>NZ_CP175666.1:0-60559 GCF_046097045.1 Lysobacter sp. Hz25
ATGGAAGCCTGGCCCCGCTGCCTCGAACGCCTCGAAGCCGAATTTCCGGTCGAGGATGTACATACCTGGTTGAAACCGCTGCAGGCGACGCGACGCGACGACGTCACCGTGCTGTATGCGCCGAACGCGTTCGTGGTCGAACACGTGCGCGAACGTTACCTGGGCCGTATTCGCGAGTTGCTGTCGTATTTCGCCGGCAGCGGCGAGGTCAGCCTCGAGATCGGTTCGCTGCCGCGGGCGGTGCCGGCGGTGGCGCGCGAATCGGAGATCGCGGTCAGCGCGCCGCGTCCGGTCGCGCCGCCCGAGCCGTTCCAGGGCAACCTCGACAATCACTACACCTTCGACAACTTCGTCGAAGGCCGCAGCAACCAGCTCGGCCGCGCCGCGGCCTGGCAGGCGGCGCAGAAACCCGGCGAACGCGCCCATAACCCGTTGCTGTTGTACGGCGGCACCGGCCTGGGCAAGACCCATCTGATGTTCGCCGCCGGCAACGCCATGCGCGACGCCAATCCGGCGATGCGGGTGATGTACCTGCGTTCGGAGCAGTTTTTCAGCGCGATGATGAAGGCGTTGCAGGACAAGACCATGGATGCGTTCAAGCGTCAGTTCCAGCGCGTCGACGCGCTGCTGATCGACGACATCCAGTTCTTCGCCGGCAAGGACCGCACCCAGGAAGAGTTCTTCCATACCTTCAATGCGCTGTTCGACGGCAAGCAGCAGATCATCCTGACCTGCGATCGCTATCCGCGCGAAGTCGAAGGCCTGGAGCCGCGGCTGAAGTCGCGCCTGGCCTGGGGCCTGTCGGTCGCGATCGAGCCGCCGGACTTCGAGACCCGCGCCCAGATCGTGATCTCCAAGGCCAAGGAACGCGGCGCCGCGGTGCCCGAGGAAGTCGCATTCCTGCTGGCCAAGAAGATGCGCTCGAACGTGCGCGACCTGGAAGGCGCGCTCAACACGCTGACCGCCCGCGCCAACTTCACCGGCCGCGCGATCACCACCGAGTTCGCCCAGGAAACCCTGCGCGATCTGCTGCGTGCGCAGCAGCAGGCGATCGGCATCCCCAACATCCAGAAGACCGTGGCAGACTACTACGGCCTTCAGATCAAGGACTTGTTGTCGAAACGGCGTACGCGCTCGCTCGCTCGTCCACGTCAGGTCGCCATGGCGCTGACCAAGGAACTGACCGAGCACTCGTTGCCGGAGATCGGCGATGCCTTCGCCGGTCGCGACCACACGACCGTGTTGCATGCCTGCCGGCAGATCCGCACCTTGATGGAAACCGACGGCAAGCTGCGTGAGGATTGGGACAAGTTGATTCGCAAGCTCAGCGAGTGAGGCCGCCCGGACCGCATCCGCGGTCCGCGCTCACCCGATGGGAACGCAACACCGCTCGATCGTGTCGTCGTAAACCGCGAGAGTTCGGTACCGACGTTCGTGGTCCGGATGCCCGTCATCCGCCTCGTTCGCCTAAACCGGGACCCTGCCAGCGGATGCCTGCCTGGAACGCTTGAGTTGTCGCCACCGCTACCGCTTGCAAGACGGTCCGCGCTGCGACGAGACACAAGGTAATCGGTAAGTGTTTGTTGCGAAAGGCATAACTCGGGGGATGAAAGTCGTACAAACTGTGGACAAGTCAGTGGCCGCCCATCGGCGCCCTTTTTATCCACAGGATGTACCGCATGCCCAGGGCCAGTTCTACCCGCTTTTGAAGTACCGAAAACCGCTTTTAAATCAATTGCTTAAATGACTTCTCCAGCGTTTTTCGCTACACCATCACCACCAAGCTTTTGATTTATACATCTCTTTAGTAATGGGCTTAGGCCCACCGACGGGCAAGGGGTCCGCATGCGTTTCAGCCTGCAACGCGAAGTCTTTCTCAAGCCGTTGGCCCAAGTGGTCAACGTCGTCGAACGCCGGCAGACCTTGCCGGTCCTGGCCAACCTGCTCGTGCAGGTCAAGGACGGGCAGCTCTCGCTGACCGGTACCGATCTCGAAGTCGAAATGATTTCGCGGGTCGCGGTCGACGATGCGAAGGACGGCGAAACCACGATTCCGGCACGCAAGCTGTTCGAGATCATTCGAGCGCTTCCGGACGGCAGCAAGGTCACCGTTTCGCAGACGGCGGAGAAGGTCACGGTCCAGGCAGGACGGTCGCGCTTCACGCTCGCCAGCCTGCCGGCCAACGACTTCCCGTCGATCGACGAAGTCGAAGCGACCGAACGGGTCCGGGTGCCGGAAGCCGCCCTCAAGGAGCTGATCGAACGCACCGCGTTCGCGATGGCCCAGCAGGACGTGCGCTATTACCTCAACGGCCTGTTGTTCGACCTGCGCGAGAACAGCCTGCGCTGCGTCGCCACCGACGGACACCGCCTCGCCCTGTGCGAAGCGCCGTACGAAGGCAATGCGCAGACCAAGCGCCAGATCATCGTGCCGCGCAAGGGCGTGCAGGAATTGCAGCGTCTGCTCGAAGGCGGCGATCGCGAAGTCGAACTCGAGATGGGTCGCGGCCACATCCGGGTGAAGCGTGACGATGTCACCTTCACCAGCAAGCTCATCGACGGCCGTTTCCCGGATTACGAAGCGGTGATCCCGATCGGCGCCGACCGCGAGGTCAAGATCGAGCGCGAAATCCTGCGTGCGTCCCTGCAGCGTGCGGCGATCCTGTCGAACGAGAAGTACCGCGGCGTGCGCATCGAGGTCTCGCCGGGCCAGCTCAAGATCAGCGCGCACAACCCGGAACAGGAAGAAGCGCAGGAAGAAGTGGAAGCCGACACCAAGGTCGACGACCTGGCCGTGGGCTTCAACGTCAACTACCTGCTCGATGCCCTCACCGCATTGCGCGACGAGCACGTGATCCTGGCGCTGCGCGACGCGAACTCCTCGGCCCTGGTGCGCGAGGCTTCGAACGAGCGTTGCCGCCATGTCGTGATGCCGCTGCGCCTGTAACGGCAAGCGCAACAGAATCGGGCCAACCGCTCGGTTCCACGTGGAACATCACACGCCCGGCCAGTCCGGGCGTGTCCGTTTGTGGCTTTCGGATCGCCTGCCCAACTGCCGGCCCTCCCCTTCTGCGATCATCTGCCGATGCATGTCACCCGTCTGGAAGCCCGTGGATTCAGGCGTTTCGCCGAAGTCAGCCTGCTGCCGGCTCCTGGAATCAACCTGATTACCGGTGAGAACGGTGCGGGCAAGACCAGCCTGCTCGAAGCCCTGCATCTGATGGCTTATGGCCGCAGTTTCCGGGGCCGTGTGCGCGATGGCCTGATCCGGGCCGGCGACCCGGCGCTCGAAGTCTTCGTCGAATGGCAGGAGGCGCGTCGCGAGCCGCGTCGCAAGGCCGGACTGCGCCACAGCGGCCAGGAATGGGTCGGCCGCCTCGACGGCGCGTCGGTGTCCCAGCTCGGCGAACTGTGCGCGGCCTTGGCCGTGGTCAGTTTCGAGCCCGGCAGCCATTCCCTGATCACCGGAGCCGGCGAGATCCGCCGCCGCTATCTGGATTGGGGGTTGTTCCACGTGGAACCTGACTTCACTCCGCTGTGGCGGCGCTATACCCGAGCCCTGAAGCAGCGCAACGCCCTGCTCAAGGCGCGGGCCCGCGACGGCCAGCTCGATGCCTGGGATCACGAGCTCGCCGAGGCCGGCGAGCCCCTGACCCGGCGTCGCCACCAATACCTCGACGAACTGCAGCCGAAGTTCTCCACCCTGGCCGCCGAACTGGCGCCGGGGCTCGGGGCGGTGCGCCTGGATTACCTGCCGGGCTGGCGCCGGGAAGAATTTCCGCTCGCCGACGCTTTGCTGCTGGCCCGCGAACGCGACCAACTGGCCGGCTACACCTCGGTCGGCCCGCATCGGGCCGACTGGCGCATCGCCTTCGGCGGCCTGCCCGGCCGCGAGGCCTTGTCGCGCGGCCAAGCCAAGCTCACTGCGTTGTGCGCTCTGCTGGCCCAGGCCGAACACCATGCCGCGATCCGCGGCGAATGGCCGGTGGTGGCCCTGGACGATCTAGCCTCCGAGCTGGACCGGAATCATCAGCAACGGGTGCTGGAACGCCTGTTGGCCTCGAAGGCCCAGGTTTTCATCACCGGTACCGACCCGCCGCCGGCATTGGCCTCGATGCAGGTCGCGCTGACCAGGTTCCACGTGGAACATGGATTGCTGGGCGAGCTCCCACAGTCGGGCTGATCCAAGACATTCGGAACGCGCTGAGGATCCCCTATCGGGAGTGGGCGGATCGAGGCCTTCGACATAGAGGGCTCGCGGCTTCCGGCTGCAGGGGGCTTCGACCGTGCGGCCTAGTAGTCCGGAGACTGGGGTGCCGCCTTGTTCGCAGCGCCCGGATGCGGCCCCGGGCGCAGACGACCGGCCGCTTCGCGCGGCCCCAGCCGAGAATGCTGCCGCTCGAGGGGGCGTGTTGAGAGGGCGTGGACCTCGTGTTCCTGACCATCGCCGCCGCCCAACGGTTTCCGCCAGGCTTTGACCGCGGCTACGAACCGCTAAAAACTCGTCTAGAGCGGGCCAAAGCCGGCCCAAGACGCAAAACCTCCGTTGCAACCCATGTTCCACGTGAAACATGGAGCCTCATCTCCTGCGCCGGCTTTAAAAACCCCGGCTTTGCCACCATCTCAGAGGCCTGGACGGCGCTGTAAGCGCCTCGGAGCCCGTTCCAGGGGCGAGCGCCACCCACCCGGCGCTCCGGCGCCGCGTCCGTCGTAGCGCGGGGCCGTACGCCCCGCCTGCTATACTTCGATCACTTCTTTACTGTGTCTCGACGCGTCCGGCGCCCTCGCCGGCAGCGCGTCGTCGGAGCCTGTTGACGCAATGACCAACACCGAGCACGACCCCTCGCAAGATCCGACCTCCGCCCCGGCCCCGCAATCGCAGACCTACGACTCCAGCAAGATCACCGTCTTGCGCGGTCTCGAGGCCGTGCGCAAGCGCCCGGGCATGTACATCGGCGACGTCCACGACGGCACCGGCCTGCACCACATGGTCTTCGAGGTCGTCGACAACGCCATCGACGAAGCGCTGGCGGGTCATGCCGACGATGTCATCGTCACCTTGCACGAAGACGGTTCGGTTTCCTGCTACGACAACGGTCGCGGCATTCCGGTCGACATCCACAAGGAAGAAGGCGTGTCCGCGGCCGAGGTGATCCTCACCGTGCTGCATGCCGGCGGCAAGTTCGACGACAACAGCTACAAGGTGTCCGGCGGTCTGCACGGCGTCGGCGTGTCGGTGGTCAACGCCCTGTCCGAGCACCTGTGGCTGAACATCTGGCGCGACGGTCACCAGTACCAGCAGGAATACGCCCTCGGCGAGCCGATCTACCCGCTCAAGCAGCTCGAGGCCTCGAGCAAGCGCGGCACCCTGCTGCGCTTCAAGCCGGCCGTGGAAATCTTCACCGACGTCGAATTCCACTACGACATCCTGGCCAAGCGCCTGCGCGAGCTGTCGTTCCTGAATTCCGGGGTCAAGATCACCCTGATCGACGAGCGTGGCGAAGGCCGCCGCGACCTGTTCCAGTACGAGGGCGGCATCCGCTCCTTCGTCGAGCATCTGGCCCAGCTCAAGACGCCGTTGCACCCGAACGTGATCTCGGTGTCGGGCGAGCAGAACGGCATCACCGTCGACGTGGCGCTGCAGTGGACCGACTCCTACCAGGAGACGATGTTCTGCTTCACCAACAATATTCCGCAGAAGGACGGCGGCACCCACCTGATCGGGTTCCGCGCCGCCCTCACCCGCACCCTGACCAACTACATCGAACAGAGCGGCCTGGCCAAGCAGGCCAAGATCGCCCTGTCGGGCGACGACATGCGCGAAGGCATGATCGCGGTGCTGTCAGTCAAGGTGCCGGACCCGAGCTTTTCCTCGCAGACCAAGGAAAAATTGGTCAGTTCCGAGGTACGCCCGGTCGTTGAGAGCACGTTCGGTGCACGTTTGGAGGAGTTCCTTCAGGAACACCCCAACGAAGCCCGTGCCATCACCGGCAAGATCATCGACGCCGCCCGCGCCCGCGAAGCCGCGCGCAAGGCGCGCGACCTGACCCGCCGCAAGGGCGCGCTCGACATCGCCGGCCTGCCCGGCAAGCTCGCCGACTGCCAGGAGAAGGACCCGGCGCTCAGCGAACTGTTCATCGTCGAGGGCGACTCCGCAGGCGGCTCGGCCAAGCAGGGCCGTAACCGCAAGACCCAGGCGATCCTCCCGCTCAAGGGCAAGATCCTCAACGTCGAGCGCGCGCGTTTCGACCGCATGCTCGGCAGCGCCGAAGTCGGCACCCTGATCACCGCGCTCGGCACCGGCATCGGCAAGGACGAGTACAACCCGGACAAGCTGCGCTATCACCGCATCATCCTGATGACCGACGCCGACGTCGACGGCTCGCACATCCGCACCCTGCTGCTGACGTTCTTCTACCGGCAGATGCCCGAGCTGATCGAGCGCGGCCACATCTACATCGGCCTGCCGCCGCTGTACAAGATCAAGCAGGGCAAGAACGAGCTCTACCTCAAGGACGATGCCGCGCTTGACGCTTACCTCGCCGGCAACGCGGTCGAAGGCGCCGGGCTGATTCCGGCCGCCGGCGAACCGCCGATCGAAGGCGCGGCGCTGGAGAAGTTGCTGCTGGCTTACGCCAGTGCGCGCGAAACCATCGCCCGCAACGCGCATCGCTACGATCCGAACGTGCTGCAGGCGCTGATCGATTTCACCCCGCTCGACACCGCGCATTTGCTGGCCAACGTCGACGAGCGCCACGAACTCGACCTGCTCGAAAAGCGTCTCAACCAGACCGGCCTGGGCAAGCCGCGTTACGCGCTGGAACTGCATCCGGCCAACGAAACCCGCCAGGCCGCGTTGCTGGTCACGCGCAATCACATGGGCCAGCAGCTGATCCAGGTGTTGCCGTTGTCGGCGTTCGAAGGCGGCGAGTTGCGTTCGCTGCGCGAAGCGGCGTCGATGCTGCACGGCCTGGTGCGCGAAGGCGCGCAGATCGTGCGCGGCAACCGCGCGCAGGCGGTCACCAGCTTCGCCCAGGCCCAGGCCTGGTTGCTCGAAGAAGCCAAAAAAGGCCGCGCTATCCAGCGATTCAAGGGTCTGGGCGAAATGAACCCCGAGCAGCTGTGGGACACCACGGTCAATCCGGAAACGCGTCGCCTGCTGCAGGTGCGCATCGAAGACGCCGTCGCCGCCGATCAGATCTTCAGCACCTTGATGGGCGATGTGGTCGAACCGCGCCGCGAGTTCATCGAAGACAACGCGCTGAAGGTGGCCAATCTCGACGTCTGATCCGGCGGCGTCTGATCCGGTTGCGGATCTGATCCCCGCGTCGTCGCCCTCGCCGGCGACGACGCGCCGCGGATGGTTGGGCAGCGTCGCCGGATTCGCGATCGACTTGCTGCTGTCGGTGGTGTTGCTCGCCGCATTCGTCATGATCGGCGGTGTGCTGTGGGGACTGTTGCAAGGCCTGCGCGGCGTCCCGGTCGAAATGGACGCCGGCTCCGATGCGATGATCGCGATCACCCTGGTCGGCACCGGCCTGGGCGCATCGACGGTTTATCTTTTGCGTCGCCGGGCGACGCGCGAGGAATGCGCTGCCTCGTGGCGCGCCCTGTGGCGAAAATCGACCTGGCTCGCGATCCTGGTGGCCCTGCTCGCGACCACCGGTTTCAGCATGCTGGTCGGCCTGCTCGCGCAGCAGCTGCAGGTCGAGATGACGCCGAGCAACCTGGTGCTCGCCGAAGCGGTCGCCAAACATCCGTTTCTGTTGTTGATCTTCGCCGTGCTGATCGCGCCGGCCTACGAAGAATTGCTGTTCCGGCGGGTACTGTTCGGCCGTCTGTGGGCCGCGGGGCGGCCCGGGCTCGGCCTGGCGCTGAGCTCGATCGCCTTCGCACTGGTCCATGAGCCGCCCGGGCTCGGCGCCAGCCAGGGCTGGAACATGCTGATGTTGTGGGCGGTGTACGCCTTCATGGGCGCGGTATTCGCCGCCACCTACCGGCGCACCGGCACCTTGTGGGCGGCCTATGCGGTGCATGCGCTCAACAACCTGGTGGCAGGTACGGCGCTTTTTGCAAGCCTTTAAGCCACCCTCGTTGACGAAGTATTAATCCAGACGGCGCTACAAAGTTGGTTCGTACTGGGGAATCGTCATGAAACGCATCCTGTTTGCGCTTTCGGTCGCCGCCGTGGTGACCGCCTGCGCCACCACGACTTCGCCGACCGGGCGTACCCAGCACATCGGTGCGGTGTCGCAGGAGCAGCTCAACCTGATGGGCGCCAGGGCCTTCGAGGAGGCCAAGAGCAAGCAGCGCCTGAGCACCGACTCGCGCCAGAACGCCTATGTGCGCTGCGTGGTGAGCTCGATTACCCAGCAGTTGCCGCAAGGCTGGCAGGCGAACTGGGACGTGGCCCTGTTCGCCGATAATTCGCCGAATGCCTTCGCCCTTCCGGGCGGCAAGGTCGGCGTCAACACCGGCATCTTCACCGTCGCCAAGAACCAGGACCAGCTCGCGGCGGTAATCGCCCACGAGATCGGCCACGTGGTTTCGCGCCATCACGACGAACGCATCACCCGGCAAATGAGCGCCCAGGTCGGCCTGGGCATCCTCGGCAGCCTGGTCGGCTCGCGCTACGGCGAGGGGGCGGTCAACGCCACCAACCAGCTCGGCGGCGCGGCCCTGCAGACGGCGTTCCTGCTGCCGGGCTCGCGCACCCAGGAAAGCGAGGCCGACGTGGTCGGCCAGCGGCTGATGGCGCAGGCCGGTTACGACCCGCGCCAGGCCGTGAACCTGTGGCAGAACATGATCGCCGCGAGTGCTTCGCGGCCACCGCAATGGCTCTCTACCCACCCCGACCCGCAATCGCGCATCCAGGAGCTGAACGCTCGCGCCGGGGCCTTGATTCCCACCTTCGAGCAGGCCCGCGCCTCCGGCCGTACGCCGAAGTGTGGATGAAATCCAGGTGAAAATGGCGGTCTTAACCCGTATCGCGCGGCCCCAAGTTTCTGTTAGCGTGACGGCCCCTTGGCCTTGCGCCGTTCCGCCACAAGGCCACCCGCCTGCGGCCGCTGAGTCTCTCTGAGGTGAGTACATGAACAAGCAACCCACCCGCCGTAGCACCCTGCTGGCCGCCGCGATCGGCGTGACGCTGGTCTTCGGCGCAGTCTCCCAGGTCAACGCGCAGAGCATGGCCGAGCGCAATGCGCAGCGCCGCGCCAACAAGGAAAGCAGCAAGGGCAGCACCGCCAAGGCCGAGAACCAGTTCCCGAACGCGACGCGCACCGCGCCCGACGCGAAGGCTTCGTCGAAGGGCGGCGCCAAGCTGCAGAAGATGATGGAGTTCTACGACAAGGAAAAGGCTGCCGAAGCCCGCGCCGTCGCCGACGAAATCATCGCCAACACCGCCTTCAACGCTTACGAGCGTTCGTTCGCCGCGCAGATCGGCGCCCAGCTCGCCTACGACGGCGACGACAGCAAGGCCGCGATCGCCTATCTCAAGCAAGCGCTGGAATTCAACGGCCTCGACAACAACGGCCATTTCGGCGCGATGTTCATGATGGCCCAGCTGCAGCTGCAGGAAGACCAGTACGCCGATTCGCTGGCGACGGCCGATCGCTTCCTGGCGGAAACCAAGAGCACCAAGCCCGAGCACCTGATCGTGCGCGGCAACGCCCTGTACCGTCTAGAGCGTTATCCGGACGCCGCCAAGGCGATCAAGCAAGCCATCGACGCCTCGCCCGAGCCGAAGGTCGAATGGCAGCAGTTGCTGATGGCCAGCTACATTGAGAACAATCAGGGTGCCGACGCGGCCAAGATCGCCGAGGCGATCGCCGCCAAGACCCCGAACGACAAGCGCGCCCAGATGAATGTCGCCGCGGTGTATTCGCAGGCCGACATGCTCGACAAGGCCGCCGTCGTGCTGGAAAAGGTCCGCGCCGCCGGTCAGTTCACCGAAGACAAGGACTACCGTCAGCTCTATGCCACCTATCTGAATCTGGATGGCAAGGAGAAGGAAGCGGCCGGCGTGATCACCGAGGGCCTCGAGAAGGGCGTCCTCAAGCCGGACTACCAGGCCTACGTGGCGCTGGCCCAGTCCTACTACTTCTCCGATCAGACTGCGAAGTCGATCGACGCGTACAAGAAAGCGGCTCCTCTCGCACCGGATGGTGAGACGTACCTGAATCTCGCCCGTGTTCTGTGGCAAGAGGATCGCATTCCCGAGGCAAAGGAAGCCGCCAAGCAGGCGATAGCGAAGGGCGTTAAAAAGCCCGACGACGCCAACAAGATTCTCGCGCTGAAAGGCAAGTAATTCAGCAAAGAGATGCCCAACCGCGCTTGGAACCTGTGACGCGGTTTGGTATATGCTAGGAGGTTCCCGCGACTGGAAACGGTTGCAGGAACCGAACGATGGCCCGAGGCGCCCTGGCGTCCGGAAACACCTCCCGAGCTGACGGCATGACGCAAGACCTCGAACTCCAAGTTAGGAAAGATGACAACGACCGCGAAGGGTTGAACTGGGCACGTATTGCCGGTATCACCTGCGCGATCGCTGTGCATGCCGCGGCGCTCCTGTTGTTGCTGGCCCCAATGACGCCACCTGCCCAGCAGCAGGACGAAGAGCAGGTGACGATGGTCAACATCATCAAGCCTCCGCCGCCGCCCCCGCCGCCGCCGCCGCCGCCGCCGGAACCGCCCAAGGAGCTCAAGCAGCCTCCGAAGGAACTGTCCCCGCCGCGACCGACCCCGACTCCCCCGCCGCCGGACCAGCCGCCGGTCGAGAATCTGGACCCGAGTCCGATCGACCCGCCTGCGCCGCCGCCGGCTCCGCCTGCGCCGCCGACGGCCGCCAGCGACATCGGCTCCAGCGTCGATCCGTCCTCGCGTCGCCTGAATCCGCCGAAGTACCCGCCGACCGAAGCCCGTCAGGGCGTAGGCGGTACCGTAGTCCTGGTCATCAGCATCGACGCCCAGGGCAACGTCATGGACGTGCAGGTCGAAAAATCCAGCCGTAACCGCAATCTGGATCGCGCGGCCATGGACGCTGCCCGCAAGTGGCGCTTCAACCCTGAAGTGCGCAACGGTCAACCGGTCGCCAGCCGCGTCCGCGTTCCCGTCGATTTCGTCCCGCCGACCTGATCGGGGTCGGCGCGACTGTTGTCCCGCCTGATGAACACCGCTTCTTCGTAATACCTTCTTTCCTTTCCACGACATTCAAAGGTAAGCGTCATGCTGCAGCAAACCACCACCGCCGCCGCCGGAGGCTCCAACGCTGAAGCGCTTCAGCAGATGAGCTTTTCGCATCTGTTGCAGAACTTCGACCTCGTCGGCTGGATCGTGTTCATCACGCTCACGCTGATGTCGGTTCTGTCGGTCTACTGGATCGTCATCAATTTCGTTAAGAATCTGCGCCTGCGCGGCTCTTCCGACCGCGTCGTCAGCACGTTCTGGGAAACCCCGAACGCCCAGGACGCGATCCGCTACATGGAAGAACAGTCGCGCAGCGAACCGTTCTCCAAGATCGCCCTCGACGCCGCCCAGGCCGCCGCTCACCACCAGCGCCACGAAGGTTCGCGTCTGGTCGAGTCGCTGAACCGCTCGGAGTTCGTCGATCGCGCCCTGCGTCAGGCCGTGACCCGCGAGAGCTCGCGTCTGGAAGCCGGTCTGACCGTGCTCGCCACCGTCGGCTCGACCGCTCCGTTCGTCGGTCTGCTCGGTACGGTCTGGGGCATCTACCACGCCCTGCTCCGCCTCGGCGCCAGCGGCGAGTCCTCGATCCAGGCCGTTGCCGGCCCGGTGGGCGAAGCGCTGATCATGACCGCGATCGGTCTGTTCGTCGCGATCCCGGCCGTGCTCGCCTACAACTTCTTCGTGCGTCTGAACCGTGTCACGAACAACAAGTTCGACACCTTCGCCCACGACCTGCACGACTTCTTCGCCACCGGCTCGCGCGTCGGCGAACTGTCGAACAAGCGCTAATCAACACTGACGCCTCTCATTTAGCGTAGTTGGAGTTCGGACATGGCCTTCAGTACAGGCAACGACAACGGCCCGATGGCCACCATCAACGTCACGCCCCTCGTGGACGTGATGCTGGTGCTGCTGATCATCTTCATGATCACCGCGCCGCTGATGACCCATAAGGTCGAAATCAAGCTGCCCGAAGCCACTCTCACCAAGACGGAGGAGCCGCCCAAGACTCCGCCGATCACCTTGGCGATCCAGGAGAGCGGCTCGCTGTATTGGAACGACGAGCCGATCACCCGCGACCAGCTGGAGAGCCGTCTTTCGGTCGAAGCGCAGAAGACCCCGCAGCCGCAGATCAACGTCCGCGGCGACCGCACCACGAAGTACCGCGTGGTCAATGAAGTGGTGACGATTGCGCAGAGGCAGGGCATGCGCAAGGTCGGCTTCATCGCGATCAAAGAACGTTAATCGGAGACCGAGCACATGGCTTTCAGCAACAACTCCGATAGCGGCGCGATCTCCGACATCAACGTGACCCCGCTGGTCGACGTGCTGTTGGTGCTGCTGATCATCTTCATGGTCACGGCGCCCACGGTGTCTTACCCGATCGACGTCAACCTGCCGCAACCGACGTTGAACCCGCCGCCCCAGACGCAGGAGCCGCCGCCGCCGATCGCGCTGCGGATCGATTCGACTGGCCAGGTGTTCTGGAACGACAACCCGACGCCGCTGCAGGCGATCCCGGGGATGATGAAGGAAACGGTTCAACGCGATCCCACCAATCAACCTCTGCTAGAAATCGACACCAACGAAGACGCCGAATACGGCATCCTCGCCAAGGTGCTGGCTTACGCCAAAAACGCAGACATGAAAAAGATCGGTTTCGTCCAGAAGTAATTCTTGCGAAACCGACGCTTACCGTCGTGAGAACGCCGCCCACCGGGCGGCGTTTTTTTATGCGCGATCGCCCCCTCTTGCGCGACGAACTGTGACGGGCTTAACGTGAAGCCGGGCGTCCCGCCCCAGGATGGAGGTGCTTATGGCCGGCTCCGCTTACTCCGTTTCCGCGTACCGCAACGACGAGGTCGTCGCCGAAATCAACGTCACGCCCCTGGTTGATGTGCTGCTGGTGTTGTTGATCATCTTCATGGTCACCGCGCCCGTGCTGACCGGGCAATTGAACCTGAGCCTGCCCATCCCCAGCGACAAGCCGGTGCCGGTGGCGCCCAAGGCAATGCTGATCGTCGAGCAGGACGGGAGCTTCGAGCTCGACGGCCGCAGCCTGTCGGCGACCGAGCTGCCGGCCGCGTTGAAGGCGTTGGCGGTGGCCTCGCCCGACACCGTGCTCGAGGTTGGTGCGAACGCCGATGCCGATTACCAGGGATTCACCCATGCGATTTCGGCTGCGCGCGACAGCGGTTTGAGCAATATCTCGACGCGTTGATCGCTGTTTGCATGGGCCGATCGGTCGCATCGGTGCGAGACGGGACGGCCGCCTGCGAGGGCGGCCGTTTTTCATGGCCTCGCGTGGCGACTGCGTTATTTCGGTCCTGCGCCTGCAACGGCGCTAACCTTCTGCAGGAGTGGCGTGAGCCGCGACCAAGGGATTCGCAGAGGTGACAATGCCGTCGTCGCTCGTCGAAACGGCGTACTTTCGCAGGGTAGGAGCGGCGTAAGCCGCGACCGCGATGTGATGCTCTTGTGGCGCGTCTATCAAAAGCAAAGCTTCCGTCCGCTGACGCGGCCGGGTTACTTTCTTTTGCTAAGCCCAAAAGAAAGGTAACCAAAGAAAAGGGCTCTCCTTGCAAGGGCACAGGCCACGAGTGCGGTGCTGTCGCCGGGATTTTTCGATAAGACGTCCCTGTCTTATCGAAAAACGGCGCACGTCCTGTGCGCCGCCCTTCGGGTCTACGGTTGCATCGCAAGTTCGAAACTGCGCCAAGCTTTCAAGGCAACAGCAACAGCAACAGCAACAGCAACAGCAACAGCAGTAGCAACAGCAGTAGCAACAGCAACAGATACAGCGGCGATAAAGCTACCACTGCCGCTGTCATTAGGATTATGCCGTTGCCGTTGCCGTTGCCGTTGCTGTGCGTCGCCTCGAACTAGCGAAGGCTATAGAAGACCCGGAGGGCGGCGCGCAGGGATGCGGGCCGTTTTTCATCGGGACAGGGATGTCCCGTATGAAAAATCCCTGCGTCGGCATCGAACGTGCGGGCCTGTGATTCAAAGCAAAAGCATTTTTCTTTGGTGACTTTCTTTTGTTGCTTTAGACAAAAGAAAGTTACCCGCCGCTTTAGTGGCGGAAGCTTTTGGCGTTTGATCTGGATCTGGATCTTGCTTGAGCGAGACGCCGCGAGACCGAAGCAGCGCGGTCGCGGCGCGCACGCGCCCTCCCCGCGCGCCGCTACAAGACTACGAACCGCTCAACGCGCCTTCGCGATCACGTCTAGATATCCACGCACCGCCGCATCCAAACCTTGATACAAGGCTTCGCCGATCAGGGCATGGCCGATCGACACTTCCAGGACGTTCGGGACGCCTCGCAGGAAGGCGCCGAGGTTGGCCTGGCTGAGGTCGTGGCCGGCGTTGACGCCCAGGCCGGCGGCTTGCGCGCGGCGGGCGGCGGCGGCGAAGGTCTGCAACGCGGTGTCGAGGTCGCCGCCGTCGAAGGCTTCGGCATAAGGACCCGTGTAGAGCTCGACCCGCGCGGCACCGAGTTCGGCGGCGCGTTCGATGCCGTCGCGGTCGGCGTCGGCGAATACGCTGACGCGGCAGCCGAGCTCGGCGAGTTCGGCGATCAAGGGGCGCAGCCGCTCGCCGTCGCGTTCGAAATCGAAGCCGTGGTCGGAAGTGAGTTGGTCGTCGCCGTCGGGAACCAGGGTGACCTGGGCCGGAAGCGTCGCCCGGCACAGGGCCTGCAGGCCGGGGTAGCCTGCGCGCGGCGGTGCGAACGGATTGCCTTCGATGTTGAATTCGACGTCGCGGGCGCGGGTCAGTTCGGCGAGCGCGTAGACATCGTCGGCGCGGATATGGCGGGCGTCGGGACGCGGGTGCACGGTGATGCCGTGGGCGCCGGCATCGAGGCAGGCCTGCGCGGCGCGGCGCACATCGGGTTCGCCGCCGCCGCGCGAATTGCGCAGCACGGCGATCTTGTTGACGTTGACACTGAGGGCGGTCATGACGCGAAGCGTAGCGCGCCGCGTCAAACACGGCGAGTGGTCGGGCGCTTGGCTGGGCGATGCCGCCGGATTGCGTCCGGTCCGGTCCGACACGGCCGGACCGGAGGCGCGGCGTCAGTTCGGCGAGGATTCCGACTGCGACGACGCAGCGAGCTTGCGTGCCTCGGCCTGCTCGCGCAGGCGACGCAGTTCCATCGGGTCGACGATCGAGGACACGTCGCGGCTGGTGTTGTCCAGGCGCCGTGCGAGCAGACTCATCACGCCGGCGATCATCAGGCCGAGTGCGGCCAACAGGCTCACGGCCAGGATCCCCGGCGAGGTGGTTTTCAACGCCAGCACGAAGGCGGCGGCGGCCAGCAGCAGGTAAACCCAAGGCATTGCGGCGTGCTCCCTGAAAAATCTCAATCCGGACAGGCGGGTCCCGAGACGGACCTGCCGGCCGGGATCGGCGTTGGAAGGCCGGTACGGAGGGTTCCGGCCGGGTCCAGGCCGAGTGTAGCGCGCACCCGCGGCGGCGGCAGCTGGGGCCGCCGGCGGATGCGACCGGCGGCACAAACGGCTAGAGCAGCGGCGAAACCAGCCGGGCCAGGGCCTCGGGCAGGCGCGAGCGCCACAGCGAACGTTCCCGGTCGGGGCGCACCCGCGGCGCGCGCGAACACTCTTCCTGAATCAGGGTCGCCAGCTCGCTGGCGAGCTGCTCGTTGTAGAACATCACCGAGATCTCGAAGTTGAGGCGGAAGCTGCGGTGATCGAAATTGGCGCTGCCGATGATCGCCATCTTGTCGTCGCACAGCAGCGCCTTGCTGTGCAGCATGCGCGGGCCGTACTCGTGGATCTTCACCCCGGCATCGAGCAATTCGTCGAAGTAGGAGCGCGCCGCATACGTCACCAGGCGGCTGTCGCTGAGCTTGGGCACCAGCAGGCGCACGTCGAGCCCGCCGAGCGCGGCCGAGGTCAGGGCCATGCGTGCGGCCTCGCTCGGCACGAAATACGGGGTGACCAGCCAGACCCTGCGCTGCGCGGCGTGGATCGCGCCGACGTGCACGCGGTGGATGGCTTCCCAGGGCGAGTCCGGCCCGGAACTGACGACTTGCGAGGCCACGCGCCCGGGTTGCGGCGGCGGGTGTTGCATCTTCAGCGGCGGCTGGCCGGTGGCGTAGCACCAGTCCTCGGTGAAGACCAGTTCCAGCTCGCGCACCACGTCGCCTTCCAGGCGCAGATGCAGATCGCGGTAGGCGTCCTCGCGCAGGCGCTCGTCTTCTTCGTCGGTGATGTTGATGCCGCCGGTGTAGCCCACCCGGCCGTCGATGACGACGATCTTGCGGTGGGTGCGCAGGTTCAGCCACGGCCGGCGCCAGAACCAGCGCAGCTTCATCGGATGGAACCAGGCCACTTCGGCGCCGGCCTCGAGCAAGGGCTTGAGGAAGCGCCGCGAGGTCTGGCCGGAGCCGACCGCGTCCATCAGCAGCCGCACCTTGACCCCGGCGCGGGCGCGCTCGATCAAGGCATCGCGCAGCGCGGTGCCGGTGCGATCGGGCAGATAGATGTAGTACTCCAGGTGGATGTGCTCGCGCGCCTGGGCGATGTCGGCCAGCAACGCGGCGTACTTGGCGCCGCCGTCGATCAGCAGGCGCACGTCGGTCGCGGTGGTCGGCGGCAGGCCGGTGGTGGCCTGGCCGAGCTTGGCCAGTTCGATCGCTTCCGGCGACGGGGTCAGGCCCGCCGGCGGCGCCGGCAGCGAGGCGCGGGCGCGCACCCGGCGCAGGCGCTGGCGGTGGATGCGCAACGGGCCGAAGAAGTAATAGATCAGGAAGCCGATGTAGGGCAGCGCGGCCAGGCTGATCAGCCAGCTGATCGTCGCCACCGGCTCGCGCTTCTGCAGCACGATCCAGAAACCCAGCCCGAGCAGATACACCGCCCAGCCGATCGTCAGATACAGGCCGAGGTGGGGAATGGCGAGCAGGTCTCGCCAAAGGTCGGGCAACAGATCCAGCACGTGTCGGAACTCCATCGATGCAGCGGCGCCGCCGGCACGGCCGCGCGGGCCTAGGCTAGCCCGCCGGCCCGGGCCGGCATAGCCCGGGCGCCGGCCGCATCGCGGCGGCGCCTGCCGACGCGGGCAAAGACCGGCCGCGATCGGCGACGTAGGATGCGGCATCGCCCGTTAGAACCACAGGAAGGATTCCCATGATTCACCGGTTCCTCATCGCCGCCGCCCTGCTCGCCCTGCCCTTGTCGCCGGCCTTCGCCGAGTCCGAGCCGCGCAGCATCAACGTATCGGGTTCGGCCGAGGTCAAGGTCGTACCGGACCTGATCCTGCTCGATGTCGGCGTCGAATCGCGGCATGCCCAGCTCGACCAGGCCAAGCGCAGCAACGACGAGAACGTCGCCAAGGCGCTGGCGTTTCTCAAGCGCAGCGGCGTGCCCGACAGGGACGTGCAGACCGATTTCATCAGCATCGAGCCGACCTACCACTCCGACTATTCGTTCACCAAGCCGCAGATCTACATCGTGCGCAAAAGCATCGGCATCAAGCTGAGCCGCATCGGCGACCTGGAGAACGTGCTGACCGGGCTGCTGTCCAGCGGCGTGCAATACATCCACGGCATCGAATTTCGCACCTCGCAGCTGCGCAAGCACCGCGATGCCGCGCGCGCCCTGGCGGTGCAGGCGGCGAAGGAAAAAGCCGATGCGCTGGCGGCCGAGCTCGGTGTGCGGCGCGGGCCGGCGCTGAACGTGTCGGAGTCGTACTCCGGCGGCTGGTGGCGCAGCGGCAGCCGTTGGGGTGGTGGCATGAGCGGCGGCCAGATGGTGCAGAACGTTATGCAGAACAGCGGCGGCGGCGAAGCCTCGGACGGCGAGACCCTGTCGGTCGGCCAGATCAGCGTCACCGCCTCGGTCAGCGCCAGCTTCGCGATCGAATAGTCCGGCATCGAACGCGGTGCCTCGCTCCGCGGGCACCACGCGGCACGGAATGCGGCGCTCGGACTGCTCCCTGGCGCATTCAGCCGGCAGGCGACGCAGCAGCGGAACCGAGCGATCCGGCGGCGTCGCGAAACCTGCGACGGCGCCGGCGTAGGCTGCACGGATGGACGCTGCGCGCAAAGCCCGACTCTCGATCCAGCCGACTGCCTTCAAGGGCCGCGGGGCGGCGTCATACGTGGCCGGGCGCTACGCCGTCACCACCGTCCAGGGCGAGGACGACGGCTGGGGCTCGGTCTACGAAGACGCCGACGCGAGCTCGCGCCCGGACACCCAGGTGCGCGAGGAAACCGCGCGCAGCATCATCACCCGCAACGATTCGCCCGACATCGGCTTCAGCCAGTCGGTCAATCCTTATCGCGGCTGCGAACACGGTTGCGTGTACTGCTTCGCGCGACCCTCGCATGCTTACCTGGAACTGTCGCCGGGCCTGGACTTCGAGACCCGGCTGTTCGCCAAGGTCAATGCCGCCGAACGCCTGCAGAACGAACTCGCCCGCCCCGGTTACGAGTGCGCCCCGATCGCGCTCGGCATCAACACCGATGCCTACCAGCCGATCGAGCGCCGGTACCGCATCACCCGCGGCGTGATGGACGTGCTGGACGCCTGCTCGCATCCCTTCAGCATGATCACCAAGAACGCCTCGATCGTGCGCGACGTCGAAGTGTTGGCCTCGATGGCGCGGCGCCGCCTGGTGTCGGTGTATTTCTCGGTCACCACCTTGGACAACCAGCTCTCGGCGAAGATGGAGCCGAGAGCCTCGGCGCCGCATTCGCGGCTCAAGGCCATGCGCACCCTCGCCGAAGCCGGCGTGCCGGTCGGGGTGCTGGTCGCGCCGACCATCCCGATGATCAACGACGGCGAGCTCGAACAGATCCTCGCCGCCGCGCACCAGGCCGGTGCGCGCGCCGCCGGTTACGTGCTGCTGCGCCTGCCGCACGAACTCAAGCAGGTCTGGCGCGACTGGCTGCAACTGCACTACCCCGACCGCGCCGCGCACGTGATGAGCCTGATCCAGCAGATGCGCGGCGGCAAGGATTACGACAGCGCGTTCGGCAAGCGCATGCGCGGCGAAGGCCCGTTCGCGCAGCTGATCGAACAGCGTTTCCAGAAGGCCTGGCGCAAGCACGGCTACGGGCGGCTGCCGGCCTTGGACACCAGCCAGTTCGTCGCCCCGCGCAAGCCGACCCCGCAGTTGGAGCTGTTCTGAGCCGGCATCGGCGGCGAGTAGCGCGGCATGGCCGCACTCAGCACGCGGCTTCGCGCGCCGCCGCGCCGATGTCCCCGCCGGCCGCATCCGGCACAGCCGCCGGCTCGTGCGCCGAGGCGTTGCCGAGCAAGACATAGGCAAGCCAGGCGATCGCCGCGGTGACGCCGGCCAGACCGTACATCAGCCAGGCGAAAGCTTCGTCGTAACTGCGCAGCAGCAAGGCGGGGTCGAGCGCCGGCAGCAGCGCCTGCGCGCGCGCGGCGTCGCCGGTGGCCAGGCGTTGCGCCGCCTGGACGAGGGCGTGGCCGTCGACCGCGCCCAGGCTGTGCAGACGCAGCTTGAGCAGGCTGGCCAGGGCCGCGGCGGCGACCGCGATGGCGAGGCCTTCGCCGGACACGCGGCTGGCGCCGAACACGCCGGCGGCCATGCCGGCGCGTTCCTTCGGCACCACGCTGATCGCCAGCCCGTCCATCAGGCCCCAGGGCACCGCCGAACCGGTACCGATCAACAGCATCGGCGCGATCAACTGCGCCGGCGTGGCGTCGCCGGCGATCGCACCGAGCCAGACCAGGCCGACGGCGGCGAGCGACAGGCCGGCACCGCATAAGGCGCCGGCGGCGATGCGATGGCTCAGCACCGCGGCCAGGATCGGCACCACCAGCATCGGCGCCGACAAGGCGATCATCAACAGGCCGGCGTCGAGCGCACTGTGGCCGTGGATGCCGATCAAACGCACCGGCAGCACGATGATCAACACCAGGTAGCACAGGCCGGTGCCGATCGGCAGCAACTGCGCGCCGACGAAACGCGGCAGGCGGAACAGGCTGAGGTCGAGCATCGGCCGCACCGCTCGCGTCTCCACACGCACGAACAGCGCCAGCAACAAGGCCGCGCCGGCCAGGGCGGCGAGCACCCAGGGATCGCTCCAGCCGCGTTCGGGCGCTTCCAGCACGCCGACCGTCAACAGCGCGAGCATCGCCGTCGAACTGAGGCTGCCGCGCCAGTCCAGGCCGGTCGCGGCGGGATCGCGCGACTCGCGCATGCGCGGCAGGCCGAACACGGTGGCCAGCGCGGCGATCACCAGGCTCGACAGGAACACCGCGCGCCAGCCCTGCGCCTGCACCAGCCAGCCGGCGAGGCTGGGTCCGAACGCCAGGCCGAGGCCGAAACTCGTCCCCAGCAGACTGAAGGCGCGGATGCGTCCGGGGCCGTGGAACTCCTGCGACAGCGCAGCGTTGCCGCCGGCCAGGGCGAGCGCGGCGGCGATGCCCTGGACGATGCGCAGGGCGTTGAGCGTGGCCAGGTTCGGCGCCAGCGCCAACAGCAGCGACACCACCGCATAGGACACGATGCCGATGGCGAAGATGCGCTTGCGGCCAAAGGTGTCGGCGAGCGTGCCGGCCGCCATCAGGCAACTGCCGAAGGCCAGCATGAAGGCGTTGGTCATCCAGTTCAGCGCGACCGGGCTGCCGCCGAGTTCGGCGGCGATGGCCGGAATCGCCACCGGCGGGCCGGTGAAACTCAAGGGCAGGACCAGCCCGGCCAGGCACACGGCGCCGAGGATCAGGAAACGGTCGAGGCGGCCGGAGGCGCCGGCCGCGGGGTCGGAAGGGGGCATGGGCGAGTCGCGCGAAGGGGCAGACCGCCAGGGTAGAAGCGCCGCAATCGCAGAAAAACACCGGCCCGATCCGTGCTTTATGGAACAATTGTCCGCAATTGCCGCCGCCGGACCGCCCCATGGACAAGCTCGGCAGCCTGCTCGCCTTCGTCCGCACCGCCGAGACCCGCAGCTTCGTCGCCGCCGGGCGCCAGATCGGCGTGTCCGCCTCGGCGATCGGCAAGAGCGTGGCCAAGCTCGAACAGCAACTCGGCGTGCGCCTGCTCCAGCGCAACACCCGCAACGTGCGCCTGACCGAAGAGGGCCGCATGTTCTACGAGCGCTGCCGGCCCTTGCTCGACGAACTCGACGAAGCCGAGGCGATGTTGACCCATGCGATGCAGGCGCCGCGCGGACGCCTGCGGGTGGGCCTGCCGACCGCGGGCTATCGCTTTCTGGTGCCGGTGCTCGGCGAATTCCGCGCGCGTTATCCCGAGGTCGAGCTGGAGCTGGATTTCGACGACCAGTTGGTCGACGTGATCGACGGCGGTTTCGACGTGGTGATCCGCAGCGGCGACATGCCCGACTCGCGGCTGCGCGCGCGGCGGCTCGGCCCGTTCTGCTTCATGTTGTGCGCCTCGCCCGACTACCTCGCGCGGCGCGGCGAACCGCGCCTGCCGGCCGACCTGGAAGCTCACGACTGCATCCACTTCCGCTTCGCCAACAGCGGCAAGGTGCAGGAATGGTCGCTGCGGCTCGAACCCGGCGAAGCGCCGCCGCACCTGCCGCCGGCGTTGATCTGCAACAACAGCGAAGCGGCGGTGCTGGCCGCGGTGCACGGGCTGGGCATCGTCTACACCGTGGATTTCCTGGTCCGCGACCGGCTCGCCAGCGGACAGTTGCGGCGCGTGTTGCCCGGCTTCGAGACCCAGCGCGGGCAATTCTGGGCGTTGTGGCCGGCGCACCGGCATATCTCGCCGAAGCTGCGGGTGTTTCTGGACTTCATCGACGAACACCTGTTCGTGCACAAGCCGATCGCATGACCGCGAACGAACCGACGGCACGCCATCGTTGAGGCCATCGCACAACGCGCAGTCCATGCAGCCGCTGGAGAACGACGGCATTCGCGCGCAAGCTGTGTCCGCAAAGGCCGATGGCATGCGCGACGCCCGTCTCGATGCCCTCATCGATTCCGCAATGCCCCTCCTCCACGCAGCCCAGGACCCCGCCGCCGTGACGTCACCCACCCTCGCCTCTTCCGCAGTGCTCGCCGTAACGCTCATGGCTTCGGCTTCGGCGTTCGCCGCCCCGCCCGCTTCGGCGAAGCCCTCTTTCGATTGCGCCAAGGCCGCCAGCGCGGTCGAGAAAGCGATCTGCAGAAACGACGGCCTGGCCCGTGCCGATGCCGCAGTCGGCCGCGCTTACGAGCGCTTGCGCAAATCGCTCGATGCCCAGGCCGCAAGCGGACTGCGTGAGGACCAACGCTGGTTCATCGGCATCCGCGACGCGGCCTACGACAATGCCAGCGCGGCGAACCGGGCGCAGTCGCTCCAGGCTTTGCTCGACGACCGCGCGCGCACTTTGTCGCAGATACGTGTGCAGCCGCCGGTCGGACTGGTCGGCAGCTGGCGCAACCTCGCCGGCGGCATCGACGTGGTCGACGACGGTGCCGGCCGTCTGAAAGTCGAGGCGAATGCCGCGCATCCGCTCGATGGCCGCTGGCTGTGCGATGCCAGCGGCAGCGGGCGGAGCGTCGGCGCGGCGTTGACCGTGCAGGTCGAGGGCGGCGAGCGCAGTTCCTTGAAGCTGACCCGCGAAGGCGCGGCCTTGCGCGTGCAGGCGCTGGATGCGGGCGGCAAAGCGTTGCTCGGTCCCGACTACTGCGGTCACAACGGCAGCCTGGAAGGCGTGTACTTCGCGGTGCCGCCGAGCGCGGAGTGAGCGGCCGCACTGCCTGATCGGATCGTCTCGCGACTCGGCAAGGTCGAACGAAAACGGCCCCCGCCGCGCTTTCGCGCGACGGAGGCCGTAACCACTACGAAACTGGACTACTCAACCGAAGCGGCGCGGATCAGCCCTTGCAGCGCAGACCGGTGGAGCCTTCCGGCAGCGAGACGTTGACCGCTTCCCAGGCGCAAGCCACCGACTTCACCACGCTGGCCTTCAGCAGGCCCTTGTCGACCAGGTCCTGGGCCGCGGTCTGAGTCGCTTCGCGCGCCTGCGGGTAGGACGACTGCGAGGTCAGGTACAAGGTGTTGGCGCGATACCAGATCTGGCCGGCGGTGTTCGGGGTGATGCCCTTGAGCCCGGTCGCGCCGTTGCAGACCAGGTCGGCCGGCAGCAGGGTCTTGCGATGCGACTTCGGCACCTTCTGCCCTTCGGCAAGCAGATAGAAGAAGTGGTTGCCGACGCCGGAGGTGTAGTGCGGATCTTCGTCGGTGAAGCCGCCGGCCGGGTAGCAATCGAAGGAACCGCTGCCGTCTTCGGCGACGTCGAGGCTGGGCTTGAACATGTAGCGCAGCGGCGTGCCGTCGAGCATGACGTTCTCGCCGATCAGGTAATCCGGCGGATCTTTCGGGCTGTTGTCGAAGAACTCGACCAGGGTGCCGTGGATGTCGGAGGTGGCTTCGTTGAGGCCGCCGGCGTCGCCGGCATAGGCCAGGTTCGAGGTCGCCTGGGTCACGCCGTGCGACATCTCGTGGCCGGCGACGTCGAGCGCGACCACCGGATTGGAAATACCGTAGTCGCCGTTGCCGTAGACCATGCGCTTGGCCTCGCCGTCCCAGAACGCATTGGTGCCGCCGGCGTCGATGAAGTAGAAGATCGAGAAGGTCACGTTGACGAAGCTTTCCACGCCCTTGCTGTCGCCGAAGATGCCGACGCGGTCGTACAGCTTCTTGTAGTAGTCCCAGGTCTTGGACACGCCGTAGTGGGCTTCCACGCCGGTGCGCTCGATGTTGGACATCTGTTCGTTGCCCCAGACGTTGTCCTTGTCGAACATCGGCGGTGCGCTGAAGTCGCCGCCGCCGAAATAAAGGTCGACCACCGTGCCGCCGGTGTTGTGCAAGCTGCCGCCGCCGCGCTTGTCGTCGCGCAGCAGATAGCCCGCGCCGCGGCCGTCGCTTTCCTCGGCGCCGACCTTGCTGGTCGAGATCGCGACCTTGCCGCGGGTGATGGTGAAACCCTCGCCCTGGGCCGCTTCGGCGCTGTAGATCTTGCTGTCGCGGCCGAGCAAGGCGCCGTTGTCGGCATCGACATAGATCATGTCGTGGACCGGGCGCTCGGCCTTGTTAAGCCCGCGGAAGGTTACTTCGTACGCCAGTTTCGGCTGGTTATCCTTGGCGAAGTACACCATGCGCGAGGTCGGCTTATCCATGAAACGGCCGGTGAAATGCACGCCGGCGTCGGTCACCGCCTGCGCCACCGACAGCTTCGGCGCCTTGGCGCCGCCCTGGCCGAGTTTGAGGTCCATGGTCTTGCTGACCGAGGTCAACAGGCCGTCCTTCATGTGCGTGACCAGGTCGCCGCCGATCACCGGCAGGCCCTGGTAATCGCGATTGAAACGCACGTGCTCGCTGCCGTCGGCCTCGACGATAACGTCGCGCGGCAGGTACTGCTCGGCGTCGATCGCCTCGCGGTCGGCCTGCGCCGCGGCGCCGCGCAGCTTCTGCGCGAGCAGTTGTTCGCGTGCGCGCGCCACCGCCGGATGCCGGGCGAGTTGTGCGCTGGAGGTGGCGCCCGAGACGGTCGGCGCCAGTGCGAAGCCCGGCGTGCGCGCGGCAGCGGCCGCCCTGGCCGATGCCGTCGCCGATGCGTTCGCGGCATTACCGTTGGTTTGCGCCGATGCCTTGCCGGCATCGCGGTAGTGCTGCGCGGTGACCAGCGCGGTCGCGGTGGTGCCGGTCACCGCCAGCAGGATCGAAGCGGTCAAGACACGTTGTTTCATGGACATGCGGTTTCTCCGAGTCGTAGATCGAAATAAGAAAAGACCAGCCAAGAGCCGCCGCGCGAACGCAGTCGCGAAGCGGTGTCGTGCATTGCGGCAGAGGTCGTGCATGCCCCGAAGACGATTCGTCGCAGGCGGCGGCTCGTCTTCTTCGGCCCCTCCCCATAGATGGGAACGCGCTCGGGTAACGACCCCCTACCCGCGGAGCAGCGGCGCCGCGTATCGCGTATGCGAACTGAGATGCGCGTCAGAGTGTGCGGCGTGCCGCGTGCGGTGCGTGTGGCGTGTGTCTGCCTTCGCGCGTGTTCGTGCGCGTGCGCGATGCCTTCGATGATGAGACGGTATTGCGGGCGGGTAACGAATCGCATGCGGCAGATGGGGGGTTCGGCCCGTATCTTCGTCGTGGTGTCGGGTTCGTGGTCGCAGCTTACGCAGCTGCTACAAGAAGCTTCGGGCTTTCGAGGCGAGCTGCTGCTTCAGGGTAGGAGCGACGTGAGTCGCGACCGCGTAGTCGCCCGTATCCGCGCCGCTGGCCGAAGGCCCGCGGTCGCAGCTTACGCAGCTCCTACAAGAGGCTTCGGGCTTTCGAGGCGATCTGCTGCTTCAGGGTAGGAGCGACGCAAGTCGCGACCGCGCAGTCGTCCGTGTCTGCGCCGCTGGCCGAAGGCCCGCGGTCGCAGCTTGCGCAGCTCCTACAAGAGGCTTCGGGCTTTCGAGGCGATCTGCTGCTTCAGGGTAGGAGCGACGCAAGTCGCGACCGCGCAGTGGCCCGTATCTGCGCCGCTGGCCGAAGGCCCGCGGTCGCAGCTTACGCAGCTCCTACAAGAGGCTTCGGGCTTTCGAGGCGATCTGCTGCTTCAGGGTAGGAGCGACGCAAGTCGCGACCGCGCAGTCGTCCGTGTCTGCGCCGCTGGCCGAAGGCCCGCGGTCGCAGCTTGCGCAGCTCCTACAAGAGGCTTCGGGCTTTCGAGGCGATCTGCTGCTTCAGGGTAGGAGCGACGCAAGTCGCGACCGCGCAGCCGCCCGTATCCGCGCCGCTGGCCGCAGGCCCGCGGTCGCAGCTTGCGCAGCTCCTACAAGAGGGCTCGGGTTTTCCCGGCGTTGCGGGACGCCAGCCCTCAGCGCTGCGGCGCCGGCATGATGTGCGACAGGTAGATGCGGCTGTCTTCGAAAATGCGGATGGCGACCGGCAGGCCGAGCTGCACGGTCAGGTGGAAGGCTTCGGTCTTGGCCGCTTGCGAGGCCTGGATGGCATCGTTGAAGCATTCGTCGGCGACGTCGCAGGAAAGGCGACGGCCTTGGTAATCGGATTCGCTCAGTTGCACCGTGTAACGCATGACCGCGCCTGGATTCGGAGGAATCGAAAGGAAGAAGGGCCCCGGCCCAGCTGGACCGCTTGCTCAAGGCGGCGACCGATCCTTTGCTGAGCGGCTTCCTTGCCAACGCACTCGTCGCGCTGCCGGGGCCTGGGTAAGTTGAGGCAAGCTGTGACCGATTGCTCTCAGTGGATCGCCGAACGTGGCGTAGGAAATTCCCTACCCTTCGAGCGCGGGCGGATCGTCGATAGCGATGACGATTGAGATGTTGCCGCGGCCCATCGTCGAAATGCAGCCGAAGGATGCGCCGGCGAACGCGCCGCCGTCAGGACGACAACGGCCACAGCGGCCCGTCGAGCCACAACCAACGCGCCATCCAGGCGCTGACCAGGGCGACCATGGTGGTCAGCGGCAAGCCGATGCGCAGGAAGTCGTTGAAGCGGTATTGGCCCGGCCCGAGGATCAGCAGGTTGCCGTGATGGCCGATCGGGGTCAGGAAGGCGGCGACCGCACCGAGCGCGGTGCAGACCACGAACGGCGTCGGCGGCAGGCCCAGCGACTGCGCCAGCGAAATCGCGATCGGGCCGAGCAGCACGGTGGTGGCGGCGTCGGAAAGGATCTGGGTCAGCAAGGCGGCGGAGGCGAACATCACCAGCAGGATCGCCAGCGGCGACCAGCCCGCGACCACGTGCAACAGGCCCTGCGCGAGCAATTGCGCGGTGCCGGTCTGTTCCATCGCCACGCCGAGCGGGATCACCCCGGCGATCATCACGAAGATGCGCACGTCGATCTCGCGATACGCCTGTTCGACGTCGACGCAGCGCGTGGCGACCATCGCCACCGCGCCCAACAGGAAGGCCAGCGACGCCGGCAGCCATTCGGTGGCCGCGGCGATCACGGTCGCGGCGAGGATCGCCAGCGCCAGCGGCGCACGGATGCGGCGGCGCGCTTCGCCGGCGAACGGCACCAGCATCAGAAAGCCGTGGTGCGCGGCCAGCTCGGCAAAACGCGAAGGCCGGCCCCACAGCACCAACAGGTCGCCTTCGCGCAGGCGTGCGTCCGACAAGCGCGGCGCGACCGCGCCCTGGCGGCGCCACAGGCCGGCGATGACGGCGTGGAAGCGGCGCGCGAAATCGAGTTCGCGCACGCTGCGTCCGATGAATTCCGAGCCCGGCGCGACCACCGCCTGGACCAGCTGCGGTTCGCCGTCGCCGTGGCCGGTGACGCTGTCGCCGAAGCGCGCGATCGCATTGAGATCGAGCCCGCCGTCGTCGTGCAGCGAGGCGAAGGCGTCGGCCGAAGCTTCGACCAGCAGGATGTCGCCGCTGATCAGCGGGCTGCTCGGGCCGAGGTCCTGGCGGCGTTGGCCGTCGCGCAGCCAGCCGGTCAGGACGAAGCGGTCGCCGAGGGCCTTCTGCAACTCGGCCAGCGGGCGCGTGCTCCAGCGCGAGCCTTCGACGATCAACAGTTCGGTGCGGTAGCGGTCCAGGCGCAGATAGCCGTCGTCGCCGTGCTCGCCGCTGCGCTTGGGCAACAGCCAGCGCGTGGCGAGCATATAGACCACGCCCAGTGCGACCAGGGCCAGGCCGATCGGGGTGATCGAGAAGATGCCCAGGCCCGGTGCGCCGGTGCGTTCGATCAGGTTGTCGGCGAGCAGGAAGGCCGGCGCGCTGACCAGGGTCAGAGTGGTGCCCAGCGACGCCGCGAACGACATCGGCATGAGCAGGCGCGACACCGACAGCCCGCGCGCC
This sequence comes from Lysobacter sp. Hz25, assembly GCF_046097045.1. NCBI lineage: Bacteria > Pseudomonadati > Pseudomonadota > Gammaproteobacteria > Lysobacterales > Lysobacteraceae > Lysobacter > Lysobacter sp. Hz25. Next base: position 27,948 of record NZ_CP175666.1, read on the forward strand.
TTGGCGAAGCGGGTCAGGATCGGCAGCATCATCGCCGTGACCATGACGTGGTGGGTGAACGAGGACAGCGCCGCCACCGCCGGCATGGTGACCGCGATCGCGCGGCTCTCGCTTTTGCCGGAGGCGTCGCCGATCCACTGGCCCAAGCGTTCGGTGATGCCGGTCGCGGCCAGGCCGCCGGAGATCACGAACACCGCCGCGACGATGATCGCCGGTTCGCTGGCGAAGCCCGACAAGGCCTGCTTGGCGTCGAGTACGCCGGTCAGGACCAGCGCCAGCAGGGTCAGCATGGCGGTGACATCGACCCGCAGGCGCTCGCTGATGAACAGATACAGCGCGGCGCCCAGGATCAGCAGGAAGGCGATCTGAGGAAAATCCATGCCGGCATTGTGCTCGACTTGGCTGTGTCGGCGCCGTATGCGACCGTCCACCGTGCCGTCACGAACCGGGCGGATACACTCCCCGGTCACATAATCCCCGAAGACCCCTGCCCCGGCACCGATGAGCCTACCGCGCGCCACGACCACCGCCGACCACGCCACCGCTGCGGTGGCGTCGAAGATGGGCGACGATCGTTTCCGGCAGGCCATGGCCGCGTCGAACATCGGCATGGCCATCGTCTCGATCGAGGGCATCTGGCTGGAAATCAATCCGGCCTTGTGCGCGATGCTGGGTTACCGCGAAGACGAGTTGCGTGGCCACCACTACAGCGAAGTGACCCACCCCGACGATCTGGCGATCAGCAACAACCTGGTCACCGCGCTGGTCAACGGCAGCCTGGCCTCGGTCGACGAACACAAGCGCTACGTCCATCGCGACGGCAGCGAGGTGTGGGTGCAGCTCAACGTCGCGGTGATGCGCGACGAGTCCGGCGCGCCGCAGTACTTCATCTCGCACATGCGCGACATCCGCGGCGAACGCGAGGCCGGCATCGCCCTGAGCGCCCGCATCGAGGAACGCGGCGCCGCGCTCGACGCCTCCAACCGCCAGTTGCAGTTGTTCGCCGACGCGGTCGCCCACGACCTGCGCGCGCCGCTGCGCTCGATCGAAAGTTTCTCCGCCCTGCTCAGCGAACGCGCGATCGAACGCTTGAACGAGACCGATCGCGATTACCTGGGGCGCATCCGCGCCGCGGCTTCGCGCATGACCAGCCTGCTCGCCGCGCTGACCGAGTTGTCGCACGTGACCCGCGCCGAGATGCGGGTCGCGCCGGTCGACCTGAGCCTGCTCGCCGACTGGGTCGGCGCCGAGCTGCAGGACGCCGATCCGCGCCATCGCGGCGAAGTTTCGGTCCAGCCCGGCCTGCAGGTCGAAGGCGACGAACGCCTGCTCAAGCTGATGTTGAACCAGCTCATGCACAACGCATGGAAGTTTTCGTGCGAGCGCGAGGGCCAGGTCGAACCGGTGCGCATCGAGGTCAGCGGCGAGACCGTCGCGGGCCGTCTGCTGCTGACCATCCGCGACCACGGGGCCGGTTTCGACATGCGATATGCTCACAAGCTGTTCGAACCCTTCCAGCGCCTGCACGGGCCGGACCAGGGCGGCGGTCACGGTTTGGGCCTGGCGATCGCGCGCCGCGTGGTCGAACGCCACCGCGGCGAGCTGCGCGCTCATTCGCAGCCCGGTGCGGGCAGTACATTCATAGTGGAATTGCCTGTCGCCGCGACAGGCGAGGAAAACACAGATGCATAAGGAAATCCTGCTGGTCGAAGACAATCCCGACGACGTCGAGCTGACCCGGCTCGCCTTCGACGAGGCCAAGATCGCCAACAGGCTGGTGGTGATGGGCGACGGCGCCGAGGCGCTGGATTACCTGTTCGCCCGTGGCCGTTATTCCGATCGCGACCCCAACGACCTGCCCTCGATCGTCTTGCTCGACCTCAATCTGCCGAAGGTCGACGGCCGCGAAGTGTTGCAGGCGATCCGCGCCCACGAGCCCACCCGCACTCTGCCGGTGGTGGTGCTGACCACCAGCACCGAGCCCTTCGACGTCGAGGCGAGCTACGCGCTCGGGGTCAACAGCTACATCCAGAAGCCGGTGGATTTCGAGCAGTTCGTGTGGGCGGTCAAACAGGTCGGCCTGTACTGGCTGGTGTTGAACCACCCGCGTAATCCGTGAGTCGCCGCGGCAGCGGTGGTCGTGGCCGCAACGGCCGGTAGCGACGACTCGGCAGCAGCGAACAGCAACAGCAAATCCCCCCTGCCCCCCTTTTGCAAAGGGGGGAGCTTGTTTCGAGGTGGGAGCTCGCGCGTGGGATTCGAACCTGTACGGGCTGTGGCCGCGTCAACTCGCCCCCTTTTTAAAAGGGGGCTGGCGCCTGCGTGAAACGGGTGCCTGTGTAACCGCTGCGCCGGGGGATTTGCTTCATAGCTCCAGGCGATTGCGTCGAACGCGCTGCAGGCGATCTGATCGAGTACGTGCTAGTCGAATGTGCGACGACTTCGTCGAGCACGCGTCGATTCGCCCCCTTTGAAAAAGGGGGCTGGCGCCTGGATAAAACGGCTGCCTGTGTAACGGCTGCGCCGGGAGATTTGCCTTCGCGCGCTACCCAACCCGCCTCACGCGTATAGCCTCAGCGCCCGCCGAACAACTGCTCCGCGCGCTGGAACAGGATCCAGCTGGTCGCGATGTATTTGTCGCCGCCCCTGGGCCGGTTGCCGCGATGGGTGTGGGTGAACGCGGCCGGTGCGATCAGCAGGTCGCCGGCGCGTGGGACGATCTTGCGGCGCTGATACAGGAACTCGGTCTCGCCTTCCTCGAAGCCGTCGTTGAGGTAGATCGTCCACAGCACGTGGCGGTGCAGGGTCTCTGCACCCGGGTCGCGCGGATACAACTCGCAGTGCCAGTACGGATAACCGCCGCGATCGGCAGTGTAGCGCTGCAGATTGATCGATCCCGGGCGGAACACGGTCTGGGCGATCGGCGCCAGCGCGTTGTCGTCCATCTCGGCCATGCGTTCGGGGGTGAGACGGTGGCGCTTGCCCTCGGCCGACGGCGCTTCCAGCATCAGCGGCGCGATCATCGTGTGCGGGTAGCGGCGCAGATAGCTCAGCAGGCCGCGGAACACCGCCAGGTTCAAGGCGATCTCGATGTCCTTCCAACCTTCGCGCCCGGTGATGGTCAGGTCGCGGCTGTCCTTGAGGTCGGGCATGACGCCGCCGCCGACCCGGCCCGGCTCGCTCTCGCGGCTGGCGTCGAAACGGCGCAGCAGGTCGGCGCATTGCTCGCGCGTCAGGGCCTCGGGATAGACCTCGATGAAATCGTCCGGGGCGTCGGTCGTCGATGACATGGCTTGGGAAGCGAGCGCGGGAAGGCGGCCATCCTCGCACGCGAGGCGCGTTGCAAAAAGGCAACGGCCTAAGTGCGCCGTATTGCACACATTCGTCGGAACCTATATGGCCGCTGAATCGGCTCTTTCACGTGGGTTTGACGCGACATCCACTGCTCGGAGCGACTTCCAGGCACGTTCCAGCCTTGTAACGTTTTCGTTGTGCGGCACCGTCGCAAGCGCGCCTTGCTTATAGGAAAATATTTTAAATTCAATGGCTTGAATTGTTGGCACGACTCTCGCGTCAGGCTCTGCACCCGCCTCGTTTGCCCGAAGCGGACCCGCCGTCCCGGAGTCCGAGCCATGGCCATCTCCTACCGTTCCGTCCCGACCGAGCAGCGACTGCAGGCCATGCGAGCCGCTGCGCTGGTTGCGGTCACGCTGCTGGGGCTCTTCGCCGGGCGGGCACACGGCCAACAAGCCGGTCAGGCCCCGGCGGGCGACCCGACCGTGGTCATCGCACGCACCGTCCACCCGCGCATCGCCTACCGGGCCCTGCCCGCGCAGGAAAACCCGATCCGCACCGAAGCGACGACGTTTCCGGGCCAGGTCTTCCACGGCACCCTCGACCAATCGCTGGCGCCCCTGATCGGCGACGCCGAACTCGGCCAGCACGGTTCCACCGGACTCAGCCCGGCCGCCGCGACCGGCGCCCTGACCGGAATGCTGGTGCCGACCGATTCGTTCGGTGCCTCCGGCAATAACGGCCTGCTCGGACCGTCCGCTGCCACCCCGGTGGGGCCGACCGCGAGCGTGGGCGGCGCGGTGACCCATGCGACCTCCGGCATCGCCGACCTGGTCACCGGCAGCGTGATGCAGGCGCTCGCGCCGCAGGGGAACGGTCGATGAGCATTCGTCTACGCCCGTTGCGTCTGGCACCGCTTTGGCTGGTGGCTTGCCTGTTCGCGACCGCCGTCTCCACCGACACGCAAGCGACCGAAGCCACGCCCGCGAGCGGCGCCGATCGCGCCCGCATCGGTGCCGACAGCGGCCGGGCGATCGACGGCCGCGCCGCAGTCAACCAGACCGCCGGGGTCGGCAACGTCCAGACCAACCTCGCTGCGATCGCGGTCGCGACCGAAGGGGTCGCGATCGCGTCGGCCAGTGCCGGGCAAAGCACGGTCGATGCGAACGACGGGCTGCGCGATGCCTCCGCGCATATCGGCGCCGGCGCCTTCGCCGACAGCCATGGCCTGCTTTCGGTGAACCAGAGCGCCGGTGCCGGCAATGCGCAGGCGAACCTGTTCGTGCTGGCCACCGGCACTGCATCGGTCGGGCTCGACGACACCGCGCTGGCGACGATCGCCGGCGAAACCCAAGCCAATGCCGGCAGCGAAACCGCGCCGCGCCAGCGCGAAGCGGCGATCGCCGGCGATGCCTTCCGGGGCGGCGAAGGCGTGCTGCAAATCAATCAGACGGTGGGGGTGGGCAATTCATCGGCCAACGCCATCGTGCTCCAACTGCCCGGGGGCTTTTAAAAAAAAGCGGCAGAACGCAAGGCGATACCAACCACCACCAGGAGAGAGATCATGAAAGTTCAATTCACTCTGCTTGCCCTCGCGCTCGGCATGGTTCTGGCCGCGCCGGCTTATGCCGAAGGGGACGACGCCGATATCCACAGCTCGACCAACATCAGCAACAACATCGGTGTGGCCGGCCGGGTCTGGGTCAAGGGCAAAATCCGCGTCGCTTCCGAGTCCGCCGCCACTGTCGATCAGGACCAGACCACCTTCGCCAACGAGTCGCTCGGCGACGGCGACCATACCGCCCATCTCGGCGGCAGCGCCCTGTCGGATGCGCAAGGCAACATCGGTGCGAACGTCGCCGCCGGCGTCGGCAATACCCAGGCCAATGACACCGCGCTGTCCGCGGTCGACGGCGAAAAGGTGTTCGCTTCGGCGATGACCTTCAACAACCAGGAATCGAGCTTCAACTTCGCCTACTCGTCGCAGCAGGACACCGATTACCGCGCCACCCTCAACGGCGATGCGCTGTCCAATGCCAAGGGCAACATCGGCGTGAACGTGGCCTCGGGCGTCGGCAATGCGCAGAGCAACGCGATGGCCGCATCGGTCAACAGCTCCGGCACGATCGCCAAGGCGGCCTCCGACAGCGAGCAGGACGCCTGGTTGAACACCCTGGCGGCCGCTTGCGATCTCGACACCTTCGCGACCCTCGCGGGCAGTGCGTTGTCGGGCGCGCAGGGCAACATCGGCGCCAACGTCGCCGCCGGCGTCGGCAACCTGCAGCACAACGGCCTGTCGATCGCGACCGCCTCCTGCGGTAGCTGCGACTGATCCGCACACGGCCGCGGCGCAAGCCGCGGCCGTTTCGCGCGCTGCTTCGAAGCATACGGAGACTGGATATGAAACTTCACCACACCCTGCTGGCGCTCGCGTTGGTCTCGAGCGTCGCCTTGCCGGCATTGGCCGAGGGCGACGACGCGCAGATCTACAGCAACACCAGCGTCAGCAACAACATCGACGTGTCCGGACGGGTCCGGGTCAAGGGCAAGATCCGCGTCGCATCCGAATCGGCCGCGACCGTCGACCAGGATCAGAGCACTCTCGGCAACCTCTCGCTCGGCGATGGCGATCACGACGCCCATCTCGGCGGCGATGCGTTGTCGGACGCGCAAGGCAACATCGGCGCCAACGTCGCCGCCGGCGTCGGCAACACCCAGGCCAACGACACCGCTCTGTCGGCGGTCGACGGCGAGAAGGTGTTCGCATCGGCGATGGTGTTCAGCAGCCAGGATTCGCTCGCCAACTACGCCACTACCAATACCGACCACACTTACTACAGCGCTGCGCTCGACGGCAACGCACTGTCGAACGCCAAGGGCAACATCGGCGTCAACGTAGCCGCGGGCGTCGGCAATGCCCAGAGCAACGGCATGGCGGCTTCGGTGAACAGCTCCGGCCGACTCGCCATCGCGACCTCCGACAGCGAACAGACGGCCATGCTGAACCTGCTCGACAGCGAAGGCCGGCGCATCAGCCTGGATCTGTTCGCCACCCTCGACGGCAACGCGCTGTCCGGTGCGCAAGGCAACATCGGCGTCAACGTCGCCTCCGGCGTCGGCAACCTGCAGCACAACGGCCTGTCGATCGCAACCGCGTCCTGCGGCGCCTGCGCGCCACCACCGCCTCCGCCGCCGACCTGCGGCTCGAGTTGCGGCGACTGATCGTTGTTGTTGTTGCGTCCATCCGCGGCGACCGCCATCCAGGTCGCCGCGGATGTCTGTCCTTCGCAGCCTGCTGCACCTCTTCGGCGGAATCGACATGCGTTTGATCGGTTTGTGGATTGCCTGCCTCTGCGCCGCTTCATGGTGCGGCGTCGGTCATGCGCAGGCGCCGGTCGAGCGCAGAACCACGGTCGATCTGACCCGCATGACCGGCAACGGCGCAGTGCCGGTGGTCAAGAAGATGCGCACGATGCGCGACCTGCGCTATCGCGATCTGCTTCAGCAACGCTACGACTTCAGCTGCGGCTCGGCGGCGTTGGCCAGCCTGCTCCACTACGGCTACGGCATGGACGTGAGCGAGCCGGAGCTGATCAAGAAAATGATGATCGGCGTGGATCCCAAGGAAGTCGTACGCAACGGCTTCTCGATGCTGGACATGAAGCGCTATGTCGAAAGCGTCGGTCTGCGCGCGCATGGATTCCGCATCGAGCCCGATGCGTTGTACCGCCTGCAGATGCCGGTGATCGCCCTGCTCGACCTCAAGGGCTATCGCCATTTCGTCGTGGTCAAGGGTGCCGCCGGCGGACGCGTGTTCGTCGCCGACCCCGCGCTGGGCCACCGGGTGATGCTCGAGGCCGATTTCGTCCAGGGCTGGAACGGCATCGTACTGGCGGTGGTCGGCGACAAGCCGATGCGCGCCGATTCCTACTTGGTCAAGCATCGCAGCTCGCCGGCCCTGGAGCGGCGCGTGGAAGCGCTCGATCGTGCGACCACGCCGCCGCGCGTGGTCGAGTTCGGGTTGGTGATTGCCGATTTGTTCTGACAGTCCGCGCACCGATCCGGTGCGCATGCAAAGCGTTCGAGGTGCCCGATGAACCGTCCATCACTCCCCTGTGCCCTGTTCACGGCCCTCGTGGCAGCGGCGGCCGCGGTCCAACCCGCGGTCGCCCTGCCCCCTCTGAAAGCAGAGCTGGTCGACGAGGCCACGCTCGCGACCGTCTGCGGCAAGTACTTCGGTGCGCAGATGTTGGTCGGCCTGCGCGTGGACCTGGTCTCCAGTCTGAGCACGGCCCAGCAAGGCAACGCCGTCGCCAGCGGCTCGTTGATGATCGAACGCGAGAGCAACGGTTACGCGGTGCACGTCGATGCGCGCAGCCACGCCGAAGCCGGTCTGGATGCGCCGCTCGCGGCCAATACCAGCGCCACCGGCGCTGAAGCGCTGCAGGTCAACGGCATCGGCCAGATCGCGCAGATCGCCGGCGATCGCAATCGCCTGTCCAACCTGACCTCGATCCACTTCGTCGACCATGTCGACGCCGGCGGCTTCAACGGCCAGACCCAGAGCCAGGCCGGCGCCGGGCCGATGACCGCACAAGTGACCTTCCTCGACGGCGGCGTGCAGATCGGGGTCGAAGGCCCGGGTGCGCTGGTGCAGCAACAACTCGACGCCGGCGCGCACGGCGGCATCGTCCAGCTCGGCCGTATCGCCGGCAACGACCTTGCCGGCAGCAATCGCATGCAACTGCAACTGGTCACTTCGGCGATCACGCCGCAGCAAGGCGGTCAGCTCGGCATGCAACAGGCGTTGGAAGGTCTGCGTGCGCTGCCGCGCTGAACATCGCGCACCCCTCTTGCTAAGGATGTCGAGACCATGCGCACCGCGCTGACACCGTTGACCCTCGCCCTGTCGCTGGCTTTGAGCGGACAGGCATACGCGACCGGAGCCGAAGCTCACACCGATACGGGCACGGTGTCGCTGCACCAGCGCATGCTCGACATGGGCCGTGAACTGGCCGCGCAGCGCGCCGAGATCGAGCGTCTGCGCCAGCAGGTCGACGGACTCGAACTGGCGCAACGCGGGCGCGGACTCGGCGCGCCGGGCGATGCTTCGCCCGATGCCGGCTACCAGGACAACGCCACCAAGATCGCGCGAGAGGCTTCGGAAGAGGCGCGACGCAAGGCCTCGGAGACCGCTGGCAACGACGAACAAGACCGCGGGGCCCCGGTCCAGGTCGGCCAGACCCAGCGCGCCGAAGACGCGCAACGCCGCGAGCAGGAAAAGGCCTTGGTGGTGCGCGAGCACGCGCCCTTGTTCGAGCGCAAGTTCACCCTCGATACCGGTCTGAGCTACAGCTATTACGACCGCCGCCAACTGGCCCTGAGCGGCTTCCTGGCGCTGGATGCGATTTTCCTGGGCAGCATCAACCTCGATCAGACCAAGGCCAGCATCGCCACCCTGGATCTCACCGGTCGCTACGGTTTTACCGATCGGCTCAGCGTCGAGGCCAGCGTGCCCTACGTGTATCGCGACTCGCGTTTCGTCAGCGGCGGCGCCGGTGGCGCATCGAGCGTGCTCAGCGAAGTGAGCATGCGCTCGAAAGGCGTCGGCGATGCGAGCGTGGCGGTGTACTACCAATGGGTCAAGGAATCGCAGCGCTGGCCCGATATCGTCACCAGCCTGCGCGTGCGCGCGCCCACCGGGCGCGACCCCTTCGGTCTCAAGCTGATCCAGCCCGACGGCGACAACAACAACCTCAACATTCCCGAGAACCTGCCGACCGGCTCCGGCATCTGGAGTGCGACGTTCAACGTTTCCGCGTTGCGCACCTACGATCCGGTGATCCTGTTCGGCAACATCGGCTACACCTACAACAAGCCCACCGACTTCGACGACATCTCGCCGGTCGCCGAACAGGTGTCGCCGGCGCGGGTCGAGCTCGGCAACACGCTGTTGCTCAGCGGCGGCCTGGCGATCGCGCTCAACGATCGCTCCGCGGTCAGCTTCAGCGTCGCCACCGCGGTGACCGCCTCCACCGCCACCACCGCGCCGGGCGGCCCGAAGCGCACCGTGCCGGGCAGTTCCAGCAACAGCACCACGCTCAACATCGGCGCCAGCTACGTGTTGCCGTCGGGCTGGACCTTCAACGCCCAGATCGCCGCCGGCCTGACCCCGGATGCGCCGAACTACGTGCTCGCATTGCGCACATCGCGTTCGTTCTAGGGGAGTCGTACCGGGGAGTCGCAACAGGGGAACTGCAAACGGGGAGCATCGGACATACACATCGCGCTCGTTTTCTGCGGGAGAGGCGTCGGTTCCGACGACGCTCGCGCCGGGACGGAGGTGTGAGGCCTCCGTCCCGATTTTTGTCCGTGCTTCGCATTGCCCTCGCAGTTTGCCGTTCCCCCTTTGAAAAGGGTGGCAGGGGGGATTTGCTCTTGCTCGCCTCCATACATCGCGCCGGACCGCAAATCCCCCGCGCCGAAACTCGATACGGGCTTCGTGCTCTGTCGTGCGCTCGCCGCTTTGTCAAAGGGGGCGATGCAAGAAAGGGAGCGCAACGGACGCACTCGTCTCTCAACGATAGCAATGCGGGGCTCAGCGCGCCGCAACCGCGGCCAGAGGCCTGCCTTCGCTCGGCCAGGGATCGGCCCAGGCCGGGATGCGCATCAAGTCGTCGAGCCAGCGCAGGATGTTCGCGAACGCATCGAGCGGCATGTCCGATTCGCGCCAGTAGGCCGCCATCGAGGCGAGTTGGAAGTCGGCGATGGTCAGCCGGCCGCAAGCCACGTAGCGGCGATCGGCAAGGTGGGCGTCGAGCACGCGGGCGAATCGGATCAGTCCCGCGGTTTCCGCCTTCAACAGCTCCAGGTCCGGCGGACCGAGTCCGAACGTGCTCTTGACCACGTGCTCGAAGTAGAACGGCGAGACCGCGTTCGCCCAGTGGCAGTCGTTCCACGACAGCCAGCGCAACACTTCGATCTGTTCGTCGGGCGAGTGCGCCGGCCACATGTCCGAGCCGTGCTTGATGCACAGGTAGGCCATGATCGCCGAGGATTCCCACAGCACCCGGTCGCCATCGACCAGCGTCGGCGCCTTGCAGTTGGGGTTGAGGGCGGCGTAGTCGGCGGCCTTGAGTTCGCCGGCCATCAGGTCTTTCTCGATCAGCTCGGCGTCGATGCCGAGGTGTTTGACCAGCGCCAGTACCCGTCGCGGTGCCTGGGCCTTGATCCAATAGATCCTCATATCGGTGCTCCGTCGTTTGCGGTGATATCCATCCGACGAACGGCAAGGCGGCGAATCGACGCGGCCGGGTCGCCGCGGCCGGCGCGATGCGCGTAGGCGACGGCTGCCGGAGTCGATGGCGCGGCCCCGGAATCCGATATAGGTAATTGATTTTAAAGAATATATCTATTCGTCCGCGGTGGGCAGCAGGCGCGGCGGCGGCGCGCGGTCTGGCGATACGCCGGCCGATCCGATGCCGGTGGACGGTTCCGCCCGTCCGCGGGCCGGCCGTCGCCACAACAGACTGAACAAGGGCCGCGTATCGTGCCGGAATGATGCATGAGTTCCTCACATCGAACCGCGCCGAGCTGATCGCCCGATGCCGGGTCAAGGTTGCCCGGCGCGCGCCGCCGGGCGTGCCGGAGGTGGAGCTGGAACACGGAATCACCGTGTTCCTGGAGCAGCTCATCAAAACCCTGCGGGTCGAACAGACGTCCGAGCCCTCGCGCAGCCGCAAGGTGTCCGGCCCCACCGGCGGCGGCAAGCCGGCCCTGTCGGAAATCGGCGAAACCGCGGCGCTGCACGGCAAGGAATTGCTGGCCCACGGTTTCAGCATCGATGCGGTCGTCCACGACTACGGCGACCTGTGCCAGGCGATCACCGACCTGGCGTTCGAACGCGGCGTGCAAATCGATATCGACGAGTTCCGCACGCTCAATCGCTGCCTCGACAATGCGATCGCCAATGCGGTGACCGAATTCGGCTATCAACACGATTTCGCCCTCGCCGGTCAGCAGGTCGACGTCCTGAACGAGAAGCTGGGCTTCTTCGCCCACGAACTGCGCAACCACCTTTGCACCGCGACGCTGGCGCTGTCGATCATCAAGGAAGGCAACGTCGGCCTGGGCGGCGCCACCGGCGGCGTGCTCGACCGCGCCTTGGTGAGCCTGGGCAACCTGATCGACCGTTCGTTGGCCGAGGTGCGCATGACCGCCGGGATGCCGGTGCATCAGCACCTGTTCTCGCTGGCCGATTTCATCGCCGAGATCAAACTGTCGGCGTCGCTCGAAGCGCAGGTCAGAAACTGCAGCCTGGCCGTCTCGAACGTCGACCCGCTGTTGGCGGTCGATGCCGACCGCGACCTGTTGTTGTCGGCGGTGGGCAATCTGCTGCAGAACGCGTTCAAGTTTTCCCATCCCGGCAGCGAGATCGTCCTCAACGCCTATGCCGCAGCCGACCGCATCCTGATCGATGTCGAGGACCGTTGCGGCGGGCTGCCGCCAGGCGATGCCGAGCGCTTGTTCCATCCGTTCACCCAGGCCGGCGCGGACACCAGCGGGCTGGGATTGGGCTTATCGATCGCCCGCCGCAGCATCCTGGCCAACAAGGGCGAGCTCAGCGTCCGCAACCTTCCGGGTTCCGGCTGCGTGTTCACCATCGACTTGCCGCGTCGTTCGCTGGAAGAAGCCAAGCGCTAGGCGAGGGCGCCGCTCAGGCGGTCTCGGCTTCCTCGGGCACGTCCTCTTCGTTGCTGCGCATGCCCAGCTTCTGCATCAGCCGATACAGCGTGACCCGCGATACGCCGAGTTCGCGCGCCGATTCGCCGAGGCGGCGGCGGTTGCGGTGCAGGGCGCGTTCGATCGCTTCGCGGGTGGCGGCGTCGCGCGCTTCTTCCAGGGTCATCGGCTGGCCGTCGCCGAGCGCGCCGATGCGCAGGTCGGCGGCGGTGATGTAGCGGCCCTCGGCCATCACCACGGCCTGGCGCACGCGGTTGATCAGTTCGCGCACGTTGCCCGGCCAAGTATGGCGGTGCATGGCGTGGCGTGCGCACGGCGAAAACCCCTTCAGGCCGCGGGTGTTTTCCTGCGAATAACGTTGCAACGCGTAGTCGGCGAGCAGGTCGATGTCGCCGCCGCGTTCGCGCAGCGGCGGCAGCTGCAGGCGCAGCACGCACAGGCGGTGATAGAGGTCGCTGCGGAAACGCCCCTCGGCGACGGCGAGGTCGAGGTCGTGATGGGTCGCCGAGACGATGCGCACGTCGACCTTGATCGGGCCTTGGCCGCCGAGCCGTTCGATGCTGCCTTGTTCGAGGAAACGCAGCAGCGAGGTCTGGCTGTCGAGCGGCAGGTCGCCGATTTCGTCGAGGAACAAGGTGCCGCCGTTGGCCATTTCGATGCGGCCGAGTTTGCGCTGCTGCGCGCCGGTGAAGGCGCCGCGTTCGTAGCCGAACAGCTCCGACTCGATCAGGTTGTGCGGAATCGCGCCGCAGTTGATCGCGACGAAGGGACTGCGCTGGCGGCGCGAATGGCGGTGGATCGCCATGGCCGCGAGTTCCTTGCCGGTGCCGGTCTCGCCGGCGATGAAGGCCGGCGCATCCGTCGATGCGGCCTTGTTCAAGATCCGGCACAGCGAGCGCATGGACTCGCTTTCGCCGACCATGCCGTCGACGTAGCTCGATGCGGCATCGTCGCTGTGACCGCAGGCCAGCGCGGCCATGCCGTAGGCGTGGCCGATCACCGTGTGCAGCACGGCCTCGGGGCAGGGCAGGGTGACGTAGTCGTAACAGTAGTCGCGGATCAGGCGCCGCACGATCGGGTCTTCGATCTGGTCGGTGGAGACGCCGGCGATCCAGCCGGCGTTATGCGCACTCAAGGCCGGACCGAGTTCCTCGAGATCGCGCGCATCGAAACCTTCGCGCAGATCGAGCAACACCGCATGCGGCAGGCGCAGGTTGGCGTGCAGCATGCGCAGCGCGCCGCGTGCATCGACCGCGCGGCGCAAGGTCCAGCCGAGGGTCTGCAACGCCGCCAGGGCGTGCATGCGCCCGGCACCGCCGGGGCTCAGATAAAGCAGTTCGCGGCCTCCGATGTCGCGCGCTATCGCAAGTTTCGGCGATGCCACGCCGTTGGTCGCGTAGCGACCCCCCAAGTCGCGCCGAGTGCTGTTCGACATTGCCGTTTCCCCGCGGCGCAAAGCGCCAGCAATTACTGCAAGTGATACTCCTAACGCACATTCGAAGCAAAGCCGGTCATCGGACGACCGGTCTTCGCCGCGATGCGCGTTTAGACAGCGGCGAAAAGTCGATTCAGTAATGGGAGCGGCGTGTTCAGCTTGGTGAGGAATGCGGTGCTGCGCAGCGGACCGTGCGAATCGTGTCCGTCGGTCCGGCGGCTCTCCCCGAGAGCGGGGAGAGCCGCCGTTTCAGAGGGCGCTCAAGCCTGGATCAAGCTTGTTCAGCATCGTGTTCGCGGTGGTAGCGCACTGCGGTTTCGACCTCGGTCTTGCTGCCGATGAACACCGGCACGCGCATGTGCAGGCCGGTCGGCTGCACTTCGAGCATGCGCTGGCGGCCGGTGCTGGCGGCGCCGCCGGCCTGTTCGACCAGGAAGCTCATCGGGTTGGCTTCGTACATCAGGCGCAGCTTGCCGCCCTTGTCGGCGCACTTGGCGTCGAGCGGATAGCTGAAGATGCCGCCGCGGGTCAGGATGCGGTGCACGTCGGCGACCATCGAGGCGACCCAGCGCATGTTGAAGTCCTTGCCGCGCGGGCCTTCCTTGCCGGCCAGCAGATCGGCCACGTAGGCCTGCATCGGCGGCTGCCAATGGCGCTGGTTGGACATGTTGACCGCGAATTCCTTGGTTTCCTCGGGAATGGTCATGTTGCGCGTGGTCATCACGAAGCTGCCGACTTCGCGGTCGAGGGTGAAGGCATGGGTGCCGTTGCCGATGGTCAGCACCAGCATCGTGCTCGGGCCGTAGGTGGTGTAGCCGGCGCAGACCTGCTCGGTGCCGGGCTGGAGGAAGTCCTTGTCGGCCGCCTGGGTTACGCCGTCGGGGCAACGCAACACCGAGAAGATGGTGCCGACCGAGATGTTGACGTCGATGTTGGACGAACCGTCGAGGGGATCGAACAGCAGCAGGTAGTTGCCGCGCGGGTAGACGTCCGGGATCGGGTGCGAGGTGTCCATCTCTTCCGAGGCCAGGCCGGCGAGGTGGCCGCCCCAGGCGTTGGCTTCGAGCAGGATCTCGTTGCTGAGCACGTCGAGCTTCTTCTGTGCCTCGCCCTGGATGTTCATGCTGGCTTCGCCGGGGGTGCCGGCTTCGCCGAGCACGCCGCCGAGCGCGCCCTTGCCGACCGCGATCGAGATGGTCTTGCAGGCGCGGGCGACGACTTCGATCAGCAGGCGCAGGTCGGGGTTGATGCGTCCGGCGCGCTGTTCTTCGATCAGATAGCGGGTCAGGGAAATGCTGCTGGGCACGGGGGAGGTGGCGGACATGGCGGGGACGGTGGCGGCGAGGGCCGCCATTGTCGCCGATGCCGTGCGCGCGGCGCAGTCCGGCCGGCGCCCATGTTCAGTCGGGGCCCATCAGTCGGGACGCAATCAGGCGGGGCGACGTCAGTCCGGACGCAGGCTGTCGGCTTCGCGGCGCAGATGGCGCTCGGTCACGCCGAAGGTCTGGGCCACCTCGCGCTGGCTGCGGCCGGCACGCACCGCGGCGCGGATGCCGACCCGGCGCAGGCCGACGAACACGCCCCAGGCCGAAGGGATCTCGATGGTGCCGGCGGCGCTGGCGCGCTCGAGCAGGCGCCGGTGGGTGGGAGCGTCCAGCTCCACCCCGAGACGGGTCGAGCAGGCCTTGCGGCTGCGCGACAGGTACAGCCGGCGGCCGCCGTGGCGGCGCACCAGCCGCAGCATGGCGTCGAAGCCTTCGAGCGCGGCGACCTCGGCCGCGACCCAGGGCAGCGACGACAGCACTTCGACCCGGTGCGCTTCGCAGAACCGGCAAAGGACTTCGAACTCGACCGATTCCGGTTCCGGCAGGCCGGCGAAGCAGGGATGCGTCTCGATGGCCGCTTCGTCGGCGTCTGTGCGTAGAGAGATAGTCATGTCCGCCAGAACGCGGCGGGCGCGCGCTCGTGAAGCATCGAGGGCGATGCGCAGGGCGAACAGCGACCCATGCACCGCTCTCGTGTTCGAGCGCGAGGTAGGCACTGCGACGGCGTCCGCATCGCGTTGCGGTTCACAAGACGAGACCGGCGCAGCATCGGCTGCGTTCCACCGACAGGAGAGTGAAGATGCGGTACTGGATCTATCGTGGCTACTCGCCGCTCGCCATCGGCGAATGCGAATGGGCCAGCGGGCAAGCGGTCGTTCCCGTCAACGGCCGGGCCGCGCCTACGGTGCAGTTCAGCGACTCCGCTTTCTCCATCGGCATCGTCGCCAGCAGTGCCGATGCCAGCCAGATCGTCGGCATCCATCTGGCAATGATGGGCGCCGGGCAGGACGTGTTCAGCGTAAACGACGTGCCTGGCGTGACCGCGCTGTTGAGCGATTTCCCGAAGGATCGGACGATCGTCGGCCAGATCGGGCTCTGGCAGGAAAATATCGGACTGGCCTTCGATGTTCTGGTCGATGCCTTGGAGAATCCGAGGCAATCCGATCAGGGCGACGGCATCTACGGCGCGGGGCTCGACAGCGCCGGCCAGCTGCAAGTGCTGTTTCAGCCGAGCTAGCGGCCGCGGCCGCGCCGGGGAAACCGCGACCGGAACCGTCGCTGCGATCGGATGCGCGCTGGACCGGATTCGACTCGAAGCGGGCGCTGCGGACCGCGTCCGCATATCGCGTCGCGATCGGGGGCGCTAGAACGAACTCTGGCGCGGCATCGGTCGCGTCCGACCAATAGGAGAGTTCCGATGGCTTACCGGATACACCAGGGCAACGATCCGCTCAACATCCGCGAATGCGAATGGGCCAGCGCGCAGGCGATTCTTCCCGCCGACGGCCGGGACGTGCCGACGGTGCAGTTCGGCAATTTCACCTCCTGCATCGGCATCGTCGCCAGCAATACCGATGCCAGCCAGATCATCGGCATCCACCTGGTCATGGTCGGTCCCGACGGCCCGTTCAGCGCCGATGACGTGCCGACGGTGATCGAGCTGCTGGCGGACTTTCCCGAGAATCGGAGCATCGTCGGCCAGATCGAGTGGTGGCAGGACAATGTCCCGGAGGCGTTCGCCGCTTTGGTCGACGCGCTGCCGAACGCGGGACAGTCCGATCGGGGCGACGGCACCTATGGCGCCGGCCTCAACAGCGTCGACCAGCTCGAAGTGCTGTACGAGCCGCTCTGAGCGTTGCGGCGTCTGCATCGCGCGCTGGAACCGGTTCATGCGGATAAGCGCCCGACACGGCGCAAGCAGGCAGGCGGCGAAGCGCTACCATGGTGCGTTAGTCTGTCTGCCCCGGTGCCGTGTCCGAATCCGCGCCCAGCCGCAAAGTCCTGCACGTCGACATGGACGCGTTCTACGCGTCGGTCGAGCAACGCGATGCGCCGGAATTGCGCGGCCAGCCGGTCGTGGTGGCCTGGCGCGGCGCGCGTTCGGTGGTGTGCGCGGCCAGCTATGAGGCGCGCAAGTTCGGCGTGCGCTCGGCGATGCCGGCGGTGCGCGCCGAACGCCTGTGCCCGCAGGCGGTGTTCGTGCCGCCGGACTTCGTGCGCTACAAGGCGGTCTCGCGCCAGGTGCGCGAGATCTTCGCCCGCCACACCGACCTGATCGAACCCTTGTCGCTCGACGAGGCCTATCTCGACGTCACCACCACCAAGACCGGCCTGCCGTCGGCGACCGCGACCGCCGAGGCGATTCGCGCGGCGATCCGCGAGGAAACCCAGCTGACCGCATCGGCCGGGGTGGCCTCGAACAAGTTCCTGGCCAAGATCGCCTCGGACTGGCGCAAGCCCGACGGCCTGTTCGTGATCCGCCCGCATCAGGTCGAGGCCTTCCTGGCGCCGTTGCCGGTCGGACGCCTGCCCGGGGTCGGCAAGGTCATGGAGGCCAAGCTCGCCGAACTCGGCGTCAGTGTGGTCGCCGACTTGCGCGCGCTCGGCGCGCTGGCGCTGGAGCAGCGCTTCGGCCGCTGGGGCCGGCGCCTGCACGAACTCTCGCTGGGCATCGACCACAACGCGGTCGAGCCGGAGCGGCCGACCCTGCAGGTGTCGTCTGAGGACACCTTCGAGCGCGACCTGCCGCTGGAGCAGGTCGAGGCCGACATCCGCCGGCTCGCCGGCAAGACCTGGGCCGGCTATCAACGCGAGCTGCAGCGAAGCCCGGGGCGGGTCGCGCGGACCGTGGTGCTGAAGCTCAAGACCGCCGACTTCCGCATCCTCACCCGCAGCCTGACCGCGGCGCATCCGCCGACGGACGAGACCGAACTGGCCGACATCGCCTGCGCGCTGCGCGCGCGGGTCGAGCTGCCGGCGCAGACCCTGTTCCGGCTGGTCGGCGTCGGCCTGTCGGGTTTCGCCGAAGACGAGGACGGCGCCGTTCAGTCGGATCTGTTCGAGCGCGAGCCACGGTCCGACTGAGGGGGCAGCGGATTTGCGTTCGAGGCTCAGGCTCCGGCGGTCTCGCTGTCCATCCGCACCACGTAGCGCATCGCATCCATACGCAACGCGCGCACCGGGGCATCGGCACCGCGCGCGGCGTCGCTCCACACCGGCGACTGGCATTGCAGGTTGAGGCAGCCGAAGCGGCGTGCCGCATCGAGCGCCTGGCGGAACAACTCGGCCTCGATGCCGCGATCGCGCCAGGGCGCGCGCAGATAGGGGTCGTCGAGCTGCAGGCAATAGGCGCGTTCGAGCATCGAGAAGCCGGCGGTGGCGCTGGCGTAGCCGACGTGCAGGCCGTCGACCTCGGCGATCCAGGCCCAGGCGCCGAACGGCGGCTCGAACAGCACTTCCATCAACTCCAGCGCATCGCTGCGCGGCGGGCCGTAGGGCCGGCGTTCCAGGGCCAGCTGTTCGGCGTGTTCGTTGCACAGCTCGATCAGCACGGCGGCGTCTTCGCGGACCACCGGGCGGACCACGAGACCGGCCAAGGTCCTGGGCGCGAGGGCGGACGGGTCGGGGGCGGCAAGCTGGGGCTTCATGGGCGGTGGATTCCGGGAGGGGGAGGAGGCGGTACGGGCAGGGGCATCGGCGCTGCGTCGTCGTCGCCGCGGCGGCGCGGACGCGGGCGCGTCGATCCGCGCCGGCGGGGGTAGCATCGTCGGCAGCGGTGCGCGCGAGGCGCCGACAGCGGCGGCGAAGAACGGCGGGGCGAGCATGGCGAGGCTCCTGACCGGGATGCACGGGATGCAGCGCATCCTGCGCGCCCGCTTTTAAGAAGTTTTTAATCGTGCCGGCGCACTGTGCGGCCGGCGATGCGACAAGGTGACGCAAGGCGAGGCATGAACATCCTGCTGGTGGAAGACGACGCGATGCTCGCCGAGGCGGTGCGCGCAGGCCTGATACACGACGGTTGGCGCGTCGATTGGGTCGCCGATGCGCCCTTGGCGAAGACCGCCCTGGTCGATCACGACTTCGACGCGGTCCTGCTCGATCTCGGCTTGCCCGGTGGCAGCGGCCTGGGCGTGCTGGCGACCCTGCGCGGCCGTTACGACGCCACCCCGGTGTTGATCGTGACCGCGCGCGACAAGCTCAGCGAACGCATCGCCGGGCTCGATGCCGGCGCCGACGACTACATCGTCAAACCTTTCCAGCTCGACGAGTTGTGCGCGCGCCTGCGCGCGGTGATGCGGCGCAGCCAGGGCCGGGTTTCGCCGGTGCTGAGCTGCGGCACGGTGGTGCTCGACCCGGCGCGGCGCCTGGTCACCCGCGACGGCGAACCGGTCGCGCTGAGCGGGCACGAGTTCCGCACCCTGATGCTGTTGCTCGAACGCCAGGGCCGGGTGGTCACCCGCGAGCAACTCGAGGAAGCCGTGTACGGCAGCTCCGGCACCATCGAAAGCAACACCATCGCGGTGTACGTGCACCAGCTGCGGCGCAAGCTCGGCGAACACCTGATCGTGACCGTGCACGGCTACGGCTATCGCGTCGGTGCGGGGGCGGCATGAGCGCACCCGCTGCGCCTGCACCCGCGACGCCTGCGCCGGCCGCGCCCGCGGCGGTCGCCGACAAACGTTGCCGCGGCACGCGCTCGTTGCGTTGGCGGCTGACCTTCGTCCTGATCAAGAGCGTGCTGCTGGCCTGGTTCGTGTGGATGGGCTGCCAGATCTGGCAGCTCGGCCGCGAACACACCGGCTTTCTCGACAACTCGCTGCGCGAGATCGCCGAGCAGGTGCTGGCGTCGATGCCGGAAGGCTTGGAGCGCCTGCCCTCGCGCGATCCCAAGCGGGTCACCGTGCCGGTCGCCGCCGATCGCAAGATGAGCTTCCAGGTGTGGGCGCAGGGCCGCAACGTGGTGTATTCGGCGGCCGCGCCGCTGGAACCGTTGAAGCCGGACTTCCGCGACGGCTTCGCCCGCCGCGAGATCCATGGCGAGCGCTGGCAGGTCTACAGCCTCACCGACCGCCAGCGCGGCCTGGTGGTGCAGGTCGGCCGCACCAAGCAGATGGCGATCCAGGAACTGCAGGGCTGGATCCTCGGCAGCCTGCTGGCCGCGGCGCTGATCCTGGTGGTGTTCGGCCTGGCGATGTGGATGGTGATCGGGCGCTCGCTGCGGCCGCTGACGACCTTGCGCGACACCTTGCGCCAGCGCCCGCCGCTGGACTTGACGCCGCTGCCGAGCGCCGAGCTGCCGAACGAATTCCGGCCCCTGGTCGACGCCTTCAACAGCCAGCTCGAACGCGTCGACACCGCGGTCCAGCACGAGCGCCGTTTCATCGCCGACGCCGCCCACGAACTGCGCACGCCGTTGGCGGTGCTCAGCACCCATGCCGAGCTGGCCTTGCGCGCCGACACTCTGGAAGAAAAGAACGCCGCGTTGCTGCGCTTGCGCGCCGGCGTGCAGCGCAGTGCGCGCCTGTCCGAACAGCTGCTCGACCTGGCCCGGCTCGATGCCGGCGAGGAATCGGTGCGGCTGGCGCCCTTGGACCTGTCCGACCTGATCGTGCTGGTGATCCGCGACTTCGAGACCCTGGCCCGCGAACGCCGCCAGCGCATCAGCCTGCGCGCCGAGCCGACCCGCTTGCTCGGCGACGTCGACCAGCTCGGCATCCTGCTGCGCAATCTGATCGACAACGCGGTGCGCCATGCCGGCGCCGACGGCACCATCGCGGTGTCCTGCCACGCCGATGGCGACGGCGCGGTGGCGCTGTGCGTCGCCGACAACGGCCCGGGGGTCGCGGTCGACGATTGCCAGCGCATCTTCGACCGCTTCTATCGCGCCCCGGGCAGCCCCGATGGCGGCAGCGGCATCGGCCTGTCGCTGGTTGCGCGCATCGCCCAGACCCACGGCGCCCGCATCGAATGCGGCGAAGGCCTGGAGCGCGCCGCCGACGACCCGCGCGGCCCCGGCCGCGGCTTCGAAGTGCGGGTGCTGTTTCCGGCGGCACCGGTGGTTTGAGGGGGGCGGTCGGGGCCGGAGCAACGGCAACAGCAACAGCAACAGCAAATCCCCCCTGGCCCCCCTTTTCCCAAGGGGGGAACTCGGAGTGCTGGAATAGCGGTTCCTGGTTGATTCGCAAGCGCGGTCGATTCAAGGCGTGCTGATCGGCTCGTGTCATCCGCCCGATCCGATCGAAACACCCCCGAAGCATTCCCCCCCTTTGAAAAAGGGGGGCCGGGGGGATTTGCCCTTGCTTGCGCTTTCGCCCTTCCCCCCGCCCTGCTGACAGCAGGCTGGCAGCAGCCCCCGCGCACAGTGACGGCGTGCGATCGGCACGGCCTGGCCCGACGCGGCCACGGGGGAAGCGCGAGATGGACCGGCAACGACGATTGATCCTGCAGTTGGGGGCGAGCGCGCAGCTCGCGGCGATGAGTTCGGTGCTGCAGGCGACGCCGTTCGCCGAGGCTGCGACGGCGCCCGCCGGCGGCCCGGCCGCGCCCGACCACGATGGCCGCCACGATTTCGACTTCTATCACGGCCGTTGGCAGGTCAAGAACCGACGCCTGGCCAAGCGCCTGGTCGGCAGCGATGACTGGATCGAGTTCGACGCCACCGACGAATGCCGGCCCATCCTGGGCGGGCTCGGCAGCGTCGACCGCTACCTCACCGCCTGGGGCGGCGGCATCGAAGGCTTCGCCCTGCGCCTGTACCAGCCGGCGACCAGGCTGTGGCAGGTGTACTGGGCCAGCGACCGCGACGGTGTGCTGGAAGCGCCGCTGAGCGGCGGCTTCCGCGACGGCATCGGCGTGTTCCATGGCCTGGAGGCGCACGAAGGCCGGATGCTGCCCTCGCGCGCGACCTGGTCGGAGATCACCGCCGACAGCGTGCGCTGGGAGCAGGCCTTGTCGGCCGACGAGGGCCGCAGCTGGGAAACCAACTGGGTCATGTGGATGACGCGGCAGGCTTGAGTTTTCTTTCGAGGGTTCGAGCGATGAACGATACGAGCACGGCCGGCGACGGCCGCCACGACTTCGATTTCCTGCACGGCCGTTGGCAGGTCCACAACGAACGCCTGCGCGAGCGTCTGGCCGGCTCCGACGATTGGCAGATTTTCCCGGCCACCCAGACCTGTGCGCCGGTGCTCGGCGGGCTCGGCAATGTCGACGCTTTCGTCTCCGACTGGGGGCGCCCCGGCGCCGAGGACGGCTTCCAGGGCATGACTCTGCGGCTGTTCAACCTCGAACGTCGGCAATGGAGCATCTATTGGGCCGGCAGCCACGACGGCGTGCTCGAACCGCCGGTGGTCGGCGGCTACGAGCACGGGGTCGGCGTGTTCTATGGCGAACTCGAACACGAAGGCCGGCCGGTGTTGGCCAAGTTCGTGTGGAGCGACATCAGCGCCAACACCGCGCATTGGCACCAGGAATTCTCGGTCGACGGCGGCGCCAGCTGGGAAACCAACTGGCATATGTGGATGCACCGCAGCGACGAGCACGGCCGCCTGCTGCACGAGGACGCGGTGATCGAGCTGCGCCAGTACCGGATGCAGCCGGGCCGTCGCGACGACCTGATCGAGCTGTTCGAGCGCGAATTCATCGAACCGCAGGAAGCGCTGGGCATGCACGTGATCGCGCAGTTCCGCGACCTCGACCAGACCGACCGCTACACCTGGCTGCGCGGCTTTCCCAATCACGCTTTGCGGGCCGCTTCGCTCGACGCCTTCTACGGCGGGCCGATCTGGAAGCGCCATCGCGATGCCGCCAACGCGACCCTGCTCGACAACGACGACGTGCTAATGCTGCGGCCGTTGCGGCCCGGCTCGGGGTTCGCGGTTGCGCCGAGTGCACGCGCGCCGGTCGGCAGCAGCACGAGCGGCGAGGGTGTGGTCGCAATCGGCATCTGCGAACTGGGCGCGCCGGCCGAGGACGGCTTCGGCGAGCTGTTCGAGCAGCGCTTCGCGCCCTTGCTCGGCGCCGGCGGCGCCGAATTGCTCGCGACCTATGTCAGCGACCCGTCGCCGAACGGTTACCCGCGCCTGCCGGTGCGCGAGGGCGAGCGGGTGTTGGTCTGGTTCGCCCGTTATGCCGACGAAGCCGCGCAGCGCGCTCACTTCGCCGCCCTGGACGGCGACCCGCGTTGGCGCGCGCTGCTGGCCGACGCGATGCTCGGCGACCTCAGGCGGGCGCCGCAGCTGCTGCGGCTGGCGCCGACCGCGCGTTCGGAGCTGCGGGCATGAATGCCCGCAGCGACGGACGAACGGCGAACCCCGCGCCGCCGCTTGAGCCCGGCGCGGCGGCGCGGGATCATGCCGGATGCGCCGCGCCGACCGCCTGTTCCTGCTGATCCATGCCCTGCGCGGACGCCGTCATGCGATCACCGCCCAGCAACTGGCGCAGACCCTGGAAGTGTCGCTGCGCACGGTCTACCGCGACGTCGCCGACCTGCAGCGCTCCGGCGTGCCGATCGAGGGCGAGGCCGGGGTCGGCTATCTGCTGCGCAAGGGCGCGGACATTCCGCCGCTGATGTTCAATCCCGACGAGCTCGAAGCCTTGGTGGTCGGCACGCGTTTCGTGCGCGCCTTCGGCGGCGAGCGCCTCGGCCGCGGCGCGACCGCCGCCTTGCTCAAGATCGAAGCGGTGCTGCCGCCGGAGTTGCGCGCGCGCAGCGCCCGCACCCGCATCTTCGCCCCGCAGCTGGATAACCGCATCGAGGCCAGCGGCCTGATCGACGCCCTGCACGGCGCGGTGCTCGAACAACGCGTGCTGCGCGTGGTCTACCGCGACGGCGAGGCCCGTGGCAGCGCACGCGAGATCGAACCGTTGTGCCTGTCGTTCTGGGGCGGCAGTTGGACCCTGGGCGCCTGGTGCCGCTTGCGCACCGATTTCCGCAGCTTCCGCCCGGACCGCATCGTCGAATACGCCGCCACCGGCGAGAGTTTCGTCGACACCCGCGAACGCGGCCTCGATGCCTATCTGCGCTCGGTCGGCGTTGCGACGACGGATTCGGGGTGACGGGATCGCCGTGCGGAGCTAGAGCAAATCCCCCCTCCCCCCCCCTTTTTCAAAGGGGGGAACAGCACGTGGCTTTATTGAGGGAGCAACCTGTGGCCTTCAGCCGGACAAGCTGGCTAGGTCATCGAGGGTATAGCGATTCGTCGAGGCCGACGGGCATCCCCCCTTTGAAAAAGGGGGGCAGGGGGGATTTGCTGTTCCCGATTCCCGATTCCCGATTCCCGATTCCCGATTCCCGATTCCCGAACCCTCAACGAATCTTCACCGCCTCCAACCGCGCCAGCTTGTCGGGGTTGCGCATGATGAAGATGTCGCGCAGGCGGTCGTCTTCGTCGTAGCCGAAGCTCACCGCCGCTTCGATGCGGCCCTCGCGTTCGAGGATCACGCCGCGCGAGCCGTTGAGGTCGACGAAGGTCCAACGGTCGTTGCGGCAGGCCGGGTGCAGGATGCGTTCGATGAAACCCAGCACCGCGTCGTGGCCATGCAGCGCTTCGGCCGCGGCGGTGACCTTGCCGCCGCCGTCGGCGCGCAGGGTGATCTGTTCGGACAGCAAGGCCGCCAGGGGCGCGGTGCGGCCCTCGGTCAATGCGGTCTCGAACGCGGCCAACAACTGGTCCTGCTGCTCGGCCGGGGTGACGTGGCGAACTTTCTCCTGCTCGACGTTGGCGCGCGCGCGCTGCACCAGCTTGCGGCAGGCGGCCTCCTCGATCTCCAGGGTGCGGGCGACGTCGGCGTAGGACTGCTCGAAGATCTCGTACAGCAGATAGGCCGCACGCTCCTTCGGGGTCAACCGTTCGAGCAACAGCAGGAACGCGGTCGACAGCGACGAGGCCAGCGACAGCTGCTCGTCGGGACGCTCGGCGGCGGCGGTCTGGATCGGCTCGGGCAGCCAGGAGCCGACGTAGTCGACGCGGGTGCGGTGGGCCGAGCGCAGCAAGTCGATGCAGCGACGGGTGCAGGCAGTGGTCAGCCAGGCAGCGGGGTTGTCGATGCCGCTGCGGTCGGCGTCCTGCCATTTCAGGAAGGTGTCCTGGACCGCGTCTTCGGCGTCGGCGCGCGAGCCGAGGATGCGGTAGGCCAGACCGATCAGCATCGGCGCCGATTGCGCGAACAGTTGGGAGTCGTCGGAAGCGTTCATGAGTCGGTTCGGGGGCGGGCGCTTGTGCGCCCGCGTCTAGCGGCGATGGGGGGGGCGAGTATGCGCGGGATCGCGGCCTTCAGTGCTTGGACACCTGCAACCGGTTCCACAGATTGATCATCGCCACCGCCGCGGAAATCGCGCCGATCAGCTGCTCGCTGTAATGCTCGCGCAGGGCTTCGCGCAACGCGCCGTAGTCGGTGCGCTCGTCGAGCGTGGTCAGGGCTTCGGTCCAGGCCAGGGCGGCGTGCTCGGCGGCGCTGAAGTCGGCGACATGGCGCCAGACCACCAGACGGTCGAGGCGATCGTTGCTCTCGCCGTCGGCGCGCGCCTCGCGCAGATGCATCTTGACGCAGAAGGCGCAGCCGTTGATCTGCGAGGCGCGCAGCTTGATCAGGTGATAGATCGGCTTGGCCAGGCCCAGGCCGGCGACGGCGGCCTCGACTTGGCCGAGCTGGGCCAGGATCTCGGGAATCTCGCGTTCGTACTTGATCGGGGCGGTGGTGCTCATGGGGCGTTCTCCGGTGGGTATTGAGTGGCTTATACCGGTTCGACGATCCAGGGTGTTGCCGTGTGACATCCCGGGCGAAAAACTTCTGGAGGCCGCTGTGGGACATGTTCGATCAAGCAGGAGACCTTAGCTCTTGGCTTTAGGAGCTTGGCGGCGTATCGATCTCGCGAGATCGCCTGGAAACCCGGAGGGCGGCCCGCAGGGACGCGGGCCGTTTTTCATCGGGACAGGGATGTCCCGTGTGAAAAATCCCTGCGAATGCATCGCTCGTGCGGGCCGGTGATTCAAAGAAAAGCATTTTTCTTTGGTTACCTTTGACCGAAGGGAATCCAGACGGACTTTTGTTGCTTATGACAGAAGAAAGTAACCCGCCGCTTTAGTGGCGGAAGCTTTTGGCGTTTGATCTAGATATTGATCTTGCTTGAGCGAGGCGCCGCAAGATCGCCACAGCGTGGTCGCGGCTTGCGCCGCTCCTACCCTGACAGGCTGCGGCTCGTCTCGGCGTGAGATTGATGCATCGCAGTCGCGGCTCACGCCGCTCCTACAGGGAAGGATTCGCTGTGCTTCGTTCTTCAAGCAAGTGCAGAGCTTCCGTCCGCTGACGCGGCCGGGTTACTTTCTTTTGCTGGCCCAAAAGAAAGCTAACCAAAGAAAAGGCCTTCCTTGACGAAGCTCCCCTGCGAGCACGCAGCTCGCGCCGGGATTTTTCGATAGGACATCCTTGTCCTATCGAAAAACGCCGCACGTCCTGTGCGGCGCCCTCCGGGTCTCCAGGTGTTCTCGCGAAGTCGGTACTGCGCCAAGCTCATCACAGCAACAGCAACAGCAACAGCAACAGCAACGGCATACAGACCGTCAAGGTCTGCGCCGCTCCTACTCGAAAGCGCTTGCCGACCTTATGTGCTCGTGATGCGCTTCTACGATTCCCGATTCCCGATTCCCGATTCCCGATTCCCGATTCCCGATTCCCGATTCCCGGCCCTTAAATCACCCGCAGCGTGATCGCCTTCAGCACCGCGCGGGTGCGGTCGCGGGTGTCGAGTTTGTCCAGGATCACCGAGACGTAGTTCTTCACCGTGCCCTCGGCCAGGAACATGGCGCGGGCGATTTCCTTGTTGGAGTAGCCGCCGGCCATCAGCCGCAATACCGACACCTCGCGCTCGGTGAACAAGGCGCGCGGGGCGTCGTCGGCGTGGTAGCGGTAGCGCGCGCGGACCGGTTCGGTGCTGACCGGCTGCAGCAGCACTTCGCCGGCGGCGACACGCACGATCGCATCGCGCAGGTCTTCCGGGGCGGCGTCCTTGAGCAGGAAGCCCTGCGCGCCGGCTTCGGTGGCGCGCAGCAGCAACTCGCTGTCGTCGAAGGTGGTCAGCAACAGCACCGGGGTGCGATCGCCGCGTGCGCGCAGGCGCAGCAGGGCGTCGATGCCGTCGAGGCCGGGCATGCGGATGTCGCTGAGGATCACGTCGACCGGGGTCTCGGCGAGGCGGTCGAGCAGGGCCTGGCCGTCGTCGGCCTCGAAGGCGATGCTCAGGCCCAGGCGTTCGAGCAGGGCGCGCAGGCCGGCGCGCACCAGCATCTGGTCGTCGGCAAGGGCGATGCGCAGAGGTTCGCTCATCCCGGCAGCCTCGCGTCGATGCGCATCGCGCCGCGCTCGTTGCGGGCGAAGCTCAGGCTGCCGCCGGCCGCGACGATGCGTTCGCGCATACCGGCCAGCCCGTTGCCTTCGCGCAACGTGCCGCGCATGCGGCCGTCGTCTTCCACGCGCACTTGCAAGTGCGCGCCGTCGCGCTGGATCGAGACCCGCACGCGTTCGGCATCGGCGTGGCGCGCGCTGTTGGTCAGCGCTTCCTGGACCAGCCGCAGCAAGGTCTCGGCAAGGGCGGGGTCGGTCAGGTGGATGCGCTCGTCGATGTCCAACTCCAGTGCCGGCCTCGGCATCGGTGCGGCGAGAGCGCGCAGGGCGGTGGCGAGGTCGAGGCCGCGCGAATCGCGCAGGGCCTGCACCACGTCGCGGATGTCGCCGAGCAATTCGCCGGCCAGCCGCTGCGCCAGCTGCACTTCATCGCGTTGGCCGAGGTCGGGCTCGGCGGCGAGCGCGCGCAGGTTCAACATCATCGCGGTGAGCTTGTGGCCGGCGACGTCGTGCAGTTCGCGCGCCACCCGCAGGCGTTCGGCGTCGCGCGCGCTGTCGGCGAGCAGGGCGCGCGTGGCGAGCAGGTCGGCATTGACCAGGGCGAGCTGGTCGCGGGTGTGTTCGGCGCTGCGTGCGTAATGGGCGACCATCGCCGCGAAGCCCTGGAAGCCGGCGAAGATCAGGGTCACCACCAGCGGCGCGCTGTGCCCGGCATGGCGCATGATCAGGTACAGCGCCAGGTTCAACAGCAGCGCCACGATCAACACCGGCCGCGGCGGATAGACCAGGGCGAGGTGGGCGATCAGCACCACCAGCAAGGCCGGCGAAGTGCCGCCCTTGGGCGCGAGCCAGCACACGGCCAGCGCGCACAGCGTCTCGACCGCGAACAGCGCCAGCTTCCAGCGCGGGCGCGACGGCGGGATCAGGTCGCTGGCGAGAAAGCTCAGCAGGAAGCCGATCATCGCCGCCCACTGCGCGACCTGGTCGCGGGTGCCGTCGTGGCGCAGCGACAGGGCCACCGCCAGCCAGGTCAGCACGGCGGGCAGGTTGATGGCTTGGAAGATCACGCGCAGGGCGGCAGGCATGCCGGGATGCTGCGCGTGGGCGTGCGCAGTGGCAATGGCCGCGGCGCAGAAAGTGACTTCCGGCAGGGTGAAGTCCTGACTCCTGGGCCCTGCCGCCGCCGCTGCCCGCGACCACCATGGCCTCACCCGGTAACCGCGCCGGACGCGAGGAGACAGCGCCATGGCATCGGCCTACGAATGGATCAAATACCTGCACATCGCGATCGGCTGCCTGGCGCTGATCGGCTTCTGGACCGCGGGCCTGGCCCGCAAAGGCAGCCCGTTGCATCGGCGCGCCGGCCAGGTCTTCCTGATCGCGATGACCGGCATTCTCGTCACCGGCGTGCCGATGGCCTGGCACAAGTGGCAGGGCGGCCAGCCGATCACCGCCGCCTTCCTGGGCTATCTGCTGGTGATCACCGCCACCGGCGTGTGGACCAGTTGGCGCGCGATCCGCGACAAGCGCGACGTCGTGCGCTACACCGGCCCGGTCTATGTCGCCCTGGCCGTGTTGTCGCTGCTGTCGGGCACGGCCATCCTGGCGCTCGGCCTCAAGGTCGGCGCGCCGCTGTTGAGCGGCTTCTCCAGCATCGGCTTGTTCATCGGCGCCGACCTGCTGCACAAACGCTGGCGCCGCGACCGTCTGGCGCAACGTCCGCGCTGGTGGCTGATCGAGCACTACACCGCGATGCTCGGCAACGGCATCGCCACCCACATCGCCTTTCTCGGCATCGGCCTGCCGCGCCTGCTGCCGGCGATCGACGGCGTCGCCCTGCACTACGCGGCCTGGTTCGGCCCCTTGGTGGTCGCAGTCGGCGCCAAGGTCTGGTTCGACCGGCGCTGGAAGCCGGCCGCGGCGGCGGTCGCGACGAACGCGACGCGCGGCATCGCATGAGGTTTCGCCGTCGCCGTGGCCCGGATCGCAGCGCGGGCGAGGCGATCACAGCGCGCGGCAAAAAGAAAGTGTCGACGGTTGAGCCGAATCCGGCCGATGGACCTGCAACCGGAAGAGCGGACGGCGCATCTCACCATCACTCTTCACCGAAACGGCAGCGCTCATGAACCGATCCGTCCTGTACCGCCACGTCCTGCCGATCGCGCTGTTGGCGAGCGGTAGCGCCCTCGCCGCCGAGCCCGCGGCCAAAGCGCCCGACCCGGCCGCGGCGCAGGCGCAATGCCACACCGGCGCCTATCGTCTCGACGACGATCGCGTGGTCGATGTCGCCCGCACCAGCGCCGCCGGCGTGTTGCGCTGGCGCCTGCTCGACGGCAGCACCGGCAAGCTGGTGCACAAGGACGGCGCCTGGACCAGCACGCGCGGCTGGACCGACCAAGCCGACGGCGTCGCGGTGTCGTTCGGCGATTGCGCCGACGGCCGCATCCGTTACGCCGGCCACGACGGCCGCAAGCTGAAATTCGACGTCACCGAAACCCGCTTCAAGGGCAACGGCGTCGACCTGCGCGGCCGCCTGGTGTTGCCGCCCGGCGAGGGCCCGGTGCCGCTGGTGGTGCTGGTGCACGGTTCGGAGAACTACTCCGGCGTCGACATGTATCACCTGCAGAACCTGTTCCCGGCCAACGGCGTCGGCGTGTTCGTCTACGACAAGCGCGGCACCGGCGGTTCCACCGGCAAGTACAACCAGAACTTCTACCAACTCTCCGACGACGCCGCCGCGGCGTTGCGCGAGGCCAAGCGTCTGGCCGGGCCGCGCGCCGGCCGCACCGGCTTCCAGGGCGGCAGCCAGGGCGGCTGGGTCGCGCCGCTGGCGGCGAGCAAGGAACCGCAGGCCGAGTTCGTCGTGGTCGGCTTCGGCCTCGCCGACGGCGTGCTGGCCGAAGACCGCGACCAGGTCGCGATGGACCTGCGCGCGGCCGGCTTCGGCGATGCCCAGACCCTGGCCAAGGCGCGCGAAGTGTCGGATGCGACCGGCCTGATCGCCTCCAGCGACGGCCAGCGCGGCTGGAAGGAACTCGATGCGGTGCGCGCCAAGTACGCTGCGCAGCCGTGGTGGAAGGCGCTCAAGGGCGAGTACACCGGCCTGGTGATCACCCACACCCGCGCCGAAGTGCTGGCCGAGCTGGCCAGGCAAGACGTCGATGTGAGCTGGGACTACGACCCGATGCCGGTGCTGCGCAGCCTGCCCGCGCCGGAGCTGTGGATCCTGGGCGGCTCCGACGTCGAAGCGCCGTCCGACGAAACCCAGAAGCGCCTGATCGGATTGGCCGGCGAAGGCCGTCCGATCACCAGCGTGCTGTTCCCGCAGGCCGATCACGGCATCCTCGATTTCGAAGTCGACACCAAGGGCGAGCGCCAGCACACCCGCGTCGCCGAGGGTTACTTCGCCATGCAACTGGACTGGATCAAGCACGGCAAGTTGGGCGGCCAGCCGTACGGCAAGGCGAAGGTGCTCGCCGAGGCGAAGTGAGGGGAGCCCGATTTGGCGGGAACGACGGAAGCTAGGTTTTCCCGCGTTCCCTTCCGGAGTCATCACCGCGAAGGCGGTGATCCAGAGGCTTCAGAGCCATGCTTCGGCGAAGCCCCGGGTATTCGGCTCCGCCGAAGTAGCGCGGAGCCGTCTACGCGGGAACGACGACTGCAGGGTTCGACTTCACTTCTCCCAACGTTAGACAAGCGAAGCCATCGAACCCAAGCTGCGAACCCCATTGCAGTTCGATGTCTGCGCTCATACCCGATCGTCATGACGACGTTCCACATGGTTCGCGCGTCTTTACGCAACGGTAACCCGCGCTTTACGCATCGGCGCGGGCGATCCACTAGAACGGAAGCTCCTCGGTATCGTCTCGCGACAGGAGCACCTCATGCGGATCACGATCGTCGGAGCGGGTTTCAGCGGCAGTGCGCTCGCCAGCGAATTGGCGCGGCAGGCGGGGCCGGGCGTGGAGCTGTGCCTGATCGGGGTAGCCGACAGTTACAGCCGCGGCGTCGCTTACGGCGAAGCGCGGCCCGAACATCTGCTCAACGTGCGCGCCAGCGAGCTCGGTGCGACGCCCGACCAACCCGGCGCCTTCGCCGACTGGCTCAACCTCAGCGACCGCGCGCGGGTCAGTTATCTGCCGCGATTGGCCTACGGCGAATACCTGCATGCGCAGTTGCAGACCGCCGTCGCCGGCAGCACCGCGGCGTTCAACCAGATCCGCCAGGAAGCGATCGCGGTCGAACGCGCCTCGGCCGGTTTCCGCGTGCACCTCGCCGATGGCAGCGATTTCCTCAGCGATCGCGTCGTGCTCGCGGTCGGCGCCCTGCCGCCGCAAGCCTTGGCCGGGGTCGGGCCGCGCCTGGCGATCCATCCGAGTTATCTGAATTGGCCGTGGCAGGACGGCGCGATCGACGCGATCGCCCCGGATGCGCGGTTGTTGATCGTCGGCACCGGCCTGACCATGGCCGATGTGGCGACGACCTTGCAGCGCCGCGGCCATCGTGGCCCCATCGTGGCCTTGTCGCGGCACGGCCTGCTGCCGCGTGCGCACGGCGATTACCCGCCGCCGCCGATCGCTCTGCCGCCGGCGGTGTTGCAGGCGCTGCACACGCATGCGCCGCGCGAGGTCTTGCGCGCCTTGCGCACCCTGGCGCCGGTGGTGGACGACTGGCGCAGCCTGGTCGATGCCTTGCGCCCGCATCTGCAGGACTTCTGGCGCGGCGTGCCACTGCCGCAACGCGCCAGTTTCCTGCGTCACCTGCGTTCGTACTGGGAGGTCGTGCGTCACCGCATCGCGCCGCAACTGGCCGAACAACTGCAGGCCCTGCGCGAAAGCGGTCAGCTGCAAGTACGTGCCGGCCGCTTGCTGCGCGCGCGGCGCGGCGACGACGCGGTCGAGGCCCTGATCCGCGAACGCGGCGGCACCGCCCTGCACAGCGAGCGCTACGACGTGCTGATCCGCGCCACCGGGCTCGACACCGACGTCGAACGCACCACCCATCCGCTGGTCGCGCATCTGCGCGAATCGGGTCTGGTGGCGGCCGATCCGCTGGGATTGGGTTTGAAGGTATCGGATCGCTTCGAAGTGCTCGACAACAAGGGCGGCGCCGTGCGCGGTCTGTATGCGATCGGGCCCTTGTTGCGGGCGCAGCTGTGGGAAATTACGGCGGTGCCGGAGTTGCGCAGCGCGGCGCGGGAGTTGGCTGGGCAGTTGCTTTCGGCTACCGCGGCGGCGCGTGCTGCGGGCGCTGCGGGCGCACAGCGGTTGGCCGTTGCCGGTTGAGTCCCCTGTTCCTACAGGGCTGAGGTTGGATGGGCGCTCTGTTCTTGGGTAAGAGCGACGCGAGCCGCGACCGCCACGCTTCGGTCTCGCGTCGTACTCGCCGCCCTTTGTAGGAGCGGCGTGAGCCGCGACGCGGGACACGCAGAGGCGACAACGCCGATGTCGCTCATCGAAGCGGCGTACTTTCGC
>NZ_CP175666.1:60570-715697 GCF_046097045.1 Lysobacter sp. Hz25
GCAGAGCTTCCGTCCGCTACGCGGCCGGGTTACTTTCTTTTGCTAAGCCCAAAAGAAAGCTAACCAAAGAAAAGGGCTTTCCTTGACGAAGCTCCCCTGGGAGCACGCAGCCTGCGCCGGGATTTTCCGATAAGACATCCTTGTCTTATCGGAAAACGCCGCACGTCCTGTGCGGCGCCCTCCGGGTCTCCAGGTGTTCTCGCAAGGTCGGTGCTGCGCCAAGCTCATCACGGCAACGGCAACGGCAACGGCAACGGCAACGGCAACAGCAACAGCAACAGCAACAGCAAAGTAGGTGTTGTCGCAGCCGTAAAGATCTTGCTGTTGCCGTTGCCGTTGCTGTGCGTAGCCTCGTACTCGCGAAGGCCATCGAAGACCCGAAGGGCGGCCTGCATGGATGCAGGCCGTTTTTCGTCGGGACAGGGATGTCCCGTATGAAAAATCCCTGCGTCGGCATCGAGCGCGCGGGCCCTTGATTCAAAGAAAAGCATTTTTCTTTGGTTACCTTTGACCGAAGGGAATCCAGACGGACTTTTGTTGCTTTAGACAAAAGAAAGTAACCCGCCGCTTTAGTGGCGGAAGCTTTAGGCGTTTGATCTTGATGTTGCTTGAGCGATACACCGCGAGACCTACACGACGCGGTCGCGGCTCGCGCCGCTCCTACCCCGGCGAAACCACGCCGCCTCGACCGATGACACCGGCCTTGCAGCCTCTGTGCGTTCCGTGGTCGCGACTCACGTCGCTCCTACAGGAAGCTCCCGCTGACGCAGTGAGACCGACACGGCGCGGTCGTGGCTCGCGCCGCTCCTACCCGGGCGAAACCAGGCTACTTCGACCGACGACACCGGCCTTGCAGGCTCTGCGCGCCGCGGGGTCGCGACTCACGTCGCTCCTACAGGGGTTGCGTCCGTATTCGTCCGCTGCGAAACCGCGCCGCTCGACTCACACGTCGCCGTCGACCAGCCAACCCTCGCCGGTGCCGCGCTGGAACACGGTGTCGGTGGCGAGCACGTCGCCGGCCGGGATCGAGTCCTGGGCGGCGAGGCGGTCGTAGATCGGGGTGAAGTCCGGTTCGGTCGCCCGCATCAACTGCTCGAAGCTGTCGATGACGAAGTAGGTCTTCTGGTAGGTGTCGATGCGGTAACGCGTGCGCATGATCCGCTCCAGGTCGAAGCCGATCCGGTTGGGTGCGGCCGACTCCAGGCAATGGATCGATTCGCTCTTCGACGAGACGATGCCGCTGCCGTAGATGCGCAGGCCGTCGGCCTGCTTGATCAGGCCGAATTCCACCGTGTACCAGTACAGCCGGGTCAGATGGACCAGCGCCTCGGGGTTGATGCCGTGCGCTTTGACGCCGCCGCGGCCGTAGGCCTCCATGTAGTCGGCGAACACCGGGTTCATCAGCAGCGGCACATGGCCGAACAGGTCGTGGAACAGGTCCGGCTCGGCCAGGTAATCGATCTGCTCGGGCTTGCGGATCCACCAGGTCACCGGGAAACGGCGGTTGGCGAGGTGGTCGAAGAAGGTCAGCTCCGGCAACAGGCCCTCGACGCCGATCAGCTCCCAGCCGGTGTGCGCACGCAGCACGCGGTTGAGGTCCTCGAACTTCGGGATCTGCTGCGGGCTCATGTGCATGGCCCGCTGCGCGGTCAGGAACTCGTCGCTGGCCCGGCCGACCAGTACCTGCTGCTGGCGCTCGAACAACTGCGCCCACACCGCATGGTCCTGGCTCGAATACGACGCCCACGGCTGCTCGATCACGGCGGTCGTATAGACCGGCACGTAGCCCTTGTCGGTGAGCTGATGTTCGACGCGCTGCGGGGTGGCGGGGGTCATGGCCGTGGGGCTCCTGGAGCGTCCCGGACAGTCGGGGACCAGATGACTTTAACCGCGCTGCGGCGCAATAAGCTTGCGTTGTTGCGCGCAAAAGCCGGATTGGCGCAAGATTATTGCGTAATTACCGACGAGGGCGCTGAATGTGGCCACTGTAGAACTCGACCGTACCGACATCGTCCTGCTCGCCGAACTGCAGCGCGACAGCCGCCTTACCAACGCCGAGCTGGCCGAGCGCGTACACCTCTCGGCTTCGGCCTGCCTGCGCCGGGTCCAGCGCCTGGAACGCGAAGGGGTGATCTCCGGCTACCGCGCCGAGGTCGATCCCGAGCGCCTCGGCCTGGGCCTGCAGGCCTTCGTGCGGGTGCGTCTGGGCCGTCACGACAGCGAGGCGGTCGCGGCCTTCGCCGAGTTCGTCGAAACCTGGGACGAGGTCGTGGCCTGTTATGCGCTGACCGGCGACATGGACTATCTGCTGCAGATCGTCGTGCGCGACCTCGAGCATCTGTCGCGCTTCCTGCTCGATCGTCTGCTCAACCAGGCCGGCGGCGCCGACATCAACTCCAGCCTGGTGCTGCGTACGGTCAAATCCTTCCGCGGCCTGCCGCTGCCGTCGCGCTGACCAGGCCGCCGTTGTCGGCGGGCGCGGCCTCCGGGTCGGCGTCGGGATCGTCCTGGGGTTCCGCTTCGGGTTGCGCAGCCGGCGGCGCGGGCTCGGCCGGCGCAGCCTCGTCTTTCAGCAGATCGATGCGTTGCCCGCTGCCCTCGATCGCCACTTCCAGCAGCGAATAGGTCCAGCGATCGGCCTCGCGTTCGCCCTTGATGTAGAGCCTCGCCTCGCCCTTGGGGCCGGTCAGCGGCACCGACAGGTCGGCATGGCCGCTCGCGTTCTCGGTGCTCAGCGTGCCCTGGATCATGCTGCCGGTCCGCAGCGGGGTGCCGAGTGCGGCCACGACCTCGGCATTGCCCTCGGCCAATGCGATGGCGTGCCGGTACGGTTCGCTGGCTTTCATCACGCCCGACAAGCCCTTGATGCCCAGGCCGATGACGCCGACCAGCAACAGGCCGGCGAGCAGGATCAGGGTCAGGCAACCGCTCGGCACCGCCCACTTCCAATTGCGGCCCCACCAGCCGGGGTTCGGACGATCGTCGTTCATGGCGTGCTCCGCGGAATCGGTGGGCGGTCAGTGTCGCCGCGAATGGTATTGCTGGCCAGCGAAGCCGCCGGACGAGCGCCGCGTCGTTGCTTCAAGCGCCTTCAATCGCCGCCAGTGCCGCCGCACGCGCATGCAGGGCAGTGGTGTCGAACAAGGGGATCTCGACATCGCCGGCGCCGATCAGCAGGCCGATCTCGGTGCAGCCGAGGATCACGCCCTGCGCGCCGCGCGCGACCAGGCCGGCGATGACCTCGCGATAAGCTTGGCGCGACTCGTCGCGTATACGTCCCAGGCACAGCTCCTCGTAGATCACCCGATGCACGAGTTCGCGGCCGGCCGGGTCGGGCACGATCACGTCCAGGCCGTGGCGTTCGACCAGGCGCTGGCGATAGAAATCCTGCTCCATGGTGAAGCGCGTGCCGAGCAGGCCGATCCGGCTCAACCCTGCCGCGCGGATCGCCGCGCCGGTCGAGTCGGCGATGTGCAGCAGCGGCAGGCCGGAGGCGGCTTCGACCGCATCGGCGACCTTGTGCATGGTGTTGGTGCAGATCACCAGCAACTGCGCGCCGCCGTCGCGCAGCGAGCGTGCGGCCTGGCCGAGCAGCACGCCGGCCGCGTCCCAGTCGCCGGCATGTTGCAGGCGTTCGACCTCGGCGAAATCGACGCTGTACAGCAGCAGCTTGGCCGAATGCAGACCGCCGAGGCGCTCGCGCACGGTTTCGTTGATCAGCCGGTAATACGGCAGGGTCGATTCCCAGCTCATACCGCCGAGCAGGCCCAGCGTCTTCATCGCGACTTGGTTCATCGCCGCAGTATAGCCATGCGTTCGCGCGGCCTCGGCGCGCGCGGCGGCGCTCAGCGCGTTGCCGCGGCGCCCGTCGACGATGCGCGCGCATCGAGGCCGCCGAAGCGCTCGCCGAAGAAATCGCCGGCGTTCCAGCTCGGCCGCTGCGGCGCGTCGGCGATCGACTGGCCGATGCGCGCGTTGAGCCGGGCCAGGCGCGCGGCGTCGCCGTACTGGATCGGCTGGCTCGTATCGTCGCCGGGTTGGTGATAGCGCTTGCTCAGGAAATCGCGTTGGTGTTTGCCGGCATCGACGCCGGACTGCTGCGCCTTCACCCCGCCAGTCAGGTACACCGCCGGCACGCCGGCTCGGATGAAAGCGAACTGGTCGCTGCGGATGAACACGCTTTCCTGCGGCGAGGGATCCGGCGACAGGCTCACCCCGACTTCGTCCGCGGCCCGGTCCAGCACCGCCTGCAGGCTGGAATGCTCGACCCCGATCGGCACCACGTCGCGGGTCGGCACTAGCAGCACCGGCATGTCCATGTTGACGTTGGCGACCAGCGAGTCGCGCGGCACGGTCGGATGCCGCGCATACCATTCCGCGCCGAGCAGGCCTTTCTCCTCGGCGGTGACCGCGACGAACAGCAGCGAACGCTTCGGCGGGGTCTTCGAGCGTGCGAGCTGTTGCGCGGCTTCTAGCATGATCGCCACGCCCAGGGCGTTGTCGAGCGCGCCGTTGTAGATCGCATCGCCGTGCACCGGCGCGCCGATGCCGATGTGGTCGAGGTGGGCGCTGAACAGCACGTGCTCGCGCTTGAGTGCGGCATCGGTGCCGGGCAACACCGCCACCACGTTGCGCGATTCGGCCGGTTCGATGCGGGTCTGCGCCGACAGTTCGATCGTGCCCGGCAGCGCGAAGCCGCGCAGCTTGCCCTCGCGCGCATCGTGGAACAGCGCCGCGGCGGTATGGCCGCCGCCATCGAGCAGGGCGCCGGCGCTGGCCGCGCTGACCTGGGCGATCACCTGCAGTTGCGGGAAGGTATCGAGCGCGCGCCCGTCGGCACCGCGCAGACGCATGCCGGGGCGGGCCCAGTTCTCGGCGCCGCGCGCCCAGGGCTGGCGTTTCTTTTCGTCGTCGGTGGACACGATCACCGCGCCGATCGCGCCGCGCTCGACCAGGGCGGCGAATTTTTCCCGGAACGAGCTGTAGAACGCGCGCCGGTCGGTATCGAAGCGCGGCGGTGCGCCGTGGAACAACACCGCGATCTTGCCGCGCAGGTCGAGGCCGGCGAAATCGTCCTGCTTGAGCTCCGGCGCGCGCACCGCCTGGCCGACGAACACCGCCGCCGCGGTCACCCGCGCGTCGCCGCGGTCGAAATTGAGCTGCGGCAGGAACTGCTCGCGGAACTTCAGGGCGGTGGCGGCACCGTCGCGGCGGATCACCAGCTCGCCGCCGCCGTCGACGCGTTTCGCGCGCAGCAGCGGCACGCGTTGGAAGTAGCGGCCGTCGTCGCCGGCCGGGCGCAGCCCGATAGCGCGCAGGCGTTCGGCGACGTACAGCGCCGCCAGGTCGTAACCGCGCGTGCCGGCCTCGCGGCCCTCGAGCAGATCGTCGGCGAGAAAGCGCAGGTCCGATTCGATCCGGCGCGCGTCGGCGCCGGCGCTTTCGTCGAAACCGTCCGGTGCCGGCGGCGGTGGTGCGGCGCGCTGGCAGGCGGCAAGGGTGGCGATCAGGCAGACGCCGACGACGGACCAGAAGGGCGAGTAGCGCATCGATTCCCCAAGCGATGAGGTCGCGGAACCCCGCGACGGACGACTGCGGACTGCGCTGGCGACGCTACCACCGCGGGGTGGTGGCGCCAAGATGAGGGGGCGTGTTGTCTTGGGGATAGAGCAAGAGCAAATCCCCCCTACCCCCCTTTTTCAAAGGGGGGGAATAGTGCGTGGGGGCGTTGGGGCGTGGCTTATTAGGGAGGGGAACGTTCTGCGAGGGCTATTGTCCCCAACCATGAATCATTGGCCGTTCCCCGTTCCCCGTTCCCCGCATAGGCATTGCTGTTCCCCCCTTTAAAAAAGGGGGGGCGGGGGGATTTAGCTTTTGGCGCGCAGAAGCGTCGAGTAGGAAAGAACGGCCGAAAGCCGTTCGCGGTCGACGGTATCGGTGTGCTCGTTTCCGCAACCTCGAGGGACCGAGAGATTCGACTCTCTCATCCTTAACTCCGCCAAGGACTATTGTTGAGGTCCTTCGCCCGCGAATCGAACACGTCGCGCGCATCGAGGAACAGCTCGCCATCGCGCTGGGAGTTGGCGAACAGGTGATAGATCGTGCCCATGCGCTGGCTGTAGCTCTCCCAATGATTGGTGTCGGCGTTGTTGATGTCGGTCTCGTCCTCGTTGTTCGGGTTGCCGTCGAGGCCGTTCAGGCGTGTGCGCACTTCGTCGCCGAGCTTGATGGTGCGGCCGTCGGCGGTGACGAACTCGCGGCCGGAGTCGAAGTTGACCCGGTTGTCGGAATTCTTCATGTCCAGGTTGAGGTTGATCTCGCGGCCGCCCTTGCCGTCGCGGTCGGGCACGTGCAGATCGATCCAGTGTTCGCCGAAGCCGCCCGGATTGACGATGCCGAAGCCGCGCATGCCGTTGCTGATGTCCTTGTTGATGATGTCCTGCTCCTGCAGGCCGATCAGGCTGTTGGCGTACAGCATCAACTCGCCGCGATGGTCCTTGGAATCGGCGAGCTGGGCCGGGTCGGTGATCGCGGCCTCGCCGTCCTTGAGCTTCATCGAGTCGTAATAGGCCTTGAAGGCGTTCTTCATGTCGAGCTGGGTGTCGCGGCCGTCGGTATACGTCAGCTCGCGGCCGGCGTATTTGTTCTCGAAGCTCGACCAGAACTGCTCGAAGCTCATCTCGCGGTTCTTGCCGCCGCCGAAGATGTCGACGAAGTGCTTGAACGAGGGCGAGATGTCCGAGCTCAGCATGGTGTTGCCGACCGACAGCCAGTACTTCGGGTTGCCGCCCATTTCGCCGAGCGCAATGCCGAGGGTGCCGTCGAGGTTGCGGCCGATCTCGTCGGAGGCCCACTGCGCGAACGTCGCCCAGTTGGCGTTGTCCTTGCCGAGGATCTCGCTCATGCCGGTGGAGAGCTCGTGGTATTGCTCGGTCACGCGCTCGTTGCGTTCCATCCGGTCGGGGTAGGCCAGCAGCAATTCGCCACTGGTGTGCAGGCCGTCGTCGGCGAGGAAGGCGCTGCGCATCGCCATGAGCTGTTCTTTGCTGAATTCGACCTCGCCTTCGAAGACCTTGGAATAGCCCTTGGACGCGACCGTATAGTCCTCGACCAGGCTCTCGTACCAATCCTGGTGGCCCTGCACGGCCTTTTCGAAGCGCTGCATCAGCGCCTGGTTGGCGTCGTTGGTGATGAAGGTCTGCATCTCGCAGGAGCTCAGGCCGCTGAAGGCGACCATGGCGCGCCTGAAACCGCCGTTGTCGTTCAAGTTCTGCGCGTCCATGTACTGGCCGATCAAGCCCGGGTTTTGGCTGCCGCGGACGAAACCGGCGTCGATCTTGCCGGCGTCGATCTGGCCGCGGTCGATGCCTTCGGCGAAGGCCGCATAGACCTCGCTCTTCTCGTGCTGCGAAATGTCGCCGTCGCTGGTCATCCAGTTGAGGCGGTCGGAGTGCATCCACGACTTGAACGCGCCGCCGTCGCGGTCGAGGATGGTGTTGATCAACTCGGCCTGGAACTCGCGCGACTGGCCGCTGATCTCCTTGGCGAACACGTCCATGCGCTTTTCGTAGTTGTCCTTCATGAAATCGCGGTCGCCGGCATCGAGGACGCGATCGGCGGCGCTGTCGACCTGCTTGGGGTCCGGCGCCTGCGCCTGGACGGTGGTGACCGAAGGTGAGGAAACCGGATCGTAGGGAATCATGCGCACGCGCTCGCGAGGAGGAAGGCGGGCACTGTGAGCGGCAAGCTGAATGCGGCCAACTAGGGCCATTCCCAGACTTTTCGATACTGCGATGACGGTCGCGAAAGTCGAGCGTCCACGCGATGTGTGGCGGTGGCGATCGTCATGTCGCTGAGCTGGCTGCTGCGCCCGCGTGCGGAAGAGTGCGAAGCCGGTCGCAAAGACGCGATTTGCCGCGGAAAACCTGTCCGAGCGCAGCGCATGCACGCGTTGGTCCAGAGGCTCACCCACAACGAGGAGTCGATCATGTCCAACGCACGCACGTCCATCGTCGCCGCCTACTGCGAAGGTCTGTTCTCCAAGACCGATGGCAAGGGCTATGTCCAGGGGCTCAAGACTTCCGGTTTCAATACGGCGATCCTGGCCCTGGCGCATGTGCACTACCAGGACAAGTCGCCGCCGGCGCCGGACAAGTACAAGGGCGACCTGTACTACAACGACCTGGAGATCTTCTCCAACGGCCAGTACGTCGGTCCGCCGGAATGGGTGCCCCTGGTCAACTCGCTGACCCTGGGC
The DNA here is from genome assembly GCF_046097045.1 of Lysobacter sp. Hz25. NCBI lineage: Bacteria > Pseudomonadati > Pseudomonadota > Gammaproteobacteria > Lysobacterales > Lysobacteraceae > Lysobacter > Lysobacter sp. Hz25. Next base: position 68,828 of record NZ_CP175666.1, read on the forward strand.
GCGACCGGCATCGAACGCGTCTGGCTGTCGATCGGCGGCGGCGGGGTCGGCGATTACGGCAACATCCAAAAGCTGATCGCCGAGTTCGGCAACGGCGAGAAGAATCCGCTGTTCCAGAACCTGGTCGCGCTGAAGAAAACCTTCCCGTCGATCGAGGCCGTCGACCTGGACGACGAGGAAATGCAGAGCCAGAAGCTGATCGTCGACTTCAGCCGCATGCTCGGCAAGGCCGGCTTCAAGGTCACCTTCTGCCCCTACTACAACCCCGAGTTCTGGGTCGGCTGCGTGGCCGAACTGCAGAAGACCGATCCCGGCCTGGTCATCGGCTTCAACCTGCAGTGCTACTCCGGCGGCGCCGGCAACGATCCGGAAGAGTGGATCCAGGCGCTGCAGCAGACGCTCGGCAGCGGCTTCCCGGCCAGCTTCGTGATTCCCGGCGTATCCACCGACTCGACGCCGAACCAGGTCCAGCAGCAGTACGCGCAATGGGCCAGCGACGGCATCGGCGGCGGTTTCCTGTGGACCTACGAATCGGCGGACACGCAGGCGCCGGACTACGCCTCGGCGATCGCCACCGGCGTCGGCACGGCCGCGGCCTTGCGCGGCTCAGTCGAAGTAGAACGACGCCCCAAGACCTCCCTGTAGATCGGGGCTGTTGCGGTCCAGGCCGACGTCGAAGGACGCGTCGAGCTGCACGCGCGGGGTCGCCATCCAGGTGACCCCGCCGCCCGCGATCGAGGTGGTCGAGGCGTGATCGCTGTGCGACATACCGGCCTCGACATAGACCGCGGTGCGGTCGCTGAGCGCGAAGCTCAGGCTCGGCGACCAGGTCCAGGTGTCGGCGCCGTCGCTGCGGTCGAGGTTGAAGTACAGCGCGCCGGCGACGCGCTTGTTGAAGCCGTAGCCGAGCGTGGTGCCGAGGGTGTATTGGGTCGCACCGTTGCTGAAGTCGCGCGCGCCGCTGGCGGCGGTGACCGCGCCGAGCACGGCCCACGAAAACGCCTCGTGCGAGGACGGCAGCGCGACCTTGACGGCAAGGCCGGTGTCGCCGGCGCCGTGGCGCGAGCGGCGGCCGTCGCCGTCGCGTTCGCTCAGCCGGTTGTAAGCCGAGGTCGCCAGTTGCAGCTCGACCCGCTCGCTCAGGCCCAGGCGCAGATTGGTGTTGGCGCTGTAGAGCCGGCTGCGGCGGCCGCCGTCGTCGTTGCGCTCGAAATCCGGCAAGCCCTGCTCCCAGGCGAAGGCGCCGCGCGGCAGGGTGTCGGTCGAGAACGAGATGCCGGGCCGGTCGAACGAAGGCGGCTCGGCGTCGTCGGAGGTTTGTGCCGCCGCCGGCGCGGTCGTGAGGGCGAGCGTCGCGGCGAGCGCGGCGGCCCACCTGACGCGCACCGCTGCGCGCTCGTCGCTCGGCCTCACGGTTTGACCCACTGACCGCGCTGCATCTCGCAAGCCTGCTTGATCGCGGCGATCTGCGCGGCGTTGCGCTTGTAGTAGTAGATGCGTGCCTTGGCGTTCATCGGCGAATCGCAGATCGCGACCGCGCCCGAGGGGCAGGCCGCGACCGGCCGCGCCGTGACCTGGCCGCCGATTTCCGCCAGGCCCGGCAGCGAGCTGTTGCATTGCGGCTTGGCCGCGTCTTCGGAGGCCGGCAGGTCGGTCTCGGTGCATTCGTTGATCATCTGGCCCAGCACCTGGCCTTCGATCATGCAGGCGCTCTTGGCGTGGACGAGCGGCGAGGCGGCGAGCAGGAGGACGGCGGATGCGATGAGGCGGCGGCGCATGGCGAAGGGCTCCGGAGGCAGCGGGAAAAATCGGGCAGCGTGCAGTTCATCTGCATGGATGCCAAGCCACTCTAACGCGCCGACGCAGGAGCACGCGAGCGAAACGAATCGGCTCCGATAGCCCGGCCGCTAACGGTTTAGGGCCATAACTGCACCGATAGCAGGTGCCGGTACACCCGCAGAGGCCGGTTAGGGGGACGGCGCCCGGCGACGGCCGAGTTCTCGACCCGAACCGCGGGAAAATGCCAGAGCTGACCGTCGGGTTGATCGAGGCGATCGGGTGGGCCGAGTACGCCGCGCAAGGCCTGTGCGCTCTCGCGAAAGTCTGGCTTGAGCGCGCGCCAGCGAGGCTTCCATCGGAAAAGTTGCACTTCGCTCAGCGTCGATCGAGTGACGAAGTCGAACCAGAACGGCGCGGTGTAGCCGAACAAGGTGAAACGCAGTACCGATGGACCGTAAACACAGTCTTCGAATCGATCGCGCGGTATCAGGTCGAACAATTCGGGCTGAGTGATGCGCCAGGGAATCGTAAGCCCGTACTCAGGCACCGGAATGCCGGCGCTAGGGTCGTAATGAAAGGGCATCGCTCGAAGGGGCTCGGCTTGAGCCGGAATACGGAGAGCCAGTCCAGTATAAACCTGAGTGAAAGCGATGCCGGGGTACGGCTACTCCTCGTGCCTCTGCCGCGCCGGAAACTCCAAGACCACGCCGCGTTCGCCGTCGACCGGGCGGTTCCACAACACCGGCACGCGTTGCGGGCTCGGCGGTTCCAGTTCGTCGTGGGCCGGCACCAGCTCTTCGTCCTCGTCTTCCCAGCTGTAGCGCTTGCGCGGCGGCAGCGGGTCGCGCAGGCGGAACGCGAAGGCGGCGATCACGCCGGCGACCGCGCCGCCCAGGTGGGCCTGCCAGGACACGCCGATCTCGCGCGGCAGCACGGTCAGCAACATGCCGCCGTAGAGCAGGAAGGCGATCATCGCCGCGGCGATCGAGGGGCGGTCGCGACGCAGCACGCCGAGGGTCAGGACCAGGAACATCAGGCCATGCGTCAGACCGCTAGCGCCGAGGTGATAGCTGCCCGGATCGCCCAGCAGCCAGGCGCCGAGCCCGGCGCCGAGCCAGAGGATCGGCAGCGCGCGCAGGGTCGCCTTGGGGTAGACCGCGCCGGTCAGGGTGCCGAGCAGCAACAGCGAGGTGGCGTTGGCGGCCAAGTGCTCGATCGAGCCGTGCAGCAGCGGCGCGGTCAGCAGGCCGACCAGGCCCTCGGCCGACCACGGCTGGACGGTGAAGGCGCGCACGTCGAACTGGCCCTGGGCGGTGAACACCGCGATCAGCACCAGGACGAAGGCCAGGCTGGCATTGAGCGCGCGCATCAGCCGGCTGCGGTCGGCTTTGCGCTGGGCCGGGGTGTCGGGGATGGGGGCTTCGGTGGGCAGGTGCATAACACCGAGATTGGCACCGCCCGGAAGGAATACAAGCCGCGTTCGTCGGGCCGGTTTGTCCCGCCAGCGGGACGGCGGCGGGGCCGGGCGGCCCCGGCCGGGCGAGGCGGAGGCCTCTCCCCGGTAGAATGGCGGGATGAATAACGAACTCCCCACCGTACGCCTCAAGAACGCCTGGAAATCCACCCACCCCTGGATCTTCCAGCGCCTGGTCGACAAGCCGGCCCAGCGGCCCAAGCCGGGCTCGATCGTCAACGTGCTCGGCGTCGACGGCGACTGGATCGGCCGCGGCTTTTACAACGGCCACTCGCGCATCGCCCTGCGCATGCTCGAAAACGACCCGGACGTCGAAGTCGACGCCGACTGGTTCGCGCGCAAGATCGCCGCGGCCGTGTCGCTGCGCCGCGACGTGCTCAAGCTCGACGAGGTCAGCGACGCCTGGCGCGTCGTCCACAGCGAAGGCGACGGCCTCAGCGGCCTGGTCGTCGACCGCTACGGCGATCTGCTGGTGGTCGAATACTTCAGCGCCGGCGCCTTCCGTCACCGCGAATGGATCTACGACGCGCTGCGCCAGCAGTTCCCGGGCTGCCGCTTCTACGCCTTCGCCGACGAGCACGTGCAGAAGCAGGAGAGCTTCGACTTCCGCGGCACCGAGGCGGTGCCGCCGGCGACGATCACCGAGTACGGCATCAAGTTCCGCGCCGATCCGGCCGGCGCGCACAAGACCGGTTTCTTCGCCGACCAGCGCGACAACCGCGAATGGCTGTCGCAGCAGGTCGCCGGCAAGCGCGTGCTCGACCTGTGCTGCAACACCGGCGGTTTCGGCGTTTACGCCAAGGTGCGCGGCGCCGAGGAAGTGGTCGGCGTGGACATCGATGCCGACGTGATCAACATCGCCAAGGCCAACGCCAAGCTCAACGGCGCCCAGGTCAAGTTCGTCCAGGCCGACATCTTTCCGTACCTGCGCGACGTCGCCAACGCCGGCGATCTCTACGACGTGGTGATCCTCGACCCGGCCAAGATGACCCGCGACCGCGAACAGGTGATCCCGGCGCTGAAGAAATACCTCGACATGAACAAGCTGGCGCTGGGCGCGCTCAAGCCCGGCGGCCTGTTCGCGACCTTCTCCTGCACCGGCCTGGTCAGCGAAGACCAGTTCCTCGACATGCTGCGTCGCGCCGCGTTCTATGCCGGGCGCACCGTGCAGGTGCTCAAGGTGTCCGGCGCGGGCGCGGATCATCCATGGCTGGCGCAGGTGCCGGAGTCGCGGTATCTGAAGGCGGTGTTCTGTCGGGTGTTGGATTGAGCCGACTGCGAGGTTTGTAGTGCGCCGCTCCCCCTCTGTAGGAGCGGCGTCAGCCGCGACCAAGGGACGCGCAGGGGTCGCCTAGCCGCCGTCATTGAGCGAAGCTTTGATCTGCCGCAGGGTAGGAGCGACGCGAGTCGCGACCGCGTTGCTCGCCGTTGCGGCGTTTGTTGCGGCAGAGCGGTGAAGCAACATCTAAAGCTTCCGTCCGCTAACGCGGCCGGGTTACTTTCTTTTGCTAAGCCCAAAAGAAAGCTAACCAAAGAAAAGGGCTCTCCTTGCAAGGGCACAGGCCACGAGTGCGCAGCTAGCGCCGGGATTTTTCGATAGGACATCCTTGTCCTATCGAAAAACGGCGCACGTCCTGTGCGCCGCCCTCCGGGTCTACGGCTGCATCGCAAGTTCGGAACTGCGCCAAGCTCTTACAGCAACAGCAGCCGAAGGCCTAGCTTTGGGTAGGAGCGGCGCGAGCCGCGACCGCGAATCTCGGCTGACGAAAATCGCTCGAAACCATCGTGATCCAAAACCCTTAGCTCTGGCCCTGGCTGTGCGCCGCCGCGCACTCGCAAAGGCAATCGAAGACCCGGAGGGCGGCCTGCATGGATGCAGGCCGTTTTTCATCGGGACAGGGATGTCCCGTATGAAAAATCCCTGCGAATGCATCGATCGTGCGGGCCTGTGATTCAAAGCAAAAGCATTTTTCTTTGATTACTTTCTTTTGTTGCTTTAGACAAAAGAAAGTAACCCGCCGCTTTAGTGGCGGAAGCTTTTGGCGTTTGATCTTGCTGGATAGATGCGCCGCGAGACCGTCGCGACGCGGTCGCGGCTCGCGCCGCTCCTACCCTCGCGATGGCGCACCGCCTCGTTGAATCACACCGGCGTTGCTGCCTCTACTCGTCCCGCGGTCGCGGCTTGTGACCGAAGGAAATCCAGCGGGACGCCGCTCCTACCCTCCCCGCGAAAGTACGCCGCTTCGATGGGCGACATCGGCACTACTTCTCGGAGCGTCCCGCGGTCGCGGCTCACGCCGCTCCTACAGGGGGCGCCCTCAAGCGCGCGCCATGCGCCATCACCTCAATCGCGCCACCACAACACCGCCGGCGGGTCGTCGGGCAGGGCGAATTCGAGGCGCTTCAAGGCGTCCAGGTCCAGCCCCGGCAGGTGCACGCTCATCGCGGTCGCGACTTCGCGATAGCCCGGCCAGTCGGTGCGCAGCTCCAGGCTGTCGCCGCTCACGGTGCCCAGTTCGACGAAGATCAGCTTGCGGTCGATCACGTCGATCGCATAGCCGTCGATGCCGTCGATATCGGCCCAGCGGATGCCGTGGACGCGGCCGGCGCCATCGTCGCGCCAGATGCCGCGCGGGTCGGCGTAGAGCCGGGGAGCTTGCGGGTCCATGCATGCGATCCTTGCGGTGGCCGGTCGGCGAAGCCGATCGGGGCGAATCCAGATTGGCACAGTTCCCGGCGGCGGTTCGGTTCCGTACGGAACTCGGTCGCCCCGATTCAGGCGCGATCTGAGACCGTCTGCGCATTTCCCCTTCGCGCCGGGTCCCACCCGAGCGGGCGGTCGGCAGACGCCATCGCCGAGGCGACCGCCAAGGCCTAACCGCTCGCCATCGCAGGGCCTGAGACTCACCCCGTTAGACTAGACACCATCCTGCGGCTGCGCGGACAGGCTGCGATCGGTATCGACCCGCCGGCTCCGAGCCCAGCGGCGTCGAATCGCCTGCTTCCCCCGCCCGCTCCACGCCGCCCACCCCCGGCGCCCGGCCCCAAGGCCTTCCTCAAGAGTTTCCCGATGCCCCTGACCGCTGCCCTCGTTGCCATCCTGTTCGCGTTGTTGATCGGCGCCGCGCTCGCCTGGCTGCTGGCCCGGGCCGGAGCCGCAAGAGCGTTGGAGGCGACGCGCGCGGAGCTGGGCACGCAGTTGAATGCGGCCAACCAGGAACGGGCCCAGTTGCAGGAGCGCGCTGCGCGCATTCCGGAGTTGCAGTCGCGTCTGGGCGAACTCGAAAGTCTGCGCGATCAGTTGGTGCGCGACAGCGGCGTGCTGCGCGAGTCGATCGGCCGCGTCGGCGCCGAGTTGGCCAAGGAGCAGGACAGCCTGCGGGTGGCGCGGACGAACCTGGAAGAGACCGAGCGCGTACGCGATCGTCATGCCGCCGAGGCCCATCGTCTGTCGGTGCAGGCCGCCGAGCTGGCGACCCAGCTCGACGCCGAGCGCAATCAATCGCAGGCCAAGATCGCCCAGCTGCGCGAAGTGCGCGAAGAACTGACCTCCGAGTTCAAGAACCTCGCCAACGACATCCTGGAAGAGAAGAGCAAGCGCTTCACCGAACAGAACCGCAGCCATCTCGGCTTGCTGCTCGACCCGCTGCAGAAGAAGTTGGTCGAATTCCAGAGCAAGGTCGAGACCGTCTACGACAACGAAACCCGCGACCGCACCGCGCTCGGCGAGCAGGTCCGCCAGCTCATGGCCTTGAACCAGTCGCTCAGCGACGACGCCAAGAACCTCACCAGCGCGCTCAAGGGGTCGAGCAAGGCCCAGGGCGCCTGGGGCGAGTTGATCCTCGAACGCGTGCTGGAGTCGGCCGGGTTGCGCAAGGGCGAGGAGTACGACGTCCAGGAAAGCCACAACAGCGAGGACGGCGAACGCCGTCCCGACGTCACCGTGCATCTGCCCGAGGACCGGCATCTGGTGATCGACTCCAAGGTCTCGCTGACCGCGTACGAGGAGTACGCGAGCGGCGAAGACGACGAGCAGCGCGCGCGCGCGCTCAAGCGCCACCTGGACTCGGTGCGCGCACACATGCGCGGGCTGTCGGAGAAGCGCTACCAGGAGCTTTACGGCCTGCGTTCGCTCGATTTCGTGTTGATGTTCGTGCCGATCGAGCCGGCCTTCATGCTTGCCGTCACCAACGACCGCAACCTGTTCATGGACGGCTGGCAGCGCAACGTGCTGATGGTCAGCCCGTCGACCTTGCTGTTCGTGGTGCGCACCGTCGCGCATCTGTGGCGGCAGGAAGCGCAGAACCGCAATGCCCAGGAAATCGCCAAGCGCGGCGCGCAGCTCTACGACCGTTTGTGCGCCTTCGTCGCCGACCTGGAGAAAGTCGGCGACCGCATCGGCCAGGCCAAGGACAGCTTCGACGCCGCGCGCGACAAGCTCAGCCGCAACAAGGGCAGCGTGATCCGCCAGGCCGAGATGCTGAAGGACATGGGCGTGAAACCGAACAAGGCCTTGCCGCCGAAGTTGGTCGAGTTGTCGGCCGACGAGGACGCTGCCTCGGAAGACGGCGAAGAGGGCGTGCGGCCGATCGAAGGGGCCGCGGGTTTGTTGCCGCTCGGCGGGGATGAAGCGCCGCAGGCTTGAGGTCGCGATACCGCTAAAGCAGAACGGCCCGGATTCGCATCCGGGCCGTTCGTCGTTACGCGGTGCTGCGAGGCGAGCGTAAAACTCAGCGACCGCCGTCCGTCGGCATCACCGGCATCGCATCGGCCGGCACGCTGGGGTTGCTGTCGTCCTGCAGGTATTCCGGCAGGGCGCTGTCGCCGTTCTTGTCGAGACGGTCGCCGAAGATCTGGTAGTCGCGGCGTTGGGTCCAGGAGTCGCGGACCAGGGCGTATTCGTCCTCGGCGCCGTCGCGCAGGCTGTCGAGCGGCAGCAGTTGGGCGCGCACGTCGACCAGTTGCAGGCCCTGCAGCGGGATGCGGATGCGGTCGCGTTCGACATGGCGCAGCGGGCTCAACGGGGCATCGCCGAGGGCGCCGAAGGAGTCGCGCACGGTGCGCGGGCCGAAGAACGGCAGCTCGACATAGCGCGAGCGCTTCCAGCCCCACACGCCCAGGGTCTGGCCGAAGTCTTCGCTGCGGTTGGGCAGCTTGGCGTCGCTGGCCGGGTCGAACAGGCCGCCGATGCCGAGGGTGGTGTTGAGCGCGAACCGGCCGAGCGCCTGCGCGGCCTGCTTGGGCTTGCCCTGCAGCAGCGCGTTGAGGATCGACACCGGCTGGCCGAGGTTGTTGAAGAAGTTGCTGACGCCCAGGCGCACCGGACGCGGCACGACCTTGGAGTAGGCGCGCGCGAGCGGACGGGCGACGCCGCGATCCACCGCCATGTTGAAGCGGTGCATCTTGCGGTTGTACTTCTCCCACGGGTCGAACGCGCCCGGGACCGAAGCCGGCGCCGGCAGGGTCGGGTCGGCGACCGGGTCGTACTCCTGCGCCGGGCTGCCGTAGAGCGCGTCGAAATCGCGCTCGGCCTCGGTGGGCTGGTCGTCGGCCGCGCTCGGTTCGACCGCGGCGGTGGCCGTCGGCGGCTCGGCGGCTTCGACCGCCGGCGCATTCGGATCGGGCTGTGCCGGTTGGACCTGGCTCGATTCGACCTGGGCGAGGGCGTAGTCGAGAGCGGGCTCGGCCGTTGCAGCCTGCGTCGTGTCGACCGGCGTCGTCGCCGCGTCGGCGGGCGCGAGAGTTTCGGTCGGTGCGGTCGCGAGCGCAGCGTCGGTTTGCGCCGTGGCGCTTACGACGGCCGCTTCGGTAACGGAGGCCGGGTTCGCGTCCTGCGCGAAAGCCGGTACGGAATGCAGCGCGGCCAAAGCCAGGCCGAGCGAGAGTGAGAGTGCGTGGGGGCGCATGGTTGCAGTCTAGTCTTCCGGGACAACGGGTGGGGGCAGCCAGGCCGGATCCGTCGGCGTTGGCGACCGCAACAGGAGAGTTCTGCGACGGAGTTCGTGTATCGGCGACCGGAACTCGAGAGCCTGAACTTAGCGACCGAAACCGAGCGCGTCGTCGAGCCGGTAGGCCGCGCGCAACTCGCTCAGCCCAACCGGCGTGCCGACCACTTCGACGCCCTCGACCTGCGCGGCCAGCTCGGCCAACAGCGCCAGGCCGGCGCTGTCGACGGTGCTCACCGCGTTCAGGTCGAAACGGCGCACGCCGCTCACGAGTGCGCGCGCCTGCGACCACAGCGTCGCCGCCGCGGCACGGTGGAGCGCGCCGCTGAACACCAGCGCCTCGCCGTCCTTGCGCACGCCGGCGGCGCCGCGGGCCGTCGCTGCGCCCATGCTCAGTTGCCGCTCGCCTGGGCCTGCAGCTTGCCGGCCTTGAGGTCCTTGGCGACCTGGGCGATCGACTTCTGGTTCAGCGGCGTATCGAACTGATTGCGGAAGGTCTGCACGAAGCTCACGCCTTCGACCATCACGTCGAACACCTTCCACTGCGCGCCGTTCTTGCGCAGCAGGTAGTCGACCGGAATCGGCTCGCCGCCCTGGCGCAGGAATTCGCTGGAGACCTTGACGATGGCGCCGCCGCGCAACGGGGTCTCGGACTTGATGCGCACCTTGAGCTTGGTGTTGAAGTCGAGCAGGGCCGAGCCGTAGCGCTGCATCAGGCTGCCGGTGAGGGCATCGGCGAACGCGGCGACGTCGGCATCGGAAGCGCCGCGGCCGTGGGTGCCCAGGACCAGGCGCGCGGCGTAGTCGCGGTCGAACACCTGGGTGAACTCGGTCGAGATGAACTGGCTGAGCGCGGCGCGGTTCTTGCTGAACTCGGGGCGGCGCGCTTCCAGGGTCGACAGGATGCGGGTGCTGTTGGCCAGCACCATCGCGCTAGGCGTGCCGGCGGCGGGTGCGGTGCCCGGCGCCGCGGTGACCTGGGCGAGGGCGAGCGAGGGAGCGCCGGCGAGCAGGGCCGAGGCGAGGACGATGGAGATCAGTGAACGCTTCATTTCTTGGTCTCGTCGGTGGAGGGGGCGGCTTCGCCCTGGAGATAGTCGGGAACGCCGGCGTCGGCGGGCTTGGCGGCCGAATCGCCGGCCGCATTGCCGCCTTGTGCGCCACCGCCGCTGAACATGTACTTGCCGACCAGCTGAATCAGGTCGACGGCCGGCTGGGTCAGGTAGATCTCGTCGCCGGGCTTAAGGTTCTCCGGGTCGCCGCCCGGGGTCAGGCCGATATAGCTTTCGCCGAGCAGGCCGCTGGTGAAGATGCCGGCGGCGGTGTCGGCCGACAGGTTCCGGTAGCGGTTGTCGATCGCCAGGGTCACGATCGAGCTGTACTTGACCGGGTCGAGCGAGATGTCGGCGACCTGGCCCACGGTCACGCCGCCGATCTTGACCGGTGCGTTCGGGCGCAGCGCGCCGATGGTGGTGAAGCGCGCGGTGATCTCGTAGCTGCTGCGGCCGAAGCCGAACTTGCCGTTGGTGGAGGCGATCGCCAGCACCAGCAGCGAAGCCAGGGCGAGCAGCAGGAATGCGCCTACGGCGAATTCGATGCGGGGACTGCGGACGGACATGGCATCACCTTGGGGATAAAGCCCGCGCGGTTCGGCGCGGCGATGTAACGGTTGGTCTACTACGTGTCGAGCAAAATCCGGGTTTGAGCCCCTCTCCCAGCGGCGGCGACCGTAGGGAGCGCAAGGCTGAGAGGGGTTGGGGCGAGGGCGGCGCGCTTGCGCAGCTTCGACCTCTTCCCGTGCCCTCATCCGGCCCTGCGGGCCACCTTCTCCCGCTTGCGGGAGAAGGGTTGAAGCCACTCCCTCCCGCTTGCGGGAGAAACGACAGCCACCTTACTTACTTGAACAGCAGCGCCGACATCACGAAGTTGAACATCAGCACCAGCAGCGAGGCGTTGACCACGGCGCGGGTCGTCGCCACCGAGGTGCCCTCGATGGTCGGCTCGGCGTGGTAGCCGACATAGGCCGCGACCAGGGCCGCGGTCGCGCCGAACACCGCCGACTTCACGAAGGCCATCAGGAAGTCGTCGAAGAAGTCGACGCTGTCCTTCAGCACCTGCCAGAAGATCCCCGATTCGATGCCGATCACGTGCACCGACTCGAAATAACTCGCGCTGATCGCCAGGCTGCAGAAGAAACCGGTCAGCAGCGGCACGCACAGCACCGCCGCCCAGAAGCGCGGCGCGACCGCCTTGGCGATCGGGTCGATCGCCATCAGGCCGAGCGCGGTGATCTGGTCGGTCGCGCGCATCAGGCCCAGTTCGGCGGCGATCGAGCTGCCGGCGCGGCCGATGAACAGCAGCGCGGTCAGCACCGGGCCGAGCTCGCGGTACATGCCCAGGCCGAGCATGGCACTGACCTGGTTGGCGGCGCCGTAGGTATCGAGCGCGCGATAGCCCAGCAAAGTCACGGATAAGCCTACGAACGCGCCGCCAACGGCGATGATCGGCAGCGAACGCGCGCCTATCTTATAGATTTCGCGAGTCAGCTCGCGGAAGAAGTCGCGGGTCGGCTTGGACGCGCGCAGCACCGACAGCGAGAACAGGCCGGCGCGGCCCAGCGAGCGGGTCGCAGCGATGAAGGGCATCAGGCGGCCTCCGTGGTGGTGCGCGGTGCGGCGTCGAAACCGATCGGGCCGTCGGGTTCGCCGAGCAGGAATTGGCGCACCAGCGGGTCCTGGCTGCGTTCGAGTTCGCTCGGCGTGCCCGAGAACACGATCCCGCCGTTGGCGATCACGATGGCGTGGTCGGCGACCGGCAGGGTCTCGTGGACGTGATGGGTGACCACGATGCTGGTCAGGCCGAGGGTGTCGTTGAGTCGGCGCACCAGGCTCATGACCACACCCGAGGCGATCGGGTCCAGCCCGGTCAGCGGCTCGTCGTAGATCATCAGCGGCGGGTCCAGCGCCAGCGCGCGTGCCAGCGCGACCCGGCGCGCCATGCCGCCGGACAGCTCGCGCGGGAAGGCGTCGGCGGCGGCGTGCAGGCCGACGGCATGCAGCTTCATCAGCACCAGGCGTTGGATCAGCGCCTTCGGCAGGCGGGTATGCGCGCGCAGCGGCAGGGCGACGTTCTCGGCCGCGGTGAGGTCGGTCAGCAGGCCGTTGCCCTGCAGCAGCACGCCGATGCCCTTGCGCAGTTCGAGCAGCTCGCGCGGGTCCTGCGGCACCTTCTGGCCGAACACCTCGACCGTGCCCGCGGTCGGTGCGAGTTCGCCGGTCAGGGCCGACAGCAGGGTCGACTTGCCGCTGCCCGAGGGGCCCAGCACCGCGACGATGCTGCCGCGCGGCACCGACAGGTTGATCCCGCGCAGCACGCTGCGGCCACCGCGGTCGAGGCGGAGGTCGGTCAGGCGGACGATGGGCGGTTCGGTCGTCATGCGGTAGGACTGTCCGTGTGCGAGGGCGATGAGACGGTCGGACGAGGCTGCAAAACGGCGCAGCTTGGCCCAGCCAGCCTGAACCGGGGTCGAGCGTCGGCCATTGTCGCAGGTTAGGCGGCCTTGCTCGCAGCGGTGGCGGGACGGAGCGTTCGGCCGTCGTCGCATCGCCGAGGCAGGGTGGCCGGCGGCGATTAAAACGGTTTTAAGTGTGTCGAGGGGTGTGGGCGGGCGAGATGAGGAAGCGAAAGCAAGAGCAAATCCCCCCTGCCTCCCTTTCAAAGGGGGGGCTTCTTCTTGAGGATGAGGTGGTGAAGGGGGCGTGCGTGTCTGCATCGTGTGCGTTATGCCCTGTTTGATAGTCCCACTTTCAGCGTGCGCGGCCGAACGCTCCGACGAGAGCGATTTCTTAAAGAGCGTTGCTTGAGCGACTGACTTTCAAGTCCCGATCTTCCCTCAGGAGCGAGTTCCCCCTTTGAAAAAGGGGGGCAGGGGGGATTTGCTCTTGCTCTTGCACGTCTTCCCGCCAGTGCAAACGCCACAACCGGCCGCAGCGCATCCGGCGCCCTTGCGGCAAGATGGCGGGATGCCCGCGCGTGCCGATTTCCGTCTCTACCATTCCAATGCGCTGGACGTGCTGGCGGGCCTGCTTGCGCAGGAGTTGCGCACGCCCGCGCCCGGGCAGCCGCTGTTGGCGCCGGACGTGATCCTGATCCCGCAAGTGGCGATGCGGCGTTGGCTGCAGGCCACGCTGGCCCAGGCCTACGGCATCGCCGCGAACCTGGAATTCCTGACCCCGGGCGAATTCGTCCAGCGCGCGCTCGATGCCAACGCGACCGACCAGGACCGCGACCACCCCGGCGAGGACCTCGATGCCCAGGCCCTGCGTTGGCGCTTGTACGACGTGTTGTCGCAACCGGCGCAGTTGCGCGAGCCGGCGCTGGCGCCGCTGCGCGCCTATCTCGATGGCGACGACCCGCTGAAGTCGTGGTCGTTGTCGGGTGAGTTGGCTTCGCTGTTCGAGAAGTACCAGGCCTGGCGCCGCGACTGGCTGCTGGCCTGGGACGCCGGCCACGAACGCAACGACCCGCAGGCGGCGTTGTGGCGACGCGTTGCGGCCGGCCGCCGCTATCGCGCGCGCCGCATCGACGATTACCTGACCCGTTTCCAGGGCGAGGCCGGCATCGCGCATCCGCCGCGCGGGCTGCCGCCACGCTTGTTCGCCTTCGCCACCCTCAACGTCTCGCCCGACGTGCTGCGGATGATCGCGACCCAGTCGATTGCCGGCACCCTGCACTTCTATCTGCCGACCCCGACGCGCAAGTACTGGGGCGACCTGGGCACCCTGGCCGAACGCCTGCGTCTGGGCGAGGACGCCGCCTTCGGCGACGACGACAACCCGCTGCTGCAGGCCTGGGGCGCGGCCGGCCGCGATTTCATGGCCGTGCTCGGCGGCTACGAAGTGGTGCACCCCTCCGGCGAAATCGCCGCCTACGCCGATCCCGAAGAAAGCCGCCACGACGATCCCGCGCGCGACAGCCTGTTGCAGCGCCTGCAGCGCGACCTGCTGCATCGGCGCGCGCTGCCGGCGACGCCGTGGCGCGAACGCGTCGATCGCAGCGACGCCAGCCTGCAGGTGCATGCCTGCCACACCCGTTTGCGCGAAGTGCAGGTGCTGCACGATCAGTTGCAAGGCCTGCTCGATCCGAACTCGGCCGAGGGCCGGCGCTTCGACCCGCCGCTGCAGCCGCGCGAGATCGCAGTGCTGGCGCCCGACATCGATCCCTACGCACCGCACATCGCCGCGGTGTTCGGCGGCCTGGCCGGGCGGCCGGGCTTCATTCCGTATGCGCTGGCCGACGCCAGCCCGCTCGCGTCCGAGCCGCTCGCGGAAGTGTTCCTGCGCCTGCTGGCCTTGCCGGTCTCGCGCTTCGGCCTCAGCGAAATCCTCGACCTGCTGGCGACGCCGGCGATCGCCGACCAGGCCGGCCTCGACGGCGCCGGCCTCGAACGCCTGCGCACCTGGCTGCAGAACGCCGGCGCGCGCTGGGGCATCGACGCCGCCCACCGCAGCCGCCACGACGCCCCCGGCGACGACGCCTACACCTGGGCCTTTGCCCTCGACCGCCTGCTGCTCGGCCACGCCGCCGGCGACGGCGCCGCGCCCGACGAGATGATCGCCGGCATCGCGCCCTATGCCGAACTCGAAGGCGCTTCGCTGGACGCGCTGGATGCGCTGATCCGTTTGCTGCGGGTATTGGCGCGCTTCGAGCGTGCGCTAGATGCCGAATTGAGCCCGGCGCACTGGTCCGACCGCCTGCTCGGCCTGTTGCGGGCGATGCTGCCCGAACGCCCGCGCGACGCCACCGACCAACGCACCCTCGAGCGCCTGCGCAACCTGATCGAAAGCTTCGCCCGCGACGCCGCCAAGGCCGGCTTCGAAGGCACGGTCGGCGCGGAAGTCGTGCGCAGCCATTTCCGCGCCGCACTCGCCGAAGCCGACACGCGCGCGCCGCTGCTGACCGGCGGCGTCAGCTTCGGCCGCATGGTGCCGATGCGCTTGATCCCGTTCCGGGTGATCTGCCTGCTCGGCATGAACGACGGCGATTACCCGCGCCGCGACCCGGCCGGCGGTCTTAACCGGCTCGCCGCCGAACTCGGTACCGCCGCGCGCCGCCACGGCGACCGCTCGCTGCGCGACGACGACCGTTTCCTGTTCCTGCAATTGTTCGGTGCCGCCTCCGACAGCTTCTATCTGAGTTATCTCGGCGCCGATCCGCGCGACGGCAGCCAGCGCGAACCGTCGACCCTGGTCTCGGAACTGCTCGACGTGGCCGCGCGTTACCACGCCGATCCGGCCGCGGCGCGCAACGAATTCGTGGTGCGCGAACCGCTGCAGCCGTTTGCCGCGGCCGCGTTCGGCGCCGGCGAGCGCGAGCCGGAGCCGCGCCGTTTCAGTTACCGCGCCGAATGGCGGCCGGCGGTCGACGCCGGCGCGCTCGGTCTGCGCGGCGAGATCGGCCCCTGGCTCAACGAGCCCTTGCCGCCCGATCCCGACGCCGCCGACGACGGCAGCGTGACCTATCAAGACCTGCGCAGTTTCCTGCGCGACCCGCCGACCGCGTTCCTGCGCCAGCGCCTCGGCCTGCGCCTGCCCGACGAGATCGACAGCAGCGACGACGTCGAGCCGCTGGTGCTGCCCGGGCCCGGCCTGTTCCGCCAACAATTGCAGCGCGCGGTGTTCGACGACCTGATCGCCGGCGCTGGACGCATCGATCGCGAGCGTTTGCAGGCGACCTTGCGCGCACGCGCGCTGTTGCCGTCCGGCCCGCTCGGCCGGCGCCAACTCGACGCCTTGCTCGGGCAGGTGAGGCCCTATGCCGACGCGTTCGCGCGTTGGCGCAGCGGTGAGGCGGAAGCATTGCCGTTCGAACTCGACCTCGGCGATGCGCGCCTGCTCGGCCGGCTCGACGACGTCTACGCCGGCGGTCTGGCACGTTTGCGTTTCGACAGCCTGCACGGGCCGTCGCAGATCGCCCACGGCCTCGACTGGCTGGTGCTGTCGGCGCTCGGCGACCGGCGCCCGCTGGCCCAGTTCGCCCAGGCCGACGGCGGCCCCGGGCCGCATTTGCGCGAAGCGCTGGCGCCGCAGCAGGCCCAGGCCGTGTTGCGCAGCCTGCTGCGCCTGCGCGATTACGGTCTGCGCGCGCCGCTGCCGTTCCTGCCGCGCGCCGGCTGGCTCTGGTACGAAGCCGCCGCCCAGGACAAGGACGGCTGGGGCAAGGCCGAGAGCCAGTGGCACGGCAGCCCGCGCAGTTGGGGCGAGGCGACCACGCCCGGCGCGCGCCTGGCCTTGCGCGGGCGCGATCCGTTCCGCGACCCGATGTTGGGCGAAGAATTCCGCGAGATCGCCAAGCTGGTGTTCGGCGCCGTCGTCCACGGCCGCGACGAAGGCGGCGGCGCATGAACGCCGCGCGCGATCCTTTCCTGGACCTGCCGCTGGAAGGCCTGCGCCTGATCGAGGCCAGCGCCGGCACCGGCAAGACCTACACCCTGGCGACCCTGGTCACCCGCCTGGTGATCGAACGCGAACTGCGCATCGGCGAGATCCTCGCGGTGACTTTCACCGACGCCGCCACCCAGGAACTGCGCGAACGCCTGCGCCGCCGCCTGCTGCTGGCCGCGCGCATCGCCGCCGACGACCCGGCCTTGCCGCGCGACGGCGAGGACGGCGAGCGCGCGCTGACGCGCAGTCTGGTCGAAGCGCAGGCTCTGCAGGAAGGCGCCGCGCCGCTGCGCGCGCGCCTGGCGCGTGCGGCGCGCGAGATCGACCTGGCCGCGGTGGTCACCATCCACGGCTTCTGCGCGCGGGTGCTGGCCGAGCACGCGCTCGAAACCGGGCAGCCGTTCGCGGCGCCGGAAATGATCGGCAGCGAACGCGAACTGCACGACGAAATCGCGGTGGACCTGTGGCGCGCGTTCGGCAGCGAGGCAACCGCGGCCGAGCTGCTGTCGCTGCAATGGCCGGGCGGCCCGCCTTCGCTGGCGGCCGATCTCGGTCCCTTGCTGCGCACCCCGCAGTTGTTGCCACCGGTGCCATTGCAGTCGGACGACCCCTTGCCGGCGGTGGAACAGGCCGCGCAAGCGCTGAACGCCGCCTTCGTCGAGCACGGCGACGAGGCCTGCGCGCGCCTCGACGCCGCCATCGCCGCCAAGGTGCTCAACGGCAACAGCTATCGCGCGACGCTGCCGCGCGAGTTGTGGCTGCTGCTGAGCCAATGGTGCGCGCACGGCGACGCCGGCCAGGCGCTGGACCCGCGCATCGAACGGCTGACGCCGGCGACCCTGGCCGCACGCACGAATAAGGGAAAGGAGGCGGCGACGCCGTCGTCGCCGCTGTTCGACGCCGTCGCCGCTTACCTCGACGCCGCCGAGCTGCGCGCGCAATGGCTGGCCGCGCAGGCGGTGGCCCTGGTCCACCAAGTGCGCGAGGCAGCGGGCAAGCGTCTGAGCGAACTCAAGCGCGTGCGCCGCGTGCAGAGCTTCGACGACCTGATCGCCGATGTCGCCGCCGCCTTGGAAGGGCCGCACGGCGATGCGCTGGCCGAACGCCTGCGCGAGCAGTACGCGGTGGCCTTGGTCGACGAATTCCAGGACACCGACGCGCGCCAGTGGCGGATCTTCGAGCGGGTGTTCGGCGAACGCGCGCTGTTCCTGATCGGCGATCCCAAGCAGGCGATCTACGGCTTCCGCGGCGGCGACGTGCACACCTATCTGAGCGCGGCCCAGCGCGCCGAAGAGGCGCCGCCGCTGGATCACAACTTCCGTTCGCGGCCGTCGCTGCTGCGGGCGG
The DNA here is from genome assembly GCF_046097045.1 of Lysobacter sp. Hz25. NCBI lineage: Bacteria > Pseudomonadati > Pseudomonadota > Gammaproteobacteria > Lysobacterales > Lysobacteraceae > Lysobacter > Lysobacter sp. Hz25. The sequence goes on from NZ_CP175666.1 coordinate 86,815, forward strand.
TGTCGGCGCTGTATGCGCAGGCCGGCGAGACGGCCTTCATAGACCCGCGCATCCGCTTCCGCGAAGTCCAGCCCGGCGGCGCGGTCGCCGATGCCGACCTGCGACGCCACGGCGCGACCGCGCCGGCGCTGACTTTGCGCCGCTTGCCCGCGCCCGACGACGGCCGCAAGAAACCCGAATGGAATGCGCCGGAATCGCGCGAACTCGCCACCCGCGCCTGCGTCGCCGCGATCCACGCCTGGCTGCGCGATGCGCGCGACGGCCGCGCCGAGATCGCCGGCCGGCCGGTGCAGCCGGCCGACATCGCCGTGCTGGTGCGCAGCCACGACGAGGCCGCGCGCATCCAGCAGGCCTTGATCGCGGCCGGCATCCCCGCGGTCGCGGCGGGGCGGCGTAGCCTGTTCGCGACCGAACAGGCACTGGACGTGTTGAGCCTGTTCGACGCCTTGCTGCATCCCGGCGACGGCGGCCGCCTGCGCGCCGCGCTCGCGACCGCCTTGATCGGCCTGGATGCGACCGCGATCGCGCGCTTGTCCGAGGACGAGCCCTGGCAACGCGATTGGCAGATGCGCGCGCTGGGCTGGCGCGAGCGTTGGCAGCGGCACGGGCCGCTGGCCCTGATCGCCGACCTGTGCGCCGAGCAGGCGCCGCGTCTGCTGACCCTGGCCGACGGCGAGCGCCGCCTGACCAACCTGATGCAGCTCGGCGAAACCCTGCAGGAAGCCGACACCCGCTCGCTCGGCCTGCACGGCCTGCGCGATTGGCTACGCCTGCGCATCGCCGAGGCCGACGACAGCGACGAGAAACAGCAACTGCGTTTAGAGTCGGATGCGCGCCGGGTGCAGATCCTGACCCTGCACAAGAGCAAAGGCCTGGAGTTCGGCCTGGTGTTCCTGCCCTTCATCGCGATCGGCCGCGAGCCGCGCGGCGGGCGCTTGTGCGAATACCCCGACCCGGAACTGGGCCGGGTGCTGCAGTTGCAGACGCAGGTGGTCGACCCGCGCGCGCCCGACTGGGACAGCGCGCGCGAACGCGCCGCGATCGAATCGCGCTCCGAAGACGCACGCCTGCTCTACGTCGGCCTGACCCGCGCGCGCCATGCGCTGTGGCTGGCGAGCGGCCCCTTGTATCTGGCGCCGGCCTCGCCGTTGCTGGCGATGGTGGCCGATCCCGAAGCGCTCGCCGCCGGCCATGCCGGCGAGATCGTCATCGACGACGGCGCGCTCGAAGCCGCGCCCGTGCCGCTGTTGCCGGCGGCGTCCGGCGCGGTGCCGCCGGCGCGCACCGCGCGACGCAATCTGGCGCGCGACTGGTGGGTCTACAGTTTTACCCAACTCACCAACGAGGCCAGCGGTGGCGATGCGCCGTTGGTGGCGCTGGACGAACGCGGCGCCGAGGACGAACCCGAGACCACCCCGGCCTTGCTGACGCCCGCCGATGCGCGTTTCTCCGGCAGCCGCTTCGGCAACGTCGTCCACGACGCGCTCGAACGCGTCGATTTCGCCGCCTGGCGCGATTGGACGCCGGGCCAGGCCGAGCCGGCGGGCGAGGGCGAAGTGCTGGCGTCGGCCTTGCGCGCCGAAGGCTATACCGAGGCCGACATCGACGAAGGCCTGCCGGTGCTGGCCTCGCTGGTCGGCCTGACCCTGACCGCCGCGCTGCCGGAAGGCGCGCGTCTGTGCGAGGTGCCCGAGCGCGAACGCCGCGCCGAGATGGAATTCCACTTCGCCCTGGAATCGGCACCGATCGAGGCCTTGCTCGACGCCATGCATGCGCACGGCTGGCTGCGCGAGCGCCAGGCCTTCGGTCTGCGGCGCCGGCTCGAAGGCCTGATGACCGGCAAGATCGACCTGGTCTATGTCCACGACGGCCGCTATTACGTGCTGGACTACAAGACCAACCGCCTGCCCGCTTACGACGCCGCGCACGTCGAGCGGGCGATGGACGAAAGCGAGTACACCCTGCAATCGCTGATCTACACCATCGCCCTGCACCGCTGGTTGCGTTTCCGCCTCGGCGAGGCCTACGACTACGCCCGCGACTTCGGTGGCGTGCGCTATCTGTTCTGCCGCGGCCTGGACCCCCAAGACCCGGCCGCGGGCCTGTACGCGCACCAGCCGGCGCGCGCGTTGGTCGATGCGGTCGATGCCTTGTTCGCAGGACGCGGGGGTGGGGCATGAGCCTGCTCGACACGCTGTACCGCGAAGGCGCCTTGCGCACGATCGATCACGCGCTGGCGCAGGCGCTGCGCCGGCTCGACCGCGACACGCCGGACTGGGTGTTGGCGGCGGCGGCGTTGGCCTCGCAGGCGATCGCCCACGGCCATGCCGCCTTCGATCCGGCCCAGCCGTGGCTGTTGAGCGATGCGGCGATCGACTGGCCGCCCGCGGACGAGTGGTTGGCGGCATTGCGCGACTCGCGTTGGATCGCGACGCCCACCGACGGCGCCGTCGCGCATCGCGACGCACCGCTGGTGCTGGAGCGCGGCCTGCTGTATCTGCGCCGTTATCGCGAATACGAACGCCGGCTCGCCGCCGGCCTGCGCCGGATCGCCGCCTCGGCGCCGCCGGCGCCGGACCTCGAGGCCCTGGCGCCGTTGTTCGCGGCGCTGTTTCCGAACGCGCGCGACGACGACCGTCAGGCGCGCGCGGCGGCGGTGGCCTTGCTGCAGTCGCTATTGCTCGCCACCGGCGGCCCCGGCACCGGCAAGACCACGACCATCGCGCGCCTGCTGGTGTTGCTGATCGCGCAGGCCCGTGTCGAAGGCGTGGATCCACCGCGGATCGCGCTGGCGGCGCCGACCGGGCGCGCTGCCGAACGTATGGCCGAGAGCCTGCGCACGGCGGCGTCGCGGCTGCGTGGCCTCGACGGTGTCGATGCGGCGTTGTGCGAAGCCTTGCCGGTCGAAGCCAGCACCCTGCATCGCCTGCTCGGCAGCGTGCGCGACAGCCCGCGCTTTATGCACGACGCCAGCCGGCCGCTGCCGTTCGACATCGTCGTGGTCGACGAGGCCTCGATGGTCGACCTGCCGTTGATGTGCAAGTTGGTCGAGGCGGTGGCCGACGGCGCGCGCCTGATCCTGCTCGGCGACCGCGACCAACTGCCCTCGGTCGAAGCCGGCGACGTGCTCGCCGCGATCGTCGATGCCGCCGGCGACGACGACGGCCTGCCGTTGGCGCTCGCGGAGCGGTTGCGGCCTTTGCTCGGCGATGCCTTGCCGGTGCAACCCGACCTAACCCCGCTCGGCGCCTACCGGGTGCATCTGCGCCGCGGCTATCGCCAGGCCGAGAGCCTGGAACTGGCGCCGTTGGCCGAGGCCACGCGCGCCGGCGATGCCGATGCGGTGCTCGCTTTGTTGCGCGGCGGCCGCCTGGCCGGCGTGCACTTTCACGAGGACGTGCACGACCCGCTCAGCGGCAACGGCCGCGAACTGTTGCTGCCGACCTGGCGCGCCCTGGCCGGCGTAACCGATCCGCTGGAAGCGCTGACGCTGGCGGCGCGCCTGCGCCTGCTGACCGCCTTGCGCGATGGCGGCCAGGGCGCGGCGCCGTTGAACGCACGCATCGAGGAAGCCTTGGCTGGCGCGCATCGCCCGCCGTATTTCCATGGCCGCTTGTTGTTGATCACCGAGAACAGTTATCGCCATGGTTTGTTCAACGGCGACATCGGCGTCTGCCTGCGCGCGGACGCGAGCGTTCGCCCGGCCGGTGCGCGCGAACAAGACGGCAGTGCGGCGACCACCGTGGCCTGGTTCGCCGGTGGCAGCGATGGCGTGCGGGGCTTCCATCCCTCGGCCCTGCCGGCGCACGGCGGCGCCTTCGCGATGACCGTGCACAAGGCCCAGGGCTCCGAGTTCGATAGCGTGTGGTTGCAACTGCCGCGCCAGGACGCCCGTCATCTTTCGCGCGAGTTGCTCTACACCGGCATGACCCGGGCGCGGCAATCGCTGCACATCGCCGCCAGCGAGCCGGTGCTGAGGCAGGCGTTGTCGCGGCATGCGGCGCGGGTGACGGGGTTGGCGTGGCGCTTGGGTGGGTGAGGGTTTTCGTTCGGCGCCGGTTCGTAACGGGTGCACGCGTCAACACCAGGCCCGATTCGCTCAAGCGGCGCCATCGGCTCTCCCCCCTTTGAAAAAGGGGGGTAGGGGGATTTGCCTTTGCTGTTGCTGTGCGCGGCTTGGTACTCGCGAAGGCAATCGAAGACCCAGAGGGCGGCCCGCATGGATGCGGGCCGTTTTTCATCGGGACAGGGATGTCCCGTATGAAAAAGCCCCGCGGCTGCATCGCTCGTGCGGGCCTGTGATTCAGAGCAAAAGCATTTTTCTTTGGTGACTTTCTTTTGTTGCTTTAGACAAAAGAAAGTTACCCGCCGCTTTAGTGGCGGAAGCTTTTATCGTTTGGTCTTGCTTCCATTAAAGCCACAGGCAAGTGCGAAGTACCCCTGTAGGAGCGACGTAAGTTGCGACCACGCTCTGCCGGCCTCCGGCACAACCCTTCAAGAAAGAGCAGAGCTTCCGTCCGCTACGCGGTCGGGTTACTTTCTTTTGCTAAGCCCAAAAGAAATGTAACCAAAGAAAAGGGCTCTCCTTGCAAGGGCACAGGCCACGAGTGCGATGCCCGCGCCGGGATTTTCCGATAAGACGTCCCTGTCTTATCGGAAAACGCCGCACGTCCTGTGCGGCGCCCTCCGGGTCTCCACTTGACCGGTAAAGCGGCAAAGCAGATCAAAATCTCGGCAACGACAACGACAACGACAACGACAACGACAACGACAACGACAACGACAACGACAACGGCAACGGCAACGGCAGCCTGCAACCACGCTGCGACGTCGCAACCACGCCGCCGATCCGGATCAGATCGGCGCCCCGCTCACGCCAGCGCCGCGTCCTCGTCGCTCGGGGTGTCGTCCTTGCGCGCGGGCTCCTCGGCCGCTTTGCCGGCGCGCACCGGCGGTTTGCCGCGCAGGTCGACGGCTTCGGCGATCGCCTCGATCGCTTCGACCACCGGTACGGCGATGGTGCGCTGGTCGTTGGCTTCCTTGGCCAGGCCGTGGGCGAGCGCGGCTTCGGCTTCTTCGGAGGCTTTGCGGAAGCGCTTGGCGTCCGGGCACAGCACCTGCATGTAGTCGGCGTCGAAGTTCAGGCGCTCGACCAAAAAGTCGACGAAGGCCCGCACCTTGGGCGATTGCACCTGCCCGCGCGGGAACACCGCGTTGAACTCGTATTCCGGGCCGGTCCAGCCGGCCAGCACGCGCTGCACGTAGCCCTGTTCGGCGAAGGCCTTGACGGTGACGTCGGCGGCCAGCATCAGCGCTTCGCCGCACAGCAGGGCGCCGCGCAGCGGGCCCGGGTCGTTGGCCACCATCACCGGGTCGATCACGTAGTCGACGTTGCGCTCGCCGTCGTTGAGCGTCCACACGTATTCGTTGTTGCGGCGCGACTTCGGCATCGCCAGGGTGCGGTGATGGCGCAGGTCGTCGGGGTGCAGCGGTTCGCCGTGGCGGGCCAGGTAGTTCGGGCTGGCGTAGATCTGGGTGCGGAAGATCGCCAGCCGCCGCTTGATCAGGTTGGAGTCGGGCAGGTCGCCGACCCGCAGCGCCACGTCGATGCCCTTGTCGATGAGATCGACGGTGTCGTTGCTGAGGTTCATCTCCACCCGCACTTCCGGATGGCGCGCATGGAACTCGCCGAGCAAGGGCGCGATCCAGGTGATGCCGACCGAATACGGCGCGGTGATGCGCAGCCAGCCGCGCGGGCCGCCCTGCAGCTGGCCGACCGCACTCTCGGCCTCGTCCAGTTCGCGGGCGATGCGCTGGCAGTGCTCGAAGTACAGGTTGCCGGCCTCGGTCAGGCCGAGCTTGCGGGTCGTGCGATGCAGCAGCTGCGCGCCGAGCCGGGTTTCGAGTTCCTGGACCTTGCGGCTGACCGTGGTCTTGGGCAGGCGCAGGACGCGCGCGGCGGCGATGAAGCTGCCGCTCTCGACCACCTTGACGAAGATCAGGGTGTCGTTGAGATCGTGAGCCATGGGCAATGGCCTCCGTAGGGGTGTGGATCGAACGGGAGCCTGCCGCGCGACGCGCCTTGCACCGGCCTCGCGGGGGTTCTCGTCAGTTCAAAAACTCGATGTGCGTAGCAGGTGCGGTTGCGGGTGACGGCTGTCATGGCGCCTTGCTGACCCCCTCCACTGCCCGGGCGGGACGGCGGCGGCGACAGTAACGGCATCGTCGCGGGCTGCGAGCAAGCTCGATCCCCGCGTCTCCCACGTCCCTGCCGTCATGTCTGGGGCCGGCCGTGGGACATTCAAGGAGGCAGAGAGGGCATTGGCCCGATGTCGGGACAATTATTCCCTGAATCAGTGGCTAATCAAGTGCCGTCCATCTCTCTACTCTTTGCCGCAGATCGACACGAGGCCCCCCGCCATGTTGAGCCCCCGACAAGCCCGATTCGCGTTTCTCCCACTCATGCTGGTGGCCATGTCCGCCCTGATCGGGCTGGCCGTGGTCGTGTTCCGCCAAGGCCTGGCGCAAGGCGCCGAAGAGGCCTGGATGCTGGCCTGGGTGCTGGCCTTCATCATCGCGCTGCCCTCGGCGATGCTGTTGTTGCCGGCCGTCAGCGCGGTGTTGGCACATTACACCCGGGGTCATTCCGGGAATGACACTCGTCATGGGATCATCCCGATGACGGGAGAGAAAGTCCCGGGAGCGGGACAATGAAAGCCCCTTTGGTTGTACTCGGTGCCACCGGCGGTGTCGGTCGCGGAGTCGTCCAGGCCGCCCTCGACAGCGGCCGGCCGGTCATCGCGGTCGCCCGCCAGGCCAGCGAACTGAAAGTGCTCAAGGCCAGCTTCCCCCACGCCGACCTGACCACGATCGCCGGTTCGGTAAGCAACGACCCCGCCGGCGCCAAGCTCGCCCGCGCCCTGCGCAAACTCGGCCGTCCCCTGGCCGGCGTGGTCGCGGCGGTGTGCGGCAGCGCCGAACGCGGCCGTCTGCTCGACAACCCGGCCGAGTTCCTGCGCCGCAAGCTCGACGAGGATCTCCTCCCCCACCTCGCCGCAGCGCGCCATCTGCTGCCCCTGCTGGCCGAACACGATCGCGGCGGCACCTACGTGCTGATCGGCGGTCCCGGCAGCGAGCATCCCTGGGCCGGTTACGGTCACCGTTCGATCGGTGCCGCGGCCCTGCGCATGCTCGCGCGCGTGCTGCACGACGAAGCGCGCCAGCTGGCGGTCCGCGTGCAGTTGCTCGCGGTCGATACGCCGGTGTGCACCGAGTTCAACCAACGCAACGCCTGCCCGGAATGGCCGAGCGCCCTGTCGGTCGGCCAGCGCGCGCTGGCCCTGATCGACCACGACGCCGACAGCGAACCGCCGCATGCGGTGGTGCCGTACGCCTCGCGCGTCGCACCGCCGCCGCAGTTGCCGCCGCGCGCCGCGCGCGTCCCCTCAGCGCCCGCCAGCCGTCCGCCAGCCGGTGCCCCCGCCTATCCCACCACCGCCCGTCCGACCCCTAAATCGGCTTCAACCGATGCGTGTTCGCAAGATCCGGACAGCACCGCCGACGAAACCGCGCAACGCTGCCTGCAGGACGCGCGCGCACTGTTGAAGTCGTTGACCTCCAAGAATCCCAAACAGGAACCCACCCCCCGATGAGCACCAGCAACTACTTCGCCCGTTCCGGCCGCGCCGGCGTCGGGCTCTCCGTGCTCGCGCTGGCCGCGAGCGTCGTCATTGCCCTGGCCGCGGTCGGTTGCGGCAGCCAGGCCGCCACCCCCGAAGGCGCACCGCCGCCGCCGGAAGTCAGCGTCGCCCAGGTCCTGAGCAAGCAGGTCCGGCAGTGGGACGAGTTCACCGGCCGCGTCACCGCGGTGGAATCGGTCGAATTGCGCGCCCGCGTCAGCGGTTACGTCGAGCGCGTGGCCTACCAGGAAGGCCAGGAGGTCAAGAAGGGCGATCTGCTGTTCGTGATCGACCAGCGCCGTTACCGCGCCGAGCTCAACCGCGCCCAGGCCGAACTGGAACGCGCGCGCGCCGAAGCGCGCCTGGCCCAGACCCAGGACAAGCGCGCCCAGACCCTGGTCGAGGCCAAGGCGATCTCGCGCGAAGAGTTCGAGACCCGCCGCGCCGCGACCACCCAGGGCAACGCCTCGGTCCGCGCCGCGGAAGCCGCGGTGGCTTCGGCCCAGCTCGATCTGACCTTCACCGAAGTGCGTGCGCCAATCAGCGGCCGCGCCGGTCGCGCCCTGGTCACCGTGGGCAACCTCGCCCAGGCCGACCAGACCCAGCTGACCACGCTGGTCTCGCAGAACCCGATGTACGTCTACTTCGAAAGCGACGAGCAGACCTACCTGCGCTACAACGAGCTGGCCCGCAAGGGCGAGCGCGAAGACAACAAGAACCCGGTCCGCATCGGCCTGGCCAACGAGGCCGGCTATCCGCACCAGGGCACGGTCGACTTCACCGACAACCAGGTCGACCCGCGCACCGGCACCATCCGCGCCCGCGCGGTGGTCGACAACACCGACCGCATCTTCACCCAGGGTTTGTTCGCGCGCGTCCAGCTCGAAGGCACCGGCGACTTCAAGGCCATGCTGGTCGACGACAAGGCCGTGCTCACCGATCAGGACCGCAAGTACGTCTACGTGCTCGGTCCGAAGAACGAGGCCCTGCGCAAGGACATCGTGCTCGGCCGCATGATCGATGGGCTGCGCGTGGTCGAATCGGGCCTGGCGCCGACCGACAAGGTCATCGTCCACGGCGTGCAGAAGGTGTTCTTCCCGGGCATGCCGGTGGCGCCGAAGACCATCGCGATGGGCGCGCCGGCACCGGGCCCGCAGGTCGCGAGCACGGCCGGGGCGAAATAACCGCGGCGGCGTTCGAAGGTAAGAAACCGCGAAGCCCGCACTCGTGATCTCCGCGAACGCGGGGATCCGGGGCCTTTCGGGCGAGAACGTTCGACGTCCCCGGGGTTCTCGCATGCGCGGGAACGACGAGCAGACCCGGACGCGCTCAGGGTTTCGAAGCAATCAAGGCCCACGTCCCCACGGCGTGGGCCCGGGAATCATGCGGCTCAACGCCGCACCAAGGAATCCGTCATGGACTTTTCCAAATTTTTCATCGATCGGCCGATCTTCGCCGCGGTGTTGTCGATCGTGATCTTCGCCGCCGGCCTGATCGCGATACCGATCCTGCCGATCAGCGAATATCCCGAAGTCATCCCGCCCTCGGTCATGGTGCGCACGGTGTACCCGGGCGCCAACCCGAAGGTCATCGCCGAAACCGTCGCCACGCCGCTTGAAGAAGCGATCAACGGCGTCGAAGACATGATGTACATCAAGTCGGTCGCCGGTTCCGACGGCGTGCTGGCGATCACCGTCACCTTCAAGCCGGGCACCGACCCGGACGACGCGGCGGTGCGCGTGCAGAACCGGGTCAGCCAGGCGCTGGCGCGATTGCCCGAGGACGTGCGCCGGCAAGGCGTGACGACCCAGAAGCAGGCGCCGGTGTTCCTGATGGTGGTGCACCTGACCTCGCCGAACGGCAAGTACGACACCCTGTACCTGCGTAACTACGCCCGTCTGCACGTCAAGGACCAGCTCGCCCGCCTGTCCGGCGTCGGCGATGCGCAGATCTTCGGCGGCGGCGACTACGCCATGCGCGTGTGGCTCGACCCGGACAAGATCGCCTCGCGCGGCCTGACCGCCGGCGACGTGCTGCGCGCGATGCGCGAGCAGAACGTGCAGGTCTCGGCCGGCCAGCTCGGCGCCGACCCGATGCCGAACAGCGACTTCCTCACCCTGATCAACGCCAAGGGCCGCCTGCAAAGCAAGGAAGAGTTCGGCAACATCGTGGTCAAGAGCGGCAGCGACGGCGAAATCGTCCGTCTGTCCGACGTCGCCCGCCTGGAACTGGGCGCCGGCGACTACAGCCTGCGCGCCCAGCTCGACGGCAAGAACGCGGTCGGCATCGGTATCTTCCAGTCGCCGGGCGCGAACGCGCTGCAGATCCAGGAGCAGGTGATCGCCAACATGGATCGCCTGTCCGAGAGCTTCCCGGAGGGCATCAAGTACGAAGCGGTGTACGACACGACCATCTTCGTGCGCGATTCGATCAAGGCGGTGGTCACCACCCTGCTGGAAGCGATCGCGCTGGTGGTGCTGGTGGTGATCCTGTTCCTGCAGACCTGGCGCGCTTCGATCATCCCGCTGCTGGCCGTGCCGGTGTCGGTGGTCGGCACCTTCGCCGCGCTGTATCTGCTCGGTTTCTCGATCAACACCCTGAGCCTGTTCGGCCTGGTGTTGGCGATCGGCATCGTCGTCGACGACGCGATCGTGGTGGTGGAAAACGTCGAACGCAATATCGAAGAAGGCCTGACCCCGCTGGCCGCGGCGCACCAGGCGATGAAGGAAGTGTCCGGCCCGATCGTCGCGATCGCCGTGGTGCTGTGCGCGGTGTTCGTGCCGATGGCCTTCCTGTCGGGGGTGACCGGTCAGTTCTACAAGCAGTTCGCGGTGACCATCGCCATCTCGACGGTGATCTCGGCGATCAACTCGCTGACCCTGTCGCCGGCCCTGGCCGCGCGTCTGCTGCGTCCGCACAGCGCGCCGAAGGATGCGCCGACGCGTCTGATCGACCGCCTGTTCGGCTGGTTGTTCCGTCCGTTCAACCGCTTCTTCGCTTCGAGTTCGCAGAAGTACCAGGGCGCGGTCTCGCGCACGCTGGGCAAGCGCGGCGCGGTGTTCGTGGTGTATGCGGTGCTGTTGGTCGCCACCGGCCTGATGTTCAAGGTCGTGCCGGCCGGCTTCATCCCGCTGCAGGACAAGCTGTACCTGATCGCCGCGGTGAAGCTGCCTGAAGGTTCGTCGATCGCACGCACCGATGCCCTGCTCAAGAAGGTCACCGATGTCGCCGCCAAGGTCGACGGCGTGCAGAACACCATGGCCTTCCCGGGCTTGAACGCGGTGCAGTTCACCAACACGCCCAACACCGGCGTGGCGTTCCTGCCGCTCAAGCCGTTCAGCGAGCGCGACCGGACCGCGGTGGAGATCACCGCCGAGCTCAACCAGAAGATCGCCGGCTTCCAGGAAGGCTTCACCTTCGCCCTGATGCCGCCGCCGATCCTCGGCCTGGGCAACGGCGCGGGCTATCAGTTGTTCATCGAAGACCGCAGCAACCTGGGTTACGGCGCCTTGCAGAACGCGGTCAGTGCGTTCCAGGGCACGATCATGCAGACCCCGGGCATGGGCTATGCGAACACGACCTACCAGGCCAACGTGCCGCAGCTCGACGCCGAAGTCGACCGCGTCAAGGCCAAGGCGCAGGGTGTGCCGCTGACCGATCTGTTCGACACCCTGCAGACCTACCTGGGTTCGGCCTACGTCAACGACTTCAACCAGTTCGGCCGCACCTGGCAGGTGATCGCCCAGGCCGACGGCTCGTTCCGCGACAGCGTCGAGGACATCGCCAACCTGCGCACCCGCAACGACCGCGGCGAAATGGTGCCGATCGGCTCGATGGTGACGGTCAAGCAGACCTTCGGTCCCGACCCGGTGCTGCGCTACAACGGCCACCCGGCCGCCGACATCGCCGGCGACGTCGATCCGCGGGTGATGTCCTCGGCCCAGGCCATGGACGTGGTCAAGGACGTGGCCGCCAAGGTGCTGCCGCACGGCATGGAAATCGAATGGACCGACCTGAGCTACCAGCAGGCCAGCCAGGGCAATGCCGCGTTGATCGTGTTCCCGCTCGCCATCCTGCTCGCCTTCCTGGTGCTGGCGGCGCTGTACGAAAGCTGGACCCTGCCGCTGGCGGTGATCCTGATCGTGCCGATGTGCATGCTGTCGGCCCTGGCCGGCGTGTGGCTCACCGGCGGCGACAACAACGTGTTCGTGCAGGTCGGCCTGGTCGTGCTGATGGGCCTGGCGTGCAAGAACGCGATCCTGATCGTCGAATTCGCCCGCGAACTCGAACTGCAGGGTAAGGGGATCGTGGAGGCCGCTCTGGAAGCCTGCCGCCTGCGCCTGCGTCCGATCGTCATGACCTCGATCGCCTTCATCGCCGGCACCGTGCCGCTGGTGCTGTCGCACGGCGCCGGTGCGGAAATCCGCTCGGTCACCGGCATCACCGTGTTCGCCGGCATGTTGGGCGTGACCCTGTTCGGCCTGTTCCTGACCCCGGTGTTCTACGTCGCCCTGCGCAAGCTGGTCGGCCAGAAGCTGGTGTCGCACGGCGAACACACTCCTCTGGAGAAGATCCATGCGTAAGTTGACCTTTCCCGCCGTGGCCGTGCTGACGCTCGCCTTGGCCGCCTGCGCCGTCGGTCCGGACTATGTCCGGCCGACCCTGGCCACGCCGGACGCGTTCGCCCGCACCGACGCGGCCGCCGCCACCGACGGCAGCGCCGTGGCCGACGCCAATGCCGAGTTCTGGCAGAGCTTCAACGACCCGTTGCTGACGCGGCTGGTCGAGGAGTCGCTGTCGGCCAACCACGACCTGCGCATCGCTCTGGCCAATTACGACCGCGCCAACGCCCTGTTGCGGGGCGCCAAGTTCGACCGTTTCCCGGCCATCACCGGCAGCGCCAGCGGCAGCGAATCGCGTTCGAGCACCGACCAGATGCCGGGCGCGTCGAACTCGGCGCGCGACAACGAGAGCTACAGCGTCCAGGCCAATGCGAGCTGGGAACTCGACCTGTTCGGCCGCGTGCGCCGCAACATCGAGTCCGAGCGCGCCGAAGCCTGGGCCGGCGCGGCCGACCTGCAGGCGATGCAGGTGTCGATCGTCGGCGAAGTGGCGCGCAGCTATGTCGAGCTGCGCGGCCTGCAGGAGCGCCTGCGCGTCGCCCGCGTCAACGCCGACAACCAGAAGGAAACCCTGCGCCTGGTGCAGGCGCGCTTCGACGCCGGCCGCGGCACCGAGTTCGATACCTCGCGTGCCCGTGCCCAGCTCGAAGCGACCCTGGCCCGGGTGCCGAACCTGGAAGCGCAGGTCGCGGTCACCCAGCACCGCCTCGCGGTGCTGACCGGGCAGACCCCGGACGCGCTGATCGCCACCCTCGACGAGGCCTCGGCCTTGCCGGCGCTGCCGTCCAGGTTGGATGCCGGCACCCCGGGCGAGCTGCTGCGCCGTCGTCCCGACGTCGCCGCGGCCGAGCATCGCCTGCACGCCGCTACCGCGCGCATCGGCGTGGCCACCGCCGACCTGTTCCCGCGCTTCACCCTCAGCGGCCTGATCGGTTCGCAGGCGATCGACACCAGCGCCCTGTTCGAACGCGCCAGCGAAACCCGCCTGGTCGCGCTCGGCATCGACTGGTCGTTCCTCGACATCGGCCGCGTGCGCGCGCGCATCAAGGCCGCCGACGCCACTGCCGAAGGCGAGCTCGCCCGCTATCAGCAGAGCGTGTTGCTGGCGCTGGAAGACACCGAGAACGCCCTCGTGCGCTATGCGCGGGCGCGGGTCGAGGACCAGCACCTGGAACGCGCCGCGCTCGACAGCGCCAAGGCCGCCCAACTCGCGCGCGTGCGCTACGAGGCCGGCGCCGCCGACCTGTTCGAAGTGCTCGACGCCGAACGCACCCAACTGCAGGCCCAGGATGCGTTCGCCGACGGCCGCACCCGCAGCGTCACCGGTGCGATCGCGCTGTACAAGGCGATGGCCGGCGGTTGGCCGGGCCGCGAGCCCGTGCGCGAGGGCGTGGCCCAGCGTTGATGGTTCCCCTTGACCGACGATAAAACGGGCGCGGCGGGGCTCCCTTCCCCTCTCATTCGCCGCGACCCGTCGTCGGTCTTTTTATTCGCTCCAGCCGGTCGTGCGACCGGCTGGAGTTTCCGTATCGGTTGCCGACGCTCTAGCGTGGCATAGCGGCTCTGGCGGAGACCGGAGCGGACCCCCCAGCTCGTCGTCCCCGCGCAGGCGGGGATCCAGAGACCTCAGAGTTCTGTCGCGATAGAGCCCTGGATCCCCGCCTTCGCGGGGATGACGGAACGGCGGGCGCGGCACTTCTACGCCGATCCTGCGCCCCATCGCGGCCAAGGCTGCGCATCCGATGCCGGTCCCATGAGGTTTCCGCGGGCCATGCCGACCCACGCCGACTCGGGCTAGACTGCGCAGCTTCATGGTTCGGGAGCGGATCCGGGTATGCGCATAGGCCTGTGGGCGCTGCTGATCGCGTTGGCCTGCGCCTGTCTGCCGGCCGCCGCGCAATCGTTGAAGGTCGAGGTCCTGCTGACCGATACCGACCTGCAGGCGCCGCCGGTCGGCGCCCCGGTGATCCGCCAACTGGTCGCCGAACGGCCCGAAGAATCGATCCGTTTCAGCCTGCCGCGCCGCAACGAGGGCTATTGGCTGCGCCTGACCAGCCAGCGCGCGATCGGCAAGTACGAAGGCCAGTTGCTGGTCCTGCGCGGTCCGCGCGCGATGGGCCCCTTGCTGTATTACCCGCCCGGTGCCGGTCCGCGCGAAGTCGAGGACGCCGAACACGGCGGCGTGCCGCTGATGCGCCGCGGCTGGGTGCTGGCCCTGCCGAACGGCTGGCCGCCGTCCTCGGTGGCCTATCTGCGCATCAAGGGGCGCGCGGCGATGAGCGAGATCCGCCTGTCGTTCGCCAGCATCCCCGAGCTGGCTCGGCAGGAGCGCGGCGACGCCCGCTTCATGGCCGCGGCCTTCACCGCGATGATGTTGATGGCGGTGGCGATGGTCGGCGTGTGGGTCGCGTTCCGCGACTTCGTCTATCTCGGCTACGGCGCCTACCTGGCCTGCATCGCGACCTATCTGTTGTTGTTGTCCGGCGACGCCTCGGAGATGTGGGGGCTGGCCGGGCTGGCCAGCGAACCGGCGATCGGCTGGGCGCTGGCGACCCTGGCGACGATCTTCCAGCTCGGTTTCAGCCTGCGCTTCCTCGACCTGCCGCGGCTGATGCCGCGCACCGCCTGGGTGCTGCGCGCGATCCAGTGGGCCAACATGTTCTGGCTGCTGGTGCTGGTGATCATGCGCGAGCATTCCTACGGCTGGTGGTACATCGGCGGCAACCTGCTGCTGCTGCTCGGCGTGCCGCTGATGCTGGTGATCGCGGTCGCGGCCTGGCGCAAGGGCGCGCCCTACGCAGGCTATTACCTGCTCGGCTGGACCCCGATGCTGGTGTTCGCCGCCGCGCTCGCCGCGAATGCGCTCGGCCTGCGCGACGCCGAATGGGCCGAACGCGGCCTGGCCCTGACCGCGGTGCTGGAGTCGGCGGTGCTCGCCCTGGCCCTGAGCCAGCACGCCGCCAACCGCCACCGCATCCTGCTGCTGGCGCGCCAGTCGGTCGAACGCGACCCGCTGACCGGCGCGCTCAACGCCCAGGTGCTGGAACAGATGCTCGAGGCCTGGTCTTCGCCGGGCAGCCTGAACGTGAATACCTACGGCTTGTTGCTGGTCGACCTGGACGGCTTCGGCGAGGTCAATGCGCGCTACGGCCGCGCGGTCGGCGACGCCCTGCTGCAGCAGGCCCTGGCGCGCATGCGCGGGGTGTTGCGGCCCGACGACACCATCGCTCGCATGGCCGGCGATTGCTTCGGCATCGTCAGCGAATGCGAACGGGTCGAATGCGAACTGTTGGCGCGTCGCCTGGCCGACACCTTCGCCCAGCGTCCGTTCCGCATCGACGGCCACGAAATCACCATGAGCGTGAGCATCGGCCTGGCGATCTCGCAGCGCGGCGAGCAAGTCGCCGAACTGTTCGAGCGCGTGCGCCAGGCCTTGCGCAGCGCCACCGTCGCCGGCCGCAACGCGGTCAGCGTCGCCCAGGGGCGCGACCTCGCGACGGCTTTGCCGGCGGAGTGATTTCGCCCTCACGCGGCGCTGACGGTGCTGAGCCGGGCGCCACCGTTCGCTGAATTTCGGCGCCGTTACTCGCGATCTTCACCTGCATTGCATGGATCAGGGCCTAGCTTGGTGGTCAAGGACGCGTGTGGCGTTCCTGGGATCCGATGGCGGCCATGAAACATCTCGACGCGAAGGAGGTCGGTTCGGCGGTGGCCGAGGCGATCGACCCCGGCGAATACCGCGAGCACTTCCACCGCGAGTACCGCTTCGCCGCGTACTACAGCGCCGGACGCGAATGGCCCGACTACGAACCCGCTTACCGTTACGGCTACGACACTTATCTGGAGCGCGGCGGGCGCCGCTTCGAAGAGGTCGAGGACGAACTGGGACGCGAATGGCACCGGCACCGCGCCAGCTCGCGCCTGCATTGGACCGAAGCGCGCGAGGCGGTGCGCGACGGATGGCATCACATCGAGCGCAACTTGCCGCACGCACTCGACCGGTCGCTGCGCTGACGGCTCGCGCGATGACCACCGCTCCCTAGGCGCTCTCCCCCGGGGAGTCTACTGGTCGCCCCTCCGGGCGACCTTTTTTTTGCCGGCCGTGGCGGTTCGCGGCGGGTTGCGGGAACGCGGCCCGCTGCGGTCCGGCGAGGCCGTCGCCGCCACGGCAACCTGGCGTTCCGCCCGCGCACTCGGCGTGCGCGGCGCGGTGGAGTAGGATGCCCCTCCCACATGCAAGAGGCCGGACCATGGCCGACAACGACAGCAAGCCGTCCCGCGAACAGGCCGAAGCCGCCGTCCGCACCCTGCTGAGCTGGGCCGGCGAAGATCCCGCCCGCGAAGGCCTGCTCGACACGCCCAAGCGCGTGGTCGAGGCCTACGGCGACTGGTTCAGCGGTTACGGCGACGATCCGCGCGAATACCTGGCCCGCACTTTCGAGGAAGTGGCCGGTTACGACGAAATGATCGTGCTGCGCGACATCGAGTTCGAGAGCCATTGCGAGCACCATATGGCGCCGATCATCGGCAAGGCCCATGTCGGTTACCTGCCGAGCGGCAAGGTCGTCGGCATCAGCAAGCTGGCCCGCGTGGTCGAGACCTATGCGCGCCGTTTCCAGGTCCAGGAAAAGATGACTGCGCAGATCGCCCAGTCGATCCAGGACGTGTTGCAGCCGCTCGGCGTCGGCGTGGTCATCGAAGGCGCGCACGAGTGCATGACCACCCGCGGCGTGCACAAGCGCGGCGTCAGCATGATCACCTCGAAGATGCTCGGCATGTTCCGCGACGACGCCCGCACCCGCGCCGAGTTCCTGCGCTTCATCGACGTCGGCCCGGGCCGCTGAGTAGCGACACTCGTTGATGCGTTGCCCGAGTCCGGATTCGCAGCGAATCCGCACAGCCGTCATCCCCGCGAAGGCGGGGATCCAGCTCTTTTCGGGCGAGAACGGTCGAGGTCTTTGGACCCCCGCCTTCGCGGGGATGACGAGCTGAGGCACTGCGGTCTGCGCTTCATCGCAGCCCCTCACCCCCTTCGAGCCCCTCTCTCGTTGACGGGAGAGGGGTTGGGTGAGGGCGCGACAGCCGCGCTCAGCCCACCCGGGCGAGCTGCTCGTCCTGCGCCGCCACCGGCGCCTGCGCGCTCAACAGCGACACGATGCCCGCCGCCGCCTCGCGGCCTTCGAACGCCGCCGTCACCACCAGGTCGGCGCCGCGCACGGCGTCGCCGCCGGCGAATACCTTCGGATTGGTCGTCTGATACGGCAGCCCGGCCGCGGTCTTGCGCCGCGTCGCGCAGCTTTCGCTGGTCGCCAGCACCTTGATGCGGCCGTTGTCGGTCAACTCGATGCCCTGCTGCGCCAGCCAGGCCGGCGGATCGGGCTGGAAGCCGAATGCGATGATGACCACGTCGGCCTCGAGCACCGATTCGCTGCCCTCGACCACTTCGGCGCGTTGACGGCCGCGCGCATCGGGTGCGCCCAGGCGGGTTTCGGCCACCCGCACGGCATTGACCGCGGTGCCGTCGCCGAGCAGCTCCAGCGGCTGGCGATTGAACAGGAACTCGACGCCTTCCTCGCGCGCGTTGCCGACTTCGCGCGCTGAGCCGGGCATGTTGGCCTCGTCGCGCCGGTACACGCAGCGCACCTGCGCCGCGCCCATGCGCACCGCGCTGCGCACGCAGTCCATGCCGGTGTCGCCGCCGCCGAGCACGACCACGCGCTTGCCGCGCAGGTCGGGCAGTTCGAGCTGGTCTTCCCAGCCGGCGATCGGTTGCGAACGCACGGTTTCGCCTTCGGAGTGCACGACGCGGCCGTTCTGGACCAGGAACGGCAGCGCCGGCAGGACGTTGCGCAGGTCCTGGCCGGGCAGGCCGCCGTCGGTGTAGCGGTACGAGCCCAGGCCCAGGAACACGGCGTCGAATTGGGCGATGAGTTCGTCCAGGCTCAGGTCGCGGCCGATCTCGACGCCGAGCCTGAACTGCACGCCCATGCCTTCGAGCACTTCGCGGCGTTGGCGCATCACCGACTTTTCCAGCTTGAAGCTCGGGATGCCGAAGTGCAGCAACCCGCCGATGTCTTCGTAGCGGTCGAACACCACCGCCTGGATGCCGGCGCGGGCCAGGCGGTCGGCGCAGGACAACCCGGCCGGGCCGGCGCCGACGATGGCGACGCGCCGGCCGTTGGGCTTCACCGCCGACAGGTCGGGGCGCCAGCCGCTGGCGAGGGCGCTGTCGACGATGTACTTCTCGACCGCGCCGATGGTGACCGCGCCGAAACCGTCGTTGAGGGTGCAGCTGCCTTCGCACAGACGATCCTGCGGACAGACGCGGCCGCAGATTTCGGGCAGGGGATTGGTCTCGTGGCACAACGCCGCGGCTTCGTGGACGCGGCCTTCGCGCGCCAGTTCGAGCCAGTTCGGAATGTAGTTGTGCAGCGGGCAGGCCCAACCGCAGTAGGGATTGCCGCAATCGAGGCAACGGCCGGCCTGCTTCTTGGCTTCGGCTTCGGCGAAGCGGCCGTACAGCTCGCCCCAGTCGCCGTCCAGGCGCAGTTGCAGCGGGATGCGCGTGGGCATCTCGCGCGAGGCATCACGGAATTGGAAGACGGACTTCTTGCTCATGAGTGGCGGCCCCGTTGGCTGCGTTGTCGTGGCGTCGTGGCTGGGGCTGCAAAAGAAAGATCAGAAGCAAATCCCCCTCGGCCCCCCTTTTTCAAAGGGGGGAGGAGTACCCGTTTGTCATGATGGAGGTGCGCCGACGCGGGATGTTCGCGCGACCCGTACGGCACTGACTGATGTTCCACCGCCGTTCCCCCCTTTGCAAAAGGGGGGAAGGGGGGATTTGCTGTTGCCGTCGTAAGCATCGAGGAAAGACTCACGCCGCACTCCTCAAGGTTTCGGCCAGCGACTCCAGGCTCGCCGCCTTCGGCTTGACCAGCCAGAACTTGCCCATGTAGTCGCGCATCTCGTCGAGGATGCGGCGCGCCCAGGCGCTGCCGGTCAGGGCGACGTGGGTCTCGAGCAGGTCGTGCAGGTGCGAGCGGTGATGCTCGAAGCCGTCGGCGGAAATGCGCAGGATGTCGATCAGCTCGTGGTTGTAGCGGTCGACGAAGTCGCGCTCGGTGTCGAGCACGTAGGCCATGCCGCCGGTGAAGCCGGCGCCGAAGTTCAGGCCGGTGCGGCCGAGCACCGCGACCACGCCGCCGGTCATGTACTCGCAGCAGTGATCGCCGGCGCCTTCGACCACCGCGGTCGCGCCGGAGTTGCGCACGCCGAAGCGTTCGCCGGCGCGGCCGGCCGCATACAGCTCGCCGCCCGTGGCGCCGTACAGACAGGTGTTGCCGAGGATCGGCGTCTCGTGGGCGACGTAGCGCGCGCCGCTCGGCGGGCGCAGGACGATGCGGCCGCCGGCCATGCCCTTGCCGACGTAGTCGTTGGCTTCGCCCGACAGCTCGAAGTGCAAGCCGCCGGCCTGGAAGGCGCCGAAGCTCTGGCCGGCAGTGCCGCTGAAACGCAGGGTCAACGGCGCATCGCTCATGCCGCGGTCGCCGTGCAGGCGGGCGATGCGTCCGGACAAACGCGCGCCGATGCTGCGGTCGGTGTTGCGGATCTTGTAGCTGTACTCGCCGCCGGACTTGTTCGCGATGGCGTCGGCCAGCTCGCTTTCGAGCTGGGCCGACAGACCGTCGGGCGCGTCCGGCGGCGCCGGCGCGCCGCAATGGCCGCCGTGGGCGAGGCCGGTGCCGGCGAGCAGCGGCGCCAGATCCAGGCGTTGCTGGCGCGCACTGTCGCCTTGGCTCTGCCGCAGCAGATCGGTGCGGCCGACGATTTCGCCGAGCGTGCGCACGCCGAGCGAGGCCAGCCAGTGCCGCACTTCCTCGGCGAGCAGGCGGAAGAAGTTCTCCACGCGTTCGGGCAGGCCGGTGAAGTGGTCGCGGCGCAGACCGGCGTCCTGGGTCGCCACGCCGGTCGCGCAGTTGTTGAGGTGGCAGATGCGCAGGTACTTGCAGCCCAGGGCGATCATCGGCGCGGTGCCGAAGCCGAAGCTCTCGGCGCCGAGCAAGGCGGCTTTGACCACGTCGAGGCCGCTCTTGAGGCCGCCGTCGGTCTGCAGGATCACCCGGTCGCGCAGGTCGTTGGCGACCAGGGCCTGGCGCGCTTCGGCCAGGCCCAGCTCCCACGGCGTGCCGGCGTAGCGGATCGACGACAGCGGGCTGGCGCCGGTGCCGCCGTCGTGGCCCGATACGGTGACCAGGTCGGCGCCGGCCTTGACCACGCCGGTGGCGATGGTGCCGACACCGGCATGCGAGACCAGCTTGACCGAGATCAGCGCCTGCGGATTGACCTGGCGCAAATCGTGAATGAGCTGCGCCAAGTCTTCGATCGAATAGATGTCGTGATGCGGCGGCGGCGAGATCAGGCCGATGCCGGGCATCGCATAGCGCAACCGCGCGATCAGCTCGTTGACTTTGTGGCCCGGCAACTGGCCGCCTTCGCCGGGCTTGGCGCCCTGCGCGACCTTGATCTGCAGCACTTCGGCGTTGACCAGGTATTCCGGGGTCACGCCGAACCGGCCCGAGGCGATCTGCTTGATCTTGGAGACCTTGTCGGTGCCGTAGCGTGCCGGGTCTTCGCCGCCTTCGCCCGAATTCGAGCGCCCGCCGAGGCGGTTCATCGCGATCGCCAGCGCTTCGTGCGCTTCCGGCGACAACGCGCCCAGGCTCATCGCCGCCGAATCGAAACGG
Organism: Lysobacter sp. Hz25; assembly: GCF_046097045.1. NCBI lineage: Bacteria > Pseudomonadati > Pseudomonadota > Gammaproteobacteria > Lysobacterales > Lysobacteraceae > Lysobacter > Lysobacter sp. Hz25. The sequence goes on from NZ_CP175666.1 coordinate 107,857, forward strand.
CGCACGATGGCTTCGACCGGCTCGACCTCCTCCAGCGGGATCGCGGCGGCGGTGTCGCTGTTGAGTTCGAGCAAGTCGCGCAGGGCCGCGGTCGGGCGTTCGTTGACCGCTTCGGCGTAGTGCTGCCAATCGGCCCAGTCGCCGCTGCCGACCGCGCGCTGCAGGCGGGTGACCACGTCGGGATTGAACAGATGGTATTCGCCGCCCGGGGTGTACTTCAGCAGGCCGCCGATCTCGGGCAGGCGGTTGGCGTCCCAGCCGAGGTCGGCCAGGGTCTGGTTGTCTTCCTGCAGCAGGTCGAAGCCGGCGCCGCTGATGCGCGAGGGCGTGCCGGCGAAACACAGCTCGACCACTTCACGGTCCAGGCCGATGATTTCGAACAACTGCGCGCCGCGGTAGCTGCCGATGGTCGCGATGCCCATCTTCGAGATGATCTTGAGCAGGCCCTTCTTGATCGCGCGGCGGTAGCTGCGGCCGATCTGCGCGACCTCGCCGTGCTTGGTGCGCAGGATGCCGCGCGCGCCCAGATCGTGCAGGGTCTGGTAAGCCAGGTAGGGATACACCGCGGTCGCGCCGAAGCCGATCAGGCAGGCGAAATGGTGCGGATCGCGCGCGGTGCCGGTCTCGATGATCAGGTTGGCTTCGCAGCGCAGGCCCACCCGCACCAGGTGCTGATGGATCGCGCCGGTCGCCAGCAGCGCATGCATCATCAGGCATTCGCGGCGCGGGCGGCGGTCGCTGATGATCAGCAGCACGATGCCGTCGCGGGTGGCTTCCTCGGCTTCCAGGCACAGGCGCTGGATCGCCGCCTTCAGGCCTTCCTCGGCGCTGTAATTCAAATCGATGTAGCGGTGCGACTGGTCGTACGGCGCCATCGACAGCAACTGGCGCAGCTTGCGTTGCGCGAGCACCGGCGAGTTCAGGTGGATGTGGCCGACGTTGCCGGGGCCGTCGACGAAGACGTTGCCCTCGCGCCCGATCTGGGTCGCCAGCGACATCACGCAGTCCTCGCGCAACGGGTCCATCGGCGGGTTGGTGACCTGGGCGAAGGCCTGGCGGAAGTGGTCGTAGAGCGAGCGCACTTGTTGCGAGAGCACTGCCATCGGCACGTCGTCGCCCATCGAGCCGGTCGCTTCCTGCTCGATCTCGGCGAGCGGGCGCAGCACTTGCTCGCGTTCTTCGCGGGTCAGCTGGAACAGCTTCTGGAAGCCGGCCAGGGTGTCGTGGTCGAAGGGTTCGGCGGTCAGGTTGGGGTCGATCAACTCGCTGTGCAGGTAGGTCATGCCCTGCTTGAGCCAACGCTTGTACGGCGCGCGCGCGCGGTTGATGCGGTCGATCGCCTCGGAGTCGAGCAATTCGCCCTGGTAGAGATCGGCGGCGATCATCTCGCCCGGGCCGAGCTTGCCCTTGGCCTCGATTTCCTCGACCGGCAGTTCCCACACGCCGGCTTCCGAGGCGATCAGGAAGTGGCGGTCGCGCGAACGCAGCCAGCGCGCCGGGCGCAGGCCGTTGCGGTCGAGGGTGCAGGCGGCGTAACGGCCGTCGCAGGTGACGATGCCGGCCGGGCCGTCCCACGGTTCGGTGTTGAGCGCGTAGTACTCGTAGAACGCGGCGAGGTCGGCGTCCTTGTATTCCAGCGACTGGGTGGCCGGCGGAATCAGGATGCGCATGGCCTTGAGCAGGTCCATGCCGCCGGCCTGCAGCACCTCGAGCATGTTGTCGAGGCTCTGCGAATCGGAGCCGTCGGTGCCGACCACCTGGTCGAACTCGCGCAGGTCCAGCACCGGCGTGCGCCAGGCGTGCGCGCGCGCCTGCGCCCAGGCGCGATTGCCGGCGATGGTATTGATCTCGCCGTTGTGGGCGAGCAGGCGGAACGGCTGCGCCAGCGGCCAGCGCGGCGTGGTATTGGTGGAGAAACGCTGGTGGAACACGACCGCGCTCGCGGCCAGTTCGGGGCGTTGCAGATCCGGATACAGCTGCATCAGCCGGTCCGGCAGCACCATGCCCTTGTAGCCGATGCTGGCCGAGGACAGGCTGACCACGTAGAAGTCCTGGAAGGCCTCGGCATCGGTCTGGCGCAGGCGCTGTTCGGCGCGGCGGCGCGCCAGGAACAACGAGCGCTGGAACCCGGCCGGGTCGAACGGCGCGGCGGCGTCGACGAAGATCTGCTCGATGCGCGGCATGGTCTGGCGGGCGAGTTCGCCGCAGGCCGCGACATCGACCGGCACCACGCGCCAGCCGGTCACGCGCATGCCTTCGCTGCGCAGGGTTTCGTTGAGTACGTCGCGGGCCTGGGCGGCCAGCGCGGTGTCGCGCGGCAGGAACACCAGGCCGGAAGCGAAATGCGGGCCCGGGCGGATGTTGGCCTCGCGGGCGATCAGGCGCAGGAAGGCGTCGGGATGGCGGATCAGCAAGCCACAACCGTCGCCGCTGAGCCCGTCGGCGGCGACGCCGCCGCGGTGGGTCATGCGCGAGAGCGCCTCGAGGGCGCGGTCGACCAAGGCGCGGCTAGGGCGATCGTCGAGTTGCGCGATCAGTCCGAAACCGCAGCTGTCCCGCTCGTCGCGGGGGTCGTACAGACTTTGTTGCCTGGCTTGCATCGCATCTCCGGACCGGTGGGGTGTTCCGTGGATCGCTAGCTCGCTATCGCTTTACGTTGTGGTCTGACCGGGTCCTTGCATCGTTGTTCTAAAACTGGTCCCTGGAGGCGGTTCCCCAACGCGAAGCGACGTTCGCGATATCGATTGGTTGGCTTGGCGGTGTTGCTGGAGGATCTTGAGGTCACTGTTACGCGCAGGGCGCATCCGCCACTGGCGCGGGACTCGTCCCGCACCGGCAGTGTCAAAACCGAGCGTGTTTCGACTAAAGCACAAATTGTGCGATGCGGCAATTCACCCATGGACGCGGAATTTGCCCTGCTTACACGCGCACGGAACTGTGAGCGCGCGCGCTCACAAGAGATTTTGTAAGCCAATGATCTCGATGGGAAAATTCTCGATTCGCCGGGCAATTAGTAACGTAAGAAACCATCGCGCGGTGACAAACGACCCTGCCGCACACTCGCCTGCGCGCTAGACTGCGCCACTCGCAAGCCTTCCGCCCCTTTGGCATTCATGACTCCTCCCATCGCTCCTGCTTCGGGCGCGCGTCGTGCTGCGCTCGTCTTCATCTTCATCACCGTGCTGATCGACGTGCTGTCGTTCGGCCTGATCATTCCGGTGCTGCCGCACCTGATCGAGGACTTCGTCGGCGGCGACACCGCCAAGGCGGCCTATTGGGTCGGTCTGTTCGGCACCGTGTTCGCGCTGATCCAGTTCGTGTTCTCGCCGATCCAGGGCAGCCTGTCGGATCGCTACGGCCGGCGCCCGGTGATCCTGATCTCCTGCCTGGGTCTGGGCCTGGACTTCATCCTGATGGCGGTGGCCAACACCCTGCCGTTGCTGCTGATCGGTCGCATCATCTCGGGCATCACCGCGGCCAGCTTCACCACCGCCAACGCCTACGTCGCCGACGTCACCCTGCCGGAACAGCGCGCCAAGAGTTTCGGCATGATCGGTGCCGCGTTCGGCGTCGGTTTCGTGATCGGCCCGGTGATCGGCAGCCAGCTCGGCGCGATCGACATGCGCCTGCCGTTCTGGTTCGCCGCCGGCCTGGCCCTGCTGAACTTCTTCTACGGCTGGTTCGTGCTGCCCGAATCGCTGCCGCCGGAGAAGCGCACCGCGCGCTTCGACTGGGCTCACGCCAATCCGTTCGGCTCGCTGATGCTGCTCAAGCGTTACCCGCAGGTATTCGGCCTGGCCGCAGTGGTGTTCATCGCCAACATGGCCCACTACGTTTACCCGAGCATCTTCGTGCTGTTCGCCGGTTATCAATACCAGTGGGGCCTGGACAAAGTCGGCTGGGTGCTGGCGGTGGTCGGCGTGTTCAACATCATCGTCAACGTCGTCTTGATCGGCCGCGTCGTCGCCTGGATCGGCGAGCGCCGCACCCTGCTGTTCGGCCTGGCCTGCGGCGTGATCGGCTTCATCGTCTACGGCAGCGCCGACACCGGCCTGATCTTCCTGCTCGGCCTGCCGATCAGCGCCTTGTGGGCGATGGCGGCGCCGGCGACCCAGGCCTTGGTCACGCGTCAGGTCGGCGCCCACGAGCAGGGCCGCATCCAGGGCGCGCTGATGAGCCTGGTCAGCCTGGCCGGCGTGATCGGGCCGGCGATCTTCGCCAGCAGCTTCGGTTACTTCATCGGCAAGTCGGCGCCGATCCACCTGCCGGGCGCGCCGTGGTACATCGCCGCCGCCTTGCTCGGCATCGGCCTGCTGATCGCCTGGCGCTATGCGCGCGTGCCGGCCGCGGCCCCGGCCGCAGCCGATGCCGTGGCCTGAACCAATGACACTGGCGGGCCCTCGCCGCATCGGCGAAGGTCGGCGGCGACATCCCGACAGGAGCCTTGCATGCGTGTAATCACCGGCCTCGCCGTTCTGACCGCCGCCGTCATGCTCGGCGCCTGCAGCGGCGTCGAATATCGCGACACCAACGCCGCGGTCGATGCGCGCCCCGAATGCGCGAGCGGCCCGACGCGTCCCGGCGAGACCCCGCCGGCCTGGTGCGAGCGCAAGCTCGAAGCGAAGTGGGATTCGCAAGGCGCCTCGGAAAAGGTCGACTTCAAGAAAAAGGACGACGAGCGCTGAACCGCGCGCCGTCGCGCCGCGGCTTCTTGGCGCGGCCTTGACGGCCGGCCCCGTATTGCTGGGGCATGAGCGAGCGCGCGCCTTCGGCTGCGGTCAATCGCCGCGCCGCGCGCGCGGCCGGTTTGCGTTACGTCAACGACGGCGAACCCGGCATCGTGCGCCGGCGTGCCGGGCGCGGCTTCGCTTATCGCGATGCGCGCGGCCGCGCGGTGCAGGCGGCGAAGACCCTCGAACGCATCCGCGCGCTGGCGGTGCCGCCGGCCTATACCGAGGTCTGGATCTGCGCCGACGCGCGCGGCCACATCCAGGCGACCGGCCGCGATGCGCGCGGGCGCAAGCAATACCGGTATCACCCGCAATGGCGGCAGCGCCGCGACGAAGGCAAGTTCGATCGCGTGATCGCGTTCGGGCGCGCGCTGCCGGCGTTGCGTCGCTGTGTGCGCCGCGATCTGAAGCTGGCGGGCTTCCCGCGCGACAAGGTGCTGGCCATCGTGGTGGCGGTGATGGCCGAGACTCTGCTGCGCATCGGCAACTCCGAGTACGCGCGCAGCAACCGCTCGTTCGGCCTGACCACCTTGCGCAACCGTCACGTCGAATTCTTGCGCGACGGCCGCGCGCGTTTCCGCTTTCGCGGCAAGAGCGGGCAGGCGCAGGAGGTCGAACTCGACAACGCCAAATTGACCCGGCTGGTGCGGCGTTGCCAGCAACTGCCGGGGCAGGCCCTGTTCCAATACCGTGATGACGACGGCCGTTTGCAGCCGATCGATTCCGGCGCGGTCAACGACTATCTGCAACGCGCCATGGGCAACGACTTCAGCGCCAAGGACTTCCGCACCTGGGGCGGCACCCTGGGCGCGTTCCGGCGTCTGGCCGAACTGCCCTTGCCGGAACCCGCGCGCGGCGGCGAGCCGAGCGAACGCGCCCTGGCCTCGGCGCAGAATGCGGTCATCGGCGAGGTCGCACAGGCCTTGCGCAACACCCCGTCGGTCTGTCGCAAGGCCTACATCGACCCGGCCGTGTTCGTGGGTTGGCGCGAAGGCCGGCTGGCGCGTTATGCCGAAGGCGCCCGCGGCGAACTGCAGTGGGAGCGCGCGGCGTTGCGATTCCTGAAGCAGGCGCGGCGCGGCTGATATCGCGGCCCTAAAGGGTAGGAGCGGCGTCCCACAGGGATTTCCTTTGGTCACGAGCCGCGACCGCGGACCTGCGGCCGGCAACGTTCGTACGAGCGACGGCGTGGTCGCGGCTCGCGCCGCTCCTACAGGAGGCAGGTCACGCAACACGCAGATCGCGACGCAACCAAGGGGTAGGAGCGGCGCAAGCCGCGACCGCGGACCTGCGGCCAGCGACGTTCGTACGGGCGACGGCGTGGTCGCGGCTTGCGCCGCTCCTACTCCAAAGCAGTGATGTCGCCGGAAGCCGGCGGCATCAGGATTCGCTCACGGTGCCATCTGTTCGAGCTCGGCCTGCGGCAGCGGCAGCAGCGCCCAGAACGCGATGCGCGACTTCGCCCAGTCCTGGGCGGCGTCGTTGAGGATCTCGACCAGGGTCGCGGCGTCCTCGCCGTGTTCGGCCTGCCAGGGGCCGGCGTGTTCGATCAACAGCAGATAGCCCGGCGCCGGCCACCACGACAAGTCGTTGACGCAGTCGTTGAGCGCGTCCCAGTTGTGGCCGAACCAGGCCGGGAAACGCAGGCCCGCGGCAATGCGGGTCAGCGCATCGTCCTTGTCGGCGCAGCCGGCGAAATCGACGCGGGCGACCGCGAACTCGAGCTCGGCCGCGGCATCGGCCAGCGCGCGCGCGTCGCGTGCGTCGATGAAGTAAGCGCCGGCCTGGGCCGGATCGGCGAGCAACTCGCGCGGATCGATCGAGCCGCTCATCGTGCGCCTCCGTCGGCGCGCACGTCGAAGCGGGTGAAGCTGCGGTAGTGATCGCCGGTGTAGTAGTACTCCGACGGCGGATCGCCGCCGGTGACGATGCGGCGTGCGCCGCGGTCGTCGGAACGCGGCGTTTCGACCGTATACTCGCGGTAATAGCCGCGCGGTTGCCGCGGTAGGCGTTGCTCGCGGTTCTGGAACACGCCGCCGTCCTGGCGATGCGCGAACGGGCCGCCCGCGGCGATGCGGCGCAAGGTGTCGTTCGCTTCCGGCGGCAGTGCGATCGAGGCGATCGGCGGGGTTTCGTCGTGGCCGCGTCCGACGGTATCGCGGCCGGTGTCATCGCGCATGGCCGGTTGCGACTGCGTCACCGGTGCGTGCGCGGGAACGGCAGGTTGCGGTGCCTGCATGCCGCGCTGGCTCCAGACCCACAGGCCGATCAAGACCACGGCGGCGATCAGCCAGAGATTACGGCGCATCGGAGACTCCTGGCGGATAACACCGGCAGTTTAGGCCATGAGACGTAGCTGCGCTTGCAGCTTTCGACCCGCGCCGCCGCCGGTCCTGGCGACCGCTTGGTCGCTGAATTATCCCTCGCGCTGCGCCCCGTCGCGGGCCCTGCGACGGGGTCGTGGTCTCATAGAGGGGTTCGAACGGCGCGCTCGATTCGTCGCCTTCCGCGGCACCGGGCGATCCACCACACACCCGCAAGGAGATGCATGCAATGGAGATGATCCGTGTTTCTTCCTCGGCCATCGAGGCGATCGGCTACGACCATGCGACCGGGCTGCTGAGGATCCGCTTCGTCGAGGGCCAGGACTACGATTTTCACGGCGTGCCCGAGAGCGTGAACCTGGGCCTGATCGCGGCCACCTCGAAAGGCGGGTACTACCACGCCCACATCCGCGACCACTACTCCAGCTGAGTGGGGTGATCGCTCGCGTGCCGGCGAAGCTCGATTCGCCGGCACGCGATAGCGCTAGGGATAAGCGCCGCTTCTGCGCTGAACCGCCCTGCGATCAACCGCAGCCGACGTCGACGATGACGTTCTTCTCGTCGACATGCACGTTGACGCGGCCGTCCAGGTACTCCTTGGTGATCATCTGGCCGGGCTTGAGCACACGGACGGTGTGGCCGCCGGCGCTGACTTTCGCCTGCTCCACGGTGGCCGCATCGGCGGTCTTGCCGACCAGCGTGGCCTTCGCCGTTTCGGCGTTGCAGGTGCGGCGCGACGGCATCGGCGAGGGTTCGCCGGGGGCGATGCTGCTGGCGTCCTGAGCGTCGGCCGGCTCGACCGCGGCGCTCGGCATTTCATCGGCGGGGCGGGGGCCGGCGCAGGCGGCCATCGCCAGCGGCAGCGACACGGCGAGCAGCGCGCCGGACAGCAGGCGGTGCAGGGGCTGGGAGAGAGCGGTCCGGTTCGACATGGCGACGTCCTTCGCTGGATGCGCGCGCGGCGCGTTGGCCCGAGCCTGCCCCGGCACAGCTGTGCCCAGGGTTAACGCCGGCCGCGGATCCTGCGATCCGCGACCGTGCGCACAGCCTTCAACCGCAGCGCAGGCCGGTGATGGCGCCGCGTTCGTTGACGTCGATGTTGAGGCGGTCTTGCTGGAAATCCATGGTTGCCGCCATGCCGGGTGTCAGCACACGCACGGTGCGGCTGCGGGTTTCGACGCGGGCGCGTTCGACCACGTCGGCATCCGGGGCGCGGCCGATGGCCCAGCGTGCGGCTTCGGCGTTGCAGGCGGCCGGGCCGATGTCGGTCGGCGGGATCGGCGTGGCGCAGGCGGCCAGGGCGAGGCTGAGGACGGCGCCGGCAACGAGCGGACGGAATCCGATGAGGCGGTCGGTGGCGAACAGGGACATGGCGAGGCTCCGGACGTGGTCGCGGGCAGAGTGCGACCGGCGACGTGTGCGGCGTATGAAGGCCGCGGGTTGCGCAGTGTAGCCGGGGTGTTCGCGACCCAGATGACTCAATCGGGCGCTATGTGCGGCCGCGACAGCAGGTTTTGGACAGGGGTTGCACTCAAAGCGGATTGGCTTCGGTCGCAAGCCGCGATCGCGATCGTGGCTACCGCTGCGCCACCGACGGGCGTGCGACGGCGATGTCTCGCAGGACCCGTCCGATGCGGCGCCGGTCATCGCTCAGACCGGCAAGGCCGCCTGCGCCTCGACCAGCTTCAGCATCAACTGCGCCAAGGTCACCACGTCCTGATGGTTATGCGCGGCGACGCGGCGCAACAAGGCCGAACTGCCGCCGCGCAGGTAATGCAGCCACGCGGCCGGCGCCTGCGAGCCGGGCAGATCGTCCTCGCGCACGATCCGCAACAGCTCGCGTTCGATGGTCGCCAACTTGCAGTTCTCCCAGACGCCGCGATACAGGCGCCGGGTCGGGAACAGCAGGTCGACATGGTCGAGCCCGGCCAGCGGATTGGCGATGCGGGCGAGGCGGTAGCGCGTATTGAGCAGCGGCGCGTCGTAACAGCGGCCGTTGTAGCTCGACAACACCGTGTCCGGTGTCAGCCACTGCGCGAACGCGCGCAGCATCGCCGGCTCGGCGGCGAGGGTGGCGATGGTCAGCTGGCGGATACGCAGGCCGTCGCCGTGCACGGCGTGGCGATGCCAGTCGGCCGCGCCGATCATGAAAGCGCGGGTGCCGGTGCCGCCGGCCAGGCCGGTGGTCTCGGTGTCGAAGAACATCAGCCGGCGCGGGTCGAGCGCGTCGTCGGGACGTTTGGCGAAGGCCAGCGACAGCGAAACCTGCGGCGCCGGCAGGCTGAGGTGGACTTCGCTGAAGTAAAGGCCGGGGGCGATCTCCTGGCCGGGCACCGAGCGGTCGATGGGGCCCGGCGCCTGTGTGGGCCGCGCAGCGAATGCGGTCGGTTGCGGCAGCGGCGAAGTCCCTGGCTTGCGCTCGCGTTGCGCGATCAACCGCCGCAGGGCGTCGAGGTCGGGGCGCGCAGAGCGGATCTCGGGGAGCCCGCCTTCTCCGAACAGGGGAGTGCGGGCGTCGGGGAGCGAAGAGCAAATCTCCCCCGGTCCCTCTTTTTCAAAGAGGGGAGTGCTGGCGTTGGTGTGGGGAGAGGGGATGACGTCCGGTGCCTTGGATGCCCGGGTCGGAACGCTGGCAGGAAGCACGGAACGAACATCGTCATCGTCACGGGCCAAGCCCGCGATGCTCGAAGTCCTGGCGATCGTCGCGCTCTCTTCCCGCGAAAGCGGTTGGCTCCCCTCTTTGAAAAAGAGGGGCTGGGGGAGATTTGCCTTGTCACTCGGTGTTCCCGCATCCGCGACCGCGCGCCCGGCCTGCCGCTGCAACATGCGCAGCTTGGCGATATCGATGCTCACGCGTCCTCGCCTTCGCCGAGCAAGCGCAGCACTTGCCGCGCCAGCGATTTCGGCGTGTTCTCGCTGCGGGTTTCGTCGACGGCCAGGATCGGGCCGACGCAGGCCGGGCAGCCGGCGCGGCAATCGCAGCGTTCGATCAGCTCGCGCGCGCGCGTCACCAGTTCGGCCTGGCGCAACCACAAAGGTTCGCTGAGCCCGACGCCGCCCGGGAAGTTGTCGTACAAGTACACCGTCGGCACGAACTGCTGCACGTCGAGCGAGGCCATCGCCGTGCCCGGCACCAGTTCGTGGCCGACGCCGCGCAACTGCCCGCGCCCGCCGGCGTCCTGGGTCGCGAACCAGGCACCGTCGCCGTTGCCGACCGACTTCTGCAGATCGCGCGCGTCGGCCATCACCGCGACGGTGGCGACCACGTGCAGCGCATGCGCGGCGCCGAGAAAGCCGTCCAACGCATCTTGTTTCGAATCGAACCGCGACAGCAGCACGCCCTGCGGCAGTTGCCACCACACCGCGGTGGTGTGCAGTTCCTGGTCGGGCAGGTTGACCGGGCCGTAGCCGATGTTCTCGTGGGTGTAGTAGCGGATCTTTTTATAGCCGGCGACGCGGCGCACCACGTGCACTTCGCCGTGGTGGCTGTCGCCGCGCCCGGCCTCGCCGCCGTCGAAACGGTCCAGCACCTTGAGCTTGGTGTAGTCGATCGAGTCGGTGTAGTAGTCGACCTGGGTGCGGGTGACATAGGCCTTGCGGCCTTCCCAGTCGAGGCGTTCGACCTGGTAGGGCAGCGACTGGATCATGTGGATCGCGCCTTCGTACAAGGTCAGCGCGGCGGCCGAGTAGTCGACCTCGGCGATGATCGCCTGGCGGCCGTCGCTGCGGTCGACCACGACGAAGTTGCCGTCGGCGACCGAGCGCAGGCTGACCGCATTGGCCGGATAGCTGTCGGCGATCCACTCCCAGCGCTCGCCTTCGCGATGGACCACGCCGGTCTCGGCCAGCGCCTGCAGGTACACCTCCGGATCGATCGGGCCGAACGCCTCGCCGTGCTGGAACGGCAGTTCGAAGGCGGCGCAGCGGATGTGGTCGAACAGGATCAGCGGTTGATCCGGGGCGATGCGCGCGTGCTCGGGCGGGGCGTCGGCGAAGAAGTCCGGGTGGCGGACCACGTATTGATCGAGCGGCTGCGAGTTGGCCACCAGCACGCCGAGCGAAGGCTGCTGGCGGCGCCCGGCGCGGCCGAAGCGCTGCCAGGTGGCCGCGACCGAGCCGGGGTAGCCGTTGAGCACGACCACGTCGAGGCTGCCGATGTCGACGCCCAGCTCCAGCGCCGAGGTCGAGACGATGCCGTCGATACGGCCGTCGCGCATCGCCCGTTCGGCCTCGCGCCGCTCGGTCGGCAGATAGCCGCCGCGATAGGCGCGGATGCGCGCGGGCTTGCGCGGGTCGTGGTCGAACACGTCCTTGAGGTACTTGGTCAGCACCTCGACCATCAGCCGGGTCTGGGCGAACACCAGGGTCTTGAGCCCGGCCTTGATCGCGATGCGGGCGATGCGGTTGCTCTGCGAACGCGCCGAGGCGCGCAGGCCGAGGTCGGCATTGACCACCGGCGGGTTCCACAGCAGCACGTGCTTGTCGCCGGTCGGTGCGCCGGATTCGAGGATCGCGCGCACCGGGCGCTCGATCAGGGCCTGCGCATGCGCCTGCGGGTTGCCGATCGTGGCCGAGCACAGGATGAACTGCGGCGCGACGCCGTAGAACGCGCAGATGCGCTTGAGCCGGCGCAGCACGTCGGCGACGTGGCTGCCGAACACGCCGCGATAGGTGTGGATTTCGTCGATGACGATGTAGCGCAGGTTCTCGAAGAACTGCGCCCACTTGGTGTGATGCGGCAGGATCGCCTGGTGCAGCATGTCCGGGTTGGACACGACGATGTCGCCGTGCAGGCGGATCGCCTGGCGCGCATCGCCGGGGGTGTCGCCGTCGAAAGTGAAGGCCTTGACCCCGAGGTCGCCGGCGCGGTTGAGCTCCAGCAGCTCGGCGACCTGGTCCTGCGCCAGCGCCTTGGTCGGGAACAGGTACAGCGCCTTGGCGCCCTGGGTCATCGCCGCGGCCAGCACCGGCAGGGTGTAGCACAGCGACTTGCCGGACGCAGTCGGGGTGACCACGGCGACGTCTTCGCCGGCCTGGGCGGCGTCCCAGGCTTCGGCCTGGTGGCTGTAGAGGCGCTCGATGCCGCGCGCGCGCAGCGCCGCCTTGAGCGGTTCCGGCAAGGCTTCCGGCAGCGGCGCGTAGCGGCCCTCGCGGCCGGGCAGGGTGAAGCGGCCGGTGATGCGGTCGCGGTAGCGGTGCTGCAGGCGCTCGGCGAGCGCGCCGCCGTGGCGGGCGTCGACGGCTTCGTCGGCGCGGGCCAGGGCGCGCTGCGCGGCCGCGGCCGGGACGAGGTCGCGCTGGGAGGGATCGATCAAGGCGGACATATCGAGGCGGGCGACGGCTGCAGGGGCGGAGTCTCGTTGTACGCGACGACAATCTCAGTCCGTGAGACGGCGTGCAGACCCGGACTGACGATCAGGCACCTGCTCGTGCCGTTCGTCCCATGGCGCTTCACTAAGCAAGCTCGAATCGGTGTTATGGCTCGGCCACAACGTCGTCGACGATGTTGCGACAGCTGTACTTACACCTAAAAGACGAACAAGGCACTTGCGACGACTCAATCGGGATCGGCATAGGCAGCCGACATCCCGAATCAAGATCGAGTGCCGCATGGAAGAGCGCACGGACATGGCCGACATCTCGCATCGCATGCGTTCGCAAGGCGATCGTTACGGCCGTCGACTCAGCACCAATTAAATGGAGATTAGATCGTGACCGATGAAAATAAGGGATATCCGACCGGTACGCGTCGTTCGCAGGGGCGTTCGAATGCAGGTCGCCAGCCGTTGTTGAGCGTCATGGCATCGGCTTGCATCGTGGCGGCGACGCTGGCCGTGCAGAGCCCGCTTGCGGCGGCCCAAGCGAAGCCGGGTGGCCAGGTCGTAGCGCCGCTGGGCAGCGGCAAGGCGGCGGCGATTTTTGCAAGCAAGGATCGACAAAAGATAGAGGCGATGCTGACCGACGAACTGCAGCGCATCGTCGATCGACAGAAACGTCTGGAGGGCCAGGGCAAGATCGTTCGCGTCAAAGCGAGCCTCGACATGACCAGCAAGGCTCTCGTCATCGATCTGAGCAGGGCCTATGTGCCGAAGTACAACGGCGGACGCTTCGAAGACCAGCAGCACGAGCTGGCGATGGCCGCGATGTCGATTCTGAGCGGAACGATCGCCATCGATGAGGTCAGATTCCTGTTCGACGGAAAGAGTATCTACAAGTATTTTCCGCAAGACGAAATCGCGCCGAGACAGCCCAAGGCCACGGCGGTAGAGCCGGCCGACCTGGTGGTCGTGTCCGCGGCGCATGGGTATTACCTCCACTATAAAAACAATACTTGGGAGCTGCAGCGCCCGACGGCTCCCCACGGGGTCTACGAGGACTTCATCACGCAGTATTTGGCGCAGCATCTCGAGGGCTATTTGGGCGCGCGTTCGGCGGCCAACCTGGGTATCCCGCGCAGCCACCTCAGCACCACGCATGCTCCTTCCGGCCACCCGTGGTGGAAGATGTCGGCGCGTACTTACCTGGAGACCCAGTTTCCGGATAACCCCAGCATATGGAGCACTTCTGGCAATCAAGGCGACGATCGTCAGTACGATCAAGACATCAATGCCCGCCCCAAATTTGCCAACCATATCAATGCGACCGCGTTACTGAACATCCACACGAATGCCGACGACGGCAGCGGAACCGCACGCGGAACGATCGTCGCCTACCATACCGGTCGCGAGATCAGTCGAGCGCTCGGCAGCAGTGTCCTGTGCTACATGGCGGAACAGATTCATGCGGTCCCCGGCTATGCCAGCTTTCCCGTCGCGGCCGCTCCGACCGGATTCACCAATAAAGGCGAGAACGAACTGGCGCATATGCCGGCGATCATCGTCGAAACCGCCTTCCACACCAATGCGACCGATGCAGCGGCCCTTCAGGATACGAATTTCCAGAAGGGTGCCATGAGGGGTGTGGAAAAAGGCTATCGCATGTGGCGCCAAGGCAAGCCGTGCACGACACAGGCGATCGCCTCGATCCCGGCCGCTACCGGCAACATCAATACCGCGTTCCCGGTAACGGTCAATTTCCAGGGCTACCCGCAGCTTCCGGTCAAGGCCGAAACGAAAGTCGTGAGCTGTCCGGCGACCTGGAACTGCAGCAACATGGTGAAGTCGACGACCATGCTGTCGCAGACGCAGTTGCAATACCAGATTCTCTGCACGAGTCCGAACCAGGTGGCCGATGCTTCCTTCACCGTCGATACCACGCTGGTCGACGCGGACGGCGTGCGTACACAGCCGGTTCGCAACACCTATACCTGCAAATGGCCGGCGACGTAGATCAGCCTTGTGCTCTGCCGGGCGAGCGTTGTCGGCTAAGGCGCTCCTCGTATGGGCCGCTCGGGGTTCCATTCGTTTGACTGAGGTGGCGCCGCACTGCCTGAGGCAGTGCGGCGCAGTCGCTCCCGATGGAGCCGGGCGGACACCGCCGGCAAACCGATAGCGCAATTTGCCGGATGCGTCGCCAAACCTGGAGTCGCCTCCGGCCGGGGCTTCCAGTGAAGAACCGGTATGGGCGTGGCGCTGGTATCCCTCGCTTATCGCGCCACGGTTCAGCCCCGTCGGGCCGGGGCACTGTATCCTTGCGCGCCGCAGAACCCTCAGTTTCCCCATGAAGATCGGTATCGATTTCGGCACCAGCTATTCGGCCGCCGCGGCCCTCGTCGACGGCGAGGTCCGCACGATCCGCTTCGGCGACGAGCGCCAGTTCCGCACCACGGTGTATTTCCCGGAGGCCGTGCCGGACCCGAGCCAGTTCGAGCTGACCGACGCGCTGGAAGCCGAGGTCGAGGCGCAGGTGCGCAATGCGCGCACCCAGCAGACCCGCGCGATCAACGAGGCGCAGGCGCGGCGCGAACACGCCGCGCGCCTGCCGGCGGAACAGCGCGAGGCGGCGCTGGCGATGATCCCGACGCCGGCGCAGCGCTCCGAGCAGGACCTGCGCCGCGACGCCGTCCGCGCGGTGCGCCGGCAGTGGCTGGAGCTGCAGGTGCGCGAAGCGCGCGCCTCGGCGGCCTCGTTGCAGAACGCGGTGTACGGCGAAGAAGCGGTCGAGGCCTACCTCAGCGAAGGCTTCGGCAACCTGGTGCAATCGCCCAAGTCGATGCTCGGCTACCAGCTCGCGCCGCACGTGCGCCAGACCATCGTCGGCATCGCCGGCTACATCCTCGAACACATCCGCCTGACCGCCGGCCAGCAACTCGGCGCCAACGTGCGCCGCGCCGTGCTCGGCCGCCCGGTGCAATTCCGCAGCTCGCTCGGCGCGGCCGGCGGCGACCAGGCCCTGGAGATCATGACCGAGGCGGCGGCCAGCGCCGGCTTCGACGAGGTCAGCTTTCTCGAAGAACCGGTGGCGGCGGCACTGGGCTATCACGCGCAGAGCGCCGATCGTCACCGCACCCTGGTCGTCGACATCGGCGGCGGCACCACCGACATCACCCTGGCCGAAGTCGGCGGCCCGCAGGCGCCGGTGGTGCTGGGCTCCTGGGGCATCGCCCGCGGCGGCGTCGACGTCGACCTGTCGCTGAGCCTGTCGCGTTTCATGCCGCTGTTCGGCAAGGGCCGGACGCGGGTGCCGGCGCACCATTATGTCGAGGCCGCGACCGTGCACGACGTGGTGCGCCAGCGCGAGTTCCAGCGCCGCGACAGTTACCGCGAAGTCGACGCGCCGTTCGGCCCGCGCCTGATGTCGCTGCAGCAGGCCGGCAACACCACGCGCCTGAGCCGCGCGGTGGAGTCGACCAAGATCCAGTTGAGCACGCAGGGCGACAGCCAGGCCACGCTGGACTACATCGAACGCGATCTCGCCTTGGCCTCGACCGCCGACGATCTGGCCCGCGCGGCCGACCCGTTCCTCGGCAACCTGGCCGAACTGCTGCGCGAGGTCGGCGCCGAAATTACCGCCGAGCTGGGCGAAGCCCCGGCCGCGGTGTTCCTGACCGGCGGCATGTCGCGCGCGCCCTACGTGCGCGAAACCGTGCGCCAGTGTTTCCCGAACGCGCGCCAGGTCGCCGGCGACGCCTCGCTCGGCGTGGTCTCGGGGCTGGCGTTCGCGGCGGCGCGGGAAGTTTGACGGGCTAGGCATCCGAATCCGTCCGCGACAGGCCACAGGTATCGGAACAAGCCAGAGGCTATGGCAAGGTAGGGACACAGCGTGTAGACAGCCAGGAGGCCAAGTCGTGCAGACGGAATCGGTACACGTGCCGGCGTTGGCGCCGGCGGGCCCCATGGAATGGGCGCTGGATAAGTTCAGGCAGCACCCCAAGACGTCCGTGGTATCCGCCGCAACCCTATGGGGCGGTGCGATCGTTCTTCATCACTTTTTCAGCATCGGGTATCTGCCGGTACTTGCCGTCTCCGATTTGCTGGGCGTGGCCATGGCTTCGGCGGCGATAGGTTTGATTCTGCTGCTCGTAGTGATGGTCTTACTCGTGTTTCCGGGCTTGATGTTGATCTACTGGCGGCGTCAGGGCATCGGGCCGAAGACGGTCGTTCGGCTACAGACGGACCAGCCGTTGCATCGCCGCTGGAAGCACCGGTCCTATGCCCTGACGAGCGCAGCGGCGGCACTTCTGGCCGCCGGCGTATACGGTGTAGTGTTGTTCTACACCGACGTGCCCTATCTCCTTATTTTTCTGCTCCTGCCTCCTCTCGTTGCGGCGGTAGCATTGGAAACGCCGTACCGCGAAAGTTTTGTCATCAAGCCCTTGAAGAAGCTGCCGGCGCTGTTCCTGTTTCAGGTGTATTGCTACGTGCTTTCGTGGTCGTTCACCGCCTTGATCCTGCTGCTCTGGCAATACGAGCGGGACACCATCTTCCTCGCGAACACGGCCTTACTCGTAATCGCCGCAATATTCCTGCACATGGTGATGCTCGCGGTAGTCGACATGCCGGGACGGGTGAAGTTCGTAGTTCCGCTGCTGACGACGATCTACATCTTGGTGTTCACCAGCTCATTATCGATAGGTGCTGGACGAATCATCAATTTCTTCGGTTTGGGCCAGATCTCGCGGGCCGACATTGCACTGACCAAAACCGGTTGCGACACGGTCAACGCGATCTGGAGCAAGCGCCCGTGTGTTGTGGTTAACGGCGGCAATCCGAGTTCGTATTTGTTGGCGGACGTGGATCTGGTCACACGCATAGGTCCGCATTACGTGCTCGGCGAACGCGGCGTCGTAGCCGATCTCAAGGATCGCCATTTGATCCGTGTCGCGGTACGCAGCGAAGACGTGCTTGGATGGGCCAGGGTCAGAGAGGAAAAGGCGCCGCGATGAAACCCCATTCCCCCTCCTGCGACCGCAACCGCGATCCGATCCTCGCGGTGTTGCGCGAGCATTTCGCCGGGCGCCGTCGGGTGCTGGAGATCGGCAGCGGCACCGGCCAGCACGCGGTGTATTTCGCCGCGGCCTTGCCGTCGTTGAGCTGGCAATGCTCCGACCGCGCCGAGTACCTGCCCGGCATCGCGCTGTGGCTGGACGAGGCGGCGTTACCGAATACGCCGGCCGCGGTCGAGCTGGACGTGGCCTCGCCGCGGTGGCCGGGCGAGGCGGACGAGGCGCTTTTCGATGCGGCGTTCAGCGCCAACAGCCTGCACATCATGGGCTGGGCCCAGGTCGAGGCCTTCTTCGCCGGGCTCGACCGGGTGTTGGCGGCGGACGCGACGGTCGTGGTCTACGGGCCGTTCAATTACCGCGGCGAGTTCAGCAGCGACAGCAATCGCGAATTCGACGCCTGGTTGAAGGCGCGCGACCCGCAGTCGGGGGTACGCGATTTCGAGGCGGTCGATGCCCTGGCCGCCGCCATCGGGCTGCGCTTGCTCGTCGATGAGGCGATGCCGGCCAATAACCGTTGCCTGGTGTGGCGCCGGTCGCCGCCGCACAATGCCTGACCCTTCGGCTTCCCGACTCCGGCCATGATGCCTCGTCTGCCTTGCCTGGCCCTGCTGCCGTTGCTGCTGTTCTTGCCGGGTTGCAGCCGCGAGCCGGCGCCGCCCGAAGCCGGCGCGCAGACGGCGGACGCGCCGTGGCGGGTTTCGGCCTGGCCCTTGCGGATCGACGCGGCGGCGGCTCAACCGGATTTAATCGCGACGCCGGACGGGCGGGTGTGGTTGTCGTGGATCACCGGCGAGGCCGGCAAGTTCGCCTTGCGCTACGCCGTCGCCGACCGCGACGGCGGTTGGCCACAGCCGCCGCGCTCGATCGCCGTGGGCCAGGACTGGTTCGTCAATTGGGCCGACACGCCGCATCTTGCGGTCAGCGCCGACGGCGCGGTGTGGGCGCATTGGCTGCAGAAATCGGCGCAGGCGCCGTATGCCTACGATGTGGTGTTGGTGCGTTCGGCCAACGGCGGCGCGCCGTGGTCGGCGCCGCTCAAGGTCAATACCGACGGCGGCCAGAGCGAGCACGGCTTCGTCTCGATCTGGCCCGACGGCGCCGATGCGGTCGGCGTGGCCTGGCTCGACGGCCGCCACAGCGACAGCGGCCAGGCCGGCCATGGCGGCGGTCACGGCGGCGGTTCTGGCGCGATGAGCCTGCGCAGTGTGCTCGTCGGCGCCGACCTGCATCGCTTCGACGAAGTCGAACTCGATACGATGACCTGCGATTGCTGCCAGACCGATGCGGCGATGACCGCGCGCGGTCCGCTGCTGGTCTATCGCGATCGCAGCGAGGGCGAGGTGCGCGACATCGCCGTCACCCGTCGCGACCGAAGCGGTTGGACGAAGCCGAAGCCGGTCCACGCCGACGGCTGGGTGATGCCGGCCTGCCCGGTCAACGGGCCCTCGGTCAGCGCGCGCGGCGAGGCGGCCGTGGTGGCCTGGTACACCGCGGCCGGCGACGTGCCGACGGTGCAGGCAGCCTATAGCGGCGACGCCGGCGATCGTTTCGCTGCGCCGCTCGTGCTCGACCGCGGTGAACAGGTGCAGGGGCGGGTCGAAACCGCATTGAGCGCCGATGCGGCCTGGGTGCTGTGGTTGCGTGAGGACCGCAGCGGCCAGAGCCTGCAACTCGCGCGCCTGGCGCCGGATCTGTCGCACGAGCGTCAGCGCATCGAAGTCGCGCGCCTGCAGGGCCGCGGCCGCGGCACCGGGTTCGCGCAGATGGCGGTGACCGGCGAGGCGGTGCACGTGGTTTGGACCGACTACGTCGGCCGCGAGGCGGTCCTGCGCGGGGCGCGGCTTCAGCCCGAGGCGACGGTGATCAGCAAGGGCGAGTCGAACATCGCCGCCGGCGAGATCACCGGTTCGGCCAGCGGCACGCGTTCGCCGTAACGTTCGCGCAGCTTGGCCTTCACCGCCGGGTCGTCGAGCTTGAAGCTGCGCAGCGGCTGCAGCGTGCCGATGCGCACGCCCAGGGCGCGGTCGTACATCTTCCAGACCAGCTCCGAGCAATAGATGCGCTGGTCCGACCACTCGAACGCCAGGTCGTAACGGCGGCCGCGGAAGGCTTCCGCCGAGTCGCGCAGTTTCGTCGTCTGCTGCGCCGTCAACGGCGTGCGCAAGCGCTTGAGCACGTAGTGGCCGCCGCTGCCGCGGGCGATCCAGCGCTGCAAGGGGGTGTAGGCGACCGGGTCGATCGCTTCGAACACGTAGGGCCGGCCGTCGCGGTGCAGGATCACGCCCATGTGGCTGTAACGCGAGCCGGTCGCGCGCTGGATCGCCTGGCTCTGCGAAGAGCGCGAGACGTGGAAGATCACGTCGCCGTCGCGGACCTGCGGCGGGCGCGCGTCGGCGCAGCCGCTGGCGGACCCGCCGAGCAACGCGGACAGCAGGCCGCAGGCGAAGAGGCGGAGTTTCATGCGGCCGGCGTCAGTCGGCCGGCGCCGGTGCGGTCGAGAACAGCCGCAGTTCCTTGGCGTCCTCGCTCATGCGCACCATGCCCTCGAAGCGCAGGCCCAGCCGCTCCAGCACCTTGATCGAGGGTTGGTTGGCGGGATCGGTGATCGCCAGCACCCGCGACAGCGCCAACGCCTCGCGCGCATGGCGCAGCACCGCCTCGCCGGATTCCAGGGCATAACCGCGCGACCAGTGGCGCGGCAGGAAGGCATAGCCCAGGTCGGGGTCGGGCAGGGTCTCGCGCCGCAGCAGGCCGCACATGCCGATGGCTTCGCCGCTTTCGCGCAGCTCGACCCGCCACAGGCCGTAGCCGTTGCGGGCGTAGCTCTGCGTCGGGCCGTCGAGGATGTAGCGCACGGCGCCGTCCAGATCGCGCACGCCGCGGTCGCCGATGTTGTCGATGAAGGACGGTTCGTTGAGCAGTTCGAGGATGAAGCCGGCATCGTCCGGCGTCAGTTCGCGCAACAGCAGGCGTTCGGTCTGGATAGCGGTCGTGGACGGCGTCTTGGGCGGCATCGGCGGCATCGGGTTCGCTGGAGTGCGGCGCGCTCGTCGCGGCGCCGGGGTCGGTGCACGATACGCCAGCCCGCGGCGTCCGCGCAGCATCGGAACGCGCCGGCGTTTGCGCTACGCTGCCGGGCCACGCATCGGCATGCCACGGCAATGAATTCCACGGACGCGGCCCACGACATCCACCCGGTTTCGGACGAGAAGCGGAGCGCGGTGCTGGCTGCACTGGCGGCGGTCGAGCGCGAGCACGACGTGCGCATCGTCTACGCCTGCGAGTCCGGCAGCCGCGGCTGGGGGTTCTCCTCGCCCGACAGCGACTACGACGCCCGCTTCGTCTATGTCCATCGTCGGCCGTGGTACCTGACGGTCAACGAACGCACCGGCCTGGGCGAGCCGCAGCGCGATGTCATCGAGCTGCCGATCGACGACGAGCTCGACGTCAGCGGCTGGGACCTGCGCAAGGTGCTGCGGTTGCTGTCGAAGTCCAACCCGACCCTGTTGGAGTGGTTGCGTTCGCCGATCGTCTACCGCGAGGACGGCATGCTGAGCGCCGGATTGCGCGCCCTGGCCGATGAGTTCTATTCGCCGATCGCCGCCTGGCACCACTACTTCAGCCTGGCCCACGGCACCTTCCGCGCCCACCTGGGCGGCGACGCCATCCGCACCAAGAAATACCTGTACGCGCTGCGCCCGGTCCTGGCCTGCCAGTGGATCGAGCGCGAGCAGGGACCGCCGCCGATGGCGTTCGAGGATCTGTTGGAGCGGCTGCTGCCCGACGGCGAGGTGCGCGAGGCCATCGAGGCCTTGTTGGCGCGCAAGCGCCGCAGCGCCGAGGTCGCGGCCGGGCCGCGCGTGCCGGCGATCAGCGATTTCCTCGCCGCCGAGCTCGGCCGCATGCAGGCCATGGGGCAGGCCTTGCCGGCCGGGAGTGGGCGGGCGGAACGGCTCGACGAGTTTTTTCGGTCGGCCTTGGTGGATTAGGCGAGGCGGCTAGGGGGCGCCGGCGGTCGAGGGTTCGCGGTCGCGGCTTGCGCCGCTCCTACCCAGGAGCGACGCCAGCAAGGGTAGGAGCGGCGCGAGCCGCGACCGCGCCAATGCGATGACCGCGCAAGCTTCAGTGCTCGAACGCTGGCTGCTTACCTAGACAACTGCAACGACTGCTGCAAAGGTTCGATCGTGCCCTCGCCGCGCATGACCTTTTTGTACTCGGCGCGCGAGACCGACACGTAGCGGTCGTTGCCGCCGATCTCGACTTGCGGCCCGTCCTGCACGGCGCGGCCGGCTTCGTCCACGCGCACGGTCATGGTGGCCTTCTTGCCGGAATGGCAGATGGTCTTGATCTCGGTCAGCTCGTCGGCCCAGGCCAACAGGTATTGGCTGCCTTCGAACAGTTCGCCGCGGAAGTCGGTGCGCAGGCCGTAGCAGAGCACCGGGATGCGCAGGGCGTCGACGATCTCGCTGAGTTGCCAGACCTGCGAGCGGCTCAGGAACTGAGCCTCGTCGACCAACACGCAATGCAGTTGCCCCTGCGCGGCGATGTCGGCGCGGATCAGCTGTTCCAGGTCGGCATCGTGGCCGAAGGCGACGGCGTTGGCGCGCAGGCCGATCCGCGAGGCCACCGTGCCGCTGCCGGCGCGGTCGTCCAGGCGCGGGGTCAGGATCGCCACGCGCATGCCGCGCTCCTGGTAGTTGTGCGCCGACTGCAGCAGGGTCGTGGTCTTGCCGGCGTTCATCGCCGAATAATAGAAATAGAGCTTGGCCATGGCCGCAGTTTAGGGCGCGTCGCGGCGCCGCCACAGACTTGACGTGCGGCGCGCGAGCGCCGAAGACGCGGTCCGGCCTGTTCAGTCGACGCCGGATGCGCAGCCGACCGCATCAACGCGGACGCGGCGGGTCCTGGGGGTCGGCCTAGTCCTTCGGTTCGCTCTCGGCGGGCGGCGGCAGGACGGCGCCTTCCGAGTTCATCGTCTCGACGTCGCCGACGTTGACCGTGCCGCCGAGTTTCAGCTTCCACAGGCGGTCCTGGCGTTGCCAGTAGTGCTCGGCGTTCCAGTTGGCGCCGGCGTACAGCCCGCCGGTCAGGGCGACCGCGCCGGAGGCGTCGCGCTGGCCGGCCAGCACGCCGACGTCGGTGCCGATGTGGCTGCCGGTGATCTGGTTGCGCAGGCGTTGCAGGCGGCGGGCGTAGCGCGGCTTGACCGTCGGGTCGCCGTACACCCGGTACAGCGCCGGGCCCAGTTCGAGCGCGCGCTGGCGTTCGGCCGCGCTCAGCGCGGCCCAGTAGCGTTCGCGCAGGCCGACCAGGTCGCGATAGCCGCGCTCGGCGGCGAGGTCCATCCACACGTAGGCCAGGGCGCGGTCGGCCGCCACGCCTTCGCCCTTCCAGTACATCTCCGCGACCAGGCCCTGCGCGGGCTTGTCGCCGAAATAGCCGGCGCGGCGAAAACGATCGAGGGCGACGGCGTGATGTCCGCGCCGATACGACTGCAGACCGAGCTGGCGGTACTCCACGTCGGGATGCAGGTGCATGTAGCCGACGTCGGCCAGGGCCGCATCGGCGGCCGGGTCGGGCCCGATAGGCGCTTGCGACGCGGCCGAAGCCGAGCCCGTCGCCAACCAGGCGGAGAACAGAAAACAGATCAGACGTCCTGTCACGGCATGCGCTCCGGTGTTCGCGCGGGCGGAGGCCCGGCGCGGCGGCGAGGGTAGCAAGCCCGGGCGAAGGACGCAGCGTCGGCCTCCGCTTCAGGGGCGCTGGCTGCTCATGATCTTTTCCAGCGTACCGACCTCGACATTGCCGCCGCTTTGCCAGACCGCGTCCTCGACCGCCCAGTAGCGGCGGGTGTCGAGGCGCCAGTCGGCGTACATCGGGCGCAGGTCGAGCGAGTCGCTGGGGTCGAAAAGGTTCGAGCCGCCGCGCGAGGCGAACACCAGCAGATTGCCGGTGGTCAGGCCGGCCGGGCTGCCGGTGATGCGGCTGCGGGCGCGGGCGACTTCGCGTTCCATGCGCGGCTTGGTGACCTCGTCGGCGTATTCGTCGAAGATCGCCACGCCCTGCCGCAAGGCGCGCTGGCGCTCGCTTTCGTCGAGCTCCTGCCACATCTTCTCGCGCAGCACTACGAACTGCGGGTAGCTGCGCTCGGCGGCGAGGTCGGCCCAGGCATAGGCGAGGGCGCGGTCGTGCGGCACGCCGAGGCCGTGCCAGTACATCAGGCTGAGCCGGTGCTGCGAATACTTGTCGGCATAGCGCGCGGCGCGGCGGAAGAAGCGTGAGGCGTCCTGCCATTGCCCGCGGCCGGCCGCGTCGGTGCCGTACAAGCGCCACAGCTCGTTGGGATGGGTCGCCGACATGCGCTGGCGGGCGTCGAAATCGCGGTGGCCGATGCGGTCGGTTTCGGCGCTGGCCAATTGCTCCGGCGTCGCCTCGGCCGGCGTGGCCGCGGTCGGCGCGGCGGTGGCCCGGTCGGCGGCGGATGCAGAGCCGGCCAGGGCGGCCAGGGCCAGCCCGGCGCTAGCCAGCAGGGCGACGAGACCACGTTCCATGGCGACCTCCGACGAGGGCCCGGCGCGGTCCGGGCCTGCGGCGCCTAGCCTACTCCAGCCGCCCGGTCCGGGCGCGGGCGTGGCGGTTAGACTGTGCGGCCTTACCGGCCTTTGCCGGCGATCCGACATTCCATGCACGGTCTCAATCCCCCCCAACGCGCCGCCGTTCTGAACACCGAAGGGCCGCTGCTCGTGCTCGCCGGCGCCGGCAGCGGCAAGACCCGCGTCATCGTCGAGAAGATCGCCCACCTGATCGCGTCCGGCCGCATGCCGGCCAAGCGTATCGCCGCGATCACCTTCACCAACAAGTCCGCCAAGGAAATGCGCGAGCGCGTGGCCAAGCGGATCCGCGGCGACGGCGCCGACGGGTTGACCATCTGCACCTTCCACGCGCTAGGGCTGAAATTCCTCCAGTTCGAACACGCCAAGCTCGGACTGCGCCGTGGCTTCAGCGTGTTCGACAGCGACGACAGCAACGCCCAGATCAAGGACCTGCTGCCGGCCGGCAGCAAGCCCGACGTGATCGACGAGATGCGCAACCTGATCTCGCGCGCCAAGAACTCCGGTCTGTCGCCCGCCGAAGCCATGCGCGAGTCGCGCAGCGCGCGCGAGATCGAGGCGGCGACGGTGTACGAGATGTACCAGGCGCGCTTGACCACCTTCAACGCGGTCGACTTCGACGACCTGATCCGCTTGCCGGTGCAGTTGCTCGAAGCCGACCACGAGGTGCAGTTGGCCTGGCGCGAACGCATCGGCTACCTGCTGGTCGACGAGTGCCAGGACACCAACGACGCCCAGTACCGCTTGCTCAAGGCCCTGGTCGGCCCGCGCGGCCTGTTCACCTGCGTGGGCGACGACGACCAGTCGATCTACGCCTGGCGCGGCGCCAACCCCGACAACCTGCTGGAACTGGGCAAGGACTATCCGAGCCTGGAGATCATCAAGCTCGAACAGAACTACCGCTGCAGCAATCGCGTGTTGCGCGCGGCCAATGCGTTGATCGCCAACAACCCGCACGAACATCCCAAGACCCTGTGGAGCGACCAGGCCGACGGCGAGCGCATCCGCGTCTGGGAATGCCGCGACAGCGCCCACGAGGCCGAGAAGGTCGCCGCCGAAATCCAGTACCTGGCGCAGAAGAACCAGGCGATGTGGGCCGATTTCTGCATCCTGTTCCGCGGCAATCACCAAAGCCGCGCGCTGGAGAAGGCGCTGCAATTGCTGCGGGTGCCCTATCACCTCAGCGGCGGCACCGCGTTCCTGGAGCGCGGCGAGGTCAAGGATGCGCTGTCCTGGCTGCGCCTGATCGCTAACCCCGACGACGACGCGGCTTTTCTGCGCGCGGTGACCTCGCCCAAGCGCGAAGTCGGCGCGACCACTCTGGCCAAGTTGGCCGAGATGGCCCAGCACGCGCAGTTGCCGATGTCGCGCATGGCCGAATCGATCAACGCGATCAAGCAGCTCAGCCCGCGCGCCGGCACCGCGCTCGACGGCTTCGTGCAGATCGTGCGTTTCCTGCGCGACGAAGCGCAGCGCATCAGCCCCGGCGAACTGGTCGGCGTGCTGGCCGAACGCAGCGGCCTGCTGGCTTCGATCCGCGCCCAGTGCAAGGACGAAGCTTCGTTCCAGCGGCGCAAGGAAAACCTCGGCGAACTGTCGGGCTGGTTCGACGGCGGCAAGGGCGCGGGCCCGGGCGAGCTGGCCGCGCAGCTGGCGCTGCTGTCGCATGCCGACAAGGGCGAGGCCGGCAACCAGGTGCGCCTGATGAGCCTGCACGCGGCCAAAGGCCTGGAATTCCGTTACGTGTTCATCGTCGGCGTCGAAGACGGCAACCTGCCGCACGACGCCAGCCTCGACGAAGGCCGTCTCGACGAAGAGCGGCGCCTGATGTACGTGGGCATCACCCGCGCCAAGGAGGCGCTGTACCTGTCGCATGCGCGCGAGACCCAGCGCTGGGGCGAACGAATCCGCCTCAAGCCGAGCCGCTTCATCGACGAACTGCCCGCGGCCGAACTGCAGCGCGACGGCGCCGACCCGGTCGCGGATGCGGCGCGCAAGCACGAGCGCGCGAACGCAGGCTTTGCGGCGATCAAGGCGTTGCTGGAGAACGGCTGAGCGGGATTTCGGGTTGGGCGGGCTCTGCAGCAGACAAGGGCAAATCCCCCCTGCCCCCCTTTTCCAAAGGGGGGAATAGTTCGGCTGGGATTGGATGTGGCGCAGGCAGTTGCCACAACGCCAGCGCCAACATCAAGCCGATGTAACGCCGGAACTACAGAAGGCACAGAACTTTGCCCCCTTTGACAAAGGGGGCGGCGCCGGCGTTGCGCCAACGCAGCCGTGTCGGCGGCTGCGCCGGGGGATTTGCTCTTGCGCGCAACCCCCCGGCCACCAGCGCAAACCGCAAACTGTCGCCGCGCCCATTGCGACCGAATCGGCTAGTCTTGCCGCACTCGTCCACGAACGCGCAACGACATGGCCCTGTTGATCAACGCCTACTCCACGCTCGCCGCGCCGCCGGCGCCGGATTTCCTCAAGGCGCCGCCGGCCTATCGCGACCGCAGCGACGCCGAACTGGTGCCGCATCTGCAGGGCTTCGTCGGTTACGTGCTCGGCACGGTCGCAGAGGGCATGGACGCGCGCACCTTCGCGGTGATCCGCCACCTGCAGCGGGTCCAGAGCCACTACAGCTTCGAGGTCGAGGACGGCGCGTTCGAAGCCTTGGCCTCGTGGGCGCAGGCCGCGAATGCGGTCTGCTTCCTGCCCGACGGTTCGGTGCGCGATCCGGCCGGGCAAGTGCTGGTCAGCCAGGGCGAGCCGACGGTCGATGCCGATTCGGCCTTGCCGTATCCGGCCGACGCGCGCGAGCGCAAGGCGCGCAGCGAAGCCGAACTGCAGGCGCTCGGTGCGAACGTACCGGCGCATCTGCCGCCGGTGCTCGGCGCCGGCGAAGTGCGTCTGCGCACGCCCGAAGAAGCCATGCGGCGCATGCTGGCGCTGACCGCGGTCGCGGTGCGCGCCGAATCGCTGGGCAGCGACCCGCTGTCGACCCAAGAGATCGCACTCAAGCTCGGCCCGGGCGTCGCCGCGTTGACGCCGGCCGAGCGCGCCTTCATCGATGCGGAAAAACCCGACGAGGAAACCTGGGCCAATCACGGCTGGCGCTACGAAAGCGCGGCGCTGCTGCAATGGGCGCTGGGCCTGACCGAGGCGCTGCCGCCGCCGACCGCGATCTGCGACGCCGGCGAGATCGCCCTGACCGCAATCGAACATGCCGACGAAGCTCACATCGCCGCGGCGCGACTGCGTCCGGTGGCGGAATTGCTCGACGCCCTCGATGCGGTCTATCGCCGCCATTGGCTGGTCCGCCAGGCCCGCCTCGACGAAAAATCGCCGCCGGCGGACCTGCATCCCAGCATCGTCTACGAGCGCCATTACGCGCTCAACTGGTTGTTGCGGTTCGACGAACAAGAGTGGGACGAGGTCGGCACGCCTACTTGAAGCGAGAAGTGAGTTGAGAGGAGTGAGTAACGAGTGGGAGTGCTGACGCCTCGCTCCTGCTTGCTGACTTCCAGTTCCTGGTTACTAATTCCTAACCTCTCTCAGACTCGGGCCAGCACCGGAATGCCTTCCCTCATCGTCCGCAACGTCACCCCCGCCGATCACCCGGCCGTACTCGCGCTCAACCTCGAATCCGAGGCCTTGATGAGCCCGCTGGATGCGCAGCGGCTCGCCGGGCTGGACCGGCAGTCGGTGTATCACCGCGTGGTCTGCGACGGCGACAGCGTGGTCGCGTTCCTGCTCGCGTTTCGCGAGGGCGCCGACTACGACAGCCCGAACTACCTGTGGTTCTCCGAGCGTTATCCGACTTTCCTGTACGTCGACCGCATCGCCGTCGCCGCCAGCCACCGCGGACGCAAGCTCGGCGGCCTGCTCTACGACGATCTGTTCGCGTTCGCCCGCGAACGCGGCTTCGCCCAGGTCGTCTGCGAGTTCTATATCGTGCCGTTCAACGAAGCCTCCAGCCGTTTCCATGCGCGCTACGGTTTCGGCGAAGTCGGCACGCAATGGGTGGCCGGCAACAGCAAGCAAGTCTCGCTGCAGGTCGCGCCGGTGCCGGCGTAAAGGCGCGGCGCCGCTCATCCCGGCAGTGAATCCCCGACCGCAGTCCCGACACCGAACGAATCCTGGAGAGTACCCATGCGCCTGGCCCTGTCGATATCGCTGCTACTCGCCTTCGCCGTACATGGCGCGATCGCCGGTGAAGCGCGCAAGCCCGAGTTCCTGCGCTCGCCCGATCCGGCCGCGGCCAAGCTGCCGTTCTCCGAAGCCGTGCGCAGCGGCGACCTGCTGTTCCTGTCGGGCCAGATCGGCACCGTGCCCGGCGGCGACAACGCGCTGGCCGAGGGCGGCATCGCCGCCGAAGCCGAACAGACCCTGCGCAACATCCGCCAGGTGCTCGAACGCCATGGCGCTTCGATGAGCGACGTCGTCAAATGCACGGTGTTCCTGGCCGATATCGCCGAATGGCCGGCCTTCAACGAGGTCTATCGCAAGCATTTCAGCGCGCCGTTCCCGGCCCGCAGCGCCTTGGCGGCGTCCGGGCTCGCCCTGGGCGCGAAGGTGGAAGTCGAATGCATCGCCCAGGCGCCGTCGCGCGAGCGCCGCTGATCGGCCGGACGCTTGCTCGCGGGCCGCTGGCGCAAGCCTGCGTTGCGCCCTGAAGCGGCGCGGCCGGGCCGGCAATCGACAGGGTTTTGCCGCGGGGCCTACACTCCCCGCCTTCCCACGACCGAGCGCCCGCGCATGCAGACCCGCGCCTTGCCCCTGACCGTCCTCGCCTGTGCGCTCGCCCTGAGCGCCTGCAAGCCGGTGGCCCCGGCCGCCGCGCCCGCTGCCCCGACGGAGGCGAAGGCCGCGCCCGCCGCCGCGCCGGCCGCGTCCAGCGCCGACGACAACCTCAACGCGGTGCTGTGGATGCAGCGTTCGGTCGAATACCGCGCCGCGACCGAAACGGTCTACCGCGCCGCCGCCGACAAGCTCGACACCGCGCTCAAGCAGCCCAACTGGGACGCGCTGGTGCCCGACGAACGCGGCAACCCGGTCAAGGGCCTCAAGCCGGCCGTGGTCATGGACGTCGACGAAACCGTGCTCGACAACTCGCCCTACCAGGCGCGCCTGGTGCGCGACGGCAAGGAATACGACGAGGTCACCTGGGACGCCTGGGTCGCCGAGAAAAAGGCCAAGCCGCTGCCGGGCGTGGTCGATTTCGCCAAGGCCGCGCAGGCCAAGGGCATCACGATTCTGTATCTGTCCAACCGCGCCGTGCACCTGAAGGAGGCCACCTTGGCCAATCTGCGCAGCGCCGGTTTGCCGGTCGCCGACGATCAGGTCTTTCTCGGCCTGGGCACGGTGGTCGAAGGCTGCGAACAAAACGGCAGCGAGAAGAACTGCCGCCGCTTGTTGGCCGGGCGTCAGTACCGCGTGCTGATGCAGTTCGGCGATCAGCTCGGCGACTTCGTCCAGGTGGTCGCCAACACCCCGGAAGGCCGCGACGCCTTGCTGCAGCAGTACCACGACTGGTTCGGCGAACGCTGGTGGATGTTGCCGAACCCGAGCTACGGTTCGTGGGAAGCGATGACCTTCAACAACGACTTCAGCCAGCCGCGCGAAACCCGCCGCCAGGCCAAGCGCGCCGCGCTCGATCTGGCGCCATGACCGCAGTCTCAGGCACGCTGGCGAATATCGGTCGATAAAAATCAATAAGTTACATCGCGATACTTCAGGTGTTGCATTAACTTTGGCGCGGCGTTAGGCTGCGCCCATCCCGGTGCCAGCCGGGGCCATGCCACAACTCGTAATCTTCCGGCGCAAGCCGGTTTGAAGGAGGCCTCGCGCCTCCTTTTTCTTTTTCCCTGATGCACTTTTGCGGTCACGCGTCGCGAAGCGCGTGCCTCGCGATCGACAGGCGACGCGATCAGTAGGTCACCGTCACCGTGATGGTGTCGCTGTAGCTGCCGATGCTCGGCGCTTGCGCACCGACGCGGCCGTAGACCGGCAGCGATTGCGACGTGCCGGTACCGGTGCCGGTCAAGGTGTCGCTGCCGAGGGTGTTGCCCCAGCGCAGCGTGCGCGGGCTGTTGCGATACAACTCGTAGACCACGAACTGGCCGGCGCCGTTGCGCATGCGCCGGGTCGCGCCGCTGGCGTAGAGGCCGTTGTTGAGGCCGATCTGCCAGGCGGTGCGGCCGCTGCAGACCAGGCCGATCGAGGTGGTCTGGTCGACGTTCGAGGTGATCGGCCCCGGCACGTTGCCGAAGGCCATGTTGGGCACGGGCTTGGGCGTCAGCGTGCAACTGTTCGGTACCGAGCCGTTGACGGTGAAGGGGAATTGGCTGGAGGTGCCGGCGCTGCCGCCGGAAATGCACGAGGCCGGCATCGGCGGAGTGCCTAGCAGCTGTTCGTCATAGCGGAACTCGATCAAGGTGTCGGCCGCAGCGGTGAAGCGATTGACGTAGGTGCCGGCGTTGAGCCCCGTCTGCGTCGGGATGCGGCCGTATAGGGTCACGGTCTTTGTTTCGCCGCCGCCGAGCACCGGTACGGCATAGGTGAATTGCAGCAGGGCCGGATTGGGCACGGTGGCGTTGCCGCGCGAGCCCCAGATTGCCGTGCGCGCTGCATCCGTATAGAGCTGCATATTCATCGGGTCGCTGAAGGTGTTGATCATGCGACGTGGATTGAGCGTGCCGCCGCCGTCGGTGCCGCTGCGGATGCTGATGCACATGTTGACCCGGGCGTTGGCGAGCAGGGACAGGCCGAAGGTGTTGCATGTGACGGTAAGGGTCGCGGTGGCGTCGGTGACGCCGCCGCTGGTCGGCGCAAAATTCAGATTGGTCATGCTGCCGGTGCAGGTGGTCGCCGCGGACGCAGGACGCACAAAAAGCGGCAACATCAAGGCGAGGCACAACGCAGCGAGCTGCAGGCGATTCATGGCGATACCTGCGTCTGGCAGATCAAGGGGCCGATGCGCGGCACGCCGCTGCCGGCGGGATACTCGAAGCGCACGCTGCAGGGGCCGTCGGCGGTATCGACGCGCACCGTGTTGAGGTCTTGCAGGCTGTCGAGATAGGTCTCGCCGTCGTAGCCGACGACCGCGTTGGCGCCCGAGTCCAGGTGCACGCGGCTGCCGACCGGCAAGGGCTGACCCCGAGCGTCGTGCAGCACCAACACCGCGGCGCGCACTTGTTCGATGGCGAAACGCACCAGCGTGCCGGAGCGGTCCTGCGGCGTGGCCTGCACTTCGACCCGGTCCAGGCGCAGGTCGGCCGGCAGTTCCATCGGGTCGATGGCGATGCGGTTGCGTTGCCAGGCGTTGAGCGGCGTCACCAGCAGCATGCCGTCGCGGTCGGTGCGGCCGATCGGGCGGTTTTCGAGCAGCACCGGCACGTCGGCGCGGCCGTCGGTCGAGACCACCGCGAACGCATCGCTGACGTTGCGCGCGGCGAAGACATGGCCGCCCATCCACACCAGCGAGCCGCTCGCGCTGGCATAGCCGTAGTCGACGTCGCCCTGGCGCGCGTAGCCGAGGCTGTAGCGTCCGAACCCGGTCAGCCAGCCGGCTTCGGCCAGGCCGCCTTCCTCGCCGTCGCCGCCGCGCGCCTGCAGGCGCCAACCGAAGCCGCCGTCGCCGGGCAGCGGCCGGCTCAGGTCGAGCACGGCCTGGTCGCGGCCGCGGTTGCGTTGCAGCGAAGCGCTGAGCTGCAGGCTGCGGTCGAAGTTCATCGAGAAGCCGAGGTAGAGGTTGCGGTCTTCGGAGCGGTCCAGGTTCTGGTTGTACGACAGGCTCAGCGAGGCGCCGCTCTTGAAGTTGCGGCTCCAAGTCGCGCTGGCGTAGCGGGCCGGGGTTTCGTCGCGATAGATCAGGCGCACGTAGCTCAGGCCCAGGCTGCCCAGGCGGGTGTCGTTCCAGCTCGCCACCGCGCGTTCGCTGACCCGCGCCGGGGCTTGGCCATAGCGCGAGGCGACGTCGCGGTACTCACCACGCGTGCGTTGGGTGTCGGCGGCGATGTTGAAGCGGCCGTTGCTCCAGTTGTAGGCGGCGGCGTACAGCCAGCCGGAGTCGCGGCGGTCCTGGCCATGCGCGAGCGAGGCGCTGAACACGCCGGCGCCGCCGAGCAACCAGATCGCGCCGAGTCCGCCGTTGACCACGCTGTCGCCGCCTTCGGCATGCGCCTCGACGGTGAACGCGTCGCTGACGCCGTAGCGCAGGTCGGCGCTGGCCAGCGGTTCGCTGCCGTAGGAGAACGAACGCAATGCGTAGTCCTCGCGCGCCAGCCCCAGGCTCAGCGACCAATCCGACAGGCCCTTGGCGAGCAATTGCTGTGCGGCATAGAACGGAAAGTCGAGTTGACGGGTGCGGCCGAAGGCGTCGGTCACGACCAACTGCGCGTTGCCGGCGCCGGTGATGCCGGGGATGGTCGCGAGCTGGAACGGCCCCGGCGGCAGTTCGCCGCTGTACTGGCGGATGCCGTTGACGTACAGGTCCACCGCCGACGGCACCGCGACTTCGCCGACGAAGGTCGGCAGCGGGGTGGTGATGCGGTACGGCTGCAGGCCGAAGTCGCGGCCGATGCGCACGCCGCCCAGGCGCAGCGGCCGGGTCCAGTCGAGCTGGCCGCTGATCACGTCGCCGACGCTGACGCTGATCATCGAGGCCGGCGAGGACCAGCGCCAACTGCTGTCCAGGCGCACCGAATCGGTCCGCCGCGGTTCGTCCTCGTTGCGTTGGCTGCGGGTGACCGCGGTCTGGCTGAAGACACCGCGGCCGACGCCGAACAGGCGCAGTTCGGCGAAGGCGCTGGTGCTGTCGCTGTGGTCGTCGCGGCTGCTGTAAAGATCGTAGTTGAACAACAGGCCGGGCGACGCGCTCGCAATGGGGATGTCGGTGCCCGGTGCGTTGAGGCGCGTGGTCGCCAACGACAGCAGCGACAGCGGCGCATCGATCGCCACGCGTTGCAGCGAAGCGTCGTAGCGCACGCTGACGCCGTCCAGGCTGTCGGGCGCGACCGATTCGGCGTCGCTGCGGCCCTCCAGAACGAAGCCGATCTGGCGCAGGGTGGCGACGCTGGCGAATAAATGGCCGTCGCGCAGCTCGAACGGCTGCGGTGTGCCGTAGGCGGTGTGGTTGAGGCTGACTTCGAGATAGAGCTGCAGCGGTGCGCCGGCGGCATTGCTCTCGCCGGCGCGGGCCAGGATCAACGGTGGCAAGTCCGCCGCATGGCTCGCAGGCGATGCCAGGAGCAGGCCGGCGGACATGGCTTCAGCGAGCCGGCGAGTCCAGCGCCAGCGTCCGCTCGGTCGATTCGCCATTGATCCTCGCCTTGAACGTGCCCGGACCCCGCAGCAACTCGGCTGCTGCCGCGAGCGGCCAACGCATGCGTTGGCCGGCCAGGGCGTAACCGAGCAGGCCCGACGCGATCGCATGACGGCCTCCCTGCGCATCGACGAATACCAGATCGGCCAGCTGCGCATGCAGGCCGCCGCGGTTGTGTACGCTCAGGCGCGCTTGTTCGCCTTCGAAGCTCAGTTGTGCGCGCAGCTCGGGTGCGAGGGCCGCGTCCCCCGCCGGAGCGAGAAACACCGGGACCGAATAGCGCAGTACGAATTGCAGACCGGCCGGGCGGTCCTGATCGCCGGGCGGCAGTTCGTCGACGATCAGCCGGTAGCTTTCCTCGGCCGCGGGCGGTGCGCCGAGCCGGATCACCCGCACCAACTGGCGGGCGCCGGGCGCCAGTTCGAGCATCGGCGGACTGATCGCCAGCGCGCGCGTCGCTTCGAAGCGTTCCTCGCCGTTTTCCTGGGTCCAGCGATACACCCGGACCTGGGCCTGCAGCGGCTTGCTGCCGGTGTTGCTGAGCCACAGGCCGTCGGCGCTCTGCTTGGCCTGCAGAGTCAGCGAGGTGGGTGTGACCTGGAGCCCGGCGGCAACCGCCGGTGCCATCGCGAGCACGCCGCATACGGCCGCGACGGCGAGAGCGGCACGGACGGCATGCAAGAGCCGGCGGCCGCTCATCTCTCCCTGCCCGGTCAGTAGGTCACCGTGGCGGTTACCACGTCATTGTAAGTAGCAGCGGGAAAGTTGGCGCTCGGCGTCCTGCCGTAGACCGGCAGGTTCTGGGCCGCACCCGTGCCGTTGCCTGCGAGGACGTTGCCGCCGCCACCGGTGGTGCTGCCCCAGACGTCGCCGGCGCCGCGCGCGGCGGCGCGATACAGCTGATAGGGCACTTCGTTGGTGCCGTCGCTCATCGCGCGGCTGTTGACGTCGGCGCCGTTCTGGCCGTTGTCGAGCGCGATCGTATAGGCCGTGCCCGGCGTGCAGTTCACGGTCAGCTGACCCTGCTGGTCGACGTTGGTCGCGGTCGAGGCGACCGTGCCGAAATTGACGTCGGTGGCGGCGACGGTGTGGATGTCGCAGGTGCTGGTGATGGTGATGGTGACGTCGAACTGGGTGGTGTCATCGGCGGCATAGGCCGGCGCGACGCCGGCTACGAGTAAGGCTGCGAGCAGACGGGTCGGGGAAAGACGCATGGATCGATGCTCCTGCGCTAATCGCGCTCTGACGGTCCGGCGTTTTTGCCGGATCTGCCTGTTAAGAACGCATAAAACATGCCATTCAGGGCACAGTAGTCGGACATAAACGGACACAGGGTGATCGCAGTCACGAATATGTGCTAAGGCCCATTCAGATCTATTTTTGTGATGTAAATCACAGTTTTATCGTCACGCCGAAAATGAGCGCTAGTCGACGTAATGCGTCAACTAGTGTGCTTTCTTGGTGATGTCCGGGTGAACGGCTTGTGTCGGCCGGAGTGCGCCGCCAAGATGCCCGTCCGCGACTGGGGAGCCGCACCCGATGTCCATCGTCCGACGCGCCTGCACCGCGCTGTTGTCGACCGTTGCCCTGTTGGCGGCGGCCGGCTGCGAGCGCGAAGCGCCGCCTGCCGATCCGGTGCCGACCCTGCCGGCCCAGGCCGTGACCCAGTTGGTCGCCGACCTGCGCCGTAACGACCTGGCCGCCTACGCCCGCCATGCCGTGCCGCCGCAATTGCATGCCCGCCTCGAGACGGCCTGGCGCGAAGGCCGCACGGTCTGGCCGCTGACCGAGCTGCCGCTGGACGACCGTTTCCCGAGCTTCATCGCCGCGCTGGCCGCGCAGGACGCCGAACGCAGCCTGGTCGCGACCTACCGTCGCCAGTTCGCCGGCGCCGACAAGGAGCTGCATTCGGCGGCCAAGACCATGGGCCTGTTCGCGATCCAGTACGTACGCAGCGAGGCCGGCTACAGCGACACCGAGCGCGACCACCATGCCCAGTTGATCGCGGCGATGAGCGCCTGGGCGCAGAGCGCGCCGCTCGGCGATTCGGCGCGGGCGCGGGTGGCGATTCCGCAGTTGGTATCCGCCGCGCGCGCGACCGGACTGGCGGCGCCGGACGCCTTCGCCCGCACCGGCATGGACCGCAGCCTGCGCCGGCTCGGGCCCTTCGTCGAACGGCTCAAGCAGGTCGTGAACGGTTACGGCCTCGACCTCGACGCCGCCCTCGCCAGTGTGCAGACCAGCCTGGCCGAGCAGACCGGCGACACCGCGCGGGTGCGGGTGCGTTACGAACTCGCCGGCGAAGCGGTCGATGCCTACGTGCTGGTCGAGCGCCGCGACGGCCGCTGGTACCTCAGCGACGTGCTGCGCCACGCCGAGACCGAAGCGCAAGCACCGCCGAAGCCGGCGCGGGTGGAGCCGCCAGCGGCGGCCGAAGGCAAGCCGCTACAGGCGAATGCCCCGGTCAAGGGCAAGCCGCTGCAAGCGAGTGCCCCGGCCAAGGCCAAGCCGTCGCAGGCGACCGCCCCCGCCAACAGCAAGCAGGCGCCAGCGACCGTCCCGGCCACGCCCGCGCCGCCGCGCTGAGCCCGCACCGCCTGGGTTTCGCCGTCGTCGGCGCAACTGCGGGGCCGGTTCGAACGGCCCGGTTCAGGCGGCCCGATAGGTCAGGCGCGCGCCGAAGCCGAATAGGCATAATGATCGGGATGCCGAAACAAACGCCCCTGCCTTTCCCCGACGCCGCTTCGGCCGACTCCGCACGCACGCCGGTCGACGCCTCGGACCCGGCGGCTGCCGCCGATCCTTCCGCCGAACACGCGCCTGCCGCGCCGGTCGATGCCGAACCGGCCGCTGCGCCCGACGAGCGCGCGACTGCGATCGCCGACGACCTCGCCGAACCTGCGTTCGAGCCCGAGGTCGAGTCCGCCGTTGAACCTGCCGTTGAAGCCGAATCCATGAGCGAGCGCGCCGCCGAAGCCGCCGACGAGATCCAGTCCGAGCCCGCGCTCGCCGCTGCGCCTGCTGAGCCCGAGCCCGATCAGCCCGAACTGCCGATCGCCGCGCCGCCAGCGGCTGCCGCCGAGTCGCGTCCGGGCGCACCGCCGGCGCACCGCCCGTGGTGGGCGCGCCTGCTCGGCAAGATCATGGCGCCGTGGGTAACGCTGACCATCGAGCCGAAGGCGCCGTCCGAACACATCGCCGAGGAGTGGCACGGCCGCCCGGTCTGCTACGTGCTCGAAGACTACGGCTTGTCGAACGCGCTGATCCTCGAACGCGCCTGCCGCGAGAGCGGCCTGCCGTCGCCGCTGCAGCCGTTGCCGGGCGACCCGCTCGGCCGCAAGCGCGCTTATGTCGCGCTGTCGCGGCGCCACGCCGGCACCTTGGCGCCGTCCGGTCCGCCCTCGGCCAAGACCCACTCCGGTTCGCTCGCGCGTCTGCTCGACGCGCATCGCAACGACCCCGCGCTCGACGTGCAACTGGTGCCGGTGTCGATCTTCGTCGGCCGCGCGCCGGACCGCAGCAGCGGCTGGTTCTCGGTGCTGTTCTCGGAAAACTGGACCCTGGTCGGCCGCTTCCGCCGTCTGCTCGCGATCGCCCTCAACGGCCGCCACACCATGGTGCGGTTCTCGCCGCCGGTGTCGCTGCGCGGCATCGTCGACGAAGGCCTGCCGTCCGAACGCACCGTGCGCAAGCTCTCGCGCGTGCTGCGCACCCACTTCCGCCGCATCCGCGCGGCGGTGATCGGCCCCGACCTGTCGACCCGGCGCATGCTGATCGACCGCGTGCTCGCTTCCGAGCCGGTCAAGGACGCGATCGCCGACCAGGCCCGTCGCGACAGCAGCAACGGCACCGAAGCGTGGAAGAAAGCCCACGCCATGGCCTACGAGATCGCCGCCGACTATTCGCATCCGGTGGTGCGCTCGCTGAGCTTCATCCTGACCCCGGTGTGGAACCGCATCTACCGCGGCGTGCTGGTGCATCATCTCGACCAGCTCAAGCAGGACGCGCCCGGCCACGAAGTCGTCTACGTGCCCTGCCATCGCAGCCACATGGACTACCTGTTGCTGAGCTATCTGCTCTACACCAAGGGCATCGTGCCGCCGCACATCGTCGCCGGCATCAACCTCAACCTGCCGGTGGTCGGCACCATCCTGCGCAAGGGCGGCGCCTTCTTCATCCGCCGCAGCATCCGCGGCAGTGCGCTGTACTCGGCGATCCTCAGCGAATACGTCGCCCAGCTGGTCTCGGGCGGTTATTCGATCGAGTACTTCATCGAAGGCGGGCGTTCGCGCACCGGCCGTCTGCTGCCGCCGAAGGGCGGCATGATCGTGATGACCGTGCGCGGCTTCCTGCGCCAACCGACCCGGCCGGTGCTGTTCCAGCCGATCTACGTCGGCTACGAAAAGCTCATGGAGGGCAACAGCTACCTCGACGAGCTGTCCGGCAAGCCGAAAGAAAAAGAATCGATCTGGCAGTTGCTGTGGGGCATTCCCAAGGTGCTGCGCTCCAACTACGGCCAGGTGGTGGTGAACTTCGGCGAGCCGATCCGGCTCAACGACATGCTCGCCCAGCACGCCCCGGAGTGGGACGGCCGCCCGCTCGACGAGGAAGACAAACCGAGCTGGCTGTCGGCGACGGTCGACGCGGTCGCCGAGCAGATCCAGGTCAACGTCAACCGCGCCGCTGACGTCAACCCGATCAACCTGCTCGCCCTGGCCCTGCTGTCCACGCCGAAACACGCGATGGGCGAAGCCGACCTGCTCGCGCAGATCGCCCTGTCCAAGACCTTGCTGGCCGAGCTGCCGTATTCCGACCGCGTCACCGTCACCCCGCACACGCCGCAGGAAATCGTCGCCCATGGCGAAGAGATCAACGTGCTCGAACGCATCGCCCACCCGCTCGGCGACGTGCTCGGCGTCGACGGCGACGACAAGGCGGTGCTGCTGAGCTATTTCCGCAACAACGTGCTGCACCTGTTCACCGCGGCCTCGTGGATCGCCTGCTGCTTCCAGCACAACCGCCGCATGAGCCTGGCCGGCGTATTGCGCCTGGGCCGCAGCGTGTACCCGTTCCTGCAGGCCGAGTTGTTCCTGCCGTGGAGCGAGGACGAATTCGCCGAGCGCCTGGTGCGCACGGTCGACGTGTTCGTCCGTTCCGGCCTGCTCGAACGCGTCAGCGAAGACGACGGCGGCATTCTCGCCCGCAACGCCGGCCAGACCGACGAAGTGTTCCGCCTGCGCGCGATCGGCCACTCCTTGCAGCAAGCCTTCGAGCGTTACTACATCGCCATTTCGGTGCTGGTGAAGAACGGGCCCGGCACCATGTCGGCCGGCGAACTCGAAAGCCTGTGCCAGCTCGCCGCCCAGCGCCTGTCGCTGCTGTACGCACCGGCCGCGCCGGAGTTCTTCGACAAGACCCTGTTCCGCGGCTTCATCCAGAAACTGCGCGAGCTGCGCCTGGTCTGGCCCGACAGCGAAGGCAAGCTCGCCTTCGACCAGCGCCTGGACGCCTGGGCGAAGGACGCCAAGGTCATTCTGGGCCGCGAGTTGCGGCATACGATCGAGAAGATCAGTCCGGAGATGGCGGCGAAGCCGGAGCCCAAGACTTCGGCGGACGCCTGAGTCCGCCGCTGGCTCTCTTGCTTGTCCCCCTGGATTCCGCTCCCCCTGTAGGAGCGGCGTAAGCCGCGACGCGGTTGCTCTTGCCCTTGCCGTGATGAGCTTGGCGCAGTACCGAGCTTGCGAGAACACCTGGAGACCCGGAGGGCGCCGCACAGGACGTGCGGCGTTTTCCGATAAGACAGGGACGTCTTATCGGAAAATCCCGGCGCGAGCTGCGCACTCGTGGCCTGTGCCCTTGCAAGGAGAGCCCTTTTCTTTGGTTACCTTTGACCGAAGGGAATCCAGTCGGACTTTTGGGCTTAGCAAAAGAAAGTAACCCGGCCGCGTAGCGGACGGAAGCCTTGCACTTGCTTGAAGAATGGAACATTGCGAATCCTTCCGCTGTAGGAGCGGCGTGAGCCGCGACCGCGTCGCATCAATCTCGCACCGATGCCGGCCGAAGCCCGTCAGGGTAGGAGCGGCGCAAGCCGCGACCACGTCGTGGCGGTATCGCGGCGCATCTGTCCAGCAAGATCAAACGCCAAAAGCTTCCGCCACTAAAGCGGCGGGTTACTTTCTTTTGTCATAAGCAACAAAAGAAAGGTAACCAAAGAAAAATGCTTTTCTTTGAATCAAGGGCCCGCACGAGCGGTGCCTCCGCGGGGATTTTTCATACGGGACATCCCTGTCCCGATGAAAAACGGCGCGCATCCTTGCGCGCCGCCCTCCGGGTCTTCTCCTGCCTTCGCTAGGCCGAGACTACGCACGGCAACAGCAAGA
This sequence comes from Lysobacter sp. Hz25, assembly GCF_046097045.1. Taxonomy (NCBI): domain Bacteria; kingdom Pseudomonadati; phylum Pseudomonadota; class Gammaproteobacteria; order Lysobacterales; family Lysobacteraceae; genus Lysobacter; species Lysobacter sp. Hz25. Next base: position 147,596 of record NZ_CP175666.1, read on the forward strand.
TCCTTACGGCAACGGCAACGGCAACGGCAACGGCGCTCTGGGGTAGGAGCGGCGCAAGCCGCGACACAGGGATGCGCAGAGAAGGCCGCTCCGACTTCATCGATCGAAGCCATGTCGATTGCGGGCAAGCCGCTCCCGCAGTTTCGGGGCCGGCCACTCGGCTCCTGACCCTGGTCACTGCAAACCGTGACGATGGACGGGTAACATCGCCGGGTTCCCGTCCGGCTGCCGTCGATGTCCACGTCCTCGCTGTCCACGCCGACGCTGTCGGTGCCTTCCGCATCTTCCGCCGACTCCGGCGCCGTTGGCGTGTCCGCCCAGGGTGGCGCCTGGCTCGAGATCCCGCTGCTCGGCGCACGCCTGCTCTGGCGCCATTGGCCGGCGCTGACGTTCTGGTTCTTCGCCCAGCGGGTCTGCTACGACCTGTTGATGGGGCTGGCGGTCAAGCTCGGCGAGCGTTCGGTGCTGCTGTCGTTCGCGGTGCTGTCGGTGCTGATCGTGACCCAGCTGGCCGGGACCATCCTGATGTTCCAGTCGCTGCGGCCATCGCTGCCGATGCTCGCCGGCGGTGCGACCACGCCGGACACGGCGGCGGTGCGCAAGCAATGGATCACCGCACTGGCCATCGCGATGCTGCCGTTCTTCGCCTACTACGCCGGTTGGGGTCTGCTCGAAGATCTGCGCCGCAACTTCCGCACCGCTTACATCTTCAGCGTCTGGGAAAAGGAAAATCTCAACGAGGTGCTCAAGCTCAAGGGCTTGTGGATCGCGCTTGCGGTGGCCTGGGCGGTGCGTTGGTTCAGCAAACGCCGTGCCGAAGCCACCGGGCATGCGCTGTGGAACGTGGTCGCGACCAGTTGCGAAGCCTACTGGGTGTTCGTGGGCGTGGCCGCCATCGCGCAGGTCATGAACGGCCTGAAGGACTGGTGGCACGAACGGGTGGTCTATGCCGCCGTGACCCAGTGGTGGGACGACCCCATGTCGGCGTTCAAGCTGCTGACCCCGGCCAAGAAGGGCATCGTGCCGGTCTGGGACATCGTCGGCACCGCGGCCGGTGCGGTGGTGCTGCCGCTGATCTGGCTGGCGATCACTGCGATCATCTACGGCATCGACCTGCGCCGCGCGCAGCGCCTCGACGGTGCCGACGAAACCCTCGGCAAGGTCAGCGCACGCTTCAAGTCGATGCATTTCAGCTTGCGCATGCTGGCCGACAAGGCCAGCGCCGGCTGGACCAGCAAGGGCGTGCCGGTGGTCAACAGCCTGCGTCTGGTGTTGCGCGCCGGCCTGCCGGCGTTGTTGACGCTGTGCGTGTGCTGGCAGCTATTGTCGTACATCGACTCGTGGTCGTGGCGCTTGATGGAACATGTGGTTGGGCCGAAGGACCCGGAATGGCAGAGCGTCGTTGGCCAGCCCTTGGCGGTGTTCCTCAACACCCCGTTGTCGTTCCGCACCTCGTTGTTCACCGATGTCTTGCGAGTCGTGTTGTTGGCTGCGACGTTCGACCGCGCCATTGCAAGGTTGCCGCGTTCGGCTTGAGCCTCGGCCGTTGCCGTTGCCGTTGCCGTAATGATTTTGCTGTTGCTGTGCGCCGATTCGCACTAGCGAAGGCAATCGAAGACCCGAAGGGCGGCGCGCAGGGATGCGCGCCGTTTTTCATCGGGACAGGGATGTCCCGTATGAAAAAGCCCCGCGTATGCACCGCTCGCGCGGGCTTGTGATTCAAAGCAAAAGCATTTTTCTTTGGTGACTTTCTTTTGTTGCTTTAGACAAAAGAAAGTTACCCGCCGCTTTAGTGGCGGAAGCTTTTGGCGTTTGATCTTGCTGATCGAGAAGCCACAAGCAACAGCAGAGCTTCCGTCCGCTAACGCGGCCGGGTTACTTTCTTTTGCTAAGCCCAAAAGAAAGCTAACCAAAGAAAAGGGCTCTCCTTGCAAGGGCACAGGCCACGAGTGCGATGCCTGCGCAGGGATTTTTCGATAGGACATCCTTGTCCTATCGAAAAACGGCGCACGTCCTGTGCGCCGCCCTCCGGGTCTCCACTTGACCGGCAAAGCGCCAAAGCAGATCAAAATCCCGGCAAGGGCAAGGGCAAGGGCAAGGGCAAGGGCAACGCCGCTGAAGCGTATGCGCGCATCGCGACAGACGACGGGCGCGGAATGTACGCGGTCGCGGCTGACGCCGCTCCTACAGAAGCCGAGCGCGAGCCCGAGCGAATCAGTACGAGCTTGCGCGGATCCAGCGCGAGGCCGCGCCGATCAAAGCGCAAAGCGCAAATACCGGCCCTTGGACGTCTGCGAATTACGCAAGTCGATCCGCGCCTGCAATCCTTCGAGCCGCTGCGTGCGCGGCAACAGATAGGCGTGCTGGAAGCGGAACGGGCGGCCCGGCAGGGCGATGATCGATTTGTATTGCGCGTCGTAACCGCTGCCGCAGGTGTTCGGCAGCTTGGCGCCGCTCAGCCGCGGCAGGCCGGTCGGATTCGCGTCCCACAAGCGGCCCTGCGCATCGGATACCTGGCCCTTGCACAGGTCCAGGGCCTTGGCCTGGGTGCCGGAATCGGCGATCACTTCGAATTGCAGCAGCAAGACTCCGGCGTCCTTGCGCAAGGGGCCGCCGATGCGCGGGTCGCGCGGGGCCAGGGCTTCGGCCGAGACCAGGCGCCAACGCGCGCCTTCGTACTGCGCCCACTCGCCCTTGGGCACGTCGATGGCGTGCGAGGGGTGACGGTTCTGGTAGGCCTGCAAGGCCTCGCGGTAGGGCGCATAGATCGCCCAGGCGCCGAGCACCAAGGTGCCCAGCAACCACAGTGCGTTGCGCCGCCACCAACCGGCCGGAGCCGTGCGGGCGGTGTCGAGCTCGGAAGATTCGGGCGTCATCGGCGCGGAACTCATGGGCGCAGGTCCAGTACCGGCTTGGCTTCGGCCATCAGCTTGCGCGCGCGTGCCGCATCGATGCCCAGGTCGACGTCGACCAGGCTGTCGCCGCCGCGCGGCAGGCCGTTGCCCCAGTAGAACTGCAGATGGGCGCCCTGCAGGCGGTCGGCCGGCACCTCGAAGAACCAGGCGCCGCTTTCCGGCAGGCCGGGGACGACCACGCGCTCGCGCAGGTTGATGCCTTTGAGTTTCGGCCGGTCCTGGCTGGAGGCGACATAGGTCAGGCCGTCGCGGGTGAGCAGTTGCGCGCCGACGTAGCCGCTCTGGTCGCGTGCTTCGACTTTGGCGACCACCGACAGCCACACCCCGGGGGTGCGCAGCAGATAGTCCTCGGGATGGCTGTAGTCGCCCTTGAGCAGATAGGCGTGCGCGGCCTTGAAGCCGGTGACGTCGACGGCGAAGTTGCGGCCTTCGACCCGGCCCAGGCCCTGCGCGTGCTGCACCAAGGGCGTGTCGCGCTGTTCGTAGCTGGACTCGCCCTTGCGCAAGGCGACCACCGCGATCAAGGCCAGGAGAATCCACAGGGCGTCGCGCCAGCGCCAGCGCGGCAGGCGCCAGGCGGTGCGGGCGGCGGCGGGCGCACTCACGGCGCCACCGCCCGGTCGCGCAGGTCCTGCACGGCCATCGTGTACTTGGCGGCGGGCTTGCTCTGGACCCAGGCGCCTTCGTCGTTGAGATAGGCCTTGGCCTTGTAGGCGCGGGCGAATACGCCGAAGGTCGCTTGCGGCGTGTAGACGTAATTCTTCGGCAAGGTCCAGACCAGGTCGATGCGTTGCTTGAGGCGCGGATGCAGGTCGCCGGCGACGGAGTGGTCGTCGGACCTCATCAGCAGGTCGGACTGGATCGGTTCGCGCTTGCTCGACACCAGGATCAGGTCCTGCTGCGGATAGCCGAACGCGCTGAAGCTGCGCGGGGTGCGGTTTTCGACCTCGACCTGCAGCACCAGGTAGGACTTCGGGTTGAAGGCATCGATGCGGCCGCCGGGCTTGTAGCGCGCGACCCAGGCCCGCAGCGGCGTCACCGCGAGGGCGCCGCCCTGGTAGCGATGGCCGGCCTTGTACTCCGGCAAGGGCTTGCTCTTGGCCTGGCCGAAGCCGCCGAGTGCGGCGGTGGCGACGACGGCGACGAGCGCCACCGCCGCAGCGCCCTGCCACCAGGGGTTGCGTGCCGTCTGGACCAGTTCGTCCTTGTTCGCCATGCCGCTGTCTGCCGATCGAGTCGCGGCACCCTATCACAGCGTGAAGGCTGCGCCGCGCGTGGAAATCCCAATACCGGATGCGGCGGCCGCGCGACGCCGGGCCGCGCTTGCGACTCAGGCCGGTTCGTCGGGAATCAGGGCGCTTTCGAGGCGGGCGATACAGTCCTTGAGCCAAAGCTTGCGCTTCTTCAGGCGCTTGACCGTGAGTTCGTCGGCCTGCGGGTCCAGGCCCAGGCGGTCGATGGCCGCGTTCAGATCGCGATGTTCCAGGCGCAGCTCGGCGAGCTGGCGGGCGGTCTCGGCGGGATCGGCGCTTCCGGTCATGCGCATCAGCTTAGCGCGCCGCCACGACCAACGTCATCGGCCCCCTCGATCGGCGCGCGGGCGGTGTTCACCGACCCGTAGCGTAGAATTGGCGCCCTCATGAGCATCGTCCTGCCCCTCGCCGAACCGACCCGTCCCGCCCGCGCCGAGACCCGCCGCGGCAGCGACGGCGAACGCCTCGCCACCCGCCTGCGCCATCAGGTCGGCCGGGCGATCGCCGATTTCGGCATGATCGAAGAGGGCGACAAGGTCATGGTCTGTCTGTCCGGCGGCAAGGACAGCTACACCCTGCTCGACGTCCTGCTGCAGTTGCAGAAGAAGGCGCCGGTGAAGTTCGAGCTGGTCGCGGTGAACCTGGACCAGAAGCAGCCCGACTTTCCCGAGCACGTGCTGCCGGCCTACCTCGAATCGATCGGGGTGCCCTACAAGATCCTCGAGCAGGACACCTATTCGGTGGTGACCCGGGTCGTGCCCGAGGGCAAGACCATGTGTTCGCTGTGCTCGCGCCTGCGGCGCGGCGCGCTCTACACCTATGCCGAGGAACAGGGCTTCACCAAGATCGCCCTGGGCCACCACCGCGACGACCTGGTGGCGACCTTTTTCCTCAACCTGTTCTTCCACGCCAAGCTCAGCGGCATGCCGCCCAAGCTGCTGTCCGACGACGGCAAGCACGTGGTGATCCGGCCGCTGGCCTACGTGCGCGAGGACGACATCGTCGACTACGCCGCGATCAAGGGCTTCCCGATCATTCCCTGCAACCTGTGCGGTTCGCAGGAAAACCTGCAGCGCAAGCAGGTCAAGCGGATGATGGACGCCTGGGAACGCGAGACGCCCGGCCGCATCGAGACCATCTCGCGCGCGCTCGGCGACATCCGCCCCTCGCAGTTGAGCGATCCGAAGCTGTTCGATTTCCTCGGCCTGGGACAGGCCGGCGGCGTGCCGGCCGCCGATGCGCCGGTGTGGCTCGACGCAACGATTGATACCGACGACGCGCAGACTGGATGAGGCGTCGTTTCTTCGGCCCCGCCTCAGGGGCTTCATCGCGATATGACTCTGAAGTCTCCGGATTCCCGCTTTCGCGGGAATGACGAGCCAGAGCATTCGACTCCATTCCTCTCCAATTCGGTCCTTCGATGTTCTTTCGCAATCTGACCTTCTTCCGCTTTCCCACCACCCACAAGCTCGACGAACTCGATAAAGGCCTGGAAGAGTGCAGGCTCAAGCCGGTCGGCCCGCTCGAACTGTCCTCGCGCGGTTTCATCTCGCCGTTCGGCCGCGACGCCGAGGACGCGATGATGAGCAACCGCATCGGCGACGCGATCTGGTTGACCTCGGGCGGCGAAGACCGCCTGCTGCCGGGTTCGGTGATCAACGACATGCTGGCCAAGAAGCTCGCCGAAATCGAGCAGAAGGAAGGCCGCAAGCCCGGCGGTCGCACCCGCAAGCGCCTCAAGGACGAGCTGATCGTCGACCTGATGCCGCGCGCCTTCATCAAGCCCAGCCGCACCGACGCGATGATCGATCTCGAACACGGCCTGGTCATCGTCGACACCTCCAGCCGCAAGACCGGCGAGAACGTGATCAGCGAGATCCGCCGCGCCATCGGCAGCTTCCCGGCCTTGCCGCTGAACGCCGAGATCGCGCCGCGTTCGATCCTGACCGGCTGGGTCGCCGGCGAGGAGCTGCCCGACGGCATCAGCCTGGGCGACGAGTGCGAACTGCGCGACCCGGTCGACCAGGGCGCGGTGGTCAAGTGCCAGCGCCAGGAGCTGGAGAGCGACGAGATCGCCAAGCACCTGGAAACCGGCAAGCAGGTCACGCGCCTGGCGTTGACCCTGGACGATCACGTCTCGTTCGTGATCGGCGAGGACCTGGTGGTGCGCAAGTTCAAGCTGCTCGACGGCGCCGTGGACCAGCTCGAACACAGCGAAGGCGACGGCCTGCGCGCCGAACTCGATGCGCGTTTCGCGCTGATGAGCGCGGAAGTGAAACGCTTGTTCCGGGTGCTGGAATCGGCCCTGAAGCTGAGCAAGGTCGAGGCCTGATCCACGCCGGCTTTCGCACCACAACCCCTCTCCCGCTTGACGGGAGGGGGTAAGGGCATTGAGTCGCACGCAAAGCGTTCCGAGGAACTCGATGGTCGAGCGAGCCGCCTCTACGAAGGTCCTGATACGTCGTCATTGAAGTTTCACCGCGCCGCCGCATCGTCGCAGTGCCCGCGGGGTTATGCTTCGCCCATGGCGGTCCCCCACCCATGACGAGCCTCCTGCGCCTGCTGACCGGCAAGCCGCAAGCCGCCCCGCGCACGGTCTCGCGCGAAACCCTCGCGATCGACCTCGGCAACGGCCGCGTGGTCGAGGTCTTGCGGGTGCGCGACCCGCGTGCGCGCCGGATCAAGCTCAGCGTCGATGAACGCGGTCCGCGCCTGACCCTGCCGATGCGCGCCAGCGAGATCGCCGGCCAGCGCTTCGTGATCGAACACGGCGACTGGCTGCTGGCGCAGATCGCCCAGGCCGACAGCGACGCGACCCGCCTGCAACCGCATGTCAGCGCGACCATCCCGCTGCGCGGCGCGGAACTACCGGTGCGCTGGCAGGTCGCGCGCTACCTGCGTCTGCAGCTGAACGAAGACGCGCTCGACATCGCCGCGCCCGAGGCCGTCAACGCGACGGCCTTGCAGCGCGCTCTGCGCGATTTCTACGAAGGCCAGGCGCGCGCCGACGTCGGCCGCTGGCTGCCGAAGTACCTGCCCGGCCTGCCGCGCGCGCCGTCGCGGTTGCGTTATCGGGTGATGTCCTCGCAATGGGGTTCGCTCGCGCCCGACGGCGCGCTGACCTTGGACCTGTCGCTGGTGCTGGCGCCGCCGGCGGCGTTCGAGTACGTGCTGGTGCACGAGCTCTGTCACCTGATCCATGCCGATCACTCGAGGGCGTTTTGGCGCGAGGTCGAGGCGCGCTGCCCCGATTGGCGCGATCAACGCGAGTATTTTCGCGCTTCCGGCCGCAGCCTCAAGGCCGGCCTGCGCCGCTTGATCGCCGCCGACGCATAAGCCGGCGCTCAGCCGGCTGCCCGATCGGCGCGCTCAGCCTGCGAGGAAGGCGCGGAACAGTTCGCCGACGTCGCGCGGCTGCTCCATGTGCAGGTGATGGGTTCCGGCCAACACGTGCATCTCGCCGCGCGGCAGCAGGGTCGCGCGTTCGCGGCGCAGCTCGTCGGGCATGTAGGGCTGGGCCGGGTCGGCCCAGACCATGCAGGTGGGGCTTTCGATCGCCGCGATCAGCGAGCGCATCTGCGCCTCGCTCATGCGCATCGCCGTGGTCAGGGTCAGGCGCGGATCGCTGCGCCAGACGAAACCGCCCTGGCTTTCGTCGCTGCGCACCGGCGCCACGCCGCGTTCGACCAGCAGGCGTGCGACCGGTTCGCTGAGGCTGTTGGCGGTCATGCGAGCGCGCACCGCGGTGGCGATGTCGCCGAACACGCGCAACTGTTTGCCGACCAGCGCGGCCTGGCCGGCGAAGGCCTCGCGCAGACGCGCGGCGACGCGGTCTTCGGGTTCGGTCAGCGAGCCCAGGGCTTCGATCAGCAACAGTCGGTCGACCCGCTGCGGCGTGGCCGCGGCGGCGACGCTGGCGGTGGCGCCGCCGAGCGAATGGCCCAGCACATGGAAGCGATCCCAGCCCAAGGCGTCGGCGACCGCGAGCGCGGCGCGCGCGGCGGTGATCAAGGTGTAGTCGGCGGCCGGCGGCAGATGCGCGCTGGCGCCGTGGCCCGGCAGGTCCGGGGCGACCAGGTCGAAGCCCTCGAACCAGGGCGCGATCGGCACGAAGCTGGCGGCGTTGTCGAGCCAGCCGTGCAGGGCGAGCAGGCGCGGCGCGCCGATCTGGCCGTTGCGCAGGCCGGCCAGGCGGCCGAATACGCTGTCGACGGCGAATTCCTGCAACGCCGTCATCGCTCCCAGGCTCCGAGCGCGCGCCGGGCGATGCCGGCCAGCAGCGCGGCATGCGCCGGCGACTCGTTGAGACAGGGGATGTAGCGCAGCTCGCCGCCGTGTTCGGCGAAATCCTCGGCCAGCATCATCGCGACCTCTTCCAGGGTTTCCAGGCAATCGACCGCGAAGCCGGGCGCGACCACGTCGACGCGCTTGATGCCGCGCGCCGCCAGCGCATCCAGGGTGCCGGCGGTGGACGGTTCCAGCCAGCGTTCGCGGCCGAAGCGCGATTGATAGGTGAGCGTCCAGGCCGCGTCGGGCAGGTGCAGGGCCCGGGCGATGGCGCGCGCGCTGGCTTCGCACTGGCGGGCATAAGGGTCGCCGCCGTCGACGAAGCGTTGCGGCAGGCCGTGGAACGAGAACAGCAGGTGCTCGCCGGCGCCCTCGTTGGCGCGGTGGCGATGGATCGAGTCGGCGATCGCCGCGACCCAGTCCGGGTCGTCGTGATAATCGTCGACCAGACGCGTCGCCAGGCCTTCGGCGCGGCCGAGCACGTCGCCGACCGAGGCGGTGGTCGAGGTCGAGTACTGCGGATACAGCGGCAGGGCCAACACACGTCGCACGCCCTCGGCCTGCAACCGTTGCAACAACTGCTTCCACGACGGCTGGCCGTAGCGCATCGCATGCAGCACGCGCACCTCGGGCAGTTCGTGCTGGACGGCCTGGGCGAGGCGGCGCGTGTGCACGGCCAGCGGCGAGCCTTCCGGCAGCCAGACGCTGGCGTATTTGTTGGCGACCTTGCCGCTGCGCAGGGGCAGGATGGCGAAATGCAGCAGCGGGCACCACAGCCAGCGGCTCATGTCGACGACCCGGCGGTCGTGCAAGAACTCGGACAGATAACGGCGCACCGCGCGCGTGTTCGGCGCTTCGGGCGTGCCGAGATTGACCAGGACCACGGCGGTGTCGGCGGTGGAGGGGGCGTTGCGGTCGGTGATGCTGGCGGTTGCGGGCATGGGCATAGGATGACACCCGGCGCCCCGCCTGCGAAATCTCCGCGGGATCGAAGTTTTCGATGGCAGCGATAGGCGAGGGCGGATAGAGGTGGCGAGACGCTGTGTCGCTCGGGCGTTCGTACGTGCGTACCGCAGGTCCCGCGTCGGCGTACTCTCGATCGGCGATCATGTCCGGACGGAGCGACGCCACGCGCCCCTGGACCAGATATCCCGACCGCAGCCGTATCCTGGAGAAGCGCGCGTGAGCAAAGCCGCACTGAAGATGGCCGTACCGACGATAGCCGGGTTGATCCTGGGATCCAGCCTGCCCGTGGCCGCACAACAGATTCCCGACCGCGACTACCGCGCGCCGATCCTGGCGCCGACCTACGCCAAAGGCACCGGGCCGGTGGTGTGCCTGGACGAGGCCCACCATAACTTCCACACCCTCGAAGGCCGCTATTGGTCGTTCGGCGAGCTGTTGCGCCGCGACGGCCATTCGGTGCGGCCGCTGCGCGGCAGGCTCAAGGCGGCGACGTTGGCGCCGTGCGCGATCGTGGTGATCGCCAATGCGCAGCCGAGCGATGCCGATTGGAACGACTACCCCAGCCCCACCCCATCGGCCTTCAGCGACGCCGAGATCCGCGCGACCCGGCGTTGGGTCGAGCGCGGCGGCAAGCTGTGGCTGATCGCCGACCATATGCCGCTGGCGGGCGCGGCGGCGTCGTTGGCGCGGGCGTTCGGGGTCGAGTTCAGCGACGGCTTCGCGATGCCGGGCTTCGACGCCGATCCGCAGCGACGTGCGGCGATCTTCAGCCAGCAGACCCTGTTCCGGCGCAGCGACGGCACCCTCGTTGCGCATGCCGTACTGCGCGGTCGTCGCAGCGGCGAAACGGTGACCCAGGTGCGCAGTTTCACCGGCCAGGCCTTCCGCTTGCCGGATGGCGCCGAGCCGGTGCTGGCGCTGCCGTCGGGCTATGTCTCTCTGCAACCGCTCAAGCCCTGGAAATTCCACGCCGATACGCCGCAGATTCCGGTCGCCGGTTGGTCGCAGGGCGCGGTATTGCGGGTAGGGGCCGGGCGCGCTGCGTTCTTCGGCGAGGCGGCGATGTTCACCACGCAGCTGCAAGGCCCGGATAAGCGCCCGATGGGCATGAATGCGCCCGGGGCGGAGCAGAATTTCCAGCTCGCCTTGAACGTCGCGCATTGGCTGTCGGGCCGGCTCGACGCCGACGCGCCTTCGCCGAAGCCGGTGCGATAAGCGCACAGCCGCATCGCGCCGGTTCGCGCTGTGCGGCCGCGAACCAGCCGCCCTTCAGCCGCGATTCGGCGAGGATTCATCGCCGAATCGCTAGCCTCGCGAAAGGCTCGGTCCTGCGATCGGGCCCGTTACCGATGAACGTGCCCGCTGCGCGTTCGCGACCTGCGCAACCGGTGCTGTCAAGCCGGTGCAGCGTCGATGCGACGTACCGTCGAGCGCGCCGAGCATGTTCTACTTCCGAACATGTCTGTTTCCGCCGTCCGCCGGAGTCCCCCATGTCCTGTTCCTTGCCTCGCGTCCTGAGTCTGAGTCTCGCCCTGAGCCTGGGTATCGCCGCCACCGCCGCCGTGGCCGGCCCGACCGAGGATCAACGCGCACGCGATGCGGTGCGCGTGCTCGGCGACATCCAGCAAATTCCCGAATCCTCGATTCCCGACAAGCTGTTCGACGAAGCGCGCGCGATCGTCGTGGTGCCCGACACGCTGAAGATCGGCCTGGTCGTCGGCGGTCGCCGCGGCCACGGCCTGGTCTCGGTCAAGAACCCCGACGGCACCTGGTCGAACCCGAGCTTCGTCAAGCTCACCGGCGGCAGCTTCGGCTTCCAGGCCGGCGTGCAGTCCTCCGACATCGTGCTGGTGTTCCGCGGCGACCGCGGCCTGGATTCGATCGTCAACGGCAAGGTCACCCTTGGCGCCGACGCCAGCGTCGCCGCCGGCCCGGTCGGCCGCACCGCCGCGGCCGCCACCGACGGCCAGCTCAAGGCCGAGATCTGGTCGTGGTCGCGCGCGCGCGGCCTGTTCGCCGGCATCGCTCTCGATGGCGCCGCGCTGTCGATCGACGACGACGCCAACCAGGCCGTCTACGGCGAGGGCAGCACCCCGCGCATGATTTTCGAGGGCCGCGCGAACGGCCAGCCGTCCACTGCCGTGGTCGATTTCCGCGACCGTCTGGAAGAGGCCAGCGCGACCGCGCGCGCCAACCGCACCGCCGAGGACCAACGTCCCGCGCTCGGCGCCACGGTGTATCCGGAATCCGGGGTGACCCCGGTCCAAGCCGCGGCCGCCGCCCAGCCCGCCCCGGCGCGGACCCGCCTGGCGCCGGCCGAGCCGGCCCAGCCGCAGCCCGTTCAGGGCCAGCCGCAGCCGTTCGAGACCGTGCCGGCCAACCCGGCCAAGGTCGAACCGCTGCCCTGATCGGCCTGCCGGTTGCGGTTCGATGGCGGCCGCATGACGGTTCGCCGACGGCCGCGCCGCGCCGGTGCGTGACCGCGGGCTCATTGCCCGTGGCCGGGCCGTGTCGATCTGTATCGGACGGCCGGTGTCGCAACCTTCTGTTACAAAGGTTGCGGTATCCTCACGGCCCCGGTTGCGCGCATCGACATCGCGCCGGCCGCGGACGCGCTGATCGGACCAGCCGGCTTGAGGTTCTCATCCACTATCAACGGGTTTAACGGGACACCGCCATGGGCAGCATGAGTTGGATTCACTGGGTCGTCGTCCTGCTGATCGTCGTTCTGGTTTTCGGCACCAAGCGTCTGGGCAACATCGGCAAAGACGTCGGCGAAGCCGTGAAGGGCTTCAAGAAGGGCATGCACGACGACGACAAGCCGACGCAGCAGCTCAACGACGAAACCCGTCAAGACAACGCCTCCGACAAGACGCCGTCCTCGCGCAACGACGAGCACACCCCGCGCTGACGCTCGCGGCCCCGACGCGCTCCGCCCTTCCGCAGGCCAGCCCCAGACCATGTTCGACATAGGCTTCTCGGAAGTCTTCGTGATCGCGATCGTGGCTTTGATCGTGCTCGGTCCCGAACGCTTGCCCAAGGCCGCGCGCTTCGCCGGCCTGTGGGTGCGGCGCGCCCGGGCGCAGTGGTATTCGGTCAAGTCCGAACTCGAGAACGAGCTCGCCGACGAGGACCTCAAGCGCAGCCTGCGCCAGGCCCAGGACGATCTGCGCGACGTGCAGGGCCAGTTGCGCGACAGCGGCCGGGCCATGCGCGACGAAGTCGATGCCATGAACCGCAGCATCGCCGCGCCGGTCGGCGCCGCCGCCGCCGCCAGCCAACCCGAGGACAGCGCCGCCGACAGCGCGACCGCCTCCGGCGATGCGCATGGCGCCGAGCCGGCTTCAACCGAGCCGGCTGAGCAAGCGCCGGCCGAGCCGGCCGCGGACGCACCGCCGACCCACGATTACGCCAGCGCCGCCTTGCCGGATTACCGCCCTTCCTCCAAGACGCCGACGCCGAACGATGAGCGACGCTGAATCCCGCGCGCCGCAAGCCGGCGGCCCCGGCGACGATGCCTCGCCCGAACCGCGTCTGCTCGATCACCTGATCGAGCTGCGCGCACGCCTGCTGCGCGGCGTGACCGGGCTGATCGTCGTCTTCCTCGGCTTTCTGCCGTTCGCCAACAAGCTCTATCACTACCTGGCGACGCCGCTGCTGGCCAAGCTGCCGGCCGGCAGCCAGCTGATCGCGGTGGAAGTCGCCTCGCCGTTCTCGGCGCCGCTCAAGCTGGCGTTCTTCGCCGCGCTCATGGTCACCATGCCGTGGCTGCTGTACCAGGCCTGGGCCTTCGTCGCGCCCGGCCTGTACCGGCGCGAGAAACGCCTGGCCCTGCCGCTGCTGGTGTCGGCGCTGGTGTTGTTCTACGCCGGCTGCGCGTTCGCGTTCTTCCTGGTGCTGCCGTCGGTGTTCGGTTTCCTGGTCAAGGTCACACCGGTCGGCGTGGCGATGATGACCGACATCAACGCCTACCTGGATTTCGTGCTGATCCTGTTCCTGGCCTTCGGCATCAGCTTCGAAGTGCCGGTGGCGCTGGTGATCCTGGCCCTGCTCGGTTGGGTCACCCCGGCCCAGCTCAAGGAAGCGCGCGGTTACGCGGTGGTCGGCATCTTCGTCATCGCCGCGGTGATCACGCCGCCGGACGTGGTCTCGCAGCTGATGTTGGCGATTCCGATGTGCATCCTCTACGAGATCGGCATCATCGCCGCGAAGTGGGTGGCCTCCGACCGTCGCGATCGCGACGGCGAGGACGATGCTTCGAGCGGGGACGCGCGCGACCGATGAGCGCACCGGCGAGTGCGCCGGCCGGGTTCTGGCCGCGCTACGCGGCCTGGTCGCTGGATGCGGCCGCGGTCGCCGCGGCGACCAGCATCATCGGCGCCGGCCAGTGGCTGGCCCTGGCCGAATCGGCCCGGCGGGCCTATGCGGCGATGGCCGCACGCACTGCCGAGGTGATGGCCGATTCGGTGCTCGACGACCTGTCATTCGGCGGTTTCGCGCAACGGCTGCTCGCCGATCCGGCCCTGCATGCGGTGGCCACGACCACGGTGACCGCACTGACCGCGCTGGTGTTCGGCTGGATTCTCGCCTTCGCACTGCTCGGCGCGGTGTATGAGCTCGGTTTCGTGCTGTCGCCGTGGCAGGCCACGCCCGGCAAGCGTGCGCTGGGGCTGCGCGTGACCGACATGGACGGACAGGCGCTTGGCCTGGGCCGCATCGCCCTGCGTTATTTCGGCGGCGGTCTGTCGTGGCTGAGCTTGAACATCGGCCATCTGCTGGCGATGGCGAAACCCGAACACCGCGCCTTGCACGACCGCCTGGCCGGTGCGCGGGTGGTGCGCGACGGCGACGCGCGCATGCCGCTGTGGGGTTGGGCCTGGGTGTTGCTGCAGCTGTCGGCGACCTTGTTCGCGATGGTCCGGCTGTTCGGCGCGATGCAGGCCACGATGGACGCGGCCGTGTATCAGGCCGGCGGCCTGTAGCGCGCCAGCCGGAGTGCGGCTCAGGCTTCCAGCTGTCCCGGACGCGGCGTCGATGAGGCCTGCTGCGTGACCGGCTGTTCGCCCTGGCCGAACACGTCGCGCCAGGCGTAGTAACAGGTGCCGACCATGACCACCACCACCACGGCGCCATAGGCCAGGTACAACGAGGCGGCGAGCAGGGCGCCGACCACCGGATGGATGAGGCTGCCGATCTGCACCAGCACGATCGCGATCACGCTCGCCAGCACCGCCGACACCACCACGCCGAGCACGAACAGCATCGCCGCGAGCAGGTAGGCGCCAAGGTTCCACAGCGAGGCGCTGACGCTGCGCTTGACCGCATCCGACAGGCTCAGCCCCGAGAACATGATCAGCGGCACCGAGATCAGCAGGATCGCGTTGCTGAAATAGTTGAACAGGAACTGCACCAGCATCATCAGGCCCGGGTGATCGGGCTCCGGTGCGGTGGCGACATGGCCGCTGAGCGCGCTGCGCATCATTTCCAGGTACTGCGGCCAGTAATCCTGGCCGGCCAGCCAGATCACCAGCGCGGTGCTGACCAGGGTCAGGGCGATCTGGATCAGGCCCAGCAGGGCGAGCGGGCCGGCCTTGCCCAGGCGCAGCGGCGCGAACAGGTCGCGCGCGCGCGTCGGCCGTCCGGCCTCGGCTTCGCTGATCACGTGCATGAGGCCGGCCAGCAGGATCGGCAGCAACAGCACCAGGGCGACGAACATCGGGATCAGCGCGGTCGCGACGCTGGCCATGTCGGGGTTGGCGCCGCCGGCGAGACTGCGCGCCGGGGTCGCCAGTACCAACGCCAGCAGGTACAGCACCGCCATGAACAGCACCGCGGCGCCGAAGATCGCGCGCGGATTGCGCGTGCCCAGGTTGATCGCGCGGATCAGCCATTGCACGCCGTGGGTCAGCGGTACCTTGCGCATCGGTGGGGTCATCGGATCGATCCTGGCCGTGGGGCCGTATTGCTCGGTGAATACGAAGTCGGTGCAACGAATGAGGCCGCACGGTCGCAGGCCCGCGACCGCGCCGACGCGGCGCTCAGCGCCCGTGCAGCGCGCGCGCGTGGCCGACGAAACGCCGCAGCACGCGCCGTGCGAACGGCGTGGCGCTGACGCTGCCGGCGATGGTCCGGGGGCAATGGCCTTCGTTGCGCAGCGCGTCCTGGCGCGCCCGCACATAGCCGCGCATATGCGTGGCGCTGAATTCGGGGTGGAACTGCACGCCCCAGGCGTTTTCGCCCCAACGGAAGGCGTGGCAGGCATCGTGGGCGGAACGCGCCAGCACGGTGGCGCCGTCGGGCGCGCGCAACACGGTCTGCAGATGCGTGGCCTGGGCCGGGAACTGGTTGGGCAGGCCGGCGAACAAGGGGTCGTCGCCGGCGCTGGCGTGCAGCTCCAGGCCGATCGTGCCCATCTCGCGGCCGGCCGGGTGGTTGCCGACTTCGCCGCCGAGTGCGTGGGCCAGCAGCTGGTGGCCGTAGCAGATGCCGAACAGCGGCAGGCGCGCGTGCGCGGCCTCGCGCAACCAGGCGGCGCTGCGTTCGCTCCAGTCGGCGCGGTCGGTGACCATCGCGCCCGAGCCGGTGACGATGGCGCCGGCGAAGCCTTCGCGGCTCGGCAGCGGCTCGCCGTGTTCGACGTTGACCACCACCGCCTCGTCGCGATCGAGCCCGGCTGCGACCCGGATCCAATGCGGAAAGCCGCGGTGGCGGCGCATGGAGGCGACCGGCTGGCCGGTCTCGAGGATCAGGAAGGGCGGATTCACGGCGTGGCGGCAGGCGGGAGCGGTGCGAAACCAGGGGGAAAGCCCTGGCGCGCAAGGCTCGTCGCTATACTAACCCGCTTTGCTGCACTGCGATGAGACCATGGCCGCGAGCGACCACCCGACCCCGCTGATCACCTTCCAGAGCATGATCCAGCGCCTGAACGCCTTCTGGGCTGAACAGGGCTGCGTGCTGATCCAGCCGCTCGACCTCGAAGTCGGCGCCGGTACCTTCCACCCGGCGACCTTCCTGCGCGCGCTGGGTCCGGAGCCGTGGAACGCCGCCTACGTCCAGCCCTGCCGCCGCCCCACCGACGGCCGCTACGGCGACAACCCCAACCGCCTGCAGCGCTATTACCAGTACCAGGTGGCGATGAAGCCCAGCCCCGACAACATCGTCGAGCTGTACTTCGATTCGCTCAAGGCGCTCGGCGTCGACCCGATGGTGCACGACCTGCGCCTGGTCGAAGACAACTGGGAATCGCCGACCCTCGGCGCCTGGGGCCTGGGCTGGGAAGTCTGGCTCAATGGCATGGAAGTCACTCAGTTCACCTACTTCCAGCAGGCCGGCGGCCTGGAGTGCAAGCCGGTGCTCGGCGAGATCACCTACGGTCTCGAGCGCCTGTGCATGTACCTGCAGAACGTCGACAACGTGTTCGACCTGGTCTGGACCTACGGTCCGGACGGTACGCCGGTGACCTACCGCGACGTCTACCACCAGAACGAAGTCGAGCAGAGCGCCTACAACTTCGAGCATGCCGATGTCGCCGAGCTGTTCCATCGCTTCGACGCCTGCGAAGCCGAAGCGCAGAAGCTGATCGAACTCGGCCTGCCGCTGCCGGCCTACGACCAGGTCTGCAAGGCCAGTCATTCCTTCAACCTGCTCGATGCGCGCCGTGCGATCAGCGTGACCGAACGCCAGCGCTACATCCTGCGCGTGCGCAAGATCGCCCAGGGCGTGGCCGAGGCCTATCACGCCCAGCGCGAAAAGCTCGGTTTCCCCGGTCTGAAGCAGGCATCGAAAGCCGAAGCCGCATAAGGCTCCGAAGCCCCTCTCCCGCGTGCGGGAGAGGGGTTGGGGTGAGGGCCTGGCGACTGAAGTCCGCCGATCCTCCCACCGAACCAGTACAGCTCGCTCGAACTCACCCACCTCGCCGCAGCAAGCGCGAGGCGTCTTCCCCGCAAGGAGGACGAAAACGCAAAGGCATCCGCATGAGCACGACGCAACCTCTTCTGATCGAACTGGGCACCGAGGAACTGCCGGTCAAGGCCCTGCCGGGCCTGGCCCAGGCGTTCTTCGACGGCGTGCTCGACGGCCTGCACAAGCGCGGCATCGGCTTCGATCGCGAAGGCGCCAA
Organism: Lysobacter sp. Hz25; assembly: GCF_046097045.1. Classification (NCBI taxonomy): domain Bacteria; kingdom Pseudomonadati; phylum Pseudomonadota; class Gammaproteobacteria; order Lysobacterales; family Lysobacteraceae; genus Lysobacter; species Lysobacter sp. Hz25. The sequence continues at coordinate 165,136 of NZ_CP175666.1, forward strand.
GCCGCTGTACACGCCGCGCCGCCTGGCCGTGCGCCTCAACGGCGTGACCACCGAGCAGCCCGAGCAGAAGAGCGAAGTGCTCGGCCCCTATCTCAACATCGCCCTCGACGCCGACGGCCAGCCGACCAAGGCGCTGCAGGGTTTCGCCCAGAAGGCCGGCATCGACTGGAGCGAGCTCGAACGCACCAGCGACGCCAAGGGCGAACGTTTCGTCCACCGCGCGACCAAGCCCGGCGCCGACACCGCCAGCCTGCTGCCCGAAATCGTGCGCGAAGCGCTCGCGGCGATGCCGATCCCCAAGCCGATGCGCTGGGGCGACCATGGCTACGGTTTCGCCCGGCCGGTGCATTGGCTGGTGCTGCTGCTCGGCACCGAGGTGGTGCCGGCCGACCTGCTCGGCGTGCGCAGCGACCGCATGAGCCGCGGCCACCGCTTCATGCACGACAAGCCGGTCTGGTTCAGCGCGCCCGAGGACTATGTCGAATCCCTGCGCAGCGCCAGCGTGCTGGTCGACGCCGACGAGCGCCGCGAGCGCATCGTCCGCGAAGTCACCGCCGCGGCGCAGCAGGCCGGCGGCCAGGCGCGCATCGACGAAGGCATCCTGGAAGAGGTCAACGGCCTGACCGAATGGCCGGTCGCCATCGCCTGCGGCTTCGAGCGCGAGTTCCTCGCCGTGCCGCAGGAAGCCTTGATCGCGACCATGGAAGCCAACCAGAAATTCTTCCCGGTGCTCGACGCGCAAGGCCAGCTGACCGAGCGCTTCATCGGCATCGCCAACATCCAGTCCAGGAACGAGGCCGAGGTCCGCAAGGGCTATGAGCGCGTCATCCGCCCGCGTTTCGCCGATGCCAAGTTCTTTTTCGACGAGGATCTGAAGCAAGGCCTGGAGTCGATGGGCGAGGGCCTGAAGACGGTGACCTATCAGGCCAAGCTCGGCAGCGTCGCCGACAAGGTCGCGCGTGTCGCCGCGCTGGCCGAAGCGATCGCGCCGGCGGCCGGCGTCGAGCCGGCGCAGGCCAAGCGCGCCGCGCTGCTGTCGAAGAACGACTTGCAGTCGCGCATGGTCAACGAGTTCCCAGAACTGCAGGGCATCGCCGGCCGTTACTACGCCCAGGCCGCGAACGAGTCGGCCGAGGTGGCTGCGGCGATCGACGAGGCTTATATGCCGCGTTTCGCCGGCGATGCGATCGCGCCGTCGAAGCTGGGGCAGGTGCTCGCGATTGCCGAGCGACTGGATACCTTGGCGGGCGGTTTCGCCGCGGGTTTGAAGCCTACTGGCAATAAGGATCCTTTCAGTCTGCGTCGCAATGCATTGGGACTGGCGCGTACTTTGATCGAAGGCCAGCTTGAAGTGGACTTCACGCGCATGTTGCATCGGGCTAGCGAAAGCGCCGCTTTTCAGGCTCCGCTTCGTCAGCTGGCCGAGGTCGAACGTAAGTCGGCGAACGCTCTCAAGAGTAGCGACTTGCAGACATCGGGGGAGACCTCGGGCGAGATGCTTGCTGTTCTCAATGGGGAGAATATCCAGTCCTTCGTGCTTGAACGACTACGTAACTATTACGCGGACCAGTCTGTCCCAGGCCAGCAGTTCGATGCTGTCGAAGCGCTGGTGAATTCGCTGGATACCTTGACCCTGTACGATTTCGACCGCCGCCTCAAAGCCATCGCCGAATTCGCCAAGCTGCCCGAAGCCGAAGCGCTGGCCGCGGCCAACAAGCGCATCCGCAACATCCTCAAGAAGGTCGACGGCGACGTCCCGACGACGATCGACCCGGCGCGTTTCGTCGAGAGCGCCGAGCGCGAGCTGGCCGAAGTCGTCGATGCCGCGATCGCCGACACCGATCCGTTGCTGGCGCAGCGCGACTATGTCGCCGTGCTCGGCCGCCTGGCCCGCCTGCGCCCGCAGGTCGACGCCTTCTTCACCCACGTGATGGTCAACGTCGACGACCTGGCGGTGCGCAACAACCGACTGGCCTTGCTGAAGCGTTTGTCCGACCGCCTCGGCAGCGTCGCTGCGATCGAGCATCTGTCGATCTGAGTTCGGGCACCTCGCAGAAAGCGAAAGGCCGGCGCAAGCCGGCCTTTTTGTTGCGTGCGGTTACGGTGCAGCCGCGTCTCATCGGGCGCGAGGTCGTGCGGCAGACGAATCCGTCGCCTCGGCTCTGTTGCGAGTGCCCATGAAAAAGGAGCCGGCTTGCGCCGGCTCCTCGTTTCACGCTGCAAGCTTCCGGGTCGAACTCAGAAGAACTTGTAGTTCACGCCGACGTAGTAGGCGCGGCCGATCGAGTCGTACAGACCCGAGCCGAAGCCCGTGCCGAACAGGTTGACCGGCGGATCGGAGTCGAACAGGTTGGTCACGCCGCCGTAGATCTGCCAGCCGCTGTCCTTGATCGTGTAGCTGCCGCGCACGTCGTGGAACACGCCCGAACCGGCCGTGATCGGCCTGGTCGAGGTCGGGTTCGAACGGTAGCTCTCGTTGGTCACGCGCAGGCCGCCGTCGGCGAAGCGGGTGCTCCAGTTCACGTCCCAGTTGTCGCGCATATAAGCCACGCGTACGGTGGCCTTCCATTCCGGGAAGCCCAGGGTCTTGTTCTGGTCGACCGTCTCGTCCTTGTCTTCCTGGAACGGATAGTCGGTGTAGCCCAGCACCTTGGTGGCGTTGAGGTCCCAGCGCATGCGGCCGCCCCACAACGGGTGGCTGTAGTACATGCCGAGGTCGATGCCGTCGGTGGTGGTGGCGGCGATGTTCTGGTTGATCGAGGTCAGGAAGCTGATCTGGCCATCGGGACCACGTTCGGTGTTGCGGCAGTAGATGTTGTCGATGCCGTTCGGGTTATCGACGCAACGATCGGCGGTCTGCTGGAAAGTCGGCGCCGTGATGGAGTCGATGATCTTGATTTCCCAGTAGTCCACGTTCATGCCGAAGCCTTCGAGGAAGGTCGGGGTGAACACGAAACCCGCGGTCCAGCTGCGGCCGGTTTCCGGATCGAGATCCGGGTTGCTGCCCGACAGGCCTTCGTTGGTGGCCGAGAAGGTGTCCTGGAAGTCCGGCGGCAGGCCCAGCGCGGCGCAGTTACGGGCGCGCACGGCCGGGTCTTTGGCGTTGCGGGTGTTGATCGGATCGCAGGGATCGAGGACGCCGCCGAAGTTCTGCGACTGGCCGCCGAACAGTTCGTCGATGTTCGGCGCGCGCACGGCGGCCGACATGTTGCCGCGGATGCGCAGGCTGTCGTTGATCGCCCAGTCCAGGTTGTAACGCCAGGCCTTGGTGCCGCCGATGGTGTCGTACTTGGAGTAACGGCCGGCGGCGCCGACGGTCAGGCTCTTGATCGCCGGCAGGTCGGCCAGCAACGGCACCGCGACTTCGGCCCAGATCTCGCGGACGTTGTAGCTGCCGCCCGAGTTCGGGATCGCGTTGAGGAAGGTCTCGCCGGCGATGTCCAGCGGATCGTTGATCGAACGGCTGGTTTCGCGACGGTACTCGACACCGGTGCCGAAGCTGACCGGACCGGCCTTGAGCTCGAACAGGTTGTTGTTGGTCAGCGAACCGCCGGCCACGAACTGGGTCAGGCGCGCCTTGGAGATCGTGGTGACGTTGAACCAGTTGGCGGCGGCCGGACTGATCGCGCCTTCGCCGAACACCGAGAACGGAATGCAGCTCGCGGCCACTTCCGGCGAGATGATGCCGTCGAGGGTCGCGGTGTTGTTGTAATAGGCCAGGTTCATGTGGCCGGGGTCGATCTTGGAGCGGCAGACGATATTGCCGTTTGCGTCCTTGACCGCGTCCAGGCCCGCGTAGAAGCGTTCCATGTGGCGGTTGTTGAGGTTGCGGCGACGCTCGTGGGTGCGGCCGTAGTTGACCGACACGTCGTACAGCCAGTCGCTGGTCAGCGCGCCTTCGGCGCCGAACACGACGCGGGCGGTCTGGCGGTCGGTGTCTTCGCCGCGCGATCCGGCATCGACGTCGTTACGTGCGACATTAATCGACTGGCGCGCGCCCATCAGCGCCAGCAGCTCCGGCGTCACGTAGGCGTTGTCGCGCTCGATGATGTGTGGATTGCCGGTCGCGCCGAACGCCGGCGAGAAGTACGACTTGCTGTGGACCTTGCTGTACATGCCTTCGAAGTACAGGCGGTGGTCCTGGTTCAGATCGAAACCGGCGACAGCGCTGACGGTGTCGCGCTTGTACTGCGGCTGGATCTGCAGGTCCTGGTTGCCGTCGAGGCGATCGCAGTTCTGACAGGTGGCGTTGGTATTGCGCAGGGTCGGGCTATCGCGGTCGGCCGGACCGTCGAAGCGCTGCTTGCGCACCTGGCCGTTCGGGTCGAAGGTATAGCGCAGGCTCGGATTGAAGTTGCTGCCCAGCGAGAAGGTGCCGGCGCTGGTGATGGTGTAGTTGCCGGCATCCGGCAACAAAGTATTGTCGAAGCCGCTGCCCGGCGAGCGGATCGCGCGGTAAGCCTGCTTGCCGAAGCGGTCGCCGAACATCAGGCGGTCCTGCTGGCTGTGCTCGAACGACAGCGCGACGTTGCCGCGGTCTTCGGCGAAGTTCCAGCCGCCGGTCAACGAGATGAATTCCTTGCCGAAGCTGCCGTGCTGGCTGTCGCCGATCTGCGCGTGCAGGTTGGCGCCTTCGAACTTCTTCTTGAGGATGAAGTTGACCACGCCGGAGACGGCGTCGGCGCCGTACACCGCCGAAGCGCCGCCGGTGATGATTTCGACGCGCTCGACCCAGTCGGCCGGAATCAGGTTGGTGTCGACGGCCGAGGTGCCGGCGGATGCGCCGACCATGCGGCGACCGTTGACCAGCACCAGGGTGCGGGCGGTGCCGAGGTTGCGCAGATCCTGCATCGCCACGCCGGCAGTGCCGATGAAGCGGCCGGAGTTGCCCATCGTGAACGTGGTGGCCAGCTGCGGCATCGTCGTCAGCAGGTCGCCGATGTTGATCGCGCCGGTCGCCTTGATGTCTTCGGCGGTCAGGATGCTGACCGGGGCCGGGGAGACGACGTTCGGGTTGGAGATGCGCGAACCGGTAACGGTAACGGTTTCGATCTTGGTGACGTCTTCATTCGAAGCCGTTTCCGCCTGCTGTGCATAGGCGGGCGCGACGACGCCGACCAGTGCGGTGCAAACAGCAGTGGTGAGTATTTTTCTGTTCACGAAGTGGACTCCTGAAATATGCAGTGACATTGCTTCCCTACCGTGTGACTTCCCTATGGATGGGAGTGGTGGATTGGCTGTTTTCTAGGAGACCCCGATGAGTCCGCCGCGCAGCCCCCAGCGCATGCGGTCAGTTCCCCTGAGGCCGAAATTACGACTTCTTAACGCCATATGCAACGAATCTGCAAAGTGGCTGAACAAAATACGTAAGCAATACAAGCCTTTACCGGTTATCCTGACCGCTATGCCATTGATCCCCCGCCTTTTTTTCGCCGTCGCCCTGGTACTTGGAGCCGCCGGCACGGCCCGGGCGGCCAAAGTCGGCAAAGTCGAGATCGTCGGCCTCGATGAGGCCATGACCCAAAACGTGCGCGTTTCCCTGTCCCTGGTCGACACGATCGGCAAGGACGTGTCCGGGCGCCGCCTGGGCTATCTGCTGCGCGAGGCCGAAAACGAGGCCCGCGAGGCCCTGGAGCCGTTCGGCTACTACTCGCCGACGATCAAGGTCGAGGATTCCCGCGGCACCCGCCGCCGCGATCCGGCACTGCCGGCCGACTCCAGCCCGGCTGAAGCCAGCCCGGTTGGGGCGAGCCCGGCTGACGCCAATCAGGCTGAAGCGAGCCAGGCCGAGGCCGGCACCGGCGAAGACCCGACCGCCCGAGGCGCTTCGTCCCAGGATTCGGCCGCTCCGGCCGCCTCGGCAGCGACCCCCTCGGTGCCGATCACGGTCACCGTGACCATCGACAAGGGCGAACCGGTCAAGGTGCGGCGCTCCGACATCGCCATCCTCGGCGCCGGCAGCGACGACCGTTACCTCAACCAGGACCTCGAGGCCTTCCGGCCCGGCCCGGACCAGGTGTTCAATCACGAACTGTACGAGGCCAGCAAGACCAAGATCACCCGGCGTCTGGCCGAGCGCGGCTACTTCGATGCGGATTTTTCTTCGCGGCGGGTGGAAGTGACCCGCGCCGAACATGCCGCCGACATCGACCTGGTTTGGACCAGCGGCCAGCGCTACGACATGGGCCCGATCACCTTCGAGCAGACGCCCAAGCGGATCATCCGCGACAGCCTGCTCGAGCGCCTGGTGTACTGGGAACAGGGCAGCTACTACCACCAAGGCAAACTCGACCGCTTTCGCGAGTCGCTGTCGCGGCTGGACTATTTCGCCAGCATCGACATCGAGCCGCAGCCGGACCAGGCGGTCGACGGCCAGGTGCCGGTCAAGGTCGTCCTGACCCCGGCCAAGCGCAGCATCTATACCGCCGGCCTGAGCTACGGCACCGACAGCGGCGCCGGCGTGCGCCTGGGCCTGGAGCGGCGTTACCTCAACGACCGCGGCCACAAGGCCCTGGCCCAGGTCGATTTCGCCGAGCGCCGCAAGACCGCGACCCTGCAGTACCGCATCCCGGCCTTCGCCTGGCTCGACGGCTGGTACACCTTCAGCCTGCAGGGCACCGACGAGCAGACCGACTACATCGACTCGCGCCGCATCGAACTGGTCGCCAGCCGCAGCGGCAAGATCAACCAGCGCTGGACCGCCACCGCCTCGGTGCACGGCCTGCGCGAGCGTTGGGCCTATGCCGACGAGGACGACGACGATCCGACCACGCCGGTCGAGTACCGTTCGGCGACCTTCCTGTACCCCTCGTTCCGGGTCGAGTACGTCGACGCCGACGACCGCCTGTATCCGCGCAACGGCATCGCCGCCACCGCGATGCTGCGCGGCGGCCTGGAAAGCGTCGGCTCGGATGCGAATTTCCTGCAGCTGCACACGACCGCGCGCTGGTACAAGGGCCTGGGCCCGCGCAGCCGCCTGATCGCCCGCGGCGAACTCGGCCACACCTTCACCGACGCCCTGGTCGACATGCCGCCGACCTTGCGTTTTTACGCCGGCGGCGACCGCAGCATCCGCGGCTACGAATGGCGCGAAGTCGGGCCGCGCATCCCCGCGATCGACGGCCGCAAGGCGTTCGCGCTCGGCGCCAAAAACGTGGTCACCGGCAGCGTCGAGTACGAGCAGTACTTCAACGACAGTTGGGGCGCGGCGGTGTTCGTCGATAGCGGCAGCGCGTTCGACAACACCCCGAAGCTGCGCACCGGCGTCGGCGTGGGCGTACGGTGGCGCTCGCCGGTCGGTCCCTTGCGGATCGACATCGCGCGCGGCCTGGACGACCCGGATTCGGGTTTCCAGTTGTATCTCAACATCGGCGCCGATCTCTAAGGCACGCGGCCAGGACGACCCTGCAACGACATGAGCGATACGCCGAAAACTCCCGAACAACTGCTGCTCGAACGTCGCCAGCGTCGTCGCGCGGCGGCCAAGCGCTGGGCCTGGCGCAGCAGTTTCATCGCCGGGGCCTTGACCCTGTTGATCGCGGCCGGCTTGTACTGGCTGATCAGCACCATCGCCGGCCGCGACCTGTTGCTGGCGCAGATCGTCTCGCGCCTGCCGGCCGATTCGACCTTCACCTGGACCGCGGCCGAGGGGCCGGTGTCGGGGCCGCTGACCTTGCGCGGCGTGCGCTTCGCTTATAAGGGCACGGTGTTCACCGCCGAGCGCATCTTCGTCGATCCGGCCTTGAGCCCCCTGCTCGGCCGCAAGCTGCGTCTGGACGCGCTGCAGGTCGAGAACGCGACCCTCGACCTGCCCAAGAGCGACGAGCCCTTCGAGCTGCCGAGTTGGCCCGAGGTGTTGCCGCAGATCGAACCGCCGCTGGCCTTGCAGGCCGACGACGTGCGCATCGACGGCTTCAAGCTCAGCCAGGAAGGCGAGCCGCTGATCGACGTGAGCCGCCTGCGCGCCGGGCTCGATGCCCAGTCGGGCAAGCTGCATGTCGAGAAACTCGAAGCGCTGACCGACCGCGGCCGTTTCACCGTGCACGGCGAGTACGAACCGCGCAACGACTTTAAGACCGACGTGGTGGCGACCGTGGTGTTGCCGAGCGCGCCGGGGCGCACGCCGCCGCGGCTGGGCCTGGTCGCGCGCGGCGACCTATCGCGCATGGACGTCGCCATCGCCGGCGCCGCACCCGGTCCGGTGCGTGCGAGCCTGACCCTGCGCGGCAAGGACGATCCGCGCTGGCAGTTGCGCGCGCGCGCCGATGCGCTCGATGTCGGCCTGCTGCTGGCGCCGGACGCCAAGCCGAGCGACACGCCGATGGCGTTGCGCTTCGAGGCCGGTGGCGTCGGCGGCAATGCCGACCTCAACGGCGAATTCCGCCAGGGCGATCTGGCGGTGACGGTGCTGCCGTCGAAGATTTCGCTCAAGGACCAGGTGCTTAACGTGCAGCCGTTGGCGCTGCAGTTGTTCGACGGCACCGCGACCCTGCGCGGCCATGCCGATTTCACCGATGCGCAGAACGGCCAGTTCAAGTTCGCCGTCAACGCGAACAATCTGCGTTGGGGCGGCCAGCCTGCGGCGACCACCGCGACCGCGGCCGCGATCGCCAAGCCTTCGCGCGCGCCGCAGGCGCCGGCCACGCCGGCCATCGTGCTGGAGACCGCGCAGCTCGGTTTCGCCGGCACGGTCAAGGCCTGGGCCGCGATCGGCAACGCCCGTTTGCTGCGCGACAAACAGGCCGCGACGGTCGAGTTCGACGGACGCGGCGACGACCAGCGCATGAGCCTGAAGACGCTCAAGGCCAAGATGCCGACCGGCCAGCTCGACGGCAGCGGCGACGTCGCCTGGGCGCCGGCGCTCGGCTGGAACTTCAAGGCGACCCTGTGGGGTTTCGACCCGGGCTATTTCGCCCCGGAATGGAAGGGCGCGGTCGACGGCCAGCTCGCCAGCACCGGCGCCACCCGCGCCGACGGCGGCCTGGAAATCCGCGTCGACGCCGAACGCCTTGGCGGCCGTCTGCGCGACCGGCCGCTCGGCGGACGCGGTCGCTTCGCGATGCACGGTGCCGCGTCCGGCAAGAGCGACGACGCTTACGAAGGCGACGTCGCCCTGACCCTCGGCGGCAGCCGCGTCGATGCCAAGGGCAAACTCGCCCAGGCGATCGAACTCGACGCCAAGCTGGCGCCGCTGCAACTCAACGATCTGTTGCCGAACACCGCCGGCAGCCTTAAGGGCACGCTCAAGCTCAGCGGCGCCCGCGATGCGCCGAACATCGACGCCGACCTGACCGGCAGCGGCCTCAAGTACGGCGACTACACAGCGGCGAGTTTCAGCGCCAAAGGCCGCTTGCCCTGGCGCGGCCGCGGCGGCGAACTGGCTTTGCGCGCGAGCGATCTCAATGCCGGCCTCGCCCTGTCGTCGCTGAGCGTCGATGCGCGCGGCGCGGTCGAGTCCCTGCAATTGCAGGCGCAGGCCGACAGCGAGGTCGCCCAGCTCGCACTGGCCGGTCATGCCGACAAGCGCGGCGCGACCTGGCAAGGTGCGCTGGCATCGTTACAACTGACGCCGAGCAAGGGCGCGTCCTGGCGTTTGCAGCAGGCCGCGCAGTTCCGTTGGGACGGACGCAATGGCGCGTTGACGAATGCCTGCCTGGCCTCGAGCAGCGGCGGTTCGCTGTGCGCCAGCGCGGACTGGCCGCGGCGCGGTGTCGATATCAAGGGGCAGGGGTTGCCGCTGTTGTTGGCCCAGGCCTATCTGCCCGAACGCAGCGACAAGCGGCCGTGGTTGCTGCGCGGCGAAATCGCGCTCGACGGCGAACTGCGTCCGGTCGGCAACGGCTGGCGCGGCCAGGTCGATATCAGCTCGGCCGGCGGCGGTCTCAAGTTCAGCGAACGCGCGCGCCGCGAACTGCTGCGCTACAACGCGTTGTCGCTGAAGGTGACCTTCGACCCGAACAAGCTCAACGCCGAACTCAAGGCCGGCTTCAACGACGACGGCCACATCGACGCGAAGATCGCCACCGGTTGGGACGCCTATGCGCCCCTGTCCGGCGACGTCTCGGTCGACACCGACGAACTCACCTGGCTGGAGATGTTCTCGCCCGACATCGTCGAGCCCAAGGGCCGCCTCGAAGGCCGCATCAGCCTGGCCGGTACGCGCTCGCAGCCCTTGCTCGGCGGCCAGGCGCAGCTGAGCCAGTTCACCACCGAACTGCCGGCGCTTGGCATCGTCCTGCAGAACGGCAATGTCCGCCTCGACGCGCAGAGCGACGGCAGCGCGCGCATCGCCGGCAGCGTGCGCTCCGGCGAAGGCACTTTGAACATCGACGGCACGCTCGGCTGGCAGGGCGACGACACGCCGCTGGTGCTCAACCTGCGCGGCACCAACGTGCTCGCCTCCGACACCCGCGACCTGCATGCGATCGCCAACCCCGACCTGACCGTGCGCTATGCCGCCAAGCAGCCGCTGCAGGTCACCGGCACGGTGACCATCCCGACCGCGCGTATCGACCTGGAACGCCTCGACCAGGGCGTGTCGGTGTCCGAGGACGTGGTGGTGCTCGACCCGGTCGATCCGGAAGACACCGGCGCCTCGCCGCTCGACCTCGACCTGACCCTGGTGGTCGGAGAACAGGTCAAGCTCAACGGCTTCGGCCTCGACGGCAAGCTCGGTGGCCAGATGCGGGTGCGTTCGCGCCCCGGCCGCGAGATGACCGCCAACGGCGCGCTCAACGTCGAAGGCCGCTACACCGCCTACGGCCAGAAACTGCAGATCACCCGCGGCCGCCTGGCCTGGAATAACGGCCCGGTGTCGGACCCGATCCTCGACGTGCGCGCCGAACGCGAAGTCGGCGCGGTCACCGCCGGCGTCGACATCAGCGGCCGGGTCAGTTCGCCGCAGGTCAATGTCTGGTCGAACCCGGCCAGCTCGCAGTCCGAAGCGCTGGCCTATCTCGCGCTCGGCCGGCCGCTGTCGTCGGTCAGCGGCGACGAAGGCCGCCAGCTCAACGCCGCCAGCGCCGCGCTCTCGGCCGGCGGCGGCATGCTCGCCTCGCAGCTCGGCGCCAAGATCGGCCTCGACGATGCCGGCGTGATGGAAAGCCGCGCCCTCGGCGGTTCGGTGCTCGGCGTCGGCAAATACCTGTCGCCGCGCCTGTACGTCGGTTACGGCGTGTCCCTGCTCGGCACCGGCCAGGTGCTGACCTTGAAGTATCTGCTGCGCAAGGGCTTCGACATCGAGATCGAGTCGAGCACGATCGAGAACCGCGCGTCGATCAATTGGCGCAAGGAGAAGTAGGCGCGCATTTGCGATCACTCGGCACATATTGCGTGACGATTAGCGCATAACTATCCTGTCCCGGCCATTGCTTAGGGAAGCGATGCAATGCCTGAGGGGGCAGGGATGCAGCGGCCAGTGGATGCTGGAAGCAAGAAGCAAGACGTGGGGGCGACGTCCTCGGCGAGTGTGCCGATGGGGCGCTTTGACAGCGTGCCGTCCGCTATCACCGGCGTGCCGCTTACGTATTTCACGCCGGCCCCACTCAATGAGCTTTTGAGGCGCTTTGGGACGGCTCCGATCGCTCGGAACTACAGCTTCGGTTCGCGGGATTCCAACCATTGCCTGATTCTGGTGCGCTTGGCCAGCCTGAGCAGCGGCCAGGTCGTGGACATCGAGCAGGCCCGACGCCTGGCTGGCCTTTGGCTGCAGCCCGCCGCATGGACGTCCGTTGAGCAGCTCATCGAATTCGCGCGTTCGATTTCGCCCGGGATTAAGGGACTGCGCGAAGAAATTTCATTTGTAGGCGGCCCCACTGCGAGTCGGGCCAAGCACATATTCGCGCCTGCCTCTGAGCTGCCGAACCTCGTCGAGGAAATCGCAGGCTCGCTCGGTTCGGAGAACATATCCGTCGATGCTGCCGCTATTGCCGCGCTGGTAGGCTTCTGCGCCGTACATGCCCATCCTTTTGTCGACGGCAACGGAAGGTGGTCCCGCGCGTTGGCAATGTATGCCGGTATGCGCAAGGAAGGTCGCGCTGCCATGTCGGCGACCGTTTTTCTGAGTGCCGAGAACCAGTTGCTTTGCGAACGAATCTGGCCGGACGCGCGTCGAGCCGGAGCGGATACGTATATGGCAGCGCTTTATGCGTTCGAGCGGACGCTGTTCGTCCACTTAGACGCGACTCCTAAGTTGGTCGGGCTGCTCGATGAAGTCAATGATGTGGTACGCGCGGCGGCGCGTGGGTCACGAAGACTGAGCGAACGCCTGATGGTGCAGTTGTACGCGGAAGGTGGTCTTGCGTTGGCGGAGCTGCGGGCGCGTTGCGGTCTGTCCACGCGCGCAGCGACGGGGTGCGCGGAACGCCTGCGAGAAACGGGACTGCTCGGTGTGCGTGCCGGGGCGGCATGGATCGATATGGCGGAACCGCTGGCGCTGGCTGCAGATGCAGTGAGCGCTGCTGGCGCCGCCGCTCGTAAAGAAATCTATAAAGGATCGAGGAATGAGGCCTGATATCGGTTGTGAGCTAAGTGCGCGTGGGCGAGGAGAGCTTAGATACGCCATCGGCGCAATTCTATTCGCCACAGCGATGGCAACGGTTCCAATGCCGGCTGCTGCATCCGATCCGCCGCCGCATGATCTACCTGGCTTGCAGGTCACGTCGCCTTTCCCCCGGTTTCCTCGATCGGTCGTCAATGGTGCGCTTTACATGCGCAACTATGGGAGTTGGGAAGCGCACAGTACGGTGCCTCAGGACACGCCTCAGTACTACGAAGAAAGCCCACCGGATCCCGGTACCGGAAAGGACAAGGGAACTAACTGCGACAAGAACGTCGGACGTTCCAATCCGATCTACTTGTCCAACGCCAACAAGGCCGAATTCGAACTGGATTTTGCGGATTCGGATCTGGAGTTTCCGCTGCTGTTCGAACGGACTTACAACCATAACGCTACCGACCATTACTACACCGTCACCGGCAACGTCTGGTTGACTAGCTTCGATTACCAGTTCGAGGGCGGCACCCTGGTCGCGCGTCGGCCAGATGGTTCGTCGATCTACTTTGATGGAACTCTGGTGGGCGACCGATTTTACGAGAAGCGCGCAGATCCGCGGCGCTATGTCGTGGTTGCCATTGGGGGAGGCAGTTATGCCTTACATCGTGGCGACGGCGTAGTCGAACACTACGAACTCGGTGAAAGCAACGGAGCCTACCGAATCCGCAAAATCGAGAACGGCCGTGGAGTCGGTTGGACATTCGTGTACGGCGCACCGGGCGGCACGCCCTACCAGCCGTCGGCTGTCATTCATACTTCCGGTAAGCGTATCTCGCTGGAGTACAGCAATCAGAAGTTGGCCAAAGTCACGGATCCAGCCGGAAACCTCTATCAGTACGGTGGCGACAGTCGTCAGGGATCGACTTACGTCATCTATCCCGACGGCGTGAATCTGACCTACCACTACAGCCTTGAAGACGGCGCGGCGGCTTACGACTCGGAGCGAGAGTTGACCGGCAAGTCCTACGACGGCGTTCGTTACTCACGTTTCCATTGGGGGGAGATCAAGTTTCCCTACTTTGCGCGCAGGGTGCCAATATCCAGCGAACATGCGGGTGGGGTCGAAAAGTCCCAGTTCGAGTACACCCTGGCGCAGAGCGACGGCAGCGTCACCAAGGTTGTCGAAACCAATCCGCTTGGGAAAAAGGCGACCTATCTGTTCGACAAAGGCCGTCTGACCGAGGTAACCGGACATGCTTCGCCTTTGTGTTCGGGCTCAGTCAGCTCAATCACCTACGACAGCAACGGCAGCAAGGACCGCGTCACCGATCCGCGCGGTAACGTCACCGATTATGACTACTCATCGGGCGGAAGGCTGGCTCGGCTCACCGAGGCGGCGGGTACCGCGCAGCAGCGTGTCACTGAGTACCAATGGGATCCGACTAAGGAGCGGATGGCCGAGGTCAAGGTGGTGGGGCTGAACAAGGTGACCTATCGTTACGATCAGGACGACCGTCCTGCTGAGGTGATTAGCCAGAATTTGTCAGTGCACGGCGTGTCCGGTCAGACGCGCAGTGTCAACTACACCTACACCCATCACGGCAATGGGAAGATCGCAACGGTCACCGTCGATGGACCGCTGCCCGGCAACGGTGACGCGAAAGTGTTCTCCTACTCGTCCACCGGCAACCTGCTTTCCGTGCGCGACAGCCTCGGCAACGCCACCAGCTACAGTAATCACAACGGCCTTGGCCTTCCAGGACGGATTGAAGGCGCGAACGGCGAGGCTGTCGAGTACTCGTATGACACTCGTGGGCGGGTGCTGAGTACGCGCCAGATCACCCAGCGAGGGACTGCTGAGACGAAGAACTATTATGCTCACGGGCTGCTTGCTTCTTCTATCTCGGCCGACGGGGTAGAAACACGCTATGTCTACGACGCAGCTCGCCGACTCACCGATGTGTACCGCAAGGAGCCGGATGGCAGCTATGCGCGGCGACGGTACGTGCTCAATGCGATGTCTCAGCCAACGACGGTGGAAGTGTCGCGAGCCGATTACCCGTCGGATACACGAATAGCCGGCAACATCGACGGACTGTTCCAGTCAGGCGGGGTCCATTACGTCTCAGGCTGGGCTTGTTCGACCGGCATGACCCGTTCGATCGATGTCCATGTTTACGCAGGTGGGACCTTTCTGGTCAGCATCACCGCGGACAAAGACAGCGAGCCTGCAGTGGCGGCGGCATGCGGGACGCAGGGCACCCGTTACCGGTTCACGGTTCCCTTGTCTATGGAAATACGGCAACAGCGCGGTGGACAGGCCATCACTGCGTTCGGCATCTCGCCGACCGGGGACGGTGCGCAGAATCTGATGCTGACTGGATCCAATGTGCATGCGGTTCCCGCGCTGGGCTTCGCCGGAACCATCGACGGCGTCGGTCCTGATAGCGCATGGAATTACTTCTTGAACGGATGGGCGTGCACCGTCGGCGCCGCCGGACCTATTGATGTGCATCTTTACCTGGGAGGGCCGGCTGGCAGCGGAACGTTCATCGGTGCCTATCACGCAGATGGCGCTGCCGAAGCAGCGGTCGGGCAGGCCTGCGAGAGCAGCAACCATGCGCATAGATTCAACATCGCTCTGAGTACTGACTTCCGCCGACAACACGCCGGAAAATCGATTTATGTTCATGCGGTAACGTCGACCCAGGAAAAGTTACTGTCAGGCTCCGGAGCGCATGCGATTCCGGGAATCGGCAATAACGCCGAGATCGTCTCGTACGACGCGCCGAACTACATGAACTTGGGCGAAACGGCCAATGTCACAGTGCGAGTTCGCAACACCGGCGACGTGACCTGGGGCGCATCGGGCGGCGAAACTTATTCTTTCGGCAAGAACTCATACCTTTACAGCATGCCGGAAAGATTGCCGCTCTCCAGTCCGGTCGCGCCTGGGGCGGTTGCAACGTTCAACTTCAATGTTTACGCGGACCGGGAGGGCTTGATCCATCTCGGTGGCCGAATGCGGAGTGATGCGGCGGGTTGGTTCGGCGCTACAACCGCATGGGATATCACGGTCGAAGACCCGTACTACCAGTGCACCGACGCGTACTGCGAGGTGCCGCGATGAGAGGCACCATGTTCGCGCTCAATGCGGGCGGCCCGATCAACAGTCTGGCGACCAGGTTAAAAGGCGAGGAAGCCTCGATGAGCAAAATCGGAACGAAGACGGCATGGTCCGCACTGCTGTTGTTACCGTTATGGTCGCCATGGGCCATCGCCCAATCGGAAGTCGTTTCGCGTACTACCTTTCAATACGACGAACTCGGACGGTTGATCCGCCAGCACGCAGCCGATGGTCAGCTTCAAGCGAGCTATGTCTACGACGTCGGCGGCAATATGATCAGCGCGACCGATGCGTTGGGGCGCGCGACCACGTACGAGTACGATGCATTGAATCGAGCGGTAAAGACGACCGATGCCAAGGGAGGCAGTACGCGAGTCGCTTACAATCTAGCCGGTCTGCCGGTGGAAGTAGTCGATCCCAGGCAGTTGCCGACCACCTATCAGTACGATGGTTTCGGTCAGCTGCTAACACAAGCTAGCCCGGACACGGGAACCACGCGGCACGAGTACGATGCGGCCGGCTTGCGACGTAAGACCACGCGCAACGACAGTTCGGCGTTGAACTACGATTACGATGCGCTAGGGCGCTTGACCAGCGTGAGCAACGGCAGCGAAGTGCGGCGGTACGGCTACGACTGGTGCGGCAACGGCAAGGGCCGGCTATGCAATGCCGACGGCCCCGGCAGCGTCGTCCACTTCGGTTACACGCCGGAAGGCGACGTAGCAATCAAACGCCAGCTGTGGGGCGGCCACGACGATTGGACCCATTACGGTCGCGACGCGCAGGGGCGTGTGGTCGATCTGACTCATCCCAACGGCCTGGTGGTGAAGCATGAGTATTCATGGGATCGTCTGTCCGCGATCCGTGCCGCTTTCCCAGGCGAGCAGATAGCATCGGTCGTTACCGGCATCCGTTATTTGCCCACCGGGCAAGTTGCGGGTTGGACCTACGGCAATGGTCTCAACCGGAACCATAACTACGATCTGAACGGCTACGTTACCGGCATCAGCGCCGGCGATACACAAGACGTCGCCCAAAGCCTCACCCTTGGGCGCGATGCGAACGGGCTCATCACCGCGATCACGAACGGTGCTCGTGCCGAAGCGAGTCAGAATTACACCTACGACGAGTTGGGGCGCCTGGCCACGCTACGTGCCCATCAGGCGAACGAGGATTTCGCCTACGACGCGAACGGCAACCGGACCCATCATGATTGGCAGATTCACGGCTCCGACCATGTAGTGTCGATGCCGGGCGATATCCATTCGGCCAGCAACCGTCTGCTTAACGATCATCAGATCTACGATTACGATCAGCTCGGCAACCGTATCGGACAAGCCTGGGGCGGTTCCATGGCGGTCTACCGCTACGACGCCTTCAACTTTCTGCGCGAGATCGAGCGCGACGTTCCGATCAGCTATTACAACCCGGTCAGCGGATACTTGAGCTTGCCTGCGGGGGTGACCCGCTATGCAACCAATGCCTTGGATCAGCGAATCTCCAAGAGCAATGCCGCTGGCGAAGTGCGTTTTACCTACGACGGCCATCAGATACTCGAAGAGCGATCGGCTGCCGGGGCTCGGAACTACATCTGGCTGGGCGGCGAACTGGTCGGCTTAGTCCAGACCAATCGGGCACTGAGCTTCGTCCACGGCGACCAGCTTGGACGGCCGGAAGTCGTAACCGACTGGAACCGGACCTCGATCTGGCGATCGGCCAACTATGCGTTCGAGCGTCGGGTAACGCAGGATCAGATAGGTGGGCTCAAGGTGGGTTTTCCGGGGCAGTACTACGACGAGGAAAGCGGACTTTGGTTCAATGGATATCGCTACTACGATGCTCGTGTAGGCAGGTACACTCAATCTGATCCCATCGGGCTGGATGGCGGAGTTAATACATATGTCTATGTTGAGGGAAATCCGGTCAACTTGGTTGACCCTTTGGGGCTGGCCGGAGATCCGTTAGCTGGATATAAGCCTATCTATGGACGAATTATCACTAAGACCCCGTCGAGCCCAGTTTCCCTGCTTGAACGACTCATCACCGGTGTGTTGATTGGGAAGGCTTCGTTAGGTACGACGGGCGTTAATAAGTATGGCGATTTTGTGCCGAAGCCTACTACGCTGCTCGGAAGGGCGAGCGTGTTTATCGCATTGATGGAGCCGACGGAAATGGGGTGCGCCGAATTGGATTGTGATAAGAATGGAATTGCCGACTATAAGGAGCGCTATAGTTGTCCGGCTCCGGGAGTTGGAGTATTGGCTCCGGCTGTAGCTCTCCCCGCAGCCGGCCAATGAGGCCTGTATGAAGAAGTTAGCCGCTACTGTGACGTTCCTTGGCTTGTATTTTTTAGGGGTGCTAATGGCATGGCATGTCCCTGCCCTTAGGGACAGCGGGTTGACCGTCGTTTTCGCTCTAGTATGGTTCTTTGTTGTCTCTAAGGCAGTGTCTTACATCGCCGCAAAGCTCGGTTGGACTGAGCCCAAGCCGCGGTAAGGCGTTAAGCTGGTTAAAACCTGCCTATGGCCGGCGGCGATGCGCAGGACGGGTTTCGGCCCGCCGCGAGGAGCAAGGTATTGGACTTGAAGATGAGTGCATTACAATCCGAGGAGCGCTCGCCTATCGCGCATGCGGGCTCAGTTGGTTGCGGATGTTCGTCAGCTGCGATGCGGGCGCCTTGGCGCCGTGCGCACTCATCAACTGGCGCAAGAGAAATTAAGCAGATGCCTTTCGTGGGTTAGGGGCACGGCAGCTGGATAGCTGCAAGGAGTTCTCCACGATGAAGCTGTGCGAACACGCGGCGCTGATGGCCGGCTACAACCGCTGGATGAACGACAAGGTGTACGCAGCGGCTTCGCGTCTATCGCATGAGGCCTTAAGCGAAGACCGCGGTGCATTCTTCGGTTCGATCCTTGGTACGCTCAATCATCTGCTGGTGGCCGACCTGATCTGGCTGCATCGTTTCGCCAGTTATCATCCGACGCGTTTCGAGGCGCTGGACCCGATTCGTAACATGGCGCCGCCGACCGCCATCGATCAGCAACTGCACGATCGTCTCGCGCCCTTGCAGGCGCAGCGAAGCGAGCTCGATACGCGGATCGAGGGTTGGGCAGGCTGCTTGACCGATGCGGACCTCGATCACGTACTGACCTATGCGAACACCCAAGGCGTCGTTTCGCATCGCGACTTCGGCGGGTTGTTGATGCATTTCTTCAACCACCAAACCCATCACCGCGGCCAGGTCACGACGCTGTTGACCCAGGCCGGCGTGGACGTCGGCGCGACCGATTTATTGCTGCTGCTGCCGCAGCACGCGCCGAACTGAGGGCCGAGGTTTCGTCAGGCGTGCTGCGCCAACGGCCTTGCCTGCTGCACGCGGCCTGAGTACGCGGCCCGCTTCGCGCAAATCCGCATGCAGTGCACGATTCTTGGCCATGCGGGCGACGGCTTCGTGGGTATGGCCGATGTTGCCGATACGACAGCGCAGCGCTGCGGTGCGTCGCGCTCGTATCGTCGTGGTGCCGCATCCTTGCCTCCGGATTGTGCGCGCAGTCACGGCTCACGCATGCGACTTCGCGCATCCCGTGCGCGTGCTCGCGACGAGCTGTGCTAACGAAACGTAGGCAGTGCTGCGGTTGCACATGCGCGGGTGTCGCGCTTGGCCGTGCGCAAGCCGCGCATGGCGACGACGCGTCACGATTGCATGGGTATGATGCGGCCCGCCGGATCGTGGGGAGACGATCGCGCCGATCGGCGACGGCTCATACGCAGGATGCTCCATCCATACGCCATTCACTGGCGCGGGCGCAGAGGTTCGTGCCACAGGGGGAACCAGCATGCAGACACCTCGCTTCACCACAACCGCGTTGTGGCTTTCGATCGCACTGAGCTTGAGCGCCTGCGGAGGCGGCGGCGGTGGCGACAAGAAAGGCGGCGAAACCGCGCCGGCTCCGGGCACGCCGCCCGGCACGCCGCCGACTACGCCGCCCCCGCCGCCGCCGGGAGCGGCGGCGCTGGAGATCGCTCAACTCGAACTCGCCCAGACCCACGTGCTGCCGGAAGCCGGGCTGAGCTGGACTCTGCGCCAGGCCAAGGAGCGGCTGCATGCGGTCGGCGGGCGCGAAGCGCTCGCGCTGCTGCGCCTGTCGGCCGACAACGCCGGCAATCCGCAGTTGGAAGGCTGGGCCAACGGCGTTCAACTCGGCACCGTTGCGGTGTCCGCTTCGATCCCCGCCACCGAGGCCGGCGGCGCGGCCTATCCGGGCGCGCGCTACAGCGCGAGCTTGCCGGCGGCGTGGTTGGTGCCCGGTTTGCAGTTGCGCGTGCGCGCCGACAATTATCGCGTCGGCGCTTTCCGCTCGCCCACGATCGGCGCCGACAGCCCGGTGACCCTGCGCGTGCTGCCGCTGTATCTGTTCGGTGCGAACGAGAGCAACTCGGTGCCGCTGGCGACCTCCGGCGCGCCCGATGCCGCCACCGTGACCGAGATCTTCGCCAAATGGCCGGTCGCCAGCGTGGTCGCGCAGAACCATCCGGCGCAGCGCGCGGTGTGGCCGACCTTGTCGATCGCGCCGAGCGGCGGCAAACCGGCTTATCTGGCGCGCAGCACCGACGACGAACAAGCGGGCTACCAGGTCATGGGCGCCGCCTTGAATCTGCTCGGCGGGTTGCTCGCCGCCAACGGCGAATCCTCCGGGCCGGTGCAGTACTACGCGCCGCTGATCCTGTTCGATGCCGCCGGCAAGCTCAAGCATCCCGGCGGCGGCCTGGGCTCGATCGGTGGCGACACCGGCGTCGGCGATCATGGCTACTCGGGCATCTTCATCCATGAGCAGGGCCACGCGATGGGCCTGCCGCACCAGGGCGGCGCCTACACCGACGGCAAGTACCCCTATCTCGCCGGCAGCTTGAACGGATCGGTGTGGGGCTACGACAGCACGCGCAAGGAGTTCCTGGCGCCGTTCGTGCCGGCCACCGCTTCGCGTTATCGCAACTGCGCCGGCGATACCTTCGACAGCACGCCGCGCCAACTCGATGCGCAGGGCCGCTGCATCAAGCAGGACCCGATGCAGAGCGGTTCCGGCGACGAGGCGCGCGGCTACCGCTTCGCGACCTTCTCCGATTACAGCGTCGCGATGATGCAGCGCCATCTGGAAGGCACCACCGCGACCGACAAGAACGGCGCGCGCGTGTACTCCGGCGGCAGCATCGTCGCCGATGCGGCCTTCCCGGGCGGCTACAAGCGTTGGGACGGGATCGACCGGCGCTGGATCGACGTTGCGCCCAAGACCGCCGACAACGGCCTGTACGGCTTCAACCAGGGCTTGCCGGAGCGGCGCGACGTGCCGGTGCAGGCGATCGCGGTCGCTTACAGCCGGGCCGGTACCGCCAACGTCTCGCAGATCTATCCGCCGATCGGTTTCCGCGGCAACCTGCTGCGCTACATCGATCCCACCGATGCGGCGCAGCGCGCGAGCATCGTGCCGAACACCGGGACCTATGCGTGGTACTGCCATAACGGCGGCTGCGACTACACCTTGCGCGTGACCTATGCCGATGGCGGCGTGCGCCATGTGCTGCTGCAAGGCGGTTTCCGTCCCTGGTTCGGCCCGACCACCGCGCCGCCGGCCAGCGCCGGCGATCCCAACAACGGCGACAGCTTCCGCACCTGGGTGGTCAACGTGCCCGCCGACAAGGCGATCGCGCGGATCGAGCTGCTGGATTCGCCGAAGGGGTGGGAAGGCCTGCCGGCTGCGCCGACGGTGTTGCTGTCGCGTCAGGTGCCGGCGGTGAGCGCCCGCGCCACCGAAGCCGGCGCGAACGATGCCGCCTGCATTGAGCTTGCGACCGTCGCGGTGCCGCTCAAGGCCGCACCGGAGCCGCGTTGCGCCTCCACGCCGCGCCCGGCCGCGTCGCCGGCGAGCGAAGCGTCGGCGACGCAACCGGCGGCGGACCTGCATCTGCGCGCCTGGCTCAGCAGCTTGCTCAGGCGCTGACGCCGCAGGCGTCGGATCGTCGCGATCGCGCCCTGCCCCGTCCGCAACCGCGGCGGGGCATGCGCCCTGCGTCGGGACTTCGCGCCCTCATGAGGTGTTGCGGCGACTGCGGCGCGCCGTTCGCTGGCCAGGCGAGCGAACCCGCGAGTGCCGCCTATCCGCTGCAGGCGTCGCGTATGACCTGCACTTCGCGTTTGACCTCGCTGCCGTCCGGTCGCGCGTCGCCGATGCCGCGCAGCAGGCCGTCGAGCGTCGCCCGTGCCTGCCCCCGCTGCGGCCCGCGACAACGCACCTGTGCGGCATAGGCCTGCGCGCGCCAGCCGAGTTCGCGCAATTTTTCGTCGGTGGTCGGCAGTTCCGACAGCGAATCCAGGTGCGCGAGCGCGGCGGCATCGCCGGACAGCGCCTGCACCTGGGCCAGGTCGAGTTCGGCGTGACGGGTGTTCGGGTGGCGCTCGCCATAACTCTTGCGGGTCAGGCTGACCGCGCGTTGCAAGTGGTCGATGCCGCGGTCGCGTTGGTCCAGCGCGATCTCGACATCGCCGAGCAGACGCTCGGTGTCGCCGACCAGGCCGTGCTCGGCGCCGAACTCGGTCACGCGCAGCGCGCGGATCTCGTCGAGCAGAATCCGCGCCATGGTGTTGCGGCCGGTCGCATGCAGCACCGCGGCCTGCGCGAACAGGGCCTCGGCGAGGCGGCCGCGGTCGAGGTGCTTGCGCGAAATCGTCACCGCGTATTCGAGTTCGCTCAGGGCGCGATCGACGTCGCCGCGTTCCCAGGCGATCAGGCCCAGACTGCTGTGCAGGCCGGCCAGGTCGGAATGATCGGCGCCCAGGCGCGGGGTCAGTACGTTGCGCAGTTGTTCCAGCTCGATCTGCGCCTGCACGTACTGGCCTTGTTCGATGTGGAAGGCAGCGAGTTGGCGGCGCACGGCCAGGGTGGCCGGATGCTGGCCGCCGTTGACCTCCAGGGCGATCGCCAGCGCTTCCTTGGCATCGCGTTCGGCGTCGTTGAGCTGGCCGAGGTCGTGTCGCAGCGCGGCCAGGTTGCGGCTGATTTCGACCTGCAGCGGGTGGCGATCGCCCACGCTCTGCTGCAGGCGCCGGCGCGCCTGCTCGAAGCCCTGCAGGGCCTGGCGGCTCTGCCCGGCATCGGCTTGCAGGCTGGCGAGATCCATCAGGTTCTCGACTTCGCCGATGTCGCTGTTCTCGAGCATTTCGCGGCGCAACGCCAGCGAACGTTCGAACAACTGCCGCGCCCCCTGGCGCTCGCCGTTGGCCTGCCGGCACCGGCCGAGTTCGGAATAGAACTCGCTGGCCTGGTTCGGCAATTGCGCCTGTTCGCGCCGGGCCAGGTCGAGCCCGGTTTGCATCAGCGCCGCGCACTCGCGCGGCTGAGCGAGCAGGCGCAGCACCTTGCCGCGTTGGGTGATCGATTCCAGGCGCAGGCTTTCGGGGATGTCGTCGTCGGTGCTGGCGATGATGCTAGCCTGGCGGTCGAGCAACGCGCGCGCTTCGTTGTAGTCGCCCAGGCTGGTGCGCATGCGCGCGATCACCCCGAACAGCTCGGCGCGCGCGCGCGGTTGCCGCGCGAGTTCGCGCGTACCGCGGATCACCGAGGCGTCGAGCAGGCCGCGCAGGTCCAGCGCTTCGCCCTCGGGCGTGCCGCGCGCGCTTTCGAACAGGCCGACCATGAAGTCCTGCATGGCCTGGGCGCGGCTGGCTTCGCCGACCGCTTCGCGCGCCTGCCAGGCGACGATGCCTAGCGCGGCGCTGAGCACCAGGGTGACCAGGGCCGCGGTCGCCAAGGCCCAGCGATGGCGGGCGACGTATTTGTTGAAGCGGTAACGCAGGCTTTGCGCCCGCGCCAGCACCGGCCGGCCGGCTTCGAAACGCTGCAGGTCCAGCGACAGCGCTTCCACCGAGGGATAGCGCTGCTCGGGACGCTTGGACAGGGTCTTGAGGACGATGTTGTCGAGGTCGCCGCTGAGCTGGCGGGCGAGGCGACGCACCGAGTTCGGATCGACCTCGGCGTCGTCGGCGTCGACGTAGCGCAGCACCGCCTGCGAAGGCCGCAGCGGATCGGCGGCGAGGATCGCCTCTTCCCACTCGGCGTCGGTCTGGCGCTTGAGTCGGTACGGCTTGGAATCGGTGAGCAGCTCGTACAGCACCACGCCGAGCGAATACACGTCGGTCATGGTGGTGACCGGCTCGCCGCGCACCTGTTCGGGCGCGGCGTAGTGCAGGGTGAAGGCGCGCGCGCCGGTGCGGGTCTGCTCGGGCAGCGGCACGTCGTTGCTGTCGAGCAGCTTGGCGATGCCGAAATCGAGCAGGCGCACGTCGCCGGCCGGCGTCACCATGATGTTCGACGGCTTGAGGTCGCGATGGACGATCAGGTTGGCGTGGGCGTGGCTGACCGCGTCGCAGATCTGCTGGAACATGCGCAGACGCTTGTCGAGCGGCGTGCGCTGGTTACGGCAGTAGTCGGTGATCGGCTCGCCTTCGACGTACTCCAGGGCGAGATAGGGCAGGCCGTCGCGGCTGATGCCGGCATCGAGCAGACGCGCGATGTGCGGATGCGCCAGGCGGGCGAGGATCTGGCGTTCGCGGGTGAAGCGCGTGCGCAGGTTGGTGTCGGCCAGGCCCGGACGCAGCAGCTTCAGTGCGACCCGGCGCTGGTACAGACCGTCGGCGCGCGAGGCCAGCCAGACCTGGCCCATGCCGCCTTCGCCGAGCAGGCTTTCCAGGCGGTAAGTGCCGACCTCGACGCCCGGGCGCATGCCGGTGTTCTGCGGCGCGACCAGGGGCTCGGAAAGAAAATCCTCGTGGCCTTCTTCGAGCGCGATCAACTCGGTGAGCTGGTCGGCCAATTCGGCGTCGTCGGCGCGCAACTCGCTCAGGCGTTCGGCGCGTGCGACCGGGTCCAGCTCGAGCAGCGCGTCGAGCAAAGGGGACAGGCGTTGCCAGCGTTCGGCATCCATGCGCGGTCAGTCGGTTTCGATACGACGGTCGTCGGCGATGTGGATCATGACGATGCGCATGGTGTGCGGGCGCGCTGCGCGGCGGCAGCCGGGGCGGTGACGG
Source organism: Lysobacter sp. Hz25 (assembly GCF_046097045.1). NCBI lineage: Bacteria > Pseudomonadati > Pseudomonadota > Gammaproteobacteria > Lysobacterales > Lysobacteraceae > Lysobacter > Lysobacter sp. Hz25. The sequence continues at coordinate 189,835 of NZ_CP175666.1, forward strand.
AACGCGGCAGGCGCGGACCGTGCGTCAGCGGCTGGGCTCGTCTTGCAGCGAGGCCAGCAGGAACAGACGGGCCTTCTGCCAGTCGCGGCGGATGCTGCGCTCGGAGCGTTGCAGCAGCGCGGCGATTTCCAGTTCCGAGAGGCCGGCGAAATAGCGCAGCTCGACCACCTGGGCGAGGCGCTGATCGACGGCGGCCAGTTTGGTCAGGGCGGTGTCCAGACCGAGCGTGTCCTCGTCCAGGCGCAGGCCGCCTTCGACGTCGTCGGGCAACTCGGTGACGCGGTGCAGATCGCCGCCGCGCTTCTGCGCCAAGCGCTGGCGCGCGTAGTCGACGACCACGCTGCGCATCGCCGAGGCGGCGTAGGCGAAGAAATGGGCGCGATCGTCGAACTGCGCTTCGCGCCGGCCGACCAGCTTGAGGTAGGCCTCGTGCACCAGCGCGGTCGCGTCCAGGGTCTGGCCGTGCTGGCCGGCGAGCTGGCGCCGCGCCATGGTGTGCAACTCCTGGTACAGAGTCGCGAGCACGCGATCGAGTGCGCCGCGATCGCCTTCGCGGGCGGCATCCAACAGGATCGTGATGTCAGCGCTTTCGGCCATATCGCCCCTCGACTCGGTGGAGACTATAGCGCGTTCATCTTCACATGATAGCGACCGGGGTGGCATCGCCCGCGCCACCCGGGCGCCGTCCGTCCGGAACCGGCGCCCGTAACGCCTGCCGACGGTGCGGACGAGCCGGCCCGGCGGCGGGCAGCGCCGGGTCGCCGCTTCAGCGTTGGCAGTGCCCGCACCAGACGGTGGTGCGCTGGCCGATGCTGGCCTGCTTGAGCGGCCGTCCGCAGCGCGGGCAGGGTTCGCCGCCACGGCCGTAGGCCGACAGCTCCTGCTCGAAATAGCCGGGCGCGCCGTCGGGGCTGATGAAGTCGCGCAGGGTCGTGCCGCCGCGCTGGATGGCGTAGGCCAGGATGTCCTTGATCGAGGCCGCGAGCTCGCCGTAGCGGTCGCGCGAGACCTTGCCGGCCGCGCGCAGCGGCGACACCCCAGCCGCGAACAAGGCCTCGGCGGCGTAGATGTTGCCGACCCCGACCACCACCCGCTGGTCCATCAGGAAGGTCTTCACCGGCGCCTTGCGGCCGCGGCTGAGCTCGAACAGGTAGTCGCCGTCGAAGGCGTCCGAGAGCGGCTCCGGGCCGAGATCGCGCAGCAGTTCGTGGGTTTCGCCGGGCGCCTGCCACAGCAGGCAGCCGAAGCGGCGCGGGTCGTTGAAGCGCAGCACCTGGTCGGAATCGAGCAGCAGATCGACGTGGTCGTGCGCGCGCACCGGCGTGTCCGCGGGCAGCACGCGCAGGCTGCCGGACATGCCCAGGTGCAGCAGGGCGCTGCCGGCGGCCGTGTCGAGCAACAGGTACTTGGCGCGGCGGCGCACTGCGTCGATGCGTTCGCCGGGCAGGGTGTCTTCGATCTGCAGCGGGATCGGCCAGCGCAGGTCGGGGCGGCGCAGGATCGCGGTGACGACGCGGCGGCCTTCCAGATGCGGCGCCAGGCCGCGCCGGGTGGTTTCGACTTCAGGCAATTCAGGCATGCGGCAAGGGTACTATTCCGGCCAGGCCGCGCATCGTTCGAAGGCCGAAACTGGGAGTCGCTTCATGCCGCACGCGCCCGCGTCCGAGGAAGCCGCCGCACACCGGTCCCGGCTCGCCGCGAAGGCGCCGGACGAACCGCTCGCCGCTAAGGCGCCGGACGATCCGGCCGCGCACCCGCCGGGTCGGCGCCTGCGCAGTTTCGCCAGCGCCGAGATCGACATGGCGCTCGACGCCCTGGGCTGGCGCGGCAACCGCATCCATGCCGGCGTGCACCTGGCGCGCAAGGGGCTGCGGCGGGTCCGCGCCACCGTCGCCCTCGGCGGCGGCGCGCTCGGTCCGGGCGCGGTGTTGGTCGACCGCGAGTTGCGCCGGCTCAATCGCGACCTGTCCGAATTGCGCGACGCCCATGCGCTGGTCGAAACCCTGGACCGTCTGCTGCGCCTGTCGCTCGAGGCCGAGGTGCGCACCCTGCTGCGCCGCGCCCGCCGCCGCGCCGCGCAGGCGCGCGCGCGGGTCGCGCACCAAGCCCGCGCCGACGACCCCGAGCTCGGCGCGCGCCGTTCCCTGTTGCGGGTGTTGCGCGCCGCGCTGCGGGCGCTGCCCTGGGACGGCTTGAAGCCGGAGGATTGGCGCGGGGCGGTCACCGCCAGCCTGGCGCGGGTCGCCCGCGGCGCCGAACGCGCGCGCCGCAGCGGCGTGGACGAGGACTGGCACGACTGGCGCCGGCGTGCGCGGCGGTTGTCGCAGCAGCAACGCGCCCTGAAAGCGGCCAAGCTGGGCCGCGATGCGCCGAAGTTCGACAAGCACACGATCGAGCGCCTCGGCGCGGCCCAGGACCTGAACCTGCTGCTCGACCATTGCGGGCGCCGTTCGGTGTTCGGCAAGGCCGACCGCGGCGCCTTGCGGCGCTATGCCGAGGGCGAGCTGGCGCGGTCGCGCGGGGAAATCGTGAATGGGGGCGAGGAAGGGCGCGGCTCGGAGTAGGGGCCGTTCCTCGCTGCTGGCCCCTCACCCCCACCCTCCCGGCTTTGCACTTCCTGCGGTCGCCGCAGGCGGGAGAGGGAGCAAAACGGGGCGGAAGACAGGCTGGGCCGGGCAGCCGCGACCGCCGGTCGGCGGGCGCCGGCTGAACCCTTTCGGCCGCGCCCGTTGCGGGCGTCCTTGCCCGTTGGAATAAACGACCCCATCACATCGCAGAGCCGTACCGGCGCGAAGGGTCCGCGCCGGGTGGCATCATTTGCTCAGGACCGGCCGCTTCGGGCCGGCCCCCGTGGTCTGTCGGAGTTTCGAAATGCCCGCTTCCCTGATCGATTTCCTTGCCGGCGGCCTGGTCCAGGCCGGCTTCTGGGAACTCGCCGTGTACTTCCTCGCGGTCACCCAGCTCACCATCATGTCGGTGACGCTGTACCTGCATCGCTCGATGGCGCACCGCTCGGTCGATTTTCATCCCGCGCTGGCGCACGTGTTCCGTTTCTGGACCTGGCTGACCACCTCGATGATCACCAAGGAGTGGGCGGCGATCCATCGCAAGCACCACGCCAAGTGCGAGACCGAGGAAGACCCGCATAGCCCGCAGTTCAAGGGCATCGACACGGTCATGTGGCGCGGCGTCGAGCTCTACCGCGAAGCGCGCGGCGAGCGCGAGGACATCGAGAAATACGGCAAGGGCTGCCCGGACGACTGGATCGAACGCAAGCTCTATACGCCGCATGCGACCTTCGGCCCGACCTTGCTGCTATTCATCAGCTTCGCCCTGTTCGGCTTCGCCGGCGTGGCGATCTGGGCGCTGCAGATGGTGTGGATTCCGTTCTGGGCCGCCGGCGTGGTCAACGGCCTCGGCCATTGGTGGGGCTATCGCAACTTCGAGACCACCGACACCGCGACCAACCTGACCCCGTGGGGTTTCTGGATCGGCGGCGAAGAACTGCACAACAACCATCACGCCTTCCCGAGCTCGGCCAAGTTCGCCCTGCGCAAGTGGGAGTTCGACATCGGCTGGGCGGCGATCCGCGGTTTGCAGGCCGTGCGCCTGGCCAAGGTGCTGCGCGTCGCGCCGACCCTGGACGTGCGCCCGAACATCGCCATGCCGGACACCGAAACCCTGCGCGCGTTGCTGGCGATCCGCTTCCAGGCGATGACCGACTATTACCGCAGCGTGACCCTGCCGACCCTGCGCGAAGAAGCCGCGCACGCCGGCGACCGCATGCGCACCTTGCCGCGCCGTCTGCGCAAGGGCCTGGCCGACGGCGGCCGCTGGCTCGACGACGGCGCGCGCGCGCGCCTGCAGAGCTGGATCGACGAGCGGCCGCGCATGGCGACCCTGGCCGAGTTCCGCCAGCGCCTGGCGCAAGTGCTCGACGACCGTTCGCACGATGCGCAGGCCACCTTGAACCGTCTGCACGCCTGGTGCGTCGACGCCGAGGCCACCGGCATCCAGTCGCTGCAGGCGTTCTCCGCGCGCATGAAGGGCTACGCGCTGGCGCCGGCGCGCCACTGAGCGTTCGAAGCCGGTTCGCCGGTTGGGTCGTTCCAATAACAACCCGCGCAGCGATGCGCGGGTTTTTTATTGCCGCACAGGCAGCGCGCCGTGCAGCGCGCGATGGCTCGGCCGCCGCCCCGCGCGGCAGCCCCTTCAGGACCGCGACGCCCATCAGCATTTGCCGTCCGGCGAGGGTGTAGCGTGCGCAGGAATGGAGTCGCCGCGCCGGACCGCGTCCCGCGCCGCATAAGGAGATGCCGCATGTGCAGGGACATCGTTGCCCGGACCACCGCAGCTCGGATCATCGCCGCCGTCCGCGCGCCGCTTCCGATTCCCTCTTTCCTGCCTGCCCGTGCCGCCCTGCGCCGCACGCGACCGACGTCATTGCAAGGACGAACCCGCCACCCGTGAACGCGCCGCGCGCCAGGGACGGGGCCGCGCTTCAAGCAAAGGAGACAGAACAGATGAAGGTATTCCGTAGCAAGCGCATCAAGCTGCTCATGCTGGCCTCGTTGTTCGCTGCCGGCATCGGCTTCGGCGTGGCCCAGGCCGACAGTCCCTACCGCGAAGGCTGCCCGCCGAAGGCCGGCTGCAAGTACGGCGGCCAGCGCGTCGGCTGCTGCATGCTGCCCTGAGGACGGCGAACCATGAAGACTTTCCGCAGCACCCGCATGAAGTACTTGGCGATCGCCGCGCTGTTCGCCGCTTCGGTCGGTTTCGGCGCGGCCCAGGCCGACAACAAGTACGCCGAGGGCTGCGCGCCCAAGGCCGGCTGCCAGTTCGGCGGCAATCGCTTCGCCTGCTGCATGGACGATTCCTGATCCGAGGCGGTCGATGATCCGTGCGTGACCGGCCTTGCGCCGTGCGCACCCGTGTTGCCGGCGTCGCCTGCGCGCGCCGCCGGCAACCCTGGTCGGCCGAGCCGGCGGCGCGGGATCCCGCGATCCGCGGCCCGGACTTGCCTGGCGCTGCCGCCCGCGTCAGGCTGCGCGGCAAAGCCGCCGTTCCCGGCGCCACCCGGTTCCCGTGCATGCGCCGACTGATTGCGATCGCGTTCTGTGTTCCGTTGGTCTGCGCGGCCCAGCAAGTCGCCTCGACCGGCGACTATTTGTCGCGCATGGACGGCGACCAGGACGGCAAGATCTCGCTGCTCGAGTACCAGGACTGGCTCAGTTACGCCTTCGACGCGATGGACGCCAACCGCGACGGCCAGTTGGATGCGCAGGAGCAGCCCGCGAGCGGGCGCGGCGCGCGCGCCGCGCTGTCGCGCGAGCAGCATCGCCTGACCCTGGCCGAGCGTTTCGGCAAACAGGATCGCAACCGCGACGGCTGGCTCGACGCGCGCGAACTGGCCTCGCCCCCGCAGTGATCGCCGGCCTGAACGGCTCGCTCGGCCGAGGCGAACGCTAAGGCCACGGGCGTCGCGTTTCCGGCGCGTTGCGCGATGCGCATCCGGCGAATTCTCCGCAGCCCGTCGCATTGCCCGGATTGCGCAATTGCCGCCGCTGCGCCGCGCGTGATACCTAGTCGCGATGAATTACGCACTGCCCCGCGGCGAACTCGATACGCTGTTCGCCGGCCCCCAATCGGTCACTTCCGAACAACGCCGCGAACTGGCCGAACTGATCGTCGAACGACTGCGTCAGGTCCATGGCGAGCGCCTGCTCGCGGTCGCCATGTACGGCTCGACCGCGCGCGACGGCGACGGCCCGTACTCGGACATCGAACTGTGGGCGGTGCTCGACGACGACGCCCTCGGCGCCGACTACGACGAAACCCTGGAATGGGTGCACGGTCGCGGCAAGGCCGAGCTCAACCTGATGTCGCGCACCGCCATCGAGGCCTATGCGCGCGAAGTCGACGAAGGCTGGGCGCTCAGCCACGGCCAGTTCGTGCATGCGCGCGCGCTGTGGATCGCGCCCGACCACGGCGCCCTGGTCGAGACCTTGCGCTCGCTCGCCGCGCATCCGAACGATGAGGCGGTGGACGCGGCCTTGGCCGAAATCGTGGTCGGCGAGCTGTACGAACTGGTCGGCAAGCTGCGCAATCGCTATGCGCGCAAACCGCTGTCCCTGCTCGCCTGCGAGTTCGCCCAGCACCTGGCCTGCCTGATCGGCCTGGCCGAGCGACACGTGTTCGCATCGAGCGGGACCATGTTCGACGAGGCCGCCGACCTGCCCGGGCCGGACGGCGCAGCGCAATTGTTCGGCCTGGTGGGCCAGGGCGATCTGCGCGACGAAGTGGTGCTGAGCATGGCCGTGGAGCGGGTCTGGACCGGCCTGGAGGAATGGGCGCACGCCGCATCCTTGAACGAGGCGCTGGAACTGCGCTGCGCGGCGTCGGAGCGCTGAGCGGCGCCGATCCGGTACAGTCCGCATCGTCGACGGGACCGCTGCGGGGGCGTAACCGGCGTGCCCGCACGAGCGCGCCGCGCGTCGCCGCCGGGTCCTGCGCAGTGCCGTCGACAACGCCGATTCCGGTTTCCCGATCGATCGCCGAGGACCTCCTGCGATGGGCCGAATGCTGCATCCCTGGTTCGCCGAAGCGCGCCTCGTCGCCGCGCGCGGCGGCGCATGGCGACGCGGACGGACCCTGTCGGCGGCGGCCGCCGCGGCGATCGTCTTGCCGTTGTTGTTGCTTGGCTGGGGCGGCGATGCCGCGGCCCTGGCCGAGGCCCTGCCGCGCCTGATCGCAGGCTTGCCGCTGCCGTTCGGTCTGCTCGCCATGGCTACGGCGTATGCGGTTGCGCGCGGACGCTTGATCGCGCTCGATGAGTACCTGCGCCTGGGTTGGTGGGCGGCGGCGCCGATCGAGCCGTCGCGGGCCACGCGCAGCCTGGTCTTGCTGGCCGGCCTGGCGACGCTGGCGGCGATGGCATTCGCGGCGACCGTGCTCGCCGCCTGCGGTGGCGACCGCGCGAGCCTGCGCGCCGCGTACTGGGTCGTCGACGGCGGGCTCGCGCTCGGCGCCGTGCTGGGTCTGTTCGCGGCCCTGCGCCATCGTCGCCATCCGGCGCAGCGTTTGCGCGAAGGCGCGCGCCTGCCGGTGTTCGGCCTGGCCTGGCTCGACGATGCGCGGTTGCCGCACCTCAGCGACTGGCAACGGCGCGAAGGCGTGTTGCGCTGGCGCCGCGGCGGCCACGCCTGGATGATCGGCGCGGTGCTGTTCGGCCTGCCGAGTTCGACCGGTGCGAGCAGCGGTATCGGTGTGTTGCTGATCGCCATCGCGCTGGCCTGGTTCAGTCTGATCCTGCAGGCCTGCGTCGCCGCGACGCTCGATGCCGACGCCTTGCTGGCGAGCACGCCGCGCGCGCCGCACCGGCTGGCGCAGGCGGCCTGGCGGTATCCGGCCTTCGCCTTGCTCTGCGCCCTGGCATTCGCGGGCGTCGGCGCCGCGTTGTTGTCGCTGACCTGGCGTGCCGCGCCGGTATTGCTCGCGATCCTGCTCGTCCTTTCATCGCCAGCGCTGCTTGCGCTGCGTCCGCTCCTTCACCGGCCTTTGTCGCGATGACCGTCCTGCTCGAACTCGATGGCCTGCAGCACCGCTACGACGAGCACGCGGTGCTGCACGGCATCGATCTGCGCTTGCAGGCTGGCGAATTCGCCGCGCTGATCGGTCCGAACGGTTCCGGCAAGACCACCCTGCTGCATTGCCTGGCCGGGCTGCAGCGGGCGAGCGCGGGGCGCGTGTTGATCGGCGGCCACGACCTCGCCCGCGCACCGCTGCAGGCGCGGCGCCTGCTCGGCTTCGCGGTCGACCCGGCGCGCCTGCCGCCGTTGTTGACCGGTCGCGAATGCCTGCGTCTGTTCGCCGGTACGCGCGAGCTCAGCGAAATTCCCGCGCCGACGCTGGCCCTCGCCGAGACCCTGGCGCTGGCGCCGATGCTGGATCGCCGCATCGGCCAGTACTCGCTCGGCACTCGCCAGAAACTGGCGATCGCGCTCGGCCTGCTCGGCGAGCCGCCCTTGCTGGTGCTCGACGAACCGCTCAACGGCCTCGACCCACTCAGCGCCTACGCGCTCAAGCGCCATCTGCAGCAGCTCGCTCACGAGCGCGGCACCGCCGTGTTGCTGGCGACCCATTCGCTCGACGTCGCCGAGCGCTTCATCAGCCGCGCGCTGTTGCTGATGGACGGGCGCCTGCGCCGCGACTGGCCGGCCGGCGAGCTCGATGCGATCCGCGCCGACCCGCAGCGGTCGCTGGAGCAGTCGATGGTCGAGGCCTTGGCGGCCGAGCGGCCGGAGCGTGCAGGTCAGGTCGGTCGCTGAATACCGCCGAGACGAGTCCCCGCTTTGGAGAGGGAGGGCAGGGGGGGCGTCGTCGCCGTCCATGCACGGTCGCGGCTCACGCCGCTCCTACACGGACATGACGAAGCGGCTCATTGAATCGGGATGGGCTGCTACCATGCCCCCGTTGCTGAAGAGTGGCGCCGGCCGAAGGCCGCTGCCCGCCGAAGGCGCAGGCTCCCATAATCGCTCAGGCTCGGCCCTTCATCGGCCGGAACACTGCAACGAACACGCCGATCTGGAGAGAGGCCGCGACGCGGCCCACCGAAGGGGCAAGCGGCCGCTGTCGCGACAGCGCGCCGCCCAAACTCTCAGGTAAAAGGACAGCGGGAGCGGCATCGCGGCCTTCGGGCCACGGAGACAGGCAAGCGCATGCGGCTCACGGCCGCGCCTGCGCTTGCCGTGCCGCCCGGCCGCTGCGTCCTCATCGCAGCGGCGCGTTCGCGTCTTCGTGCCCGGCCGCGGTTCATTCGTGCCCGTCCGACGGAGAACCGCCGTGTTATTGCAACTGATCTATCTCATCGCCATCAGCGCCGAAGCCATGACCGGCGCGCTCGCCGCCGGCAAGCGGCGCATGGACCTGTTCGGCGTCGTCATCATCGCCAGCGTCACCGCGCTCGGCGGCGGCTCGCTGCGCGACATCGTGCTCGGTCACTACCCGCTCGGCTGGGTGCGGCATCCCGAGTACCTGGGCTACACCATCGGCGCGGCGATCGCCGCGACCTTCCTGGCCAAGAGACTGCACCGTTTGCGCCGCGCCTTCCTCTGGCTGGACGCGCTCGGCCTGATCGCCTTCACCCTGATCGGCTGTTCGGTGGCGCGCGAAGGCGGGCACGCGCCGGCCATCGTCGTCATCGCCGGCATGTTGACCGGCGCGTTCGGCGGCGTGTTGCGCGACGTGCTGTGCAACGAGATCCCGCTGGTGTTCCAGCGCGAGTTGTACGCGGTGATCTCGCTACTGACCGGCGTGGCCTATCTGGCGATGCTGCGCTTCGGCGTCGCCGAGAACCTGGCCGTGCTGCTCTGTCTCGGCGGCGGCTTCTCCTTCCGCCTGTTGGCGATCCGCTACGAGTGGGAGATGCCGAAGTTCGTTTACCAGTGAGCGTCGGTGCTGTGCTGCGGAGCTCGCTCAAGCGTCTTCGGACAGCGCCTGCGCGACCCGTTCGCGGAGGGCCGGCACCAGCTCGCGTTCGAACCAGGGGTTGCGTTTGAGCCAGAGATTGTTGCGCGGGCTCGGATGCGGCAGCGCCACCGTATGCGGCCAGCGCTCGCGCCAGGATGCGACCGCGGCGGTCAAGGTGTCGCCGGCGTCGGGCAGGTGATAGGCCTGCGCGTACTGGCCGATGACCAGGGTCAGGCGCAGCCGTTGGAACTGCGCCAGCAGACGCCGGCGCCAGGCCGGCGCGCACTCGGGGCGCGGCGGCAGGTCGCCGGACTTCGCGGTGCCCGGATAGCAGAAGCCCATCGGCAGGATCGCCACCTGGCCAGCGTCGTAGAAACGTTCGCGATCCAGGCCGAGCCAGGCGCGCAGGCGTTCGCCGCTGGCATCGTCGAAGGGCAGGCCGCTCGCGTGCACCTTACGGCCGGGCGCCTGTCCGGCGATCAGGATGCGCGACTGCGCGCTCATCTGCAGCACCGGCCGCGGGCCATCGGGCAGATGCGCGGCGCACAGCCTGCACGCGCGAACGTCGGCGAGCAGGGCGGCAAGGGATTCCATCGGCATCGGTTCCGACAAGAAGGCGGCGGGCGGGTTTGCGCGTGCAAGCCGCGGCCGAGTGTTGGTCGCGGCGCAAAACCCTGTCAAGCCGCGAATCCGCGGGGCCGGGCGGCAGCGCAAAAGACGACGCCGGCGCGAGGCCGGCGTCGTCGTTGCAGCGCTAGCAGGCGGAGAGGTTATACGGTGATGTCGCGGTCCTTGGTTTCCGGCAGGAACAAGGCGCCGATCACCACCGTCATGGCGGCGACGATGATCGGATACCACAGGCCGCTGTAGATGTTGCCGGTGGCGGCGACGATGGCGAACGCGGTGAACGGCAGGAAGCCGCCGAACCAGCCGTTGCCGATGTGGTACGGCAGCGACATCGAGGTGTAGCGGATGCGGGTCGGGAACAACTCGACCAGCCAGGCGGCGATCGGGCCGTAGACCATCGTCACCAGCAGCACCAGGAAGGTCAGCAGCGCGATCACCATCGGCTTGTTGATCTGCGCCGGGTCGGCCTTGGCCGGATAGCCCGCGGTCTGCAGCGCTTCGGTCAGTTGCTTGCCGAAGGCTTCCGACTGCGTCTTGAAGGTGGCGCCGTCGAGCGATTCGCCTTCGAAGCTGCTCAGGCTGGCGCCGCCGATGCTGACCGTGGCGACGCTGCCGGCCGGGCCGGCCGCGTTGACGTAGGGAATGCCCTTCTTGGCCAGCGCCGACTTGATGATGTCGCAGGACTGCTTGAAGGTCGCCTTGCCGACCGGGTCGAACTGGAACGCGCAGCGCTCCGGATCGGCGGTGACGGTGACCGGCGAGGCGGCGACCGCGGCTTCCAGGGCCGGGTTGACGTTATGGGTGAGCGCCTTGAACACCGGGAAGTAGGTGAACACCGCGATCAGGCAGCCGGCCAGCACGATCTTCTTGCGGCCGATCTTGTCCGACAGCCAGCCGAAAAAGATGAAGCCGCCGGTGGCCAGGGCCAGGGCGATCGCGATGAAGATATCGGCCTGGTTCGGGTCCATGCCGAGGGTCTTGGTGAGGAAGAACAGCGAGTAGAACTGGCCGCCGTACCAGACCACGGCCTGGCCGGCGGTGGCGCCGAGCAGGGCGAACAGGGCGATCTTGCCGTTCTTGGAGAAGAAGCTCTCGGTGATCGGCGCCTTGGAGGTCTTGCCTTCGGCCTTCATCTGCTGGAACAGCGGCGATTCGGCCAATTGCATGCGGATCCACACCGACACGCCGAGCAGGATCACCGAGAACCAGAACGGGATGCGCCAGCCCCAGGACTCGAAATCTTCCTTGCCCAGGTAATTGCGGCAGGCCCAGATCACCAGCAGCGACAGGAACAGACCGAGCGTCGCGGTGGTCTGGATGAAGCTGGTGTACAAGCCGCGCTTGCCGTTGGGCGCGTGCTCGGCGACGTAGGTCGCCGCGCCGCCGTACTCGCCGCCGAGCGCCAGGCCCTGCAACAACCGCAAGGTGATCAGGATGACCGGCGCGGCGATGCCCAGGGTGGCGTAACTGGGCAGGATGCCGACCAGGAAGGTCGCCAGGCCCATGATCACGATGGTGACCAGGAAGGTGTACTTGCGTCCGATCATGTCGCCGAGGCGGCCGAACACCAGCGCGCCGAACGGCCGCACCGCGAAACCGGCGGCGAAGGCGAGCAGGGCGAAGATGAACTGGCTGGTCTCGTTCAAACCGCCGAAGAACTGCTTGCCGATGATCACGGCGAGCGAACCGTAGAGGTAGAAGTCGTACCACTCGAACACGGTGCCGAGGCTGGAGGCGAAGATGACCTTCTTGTGGTCCTTGGTCAGCGGCGCGGTGTGCGGCGCTGAGTTTGCGGCGATGCTGGACATGTCTGTTCCCCCGAACAGTGGAGAGGAGCGGGCCGGGGCCCGCCGGGGCGATTCTTTCTATGTTGCTGTCGCGACTTTCCGATCAGAAGCTGTACTTGACGTGGGTCTGCAGGCGGTTGATCTCGCCGCGGTCGCCGCTTTCGATCTCGCGCTGGCCCCAGATGTACTCGGCACCCAGGTCGAGTTTCGGGATCGGGGTATAGATCAGGTTGATGTGGGCCGATTGCGCCGACTTGGTGATGCCCAGGCCGGTCAATGCGGTCTTGTTGTCGTACTCGGCGCGCGAATAGAACAGGTTGCCGCGCAGCTTCGGGGTGAACGCGTGGCGCCAGCCGACGAAGCCCGAAACCAGATCGATGTTCTCCAGGTCGCCGCTGGCGTCGAGCACGGCGTCGTTGTTGAGCGCCAGGCCGACGTAGCGGCCGATGCCGCTGCCGGTGGTGATCATGTAGCGCAGGTCGTCCTTGGCGCCGAGGTTCCACTTGCCCGACAGGCTCAGGCCGTAGCCGGTGTTGCTGTCGTTGATGCGACCGGACTGATACTTGAGCTGGCGGGCGAGCGCGCCGACGCTGAAGTGGCCCCAGTCGCCCTTGGCGGTGTAGCGCGCGGTCACGTCCGGCACCGCGCCGTCGTCGCCGGCGACCTGGGCCATGTTGCCGCGGAACGGCGTGTACACGGTTTCCGGGTTTTCGATCGAGAACGACCACGGCCCGCTGGTGTAGCGCAGTTGCGCCTGGCGCACGAACACCGTGCCCTCGGTGGGGCCGAGGAAATCGACCGTGTCCGGCAACGCCGCGGTGTCCTGGAAGTTCGACCAGGCCTGGCCGGCCATCCACTTGTTCCAGGTCACGTAGGCCTGGCGCAGCGTCAGCGCGTAAGTGTTGGTGGCGACCTCGCTGCCGGTGAAGGCGGTGCTGCCGCCGCCGTAGAGGTCGAATTCCAGATAGCCCTTGAGCTTGTCGCCGCTTTCCAGGTCGGTGTCGGCGGCGAACCAGAAGCGCGAGAAGTTCGCGCCCATGTCGGTGTCGCTGCCGCCTTCGCGGGTGGCCGCGCCGCCGACCGGAATCGCCTTGGGCACGTAGAACAGGCGCCCGACCGAACCGTCGGCGATGTCGCCGTCGTTGGTCTGGGTGACCGAGGCGTCGAGCTTGATGAAACCGCCGTAGCTGAAACGGGTGCCGGGATTGCCGGCGGTCGAGATCGGCGTGCTCTGGATGCCGGGCTTGGCCGGCGTCGCCGCGACCGCGGTCGGTGCGGCGGCCTGTGCGGCCTTGACCTCGGTGACCTGGGTCTGCACCTGCTGCTGTTGCGAGACCAGTTGCTGGACCATGCGTTCGAGTTCGGCGACGCGCGTTTCGAGTTCTTTTTCCTTTGCCGTCTGCGCGAAAGCCAGGCCGGGCAGCGCCAGGGCGACCAGCAAGGCCGCGGCCAGGGGCCGCCGTCGCATCGCCGCGCGCTGCGGTGCCGTGCGTGTGAGCACACTAGTGAACGTCATGATTCCCTCCCGAGGAACGCCGCGCGGTACGTGCGGCTGGGGCCAGCCTGCGCGCGGCCGAGACGGCTTCACCATTCGCCATTGGTCGTAACGGCGCGATTCAGTTCTCCATTTACGACCAAGTTACGACCAAGGTCTAAATGGGTGCCGCGGCGGCGGTCGCGATGAATGCGGCAAACTGGGAGGCCCGACGGGTCGAGGGCGGGGATTGCGGATTCGGGATTCGTAAGCTGCGATGATGGCTCGGTCGATTCTCGAATCCCCAATCCCGAATCCCAGCCGTCTTACGGAGCCCCCACTCATGACTCACCCCGTCACCGTCTACCCGACCGACGCGGACTTCGCTGCGAAGTCGCGCTACCGGCGCGAAGACTACGAGCGTCTCTACGCCGAATCGGTCGCCGACCCCGACGCGTTCTGGGGCGGCGTGGCCAAGCGCCTGGACTGGTTCAAGGTGCCGACCAAGATCAAGAACGTCAGCTTCGATCTGGCCGACTTCCATATCCACTGGTACGAGGACGGCGAGCTCAACGCCAGCGTCAACTGCCTCGACCGCCATCTGGCCGAGCGCGGCGACAAGACCGCGCTGCTGTTCGAGCACGACGACCCGAACCTGCCGGCCGAGCACATCACGTACCGCGAGCTGCATGCGCGCGTGTGCCGCCTGGCCAATGCGCTGCGCAACCTCGGCATCAAGAAGGGCGACCGCATCACCATCTACCTGCCGATGATTCCCGAGGCCGTGGTGGCGATGCTCGCCTGCGCCCGGGTCGGCGCGATTCACTCGGTGGTGTTCGGCGGCTTCGCCCCGAACTCGATCGCCGACCGCGTCGCCGATTGCGCCAGCAAGCTCGTCATCACCGCCGACGAAGGCCTGCGCGGCAGCAAGAAGATTCCGCTCAAGGCCAACGTCGATGCGGCCCTGAGGCTGCCCGGCACCAACTCGGTCGAAACCGTGCTGGTGGTGCGCCACACCGGCGCCGCAGTCGACATGCAGATGCCGCGCGACCGCTGGTACGACGCGGTGGTCGAAGGCCAGCCGGAAACCTGCGAGCCCGAGCGCATGAACGCGGAAGACCCGTTGTTCATCCTCTACACCTCCGGCAGCACCGGCAAGCCCAAGGGCGTGCTGCACACCACCGGCGGTTACCTGGTCTATGCCAGCTTCACCCACGAGGCGGTGTTCGACCTGCGCGAAGACGACATCTACTGGTGCACCGCCGACGTCGGCTGGGTCACCGGTCACAGTTACATCGTCTATGGCCCGCTCGCCAACGGCGCCACCGCGCTGGTGTTCGAGGGCGTGCCGAACTATCCGGACGTGTCGCGTTTCTGGAACGTGATCGACAAGCACAAGGTGAGCGTGTTCTACACCGCGCCGACCGCGATCCGCGCGCTGATGCGCGACGGCGACGAGCCGGTCAAGAAGACCTCGCGCGCTTCGTTGCGTCTGCTCGGCACGGTCGGCGAACCGATCAACCCCGAAGCCTGGCGTTGGTATTACGAGGTGGTCGGCGATTCGCGTTGCCCGATCGTCGACACCTGGTGGCAGACCGAGACCGGCGGCATCCTGATCACCCCGCTGGCCGGCGCGATCGACCTCAAGCCCGGTTCGGCGAGCAAGCCCTTCTTCGGCGCGCAGCCGGCCCTGGTCGACGCCAACGGCGGCGAGCTCGCAGGCGAGGCCGAAGGCAATCTGGTGCTGAAGGATTCCTGGCCCGGGCAGATGCGCACCGTCTACGGCGACCACCCGCGTTTCATCGAGACCTATTTCAAGACCTACCCCGGCAGTTACTTCACCGGCGACGGCTGCCGCCGCGATGCCGACGGTTACTACTGGATCACCGGGCGCGTCGACGACGTCATCAACGTCAGCGGCCACCGCATCGGCACCGCCGAAGTCGAGAGTGCCCTGGTCTCGCACCCCAAGGTCGCCGAAGCGGCCGTGGTCGGTTTCCCGCACGACCTCAAGGGCCAGGGCATCTACGCCTACGTGACCCTGATCGCCGGCGAAGCGCAGAACGACGAACTGCGCAAGGAGCTGGTGGCCTGGGTGCGCAAGGAGATCGGCCCGATCGCCACGCCCGACCACCTGCAGTGGGCGCCGGGCCTGCCGAAGACCCGTTCGGGCAAGATCATGCGCCGCATCCTGCGCAAGATCGCCGAGAACGCGCCGGACCAGTTGGGCGACACCAGCACGCTCGCCGACCCGTCGGTGGTCGAGAGCCTGGTGAGCGAGCGACTGGGACGGTAAGAGCGTCACTGCCTGGCTGGCACGGCTGTTATCGCGGTCGTGCTGGTTGCGGTGAGGCCGGTTGTAGTAACAACAGCAACAGCAACAGCAACAGCAACAGCAACAGCAAATCCCCCCTGCCCCCTTTTTCAAAGGGGGGACAGCGACAGCACGGCCACACCAATGCCAGCGCCAGTTTGAGCATGAGCTACCAAAGCGAGGCTCCCCGTGGCCTCGCTCGTGAATCACCCAGTCGATGAATCCCCGCCTATCGCCTCCCCCCCTTTGAAAAAGGGGGGGGAGGGGGGATTTGCTTCGGCTTTTGCCTTCAATCGTGACTCACGATCCCAGGCAAACGCTCGGACACGACGCGATATATCTCCTCCATCACCGCAGCCGTTTCCCTGAGCACCTGCAGGTTGTCGAAGCGGATCACCTTCAGCCCGAGCATCTCCAACGCGACCGTCCTTCTTGCATCCGCCGCCAGGCCTGAATCGGTGGCGTGCTGCGCGCCATCGACTTCGACGATCAGCGCCGCCGCCGGCGCATAGAAGTCGACCACATAACGCAGCAACGGCTTCTGCCGGTAGAACTGCACGCCGAGTATCTGCTCGCGCCGCAACAGCCACCACAACCGCTGTCCGGCGGCGCTGGCGTCGCCTCGCAGGCGGCGCGCGGGCGTTTTGAGACCGGGTTCATACGAATGCATACCCACATTTCACCCGCCTTCACCCATCGTCCAATAGCGGACGAACCCCCTATACGACGTAAGATTCCTGCCATGTACGTCGTCCGCAGCGCCCTTCCCCCGCCCAGGCCCGCCCCATGCCGACCCTGCTGATCGCCGACGACCACCCGCTGTTCCGCGAAGCCTTGCGCGGCGCGGTCGCGCGGGTGCTGCCGGACGCGGCCCTGCGCGAAGCCGACAGCGTCGATGCGCTGTACGCGCTGGTCGAGGCCGAGTCCGACGCCGATCTGTTGCTGCTCGACCTCAACATGCCCGGCGCGCAAGGCTTCAGCGCGCTCGTGCATCTGCGCGCGCTGCATCCGCAGTTGCCGATCGTGGTGGTGTCGGCGCGCGAGGAGCCGGCGACGATGCGCCGCGCGCTGGATCACGGCGCGGTCGGTTTCATACCCAAGTCCGCCGACGCGGCGACGCTCGGCGCGGCGCTGACCACGGTGCTCGACGGCGACCGTTGGGCGCCGGCCGCCGCCTTCGCCGCGCCGGCCGCGAATGCCGACGAACACGAAGCCGCGCAACGCCTGCGCGACCTCACCCCGCAGCAGTTCCGCGTTCTGCAGATGCTCGGCGCCGGCCTGCTCAACAAACAGATCGGCTACGAACTCGGCGTCTCCGAAGCGACGGTCAAGGCCCACGTCACCGCGATCCTGCGCAAGCTCGGCGCCAACAACCGCACCCAGGCGGTGCTGATCGCAGGCCGTCTCGCCCTCGATCCCAGCGCGATCGTGCCGCCGCCGGAAGAGGTCGAATAGGCCGCTCAGGCATCTGCGTACGCGCGGCATCCCGCGATCGGCATCGCTCGATGCGAATCGCAAGGCACGGTCATTGCTCGGGCCGGGCGCTTGCCGGCATAGTCGCGCCATGACCGGATCGCCGTCGCGAAAGGATGCCAGCATGAAGCGTTTGGCCCCTTGGCTGTTGTGCGCCGGCGTCCTCCTGTCCGCATCGCCTGCCGGTGCGCAGGACAGCGACTGCGATTTCGACCAGGCCTATTTCGCCAAGCGCATGCAACAAGTCGCCGCGCGCCACGGCGGCCGACTCGATGCCGCCACCGGCACCGCCATCTGGAAACTGCGCAACGGCGAGACGGTCACGGTCGCCAGCGGCGGTTGCGTGCATTACGGCACGACGGTGAGTCTGGTCTATGCGCCCGGTGCGCCCGCACCTTCCCGTGAAGTCGCGATCGAGCGCCTGTTCGCCGCGGTCTCGAAGTACTGGCAGCCGGCGGCTGCACGCCGTCTGCAGGCTTTGGTGCAGGCCGGCGTGTATGCAACCAAGACCTTGGACGACGGCAGCATCGAACTGGTCGGCTCGCTCGAGCCGGGGGAAAGTTTTTCGTTCGAATATCGCCTCGTCCTCGGCAAGCACGAGGTGCGGATCAGCTGGGAAGAAGCCTGATCCGCGAAACCGCAACCCGCGCACAAACTTGAAAACCGTGCGGCGCGGGTGTTAGCTGGCCGCCTCAATGCGCCGCTGCGCAGTCGCGGTCGGTGCGCACGCACGGCGATCGCGATGCGGTTCAACGGAGGCGCAATGAAGCGGGAGCTCGAAGGCAGGGTGGCGGTGATCCACGGCGGTGGCGGCGCGATCGGCGGCGCGGTGGCGCGTGCGTTCGCGCGCGAAGGCGCTCGCTTGTTCCTCGCCGGGCGTAGCCAAGCGCGTCTGGATGCGGTCGTGACGGACATAGCGAAAGCCGGCGGCATTGCCGAAAGCGCGCAGGTCGATGCGCTCGATGCCGATGCCGTCGATCGCCACGCCGAGGCGGTCGCGGCGAAGGCCGGCGCCATCGATATCGTTTTCAACGCGGTGGCCTTCGTGCACGTGCAGGGCGTGCCGTTCGCCGAACTGCCGCCGGCCGACTTCGAGTATCCGGTCCACTCGTACATCCGCTCCAACTATCTGACCGCACGGGCGGCCGCGCGCCACATGGGCGAACGCGGCGGCGTCATCCTGAGCCTGGTCACGCCGGTCGCGCGCATGACCGGTCCCGGCTACCTGGGCCATTGCGTCGCCTGCGCCGGTGTCGAAGCGATGTCGCGCCATCTCGCCGGCGAACTCGGCGGGCGCGGTATTCGCACCGTCTGCCTGCGTTCGCATGCGATCCCCGAAGCGCTGGACGCGGGTTCGCACAGCCGCGAGGTGTTCCAGCCGCTTGCCGACCAGGCCGGCATCTCGGTCGAAGCGATGCTGCAGGGCGCGGCCGAGAGCACGCTGCTCAAGCGTCTGCCGACGCTCGCCGACATCGCCGGCAGTGCGGTCTATGCCGCTTCGGATCGCGCCTCGGCGATGACCGGCGGCATCCTCAATCTCACCGGCGGTTTCCTGGTGGATTGAAGCGCGAGCGGCTCAGGGTTCGTCGCGTTGCGCATCCGGCGCCCACACCACGCCGAGTGCGCGGATGCCGAAGCCGGACACACGCTGCACTTCGCGCCACGGGTCCAGCGAGGTGTCGAATTCGATGATCTCGTAGGAGCGGCCACAGGTGCGCCAACCCGTGCACGGCGCGATGTTCGGCGCCTGGTCCCAGGGAATGCCCGACAAACGCCGCAACTCCACCCACGCCTCGGCCAGCGAGCCGTGTTGGCTCAGCGATTGCGCGTGATCGGTGTCTTCGATGATGAAGCGCGTCGCCATGATGTCGATGCGTGCTACCCAGAGAGTGGGACTGCGGGGCAAGACCGGGCAGTCGGGCCGGCCTTCCCCAAGGCCGGCGATCCCGCGGCATCGTAGCCGGGCTCATGCGTCAGGACAAATCGCCGTGCGTCGCCGTCCTCGCGAACCGCAAGCGCGACTGGGGATCAACCGCCGAGGCAAGATCGCGATCGCGAAAACCAGGATCGCGATCACACCCGGCTACAGCGCCTGCGCACTCGTTCGACACGAAGCGCGACGGCGTGCCCGCATGCGATGGCGGTTCGAGGAAAGCAGCGGCGCGCGCGACGAGGCGTGCGTACTGCGAACACGGACGACGACGTCGTCGCAAGCAAGCGCTAGGGCAGGGTGAACTTGCGCATCGCGCGCAGCGGCCACAGCGAAGTGAAGCGCGCGCCGCCGACCAGGCGATGCGCGGCCGACATGCCCTGGATCAGGCCCAGGCGTTCCAGCACGTCCTTGGCGCGGCGGAAGCTATGGCGCGGGTCGGCGGTCAGCATGAACAGATTGATCTCTTTCGCGCTGACGTCGTAACCCTCCAGCTCGACCGTATCGCCCAGCGCGGCCTTTAACTCGGCCTCGATCGTCGCCAGGAAGGCCTCGTCGGCCAGGGACTTGCGCCAGAATTTGATGATGAGTTGATGATCCATCCGCCGATTGTAGGCGCAACCGCGAACGGCGCGATCTGCCCCTGCCGCAATGCCGTGTGCGGCCACCTTGCGCGCCGCGTCGCGGTCGCACTGGCGGATGCGGCGACAAAAAGCGGCCCGGTTTCCCGGGCCGCTCGTCGAGCTCCCTGGCCTGCTTCGCAGCTCAGTCCTGGGCGCTCTGGTAGGCGACCAGGTAACGGCCCGCGGCGACGGCGAAGGCGGCGCGGCTCACCGTCTTGCCGGGGTCGAAGTAGGCGTGCAGGGTCGGCTGCAGATCGAACGGGCCCTGGGTGACGGCGAAACGCGCGTTGATCAGGCCGCGGTCGAGGGCCAACTGCACGTAGCCGCGCAGGCTGGCCGGGATCGACGCCGCATCGTCCACCGCGATGCGCTTGCCGTCGTAGAACGCGGTCAGCTGGCCGTTGAACGCGCGCGCTTCGCTCTGCAAGGCCAGGCTCTGCACCAGCGAATAGGCCAGGCTGACCCGGCTGACGCTGTCGTTCGGGCGGAACGCGCCGTTGAGCGTGCCCATCACGCCGTCCTGCGACTGGCTCAGGTCGCGCAATGCACCGCCGTTGGCGACCGCGGATTCGGCATAGGCGTAACGCGCGTCGCCGGGCGAGAGGTCGCTGAAGCTGGAGCGGCCGTTGAACGGCAGGTACTGGCGCACGCTCTGGCCCATCAACAGGTACTGCGCCAGTTCGCTGCGCTTGAGCGTGGCATCGGGGCGGAACTGCTGGTCCGAGTAACCGTCGACCAGCCGGTTGGCGACGGCGAATTCGATCGCCGAGCGCGCCGCGTGGGTGGCGACATCGCCCATACCGGTGTAGCCGCCGCTCTTGAGGAAACTGATTTCGCCATCGACCGTGCCGGGCAGGCCGTAGCCGTTGGTGACCTTGGCCGGGTCGAGGTTGGTGCCGGACACCGAGCCGACGCCGCGCACGCTGACCTTCCACACGCCGGGCTTGCCGGGCGCGCCGGTGGTGACGGTGTCGCCGAGCACCGGCAGGGCGATCGAGGAGCCGTACTTGATGCCGTCCGGATCCGTCAGCACCACCGCCAGGGTGTTCTCGCCGATGGTGGCGCGGGCCGCGACCCAGGCGATGTCGCTGGCGACGGTGAAGCTTTGTTCCTCGACCGTGCCGACCGGAGCGAAGTCGACCGAGAACGGCAGGTTCGGCACGCCGCCGGACAGGATCGCGTTGGCGTTGAACGCACGCAGCGGGTTGACCGTGGCGCCGAAGCCGTAGCGCAGCGCGGCGGCCTCGGCGACCGCGGTGTAGGCGTTGACGTGGCCGGCACCGGCTTCCCAGGCCAGGCGCCCGGTCATGTTGGTCGAGGTGCGCTCGAGGATGTCCTTGATCTGCGCCGGGGTCAGGTTCGGATTGGCTTCCAGCATCAGCGCCACGATGCCGGCGACGTGCGGCGTCGCCATCGAGGTGCCGCTCATGTGGGTGTAGTGGACCAGATAGGCCGGCGCCAGGGTTTCGGCGTCGTGCTGCGCTTCGGTCGCCGGCAAGGCGCCGGTCAGTGCGCGCGTGGACACGATGTCCACGCCCGGCGCGACGATGGTGGGCTGGTTGAAATAGGTCCACTGGCGGCCGTCGGGCATGGTGAAGCTGCCGCTCTCGCCGCGCTTGCCGCGCGAGGAGAAGCCGGTCAGCACGCCGTCCTTCTCGCCGGCGCCGACCGAGATCACCCACGGCGCCTGTGCGTAGGGGTTGTGGGTGTCTTCGCCGGGGCCGTCGTTGCCGGCGGCGAACACGCTGACGATGCCGCGCTTGTACAGCTCGTAGGTCGACACGTTGACCGGGTTGAGCGGATCGAATTTGCCGCTGCTGCCCCAGGAGTTGCTGGTCACGCGGATCGGATGATCGAAACTGAATTGCTTGGTCGCGGCGTAGTCGAGGCCGCCGACCGCATCGAGGATCAGCAGCACCGCACCCGAACCGTAACCGACCAGGTCCGCGCCCGGCGCCACGCCGCGGTACAGGCCGTTGGAGCGGGCGCCGTTGCCGCCGATGGTGCCGGCGCAATGGGTGCCGTGGCCGGAACCGAGGTCGGTGTTGATCACTCCTTCGGTGTAGGAGATCGGCAGCATCGAGTCGAGCGAGTTGAGGTTGGTGGTGCCGAGGGTGTTCTCGACCACGTGCTCGCGGAACTTGAGGTCGTCGTGGGTGGCGTCGATGCCGGAGTCGTTGACCACCACGGTGATGCCGGCGCCGCTGAACGGCACTGCGCGCACGTAGTCGCCGGGGTGGTCGACGGTGCGGGCGGCGCCGGTGATCTCGCGCGCTTCCTTGTTGAAGTAACGCAGCGGCGCATTCCAGTAGATCGAGGCGACGTCGTCGCGCTGGGCCAAGGCGCGGATCTCCGCCGGCGTCGCCAGGGCGCCGGCGATCGGCAGGGTCCGCATGGTCACGCCCTGGTCGATGCCGAGCGCGCGCAGCGCCGCGACCTGGGCCGGGGTCACCGGGCTGGACTGCTTGTAGCTGACCACCACCTGCAGCGGCTCGGTGCCGGCGACGGCGGCCATGCGCTTGAGCAACTGCGGGTCGAGGTGGGCGTCGGCCAGGGCGACGCCGCTGGCGAGTACGCCGGCGGCGATGGCGCAGACGCGGAAGGTCTTACGGGGAATTCGCGATGACATGGTCGAATGGCTCCGGAAACGCCCAGGACGTGAGGCGTGTCCGGAGTATTCGCAGCCGCCCGGAGCGATCGCATCGGGACTTCCCCCTAACCCGGCTGGGGAGAAACCCTCAGGCGGGCAGGCCCGGGCGAGGCGGTGCGACGGCTCCTGCCGCGCGGCCGCGGCAGGGGCCTGCCGCCGTGCTTACAGCCCCTGCGCGACCTCGGCCGCCTCGTAGGCATCGACATGACCGCTGCCGACCTCGTAAGGCTGGCGTCCGACCATCGGGTCGGCGGTGGACTGCAGCACCTGCTTGACCTCGAGCGGGCTCAGCCCGGGGTTGGCCTCGAACAGCAGCGCGACGATGCCGGCGACATGCGGCGTCGCCATCGAGGTGCCGCTCATGTGGGTGTAGAACGGCGCCTGCAGGCCGAGGGCGGCATCCTGCGGCGTCGCCAACAAGGGCAAGGCGCCGGTCAAGGCGCGCGCGGACACGACATCGACGCCGGTCGCGACCAGGCTCGGCTGGTTGACGTAGGTCCAGTGCGAGCCGTCGCTCATGGTGAAGCTGGCGCTTTCGCCGCGCTGGCCGCGCGAGGAGAAGTCGGCCAGCGTGCCGTCCTTTTCGCCGGCGCCCACCGAGATCACCCACGGCGCCTGCGCGTAAGGGTTGTGGGTATTTTCGGCCGGACCGTCGTTGCCGGCGGCGAACACGCTGACGATGCCCTTCTTGTATGCCGCATAGCTGGCAAGGTTGACCGGGTCGGTGGGATCGAAAGCGCCGCTGCTGCCCCAGGAATTGGAAATCACCTTGATCGGCGAATTGAACGCATGCTGCTTGGCGATCGCGTAGTCGAAACCGCCGACTGCATCGAGGATCGAGATCACCGCACCGGAGCCGTAGCCGACCAGGTCGGCGGCCGGGGCGACGCCGCGTTGCTGGCCGCCCGAACGCGCGCCGCTGCCGCCGACGCTGCCGGCGCAATGGGTGCCGTGGCCGGAGCTGAGGTCGGTATTGAGTTGGCCTTCCAGGTACGTCGCCGGGCCGAAACCGGTCACCGAAGCCAGGTTGGTCAGCGCTTGCACGTTCTCGACCACGTGACTGCCGAACTTCAGGTCGTCGTGAGTGGCGTCGATGCCGGAATCGTTGACCATCACGGTGACGCCGCGCCCGGTGTAGCCGAGCGAGGGCGCCGCCTGCAGGCGGTCGACGCCGGACAGACGCCGCGCGTCGGCGTTGTAGTAGCGCAGGCTGCGGTTGAAATGGATCGCGGCGACATCGTCGCGCTGCGCGAGGGCGCGGATTTGCGCCGTGGTCGCCAGGGCGCCGGCGATCGGCAGGCTGCGCATGCGGATGCCCTTGGCGATGCCGAGCGCCTGCAGAGCGGCGACCTGGCCGGTCGTGACCGGGCCGGTTTGTTTGTAGCTGACTACGATCTGCAGCGGCTCGTTAGTGGCCGCCGAATTCAGCTTCGACAGCAGTTGCGGATCGAGCCGGGCCTCGGCCAGGGCCAGGCCGCTGCTCAGCAGGCCCAAAGACAGGGCGGACAGTTTCAGTGCCTTGCGACGAGTGCGATTCATGCGAGCGAAGACTCCCTAATGACCCGATGGCCGTGTTGGCCGAACATGAGCCGGCCGGGGCGGTCGGGGCATCCGGGGTTTCCTTCAGCGGCAAGCGCGAAAAACCCCCAGTCAGCTTCCCGGGAAGGGCGCTGAGTGAAATCCCCTAGAGACACACGTCACATTTCGGTTTAGCCTGCCTCTCCGCGTGGTCGTACGCCGGAGTAAGCGATGGGGAAGTTGGCGTTGGCGTCGAGGCTGCTGGCAGCCGCCGCCCTATTCGTATCCAGCGCGGTCGCATCGGCGCAATCGCTGCCGGTCACCGTCAACGCTTCCGGCAACACTGCCACCATCGTGGTCGGCGATCCCGCCCAGCCGGTCGCCGACCTCACCCTGACCTTCGACGACGCCAGCGGCCTGCAGGCGTCCAGCCTGGGGGTCAGCGCCCAGTTGGTCAGCCTCAGCGACAGCGCTCTGCTCGCGCGCCTGCCTGGCCTCGGCCTGACCCCGCTCGACCCGGCCTTTCCGCTGCTGATCACCATCGAGCCGCCGACGCTCGGCGGGCTCAGCTTCCGCCGCAGCGTGCGGGTCGAGGTGCATACCCATGCGCTGAGCTATAGCGCGGGCAGCTCGTATCGTTTGTTCAAGGCCTCGCTGGGCGGCAACTTCCGCGACATCTCCGACGAAATCGCCCCCGGCAGCGTGCGCTCGCGCGGCACCACCGGCGGTTTCTCGCAGTTCCTGGTGCTGTCGGACCTTCGCGCCACCGGCAGCGTGATCGCCCAGAAGATCGCCTGGCTGCGCGCCCGCGTCGATCAATTGCCCTTGGCCGAGCAGCCGGCGTTCGATGCCTGGCTCGACACCGTCGCCACCGCCGTGGCCGCGGCCGAGTACGCCGATGCGATCGCGGCGCTGGATGCGTTCCGCGCCCGCGCCGTCGCCCGTGCCGGCAGTCCGCTGGCCGACCAGTGGCGCGCCGCCCGCGACCTCGACAACCATGCCGGCGAACTGATCGCGGGGGCCGCGACGCTGAAGTTCAGCGTCGCCTACCTGCGCGACTTCGGCCAATAAGCACACCGCGTCATCGGCGGCTTGCGCTTTGCGCCGTCGCGCCTGCCTTTCCCGCATCGGCGACGCTAAGATGATCCGATGCAGGCGCGCCTGATCGCCTATCCGCCAGATCACGCTGCGGTCGTCCGGTCCTTGCGGCCGGGCGACGCGTTGAGCATCGGCCGCGCGCCCGATTGCGACCTGGTCATCGCGCACCCTTCGATCTCGCGCCGGCACGCCGAGCTGCGCGGCGAAGCCGACGGCTGGCGCCTGCGCGACCTCGGCAGCAAGAACGGCAGTTTCGTCGACGGCCTCGCGGTCGACGAATTGGTCATGAGCGAGCCGTACTGGCTGCGCTTCGGCGACGTGCATTGCGAATTTGCGCCGCTCAGCGCCGCCGAGATCGCCGCCGGCGAACAGGGCCAGTCGCTGCGCCGCGCCGCGGCCACCGCACATACCATGCGGCTGCAAGGCCTGACCCGGCTCGACGACCTGCTCGACGGCAGCCTGCGCGCGGTGTTGGACCTGGCCCAATGCGAGCGCGGGTTCGTCCTGTTCGAAGCCGGCGACGGTGACGGCTATAAGGTGCACAGCAGCCTGGCGCTCGACCCGGGCCGGCTCGGCGCACGCGAATTCTCCGGCAGCGTCGGCGCGGTGCGGCGGGCTTTGCAGCAACGCCGCGCGGTCGTCGCCAACGACGTCCGCAGCGAAGCTTGGCTGGCGACGCGCGCCTCGGTGGTCGCGGCCGGCATCAACACCCTGGTGTGCCTGCCGCTGCTCGACGGCGAACAAACCCTCGGCGTGCTGTACGCCGATCGCGTGCGCCCGGGGCCGGCGATCACCACCCTCGACCTGGAATTGCTCGAAGCCTTCGCCGAAGGCGCGGCGGTATGGATCGCCGTGCGCCGCACCAGCGAATGGCTCGATGCCCAGCCGGCCGCGCCGCAGTGGGAGCGCATCGTCGCCGCCCAGTTCGGGGAGGCGGGATGAGCGCCTCCGGCGGTGCCGGGCACGACGCGACCGCCACCGGTCTTTATCACCACGCCGATCTGCCGCCGGGCAGCGTGTTGGCCGGGCGCTTCCGCATCGAGTCGATGCTCGGCGTCGGCGGCATGGGCGTGGTCTATCGCGCCACCGACCTCGCCCTGGACATCCAGGTCGCGCTGAAACTGCTGCGCCCGGAACTGATGCATCGCCCGGATGCGTTCGAACGCTTCCGTCAGGAATTGTTGCTGGCGCGGCAAGTGTCCAGCGCTCACGTCGTGCGTATCCACGATCTGGCGCAGCACGAAGGCCGGTGGCTGATCAGCATGGATTTCGTCGACGGCGAATCGCTCGACCGCCGCCTCGACCGCGACGGGCCGTTCGCCGTCGACAGCGCCCTGCGCATCGCCCGTCAACTCGCCGAAGGCCTCGCCGCCGCGCACGCCAAGGGTGTGGTGCACCGCGACCTCAAGCCGGCCAACGTGCTGCTGGATGCGCAGGGCAATGCCTACATCAGCGATTTCGGCGTGGCGCGCTCGCTCGCCAGCACCGGCCTGACCCAGTCCGGCGCGGTGATCGGCACGCCGGACTATCTGTCGCCGGAGCAGGCGCGCGGCGAAGCGCTCGATGCGCGCAGCGATCTGTATGCGCTCGGCCTGATCCTCTACGAAATGCTAACCGGCAAGCTGCCGTTCGCCGGCGGCACGGTCAGCGAAGTGCTGGCGCAACGCATGCTGCGCACGCCGCCGCCGGTGACCGCGCTGCGCGCCGAACTGCCGGCCTGGATCGCGCGCCTGGTCGACAAGCTGCTGAGGCCGCAACCGGCGCACCGCTTCAAGGACGCGGCCGCGGTGATCGCCGCGCTCGACTCCAAAGAAGTGCCTCGCGACGGGTATCGCGAAGGCGGTCGTTCCACGCGCGCCCTCTGGCTGGCCGCGGCCGCCGCACTGGCCTTGTTCGCCGGCGCCGGTGCGTGGTGGTGGCAGCGCGACAGTGCGCCGGTGCAGGTGGCCTCGGCGCCCCTGGACCGTCTGCTGGTCCTGCCGATGCGCCATGCCGGCGACGATGCGTTGGCGCCGCTGCTGGCCGGCCTGGGTTCGCACTTGCGCGATGCGCTCGCGGCATCGCCCGGTGTCGCCGTGGTCGATGAAGAACGCACCGTGCAGGCGCTGCGGCAACTCGACCCGACCGGCAACGCCTTACCCGATAGTGCGGCCCTGAGCCGGCTCGCCGCGGCGCGGCGCGTGTTGCAGCCGCGCTTGGTCGAGCGCGACGGCCGTTGGCGCATCGACGCCGAACTGCGTGTCGCCGGCGCCCCGGCGCAGACCCTCGCCGGGCCGCTCGCCGCCGACCCGAGTGCGGCCTTGCAGGCCTGGGCGGCGAAGCCGGACACCGTGCGCGCGCTGGCCTTGCCGTCGGCGATCGCGCTGGCCTTGCCCGATACGGGCAAGGCGCTCGATGCCTATGGCGCCGGCCTGCTGGTGCGTCGCCAAGGCCGCTTGAGCGATGCGCTGACCCAGTTCGGCCTCGCCACCGCCGCCGCGCCCGACTACGCCATGGCCTGGCTCGCGCAGGGCGAAGCCGCCCTCGCCATCGGCGAGCAGGACGCCGCCTTCGAAGCGATCGAACGCGGCCAGGCCGTGGCCGGCATCGGCGAACGATTGCGGCGCCGTCTCGATGCCGAACATGCCCTGCTGCAAGGGGACCCGCCCAAGGCCGTCGCGGCCTGGCGCGAGTGGCTGGCCAAGACCCCGGACGACACCTACGCCGAACTCAATCTTGCCCGCGGCCTCGGCGCCGGTGGCGATTTCAAGGCCGCGGTCGCCGCCTTGCTGCGTCTGGCCGAGCGCGACGGCGACGACCCGCGGGTGTGGTTCGAACTCGGCAAGTTTTCGATCCTGCAGGGGCAGGCGCGGCGCGCGGTCGACGATTACCTCGTGCGCGCGCTGGTCTTGTTCAAGCGCAGCCGCAACCTCGGCGGCGAAGCCGAAACGGTCAACGCGCTCGGCGTCGGCTACGGCCGTCTCGGCCAGTCGGCCGATGCCGCCGAGCAATATCGCAAGGCGGTGGAGCTGCGGCGTGCGCTCGGCAACCGCCGCGGCGTGGCGACCAGCCTGCGCAACCTCGCCAACGTACTCGCCACCACCGGCAAGTTCGACGAGGCCGCTGCCGCGTTGGCGCAGGCGCGCGCGCTGCACGTCGAGCTCGACGATCGCGCCGGCTTGGCTGCGGTCGAGAACGAACTCGGCCTACTGGCCGAGGAGCGCGGCGACTACCCCGGCGCGCTCGACGCGTTCCGTCGCGCCTTGCAGGCCTGGCGTCAGGTGGAGGACCCGCACGGCACCGCGCAGGCGCTCAACAACATCGGCTTCGCCGACTATCAACTCGGCGCCTACGACGACGCCCAGGTGTACTGGCAGCAGGCCGCCGAGGCTTACGCCGCGCTCGGCGAACAGACCGGGCGCATCCGCACCGAACAGAATCTCGGCCTGCTTGCGACGGCGCGCGGTCAGTGGGGCGAGGCGCGTCGCCTGCTGCAGCATTCCTTGAGCGCGGCCGAACAGCAGCAGATGTTGGAAGAGGTCGCGGTGAGCCGCCGCAACCTCGCCGAGTTGGAACTGCTGCAAGGCCATTACGCTGCGGCGATCGAGCAGGCGCGCCAGGCCGGCGAGCTGTTCCGGCAACGCGAAGACGCGCGCGGCCAGGTCGATGTCGACCTGCTGCGCGTCCAAGCCCTGATGGAAGCGCAGGCCCTGGCCGAGGCCCGGCGTTTGCTCGACGAGCAAGCCAAGCCGCTCGCACAAGCGTCCAGCGAACAACGCGCGATCGCCTATCTGCTGCAAGCGCAGTTGGCAGCGCGCGGGCAACGCGCGGCGCAGGCCGGCCCCGCCTTGCGCCAGGCCCGGCAACTCGCCGAGGCCTCCGGCGTGCGTCAGTTGCAACTGCAGATCGCGCTGGAGCAGGCCCGCAATGAACGCGTCGATCCCTCGCTCGACCGTGCCACCGCCGGCCTCGGCCACGCCGGCTTGCGGCTGGCCTGGCTGGAGCTGGCGATGCGGCAGGCCCTGGCCGCACGCAATCCCGCGCTTGCCCTGGGCCATTACCGCGAAGCCGTGCAGCGCCTGCGCGACGGCGACTTCCATCGCGCCCAAGCGCTGCATCTCCTCGGCGCGAGCGCCTACGCCGCGACCGGCGACGTCGCCGGCGAACGCAGCGCCCGCAACAAGGCCGATGCCGCACTGAAGACCCTGCGCGACGGATTGCCGCCGGCCCTGCGCGCCGGTTTCGACCGCATCGAAACACCGTCAGGCAAGGAGGCGCCATGAGCCGCTCCGACCCCACAGAGCCAGACCTGTCGCTGGAACGCATCCGCGATCAATACCGCAGCCTGCTGCAACGCCTGGAAGCCAACGAACGCGAGTTCCGCCGGCTCGGCCGCTCGGTGTGGCGAGTGCAGGAAGACGAGCGCCGCCGCCTCGCGCGCGAACTGCACGATGGCATCGGCCAAAACCTCACCGCCCTCAAGCACCGCCTGGTCCAACTTGGCGACGGCTTGTCAGCCGAGCAACGCGCGCGACTGGAAACGGCGATCGCGCTGTGCGCCGACACGCTCGAAGACACTCGCGAACTCTCGCGTCTGCTGCGTCCGCCGATCCTCGACGACCTCGGCCTGGAACCGGCGCTGCGCTGGTTGGCGCGCAGCCAGAGCGAAGCCAGCGGCATGGACGTCGCGATCGAGATCGAAGCGCTGCCCGCGCTCGACGGCGATCTGCAGACGCTGCTGTTCCGCGTCGCCCAGGAGGCGATCAACAACGCCGCCAAACATGCGCAGGCACGGAATGTGCTTTTGCGTCTCGTCGCGCGCGGCGGCTTGCTGCAGTTGCAAGTCGTCGACGACGGTTGCGGTTACAACCCCGACGCGGTGGCCGCGTCCGGCGGCTGCGGCCTCGGCGGCATGCGCGAGCGTCTGCGCCTGTACGACGGCAAACTCGAAATCCATTCCGTGCCCGGCGAAGGCACGCGCTTGCGCGCCGTGCTGCCGTTGCCGCCCGTCGCCGACGCCTGAGGCTTGACGGCGGCGAAGCCGGCGCGCACCTTGCCCGCATGGCGAGTTTCACTATCCGGGTTCTGATCGCAGACGACCACACTCTCGTACGCGAGAGTCTCGTCAGCCTGTTGCAGGCCGACGGCGCGATCGAAGTCGTGGCCCAGGCGTCCGACGGCCTGGAGACCGTCACCCAGGCCATCGCCACGCGCCCCGACATCGTCGTCGCCGACATCTCGATGCCGCGCCTCAACGGCATCGAAGTCGTGCGGCGTTTGCGCGAAGCCCTGCCCGACACCCGCGTGCTGGTGCTGACCATGCACCAGGAAGACGAGTACGTACTGCAAGCGGTGCGCGCCGGCGCTTCCGGTTACCTGGTCAAAGACAGCGCCGCCTCGGAACTGCTTGCCGCCGTGCGCAGCCTGCATGCCGGCCGCAGCTATTTCGGCCCGCAGGCGGCCAAGGCCATGGCCGAGCAGATGCGTCATCCCGAGCGCACCGTCGAAGACCCTTACGGCCGCCTCACCCCGCGCGAACGCGAAGTGTTCCATCTGATCGCCGAAGGCCTGACCACCAAAGAGATCGCCCGCAAGCTCGACATCAGCGCCAAGACCGCCGAAAACCACCGCGCCCGCGTGCTCGACAAGCTCGACGTCCGCAACACCGCCGAGTTGGTCCGCTACGCCCTGCGCAAGGGCTTGCTCGACTGAGCGTGCTCCGCAGCACACCTCGACTGCATCCTGCCAGCTTCGCCTCATGACCCCGGTGGCCCAAAGGGTAGGAGCGGCGCAAGCCGCGACCGCGATCCCGCAACCTCGCATCGCAACTCTCAGCATCGCCCAGGGTAGGAGCGGCGCAAGCCGCGACCGCGCAACCTAAAGTTCGCGCCGCAACCTCCGGTGCTGCCGAATGTAGGAGCGGCGTAAGCCGCGACCGCGATCCTGCAACCTCGCATCGCAACTCTCAGCATCGCCCAGGGTAGGAGCGGCGCAAGCCGCGACCGCGCAACCTAAAGTTCGCGCCGCAACCTCCGGTGCTACCGAATGTAGGAGCGGCGTAAGCCGCGACCAAGCCCGACCCATCTCGCCTCGTCACTCCCAGCCGCGCCGACCTGTCTCCCTACCGTGGCCATTCGTCTACACGCATGCAGCAAATGTCTACAGCCGATCGGACTTTTCCTATAGCCGCCTCAAACGGCCTGCTGCTAGTCTGGATCACAGGAGCCCTGCATCATCGGCCACACTGCCAAGCACATTGCAGAACGGTCCGGAAGCCAGACCCGCGATAACGATGCATCGAATCGACACAAGGAAAAATCCTTTGTAAGCGCTGCCAACGTTACTCGTTACGCCAAAAGCTTTGGCTTTGGCCCCTGTGTAGAACAACGCAGGCGAGGGGCAGAATTTTGTAGGCAACTCGTGCATACAGGAATATGACGATGAAAAGGAGCGACCATTGCGAGCTTATCTAGTGCTGGTGATGCCAATCCTTGGCATGTCATTGATTCCTGCTCTGGGTGGTTGCCAATCTCGCGATGGCAACGCGGATATGTCTGGGAGTCCAGACATCGCGCCCGCTATAAATCCCAGGCCGATCCATGTTCTTCAACTATCGGGGCGGATACCGAAGTCCCTCACCACGAAGCTGTTCGTTAATTACCTGACCGATGCCAAGGATCCATCCTGCTTCTCTCACCCTGCCGCTAAATGGGGCGGCGGTCCGAACTATCGTCAGGAAATCCTCGATGTAACTCGTCAGGGCGAGTCTTTCCAGGCGCAAGTGGCCATCGACAAGTACTTGCCCGGTGTCTGCAATTGGCGTTTCCAGTCAGTTGGGGCGGCAGTCATCAAGGACGGCAATGCGAGCGATGAAACAGTGGTGGAAGATCTCGTAAGTGGCTATCTGTATGGCGCTAAAGCGGACGCGCAGGGCTGCGACGGTACAGGGCAGGACGATTGCCCGCAGAAGCAGAACGCATTGGACGCACCGGTAATTGTCCCTTGCGTCAAATTTCTATACGACAAGCCCATGCCCGGGATTAAGCAAGACACGGTGCCGCGGTTGTTTTGCGCATCGGAAAGTTCGGTCAAGGGCGCCTACAAGGAAAGTCATCGTCTCAGGTCCGGCCAGAAGACAGTCAGGGTCGACTTCTACGATTTGGAGTCGGAAGCGGATCCGACCGGGAAGTGAGTCACAAGGAGTTAGTGCGATGAGCAGTAGACCTTCGCTGTATCCACCCGCCAAGTTCGATCTAAGCGAGGATGCGGACCTGTCGATGATGGCCGATGCCGTTTATGGGGCCCAAGATGAACTCATCATCGCGAAGAGTGGCCTCGGTCGGAAGGAATACCAACTGCCTACGAACTGGTCCCTATTGGGGGCGAATGAAGAGCGAGAAGGCTTGAACTTCCGCGATGACCGCAAATCAGGTTTCACGGCTGCTGTCTTCGAGAAGGAAACCACGGAGGGGCGTCGTCTCGCGATCGCTTTCCGTGGCAGCGATGAGCTGGCAGATTGGATTGGTCCGAATCGAGTGCTCGCCGCCGATGGTGATCTTCTTGGAACCGCCGGCTTGCCCGGCCCGGCGACGGAGGCGACCAAAGGTCAAGCGGCCAAGGCGCAGGTAGCACTAATAGGTGCCTGGAATCCTCAGTTCGAGGAGGCTCTTGATTACGCGTTGGATATCCACAAGAAGTATGGCGCAGACCACATGATCGAGGTGACCGGGCATTCGCTCGGTGGGGCTCACGCCCAACTGGTTGCCTACACGTTCGGCTGGGGTGGGAGAACTTTCGACGCGCCCGGCGCCGTCAACGTCATTGAATCCAAAGACTATAGGGACTGGCTCAAGAAGCACGACATAACGCCTGCAGGCGCACCCGAATACCAGTATGGGGTCGTACAGCAGCAGAGTTTCTTGAACTACACCGTCAACAATAGTGTCGTATCGCACAAGAGTGGCGATCACATAGGAAACAAGATGTCGATCTCTAGTCTCGTGGGCCGCGAGGGCATCAAATCCCATGCGGTCTGGGCCGTAGGTCTCGTCGGCGGTGCGATATCCGAGACCCCATTGCTAGGCAAGGCGGCAGGCATGGCATATGGAGTCAACGAACGCTGGATCTCCGGCATCGCGAACGCCGCGAACGTAGCTGGAGATGCCAGCGACCGACACGATATGGCGCGCATCGTGAGGCTGTTTCAGAAAGCTGTAGAGAATGGCCGTGAGCTTCCGTACCAGTTCGGCGATACAACCGGGCCCGCGCGCCCTGAAAAGGTGGTTTCCGATCCGCGTCAGCCGGGCCATGCCGACCATGCGATGTACGAGAAAATAAAGGATGGCGTGACGACGTTGCATCAGCAGCAGGGCAGGTCGTCCGACGAAGGTGGCGAACGGATTGCTCTCGGCCTGCTCGTAGCGGCGAAGCAAGCCGGCCTGAATCGGGTCGATCATGTGGTACCCAGCGTCGGCGCCAACCCGGGCGAAACCTACTTTGTCGTGGAGGGCGATTTGCGCGACCCTGCGCATAAGCGCGCTCTAGTCTCGGTAGCGACTGCCGAACAAACGCCCATCGCCGAGTCCCTGCAGAAACTCGATGTCGAGAATCAGCGCCTGGCGGAGACTCAGAGTCAGAATCAAGAGCAAGCTCGAAGCAATGGCCCGCGTATGATTTGATCAATACCTGAATCCGGATTGCTGTTTGCGCTTTACCGTGTCGGTTCGATAAGTCGAGCTCAGGTTTACATCACATATTTCGATGCAGTGGTAAGTCCGGCTTAGGCGATCCTACAAGACAGTCAGCGAGCGTTGATCTGGTCGTTACTTGACCACAGCCGTTCGAACTCTTCCTGGGTAATTCGAAACGGCTCGAACTCCAGAGGGTCAAGCGGCGCTTCGCTCAGTTGGCCGTAAGTGTCTTCGATATGATCCAGGTGGTAGCGAAGTACCTGTCCGCCATCGTAGATTTCCATCTGTCGTTGTGGCCAGAAGTCGTCGCCGGTCTCGAAGAGAAACCAGGATGCGCCCCAGGAGTCGAAGCCGTCCCCTCTTGGTTCCTCCCAACGACGTTTGTAGTGATGAGCCATTTGGCTATCCATTACGATGAGATTAGAGATCTGCTCGGTATCGGCACGGGGATTCGCTCGCAATGCAGGCGCTGCCCGATACGTCGCCTGGAATCCAGGCAATCCTCCCCGTCAACCGGAAGCCGCCCGTCTGCCTAAGAAGAATGCGGCCAGTCTCAGCAGATAGTGAAGCGCCGCGCAGATGATAAACAGTTGCCACCAGTGCGCCACGCACCAGGCGGAGAATCCGTTCAGAGGGTCTGAAGAGACCGCGACGATGAGTGCGGCTATGCCTGGAAGGAGTGCGACGGACGAAAGTATCTTGAGAAATCTGATCGTATTCATGGTCGGCTGGAGCTTGTGTTCGATCCGGATTGGCTTGAATGAGCCATCAGGCCATCAGCCTGGATCGAGCCTCGGGATTCAACAACGGCCGTAATGCCCGTAACAGGCCTGTCTGGCCCAGATGTTCGAGAAAACAGGTCGACACGGCATTCTCCGAATCCCCTCCCATTGAAACAGCGCGATCGACAAGCACGGCTAAATGTTTGAGCTGCTTTTGAGACGGATTTGCTGCCGACACGTACGGCAGGAACGAAAGGTACACCGAATGGAGCGATGTGCTTGGCCACTCCTCATCTTCCCGATCAAGGTGCCAGTGATCCTGGAACCCGGGAAATATCCTGAAGAAGGATGCGAGCAAATCTTCTCGTGGTGCTTGCGACGTACTGTCCATCAATCATGGGCCTCTGGGGCAGGCTTAGTCGCTTCATGCCACCTCATCGGCACGGTCGCGCGGATCACGCTATAGCAATCGGCCTGTTCGCGGCCGGAAATGAAGGTGTCGTAACAACCGCCGTGATACTGGTATTGAATCTGGGAGGTCTCGACAGGGCTCAGTCGATCGGCAAGGCGATGGTTCAGCAGGGTCAGCGCAGCTTCGACCAGTGCGACGCACTCCGGGC
The DNA here is from genome assembly GCF_046097045.1 of Lysobacter sp. Hz25. Taxonomy (NCBI): domain Bacteria; kingdom Pseudomonadati; phylum Pseudomonadota; class Gammaproteobacteria; order Lysobacterales; family Lysobacteraceae; genus Lysobacter; species Lysobacter sp. Hz25. Next base: position 224,808 of record NZ_CP175666.1, read on the forward strand.
GAATCTCCTCTTCCGGGGGCGAGTAGAAATGCGTAGGGCAGTCGATCGCTACGGAGGGGCCGTTCGTACGCAGAACCGATTCGCTGGCGGCCGCGAACTGGTGCGGTTCGCAATCGACCGGGGTGCCGGCCTTGCAGTGCTTGTACGACAGCCGGGAATCGATGCTGGCGCATCCGCAAAGCAGGGCCAGGCCGACGCAGAGGTAAACGACTTTCATGGCAGCGTCCGATGCTGATTGCCCCGCGGGCCGATGTCGGATGCTCGGTTCCCGCGGCGCGGGCTGTCAAGCTCGGGCGGCTGCGTTACGGCTTCGGCATGCCGACGTTCAAGGTCGTGGATTGCCGGCACTATCCGGAAGTCGAGCCGATTCGTCGCCCGGCCAGGTTCGACGGCCGCATCCGGACGGTTGTGCGTCCACGACCCGCTCGCATGCACCGACATGACCGGCCGACGTAAAAGCTCATGGGCTAAGGCGGCGAAGCACAGGAAACGGACCCTGCGCTAGGTGATCGCCAGCGGCGCCTCGCCAGAACCGCGCCCCGGAAGGGCGATGGGCAAATGTGTACCATTGCGTACCCTCGTCGAGGCGCATAAGGCCGGGCACCGGATCGAGGCGATGTAAGCATGTTCCCGCCTGTTCGCCGCAAGCGCGCGCCGCCGTCTCGCCCTGCGGTCGCGACTCGACCAAAACCGATCTTTCGATGCGCCGATCATGCTGAGCCAGCATTTCCTGTTCTTCTTCGCCATGCTCGGCGCCTTCAACGGCATCGGCGCGGCGTCGTTTCTCTGGTGGCGGGCCAAGGGCGAACCCACACAGCGTTGGCTATCGCTGCTGGTCCTGGCGGTCAGTGTGCGGACGGGAAAATCCGTTGCCTTTTATTTTTGGCCCGACATTCCCAAGATCGTTCTCCAGCTCGGCCTGACCGCCTGTTTCATGATCGGGCCCTGCCTGTTCTTTCTGGTCCGCTCCAGCCAGGGCGATAGCCCCGGCCCCGGGCAGGCCGACCGTCGGCATATCGCCGGGCTGTTGGCCGTAGCCGCCGCCGTGAACCTGTTCCTGCCCTATGCCAGCCACATCGACTTGTGGCGACAGGTCGTCGCGCCGGCTATCACCTACTCGTGGCTGGGCTACCTCCTGCTCGCCACCGCGCAGGTGTACCTGCATCGCACGCGGCTTTCGGGGACGCCATCCGGCCCGTTGTTGCTGGGGGCGGTGGGCGGCATCTGGTTGATCTGGATCGCCTACTACACCTCCGGCTATACCTCCTACATCGTCGGCGCGCTGTCGTTTACTTTCGTCCTGGCGGCGAGCGTCCTGATCTACCTGCGCCTGCGGTCCGGTCAGGCTCCGATCGAGCCCTATCAGGATCGGCGGATTCCGGAGTCCGAGGCCTCCGTGCAGTTGCAGGCCTTGGCCGAGTTGATGGCGCGCGAGCGCTTGTATCTGGACCCCGCATTGACGCTGCCTCGCCTCGCGCGCCGGCTCGGCGTGCCCCAGACCCGGTTGTCGCAGCTGTTGAACGACAACAACCAGACCACGTTCAAGCAATACCTGGCGCAACTGCGCGTGGGTGAGGCGAAGGCGCTGCTGCGGCAGCTCCCCCCGAAGCCGCTGGAAGTCGTGGCCGAAGAAGCCGGCTTCCAATCGATGTCGACCTTCCACAGCGCATTCAAAAAGTTGGAGGGGGGCACGCCGGCGGCGTTCCGCGCGACCAAGGCCGACTCCGAAAAGCGATTCCAGCACTCCTGAAGGATATTGCAAGAGATTGATTTGAAAGAGATTGGGTAGTGTGCGGGCTCCTTCCCACGAGCTCGCGCTCATGCACCTACCACGCTTCATCCAATGCATCCTGATGCTCATGCTGTCCGCCTGGCTGGGCGGCGTTTCCGGCGCCCATGCGGCCCATGCTTTCACCGGGCAGGCTTTCACCGGGCCGGCCTTTACCGGGCATGCCATCGCCGGACAGGTGGCCGCCGACCGTTCGCCGACCGTGGCGCCGACAGAGCCGACGGGCACGGCCCGATCCGTCGCCAAGACCGACAGCCGGGAGCCCGCCGGTGGCAACCCTGGGCGCATTCTCTTCATCCTCGCCAGCAGCAAGGTCCACGGCGCATCGGCCTTGCCGGCCAGCATCAGCTTCGGCGAGGTCGTGCATGCGTGGGATACGTTCCATGCCGCGGGCTATTCGGTCGACTTCGTCTCGCCCGACGGCGGGGCGGTGCCGATCCTCGACGCTTATGTCAGCAAAGAGGTGGAGCCTCGGCTGAAGGACGGGCGCATCATGGACGGGCTGCGGAACACCGCCAAACCCGCGCAGGTCGACCCCGCCCGATACCGCGCCGTGTACTACGTCGGGGGCAGCAATGCCATCTACGGCGTGCCGGAGCATTCGCTCCTGCAGAACATCGCCATGCATGTTTATGAGCGCAATGGCGGGGTGGTTTCCGCCGTCTGTCACGGCACGGCTGGAATCGTCAACCTCAAGCTCTCCAACGGCCAAGCCTTGGTCGCGGGCAAACGCATCACCGGTTTCCCCGAGGAACACGAAGATCAGGGCGCTGCCTACTTCAAGGAGTTCCCGTTCCTGATCCGGAAAACGGTCGAAGCCCGCGGCGGCTCCTTCCATGCGCTCGATGGCAACCAGCCTTACGCCGAAGTCGACGGCAGGGTGGTGACAGGCCAGAACTACGCGTCCGCGAAGCCCGTGGCGGAAGCCGTGGTCGATGTCCTTCGCAAACTGGCCGATCGACAGCCAGGCAGCGGCGCGGCGAAACGCTGATCTAAACGCTGATCTTCCGGAGCATCGCCGTCGCCAGGCGAAGTCGGACCACCCTCACGCACTCGATAAACCTCAGGACAATCATGAAAATCTCGATCCGGTCGTTCGTTCTCGCACTAGCTTTCCTCGTTCTTCCCACCTCCGTCATGGCGCAAAACAGCGAGCATGACGCGGTGGACCAAACCATGAAAAAGATGATGCTCGCCTTCGAAACCGGCGATGCCAATCTGGCTTTCGAAGTGCTCAGAAAGGACGGTGTGGTGCTCGGCTACTCGACATCCAAAGGCCAGGTGGTCGCGCAAACCGCGGAAGAATGGGCGAAAGGATTCCAGGGCAAGCCGGCCGACGACGAGGCCCAGCGCAAACGCAGCTACGAAATCGTGGATGTGACCGAACACGCTGCGGTCGTCAAAGTGACGCTGGATTATCCCGCGTGGAAGGGACTGGACTACCTTGCGTTGTCGAAGATCGACGGGAAATGGATGATCGTGAGCAAATCGTGGAGCGGTCAACGTAAACCCTGAGCACCGCAGCGCGGCCCTCGAACCCGCCGCTTCGCGCGCAGGGCGGCGCGAAGCGGCGGCATCGTGCGGCGTATTCTTTGCGCGAGGGTGGGCGGAAGGCCTGCCCCGAATGAAACCGAATCCGGCTCACTCCACCCGTGCCCGTCTCGGACACGGATGCGGGTGCGCGCTCATGCGCATGCTTCCGGCGGCTGTCGAATTCCGCTCCGGCCGTTCGTCGTGTATGCAGCGGACAACCCGCAACCGGCTCAGCAGGAGCGCGTCACGATGACCATTTTCATTACCGCCTTTGAACGGTCGCCCGACGGCGGCAAGGGGCTGGCGCGCGACACGCGCGTGCGTTGGGCACTGGAAGAAACGGGCCAAGCCTACGAGGCCCGCCTGGTTTCGTTCGCTGCGATGAAGGAACCCGCGCACCTGCGCCTGCAGCCCTTCGGCCAGATTCCCACCTACGAGGAAGGCGATCTCGCCCTGTTCGAAACGGGCGCGATCGTCTTGCACCTCGCGCAAAGCCACCCGGGGCTGTTGCCGGGCGACGCCAACGCGCGGGCGCGTGCCATCGCCTGGATGTTCGCCGCGCTCAACACCGTGGAACCGCCGATCCTCGACCTCGTCGTCGCCAAGTTCCAGGAAGGTGACCGGCCCTGGGCTAGAGAGCGCCTGCCCTTGGTCGAAGATCGCATTCGCCATCGGCTGGTGCAGCTTGCGGCCCGCCTGGGCGATGCCGACTGGCTCGACGGTGCATTCAGCGCAGGCGACCTGATGATGGTGTCGGTGCTGCTCAGGCTGCGACCGTCGGGCATCCTGGACGAATTTCCACGCCTGGCCGCCTACGTCGCCCGCGGCGAAGCGCGGCCCGCCTACCAGCGTGCCTTCGCCGCGCAATGGGCGGTCAACGCCGCCAAGCCGCAAGCCGGGTGAAGGTTCGGTTCGGGGTGGGCCTGCGGTCCGGAGCGGCGGTCTGCTTCCGGCCAAATGCAGACGCTCGGCCGTGGGTGTTAAGCCCCGAAACCGGGCGGCGCCTGAAAACCGCCAAGCTCTTGTGCGATCAGTCGGGCCACTTCGATCGTGGTCCGGTCGCCATACTCCGGACCGATGATCTGCAGGCCGATTGGCAGCCCGTCGCTCGATAATCCGCAGGGGAAAGCAGTGCTCGGCAAATATGCGAGGGTCGCAAGGCCTACCCAAAAGTAATGCTCGTAATGCGAGGTCGGTGCCGTGTCGACGGCGAGAACTCGCTCGAGCTTGGGCCGATGATCATGTTCGTAGGCCGTGGTTGCGGAAACCGGGCATATCACCACATCCCAATCGTTGAAGAAGGCGCGCCACCGCAGGCGGTAGCGGGTACGCGCTTCGTCGTGATCGGACCAGCTTCGATGATCGAGTACGCGGGCGCGCGTAACTACCGCTAACGGCGATTCGTCGTTCGCATCGAACCCTGCAGCCGCCGCCTGGGCAACGGAATAGTATTCATCGGGCAGGTCGACGAGTCCTGTCGATGCCAACAGGTTCAGGTATGTGTTGTGCGATTGCCGTGGCGAGAGTTCAGGACGGGCCAGATCGGAAACGACCGCGCCAGCCCGGGCAAGAGCTTCTCCGACTTGTTGCACGCGATCCGATATCTCGCCAGAGGTGGGGACGAAATCCTCCTTCGGCCAAATCGCAACGCGCAAGCCTCGTAAAGTGCGCGCCTTCGGCGGTGGAAGCACCAGTCTCCAGCCCGGCGCCCGGAACCGGTCAGGGCCCGCTACGGCATCCAGCGCCAGCGCCAGATCCTCCGCGCTCCGCCCCATCGGCCCGACGACATTCAGATCCGGCGCAGATACGACGCCGAGGGGATTGTGGCCCAGCGTCGGAACGATTCCATACGTGGGTTTGTGTCCATACACGCCACAGAAGTGAGACGGATTTCGGATCGACCCCGCGATATCGGAGGCGAATTCCAAGCCGGTCAAACCGGCCGCCAGCGCGGCAGCCGATCCGCCGGAAGATCCGCCCGGCGACCTCCCTGTATCCCAGGGGTTGTTGGTCGTTCCGTAAACGTCGTTGTAGCTCTGCCAGTCCGCGAGTCGCAGCGCGACGTTCGTCTTCCCGATGAAATGGGCGCCGGCTGCCTTCAGGTGCCCGACGACCGTTGCGTCGTTCAGGGCGAGGTTGTCCCGTTGCTCCGGCACGCCCCACGTGGTCGGCAATCCGGACACGTCGAAGGCTTCTTTGATCGTCATCGGCACGCCGTGCAGCGATCCCAATCGCTGCCCCCGGGCAAGCGACTCGTCGGCTGACTTCGCCGCCTCCAGTGCGCGGTCGAAATCCCTCGCCACGACGGCGTTCAGCGCTTTATCGAATCGTTCGATGCGCTCGATGTAGTACTGAGTGAGTTCGAACGAACTGACTTGTTTTCGTTGAATCAGTTGCGCCAGCTCGGTTGCCGACGAAAAAGCCAGTTCTCCCGATGCGAGGCCATTGTGTGCAGAGGTAATGGCAGGGCCGCAGGATGAAACTGAAGTGCCGCCTGGCGCCTTAGGAAAGTCACGCCTGGAAATCGGATTCATGATGGCCCTGTCGGTAGGTCGGCGGTCTTCAATCAGAGGTGTTTGCGCCCCCGATTCTTACTCAGCTTGTCCTGCAACGCCCGAATTCTAGCGGAACAAGTGACCGCTTCGGCTCGGAAGCTGTCAACGGGCCTGCTGCAAGGGGGTAACAGCCTTGTCTGGACGAGACACAGTAAGCCCATGTTTCTACCGGAGCGGAGCATGCCCGGACCGCAAGATCAGCCGGCCTATCGCTTCAGCCTTCCGGAATAGTCGCAGCCGCGAACGGTGCGAGCACCGTCCAACCCAGGTTCGCATACAGGCCGCGGCCGTCTTCCGTCGCGACCAGGAGCTGCTGGGTTGCAGGGGATCTCTTCGCGCTGCCAAGCGCAACCATCACCGCGACGCCCAGTCCTTTGCGGCGGTGGTCCTGCGCGGTTTCGATTCGGTCGTAGATGAAGGCCTCTGCGCTTTCCGCCGCGGATCCGGTTGCGGCCAGATCGCCGTTCGGCGCGATGACGCTGGCTCGGGTGACGGGCCCGGCTCGATGCAGTTCCATCCTGTACCCGTTCGGCAGAGGCTTCGTGTCGAGGTCGGCCACGGCCGTCGTCATCAGATAGTTCGATGGCTGAATCTCCCAGCGGGCGGGCAGTGCGCTTCGCAGCTCCTCGTCGCTGCCGCACAGCTTCAAGTAATGCCGTGGCGCCGTAATGTCGTGGGCGATTTCGCGCAGGCCATCGCATAGCGCCGGGAACACCCAGCGTTTCACTTCCTTTTCCGAGTGGGTGTCCACGCGAAAGCCGCCGCGGTCGTGCACGGGAACCGGGGAACCGCGAGCGATGGAATGCGCGGCTTGCCAGGCGAACAATAGCTTCGGGTCGATGTGGGACGCGGTCATGGTGGGTCGTCGGTGGTGCTCGGCAGGTGGAGGGACATTCTCCGACGGCCGCAGCTGCGGCGCCATTGGCTTTCGGCGATGAAGTCCCCGTGACTTCTCACTAGAGCATCGGCCTGTCTCGCGAGCTAAGACGACAGCGATAGGGCAGGACGAGGCCAGAACGAAAGGCCGGGCGAATCGCCAACGCAAAGCGGACCCGCCCGAACTCACGTCACCGTCCGCGCCTTGTTCTTCGCCGTCTGCGTATCCCGCACCGGCGGCAGGCCGAATACACGGCCGTATTCGCGGGTGAATTGCGGCACGCTTTCGTAGCCGACCGCGAAGGCGGCGCTGCTGGCGCTGACGCCTTCCGACAGCATCAGGCGCCGGGCTTCGATCAGGCGCAGTTGTTTCTGGAACTGCAGCGGCGACAGCGAGGTCACTTCGCGGAAGTGTTGGTAGAACGACGACGGGCTCATGCCGGCGGCCGCGGCGAGGCGTTCCACCGGCAGTGGTTGGGCGAACTCGGCGCGCAGCACGGTCACGGCTCTGGCGACGCGTTGGGCGTTGCTGTTGGGCCAGCCCAGGCGGCGGATCGCCGCGCCGTGCCGGCCGAGCAGCAGCCAGTAGTGCAGTTCGCGCAGCAACTGCGTTTGCAGGACCGGCATCGACGCGGGACGGTCGAGCAGGCGCATCAGGCGCAGGGCCGCGTCGGCGACTTCGCTGTCGGTCGGCTCGATCTGCACCGGGAAGCGCTCGGCCGTGGGCGCCGCCTGCATTTCCGTCGCCAGGTTGGCGATGACGGCGGCATCGAGTTCCAGCACGAAGGACAGGTAGGGCGCGGCGGCGCTGGCCTGGGTGATCTGGCTGACCGTCGGCACGTCGGCGGCGATCAGCAGCGAGTCGCCGGCGCCGAAGGCGAAGGTCTGGGTGCCCATCGTGACCTGCTTGCTGCCCTGCAGGACCAGGCAAACCAACGGCCGCGAGATTTCGTGCAGCAGGCCGCTGGGCGCGGTGGCGCGTATCGCGGCGAGGCCGGGGATCGGAGTGCGGGCCAGGCCGGTCGGGTCGGCATGGGCCTGCGCGTAATGGCCGACGGTATCGAGAAGAGTGGTCACGGGGCGAGCCTACTCCGTCGCTGCGGCGGCACGGGACAGCCTGGAGGATCAGGCAAACAACGCCGAGATTCCAGCAACCGGCGGTGGGCCGCCGGTCCGATAGTGGCGCCCTCATTCGCCCAAGGATTCGCAGCATGAACAAGATCGCCCTCGTCACCGGCGCCAGCCGCGGGCTCGGCCGCAACACCGCGCTCAACATCGCCCGCCACGGCGGCGACGTCGTTCTGACCTATCAACGCCGCGCCGAAGACGCGGCCGCCGTCGTCGCCGAGATCGAGGCGATGGGGCGCAAGGCCGTCGCCTTGCCGCTCGACACCGGCGACGTCGCCGCGTTCGCGCCGTTCGTGCAGACGCTGCGGACCGCCTTGCAAGACACATGGCAACGCGAAAGCTTCGATCACCTCGTCAACAATGCCGGCCACGGCGACAACGCGCCGTTCGAGCGGACGACCGAGGCGCAGTTCGACCGCTTGGTCGACGTCCACTTCAAGGGTGTGTTCTTCCTCACCCAGGCCTTGCTGCCGCTGATCGCCGACGGCGGTCGCATCGTCAATCTGTCGACCGGCCTGACCCGCTTCTCGGCGCCGGGCTGGTCGGCGTACGCGGCGGCCAAGGGCGCGGTCGAAGTGCTGACGGTGTATCTGGCGAAGGAACTCGGCAGCCGCGGCATCGCCGTCAACACGGTGGCGCCGGGCGCGATCGAGACCGATTTCTTCGGCGGCGCGGTGCGCGACACGCCGGAGTTCAACCGCCACTTCGCCGAGATGACCGCGCTCGGCCGCGTCGGCTTGCCCGACGATATCGGGCCGATGATCGCCAGCCTGTTGTCCGAGCAGAACCGTTGGGTCAACGCGCAGCGGATCGAGGTATCGGGCGGTCAGGCGATCTGAGGCGGCGGCCGCAGCCTGACCTGCGCGGCCTGTTTCTGCGCCGCCAGGAACGCGCGCAGCGAGGCCGGCTTGATCGGCTTGGTCAGCACCCGGCAGCCGCGTTCGCGCGCGGCGAGCTTGAGGGCGTCGCTGCCGTCGCCGGTCAGCAGTGCGGCCGGCAAGGCGATGCCGAGGCGTTCGCGCAGGGCATCGATGGTGGCGAGGCCGTCGAGGCGGTCGTGCAGGTGGTAGTCGACCAGGGCGACGTCGGGGTTTTGATCGAGCAGCGCCAGGGCATCGTCGACGGTCGCCGCCAGCAGCGGTGTCGCGCCCCATCGGTCGAGCAGGGCGCGCATGCCGTCGAGAATCTCGCGGTCGTTGTCGATGCACAACACACGCAGGCCGGACAGCGAGTCGGCCGCCGACGAGTTCGCCGGTTCGACGACGGGCTGGGCGCGCAGTGCCTGGCCGCGCGGCACGAAGATCGAGAACACGCTGCCGCGGCGGATCTGCGAACGCACGCGCAGCGGGTGGTCGAGAGTGCGGGCGATGCGCTGGCAGATCGACAGGCCCAGGCCGAGGCCGCGCTCGCCGCCGCTGCCGGGCTGATCGAAGCGGCGGAACTCGTCGAAGATCTGTTCCAGATGGTGCTCGGGAATGCCGGGGCCGGTGTCCCAGACCTGCAGTTCGATGCGGCCCGGTTGCGAGGGGTCGTGATGCGGGCGCAGGCGCGCGGCCATCAGCACGCCGCCTTCGCGGGTGTAGCGCAAGGCGTTGGCGAGGAAGTTCTGCAGCGCGCGGCGCAACAGGCGGCGGTCGCTGCGCACCGGCATCGAGGCTTGCGCCAGGCGCACGCGCAGTTCCAGGCCGCGCCCGGCCGCGCTCGGTGCGTACTGCGCGGCGAGTTCGCGCAGCAGCTCGCCGGCGTCGAAATCGGTCAGCTCGGGCCGCAGCGCGCCGGCGTCGAGGCGCGAGATGTCGAGCAGGCCGTCGAGCAGGTCTTCGGCGGCGCGCAGCGAAGCATCGACGCGTTCGGCCAGGCGCCGTTGTTCGCCGATGTCGTCGCTCTCGCGCAGCGCGGTGGTGAACAAGCGCGCGGCGTTGAGCGGTTGCAGCACGTCGTGGCTGACCGCGGCGAGGAATCGGGTCTTGGACTGCTGCGCCGATTCGGCTTCCTGGGTGCGTTGCTCGACGCGTTGTTCGAGGTTCTCGTTGGCCTCGCGCAGCGCCTGTTCGGCGCGCTTGTAGTCGGTGACGTCGCTGTAACTGGTGACGTAGCCGCCGCCGATCAGCGGGCGGCCGACCATCTCGATGACCTGGCCGTTGGCGCGCACGCGTTCGAACACGTGCGGCGCACCGGCGCGCAGGTGGGCGAGGCGGCGGCCGACCAGTTCGTCGATGGCGCGTTCGTCGAGCGGGCCGGTGCCCATCTCGCCGCGCTCGGCGTTCCAGCGCAGCAGGTCGCCGACCGGGCGGCCGACGTAGAGCATGCCGTCGGGATAGTCGAACAGTTCCTGATAGCGCCGGTTCCAGGCGACCAGGCGCATTTCCGGGTCGACCACGCTGACCCCCTGGCTGATGTTCTCCAGGGTGGTCGACAGCACCTGGCGGTTGAAACGCAGCTCTTGGTTGGCCTCGTCGAGCAGGGCCACCACTTCGCCGAGTTCCATGCCCGAGCCACGCAGCGCGCTGGTCAGGGTGAGGCGCGCCGAGGCCGCGCCGATGGCCGAGGCGAGCAGGCGTTCGGTGAACTGGGCCAGGGCGCGGTCGGCCGGTTGCAGCGGCTGCCATTCACGGCCTTGCTGGTGGGCGTAGTCCTCGAAGGCGCGGCGCGCATGGCGTTCGCCGACGATGCGTTCGGCCAGGGTCAGCAGTTCGCCGCTGCGCACGCTGCCGGCCCAACCGCCGGGGCCGAGCGCGGGGCGGCGCACATAGGGGTCGAGGAAGGGCGCGGCGAGCAATTGGTCCTGCAAGCGCGGACGCTGCCGCACCGAGATGAACAGGAAGGCGCCGATGTTGAACAGCAGCGACCAGAAGGTGCCGTGGGTCAGCGGGTCCCAACCGACCAGGCCGAACAGCTGCTCCGGGCGCAGCCAGACGATGTCGAGCGGGCCGGTCGCGAGCCAAGCATCGGGAATCCAGCCGCCGCGCGCGAGCGCCGGCAGCAGCAAGGTGTAGATCCACAGCACGGTGCCGGCGAACAGGCCCGAGAACGCGCCCGAGCGGCTGGCGCCGCGCCAGTACAAGCCGCCGATCAGCGCCGGGGCGAATTGCGCGACCGCGGCGAAGGCGAGCAGGCCGTGTTGGGCCAAACCGTTCGAGCCGAGCGAACCGCGGTGGTAGGCATAGGCCATCAGCGCCAACATCACGATGGTGATGCGCCGTACCCACAGCACTTGGCGGTCTATGCCCTGGCTTTCGTTCAAGGCGCCGCTGCGCAGCAGCAGCGGCACCACCAGATCGTTGCTGACCATGGTCGAGAGCGCGACGCTGGAGACGATGACCATGCCGGTCGCGGCCGAGAAGCCGCCGATGTAGACCATCAAGGCCAGCGCCTGCTGGTCGAACTGCAGCGGCAGCGCCAGCACGTAGGTGTCGGGGGAGATGCCGCTGCCGGCGAGCACGGCCTGGCCGGTCAGGGTGATCGGCACCACCAGCACGGTGATCAGCGCCAGATAACCGCCGAATAGCCAGCGCGCCGCGCGCAGGTCGTTCGGGTCCTGGCACTCGACCACGGCGACGTGGAACTGGCGCGGCAGGCAGATGATCGCGGTGAAGGCGAGCAGGGTCTGGGTGACGAAACCGGCCGGCAGGCCGGGCTGGATCACCACCTGCGCCGCCTGTTGGATACGTTGCGGGAAATTGCCGAGGCCGGGCAGGTGCAGTAACGCGAACACGCCGATGGCGATGAAGGCGATCAGCTTGACCAGCGACTCCAGCGCGACCGCGAGCACCATGCCGTGATGGTGTTCGGTGGCGTCGATCTGGCGCGTGCCGAACAGGATCGCGAACACCGCCAGCATCATCGCCACGTAGAACGCCGGGTCGGCGAGTAGGCCGCCGTCGGACGGCACCCCGGCCAGCACTTCCACGCTCATCGCCACCGCCTTGAACTGCAGGGCGACGTAGGGCACCGCGGCGGTCAGCGCGACCGCGGCGACCAGGGCGGCCAGGCCCGGTGCGCGGCCGTAGCGCGAGGACAGGAAGTCGGCGATCGAGACGATGCGGTGTTCGCCGGAGATCAGCACCAGGCGTTCGAGGATGCGCCAGCCGAACGCCAGCATCAGCAGCGGGCCGAGGTAGATCGGCAGGAAGCCCAGGCCGGTGCGCGCGGCGGTGCCGACCGCGCCGTAGAAAGTCCACGACGAGCAATAGACGGCGAGCGCGAGCGAGTACACCGCGGTGCGCAGCCAGCGCGCGCGCGGCGTGCGTTCGCGCTGGTCGCCGTAATAGGCGACCGCGAACAGCAGGCCGACGTAGCCGGCCGATACCAGCAGCAGAATCCAGCCTGGGATCAAGGGCGCGGGTTCGGAATCGGTGAAGTCGGTCGAGTGTACGGCCTGCGCGCGCGGGTCGGACCGGTGCAGGGCTTCGACTTTGGCCGCGGGTCGGGCCGGACCGGCGCGAACCGGCGCTGGGCCGCCGGCACGCTCGCGCTGAGGCCGCGGTCAAGGTTCAGCGATACGGCCGCGGAGGGAACCACTGCGATCACGGTTTTGGCCAGGGCGATCTGAGAGCGTGCTGCGGCGCCGGCTCGTCGCCGTGCGCTCCGACTCATCACCCCCGGCGTCTGCACCGCGACGCTGCGCCGCCGTCCGCACGGCGGCCGACCGCCGTTGCGACTGCTCTGTGCGCCATCGCCGCTCCAGGAGGGAAACCGCAATGAAGTCCGGAACCACGAAATTCTTCGCGCCCACGCTGCTCGCCATCGCCCTGACCACGGGCCTGGCCCTGTCTTTCGCCCCCGAAGCCGTCGCCGCCGATCCCGCGCCGGCGCCGCTCAAGATCGCCGAGCAGCGCAGCACCGACCTGCGCCTGGGCGCCGGCGGCAAAGCCGCGTTCGAGCCGGTCGAAATCCGCACGCCCGACGCCGCCTTCATCAAGGTGCACTTCGACCGCTTGTCGCTGCCCGAAGGCGTGATGCTCGAAGTCGCCAGCCCCGACGGCCGCGAGGTCTATCGCTACGGCAACACCCAGCGCGACCGCTACACCGTCGCCAAGGACCTCGGCCAGGACGGCCGCCTGAGCTTCTCGGCGATGTCGATCGGCGGCCCGGTCGCGGTGCTGCGCCTGGTCGGCACGCCGCGCGAGCCGTGGAACTCCGGGCACGGCGTGGTGGTGACGCGTTATCTGGAAGGTTATCCGGAGGCGATGCTCGGCGAACTGCAGGATGCGAATCTGCTCGGCGGCCAGGTCGGCACCAAGTCGATCTGCGGCGTCGACGACAAGAAGGCCGCGGCGTGTTACGCCAGCAGCGACGCCACCGCCTTCGATCGTTCGCGCCCGGTCGCGCGCATGCTCAGCAGCGGCGGCAGCCTGTGCACCGCGTGGCGCGTCGGTCCCGACAACCGCATGTTCACCAACAACCACTGCATCAACACCGCCGCGGCGGTGGCCGGCGCCGAGTTCTGGTTCAACTATCAGCTCAGCAGTTGCGGCGGCGCGCAGGGCACGGTGACCAAGGTCGCCGGCGACCAGATGCTGCGCACCGATGCCACGCTCGACTACACGCTGTTCACGGTCAAGAACTTCGCGACCATCTCCAGCTTCGGTTACCTCGGCCTCGACGTGCGCGCCGCGACCGCGGGCGAGGGCTTGTTCATCTCGGGCCACCCGGGCGGACGCCTGAAGGAACTCAGCGTCGTCGACGACCGCAACGGCGGCGGCAGCTGCCGCGTCGATTCGGCCAACGTCAACGGCAACGGCACCAATACCGACATCGGTTATTACTGCGACACCGAAGGCGGCAGCTCGGGCTCGCCGGTGATCGCGCGCTCCACGCGCAAGGCGATCGCCCTGCATCACTTCGGCGGCTGCCTGAATTCCGGCGCGAAGTTCTCCTTGATCTGGCCGCAGGTCTCGACCCACTTCGGCGGCGTCGTGCCGGACGGCGACGGCGGCGGCACGCCGGCGCCGCGCTTCGAGAACACCACCGACTATGCGATCAACGACAACGCCACCGTCGACAGTCCGGTCACGGTGAGCGGCATCAGCGGCAGCGTGCAGACGGTGAGGGTCGAGGTGGCCATCGTGCACACTTATCAAGGCGATCTGAAGGTCGACCTGGTCGCGCCCGACGGCAGCCTCTACAACCTGCACAACCGCACCGGCGGCAGCGCCGACAACATCAACCAGACCTATACCGTGACCGTCAACGAGCTGGCCAACGGCGTGTGGAAGCTGCGCGTCAACGACAACGCAGCGCAGGACGTCGGCAAGATCGACCGTTGGGCCCTGCAGTTCTGAGCCCATGCGGCATGAGGCGCGGCCCGCGTGCGGGTCGCGCTTCACCTGTAGGAGCGGCGTAAGCCGCGACAGGGAGTTTCCGGTCGCGCCGTGCTTTATTTGGCGCGGTCGCAGCTCACGCCGTTTCTACAAAAGCCGCACGATCTCCTGGTTGCTCGGTTCCTAAGGGGTAGGAGCGGCGCGAGCCGCGACCGCGACGCCTCACGATTGCGACGCGATCAGCCATCCCACGATCGCGGCTCACGCCGCTCCTACAGGAGCGACATCGCATCGCGATGTCGGAACGGCGTGGCCCCACGATTGCGGCGCCATCCGCCATCCGCCATCCGCCATTGCATCGCATTCAGCTCATGCGCACACACGCGCTGCGCGCTCGATCCAAGTTCCGCACATCCGCGCTCCGAATCCGATCGCGGTCACGTTTGCATGCGGTTTCGGTGTTGCGCGAGGCGCCCGTGCGGCGTTCGCGCTGTGCAAGCTCATGCGCGGCGCATGCGTGCCGTTCGCAGTCGCGCAGAGAGCGCCGGATCGCAATCCAGGAGACGACATGACTATCGCAAGGATTTCGCCGCAGGCGTTCGGCCTGCTGATCGGCGCCTGCTTGTTGACCAGCACGGCCTTCGCCGCCGACCCGCGCCCGGCGCCGCTGACCGCCGGCCAGACGCGCGCCGTCGACCTGCGGCTGGGACCGCATCTGGGCCTGTCGAAGTCGGCATGGTCGCAGCCGGTGCGGATCGGCACGCCCGATGCGGCCTTCATCAAAGTGCACTTCGAGCACTTCGATTTGCCTGCGGGCGTGACCCTGCAGGTGTCGAACCCGCAGGGCACCGAGGTCTATCGCTATCGCCAGGGCGACCTGGGTCGCCACACGGTCGATGCCGCGCTCGGCGAGGACGGCAAGACCCGTTTCGGCGCGATGTCGATCGCCGGCAACACCGCGGTGCTGCGCCTGGTCGGCACGCCGACCGAGCCGTGGGCGCCGCGGCACGGCGTGCGCGTGAGCCGTTACGACGAAGGCTTGCCGCAAGCGTTGATGGGCGAGTTGAGCGATGCCGGCCTGCTCGGCGGCGACGTCTCGGCCAAGTCGATCTGCGGGGTCAAGGACAGCCGCCCGGTCGCCTGCTATGCCGGCACCGACGCCACCGCGGTCGCGCGCTCCAAGCCGGTCGCGCTGATCCTGCTCAACGGCACCAAGTGGTGCACGGCCTGGCGCGTGGGCGCCGACAACCGCATCTTCACCAACAACCACTGCCTCGACAGCGCCGCCGACGTGGCCGCGTCCGAGTACTGGTTCAACTACCAGGCCACCACCTGCACCGGCACTACCAGCGGCACCTTGACCAAGGTCGCCGGCGACAAGTTGCTCAAGACCGATCAGACCCTGGACTACAGCCTGCTCACGGTGAAGAACTTCGCCGCCATTTCCAGCTTCGGTTACCTGAGCCTGGACGTGCGCAAGCCGGTGCTCGGCGAGGAGATCTACATCAGCGGTCATCCCGCCACGCGCATGAAGGAGTTGTCGGTGGTGAGCGATCGCGACGGCGGCGGCCGCTGCAAGGTCATCGACGCCGATGCCGACGGTTACGGCACCAACACCGACGCCGGCTACTACTGCGACACCGAAGGCGGCAATTCCGGCTCGCCGGTGCTGGCGCGCTCCTCGCACAAGGTCGTCGCGCTGCACCACTTCGGCGGCAACTGCAATCTGCAGGCGCCGAACCGCGGCGTGAAGATGCAGTTGATCTGGCCGCAGGTGAAGTCGTTCTTCAACAACGTGGTGCCCTGAGCTGCGTCTGACCGCACAGCCGTGCGGATCGCCGCACGGCTGTGCGCGAGCGGCTGCGGCGGTTGGAAGAGTTGCTGCGTCATCCGCCTGCCGTCGTTCCCGCGAAGGCGGGCTCCGCTTTACTCGGGCGAAGCCGAATACCCAGGGCTCTATCGAAGCAATGCGCTGAAGTCTCTGCGGCCCGGCCAGGGCGCATGACGCCCTGGCGTTCATGGATACGCGAGTCAGTGGCTCGCAAGCGTATCTATTCACCCCCGCCTGCGCGGGGATGACGGCCGAGAGCGTTGGTCTCGACGGCGCACGCGAGAATCATCGATTCCCGATTCCCGATTCCCGATTCCCGATTCCCGATTCCCGATTCCCGACTCCCGACTCCCGACTCCCGACTCCCGACTCCCGACTCCCGGGCAAAAGAAAACCCGCCACAGGGGCGGGTTCTCTTCTGAAGGCTTTGGATCCCCGCCTTCGCGGGGATGATGCAATGGCACAGGCGTTCGCGCTAAGCGCGAACGCGCCATTGCATCACTTGATCTTGCCTTCCTTGTAGATCACGTGCTTGCGAACGACGGGGTCGTACTTCTTGACCTCCATCTTCGCCGGGGTGTTCTTCTTGTTCTTGTCGGTCGTGTAGAAGTGACCGGTGTTCGCCGTCGAGATCAGGCGGATCTTGTCGCGCTTGGAAGCCATGGGTCAGTCCTCCTCAGATCTTTTCGCCGCGGGCGCGGAGCTCGGCGAGAACGGAGTCGATGCCGTTCTTGTCGATGGTGCGCAGGGCATGGGCGGAAACACGCAGCTTCACCCAACGGTTCTCACTGGCGACCCAGAAACGGCGCTCGTGCAGGTTGGGGAGGAAACGGCGGCGGGTTTTGTTCATGGCATGCGAGACGTTGTTACCAGTCGTCGTTCGCTTGCCCGATACTTGGCATACGCGGGACATTACGCACCTCGAAAAGGTCTGTGCTTCCCTTGGCCAGGGAGGCGGCGGCCCCGATGCCGACATTCGATCGAATGCTGCACCACGCGACACGGGTCAGGATTGAAAACCGCTGCACCATGGCGGGCCGGAATCGCGTTTCCGGGGTCCGCCCGGATACCCCTAAGGGCAAGCCGGACGCAGCGAGCCGCGCATTATGCCGGCAAATGCAAGCCGGAACAAGCACTTGGGCCGCGCAGGGGGCGACACCGCCGGTACCACGCCCTGGGTAGGAGCGGCGCGAGCCGCGACCATGGGGTAACAGGTCGCGGCGGAGGGGCCGGCTAGAGGTTTCGAGGGCCAGGGCCGGAGTCTACGGGCCGGTGGTGCCGTGCTCGGGGTGTTGCGCGGTCGCGGCTCGCGCCGCCCCTACCCTTGGAGTCCAGGCAGTCGCAGGCCAGCCTGAGACGCTCAGTGGCCGTTGCGGTCGCGGTGCCAGCCGCGGTGCTTGATGTCCAGGTACAGGCTGTAGGCGGCGGTGAAGGCCGGGAACAGGTTCTGGATCACGCCCACCGAGTCCTGCTTCTGCGAGAACACGAAGTAGCTCAGGGTCATCGCGCTGCCGACCAGGCTCATGTACCAGAACGCGCGCGGGATCACCGGCTTGCCCTGGCGCTTGCTGGCGATGAACTGGACCAGCCAGCGGCCGCCGAACATGAAGGCGCCGACCAGGCCGATCAGCTTCCACGGCGACATGTGCAGACCGGTCCAGGCCAACCACGAGATCGGGGAGTTCATGAAGTCCATGGCGGGCCTCAGCGTTCGACGATCGCGGTGAGCTTGGCCCGGCGGATCAGCCAGGCGACGCCGCGCAGGTCGGCGATGCCGACCAGGGCGCGGTTGAGGTTGTTGTACTTGGACACACCGGTGCTGCGGGCGCGGTGGTTGACCGGCACGCTCACGGTCTTCCAGCCGGCGCGCTGGATCAGCGCCGGCAGGTAGCGGTGCATGTGGTTGAAGTACGGCAGTTCGAGGAAGGCGGCGCGCTCGAACAGCTTGATGCCGCAACCGGTGTCGGGGGTGTCGTCGCGCAGCATGCGGCTGCGGATCGCGTTGGCCCACTTGGAGGCCCAGCGCTTGCTGCCCGAGTCCTGGCGGTTGACCCGCCAGCCCGCGAACAGTTTCACCTCGGCGCCGGACTCGGCGCGCTTGGCGAGCAGCTTGGGGATGTCGGCCGGGTCGTTCTGGCCGTCGCCGTCGAGGGTCGCGATCCAGACGCCGCGCGCGGCCTTCACCCCGTTGCGCACCGCGGTGCTCTGCCCGCTCTGGGTGAGGTGGTGCAGCACCCGCAGCTCGGGCACGCCGGCTTTCAGCGCTTCCAGCGCCGCCAGGGTGCCGTCGCGCGAGTGGTCGTCGACGTAGACGATCTCGAAATCGCCGCCGTCGGACGGCGCGCGGCCGCGCAGGGCGGTGGTGATTTCCTGGATCAGCGGGGCGACGTTGTCCTGTTCGTTGAACACCGGTACGACGACGGACAGTTGTGGGCTTTGCGTCATTGCTTGGAACTCGCGATGGATTCGATGCGATTGCGCCCTGGAGAGGACAGGCGAAGGCGGGCGCGCTGCGGGCGAGTGCAGACGCGACCGCCGGTACGCGACGGCACCTCACGCCCCCTTGCCGCCGGGGCGCCCGGTCTTTCGGGCTGCCTCCCCCGAGGGGAAGGGAACTGCAGGGGATTCAGGTTCTTCTTGTCGGCGCCGACCGCGAGCGCGGTGGAGCCAGGATAGTGTGTCATCGCGGCGGCGAACCGGAGCTTCACATCGTCACGGTGCCGCCGGGAAGCGCCGGTCCGGCCGGCCGCGGCCGCCGCAACCGCCGGCGATGGGCTCAGGCACGGTCGCCGAAGTAACCGCGGCACCAGTCGACCACCCGCGGCAGGCCGAGCTCGATCGAGGTGCTCGGCTCGAAGCCGAACGCCGCCCGGGCGCGGCCGGTGTCGGCCATAGTCTCGATCATGTCGCCCGGCTGCATCGGCTTGTAGACCTTCTCGGCGCTGCGGCCGGCGGCCTCCTCGATCACCGCGATGAAGCGCTCCAGTTCGACCGGGGTATGGTTGCCCAGGTTGAACACGCGGTGCGGCGGGTCTTGCTCGGAAGGGTGTGCGAGCGCGCCGAGCACGCCGGCGACGATGTCGTCGATGTAGGTGAAGTCGCGCCGCATCTTGCCGTGGTTGAACACGTCGATCGGGCGCCCGGCCAGGACCGCGCGCGAGAACAGCAACGGCGCCATGTCGGGCCGGCCCCAGGGGCCGTAGACGGTGAAGAAGCGCAGGCCGGTGGCGTGCAGGCCGTAGAGGTGGGCGTAGGTATGCGCCATCAGCTCGTTGGCGGCCTTGGTCGCGGCGTACAGCGAGCGCGGCTGGTCGATGCGCTGGTCTTCGGAGAACGGCGGCGTCGCCGAATCGCCGTACACCGAGGAGGAACTGGCGTAGACCAGGTGGCGCACCTCGCGGTGCCGGCACAGCTCGAGCAGATTGACGAAGCCGGCCAGGTTGCTGTCGACGTAGGCGTGCGGATGGGTCAGCGAGTAACGCACGCCGGCCTGGGCGGCGAGATGGATCACCTGCTCGGGTCGGACCTCGTCGAACAACGCGGCCAGACCGTCGCGATCGCCGAGGTCGAGGGCGCGGATGTCGACATCCGGGCACAGCGCGGCGACGCGGTCGCGCTTGAGTTGCGGGTCGTAGTAGTCGTTGTAGTTGTCGAGGCCGACCACCGCCTGGCCTTGCGCGCGCAGGGCGCGGCAGACGTTGGCGCCGATGAAGCCGGCTGCGCCGGTGACGAGGATGGTCATGGGAACTGCAACGGGGTAGAGGAAGGGAAGCTTGCCCGAGTTTCGATGAACCGTTGTCGGAAGGAGGTCGTAATGCCCGCGGCGAAGAGGCCGAGGGCGTTACGACGACGTCGTTGCGGGGCGCTCATGCCGGCCGCCGGCAACGAAGGTCGCGGACCGCTGCGCCGCTTACTGGACCGCGATCTGCTTCGACAGGCCGAAGGCCTCGTCGAGCTGTTCCTGGCTGCTCGCATCGATCCAGACATAGACCTTGACCTTGCTCTTGGGCTTGGCGCCGGGCAGGTTGATCTGGGTTTCGCGCGAGTACGGGCGCGCGTTGTTGACGGTCGCCTTCTTATACCAAGTGACGGCCTGGGTGCCGACCGTGCCCTTCTCGGCACGCGCCTTCTTGCCCGGCTTGAAGCTGCGCTGGCCGAGGTATACGCCCAGGCCGGAACCGGCGCCGAGGCTCGACGGCAGTTCCAGGTAGCAGATGGTGTAGTTGGCGCCTTGGCGTTCGCCCCATTTCAGGCTGGGGTCGCTGAGTTCGGGGCAGGTGCCCGACTGTGCGAAGGCCAGGGCCGGTGCCAGCAACAAGGTGGCGGCGGCAATCCATTTCATACGAATCTCCTTTCGGTGGTGTCGGTATTGGCGGTCGAACGGCGGGCGGTCGAACGGCGGCGCGATGCGTCCGGCCAAGATGGACGCAGCATTTTAGTGGATCGATCCGGCCCTGCCGCCGTAAAGCGTCACAGGACGGCCCCGCCTCGTCCCCGCAGGCTATGCCGGACGAATCGAGCCCGTGCTCAACTCGCCGCGGCGCTCGGCGGCTCGGGTGGATAAAGATCGAACCCCAGCTCGACCCCAAGCGCGGCCGCCTTGGCCATCAAGGCTGGAGACAATACAAAGCCGGAGTTGTCGCCGCAGAACAGGCCGATGAAGAATCCGGCGCGACCGCCATCGGCATTCAGGGCCTGCAGCCGCCCGGCGTGCGGGCTGAGGCGGTCGAGCTGTCGCTCTATGAACGCCTCCAGATCTTCCTCCCGGGAGTCCGCCGGGTGCTCGCCTGGGGTGAGGTCCGCCGACCAACTCGAATCCTGGCGCAGGCCCGGCAGGACCGTGCCCTTGGGTGTGACTCGCGGATCGCCGGCCTGCCAACTTCGCGATGGCGCTGCATGCAGATAACTGCCGAGCTCGCGCAGATCGGCCTGCGGATGCTGAAGTTGTAACGCGACGCGGTAACGGTAAGGGTGCACGCAGCGGCGACGAGTTACGCCTCGACCTTGCCGCGCAGCCGTTCCAGCACGCCTTCGAGCGAATCCAGATCGGTGTAGTGGATGACCAGGCGGCCTTTGCCGCCGCGGCCGTGCAGCACGTTGACCTTGGTGCTCAGCGATTCGGACAACTCGCGTTCCAGGGTAACGATGTCGGCCTGCGGCTTGGCCTTGGCCGGCTTGGGCTTGCCCGACACCGGCACCTTGCCGGCGGCGAGCTGCTGCACGCGGTGTTCGACGTCGCGCACCGACCACTGGTTCTCGGCGGCCTGGCGGGCGAGCGCGATCGCCGCCTGCGGCGCGAGCGTGAGCAGGGCGCGCGCATGGCCCATTTCGAGGGCGCGGGTTTCGACCAGGACGCGGATCTCGCTCGGCAGTTCGAGCAGGCGCAGCAGGTTGGACACCGCCGCGCGCGAGCGGCCGACCGCTTCGGCGGCCTGGGCGTGGGTGAGGTCGAATTCGTCGATCAGCCGCTGCAGCGCGGTGGCTTCTTCGAGCGGATTGAGGTCTTCGCGCTGGATGTTCTCGATTAGCGCCATCGCGACCACGGTGCGGTCGTCGACTTCGCGGATCACCACCGGAATCACGTCGAGCCCGGCCAGGCGCGAGGCGCGCCAGCGGCGCTCGCCGGCGATGATCTCGTAGGTCTTGCCGCCCTTCTCGCCGATCTCGCGCACCACGATGGGCTGGATCACGCCCTGGGCTTTGATCGACTCGGCCAGCTCGGCCAGCTTGTCCTCGTCCCAGTGCTTGCGCGGCTGGTACTTGCCGGGGCTCAGCGAATCGACCGGCAGGTTGCGCAGCAGGTCGCCGGGCTGGGCTTCGACCAGGGTCGGCGCTTCGGCGGCGGCCTTGGGGCCGAGCAGGGCTTCGAGACCGCGGCCGAGGCCGCGCTTCTTGGCAGGGTGACTCATGCCGGGGTCTCCGCAGTGACGGCGCGCGCGGCGGTCTTGGCGGCCTGGTCGCGTTCGCGCTGGCGACGCAGCACCTCGCCGGCCAGGCCCAGGTAGGCGATGCCGCCGCGGCTGGCCTTGTCGTAGCCGACGATGCTCTGGCCGTGGCTCGGGGCCTCGGCCAGACGCACGTTGCGCGGCACGATGGTCCGGAACACGCGGTCGCCGAAGTGATTGGTCAGTTCGGCCGAAACCGCGTTGGCGAGGTTGTTGCGCACGTCGAACATGGTGCGCAACACGCCTTCGATTTCGAGTGAAGGATTGAGGTTGGCCTTGAGCGCCTCGATCGTGTCGACCAGCGCGCTGAGGCCTTCCAGTGCGTAGTACTCGCACTGCATCGGCACGATGATCGAGTCGGCCGCGGTCAGCGCGTTGAGGGTCAGCAGCGACAGCGCCGGCGGGCAGTCGATGATGATGAAGTCGTAGTTGCCGCGCAGCGGCGCCAGCGCGCGCTTGAGCCGCTGCTCGCGTTCGCTCTCGCCCATCAGGGTGATCTCGGCCGCGGTCAGGTCGATGTTGCCGGGCAGCAGGTCGAAGTCCTCGGGCGCCCGCACGATGGTCGCGGCGGCGTCGGCTTCGCCGAGCAGGACATCGCAGATCGAATCCTCGAGCTGGCGCTTGTCGATGCCGCTGCCCATGGTCGCGTTGCCCTGCGGGTCCAGGTCGACGAGCAGGACGCGTTTGGGCGTGCGCGCGAGCGCAGCGGCCAGGTTGACCGCGGTGGTGGTCTTGCCGACCCCGCCTTTTTGGTTGGCGACGGCGATGATGCGGGCCATGCGGCTCGTCCCCTGCTGTAACGGTGAGATGACATGAAGGAGGACGGCGCCTGGCGCCGGCCGGACTGGGGATTATGCCCCAGGGCGGGAGTCGGGGAGGGGACCGGGGATCAGGAGGCGCCGGCCGCCTCGCCGCTGCGCCCGACCACCACCATATGACGCTCGGCGGCCAGGCCGGGCACCCGCATCGGTTCGACCGAACGGACGCTCCAGCCGGCCGGCAGGGCGGCGATCTCCTCGTCCGGACGCACGCCCTTCATCGCCAGCAGCACGCCGCCGGGCTTGAGCAGGTGCCCGCCGAGTTCGAGGATCAGCGGCAGGGTCGCCAGGGCGCGCGCGGTGATCGCATCGTAGGCGCCGGGTTCGGCGAAGGCCTCGATCCGCGACTCGGCCACGCGTGCGTCCTTCAGACCCAACTGGCGCAGGGCTTCGCGCATGAAGCGGGCCTTCTTGCCGTTGCTCTCGACCAGGGTCACGCGCAGGCCGGGCTTGACGATGGCCAGCGGAATGCCGGGCAGGCCGGCGCCGGTGCCGAGGTCGGCCAGGGCGCCGCCGCGGCCGGCGAGTTCCTCGACGTAGGGGTGCATGGCCAGGGAGTCGAGCAGGTGCTTGCCGACCATCTCGTGCGGGTCGCGCACGGCGGTCAGGTTGTAGGTGCGGTTCCAGCGCGCAAGCAGGGCCAGATAGTCCAGTAGGGGCCCGGCCAGGGCCGGATCGAGGGCGAGCGCGGACAGGCCGGCTTCGAGCTCGCTGCGCAGCCCGGGCGGTAGGGAGACGGGGGTATTCATCGGCGACAGTATCGCCGATGGGCCGAGCCGGGCGCAGCCAGGAGCAGTGGGCGGGGGTACGAACGATGGCTGCGGTGCCGGTCGCGCGGGTGCTGCAAGGGCGCGGTCGCGACTTGCGTCGCTCCTGCCCTTTGGATGCGTCGCCTACTCCGCCAACGGCCGCCACGCCAACGCGCCCAGATACCCCGGCGCCGGTTCGATCTCGCGCAAGCTCCACTGCTCGGCCCGACCCAGGGCCGGATCGCATTCGACCAAGCGCAGCCTGGCGTCGCGTTCCTCGAAACGCAGCTTGTCGAGGCCGAACGACAGGCCGTGGCCATGCGCCTTGAGCACCGCTTCCTTGGCGCACCACAGGCGCAGGAAGGCGCGGTCGAGATCGGGGTGCGCGCGCAGCCAGTCGGTTTCGCGATCGGTGAAGAAACGCGCCGACACTTCCAGCGCGCGCGGCCGTCGCTGCAGACGCTCCAGGTCGACGCCGACCCGCGCCTGCAGGGCCAGGGCGACCAACAGGCGTTCGCCGCTGTGGCTCCAATTGCAGTCGTAGCGATCGTGCGGCGGGTCCAGGTGAGGACGCTGGCGGCCGTCGCGGGTCAGCGACAAGGCCGGATCGCCGAGCTGCCCGGCCAGCCACTCGCGCGCTTCCGGTTCGGCCGGTCGGCCGTGCCGGTGCGGCAGCCAGGTCCAGCGCACACCGTGGCCGTCGGAGCGTTCCGAATACGTATCGACTAGCGAAGGTGAACGGCCGGACAGGGACATGAACAGGTGTGCTTTGGCCTGGAACAGGCCGGTCAGCGTAAGCTAAACCCTGGGGTACGGGTTCGTGGCGGCGGCACAGCGCGGGGGCGCGGTGCGATCGCATTGGTGCGAGGGTCCGAAGGGGCCGTCAGCTGCCGATCAGGCGGGCCCGGGCAAGTTGCAACACATTGGAAGCGGCCCTCAGGCCGCGGGAAATCTATTTGATGTCAGCGGTTATCGATCCGAGCCTTGTTCCGTTCAGCCAGGATCCTGCGTCGCCCGGCGGCGAGTCGTTCGCGCTGGTCGCGGGTGCGCCCGGGCGCGCCTTGGCCTTCGGCCCCGACGGCGTCGTCGATCGCGCGAGTTTCGAGGCCGAAGTGCGCGCGCTCGCGGCGACGCTGCCGGCGGCGCAGTACGCGGTCAACCTGTGCGAAAACCGCTATCGCTTCCTGGTCGCCCTGTGTGCGGTGGCCTTGCGCGGGCAAGGCAATCTGTTGCCGCCTTCGCGCGCGCCGGCGGTGGTCGACGATGTGCTCGCGCGTTATCCCGACAGCTACTGCATCGGCGATCTCGCCCTCGATCCGCTGCCGCCGCGTTATCTGCGTTTGCCGACCGAACTGCCGCGCGACGCCGGCGACACGTTGACCGCGCAGGCCGCGGCCTTGCTCGCGATCGGCTTCACCTCCGGCAGCACCGGCCAGCCCAAGCCCAATGCCAAGAGCTGGCAGGCCTTCCGTACCAGCACCGCACAGAACCTGATCGCGCTGGGCGACTTGTTGCGCGCCGGCGAAGTCACTTATCTGGTCGCGACGGTGCCGCCGCAGCACATGTACGGCATGGAGATGTCGGTGTTGCTGCCCTTGCTCGGCCCGGTCGCGGTGCACGCAAATCGGCCGTTTTTCCCGGGCGATGTCGCACTTGCGCTCGGCGATGCGCCGACCCCGCCCTTGCTGGTGACCACCCCGGTGCATCTGCGCGCGCTGGTCGAATCCGGCGTCGAGCTGCCGCCGCTGGCCGGCATCGTCTCGGCGACCGCACCGCTGCCGGTCGAACTCGCGGTGGCGGCGGAAACGCGCTACGGCTGCGAAGTGCGCGAAGTATTCGGTTCGACCGAGACCTGCGTGTTCGCCCGTCGCCGCACCGCGCGCGAGGCCGCGTGGACGCCGTTGCCGGGCGTGCGCGTGTGTCCGCAACCCGACGGCACCGCGATCCATGCGCCGCATCTGTCCGAGCCGGTGGTCCTCGCCGATCTGATGGAAGTCGAGGCCGACGGACGTTTCGTGCTGCGCGGGCGCAGCGCCGATTTGCTGGAGATCGCCGGCAAGCGCGCCTCGCTCGGCGACCTCACCCGCAAGCTGCTCGCGATCGAGGGCGTGCTCGACGGCGCCATGTTCCAGCTCGATGCCGCCGACGCCTTCGGTGTGCGCCGCATCGCCGCCCTGGTGGTCGCGCCCACGCTCGACGAAGCTTCGATCCTCCAGGCCCTGCGCCAGAGCATCGACCCGGTGTTCCTGCCGCGTCCGTTGCGCCGCGTCGAGGCCTTGCCGCGCAACGAAACCGGAAAGCTGCCGCGCCACGCGGTCGAGGCGATGCTCCGCGACGCCGAGTGATCGCGCTGCAAGACGCCTCGGCGCGAATGCGAAACCGACCCATGGCTTCATGCGGGCTTCGCGCGGAGCCTGTGCGGGCCATGCCGGATCGATACCGACCATCGGCGAATCGCGACGTTCATCGGGAGAAGCAAAACGCCGCTGCCGTAGCCTTGTGAGCCATACCCAGGCGCAGTGTGCTTTTGCCTTGCACTGCAGCGTTTTCTTCACATTCCTAAGCGCGGTTTCTGACGTCGCCGTCACGTGCGCCGATTCATGCTGCAACTGCCCCCGAACGAGGGACAGCGATTCGCACCATGCGCATCGTGTCGCCTTGGGCTCATCAGAATCGCTAGGAGAACGCACATGCTCGGTATCATCATTTGGCTGGTAGTAGGCGGCATCATCGGTTGGATCGCCAGCATGATCATGAAGACCGATGGTCAGCAGGGTCTCTTCCTCAACATCATCGTCGGCATCGTCGGCGCGTTCCTCGGCGGTTGGCTGGGCGGCGTGCTCGGCATCGGCGCCGGTACCATCAACAGCGGTGCGTTCAGCCTGTCCGGATTGCTGCTCTCGCTGGTCGGCGCGATCGTTCTGCTCGCGATCGTGAACCTGTTCCGTCGCGGACGCGTGCGTTAAGCGCAACGCATTGCCGCAACAAAAAAGCCCGGCTTCGGCCGGGCTTTTTTGTTGCGGCGGGATTGGGGATCAGAGATTAGGGATTCGCAGAAGCGGGCTCCGGGCTCTTCGAATCCCGATTCCCGATTCCCGATTCTCAAGCCAACTCCACCCAAGCCGGGGCATGATCGCTCGGTCGGTCCCACGTGCGCGGTTCTCGGTCGATGCCGGCTGCGATGCAGCGGGCGCGCAGCGAGTCGGAGATCAGGGTCAGGTCGATGCGCAGGCCGAGGTTGCGGCGGAAGCCGGCCTGGCGGTAGTCCCACCACGAGAACTGGCCTTCTTCCTGGCTGTGCAGGCGGTAGGCGTCGTGCAGGCCGAGCGCTTGCAGGCGCTGCAGGGCTTCGCGCTCGGCGGTCGAGGTCAGGATGTGGTGCTCGTTCCACACCGAAGGGTCGTGGGTGTCGCGCGCTTCCGGTGCGATGTTGAAATCGCCGAGCACGATCAGGTCCGGATGGCGGGCGAGTTCGTTCTGCAGCCAGGCGTGCACGGCGTCGAGCCAGCGCAGCTTGTAGGCGTACTTGTCGGTGCCGACGTCCTGGCCGTTGACCACGTACAGATTGACGATGCGCAGGCCGGCGACGGTGGCGGCGATGACGCGCTTTTGCTCGTCGTCGAAACCGGGGATGCCGATCTGCACGTCGCTGGCGCTTTCGCGCGAGAGAATGGCGACGCCGTTGTAGGTCTTCTGCCCGGCGAACACGCTGCGGTAGCCGGCGCCGACCAGCGCGGTGTCCGGGAAGCGCGTGTCCTCGAGCTTGGTTTCCTGCAGCGCGACGATGTCGGGAGCGAACGTGCCGAGCCACTGTTCCAGATGCGGCAGGCGCACGTTGAGCGAGTTGACGTTCCAGCTGACGATTTTCATGGCGGCAAGTGTAGCCTCAGCGCCGCTCGCTGTCGGCCTCGGCGGTCTCGCCGGTGCCGACGCGGCGGTCGTTCGCGCTCGAGCCGTCGGCGGCCTTTCCGGGCTGGGCCGAACCGTCGGGCGGGCACAGGGCCTGATGGATGCGCGCGGCCGCGGCGATGCGTGCGGCCGAGTCCGCGACCGTCGGCCGGCGTTCGGATTCGCTGAGTTCGAAGACCGCGCAGGGTTTGCGCGCGTGCTCGGAGCGGCGCGGGTCGGCGCCGGCCTTGCGCAGGGCTTCGACCAGTTCGGCCGGCACCGCCGGGTCCGGGCCGCGGTCGAGCAGTTCCGACAATTCATAGCTCAGGTGCGACAACGCATCGGCGCCCTCGCTTCGTGCCTCGCTCAACATCGCCGCGAACTCCGGGTCGGCGGCGATCAGTTCCTGCAGCATCGCCTTGGACCGCACCGCGCGCAGGGCGAGGTCGCGCTGTTCCTGGCTGAAGCCGAAACCGGCCTGCAGCCATGCGCGCAGGCCGGCGTCGTGCCAGCGCTTGAGCGCGGTGTCGGCGGGGTCGCGCGCGGCGCTGCACGTGCCGGTATCGCCGCGGTAGTCGGACGCGAGCAGCGGGGGGCGCGCGGCATCGGGCTGCTCCAGGGTGCGCCGCCACAGGCCGGCCCAGGTCGGGAACAGCGCGGGCTCGTCGCGTTCGCTCAGGTAATGCAGCAAGACCAGCAGCGCCGCCTGTTTCTCCTGGCGCGGCCAGGCGCCGTCGACGACGGCCGCGGCGGCTTCGAGCAGATCGGCGCTCGGCAAGGCCTCGCCGTAGGCGTGGTCGTCGAACCACAGCCAGCGTTGGAAGCTGTAGGTGGCGCCGCCGCCGAGCGCGCACAGCGCTTTCGGCGCGCTGAAGCCGTCGGGCAAGGCGGGCAGCGCATTGCGGATGCGGGCGTGGTCGTGGCTGCGCACGGTCGCGACGAATTCGGCATAGCGCGCCTTCTTGTCCTCGAAGGCCTGGGCCCGGCGCGCATGGGTCAGATGCAAGCTCAGCGGCAGCGCGAACACCGCAACGACCGCGCCGATCGTCACGCCGAGCAAGGCCTGGCCGATGCGCCGGGTCAGGCCGCCCCAGATCAACACCGGCACGGGCACCAACAAGGCGACCACTGCACCGGTCAGGACGGCGTCGGAGTAATCCCAAAAATCGGCGGCTTCGGTGCCGCGGGTCAGCACCACCCAGACCAGCCAGGCGAAGGCGGCCAGCGGAAAGGTCGCCAGCGCGACCCAGAACACCGCGCGGCTGCGGCGGGGCGCCGGCGATGAGGGCGGCAGGTCGTTCGGTGCGGGAGGTACTGAGCCGGCCATGGCATGCGATCCGTGATGGGCTCCGACCCGGCATGGGTCGGAGCGAGGCCGGCTATTTCGCCAGCCACCGGATCATCGCATCGATCTTGCCGCGGTACGGCGGCTTGAGCAGGTCGCTGGCGGCGAGGCGGCGCTGATGGAACACCGGCAACAGCTTGCTGAAGGTGTCGAAGCCGTTGCGGCCGTGGATGGCGCCGATGCCGCTCGGGCCGATGCCGCCGAACGGCAGGTCGTGGGCGCCGAAATGCAGCAGGGTGTCGTTGACGGTGACGCCGCCGGCCAGGGTCTGGGCGAGGATGCGCTCGATCTGGGCGCGGTCGTGGCCGAACGGGTACAGCGCCAGCGGCCGGTCGAGCGCGTTGATGCGGGCGATGGCTTCGTCGAGCGTGCGGTAGGACAGCACCGGCAGGATCGGCCCGAAAATCTCGTGCTGCATGACCTGGGCGTCGGCGCCGGGCTCGATCACCAGCGCCGGCGGGAAGATGCGTTCGGCCACGCGCTGTTCGCGCGGCACGCTGTCGGCGAAGGGCTCGACCACGTCCAGGCCGCGTGCGCGGGCGTCGTCGAGATAACCCGACAGACGCTGGTACTGGCTGGCGTTGATGATGCGGGTGTAGTCCTGCGGCGCGACCAGGTCGCCGTAGCGTTCTTTCAATTGCTTGAGCAGGGCCGCGACCAGTTCGTCGCGGCGTGCCGCGTCGACCAGCACGTAGTCGACGCCGATGCAGGTCTGGCCGGCGTTGAACCATTTGCCGCTGGCGATGCGCGCGGCGGCGCGTTCGATCGGGTAGTCGGCGCAGATCAGCGCCGGCGCCTTGCCGCCGAGTTCCAGGGTCACCGGGGTCAGGTTGGGCGCGGCCGCGGCCATGACCTTGCGCCCGACCGCGGTCGAGCCGGTGAACAGCAGGTGGTCGAACGGCAGCGCCGAGAACGCCGCGCCGATCTCGGGGCCGCCGAGCGCGACCGCGACGCGGTCCTCGGGGAACACCTCGGCCAGCAATTCGCGCAGGAACTGGGCGGTGCGCGGGGTGTGTTCGGACGGCTTCAGATAGACGTGGTTGCCGGCGGCGATGGCCGACACTAGCGGCACCAGGGCCAGGTTTACCGGGTAATTCCACGGCGACAGGATGCCGACCACGCCGACCGGTTCGGGGCGGATTTCGGCGCGCGCCGGCCAGAAGCGCCAGCCGACCGCGGCCCGGCGCGGGCGCATCCAGCGGCGCAGATGGTTCAGGGCGTGGTCGATCTCGGCCAGGGTGATCATCGCCTCCGAGAGCAGGTTCTCGTGGCTGGAGCGATGGCCGAAATCGGCGCGGATCGCCGCATCCATCGCCGCGCCGCGGGTGCGGAAGGCATCGCGCAAGCGGAGCAGGTCGGCGCGGCGTTGCGCGTAGTTGGGCTTGCGCGCCTGCCAGGCGGTGCGCAGGCGCTCGCGGGTGGCGGCGAGTTCGGTCGGGGCGGTGTCGGCGATCGTATCCATACGCTGCAGTCTAGTCGGGTTGGGGCGCCCAGCGTGCGGGCGGCAGGGGACAGCCGAGGGGGGCGAATCGGCCGAACACCGTCGCCCGGCATGCCGATCGCATCCGTTCGCCGTACCGCATGCGGCGGCTGCGTATCGTCGCTCGTCCGGCGGCGTTCGACGCGCCCGCTCGCGCCTGGGTTCGCCCGCGAGCGCCTACAATGCGCGCATGAGCCTACGTCCCTATCTCGACAAATTTCCCGTCCTCGGCGAGCGCGTCTACGTCGACCCGGCCGCGACCGTGATCGGCGAGGTCGACCTCGGCGACGACGTCTCGATCTGGCCCGGCTGCGTGGTCCGCGGCGACGTCAATTCGATTTCGATCGGCGCGCGCACCAACGTCCAGGACGGCACCATCGTCCACGTCACCCACGAAGGCCCCTACACCCGTCCCGGCGGCCTGCCGACGGTCATCGCCAACGACGTCACCATCGGCCACGGCGCCATCGTCCATGCCTGCACGATCGACGAGTTCGCCCTGATCGGCATGGGCGCCAAGCTGCTCGACGGCGCGCGCGTGTCGCGCTACGGCTTCGTCGCCGCCGGCGCGGTGCTCTCGCCCGGCAAGATCGTCGGCGAAGGCGAGCTGTGGGTCGGCAATCCGGCCCGCCTCGCGCGCCGCCTCAGCGACCGCGAGATCGAACAGCTGCAATACAGCGCACAGCACTATGTGCGGCTCAAGGATCGCTACCTGGGCATGCTGTCGGGCTAGTCAGGGCCGATGGCCGCGTTTACAGTCGCGGCAGGGGAAAGCAGGACTCAGGGAGTCAGGGCTACATGGAAGAAACGCAAAATCCGTACGCCGCGCCGAATGCGCCGGCGTTGCCGAATGCCGAATGGCAACAAACCGTACGCGCCGACCGCGGCATGCGCCTGGTCGCCCGCTTGATCGACGGCGGCCTGTATCTGGTGTGTTTCCTGCCGATGTTCATCGCCGTCGCGATCGATCCGGAAAGCAAGGAACCCTCGGCGATCCAGATGGCCATGATGGGCCTGAGCTTCCTGCTCATGCTCGGCCTGTTCGTCTACAACCTCGTCCTGCTCAACGAGAGCGGCCAGACCCTCGGCAAGCGCTGGATCGGCATCAAGATCGTGCGCACCGACGGCACCCCGGCATCGCTCGGCCGCATCCTCGGCCTGCGCATGTTCGTGATCGCCCTGATCGAGGCGATTCCCTGCCTCGGCAGCGTGTTCGCCCTGGTCAACGTACTGTGGATCTTCGGCGAAGACAGCCTGTGCCTGCATGACCTGATGGCGGATACGAAGGTCATCAACGCCTGATGCTCGACACGTACCGCCAGGTGGTGACGCCGGAGGGCGTGGCCTTGCACCTGCGCGCGGCCGGACCGGTACCGCGCGCGCTGGCCTGGATGATCGACCTGGTCTTGCGCGCGGTCATCTACGTGGCCTTGTTCCGCGCCCTGGTCGGCCTGTTCGGCGAGGCCGGCAACGCCATCCTGGGCTTGGCCGTGTTCGTGATGACCTGGTTCTATCAGGTGCTGTTCGAGGTGCTCATGCAGGGCCGTACGCCCGGCAAGTGGGCGCTCGGCCTGCGCGTGGTCGCCGCCGACGGCGCCCCGGTCGGCTGGATGGCGTCGTTCACCCGCAACCTGTTGCGCGTCGTCGATGCGCTGCCGGTTTGCTATGCGGTCGGCCTGATCACCAGCCTCATCGATCCCTGGGGCCGCCGCCTCGGCGACATGGTCGCCGGCACCCTGGTCGTGCACGCCGCGCGCCAGACCGACATTCGCGCCGCCGCGGTCAGCCCGCCGCTGGCGCCGTCGATGGTGTTGCTGCCGCACGAGCAGGCCGCGGTGGTCGCGTTCGCCGAGCGCGGCCCTAACCTGACCGCGGCGCGCCAGGCCGAACTCGCCGACCTGACCGAAGCGCTGACCCAGGCCCGCGGCGAAACCGCGGTGATGCGTCTGTACGGCATCGCCAACTGGTTGCTGGGGCGGCGATGAGGCAGGAGCATTTCGTCGCCCGCCATGAGGCCGAGTGGCGCGAACTCGAGCGCTGGCTGGAGATGCGCGCCTCGAGCGCCCGCAACGCCCGCAGCCATCGTCGCGACTGGACCGGCCTGCGCGACGACAAGATTCCCGAGCGCCACCGCCGCCTGTGCCAGCAACTGGCCCTGGCGCGGCGGCGCGGCTACAGCGCGGTGGTCACCGACCGCCTGCAGCAACTCATGCAACGCGGCCACAGCGTGCTGTACCGGACCAAGCCGGTGCATTGGCGGCGTTCGGCCGAGTACTTATTGGCCGGTTTCCCGCGCCTGGTCCGCGCCGAGTGGCGCTGCATGCTGGCCGCGGCGCTGCTGTTCTGGCTGCCGCTGATCAGCATCTTCGTCGCCATCCAGGTCCGCCCGGAACTCGCCGCCGGCCTGTTCGACGCGCAGTCGCTGGTCCGCTTCGAGCAGATGTACGACCCGGCCCGGCCCGACAGCGCCCTGGGCCGCACCAACGAAGACGACCTGCAGATGTTCGCCCACTACATCGGCAACAACGTCGGCATCGGTTTCCAGACCTTCGCCAGCGGCCTGATGGCCGGGCTCGGCACGGTGTTCGTGCTGATCTTCAACGGCGTGATGATCGGCGGCGTCGCCGGGCATCTGCAGGCGGTCGGCCACGGCGAGCCGTTCTGGCGCTTCGTCGCCGGCCATTCGGCGCCCGAGCTCACCGCCATCGTCATCTCCGGCGGCGCCGGGCTGCGCCTGGGCCTGAGCCTGATCGCGCCCGGGCAGCGCCGGCGCATCGATTCGCTGATCCATGGCGGCCGCCGCGGCGCGTTGATCTGCATCGGCGTCTTCGCGATGTTGGTGTTCGCGGCGTTCGTCGAAGCGTTCTGGTCGTCGATCGGCAGCGTGCCGGCGGCGATCAAGTACGGCGTCGGCCTGGCGCTGTGGCTGCTGGTCGGCCTGTGGCTGCTGCGCGGCGGGCGTAACGCCGTCCACCGCGACGACGAAGACGCGGCATGAAGCTCGAAGCGCTGACGGTTTCGCTGCGCCCGCGCACCGCGTGGGAAGCCTGCGAGCTCGGCATGGCCCTGGTGCGCAGCCAGGCCGGCGCGATCTGGAAGCCGTGGCTGCTGGTGACCTTGCCGATCCTGGTGCTGCTCAATGCCGCCGGCTGGGCCCTCGACCTGCTGTGGTTGTCGGGCCTGCTGATGTGGTGGCTCAAGCCCTGGTTCGACCGCATCCCGCTGTTCGTGATTTCGCGCGCGGTGTTCGGCGAAACCCCGAGCACGCGCCAGACCGTGCGCGCGCAACTCCGCTGGGGCGCGCGCTGGTGGCTGCCGTATCTGACCTGGCGCCGGCTCAGCCCGGCGCGGCCGCTGTACCTGCCGGTGGACCTGCTGGAAGGCGGCGACGGCGCCGAGGCGCGCCAGCGCCGTTCCGCGCTCGGCGCGCCGGTGTACGGCGTGTGCGCGCTGCTGACCTTGGTCTGCGTGCATTTCGAGTTCGCGATCATCATCGGCAGCGTGCTCGGCGGCCTGATGTTCGTGCCTTTCGATTACCTGCCCGACACCTTCAAGTCCTTGATCGAAGCGATCGGGGTGGAGCCGCAATGGCTCAGCGCCTTGTTCAACGTGCTGGCCTGGGGCGCGGTCAGCGTGATCGAGCCGTTCTACGTCGGCGCCGGCTTCGGGCTGTATCTCAACCGCCGTACCCAGATCGAAGGCTGGGACATCGAGATCGTGTTCCGCCGCCTGCGCGCGCGCCTCACCGCCGCGGCCGCGCCGATGCTGCTGGTGCTGTGCGCGATGGTCGGCTTCTCGCCGGACGCCGCCGCGCAAACGCCGCCTGCAGTCGAGACCAGTGTCGCCGCGAGCACGGACACGCAAACGGACGCGGGCGAAGACGTCGCTGCTGCCGCCGACAGCGAAGACGAGAACGCGAAAGCCGAAGCGCCGGCCGAGGCGCCGATCCGCGATTACCTCGAAGACGGCAAGAAAGCGCGCCGCCTGCCGTCGACGCTCGGCGAGGTTTACCGCGACGGCCGCAGCGACGACCGCGGCCTGCGCGATGCGGTCGCCCAGGCGATGAAAGACCCGACTGTCGACCCCAAGCGCAAGCAAAGCGTCTGGAAAGCCAAGTCCGAGACCAAGGCCAAGACCAAGAACGAACGCGAGCAGGCGATCAACGAGGGCCTGTTCAAGGGCATCAGCGGCGGCGTGGCGGGCTTGCTGAAGGTGCTGATGTGGGGCGTGGTGGCCTTGATCGTCGTCGCCGTGCTGCTGACCGCCTCGCGTTGGCTCGGTTGGTTCCGCGACGGCGGCATCGAAGAGGACGAGGCGCCCGGCGACGTGCGCAATGCGCCGTTGCCCGAGCATGAGCCGCTGCCCGACGATATTCCGACCGCGATCCGCCGCCTGTGGCAGGCCGGCCGCCGTCGCGATGCGCTGGCCTTGATGTACCGCGCCGCGGTCGAATCGATGGCGCAACGCGCCGACATCGTATTGGTGCCGGGCGCGACCGAGGCCCAGTGCCTGCGCGCCTCGCGCAAGCTGGCCTCGGCCGAGGACCGCGAGGCCTTCGCGCGCGCGGTGCGCACCTGGCAGTACGCGGCCTATGCCGAGACCCTGCCGAGCGGCGACGACTTCGACGATCTGGTGGGCCAGCTGAGCCGGCGTTTCGGGTGGGCGGCATGAACCGCGCCGGCCTGAGCCTCGTCGGCGCCGGCGCGGCCCTGCTGATCGTGCTGGTGCTGATCGTCGGCGCGCTGTGGCGCCGCGACTACCACAAGGTCGAGGAAACCGTCGCCGCCGCGCGCAGCGGCGAGGCTGCGAGTAATCCGCTGTACGTGCTCAAGCTCGCCCTGCAACGCGACAAGGTCAAGGTCGAGGCGCGCCAGCGCCTGCAGCTGTCGACCCATCCGCTGCAGGCGCGCGACACGGTGCTGATCTACCGCGACCCGCGCACGCTGGCCGCCAGCGAAGCCGAGGCGCTGCTCGGCTGGGTCGAGCGCGGCGGCCATCTGATCGTGCGCACGCCGCCGCTGCAGGACCAGGTCGGCGATTCG
This sequence comes from Lysobacter sp. Hz25, assembly GCF_046097045.1. NCBI lineage: Bacteria > Pseudomonadati > Pseudomonadota > Gammaproteobacteria > Lysobacterales > Lysobacteraceae > Lysobacter > Lysobacter sp. Hz25. The sequence continues at coordinate 260,050 of NZ_CP175666.1, forward strand.
CCGCTGCCGGTGCTCGATGCGCTCGGCATCACCCTGCTCGACGCCAGCGACGCCGCCGATCCGGAGTACCTGCGCAACGAATGCGTCGGCCTGTACGAGCGCGGCCTGGAGCCGCAGCAGGTGTTCTGCTCGGCGCGCCGTTTCTATTTCTACAACAGCGACGCCGACCCCGATTACGCCTGGGGCGGCGAGGACAGCGCCTACGTCTACGTGCGCTTGCCGCGCGGCAAGGGCCATGTCGACGTGCTCGCGGACCTGGATTTCCTGTCCAACCGCACCGGCACCGGCAACCCCTTGCTCGACAGCATCGGCATGGGCGACGACGAGATCGCCGCGCCGGCCAATGCCGCATTCGCGCGCCAGGTGCTGGCGCCGAACTACCGCGCCGGCACCGTGCACCTGATCTACGCGGCCGAAGTGCCGAAGCTGTGGAAGACCCTGTTGCGCGACAGCTGGATGGCCTGGTTGCCGCTGCTGCTGTGCCTGCTCGGCTGGTTGTGGCAACGCACCCAGCGCTTCGGCCCGCTGCGCCCGGCACCGGCCCTGGAGCGGCGTTCGCTGCTCGAACACATCGTCGCCAGCGGCGAGCATGTGTATCGCTACGGTTACGGCCCGCGCTTGTACGAATCGGCGCGCCGCGCCTTCATCGCCCGCCTGCGCCGCCGCGATCCCTACGCCGCCGCGCTCGGCGGCGAGCCGCAGATCGCCTTGTTGATCGAGCGCTTCAAGGCCGATCCGGCGCCGATAGCGCCTAACGACATCCGCGACGCCCTCACTCCGCCGCCGGCACGCGACCACGCTGCGTTCCGCGCCCGCATCGCCACTTTGATCCGCATGAGAAACCGCTTATGAGCCTCGACGCCGCTCCGCTCGTCCCGATCACCGGCACCGCGCTGGCCGAACGCGCCGCCGCCGTGCGCGACGAAGTCGGCAAGGCCTTCATCGGCCAGGCCGACGTGCTCGACCAGATCCTGATCGCCCTGCTCGCCGGCGGCCACGCGCTGCTCGAAGGCGTGCCCGGGCTCGGCAAGACCCTGGTCGTGCGCGCGCTGTCCAAGGCCCTGGACTGCGGCTACGCCCGCGTCCAGTTCACCCCCGACCTGATGCCCAGCGACATCAGCGGCCATGCGGTCTACGACCCCAAGACCGAGAGCTTCAACATCCGCCGCGGCCCGGTATTCACCAACCTGCTGCTCGCCGACGAAATCAACCGCGCTCCGGCCAAGACCCAGTCGGCTTTGCTGGAGGCGATGCAGGAACTGCAGGTGACGATCGAAGGCCACAGCTTCGAGTTGCCGCCGCCGTTCCTGACCCTGGCCACGCAGAACCCGGTCGAACAGGAAGGCACCTATCCCTTGCCGGAAGCGCAGCTCGATCGCTTCCTGCTGAAGATCCTGATCGGCTACCCGACCCGCGCCGACGAAAAGCGCATGGTCACCGCGGTCAGTCTGGGCCGCAGCGCGTCGGACTTCGATCTGTCGCAGGTGCGTCGCGTGCTCGGCCCGGAGGAGATCGTCGCGATGCAGCAGGGCACCGCTCTGGTGCGCGTCGACGAGGCGGTGATCGACTACGTCGTGCGCATCGTCGGCACCACCCGCGACTGGGCCGGCATCGCCCTCGGCGCCGGTCCGCGCGGCAGCCTCGCCCTGGTGCGCGCGGCGCGCGCGCAAGCGGTGCTGTCGGGGCGCGATTTCGTCACCCCCGACGACGTGCGCGAGATCGCCAAGCCGGCCCTGCGCCATCGCATCGCGCTCGCGCCCGAGCTGCAGATCGAAGGCCAGTCGCCCGACGACGTGTTGCAGGCGCTGTTGGCCAAGGTCGAAGCGCCCCGGCAATGAGCCGCGCCGCGCCGCCGCCGCTGCCAGTCGCCGCCGCCAGCGCCGGCCTGACGGTGCCGCGCGACCGCGCCTTGCCGCGTCGCGGTTGGGCACGGCCGGCGCCGCGCTGGATCTGGCTGGCGCTGCCGTGGTCGGCGCTCGGCCTGGCCGCGAGCGTGGGGTGGGTGCAGGCCGCGGCCTGGCAGGTGGCGACCCTCGTCATCGTGCTGCTCGCGATCGTCGATCTGTTGCGTCTGCTGTACGCGCCGACGCCGCGGGCGAGGCGCAGCATGCACGACACCTGGGCGATCGGCGTCGAACGCCCGGTCACCCTCGAATTCGAGGCCGATCGCCGGCAACGCCTGGATGCTTTCGACCTGCATCCCGGCAACTGGAGCATGCGCAACCTGCCCCGCCGGATCGACCTGCGTCGCGGCGAGAGCGCCAGCTTCGAGTACGAACTGCGCCCCGGCATGCGTGGCGATTTTCAGTTCGACGGCGTGCAACTGCGCCTGCACTCGCCGTGGGGGCTGTGGTGGCAATCGCGCATCGGCGGCGAGATCCAGCGCGTGCGCGTGTTCCCCAATTTCGCGCCGCTGGCCAAGTTCGCGATGTTCAGCGCCGAACAGGCCTCACGCCTGGTCGGTGCGCACGTCAAGCGTCGTCGCGGCGAAGGCACCGACTTCCATCAGATGCGCGAATACCGGGTCGGCGACAGCCTGCGCCAGATCGACTGGAAAGCCACCGCGCGTGCGCGCCGGCTGATCTCGCGCGAGTACCAGGACGAACGCAATCAACAACTGGTGCTGATGCTCGACACCGGCCGCCGCCTGATGGCGCGCGACGGCGAGCATTCGCATTTCGACCACGTGCTCGATGCGGCCCTGGTCGTGGCTTATCTGGCTCTGCGCCAGGGCGACGGCGTCGGCCTGCTGGCCAGCGGCGGCGAAAGCCGCTGGGTGCCGCCGCAGCGCGGTGTCGGCGCGATCGACAACCTGCTGCGCGCCAGCTACGCCCTGCAGCCGCAGCCGGTCGCCACCGACTTCCTCGCCGCGGCCACGGAACTGTCGTTGCGCCAACGCCGCCGTTCGTTGGTGATGCTGGTGACCAACCTGCGCGACGAGGACATGGACGACTTGCTTGCTGCCGTGCGCATGCTGCGCGGCCGCCACCTGGTCTGCGTCGCCAGCCTGCGCGAAGGCTCGCTGGATCAGGCGCTCGCCGAAGAAGTCGCCGACCTGCCCGGTGCGATCCGCGCCGGCGCCACCGCGCAATACCTCGAACACCGCGTGGCCGCCCACGAAGCCCTGCGCAACCACGGGGTGATGGTGCTCGACGTCAGCTGCGATCAGTTGGCGGCATCCTTGGTCGAGAAGTACCTGGCGGTGAAGCGCGACGGCTTGCTGTAGGGCGTCGGACTGCTAGGGCACCGCCATCGTCTCGCCGTGGCCTGTGCGCCCGCTCCGCAAAACGCTCCCGGCCAGCCATGCCGTCGCCCAACCGGCGCTCATCGATGCCGTCGTTCGCTGTGTCGGAAAAGCACACATAGAGGCGACAGCCGGACTGGGCTTATGATCCCGCTGCGTACCGTGGCTGGAAGTCGCGGCTCGCGCGCAGGGTGCATGAATGCGCCACCGCATAGGGATGATGTCGTTCAGGGGCTGTCATGCGTACTTTCGGGCTGTTCGTCGTTGCTGCGCTGTGCGCCGCGTTTTCCTGCGTCGCATCCGCGGCGATCATCACCTCCATTGCCGGCGGCGGCTCGGGGGGAAACTACGCATCGCAGACCGCAACTTATCCCTACGCGGTCGCGATAGCGCCCAACGGTGAAATCTACGTTGCCGGATTGTCTCGGATTCACAAGATCATGCCCGAAGGCGTGATGCGCGTAGTGGCAGGCACCGGTACGGGGTCGATGTACGGCGGCGACGGCGGGCCTGCGACCGAGGCCAGGCTCTACGATGCCTCGGCCATTGCGCTTGACGGGTTGGGCAATATCTATTTTTCCGACACCCAGAACCAACGCGTTCGCCGCATCGGCGCCGACGGCATCATCCGCACCGTGGCCGGCACCGGTGTTGCGGGCCCGGCCAGCGACGGAGTCGCCACCCAAAGCACGTTAAACTCGCCGAATGGCCTGGCTATCGGTCCGGATGGGGCGTTATACATCTCCGACTCCGAGAACCACTGCATCCGAAGGCTCGGTGCCGACGGCAGACTGGTCACCGTCGCGGGCGACGGCACCGCGGGTTTCTCCGGCGATGGCGCATCAGCGGCCCAGGCCAGATTGAACCGGCCTCGGGGTTTGGCATTCGATGCCGTCGGCGCCTTGTACTTAGCCGACCAAGGCAATCAACGCATCCGCAGGGTCCGCAGCGACGGCAAGATCGAGACCGTGATCGGCGGAGGATCCGATGCGCAAAGTGCCGAGCCACTGTCCACAAAAATATGGGCGAATGCTGTCGCAATCGGGCCCGACGGCAGCATCGCTTTCACGGACGGTGTGCGGGTGCGCTTGCTGAAGGATGGAGCGATCACTTTGGTGGCTGGGTCGCAGGAACCCTATGGTTTCAATGGCGATGGTGGCGAAGCTACTCAGGCCAGATTTGGAGCGTTGCACGGTATCGCCTTCGACAAGGACGGAAACTTATACGTCGTCGACGCAAGTGGGTACTCCCCGGGTTATGAGCGAGTGCGCAAGATCGCTCTCGCCAATCAAGGCTTACCCGCCGCACGGGCCAGTCGGTTCCAGCCCGCCATCGTAATTCCGATCGTCGGATACGGGGAGGGGGTGCGTGTGGCCATCGGAGACGTTACCGGCGATGGTCGTAACGATGTTGTCGCCAGTCTCGCCAGCTATGGCACCGATCCAAACACCGCTTTCAAGATCATGATCTTCGCCGGCCAGGCGAACGGTGGTTTCGAGCCCGCGCAAATCGGGAGCTATTACTACAAGGACACTGGATTGCAAAGAGCCGCCGACCTTGTCCTGTCGGATATGAATAACGATGGCATCCAGGATGTCCTGATCGGCGATGGCGCGGGTGTGGTGCTGTTTCTCGCCAATCGCGAGCGCAAGCTGGTCGGCGTTCGCTATCCGGTCCCGCGTGCAGGGGTGTCCGGTTCGATAGCCGTCCTGGATATCGATCTCGACGGCAAGCCGGAGGTCGCGCACTACCTCGACAACAACGGTGTTGGCGGCGGTGGATATCCCCTGCAGATATTCAAGGGGCTGGGTCAGGGCGGGTTGGGTGCGCCTTACGGGATCGCAAGCGCACCAGAATATGGTCTGGTGGCAAAGTCGCGCGACATGAATGGCGATGGCTACCAGGATCTGGTCGTCGCGTCGAGAGGGTCGGGGGCATACCTCTACCAGCACGATGGCATCGGCGGTTTTCTGAAACCGCGTCTGCTGGGAGACCAGATCACCCGCACTCTCGGCGACTTGGACAGCGACAAGCGGGTCGATCTGGTCGAATCGGCGGACGATATGAACATGACGGCCCGCTACGCCAATGGAAAGTTCGTTCGTATCGGCACTTCGTCCTCTGCGCATCGTCCTTACGCGGCCGACATCGATGGCGATCATCGCGACGATCTGCTGCTTCCGCAGAATCAGTATCTGGCGGTGTACGACCAGACCGATCTGGGTTTGGCGGATCCGACTTTGTATCCGATGTATCTGGCCGTCGACGTGGCGGTCGGCGAGATCGGGGGCGACGCTTGCAAGGATGCGGTGGTCATTACCCGCTTCAATGGTCTGCAAGTGCTTCACGGCCGGGATTGCCTGAAAGGCGCGCCGAGCGACGTCGATGGCAACGGCAAGTCCGATCTGCTCTGGCGCGACGATGCGCGTCAGCATCTGGCGATATGGACGATGGACGGGGCGAGCCGATTGAACGGCGTGGGGCATGCGGTGCCGCCGGAGTGGCGTGTACTCGCCACCGGCGATTTCCAGGGCGATCGCAAGCTCGACGTGCTCTGGACCAACGGCGCGCAGATGCAGTTGTGGGAAGGTGCGGGTGACGGGCAGTTCCGCGGTGTTGCGATGCGCGACTATCCGGTCGGCTGGCGCGTGGTCGCGACGGGCGACGTCGATGGCGACGGCAACGCCGATCTGCTGTGGCGCGACGACGCCAATACCGCGATCTCGTTGTGGGTGATGAAGGGCGCACAGATCATCGACAGCGCGGCCTATGCGACGAGTCGGGATTGGTGGGTGGCCGGCAGCGGCGATCTCACCGGCGATGGGCGCCTGGACGTGATCTGGACGAACGGCGCATCGATGCAGTTGTGGAAAGGCACCGACAGGTTGCGCTTCACCGGCGAAACCATGCCGGACTATCCGCAGGGCTGGGAGCCGACCGCGACCGGCGATGTGACCGGCGACGGCAAGGCCGACCTGATGTGGCGTCACCCCGAACTCGGTCATTTCGCGGTGTGGGCGATGGCCGGCGGTGCACGCTTGTACGGCATCGGCTATCAGCCGGGTCCGAGCTGGCGGGTAGCGCAGACCGGCGATTTCACCGGCGACGGCCGTACCGACATCGTCTGGACCGACGGCAGCCTGATGCAATTGTGGCAATCGCACGGCAGCGGCTTCACCGGATTCACGATGCCTAACTACCCGTTAGGTTGGTCGGTGATCCGGCGCTAAGCGGTCGCATGGGCATCGCACGGGCCGCTGGGTAATGCAGTCCGAGTGATCCCCCAGCAACGTCGGCCAAGGCGCCTGCGCTGCCGCGGTCCGGGCCACTGGGCCGAACATCGGTTCGTTTTCGATCCTGTGGCCTGCTCTCCGCCAGCACGCACCCTCGCAGCGCATCGGCTCCTACGTATGCGCAGACTGTTTCCGGCGCGGCTCCCGAGCTGTCTCGCACCCGCCTGAGCCGGCTACTTCGTTCATCTTGGGCGGGGCCGATGCACATGTGATGTGAGGCACATTGCGCTTATGATCCCGCCCACGGACCCGGCTGGGGCAGCCGGCGTCCTTCCGGAGGGATGGATCGCTCCCTTCGCATATGGAACGTGTCGAGAAGGGGACCTCGTGCGAAATTGGATGTTGCTGGCTGTCGGCGCGCTGTGCGCCGCGTTTTCCTGTGACGCGCCGGGCGCGATCATCAATTCCATCGCCGGCGGCGGCAGTGGCGGCAGCTATGCCACCCGTGTCGCGCTGACGGCTCCGAAGGCGCTCGCGGTCGCCTCCGGCGGCGAGATCTATCTCGTCGAACAGGCGCAGGTGCGCAGGATCGCTGTCGACGGCCGCACCCGCATCGTCGCTGGCACCGGCACCGCGGGTTACGGCGGCGACGACGCGCCGGCCACCGAGGCGATGTTCAACGGCCCCACGGCAATCGCAGTGGACCGCCACGGCATCGTCTACATCGCCGACACCTTGAACCAACGCATTCGCGCCATCGGGACCGACGGCATCGTCCGTACCGTGGCCGGCACCGGTGTCGCCGGTCCTGCCAGCGATGGCATCGCCACGGCCAGTACGTTGAACCATCCCGCCGGCCTGGCAGTCGGGCCGGATGGCCTGCTGTACATCGCCGATACCCGGAACAACCGCATTCGCCGGCTCAACGCCGACGGCACCCTGGTCGTGCTGACCGCTCCGGGCGAGGCTGGAGCACCGGTGCCGATCGAGCTGTCGGGACCGACCGGCCTGGCCTTCGACGGTACCGGCGCGCTGTACGTCGCCGAGACCGGCAACGAGCGTGTGCGCAGGATCGGCAGCGATGGTGCGCTCACGACCGTCGCGGGCGGCGGTAGCGACGAGTCGACCACCGATGCCGGCAACGCCAGGCTCAACGCCCCGCGCGGCGTTGCCGTCGATGCCAGCGGCAACGTGTTCGTGCTCGAGACCGGCGCTTCGCGCGCGCGCAAGATCAAGGCCGGTGCGATCACGCCGGTGGCCGGGCGGCTCAATATGCACGGCCTCGACGGCGACGGAGGCGAAGGCTTCGCCGCGCTGATGGACCATCCCCAAGGCATGGCCCTGGACGGCGAAGGCAACCTGTACATTGCCGATACCGAAAACGGACGCATACGCAAGCTCGCCCTCGCCGGCCGGGGCTTGCCGCGCGTGGCCGGCAGCACGTTCCTGCCTTATGCGCGCGTTGCCGTGCCGGTCGCCGCCAATCCGATCGAGGTGGAGATCGGCGACGTCACCGGCGACGGCCGCGACGACGTCGTGGTGCTCACCGCCGGTCCGATCGGATCGGCGCCCGATCTGTTCAAGGTGCTGGTGTATGCGCGCGAAGCCGGCGGCAGCCTGGCCGCTCCGTACTCGACTGCGTACTACTTACCGCAGTACGGCGCCTCCGCCGATCTGGCCCTGGCCGACCTCAATGGCGATGGCATCCAGGACATCGTGGTCGGCGTCACCAACGCCGTCTCGGTGTTCCTCGGCAACCGCGACCGCGCCCTGGTCAGCAAGCAGTTCTTCGTGCCGACCTCGCCGGGCAATGCCAGTTCGGGCGGTTCGCTGGCGGTGATGGACGTCAACCGCGACGGCAGGCTCGATGTCGTGCATCTGTTCTACGACGTCACCATGGCAGTGCCGAAGAATCTGCATGTATTGCCGGGCATCGGCGACGGCGGGCTCGGCGCAGCGGTCCCGATCGCGAGCGCGCAGCGCACCGGTGTGGAACTGAGCGCGGCCGATGTCAGCGGGGACGGCATCGAGGATCTGCTGCTGATCGCCTCGGCCAACCAGGCCTACGTGCTCGAGCACGACGGCATAGGCGGCTTCAAGCCCGAGCAGTCACTCGGTTCGAACATCGCGGCCGTCCAGGTCGGCGATTTCGACGACGATGCCATCGACGACATGGTACTCATGCAGGCCAACCATCCCCATGGCCAGTTGGTAGTGGCCCGCTCGTCGGTGGGATCGAGCGAGCGCATCGCCGCGCCGGTCACGATCTACGGCATGCGCACGGCGGACCTCAATGGCGATCATCGCGACGATCTGATGATGATCCGGATGGGCCAGTTGGCGGTGTACCAGCAATCCGATTTCGGTTTGTCCGAGGAAGTGACCTATCCCGCTCCCGGCGGTGGCGATTTTGCGGTCGGCGACGTCAACGGCGATGGCTGCAAGGACGTGGTCGCGGTCAGCATCACCCGAGTGCTGTATGTCTACTACGGCCAGGGCTGCACGCGCTTCGCGGTCGCCCCGAGCGACGTCGAGGGCAACGGCAAGTCCGACTTGTTGTGGCGCGACGACTCACGCCAGCATCTGGCGCTGTGGAAGATGGACGGCGCGACCCGCATCGAAGGCGTCGGCCATGCGGTGTCGCCGGACCAGCGCGTGCTCGCCACCGGCGATTTCCACGGCGACGGCAAGCTCGATCTGCTGTGGACGGACGGCATGCAGATGCAACTGTGGGAAGGCCTCGGCGATGGCCAGTTCCGCGGCGTGCCGATGCGCGACTACCCGACCGGTTGGCGCGTGGTGGCCGCGGGCGACGTCAACGGCGACGGCCGCACCGACCTGTTGTGGCGCAACGACGCCAATACCGCGGCCGGGCTGTGGGTGATGCAAGGCGCGCAGATCATCGACAGCGCCGCGTATCCCACGAGCCCGGACTGGTGGGTGGCCGGCAGCGGCGATTTCAGCGGCGACGGCCGCCTCGACCTGGTCTGGACCGACGGCAACCTGATGCAATTGTGGCGGGCCACCACCGGCCTGCGTTTCGTCGGCGATGCGATGCCGGCTTACCCGCAGGGCTGGGAGCTGACGGCGACCGGCGACGTCACCGGCGACGGCATGGCCGACCTGATGTGGCGCCATCCCGAGCAGGGCCATTTCGCGGTCTGGGCGATGGACGGCGGCGTGCGGTTGCGCGGGTTCGGTTATCAGCCCGGACCGGCCTGGCGGGTCGCGCAGACCGGCGATTTCAGCGGCGACGGGCGCACCGATATCGTCTGGACCAACGGCAGCCTGATGCAGTTGTGGCAGTCGCAGGGCGATGGCTTTATCGGTATCGAGATGCCCGGCTATCCGAGCGGTTGGTCGGTGATTCGGCGCTGATGTCGTCGAGTGGGGAGTGCCTGCGCGACGGTCAGCGTCTGGGCTGGCCGCTTGCGCGGAGCTTCGCGCCCGCGCGGTTCGGGCGGGCGAGACGCGATGCTTAATATCCCCGGGCGCACAGCTGGGGAGTGGTGCGGTAAAGGAGCGGAGGGAGCGACGCGTCGCTTCCAAGGCATAGGGAACATGTCGAAGGGGGCTTAGATGCGAATCTTCAAACTGCTATCCGTCGGCGCGATTTGCGCCGTGTTTTCATCCGTGTCGCACGGCGCGATCATCACCTCCATCGCCGGTGGCGGTAGCGGCGGCCACTACGCCACGCGTCAGACTCTGGTGCTGCCGAGGGCCATCGCAATCACGCCGGCGGGGGACATCTACCTGGCCGAGCAGGCCCGGATACGCAAGATCCGCTCCGACGGCGTCGCCAGCGTCATCGCCGGCACCGGCACCCAGGGTTACAGCGGCGACGGCCAAGCCGCGAGCGCGGCCTTGGTGAATCAGCCGGGTGCAGTCGTCGCGGACGCGTTCGGCAACGTCTACATCGCCGACAGCTACAACCATCGCATTCGCAAGATCGGCAGCGACGGCATCATCCGCACGATCGCCGGCACCGGCGTCGCCGGGCCGGCCAGCGACGGGCTCGCGACGGCCAGCACGCTCAATCGCCCGGGCGGCCTGGCGATCGGGCCGGACGGCCTGCTTTATATAGCCGACACCCTCAACCACCGTATCCGCAGGCTCAATGCCGACGGCACGCTGGTGGCCGTCGCCGGCGACGGCAACGACGCCTTCGTGGGCGAAGGCGTGCCGGCGCTGCAGGCGAGCCTGTCCCAGCCGAACGGGTTGACGTTCGATGCCGGCGGTGCGCTATTGGTCGCGGATACCGGCAACGGGCGCGTGCGCAAGATCGCCGGCGGCATCATCACGACCGTGGCCGGCGGCGGCACCGACGAAACCGACTCCGGTGCGCTCACCACCTTGCTCGTCACGCCTTACGCCGTTGCGGCCGACGCGAACGGCAACCTGTTCGTGATGGAAAACTACGCCCGGCGGGTGCGCAAGATCAGTAACGGCACGGCGACCCGGGTCGCGGGTCGTTCGTATGTCGACGGCGGCAGCGGCGACGGCGGCGAAGCGACCGAGGCCAGCCTGGGCCGGCCCTACGGCCTGGCGACGGACAGCGAAGGCAATCTCTACATCGCCGATACGATGAACAACCGGGTGCGCAAGGTCGCGTTCGCCGGCGGCGGTTTGCCGCGCGCGACCGGCAGCTCCTTCGTGGCGTCCACCGTCGTCCCCGGCCCGAACCCAGGCAACGCGCGTGCCATCGAGGTCGGCGACGTAACCGGCGACGGCCGCGACGATATCGTGGTGGCCACGCGCTTGAGCGGCGATGCCGCTTATGCCGGCAAGGTCCTGGTGTACGCCAGTCAGGCGAGCGGCGGTTATGCCGCTCCGATCGTGACGTCCTATTCCCATCTGGACTACACGGAGGTGTCCGACCTCGTACTGGCCGATCTCAACAAAGACGGCATCAAGGACATGATCCTGGGCGACAGCGGTGGCGTGACGGTGTTCCGAGGCAGCCGCGACGGCGTGTTCGACGGCCGGCGCTACTGGGTCGACAGCGGAGTCATGGGTGCCTCGTTGGCGATCATCGATGCCAATCTGGACGGTAACGCCGACGTCGCCCATCAGTTGCTTCCCTCCGGTAGCGCGCAAGCGCTCGACATCGTGATTTTCCTCGGCGCCGGCGACGGCCGGCTGACCTCGACGATGTCGGTCGACACGAGTACGCCGGGAGCTACCAGGATCGTCGCCGGCGACGTCAACGGCGACGGTTATAAGGATCTGCTGTCGGTAGACGCTTCCCGGCGCGCCTATCTGTACGAGCACGATGGCGCAAACGGCTTCAGGCTCGAGCGGATGATCGATTCCGATAGCGGCACCGCCGATGTCGGCGATTTCAACAACGATGGACGTCCCGATCTCGTTTCGCTGCGATCCAATCTGCAGTACAGCACTGTGGTCCTGCGGCACGCCGGCTCCGAGCAGTTGGAGTCGATTCCGGGCCCGGGCCTGGCCTACAAGCCCCTAGTCGCCGACCTCAACGGCGACCGCCGCGACGATTTCCTGGTGGCCAGGACCGGACAGTTGGTGCTGTATCAGCAGACCGAGTTCGGCTTGTCGGAAGAACAGGCTTATGCCGCGCCGAACATCGCCGATATCGCGGTCGGCGACGTCGATGGCGACGGTTGCAAGGACGCGGTGGCGCTCAGCAGCACGCAGGGCATCCTGGTGTTCCAGGGCCAAGGCTGCACGCGAGGCACGCCCGGCGACGTCGACGGCAACGGCAAGTCCGACCTGTTGTGGCGCGACGATGCGCGCCAGCACGTGGCGATCTGGAAGATGGACGGCGCCGTGCGCGTGGAAGGCATCGGTCATGCGGTGCCGCCGGATTGGCGGGTGCTGGCGACCGGCGATTTCCAGGGCGACCGCAAGCTCGACCTGGTCTGGACCAACGGTGCCCAGATGCAGCTGTGGGAAGGTCTCGGCAACGGTCAGTTCCGCGGCGTGCCGATGGCCGATTATCCGGCCGGTTGGCGCGTGGTCGCGGTCGGCGACGTCAATGGCGACGGCAATGCCGACCTGTTGTGGCGCAACGATGCCAACACCGCGGCCGGCCTGTGGGCGATGAAGGGCGCGCAAGTGATCGACAGCGCGTCGTATGCGACGAGCCCGGACTGGTGGGTGGCCGGCAGCGGCGACCTCAGCGGTGACGGCCGTCTCGACGTGATCTGGACCGACGGCAGACAAATGCAGTTGTGGCGTGCGGACGCGGCACTGCGTTTCGCCGGCGCTGCGATGCCGGGCTATCCGCAGGATTGGGAACTCACGGCCAGCGGCGACGTCACCGGCGACGGCATGGCCGACCTGATGTGGCGTCATCCCGCCACCGGCAGCTTCGCGGTGTGGGCGATGGCCGGCGGCCAGCGCGTGTTCGGCATGGGCTATCAGCCGGGTCCGGACTGGCGCGTGGCGCAGACCGGCGACTTCACCGGCGACGGACGCATCGACATCGTCTGGAGCAACGGCAGCCTGATGAACCTATGGCAGTCGCAGGGCAACGGCTTCACCCAGACGCCGATGCCGGATTATCCGCTCGGCTGGTCGGTGATCCGCCGCTGAGGCCTTCGCATCGCCATCGTGGCGGCGCCGAACCAAGGGAGTGGTTCGGCGCCACCGCGCGCGATGCTTCATTCCATACCAAGCACATCGAACAGGGGGCTGGGTGCGTACCATCACCGCATTGACCGTCGGCGCGTTCTGCGCCGCATTCTCGTCCGCATCGCCGGGCGCGGACATCACCACCGTCGCCGGCGGCGGCCGCGGCGGCAGCTATGCCACGCGGGTCGAACTGACCTATCCGCAGAACATCGCGATCACGCCGGCCGGCGAGATCTATCTGGCCGAAGCGGCGATCATCCGCCACATCGCGCCCGACGGCCGGACCCGCGTCATCGCCGGTACCGGCACGATGGGCTATGCCGGCGACGGCATGGCGGCCATCGACGCGCAGTTGAACGTGCCTGGAGCGATAGCGATCGATGCCGCCGGCAACGTGTATATCGCCGACACCTACAACCAGCGCATCCGCAAGATCGATACCGGCGGCATCATCCATACGGTCGCCGGCACCGGCGTCGCCGGCGCGGCGAGCGACGGTATCGCCACGCAAAGCCCCTTGAACTACCCTACCGGACTGGCGATCGGTCCCGATGGCCTGCTCTACATCGCCGACACCCGCAATCATGTCATCCGCAGGCTCGATGCCGACGGCCGTCTGACCACCGTGGCCGGCAGCGGCGCAGGCGGCTCGAGCGGCGAGGGCGTGCCGGCGTTGCAGGCGGCCTTGTCGTCGCCGCATGGCCTGGCGTTCGACGCCGCCGGCGCGCTCTATATCGCCGACACCGGCAGCGCGCGCGTGCGCAAGCTCGGCACCGACGGGCTCATCGTCACGGTCGCCGGCGGCGGTGCCGTGCAGAACGGCAGTGTCGCGCTGGAGGCGAAACTCGACGTACCGCGCAGCGTGGCGGTGGATGCGAACGGGCAGTTGTTCGTGCTCGAATCCGAAGGTTCGCGCCTGCGCCGGGTCAAGGACGGGGCGATCGCCACGGTCGCCGGCCGCGCGAACATCCCGGGCTTCGGCGGCGATGGCGGCGACGCCACCGAGGCGCTGGTCAAGCGGCCCTACGGAGTCGCCACCGACAGCGACGGCAATGCCTACATCGCCGACACCGAGAACAATCGCGTGCGCAAAGTCGCGTTGGCGAGCCGGGGTCTGCCGCGCCACAACGGCAGCACGCTGCTGCCCCAGGCCGCGCTGCCGGTGCCGGGCACCGCGACCCTGGTCGAGGTCGGCGACGTGACCGGCGACGGTCGCGACGACATCGTGGTCGCGACCGGCTACGGCGATCTGCCGAACGCGCCCCTGGTCCACAAGGTCGTGGTGTACGCCCGTCAGGCCGGCGGCGGTCTGGCCGCGCCGGTCAGCGCCTCCTACGAGAACGAGTTCCCGTACGGCAAGTCCGACATGGCCCTGGCCGACCTCAATGGCGACGGCATCCAGGACATCCTGATCGGCATGCGCTCGGGCGTCTCGGTATTCCTGGGCAGCCGCGACGGAACGCTCGCGGGCCGGCATTTTCCGCTGCCGTCCCTGCGCGGCCTGGGCGGCTCTCTGGCGGTGATGGACGTCAACCGCGACGGCAAGCCCGATGTCGTGCATCAGGTCGACGACCTCGGCGACTCGAACGGCAGTGACTACAACGTGCTGCTGGGCAGCGGCGACGGCCGACTGGGCGCTGCGACCCCGATCGCGACCACCGTGCGGGGCGGCGCGAAAATCCTCGCCGCCGATCTGACCGACGACGGCATCGAGGACATCGTCGCGGTGTCCTCGTCGAGCAATCGCGTCTTCATGTTCGAGCACGACGGCGGCAGCGGTTTCAAGCCGGCGCAGGAGATGTTGTGGAGCAACATCATGGAGATCAACGTCGGCGACTTCGACGACGACCAGTATCTCGACCTGGTGTCGGCCTACTACAACTCGCCCTACGACACGATCGTGGTCGAGCGTTCGCAGGCCGGCGCGCTCGAGTACATCCCGGCGCCGCACGCGTTCGCCGATTCGCAGGTGGCCGACCTCGATGGCGACCGTCGCGACGACCTGGTGACGCTGGCCTCGAACCGGATCGCGGTCTACCAGCAAACCGATTTCGGTTTGTCGGAAGAGACTGCGTATCCGGCGCCGGGCGCGAGGGACCTCGCCACCGGCGACGTCAACGGCGATGGTTGCCGCGACGTGGTCGCCGCCAGCAACACCGAAGGCCTGCTGATCTACTACGGTCAGCAGTGCAAGCCGAGCGCGCTCGCGCTCGGCGATATCGACGGCGACAACCGGTCCGACCTGCTGTGGCGCGATGACGCGCGCCAGCATGTGGCGATCTGGAAAATGGACGGCGCCGCGCGCGTGGAAGGCATCGGTCATGCGGTGCCGCCGGACTGGCGAGTGCTCGCCACCGGCGACTTCCAGGGCGATCGCCAGCTCGACCTGGTCTGGACCAACGGGACCCAGATGCAGCTGTGGGAAGGACTCGGCAACGGCCACTTCCGCGGCGAAGCGATGGCCGACTATCCGGCCGGCTGGCGCGTAGTCGCGGTCGGCGACATCAACGGCGACGGCAATGCCGATCTGCTGTGGCGCAACGAAAGCAACACCGCGGCCGCGCTATGGGCAATGAAGGGCCCGCAGGTGATCGCCAGCGCCTCGTACGTGACCAGTCCGGACTGGTGGGTAGCCGGCAGCGGCGACCTCAGCGGCGACGGCCGCCTCGACGTGATCTGGACCAACGGCCAGCAGATGCAGTTGTGGCGCGCCGGGGCGGGCCTGGGTTTCGTCGGTGACGCGATGCCGGACTACCCGCAAGGCTGGGAGCTGACGGCGGCCGGCGACGTGTCCGGCGACGGCAGGGCCGACCTGATGTGGCGCCATCCGGAGCTGGGCCATTTCGCGGTCTGGGCGATGGACGGCGGGACGCGTGTGTACGGCCGTGGCTATCAGCCCGGACCGACCTGGCGCGTGGCCCAGACCGGCGATTTCAGCGGCGACGGGCGCACCGATATCGTCTGGAGCAATGGCAGCGTGATGCAGTTGTGGCAGTCGCAAGGCGATGGTTTCATCGGCGTCGAGATGCCCGCCTATCCGACCGGTTGGTCGGTGATCCGCCGCTGACGGCGAGCGCAGACGCGCAGGGCGGGCTATGTCCGTCCTGCGCGCTGCGCTGGCGTTGCGGCCTCAGGGGCGGGTCGCGATCTCGAGCGCGCTCAGCGTGGCGAAGGCATCGCTGCGCGAGGTCCCGCACATTTCTTGCGCCGGCTGCAGCGAACCGCAGAACGCCGGCCGCTCCGGCTTGCCGAACAGACGGCAGCGCAGTTCGTCGTCGAGTTGCACACAGGGGATGCCGGCCGGTTTGCCGTGCGGCATGCCCGGGATCGGCGAGGTGATCGAAGGCGCGATGCAGCAGGCGCCGCAATGCGCGCGGCAGGCGAAGTTCATGGCGGCGCCGTGAACGGCTCGACCGCGCGTACCGCGTCCAAGGGAATCGGCGCGTACACGTGCGGGAAATAGTCGCCGCTGCGTTCGCTCCAGTCGTAGCGCAAGGCCGGGCCGAGCGCGGCCGCGTCGATGCTCAGCACAAGCAAGGCGCCGCGCCCGCGTTGATGGCGTCCGATGACACCGTCGAGTTGCGCCTGCGTCGCGCAGTGCACAAAGCCTTCGCGCGTCCATCCGTCCGGGGCATAGGCGCCGGTGGCCTGCGCCCGTTGCCAATCGGCCGGCGCGGCGAAATGAAAGATCGTGTCGGGGCCGCGGCCGGGGTGGGCGCCGGCGAAGTCCGCTCGCGCCGTCGGCTTGCGCTCGCCGGGGCCGGAAACGGTCGCGGCGCCGTCGTCGGGCGCCGCGTCGCGGTCGATCGCCGTCATCGCCGGGTCAGTCGGCGGTGACCAGGGCGTCGGCGCGTTCGCGCAGCATCGCGTAGACCGGATCGGTGTCCGGGCGCTTGCGGTGCCAACGTTCGAAGCTCTCGGCGGCCTGTTCGACCAGCATGCCGAGCCCGTCGATGCGGTCGTGGGCGCCGGCGACCTTCGCCCAGGCCAGGAACGGAATCGCGACCTCGCCGTAGCTCAGGTCGACCGCGGCGGTGCGCGGTGTCGCCAGGCTCATCGGCAGGGTCGGCATGGCGTCGTCGCGCGCGGCCGAGGTGGCGTTGACGATCAGGTCGAAGTTGCCGAGCGTGGCGACGTCGGCGAGATAACGCGGATGCACGCGGCCGGGCATGCCGAGCGCGTCGGCCAAGGCATCGACGCGTTCGCTGGTGCGGTTGACGATGTAGAGATCGCCGATGCCGGCATCGAGCAGGGCCGGGGCCACGCCGCGCGCGGCGCCGCCGGCGCCGATCAGCAAGGTGCGGCGCGAACGCAGGTCCAGGCCGTGGCGTTCGGTGAGGTCGCGGATCAGGCCGGTGCCGTCGGTGTTGTCGCCTTCCCAGCCGGTCGCGCTGCGGATCAGGGTGTTGACCGCGCCGGCGCGTTGCGCGCGTTCGCTGAGGTGGCTGCAGATGCTCGCCGCGCGCGTCTTCAGCGGCAGGGTGATGTTGGCGCCGAGGCCGCCTTCGGCCGCGAACGCGGCGAGGGCGACGTCGAATTGCTCCGGCGCGGCGTCGATGGCGGTGTATTCCAGGGCGATGCCGAGCTGGCGCCCGAACGCGGCATGGATGCGCGGCGACAGCGAGTGCGCGACCGGATGACCGAAGACCGCATAGCGAAGGACAGGGCTGGACGAACTGGAATCGATCGACATGGACGCGCCTCGTTCTAGACTGGTGACCCTAGTTCGGGAGACGCACGATGCGGCACGCCAGGGTCCGGTTCGGCCTCAGTCTACTCCTCGCCTGCGGGCTCGCCAGCACGGTCCAGGCGGCCCTGTCCGAATTCGGCATAGAAGGCATGGGAGTTGTTTCAACCGTGCACAGTGAGGTACGCGCGGCCGTGTCTCCCGACGGACGGCGCATCGTCTGGGGCAGCACCGACCGCAGCGGCGGCGCCGGCGGCTGGGACCTGTGGCAGGCCAGCCTGATCGATGGCCGCTGGCAGGACGCGAAGCCGTTGCCGCTGAACGCCAAGGCCAACGATTTCGACCCCGCCTTCAGTGCCGACGGGCGCTGGCTGTACTTCTTTTCCAACCGCCCCGGCGGCCACGGCGGCGACGATCTCTATCGCGCCGCGGTGCGCGACGACGGCGGCTACGGCCCGGCCGAAAACCTCGGCCGTGGCGTCAACGGCCGCGGCGACGAATGGGCGCCGACGCCGAGCCGCGACGGCCGTCATCTCTTGTTCGCCAGCGACGGCTTTGGCGGCAGCGGCCGTCACGATTTGTTCGTCGCCCGCTGGAATGGCCAGGCGTTCGTCGACCCCAAGCCGGTGCCCGGCGTGAACAGCGCCGACGACGAATTCGATGCCGCCTGGCTCGGCGACGGCAAGACCCTCGTGTTCGCGCGTTCCAGGGACGTGGAGAAACTACCGATCCGTTTGTACGTCGCCCACTGCGACGGCGCGCGCTATGCGCAGGCCGCGCCGCTTGCGTTGTCGTTCAATACCGAAGAGGCCCACACGCTCGGCCCGGCGATCGACTGGAACAAGCCCGGCGAACTGTTGGTCACCGGCTCGGCGAAAGCGCCGCGCGCCGGCAAGATGGATCTGTACCGGATGAAGGCGCCGGCGGCGACGGGCCAGGACGGTTGCGTCGCGAGCGCGGCGCGCTGATACGCATGCGCACGGCGAGCGCCGCGATGGCGACGCCGTGCGAAACGCAGCAGGCGGCGTCGCGCCGATGCTGCGTTTGCCTGCGCGGTGTCGAGCGAGGCCTTAGCGGGCCTCGCGCATCCACTGCGCCGCATCGAGCGCGAAGTAGGTCAGCACGCCGTCGGCGCCGGCGCGCTTGATCGAGGTCAGCGCTTCCATCACGCAGCCGCGTTCGTCGAGCCAGCCGTTCTGGATCGCCGCGCGCAGCATCGCGTACTCGCCGCTGACCTGGTAGACGAAGGTCGGCACGCCGAATTCGTCCTTCACCCGGCGCACGATGTCGAGGTAGGGCATGCCCGGCTTGACCATGACCATGTCGGCGCCTTCGTCGAGATCGAGCGCGACTTCGCGCAACGCTTCGTCGCTGTTGGCCGGGTCCATCTGGTAGGTGTACTTGTTGCCCTTGCCGAGCGCGCCGGCCGAGCCGACCGCATCGCGGAACGGGCCGTAGAAGCTCGACGCGTACTTGGCGCTGTAGGCGAGGATGCGGGTGTGGATGTGGCCGTCGAGCTCGAGCGCGTTGCGGATCTGGCCGATGCGGCCATCCATCATGTCGCTGGGCGCGACCACGTCGGCGCCGGCGGCGGCGTGCGACAGCGCCTGCTTGACCAGGGCTTCGACGGTCTCGTCGTTCATGACGTAGCCGCTGTCGTCGACCAGGCCGTCCTGGCCGTGGCTGGTGTAGGGGTCGAGGGCGACGTCGGTGATCACGCCAAGTTCGGGGAAGCGCTGCTTGAGCGCGCGGATCGCGCGTTGGCACAGGCCGTCTTCGTCCCAGGCGGCGACCGCGTCGAGCGACTTGGCCTCCGGCGCGGTGACCGGGAACAGCGCGAGCGCGGGCACGCGCAGCTCGCTGGCGCGTTCGGCCACGCGCAGCAGTTCCTCGATCGACAGACGTTCGATGCCGGGCATCGAGCCGACCGGGGCGCGGCCGTCGAGTTCGTGGACGAAGACCGGATAGATCAGGTCGTCGGCGGTGAGGACGGTCTCGCGCATCAGGCGCCGCGAGAATTCGTCGCGGCGCATCCGCCGCGGGCGCGAATAGGGATAGGTCATGGGCGCTAGTTTACCCCCGGCGGTCGCGGCGGCCTGCGACCGGCGGTCGCGCCCGGATGCGGACGCTGCGTTCTGCCAAACCGGGCAAGGCGCCCTCACCCCAACCCCTCTCCCGCAAGCGGTAGAGGGGCTTTACCACCAGGGCTCGTAACAACGAGGGTTTCAGGCGCCTTCCAACCGCCCCTGCGATATCGAATCTGCTTTAGCTCCCTCTCCCGTTGACGGGAGAGGGGTGGGGTGAGGGCTCTGGACGACCCTTAGTCCGAATACACCCGATAGCGCAGCGGGCGCACGTGGACGGTGCTGCCGGGGGCGGGTGTGACCGCGTCCGGGGTCGCGACCAGGTCGAGTTCCAGCGGCCGGGTCTGGCCTTCGACCAACAATTCCAGGGTGATGCGTTCGGCCAGGCGGTGCGCGGACAGCACCCGGGCCGGCAGGCCTTCGCCGTCGGCGACCAGGGCCATGTCGTGCGGGCGCACGTACAGGCGCGCGCGGCTGCGGCTGTGGCTGTCGACCGGCAGGCGCAGGGCGTGGCCGTTGACCGAGAGCTGGCCGCCTTCGGTCTGGCCTTCGATGACGTTGGCGCGGCCGATGAAGTCGAACACGTAGGCCGAGGCCGGCGCGCTGTAGATCTCATCGGGGGTGCCGACCTGTTCGATGCGGCCGTCCTTGAGCACGACCACGCGGTCGGCCAGCTCCAGCGCTTCTTCCTGGTCGTGGGTGACGAACAAGGTGGTCTGCCCGGTCTGGTCGTGCAGGCGCCGCAACCAGCGGCGCAGCTCGATGCGGACCTTGGCGTCGAGCGCGCCGAAGGGTTCGTCGAGCAGCAACACGGTCGGGTCGATCGCCAGCGCGCGGGCCAGCGCGACGCGCTGCTTCTGCCCGCCCGAGAGCTGTTCCGGATAGCGCGCGCCGAGTTCCGGCAACTGGATCAGGTTCAACAGCTCCTGCACGCGCTGGGCGATGCTGGCCTTGTCGGGCCGGCGCGCGCGCGGCCGGCTGCGCAGGCCGAAGGCGATGTTCTCGGCCACGCTCATGTGCTTGAACAAGGCGTAGTGCTGGAACACGAAGCCGACGTTGCGCTCGCGCAGGCTCAGCCGGGTCGCGTCCTGGTCGCCGAACAGCAGGCGGCCCGAGTCGGGCTGCAGCAGGCCGGCGATCACCCGCAGCAAGGTGGTCTTGCCCGAGCCCGACGGCCCCAGCAAGGCGACCAGTTCGCCCGAGGCGACGTCGAGGTCGACCGAGTCGAGCGCGGCGACGGTCGCGTAGCGCTTGGCGATGGCTTGAATGTGCAGATCCATGTCGGGCGATTACCTGTGAATCAGTGTCGGCGATGCGAACGCGCGAGCGCGTCGCCGTGACGTGCCTCGAGCCAGATCTTGAAGACCAGGGTGACCAGGGCCAGGCCGGCGAGCAGCGAGGCGACGGCGAATGCGGCCGCGGCTTCGCCGCCGAGTTGTTTGTACAAGACCTCGACGTGCAGCGAGAGCGTATTGGTCTTGCCCATGATGTTGCCCGACACCACCGTGACCGCGCCGAATTCGCCCATCGCGCGCGCGCTGCACAACAGCACGCCGTACAACAGGCCCCACTTGATGTTCGGCAGGGTCACCCGGAAGAACATGGTCCAGGCGCTGGCGCCGAGCGAGCGCGCGGCGAGTTCTTCGTCGCTGCCTTGCTGCTCCATCAGCGGGATCAGCTCGCGCACCACGAAGGGGAAGGTCACGAACATGGTCGCCAGGACGATGCCGGGCGTGGCGAACAGGATCTTGATGTCGTATTGATTGAGCAGATCGGCGAAGTAACCGTGGGTCGGGCTGAACAACAGCACCAGGCACAGACCCGCGACCACCGGCGACACCGCGAACGGCAGGTCGATCAAGGCCAACAAGGTGCGCTTGCCGCGGAATTCGAAACGGGTCAGCGCCCAGGCCATGAACACGCCGCAGATCGCGTTGACCGGCACCACCACCGCCGCGGTCAGCAGGGTCAGGCGCAGCGCCGACAAGGTGTGCGGCTCGGTCACCGCGGCGATCCAGACCTTGAGCCCGCTGCCGAACGCGGCGCCCAGCAGCATCAGCAGCGGTAGCACCAGCACCAGGGCCATGATCGCCACGGCGAGCGTGATCAGAGTCCAGCGCACCCAGGCCGGTTCCTGCAATTGGTCGCGCGCGTCAGCCATCGCGGCGGCTCCCGTGAGCGAACAGGGCCGAGGCGGCGTTGATCGCGACCAGGCAGGCGAAGGACATCAGCAACAGCAGGGTGGCCAACACGATCGCCGCGGTCACGCCGCCTTCTTCTTCCAGGCGGATGGTGATCAGCAGCGGGGCGATCTCGGTCTTCATCGGCAGGTTGCCGGCGATGAAGATGACCGAGCCGAACTCGCCCAGGCCGCGCGCGAACGCCAGCGAGAAACCGGTCAGCAGCGCCGGCAGCAGCTCGGGCAGGATCACCCGCCGCAAGGTGGTCAGGCGCGAGGCGCCGAGCGAGGCGGCGGCCTCTTCCTGCTCGCGGCCCAGCGCTTCGAGCACCGGCTGCACGGTGCGCACCGCGAACGGCAGGCCGATGAAGATCAGGGCGATGACGATGCCGGTGGTGTTGTTGACCAGCTTGATGCCGAGCGGCTGCAGCAACTGGCCGACCCAGCCGTTTTCGTCGTAGATCGCCGCCAGGGTGATACCGGCGACCGCGGTCGGCAAGGCGAATGGCAGGTCGACCAGGGCGTCGAGCAGGCGCCGGCCGCTGAAGCGATAGCGTTCCAGCACCCAGGCGATCAGAGCGCCGCCGAGCAGCGAGCACACTGCGGCGATGAAGGCGGTGGCGAAACTGACCTTGAGCGAGGCGATCACCCGCGGATCGCCGATCGCGCGCAGCCACCCGGCCAGCCCCAATCCGCCCGAACGCAGGATCAGCGCCGCCAGCGGCAACAGCACGACCAGGCCGAGCCAGGTCAGGCCCAGCCCCAGGCCGAGCCCGAAACCGGGCAACGGCCGGCGCCAACGAACGGCGGAGGTCGGTAGGGGCAGGGCGTGCTCGCTCATGTGGCGTGGGCGGCCGTCTGGATAGGGACAGAGGGGTGGGACGCTATCCCAGCGGCCCACGCCTAGGGAAATGCGCGTTGGTTGTTTCGAGGTGCGAGATGGCGATATGGGCAGGATGGCGCGGCCCGGATTCGCGGCGGGTGAAGCCGCGCAGGCCTTGCGCGGCGGCGGCCGGCCGGATCGGGCCGCCGCAGAGGCCGGCCCGCCGTGATCGCCGGAGCGCCTGGCGCTCAGCCCCAGTCGATGACGCCGCCGCGGCTGCGGCCCAGCAGGCCGTGGCCCCGGTCGATGGCGTGGACGATGGCGGCGACTTGTGCCGGCTGCCGGCTGACGAAGTAATGCCCGCCGTCGGCCAGGACGATGGCGTGGACCCGCTCCGAGCAGGCCCGCCAACGCCGGTACTTGCGGCGATGGCCGCGGGTCAGCGGGTCGTCCTCGCTGTTGATGTTGAACAGCGGGGCCTGGATCCGCGGTGGCGGCCGGCCTTTGAGGTGGGCCGCGGCCAGGCGGGCGTCCTGGCGGAAGCCGGCGCTGAGGCGTTGCAGTGCGTCCTCGTGCAGGCCCTCGGTCGACCCGCCCCAGGCC
Source organism: Lysobacter sp. Hz25 (assembly GCF_046097045.1). NCBI lineage: Bacteria > Pseudomonadati > Pseudomonadota > Gammaproteobacteria > Lysobacterales > Lysobacteraceae > Lysobacter > Lysobacter sp. Hz25. Next base: position 283,506 of record NZ_CP175666.1, read on the forward strand.
CGGATCAGTTCGCGCAGTTGCGCATCGCTGGTGGACTTCCAGGGATCGCGCCCGAGCAGCCATCGCGACAGCCTCGACAGCGGCAGCACCCCGCCGACGCAGACGAACTTCAGCGGCCGCCCGGCCGCTTCCAGGCGGCGGGCGATTTCCAGCGCCAGCACGCTGCCGACGCAGTGGCCGTACAGACCGATCTCGCGGTCGGTCTTCGCCAGCAGGCGCTCGACGCAGAGTGCGGCCAGCGCATCGAGGTCGCGCAGTCCGGCGCCGGCCTCGGCGTCGTCGCGGCCCGGCATCGCCACTGCATACACGCTGATGCGCGGGTCCAATGCGGCCAGGTGCTCGGCGAGCGGTTGGAACATCGTCGCCGAGGCGCCGGCATAGGGCACGCACAGCAGCGTCAGTTCGCTGCGGGCGCGGCTCGCCAACAACTGCGGCACCGGGTCGTAAGCCGCGGCCTGTCCGGCTTGCAGAGACTGCGCCAGCGCCGCGATCGTCGGCTGCGCATAGAAGGCCAGCAACGACAGCGACTGGCCGTCGAAGGCCTCGGCGACGCGCGCGACCAGGTTGATCGCCTTGAGCGAATGGCCGCCGAGCTCGAAGAAGTGATCGTGGCGGCCGACCCGGTCGAGTGTGAGCAGCTCGCACCAGATGCCGGCGAGCGTGGTCTCGACTTCGCCGCGCGGCGCTTCGTAGCGGCGGGTCGCGACCGCATCCAGGTCAGGCGCCGGCAAGGCCTTGCGGTCGAGCTTGCCGTTGGCGGTCAGCGGCCACTGCGGCAGGTGCACATAGGCCGCCGGCAGCATGTGCTCGGGCAAGCGCGCCTGCAGCCGCGCGCGCAGGGTTTCGGCCGGCAGCGACGGGCCGGTGTAATAGGCGATCAGGCGCTTCTCGGCGGGACCATCCACAGCAGGACCGGCCTCAACGAGAACGTCCTTGCCGGGGCTGCCCTCGCCGGGGCCGTCGTCGCGCGCGACGACCAGCGCCTGCTCGATGCCTGCGACTTGCTGCAAGGCCGTTTCGATCTCGCCCAGCTCGATGCGGAAGCCGCGGATCTTGACCTGATCGTCGTTGCGGCCGAGGTATTCGAGGCTGCCGTCGGGCAACCAGCGGCCGAGGTCGCCGGTTTTATACATGCGCGCGTGCGCCGCCTGCGGCCAGAACGGATCGTCGAGAAAGCGTTCCGCGGTCAGCGCCGGGCGATGCAGATAACCGCGCGCGACGCCGGCGCCGGCCACGTAGAGCTCGCCGATCGCGCCGATCGGCAGCGGTTGGCGCTGCGCGTCGAGCACGTAGACGCGCAGGTCGGCGAGGGCGCGCCCGATCGGGCTGGCGCCGCTGTGCTCGGCGTCGGCCGCGCTCAGAGCGCGGTAGGTCACGTGCACCGTGGTCTCGGTGATGCCGTACATGTTGACCAACTGGGTGCGTGCGTTGTCGGCGCGCCGGTACCAGGGGGCGAGCAGGTTCGTCTGCAGCGCTTCGCCGCCGAAGATCACCACCCGCAAGCGGTGCTGGCTGCGGCTCTGCGCGGCGATCAGGTGACGGAATGCGGTCGGGGTCTGGTTGAGCACGGTCACGCCTTCGCGGCACAACAATTCGTAGAACTCTTGCGGCGAACGGCTGGTCGGTCGCGACACCAGCAACAGCCGCCCGCCGTGCAGCAAGGCGCCCCACAGCTCCCAGACCGAGAAATCGAAGGCGAAGGAATGGAACAGCACGCCGACGTCGTCGGCGCCGAACCGGAACTGCGCCGCGGTCGCGGCGAACAAACGCGCGACCTGACGGTGTTCGACCATCACGCCCTTGGCCTGCCCGGTCGAACCCGAGGTGTAGATCACGTAGGCCAGATGTTGGGGCCCGAGTGCGGGCAACTGTGGGTCGTGCGTCGGCAGGTCGGCGAAGGCCTCGGTGTTCAGTTCGAGCAGCGGTACCGAGGTCGCGCCCAGCGTCTCGTGCATCTGCGACGGCGCCAGCACCGCCACCGGCGCGCTGTCGTCGAGCAGATAGCGCAGCCGTTCGGCCGGATAGGCCGGGTCCAAGGGCACATAGCCGGCACCGGCCTTGAGAATGCCGAGCACGCCGATCACCAACTCCGGCTCGCGCTCGGCGCACAGGCCGACGCGGTCGTCGGGCGCGATGCCGAGTGCGAGCAGACGGTGGGCGACCCGGTTGGCGCGGGCGTTGAGTTCGGCATAGGTCAGCGTGGCGCCTTCATAGCTCAGCGCGACCGCGTCCGGGCTGCGCGCGGCCTGCGCCTCGAAACGGCGATGCAGGCAGTCATCTTCAGCGGCGTCCATCTGCGGCGTGTTGAAGCCGACCAGGACTTGCTCGCGCTGTCGCGGCGGCAAGATTTCGAGACCGAGCACCGGCGTGTGCGGCGCGTGTTCGAGCGCGTCGACCAGGGATTCGAGCGACTGGCGCAGGCAGGCGCAAACGCGCGCGGCATCGATGCCGGCACGGGTGCGCACGCCGAGGGCGAAGCCCGTACCCAGGTCGTCGACCGCCACGGTCAGCGGATAGTGGGTGCGTTCGCCCGCGGCCGAGTCCAGGGCCTCGATGCCGGGCCAGGCGGCCTCGGCGGTCGGCGCGCTGTGGCGGTAGTTGAGCAGGCTGTTGAACAGCGGCCGCGGCGCGGCGACGCCGCTGCAGGCCTGCGCCAGCACCAGCGGCGCGTGTTCGTGCTCCAACAACGCGGCGAGGCTTGCGTGGGTGGCCTGCACCGCTGCACGGACGTCTGCGGTCAGCGCGACGCGCAAAGGCAGGGTGTTGATGAACATGCCCAGGGCGCGATCGGAGTGCGCGGCACCGTGCAAACGGCCGAACAACACGGTGCCGAACACCACGTCGTCGCGTCCGCTCAACCGTCCCAACACCTGCGCCCAAGCCAAGTGCAGCAGACTCGCCACGCCGACCCCGAGTTGCCGCGCCTGTGTGCGCAGGCGCTGATCGAGTTCGCTGTCTAGTTCCTCGTGGGCTTCGTCGTCGCCTGTGGCTGTGTCCTGCGTGCCGGGTTTGTCGTGGCTCTTGGCCGGCGATCCGTCGACGCCGAACGCTAAGGTCGGCTCGTCGACATCGCCGAGCAGGTCGCGGAAGAAGGCTGCGTGCGCGGCCTGGCCTTGGGCGAGGGTCGCCTGCACTACGTAGTCGCGGTACGGCACCGGCGCGGGCAGGCTCGCCATCTCGCCGTGCAAGAACGCCTGCATCTCGCGTTGCACCACCTCGAGTGCGGTGTGGTCCAGGGCCATGTGATGAAACTGCAGCGCACCGACCCAACTCCCGTCGGCGCCGTCGCGTGCGCAACTCAAACGCAGCAGCGGTGCGCGACGCACGTCGAGCCGACGCGTACGCGGATCGACTTGGGCTTGCAACTGCGCGGCGACAGCGCCGGCCCCCGGATCCAGGGCGATCTCCTCGATCGGCAGCTGCGCGCGTCGCCACACCACTTGCACCGGTTCGGCCAGACCCTCCCAGGCCATCGCGGTCCTGAGGATGTCGTGGCGGTCGATCACCGCCTGCAAAGCGTCGCGGAACGCGTCGAGGCGGGCGCGGCTGTCGAAGCGGAACAGCGCTTGCAGCAGGTAAGGGTCGCCGGCCTGGGCGGTGCGGTGGTGGTACAGCAGCCCCTCCTGCAAGGGCGCGAGCGGGTAGATGTCCTGGACGTTGCCGGCGCCGCCGGGCACCTCGGCGATCAAACGGTCTATCGCGGCCTGGCTCAGGTTCGCCAGCGGCAGCATCGACGGCGTGATCGCGGTGCAATCGGCGAGGATCGCGTACGTGGGCACCTCGGGCTGCGTGCGATGTTCGATTGCCGCGGTTTCCACCGAGGCCGCGAAGGCGGCCAGGGTCGGCTGAGCGAACAGCAGGCGCACGCGCGCGATCAGCCCGGCCTGGCGCATGCGTTCGATCAAGCGCACCGCCAACAGCGAGTGCCCGCCGAGCTCGAAGAAGTGATCGTGGCGGCCGACCCGCGGCAGGCTCAGCAATTCCTGCCACAGCGCCGCGACGGTTCGTTCGACCTCGCCGCGCGGCGCTGCGTAGTGTTCGGTCGCGGCCGCATCGAGCCCGGGCGCCGGCAAGGCGCGGCGGTCGAGCTTGCCGTTCGGCGTCAGCGGCCAGCGTTCGAGGACGACGAAGGCCGCCGGCAGCATGTGCTCGGGCAGGCGCAACGCGAGACGGCGCCGCAGCGCCGCGGTGTCGACGTTCGCAGCGACCAGATAAGCGACCAGGCGCGGCTGATCGTGCGGGCCATCGCGTGCGACGACGGTGTTGTGCGGGAAACCGGCCTCGGCCAGTGCGGCTTCGATCTCGCCGGGTTCGATGCGGAAGCCGCGCAGCTTGAGCTGGCGGTCGGCGCGGCCGAGGAATTCGAGCTGGCCGTCGCGCCGCCAGCGCGCCAGATCGCCGGAGCGGTACATGCGTTCGCCGGGCGCATCGGGGTCGGCGACGAAGCGCTCGGCGCTCAGGCCGGGGCGATCGAGGTATCCGCGCGCCAGCCCCGGGCCGCCGATGTAGAGCTCGCCGGGCACGCCGACCGGCACCGCACGCAGGCGCGCATCCAGCACATGCAGGCGGCTGCCGCGCACCGCGCGCCCGATCGGCAAGCGGTGCTGCGATGCCACGACGTCGCTCGCCAATGGCGCGGTCATGCTCGTGCAGATCGTGGTCTCGGTCGGGCCGTAGGCATTGATCAAGCCGCGGCCTTGCGCCCAGGCATGGGCCAGCGCGGGCGCACAGGCATCGCCGCCGACGATCAGGCGACGGCAGTCCGGCAGGTCGTCCGGGTGCAACAGCGACAACACCGCCGGTGGCAGCAGCGCATGGGTGATGCGATGCGCGCGCATCGTTGCGGTCAGGGCCGGGCCGGGCAGCAGGCGCTCGGACTCGGCCATCACCAGTGCGGCGCCGGACAACAGCGCCATGCAGAGCTCCCAGAACGCGGCATCGAAACTCAGCGAGGCGAACTGCAGCACGCGCGCATCGGCGCCGATGGCGAGCGGTTCGACACCGCTTTCGATCAGGTTGGCGATGCCGGCGTGAGCGACGACCACGCCCTTGGGCCGGCCGCTGGAGCCGGAGGTGTAGATGACATAGGCCGGGTGCTGCGCCCGCAGCGCGCTCACTCGTTCGCGATCGCTCGGGTTGTGCAGCGGGCTGTCGTCGATCGCGGCGAGGTTGGTCTCGTCGTCGAGGCCGAACCAGGCCGCGTCGGCCAGTGCCGGCAAGCGGGTGCGACCGGCGCGGTCGCCGATGCTCAGGCGCGGGCTGGCGTCGTCGAGCATGTAAGCGAGGCGATCGAGCGGATACTCCGGGTCCAGCGGCACGAAGGCGGCGCCGGCCTTGAGCACGCCGAGCACCGCGACGAGCGTGTGCGGCGAGCGCGGCAACACCAGCGCGACCCGGTCTTCCGGGCCGATGCCGCGGCCGATCAGGGTATGGGCGAGGCGATTGGCGCGGCGGTTGAGTTCGGCATAGCTCAGCACGCTGTCGCCGAACACCAGGGCCGGCGCGGTCGGCGTGAGGGCGACTTGGCGCTCGAAAGCCGCGCTTACGGTGATCGGCTCGACAGCCTCGTCGCCGCGGCCGCTTGCGAGCAGCCGCTGCCGTTCGTCTTCGCCGAGCAGGGCGATGCCGCCGATCGGTTGGCTCGGGTCGATCGCGATCGCCCGCAGCAGGCGTTGCAGTCGTTCGGCGATGTCGCGTGCCGTGGCGTCGTCGAACAGATCGGTGGCGTACTCGATGCTGCCGTCGAGTCCGTCGGGGCGGCCGTCGCGGTCGCGGCATTCGCTGAAGCCGAGGCTGAGCTCGAACTTGGCGATGTCGAGGTCGAAGGCCTGGGTGCGCAGGCTCAGGCCGGGCAATACCAGTTCGGCATCGGCGCCGATGCCGTTCTGCAGGCTCAGCATCACCTGGAACAAGGGGTGATGCGACAGCGAGCGCGCCGGGTTCAAGGCCTCGACCAGATGCTCGAACGGCAGGTCCTGGTGCTCGTAGGCAGCGAGGTCGACGCGGCGCACGCGGTCGAGCAACTCCTCGAAGCTCGGGTCGCCGGAGGTGTCGCTGCGCAGCACCAGGGTGTTGACGAACAGGCCGATCAAACCGTCGAGGGCCGGATCGACGCGGCCGGCGATCGGCGTGCCGATGGCGAAGTCGTCGCCGGCGCCGAGCCGGCTCAGGGTCGCGGCCAGGGCCGCATGCAGGGCCATGAACAAGGTGGCGTTGCGGCCTTGCGCCAGCGCGAGCAGGCGCGCGTGAGTGTCGGCGTCGACGGCGAACGACAGACGACGGCCACGATGGCTCGCCGCCGGCGGGTGCGGCCGGTCCTGCGGCAGCGCGATGCGCTCCGGCAGGCCGGCGAGGGCTTCGCGCCAGTAGCCGATTTGCCGGGCGATCGTGCTGTCCGGGCGGCGCTCGTCGCCGAGCCATTGCCGTTGCCAGAGGGTGTAGTCGGCGTACTGCACCGGCAGCGGTATCCACGCCGGCGGCTGGCCTCGCAACCGCGACGCGTAGGCGCTGGCGAGGTCGCGCGCCAGCGGCGCCAGCGAGGCGCCGTCGCCGGCGATGTGGTGCAGCAACAGCAGCAGGGCGTGCCGTTGCGGGCCGAGCCGGAACAACTGCGCGCGCAGCGGCAGCTCCCGGCTCAGGTCGAAGGCATGGGCGACCGCGGCATTGAGCGCCGCCGGCAAGTCGGACTCGTCGAGTTCGACTGTCGCCAGACGCAACTCGGCGCGATCGAGCACGCACTGCTGCGGCGTATCGGTCAGCGGGACGATGCTGCGCAGGCTTTCGTGACGGGCGATCAGATCGTTGAGGGCGCATTCGAGCGCGTCCGCATCGAGCTCGCCCTGCAGATGCAAGGCCAACGGAATGTTGTAAGTGGCGCTGGGGCCTTGCAACTGGTGCAGGAACCACAGGCGCTGCTGCGCGAACGACAGCGGCAAGGTCGCCGGCCGCTCCTGCCGTCGTAGCGGCGGGCGTGTACGTGCGCCGCTCGTGAGGCGCTGGGCCAGGGCCGCGACCGTCGGCGCCTCGAACAGACTGCGCAGCGCGACTTCGCTGCCGAGCTCGGCGCGGATCCGGCCGAGCAGACGCGTGGCCAGCAGGGAATGCCCGCCGAGGGCGAAGAAGTCGTCGTCGATGCCGACCCGTTGCACACCGAGGACTTCGGCGAACAGTGTGCACAGAGTCTGCTCGACCAAGTTGCGCGGGCCGCGGCCGCCGGCCGCAGCGGCATCGGCATCGGGCGACGGCAGGGCGGCGCGGTCGAGCTTGCCGTTCGCGGTCAAGGGCAGGCGATCGAGCACCACGAAGGCGACCGGCAGCATGTACTCGGGCAGTTGCGTGGCGAGTGCGCGGCGCAGGCGTTCGAGTCGGTCGCGTTCGAACCGTTCACGGTCGCCGACCAGATAGGCGACCAGCCGCTTCTGCCCCGGGCGGTCTTCGCGGGCGACGACGAGGTTGTGCGGCCAACCGGCGCGAGCGAGCGCAGCCTCGATCTCGCCGAGTTCGATACGGAAGCCGCGGATCTTCACCTGTTGGTCGATGCGGCGGACGAACTCGATGCGGCCGTCGCGCCAGCGCACGCGGTCGCCGGAGCGATACATGCGCTGGCCGGTCGCGAAGGGATTGGCGACGAAACGCTCGGCGCTCAAGGCGGGGCGCTGCAGATAACCACGGGCCAGGCCCGCACCGGCGATGTACAGCTCGCCCGGCACGCCGGCCGGCACCGGTTGCAGCGCCTCGTCGAGCACGTAGGCCTGCATGTTGTCGAGGGGTGTGCCGATCGGGACGTTGTGGATGTGTTCGTCCAAGGCCGCGATCGCGCCGCTCACAGCGAAGGTGGTGGTCTCGGTGGGGCCATAGCAATGCACCAGGCGCAGATGCGGGTGTCGTGCCTGCAGCCGCCGCACGGTATCGACCGACAGCACTTCGCCGCCGGTCCAGATCTGGGCCAGGCCGGCGAACAAGTCCGGCGCGGACTCGGCGAATTCGTGGAACAGGCCGGTGGTCAGCCACAAGGTCGACAGACGATGGCGGGCGATGACGCGGCGGAAATCGAGCGCATCGAGCGCTGCGGCCGGCGCGACCACGATGCGCCCGCCGTTGAGCAGCGGCACCCACAGCTCGTAGGTCGAGGCGTCGAAGGCGTGGGTCGAATGCAGCAGCACGGTCTCGTGGCCGCTGGCGAAGCGGCGGTCGCGGGCGAACTCGACCACGTCGCGCTGACGCACGGCCACGCCCTTCGGCACCCCGGTCGAGCCGGAGGTGTACATGACGTAGGCGAGTTGCTCGGGATGGATGGCCGGCTTGCGCGTGCGCGGCTCGGTGGACGCGTCGAAATCGAAGCGGTCCAGACGCAGCAGATTCGGATGGGTCAAGCTGCGTGCATCGATGCCGGCATCGGCGATCAAGACGGCGGCTTCGGTCTCGGCCAGCAATTGGCCCAGGCGCTCGTCGGGGTGCTGCTCGTGCAGCGGCAGGTAATAGGCGCCGGTCTTGAGCACGGCCAGCACCGCCACGACCAGATCGGGCGAACGCTGCAGCAGCAGGGCGACGCCGCGTTCGGCGCCGGCGCCGCGACGGCGCAGTGCGTGGGCGAGCGCTTCGGCGCGGCGGTCGAGTTCGGCGTAGCTCCACTCGACGCCGTCGCCGATCACGGCGATGGCGTGCGGGGTCGACGCGACCTGGCGCTCGAACGCGGCCGCGACCGATTCGAGTTCGACGGTGTGTGCGGTGTCGTTGCACTCGCGCAGCAGGCGCCGGCGCTCATCGGCGTCGAGCAACTCGACCGCGCCGATCAGCCGGCGGTCGTCTTCGGCGACGGCGATCAGCATGCGCTGCAGCCGCAGCGCGATCGCCTCGGCGGTGGCCGGGTCGAACAGGTCGCTGGCGTATTCGAGCGCGCCGTCGAGGCCGCCGGCCTGGCCGGCGTCGTCGTAGCGTTCGCTGAAGGCGAAGCTCAGATCGAACTTGGCCACATCGAGAGCGAACTCGGCCGCGCGGGCGTGCAGGCCGGGCAGGTGCAGCTCGGCCTGCTCGGTGTTCTGCAACACCAACAGCACCTGGAACAGCGGATGGTGGCTCAGGGAGCGCTCGGGTTTCAGCGTGTCGACCAATTGCTCGAACGGCAGGTCCTGATGTTCGAATGCGGCCAGGTCGGTGGCGCGTACCCGCGCCAGCAGCTCGCTGAAACGCGGGTTGCCGCTCGTGTCGGTGCGCAGCACCAGGGTATTGAGGAACAGCCCGACCAGTTCGTGCAGGGCGTCGTCCTGGCGGCCGGCGACCGGCGTGCCGATGGCGAGGTCGGTGCCGGCGCCGAGCCGGGTCAGGGTCGCGGCCAGCGCGGCCTGCAGGACCATGAACAAGGTCGCATGGTGGCGTCGCGCGACGGCACGCAGGCGCGCATGGGTATCGGCGTCGAGGGCGAAGCCGCACTGGCCGCCGCGATAGCTCGCGCGCGGCGGGCGCGGGCGGTCGCTCGGCAGTTCGATCTGTTCGGGCAGGCCGGCCAGGGTGTCGCGCCAATAGGCGACTTGCGTCGCGATCAGGCTGTCGGGATCGGCGTCATCGCCCAACAGTTGCTGTTGCCAGAGGGTGTAGTCGGCGTATTGCACCGGCAGGGGCGCGCGGATAGGCGCGTTGCCGTCGAGACGCGCGGCGTAGGCTTCGGCCAGATCGCGCGCGAGCGGCGCCAGCGAGGCGCCGTCGCCGGCGATGTGATGCAGCAAGAGCAGCAGCGCGTGTTGTTGCGGGCCGAGCCGGACCAGGGTCGCGCGCAGCGGGATCTCGTGGCGCAGGTCGAAGGCGTAGGCGGCGGCCGCGGACAGCGCGTCGGCTAGGCCGGCTTCGTCGCTGTCGAGGGTCTCCAGCGCCGGTGCCGCATGTTCGAGTACTTGTTGGCTCGGCACCTCGCCGACCGGGAATACGGTGCGCAGGCTTTCGTGGCGCTGGCACAGGTCGGCGAGCGCGGCGCGCAGCGCGTCCACGTTCAACTCACCGTCCAGGCGTAAGGCCAGCGGCATGTTGTAGGTCGCGCTGGGGCCTTCGAACTGGTGCAGGAACCACAGCCGGCGTTGCGCGAACGACAGCGGCAAAGTCTGCGGCCGCGGCATCGGCCGCAGCGCCAGGCGCCGGTGCTGGCTCGGATCGAGCGCGCCGGCGAGACCGGCGACGGTCGGGTGCTCGAACAGGCTGCGGATCGACAGCTCGACGTCGAGTTCGGCGCGGATGCGGCTGATCAAGCGGATCGCCCGCAGCGAATGGCCGCCGAGGACGAAGAAGCTGTCGTCGATGCCGAGCTGGGCGGCGTGCTCGTCCGACAGGCCGAGCACCTCGGCGAACAGCGCGCACAGGGTTTGTTCGCGCGGAGTACGCGGGGCGCGCTGGCTGGCCGGGACGAAGTCCGGCGCCGGCAGCGCTTTGCGATCGAGCTTGCCGTTGGGCAACTGCGGCAGGGCATTGAGGACGACGATCGCGGCCGGGACCATGTACTCGGGCAGGCGCGCGGCCAGGGTCTCGCGCAGCGCGTCGCGGTCGATCTCGTTCTGTTTCGTGGTATCGGCGACCACATAGGCGACGATCTGCTTCTGCCCCGGCCGGTCCTCGCGCACGATCGCGCTGTTGCGCGGATAACCGGCGCGGGCGAGCTCGGCTTCGATCTCGCCGAGTTCGATGCGGAAGCCGCGCAGCTTGACCTGGTGATCGACGCGACCGCGGTGGACGATGACCCCGTCCTCGCGCCAGCTGGCCAAGTCGCCGGAGCGGTACATGCGTTCGCCGGCGACGAACGGGTCGGCGACGAAACGCTCGGCGCTGAGCGCGGCGCGGCGCAGGTAACCGCGCGCCAGCCCGGGGCCGGCGATATACAGCTCGCCGGTGACCCCGGCCGGCACCGGCCGCAGCGCGTTGTCGAGCACGTACAAGCGCGTGTTCCAGATCGGCCCGCCGATCGGGATCGGCCCGTCTTCGACATCGCGGCAGGGCCAGGCGGTGACGCCGATCGAGACCTCGGTCGGGCCGTAGGAATGATGCAGCGGCCGGCCGATGTGCGCGGCGACGCGGCGATGCAGATCGGCCGACAGCGCTTCGCCGCCGCAGACGATGCGGCGCAGGCTGGTGCAGGCGGCCGCGCCCGGCTCCTGCACGAACATCTCCAGCATCGAGGCGACGAAGTGCACGGTGGTGACCTGTTCGCGCTGGATCAGGTCAGCGAGATAAGCCGGGTCGCGATGGCCGTCGGGGCGCGCGACCACCAGGCGGGCGCCGTGCAGCAGCGGCCAGAACAGCTCCCACACCGACACGTCGAAGCTGGTCGGGGTCTTCTGCAGCACCGCGTCGTCGGCCTGCAGTCCGTACTCGCCCTGCATCCAGGCCAGGCGGTTGACGATGCCGCGGTGCGGAATCACCGCGCCCTTCGGCGTGCCGGTCGAACCGGAGGTGTAGATCACGTAGGCCGGGTGATCGAGCTGCAGCGGACGCGTGCGATCGGTGTCGGTCGGCGACGTATCCGCACAGCCGGCCCATTCTGCAACGAGCCCTGCATCGTCGAGCAGCCACAAACCCTCGTGGGCGGGCAAGCGTTCGACGACATCCCCGCGCGTCAGGATCCGCACCGGCGCCGCGTCGGCGATCATGTAGGCGAGGCGGTCGCTCGGGTAATCGGTGTCGAGCGGCAGGTAAGCCGCGCCGCTCTTGAGCACCGCGCACAGGGCGACGACCAACTCCAGCGAACGCGGCAAGGCCACGCCGACCAGGTCTTCCGGGCCGATGCCGTCGGCGATCAGGCGGTGGGCGAGGCGGTTGGCGCGCGCGTCGAGTCCGGCGTAACTCAAGCGCTCGCCCTCGAACACGACGGCGACCGCCTCGGGCGTGCGCACGGCTTGTGCGGCGAGCAGTTCAGCGAGGGTTTGTGCCGGCACCGCGTGCTCGGTCGCATTCCAGTCGCGCAGCACCTGCGTCGACTCGGCGGCGTCGAGCAGCTCGATGCGCCCAACCGGCTGCTGCGCATCGGCGACGAAGGCCTCCAGCAGACGTTGATAACGCCCGCCCAGGCGCCGCACCTCGTCACGCGTGAACAGATCGGGGCGGTAGCTCAGCTTGAGTTGATACGGCTGGCCTGGAATCAGCGCCAGGCCCACCGGGTAGTGCGAGGTGTCGCCGCCGTGGTGGCTGTGCAGGGCGATGCGCAATGCATCGGGCGCGTCGTCGTCGCCGTCGCCGACCGGGAAGTTCTCGAACACCACCAGGGTGTCGAACAGCTCGCCGTGACCGGCCAGGCGCTGGATCTCGGTCAGGCCGAGGTGTTGGTGATCGAGCAGCGCCGATTGCTCGCGCTGCAGACGCAGCAGCAGGTCGCGCACCGATTCGTCCGGCCGCCATTGCAAGCGCAGCGGCAAGGTGTTGATGAACAAGCCGACCATCTGCTCGACCCCGGCCAGCTCCGGCGGACGGCCCGACACGGTGGTGCCGAAGGCGACGTCGCGACGATGCGTAAGCCGACCGAGCAACAGCCCCCAGGCGGCCTGCACGACGGTGTTGAGGGTCACGCCCAGGCCGCGGGTCAGTCGGGTCAACGACTGCACCAGCGCGTCGGGCAGGTCGATACGCAAGGTGTCGGGCACCGCCGCCGCGGTCGTGGCCGCTGCGATCCGGCTCGGTTCCTCGAAGCCGGCGAAGGCATCGCGCCAGGCGCTGCGCGCCGCGGCGGCGTCGCGCGAGGCCAGCCAGCGCATGTAGTCGCGGTAGGGCGTGACCCGCGGCAGTGCCTGCGCGTCGGCGCCGTTGCGGTACAACGCGAACAACTCCTGCAGCAGGATCGGCGAGGACCAGCCGTCGAGCAGGATGTGGTGGCTGGTGAACAACAGGTAATGCCGGGTCGCCGACTGGCGCACCAGCACGAAGCGCAGCAGCGGCGCACGGGTCAGTTCGAAGCGCTGCTGTTGATCGTCGGCGATCGCCTGCGCCAACGCCTTGGCGCGCTCGTCTGCAGGCAGATCGCCCAGATCGATCTCGCGCCACGGCAGCTCGACCTCGCGCTGGATGACCTGCACCGGCTCCTTGATCTTGTGGTGGACGAAGGCCGCGCGCAGGCTGGCATGGCGCCGCAACAGCGCCTGCGCCGCCGCTTGCAACGCTGCCGCATCGAGCGCGCCATCGAGCGCGAACACCATCTGCACGACATAGCTGTCCTGCACCTCGTGGTCGTAGAGGGCGTGGAACAGGAAGCCGTGCTGCAACGGCGACAGCGGCAGCAGGTCTTCGATCTGGGCGTTGCGCATGGAGCGGTTCCAGGATGAGAGCCCGCACAGCGCTCGGCATGCGCAGGGCGGCCGATGCGGCGATGGGCGAGCGATGAAGTCGCGTGCCGCGATCGGAGCGGCGAGCACCGAACCGCGGCAGGTATCGCAAGCCGCGATGCGGACGCCCCTGCTCGTCGCATGCGCAGCGTCGATGACGAAACGATGACGGCGCGACTTGCCATAACGCGACCGGCCGCACAGGCTCGTTGCGATGCGCCGCGAGTATGCAACGCGTCGTTGACGCGTCCATGTCCCTATCCGCGCGTAAACGGATAACTGTGATGGCCGCGGGACTCCATGCTTCGAATCCGACACGGAAGTGCCCGGCGCATCGCGTCGGCAGTCGCAGAAACGCTGCTTCAGAGCCGGCCACGCGAGGCTAGGGTCGGTCTCGCATTGGTACGCGATCGCTGCTCTCGTGATCGCGGACACGCGAACGATGCGTGCACTGCCGCAGTCTCGGATACAAGCGCGACGTCAGTCGACGAGCTGCCGCGCAGCCGGTCCAGTGCGTTCATGGATCGCACAAATGAAAGAGCCGCGGCACCGTTCGGTGTCGCGGCTCGTGCCGGCGTCGCGATGCGCGAGGCCGGCCGCCTGCCCTTTGCGAGGGCAAGCCATGTCCCGTCGGTACGGTTTACTTCGGCAGATAGATCTTGTCGAAGAAGCCGCCGTCGGAGAAATGCGCGGCCTGGGCTTTCTTCCAACCGCCGAACGCGCCGTCGATGGTGACCTGCTTGACCGCAGGGAACTTGGCGAGCTCGGCGACCGGCACCTTGTCCGGCTCGGCCGGGCGGTAGCCGTGCTTGGCGGCCAGGCGTTGGCCTTCGGGGGTGTACAGGAAGCGCAGATAGGCTTCGGCCTGCTTGCGGGTGCCGTGCTTGTCGACGTTCTTGTCGACCCAGGCCACCGGCGGTTCGGCCTTGATGCTCAGGCTCGGCACGACGATCTCGTACTTGCCGCGGTTGGCCGGCTGCTCCAACGTCAACAAGGCCTCGTTCTCCCAGGCCAGCAATACGTCGCCGATGCCGCGATCGACGAAGGTCGTGGTCGAGCCGCGCGCACCGGTGTCGAGCACGGGTACGTTCTTGAACAACTGGGTGAGGTAGTCGACGACTTTGTCGCCATCGCGATATTTGGTCGAGGCCCAGGCCCAGGCGGCCAGGTAATTCCAGCGCGCACCGCCGGAGGTCTTCGGGTTCGGGGTGATCACGCCGAGGCCGGCCTGGGTCAGGTCGCCCCAGTCCTTGATGCGCTTCGGGTTGCCCTTGCGCACCAGGAACACGATGGTCGAGGTGTAAGGCGAGCTCTGGTGCGGCAGACGCGTCTGCCAGTTGGCCGGCAACTGCTTGGCGTTGGCGATGGTGTCGATGTCGCCGGCCAGCGCCAGGGTCACCACGTCGGCTTCGAGGCCATCGACGACCGAGCGCGCCTGCTTGCCCGAGCCGCCGTGCGAGGCGCGCAGGTTGAGGGTCTCGCCGGTCTGCTGTTTCCATTGCGCGGCGAAGACCTGGTTGACCTCGGCGTAGAACTCGCGGGTGGGGTCGTAGGACACGTTGAGCAATTCGACGTCTTTGGCCGATGCGCAGGCGGTGGAGAGGGCCAGGCCGAGCAACATCAGGCGGAGGGTGGTTTTCATCGGTAAGTCCTGTGCGTGGGGCGAACTGGGGCTGACTGGGTGTGGGAGTTCGAAAGCGGGATCCTGCGGCGCCAGCGTCAGAAGGCGAGTTGGGCGCGGGTGAAGAAGGCCTTTTCGTCTTCGCGATCGCGGCCGGCGGCGGCCCCGCCGTCGAATTCGGTCTGGGTGTAGTTGGCGACCAGCTTGAGGTTGCCGGTCAGGTACCAATTCAGGCCCAGGCCCCACGAACGTGCCGCGGCGGCGACGGCGTTGCGATCGGCGAAGCGCGGGAAAGCGGCGTCGTCGATCTCCAGGCGCCCGTAGCGTGCGACCAGTTCGAACGCGCCCCAGCCTGCACCACCGACCGTAAACGGATGGTTAGGCCGGGCCACGCCCTTGTAGCCGGCGTCCTCGCCGGTCAGCACGTAGCCGGTGGTGACTTGCCAGGCGCGATGGTCGAGTTCGTCGGCGAACGCACCGATGCGCACTTCCTGACTCGAACTGACGTACTCGCCGAGCACGCTGAAGGCGTTGCGGTAGTACCAGGCCTGCGGCGACCAACGCGTGTGCGCGCCGTCGGCCAGCGCGGTGCCGCGGTAGTTGAAGAACTGCGTCTGCCCCGGGGTGCGGTAGCGCGGCAGGAAGTTATTGCCGCTGCCCTGCTTGTCGCCGCGGCTGCCGGACAGGCCGAAGCCCAGGCCGGAGAGTGCGTTGCTGTCGTTCTTCCACGGCTCGAAGAACAGGCGTCCGGCGAGTTCGAAGTCGTTGTCGGGGTTCACCGTCGGGCTGTCGCGGCCGTCGACCGCGCCGTTGTAGACGCCGAGCGCGTACGACACCGTCGACTGCGCGAACTCGCCTTGCAACTGCACGCCGAGGTCGCGGTTGGGCGTGAGTTCCGAGGCCAGGCCGAGTTCGATCAATGCGGTCGAACCGCTGGACTGCAGGCGCTCCAGCCCGACCGGGCTCTTGAACTTGCCGATGCGCACGGTCGCGCGCGGGTCGAACTTCAGATCCAGGTAAGCATCGGCGATGGTCGCGCTGTCGCCGGCGAACTCCGGGGTCAGGCGGAAGCCGACCAGCGAACCCCAACTGCCTTCGATGGTCGGCATGATCCGGCGGAACAGAAACGTGTCGTTCTGCGGCACCGTGTCGTCGCCGATGAAGAAGCGGCCATCGGCCTGGACCAGCGCCTTGAATTTCAGTTCGACGTCGCCCGGCGGCGGCGATTTCACCGCCAGCCCCTTGCTCGCGCTGAGCGTCACCGTCGGCGTGCTCGCGGCCTTGGCCGCGCTTTCCTCGGCTTGCAGTTCCAGGCGGCGTTCGATGACCCGCAGGCGTTGATCGAGATCGCTCAGGTTGCCGCTGTCGGCGGCGGCGCCGGCGACGGCCTCGCCGCCGCCCAGGCGTCGTTCGATCTCGCGCAGACGCTGGGCCAGCTCTTCGACCGTGGGCGGAGCGGTTTGCGCCTGGGCCGGCAAGGCGAGCGCACACGCCAGCGCGCCCCACAGCCAAGGGGTCGCGGTAGGCGTTGCGTTCGCAAGTCGAACCCGGGTTTGCATGTAGTGCTCCTTCAGCGGTGTTAGGACAGTCGGCGGGCCCATCGATCGGGCCGATAGCGGGTGGGTGGAGGTCGAGCGGCCGCGGCGACGGCGGCGGGGATGGATTACCGGCGTCGACAGCGCGTGCGGCTCACGGACGCGGCGCCCGTGTCGGCGCCACCGGCAGGCGTTGGCTGCGGGTGATCTGGACGATGCGCGAGCTGTGCACGACGACTTCGATCTGGCCCTGGCCGAGTTCGCGCACCGCGGTCAGCAACTGGTACTCGCTGTCGCTGAGGTTGACGATGTTGATCTCGGGTTCGACGGTCGGCGCTGGCCGGTCGGCATCGGCATCGGCCCGGCGCGCGGCGGCGCGTTCGGGCTGGCGCTGATCGTGCCGGCGCGGTTCGGCCGACGTGCGGACGCGGCGGCCGGCGCCGCGCTCGCCCGGCACATGCCGGCTCACGGGCCGTCTCCGGCCAGCGCGGCCAGGTTCGAACCGGGCGCCAGGGCCAGCTCGTGCAGGCTGCGCCGGTCGAGCACGTCGGAGATCGCGTCGCGCGCCTCGCGCATCAGCGAACGCAGGCTGCAGGCGTCGGGGTCGGGGCAGTCGGCGCAGGGCTGGTAGGCGCTGACGCTGGCGCAACGCACCGGCGCCAACGGCCCGTCGATGGCGCGGATCAGGTCGCCGATCATGATCTGGTCGGCCGGGCGGGCCAGGGCGTGGCCGCCCTTCTGGCCGCGCCGGCTGTCGATGAAACCGGCCTGGCGCAGATCGACCAGGATGGTCTCGAGGAACTTGCCCGGTGCGCGGCTGTGTTCGGCGATCGTGCGCGCCTGCAGCCGTCCGCCCCGGAGCCGGCCGCCGTCGGCACGCGCCAGCGCGCACATCGCGCGCAGTGCGTACTTGGCCTTCATCGTCAGCATTTCCCATTCACCATGTAGGGAATGTGGCCGCGACCGATGGCTCAGGGGAAAAGGTATTGCTTCATCTGCTTATGACCTGGGGCTATGTGGGGGCAGGTCGCGATGGGGGTTCGATGCAAAAGCTAAAGGCAAATCCCCCTCCCCCCCCTTTTCCAAAAGGGGGAATGCTTCGGCCGGATACGGACGATCCGAGGGGCGCGGCCGATCTGGGGCGCGCAGATGATTCGCCCCCTTTGCAAAAGGGGGCTGGCGCCTGCGTTGCATGGCGAAACTAGGTTGCGGCTGCGCTGGGGGATTTGCGGGCAGGTCGCGGTGATCCGGTCGAAGCGGGAGCAAGGCCAAAGGCAAATCCCCCTTAACCCCCTTTTTCAAAGTGGGGAATGGAGTAGGTCGATAGGAAGTAAGGCGCGGATACACCGCCGCTCTGCCGGACCGGTTCGCCGACGAAGCCGTTAGGATGAGCGCCCATGCGTTCTCTCGCCTCGCTTCCGCCACTCGCCCGCACCTGCTTGCTGGTGCTCGCTGCGCTCGCCGCCGCCTGCTGGCTCGCGCCGGCGCTGGGTCGCTATGGGCCGATCCTGCCCGACTGGGGCGCGCTGTCGGTGCGGCCGGGCACGGCCGGGCACTGGTTCGGCACCGACGCGATCGGCCGCGACGTGTTCGCGCGCACGCTCGTCGGCGGACGGCTCTCGCTCGGCATCGGCTTGCTCGCCAGCGTGGTCGCCCTGGTCATCGGCCTGGGCTACGGCGCCATCGCCGGGCTCGCCGGCGGCCGCGTCGAGCGCGCGATGCTGCGGGTGCTCGATGTGTTCTCGGCGCTGCCGTTCCTGTTGGTGGTGATCTTGTTGCTGACCTTGTTCGAGCGCTCGCTGTTGCTGCTGCTCGCGGCGATCGGCGGGTATGTCTGGATCGACCTGGCGCGGGTGATGCGCGCCGAGGCCGCGCGCCTGCGCGAGGCGCCGTTCGTGCTCGCCGCGCAGGCGGCCGGGGCGAGTTTCGGCCAGCGCCTGCGCTGGCACGTGCTGCCGAATCTGTTGCCGCTGGCGTTCGTGTATCTCGGTTTGATTTTGCCGCAGGCGATCCTGGTCGAAAGCTTTCTCGGCTTCCTCGGCCTGTCGATCGACGAGCCCTCGTCGAGTTGGGGCGGCCTGCTCGCCGAAGGCGTGCAGGAGCTCGACAGCGCGCCGTGGACCTTGTTGTTCCCGGCCGGGTTTCTGGTCGCAACCCTGGCGGCGTTCCAGTTTCTCGGCGACGGCCTGCGCGATTGGCTCGACGTGCGCGGCGATGCCCGCGACGGCGACGCCAAGGTCGGGGCGGCGGCCGCATGAGCGCGTTGTTGCGTTTGCAGGCGCTGACGGTGGCGACGCGCGCGCGCGGCTTGCTCGGGCCGCTCGATCTGCAACTGCACGCCGGCGAATGCCTCGGCGTGGTCGGCGAAAGCGGCAGCGGCAAGAGCCTGACCGCGCTCGCACTGCTCGGCCTGTTGCCGCCGGAGCTGCGCGGCGAAGGGCGCTTGCAGGTCGACGGCGAAAGCATCGCCCTCGGCGGCGCCGCGCACGCGCGCCTGCGCGGCCGCAGCCTGGCCTGGGTGCCGCAGGACCCGCTTGCGGCCCTGCATCCGCTGCGCCGGGTCGGCGCGCAACTCGACGAAACCCTGCGCGCGGTCTGCGGCTTGCCGGCCGCGGCCGCGCGCGAACGTGCGCTGGCCTTGTTCGAGCGCGTGCAATTGCCGGACCCGGCGAACGCGCTGCGGCGTTATCCGCACCAGTTTTCCGGCGGCCAGCGCCAGCGCATCGCCATCGCTTTGGCCTTGGCGACCCAGCCGCGGGTGTTGATCGCCGACGAACCGACCTCGGCCCTGGATGCGCGCATCGCCCGCGACATCCTCGACCTGCTCGACCGCCTGCGCCGCGAGGATCGCCTGGCGTTGTTGCTGATCAGTCACGACTTGCCGCTGGTCGGCGCCTACGCGCAGCAATTGCTGGTACTGCAGCGCGGTGCGGTAGTCGAACGCGGCGACACCGCCGCGGTGTTCGCCGCGCCGACCCAGGCCTACACCCGCGAGCTGCTCGCCGCCGACCGCATCGAGGCTTTGCCGGAGCGTGCGTCGGAGGAGCCGGTGTTGCTGCGCGGCGAAGGCCTGCGCATGCGCTATCCGCGCGCCGCGCACAGCGCGCTCGACGGTGTCGACATCGAGCTGCGCCGCGGCGAGGGCCTGGCCCTGGTCGGCGAGAGCGGCAGCGGCAAGAGCACGCTCGGCCGCGTGTTGCTGCGCCTGCTGCGCGGCGCGCAGGGCCGGGTGTCGATCGACGGCACCGATCTCGGCGGTCTCGACGCGCGCGCCTTGCGCCGCCTGCGCGCGCGCACCGGGGTGGTGTTCCAGGACCCCTATGCCTCGCTCGATCCGCGCCTGCGCATCGGCGAGATCGTGGCCGAACCCTTGCGCATCCACGCTCGCGGCGATGCCGCCGCGCGTCGCCGTCAGGCCGCCGCATTGATGCAGGCGGTCGGGCTGGACGAGGCCATGCTCGATCGCTATCCGCACCAGTTCTCCGGCGGCCAGCGCCAACGCATCGCGATCGCGCGCGCACTGGCGACCGATCCCGAGCTGTTGGTCTGCGACGAAGCGGTGTCGGCCCTGGACGCGCATCACCGCGCGGCGATTTTGGCTCTGCTCGCGCGGCTCAAGCGCGAACGCGGCCTGGCCTTGTTGTTCGTGACTCACGACCTCGCCGCCGCGGCGGCGGTGGCCGAACGCATCGCCGTGCTCGAAGCCGGCCGCATCGTCGAGACCGGGCCGACCGCGCAGGTGCTGCGCGCACCGCAACACGCGCATACGCGGGCCTTGCTCGCCGCGCGTCCGAAAACCGCGCTCGACCAGGCCTGAGCCCGGGTTTCGCGCCTGCGAACCTTCCGGGCCGAGGTTTCGGCCCGGAGCATCGATAGCGCAGGAGCGGGCGCGACGATCGCGCCGCTGCATTGCCGTGTCGTGCTGAGCGGTGCGGTCGCGTCTCAGGCGATCGCACTCGAATGAAGCCTCCGCTCAGGCGGTCGCGCTCAGACGATGCCGCCGCCGATGCCCAGGCGGACCACGCCGACCACGATCACGATGGCGTTGAGCAGCAGGCCGGTCTTGGCGCGGCCGTTCTTTTCCGAGCTGGTGAATAGCACTCCGATCGCGGCGATGATCGCGCCGACCGCGGCGAACGGGATCAGGAACCAGTTGCCCCAGCCCAGCAGCGGGATCAGGGCGAGGATCATCCACAGCAGCGCGACGATGCCCCAGAGCAGGCTGATCAATCCCATCGTGTCGTACTCCGCAGTCGGCCCGTTTGGCCACATGCGCAACGTAGCGTCTGGCGGGGCGATTTCAAGTGCCACAGGTGGCCGGTACCGATGGGTGGCGGCGCGAATTCAGGCGCAAACGGCGCCCTGAGGCGCCGCTGCATCGAGGTGGCCGGCCGCGAACGAGCCCGGCGGCGCTTGCACGGCGAGGCTTCAGCCGTGCGAGCCGTCGATCTCCACGCGCAGTTCGTAGCGGCAGATCGCCGCGTGCAACAGGATGCGCGGCACCCGATCGCCGAAGCGGCGGTCGAGCGCGGCGGCGACGTTATCGATCTCTTCGACGTCGCGCACGTACACCTTCAGGCAGGAGCCGCCGCCGAACGCGCTCGACAGCTGCGGCTGGCGCTGGCGGGCGACGCCGAGCAGGCTGTCGAAGTTGGCCAGGGTTTCGTCGAGCTGGGCCAGCACCGAATCGGCATGCCTGGACTCGTGGCCGACCACCGCCGCGGTGCCCGACAACAGCAGCGGCATCGCCGCCGGCTGCGGCGGCAGCATGGCGCGGGCGAAGCTCGGCGGCTGTGGGCCGTACTGGCGCGGGTAGCGATAGGCGCTGACCTGGCGCGGGTTTTCCAGCGGCGTGCCGGGCGTGCGCGAGGCCAGCCAATACACCTGCAAGCGGCGCGCGCCGTCGACGCGGCCGATCGCGGTCGCCGCCGGCAGGCGCGCGATGTCGAAATCGCCCAGGCCCTTGGCGCGGCCGACGCAGAACACGCGGTAGCGCTCTTCGTCGCCGTGGCCGAGGGTGATGCCGTCGAGGTAGTTCCAGATCCGCAACAAATGCGGATAGCCGCGCGCTTGCGTGAAGGCGAGCAACTTGCGGTACAGGTATTCGGCGGCGCGCGCGATCTCGCCGTTGGTGGCTTCGCCCGGCAGTGGTTCGGGCTCGTCGAATTCGATCACGCCGAACTGCAGCGCGCCGTCTTCCGACCAGGCCAGGTCGCCGTCGCGGCCCTTGATCACCGGGCCGCGGCCGCGCCAGCGCTCCAGGCGCCGGTCGCCGAACGGCTCCAGGGCCACGCGCAGATAACGCGGGTCGTCGTGCTGCGGCGCCTGCGCGCCGAAGCCGAACACCGCCAGGGTGTCGTCGTGGGCGAGCAGTTCGGCCGGCGTGGCCGCGACGTAGTCGACCTGCAGTTGCGGCGGCATCGCCAACATGGCCTCGGCCGCGCTCACGGATTGCCCCGTTGCAGGGTATCGCCGCGGAAATCGACGCCGACCTGGCGCTTGCGCCGCCACCAGCCGCGCAGCGCCTGCGGCGCCATGCGCAGCGCCGTCATCGCATAGACGAAGCGGAACACGCGCAGGCGGCGCAACACGTCGCGGTTGTCGAACACGTCGCCGGCGAGCATCGAGATCACCGCCTGCTCGATCTGCCAATAGTTACGCGGGGCGTTGAACAACTGGCGCATCACCGGTGTGGTGAAGCGATAGATGAACCACTGGAAATGGCGCAGGCCGCGCTTGAGGCGCTTGACCATGGCCGCCTGCAGTTCGGTCTCGCGCGCCGGCTCGCGCAGGGCGCCGTCGACCACCGAGGCGGCCTGTTCGCCGCTGTTCATGCCGAGGTAGACGCCGGAGGAGAACACCGGATCGACGAAGGCGTAGGCGTCGCCGACCATGACCCAGCCCGGGCCGGTCATGCGCGAGCAGGTGTAGGAATAGTTGCCGGTCACATGGACGTCGCCGCAGCGCTGTGCGCCCTGCATGCGCCGCCACACCGACGGTTCGGACTCCAGCGTCTGCATCAGGAAGCCTTCGCTGTCGCCGCGGCGCTGCTTGAGGTATTCGGGGAAACACACCGCGCCGACGCTCATGACGTCGCGCTGCAGCGGGATCAGCCACATCCAGCCGTGGGCGAAACGCTGCACGGTGATGTTGCCGGCGTCCTCGCCGTCGCGGCGCTGCACGCCGGTGAAGTGGCTGAAGATCGCCGCCGACTGGTGCAGCTGATTCTTCTGCTTGAGCTTGAGCTGGCCGCCGAGGAAGGTGTCGCGGCCGCTGCCGTCGACGAGGTAGCGCGGGCGCACCCGCAGCTCGCTGCCGTCGTCGCCGCGGGCGTGAACCATCGCCGGGCGGCCGTCGGCGCCGAACTCGATCTTCTCGACCTTGACCCGTTCGCGGGCGTCGACGCCGTTGGCCTGGGCGTGGCGGAACAGCAGTTCGTCGAATTCCTCGCGCTTGACCTGGAAGGCGTAGCCGTAGACCGGGTTGAGCGCGCGCTCGAAGCGGAAGGTGTTGTAGCGCTCGGCGTCGATCGGGAACTCGGCGCCGGGCTTGTGGATGCCGATCGCGCGCACCTGTTCGAGCACGCCCAGGCGCTCGAGGATGGCCAGGTTCATCGGCAGCAGCGACTCGCCGATGTGGAAGCGCGGGTGGCTGCCTTTTTCCAGCAGCAACACCTTCCAGCCCTTGCGGGCGAGCAGGGTCGCCGCGGTGGTGCCGGCCGGGCCGCCGCCGATCACCAGGACATCGGTGTCGATGGTCTGCGCGGCGTGGGAGGGGCTGGCCGTGCTGGAAGCAGCGGTGGCCGTCGGTACGGCCGCGTCGGGCGCGGAGTCGGGCGGATTCATGCGCAAATGATAGCCTGCCGCCTCGGCCCGCTGCGCAGCGGCGGCGGGGCGCCGGCGTCGTCGCGCCGCTTCGGCGCAATGCCTCAAGTGCCTGATAACGCAGGTCCGCCGCAGGCCGAAGCGGCTGCCGGGCGGGGCCGAACCGGGGGCTCGCCGCGCCCGGCGGTTGCGCCTGCGGCGCCGATGGCGGATCGTTGCGCCCCTTGTCCCACCGTGACCGGATCGCCCGATGTCTGAACAAAGCCCCGCCGAACGCGAACTGGCGCAGCTGCTGGTCGAGAGCCTGAACCTGGAAGACGTGGCACCGGAGCAGATCGATCCGGAAGCGGCGCTGTTCAACGAAGGCCTCGGTCTGGACTCGATCGACGCACTGGAACTCGCCCTGGCGATCACCAAGCGCTACGGCTTCCAGCTGCGCTCCGACAGCGACGAGAACCGCCGCATCTTCGCTTCGCTGCGCGCGCTGTCGGCGCATATCGAGCAGCAGCGGGCCGCCTGAACGCCGGCGGCCGGCGCGGCGTCGAACCGCCAGTGCATGCGCCCGTTCCCGGAGCCGACGTGAACCCTCCTTCGTCCAGCGCCCTCGCGCGCCTGTTGCTGGCGATCGCCTACCCGGTGCTGGCGCATTGGGCCAGCCACGACGGCGGCGGCGCGCTGGCGGCGCTGGCCCTGGCCGACCTGGTCGTGTTCGTGACCATCGACGGCCTGCTGGGCCTGCGCTGGCGTGCCTGGGCGGCGACCGTGGTCCTGCTCGCGGCCCTGGCCGCGTCGGCTTTCACCCCCTACGCGCAGATGCTGTTGCTGGCGCCGCCGATGCTGTTCAACGGCTGGCTGGCGTGGTGGTTCGGGCGCAGCCTGCGCGCGCCGCGCGAGGCCCTGATCACGCGCATCGTCGCGGCCCTGCACGAAGGCCCGGTGTCGGCCTTGTCGCCCGAGCTGTATCGCTATACCCGCCGCCTGACCGCGCTGTGGGCGGTGGTGCTGGCGGTGCTGGCGCTGGTCAACGGCGCCCTGGCGATGATCGCCGTGCCCGACGGCGTGCTGGCGCGCCTGGGCCAGGTGCCGCCGGTCGCGATCAGCCAGGAGCAATGGTCCTGGTTCGCCAACCTGATCAACTACGGCATCGTCGGCGGCATGTTCGCCGGCGAATACCTGGTGCGGCAGCGCCGTTTCCCGGTGCGCCCGGAGAGCGGCTTCTTCGACTTCATGCACCGCATGGCCAAGCTCGGGCCGGGCTTCTGGCGCGAGCTGTTCTCCTGAGGCCGCCGGCCGCGCCGCCGTGGCCGTTATCGCGCAGGCGTCGCGTTTGGGCACCGCCGCACACTGCGAATTCCGGTAATTCAAGGGCCGCCGTCGCATTTCGACGCCCCGCTGAATGCGCGTGCTTTATCCTGTGACCCTCACCGCAGCCGCCGACCCCCGCCGCCCGCCCGCATGCCGTTCTCGATCCCGTCCGATCATCCCTGCCTGCCCGGCCATTTTCCGGGGCGCCCGCTGGTGCCCGGCGTGGTCCTGCTGGAGCAGGTGATCGCCGCGGTCGAAGCCGCGCACGGGCCGCTGAACGGCTTGCGTCTGCCGCAGGTGAAGTTCTTGCAGCCCTTGTTGCCGGAGCAATCGGCGCAGGTCGAACTGGACGCGCTGGGCGCGGCGCGTTGGCGCTTTCTCGTGCGCCGCGGCGACGACCTGCTCGCCAGCGGCGAAGTCGTCGCCGATCTGCCCGTCACCGAGGCTTCGGCATGAGCGGCGAGCACTGGAAGCAACGCCCCGAAGGCGGCGGCCGCCTCGCCTACCGCCTGATCGGCTTCATCGCCCGTCGCGGCGGGCGCTCGATCGCGCGCCTGACCCTGTATCCGATCGTCGCCTACTTCCTGATCGTGCGCGGCCCGGAGCGGCGCGCCTCGCGCGACTATCTGACGCGGGTGCTCGACCGTCCGCCGCGCTTGCTCGACATCGCCCGCCACATCCACACCTTCGCCGCGACCATCCTCGACCGCCTGTACATGCTCAGCGGGCGCATGGCGCCGTTCGACGTGCGCGTGAACGGGCTGGACAAACTCGAACCCTATCTCGACCGCGGCCAAGGCCTGCTGCTGTTCGGCTCGCACCTGGGCAGTTTCGAGGCCTTGCGGGTGCTGTCGCGCAGTCGGCCCGGCCTGAAGCTGCGGGTGGTGTTCGACCGCGGCCACAACCCGGCCCTGACCGAGATGCTCGACGCGCTGGATCCGCAGATCGCGCGCACCGTCATCGACGCCGGCCAGGACGGTCCCTCGATCGTGTTCGCGATCAAGCAGGCCACCGACGAAGGCGCGATCGTCGCCTTGCTGGTCGACCGCGCCGCGCCGCACGAGCCGCATACCACCGCCTCCTTCCTCGGCGCGCCGGCCGAGTTCCCGAGCGCGCCGTGGCTGATCGCGGCGGCGCTGAAAGTGCCGGTGGTGCTGGCCTTCGGCCTGTACCGTGGCGGTGCGCGCTACGACCTGATGTTCGAGACGTTCAGCGACGGTGTGGCGATCGAGCGGCATAACCGGCCGGCGATCCTCGCCGCACTAGTCCAGCGTTACGCCGAGCGCCTGCAGGCCCAAGCCCGCAGCGCCCCCTACAACTGGTTCAACTTCTACGATTTCTGGCATGCCGATGACGCTGATCAAGCCTTGCACGTGGACCCTGGCGCTGATGCTCGGCGCCGGGTCGCTGCGCGCCGCTCCGGTTACTGAGGCCGCCGCCCAGGGCGTGCCGGCCGGGGCGTCGGCTGCCGAAGCCGCGGTCGCGGCCGATCCCGACTGGATCCTGCCGCGCCTGGCGCAGCCGGTCCCGGCCCGCACCGACTTCGTCGAAGTGCGCGGCTCGGCCCTGCTCAAGGCGCCGTTGCGCCTGTCCGGCGAGTACCGTCGTCCCGACGCGACCACCCTGGTGCGCGAGGTGCGCGCGCCGTACGCCGAGACCACCACCATCCGCACCGGCGCCAAGCCCGGCCAGGGCGAGGTCGCCATCGTCCGTCCCGGCAAGCCGCCCAGGCGTTTCTCGCTGGCGCGCGCGCCCGAGCTGGTCGCCCTGCAGGCCAGCTTCGGCGCCTTGCTCGGCGGCGACCGCGGCTTGCTCGAACAGCATTACCGCCTGCTCGCCGAGGGCACGCGCCGGCAGTGGACCATCAGCCTGGTCCCGAAGGACGCCAACCTGGCTGCACGCGTGCGCGAGATCGTCCTGCTCGGCCGCGACGATGAGCTGCGTTGCATCGAGACCCGGCCGGCGCGCGGCAACGAGCAACAGCGCACCTTGTTGGCCAGCGCCGCGCGCGCCGCCGCCGGCGTCGCCGACGCGAGCCAGCTGGCAGCGCTGTGCCGCGGCCACGGCGCGGCGCGTTGATGACGCCCGCGCGCCGTCTCGCCCTCGCCCTGCTGTGGCTGGCCCTGCTCGCGGTCGCCGGCTGGGCGATCGGCAGCCGCCTGCAGCTCAGCGGCGATCTGCGCCGCTTCATGCCGAGCGCGCAGACGCCGGCGCAGAAACTGCTGATCGACGAACTCGGCGAAGGCCCGGGCTCGCGCCTGTTGTTGTTGGCGATCGAAGGCGACGAGCCGGCGACCCTCGCCGCGCAATCGGCGGCGATGCGCGAACGCCTAGCCGCGCAGCCGCAGTTCAAGCTGGTCGCCAACGGCGCCGGGCAGGGGTTGGAGGCGGTGCCGGAACGCCTGCGTCCGTACCGCTATCTACTGACGCCGAGCTTCGACGAACAGCCGCTCGACAGCGCTTATCTGCGCGAGCAACTCGACAGCCGCGTGCAGGACCTCGGCTCGCCGGCCGGCGAGCTGATCGAGCCGCTGCTGCCGAGCGATCCCACCTTGGAGATGCTGCGCCTGGCCGAAGCCTGGCAACCGGCGCAGGCGCCGCAGACCGAGCACGGCGTGTGGTTCGACCGTGCCGGCAAGCAGGCCTTGCTGGCGATCGAGACGCGCGCGGCCGGCTTCGACCCGACCGGCCAGCAAGGCGCGCTCGATGCGATCCACGCCGCGTTCGCGCAAGCGCGCGGCACCAGCCCGGCGCGGCTGACGATCAGCGGCCCGGGCGCGTTCTCGGTCGAAATCGGTGGCCGCACCCAACGCGAAGCGAGCCTGATCGGCACCATCGACAGCCTGGTGTTCGTGCTGCTGCTGTGGCTGGCCTACCGCAGTTGGAAGGCGCCGCTGCTCGGCGGCCTGCCGCTGGCGACCGCGGGCCTGGCCGGGCTCGGCGCAGTCGCCGCACTCTTCGACGGCGTGCACGGCATCACCGTCGCCTTCGGTTTCACCCTGATCGGCGTGGTCCAGGACTATCCGATCCATTTGTTCAGTCACCAACGTCCTGGCCTGTCGCCGTGGGCGAGCGCGCGCAGCCTGTGGCCGACGCTCGGCACCGGCGTGACCTCGACCTGCATCGCCTACCTGACCTTCTTCGTCTCCGGCGTCGACGGCCTGCAGCAACTCGCGGTGTTCACCATCGTCGGCCTCGCCACCGCCGCGCTCGCCACGCGTTTCGTGCTGCCGGCGCTGATCGACCCGGCGCCGCGCGATGCCGCCGGATCGCCGGCGCTGGCGCGGCTTTGGACGCGGCTGGCGCGCTGGCCGCGGCTCGGCGTGGCCGGCGTGTCGCTGATCGCCGCGCTGGCGCTGGCGGTGATCCTGTTCGTGCCCGGCGCGTTCTGGCAGAACGACCTGGCCAAGCTGACCCCGGTGCCGCCGGCCGCGCTCGCCCGCGATGCGCAGTTGCGCGACGAACTCGGCGCGCCCGACGTGCGCTACGTCATCGCCATCGAGGGCCGCGATGCCGAGGCCGCTTTGCAGTCCTCGGAGGCCTTGTTGACCGAGCTGCCGGCGCTGCGCCGGCGCGGCGCGATCGCCGGCTACGACCTCGCCGCGCGTTATCTGCCGAGCGCCAAGACCCAGCGCGAACGCCAGCAGCGCTTGCCCGATGCGGCGAGCCTGCGCACGGCGCTCGACACCGCCGTCGCGGCGACGCCGTTCCGCAGCGATGCCTTCGCCGATTTCCTCGCCGACGTCGAACGCGCGCGGCAGGCACCGCCGCTGACCCCGCGCGACCTCGCCGGCACGCCGCTCGCGGTCAGCGTCGAGGGCCTGCTGTTGCAACGCGGCGACCACGCCACCGCGCTGGTGTCGCTGACCGGGCTCAACGATCCGGCCGCAGTCGCGAGCGTGGTGCGTCGTCATGGCGGCCAGTTGCTCGATCTCAAGCAGGCTTCCGAATCGCTGGTCGCCGATTACCGTGGCCGCGTGCTGATGGCGCTGGGCCTGGCCGGCGTGTTGCTCGCGGCGGCGGTGTGGGTGGCCCTGCGTTCGCCGCGCCGGGTGCTGCGCGTGCTGGCGCCGATGGCCTTGAGCAGCCTGCTGATCCTGGCGGTGCTGCGCGGCCTCGGGGTCGAACTCAACCTGTTCCATCTGGTCTCGCTAATCCTCGCCGCCGGCCTGGGCCTGGACTACGCGCTGTTCTTCGACCATGCCGGCGACGACCGCGCCGAACAACTGCGCACACTGCACGCGGTGATCGTGTGCAGCCTGACCACGCTGCTGGTGTTCGCGCTGCTGGGTCTGTCGTCGATTCCGGTGTTGCGCGCGATCGGCAGCACGGTCGCGCTCGGCGTCGTCTTCAATTTCCTGTTGGCGTTGTTGATCGTGCGCGAACCGGCGGCGATGGAGGCCGGCGATGCGCACGCGTGAGGCCATCGCCGCGCTGATCCCGCACCAGGGCCTGATGTGCCTGTGGCAAGAAGTCGTCGAGTGGGACGAGGAGCGCATCGTGCTGCGCACGAACGGCCATCGCGATCCCGCCCATCCGCTGCGTCGCGACGGACGCCTGCACGCCGTGCATCTGTGCGAGTACGGTGCGCAGACCATGGCCGTGCACGGCGGTTTGCTTGCGCGCCGTGACGGCGGCGTGGCCAAGCCCGGCGTGCTGGTGGCGCTGCGCGGCGTGCAGTTGCACCTGGCGCGTTTCGACGACCTGCCCGGCGCGATCGAAGGCCGCGCGCACAAGCTGATCGACACCGGCGAGAGCTGGCAGTACGAGTTCGAGCTGCACCACGCCGGCGTGCCGATCGCGCAGGGGCGTGCCGCGGTGATGGCGCGGCCGGACTGAGTCCGCGCCATTGAATCCGCTCCGCTGAATTCCAGCCACTGAACCCGCGCTGCGACGCATCGCGCCGTCTGCATTCACACCCCGCCGGCGCCGGCGTTTCCTAGTGCAGATGCGGCGGCCGTGCCGCATCGCGCCCGGGAGCGTCGTGCATGTCGCTGCAGTTCCATTTCGAGGACCTTGGCCTGCATCGCGCCGTCGACGAGGGCCGCATCGGCCATCGCTTGCGCCTGCGCATCGTCCTCGGCCGCCGCGAAGGCGCGCGCCTGCACTGGCTCGAACGTTGCGACCGGCCCTACGACGAAGACATGCCGGCCGATACTTGGGTGGACATGTTCCGCATTGCCGGCGGACGTTCGGCGATCTTCGCGCAGTGGCTCGGCACCGCCACCGACGAAGGCCGGATCGAACTCGACTTCGACGCGCTAGCGACGATGCGGTTGGCGCCGGATGCGCAGCGCACCCTGGAATGGTGGGTGGTTGCCGTCGACGGCGAGGACGAGGACGGCGACGAGCGCGCCTGGGCGGTCTGGCGCGGCGAGCAACGCCTGCGCTGCGACGGGCAGGGTCGGGCGATCGAGCACAGCCTGGTGCAGGTCGACAACCTGCACGGCCGCGAGGGCGATCCGCCGTACCCGGACGGTTTCCGCGTTTCGACCTGAGCCAGAAGCCGTGCCACAGACCGGCTGGCCAGGAGCGGCGACTCCCCGCTCCGCCGCGTGGCTTTCGCCACGGCGGCGGGGCGGGGACAATCGGGCTTTGCCGCTCGGAGTCGTCCGCATGTCCATCTCGCACCCTTCGCCGCGTCGCGCCCTCGTCACCGGCGGCAGCGGCGACCTCGGCCAGGCGATCTGTCTCGCACTGGCGGCGGCCGGTTGGCAGGTGATCGTGCACGCCAACCAGCACCTCGAACGCGCCCAGGCCGTGGTCGCGCAGATCGAGGCGGCCGGCGGCCAGGCCTCGGCGATCGCCTTCGACGTCGCCGACGACCAGGCGGCGCGCACCGCGCTGGAAGGCCTGCTCGAAGCCGGGCCGATCCAGGGCGTGATCAACAACGCCGGCATCCACGACGACGCGCCGATGGCCGGCATGAGCCTGGCGCAGTGGAAGCGGGTGATCGACGTGTCGCTGCACGGTTTCTTCCACGTCACCCAACCGCTGTTGTTGCCGATGGCGCGCACGCGCTGGGGGCGCATCGTCAACGTGTCGTCGGTGGCGGCGGTGCTCGGCAACCGCGGCCAGACCAACTACGCCGCGGCCAAGGCGGCGTTGCACGGCGCCTCCAAATCGCTGGCGCGCGAGATGGCCAGCCGCGGCATCACCGTCAACGTGGTCGCGCCCGGCGTCATCGAAGGGCGCATGGCCGACGGCACCTTCACTGCGGAGGCGATCAAGCAGATGGTCCCGGCCGGCCGTGCCGGCCGCGCCGATGAAGTCGCCGCACTGGTCGCGTTCCTGTGTTCGGATGCGGCCGGCTACATCAACGGCCAGGTGATCGGGATCAATGGCGGCATGGGCTGAAGCGTGCGGCGTGGGCTGAGGCGCGCCGGTGGTTCGGACCGCTTGCGATCCGAACCGGGGCTGCGATCGAAACGCTGCGATCAGAACCCGTTCTGCCAGCTCACGCTGAGGTTGCTGAGGTACAAGGTGTAGTCGCGGTTGGAGGTGGTCGACGGCGCGATGTAGTAACCGGTCTTGTTCGGAAAGCCGCCGATGCCGCCGGGATACTGGTTGACGGCGTTGAAGGTCTGGCCCTGGATCGAGGCCAGGGTGTAGCCGTCGAGCACCGAGTACTGGATCGTGCCCGCGTCGGAGACCTTGATCACCACGCGATACGGATGGTGGTTTTCCATCGGGATCGGCGCGAAGTACTTGCCGTTCGGATCGGCCGTGCGGGCCGGACAGGTCGAGGCCAGGAAACCGCCGTAGCCCGCGGGCGTGCCCGGCGCGAGCCAGAAGCCTTCGACCTGCGACACGCCGTCGCCGCACATCTGCGACTGCCCCAGGGTGATGCCGAGACCTTCGAGAGTGATCTGATCGGTGCCGACGGTGAGGCCGCCGTGCACGCCGATCACGATGTGCTCGTCGGAGCCGATGAAGAAGTCCGGCGACCACACGTCGAACTGGATCTTCTGCACGTTGCTGCCGGCCGGCTTGACCGTGCTGGATACGCCGCGATAGCCATAGAAGTTGTTGCGGTAGTGCGGTTCGCGGTCCGGATGCTGCGGGTTGGAACAGAAGTTCGGTGTGCTGACCGGATCGCAGCGGCGCGCCACGACGGCGCCGCCGGGCAGGGCGGGATAGCCGCTGAGCACGGTGCCGTTGGGTTGCAACAACGCGCTCTGCGACGGGACGTAACCTTGCACGCGATCGTAGCCCCAGCCCTGCTGCACCAGCGCCTGGCGTTCGGCCTCGCTGGTCACGTACTTGTGCACCAGATCGCCGTTGCCGTAGTTGTAGTTGAGCCGATGCACCGGCAGCGAGCCGGGCACCTGCTGGGTGTAGATATAGCCCTCGATGCCTTCGTAGACGAAGCCGTTGTTGAGGACGTAGCTGATCTCTTCCGGGAACTGGTCGGTCAGATAGATGTGGTCGTTCTGCGGCGATCCCTTCCAGTAGCGCCTGAGCGCAACGGTGGACGGCTGCGGGGTCTTCTCGACGTAGGTGAATACGCTCGGTCCCTGATAGCCCGCGGCGCCGTAGGCCTCGTAGTAATTGAGCGTGTAGAAGTAATCGGTAATGGTCGGGTTGTAGGTCTGGTACAGCGGGTAGTAGGCCGGGGGCGGCGCGTAGATCGCTGCGGTGGCCGGCGCGCAGGCCAGCAGGGACAGCAGCAATGCATTCCTGATACGCATGGTTCACTCCATTGAGACGCGTGGGATATCGATGGGTGCGGGCCAAGGCGCCGCATGCCGTCGGTAAGCGGACGGCGCTCGATGTTCGGGGCGGCTGGCGCAAGGGGCTGGCCGTCGACGATGGCTGGGCCGATGAGGGGCGCCCGGGCTCGCGCGCGCATCAGATCACGCTCGCTGCGGAACGTGGGTGACAGGCGTCCGGATGCGGACAAGATTTATCCGGGCGGCGGTTCGAGCGGCGGTGCGCTCGCCGATGCTAGGCCCGTTCCGGCGCGGTCGAGTACGGCGCGGCAGCGTCGTCGCCCGGTCGTCGCCGGCCGGCGACCGCTCACCGGGCGCTCACCCGATGCCGGGCCCGCGGGCGTAGCATGAGCCGATCCGCCGCGAAGGCCGTACGGGAGACCTCCGATGTCGCGCACCCTGTTCATCGCTTTGTTCGCGCTGGCCCTGTCGGCCTGCGCCAGTTCCCACGTGATCACCGGGCGGCCGCGCCCGCCGGTGCCGGTGTCGCAGGTGCGGGTGTATTTCGCGCCGCCGCCGAGCCGCTACGAAGAGATCGCCCTGCTCGAAAGCAACAGCGGCGCGTTCACGTACGGCGAGCAGAACAAGATGGATTCGGTGGTCGGCAAGCTGCGCGCCGAAGCGGCCAAGCTCGGCGCCAACGGCGTGTTGTTCCAGGGCACCCAGGACGGCTACGGCGGCAGCGGCGTCAGTGTCGGCGCCGGCGGCGGCAGTTTCGGCGGGCGCCACTACAGCGGTGGCGGCGTCGGGGTCAGCATCAGCCCGCGGCAGAAGTTCGCGCGCGGCGTGGCGATCTACGTGCTCGATCCGCCGCCGATGAATGACCCGGGTCCGCAGGCGCCGCCGGTCAATCCGCCGCGCAACTGAGGCGCGAAACGCTACTGTGAACATCGTCACCCTCGCCTTCGCGGGCTCCGCCGAGGTAAAGCAGAGCCCGCCTTCGCGGGCATGACGTCCGGGTAGGCGGCGCGGCTCGATTACTCAGTGAGCCCGCCAGCGCGGTGATCTGTCGGAACGCGGTCGCGGCTTGCGCCGCTCCTACCCTGGATTGTCGGGGCTGAGGCATCGAAGCTTCGCCCGGTGTCTGCGAAGGTGATGCCGCATCAGCGCAACATCAACGCGTGTGGGTCTGCGCCTTGTGCGCGGCCTCGCCGGAAAACTCGCCGCTCGGGTCGTCGATCAACGGCGGGTTGGCGCGGATGCTGCGATAGACCGCGGGGATGCCGCCGCGGCGCAGGCATTGGCCGACGATGTGGCTGGTGATGCGGGTGAAATCGCGCAAAGGCTTGAAATGGCTGGCGCGGAATTCTTCCTGCGAGTCCTCGTTCTGATAGCGCGATTCGATCGGCACCGAGACGCAGCGCGTGCCCAGTTGCTGCGCCGCCGACATCAGGATCTGCGCCTCGAACACGAAGTCTTCGCCGGGCACGTCGCCCAGGGCGATCACCGCGGCCGGGTACAGGCGCTGGCCGCTCTGGCTGTCGGCGATCTGGTAGCCGGTGCCCCAGGCCACGCCCCAGTCGCCGAAGTTGTTCGCAAGGCGCCGATAGGTCGGCTGCGAGGCGCGTTTGCGCAGGCGCGCACCGATCACGATGTGGCCGGGATGGCGGTTGGCGCTGTCGATCAGGCGCGGGATGTCTTCGGCGGCGTGCTGGCCGTCGCCGTCCATGGTCAGCACGGCGAGAAAGCCGCGGCGCAGGGCTTCGGCGAAGCCGTCGCGCAGGCTGGCGCCCTTGCCCTGGCGTTGCGCATGGCGCAGCAAGGTCACCGGCAGGTCGGCGATGCGTTCGGCGGTGCCGTCGTCGGAGCCGTCGTCGATGACGATCACGTGCGCGCACTGGGCCAGCGCGCCTTCGACCACGCCGCGGATGCGCAAGGCTTCGTTGAGCGCCGGAATGACGACCGCGACGTTATCGCGATCCAGTCGCACCGGACGGGTCCTGTGCGATGTCGCCGTCCCTGGCGTGTGGCCGTCGCGTCCTGGCGAAACGGGTCTTTCAGTCATGGGCGAGCTCCACCCGCAGGGTTCGGCCGCCACCGGCCGGTAAGGCGAGCCGATCATGGCCCGAGGCCAAGGCGTCGAACAAGGGCAGCATCGCGGCGCTGGCGTTGCCGGCTTCGCGGCGAGACAGCTTGCCCTCGAGCGGCGACGGTGGCTCGTCGCTGAGCCAGGCGCGCAGCAGCGGGCCGGTCGCGCGGCGACCGGCCGGCGCACGCGCGAGCACCAGCGCCGCGCCGAGCAGGCCGTCGCTGCCCCACATGGTCTGCAGCGGGCCGGTCGCGGCGCCGTCGTAGCCGACCAGCAGCACCGCCTCGTCGCCGGCGGCGATCTGGGCCAGCGCTTCGATCAGGCCCTGGGCGAAGCTGGCGTCGAGCGCGCTCAGCGCGGTCGCCGGCTGCATCGCGCCGGCGCCGATGGTCCAGTAACCGGCGGCGGCGTTGTGCACCGAATTGTGGAAGCGGGTCGGCGAGATCGTGCGCGGCTCGCTCGCCAAGGTCGCGCACATGTAGTCGGTGATCGCCATGTCGCCATGGTTGGACGCGAACACCGACGGCAGGCTGGCCGGATCGCGGCCCGCGGCCTGGCAGGCGGCGAGCGCGACTTCGAGCGCGACCGCGACCGTTTCCGGCGCGCGCCGGCGTTCGTTCGGCGCCAGCAACTGTGGCGACGGCCGCGCAGGCGCGTCGGCGACGAGGTCGCCATGCATGGCGAAGGCGCAAGCGGCCTCCCACGTAGGCAGGCCGCGGCTCCAATAGCCCACGCTTTCGATGACGGCGCTGAGCGCCGGCGTGCGCCGGGTCGGCGGATCGAGATCGGAGGCGGTCATGGGCGCGCGAACACCAGCGAGCAATTGTTGCCGCCGAAGCCGAAGGAGTTGTTCATGGCGTAGCGGATCCGGGTATCGGCCGAATCGAAGCGGATCTGCGGGCCGTTGGCCGGATCGGGCACGACGCTGTTGAGCGTGCCCGGCAGATGCTCGCGTTCGAGTGCGAGCAGGGCGAAGGCCGACTCGACGATGCCGGCGGCGCCGAGCGTATGCCCGGTCCAGCCCTTGGTCGAGGAGGCGTGCAAGGTGTCGGGGAACAGCGCGGCGATCGCCAGCGCCTCGATCTTGTCGTTGGCGGGTGTGGCGGTGCCGTGCAGGTTCAGATAGCCGACCTCGGCCGCGTCGATGCCGGCGCGGGTCATCGCATCGCGCATCGCCAGGCGCGCACCCAGGCCATCGGGATGCGGCGAGGACATGTGGTGGGCGTCGCTGGATTCGCCGTAGCCGCGCAGTTCCAGCGCCGCGCGCTCGCCATCGTCGAGGCGTTCGAGCACGGCATAACCGCCGGCCTCGCCAAGCGAGAGCCCGATCCGCTCGGCATCGAAGGGGCGGCAGGGGGCGTTGGACACCAACTGCAGCGAGTTGAAGCCGAACAGGACGCTGCCGCACAGGGTGTCGACGCCGCCGACCAAGGCCGCGTCGGCGAGCCCCGCGGCGATCAGGCGCGCGGCCTGGGCGAAGACCTTGGCGCTTGAGGAACAAGCGGTGGCGACGGTCACGCAGGGGCCGCGCAGGCCGGTCGCCTCGGCGACGAAGGCGCCGAGCGAGTGCGGGGTATGCAGGGTCGGCCGGGCCAGATCCTCGGGAAATTCGCGGCCGTCGTTGCGCAGGCGGCTATAGGCCTCTTCGGTCGCGCCGATGCTCGAGGTCGAGGTGCCGACGATCACCGCGACCCGCTCGGCACCATGGCGTGCGACCGCCGCGGCCAGCGCATCGCGCACGCCGTCTTGCTGCAGGCTCAACCAGGCCAGGCGGTTGTTGCGGGATTCCCACTGGCTCAGTCCGGCCGGCAGGGCGGCGTCCTCGAGACCGGCGACGCGGCCGATCCAGCAGTCCAACGGCGCCTCGCCGGCGGCGAGCGGGGTGAGATCGTTGCGCCGCAGGCCGCTGCGCCGTTCGCGCAAGGCGCTCGCCTGGGCGTCCAGGCCGCGGCCGAGCGCGGTGGTCGCGGTGTAAGCGCGGATCGCCAGCGGCGGCATCGGTAAAGGTGGGGACGTCACGTAGTCGGTAGAATCGCGCAGTGGGGAACGCCCGCAGTATAGCGAGGGGCGCTCGGGCGCCGCCGCGGCCACGTGGGCCCTGGTGTGTCGCCGCAGGCACTGCGAGGCTGAATGCTTCATGCGCGGGCCATCGAATAGGCCTGCGTTGCGGCGTTCCGCTTGCGCCTGCGGCGCTCCGCCCTCATACCGCTACCCTCGTTCCGGTGTTCCTTTTCATGCAGGTCGCGCCCGCTTCCATGTCCAATCGCCTCGGCCACCGCCTGTCCCTGTTGGGCGATCGCGACGTGCTGCACGTCGCCGTGGTGGCCTCGGCCGCGTGCGTGCTCAGCGCCGGGCTGGTCTATGTCGGTTATTTCGTGCACGTGCTGCGGGTCGCGCGCAATGCGCCCTGCCAGCCCGAGCGCGGCGAATGCGTGTTGTTGTTCGGCAAGCATGCGCCGGGCGGGCGCCTGGACCGGGACTTCGAGGCGCGCCTGGATCGCGCGGTGTCGCTGTGGCGCGAGCGTCCGCCGCGCAACGTCGTGTTGCTCGGCGGTGGCGCCGCCAACGAGCCCAGCGAAGCCGAGCTCGCGCGCCACGGCTTGCTCGCGCGCGGCTTCGCTTCGGATGCGCCGATGCAACTGGAATCGGAATCGCGCGACACCTTGCAGAACCTGCGCAATGCGCGGGTCGTGCTCGGCGAGGGCATGCGCTCGCGCGTCACCCTGCTGAGCAGCCGCTACCACCTCGCGCGTTGCGCCTTGTTCGCGCGCCAGCTCGGCTACGACTGGGAGCTGTGCGCCGCCGAGCCGCGCCTGAACCTGAGCCCGCGCATGCTGTGGCGCCTGGCCGGCGAAGCGGCCTACGTCTGCATGAGCGACATCGGCGCGCGCTGGGCGCGGCTGACCGGCAACCGGCGCATGCTCGCGCGCGTCAGCTGAACCGAACGGGCCGCGCGCATCCGACGCGCGGGCTTCGAGCGGGTTGGGGCCAGGCCGGCATGGTCCGGGCGGGGTGGGCCGGGCAGTTTCGCAATGGGAAAATCCGACGTCGTGACCGGCGTTTGCGGCCCATGTGACCGCTATCCGCAGTTGCCTGGACGAAAGACCCTTGCGCGCGAGCGTTCGCCGCCGGGGCCATGCCCTGTCCGCAGCACTCAGAGGCTGGCGCTGCGCCGGGTTTTCGGCGGCCGCACAGCGGACACGCGGATCGGCTCGGACGCGATCTTGCGCGACAGCGCTTCGCGCAGATGCGCTTCGTTGCCCGAACACACGGCGAGCACGCGGCACGGACTCGCCGATGCGGCGATGTAGGCATGGCCCATCGCGCTGTCGAAATAGATCGAATCGCCGACGTCCAGGCGCGCCGGCGCATACAGCTCGCTGTGCAGTTCGATCGTGCCTTCCAGGACCAGGGCGAACTCTTCGCCGGTGTGGCGGATCAGGTCGCCGAACTCTTCCAGCGACCGCGCGTGGACCTCGGCGATGATCGGCACCAGGCGCTTGTTGAGCAGCTCCGAGGCCGGATAGAAGTGGTGGTAGTGCTCGGTGCGGATCGCATAGCCCTCGCCGGCGCGGGTGATGCTGCGGCGTCCGCTGAAGTTTTCGTTGACGCCCGCCGGCGGCGACGAGAACAACTCGCCGATGTCGACTTCCAGGCCTTGGGCGATGCGGGTGAGCTTGTCGAAACTCAGCGACATCTTGCCGTTCTCGATCTTCGACAAGGTCGAAATCGGCAGGCCGGTGCGCGCGCCGATCTCGGCCAGGGTCCAGCCCCGCTGACGACGCAGCATCCGCAGCGCGATCCCGGGATTCGGGACCGCGGGTGCGGCCGTGGTTACGTTCTGGCTGCGCTTGGCGGGCATGAAGGCGGCCGAGAGGGGTCACGGACGACTCTAGGCGGCCCCCCGGGCCTTGCCAAGCCGCGAAAACCAACCGTTGTTTACTTATTGAAAGTAATTTGCCGATTTGGAAACCAGCGGCGGCGCCGGAGGCCTCCCGAAGCAGGCCGGTATCGATCCCTTCCTTCGCGCCAGGCGGGGGCCGGATCGGCGCTAGCGAGCGAGGCTCGGCGCCGGACGGAGTGCGACGACAGTCGCGATTTCGCGCGGTTACGGATAGTTGCAGCCTCTGCAGGCGCACAGGGCCGTCCCGCAAAGCCGACCGACCACTGCATGACCACCCCACTGATTCCCCCCTTTGCAAAAGGGGGCAGGGGGGATTTGCTCCAGCTCCTGCGCGAATGAACCCCAGGCCCGAACGCGTACACTCGCCGCGAACGTCCGCGCCTGGAGCGACCGGCAACGCATGCCGGCGGAATACCCGGCGACGGTGCAGCTGCTTTCGGGGGTTAGATGAAGTCCAAGCGTTCGATGCGCGGCATCGCGGTGTCCGGCGTCGCGGTGATGATGTTGGCCGGTTCCCTGTGGGCGCAGTCGCCGTCGCCGGCCGAGGCCGCGACCGGCGCCTCGCCTCCACCGGACCAGCCCCAGGCGGTCAAGCCAGAGCCGACCCAAGCCCCGCCCAAACCCGCGCCGGCCAAAGCCGAGCCGGTCAAAGCCGAGCCCGCCAAAGCCGCACCGACTCCGGCGCCCGCGCCCATGCCGACCCCGGTCAAGCCGGCCGCGTCGTCGGCGTTTCCGGCCACCACCCGTGCCTTGCCGCTGTCGAGCGCGGCACCCGCGATCGACGCCGGGCAAGCTGCGCCCACAGGCACGAGCACGGCCCTGCCTACGCGCGCTTCGCCGGTGCCTTCGAAGGTGCCGGCGAAAACGCCGGTTGCCGCCGACACCGATGTGGCGGCTATTGCGGTGAAGGCGGCGCCGGCCAAGCCGGCCGCCGCAAACAAACCGGCGCCGCCGGTCGCGGCCGCCGCAGCGAATGCGCCCGCCAGCTTCGCGCCCTTGCCCGCCCCCCTGCCGGACGCGATCGCCGATGCCGTCGACCCGGCGCCGGTGGCGCCGGCCAGCGCCCTGGCCGAGGCCGGCGCCGCGCTCGCGCGCGGCGACCAAGCCCTGGGCGAAATCCTGGTCGAGCCCGGCGCGGCCACACCGATCCCGATGCTGAGCGCGCCGGATCTGGAGGCCTACATCGACGGCCTGGTGCCGTTGGCGATCGCGCGCGGCGGACTCGCCGGCGCGGTCGTGGTGGTGGTCCGCGACGGCCAGGTGCTGTTGGCGAAAGGCTATGGCTACGCCGACGTGGAAAAGCGCAAACCGATGGACGCCGCGCGCACCCTGGTGCGTCCGGGTTCGATCTCCAAGTTGTTCGTCTGGACCGCGGCGATGCAGTTGGTCGAGCAGGGCAAGCTCGACCTCGACGCCGACGTCAACCGCTACCTCGACTTCAAGATCCGCGACTACGCCGGCCAGCCGGCGACGATGCGCCAACTGATGACCCACACCGCGGGTTTCGAGGAATCGGCCAAGCATCTGTTCGCCGCCGACGAATCGCGCCTGCTGCCGCTCGACCGTTATCTGAAACGGGTGCAGCCCGAGCGCGTGTATGCGCCCGGCAAGGTGCCGGCGTATTCCAACTACGGCGCCGCGCTCGCCGCCTACATCGTCCAGCGCATCAGCAAGCAGCCTTTCGACGACTACATCGAAGCGAACGTGCTGACGCCGCTGCGCATGCGCCAGTCGACTTTCCGGCAACCGCTGCCGAAGGGACTGGCCGGCGACATGGCCAAGAGCTACAGCAGCGCAGGCGGCGCACCGATACCGTTCGAACTGGTCAACCCGGCGCCGGCCGGCAGCCTGTCGGCGACCGGCCTGGACATGGCGCGCTTCATGATCGCGCAGCTCGACGAGCGCGGTGCCGGCGCTGTAAGGATCCTGCAGCCGCACAGCCTGCAGACCCTGCATGCGACCGCGTCGCGGCCGATCCCGGGCCTGGACGCGATGGCGCTGGGGTTTTTCCGTCGCGACACGCGCGGGCCGGTGGTGATCGGCCACGGCGGCGCGACCGAAGCCTTCCAGAGCAATCTGGTGTTGCTGCCGGCGCACGGGCTCGGCTTGTTCGTGTCCGCCGACGGCCCCGGCAGCGCCGGGCGCGCGCTGCATCGCGACCTGATCAAGGGCGTGATCCAGCGTTATTTCCCGGTGCGCGCGGCGCAGCAGCCGACTCTGCCGACGGCGCGCCTGCACGCCGAGCAACTCGTCGGCCGCTACGAGAACAGCCGCGCTTCGAGCAGCAATTTCCTCGCCATTGCGCGCCTGCTCGGCAGCGCCAAGATCGAGGTCGACGACGACGACACCCTGAGCGTGTCGGCGTTCCGCACGCCCGACGGCCGGCCCAAGCGTTGGCGCGAAGTCGAACCCTATGTGTGGCGCGAGGTCGGCGGCGACAGCCTGCTCGCGGCCAAGCTCGACGGCAACCAGGTGATCGCGGTCAGCAGCGACGACGTGCCGGCGGCGATGTGGCTGCAGCCGGTGCCCGGCTGGCGTTCGCCGGGCTGGATGCTGCCGCTGTTGTGTCTCGCGCTCGCGGTGCAGGCGCTGGCCGTGTTGCTGTGGCCGGTCGCGGCCTTGGTGCGCCGCTACACCCAACGGCGACTGCTGTTGAGCGAACGTGATCGTCGCCTGCGCTTGCTGAGTTTCCTCGGCCTGATCGGCAATCTCGTGCTGGCCCTGCTGTGGCTGTGGATCGTCACCCGCATCGACGCGTCTGTGCGCATGCTCGACGGCGCGCTCGATTCGTGGATCCGCGTCGCCCAGTTGCTGGGGCTGGCGAGCGTGGCGACCGCGGTGGTTGCGGTGCTCAACGCGCGCGCGGTGTGGCGTTCGTCGCCGCAGCGTCTGCGCCGGGTCTGCGCGATCGCGGTTGCCGCGGCCTGCGTGGCGATGGTCTGGTACGTGTTCGCGCTGCGGACGATGAGCTGGTCGCTGGTGTATTGAATCGCGACGGCGAGCACCGGTTGAAACGACGAGGCCGCGGAGCGATCCGCGGCCTCGTCGTTTGTTGCGAAGGCGGCCGGTGCGGCGCCGGTTAACGGCGCCGTCGCCTCAGCGCTTGCCCTTCTGCGCCGGCACGAAGTCCTCGCGCACCGCCTTGCCGAGCAGGTCCGGCGGCAGCAGGCCCTGGTCGAGCAGGTAGTTGTTGAACTTGAGCCGGTCGAAGCGATCGCCGAGCGCCAGTTCGGTTTCCATGCGCAGTTCCAGAATGCGGCTGTAGCCGTAGAAATAGCTGCCGGCCTGGCCCGGCGCGCGGAACATGTAGCGGTCGAGTTCCTGCTTGGTCATCGCCTCCGACAGGCCGACCTGTTCGGACAGCACGCGGCCGGCGCTGGCGCGGTCGGTGAGGCCGAGGTTGAGCATCGGGTCGAGGATCGCGCGCGCCGCGCGCAGCAGGCGGAACTGCAGCGCGATCAGCTGCCCGTCGAGCGGTTCGTACGGCACCATCTCGGCTTCGGCGTACAGCGCCCAGCCTTCGACGTTGACCGAGTTGAAGGCGAACATCGAACGCGCCAGCGAGATGCCGCGTTCGACCATCGCGGTGAACTGCAGCTCATGGCCCGGGCGGCCCTCATGCGCGGACAGGGTCCAGGCGACCGACTCGTAGTTGAAGTCGTCGTACTGCAGGGCCTTGCCGTCCGGGCTCGGCACCGACAGCGGCAGCACGAACTGGCCTTGCTGACCGGTGTTGCCGACCAGCGGCGCCGGCAGGAAGTGCGGCGCCGGCTGAGCCGCCGACTCGGCCTCGCTGCCCAGGCGCATCACCATCGGCCGCTGCGGCACGTCGACGATCTGCTGCTTGCGGATGATCGGATCGATCGCGTCGATGACCTTGCGGTAGCGCGGTTCGAGCTTATCGTTGGGGATGGTGTCGCGCTTGAGCGCGCGCATCACCTGCACATAGTCCTGCGGGTCGGCGACCTTGAGGCCCTTGGCCTGCGCCACCAGCGGCGCGAGCTGGGCCATCGCCGCCCGCGTTTCCATGAACTCGACCTGGGCGCGGCGGATCAGCAATTGCGGATCGACGTCGATGCCGAATTGCTTGAGCGAGTAGGCGTACAACTCCGGCGGCAGGCGCGCGTCGCTGCGCGCCTTCGGCAGCACCGTGCTGCGGGTCCACTGGCCGTACTCGCGCAACTGGGTTTCCATCGCCTTCAGCGCCGGCTCGGCGCCTTTGATCTGGTACTTCTCGAACAGCTTGCGGATGCCGGCGGCGTAGGTATCGACGTTGCCGAGCGCCTGTTCGACTTCGAGCTTGGTCGGCTGCAATAGATTCGTATCGCCGAGGCGCTCCTCGTAGCGCTGGCGCGCGAGCACGGTCAGCGGTTCGCTGCCCGGCGCCAGGCCGACATAGGCGTTCAGGCGCGCGAGCGCGCTGGCGCGGCGCTCCGCCGGCGCCTGGTCGGACAGCAGCGCCTGCATGCCCGAGAACACCGTTTGCGGCGCATCGAACCACGGCAGCACCAGGCGCTCGTTGAGCGCGCTGCCTTCGATGTTGTCCTCGGCGGCCTGGATCATGATCTGCAGGTCCTGGCGCACGTCGGCGTTGCGCTCGACTTCGAGCTTGCCCTGCAGCCCGCGCTTAGCCTCGGCCATCGCCGCGCGGAAGCGCTTGCCGACCTCGGGCTTGAGGTCGCTGACCTTGTCGTCGTAGCCGGGCACGCCGAAGAACGACATCTGCTCGGGCGCGAATTGTCCCTGGGCCTGGATCAGGATCTTGGCGTATTCGTTGCTTTGCGCGACCCAGGCCGGTACCGGCTTGGCCGCGGCTTGCGGCGCAGAGGCCGGAACCGGCTTGGCTGCCGCTTGTGGGGCGCTGCCGGCGAAGGCGAGAGTGGGCGCGGACAGCGCCAGGGCGACGGCGAGAACGAGCGGCTTCATGAGGTGGCTCACTGGGTTGAAGCGGCCAGCATCGGCGCGACGGCGCGCCCGGCCAAGCGCCGAAGGTCATGCGGCGCGCCAATGCCTTGAACGAGGCGCCTTGAATGCAGTGCCTGGCGCGGGTTAGGCATCGAAGCGCCGCCGCACGACGGCGGCGGCACTGGCTCGGCATCGAAGCGCGACCGCACGACGGCGGCAAAGGGCAACGCCGTTCACAGCAGATCGATCGAGGTCCGGTCCTTGTCCAGGTTCACCCGCATCACGCTGTAACGCCACGCGCCTTGCTCGCGGATGCCTTCGATCTGCACGTCGCCCTTGCCCTTCGGGCCTTGCACGAAGATGAACAGCTTGGCCACGCCCTGGTCCTTCGGCTCGACCGCGCCGAGCACGAACCTGTCCTCGAGCGGTTCGCCGAGCGCGGCTTTCACCTCGGGATTCGCACGGGCCCGCTCCATCGCCTCGATGAAGGGCGGCGTGTATCTCATCGAATCCATGACCGAATACGTCATCCATGCGCCGATCGCCACGCTCAGCGTGAACAACACGCCCAAGGCCAGCAGCAGGGTCAGGATCCAGTGACGCTGTACCCAGGGCTTGCGGTAGGGCGCGGCGGGGCGGGAGGCATTCATGGCAGGGCATCCATTCGGTGGGCGTCAGTGCGCTCAGGGCTTGAGGCAGCGGTCGAAGAAATCTTCGGTGAGGCGCAGGCGGTGCAGGTTGTCGCGGCCGCGCAGGCCGTGCTTGGCGCCCGGGTAGGTCATCAATTCGAACGGCTGGCCGCGCTGTTGCAGGGCGCTCATCAGCACGGTCGAGTTGGTGAACAAGACGT
Organism: Lysobacter sp. Hz25; assembly: GCF_046097045.1. Lineage (NCBI taxonomy): Bacteria > Pseudomonadati > Pseudomonadota > Gammaproteobacteria > Lysobacterales > Lysobacteraceae > Lysobacter > Lysobacter sp. Hz25. The sequence continues at coordinate 327,480 of NZ_CP175666.1, forward strand.
TGTCGTCGGCCATGCCGTGGATCAGCAGCAGCTTCGAGGTCAGGCCGTCGATGTGTTCGAGCACGCGGCCCTCGCGATAGCCTTCGACGTTGCCCTTCGGCAGGCCCATGTAACGCTCGGTGTAGTGGGTGTCGTACAGGCCCCAGTCGGTGACCGGCGCGCCGGCGACGCCGCAGGCGTAGCGGTCGCTGGCCTTGGCCAGCAGCATCAGGGTCATGTAACCGCCGTTCGACCAACCGTAGACGCCGATCTTGTTGCCGTCGACCCACGGCTGCGACTGCAGCCAATCGACGCCCTTGAGCTGATCGGCGACCTCTACCGTTCCCTGCTTGCCGTACAGCGCGCCGCCGAAGGCCGCGCCGCGCCGCGGCGTGCCGCGGTTGTCGATCGAGAACACCACGTAGCCGCGCTGGGCCAGGTACTGGTTGAAGTCCGGCGACCAGGCGCGCTTGACCGTCTGGGTGGCCGGGCCGCCGTAGACGTAGACCACCACCGGATAGCGCTGGCCCGGGTCGAAACCGGTCGGCTTGATCAGGCTGTAATGCAGGGCGGTCTTGCCGTCGGCGGCGGGAATCGTGCCGTATTCGATCGGGCGCTGCGCGGCGCGGTAGGGCGCGAACGGATGCGCGGCGTCGTCGAGGTTATTGTCGATGAGCGCGGCGATACGGGTGCCGTCGTTGCGGTACAGCTCCAGTTGCGGCGGCGTCTGCGGGTTCGACCAGGCGTCGACGTAGACATTGGCCTTATGGGCGAAGCTGGCCGAGTGATAGCCGTCGGTCTTGGACAGGCGTTCGACCGGGCCGCCGGCGAGGGCGACGCGATAGACCTGGCTGTCGAGCGGCGAGTCCTTGCCGGCGGCGAAATAGACCTGGCCGGCGTCTTCGTCGACCGCGAGTACGGCGTCGACCGGCCAGTCGCCCGAGGTCAGCGCGGTCGCCTTGCCGTCGTCGCTCAGCAGGTACAAGTGCTCGTAGCCGCTGCGTTCGCTGTTCCACAGCAGGCGGCCGTCCTTGAGGAAACGCAGGTCGTTGTGCAGCGGCACCCAGGTCTTGGAGCGCTCGCTGACCAGGGTGCGCTGCTTGCCGTTGCGCAGGTCGGTCTCGATCAACTCCAGCAGGTGCTGGTCGCGCGACTGGCGTTGGAAGGTCAGGTGCTGGGCATCGCGCCAATCGACGCGGGCCAGGTAGATGTCCGGGTTCTTGCCGAGGTCGATCTCGCGCGGCGCGGCGTTGGCGCCGATCGCCGCGACCAGCAGGCGCACGCCGACGTTGGCGTCGCCGGCGGCCGGATAACGTTGCTCGACCACGTCGGTGCGATCGGGGTAGACCTCGTAACGCTTCTGCACCGGCACCGGCGATTCGTCGATGCGCGCATAGGCGATGGCGCTGTCGTCGGGCGCCCACCAGTAACCGGTGTGGCGGTCCATTTCCTCGTCGGCGACGAATTCGGCGACGCCGTTGCCGATGGTGTCGCTGCCATCGCGCGTGAGCTGGGTCGCCTTGCCGTCGGCCAGGTCGATCACCCACAGGTTGCGGTCACGTACGAAGCTGACGTAGCCGCCCTTCGGCGACAGCTTGGGGTCGGTGGCGAAGCCTTCGCCGTGGGTGAGCTTGCGCACCGCGGCCTTGCCCGTCTTGCCCAGGTCATACAGATACAACTCACCGCCGAGCGGGAACAGCAGGCGCTTGCCGTCCGGCGACCACTGGTAGTCGACGATGCCCGACAGCGCGGCGATGCGCTGGCGTTCGCGGCGCGCCTTCTCGGCGTCGCTGAGCACTTCCGCGCCCGGCAGCACGTCGTCGGAATCGACCAGCAATTCGGTCTTGCCGCTGGCGATGTCGTAGGCCCACAGATCGAGGCGGTTCTTGTCGCGCTGCTTGCCGCGCAGGAAGCCGACCTTGCTGCCGTCGGGCGCGATCTTCGGCTTGACCAGGCTCGGCCCCGATAAGGGCGCATCGCCGGTCAGGGCTTCCAGGGTCAGCTGGCCCGGTGCCGGCACGCTGTGCGCGGCGTCGGGCGTGGCGGCGAGGGCGAAGCTGGGCGTGGCGATGATCGACATGGCGAGCAGGCAGAAAGCGAGGCGGCGGGGCAGGCGGTTGTTCATGCGGGCGATGGTTCCGGAGCGTGGCCTCGACGGCGAGGCATCAGGTGATGGGGGCCGGCGTGCCGAACAGATGGCGGCGCATCTCGTCGGTCATCGTACGGTCGGCACGGTAGGCCTTGCCCATCTCGTAGACGCGCCCGAACGCCGGCCGCGACGACAGCGCGTCGTGCCAGCGCTGCACGTTCGGATAACGGCTCAGGTCGACGTAATGCCATTCGTGCTCGCGGGTCCAGGGGTAACAGGCGAAATCGGCGATGCTGAGTGTATCGGCGGCGACGAACTCGCGCCCGGCCAGGCGCCGGTCGAGCACGCCGTACAGGCGCTCGGTCTCGCGCTGGTAGCGGTCGATCGCGTAGGGCACCTTTTCCGGCGCATAGCGGTTGAAGTGATGGTTCTGGCCCAGCATGGGGCCGTAGCCGGCGACCTGCCAGAACAGCCATTCCTCCACTTCGACCCGGCTGCGCAGGTCCTGGGGCAGGAACAAGCCGGTCTTGGACGCCAGATACTGCAAGATCGCGCCGGACTCGAACACACTGATCGGCGCGCCGCCATCCGCCGGGGCATGGTCGACGATCGCCGGCATGCGGTTGTTCGGCGAGAGGCGCAGGAACTCGGGCTTGAACTGGTCGCCGGCGCCGATGTCGACCGGCTTGATCGAATAATCGAGGCCGGCCCCGGCCTGCTGGGCCTCTTCCAGGAACAGGGTGATCTTGTGGCCGTTCGGGGTCGGCCAGTAATAAAGGTCGATCATCGGCAACTCTGCGTCGAAAGGCCGCAGTGTAAGCGCGGCCCCGCGGCCCCGCGGCCGCGGCGGCCTTGCCGATGGAATGGCGTGTGCCGGTCGCGCCCAGTCGCGGCAAGGCCTGGGCCCGCTGCGGCTGAACCCTCGGGCCCGCCCGACGTGGCGGCGTCATCCCCGCCCGGCTACTCTTGGCCCCCTATATCGCATCAGTTACGGGCTTCGCATGACCGATCCAAAGAGCAACCGCCTCAATCCCCTGCCGGCGCTGATCTTCAGCTCGCGCTGGCTGCAGCTGCCGCTTTATCTGGGCCTGATCGTCGCCCAGGGCGTGTACGTCTTCCAGTTCGTCAAGGAACTGATCCACCTGGTCCACGATGCGGCGACGCTGACCGAGCAGGGGATCATGCTGATCGTGCTCGGCCTGATCGACGTGGTGATGATCTCCAACCTGCTGGTGATGGTGATCGTCGGCGGTTACGAAACCTTCGTTTCGCGCCTGCGCCTGGAAGGCCACCCCGACCAGCCGGAATGGCTGAGCCACGTCAATGCGAGCGTGCTCAAGGTCAAGCTGGCGATGGCGATCATCGGCATCTCCTCGATCCACCTGCTCAAGACCTTCATCGGTGCCGGCAGCCTCGGCCTGCCCTTGTGCGGCACGCCCGAAGCCTTCGCAGCGGCCCAGGCCGCCGCGCTCGCGACCGCCAACGGCGTCGCCAACGCGGCCGCGCGCTGCTCGGAACTGACCTCCGACGGCGTGATGTGGCAGGCGATCATCCATTTCCTGTTCATCGTCTCGGCGATCGGCATCGCCTGGACCGACAAGCTGATGAGCACCACGGTGCAGAAGCCGGGCAAGTCCGCGCACTGAGCCCGGCGACGACGCGGCCGCCCGCTCAGCGCGCGGCGGCCGCGCGCGGTTGCATGATCGCGCGCCGCAGCCGCACGGCGTCGGCGCGATCGGAAAAACGCAGGCGGCCATCCTGTTTGTCCAGCCCGAGCGCGCGATACGCGTTCTGCGTAGGCGGGAACTCGCGCATCGCCGCATAACGGCGGAACAGCGTCGTGAACACCTTGCCGCCGCCGAGCCGGTCGAGTTCGGCGACGAATTCCTCCGGCGTGGCTTCGCTGTCGCTGTCCAGGCAACAGCGCGAATAGCGCGACAGCACCGTATCCAGGTCGAGGCGGCGTTCGCGCCGCAGCGCCAGGTCGGCTTCGAGCCAGAACATCGCCCCGCCCCAATAGATGCGCATGGTGCTGGCGCGGCTCCAGCCGATCTCGCCGAGCGGCATGCCGGCACCGCTGTTGCGGCCGCGCGCGAAGCCGGCATCGAGCCGACGCCAGGCCTCGTCGCCGTCGAGCTGGCCGGCGCGTGCGCGCAACACGTTCTGGTAATAGCTCGCCAAGCCCTCGGCGAGCCAGCGGCCGTCTTCGCCGAGATAAGGATGGAACAGGTGCGAGAGCTCGTGCACGGCGGTCCAGTCGTCGCGCAGCTCGTCGATGCCGGCGTCCGGGCGCACGTACAGCAGCACCGAGACACCGTCGTCGCGCCGGGTCTGGCCCCAGGGCACCGGACTGGGATCGCCGCGGCGGCCGCTCTGGCGAATACCGCCGTCGCGGGCACGGCTTTGCCGGATCAGCACTTTGGCCTCGCGCAGCGGCAGGCGGCCGTAGGCGGACAGGGCGGCGTCGGCGCATTCGGCGAGCCAACGCTGAAGCTCGTCGACGCGCTCGCGGTCGGCCACGCCCTCGACGATCACCCGCAGGCGCGCATCGCCGACGCGGATCACCCGTTCATTGTCTTGGGCAACGTCTTGGGCAACGGCCGGCGCCGCGTCCGCCCCACAGGCGAGCAGGGCGCAGACGAGCAGGGTCGGCAACGACGGCGGGCGGGCGGCCATGGCCTGCATTGGAACGCGATGCGCTGCGAAGGTTCCCGAATCCATCGCAGCTACAATAGCCGGCATGGACGTATCGCATTTGCTCGACGCACTCAATCCCGCCCAGCGCGAAGCCGTTTCGGCACCTCCCGGTCATTACCTCGTGCTCGCCGGCGCCGGCAGCGGCAAGACCCGCGTGCTGACCCACCGCATCGCCTGGATCAACGAAGTCTTCGGCGTGCCGACCCACGGCATCCTCGCAGTGACCTTCACCAACAAGGCCGCCGGCGAAATGCGCGGGCGCGTCGACGCGCAGCTGCGGCACGGCGCGCGCGGCATGTGGATCGGCACCTTCCACGGCCTGGCCCACCGCCTGCTGCGCCTGCACTGGCAGGAAGCCAAACTGCCGGAAGGCTTCCAGGTGCTCGACAGCGACGACCAATTGCGTCTGGTCAAGCGCGTGGTGCAGGCGCTGGAGCTCGACGAGACCCGCTTCCCCCCGCGCCAGATCGTGTGGTGGATCAACGCCCAGAAGGACGAAGGCCGGCGGCCGCGCAACATCCAGCCGGCCGGCGACGAGTGGGCCGACGTGATGCTGCGCTGCTACGAGGCCTACCAGGAGCGCTGCGAACGCGCCGGCCTGGTCGACTTCGCCGAACTGCTGCTGCGCGCGCACGAGCTGCTGCGCGACAACGCCGCGCTGCTCGCGCATTACCGCAACCGCTTCCGCGAGATTCTGGTCGACGAGTTCCAGGACACCAACGCGATCCAGTACGCCTTCGTGCGCGTGCTTGCGGGCGACTCCGGCCGCGTGTTCGTGGTCGGCGACGACGACCAGGCCATCTACGGCTGGCGCGGCGCCAAGGTCGAGAACGTGCAGCGCTTCCTGCGCGATTTCCCCGGCGCCAGCACCATCCGCCTGGAACAGAACTACCGCTCCAGCGCCAACATCCTCGACGCCGCCAACGCGGTCATCGCCCACAACCCCGACCGCCTCGGCAAGAAGCTGTGGACCGACACCGGCCACGGCGAAGCGATCGACCTGTACGCGGCCTACAACGAGATGGACGAGGCGCGCTTCGTGGTCGAGCGCCTGCGCCAGTGGGTGCGCGACGGGGGCAGCTACGGCGACGTCGCCGTGCTCTACCGCAGCAACGCGCAATCGCGCGCCTACGAAGAAGCCCTGCTGTCCGAACAAGTGCCGTACCGGGTCTACGGCGGCCAGCGCTTCTTCGAGCGCGCCGAAATCAAGGACACCCTGGCTTATCTGCGCATGATCGCCAACCGCGCCGACGACGCGGCGTTCGAGCGCGCGGTCAACACGCCGACCCGCGGCATCGGCGAGCGCACCCTCGACGAGGTGCGCAAGCGCGCCCGAGCCGATGCGGTCTCGTTGTGGGAGGCGGCGCGGCGGATCTCGCAGGAGACCGGGCTCGCCGCTCGCGCCCGCAACGCCCTGGCCGGGTTCGCGCTGTTGATCGACACGCTCGAAAGCGATGTGGTCGAGATGCCGCTGCCGGAGAAGATCGATCACATCCTGCAGCGTTCGGGCCTGCGCGAGCACTACGCCAACGAATCGCGCGGCCAGCTCGATTCGCGCACCGACAACCTCGACGAACTGGTCTCGGTGGCCTCGCGCTTCACCCGCACCGACGAAGACGAAGCCGCGGCGATGCCGGAGCTGATCGCCTTCCTCAGCTACGCCGCGCTCGAGGCCGGCGAAGGCCAGGCCCAGGCCGGCGAGGACGGCGTGCAGCTGATGACCTTGCACAGCGCCAAGGGCCTGGAATTTCCGTTGGTGTTCCTCGGCGGCCTGGAAGAGGGCCTGTTCCCGAGCGGGCGTTCGACCGAGGAGTCCGGGCGCCTGGAGGAAGAGCGCCGCCTGGCCTATGTCGGCATCACCCGTGCACGCGAGAAGCTGGTGCTCAGCTATGCCGAGACCCGGCGCATCCACGGCATGGACATGTTCGGGGTGCCCTCGCGCTTCCTGCGCGAGATTCCGCCGGCCCTGCTCAACGAAGTGCGGCCGAAGGTGCAGGTGTCGCGCCCGGTGTACGGCGCCGGCCCGCGCCGCGCCGACTACGGCCATGCCGCGATCGAGGCGCCGCCGGTCAAGCTCGGCTCGCAGGTGCGCCATGCAAGCTTCGGCACCGGCACGGTGACCGACTACGAAGGCACCGGCACGCATGCGCGGGTGCAGGTCAACTTCGACGACGCCGGCAGCAAGTGGCTGGTGTTGGCCTATGCGAACCTGCAGCCACTCTAGCTAAACGTTCGACGCGCCAATAAAGAAGCGAGACTCTCCCAGGCCGCATCCCCCCGATGAGTGGCCGGTCTGGAGTCTCCGTTTCGGCGCAGCCGAATACCCACGGCTTCACCGAGGCATTACTCTGAAGTCTTTGCGCCCCGGCCAGGGCGCACAGCACCCTGGCGTTCACGGATGCGCGAGCCAGTGGCTCGCAAGCGCATCCTTTCACCCCCGCCTTCGCGGGGATGACGATCTGAAGGAATCGCGGCGATCTTGCCTGCCGTCATCCCCGCGAAGGCGGGGATCCAGGGCTGTATCGCCGAATGACTCCGAAGTCTTTGCGCCCCGGCCAGGGCGTACAGTTCGGATGCGGGGATGACAGCTCAAAGCCGCCGCCACACCGAGCAGCCGCTCAAGCAATGGAGTGCACGATGAAAAGAAACACGGTCGGATTTCTGCTGAGTCTGTCGGCGCTGTCGATCGCGGTGTTCGTATTCCGCGACATCTATCTGTTCTCCAAGGTCTCGATCCGTCCGGACTGGGCGCAGTTCCTGCCCACCTGGCTGGGCGTGTCGGACTTCATCGGCCTGTGCTGCCTCGCCCCGGCGGCGCTGCTGCCGGAACGCTTGCGCTCGGTCGCGGCGGCGCTGGCGAAGTGCGTCTTTCTGGCGCCGCTACCGGTCTTGATCGTCTACTCGAACGATCACGCCCATTCCGGCCTGTGGATGAATCTGTTGTTCAACTACGGCTGGGTCGGCCTGCATTGCCTGATCCCGGCGGTGATGCTGTTCGTCGTGCGCGGCATCGTAGATGGCACGCGCGCGCTGGCGAAGCGCGCGTCCAGTCGCTGAGCGCAATCTCCGCAGTACTGTTCCCCCCTTTGAAGAGGGGGCAGGGGGAGTGCTCTCGCGACGACATCCGGTCGACGATCGTCGGCCTGGTACCGCTTCGTCTCGCGCCGCTTCAGTGCCGGGCTGCGCCCGGATCCGCGCGTGGCGCGTCGGCGAGCTTGAACGATTTCAGCAGCAGGTCGAAACCGGGCTGGGTTTGCGGCAGGTCTTCGTCGGCGCTCTGGGTGATCAGGAACGCGGTGCGGTGCGCGCCGGTGATCTTGCGGTACTCGCGCCGGTGCGGAACTTTCACTCCGCCCAGGCTCAGCGTGTAGTGCTCGCGGATCGTGCCCTCGGCGAAGGCCGAGCGGTCGAAGCGGCTGTGTCCATTCATCACCGACGGTGTCGCCTTGTCGGCCTCGGCGGAGAAGTCGCGGGCGAAGTCTTCCAGTTCCGCGGTCGTGTCGGCCTGCACGATGGCGACGAACATCGCCGCGCCCGGGCTCTCCACGATCATGTAGTGGACGGCGTCGACGCGCTTGTCCTCGGCCATGCTCCAGTTGCCGGGGATGCTCATGTGCACGCCGAGGCGGTCGTAGCTAAGCGGGCGCGAGACATCGGCCGCGGGTTCGCCGCAGGCGCACAACGCGACGGCGCAGGCGCCGGCCAGCCACCAACGATATGAGCACCAGCGGGACAACAACGAACGCAGCGCGGATTCGCGAGCCATCGACATCTTCCCTGAGTGTCGCCACCCCTGTGGACACGGCGCTCACCCTAGCAGCTCGCCGCCGATTCCTCGCCTGCCGTTGGTCTTGCGACGCAGGGCCCGGCGGACACGACCAACGACACTGGGAGGCGGCCGCGATGCCAGCCTAGGCTGCGGTTCATTACGTCTATCGAAAGGGGCCCGCCGATGTCCTTGCGTTTCGTCCTTGCCGCCGCGCTTGCCGTCGGCGCGCTGCCGGCCACCGCCGCCGACCTGCACGCTGACCCGCGCAATCTGCAACCGACCGACCTGTTCGATCTGGAGTGGGCCGATCAGCCGGCGTTGTCGCCCGACGGGCGCCGCATCGTCTACCAGCGCAAGTTCTTCGACCGGATGAAGGACCGCCGCCGCAGCAATCTGTGGCTGGTCGATGCCGGCAGCGGCCAGCAGCGGCCGCTGACCAGCGGCGCGGCCAGCGACGGCGCCGCGGTGTGGTCGCCGTCGGGCGATCGCATCGCCTGGGTGTCCGATCGCGACGGCTCGACCCAGGTTTGGGTGCGCTGGATGGACAGCGGCCAGCAATCGCCGATCAGCCGCCTGAGCGAAGGCCCGAGCGGGTTGACCTGGTCGCCGGACGGGCGCTGGCTGGCCTTCACCATGCACGTCGCCGCCGACACCACGCCGCTGGCGAAGTTGCCGGCCAAGCCCAAGGGCGCGGAGTGGGCCGAGGACGTCAAGCTCATCGACAAGATGAACTACCGCGCCGACGGCGCCGGTTACCTCAAGCCCGGCTACGAACACGTGTTCGTGATGCCGGCCGACGGCGGCACGCCGCGCCAGGTCACCCAGGGCGATTTCCAGCACGGTTCGACCCTGGCCTGGAGCCACGACGGCCGCTCGCTGTTCGTCGAGTCCAATCGCCGCGACGATTACGAGTACCACCCGATCGAGAGCGAGATCTACCGCGTCGACGTCGCCACGGGCGCCGCGGTCGCGCTGACCGACCGCAAGGGCCCCGACCGGGCGCCGGTGTTGTCGCCGGACGGACGCAAGATCGCCTACCTCGGCTACGACGACCGCAAGCGCAGTTATCAGATCGCGCATCTGTATGTGCTCGATCTCGACAGCGGCGTTTCGCGCGCCCTCACCGAGGGCTTCGACTACGACATCGAAAGCCCGCAATGGGACCGCAACGGCCGCGGGCTTTACTTCGGTTACGACCGCGAAGGCGTCAGCCACCTGGGCTGGATCGCCGCGAGCGGCGGCAAGGTCGAACCGGTGACCGGCGACGTCGGCGGCACCGCGGTCGGCCGGCCCTATCCCGGCGGCAGTTTCTCGGTCGCCGCCGGCCGCGTCGCCTACACCCACGGCACCGCCGCGCGCATGGCCGACGTGGCGGTGGTCGAACGCGGCGCCAAGCCACGCGTGCTGACCGAGCTCAACGCCGACTCGCTGGCGCGCAAGCGTCTGGGCGAAGTCGAGACCCTGTGGACGAAGTCTTCCGCCGACGGGCTTGCGGTGCAGGGCTGGATCGTCAAGCCGCCGCAGTTCCAGCCGGGCAAGCGCTATCCGCTGCTGCTGGAGATTCACGGCGGCCCGTACCAGAACTACGGCCCGCGCTTCGCCGTCGAAACCCAACTGTATGCGGCCGCCGGCTACGTCGTGCTGTACGTCAATCCGCGCGGCAGCACCAGTTACGGCCAGGCCTTCGCCGACCACATCCACCAGAATTATCCAAGCCACGACTACGACGACCTGATGAGCGCGGTCGACGCGACCATCGCCAAGGGCTATGTCGACCCGCAGCAGTTGTTCGTGACCGGCGGTTCCGGCGGCGGCGTGCTGACCGCGTGGATCGTCGGCCACACCGACCGTTTCCGCGCCGCCGTGGTCGCCAAGCCGGTGATCAACTGGACCAGCTTCGCCCTGACCTCGGACGGGCCGTCCTACGTCACCCAGCACTGGTTCCCGAGCGGGCCTTGGGAGGCGCAGGAGTTGTACTGGAAGCTGTCGCCGCTGGCCCACGTCGGCAAGGTCGTCACCCCGACCATGCTGATCACCGGCGAGAACGACTACCGCACGCCGATCTCCGAGACCGAGCAGTACTACACGGCGCTGAAGCTGCGCCGCATCGACAGCGCGATGATCCGCATCCCCGGGGCGTCGCACGGCATCGGTGCGCGCCCGAGCGAGACCTTGGCGCAGGTGCTCAACACCCTGGAGTGGTTCGAGCGCTATCGCAACAAAGCGGCGGCCGATACCGCCGCAGGCTCAGCCGGAAACAGCCGCTAAGATTCCACCCTCATGCTATGCCCCTTCGAGATCTCCCACGCCGTCCCCCCTTTGCAAAAGGGGGGCAGGGGGGATTTGCTTCTACCGGCAAGTTCGACCATTCAGTGCGTCCCGAGCAAATCCCCCACGCTACGATTCACATCGGCCCAGCCGATTGCGCCGGGCGTCCGCCCCCTTCTTCAAAGGGGGCAGAAGTTCGCGACGGCGTTGTAGGGCAGCCTCGTCACCGCCTAAACCTCTGTGCAACTTCACGGGCCGCAGTCGAAAAGGCAGCGTCGCCGCCCCCATATTTCGTGCAGGCTGGGTTCAATCCAGCTTCACGCCGAAATGGAAGGCCTCGATGCGCAGCCGCTCGCGCAGGTAGAAGGCGTGCGCGTCCTGGCGGTGGGTGCCGGAATCCAGTTGCAGGCGCGCGCAGCCCAGGCGCTTGGCCTCGGCCTTGAGCCAGTCCAGCATGGTCTTGCCGTAGCCGCGGCTGCGCACGGCCTGGTCGGTGATCAGGTCGTCGACGTAGACGTGCAGCCCGACCGCGAGCATCTCCATCACTCGCCAACAGGCGAACGCGCGCGGCACGCCCTGTTCGTCGTAGAGCACCGTGGCGCGGCAGCCCTCGGCGATCTGACGGTGCATCTGGGCGACGAAGCCGGCCTCGTCGAAGTGCGGGCGCAGTTGCAAGACCAGTGGCCAGACGGCGCGAAGCTCGGTGTCTCCGACGATGGTTCGAATGTCCATGGGCTCGGGGCGAGGAGTTAGAAGCGAGGAGTTAGACGAGAGAAGTGAGGGCAAGCTTCGGCTCGCGCGCACTCCTCACGTCTTGGCGGATATTGGAAGGATAGCTGAGGGTGGAGACGAGGCTTTGCTCACCCCTCTCAACTCGCTCCTCAGCCGGTCACCAGCTGAAGAGTTTGTAGTACACCGGCGAGACCGTGCCTTCGCCCTTGCTGGTGTCGAGGCGGCCGTCGCCGTCGTTGTCGACCAGGTAATAGGTGGGGCCGCGGGCGGGGGTGACCTTGACCGCGCGCAGCTGGCCGGCGATGCGGTATTCCTCGATCACGTCGCCGTTCTCGACGGTGCGGGTGCGGATATCGGCCCCCTGCAAGGCGGCGGTCGGGTCGTCGTTGGCGCCCCCGGTCGTGGCGCAGGCGGCGAGCAGGAGGGCGATCAGGCAAGGGACGAGCAGGCCGGCGGCTTGGCGGGCCGGCGAGGCGGTGGGGGCGCGCATGGCGGTTCTCCGTGTCTCAGGCCGACAGCATACGCTGCGCGCCCGTTAAGCCGTTGCATCCGCGGTCGCGGTCGCAGCCCCGGCGATGGGGCAGCGTAGAATCGCCGGCATGAAAAGACTCGTCCTGATCGATGGTTCCAGCTACCTCTACCGCGCCTTCCATGCGCTGCCGCCGCTGAGCAACGACGCCGGCGAACCCACCGGCGCATTGTTCGGCGTGGTCAACATGCTGCGCTCGACCTTGAACGAACGGCCCGACTACGTGGCCTTCGTCGTCGACGCACCGGGCAAGACTTTCCGCGACGACCTCGACCCGCAGTACAAGGCCAACCGCCCGCCGATGCCGGACGACCTGCGCGCGCAGGTGCTGCCGATGTGCGCGATCGTCGAAGCGCTGGGCCTGCCGATCCTGCGCGTCGACGGGGTCGAGGCCGACGACGTGATCGGCACGCTGGCGCTGCAGGCTGCGGATGCAGGCATCGAGGTGACCATCTCGACCGGCGACAAGGACTTCGCCCAACTGGTGCGCCCGGGCGTGGCCCTGGTCAACACCATGAGCGGCAGCCGCATGGATTCCGACGAGGCGGTGTTCGCCAAGTTCGGCGTACAGCCCAACCAGATCATCGACCTGCTCTCGCTGATGGGGGACAGCGTCGACAACATCCCCGGCGTCGACAAATGCGGGCCCAAGACCGCGGCCAAGTGGCTCGGCGAGTACGGCAGCCTGGAAAACGTCATCGCCCATGCCGGCGACATCAAGGGCAAGATCGGCGACAACCTGCGCGCCGCGCTCGGCCGTCTGCCGCTCAACCGCCAGCTGACCACGATCAAGACCGACGTAGCGCTGGATCGCAGCCCCGAGCAATTGGCCCTGCGCGAGCGCGATGCCGAGGCGCTGCGCACCTTGTATGCGCGCTACGGTTTCAAGCAGGCCTTGCGCGAGCTAGAAGGCGGCGCCGCCGCGGCCGCCAATGAGCTCGCCGCCGACCGCGCCGGCCTGCGCGCGACCGCGGCCGGCCACGCCCGCGCCTCGGCCAGCGCGGAGACTCCGGACGCGGCGCTGTCGGCCAAGGGCGAGTACGAGGCAGTGACGACCCAGCCGCAGTTGGACGCGCTGGTGGCGGCGCTGCAGTCGGCCGACGAGTTCGCCTTCGACACCGAAACCGATTCGCTCGACCCGATGCGGGCCAACCTGGTCGGCCTGAGTTTCGCCACCGAGACCGGCCGCGCGGTCTACATCCCGGTCGGCCACGATTACCCCGGCGCGCCGGCCCAGCTCGACCGTGCCGCGGTGCTCGACGCGCTGCGGCCTGTGCTGACCGATCCGGCGCGACGCAAGCTCGGCCAGCACGGCAAGTACGACTTGCACATCCTGCGCCGGCACGGCATCGACCTGCTCGGCTATGCCGACGACACCATGCTCGAGAGCTTCGTCTATAACGCCACCGCCAGCCGCCACGACATGGACTCGCTGGCCAAGCGTTACCTCGGCTACGACACCATCAAATATGCCGATGTCGCCGGCAAGGGCGCCAAGGCGATCGCGTTCTCGCAGGTCGCCATCGACGATGCCACCCGCTACGCCGCCGAGGACGCCGACGTGACCCTGCGCCTGCACCGCGTGCTCGGCGCGCGCCTCGCCGCCGAACCGGAGCTCGAACGCGTCTATCGCGAAATCGAAATGCCGCTGGTGCCGGTGCTCGAACGCATCGAGGCCAACGGCGTGATGATCGATGGCGACGAGCTGCGCCGGCAATCGCAGGACCTCGGCAAGCGCATGCTCGACGCGCAGATCAAGGCCACCGAGCTGGCCGGGCGCACCTTCAACCTGGACTCGCCGAAGCAGTTGCAGGCCTTGTTGTTCGACGAGTTGAAGCTGCCGGTGCTGGTGAAGACGCCGACCGGGCAGCCGAGCACGAACGAAGAGGCGCTCGAAGCGATCGCCGACCAGCACGAGCTGCCGCGGGTGATCCTCGAATACCGCGGCCTGGCGAAACTGCGCAGCACCTACACCGACAAGCTGTCGGAGATGGTCAACCCGGACACCGGGCGCGTGCACACCAGTTATCACCAGGCCGGCGCGGCGACCGGGCGCCTGGCGTCGAGCGACCCGAACCTGCAGAACATCCCGATCCGCACCGACGACGGCCGCCGCATCCGCCGCGCCTTCGTCGCGCCCGAAGGCCGGCGCCTGGTCGCCTGCGACTATTCGCAGATCGAGCTGCGCATCATGGCGCACCTGTCCGAGGACGTCGGCCTGGTGCGCGCGTTCGAGTCCGGCGCCGACGTGCACCGCGCGACCGCGGCCGAAGTGTTCGGCAAGAAATCGCTCGACGAGGTCAGCGGCAACGAACGCCGCGCCGCCAAGGCGATCAACTTCGGCCTGATGTACGGCATGAGCGCGTTCGGTCTGGCGCGTCAGCTCGGCATCGGCCGCGGCGAAGCGCAGGACTACATCGCCCTGTATTTCAGCCGCTATCCCGGCGTGCGCGACTTCATGGAGCGCACCCGCCAGGACGCGCGCGATCGCGGCTACGTCGAGACGGTGTTCGGCCGGCGCCTGTATCTGGAGAACATCAAGGCCAGCAACCAGGGCCTGCGCGCGGGCGCCGAACGCGCGGCGATCAACGCGCCGATGCAGGGCACCGCGGCCGACATCATCAAGCGCGCGATGATCGACATCGACGCCTGGCTGGCGTCGCATGCCTCCCGCGCGAAGATGATCCTGCAGGTGCACGACGAACTGGTATTCGAGGTCGAGGCCGATTTCGTCGACACCCTGGTCGGCGAGGCTTCACGCCGGATGGCGGGGGCGGCCAGCCTGAGGGTGCCGTTGGTCGTCGACAGCGGGGTCGGAATTAATTGGGACGAAGCGCATTGATTATGCGGAAACCATTGATTTTGCTGGAATTGGTTTAATGAATCAGTCCTGAATCCAACAATTTATTAACTCCCATCTTCACGAACTATCCATGTGCGGGATGGTCATATAGGTCGCGACAGATGCAACGTCTGTCGCTGATCTCTCCCTCCCCTGGAGTGATCCCCCGGAGCGAACGACCCCTCCCCAGGTCACGCTCCACCAGCCCCGCCGGCCCCCCCTGCCTGCGGGGCTTTTTATTGCCCGGCAGAAAGTTTACTGAACACGCTTAACGCAGGCCAGGCCTGCGTTTCGCGCGCGACGCCGGGCGTCTTCGCTATCTGCGCTATTAATCACCGATGCGTACGCAGCGCGCCGCCTCAAAATCGATGCATCCTCAGAATCGATACGTCAGCGACAACGACAGTTCGCGACCCGGCGACGGGAAACCGATATAACTTTTCGAACCGGCCTGATAACCGTAAGTGCCGTGGTCGTAATAAAAACGATCGAACAGATTGTTGACCGCCGCGCCGAGTTTCAGGCGATCGTCGCCGAGCAGATTCCAGTTCGCCATCAGGTCGACCACCGTATAGCCCGGCTTGTCGGGCGCATCGGCGGCGATGCTGTTGCGTTCGTCCTCGACCAGGCGCGCGCGCACCGCGTAGTTGGCCTGTCCGGACGCGGGCTGCCAGTCGTAGCGCGCGGTCCAGGTGCGGCCGATGCTGGTGCCCAGGCCGAGGTCGGCGTCGTTGAGCGGGCGGTCCTCGAAGCTGTTGTCCGACTGCCACACGCCGACGCTGACGCCCATACGCTGCCAGCGCTTGCCGATCTCGGCCTCGTAGCCTTCGACCTTGGCGTCGCCGATATTCTCCCAATAGCCCCAGGCGGTCTGGCCCGAATACACCGCCGAGATGTAGTGCTCGATGTTCTGGCGGAAGGCGGTGGCGCGGGCGAAGTAACCGTTGCGCTCCCAGGACACGCCGAATTCGAGGTTGTCGGCGCGTTCGCCTTCGAGATCGCCGCGGTGGGTGTAGAGCGCGCTGAAGAAGGCTTCGCGGATGGTCACGCCGCGGAAGGCTTCCGAATAGGCCAGGCGGAAGGTCAACGGCTCGATCGGCGTCCACGCGATCGACAGGTTCGGGCTGAGCTTGTCTGCGTCGTTGGAGGCGCCGGCGCTGACGCCGGACACGCCCTTGTGGCGGTAATCGTCGTAACGCAGGCCGGCCGAGAGTTTCCATTGCGGCGACACGTCCCAGTCGCCCTGGGCGTAGGCGCCGAACACGCGCGCGGTCTGTTCGGTGCGGCCCCAGAACGGCGGCGGCGTGGCCTGCTGGCGCGCATGCAGGCGGTCGCTGCGATAGTCCAGGCCGTAGGTCAGCGACAACGACTGCCACAGCGCGGTGTTGCGCAGGTCCAGGCCGGTGCTGGTCTGTTCGCCGGCGCTGTAGAGCAGGCCGGTGGTGTTGCGGCGGTTCTGGTATTCGCTGCGGGTGCGGTAGGCGTTGAGGCGCAGGTTCAGTGCGTCGCTGTCGGGGTCGAAGCGGTGCTCGTAGGACACCGTGTCGCGGCGCATCTGGTGATCGGACAGGACGAAACGACCGCTGAAGTTGGTCATGTGCGGGCGTTCGTAATACGTGCCGGTGTCGTCGAGGTGCTCGGCCGACAGGTCGAAGCTGTGCGCGTCGAACAGGCCGCTGAGCTTGAACTGGGCGCGTTCGTGCCGGTAGGCGGTCGGCTTGACCCGGTCGCCGTGGCCGTCGTCGTAATCGCCGCCGTCCTGATAGACGTAGGTGGCGAGCACGCCGAGCCCATCGGACAGGCGGCCGTAGCCGGCCAGCACGCCCTTGTAGCTGTTGCCGCCGTTGAGGCCCGCCGCGGCCTTGACCAGGAAGCACGCGTCCTGGCCGGGGCGCAGCAGGTCGAAGGCGTCGCGGGTGCGCACGCGCAACGCGCCGGTCAGCGCGCCGGCGCCGCCGGTGGCCGCGCCGGCACCGGCATCGAGTTCGATCGACTTGATGAATTCCGGCTCGATCTGCACCCGGGTCTGGTGGTGATACAGCTCGGCCGGCTCCTGTGCGCCGTCGATGGTGACGTTGAGCATGGTGTCTTCGAAGCCGCGCACGTAGATCTTCTGCGCGACCGGCGAGCCGCCGCCGACGGCGACGCCGGACTCGTTCGACAACAGGTCGCTGAGGTCGGAGGCCTGGCTCAGCTCGATCTCGCCGCGGTCGAGATCGAAATTGCCCGGCTCGCGTTCGGCGACCACGGTGATCGAGTCCAGGGTACGCGCCGCGTCGCCGCTCTCGGCGGCATGGGCGAGCGGGGCGCAGGCCAAGAGGGCCAGACCGGACAGCAGACGCGAAGACGGAGCGGACATGAGGCGGCGTTCCTTCGGATAGGCGCGCAAACGCCTGCGGCCGGAACGGCGCAGGCGGACGCTGGATAGGGAAGGCTTCGCGCTGGCTGGAGAACCCCGGGCGGGCGAAGCCTGCGCATTCTGCGGTCCTCGTCCCCAGGATGCAAATGCGAATCATGATCAACAAGTGTGGATTCGCGCCGGCCGTCGCGCCCCGTCGCGGGCGATGACGCCCGATGCACGGTCGGGCGGGCCACAATCGGGCCTCGCCTTGCCGGAGCCGAGCTCATGACCGACGCCTTCGATCTGTCGATGCCCTGGTGGCAATACCTGGTGCGCGCCTGCATCGTCTATTTCGTCCTGCTGGCCATGATCCGGCTGTCGGGCAAACGCACGATGGGCCAGTTCACCTCGTTCGACATGCTCCTGATCGTGTTGCTCGGCAATGCCGTGCAGAACGCCTTGCTCGGCACCGACACCTCGGTCGGCGGCGGCCTGATCCTGGCGGCGACCTTGATGCTGTTGAATTGGGGCGTGGGCTATATCGCCTCGCGCAACGACCGCATCGAACGCGTGCTCGAAGGCGTGCCGGTGGTGCTCGCACGCGACGGCCACGTGTTCCGCGACGTGCTGCGCCGCGAACTGGTCAGCCGCGCGGATTTCGACAAGGCGATGCGCGAGAACGACTGCGCGCAGATCGACGACATCGCGGTGGCGATGCTGGAGACCAACGGGCACATCACGATTCTGCGGAAAGCCGGCTGAAGTGCTGCGTTTGTAGGAGCGGCGTGAGCCGCGACCGCGGCGCCGCAATCGCGTCGCAAGCCGGATATCCCGGTCGCGGCTCACGCCGCTCCTACAGCGGGCGGATCAGGCGCTGGCTTCGCCCAACCAATCGCGCGGCACCAGATACGCGGCCAGCCGCGCTTCGTCGCTCTCGGCTTCCGGCGTATAGCCGTATTCCCAACGCACCAGCGGCGGCAGGCTCATCAGGATCGACTCGGTGCGTCCGCCCGACTGCAGGCCGAACAGGGTGCCGCGGTCGAACACCAGGTTGAATTCGACGTAGCGGCCGCGGCGATACAGCTGGAACTGCCGCTCGCGCTCGCCGTAGGGTAGGTCCTTGCGGCGTTCGACCAGCGGCAGGTAGGCGTCGAGGAAACCGTCGCCGACGGCGCGCTGATAGGCGAAGTCGCGCTCGAAGTCGCCGTGCAGGTCGTCGAAGAACAAGCCGCCGACGCCGCGGGTCTCGTTGCGGTGCTTGAGGAAGAAGTACTCGTCGCACCAGCGCTTGTGCGCCTGATAGCGTTCGTCGCCGCCGAAGGGCTCGCACAGTTCGCGTGCGGTGCGATGCCAGTGGCGCACGTCTTCGTCGAAGGGATAGAACGGAGTCAGGTCGAAACCGCCGCCGAACCACCAGGCCACGGTTTCGCCGTCGCGCATGGCGCGGAAGTGGCGCACGTTGGCGTGGGTGGTCGGCAGATAGGGGTTGTGCGGGTGGAACACCAGCGACACCCCGACCGCGCGCCACGAGGCGCCGGCGAGCTCGGGCCGCGCCGCGGTCGCCGACGGCGGCAGAGTCGTGCCCGACACGTCGGAGAAGCCGATCCCGGCCTGCTCGAAGACCCGGCCGCCGCGCAGGATGCGGGTGCGTCCGCCGCCGCCCTCGGCGCGTTGCCACAGGTCCTCGGCGAAGCGCGCGCCGCCGTCGGCTTGTTCGATGGCGGCGCACAGGCGGTCCTGCAGGCCGGAGAGATACTCGCGTACGCGGTCGAAGTCGTTCATGGGCCTATTCTAGCGAGCCCGGCGGCGGCTGACTTGCCGCATCGGTCAGACGGGCGATGCGGTGCCCGGCGCGGATTGTCGCAGGGCCCGCGCGACACAGATCATGGTCATCCAAGTCAGCATCGCCGCGATCGGAATCGACCACACCCAGTCGACCCAGTGCTCGAAGGACGCCCAATGAGCCAGCAGGGCGGGCGATTCGCGTCCTGCGCGGGAGAATGCGGTTTCGGCTTCAGGCATGAAGTAGATCACGTCGACCGAAATCACCAGAATCGGCGGACCCAGTATGAGTAACAAGAATCCCTCTATCCGTAATTGCACGGCCAGGACGGCGCGTAACGTCGCAGGATGCATGGCTCGTGCTGCCGCAGCCAGCACCGCGCTGCCGCGTGCGCGTTGCAGCCAGGGCGCTGCGGCCGCAGCAAGCAGGGGCGTAGTGATCAGCAGGTCGATCAGCGCGGTAATTACTTCGCCACCGGACACAACGCGGGCGAGCAGGTCGAGCGCTGCAGAGATCATGAAATAAGACGCAGCCATCAGCACGGCGAATCCGATCGCGGACAGGCCGGGCCAAGCTCCACCCCAAAACCGTGGCGGTGACGTTGCATCGACGATCTCGGCGCGCCAACAGAATATCGGCAGCGCAATAAAACTGACGATATGGATCAGCCAGCTCGCGACGGCCAGATTCGGCGACATGCCGCGCGTCATGGTCACGCTAGCTACTATCCCGAACAGCCAAACAGCCAGCATCGGTGCGGTCTGCAACC
The DNA here is from genome assembly GCF_046097045.1 of Lysobacter sp. Hz25. Lineage (NCBI taxonomy): Bacteria > Pseudomonadati > Pseudomonadota > Gammaproteobacteria > Lysobacterales > Lysobacteraceae > Lysobacter > Lysobacter sp. Hz25. The sequence goes on from NZ_CP175666.1 coordinate 347,278, forward strand.
CCCAGCGGACCACACCTGCGGAATCGACCCGACGATCGAGCCAACTCAGCGTCGCCAGCCAGAGGGCGGTAAGTGCGGCAACAGCGAGAAAAATGGCTGCAACCTGGAGGGATTGCCCGGAGGTCGCGGTCAAGCCCAGCCACTTGCCCAGCGCCAAGCCGGGAGTGCTGGCGGTTTCCAGCATCTGCGAGCGTATCGGTTCGTCGAGCTGGTGATAGATCGCGTAAGGCAGGAAGCTCCACGCCGCCGACCACAGGCCGGCGGCGACGATCACGAAAGCGTTGCGCGAGGCTTTCGTCATCGATTCGGCTTACTTCAAGGTGCGATTGAACAGCTCGTGGATGCGGCGGTACTCGTCGTACCAGGAGTCGGCGCGCACGAAGCTGTGGCGCTCCATCGGATAGGGCGCGAGTTCCCACTTGTCCTTGCGCAGCTCGATCAGGCGCTGGCTCAGCATCACCGAGTCCTTGAAGAACACGTTGTCGTCGATCATGCCGTGGGCGATCAGCAGGTGATCCTTGAGGCCGCCGGCGTATTCGATCGGCGAGGACTTCTTGTAGGCCTCCGGATCGAGCTCGGGGGTGTTGAGGATGTTCGAGGTGTATTCGTGGTTGTACTGCGACCAGTCGGCGACCGGGCGCAGCGCGGCGCCGGCCTTGAAGGTGCCGGGTTCGCGGAACAGGGCCATGAAGGTCATGAAGCCGCCGTAGGAGCCGCCGTAGATGCCGGCACGGTCGCGGTCGCCCTGCTTGTTGGCGACCAGCCATTCCAGGCCGTCGAGATAGTCCTCGAGTTCCGGGTGGCCCATCTGCCGGTAGATCGCGGTGCGCCAGTCGCGGCCGTAGCCTTCGGAGGCGCGGTAGTCGAGGTCGAGCACGACATAGCCTTCCTGGACCAGCAGGTTGTGGAACATCTGCTCGCGGAAGTAGTTCGGATAACGCGCGCTGACGTTCTGCAGGTAACCGGCGCCGTGCACGAACATCACGATCGGGTACTTCTTGCCCGGTTCGTAATTCTTCGGCCCGTAGAACTTGCCCCAGACCGTGCCGGCGCCGTGCTTGGACGGCACCTGCACGTACTCGGGCTGGATCCATTCGCGTTCACGGAAGCCCGGCTTGCGGGTGTCGGTCAGGGCGACGGTGTTCTCGCCGCTGCTGTCGACCACGGCGAGCTGCGGCGGGGTGTAGCTGTCGGAATGGCGCACCAGCACCTTGCGGCCGTCGGGCGAAAGCATGAAGTTTTCGACGCCGTCGAGCGCGGTCACTTCGCGCACCGCGCCGCCGTTGCGGTCGACCGCACAGACTTCGTAGTCGCCCGGCCACTTGCGGTTGCACAGGAAGAAAAAGGTCTTGCCGTCGGCGCTCAACTCCGGCTCGGACACTTCCCAGCGGCCGGAGGTGATCGCGCGCGGCGCGCCGCCGCCGCTGGCGACGTACAGGTGCGAATAGCCGCTCTGTTCCGACAGCAGCCACAGGTCGCTCCCGCCCTTGCCAGTGTCGGGCAGCCAGCCGAAATCGTTGAAGTTCCAGCCGATCCAGGCCGCATCGGTAAGGCGGTGGCGGGTCTGCAGCGTGGCCTTGCCGAGGTCGACCGAGGCCAGCCAGCGGTCCTTGTTGTCGATCGCGCGCACCAGCACCGCGGCCTGGCGGCCGTCGTCGCTCCAACGGATCGAGACGCCGCTGCCGTCGCCGTCGGTCTCGATGCGGACCGGGCGCTCGCCCTTCAGCGGGTCCTTCTTGGCGGCCTTGCGCAGCGCCGCGAGCGGGTCCTCGCCGATGCCGGGCAGGCCGCCGAACTTGAGTTCGCTGGCCTTGGCATTGGCGACGTCGACCAGCCACAGCTTCTGCGGCAGCGGTTCGTTGCGGCCGACGCGGGTGCGCACTTCCTCGAATTCCTCGTAGCCCGACTCGGTCACGTACTTGGGCATCTTGCCGGCGACGCCGGCATCGCCCTTCTTGGCCTGGGTGACGACGAGCAGCCAGCGCGCATCGGGCGAGAGCGCGCTGTCGACGATCTCGACGTCGTCGCCGAGATAGGTGGGCTTCGGCGCGCGGCTGCCGTCGCTGCGGCGCCAAGCCTCGTCCTGCTCGCGCGCGGCTTCGCGCTGGGCGCGGTCCTCGCGCAGGGTCTGCAGCATGGCGAGCTGGCGTTCGCGCAGGTCGTCGGCTTTCGGCGCCTTGGCCGGGTCGTTCTCGGCGCGGACCTGGGCGGCCTGGCTGAGGCCCTGACCGGCACGCCACTGGTACCACTGGTTGTCGACGCGGAACACCAGGTTGCCGTCGCGGCTCCACTGCGGCCGCGACTCGGTGTCGTTGCTGCGGGTGACCTGGGTCAGCGCGCCGCTGCGCAGGTCGCGCACGAAGATATCGCCGTTGCGCACGAAGGCCATGCGCGTGCGCTGGGTGTCGTAGGCCGGAATGGCGCCGTCGAGATCGTTGCGCGCGGCGCCGTCGAGGCGCTGCGGCGTGCCGCCGGCGACGCCGACCTGCCAGGTGTCGCGGATGATCGAGTCGTCGCGCCTGAGCTGGTACTGCACGCGCTGGCCGTCCCAACTCCACCAGGCGCGTTCGACCGGGGCTCCGATCCAGTCCGGGTTGGCCATGGTGTCGGCCAGGGTCAGCGGCGCGGCGGCCTGGGCGAAGGCGGCGGAGGCGAACAGCGCGCAGGGCAGCGCGGCGAGCGTGACGAAGGAAAGGCGCATCGAGCGGGCTCTGGGACAAAAGTCCGCGCAGGGTAGCAGCCGGATAGCGTCCGACGGGCCGGCCGTTGGTCATGCCCAGGCCCATGATCGCCGGCTCCGGCAAGGGTCGTGGCCGATGAATCGGCGGCGCGGCGGGTCCGCTCCGGTGGCTTGTCCGAGCCCGCTCGCCGGCTTTGCCGAAACCGGCCCCGGCGCGTCGCCGCGCCGGCAAAGATTGCCGTTCGCGCTGCCGCGCCGGCACAGATCGCCATTCGCGTCGCCGCGGATCGCCCTTCGCGAGGGCGGCGCGTCGGTCATGGCCGCGTGTCGCATTTTGTCGCACGAGGCCGGCCGGATTCGGGCGGTTTCGTGATGCAGTCCCGGGCCCGGCAGCCGCGTTCGCGATCTCATCGAGGCCTTGAGGCGACGCGCTCTTGTCGCGGTCGCCAGTGGCCGGCGCCGCCGTACCCGGATCGCATCAACACGTCGCGATCACGTCTTTGCGGTTTATGTGATTCGACGAAATCGCCGTAATCCGCGTTTACCGCGCCCACGCTGCGGCGCAAGATGAACAGGCCGGCGCACTGTATGGCGCCGTGGAGGCAATACACGTGGACGCCCTGCTGCTGTCGCGTATCCAGTTCGGCTTCGTGATCTCGTTCCACATCCTGTTCCCGGCCTTCACCATCGGCCTGGCCAGTTGGCTGGCCTTCGTCGAATGGCGCTGGCTGCGCACCCGCGACACGCTCTGGCGCGATCTGTATTTCTTCTGGACCAAGGTCTTCGCCGTGTCGTTCGGCATGGGCGTGGTCTCGGGCATCGTCATGAGCTTCCAGTTCGGCACCAACTGGGCGGTGCTCAGCGAACAGGCCGGCAACATCCTCGGCCCGCTGCTGTCCTACGAGGTGCTGACCGCGTTCTTCCTCGAAGCGACCTTCCTCGGCGTGATGCTGTTCGGCTGGAGCCGGGTCAAGGAACGCATGCATTTCCTCGCCACCTGCATGGTCGCGCTGGGCACGCTGATTTCGACGTTCTGGATCATCTCGGCCAACAGCTGGATGCAGACGCCGGCCGGCTACAAGATCGTCGAAGGCGTGTTCGAACCCGACAGCTGGTGGGCGATCGTCTTCAACCCCTCGTTCCCGTACCGCCTCGCGCACATGGTGCTGGCGGCCTTCATCACCACCTGCTTCGTGATCGGTGGCGTCGCCGCGTCGTATCTGCTGCGCGGTGTGCATGTCGAAGCCGGCAAGCGCATGCTCAAAGCGGCGGTGATCTTCGCCGCGATCACGGTGCCGGCGCAGGTGTTCGTCGGCGACCTGCACGGTTTGAACGTGCGCGAACACCAACCGATCAAGGTCGCGGCGATGGAGGCGCACTGGGAGTCGGGCGCGCCCGGCGAAGGCGTGCCGCTGATCCTGTTCGCGGTGCCGAACGAAAAAGCCGAACGCAACGACTACGAAATCGCGGTGCCGAAGCTCGGCAGCCTGATCCTCACCCACACCCTCGACGGCGACATCCAGCCGCTGAAGTCGGTCCCGGCCAGCGAACGGCCTCCGGTGAAACCGGTGTTCTACGCCTTCCGCATCATGGTCGGGCTCGGCGTGGCGATGCTGCTGCTGGTGCTGTTCTCGCTGTGGCAGTGGTGGCGCGGGCGCTTGTACCAATCGCGCGCGGCGCTGTGGGGCTGGCGCGTGCTGACCCTGAGCGGTTTCGTCGCCTTGCTGTCGGGTTGGTACGTGGTCGAGATCGGCCGCCAGCCCTACGTGATCTACGGTTTGTTGCGCACCGCCGATGCGGTCAGCCCGATCGCGGCGGCCAGCGTGATGACCTCGCTGATCGTGTTCGCGGTGGTCTACTTCGTCGTGTTCGGCGCCGGCATCGGCTATCTGGTCAAGCTGATCCGCAAGGGCCCGCATCCGCACGAACCGCCACCGCGCAGCGAGCAGGGCGAAAAGACCGCGGCGCGGCCGTTGTCGCTGCCGGACGAATCCAGCGAAGCCGGCGCCTAGGCGCGGCCCGGTGCGCGCCGGCGAGGCCGCGCGCGCTCATGCAAAGCACGATGGAGTAGGACGATGGAATACTGGCTGCCCGTGATCTGGTTCGGCGTGATCGGCTTCGGCGTGCTGATGTACGTGTTGCTCGACGGTTTCGTGCTCGGCCTCGGCATCCTGGCGCCGTTCGCCGAGGACGAAGGCCAGCTCGATCACATGATGAATACCGCCGCGCCGATCTGGGACGGCAACGAAACTTGGCTAGTGCTCGGCGGCGCCGGACTGCTCGCCGCGTTCCCGAAGGCGTATGCGCTGGTGCTGTCGGCGCTGTACTTGCCGGTGTTGCTGATGCTGATCGCGCTGGTGTTCCGCGGCGTCGCCTTCGAGTTCCGGTTCAAGGCGCGGCGCGCCAAGCCGGCCTGGGGCGCGGCGTTCGCGCTGGGCTCGATCTTCTGCGCCTTCGCCCAAGGCTTGATCCTCGGCGCGATCGTCGAGGGCATGCCGATGCAGGAAGGCAAGTACGTCGGCGGCGTGTTCGACTGGTTCAGCCCGTTCTCGATGCTGACCGGCGCGGCGGTGGTGTTCGGTTATGCGCTGCTCGGTTCGACCTGGCTGATCCTCAAGACCGACGGCCGCATGCAACTGATCGCCCGCACCCTGGCGCGGCCGCTGGTGCTGGTGGTGGCGGTGTTCATCGGCCTGGTCAGCGCCTGGCTGCCGTTCCTGGATTCGCGGATCATGGCGCGCTGGTTCGAGGGCGGGAATTTCTACTGGCTGTTCCCGGTGCCGCTGCTGGTGATCGGCAACGCCTATGCCCTGTGGCGCGCGGTGATGCGCGAGGGCAACGACGCCCAGCCCTTCGTCTACGCCCTGCTGTTCTTCGTGCTCGGCTTCCTCGGCCTGGTGCTGGGGATCTGGCCGAACATCGTGCCGGGGCTGTCGATCTGGGATGCGGCCTCGCCGCCGTCCTCGCAGGGCTTCGTGCTGGCCGGGCTGGTGGTGCTGCTGCCGGCGATCCTGGGCTACACGTATTGGTCGTATCGCGTGTTCCGCGGCAAGATCGCCGCCGACGCCGGGTATCATTGATGCGGCCCGGCGTTCGCAGATAGGACCGGGACGCCGCCCATAGGGGCCGCCGTCCGCACGACTGGATCGTCGACGGGGCGGTCCTAACACTTCGGCTTGCGCCTGGCGCTGAACGCCCAGGTTCGCGACACCCGGACGGGCGGGTATGCTGTACATCACATCTGCGGCGCAGAAAAACCCGTCCCCCGGCCGTACCCGCCCGCCCTAATGCAAGCCTACGTTTACAAAAGTCTCCGCAAGGCAGACACCTATGTGTTTTTGAGCGAGCGCGACGATTTCGCCCGTTTGCCCGACGCTGTCCGCGATCAACTGGGCACCCTGCAGTTCGTGCTCGAAACCGCGCTGACTCCGGAACGCAAACTCGCCCGCGCCGATGCCGCGGCGGTCCGGGAGAATCTGCGCCTGCGCGGTTTCCATCTCCAGTTCCCGCCGGCCCTCGAGGAGGCGCGGACGCCCGATGCCTGACGCCCAGACTCCGCGCGCCCCGTCCCGCGATCTCGCCCTTGCGCTCGCCGCCGGCCTGGTGCTGGCCCTGGCGACCGGTTTCGGCGGCAGCGTCGGCGGTGCGTTGGCGGCGCTGATCGGTGGCGCGCTGGCGCAGCCGGCGTTCGCGATCGCCGCGCGCCTGTGGCAGCGGCGCGACGCCGCGCCGCAGTGGCGCAGCGAATGGCCGGTGCTGGCGACGCTGTGGGGCGGCGCGACCGCCGCCACCGCGGTGCTGGTGGCCTGGCCACTGAGCGCGTTGTTGCAGAGCGGTTCGCTGCTGGCGGTGCTGGGCTTGAGCGTGGTCGCCGGGCTGGTGCTGCTGGCGCTGTGGCGGCTGTGGCCGCTGTGGCAGGAGGCCGAGCGCGAAGGCGCGGCGCTGGCGCCGCAATGGGCGCGCTTGCCCGATCTCGATCTCGGCGCCTGGCGCGGCCTCGGCGTGGCGGCGATCGTCGCCGGCCTGGTCGGGCTGATCCTGGTGCTGGCCTGGCCGGGCCTGTTGAGCGATGGCCTGCGCTGGACCCTCGCGGTGGTGTTCGCCCTGGTCTCGCCGGCCCTGCACGTGCTGCTGCAGCGGATCGCGCCGGCCGACTACCTGCCCGGCGTCGATTTCGACCCCGAACTCGACACCGTCACCCAGGTCGACGAACTCGGCGACGACGAAGCGCTGGAGCCGGCCCTGTACGCGGCCGCGCGCGCCGGCAAGGTCGAGCGCGCGCTGGAGCTGATCGAACTCGGCGCCGACGTCAACGTGCTGCCGGCCGCCGAGGATCGCGACCGCCGCAGCCTGCCGGTGCTGGCCGCGGTGCTGCCCGACCTGCGCCTGCTGCGCGCCCTGATCGGCGCCGGCGTCGATCTGAACGCCGCCACCGCCGGCATGACCCCGCTGCTGGCCGCCACCCGCGACAGCTGGCACGGTCGTCCCGACGCGGTCATGACCCTGCTCGCCAACGGCGCCGACCCGCGCCTGGCCGACCACGAAGGCAATACCCCGCTGCACCACGCCGCGCGCAGTTCCGACCCCGGCGTCGCCGCCTTGTTGCGCGATGCCCAGGCCGAACTCGACCCGGTCAACCACGACGGTTTTTCCCCGCTCGGCGTGGCCTGCGCCAGCGGCAACTGGCGCCTGGCCAAGTTCCTGCTCGAACGCGGCGCCAAGACCGAACAGCCAGGCGGCGCCCCGGCCTTGCTGGCCGCGGCCGGCGGCGACGAGGACGATCCGGCCGGCGTGCAATTGCTGCTCAAGCACAAGGCGCGCATCGACGCCCGCGACGGCCAGCGCCGCAGCGCCCTGCACGTGGCCGCGTTCGCCGGCCACCTCGATATCGTCACGGCCTTGCTCGCCGCCGGCGCCGATGCCGGCGCGATCGACACCCAGCAGCGCACGCCGCTGCTCGAAGCCGCGCGCGGCGCCCGCCCGGCGGTGCTCGAACGCCTGCTCGAACATCTGCCGCAGGGCGGCGTGGCCGAAGCCGCGGCGCTCGATGCCGACGGCGCCAGCGCCCTGATCCTGGCCTGCCAGGCCGAGACCGCCTCGCCGCCGCTGGTGGTGCGCCTGCTCGATCTCGGCATCGACCCCGAACTGCGCGACCGCCACGGCAAGCGCGCGGTCGACCGCGCCGCCGAGGCCGGCCGCTGGTCGCTGGTGGCCGCGCTCGACCGCGCCTATCCCTTGCCGGCCGCGGTCAGCGGCGAAGGCGACAGCGAGGACGGTGAGGGCGAGCGGGTGATCGTCGACCGCATGCCGGCCGCGCTGCTGCGCGACGGCCTGCGCGAAGGCCGCGCCGCCGAGCTGACCGGCCTGGCCAAGTTGCTGAGCCCGAGCGAGCTCGGCGCGCAGTTGCACGAAGAAGACGGCCAGATCCCCTCGGCCGAACGCATCGACTGGTTGCTCGGCCAGGGCGCCGACGTCAACGTGCGCGACACCAACGGCGACACCGTGGTGTTCGCCCTGCTCGATCGCACCCCGGCCGCGATGCCGGCTCTGCAGGCCTTGCTGCGCCACGGCGTCTCGCCGGCCGGCCGCGGCGGCCTCGGCCGCTTCCTGGCGACCTGTTCGGCCGGCGATCAGGCCACCCGCGGCCTGGAGCAGTTCGCCCTCGACCTGATCGAACGCGGCGCCGACGTGTTTTCGCCGACCCCGGCCGGCGATCCGCCGCTGGCGATCGCGGTGCGCCTGGGCTGGTCGCGTTTGCTCGAACGCCTGCTCGCCGCCGGCGTCGACCTCAACACCCGCGACAGCCACGGCATGAGTGCCCTGCATCTGGCCGCCGCGTTGGGCCGCGAGAGCATGCTCAAGCGCCTGGTCGCCAACGGCGCGGCGCCCGACCTGCTCGCCGCCGACGGCCAGACCCCGCTCGGCGTGGCCCTCTCCTCGGGCCGCCGCGATCTGGCCGACTGGCTGGATTGGCGCGGCTGGGCCCTGCCGCGCCGCGCTCTGCACGCGCAGGACGTCCCGGCCGCGGCCATCGTCGGCGACGCCGATGCGGTCCGCCGCCTGCTCGATCTCGGCCTGCCGGTCGATGCGCTCGACAGCCAGGGCTGCACCGCGCTGCTGCGCGCCGCCGGCGGCGGCCATCGCGCGGTCGTCGACCTGCTGCTCGCGCGCGGCGCCGACCCTCAGTTGGCCGCGCATTCCGGCGCGACCCCGCTGTCGGCCGCGGTCAGCATGCGCCATGCCGAAATCGTCGACCGCCTGGTCGCCGCCGGCGCCTCGCTGGAACAGCGCCTGCCCGGCGACCTGACCGTGCTGATGGTCGCTTGCGCGCTCGGCCTGACCGACCTGGCCGCGCGCCTGCTGACCGCCGGCGCCGACGTCCACGCCCGCGACGCGCAAGGCCGCATGGCCCTGCATTGCGCGGCGATGTTCGGCTTCACCGCGCGCGAGCGCAGCCGCCTGGTGGCCTTGTTCGACACCTTGCTGCTGGCCGGCGTCGACGCCGACCAGTCCGCCGCCGGCGCGACGCCGTTGCTGTTGCTGCTGGGCGCGCGTGCCGAACCCGGCACCGCGGCCGACGAAGACGTGCTGATCGCCGGCCTGGAACTGTTGCTCGACCACGACGCCTCGCTCGACGTGCAGGACCCGCGCGGTTTCGGCCCGCTGCACCTGGCGGCGCTGCACGGCTTGTTGCGTGTGGTGCAGCGCCTGATGCGCCACGGCGCCAACCCGGACATGCGCGATGCCCTCAACCGCACCCCGCGCGAGATCGCGGTGATGCGCGGCTTCATCGACATCGCCGCCGAGTTCACCCCGCCGGCGCCGGACAACGGCAGCAACGTGTCGATGGCGCGCTTCCTGCGCGGCCCGGGCGGCTGAGCGGTTCGCCGCGAGGGGTTTTCTGTAGGAGCGGCGTGAGCCGCGACCACGGGACGCGCAGAGACAGCAACTACGCCGTTACAGATCGAAGCGAAACTCCACAGGGGTAGGAGCGGCGCGAGCCGCGACCGCGCGACTGCGGTCTCGCCTCGTATCGGCGGATGTCCCTGTAGGAGCGGCGTGAGCCGCGACCACGGAACGCGCAGAGACAGCAACTACGCCGTTATTGATCGAAGTGAAACTCCACAGGAGTAGGAGCGGCGCGAGCCGCGACCGCGAATCTACGGCCGCCGGCGCGGGCGGTCGTGGCTGTGCGGTCGCGGCTCGCGCCGCTCCTACTCCTTGAATCGTCGTGGCCGAAGGGTTGCTGTTGCTGTTGCTGTTGCTGTGCGCCGCTACGCACTACAAAGGCAATAGAAGACCCGGAGGGCGGCCTGCAGGGATGCGGGCCGTTTTTCATCGGGACAGGGATGTCCCGTATGAAAAATCCCTGCGGAGGCATCGCTCGTGCGGGCCTGTGATTCAAAGCAAAAGCATTTTTCTTTGGTTACTTTCTTTTGTTGCTTTAGACAAAAGAAAGTTACCCGCCGCTTTAGTGGCGGAAGCTTTTATCGTTTGGTCTTGCTTCCATTAAAGCCACAGGCAAGTGCGAAGTACCCCTGTAGGAGCGACGTAAGTTGCGACCACGCTCTGCCGGCCTCCGGCACAACCCTTCAAGAAAGAGCAGAGCTTCCGTCCGCTACGCGGTCGGGTTACTTTCTTTTGCTAAGCCCAAAAGAAATGTAACCAAAGAAAAGGGCTCTCCTTGCAAGGGCACAGGCCACGAGTGCGATGCCCGCGCCGGGATTTTCCGATAAGACGTCCCTGTCTTATCGGAAAACGCCGCACGTCCTGTGCGGCGCCCTCCGGGTCTCCAGGTGTTCTCGCAAGTTCGGAACTGCGCCAAGCTTTCACGGCAACGGCAACGGCAACGGCAACGGCAACGGCAACGGCAACGGCAACGGCAACGGCTGCCGTGCTCTTAGGGTAGGAGCGGCGCGAGCCGCGACCGCGAATCTACGGCCGGCGCGGGCGATCGTGGCTGTGCGGTCGCGGCTCGCGCCGCTCCTACTCCTTGTATCGTCGTGGCCGCAGGATCGCTGTTGCTGTTGCTGTTGCTGTTGCTGCTGCTGTGCGCCTCTACGCACTACAAAGGCAATAGAAGACCCGGAGGGCGGCCTGCAGGGATGCAGGCCGTTTTTCATCGGGACAGGGATGTCCCGTATGTAGATCCCTGCGGAGGCACCGCTCGTGCGGGCCTGTGATTCAAAACAAAGCATTTTTCTTTGGTTAGCTTTCTTTTGTTGCTTATGACAAAAGAAAGTAACCCGCCGCTTTAGTGGCGGAAGCTTTTAGCGTTTGATCCTGATCCTGATCTTGCGTGAGCGATACGCCGCGAGATTGAAGCGCCGCGGTCGCGGCTCGCGCCGCTCCTACAGGGATGGATTCGCTGTGCTGGCTCGAGCAAGAGCAGAGCATCCATCCGCGTCGGTCCAATGCGGTGCGAATCGGTGCGCACCTTTCCATCGATGACGCCGCCGCCCCTCAATGCCGCGTCACATGCTCCGGCATCGGGCCCTGTTTCTCGACCATGTCGGCGAGCAAGCCTTGGCCGCGATCGGCGTCGAACAGCTCTTCCAATTCCTTGCGCGCATCGCGTGCGCTCTGGATCAACGCGTCCTCGTCGTCGTGGACCAGGTACTGGGCGTTGAGCATGCGCTCGTCGAGTTCGCGGAAGCGTTCGACATGGTCGCGCGCGGTCTCTGGGGCGACGCCGAGTTCGACCAGCACGTCTTCGCCGAGCTTGAGGCTGGAATGGAAGGTCTCGCGCATCGGCTCGGCGCCGAGGTCCATCAGATCCCAGGCGTGGCGGCGGTCGCGGGCGCGGGCGAACACTTTCGCCTTCGGGTACAGGCGGCGGATCGTGCGCACCGTGCGGATGCCGCTGTCGCGGTCGTCGATGGCGATCACGAAGATCTTCACCTGCGCCGCGCCGGCCGAACGCAGCAACTCGGGCCGGGCCGGGTCGCCGTAATAGATCATGTTGCCGAAGCGGCGCATGAAATCGACTTGGTCGGCGCTGTTCTCGATGGCGATGAAGGGCGTGCGGTGCGCCACCAGCAGGCGCGCGACGATCTGGCCGAAACGGCCCATGCCGGCGATCAACACCTGCGGGTGATGGTCGGGAATGTCGTCGTAGGGACGCTTGGGTTTCTCCGCAGGCGCGGCATCGAGCATGCGTTGGGCGCCGATCATCAACAGCGGGGTCAGCGCCATCGACACACCGACCGCGGCGATCAGGCGGTCGCGGGTCGGGTCGTCGAGCAGGTTGGCCTTGACCGCTTCGTTGAACACGATGAAAGCGAACTCGCCACCCAGCGACATCACCGTCGCCAATTGGAAGGCCCCGCGTTTCTCCAGTCCGCCGGCGCTGATGCCGACACCGAACAGCAGGATGAACTTCACCGACAGCAGCACCAGCACGATGCTGGCGATGGTGCCCGGCTCGGCCAGCACGCGCTGCAGGTCGATGCTCATGCCCACGGCCATGAAGAACAGGCCGAGCAGCAGGCCCTTGAACGGCTCGATCTGCGATTCGAGCTCGTGGCGGAATTCCGAATCGGCCAGCAGCACGCCGGCGAGGAAGGCGCCGAGACCGGCCGAGAGGCCGGCGATCTGCATGATCCAGGCCGAGCCGAGCACGGTCAGCAGGGCTGCGCCGGTGAACACCTCGGGCATCTGCGTGCGCGCCACCACGCGGAACACCTGACGCAGCAGCACGCGGCCGCCGAACACGACCGCGGCGATCGCGCCGACCGCCTTGGCCACGGCCATCCAGTTCAGGCCTTCGACCGCGGCGGCCTTGCCGAGCAGCGGAATCGCGGCGAGCAAGGGGATCGCGGCCAGGTCCTGGAACAGCAGGATGGCGAAGGCGAGGCGGCCGTAATCGGTGGCCAGGCTTTTGCGTTCGGACAACAGCTGCAGGCAGACCGCAGTCGACGACAGCGCCAAGCCGAGGCCGACCACGGTCGCCGCCTTCCAGCCCATGTGGCCGCCGAACATCGCCAGCGCGCCCAGGGCCAGGCCGCTCAGCAGTACTTGCAGGCCGCCGGCGCCGAACACCGGCTTGCGCATCACCCGCAGGCGCGCCGGCGACAGCTCCAGGCCGATCACGAACAGCATCATGACCACGCCGATTTCCGAGGCCGCCAGCACCGGCTCGGCGTCGCGGATCACCTTGACTCCGTAGGGGCCCAGCACCACGCCCGCGGTCAGATAGCCGAGCACCGCGCCCAGGCCGAAACGACGGAACACCGGCACGGCGATGACCGCCGCCAGCAGGAACAACAACGCGAGTTCGAGACCGCCACCGTGCATGAGCACCTCCGGCTGGGATTATGGCGCGATACGCCGGGGCTGCGACGATCGGGCCTGCGCTGCATTACGCAACGCTGCGTAGCCGGGAAGGATGACGTCGGGACTTTGCAATGGTTGCCCGCTGCCCGGATTTCAATCGCTGCGGCGGTAACCTCGTTTGAAAGCGCGCTGACCATGGATCGCGATGGACGCGATGCCGCTGGCGAGTGGGTACCCGCGCGACCCTCTCCATCACCCGGGCGGCTTCGATCGGAGCGCCTTTTCAAGGCCATTTTGGCGATGAGACGAATACCGCGGCACAGCCGTTCGGTGCGAGCGCCGTTCTCAATCGCAGTCTCTGCGAGGGCTTCCCAGGACAATGACGGGCGAGCCGCCGGACGCATCGGAGCGTGCGGCGGCGCGCAGGAGCGCAGTCCGTCTTCGAACAGGGAGGTTCATCATGCGAGCGTTGCTGGCGATGTTGACGTTGGTGTTGCTGAGCGGCTGTCAGCCGGGTTGGGAGGAGCAGTCGCGCGAGGCGGTCGCGTTCGCCGCGCAGGATCGGCCGATCGGCAGCGAGCCCGCGCGCGGGCTCAGGTAGTGCGGCGGAGCGGATGCTTCGGGCCTCCCGGCCCCGCGGTCGGGCCGGGAGGCGACGCAAGCTCAGCCAAGGGGGCCGGGTCAGGGCCTGCCCCCGAACCCCTGCCTGGGCTGCCGGGGGGCTGCTCCATTCGGCACCGAATTGCCCTCGAAGCTGAACGAGAGGCATGATGCGGGTCCGCCGGCGGCCTGGCCGCGGGCGACCGGGTTCTAGGGGACCCGGGTCACCGACAAGGAGCAGTGCATATGAATGCAGCAGTCGATTCGAATCCCGGCGGCCGTACGCCGACCGGCGCCTCCCACCCACCGCGCTGGTACGCCGGACAGCCCGCAGCGCAGGACGGGACCTCGGGCTATACCGCTTTGCTGCCCGCCGACGACGAGTGGTCGCGCGACACCGTATTGCGGGCGATCGTCGCCGATGCCTTGCAGCGCAACGGCCAGGTGGTCGACGAGGACACCCTCGAGGCGACCGTGGCTTCGGTCGCCGCACCCGGCGGCGCGCTCGCACAGGCCGCGCTGAGCTGGAAGTTGCATCCGGGCGAAACCCGCGCCGACGGCCGCGTGTCGCCGCCGTTCCATGGTTATGCGGTGGAGGTGCCGGCCGAACTGCAGACCTCGCTGGTCGGCTACGCCAAGACCTGGTCGGCGCAGCGCGATGCGGCGCCGCCGGCGCCGATCGACGGCGCGGTGATGGAGCTCAAGACCCTCGCCCGCAGCGGCGGTCACCGCGATATCGAACAGACTCTGGAAGCGATCGACGCCGCGATCAAAGCCGGCAGCGCCGCCAGCCAGGCCGGCCGTCCGCTCGATGCGGTGGCGATGAGCGCGGTATTGGAATTCGCGACCCGCAGCGGCCACGAGCGCCAAGCGGCGAAACTGCTGGAACGCTACAGCGCGATCAAGGACGTGACCGCTGGCGTCAAGACCCTCGGCCAGAACGCCGGTCGCGTGTTCAACGGCCGCGACCCGGTCACCGGCAAGGCGCTGCGCACCGACGATCGCGTCGACGCCGCGTTCGACTTGCTCGACGGCGGCTTCAAGCTTGCCGGAGGCATCGGCAACGTCGCCCTGATGATGGGCGCGCGCAATGCCGGCCTGGTCGGCACCCTGATCGGCATCGCGCCGATGGGCGCCGCCATCGTCGCCTTCGCCGCGGGCGCGTTCGAGTTGATCAAGCGCGCACGCGAAGCCCTGCTGGCGCCGCGTTGGGACGAGTTCCGCGAGCGCTTCCCGTTCGCCGAAGGCATGGAGCCCAAGCGCGCCATGAACGGCGTGCTGCGGCAGATCGCCGGTATGCCGGTCGATGCCGGCAACGCCTTGTCGACGGCGACGCGCATCCTCGACGGGCTCGGCCAGAACCCGGAAACCCGCGAGCGTTTCCTCGCCTTCCTCAAGCAGAAGGTGCAGCCCGAGTCGCTGGTCGACACGCTCGCCCGTGGCGACCTGGGCCGTTTGAATACGCAGGAGGCGATGCAGTTGGCGCAGGCGGCCAAGGGTTCGGCCAAGGAGTTCATGGATCTGGAGCTGCAGGACGTGAAGCGCTACGTCCGCGATCGCGACGGCGATCGCGAGCGCGGCACGTATCTGTTGCCGCCGGAACTGCGCGACGTCGCCAATCGCAACAACAACCCGGTCGGCGGCGCGGTCGAGGACGGCCTGCGGGTGGCGGCGATCCTGAGCAGCGGCGCCAATGCCCTCAACGGCATGTACAAGGAAATGCTGGGCAAGGTCCAGGGCAGCGAGCTGGGCCAGGGCAAGCTCAACGAACAGCAGCAGAAGAACCTCGCCGCGGCCTTGGTGCCGGCCATGCGCGACGGCGGCCTGACCCAGGTCGATCATCTGCTGGCGAGCAAGGACGGCAGCAAGCTGTTCGCGGTGCAGGGCGATCCGCAGTCGCCGAGCCGGCGCATGGTCACCCTCGATGTCGCCGCGGCTTCGCAGCAGAGCGTGGAAGCCAGCAGCCAGCTCGCCGCACGCGCGATGGCCACGGCCGAGGCGCCGACGGTGCAGGTCAACCAGGGCGGCGGGCGCGGGTTCTAAGCGTTCGTTCGCGCACGGGCCGCATGCGGATCGTGCATGCGGCCTGTGGGAGGCGAAATGGTGGTTTCGTCGCGACCTGGATGCTGCGTTGTCGCGGCCTGCGCCGCTCCTACCCGAGGAGCGGTCGCATTGGGGTAGGAGCGGCGCAAGCCGCGACCGCCATGCCGAAATGCCGGCGCCTGTTCCCATCGCAAGCACGCTCCCGCCACCAACGAAAACGCCCCGCATCGCGGGGCGTTTTCGTTACCGCGCCGGTGAAACTCAGCGCTTCATCGAACTGAAGAACTCGTCGTTCGACTTGGTGGTCTTCATCTTGTCGAGCAGGAATTCCATCGCGCCGATCTCGTCCATGCCGTGCAGCAGTTTGCGCAGGATCCAGATCTTCTGCAGCAGTTCCGGTTCGATCAGCAAATCCTCGCGGCGGGTGCCGGAGCGGTTGATGTCGATGGCCGGGTACACGCGCTTTTCGGCGATACGGCGGTTCAAGTGGACTTCCGAGTTGCCGGTGCCCTTGAACTCTTCGTAGATCACTTCGTCCATCTTGCTGCCGGTGTCGATCAGCGCGGTGGCGATGATCGTCAGCGAGCCGCCTTCTTCGACATTACGCGCGGCGCCGAAGAAGCGCTTCGGACGGTGCAGGGCGTTGGCGTCGACGCCGCCCGACAGCACCTTGCCGGAACTCGGCACGACGTTGTTGTAGGCGCGGGCCAGGCGGGTGATCGAGTCGAGCAGGATCACCACGTCCTTCTTGTGTTCGACCAGGCGCTTGGCGCGCTCGATCACCATCTCGGCGACCTGGACGTGGCGCGCGGCCGGTTCGTCGAAGGTCGAGGAGACCACTTCGCCGCGCACGGTGCGCTGCATTTCGGTCACTTCTTCCGGACGCTCGTCGACCAGCAGCACGATCAGGTGCACGTCGGGATGGTTGTGGGTGATCGCGGTGGCGACCTGCTGCATCATCATCGTCTTGCCGGCCTTGGGCGGCGAAACGATCAAAGCGCGCTGGCCTTTGCCCTGCGGCGCCATCAGGTCGAGGATGCGGCCGGTGATGTCTTCGGTCGAGCCGTCGCCGCGCTCGAGCTTGAACTTGCGGCGCGGGAACAGCGGGGTCAGGTTCTCGAACAGGACCTTGTTCTTCGACGCTTCCAACGGCTCGCCGTTGATGCTGTCGACCACCGACAGGGCGAAGTAACGCTCGCCGTCCTTCGGGAAGCGGATGCGGCCCGACAGATGGTCGCCGGTGCGCAGGTTGAAGCGGCGGATCTGGCTCGGCGAGATATAGGTGTCGTCCGGGCCGGCGAGGTAGGAAGCCTCGGCCGCGCGCAGGAAGCCGAAACCGTCGGGCAGGATTTCCAGCACGCCGTCGGCGGCGACGCCTTCGCCGTGGCGGGTCAGCACCTTGAGCAGGGCGAAGATGACGTCCTGCTTGCGGGCGCGGGCCACGCCTTCCTGGATGCTGAGCTGGTCGGCCAGATCCAGCAGCTTGGGCGCCGGCATGCGCTTGAGATCGCCCAGAGAGTACTGCGGGAAGCCTTCCGGCACCTGCGGGTGCGGGCGCGGGACGAAGTTCTCGCCGTTGCCGTTGTCGAAGGAGCCGTCTTCGTCGCGCTGCTGCGGGCGGTTGTTGCGGTCGCGGTCGCGGCGGTTGCGGAAACGGTCGCGGCGGTTGCCGCCGCGGTTGTCGAAACCGCCGTCGCGCTGCTGGCCTTGCTGCGACTGCGGATTGCCGCGGTCGTTGCCCTGGCCCTGGCCTTGCGGCGCGGCGCTCTCGGCGCCGGAGGCGGCCGGGGCGGACTCGCTGGCGCTGACGGCCGGAGCAGGTGCGGGGGCGGGAGTGCGGGGTGCGGCGGCGACCGGAGCCGGCGCGGCGGGAGCCGGCGCGACCGACGGCGCGGCTGGCGCGGCGGGTCGAGCGGCAGGAATCAGGGGGCTGGCATCGCTGGCAGCGGCCGGAGCGGACTCGGCGGCTTTGCTGACGCGCGGCTTACGCACGCGCTTTTCGGCGGTATCGCCAGCGTCGGGGGTCTTATCGGACAAGCGGAGGTTCCTCGCTAAGCGGCGAGCGCTCGCATCGGGCGAGCGGGACGTCAGGGACGTGGGTTGATAGATGGGTATCAGACGGGGTGCGGCGGGTGGGACGCGAGGTCCGACGCCGGGTGTTGCGAAACTAGCACTGCTGCTGCGTGGCGGCAAGCTTCCCGAGCCGGGCCGTTCACGTTACCGGGCAAGGCCCGGAGCGCTTGCGCCCGCGCGGGGCGGGCGTAAGCGCGGCGGCTTCACATGGCGGGCCGCTTCAGAGCAGGCCGCTTCAGATGGCCTTGTCGATCATCTGGGTCAACAGCGACTTGATGTTCGGCGGCGCGCCGAGCTGGCTCGAATGGACCTGGCCGTCCTTGAACATCAACAGCATGGGGATGCTGCGCACGTTGTAGCGAACGCCCAATGCCGGGAATTCCTGGACGTCGACCTTGACCACCTTGGCCTTGCCTTCGTACTGGTCGGCCAACTGTTCGACGATCGGGCCGATGGCCTTGCACGGGCCGCACCAGGGGGCCCAGAAATCGACGAGGACGGGTTCGGACGACTGCAGCACGGTGGCGTCGAAGTCGGAATCGCCAGCATGCAGAACTTTTTCGCTCACGGGGGTCTCCTGCGGGGGGGTACTCGCCCGTACGGAACGGGCTATTCTTGAACGGAACCCCGGGCGGGCCATGCCGGGCGGGGGCTTACGCTAAACTGGGGCGTTACGCGGCACCTTCAAGGGCTGCGCCACGGCCTCATCGAGCCTGCCTTCAGAGTTCAACTCGGGCGCCGGCTCGGCCCCGGCAGTCTGCTTCGCCGACGCCACCCACGCAAGCGACCACCTACTGCGCCCAGTGCGCGCGGATCTCTGAGAAGCATGAGCGACAAGCCTTTAACCGACATCACCTTTTCTTCGTTCGACCTGCACCCGAGCCTGTTGGCCGGCCTCGAGGCCGCCGGGTTTTCGCGCTGCACGCCGATCCAGGCGCTGACCCTGCCGTTGGCGCTGACCGGGCGCGACGTCGCCGGCCAGGCCCAGACCGGCACCGGCAAGACCCTCGCCTTCCTGGTCGCGGTGATCAACCGCCTGCTGACCCGTCCGGCGCTGGCCGAGCGCAAGCCCGAAGACCCGCGCGCGCTGATCCTGGCGCCGACCCGCGAGCTGGCGATCCAGATCCATAAGGACGCGGTCAAGTTCGGCTCCGACCTGGGCCTGAAGTTCGCCCTGGTCTACGGCGGCGTCGACTACGACAAGCAGCGCGAGCTGCTGCAGAAGGGCGCCGACGTCATCATCGCCACGCCCGGCCGCCTGATCGACTACGTCAAGCAGCACAAGGTCGTGTCGCTGCACGCCTGCGAGATCTGCGTGCTCGACGAAGCCGACCGCATGTTCGACCTGGGCTTCATCAAGGACATCCGCTTCCTGCTGCGGCGCATGCCGATCCGCACCGAGCGCCAGACCCTGCTGTTCTCGGCGACCTTGAGCCATCGCGTGCTCGAGCTGGCCTACGAGCACATGAACGAGCCCGAGAAGGTCGTCGTCGAGACCGAGTTCATCACCGCCGCCAAGGTCCGCCAGAAGGTCTACTTCCCGGCCGACGAGGAAAAGGTGCCGCTGTTGCTGGGCCTGTTGTCGCGCAGCGAAGGCGCGCGGACGATGGTGTTCGTCAACACCAAGGCCTGGGTCGAGCGCGTCGCGCGTTCGCTCGAACGCGGCGGTTACCGCGTCGGCGTGCTGTCGGGCGACGTGCCGCAGAAGAAGCGCGAGTCGCTGCTCAACAAGTTCCAGAAGGGCCAGCTCGAAATCCTGGTCGCCACCGACGTCGCCGCGCGCGGCCTGCACATCGACGGCGTCAGCCACGTCTACAACTACGATCTGCCGTTCGATGCCGAGGACTACGTCCACCGCATCGGCCGCACCGCGCGCCTGGGCGCCGAGGGCGACGCGATCAGCTTCGCCTGCGAGCGCTATGCGATGAGCCTGCCGGACATCGAGGCCTACATCGAGCAGAAGCTGCCGACCGCGCCGGTCGATGCAGAGCTGCTGATCGCCCTGCCGCGCACCCCGCGCGAGATCCCGGCAGCCGAGGAAGGCGAAGAGAACGAGAGCATCGGTTCGATCTTCAAGGAAGCGCGCGAACAGCGCGCCGCCGACGAACAGCGTCGTGGCGGCGGTCCCGGCGGCCGCAGCGGCAGCCGCAGCGGTTCCGGCCCGAGCCGCGGTCCGCGCAGCGAAGGCCGCCGCGATGGCGCGCCGCGTCGCGAACGCGCGCCGGTCGAGGCCGGTGCGGCCAAGCCGGCCGAAGCCGGTGTCGCCGCGGCAGTCGAAGCTGCGCCGCGTCCGCCGCGCAAGCCCAAGCCGGAAGGCGAGGTGACCGCGACCACCGGCGTGCCGGCGATCGAGGGCGAGCGCGCACCGCGCAAGCGCCGTCGCCGTCGCGGCGGCCGTCGCATCGAAGGCGCCGAGACCGACAACGGCGCACCGACCGCGAGCCAGGGCGAGAGCGCTGCGGCCAAGCCGACGCCGTCGAAGCCCGCCGCCAAGCCCGCGCACAAGCCCGCGGCGGCTGCCGCGGCGCCGGCCGGCGAGGCCAAGCCTTCGCTGCTGGGCCGCATCAGCCGCAAGCTCAAGTCGCTGGTCGCGCGTCCGCCGCGTTCGCAGCACTGATCGCCGCGTAGCGATCCGTCGACGGCAGGCCCGCGGCCTGCCGCCGAGCCCGCACGCGAACCTCGTCGCCTCGACGAGGTTCGCGGCGGTCTTTCGTCACAGGGTCCTGCTGACGAACACCGACCAGGTATTGGCCGAGGTCTCGACGAGCTGGAACACGTCGAGATCGCCGTCGACGTCGATGTCGAGCAACTGCAGCTGATTGCTGTAGTTCGGCGAGGCCGGCCAGCCGATGCCGAAGGCGCCGCCGGCATACGGCCAGGTGGTATATACGCCGCTGCTGCCGGGCTCGAAGTGGCCGCGGCGACCGCTGCCGCCGGCGCTGCACCAGATCGTCAAACGCCAGTTCGGCGGCGCGCTGCCGAACGAGGGAAACACGATGAAACGGGCGTTGCCGTAGCCGGTCGAGCCGGCCGGGCAGGCCAGGGTGGCGACGTTGAGCGGCGGGTCGTATTGCTCGGCGCGGGCGCTGTCGGCGTACAGGCCGAGGGCGAGCAGGGCGAATGCCAGGTGAGCCTTGGTCGTTTGCATGGTGGTGCTCCTTGATGAAGTCGACGACGGTCCGCGCCGGCCATCGGGGCCGGCGGCGGTGCTTCCTGTGTCGGACGATCAAGGTGCTGCAAGGCATCGCGCGGGTGGCTCGGACGGCTGTGCCGAGATCGGGCCCGCTGCGGTCGTGCTGGGCCGGCCGGCCTGCGAGGCCGGTCGGTGCCGTCGATTCGTCGTCGAAGCCGCGCGACGACCGCAGCGCGAACATAGGCCAAACGCCGGGGCCGAAACGTGATGTCTCCGGCGATTCGCTCTGCGATACTTCCGGCCATGACCGTATTGCGCTTCGACAACGTCAGCAAACGCTACAGCAGCGGGCACGAGGCCCTCAGCGAAGTCAGCTTCGAGGTGGCTCCCGGCGAGATGCTGTTCGTCACCGGCCACTCCGGCGCCGGCAAAAGCACCCTGCTCAAGCTCATCCATCTGAGCGAACGCCCGAGCCGCGGCGCGGTGTTGTTCGGCGAGCGCAACCTGCTCAAGGTCGGCGGCCGTCGCATCGCCCTGCATCGGCGCGAGATCGGCGTGGTGTTCCAGGATCACCGCCTGCTCGCCGACCGCAGCGTCGCCGACAACGTCGCCCTGCCGCTGTTGCTGCGCGGCCTGCGCCGCCCCGACATCGGCCGGCGCGTGCGCATGACCCTGGAGAAGGTCGGCCTGGGGGCGCGCGCTTCGGCTCTGCCGGGCGAGCTGTCGGCCGGCGAGCAGCAACGCGTGGGCATCGCCCGGGCGATCATCGGCGAGCCTCGGTTGTTGGTGGCCGACGAACCCACCGGCAACCTCGACCCGACCCTGTCGGCGGAAATCATGACCCTGTTCCAGTCGCTGCCCGAGCGCGGCACCAGCGTGCTCGTCGCCAGCCACGACCTGGCCCTGGTCAAGCGCATGAAGAAGCGCGTGCTGGTGCTCAACCAGGGCCGCCTGGTCGACGACATCGCGCCCGAGGACCTGGCCGAATGAGTTCCTTTCCGACCCCAGAGTCTTCCCATGGCGAGGCGCATTCCCGCATCGAGGCCCCGGCCTCGCGCGACGACGACCTCGCGGTCGAGTCGGCGGTGCAGTCGCGCTTGGGGGTGTGGTTCGACCATCACCTCTACAGCCTGGTCGCCAGCGTCGGCCGATTGCTGAGCAAGCCCTGGGCGGCGTTGCTGACGATCGGGGTGATGGCGGTCGCCCTGGCCCTGCCGCTCGGCCTGTGGGCGGCGCTGAGCAACATCGAACGCTTCGCCGGCGAAGTGCAGCAGTCGCGCCAGATCAGCCTGTTCCTCAAGCCCGAGATCAAGCTCGAACGCGCCCGCGCCCTCGCCGAGGAACTGCGCGCGCGGCCCGACATCGGCGCCATCGAACTGCGCACGCCCGAGCAGGGCCTGGCCGATCTGCGCGAGAAGAGCGGCCTCGGCGACAGCCTGAGCGCGATCGAAGGCAATCCATTGCCCAGCCTGTTGCTGGTGACGCCGAAGGGCGACGAACTGGCCCTGGCCGAATCGCTCGGCAGCCTGGCCGAGACCGACGTGGTCCAGCACGATGCCGGTTGGCGCCAGCGTCTCGAAGGCTGGCTGCGGTTCGGCATCCGCCTGGCCTGGTTGCTTGCGGCGATGCTGGGCCTGGGCGCCCTGCTGGTGGTCGGCAACACCGTGCGCCTGGACATCCAGTCGCGGCGCGAAGAAATCGGGGTGCTGCAATTGCTCGGCGCCACCGACGGCTTCATCCGCCGGCCCTTCCTGTACCTGGGCGCCTGCTACGGCCTGGCCGCCGGCGCAGTCGCGCTGGCCTTGCTGACCGCGGCCGACCGCACCCTGCGCGAACCGTTGACCGCCCTGGCCACGAGTTACGGCAGTCATTTCGAGCTGCAGGGCTTCGACCTGCCGCAGGCCTTGGCGATCCTGGCCGGTGCGGCCGCGCTGGGCTGGCTCGGCGCCGGTTTCGTGACCGGCCACTACCTGCGCCAGAGCCGCTCCGGCCAAGGCTGAGCGGTCCGCGCCTTGTCGCGCGGTTGTCAGGATGTTGCTTGAGACTCGGATTCGGCGGCCGCTTCCGCCTAGAATCGGGTTCCCCCGCCTGTGCGCTTGGCGTCGATGCCCTCGGGCGTCGGCCCGGCGTCGCCGACACGGTACCGTTCCTGATATGCAAAGCCAGAATCTACGTCACTTCGAAAACACCGCACCGCGGGTGATGGTGGTCGACGGCTCCAAGCTGGTCCGCAAGCTCATCGCCGATGTCCTGATGCGCGAGCTGCCGAACACCCGCATCGTCCAATGCGGCAGCATCATCGAGGCGCGCGTCGCCCTCGACCACGGCGAGGTCGATCTGGTCACCACTGCCCTGGTCCTGCCCGACGGCGACGGCATCGCCCTGGCGCGCGCCGTGCGCGAAGCCGCGGCCCAGGCCTACGTGCCGGTGATCGTGGTCTCCGGCGATGCCCAGGCGCATCTGGAAGCGCGCCGCTTCACCGAAGACGTCACCGATTATTTCGACAAGGCGCTCGGCCCGAACGCCCTGGCCGAGTTCATCCGCGGCTATGTGCAGCCGCAGCCGATTCCCGGCGCGCGCGTGCTCTACGTCGAAGACAGCCGCGTGGTGGCGGTGGCGACCAAGCGCATGCTCGAGCGCCACGCCCTGCAGGTGCTGCACTTCATCGGCGTGGAGGAAGCGCTCGAACATCTCGAGGCGCACCGCGCCAGCGGCGCGGCCGGCGGCGATGCCGGCGCCGACCTGGTGCTGACCGACGTGTATCTGAAGGGCGAGCTCGGCGGCAAGGATCTGCTCGCCCGGCTGCGCAACGACTTCGCTTACGGCAAGCGCCGTCTGCCGGTGTTGGTCATGACCGGCGACGCCAATCGCGACAACCAGAGCGAGCTGCTGCGCGCCGGCGCCAACGACCTGGTGCTCAAGCCGATCGAGGAGCGCCTGCTGGTGACCAAGACCCTGTTCCAGTTGCGCCTGTCGCGGCTCGAGCCGACGGCGTTGCCGGCATGAACGACGCCGACCGCGAGCCCAAGCTCGAAGCCTCCTGGAAAGCCCGCGTCGGCGACTGGTTCGCACGCGAGGACATGCAGTCGCTGTCGCGCTTCCTGCGCGAACGCAAGACCGCCGGCGCGCGCATCTTCCCGCCCGGTGCGCAGATTTTCTCGGCGTTCGACGCCACCCCGTTCGAACAGGTCAAGGTCGTCATCCTCGGTCAGGACCCGTACCACGGTTACGGTCAGGCGCACGGGCTGTGTTTCTCGGTCCAGCCCGGCGTGCCGGTGCCGCCGTCGCTCGACAACATCTTCAAGGAAATCCAGCGCGACCTCGGCATCGCCCGGCCCGATCACGGCTGCCTGCTGCCGTGGGCGCAACGCGGCGTGCTGTTGCTCAACGCCGTGCTGACGGTCGAGGAAGGCCGCGCCGGCGCGCATCAGGGCAAGGGCTGGGAAGGCTTCACCGACCACGTCGTCGACACCCTCAATCGCGAACGCGAGGGCCTGGTGTTCCTGCTCTGGGGCAGCTACGCCCAGGCCAAGGGCAAGGTCATCGACGCCGGCCGCCATCGCGTGCTGAAGGCGCCGCATCCCTCGCCCTTGTCCGCGCATCGCGGCTTCATGGGCTGCGGGCATTTCTCCACCGCCAACGAGTACCTGTCGCGCCACGGCAAGGGCCCGATCGATTGGACCTTGCCGCCGCGCGATGCGCTTTGAGCGCGTAAGCGTGGCCGAAGGCTAGGGGTAGGAGCGGCGCCAGCCGCGACCGCGCTATGCGACGCGCGGCGCAACAACGAGGTCTGCATGCATTGCGGCCCTGGCTTCCGTGGCGGTTTCGGCGCGATCGGATGCGCCGCGGTCGCGACTCATCTCGCTCCTACAGTCGCCGCTTTTGTAGGAGCGGCGTAAGCCGCGACCGTCATATCCGGCGCGCGGGGTAATCACGATAGCTGGATGCATGCGTGCCGCGATTCGCGTTGGCTTCGGCGTAATCCGGGGATTCGCGGTCGCGGCTTGCGCCGCTCCTACCCTGAAGGCGGGCGCCGCTTTTCTTCGCTCAGGCGAAATACGCCTGCAAGGCTTCGCCGGCTTCGCGCAGGGCCGGGTTCGCATCGGCCGGCGGCGGCAACAGCCGGAATACGCAGGACGGCAAGGCCGGCAGCCGGCTCGAACGCGCGATCATCAGGCCTTCGCCGATCGCCGAGGCATTGAGGCAGCCCAGGCCCAGGCCCGCACGCAAGGCTGCCTGCACGCCGGCCACGCCGCTGCCGAGGTGGGCGATGCGATGGCCGACGCGCTGTCGTTGCAGTACACGTAAAGCGGTCTGGTGCAGGCTGCAGCTCGGCGGCAGGAGTACCAGCGGCAAGGTCGTTTCATTGCGCAGGTCCAGTCCGGCTGCCGCCGCCCAGGCCAGCGGTTCGCGCCGCAATTCGCCCTGCGTCGCGCGGCGGCGCGGTCGCGCCGTCGATTCGACCTGCATCGTCAGCGCCAGGTCGAATGCGCCCTCGGCATGGCCCTGCGCGAGCGTCGCGCTCTGGCCCATCGTCACCTGCATCTGCAGCTGCGGGCAGTGGCGGGCGAGATGGCGCAACAGATCGGCGATCTCGTCGGGGCGGAAGTAATCGCTGATCGCCACCCGCACCTCGGTGCGGCGCAGCTCGCGGCGCACATCGTGCAAGGCCAGCTCGCCCAGGGCGAGTATCTGCCGCGCGTGGCCGATCAGGCGTTCGCCGGCCGGGGTCGGGACCACGCCGTGGCGCGAACGCAGCAACAAGGCGGTATCGGCCGCGCGTTCGAGTTTCTGGATCTGTTCGCTGACCGCCGACTGCGAACGGAACACGCGTTCGGCGCCGCCGGAAATGCTGCCGGCCTCGGCGACCGCGACGAAGGCCTTCAGCTGTTCCAGGTCGAGGGTGCTCATGGTGATCCTTTAGCCATCGGCCAATCCGATGGATAGGCTCGGATCTTCCCGCTATTCCGATAGTAGGCGCAAGCCTAAGCTGAGCCCATCGAATCACGCCGAACGTCTCGGCTCTTACAGGAACGCCGCCATGCCGCACATCAACCTGCAACTCTCCGGAACCCCCGATGCCGAGCTCAGCCGCCGCGCCGCGGCGGTGGTCGCCGACTTGACCGTCGAGATTCTCGGTAAGCCGCGCGAGCTGGTCGCCGTCGCGATCCACTACGTCGACCGCCCGCACTGGTTCATCGACGGCCGTTCGCTGGCGCAATGGGGGCGCAACGCTTTCCATCTCGATATCAGCATCACCGACGAGACCAACACCAAGGCCGAGAAGGCGCGCTATCTGCAGCGGATGCATGCGGAGCTGTCGGCACTGATCGGCGAGGTGCACGAGACCTCCTACATCCACGTCATCGATGCGCGCGCCGCGGCCTACGGCTACGGCGGCCTGACCCAGGAGCAGCGTTATCAGGCGGCGCGGATCGCTGCGGCCTGAGGCGATCGGGCGTGTTCCAATGCGCCGTCCGCGGTCTCAGCCCGCGGGCGCGCTTTCGACCTTCGCCTCGCTGCGCAGCCAATCGCGCAGCGCCAGCACTTCCTCGCTCGGCGGCGTATCCGGCCGCAGCAGCCAATGCGGATAGCCGTCGAGCGCCGGGCCGAAGGGCTGCACCAGTGTGCCGGCGGCGAGATCGTCGGCGACCAGCGCCAGGCTCAGCAGGGCCACGCCGTGGCCGGCGATCGCTGCCTGGATCGCATGGCTTTCGTCGGTGAAACGCAGGCCGGCCTCGACATCGAGCCCGGCCAGGCCGGCGCGCGCGCACCAGGCCTGCCAGGTCGGCGTGTCCTCGGTGGGATGCCGCCATTCCGAATGCAGCAGCGACTGCGCGCGCAGGTCTTCGGGATGGCGCAGGCCCAGGCGCGGGCTGCATAGCGGAGCGAAGCGGTTCTCGATCAGGCGCTCGGCGACCAGTCCCGGATAGGGGCCGCGGCCATAGCGGATCGCCGCATCGGCGACGCCGCCATGCAGGTCGACCGGGTCGTCGGAGGCGTGCAGGCGCAGGTCGAGATCGGGGTAGGCGGCACGGAACGAGGCCACTCGCGGCACCAGCCATTTGGCGGTGAACGACAGCGGCGCCGACAAGGTCAGGGCGCGCCGCTGGCGCCGCGCCGCGATCGCCGCGATCGCTCCGGCGAAGGCATCGAAGCCGTCGCGCAGCACCGGATACAGCGCGGCCGCTTCGGCGGTCAGCGCCACCTTGCGGGTCTGGCGCTCGAACAGGCGCACGCCGATTTGCGCTTCGAGTGCGCGGATCTGGTGGCTGATCGCGGTCGGGGTGACCGACAGCTCCTCGGCGGCGCGCTTGAAACTGTGCAGGCGCGCCGCGGCCTCGAAGGCACGCAGGGAGCCGAGCGGGGGCAGGCGGCGTCCGGACATGGGTGAGAAAAATTCTCTTATCGGCTGAGTAATCGGAGTTTGTCGGGATCGTAAGCCCAGATCAACATGGCTCCAGCCAGCGCCACTCCGGCCTGAACATGATCAGGGCTCATCCATGGGCCCGCCACGAGAACCGCCATGACCCGACTCCTGCACATCGATTCCAGCGCCCGCCCGCACGCCTCCGACGCCGCGGCCCACGGCTCGCACAGCCGCCGCCTCAGCGCCCGCTTCGTGCGCCGCTGGCGCGAACGCCATCCCGACGCCCCCATCGTCCAGCGCGACGTCGGCGTCGCCCCGCCGACCCCGGTCAGCGGCCGCTGGATCCATGCCGCCTTCACCCCGCTCGTGCAGCGCGAGGACTGGATGCACGAGGTGCTGGCCGAAAGCGATGCCTTGATCGACGAGCTAATCGCCGCCGACCTGATCGTGATCGGCGTGCCGATGTACAACTTCGGCGTGCCGGCCCCGCTCAAGGCCTGGATCGACAACGTCGTCCGGGTCGGCCGTACCTTCGGCTTCGACCGTTCGCGCGAAGGCGAGCCGTACTGGCCGATGCTCGCCGATGCCGGCAAGCGCCTGGTCCTGCTCAGCTCGCGCGGCGACTACGGTTACGGCAAGGGCGAACGCCTGGAGTCGATCAACCACGTCGAACCTTCGGTGCTGACGCCGATGGGTTACATGGGCATCACCGACGCGCACGGCGTGGCCATCGAGTACGACGAATTCGGCGGCGAGGACCTGCGCCGCTCGATCGAAAGCGCCGAAGCCGAGGTCGATGCGCTGGTCGAGCGTCTGTCGCGCCAAGGCGAAACGCGCAAGGCGGCTTGAGACGGCGGAGGCGGCCCTCGGTGGCGAATCCGAACCGAGGATTTTGCTTTTGGCGTCGCTCGACCTAAGGTGGGCGGCCTGATCGCGCATCGCCGCGATCGCCCGTCACCGCCGAGCCGACCGCAATGGAACGTCCGTGTTGAGGACCGTCTGCGCCACCCGTTACGTCACGCCGCTGCGCGAAGGCGGCTCGCTGCCGGCCGTCGTCGAAGCCGACGACGACGGCCTGTACGTGATGAAGTTCCGCGGCGCCGGCCAGGGCCGCAAGGCCCTGATCGCCGAGATCGTCGCCGGCGAGCTCGCGCGCCGGCTGGAACTGCCGGTGCCGGAAATCGTGCTGATCGAACTCGACCCCGACATGGCCCGCACCGAGCCCGATCCGGAGATCCAGCACCTGATCCGCGCCAGCGCCGGTCTCAACCTCGCGCTCGACTACCTGCCCGGGTCGGTCAACTACGATCCGCTGGTCGACCGGCCGAGCGACGAGCTGGCTTCGCGCATCGCCTGGTTCGACGCCTTCGTCACCAACGTCGACCGCACCGCGCGCAACACCAACATGTTGCTGTGGCATCGCCGCCTGACCCTGATCGACCACGGCGCCGCGCTGTACTTCCATCACGACTGGGCCAACGCCGGCAACGCCGCGGGCAGCCGCTTCGCACCGGTCAAGGACCATGTGCTGCTGCCGTTCGCCAGCGACATCGCCGAGGTCGACGCGGCGATGGCTGCAGCGGTCACGCCGGCGCTGGTGCAGTCCATCGTCGAGCTGGTGCCCGACAGCTGGCTGATCGACGAACCCGGCTTCGCCGATGCCGCCGCGCACCGCCAGGCCTATGCCGATTATCTGAACCGCCGCGTGCAAGCGCCGCGCGCATTCGTGGAGGAGGCGATCCATGCCCGCTCGCGCTCCCTATGACTATGCGGTGATCCGCGTGGTGCCGCGGGTCGAACGCGAAGAGTTCGTCAACGTCGGCGTGCTGGTCTCGTGTCCCGGTTCCAGCCTGCTGGTCGCCGGGATCGAACTCGATGCGGCGCGGCTGCGCGCGCTCGACCCTGGTGTCGACATCGAGGCGGTGCGATTGCACTTGCAGGCGATCGAGCGCATCTGCCGCGGCGGCCGCGATGCCGGCCCGATCGGGCAATTGCCGGCGCGGGCGCGTTTCCACTGGCTCACCGCCAAGCGCAGCTCGATCATCCAGATGTCGCCGGTGCACACCGGCCGCTGCCTGGAACCCGAGCGCATCGTCGAGCACCTGCTCGAACGCATGGTGCGGCCGATCCCGGCGCGGGACTGACGCCGCGCCGGCGCGGGCTTGTTGCGCGGCGCCGGCGCCCCTATGTTCGCCTTACCGCGATCGTCCGATCGCGGCAGCGAGCGACAAGCCGAGACGGAGCGAGAGCGAATGGAGCAGGGCCAGGACATCTTCGACGACAGCGCCGACGCGGCCGATCTCAAGCGCGCGGTGGCGCTGCTGGAAACCCCGTCGATCACCGCGCGCATGACCGCCTTCGTCGGCGCGCCGATCGAGTTCGGCATGTCCAAGCTGCCCGGCTTCGTCAGCCGCAGGATCCAGAACATCGTGCATGGCGCCCTGCACAAGGCGGCCGCGGCGGCGCTGTGGACGGTCAAGGATCAGCCGAGCAAGGCCTCCTCGACCAAAAGCCACAAGCTCGTCGCCGGCGCGGTCGGTGCGGTCGGCGGTTTCTTCGGCGCCGCCGGCCTGGCCGCGGAACTGCCGGTGTCGACCGTGGTGATGATGCGCGCGGTCGCCGACATCGCCCGCAGCGAGGGGTTCTCGCTGTCCGATCCCGAGGTGCAGGCCGCTTGCGTGGAAGTGTTCGCCTTCGGCGGCGGCAGCGACGAGGACGATGCGTCCGCGTCCGGTTACTACGCCGTGCGCACCGCCCTGGCCGAAGTCGGCCGGCTGGAACTGGCCGGGCTGGCCGGCCGGCGCGGTGCCCAGCACGCCACCCATGCCTACGCCAAGAAGCAGGCCACGGCCTGGATGAGCAAGCTGGTCGACGTGGTCGCCACGCGCTTCGGCGTGGTGGTCGGCGAGAAAACCGCGGCGCAGCTGGTGCCGGTGATCGGCGCAGCCACCGCGGCGACGATGAACATGCTGTTCACCAATCACTATCAGGATATGGCGCGCGGCCATTTCATCGTCAAGCGCCTGGAACGCAAGTACGGCCACGCCGAAGTCGCGCGCGCCTACGAACGCCAGCGCACCGCCCCGCCGTCGCTGTCGGCGCCGGCGGCGATGCCGCGGGCCTTGCCGGCGCCGCCTGCGGACGACGCTGCGGGCGATTAACTGGACGAGTGAGCCCGGCGGCATCGGTCGGCTGGCGGCATCACTTCCCGCAGCCAAGGGCAGGAGCGGCGCGAGCCGCGACCGTGCACTTCCACGTGTCGGTGGCGCGTGGTCGAGCGGTCGGATTTTCGTGCGAGAACACCCGAGGTCTCTGCGACCCGGCCAGGGCGCATGGCGCCCTGGCGTTCGTGGATGCGCGAGCCAGTGGCTCGCGAGCGGCATCCATTCACTCCGCCTTCGCGGGGATGACGGTTGGAGGTATTCGTAGCGGCTGCCGTTCAATCCGGCCGCAAGCGTAGCGTGGTGCGTGTGCCGCGTTCGGCGGCATCGAAACGCAGGCTCCAGCCCAGGTGCTCGCACAGGCGCGAAATCAGGTCCAGGCCGATGCCGCCGCCTTCGCGGCCGCCGCGCGCGACGCGCGCGTAGATCGCGCTGATCTCCTCCGGCGTCATGCCGTGGCCCGGGTCTTCGATGATCACGGTCGCATCCGCAGACAGGCGGATCGCGATCTCGCCGCGGTCGCTGTTCTCGATGGCGTTGCGCAGCAGGTTGCCGATCGCCGCCTGCACGATCGGCAGCGGCGCGACGATCTCGCAATGCGGCAGCGGCGCCAGCGCCAGGCTCAGGTCCTTGTCGCGGGTCAGATGCCGGTGGTCTTCGACGATCTCCGGCAGCAACTGGTCCAGGGCGACGCGGTCGGCGCTCGCGGCGAGCCGTTGCGGGTCCTTGGCCAGGGTCAGCAGCAGCGAGATCAATTGCTCGACGTCGCGCGCGGTGCGGCGGATCCGTTCGAGCTGCAACTGCGCGCCCGGCGGCAGCTCGCGTTGTTCGAGCGCCAGTTCGGTCGAACCGGCGATCACCGCGATCGGCGTGCGCAGTTCGTGGCTGGCGCTGTCGACGAAGGCGCGCTCGCGTTCGACGAAACGATCGTTGCGTTCGAGGTAGTCGTTGACCGCATCGGCGATCACGACCAGCTCCGAACTCGCCGCTTCCGGCACTTCGACTCGCTGGCCGGCGCGATCGGGCTGCAGATTGCCGATGCGCTGGGCCACATGGCTCAGCGGGCTGACCAGGCGGTGCACGCCCCACGCGATCATCAGCGCCAGCAGCAACAAGGTGAGGATCGCGGCGCCGGCGATGGTCAGCGCCATGTCGAACTCGCTGTGCTCCATGTCGGTGATGTCGAGCGACAGGGTCAGGCGCCCGCCCTCGACGTCGCGCACCATGACCACGCGTTCGCCGCCGTCGACCAGGATGTCGTCGTGCACGCCGGGGCCCAGCACCTGCAGGTCGGCGGGGATCAGCCGGCTGCTGCGGCTGTCGTAGAGGCTCAGCGATTCGGTGTCGATCCAGCGATAGTCGGGTTCGATCCGGCGGCGCTCGATGAAGTGATCGAGCTCGGAATCCATCAGCGAGGTCCACACCAGATGTTCGGCGTGTTCGTTGACGACGAACCCCTGCACCACCACCGCGATCGACAGCAACGCGGTATAGCCGAGCACGCCGAGCAGGATGCGGCGCTGCAGGCTCGAACGGAATCCGCCGCGAGCGCTTGCGGTCCCGGCGGCGGGCCCGTTGGATTCAGCCGGCGTGGGCATCGTTGTCGCGCTCGGCGGCCGGCACGGCGATGCGATAACCGACGCGCGGCAGGGTCTGGATCAGCTTGACCGGGTAAGGGCCGTCGACGGCGCGGCGCAGCTCGTAGATATGCGAGCGCAGCATGTCGCCGTCGGGCGGGCTGTCGCCCCACAAGGCGTGTTCGAGGCGTTCGCGGGTGACCGCGGCCGGGCTCGACTGCATCAGCACTTCGAGCAATTTGCGGCAGGCCGGATACAGGTGCAGCGCGCGGCCGTCGCGGCTGACTTCCAGGGTGGTCAGGTCGAGCTTGAGGTCGGCCAGTTGCAGCACCCGGCTGCGGCCGCGGCCGGCGGCGCGCGCGGCCAGCGCTTCCAGGCGCACTTCGAGTTCGGGCAGGGCGAAGGGTTTGGTCAGGTAGTCGTCGGCGCCGGCGCGGAAGCCGGCGATCTTGTCGGGCAGTTCGTCGCGCGCGGTCAGCATCAGCACCGGCACGTCGGAACCGGCTTCCTCGCGAAGGCAACGCAACACCTCGCGCCCGTCCAGGCGCGGCAGCATCCAGTCCAGCACGATCGCATCGTAGTGTTGGGTCACCGCCAGGTGCAGGCCGGTCGGGCCGTCGGGCGCGGCATCGAGGGTGTAGCCGCGGGCCTCGAAATAATCGAAGAGGTTGGCGACCAGGCTGCGATTGTCTTCCACCACCAACAGGCGCATGCGCCGAATCTCCCGCCGCCGCTCGCGGCTCCTTGCGATAGTGCCCGATTCGCACCGGCGCGGCCCGTGGCCGCCGCCGACCGTGTTCGCCCCGAGCTGCCCCGGGCGCCGCACCAAACCGCCGCACCAAACCGCCAGGGTCGCCCAGGTCGCGTCGGAGCGATGTCGGAGCGTCGCCAGGGCGCCTCCCGATGCACGCCGCCGGCCACGCCGGCAGCTGAACGCCGGCGGTTGCGGCCTGCGCCCTCAGCGGTGCTTTAACGAAGCGCGAACCTGGCTCCGACCGCTCTCCGACAGCAGCGCTTCGATGATCGCCGCCGGTCCGGCCGATCCCATTGCGGGACCGCCTTCGCCGCCCTGCGAGCCCTCCGCCGTCGATGAACCCCTCCGCCTATTTCCTCGCCCGTTCCGCTCTTTCGCCGCCGCATTACCCGTCGCATCGCCGTTTCCTACGGACGCATCTCGCCGCGCCGCTGCTGTTCTGGTTCGCCGTGACGGCCTGGGCGATGGCAGGCGGCGACTTCTGGCTGGCCGACCGTTTCTATGCCTGGCAAGGCGGGCGTTGGGCGCTGCAGAACGCCTATCTGACCGAGCATCTGGTCCATCGTTTCGGCCGCGACGCCAGCACCGCGGCCTGGTTCGGCGTGCTCGCATTGTGGCTCGCCGCGCGCCTGCGCCCGGGCTTGAGCGAATGGCGGCGGCCGCTGGCGTATCTGTTGCTGTCGACCGTGCTGGCGATCGCGCTGGTGTCGGCGCTGAAGTCGCTCACCAACATGGATTGCCCCTGGGACTTGAGCCGCTACGGCGGCGCCAACGAGTTCTTCGGCCTGCTGTCGCAGCGCCCATCGGGCCTGGCGCGGGGGCGCTGCTTTCCGGCCGGCCATGCCAGCGCGGGTTATGCCTGGGTCGCCTTGTACTTCTTCTTCCTGGCCGTGCAGCCGCGGCTGCGTTGGCTCGGGCTGTCTGTCGGCCTCGGCCTCGGCTTGCTGTTCGGTTTTGCGCAACAGCTGCGCGGCGCGCACTTTCTCTCGCACGATCTGTGGACCCTCGGCATCGCCTGGTCGGCGGCGCTGACGCTGTACCTGGCGATGGCGCCGCTCAAGCGCGCGGCGCCCGTGGCGGTCGCCTTGCCGTTCGCGCCGGGGGCCGGCCGATGAACGCGATCGTCCGTTCGCGGCTGCGTTGGCCGGCCTGGTTCGCTTACCGGCCCGAGGCCAGCGTCGAGACCATCGCCCTGGCCGCGAGCCTGTTCTTCGCGGTGTTCGCCAACGGCGCGTTCTGGCGCGCGGCCTCGGCCGCCGGCGCCCTGAGCGCGAGCGACGGCGCCTGGATCGCCGTGTGCATGTTCGTGACGATCGTCGCGATCACCGTGCTGTTGCTCGGGGTGTTGCTGAACCGCTGGACGGTGAAGCCGCTGCTGACGCTGTTGCTGCTGGTGACCGCGGCGGCGGCGCATTTCATGAGCCAGTACGGCGTGTATCTCGACACCGGCATGGTGCGCAACGTGCTGCAGTCCGACGGCAAGGAGTCCGGCGAGCTGCTCAGTGCCGGCCTGATCCTGCCGATGCTGTTGTACGGCGTGCTGCCGTCCTTGTTGCTGTGGCGGGTGAAGTTGAAGCCGCGTCCGCTCGGTCGCGCGGTGCTGGTCCGCCTGGGCGCGCTGTCGGCCGCGCTCGCGGTCGGCGTGCTGGCGCTGATGCTGTCGTTCCAGGACGTCTCGGCCTTGATGCGCAACCACAAGGAGATTCGCCACCTGGTGACGCCGGCGAATTATCTGGTTTCGCTGGCGCGGGTCGCGCTCGACGACTCGGCCTCGCGGGTGCGCGGGCGCGCGCCGATCGGCACCGATGCGCGGGTCGCCGCGCGTCCGCCCGGCGCCCGGCCGCGCCTGCTGGTGCTGGTGGTCGGCGAGACCGTGCGCGCGCAGAACTGGGGCCTCAACGGTTACCAGCGCCAGACCACGCCGGAGCTGGCGCGGATCCAGCCGGTCAATTTCCCCGACATGACCGCCTGCGGCAGCAGCACCGAGGTGTCGGTGCCGTGCATGTTCTCGCCGTACGGCCGCGAGAACTACGACAAGCGCCGCATCGAGGGCTCGGAGTCGTTGCTCAACGTGCTCGAGTACGCCGGCATCCAGACCTTGTGGCGCGACAACCAGACCGGCTGCAAGAACGTCTGCAAGGGCCTGGCGTTCGAGTCGTTCGAGCACGACCGCGATCCAGCCTTCTGCGATGCCGAGCGCTGCTTCGATGAGGTCATGCTGCGCGGCCTGCGCGAACGCCTCGACGTGCGCGGCGGCGATGCGGTGGTGGTGCTGCATCAGCTCGGCAATCACGGGCCGAGTTATTTCCGCCGCTATCCCGAGCGCCTGCGCCGCTACACCCCGACCTGCGACACCAACGAGCTGGGGCGCTGCAGCCGCGAGCAGATCGTCAACGCCTACGACAACGCGGTGTTGGCCACCGACGAATTCCTCGCCCGCACGATCCGTTACCTGGCCGGCGACGCCGGTCGCGACACCGCGCTGATCTATCTGTCCGACCACGGCGAGTCGCTCGGCGAGAACGGCCTGTACCTGCACGGCGTGCCGTACGCCATCGCGCCGAAGACCCAGACCCGGGTGCCGATGGTGATGTGGATGTCGCCGGGCTTCAGCGCCGCGCGCGGCCTCGACCTGCGGTGCCTGCGCAACGAAGCGCGGCGGCCGGCCAGCCAGGACAACCTGTTCCATTCGGTGCTCGGCCTGATGCAGGTCGAGACTTCCGTGTATCGCAAACGCCTGGACCTGTTCGCGCCGTGCGAGCGTGGGGCCACGGCCTCTACTTGAGGGGGCGCGCCGAACGCGATCCGCTCAGCTCTCGCCCCACCAGCGCCGGTGCAGCACGCGCCGGTGGCTGTGGCGCAACAGGCGCCGTACTTCGCTCTCGTCGGCGCGCTGCGGATACGGCCAGTTCGCGCTCTGGGCGCTGTCGGGATGCCAGCCGTTCTGCCGCCACATCGCGTCGACGGCGGCGAAGTAGCCGTGATTGACCAGAACCTCGAACTCCGGGTCGAGGAAGCGATCGAGATCGGTGCGGAACCGGCCGATCACCTCGCGCACCAGCGCAGGGCTATAGCCGTCGGCGCCTTCGTCGCGCGAGCCGTTCAAGCTCCAGTACACGCCGGTCAGCGAGCCGCTCTCGGCCTGGCCGAAGAACAGCCGCTTGCGCAGGGCCTCGGCCTGGTTGCCGACGACCTGGGTGTAGCGCAGCAGCCGCTGCAGCCACCAGCGCCGGGTCTCGAACGCGAACGGGCCGCCGGCGTCGGACACCAGCACCTCGCGGTAACGGCGCAGCGCCGGCTCGGTGGCGAGGTTGTCGTAGACACCGCCGTCGCTGAGCTCGATGCGTGCGCGCAGTTCGTCGCCGTCGTCGCCCTGGTAGTGACCGCCCTGGTAATCGCCGGCTTCGGTGTCGAAGCGGACCGGGCCGAACACCGGCGGAAACGATGAGGACGCGGCCACTGCGCAGGCCAGGCCGACGCGCCGTGCGCCGTCGCGCAGATAGCCGGCGAGGTAGTCGCCGACGCGGCGCCGCGAGAACTCCCAGTTCACCCCGAAGGTCAGATCGGTGGCGCAGAACACGAAGGCCGGCGATTCGGGCAATTCGTCGAGCGTGCGTTCGCCGCAGACTTCGGCATAGCGGCGTTCGAGCAGGGCGATGCGGTGCGAGGGCCAGAGCCAGTTGTAGGCGACGGTGGCGAGCACGGGCGCGGTGCGGATGTCGCGGGCGACGACGGCGCGGAACGGCTCGACCACCACCGCGCGGAAATCGATGCGGTCGCTCCAGGCAGCGAAGGCTTCGCCGTCGAGGCGGGTGTCGAGATAGCGGCAGGCGAGCCAGGCCGAGACGATGCTGCCGCCCGAGACCGAGCTGAACATCGTCGTCCCGGCCAGCAATCCGCTCTCGTGCAGCCGCAACAAGGCGCCGAGGTGGAACAGCGCGGCGCGATAACCGCCACCGGACAGGCAGACGGCGCGGCCCTCGCGTTCGACCGCGACGCGGGTGTCGGCGGCGAGCGCGGCGCGGCGCGCTTCGCGGCGGATGCGCAGGCGTTCGAGTTCGACATCGGTGCTTTTCATGGTGGACGCCTCGGCGGGTGAGGCGCGACGAGAACATCGCGCGATCAGCCGGTCATTCTCGCCGAAGCGCGTCTTGCAGGTTGGGACAGGTGGTCGGCGCCTTGGGGAGCCCTTCGCAAGCCGGGCCCACCTCTCCGAACGCCTCGCCTTGTGGCTTCGGGCGCTTGCGAGGGCGACGGTGCCTTCCTTCTCCCGGTTACGGGAGAAGGTGACCCGCAGGGCCGGATGAGAGCGGCGGGCCGCGAGGCTGATGCCGATGGGCCCCGCCTCAGGCCTCCAAGGCCTCCACCGCGCGCAGCCGCGTCGGCGTTTCCTTCGCCGATGCGGCCTGCACGGCCGGGCCCGACGCGGCCGGCAACAGCCCCCACTCGGCCAGCGCACGCACCGCGGTCGCGCCGCCTTCCTCGGCGTGGATGCGTTGGCCGAGTTGCGCGGCTGCCTGCACCATCGGCGCCTGCAGTCCGGCGCCGATCGCCTGCGCCATCTGCGCCGCGGTCACGCTCACGCGGTCCAAGGCCGGCGGCGCCGCGCCCAGCTCGTGCATGCGCCGCGCCCAGAACGGTTGATCGCCGAAGAACGGCACGAACACCGAGGGAATGCCGGCGCGCGCCGCCGCCGCGGTGGTGCCGGCGCCGCCGTGATGCATGGCCAGCGCCATGCGCGGGAACAGCCAGTCGTGCGGCGCGTTGTCGATCACGTAGGTGCGCTCGTCGCGGCGCCCGGGTTCGCCGCGCAGGCCGCCCCAGCCGGTCGCGAGCACGGCGCGGCGGCCGCTTAGACGCGCGGCGTCGAGCACGGTCGCGGTGAAGGCTTCGGCGTTGTTGGCCAGCATGCTGCCGAAGCCGATGTAGATCGGTTTCTCGCCCTCGTCGAGAAAGTCCTGCAGGGCCTGCGGCGGCTGCCACTGCTCGGCCTGGTCGAGGAACCAGCCGCCGGTGACGCGTGCCTCCTCGGGCCAGTCGCTGGGTCGCGGCAGGATGTGCCGGCTGTAGCCGTACAGCACGCGTTTGCGCAAGCGATCGCGCTCGAAATAAGGGCCGTACCAGGGATAGCGCGGCAGGCCGAGTTGCGGGCGGATCACGTCGTTGACGGCGGGCTTGAGCGTGTACCAGGCCAACAACTTCATGAGTTGGTACAGGCCCAGGTTGACCGCGCCCGGGAACCGCGCCTTCGACCAGAACGCCAGCGGCGAGAGTTCGCGCGAGGGCGTGAACGGTTGCAACTGCGCCTGCACGAAGGCGATGCCCTCGGCCTCGCCGAGCGCTTTCGCCAATTGGGTGGCGATGCCGTTGCCGATCAGCAGCGCCGCGCCCTCGCAGGCCGGCCGCGTCTCGCGCACCCAGGTCGCGGCCATCGAGGCGAATTTCTCGCGCGTGTGCTTGACCAGGAACAAGGGGTTGAGCGCCTTGTCGACGGTTTCCGGGTTGTTGGTCAGCAGATCGCTGAAGTCGGCGCTGAGGGCGAAGAACTCCAGCCCCGCCTCGCGCACCATGCCGGCGAAGTTATCGCTGGTGACGATGCGGACCCGGTGGCCGGCCTCGCGCAAGGCCACGCCGAGGGCGACGCAGGGACGCGCGTCGCCTTGGGTGCCGACGGTGAAGATGACGATGGCATCGGACACGGGGCGTCTCCTTACGAGTACGCGACCGCGAGCGCGGCCGGCGTCGGTGGCGGGGAAGGCAGCGGCCGCGAGTCCAGCCGCTCGCGCAGCACACGGCCGATGTGGGCGGCCGCGCGCGGCTCGAGCATCGACTGGTGATGGCAGTCGACGTCGTGGATCTCGATGCGCCCGCCGATGAAGGGCTGCCAGGCCGCGGCGTGGTAATGCAGCAGGCCGTCCAGGTCGACGTGCTCCTTGAGGCCGGCGTTGAAGAACACCACGTCGGTCTCGATCGGCGCCGGCCGATAGCGCCGCGCCAGCATCAGGTTGTTGCGGGTCACCGCGGTGACGTTCTCGATCAGGCGCGCGTCGGCCTTCATGATTTCCTGCACCAGCGGAATCGAGAACACCTCGTACTCGCGGCACAACAAGTCGGCCAGGCTGCGCATGTCCTGCGGCGGGTTGTCGCGGATGCGGTGGTGGAAGCCTAGGAACTTGAGCACGGCCACGGCCTGTTGCGCCTCGCTCTGGGCGTCGTGGGCATCGGCCACGAACGGATACGAATCCATCATCGCCAGCAGTTCGATGCGTTCGCCGACCTGCTGCAACTGCGCGGCGATGGCATGCCCGATCAGGCCGCCGAGCGACCAGCCGAGCAAGCGGTAGGGCCCTTG
The DNA here is from genome assembly GCF_046097045.1 of Lysobacter sp. Hz25. NCBI lineage: Bacteria > Pseudomonadati > Pseudomonadota > Gammaproteobacteria > Lysobacterales > Lysobacteraceae > Lysobacter > Lysobacter sp. Hz25. Next base: position 386,296 of record NZ_CP175666.1, read on the forward strand.
CGGCTGGATCCGGCGCATCTGCGCGATGTAGTCGGCGGCGATCTCCTCGATGCTGCCGGGCAGGGCGCCGCCGCCGCGCAGGCCGCGCGACTGCAGGGCGTACACCGGCAGGGCCTCGTCGAGGTGGCGCAACATGCCGGCGTAAGACCAGCTGAAGCCGGTCACCGGGTGGATGCAGAACAACGGCCGTTCGCGATCGGTCGGGCGCAGCGACAACAGCGCGCCGAGCGGATCGTTCTCGCCGCCGCTGCGCTCCAGATACGCGGCCAGGCCGGCGATGGTCGAGCCCTCGAACAGCGCGCCGAGCGACAGTTCGCTGCCGAAATGCTGCGGGAAAGCGGCGACCAGTTCGGCGGCAGTCAGCGAGTCGCCGCCGAGTTCGAAGAAGTTGTCGTGGATGCCGACGCGTTCGAGGCCGAAGATCTGCTGCCACAGCGCCACCAGCTTGCGTTCGATCTCGCTGCGCGGCGCGGCATAGGCGGCCTGGCGGCTGCGCTCCGGCGGCGCCAGCGCCTTGCGGTCGAGTTTCCCGCTCGGGGTCAGCGGCAGCGCCGCCAGTTCGACGTAGACGCTCGGCACCATGTGGTCGGGCAGCTTGGCGGCGAGGCGGCGGCGCAGGCCGTCGCTGTCGAGGCGCAAGCCGGTCGCGGGCACCAGGTAGGCGGCGAGCAACGCGTGTCCCGCGGCGTCGCTGTGCAGGGCGACCGCGGCCTCGGCCACCGTCTCCTCGGCGCCGAGATGGGTTTCGATCTCGCCCAGCTCGACCCGGTGACCGCGGATCTTGACCTGCTGATCGGCGCGGCCCAGGTATTCGATGACGCCGTCGTCGCGCCAGCGCGCGAGGTCGCCGGTGCGGTACAGGCGCGCATCGGTGGCGGTGAGCGGATCGGTTCGGCGGGCGGCGAAAGGATCGGCGATGAAGCGCTCGGCGGTGAGCTCGTCGCGGCCCAGATAGCCCTTGGCGACGCAGGCGCCGCCGATGTAGAGCTCGCCGACGCTGCCGGTCGGCACCGGGCTCAGCGTGGTGTCGAGCACGTAGGCGCGGGTGTTCGCCAGCGGCTTGCCGATCGGCGGCGGCGCGCCGTCGGCGAGGTCGGCCGCGGTGATCTCGACCGCGCTGGCCCACACCGTGGTTTCGGTCGGCCCGTACAGATTGGTCACGCGCGCGGCCGCGGCGACCAGGCGCTGGGCGAGTTCGGGCGGCAGGGCTTCGCCGGTCGACAGCGCGTGCACGCCGTCCAGGCGCAGCTCGGGGTTGGCCAGCAGCATCCGCCACAGCGACGGCGTGGCCTGGACGAAGTTGAGGCCGTGCTCGGCGATCAAACGGGCGAGCGCGAGCGGATTGCGCACCACCTCGGCGGTGGTCACGACGATGCGCGCGCCGACGCTCAGCGGCAGGAACAACTCGAAGCAGGCGATGTCGAAGGCGACCGTGGTCTGGGCCAGGAAGCGATCGGCCGCGGTCGGCGCGAACAGGCGCTGGGTCGCGAGCAGGAAGTTGCCGAGATTGCGCTGAGTGACTTCCACGCCCTTGGGGCGGCCGGTCGAGCCCGAGGTGTAGATCAGGTAGGCGGTGGCATCGAAGCGCGCGCGCGGCAGGACGGCGTCGACGTCGATCTCGTAGGCCTCGTCCTGTTCGTGGGCGAACAGCAGCGGCAGGGCGCGGCCGGCGAAGGCCTCGGCGAGGTTCGAGGTGGTCAGCAGCAGGCTCGGCGCGGCGTCGTCGAGGGTCAGGGCGATGCGCTCGGCCGGCGCTTCCGGGTCCAGCGGCAGATAGGCCGCACCGGCCTTCCACACCGCGAGCAGGGCCGCGATCAAGACCTCGTCGCGCGGCAGGGCGATGGCGACGATGTCGCCGGGGCGCGCGCCCTTCGCGATCAAGCGGTGGGCGAGGCGGGTGCTGCTCTCGTCGAGTTCGCGATAGCTCAGCACGGTGTCGCCGGCGATCACCGCGACCGCATCGGGCGTGCGCGCGGCCTGCTGCTCGAACTGGTCGAGCGCGGTGCTGTCCGGCAGCGGTGCGTCGGTGTCGTTCCAGCCCAGCAACAGGCGTTCGCGCTCTTCGTTGCCGAGCACGTCGATCGCGCCGAGGCTGAGCGACGGATCGGCCGACACCGATTCGATCAACCGCATCAGGCGGCGCCGGTGTTCGTCGAGTTCCGCGGCCGGGTACAGGGTCGGGTTGGCGTCGAGGTCGAAGCTCAGGCCTTCGCCGTCGTCGCGGTCGTAGACGAACACGGTCAGGTCTTCGGCCGAGCCGTTGTGCAGGTTATGCCCGGTCGCGCGATGGCCGCCGAAGCTGCCGTAGTCGAAGGGCTCGATGTTGATGCCGAGCCAGGCCAGGTGCTGGTCGGGATTGACCAGGCCGAGGTCGCGGCGCAGGTCTTCGTAGCGATACTGCTGGTGGCGCAGCGCCTGCCGGACCACGCGCGAGACCTGCGCGAACAGTTCCGGCATGGTCGTCTGCGGGCTCATCGCCAAACGAATCGCGACCACGTTGGCGACCATACCCGGGGTGCTGCGCAGGGCGTGATTGACGCGGCCGGTGACCGGCATGCCGAACACCAGGTCGTGGGAGCCGGTGGCGCGGTGATAATAGGCGGCGATCAGCGCGATGAGCACCTGCGGCAGGCTCACCCCGCAGTCGCGCGCGATCTCGACCAGGCGCGTGCGCGCCGCGTCGTCGAGCAGGCCGCGCGCACGGCGCAGGCCGCCGTTGTTGCGCACGCGCCGGCGCGCCAGGGTCACCGCCTCGGGCAGGGCCGCCAGTTGCTCGCGCCAGAACGCGCGGTCGCGCTGGAAACGTTCGGAACCGCGATAGGCGGCTTCGCTTTCGACCAGCGCCGCCAGCGAGCCGTAGCCGCAGGGCTCGGGCTCGCGGCCTTCGACATAGGCGCTGTACAACTCGCTGATGCGGCGCACGGTCATGCCGCCGCTGTAGCCGTCGTAGATCGTGTGGTGGGCGCGCTGGTACCAGCAATAGCGGTCGTCGGCGAGCTTGAACAGCGCGCTGACCCACAGCGGGTCGTGGACGAAATCGACCGGCTTGGCGAGTTCGGCCTGCATCCAGCGTTCCGCGGCCGCGCGCGGATCGGCTTCCAGGCTGAGGTCGAAATACGGGAAGTCGCTTTCGTATTCCTCGCGCACGATCTGCCGCGGCAAGCCGCCTTGTTCGACGATGCGCACGCGGGTGGCATCGGCTTCGCGGGTGAATTGGCGCAGTGCGCGCAGGAACAGCTCGGTATCGACCGGGCCGCAAATCTCCACGGCTTCGGCGATGTTCATGGAGGCTTCGGCCGAGGCGATCTTCTGCCCGACCCACAGGCCGCGCTGGGCGGTGGTCAGGGGCAGAGCGGGGGAGTGGGATTCATTCATGGCGCGCATCCTTTGAGGCGGCCGTTGGCCGCACGCCGTCAGCGGCCGGCGGGCGCGATGCCCGACGACGCGTTGTTTTCGCGCGCGATCCCGCGGCCAGCTCGTCGTTACGAGTGGCCCCCTCTCCATGTTTGTTTCGAAATAAAACTATGTCGCCGCCGCGGCGCTTGGCGCCGGGGCTGAGCCCTGTCCGTAGCAGCTGGCTGCGCTACTCGCGCAGATGGCGGGCTTGAGTTCTTATGTGGTTGCCTGCGGCAGCGACGATCCGCATCGCGCTTCGCTGCCGCTTCGGATTCAATATCCCTGAGCGCTCCGGCCGTGTCCATCGAGATCGGTGAGAGACGGATCACAAGTCGAATATTTACGAAGCCGGCGTTGAGAGCCGGATCACAAGACGGATATGTGAAGCTTTTTCTACAGGCGACAAGATCGCGCGAATATTCTCGCCGCAGCGATTTTTCGCGTTTGCGCCGCTGAAATATCGGTATCCGCGCGGTATCGCAACGCGGTTCGAAATCACGATCCGCCTGTGATGCCGCGCGGCATCGAGGCGCTTTCGATTTTCGCTTTCGCGAATGAATTTTCCGCCAGCGCATATCCATGGCGCGCAGACCGCCGCGTCGAGCGATGCAGAACTATCGAACTGCGACGCGCGGCCGGCTCGGATCGCGACGCCCGGGTGAATGCGGTCGGGCGGCATGGCCGGTATCGCCGGCCCGCGCCGTCGTGGCCTGGGATATGATGAGAGCCATTCTCATTTGAGGCCGGTCGATGCCGTCCCCGTCAGCGTTTGCCGTGCCCGAGCCCGCCTTCGCGGCGGCCGCCATCCCGACCCGCGAAGCGCTGCTGGACGTCGCCGCGCGCCTGTTCGTCGAGCGCGGCACCGAGCGCGTCGCCCTGGCCGACATCGCCGCCGGCGCCGGCCTGGAACTGCGCGTGCTGCGCGACCACTTCGCCAGCCGCGAGCATGTGCTGCTGGCCTTGCAGCAGCGTTTCGTCGAGGGTTTTCGCGTCCGTCTCCACGAGGCCATGGACCGCTGCCGGCCCAACGATTGGCCGGCACGCCTGCGCGCCTGGGTGCAGAGCGCGGTCGAGGGGTATCTCGACCAGGTCGCCTTGCACGACGTGGTCTTCCACGACCTGCGCACCCACGACCGCCATGCCATGCAGGAGAACCCGGTCGTCGATCAGCTGGTCGAGTTGCTCGAAGGCGGCATCGCGGCGCGGGTCTGGGCCGCGCCGGACCCGCGCCTGACCGCGGTGATCTTCTTCACCGCGATGCATAGCGCGGTCGACCGGGTCATCGCCTGCGGCGAGCCGCAGGACCGGCAACGCCTGGTGCAGACCCTGATCGGTTACTTCGAGCGCTCGGTGCAATGGTGGGCGCGCTTCTGAATCCGCCGCGCAGCGTCGCGGTCAGGCCGCGCGGGCGGTCATGAGCTCGGCGATGGCTTCGCGATGGACGTGGTCGATCGCGTCGAGGAACTCCGCGCCGATCATGCCGCGCGCCTCGTCGAGGGCTTCCAGCGCCGCCTGCACGCGTCCGCTGCGGTACAGCGCCTGACCCAGCAGCAAGGCCGCCAGCGGCGCCTGATTCTGCCGGCACCAGGCGCGCGCCTCGCGCGCCGCGGCGATGCAGGCTTCGTCCTGGCCGAGCCGGTAGTGCGCGTCGGCGATGCCGCTGCGCAGCCAGTAGCGGATCTCGTCGTCGTGCATGCCGGTGTCGGCCAAGGCGATGGCCTGCGCCCAATGCTGGGCGGCCTGGCGGTAATCGCCGCCGGCCTGATGGCCGATGGCCTGGTTGGCGAGGTCGAGGACCTGCGCCTCGACGTCGTCGAGGGCATTCATTTCCATATGCATATCGGTTCCTTCCCGGCCGCCGTCATTGGCGGCCTGCGCATGGGTTAACGCACTGCGCCGGGAAAAGGGGTCAGCGCTCGGCGCCGATCCTTTCGGCGCCGATCATTGCAGATGAAACGAATGCTCGAGGTGGCCGGCGTCCGCCGCGGGTTCTTCGCGCGGGGGGCGGTTGCGGCCGCGCCACTCGCCGGGCTGGTGCCAGGGAATGCGCATGACGAAGCGCGCGCCGCCCAGCGGCGAGCTTTCGATGTGGACCTCGCCGCCGTGGCGGTCGATCACCTGGCGCACGATGCTGAGGCCGAGTCCGAAGCCGCCGGTGGCGCGGTCGCGGCTGCGGTCGAGGCGATAGAACGGTTCGAACACGCGCAGGCGGTCTTCCGGCGGGATACCGACGCCGTCGTCCTCGACCACCAACTGCCAACCGTGCTCGACCGCTTCGGCGCCGACCCGGATGGTGCCGTCGGCATAGCGCAGGGCGTTGCGCATGAGGTTGGAGAAGGCGCGGCCGAGGCTGCGCGGCTCGACCACGACCTCTTTCAGCGCCGGGGCGAGCGCCCATTCGATATGGGTAGTGCGGATGCGCAGCTCCTCGGCCGACACGCCGGTCGAGGCGCGCAGGAACGCGGACAGGTCGATGCGCTCCAACGCCGGCATCGGGCCGCTGCGTTCGAGCATGCCCAGGGTCAACAGTTCGCCGACCAGCAGGTCGAGTTCTTCGACGTCGCAGCGCAAGGCGTGCACGCGCGCGCGCGCGACCCGGTCGTCGAGGGTGTCGCCGAGGTTGGCCAGGCCGAACTCCAGGCGGGTGATCGGCGTGCGCAGCTCGTGCGAGGCGGCGTTGACCATGTCGCGCTGCGACTGGATCAGGCAGCCGATCTGGTCGGCCATGTTGTTGAAGTAGACGCACAGCTGGCGGATCGACGAGCCGCCCGGCAGGCGCGCGCGGGCGTTAAGGTCGCCGTCGCCGAAGCGCGCGGCGGCGTCGCGCAGCTGCTCCAGGTCGCGCCAATGCGGCTGCAGCCAGATCATCAGGCCGACCAGCACCATCGCGAACACGGTGGCGTAGGCGATGTAGCGGATAGGAAAATCGCTTTCGTCATAGCTGATCTGGACCACGTCGCCGTGGTCGAGGCGGACATAGACGTGGTGATGCTCGGTGCTGACGTGGTCGCTGGCGGTGCCGGTGGCGGCCAGTTCGGCCAGCACCCGCGACGGCAGGCGCAGCGCCATCGCCGGCGACAGCACGCTGTAGCGGTCCGGGTTGCTGCGGTTGAGCGTGGCGATGCGCTCGGGCAATTCGCCGATGCCGACGCCGCGCAGGTGCTCGCGCAGCAGCGCGAGCTCGCCGCTGAATTCGTGCCGCGCCGATTGCGAATACTGGTCCGGGAACAGGTATGGAAAGGCTTGCTGCACCAACAGCATCGAGCACAACAGCAGGCCGGCCACGGTCAGATACAGCCGCACCAGCATCGCGAACATTCAGTCCTCCCAGGCGATCGGACTGAACAGGTAACCGCGGCCCCATACGGTCTTGATCTTGCGCGGCTCGTGGGCGTCGTCGCCGAAATGCCGGCGCAGGCGCGAGATGCTGACGTCGACGGTGCGGTCGACGCCGTCGAAGCCGATCCCGCGCCAGCGCCGCAGCAACTCGTCGCGATTGAGCACGCGGCCGGCGGCCTGGGCCAGGATCACGAACAGGTTGTAGTCGGCGGTCTTGAGGTCGATCTCCTGTCCTTTCCAGCGCACCTGGCGCGCGGTCATGTCGATCTGCAGGCCGCCGTACAGCAGCATCGAGGAGCCGTTGGGCTGCGGCCGCGCCTGGCTGCGGCGCAGGATGGCGCGCAATCGCGCCAGCAACAGCCGCGGTTCGACCGGCTTGAGTACGTAGTCGTCGGCGCCGACCTCCAGGCCGGTGACCTGATCGAACAGATCGCCGCGCGCGGTCAGCATGACGATCGGCAGGCTCGATTGCTTGCGGATCTGGCGACAGACGTCGAAGCCGTCCATGCCGGGCAGCATCAGGTCGAGCACGATGACGTCGGGTGGATCGTCCTCGATCGCGGTCAGCGCCTGGTCCCCGCGCAGTACCACCGAGGTTTGAAAGTCGTAGCGTTGCAGGTATTCGGATATCAGCCCGGCCAGTCGGGCGTCGTCCTCTATCAGCAGGACTTTATTCATGGCCACCTCATGCGAGCCGGCATGGTAGCGCCGGCGGGTGGTGCTCGTCGGGACCGTACAAATAAACACATCCGGGTATCGAAGCCGGCGTCGGGCGGCGCGCGCGGCGGGCGCCACGGCGGCGGACCGGCGCGCGCGTCCGCAACCGGGCCGGGCGAATGACGTTCGTTTCGGAAACGCAGCGGTGAGGGCATCGAAGGCGGCGCAGTGAGTGGGCTTGCTGACAGTGATGCCGCAATCGTGCGCAGGGTTGCAAGCGCGATGCGCGGACGGCGGCGTGAGCGGCGACGCGATGACGCGGCGCCCTTGCACGACAGCGTAATGGCGGTTGCTGTACGCAGAGACAAGGCGAAACCGATGGACGGATCGCAAGAGCGTACCAGCGGCGCATCGGTGGCCGCTGCGATACGCGCGACGGCGGCATTGCGCCGCCGTCGTAGTCGAGACACGAGCCTGGCGATGGCCAGGCATGAACTTTATCGTTGTCGTCGCAACGCACCGGCGCGGCCACGATTGATGACAAACGTCATACGGATACGACGCAGATTTCGCTGCGATCAGAGCGTCGCCCAGAGCTGGCGCGCTTCGTGCGCGATCACTTCCGGAAACTCTTCGGGGTAGAACAGTTTCGCGCCTTCGATGAAGCGGATGCCGCGCGAGTTCGGGAACAAGCGGTCCAGGTAGTGCGGGCTGGCCGGCGAGAAGATCGTGTCGCCGGTGCCCCAGACGATCCGCACCGGTTGCGTGCAGCGCTTCAGTGCCGCCTCGATGCCGGCGAGCGGGTTCGGGTCCAGCCCCATCGCATAGGCGTCGGTGAGCTGCACGCGTTGCGGCGTGCTGACCAACGGGGTGAAGTAGGTCTCGATCGCTTCGTCGCTCGGATGATCGGGATAGGTGAAGCACTGTACGCCGATGCCCTTTTCCGAACGGGCAAAGGCATGGTCGGCCAGTTGCGGCGGAAACGTTTCCAGGGCGAAGCGGCCGCGCCGCGCGGCTTCGATCACCGGCACCACCGCGGCCGGCGGGCTGTCGTTCTCGACGTCGCAGTTGGTCAGCAGCATGCTGCGCACGCGCTGCGGATACTTGACCAGGAACATCTGCGCGACCGCGCCGCCGCTGTCGTTGGCGATCAGGTCGACGCTGTCGATGCCGAGCCGGTCGAGCAAGGTCGCGAGCATGTCGACCTGCGCGTCCGGCGCGACGCTCTGGCCTGCGGCGACCCGCGTATAGCCCAGGCCCATGAAGTCGGCGGCGATGCAGCGGCGGTACGGCGCCAGATAGGCCATCGCGCCGCGCCACTGGAAGCTGTTGAGCGGGAAGCCGTGCAGGAACAGGGCCACGGGCCCCTGACCGCGCTCGACGTAGGCGATCTCGCCGAACGAGGTCGCGACGAAGCGGCGCGCGGCATGGAACGCGGCCGCGTTCCACGGCGCGGTATCGGCGGCGGTGGCGCCGGCGCCGGTCAGGCCGGTGGCGCAAGCGCCGAGCAGGCCGACGCTGGCGGCGCCGACGCCGAGTTGGATGAAGGTTCTGCGGTTCATGTCGTCTCCCAGGCCCGGTCGGGCGTTTCGATGGGAGGCGATGATCGAGATCGGCAGTCATGCCGGCAATGACGTCGCAGGTGCAATCTGCATGACCTGCGAGGTCATGGTTTTGACCGAAGCCGGCTCCTATCATGGCCGCATGAACATGGCCCTCGCTACGAATCCGAAGACCGGCCCGCGCAACCAGAGCGTCGGCGCGCTGCTGCGCGAGTGGCGCGCGGTCCGGCGCTGGAGCCAACTGGACCTGGCCCTGGACGCGGGCGTATCGGCCCGTCATCTGAGCTATGTGGAGACCGGCAAGTCGCAGCCGAGCCGCGAGATGATCGTCAAGCTCGCCGACGCCCTCGACATGCCGCTGCGCGAACGCAATGCGTTGCTGGTCGCGGCCGGCTTCGCGCCGAAGTACCCCGAGACCGCGTTGGCGATGCCCGAGTTCGCCCAGATCCGGCGCGCGATCGAATTCATCCTCAAGCAGCAGGAACCGTATCCGGCGTTCCTGTTGAACCGGCACTGGGACGTATTGATGGCCAACGAGGCCGCGGTGCGCACCAATGCCTTCGTCATGCGCGGTCGCCCGAACCGCCACGCCAACATGATCCGGCAGTTCTTCGACCCCGAGGATCTGCGCCCGGCGGTCGCCAACTGGGAAGAGGTGGCCGGCGAGCTGATCCGTCACCTGCATACCGCGGTCGCGGCTACGCCCGGCGACAGCGCGGCGCGCGCCTTGCTCGACGAAGCCATGGCCTATCCCGGGGTGCCGAGCCATTGGCGCCGGCGCCAGTTCGATGCGGCACCGTCGCCGCTGCTCACCACGATCCTGCGCCGCGACGAACACGAGCTGCGGTTCTTCTCCACCATCACCACCTTCGGCACCCCGCGCGACGTCACCATCGACGAGTTGCACGTGGAATGCTGTTTCCCGATGGACGAGGCCACCGCGCAGCTGTGCCGCGCCCTGCAGGATGGTTCGCTCGGGGCCTGAATCGGGCGCGGGTCCGGTGGCCGCGAGCGGCCTGATCGCCGCGATAGCGATGTAAGGCAACCAAATGGTTGCATTTCGCTGTCGGCGGGACTAGCCTTCGGGTCGGAGGTACGACCATGAACGCATCCACCGATCGCATCGAGAAGCAGATCCTGCTCAAGGCGCCGCGCTCGCGGGTCTGGCAGGCCTTGGCCGACGCCGAGTCTTTCGGCGAATGGTTCGGCGTCCGCCTCGAAGGCCAGCGCTTCGTGCCCGGGCAGACCACCCAGGGCTACATCACCTATCCGGGCTACGAGCACCTGTTGATGCAGGTCGAAGTCCAGCGCGTCGAGCCCGAACGCCTGCTGTCCTTCCATTGGCATCCCTACGCGGTCGATGCCGAGGTCGACTATTCGCAGGAAGCGCCGACCCTGGTCGAGTTCACTCTCGAAGAGGTCGACGGCGGCACCCTGTTGCGCGTAGTCGAGTCCGGTTTCGACCGCGTGCCGGCCTCGCGCCGCGACGAAGCCTTCCGCATGAACAGCGGCGGCTGGGACGAGCAGATGAAGAACATCGAGCGCTATGTCGGCTAGGGCCGCGTTGAAAGCGCCGACGCTGCGCAAGTCGGCTTTGTCTAAATCGGCCTTGTCTAAATCGGCCTTGGATAAATCGGCACGGGTCTTCGCCGCACTCAGCGACGAGACCCGCCTACGCTTGGTCGTGGCTTTGTGCGCGGGCGGTGCCATGTCGATCGCGCAACTCACCGGCGGCACCGACATCAGCCGCCAGGCGGTGACCAAGCATCTGCAGGTCTTGGCCGAGGCCGGCCTGGTGCGCGACCTCAAGGCCGGGCGCGAACGCTTGTGGGAGTTCGAGCCCGCGCAACTGGACGAGGCCCGGCGCTCGCTCGATGCGATCTCGCAGCAGTGGGATCAGGCCTTGCTGCGGCTTAAATCCTTCGTCGAAGACTGAAGCCCCGAGGCCGCCGACGCTTGCCGGCGCAACGCCGGCGGCGCCGGTTATCGCTCCATCAGATCGCGCGGCGGCAGCCCGTGCTCGCGGCAGTAGCGCTCGTATTCGGCGCGTTGGGTTTCGGCGGTGGCGCGCATCCGCACCACGTCGCCGGGGCCGAGGAATTCGACCGCGCCCATAACCACGACCAGGGCGATCATCGGTTCGTCGCCGACGATCTTCCACCAATCGGTATTGCCCGGGGGCTCATAGACGTAGTCGCCGGGGCCGATCAGCTCGCCGGTGCACAACAGCCGGCTGCCGCTGAGGTTGTAGGCATGGATCTCGCCGGTGTGGCGGTGCAGCGGCATGACCACGCCCGGGTCCATGCGCAGCAGTTCGACGAAGCCCTGGTCGTCGGCGAGGAAGCGCAGAGGTTTGGCGGCCTTGCCCGGGGTCGAGGACGGAATCCACGGCAGGTCGGCGCTGGTGCTGAAACGTGCGGGCAGATAATCGTGCAAAGCATCGAGTCCGTGCGGCATCGGGTATTCCTCGGAGGATAGGGAAGGCAGCCAGGCGCGGCCGGCTCAGCCGGCGACCGCGGCGAGGAAGCGATCGAAGGAGTCGTCGACCGCCTGGCGGCCGCCGCCGATGATGTTGCGGCCCCAGGTGTAGCCGTAGACGTCCTCGAATGCGTAGCTGGCGACGCGTTCGCGCATCGCCCGCACGTCGCTGGGTTTCATCGGGATGTAGTTGGGATAGCTGTACATGAAGGTCACGTGGCGGCGGTCGAACACCACCTGCAGCGCATCGCCCGGGAACAGCGCGCCGCCGTCGCGCGGGCCGCGCTTCCAGTGCAGCGCGGTGCTGCCGGGGAAGTGGCCGCCGCAGCGGATCAGGGTGACGTCCTCGGAGAGTTTGTGTTCGTCGCCGTTCCAGTAGCGGATGCGTTCGGAAGGGCGTTGCACCCATTCGCGATCGGCTTCGTGGATCAGGATCGGCACGCCGCCGAGCGCTTCGCTCCACTCGACCATCGAGGCGTAGAAATGCGGATGCGAGATCGCGATCAGGTCGACGCCGCCGCGCGCGCGCAGCTCGGCCACGGCCTCGTCGGTGACCAGGGCCAGGCATTCCCACAGGATGTTGCCGGCGTCGGTCTGCAGGTACGCCGCGCGCTGGTCGATCGCGAACGCCGGCGCCAGGCCGATGCCGAGCACGCCGGCATCGTCCTCGAGCCGCAGCGTATAGCGTTGCGCCAGCGCTTCGTGGGTGGTCCAGCGCTGGCCCTGCCAGCCGACGTACTGGCGATCGTCTTCGCAGATCGGGCAATGCGCCGGCACGCCGGCATGAGGGGCGAACTGGGTGCCGCAGGTTTCGCAGATCGGCAGGGACATGGCGGACCTCGTGGCGGTGGGCTGTGCGGGCGTGCGACGAGTCAGGACTTCGCGTTCGTCGCGCCCTGGTTGAACAGGACGTTTCGCGCTTCCTCCGACAGCACCGGCGCCTTGGTGTACGGGTCGTCGATGCCGGCGTAGACGCGCTGGGTGGCCGGACGTGCGGCGATGCTCTGGAACCAGCGCTGCAGGTGCGGGGTCGCGGCGAGGTCCTGGCCGAGCCCGGCGTGCGGCACGATCCACGGGTAGCAAGCGATGTCGGCGATCGAATAGGCGTCGCCGCCGAGATAGGCGCGGTCGGCGAGGCGGCGGTCGAGCACGCCGTACAGGCGCTTCACTTCCTGGGTGTAGCGCTCGATCGCATACGGCAGCGGCTCGGGCGCATAGACGCGGAAGTGACCGGCCTGGCCGGCCATCGGGCCGAGCCCGGCCATCTGCCAGAACAGCCACTGGGTGACTTCGAGGCGGGCGCGGGCGTCCTCGGGCAGCAGCAGGCCGGTCTTCTCGGCGAGATAGAGCAAGATCGCGCCCGACTCGAACACCGCCACCGGTTCGCCGCCGTCGCGCGGGGCGTGGTCGACGATCGCCGGGATCTTGTTGTTCGGCGAGATCGCCAGGAACTCGGGGGCGAACTGCTCGCCGGCCGAAAGCTGCACCGGCACGACCCGGTGGGCCAGGCCGGACTCTTCCAGGAACAGGCGCAGCTTCAAGCCGTTGGGGGTCGGGCTGTAGTAGAGGTCGATCATCGGCAGGGGCTCGTCTGGGAGGGGTAGTGCGGCGGCGTCGTGCCGCTTCCATGGACTCAGCTTAGGAGTACTCTGGCGCCCTGAATGAGCCAAAACGGTGATATTTCATGGGGCCAGTTTTCCCGTTTCCTCTCGCCCTGCCGGACCGCGGCCAAGGCACCCTGACCCAGGAACTGCACCACCAGCTGCGCTCGGCGATCCTCGACGGCCGCCTCGCCGCCGGGGCGCCGCTGCCGGCGACGCGCCAGGTCGCCAGCGAGCTCGGCATCGCCCGCAACACCGTCGTCACCGCCTACGACCTGCTGATCGCCGAAGGCTATGCGCTGCCGCGCAAGGGCGCGAAGACCGTGGTGGCCGACGTCGCCGGACGTCGCGAACGGCGCGCGCCCTCGCATCTGGAGCAGGGGCTGGAAGACCCACGCCTGAACCCGCTGTGGCGCACGCCGTTCATGCGTCCCGCGCCGCCGCGCAGCCTGCCGGAACGCTGCTTCCGCCTCGGCATTCCCGACCATCGCCATTTCCCGCACGATGTCTGGCGGCGTTTGTCCGCGCAGAGCCTGCGCGAATGGTCGAAGACCCATTTCAGTTATCCGCCGTCGGAAGGCATCCCGGCCCTGCGCGAAGCGATCGCCCAGCACGTCGCGTTCGCGCGTGCGGTCGCCTGCGCGGCCGACGACGTCATCGTCACTTCCGGCGCGCAGCAGGCCTTCGATCTGCTCGCGCGCTTGCTGGTGACGCCGGGCGTGACCCAGGTGGCGGTCGAAGAGCCGGGCTATCCGCCGGTGCGCGCAGCCTTTGCCGCCGCCGGCGCGCGCCTGGTGCCGATGCCGGTCGACGACGAAGGCCTGTGCGTGGAGCGCCTGCCCGAGGACGTGCGCGTCATCGCCGTCACCCCCTCGCACCAATCGCCGACCGGCGTCGCCTTGTCGTTGCGCCGGCGCAAGGCGCTGCTGGAGTTCGCCCGCACTCATCATGCGGTGGTGATCGAAGACGATTACGACGGCGAGTTCCGTTTCGGCGGGCGCCCGCTCGACGCGCTGCAGACGCTGGATCGCGACGCCTTGGTGTTCTACGTCGGCACCTTCTCCAAGAGCTTGTTCCCGTCGCTGCGCAAAGGCTTCGTGGTCGCGCCGGCGTGGGCGCGCGATGCCCTGATCACGGTCAAGCAATGCGCCGATTCGCATTGCGACACGATCACCCAATCGGTGCTCGCGGCCTTCATCCGCGACGGTCATCTCGCCCGGCACGTGCGGCGCATGCGTTCGATCTACGGCGAGCGCCGCGACGCCCTGCTCGACGGCCTGCGCCGCGAACTGCATCCGTGGCTGGAGCCGATTCCGTCGGAAGCGGGGCTGCACCTGGCCGCGCGCATCCGCGACCCCGGGCTGGCGCCGGCGATCCTCGCGCGCATGCTGCGCCACCTGCCCGGTGCGCAGTCGGTCGGCGACTATGCGATCGGCGCCTTGGAACGGCCGGCACTGACCTTCGGTTATGGCGTCATCGATGCCGACGAGATCGCCCCGGCCCTGAAGCGTTTCCGCCGCTCGCTGGAGGAACTCGGCGACGCCTGATTCCGGCTCAGGCGGGAGCCACCGGGATGAAACAGCGCGGCTTCATCCGGCCGAAGTCGGTCCTGCGTTCGCTGCGCACGCGCGGATTCGGGTCGAGCACGCAGCCGCCTTCGTCCGAGTGCAGATAGACCACCCAGTGCCAGCTGCCCTCGCGGCGGTTGGGATTGATGCCGGCGATGCCGCTGCGATCGAGCGCATCCCATCGCGCCAGGCGGCGTTCCGGCCCCGCGCGCAGGCCGAGCAGCTTGAGCATGCGCCGCAACTGTCTGGCGTCGCTGAAGTAGGCATTGCGCACCGTGCGCGCTTGGTCGCCGCGGCCTACGACCCGATCGTGCGGGCCGACGCCGAGCCGGCGCGCCAGCACTCGCGCCTGCGCATAGCCGATGCCGCCGAGCATCGCCACGCAGGCCAGGCCGCAGCCGGTGGCGTCTTCCTGGGTCTTTCGTCGGATCACGGGCAGTCCGGGGCGGGCGGCGTCGCCTCACTGTAGTGGCGCGCCGGCCGCAGGCGCGAGCAGGGCTGCGGGGTGAACCTTCGTCCGGATCGGGGGTCGAAGCCCCGGTCGCCGCTCTCGGCCCGGCGCCGGTTTTGCGATCTGGGACCCCAGTCCTGATGGAATGTGCGCCCGGATCAGGCCGATGGTGGCGTTTCGCCGCGCCGGTTCAGGCAGCCGACGGTGCCACGGGCGGATATTCGAGTGCCCGGGTCCTGGGCTGAATGGCGCCGGCGGCCGGTTCGCTTTAATAAGTTATTAATTACAAAGGGTATGTTGATGTCCGCGCCGCCGTCTCATCGGTCCGGCGCTCCGCCGCCCGGGCCGGTCAAGGCCCGGTCGCCCGTTCCAGTACCGCAACACTGTGGAACTTTCCCCACCTTTAGCAGTCATATATCGCGACTGCTAAGATGACCCCCATGACCTCTATCGCCCAATCCACTGCTCTAGTCGCCAACAACCTGCCTGTGCCCAGCGCGCTCGGTTCGCTGGACGCGTATATCGGCGCCGTGCACCAGATCCCGGTGCTCAGCGTAGAAAACGAGCAGGCGCTGGCGCGCCGCTTCCGCGAAGGGGAAGACCTCGACGCGGCCCGTGAACTTGTTCACTCCCACCTGCGCTTCGTCGTCCACGTGGCCCGCGGCTACAACGGCTACGGTCTGCAGATCGGCGACCTGATCCAGGAAGGCAACATCGGCCTGATGAAGGCGGTCAAGCGTTTCGACCCCGACCAGGGCGTGCGTCTGGTCTCGTTCGCGGTCCACTGGATCCGCGCCGAGATGCACGAGTTCATCCTCAAGAACTGGCGCATCGTCAAGGTCGCCACGACCAAGGCGCAGCGCAAGCTGTTCTTCAACCTGCGCAAGAGCAAGACGCGCCTGGGCTGGATGAACGCCGAGGAAGTGCGCCTGGTCGCCAAGGACCTCAACGTCTCCGAGCGCGAAGTGCTGGAAATGGAATCGCGCCTGTCCGGCCGCGACATCGGTTTCGATGCGCCCTCCGACGAAGACGACGATCATGCGCCGCCGTCGCCGGCCGCGTACCTGCGCGCGAGCGATGAAGATCCGTCGCAGTCGTACGAGCGCGAGGACGAGGAAGACAACCAGCTCGGCCTGCTGCGCGAAGGCCTCGCCGGCCTGGATGCGCGTTCGCGCGACATCATCAAGCGTCGCTGGCTCGATGCCGACAGCAAGATCACCTTGCAGGAACTGGCCGACGAGTACGGCGTCAGCGCCGAGCGCATCCGCCAGATCGAAGCCAATGCCCTGAAGAAGATGCGCGGCCTGTTCGTCGCCTGATCGGCCACCAGCAAGCTTAGCGACGACGGCCCGGGAAACCGGGCCGTCGTCGTTTGCGGCGCCGCAAACGGCTGCAGCGTTCGCGACCGCGCAGCGCAAGAAGCGGATATCGCCGCGCGCGCGCGGCATCTAACTTGGGGCCCTGTCTTCCAGGGAGTTACCCCATGTCTCGCTACCGCATCGCCGGCCTGTCGCCGGAACCCTTCGCCACCCTCGGCGCGCTCGACGACGCCAGCCTGCGCGCCCACGGCATGCGCCGCATCGTCGCCGACTCGCCGAACGGCTACCCCTGCCGGATCAGCCTGGCCGACGCCGCGCCCGGCGACTCGGTGTTGTTGCTGACCTTCGAGCACCACGCCTGCGATGGCCCCTACCGTTCCAGCGGCCCGATCTACGTGCGCGAGGGCGCCGCCCAGCCGAGCGTGTACGAGGATGCCCTGCCGCCGTTTCTGCGCACCCGCCACCTGTCGCTGCGCGCCTACGACGCCAACGGCTGGATGCGCGGCGCGCGCGCGATCGATGGCGCCCAGGCCGATGCGGTGTTGGCCGAGCTGCTCGACGATCCGGACACGACCGAAGTGCACGCGCACAATGCCCGCACCGGTTGCTTCATGTGCCGGATCGATCGCGTCTGACGCGAGCTTGCAGACAGCCACCGAGTCCGCGGTAAACACGAAGGGCGCCGCGAGGCGCCCTTCGTCGTCGTTACCGCTGCAGCCGAGGGATGCACGCGCACCGCGTCGCCCGCCTGTCTTCATGACGGCGGTGCCGGTGGATCGGCGCGGGCGGGCTCGCCGGTGCCGAAGATGATGCGGGCGTGGCGTTGGTAGGTGAAGTAGGCCCACGACCAGTTGAGCATCACGATCAGCCGGTTGCGGAAGCCGATCAGGAAGAACACGTGCGCGGCGAGCCAGAACACCCAGGCGGCGAAGCCGGAGAACTTGAAGCCACGCAGGTCGACCACCGCGGCGCGGCGGCCGATGGTGGCGAGGTTACCGAAGTCGACGTAACGGAAAGGTTCGAGCGTGTGCCGATCGAGACGTGCGCGTATCGCACGCGCGACGTAGGCGCCCATCTGCTTGGCGCCCGGCGCGACCCCGGGCACGGGCTGGCCGTTGGCTTGCTTGACGCTGGCCAGATCGCCGGCGACGAAGATCTCCGGATGCCCGGGCACGCTGAGGTCGGGTTCGACCAGCACGCGCCCGGCGCGATCGCGCGGCGCATCGAGCAGGGCGCCGAGCGGCGAGGCCGCGACGCCGGCCGCCCACAGCACCGTGCGCGACGGCACGACCTCGGCGCCGAGTCGGTAGCCGCGCGCGTCGATCGCGGCGACCGGGGTGCCGGTGGCGACTTCGACCCCGAGTCGCTGCAATTGCGCGCGGGCTTTTTCCGACAGCGATTCGGGAAAGTTGGCGAGCACGCGCGGGCCGGCTTCGATCAAACGCACGCGCGCCTGTGCCGGGTCGATGCGGCGGAACTCGCGGCGCAGGGTCTTGCGCGAAATCTCGGCGAGGGTGCCGGCGAGTTCGACCCCGGTCGGGCCGCCGCCGACCACGGCGAAGTGGAGCCAGGCCGAGCGTTCTTCCTCGGTTTCGGCCGCTTCGGCGCGTTCGAAAGCGAGCAGGACGCGGCGGCGGATGTGCAGGGCGTCGTCGAGGGTCTTCAGGCCGGGCGCATCGTCGGCCCATTCGTCGTGGCCGAAATAGGCATGGGTCGCGCCGCTGGCGAGCAGCAGGTAGTCGTAGTCGATGACGTCGCCGCCGGCGAGGCTCACCTGGCGCGCGTCGGCGGCGATGCCGGTCACTTCGCCCAGGCGCACTTCGACATTCTTCTGATTGCGCAGGATGTGGCGCAAGGGCGCGGCGATGTCCGGCGCCGACAGGCCGGCGGTCGCGACCTGGTACAGCAGGGGCTGGAACAGATGATGGTTGCGACGGTCGATCAGGGTGATGCGCACCTCGGCCGAAGCCAGGGCGCGCGTCGCCCACAGACCGCCGAACCCGCCGCCGACGATGACGACGTGCTTGCGGGAGTCGCTCATGGCGATGGAGCCTCGATCAGCTGAGATGGCGGGTGAGCAGGTCTTCGAGCTTGCGCTGGTCGGCGGCGAACCGGCGGATGCCGTCGGCGAGCTTGTCGGTCGCCATCGCGTCCTCGTTGTGCTGCCAGCGGAACCCGGCCTCGTCGAGCTTCGCGCCCGGCGCGGCGCGCTGGCCGTCGTCGTTGAGCGCGCGCGCGACCGTGTCGTGGCCGGCTTCGAGTTCGCCGAGCAACTCCGGCGAGATCGTCAGGCGGTCGCAACCGGCGAGCGCGAGCACTTGCCCGGTGTTGCGGAAGCTCGCGCCCATGACCACGGTGGCGTAGTCGTGGCGCTTGTAGTACTGCCAGATGCGCGCGACCGACTGCACGCCGGGGTCGTCGGCGGGCGTGGCTGGCTTGGGCGTGCCGTTGGCGAGGTGCCAGTCGAGGATGCGGCCCACGAACGGCGAGATCAGGTACACGCCGGCCTCGGCGCAGGCCACGGCCTGGGCGAACGAGAACAGCAGGGTCAGGTTGCAGTGGATACCTTCGCGTTCGAGCTGCTCGGCGGCGCGGATGCCTTCCCAGGTCGAGGCGATCTTGATCAGCAGGCGCTCGCGGCCGATGCCGGCCTGGTCGTACAACTCGACGATGCGACGGGCCTGGGCCAGGGTCGCTTCGGTGTCGAAGCTCAGGCGCGCATCGACTTCGGTGGAGACGCGGCCCGGGATCAGCTTGAGGATTTCGCCGCCGATCGCGACGGCCAGGCGCAGCCCGGCGTCGCCGACGCGCGCGGCGGTGTCGGCGCCTTGCGCCGCGGCGACCGCGGCCTCGATCAGCGGTGCATAGGCCGGCAAGGCCGAGGCCTTGAGCAGCAAGGAGGGGTTGGTGGTCGCATCGAGCGGACGGAAGCGGGCGATGGCTTCGATGTCGCCGGTGTCGGCGACGACGGCGGAGAGTGCGCGCAGTTGTTCGAGCTGGTTGGTCATGGGGGTGGGGTCATGTCGTGTCGTTAGGGTCCCCGCCATTCTCACTGATCGAGGTTAGCGCGTCATGACCGTGGCGCTCGTTTCGGCGCCGGCACGGCGTCGAGGCACTGACGGCGGGGTTGCGCTAGGCTGGGCCGCGACAGGGCCGGGACCGGCCCGCAGGGGAATCGCATGGCCGCAGAGGAAAAACGCATCGCGCTGCTGATCGACGCCGACAACGCGCCGGCGGCGAAGATCGACGTGATCCTGACCGAGGTGGCGAGCTACGGCATCGCCAACGTGCGCCGCGCCTACGGCGACTGGAAGAGCCCGAACCTCAAGAGCTGGGAAGCGGTGCTGCACGACTACGCGATCCGGCCGATGCAGCAGTTCGCCTACAGCAAGGGCAAGAATGCCTCCGACATGGCGATGGTCATCGATGCGATGGACTTGCTGTATGCGCGCAACCTCGACGGTTTCGCGATCGTCTCCAGCGATGCCGATTTCACCCCGCTGGTGATGCGCCTGCTGACCGAGGGCGCCAAGGTCTACGGCTTCGGCGAGCAGAAGACGCCGGAGCCCTTCGTCAACGCCTGCTCGAAGTTCACCTATGTCGAGGCCCTGGCCCAGCCGGCCAGCGTCGACGGCGTGCCCGACGACAGCGCGGCGACGCCGGTGCGCAGCGCCAAGGACCTGCGCAGCGATACGCGCCTGGTGCAGATGCTGCGGCGCGCGGTCGACGCCGCCGGCGGCGACGACGGCTGGTCGCGGCTGGCCACGATCGGACAGCAGATCGGCAACCAGGCCTCGTTCGATCCGCGCAATTACGGCTACCGCAAACTCAGCGACCTGATCGAGGCGATGGGCCTGTTCGAGATACGGCGCGACAACCTGACGGTGTGGGTACGTGACAAACCCAAGGGCGGCGCGAAGAAAGCCGCCGAGAGCAAATCGCCGGCGAACAAACCGGCGGTCAATCCTGCGCCGGCCAACCAGCCTGCCGCGAACAAAGCGCCTGTGAACAAGCCAGCGGCGAGCAAGCCGAAGGTCAAGCCCAAGACCTGATGCCGGCGCGAGCCGCGACCGCGAATCGTGGGCGGCGACGTTCTTCCATTGACGGCGTCGAACCCCACCCCTGGCCAGGGCCTTGGCTATGACTTCTGCTGCTGTTGCTGTTGCTGTTGCTGTGCGCAGCTTCGCACTAGCGAAGGCAATCGAAGACCCGGAGGGCGGCCCGCATGGATGCGGGCCGTATTTCATCGGGACAGGGATGTCCCGTATGAAAAATCCCTGCGGAAGCATCGCTCGTGCGGGCCTGTGATTCAAAACAAAAGCACTTTTCTTTGGTGACTTTCTTTTGTTGCTTTAGACAAAAGAAAGTTACCCGCCGCTTTAGTGGCGGAAGCTTTTGGCGTTTGATCTTGCTGATCGAGAAGCCACAAGCAACAGCAGAGCTTCCGTCCGCTAACGCGGCCGGGTTACTTTCTTTTGCTAAGCCCAAAAGAAAGGTAACCAAAGAAAAGGGCTCTCCTTGCAAGGGCACAGGCCACGAGTGCGATGCTGTCGCCGGGATTTTCCGATAAGACATCCTTGTCTTATCGGAAAACGGCGCACGTCCTGTGCGCCGCCCTCCGGGTCTCCACTTGACCGGTAAAGCCGCAAAGCAGATCAAAATCACGGCAACGGCAACGGCAACGGCAACGGCAACTCCACAGCCCCTTTTCAAAGGGGGCACAAGCGCGGCTCAGTACAAATCGATCGGATCGACGTCCAGCGACCAGCGCACCTTGCGCGCTTCCGGGCAGGCGTAGATCGCCGGCAGGGCGGCGTCGAGCGCGGCGTGCAGATGGCGCCGCTCCAGCGCGGTCAGGATCAGTTGCGCGCGCTGGTAACCGGCGCGGCGCGGCATCGGCGCCGGCAAGGGGCCGTTGATCTCCAGGGCGGGGCGCTGTCCCGGTGCGGGGCGCCGGCGCGGGTCGGCGAAGGCATCGATCTCGCGCCGTGCCTTGGCCAGGAAGGCATTGGCGACGTCGACCTCCTGCGCTTCGGCGCGCAGCAGGGCCATGTGCGCGAACGGCGGAAAATCGGCGGCTTCGCGTTGCGCGAGCTCGGTCTCGGCGAAGGCGGCATAGCCGCCGGTCAACAGGGTGTGCAGCAGCGGGTGCTCAGGGTGATGGGTCTGCAGCAGCACCTGCCCGAGTTTGTCGGCGCGGCCGGCGCGGCCGGCCACCTGGATCAATAGTTGGGCGAGTTTTTCCGGCGCGCGGAAGTCGGCGCTGAATAAGCCTTCGTCGATGCCGACCACCGCGACCAGGGTCAGGTTCGGCAAGTCGTGGCCCTTGGCGAGCATCTGCGTGCCGACCAGGATGCCGGGCGCGGTGCCGAATTCGGCCAAATGCTGTTCGAGCGCGTCGCGGCGCTGAGTGGTGCCGCGGTCGATGCGGCGCACCGGGTAATCGGGGAAGCGCGCGCTCAAGGACTCTTCGATGCGTTCGGTGCCGGCGCCCTGCGATTGCAGGGCCAGGCCGCCGCAGTCGGGGCAGGCGTTCGGTGCGGGCCGGCGGGTACCGCAGTGGTGGCATTGCAGGCGCCGGCCGCCGCCGTGCACGGTCATCGGCGTGCCCTTGAGCGGGGTGCTGCAACGCGGGCAGTGCGCGGTCCAGCCGCAGTCGTGGCATAGCAGCACCGGCGCATAGCCGCGCCGGTTCTTGAACACCAACACTTGGCCGCCGGCGTGGAGGGCCTGGGCGATGGCGTCGACCAATTCCGGCGACAGGCCGGCCTCGATGGGGCGCTTGCGCACGTCGACCACCCGCACCTGCGGCGCCTGCGCCTGGCCGGCGCGGCGTTGCAGGCGCAGATGGCCGTAGCGCCCGGCCTGGACGTTGCGCAGCGACTCCAGCGACGGGGTGGCGCTGCCGAGCAGGATCGGTATGTTCAAGGCCTTGGCCCGGACCAGGGCGAAGTCGCGGGCGTGGTAACGGATGCCGTCCTGCTGCTTGAAGCTGCCGTCGTGTTCCTCGTCGATCACGATCAGGCCCGGCTGCAGCAGCGGCAGGAACACCGCCGAACGGGTGCCGACCGCGACCCGCGCCTCGCCGCGCGCGAACCCGGCCCAGGTGCGGGCGCGTTCGCCGTCGGACAGGCCCGAGTGCAGGGCGTGGATCGGCACGCCGAGGCGGGCGCGGAAACGCGCCAGGGTCTGCGGGGTCAGGCCGATCTCAGGCACCAGCACCAGGGCCTGCTTGCCGCGCGCCAGACAGTCGGCGATCGCGTGCAGGTAGACCTCGGTCTTGCCGCTGCCGGTGACCCCGTCGAGCAGGAAGGGCACGAAGCCATCGGCGGCCAACACCGTGTCGACGGCGTCCTGCTGTTCCTCGTTGAGCGCCGGCCCCGGGCGCGGTGCCGGTGCGCGTGCGCTGGCCGGGACGGCGATGCGTTCGGCCAGCCCGCGCTTGGCCAAGGCCCGCGCGGCGCTGCGCCAGTCGTCCAGGGCCTCGTCGAGACGGTCTTCGTCCTGTGGGCCGTCCTGCAGCAGGTCGGCGAGGCGGCGCGGGCGGCCGGCGCGCAGGCCTTCGCGGGCGGTGAGGCCGGCCTCGGTCAGGCACCAGGCCCAGGCATGGGTGTCGGGCAGTGGTTCGCCATGGCGCAGCGGCCCGGGCAGGGCGGTCGCCAGGACCTCGCCGAGCGGGGCATGGGTGTAGCGGGCCAGCCAGCGCAGCGAGTCGAACAGCTCGCCGTGCAGCAGCGGGTCGGCATCGATCCGGCCCAGGGCGGTCTTGAGCGCGGCCGGGTCGGTCTCGTATTCGGGCGCGCCGACTTCGGCGACCACCCCGACCAACTCGCGGCGGCCGAACGGCACCCGCACCCGGTGGCCGACCGCGGCGTCGCCGTCGGTCTGGCTCGCAGGCGGCAGATAGTCGAACAGCCGCGGCAACGGCAGCGGCAGGGCGACGCGCCAGACGGTCGACGGCGGTGGAAACAGGGCCTCGGGCATGACACCAGTCTAGCGACCGGGAACGATCGACGGCAGCCGAAGGAGTTGCAGGCCATAGCTCGCTATTACGTGACAATAATCACGTAACTTGCGGTATACCAAGGGAAATCCCCCTTATCCACACGGGCTGTGGATAAATCTGTGCATGGCGGGTCGGCAGCGATGCGCGAGAGCGTTGAAATAAGCCCTCGGGTTAGGTTGGTGAAAAAAGTGCCAACGCGGTTATTTGTATATTTATCAGGGCCTTAGCCGTGAAACATGGCTGTCATGCGGTTCTCGCCGCCGGCAAACCGGGGCTTGATGACGTTTCCATTACTGCTGTGCACAACCACTTTTGATCGCAGGCCGCGTCCTGCTTCGCGCTGGCGCGCGTCGGCGCTTTGTCAAGCGGTTTTGCACGCCGCCAGCCTCGCTATGATGGAGCGTATGGTGAAGTCGTTCCGATGAGTTCCAGACCCCCGTCCCCCAGCTCTTCCGCCCCCCGGCAAAACGCTCCGGCAGCCCTCTCGGCCTTCCTTCGGGGCGTCGAACGGCGCGGCGCCGTGCTGGCCGAATTGCAGGCCGGCGATGCCGCCGCCGGCGACGCCGCGCTGGCTTCGGCGATGGCCGGTTTCCGCCAGGTCGCCGCCGATGCCTCGCTGAGCGACTGGCCGACCCGATTCTGGGCGCTGTTGCTGACCCAGCCCGGCCTGCGCCACCGCACCCCGGTCGCGATCGCGGTCGAGGCCACCGACCGCCTCGCCGATCTCGGCAGCGGCCCGCGTGCCGCGCTGTTGCTGCGCCTGGCCGCCGGGCTCGGCGAGGGCGAGGCCGCCGCGGTGCTCGGGGTCGCTCCGGCGACCTATCGCCTGGCGCTGCAACGCGCCCTGCCGCGCCACGCCGACGGCCGCGCCGACCCGCAGGCCTGGCAGCAACTGCGCGAGCAGGTGCACCGCCGCATCAAGACCTTGCCGGCCGAGCGCCTGGCCCATCTCGGCCAGGTCCGCGAGGCGGCCCTGCAGGGCGTGGCGGTGACCGCCAGCGCCGGCGCCCGTGCCGAGGCCGCGCCGCGCTCGCGTCCGCGCTGGCTGATGCCGCTGTTGTGGAGCCTGCTGGCGCTGTGCGTGTTGGCGTTCGCGGCGACCTTCTGGCCGTTCGGCGGGTTTGCCGGCGGCTGGCTCGGCGGCCCCGACGGGGTGCGGGTGAGTCCCTTGCCGGAGGCCGCCGCCCCGGCCGAGCGCTACAGCCACGAGGCCGGGCTGATCGCCCACCGCGATTTCGTCTTGCTCGCCGACCCCGACGGCCAGGCCGCCGCGGCCGAGGTCGACTTCCACAGCTGGCTCGCCGCGCGCGACGCCGGCACGATCCCGCTGCTGGCGCCGGCGCCGGCCGACGCGCCGGTGGCCGCCGACGCCCCGGCCGGCGCGCCCGCGCCGGGTTCGGAAACCAACGCCCCCGAAAGCGAAGGCCTGGAGAGCAGCGATGCGCCGCAGTGATTCCCCGCGCCGCTGGATATGCGGCCTGGCCCTGGCTGCCGTGGCGGCGCTGACCCCGGCCGTGGCCCTTCCGCCCGATCTCGGCGAGATCCTGCAGCGCCTGCCGCCGTCGGTACAGGCGCGCCTGCAGGAAAACGCCAAGCGCTGGGCCGGCTGGAGCCCGGATCAGCGCCGCGACTTCAACCATCGTGCGGCGCAATGGGATGCCCTGAGCGCGCAGCAACGCGGCGAGCGCCGCGAACGCTATTTGGCCTGGCAGGCCTTGAGCGCCGAGGAACGCGCCCAGGCCCAGGCCGCGGCGGCGCGCTACGCGGCCCTGCCGCCGGACCAGCAGCAGGCCTTGCGCGCGCAGTTCGACGCCATCGACCGCAGCGATCGCCGCGGTTGGTTGCTCGGGCCCGCGCTCGGCGTCGACTACCCGGCCTTGCAGCCCTTGCTGGCGCAGATGCCCGAAGCCCAGCACGGCGCCATGCGCGAAGCCTTGCGCGCGATGACGCCGATGCAGCGCAAGGACCTGGCGGTGCTGGTCCAGCGCACGCCGCCGCACGACCGCCAGCGCCTGCGCAGCGGGCTGCTGGCGACTCCGGCGCCGAACCGCGGCGCCTGGCTCAGCGAAGAATTGCAACGCTGAGCGTTGTGACGGCGGTGGCGGCGGCAAGCCTTGTTACATCCGTCGCCGCCGCGGCCTGCTAGCGTCGGCACGACCCTCCGCCAGGCTTGTGCGCATGATCGTCGAGTACATCCGCTACACCCTCGAACCCGACGCCTGCGCGGCCTTCGAGCGTGATTACGCGCGCGCCGCTCTCGTGCTGGACGCCTCCAGGCATTGCCTGGCCTACGAGCTTTCGCGTTGCGTCGACGAACCGCATCGCTACCTGTTGCGGATCGAGTGGGACAGCGCCGAGGGCCATCTGCAGGGCTTCCGCGGCAGTCCGGAGTTCCGCGAGTTCCTCGCCGCGATCCGCGGCTACATCGGCGCGATCGAGGAGATGCGGCATTACGCGCCGACCGCGGTGGTCGGGGCGAAGACGGCAACGGCTTGAGCGTCGCGCCGTCGTCGCCGCAACATCACGGTAACCGCGCAAGCTGCCCGCAAGTCAGCGCGGCAGCGTCCGCAGCACCCGGCGCGAGGCGTTGAAGCGGCCGCCGAAGCGCGCCATGCCGTCGGCGCGCAGCCGCGGCGCATGTTCGCGCAGGTAGTCCTCGAGCGCCGCCTGGTCGCGCAGGCGGTACTGCACGCACACACCGACGCGGCCGTCCGGCGCCGAGGGTTCCAGGGTTTCGTGCAAGTCGGCGCCGAGAAAGCCCGGCAGGGCGCAGATCTCGGCGATGTGCGCGCGCAGCCACTGTAGATACTCGTCGGCGATGTCGCCGTCGAGGTCGAGCGTGACCTCGTAGACCACCTCGCCGGCGGAATGCGCGCTCACATCCGCACCACGGCGGCCACCGCCAGGATCATCGCGGCGAAGGTCAGCAGGAAGAAATACAACGTACCGATCACGCTGTAGCGCAGCAGGGTCACCAGCCAACCGTTGCCGTACACGCGCTTTTGCATGATCAGCAGATAGATCGGCATCCACGCCCACAGCAGGCCGATGCCCCAGCCGCCGATCCAGACGAAGCCCGGCCAGTGCGGGGTGATCGCGCCGCCGAGCAGCATCAACACGAACATCGCCAGGATCGACAGGCACAGGTAGACGTGGCTGTAGAGCGCGACCGCCAGGTGTTCGAGATAGCCGCGTCCCGAGCCGAGGTAGGCGATCTTCAGCAACAGCGCGAACAGCGGCACCATCAGGAACAGGGCGGTCGGCACCGCGCTGATCAGCGTGTGCACATAGCGCCAGGGCTCCTTGCGCAGGCGCTTGATGTTGGCTTCGCCGCGGCCGACCTGTTTGTTGAGCCAGTCGTTGGCGGCCTTCGGCCACCAGCTCACGATCAGCGGATTGGTCTGCGCGTTCCAGGCCTTGCCGTTGAACGACAGCGGGTCGCCGATGTCTTCGCAATCGGTCTCGCCGTAGCGCTCCGGGTCGGACTTGCGCGCGACCGGCCCTTCGCTGGCCAGCGCATGCAGTTGTTGCAACTGCGCGGCGCGGCAGCCGGCTTCGGCGTTGACCTGGCGGATCTTGTTGGCCTGCTCGATCGCAGCGGTGGATTTCGGCGCCAGCTTGGCCAGTCCGGCCTGCAGCGGCGCGATGCGCTCGTCGCGCACGCGTTCGACCTCGGCCAGGGTCTTGGCCGCTTCGAGGGTGCCGGTCTTGGGCACGAACGCGTCGCGCACGCCGGCCGCTTTCTGCTCGGCGACCTGCTGCGCGTCGAGGCCCTGGTCGATGCGTAGTTTCTCGATGCGCTTGTCGGCCTGGCGGTTGATCGTGTTGATCGAGGTGTCGATGGCGTTGCGCGCCTCGGCCGGCACCGCCTGGCTGGCCGCCTGCAGTTCCTTGACCGTGCGCGCGCGCAGCGCTTCGACCTCGACGATGCTGTCGGCGTTCTTGATCTGCTTCTTGCTGTTGCCCAGGCGCACCGTGGTGTTCTGCATGGTGTGCACGTCGAAGCCCTGGGCGCCTTCGTCGATGTGGATCGCGAACTGGGCGACGAAAAAGGTCAGCACCGAGACGATCACGAACAACCGCAGCGGCGCGACATAGCGCACGCGGTGGCCGCCGATGTAGTTGCGGGCCACCCGGCCGGGAGACAGCAGATCGCGCAAAGTGCGGAAAATGCGCCCGTCCAGGTGCCAGAACGACTCGAACACCTCTTCCAGAGCGTGGCCGGCGTGGCGGATCGGATTGACCACCGATTGGCTGCAGACATGGCAGTAATGCCCCTGCAACAAGGTCTGGCAGTTCTCGCAATGAGTCAGGTCGCCATGGCCGCCGGCGGCCGAAGATGAAGAGTCGGTCATCTGGAATCGATCAGGCTCCCCGGCCTTCACTTTCGAGCGGGTAAGATAGCCGTCCGCCGCGACCCGGCGCCAGCGCCCTAGACCGGATGCGCGGCCGCAGTCGTGCTGTTGGTCCTCTCCCATGTCTGCGTCATCCCCTTCCATCTCCCGCGCCGGTCTGGCCGGGGAGATCCGCACTACCGTCGTCCTGGCCGCGCCGCTCGTCGCCGGCCATGTGTCCACCGGCCTGATCGGCTTCGTCGACAACACCCTCGCCGGCCACCACAGCACCACCACCCTGGCCTCGGTCACCATCGGCACCGCCTTGTGGTGGCTGCCGATGATGGTGCCGATCGGCACCCTGCTGTCGGTGCCGCCCTCGGTATCGCAGCTCGAAGGCGCCGGCCGCCGCGGCGAAATCGGCGGCTTGTTCCGCCAGGCATTGTGGATGGCGGTGCTGCTGAGCGTGTTTTTGTTTGCGTTCCTGACCTTGATCCCGCACGCGCTGGCGGCGATGGGGATCGCGGCGGAGATCATTCCCGGCGCGCGCGACTTCCTGCACGGCATCCGCTGGGGCGTGCCGGCGCTGACCCTGTTCTTCTGCATGCGTTATCTCAGCGAGGGCCTGCACTGGACTCTGCCGACGATGCTGCTCAGCGCCGGCGGCCTGTTGATCCTGCTGCCGCTGGGCTACGTGCTGACCTTCGGCAAGTTCGGTCTGCCGGAAATGGGCGCGGGCGGGCTCGGCATCGCCTCGGCGGCGATGCTGTGGGTGCAGGCGATCGGCTTCTTCCTGGTGCTGCGCAAGGCCAGGCGCTTCGCCGACCTGCGCCTGTTCGAGCGCTTCGACCCGCCGCATTGGCCGACCATCCGCGGCCTGCTCGCGACCGGCCTGCCGATCGGCGTGACGGTGCTGATGGAAGGCAGTCTGTTCATCGTTACCGCCCTGTTGATCGGCCGCCTCGGCGAAGTGCCGGCGTCGGCGCACCAGATCGCGATCAACCTGTCGGCGCTGTGCTTCATGGTGCCGATGGGCCTGGCCGAGGCGACCACGGTGCGGGTCGGTCATTCCCTGGGCCGGCGCGACTACCACGGCGTGCGCAATGCCGCCTTCGCCGGTTATGCGATCGTGGTCGGCACCCAGTTGCTCTCGGGCGTCCTGCTTTTGACCGCCAACGATCTGCTGGTGAGCTTCTACACCGCCGACGCCGCGGTCGCGACTCTGGCCGCCTCGCTGCTGCTGTACGCCGCCGCGTTCCAGTTCCCCGACGGCATCCAGGTGTTGTCGGCCGGCGCGTTGCGCGGGCTCAAGGACACCCGCAGGCCGATGATCCTGGCCGCGCTGGCCTATTGGGGCGTCGGCATGCCGGTCGGCGCCGGCCTCGGCCTGGGCCTGGGTTGGGGCCCGAAGGGCATGTGGATCGGCCTGATCGCCGGCCTGACCGTGGCCTCGGTGCTGCTGTGCACGCGCTTCATGCGCTCCAGCGAGCCCGAGCGCCTGGCCCGGCGCATGGCCGAGGAGTCGCCGCACGAGGTCGATCCGCGCGAGACCGGTTGCACCCGCGAAGCCTGAACGACGGCTGCGCTGAAAGCCTAATACCGCTTGAAAATCTGCGTTACGAATGGCGGATGAAACCCGGCGCCGCGCCGGGTTAGTCTGCACCTGTACACATGGAGCCTGTGCAATGAACGATACCGCCCCGCGTCGCGGCCCCTTGGCCCGTTTCTTCGTCGGCGCCTGGGACACGATGAACTTCACCCGCCGGTTGATCTTCAACCTGGTGTTCTTCGGTTTCCTGTTCTTCTTTCTGCTGGCCGTGGTCTTCGGCGGTCGCGCACAGCCTCTGCTGGATCGCACCACCCTGGTGATCGCGCCGGAAGGCGCGCTGGTCGAGCAATACAGCAGCGACCCGGCCTCGCGCGCGCTCGGCCGCATCTTCGGCGACAAGAACGAGGAAGTGCAGCTGCGCGACCTGTTGCGCGCGCTGGACGCGGCCAAGGACGACAAGCGCATCGAGCGCGTCGTGCTGCGCCTGGACAAGCTGCAGACCTCGGGCATGGCCTCGATGCGCGAGCTGTCCGAAGCGGTCGCGCGCCTGAAGGCGAGCAAGAAGGAAGTCATCGCCTTCTCCGAGAGCATGGACCAGAAGCAGTACCTGATCGCGGCGCAGGCCAACGAGGTCTTCCTCGACCCGATGGGCGGGCTGCTGATCGAAGGCCTCGGCCGCTATCGCCAGTACTACCGCGAAGGCCTGCAGGACAAGCTCGGCGTCGACGTGCATCTGTTCCGCGTCGGCGAGTTCAAGTCGGCCGCCGAACCCTACATCCTCGACGCCGCCTCGGAAGAGTCCAAGACCGCCGACCTGTTCTGGATGAACGACCTGTGGTCGCGCTACCTCGGCGACGTCGCCAAGGCGCGCAAGCTCGATCCGGCCCAGCTCGCCGCCGGCATCGACGAATTGCCGCAGCGCCTGGCCGCGGTCAAGGGCGACCTGGGCAAGTACGCGGTGCAGCAGAAGCTGGTCGACGGCCTGAAGACGCGCGAGGAAGTCGACACCCTGCTGACCAAGCGCGGCGTCGCCGACGAAGACGCCGACGGCGGCTTCCGTCAGATTTCGTTCGAGGCCTATGTCGCCGGCCTCGACCGCGTGGTCAATCCGGCCGATACCCGTCCGCAGGTCGCCATCGTCGTCGCCGAAGGCGAGATCTCCGGCGGCGAGCAGCCGCCGGGCACGATCGGCGGCGTCTCCACCGCGGCCCTGCTGCGCGAGGCGCGCGACGACGATCACGTCAAGGCGTTGGTGCTGCGGGTGGATTCGCCCGGCGGCGAAGTGTTCGCTTCCGAGCAGATCCGCCGCGAGATCGTCGCCCTCAAGGCCGCCGGCAAGCCGGTGGTGGTGTCGATGGGCGACCTGGCCGCTTCCGGCGGTTACTGGATCTCGATGAACGCCGACAAGATCTACGCCGATCCCTCGACCATCACCGGTTCGATCGGCATCTTCGGCATGATCCCGACCGTGCCGCGCGCGCTGGAGAAGATCGGCGTGCACACCGACGGCGTCGGCACCACCCGCCTGGCCGGCGCTTTCGACATCACCCGTCCGCTGTCGCCGGAAGTCGGCGCGGTGATCCAGAACGTCATCGACAAGGGCTATGCCGATTTCACCGGTCGCGTCGCCACGGCGCGCAAGCGCCCGGTCGCCGACATCGATGCGGTCGCGCGCGGCCGCGTCTGGAGCGGCGCACAAGCCAAGGAGCGCGGTCTGGTCGACGCCCTCGGCGGTCTGCCCGAAGCGATCGCCGACGTCGCCGCCCGCGCCAAGCTCGGCAAGGTCGAGGACTACCGCGTGCGTTACGTCGAGAAGATGCCGACCCCGTTCGAGCGTTTCTTCGCCGGCTTCGCCCAGAGCCGCGCCGGTGCTGCGTTGCTCGGCCAGTCCGATTTCGCCCGTGGTCTGCTGAGCGAGGCGATGCCGCAGGCGGCCGCCGACCTGCGCTTCCTGCAAAGCTCGGTCAAGCCGACCAGCGGCGTGCCGATCAAGGCGCTGGCCTACTGCTTCTGCGAGCTCTGAGCCGGGTTCGCCCCGCTCGCCGAGTCAACCAAACGGGCCGCATCGCGGCCCGTTTTTTTTTGCGCCCCGCGCCGGCTCAGCCGCCGGCGGCTTCGATCGCCGCGCGCTGCTGCTGCGCGGCTTCGTCGACCGCGGCCTCGGTCGACTTCGCCCGTTCGATCGGTTGCTGGATCGCATCGCGCAGCTGCGTCGCCTGCGGTTCGACCGGACGCTCCTTGTCCGGCGGTTGCGGCTTGGAGCAGGCCGCCAACGCACACAGCAGCGCGGCGGTCGCCAGGGATGAGGCTATCGGTACGATCCGGTGAGGCGTCATGGTGGCGTCCTGGGTCGGCGAACGCCGTTATGCTACGCCCGTCGCGCAGCTCGCGCGTCGATCCGAGACTTGGCTGGAGGACGGCATGGACCCGAAACGTTGGCGATTGGACGGACAGCTCGCGCTGGTGACCGGCGGCAGCGCCGGGATCGGCCGCGCGATCGCCCGCGAACTGCTCGGTTTCGGCGCCGACGTACTGCTGGCGGCGCGCGATGCCGCGGCGCTGGAATCGGCGCGGGCCGAGCTGCTGGAGGACTTTCCCGAGCGCGAGGTGCAAGGCTTCGTCGCCGACGTCGCCGACGACGAACAGCGCCGCGAGCTGCTCGACTGGGTCGAGGATTTCGGCGAAGGCCTGCACATCCTGGTCAACAACGCCGGCGGCAACCGCAGCAAGCCGACCAACGACTACACCGAGGACGAGTGGCGGCAGATCTTCGAGATCAATCTGTTCTCGGCCTTCGAGCTGTCGCGCTATGCGCACGCCCTGCTGACCCGCCACGCCTCGTCGAGCATCGTCAACATCGGCAGCGTGTCGGGCAACATGCATGTGCGCACCGGCGCGCCCTACGGCATGAGCAAGGCGGCGATGCACCAGATGACCCGCAACCTCGCGGTCGAATGGGCAGAGGACGGTATCCGCGTCAACGCGGTCGCGCCGTGGTACATCCGCACCCGCCGCACCTCCGACAAGCTCGCCGACCCGGATTATCTCGACGAGGTGCTGCTGCGCACGCCGCTGGGCCGGATCGGCGAAGCCGAGGAAGTGGCCGCCGCGGTCGCCTTCCTGTGCCTGCCGGCGGCGGGCTACATCACCGGCGAATGCATCGCGGTGGACGGCGGCTTCCAGCGTTACGGTTTCTGAATCCGGCGGCGCC
This sequence comes from Lysobacter sp. Hz25, assembly GCF_046097045.1. NCBI lineage: Bacteria > Pseudomonadati > Pseudomonadota > Gammaproteobacteria > Lysobacterales > Lysobacteraceae > Lysobacter > Lysobacter sp. Hz25. The sequence continues at coordinate 418,767 of NZ_CP175666.1, forward strand.
GGTCGCGCCGAAAGATGCGGCCGGTCGAGCCTGCCCGCGCCCCGTTGCTGGGCGCGGTTTGGCAGTTGCGCACGAGCGGCGGGCGTATACTCCGGCCATGCGCGTTTCGCTGACCATCGTCGCCGCCGACGGGGCCGAACTCCCGGCCGGCAGCCCCGTGCGGGTGCAATTGCGCGACACCACGTTCGAAGACGCGCCGGCGCGCACCCTGCAGGAATGGCAGGCGGTCGTGCCCGAGCACGCCAAGGCCGTGCCGCTGAGCATCGAGATCGACGCCGGCGCCGACGAAGCCACCTTCTGGGTCCACGTCGATCGCGACGGCGACCGCCGCGTCACCGTCGGCGACTACATCACCACCCGCGCCTATCCGCTGCGCACCGCCTCCGCCGAGATGACCCTGGTCGTCAGCCGCATCGACTGAGCCCCGGCCAGCCATTCGGCCACCGCGCGCCCGATCGGCTGCCCGGTGCGTTGTTCGATGAAGAGGAATTCGCCGGCGGTGTTGATCTCGAAGAAGTAGTACTCGCCCTGAGGGGTGAGGCGCAGGTCGATCGCGCCGTACTCCAGGCCCAGCCGTTGCATCAGCGCCAGCAGCCGTTGCCGCAGCGGCAACGGCAGCGCGTGCTCGCGCACCGTCGCCGCGCCGAGGTTGGGACGGAAATCGATCGAACCGGGCACCGGGTCGAGCTTGATCTCGGCCGGGAACAAACGCCCGCCGACCGCGGTGACGCGGATGTCGGCCGCGGCCGGCACGAACTCCTGGAAGATCACCGGCGCCAGCCTGACCGTGTCCAGGTGGGCGAGGTCGTCCTCGCCGAGCAGGCGCGTCTCGCGCCATACCGCATGGGTGCACGAGAAAGTCTTGTGCACGGTCGCGCCGGGCCCCAGCGCGTGCACGAACTCACGCACGCGCTGCGGATCGGAACTGATCAGGGTGCGCGGCACCTTGAAGCCGAGTTCGGCGGCGATGCGCAACTGCGCGGCCTTGCGCGAGGCGGCATCGTCGCGGCCGGGGTCGTTCATCCAGCGCGCGTCGCCGAGCAGACGCCACAGGCCGTTGAGCGCCTCGTTCCATTCGTTGGCGGTGAACAGGTGCGCCTGCGCATCGGTGACCGAAGACAGGTCGGGCGCCTGCGGCCGGCGCCACCACACCGAGCCCACCTCGTCGAGCGCATGGCGTTCGCCGCCGGCGCGCGCATAGTCGATGCGCGGACGCGCGCCGTCGGCGTAATCGATCGAGAGCGTGGCGCGATCCGGAAACTCGGCCAGATCGAACAGCAGTGCCGGTCGTTCCATCGCCTGCAGATGGTCGAGCACGCAACGGGCATGGGCATCGGCTTGGTGCGAAATCAGCAGGATCACGGCACGCTCTCCCGGTCAGCCGTTGCCGCCGCCGGCGCCGGACTGGGCCAGTTGGGCGAGTACCGCGGCGGTTTCGTCGTATTGCGACTGCAGCGCGGCCCGGGCCATGTCGGCGCGGGCGAGTTCCTCGGCGAGCTGCTGCAACTGGGCATCGAGCGCGGCCACGGTGTCGGCATTCTCGTCGCCGACGTCGCCGGCCGAGGTCGCCATCGCGAACGGCAAGGCACCGCGCGCGGCCGGATTGACCAACAGCGGCGGACGTCCCGGCAGGGTCAGGTTCTCGGCGATGGTCGGTCCCGGATCGTAGATGCCTTCCTTGCGCGTGTCGGTGACCTGTTCCTTGATCGTGTCGGTGATGATGTCCTTGCGGATTTCCTTGAGGGTGTCGCTGAGCTTGTCGCGCACCGCTTCCTTGATGCGTTCCTTGAGCGTGTCGGTGGGCGATTCCTTGATCGTGGTCAGCGGGCAGAACGAATTGACCGCGGCGATGTCGCCGGCCGACAGGCTGCTGCGCTGGCCGATCACCGTGCCCGGCGGCACCGCGCCGATCGGCACGATGGTGTCCTTGCCGTTGGACGAGAACGCGTTGCGCGGGTAATGCATGATCGAACCGTAGTCGTAGCTGCCGATGTCGTCGCCGTCGCTGATGTGCTGGTTGAAGTTGTGCTCGTAGCCGGCGGTGATGTTGGCCCACTGGATGCTCACGAACGAATCGCGATCCTCGCGGCTCTGCTCGTGCCACAGGCCGACGACGTGGCCGATCTCGTGGATGGTGTTGCCGAGGCTGCAACTGCTGGCGAGGTTGACGAACTGCTGGCCGCCGCGCCGGCCCACCTGGGCCGAACAGCCGCTGCCGGGACGGAAGGTCACGTAGTCGGCTTCGGTGGTGCGCAGGATGAAGCGGAAGCGCGTCTTGGCTTCCCAATGCGCGATCGCATCGGTGACGCGGGCCGTATTGGGCAACGCCGGGTCGATGGTGTAGGGGATCCTGCAGCCGGGCCAGCGGAACTGCGAGCCGCTGATCGCCACGGCCATCGCCACGCCCGAGGTGGATTCGGAGCGCAGCATGTCCGAGATGCGTTCGACCTCCTCGACCGTGCCGAGCACGATGTCGCCTTCGAACATCGCCATGCCGTCGATTTCGACGTACTGCACGGCCTTCGCGCGGAAGGTCTCGCCGCGGATCAATGCGGTGCGCACGGTGCCGCCGCCGCGGAATTCGCCTTGTTTGGCCGGCTTGGCTTTATCGCCGGCGGTGCCTTTCCTGGTTGCCATCTGCCGTCTCCTGTCGCCGTCGCGGTGACGCGGGCGCGGGCCCGTGCCGGCGAAGGCGCAGGACGCCGCGTGTCCGTCGCCGCGGCGGCGGGCTTCGGGCCGTGGGTGGCGCGCGATGGCGCGCCGATGCCTCGGCGATTGCTGATGTGGACTAGCGGCATGCGTGCGGCGGCCAGGGCCTGGCCGCGGCGGGCGATCGCGTACGGCGTTTGCGCCGAAGGGCTGCGTCGACGCGTGGCTGCGCTCGGCGCGCTCGGCGTGTCGATGGCCGAGCGCGCGAACGAGTTCGCATGTCCGTTCGAGTGGGATGCCGGCCCGTGCTTGGCGTCGTCCACCGTGGTCCAGCGCGTCGTGTCCCTCGACGAGGCGGGGCCGTCCTCGCTGCGGCGGCTCCAGCTATAGGAACGCGCCTGCGGTGCGCGGCCGGACAGATCCGATCGCGTTTATGTGCGCTGTGTCGGCGATCGGGCGATGCGGGTGCAGCTCGGCCGGTGCGGCTCAGCGGCCGCAGGTGCTCTCGGTGACGATGCGCTGGATGCGCGCGACTTCGGCGGCGGAGGCGTCGCGGCTGTCGCTGCGACCGAAACGCAAAGCCGATTCGGCTTCGCGCAGGCGCTGCTTCCAGTTTTCGCACAGCGCTTCGTCGGGCAGGCGCTGGCATTGGTCGTCGACCATCTGGCAGGCCACGCCGGCGCCGGAGGCGGTGGTGCCCAGGCCGGTGGTCTGCAGCGCCGCGCAACGCTGCGGCGGACGGCCGTCGTCGCTGAGGTAGCGGCCGTTGTCGTAGGTGCGGCACTCGAACAGCACCGGCGGCGGCAGGCGGTCGCCGTCGGCGATGGTGGATTTGGGTGCGGCCGGCTTGGCCGCCGGCGGCCGGCTTACCGAAGGCAGTTGCGAGGACACCGGCGGGTGCGGCGGCGGGGCGTTGGCCGGTGCGATCGGCGGCACCGGCGAGGTGATGAACAACGGCGGCGCCGCGCTCGACGGCGCCGAATCGATCACGCGCTTGTCCTGCGTGCTGCCTTTCGGGCACGGCGTGTTGTTCTGCACGGTCAACTGGCCGAGGGCGTCGGTGCAGCGGTAGATCACCACCTTGCCGGGCTGGGCGGAAACGCCGGCGCAGGCCAGCAGCAGGACGGGCAAGCACCACCACACACGCATCAGTAAGCTCCGCAATCGGCGTTCAGGCGCGCATCGATGCCGCGCTGTTCTTGGGTGATTTGGGCGCGCTCGCTCTGCAGCGCGCTGTTGTAGCGGCGGTCGCCTTCGTAGCGGCGGTCGCGCAGACGGCTGCAGACTTCCTGCTGCGGCAGTTGCTGGCATTCGTCGCGCACCAGCTGGCTGCCGTAGTAGACGCCGTAACCGTAATCGTAGCCGCCGGAATAATACCCGCCGGAACGGGCGGTGCCGGTGTAGGCGACGTTGCCGTGGCGGCCGGCGATGGCGATGCGCGCGCTCGGATCGCCCAGGCGCGGGGTCGGCGCACCGATGCGGCCGCCGAGCGAGGTGCGGTTGTTATAGATCGGCACGCCATAGCCCAGATCGACGATCGGCATCATGCGCGGATTGCCGTCGCCGTTGTTGCTGGTGTAGCTGCTGCCGTCCGGGCGGATGCATTCGTACATCGGCTGCGGCGTGTGCACGATCAAGCGCTGAGGCCGGCGTTCGGAGGCGACCGGCGCCGGCGCGGCGACCGCGGTGTCGAGCGGGCGCGGCGGCGGGTCGACGGGCCGCATCATGGTCATCGTCTGCTGACGCTGGCCGCCGGTGCACGGCGTATCGCGCAGGCTGATGTGGCCGCGCTCGTCGGTGCAGCGGTAGATCAATACCTCGGCGGCATGGGCGCTGCCAGCCAGCGCGCCGCCGCACAGCCAGGCGGCGAGCACGCTGGACAAGAGCGCGGCCGGTACGAGGCGGAGGCGGCGGGCACGGGACATGCGCGCATCTTGCGCTTCCGATGCGTTAGGGGAAAGTCGAATCCGCGGCCGGACCGGTGCGCGCTGAGTACCCGATGGCGGGGCGTTCGGTAGCGGAGCGGGACGTGGCCGGGGCACGGGCCGGTGCCAGTTCAGCCGTGCCCGGTCAGCTGCGCATGTTCAGCCCCGCACGACCTCGCCGCTGAGCGCCACCCGGATCGCGGTCGGCGCGGCCAGGCCGCCGGTCTCGCCCTCGCAGAGGCCGTCGCTGAGGGCGAGCAGGGCCGGGTCGAGTTCGCCGCGGCGGAACGCTGGCGGATGGCCGGCGAGGTTGGCGCTGGTCGAGACCAGGGCGTGGCCGAAGGCCTCGCACAGCGCGCGCGCCTGCGGGTGCGCGGTCACCCGCACCGCGACGCTGCGATGGGCGCCGCTGATCCACGACGGCAGCGTTGCGGTCGCCGGCACCGCCCAGGTATGCGGCCCCGGCCAGCTGGCGAGCACGGCCTCGCGGCGCGGCGCCGGCAGGGCGTCCCAGTCGACCCAGGCATCGAGCTGGGCGATCGACGCGGCGATCAGGATCACGCCTTTGTCGACCGGCCGCCGCTTGATCGTCAGCAGGCGAAGCACCGCGGCTTCGTCGCGCGGATCGCAGCCGATCCCCCAGACCGCTTCGGTCGGATACACGACGACGCCGCCACGAGCGAGCGCGGCGGCGGCATCGGCGATGGACAGGGCTGGGGCGGGCATGACGGCTCCGGGCGGTCGCAGCCGCGAGTGTCGCATGCACGTGCGAGGCCGCTCCAGAGAGCGGCCTCGCAGCCGGCCGGGCCGGTCAAGCCACTACAACCGCAAAGCTTCCGTCCGCTCGAGCGGACGGATCAGTGGCCGTGATGGGCGTGTTCGTCGGCGTAGGGCTGGGCCGACTCGGGCAGGCGCACGTCGAAGGCGTAGGAGCGATTGCCGGTCAGCCAGACGTGGTTGCCGGCGCTGCCGGACTTGGCCTGGATCAGCTCGGCGCCGCGCTTCTCGCCGATGCGGGCGAAACGCGAACGCGCGTTGACCTCGTCGCCGACCCGGCGCGGCCAGTCGATCACCGAGGTTTCGCCGGCGCGCAGCACGGTCTCGACCTTCTCGGCGTCGGAGCCGTCGGCGTTGAACACGCGCAAGGTGACCGTGGTGCCGACCGGATAGTCGTTGGCGACGTTGAGGTTGCCGGCATCGCGCCAGGCCGAGTTGCGCTCGGCCAGCGAGTTGCTGAAGTTGACGTCCATGCAGGTGTAGAAGGCTTCGGTCGAGTCCGAGCGCTGCCAGGTGTTGTAGATCACGTGGCGGCCGCTGCGGTTCGGCAGGGTGCAGGTGATGTGGTAGTTGTTGCCGCTCGACAGCGGCACCTTCGCGCTCTTGCAGAACTGCTGCATGCTGCTCCACTGCAGCGCGGTGCTCGGGTTCCAGCCCTGCGGCGTGACATAGAACGTCCATTCCTTGGTCGCGTGCGGCGCGGTCGCATAGAAGGTGAAGGTGTGGCTGGCGCCGGAACGCAGCGTGGTGGCCTGCCAGTCGCTGCGCAGCACGTCGAGGCCGCGGAAGGTCGGGTTGCCGCCGCTGCACAGCTTGCCGTTGGGTACCACCGCCTGGTGGTTGCTGTTGGCGTTGGCCTGGTTGATGCCGTTCCAGTCGTAGAACAGCTGCGGTCCGGCGACCGCCCAGGCGGCGCGGCAGGCCGGGTCGGCCGGGTTCTCTTTATTGCCGAGATAGCACTTGTAGATCCGGCTTTGCGGATTGACGAAGGTGCCGTGCGCCCAGACGGCGGACACGGGCAACAGCGCTGCGCACAAGGCGGCGCCGGATACGAGGAGAGAGGTGCGGGCAATGCGGTTCATGGCGACTCCTGTCGTCGGGATAGGTGAAAGACACCCCCCAACAACTTCGGTCGTCCATCGATCAGCGCGATTTCGATCGCGTCTTGAATGCGCACGATCCTAGACGGCGCTTCGGCGCGAATCTGTGCGTGCGGTCGCCATGCGAGGAGACGCCGGCGCATGGAACGGCGGCGGAAAGCCCGAAAGCGGGCTTTCCGTCACGCCGTGCGGCCGCCTCAGGCGACCGCTTTCTTCACGACTTTCTTGGCCGCCTTCTTGGTCGCGGTTTTCTTGGCGACCTTCTTGACGGCTTTCTTCGCCGCTTTCTTGGCCGGCGCTTTCTTGGTCGCGGCCTTCTTCACGGCTTTCTCGGCCGGCGCCTTGTCGGCGACCGCTTTCTTGGCCGCGGCGGTCTTCTTGGCCGCCTTCTTGGCCGGTTCCTTCTTCGCCGCGCCCTTCTTGCCGAAGCGGCCGCGCATCGGCTTGCCGGTTTCTTCCATCAGCTTGACCACTTCCTCCAGGGTCAGCGAGGCCGGCTCGCGATCCTTCGGGATGCGGCCGTTGAGCTTGCCGTCGCTGATGTAGGGGCCGAAGCGGCCGTTGAGGACCTGGATGTCGCTGCCCTCGAACTCCTTGATGATGCGGTTGCGGGCGATCTCTTCCTTCTCTTCGATCAGGAACACCGCGCGCGCCAGGTCGATCGTGTAGGGGTCGTCTTCCTTCTTCAGCGAGGCGTACACGCTGCCGCGCTTGGCGAAGGGGCCGAAGCGGCCGACGCCGACGCTGACTTCCTCGTCCTTGTCCAGGCCGAGCTTGCGCGGCAGCTTGAACAGTTCGAGCGATTCCTCCAGCGAGATCGTGTGCATGCTCTGGCCGGGACGCAGGGACGCGAAGGTCGGCTTGTCCTCGTCCTCGGCGGTGCCGATCTGGGCGTACGGCCCGTAGCGGCCCAGGCGCACGCTGACCGGTTTGCCGCTCTTGGGGTCGGTGCCGAGTTCGCGCGCGCCGGTGGCTTCGCTGCGGTCGACCGATTCCTTCTTCTCTTCGACCAGTTGCTTGAACGGCCCCCAGAAGCGTTCCATCAACGGCACCCACTCTTCCTCGCCGCGCGACACCGCGTCGAGCTCGTCCTCGAGCTTGGCGGTGAAGTCGTAGTCGACGTAGCGGGTGAAGTGGCCGGACAGGAACTTCGACACCGCGCGGCCCACGTCGGTCGGACGGAAGCGGCGGCTGTCGAGTTCGACGTACTTGCGGAACAGCAGAGTCTGGATGATCGAAGCGTAGGTCGAGGGACGGCCGATGCCGTATTCCTCGAGCGTCTTGACCAGCGAGGCTTCCGAGAAGCGCGGCGGCGGCTCGGTGAAGTGCTGGTCGGCGTGGATGCGGTCGAGCGGAATGCGGTCGCCGGTCTTCATCAACGGCAGCTTGCGGCCTTCGTCCTCGTCCTCGGCGGCCTTGGCGTCCTTGCCTTCCTCGTACACGGCGAGGAAGCCCGGGTCGATCACGGTCGTGCCCGAGGCGCGGAAGCTGTGCTCGGAGCCGGCGGCGAGATCGACGCTGACCGTGTTGAGCGTGGCCGGCACCATCTGCGAGGCGACGGCGCGCTTCCAGATCAGTTCGTACAGGCGGCGGCCGTCGTCGTCGAGGAAGCGCGAGACCTGCGACGGCGTGCGCAGCGCCGAGGTCGGGCGGATCGCTTCGTGCGCTTCCTGCGCGTTCTTGGACTTGGTCTGGTAGGTGTTCGGCTTGTCCGGCAGGGCCTTGGTGCCGAAGTCGCGGGCGATCACGTCGCGGATTTCGGCGACGGCTTCCTGCGACAGGCTGACCGAGTCGGTACGCATGTAGCTGATCAGGCCGACCGTGCCCTCGTCGCCGAGCGCCATGCCCTCGTACAGCTTCTGCGCCACGCGCATGGTGCGCGAGGTGGTGAAGCCGAGCTTGCGCGAGGCTTCCTGCTGCAGGGTCGAGGTGGTGAACGGCGCGGCCGGGCGGCGCTTGCGTTCCTTGCTGGTGACGTCGGTGACGTGCAGGGCGCCGTTGGCGGCCGCGACGATCCGCTTACGCGCGCTTTCGGCGGTTTCGCCATCGGTGATGGTGAACTGCTCGAACTTCTTGCCGTCGAATTTATTGAGCTTGGCGGTGAACGACTGCTGCGGATGCGCGCACTCGGCCTCGATGCTCCAGTACTCGCGGGCGACGAAGGCTTCGATCTCTTCCTCGCGCTCGACGATCATGCGCAGCGCCGGCGATTGCACGCGGCCGGCCGACAGGCCGCGCTGGACCTTGCGCCACAGCACCGGCGAGAGGTTGAAGCCGACCAGGTAGTCGAGCGCGCGACGCGCCTGCTGCGCATCGACCAGGTCGCTGGCGATGGCGCGCGGGTGGCTCATCGCCTCCTTGATCGCGCGCGGAGTGATTTCGGTGAACACCACGCGCTGCAGCGGCTTGCCTTCGAGCAGGCCGCGCTCGCGCAGGATCTCGCCGATGTGCCAGCTGATCGCCTCGCCCTCGCGATCCGGGTCGGTCGCCAGGAACAGGTTGTCGGCGCTCTTGGCGGCCTTGGCGATCGCGTCTACGTGTTTCTCGTTCTTCTCGATGACGGCGTAGTCCATCGCGAAGTGGTTGTCGGGATCGACCGCGCCCTCTTTGGGCACCAGGTCGCGGACATGGCCGTAGGAGGCCAGGACGGTGAAGTCCTTGCCGAGGTACTTGTTGATCGTCTTGGCCTTGGCGGGCGACTCGACGATGAGGAGGTTCTTGGCCATGGGTACTCCGCAGGCCCGGTGCGGGCGCTGCACGGCAGCGGTGCCTCGTGAGGCAGGGGTTAAGAAGGCGACGCCCGCAGCGTTCGGCTGCGGGCGTTCAGGTTTCCTTTTTCTAGTGGAATCATGAGCCGGCCGCAGCTGTCAAGCGCGGCCTGCCGGAAACGCCAATAAATTGGCACTGAAACACTTGAAGAGGGCGTGATGGCGTACAGCCTGTTCAGCTTACAGAGCGTTGCGGCTCAGTTCCCGAACATCGGTAGCAACGCCATCGCGAGCACGACGCCGACATAGAGTAGCCATAGCAGGCCGCCCAGTACGAGCACCACGATCGCGACCGGTCCCAGATCGCGGCGCTGCATCTCCGGACGCCCGGTGTAGGCCCAGCGGTCGACCACCTGGGTCTTGGCCAGGATGTCGTGCAGGCCGCGCTTGCGGTCGGTGAAGGCGATCATCAGGAAGCCGACGCACAGGCTCAGGTAGGACAGCAGGCTCGACGCCCAGCGGCCGAGCGCGCGCATCCGGGTCAGGCGGCGGCCGTCGGCGTCGACGACCTTGATCCCGACCGCGAGCTTGCCGAGCGTGGCCTGCATCGACGAGGACTCGAAGCCGACGTAATAGGCCGCGCTGATCAGGCCGATGCAGGTGTAGACCACGCCCATCAGCACCGCGATGGCGACGCCGGGGTTCTCCAACCAGGTCGCCGAGGACAGCCCCGAGGCCGACGACAGGCCGAACCCGATCAAACCGACGGTCAGGACCATGCTGACCGCGTAGTAGGCGATGCCGACCAGCAGCGAGTCGATCATGTAGGCGGCCAGGCGCTTCCAGAAGCCGACATGGACGACCTCGAAGCCGTGGACGACGGTGGTGTCGTCGGCCACGCCGGCGCGCGGCGCGGCATAGGGCGAATCGGATTCGGCCGCTGCGTCGCTGCCGTCGTAGGCCGCTGCGGCAGGCGCCGCAGGGGCGGTCGCGGCCGCCGCCGGTGCGGCAGTCACGCTGGCCGCGGCGTGGGCCTGGGGATCGGCGACCGGGCTCTCGGCCGCAACCGCCGCTGCGCTGGGTTGGGCTTGCTGCAGGCGCTCGGGCTCGGCCGCGAAGCCGGGATCGGCGACCAGCTCATGGGCGAGTTCGCGCCAGGGACGCCACTGCGCCAAACCGTCGCGCCAGACCAGGGTGTCGGGGCCCAGCTCGCCGTTGCGGTGGCGTGCGGCCATGTCGGCGCCGTCGAGCGGCCCGTGCCGGTTGCGCTCGTTGTCGCTGTAGTACCACTGGCTCATCGCGAATCTTGGTCCTGTCTTGGTGCATCGGTTCTACTGGGTCGGGCGGCGATGCCGGCATCGCCGCCCGGGTGTTTCAGCCGCGGCAGCTCTGCGGCAGCAGGCGGTCTTCGATCTCCGAGCTGCAGGTCCACTCGCCGCTGGAGGGGTCGAGTTCCAGCCAGATCTTCTGGCCGTCGGCCTTGCTGCCGATGCCGCGCAGCTCGATTTCGATGCCGCAGCCTTCGAGTTCGCCGAACTTGACCGAAGCCACGCGCGGGCCGGCGTAAGCGACCGCGGGCTGGAAACCCTTGCTGTCGTTGCCCGGGCATTCCTCGTTGGCGGCCACGTACTCGGCGACCTGGAGCTTGTACTGGCCCGAGCCGTTGATGGCTTCGGTGACCTTGGCCCGCACCGTGTAGTCCTGATACGCCGGCAAGGCGATCGCGGCGAGGATGCCGACCATTGGGATCGCGACCACGGCCAGCACGATCGCGACGATCGCGCAGCCCGACAGGCCGCGCCGCGGCGGCGGCGCCTGGCGCTGGTTGAAGTGCGCGGCGGCGGCGTCGGCCGGGTTGGCCGAGTGTGCCGAGCGCGTGGAGTAGGGCGGCGGACCCGACGCGGTCGGGGTCTGCGGCGGCAACGGCGGCGGCGCTACCGGACGCGGCGCCGACGACAGCAGGTCATCGTCCAGGCCGAGTTCGCCCGACAGGCGCTCGAGCGGCTGCCATTCGCGCAGGCCTTCGCGCCACAGCAAGGTGTCGCGATGGATGCGACCCTCGCGGTAGTGGCCGCGCACGGCGTCGGCGTCGATCGGACCGACACGGCCCTGGGCTGCGTCGTGGTAATACCAATTGGTCATGCTGTCCCCCTGATCTCGCGATCGTCCTTGTGAGTGAGCCGCCGGCGCAGTCGGGCTCCGCAAGGGTGCCGCCGGCCGGACATGGCTATGCCCCCGCGGCCGCCCCAGGCGCGCGGTGGACGCAAGAAACTAGCATGCCGGCCGGCTTATCGGCCTGGCGATCGGCGATAGCGATGGGGAGTCGCGAGCGGCGATGCCGGCTCGCGCCGCAGCAGGGCCGCGGCTTGGGGGCGTCGCCGGTGCGGCGACGCGATGCCGGCGTCAGTGCACCGGCTCGGGTTCGTCGGCGAACATCTGGGTTTCCATCCAGGCGTAGGCCGCCTCGGAGCCGGGCTGGTTGAACAGGACCATCAGCACGACCCATTTCAGGTCGTCCAGGTCGAGCTCGTCCTGGTCCAGCGCCATGGCACGGTCGAGCACGAGCTCGCGCTGGCCGGCGTCGAGGATGCCGTGCTGTTCCAGGAACAGCAGGAAGCCGCGGCATTCGACGTCGAGCTTGTCGAGTTCGGGACCGAAATAGACCCGGGTCGGACCGCCCGTGCGCGGCGGGCTGACGGCCGGCCGCTGCAAGGCCAGCGCATCGAGCCACTCGAAGGCTTTGTTGATCTCGGCGGGGCTGAACCCGGCCTGGCCCAATTCGTCGAACAAAGGGCCGCTGCGGAGCGAATCGCGGTCGCGGACAAGGTCCGCATCGTCGGTGAAGTAATGCTCGAAAAGGTACAGCAGGACGTCCAGGATGCTCTCTTTCATTTCCCTCGGCCTGCGCCGCATGCGGCGCGGTGAGTAGGAGTTGCTGATTGACCGTCGGGCGGCCGACTTGCCTCAGTCGGACCGCTCGGCGATGGCGTGGTTCAGCGGTTGCGGAAGTAACGGCCGTGCTGCGCCGCGACGCGACCCTCAAGCTCCATGACCAGCAGCATGGAGGACAGTTCCGCGGTCGTCAATCCAGTCCGTTCGACGAGCTGATCCATACCGGTTGGGTCGTGGCCCAGGGCGTCCCACAAGGACTGGTAGTCGGGATCTGTGAAATCCGGGCGGCCGTTAACTCCGTGAGCCGGGTCGTCGCCATCGTGATCGCCCTCCATGACGGCCGCGTGGCTGGCAGAGATGGGGATGCCCAGGCGACGGCGCAAGTCGTCGGCCAGCTCGGCCGCGAGCGGGGCCAGGGCGGCGGCGACTTCGCCCGCGCTCTCGACCAGGCCGGCGCCCTCGCGGATCAGGCGATGGCAGCCGCGGGCGAGCGGGTTGTGGATCGAGCCGGGTACGGCGAACACATCGCGCCCGCATTCGCTGGCCAGGCGCGCGGTGATCAGGGCGCCGGAGCGTTCGGCCGCCTCGATCACCAGGGTGCCGAGGCTGAGCCCGGCGAGGATGCGGTTGCGGCTCGGGAAGTGTTCGGGCTTGGCCTGGGTGCCCGGCAGGTGCTCGCTGATCAACGCGCCTTCGGCGGCGATGCGCGCATGCAGGTCGGCGTTGTTGCGCGGGTAGGCGATATCGGGGCCGGTGCCGAGCACGGCCAGGGTGACCCCGCCGGCGTCGAGCGCGGCGCGGTGGGCGGCGGTGTCGACCCCGGCCGCCAGTCCGCTGGCGACCGCAAGCCCCGAGCGCGCCAGAGCGCGGGCGAAGTCGGTGGCGTTGTCGCGCCCGGCCGGGGTCGGCGAGCGGCTGCCGACCACGGCCACGGCTGGATGCCAGAGCAGGGCGGGTTCGCCGGCGACGAACAGCGCCAGCGGCGGATTCGGCGCGCGCCGCAGCAGGCCGGGGTAGTCGGGGTCGTGCCAGCCGACCAGGTGATGGCGCGGGGCGTGCAGCCAGTCGAGCGCCCGGGTCAGGGCGTCCTCGTCCGGGGCGCGCAGGGCGTCGATCTGTTTGGGGGTGAGCCCGGCGGCCTGCCACTGGCCGGTCCCCGCCGCCAGGGCGGCGGCCGGACTGGGGTGGAGCTCGAGCAGTTGCCGTCGGGAGGCGCTGGCGCCGCCGGCGGCGATGAGGGTCAACAGGGCGTGGAGGTCGTCGTCGGACAACTGGGTCTGGGGCGAAGGCATGCACCAGCGTAGCCTGCAAACGACGACGGCGCCCGAAGGCGCCGTCGTGGATCGCTGTAGGAAAAGCCCGCAGGCCTTTCCTCAGTGACTAAACAAACCGGTCAATAGGCCGAGTCGGGATGCTTGAGCTCGTAGCCGACCTTGGTCTGGCGCACGCCGTCCATGATCAGGCCGTAGCTGACCTTGTCGAAGGTGCGGAAGACCATCACGTGACCGGAGAACTCGTCCGGCAGGCGCACGCGCGAGGCCTTGCCGACCAGGGTCGGATCGCGGTCCGGACCGACCTTGACCCGGTCGACGGCGCGGGTGCCGACCCGCCAGGTCGAGAACACCGTGCCGTTGTCGACGCCGTCGCGGGCACCGACCGACAGGGCGATCACGTCGCGCGGGCCGCCGTGCTTGACCAGATCGGCCACGGCCAGGACCTGGGCGCGACCGTAGTCGAACTGGGCCTTCGGCGGGTGCGGGAAGAACTGCAGGTCGTAAGGCTGGGCTTCGACCGGGATCAGACGGTCGCCGACGCGGATCTCGCGGCCGGTGTCGTCGATGACCAGGGTGCTGGCCTCCATCCCGTTCTCGGCGCCGCGGCTGACGGTGCCGGTCGAGACCTGCATCAGCTCATAGCCGAGCAGCTCGCGGCCCTTGTCCGGCACGACCACGTCGGTCCAGATGGCCTCGAAGTCGACCGTGCGGCGACCGCGGAAGTCCAGGTCGGCGGCGCGCATGATGTCGCAGCAGGCCACGCGATCCAGGCGGGTATAGCGCTGGGTCGGGCGGACCACGGCATAACGCGTGCCCGGGGTCTGGTTCGGCAGGTTCTTGATGTAGGCGACCTGGCCCTGGGTGACGCGCAGGCGGTCCTCTTCAAGACCGACCACGTAGGGCATCTGCTCGAACTCGTCGACGACCCGAAGGTTCTTCAGGAACGGCTCGATGTCCGACAGCGGGATGCCGCTGATCGGGGCCTCCTGGCGCGGACCCGGCTTGACCTGGGCCGCGACGCGGTCGAGGTAGGCCAGCGAGATCACGTCGCCCGGATAGATCAGGTGCGGATTCTTGATTTGCGGGTTGGCCTGCCAGATTTCCGGCCACAGCCACGGCCGCTTCAGGAAGCGAGCCGAGATGTCCCACAGGGTGTCGCCCCGTTTCACCACGTAGGTGTCGGGGTGGTCGCCACGCAGTTCCGCCGCAATGGCGTACGTGGCAACAGTCAGCAACGCGGCGGCGAGAACCGCGCGGATCGGTTTAAACATGGCGGCCATCTACCTGATTCCCCTTCCAGGTTTGCCCTCTGCGGGCACCCGGACTATAGCCCAGAAGGTGCGAACGTTAGCAGGCCTTTGCAGCCTATAACGGGGTTACAATGCAACCAAAGCTTGCGTATGTGACCCACGCCCCCATTTTCGACGCCATGGCCCTGCTCCCAATCCTCGAATTCCCCGATCCCCGTCTGCGGACGAAGGCCGTGCCGGTCGAAGCCGCGCACGTGACCTCGCCGCAGTTCCAGAAGCTGCTCGACGACATGTTCGAGACCATGTACGAATGCCCCGGCATCGGCCTGGCCGCGAGCCAGGTCGACGTGCATCAGCGCTTCATGGTCATCGACGTATCGGAAGAAAAAAACCAGCCGCTGGTGTTCGTCAACCCGGAGATCGTCGCCAAGTCCGGCGAGCAGGTCTATCAGGAAGGCTGCCTGTCGGTGCCCGGCATCTTCGCCGACGTGACCCGCGCCAACGAGATCACCGTCAAGGCGATCGGCCGCGACGGCGCAGTGTTCGAACTCAGCACCGACGGTCTGCTCGCGGTCTGCATCCAGCACGAGATGGATCACCTCGACGGCAAGCTGTTCGTCGACTACCTCTCGCCGCTCAAGCGCGAGATGGTGCGCAAGAAGCTCGCCAAGCAGCGCCGCCAGTCGGCCTGAGGCGGCCCTCGCGACGGGAGCGGGGAATCGGCGCGGCGCCGTGCGGCGCGCGCAGGTTTCCGGCTCCCGTTGTTCGTTTCTGTAGGCTTGTGCCTGTAGCGTTGGTCCAGGCGCGATGATGCGCGCCGACTCCCCCACTCGACCTCATCCCCGAACCTATGCGCATCGTATTCGCCGGTACCCCCGACTTCGCCGTACCGAGCCTGCGCGCCGCCGCGCAGCGCAACGAGGTCGTCGCCGTCTACACCCAGCCCGATCGTCCGGCCGGGCGCGGACGCGAGTTGGCGCTGTCGCCGGTCAAGCGCGAAGCCTTGTTGCGCGGCCTGCCGGTGATGCAGCCGGAGAATTTCAAGAGCGCGGCTGCGCGCGAGGCGCTGCGCGAACTGCAGCCCGACCTGATGGTGGTGGTGGCCTACGGCCTGATCCTGCCGCAGTCGGTGCTCGACATTCCGACCTACGGTTGCTGGAACGTGCATGCCTCGTTGTTGCCGCGCTGGCGCGGCGCCGCGCCGATCCAGCGCGCGATCGAGGCCGGCGACCGCGACAGCGGCGTGTGCCTGATGCAGATGGAAAAGGGCCTGGACACCGGCCCGGTGCTGCTGTCGCAATCGCTGTCGATCGGCGAGGCCGAGACCGGCGGGCAGTTGCACGATCGCCTGGCCGCGCTCGGCGCGCAGGTCCTCACCGACGGCATGGGCCTGTTGCGCGCCGGCATGCGCCCGATCGCGCAGCCGCAGCCGCAGCCGCAGGATGGCGTGACCTATGCGCACAAGCTCGACAAGGCCGAGGCGCGCCTGGATTGGGCGCAGCCGGCGCCGGCCTTGGCGAACAAGGTGCGCGCCTTCAATCCCTGGCCGATGGCCGATGCGACGATCGCCGGCGAACGCGTGCGCGTGCACGGCGCGATCGCGCTGCCGTTGGCGCATGGCGCCGAGCCCGGCACGGTCTTGCTGGCCGGGCGCGAGGGCATCGACATAGCCTGCGGCGAAGGCGCCTTGCGCATCCGCGTGCTGCAACGCGACGGCGGCAAGGCGATCACCGCCGCGGATTATTTGAACGGCCGGCGCGACCTCGCCGTCGCCCGCTGAGCATGTCCGACCGGCGCAGCGGTTCCGACGGCCTGCATGGCGGCGGCATGCACAACGCCAGCCTGCACAGCGGCAGCCGGCCGCGCGCGATCGCCGCGCGCGTGCTCGACGCGGTGATGCACCGCGGGCGTTCGCTCAAGGCCGAGCTCGCGACCGCGCTGCCGGGCTTGGCCGACCCGCGCGACCGCGCCCTGGTCGAGGCGATCTGCTTCGCCGTATTGCGCCAGCCGCTGCGCTACGAGGGCGCGCTCGCCGCCTGGATGGCGCGGCCGCTGACCCGTCGCGACGGCGAATTGCGCGCGCTGCTGTACGTCGGCCTGGCTCAGCTCGATCCGTTGCAGCTGCCGGCGCACGCCGCACTCGATTCCACCGTCGAGGCCGCGCGCGGCCTCGGCTATCCGCACCAGGCTGGCATGGTCAACGCGCTGCTGCGCCGCGCCCAGCGCGAAGGCCTGCCGGCGGTCGACCCCAGGCATTCGCATTGGCCGAGTTGGTTGCGCGGGCGCCTGCGCCGCGACTGGCCCGAACACTACGATGCGATCCTGGCCGAAAGCGCGGTGCCGGCGCCGATGTGGTTGCGCGTCAACGCGCGCCGCGGCACCCGCGACGCTTATCGCGAACGGCTCGCCGAGGCCGGCATCGAAGCCGACGTGGTCCAGGACTTGCCCGATGCGCTGCGTCTGCAAGGCTCGGCGGCGATCGCCTCGCTGCCCGGGTTCGCCGACGGCGCGGTGTCGATCCAGGACGCCTCCGCGCAATTGGTCGCCGATGCGATCGCGGCCGCGCCCGGTGCGCGCGTGCTCGATGCTTGCGCCGCGCCCGGCGGCAAGAGCGCGCATCTGCTCGAACGCGACGCAGCCCTGCGCCTGACCGCGCTCGACGTCGATGCGGTGCGCCTGCAGCGGGTGCGCAGCGGCCTGGTCCGTCTGGGCCTGGCCGAGCGTGCCGAACTGCGCGTGGCCGACGCCGCCGACCTGCAGGCCTGGTGGGACGGCACGCCCTTCGATGCGGTGCTGCTGGATGCGCCGTGCTCGGCGACCGGCATCGTCCGCCGCCAGCCCGACGTGGTCCTGCACCGGCGCGAATCCGACATCGCCGCCTTGATGCTGCTGCAGGCGCGCCTGCTCGATGCGCTTTGGCAGACCGTCGCTCCGGGTGGCGTGCTGCTGTATGCGACCTGCTCGATCCTGACCGAAGAGAACGAGCGCCAAGTGCGCGAATTCCTGGCGCGCACCGCCGATGCGCGCGCCGAGGCCTTGCCGGCGCAGTTCGGCCACGACCGCGAAGTCGGCCGCCAGCGGCTGCCGGGCGACGGCGGCGGCGACGGCTTCTTCTACGCCCGTCTGCGCCGCGGCGCTTGAGCCCAAGAGAGAGGGCACAAGAGTGAGGGCAAGGGTGAGCGCAGGCCCAGATTCAAGGGCCGGCCTCTCCACCCGATGCGGGCCGCCGCTTATGATCTGCGCACGTTCAAAGGCCCGCGCATGTTCAAAAGCGCCCGTTCCCACCCCGCCTGGTTGTTCTGGATAGTCGCCTGGCTGGTGCTCGGGGCCGGTCTGGGCCTGCGCGATCCCTGGCCCGCCGACGAACCGCGTTTCGCCCTGGTCGCCATGCAGATGGTCGAGAGCGGCCAGTGGCTGTTCCCGCACCGTGGCGGCGAGTTGTACTCGGACAAGCCGCCGTTCTTCATGTGGATGCAGGCGCTGTCCTATCTGGCCACCGGCCAATGGCGCGTCGCCTTCCTGCTGCCTTCGCTGCTCGCCGCGCTGGGCACCTTGTGGTGCGTGGTCGACCTCGGCCGGCGCCTGTGGACGCCGCGGGTCGGTTATTACGCCGGCTGGGCGCTGCTGCTGACCGTGCACTTCGTTTATCAGTCGAAGAAGGCGCAGATCGATCCGCTGGTGGTGTTCTGGATCACCCTGGCCAATTACGGTCTGTTGCGGCATCTGCTGACCGGCCCGGCTTGGCGCTGGTGGGTGTTGGGTTGGTTCGCCGCCGGCATGGGCACCATCACCAAGGGCGTCGGCGCGCTCGCCCTGTTGATGCTGGCGCCGCTGGCGCTCGCGGCGGTGCTGCGGCCGCTGCGTGCCGCGCTGGCGCCGGGCGGTGCGGCGCATCGCGCCCTGACCTGGGTCGAGATGCCGGTGCGCGCCGGCATCGGCCGAGGCTATTTCTGGCTCGGACCGCTCGCGTTCGCGTTCGCGGTCGCGTTGTGGGTCGCGCCGATGGCGGCGGTGGCCTTGACCCATTCCGATCCCGCCTACCGCGGTTATTTCAACGACTTGCTGCTGCGCCAGACCGCGGTGCGCTACTCCAAATCCTGGGACCATCACCAGCCGCCCTGGTACCACCTCGGAGTGATGCTTTCGATGTGGTTGCCGCTGATGTTCGCCCTGCCCTGGGCGTTGCCGGCGTGGCGCCGGCGCCTGGCCCGGCTCGATCCCCGCTATGTGCTGCCGCTGGCCTGGTGGCTGCTGGTGATCGTGTTCTTCTCGATTCCGCAGGGCAAACGCGACGTCTACATCCTGCCGGCGCTGCCGATGGCCTGCCTGATGTTCGCGCCGCTGTTGCCGGGCATCCTGCGCCGGGCCTGGCCGCGCCGGATCGGCTTCGCCTTCGCCGCGCTGATCGTCCTGGCCTTGTTCGGCGTGGGCTTGTCGATGTGGTTCGGCAACCCGGGCTTCGAGCGCAAGCTGATCGCCGAGCGCGATTTCACCGACGGCGCGCGCGGGCTCGCCGCGGGCGTATTGGCGATCGCTTGCTGGGGCCTGGCGGCTCTGCTGTGGGCCGGGCCGCGCCGGCCGATCCTCGGCATGGCCGCGACCCTGTGCGGGCTGTGGGTGTTGAACGGCGTGCTGGTCGCGCCGGTGCTCAACGATTCCTCGTCGGCGCGCGGGGTGATGAGCAAGGTCGCCGCGCGCATCGGCCCCGAAGCCGAGCTCGGCCTGGTCGCCTGGAAAGAGCAGAATCTGCTGAGGACCCAGTCGCGTACCACCACTTTCGGCTTCAAGATGCGTTGGCCGGAACAACTGAAACAGGGCCTGGCCTGGCAAGCCCAGGCGCCGCGGACGCGCTGGTTGTTGGTGCAGGATCCGGCGCTGCCGGCCTGCGTGGACCGCAACCGCGCCGAAATAGGCGGACGCTCCAATCGCCGCATCTGGTGGCTGGTGCCGTACGCTGCGCGCGAAACCTGTCCCGCCGCACCGCCGCTGCGGCCACATGAAGACGATACGGACTGATCCGTGCCCCAACCGCAAGTACCCGACGTTTCTTTCCGCCCCGAGACCCTCGCCGGCGAACCGCGCCGCCTGGCCCTGGCCCGCCGCACGTTCGAGATCGCCCTGTTCTGCCTGCCGGCGCTGTTGATCTCCACGCCGTGGGGGCTGCTGCCGTTCACCGCGCTGGCGCTGGTCGCGTTCCTGATGGCGCCGGGCCGGATCGCTCACGGTTACCGCGAGATCGGCGGCGCGCTGCGCCCGCTGCTGCTGATGGCGGTCGCGGTGGCGGTGATCGTGGCGGTTTCGACCTTTCTCCACGACGTGCGCTGGCGCGAGGCCGACAACCGCCTGCGCCTGCTGACCCTGCCGTTCTTCGCCCTGATGGCCTACGCCTACCGGCCGTCGCGGCGCTGGCTGTGGGCCGGCGCCCTGGTCGGCCTGGCCGGCGCCTTCGCGGTGGCGGTGTATCAGGTCGTCGGCGGCATGGACCGCGCCGCCGGCTGGACCGCGAACGCCATCGTCTACGCCGAAGCGGTGATCGTCCTGATCGTGCTGGCGGTGTTCTGCCGGCCCTCCGGCGAGTTGCTGTGGACCACCGCGGCCTGCGCGCTCGGCGTGGTGACCGTCGCCCTCAGCGGCAGCCGCGGCACCTGGCCGGGCGTGTTGATCGTGCTGTTGATCGGTTTGCTGGTCAGCGGCGGCCGCGCGCGCCGGGTCTCGTGGGCGGTGCTGGCGACCTTGGCGTTGGGCGCGGTCGCTGCGTTGTGGATCGGCCCGTTGGCCGAGCAGACCCGCATCGAGGAACTGCGCTCGGACGTCCACCGGCTGCGCGAGGGCGACAGCGCCTCCTCGCTCGGCGCGCGCCTGAGTCTGTTGTCCCTGGCCGGGCAGACCTTCGTCGAGCATCCGCTCGACGGCATCGGCGTCGGCAGTTTCGGTCGCGCGGTGAGCGCCTTGCCGGAATGCCGTCCGCCGGCGGCACGGGTCGGTTTCTGCCGGCTCAGCCATGCCCACAGCGACGTGCCCGAGTGGGCCGCGACCATGGGCCTGCCGGGCCTGCTCGCGATCCTGGCGGTGTATCTATTGCCCTTGGTGCTGTTCGCCCTGCGGCTGCGCGCGCTGCCGGCCGGGCGCTCGCGCAGCAGCGCGCTCGGCGGATTGGTGCTGGTGCTGGTCTACATCGCCAGCGGCCTGACCCAGTCGATGTTCGCGCACCAACTGGTCGCGTCGTTCTATGCGGTGGCGGTCGGCCTGCTGTACGGCTTCAGCCTGCGCGAGGCGCGCAGCGACGACAGCGGACCGTAAGCGAGCCGCGCTCAGTCGCGCGGCGTGCCGGTGTCGTCCTGGTGCGGCGGCGTGGTCAGCGCTTGGCCGCGTTCGAGCATCCACAGCATGATGGTCTTCTGGCGCACGTAGTTGGCGCGCACATAGGCGTAGACCAGGCCGTGCCAGCCGTCGAGGAAGCCGGCGCGCAGCACGTAGCCGCGCCAGAAGCGCCAGGCCGGCGCCAACACCAGTTTGCTCAGGCTCGCGCGCTTGCCGCGCGCATGCTCGTGCTCGGCCATCATCCGCGCATAGCGCTCGGTCTTGCTGAGTTGCTGTTCGAGCGAGCGGTAGGGGTAGTGGATCAGGTCGCCGGCGAGCGTCGCCACGGCGCCGTCGACGCTGGCCGCTTCGTGGATCTCGCGCTGGCCGCGCCAGCCGCCGCGGCGGCGGTCGAACAGGCGCAGGACCCGGTCCGGATACGCATTGCCGTGGCGCAGGAACTTGCCGAAATACTCCGACAGGCGCGCGAAGCGGTAGCCGGCGGCGTCGTCGAAACCGCGCGCGCGCGCCGCCTCGATCGAAGCGCGCAGCCGCGCGTCGACGCGCTCGTCGGCGTCCAGGCACAGCACCCAGTCGTGCGCGGCCTGCTCCACCGCGTAATGCTTCTGGCTGCGAAAACCGTCGAAGGCGCGTTGCAGCACGCGCGCGCCGGCGGCCTGTGCGATCGCCGCGGTGGCGTCGGTGGAATAGGAGTCGACCACCACGATTTCGTCGCAGAACGCCAGCGAGGCGATGCAGTCGCCGATGCGGTCGGCTTCGTTGAACGCGATGATGCAGGCCGACAGGCGCGGTCGTTCGGCGACGGGCGAGTGCATATCGATGGCGGCGGTCCGGGCGGCTGGATCGACAGCATAGAGCCAGTAGCGAGTTTGGAGGAGTGAGCAGTGAGTGAATGCGGGAGCCGCGGCGGCTGGGGCTCTCACTCACTGCCCACTCCTCTAAACTCACTTCTCGCCCCGCCCCTCGCCCCGACTCCACCGCCATGTCCGATTACCTGCTGTTCGCGACCGAGCGTTACGCCTTGCCGATCCTGCGGCCGCTGGCCGATGCGCTGCATGCGGCCGGGCACACTGCCCACGCCTGGTTCGCCGACGGCGCAGCGGCGTCGACCCTGCCGGCGCCGGTGCGCATGCTCGCGCCCGGGCGCGAGGGCCTGCGCGCCGCGGTCGCGCTGAGGCCGCGCGCGGTGTTCAGCGCCGCGAACTGGGTGCCGCCGTTCGTCGCCGGCGCCAAGGTGCAGTTGTTCCACGGCTTCAACGTCGAAAAACGCGAAGACGCGCGCGGCCATTTCCGCGTGCGCGGCCTGTTCGACCTGTATTGCACGCAAGGCCCGGCGACGACCGCGCCGTTCCGCGCCCTGGCCGCGCAGGCCGGGCATTTCGCCGTGGTCGAGACCGGCTGGCCCAAGCTCGATCCCTTGTTCGGAGACGACGACGGCGGCGCGGCGAAATGGCGCCGTCTCGCCGGTCGCCGCCAGACCGTGTTGTTCGCCTCGACTTTCACTGAGCGCCTCAGCGCCGCGCCGCATCTGCTGGAAGCGATCGCCGCGCAGATCGCCACGGGCGAGCGTTACTGGCTGCTGACCCTGCATCCCAAGTGCGCGCCGGAACTGTTCGAGCGCTATCGCGCGCTGGCCGGCGCGAACGCGACCTTCGTCGAAACCGAAGACCTGATCTCGGCGCAACGCGCGGCCGACGTGCTGGTCGCCGACACGACCTCGGTCGTGTCGGAGTTCGTCGTCCAGCGCAAACCGGTGGTGACCTTCCGCAACCGCGCGCCGAAGCCGCACATGATCGACTTCGACGATCCGGCGGCGCTGGCCGCGCAGCTCGAGCAGGCGTTCGCGCCGGGCCCGGAATTGCAGGCCGCGATCGACGCCTATGCCGACGCGATCCATCCTTATCGTGACGGGCGCTCCTCGCAGCGCGTGATCGCCGCGACCGAGGACTTGCTCGCCGGCCGTCTCGGCCGTCTGCGGCGCAAGCCGTGGTCGTCGCTGCTGCGCGGCCTGCAGATCCGCCGCGAACTCGGTTATTGGGGGCGCGGCGCCTGAGCGCAGCGCCTCACCAGCGCAGCGGGCGTTGCGAAAGGATCGCCGCGAGCCGGGCGTAAATTTGCCGGGCCTCGTTTTCGGGCAGAAAGCGGATCCGCAGCGGCGGAGCCAGGGCGCCGGCGCCGGCGGTGTCGAGCCACAGGGTGGCGGTGCCGCAGCGGCGGTCGAGCGGCGAGCGGGTGAGCTGCAAGGCTTGCAGTTTGTCGAGCTCGGCGAAGCGCCAGGAACGCCGCCACCAGCCTTCGCGCACCGCGATCAAGACCTCGCCGAACGCATAGCCGATGCGCCGGGTGCGCCGCTGCGCCTTGAACGCCGCCCACGGCAGCCACAGCAGGGCGAGTGCGCTCCAGGCACCGACCTGCCAATACAGCGAGAACACCGCGAGCAAGGCCCACGGCACGTCGGGCAGAAACAGCCGCCACCAGGTCGCATCCGGCAGGGCGCGCCATTCCAGGCGATCCCAGTCGGCGCGCGGCAGCAAGCGTTCGATCAAGGCGTCGCAAGCCTGCGGCGTCGCGATCGGCGCGAGTTCCTTGAGCGAACGGCCGTCTTCGTTGGCTTCGGCACCGACCGTGTCCACGCTCAGGCCGCGGCGCCCGAGCAAGCGGTGCATCAGGCCTTCCTCGAGCGTCCATGCCTGGATGCGCCGGCGCGGCACGGTGGTGCGCCAGCGCCCGAGCAGGCCGCGTTCGGCGGTCAGGCGGCGGCCGTGTTCGCTGAGTTCGAAGCCGTAGTAGCGCAGCAGCGCCAGCACGATCGACAGCAGCTTGAGCAGGCCGGCGATCAGCGCGATCAGGGCCATCGCGATCAGGGCCACGCCGATCGCGTCGAGGTGATAGGCCTGGACATGGCCGGACAGCCAGCGCGTCGCCTGGCTGCCGATGCGTCCGGGAACGCGCGCGTTGAAATCGGGGGTGTACTGCGACAGGCCGGCCAGGGCGGCGCCGATCAGGACCAGGCCGCCGTTGGAGACCAGGCCCAGGCGCAGCACTTCGGCCGGCGGCAGCCGCAGCAGCACGTCGGCGCTGTCCTCGGCCTGGCCTTCGGCGACGGCCGCGCCGCGCCGGCGCACCAGGGCTTCCAGCGCCAACGCGTCGTCGAGCTTGAGCACGCGCATCTGCGCTTCGGGCTCCTTGCTGCCGGCCGATTCCATGCGCACTTCGGCGACGCCGAACAATCGGTGCAGCACGGTCTGGTGCAGGGCCACGTTCTGGATCCGCACGAACGGGATCACCCGCAGGCTGCGGTTGAACAGGCCGCTGCGCACCACCACGGCATTGCTGCCGATGCCGTAGCGGTAGGTGAAATAACGCCACAGCGCCACCAGCACCAGCGCGCCGACGCCGATCAGCGGCCACAGCTCGTTGCGGTCGCCGCGACCGAAGAACACCAGCGCGGCCAGCGGCACGATGAACTGCTTGAGCTGCTGGATCAGCACGAACAGCCACGACATCGGATGCAGGCGGCGGTCGGCCCGCGTGCTTTCGTCGTCCGGCGATACGGTCGAACCCGGCGCGCTCATCAGGCGTCTTCGTCGTGGTCGAGCTGGCGGCCGAGGCGCTCGCGCAGGCGCTCGGCGTCCTGCGCGTCGAGATGGTCGATCGAGACCGCGTTGTGGCGGGTGCCGGCGGTGTGCACGACCAGGGTCGCCAGGCCGCGCAAGCGTTGCAGCGGGCCGTGCTTGAGGTCGAGGTGTTGCACCCGGGTCAGCGGCACCAGGGTTTCGCGTTGCCAGGCGACGCCGCGGCGCACCGCGAAGCCGTGCGCGTCGAGCCGCCACAAGGTGTTGCGGTAGCGGCGCAAGCCGATCCAGGTGCCGATGCCGGCGCCGAGCAGGGCGCCGCTGAGGCCGCTGGCGATGCCGACCCAGGAGCCGACGGTGAGCACGCCGAGGACCACCCCGGCGATCGCGAACACGATCGCCAGCGACAGGCTGACATCGATCGTGCACAACAGCACCGCGCGCGAGGGCAGTTTCTGCCAGCCGTTCGAGCCGGTGTCGGGCGTCGTCGCGGCGGGTGCGGCTGCGGGTGGCGCCGGGCTGGGCTCGCTGGAGGCAGGCTCGGTGGAGGCGGGCTCGGTGGAGGCGGTGGGGTCGGGCGTATCCGTCATCAGGGTTCTTTGGCGTACAGCAGTTCGGTTTCGGTGTAGTCGCGGCCCTGACGATACAGCGCGAGACGGCCCTGCATGCGCGCGCGCGACTTCGGGTCGAGTTCGCCGTCCTTGAGCCGGGCCAGGGCATCGGTCTGGAACGCGATCGCCTGGGCGAAGTCGCCGTTGGCGGCGAGCGCGGCGGCGACGGTATCGAGTTCGGTGGCGCGCAGTTGCTCGCGCCTGGCGATCATGTGCTGGCTCAGGGCCAACGATTGCTTGGCGTCGCGCTGGCCCGCGATCGGGCAGGTGGCCAGGATCCAGACGCGGTCGTTGCGTGCCTGCGCCATGCCGGCGTCTTCGGCCTTGCGCAGCCATTCGATGGCCTGGCTGCAGTCGCTGGCCAGGCCGGCGGCGCCGGCGCGGATGAAATCGGCGTAGCCCATCATCGCCTGCGGGTTGCCGCTTTCGGCGCTGCGGCGCAGATGCGGCAGGGCGCGGCGCAGGGTTTGCGGGCTCAACGACAGGCGGTCGTTGGTCGACAGCAGGATGTTCGCCACCGCCAACGCCGATTCGGCATGGCCGCTGTCGCTGGCGCGTTCGAGCACTGCCAGGGCGGCGTCGCGGTCGGCGGCGATGCGGCGCGATTCCAGCCCGGTGTAGAGCAGGCGTCCGTACAAGTACTGCGCCAGCGCTTCGCCGGCATCGGCCTTGCGCTTGATCGCAGCGATCTGGGTGTCGACGTGGGCCTGGTAATCCGGCCAACGCTCGTTGAGGCGATTGCGTTGCGCGGCGTCGTCGCGCGGCGCCAGTTCCAGCGCGCTTAGGTTCGACGGCGCCTGGCCCTCGCCGAGGAAATCGCCGAGCAGGTGCTGCAACAGCGCGGTCTCGCCGCCCGATTGCGCGGCCACCGCGGTCATGAACTTCGACAGCTCTTCGGTCTGGCGTTCCGGACGGGTCTTCCAGCCCCCGCCTTCGCGCACGAATTCGGGGCCGAACACGTAGCGCTCGCCGGTCGGCGGCTGCACTTCGCCGAGCGCGCTATCGGCATCGATCATGGCGACGTGACTCAGCGACGGAAAGTTGCCGTCGGCGTGGCGCATCACCACATGGCAAAGCTTGTCCTGTACGCAATGGCGATACGTCGCGCGGCCGTCCCATCCGGCCAGCACCGGCGCTTCGTACTTCGCGCGCAGGCCGTAGACGGTCAGGCGGTCGGCGAGGGGCAGGCGGCGGACTTGTTCGGTCGAGGCGTACAGGGCGACGTCGCGCAGGAAGGCGTAATGCTGCGCGGTCGATTCGGCGATCAGCCCGGCGCTCGCGCCGTCGTCCTTGGCGGCGAGCCGGGTGTAGCGGTTCCAGGCCGCATCGACGGCATTGACCTCGGCCTGGTCGTCGCCCTGCGCGGCGGCCGTGGCCGGGCCGCACAGCAGGGCAAGCAGCAATAGCGCATAACGCATGAGGCGTCCTTGTCGAGCCGACGGACCGGCGTCCTATCTCGAACGATAGGGGTTGTCGTCGCCATTGCCGGATGGGCGCAGCGTATAGCGTTTGTAGGTCCACTGGTATTGGGCCGGATCGCGGCGCGCAATACGTTCTACCGCCGCGTTGAGGGCGACGCAGGCGCGTTGCGGATCGGGATCGGCGATGCCGTCCGGCGCGGCTTCGATGCGCAAGGCGAACGCCGGATGATCCGGATGCGTGTCGATGCGTTCGCAGTACGCGAACAACACCGTCGCGCCGGTGCGTTCGGCCAGGCGTCCGAGCAGGGTCATGGTCAGCGCGGGCACGCCGAAGAACGGCGCGAACTCGCCGTCGCCGGCCTTGGGTTGCTGGTCGGGCAGGATGCCGACCACGCCGCCGGCGTTGAGGCGCTTCCACAGCTGGCGCACCGCCGAGCCTTCGGCGCGGACCTGGGTCACACGTTCGGCTTCGGTGTCGGCGCGCACCAGGTTGAGGAACGCCTCGCCGATCGGCGACTCCGGCGGGCGATACAAAATCGCCAGCGGGGTGCGGAAGGCCAGCCACTGGTTCAGCAGCTCCCAGTTGCCGTAATGCGGCGCCGCCACGATCAGGCCGCGCCCGGAAGCGAGCGCGGCGTCGAACAACTCGGTGCCGTGCTGCTCGCGCAGCAGGCCGAGATTCTCGGCATGGGGCCGGGTCCACAGGCGCAGGGTCTCGACCGCCTGGCGCGAAGTGGTGCGCACGATCGCGCGCTGCCACTGCTCGCGCTCGGCCGGCAGCAACTTCGGGTAGGCCAGCTCCAGGTTGACCCGGGCGACCCGGCTCTCGCGGGCGTTGCGGCGCTGCCACAGCGCGGCGATGGCGTCGCCCAGGCGCATCTGCCAGGACCAGGGCAGGCGGCCGAGCGCGCTGGCGAAGACATACAGCAGGCGGGCGACGAATCGGGTCATCGCGCGAGTGTAGCCGCTGGCCTGTGCGCCACCGTGGCGGCCGGACCAGACGATACCTGCCGGATGCGGCGCAGATCGGGTCCGGCACGGCGCCGATGCCGGCACGATGCAGGCTTTACACTCGCGTCCGACTTTCCAGATCGCACGAGCCCGCATGCTGAGTCTGATCCAGCGCGTCACCCAAGCCTCGGTCGTCGTCGACGGCGAAACCGTCGGTGCGATCGGCCCTGGCCTGCTGGCCCTGGTCGGGGTTGAACCCGGCGACGGCGAACCCCAGATCGCCCGCATGGCCGAACGCCTGCTCGGGTACCGGGTCTTCGCCGACGATGCCGGCCGCATGAACCGCGGCCTGGCCGATACCGGCGGCGGGCTGCTGTTGGTCAGTCAGTTCACCCTGGCCGCCGATACCAGCAGCGGCATGCGTCCGGGCTTCAGCACGGCCGCCGCCCCGGGCCTGGCTGAACCGTTATTCAACCGTCTGGTCGAAACCTGCCGGCAACGTCATGCCGGAGGGGTGGAAACCGGCCGCTTCGGCGCCCATATGGTCGTCAACCTGGTCAACGACGGCCCGGTCACCTTTCTCCTCCGGTCCTAAGACCCGGCCTCCCAGGCCGGACCTGATATACTGGAGCGTTCCCTACCCTCAATAGCGCGGTGGCGCAGCCCATGGCCAACGAACGTCAGCCCCCTCCGTCCGATATCAAGCTCCTGATCAGCAAGGGCTTGGAGCAGGGCTATCTGACCTATGCCGAGGTCAACGATCACCTGCCCGACGATCTCGTCGACGCGGAACAGATCGAAGACATCATCGGCATGATCAACGGCATGGGCATCGAGGTGCACGAAGTTGCCCCCGATGCCGAAACGCTGTTGCTCGCCGACGGCAACACCGGTAATCGCGAAGTCGACGACACCGCGGCTGAAGAAGCCGCGGCGGCGTTGACCGCACTCGACGGCGAAGGCGGCCGCACCACCGACCCCGTGCGCATGTACATGCGCGAGATGGGCACGGTCGAGCTGCTTACCCGCGAGGGCGAAATCGCCATCGCCAAGCGCATCGAAGAGGGCCTGAACCAGGTCCAGGCTTCGCTTGCCCTGTTCCCCTCCACGATCCAGCTGATCCTCGAAGACTACGAGCAGCACAAGGCCGGCAAGAAGCGCCTGGCCGAGATCGTGGTCGGCTTCAACGATCACCTCGACGAAGAGCCCGAGCCGCCGGCACCGCCGGTGGTGGTGGCCGACGCCGATGCCGACGCGGACGACGACGAAGAAGTCGAAGCCGCCGGCGACGATGCCGAGACCGAAGAGACCACCTCCGGTCCGGACCCGGTCGAAGTCGCCGCGCGCATGGAGGCCATCGCCGACCTGTACGGCAAGTTCCTCAAGGCCCAGGGCAAGGGCGGCGCCGGCGCCAAGGCGGCGACCAAGCTGCGCGAAGACATCGCCGCCGTGTTCGTCACCCTGAAGCTGCCGCTGGCCCTGACCGACAACCTGATGCGCAACCTGCGCGACGTGGTCGGCTCGATCAAGGACCACGAGCGCAAGATCCTCGACCTGGCCACGCGCATCGCCAAGATGCCGCGCAAGGACTTCATCCGCGCCTGGGAAGGCAACCAGACCAATCTGGAATGGGTCGACGAGCTGCTCAAGCGCAAGCAGAAGTGGTCGTCGGGTCTGCGCGACGTGAAGGACCAGATCATCGTCGAGCAGCAGACCACGATCGAGATCGAGCAGGCCTCGTTCCTGACCCTGGCCGACATCAAGGAAATCAGCCGTGCGATGGCCTATGGCGAAGCCAAGGCGCGCAAGGCCAAGAAGGAGATGGTCGAGGCCAACCTGCGCCTGGTGATCTCCATCGCCAAGAAGTACACCAACCGCGGTCTGCAATTCCTCGATCTGATCCAGGAAGGCAACATCGGTCTGATGAAGGCGGTCGACAAGTTCGAGTTCCGCCGCGGCTTCAAGTTCTCGACCTACGCCACGTGGTGGATCCGTCAGGCCATCACCCGTTCGATCGCCGATCAGGCGCGCACCATCCGTATCCCGGTGCACATGATCGAAACGATCAACAAGCTAAACCGCATCTCGCGTCAGATGCTCCAGCAGTACGGTCGCGAGGCCACGCCGGAAGAGTTGGCGAAAGAGATGGACATGCCCGAGGACAAGATCCGCAAGGTCATGAAGATCGCCAAGGAACCGATCTCGATGGAGACGCCGATCGGCGACGACGAGGATTCGCACCTCGGCGATTTCATCGAAGACACCAACGTCGAGTCCCCGGTCGAAGCCACCACCAACATCAACCTCTCCGAGACGGTCCGCGACGTGCTCGCCGGCCTGACCCCGAGGGAAGCCAAGGTGCTGCGCATGCGTTTCGGCATCGACATGAATACCGATCACACCCTCGAAGAGGTCGGTAAGCAGTTCGACGTCACTCGCGAGCGTATCCGCCAGATCGAGGCCAAGGCGCTGCGCAAGCTGCGTCACCCGAGCCGTTCGGAACAACTGCGCAGCTTCCTCGACATCGATTGATCGGCGTCGCTTCGGTTGCGTAAGGAAACAGGCCCCGCTCGCGGGGCCTGTTTCGTTTGCGCCGGTCCGAGTTCCATCCGGCGCCCGGCGGCGTGCGGCTTAGTCTGCGGATGACGGCATCAGGCTGTAGCTATCGATGCCGCGGGCATTGCGCTGAGGCCTGTGGCGCGGAATTCTCTTATCGCATCGCATCGCATCGCATCGCATCGCATCGCATCGCACAACAAAGCACCGCGCTGTATCGCGCCATGCCATGCCATGCAACGCCATGCCGAGCGAATGAGTCGCGTCGCTATGCTGGTTCCGCAGCCGCGCTCAGCCGTAGAAGAACTGCTCGTGCACGATCTTGCCGTCGCGCACCTTGTACACCGCGACCTCGGCCATCGGCATGCGGCCCATGCTCTTGTAGGTCGCATCGATGCTCATGGCCAGGCTGAACCAGTCGCCGCCGACGGCCGGGTCGCTGCACCAACTGTCGTGGATCTCGATCACATCGGCCATGAAGTCGCGGCCTTTCTGGCGGATCGCCGCCAGGCCTTCGACGTTGCCGAGCGGGCCGCCCTGATTGCCGGGCGCCTCGATGCTGACGGCGTCGTCGGCGTAGAGCTCTTCCTGGATCTGTTCGTGTTTGCCTGCGCGGCACAGCTCGACATAGCGATTGGCGATTTGCTGGGTATCCATGGCGGGCGATCCTTGGGGTGGGGGCTCAGGATAGGGCCGAGCTTGACCGCTAGTGGCGGGGAGCGACGCGATTGAAGGCCCTCTCCCGACGAGCGGGAGATGAATGCGTCGTGCCGGCCGGCGTCGGCCTGTTGCGATTCGCATCGGTCCTACAGAAAACGACGCAACCAAGGGTAGGAGCGGCGCAAGCCGCGACCGCGACGCATCGGTCTCGCGGCGATACCGACCGAAATCCCCTGTAGGAGCGGCGTAAGCCGCGACCGCGACCTCGCAGCTACGGCGTAACCGTCGATTCGCGGCCGCGGCTTGCGCCGCTCCTACCCGGAAGCAGCATGCCTAGGGGTTCGCAGCTGCAACCGCCGTTGCAATAAGAATTTTGTGAATGCTGTGCACCCCTCGCACTAGCGAAGGCTATCGAAGACCCAAAGGGCGGCGCGCAGGGATGCGCACCGTTTTTCATCGGGACAGGGATGTCCCGTATGTAGAGCCCTGCGTCGGCATCGAGCGTGCGGGCTAGTGATTCAAAACAAAAGCAACTTCTTTGGTGACTTTTGCCCGAAGGGAATCCAGACGGACTTTTGTTGCTTTAGACAAAAGAAAGTTACCCCGCCGCTTTAGTGGCGGAAGCCTTTAGCGTTTGATCCTGGCCTTGATCTTGCTTGATGTAAGCGGTGCGAACCCGTCGCAGCGTGGTCGCGACTTACCTCGCTCCTACAGAAGTCTCAACAGTGCAACGCGAGTTGAGGCATGGCGGTCGCGGCTCGCGCCGCTCCTACCCCGAAGCAAAGGCCCCGCAGCAACGCAAACGGGGCGCAATGCGCCCCGTTTCGACCCCACGATAACGCCACGCGGTCAACCCTGGCGCAGCAACCGCATCACTTCGTAGCACGCGCCCATGGTGTGGTAATCGGTCTTGCCGGCCGGGCTCTTCTCGTCGCTGTACTTGCGGTTCTCGCGATCGAGGATGCGGTACCAGGCGCCGTAGCGGTGATCGACCATGTGCTGCCAGGCGTAAGCCCACAGCTTGTCGTACCACTGCCAGTACAGGTCGTCGCCGGTGCGCGCCGCGAGCAGCGCCGCGGTCGCCAGCGATTCGGCCTGCACCCAGAAATACTTGTCGTCGTCGCAGACCGAACCGTCCGGGGCGAAGCCGTAGAACAGGCCGCCGTGCTCGCTGTCCCAGGAACGCGCCACCGCGAGGTCGAACAGATGCCGCGCGGCCGGCAGCAGCCACGCCGGCGCCTCGCCGCTCGGCGACAGATGGCGGTCGAGGATCAGCAGCAGCTTGGCCCACTCGGTCTGGTGGCCGGGCTGGAAACCCCAGGGGCGGAACAGGTGCTTGGGGTCGTCGCGGTGGTAATCCCAGTCGATGTTCCAGTCGCGGTCGTAATGCTCCCACACCAGGCCTTCGGACTTCGCCGCCTGGCGCTGGGTCATGTTCTGCGCCAAGGTCAGTGCGCGGTCGAGGTAACGGCGCTGGCCGCTCGCCTCGTAGGCCGCCAGCATCGCCTCGCACATGTGCATGTTGGCGTTCTGGCCGCGGTAGTCGCTGAAGTTCCAGTCGGCGTCGGCTTCGTCGCGGTACAGGCCGTGCTGCGCCTCCCAGAAGCGCTGCTCCAGCAGCTCCCAGGTTTCGTCCATCCACGCCGCCGCCTCGTCGATGCCGGCCTTGAGTGCGGTCGAATAAGCGAGCAGCATGAAGGCGCCGCCGTAGCAGTGGTTCATCCGGTCTTCGGGCTGGCCGTCGCGGATCGTCCAGGCGTAGCCGCCGGTCTCGGCGTTGCGATGCTTCTCGCGCAGATAACGCAGGCCGTGGCGCGCGAGCTCGCGATAGTCCTCGCGCTCGAACTCGATCGCGGCCATCGCGTAGTTGAAGACGAAGCGGGTGCTGCTGACCAGGTGCCGGTGCGAAGCGTCGTAGACCGAGCCGTCGTCGCGGAAATAATGGAAGAAGCCGCCGTCCGGGTCGCGCGCGACCGGATCGTAGAACGCCATCGTGTCGGCGATGTGCGCGCGCAAGGTCTCGGCCTTGCGGAAATCGGGAAGCGGGTGCAGCGGAAGATTCATGACTGTTCCTGCATCAGGCGTTCGACATCGGCCGCGCTCGGCATCGCCGCGAAGGCGCCGTGTCGGGTGGTGGCGAGGGCGCCGGCGGCCGCGGCATAGCGCAGCGCGCCGATGAAGTCGGCCTCGCGTTCGAGGAAATCGGTGAAGCCGGCGGCGTTCACGCCCAGGGTCGACAAGCGCTGCAGCAGGCCGCCGACGAAGGCGTCGCCGGCGCCGGTGGTGTCGGACGGGGCGACCCGGAAGGTCGGCACTTCGCCCTGGCGCGTGCGCGTGTGCCAGCGGATCGGGGTGGCGCCGTCGGTGATCAGCACGCAGGTGGCGTAGCCGTGCCACAAGCGTTGCAATGCGGCTTCCTCGCCGCCGAGGTGGCGGGCCAGGAATTCGAACTCGCTGCCGCACAGTTTGATCAGGTCGGCTTCGAGCAGCGCCGCCAGCAGGCGCGGCGCCGGGTCGAAGCCAGCTGGCCACAACGACGGCCGCAGGTTCATGTCCATGCTGACCAGGGCGCCGGCCATGCGCGCGCGGCGCATCCCGGCCAGTGTGGTCGCGGCGATCGATTCCTCGGTCAGGCTGTTGGAGCAGACGTGGAACACGCCGGCCTCGGCGAAGCTGTCGCCGCTGAAGTCCGAGTCGCGGAACAGCAGGTCGGCGGCCGGCGGGCGGTAGAAACTGAAGCTGCGTTCGCCGTCGCCGTCGAGCGAGACGAAAGCCAGCGCGGTCTTGGCCTCGGCGGTGCGCAGCAGGTGGCGCGTGTCGACGCCGTAGTCTTGCAATTGCGCGGCGATGAAGTCGCCGAACATGTCTTCGCCCAGCATGCCGACGAAGCGCGCATTGCCGCCCAGGCGGGCCGCGGCGACGGCGACGTTGGCCGGCGCGCCGCCGGCGTATTCGACGAAGTGACGCGGCTCGCCGGCGACCGACGAGGGACGCGCGAGAAAATCGATCAGGGCCTCACCAAAGCAGACGATTGCGCCGTTGCGCGGTTCTGCGGATAGCACAACGGACATCAATGCATCACTCCCGAAGCCTGGGCGGTGACGTGCTGGCCCTGGCCGGCGAGCACGCGCGAACCGCGCCAGCCGTACCAGACGATGAAGGCGTAGCACACCACCGGAATTACGAACGAAGGTTGGATACCGATCCGGTCGGACAACACGCCCTGCAACCACGGAATGACCGCGCCGCCGACGATGCCCATGATCAGCAGGCTCGAAGCCTTGCTGGTCATCGGCCCGAGGCGCTCGATGGCGATGGTGAAGATGGTCGGGAACATGATCGAGTTGAACAGGCCGATCGACAGCACCGCCCACATCGCGACCGAACCCTTCGTGCTCATGGTCAGCGCCAGCAGCGCGATCGCGGCGACCGCGAACAGCGCCAGCAGGCGGCGCGCATCGAAGCGGCGCAGCAAGGCCGCGCCGATGAAGCGGCCGACCATTGCGCCGCCCCAGTAATACGCCAGGTATTCGCTGGCCTGGGCGTGGTCGATGTTGCCGATTTCCGGCGCCGAGATGTAGTTGATCAGGAAGCTGCCGATCGAGACCTCGGCGCCGACGTAGACGAAAATCGCGATCACCCCAAAGAACAGATGCCGCTGGCCCAACACTTCGGCGAAGCTGTGGTGCACCGGGTCGGCGCTCTCGGTGGCTTCGGCCAGCGAGGGGATGCGCATCTGGTACACGAACACCGCGAGCAGGAGCAGGCAGCCGGCGATGATCATGTACGGCATCTGCACCGAGGCCGCTTCGTGCGCGCGGTAGGCCGCCTGCTCGGCGACCGACATCGCCGCCAGCTCGGCGGTGCCGAGCACCGCGGTCGATAGGATCAGCGGGCCGATCACGTACGGGAACAAGGTGGTGCCGAGCGAATTCAGCGCTTGCGCCAGGTTGAGCCGGCTCGGCGCGCCGGCCGGGTCGCCGAGCAGGCTGATGTAGGGGTTCGCCGAGACCTGCAGCAGGGTGATGCCGCTGGCGAGCACGAACAACGCACCCAGGAACAAGGGATACGACGGTATGCGCGCGGCCGGGAAGAACAGCGCCGCGCCGGCCGCGGCCACGATCAACCCGATCACGATGCTGTTCTTGTAGCCGACCTTCGCCACCACCTTGCTCGCCGGCAGCGACATCAGGAAGTAGGCGCCGAAGAAGGTCGACTGGATCAGCATCGACTGCGCGTAGTTCATCTGGAACACGGCTTTCAGATGCGGGATCAGCACATCGTTGAGGCTGGTCAGGCCGCCCCAGGTGAAGAAGATCGTGGTCACCACCGCGAGTGCGGCGGTGTAGGACATGTCGCGACGGGTCATGCGGACTCTCCGGGCGGCGGAACGAGCACCTCGCTGCTGCTGCGTGCCTGCAGCCGGACGGGGGCGACGGTATGGGCGGGCGGCATGTCGGGGTCGCGCAGGCGCTTGAGGATCAGCTCTGCGGCCTGGCGGCCGCGTGCGCGCGGGTCGACCGCGATCGTGGTCAGGGTGGGCGAGGCCACCGAGGCTTCGGGAATGTCGTCGAAGCCGATGACGGCGAAATCGCCGCCCGGACGGCGCCCGCGTGCGACCAGGCCGGCCATCAGGCCCAGCGCGACCGCGTCGTTGTAGCAGACCGCCGCGGTCGGGGCCGGGTCGCGCACGAACAGCGCACCGGTCTGCTGCGCCGCTTCCAGACGCGTCGGCGCGCATTCCACCAGCCACTGCGGCTCGGGATCGACGCCGGCCTCGGCCAAGGCTTCGCGATAGCCCTGGCGGCGTTGCCGGCACGAGCTCGAATCGCGATGGCCGCCGAAAAAGGCGATGCGGCGATGGCCGCGTTCGAGCAGATGGCGGGTCGCCAGGCGCGCGCCGTGGGTGTTGTCGAGGGCGAGGAAATCCCAGTCGGTGGAATCCAGCTCGCGGTTGAACACCAGCACCGGCGTGCGTTCGCCGACCTGGGCGCGCACGCGCGCGCCGTCGCTGCCTTCGGCCGGCGACAGGATGATGCCGGCCGGGTCGTGCTCCATCAGCGAGGTCAGCACCGCCTGCTGGCGTTCGACCGACTCGTTGGTGCTGCCGAGCAGGGTGACGAAACCGGCCGTGGCCAGCCATTCGTCGACGCCGGCGGCGAATTCGGCGAAGAAGGGGTTGGACAGGTCGTTGATGACCAGGGCCACGCCGGTCGACACCTTGCGCCGCAGATTGGCCGCGCCGCGGTGATAGACGTAGCCTTGGCGCTTGAGCTCGGCCTCGACCCGGGCGCGGGTGTCGGCATGGACCAGCGGGCTGCCGCGCAGGACCAGCGAGACCGTCGCACGCGACAGACCGCAGGCACGGGCGATGTCGGCCAGGGTGACCCGGCCGCGAGGAGCGGGCGCGTCGTTCATCGTTGACACCTCACAAGGGGTGGTCGGTCGGCAATCATGGCGTTCGGCGGCTTTTGGATCGTTCTAAATGCCGTCATCCTGCGGCCTCAGGCCCGTCCCTGCATTCTGCATTGCAGCATGAAGGGGCCTGGGTCGCGTGTTAGCTTGCCCGCATTTAGAACGATCTAAAAGTGGCCGCCGGGATTTTTGCCGGTCCGGCCGTGTCCGGGCCCTGTGCCCTATAGACGGAGTGCCCCGGATGACCCGGCCGACCCAGCCTCTCACCTCCCGCCGCGCCTGTCCCGCCCTGCGCTGGCTGGCCGCCGCCGCCCTGGCCGCCTGCGCCCTCGGCGCGAGTGCTGGTCCTGCTGATGAAGCCGGCCGCCGGGCCTACGACTCGGTCGACCCTTTCATCGGCACCGGCGGCGAGGGCCACACCTTTCCCGGCGCGGTGGTGCCGTTCGGCATGATCCAGCTCAGCCCCGACACCGAGATCCAGCCGCGCAAGCAGGCCTACGGCTGGGCCGCCGGCTATCGCTACAGCGACAGCAGCATCGTCGGCTTCTCCCATACCCACTTCTCCGGCACCGGCCATTCCGACCTCGGCGACGTGCTGCTGATGCCGATCGCCGGCGAGGTCAAGCTCGAACGCGGCGATTCCAAGGTCGCCCGCAGCGGCTACCGCTCGCGCTTCCGTCACGACGACGAAGTCGCGCAGCCCGGCTATTACGCGGTCACCCTCGACGACTACAAGATCCGCGCCGAACTCACCGCCACCGAGCGCGTCGGCGTGCATCGCTACCGCTTTCCGAAAGGGCAGCCCGCGCACGTGCTGGTCGACCTGCGCACCAGCCTGTACGACTACCCCGGCAAGATCCTGTGGTCGCGGCTGCGCCTGCGCGCCGACGGCACCGTCACCGGCTACCGCGAAACCCGCGGCTGGGCGCCGGGCCGTCAGCTCTATTTCGCGATGCGTTTCTCGCGCTCCGTCAGCGGCCACGGCTTCCACGACACCGAAGCCGATGTCGCCTACAAAGGCTTCCCGCCCCCGGGCGAAAAAGACCCGACGAAACGCGCTCAGATCGAAGGCCGCCAAGTGGTCGGCAGCCTCGATTTCGCCGACGCCGAAGGTAAAGACCTGATTGTCAAAGTATCGATCTCGCCGGTCAGCGAAGACAGTGCGATCGCCAATCTGGACGCCGAAGTGCCCGGCTGGGATTTCGACGGCGTGCGCGCGCAGGCGCGTGCGAGCTGGACCGAAGCGCTGTCGGCGATCGAGGCCGACGCGCCCGAGCCGATGCGCAAGAGCTTCTACACCGCGCTGTATCACACGCTGATGGGGCCGAGTCTGTTCATGGACAGCGATGGCCGTTATCGCGGCCCCGACAACGCCGTGCACCAGGCCAAGGGCTTCCGGTACCACTCGACGTTCTCGCTGTGGGACACCTACCGCGCGCTGCATCCGCTGCTGACCCTGGTGCAGCCCGAGCGGCGCAATAACGACTTCGTCAATTCGCTGCTCGCCTCGCGCCGCCACAGCCCCTACGGCATCCTGCCGATCTGGTCCTTCCACGGCCAGGAAACCTGGTGCATGGTCGGCTACCACGCCGTGCCGGTGATCGCCGACGCCTACATGAAAGGCATCCGCGGCTACGACACCAGCGAGGCCCTCGACGCGATGGTCGCCAGCGCCAGCTACGGCCCCTACGACGGCATCGCCCAATACATGGAGCTCGGCTACGTGCCGATCGACGAAGAAGGCGAGGCCGCTTCGAAGACGCTCGAATACGCCTTCGATGACTGGACCATCGCGCGCATGGCCGGCGACATGGGCCGCCAGGACATCGCAGCCAAGTTCGAGAAACGCGCCGGCAACTGGAAACACGCGTTCGACCCGAACAGCGGCTTCATGCGCGCGCGCAAGCGCGACGGCAGCTTCCGCGAACCCTTCGACCCCACCGCCAGCGGCTACGGCACCGACTACACCGAAGGCAACGCCTGGCAGTATTCCTGGTACGTGCCGCAGGACGTCGCCGGCCTGATCGACGCCCACGGCGGCGACGCCAAGCTCGTCGCCAAACTCGACCAGGTCTTCGACGCCAAGGTCGACCCGAAGGTGTTCGAGCACATGGAAGACATCACCGGCCTGATCGGCTGGTACGCCCACGGCAACGAACCCAGCCACCACGTCGCCTACCTCTACGGCTACGCCGGCCAACCCTGGCGCACCCAGGAGCGCCTCAAGCAGATCATGGCCAGCCAATACGCCCCGCGCCCCGACGGCCTGGCCGGCAACGACGACCTCGGCCAGATGTCGGCCTGGTACGTCTTCACCGCGCTGGGCTTCTACCCGGTGGCCCCGGCCAGCAACGAATACGCCATCGGCCGCCCCTTCCTGCCCAAGGCCACCCTCAACCTGCCCAACGGCAAACGCTTCACCGTCGTTGCCGACGGCCTGGACGACGCCCACACCTACATCGGCGCCGCCACCCTCAACGGCCAGCCGCTGGACCGCAGCTTCCTGCGCCACGAAGAGATCATGGCCGGCGGGGAGCTGCGGTTTACGATGCAGGGGGCGCCGAATAAGGCTTGGGCCAGCGATCCGAAGCAGCGGCCGTATTCGATGAGTGTGAGGCGCTGAGGGGGGGCGGTTGTCGCCTAGGCCTGTCTCTGCCTGGATGAGCGGCCTTTGGTGAGGCGCTTCGACTGGTGAGGCGCCTCGATTGCGCCTTGATACGGTCCATCGATTGGCAGGAATCGACGAGACAGGCCACACCGCTGCTGCGCGCCGTCTCTGCGTCGAGGGGCATGGGCTCCCCGTGCGACGGCGCTGGCACATAGCCGCGCCGCTTACGCCCGCCCCGCCCAACCATTAGAATCCCTGCTCGCGCGGGCCTATAGCTCAACGGTTAGAGCAGAGGACTCATAATCCTTTGGTTCCAGGTTCGAATCCTGGTGGGCCCACCACTCCTTTCGGAAGGGCGTTTATCTCCCCCTCCGCACGTTGAGAAAACCCCCTTATTTTCGAGGGTTTCCGCGAAGGCCGTGGTTTCAGAGAACCGGCGAAAAACGCCGTTTGGCGAAATTTTCGCCAGTCAGTCCTCTCTCTTCTCCCTACCTGTGGTCTCGGAACCAAAGGGCTGAATTTTGGCCTCTTACAAATCAACGGGTTAGCCGTGGACTTTTCTGCGAGTTTTTCGGCGATCAACAGGTCAGCCAGAACACTCAACTTGAAACCACAGCGCACGAAGACCGGCTTTTTTGACCTTTTGACCCAAGACGACATCAAACCGCTTGATCCGACTAATGCGATACCGAAATCACGCCCGTGCAGCGGATGCGTTGACCGGACGCCGACAAGTTCTGGGTTCACTTCAGTGGCGCACGAGAAGCGTTACCGGTACTGGCAAAGGCCTTTAGAGAAGCGAGTGCACAGCGGAGAAAACGTGTCCCAATGTAGATGCTCAGGCGTCGGGCCAACGATTCTCCAGCATCTTCGGCAGCACGTCGGTGAGCAGGCCATTGGACGGCGTGGCCGCTTGCAATTGGGAGAGCTTGCCATCGAGCGCGAGGTGGGCGAAGCCGTGCACCATAGACCACGCCGCCAGTAATTCAGCGCGCGCCTGCGTATCCAGCGATTGTTGCGAGGGCAGGGAATGCATCGCCCGGATGGTCTGCTCGAGCTGCATCAGGGTTTTGTCGCCCGCTGCCTGCAAGGCGGCGTCATCGTGACTCAATAGGTCGTGGCGGAACATCAGATGGAATCGACCGGGATAGGTCAACGCGAAACGGACGTAACCGACGCCCTGCATCCGCATCCGTTGTGTCGGCGTGCCGGCGGATGGATCGACGTCCAGGTGTTTGGCCAATTCCTCGAAGCCGAGGATGGCCACCTCCGAGAGCAGGCCGGCGGCGCTGCCGAAATGGTGGGCGGGCGCGGCCGGCGACACGCCCGCGCGCCTGGCCGCTTCGCGCAAGCTGAAACCCTCCAGACCGTGCTCGGCAAGGATTTGGTCGGCGGCCTGGATCAGGGCCATTTTCAAGTCGCCATGGTGGTAGCGCTCGACGGGGGCTTTCCGGCTGTTTCGCTTGGCTTGCGTCATCTTGACAGTGTTTAAATTAGGCGCTAGGCTTCAAATTAACACTGTCAAGATAAAGAGGCAACATGAACGCGATATCGAAGCGCAGCAATACGCCGACGACTGGGCCAGGCGGGCATGGGTGGACCGAGCGCGATATTCCCGACCAGAGCGGACGCACCGTCTTGGTGACCGGCGCCAACAGTGGACTGGGTTACCTGACCAGCCTGCAGTTGGCCAAGCACGGTGCGCACGTGATCATGACCGCGCGCGACTTGGAGAAAGGACGCCGCGCCCATGGCAAAGTCATGGCCTCGCGCCCCAAGGGCAGCGCCGAACTGCGCCAGCTCGATCTGGCGGACCTCGACGAGGTGAAGGCTTTTGCCGATCAATTGCTTCGCGAGAACGGGCGTCTAGATCTTCTCGTTAACAACGCCGGCATTATGATGCCGCCGCGCTCCTTGACTCGTCAGGGCCACGAACTGCAGTTCGGCGTCAATCACCTAGCGCACTTCGTTCTCACCTGCCAGCTGTTCCCGTTGCTGCTCAAGGGCCGCGACAGCCGCGTCGTTACCCTCAGTTCCGATCTGCACAAGCGCGGCAAGATCCATTTCGATGATCTCACGGGCAGCCGCAAGTACGGCCGCGTCGCCTATTACGCTCAATCCAAATTCGCCGGCACTCTATTCGCGCTGGAGCTGGACCGCAGGCTCAGAGCCGCCGGATCGTCGGTGAAAAGCGTGCTGGCGCATCCCGGTTACGCCTCGACCAATCTGCAGATGAACGGGCCGAGCGGCGTGCTGAAACTATTCATGCGCATCGGGAATCGTTTTTTTGCGCAACCCGCCGAGATGGGTGTGCTGCCGCAACTCTATGCCGCAACGGCGCCGGACGTCCGTAGTGGAGAGTTCTTCGGGCCCGATAGTCCGAACGAAAAGAAGGGCTATCCGACTCGGGTAAAGCCGGTGGCAGCATCGCGCGATGAAGCGCTGGCCGAACGCTTGTGGCGGGTCTCGGAAGAGCTCACCGGCGTGCGTCTGGATCTGCATCGCGTCGAAGGTGGCGTATGAGCGCGGCCGATACCCTCTCTTTTTTCCGTGCATGGTTGTCCAACCCATTGCAGATCGCGGCGATCGCCCCATCGAGCACGGCATTGGCCCGCCTGATGACCAGCGAAATTTCGGCCGGCAGCGGGCCGGTGCTCGAACTGGGTCCGGGCACCGGCGCTTTTACCCGTGCACTGTTGGTGCGCGGCGTGCCCGAGCGCGATCTCAT
This sequence comes from Lysobacter sp. Hz25, assembly GCF_046097045.1. Classification (NCBI taxonomy): domain Bacteria; kingdom Pseudomonadati; phylum Pseudomonadota; class Gammaproteobacteria; order Lysobacterales; family Lysobacteraceae; genus Lysobacter; species Lysobacter sp. Hz25. The sequence continues at coordinate 460,188 of NZ_CP175666.1, forward strand.
CCTGATCGAACACAGCGCTGATTTCGCCAGCCTGCTGCAGCGCCGGTTTCCAGCCGCACGCGTACGGCATATGGATGCGGCGCGGCTGGCGACGCTGCAACTGTTTGAAACCGGCGGCATCGGCGGCGTAGTCAGCGGACTGCCGCTGCTTTCTATGAGTCCCAGGAAGGTGATGGCTATCCTATGCGGCGCCTTCGGCGGCCTGCACCCGGACGGCGCCTTCTACCAGTTCACCTACGGACCGAACTGTCCCGTCTCGCAACGCATTCTCGACAGACTCGGTCTCAAGGCCAAACGCATTGGCGGCACGCTGGTCAACATGCCGCCTGCATCCGTCTATCGCATCACCAAGCGCCCCTCCCCAAGACCGCTCGCAATATCCCGGCCAGTGTAGTTGAGTGCGTTGGGGCAGATGGCGTCACCATCTGGCTTGCAGACATCTTTTCATCAGAGCTTGAATGGGTTTCGTCCGGCGCAGGCGAACTCTAAGTATTCATTCAAGAGCCGAAGCCGCTTCGCGGCTCTGCAAATCACGCCGCACAATCGTCCTTAATCAGATGTGCGCCCGATGACTGGTCGAACTCGGTGTTAGATGGACGATGGTGGTCTACAACAGTCCCAGTTGTGTAGCCTTCAATGTCGCCGCCGCCCGTGTCGAGCACTCCAGCTTGCGGAAGACGCTTTCCACATGTGTCCGCACCGTGCTCGGGCTGATGGACAGCTTCTGAGCTGCCACCTTGTTGCTCGCACCGAGACTGATGATGCGCAGCACGTCTCGCTCGCGCTCGCTCAACAGGCCGGTCATCGGCATCACCGGCAGCTTTGCTCTTGCAGGTCGATTCTTGCTCAAGAGGGCACGAACGACGTCGACGTCGAAGCGCCCTGCAGTAGCTTCCGCCATCAGCTGCGACTCCGCGTCAGCTTGTGTGAACGCCTCGCGCCAGGGGCGTTCGCCACGGAGGGCGGCCAGCGCACCGGCCGCAGCGAGGATGCGCCCTTCGATCGGGCTGCCCCCCGCCTTGATCTCGCGAAAGTAGCCTGAGCCGTCCGTCCGTTCAAAGGCATACGACGCGATGTCAGCTTCCCGCGCGAGCGAGCCGATCTGCCGCCCTGCGCGCCCGGTCCAATATGGAACGAGCCTTACGCGCTCCCATGCCGACATCGACAGTTTGCCCGGGGTGTCCCAGATCATGTTGGGTACCGAGGCCCGGCCCATGCCGTGGATGAGGGCTGCACGGTAGACCCTGCGTTGGCTGATTGCATCGAGCCCGAGGTGGTCCGCGGCATTGCGCGTTAGCTCCGCCACCCGCCGCGAATGCCCCGTCATCCACGGCAGCTTCAAATCGATGACGTCGGCCAGGATCTCCAATGAAGTCGTTTGGCCCGCGCAGGTTTCATCAAGCGAACACGCGCCGGCCAACATCGGGTCTTCGTCGAGGGCCGTCAGCCATTGCTGAGCGTGTGCCACCGCCACGCTCGCGAGCTCTGGTGGATACAGAGAGCCCGCACGCTCGCTGATCAGGCGACACGCCTGCTTTTCGCCATAGAGGCGATTGAAGATTTCGAGGTCACCGGCCAGCGAGGCCGTATAAACAGCCAGTGGAACCTGCTCGCCATGCAGGCCATCCGGGGCGCCCGTACCGTCGTAGCTTTCAAACAGATGGCGTAACGCCAACTGCGTCGCATCGTCCAGCCCCAACTGGGCTGCAATATCCCCCGAAACCTCGCAATGGATCTGCGACAAGGTCCGGAACGCCGATACCTTGTTTTTGGTGCCTGAGCGAAAGCTGCTGCCGGAGGACTGGATGGCCAACAAGGCCTTGCGCCCGCCAACGTCATCGCCGAATAGATGGGCGAACTCCGGCGCGTTCGCGGTGCAGCCCGACCAGCGCAAAAGCGCGACCGTTGTGGCACAGGCGCATGCCGCCTGATCCGCACCGGCCTCCCGGGCCAACTGCCCCGCTATCCAGGCGGCATGCGGCGAGTGGTCGATGGGCTGGCCCATCGCCAGGTCGCCCACAAAGGCCAGGGACCGGATCACATCCAAGAGGGCAACGGAGGGGTTGTCCACAGAAATCGCTACCTGCGTATAGGGACGAGAAGTCTAGCGCTGCCCCTCCCACCCCAGCCTCGGTCATTCAACCGATGGTGCGCGGGGGATGCGCGGCGCAATCTGCGCTCCAAGGTTGGCCCACAAACAAACCGCCAACCGGTGAATGACCGACTCACTTCACTACCTACCAAGGAGAATCCCATGAAACTGAAGACTCTCGCGTTCGCCGCTGCCGCTGCGCTGTCCCTGACCTTCACGGCCTATGCGACCAAACCCGGCCAGGCCCCCAAAGGCCTCAAGAACGTCGTCCTCGTCCACGGCGGCTTCGTCGACGGCTCGGGCTGGCAGAAGGTCTACAACGTCCTCAAGAAGGACGGCTACAACGTGAGCATCGTCCAGAATCCGACCACTTCGCTTGCAGGCGATGTCGCCTTCACCAAGCGCGTCATCGCTCAACAGGACGGCCCCGTGGTGCTGGTGGGCCATTCGTACGGCGGTGTGGTGATCTCCGAAGCCGGCACCGATCCCAAGGTCGAGCGCCTGGTCTACATCGCCGCCTTTGCCCCGGACGCAGGCGAATCGGTGCAGTCGCTGATCGCCAATCCGCCCCCGGGCGCGTCGGCTCCTCCGATCCTGCCGCCGCAAGACGGTTTCCTGTTGCTCGATCGCTCCAAGTTCGCCGCCTCGTTCGCCGGCGACCTGCCGGCCGAAGAAGCCGAGTTCATCGCGGCGTCGCAGGTGCCGTGGGGTGTCGAGGCCGCCGCCGGAAAGGTCACGGTCCCGGCTTGGAAGTCGAAGCCCAGCTGGTACTTGGTCGCCACCGACGACCGCATGATTCCGCCGCCTGCCCAGCAGAGCATGGCTAAGCGTTCGGGTGCGACCGTGGTCGAGGCGCCGGGCAGCCATGCGATCTATGTATCGCAGCCGGAAGTGGTCGCCAAGATCATCGCGCAGGCAGCGCTGGGAAAGAAGTAACTCCTGGGGCGGCCAAGTCTGCCGACCCTAAGGCGCCCCGCATAGGCGGGGCGTCCTTCATGCGAGGTAAGGTTATACCTTTAGTAGCAGGTCGCAAATACAAGCCGAAGCCGCTTCGCGGTTCGGTAAATATGTGAAGGTGCGGGAATACAATAACGTACAAACAACGCGAATCGGAGCGGATCCGTTATGCACAGGTGTCTAATTGCTTTGATCGTTCTGCTGGCGTCAACCGGTGCGCTCGCGTCAAACAGGAACGATGTCAGCTTCGCCGAAGCCCTCATACGGCACGAGCTCTCTTCGACGACCACCTATATGGGTGCAAATCGTCGGCAGCCGTATTTTGTTACGGTAGAAAGTCGCGATATTTCGCCGTCCCTGGTTCGCAGGCTCTCGAACATAGATTTGCAGTTCTTACCTGGGGGAGCATGGATTTTGGGCAAAGGCATGAGGATGTCCATTGGCACACCCGTCCTTCGACATGATGGGGACTACGACGTAACGCATTTTTACTACTGCGGGCCGCGATGCGCTGCAGATGTAGTGTCGATTATGCGGCGCCATGGTGCCAACTGGTCAGTCGTATCCTCGTCCTTGAAAACTATCTCAATGCTTGGGCTGCCCGGTCAGTCGCTCAAGCCGAAGCCGCTTCGCGGCTCGGCATCAATCAGGCGGTAATTGCGCGTGTTCGAACGTGTCATAGGATTCTTCGGGGCGACAATCGGAGCGATCTGGCTACGATTTGTGTACACGAGCGTAGTCGGCGCTTCCTTTGTCATGCCCGAAACCCGTCGTACTCCGGGTTACTCGGTAAATGAAGGCACTGACCCCTTTGTTTTCTGGGTCGCCGTCGCCACTCAATCAGTGTTGGGTATCGTTTTTCTCGTAGCTGGTCTCATTCTATTGGTTCGCGGCCACAGGAAGCGCACCTGATGATTCATTCAAGCCGAAGCCGCTTCGCGGCTCGGCCCAGCAGTTATCTGCGTTTGACGCATCATCAGGTGTACGGATTAGGCCAAAGCTCAGGCTGGATGTTCGTTCTTGTGGCCGTAGTATCCCGAGTCCTCGCGCTTCTCCGTTCGCCAGTACTCGATCTCTTCATCCATCGCGGCGGCGTCGTGGACTTCGATGTCGTAGGTGTCCATGTCGACCCAGTCATCGAACGTCCGTTCCTGCATGATTCGCGTGACCTCATCGATGTGCAGCGAACGGTCGATGATGCTCCTGTAGCCGAGGCCGAACCAATCGCCCATGTCGGTTTGATCCGGTAAGTTCTCGACGATCCACTCCCCGGTATAGCGCTCCGGTGAGTACTCCAGGTGGTCGACCTCGTCCTGCAACGTCCAATGGCCCTCGGCTATCCGGCGATCCCGGTGGGACTCGTAGTCGCGGAAGAATTCTTCGTGACTAATGTCCGCGTTAGCGTCGCCCTTCCAGTCGTACCAGCACACGTCGATGCCGGTCTGGTCCCAGCGCGTGAACGCAGCCACCAGTGCCGCCTTCGTCGGCGCAAACACCCATTCGTACTCATTGAGAAAGCGCTGACCGGAAGTGCAGCCGATGCCTTTCGCCGCAAACGGCCGCACGTCGCGTTGCGTCGCCCAGAACTGCTCAAGCGCCGTCAGTGTGGGGAGTCGAACGAAGACTGCATTCCCAGCGAGGGGCAGATTCTCAGGCAGCGGAATTTGAACGGGTAGTAACGATTTCTTCGGCGTGCGCACTCGTGGTCCCCTGGTTAATGTCGGTCGATAGTACCGATATTGCCGCGAGGGCTGAACCACCCTTCGCTATCTTAGATTTATGTAGGAAAACGGCTTTGATCCCGCGGCGCGTGTCGGCTCGCTGGGCTTCCGATACCGAGCTGACGGCTCACTCCTCAGCGGAGTTGGCCCAACTGAGACCGCCGATTCTCGGGCCAAGTTCCAAGCGCCACGACGAATGCCGAGAACGGTGGTGATCTGCCCACGTCCCGCCGAACGGACCCTCGACATGGAGGAGCTTCCGGCGCACCAGGCGCCCTGGCTCGCCCCACTCATCGGGCTCGCGTTCTTCCTCGATCACCGCGACGGACGTCTCCGGATCGTACTGCGGAGGGTCGCTCCGGGTACGCAGCCAGCAGGGATAGCGGGACACACAAATCGACATGAGGCGATGTTCAATGGTTGGACGGGCGACGGGCTTGCTGCGTCCGTATGGTACGAGACCGGTTCGACGTCGGCTGCACGCGATGAGGCGCGTGCGCCATCAAGTCGCGGTGACGGGGCGCAACGGCCCGTAGCCGGCTAGTTCGGCGCGTACCGCGCCCCCCTGGCTGGTAAGCCAGCGTGCGACCCACCCCAAGGCGGCGGCGTCGGTGCGGAAGGGGCGGCTGACGTGATCCTTGAGCCCAAGGTGGCGGCGAATGGTCGCGACCGCCGCCAGTTCTCCGCGCGTGGGGGCGACCGTCGCGAGCCACGCGTCGGGGTCGTCATCCGGTACCACGACGAGGTGGGACGGGAAGATCGAGCCGGAAAAAGGCGCCTCCCAGTGAAAACCGGGAGGCAGATCTTGTAAAGGCCGGAGAGCGTCCATGGGCGGACATTAGTTAGGCGTTGTCTCGCGGGCCGAGACGCTCCGGCCGGAGGCGGCTATCACTCGGGTACGGCCTTCTTTGCCCTATTCTTGGCGGCCTTCTTCTTCGCCGCCGCCGGCTTCTGCGCTTTGGGCCCGTGCTGTTCCACTACCGCCAGAACCTGCCGTTTGGACATGCCACGCAGTACCGCGATCTTCTCGATGACCTCCGGGCGGGGACGGTTGCTGCCTCGCTCCCAGCTATAGACCGACTGGTGGCTCGCACCGAGCAAGGGGGCGAAGGCTTCTCGCGAAAGACCGAACCTCTCACGCAATTTGCGCAAGCCACTGGCCGAGAAGCGTGCCCGCGTGGTCGGCGCGGTGGGGTCGGCGTCCACGTTCGCGCTCTTGCGCGGCCCTTTGGAAAGCACCTTGATACCCCGTTGGAGCTGGTCGATATCGGCCTTGAGCGAAGTGATGGTCTTGCGCTGGGCGAGAACCTGTTTGCGAAGAGGTTCCATCTGTTGCCGGAACTCCTTTCTCGTCAATCGGACGATTTCGTCTTTCAGCACAGAAGCAATATTCGGCATGGGGCGTCCTCTATCTCTCGGGGTGGATGGAGCGGGTTCAGTGCGTCGGAACAAAGTCAACGCGCTTGCAGGCCGACACGCTGGAGTTGGTCCCGCCAGAGCAACGGGGGGCTCACTACCAGCCGTGTCAACCGTATATCGGGGAGCGTATCGTCCAGGATCGCTTCGACGATCTGCGGAGCCAGCAGGGTCATGTTGATCATGCGGGCGACATAGCTGTGGTCGGTGTTTTCTCTGGCCGCGATCTCCTTCATGGACGCCACCTCGCCGGTGTCTAGCATGTCGCGCCAACGAAAGCCGCGCGCCAAGGCCTGCTGCATGGCGGTCAGATCCGGCGCGACGCCGGCATGTCCGACGCTAGCTGCCAGCATCGTCCTGCGTCCCGATCGCCGCCTCAGACGAATCGGAATCGTCACGGTGGCCGCGCCGTCGTTGGTATAGAAGGTGCTGGCCTCCCCGTTGGGATGGATGACGTCGTCGGTCATGCGGCGTGCCTTTGCAGATCATCCGCCAGTAGCTGGATGCCCAACGGGTGGAACCGGATTTCCAGGCGTTCGGGCGCGACAATGATCTTCTCGATCAGTTGCCGGGCGATGAGTTGCTGCTCGGCCGGGAACAGCGAGTCCCATATCCGGTCCATCTGCCGCATCGCCACGGTGATCTGTGCTTCGTCCAATGCCGTGTCCTGGAACCGCGCCGCCGACAAGGTAGCCTGAATCATCTCAGGAGACTGAATAATCCGCCGGAACTGCTTCACCACGATCGACTCCAGCTCATTGGCAGGCAGGCGCGGCAAGGGCGATCGCGCGAGCTTGCCCCGGTCCATCAGCTCCTTACTCAGGTAATAACGATAGAGCTGTCCGTTGCGCTTGGTCGTATGCCACGGAGTCAGGGCTGCGCCCTCCGAATCGAACAGCAGACCTTTCAGGAGAAAGGCCACGTTGGCCCGCGAGTGGTTGGTGCGCGCATGGGCATTCACCGCGAGTATCTCGCGCGTTCGCTCCCATAGCGCAGCATCGATGATGGGTGGGTGGGTATTCTCGAACGCTGTGTCCTTGTGCTTCAAGTGGCCGAGGTAGGTTCGATTGTGGAGGATCTTGTGTATCGAGCCTTTGTCCAGCACCTTCCCCGGTGCGTGCCGCCCGGCAGCGCTGGTCCACGACTTGTTGCGGTACTCGGCGTGCAGTGCAAGCTCGGCGACCTTCTGTATCGAGCGCTCCTGTGCAAAGCGCAGAAACACCCATCGAACCAGGTCGGCTTCTGGCTCGTTGATCGCGAGTCGCCGTTCCTTGACGTCGTACCCGAGTGGTGGAACACCATGCATCCACAACCCCTTCTTCTTGCTGGCTAAAAATTTGTCGCGGATGCGTTCGGCGGTCAGCTCCCGCTCGAACTGGGCGAAGGTCAGCATGATGTTGAGCACCATGCGGCCCATGGCATCGGTGGTGTTGAAGTGCTGTGTTACCGCGACAAAGGTAACGTTGTGTTCTTCGAGGATCTTGAACAGCTCAGCGAAGTCGAACAGCGACCGGGTTAGGCGGTCGATCTTGTACGTGACGACGATGTCGATCCTGCCGGCGCGAATATCGTCCAGCAGGCGCTTGAGGGCGGGGCGCTCCAAGTTGCCACCGGAGTATCCTCCGTCGTCATAGTAGTCGCCGACCGGAATCCAGCCCTCCGAACGCCGGCTGGCGATGTAGGCTTCGCCGGAGTCGCGTTGGGCATCGATGGAGGTGTAGGCCTGTCCGAGCCCTTCCTCCGTGGAGACGCGGGTGTATACGGCACACCGCTGCCGCTTGGGCGGGAGGGTGTTCATGCCGCGAGCAGCACCAGCCGTGCCGGCGTCGTTTTGCACTCGATCACCAAGGTATCGTGCTGATAGAAGAATCGCAGCAACTGCCGCATATCGGCATCGGTCGTCGCCAGTCGTCCCCAGTCGCATACCGCGATGACGTCGATCTTTCGCGCTGCCACATCGAGCAGCAGTCGCTGGAAGTCCGGCCGGATCTGCGTGTTCGCGCAGTAGCCGTTGTCGATGTAGGTGCTGAGCAAGGGCGGCATGTCGGCGCAGCGTCGCAGGGTATCGGTGATCACGGTCTTCTGGTAGCCAATGAAATCGGTGTCGGCCCACAGCGTCTGGCAGTACATCGCGACGCGCAGCGGCTCACGCGGATCGGTCGGCGGGATGATGAACGGGTCCATTAGGGTTTGTCCTTGGTAGAGGGATTGCGAAGTCCGAAGAAGGCCGGGCCGGACCAGCGGGTGCCGGTGATCTCGCGGGCGATGACAGACAGGCTCCCGTACTGCCTTCCGCAGTACTCAAAGCAGCGTTCGTCCAGTACGCGAACGGAGTGCAAAGCGCCGTGGTAATTCCGCGTGAGCACTGTGCCCATGCGCAGCGCTCCATTTTTCTTGGGTTGGATGGCGCCGGTTTCGAGTAGATGCCGAATCCGTCGTTCGTTGGATCGAAGCAGGTCTGAGTGGCTCTCTTGGGCTGCCAGCTCTTGCAGTCGATGGGTTAGCCGGCGCTCGACGTACTTGCGATTGTTGATGCCGGGTTCGCGCCCAAACAGCTCTTTCCACATCGCTTTGAGTTCGCTCCAGCCCAGACTCTGCAGCGCGGCGATCCTAGGACTGACCTTGCTGGGTGGTGCGGTGGATCGTTTCACGTCTCTCTCCGTTGGGGTTTGAAGGTGCGGACATACACCCTCGGTTCGGAGACGTTTGCAAGTCCACGGGTTTCTCCAGCCGATGCATCGATATCGGCGCGCAATCGAACGACCGCGAGCGCCAACAAGTTCGCTACTGCATCGAGTCGAGCGTGGGCTTCAGCCTGCTTAGGGTCTTCATTCATGGTCATCAGGGGATGGGGCATTGGACGTGCTCGGCGGACCGGCACGCGAGGGCGGCAAGGCTTCCTTCCTAATCCAGACATCGCCCTTCGCCGTATCGATGAAGCGACGAAGTTCCGAGGGAAGGGCCTGCCACAGCGAGGTGTATTGACCGCCGTAGCGTGCTTGGCGCAGGAGCGGTTTCCATTTGACAGATTGATGCCCCGCTTCGTGCGCCGCCGCGAGCAGACCGACGACCTCCTTCTGACTGCGCCGGAGCACGATGGCTTCATCGCCAATCGCCAGCCGGCCGCTCGCGGGGTCGTGATCGAACCAGACCGGGTAGGGCGCGGTAATGGCATCCCCCAGGCGCCGGAAATCCAGCCAGAGCCCTTCGGTTTCCATGCGCACGACTTCGTCGAGGGCCAGGATCGTGCGATGGGTGTCGGCGAGTTGGGTATTGATCAGCGGCGAGGAGGTCAGCACGATTTGCCGGCCAACCGAGTCGAGCTGCAGGCACGAGAGGATCGGCGCAAAGTCGATGTACCAGCCGGCGCGCAGCAGATAGACCGGCACATCGCCCGCGGCGGTGTTGAGACTCGCCAGGCGCCACAGTCGGTTCTCGATCAGCATGTCCGGCACGGCCTTCGGTCCCGCGAGCCGGCGCGTCAGCAACGCCGGCAACCAGTCGAGCTGGACCTGCGTCGACATGTACTCGGACGTCATCTCAACGTCGGCCGCACACACCACGCATTTCACGTCGCGCTCTTGATACGAGTGCAACTGGAGGGCGAACTGATGGCCGCACCGTGCGCAATGGATTCGCCGGGTGCGCCGGGTCTTCGCCAACGCTCCCAGCGTGGCGAAATCGCTCATGGCGTCGCCGTCGTAGGGCAACAGGGCATCTGCCGGTTCGGATTCGAACCAGTTCAAGTATCGGTACAGCACGATGTGTCCTTCGAAATCGTAGGCAATAGCTGCCCGTCAGGCCCAAGCGGGCTAGGTACAGGTGCAGCCGATGAAGCGACTCAGCGGATCAGGGAATCAGCGAATCGTTAGATCCGGAATCAGATCGGGTATCTGTCCGCCGCCATGGGCGGCAAGGTCGAGTTTGCTCCGTAGTACAGGAGCAACGAGAGAGCGAGAGGGTCGAGCTGAGTCCGTGAACGTCGCCGCCGTGGCAGTTTGAAACAATCCGTTGTGCATAAGTTTGGCCTTTGGAGGAGCCACTTTTAGTTGGTTCTGTCTTGCTGAATAGCAGCCTATCCTGTCGCCGAAGCTGTGCGCAATATCACTTGCGCATCCGTTGACACGTGATCCGCGTTCCGGTCGATTGTGTTCATGCTTCGTTTGGATTGAGGGCGGTCACGAGCGAATTCAGTGAGCAATCGGCGTCGGTTCCTCACTCGAATGCGCAAACCTCTATCAGTCGGTGATCGAGATTTGGTCAGTGAGGAATCGACCCTCGATTCCTCATGCATTCCTCACTGATTCCTAGCTCGTTCCCCCCTTACATTCCTCACTGCGCTTGACCGACGCTTCTTGCACGGCAGAACACGCCGCATACAAGGAGCAGAACATGAGCAGTGGTTTCTACTCGCCCGAGGAGTTGTCGGCGCATTGGCGCGTGCCGGCGAAGACCTTGGAGCGCTGGCGCACCGAAGGCATCGGGCCGCGCTTTTGCAAGATCGCCGGTCACGTGCGCTATCGGCACGACGACGTTGAGCAGTTCGAGACCGCCTCGATGCGGTCGTCCACGACGACTCCGGCGCAGGTGTCTGCATGACGCTGCTGGAACAATGCATCGGGCGCCCCGCGTCGGAGCTGGCCGAGTTCGCGCCCGAGCAGTTGCTCGACCTGAAGCAGCAGGTGGTCGACGCGCTCGCGACCGCGAAGGCGAACGCCGACTGGATCGATCGCGCGCTCGAGTTGCGCTATAGCCGCATCGCGGCTCAGGCACGCCTGGCCGCCGGCAAGGACGCCGGCACGGTGAGCTTTGCCGATGGCGACGTCCGTGTCAGCGTCGAGCTGCCCAAGAAGATCGAGTGGGATCAGACCCGGCTCGCGCAGATCGTCCAGCGCATCCGCGCCGCGGGCGAAGACCCCGGCGAGTTCGTCGAGATCAGCTACCGCATCAGCGAGAGCAAATACAGCGGCTGGCCGGTGTCGATGCGCGCGAACTTCGACGCGGCACGCACGCTCAAGACCGGCAAGCCTACGTTCCGCCTCTCTACGACGGACGGTGAACTGTGACCACGTTTGCAATTTTGAGTGGGGGTTGCCGTTGATGGTCCTGCCTATCGTGACCGCCGAGCAGCGCTTGGCCGAAGTCCGTGGCGTCAAGGGTGTGCTGATCGGACGCTGGGGTCTGGGCAAGACCTTTCAGTTATGGAGCCTCGACCCGGCGACGACCTTGTTCGTGGACATCGAGGCCGGCGACCTGGCGGTGAAGGATTGGCCGGGCGACAGCTTGCGCCCGCGCACCTGGGAGGACTGCCGCGACTTGGCCGTTTTTCTGGGCGGCCCGAACCCGGCCTTGCGCGATGGCCAGCCGTTCAGCCCCTGGCACTACGAGCAGGCGTGTGCGCGCTACGGCGATCCCGCCGTGCTTGATCGCTACCGCACGCTCTTCATCGACTCGATCACCGTCGCCGGCAGGCTGTGCCTGCAGTGGTGCAAGGGGCAACCGCAGGCGTTCTCGGAAAAGACCGGCAAGCCGGACACGCGCGGTGCCTACGGACTGATGGGCCAGGAGATGGTCGGCTGGCTGACCCACATCCAGCACACCCGAGGAAAGCACATATGGTTCGTCGGCATCCTCGATGAGCGCATCGACGACTTCAATAAGAAGGTCTACGAGCTGCAGATCGACGGCTCCAAGACCGGACTGGAGTTGCCCGGCATCGTGGACGAGGTGATCACGCTCGCGCAGATCACGTCCGGTGACGGCCCGCCGTACCGCGCCTTCGTCTGCCACACCGCCAATCCGTGGGGGTTCCCCGCCAAGGACCGGTCCGGCCGCCTCGATCAGATTGAGCCCCCGAACCTGGGCCAACTCATGCGCAAGCTCGGCGCGCCCGAAGCGGCGGCGCCCAACGACACCCCTCTTCACTGATTCGCAGGAACCCCATGACGGCTTGGAACAATTTCAACGACGCGGAAAGCCCGTCGTTCGCACTCATCCCCAAAGGCACGCTGGTCAAAGTCCGCATGACCATCAAGCCCGGCGGCTACAACGATGTTAACCAAGGCTGGCTGCATGGCTGGGCCACGCGTGGTGACAGCGGCGCGGTCTATCTCAACGGCGAGTTCGTCGTGCTCGAAGGCAAGTACGCGCGGCGAAAGCTATGGTCGTTGATCGGGCTGCACAGCGACAAGGGTCCGACCTGGGGCCAGATGGGCCGCAGCTTCATCAAGGGCGCGCTGAACTCGGCGTTCGGCCTGCACCCCGACGACGTGAGCGCCGCCGCGCAAGCCGGTCGCTGCATCGAAGGCTTCGCCGATCTCGATGGCCTGGTCTTCGCCGGCAAGGTCGACTGGGAGCGAGACCAGCATAACGAAGACAAGGCGGTCATCAAGATCCCGATCATGCCGGACCACCCCGGCTACAAGGAGGTCATGGGCACGGTGCCCGTGCCGGGCAGCGGTCAGGCCGGGTCGTCGGCGTCCGTGCCGGCGCACGTCGCACACGCGGCTCAAGCCGCGGCGCCGCCGGTAACCGGTCGCCCCGCATGGGCGCAGTGAGGCGTGACGGGCCATGAAGCGTACCCGGCTGCAAGATCGATACCCCAACCGCGAAGGCATCTATACGGATCTGCGGAAACTCGGACGTAGCGAACTGGAAGTGCAGATCCAATACCTGCTGCGATCGGCTCAGCAACTTCACGAGCACGCGAAGGCGTTGATGGACTACCGCGACCAAATGGTTGAGCAGTCCAGACAGGGTCGATGACGTGCTGTTGGGCGTGCGGAAAACCTGCACGCGGCTTCGGCCACCTGGACCTGCGCCGGCGGATCGGTGATCCGCGGCGCGCGCCCTACCGATGGGCGTTCTGTTCGACAACCTGCCAGAACGCCTTCCACCAACTCTACGACACCCGACGCCGGAGCGATCCGGCGTCGATAGAGGAGCTTTTGCCTGTGACTCACCCACTTACCCATGACGCTCAACGCGCCTGCTTGCAAGCCATGGCCTCCGTTGCCGATCGCATCGGCTTCGACGTGCCGCTGGGGCACTACAACCAAACGCAGGCCACGGAGGTCATCGAGGCCATCACGCAGGCCTACGAGGCAACAGTCCGAGCCCAGTCGAACCCTGGCGCCTACAAGGTCAAGCCGCCGCTCGACGGCTTCGAGAACGACACGATTCCTTTTTGACCATCGACCGATGCTCGATTTCAACACCCACGATCTGTCCGAACTTGTCGGCACGCTGATCGACACGGCCTTGGAGCGCGAAGCGGCGTTGCTGCCGCCGCGCGCGTACCTGGGCGCGTCCAGCCTGGGCGAAGACTGCGCGCGCCGACTGCAGTTCCAGTTCTTTGACGCCCCCAAGGACATCGGCCGCCATGTTCCCGGTCGGGTACTCCGCGTATTTGCACGCGGGCATCGCGTCGAGGACTGGATGGCCGACTGGCTGCGCCAGGCCGGCTTCGACCTGCGCACCCGCAACGAGCGAGGAGAGCAGTTCGGCTTCTCGACCGCGCATGGTCGCGTTCGTGGTCACGTGGATGGTGTGATCGTCGCCGGCCCGGATACCTTCCGCTATCCGATGCTTTGGGAAACCAAGGCGGTCGGCGCGAAGACGTATCGTGAGTTGCAGAAGAAGAAACTCGCCGCCAGCCGCCCGGTTTACGCCACGCAGGTCGCGCTATATCAGGCCTACCTCGGCTTGCACGAACACCCCGCGCTGTTCACCGCGATCTGCGCCGACGACATGGAAATCTACGCCGAACGCGTGCCGTTCGACCGCGGCCTGGCGCAACGCGCGTCCGACCGTGCGGTCCAGATCCTGCGCGCCTGCGATGCCGCCGATCTGCTGCCCCGTATCTCCACCACCCCGACCCACCAGACCTGTCGGAACTGCCCCTGGCAGGACCGCTGCTGGGCGCTACCCAGCTGACGCCGCGGCTAATGCAAACCGCCCCGTCGAACCCCGGATCAACCATTCCTTCCCACCAAGAGCACTTCTGACATGACTCTTCCCACTACTTCTCGTAGCCGCACACAAGAAATCGACGCCGCAGTGCTCGTGCGAAACCAAGATCCTGCTGTCTACCAAACTTTGACCGTACAGATCGCACCAGAAACCGCTCAGTTGTGGCTGGAGCGGAACGACACTAATCGTCCAATGCGGAAGAGCGCCGTCGCGCAATACGCTAGCGAGTTGCGCTGTGGTCTCTGGAAGCGCAGCGGACAAACCATCAAGTTCAGCCGGACGGGCAGGCTGCTCGATGGCCAGCACCGGTTGGCTGCGATCGTGTCCTCGGGCGTGACCGCCGATTGGGATGTCACCTTCGGCATCGCCGACAGCGCGTTCGATGTTATTGACACCGGTCGAGTCCGAACCGGCACCGACGTACTGGTCATTGAAGGCGTCTCTCCGAGGGAAGCTCGCATCGCCGCCAGTGCGCTGCCGATGATCCTGAATCACGAAATGGGACGCGCTCCGCACAGCACTCACCGGTATACCAATCAGCTGATGCTCAACTATTGGCTTGATCAGCCGCAACTGGCGAAGAGCACGCGATTCGTCGCGACCTTGCCGCGCCAGTTGGTTCCCATTACGTACGCAAAGGCGCTGTTCTTGCATTGGGTGCTGTGGCGGAAGGACCCGGCAGTGGCAACTCAATTTCTTACGCAGTTGTTTACCGGCGAGTCGTTGTCGCGGACCAGCCCAGTCTTTCAATTGCGGTTGAAGTTTCTGGACGATCGCATGGAAGGCAGGGCCTTCGACGCGGGCACTCAACTGCATGCCTGCATCAAGGCGTGGAATGCGCTGCGGTCGGGGAAGAGCCTGAAGAGTCACCGCAGCTTGTTCCCGCAGCCGAACGAACCGTTCCCGGAGATTCTGTAATGGTTCTGGAGTGTCATCCGCTGTGCTTGACCCTGCCGGACATGGCCGCTGAAACATTCGACGTTCTGTTGGACGACATTCGGATCAACGGCCAGCAGCGGCCCATCGTGCTGTACGACGGCATGATCTTGGACGGCCGACATCGCTACCGTGCCTGCGTGGCCTGTGGCATCGAACCTCGCGTGGTCGACTACGACGGCACCGACCCGGTGGCGTTCGTGTTCAGCGAGAACGTGGCGCGTCGGCATTTGACCGAAACGCAACGAGCGCTGGTGGCGGCCAACTTGGCCAAGCTGCAAAAGGGTCAGACGATGAGATCGGCCAATTGGCCGATCTCCCCCTTGTCGCAGCCGCAAGCCGCTGAATTGCTTGGGGTTTCCGAGCGTAGCGTGCGTAGAGCCGTTGAAGTGCGAAACAAGGGGGTGCCGGAGCTGGTGGCCAGCGTGGAGCACGGCGATATCAGCTTGAACGAGGCCACCAAGATCGCCGGCTTGCCGCCCAAGGCGCAGCGGCAAGTCGTGCAGATGCCGAGCCAGCGTGAGCGGAAGGTCGCCATTACACAGGCCGCGGCCAAGAAGGCCGGAAAGTCGGCAGCTTCTGCACAGGATCCCCCTTCTCCGACCTCGGCTGAGGCCGGCTCCGATTTCGTGCGCCACACGCTCGGAAGAGTCGAGCATCTGCTCAACCACATGCTCGCGACGGACGAGGAAGTCGATGAGTTTGTAGCTCGGTTTCTAGACGGTTTCGATTGGAGCAACGCGCGTCTGCGGCAACGCCTGGACCGATGCCGTTTGGCAGTGGACGCATTGAATCGCCTCTGGGCCGCGGTGGATGCGCGCCGGGAGGTGGCGGCATGATGGATTTCAACGATGCGCCTCAGATGGGCGCGAGTCACCTATCCGAACGACCGGAGCGCGACGAGATTCGGGCGCTTCTTCTGCAGCGCTTGGACGGCGTCCTGAAATCGCTATATCCCGAAGGCCGCGTGCGCCGCGGTCGATTCACGATCGGCGATGTCCACGGCGCAGCAGGCGACAGCCTGGAAATCGCCCTGAGTGGCGATAAGTCCGGTCTGTGGAACGACCATGCCACCGGCGAGGGCGGCGACATCTTCGACCTGATCGCAGCGCAGGCGGGTCTGGATGCGCGTCAGGACTTTGCTGCGGTGCTTGATCGCGCGTCCGATCTGGCCGGTCACGTGCCGGCGCAGGTTGAAGGATCGGGCACCAAGCGGCGCAAGTCGGAGCCGGCGCTGGACGATCTCGGCCCGCACACGGCGCGCTGGGACTACCTGAGCGCGGACGGCGAGTTGATCGCATGCGTCTACCGCTACGATCCGCCCGAGGGCAAGCAGTATCGTCCCTGGGACGCGAAGCGGCGCAAGCACCAGGCGCCGACGCCCCGCCCGCTCTACAACCAACCGGGCATGGCGGCGTCGAACGAGGTCGTCCTGGTCGAAGGTGAGAAATCGGCCGATGCGGTGATCGAGCGAGGCGTCTGCGCCACGACCTCGATGAACGGCGCGAACGCACCGATCGACAAGACCGACTGGGCACCGCTGTGCGGTAAGCACGTGCTGATCTGGCCGGACAAAGACAAGCCTGGCTGGGAGTACGCGATGCAGGCGGCGCAGGCCGCGTTCAAGGCCGGCGCCGACTCGTGCGCGCTGTTGCACCTTCCCGACGACAAGCCGCAGGGCTGGGACGCCGCCGATGCCGCTGGGGACGGCTTCGACATCGACGGCTTTCTGCGCGCGGGCGAGCGCACTTTCCTGTCGCCCGGCAACGATGACGCGCCGCCGTCCATCGACTTCGACGGTCTGGACTGGAGCAGCGACGACGGCCTTGGCCTCGCGTTTACCCGCCGCTATGCCGACGACTGGCGCTACTGCGCGGCCTGGGGCCAGTGGCTGAGCTGGACGGGTACGCGCTGGAATCCGGATCGGACCCTGGTCCTACAGCACCTGGTGCGCGGTATTTGTCGTGCGGCGCAAGCGTTTGCCGACAAACCCACGCAGCGCTCCAAGCTGGCGTCGGCTTCTACCGTGGGCGGCGTTGAGCGCCTGGCCCGCAGCGATCCGCGTCACGCCTCTTGGGCCGAGGATTGGGATCGCGATCCGTGGGCGCTGAACACGCCACAAGGCATCGTGGACCTGCGTGACGGGGAACTGCGTCGCCATGCGCGTGGCGAGCACATGACCAAGCTGACCACGGCCAGCCCGCAAGGGAACTGTTCGACGTGGCGGCGCTTCCTGGGCGATGTGACCGGCGGCGATGGCGAACTGGCGGCGTACCTGCAGCGCGTCATCGGTTACTGCCTGACCGGCATTACCCGCGAGCACGCGCTGTTCTTCCTGTACGGCACGGGCGCCAACGGCAAATCCGTGTTCGTGAATGCCCTGGCCACGATCCTGGGCGATTACGCCACCAACGCACCGATGGATACGTTCATGGAGAGCCGCGGCGATCGCCATCCCACCGATCTGGCGGGGCTGCGCGGCGCACGCTTCGTGGCCGCCAGCGAGACCGAGCAGGGGCGGCGCTGGAATGAGGCCAAGCTCAAGGCGATCACCGGCGGCGACAAGATCAGCGCGCGTTTCATGCGGCAGGACTTCTTCGAGTACATCCCGCAGTTCAAGTTGGTCATCGCTGGCAACCACAAGCCGGCCATCCGCAACGTGGACGAAGCGATGAAGCGACGCCTGCACATGATCCCGTTCACCGTGACCATTCCGCCGGAGCGGCGCGACGGCCGCCTGACTGAGAAGCTGCTGGCCGAGCGCGACGGGATCATGGGCTGGGCCGTGCAGGGCTGCCTCGATTGGCAGCGAATGGGGCTGCAGCCGCCGCAGTGCGTGATCGATGCGACCGAGGAATATTTCGAGGAAGAAGATCGCGTCGGTGAGTTCGTCACCGAGGACTTCTACGTGCATCGCGACGCGCGTGTCTCGATTGAGGACGCGTTCCATCGCTGGCGCGAACGTGGCGAGCAACGGGGTGAGTACATCGGCACGTCGCGTTGGCTCGTGCAGCAACTGCTGGCCCGCGGCTTCACCCGTATGCGCCTGTCCGGAGGCACGAAGGGTCTGTCCGGACTGTCGCTCAAGCCGCGGCCCAGCGCCGCCCGTCTTCCCTACGCCGATAACTGAGCCAGTGACCGAACGAGGCTGAAGAATCGTAAGTTCCTATATGTGTGCGCGCGCACGCACGCGTATAGACATACGTTTCGACAGTCTCGTTTGGTCACTGCGATCATCACGACGAGATAAAACAATGACTTACGTAGCAAGGCCGCGGGGCGCTGAAGCCCGCATCGCGGAATCGAGTTCTCGCTGCCTCGATCCGCACTCCCTGTCCGGTGACGGGGCGATCCGCGACACCGCGGCGTCCGGCCGCCAGGCCAACGACGACAACGCGCCGACGATCCTGGCGCTGGATCTGGGAACGACCCTGGGCTGGGCACTGCGCCTCTCCGGCGAGGCCCTGAGCGGCACCGAGCACTTCAAGGTCGGCCGCTTCGAGGGCGGCGGCATGCGCTACCTGCGCTTCGTGCGTTGGCTCGATGACCTGTGTCGCTTTGCTGGTCCGCCCTCGGCGCTCTACTTCGAGGAAGTGCGCCGGCACCGCGGCGTCGATGCCGCGCATGTCTACGGCGGCTTCCTGGCCCAGCTCACTGCCTGGTGCGAGCGTCATGCCGTTCCGTACCAGGGCGTCCCAGTCGGCACGATCAAGAAGTTCGCCACCGGCAAGGGCAATGCCGACAAGGCGGCGATGATCGAGGCGGCGAAGCGTTGGGGCCACCGGCCCGAGGACGACAACGAAGCCGACGCCCTCGCTTTGCTGCATTGGGTGATCGCCCAGGAGACGAAGGCATGATCGCGCCCGAGTTTCGATACCGCTCGCCGCTGGGGCGCTTCGTGCCGCAGACGCTGGATCTGGACCGGCTCAAGCGCGAGGGCTGGCGCGAGCAAGGCCTGCTGGTCGTGTCCGCCGAGGATGCGCGTCTGGACTGGGTGGAGCGGCAACTGCTGAGCCAGATTGCCGAGCGTCTCTACGGCAAGCGGGAGAAGGCACATGGCTGAGTGGACCGTGCAGAAGGTCGCCGATCGATTCCAGGAGGCGGCGATCACCGCACGCCGACTTCCGCCAGTGCGTGTGCAGGGCTACGCCTCGTACTGGCCGGATATTCAACGGCAATCGTGGGAGGGCTACGCCGACGAGCGTATCGTCCTGCGCTTTGCTGCATCGCCGGCCGCTATCGACCGCTTCGGCGAGACTGTGCGCTGGCTGCGATGGCTGGACGAAGAGCAGCGTCGCTTGATCTGGCTGCGTGCTCAACAGGTGCCATGGCGCGAGATTTGCACGCGGACCGGCCTGATTCGTAAGACCGCTTGGCGCCACTGGCAGCACGCATTGGTGCTGGTCGTAGCGCACCTCAATGGACCGCTGCCGCGCTTTGCTCAGCCGTCACCGGTGCTATCGGAAGCGAAATCGATATAACTTTGTGCCGTTGGGGGCGAGTGGGGGTGATTGGGGGCTAATGCGAAAACCGGGGGTGTCCCAAAATCCCCGGTTTTACCCTAGCCTAGTCGGCATGCTGATCGTGTCGCGTCGAACGGAACTACGACGTTCAGTGGCATCAACTCAAAAGATCTGCGCTTTGATCACGGCACTGGCTATACCGACCATGAAGATGACCATCGACCAACCAGCTATTGAAGTAGCTCTAGTCGATTGCTTGATTCTCGATTGTGTATATCTGAGCAAGTGAGCCACCGCGCCGGTGAGCGTAGCCTAAGAGCACCATAGGCCTAATCGCCTAGCAGCCTGTGATTGCTCTGTGTACCGTTCAGCTCTACGCCTTAGCGACGTTCAGATCAGTCATCTGGTTTGTCCGCGGGCCATAGATTCGAGTAGCGCGGTCCTCAGCAAATTAGCTGAGTTGGCATGTTGATCGCGGTGGGTCACGAGAGCCAGTCGCTCACCTCTGCATGGATCAAGGTCATCCCGTAGTCCTTCAGCGTCCACTCTAGTTCCTCCGGCCATTCCCCCTTTTCGGTTTCAAAGCTGAGGGTCGCCTCAATCGAGGTCTCTTCTAGGATCCTGCAGTTCCATACGTCGGGGACACGATTCATCGCGGCTAGAGCCAAATTTCCGGCCGTGACCAGAGCGGATGCCACCCCCGAGGTCCTGGTAACGATGATCAGATGTCTCCTCATGAATCTACTGCATCAAGGTGGAAAGTCGAGTCGCTGGGCATAGCTCAACATCAAGCCGAAACCCTCGATCTGGGTCTGCATATTCCTAGGCGCATCAGCTTCATCAGTTTCAAGAGTAAAGCTGGCTTCCGATTTGCTCTCCCGCTCGGTTCTCACATTCCGGATACCGGGCAAACGCGCAAGTGCGGTGAGGGCTAGTTCGACGATGGGAACGGACACCACACTGTTCGTTCGCCTGGAAACGACAACGAGATACCTGCTCATAGATCGATGCCTGCAGTGTGGGAATCGATTGTCCGGTCAAGGAAATTGAATGAAACTGCGTGATGCTCGTGGTGGTAGCAATAAGGCGGCAGGGGAACAATGCAGACCCAAGCCGGTTTAGCCCTTGCCCAGTCGGCATGCTACTCGCGGTGCTTCACGACAGTCAGTCGCACAACTCGGCGTAGACCAAAGTAACACCGTCGTCCTTGAACGTCGCATCCAGTCCGAGCGGCC
This sequence comes from Lysobacter sp. Hz25, assembly GCF_046097045.1. Classification (NCBI taxonomy): domain Bacteria; kingdom Pseudomonadati; phylum Pseudomonadota; class Gammaproteobacteria; order Lysobacterales; family Lysobacteraceae; genus Lysobacter; species Lysobacter sp. Hz25. Next base: position 480,979 of record NZ_CP175666.1, read on the forward strand.
ACTCCGGCTTCTCAGTTTCAAAGCTGAGAGTTGCCTCGCTCGGAGTTTCCTGCAGGATCTTGCAGTTCCAGATGCCGTGGAACCGGTCAATGACGCCTCGGGCTGACTCACCGAGGTTGCGGCGCCAGTCCTCTTGGCCAAGCATCCTTCTGACGATGACGAGATGCAGTCTCATGAGTCGCGCTCCCCAAAGCGTCGAACCATTCTCCTCCCGAACGGCCTCTACGCGACTACCGCTGATCGGCCGCCTGGGAGCACCCGTTTGGGCGACTAGATGTCCGCGCTCAGAACCTCCGGGACGAAACCACCCAGCTTCTGCGAGCGGATTCGACAATGGACATCAACCCAGGACCGCATCAGACCGAAGTCGGAAAGGTAGGCGTCACTGAGGTCTGGCTCGCCCGACCGGCGCCAGGTAAAGGAAACGCAAAGCGAAGTTGACGTTTCCCAGCTGATCTCAGGCTTTGCCGACCCAGGCATTTCGTTGATTGCTTGGATCGCTAGCTCGCGCAGCGGGGTAGCAAGGAAACGATTTTCCGCAGATCTACGAAAAGCGACGATCCAGTTAGAGGTCACAAGGCGATCAGCTGAGATGCGATGAACACCGGCGCCGTGCAGGTATCGATCCAGCCGGCTAGTGGAACTATCAAACCTATCGGCAATCGGGATGTAACGGGCCGACCGCGTCGACTCCAGGGAGGAGGCATTGGGTGCTGCGATCGAGACCTGCATCGTCGTTCCTTGAGGAAACCGACTACCTAGGAATCACCATAGGCTCAATCGTTCAGCCGCTTGTGACCGCAGTGTGTACCGTTCAGCTCTGCCGAGCCGCGCTATTCATATGTTTCCAGCGCGGCCTTACCCGGCAGCACGGCCCTAAGCTGCTGAGCCCCGTCGCCATACTGCTCTTCGTGTCAGCGGTCGCGAATAAGTCCGTATCCGTTGAGACGGTCTTCTGGAAGGACTGCGCTGCCCTCCCCGTACCAAGCGAACGTCAGCTCAATTTCGGTGGCAGTGCTCCGGTTAATACGGACGTCAGCGATGCCCTCGATCGATTGGAGGTAGGCCAACGCCATGTCGTCCAGCGGAAGCGTGTCGAGCAACGAGCCGGGGCTGCGCTTAAGGATTATCGAATCTCTCGTCATGGAATGCTCCGGCCGAGTGCCTTGTCTGCGGTCATTCCCCGCAGGGATACCCTCTCTAGTGGCACCGATTTTACTACTCCCACGCGGCTTCGTTAGTAGGGAAAATCACTCACTTGTCTCGCCCCGCGTGGACTGGGCAAGTGAGCTAATTTAAGGCTGCGGCCCACTCGACCGCTGTGCCTGGACTACCGTTTTTGTCACATGTCAATCTGGACAGGATGCTGATCGCGGTGCGTGGGGGCCAGTGCATTTCGTTAGTGCGGTCTAGCCGGTAGAGGTGAGGCCGTGCTGATTGAGATGACCCTCGATCATGTCGTAACACGGCTCCTTCCAGGAAAATTCGATTCTCATCGCGTCGTCGCTCTCTAGGAGCGGCAAGGCGGATATCACGCCTGGCAAGGTACGTACCGCGGTCAATACATCTTCCCGGAATGAACCTCTATTGCTGTGGCGGAACGAAACTCTGCGCACGATCAGCTTCGGCATTACTTTTCCTGTGCAGCACAAATCAACGCGCGCAGCCTAACAAAAGATTCTGACAACGAAGTTGTCGAGATCACACGAAAAACGTGTCACTTCGCGTGGAAATCATCGCGCGTGATGAGACACGAAGCAAGGTTGAAGTTCTCGCGCGGACGTCGTGGCGGCAGAGGTCCGACGTGCGGCGCGATATCACCGCCACCGACCTTGCCCAGGCCTAGACGGCCGCGGTGCGTTAGACGACCCAGTCGCCTCGCTCAGCGTGGATCAGCCTCACTCCTCGGTCTCTGAGCATCGCAACTAGTCCTTCGGGCCACTCTTCGTTCTCTGTCTCGAAATAGAGTGTGGCCTCGACGAGCGTTTCGTGCAGCAATCTGCAGTTCTTTATCCCCGGCGTGCTCACGATGAGCGAGCGAGTCAACAGACCGATGTCTGCGAGCTTTGACGGTCGATCCGCTCTTGTGACAATGATCAGATGCATGGCCATGATCGCTACTCCCCCCACCCCTAAGCCATGCTCGTCCTGCCGACGCACGAATCAACGACCGTTGGTCGGGAGCCGTTGCGACGACGCGCGACGGGAGCGGGTCTAAGGCGCAGGCCTTCGGCGGGCTAGTCACTTGCGGGCTCGTGCCGCGTGGCCCACCTCGGCCCGCACGTCGCGCCCTTCGGCCGAAAATCGCGGGTCCTTCCTCTAGCATAGATCGAGCGGGGGGCCAAGCCGCAAAACCCCGCTAGCGTCAATCTTTTCATTCGGGTTTGCAGTCCCTGCAACCCGGTTCGCATCCGGACATCCCTTGAGCCTTCAGATCGAACAGCGCCCGATCGAGGCGCTCATTCCGTTTGCGCGGAACGCAAGAACGCACTCCGACGCGCAGGTCGCGCAGATCGCCGCCAGCATCGTGGAGTTCGGCTGGACCAATCCGATCCTGGTCGATGGCACCAACGGCATCATCGCCGGCCACGGTCGACTGCTGGCGGCACGCCAACTGGGACTCGCGCAGGTGCCGGTGATCGAACTGGCGCACCTGAGCCCGGCTCAGAAGCGTGCATACGTCATCGCCGACAACCGTCTGGCCGAGAACGCAGGTTGGGATGAAGAACTGCTGAGGCTGGAGCTGGCCGAGCTTCGCGACGCGGAGTTCGATCTGGACCTGTTGGGCTTCACCGACGACGAACTGGACGAGCTGCTGATCGATGACCAGGCCGGACTGACGGACGATGACGAGGTGCCAGAGCCGGCCGAGCATCCGGCTTCCCGGCGCGGCGACGTCTGGATCTGCGGCAGCCACAAGGTGCTGTGCGGTGATGCCACCAGCACCGACGACTATGCCGCTTTGCTCGGCGACGAACTAGTGGACATGACGTTCACCGATCCGCCCTACAACGTCGACTACGCAAACAACCCGAAGGACAAGCTCCGCGGAAAGCATCGTCCAATCCTCAACGACAACCTCGGTTCCGACTTCGGCGCCTTCCTGCAGGCCGCCTGCCAGCAGATCCTGACGGCGACCAAGGGCGCGGTCTACATGGCCATGTCGTCGTCAGAATTGGACCGCCTGCAAGATGCCTTCCGCGCAGCGGGCGGTCGCTGGTCCACCTTCATCATCTGGGCCAAGAACAAATTCACGATGGGGCATGCCGACTACCAGCGGCAATACGAGCCCATCCTCTACGGCTGGCGCGACGGCAATGACCGGTTCTGGTGCGGCGCGCGCGACCAGGGCGACGTCTGGTTCATCGACCGCACCAGCAAGAACGACCTGCATCCGACCATGAAGCCGGTGGCGCTGGTTGAACGGGCGATCCGCAACAGCAGCAAGACCCGCGATCTGATCCTCGATCCGTTCGGTGGGTCGGGGACGACGATGATCGCCTGCGAGAAGACCGGCCGTCGCGCGCGCCTGATCGAACTGGACCCGAAGTACGCGGACGTGATCGTCCGGCGCTGGCAAGACCACACGGGCCAGGCAGCCATCAGGCAATCGGATGGCGTCGCGTTCGAGGACGCGGCCCGCGATGCTGAGGCCGGAGCGAAGGCCGAGCTCGCGTGAGCCGGCCGGCGTACTACAACGAAGTGGACCCCTACCTTTGCGCGTGGCTACGAAATCTGATCGCAGCCGACCTGATTCCCCCCGGCGACGTTGATGACCGAGACATCCGATCTGTTTGCGCAGACGACCTGCGCGGCTACGGCCAGTGCCATTTCTTCGCTGGCATTGGCGGGTTCGCCTACGCCTGTCGGCTCGCGGGCTGGCCGGACGACGAGTCGATCTGGACCGGCGGCTTCCCCTGCCAGCCGTTCAGCGTTGCAGGCCGCCAGCGCGCGCAGACGGACGACCGCCACCTCTGGCCGGAACTGCGCCGCCTTATTGCATCGGCGCGACCCGCTCTATTCCTGGGCGAAAACGTTGCTGGCCTCATCCCGCTGGGACTCGATGGAGTTCTTGCTGATCTGGAAGCCGAAGGCTACGCCAGCCGGGCGATTGTTGTTCCAGCTTGCGCCGTCAACGCCCCGCATCGACGCGAGCGCGTTTGGATCGTCGGTCGCCGTTTGGCCGACTGCAGTCGCGAACGACGACAACAAGTCGCCCGAGGCGCATCTGGCGATGAAGTCGCGGATGCCGGGCGGGCCGCGGCGGACCGTTACGAGTTTGCAAGTGGCGGCCAAGTTGGTTTGGCCGACCGCGACGGCGAACGATCCGGAGAAGCGCGGCGACTTTGCGGCCGAGCGACGCAATGGCCTGCCGGGAGTGGTGAAGGCGGTCTGGAGCACGCCGCGCGCGAGCGACGGCGAGAAGGGCGGGCCGAATCAGCAGTTCGGCAGTGGGTCGACCCGACCGCTGACGGCGCAGGCGGTCTGGGCGACGCCGACAACGCGGGATCACAAAGACGCATCGAGCATTGGCAGCGCACCGGAGAATGGGATGCTTGGCAGACAAGTCAAACCCTCGCCGGTCGCCGGGTACCTGAATCCGGAATTCGTCTTCTGGCTGATGGGATATCCGCAAGAATTCCTAAGCTGCGCGCCGCCGGCAATGCGATCGTCCCGCAGGTCGCTGCCGAAATCCTCCGCGCCCTGCGGGGCTGACGCTGCGCTCGGATACGAAGTTGACGCGGGGGCTCCGTCTTAGTCAGCGGCCAGCCCGATGTAGCGGGCGTACTTGTAGCCGTCCGTGCGCACGTAGAGCGTCGCGCGGCCGGGCGACCGAATCTCCATAGCGTCGGTGTAGATGCCGCAGAAGTCGGCTAACCAGTCGCGGTCGCGAAGCGGTTGCTTGGTAAATGCGTCGTACTCGTCGGCAGTCAGCTCCTTCACCTCGACGATGCGAGCGAATTCGGCCGGCACGTTGGTATCGCGCAGTTCCCGTCGAACCCAGGACAGGCTCTCGGCCTTGCGTGCGAATCGGACCTTCTGGATGCGGGGCTTGATGTGCGTGGTGATCATGGCGGTCTTCCGCAGTGGGCGTGCCGACATGAACGCTTCCTTCCCAGTGGAAGCCAAGCGGTATATCGCGGTATCGCGCGTCTATCTGAAGTCGTTAAGGCGTCGGATGGGAATGACGATTCACAGAACAAGGTGATGCCCGACTAGGCCGTCGACCGGAAGACCGCCGTGCTGAGCACGACGGGATTGGCATCAGGCGACTTCGTACAGACCCGTGGTTCCGTTGTATCGCACCTGGACGTTGCCGCGAATCGGCGTGTGGCGCCCGATCCACATATTCAAGCGGTACACGTCGCGGTAGCTCACAGCGTGCCGAGCCTGCTCGTCGGTCAGTCCGATGTCCGCGAGATACCGTGCCATCTCGGCGTCGGTGGAACATTCGTCGTTCGACAAGGCGTCCTCGACCGTAGCGAGAATTCGGTTGGGCAGGCTAGCGAGGATGGGGTCGGGGCGTTTCGTATCGTTGGGGTGCATCGGCTGATCTCTAAGCGCGGGGGGACATGAACGCTTCCTCCCGCTGGGAAGCCAAGCGGATTCCGATCCGACGCAGGCAGGTCCGCGATAGCGTTAAGCCCTCGGACAAGAACGCAGGCGCCCCTCCATGGAAAGCGGCCGGGCTTATCGCCCGGCCGAGTTTGGTACATCATTCCTCCTCGTCGGACTTGATCTCGGGCGTCGCCGCTTCCTCGGCCTGGATTCGGTACACGCGGTCTGCCTTGCCCTCCTTGTCGCTGATCAGTTCATAGCCCTTCTTCTTCAACGTGCCGGCAAAGAACCCACGCACCGAGTGCTGCTGCCAGTCGGTAGCTTCCATCACCTCCTTGATGGTCACGCCTTGCGGACGCATGAGCAGGGCGACGACTTGGTCGATGCGGGTTTCCTTGCGCTTGGACGGCGCTTCGGCGGCGACCGGACCAGCGTCCGCCGAGTCGCGAGCGCTGACCGCCTGATCGCCGGTGTCCGTGCCACCGTTGTCCGAGTCGCCTGCGTCGACCATGTCATCGTTGGCATCCTCGCTGGCATCGGCATCGGCATCGGCATCGGCATCGGCGGCATTGTCGATATTGGCCATGTCGCTGCCGGTGTCTTCGTTAATGTCGACCTCAACCGTGTCGGCGACTTCCGGCGGCTGGTGGCCGACTGCCTCGTAGCCGGCGGCGGTGAGCGCGTAGCCGGAGCCGTCAGCGGCAATCAGATCCTCGCGCAGCAGGCCGCGCACCACCGCCGTGCGCGCACCGCCGCCGAGGTTCTTCGGATAGTTCTCGATGCGGCCAGCGGTTTGCGTGGCGAGCAGGATCAGGGCGCGCTGGCTGTCGGTAAGCTTGGTCATTGCAGATTCCTTGGTAGGTAAAGGGTGTATTCGGGTAAGCGCGCCCCACAGCAGCGGGGCGCGCGGGTGTTCAGCTGATCAGGACTTCGCCGATGACGCTGCGCACATCGATGTCGCGGCTGGCGATGGCCTGGATCACGTCGTCGGGAAGCTTCTGCAGGAAGAAAGTGGCGCGGCGCTCGATTTCGCGTTGCGCGATATCGCTCCAGTCTTGGAGCGCCGTGAGTTGCGCCAGCGCCGAGCGGTTTCCTGTCTTCAGGCCGGCGAGATAGTCCTTCAGGATTTGCGTTTCGTCTTGCATGTCTGGCCTCCGTAGCCGTCGTTGGTGTGGGGACATGAACGCTTCCTTTCACAACGAAGCCAAGCGAATACAGCGGGAAAGAACGAGCGTTCTCCATCGCATACAGCTGTCAGACACCTTTGAAACGCGGGAACAGAAGAGCGCCCCGCAGGGCGCTCGGTGAGCTTCTGTAGATCATTCGCCGCTGATAGCTGTCTTCGCGTGCTGGAGCCCCCGACGAGCGAGCCGCAGGCCGATGCGGTACTCGGCATCGCGCGGACTAGTTTGCAGGTGCTCATCTATGCCGCTGAGCATTTCCTCCAGATTGGGCTCTGGCGTCGACGCGCTCGCGTTGAGAAGGTTGAGAATCTCCGGCACATCGCGGGCGACATCTGCCAGGTACACCGCGTGGCCGCCGGTTTCGGCGAGCATCTCGACGATCGCGACGCTGTTCGCCACCAGCTCGGCGGCGGCCTCAAGCTCAGCGGCGAGCAGCGCGGCGTCGCCTCCGGCGTTCAGGGCTTCCAGCGATGTGCGGCACTCTTTCAAGGCGACGAGGGCGTTGCGAAATCGGAAGGTGTTGTTCGTGTTCATGCTGGTCTCCGCGGGTGTCGTTGGTGTGGGGACATGAACGCTTCCTTCCGCGCCGAAGCCAAGCGAATAGAGCGACTAAGAACGAGCGTTCTCCAACGCGTACAGCTGTCAGACAACTTCATCGAACGCGCAGAAAAGAAGCGCCCCGAAGGGCGCTTTGCTAGCGACGTGGATCAGAGGATTCGGCGCTGCAAGATGGCCGTCGGGATCAGCTCCGTGCGTGCGCGGTCCGCTTCCCAGCGATTCCCAAGCAGGGCTTTCTCGGGGATGGGCGCGGTGAAGATGGTTCTGGCGCCGGGGGTGCTCGGAAATTCGCTCGTCCCGCCCTCACCGAGCCATGTGTTGCCCACCATCGTGTGCTGCTCAGTCGGCAGCTCATCGTCAGGGGTGCCGCTGCCGTTGGCGGCGCGCGCGCAGGCGGCGTAGCCGGCCAAGTAGGCGGCGGTCAGCGCTGCCTTAATTCCCCAAACTCCGACGCTGGGGAAATCCAGCGAATCGCTACCTTGTTCTTCCAAGGTGTCCACATCGAGGTGCTGCTGCGCGATGGTGGTAAAAAGTTCGATGTTCATGTCGGCCTCCGTGGCCTTGCGTTGGTGTGGGGACATGAACGCTTCCTTCTCCGACGAAGCCAAGCGGATTCCGCGATAAAGAACGATCATTCTCGGACGTAGACAGGCGTCGGACAGCTACAGCGGGCAGAAACAAAAAACGCCCCCGTTTGGGGGCGCATCAGTCGCGCTTCGTGCGATTAGGTCTCAGGCGATTCGACGTTGCCGGATGGCGGTCGGAATGAGCACGTCGCAGGCCTTTCGCTCGGTCCAGTGGTACGCCAGCAGCTCGACCTCCGGGATTGGTAAGGTGACCACGGTCTCCGCCCGCTGGTCGAGCGACCAGTCGGTGGCTTCGCCTTCGCCGAGCCAGATGCCGCACAGCATGGTGTGTCGCTCGGTGGTCAGCGCATCGGCGCTGCTGCCGTTGGCCGCGCGTACCGCCGCCGCGTAACCTGCGAAGTAGGCGGCGGTCAGTGCGGCATCGATACCCCAAGCCGGAACGCTATGGAAGTCCAGGCTATCGTTGCCGCGAGTCGCTAGCGTCGCTACATCCAAATGCTGTTGCGCGATGGTGGTGAGCGTCTTCTTGTGCATGACAGCCTCCGTGGCCGTGCGTGTTGGGTGCACGCATGAACCATTCGGTTCGGCCGGAAGCCAAGTGAACCCGTCGTCATATCCAGGTTTTCACCGTCGCCAGACAACCGCTGTACAGCTAAGGCCGGATGGTTGTCTGGAAGCTAAACAGAACGGAAGAGCGTTCGTTCTTCTCGCGATAACAGCTTGGCTTCCAAACAGAAGGAAGCGTTCATGTCGTTGCCGCAACAACGCGGCCTACCAGGAACAACGTGATGAATATCGAGCTCGCTGACTCCTACCTGTTTCGCAACGCCAGCGAGTTGCAGGAGGAGTGCGTACGCCGGCTGGAGGAGTTGGCCCTGCAGATGGCTCCGGCGCTGGAGCCGGCGGAACTAGAGGCCGCTAAGGCGCTGGCTGCCGGTGCGTGGCGGATCATGGAGGTGTTGTTCGATGCTCAGGGTATGGAGTTGTCGCTGAAGTTCAATACAGGCAGCCTGATCGACAGTATCAACGGCCTCACGTACAGCTAGTCGAGAGCGGAGAGTGCAGACCCCAGCGCCTGCCAGGCGCTGGGGTGTACCCTCTTCTGGCGATATGGAAGCGAAGAGAACGAGCCATCTTGTCGGTTCCCCCGCCGACCCGCGAACTGGGACGGAGGGCGCTTTGCTTCTCCTCGAAAGGAAGCGTTCATGCCGTTGCCGCGCTTGGCGGTGAACGGCAGGGCAAGGAAATGGAAGACTTAGAGCGAGCGGTCTTTACGCTGGGCACGTTGCCCGACCGCATACGATGGTTGGTCGAACAAGCGCCGACGGATCTGGAGCCGGTGTGGCCGTACGGTGGTTGCGGAGTTGAGGCATGCGCTGCACTCGCCGACTTCCTTAAACCCTGGACGCGCCTAGATCGAGCGCGGCGCACGGAACCCGTCGAGCTTTGCTCGCGCGTGGCCGCCGCCGACGATGAACTTCGTAATTGGGAGCGACGGGTGCGAAGCGGGTTCAACCCAATCAAACGTCGACCCAAACGACGCAACGCGGCCGTCGCCAGTGCCCTCTCGGGCGTGGCCCACCAGATCGATGACTACTTCCAGTGCCGACCGGCGCTGACGCCGCGCCAGTGGGTCGAACATGCGCTCGCGGTGGTTGAGCGGTTGCAGGTATGGCGGCCCCGCGACGCTGAGTACCAACACGGAATCAGCCTCGCGCTCAGCGGGCTGGAGCAAGCGCTAGGCCAGTTGCAAGAGTAGACGCAGATGGGCTTATGCGAAGCTGTCGGAGACCTGTCTGAAGTCGGAAAGGCGCCGACATACTATTGGCTTCTGCTGAAAAGGAAGCGTTTATGTGGACGCCGCAACGACGCGGCGAAACGGAAGAGAACGACGATGGCGAATATGTCCAATTGCCGATTCCAAAACACCGCATCGGGTCTGGCGGACTGCGTAGAGGTCTTGGAAGATATGGCCGATGGCGATCCACCCCCGCTGAGTGAAGAGGAATTGGAGGCGGCACACCGCTTGGTCACCAGTTGCCTGGGCATCGTGCGGCTGTTGGCCGAACGCGGATCGTTGGAATTTGAGCCCGACATGGATCTCGCTTTAGTGCTCGATGATTTGAACTTCTCAGCGACCTGATTCGGCGAGAGAGCAGACCCCAGCGCCGACTCGGCGCTGGGGTATTCCCTCTTCCAATCGTATCCGTCCACACGCTGTACGGCATCGGCAATACGTTCAAAGCACCTTGATGTTCCGGCGGGATGAAGCGTTCATGTCGTCGCCGCACTCCGCGGTGAATCCATGGAACATAGAATGAGCGACCCCTGGACACCCGACCGTTCAACGCTCGCGCATGTCAGATTAAAAGTCATGCACAGATGCATCGAGCAACTTTTGCTATCCAACGTCCGGATATTTGAAGGGCCTAGCCGCGCGCCCTTGGTTGCGTGCTATGCGCTCGGCAGCACGCTCTCTGCCCACTGCACTTCTCTTCGGGCCAGTCGGCTCGACCCGGAAGCGCTGATCTGGTTACTAGAAGCTTGTATAGACGAACTGGAGCCCCTGGAGAAACCCATCGGTCAGGGTAATGGTGGGTTCGAGAAGCGCCTCGTCCCTGCCAAGTTGTGCGACGACGAAGTAACCCTGCGATGCTTGCATAGCGCGATTGGCCGCTACCTGGACGATCTGGAGCCTGAGTCTGCGCTGCTGCCGCTGCAGCAACTCGATCAGCTACTACGGCAGACCGAGTTGCTGACGATTTGGGACATGCCGAATACGGAATACGAAAAGGGCTTGCGAGCGAGTATTCGGGGACTGAAGCGTGCGCTGCGGGCGGCGTTCGGTTCACCGCCTCATTGGGGGTAGGTCGACCATCCATCCCAGCTGGTAATGGCGGGCTAGACCGACCCTCTTCCGAAACGTTGGCCTGCCGCTACCTGTCCGTTCGCTGTCTCGATCCTGATATCCACAAGAAATCCCTTGGCTTTGTCCCGAAGGGAAGCGTTCATCACGACGCCGCACCGTCGCGGCTCGATAAGGACAAAGCCATGAACAAGAACGCGGCCTTCGCCGAAGCACCGTTGCGCAGCCTGAGCGATTGTTTGGAACGGATACTGCTGTCCAGCACGTGGCATGAGGAAGCCGAGAATCGCCTGACGCTCTTCGCCTGCTACGGCCTCGCCAGCGTCCTCGCCGAACGCACCATCACGTTCCGGACCAACCGCCTCGGCGGCGATGTCCTTGAGCGGTTGGTGGAAGATTGTCGGCGGGAGTTGGCCCCGCTGGAGTGGGTTAGCGATGAGGCGAAGGGCAGGTTGGCGAAGCGCCTTGTGCCCAGCGAAATCAGCGAGGACGAGATGACCCTGCGCTGGTTGCTCTCGACCATCGAGCGGTACTTAGAAGGACGGGAGCCGGAGTATATGGCGCTGCCGGTGCATCAACTTCGGCGCGCGGTACGCGAGGTCCGATTGATGCAGGTCTGGGATGTCATCGATGCCGAGTACCAGCCAAAGCTAAGGTTGGCCCTGCGTCACTTGGAAAGGGCGATCGCGAGTGCGGAATGCGCCCCGCGAAACTAAGTTTGCGAGAACGCCCGGAAACTACTTGGCTTCTGCTCGGAATGAAGCGTTCATGTCGTCGCCGCAACAACGCGGAGACGCCCAGAGAACAACATGCCGAACAAACCTTCCTGCCGCTTCCGCAACACCCTCAGCGATCTGAACGAGTGCTACTACTGGCTGGATACAATGATCTATGCGCTGAAGCCCGTCGCCTTGTCGCGCGAAGAACTTGCAGCCGCGAAGGAGATGGTGATCACCTGCCTGGACATCGTGAACACCGTCTGCATAGCGGCTGACGTGCTTATCGAGGACGAGCCTGATCTCGCGGCGCTGATTGACAAGTTCATGCACGAGGCTGCCGCCCGCTGATCTGGAGGATGCAAACCCCAGCGCCCATTGGGTGCTGGGGTTTACCCACTTCAGTTCTTTCATCCATCCATCGCGCCGAGGCCGGCGGTCGCGGAGGCTCTACCGAGTCGAATCCTTCTACCGTGGGAATTTCCATCCGGGCCTACGGCCGCCACCGTGGCGTGTCGGATACCGCTGTGCGCAAGGCCATTGCGACCGGACGCATCAGCGCCGAGGCAGATGGCACGATTAATCCGGCTCGCGCCGACGCCGAATGGGCGGCCAGCACCCGCGCGCCGGACCCGCCCTTGGCAGTGCCCGTGCGGGCGCGCGCGGCAAACGGCGCGGCCGTTGACGACCTGGCCGGCGTAGCGCCGATCAGTACCAAAGGTGGCAGCAACACCTACGCGCAGGCTCGCACCGCCAATGAGGTGCTCAAGGCGCAGCACCATAAGCTGCGCATCGCCCAGCTCAAGGGTGAGTTGATCGATCGCTCGCAGGCGATGGCGCAGGTGTTCGCGCTGGCGCGGGCTGAGCGCGACGCCTGGCTGAATTGGCCGGCGCGGATCAGCTCGATGCTGGCCGCCGAGCTTGGACTTGACCCACACACCATGCATGTCGCGCTGGAGCGCGAAGTGCGGCAGCACCTGACCGAACTCGCGGAGTTCAACGCCCGACTGGACTAATTCTTGTACGACGGCTTCGACCACGTTGAGAAGGCGTGGCGCGATGGCCTGACGCCAGATCCGTTTCTGGACGTGTCCGATTGGGCGGACCGCGACCGGGTGCTGTCGAGCACCTCGTCGTCGGAGCCGGGCCGCTGGCGCACCGCGCGCACGCCGTACCTGCGCGACATCATGAACGACCTGTCGCCGGCCTCGGCGACGGAACGCGTCGTCTTTATGAAGGGCGCGCAGGCCGGCGGCACCGAGTGCGGCAACAACTGGATCGGCTACGTCATCGCCTGCGCACCGGGTCCGATGATGGCCGTGGCGCCCACGGTCGAGATGGCCAAGCGCAATTCGAAACAGCGCATCGATCCGCTGATCGAAGAATCGCCGTCGTTGCGCGAGCGCATCGCCCCTTCGCGCGCGCGCGACGCCGGCAACACCATCCTTGCCAAGGAGTTTCGCGGGGGTGTCCTGGTCCTGACCGGCGCTAACAGCGCGGTCGGCCTGCGCTCCATGCCGGTCCGCTACCTGTTTCTGGACGAAGTGGACGGCTATCCGCGTGACGTGGAGGGGGAAGGCGACGCGGTCGCGCTGGCCGAGGCCCGCACCCGCACCTTCACCCGCCGCAAGATCCTGCTGGTGTCGACGCCGACGATTGCCGGCGCCAGCACGATCGAGCGCGAGTACCTCGCATCCGACCAGCGCCGGTACTTCGTGCCGTGCCCGCATTGCCGCCACGAACAGTGGCTCCGGTTCGAGCAGCTGCGCTGGACCTGGGGCGACCCGCGTTCGGCTCGCTACATCTGCGAGTCCTGCGAGCAGCCGATCGGCGAACACCACAAGACCGCGATGCTGGCGGGTGGCGAATGGCGGGCGACCGCGCCGCAGAACAAAGGCAAGACGGCGGGCTACCACCTGTCGTCGTTGTACTCCCCAGTGGGCTGGCGCAGCTGGGCTGACATCGCCGCCGCGTGGGAGTCGGCGCAGGGATCGGCCACGGCGCTGAAGGCATTCAAGAACACCGAGCTCGGCGAGACCTGGGAAGAGGAAGGCGAGGCCCCGGACTGGGAGCGCCTGCTGGAACGACGCGAGGACTACCGGATCGGCACCGTGCCCGCCGGTGGCTTGATGCTGACCGGCGGCGCCGACATTCAGAAGGACCGGATCGAGGTGTCGGTCTGGGCTTTTGGCCGGGGTCGCGAGACCTGGCTGGTCGAGCACCGGGTGCTGATGGGCGACACCGCCCGCGCTGCGGTCTGGAATGAGTTGGGCGCGATCCTGTCGGAGCACTGGACCCACGCCAGCGGCGCACTGTTGCCGCTGACTCGGCTGGGCTTGGACACCGGCTTCGCGACGCAGGAGGCCTATGTGTTCGCGCGCGCGGCGGGCGATCCGCGACTGCTGCCGATGAAGGGCGTCGGCAGCGGCGCGGCGCTGATTGGTACGCCGACCGCGGTCGACGTCAGCATTCCGGGCAAGCGCATCCGCCGTGGCTTGAAGTTGTTCGCGGTGGCCGGTGGCATCGCCAAACTCGAGTTCTACAACGCCCTTCGGCTGTCGATCGAGATTGGTCCGGACGGGCAGCCGGCGTTTCCGGCCGGCTATGTCCACCTGCCGAAGATCGACGGCGAGTTCCTGCAGCAGCTGACGGCCGAACACCTGATTACCCGACGCGATCGCCATGGCTACCCGCAACGTGTCTGGGAGAAGCGGCGCGACCGCAACGAAGCCCTGGACTGCTATGTGATGGCGCGCGCCGCCGCGATGCAGGCCGGTGTCGATCGCTTCGAGGAGCGCCATTGGCGCGAGATGGAGCGAACGCTCGGCATCGAAATCGGCCCGTCGCCCTTGCCACCAGCCACACCGTCTTATCCCACTCCACAGGCCGCCCCATCGGGCGGCCTTTCTATTTCTGCACCCGCGCGCCGTGGGCGCCGGGTAATTCCGAGCCGTTTCATGCGATGACCGACCAGCCTTACACCCACGAACAGTTGCAGGCGCTGCGCAAGGCGCTCGCGCGCGGCGAACGCCGCGTCAGCTTCGGCGACCGCCTCGTCGAGTACCGCAGCGTCGATGAGCTGCTGGCCGCGATCCGCGAGATCGAAGCTGCGCTCGCCGGCACGGAAGGGCAGCCGCGACGCGTACGCCGTTTGCGCGTGACCACGATCAAAGGATTCTGATGAGTTGGTGGTCCCGCCTCCGAACCTCGATGTTCGGAGGCTCGCCCGTGCACGAAGCATCGGGCTACGGCCGCCGCTCGACCGCCTGGCAACCCAGCAACCCGGGTGCCGTCGCCGCGTTGCTGGCGACCGGCGACGCCCTGCGGGTGCGCTCGCGCGACCTGGTCCGCCGCAACGCCTGGGCCAATGCCGCGGTCGAGGCGTTCGTGGCGAACGCGGTCGGCACCGGCATCAAGCCGCAATCGTTGCTCGCCGATCAACCGCAGCGTGAAGCGTTGCAAGCATTGTGGCGGGATTGGTGCGACGAGGCCGATGCGGCCGGACTGACTGATCTGTACGGCCTGCAGGCCTTGGCCTGCCGCGCGCTGCTGGAAGGCGGCGAATGCCTGGTCCGTTTGCGTCCGCGTCGGCCCGAGGACGGCCTGGTCGTTCCGCTCCAATTGCAGTTGCTCGAACCCGAGCACTTGCCGATGACGCTCAACCGGGAGGAAGCCAACGGCAACCTGACCCGGGCCGGCATCGAGTTCGACCGGCTCGGTCGACGTGTGGCGTACCACCTGTATTTGTCCCATCCGCAGGACGGGGCGATGGCGCCGATGTCGCGGCATGGCGGGATGGAGACGTTCCGGGTGCCGGCATCGGAAATCCTGCACATATTCCGGCCGCTGCGGCCAGGTCAGATCCGTGGCGAGCCGTGGCTGGCGCGTGCGCTGGTCAAGCTCAATGAGCTGGATCAGTACGACGACGCCGAGTTGGTCCGCAAGAAGACCGCGGCGATGTTTGCCGGCTTCATCACCCGCGACGGTCCGGAAGACCCCTTGCCCGGCGACGGCCCGCCCGACGAGTCCGGCAACGCGCCGCTCGGTCTGGAGCCGGGCACGTTGCAGATCCTTGAGGCCGGCGAGAACGTCACCTTCTCGCAACCGGCGGATGTGGGGTCGAGCTACGACCCGTTCCTGCGCGCCCAGTTCCGGGCCGTTGCCGCGGCCATTGGCATTACCTACGAGCAGCTGACGGGCGATCTGTCGGGGGTGAACTACTCCTCCATTCGCGCGGGCCTGCTGGAGTTTCGGCGCCGCTGCGAGATGTTCCAGCACGCGGTCCTGGTCTATCAGCTGTGCCGACCGATCTGGAACGCCTTCGTCGGTGCAGCCGTGCTGTCGGGCGCGATCGAGCTACCGGGCTACCGGCGGCGTAAGCGCCAGTACCGCGCCTGCAAATGGGTGCCCCAGGGCTGGAGCTGGGTCGATCCGGAGAAGGAGTTCAACGCGATGATCCTGGCGATCCGAGCCGGGCTGCTGTCGCGTTCCGAAGCCATTGCCAGCTCCGGCTACGACGCCGAGAGCATCGATCGGGAAATCGCCGCGGACGCTCAGCGCGCCGACGCCCTCGGCTTGGTCCTCGACAGCGACCCTCGCGCCGTTGCCCGCAACGGCGTCAAGCACGCCCCACCGCCGGCCGACGCGCCGGTTCTTCAATCCAACGGTACCCAATGACCGGACTACCCCATCTGGCGGCGCGTGTGTTCAACACGCCGCTGCTGATCCAGCGCGCCAAGCTGGACGTGATCCTCAGTGTGCTCGAACCGAAGTTCGAGTTGCAGACGCTTCCGCCTCCCCAGATGGCACCACCCGCCCCGACTGCGCCGCGTTTAGCGGACGAACGTGGCATCGCCGTGTTGCCGATCCACGGCACGCTGGTGCAGCGCACCGGCGGCCTGGACGCGCTGTCGGGCCTGACCAGCTATCAATCGATTGCGCGCCGGCTCGACGCCGCGCTGGCCGACGACTCGGTGCGCGGCATCGTGCTCGACGTCGACAGTCCCGGCGGCGAAGCCGCAGGGGTGTTCGACCTGGCCGACCACATCCGCGCAGCGCGAACGCGCAAGCCGATCTGGGCGGTGGCGAACGAAGCGGCGTTCTCGGCGGCCTATGCCCTAGCGAGCGCGGCAGATCGTGTGTTTGTCACGCGCACCGCCGGGGTTGGCTCCATCGGCGTGATCGCATTGCACGTGGACCAGTCTCGCCGCGACGCCAACGCGGGCCTGAGCTACACGCCGATTCAAGCCGGCGCGCGCAAGAACGACGGGAGCCCTTACCAGCCGCTCACCCCGCAGGCGCGCGCTTCGATTCAAACCGAAGTCGACCGCCTGTACGAACTGTTTGTCCTAACCGTAGCCGAGCAGCGTGGCGTATCGGCCGACGTCGTTCGCCACACCGAAGCCGCGCTCTATTTCGGCCAAGACGCCATCGATGCCGGCCTCGCGGATCGCATCGGCACGCTCAACGATGCCATGCAGCAACTACACACCGAACTGGACGCCACCGCGCGTCCTCTTTTCTTGGAGAACCCCATCATGTCCACCCCCGATTCGACGGCGCCCGCCGTTGAACCCGATGTCGTGCGCGCGCAAGCCCGCAGCGACGCCCTTGCGATCGCCGAGCTGTGCGAACTGGCCGGCCAGCCGAAGATGACCGCGACGCTGCTCGCCGAAGGCATCACCCCGGCCGTCGCCCGTCAGCGCCTACTCGCGGCCAAGGCCGATTCCGCCGAAATCACCAGCCACCTGTCGCCGACCATGCCGCTCCCGTCCATGGCGATGTCGCTCGACGACAACCCGCTGATCCATGCCGTCAAGGCGCGCGCTGCGCTTGCGCGCAAGGAGCGCTGAGATGCGACTGACCACCTACCCGCCGGTCCACGAGGGTCAGAACCTGGGTGATTTGCTCAAGTTCGAGGCCGACAACCTGTACTCGCGCGACGCCGTCACCGTCGCCGCCGATCAAGTGCTGAAGCTCGGCCACGTCGTCGGTCGTATTTCGGCGACCGGCGAGATTGCCGCGCTCGATCCGGCGGCCGCCGACGGCCGGGAGGTCGCGGCCGGTGTCGCCATCGTGCCGATCACGACCACGACCGAACCGAGTCCGGACGGTTTGATCGTCGCCCGGCACGCAACGGTGGCCGACCACGCCCTGGTCTGGCCGATCCGAGCCACCCCTGAACAACGCGCCGCCGCCACTGCGCAGCTGCGCGGCATCGGCGTCCTTGTGCGCCGCGGAGTCTGATCCATGTCGATGAATAACCCGTTCCACAACCCCGCGTTCTCGATGAGCGCGCTCACCACCGCGATCAACATCCTGCCCAATCAGTACGGCCGATTGGACGAACTGAACCTGTTCCCGGTCAAGCCCGTGCGCACGCGCCAGGTCACGGTTGAGGAGCGAAACGGCGTGCTGTCGCTGCTGCCCACGCAGCCGGTGGGGTCGCCGGGTACGGTCGGCAAGCGTGGCAAGCGCGCCCTCCGCGCCTTCAACGTTCCGCATATTCCGCATGACGATGTCGTCTTGCCGGAAGAGGTCATCGGCGTCCGCGCCTTTGGCTCCGAGAGCGAGCTGCAAACGGTCGCGGGTGTGATGGCCGACCATCTCCAAACCATGCGCAACAAGCACTCGATCACGCTGGAACACCTGCGCATCGGCGCGCTCAAGGGTGTGATCCTCGATGCCGATGGCAGCGAGTTGGCCAACCTGTTCGATATCTTCGATATCGCCCCTAAAACGTTCGATTTTCAGCTGAGCAAGCCCGACACCGATGTAAAGAAGAAGTGTCTTGATCTCAAGCGTTATATGAGCAAGGCCTTGCTTGGCGAGCGCATGGTGGGCATCCACGTCATGGTGTCTCCCGAGTTCTTCGACGCCTTTACCGGCCATCCTGCGGTCAAGGACGCGTATCGTCTTTGGCAGGACGGTCTTATTCTGCGCGAGGACATGCGGTCGGACTTTCGGTTCGCCGGCATCCGTTTCGAGGAATACACCGGCGAGGCCGGCAACGCAGACGGTACGACCCGCCGCTTCATCGAGGAAGGGGAGGCGCACGCGTTCCCGCTCGGCACGCTTGACACCTTCGCGACCTACGTTGCGCCGGCCGACTTCAACGAGAGCGTGAATACGCTCGGCCAGTTGCTCTACAGCAAGCAGGCACCGCGCAAGTTCGACCGTGGCACGGACTTGCACACGCAGTCCAATCCGCTGCCGATGTGCCACCGACCGGCGCTCCTGCCCAAGCTGAAGGCGTGAGGCAACGTGCACGCGTTCTCTACGATGGATGACGTAGTCTTCGGCACGCTCGGCGTCGTCGCGCGTGTCCAGCGACCCCCCCACCTCGCGGCACCCGTGACGGTGGTGGTGCGTGACGGCGTCGAGCGCTTCGGGGAGTTTCACCAGGTCGTCGGCCGTGCCCGGCATGTGCTGGCCCGGAACAGGGACTGGGTGTTCCGCCGTGGCGATGAGGTCGCGCTGCCCGACCGGTCCCAAACGGTCGAAGCGTTAGTGCGCGACGACGGCCTGATCAACGAGGCCGTCTTGCATGGCTAATCTCGCCCCCAGTTGGACGTTGTTGCACCGCGTCGCTGATCGCTTGGGCGAAATCCGGATCGCTCGGGATTACCGTACCGACATCGGCACGGCGGTCGCTTTGGAACCGGCCCAGCATCCCGACGACGACGTGACCGGGCTGACGTTGGCCGCTTTGGGCATTCAGCGCGACGCCAACAAACCCCATGGGCGGCATCGCGTGCTGCAAGCCCTGGCCGAAGCGACGGTTCCGGTCTCCCTGGCCGACGCCCACGCGCGATCGCACGCCATCGCGGCCGATATCGAGGACGCGCTGGACGATTGGATTCCGCTGCCGCAGGCCCTGCCGGTGCAGGTCGAGGACATCGTGTTTCTCGACCGACCCGAAGGGCTACCGGTGGTCGCTGTCCAAGTTGCGCTGACGATCCGCTACCGCTGCTGATGGACCTTTTCCTCGACGCCAATCCGGTCCTGGACGCAGTTAAACGTATTAGCCAGATCCCGGCTAAGGCTGCGTTGGCGCAGCGCCGCGCTCTCGGCACGCTGCGTCGGCGTTGGCCGGTCATCGCCCGTCGCGATATCCAGACCGAGTACGCCTTGCCGGCCCAGCGCATCCGGGCCGGCGTCAGCGTGCGCACCACGCGCGAGGGCGTCGAACTGGTCGGGGTAGCGCGCGGTGTCGGTCTGCGCAACTTCGCTTCCAAGCGCAGCGCGGACGACCGTGGCCTGGACTACACCGCGGTCCGCGGCCGGCGCAGCTTCAAGCGCTCCGGTTTCCATCGCCGCCACGGCGGCGCCGACATCGCTTTCGAGCGCACGCCGGTCGCGGGCGCCAAGCGCGTACCGCGCACTCCGATCCGCCGCCTGTACGGCCCGTCGTTGGCGCAGATGCTGCGCAAAGGCGATCGGCCCGAGCGCATTGCCCAAGCCGGCCTGGACGTCATCACCGATGAGATCGACCGGCTGCTGCCTTCGCTGCGCCGCTGATCTCCAGCTGCCCTCGGCAGCCACAGCCCTACACCTTATATTTAGGAGCAACGCGACCCATGGCCGCGCAGGACCTGTTTTCGTTTCAGGGCAAGGTCTTCCTTGCCCAGCGCCAGTCCAATGGCAAGCCCGGCCCCCTGCGGTGGGTCGGCAACGCGCCCCAGCTGCAACTGCAGCTGGAGGTGCAGAACTCCGACAAGACCGAGTCGTTCAGCGGCAATCGGATGCTGTACGGCCGACTGGTCCAGAGTAAGACCGCCAACGTCAACCTGACACTGGACGAGGCGACCCCGGAGAACATCGCCGAGGGTCTGTACTCGGTGCCGGCGACGCTGCCGGCCGGTGTGGTCAACAACGAACTGCTGCCGCCGGGCTTGACGGCCGGCGACCTGATCGCACTGGACCGCGGCTGGGTCAGCGACGTTGCGATGACCGACAGCGCCACCCCGCCGGTCACGATCCCGCCCGCGAATTGGTGGACGGAGTCGGCGTCGGCGGGTTTGATCGGCGTGCGCAAGGTGGACGGGCTGACCCAGCCGTTCAAGGCCACCTACAAGCACGGCGAGACCGTGAACATCGCCCTGTTCAACACGCCGCCGCCCGAGCGGATGCTGTTCTTGGACGGCATCAACACGGTCAACGGCCGCCGGGCCAAAGTCACGCTCTATCGGGTGGCGTTCAACCCGATTGAGCAGCTCGACCTGATCTCCGAGGAATGGGGCAGCCTGCAGCTATCGGGCGCGGCCTTGTTCGATGAAACCCGCGCGCTGGACCCGACCCTGGGCGGCTTCGGTCGCATCGAAATGGTGCGAGCGTAATGGCGCGCAAAGTCCAACGCCCTACGCCCGCCGCCGACGACCTGGTGGTGCTGCAGCCTCATCGCGTTCTACCGCTGGGCGATCGCAGCGTGACCGTTCGCGAGCTGGGCTTCTTCGAGAGTCTGCAACTGCACGGTGCCATCGCAGCCTTGGTCGGCGATTTGGTCGAGCAGACCGACGACGGCAACATCGACTTAGCCCGCTTGCATCGGGTCTGCGCACAGCACCCCGAGGCAACGATTGCCCTGCTGGCCCAAACCAGCGACCAACCGGCCGAATGGGTGCGCTCGCTCCCCGGCGTCCAAGGCGACCTGCTGTTGCTGACGTTCTGGGCGGTCAACGCCGATTTTTTTCTGCAGCGCGTGATCGCGGCGCTGGAACTGCGACGCGCGGCGCCGGAAGCGACTGGCCCAGTGTCCTCGCCACCCTGATCGATCACGGTCACGACTGGTCGTGGATCGAGCGCGCCACCGCGCGCCAACTCGCCTTGTTCTACCGCGTCGCGATCCAGCGCGAGCGCGCGCTGCGCGCTGAGCGCATCGAGGACGTCAATGCCGGCTTCGCGGGCGGGCGCGACGTCACCGCTTTTATCCACTCTCTTCGGAAAACCTGATGAAACTGATCGATAACTGGCGCCAAGCCTGGCGCTTTGTAAGTGTGCAGGCGATGACCGTGGCCATCGCCTTGCAAGGCGTGTGGCTGAACCTGCCTGACGACCTTCGCGTCCATGTCCCCGACCGGATTGCGGCCAGCGTGACCGCCGGCCTGTTGATCCTGGGTCTGATCGGCCGCCTGTTCCAGCAGCGAGGGGCCGATGGCACGACTCTCCGCTGAGCAGGCCGGGGGCCAGAACGTTATCGCCTTCCTCGACATGATCGCGCACGCCGAAGGCGTGGAGCGATTCAGCGAGCACGGCGGTTACGACGTGATGGTCGGCGGCAAAACGTTCACCAGCTACACCGAGCATCCGCGCAGGCTGGTCTGGCTGCCTAAATACCGCATCAATTCCACCGCTGCGGGCCGCTATCAGTTCCTGTGGAAGACCTGGAACAGTCTGCGCAATCGTCTACGGCTGCCCGATTTCGGCCCTGCATCGCAAGATCGCGCCGCCATCGAACTGCTGCGCGAGACCGGCGCACTGGCCGACGTCAAGAAGGGCTGGATCAGCAGCGCGGTGCGCAAGTCGCGCAAGACCTGGGCCTCGTTGCCCGACGCCGGCTACGGCCAGCGCGAAGTGCCGCTGGAACGCTTGCTCGCCGTGTACCAGAAGGCGGGAGGCCAGATCGCATGATCGCACTGAAAGTTTGGGCGACCACGGTGCTGACCGCGCTCGCCGCAGTGCTGGCTGCCTTCGGCTTGGGCCGCTGGAAAGGCCGGCAGCATGAGCGGGCCGACACCGCCGGGCGCGTTGCTGAGAGCGAGCAGCGGGTACGCGTCGCCGAACGCGAGCGCGCCGATTCCGAAACCCGTACCGAGGTAGACACCGATGTCCTGCATCTTCCGACCGGCGTCTTGGCGCCAGTGGCGATCGCTGTGCCTGATTCCGCTGCTGACCGCTTGTACGACGAATGGTCCCGTGACGGAAGCGACCACGGGTTGCGCCTGGACGCGACCGATCCTGGTCTCTCGACAGGATCAGCTAACGGATCTGACAGCACGACAAATCTTGGCCCATAACGAAACCGGTCGCCGACTGTGCGGCTGGGGACCGAAACCACCGGCGGCGGTAGAGCAGCACTGATTCATGGCGAACCGCGACACCACGATCACGCTGCTGATCCGGGCCAACGCCGCACAACTCAATCAAGCACTGGAACAAGCGGGCGTGCGCGCCCGGGTATTCGGTAACGAAACCGAGGGTGCCGGCCGGCGGGCAAGCAAAGGGTTTGATCAAACCCGCACCAGCGTGGCTGCGATTGGCCGACAGTTGGACCAAACCAAGACGCAGTTGCTGGCCTTTGTGGGTTTGCAGAGCGCGGGCGATGCCGTGGGCGGCTTGGTGCGCGCGGCGGACGGCTACGCCAATCTTTCGGCGAAGATCAAGCTTGCCACGACCTCGCAAGCTGCGTTCAATCTGGCCGAGGACGCGGTCTTCGCGATCTCGCAGCGCACCTCGACGGCGCTGGACTCCACGGCCACGCTGTTCGGTCGCCTCAGCAGTGCGCTCAAGGACCAAGGCGGATCGCAGCGCGAAGTCCTCAGTCTCACTGAGACGATCAACAAGGCGCTCGCGGTCTCTGGCGCCACCGCGGCGGAAACGTCGTCGGTCATTCTTCAGCTGAGCCAGGCGTTTGCGGCCGGTCGGCTCAGCGGCGACGAGTTCAACTCGATTAACGACGCCGGCCCGCGCTTGATGAAGGCGCTGGCCGCCAGCATGGGGGTCACGGTCGGTGAACTGAAAGCACTGGCGGAAGCCGGCAAGCTGACCAGCGAGCAGCTGCGCATCGCGTTCTCCGGTGAGCAGGCGAAGAAGATCGCCGCCGAGTTCTCGCAACTGCCGCTGACCATCGAGCGCAGCCTGGTCCAACTGGACAACGCGTTCACGCGCTTCATCGGCCAACAGGACCGCGCCAGCGGTGTGTCGGCGGTCGTGGCCGGCTCGATCCAGGGCTTGTCGCAGAACTTCGATGGCTTGGCGACCGTGCTCGGTGTGGTCGCCGTGGCCGCACTGGGCCGATTGATCGCGACGCTGGCGACGGCGGGCGCCGCGAAAGTCAGCGCCATCCGCAAAACGCAGCAACTGGCACAGGAGGAACTGGCGCTGGCGCGAGCGGCTGAGGTGGCGGCGCAGGCGGAACTGGCGCGCGCCCGCGCATTGACCCTGGCCGGTGCCGGCGCTGCGCGTGTGGCCAGCGCCGAGGCCGGGTTGGCCGCCGCGCAGGCGCGGACCGCCGCCGCCACGCACGCAGCCACCACAGCGGTTGGCGCGAAAGCGATCGCCATCCGTGGCTTGTCGTCGGTACTGACCCTCATGGGTGGGCCGCTGGGGCTGGCCATTACCGGCGTGACCCTGTTGGCGAGCGCCTTTGCCACCGCCAGCGCGAACGCCCAGGCGGCCAAGGTCGAGTTTGAAAGCACGATCAAAGCCGCGCAGCGGTTTCGCGACCAGCAAGACCTCGACACCGGGGTGGACCTGGGTAAGCGCCTGATCGATCAGCGGCAGCAGCTGCAAAAGGAACTTGAAAACCTCCAAGCGCTAAAACAGCCCTTGGGCCCCTTCTATGGCGGCATCCATGACGCTCCCGGCCAAAGCGGCACGCGGTGGCTATTCGGGGAGGATGTCGACGCCGAGATCAAGCGGGTCCAGACGCAGCTCGCGACGACCAAGACCGCACTCGATCAGGTCAAGGGCTCGGTGGCCGATCTGCGTAGCGCCCAAGCGAGCGGCGGCCGAACGCGACTGCAGACGACCAAGGAGGCCGCGGACTTCACGAAAGCGCTGACCGATCAGAACGAGAAGCTTAAGGTCGAGCGGATCGAGCGTGAGAAGGGCTTGCGTGCGGCGCTGGAGTATCAGGCCGTAAAAGCTGCGGGAGTCAAAGACACCACGCAACTGAACGAGGCGATGCGCAAGGCGATCGACCTGCAAGTGCGCGAACGCGAAGCGGCGAAAGCTTCAACCGATGCCGGTCGTGCGCAGACCAAGGCCGTTCGCGACGCCGAACGCCAGAGCAAGGCAGACGCGCGCAAGCTGGCGGCTGATCAGAAGAAGAAAGAACAGACCGACGCGAAAGCAAAGAAGGACGATGACTCTCTGGATCGCACGGTCCAAGAGGTGGACATCGCGCTGATGCGCAACCGCGGCGACGGCGCGGCGGCACGGCGGAGGGAACTGGATCTTGAGTACAAGCAGGCGCTGGCCGACCTGCAGGCCAAGGGCAATACCGCCGACGCCGTGAAGGTCCGATTGCGGATCGACACGGAGGTCGCCAAGGTCGAACTGGACGACTTGCAGGCGCAGATCGATCGCGTCTTTGGCGAGCAGTCCCGACAAGAGCAATCGATCCAGACGCGGCAACAAGCCGGGCTGCTGACCGAGATCGGGGCGCGCCGCGAACTGATCAACCTGCACGCGCGCACCGCCGCAGAAGTCGAGCAGTTGCTTCCGACGATGGAGGCGTTGGCCGCTAAGACCGGCGCGCCGGAATCGATCGAACGGGTCAAGGATCTGACCGCTCAGGTCGCTGCGTTGAAGGTCCAATCGAACGAACTGGTCGTAACACTGACCAATGGCTTTGAAAGCGGCCTCAGCAATGCGCTGGAGGGATTGGCGACCGGCACGCTGACTCTGCGGCAAGCGCTCACCGGTCTCGTGCAGGACATGGCCCGATCGCTGGCACAACTGGTCTCCCAGCAACTGGCGGCGCTGGCTACGGCCAAGCTGATGTCGGTGGTGGGGAAGATCGCGGGTGGGGGCAAGACCCCCGACGTGGCCCAACCTGACCCCGTCCAGGCCGCAGCCGCTGGTGTCGCTTACGCCACGCCGATTACCGGCGCCTCGGTGGCGCTGGGCGTAGCCGGTGGTGTGGTTTTGAAGGCCGCCGCCGCGATGCAGACGGCCGCCGCGACCCTATTGGCCGCTAACGCCGCCGAGAGCGCGAGCGGGTTCTTCGCTTCGGGCGGCTTTACCGGCATCGGTCCTAAGTACGCCCCAGCCGGCGTCGTGCATCGTGGCGAGTTCGTCCATCGCCGCGAAGTCGTGCGCCAGCCGGGTGCGCGCTCGTTCTTGGAACGGTTCAATCGTCTGGGCATGACCGCGCTCGACGGGTTACGCGGGTACGCCACCGGCGGGTTTGTCAGTCCCGCGCCCGGTGCGCAGGCGCCAGCACGGGGCCCAATGACTGAGCGACCTGGGCGCTCGACGGACAGCGAACGCCGGGGATCGCAGATCACTAACGTGCTGTACCTGGACCCGCGCGAGATCGTCAACGTGATGAGCACACAGGCAGGACGGCAGGTGATCTTGTCTACGATCCGGGCCAATGCGCCCACCGTTCGACAAGACCTGTCTTAGCTGTACGAGATGGCAGCTGCTCCATGCCGAGACGTTCGCCGTCGTCTAAGACTCATGCCTATTCTGAGGTTGGGTGTGATCGATCACGATCCTTTAATGCCGCGATCAAGATAGTGCTGTTACCTCACTGAAATACCCGAGGAGTCAGACATGTCAGATCGTGCGACCAAACATAATCTCAACGATCTCATCGAGATTGCCCGCGATGGTAAGGAGTTCTACTCCGAAGCCGCAGGAACGGTGAAGAATGCCGAACTGTCCGCATTATTTCTCCGCATTGCTTCAGGGAAGTCCGACATCGTCAATGCGCTCAGCGCGCAAGTTGCAGCGAGTGGCGGTAGGCCAGCCGAACACGGAACCTTCGTGGGATCGATGCAGCAGCTCTATGGAAAAATTCGCGCCGCTTTTGGCGATACCGAGTATGGCTACGTAGCCGAGCTTGAGGAGTCGGAAGATCGTCTTCTCAAGGCATTTAACGATGCAATAGGCGACGCCGAACTGCCACCTGGCGCGCGCTCCGCCGTCGAGCGGCTTTTACCGGCAGTGCGGGACACCCACCGCGAGATGAGCCAATTGAAAAAGTCGATGAAGCGTTCGACGTGAAGAGTTTCCGTCGTCCGCTCAGCTGACACTTGTCGGAACAGTGCTTGCTGGGGCCTGAAGAGGCTACTTTAGAGGTCGAACATTTCAAGCATCTGCGAGTCCAGCGCGTCCGGCCTACAACCGGGCGCGCTTTCGTTTGTCCCGTCGCGAGCTGCCTGCACACGGCTGCGGCTATTCAGGAAACAATTTCTGGTCCCGACAGCACTCGGTAGCCGACCGTTCGTCAGGGGGCACATCCCGACCGGGTATCCGTCACGTTTTGGACGTACCCTTGCACCGTGGACGGCGGCCCTCCCCGGCCGGTTGCTAACCCGTTCACAGGGGCGGCTTGCGCACCGAGTCCGTGCAAGCCGTCTCTCTTCATCGGCACCACCATTTCCTGAGCCGCCGTATGGCGGCTTTTTTATTACAACGCGGCGACCCGGTTGCAGCGCTTTAGCCGACGGCTAATGTGCCTTATGGCTCACATTTTCCTTTCTTCGGGCGATTGATAGCCTGAGCGGAAGGTCTGCGCCTCCCCAGGAGGTTCAACCCCACGCGACCGGAGCACACGCCGGTCGCGTTTTCATTTGTACGCCCATGACGCTACGAACCGGCATCGCCGCTAGCTACTACGATTTCCTCAATCAACTTGAAGCTGCACTGTGTAGCGAGGGGCATGCTTGGGGTTTGCTCTACACCGGGGCGGGCAACGGAACGCTGACCGGCCTGGACGGCACGACCGGTGGTTACCGTGGCGACCCGGCGACGATTGCTGAAGCCTTCACGATTACGGCGCTCGATGCGAATCGGTTTCAAGTGATCGGATCTGTAGCAGGCGATTTAGGCTTAGCGACGGCAGGCCTGCCGTTTGAGAGCGAGCGGCTTAGGTTCCAGATCAATGCAGGCTCGCTCTCATTCGTTGCGGGCGATCGATTCACCCTGAACACTTCGCCGCCCTGGACGCTGATACGCCGAATTGGCGTGCGGAACCCCACACTACGCACGGGCAACTTCAGCAACCTGGGCAATCTGTTCGACGGTACGGTCGATACCTTCGGCGCCTGTCCGGTCGCCAATCTTCCGGCGACGGCTGGTATCGAAATGATCGGCCCGACGGCCGTACGTGCGATCACCTTGGGCGTAGCCGACGCGATCAATCGCGGTGTATCGGCCTTTGAGCTGCAAAGCTCGGTCGACGGTTCGACCTGGACGAAAGTGCAAGGGTGGACCGGCGTGCGCTGGGCCTCGACCCGGGCGCGTCAGACCTTCGTCGTGACGGGCAATCCGACTGCGGCTCGATACTGGCGCGTTCTTTTCACCGCCGCGAGCGGTGGTACGGTTCTGGATTGCAGCGAACTGTCGTTCCAGACCGATCTCAATGCCGACTTCGAGCTCGAGGAGCGGGCGCAATGGATTGTCCGCGCCCCCGGTCTGGACGGCCGTAAGGCGATCTTCATCGGTGCCGAACTCTACGAAGACCCTGCGCGCGCGGCGTACAACCTCAACTGGTACGGATTCCGCTTCCACAACCCACTGCTGGGCGTGCGCTCGCAGGTCAACAACAGCGGACTGCGGAACCTGCCGCTGCGCAACGGCCCGTTCGGTTACTGGCTGGCGATCAACGGCCAGCGGGTGGTCATTGTCGCGAAGATCGGTACGGTCTATGTATCCGCGTATCTTGGATTCGGACTGCCCTACGAGCCGCCGTCGGATCACGAGTTCCCGATGCTCGTCGGCGCCTGCGGCAGCAACGAAGGTGGAACGCCGGATGCGACGGACCCAAACTTCCGCGCCTTCTTCGACCCGGGCCGCTACGGCCTGGTGGCGTACTACCCCGACAACGTCTGGCGACCTCACGCCAATCGCTACCAAAGTAGCAACGACAACGGCGACAACGAAACGCAAGGGAAGGTCTATCCCAGCGCGATGTCAACGGACGGGGCGCGGGCTTGGCTGCGAGAGAACCTCGACGGGTCTACGCCGCTGCTGCCTTTGATCCTGCAACACCTCAACGTTCGCCATCACTGGGGCGAGTTCGACGGCTGCGCCTGGACCACGGGATTCAACACGCCGTCGGAGTCCCGCATCAACCGCGATAGCGCGATCTGGCTCGTGTTCCAGAACACCTTTCGTACTTCCCCCGACAACTATTTCGCACTGCGGATGGACTGATGGCATACCTCACCAGTTCCGCCAACGACCCAAACGAGTTGCTCGATAAGTTGCGGCTGTTCGCTTCGATCGCTGGGTGGACTATCGATGGATTTCGCGATCGCACGGTGGCATCCGGCAAGGCCCTGAGCCTACACTCCGGCAGCTTGCATGCGACCTTGATGTCGCAAACCACCGGCGGCGACAGCAACAATCCGTCGCCCTTCTTCCTCGGCTTTGGGCACACTGGTTACGCCGCCAATGCCAATCCCGATGTTCAGAACGAAGCCAGCCTGCCGGTCTGGACGAATTACGTGCAAGGCCCCTACAGCGCGGTGTACTTCTTCGGTGGCAGCGGCGCCTCTCCGTACCTGCATGTCGTTATGGAAACGCAGGCCGGCACGTTCAAACACTTCGGTACCGGCCGCCTGATCACGCAGGGCGTCGTGAACACCGGTCAGTATGTCTACGGCAGTCAGTGGTACTACCACAACACCTACATCGACAGTCCAAACGCCGGTCAGCACAGCGTCGCGTTTGATGACACCTTCGCCAACTACGTCTCGCCCAGTACGCGCGTGCGGGCCGACTACGACGGCATCGCCCCGCGCTGGCATGCGATTCCTACCGACAACAACGATTCGCGACGACTCGTTTGTGGTTGGCGGTCCGCAGCCTCGCCCCTGGGCCTACCGCAACGGACCGGGCACAGCACGCTGACTGGGCGCGCGCCGGGCTATCCGTTGTGGTGTGCGGTCCCGCGTGGCGCGGGGCTGTTCTCCGGCATCGGCCATCCCCCGGATCTGCGCTTTATCCGACTCGACAGCTACGCACCCGGCGAGGAGGTCTCGCTGGGCACAGATCGCTGGAAGGTCTTCCCTGTGCATCGCAAGCAAGGGCCGGTCGGCTCACCCACCAGCGGTCTATACGGCTACGCCTACCGCATCAACGAGTAAGCCCTCATGTTCTGGCACGGCCTGTGGCCCCTGACATTCAGTGGCCGGCCGGACTATGCCGTCCCGCCGAAGGCCTGGGACGGCTCGCCGTCCATGGCCCTCGCCAGCGCTTCGGATCACGGTGGTGTGGCCTATGGCGTACCGCCCGTCGTTGCCGATCGGCGACCGGGTGCGTGGCAGTCGCTATTCGGCGACGATTTCTACGACCGCATCCACGTCGTCCCGCAAACGCTCAACCTGGGCAACGTCAGCAGCGTCCAGCAGCGGGTCATCCGCGTCTGGAATGCATTCCGCGCCCGTGCCCTCACGCTAGCCGACGCGTCGCTGACGGGAGGCGAGGGCATCGTGCTGACGGCACCCGGCGTGTCGCCGCTGTCGTTCCCGCCGTTATGGGAGCAGGGGTGGCAAATCGCGGTAGGCACCGACGGGCCACCCGTCATCGCAGCCACCTTGACGTACCAGTTCGCCGGATTCGACCCGATTCCGGTTGTGATTATTGGGCAGCGCATCGTCGCCTGGGCGTTCACTCCCGATTGGTCGCGCGGCGTGCTGGAACGGCTGGCCTGGAAGACCGACATCCTGCCCAGCCCGACGCAGGTCGAGCAGCGACGAGGCCTGCGCTCTGTCCCGCGTCGCTCATTCGAGGCCACGATGATCGTGGACGGTCGCGAACGGGTACTGCTGGATCTGGCTGTGTTCGGATGGGGCGGACGCACCTGGGCGCTGCCGGTTTGGCCGGATGGGCAGTGGCTGGCCGACGAGCATGCCCTGGGTATCCGGGTGATCGCTTGCGACCCAGTGCATCGCGACTTCCGCGTCGGCGGCCTGGTGCAGCTGCGCGGCAAGACCGCTTTCGAGGTTGAGGTGGCCGAAGTCGAGGCCATCGGCGCCGCCTCAATCACGCTGCGGCATCCGACGACGAGGGCATGGCCGCGCGGCACTCGGCTGTATCCGGTCCGAACCGCGAGGCTGGCTGAGCCACCGAAGGTCACACGCCTCAGCGACCAGGCCGCTTCCATCAGCGCACGGTTCGACGTAGTCGAAGCCTGCGAATGGCCTGCGATCGTCGATGCGCCGATGTACCGCGGGCACCCGGTCATGGTCGACCGGCCGGACGAGTCCGAAACCCTGTCGGCCGGATGGCAGCGTGCGCTGTTGACCTTGGACAATGAGTTCGGACGACCTTTCGTCCTGGACCCAGCGGACTGGGCTGCGGTGGTGCAGAGCCATCGTTGGCGCGTGCACGGGCGTGTCGAACGCGCGAGCGTCCGGTCCTGGCTGTACACCCTGCGTGGCCGCCAATGCGCGCTCTGGCGGCCGACCCACGCCGACGACCTGACATTGGTCGCTAACGTTGCTGGCACCGCCACCGCGCTGGACGTGGCGAACGTGGGGCTCGCGCGTTTTGCTGGCCTGCGACCCGGCCGGCGAGACCTGCGGATCGAATTGCGCGGTGGCGAAGCGTTCCATCGCCGGATCACCGCGGCAGTCGCCCTAGACGACGAGATCGAGCGACTAACGATCGACGCCGCGCTCGGCGTGGACGTGCGCCCGCACGATATCAGACGCATTAGCTTCTTGGTGCTGAGCCGCGGTGACAGTGACGAAGCCGAAATCGAACACCACACCGACAGCGACGGCGCCGCCGACGCATCCATCGTCCTGCGCGCTGTGCGCGATCCCGATATCGACACGTCCCCACCGGTATGAGCTTCGACCAACTGGAACGATCGACCGCTGCGGGCAACCCGCGGCGGTTGTACGAGTTCGTGCGCGGCGCGCAGCGATGGCGCTACACCGGCGGCGACCGCGGCTTCGTGCTCGACACGCAGGTCTACATCGCGACCGCAATTCATGACGACGGCATCCGCCAATCAGGGCATACGGCCTCCGACATGCTGACGCTAACCGCACCCGGTGATTTCGAGGTGGCGCGTTTGTATCGGGGCTTGCCGCCATCGAGCGAGGTGGCGGTCGTGGTCCGCGACGTGCATGAAGGCGACGGCGATCCGCGCGTGGTCTGGATGGGGCGGATTGCAGGCGTCAACCGGCCGTCGCTCGAAAGCACGGAGGTGCGCTGCCAATCGCTCGATGCTGCGTTGGGACAACCGGGATTACGACTGGCCTGGACGCGTGGCTGTCCGTACACGCTGTACGACCGCAACTGCAGGGTCAATCCGGACGCATTCCGCGTGCGGGCGTCGCTGACGACGCTGGCCGGCAACGTGGTCACGGCCGGCGTCTTCGGCCAGTACCCGAACGGTTGGTTCGCGGGCGGTTTTCTGGCGTGGGATCTGGGCGAGGCCGGATTGGAGCGTCGTGGTATCCGATCGCACATCGGCGAGCGGCTTGTGCTCCTGGGGGCCGGCGACGGCTTGCGCATCGGCCAGGCCGTGATCGCTTTTCCCGGCTGTGGTCGGTCGATGGCGATCTGCCACACCAAGTTCAACAACGCGCCGAATTACGGCGGCGCCCCCGGTTTGCCCGGCAAATCCCCGTTCGACGGCACCCCCATCTTCTGATCTTCGGACACCTGCATGAACATTTGGGTCCAGCTTGCGATCTGGGTCATCAGCTACTTCGTTTCGGCAGCCGCACGGCCGAAGGCGCCGCAGGCCAAACCCGCCGCGTTCGGCGATTTCCAGTTCCCGCAAAGCACCGAGGGCACCCCGCAGGCGGTGGTGTTCGGCGATGTCTGGACGCCGGACTGGATGGTATTAGGCGTCGGCCAGTACCGCACCCAGCCGATCAAGCAGAAGGGCGGCAAGAAGTGATCGTGACTCTGGATCACCTTCGCCGCGCGCCGGGCTTCGGAGTGCGGACAGGATTCTGCGCGCAAGGCGGACGCGAATGGTTCGCCTACTACGGGCTGGATTGGAGCGCGTTCGTCCGCGATGGCATCGAGGCCGAGGTCATCGAAGCGACCGGCGACGCGCTGGGCTTGCACCTGGTCGCGTTCGCACGCGCGGAGGCTGCGGATGGGTAGCAGTAAAAAGCAAACCGTAGGCCATCGCTATCTGTTCGGCTTGCACATGGGCTTGTCGCGCGGACCGCTGGACGAGCTAGTCGAAATCCAAGTGGGCGATCGCGAAGCCTGGAAAGGATCGATTACCAAGACCGGCCGCATTTTCATCAACAAGCCCGACCTGTTCGGCGGCGACAAGGGCGAAGGCGGGATCAAGGGCTGGCTGGATGTCCTGATGGGCGAAGCCGCGCAGGCTGTGCTGCCGGCGCTGGGGGCGTTGCATGGTGTGCCGACGCCGGCTTTCCGCAACGTCACCACCCAATACTTCGACGGCCAGATCGCGGCCAACAATCCGTACCCGAAGCCATGGAAGATGCGCGTTCGCCGCGCCTTGATGGGTTGGGACGGCGCGCCCTGGTATCCGGAGAAGGCGGTCATCTGGCTCGCCAGCAACGCCATCCGTGCCATGAACCCGGCGCACATCCTGGTCGAGTGCCTGACGAACCGGGACTGGGGGCGCGGTTTGGACCGCGGTGTGTTGGACGAAGCCAGCTATCGGCGTGCGGCCGACACGCTGCATGCCGAAGGCTTCGGGCTGTGCCTGCGCTGGAACCGGCAATCGTCCATCGCCGACTTCATGCAGGTCGTCATCGACCACATCGGCGCGGCGCAGTACACCGACCGATCGACCGGCCGACTGACGCTTAAGCTGTTGCGTGACGATTACCTCGTCGAAGACCTGCCGGTGTTCGACTACGAGTCGGGCCTGCTGGCGATCGAGGAGGACGAAGGCGCGGCGCAGGACGGCGCGATCAATCAACTGATCGTGACGTGGTACGACCCGATCAAGGACGAGGAGCGCCAGATCCGGGTCGAAGACCTGGCCGGCATCCAAGCCACGGGTGGGGTCGCGTCCAGCAACACCGAATACAAAGGTCTGCCCACGGCGGAACTGGCCGGGCGCGTGGGCATGCGCGATCTGACCATCGCGTGCTCGGGCCTCAAGCGGCTGAAGCTGCGATTCGACCGCCGCGGCGGCGTGCTGGCGCCGGGCGGTGTGTTTCGCATTCGCGATCCGTTTCGCGGCCTGGACAACCTGGTCCTGCGCGTCGGCACGTTCGATGACGGCAAGCTGGTCGAAGGCGCGATCACCGTCGCGGCCGTGCAGGACGTGTTCGGGCTGCCGGCGACGGCTTACCTGGAACCGCAGCCGCCGGTCTGGCTGCCGCCGGATCGTGTCCCGCAGCCGTCGCCCAACCGGCGCTTGATCGAAGCAAGCTACCGGGATTTGGCGACAACGCTGAGTGCTCCGGCGTTAGCCGCCGTACCCGCCGATGCCGGCGTGGTCCTGGCGGCGGCCGAACAGGCCACCGGCTTGGCACTGAACTATGTGTTGACCACACGGGTCGGCAGCGGCGAGTACACCGAGGTCGGCGTCGGCGATTGGTGCCCGACCGCGATGCTGGTCGATTCGATGGACGCGACGACGCTCGTCGTGCAACTGGCGTCGGGTCGCGGGTTGGATCAGGTCGCTGCCGGCACCGCCGCGATGGTCGAGGATGAGGTGGTGCGCGTGGTCGCGATCGATCCGCAGGCACAAACGGCCACGCTCGCCCGCGGGTGCGCGGACACCGCGCCGGCGCCGCACACGGCGGGCGCACGCATTTGGTTCTATGAGGACTACGTGGCGAACGATCCGACCGACTACAGCGTCGGCGAGATCGTGCAGGCCAAGCTGCTGACGCGAACTTCCAGTGCGCAGTTGGACCCGGCGCTGGCGCCAGTGGATTCAATCAAGCTGGCCCAGCGGCAGGCGCGGCCGTACCCGCCCGGCGACCTGAAGCTCAACGGTCAACGCTACCCGCCGTCGATCGACGGCGACCTGGTGGTGTCCTGGGCGCACCGAGATCGGCGGCTGCAGGCCGACCAACTGGTCGACCACGGCCAAGGTTCGATCGGACCTGAGGCCGGAACGGCCTATGTCCTGCGGCAGCTGGACGCGATTGTGGGTCAAGCCCTCGATAGCCCGGCCGCTCTAACCGGCAACAACTACACCTCGCCATTACGCGGCGCGTATCGCGTGCGCGCGGAGATCGGCACGACGCGGGATGGCCTGGCCAGCTGGCAACGGGCCACCCACACCTTCGACTTCAAGAACGGACTGCTGCGCACGGAGACCGGCGACGAGCTGATCACTGAGGCAGGCGACTACCTACTCATCGAGTAACCATGGCGAATCAAAAACTGTCCCAACTGCCTGCAGCAAGTGCGCTGACCGGCACCGAGATCGTACCCGTCGTACAAGGCGGGCAAACTCGAAGCGCCACCACAGCCGCAGTTGCCGACCTGCGTAAGGGCGCCTGGCAGGCACCGACGCTCAACGCGTCGTGGGCGAACTATGGGGACGTCTTCGCCGTGGCCGGCTACCGCCGGGATGCCGGACGCGTGCAACTTCGTGGGCTGGTGAAAGCGGGAGGTGGGGGCACCGCCATCTTTGTGCTGCCGGTAGGGTTCCGCCCGCCCACGCAACAGATCTTTACGGCCGTGAGCGATTCAAGTGTTCAGGCACGCGTCGACGTGAAAGCGAATGGCGAAGTGCTGGTGTCGCAGCCGGGCGCCGGCGTGCTCGGGTGGCTATCCTTGGATGGGGTCGCGTTCTTCGCCGATCCCTAGCCCATACGCGGCAAGACGCGGTAGCGCCCATTCGTATCCGCAGAACAACTGCAGAGATCGCCTAGCGAGCCTGACCTGATTCCGCGGCGTCCGTAAATTGGAATGGCTCCGAAGGAATCCAGCAGCCGCGCGCCTGGCGAATTTTCACGCGGTAGGTCTCCCGTCCGACAGGCCTACTTTGACCCAGGAAGGTCAGTCGATCACCCGGAGGAATCGTAACAATTGCCGACGCGGGCTCCGGGTGGTCGATAACCGTCACATCATCGCTCCACCCATCGAATGCCAGCTTCTCAATTGTGAAGTTCAGCGGATAGAAGACCATCGGCTCTTTCTCGCCTTTATACGTCCAAAATCGCAAAATCTTCTT
This sequence comes from Lysobacter sp. Hz25, assembly GCF_046097045.1. Classification (NCBI taxonomy): domain Bacteria; kingdom Pseudomonadati; phylum Pseudomonadota; class Gammaproteobacteria; order Lysobacterales; family Lysobacteraceae; genus Lysobacter; species Lysobacter sp. Hz25. The sequence goes on from NZ_CP175666.1 coordinate 516,498, forward strand.
CGAGTTATTTATCAACAAGTACTTGCCATACACATAGCCCCAATCGCGAGCCCGCTCGGCATCGGCTCCACGATGGGTGATCTGAACCCCTTCAATCACCTTGTCACAATCGCCGTTGGCATGAGATGTCGCGGGGACAGTCAGAGCAACTGGTAGCAAAAGCATAACTAAAAGGTTCATCAAGCGCTTCCTTCCATGAAGAATCGGCGCCCCGATTTGAGGCGCCGATCGGACTTACACCAGTGACAGAAACCGTTGCCTAAGTCAGCTGTCAATCGTCTTCAGAACGAACTTGAAGGGCTCAGAAGGAATCCAGCAGCCTTTTGGCTCACGTACCTTCAGGCGATAAGTTCCATTCGGCCCGCCGTTACCGGACGCCAAAAATTCTCGTGTCTCACCAGGGCGAACTTTCAGCATCGAATCCGGTGGCTGCGGGTGATCGAGAACGATGACATCAAATGCCCAAGACCCTGCGGAGTTTTTATACTCAAGTGAGGCATCCATAGGATACGCGCGCTGCGGCGCAGGCCCTCGGTAAGTCGCAAGCCGAAACGTCTTCTCGGAAACATTCGAGATCGAATACTTTGCCAAGTGCACCGTGCGCCCATCTTTGACGACTGGTGCGTCCTCGATGTACTGGACGCGAACTGGCACGGCATCGCCTTCCTTGAGTTCACACACATCCGAGGCCGCTGCGGCTTCCGTGGAGAAGAGCAGCGCGCAAAGCGCGATCGACTTACTCAACATTGGCCACTCCCTAGTTGTTCTTGTCATAGTATGTATGCTTTTTGTTTGCATCCCAGTTCAAATACGATTGATTGGTTGTAATTCTCGCGCCTTCGGTCATCATCCCGCCCATCGCACGTTTGGCCGCATTGATGCAATCAATCTCGGTGCTATAGACATCTCCCTGCAACTTCTGCTCAAGCGCCGCTGCTTCTGCCTTCGCAGTTTTAAGCCACTCTTTGTAGTCGCCGACATGGTTATGCTCTTGGTTGATGGTGATCGAGCGCTGCTTAAGGTCATCAAAACGCTTTCGCAGATGGATAATAATCTCAGTCTGGACCGAGACCTCCTTCAGTCGGTACGATCCATCATTACATAGGCAGGTCGCATCGATAGTCCAGTCAATCGCCGTCCGCCCCATGGATGGGATTGCCTGGTCTGGCGTAGTCGCGTGAACGTAGGGGGCACCCGGATACGTAAACATGCCCATGCTGGTGCTACTGGTTAGCCAATCCAATCGCTTCAGAGGAAGTTCAGACCACTGCAACAGGCCGGTTGGGTCGGACCAATTAAGTGGAGTATTAGATACATAGTTGTAAGTATTCAATCCTCCAACTAAGCCGACAGGGTCACTCTGAAGAAATCGGCCTACCTTGGGGTCGTAGTCACGATGCAGGTTGTAATGAGTCCCGGAAATAGCGTCGAACTGTTGGCCTGGGAAACGAAGATCAAAGGGGAACGCTACGCCGTCGTTGTCTGGGTCTTGATTGGCCAGGGAACTACCAAACACATCCCCGCCTAGATCCCAGGTCCAAACCGCACGCTGCCGAGCAGGGTGTATCACAACGCGAGGCGTCCCCAAGTGATCGGACTCAACATAGTGCAGTGTGCCGCCTGAGATGACACCAATCGGCGCGTTACCCATCCAAATGACCTCTTGGGCTGCGGTGCCTGCGGCGTTGTAGCGGCCCAAGACTCGCCCGATAGTGTCGTAGCTCGTGTAATCCACGACAGTGCCAAGTTGACGTTGGACCCGTTCGCCGGTTCCGCTGTAGCGATAGGCCGCCTTCGTCACTCCATTCGCCTTGACGGCACTCATACGGCCCGCCGCGTTATAAGCGAACTCTTTCGCCGTGCCTCCGATACTGATCGTGTTGCCCGATGCATCATACGTTCGAGTCGTTCCGTTCCATTCAGTCAGGCGATCCACGGTGTAGGTAGAACTCGTACTTGTCGCACCGTTCGTGATCTCCATGGTGCGGTTCTGCGTGAAGTCGTGGTACAGGTAAGTCTTGAGAGAGGTATCTGCTCCGGTCTTCACATCGGTAAGCTGACCGAGCGTGTCGTAACCGTACTTTCGCAGCGCAGGTGAAGATTGATCACCTTTGCGTAGCTCCGATAGATTCCCGACTTCATCGAACACAAAGCCAGCCGAAAGACCGTCCACGCCGGTATCGAGAAAGCTGGTGGGTTGATAGTTTAGGTTGTGCGTCCGGGTAAAGCGCCGACTGTTTCCAAAGATTAGCTCGCGAGCTGGGCCGAAGGGGTAGTAAATGATGCTCGTGAGCAAGGCTTGGCTAGTTTGGCCAGGCCGAGTCACTGTGATGCTGGCTATGTCGCCTTCAGCGTTCGAACCATATGAAACCAAAGTCCCACTGGGATAAACCATGGCTTTGAGTCGCCCTCCTTTGGTGTACTCGTACCGTGTGCTGAAGGTCTTTCCGTTGACCACCTGGACTTTTCGGACGATATTGCCGTAGCGCCCATAGCAATAGTCGGTATGGCCAGTGGAATCGGTCATACGGGCCAAGCGTCCCTTGCCAAACCTCTCATCGACCGCACAAGCCGCGGATGGGCCGTCGTAGGAACGAGAAACTGTCAGGGATGGATCGGCTGGGTAGAGTGTCGCCAACGACCGACCGAGCGCGTCGTAGGTGGACTGCGTAACTCGTCCGTCAGCGTCGGTCGCCGACGTTCGATTTCCACCGCTATCGTAGACATAGGTGTTCGTTCCAGTCGCCGGGCTTCTCAAAGTCAATACTTCACCAAAGCGATTGCGATCGTAGCCGGTCTCGCGACCCAGGCCGTCATAAGTCGAAATGATCCCGCCAATGGCATCGTAGAAGTGACTTGCACCCGTGGTGCGTCCGGTCAAATTGGAGCGTGTCTGGTCGGTCTGGCCAAACCAGTTGGCTGTTTCAGTTCTTTGTCGTCCCAACGCATCGGTGGTATAGCTGGGAGTGCCGTTGGCCCAGTACGTGAAGCTTGTCGCTCGTCCATAAGCATCCTTCACGGTCTTGATCTGTCCCATCTGATTTCGCAGTGTGGACAGGGTGCGTTGAATAGCGCCGCCGGGATCCTTGATATCCGTTTTCTCGGGGCGCCCTTCGTTGTCCAGGGTGTAGTGGATCCGAGCGCCCGCTGAGCTGATCACATCCGTCAAGCGCCCCGCCGGATCATATTCAAAGCGGGCAATGACGCCATCGGGATCTGTGGTCTTTTTCAGAAGGCCGGCGGCGTCGTATTCCATCACAGTGATCGCGTCATCCGCCTCTGTCGCGTTGTCGCTTCCGCGAACGATCTTCCTCAGTAGCCAGCCGCGGGGGTGATATTCTAGATCCGTGACTACTCCGTTGACGTCCCTACTCGAAACGGCTCGGCCGCTACGGTCGTACTTCAGAACTTCTGCGACTTGGCCGAGAGCATTCGTCACCTTCCACACATCGCCCTTTCGATGTCCGCAGCTTCCGGTGGGCGTGGTGCATCCCGCCTCATCCTGGGCGTAATAGGCGAAGGATGTGATGTCATTGACGTCTGTGCGCGGTACGTCAAGCTGAGTGACCAGCCCAATGATCGGGCAGCGGCCCGCCTGCACATCGGTTGCTTCGCAGTAGCTCGTCACGCTAGTACGAACGGCACCACTCGGCGGGTCGAGTTTTATTGCCGTAAGTTCCTGCCCTCGGGCATTGTAGGTCCATTGCCGCTTTGTCCAAAGCTCGCCGTTTCGGTTGTAGACGCGCTCCTCCGTCGGAACGTCGAACGTCGGATGCCAATCAATCTGTGTGAGTCGCTCCTCTCGATCTCCAATTGCTTCGCGCTTCTGGGCAACTAGCCCACGGGTGTTGTAGTCGTAGTCCGCAGATGTACGCCCGAAGTCGCCAACCCGATCGGGAAAACCGTTGGCATCGTAGGTGTAGACGGCCGTCGCGCTGGCGCAGCCGTCCGTGCAGATCCGCTCTGCATCCGTCGTGAGTTTCCGCCCGTTGATCGTGGTGAACTTGTACTTGAATCGCAGGCCATTCGCATACACGACATCCGTTGTGCCGTACTGGCCACCTTCGACAACGTAGCGTTCCGCTCCCTGAGAGTGCTCCGTAGATAGGGGATTGCCGCTGTTGTCGTAGCCGAACGTGGCTTTCACCGCGCCGGTCTCATCCAGGATCTGAGTCAGGAGTCCGCGCATCCCAATCTCTGTGCCTGCGTAGTATCGGTACTCCCGCTTATACCCTGAGGTAGCCACGACCTTTTCTAGCCGCCGTTCCGTATCCCCCGGGAAGGTAGGGTAGTCGGGAGCCACGTACGTGTAGTCGTACCTGACGCCGTTTGGATCGGTCAATGACGAAATTTGCGCATCCCCATTGTGCAAGATGTGCAAGGACCGTCCTTGAGCATCGGTGACCGTGCTAAGGAGCCCCGAGGCGTACTCAAGTGTGAGGTGATAGCCATCGCGGTAGTCGATAGCCAACAGACGTCCATCCGCGTCATAAGTCTCGACAGACCCATCGGCGGCATTGGTCAGCTCCCAGCTGATTGGCTGTCCTGCCTCCAAGGTTGGGATCAAAACCATCTTTACCTCAGCACTGGGCAACCACGCGCCATCGACCCTGCGAAATATGATCTGCATGCCGTCATCACGATGGACAGTGATGGCCTTACTGTCGGCCGAGAAGGCATTGAACTCAAGATTCCGACTGTACGTATGCCGCCAGTTCTCGCCGAGATCAGCCGATTCGACTTCGGGGGCGCTGTTGTAGTAACGATGGAACTTCAGGCCCCTGCCGCCGGTGCCGGCATAGTCCGTCTCGTCCTGGAACTTGTTTGCGGCGTTCACCACGATAGGATTGCCGATGCAGTTGTTGCTGCAATCGCTTCGACCTAGATTCTTGCCGCTGTCCTCCTCGAGTGTTTTCAGTGGCCAGTACGCGTTGGTCGACCCGTAATAGTACGCATACCATTCCACGGGCGGATCTTTAGATGGCGGAAGATCGTACCGATTGCCCATCTCCAAATGAATGGTGAGCTTTCCCCCTGTCACCTCAGGCTGGACAATTGCCTTCTTGCAGTCGGTGATGATCCATGTCCTTTGATTGAATCCGTCTTGCATCGGCGGGTACTCAATCAAGTCCTCGGCTCTATCGATCTTGTGCTGCTTGCAGCTGGCCATGGCGTCACGGAGCGTATAGGTCGACGGCCATGCGCCCATCCAATTCGGACCAGGTGCAGGCCACTGGGACCGTCCGGTCTCAACCGGGAATGCGGCCATCGCCGAAAATGGGGCCATGGCAGTCAGCGCGAGAGCAAGGCTTGCAGCTAGCGGATTGAGTATTTTCCCAGCGAGCATCGTTATTCCTTGGAAATATGGTTGTTGTCCAGGCCGTCCCCGTCGTCACGCAGCGACGAATCGTGTTCTTGGCCAGTGTTGTACAAACGCGTCTCTTGATTTGAGATGCCGCGGCTACGAGAGGTGGCTGGTCAACATCCCGGTTCGGCGCGGCTGCGCTAGGCTGATGCTGCCAAACCAGGCGTTGCTCCGGGCCTCGCTGATCTGCTTGCGAGAGAGATCAGGCATGGTCCTTCCCTTTGCGGCAAACCCTATCGCGGACACCTTGGCGCGGGGGCTGGCAAAGAAGCTCCTCGCGCACGACGTGGGCCGTTCTCGGAGCCGTAATGCCGACTCGTACTTCACCCACGGAACGTGGCGGTAGTAGGCGGATCTCGATCTCGTCGCCGATCATTAGTGCCTGACCTGGGCAGCGTGTAAGGACGAGCATCGAAGTTCGGTTCTTGATGTTCATAGGCGCGCGACGACCAGACCGTAAACATCGCAGGCCTCGCGCAGCTGACGGCTGCTGCCACTCTCGGTTTCCACACAGAACTCAAGTAGCTCGTGCGGGAGCATGTACGTGACTACTGATTGCAGGGAACCATCCGGGCCGGGAGCCCGCACTTCCGTAGGAACACCCATATCATCATGCCGCTGGCGGGCTCGCGCCCGGGCGGCAGCGATACACGTTTCCTTCGAGGCAAACGGCACGTGTTCGTCCTCGCCGTTGACGGACACCCGCCAATTTAGTGATCCGCGCCAGACCACATCGAAGTGCACGACCCTTGTGCCTACCATCCCTCGTACTCCTTAAGAACGCCGATCCGCCGAACGAACTCTTCGCCCACCCATTGCGGGTGATACGTCCGTCCTGGCATTTGATCGGGATGCATGAACAGTGCCCGGGTCTCGCGCTCATCAGCGCAACACATCAGGGGAAACAGGGCCCAGAAGGTCACGTCGATTACTTCCTGGCTCGGCAGGGTCAACCAGGCATGCAGGCTCACGCGGGCGCCGGGCGCGATCCCGGTTCGTAGCATCTGCTCCAGTCCCTCGACTGGGGTATGGCAAAGCCGCTGTCCGTCCTGTTGGACATAGCCAAGCGTGTAGGCTAACGGCACCTTGAGTTCGGCCTCCAGCAGTACCCGCAACGCCGCGGTAAGCCCGAAGCGCTGGGTGGCGACCAAATCCTCATTGAGATGCCCGATCGAGCGAACGAGTTGCCAGCGGACGGCTGCAACCGTTGCCGTCGAGGCGCATCGGACGGGCGTAACGTCGATCGACGGCGGGCGCAGTCCCCATAGAATGGTGCGCGCACGCGCAGCCATGAAGGCGAGCTCGTAGTTGCCGGCCGCTCGCGGCATTACCTTGCGCCGTGAAGAAAAAAGCCGGCGTAGCCAATTCGGCAGCAGGGGGTTCATATACGCCGGTGACCAAAATCGGGACACAAAGCTCTCCGTGCAGCCCTTTCGGGGCGGCGTAGCTGAGGTCAGGTTGTAAACGGGGGAGCCGTCTTAGGCCACGCTAAAGGCCTCGGCGGAGCTCAGTCTGTTGCTACTTGCGCTAATCACGTCTTCTGCGCTGCACGGAATGCAGCTACTTCTCGGGCGACATCTTCAAAGGAATCTGCGCCGCGATACCGAACAGAACGACAGACACAAAACGAGCCACGATTATCATGCGGAGAGAGATCCACTCGATTCCGTCAAGTGACGTTGACATGCGGAACGAGCCCACTCGCGGGTCAGGCGTATCCCTAACGCGTGCGCGGTCGCTACTCCGAGGAGCAAGCCAAAAAGCCACGGCTTGATCAATGCGAATGGCATAGCGGCCAATGCCAACTGCAGGGCACCGAGAGACACCCAGGAGATTAGCGAGGCCAGGAACATGCGGTTCTTTGACGGCAGGAGCTCAATCTGTGCGTTTTGGCCGACCGTCATCCGCAGGATCATGCACCACGTGTAGCCGATCCCGGCCAGGCTTTGCAGAGCGGCGGCGGCTACCCCGGCAAGGATCGCCGGCCTGAGTATGGGTGCGAATGAGCCGCCCCAGCCGATAGCCAGCATGCTGATCGCCACACCGAGGAAGGCGAAGGCAGCAATGGATAGGGCACCGCACACGTCGGCGCTGCGCTGAAACAACCGATAAGTCGTCGTGCTGGCGTTCATGAGCAAGCCATCAGCGAGCACGAACAGGAAGGCTGCAGCCACTGAAATAGACCCAGCACTTCCCGGTACTCGACTCTTTGCAACGCTGCTGTCCCGCCGTAACCGCTTCGTTCTCTGTGGCAGCACTTTGTGAGAATGATCGGGTGCTGGAGTTGACGACCGCGGCACACTGGTTACGGAACACCAAGCCTGAGGAACAGGTCATGCCACCACGGCTTGTGCACTCCGATAGCGCTGACTTTTTCGCTTCGCGCTCGCTCTTCTTATCTGTGGCGATACCGAACGCGCCCTTCTCGTCGGTTGCGACCGCGCCCCAGCGACTTTCCCATTTTCGGCGACGCGGCTCCTGAGGGATAGGGACGCAGCTCGCCATCGAGGCTGCGGCCCCCTCGGCCGCCGTAAGGTTGCCCGGCATTTGTCCCGGTGGGCAGCCGCCTTCGGCATGAGAGGCGAAAGGAGCGACGGACAACGCCACGAGTATGAAGAAGAACTGGTATCGCATGCTCACTCCTTGCGGACTTCGCCAGCAGACTTGATTCGATTCTCATGCTTCGGGGTTGATTGGTCAGTTACCCTGTTTGCATGAGTGTATGTGCTGTATGGAGCTTGGTTGTTGCCCTTGACCGGGTCCTGGATATTGGTGGGTGAGACCGGTGCCCGATCATTGGTATTCGACGCCTGCCCAACTGCCGCCGCTTGGCCGAACCTGCCGAACGCCGAGCTGGCAACAAAGCTCCCCACCTGTGTCTGGAAGAAGTGTGCGGCCATGGGGGGCACTGAGATGATAAGCACCGTGAAGATCATTCCGATGCTGCCTTGTTGCATCGCTTGGTCGGTAATGCCTTCAGTACTGATGCCGGGGATGTTCACAAGTTTACTGAGCCACATGAACGACGCGATTCGAACGGTCAGCTCAAGCAGGATATTGGCAACGAAACTTAGCATCGCGAGCGAGAACAGCGTGCCCAGACCATACTTGAGCCAACTGGTGAACATTGCTTTGGTGGCGGGAAACGCAAGAGCGAATATGAAGATGGGTCCCAGGCCGATCCATAGATTGATCGCAAATGTCCACAGCAGCAGCATGCAACCTGCGGCGATGGCTGGGCCGGCGGAGCCCATGGTTGCCCAGGCCTTCGCCGAGCGCTTCTCCTCCAGCAGTTCGGGATCGGCTTCAAGCAGCTGAACGCCATTAATGGCCGTCATTGCGAGCTGCACGACGGCGAGGGACTTGTCGATGCTGCTCGCGGTGGATTGATTGTCGTTTCCGGTAACCAGCTGATGAATCGCCTTGTCCAAATCCTTTGTGAGAAAGGAGTTCAGAGGGATATTGTTGATCGCCATGGTTGTGGAGATGCCGAAGATCAAGGCAATTCGCGTCCCTTGCAGGACCGTGCTCATCATCGACTCGCGGGCGCCGTTGAGGATTCGGTAACCTTGGAAGAGCAGCCACAGCGTTACCAAGCTGAGCCCGACGCCGCCCACGAACCTCATGGAGCGACCCATGAGCGCCAGACCGAAATCCTCGACCCTGTTGGTGATCCAGCCGCTAATGAGGCGGAACAGGGCGTAGTCGGCCAGACCGCTTTGCGACGACGGCGAGAGCCAGCTCAGTAGGTCCATCGGACCGTTCAACAAATCCATGGGATGTGCCTGCCTCAAAGATGAATGAATGGTTCACTGGCCGATGGCTGACTTGATCACGTCGGTGGGAACGATGCCGTCCAGCGCGCCCTTCTTGCCGCGCATCGCGCGCTTAGCCAGGCGCGTGTGATCCCCCTTGAGCGCAACGATGTAGTCGTCATAGGCCTTCATTCGGGCCTGCCAATAATCCAGTTCCAGTTGGTTCCTGGCGACGAAACGGTAGGCTTCGTTGTCATTGGCGGCTAGCGCTCCCTGGCTACCGCCGACGCTGTCGCGCTGAACTTCGATCTGTGTGAACTCACGGCTGCGCTGCATCAGCGTTCGGAGCATGTTCACTGACTCGTTGTACTTCGCGTTATCGGCGTAGACCATCCGCTGACAGATCGCCAATTGCTCGTCGACCATGTTGCCTTCCAGCTTCGGCATAGCCTGCCGGAACGCCTTGGTCAGCTGATCCTTGATGCCTCTTCCAGGGCCGGGGCACATGTCTTCCATCCCGTAGTCGAGTTGGCGCGCAGGGAAACTGTCCTCCATCTGCGCCTGGCCAAAGTTCAACCGCTGCAGCTTGATCAACTGCTGCTGATAGTGGCTGGCGGTTGCCTGCCAGCGTTGCGCGTTCTTTCCGAACTCGGCCGCGTCCTTCGCGATCTGCTGGAGCTTGGCTGCGTAGTTGACGGGATCGTTAACCACTAGCTGTGCATTGGCCGGGCCTGCGGTCAAGCTCAATGCAACTACGATCGCTGCCCCAGTCCCTCTGAGGGAACCACGATTGACTCTGCTGCGATTATTCATGTTGACTCCCTGTCTTCGGGGCGGTGCGGGTTCTGATAGATCGGCCGGATGGCTTCGGCGTCAGCGAATCTCTGTACTCAAGCGCCTTGTCGAGCGCTGCGGCGGCACCGCCGAAGTGGCCGTCAAGAAAGATGCGGCTGCCCTTCTTCTTCCGCCCATGCCGCATGACTCTCCAACCGCCGACCGGACCGGCCTCGGGAAGGCGGTAGACATACTTGAGATATGACCGCTGGGACTCCATGAGGTCGGCGGCGACCATGGCCTCCCTGAAGGTATCCAGGGTTCGCTTGTGGTTCGGGCCTGACTGCTTCGTAGCGTGCGCATCAGCAGTTGCGGGTCGGCTGTCCGCGCCGATCGCGCCTTGCGCGAGTTGCCGGCGCTTCTCTGCTGCGGCCTCCCCTAGTACCTCAGCGTGTTTGCCCTTCCCGACAGGGAAGATGCTCGAGAGCACTCGGCCCGAGGGGAGACGTGTCTCCGCTGTGTACGCAACGATTCTTCCGTTGAGGCGAACTGAGCAGATGCCGTCATAGATTCGATCGAACACCAGCTGACGACCGCGGCGGCGTGTCGGCGGCGCGGTCGAGACAGGTGGGGTGTCGTTGTTTCGACGTCGCGGTATGTCCTCGCGCTTCGTCGGAAGTTGTGCCGATCCAATTCCCGTTGACTGCATGTCGCCCTCCGTGGCGTGTGTTGATACCTCGCAAGAGCGAGCGGAACAAGTCTATTTGAAGCGGATGTCAAAAAATGTAGGGAAAGTCTGATTTTCTCGTGGACGTTTGTCCAAGCCGCTTGGACAAACGTCCAAAGCCACTTCGTTTACTCTCGAAAAGCACACTTCGACAGGCTGTAATGCGCGGACGCCTGAGTGCATATCGTGGATGAGGAGCGACGGCTTCTGGACAAATGTCCAAGCCAAGATCGGAAGCGCGGCAGTCCGAAAATGATTTGTATTGATAACTCTAATTGCGTTGGGCTTAGTCGCACACCCCCGAGGACGTGTTTGCCAGGAGGCACCCATTGATCCGCGTATTTTTGGTGGAGGATCACTTCTTGTTCCGTCACGCACTGCACCTGATGATCGAGGATCAATCCGACATCGTCGTAGTAGGTGAGGCCGCTGGTGGTCGTGAAGCGATTGCGGCAATCTCCCGAACTGAAGTCGATATGGTGGTCTGCGATTTCATCCTTCCTGACATTGATGGGCTAGTCGTAACTCATAGTCTGCTACGGCAGAAGCCGGATCTCCGAATCCTGATTCTGTCCGCTATTGATCAGGGGCCGATCCCGAAGCGATTGATCGCTGCAGGTGCATTGGGCTATGTGACCAAAGGAGGCGATGATGGCGGGAAGATTGTTCGGGCTATCCGTGAAGTAGCAGCTGGCCGGCGGTACTGGGATGAAGTCCTAGGAATGACCGAATCGCTGACCAACACGCCCTTTGAGCGGCTCCAACCCCGGACGTACCAGGTTGCCATGCTGACGGTCAGGGGGCTCAGCATCTCTGAAATTGCGGAGGCAACAGGGATGACTGCATCCGCGGTTCGCAGCCAGAGGCAGGCGATGTTCACTACCCTGAATGTCCGGAACGACATTTCCTTGCTCTACTTGGCTCAGCGATATGGACTGGCAACTTTCGGAGCCGAGCCATGGGTGCACGCCGCTGGCGGCGACGGCGACGGCGAAGAGTAGGCGGGCTCTGTTGCTCGCTGCACCGACGGGCAGGGGATAGCGAGACGACCTTGAGTGTCAAGAACGCACTGGCCGCCAGTCCAGATTCGGCCGATCGCAACAGTCGAGATGACAAAAAGCACATTCCCGGGATGACGAATACTCACCACCAGCGAGTGGTGCATCACCAAGCCGACTGCGAACTCGGATCTGGGCGATACCGAACCGTTTCCTCGGAAACCAGTGAGCGGTCTTGACTCCCGCGTAGCCTACGGTACAAGCTTCATCTATTCCTCGGACGCGCCCAACGTAGGTGCTCCCGCCTGACCCAATCCTTGACTAGCCCCCGTAGCGGGCATTCAGGTACTTACCGCACATGACGTACGGTGAGAGTGTTTACACGGGTCCAACATGGACAGTTCATGCGCCACCGCTGCTACCGACCTCCGGCCAGTTTGCACCGCTCCGCTCTTGTACGCGGAAGCGCGTCGCCGCGCCTAAGAGCCGGGGCGTCTGGAGACGATCAATGTTGAAGTTCTTTTCGATCCTGTACGTGGGAACCGCGTGCCTGTTGATGCCATTGACGATCTGGAAATTCGATTGGCCACTAGGAATCATCCTGGCCTTTGGCGCAGCGATCGTTGTTACGCCGATCTTGGTGGTCGTACTTTCGTCGAGGGGCGGCTGGCACTAGGACATGGCTGGTCATGCCCTGCCCTTGAACGCCGTCAGTGGCTGAACCCTGGTATCTCTTCTAGCAACTTCTACAAGGCTTTAACGATGAGCAACCTAGTCCCGAACAATTCTTCTTCGATCCCCTGGCCGCTAACCTTCGATGCGTTCTCGTTCGGTGCTAGCTGCTACAACACATTGGCGAGCAATGTCATCTTCATGAACCATCAGTTCGCCTTAGTGATCGATGGTCCATCCGGCGAACCGCGCTCACCCGAATGGAAAGACCGCTGGACTGCCGGTTTCATCGTCATGGCCGACGAAATGCCTCCGGACCCGGTAGAACTTCGATGGACATCACTGGATGGTGTCGAGCACTACGCGGAAATCGACCTAATCAAAGACATCTTTCCCGAGCAGGTGGTCCTTCACAACGTTTCAAAAGAAGATGTCAACGAAGATTGGGCGCGGTACGAGGGCGGGAAAACCAACCCCCCCCAAATCCTAATGGAGGTCAATGACCGAACCATCAACATCTATTTAAAGGCAATGGTGCTCACCAAGCTCCCTCCGAATCCTAAACGACCTGACATCGTTGGCTGCCATGACTTGGTTCTGGCCTGGACGAAGACCTCCTAAGGAAGGGTGGGCACATGGAAGATAGAAAGGACAAGAAGAAGGTAGTTCGGCTCGACGAGGACGGGCTTCCGAAGGCCGACGTTTCGCACTTTGCCGCCACGCCGGAGCATCTGACGAGCTACAACCGGGCCGCCGATGAACTGTACAAGTTCCAGGCCCCAGCGTTGCTCGACACTAAGAATGAGCACTCGTACCTCCTGTTCGGATTGATGGATGGCACCGGCAACGATGCGGCGAAAGACCCGCTGCACGCGACTAACGTTGCTAGGTTTGAAACGCAGGTCTATAAGCTCAAGCAATCCGGCGTGAATGTCGATGTTGTGTACAAGGCAGGCCCCGGCACGCAGAACAACGCCCTGATAGAAACGTTCGACGCAGCAACCGGTCACACCAGCGAAGGAATCGCTGAGCGCACTTACCAAGAACTAGTGGTTCGCGCGAATGAAATTTACAAGCTTGATCCGGACGCGAAGATCGCAATCCATGCCGAAGGATTCAGTCGAGGTGCCAGTCAAGTCCCGCTCTTGGCACGAATGATTCACGATCGTGGTATTCCCAACTTATACCGCCCCGAGTACGTCCCAGACGAGCACGGGAATCTTACGAAGACCTACCCGCACTTCCATCAAGCCCCTGGGCACACGCCGATGTCGGTGGGCCTGTACGACCCGGTGCCGACCGGAGCGATGCAGAAGCTGGATCGGCGTTTGCCGCCATCAGTGGTCTCTGGCTTCCAAATCAATGCTGCCGACGAGAAGCGCGGAACGTTTCCTGTGGATCGCATCATCCCGACTGGGCTGTCGGAGGATGGACGCTTCCTGAGCGTCAGCGTGGCCGGCGCGCACTCGGACATCGGCGGCAGCTACTTGCGAAATGGTCTAGGCACGCGCAGTCAGAACCTGATGACGGACTATCACAACGCACTCTTCAGTGAGCCACTGTTGCAGCGATTGCCGGAGACCTACGACCCTCGCTTGAACGTCATCCATCGCTCGGAAGAGGGCGGTGTCTTTAAGTACATACAGTTTATTTCTGCCGCAGAGCGACATACGCCGAAAGGCGAGGTAACTAAGCTCATGCCAGACGACGGCAGTCATGTGTCGGCAGACCCGGCTGTTGCACTGGCTCGGCATCGGCCGGAGCCGTTGGCAGTGACAGTTGCAGAGGTTGTGCAGCGCGCTACTCCTGTGGTCCGCTCCGTTCCGCAGCAGATGACTGCCGTTCCTGCCGAAGAAGCGTTGGAGCAGTGGTTCAAGCATGTCGGCAAAGTCGAAGTTGAGCCGTACCGGCCACCGGTGCAATTGAGCCCGGGTGCCAAGGTCATGGCGGCGGCCGGCGTCGCCGGCATTGCCGCGAGCGTGGTGGATGCCAAGGCCAGCGCAGACCGCGCCAGCACGTTGCTTTCGCAGGACAGTCTGCTCGCCGCGCAGTCCGAGCTGACGCACTACGCCGCACGCGGCACCGGCGGCTGGATAGGCGGCGCGACGGCGGGCTTGGTCGCCACGGCGGCGGCAACCGGTCCCGGCGTCGTCGGCTTCATTGTGGTTGGCGGCGCGGCCGTGGCGGGCAGCCACGTGGGTGAGCACGTCGCCACGGTGTTGGATAGCTACAAAACCTTCAAGCAGACCGACCTTCAGGGTGTTAAGTGGGAGTCCAACGGGCTCCAATGGGTGCGGAAAGACCTGGGCGACATGATCGACGACGGCAAGAACAAGGCCGTTAAGCAAGACTTTTCGGCCGATCCGGAGAAGGCAAACGAGCTGAACTACAGGGCCAGCAATTCCGCAACCGAGCTGGCCATTGGGAAGTTGCAGCCACCGCGGAATCCGTACGCGCAGGCGGCGACGGACAACGATCCGCCGAGTCAGCGCCGCGCCGATTGGGAGCGTAACCCGCAGACCGGCACCTGGGATCGCAGGGTCGTCCTAGGGTTTGAGCAGCCCGGCGTGCCAATGGTTCGAGTCGATACGGCAAGCCCCGAACGTGCAGCCGAGCTCGATCGCGCCTCCCTGCAGGTCATCCGCGAGAACATCGCCAACGGGCCTGCCCCCATGGCTGCTCGCTATGAGATGGTGCATCGAAGCGAGGGCTGGGAACGGTTCGGCCCGGTGCCGCCCTCCATTCAGTCGGCGCTTCAGGAGGATTCGCTGGTCGCCTCGGATGGAAAGTTGTATCAGCGCTCCTCGGACGGGCAGTGGCAGCGCAACGGTGAGTCCCTGCAGGCCTCCGGGAATTTGCGTCAAGAATTGGAAAGCACGCGAGCGGCACTGCAGCCACAGTTGACGCAGCATGAGCAGCAGGTCGCCGCGATTCCGAATCGACAGCCGCCGACCTTGGAGGATATTGAGCGTAAGGACTTGTTGGCGACCCTCAAAGTGCACGAGGTCGAAGCAAAACCGGAGCAATTGGAAGCGATGCTGGAAGCGGTGAGGCGCACCCAGCAGGAGCAAGGCCTCAATCCGCTGACGACCTCGCTTCACCTGGGACTCAACGCGCGTAATGAGTTCGACATTGATAGCCCGATTGAACACGTCGGCCGTGACGCGGACGGCGCGAACCGGCCTCAGGCCGTCACGAGCCCCTTGGAAGTACAAATGGCGATGCTGGATCTGCGGTCACCGCCGCCCACGACGCCCGAGGCTCCTGAACTCCGAATTGCGAATCTGTCTCCGCAGCAACAGGCGGCCTTGGAGCAAGTCGTTCGCGAAGCGAATCGCTTAGGGCTGAAGCGGGATGATGTCCAGGACACTGCCCGCCAGGCTGTAGCGGGTGCGGCGGATCGGGAACCCGAAATAGTCGTTGGGGCAATCGACGTCGATCGCCTGCGACCGGCGCCCAAGGTTGAGGCGTCATCGGATGCGCCATCACCCGCGCCAACCAAGCCCGCGATTGCTGAGATCGCAGTGGAGAAGCCGAAGGAGCCGCAGCGGGGTCAGAACCGTACAGAAGATGGGCATACACCCGCCGAATCTCTGGACGGCGCGCAGCGGACCGCCGCCGCGCCTCCGGTCGTCCCTCTGACGACAGCGCCACCAGTTCGCGATGCACAGAACAGCCGTGCGTTGGCCGAACCGGAATCGCCATCAGCACCGAAACAGGTCGAGCCCGCGCCGGTTACGGCGGCGCTGGCTGAGCCAGTTAAGCCGGACGTCCTGGTCGCTAAGCCGCCGGCGCAGCAGGTGCCCACACCACACCCCGTGCCTGCGCCGGACGTGCCGACTCCGACGCCTTCCCAACCCGCCCCTCAAGTCACACCGCCTGTGGCGGCAGAGGCCGCGTCCGCACCGGACGACGGCACCTTGCGGCGCGGCGACCGAGGTGATGACGTCGAGATGCTGCAGTTCCGTTTGCAGCGCGTCGGCTATCGCGGAACTGAGGAGAATCCGATCCCAGAGCGGGGGCACTTCGACGCCGCGACTGAGCATGCTGTCCGTCAGCTGCAGCGCGACCATGGCCTCGCCGATACCGGGCGTGTCGACCCGGATACCGTTCAGGCACTTGCGTTAGCCCAGCAGGCCAAGATCGAAACGCAGAAGGCCGAAAAATCAGAGGTAGAAGCACTCACTGCCGAGAAGGCACCGAACCCAGCGGAACCGGCCTCGGCGCGCGACGGCCGCGTCGTCGAGCCGGCCGCGGCAGCGATGGCTGCGTCGCCGCCCAGTGTGCGTCCGAACGAAGCTGCCGCTATCAGACCAGAGCCTCCGGTGGCGCCTAACGAAAGCCAGTCAACCGCGCGCGAGCAGCGATACGCGCAGAATGGGGATGCTGCCGGCAAGGCTATTCCAGAACGGTCGACAGTGAGTCCGGACCTGTCGGGCCTATCTTCTGCGGATAAGGCGATGTTCGCGAAGATTCGTGGAAAGGTATCGGCTGACGTGCCAGACGAAACGGTGGCGGCGGTGATGCTAGCGGCCAAACGCAACGGTATCCCGGACGCGGAGAGCATCGGGCCCGTCGGCGTCGCCAACGGGAAGCTTTGGGTAGGGGCGAAGATCCCCGGCTACTATGCCGGCGTCTCGGCCATCGACCCAGCCCCGCCGATGCAACACACCTTGCGCGAAACGCAGTCGTTCAATCAGCAGCGCGATCAGCAACTGGCAGAAGCCGCGCAGCGCGCGCCGGATGATCCGAGCCGAGGACCGAAAATGTAGTCGCGACCTTGAGTGGGTCGAGCGCGGAAAATAACCTTGCGATGCCGGCAACGGAAGCTGCCGGCAAAAATCGATTGGAGATGTCGAATGCAACTGAGAATGTCATTGCGTTCCTGGTTTCTATTATTCTCATGCCTCTTCGCGCCACTCACGATTTGGCTCTTCGGCTGGGCGCTTGGCATCCTTCTAGCATTCGTGTCAGGCGCGATCTTTTGGTCAGTTGCGATAGTCGCATTAGTTTTCTGGGGGAGCCGCGGCGGTCGAAATCCTTGGCAATAGGTCGAGAAGAACGCTAGATGAGCCAGGCAACCTCACCTTGGATGGTCTACCTGTTGGCGGATCAACGCGCCGGCCCGTATGTGATGGGCATCGGCGGTTTGTTGGACGAGGTGATGCAGGAGGTTCGTGAAACGCATCGCAAGCGAGTCGCGGCGTCTGGCGATCGCAACTTGGCCGCTTTTTGCTTGGTGTGGTACGAGGGAGTGAAGACGTACGAGGAAGCGCGCGCGCGCGGCCGAGATCCGGCGTTGGCCCCACCGTTGGCAACGCCGCTTGATTGAGTCGGTGAATCCAGATTGGTGGGAACGCTCCCAAATGGAATCCGGGTTTCCCCGCGTGTTCTGGCAATGCATTCCAGAAAAGGCTAGCAGGCGAGGCAAATCGGTCTAGCCAACTATTTTTGAGGTCATGCGAAACCCTATGAGTAGGATGTTCTCTGCGATCGCGCTGATCTCCCTGCTTCCCGGGACTGGATTCGCATGTAGCCTCTACAGGTCAGATGAATTTCACCTGGAGGCCAACAAGCAAGCTTCCGCAAAACCACCGCGGGTTGGCGTGCGAGATGTCAAGTTCGTCCCATGGATTTCAGCCGATGACACCTGTAATGGAGTTGGCTTCATCAGAATTGAGCTTTCCGGCCCTGCGGCCCGTGACACCAATAACTACGGTGTCTTCGTCCAGGCGCAGACTGGAGTCAACGACGAGAATTTGCTCCCCCCGTATCCGCTTGCTCCAATGCGAAGCCATAGAGGGAAGGCCTCAGTAAGTTTGGCTTGGACAAGTATCTCGCGGGATGCAGATGGCCATGTCCGTTGGAGGTTGAAAATTACCCCTGTGTCGCTCGCGGGAGTGCTAGGCACTCCAGTGTCGGTCTGCGTGGCGTCCGACGACTCTTGCCCTCATCTTGTGCCTGACCAGCCGGCGGGCTGGCCCGTGATTGGCGCCTCGCCCCTGGCCGCTCTGGTGCTCTCGGTTTGATGCTCGCTTAGCGGGTCATCTACGCCGTCAAACCGCTCTATTTGATCCAGCGCTAAGCCTTTGAAAATAAAGGAAACGCGAAATCGACCATTGGACCAAAAAACCAACGGGCAGAGAAAAGAGGGGGGAGAGACCGGATTCGGCCGGAAGTTGGCCGGTGCGGCGAGGAGCTAGGTCCAATGCCTGTCGCGGAAACCCTCGAAAATAGGGGGCTTTCCGGTGCCGATGAAGTCGGCAGAGACTTTCCGAAGTGGGGAAGTTGGCGCGCCCACGGCTCCCAAGTTCAAACCAGTCTATTCACGCATGGGAACAGGCAGGCACACAGACGAACATGCCGCCGATGGGATAGTTCACTCCACATACCCCGCCGGACCGCTTTCCTCCCTGGCATAGCCCATGCGGCCGGCGACTGCGCTGAGTCCGAAGTCCGCCGTGACGGCGCCGTTGAAGATGTTGGTGTCACTGGGGGCGGGTCTTGATGATCTGCCGCACCGCAAGTGGCGTAGCAGATGGCGATCCACTAGTAGAGCGCGCTAGTGGACTGGCCTCGTTACAGTTAGTCAATTGAGAGGTTGCGTGAGCAAGATTGGAAGTGAGATGGAAATTTGATTCTGTTCTAGTGCCAAGGGATACATTAAGCAGCGTTTCGTTTGGAAAGCGATTTTCAATCGAATGTCAGACGGCGGATCGTAGCGGGTGACGATGAGGGTTGAGTTAGTGGCTTCCATCGCTAACTTACTTATTTATGATTCACTGAGACTGGAGGATCGGAATAATGGCCATGAAATTCATTTCATCGTGGTGCTCTGTCGTCATGGCAGCCGCCCTTTGCTTTTGCTTCCCGACGGCTGCGCGGGCCGAGATGGTCTTGATGACATGCACTGGCACGACCACCTTGCAGTACAGTCCTGGCCTTACGTTCACCCCAACGCTCAATTCGTACGCTGTAAATGCTGTAATGGCGCCATGCGTTGGCATCCCAGTTGGGGTGTCAAGTGCAAACTACTCGGCGAGTGGTTCTGAGGTGCTTTCGTGTGAGGTTATTACGAGCACTGTTACAAAGCCCCCCTACACGTTCCATTGGGGCGACGGAACGCAAAGCACAACGCAAACTGACACCGTCGTCATCCAGCGCCCATTGGGTCAGATCGTACGCATCGATACTGGTCACGTAGTGAGCGGTCGATTCTTGGGTGCGACTGTCGTGAAGACGATGACATTGCTGCAGACCGATCTGGATGCCTGCCTTACGACGGGTGTGACCAGCACCGGTGGGCCAGTTGTGCTGACAGTAACGGGCATCTAAGCCACGAAATCCTGGTAACTCCAAGTGGCGGGGGGCGAAAACCGCCCAGACGATCCCTTCCCCGTTACACCTGACGGAACAGGGGCCTGGCAGTGAGGGGGCGGCGCGCCCAAGGGACGCCTACTCCAGTGCCCGCCCTCGTTCGCGCGGTCGAGCACATCGGGCCGCCAGTCTGGTAGCGCAGCATCGACCTGCCTGATATCGGCGAGCGGCATAGATCTGCGCCGCCAAAACGTATCTTTGTGACTGAGTAACTCCTGCATCGTCCGGATATCGCCGTTCGCTTCGAGCAGATGGGCGGCAATGCAGTCTTGAAAGATGTGTGGGCTGACGATTCGAAGATACCAACCACCCAACCCGTGCTCTAGACGGACCGCCATGCAGCGGATCTATTCTGGCTCGTTATCGCCTGAGTCATTTTGACCAATGATCTCGACCTTGGCCGTGAACATGCGTGCATTGACCGTTGTGCGATACACAGTCCCGACACCTCCGCCATTCGCAACAACGAGCGGGATCAGTCCTACCATGCGGTGCTCCGTGAGGGTTAGAAATGTACTGTCGGCCACATACTGACCTTCAGGCAAATGCATAAGTGCGGTGCTGGGCACGCCGGCATACCGGTTCGACATTGAGCTCTCGCTAAGAACGTTAACCCAACTCACGTCACCGTTACTGGTGACGTCCACTTCCTTAAAATTGATGCGTGGGCCGTTCACGCTTCCGATCCGGCGCTGGGCTTCGGTTAACCGCGCGGCGCTGATCGGCCAGCCTCGAATAGCGAACACGCTACGGTCGACTTGACGCAGCAACGGCGAGTGAGCGAGGGCAGCGGAGAACGATACTGGGTTCATTCCCTTGCCTACCACTAGCGCCTGATGCAACTCGCTTCGGGATGCGAGGCCACCCCGAAGTCTGAGTTCCCCCAGGATTGATTCGGCGACACCATGCTTGGCGTTGAATTCACTCCCCTCCGCGGAGAGGCGGAAGTCGTCGCCCTGTTGACAGATCACCGCGGGCGACTTCGTCAGCAACTTATGCACGATCCCCATTGGAGGCCAGACGCCGGCTTCTTCGGAGACATCGGAATCACGGGAACGCGAATATCGGGTCAGCCCGCCATAGATGATCTCGATGTCGAGTGGGCGCTTTGCGAAAGCCAGGATCTCGATGGTGCGCTTGATCAGACGATTGGCGCTGCCCTCGGGTCCGAACCAGAACCAAGCCTCGTCATCGCCAATCCAGTCGAATCCTGGCGCATGAGCAATCACCTGCCGGAACTGATCCGGCGGAATCCAATCCTGGTGCTGACGCATGGTCAGCGCCCATACCAGGTTGAGTTGCGCAGCGCCACAGTGGCGGATCATGGTCTTAGATTGGGTGATCGCGGCTTGGAACCACAGCGGCAGATCGCCGGCAATGACGATAGTGTCGCCATTCCGGATGTGGACAAGTTGAATTGGGAGCGGTCTGCCGAGAACGTCCCGCCCGTAGTCGCTTGCGCCTTGCAGGCTCAGATTGCCGCCAAGAAGGTGTCGAAGGCGCGCCTCTGCCAACGAGACCGCGACCGACTCAAGCGCTAGACAAGCGGTTGCCAACGCATCGAAACACTCGGTTCTCAACGTTGTGGCGGGTAAGAAGGAGAGCTGCTTGTCGACAATCTGTCGAATTCGCTCTCGCGTCACCCCATGAGCGTTCCCAATAGCTCGCAAGGTGCTTTCATCGTCGCCGCGCCCGCCATAGCGCGCACGGAAGACATGGGCATTTCGTTCAACATGCCTCGATACCCGGGCGCAGCGGCTCAATAGACGTCCGGTGTACAGGATCTCCTCGTCCAACGTACTTGCAGCCTGGAAGTCCGAGCGATCATCGTTGTCAGTCGCGAAGAGCCGCGTGTCGAATGCGATCATTGGTTCCGGAACGCCGCACGCGGCGGCGATAGATTTGACTTCTTTTGATCTCGGGATCCGATTGAAATCTGGATTCTCCCAGGCCGCCACTGACGCCTGCGATTTGCTAATGCGTGCGCCTAGCTGTCCTTGGGTCAGTGGGCCACTGCGCCCTCTCGTGCGGGCGTCCTTGAGCCAAGCTTTCAGCGCTGGGCGCGACGTGATCTTGCACTCGCCTGGAGACTCTGTCGAAAGCAGCCCATCGATGATCTGCGGATGCAGGAACTTCGAGGCTTGCACCGCCAGGTCGTCGGCGGGATAGCCAGTAGCGGCAGAGAGGCTTGTGAGCTCATCTGGTGTCGGAGTTTCTTTACGATTGGCACTAGACAGTTTGGCCAGTCGATCGCGATTAATGCCTGCATACGCATGCAAGTGGGTGAGGCTACGTGCTCCGTGGCGCGCAAAAGTTAGCCAGTCCTTGAGGATCGCGGTTGCGTATTCCTCAGTCAATTCCTTCCCGTCAGCCCCGATCCATTCCGACACCACGTTGTCCTGTCATAAATTCGACGTTTCGTTTCCCTGCTTTGGTACGTCAGGAGAGCCAATCACCTCGCTCGGCATGAACAAGTTTCACGCCTCGTTCTCGAAGCATTGCGCCAAGTACCTCGGGCCACGCTGCATTCTCCGTCTCGAAGCAGAGAGCAGCCTCGACAAACGTTTCGTGAAGCAATCTGCAGCCTCGTACTCCAGGCGCGCTGCCAATAATCGATCGAGCCAAGAGGCCGATGTCTGCGAGTTTCGATGGCCGGTCAGGCGCTCTTGCGACGATTATCAAGTGCTTCCCCATGGCGTCCATCCGTTACATCCCTCGGGCATCCTCGCTCTATCTCAGTACGAATAGAGGACCGTTGGTCGGGTATGTCAGCTACGACGCGCAGCATGGTCAGGCGTTAGGCCGGGGCTCTAGGCAGTTGAAGTGTCAGAGCTGGGAGCGCGTGTGGCACTCCGTGCCGTTCGCCGCCCCGGCAGGGCTGAATCGATGGTCCGGCCTTAGCGTCCCCGATGCGGTGCCGGGCTGCAAAACCTAGCTAGCATCACAGCTGCAATGAGATGCGTACTCTGCGATTCGAATTCAGTGGATTGAGTTAGCGTCGCGTTGGTGGTCGCCAAGACGTTTCGCCGGAGAGCTGCGCATCCCAAAGCCTGCCGCGGCAGATCGATAGATTCTTCGATCTCCGGCAACTCGTCGCGGTGCGGATTCTGATGTCGGCGCGGCGGGCGCGATTGAATGCGACGAGCACGACTGGAAGCCGCTAGCCTAGCGCGGACGAGGTAGCCGTCGTGGGCACGCTAGAGCGCGCATGCCGAGGATGCCCTCGAGTCGCCGCTGGCTAGGGAATATTGCACTGGAAGGCGAGGGTGACTTGATTGCTCCCGGGTGTAGCGGACAGGGTGCCGAGCGCCAGACCGGCGGACAGGTCGCCGAAAGTCAATGCGCCTGCAGGACACGCGCCGGCCGGCCCGCTGCAAGTGACTGCGTTGCCGGCTGGGCAGACGATGCCAGTGCCTGCCGTGTCTCTTACCAGCGCCCCGGTTACCGAATCCGGTCCGGTGTTGGTCACCACCACGGTGTAGGTCGTGGTCGAACCTCGCGTCACGGTGTCGTTGGGTTGATCGATGTCGTTGTTGACGCCCGGCGTATTGGTCTTGGTGATCTGCAGGTCGGCCTGCTGGCGGGTATTGGTGATGGTGCAGACGATCGCCGTGTCGTTGTCGCCGACCGTCAGCGTGTTACCCGACAGGCCTGTGGTGCCAGCGCAGGCCCAGGCGCTTGGGTTGTAGAGGCCGATGTTGCCGGCGCCCAGGGTCTCGGTCAGGGTGAACACGGTACCGGTGTCGACGGCCACTGCTGTTCCGGTGTCGGTTTCGTTGGCGCTGTCGGCGATCGAGGCCAGCGTGGGATTCGCCACGCCACCGGTGGCGGTGAGGCTCGCGCTGTCGTTGATCGCGGCGCCGACCCAGGTCTTGGCCAACGCTACCGAAGCGGTCTTGCGCGCATTGGTGAAGCTGCAGTTGAAGTCGGTGCCCGCCACGACATCGGCGGACGCGATGGTAAAGGTGGTGCCGCTCAGGCTGCCGACATTGGCGGTGCCATTGCTGCAGGTCGCGCTGGCGAGTTGGTAGATCGCAGGCAGCGCGTTCTCCTGGATCGTGATCGCCGCGCCCGGTGCGACGATGCCGAACGGTTGGATGCCCGCGGCTGCGTTGCCGTCGACCTGTGCTGTGCCCGATACCGGGGTGCTTACCGTCGCGGCGGTCAGCGCTGTATTGGTCAGGGCGAACCCGAAGGTGCCGGCCGCGGCCGGGCTGGTGGTCTTGCTCAATGTCAGGCAGCCGGGGTCCACAACGGCCGTCGCTGTGTTGTTGGCGACGCCGCCCGGCGCCGGAGTGACGAATCCGGCTTGCACGCCGGTGCCCTCCTGCATCGGCGCGAGGACCGCGACCGTACTGGTGTTGGTGGTGGCCGCGCATTGGGCTGGGTCGAGCGTGCCGGTGATCGTATAGGTCAGGATGCCGCCGGCCGCGGCATTGCCGGCGGGCAAGATCGCGGTCGCGCTGATGGCGCCGGTGCCGCTGGCGGCCGGACAGACCGGCGCGGGCGTGCCGGTAGCAGCGCAGGTCCAGGAGAACGCGGTGAAGCCGGCCGGCAGCGCATCGGCGATCGAGACCTGCGCGTCGTGGACGTCGAGATCGGCGCCCGTGCCCACGGTCGGGCGCGCCGTGTTGTTCTGGTACGTCACGGTAAACACCGAGCTGCCGCCAGCTGCGGGGTTAGCGTTGCCGACGGCCTTGGTCGTGCGCGTGTCGACGTCGTTGTCGAGAATGGTGTAAGTCGATTGCGGCACGGATGGAGCGCCGCATGTGGAGGTACTGGCGATGGTGTAAGCCGAGGGATTCGGCACCACGCTCATCACGACCGTCTCGTTGTTCTCGATGATCGTGTCGTTGACCACCACGATGCCGGTGGCGAACTGGCTGCTCGCGCCGCCGTCGTAATTGCCGGCCGGTATCGTCATGGCGAAGGTGTTGGTGCCCGACGGCGTGGTGTAGTCGCTGCCGAGGGAGGCCGTGCTGGCGGCTGTGACTTGGATGGTCACGGTCACCGCAGTCGCGAGGGTGCCGGATACTGCGATAAGCGGACCAGCGCCGGCGCCCACGGATTCGGATCCCGAGCTGGAGGTGGTTCTGAACTCCAGGTAGGGGGTCAGGAAAATTTGGATTTGGTCGAGCAGGTTGCCAACCGCGTTGTTGCCGGTGGCCGTGCTGATCGCCTCGAAGCCGAAATTCTGAATGCCCGATGCGCCATTCCAGGTGAAGGTGCCGGTGTAGTCGGCCCACGTATTGATGGTCGTCGGCGGCGCGCAGCTTGCGCCGAGGACGAGGCCGCCCCCGCAGGATTGGACTGTGCCGGCGCCGGCCGTGTTGGTCGCAAAGCGGCCGATCTCATTTGCCGTGGAATCGATGTTGAACGACATCACATCGATGCCTTCACGGCCGCGATGGCTCAGTTGCCAACTGACCTGCTCGCCGGTAACCAAGCAAACGGGCTGATAGAGGCGCGAGGCCGCGTGGGCGTTGAGCTCGGCGAAGTTGCTGCCCGCGCGCGACGGCACCCCGGCGAAGCCGTTGCTCCACAGCTCGATCAAGGGGCCCGTTTCGCCGGTCGGAGGGCTCGTGCAGGAGCCACTGCTCGTGCCGCTAAAGTGAGTGGTGCTCCAACCTGGCACCCTCGTATCCGTGACGATGACGAAGCAACTGGCCGGCACCAGTATTGGATCTTCGAAGCCGAGATTGATGAAGCTGCGCTGGATTTGCGCCGCTGCCGGAAATGCCAGCAGCGACAGCAACGTTACTACGCAGCACCAGGCGAACAGACGCCCGCCGTGCGCAGTACGTGTGGTGCTTGGACGGTGGTAGGTAGACAAACGGCACCCCCTTGCACAGGCCAACCGATGAATCAGCATCGAGCAATGACGTTCTTCGCTCGATTCCTGGGGTTCGAACAACGCTGCGGTGGAGCCCGTTGAGACGCCAGCTACTCGGTTGGCGGCCCGACCAGGCTTTAAGCCATGGACCGTGTGACTTATATGGCAAAAAGGCGGCTGCCTCAATCAAGAAGCGACATTCATTGATCTACTTCATCAAGTGTGAGAGCCCCGCAAATGAGACCGGTCATCGCGGACGACCCTGTCTGCCACCTGCGTCGCTGCTCGCGAAGGCTCGCATGGAACCCTTGGCGCCTCCATGAGAGCCGGTATGGTATCGATCAGCCCACACCGTCTGCGCGGCCGTAGTACTGGCTGATGACGCCTTCCATTGCGCGGATCAAGGCGCCCTTGCTGATGGCTGATGGCTGATCGCCCGGTCGCCTGGGCGGAATGGGGGCGAAGATCCGCTGCAATTCGAGCTCGGCGGACGGTGCCGCAGGTCTAGGGCAGAAGAAGTCTGCGACTCAGTACTCTGTTTGTGGCGAAGTTTTTGGTGAGAGTGCGTGAGTGAAGCGACGCGCAATTGAGAAGTAGCGTTTCACGGCGTGTAGGTCCGAACCAGGGAGAACTCGATTGTCGAGCCAGCGGCTGATATCGAGAGAGGTTTAAGGAGCTCTCGTGATAATCGATGTATTGCTTGACTTCGCCGCCGACATCGCCCGCTGGCTGCATGTGCTTGCTGCGATCGCATGGATGGGATTCGGCTTGTGGCTCCGACGCCTGGCGTTCCGAGCTCGCCCGTTCGTAAGCCCGAGAGCCGAGTTGGAGGTTTGGGATACTCACAGCTTAGGGTTCTGGAGGACCACGAAAGTCGCCATGCCGACGGCTTCGGAGCTCGAAGGTCTGGTCTGGTCGTTCAATCAGATTCGCTGGTTGTTTTTTACAGGCTTGTTGCTATTGGGCCTCATCTATTACCGGCAGCCCCAAGCCTACATGGTCGATCCAAGTGTCTTTGCGCTATCCGGGCGAGAGGCAATTGCCTTGTCGGTGTTTGGCTTGTTGGGCGCGCCATTGATTAACGAAGTTATCAATCGCATCCCGCTTCGCTATGGAACTGTATACCTTCTAGCTTGCGTAGTTCATGTTCTTGGCTGGGTCTGCGCCTACGCAAACTTGTATTCGCAGCATGGGGCGATGATCCAGATTGGCGCCATGCTTGGCGTGATCATCACCGCCAATATCTTGTGGTACCTCTATCCGGCGACGCGCGAGGCAGTGGATGCTCTTATAAGGGGCGAGCGTCCCGATCCGGAAAAAAAACAGTACTGGGACCGGCGCAACAACCATTCGTTTCTCCTGCCTGCCGTCATCTTCCTGATGCTGTCCAGCCATATGGGGGCCGTGGTGCGCGCCAATGGCCACGCATTTCTTACGATCTCCACGGTTCTTGTCCTCAGTGCGATATCGCGTTGGGTGCTGGAGGCGACGCACAGGAACGGCGGCGTAATGCCCTTCCGACTTCGCTGGATAACGGCTGGAGCGGTCGTGGCCCTGGGCCTCGGAACAGGCTGGCTTTCATGGGCCCGGTACGGGTTCGATCAAGTACGCGGCGAGGCGCGCGCGCACAACCCAACAATCGATACGGCTCCATTGCGCGCGGAAGCGATCGTCTTTAGCAGGTGCGTGGCCTGCCATGCTGCACAACCAAGCTTTCCGGGCATGGCCTCGCCGCCTCGCGGAATTATTTTTACTTCCGACACGTTGCCTCACTATGCCGGTCAAATCGCGGTAGCGGTGCGAAGCGAGCGCATGCCGCCCGGGAACGCCACGGAAATGCTGCCGAGTGAGCGCAAGATACTGGCGGACTGGGCGATCAATCATGCACGCTGATCCGAAGAGACAAGGGCAGATTCACGGCATATCGGTGAGAGCTTCATGGCAGTTGCGTCCAACGCGCCCCCATGGAGACGTGGTTAAGGTCGTAATGAGCGGGCACCGCCTGCAAGCGGTCCCAGTGTGCGGCGCGAAGCAGCGCTCGGCCTGATCCGAGGGCGCTTCCAGGTCGAACTCGTTGACGTAGCAGCTGCTGGCGATGCCGACCAACTCGTCGTGCAGCGCCTTGAGCCAACGTCCGTTGACGTCGTGACCGCGTTCTTACTGCGACGGAATGGCCAGTCGGACATGTCGTCGTACAGATCGGCCAGGGTTTCGAGCTGGTCGACGTTGTGTTGAGACATGGGGTGGACGTTCTGTGCAACGGAAATCGTCATACTGTCGATGGAAGACGATGGCGCGTTCAATCTGCGCAGGGTGAGATGAGTGCTGCTTGTGCGCTGCAATGGGTTCGTGCGAGCGCCGCTGACTCTTCGTGGCGCTACTAGTACCTCTGAATTCACGTGAAAGTATGTGATTGGCTAATCACAAATACGTTTGCTAACGGATGTTCACGCGAACGGCTATCACATAGAAGAGAGCGGCATAGATCCTATCGGAACTGTTGCAGCTCCTTAAATTTCTCAGGATTTAAACGTGAACTACAGGGCCTGAGTGAGAAGTGAGCCCGTATCCCACTTCATGTTGGATCAATCGACTAATTCGCTGATCTGACCGCCGAATGATCACGCGGCGTAAGCAATGAGTCGCGCAACCGGTCCACGATGTCCTCGGTATCTAACTGCTGAATGTTCAACCTCCAGATTTCCGCGCGCTGGATTTTCTTTAGCGTAGGGAACGCGCGTTTCGCCGCCGCCTCATGCTTCGGCTGACGCAGGATTGCAGCTGCAATTTCCTCGATCGTTCGCCCTTTTTGCCTCGCACCCAACGCACGTCGACGTTGGACGCGATCCAGTTTGAATCCCAGCGTGGATTCAACGTCTCGAATATCGATCAATTCTCTCGTGAGCCTGGTGATCGACTCACAATGTTGCGCGCGGTCGCGTAAGTTCGCGAGTTCAATCCGGCTCAACTTCGGATGGCCTTTTGCCATGCTGTGTACGAGGATCGCCGTTCGCGTCGCCAGCACGACATCAATAATCAATTCGGGCTCGAAACCCTCCCGGCCAAGCAGCCGGACCACCGCTCGCTCCAACGGGTGCAACTCATTTAGCTGGGCAGACACAACGTCGAGATTCGAGGAAGAAATCATTAGGGCCTCCTGGCTAAACAACTGAGGTGACCTAGTTATGTGCTCGACCCTTGGAGCGGTCGCCTTGATGACACATCGGTCAAGTCTGTCGTAACTGCACTAACGCGAATGGCTAATAGATGCCCCGACCGTCGGCTATCAAATTCTTTAACGTCGTTAAAGCCTGCGTGACCAAGGCTCGCAAGCGCCCGTGACTGTGCTCTGTTGCGCGGTACACGAGTGAATCCCCATAGCGAGTAGATGTAACTCATGTCCCGCTCAAAAGCGACATCTGCCTCTAGTACAAGGAGCGTAAGGAATTTATCGGACCTCAGTGGCTCGGTGTAGCCCCTGGAACGGCGGTGCTCCCCTATATAGCCTACTGATGGGCTACGCCCAAAAGGGCCGTTCATCTCGTGGTGAGCTTTGGTGATTGTGGTGCGATGAGCCCTGGCGTACATGTTCGCGAACGAAATATTTACGCAATCTCCGGTGGGGATTCGAGCCATTTAAGCCTTGCGGGGAAGGGCTTCTGCCGCCCTAACCTCGGTCTGGAATTAAGCGTTGCTCAGTCGCTGTAACGTGCGTCTCAGTTTGCCGGAACGTAAAGATCCTCTGCGGGATAGAACGCAGAGTCCATCCCGATGGGGGCATCATGAAGAAGCTAGTCGAGCTCTTGGCGTCGAGAGGGCGTGTGTTGTCTGCGATCCTTTCGAGCACGGGAAACTGTCCGCCCCGCTCAGAGAATTCGATGGAGCTCGATGCTTCTAGGGATCGAACGGGAACTCCCCGGAAGCGCGGCCGTGCCTATGGCCTATGGGCGCTACTCGCATTGTTGTTTTGGTCTGGGGCGGCATTCGGACAGCAACCGAATTTTGGGACTTGTGATGCCCGGATGTGGTTAGGGCAGGGCCCTGTCGCCGGAGCCCCAAGTCAGCTCACAGCGGTCAACACCAGTACCAATCCGTTTTTGTTCACCCCGGTAGGTCTGCCCACGATGATCTACAACGGGATGGGGTACAACCCCGTTGATAACTACATTTACGCGATGGGTGGCGCTACTCCGACTAACACGCTAGTGCGGATTGGTGCGGACGGTAGCGTGGTTTCGTTAGGGCCGGTTACTGGCTTGCCCCCGGCGGCTTACAACGCTGGCGGGACGACTCCCAGCGGCGGCATCCTATATGTACGGGAAGGGACTTTGAACTCGACCCTGTACGCGATCAACCTTAGCACGCTGACCGCAACCGCGATCACCTTGTCACAACCGATCCAAAGTGCGGACTTCGCAGTGTCAGGGGGCTTGATATACGCGGTAGCTGCTGGCACCAACACTGGCCAGCTGTATTCCATCAACCCGACTACTGGCCAAGTGGTTGCCATTGGCACCCCGCAAAACACAACGTTGTTCTTCGGCTCTATGTTCGGAGGATCAACTGGGGTGTACGGCAGTGCCAATACCGGCGGATTCTATAAAATTGATGTGGCGACCGGCGGGCAAACCCTGATTTCAGGATCGCCTGGAGCATTTAACAACGATGGCGCGCACTGTCCGGCAGCAGCAATCAGCTTCGGTTCTGATCTGGCTATCACTAAAACCAATACGCCGGGTGTCAACGGCAATGTCGATCAGACGAATGACATCTACACCCCCGGTACCAACGTCGTTTACACCATCGTCGTCCGCAACAACGGCCCATTCGGCGCGCAGAACGTGCACGTCACCGATCCGTTGCCGGTCGGCATCACGACGGCCAGCTGGACTTGCACCGGCACTGCCGGCGGCATCTGCACTGCAAGCGGCACGGGTGCGATCAATGATTTGACCGTCGACTTACCGGTCGGTGGGTCCGTGACCTATTTGATGACGGTCACGGTGCCCGCGGCCTTTACCGGTCCGCTTACCAATACCGCGACGGTCGCGCCTGGCCCCGGTACCACTGAAACCACCCCTGCGAACAATCAGGCGACCGACAGCGACGATCACAGGCCGTGGGTAACGCTGAGCAAGATCAGCCTCGGTGGCGTCGGCAGCTTTGGCTTCACTGGCAGCAACGGCATCGCTGCACAAACATTGACCACGGCCGCGGCCGGCACGCCGGTTAACGGCGCGAGGCAGACGCTAACGACGGCAGGCGTGGCCACGACCATCACCGAAGCGGCGGTGGCTGGCTACCTAGTCACGGATATCACCTGTACCGGCATGGCGGCCGGCGGTACCGCGACACCGAACCTAGCCGCCCGCACGGTGACGCTGGATGCTGCTGCCACGGCGCTCGGCGCGGAAATCGTTTGTACTTTCACCAATAGCCGACAGCCGATTCTGCGTCTGCAAAAATCCCTGCCCGCAGGGCGCGCCGTCGCGAGCGACCAGTTCACATTGCAAATCCTCGGGCCAAGCGGCGGCAGCACGATCACCACAACGGGCAGCAGCAACACACCGACAGAAGTAGCCATCTTGAATCCGGCCACCATCGGTGGTGCGCACACCTTGTCCGAGGCTGGCGCTGGGGCGACCAACCTGGCGGGCTATACGACGACCTACGCCTGTACGAACGCCCTGGGCGGCGGGCAGACACCGACGGGCAGCGGCACCAGCTTCAATGTGACACCGGTGGCGGGCGACGACCTCACCTGCACCTTCATCAACACCCTCATACCGATTTCCGACCTATCGTTCAGCAAGGCCGTCGACAATGCCGCCGCTGCGGTCGGTACCAACGTCACCTTCACCTTGACGGTCAACAATGCCGGTCCGTCCGACGCCACCAATGTGGTGATCACCGACCTGTTGCCGGCCGGCTACACCTTCGTGTCCTCGGCTGGGCCGGGTACGTATACGCCGGGCACCGGCGTGTGGGCGGTCGGTACGGTCGTTAGCGGCGCAAGCGCCGTGCGCACCATCGTGGCGACGGTCAATCCCACCGGCCCCTACGTCAACAACGCGGAGGTCACCGGTGTCGACCAACCGGACCCCGATTCCACCCCGGGCGACGGCACCGGCGACGATTTCGCCAGCGTTACAGTGACGCCGAGCGTGACGGCCGATATAGCGGTCGCCAAAACCTTGACCACGGCCGGGCCGTACCTCATCGGCCAAACCGTGTCGTTCGACATCGTGGTCACCAACAACGGCCCGTCGCCGGCATCTAACGTCCAGGTAACGGACACGCCGACCAATATGACCGTGACCGCGGTGACCGGCGCTTGCACGGCGCTGCCATGCACCATCGCGAGCATCGCAGCAGCGTCTTCGGCGACGGTTACCGTTACCGGCACCATCACCGCCGACGGCGCGTTCTCCAACTCCGCGACCGCGACCTTGCCGCCGGGCACGATCGATCCCACGCCGGGCAACAACACCGGCACCGATGGGGGTACGACCACACCGACTGCTGACATCGCGGTGGTCAAGACCTTGACGACCGCTGGGCCGTACCTCGTTGGCCAAGCCGTAAGCTACGACATCGTGGTCACCAATAACGGCCCCTCGGCGGCAACGAGCGTGCAGGTGGCCGATACGCCGACCAACATGACCGTGACTGCGGTGAGCGGCGCTTGCACGGCCTTGCCGTGCACCATCGCCAGCATCGCAGCCGGCGCTTCGGCGACGATCACCGTCACCGGCACCATCAGCGCCGACGGCGCGTTCTCCAACTCCGCGACCGCGACCTTGCCGCCGGGCACGACCGATCCCACGCCGGGCAACAACACCGGCACCGACGGTGGTACGACCACACCGACCGCTGACATTGCGGTGGTCAAGACCTTGACGACCGCTGGGCCGTATGTCGTTGGTCAAGCCGTTACGTACGACATCGTGGTCACCAACAACGGCCCGTCCGCTGCAACGAGCGTGCAGGTGGCCGATACGCCGACCAACATGACCGTGACTGCGGTGAGCGGCGCTTGTACGGCGCTGCCGTGCACCATCGCCAGCATCGCAGCCGGCGCTTCGGCGACGGTCACCGTTACCGGCACCATCAACGCCGACGGCGCGTTCTCGAACTCCGCGACCGCGACCTTGCCGCCGGGCACGACTGATCCCACGCCGGGCAACAACACCGGCACCGATGGTGGCACGACCACACCGACTGCTGACATCGCGGTGGTCAAGACCTTGACGACCGCTGGGCCGTACCTCGTTGGCCAAGCCGTAAGCTACGACATCGTGGTCACCAATAACGGCCCCTCGGCGGCAACGAGCGTGCAGGTGGCCGATACGCCGACCAACATGACCGTGACTGCGGTGAGCGGCGCTTGCACGGCCTTGCCGTGCACCATCGCCAGCATCGCAGCCGGCGCTTCGGCGACGATCACCGTCACCGGCACCATCAGCGCCGACGGCGCGTTCTCCAACTCCGCGACCGCGACCTTGCCGCCGGGCACGACCGATCCCACGCCGGGCAACAACACCGGCACCGACGGTGGTACGACCACACCGACCGCTGACATTGCGGTGGTCAAGACCTTGACGACCGCTGGGCCGTATGTCGTTGGTCAAGCCGTTACGTACGACATCGTGGTCACCAACAACGGCCCGTCCGCTGCAACGAGCGTGCAGGTGGCCGATACGCCGACCAACATGACCGTGACTGCGGTGAGCGGTGCTTGCACGGCGCTGCCGTGCACCATCGCCAGCATTGCAGCCGGCGCTTCGGCGACGATTACCGTCACCGGCACCATCGGCGCCGACGGCGCATTCTCCAACTCCGCGACCGCCACCTTGCCGCCGGGCATTACCGATCCCACGCCGGGCAACAACACCAGCACCGACGGTGGGACGACCACGCCGACCGCGGACGTGGTAACGCAGAAAACGCTGACCACCACCGGTGTGATCATCGCCGGGCAAACGGTGCAATATCAGATCGTGGTGACCAACAACGGTCCGTCGATCGCCACCGGCGTTGTCGTTAACGACACGCCGACCAATATCACCATTACAGCGATCAGCGGCGCGGGCTGTACCGCATTCCCGTGCACCCTCGGCAGTCTGGCGGTAGGTGCAACCGCGACCATCACGGTCACGGCCACCGTCGGGCCGACCGGTGGCGCGTTCAACAACTCCGCGACCGCGACCTTGCCGCCGGGCACGACGGATCCGGTGCCGGGCAACAACACCGACGATGCACCCGCGACGGCCGGCGCTCAGCCGATCAGTGCCAACGCCGACAATCCGCCGGCCATCAATGGCGGCGCGGGTGGGACCACGCCGAGTGTGCTGGCCAACGACACGTTGAACGGTCAGCCCGTCACGGTTGGCCCTGGCGGCAACGTTGCGTTGACCCCGGGCCCCAGTCCCAATCCGAACTTGAGCATGAACCCGGACGGCACGATCACCGTCGCGCCGGGCACGCCAGCCGGTACCTACAGCTATCCGTACACGATTTGTGAGTTGGCCAATCCGACCAACTGCGCCACCGCCATCGCGACGGTGACCGTCGATCCGTCGGATTTGGTCGCCAACCCCGATGATTACAGCGCCCCACCCATCAACGGCGCCGGCGGCGGCACCACACCGTCGGTGCTCAGCAACGACACCCTCAACGGCCAGCCGGTCACGGTCGGTCCGGGTGGCAATGCGGTGCTGACCCCGGGCGTGAGCCCGAATCCGGGTTTGACGATGAACCCCGACGGCACGATCACTGTCGCGCCAGGCACGCCGGCAGGCACCTACACCTATCCGTATACCGTGTGCGAGGTGATCAACCCGAGCAACTGCGCGACCACCACCGCGACCGTCGTGGTCAGCGCCGCGCCGATCGTCGCGGTGCCGGACGATTTCAGCGGTACGCCGATCAACGGCAGCAGCGGCGGCACCACGCCGACGGTGATCAGCAACGACACCCTCAACGGCCAGCCGATCACGGTCGGTGCGGGCGGCAATGCGGTGCTGACCCCGGGCGCGAGCCCGAATCCGGGCCTGAGCATGAACCCCGACGGCACGATCACTGTCGCGCCAGGCACGCCGGCAGGCACCTACACCTATCCGTATACCGTGTGCGAGGTGATCAACCCGAGCAACTGCGCGACCACCACCGCGACCGTCGTGGTCAGCGCCGCGCCGATCGTCGCGGTGCCGGACGATTTCAGCGGTACGCCGATCAACGGCAGCAGCGGCGGCACCACGCCGACGGTGATCAGCAACGACACCCTCAACGGCCAGCCGATCACGGTCGGTGCGGGCGGCAATGCGGTGCTGACCCCGGGCGCGAGCCCGAATCCGGGCCTGAGCATGAACCCCGACGGCACGATCACTGTCGCGCCAGGCACGCCGGCAGGCACCTACACCTATCCGTATACCGTGTGCGAGGTGATCAACCCGAGCAACTGCGCGACCACCACCGCGACCGTCGTGGTCAGCGCCGCGCCGATCGTCGCGGTGCCGGACGATTTCAGCGGTACGCCGATCAACGGCAGCAGCGGCGGCACCACGCCGACGGTGATCAGCAACGACACCCTCAACGGCCAGCCGATCACGGTCGGTGCGGGCGGCAATGCGGTGCTGACCCCGGGCGCGAGCCCGAATCCGGGCCTGAGCATGAACCCCGACGGCACGATCACGATCGCGCCAGGCACGCCGGCAGGCACTTACACCTATCCGTACACCGTGTGCGAGGTGCTTAACCCGAGCAACTGCGCGACCACCACCGCGACCGTCGTGGTCAGCGCCGCGCCGATCGTCGCGGTGCCGGACGATTTCAGCGGTACGCCGATCAACGGCAGCAGCGGCGGCACCACGCCGACGGTGATCAGCAACGACACCCTCAACGGCCAGCCGATCACGGTCGGTGCGGGCGGCAATGCGGTGCTGACCCCGGGCGCGAGCCCGAATCCGGGCCTGAGCATGAACCCCGACGGCACGATCACGATCGCGCCAGGCACGCCGGCAGGCACTTACACCTATCCGTACACCGTGTGCGAGGTGCTTAACCCGAGCAACTGCGCGACCACCACCGCGACCGTCGTGGTCAGCGCCGCGCCGATCGTCGCGGTGCCGGACGATTTCAGCGGTACGCCGATCAACGGCAGCAGCGGCGGCACCACGCCGACGGTGATCAGCAACGACACCCTCAACGGCCAGCCGATCACGGTCGGTGCGGGCGGCAATGCGGTGCTGACCCCGGGCGCGAGCCCGAATCCGGGCCTGAGCATGAACCCCGACGGCACGATCACGATCGCGCCAGGCACGCCGGCAGGCACTTACACCTATCCGTACACCGTGTGCGAGGTGCTTAACCCGAGCAACTGCGCAACCACCACCGCGACCGTCGTGGTCAGTGCCGCGCCGATCGTAGCGACGCCCGACACCGCGACCACCCCGCAGAACACGCCGGTGGTCACCCCGGTGTTGTTGAACGACACGCTCAACGGCGTGCCGATCGACCCCACCCAAGTGGCGGTGACGGTGCCTACGCCGCCGGCGAACGGTACCGTGACGGTGAATCCGGACGGCACGATCACTTACACGCCGAACCCGGGCTTCTCTGGTACCGACACTTACACCTATCAGGTCTGCGAAACGATCAATCCGAGCAACTGCGCGACGGCGACCGTGACGGTGACCGTGCAACCCAACCAGGTGACCGCTGAAGACGACACGGCGAGCACACCGGCCAATACGCCGGTGACGATCCCGATACTGGGCAACGACAGCACCACCGGCTCGCCGCTGAATCCGGCGTCGATCACCTTCCCGACGTTGCCGGCGAACGGCACGGTGACCTTGAACCCCGACGGGACGGTGACCTATACGCCGGCGCCGGGCTATCTGGGCCCCGACACGTTCGTTTATCAAGTGTGCGATTCGTCCACGCCGACGCCGGTGTGCGACACCGCCACGGTGACCGTGCAAGTCACCGGCAGCCCGCCGGTCGCGAACCCGGACGGCGAGCAGGTTACCGGTGTGGCCGGCGAACCGCTGATCATTCCGGTGCTGGCCAACGACAGCGATCCCGACAACAACATCGATCCGACCTCGATCCTGTTGGTCGGTGCCGGCGGCGACGGCAAGACCCTGGTCGTGCCGGGCGAGGGCACCTGGACGGTGAACCCGAACGGGACGCTGACCTTCATGCCGGTGCCCGGCTTCGTGGGCGCGGTCACGCCGATCCAGTACACCGTGGCCGATACCACGGGCCTGCGCTCGAATCCGTCGACGGTCCGCGCGACCATCGTTGGCGACGTGCAGTTGCGCGTCAGCAAGACCGCCCAGCCGCGCGACGTGCGGATCGGCGATCTGGTGCGCTACACCCTGACCATCGAGAACGTCGGTCAAGCCGACGCGGTCGATGCGGCCTTGATGGACACCCCGCCGCCGGGATTCACCTACGTCAGCAATTCGCTGATCGTGGTCGATCGTGACGGCGGCGGTCGCCAGACCGGCACGTATCCCATCCGTGTCGATCAAATCGACATCGCCCGCGGCGGGCGCGCGACGGTGGCGTACATGCTGCGGGTCGGTGCCGGTGTGCGTCCGGGCGTGCACGTCAACCGCGCGCTCATGCAGGACAACGGCCGCACCGTATCCAACCAGGCGCAGGCCGAGGTGCGGCTGGTGTCCGATCCGCTGCTCGACGAGTCCTTGCTGCTGGGCACCGTGTTCGACGACCGCGACGGCGATGGCTGGCAGGATCCGGCCACGCTGGAGGACCTGCGGGTCCAGGGCGGGTTCGCAGCCGATGCGTACGTGCCGGGTTCGACCACGATCGATCGTGGCGACGGTCCGCAGCCGCTGGCCGATGCGAGTGCGCCGTTGCTGCACGGCATCACCGTCGGCACGCTGCCGGGCCGCGGCTCCGAGGCCGATCCGGCGCCGGTGGTGGTGATCGCTCAAACCTTGCGCGAGCCGAAATTCACCGACGACTTTGCTTTGACCAGCGGCAGCGGCACCGGGTTGCGCCTGAGCGCAGACGGCACCGGCCGCGTCGAGCGCAACGGTCGCGCGGCGAAGGGCCTCCATGGCGGTGCGCCGCGGGTGGAGCGTCGCATCAGCCAAGTCGAAGGCGGCGTGCGCGTGGAGTACGCGGTCTACAACGACGGCATCGACGAACGCGGCATTCCCGGCGTGCGCATTGCGTCGGTGGAGGGCCTGTTGATCGAAACCGATCCGTTCGGTCGCTATCACCTGGAAGGTGTGTTGGGCGGATCGTGGGAACGCGGCCGCAACTTCATCCTCAAGCTCGATCCGGCGACGTTGCCTCCGGGCACGGTCATGACGACGGCCAACCCGCTGGTGCGCCGCATCACCCCAGGCCTGCCGGTGCGCTTCGACTTCGGTGCCAAGCTGCCTCCGGGCACGCTGGACGCGGCGCCGGAAGCGGTGGAGATGCGTCTGGACGAAGTGATCTTCGAGCCCGGCAGTGCCGTCATCGGCGCGAAGTACCAGCCGGTGATCGCGAACATGGCCGAGCAGGTCGAACGTCATCGCGGCGGGGAGGTGGTGATTGCCGCGAACGGCGAAACCCAGACGCTGGCTTACGAGCGGGCTAAGGCCGTTCGTGAGGCGCTGCTGGCGAAGTTGCCGGCCGAGCAGGCCCAGTCGCTGAAAGTCACCCTGCGCAGCGATCTGGAGGGTGGCGAAGCGCTTGCCACGCTCGGCGACTCGCCGAGGCTGGGCACGGTGTTGTTCGATACCGGACAGGCGCGGATCCGACCGCAGTACCGAAGCTTGATCGAGGCCATGGCCGCCGATATCGAACGGCGCGGCAGCGGCACGGTCAGTGTGGTCGGTTACGCCGATGTCCGCGGCGACGTTGCCTCCAACGATCGGTTGGGATTGGCGCGGGCCAAGGCGGTGCAAGAAGCCATCGCGGCGAAGTTGAGCCCGGCCGTACGAGCGAAGTTGACGGTCCGTGTCGAGAGCGATCCGCAAGCGCCCATAGTGCGCAGCCAGGGGAGGACGCCGTGATGAGCCTCAAATTGAAGCTGCTGGACTACTCCCTGATCTGCGTGATTGCGAGTCTTTCAACGCAAGCGACCGCACAGACTCAGGAGCCTGCTTCCGCCACGCCGGCGCAACCGGCGGCGGCATCGGCTGAGGCGCCCGCAGGACAAGCGTCAGCGGACGCGGTGTCGTGCGGGAAGGACGGCTGCGGCGACGCAAACGGCCTGGTGATGCGCGTGTACACCCGGGGCGAGCGCGAGCCGAGCGTCGAAGGGGCCAACCCGCGTGCCGCGGCCGAAGTGCTGCAGCCCGATCGCCGTGTCGAGGTATCGCGCGACGGTCAACCGGGCCGTGCGGTGGCGACCGGCAAATGGTCGGCACAATTGCCCGGTGGCGGCGTGATCTGGGCGACCGAAGATCCCAATCTCGGCCAGCCCGAACTGAATGTATCGGCGCCGAGCCTGGTGGCATTCGATGGCCGCCGGGTGGTCAAGCCGGTGCAGTTCTACATGCAGAACAACTACTCGGCCTTCATCCGTCGCAGCGAGGTGCTGATTTACCGCGCCAGCGATGTGGATCTCGTCGAGCCGGTCGCGACCGTGCCGTTGACAGGCGGCGCCACCGGCAGCACCGAGTGGAGCGGCGAACTGCCGGAATCGATGCACCTGCGCGCCGGCGATGAGCTGGTGTACATCGTGCGCGCCCATGGCGACAACGGCGCCTACGACGAAACCTTCCCCCGCAAACTGCAACTGGTGCGCCCCGAAGAGGCCGAGCGTGGCGCGCAACAACTGCGCCGGGCGATCGAGCAGCGTTACGGCGATGCCTTCAACAGCGAGCAGGCCCAACAGCAGAGCCTGGTCGACAGCGCGTTCGGCGAGAATAGCCTGCGACAGCAGAACATCCCGATTTACGGCTCGCGCATTCGCATCCAGGGCCGCAACCTGCCGGCGGAGACCAGCGTCACCATCAACGGCCAGTCGCACCCGGTGGATCTGGAGCGAAAGCTGGTCGCCGAGTACCTGGTGCCGGTGGGGCAGCATCGCTTCGAGGTCGCGGTGGAGGGCAAGGGAGGCCAGTTCAAGCGCCAGCTCGATATCGACGTCAGCGGCCGCTACCTGTTTGCGGTGGCCTTGGCCGACGTGACCGTATCCAAAAACAGCGCGTCGGGTTCGGTGGAGGCGCTCGGCGCCGACGCCGACCGGCTGGACGATAGTTTGCTGGTCGACGGACGCTTGGCGTTCTATTTGAAGGGCAAGGTCCGCGGCAAGTACTTGGTCACCGCGCAGGCCGATACCCAGGAACGCGAAATAAGCGAACTGTTCAACGGCTTCTGGGATGCCGACCCGCAGGACATCTTCCGCCGGCTCGATCCGAACCTGTACTACCCGGTGTACGGCGACGATTCCACCGTCTACCGCGACGTCGACACCCAAGGTCGCTTGTACCTGCGTGTGGACTGGGACAAGAACCAAGCGTTGTGGGGCAACTTCAACACCGGCATTACCGGCACGGAGTACGGCCAGTACTCGCGTGCACTGTATGGCGGCGCGTTTGCGTGGCGCTCCCAGCGCAATACCGCACTGGGCGAACCTGGCACCGAGCTGCGCGCCTTCGTGTCGGAGGCGCAGACCGCACCGGGTCATAGCGAGTTCCTCGGAACCGGCGCCAGCCTGTACTACCTCAAGCACACCGACGTGCTGCCGGGGTCGGAGCGCCTGGTCATCGAGGTGCGCGACGACACCACCGGCCGGGTCGAAAACCGTATCGAGCTGCACCGCGGCGCCGACTACACCATCAACGAAATGCAGGGACGGATCGAACTGTCGCGGCCGTTGCTGACCCGCGCCGACAAGTTCAACTTGCCGCGACTGACCATCGACACCCCGCTCGACGGCTTGAGCCAAGTGCTGCTGGTCGACTACGAGTACGTGCCAACGGGTTTCGACCCCGACGACGTGACCGCGGGCGTGCGCGGCAAGCATTGGTTCGGCGAGCACCTCGCGGTGGGCGCGACCTATGTGGACGAAAACCGCGCAGGCGAGGACTACACGCTCAAAGGTGCCGACATCACCCTGCAAGCCGGGCGTGGCACCTACCTCAAATTGGAGCAAAGCCGTACCCAGGCCACCAGTGCGCCGGTGTTCTTCTCCAGCAACGGCGGCCTGAGCTTCACCCAGCGCAATGCGGCCTTAGGGGCACGCGAAGGCGATGCGCGAGCGGTCGAGGCGCGAGTCAACTTCAAGGAACTGGGCTGGACCCAGGACGATTGGGCGATGGCCGCCTGGTGGCGCAAGGTCGACAACGGCTACTCGATCAGCCGCTTCGATCAGGGCTTGTCGATCGAGGAGCGTGGCGCCGAGTTGATCGGCATGTTCGGTCCGCGCTTCCAACTGTACTCGCGCTACAGCCGCGCCGAACGCGGCTTGGACTCCCTCACTCAAGCGCAGATCACCGGCGAATGGCGCATCGATGAGAACAATACGCTCAGTGCCGAGCTGCGCCGGGTCGACGAGGAACATGGCGGCGGAGGCCCCTTCTCCGACGCGGCGGGCACTTTGGCGGCGCTGCGGTACCTGCGCCGGATCGGCAGCACCTGGGAGTTGTACGGGACGGCCCAGAAAACCGTCGACGACGACGATGGAAAATACCGGGACAACGACGCGGTGACCCTCGGCGGCAAGTACCTGTTCGGCGATCTTTCCAGTGTGGGTGCCGAGCTGACCAGCGGGGATCGCGGGGATGCGGCACAGATCAATGCCGAGTACCGGCTCACGCCCGATCACAGCTTCTATGGTGCCTACACGCACTCGACCGACCGCAGCGAGTACGACCCGCTGTTCAACCGCCGTCAGACACCGGGCTGGACATTCGGCCAGCGCTGGCGCCTGTCGAACCAGGTCAACTTGTTCAATGAGAGCCAGTTCTTGAAAGAACCGGACGCCTCGGGCATCGCCCACACGTTCGGCATGGATTTCTTCCCTGCGCAGAACTGGAATCTGGGCTTTACCCTGCAATCGGCCGAGTTGGATAAGGACATCGGCCAGGTCGATCGCGACGCGATCAGCCTCAGCGGCGGGCATACCACGTCCAATACGCAATGGCAGAGCAAGCTCGAGTGGCGGCGCGATTCCGGCGCCGAGCAGCGCGAGCAATGGGTCAGCACCAACCGAGTGCTGCACAAGTTCAGCGAAAGCTTCCGCGTGGCCGCGAGGGTCAACTACTCCAAGACCGAAGATCAGATCCTGGCCGAGGCGGGCGCGAAGTTCATCGAAGCCAATCTGGGTTTTGCGTGGCGGCCGTTCGACAGCACCCGCTGGGCGCTGCTGGGCAAATACACCTATCTGTACGACGTGTCGGCTTTGGAGCAGGAGGGCCCGAATCGCGCCGAGTACGACCAGCGCAGTCAAGTGCTGGCCTTCGAGGGCGTGTACAACCCCGACAACCGCTGGGAATACGCGGTCAAGCTGATGCGCCGCGAGGGCGAGGTGCGCACTGGACGACTGCAGGGCGAGTGGGCCGACTCGGCCGCGACGTTTGCCGCCGGCCAAGTTCGCTATGAATTTGGTGGCGTCTGGCACGCCTTAGCCGAGTACCGCTGGTTGGCTGTGAAAGACGGCGGCGACAAGCAAGGCGTGCTATTTGGCATCGACCGTGACATCGGTCAAAACTTCCGCATTGGCCTGGGCTACAACTTCACCGAGTTCAGCGATGACCTGACCGATTTCGACTATGACCACCGTGGCGTATTCCTTAATGTGGTCGGCAAGTACTAGTTGCACGAATACAAACGGTTCGTGCGACATGAGCTTCCTGGCCTTTGGACGGCACGCCCCCGAAGGGGCGTGCGCTGGCGGTTGATCCAGGGCTGGATTCCGGCTTCACGCCAAAATGGGGCGGGATTGATCGTGAGTAGCCCTGCTGGAAAGGGCATTGTCCGTTGCGCGCTGTCGGCCAGCCTAAGGACGTAACGCTTCATGGGTATTCACGTCACTTATCACCCGTTTGCGCCGGCCGAAGTGAACAGCATGTACTTCGACCTCATGAGCCGCGATGCGTCCATCGAGCGTTTAGCCCTGCAGCTAGGATTGGACCCGGACGCCTCGACCAAGCTGAAAACGTTACTGTTGAATGGCGGCCGCGCTCGTCCCGGTGGGATGAGTCTTAGCCAGACTCACGCGCACAACATGGCCAAAGTGTCGGGTCTGCTACGCAACTGCTGGTATACGGGCAACTGCCGATTTTCTGCACTAGAAGCGATGCCCGATTTCGGCCAGTACATGACCGATTGGCGGGACCTCATGCTCGGGAAGATTGTTCGCGGGCCGTCTCGCCATGAGAGCGTCGTGCCCGGCGACGACCGTATCTTATTTTTAAGCTGCGAGGCACTGAGGCGATTGCGTGCTGATGCTGCCGAGCATGGGGCAATGCGATCACAGTTGAATCGCGTCTTCCCACGAGGCTGGCTCCCGATTTTCTGGGAAGCCGCGGACCACGCTGTTGCGAGCGACTGTGGGCTTATTGAAGCGGTCGACCTTGTACGCCCTGACATTATCGCCCCGTCGTCGCTTATGGCGTAGTTTCCAGGTCCGATGGTTGCTCATGAGCGCGCGCCCTTGCGGACACCGGCAGGGCGGTGAGCCGAGTACGGAGCGCGACAGACGACGGGTCGACTCGATCGATCGACGCATAGCGGTAGCATCTTCGATACGGCGCTACTGCTGCCCATCGCGATGGGGGCGCGCTGATGCAGGTAACGACCTGGCCGACCTCCGCCCAGGCCCAATTGGCTGCCGCACCGGAGACAAGCGCCAGTTCGACGGGCAGGGCGTCTTCGATGCTAATCACGCCGGATGTCGCTGCGGGGTGGGTTGGCGTGCTGCCATTGGTTACCTGCAGCGTATCGGTGCCGTTCCTGCCACTGAACGAGTCACCGACGATGGTCTTCGCCAGCGTCAGTTGCGGCGCCAGTAGTGCGTCCGTGTCGAACGAGGCGTTGTTCTCCCTCGTGGAATCTATGCGGTTGGCTGGCACGGACACCGAGGCGGTGTTCGTGACTGTCTGGGCCCCAGCCGAAGACATCGCTCCGGCCAACCCGTAAATCAGAGGCGCGGCCGCCCACCACCGGGACCGGGCGGCACGCTGGGGCGATGTCCGAAAAATCATGTCGACATCCTCTCTTCTTTCGTCCACGACTTCACCGGGTATGCAAATCACAGAGCTTCCATTTAACGCCAAGAGGCTATTGCTCCTGATCTTGCAGCAATGTACCGGTTTCCTTTGCAAGTCGAGCGCACTTCAAGCTGGCATTCCTTAACCTGTGGCTGAGTGATACAGCCGCATCAGAAGACAGTTTCCTCGTGAGTTCAGGCACTTTCGATGTTGGAACGGATCGATCTTGATCCTGGATGCCACGCGTTCTTCAGCCGTCCGTCGGAGGACGCGGGTAAGCCTCACAGCGAAGGCGACAGTCCGTTTGCCGAGATGAACTATTCACGTGGCTTGCTTCCATAACGGTTCAGCCTCACGCAACTGTTTACCAGTGAGAAATCGTGAGCGTCCCACGTTATGAGCACTAATCCACAGAAGTAGTGCGCGCTCTATCTGATAGCGTTGCCTGGGGTGTCACCTCCTTAGCGCTGACCTAGAAAGGAAGGGGCAAAAAGGGAATCTACAAAACGATCGGCGCAGCTGCTGCGAGCGGCTCGAACGCTTGCACCTATTTTCCGCGGCTCCAGAGTGTCTTTATGCCGTGGCCACACCGCCCCAGCGTGATCCGCATGCCGAGCCCTCGGCGCGCCCGGCCATGCTTGATTCGCACAGAGATAGGCTAGGAGATTCCGCAATGATAGGCACATTGCTCGACTTGGCGGCCGATCTGGTCCGTTGGCTGCATGTACTCGCTGCATTCGCTTGGCTGGGCGGCGGCCTTTGGGTAAGACGCCTAACACTACGAGCAGAACCGCTCTTAGATCAGCGGTCTGACTTAGACGTCTGGGAAACGCACAGCCTACAATTTTGGCGGTGCGAAAGAATCGCTGCACCTACTGCGGCAGAGCTTGCCCGCGTCGTTTGGTCGTTCAATCAGATGCGCTGGATGGTCGGCAGTGGCATTGTGCTGTTCTGCCTCATCTACTATCGGCAACCCCTGGCGTACTTGGTCGACCCAAGCGTTGCTCGGCTGTCAGCCCGCGAAGCAATCGCAGCCTCGGTACTAGGCTTAATTGGCGCGCCTATTGTCAACGAATTCGTCAATCGCATACCGCTGCGTTACAAAACGCTATATATGATCGCGACCATCGCCCACGTCCTTGGTTGGGCTTGGCTGTATGCGAACCTGTTCTCCCAGCACGGCGCCATGATCCAGATTGGCGCCATGATCGGCGTAGTTATTGCGTCCAATATCCTCTG
Organism: Lysobacter sp. Hz25; assembly: GCF_046097045.1. NCBI lineage: Bacteria > Pseudomonadati > Pseudomonadota > Gammaproteobacteria > Lysobacterales > Lysobacteraceae > Lysobacter > Lysobacter sp. Hz25. The sequence continues at coordinate 561,426 of NZ_CP175666.1, forward strand.
GTGGCTCTATCCGAGGATGCGCAAGGCGTTTAACGTGTTGTTTAAGGGCGGGAAGCAGGATCCCATCGATAAGCAGTATTGGGCTCGACGGGGTCTTCATTCGTACCTCACCTTAGCTATCGTCTTCTTGATGCTTTCCAGCCATATGGGAAGTGTCGTCCGAGCTAACGGCTACACGTTCCTTACCATTGCTACCGTACTGGCAGTGAGCGTGGGTGCTCGATGGGTCCTCGACGCCATCCACGAAAACGGCGGGGTCATGCCAATGCAGCTGCGCTGGAAAGCTGCGACTGCAGTCGTAGCACTCGGGCTAATGATGACCTGGATGGCCTTGCCGCGAACCCCGACCAAACAGGTCACCGCTCACACAAGTACCCACGCTCCGGTAAGCAGTGGCGCGCACCCAGCTGAGAACTCAAGCGTGGGTTCTGTCGCGAGCTCAGCCGTCAGTGGCGCAGTCCCATTGCGCGCTGATGCGATCGTTCAACAGCGCTGCGCGGTTTGCCACGCCGCGCAGCCCAGCTTCCCTGGCATGACCTCACCTCCGAAGGGAATCGTCTTCACCTCCGAAACCCTACCTCTCTATGCGAGCCTGATCGCCGCTGTAGTGCAGAGCGAACGCATGCCGCCTGGCAACGCCACGGACATGCAGCCGGATGAGCGCAAGACAGTGACTCAATGGGCAACCGAGCATGCACGCTGAGTTGCTCCCTTATTGGTACCCGATAGCGCGAAGTGAAGACGTGCGCAAAGGCCCCGTCAGCGCGTCGCTGTTAGAGCGCGATCTCGTGCTGTATCGGACCGGCCAACACATCGTGGTAGCCGCCGATCGTTGTCCGCACCGCGGCATGCGGCTTAGCTTGGGACAGCATCGAGATGGTGTCTTGATATGCGCCTACCATGGCTTGGCGTTCGGGCAGGAGGGGCGCTGCATTCATATACCGGCACATCCCCACCTCACGCCATCACAGCAGTTCCAGCTCTCCACTTATCCCGCGGTGGAGCGTTATGGATTGGTTTGGACCTGTCTTGGCGCCTCACCTTCGCCATTTCCGGAACTGAGCTCCGATTGGGACGATCCCGCATTTCGCAAAGTGGCGCCCGATCCAGTGCCGATCGCCGCTAGTGCGGGTCGACAAGTGGAGGGCTTCATCGACGTGGCGCATTTCGCGCACGTGCACACCACCACCTTTGCCGATCCTGCTAACGCGGCAGTGCCTACATATTCCGTCCAGGTCGACGACGGTGGATTGCGTTTTGACTACTGCAGTACGGTCTCGAACTACGCCGTCGGCAGTGGAATCACTGCGGAGGACTTCGTGTGGCGTCGTAGCTTCAACGTTCGCCTTCCCTACTTGGCTCACCTGACGGTGCATTTCCCCAACGGGCGCCTGAATATTTTGAACGCCGCCAGTCCGGTGGCGAGCGACCGTACCGTGCTGTTCTCTCCGGTGTGTTTCGACCTGGAGCTCGGCACGAACGAGGCGGTCAAGGATTTCAACGCCCGCATCTTCGCCGAGGACCGTCTGATGGTGGAGAACCAGCAGCCACGCCATCTTCCGCTGGAGTCCGGCGAAGCGTCCTTCGCGGCGGACCTCGCATCGGTTCACTACAGGCGTCTATTACGGCAAATGGGGTTGTCCACGGCATGAGCCGCACTATTCCATTTCTGTGGAATTCTCAGTGAGCCCCTCCCGCATACCGAGACGAGTGTGGTCTATCGGTCTGGTCTCTGGCATGGGCGGCATGCTGGTGATGCTGGACGGCACCCTCGCCGGCCTCGCCCTGATCTGCGTGCAAGCGGATCTCAACGCACCACTTGAAGAGGCGCAGTGGATTATTTCCAGCTATCTCATCTCCATCGCCGTCTCACTGCCGACCTCGACGTGGTTCGGCAGCCGGTTCGGCCACGGGCGTGTCTGGGGCGCCGCGTTGGCGGCCTTCATTGCGGCGTCGATAGGCTGCGCGTTCGCGGCCAGTCTCGACACGTTGATTCTGGCTCGTATTGTCCAAGGGCTGGCTGCCGGCATCATGCTTCCGACCGGGCATGCCATCTTGATAGGAGGCGCCGAGCGCGACCAGATGGGTCGTGTCCTCGGCGTTGTCGGCACCTTGATCAGCCTGGCTGCGGCGATCGGGCCAGGCATCGGTGGTTGGCTGGTTGATGTCGCCTCATGGCGGTGGTTGTTCTGGATCAATGTGCCGCTGGGAGCGATCGCCGCGGTGTGGGCGGCGAAGGTGATGCCGGGGGGCGTCGCCCAACGCGGCATCAGACTTCCTCTGGGGCAACTTGTCCTCATCGTTACCGGGCTGCCTTTGGCTCTATACGGCGCAGCGGAAATCACCTCCCGTCATCCTTCGGGGACCGGTTGGTTGTCCATCGGCGCCAGTGCTCTGCTTCTGGCCCTCTTCGTCGCGGTTGCGCGTACGAGCAACTCCTCGCTCCTGGCGCTCGAGCTGATGCGAAATCGCCAGTTCCGCGTGTCGTCGCTGCTGGGCGTAGCAAACAGCGCCAACGCGTTCGGAGGGCTGCTGCTGTTCCCGCTGTACTTCCACGCCAAGCATGAGATGAGCCACTCGCAGATCGGTGTGATGCTGGTATTCATGGGGGCCGGAATGGCCTGTGCACTATATCTCGCCGGTAACTTGGTAGACCGCTTCGGCCCCCGGCCCGTGGTCCTAGCGGGAGCGGCCATGCTGGCGGTGTCTGCGGCGCCCTTCGCCTTGGTCGCCGTGCCGTCCGACATCGCGGCGGTGCTTATGTTTGTCCGCGGCATCGGGCTGTCTTGGACTACGAACCCGACCACCACGGCCGCCTATGCCGCGGTGGAGCGTAAGGACATCGGCGGCGCGGCCACGCTGGTTCATATCGTGCAACGCGTAAGCGGCGCGCTCGGCGCGGTAGCCGTGGTTGCAACTATCGGATGGCTGAACGGAGGCGGGGGCCACGGTGAAGTTCGTGCGATGGGACTGATAGCGGTTCTGCCGCTACTCCAAGCGTGGTGGGGGAGCTATCTGACCGGGCATCGTGCCGTGCGCGAACCGGGTTAACCCTCCTGTCGTCAAGCAGCACGCTGTCGAGGCGTTACGGACATAGCAGTTGGAGGCTTTATGAGCTACTCACAGAACCTCATTGACTACTATTACCCGGTGGCCAGGCTGCAGGACCTCGATGCGGCCACGGTAGCAGGTAAGCCTCTGGCGGCCGTGTTGCTCGGCAAGCCGCTGGTGATCTACAAAATTCGGGGTGAAGTGGTAGTTGCCGACGACCGCTGCCCGCATCGCGGTGAAATGCTCTCTGCAGGTGCCGTGAGTGAAGCCGGGTTGCAGTGCCCTTACCATGGTTTGCAGTTCGCCCATCTGGGGGCATGCGCCAGAATTCCGGCTCATCCTCAAGTGCAAAACTTGAGAAGGTTCGATCTCCACTCCTATCAGACCGTCGAGTCGAATGGGCTGCTCTGGACCAGCCTTGGAGCAGGCACATTCTATGACTTAGGGCCTGAGCGCGAGACTGAAAGCCAGCGGCTGGTGGTAGCGCCGCCGGTAAACGTCAATGCGTCCGCTGGCCGACAGGTCGAAGGTTTCATGGACATCTCGCACTTGCCGTTCGTACACCGGACGACATTCAACGAATGCACGACCGAGATCATGCCGGCGTATAAAGTCGAATCGGTTGAAGGTGGTTTTAGTTTTGAATACACCAGTTCGCTTGGAAACTACCCACTTGGCCATTCTTCGCCAAAGGATTTCATGTGGCGGCGGGCCTGCAGAATACATTTTCATTTCATTGCCATTCTGGATATCTACTTTCCGGATGGGCTGTTTACCATCTTCAATTGCGCCTCCCCGGTCAGCGAGGAACAGTGCGTCTGGTTCTATCCCATCCGATTCGATAAATCGTTGAGCTTGGGATCGGATGAGGAGGTCAACGCATTCTCGGAAAAGGTGCAGAGGGACGATCTTGCTGTCGTGGAAAGGCAGCGCCCCAGATACGTCGATCTCACCAGCGACTCTGAACAATCGTTTGGCGCAGATGCGGCATCCGTCGCCTATAGGAAAATGTTGCGAACCCTTGGCCTGTGCAAAGTCTGAGCCCCGCGGCATTGTCAGGTTGTCGACAGCAACGAGCGACACTAAAGACCTCGTGATTTGACGATCTGCTGATGCTGCTTGGGTTGGCGCGTCGACTGAACGGCGATCGCGGCGGTAGCGGCGCGGCGGATGCAAACTTTCAATCAATGGCCCCACGCTTAGTTGTAGGGACAGCACCTGCGCGGCGGTTTCTCGTTAAATGTTTTGTAGACCTATTAATGGCTGGCTAGCCGGGCCCGCGCGTGGCCGCCGACCGGGCGTGGCGTTCCTCGGCACTGTTCTTTCTGTGGCCAGAATACAGTGAGTCCATCGCGAAGATTAACCCTTCAGCTGCCTATTGAGATGCCACATTCGCCCGAGACGCGATCACTGTTTAACAATGATATTCGGCCTATGTTTCGTTCCCTGCTAGGGGATGCAGGTGCGCTGTATATGTAGTTAAGGGGGTCAGGATGCGCCATTTACTTAACCAGCTTCCATTTGCCGAGAAGACGCTGGCTCTCGGCCCCAGCGAGTGTGTCCGTCAACAAGGTGAACCCGGCTATGACGCGTGGCGGCGCCAGGCATGCTGGAACGAACGCGAGGTCAGCCGACGCCCCGACTACATTGTTCGCGCTCGCTCGATTGACGACGTAGTAGCCGCCATCCAAGCCTGCCGCGAACAAGGGCTAGTCTTGGCGCTGCGCAGTGGAGGCCATAGTTTCGCCAATGCCTTCATTCGCCAGCATGGCGTACTCCTCGACCTGTCGGCGCTGCGCACATTGGTGGTCGACCCAGACTGCCAGCGCGCCACGATCGGGCCTGGAGTTACCAGTCGCGACCTGAGCTGCGCGCTTGCCTCCCACGGCCTTGGTTTTGCTACCGGGCACAGCGGCAGCGTCGGCCTGGGGGGCTTCTTGCTCGGTGGCGGGCTGGGCATCAACTTTGCCAACTGGGGCCCCATGAGTGCCTTCCATGTTAGGTCGCTCGAAGTGGTGACCGCCGATGGCGTGCTGCGCCACGCTAGTGCCGAGGAAAATCCCGACTTGTTCTGGGCCGCCCGGGGCGGTGGCCCAATGCTGTTCTTTGCGGCCGTATCGTTCGAGCTCGAATGCCACGCTTTGCCGGCGGTAATCACAGTGCGCAGTTTGCGGCTTCCGCTGATGAAACTGGCCAACGTGCTGAGATGGGTGGAAGTCGCCGCGCCTAATCCGCGGCTGCAAGTCATGCTCGCAGTGATTCCCTGTGAAAACAATGCTTCGCAGAAAACGCCGTCCCAAGAGCTGGCATTAACCACCGTCGCATTCGCCGAGAACGAAAAAATAGCCCACTCGCTGCATGCCTCGGTCATTGATCGACTGCTGCCGTGGGCATTGGGCCCGGCCAGCGAAGAACAGGCAACGGACTTCGCTGCCCTGCACGACCACGGTGACGCGACGTTCGGCGTCGGGCGCTATCTCGCCGATAACATCCTCACCGATCAGCCGGAACGTGCAGCGGAAATACTGCTCGCACATCTTCCGATGCTGCCTTCACCGGCCACACTCCCGCTCTTCATCTGGCGCGGCTCGCCATACCTTCCGGACGCTGCGTTCTCTGCCCGAGGGCATTGGTACTTTTCCACGTACGCTCGATGGCGAGATGCGAGCGAAGACGACGTCAACCAACAATGGATTCGATCGCTTTACGACGACCTGCAGCCGGTCGCCACGCACAGTTACATCAACGAATTCGACCTTGAGTACCGCTCGCGAGAAGTGTCGCGCTGCTTTTCTAATGCCGGCTGGCAGCGTCTTCGCGAGCTGAAACGGCGGCATGATCCGGCTGGGGTCTTCCACGATTTTGCGTCATGACAAGCGAATTGTTGAGGGCACATTGTCGCCACGAAACCGCGCCATCAGGAGATACCATGAACAGGAAAAGCACCGTTCTTGACGCGGTACGCCGCCAGGACCCCAATCACGTTGCCTTAGTCAGCGACCACGAGACACTGACTTACGGCGAACTTGATAGATACAGCGATGCCGTGGCGGCGTTCCTCGCCGGCCAAGGCATCTCTTCGGGCGACTTGGTCCCGATCGAAGCGACGCGGTCGACGAACTTCATCATTGGGCTATTGGGAATCGCCAAGTCCGGCGCGGCCTACATTCCGATCGATCATGCGTACCCCGAGGCACGAAAGGCCTACATCATCGAGCAAAGCCGCGCCGCATGGCTGCTGACGACCATCCCGGGCGTTGCGACCACAGCGCACGGTGTTCAGACCGTCGACATTGACGCGCTCAGACGCAATGCGACCGCGGCGCCGGCGCCGCGTTGCTTCCTATCGCCGAACGATCTGATGTACGTCATCTTTACCTCGGGGACGACCGGGGTTCCCAAAGGCGTTGCGGTCGAACACCACTCGGTGGCCGCGTTTATCGATTGGCACAATTATCGTTTTCAGGTCGATGGCCAGAGCCGATCCACGTCCATGGCAGCGCTCGGCTTCGACGTCGCGCATTGGGAGATTTGGTCGGCACTCTGCGCGGGATCGAGACTCTATCTGCTGAACGACGACATTCGGCGCGATGCCGGCGAGCTGGTGCAACAGTTCGCTCGCGAGGAAATCACGCACGCGTTCGTGCCGACCATTATGGCCGCGGAGGTCATTCGCCACAGCACCCAGCCTTCCGCGTTGAAGTACTTGTTCACGGGCGGTGAAAAGTTAAATCCTGTGGTGACGGACCATATTAAGTTCACGCTGGTAGATTATTACGGCCCGACCGAGGCCACCATCTGGACCACCTGCCATCTGGTGCCTAGCGCGTCTTTAGGCCGCGAACCATCGATCGGCAAGCCGGTGGGAGACGCCCGTGTCTGGATCCTGGACAAGACCATGCGCGAGGTGCCGACGGGGGCGATCGGTGAGATCTGCCTCTCCGGTGCGTGCCTGGCCCGGGGCTACCTCAATAACGATCGCCTCACGGCCGAGAAGTTCCCACCCCATCCGTACGAGGAGGGGCAACGCATCTATCGGACGGGCGATCTCGGTCGCAAGCTGCCGGACGATTATATCCAGTTCCTCGGCCGGGTCGACGAGCAGGTCAAGATCCGCGGACACCTGGTCGAACCGAGCGAGGTCGAGGTGGTTCTCGCCAAGCAACCCGGCGTTCGCCAGGTCAGTGTGTCCGCCACCACGCCGACGGACGGCAGTCCGAAGGAACTGGTCGCCTTTTTGATTCCCGAGAACGCCGAGGCTGTGCACCGGGATGTCGTCGCTCGCGTTCGTGAAGGGGCACGCGCCGTGCTGCCCGATTACATGGTGCCGGGTCACTATGCCGTTTTGGATCGCTTCCCATTGAACTCCAATGGGAAAACGGACAAAGCCGCCCTCATGGCCAACTTCGCGCGCACGACCTCGCCGGTCCGAACGTTCGAGGAGGTCGAGGACCGCGTCGAGCGGGCCGTCCTGACCGCATTTCAGGACGCCCTGGAGCACTCAGATTTTCAACGCAGCGATAACTTCTTCGACATCGGCGGGCATTCCATGCTCGCTGCCGAGGTGATTGCAGCCTTGTCGAAGGAACTCGGACTGGCTTTGCGGATTACCGACATCTACAACCAGCCGACCGCCGAATCCCTCGCCGCGGAGATTCGGCTGCGACAAGATGCCACCGACGACGTTTCCGACTACATTTCGCCTGTGATCTTGCGCCGGGACGCCACGCTTCCGGAGGACATCGTTTTCTCCGCCCCCTTTGATGCGCGTCGACTGGTTAGCCCCAACCACATAGTCCTCACCGGGGCTACGGGCTTCGTCGGCATTCATTTGCTCGCCGAGTTGCTCGCCAACACGCGCGCTGTCGTCCACTGCATCGTACGCGCCCGCACCGCGACTGAGGGCATGCGGCGGATTCACGAAAAGGCGGAAGAGTACAAGGTGTCCATCTCTCCCGCGGATATGGACCGCGTGCGAGCGCACCCGGGCGATATCGCCTCGCCCAGCTTTGGCCTGCAGGCGGACGACTACGACGCGCTGTGCCGCGACGTGGAGGTGATCTATCACTCGGCCAGCTCGGTCAATTTCATCAAGCCCTATGCGGCGATGAAGCGCGACAACGTCGATGGACTCGTCAACATCATCCGCTTCGCTGCCGAAAGAACCACCAAGGCGCTGATGCTACTGTCGACTATCTCTGTTTATAGCTGGGGATATTGGATCACGGGTCGCGATGTCGTCACGGAAGCCGCCGATATCGACGAAAACCTGGATGCCGTTTGCGCGGACATCGGCTACGTCAAAAGCAAGTGGGTCATGGAAAAGATTGCCGATCTGGCCGAGGCCCGCGGTCTTCCATTGGCCACGTACCGGCTCGGCTACGCCACCTATCACGCCCAAACGGGACTGAGCGCCAGTTACCAATGGTGGGGGCGGCTAGTGAAGACCTGCCTATCTCTCGGCCTCGTTCCGGATCTGCGTGAGCTGCGCGAAGGTTTGAGCTCGGTCGACTACATGACCAAGGCGATCGCCCATATCGGCCGGCAGCCAGCCTGCCTGGGGCAGAAATTCAACCTGATTCATTCCGGGGATACCAACGTGTCCTTGAAGCAGTTCTTTGATTTGCTGGAGCGTTACTTCGGCTTTGAATTTCGTGTGGTCCCCTTCCGCGAATGGCGTGCTTGCTGGATGAACGACCCGAAGACCCCGCTTTATCCGGTACTGAACCTGTTCCGGGATCCCATGCATAAGGACAATTGCATCCTTGAGATGTACCAGCACACCTATCTCTGGAAGCACGACAATACTTCAGCCCTGCTCGAAGGGAGCGGGATTCGTCCCCCAGCGTTCGACGAGCCCGAGCTTCGGCGCTACCTCGAACAATCTATCGGCGTTAGCGAATGGGTCGACGCGAAGGAGGCGGTGTAGTCAGGCCGCGTTGCGCGCTGACCCAGAAGCTCGGCGAGGCGCGGTGGAATCTGCGTCTTCGCCGCCGGCATTATTACCATCCGGCTCTAATACGCCCGCAAGTATGACGCGATGGCAGCGCCTAGCGGATTCGTTGGGCTAGGTGCATGCATAGAAGGGGTCGCCACAACGGAGGCGCCAATGTCAAATCAGGTCGCAGAACAGTTTCTAGTCACTCTTAACAAGGTGTGCAACGAGGCGGCCTATGCCGCCGCCTTGGGGCAGGAGATATTTTCCGACAGAGAAGAATCCAAGTACGTGCGGAGGGAATTGGTCGAATTGATGGAACAAATCGACTTAAAGATTATCCCCATTCTTCGCAAGCACTACCCGGACATTGACGGCTATATGCCGCTGGGGGAGTAGTGGAGAGCCACCGGACGGACGAGCTAATGATCTCGAATAGAGAACTAGCGGCCAGATATAAGTGAGCGCGTCTTGCGTGTATCCGACACGCCACAAGCATGCCATAGCGGGCTCTTAAGCCAGGGAGGGTGCTGGTGCGAGAAGGCGGCGATGCGAGGGCAAGGCTTTCTCCGAGAGCGATGTCCTCTAAGTGACCACTGCTTCGGTTGGCGAAGGGCTCAGACGGCGAGTAAGCATGCGATACAAGGGCTTCATGACGACGCCATGCGTTGTCGCGTCAGGTCCCGACTCCGTAGCGGGCATCCGTGCGGCGGTGATTTGCTCGGCTATGGTGAAGGTCTGAGCCTAACTGTTAATGGCACGGTCTTGCGCGAGGCTGGGGATGTTTGGTTACCGTTGGTGCTACGAACTGTTAAGTCTCCCTTCGCGCGGTTACGACACGCTGTATATGAGCCGCGCCCGATGCTCGCGTCTTAGCGGACAGTTCCGATCCGCCTTAGGAGGGACATCATGGCAAGCAGCAACGACAAGCGGGATCTTAACCGCGATCCGATCACCGGTACTCCGGGCTCTCACCCTGTCGGGGTGGGCGTAGGTGGCGTAGGCGGTGCCGCTGCCGGCATGGTCATCGGCGCTCTCGGAGGCCCGATCGGCATGCTGATCGGTGGCGGAATCGGTGCCATCGCAGGCGCTTCAGCCGGCAAGGGAGTCGCCGAGCGCCTCGATCCGACTGGCGAGGCCGAGTACTGGCGTGACGAGCATGCTCGGCGCCCGTACTACGATTCTAAATACAACTACGACACCGATTACGCGCCGGCTTATTCATATGGTGCTGACGCTCGTTCACGCTTGGGAAGTCGCGCCTGGGACGACAAGACCGACGCCGAGTTGGAGCGCGACTGGGCCAGTGCGCGCGGCGAATCCCGGCTGGATTGGAAGGACGCGCGCGCGGCAGTGCAAGATTCCTGGACGCGGGCGGACCACACGTACCGGGCGTACGAGGCGACTGACCGCTATCACCAGGCAAAGTTCGATCAGGCCCCCTATCGGGCAGCCGACGCCTCGTATAGCGATTACCAGCCCGCCTACCGGCTCGGCACTTACGCTCGCCAGCACCGAAGCGACCGAGACTGGGACGATAAACTCGAGGCGGAGCTGGGGCAGCGCTGGGACAGCGTGAAAGGCGAATCCCGACTGGGCTGGGAGAAGGCCAAGATGGCCGCCAAAGACGCTTGGCATAGCGTTGAACGGGCACTTCCCGGCGATGCCGATAAGGACGGCCGGTAACTAGAAGGCGGCGCGAAAGCGCCGCCTTTTTTACAACCATTAGAACCAGCGCCGTCTACGGCCCAGCGCTGTGGCAGCGGCGGCCATAGCGGCCACCGCGACCCAGAATCCGAGGTCGTGCGTTTTTGAAGAAAGTCGCGTCAAAATTCATCCCAAGCACGCCCGCAATGACGGTCTGCACTCCGATCACCACCGTGATGAAAGTCAGCACCCGCATGCTGGCGTTGGTTTCCAGCGCCACTTGGTTGGAGAACAGCTCGAAGCTGCCGATGATCTGCTCGCGGGCATTCTCGATGACGTCCATGGCGCGTTCGAACTGGTCGCCCAACGCCTTCAAATGCGCTTCCGACTTGCTGTCGGCGTCGGGCCGGAAGTCGGGGCGGGCCACGCTGGTGAATAGAACGCGGTGCGGCGCGAGCATGCGCCGCAAGCGAGAGGAGCCCTTGCGCAGTCGGCGCAGCTCATCAATGCTCTCGGCGGTGTGGTCGCGCAGCACGGATTCCTCTAGGCGCTCGACGCTGCGTTCGAAGCTTTCTCGCTCCCGTTCGACGGAATGCACGGAGCCGGGTTAGTGGGAGCGGGTGCAAAGGATGCCCCCATGGTGCAGCCTGTAGCCCAAGTCCGTTCCCGTTCGGACCCCTGAAGGCGATCGGCCGGCGCCCCGGGGGGGCTGGGCGCGCCGTTCTCCAACCCTCAACCCTTTCTGCGCCTCGTCACAACGACGAAGAAGCCCCGTATCTCGAAAATAGTGGGCTTTCCGTCGCCGATGAAGGCGGCACAGACTTTCCGACGTGGGGCGTCGGTGCGCCTGGCGGGATTCGAGCCCCCGACCCATGACTCGGCATTCGCCACGCCGGCCAGCTGATCTGCAGGCGCGTGGTCGCTTGGTGCGCCCGCGCCCGTGGCAAACGAGGGCCGCCGGTTCCCTCGTTGATCGAGCGGGCGCGGCCCGGACGGGGCCGGGCGCATGACATAGCGTGGGACTCCGCGAAGTGCCTGTCGCCCTCTGGGCGTCCAGGGCCGGTCGATGTCTGCCCAAAGCAAATTTACTAAACTATATTGCAATTTCACTAATCATGCGATACATTACCCAGAGGAAGGAACTAAATTTACTAAAACACCCCCTTTGGAGGGCGAATGAGCGTCGCGGCATTGGTGAGCTTGGCAATGGATGCGCAAGGATGTAACCAGAAGCAGCTGGGTCAACGCTTGGGTGTATCGCCTACACAGATCAGCAAGTGGAAAAAGGGAGAGCACATCTCCTCAGAAATGGAGGCCAGGCTGCGTGAACTGGCCAACCTCTCGGATGAGCATCCGGAGTTCGTGCAATTCGTGGGGACCGCGGCCGAAGCCGCCAAGTGGAAACGACTCGTGCACCACCTCGCCGACCGAGCCTATCAAGGCGCCGAGACGGGCTACAACACTGCGCCCCTTAAGGATGAGATGGGGTTGCTTTGCTGGAGTACGTTCCACGTACTGAAGGGAATGGGCGTGACCATCCCGCCGGCGTTCCCCAAAGAGCTGGACTTCGACTACGACGCAGAACTAGATTGCGAAGCCGCCTATGAGAAGAACGACGAGCTTCTGCAGACGCACCCACTCTCTCGCTTGATTTCGGATATCTACTACGCGCTCAATAACGTGTATGGCTTCTATGTGGCCTATGTAGGGGATCTGATCGACGACGATGATCTGGAGTTGTTCGACACGGATGCCGTTAACGTCGAGCCTGAACTGATGTCGCTAGCGGCATGCAAGCTAGAGGTCGACTCGGCGTTGGCACCGAACTTCTTGCGCTTCCGAAGGGAGACGCTGAAGAACTATCGTGAGTGGCTCGGCATAGTGAAGCAGGCGGCTTTTCGCTCTGGTGTGCCACTGCAAGCAGAACTACTGAACTTGGTCTATGAATCCGATGACGCCTTAGGGCACGAGGCAGAGGCGGAGAGCCTAGGTTTTAACGCCTCGCGCCTGCATCCGGATATCTACATGAACGAGCTATTGGTTGGAATGCGGATGATTCACCAGGTGTTGCCCGCGATCTTGAAAAAGCTGGCAATCGACAAGGAGTTCGAGCTGGATACCTCTAAGTTGTGTCTAGGAGATTAGCTTTGATCGCTCCACCGCTGCTGGCCTGCGCCAGATTCAAGGGGCAGCGGATGGGCGAGACAATTAGTGTCTGCTTTCAACCCGAAGCGGACACTAGATGCCTAGATTCCCCGGCGGCTCGTACTGTGGCTGCGCATCAACACCGACGAGCAATCCGAAGGGAAGGGGAGGAAGTCCTGGCCCGGGAGGGGGCGTGATGACCGAGGACCCTCTCCACACGGTCGAGCCTTGACGAAAGGTCGCCGCCGGGTTCCCAGCCGCGCTACGAGCCTTGTCGAACCACTCGCTCGGAGGCGCCCTCAACTTCAAGAAGAAGCAGCAGAAGGAACGGTGGACACTTGGAGAAGAGAAAGCCGACCAGTTCATTCGCGAGCACCGCGCGCTCCTGGAACCCATCATCGCCGCAGCGCGCCGGCCGGCCCCATGGTCCAAGCCGATGTATACATCGATGGCGCGACCGATGTCGAGACAGCGCAATGGTTGGCGGGCCATTTCGAATGATGTACGTGCGGCGCGCGAGGCTGACCCCATCACCATGACGCGGACGCCGAGTCCTGTCCGACCCCAAGGGCCATCGCGAGAGAACCACTACGTCCCCGAGTGGTACCAGCGCGGCTTTCGCGTCGCTGGCGCCGATAACTGGTTCCTCGACATTTCGCCACCACGCCCGCGTCCCGACGGAACCCCGATCCTCGCTAGACCGCGCCAGCGCCCGCCGAAGGCCTGCTTCTGGCAGAACGACCTGTACGTCACGCGCTTTGGCGAATACCTCAACGACCAGATCGAGACGGTGCTGTTCCAGGGCATCGACGACTACGGCGCGGCCGCGGTTCGAGCGTTCATTGGCGGCGACGTCGTGCAGGTCCACGACCAGTACCAGCCGATGTTGGCGTACCTGGGCGCGCAGAAGCTGCGCACGCCAAAGGGCCTGGACTGGATCCGCAGCCGCTACCCGGCGTTGTCCCAGCTCGAGCTGATGCGTGAGATGCAGCACCTGCGACAAATGTTCGGCACGCTGTGGGCCGAGTGCGCGCACGAGGTGGTATCGGCCGAGGATTCAGCGGTGAAGTTTCTGATCACTGACCACCCGGTCACGACCTTCAATGCCGGTCTTCCGCTCGACGCGTCGCTGCTCGACTACCCGAATGAAGCGCCGATCACCTGGAACGGGACGCAGACGCTGTTCCCGCTGGATGCCGAGCATCTGCTCATCCTGACGCACGTGCCGTACGCCAAGGACTCCGGGAGCGTGGAGCTGACCGCCAAGCGCATCAACGCCCGCTACTTCGGGCACACAATGCTGCGCACCGATACGCTGATTCGCGGACGACGCTTCGACACCGACGCAGTCCTCGCGGTGAATGCCTGGCTCAAAACGCGGGCGCACCGGTACATCGCGGCAGGGGATCGCGAATGGCTCTACCCCGAGCGCACCACAACGGTCGACCCGGAAACGCTCGCCCGGTTGCTGTTGCCGCTGAAGAGGGAGCTGTGGCGGCACGGCGGCGAAATCCACATCGGCTACAAGGACGGCACCTTCGGCTACCGCGACGCCTACGGGCGCACCTCGCACGAGCACGAGTTTGTCGCAAAGGAGCCACCGGCCGCACCGCCAGGGCCGGCGGATCGATGTCCGTGTGGCGCGAAAGCTACTTTCGGGGCGTGCTGCGCGAGCCTTCCGCCATGGGAGCGCCCCCCGTGGGACGTCTTGAGCCTGCGCGAACGAAACCTGGGATTTCTTCGCGCGATTGGCGGCGTGCTGGAACTGACCGAAGAGGACTCGTGGCAGAAGGTTCAACGAACCCTGTCCGACGAGCAGGTCGCCAGGCTGCACCGCATCTCCCGCGGACTGTGGCCGGAGGGGACGGACTTGGCGGCCATGCTCCCGCGCCCCGGTGACGGCGGCTTGCGGGCGATCTACATGGGCCCCTCCGACCCACGAACGGCCGGCGAAAGCATCATGAGCCTGGTGCCGTTGTTCGATCAGGTGCTGGTGATGGATCCGGTCCTTGCCTCGCGCAATTTACGGCCCGAGTACAGCCCGGTCGACTCCCCGGCGCAGCACAAGCAGCAGTTCCTCAAGAACATCATGTTCTGGCTGATGCTCGAGCCGTTGATCTGCGCCGGCAAGGTGCTGGTCTTTCCCGACCCGGGCGATCTCAGCCCGGAGTTCGAATACGCCATGCGCACCATGGCGATGGAACGCACCGCGCAGTGGTGCCTGGAGCCGCAGCAGCTCGACGAGTTTCGCTGGTTGCTGCGCGACGATGTGAAGCGCTCGATGCTGCAGCTGCCCGATCGCGTCCTGCTGTCCTTGGTCAAGGATGCCGCTCCGGATCAAGGAGAAGAGCATCACCTCGGCGCCGTAGCGTACATGCGGCGTCAGGGCGAGGAAGATCCGATGGCGCTGCTCCAAGTCCTTGAGGACGAAAAGACGCTAGACCAGATGTTCGTCGTTCGCTGCGTGAACTTGGAGGTGGCGTTGTTCATGGCGCAGAGCACCGGTGCCGCGGTCGTAACAGATGTCCGTGCGCTTTGGGACCACTTGCACCTGCATACGCGTGCGGAGCAGGCGACGGCCCCCGCGCCGACGTACGGCCAGATCGCGCTCAACGCTCCGCTCAACCCGTTTGATGCGCTTGCCGTCTACGCAACCGAGGGCGCCGCGGCAGTTCGCACGGTGCTCGACGGTCTACTCACCACTGCCGACGCCGAAACCAACAGTAGTGCCATATCCGATCTGGTCGAGAATTTACGCGCGAGTTGCGCGGTACTGGGCCAGGGCGTGCCCATTACGCGTGAGGAACTGCAGGTGGCGATGCACCTGACGCCGTCCGTGCCGCCCAGCGGATTTGAATCGCCGACGGTACAACGACTGGTGGTGGCCTTCGGCCGCGAACGAGCCCCGGTGACGGTACGGCTGGCGCTGTTTCGGCGCACCTTTGGCAATGCACCGCGCGTTGACGATGATGATCCGGACTGACCGGCGTCACGAGCCTTGAGAGCCTTCCGGAGTATGCTGGGGCAGCGAATTGATCTAGGCAAGAAGGGAGGCCGCAGTGAAACTTGATGCGCCGCATGTCCTCGAGGGCTATTTCTGGTTGCCCGGCCAGCTCGACAACGTCAGCGGGCGGCTGCGCATTTCAGAGGTCGGCAAGTGTAGCCTGGAGCTGATGGGGGCCTTCGGTGGCGAGGAGGCACAATTCCGCGACGAGCCGCATGATCTATCGACGATTCACGGCGTTGTCCAGGGCGGTGCGGTCACGTTGTATGACAGCTTCTATCTGACTGAGAACTTTTCCTTCGGCGGCGTGGCCATCTCCAATCTGCACGTGGCCACCGTATTTCGCGGTGCGAATTTGCCGCCCGAGGCGCAGCTTCGCTTCAGCAAGCTCGAAGCGGTGGTGTCCGGGCTGGATGACTGGCTGCAGATCACGGGGATTGACGCCGGATTCGAGTTCGACGCCGCGCACAAGGTGCAGTCGGCCTTCATCCGCTACGTCCCGCCACCCAAGATCGAACTGTCACTGCCCGGCATTCGCGTGAGCTTTGAGTTCTTCTGGACCGCACCGGGGGGCAAGGTCAAGAACGAAGCTAAGATCACCCACCAGTCACGACTAGTCGTCGTGCCGGAAGGCGAGGCGACCTTCGACGACCTTCGGCAGCAGTTGGGGCGCCTGGTCAACTTCCTTTCCTTCGCGACCGATCAGACGCTGGAGATCGACGCGCTTTGTGCCTATTCGCCGTCGGCGACGATGGACGTGTCGGGCGGAGAGAAGCCCATTTCGATGCCTGTGTTCTACGAGAGCAGCACGCCGGCCCGGCGTGTGGAGATCGAGCGCTACTCGATGCTGTTTTCCTACCCTGACGTCGCCGATCGGCTGCAGGGCATGTTGACCGATTGGTTGGCGCACCACGAAGCGCTGTCGCCGGCGTTCAACTTGTACTTCGCCGTGCGCGCCGGGCGCCATGCGTTCCTTGAAAGCCGCTTTCTATCGATCGCCCAGGGACTGGAGTCGCTGCACGACCGCACCAGCAGTGAGACCGGGGAACCGCCCGAAGAGTATGCAGAGCGCGTTTCCGCGATCCTCGCCGCGTGCCCGCAGCCGCATCGCGAATGGCTCGAGGAACAACTGGCGTACGCCAACAAGCTGTCCCTGCGCAAACGGATGCAGCGCCTGCTCAAGCCGTTCACTCGTCACTTTGGCAACGCCGAAGCGCGCAAAGAGCTTGTGGATAAGATGGTGGACACGCGCAATTACTTGACGCACTACGACCCGGCACTCGCCGCTCGTGCCGCGCAGCGCGGGGACCTGCTGCCGCTGGTCTTCAAGCTCGAGGCCTTGTTCCAGCTCCACCTGCTGCTCCTAATCGGTATTGACCAATCGCGCATCGATGCGCTGGTTGCCTCCAATCGCAAGCTGCGTTGGCGTCTGGGCATGGAGCCGGGGTGATCCACACGAGACTTAGGACGTCGACAACGCCATCGGCAGGCCTTAGCTGCGGCAGACGTAAAGCCCCTAAGCGGACGAACCAGCCCAAGCCGGCCCGGAACAATTCAGGCGTTGATCGATGCCCGCTCATGGCCGAAACTAGTCGGAAGCTGGCCGAATCCGTGGGAGGTCCTTCCTGCCCCGCCCCTCATCGGCCCCCACTAGCCCCCAAACGCCCCCACTAGCCCGTCAAGAGGGTTTGAACCCGGTTCCCGTGGCTCCACCACTAGCACGCCGAGGGTGTTTTCCTCCCCCCTCACGAAACGTCGAAAAACCCCTTATTTTCGGCAGTTCCCGCGCTGCCGTGGACTCGGAGATTGCCAGAAAGTCGCGGTTTGGCTAAAAAATCGCCACAGACAGCTCTCTCTTCTCCCTTCCTGTAGTCTTGAAACCAAGGGCTGGATTTTCGCACCTTACAAAACAACTGGTTAGCCGTGGACTTTTCTGCGAGTTTTTTGGCGATCAACCTCACAATGAGGACGATCAACTTGAAACCACAGCCTAAGAGAATTGAAGCCTAGTCGCCGCAGAAGTCGACGGACGTCACCGATTGGTCGGCGGTTTGCATCCTTTCGGACGCGCCAAACTCCCAGCCTCAACCTTTTCTACGCCTCGTCGTAACGACGAAAAAGGACTTATTTCCGAGGCTTTTGGCGTATTCCATTGGTCGGCGAGTTATCCACAGTCGGTAGCTCCAGGCGACGACCTCACTTGCACGTTCATCAATACACGCAATTCGATCGCGGATCTATCCATCACTAAGACCAACACTCCGGGTGCGGGAGCGGGCGATCAGGCTACCGACACGCTTACCCGCGGTACGACCTACATGATCGTGGTGACTAACAATGGTCCCGACGCAGTAACAGGCACTGTTCTTGCAGATCCGCTCATAGGCCGCAGTGGCGTAACCTGTACAGCACCGCCGACCTGCTCAGGTTCGGCATGCCCCGTTGGGCTGGCGCTTGCTCAGCTAGAGGCGGGAGTCGCCATAGGAAACCTGGAGAATGGGGCTTCGGTGACTGTTACCGTTACTTGCGTTATCAACTGACAATACGAAGGTGCTGCCACATCTTCTTCGTGCTGGCCCATCGTAATGGCAACAGTTCTCTCTATCATCGGCTCGGCTGTGGTTGCCGCGATCAACCGTATAGCAAGCAGAAATATTTGGTGCGCCGTTGCCGAACATGCAGAGCATAAAAGAGGGCGACTTTTGGTGGGTGCCAGGCCTGAACTTAAAGTAGGCTGCAGTGGCGCATGGAACATATTTTCCTGCATAAATATACGCTAGCGGAGGCAATGTAGGACTCGTCGTTTTACTGGATGTAATACGACAAATTCTGCAGACTGAGCCGAGACGATGCTACCGTCGCGCTGGTCGGCCCAGATATCGAAAATTTAATCCGGGCATGGATTAAATTGCACATTTCGTTTGCTTAAAAGGCTCAGGCGAGTAGCAAGTAACAGTTTCAGTTGAGGTGTCTACATTGCGTTTATCATTCATTACGGCTGTCTTTTTGAGCTTTCTGGCTGTATGCGGATTTTTTCTCCCCGGGTTCTACGACCGCCATGTGCGCGTCGATTGGAAGTCATGCGGAAGCGTCGAATACCGATCCTGGTTCCCGGATCGGCCTGCTCCGCCGCGGTTACTATGCGGTTACGTTGATGCACCGCTCATCTATGGGCCATATGAACATCGGCGGCGCCCGAAGGCCATTGCGGTCAAGCTTGCTATTACTAAACTTCCCGCAACACGAAAGCGACTCGGCAGCCTACTATCTATTTCCGGCGGCCCGGGAAGCCCAGGAATCAATGTTTATATTGACGACGATGGTCCGGCCAAAGTGATTGCGGCGCATTATGACATCATAAGCTATGACGCCCGAGGAGTAGGCAACTCTGTCCCTAGAATCAGCTGCCAACCCAGAGAATTTTCCTTCTCTCATGAGACATGGCAGTTGCCGGGAGACCGGGCTAAGAGTTCAGACGGCGTTGAATTGACGGCCCGAAAATTCATCGACGACTGCATTGAGGCTACAGGAGCGGACTTCCTCAAGCATGCGGGTACGCATTCGGCTGTAGGTGATGTCGAGACTTTGCGCCAGGCCATTGGCGAGTCTCACCTGAATATCATCGCTTATTCGTATGGCACAAAGGTCGCGGCTCTTTACGCGGAGCGATATCCATCAAAAGTTCGAGCCATAGTGCTGGATGGTGTAGTCGACCTGTCTGAAAATGATGCCACGATGTTGTTGAATCAGCAGCGAGGCTTTCAAAAGTCATTCGAACGCTTCGCCGCGTACTGCGCAAAAAATTCAGCGTGCCCTCTAGGAGACGATGTTAAGACGGCCATGCTCAGCTATCAGAAACTCTTGGCGAACTTGGATGAGCAACCAATTCAAGCTCCGTCGGGCCGTAAACTCGGATCGGACGAAGTAAGAGATGGCCTTATGGACGCGTTATTGTGGCCGGAACAGTGGTCCGACGTTATTTCCGCGTTGGCAGAGATTAAGTATGGAAGGGGCGAGAAAATGCTGCTTCTGACAGTAAAAAGTGAAGCTTCCGTCGATAGCGACGCTCTTGTAGTCATCAACTGCGCCGATACGGCATGGAATATGGAGGCACGAGGATTTGGTTGGGAACACGCGGCGCTTATTGATGCTGCATCGCCCTTCGATAACTCGGAGCCAGATGATGATTCAATCTGCAAGCTATGGCCCTTCCCCGGCACGGACGTCGCTCATATTCCAGTGCGCCATAAAGATCTGCCCCCTTTGTTGTTTGTGGCACAGCGACACGACCCCACCACCCCGCACGCTAACGCACGAAAGATGGCCACATTCTTTCGTAGCGCCTTGGTCACAAGGGAATTCGATGGCCATACGCTAGCCCTGTCCGGGCTGGACCATTGCGTTGATGAAGCGGTGGTGGCCTACTTGCTAGCCCCCCTGCAGCCGAGATCAGATACAGTCTGCAAAGTTCCTGAATAGACGGGAAATCTTCATGGCAGAGCAATTCTGCGCCTTCGCGAATGCTGGCGACCTGCGTACGTATTTTGTAGCCAATCAAGCAGTGAGTTCGGCCTGGATGCTATCGGTTTCGCGCCAGCCACGTCGAAGGCTGGGTGGTGGTTTGTAGCCAAGCGCACTATGTGGCCGTTGCTCGTTATAAAACTGCCGCCAACGTTCAATCAGGACCTTGGCCTCAGCACGACTACGAAACCATTCGCGATTAAGCAGTTCGTCGCGCAACTTGCCGTTGAAGCTCTCCACAAAGCCGTTCTGCCACGGACTGCCCGGCGCAATGAACGCCGGGTCGATCGCGGCATCGCGCAACCAACGCATCACCCGGGTGGCCGTAAACTCCGCGCCGTTATCGGAACGTACGAATGACGGTTTGCCGTACAGCCGCATTAGTCGCGATAAGGTCAAGATCACGTCCTGCGCGCGCAGGCTGGCTCCCACCTCGATGGCCAAGCACTCACGGGTGGGTTCGTCGATCACGCACAACAGCTTCAAACGACGCCCGTCGACCATCTGGTCGTGAACGAAGTCGTAGCTCCATACCGCGTTAGGCCGCATTGCCCCAGGCAAACAGATATCGCTGCCACTGCGTCGACGGCGTGAACGTCGCTTGGGAATATTCAAGCCCAATGATCGCAACAGACGGCGCACGCGAGCCTCGCCCATCGCCTACCAAGCCGCCGTGCGCCGGTAACCAAACCGCGGCACTTGCGGCGAATGGGCCAACAGGCTTTCAGCCAATGCATGGTCCTTGGTGTCTTGGATTGTGCCACGCACCGCAACTGTTGGCTCAGCAGCAACGAGTGACTACGGTTGCGAAGACAATTTCATAGTCGGTCGCCGTGATGGCATGGTGGACTTTCAAGCCAATGCCTTAGTAGCCAAGGGTGCCGACTTGCGACAAGTGGCGAGTCAGGTCAAGCAGGCGATTGAACGAGCCGGTTACCGCATCGAAAGCGAAGAAAGTATGAGTTCGGGCAATGTGGAAATCACTTTCTTGCCCGATAGGGCGTCCCGCGACGCTTGGTACGCCATTACCGCAGTAGTGGCCAATACCTCGGGTGTGCCTGCAGTCGGGCTGAGAAGTCTAGGCGACAGCGAATTGAAGCAACAAAGCACACCGCAGATGCGGAGCTTCATGTGCGGTTTTCTGGACGACTTGCCTAGCGTGAAAGCCAATACGCAGCAAGTGGCGCAGCAAGAGGCCGGTATATACCGCGGCGCTGCGCCATCGCCGAAAAAGAAAGGCCGCGAAATCCGGCCCAAGGCCGAGCTCGACTTCTGGCCGAAGGGCGCTAACGTGCGCCAACGCGGGTCGCGGCCTATTGAGTCAGGGCGTTAGTGGCTAGGGCGTCGTGTACCTTCTTTGCGACCACGTGGTATGCAGACGTGATATCGACGATTTCTCATCGACGTATCAAGATCAGTTAAACATTTGGTTCCATTCGCGCCTGAGGTCACTCAGATGCGACTGTCCCCAACCTCTACCGCCCCAACCGCCACGGTATCCACCGCCCCAACCACCACCCCAACCGCCACCGCCCCAACCACCACCGCCCCAACCACCACCCCAGCCGCCTAGTCCTTTTAATGGGGCGGTCGCTCTTCTAACCGGATCGATCGAGTACGCGTGCATATGGCCAGAGACCACTTGACTGATACCCACCTGCCATAGCCCGTTGTCGCTCAATGCAACCGCCCGACTGGAAAACCCGCCCAGCGTACCCAGGTCTTCGATCCCATCGGTTGGCGTCCATCGAAAAGCGTGGCTCCGCCCAACTGCAGTTTGACCGACACCGACGATATGGCCGTTGTCGGCGATATCCACGGCGCGGACCCAGAACCCGTCCAGCGACCCGATATCCAAGCCCTCCTCCAGTGCGGGGTTTCCGTTCGGTGCCCACACGAAGGCACGACTGAGACCATCGTCGGTGACGTAGTTGCCGACGATGATGCCCGCCTCGTTCAGATCCTCGACCGTTAACTGCTGCCGTGACTCGCCGGAGACGTCCAAGTAGTCGAGATAGGTCAGGTCGTTCCCATCGGGCGTCCAGCGCACGGCAACAACATCCCCATCCATGTCTTCGCATGTGCCAGCGACGAACTCATCGTCGTTGATCGCAGCGGCAACGCAGTTCGAACCGCCTTCCAGTCGCGGCAGCTCACTGGCGGCGTAGCCGCCCAGCAATCCACGCTTCCAGCGAACCGCCACCGATCCACCATCGCGCAACTCACAGGTTCCGATCACGACAGGTTCGATCGCATCGGTCATATCGGCCACACTGCACTCCGTGCTACTGGGAAGCAAGGGCGGCAACAAGCCCAGCTCCGGCAAGTTGGTTGGATTGATCTGGCCCGCCCGCCAAATCACTGCGCGCGCGCCACCGCCGGTCTCAATGCTGGCGCCCGCGACCACGCCGGAATGGTTGATCAACCATGCTTCGGCTTTCGCATGGCCTGTCAACGGGTTGAGGCGTTGCGGGCCGCTGCCGGGCAGCGAGGCAATCCAGCGGACCGGGAAATGCTCCCCCTTTGTGCCTTGCTCG
The DNA here is from genome assembly GCF_046097045.1 of Lysobacter sp. Hz25. NCBI lineage: Bacteria > Pseudomonadati > Pseudomonadota > Gammaproteobacteria > Lysobacterales > Lysobacteraceae > Lysobacter > Lysobacter sp. Hz25. The sequence goes on from NZ_CP175666.1 coordinate 584,266, forward strand.
CAATTGCCCGCTGCGATATTGCCGTTATTGATGTCGTACACGTCGCAGGGCCCGTCCACTTCGAGCGCCGCCAGCGGCATCGGCACTGCAGTGCCTGGGGCCCAGTACGTTGCGACGATGTCGCCGTCTGCATCTCGACAGGTGCCGATGACTGCGCCGTTGTCGTTGGCGTTTTTTGCCGAGCATGCATTTCCACCCAATGTGCCGAGCTCGGTCATCTGCGCGATGGACGATGGAGCGTAGAGGAGCGCTGAGGATCCTAAGATGGTTGCGGCGAGGTACCAAGGCATGTATGACATGCGAGCCTCTGATTCGGGTTGGCGATCAAGTTTGATCGCCCATAAATCTTGGTCCCCGTTACACCCGAAATCTGCAGTACCGGACGGCACTTATTGGCTCACGCTTTCTCACTATTCGGATTTGTGGCAAGAAACACACCACATCTCAATCATCGCCGAGCCCATATCGGTGCTTGGGACCGAAGTGCCTCTACGCGGCTCGAGCGTTCCGTCTAAGACACACCGCGATCAGCATGCCGACTGGGCTAGGGTAAAAGCGGGGTTTTGGGACACCCCCGATCTTCGCATTGGCCCCCGATCACCCCCATTCGCCCGCAGCGGTACAAAGTCATCTCGCTTTTACTTGTGGCTGTACCCGTACCGGCTCAGCAAAGCGGGGTAAAGGTCCGTTGAGATGCGCCATCACCAGCACCAAGGCATGCTGCCAGCGACGCCACGCGGTCTTTTGCGAATCTATCCGGTCCGAGCACACACCTCGCGCCACGGAACGTACTGCGCTCTCAGCCATATCAACCGACGTTGCTCCTCGTCCAGCCGCCTACCTTGGGAAGACGTGAAAGCCCAGCTTCGGCGCTGGCAAGAAATCGATCATCCACAGGATTAATCGTCGTAGTTCCTGCCTTGCCGAGGACGATTTGCCGCTGCCAGGCCAAGCTAAGTCGCGACGTTGCTCGCCGGCCGCGCAAGCACGGCGCAGGATTATTTGCGACGCATCGGTGTGATCGCGGTCACGGCGAAAAACACCGTGTCGCGGCAGCGGCTGGGCTCGAAGCCGCCGCCGCGCAGGCGTCGCCGCGGCGCTAGGGTCGTTCCTAGCTTGCGGGCGCCCGAGCCCCCATTAAGGTTTCCGGCAAACCCCACTCGCGCTCGCGTCCGTCCATGACCGACCCCACCCGTCCCGTCGCACCTCCGCCGATCTTTCCGCTGCCCACCACCGGTTCCAGCTACGACGCTGCGGTGCTGGCCGAAGCCGACCGCATCGTCTCGACCCACCAGTACTGCGGTCGTACCGATGTGGAAGGCATGGCCTACGCGGTCGCCGACTACGCGCGCCAGCATCCCGAACAGGGCCAGCAGCTGCAGGACGCGATCGGCTCGCGCCTGCTGCCGATGGATCAGATCGCTCTGACCAATGCAGTGCAGACCGTGCAGCGCCTGGATCAGGCCAAGCCGATCGGCACTCAGCACGGCGTCGCCGTCGATGTCGCTCCCGGCGACAGCGAGCGCAGCGTGCTCGACAAGGGCTACCGGCAGATGGCCGCCGACGCCGGGCTGTCGCCGCAGGCCGCCGCCGAGTTCGCGCGCCGCGCGCCGGCGCTGGACGACGGCACGCTGCACGCACCGTCCGGCGATCCGCAGCAACAGGGCGCGGCCATCGATTTGTCGGCCGCGCGCGACGGCAAGATCGAACTGGCGCCGACCTCGGCGCAGTCGGGCCTGCTCAAGCTGCTGGCCGCGCAGGACCGCTCCGGCCTGGATCCGAACGCGCCGACCGGCGCCGCCGCCGGCATTCCGTTCATGCCCGACGGCAGCCGCGCCGGCGCGCCCGGCAACGGCGCGGTCACTCCGGAAATCGCCGCCGAAATGCTGCGCAACGTTTCCGAAGGCAAGCCGCCGTTCCGTCCCGACCTCGGCAAAGTCGGCCCGGTGTCGTGGTTCGTCACCGAAGGCAATCCGCACGTCGGCGTCGGCAACGACAAGAGCGTGGTGGTGCCGGTGGAAGTCGCCAACACCAGCGGCAAGCCGCCGCTGCAGTTCGGCGAGCGCGAACTGCTGGAGATCTACGACCGCAAGTACGCCGCCGCTGCCGAAGCGGTGGAGCAGCAGGTGCGCGAGAAGGCCGGCAAGGGCCCCGACGAGCCGCTGTCCAAGCGCAACCAGAACACCATCGAACGCAGCGCCAGCAAGATGGCCGAGCGGCAGATGTGGACCGAGGTCGGCGAAACCGTGGCCAAGTCCGAAAGCGGCGTCGGCAAGGTCAGCCTGCAAGACAGCATGTTCTCGCGCTCGGCCAACGGCGAGTTCACCCTGACCAGCCGCCCTGAGAACGTACGCGTCCAGGGCGGCGCGCAAGGCCTGCTCGACGTGATCAAGAACCACGGCGTGAAGGCCGACCCGGAGGTGCTCAAGTCGGCCAACGACCTGGCCGCGCGCGAAGGCTGGGCCGGCAAGGTCGAAGGCGCGTTCCGGGTCGGCGGACGGGTGCTGATCGTGGTCGGCGTGGCCGCCGACGCGTACCGGATCTACACCGCCGAGGACAAGGTCAAGACCGTGGTCGAAGTGGCCGGCGGCTGGGCCGGCGCGGCCGCCGCCGGCGGCGCGTTCGCTACCGTCGCCGCGCCGGTCAACACCACCGGCCCGTGGGGCTGGGCCGCGTACGGCGTCGGCACGCTCGCGACCGGCGCGTTCGGCTACATGGCCGGCTCGGAAATCACCAAGACCATCTACGAGCTGGTGGTGGAAGGCAAACCGATCGAGGTCGGCGGCTGACGGCGCGGGCCGACACCGGCCCGACGCCGATCCGATACCGATCCGATACCGATCCTATTCCGGCAAGATGCAGGGCATGAACGCAGAACATCGATCGCACATCCTGCTGCGCGGCCCGGTCGGGCGCTGGCAATCGGCGCTCGGCACCGCCGCCGGCCTGACCGGCGACCGCATCGAATTCCACGACGGCGGCCGCGGCGTGCTGCACAGCTGGTCGCCGGCATTCGGCCAGGAAGCGCTGCCGTTCGAATGGCGGATGCAGGCGCCGGGGCATTTGCTGGTGCGCCAGATCTACGACGACGGCGACGACGAAGTCGAAGCCTGGACTGCACTGGAGCTGGAGTTCCGCGAACGCGCCAGCGATGTCGGCGCGCAGACGGTGCTGGCGGAAAAAGGCGCCGAAGGCTTCTGGCTGATGCTCGATCCGCTGGCCTGGGTCGGCCCGCCGCAGTGACGCGGCGGCGCGCGGCTCGGAAGTCACAGGCTTCCCAGCCCAGCGCGGTGCCGTCGGTGGAGCGACCCTTGAAGCCCGCATTGAGGGTGTTCTGTGCCCAGGCGAGTCGCCAGGCTCGCATTCGCGACACTAGATAGCGGTGCCAGTCCTGGTTTGGGCTATCTGCGGCGGCAGGGGTTCACACAGTCGTCACGATCATTCCGCAGCCTTCAAACTTCACTCGCAGGAGCACGTATGAAGATGAATAAGTATCGCGCCGTCGGCACTGCCTTCCTGATGTCGATCGTGTTCAGCGGCGCCGCTCTTGCGGACCGGCATCACTATCAGGTTATCGGCGAGGGCTACGGCCACGACCGCGATCAAGCGTATGAAGCCGCATCGTACTACGCGAACCAAGCTTGTTACTTGGGATGGGGAGAATCCACTCAGGAGGAGACGATCCTCGTCGAAGAGTTTCAGCCGGCATCTGGCTACTGGTACGTCAAGCTGGCGCAAGGCTGCTTTTCGGACGACTAAGCCGAGTGCGGCCAGCGTAATTCAAGCGGCAAGCCGGGCAACGCCCGGCTTGCCGTCGGCGCCGAGTTGCGTGGCCTTGGGCTGGATGCCAGTAGACCCGCTCCTTCTTCCTTAGTAGAGCTCAGCGGCTAGCCCTTCTTCTTCAGGGCGCCCGCAAAGAATCCGCGCACCGAGCGCCGCTACCATTCGGTCGTTGCCATCACTTGCGCGATGATCGTCCCCCTTCAGACGCAGCAGCAGGCCGGCCACTTGATGCAGCTTGCTCTGGACGCGTTTCCCGGGTGGGTTGGACCTACTGGCCCCGGTGCTGCCGGCATCTATGCCCCGGCCCCAGGTCAGAACTGACTGTCGCATCGATCGCAGTGTTTTCGCCTGCGTCGTCGTCGGCGTTGCCGAGCTCATCGCCATCGGCGTGTTCGGGCTGTGCGAACGCCCCGATTTGGCTGCTGCACGCACGGAACTTCTCACTCGTTGGTTACTGATGCTTTTGCGAGCGAAGTCGCATTCGAACGAAATAGAAGCCGAATTTTGTGAGACGTATCAAGCATCGATCAAAAAGATTGGCCGCGGCTTCCGCCTAACAGCGTAGTAGCTGGCGATGCGCTAAGACGCAGATGCTTGAACCTAAGGCGACGGTGCTTCCGTCGAATCACAGAAAGGCCATCCAGGAACCTTAAGACTACTTCGTCACTTGTCGCCCTGTGTCGTTGACTAAGGAAAGTCGCTGCGCGAAGCGCCAGGTTCTGATTCAGGCCTGCGTGTTTTGACGGCAGTCGAGCTGGGCCGTGATGTGGGTATGGAACGAGGCTCCTCTGAATTGTGGAACTGTCGCCGGAACGGTAGCGCCCATTCGGAGTGTCCTTGCAATAGTTCTGCACCGCCATGCACGACGCTGTCGACGTGAGCCGGCGGAAGAAAACTCCGTGCTCCACAAACTGCTCGACGACACTGTTGCGGTAAGCAATGCCATGCGGCACCGGTTCCGCGAAGCCAGCGGCATGACAGCCGATGAAGGCAGCAGCGGCGCCTCACTCAATGCTGGAAGCCAATCAAGATAAGGAGATTCCATTATGGCAAACATCCAATGGTCGAACCCTCAATCCCTGGAATACATCCCCGACGGCAAGCTCGTGACGTTCACGGCGATGCATCAGGCCTCATATACGCAATACGTCCAGGTCATCGACTCCGGTGGCAATCCCATCAGCTTCAATCTTCTCGATGGCACTCAGGAGACCTTCCCGATCTCGGGAAGCGGCGTCGAAGTCGGTTTCCTCCAGAACGGAGCCGGTAGGTTCATCATGGCGCAGGGGATGCAGGTCCAGTTCGGCAGCAGCGGGCCGTACATTCCGAAGGTCTCGGCGGGCGATCCAATCGAGTTCTTCGGCGACAGCAAAATACTCGGTGGTGGCACTTTATACGCGACGGAAGACGGTACCGATAACGATTACAACGATACCAGCTTCGTGATCCAGTGGTACGCGCTCGCGGGCTGACCCGCCTTCGTTCCCGTTCCCGGCTGAGGTGGGGACGGCACGATAACTCATGAATTCCCATGGCTGCCGCGATGGATCGCATGGATTCACCACGGGGCGCAACAATGACGGAGTGCAGCAATGAAGACCCGTATCATTATCTTCGGTGCACTCGCCGGTACGCTGGCGATGTCCACATCATGTACGAAAACCGAGCCTACTGTCGCCGCTTCATCGATCTCCAAGGATCAAGAAGCATCGTTTCCGGGCGGAAAAAAAATCACGCCGACTGACCTGACTGCGACCCCGGCGCCTCTACCTGCCGCCCCGCCGGCGTACAACTACGACCCCCACAAGCCCAACATCACTCACGAGGAATACGCCCGCTTTGCCTGGCGGCAGTTCATCCATTTCAATTCTCCCGCGAAGAAAAACGGCGTCGATGCCGCCGGCAAGTCTCCGGTAGTGCGGGGGAGTATCGATCCGAGCCGCAACTTCGCCGCCTCCGGCGCAAGCGACTTCCATCAAAGCGGCAGAAGCGCCGGTTCCAACTTCAGCAGCAATCAGCTGGTCTGGGAAACCTTTGCTCACCGGTCCGAGCTGTTCCCGGCGGGATCGGCCCCCAGAGGGAACCTTGCCACCCTGGACCCTGAGTACGTCTTCCAGAAAAAACTCAAGGTCGCGTCGACCGATGCCCGATTCAACAATCTCGACGAAAATACCCAGATCGGCCAGAACCAGATCTTCTTCCCGAAAAACGGCAACACGCCGTCAACGAATCCGCAAGAAGATCACATCATATTGTTCCAGGCCAAGGTGAACCCTGTTGAATATGATTATGTGAAATCCATCTACAACGCCAACAATCCCCCGACTTCACTGGAACTGCCCCCCAACGGGACGAACCCGGGAGAATCCGTGGAGGTCAAGTCGGCATGGCGGGAAATGACTCCCGAGTTGATCGCGTCCGGCCGTTATCACACGGCCGAAGCCCTGTACTACTACAACGAGAATGGTCAGACCAAGGCTAAAGTGGCCACTTTCGGTCTGGTCGGCGTACACATCCTGCGCAAGATGGAGAACTATCCGACGTTCGTCTACACCACCTTCGAACAGGTGGACAGCCTGACCACGCCAGAAAAGAAAGACACCGGGTTGTATATCGTCAACCTCTATGACCAACTGCAATACGATGCATCGGTACCGCCAGGGACGCGGCCGTCGGCCATCCTCAATACCGGATCCAACCGGACCCAGGTCGCGCTGCCCTTGGCAGGCGCAATAGACAGTGCCCACGGCTACGATGTCGTTCCCGGTAAATTCGACGTGCCAAAGGGGTTTTCGGGGCCGATCAAGGTCCAGAATCCACCGGTAGCGACATTGGCTGTCTATAACGTCAACACCGAAGTCCAGCAAGCCATGGCCAGCACGCCCGAGTTCAAGAATTCGGTGTGGCAGTATTATCGTCTCGTGGGGCTGCAGGTGTTGCCGACGAACGAGGACAGCTCTATCACGCCGAAGACGCCCGATCCGCTTACCCAGGACTTTTACCTGGCGAATATCGTGATCGAGAGCAGCCAGCCCGGCATCCAGCTGTTCAAGGGCGGAGTCAAGGATCCCCACCCCGACAAGAAGGATTTCACCCTGCTTGCCAAGCGCGGGTTGCCAAGCATCCTGGGCGTGAAGGCGAAGGGGTTGCCTCCGAATGCCGACCAGTTGGTGATGGGTGGATGCATGGGTTGCCACGGCAACGCGCAATACCCCAGGGACAAAGTTACCGGCCAGGGGCCGAGTATCTTCAGCTTCCTGATCGACGGGAACACCATGGGCGGCCAAGGCTTCAGTGCCGACGTGCGCAACGAATCCCCTGCGGAGTTGAGCGCGAAACGTCTGGAGTATCTGTCCTATTAGGCAGGGCGTGAGCCCGGAAGCGTTCGCGCTTCCGGGCAATGCGCAGCGGTCACGCGGCGCCCTCGAGCCTGGGGCCACGCCGCGAAAAGCCGGGGTGGCTCAACTTCGCTCGCTCATGCCGACTTGTGTCGGCCTTTGCTTTCTCATTTGGCTTGGCCCGGGATTTCTGTCGGTGGCCAGGTCTGTCTAGGCGCGTGGGGCCAACAATTCATTCAAGCCGAAGCCGCTGCATAGTTCGACGTTCACCAGGCTAAGTGGGCGGGCCGGCTGGGATCAACGATTTCCAGCGTCTGAGTCGTCACGCCAAGCACTCTCCCGAGGCAGCTGACGGCTACCCGCCTTCCACGCAGTGTGCTTTCTGTTGCGGATAGCGCCATTCGCGGCGGCGACTGCATCAGCACGTTCTGATTCCAAGCGCTCTGGGCATAAGCCTCGGCGAGCGGGAACACTCGGCCAAGCCGCCCATCGCGAAAGCCGCGGCCGCATCGGATGACTATTGGCCGCAAGCAGCGTCGAGCGCCGTTGTCCCAGTAACCAGGGGAGGGAGCGCCATGGCTGGCAAACCGCATTTCGAGGTTTATCGGGAAGGCATGAAAGCCGGTGGGCAGCGCTCGTTGTCCAATGCGTTCTTGGCCGGATCTCCGACCGATGGGCAGTGGCGCTGGCGGCTGGTTGGCGGCAACGGCGAGCCGATGGCCCATGGCGAGTCCTACCCGGACAAGGACTCCATGCTGCGGACCATTACCCTCATTGCGAACTTGGGGGGCGCTGAGATATTGGAAGTCAACGGCTAAGGCATTAGCAGCCCTTGTTCCTTCTGTGCGCTCGGCCGGTCTAAGGACGGAACCAATCATGAGGATTCACGTCAGCTATCACCCGTTTGCGCCGGCCGACGCGCACAGCTTTTACTTCGACGACATGGGCCGCGATGCATGCATCGAGCGCTTGACCCAGCAGCTAGGGCTGGAGCCGGGTGCCTCGGTCACGCTGAAAGCCGTCTTGTCGCACGGCGGTCGCGTTCGCCCCGAGGGGATGAGCCTTCGCCAAGCGCATGCATACAACATGGCGAAGGTATCGGACTTGCTATGCAGCTGCTGGTATACGAATAACTACCGCTTTTCCGCGTTGCTGGAGTTTCCCGATTTCGGCCGGTACGTGACCGATTGGCGGTACCTCATGCTTGAGGGGCGTGTTCGCGAGCCCTGTGCGCATGACAGGTTCGCGCCCCGCGGCGACGTTGTTTTTCTAAGCTGCGAAGCACTGAAGCGATTGCGTGTTGATTGCGCCGAACATGGGGCAGTGCGCTCGCAGTTGAGTCGTGCGTTTCCACGCGGCTGGCTGCCGATTTTCTGGGCGGCGGCGGACTACGCCGTCGCGCGCGACTGTGGACTGATTGAAGCAGTAAACCTGGTACGCCCCGACGCCATCGCGCCGTCGTCGCTTATGGCGTAGTTCGCAAAGAAAAAACCATGCGCTCTGCTGGCATAACGGTTCAGCCGCGCGCAGGTGTTTAACGGTGAGAAATGGTGAGCGTCCGACGTTATGAGGATGGGTGCACAGAAGTAGCCTGCGTCCTGTCCTATAGCGTTGCCACACGTACCGCATCCGCAGCGCGGACCTGGCAGGGAAGGGGGATAGAGGGGATATGCAAAACGATCAGCGCAGCTGCTGCGAGCGGCTCGAATGGTTGCACCTGTTCTCCGGGGCTCCAGAAGTCGTCTCTCGCCTTGGCTGCATCGGCCGAGCGTTAAGTCCGCATGTCGAGCCCTCGGCGCGCAGGGGCCGTGCATGAGTCGCCCTGAGACAGGCTAGGAGATTGCGCAATGATAGGCACTTTGCTCGACTTGGCGGCCGATGTGGCCCGTTGGCTGCATGTACTCGCAGCATTCGCTTGGCTGGGTGCCGGCCTTTGGATAAGACGCCTGACGCTACGGGCCAAACCGCTCCTGGATCAGCGCTCCGAGCTGGAGGTTTGGGACACGCACAGCCTGTCGTTTTGGCGGACCTCAAAAGTCGCCGCACCGACTGCGGAAGAGTTGGACGGCCTGGTTTGGTCGTTCAATCAGATTCGCTGGCTGGTCGGCACCGGCATCGTGCTGTTCTGCCTGATCTACTATCGGCAACCTCTGGCGTACTTGGTCGACCCAAGCATCGCCCCGCTATCGGCCCGCGAAGCGATCGCAGCCTCGCTGCTTGGCCTGGTAGGCGCGCCTGTGATCAACGAGTTCGTCAATCGCATACCGCTGCATTTCAACACCCTATACATGACGGCGACCATCGCCCATTTGCTCGGTTGGGTGGGGCTGTACGCGAACCTGTTCTCCCAGCACGGCGCCATGATCCAGATCGGCGCCATGCTGGGCGTGGTGATTGCCTTCAATGTTCTGTGGTACCTCTATCCGAGGATGCGCAAGGCGTACGACGCGGTGCTGCGGGGCGAGCAGCCGGACCCGGTCGACAGGCAGCACTGGGATCGACGCGGCTTGCATGCGTACATCACCTTGGCGGTCGTCTTCCTGATGCTTTCCAGCCACATGGGAAGTCTCGTCCGGGCTAACGGCCACCCGTTCCTTACCATCACCGCCGTACTCGCTGTGAGCGTGGTGGCCCGATGGGTCCTCGACGCCACCCACCAGAACGGCGGGGTCACTCCGATAGAACCCCGCTGGATCGCTGCGGCAGCAGTCCTGGCGCTCGGCCTGGGGATAACCTGGACGGCCTTGCCGCGGATTCCAGCCAAACAGGTCGCCACTCCCGCCAGTGCTCAGGTCTCGGCAAGCAGCGCTGCGCACCCGGCCATGCACCCGCCGAAACACCCGATAGCGAGTTCGATCGCGAGCTCCGCCGCCATGAGCGCCGCCCCATTGCGCGCCGATGCGATCGTTCAACGGCGCTGCGCGGTTTGCCACGCCGCGCAACCCAGCTACCCAGGCATGGCTTCGCCTCCGCGCGGAATCGTCTTCACGTCCGAAACCCTGCCGCTGTATGCAGGCCTCATCGCCGCGGTAGTGCAGAGCGAACGCATGCCGCCCGGCAACGCCACGGACATGCAGCCGGACGAGCGCAAGGCAGTGACTCAATGGGCCACCGAGCATGCACGCTGAGCTGCTCCCCTATTGGTACCCGATAGCGCGCAGCGAAGACGTGCGCGAAGGCCCCGTCAGCGTATCGCTGTTGGAAACCGATCTCGTGCTGTATCGGTCCGGCCAAGACATCGTGGTGGCCGCCGACCGTTGCCCGCACCGCGGCATGCGGCTCAGCTTGGGACAGCATCGAGAGGGTGCCTTGGTGTGTCCCTACCACGGCCTGGCATTCGGGCAGGAGGGGCGCTGCGTCCATATACCGGCGCATCCGCACCTCACGCCATCGCAGCAGTTCCGGCTCTCCACCTATCCCGCGGTGGAGCGCTATGGATTGGTCTGGACCTCTCTTGGGGCTTCGCCCTCGCCGTTTCCGGAGCTGAGCTCCGATTGGGACGACCCCGCATTTCGCAAAGTGACGCCCGATCCCGTACCGATCGCCGCCAGTGCGGGGCGACAGGTAGAGGGCTTCATAGACGTGGCGCATTTCGCACACGTGCACACCACAACCTTTGCCGATCCCGCCAACACTGCAGTGCCTACCTACGCGGTCCAGGTCGACGAAGATGGGTTGCGTTTCGATTACTGCAGCACGGTCTCGAACTATGCCGTCGGCAGCGGGATGACCGCGGAGGGCTTCGTGTGGCGTCGAAGCTTCGATGTTCGCCTTCCATACCTGGCTCACCTGACTGTGCATTTCCCCAACGGGCGCCTGAATATTTTGAACGGCGCCAGCCCGGTGGCGAGCGATCGTAGCGTGCTGTTCTCGCCGGTGTGTTTCGATTTCGAGATCGGCACCGACGAGGCGGTCAAGGATTTCAACGCCCGCATCTTCGCCGAGGACCGCCTGATGGTCGAGAACCAGCAGCCGCGCCATCTTCCGTTGGAGGCCGCCGAAGCCTCCTTCGCCGCGGACCTCGCATCGGTTTATTACAGACGTCTGTTACGACAAATGGGGTTGTCCACCGCATAAGCAGCACCTCTCCGTTTCTGTCGAATTCTTAGTGCCGACGGAAGTGGGGTGGCACCAACGCAACAGGATAAAACGCCTGCCGGATTACCCGGAGGAGGCCATCACGATGGATGCTTTGATCGATTTCATGACCGACATCGTGCGCTGGCTGCATGTTATTGCTGCCATCGCCTGGATGGGCTTCGTGCTGTGGTTGCGCAGACTGGTGATGAGGGCGCGCCCATTCGCCAGCCCGCCGGCGGATCTCGAGGTCTGGGACACGCATAGCCTCGGGTTCTGGAAAACGGAAAGAATCGCTCATCCCACAGCATCCGATCTCGAAGGGCTTATCTTGTCTTTCAATCTGATCCGTTGGCTGTTCGCTACCGGCCTGATCCTTTTCGGTCTGATCTATTACCGGCAACCTCAAATCTACCTGCTCGACCCCAGCGACCCGTCGCTGTCGTCTCGCGCCGCGATCGCTCTTTCGCTGGTCGGATTCATTGGCGCCCCGCTGATCAACGAAGCGATCAATCGTATCTCCCTGCAGCGCAAGGCCCTCTATTACTTCGCATGCGCCGTCCATCTTCTGGCCTGGACGTGGCTCTACACGAATCTGTTCGCGCAGCACGGGGCGATGATTCAAGTCGGCGCAATGCTCGGAATAACCGTATCGATCAACATACTGGGTAACCTTTATCCGGCGACCCGTGAAGCGATGGCCGCGGCGATGCGGGGCGAGCGATCCGACCCGGCCAAGAAGCAATACTGGGATCGACGCAACCAGCACTCATTTGTCCTGCCCGCTGTCGTCTTCCTGATGCTGTCCAGCCACATGGGCAGTGCCATAAAGGCCAATGGCCATGCGTTCTTGACCATCGTCACCGTACTGGTCCTCAGTCTGGCTTCGCGCCATGTGCTGGAGATAATCCATCGCAACGGTGGCACGCTGCCGACGCGACTTCGCTGGGCAGCTGCCTCCGCCGCGCTCGTTGTGGCGATGGCAGTGGCGTGGTTGCTAAGCATTGAGTACAAGTCCGATCCCCAAGCCAGGATATACGTACCCTCCGGCGTTGCCGAAGCCAGCACACCGTCCGCAAGGACGGTCCCGCGCAGTTCCGCGTCATGAACCCTCCGCGCGTATCGCGACGAGTGTGGTCTATCGGTCTGGTGTCCGGGATGGGCGGCATGCTGGTGATGCTGGACGCCACCCTTGCCGCACTCGCTCTTATCGCTGTCCAAGCGGATCTGAACGCACCTCTCGAAGACGCGCAGTGGGTCGTTTCCAGCTATCTGATCGCCATGGCCGTTTCGCTGCCGACCTCGACATGGTTCGGCAACCGGTTCGGGCACGGGCGCATCTGGGGCGCCGCGCTGGCCGTCTTCATTGCGGCGTCGATAGGCTGTGCGTTTGCGGCCAGTCTCGAAACACTGATTGCCGCTCGTATCGCCCAAGGGCTGGCTGCCGGCATCTTGCTGCCGACCGGGCACGCCATCCTGATAGCAGGCGCCGAGCGCGACCAAATAGGCCGTGTCTTAGGCGTTGTCGGCACCTTGATCAGCCTGGCCGCTGCGATCGGGCCTGGCATAGGCGGTTGGTTGGTCGACGTCGCCTCATGGCGCTGGCTGTTCTGGATCAACGTGCCGTTAGGAGCGATCGCCGCGGTGTGGGCGGCGAAGGTAATGCCGGGCGGCGTCGCCCAGCACGGCCTTAAACTTCCTATGGGGCAGTTGTTCCTTATCGTTACCGGGCTGCCCTTGGCTCTGTACGGCGCGTCGGAGATCGCCTCCCGCTATCCATCCGGAAACGGTTGGCTGTCTATCGGCGGCGGCGCCATGTTGCTGATGCTCTTCATCGCGGTTGCCCGTACGAGCAAATCGTCGCTGCTGGCGCTCGAGCTGATGCGAAATCCACAGTTCCGCGCGTCGTCGCTGCTGGCAGTGGGAAACAGCGCAAACCTGTTCGGAGGACTGCTGCTGTTCCCGCTGTACTTTCATGCCAAGGGAATGAGCCACTCGCAGATCGGCGTGATGTTGCTGTTCATGGGGGCCGGAACGTCCTGTGCACTGTATCTCGCCGGCCACTTTGTGGATCGCTTCGGCCCCCGGCCGGTGGTGCTGGCCGGAGCCGCCATGCTGGCGGTGTCCGCGGCGCCCTTTGCCCTGGTATCCGTGCCCTCCGACATCGCTGCGGTGTTCATGTTCGTCCGCGGCATCGGGCTGGCCTGGACCACGAACCCGACCACCGCGGCGGCTTATGCCGCGGTGGACCGAAAGGACATCGGGGGCGCGGCCACGCTGGTCAACATCGTGCAACGCGTGAGCGGCGCGCTGGGCGCGGTAGCGGTGGTTGCAACAATCGGATGGCTGGACGCAGGCGCGGGGCATGGCGAAGTCCGTGCGATGGGACTCATGGTCGTCCTGCCTCTGCTGCAGGCCTGGTGGGGAACCTATCTGACCGGATATCGCGCCATGCGCGAACCGGGTTAACCCTTCCTCGCGTCAAGCAGCAGGCTGTCGAGGCGTTACTGACAGAGCGGTCGGAGGCTTTATGAGCTACTCGCAGAAACTCATGGATTACTATTACCCGGTTGCCAGACTGCAGGACCTCGAGGCAGCCACGATAGAGGGTAAGCCGCTGGCGGCCGTGTTGCTTGGCAAGCCGCTGGTGATCTATAAAATTCAAGGCGAAGTGGTGGTTGCGGATGACCGCTGCCCGCATCGCGGCGAAATGCTCTCTGCAGGCGTCGTGAGCGAAGCAGGGTTGCAGTGCCCTTACCACGGCTTGCAATTCGCCCATCTGGGGGCATGCGCCAGAATTCCAGCGCATCCCCAAGTGCAAAACTTGAAGAGGTTCGATCTCTGCTCCTATCCGGCCGTGGAGTCTCATGGGCTGCTGTGGACCAGCCTTGGAGCAGGCGCATTCTATGAGCTTGGGCTTGGGCGCCAGAGCGAAAGCCAGCGGCTGGTCGTGGCGCCGCCGGTGAGCGTCAACGCTTCGGCTGGCCGGCAGGTCGAAGGCTTCATGGATATTTCGCACCTGCCATTCGTACATCGGGCAACCTTCAGCGAATGCACTGCCGAGGTCATGCCGGCGTATAAAGTCGAATCGTTCGATGGGGGTTTCAGTTTCGAATACAGCAGCTCGCTTGGTAATTATCCGTTCGAGCACCCGTCGCCGAAGGATTTCACCTGGCGTCGCGCCTATCGAATACATGCGCCTTTCATCGCCATTCTGGACATCTATTTTCCGGACGGGCTGTTTACCATCTTCAACTGCGCATCCCCCGTCAGCGAGGAGCAGTGCGTCTGGTTTTATCCCATCCTGTTCGATAAATCATTGGGGCTTGGCTCGGATGCGGAGGTCAATGCATTCTCGCAAAAGGTGCAGACGGACGATCTTACGGTCGTGGAAAGGCAACGACCCAAATACATCGATCTGACCAGCGACTCCGAGCAATCCTTTGGCGCAGATTTGGCATCCACTGCCTACAGGAAAATGTTGCTGAACCTGGGTTTGGTCAAAGCCTGAGCATCTGCGGCAACGCTGGATTATCGAGATCAGCGGGCACTGCTAAAGCCCCGTGATTCTGACGGTCCATCGCGTTGCTGGGTTGGCGCACCGACTGAGCGGCGATCGCGGCACGCCTGCTGGGGCATAAGAGGCCGAATGGAGCCCGCGCGAGCTTCCTCGCGCATCAGGGATTCTGCGTCAGCCCTGCTTGATGAGCGTTCGTTGGCCTATTGGACTGTTCTTGCGGGCGGTGGGCTTTGCCAGGCCCGGAATCAGGAAGTCAGTGACGCTCCGGCCATACTTCGTCTTCTGGGCCAACCACACCGGCATCCGGCCACGGCCCGACCAGGTGTTGCGCTTGTTATCCGGGTCGCGGTACTTGGCGGCGACCTTGCCCGTCTTTCGCCGCGGCGCCCGCTTCTTGCCGGCAATCTCGGTTACCGGCCGATCTCCATAGAGTTCTTCGATCGTGTAACCGTGCTGGGCAGCCAATGCGATAACCTTCCGACGAACCAAGGCAATGGGGCGACGGCTGGCTATCAACTGCCTGCGCCGCTCCGCGGCGGTCAGAAGGGACGTCAGTTCCGACAGGCTGAGCTTTTCGATATCGATATTCATAGCGCGCAGGGTCCAGCTCTACCTGGCAACCTGTCAAGCAGCAGCGCCGATGGCCCGGGGAAGGCGCCTCGGGCCGGCAGCTGCAGCCCGTCGGAGCTGGGGCTGCGCAAGAGGGGGCGTATGAGCCTCTGATGCCATTCCTCTTGGCCCTCACCGCCCTCCAATCGCCCTCCAATCGCCCTATCGGCCCGCCAAGAGGGGGGGCGGGTACCTGTGGCGCCACCGTGCCACAGCGTCGAACTGAGGCTGGCGTAACGGGTGGACGCCTGGTGATGCGGGTCGGGCGCCATATCGGCCAAGCGATCAGTTGGATACGCTAACGTCTAACAATTCGTTCAAACCGGACCCGCGTCGCGGCCTCGGCACTCGCGCCGTAGCTGCAGCCGCGTCGGCTCCCTGCTGTTCGCGCTGCGGGTCGGGCTTAATATAAATATTTAGGAGTGAGTCGATGGAATGTTTCGCGCACCCCAACATGGCAGCCGTGGGGGTCTGCAAATCCTGTGGCAAGGGTGTCTGTCGCACATGCGCTGTCCAAGTAGAGCGAGGACTCGCTTGTTCCGAAAGCTGCCGACCATTCGCCGAGTCTTTGTCGATGGTGCAGCAGGCGTCCATCCGCAATATAGGTTTGTTGTCCGCCCAGCGCGCCGTGCAGCCTCTATTCGCGGCATTATCTTTTGGTCTTGGGCTGTTTCTGGCCGTTACCGGTCAGAGAGACATTTTTACTTGGTTCTTTCTCGCTTTGGGTGCCGGCCTCGGCGTCGCCTTCCTCCTGTTCCGCCAAAAAAGAAGGGGTGGCAGGTGAGCGGCGTCACTCCTGACAATTCATCAAGCCGAAGCCGCTTCGCGGCGCGGCACCGATTCGGGCATTAGACGGCAAGGGAGAGACCAATGGCGATCATGGATATCCTCGAGTTCGGGGAGCTGTTCTTGTCATGGCGGCTCTATGTCGGTTTCGCCGTTACCGCCGCGCTGTGCTGGCTCGTTTTTGCCTGCATTCCGAATGAAACTGCGGCTTGGATCATCGGAGCGCCGCTGGGTATCGCCGGATTAGGCTTGAGTTTCTGGTGGCAAGTGCGGGCGGACTTCGGTAAATGAGCAATAGCTCCGTATGCTCGGCGGAGAGCAGATTGCACGAGCCAGCCGTCTGACCATTCATTCAAGCCGAAGCCGTTTCGCGGCCCGGTGGCATATCTATCAATCGATGCGGATCGCCGCGCCCAGCCGCGCCCGAGCCTGACCGCTGAGTCAGATCATCGCGCGATTGAAGTAGGTCGTCTGCTCGAATTCGGCGATGTTCGCGGCAATGCGAGGAAGCTGGGGGAACATCCCGGCCAGCTCGCTGACGATCGCCTTCGACAAGGCGGCGCGTTGCTCGACGGTGCGCCCCTGCATGATCCAGGCGAAGGTGTGGATGAAATCTTCCTGCCTGCCGCCGACGGAATAGGTGCCGAAGGGGCGTGTGCGGACCTTGATGTCCGCTTCGCCACTCGATGCAGCCGAGCGATGATCGATGCTTCGTCGTGAATCTGAAGTATTCCCTGAGAGCAGTCGACTACGAAGTGCGGCATGAGGGTTCCATCGGTTGAGGGTTTAATCGAGGGCGCAATAGCCCCGAACGGAAACGGGACAGGGCTTAATCAAGCCGGCGCCACACCGACACCGGGATGCTCCCATCCGCCCGGGGCGGCACCTTGTAGCGCAGTTCGGGGCCATGCAACTTGTACTCGCGCTTCTGTGTCGTGCCTTCCCAGTTGGGGAAGGACGAGCCTTCGATCGAGAACGCCAGCAACCCCGCCTGATCGTCGATTGTTATCGTGCCGTAGTGGGTGCTGCTGCCCATGACCGCGGACTCGAATTCGTCGACGCTGCCATCGGCCTTGCTGTCGCTGGCGAAATGCAGGCGTTCGGATTTGAAGATCTGCAGCGAATACCGCCCCTTGGTATCGACGACGAGCCTGCCCTTGGGGTTCTCGCCGTAATCCCGCGTCGTCTTCCCATCCGGCAAGAGCTTGTCCGCGGCGACCAGGGTCCAGGTGCCTTGCAATGGGAAGACGTTCGTCGGCACTGGCGCGTCGCGCCCGGCCAGTCCCGCCAGCATTGCGACGAATACGCCGGTCAGTGGTTTCATCGCGGTGAGTCCTTATGGCTTGGGGTCGATCGGCCCATGCTAAGCCGCTTGATCGATATGAAGAATGCATTTACAAAGATATCTGGCATTTCAAAATCGAATCTTTCGGCATGAAAGCGATGGATGTGGACGCGATCAGGGCTTTCCTGCTGGCGGCCGACTTGCAGAGCTTCACCCGCGCGGCTGACGTGCTGGGCACCACCCAGTCCGCAGTCAGCCTCAAGCTGCAGCGTCTGGAAACGCAACTCGGCCGCCGCCTGCTGGAGCGCACGCCGCGGCACGTTCGCCTGTCGGTCGAGGGACTGGCCTTTCTCGGCGTGGCGCGCGAACTGGTGTCGTCCCACGACCGCGCGGCCGCTGCTTTCGAGACCGACCAGCGCAGGTTGGCGATCGGCATCAACCAGCAATTGGTCGGCAGCGAACTACCGCTTCTGCTGCGACAGATACGCGACCACGATCCGAATCTGCTGGTCGAGATGCGCATCGGCGGCACCAAGGAACTCATGCAAGGCCAGGAACGCGGCGAGCTCGACGCCGTGCTGGTGCTGCGTCCCGAGGATCGCGGCAAGCGCGGCAAGGTGGTGTTCGCGGAATCCTTTTCGTGGTTCGCGGCAGCTGGCTGGGAGCCGCGCGCCGGCCAGTCATTGCCGCTGGCGACGCAAGGCGAGTCGTGCCGCATACGCTCCGAGGCGGTGCGCGCGCTTGACCGGGCCGGGGTCGAATGGCGCGAAGTCTTCGTAGGCAAGGGGGCCGCGATCCTCGGGGCCGCAGCGGTCGCCGGCCTCGCGGTGGCCCTGCTCGCGCGGCGCGCGGCGCCGCCGGGGACGATGGACGTCAGCGGGCTCCTGTCGCTGCCGCCGATTCGTTCGCAGGACGTGATGCTTTATAGCAACCTCAGCGACCGGCGGACGCGCGATGCATTGCGCGTCCTCACGCTGGCCTTTCAGTGAAGGACTCGGGCCGCGGGGCAGGGGGTGCGTCAGCTACGACTCGTCGCCCATATGGAACGGCAATAACAGTGAATCAATTCTGGCTGTCCGGACCGACTAAGGCGTTTCGTCGCATAGCTACGTCTTCACCTTCGAGCTTTCCAAAAGAAGAAACCCCGGCCGAAGCCGGGGTCCTTTACCTCATCTGCAAGCGCAGTGACGGAATCGCTTTACGATTCCTGTCGGCTGCCTTCATCAGAACTTGATGCTCCAGCTCTCGAGCGTGCCGATGTCGTTGGTCGCGTTGTCTTGTACGCGCAGCTTCCAGGTGCCGTTCAAGCCTTCAGTGGTCAGGCTGAACGTCTTGGTGCCGCGAACATCGTCGGCGCTGTCGTTGGCATTGAAGCCCTTGATGGAGTAGAGCGAGCCGTCCGGCGCGACCAGGTCGACACGCAGGTCGCCGCGGAAGCTGTGGTCGATCGCCACCGTGACCAGCGCGTTGCTGGGGGCGTTGCCCGTGCGTCCGGCCACCGTGATCGGGCTTTCGATCGTGGTGTTGTCCCTGATCGCATAGTCGGCGTCGTTGGTATAGGTCTGCACGCCGCCGCCCGGGGCCGCCACCGTGACCGAGGCGGTCTTGGTGTGGGTGGCGCCGGCGTTGTCGGTGACGGTCAGGCTGACGCTATAGGTGCCGGCCGCGGTATAGGTGTGGCTGGGATTGGTGGCGGTGGAGGCCGCGGTGCCGTCGCCGAAGTTCCAGCTGCGCGAAGCGATGCTGCCGTCGCTGTCGGTCGAACTGTCGGTGAAGGTCGCCGTCAGGCCGCTGACGGCGGAGCTGAAGTTCGCCACCGGCGCCTGGTTGCCCGGGCCGCCGCCGATCAAAGCGTCCACCGCTTCGAACGCGCGCACCATGCCGAAACCGTACTCGTTGTCGCGACCGGCCGTGCCCAGGTCGAGTGCGCTGCTGGTCAGTGCATTGCGCACTTCCGTGGCGGTCGCGCTGGGCTTGGCGCTGAACAACAGCGCAGCAACGCCTGCGACGTGCGGGCTCGCCATCGAGGTGCCGCTCAGCACGGCATAGGCGTTGACGTCGAAGGTGTAGCTGGGGGTGATGGAGGCGGTCTGGCCGGCCAAGCCGCGCAGCGCTTGCCCGCTGCCCTGACTGACGGCGACGGCGCTGAGGGTGGTGGTGGCCCCACCGGGAAGGCCGGTGCTGTAGGGGAAGGGATCGGAGACGTTGTTGTACAGAATGATGCCGCGGCCGCCGCCGCTCTTGACGAAGTTCACCTTGTCGGACGTGGTGTTGTCGCCACGCTCGCACAACACGATCTTTCCGCTCCAGGCGCCGGCCGCGGTGCAACGGCCGCCATCGGCGAGGCCGCCGCTTGCCGCCGCCGAGGCCGAACCCACCATCGGCAGGCTGTCGAAGCTTTGGCTGCCGACGGTGACGGGCTGGCCGATCTTGGGATAGGTGCTGGAAATATCGGAGCCCGGCGCGGCGATATCCACCGCATCGTTGTACTGCGAGAACGAGGCCTTGGCTTTGTTGGCGTCGATCGCCGCGACCGAGATCACATCGGGATAGGAGGCCGGATAGCTCTTGGTGGTATTGCCGGAGTTGCCGGCGGCGGCCACCGACACGATGCCCTGGTTGAACAGATTGGTGAACGCCGTGCTCTCGTTGCTGCTGGGCAGCCCGCCGCCCAAGCTCATGTTGATGACCTTGGCGCCGGCCTGGGCGCAGCGGTTGGCCGCGTTGACCAGGTCGGAGGCGTAGCTGAAGCCGCAGCTGGGGCCGTCGAAGTACTTGACGATGTGCAGGGAGACTTTGCCCGGGCTGACGCCGATTACGCCCTTGCCGTTATTGCCGACCGCGGCGATGGTGCCGGCCACATGGGTGCCGTGGCCGCAGGTATCGGTGTTCCAGGTCTGGCCCGTGCTGGCATATCCGCTGACGGTAATGCCGGCGAAGTCTTCGTGGCTGGCGCGCAAGCCGGAGTCGATGACGCAGACTTTGACGCCGTTGCCATCGGCGCCGCTGGCGACGGTATCGGGCGCCTGCACTTGCGGAATGCCGTAGGGCAGGTACTCCGCCATCGGGTATCGCGGTACGTCGCGCTCCACCACCAGGTTCGGGTTGCTGCGCAGCTTGCGCAGCACCTGCTCGGGC
This sequence comes from Lysobacter sp. Hz25, assembly GCF_046097045.1. Lineage (NCBI taxonomy): Bacteria > Pseudomonadati > Pseudomonadota > Gammaproteobacteria > Lysobacterales > Lysobacteraceae > Lysobacter > Lysobacter sp. Hz25. The sequence goes on from NZ_CP175666.1 coordinate 604,802, forward strand.
AGCGACACCACCATCGCGTTGAGGTGATCGAATTCGTAATGCGTCTTGCCGTTGGAAATGCTCGGCGCGGACGCGCCAGCGGCTCGAGCCATGCTGGCCGTCTCGGCGCGCACCGCGCTCACGGTCTGTTGGATCTGCGTCTTGACCTGGGCCTTCTGGCCCGGCTGGAAGCGGACCCACACACGGTTGGGATCTCCTTCCGGCCGGTTCTCCGGCAGCTGCGCGCCGGCGATGCCGGAGACGCACAGCGCTACCGCCGCCGAAAGCGCGCAAATGCGCGGATGTCGCTTGAATGCACTATTCATATCCACTCCCCTAGAGTTTGTTTTATGTAGTTAGTAGCGCAGCGATTGGATTGGCCGCGCAGTGCTGGAAAGATCGGGTGGCACGATCTGAATCCATACTTCGGGAGGGTGTACGCGAATAGAAGACCAAGACACCGATGACAATCACAGATAAACGCGGGATCAATCACATTTGCAGAAGGAGATGTTTCGCGTGCGAACGCTCGTCTCCTCCATTGCGATTGCGGCCTTGAAGCAATCTGTGCCGAGACTTGCACATGAGCGGCGATGGCGTCCCGGTGATTGCGTTCGCGGTTCGAGCCGGTCCGGCAGTCCAGGTCGGTCAATGACAAGACGCCGATATATGCGTGTGAGTGAGATCCGGCGAACGCCTGAGAACAATCGCCGCTGCACCGTATCGGATTTCATTGGCCAGAGGGGGCCAACTTGCCCGATGGCCGACCCAATCCAGGCAACCGGTTCTTGGCCAAAGTTCAAGGCACCTGTGCGGATGCTTTGAATAGCGATTGTGTGCCAAGACCCCATTTGTAGGGAGCAGCGAGAGTGTGTGCAGTGAGAGTCCGTGAGTGAAACGCCGCGCTGTTCAGAAGTAGCGTTTTATGGCGGTACCAGCCGGAACCAGGAAGCGCCCGATTATTGAGACGAGTTTCTCGATCATCGAGACAGGGTTGAAGGAGATCTCGTGATGGTGGACGCCCTGCTCGATTTCGCTGCCGATATAGCGCGCTGGTTGCATGTGCTTGCTGCGGTCGCATGGATGGGTTTCGGCTTGTGGCTCAGACGCCTGGCATTCCGGGCTCGCCCGCTGATCGGTCCGCAAGCCGAGTTGGAGGTTTGGGATACCCACAGCCTGAGTTTCTGGAGGACCACGAAAGTGGCCGCGCCGACGGCTTCGGAGCTCGAAGGCCTGGTCTGGTCGTTCAATCAGATTCGCTGGCTATTCATGACGGGCCTGGTGTTACTCGGCCTCATCTATTACCGCCAGCCCGAAGCCTATCTGATCGATCCCGGTGTTCTTTCGATGTCGGGGCGAACGGCCATCGCTGTCTCGTTACTGGGGTTGCTAGGCGCCCCATTGATCAACGAGGCCGTCAACCGCATTCCGCTTCGTTATCGGCGCACCTACCATTTTTCCTGCGCGATCCATGTCCTTGCCTGGGTCTACGCATATGCGAGTTTGTTCTCGCAGCACGGCGCCATGATCCAGGTCGGCGCGATGTTGGGTGTGACCATCACCACCAATATTCTGTGGTACCTCTATCCGGCGACGCGCGAAGCCGTGGACGCCCTGATCAGGGGCGAGCGTCCCGATCCGGTAAAGAAGCAACTCTGGGATCGGCGTAACCATCATTCGTTCCTCTTGCCGGCGGTAGTCTTCCTGATGCTGTCCAGCCATATGGGAGCCGTCGTGCGGGCCAATGGCCACGCATTTCTCACGATCGCCACGGTCCTCGTCCTCAGCGTGATCTCGCGGCGGATACTGGAAGCGACGCACAGGAACGGCGGCGTCATGCCCGCGCAATTCCGCTGGATCACGGCTTGTGCGGTGCTGACCCTGGGCTTGGGAGCTGGCTGGCTTGCATCGGTCCGGCACGGGTTCGATCGAGTTCGCGTCGAGGCCCATGCGCATGGTTCCGCAATCGATAGACGCCCATTGCGCGCGGAAGAGATCGTTCTGCGCCGGTGTGCGGCCTGCCACGCCGCGCAACCCAGTTTTCCGGGGATGGCCTCGCCGCCTCGCGGGATCGTCTTCACTCCCGACAACTTGCCTCGCTACGCCGGTCAGATCGCGATAGCGGTGGGAAGCGAGCGCATGCCGCCCGGGAATGCCACGGAGATGCAACCGAGCGAGCGCAAGGCGCTGACGGAATGGGCGACCGTTCATGCACGCTGAGCTCTCGCTTTACTGGTGACCGGTAACGCGCGGCGAAGACGTGGGCGAAGACCCCGTCGGCGCGTTGTTGTTGCAGCCGCCGTCGATGTTGTACCGCGCAGGCGGCACCGTCGTCTCCGCGGCTGATCACTGCCCGCACCGCGGCATGCGGCCGAGTCTGGGTCAGTGCCGCGACGGCGCATTGATATGTCCCTGCCGCGGCCCGAAGTTCGGCGACGAAAAGCGTTAACCGGTCCGCACAGCGTCGGGCTCCGCGTTGCCGGACAGGCTCGTCAACCGTTGGCTTGGTGGTGCGTTGGATGGCGGTCGGCCGCGTCCCGCGCGCCGGCGATCAATCATGGAGCGAAACGATGATTCTGGAAAAGGAAGCAACGAGGCGTAATACGAGGTCGCGCCTGTGGGCGGGGCTGGTGTGCGTCGGCGCGGCGTTGGCCCTATTTGTCGCCGATGCCGGCGCATGCGTACCGGCGAAACTGCCTATGGGCGCGAAGGGGCCTGGGCTTTGCTACGGGGCGGAGGTCTGGCTGGAGCCGACCCTGGGAGGGCGAACGCTGGAGCAGCAGTTCGACTTCTACCGCACGCCGTCGACGGCGCCTACGCCGTTGATCGTTTGGGCGCATCCGAACGGGATGAGCAAGGCGTTGGCGGAAGACTCGCCGATGTATCAGGCGCTGGTCGTTCCGGCGCTGCGGGCGGGCTTCTCGTTCGCGTCGATCGAATTCCGGCATCCGGTGACCAACGATGCGCTGACGAACAGCGATACCGATCCGCGCGTTCCGCATTACGATCTCGCCTATGCACTGCAGTTCATTCGCGCCAATGCCGATGCGCTGAACATCGACAAACGCAACGTGTTCTTCGTCGGGCAGTCGCGTGGGAGCTTGGCGGTGTGGACGGCGCTGCAGGACGACATGCGCGATCCGGACAGCCCGGACCCGATCGCGCGCCAATCCACGCGCGTGAACGCGGTCTACGCGGTGAACGCGCAGACGACGTATTCCGGTGCGGAGTTCGCCAATCGCTTCTTGATCGCGGGCGATCGGGCTAGGTTCACCGCTGCGTTCAACCAGCAACACCCGAAGCACGACCAGTTCGGCAGCGCGATCGGCAGCGTCAACGCAGGCGTCAAGGCGGATCCTCCGGTCCGCTTGATCTACGACAGCCCGGAGGTGGGGCGGCTGTTGTCGCTGGAGGAAATGAGCAAGCGCGATCCGATCCACTACCCGGATTTCGGGCCAGCGCTGTGTCGTGCGTACGCGAAAGCGTTCGGCAGCAGTGCGCACTGCACCTACGATGCGGACACGCGCTATGAAGCCGACCCGATAGCGGCATACGCCGGCTATGTCGACTTCTTCAAGCGGTATATTCGCCCTGGTGCGGCCAGCCCCTAGTTGCGGCCGCGGCGCAGCCCAGAGTGCTGGGAAACTGAGCCATTGCACGAATAGTTGGGCGTAAGCCGGGAGTAATTGAGTCCGGCTCTCCGTGCGCCCCGGCAGGCATTCACGTTCCGCCCCGGGCCAGCGCAGCTATGGCGCTGGGCCGGGGCGTCGGTAGCATCGAACCGGCCAGGGTGCTTGCGTGTCTCAGCCGAGGTACCGGAGCGTGAAATCCATCTCGGCGTTATTGCCGTCGATCGAGCCCGGCATGTCGAGTTTGTATCGATTGTTATCGCTGACGCCGCCGCCGTCGGAATTTCTGCCGTTATAGGGGTCGTCCCAACTCACCGATACCGAGTTCCGCGACTGGTCGAGGATGTAGTAGCTCACCGATCCATACGTCCCGGTCCCGAAGCGGTCGGACTCGGACTTCCACTCGCCTCTTTCTCCGGACCTGATGACCGTCGGAGGATAGTCGTCCCATTTCCCGTCCGGCAGGCTCTCCGAATTGTTGTTGAGTTCCAGGTCGTAGGGCGTGTCGTTCTGCAGGGTCACGACTACCGAGCGTGCGGCGTCCTTGGACTGCTTTCGGGAGGTTAAATCCGACATGGCGGCTGTCTCCTTCTTTCGGGGGGGGGCGAGGGTGCGGTCTCTCTCTGGCATCGGCGAGTGCCGACCGGTCGGCTCGCGATCGTTGCCTGGCAGGATGGAAGCACTGGCCGGCCGTAATGTTGCTCACGAATCTTCATTCTGTGATCGCGTGAGCTGGATTCAGATTGCGTCCGCACTCGTGTGCTGGCGATGGCAGGGCCTTCCGGCGGGTGCCTAGTGCCGCGTCTGCAAGGTGGACCGCCTCGCAGCGTTCGCCTGGTCGCGACCTGTGCGCTGGGCTCGCAATCGACTGTGACGTCGCCCCTGAAACCGAGCACCCGTGTCGTCGGAGGTAGGGGATCCGTCAGTTCGAGTTCGTCTGTATATGCGATGTGGATCTCCACATCCGGCGCCACACCGACTCCGCGTGCAGTTCTTGAGCCGGGCCGCTCGCAGGCCCGGAAAATAACTGTCGTCGAAAGCTTGTTTCGCGGATTCCGGCGTCCCACCTACGTCACGAAGAACGGAGCCGTCGCACCTCCAGTGCGGTCTGTTGCTCGCTGTTCTTAATCACATGGAGCGTAACTATGAACATCACGAAGATCGCTTTTGCTGGCGCGCTCGCTATCTCAACACTGCTGGGCGCGAACAACGCCGCGGCTGCAACGCCGTATCCCACGGCGACAGCGCCCACCTCGGCGAAGGTAGCCCCATCCCCCGAATCGGTCGAGTTCTTCCGGCAATTGTGGGATAACGCGATGCTTTTTGCCTATCGCGGATATGGGAATTTCGCGCAGTCCACCTGCGATATCTATCGGTCGCAGGTTTGGCCCGACCCCGGTGCCAACGAGGTCGTCCCGCTCCTGCATCTTCAATGCCGGATCAGCGTAGTCAACATTCACATCCACCACACCAATCCGCTGCCGTTCCCCCTGTGAACCGCGCAAGTCGCCCAAACGCCGATGTGGCGGCATCGAGGGCGATAGTCCGGTGGCACTGATCCGATCGAAAGGCGAGGACGGATCATCGTCCTCGCCCTTCGCCTTGGCGCGAACCCGCGGTGCTCAACCGGGCGGCGTTCTTCATATCCGGTTGGGAGCGCTAACGTGGGGTCTGCCTCTTGCCGACAGTTCCGGCGTCGCCGGCAGCCCTCCCCGTCGCTGCGTTACGAGCGATCTTCCCGGCGCCTTGACCGCTTGCGTGGCGATGCGCCGGTTGCGACTGCCCTTCCGCAGGCGTCGAGATTCATGCTAATCATGGCAGCCTTCCGTGATCGGTTGCGCGCCCAAGGATCGAGCGTATGTCGAAGGTAGTGCAGGTGCTTGCAATCGCGCTGGTGTGTTCGATCTCGGGTTGCGCCCCTGTTCGCTACTATCAGGCGCTCTCCGGAAAATCCGTCGCGGAGCCGGAGCCGCCGAAGATCGTGGAGCGCGGACAGCGCGCGCCGTCGCACGAGAAAGTGTCGACGATGAGCGACGGTTTGTATCTTGCGCGTATTCGTAAACACGGCGAGCAGCGGTTCGGTGTGGTCGACCGCTCCGGGCGGGTGGTGATTCCGATCGGCTACCAGTACCTGAGCGATCTTGGCGGCAAGGGCTTCAAGGCCATCGGTTTGCAGAGCCTGCGCGGTTTCGACCGGCAAGGCAACGAGGTGTCGACGATGCTGTTCGAGCGCGAGCTGCATTTCGAAAACGGCCGGGCGGTGGCCGTGGTCAAGTCGGCAGCGGGCGACTCGGCCGAAGAGCGTTACGGCGTCATCGACGCCCGTGGAGACACGGTGATCCCGTTCGAGTACAGCGGCATCTTCGAAAGCGCCACGGATGCGAAGCCTGCCGTGTCGTGGTATCGGGTCCGGCGCAATATCGCCGGCCCGGGCGAGCCCAGGAAGATTCGCGATGGCTTGCGCGATGCCCAGGGGCGGTCCGTTCTGCCGATCGCTTACTACGACATCTCCCCTGGCATTGATCGCCAAGGACTCGATCAAGGCTGGGCGATGGTGTTCGAGCAGGAATACCGAGGCGTGGCGGTCAACTTCGTCACCGGTTTGCGCATGCCGCGCAACGGCGGCAGCTTCTATGGGCGGACCGTCGGTTACAGAGCCTTGCTCAATCCACCGCCGGAAGCGCTCAATCAGTACGAGAGGATGCAGTACCGAAAAGCCCATGAAGAACGGTATCGGCTGGAGTTGTTCGATACCCACGGCAAGCTGGTGTACGACCAGAGCGACATCGGCGCGACCTGGGACCTGCACGGGCTTATCGCGGTGTCCCGGATGAAGAAGTTCGCCTTGCTCGATGCTGACGGGCGCCAGTTAACGCCGTTCAAATACGATGAAGTGAAGGATTACGGCGGCGGCCAGGCGTTGATGATGGCCGCCGGGAAGGTGGTATGCATCGATGCCGCCCTGGCGCCGGGCACGGAACGGTCCGCGCGCGAATGCACCCGGGCGACGGCCAAGAAGCAAGGCGGGGAACGAAAGCGCCGACAGCGCGATCCCATCGCAGTTCCCGCGGTCTACCCGCGTTATGGCGGTTGAAACGATGAATGCCGAGGATGCGGTGCGTCTTAAGGTAACGACCCAGGCGCTGCCCCATGCCTCGGGGGCTGCAGCGAAGCCGCCGTCGTCACCATCATCGAGGGCAGCCTCGGCCAGCGGTTCAAACCGATGGCCGTCTTCTTTAAGGCAGACGGCCGTGCTTGTTATCCTGCCGGCTCGCCATGGATGGGACTTCTCTTGTCGCCTCGACTCGCTCTTGCCCGTACCTGCCGCGGCCGTATCGCCCGGCTACGTGTTGCCGTCCCCGAGGACGAAGGCCGTTACTGCCTGCACTGGATCGATGAAACCGCTGCGGCGGAAGCCCCGCCGCGTCTGTTGTACGGCCGCGTGCAGGCGCGTGGGGCCGCCGAGCCGGCGCGCAGCCTGGCCGCCTTGGGAGGGATGATCGCGCGGGCCGCACCGGCGACGCTGGGCTTGATCGCGGCCCCGGGCGAGGAGGAGGACTGGGTTCACTGGGTGGTCGTCGACGGCGACGCGCCGAGCCTGATCCCGCCCCAGCGCGCGACCTTGATCGACAAGGCCATGGTCGGAAGCCAGCGTTGGCTGCCGGCATTCCTGCTCGCCTGCATCGTCGCGGTCGCATCGATGCTCTGGTTGTTCTCCGGGGCGGGCGACGGGTTCTTGATGTGGGGCGTGCTGCTGGCGCTGGTCGTCTCGAGTCTGGCGACTCTCGTCACGGGCATCATGCTATATGAGCACGCTGCGACGTTGCTGGAAAACTACCGCTATCGCGAGGCGATCGAGGCCTCGGAGGCGGGCTTGCGCCGAGCGCGTGCGCAGGCGTTCGAACGTCCTGCCGTTGCAAGCGAGCCTGCCGTTCTATGCCAGGGCAAGGACGAGCGCATCGACGCGGATGGGGACGTGGACGAGCACAAGGACTACGACCCGCTACCGCCGCGGCGGCCGCCGGCCCGCGGCCGCAAACGCAGGCGGCGCCATGCAGGTTGAGACGAATCGGCCGATGCGCCTGGAGGGCCGGCTGCGCGAGCTTCGGCTGACGCGCGAAGCCAGCAGCGGCAACCACCTGCATTTCGACGTGTACCGGTTTTCGCTCGGCGAGCGGCGCCTGGCGTTCTACTGCCTGCGCGGCAACCGCTGCGTCGCGCCGTTCCTGGCCGCCGGCGATCGGGTCGAGATCGTCGCCGACGCGCCCCTGGATGCCTCGGGCGATGAAGGCTTGGTGTATGCGCTGCGCAATCTGGAGGATGGTCGACTCTATCTTTCGCACGGAATTTTCCGCATCCGTTTCCAAGACCGCGCAATGACCGTTTTCACCCCGCGCCGGCTGAGGGAGTTGAGGCTGATGCTCGGCGCGCTGGCGCTGCCGACGATGCTGCTGATCGCGGCGATCACTGTGTTCGCGGGGCCGGATCCGCAGTGGGATCTGCTGTGGCTCTGCGCGATCTGCTTCGCCACCGGTTTCGCGGCGATCGTGCTGTCTGGCGCGATCGCTCGCGCCCTGTGGCGACGCGGTTGGGTCACCCCGCGCCAAGACCTGACCGAACGCGTCTACGCGGCATTCGCTTTGGCGCCGCCCCTGGCCGCGTCCCTGCCGCCGCGGGTCTACGAGGTCTGAATCATGAGGCGACCGAGCGGATGCAGCCGGGCCCTCGGCGCGCGGCGTCCCTATCGGTGGTGCCGCCGGCACGCGGATGCGTTCCGCTGTCGGCGTCCAGATGCATCCGGATGCGACGAGTCAAGGTGGATGGCGCGCGTGGCGTGCAGCCCCGTCGGGGCGGAGGTTCCGCGGCCGCGCACGCCGGGCGCCCACGGTTTCGCATCCGGCTGGCGCAAAAGCGGGGCCGTAGCTGGACCCCGCCTCGATATGCGTCGCCCGGCGGCAGATGCGACGCCTTACATCTCCACGATGGGGCCGCCCGGATCCGGCGCAGGCGGGCAACCCCGGTCCGGGGTGCACAGCCCGACCAGGCGCCACGCGGCGGCGCGGCATTGATACAACGAGCCGGGGTCGTAGGGATGATCGTAGGCGACCTGGAACATCTCGCCCTCTCTTTCCAGGGTGCAGGCGTAGGTCGGTTCCGCCGCAGCCGGCATGGCCGAGCCGAGCACGCCGGCGACCAGAGCGAATGCGGCCGTCTTGGCAATCCATCCTTTCATGCGCTGTTCCTCCATTGAAAGCCGCTCCGGTTCACGCCCCTCGCGCCGGGCCGGTACGCGCAAGCCATGCGCATCGCGACGACACGAGTCCCGGAAGCGGCGGCGGCCTCCGGCGTTCCTGCCGCAAGGACGCTAGCACAGGGCGCTCGCAGCGTCGCTGCGGGCGCGCCGTTGTTTCGGTTCGCGACGAGGCGGCAAGGTTGGACGGGCGGTGAACAGTAGGCAGTGGGCACGGGCTAGGAATCGTCATGACGCACGCGGCCGGTATGCGCCGGGTCGTGGAATACGCCATCGGCGTCGTAGCGGGCCCGCAGCGATCGCAGGCGCATCCAGGCCCGACTCGAATAGCAGCGAGCGATCGACCGGCTCCGCTCTTCCAGGTCGAACTCGTTGATGTAGCAGCCGTTCGAAGAGGGTTCCAGGGCGTCGTACAGAGACTTCAGCCAGACCCGGTTGCTCTCGTCGTCGCGCTCGTCGTTCCATTGCGCATAGGTCGATACGAAGAATCGCCCGGACACCGAGAAGGCAGCGTCGGGATAGTCGTGGGCCGGGCGGGGAATGACGAGCGCGCGGGTGGAACGCGACGGGCGCTGTCGCAGGTGCTCGAGCAGGATCTGTGCCGTCTGCGCGGCACCGTCGGTCAGTACATTGTCGGCGCGGTAGCGCCTGGAGTGCATCATCGCCTCGGTTTGCCGATAGATTGCGGCGAAATCGACGGGCTGTTCGGCCTGCGCCTGCGTCTGCGTCCATGGCGAAAGGCGCGAGCGCAGCTCGCGCTGCAGCCGTGCGGCCTCGGCCGCGTGGTCGCAGAACGCGGTTACGCTCAGCAGCGCGGCCGCGCCGTCGCCATCGGCGTGGTCGAGCACGAACATGGTCTGCAGCCTGGAGTCGACCTGCGGCTCCGACAGGGCCGCCATCGCCGACGCGAGTCGCTCGGCGTCGACGCCGTAGGTGCAGTTCGTGATCGCCGCCGGTGCCGGCCAGCATCGCAGATAGAACTTGGTCACCACGAAGAACAGACAAGGCCCCGCGCCCCGGGCGGCCCACAACAGTTCGCTGTTTTGATGTTCGTCGGCGTGCAGTATCTCTCCGTCGGCGGTCACGACGTCGACCGCGATCAGGTTGAATGCGCTCATGCCGCCCCAGGCATCGCAGTTGATGCCCAGGCCGCCGCCGAGCAGGAAGCCGCCGAGGCCCACGCTGCCTCCGTGACCGGTCGGAAACGCCAGGCCCCAGGGCGAAAGCGCGTGCGTCAACTGAGCGCTGGTGACGCCGGGGCCTGCGATCGCGAGGTTCCGGTCCGGCGCGATCTCCAGCTCGTTGAGCAGGGACAGGTCGAGCAAGATACCGTCCTGCTGCAGGAAACAACCGGCGTAGCTATGGCCCGTGCCCTTGATGCCGATGCTCAGGCCATGAGAGCGCGCGAAGAAGACCGTATGAACCACGTCGGACACCGAAGCGGCCCGGATGATGTACTCCGGATAGCGTTCGAACCTGCGTCCGTTCCAGGCGGCGCTGCCGTGCCAGCTCGCATACTCGGCGTGGTGGCGCGACCGGACCTTGCAGTCGAGGCTGCGCGAAAATACGCGGTAGTCGTCGGGCGACGACCTAGGTTGAAGCGATTCCATGTCGGACTACCTCCGGGAGGACCGTAGCGTGCGGATGGGTTGGACCCGCTGCCGCCCGCACTTCGCCGGTCGCGGCATACAGCGGCAGCGGTTTCAAGCCGAGTCGGGCCTTGATGCGTTCGTTCAGGCGCCCTGCCTCGACCATCGGGATTCCTTGTTCGAAGGCGTGCCGGTACACCTGGGCGAAGCTGATCGTGTACGGGCTGAAGTCGGTCCGGTCGTAGCGCATGCCGGCCGACCAGATGCACAGGAAGCGCTTGTCCAGGAAACAGATCAGGCCGCCGGCGACCACGCCGCGATGCTCGACCAGGCACAGACGGGCCAGGTTGCCGCAGGCGCGTACGAACTGGGCCAGAACTTCGGCGGGAAAGTACTGCGGCGTGCCGTACCGGGCGGTCGTTTGCTGGCACAGCTGCGCCAGTTGTTCGAGACGGTCGTCGAACGGCGGCTCGACCAGAGTCACGCTCGCGTCGGTCTCGGCGAACCGGCGCAACTGGCGGGTCATTTCGCGGCGCCCGTCGGTGGGCAGCGCGGCGACGAGCGCATCGAAGCCGGCATGCTCGCGAAAGTCGAGGTAATACCGGTCGACGACGTGCCGGGTCGACAGGCCATGGTCCGCCGCGTGCCGAAGCAAAGGCCCGTCGGCGACATTCAACAGGCCGAAGTAGCGCGCCTGGGCTTGTCTGGCCAGGACCGCGAGTCGATTCAGCAGCAAGGGCAAGACCTCGCCGCTCGGCAGCGTGGACACGATGCTGCTGTCGAAGCAGTGCATGACGTGACTGAACAGTCCCAGCTGGCCGTCCTGGCTCAACAAATTCGCCCTGGCGGCGAGCAGGCCGAAGGGGTCGACGACGGAAACGCGCTGCAGATACGCCGGCAGGAACGCCACCAGGCGTCCGCGGTCCTTGAGCGCGAGATAGTAGGGCTGCAGCACTTCCAGCAGCGGCGAACGTTCGGCCGCGTCGAGGAAGCGCCAATCGTAGAAGAACGATGCGCCGCTCGCTTCGTACAGCGATTGGTAGGCTTCGCGATCGATGTCCTCGAGCGATCGCGCGACCTCCACGGTGATGGACATGAGTCTCTCCAGTGATCGGATCGGGTCCGCCGTCGCAGGTCCTGGTGCGTCGTTCGCCGCTTGCGTGCTGGTCCGGCACCGCGCCCGTTGCGTGGGCGCGACCGCTGGCATCGCGCAGCCCACGCAGCGAGCGCCAGGGCTGGAGGCGGACCGGCCTCGCCGAGCGCCAGTCGCACTCGGCCATCGCCGGGCTCGTTGCGGCTTATTCCTTGCGGCACTCGATGACCGCGGCATGCGGTTTGTCGACGTAGGCCTGCAGTTCGGGCGGGACCTGCGCCGGATCGCCGCGCCTGTCGATATCGGGGTTGCTCCAGGTTACGGTGGCGGCGCCGGCCGCCCGCAGCGCGGCGTCGATCGATTCGGCCGACCAGTACCAGGCATAAACGCTTGCGTCGTGCTGTTGGTAGCAAAGGTCGAGCCGGATCCGGCTGCCGTCGCGATAAGGCGTATCGCCGTCGTCGGGAGTGAGGCGAAAGCCGCAGCCCTCGTAGTAGCTCGGGACGGGCTCGAAGCGCGGATGGATGGGCAGGGCGATGAGTCGGCCGCCCGGGCGCAGAGGACGCATCATCTCGGCGCACATCTGGGTGAGCTCGGTGGCCGTCGTCGCATAAGGCAGCACGTAGACGGAAAGCACCAGGTCGAAGGATTCCGCATGATCCGGCGTCAACGACGAAGTGAATTCGACGTCCACCCGTTCGGCTTGCGCGCGACGTTTGGCGTAGGCCAGCATGCCGTCCGCCAGATCGTAGCCGACCACGCGTCGCGCGCCGCCGTTCTTCAGGACTCTCGAATAGAAGCCGCTGCCGCAGCCGTAGTCGAGCGCGTCGAGCGAGCGCAGATCGCCGAGCGCGGTCTTCACGCTCGGCGTTTCGATCCGCCGACGGAACGGCCAGTTCGCCATGTCCTCGTAAAGGGCGCCGAGCTGATCGAACTGAGCGGCGGTTTCCTTGGCCATGGCATCGATCCTCGGCTGTTTATCTGCGTGGTCGTAAGCAGGGCGCCATAGTTTGAAAAATATCGAATGCAAACCGAGTGCGTCGTCTGATTTATGAGTATCGAAGTTGTGACAGTCGGTTTCTGTGACGCGGCGTTCGCGGTGTCTTCGACGTCGCGATACGAAATCTGTGCCACTAGGATACAAAGCGTTAGTTTCGAAAGGCGCGTCGCGCAGCGAGATGGCCGGCCCGGCGTATTCAGATGGAGGCAAGCGTTGTGGCGCTGATAGCGACGGCGCGTTCATGCCTGCCGAATGCGTTCGATACCGGCCGAGAATCGGTCGGGTGTGGTCTCCGCCTTGAGCTCGGATTTGCCGGATGCGATCGACCTGCTCGTGCTCGATGGCGCCAAGGCGCCGTATGGCGAAGTGCTGGCTCTGGTGGAAGCGCGCTTGCGCCCGGGTGCGCTGATCGTGGCCGACAGCGCCGACTACAGCCCGGATTACCTGGCGCATGTACGCTCGCCGGACTGCGCTTATCTGTCGATTCCCTTCGCCGACGATGTCGAGCTTTCCATGCGGCTCGGTTATGTCGTTGCCGTCTCCAGGAGGCTGTCGATGAGGTGCGCGAGCTCGATGCGGTGCATCTGAATGATTCACCGTTCGCTGCGCGGGACCGAGGCGGCGGCGTTCTTTCGCTGTTGAAGAATCCGTTTATTTCAAAGGTTTACTCTCTTCGACGCGGTATGTAGTAGGGTCTGAAGCCGGCTTGACGGAAAGGTCATGGGCCTCGGCGTATGGCAGATGCCCAGCGGTGCCTGGAATGAGGGGGTTCGTCGACTCAAAGACGGCGTCCAATGTACGACGCAGCGGTCCAGAACGTGGTCGGCCAGCCAGGGAGTGACGCGGGCTGCCGAGCGGTGGTGCGACGAGGTGTTGAGAGCCGTCGGTACTCGCCTAAAGTCGCTCGCGAGCGAGCAGGTCGCCGTGTGTCATTTCGTCAGCGACGAGTTCGTCGTCATTCAACAAGGCGGCGACGGATCAAGGGCCGTGCGTCCGGCCGAAAGCATTCGCTTGTTGCTGACCTTGCCGTTCGAGGGTACCGGTTACCGCGTGTTGTTGACCGCGACGATCGGCATCAGCTACGCCCCGGCGCATGGGCAGATTTGATGCGTCGGACTCAGGCGGCCGCGGAGCGCGGAAAGATCCTGGGCCGCAACTGCGTGTGTCCGTTCCGGACCGAGGACATGCAGGATATCGAGGACCGTATCGTCATCGGCGGTCTCCTGCGCGAGGCGGTCCAGGCCGGGGAACTGGTGCTCAAGTACCAGCCGCAATTCGCGGCTGCGGACATGCGGTTGACCGGCTCCAAATCGCTGCTGCGATGGAACAGTCCGGTTCTCGGCGACGTGTCGCCGGACCGGTTCATCCCCATCGCCGAGGGGCGGGGCTTGATTCGGGAGATCGGCGATTGGGTGGTGCGCGAGGCTTGCCGCCAGATACGCCTTTGACTGGACGCCCGTTATGACGGTTTCACGATTGCAGTCAACGTGTCTCCGCAACAACTGCGGCGCGCGGGCCTGCACCGTGCGGTGGACCATGCGTTGCAGGAATTTCGAGTGCCCGGGCCTATGCTCGAAATCGAATTGACCGAAAGTTCCGTATTGGAGAACCTGGCGCGAGTGCAGGACGAGCTCGACCGGCTCAAGGCCTTGGGTGCAGTGCTGACCCTGGACGATTTCGGCACGGCCATTCGAGCCTCGCGTATCTGGAGCATTTCGCCTGGGACAAGTTGAAGATCGACAAGAGCTTCGTGCGAGGTTTGCCGCAGAGCACCTTGGACGCCTCGGTGGCGCGGGCGATGCTGACCTGGGCGCGGGGCCTGGGGCTTCGGATAACCGTCGAAGACGTGGAAAGCGTGGATCAGGCCGACTTCCTGCGCGAGCTGGGCTGCGACGGGTTGCAGGGCCATCTGATGGGACAGCCGGAGTCTCCCTACGAGGCGGAGAGGCATTTCAAGACCACCGCGCCCTAGCGGTGCGGGCGATTCGCCGCTTGTCTCGTTCCGTTGCGGGTGCGAGCCGTGTTGCTGCGCGGCCAACCGAGTGCCGGTGTCCCAAGCATGTCGGTGGCGCCGTGCCTCTGGCTCTGCAGGCACGCATCGCAGCCCGGCGAATACGGGGCCGTTCTTATCCAGCGGCCGGCTTCGCCGGCCGGGTCGTGAGCTGCGGGCTGCGTGCACGTCCCGGGCTGGGAGTGCACGCTTGGCGGCGCGGCGCGGCTTACCAGATCTTGATGCGCTCGGCGGGTGCCAGGTACAGCTGCTCGCCCGGCTTCGCGCCCCAGGCGTCGTACCACGCGTCGATATTGCGCACGGTCTGTGCGCGCTGCGCCGCCGGTGCGTGGCCGTCGGTGAGCAGGCGCTGGCGCAACGCGGCGTCGCGGATCTTGCCGCGCCAGGTCTGGGCGTAAGCGAGGAAGAAGCGCTGGTCGCCGCTCAGGCCGTCGATCACCGGCGCCGGCTTGTCGCCGAGCGACTTGCGGTAGGCCATGTAGGCGATGGTCAGGCCCGAAACGTCGGCGATGTTTTCGCCCGAGGTCTGCTTGCCGTTGACGTGCAGGCCCGGCAGCGGCTCATAGGCGCTGTACTGGGCGGCAAGCTTCTTGGTCGCTTCCTGGAAATGTTGCGTGTCCGACGGGGTCCACCAGTTGGCCAGGCGGCCCTGAGCGTCGAACTCCGCGCCGGTGTCGTCGAAGCCGTGGCTGATCTCGTGGCCGATGACCGCGCCGATCGAGCCGTAGTTCGCGGCCGGGTCGGCCTCGGGATCGAAGAACGGCTTGTCGAGGATCGCCGCGGGGAAGTTCATCGCGTTCTGCAGCGGCAACTGCACCGCGTTGACCGTCTGCGGCGTCATCCACCATTCGCCGCTGTCGACCGGCTGGCCGAGCTTGCCGAGTTGGTGCCGGTACTCGTGCAGCTCCGCACGCAGGCGGTTGCCCAGGGCATCGTCGGGGCGGATCTCGAGCTTGGCGTAATCGCGCCAGCGTTCGGGGTAGCCGACGCTCACGCGCATCGACTTCGCCTTCTCGCGGGCCTTGGCCTTGGTCTGCGGCGTCATCCAGGCGAGCGAGTCCACCCGTTCGTCGAATGCGGCGAGGATGTTGTTCACCATCTCCTCGACCTTCGCCTTCGACGAGGCCGGGAAGTATTTCTCGGCGTACAGCTTGCCTACCGCGTCGCCGAGCGAGTGGCTGGTCGCGTCGAGCGCGCGCTTGTCGCGCGCGCGCGCCTGCGGCGTGCCTGCGAGGGTGGTGCCATGGAAGCCGAAGGCGAGGTCGATGTAAGCCTTGGGCAGCTCGCCGGGGCCGCGCAGGGCCTCGTTCCAGGCGGCATGATTCAGGGCGTGGAAAGCGAGGTAGTCCTTCCATGCCGGCAAGGGTTCGCTGCCCACCAGAGCGGCGATGCCGGCGATCGCGCCCGGCTGCCAGGCCACGATCTTCGGCTGCGCATCCAAGCCGGCGGCGGCGAAGAACGCGTTCCAGTCCATGCCCGGGGCGCGCTGCGCGAAGGCCGCGGTTTCCCAGGGATTATTGGCCTTGTGCACGTTCTGCGAATCGGTCAGCGGCGCATGCGCCTTGGCGATCTTGGTCTCCAGCGCGACGATCGACTTCGCCTTGGTCTCGGCATCGGCGATACCCGCCTGCTTCAACAACGCGGCCACGTAGGTTTCGTAGGCCTTGCGTGCGTCCGCCATCTCCTTGTCGGCGGACAGGTAATACTCGCGGTCGGGCATGCCCAGGCCGCCCTGTATCAGGGTGGCGACATAGGCCCGCTCCTGCAGGCCCTGGGCGACGAACACGCCGAACAGATTGGCGGTGTGGAAGTTGGTGGCATTGAGCGGGTCGGTGTCGGCGCGCACGCTGGCGCCGAGCACGCGCGACAGGTCGCTGCGCGAGGCGATCGCGCCGACCGCATCCAGCTGCGGTTGCAGCGCCTGCAGGCCGCGCTTCTCGATGCCGGCTTCGTCCAGATAGGCGGCGTGGAAGTCGGCGATGCGGCGCGCGTCGCTGCCGGCTGCCGGTTTGGCGGCGGCCAGTTCTGCGATCAGCGCGGCGTTGCGCCGTTCGGCGGTCTCCAGCAGTACGGTGAACGCACCGTAGTTGGAGCGGTCCGCGGGAATCTCGAAGGTCTTGCGCCAACCGCCGTTGGCGAACGCGTCGAAGTCGTCGCCCGGCTTCACCGCCTTGTCCAGGCCGGCCAGGTCGATGCCGGATTTCGCCGCCGCGGCCGCGGTCTTCGCTTGGGTGGAGGTAGAAGCGCTGTCGGTCGGGGCCGGCTTGCACGCGGTGAGGCTGGCGGCCAGTGCGAGGGTCAATCCGAGGCGCAGAACGTTCGGTCGGTAGGGCATCGTCGTTTTCCGGGGCGGAAGCTTGGAGGGGCGGCCGACGTCATCGCCGGAACCTGGGTCGTCGCCTGCGAGGCGGTAGGTTCTGGCCGGCGATCGACCGGCGATCCGGGATCGACGGCCGGCGGCCTTCGAATAGCGGCCCCATTGTGCTTCAGCATGTCATCGGCTTGGAAGTGCACGGATATTCATAACCGAGGGCATGTTCAAGCTGGGGCCCTGCTGAAGCCTCTGATGAGGTTCCACTCGAGCGCGCAAGCGCCGCATCCGGGCGATGAGCACGTAGGCCGGAATGCGCGAGCTGGCTTCGTCGCCCGACCTGCGCGGCGATCTATGAGCCTCGCCGAGTTCGGGCGGATCAACCCGATTCAGGCCACACCTCGACTACCATCTGGCACTTGGCGATGTGCTCAGATCTTCGTACAGCCCAAGCACGTCGTTGTCATCGACGCCCGGATCGCCGATCGCGTACAGCGTTCCGAAAACGGCTTCGTAAGTGGCGCTGCGATAGAGCAGACACAGGTCAGCGGCAGAAACGCCGGCCGCCGGCGCCCGCTCGATGGCCGGGCCGACCTCGGCGAAGGTGCTATCGGGGCGACGCCTGCAGTTGGCGATGATGTTGTCGAGCCAGGAAGGATCTTCCAGCGGATTGATGATCTCCCGCCAAAGATGCTCGACCAGTTCTTCTCTCGTAGGCATGAGGAACTCCTGTCCGCGATCCGCCTTGGGGTGAATGATGGATGGGAGGGCGCACAGGGGCGCCCTCTTGCTGTGTGCGAGCTCAGGGTGTGACTCACGACCGAGTTGCTTCAGCCGCTGCGTGGCAGCCCGCGAGCGCCGTCGCTGCGGCGAGTGCATCAGTGACGGCCCGGCGGTGTCGCTGCCGACACCGCATTGGTTCCATCCGCACGATTGCGTAGCCGCGCACGTTCGGCGGCTGCGGCTGTCAGGGCCCTGTTCTTCGGGCTGCCTGCCCGAAGAGGCGCTGCTGCGCTACGACGCAGGCCTCAAGCCTTCGCTTCGACGTAGCGCCCGAAGTTGTCGAGGATGGCCTGCCAGCCGGCGCGCTGCATCTCCGCCGGGTTTTCCGACTCCGCATCGAAGGTGGACTTCACCCGGACGCCGTCGGGGCCGTCGATGAATTCGGACTGGACTTCGCGCCCGTCGTCCATGCGATAGGCGATGGTCCGGTAAGGCTCGATACGGGTGTAGGTGCCCTCGAAGTCGAAGCCGAAACTGCCATCCTTGGCTTCCATGCGCGACAGGAATCGACCGCCTTCGCGCAGGTCGACGGTGCTGCGCGTGGTGTGCCAGTCGTCCTGGGCGGTATTCCACTGCTTGATGTCTTCGGGGGTGTTCCAGGCGGTCCAGACCTGGTCCAGCTTGGCGTTCACGACGGTTTCGATGGTGATCTTCATTGCATTCTCCTTTGATGCCCGGGGTGGGCTTTCATTACTACGTCGAACGGGGAAGGGTCAAAACGACATGCTCCCGAAAATTTTTTTCGGTCTCGCTGAGGCGAGCCCTGATCCGTCGTTCCAGGGGTAAGCCCTGTCGGCTTGATGTCCGGAGGCGCCGGATGGTTTATCCCGACGCAGACCGCTTCCGGGTTCGGTTCCGCCCGGGCAACGGCGGACGTCGGCCTGACTTGGATCGGGTGCTGCCATGCCTCGCCGGTCGTGGGCGGGCGGATACCATCCCGATCTCCGTCGAGTAGCATGGGCGCCACTACTCATTCGAGCCGAAGCCGCTTGCTGTCTCGGCTTAATTACGGAGCTGGTGAGCATGGAAAGCGTTTTGCGCTCGGCAATGTGGGTCTTGGCCGGCATGCTGCTGGCGGGCTGCACCGATGAGGTAATGGATGCCGGTTACCCGGCGACCTCGGATGCTGTGGCGAGCGGTGTGGCAAGCAGGGGCTGGGTTCCTGCGTGGGTGCCGGCCTCGGCCAGGAACCTCCAGGAAGTCCATGACGTGGACACCAACCAAAGCGCGCTTTCGTTCACCCTGGAACGCTCTGGGTGGCGACCGCCCGCGCCGTGTCGACCGGCGGAAGCTGATGAGTTTTCGGAGCCCGCGTTCGATCGTTCCTGGATTCCCTCCGGGCAGGACCTTACCGCCGCCTATGACTTTTACGGCTGCCCGTCTGGCCTTGGTGAGTCCATGCTGGAGGCCGTGGCTGTGCAAAGGGAGGGGACGCATGTGCTGCACTGGCGCGTGTTTTCCCGCTAGCGATTCTTTCAAGCCGATGCCGCCTCGCGGCTCGGCTTAACTCAGGCAGTAGCCTGCAGGAGACCATCATGCGCAGCTTATGTCCGACCATCTTCTTATGCCTTGTCGCCGCATCGGCACTCGCGCAGGCGCGCGAGCCGATCGTTGGCCTGCCCTGCGAGGGCTGCGATGCGGTCTTCGATGGTTTGCCCGACCAGTTCGGTTCACGCGCTCGCATCGCGCCGATCTCGGAGTCGGGCCAGCCGATGCTGGTCACCGGACGCGTACTCAATCAAGGGGGCAAGCCGCAGCCCGGCGTCGTCGTTTACGCCTATCAGACCAACAGCGGCGGGATCTACCCGGAGCCATCGGGCGCTCGCGCGTCGCATCGGCATGGTGCGCTCCGTGCCTGGGTATCAAGCGACGCGCAAGGCCGCTACGCATTCGACACCATCCGTCCCGGCAGCTATCCAAGCAGGGACACGCCGCAACATATCCACATGCACGTGCTCGAGCGTGGCTGCGCCACCTACTACATCGATGACATCATGTTTCTGGACGATCCGCTTCTGACCAAGGCGGAGGTCGCGAGCCGGCCGAAACGTGGCGGAGCCGGCATCGGCGCGCCGATGCGCCACAAGGGCGTCTGGCACATCGCGCGCGACATCCATCTGGGCCAGAATATTCCGGGTTACCGATCGTGTCGCAGCGGCCGTGAGGCCTGACAATCCATTCAAGGCGATCCGCGTCCCGGTTCGACTTGATTCAGGCGTTCTGAGTCAGGCGGCCTGAGGCAGGCGCTGGTTGGAACGCCGACCTTCAAGGATGATTCGAATGCAAGTCCCGTACTTGATTGCAGCAATTCTTGCCGCAGTAACCGGCCTGCTCCATTCGGTGCTCGGCGAGATTCTCATCTTTCGACATCTCCGCAACGGCAGTCTGGTGCCGACACTGCCTGCGCCACCGCTACGTGAGCGCAACATCCGAATCATCTGGGCCACGTGGCACCTCGCCACCTTGTTCGGCTGGGCGTTCGCAGGCGTTCTGTTGCAGTTGGCGCTCGGCCACCCCATGTCCGCGCAACTCGCCATCAGGGCGATCGTGTTCGCCTACCTTGGCGGAGCGGTCCTGGTGCTCGTCGGCACGAAAGGGCGGCATCCCGGCTGGGTGGCGCTGACGGCTGTGGCGGCATTGACGGCCGCAGGTTCCACCTGAGCATCGATGGCTCCTCCCGCAGGCGCCCTGGTCGATCGTGGGCTCCACCAGCGGCATAGATTCGTCGATCTGCTTGCGATGCCAGGGCCTGGCACTGGGCTCACGGGCAGGCGAAGGCCACGCTATGAACGAGCTGTTGCGTTGGGTCGGGTTCGATCTGAAAAAAGCAGGAATCCTCGTCGACGCCATAGTGCCAGGTGCCTTTGTCGTCGCCCTCGTAGATTTCGCCCTCGCCCCAACGCTTGCGCGCTTCCGCCAGAGGCTGGCCCGGGCACAAGCCCGAAGGCGTGCAATAGTCCGGCGACGTGGATTCCAGCGTGAGAACTCGACCGGGCTCGATCATCTCGATGCGTAACCCAGGATAGATCAGCTGATAATCGTGATCGCCGGGGGCGCCTATCGTGCTCTGGGGCTTGCCGAGCTTTTTGCGGACCAGGGCCAGAGAATCGCCCAGCTTCAAGCCGGCCAAGCTCAGCTCGCCCCGGGATGGCGCGGCGGGCGGTGCGCCGCAGGCGGGTCCCGCGAACAGCAACGACATCAGCACGATGGCGCGCCAGTTATGAATCTGCATGGTGTCTCCAGATCGCGGGTTCATGATCGCCCTTGCTTCGGCGTGCAGTTCAATTGAAACCGGCTTAGCCGAACCCCGCGCGCAACCTTGAGAGCGTCGCACCCATCCTCGCCGAAAGTTATCCGATTTGCACGCCGGTCCAGGGCGTTTGTTCCAAGGGGCGATGCGCGGTTTCTCTCCATCCGGTGCGGAAGTTCGTGCCCGCGCTGGCGTCCTGGCTGCCGTCGAGGCGCTTGCGGCTTGGGAGTCTGTCTTGGCGAAGCGGCGTTGCGAGTAGCCATCCTGATGGCGGTGCCAGGGAATTTCGCCGCTCTACAGCACGGCCGCAGTATGTTTCAGGAAAGAATCGTCGGATTTGTAGTTGCGAATTCGCGATGCCGGACACGGCCCGCCGCAGCCCTCGCTGTATCTTGCCCCTGCGACGATCTGTCGCAAGCCACGGAGAGGATGACGATGCGCAACATCAAGTTGATCGTGTTGGGAGCCCTGTTGGCGGTCTCTGCCGGTACCGGCGCGGCGATCGCTTCCGCCGGTTGTTACTGCTCCGTCGTGTACTACGACGCAGCCGGTACCGTCGTCGGCATACGGCAGCCGGCCGGATGCGGCGATCCGGGCTGGGGCATCATGACGATCCGGTCGAAGGCCTACGCCGGCTGCATCATGTAGCGCGTAGCGCTCGCGATACTGCGAAGCCGCCCAGCGCTTCCGGGCGGCTTCGCATCCCTTGAGGCAAACGCTCGCCGTTGTGCATCAAGTCGTCGCAAGCGCGTCGTCGAAGTCCGTCTTTGACGGAGAAGCAGGTTGTTCGGCGCGGCCGGATCATCCGCTATGCCGGCCCTAATGCGCCGACCTGCGTTTCGCGCTGTTCCTGTTGAGGCTTGGGAAACATTGCCGGCAGGGCGCCGCGCTCACTCCGCATCCGGTCCTGAGCGGACGACTTGTTGGCTCGGCCCAATGACGTCGGCCACGGACTGAAAAAGCGGGACCCGTGCAGGGCCCCGCCTCGAATCGCATCGTCGGTAGGCGGCTGCGAATCCCTACATCTCCACGATCGGTCCACCCGGGTCCGGCGCCGGTGGGCAACCCCGGTCGGGGCTGCACAGTCCGATCAAACGCCATGCGGCGCCGCGGCACTGATACAGCGAGCCGGGATCGTACGGATGATCGTACGCCACCTGGAATAACTCGCCCTCCCGTTCCACGGTGCAGGCGTAGGTCGGTTCCGCTGCCACGGGCGCAGCCGAGCCGATCAGTCCTGCGAAGAGAGCGAGCGCGGCTCCTTTGGCAATCCATCCCTTGATGCGGTGTTCCTCCATTGAAAGCCGCCTCGCTTGATTCCTCTCTGGGTTTGGGCGGTGGTTGCAAGCACGGCCCATCGCGATGACGCGAGCTCGCCGGAAGCGGCGGCGGCCTCCGGAATTCCCTGAAAACGACGCTAGCACAGGGCGTTTCGCCAGTCGGTGCGCAGATGCCGGTACCGGTGAGTTCGAGCAGATCGGCCGTGCTGTCGCCTGGGGGCGCATGAACGACGTTGCGGGCCGCCGGGCGCTTGGGGGCGGGGCGGTGGATGCGCTCGGTTGCTGCGCGTTCGATCCGCAAGCATTCGCGGGAGCGAACAGGCGATCGCGTTGCGCTGCCCGATCACGCATGCGGTCCGGCGCGGGTGCTGGAGCGGGATGCGACTGCCGGCATGCAGCGACGATGCGGGTGCGCGGCCGCGTGCTGTTTTTGCGATGCGATCTCCGCGACCGCCCGCATCGAGCGGTGCTGGCCGTGGCGTTAGCGCATCAGCCGCAATGGACATCGTCGGCCGATAACGCGGTTGCCGGTCTATCGAGCCGGGCCGGGTGTCGGTGGGGATGGCCGGGGCGGACCCGGCGGCGGCACAAAGCATGCAGATGGGGGCGGGCTGATCCGGCCTGCGGAGAGGCCCATGGCCGCTGCATCACGCGCTCTGCCGCCCAGCATCAGGGTGTGCCAGGAAGGGCAATTAGTGACCAAGAAGGAGGCCAAAAAGGTCACCTTTGCGGACTGTTAATGGAATTTAGCTAAATTTTGGAGAAATTAGCCGAATTTGCCATTACTTGGTCGCTGCCGACGACTGGCATGATTTTTGTGATGTAAGTCACATAAACTAGATTTATCGTCCGCCGCCCCCCTCCGGCCGGACGCGGCCCAGTTCTCCGCGATTACGGATGGCTGGGCGATGCAGTTTTGCTTTGCGACCTGAGCAAGGTCTGCAGGCACAAGTCTGAACGGGCAGGAAGCCCCGATAGCTTTAGGGGGAGGCTATGTCGACCATCCAGTCCGAGATCCGGTGTTACCGCTTCGTAATGCGGCTAGCGCTGTCTGTGCGATCCAGCTCTTTAAGCCCATCTGTCGCGACGGCGAGCCGCAGAACGCAACCTGCCGGCTCGCATGACGTTGCCGTGGCGCGCCGCACACGGCGCGCGTTCCCGCTACGACGCTGGGCGGTCGGCTTGACGCTGATACTGGGCGCTGGCCAGGCATTCGCGGCCACGTATACGGTCACGATGCCGTCCACCGATATCGCCGGCGCGTGCACGGCCGTAGTGGCGGGCGCATCCACCTGCACCTCGCTGCGCGCCGCCATCACCGCAGCGAACCTGACCACGACGGTGGACGACACCATCGCGTTCAGCGCAGGCGGCAGCATCGCCATTGC
Source organism: Lysobacter sp. Hz25 (assembly GCF_046097045.1). Classification (NCBI taxonomy): domain Bacteria; kingdom Pseudomonadati; phylum Pseudomonadota; class Gammaproteobacteria; order Lysobacterales; family Lysobacteraceae; genus Lysobacter; species Lysobacter sp. Hz25. The sequence goes on from NZ_CP175666.1 coordinate 628,366, forward strand.
CTCGGCGCTACCGCTCATCACCGATACCACCACGGTCAATGGCAGCGGCATCACCTTGAACGGCGGTGGCGGGGCGTATTCGGCCATCCAGTTCAGCGGTGCCGGTGCGATCAACAGCCAACTGCAAAGCATCTCGATCGCGAACTTCAGTCAGACGGCAGTCGCGATCAGCAATGCGCCCAACGTCGTGTTGAACAACAACACGATCAGTGTGCCCAGCGACAGTTTCGATGCCATTCGCTGCTTCAACAGCGACAACTGCAGCATCACCGGCAATAACATCAGCAACGGCTTCTATGGCATCAGCGTGTTCAACGGTACCGCGATCGCGGGCTACAACGCCACGGTCACCGGCAACATCATCACCGGCACGAACTACGGCGTCGGTGTGGCCAGCGTAGGCAACGTTACCGTCGGCACCAATACGATCACTAGCACCAATTTCGCCGGCATCCGCCTGGTGCCACAGTTCAACCTCAGCAATACCGACAACAACAGCATCACCAACAACAGCCTGACCGGAGGCGCCGGCGCAGGCATCGTGTTCCAGGGGTTCGGCGGGATGGTCGGGCTGAGCACCATCAGCAACAACCTGATCCAGGGCAACACGATCACCGGCAATAGCGGAGCAGGCATCAGCTTCCAGAGTTCGCCTGGGGTGCTGGCCATCGATGCCAATACCGTCACCGGCAACACCATCACCGGTAACGGCGGCGACGGTGTCGAGATCTCCGGCGCCAATGCCGCCAACAATGCGATCTACGCCAACCTCAATATTTCCGCCAATGCCGGCCTGGGCATCGACCTCAATGCCGATGGCGTGACTTTGAACGATGTGGGCGACGGCGACGCCGGCCCCAACGGTCTGCAGAACTTCCCGGTGGTGACCAGCATTGCCGGCAATACGGTCGGCTTCACCCTCGACACCAGCGCCAATGCGAGCGGCTATCGCATCGATTTCTACAACAATCCCGGCGGCCTGGACCCGACCGGTTACGGCGAAGGCCAGATCTGGCTGGGCAGTTGCATCGTCGCCAGTCCGAGCGCCGTGACCCCAAGCACCTGCACGATCGCCGGGGTCAGCGCCACCACCTTGCGCATGACGGCGACACGATGCCTGACCGGGGCCTGCACCTCGGGCGCGACCTCCGAGTTCAACACCATCGTCCCCACGGTGACGCTGACCAAGGGCCTGAGCGGCAATCGCCTGAGCGACAGCGACCAATTCACGGTGCAGATCAAGAACGGTGCGAGCGTACTCACCACCCCCGGCAACGATACCTCCGCGGGCAGCGGCAGCTCGGTGAACGCCGGTTCCGGCACCACCGGGGCCACTGCGGTCGCCATAGGCACCGCCTACACCCTGACCGAAATCGCTGCCGGCACGGCCAACCTGGCCGACTACGCACAAAGCATCGCCTGCACCAACGCCAACACCGGCTCGACCACGACGCTGCCGAGCGGCAGCACCCAGCCGTTTACGGTCAACCCGACCAGCGCCGCCGACAGCATCAGCTGCACGCTGACCAATGCGTCTCTTTCGAGGGTGACGGTGACGAAGGTGTCCAACGGCGGCACCGGCACGTTCGCGTTCTCGGGCAGCAACGGGGTGGCGAACCACAGCATCGTCACTGTCAGTCCGGGGGTGGGCGTGGCCGGCACGACACAGACGCTGAGCACGGCCGGCGCCGCGACGACGATCACCGAGGCGGCGCCGCCGGCCGGGTTCGTACTGAGCGCGATCAGTTGCACCGGTCTGGGAGCGGGCGGCACGGCGACGCCGACGATCAATGGCGCCTCCGGCGGCAACGTCGTGCTCGATGCGGCGGCGACCGCGGCGGGCAGCAACATCGCTTGCACCTTCACCAACACCAAGCTGGCGACCTTGCGCATCCAGAAGACCCGCATAGGCACCGTCGGCGGCCCGGTGGTCTTCAATTTCAGTGGCGACGGCCCCGGCACCGGCCTGCCCAACGACGACAGTTTCTTCTTCAGCCTCAGCACCACCAGCAGCCAGACCCACGACTACGGCACCGTCAACAGCACGCCCTCGCCGGGCACCAGCGCGCTGAACAATTTGGTGCCGGGCACCTACACCGTTGGCGAGAGCTTTACCGACGGCAACAACAACGACTTCGAATTGACCAACGTCAGTTGCATCAATCAGGCCGGCGGGATCACCGGCAGCACCGTCACGCCGACTTACGGGGCCAACGGCGGCAGCGCCGCGATCAACCTGGTGGCCGGCGCGAACTACCTGTGCACCTTCATCAACACCCGCGATCCGCACATCGTGCTGACTAAGGAAGTGCAGGGCGCCGGTGCGACCTTCGGCTACAGCATCACCGCGACCGGCAACGGTTCGATCACCCCGGCCGCTCCGGCCCTGTCGCCGGTCAGCAACAGCACGGCCTCGGTCGATGTGGATGTTTCGGTGCAGAACAACAACTCGCGCGACGTGACGATCACCGAGAACGCACCGCCGGCCGGGTACGTGCTGGTCAGCGTGTCCTGCACCAAGATCAGGACCGCCGCCAACGGGACCATGACGTCCACCACCTACGCCGGCAACACCGCGACCCGCGCGGTCACGATCCTGGATTTCACCCCGGACGACACCGGCTCGTGCAACTTCGTCAACGCCCAGCAGTCGACCGTGACGATCCGCAAGCTGAGCACCGGCGGCACCGGGACGTTCGCGTTCACCGGCGGCACCAATGGCCTGCCCGCCAGCTTGAGCCTGAACACCGCCACCGCGAATCCGCAGACCTCGGCCGTATTCGCGCTGTCCACACCCGGCCAAGCGGCGAGCCTGACCGAAACCGTGCCGGCGGGTTGGACCCTGACCGGCGTCGCCTGCGTGGATGCGAGCAACAACGGCGTGCCCGTCACGTTGACCGGCAGCACCTTGACCATTCCAGGCGGCTCGACCGGAGGCGGCGAAGCCCTTACCTGCACCTTCAGCAACAGCAAGGCGCCGCGCCTGCGCCTGCAGAAACAATTGCCGCTGGGCCGCTTTACGGGCACCGACCAGTTCACTCTGAACATCGGCAGCAGCGCCGTCACTACCACCGGCACGACCAACGCACCGACCGAAACGGCGACGGTGGACCCGGCCGCGATCGGCACCAGTTACACGTTCGCGGAAGCCGCCGCCGCAGGTGCGGACCTGGCGAACTACGCCGTCACTTATGCCTGCAGCAACGCGCTCGGCGGCGGGCAGGCACCGAGCGGCAGCGTCGGCAGTTTCAGTCTGACCCCGGTCGCCGGCGACGACCTGTTGTGTACCTTCGTCAACACCCGCAATCCGATCGCCGACCTGAGCATCACCAAGACCAATACGCCAGGTTCGGGGCCGAGCGACCTGGCCAACGACAGCCTGAGCCGGGGTGCGAGCACCACCTACACGATCGTGGTCACCAACAACGGCCCGGATGGCGTCACCGGGGCGAACCTGCGTGACCTGGCTTCGGGTCGCAGCAATCTGGATTGCACCGCGCCCGCGACGTGCAGCGGCACGGCTTGTCCCTCGGGAACGCTCACGCCGGCGCAACTGGATGCCGGTGTCGTGCTGGGCTCGATGGCAATGGGAAGTACGGTAACGGTTGCGCTGACCTGTGTCGTGCAATGAGAGCGGCCGGCCACTGGCCGCTCTCTACCCGATGCCCTGGCTTCCGACACCCGGAACTGCACGATGTCCGCATGCTTCCGGGGAGTGTCGACGCGATGCGGCAGCGAGCGAGCGGAGCTGAGACTTCTACGGAACCTCCCGGCTGATAGCCCAGGCCGGTAGGTCGAACCTGCTGGAGCCGTCAACCAATCGGCTCTACCGGCCGGCGAAGATCGAATCGGCAATGAAGACAGAAATCGGTTCGATAGTCGGTGTACGCGCGGTCGTCGGACGGATTGTCCGCCACCCACTGATGCGGGATCTTCGCGCAGGACGGGCAACGGAACTGATCGGCTTTGTCGAGCCGCTTGACCGTGCGCACTGCCAAGACGATCAGGACGAGGACGGAAGCGGCTATCGTAGCGACGGCGACCGTGGTCGAGTGCGCAAGGAAGCCGAGGAGCCCGAAGGCGATGGCGCCATAGGAAAACAGCAGGGTGGTATCGGAGGGCGCCCTCAGTCGGTTGTACTCGTCTAACGTCATGCTTCTAAGGTCCCGTTCCTTCGCTATCTGAGGGCTAAACGATAGCAGTGTCAGTGCCTCCCGGCCGGCGGTCGGTGCGAGGGCTTCATACTGCATCGGCCGAGCCTTCGCCGCTTCGCATTCCCGGCTCGGGTCGGAGTTGCAAGCGGCTCCCGACTTCACTGCTTGAATAACGACAGAGGAAAGCCATGCGTTACTTGATGTATGCGGCAGTACTGGTGTTGCTTGCGGTCGGCAATGCGAAGGCGGAGCCGGTGGCAACCGACATCGTCGTCCGGGCGAAGGCCCGGGACGGAAAATTCATCGGTTCGTCGATCGGGGGCGCCTGGGTTCGCATCAAGGACGCGGACAGCGACAAAGTGCTGGCGGAAGGCTTGACCGAAGGCGGCACCGGCGACACCGAAGCCATCATGAGTACGCCCCGAACGCGTTACGGCGCGATAGCGGGGAACGCCGCCGCATTCAAGGCCAGGTTGTTACTCGACAGGCCGGTGTTTGCGACCGTCGAAGTGCTGGCGCCTTACATCAAGAAGCAGGCCAGGACCGTATCGCAGACGCAACTCTGGCTCGTCCCCGGAAAGCCCATCGCGGGCGACGGCTTGATCGTCGAGGTGCCGGGCATGATCGTCGACATACTGAGCCCGGGCACCCACCTGTACACGCCGCTCAGCCAGGCGCCCTACGAGCTCAAGGCGAACGTGGTCATGATGTGCGGCTGCATCCTTACCGAAGGCGGCACCTGGGACGGCAAGAGCATGGACGTGGCCGCGATCGTCGAGAAGGACGGGCGTCCCTATAAGACGATACCGCTGCAGATGCAGGCGACGATGAACACCTTCCAGGCGCAGTTGAAGCCCGATGCCCCCGGGAACTATCGCATCACGGTGTATGCCTACGACCCCAAGACCGGTAACACGGGGGTCGATCAAACCAGCTTCGTGGTGACGAAATAAACGGAGTCGAGCTCCGTCCGCCAGCGACTGATCCGGTGTCGCGCGATAGGGCCAGGCGCGCCATCGCGGTGCGAGGGTATGGCAAACTCGGTCGGCTATGGAGTCGGTCGCCTTCGAGCGGCGACCGTACGGCAAGCGACATCGGTTGCGGGTAACGCCGCGGATTGCGAGAGGCCTGGGTGGGTATGGAGCGACGCGCAAGGGATGGCTGGAGGGGCAAGGTCCTGATGGGAGCCTTGGTAGCGCTCGTGGTCGGGGGAGCGGCCTGGTGGGGATTGGGGCGCGACCGGCGGACGGACGACGAGCATCGCTCGGCCTCGCAAGCGACCCCGGCCGATGCACCGGGACGGAACTCCGTGCCTGCCGCGGCGCCGCTGCCCCAAGGCTCGTTTCTGGATACCCACAAAGAACTCGAAGTCCGCGCGCGCGCAGGCGACGTGCGGGCCGCCTATCGCCTGGGCCAGGTCATCAGCCGATGCCGTGAGTACCAGCCGATTCCCGGTGGCGCCTTTACCGAGATGCTGGCACAAGCGATCGCCAAGGCCGGCAGCAGCATGCGCTGGGGCGGACGCAGAATGGACGATCCGGACGTGCTGGATGCGTTGCTGTACGGCAAAGACAGAATGGACGCGATCTGCGGCGATGTAGGGGACTTGCCGGCCTCGATAAGCAAGGGCGATGCGCGCGCCTGGTTCGAACTGGCCGCGGAAGGCGGCCATACGAAAGCGATGGTCGACTATGCCGCTTTCGCGTTCGAGGAATTCCCCTCCGAGGCGGACCTGCTGGACAACGCCGCGGAGGTGGTCGCACGGCGCGAGCGGGCCCGTGGATACCTGCGCCGTGCGTTCGAGGCGGGCGAGCCCGAGGCGCTGCTGGCATTGGCCGCGTCCCATGGGCATAACGCGTATCTGGGCCGCAACATGACCGACGCGCTCGCTTACTGGAAAGCGTATCGACGGACGGACGAAGGCAGTCAGCTGCCACAAGGGCTTGCGAAGATGATGGAAGCGCAATTGCTGGAGCATGCGAACCCCCAGCAGATACGCGATTCCGAGCGACGCTCGTTCGAAATCCAGCAGGCATTTCAGCAAAGGAGGGCACCGCGATGAAACGAGGGGTCGGGTTGGGAGTGTTGGCATTGGCCCTGGGCGGGCTGGCCGCGTGGTTTTATATGAGCCGAGCCACGTCAACGCAGGGCGGCGTTACAGCGCAGGTCGTGATCGCCGAAGCGAAAACTTCCGAGAAGCGCGCAGCGCCGGCTGGGCAAGATGCCGCCGCCGTGCTTCGGCAACGCCTGTCGCAATTTCCGCAAGAGTCGGCCGCGGATCGCGCCGCCAGCAAGCGCTTCCTCGAGCAGATGTGGAGCAAGAATCCATCCGGTAAGTGGTGGCTCCCTCCGCTCGACGAAGTCTATGCCGAACTGCGCGCGGCAGCGGAACGAGGCGACGTCCAAGCCGCCTATATTTTGGGGAGCCGATCGGACCAGTGCCGCAAGACGGTGATGGAAGGCACGCCGGACAAACTGCTGGCCCGGCTGGAAGATGAGATGGAGTCCTCGGGGAACGCCGAATATGCACAAGCGCGCATGACGACCGTCCACGATCGATTCGCCAGGGAACTCGAGCAGTACGAGTCCTGTTCGCGGGTGGGCCAGGCCGCCCTGGACGAATCTTTGCTGTGGTTGGAGCGGGCAGGTCGGGGCGATGCGAAGGATGCGAGGCTCGCCTATGTGGCCACCTGGTCCGAACAAGCGGATCGCGACCGCGGTGGATTGATCGCCGACATCGAGCGCGCGGCGCAGCAGCGCACCTTGGCGCACGAGTGGCTGGCTCAAGGCCTGGCCGCCGGCGAGGACCGCGCTTTGGATATCTACATCGATACGTACTCCGGGAACGGCGGACTATTCCCGCCCGACCGGGTGCAGGAGCTGGCGTATGGCTATGCCCGCGACCTGGTCCGGGGCCGCCGCGGTTCGGGGTTCGAGGCGCTCTGGGCGAATGGCCCGACTCGCTTCGGCGACCTGTCATCGCAGCAATGGGACGCGATCGAGACGCAAGGGCGGGCGATTTTCAAGGCTCACTACGAATCGCGCCCGGTGGGGCCGAATGATGCGCCATCCTCGCCGGTGCGGCAGCTCCAGCAACAGCTGCAGGAGCGCGTCGGGCCTGCCGATAACGGGCGCAGATAAGCTGGCCCTGTTTGCGTTCGGCGGCGCGCCGGTTGCGGCGAAGGCTCCAGGCAGCCCCTTGCGAAGGTAGCCGAGGCCGAGTGAAACGTGCCGGTGTTCATCGGCGGCGAGAACCATCTTGATGAACGAGGCGACGGAAGCGAGCGGTCGCTTCCGTCGTTGTTCGAATGTCTGCGCTCGGGGCGAGGCTGCCGACCCGGAGTGGAGCGGGGCTTGGTCAGGTCAGCTCAAGTCAAGTCAACAGCTTGAGCTTGTCGCGATAGCTGCGCGACAGCTTCAGCTCGTGTCCGGAGTCGAGCAGAAGAAAGTACTCGCCATTGAGGTGGGGGCGCATTTCCCTGACGCGCCCCAGGTTGACGATGGCCGAACGGTGGATACGCGCGAACTTATGCGGATCGAGGCGGCGCTCCAGTTGTTGCATCGTGCCGCGCAGGACGTGGGTTTCGTCGTTGGCGTGGATGCACATGTAGTCGCCGGCGGCATCGATCCAGCGGATCGAGTCGGCGTCGATGCGCAGCAGGCGATGGCCGTCCTTGATCGTCAGCTTGGAGCCGGCGCGCGGATCCTCGTCGCCCAGCAGGCCGTCGACCTTCGATCGGTGCGTTCCGGGCAGGGTCGCGACGAACTTGAGCAGGCGCTCGTAGTGATCCTCGGTCTTGCGCGCGGCCAGGCGCGAACGCGCGCGTTCGACCGATTCGTCCAGGCGCGCGTCGTCGACCGGCTTGAGCAGGTAATCGAGCGCGCTCGCGGCGAACGCGGCGATGGCGTAGTGGTCGTAGGCGGTGACGAAAACCGTCAGCGGGATCTGCGCCGCCGGCAGCATGCGCAACAGCTCGAAGCCGTCGATCCCGGGCATTTGCACGTCGAGGAACATCAGCTGCGGACGCAAGGCGGAAATGGCGTGGAAAGCCTCGCGGCCATTGCCGGCTTCACCGACGATCTCGACGTCCTCGTGGCGGCCCAAGCGCAGTTCCAGCCCTCGCCGCGCCAAGGCTTCGTCGTCGACGATCAGGGTGCGGATTTTCTTCATGTCAGGGCTTCTTCATCTCATGACTTCTGCGCGGTCGCGAACGGCAGCCGGATATGCACGTCCACGCCGCGAGGTTCGCGGTTGCGGATGTCCAGTCGCTGGCGCTCGCCGTACAGCACGCGCAGGCGTTCGCGGGTGTTGGCCAGCCCGACCGGGGCATGCCCATCGGCCATGGGGTCGGCCTCGACGAAGCCGGGGCCGTCGTCGCGAAGATGCAGGTCGAGCATGTCGCCGTCGAGCCGTGCGACCAGTTCGATGCGCCCGCCCTCTTCGCGTTTCGACACCGCGTATTTGATCGCGTTCTCGATCAGCGGTTGCAGGATCAGGCTGGGTACCAGCGCATTGCGTACGGCCGGTTCGATATCGATGGCCATCTGCAGGCGATCGCCGAAACGCACTTGTTCGATGCCCAGGTAAAGATCGAGCGCGTCGACCTCCTGCGCCAGCGTGACCGGCTGCTCCGGGTCGGAGTCGAGGGAGCGACGCAGAAACGCCGACAAGCTTGCGACCATGCGGTAAGCCGTGTCCCGCCGGTCGTCGAGGACCAGGGTGGAAATGGCGTTGAGCGTATTGAACAGGAAGTGCGGATTGAGCTGGTAGCGCAGCATCTTGATCTGCGCCGCGTGCGCGGCGTTCTGCGCACGCAATGCGGTCTCCTTCTGCTGTTGCAATTGCAGCGCGAACTTGATTCCGAAGTACAGCCCGCTCCACGAAAGAAGAATGTAGAGCGTCGAGGTGAAGTACCACAGATAACCGAAAATGCTGCGGATCTCGCAGTCGTCGCAATAGCGAAACGCGATGGTCACGTAAAGCTTCATCTGCGCCAGCGTGGCCAGCACGAGCAGCGCGATCGCGGCGGCGGTCATCTGCGGTACCGACAAACCCCATAGGCGCCGATAGCCCAGGCGCAGCAGGCTGGTGACGGCGAAGCCGCAGACGGCTACGGAAAGCGAGGCGGACACATAGCGCAGCGGCTTGCCGTCGCCCATCGCGGTGGTGAAGTGGAGTATGAAATAGCCGAACCAGCCGATGCTCTGCAAGGGCCAGAACAAACGCTTCGAGGCTGCCGACATCGAATCGGGCAAGGCGATGGAACTCATTGGGCTTCTTCCTGGCAGGCCGCCACTATGAATGACTCCCCGCCCAGAGTGAAGGGAGCGTCCGGCCGATGCAGCGGCTCAACGCTTCGTCGCGCGCCAGCAACGTTCTGCCGCACGGCAGGCAGACTTCCGCTTTCGGGTCCTGCCTAATGGCCGAATCGATCCGACTCGGCGACACAGACAACCATGCTGACATTTTCCTTGATCATGGCGGCGGCAGGCGCGGCGGCGCCCGCCCCGGCGAACGTCGATCCGGCGACGGTCGCGGCTATCGAAGCGACCTGCTTCGACTATGTGGACGGCCAGCTCGAGGCCGATCCGGATCGCGTCGCGCGCGCATTGCACCCGGACCTGGCCAAGCGCGCGGTGATCGGGGACACGCCTTACGAGCGGCTCGGCTTGCGGCGCATGTCCAAGGAAGAACTGGTGGCGCTGACCAAGCAGGGGGCGCTGAAGACGCCGAAGGAACAGTGGGATCGCAGCTGCCGCGTGCTCGACGTGGTCGGAAACGCCGCCTCGGTGCGCCTGGAAACCCAGTGGTTCGTCGACTATTTCCACATGGGCAAATTCGACGGCAGATGGATCATCGTCAATGCCTTGTGGTACAGCAAACCGAAGTGAGTCGCGCACCATCGATAAGGCCGTGGTGGGCGAAATCCATGGGGAGTATGTAATGAGAAGTGTTGTCCTGACGGCGCTCTGCGTGCTGGCGCCGGCCTGCACGCCGATGAATCCTGCCGAGCCTGCGGCGGCCTCCGCCAAGCCCTCGGTATCCGTGCAGAAGCCGGGTGCCGCGTTGGGCGGCGAGCGCCAGCTGGTTTCGCCGCAAGCCGATGCCGCACGCCTGCTCGGTGCGAGTTGGTTGTCGGGCACGCGCAACGATTACAACCTCAGCACCGATTCCGGTCAGCGCGCGATGGTATTCGCGCGTTCGGCGGCGAACTTCAAGGACAGCCGGATCTGGTTTGCGCGACGGGACGGCAACGGCTGGGGAGAGGCCGCCGAGGCGCCGTTCACCGATCCGCGCTACCGCGACTCCGATCCCTGGTTGACGCCTGACGGCCGAACGCTCTATTTCGTTTCCAACCGTCCGCTCAGCGGCGAGGTGCCGAATGCCAGCCTGGATATCTGGCGCGTCGATCTGGAGAACGGGAGTTTCGGCGTGCCCGAGCGCCTCGATGCGCTGGCCAGCGATGGCGAGGAACTCGGTCCCGAGTTGCACGATGGTTGGCTGTACTTCAACAGCTCGCGCAAGGGCGTGCCGGCGAAACTGGCGATCTACCGGGCGCGCGTGAACGGTCGTGGCTTCGATGCGCCGCAACCATTGGGCGCGCCGTTCAACGACGGCGCGATTCAAGGCGACTTCACCCTTTCGTCGGATGGCGGCCTGGCCGTGTTCTGGAGCCAGCGCGGCGGCTCCGCGGATGCGGATCTGTTCGCCGCCTGCCGAACGAACGACGGCTGGTCGGCGGCGGTGCGCTTGCCGTCACCGATCAACGCAGCCGGCATGGACTTCACCCCGTCCCTCACCGCCGACGGCAAGGAATTGCGCTTCGCCAGCATGCGCACCTCGGCGCACGCGGACGATGCCGCTCAGGTGTTGAACGGACTAGCCAATATCTATGTGGTTCCGACGGCATTGGCGACTCAGGCACTCGCCGGAGAACTGGGCCGGGAAGGCTGCAGTCCGGCGGCCGCGCGCGAACCCTCCGCGGCGGCACGGCCCGTCGGGGCAGGGCGTCGCTCGTAAGCAGCGCCTGCCCGGGCGGTTTCGACCCTGCGCCCTCGTGCCGCCCACCGAAGCGAGCCCCGGAGCCATCGCCGCGGAGATCGGCCCGTCTCGTGGAGCCTCAGCCGCGCCGAGCCGCCTCGATCGTCGCGATGTCGATCTTGGTCATCTCCATCATCGCGTCGAACGCCCGCTTGGCCGCCGCCGGGTCGGGATCGGTGATCGCCGCGGTCAGGGCGCGCGGCGTGATCTGCCAGTTCAGTCCCCACTTGTCCTTGCACCAACCGCAGGCGCTGGTCTGGCCGCCGTTATCGACGATCGCATTCCACAGACGATCGGTCTCGGCCTGGTCGTCGGTTGCCACCTGAAACGAGAAGGCCTCGTTGTGCTTGAACGCCGGCCCGCCGTTCAAACCGAGGCAGGGGATGCCCATCACCGTGAACTCGACGGTCAGGACATCGCCCTGCTTGCCCGAGGGGAAATCGCCGGGCGCGTGGTGGACGGCGCCCACCGTGCTGTCGGGAAAGGTCACGGCGTAGAACTTCGCGGCATCCAGCGCGTTGTTGTCGTACCACAGGCAAATCGTGTTTTTGCTGACCATTCCGAATCTCCTGGTTCGGCGGCGTGGATCGGGCCGCGCGGGAAGTGGAACTGCGTTGGAGTTTTGCAAACAACAAGATATCCGCGATCGACGTGCGACACCGATTCGGGGAATCGCTTCTGTGCCGCGCCGGGCTGATGGTCGATGCGAACTTCTGGGGGCCTTGGGCAAGGATCGGCCTGGAGGACCGTTCGGGGATCGTACTCCGGTAGCGGCGTATCCGCAGGCAGGGCGCCAATGATCGATCCCGGGATACTGCGGCGCTCTGAAACGCTCGTTAAAAAAGTATGGAACCGCAGCGTCAAGCACCCGAAGCAATCGCACGAGCACCTTGCTGCGCGTTACTTTCGATTACCCTGTCGCCCTTCAAGGAGGAATGCGATGAAGCTTTATCACCGGATCAGTGTCGTCATCAGTCTGCTGTGCCTGGGGGCTTGGGTTTACGCCCACCTGGGCTATCGCTCGCCCGGGGCTCACGACGGCCAGGGCCCCGATCCGCTGGGCATACTGCTGTACCTCGCGGCGTGGGTGGTGGGCGGCTTGCTGCTGCATTCGACCCTGGTTTCGACCTGGTTGGCGACCGGCAAGCACAACGCGGAGCGGGTGCGCGAGGGCAGCCGCGGCCTGTGGGTCCAGGCGGCGGCGTGGGCGGTGCTGGCGTTCTGCGTCTGGCCCTGGCTGTCGCTGTAGTTCTGCTGCAGACCCCGCCATGCGAGCCAAGACCGCATTCTCCACTACCTTCCTTGCGACGATCTGCATCGCGTTCCTGGCCAATGCGGTTCCTTATTTCCTGACCCGTCGCGCCTATCAACGCGATGGCCAGGAAGTGGCCGGCTTTCCTTTCCTGTTTCGCAAGGTCGGTGGGGACTGCGGCGTATCGGCCTGCGACAGCTACGGCTTTCATGTCGCTCATTTCGCTGCCGACGCGGGGCTTGCGCTGGCCTGCGCCACGCTTGCCGGATACATTGCGCTGCGATGGGCCCAGCGCGCCCGTACTGGGGCTTAGCGATTCATTCAAGCCGAATCGGTTCCACAAGCCAGCCTTACTCGGGCGTAACGCCCTAGGTGGACAATTTCATGGCAATCGCGCTTAGGCCAACCCATATTTTGCTGTGGTCTGCGGCGATCGCCGGATCGGCAGTGCTGGGCATTGCTCTGCTCATGCAAGACGCGAGACCACTTCAAGTCGCGGCTGAACCGGCTTGCCTGGCGTTACCGTCCAACCTCAGGAGGCTTGGGCCGGCTTTGGCGTCGAAGGAAATCGTTCGCGCTCACGTAAATCCGAAGTGGGAGTCTCTCAAGGCCGGAATGCGCCCCGGAGACACCGTTCACGAGTTCGAAACTGGAGTGACAGGCGGCTTGCTCATGTTGCGGGGCAGTTGCTACCTCGGGCAGACCGTGGACTGGATACGCTGATCTCCGGCGTGCGGTATTGCGGTAGGCTTGCTGAGGACTCGGCAGGAACCACGCGGTACCAAAGGTGCGAATCGCCTTCGACATGGATGGCACCTTGACGCCGTTGGGAAAAGGGCAGATCCCTTTGGCGGCGCTGAGGTTCCCGATGAAATTGTTCTTTCGAGAGCCGTTGCGACAAGGCGCTGTCGAGCTGATGCATAAGTTGCAAGCCGATGGGCACGAGCTATGGATCTATACCTCCCTTCGGCATAGCCCTGCTTGTCGATGATTCCGATGGGGTGATGCTGGAGGGCGAGATGCACGAATTCGGCGTTATTGTTGTCGACCCCGGGGATCCGTGCTGGGCCTTCAAAGTAAAGGCGGCGTGCCGAGTCTCGCCTGATGGCTCTGGCAAGCCGAAGCCGCTTCGGGGTTCGGCTTAATCAATCCTCGAATCGTAGGAGCATCCTATGAAGCGCACCTGGACCATCATCGGCGTCGCCGACGTCGCTCGCAGCTTCGGCTGGTATCAGTCCTTGTTCGGCCAAACCAAGACCGCTCCCGCTCACGACTTCTTCGGGCAAATCCGCGATGCGGATGGCACGGTCCTGATATGTCTGCATCGATGGGGCGCTCACGACCATCCGTCCCTGGCCAGTCCCGAACATGCCCAGCCCGGTAACGGCCTGCTGTTGTTCTTCCGTGTCGACGATTTCGACGAGACCTTGACCAGGGCCCGCGCGCTCGTCGCGACGCTGGAGGAAGAACCTGGTCTCAACCCGAGCACCGGAACGCAAGAGTTCGCGCTGCGCGACCCCGACGGCTACTACGTGATGGTCAGCGCGCTCTGACAATACGTGCCGCTCGCGGGCCCGGCGCAACCCGGAAGTCCGGCCTCGGTGATGCCTGCCGAGGCTTGGGAGCGATGTTCCCCAGGCTGCGCGATTCACTCGGAAAACCGTGCGCCAGCAAAGCCGTCGGCGGGTGGGGCCGGTGCAGGCCGACGAAGAAACGCTAGTCGTCCTGCCTGGCCACCAGGTCGCTGATGTAGTCGTCGAGCGTGGTCGTGCCCCGCAGCGGGTCGTCGGACAGGTCGAAGCCGCCGTCGATGCTGACGGCGGTCATTCGCGCATAGGAATCGGCGGCGGCATCGGAAAAGCCGAGGGCCAGGAAGGCCTGCTTCCACTGGTCGCGTGGCGTGACCTTCACCGTCACCGGCTGTCTGAGCGCTTTCGAGAAGGCCTCGGCGACGTCGTTCGAGGAATACAGGCGCGGGCCTTCCACGTAACGCACGCCGGTATCGTCCAGTGGCGACAACAGCCTCGCGGCGGCCACTTCGCCCAAGTCGCGCGGTGCGACCATCGGAAGGGCGAGATCGGCCGGAAACAGGGTGGACAACTCGCCGGTGCGGCGGATGGCGTCGAGCTGCCCGTCCCAGTTGCTCATGTAGTAGGCCGCACGGTTGATGGCGGCGGGAATCGATCCGCCGCGCAGGCCTTGTTCGAGCTCCCATAAGACATTGAGGTCGCCGATGCGCTCGCCGGGCTGCGCGCCGCCGGTGGATTCGGCGACCACTTTCTCCAGTCCCGAGCCATCGAGCGCGGCGAGAATATTGGCCACCGTGCGCCGTTCGACCGCATCGGTATCGGTGCTGGTGTCCGCAGGTGGGTTGAGCAGAAAGGCGCGGCGCCCGAGGCGCAGCGCCGCGCGCAACGAGTCCACGTCCTCTACGTCCGCCTCGGCGATCCCGGCGCCCTTTGCGCGCCACTCATCGGCACGCGCGGCAGAGCGGGTCACGATGGTGACCGGCTCTCCGCGTGCGAGCAGACAGTCGGCCGTGGCCGACCCTACATGTCCGGTACCGCCCATGATGACGTGCACGCGGCTTTCCTCCCTGGCGCCTGTGCGCCGATAAGTGCGACGGCCTGAGTGCGGTCGCCGGGTATGAGGTCTCAGAGGCCAGAGCGCGCGGTCGCAACGGCCTACTCCAGACGCCCGCGCTGCGAACCTGGAGATTCCGAGCGGCGACCGCACGGCCCTGGCGAAGACTGCTGGCCGACGATGCGGCCGCAAGTCGAAGCGGTCAGTGCTTGATCGAATCGGCCGGACTTTCCGTGTGCATCACGCAACGCCACTGGTCGCCCACCTTGACCCAGGTCGAGGTGTCGTAGACATCCATCTCCGTGGTCTTGCCTTCCATCTCCACCTTCTGGAGCACGCGATAGCTGGCGACGGCCACATCGTCCGTCGGCAACAGCACGTCCATCGCGGATATCTTGTAGTCGAGCAGCTTGACTCGGTCGTCGTTCGCCATCTTGGTGTAGGTGGCATGGTCGAACTTGTGCGCACCATGTCCGCTGACCATGAGAGCCGGCTCGGTCAGCATTTCGGTGGCCACTTGCGGCGATCCCTCCAGTATCGACTGCCAGAACGCTTTCTCCAGTCGCTCGATCTCGCCTTTCTGTTTCGTCGTGCTCATGGCATTGCTCCCTAGTCGGGCCAGGAGTGCACAGGGATAAGTGCGAACGCGTTATCCCGTCGTGAGAGGGATGCGGTCGCCGTATAACAATTCGTTCCAACCGCATCGCGGCTTGCTGGCTTTGGACAATGAATGCGCCGGTCCGAGCGCCGCCAACCCGAGGGGCGTCACGTTTCTGGCCGGCTCATGGCGTCGAGCAGTGCGCGAGCGATATGGCGCTAACGCTCTTATCCCAGCCGGTCCGAGTCGCTACACGACCCATCATGCGCCATGCATGACGGATGGAACTGGTGCTGCGGCTTGGGCATACGGATCTTCGGACGAACCGGGCGGGCGACCTGCCGCAGCCTTCGACGTCCATCAGAGGAGATTCTTATGAAAGCCGGTATTTTATTTCTGGCCCTGACCGGCCTGTCGATCGGCTGCGCCGTCGCGGCGCCGCCAGCCGTCAAGGGCGACGCGGAGCCCTTGCGTTCCCGGCTCGTCGGTACCTGGCAAGTCATGGAAGTGGTCGATACCGATCCTGCCGGAAAGATCCAGCATCCTTATGGCGAGCGCCCTACGGGATACATCGTCTACGACCCGACCGGCCATCTGCATGTGCAGCTCATGCGGACGCCGGCGACGCCGCCGTTCGCCGAGGGCGACCAGAAAGGCAGCGACCGCGAAGTCCGCGCCGCTTACGACGGCTACGTGGCCTACTTCGGTACCTACCGAGTCGATGAAGCCCAGAGCAGGGTGATCCATGAGGTGCAGGGCAGCTTGATGCCGAGTTACACCGGGACCGACCAGCCCCGACCGTTCAAGCTGAGCGGGGATGAGTTGATCATCGAAGGGAAAACCCAGGAAGGCGGTTTCTACCGGCGGTTCCGCAGAGTCAAATAGGTCGCAGGTCCGGTCGGCGAATGCGCCGCCGGACCGGGCCGGTGCCGTAGCGGGCGTCATGCCGAATCGTGATTGCCTGCGTGCTTTATCGAAGGCGGCGTGGATTCTTGGGGTAGGGGGCAGGCGAAAAGCCGGACTTGGTTGCCAAAGCCGCCTGCGCGGGGCAACGTATGCGCCGTTTGCATGCGTATCGGTCGTGCATCGACGCAGCGCGCTCCCCTCCACTGTCAAGAAGTAAGCAGTAAGAACCATGAAAAATCACTGTTTTGCAATGCTCCTCGCGGCAGCGGCACTGTCTCCCGTCACGGCAACCGCCGCATCGCGCAGCTACACCTATCTGGATGCGGGCTATGGAAAGCAGACGATCGAGTCGGCCGACTCCGATCCCTTGCTGCGCCTGGACGATATCGATGCCGACGGCGGCTATGTCGGCGGCTCGGTCGAGCTGGGGCGCGGGATGTTTGTGACCGGCGCCTTCCACCGGGGCAATGGCGATGTCGACGTGAGCTCCGGATCGCAGGTGCTGACTCGGCTGGACGTGGACGTGCAGCAAGTCGCGCTCGGCCTGGGCTACCACTACGAAATCAACGAGCGCCTCGATTGGACCGCGGAGCTGGGTTATCTCAACACCCGCTTCGAGTACGAGAACCGCGCCCTATCGTTCACCGAGAAACGCGATGGCGACGATGCCCGCGCATCGGTCGGACTGCGCGGCAACCTGAGCGAGCGCCTGGAGGCCTGGGGCAAGCTCAGGTACACCGATGGCGATACCTACGACGGCGAGGTCAGCGGCGCGGTAGGCGCTTTGCTGAAGTTCAACGAGCTGTGGGGCCTGACGGCCGAAGCCGGGGCGGGCGCGGGCAATCGCCAGTACACGCTCGGCGTTCGCGCTTCGTTCTGAGCCAGGCCTTGAAGGCTGGGCGAGTATCGAAGCGGTGCGGCAAAGTGTCTCGGCCCATTCAGCAAGCAGCGGGTCGATCTTGTGGTGGGGCGCGTTGGTATCTGCTCGAGGCTCAGGCGTTCGTCCGGAGGCGGACGCTTGAGCGAGTAGTCGAGGGCGGAAGCTCATGATTCCTCGTGCCGTCTTCCCGGCTGCGATCAGCGCGATCGTGCGGCAATGGGGTATGCGGGGGAGCTTGTCTGTTGCGGTTATCGGCTGCGGTGGAGCCGGGCCCTGTTCGCATCACCGGTTTTTGGGGGTTCTGGGGGTTCTGGTCGATCGTGCCTGCCGGTAGGATGCCGATGGTGCGAGCACTGTACGAAGTGCTTGCTGCCTTGGAGGCATTCCGCCAGACAATTCGATAGGGTCGTCACTGTGGGAGCGGTTCTGAAGCGAATGCCCGCGGTCTTCTGGATGGTCGTCATCTGGTGGGCGGGCTACGCAATTGCGTTTGCCGCCCAGATCGTTCGCATGGGCGGTCCAGAAGGCATGCCGATGTCCTGGCCACAGGCGCTTCACTTCAGCTTCGGCAGTTGGATGATGTGGGTGCCGGTAACCTTGGGGCTGTACTGGCTGGTGCGGCGCAGCCCGATTGAGCGCGGCCGCATACTGCGATCCTTCGCGATCCTGCTCGCTGCGTCCGTTCTGACGGTGTTGCTCCGGGGGAGCTATGTCTATGCGACAAGCTCCGTCTTCCAGTGGTTCGGTCATCACCCGCGTCCGGGATTCACCGAGGTTTTGACGAGCAGCTTAAGTTACAACTTTATGCTCGCATGGGTCGTGATCGGATTGGCGCACGCGCTCGTCTTCTATCAGAGGAGCATGGAGAGGGGGCAGCAGATCGCGAGGTTGCAAGCGGGCCTGACCACGGCAAAGCTGGAAGCGCTGCGCGCGCAAATGAACCCCCACTTCCTTTTCAATACATTGAACTCCGTCGCCGAAATGGTGCATCAGGATGCGGAACTGGCTGATCGAATGCTGGTTTCGCTCTCGGCCCTGCTTCAAGCGGGACTCTCCGTCGAGAGCGTTCAGTTCCGGACCCTCAGTGATGAGATCGAGCTAGTCCATAGCTACTTGATGATCGAGAAGGTTCGTTTGAGCGATCGGCTAAAGGTCGAGTGGAGCGTCGAGGCGGAGGCCTTGGGTGCTTCAGTGCCCGCGTTGATGCTGCAACCCTTGGTCGAGAATGCCGTAGTGCACGGTATTTCGCGACGGCGGGCGCCGGGCGTGCTGAGCATCAGTTGTGAATTGCGTGGCGAGACCTTGGTCGTCGAAGTGTCTAACTGTGTCTCCCCCGATGGGGCGGCGCCTCATGGTTCGGGCATCGGCTTGGGAAGTGCGCGCAGCCGTCTGCAGCTCTTGTATGGAGCGCGGGCGACCATCCAGCAATGCGCGACGGAATCCGGGAGATACCTCGTTCGAGTAACCATGCCGGTGGAAAAGCCTGGGGCTGCCAGTCTTCCGGGCAGGTCTGCGGCATGACCTTGATGCGCGCGGCCATCGTCGATGACGAGCCCATGGCACGGGTCAGGTTGCGCCGTCTGTTGGATAGAGTCGGTCGGGATCTGGTGTCGGTCGTGGCCGAGTGTGTCGACATCGGGGAGCTATCGGCAGTTGCGGCAAATCTGGACATCGATGTTCTCTTTCTGGACATCGAGATGCCGGGCGGAGATGGATTTCAGGCTCTGGCTCGGTGGCCCGGGCCCCGGCCGCAAGTGGTGTTCGTGACGGCATACCCGCAGCACGGCGCCCGCGCCTTCGACGTGCGTGCCGTCGATTACCTGATAAAGCCGGTATCGGGCGAGCGTTTGCGAGATACGCTGGAAAGACTGAGCGGGACTCGGCCGAAAGATGGCGTTGTCAACGAAGTCGTCGGCGACGCCGATCGCATTCCGTTGAAGGTAGGAAGCCGAGTTCATCTGGTGCAGGCCAACAAGATCGATCTTGTCGTTTCGATAGGAAATTATCTCGAAGTTCATGCGGACGGGGCGGTCTACACTGTGCGTGGAACCTTGACGGATTTTCACTCGCGGCTCGGTCATGTCGAGTTCGCCCGCTTGCACCGCTCGGCCGTTGTACGCATCGCGGCCATTCGCCAGATCGTCCCCGCCGGTTCGGCCAGGTTCCGGATCGTGCTCGTCTCCGGGCAGCATCTGTTCTCCGGACGTCAGTTCCGCAGCAAGGTGGACGAGTTGCTGGTGTAGCGCCAGCCCACGAAGTCTGCCTGCATGGAGCCGCTCGAGCCGACGGTCGGGCACCTATTCGTGTCGTTCGTCCCATCGCGCTTCACTAACTGGCCTCGGGTCGATGTCATGGCTCTGCCACAACGTCGTCGATGATGGCTATGGCCCCTCGGGCAAGCCGTTCGTCGTCGGACGGGGTGGGGCGTGCGTACAACGCACAAAATTCTGGCGCTATGGACTGGTAGGTAGATTGATGAATATCTGGAAGACCGCCTCGTACTCGATGTTGTTCGGAGTGCTGCTCGTTTCGGCCGCCGGCGCGGCTAATGCAGGGCAGGTACATCGTTGCGATAACTGCACTTACGCTCAGAAAATGAACAAGGCGCTTACGACGACCCCGTTGGGGTCGGCTTATGTGGCCGACATCCCGAATGCAGAGTTGACCATGTGGGAGGTTCGGCACGATGGCGAATTGAGAATGAAAACGGCGGATCAGACCGCGGTCGATCCGGCTGCATACAATATGTTCTTGAACGTCCTTAGCGATGCAAGCGCGCCAAAGGCGGAGAACGGCCGGGCGACGCTTATTCTGGACGTTTCCGCCCCGCCAGGCTCACGGTTCGCAAGCAACCCGCTCTCGGGGTTCGAAGGTTATACGGCTTACGACTTTTCGCGCTCTGGAACCCTGCGGAGCCAATTGGGAACCAGCATCGCGAATTCCATCGTAGGAGGGTCGGGAAACATCGGTAGTCCGCTCGGATCGCTTTTGTTGTCTCTGCTACTCAACTACGGCGGACCTATTCCGTCGGGTTATACCATCGTCATTACCTGGGGCGATGGGTCTAAGACTACGTTCGTGATCGAGGCGGACGATACCAGTCAGGCGAAATATGTCGCCGGCGCGAGCACGACTCCCGAGGGAGTACCGATTCCCGACAGCGCCATCAATACCGATGCCGCGGGAGGGATCTTTACCGGCGAATGGAATTTTTCGAACGTGCAGTCCCTTGAGGATTGGATCAATGCGATGGCCATGAATGGCGTACCGATCACGGGCCAACGCACCAGTCAGAACAAGGTCGCCTGCGTTCGCGTCGATGGCGTGCTGAGCTGTGAGTTCCTTTGATCTAACAGGCTTTTCGGCCGCTTCCCAGCGGAAGCGGCCCATCTGCGGTTACCGCAACGAAGGTCAGCTTAGATGTGGGTCGATTCGGTCGGACTGAGTGGTATCGTCGCTGGGTTTAGCGAACCTCAATGACGGTAGTTGCAGAGTCCCTTGCCTGGCCAGGTGCGGCTTCAGCGCCTGGCCACGCCTTAGCGATGGAGGACGGCCGATGCCCTTCCGAACCCGCCGAGTGATCCTGTTCGGCGACTGCGACCCGGGTGGGGTCGTGTACACGCCGCGTATCGCCCACTTCGTCGTCGAGGCGGGGCTCGATTTTCTGTCCCACGCGCTCGGCGGACCCGCGGCCAGGCGCTTGTTCGCCATGGGCATCCTGCCGCCCGCGCGCGCCCTTTCGATCGAATTTCTGCATCCGATGGCCTGGGACGATGCGATCGATATCGAGGTTTCGGTCGACAAGATCGGCGAGCATTCATTCGCCCTCTTGGTCCGTGCATTCAATGCCGCCGGCGACAACACGTTCCGCGCTACGATCACGCAGGTCACCATATCGCCCGAGACGCGACGGCCGGTGCCCCTGCCGGCTGAACTGAAAGCCGCGCTCGATGGGGCGCGCGACGGCTGACCGGTCCGATGTCGGCTGGAGGACGCCATCAGGACGGGTTGTACGCAACCCAGCCCTTGAAGGTAAAGCCGGCGTAGAACAACTCGACCTCGTCGAAGCCCGCCTCTTGCAGCAAGGCCAGGTCCTGTTCGGGTGAAAGCGCCGGCAGTCGGCTGCCGATCGCGGCGATGGCGTTGCCGGCATCCGCGGCGGGAATCCCGGACGCCGCGGCGAAGGCCGCGTAGCGACTCAGCCAACGCGTCTTTTGCTTTTCGCCTTGGGGAAAGCTGTGGTGCGCCACGATCAATGGGGTACCGGGTTTCAGGCGTCGTCTGAGTTCGATCAGGGTATGCAGGCGTTGTTCGGCGGGAAGAAAATGCAAGGTCAGCAGGCAGGTGGCGCCGTCGTAAGGCCCCTCGGGCGCGGTGTCGATGTAACCCTCGACGAGCTCGACGCGCGATGCGAGCGGCCCCAAGGTGGCGCTCGCGAGTTTCAGCATCTCGGACGACGGGTCCACGCCGACGAAACGCCACTCAGGTTGCGCTTCGGCAAACACCTTCAATTCCAGGCCGCCGCCGGCGCCGAGGACGAGTACCTGGCCATCGTGGGGTACGCTCTCGGCGAGCAGCAGCCTGGCCATCTGTTGCAGCGCATGAAAGCCCGGTACTTGTCTGACCGGGCCGAGCGCGTAGCGGGCAACCGCCTGAGGGTCGGAGAACGACAAGGCAAGGCTCCTGCGCGGATGAAAGCGACTGATGCTACTGCAGATGCCCCCCGAGCCGACCCGGAGGCAGGCCGAGGCCGTCGCCTTCGGTGAGGTGTGTCGCTTCTGGCCGCGTCGCAAAGCCATCATGGTCCGACCTTGAGGCATGCAGCCCGGATGCCGCACTGCTGCGGCGGACGGAATCGATGCGACAAACGATAATGCGAAGCCGCTTTGCGCAGCGGATCGACCGAGAACGTTGGACTTCATTGGAGAGTTTTATGCGATGGATCGTTGTCTTCGCCGCCGCCGGCCTGCTCGCTGGCTGTGCGACCACCCGCCCGGCCGGGCTCAGCAGCCAGTCCTTGGTAGGTGCCTGGCGATGTGGGCCCACCGCTATGCATGGCCCCACTTTCGATATGGCCGTCAGTACCGAGACGATCAATCGGGCCGATGGCCGTTACACCAGCCTGACCACCTCGGTGATCACGCCGCATGGCAAGTCGCCGGTGGTCATCCAGGACCGGGCATCGGGGATCTGGCTGCTCGAGGGCGACATCCTTGCCTCCGAGGTGCAGGAGGTGAAGTTCCTGTCTTCGTCGGATCCGTCGATCAGTAACGAGCGCGGGCAGAAAATGCAGGACGATCTGCTCAAGAAGAAGTCGATCTATCGGTCGCGCATACTGAAGTTCACCCGGCGGACGCTGCGCATCATTCCGGTGGAACCGACGGACAAAGAAGCCGAGGTCGAGTCGCTCTGCAAGCGGGTTTGAGGATGCAGATTCGTTGCTCGCCCCACTCGCGGCTCCGCTCGAGCTGGGCGGCCTTCGACCTTTGAGCTAGTCGAAATCGTGCGGCATTCCGCTCACGATGTCGCCAGGCTTCTTCGCGCCGGAGCGGGGCGGCCTGGCCAGATCATCGAGGGGTGTTAGGTTCCCAAGCCCCTGAGCTGCGGAAGTTCTGGCTGGCGCTGTGTCGGTCGGGCGACCTGCGTGCGTTCGGGTTTGCATAAACGCGCGATTGATTCTCGGTAAGGCATTCGCGCTACCGCGGCCGGCCGACCGGTGTGACAATTATCACGAAAGCAGGTTCGTCGTCGTCGGTTCGAAGAACGCGATGCTACTTTGAGTCCTGCGCAAAGCGGGTCGGGCTCCCCGCGTTTTTCGCAAGCTGGCCCGGATTTCCTTGGGGGGAAACGATGGACGCTCGCTCGATGGAGGCCGCGCGGCGGCTGCCCACGCTGGCGGTGGTGGAAGACGATCGAACATTCCGGGAAGACGTTCTTTTGCCGGTGTTGGCCCATTCCGGGTTCTCCGTCTTCGGGATGGCGGGTGCGCTGGATCTGTACCGGTCGATGACGCTTCGCTCCTACGACCTGGTGCTGCTCGACGTCGGCCTGCCCGATGAGGACGGCGTCAGCATCGCGGCGCATCTGCGCAAGCTGTCCCCGCGTGTCGGGATCGTCATGTTGACCGGATACGATTCCGGCCCGGATCGGATGCGCGGGCTGCGCGCGGGTGCGGACGCTTATCTGTCCAAGCCGGTCGATATGGAAGAGGTGGTGACGACTTTGCATAACCTGGCGCGATGGGTCGTGCCGGAGACGAACCCCACGCATGCGCGTACGAAGTGGCGTCTGGACGACAGGGGCTGGTGCATCCTGACTCCCGGCGGTGTCGAGATCGAGATGAACCTGGCCGAGCGGCAAGTCATGGCGATGCTGGCGGCAGCGGCCGGCATTCCGGTGCAGCGAGAAACCTTGATCGCGAGCCTGGTCAAGAACGCCTACGACTTCGATCCGCACCGCTTGGAAATGCTGGTGCATCGCCTGCGCAAGAAATGCCAGCAATTGGCGGAAGAAGAGCTTCCGCTGCGCGCGGTGCGCGGCATCGGCTATGTGCTCAACTGGTAGTCGGTCGCGCCGGCGCCCAGCCGGCGATGAGGAAGGCGCGGTGTGAGTAGTCTCACGGCTGGGTTACGGCTGACGTGGTCGTTGCTGGCTCTGTTCGTCCTGTGCGGTTCCGTTTCGGCCTCGCCGGTGGTGCAGCCGCGCTATCGAGTGGGCGTGCACGCGCTCACCGGAGACGACGGGCTGCCGCAAGGCGGCGTGAACGCCGTGCTCCAGACCCGCGACGGCTATCTCTGGATCGGTACGTTCGGCGGCCTGGCGCGTTTCGACGGCCTGGCGTCCAGGGTTTTTCGCGCCGAGCCGGCGCTCGATGCCTCCGGTCCGCCGCGCGAGTCGCAAGCCGGACCCGCAAGCGATCGCATCCTGGCGCTGCATGAAGACGAGCGCCAGCAACTGTGGATCGGCACGCAGGACGCCGGCCTGAGCGTGTACAGGCAAGGGGCGTTCCATCACCTGCCGCTCTGCGGCGGTACCTGCCAGGTCAACGCGATCGCGCAGACGCCCGACCGGACGCTGTGGATTCTCAGCAATGTCGGCTTGTTCACGCTGGACCCCGTGCACCGGCAGCCGACCTGGGTCGATTCGCAACGAACCGGCCATACGCAGCTGGTGCGCGACCGGCATGGGCGTATCTATGTGGGCGGCGGGGAAGGCCTCTTCGTTCTCGACGATGGACGGCTGCGTCGCCTGCCGTTGCCGGGCGGGGACGGATGGGTGCAGGTGTTGAAAACCAGCGGCGACGACTTGCTGGTCGGCACCAACCGTGCGTTGTATCGCTACCGGCCCGATCAAGGCCAATGGCAGCCCTTGGGTGTGACCAGCCCTACCGCGGCGGTAAAGGATGCCGATGGCCGATGGTGGGTGGCGACGGCGCCCGGGCGAATGCTGAGGCAAGACGGCGGCGGTGGCTGGCAGGACATTCCCGAACTGTTCGGCATGGGCGTGATCAGCCTGGCACGGGACGACGAAGGCAATCTGTGGCTGGGCAGCGGCAGCAAGGGGCTGTTGCGCGTTCGCAAACCCGTGTTCGGAGCGATCCCCGCGTTCCATGGCGGCGTCAACATGGCCGGCCGCGCGGTCGTTGCCGATGGACAGGGTGACCTGTGGCTCGGTTCGGCTTGCGGAGGGCTGCGTCATTGGCGACAGGACGGCAGCATGCGGCGGCAGCCGGTCCTGCGAGCCGCGGGCGACGAATGCGTCACCAGCCTGGCCTTGGACGATGACGGCGCGCTCTGGGCAGGCACCGCGGAGGGACTGTTGGTACGCATCGCCGACGGCCGGCCGACGCTGGTAGGGCAGTGGCGCGGGGGCGGCGCGGTCAATGTCTGGCGACGAAGTGAGGGTCGTCTGTTCGTCAGCTCGGGCCGTTCCGTGCTCACGGTCGAGATCGATGGCGAGCGGCGTATCTCCGCGCAGCACCGCATCGAGGCGCTGCGCGACATGAGCATCAATGCCATCGTCCCGGCGGCGAGCGGCGGCGACTGGTTCGTCGGCGACCGCGGCGCCTGGCGTTTGCTCGGCGACCGCGTCGTCGAGCGATGGACGCCTCGCGAGGGCTTGTCCTCGCGTTTTGCACGCGCCGTGTATGAAGACCGGGCCACCGCCACGCTGTGGGTGGGCACCTACGGCGGCGGTCTCAACCGGATCCGCAACGGAAAAGTGCAGCGCTACGACAGCCGCAACGGCCTGTTCGACGATACGGTGTCGTGCATCCTGCCCGACGGCCAAGGGCGTCTATGGCTGGGCGGCAACCGCGGTATCACCGTGTTGCCGGCGCCGGGCGAAGCCGGCGCCAAGATCGAATCGGTCGGCTACGCCGCGGGCGATGGCTTGGTCCCGGCCGAAATCAACGGCGGCCATTCGACCGCCTGCCACCGCGACAGCCAGGGCCGGCTGTGGTTTTCGCTGGTCGAAGGGTTTGCCGTCGTCGACCCCAAGGATTTTCCGGTGGTTGCGTCGGTCCCGCTGAGGGCCCGCATCGAACAGGTGGCGGTCGCCGGACGCGCGCAGCAGATCGCAGGATCTTCGCTGGCCCTGGAGCCTTTCGCGCGCAGTCTGGAAATTCATTACACCGCCATCAATCTGAGCCGGCCGCGGGAAACCTATTTCCGCTTTCGTCTGCTTGGATTCGATCACGGCTGGGTGGATGCCGGACAGACCCGCAGCATTCTGTACCCGCTGATTCCGTGGGGAGAGCACTTGTTCGAAGTGCAGGCGCGCACGCTGGGGGGACGTTGGTCGCCGGTCTCGGCCCGCCTGAGGATTCTCAACCCGCAGCCCTGGTATCTGCGGCCCTGGGCCTTGATCCTGGCGACGGCCCTGGGTTTGCTGGTGCTGGTCGCCGCCACCCATATCGGCACGAGCCAGGACAGGATGCCGGCGAAGCCTCCGGATTGACGGAGTACCGGTTGAGCGAGTGCCGACTAAGCGCGCGCCGATGAGCGCGCTGCGCCCATCGCGGCGATCAGGGGGCGGCGGCGTGGCGCGTCATGGCCGACTCCGCCGCTACGACCGTCGAGATCTCGCGATGGCCCGTCCTGTGCGGCGTCTGCACAAGCTCCCAATCGGCCTCGTCCCGCAGGGCGTCTTCGGGCTCGGCCAGCGGCAAGCGGATTCGGATGCGGGTGCCCTCGCCGGGGGCGCTGTCGGCCGCTATCGCGCCACCGTGGTCGGCGACGAAACGGTGCACGGTCGCCATGCCGATCCCGGTGCCCCGATCCCGGGGCTTGGTCGTGAAGAACGGCTCGTACAAGCGCGCGAGCACTTCCGGCGTCATGCCGATGCCGGTGTCTTCCAAGCCGATGCAGGCGTGATCTCCGTCGGCCTCGATCGACAACGTGAAACGACCGCCCTGCGGCATGGCATCGCAGGCGTTGCTGGCTATGTTCAACAGCGCCAGCACCAGTTCGTCGCGGTCGGCCTTGACCCACAGGCCCGAGACCGAGGTATCCAGCGATACCTCGATCGCGCGCGGGAATACCGGCAGGATCAGCGGCCGCACTTCTTCGATCGCCTCGGCGAGATCGAAGGTGGACAGGTGTCGCGTGTGCGTGCGGCTGAAGCTGAGCAGGCGCCGGGTGAGGGTGGCGCCGCTGCGCGCCGCCTGGCGTATGCCCGGCAGGACCGCATCGATGTCGCCGCGCCGGCCCACGGACGTCGCGTGGCCCAGGATCACGCTGAGGATGTCGTTGAAGTCGTGGGCGATGCCGGTCGAAAGCCGGCCGATGGTTTCCATCTTCTGCGTCTGCACCAGGCGCTCGTAGGCGCGTTCTTTCTCTTCCACTTGGCGCTGGAGCTCCAGGCACAGCGCGTTGAGTTCTTCGCTGCGGCTGATCGCCCGTCGCGACGACAGGATCAAGCGGTCCAGGATCGCCACCAGGACGAGAAAATTCATCCCCGACAGAAGCAGGTTGGTCGAGGCTTCCGAGGCCTGCATGGAATCGGTCGCGAGTTGCAGGTCGGTGCGCGCCCCGATCGCGAGTGCGGCCGCGTAGGCCAGCGCGGTCCACCAGACCGCGGTCCTGCCCAGGAACAATCCCGACAACAGCAGGGGCAGCAGATGGGTGATCTGCAATCCGGATTGCGAGCGTAATCCGTAGGCGTGGTAACTCACGGCCATCAGGATCACGCCGCCGATGACGGTGAGGCTGGTCGACAAGCGGAACAGCCCGTGGCGCAGCAGATAGAAGCACGCCCAGGTGTAGGCGCTGACGATCAGCAGCAGCCAGTGCTCCGTGTAGCTCGCCATGTCCGGCGCGGCGGCGCAGGAGCCGATCGCCATCAACAGCGTGGCGACCGCGACCACGGCGAGTATCGCTTGCAGCGCCATGGCATTGCGTCTGTCGCGTGTCGCGCGGATGGGCACGCGTTGCATCCAGCCGATGAAGCGATGCCAAGGGGATGGGGACGATTCGCGAGCGGTCATCGGTACGGTCGATGCGAGGAAGCGGTTGAAGGCCGGGACACTCGAGCCTTGCGACGGGTTGGCCGAGCAGCGGTCGGACCGGTCCGATCGGGCGCCAGCACGGTCGATGCGCCTGGCGTGGCGGGACGGGTCCCCTTCCTTGAATGACTACCGGTGGACAGCCTAGCACCGTGGTTCGGCAGGCCGTGGACAGCAATCGCTTTCGGCAAAAATTTGCGACTCGTATCACCCTTCATGCGGCTCTCGTCCCGATCAATCGTGCAATCCCGGCGATCAATTTCTCACCGTTAGTGAGCGTTTGAAACTTCACCGGTGGATACCGTGGCGTATCGCCCCGGCCGCGTCGGTGGCGACCGTCCTGCGAAAGCACGCCGACGATTGCCGATTGGCGCCTCGACGAATCCCTGGGCCAAGCGATGTGTCGTCGCTACCCGACCGCGGCGATCGCAAGTCGCTTGTCTGCCGCGGGCATCGGGCCGTGCGCACTCGCGGAAGCTTCGACGGCTAGATGCGTCGAAGC
Source organism: Lysobacter sp. Hz25 (assembly GCF_046097045.1). NCBI lineage: Bacteria > Pseudomonadati > Pseudomonadota > Gammaproteobacteria > Lysobacterales > Lysobacteraceae > Lysobacter > Lysobacter sp. Hz25. Next base: position 656,787 of record NZ_CP175666.1, read on the forward strand.
GTTTTTACGCAGCGATGGCGCTCGGCTCGGAGGCGATGCCGACGGCAGTCATCGCTTGCACCCGTCGCGGCACGATCGCAGCGTCGATGTCGAAGCGGTCGCACACGAAGTCGACGCTCGACCCGGTACGGACGCGACGGATATCGCGATCTCGCGTGTGACGCAAGCGCAGCCGGCTGAAATTTTTCGTGAATCCTGGTGCGTGTAATCGCTATGCCCGGTCACTAGTGTTTGCCACGCAGCGCACGGCTCCGTATCGCAGGAACTGCACGCTTCGGGCCGGGATAGGCCGGGCCGTGCATGACCCCCGCGAGCGGCGCACGGATCGGCAGTACGACGGAGGGACCGGGCGCTTTGTTCTGCTTCGTTGGCTGTTGCAAGGCGCGCAACCCCTCGGGCTTCGTACGACGCGATCGTCGACAGCGCCTCATCCGTAACCGGCCTGCGCTTGGTCGTGGACGCGGCCGTGTCGGTTATGCGGGCGTCTCCGCGTCGCCATGACGGCCATCGCGATGCCTCTCGGAAAACTTCACAGGCGACACCGCATCACCTTCATCCCGCGGCCCATCGGATTGGCGTGCAACTGGGGAAACGAGTAATGAACAAAATCTACAGCGTGGTATGGAGCCGGTCGCTCAATCGGCTGGTGGTCGCTTCGGAACTGGCCGCGCCGCTCGGCCAGGCCGCCGGCAGCGGTAACAGGGCTTCGTACTCGGCGGGAACGTTGTGCGCCGGGATCCTGGCCGCGCTGGCGACGATGGGTGCGGTGGGGTGGGTTCCGACCGCGCAGGCACAAGCGGTGGACTGCAGCGGGCCGCCGTACAACTTCTACAACGGCACCGCCTCGTGCATGGGCTTCAGCTCGCGCGCGTCCGGGACCGGCGCCACCGCGCTGGGCTCGCTCGCGACCGCCGAGGTGCTCGGCGGGGTCGCGGTCGGCTATACCGCGCGCACCACCGCGTTGAACTCGATCTCGGTCGGGTTCGGGGCCTATTCCACCGGCGCCAATTCCCTCTACCTCGGCGCGCGCACCGCGGCCGGGACCGGCGCGCTGGGCGGCGGCTCGATCGCCATCGGCACCGACGTGACTTCGAACGCCGACGGCTCCATCGCCATCGGCAGCGTATCGCGTGCGACCGGCGTGGTCGCCATGGCCTTCGGCGACAACTCGACCGCGGCCGGACTGCGCAGCGTCGCCATGGGCTACTTCGCGAACGCCGCGGTGCTTGACACCATCGCCCAGGGCACCGGCGCCTCCGCCGGCGGCCAGAACGCCGTCGCGATCGGCTTCCAATCGATCGCCTCCAATCTCAATTCGCTCTACCTGGGCTCGCGCACCATCGCCGGTAGCGGAGCCACCGGCTTCGGCGCCATCGCCATCGGCACCGACGTCACCGCCTCTCAGCAATACGCCATCGCGATGGGACGGCTGAGCGCGGCCACCGGCGTCGACTCGGCCGCGATCGGGCCGAGCGCGCGCGCCACCGCACTGAGTTCGCTCGCGTTCGGTGCGCAGGCCAATGCCTCTGCGCAGTCGACGATTGCGCTCGGTCTGAATGCGGCCGCGTCGGGCCTGAGCTCGATGGCGCTGGGCAGCGGCACGGTCGCCAACAACATCAATGCCGTCGCGCTTGGCGCCAGCGCCAGCGCCACCGGGGCCGGCGCGAGCGCCCTGGGCACCTTGTCCAGCGCCACCGGCGGCAACGCCACCGCGGTCGGCGTCAGTTCCAGCGCCGGCGGCAATTACGCCTTCGCCGCCGGCTGGGGCGCCAATGCCAGCGCGGACAACGCCATCGCCGTCGGCCGCAGTGCGACCGCCAATTCGGCCGACGCGATCGCGATCGGCACCAACTCGACCGCCACCGGCGGCCGCGCGGTCGCCATCGGCGCCGGCAATTTCGCCAGCGGCGACGGCGCGGTGGCGATCGGCGATCCGAACACCGCCACCGGCAACGGCGCGATCGCGCAAGGCCTCGACAACACCGCCACCGGCAACGGCTCGGTGGCGATGGGCAACACCAACATGGTCGGCGGCGGCGGGCAGGCCGTGGGCGTGGCCGGCGTCGCCGCGCAAGGCGCGGTCGGCATCGGCTTCCAGAACACCGTGGTGGGCCAGGGCAGCGTCGCCATCGGCCACACCAGCAGCGCGCTGGCGGCCGGCGCGGTGGCATTCGGCGACAGCGCCGCGGCCAACAACGCGCGCGATGTGGCGCTGGGCTCGGGCTCGACGACGGCGGTCGCGGTCGCCACCCCGAGCACGACCATCGACGGGGTGACCTACAACTTCGCCGGTGTCGCACCGACCAGCACGGTCAGCGTGGGCACGGCCGGCAACGAGCGGACCCTCACCAACGTGGCGGCGGGCCGGATCTCCGGCGCCTCGACCGATGCCATCAACGGCTCGCAGCTGTTCGCGACCAACCAGGCGATCGAGGCGGTGGCTACCACCGCCAGCGCCGGCTGGAACCTCAGCGCGCAGGGCGCCAACGCCAGCAACGTGGCGCCGGGCGAAGCCGTCGACCTGCACAACAGCGACGGCAACATCGTGGTCTCGAAGAGCGCGGCCGACGATAACGTCAATTTCGACCTCGCCGACAACATCACCGTCGACAGCGTCACCGCCGGCAACAGCCTGCTCAACAGCAACGGCCTGACCATCACCGGCGGGCCCAGCATCACCACGACCGGCATCAATGCCGGCGGCCTGGTCATCGCCAACGTGGCGCCCGGCGTGGCCGGTACGGATGCGGTCAACGTCAGTCAGTTGACCGACGCGACGACGGCGGTGCGCACGCATTACTACAGCGTCAACGACAACGGCGCGATCGGCGGCAACTACAACAACGACGGCGCAGCAGGCATCAATGCCCTGGCCGCGGGCGTCGGCGCGGTGGCCGGCACGGATGCGGCGACCGCGGTGGGCTTCGGCGCGACCGCCGGCGCCCAGGCCGGCGACGTGGCCCTGGGCTCGGGCTCGATCACCGACACCGTGGTGGCGACCGCCGGCGACAGCATCGACGGCGTCGCCTACAGCTACGCCGGCACCGCGCCGACCAGCACGGTCAGCGTCGGCGCGGCGGGCGCCGAGCGCACCATCACCCATGTCGCGGCCGGGCGGGTGTCCTCCGGTTCCACCGATGCGATCAACGGCTCGCAACTGTTCGCCACCAACCAGGCGGTGGGCGCGCTCGGCGGCAACCTCGACCAGTTGGGCAACAGCACCGCCGCCTCGCTGGGCGGCAGTTCGGTCTACAACCCGGTCACCCATACGGTGACGGCCGGATTGGCGGTGGGCGGCAACACCTACAACAACGTGCAGGACGCGCTGACCCAGATCAACGACAGCGCGAGCGCCGGCTGGAACATCGCGGCCGGCGGCAACGGCGGCAACATCGGCCCGGGCGAAACCCTGACCGTGGCCGCCGGCAGCAACGCGACGGTCGCCTACGACGACGGCACCGGCACGCTGACCGTGGGCGTGGTGCCGGACCCGAGCTTCAACAGCGTGGTGGTCGGCAACACCACGATCACCACCAACGGCCTGACCATCGCCGGCGGCCCCAGCATCACCAACGTCGGCATCAATGCCGGCGGCACCACCATCACCAACGTGGCGGCCGGCATCAATGGCGGCGATGCGGTGAACCTGGACCAGTTGAACCAGGCGGTGACGGCCGGCGCGACGCACTACTACAGCGTCAACGACGGCGGCATCGCCGGCGGCAACTACGCCAACAACGGCGCCACCGCGGCCGGCGCCATCGCCTCGGGCGTCAACGCCAGCGCCACCGCCACCAATGCGGTGGCGATGGGCACCGGCGCGACCGCCGGCGACGCCAACAGCGTGGCGCTCGGCGCGGGTTCGACCACCGCCGCGGCGGTGGGCACCGCCAGCGCCACCATCGCCGGTACGACCTATAACTTCGCCGGCGGCGCGCCGGTCGGAACCGTGAGCGTGGGCAGTGTGGGCGCCGAGCGCACCCTCACCAACGTTGCCGCGGGACGGTTGTCGGAGACCTCGACCGATGCCGTCAACGGCTCGCAATTGCACGCGACCAATCAGGCGGTCAACGCGCTCGACGGCCGGGTCACCAACGTCGAGGGCGACATCGCCAACCTGACCGGCACCATCAACGGCTTCGACGGCCGCATCACCCAGGTCGAAGGCAACGTCGCCAACCTGACCAACACCGTCAATACCTTCGACGGCCGCATCACCGGCGTGCAGAACGGTTCCGACGGCATGTTCCAGGTCAGCCAGGAGGACGCGGTGGTCAAGCCGCGGCCCACCGGCGCCAACTCGTCGGCCGGCGGCGACGGCGCGGTCGCGAGCGGCAACAACGCGCTCGCGGTCGGCAATCAGAGCACGGCCAGCGCCAGCGGCAGCACCGCGATCGGTACGGGCGCGACCGCGATCCACGCCAACAGCGTCGCGCTCGGCACCGGGTCGGCCACCACGGTCGGCGCGCAGCGCGGCTACAACGCCGCCTACGTGGGCAGCAGCAACTCCAGCGGCGAGGTCAACATGGGCGGCCGCACCCTGACCGGCGTGGCGCCCGGCATCGCCGGCACCGATGCGGTCAACGTCAGCCAGCTCAACGCCGGCGTCAACCACGCCGTCGATCAGTCGAAGGCCTATACCGACGCGCGCTTCGAGCAGTTCGACAACGACGTGTGGGCCCTGCGCAAGGACTTCCGCGCCGGCACCTCCTCGGCGATGGCGATGGCGGGCCTGCCGCAGGCCTATCTGCCGGGCAAGAGCATGCTCGCGGTGGCGGCCGGCGGCTATCAGGGCGAATACGGCATGGCGGTCGGCTTGTCGGGCATCACCGAGAACGGCCGCTGGGTCTACAAGGCCCAGGCCAGCGGAAACACCGCGCGCGACTGGGGCTTCTCGGTCGGTGCCGGCATCCAGTGGTGAGGACAGGCGCGCCCCGCTTCCGGGCGGGGCGCGATAGCCGATGGCGAGCGGCCGAGCGCCGCTGCGGCCACCGATCCGAAACGTATCAAAACGCTGTCCGGTAGCGCGGATCCAAACGCGCCCGACGATGGCCATCCGTCAAAGCGAGGAATCATCTATGGAAGCCAAACGGTTCGCCGGCGTCGCGATCGTATGCAGCGTCGCGATGGGACTGCTGTCGGCATGCGGCACCCGCCATGTCAGCCGCGATATTTCCGCCGATGGCGTGCCGGGCGAGGTGGTCTTCCCGGCGCTCGAGCGCGCCGTGCTCAAGGAAGGAACGTTTCCGAACCTGGACGACCTGCGCCAGGTGGCGCCGGGCGTCAGCAAGGAGCAGCTCTATCATCTGCTCGGGCGCCCGCACTTTCGCGAAGGCTATGCCGGCGTGCGGGAATGGGACTACCTGTTTCACTTCCGCCGCGAGGGCGGGGTGACCACCTGCCAATATAAAGTCGTCTTCGACCAGAACTATCTGGCGCGAAGTTTCTATTGGCTGCCGGAAGCATGCGGCGATGTGTTGCGCGAGCCGGTCGCGGCCGAGCCGTCGTCGTCGCCAGCCGCGGCTGCGTCGCGTCGTTTCACCCTGTCCGCCGATGCCTTGTTCGCGTTCGGCCGGGCCGGGGCGGACGATCTGCAAGCGGAGGGTCGGGCCGAAGTGGCGCGCGTCGCCGGCGAGCTGCGCAGCGCCAAAGGCGTGCGCAATGTGCGGGTGACAGGGCATACCGACCGCATCGGTAGCGGCCCAGCCAATCAAACGCTATCGCGCGAACGCGCCGAAACGGTGCGCCAACTGCTGATCGCCGAAGGCGTGCCGGCGCAGCGCATCTCGGCGGAAGGTCGGGGCGAGTCGGAACCGGTGGTCGGCCACTGCGATGCCGCGAAAGGGCGGGACGCGTTGATCGCCTGCCTGCAACCCAATCGTCGCGTCGAGATTTCCGCCGACGTGGAGCAGTAAGCCGGCGCGGCGCGCGCGCCGTCCACCGCCGCTGCATCCGCCTTTCCCCAACCGTACGAGAGATCGAGATCAGGCCCATGAAGCGCTTCTCCCTGACGATGGCCGTCGGCCTGCTGTCCACTGGCCTGTTTACCACGACGGCGCTTGCCCAGGCGCCGGCGCAAGCGCAGCGGCCGGCGCCGGCAGCGCAGCAGGCCGCTGCGCGCGACGTCGATCCGAATACCTTGGCCAATACCGCGCTGCAACTGCTCCAGGCGATTGACCGCGACCAGGCCGGCGCCTTGTGGGATGCCTCCTCGAACGTGACCAAGCGTTCGGCCAAGCGCGAGGACTTCGTCGCTTATGTCGGCAGGACCCGTAAGCCCCTGGGTACGGCGAGTTCGCGCAGCTGGATCGGGGTGCGCCGCGAAGTGGTCGGCAACGGCGCCCAGCTTCCGCCCGGCCTGTACGCCAGCATCGAGTTCTCCAGCCAGTTCCAGGGCAAGCGAACGGCGAAAGAGCTGATCTCCCTGCGCCAGGACGAAGACGGCCTGTGGCGGTTCTCCGGTTACGTCATTCAGTGATGCGCTCGATGCGATCCGTAAACGAGTGCGGATCGCGTCCTCGCACCCTGGCGCCCTGAGATGTACCGGTCGCCCCGTCCGGCTGACCCGAACCTTCGGATCGGCATTGTGGTCAGTCGAACCGCAATGTTTCCGGCTTGAATGCACCAGTCAGAGCCCGAGGCCTTGTCCGACCGGCTAGACTAGGTCGTCCAGTCGCAAGGGAATGCGTGTGAGGAAACGGGAAATCGCAAACCAGGTCGCGCGGCTGGGCGGCGATCCGTCCGATGATGCATCGCGGCGCGAATCGGCCCAGCTCTTGGCATGATGACTTCGAAACTAGGCAGCACCGCAGCGGCCATCGCGCGGCGCGTCTTTCTCGCAAGCGCCCCGCTGGTCGCCCTGTACGCCTACGCCCAGTACGCATTCGCGCAGGCCCGCGCGCAGGAGCATCGTGGCGACACCGGGCTCGGCATCGCGATCTTGCTCGCCTTCGTCTGCGTCACCCTGATAGTTTCGTTTCTAGTCGATCTCATCGTCCAGATCGCCAGGAAGCGCATAGCAACGTCGATGACGAGTCTGTTGATCCTCGCGGTTCTATGCGTCCCGCTCGGCTGGTTCGGCTGCAACTGGTTCGATCTGCGCGCGAGCATGGCCTGCGAGCAGGTCGGCAATGCATTCGGGACGTTTCTCGCGCTGTTCGAGAAAGCAGCCTGACGGCTCGTTCGCGCCGGCGGTTTTCGCTCCATGAACGATTTTCCTGCTACAGGAGCGAGCAACTCGGCATGGGCCAAACCGGCGCATAGAGGCCAGCGAAAGCGCTGCGATGGATCATCCTCCGGGCCGCTAGCGCCCCGCCCAGGGCATGGCACACATCATCATGAATCGGCTGAATCGGTCGCCGGGGCCGTATTCAGGCCCCCGGGACTGCCGTCCTTGACGGCTTGTCAAGCGGTGGGGCATTTCCAATTACGTGTAAAATGGCGATCTTTTAGCCAGTAGTAATGATGGAAGCACCCCGACGGGCGACGGTACGTGGCCCGACGTTCATCCGCTCGCTCGCTCGCCTGACGGCTGCAGACCTTCCCCAGCCCACGCGATCGTTGTCGGATCAACTGAGTCTATGGATCGATTGGACTCACGCGGTGGCGTTGTCCACTGCGCTGGACGGCAAGCCGCCAGTGGCCGTCCTCGACGAACGGACCCTGACCCGCATCGACGAAGACGAATGCGTGCGCGTGCGCAACGCCTTGGCGCAGGCCATCGCCGGCGATCGCGCGTTCGGCGCCAGGTCGAGCGGTGCCGGCTTGTCCGGGGCCGAGCAGGCGTTCGCCGAGGAAAGCCTGGATTACCCGTTCTATCGCCAGCGCTATCTGGCGATGCAGCAGGGCATCGAGGCTGGCGTCGGCCGCCTGCGCGAGCGTCTGCGCGCGCGACTGGCGCTGCGCAACGACGGCCTGGAGCGGCTCGCGGCGGTGGATACGGTCATGGAGCGGGCGCTGAGCCGGCGCGAGCGGACGCTGTGGTCGGCCGGGCCGGTCTTGCTCGGCCAGCATTTCGAGCGCCTGCGTCAGGCCGCGGCCGACGCGCAAGCCTCGGGCGATACGTCGGCGGCCGCTTCCGATTTCTGGCTGGAGGCGTTCCGCAACGACATGCACAAGGTGCTGCTCGCCGAATTGGATGTTCGCTTACAACCTGCGCAGGGCCTGCTTGCGGCCCTTTGCACCAGTCCCCACGGATAACATGTTCAGAAATTCGCTCTATCCCGTTGTCTTTCTCGCAGGTTTGCTCGCCGTAGTCTGGGTCGGTGCCGGCTACGTCGGTTCGAATGCCCTGGCGCTGTCGGTCGCGATGTTGATCGCCGCCTGCTATCTCGCCGGCGGATTCGAGCTGTACCGCTATCGGCAAGCCACCGCCACGCTGACGCGCGCGGTCGCCGAGTTGTCGGCGCCGCCGTCCAGCCTCGGCGACTGGCTCGGGCGTCTGCATCCTTCGCTGCGCAATGCGGCGCGCCTGCGCATCGAGGGTGAGCGCACGGCCCTGCCGGCGCCGGCGCTGACGCCGTATCTGGTCGGCCTGCTGGTGTTGCTGGGCATGCTGGGCACCTTGCTCGGCATGATGACCACCCTGCGCGGCACCGGCATGGCGCTGGAAAGCGCGACCGATCTGCAGGCCATCCGCGACTCGATCGCCGCGCCGGTGACCGGTCTGGCGTTCGCATTCGGCACCTCGATCGCGGGCGTCGCCGCCTCGGCCATGCTCGGCCTGTTGTCCGCACTGTGCCGGCGCGAACGCGGCCAGGCGGTGCAAGGCTTGGACCTCGCCATCGCGACGACGCTGCGCAGCCATTCGCAGATCCATCAGCGCGAAGAGGCCTTCAAGCTGCTGCAGCGCCAAACCGAAACGATGCCGGCGCTGGTCGATCGCCTGCAGGCGATGATGGCGGCGATCGAACAGCAAAGCCTGCTCGCGCACGAGCGCCAGGCCGCCGGCCAGGAGGCCTTCCATGCCAGGACCGAAGCGGTCTATACCCGCCTGGCCGAGTCGGTCGAGCAGTCGCTGAAGCACAGCTTCGATGAGAGCGTGCGCGTCAACAGCGCGGCGCTGCGGCCGATCGTCGACACCGCGATGGCGGCGATCGAGCGCGAGAGCGCGGCGATGGCGGCGATCGAGCGGCAGAGTCTGACCGCCCACGAGCGCCAGGCGGCCGCCCAGGATGCGTTCCATGCCCGGGCCGAAGCGGCGTATGCCGGACTGGCCGCTTCCGTGGAGCAGTCGTTGAAGGACAGCATCGGCGAAAGCGTGCGCGCCACCAGCGCGGTGCTGCAGCCGGTCGTGGAAACCACGATGGCGGTGATCGCGCGCGAGACCGGCGTGCTGCACCAAACTCTGACTCGCGAGACGGGCGTGTTGTACGAGACCGTTACCCGCGAGACCGGCGCGCTGCGCGAGAGCGTCGCCCAGGCCGTGCAGCAGCAGGTCGACGGGCTGTCGGCGGGCTTCGCCACGGCTACCGCCACCGCCGCGGCCAGCTGGAGCCAGGCGCTGCTCGAACAGCGACAGTCCAACGCAGGCCTGATCGAGGAACTCGGCAATACCTTGCAAGGCTTCAGCAGCCGCTTCGACCAAGGGGCCAGCGGCCTGCTGGAAAGCTTGTCGACGCGTTTCGACGCCAGCACCGGCCAGGCCGCGGACGCCTGGAAACAAGCCTTGTCGCAGCAGCTCAGCGCCAACGACGAGATGGCTGCGCGCAACCAGCAGGCGCTGGTCGCCGCCGCGGCGACGTTCGAGGGCCATGCCGTGTCCCTGGTGGGCGCGCTGCAGGATGCGCATAAGCAGCTGCAGGACGCGCTGGAGTCGCGCGATCGACAGCGCCTGGCGGCCTGGGCCGAGAACTTCGGTTCGATGACCGCCGCCCTGGGCGAGCGTTGGCGGCAAACCGGCGAACAGGTCGCGAGCCGGCAGCAGGAGATCTGCGACACGCTGGCGCGCACCGCGCAGGACATCTCGACGCGGACCCAGGCCCAGGCCCAGGACACGATCGCCGAAATCACGCGTCTCGTCGACGCCGCCTCGGAAGCGCCGAAAGCGGCGGCCGAGGTCATCGCCGAACTGCGCCAGAAGCTGTCCGACAGCATGGTCCGCGACACCGCCATGCTGGACGAACGCAATCGCCTGCTGGCCACCTTGGAAACCCTGCTCGACGCCGTCAACCATGCTTCCACCGAACAGCGCACCGCGGTCGATGCGCTGGTGGCGACCTCGGCGGATCTGCTCGATCGCGTCGGCACCCGTTTCACCGATCACATCGAAGCCGAGACCGGCAAGCTCGGCACGGTCGGCGCGCAGATCGCCGCCGGCGCAGTCGAGGTGGCCAGCCTGGGCGATGCCTTCGGCGCGGCCGTGCAACTGTTCGGCGAGACCAACGACAAGCTGGCCGAGCGCCTGCAAGGCGTCGAGGTCGCGCTGGACAAGTCGCTCGCGCGCAGCGACGAGCAACTGGCCTATTACGTGGCCCAGGCCAAGGAAGTCATCGACCTGAGCATGCTGGCGCAGAAGCAGATCATCGACGACATCCATCAGCTGGCCGATCGGCAGGCGTCGGTCGGAGCGCAGGCGGCATGAACGTGGAGATCGACGGCGACGCCGAATCCAACGCGCCGATCTGGGCCGCGTTCGGCGACCTGATGTCGGTGCTGGTCGGCGTGTTCGTGCTGATCCTGGTCGGCGTGATCGGCGTGCAACTGCAGCTTTCGAACAAGCTCGGCGAGGAAGTCAAGCAGCGCCAGCTCGAAGCGCAACGCCGCAAGACCCTGGAGCAGGCGCTGGCAGTGCCGCTGGCGGCGGGCCGGGTGACCCTGATCAACGGCCGCATCGGCATCAGCGGCAGCGTCTTGTTCGCGCTGAACTCCGAGCACCTGCAGCCGGAAGGCCGCGAACTGTTGAAGACCCTCGCCGGCCCGCTGTCCGAATATCTGCAATCGCGCGACGAGATCCTGATGGTGAGCGGCTTCACCGACGACCGCCAGGTGCGCGACGGCAACCGTCAGTTTCTCGACAACTGGGAGCTGTCGGCACGGCGCGCGCTGACCGTGACCCGCACCCTGATCGCCGAAGGCGTGCCCGCCTCGTCGGTGTTCGCCGCCGCGTTCGGCTCCGAGCAGCCGGTGAGTTCGAACGCGCAGGAAGAGGGGCGGGCCAAGAACCGCCGCGTGGAAATCGCCCCGATCCCGAAGCCGTCCAAGGCGACGTGACACGCCGTGAGCCGTAATCCTCCACTGCAGGCCCGGGCGATGCTCGATGCCTGGCGCGAACAGGGCGCCGACCGCATGAGCCCGATGCGCTTTCATCGCATCGACGCTCTGGCGCGCCGTGCCGCCGCCCATGGCGGGGAAGTGCGGCGTCTGCTCGATGGCCGTTTGGCCGAACTGATCGGCGCCTACGCCGGCGATCTCGAACAGGCCGCGTCCAAGAGCAAAGGCGCCGGTGTCGCATCAGCGGATGCATCTACTGGGACCAGCTTGGGCGGTCTGGTCGACTACATCGCCGATCGGGCCACGCTGCGCGATGGCCTGGCAATCGGCGGTGCTTCAAGCGGCGCATCGTTTCCGGAGCTCGGCGTGCTCGATGAGTTCCGCAGACTGTGGTCGAAGCTCCGTGTCGAGAGCCAGTTGCGCCAGTCGCTGGAGCAGTCGCCCGCGAATGCCGGTCCGCTCAATTCCGGCAGGCTCGTGCACCGCTCGCTGACCCTGATGAGCGAGCTGTCGCCGGGGTACCTGCAGCAGTTCCTGGCCTACGTCGACGCCCTGACCTGGATCGAGCAGATGAGCGACAGCGGCCTGCTGGCGCTGGAAGACACCCAGCGCGCTGCCGGCAGCGGCGGCAAGCGCGTGCGGGAAAAGCCGCGTAAGCGTCGCGAGTAAGCGCGGCCCGGTTCGCGGCTAACGACCGCGTGGCGCGTCGCTGGCGATCAAGGTCCACGCCCCGACGCGGGTGCCTAGGCGTCGCGGTTCCGCCGCAACCGTTTCCGAATCGCCAGGAAACCCAGGCGCAAGGCCGCCGACAGGCAGGCGAACAGGACCGCGAAGAAGCAGGGCAGGATCGCGCCGAAGGTGAAGCTCATGCCCGCGACGAAACCGAGCATGCATTCGGCGCGATAGATCGGCGCCACGATCGCCAGCGGCAGCAGGCCGAAGAAGATCGCTTGGGTGATGTCGGTGGCGCCGAGCTCGAAGCTGGTGGCCAGGGCCGCGCCGTACGCCAACGACGCGACCAATCCGACCCAGATGCTCCGGCGCGCGCCGGGACGATTGCGCAGCCGGACGCCGAATGCCCAGCCGAGCGCGGGCAGGATGATCAAGCCGAACCAGTTGGAGATGTCAGGCAGGTCGGCCCGGTTCAACACATGATGGCTGCGTACGCCGCCATCGACGTATTCGAAGCCGAGGTGCATGCCGGCGAACGCCAGGGCGACGAGCGCCGCCGCGACCGGCAGGCGATAGGAAGACGGCATCGGGGCGGCCTCATCGATTGAACGTCGACGACTATCCTCCGGGAACCGTCGCCGGGCCATAGGCAGGAAGTGGGCATGACCATCGGTAGTGGGTCGGCGGCGCTCGGTTGCCGCGTCAGCGGACGGAAGTTCCACTCTCGCCATTGCGAATCCATCCCTGTAGGAGCGACGTAAGTCGCGATCACGACCTCTCAACCTCGCGTCGATGGCGGCCGTGGCTCGCCAGGGTAGGGGCGGCGTCCTACTGGATTTCCTTCGGTCGCAAGCCGCGGCCAAGGGATGCGCAGGGTCCACAACGCCTTCGTCAATGACCGAAGGCGTGAACTGTCGCGAGGGTAGGAGCGGCGCGAGCCGCGACCGCGCTGTAACGGTCTCGCGGCGTCACGCTTCCGCAAGATCAAGATCAAGATATAGATCAAACGCCAAAAGCTTCCGCCACTAAAGCGGCGGGTAACTTTCTTTTGTCTAAAGCAACAAAAGAAAGTCACCAAAGAAAAATGCTTTTGTCTTGAATCACAAGCCCGCGCGCTCACTGCATACGCGGGGATTTTTCATACGGGACATCCATGTCCCGATGAAAAACGGCCCGCATCCTTGCGGGCCGCCCTCCGGGTCTTCGTTTGCCTTCGCGAGTCTTAAGCTACGCACAGCAACAGCAACAGCAACAGCAACAGCGACAGCGACAGCCAAAGAAAAAGGCCCGAGTCGAAGGCTCGGGCCTTTGCGGGCGGCTCACTCGCGACCGCAAGCGCGCGGTCGCCTACGGCTTCGAATCAGGGCTGGACGAGTTCGACGAAGCCCAGCATCTCGCCGGCGCGCGGCTGCAGGCGCACGACGCGCAGCGAACCGGTGTCGAGCTTCAGCTCGCCGTCGCGGGCGATGTCGTGGCGGTGGACCTTGGCGGCATCGACTACGTCGCGCGGATGCAGCTTCGGCCAGGTTTCGACGCTGACGTTGTCGCGATCGAGGGCGACGATGCGCAGGGCCTGCTCGCCGATGACCAGTTCGCCGCCTTCGACCAGGACCAGCGATTTGTTCGCCGGCGCATCGATACCGGGCGCGCTGAATTCGACCAGCGACACGTTGTCGCGCTGGCCGTCGTTGCCCACGTCCTGCACGCGCAGGAAACCGCCGGCCACCGGGAATACGTCCGAACGCTTGAGCTTGAGTTTGCCGAGCCAGCGCTTGTCCTCGCTCCATACGTCCAGACGCACGTCATGGCGGTCGAAGACGTTGACCAGGCCGAGTCGCGTAGTGCTGTGCGAAGCGGTGCGGCCCTGGATGATCTGGATGCTGTCGCTCATGCTGGCTCCTGCCTTCTTGGCGGCGTGTGGATACTCGTGCGCGTCGACGCGGGATAACAGCGCAAGACCCAGTATCGCGGCCGTGACGGCCAGGAAAAGTCTGTTGTTCATCTGCGTGATCGCCTGGATGGGAACGGCAACGGCATGTAAGCACTTGGCCCAGGAACGCGCAAGCCGCACGGGTGTGCGGCTTGCGCGCGGATTCAGCAGAGGTGCTTACTTGGTCGGCGTCGAATTCACTTCGTGGTACAGCTTCTGGTAGTCGCTGTACGGCATGTCGACGTCGCTGTGGCCCCAGGGATTGTCGAGCTTGATGCGGGTATTGCCGTCGGCGTCGGTGTAGACGTCCTCGACCCGGTAAGCGTGACCGCCGACCGCGCCGTAGTCGGCGGCCAGCTTCTTCTGTTCGTCGTTCCAGCCGTCCGAGCCGGCGGTCCAAGCGACCACGGCATCGCCGTTCTTCAGCTTGTCGCTGAGCTCGCTGGAGTCGTATTCGGACGGGCTTTCGGTGCTCGAGTCGCGGCCCAGGATGGCTTCCTGCACGTCGGCCGGGCTCTCGCCGTCGTCGTAGGTTTTGTAGCCGCCATCGGCGTACTGCGCGTAGGCCTTTTCGATGATCGCCGGCCACACTTCGCCCTGGCCGTCCTTGCCCATGTCGCCGATGTCGGCGGCCTTGCCGTCGAACGGGCCGGCCACGGTCACTTCCTTCTTATCCCAGCCGGAGCCGATGCCGAAGAAGCCGTTGTCGTATTCCTTGAAGGTGACGGTGTAGGTGCCGTCGCCGTTGTCGCGGATCATGTTCTTGAGCACGTCCGGGTTCTGCGCCGCGATCGACTTGATCGTCGACAACACCGCGCAGCTGCCGTAGCCATCCTGGTTGACGTCGTTGGGATCGATGGCGTTGCTGTCGCCCTCGCCCTGCACGAACGGCGTTTCGGTGGCGTTGGCTTTGGCGGCCTTCTCGTGATCGATTTCGGCCGGCAGGTTGACCGGCTGGTAGGCGTAGAAATTGGCGTTGCTCAGTTCCATGAGTCTGCTCCGGGGGAAGCTGTCGAGGATTCCGGCGCAGGTTACGTAATGATGAAGGCTCGCAAAACTAGGGCGTACCCCAGTAGGGCCGCCCCCAGGATAGGGGGCCGGTGGCGGCTCGCATCGCGCTATTTTCGGGTCGCGGGCGCGCTCCGGGACCGCGATCCGGCCCGAACTTCCGCAACTGGCCGGGCCCTGGCCGTTCTTGCGTATTAGAGGGCGTTAATCGACGCAACCGAAGCCGTGCGCCGGGCCGTCGCCGGGCGCTGCGGCGTCCTCTATCGGGAGAGGGGAAATGGGTTTTCGACTGGAAGAAAAGACGCTCAGCAGCGGCGAGCCGGTCACCTTGGTGCATTGGGAAAACGAGTCGCCGACCAAACACGGGGACACCCTGCAGAACCGGACCTGGAAGGACAGCGATACGCGCTCCGGCCTCGGTTTCTACGATTCGACCTCGGAGTACATGCACAACGACTGGGCGCAGAAAAACATGTCGCCGCAGGGCGTGACCGTGCCCGACGCCGGCTCGTTGCTGCTGTACCACCATGCCGAGACCGACACCTGGCACAGCGCGGATGCCTTGGACATCGACCATGTCGATCAATGGAAGGACCACTTCGATACCTTGAAAGTGGCCAGCCACGCCGATGCGCACATGGCCTACAACGACACCAGCAACCTGCGCCTGCTGCCGGCACCGGTCAACCGTGCGCGCGAGGCCGCGTTCCGGATCCTCGAAGAACACGGCGCCGATTCGCCGCAGTGGCAGGGCTGGGTCGAGAAGCGCTTCGGTTTCGATGCCGACGCCGACCGCCCTGGTTTCGATCCCGACAACGACGGCGCCAAGCGCAAGCGCACGACCATGGAGCAGCCGTGGTCGGCCGACGACGGCCGCAAGGGCCTGAGTTTCGACGCTGCCGTGCTGGGCAAGTGGTACGAGTCGAAACTGGAGGAGTCGCATGTCGACACGGTGACCTTGAAGAGCCCCACCAGCGGCAAGATGATCCCGGTGCCGCTGTTCTATTGCGCCGCCTCCGGACAGTTGTGCACCCGCGACGCGCTGGATATCGACCACGAGATACCGTTCGAACTGCTCGCCAGGAAGATGGAAGAGCACGGCGGGCCGAACGGGCTCAGCAAGGCCGACGCCCTGGACGGCTACAACGAGACCAGCAACCTGCGTCTGGTCGGCCGCAGCGTCAACAGCTCGCACGAATACGAGATGGACGAAGAGGGCAACTACCGCGACGACGAAGAGCCCGAGCAGCCGGGAGAGTTCGACGGTCTGATCGCCAGCGACGACGAAGACGAGGAGCTGTCGCCCGAGACGATCAGCGAGTTGCACTCGCTGGGTCGGAACTATCGGGTGCCGGAGACGCGAGTGGACCAACCGGGCCATCGCGACAACAATCTGTACCAGCAAGCTTTGGGCTGCCTGGAGAACTCGAACGTGGGCCAGGGCATGAGCGAATCCGAACGCAAGAACGCCGCCGGCACGCTGACCTTGGCTGCGAAGAATTCCAATCTTGCTTGCATCGACGCGGTAGCGACCGACAACCAGGATAAGTCCAAGCTGTTCGCGATCGAAGGCGACCCTCGAAACGCCAACTACGTCTGGGTGCCGGTCGAAGGCGCGAAACAGCAGAGCCTGGAGCAGAGCACCGTGGGCTTGAACCAGCTGGCCTACGAGCGCGAGCAGCAGGGCCAGCAACAGACCCAGCAGCGGACTCAGAACGCGATGACGATGTGATAGCGCGAGGGTAAGGCGGCCGGCAAGCCTCGGTGCGGTCGCATCGAGGCCGCGATGCCCCGGCATGCCCTGGCAGGCCGCCCGGCGATGTCCTGCGATCCTGGGTTCGTCCCTTCCCACCTCGCTTTCGTCGCCAGGGGCCCGGTTTCGTCGCATCGGCCGATCTGGACCGGGCGTTAGCCCCTATGCTCCACCGCATCGACGATGGCGGGGCCGGCAAACGCCCGCGACCGCGTGCGGGTCCGGCCGGGGAGGCCGGGTCATCGACGCGAATGCCAGCGATCTCCTTGGACGGAGCGGCTACGGCCCAGTCCGCTCGAATGCCCAGGCCGTCAACCCACTGCGAGGACTTGCGTGAGAATTATCGGAAAAACGATCGGCGCCTTCATGGTCGCCGCAACGATGACGCTGTCGGCGCCTGCGCCTGCGGCTTCGAGCGAGGCGCAGCCTGCGGACAGTCGCTTGCTCGACACGATCATGGCTTTGGACTGGGCCGCATTCGACGCCTTCAATCACTGCAGTGCGCCCGATAAGCTGCAGAAGCACGCCGACTATTTCTCGCAGGACGTCGAGTTCTATCACGACACCGGAGGCGTGACCTGGTCCCGGCAGGAGATGCTGGCAAATACCGAGAAGTACGTTTGCGGAAAATTCCGCCGCGAACTCATTCCCGGTTCGGTGACGGTCTATCCGGTCAAGGATTTCGGTGCCATCGAAATGGGCTCGCACCGGTTCTGCCAGTTTTCCAGCGGCAACTGCGATGGCCTGGCCGATTTCACCATCGTCTGGAGCAAGCAGGGCGGCGACTGGAAGATCACCCGCGTCCTCAGCTACGGCCATCGGTCCAGCAAATAGGTCGCTTCCGCTCCGGCGTGTAAGAGACGTACGGGCATCCCCCCGTTCGCCCCTCAGCCATGCACCGCCGGATGCCGCGCCAGCACGGCATCGAGCAGGCTCATGCGCAGGCGGATCATGTCTTCGCCGACGGCGACGACCTTGGCGCGGCGGTGCGGGTGGTCCTGCAGCAGGCGGTTGATGATGTCGCGCATGACCAGGGCGTGGTCTTCGTCCTCGCTGACGTGCAGGACGAAGAAGTGCAGTTGCTCGTTGCTGTAGCCGGCCGCGCGCAGGCCGTCGAGGATGCCGCCGTACAAGGTCGGCACGATCGCTTCGGCGCCCAGGCACAGGGCCGCCAGGCCGTCGAGCGGGTCGGGCGAGCGGCAATAGTGGAACATGCTTTCGATCAGCGCCGTGGTTTCGGCCAGGATCGGCGCACTGCGCGGCTGCACGCCGATCTCGCCCAGGCAGCGGCGGTACAACTCGGCGTGGGTGACCGCATTGGGGCGGTCGAGGCCGGTTTCCTCGACCAGGTTCATCGCCAGCGCGCGCACGTCCTCGTTGCTCGGCATGCGCGACATCAGCGCGCACAGATAGCGGGTGAAATTTTCCGAGTAATAGCTGTGCTGGACCAGGAACGCGCGCAGCATCTCCAGTGCGCGCTCGCCTTCGCGGCAACGGCGCAGAAAGGGATGGCGCTCCAGTTCGAGCAGCAGGCCCGGCGGGAACAAGTCGTCCCACAGCGCGGGCGGCGCGTCCGGGCGGGCATGGATGTCTTCGATGACGTGCATGGCGTTCCTTTAGGATCGTTGCGTTGTGTGGGAAGGGCTGTGGACGGGCGGCCAGGCCGCACCGGTGCGTTTGCGGACGAGGTCGGCATAGGCCGTGCCGAGGCGGCGCGTGATCGGGCCGGGGGCCCATTCGGCCACGGTGCCGCGTGCGTCGACGACGCGGCGGATCGGCGCCAGGCCGATCAGGGAATTGGTCATGAAGGCTTCTTCGGCGTCGCCGAGCCGCGCGTAGGCCAGCGGCCGTTCGGCGTGGCGCAGGCCCAGCGCGGCGGCCAGCGACAGCACGCAGGCGCGGGCGATGCCGGCGAGCGGGCCCTCGCTCAAGGGCGGAGTGATCAGTTCGCCGTCGAGCACGAAGAACAGGTTGCTGTAGGCGCCTTCGCAGACCTGGCCGCGCGCATTGCACAGCAGCGCTTCGTCGGCGGCGTGGGTCTGCGCCTCGTCGAAGGCCAGGATCGAGCCGAGGTAGTTCGCGTGCTTGCAGGCGGTCGGCGCTTGATCCGGCAGCGGATGGATGCGCTCGCTCGCGAACAGGGTCGTGCCCTGCTCGTGGACGTGCGGCTCGTAGTAACGCGCCGGCAGGCAGGCGGCGACCCAGGTCGGCCGATGCGCGCCGCTGCAGGACAGGCCGGCGCTGCGGCCGCGGCTCATCCACAGGCGCAGGGTCGAGGACGGCTCCTTGCAGGCGCCGATCACCGCGGCCGCGGCCGCGCGCCAGTGCTGTTCGGACGGTGGGTCGAGGTAACGCAAGGCGCGCGCGCCGTCCTGCAGCCGCCGCAGATGTTCGTCGAGCAGGAACGGCATGCCGTCGTAGACCGGCAAGGTTTCGAACAAGCCGTCGCCATAGAGAAAGCCGCGGTCGAACACCGAGACCTTGGCGTGCTCGGCATCCACCAGATGGCCGTCGAGCCAGATCATCGTTGCCAACCCCAGGTGCGGCGCAGTTCCAGCAGCATCAGGCGGTCCTTGCGCAAAGCGCCGAGGTCGGAGTCGGCCGGGCCGGTGAAGTGTTGCCAGCGCGCGAGCAGGCTCCAACGATCGTCGAGTCGGTATTCGAGATTGGCGAACCAGGCGCGGCCGCGACCGTGGGTGGTCTGCAGCAGGCCGACGTCGCCGCTGAGGTCGCCTTCCAGCGGCGCGCGGGTCAGGCCGAGGTAGAGCGCATCGCTGTCGGCGTGGCTCTGGAACCAGACCGCGCGATTGGCGCGCAGTACGAAGTCCGGCTGGGCGACGGTCGAACGGGTTCGCTCTGCGCGCCGGTGCACGTACTGGGCCAGGCCGAGCCAGCCGCCGTCGAAATGGCGCTCGAGGCCGAGCACGGCATAGAAATGATCGCCGAGGCCCGGCGGCGGTGGCCCCTCGAAGCGGGTGTCGGCGATCTCGCCGCGCAGCCCCCAACGCTCGCCGAGCGAAACGCTGAAGTCGGCGCCGAGCACGCGCACTTCCGCCTGCGCCAGCTGCGGGCCGGCGGCATAGGCGAAGGCGGGCAGGATGGAGTAACCGCGCACGACGCTGAGCGAGGCATCGAGGCCGTTGCCGGCGTAGTCCAGGCGCAGCGCATCGGTCGACCCCGGCGCGCGGATGCGGTCGCCATGCAGTGCGGGCACCGGCTTCCACAGCGAGGCCGGCAGGATGCTCGCGCGCAACTTCGGTAGGTGCAGCGCCGCCAGCGACCAGCGTTCGTGCAGTTGCAGGCGCGCTGAGACCAGATCGGTGCCGATACGGTCTTCGTCGATGTCGCTGACCAGCGCGCGCATATTGCGCGGGGAAAGATTGTCGGTCGGGTTGAGGCGGTCGGCGCGGCCCCAGACCACGATCTGCCGCCCTGCGCGCAGCTGCAGCGGGCCGTGGGTGTATTCGACGAAGCCCTGGCGCAGCACCGGCGCGTCGTCATAAGCGAGCTGACGGGTGTCGCCCACGGCTTCGATCAAGCCGCGCCAAGCCTCGCCGCGCAGTTCGCTGCGCAGCCGCGCCGCCAGGCCGAGGCGCGAGCCGACATCGTCGAGGTCGCGGCTGCCGCTGGCGGCCAGCGCGGCGCCGGAGGCGGTGCCGCTCCAGCGCACGCCGTCGGCAGCATCCTCGGGAACGTCTTCAGTGGCGGCTTGCTCTGGCGCGGACTCCGCGTTGGCCTCGGCCGCCACGACGACGTCCACGCCGGCCTGCGCCATCGCCGGCAGCGAAGCGCAGGACGCAGCGGCGACGGCGGCGGCGAGGGTCATGCGGCGCATCACTGGCCCAGGCGCGATTCGATGAACAGGTCTTCGCGCAGGGCGCGATTGCTGTTGACGTTCTTCAGGGTCAACACCGAGCTGCGGCCGCCTTTGGCCGCGACCATCTCGCGACGGGTGGCGATGAGCTTGCCGGGCTGGTTGGCCACGGCGACGTGGCCGGAGATGGTCTGGCGCTTGAACTCCTGCCCGGATTTGTCGAAGTAACGCACCGATACCGCGGCGAAATCGCTTTTGCGCACGGTCGCGACGAGCTTGGAATAGCCGAGCGAGGCCGCGGTCTTGGCATCGCGCGGCACCGACTGCACCACATAGCAGGTCGCGTTGGCGCAGGGCTCGTCGGCGAGCAGGGTATGGGTGAAATCGGCGCTGTCCTGCGCCATCAGGTCGGCGTAGGCGAAGTCCGAGCCCATGAAGCTGTCTTTCTTGTTCGAGGCCAGGATGCGCCGGGTCTTGCCCATGCTGGGGAAATAAATCCACAGGTCGTCCTGGCTGGCGGCGTTTTCGTGCACTAGCACCGCGGTGCCGGCGACGTCGGCCGGCGTGGCGAAGCGGAACAGACGATGGCTGTCGACCGCGTCGGCTTGCAGCTTGTTGTAGACCACGCCGCCGCGGCTGCGCACGCGTTCGCCCTGGCGGATGCCGAGCTGGCTGTCGGCCTGCCAGTCGGCGACTTTCTCGGTCGCGCTGCTGCGTTCGAAGATCTGTTGCGCGCTCGGTTTGGCGCCGTCCTGGGCCGGCGCGGCCAGGGAGACGATCGCAGCCGCGACGCCGGCGAGCGCCGCGCCGGCAAGGCGCAGGGTGAGGGGACGGGTCATGGGGTCTCCTGGATCGTGTGGGTCGACGAGGCGCCGTCGGCTTCGCGCGGCAACAGGTGGCGCAGCAGGCCGACGCGCTCCAGGCCCATCAGCACCGCCGGCGTGAACAGGAACTCGCACAGCGCGCCGACGCCGATCGCCAGCGCGGTGACGCCGCCGAACTTCGCCAGGCTCTGCACTTCCGACAGCATGTAGATGACGAAGCCGAGCACCAGCACGCTCGACAGCAGCAGCATCGCCAGGCCGGTGCTGGCGAAGGTGTCGCGCAAGGCCGCCGCCATGTCGTGCTTGCGCCGGTAGTGGTCGACGACGGTCTTGACGAAATGCAGGGTGTCGTCGTCGAGGATGCCGATCGCGATCGCCGACACCAGCAGGGTGAACGGGTCCAGGAACACGCCGCCGAAGCCCATCACCGCCAGGGCGATGGCCACCGGCACCAGGTTGCACAGGGCCATGGTCAGGCCGAGCGTGGCCGAGCGGAACACCAGCACCATCACCGTCAGCACCACGAAGAACGACAGGCCGATGCTGCGGATCTCGTTGCTGGCCAGGTAGTTGGTCAGGCGCGACCACAGCGGCACCACGCCGGTGGTTTCGATCGAGCGGATCTGCGGCGTCTCGCGCAGGATCCGTTCGGCCTCGGCCTGGATGTCGCGGAACAGCGGCTGGTACTGCGAATCGGGCCGGTACTTCATGCGCAGGTTGATGCGCGCCTTGGCGTAGTCGCCGGTGACCAGGCGGGTCAGCTCGTCGGTGCCGGAAGACTCGAACAGGATCAGCGACTCGGCTACCTCGGCGCGCGAGTCCGGGATGCGGTAAGCGGCCTTGTCGCCTTCGTGCAGGGCCTGGCTGATCTCCATCACCACGTCGGCGATACTGTAAGTCTTCAGGCCGAGGGCGCCGTAACGCGCTTCCAGCCGGTCCTGCAGCTCGCGCATGCGCTTGAGCACCGCCGGGTCCTTGATCGACTCGCCGCCGACGCCGGCGCTGTCGACGATCAGCTCCATCGAGGCGGCGCCGCGCAGGGTCTGGTCGACGTAGGTGTAGGAGCGGTAGATGTCGGTGTGGGGCTTGAACAGGCCGACGTAGTAGTAGTCGGTGGTGACGCGGGCGACGCCGAAGCCGGCGATCGCGATCAGCCCGGCCAGCACCAGCAACAGCATGCGCCAGCGCCGGGTCACGAAGTCGGCGAGCCAGTGCATGCCGCGCACGCGGCCGTCGAGCAAACGCGCCGCGCGCTGCGCATCCGGCAATAAACGAAAACGGCTCAGCGCCAGCGGGATCAGCAGCCAGCCGATCAGCAAGGACGCGACCAACCCCGCCGCCATCGAGATGCCGATGCCCTGCACCGGGCGGATCTCCGACCACGAGAACGACAGCAGTGCGCCGGCGGTGGTCAGCACCGACAGCGCGCTGGCGCCGGCCGAGTGGCTGAAGCCTTCGACGATGGCCGTGCGCAGGTCGCCGCCAGCGGCGTACTGACGATAGACCTCGGCGAGCAGGAAGATGCTGGAGCCGACCCCGACCGAGATCAGGAACGAGGGAATGATCGCGGTGAGCATGCCGATCGGCGCGCCGATCAGGGCGCTGACCGCCATCGCCACCACGATCGACAAGGACGCGACCACCAGCGGCAGCAAGGCGACCGCCCAGGAGCGGAAGATCAGCCAGAACCCGACCGAGACCAGGATGAAGGACAGCGTGCCGAAGATCGCGCTTTCGCGGTTGATGATGGTGAACACGTCGGCGTCGATGATCGGCGCGCCGACCACGCGCATGTTCAAGCGCTTGAACTCCGGCGCCTGGGCCAATGCGCGGATCTGCTTGGCCAGTTCGATCTTGTAGACGATCTCGCCGGGCCGCACGCCGGTCTCGGCGAGGATGCCGAGATGGCGCCCGTCGCCGCTGATCAGGAAGTTGCGGTAGTAGGGATGGGCCAAGGCCTCGCTGCGTTTGCTCGCCAGGGCGGACGCGTCCAGCGCTTCGCCGAGGAAGGGGCCGACATCGAGGCCGCCGTCGTCGACGCTGGCGATGTGGCGCACGTTGGCGATGGTGGTGACCTTGTTGACGTTGTCCATCGCCTCGATGCGCGCGCCGAGGTCGCGCACGCTGGCGATGAAGGCCGGCGTCCACTGCGCCGGCGCGTCGAGCACCAGGAAACTGTATTCGTCGCTGCCGAAGTCCGCCTTGTACTGGGTGTACTTGATCAGCGCCGGGTCGTCCTGCATGAAGAACGAGTCGGGCGTGTTGTCGAAGCGCAGCTGGGTCAGGGCCAGGCCGGACAACGCCAGCAACGCCAGCAACAGGACCAGGCAGGTGCGCGGGTAGGCGAGGATGCGGAGGATCAGGGGGCGCATGGGGACTCAGCCGTGGGCGGCGATGTGTTCGGGAAGGGAGCTCGCACCGGTGATCCGGCTCAGCTCGGCGATCAGCGGATAGACGAAGCGCTCGCGCATCTGCGCCTCGCTCATCTGGCCCTTGTCGTAGAGGTAGACCAGGCGCAGATGGCCGCGGAAGGCGCTGACCTGCACCATCACCTCGCCCGGCGGGAACAGTTGCGGGAAGGAGTAATAGGTGCGCACCGGGATCGGGCCGAAGTGCTCCAGGCGGGTGTCGATCGGGCCGACGTTGGTGCAGATCAGGTTGGCCCGGGTCAGCACGTTGGCGGCGAAACGGATCGTCGCCGCCTTCGGCAGCAGCAGCGAGCTTTGGAACAGCAGGCGGAAGCGGTACAGCTCGGACAGGATCTCGCCGCTCTTGAGTGCGTCCAGGCGCGCGTTGGCGCGCTGGATCACCGCCTCGTCGTCTTCGTCCGGGTCCAGTTCCAGCGTGTACGGCACGGCCACGCAGTCGTACAGCTTGTGCACGCGCGGGTCGTCGACGAAGCGGCGCAGGCTGAAGTTGTCGACGATGCGCAGGCCGTGCTTGAGGCGCTTGCCCTGGCGGCCGGCATCGGCCTGGGCGGTGCGCAGCAGGGCGAGCAGCAGCAGCGGATGGATGGTGCTGCCGCGGCGCGCGCCGGCGATCTTCAGCGCCTCCAGCATCGGCGCCGGCAGCTCGATCATCAGCACGTCGGTCTCGCCGCTGCGCTTGCCGGAAATGAGCAGGCGCCCGGCCGGCATGACCAGGTCGTGGAAGAAACCGGCCACGCCCTTCCAGGCCAGGCGTAGCGCTTCGGCGCCGCGCAGCTTGGCCAGGAACAGGCGGTCGTGGTTGTGCTCGGGCAGGTCGACGATCTCGTCGTCGAGCGGCAGCCCAGCCGACAGGCGGCCGTAGGCCTCGGCGATATCGCCGGAGAGCAACTGCGCGGCCTTGCCGTCGGTGAAGGTGTGGCTGGTGAGGAACTGCAGGATGTGTTTCTCGGGCGTGCGGGTGTAGATGAAGCGGAACGGGTGGCCGTCGCGGGTCGGCACGCGTTCGTTCCAGGCATTGCCGAGCAACTCGGCGCGCAAACGCGCCGGGTCGATGTTGATGCTGCTGCGCTGCTCGATCTCGATCGGCAGGCGCTGGGCCAGATGACGCCAGCCCAGGATCACGCCGCGCTGGTACTGGACCGAGCGCGCGCGCGGATGCCGGTCGATCGTGTGTTCGATCGCCCGCTTGAGCAGGGCGAGGTCGGGCGCCGAGTCCAGTTCGATCCAGTCGCAGGAATTGGCGTTGCAGATCAGGTTGAGGTGGGCATAGATCTGATTGAAACGTCCGAGGCGAAAGTCGCGAGAGGTCGTCGGCGCCATGGGCTCAGCCCTCGTTGCCGGAGCGGTAGGGGAAGTCGTTCTTCTCCAGCTCGATCAGGTCCTGGCGGCCGAGTTCGTTGAACACGTCTTCGACTTCGGCGCGGAACTCGTTGCGCAGGGTTTCGTTGTCCTTGCGCTTGAGGCCGTAGGCGCTAAGCCGCGCGCCGCGCGAGGTCGACGGCGGGCCGAAGAAGTTCAGGCCCTTGGCGTACCAATTGGAGATTTTGATCCGCGCTTCGTTGGTCTCGCCCTTTTCGGCCAGGTAGGTGCGCAGTTCGGCGAAGCCGAAGCCGATGTGGCCGCGCTCCTCGCGCAGGATGGTCTGGTTGGCTTCGGCCCAGGGCTTGAAGCTGGCTTCGCAGAAATTGCCGACCATGAACTTGCCGGCGCGGTCGAGGAACATGTGGTTCAGCATGATGTCGATCCACTCGTTGCTTTCGTCGCCGACGCTGAGCGGGCCCTCCAGCGAGGCGTCGTGCATCGGCCGGTGGGCGCGGCCTTCGGCGATGGCGATGGCCTGCTTTTCCGGAACGCCCATGCGCTCGAGCAGGTTATAGATCAGATAACTGTGGCGCGCTTCCTCGGCGATGATCTTGGCGAACACGCGGCGGCGCTTGTAGTCGGGCGCGTTGGCGATCCACTCGATGCCTTCGGTGGCGGCCTTCTCTTCGGAATAGGCCTGGATCGCCATCAGCCGGATCAGCTCGTGGCGATACTCTTCGGGCACGTTGGGCAGGTCGGGAAAGTCGATCGAGCCGGGGGCGTAGTCGAACGGCGCGGCGTGGGCGTCGGCGATGGCGGTAACGGTGCTGCTCATGCGGAAGTCCTTGTCGGTGAAGTGATGGGAAGGTCAGATCGAGGCGGCGGCTGTGACGGGCGCTACGGCGGGCGCTGCGGCAGGCACGGACGCGTAGCGTTCGCGGACGTGGCGCTTGAGCACCTTGCCGGTGAGCCCGCGCGGCAGTTGCTCGCCGGGCGGCAGTACTTCGATACGCAGGCCGTCGTAGCCGGGCACCTGTTGGCGCAGCCAGGCCTCGAAAGCGCTGGCATCGGTCGGCTGGCTGGGGCGGCATTCGATGACCGCGCCGGCGCCGGTGCTGCGGTCGGCACGGCTCAGCTCGACCACCGCCACGTCGGCCACCGCCGGGTGCTTGAGGATGCGTTCCTCCCACTGCAGCGAATAGACGCGGCCATCGCCGACGCGGATCGAATCCACTTCGCGGTCGAGGTGGTAGTAACCGCCTCCGCGGGTCTTGACCGCGACATCGCCGGTCCACCACCAGCCGTCGAAATGCACGCCGTGCAAACGGTCGTGGGCGTTCCAATAGCCCTTGAACAGGGTCGGGCCCTTGACCATCAGGCGTCCCGGTTGGCCGACCGGCAGCGCGCGGCCGTCTTCGTCGGCGATCTTGACCTTGGGGCTGACCATGGTCGGCTTGCCGACATAACGGTCGAAGCGCTTGGTGAAGGAAAAGCTGACCTTCATCAAAGCGGCGAAACCGACCTCGGAGGTGCCGAAGAATTCCAGGTACATCGAGCTCAGCAGGCGCTTGCCGAACACCCGCGCCATCGCGCCGTGCGCGGTGAGCTGACGGATGTGCACTTCGTGGCTGGAGTCGCCGCCGGCCATCCAGGCCTTGACGTGGGACAGGTCGAAGCGCGACAGGCCGGCGTCGCACATGCCCTGGTAGACGTCGGGGAAGGACAGGACCAGCGAGCAACGCTCGCGTTCGATGATCGACAGCAGTTGCTCGGGGGTTTCCTTCGCCGGCACGTAGCCGGGCACGCCGGCGGCGAGGCAGCTGACGATGCTGGCCTGGGTGATGTGATGGTTAGTCGGCGAGGCCAGCAGGATGCGGTTGTTGCGGGTGATCGGCTGGATCATCAGCTGGCCCTTGGTGGCGCGGACCAAGCTGTAGGAGCCGTGCAGCACGCCCTTGGGGAAGCCGGTGGTGCCGGAGGTGTGGACGATCATCACGTCGTCGTGCTGATGCATGCGCACGGGGGCGAAACCGTCGGCGCGCGGCGCCAGGCATTCGCTCAGGGCCACGCTGCCGGCGCCGCCGGCCTGCACGGCATCGGTGACGATGGCGACGCGGCGGCCCTGCGCCAGCGCGCCCGCGTCCAGCCGCGGCAGCCGCTCGCGGTCGATGAAGACCAGGCGCGCGCCGGTGTAGTCGAGGTAGGCGTTGAGGTCTTCGGCGCGCATGCCGCCGTTGATCGGCACGGTGATCGCGCCGGCGCGCATGATCGCCAGCGAATAGATCAGGTACTCGACGCCGTTGTCGAGATAGATCGCGACCCGGTCGTAGCGTTTCAGGCCCAGGTCGAGCAGGGTCTGCGACAGCCGGTCCGACAGCCGGCGCAGCTGTCCGGCGGTGATGGCCCGTCCGCCGACGCCGAAACGTTCCAGCGAGCCGGAGAAACGCAGCACTTCGAAGTCTTCGCCGTAGACGGCGATCGACTTCTCCAGCGCATTGGCGACGGTCAGGCCGCCATCGAAGATGAACTTCAATCGGGACAGCATGGGGTCTACCTCAGGCGGGGATGGTTTCGGCGGCGTGCGCGGCGGCCGACTGTTCCTCGGCGCGTCTGCGCAGCGGAGCGCGCTGCAGCTTTCCGGTGCTGGTGCGCGGCAGCGCATCGACGAACTCGACCAGGTGCGGATAGCGCCGCGCATCCAGGCGGGTCTTGCACAGGGTGCGCAATTCTTCGGCGAGGTCCGGCGAGGCCTGGTCGGACACCACCCAGGCCTTGGTGCGCAGGGTGCTGGAGTCCTCGGTGGCGACGCCGTCGGCGCTGGAGGTGATCGCCGCCTCGCGCACCAGCGGATGGCTCAGCAGCACTTCCTCCAGGTCGAGCGGCGACACCCATTGCCCGGCGACCTTGAACATCTCGTCGTGGCGGCCGCAGAAGTGGAAATAACCGTCGCCGTCGCGCCAGAACACGTCGTTGGTGCAGTACCAACCGCCGTGGAATCGGCTGCCGGCGTTGCGGTCCTGGCGCGATACCGACAGCGACGGCCCGCGCAGCCACATCACCCCGCGTTCGCCCTTGCGGCAGGGGCGGCCGTCGTGGTGGCGCAGCACCGCATCGAAGCCGGGCACGAGCTTGCCGGTCGAGCCCTGGTAGTCGCCATCGGCGACGTTGCTCAGATAAGTCGAGAAGGCTTCGGTCGAGCCCAGGCTGTCGAGCAGGCGGATGCCGTGGCGCTGCAGCCAGCGCGTCGCCACCGCCTGCGGCAGGCGTTCGCCGGCGGCGATGCACAGGCGCAGGCTGTTGCGGCCCTCGATCCGGTTCGACAGCGCTTCGTCGTCGAGCAGGTACTGATAGACGGTGGGCACCGCGAACATGACGGTCGGGCGCGCGGCGACGATCAGCTCGGCGACCACCGCGGCCGAGATCTTCTGCGGTGCGATCACCGCGGTCGCGCCCTTGAGCAGGGCGATCAACAGGTTCTGCAGGCCGAAGGCGAAACTGGTGCGCGAGGCCGAGAACAACACGTCGCTGACGCGCAGGTCGAGCAGGTGGGCGGCATAGCGCTCGGTGGCGACGATCGGATCCAGGTGCCGGTGCTCGATCAGCTTGGGCTGGCCGACCGAGCCGGAAGTGAACACTGCGAAGGCATGGTCCAGCGGCCCGGTCGGCGAGGCCAACAGGGGCTCGCGTTCGGGGCCGCTCGGCGCGGCGCAGACCGCTTCCAGCGGCAGCAGCGGCGCGCCGGCATCGATCTCGGACAGGCGCTGGCGGGCCATGACGTCGGCGACCACCAGGCTCACCTCGGCCTGTTCGAGCAAGGCGGCGATGTCGCGCGCCGGCAGCAGCGGATTGATCAAGGTGCAGACCGCGCCGAGGTGCATCACCGCAAGCAAGGCGGCAACGTGCTCGATGCCGTCGTGCGAGATCAGCGCGACCCGCTGTTGGTAATGCACGCCGGCCGCCGACAAACGCCGAGCGCAGGCGGCGATGCGCTCGGCGAGTTCGGCGTAGCGGATCTCGCCGCCTTCGTGGCGGATGGCGATCTTGTCCGGGTAGGCGCGCGCCGCGCCCTGCAGCAGATGCTCGGTGACGTTGAAGTGCGCCGGTAACGCACGCTGCTGGGTGAACAGCCGTGCTTCCGGCGACGCGTCGCTATGCACCCGGCTGCGCTTGAGGAAGGCCTGCAGCCACGACAGCACTGCCTGGCGATCGATGCGGCGCTCGGTTTGCAGGTCGCTGCCGCACGCGCGCACGCTGGCGGCACGCTCGAAGCGCTTGTCGCCGTACAGGTAAGGGCGGTAATGGGCGACACGGCGGGCGAATTCGACTTCGCGCCGCGACAGCGGTTGTTCGGCCAGCTCCTGCGCGCTCGCCATCGTCAGCGGGATGCCGGTGGCCGCGGCGACGCTGGACAGGAAGTCGGCGGTCGGCACCGTGCTGGCCGAGACCAGGTGATAGATGCCCTTGCGGCTGTCCGTATTGGCGTCGATGGCGAGCATCTCGGCCACGCACACGTCGACCGGCACCAGGTTGAGGTGCGCGTTCTCCGGTGCGGCGAAGCGCAGGCTGCGCGGCGCCGCCGCCCCGCGTTGCGACGACCAGAAGT
Organism: Lysobacter sp. Hz25; assembly: GCF_046097045.1. Classification (NCBI taxonomy): domain Bacteria; kingdom Pseudomonadati; phylum Pseudomonadota; class Gammaproteobacteria; order Lysobacterales; family Lysobacteraceae; genus Lysobacter; species Lysobacter sp. Hz25. The sequence goes on from NZ_CP175666.1 coordinate 686,333, forward strand.
CTTCCAACAGCTCGCAGAACTTGTAGAGGCCGCTGTCGCTGGCGCTGAGCCAGGTGCGCGAATGGCCGACGATGATGCTCGGGCGCAGGATCCGCCAGGCCAGGCCGGCGGCCTCGGCGCGCGCGACGATGCGGCGCTCGGCTTCGAATTTGCTGCGCTCGTAGGGGTTGGAGAAGTTGGCCGGCGCCTGCGGCTCCAGCTGTTCGGCGATCTCGCCGCTGCGGTCGCCGCAGACGTAGGCGGTGCTGACGTAGTTGTAGTCCGAGCAGCCTGCGGCGATCGCCAGTTCCAGCGCGTGGGTCGCGCCCTGGGTGTTGATGCGTTCGAGCTCGCCGGCTTCGGATTCGGTGAAGCGCACGGTCGCGGCGACGTGCCAGAAGGTGGCGTCGCCGCCGCCGGCGACGGCCTGGGCGATGCGTTCGGCGAGACCGGTTTCGGGCCGCAAGGGATTGCCGCTCACCACCTGCAGGCGCGCCAGTGCTTCGGCCTGCAAGGCCTGGCCGCAGGTCTGCGCGGCCAGGCGCACGGCGGTGACGACCCGCTGCCGCGCGTCGCCGCCATCGCTGCGGGCGATGCAGACGACCTGCGCTTCGGGCCGGCCGAGCAACAGTTCGAGCACGAGGTGGGAGCCCAGGTAGCCATTGGCCCCGGTGACGATATGGCTGCGTTGCATGCTTAAGTCCCTAGCTGCGCGACGGGAACGGCGGGTGCGTCGGTGTGCGGCGAAAGCTCGCCGGGAATTCGCCAGCCCTCGGCGTCGCCGCCGGCGCAGCGCGCTACCGCACGCATCGGCGCGCGTGCCTTGACCAGGAGTTCCTCGAATTCGCCGTCGGCGTCCGACAGCGCGATCACCGCGCCGCCGACGCCGAGCTCCAGGCTGCCGTCCTGGTGGACCAGGGTGCGGATCACCATGCTCAGGTCGGCGGCGCCGTTGAGCGACAGATAGCCGATCGCGCCGGAATAGATGCCGCGCGCCGAGGCTTCGAGGGTGTCGATGATTTCCAGGGTGCGGCGCTTCGGCGCGCCGGTCATCGAGCCGCCCGGGAAGGTGGCCTGGAGCAGGTCGATCACGTCCAGACCTGCGCGCAGCTGCGCGCGCACCGTCGACACCAGCTGATGCACCGAGGCATAGCTCTCGACCTGCATCAGCTTGGGCACCCACACCGAGCCGACCTCGCACACGCGGGCCAGGTCGTTGCGGGTCAGGTCGACGATCATCAGGTTCTCGGAGCGGTCCTTCTCGCAGTGCTTGAGTTCGGCCAGGACCGCGCGGTCGTCCTCGTCGCGCGCCGAGCGCGGGCGGGTGCCCTTGATCGGCTTGATCTCGACCACGCCGTTCGGGCTCAGGCGCAGGAAGCGCTCCGGCGAAGAACTCAGTACGTCGAAACCGTCGTGGCGCAGCAAGGCGGAATAGGGCGCGGGGTTGATCTGGCGCAGGTGGCGATACAGCTCGACCGGGTCCAGGTCGACCTGTGCGCGCAGGCGATTGGTCAGGCAGACCTCGTAGGTTTCGCCGTCGCCGATCTGCTCGAAACAGCGGCCGATGCGTTCGCTGTAAGCGGCGCGGTCGAGTTCGAGGTGGAACTCCACTGGCGTTGCGCGCTCGCCGTGGCGCAACGGCGGCGCGGCCGGCACCGTGTCCAGGCGCGTGGCCATGCGTTCGAGCCAAGCGGCGTCTTCGCTTGCGCGCTCGGCCGGGCCGCTGGCGACCGCATGCCAGCAGCGTTCCAGGTGATCGTAGGCGAGGAAGCGATTGATGAAGCGCAGGAACAGGTCCGGCTGGCGCGAGCGATGCGGGCCGCCGACTTCGGTCAAGGCCTTGAGCTCGTAGCCGAAGTAGCCGACCCAGCCGCCGACGAAATCGAACGGCAGGGTTTCGCCGCCGTGCAGCGCGACCGCCAGGCCATCGCGGATCCGGCCGAACAGGCGCTCGCCTTCGCCGGCGTTGTCGCCGCCCGGGCCGACCCGATGCACCAGGCTGTGCGCGCCCGGCTCGTTGCCGTCGCCCATGAAGCTGAAACGCGAATAGCCCGGACGCACCGCGCTGGAGTCGAGCCAGAATGCGGCATCGCTGGCGGCGAAGCACGCCAGGAACACCGACTGCGGATCGGCCTCGGCGGCGATACGGCGCGACTGGATGCGCCAGGTCTGCGTCGGTGCCGGCCATGCCGCCTCCGGCTCGCGGCCGGCGGCGCTGTCGCCACTGCGGCGCCTGCGCTTGCGCAAGGTGTGGCTGCGCGCCAGTTCGATGAAGTTGTCGATGATCTGGTGGCCGAATTCGGTGTGGATCGACTCGGGGTGGAACTGCACGCCCCACAGCGGGCGGCTGGCGTGCTCGAGCGCCATCACCAGGCCGTCGGCGGTGCGCGCGGTAACGCGCAGCCCTTCCGGTAAAGGCTCGGCCGCAATCAACGAGTGATAACGCACCACGTCGAACGGGGAGGGAATGTGGGCGAACAGCGCGCTACCGTCGTGCTCGACCGCGCTCAGCCGCCCGTGCATCGGTTGTGGAGCGTGCACGATGCTGCCGCCGAAAGCATGCACCATCGCCTGGTGGCCCAGGCAGATGCCGAGCACCGGCACGGTGGCCATGGCGAGCACGTCGTTGCTCACGCCCATGTCGCCGGCGCGTTCGGGGCGGCCCGGGCCCGGGGAAATCACGATCGCGTCGTAATCGGCGGCGTCGATCTGCGCCCAGTCGATGCGATCGTTGGCGACCACCGTGGGCGGCGTGCCGTTGGCCTCGCCCAGGTAGTGCGCGATGTTGTGGGTGAAGCTGTCGTAGTTATCGACCAGAAGCACTCTCAACTTTTCCACTGCGCTTGGCTCCTTGCTGATCGGCTGGGGCGGATGTTCGTAGAGAGTCGGCCGATGCGCGCTTGCGCACGGCGGCGCGACGCGCTGTCGAGTCGATGAAAACGGTCGGTTCGATGAAAGCTTGGGCAAAAACTCACCCGGACCGCATTCTCATGCGGCGACAGGTCTGCTGCGTTTGTTCCCTGAAACCAGCGGCTGCGCAGAGGCGAAGCCTTCGGTGGCCGCTATGGGCGGCATGCCGTCGGCTTCGCGCATTGATGCGCGAGATCGTGGAGAAGGGTGGCGTTACAGAAGCACTTTCGATCTATCCCTGTGCGTTGCACTCCATGTCGATTCACTATCGATTATCCAAAGCAACAACGTCAACATGCGTTGTTCGATGCAGTTGACTAAATTTTGTGATCCGAACTGAGGAAACGAATCTACGCAAAAAAAGGACTATTCGCGTGTTTCATAACTGATCGATCGCTTGTGCGAAAGCCGTGAAAAATACGGATTTTCATTAGTCGAAGGTCGATATAAGACTTTCGGCGCAAGGCCCGTGTGTGACTGTCGTCTTGCGCGTTCGGAGATCGCCGAGCACGAATAAACGTGAGGGCGGCGTGTTCGAAAGTGATCGGTTGCCGGCTTCGCAGCAGGCGTTCGATAGATAGAAGCGTCGATGTTTCAACTTGATGTGGGTTGCCTTTTGCATCGCGAATCTGTGATTGCATTCATCGACGATGAATAACGTAGGTCATGTTTGCGATGCGCACGCCGGATGCGCCCGGCGGCTTCGCGAGCCGAGTGCGTGGTGCGTTCGGACCGACGTGTCCGTTGCATGTGCCCAGATATGAGAAAGCCTCGTCGCAGCGGACGACATCGCGTCTTGTTATCGGTGTCGATGTGATGAGGTCGGCATCGAATCGCCGCTGCAGTGCGAAAACCGCAGGCTCGGCACAGGTTTCCGTACGCCAAAGTTCGGAGCCGATATCGATATCGATGGCGATGCGCGATCGAAGCGTCTGTTATGCGCGGCACGAGCGACTCGACCGAGCCGCAAGGCAGCCGCGTCACTCGCGTCTCGCGAAGCGGCGAACCGCCGGTCTATGCCGTCAGCGCGCACGCCCTTATGGCGAGGGTTGGATACGCGATCGAATGGACGGGGCAATGGACGAAGCGACGCCATGCGTCCTCCGGCCGACGCGTGCGCATCGGCCGGAGCCGGATCGGTAGGCAGGATCAGCCGGCGGCGTCGAGGCAGTCGCCGTGCTGTTTGAGCGCGCGACGGGCGTAGTAGGCGAAGGTGACCTGGCTGCGCTTCGGGGTGGAGATCCAGTCGTGGGCTTCGCGCGCCAGCGCCGGCGGCAGCGGTTTGATCTCGCCGGCGGCCATCGCCAGCAACTGCATCCTGGCGGCGCGTTCGAACAGCGCGGCGAGCACGCAGGCTTCTTCCACGCTGGCGCAGGCGACGAGCTGGCCGTGGTGGGCGAGCAGGATCGAGCGCTTGTCGCCGAGGGCTTGGGAGATGATCTCGCCTTCTTCGTTGCCGACCGGGATGCCCGGCCAGTCCTTGAGGAAGGCGCAGTCGTCGAACAACGGACAGATGTCCATGTGCGAGACCATCAGCGGCACCTCCAGCATCGACAGGGCGGCGATGTGCAGCGGATGGGTATGGATGATGCAGTTGACGTCCGGACGCGCGCGATAGACCCAACTGTGGAAGCGGTTGGCCGGATTGGCCATGCCGTCGCCTTCGAGCACGTTCAAGTCCTCGTCGACCAGCAGCAGGTTGCGCTCGCTGATCTCGTCGAAGCCCAGGCCGAGCCGTTGGGTGTAGTAAGTGCCCGGAACTTCGGCGCGGGCAGTGATCTGGCCGGCCAGGCCGGAGTCGTGACCGGCGTCGAACAGGATCCGGCAGGTCAGGGCGAGCTTCTGGCGGGTGGTCCAGGTGTTGTCCGGCAGCAGGTGCTGCATGCTGCGCTTCGCTTTCGCGACCAGTTCGTCCTTGTCTAGCTGCAGGGTGGTGGCCATGGGCTTCCTTTGCGTGCTGCCGTTCGCGTCGCTTCGTGCGACAGATGAGCTGGCGTGTTCGAACAAGCGCCGTCGAATGCCAGGGCGCAGAACATACCGAGTGCGGCTTCAGCTGTCACCCGTCCGGCCGGGCGGCGTGCCCTGTTCGCTGAGCTTGTATATATAGGCGTCGACCGAACCGCCGTCCTTGCGCTTGGCCGTGGTCAGCACGCGCTCGTAGCCTTCGCCCTCGAATGCATCCAGGCGCGCCCAGTGGTCGGGCAAGTGCTCCGATTCGAACAGCAGGCCATCGACCTCGGCGCCGTCCGGGTCGAGGACGATGCCGGGATAGCCGACTGCGGCGCCCCAGCCCTCCTGCAACAAAGTGCCGGTGACGCTGGCCGGCTCCCACGTACCGGGGATGCCGGCAAGGACGTGCTCGTTCGGCCGTCCCGGCGCGAGCGTTCCATAAACGAAAAGTCGGTGGGTCATGGTTCGGTCGGGTTCGGTCGGGTCTTTGGGAGCGCCAAGCTTCGCATGCCTGCGCCGGCCGGTCGCGTCCGCCTCGATGCCTCAGGCGTTCGCACGCGTCGTGACCGAGTCGTCGAGGCGGGCGGAGTTTGAAGTTCGTTTCACATCGGCCGCCTAAGGTGCCTGCGACGGCAATCATGAGATGGCGGCGATGCGCACCGGCTATTGGAAGAAACTGAAGACCGCACTGTTGGCGACGTTGTGCACGCTGTCGCTGTTGGCCCTCGCCGGCTATTGGTATGCCGACGGCTTCCGCCTGGACGAGCAAGCGCTGGCCGATCCCGCCAGCCGGTCGACCGATCTGGCTTTCGTACGAGCCGGCGTCGGCGAATCGCGTGGCCGCATCCTGGCCGTGCTGACCAGCACCGCCGCCATCGGCGCCTCGGGCAAGAAGGCCGGGTTCGAACTGACCGAGTTGTCGCGCGCCTATTACGTGTTCGTCGCGAACGGATTCGAGGTCGACATTGCCAGCCCGCTCGGCGGCAAGCCGCCAATGCGGCTCGACGACGAACTGGTCGCCGCCGACTACGCCTTTCTCAACGATGCGCAGGCCATCGCCAAGCTGGATCGCTCCGTGCCGTTGGCGCAGGTCGACCCGTCCCGTTACGCCGCGGTGTACTTCGTCGGCGGCAAGGGCGCGATGTTCGACTTTCCCGGCCATCGCGAGATACAGCGCATCGTCGGCGCAGTGCACGACCGTGGCGGTATCGTCGGCGCGGTCTGTCACGGCCCCGCCGCCTTGCTGGAGGTGCGTCTCGGCAACGGCCGACGCCTGATCGAGGGCAAGCGCATGACCGGGTTCAGCAACGACGAAGAGTTGTTTCTGCTGAAGGATGCGCGCCGTCTGTTTCCGTTCCTGCTGCAGGAGCGCATCGCCGGCTACGGCGCCCGCTACGTCGAAGGCCCGATCTATCTCGACAACACCGTCGTCGATGGCCATCTCGTCACCGGGCAGAATCCGTGGTCGACCTGGTCGGTGGCCGAGTCGATGGTCGCCGCGCTGGGCCACGCGCCGGTGCCGCGCGAGCGCACCGGCGAAGAGATCGGGGTGCGACTGTTGAGCGTCTATTACCGGGAGGGCCGAGACGCGGCCGATCGCGCCAAGGCCCACAGTGCGCAGGCGGATCGCCGGATCCTGTTGATGCATGCGCTGGTCGCCGCCATGCAGTACCGATGGCGCGATGCCTTCCATATCCAGCGCCTGGCCCGGCCGTGATGCTTGCCTGACGCGATGCAGGCGGTCGCGAACGATCTTTGCGCCGGGCTCGCCATGCAGTTTGTGATGCAGTTTGCGATCAAGTTTGCGGATTCCAGCCGTTCGGCGTCATCGTCCACATGCGATGGCCGTTGCGCTTACGCTTTTGCGTAGTTACAGGACTGCTGTCGAAGCTGCCGCCGAAGCCCAGCCGCATGGCGCCGGAACCGATGACGGTGCAGATCGAACAGCGCAAAGGAGATCGAACACGTGAGCACGAGCGCGCAACTGAAAGTTCTGTTGGACGGGTCGAGTGGGTTCTACTTCACCGATAAGAAAGTCGCCAGCGACATCAATAATTACTTGAAGAAGAACGACCCCGATCTGCTCAGGCAACTGCTGCCGGACAGGGACAGGGAGCTGAAGATAGGCAGGAACTATCCCGCGGCCCTGCTCGACGGAGCCAGCGAAGCAGACCGCGATGCCAGGCAGGTGAAGCTGGCGAAACTGTCCGAGCGGCTGTCCGGCATGGTCGAAGCCAAGGCGCACGGCGGCGAGGCGCTGGCCAAGAACATCTTCGCGGCCGCTCGTTTCCCGGATGGCGACTCCGATGGCAAGCTGACGCGCGGCCAGGTCGAGTCCAAGCTGTACGCGGCCTACGCGCCCGCGCACAACCCGGAGGCGGATGCGGCCACCCTGGTCGCCAGCCCGATGCTGAAAGGCCATCCGGCAACGCGTGAGCCGGGGTTCAAGAAGTTGGGGGCGCAGGAGCAACTCACTGCGATTTCAGCGAAGAACCTGGAAGGGCTCGCCTCCGAGCTCGACAAGTATCAGAAGCTGTTCGCCGCCGATCCCAAGTTGGCCACCTACGACAAGTTGGTCGGTGCCGCGTCGGAGGATGTCTGGAAGCGTTACGGCGGCGGTCTGGCCACGCATGCGACCAACGGCGATATCGCCAGCCATATCCTGCCCACCGCCGACCGTCATGCGATCCAGGGTTTCGCCAAGGGCCTGACCGGCGATACGACTCGCGCGGCCAAGGTTACCCACACCTCCGACACCAATACCCAGCATCTGGCGACGCACGATTACGCATTCTTCAATGTCTACCCGCAGACCAACGATGCCTTGAAGCGCGAGATGCTCGGGGCCACCCGCTATCTGCGCGAGACGCCGGAAGTGGCGTCCTCGGCGATGGCGGCCAAGGCGCAGTCCTTCACCTTCGGGCTGGGCGATTTCACCGCGCCGGAACGGCTCAGCGTGATGACGCTGCGCGACCCGGTATATCCCGCCGGCGGCACCACCGCAGCGGATGCGGGAAAGCGCATGGAGGGCGCCGACGGATTCGCCACCTACGGCGGCGCCGAACCGTCGGCGGGCAAGGCGAAACGTCATTTCGGCACGGAGGTCGACGAGTACGAAACCTCCAGCCGATTGTTCGCCGGCCAAGACGCGAAGAAGGCGTTGACCATGAATGTCCATGTCGGCTTGTACAAGACCTACTATGGTTTGTATCAAGACGTCTTGGCGAACTCGAGCAAAGACCCGGCTTCTTCGGGAGCGAGCCAGGAGGGCGAGGCGGCGAGAGAAAAAAAGCTGGAGCAAGCGAAGGGCAAGCTGGAACGGTTCAGCCATCTGGTCAACGACATCACCGCAGGGCCGCGCCCGAAGACGGACGGGCAGATGGAAACCGCGGAAGATTGCTCGCACCGCCAGGACAAGGCGGCATTGGCGGCGATCAAGTTGTACCAGTACCCGCAGTTGATGGTGTCCGGCCCGGTCGATATCAGCCGGGCGGAGAAGTTCACACCGACCCAAGGCCTGGAGCGGGCGCCGACCGTCGCGCAGGTGGCGCCGGCGGAAACGCAGGTCCAGGCCGGCAACGAGCAGACCCGGCGCGCGATCACGCAGTGAGGCGTGGACGGCCGCGACCCGGCTGGGTCGCGGCCATTGCGCAGCTATCGCTATGCGGCGGCGTCGACGGGCCGGGCTCGCGCCTGGCCCGTCGTCCGCGCCGTTCGCCGCGCTCAGGGCGGCGGCTTACCCAAGTCCTTTACTTCAGGACCTGGCCCGCATCGACGATCTCCACGCCCTGCATCTGTCCCAACAAGTCGTCGAACCAGGGCTTGTGGGTGCGGCCGACGATCGACAGCACGCGCGCGCCGGGACGTTCGCGGAAGGCCTCGCGGATGTTGGCGACCATGCGCAGGTTGCGGGTTTCCCAACCGGCCACGTACAACCGGCCGTAGTGCTCGGGCGAAGTGTCGCGCAAGGCGGAGCCGAAATCGCCGTCGACGACGGTGCGCAAGACGTCCGGGCGGTTGACGTAGCGGTACAGCGCCAGCATGTCGCCGCTCTTGATCAAGGCTTCCTCGCGTTCGAGAATCTGGCCCATCGGTGCGGCGGCCGCTTCCCAGGCGGTCTGGATCGCCTTTCCGTACGCGGCCTCATCGGCGATAGCGACGTTGTCGCCGGTATGGTCGTCGGTCGCATGCAGGCGCTGCAGGCCCAGGCGCGCGGCCAGGCGAGCGCCGATCAGCAGGCTTTCGTCGTTGTGCAGCATCGCCTTTTCGAGCGGCGCGACCAGGACATCGTCGAGGCCTTCGCCGCTGTGGCGCTCGGCCTGCGGCAGTTGCAGCCATTGCACCAGGGCCGAGGCCTTGTCGTTGGCGGCCATGAACACCGCCGCGAGACGGCGGCGCTGTGCGGGCGAGGGCGCCGCCGGCCAGTTCTTCAGCATCTTGTGCGCTTCGGCGATCGCCGCCGGCGCGTCCAGCCCGGTCGCGGCCTTCGCCGCGTCGGTCTTGCGGCAGTACGGCGCCAATCCTTGCGCACCGTAGATCGCCGGATGACGCGCGGCCAGGTCGCATTGCTCGCCCGAGATCGCTTCGATGGTGATGACGTCGGGCTTGAACGCGGCCAGACGATCGATCACCGGCGCCAGAGAGTCGTGTTTGAAGTCCTTCGGCAAGCCGCTGAGGTGCACCGAGCCCAGTACCAGCACCTGCGTGGACGGCCCAGCCATGCGCTGGTCGAGCGTGGACAGGTCGACTTGAGCAAAGGCATCGCCGCAACCGAACAGGCCGATCAACAAACCACAGACAGCAAATGACTTTTGCAAGGTCTTACTCCTGGTGACGACAGTCGGGACGACGAGCCGGCATGGTACTCAGGCGCCGAGGGCGGTACCAGGGAGCGGATCGGCGTGCGAGACGCATTGGGTCGCACGCGATGGCTGCAGCCCCTGGCGGCCCGCTTCGCTCGCCGCCTTCGCTTGCCACTGTCACGGACGTTCGTGTATCTATGCGCCTCGGCTACATCAAGGATGGATGCGATGCGTATTTCAGGATGGGCATTGGCGCTCGCATGCGCGCTGGTCGCCGCCGCCTGCGGCCAGGATCGGGCCGCGGATGTCACGCCCGCGACTACGCCGGATCGAGCAGCGACGACCGCCGACCCGGCAACCGACAGCGAAACCGATGACGAGGCCGGCGCCGATCGCGCGGCCGCCGATGCGTTCCCGGCGATTCCGGTGATCGTGGTGCCGGAGATCGTCGGCGTGACGCCGGCACAGCGGGCATTGGAATCGTCGATGCAGGAGATTCTCGACCCGATCGCCGGGATCAGCGTGAGCCCGGCCCGCTGCGACGCCGGCGGCGGTCTGGTGCGCGACGCCGGCATCACCAGCGTCGACGCGCAGGGCAATCTGAGCCGCAACGGCGATGCCGGCATCTTCCGCATCGCCGCCGACGGCAGCGGCAGCGCCAACTTCGAAGGCGGGCTGGTCGTGGTCAACCGCGACGGCAGCGGCAGCATCAACGGCGGCGAGGACGGCGAAGACGATGCCATCGTCCGCGTCGAGGCCGACGGTTCCGGCAGCTACAACGGGCCGGCGGGCATGATCACCCTGGATGCCAAGGGCGCCGGCACCTGGAACGGCGAGGGCAGCCTGATCCGCAACAACGGCGACGGCAGCGGCACCTGGAACGGGCCCCTGGGCCTGGTCACGATCAACAAGGACGGTTCGGGCACGTGGAACGGTCCGCAGGGATTGATCCGCAACAACGGCGACGGCACCGGCCAGGTCGGCACGCCGGCGCGCACCATCAAGATGGAACCGCTGGCTAAGGTGCCGCCGGCCGGGCGCTTCCCGCCGATCAAGAAGTTCGCCCCGCCGGGCGCACCTTGCGGTTATCTGATCACCCTCAACGACCGGGTCTTGTTCGACTTCGACAAATCCGACATCCGCGCCGACGCGGCCAAGGTGCTCGATGCGCTTGCGGGCGCGCTCAAGGACATCGAATCCGACGGCATGGAGATCGGCGGCCATACCGATGCCAAGGGCAGCGACGATTACAACCAATCCCTGTCGACGCGCCGCGCCGATGCCGTGGTCGAGGCCTTGCGGCAGCGCGGCGCCGCCGCCGACGCCTCGGCCAAGGGCTATGGCGAATCCTTGCCGGTGGCGCCCAACGAGATCGGCGGCCAGGACAATCCGGGCGGGCGTCAGCTCAACCGCCGGGTCGAGATCTTCGTGCGCAGCTGAGGCTGCCGGTGAGCATGGTCGGGCGCATTCTTATCAGTGCTGCCGACCTGTCGTATCCTTCGCGCTTCTTCCAGCGGAGCTAGACAGTGGACTTTGAGACGATCGGAGAAGTGGTGCAGACCGACGAGTTGTCGGACGTCAACCAGCGTCTGCAGGACGGCTGGGTGATTCTCGCGATCGCCACCGGACATCGCGCGGACGGCGAGCCGCGCTTCGCGTATTCGATGGGGCTGCCCTACGAAGACGACGAGGAAGAAGAGGACGAAGACGAGGAAGAAGAAGGCGACGAGTAAACCCTCGCACCTGCTTCGCGTTGCGCTGCGGAGGGCCTCGGCCCTCCGCAGTCGTTTTGGGCCAGGTCGATCGCAGAAGCATCCGGGCAATGGCGCCGCTTATCGGTCCGCCGGGACTGAGCCGTGGACATCCGAATACATGCTTTCGGGGCGGCGTGGTTATGCGTGCAGAACCGCAATGATGGCTTTGTCTTGCGCTTCGGTTTGGCACCATCGAAATACGTGCTGAAAAGGAACCTCTTTCAGGGTGTTCCCTAGGTGCCGGAAGCATCGGGAAGGACTGGAATCGAGCCACACCCACTCGACGAGGCCTCCCCCATGTATCCCGACGGCATACGCCCCAACCGCCTGGCGATTCCGCAGAGCGAACCCGAGACCGTGCCGAATCGAGCGCCTTCGGTTCCGGGCGACGCGACCGCGCCCGTGCAGGCATCGTCGCCGACCGCAGTCGACCTCGCCGGTCGCGGCTATCATCAGGCGCAAGACAATCTCGATGTATTCAATCGTACTTTCAGCGGCCAGGAGGTCAGGAACGATCCCGTCCTTCTGGAGATGCGCGCCGGCTACGAGCAATCGGTAAAGCAGGCTCGTGCCGGGCTAAAGCAGGCGATCGAGACGGAGATCAAGGCCGGTTATCAACGCGAATTCGAGGCGCGGCCGACCGGCGCGGTCTACGACGAGAGCACCATCGACAGTCACGGCAAGGCCATGGCTGCGCGCTACGGCGACGATCCGCAGATGAAGCAGGATGTCGAGGCGATACTCGCCGAGGTCCGGCTCGACTTCGAGGTGAATTCGACTCTGGATACGGCGCGTGCCATGGGCGACCCGCGCAAGGCGCTGGACTACCTGCGCAGCGAGGCGTCCAAGCTGTCACCGGAGGCGCAGAAGAGCCTAGCGGGCAATGACGAAGTGCTCGGCTGGAAGCGGGAACTGGGCAAGCTCGACGGCGAAGCGGTCGCGCGCGCCTGGCGCGAGTTCGAAGCGGCCGAGCCGGGGACTTCCGATTACGATTTGAAGCGCCGAGTTCTGCAGGGCGCGCTGGACGATTTGCGTGCAAACGCCGCCGACCCGGCTTACGCCGAGGCGACGCTGAAGGGCGTGGGCGCCGCCGACTTTAAGAGCTTCGTCGATGGTTTCTACCGGATCGACAGCGCCAACCCGAACATCACGCCGGGTAACTTCGACTTCCTCAAGGGCTACTTCGGCCCGCTCGCGCAGGTGGTGGCGACGGCCGACCGCGCCGGCGTGTTGCCGGCCGATACCAAGAAGGCCTTGTTCGAGTGCGGCCCGGCCGAGCTGGCGTTGTTCCTGCGCTCCGCGCCGCAGACCGAAGGGATGATGCGCGATGCGATGCAGATGCTCCTCAACGGTCCGGGCTATACCCCGGCCGGCAACTTCGCGATCCAGCAGCTCATGGTCGGCATGGATCAGCATCCCCGGCTGATGCAGGAATTGCTGGCCGATCAGAAATCGCGCGACCTGCTGTTCGGCAGCAGCATGTTCGCGCCGAACCGCGGCACCGATTACGAGCAGGACTTCGCGCGCGCCTTGAACGTGGCGCTGACGCCGGGCCAGGGCGATGCGGCCACCCAGCAGAAAGCCTGGACGGCCTTGATCAAGAGTTCCGACGACAGAGATTGGCGCTCGTATCCCAATGGACGAAAAGACGACGAGAAGGACCGTGGCTTCCGCTCGACGATCGACAGCCATCCGCTGCTGGCGCGGGCCATGGCTGAGCAGTTCAAGCTGTACTTGCCCTGGGCTGCGAACCAGCAGGCGCGGGAGTACGGCGACAAATACCCGATCCAGCCCTTGCCCGGCGATGCGCTCAAGCTGGACGCTGCCTTGTCGGCCGATCAGCTGAAAAGCTTTATAGCGGCGATGAGTTCCGACCCCCAAGCCCTGGACAGCCTGCTCAACGAGACGAAGCGTCTGTTCCAGCAAGGTGGCTTGGCGAACCTCACCCCGGAGATGCTGAACTCCAGAAACCGACTGCCCTTGCAGGGACAGTTGCAGGCCGATTTCGCGCTGTTCTCGTTAGTGCTGGCGGGCATCGCGCGCGCCGACCTCGATGAGCTGGGCCGGCGCGACGCCATGGCCGATGCGCTAAAGACCGTGGTCGTGGGCTATGGATTGGCGATAGTGCCTCCGGGCGCCGCGCCCTTCGTCGACATCGCCATTTCGCCGCTGACGACACCGGCCTCCAAGCGTTGGGCCGACCTTATTCAGAGCGTCACCAACGGCGAGCAGGTCGATGCCAAGACGATTTTCGAGTCGACGACCGCGGCGATACGCGAAAGCGTCGATCTGAAAGTCCAGAGCATCGCCCCCGAGCTGAGCGCCGACGAGCGTAAAGGCATGGTCAACGACATGATGGGACAGTACGAGTCGACTTCGCTGCGCGAGGTGCTCGAAAAATATTGGTGAGGAATCGCCAAGGGGCGGCTGCGATGTTCCGCCGATTGACGACCCGAGGCGTCGTCAGTCGGCAGCGGATCACCGTTCGCGATCAGTCCCCCAACGTCAGGCTCAGCATCACCCGGCGTTCGGGCTCGTAGGTCTGGATGCCGCTGGTGCCTGCCGCCCAGGCGTAGCGGTTGCCGGCGTTGTAGACGCGCAACCGCAGCGCCGCCGGGGTACCGTGCCAATCGAAACGGTAGCGCGCGCCGAGATTGACCAGGGTGTAGCCGGGCGTGCGGAATCGGTTCAGTGCATCGGCGGGGCGGGCGCCGTAGTAGTTGGCATCGGCGTCGAGCGACAAGCCCGGCAGGCCGGCGACGCGATAGTTGAGACTCAGCAGCGCCTGCTCGGCGCTGCGCCCCAGCGGGCGTTTGCCGATCTTCGCTGCGTCGATCAATTCGCCGCGCAGCCGCAAGCGCATCCGGGTAAGGCCGGCGACCAGGCTCAAGCGCTCGCTGAGGTTGCCGGCCAGCGACAGCTCGATGCCGCGATGCGAGACTTCGGTGAGGTAGCGATAAGCCGAAGTGCCGTCGAAACCGGGAGACGGCTTCTCGATCTCGAACGCCATCGCGAGCAAGGCCAGGTCCGGGCGAGCCTGCCAGCGCAGTCCCAGTTCGTTCTGCCGTGCCAGGATCGGCGCCAGCACTTCGAAGCGATTGCTGGCGTTCTCCGGCGCGGTCACGCCCTCTTCGATGCCGCGAGTGGTCGCGACGAAACCCGCCCACCGCTCGCCGAGCGGTGCGACCGCGGACGCGTTGTACAGCCAGGCCTGCGAGGAGCGCGATTGGCCGGGGCCCAAGGCCGGCCGCGCGATCTGGTCGATGGCGGCGCGGCGGGCGCCGAGGTTCAGGGCGTAACCGCGTTGGTCGTGGTACTGCCAACCCAGGCCGAGTTCGTACTGATCGATCGCCGCACGCGACTGCGCTGTCGATGTCGCTGTGTCGGGCAAGACTACCGGCATGCGGCCGTCGAGGATCGAGACCGGCCCGATAGCGAGATAGTCGACGCGCGGGTTGCGATAGCTCGATCGCCGCAGACGCGCGAGCAAGGTCAGCTCGTGGCGGCGCCGCTCGCCGGTCCAGTCGTAGCTGGCCATGGCTTCATGGCCCCAGGCCTCGATCCTGCGTCCGCGTGCGACGACGATGGCGGCGTCGGCCTGGCCTTGCGGGGTGACGGCGTTGAACAGATTCAAGTCGGAGCGAGGCCGGTTCACCCCGGAGAACAGGCTCGACACTCGATAGTCCCAGGCGTTGTCGCGTGCGGCGGTGGCGGCGATGAGGCCGTAGGTGCTGTTGCGGGTGTCGTAGCGCGACCACGGCTGGCCGAGATACTTGAGGCGATCGGGCTCCGGCAACGGTTGCGTGCCGGCGGGCGTGAAACCGACGTCGGCCTGATACCGATGCTCGTAACGCGTGAGCAGGCCGGTCAGCTGCCAGCGATCCCCCACCTGCAGCCGCGGCACCAGGCCGAGGCCGTAGTACTCGGCTTCGTTGCCGAAGATGTAGCGTGCGCTGTGCGTGCCGATGAAGCCGACGGCGAGCGAAGCGTCGCGGTCTTTCGATTGCCGCGCCGCATGGAAGCGCAGATACGGGCGCGGATTGTCGTCGCTGAGGTGCTGGAAGCCGAATTCGAGCTTGGTCCGCTCGCGCTCGCCCGGGATCAGGCGGTACTCGACCAGGCCCGAGGGCGCGGGGAAGTCGAGGTCGAGGGCGTTCGGCCCGACCTTGACCTGCACGCCTTCGACGACCGCGTCGGAAGGATTGGCGGCGCGCACGAAATAGGCGCCGTCGAGGCGGTAGTTGCCGGCTTCCTGCAGATTGAAGCCGCGCACCAACGATTCGGAGTACAGCCCGATGCTTTCCTGGCCGATGCGCTGGCCGAAGGCGTCGTCGGCTTTCTGCACCGTTGCTTGCTGCGCTTCGACGGCAGCGCTGCAAAACAGGCCGGCCATGACGAGCAAGCGGCGGGGCAAGCGCAGGCCGGGCCGGGCACGCAGCAGCCAGGGATGCAGCAAGGGCAGTGAGCGCATGGTGGGAGGTTGGGGCGGGAAGGCCTCCATTGAAGCGATACGGCGCTTGTTGACATAGCGCCGCGATCGGTGATGAGCTGTGCGCCGTATGCACAGCTCAAAATCGCTGCCGCCCCTGGACGGCCTGAACGCGGTGATCGCCGCCCGCGATACCGGCTCGTTCACCGCGGCCGCGGAACGGCTCGGCCTGACCCATGGCGCGGTCAGCCGGCGCGTGCATGCGGTCGAGCACTGGCTCGGCACCGCGGTGTTCGAGCGGCACGGCCGCGGCGTTCGGGCGACCCCGGCCGGGCAGCGCTTCATCACCCAGGTCGAGCAGGCTTTGAGCACGATCAGCGACTCGGCCGATCGCTGGCGCCCGCGGCGCGAGTTGCCGGTGATCCGCCTGAGTGTGGTGCCGTCGTTCGCGCGCCTGTGGTTGCTGCCGCGCATGCGCCTGCTGCAGGACGTGCCGGCGCAGCGCCGGGTCGAATTGACCATCGAACATCGTCTGGCCGATTTGTCCGGCGGCGAGGTCGACTTGGCCGTGCGCTACGGCAAGGGCCCGTGGCGTGACGCCTGCGCACAGTTGCTGTTCAAGGAACGCCTGCTGCCGGTGGCATCGCCCGACCTGGCCGCCGAACTCGGCGGCCACCCGGGCGCGAGTCGCCTGGCCGATGCGCCGCTGTTGCACGACTCCGATACCAGCCAGTGGCGTGCATGGCTGAAGGCGCAAGGCGTGGCTTATCGCAGCAAGGCCGCGGACCGGCGCTTCGAAGACTACGATCTGGTATTGGCCGCGGCCAAGTCCGGTCTCGGCATCGCGTTGTTGCGCTCGCCCCTGGCCGACGAAGCGCTCGCCTCCGGGCAACTGGTGCGCTTATCGAAGGCGTGGCTGGCCAATCCGGCCTCGCACTACCTGGTCATGCGTTCGGGCGAAAGCCGCGGCATGGTGTTGGAAGCGGCGGCGAAACTGCTGGCCTTGTCGGCGCCCTTGCGGCGTTGAGCCGGCGCCGGCGTTTTAAAGCAGCTTGGTCACCGACAGCACCACCGGGCCGCCGACCGATTCGACGCCGGTGGTGGAGCAGGCATCCAATTGCGTCTGCAGCAAGGTCACCGTGCGCACCGTGGCGGCGCCGAGAAAGCGGCCGCTGACGATCTGGCCGGATTCGATCCGCACCACTTCGCCGACCGGCCGTTGCGTAACCACGGTGGTGGGTTGGATCACGCTGGTCGTGCCGTCGCTCCACTGCACGGTCAGCGGCGGCGTCGGCGCCGCACCGGAGAGGATTTCGCATGAGAGGTTGGCGGTGCCCGAAGTGCCGTAGCTCGCGCTGGTCACGCCGAGCGGAATGCCGGCGCACGGAGCCAACAGTCCGCTCACCGAGAACGCGACCGGCTGCGGCGTGAAGGTCATGCCGGGATCGTACTCGGCGGTTTCGGTGCCGAGGCAAGTCAGGCTGACGGTTTGCGCGGGCAGCGAGGCGGAAAATCCGAGGGACGACAGAAACAGCAGGGAAGTCAGGGCGTCGGCGATGTTCTTGCGGAGGTTCATGGCGGCTCCTCGGCCGGTACGCCCGGCGGATTCGTTCCACATTCGTCATCGAATGCGCCTAGCGACCGCAGCGGTTGCTTTGAGCGCGGCGCGGCCTGGACTCGCCATCGTTCGGTCGGCGAGGCGTTGAATGTCGATCAGGCGGGCCCACAAGGCCACTCACCTTTTTTCACACTGCGACCGCGATCCGATCCTGGGCCGCGTTCGCGCGCCCCCTGTCTTTCGCTTGGGGCCTGGCCGCGGCGAGTCCGGTTCGTGTCGGCGAGGCGAAGCCCAGGTTCGATCGCTCGACCCGTTGGTTCCGTATCGTTGCGTCCGTCCGCGGGCGCAAAGTCCACGCCTGCGCCGACGTTGCAGGCGCGGCGTTACAGCGGGCGAATGAGGATGTTGCGGTAGGCGACCTCGTCGCCGTGGTCCTGCAGGCCGATCACGCCGCTGCGCGCAGCGGCGAACTCCGGCCAGTCCTTGAACTTGCTTTGCGCCAGCCGCGCGTTCCAGTCCGCCGAGCCGATCCGGTACGCGACCACCTTGACGCCGTTCAACCAGTGCTCGACCTCCGCGCCGCGCACGCGGATACGGGCCTGGTTCCACTCGCCGGCCGGCTTGGCGACGAGTTCGGCCGGCGGATACAGGTCGTAGGCAGCCGAGGCCCAGCGCTTGCGGCCGTTGCCCGCGTCGGGATGGCGCTGGTCGTCGAGCACCTGGTACTCGATCGCGCTGCGGTAGATCGGCGCCTGGGTTTCCGCGGCGCGGTAGAAGATGCCGCTGTTGCCGCCGGGCGCGATCTTCCACTCGATGCGCAGCTCGAAGTCGCGGTAAGCACGGTCGCTGACCAGATCGCCGCCGGGCCCGCTGCGCACGATCGCGCCGTCGATCACGCGCCAGCCGGTAATCGCTTGGCCGCGCTGACCGTACAGATGCCAGCCCTTCAGGCTGCGGCCGTCGAACAAGGGGCTGAAGCCCGCAGGATGTGCGGATGCTTGCGGGGCATCCGCGGCCGCCGCCGGCACGGTCGATACCAGGGCAATGACGAAGACGAGAGCGATGGCGAGCGGTTTCGGCATGATGCGGAAGTCCTGTGGTGCGCAGTTATCGATAGGGATGGTCGCCGGCCGGGGCATCTCCGCTCCGGGCCGCAGGGCTCAGTCGATCGCCGCGGCCGGCACCGCTTCGGCTTTGAGCATCCGCGCCTTCCATGCGCGAGGCGACAGCCCCGTCGATGCCTTGAACGCGCGCGACAAGGCGGCTTCGCTGCCGTAACCGACGTCCATCGCGATCGACTTCAGCGGGCGCCCCCCCAGCAACGACTGTTGGGCCAGGCCGACGCGCCATTGCTGCAGATAGGTGCCGGGCGTGCAGCCGACGCTGTCGCGGAAGGCATTGGCGAACACGCTGCGCGACATGCCGGCGCGTGCGGCCAGCGTGTCCAGGGTCCAGTCGTGCTCGGGCGTTTCGTGGATGGCGACCACGGCATGCCGCAGTTGCGGATGCGACAGCCCGGCCAGCATGCCGACGCGGGTGCGGCCGCTCTCCATCAGGTGGCGCAGCACCTGGATCAGCACCACCTCGAACAGACGGTTGATCAGAGCCTGTCGGCCGCAGCGTCGTTCGAAGGCTTCCTCGAACAACAGCGCCAGCACCGGGTGGCTGCCGTCGATCTCGTCCAGGCCGATGCAGACGAAGGCCGGCAAGGCGGTGGCGATCGGGTTGGCCGCGCCGCCTTCGAACTGCAGGTTGGCGCAAGCCAGGTCGGCGCCGCGCTCGGCGTCGGTGATGAAGCGATGCGCGAGCGGGCGAGGGTAGAGCAGCAGGCTCGGCACCTCGACGCGCAGCCCGGGTTCGCCTTCGTGCACCACCTCGACGGTGCCCTCGCGCACCAGATGCAGCTGGCCGGCGCCGTGTTCCGGCGTGAGGTCGTTGATGCCGCACAGGGCGCCGGCCTGGAACAGGCGGGCGCTGGCGGAGAAGCGTTCGAGCAGGGCTTCGAGGCGGTCGGTCATGGAAATACGATGGGTAAAGTTTTACGGACTATACGTCACGTGGAGTCCTGGCTGAGCCGGCAAAGTATCTCCCACGGGCCCAACGCCCACCCAACAAACCGGAGACCGCCATGACCACCCTGCAACGTTCGCTCGCCCTGTCCCTGCTGAGCTTCGGCATCGCCACCTCGGCCCAGGCCGCCGGCCCCGTCGCTACCGCGTCCGCCGCCTCGACCCAGCAGGCCGCTGCGCTGCGCCAGTCGTCCAATGTCATCGTCACCCAGGACGGCGTCCAGCTGTACTACAAGGACTGGGGCCCGAAGGACGGCCCGGTCGTCGCCTTCAGCCACGGTTGGCCGCTGAGCTCGGACAGCTGGGAATCGCAGATGCTGTTCCTGGCCGAGCACGGCTACCGGGTGATCGCCCACGACCGCCGCGGCCACGGCCGTTCCAGCCAGCCCTGGGACGGCAACGACATGGATCATTACGCCGCCGACCTCAAGGCGGTGCTGGACACCCTCGACGTCCGCGATGCGGTGTTGGTCGGCTTCTCCACCGGCGGCGGCGAAGTCGCCCGTTACCTCGGCCGCTACGGCAGCGAACGGGTGCGCAAGGCGGTGCTGGTCAGCGCGGTGCCGCCGCTGATGCTGAAGACCGCGGCCAACCCCGGCGGCCTGCCGCTCGAAGTGTTCGACGGACTGCGCAAAGCCTCGCGCGAGAACCGCGCGCAGTTGTACCTCGACATCGCCTCGGGCCCGTTCTACGGCTACAACCGCCCCGGCGCCAAGCCCTCGCCCGGCCTGATCGAATCGTTCCGCTCGCAGGGCATGCAGGCCGGCCACAAGAACACCTACGACTCGATCGCCGCGTTCTCGGCGACCGACTTCACCGAAGACCTCAAGCGCATCGACGTGCCGGTGCTGGTGATCCACGGCGACGACGACCAGATCGTGCCGATCGATGCCTCCGCACACGCCGCGGCCAAGCTGATCAAGAACGCCAAGTTGATCGTGTACTCGGGCGCGCCGCACGGCCTGCCGGATTCGCACAAGGACCGACTCGACCGCGATCTGCTGGAGTTCGCCGGCAAATGATCGACGGCGCTTGTCGGTAGTCATCGGCGAACGCAAGCGGCAGCGCAAGGCCCCGGTCGATCCGGGGCCTTGCGCGTTTCGCCGAAGCGAAACCGCAGCAGGGAGGGCTGCCCGCAAGCGGTCTGCGGCCGAGCGTGGAACCCGTGCCGCGACCATGGCCGAATTGTATTTTTTGTCGGTTCTGCCCGGCGGCGAATCGCAGAAAAAATCCTGGGAACTTAGCGCCGGGAGCGGATGCGGACAGGCGGCGGCCGGGGCCGCCATCGAGCGGCATCAGCGCTGCTTGCGCACGGCTTTCGCTTTGGGCGCGCGCGAGCGCCGGCCGAGTTCGGTCGGTCGTTGCGGTGAGCCTTCGCCGTTGAGTTCGTCGGGCACGGCCGCCGAATAGTCGGCGTACACGTTGCCCCACCCGCGCTTCGATTTGCCGTCCCAGACGCGCCAGCCGTCGGCGGGGACGGGCTTGCCGACGTAGCGTCGCTTGCGGGCTCCCATGCGTCGCCTCGAAGCAGTTGCGGAGCGGCAGCGTAGGTCCGCCGCCCAGGCACAGACGGATTCCGTTCTCGAAACCGTGATCCGATTCGCCAAGTCGAAAACCGGCGCTCGGGAATTTCTCGAAACTGGATGTCGCACGACGCGGTTCCGGATTTTTCCATTGGGCGCCCGCCGTAGACAACGGCAACCTGATGCCGCGATTACCGCACCAGGAGAGATCATGAAAGAAGCATGCTTATTGCCGCGCACGGGCAAACCGAGCCTGCGGCTGCTGTTGACGCGCGCCGCATTGTTGGCCGGCGGCTCGCTCGCATTGGCGGGCTGCCCCCAGCAGGAGGCCGCGCCGCCCGCTGCGGCCGCGCCGCTCGAAAACGCCACGCCCGCCGCGGCGCTGACGGTCGGTTCGGCGCCGCCCGCGTCGGTATCGCCGCAGGCCGCCGCGACCGCCCGTCCGGATTCGTCGGTAGCGGCCCCGACCCGCAGCGCGCTCGTCGCGTCGTGCACGCAGGTGAAGCAATACGAAGTCACCTTCGTCCTCGACCGCGCCTATCCCTGCGGCCAGTTCGCCAACGGCGACTACTGGGTCGCGCCGACCGCCGACAGCCTGGGCAAGGTCAAGGTCCTGTCGATCTCGCCGGCCTTCTCCAGCGGCCGCAACGGCTTCGAGGTGAACCCGACCCAGGTCGACCGCCAAGGCTTCGACTCGCGCGCAAGCAACTACCTCCGCACGCTCGTGCCGGCGCTGCCCTATTTGGCCTCGCCGAACCAATCCATCGTCAAGGCGAAATCGCTCTCCACCTTCAACAAGACCGCGCTCGATACCGCGGTGGTGCTGACGGTGTTGGCCGCGCCTCCGGCCGACGGCGGCAGCACCTCGTTCCGTCCGCCGTACTTCGGCCGCAGCAAGCCGTTGTACTCGACCAACCGGCTGCGCCTGGATCGCTTGCCCTCGCTCGCGCCGCTGGCGTCGGCGCCGACCCTGAGTGCACTGTCGGCGAGGTACCAGCGCCTGCAACTGGATCACCAGTTGCATTGGAGCGCCGACGAGATCCATCCGCTCAAGAACATGCCGGACTACGGCGCCTGGATCGCAATGAACTTCGCCGAGGCATCGCTGCGCTTGATGGTCGACGGCGATGCGGCCGAGCGCCGCAAGCTGGCGATCAACATGGTGCAGTACGGCATCGACCTCGATGCCGGGATGCAGGGCGGCTTGCATTTCAATGCCGACGGCGGTCACCGCCACGGCCGCAAGTTGGTGCTGGCCTTGTCGGCGCTGCTGCTCGACGACCCGGCGATGGCCGCGCGCGTGCGCGACTTCCAGCAGGGGACCTTCCAGGAGGACGGCCAGCTGTACGTCGGCGCCGGCGCCGGGCAGGTGTTGTTCGGCGGCCTGTGTTCGGCCGAAGACTACTGGGACAACCAGAACACCGGCGGCAACTCGCGCGATTGCCGCGATCCCTATGGCTACATCGACGGCGGTCAGGAACCCGGCGCCTACTATCAGATGTGCTGCACGGCCAAGGGCTACAAGGCCATCGCGCTGGCGTTGCGCTTGATGCCGTCGCTGCGCTGCATCTGGACCGACGACAAGATCCTGCGTTACGCCGACCGTTGGGTGAACCACGGTGCCTGGACCCAGCCCGACCCCTACCAGCCCAACGGCAACGGTGCGCTCGACAACAACCCCTCCGACGGCACCGGGCGCTGGCCGGCGCTGCACGGCGCCGCTCGCGACGGGGGCTACTACGGCAGCGAGTTCGCCGATGCGATGTGGACCGCCTACCGCGCGCAGGCCAGCGATACCTATAGCTGTCCCTGATCGAGGCATATCCGCATAGCGCCCGACGATAGCGGTCGGGTGTGAAACCATCGAAGGGCCGCTCCATTCGTGGAGCGGCCTTTCTTGTTTCGGGCGGGCCGCTCGATACCGCGATGCGATGTTTGCGCCGGCCGGGACCGCGGGCGTCGCGGCGAGCGCAAGGCTAAGCTGGTGGCAGCCGACAGACCGGCGGCCTCGCCGCGATCACATGAAAATTCCGATGCTCATCGCCTGCGCCTTGCTCGCCGTGACCGGTTGCGCCAGCTTCTCCGGCGGTCGCCGCGACGACGATTTTTGCCGCGAAATGGCCAAGTTCGCGAACGCGACGGCGCTCGGCAGTCAACGCGAGGTCGAGTTGCTGACCAATTGGGCGGAGTGGAGTAAAACGTGCCAGCACGGCGGCTATCAGCCGGGCATGCGTTTCTGCCAGTGGTTGATCGACAACACCTCGACCGAATTCGCCGACGCCAATATCCGCAGAGCGCTGAGCTGCCTCGACCCAGGCATGAATTATGCAGGCAGTGGGCGCGTTTCCCTGAGCTACCTGACCGGAAAGATCGAGTCCTACCACGCTGAAGGTGCCGATGACGACGTGCGCATCGAAGTGGAGTACGCGGACGGCATCGAGGGGCAATGCCCGAAGCTCAAGATCACCGCCGAGCGCTGGGTGCTGGACGAGTGAGTCTCGTTCCTGCGCAGGCACGGCGGCAGCGGTGCGGGCGCGCGGATAGCGCGGCGACTGCGAAATCGCCGGGATTCTTGCTATGTTGCCGGCTCCGAGGGCCGCGCCGCACCGAGGCCGAAAGGCACATTCGCGGGCAGGCCATCGGTCTTTCAGGGGGAGGGCGCAGCAGCGCCCGGCCGATAGGGAACATCCAGGGGGCAGTATCCAATGAAGCAGTCGATGCAATCGGCCCGTCGCGGGCCGGTAGGTTTTTTTCGTGCGCGGATCGCCATGGCGGTGGCACTGGCCGCCCACGGCGCGGTAGCCGCGGCCAAGCCGCCGGAGCCTTTGCCGTATCCCTTGGCGCCTGAGCTCGCGGTCGAGTTGTACCTGACCCAGACCGAGCTGACGCCGGTCAGCGGGGTCTCCAGCCCCGTCGTCGACCCGGTGATGATGAATAACCTGGTCGCGAATTACGGCACGGCCGGACTGGTCGGGGGCTTGATCGGCGGCCTGATCGTCGGCGCCATCATCCAGAAAGGCGCGAACGACGGCGCCAAGTGGGGCAACGAGGTCGTTGGTCCGTACGATTACCGGACCTCGATGGAGGCCAGCCTGCGCGCGGCGCTCGTGTCCGGCGGCATCACCCCGTCGCCGGTCATCAAGCTGGTACTGCCCGAACCCAAGCCGGAGTCCAAGACCGAACCAGGCGCGGCCGCGGTCAAGCCGGCGCCTGCCAGCAAGGGCCCGGTGGCATGCACGAACCCGGTGCTGCGTCTGCGCCCGCTGCGCTGGGTGCCGATGAACGGCACGCTGGCGACCGGGCTCAATGCCAGCTTCTACGATTGCGTGCCCGGCAAGAAGGGCGGGCTCGAAGAGAAGCTGGGCTGGTCGCGGGGCTACCAGGTATCGATGCTGGCCGACGCCGAGGCGATGCCGCGCCAGCAGCAGAAGGGCTATGTCGAAGGGCTGGAGCCGGTGCGCGTGCACCAATTGCTCGACCATTCCGCGGCCGAAGTGGCGGCGATGTTCGCCTACGAGTTCTCGCAGGAAGGCCGGGTCGAGCGCGAGCAGAAGGTCAGCGTATGGAACGGTCTGCGGCAGATACGCGCCGGAGAGCACTGGGTCTGGAACCGCCATCGCCACGCGATGTTGCCGGACATCCTGGGCACCTACCGGCTCAGCGACGCCTCGATCGTCGCCTTCAGCGCCGACGCCGCAGCGCCGGCGACCGCCGTTGCGGCGCCCGCGACGCCTGTCGTCAGCGACGCCGTGGCTGGGCCGGCTGCGGCGGTCGCTCCTACAGCTCCTGCGGCACCTACAAGTGCTGCGCCTTCCGCTCCTGCGGGTGCCGTAGCTCCCGCGGCCCCGCTCGTGCCTGCGGCACCCGCGCCGGCCACGCCCGAAGCCTCGGGCCCGGCCACCGGCGGCGATGCCGTGCAGGGAGGCTGACCGAGGGCATGGCGGTGCCCGGCGGTCGGCCGGTCTCGCTTGCCGCGATAACAGCAAAGGCCCGCAATGCGGGCCTTTGCTGTTTGCGGATGCCGCATTGAAACGCGTTACTCGCTCGGCGATGCGTATCCGTCGAGGTTGCTGACGATGTTCATGCACTTGCCGGTGCTGTCGCAGGCGGCGTGGGCGATGTTCTTGTCGTTGCAGTTGCCGTAGGTCTTGGTGGTCTGGCTGGTCGCCGGCAGGTTGCCGTTGGCCACCGGCAGGTAGAACACCGAGGATTGCGCGCCGATCACGTTGCACGAGGGCAGTTGATTCGCGCCCTGGCTGTATTCCTCGACGAAGCTGACGGTCTGGCTCTTGAAGCCGCTCCAGGTGGCCGGGATGTTGATCGTGGCGACGGTGATGCTTTCGCCGGTCATCAGGTCGGTGACGACGCCGGTCACCTTGGTCGAGGCGCGGATCACGTCGACCTTGTACTTGTGGCCGGGCTTCCAGTTCCACTTGATCTGGCACTGCACGCCGCTGCCTTCGTGGGAAAAGTGGCCGCAGCTGGCGCGGCTCGATGCATCCCAGCCGCTGGCGAGCCAGATCGAGAAGTTGAGCCAGCGCTGGCCGCTGCGGTTCTGCAGGCCGATGTAGCCGCCGTCGCCGCCGTGGAACCAGAACTGGTTGGCCCAGTAATAGTTCGAACGCGAGCCGCCGTCGTGGTTGACCTGATCGTAGAAGGTGAGCTGGTTATAGCCGGCGGTGGTCGCCGGCCAATGCGCATCGGTGCTGACGATCCCGCCCACGACCACGGCCTGCGCGGTCGGCCCGATCAACATACATGCTGCTGCGATCAGCCCGGTCAGAGCTAGCTTCTTCATTGCGGTTCCTCTTGCGGATGGGGCCGCCCGCGAATGCGGGTCGGTGCACGGCCTGGGTGCAGCGCGAACCTAGCGGTCCGCTGGGCACAGTGGAACGGCCGATATCGTTGTCATCCGGGAATGCGGCGGTAGCCGATCACGGTATCGATCATTGCCTCGCGATCCGCGCGTGGCCGGGTCACGAAGCTGTCGCGAAATATCCGTGGCGACCTCGGATATCGACGCCGTCGTCCTGTTTTCGCGGCGATGCGTCGACCGCAGGCGCTTTCGTTGAAAGACAACGGTGTCTTCAGCGCGGATGCCCCGTCGAGCCGATCGCAGCGCGTTGCGACTGGGCGGCTGTCGCCGTGGATGCATCGGGCGCGCTGGCTCGGGCGGTGGGTTTCGCATCCGGCGATGCTTTAAGACTTCTTAGTCCGTTTCGCAGCACCGTCTTGCCGGGACAGTCGCAGCGGGCATGTCCGAGGTCGGTGCGAACGCGGCTAAGCGCACACGGAGGTGCGCAGCGCCCTCGCTTCGGCCGATTCGGTACAGCGCCTTGCCCCCCAAGCGCGCCGCGAGCGGGTATCTTCACCGCCCTCCCGCGTCTGCAATGCTCCAATCGAGCCCCTATGGCCAAGAAACAGCTCCGTCGCGACCCCGGTTTCGACGCTTTCGTCCGTGTCCGCGGCGCGCGCGAGCACAACCTCAAGGACATCGACGTCGACATCCCACGCGATGCGCTGGTGGTGTTTTCCGGCGTGTCGGGTTCGGGCAAGTCCTCGCTCGCTTTCGGCACCCTCTATGCCGAGGCGCAGCGGCGTTACCTGGAATCGCTGTCGCCGTACGCGCGGCGCCTGATCGATCAGGTCGGCGTGCCCGACGTCGATGCGATCGAAGGCCTGCCGCCGGCGGTGGCTTTGCAGCAGCAACGCGGCAGCCCGAACGTGCGTTCGACGGTGGGCAGCGTGACCACCTTGTCGAGTCTGCTGCGCATGCTGTATTCGCGCGCCGGCAGCTACCCGGCCCAGCAGCCGATGCTGTACGCCGAGGACTTCTCGCCGAACACGCCGCAGGGCGCGTGTCCGAATTGCCACGGCCTGGGCTATGTCTACGAAGTGAGCGAACAGTCGATGGTGCCGGACCCGTCGCTGAGCATCCGCGAACGCGCCATCGCCTCGTGGCCGCCGGCCTGGCACGGACAGAACCTGCGCGACATCCTGGTCACCCTGGGCTACGACATCGACAAGCCCTGGCGCGATCTGCCGAAGAAGGATCGCGAGTGGATCCTGTTCACCGAGGAGCAGCCGTCGGTGCCGGTGTATGCCGGCTTCAGCGTCGCCGAGACCCGCGCCGCGCTGCGCCGCAAGGCCGAGCCCAGCTACATGGGCACCTACATGGGCGCGCGTAAGTACGTACTGCATACCTTCGCCAGCACCCAGAGCGCGCTGATGAAGAAGCGCGTGTCGCGCTACATGATCGGCGCGCAATGCCCGCTCTGCGACGGCCGGCGTCTGAAGCGCGAGGCTTTGTCGGTGAGCTTCGCCGGGCTCGACATCGGCAGCCTGTCGCAGCTGTCGCTGGACCGGATCGCCGAGGTGTTGAAGCCGGCGGCGGAAGGCCGCTTCGATGCCCCGGCGAGCGGCGCCACGCGCAGCCGCGCGGCCGGCCGCAGCGCCGAAGCCAAGCGCATCGCCGCCGGCGGGCTGGCGCATGCCGGCAGTTCCGACGTGCGGCGCACGCCGAATCTGTCCGAGGAAAAACGCATCGCCGCGCAGCGCATCGCCCACGACCTGGTCGAACGCATCGGCACCTTGCAGGCCCTGGGGCTCGGCTATTTGGCGATGGACCGGGCCACGCCGAGCCTGTCGCCGGGCGAATTTCAACGGCTGCGCTTGGCCACCCAGATCCGTTCGAATCTGTTCGGCGTGGTCTACGTGCTCGACGAGCCTTCGGCCGGCCTGCATCCGGCCGACAGCGAGGCCTTGCACCGCGCGCTCGACCAGCTCAAGGCCGCCGGCAACACCGTGTTCGTGGTCGAGCACGACCTGGAGACCTTGCGTCGCGCCGATTGGCTGGTCGATGTCGGCCCCGACGCCGGACAACACGGCGGACGCATCCTCTACAGCGGCCCGCCCGAAGGGCTGCGCGAGAT
This sequence comes from Lysobacter sp. Hz25, assembly GCF_046097045.1. NCBI lineage: Bacteria > Pseudomonadati > Pseudomonadota > Gammaproteobacteria > Lysobacterales > Lysobacteraceae > Lysobacter > Lysobacter sp. Hz25. The sequence continues at coordinate 714,239 of NZ_CP175666.1, forward strand.
CGAAGCTTCGCGCACCCGGCCGTATTTGTTCGATCTCGTTGCCGCCGTGCCGCGGCCGCCGCGCAAACCGTCGGCCTGGCTGGAACTGCGCGGCCTGCATCGCAACAATCTGCACGGCCTCGACGCGCGCTTTCCCTTGGGCGCGTTCACCGCGGTCACCGGCGTGTCGGGTTCGGGTAAATCGAGTCTGGTCAGCCAGGCCTTGGTCGAACTGGTCGGCGAGTACCTGGGCCACGAGCCGGTGCCCGAAGAGAGCGACCACGACATGCCGCAGCCCGGCCCGCTCGCGCGAGTGTCCGGGCGGTTGCACGCCGGCGCCGACGCGATCAAACGCCTGGTCAACGTCGACCAGAAACCGATCGGCCGCACGCCGCGCTCGAACCTGGCCACCTACACCGGCCTGTTCGATCACGTGCGCAAGCTGTTCGCCGCCACCGCGATGGCGAAGACGCGCCGCTACAACGCCGGGCGTTTTTCCTTCAACGTCGCCCAGGGGCGTTGCGACACCTGCGAGGGCGAAGGCTTCGTGCAGGTCGAGCTGCTGTTCATGCCGACCGTATACGCGCCGTGCCCGACCTGCCACGGCAGCCGCTACAACGCCAAAACCCTCGAAGTCGTGTGGAACGGACGCAACATCGCCGAAGTGCTGGCGATGACGGTCGACGAAGCGCTTGAGTTCTTCGACGGCGAAGCGGCGATCCGCCGCTCGCTGAGCCTGCTGCGCGACATCGGCCTGGGTTATCTGCGTCTTGGGCAGCCGGCCACCGAACTGTCCGGCGGCGAAGCGCAGCGCATCAAGTTGGCGACCGAGCTGCAGCGCAGCCAACACGGCGACACCTTGTACGTGCTCGACGAGCCAACCACCGGCCTGCATGCGGCCGACGTCGACAAGCTGATGGCGCAGTTGCACGGCCTGGTCGAGGCCGGCAACACCGTGGTCGTGGTCGAACACGAGATGCGTGTGGTTGCCGACGCCGATTGGGTCATCGACATCGGCCCCGGTGCGGGCGAGCAAGGCGGACAGATCGTCGCCAGTGGCACGCCGCAACAGGTCGCGCGATCGAAGGCAAGCCGGACCGCGCCGTATCTGCGCGAAGTGATGGCTTGATCATCGGCACATAAGCTCGATCGGTACGCGATCGGCACCTGTAGGAGCGACGTGAGTCGCGACCGCGTACCTGGCGGGCGCGCCGTCACTTGCACGGAGCTCCAGGGTAGGAGCGGCGCGAGCCGCGACCGCGGATCTACGGCTGCCGACGCGGGTAATCGTTGCGGCGTGGTCGCGGCTTGTGACCGAAGGGAATCCAGACGGACTCTTGTTGCTTATGACAAAAGAAAGTAACCCGCCGTTTTAGTGGCGGAAGCTTTTGGCGTTTGATCGTGATCTTTTTTCTGAAGAAGCCATAAGCAAGAGCAGAGCTTCCGTCCGCTAACGCGGCCGGGTTACTTTCTTTTGCTA
>NZ_CP175666.1:728740-815428 GCF_046097045.1 Lysobacter sp. Hz25
TTCTTTGGTTACCTTTGACCGAAGGGAATCCAGACGGACTTTTGTTGCTTATGACAAAAGAAAGTAACCCGCCGCTTTAGTGGCGGAAGCTCTTGGCGTTTGATCTAGATATTGACCTTGCTTGAGAGAAGCGCCGCGAGACCATCGCAGCGCGGTCGCGGCTTGCGCCGCTCCTACCCAGAGAAGCAGCCGCGGCCCGGTGCCCCCTCCTTGGTCACTAGACGACCGGTCTAATTGAGGCTATCGTGCCGCCCATGAACGCTACCCCCGCCGCCACCGACGTCCGCCGGCACATCCTCGAGGTGGCCCACCCGCTGTTCCTGCGCAAGGGCTTCACCGCGGTCGGGCTGTCGGAGGTGTTGGCCGCGGCGCAGGTGCCGAAGGGCTCGTTCTATCACTACTTCGGTTCCAAGGAAGCCTTCGGCGAAGCGGTGCTCGAGGTCTATTTCGCCGAATACCTGGGGCGGATGGACGCGTTGTTGTCGCAGCCCGGCACCGGGGCGCAGCGGACGATGGCCTTCTTCGAGGACTGGCTCGATTCGCAGGCCGGCGAGGAAAGCCAAAGCCGCTGCCCGGTGGTCAAGCTCGGCGCCGAGGTCTGCGATCTGTCGGAAAGCATGCGTGCGGCGCTGGCGCGCGGCACGCGTGGGGTCGTCGATCGTCTGGCCCAGTGCATCGAGGCAGGGCGTGTGGACGGCTCGCTCGCAGGTATCGCCGATGCCTCGGATTCGCAAGCGACCGCGGTCGCGCTCTACCAAAGCTGGCTCGGCGCCAGTCTGCTGGCCAAGATCGCCCGCGACTGCAGCGGCCTGGACATGGTCATGGCCGGCACGCGTGAGCGGCTGGGCCTGACCCAGGACGCCTAAGCCGAGGCGGGAGCGTGCCTGCGTTCCCGCCTTTGTTTTGCCTGTTTTATAGACGACCGGTCTATTTGTTGTGTCGGCCGATCGCCACCACCCTGCTTATGAGCCATCCAACCCACCCCAGCGCTAAAGGAATGCACTCATGTCGCAACGCGATACCGTCAACCGCCGCATCGTCCTGGCCAACCGCCCGCGCGGTTTGCCGACGGCCCAGGATGTCCGCATCGAAGAAACTGCCGTGCCGACGCCCGACGAAGGCCAGGTGCTGCTGCGCACCCTGTACCTGTCGCTCGATCCCTACATGCGCAATCTGATGGACGAAGCCGGGACCAGTTACGCGCCGCCGGTGGCACTGGGCGCGCCGATGGTCGGCGGCACGGTCAGCCGCGTCGCCGCCTCGCGGCACCCGCAGTTCCGCGTCGGCGAGGTGGTGCTCGGCAATGCCGGCTGGCAGGACTACGCCCTGTCCGATGGCAAGGATCTGCAGGCGCTCGGCGACATGCCGCAGCCCTCGTTCGCCCTCGGCGGCCTCGGCATGCCGGCGTTCACCGCCTACGTCGGCCTGCTCGACATCGGCCAGCCGCAAGCCGGCGAAACCGTGGTCGTGGCCGCGGCGACCGGTGCGGTCGGCTCGGTGGTCGGGCAGATCGCCAAGCTCAAGGGCGCGCGCGTGGTCGGCATCGCCGGCGGCGCCGACAAATGCCGCCATGCGGTCGAGGAACTCGGCTTCGACGTGTGCCTGGACCGCCACGACCCCCGACTGGCCGAACACCTTGCCGCGGCCTGCCCGGACGGCATCGACGTCTATTTCGAGAACGTCGGCGGCGCCGTGTTCGACGCGGTGTTGCCGCTGCTCAACATCGGCGCACGCGTGCCGGTGTGCGGCGTGATCGCGCACTACAACGGCGCTGAGCATGCATCGGGCCCGGACCGTTTGGCGCAGACGATGACCGCGCTGCTGCAGAAGCGCATCCGCATGCAGGGTTTCATCATCCTCGACCATTACGGCGACCGCTTCGAAACGTTCAGCCGCGACATGAGCCAGTGGGTCGCCGAAGGCCGGGTCAAGTTGCTCGAGGATGTCGTCGACGGCCTGGAGAATGCGCCGACGGCTTTCATCGGCCTGCTCGAAGGGCAGAACCTCGGCAAGCGCGTGGTGCGAGTCGCCGCGGCCTGAGGCGAGGTTCGGCCCGGACTGCGCGGGTAAGGTTCGGGCCGGACGCCCGGCGCGCATGCGAGCGGCGTCCTCGTGGCTTGCATGCGTGCGACGGATTCAATCCACGTCGGCGCCGGGCCGTTGCGCGATCGCGTACACCGCCTGCACCACCTTGGCCATGCGTGCGTAGTCGAGCTTGTCGTAGGTGTCGCTGGCTTGATGGTAGGTCGTGCTGCGCAGGAAGGCGGTGTCGCTGACCATGAAGGCCGGATAGCCTTCATGCCAGTAGCTCAGGTGGTCGGAGAAATCGATGCCCTGCAATAGCGGCGGGGCATTGATCGAGTGCACCGGCAGGTCGGTCGCCCCGGCCATGATCGCCTTGAGCCGGCGCAGGTGGCCGAAGTCGCCCAGCCTGCCGACCAGGATCACGAAGTCGCCGCGGTCCGGGTACAAACGGTCCATGCCGCGCAGCGGATAACGCTGGCTACCGGGGCGGTCGCTGAAGCGGCCGATCATCTCCAGCGACAGCATGAACTCCACTTCGCGCCCGCTCGCCTTGAGCGAACGCGCATGCCAGGCGCTGCCCATGTGCTCGCTGCGGAAATGCGGCGGCTCTTCCAAGGTGTAGGCGACCAGTTCGACCGCATGCGCGGGCGGGTTGCGGCCGAGCAGGCGCGCCAGCTCCAGCAGACCGGCGACGCCGCTGGCGTTGTCGTCGGCGCCCGGCGTATGCGTGCGCGGCGAATAGCCGCGGGGATCGTCGTTGTCTATGCCGACATCGGCGAAGGAGTCGTAATGCGCGCCGATCACCCGCACCGGCCCGCTGTCGGGGCCGAAGCGCACGATCACGTTGCGGTAGGTGCTTTCTTCGACCGTTACGTCCTGATAGGAGACGCGGCCGCCGCTGTTGGCGAATTCGCCGCGGATGAAGTTCGCGGAGCGCTCCAGGCTGTCGGGCTGGTCGTAGCTGCGCGGGTACAGATCGACCGAGAGGTGCTTGACGTCGGCCTTCAGCCGCGCCGCGTCGACGATGACCGGCGGCGATGGCAGCGGAGTGACGTAAGGTTGTACGACTGCGGCTACGGTGCCCGCCGCGACCAGCGCCGTTGCGCCGGCAAGAATGAGCAAACGGCGAACCAACATAGAGAGCGACTGCCTTGTCCGTGGGCTGGCCAAGGGCCCGGCCAGGCAGGCAGATATACCAGCGAATGCGGTCGGTTTGCGACTGTGTCCGATGTGCCGTGGACTCCGTGGGCCGGTTCCCGGTGCCGGTCGGCGTTTCCAACGGCAGGCATGGTCGCGATTCTCGGCCTTGCAGGCCTGTATGTGGCGGCAACCGCGAATGCGGCGGTCGCGAGCCTTACAGTTTCAGGCCTTGATTGTCGAACCCGTCCGGACTCTCTTTCATCGTCGACTCGGTGATGCTGGAAGCGCCGCGTCCGGCCAGCGTGTTCGCCACCCCCAGGGCCAGATCGATCGCGACGGCGGTCTGGCCCAGCAACTTACGCGCGCCCTCGGTGGGTTCGAGGAAGTCGTAGCCGGCCATGACCGCTCTGATCGCCACTTCCTGGTTGGCCATGAAGGCCGCGATCGGTACCGCATTCGTCGCTGGCGCTGCGCCCGTGGTACTGGCGAGGGAGCGGTTGTACGTGCGGGCGAGCTCTTCTGCGGCCGCTGCCCTCTCGCTCTCGGGCAGTGTCCAATAGTTGATCACGACACGTGGAGTCGGGGCCGAGGTCGAGCCGGCACTGGAACCGGTACTGGAGATGGAAGCGGTAGTCGGCACGAAGTTGGTGAGGCTGACCGGCGCCGGAGGCGTGTAGTTGGTTGACTGATCGATGAAGTCCCGGTCGGCTTTCACCGCGGCCATCAACGATCCCGTGTCGAAGCGGATCAGCCGCTCCCTGGTCCAGCCGGCGAGCACAAGATAACTGTGGGTGTTGACGAGCGATTCGTCGAGCTGCCGCAGCAAGAGCGCCGGGTGGGCCGGAACATCGCTGCCGCCGATACTGCCGCTGGTGCTGCCGCTATCGCTGTCGCTGCTGTCGTCATTTCTCAGCGATGCCCGGTCTGTGCCCATGTCTTCGTTGTAGTTCAAGACTCTGCGAAACTGCTCCAGGATCTGCGATTGGCGCTCCGTACCCATGCCGATCTGCTTCACCAAATCCCGCACCATCTCGTACCAATGCACGCGATGCAGTATGTCCATCGCCGCCCAATCGTCGGATCGCATCGGGGCTTTGAGGAGATGGCGGATGATGCCGTCCAGGGTCACCGCATCGATGCCGTCCTGGGGATCGACTTTCGAAAGCGCGAACAGATCGCTGATGGCTTTGGCTTTGGCTTTGGCGTCGGCCTGTTCGGCCTCTTTGGGCGGCTTGTTTCCCATGAGGCGGATTCCTGCGGGCCGAATGGCGGGATGTTTAACGAAACGCCGCAAGCGGATCGCCGTGAAACCCGATCGGCGAAGGGTCGGTCGTAGCCGCCGTACGCATTCGCATAAGCCCGACTGCGGCAGGGCGATGGCCCCGGCCTTGCGAGGACGAGGCCATCGGGCCGGCTCAAGGCCCGGTGTAGTCCTGGAGCTTCAACCACTTCTCCGGCTTCTCCTGGGTGCGCAGCTCGATAGAAGGCACCTTCACCGGCGACATGACCAGCAGTTCCTTCGGTCGTGGGGTCCAGATCACTGCGATCTTGGTCGCCCTGTCGAGGTCGTTGTTGTCGAGGTAAAGCTTCATCTTCGCGACGTCGCCCTGTCCCAGTACCGACCAGGGTTGCAGGACCAGTCCTGTGATATCGAAACGATAGAAGTATTGGTAGGTGTCGTAGGCGGTTGCTTCGTCGAGCCCCGAGCTGAAGAACCAGCCGTTCTCGCGTTTCTTGCCCAAGCACCAAAGCTCGGCTTGGACAGCCAGTGTACCGTTGGCGACCAACTGTCTGAGGTTGGCCCGGCTGGTCTCGATGCTGTCCGATTTCCACGGTTTGAAACCGCCGGCCTTTTTGACGTCCCCCGGAGTTCGCCCGGGTTTGCCCCCGATGGGGCCGTCTTCGCCGCGATAGGCATAAGTCATTGCATGTCTCCGTTTCGATGGGGTGAGGGCGGACGCGCGCTGTGTACGCAGCCGCGGTCGACCGCGGGCGCGGCGCCGGCCGTACCCGCATCGGAAACGAACGTTGTCGGAGGAGTCAGTGTGAAAGGCCGCTAGGCAGGCGCATATGCTGCCGCCGCGGGCGTGTGCCCGTTTATGCCCGTCTCGCGACTTCGCTCGATGAAGTCGCGACAAGCTCGGGCTTCGACAGCCAATCGTCTGATTGCACCAAGACCGCCTCTGGATGGCCCCGGCCTTGCGTGGCTGGGAGCATCGCGCCGACTCAATTTCCGTTGTAGTCCTCGAGGGGCAGCCACGCGTCCGGATTCTTGCCGATGCGCAGATCGATCCGGTTCACGCCGACCGGCGACATGACCAGCAACTGCATGGGGCTGGCCATCCAGATCACCGCGATCTTGGTCGCCGTGTCGAGGTCGTCGCTGTCGAGGTACAAGTGCATCTCCGGCGCGCCGATATCGCCCAACACCGTCCATGCCTTCTGGGTCAGGCCGCTGATGTCGAAGCGGTAGAAATAGGGAGAGGCGCGGTAGTCCGTCGGTTCATCCAACTGCGAGCTGAAGAACCAGCCGTCCTTGCGGTCTTTTTCGCCGCACCAGCGCGCGGCTTCCAGAGCCAGGGTACCGTTGTTCACCAACCTGCGCAGGTTGGCGCGGCTGATGGCGAGGCTGTCCGAGTTCCACGGCTTGAAACCGCTGGCCAGCTTGATCTCGGACGGGATCACGCCGGTGGCGCTCTCACTGGGGTTTTCCGGGCAGAAATAGGCGTGGGTCATTGCGGTCTCCGTTTCGGTGGGGGCGGTCGAGCGGTTCCTTGCGCAGCAGCGACCGTGCTCGCATCGGAATCAAGGTTCTGCACAGGAGCTCGCGCTAAGTCGTTGCCGGCAGCGCTACCCGAGTGTTCGACGTGGCGACGAGCCGGTTTGCGATGCGCTTGCCGATGCGGATGCGGGCTCTTTGACGTCGCGATAAGTGAGCGGCCAGGAACCAGGGCTGGGCGGCCAAGGCCAGCGACAGCATCGCGAAGTACGGCCATACCTGATGGATATCGACCATGCGGATTCCGGTGCGCAGCGGGGTGTGTCCGCCGAGACTAGCGGCGTCGCCGACGGGCTTCCGGTCGTTGGATCACGCTTCCTCATGCGCCGCGCGGCGGATGTCGGGACTCGGAACGGGGTTGTCGTTCGAGCGGATATCGGTCGCATGCGCCGTGCTCGTGCGCAGGCATCGGCCTAGCGCGTAATCTCTCGTCGACACCCCGGTATTCAAACCGGGCCGCGATGCGCTGGCGCTGCCGGCAGCGCGCCGCAGGCTCCTTTCGCATGACGGATGATTCGATGACCGCTTTGGACACACGTGAGACGCCTTGGCTGCGCTGGCTGTTGCTGGCGCCGGCGATCGCCTTGTCCGCCGTCTGGGGCGGGCTGGCCTTGTGGTATCGATTGCCGCTGGCGGTGGCGTTCAAGGGCGCGATGGTGGCGGCCTTCGTCGTCAGCGCGCTGGCGGCGTTGTTCGCCGTGCGCCGCCTGCGCAAACCGGCGTTATGGGTCTACCTGGTGGCTTTCGCCGGCGTGCTGCTGTGGTGGAGCACGCTGCGTCCGTCGCAGAACCGGGCGTGGGCCGACGACGTGGCCCGCCACTTGCACGTGCAGGTCGACGGCGACCGGGTTCGGCTCGACAATGTGCGCAATTTCGATTGGCGCAGCGACGACGACTACACGCCGCGTTGGGAGCGCCGCGAATACGACCTCGATCGTCTGCAGTCGGCGGATCTGGTGTTGTCGTACTGGATGGGGCCGGCGATCGCCCACACCCTGGTGTCGTTCGGGTTCGACGACGGCCGCAAGCTGGTGTTCTCGGTGGAGATCCGCAAGGAGCGCGGCGAGCAGTTCTCGACCCTCGGCGGTTTCTTCCGCGAGTTCGAGACCACCCTGGTCGCGGCCGACGAGCGCGACATCCTGCGGGTGCGCAGCAACGTGCGCAACGAGGATGTCTATCTGTATCGGCTGCGCTTGCCGAAGGCGGCGCTGCGTTCGCTGTTTCTCGGCTATGTCGCCGAAGCCGGCAAGCTCGAACGGCAGCCGAGCTTCTACAACACCCTGACCAGCAACTGCACCACCATCGTGTTCGACCTGATGCGCCAGATAGCGCCGGGCCTGCCGCTCGATTACCGATTGCTGCTGTCGGGCTATCTGGCCGAGTACGCCTACGACCAGGACGGCTTAGTGCCGGGTTACGACTACCGCACCCTGCACGATCGCGGACGCGTGACCGATCGCGCGCGCGCAGCGGGCGACTCGTCGGCGTTCTCGGAACTCATTCGCGAAGGCGTGCCGGGCGTGGCGGCCGATCGGGTCGGCGCGCGCTGAGGCCTCCGCGCGCGAATCGAGACGCTGTGGACTGGGCTCACTCTACGCGCGACAAGCCGAAACCCTGCAGGTACTCGTCGGTGACCTTGGGCATGCCGGGGCCGCTCCACACGAACGAGAAGATCGCATCCTCGCGGATGGTGTCGGTGATCTTCGGTGCGGTGACGCCCGGCACGCCGTCCAAGGCGGCCACGCCCAGATCGGACATGGGCACAGGCGACAGCTTCGGATTGCCGTTACGCCTCAATCGGATCGACAGGCGCATGGCCTTCCCCTGGGTGGTGGACGTTGTGTGCGATACAGACTAGGCGGTGGGCCGTGACAGCCCCGTCAGCTCTCGGAGGCTGCGGGCATAGTTCGCATGCGGCGGGATGCGGCAATGCAGGTCGACCCATGAGCGCATGAGTCCGAAGTCGGCCAGATAACGGTCGTTGAGATCCGGCTCGGCGCGCAGACGCCATGCGAAAGACACGCACACGCAGGCCGAGGTTTGCCAACCGATTTCGGGTTCCGCCGAGCCGGGCATAGCGTTGATGGCCTGCAGGGCGAGTTCCTGCAGCGGCACGGCGAGGAACCGCGGATCCAGCGTCCGCCTCAGTGCCGCGACCCAGCGCGATCCCATAGGCCGATCGGTCGCCGCGCGATAGGCGCCGAAGCCATGCGCATGCTTGTCGTCGGGCTGGATGCGGTCGTCGGGCTCGTTGGCACTGCTCATGGCGCGCATGACCAGCGGATACTGCGTGAGGTTGCTGTTGCCTGGCCGTCCGATCGGTAGCTGCATGGTCGTCCCCTGGGCGGAAGTGTGCTTTCCATGGCCAGCATGGGCGCGCCGGGTGACTGCCACCTAACCCCTGCGATGGCGGTTCAGTTTGAGCGTTCGCGCCTGCGCCGCATCGCGGTCGGTTCGGGACGATCACCGCCGTTCGAGCGATGCCGCGCGCCGCTCATTCGGCGGTGGACTCCAGCATCGTCAACAGCTCCGACAAAGCATCGTCGAGCGAGCGCAGGCGGGCCGGCGCCAGGCTCGCCATGATGCGGCGCTCGTTCTCGATGTGCGCCTCGACGGCCCGGTCGATCAGCGCCAGGCCGGCCGGCGTCAGTTGCACCAACAAGCTGCGCGCATCGCTCGGGTTGGCCCGGCGTTCGATCCAGCCGGCCGCTTCCAGCCGTTGCAGGCGGTGGGTCATGGTGCCGGAGGTGATCATCAGCGCCGAGAACAGCGCGGTGGGCGCCAGGCAATGGGGCGCACCGGAACGCCGCAGCGTGGCCAGCACGTCGAACTCCCAACTGGTCATGTCGAAGGTCGAGAAGGTCTTGTCCAGCCGGCGCTGCAGCAGGGCCGCGCAGCGCTTGACCCGGCCGATGGCGCCCATCGGGCTGGCGTCGAGGTCGGGACGCTCGCGGCGCCATTGGTCGAGGATCGCGTCGACCGAGTCGGGCTGTCGTTTGCTCGTGGCCACGAGGGCTCCCTGATTTTGTCTTGACTTCAAGATAAATTGTCTTCAGGCTGGGATCTTATCTTGAATTGAAGATAGTTTCATGAGCGCAGCCTCGCACCGCCCGGTCTGGATCGACATGCTCCTGACTGCCCTGGCCCCCGCCATCTGGGGTTCGACCTACATCGTCGCGTCCGAGCTGTTGCCGCCGGACCGGCCTTTCACTGCCGCCCTCATCCGCACCTTGCCGGCCGGCCTGTTGCTGGTCGCCTTCATGCGGCATTGGCCGGCGCGCGGCGAATGGCTGCGTCTGCTGGTCTTGTCGGGCTTGAACATCGCCGTCTTCCAGGCGCTGCTGTTCGTCGCCGCTTACCGCCTGCCCGGCGGTCTCGCCGCGGTGGTCGGCGCGATCCAGCCCTTGCTGGTGATCGCCCTGACCTGGGCGGTCGACCAACGCCGGCCGCTGCAGTTCACCGTCTGGGCCTGTGTGCTCGGCGTGGTCGGCATGGGCGTGCTGCTGCTGTCGCCGGACACGGTCTGGGAGCCGGTCGGCATCGCCGCGGCCCTGGCCGGCGCCGCCTGCATGGCGACCGGCAACTACCTGACCCGGCGCTGGCGCAGCGACCTGCCGGTGTTCGCCCTCACCGGTTGGCAGTTGCTGCTCGGCGGCCTGATGTTGGCGCCGGTCGCCCTCGCCATCGATGCGCCGCTGCCGCGCCTGAGTCTGTTGCAGGTATCGGCCTATGCGTATCTGTCGATCGCCGGCGCCTTGCTGTCGTACGCCCTGTGGTTCCGCGGCCTGGCGCGTTTGCCGCAGGTGGCGGTGTCCTCGCTCGGCCTGTTGAGCCCACTGACCGCGGTGATCCTCGGTTGGGCCCTGCTGGGGCAAGCCCTTACCGGCGTCTCTCTGCTCGGCCTGCTGGTCGTGCTCGGCAGCGTCCTGGCCGTGCAGTGGCGCAGCAGCCGGCCGGCCTGAACTCGACCGTCTCTGTCCTCCGATCTTTCCCGAGAAGCGCCATGAACCATCCGATCAGACAACTCATCGAATCGCGCGTGTCGGCCAACCGTTACGACCCCGACCGGCAGATTTCCGACGACGACATCGCCGCCCTGGTCGATCAGGCCACGCGCGCGCCGTCGGCGTACCACTTCCAGAACTGGAAATTCATCGCCGTGCGCACGCCGGAGGCGAAAGCGCGCCTGAAAGCGCTGTCCTACGGCCAGCAGAAGATCGCCGACGCCTCGGTGGCCTTCATCGTCTGCGGCACGCTCGCGGCGCACGAACACTTGCACCGGGCGCTGCAACCCTCGGTCGAGGCCGGGATCATGGCGCAGTCGATGGCCGACGGTTGGGTCGCCCAGGCGACGCGTGCGCACGCCGACGATCCGTCCTTGCAACGCGACGAAGCGATTCGTTCCGCGTCGCTGGCGGCGATGACCTTGATCCTCGCCGCCGAAGGCATGGGCTGGGCCACCGGTGCGATGGGCGGGATCGATTTCGCGGGCGTCGCGCGCGAGTTCGCCCTCGCCGCCGACGAAGTGCCGGTGCTGGTCGTCACCGTCGGTCATCCGCTGCCGGGCAACTGGCCGCAAAAACCGCGCAAGCCGGTGCACGAAGTCATCGCGTTCGCCTAAGCGGGGCGTTCGCCTGAGCGGAGCCGGTAGCGGCCCGATGCATGCCGGCGCGGCCTTGCGCATCGCCGCGTCGACCGTCGCCGATCGGGCACCGCCGACGCATTCCCGGTACGCGCCGGGCGGGTACTATCCGAGGCGCAGGGGGCGATATCTGAGGATGACCGCGATGACATCATCGGGGCAGAGCTTGCCGCGCGTGGCCTTGCTGGAAGACGACGCGCTGCTGCGCGAGCGGGTGTTGGTGCCGGGCCTGGCGAACTTCGGTTTCGCGGTGACCGGCATGGACACGGCAGCCGCGCTGCACCTGCATCTGGCCGCGGCGACGTTCGACATCGTCGTGCTGGATGTGGGCCTGCCCGATGCCGACGGCTTCGCAGTCGCGCGCGAGGTGCGCGAGGCGTTTCCCGGCATCGGCATCGTCATGCTGACCGGACGCGGCGACACCTTGGATCGCGTGCGCGGATTGAGCCAGGGCGCCGACGCTTATCTGACCAAGCCGGCCGAGGTCGAAGTGCTGGCGGCGACTTTGCACAGTCTGGCGCGTCGCTTGCGCGGTGCAGCACCGGTGCGCCGCCGCTGGCAGCTCGACGCCGATGGCTGGTGCCTGCTGTCGCCGTCCGGTGGCGCGGTGGCACTGACCCGTACCGAGCGCCGCGTCGTCGAGCGACTCACCGCTGCATCCGGACAGTTGGTGACGCGCGAGCAACTGGTCGCGGCGCTGACCGACAATGTCTACGACTTCGACATGCACCGCCTCGATTCGCTGGTCTATCGCTTGCGTCGCAAGGTCGCCGACGCCTGCGGCGAACCCTTGCCGCTCAACGCCGTGCACGGCGAAGGCTACGTACTCGGCGGCGCGCACTGAACGATCGGTCCGACGCAGTCGTCAGGCCATGGCCTCGGCGTTATCGACCGCCTCGTGGGCCAACGGCAGGCGAATGGTGAACGCGGTGCTTGCACCGGGCGCGCTGTCGACGCGGATGTCGCCCCCCAGGGCCTTGACCAGGTCGTGCACCACCGACAGGCCCAGGCCGGTGCCATGGGCAGCCAGCTTGGTGCTGAAGAACGGTTCGAACACGCGTTCGCGCACGTGCTCGTCCATGCCCAGGCCGTTGTCGGTCAGGCGGATTTCGATCTCGCTGCCTTGCGCCGTCGCGGCGATCGCGAAGCGGCCGCCGTCGGGCATCGCATCGCGCGCGTTCGCGGCGATATTGAGCACCATCAGCTCGAACTCGCTGCGATCCAGACGCACCGGCAATGCGGCGGCGACGGCCGGCAGTTCCAGGCGGACCGCGGCAGGCAGCAGCTGCCGCAGCATGGGCTGCAGGTCGCGCAGCGCGCGCGCCGCATCGAAGGTCTCGATCCGCAGCACGTCGTTGCGGCTGAAGATGAGCAGCTTGCGGGTCACCGCGCAGCCGCGCTCGGCCGCTTCCTCGACGCCCTCGAGGGCGGCGGCCAAGGCCGCGCTGCGTTCGCGCGGGTCCGGCAGGTCGAGCGCGGCATCGCGCTGCGCGGCGAAGCCCTGGATCAGCCCGAGGATGTTGTTGAAATCATGGGCGATGCCGCTGGCCAGGCGTCCGCTGGCCTCCATCTTCTGGGCATGAATGAGCTGGGTCTGGGCGCGTTCGCGCCGGGCCATCTCCAATTGCAGTTCGCGGCCGCGCGCGTTCGATTCGTCCAGGCTTTCGCGCAATGCGGTGACGGCGCGGTCGAGGATCGCGGTGATGATCAGGTAGCTCGCCACCAGCGAGGGCGCGTTGCGCAGGGCATTGCCGATCCATTGCGGGCCCTTGGCGGTGTTGTGGGCATCGGTGGCGAAACCGATGGCGAAGATCGCCAGCAACAACGCGAACACCGTCCACAGCGCGCGCCGGCCCAGCACCACGCCGGCGATGACCAGGGTCAGGATCATCGAGGTCTGGTCGATCAATTGCGCCTGCGTGCCGAGCTTGTGGAAGGCCAGCGCCAGCGAGGTCAACAGCGCGCCGAGGAACAGCATCATCGCCGTGCGGTAACGATCGCGGCGGATCAGCCGCACGCACAACAACGCCAGCGCGGCGGTGGTCAGATCGAGCAACAGGACGATGGCCCAGCCCGCGGGAATCGGCCGCGACGACAGATGCCAGGCCCAGTTGGCCGGCAGGGCGATGCCGTAGAACAACAGCAGCAACTGCATCGCCGGCGCGTTGCGGCGATCGACGGCATCGGCGATGGGGGCGCTGCGCAACCAGTGCGCGAAGGGTTTCCACATGGGCAGGCGGCTCGTCGTGTCGGACGCGGAGGGAGGACGCAGCGGCACGGTCGCACGTCGTCCATGGCGCTGGCGATCCGAACGGCCGCGGCCGTCGGTGAGAACTCGGTGATTATTCGGTGAGATCGCGAGCGTGACAACGCGGAAGCCGGCGTCTTAGGTTCGCACTCAGCCGGTGTCGTCATCCACGCACGCGGCGAATCATGCAGGCGACCGGCCAGGGCGGGGCCGGCCGTTCATCCAACGGCATTCGATGCGACGGCATCGACCGGTCTTCCGGTCGTTCTGGGCCGACGGGCGTCGCATGCCTCCGAAACGACACAGTGGGCGGGAGAGCGATCGATGAACAAGATTTTCAGCCGCGTATGGAGTCACGCCAAGCAGGCCATGGTGGTGACCTCGGAATTGGCCTCGAGCGGCGGCAAGCGCGACGGCCGTCGCCGCCTGGCCGATGCCAGCGCCGGCGTGGCGGCGATGAGCCTGTTGCTGGCATTTGGCGCTCCACCTGCGTGGGCCGATGACGTCGTCGGCACGGCGACGAGCGCCGCGCCGACGGCCCAATCGATCGCCGCCGACGAGACTTGCGCGCGCGCGCAGGCCGACGATGCGGCGGATGGCGACTGCGCCGCGGCCGCACAGGCCGTCGCCGCGGCGAGGCCTATCGTCGATACGCCCTACTTCAAGATCAACGGCCCCGAAGATCTGCCGTGGACGCCGGAAGTCGAAGGTCCGGTCGATGCCATCGCCGACGGCTACAGCGCGATCGCGATGGGCTCCGGCGCCAAGGCCGAAGGCGACTACGCCAGCGCCATCGGCGACAGCAGTTGGGCGGCGAACAATGCCGCCACCGCGGTCGGCGCGCAGAGCGCCGGTGTCGGCATCGGCGCCAGCGCCTTCGGCCAGGGCGCGATGGCCTACGGCGATGCCAGCACCGCCGTGGGCCAGAGTGCGTTCGCCGGCGGTTTCGGCAACACCGCGCTCGGCGCCGGCGCCGAGGCCACCGCCGAACAAGCCGCCACCGCGCTGGGCGCCTTGAGCACCGCCGCCGGCATGGGCTCGGTGGCGATCGGCGGTTATGCCCAGGCCTATGGCAGCGGCAGCCTGGTCGGCGGTTTCAATGCCGGCGCCAACGGCGAAGCCGGTGTGGCGCTGGGCGCGAATTCGCGCGCGGTGGCCGGCGATTTCGGCGTGGCCATCGGCGGCTATGCCAACGCGGTCGGCGGCGGCAGCGTCGGCATCGGCGGCAACAGCCTGGCCTATGGCGCGCGCGCGGTCGCGCTCGGCCATAACGCCGCGGCGAGCGGCGAAGGCAGCATCGCCATCGGCGGCAGCGAATGGGTCGATCTCGATGGCGACGGTGCGCCCGACGTCGGCGAGGCGACCTATGCCGAAGGCCAGAACGCGGTCGCGATCGGCAACGTCGCCAGCGCCAGCGGCATCGGCGCGCAGGCGATCGGCGATCACGCCAGCGCCTTGAACCACAACGCCACCGCCAGCGGCGCGCAGAGCCTGGCTGCGGGCGAGGCGAGCACCGCGACCGGCGCCTACAGCGTCGCCGGCGGCGTCGAGAGCAGTGCTTACGGCTATCAGAGCCAGGCCGCGGGCGATCATGCCACCGCGGCCGGCGGCTCCAGCCTGGCCTTGGGTCAGGGCGCCTCCGCGTTCGGCACCGGCGCCAACGCGATCGGCGACTACAGCATCTCCAGCGGTTATGGCAGCGTCGCCGACGGCGCGAATTCGGTCGCTCACGGCAATGGCGCCCAGGCCCAGGGCGGCGGCGCCATTGCCCTGGGCAACGCCAGCGTCGCGATGCACGGCAACGGCATCGCCATCGGCAACCAGAGCCTCGCCCAGGGCTTGGGCGCGACCGCGATCGGCGGTCTGGCCGAGGCCAGCGGTTTGTTCGCCACCGCTCACGGCATGTTCGCCTGGGCCAACGGACGCGAGAGTTCGGCCTTCGGTGCGGCGGCGACCGCCAACGGTTGGAAGGCGAGCGCGCTCGGCGTGGGGGCCTGGGCCGAGGGGCTGTTCGCCACCGCGCTCGGCGCCGATGCGCAGGCCAAGGACGTATCGGTCGCGGTCGGCCAGGGCACGCTCGCCGACATCGCCTCCACCGCCGTCGGCGTGCAGGCGCGCGCCGGCGAAGGCGGCGTTTCGGTCGGCAACAACACCCTGACCTCGCTCAACAGCGTCGCCGTCGGCCGCGAAAGCTGGGCCACCGGCACCGAAGCCACTTCGGTCGGCTACAACAGCTACGGCAATGGCGACGGCGCCGCGGCCCTGGGCTCGAACGCGTGGGCGATGGCGGGCAACAGCACCGCGGTCGGCTCCTACACTTCGGCAACGGCCGACAACAGCGTCGCTCTCGGCCATGGCTCCAGTACCGGCGAACGTGCCAACACGGTGTCGGTCGGCGCCGCGCAAGCCTGGACCGATCAATACGGCAACACCTTCGCCGCGATCGACCGGCAGATCGCCAACGTCGCCGCCGGCACCGAGGCGACCGACGCGGTCAACAAGGCCCAGCTCGATGCAGTCGCCGACAGCGTCGGCGATGCCAACGATTACCTCGCCGCCGATGGCGCCGGCGACGGCAGCGATGCCGCCATCGCCGATGCCGAACATGCCAGCGCGGTCGGCGCCAACGCCGTCGCCGGTGGCGTCGAGAGCACCGCGGTGGGTTATCAAAGCAATGCGGTCGGCGATCATTCGACCGCGGTCGGCGGTTCAAGCCTGGCCCTGGGGCAGGGCGCATCGGCGTTCGGCACCGGCGCCAACGCGATCGGCGAACAGAGCACCGCCAACGGCTACGGCGCGGTCGCCAACGGCGCGAACAGCGCCGCGGTCGGCAGCGATGCCCTCGCCGACGGCGACGACAGCTTCGCCGGCGGCAACGGCGCGCAAGCCAACGGCGGCGGCGCGGTCGCGCTCGGCGCCGGTTCGGTGTCGAACGGCGCCCTGGGTGTGTCGATCGGTTCGGGCGCGCAGAACAACGGCTTCCTCGCCACCGCAGTCGGCGGCCTGGCGCTCGCCGATGCGCCGTTCTCGACCGCGCTCGGCAGCTTCGCGACCGCGTCGGCCTGGCAATCGACCGCGGTCGGTTCCGGCGCGTATGCGCAGGGTTGGAACTCGACTTCGGTCGGCGCCAACTCCAGCGCGGGCGGCGGTGGCGTCGCCGTCGGCGTCGGCGCCAAATCCGGCTACTGGCAGTTCGACGAGAGCACCGGCGAGAACGTCTACATCGCCACCAGCGGCACTGCGGTCGGTGAGAACGCCGCCGCGACCGGGCAGTACAGCACCGCCCTGGGCGGTTTCTCGGCGGGCTCCTTCAGCTCCGCCGGCGCGAGCGGTCTGTACAGCACCGCGCTCGGCGCCGGTGCGTATGCCGGTTCGTACTGGGACAGCAGCCTGGTCGGCGACTACACCACGGCGGTGGGCGCCGAGAGCTGGGCGATCGGCGGTTCCTCGACCTCGCTGGGCTTCAACAGTTTCGCCCAGGCCGAGCACGCGACCGTGCTCGGCGCCAATGCCTGGACCACGCCGGAGGCGGCCAATGCGGTGGCCTTGGGCGAGGGCTCGCTGGCCGACCGCGCCGACAGCGTATCGGTGGGCGCCGCTCGCGCCTGGACCGATGCCGGCGGCACCGTGCACGCCGCCATCGATCGCCAGATAGCCAACGTCGCGGCCGGCACCGAAGCCACCGATGCGGTCAACAAGGCGCAGCTCGATGCGGTGGCCGGCGGCGTCAGTCAGGCCAATCACTACTTCAAGTCCAGCGGCAAGCAGGACGGCAGCGACGACGCCAGCATCAACGGGCAGGGCGCGTTGGCCGCAGGCGCGAGTGCGGTCGCCAACGCCAACGGCAGCACCGCGGTCGGCGCCAGCGCTCGCGCCAACAAGGTCAGCGCGTCGGCATTCGGCAGCAATGCCCAGGCCGCCGAAACCAACGCCACCGCCCTGGGTGCGAACAGCCAGGCGATCGCCGCGACGGCGACGGCGGCCGGTTCCAATGCACAGGCGCGAGCCCAAGCGTCCACCGCGATCGGTTACGACGCGCGTGTCGCCGACGCCGCGCAGGACGGCACCGCGCTCGGTGCGCGTGCGCGGGTCACGGCCGCCAATGCGGTGGCGGTGGGTGCGGGCTCGGTCGCCGACCGTGCCGGCACGGTCGCTGTCGGCGCCGCCGGCAAGGAACGCCAGATCGCTCATCTCAAGGCCGGCAGCGCGAACACCGATGCGGTCAACGTCGGCCAGTTGAACGCGGCGGTCGGCGAGATCGACGAAACACTCGCCACCACGGTCAAGTACGACGATGACGGCAAGAGCGCACTGACTCTGGAAGGCGCGAACGGCACCGTGATCGGCAACGTCGCCGACGGCCGGCTCGCCGGCGGCAGCCGCGAAGCGGTCAACGGCGGCCAGTTGTTCCAGCTCGGCGACAGCACCGCGCAGATGCTCGGCGGCGGCGCCTCGATGGGGCCGAGCGGCATGATCGGGCCGACCTACGCCATCCAGGGCGGCAGTTACTACAACGTCGGCGATGCGCTCGGCGCGCTCGACGGCGCCATCGACGGACTCGATGCGCGCGTCGATCAGCTCGAGCACAAGCCGGGCAACGGCAATGGCAATGGTCACGGCAAGGGCAAGGCGGCTAGCGCTGGAGAAGGCGCGGTTGCCTCGAGCGAGCTGACCGACAGTGCTCCAGTCACGGCCGAAGCCAATGCGGTCTCGGTCGCCAGCGCCGGCAGCGAACGCAAGCTGAGCAACGTCGCCGCCGGCGTCGGCGCCACCGATGCGGCCAACGTGCAACAGGTGCAGGCCGCCAATGCGCAAGCGGTCAGCAGCGCCAATGCCTATACCGACAGCGCCGCGACGCGCACCTTGTCGTCGGCCAACGCCTACACCGACAGCCGCTACCAGGCGTTGAGCGATGAGTTCACCGGTCTGCGCGACGAACTGGGCCTGCGTCTCAACAAACAGGACCAGCGTATCGACCGCCAGGGCGCGATGAGCGCGGCGATGATGAACATGTCCATCAACGCCGCCAACAGCCGCAGCCCGCGCGGACGCATCGCCGTGGGCGCCGGCTGGCAGAACGGCGAAAGCGCCTTGTCGGTCGGCTACTCCAAGGCGATCGGCGAGCGCGCTTCGATGAGCATCGGCGGCGCCTTCAGCAGCGACGACTCGTCGGCCGGTATCGGTTTCGGTTTCGATCTGTGAGCCGGTCGCCGTTGCCGTAACGCCTCGCTCTTTCCTGCGCCGGCCCGCCTGCGCAGGAAAGACACAGGTCGGCGCAACGTCAGTCCGCTTCGCGCTTATCCACCCACAAAGCAGCGAGCGCCGCGACCGGATCCCCCGCAACGGTCGCCTTGCCCGCATCCGAATCGCACTTCCCTGGGAGAGAGAAATGAAGAAGAGCACGCGCATCCTCTGCAACGGCGCGCTGGCCACCGCCGTCATCGCCGGCCTGTCGGCCTTCGCTTCGGGCTACCTGACCGGTGCCGCGCCGTGGCCGGCGTCGGGCCTGACCGCGCTGGCGACGGCGACCGGTCCGGTCGCCGGCGCGCCATCCGTGCGCAAGACCTTGCTCGGCAGCGCGCCGGCGCAGGCGCGCTTCGATCGCATCATCGTCCGCTACCAGGACGCCGCACAGACGCGCAGCCGTCCGGCCTCCGTGCTCGGCGCGGTGAATGCCGCGGCGACGCGTGCCGGCCTGGCCGGATCGCGTGCCCTCGCCGGCCACGGCGCGTCCGTACTCGACGTGCAGCACGTGCGCCGATTGGCGACGGGCGCCGACGTGCTGCGTTTGTCGCGCGGCCTCGACCGCGGCGAAACCGATCGGCTGCTGGCGGAACTGCGCGCCGATCCGGCAGTGAAGTACGCCCAGCCCGATTACCTCAAGCAACGCCTGGACTTCGTCCCCGACGACCCGCGTTTCGACCTGCAGTGGCACTACACCCACCCGAGCGCAGGCATCGACGCACCGGCCGCCTGGGACACCAGCCACGGCGATGGTGTCGTGGTGGCGGTGCTCGACACCGGCTACCTCGATCATGCCGATCTCAACGCCAACATCGTGGCCGGTTACGACTTCATCCACGACCCGGACGTCGGCGGCGACGGCGACGGACGCGATGCCGACGCGCACGATCCGGGCGACTGGGTCGGCGGCAATCCGAGCTCCTTCCACGGCACCCATGTCGCCGGCACGGTCGCCGCGCTGACCAACAACGGCGTCGGCGTGGCCGGCGTGGCGTTCGCCGCGAAAGTGCAACCGGTGCGCGTGCTCGGTCACGGCGGCGGCTACACCTCGGATATCGCCGATGCCATCGTCTGGGCTTCCGGCGGCCACGTCGACGGTGTGCCGGACAATGCCGATCCCGCTGAAGTGATCAACCTGAGTCTCGGCGGCAGCGGTTCCTGCAGTCAGGACCCGGTAACGCAGGAGGCCATCGACGGCGCGGTCGCGCGCGGCGTCACCGTGGTCGTCGCCGCCGGCAACGACAATGCCGACGCCGGCTTCTTCTCCCCGGCCAGTTGCAAGGGCGTGATCACCGTCGGCGCGAGCGGCATCGACGGCGCTCGCTCGTGGTTCTCCAACTACGGCGCCACCGTCGCCGTCACCGCGCCGGGCGGCAACGCCACCAGCGGTTCCGATCCCGACGATCGCTGGATCTGGTCGCTCGGCAACGCCGGCACCCAGGCACCGTTGCCGAGCCCGGAGGGCGATCGCCTGATGGGCATGATCGGCACCTCGATGGCGAGCCCGCACGTCGCCGGCGTGGTTGCGTTGATGCAAGCCGCGGCCACCGAGGCAGGGCGTCCGCCGCTGACGCCGGCGCAGGTGAAGGCCTTGCTGCGCGGCACGGTCAAGCCGTTCACCGTCGTGCCGCCGGCGAGCAAGCCGCAAGGCCCCGGCATCGTCGACGCGGCCGCTGCGGTGCATGCGGCCACCCAGGAAATTCCGGTCGACCAGGGCGAACTGCTGAGCAACCGCGTCGCCATCGCCGGCCAGACCGGTGCGGCCGGCGATGCGCGGTTGTTCAAGATCGTGGTGCCGGCCGGAACGCGCAGCCTCAATCTGCGCAGCTACGGCGGCAGCGGCGACGTGTCGATCTACGTCGCCTACGAGCGCGTGGCGACACCGACGCTGTTCGATCGCAAGTCGGCCAAGCCCGGCACCGGCGAAGCGGTGGTGATCACCCAGCCGGCGGCGGGTACGTATTACCTGAGCGTGGTCGGCGAGAGCGCCTTCAGCGGCGTCTCGGTGCTGGGGGTGTATCAGTAAGGCCGGGGCAGCGTACAAGGAGGCGGGCCAAGTCCGCCTCCTTGTTGCGGCTCAGGGCTTCGGATGTGCGAGAAAGAAATCCCAGGTGAGGTTGCTCGCATCGGGGCCGGAGGGATCGCCGTAGAGGCTACAAGGGCAGCCGCCGGGATAGGCGTGTCCGGCGCCGTCGATCAGATAGGACTCGATCAGGGACGGACCCGCAGCCGAGGCACGATAGACCTTGTGCGTATAGGAGCGGCCGCCTGGGACCTGGCCGTGCACGACCTCCTCGGCGATGGTGTCGATTCCGCCGATGGTGGCCCACTGACCGACGATGCGCTCGGCGGTGGCCGGGGCGACGACGAGGTCGGCGCTGCCCTGGAAGATCAGCGCGGGCACGGCGCGGCGACGGCTGCCCATCTCGGCGATGGCTTTGTTCCCAGAGGTTTCGGGCGACTGCAGTTGCAGGATGTCGCAGTCGTACTCGCAGCCGGCGAGGATGCTGGCGGCGGCATAGAGGTCCGGATAGGTCACCGCCATGATGTTGGCCATGACCCCGCCGGCGGACACGCCGGTGACGTAGATCCGCCGCGGATCGACGCTGTAGCGCGAGCGCAGCTTGTTGGTGATGCCGGCGATGATCGACGGCTCGCCGAGGCCGCGATGCTGGTTGCTTTCCAGGTACCAGTTCCAGCAGCCGAGCGGATTGGCGAGGTTGTTCTGGTCGGGAAAGACGACGATGAAACCGCGTTGCTCGGCGAGCTGGGTCCAGCCGGAAAGCAGTTCGAAACCGACGTCGTTTTCGGTGCAGCCGTGCAGGGCCACCAGCATCGGCATCGGCACGCCGGGGCGGTAACTGGTCGGTACGTAGCCGTGGTAGTCGCGGGCGCCGGCCAGGCTGACGTAGAGGTCGCGGAAATAGCCGGCTGCGTAAGCGGGCGCCGGGACCGACGAGACGAACAACAGCGCGGCGAGTGCGCACAGGAAGCGGCGGCGCAGGGCGATGGACGATAGCGACATGACAGTCTCTCCTGGCGGTCGGACGACCGCGCGGTCTTCGCGTTGTAGCCGCTCGCATCGGGCCGGGTTTCACCGCGGGCGCACCAAGTCTTGACCACGGCCGATCGCTTGCGCGAAGTGCGGGCCGCGGTCGCGAATCCGGTCGGACCTCGCCGCCGCGCGCGATCGTCGCGCTAAGCTGGCGCACACTTCACCGCATCGGCCAGGGAGTCTCGATGAGCCAGCGTTATACCTTCGACAACCTCGGCGAGCACGTGGCGAAGGAGCTCGGCGTGTCCGCCTGGCAGACGGTCGATCAGACGATGATCGACCGATTCGCCGAGACCACCGGCGACCGCCAGTGGATTCATGTCGATGTCGAACGCTGCCGCAGGGAGAGTCCGTTCGGCGGCACCATCGCCCACGGTTTCCTGTTGTTGTCGCTGCTCGCGCCGCTGCAGATGCAGCTCGGCATCTTGCCCGAAGACATTTCGCAGGCCCTCAACGCCGGTCTCGGCGAGGTCAGGTTCCAGGCGCCGGTGCTGGCCGGCGAGCGCGTACGGGTGCGGGTCACGTTGGCCGCGGTCGAAGCGAAGGGCGAGGGCCGCCTGCTGATGATCACTCGCAACGTCATGGAAATAGACGGCAAGGACAAGCCGGCGCTGGTCGCCGACATGGCGGCGATGCTGTATCGCTGACCCCGCAGGTGCGTGCTGGCCGGCGTGCCGTGCTCAGTGGCGGCGCAGTTCGCTCGGCGAAACCCCGAACTGCTGGCGGAACACTCGGCAGAAATTCGACTGCGAACGAAAGCCGTTGCGGTAGGCGATTTCGGAGATCGGCAGCTTGGCCAGGGCCGCGTTGGTCAGCATGTCGTGGGCCTTGCCCAGGCGCAGGGCGCGCAGCCGCTCCATCACCGACTGCCCGCTGTCGCGGAACAGGCGGTGCAGATAGCCTTCGGAGATGCTGCAACGCTGGGCGATCATTTCCGCCGACAAGTCCTCGTTCGAGTAGTGCGCCTCGATGAAATCCAGCGCGCGCTGCTTGTGCGCGGCGGCCAGCGAGCGGTCGTCGCAGAAGGTGCGCGAATCGCCGCGCAGCATCAGGGCGACCAGGTCGCACAACTGCGTGGTCAGGACCTGCGCCTCGCCTTCGCCGAGCTGTTTGGCCAAGCGGTCGATCTGCCGCGCATAGGCGCCGAGCAATTCGGCGCGCGGGTCGGTGCCGTCCAGCGGCGCCGAGAACACGGTCGGCAGATGCGACACGCGTTGCTGCAGCAGATGCGTCGGTATCAGGGTGTTGAAGCTTTTGTAGCAGCCTTCCGGCTGTACTTCGCCGACCACCGCGGCCGAGATCAGGTAAATGCGGTCGGGCACCAGGATCACGTCGTGGCCGCCGACGAGGTTGCGCGAGCTGCCGGCGGCGGGCAGGGCGAGCACGTAGTTCTGCGCCAGTCCCGACAGATGCTGCGGGGTGCGGCGCATGTGCAGTCCGCTCAGGGCGATGTGGTTGAGTTGCAGCGCGCCGACCGATTGGCTCGCCAGCCAGCCCATGCGTCCTTCCGGGCGGGTCAGTTGAACGTCGGCGCTGCCGAAGCCGGGCGAATGCACGGTCGACCAGCCGCCCATCGCGATCCGTGGAGTCGCCGCGGCCTTGGCGGGGAATGCAGTCGGCGCTGCAACCTCGGTTGCGAACATGGCGATCCCTCGGTGAACTGTCGATCGGCATCTTAGGAGCGATGCGGCTCGCGCTGCATGTTGCGACGCAGCACGTCTGTGCACTCAGGGTCAATGCGGTGTGCTCCCGCGGTGGAACCGCCGCGACCTGTCGCCGCTATGTTGCAGCCATGCCGTCATTGCGACGACGGCGATGCGCGCAGGGGAACGGACAGGATGAGACACAGGCTTTTGAGCGTGGCGATCGGTGTGGCGATGTCGATGCAGCTGTCGGCGGTGCGGGCGCAGGAGGTGCAGGGGGCATCGACCCAGACCCGAACCGAGGCCGAAGCGGCGCCGGGGGAATCGGAAAAGAAAACGACCCAGTTGGAATCGATCACGGTGACCGCGCGCAAACGCGAGGAAACCCTGCAGGACGTGCCGGTCGCGGTCAGCGCCTTCACCGCCTCGGCGCTGTTCAAGCAGAACGTGCAGACCCTCGCCGACCTGCAGGGCAAGGTGCCGTCGCTGCAGGTGTATGCGGCGCGTGGTTCCAACACCACCCTGACCGCCTACATCCGCGGCATCGGCCAGTCCGACCCGACCTGGGGCTTCGACCCGGCCGTGGGCGTGTACCTCGACGACGTCTATCTTGCGCGGCCGCAGGGCGCCTTGCTCGACGTGTTCGACGTCAGCCGCATCGAAGTGCTGCGCGGCCCGCAAGGCAGCCTGTACGGCAAGAACACCATCGGCGGCGCGATCAAGTACGTATCGAGCCCCTTGCCCAAGAGCACTCAAGGTTCCATCGAGGCCACGGTCGGCACCCACGGCGAACGCGGTGCCAAGGTCAGCCTGGGCGGTGCCAGCGACGATGGCGTCTGGCGCGCCCGCGTCGCCGTGGCCAGCATGCACAACGACGGCTACGGCAAGAACCTGGTCCAGGACAGCCGCAACGGCAACAAGAACACCAACGCCGCGCGCG
Source organism: Lysobacter sp. Hz25 (assembly GCF_046097045.1). Lineage (NCBI taxonomy): Bacteria > Pseudomonadati > Pseudomonadota > Gammaproteobacteria > Lysobacterales > Lysobacteraceae > Lysobacter > Lysobacter sp. Hz25. Next base: position 752,457 of record NZ_CP175666.1, read on the forward strand.
CCACCTTCGGTTACTTCCCGTCGGATACGTTCAACGTCGAACTCGCGCTCGACGGCATGCACGACAACTCCAATCCGCGCGGCGCCAAGATGCTGAAGGCGAACAAGTACTATCCCGCCTACCAGCCGCTCGACAGCGACTTCGACACCCGCAGCGCGATGCCCCAGGTCAACCACAGCGAACTGGAAGGCGCGGCGTTGACCGTCAAGTGGATCGCCAGCGCCGACTGGGCGTTCAAGTCGATCACCGCCTACCGCAGCTCCTCGACCCAGAGCAATATCGATTTCGATACCTTGCCGGAACGCATCGGCGAAGCTTCCGGCGGCTACAGCGACCATCAGTTCAGCCAGGAACTGCAGGCCAATTACGATGCCGGCGGCAAACTGCACGGCGTGTTCGGCCTGTTCTACTTCAAGGGCGCGGCCGGCGGCATCAACCGCAGCACCTTCCTGGGCTCGCCGCCGTACACCGCGCTGCGGCTGTCACAGTACGCGGTCAGCAGCGGCCGCATCGGCACCCGCAGCATCGCCGCCTACGGCGATTTCACCTGGGACCTCGACCCGCAGTGGAGCCTGGACCTGGGGCTGCGCCTGACCGAGGAAACCAAGGACGCGCTGATCCAGAACTACGCCTTCGCCGACGGCGCCTTCCAGGTGCCGATCGCCGAGCTGGCCGACTTCACCGGCTCGAACACCTCGCGCAACGTTTCGCCGAAACTGACCCTGTCCTGGCGCGCCAACGATCACGTCAATCTGTATGCCAGCTATAACGCCGGCTTCCATTCCGGCGGCTACAACATCCGCGCCAACTGCGCGGTGATCCCGGCCTCGTGCCGGCCGATCGACGACGAGAAGGTCCAGTCGTACGAGCTGGGCAGCAAGATGACCTTCTTCGACGACCGCCTGATGATGAACACCTCGTTGTTCCACAACGACTACAGCAACATCCAGTTGTCGGTGTTCACTTCCTACACCTTGCCGAACGGCAGCCCGGGCTTTTTCGGCGATTTCACCAACGCCGGCAAGGGCACCATCCAGGGTCTGGAACACGAGTTCGCCTGGAAGCCCTCCGAGCATTGGACGCTCAGCGGCAACGTCGCTTACCTGCGCAGCAAGTACGACGAGTACCGCAGCGGCGGCGTGGACATCGCCGACAGCCAGCGCTTCACCAACGCACCGAAATGGTCGGGCGGGCTGAGCCTGGACGCGCTGTATCCGCTCGCCAACGGCGGCAGCCTCGGTGGGCGCATCAATTACAGCTACCAGAGCAAGACCTATCCCGAGACCACGCTGTCGCCGTTGATCGCGCAGCCGGCCTACGGATTGTGGAACGCCGGGCTGATCTGGCAGATCAACCAGCCGTGGACCTTAAGCCTGCAGGGCAGCAACCTGGGCAACAAGTCCTATCGCAGCACCGGTTACCACATCGCCGCGCTCGATATCGTCACCGGTTTCTACGGCGCGCCGCGCACAGTGAGCCTGTCGGCGTGCTACGAGTTCTGAGCGCAAGTCCATCCGACGCTGGCCGCGAACGGCGCAGCGCGCGTTTCGGTCGGCCCTCGATCGGCACATGCTCGGGGGCCGACCACACTTTCGTTGGCACAGGAATCCCCACCCACCATGTCGGCCGAACCTTACGACGCACTGCATTGGCATAGCCGCGACGGACTGCGGCTGTACGCCCGCGATTATCCGGGGGCGGTCTACGCCGACGCGAGGCCGCGCTGCCCGGTGATCTGCATTCCGGGATTGACCCGCAACTCGGCCGATTTCGACGAGATCGCCACGGTGCTCGCCGCGGCCGGGCGGCGCGTGCTGGCGGTGGATCTGCGCGGCCGCGGCCGCTCGCAGTACGCCGACGACCCGTCCAGCTACAGCGCCGACCGCTATGCATTGGATATTCTCGATTTGATGGCCGCGCAATCGATCCCGCGCGCGGTCTTCATCGGCACCTCGCTCGGCGTGTGGGTGACCATGACCGTGGCGGTGAAGCAGCCGTCGGCGGTGGCGGCGGCGGTGCTCAACGACGCCGGCCCGCAGGCGCCGAAGTCGGCGCTGAAGCGGATCGCGCGCTACGCCGGCGTGCCGGTGCCGCCGATGACGCGCGAGGACGCGGCGGCCTATATCGAACGCATCGGCAGCGCCGCCTATCCGAAGTACACGCGCGCCGACTGGGCGCGGATGATCGAGCGCATGTTCCGGGTTCGCGACGACGGCCTGCTGGTGCTCGACTACGACCCGAAGATCATCCGCACGGTCAGCCCTACCAAGCTGTGGCTGCTGCGCCCGTTGATGTGGCACCTCTATCGCAAGCTCGCCGCCGGCCGGCCGATCCTGCTGCTGCGCGGCGCCTTGTCCGACATCCTCGAGGCCAAGACCGCCCGGCGCATGGCCGCGGTGTCGCCGCTGGTGCGCCTGGTCGAGGTGCCCGATGTCGGCCATGCGCCGTCCTTGTCGGAACTGGATGCCCGAATCGGCATAGAAACCCTGCTCGACGTTGCGGATTGAGATCGCGGCCCAGTTTGCGCACGTCGATGCCCTCAATCTGGGCGGGCGGCGGCGCGTACCGATCCCTCTGCCCTGACCGAGCCTTCCCGCGACACGGAGACCCTTCCATGTTGGATGCACCGCAACCGTTGCTGCCCGAAATCTTCGCCCTGCACGGCCGCTGGCGCGCGCGCTCGCCCGCGCTGGTCGCGCCGCAGCGGACCCTGGACTGGCAAAGCCTGGACCGCAGCACCAACCGCATCGCCAATGCCCTGATCGGCGCCGGTGCGCGCCACGGCGACCGCGTCGCGCTGCTGATGTCCAACTGCATCGAGATGGCCGAATTGATCGTCGGCATCATGAGGGCCGGTTGCGTCGCCGTGCCGCTCAACACCGCGATCAGCGCCGACAGCGCGGCGAGCATGTTGGCCGATTCGGGAGCCGTGTTCGTATTCGCGACGGCCGATCACGCCGCTCGCGTCGGTGCGGTCGCCGGCATCGCCCGCATCGAGGTCGTCGGCGAGGGCGCCTCGGCTACGGCCGGTTGGCGTGCGTATGCCGACTGGCTCGGCGGCGCCGACGCGCATCCGCCGACGGTGCCGGTGTCCGCGACCGACCTGTGCAACATCATCTACTCCTCGGGCACCACCGGCGAGCCGAAAGGCATCGTCCACAGTCACGGCACGCGCGTGGCCTGGGCCTACGACGCGGCCCTGGCGCTGCGTTATCACTCCGGTGCCCGCACTCTACTGGTCACCGGGTTGTACTCGAACATCACCTGGGCGGCCTTGCTCGGCACTTGGCTCAGCGGCGGCACCGTGGTGCTGCGGCATGTCTTCGACGTCGCCGACACCCTGGCGACCATCGCCCGCGAGCGCATCACCCACACCGCGATGGTGCCGGTGCAGTACCAGCGCCTGCTCGATCATCCGCAGTTCCACACGACCGACCGTTCTTCGCTGCAGGCGATCATGAGCGTGGGTTCGTCTTTGCCGCTGGCGACCAAGGCCGGCCTGATCGAGACCTGCCGTTGCGACGTGATCGAGGTCTACGGCACCACCGAAGGCATCATCACCGCGCTCGATCCGGAGGACGCCGAGAGCCATCTCTCCTCGGTCGGCAAGCCCTTGCCGGGCGTCGACCTGCTGATCCTCGACGAGCACGACCGCCCACTCGAGGCCGGCGAGGCCGGCGAAATCGTCGGCCGCAGCCGTTTCGCCATGGCGGGATATTGGCGACGGCCCGAGGCCACCGCGCAGGCCACCTGGATCGACGAGGCCGGACGCGCCTGGCTGCGCACCGGCGACATCGGCCGCCTCGACGAGGAGGGTTATCTCTACATCCTCGACCGCAAGAAGGACCTGATCATCTCCGGCGGTCAGAACATCTATCCGGCCGATATAGAAGCCGTTCTGATGCAGCACGCCGCGATCGCCGAATGCGCGGTGATCGGCGTGCCGAGCCCGGTCTGGGGCGAATCGCCGCTGGCCCTGGTGATCGTCAAGGAGGCCCAGGCCGGCGACGGCGAAGCGATCAAGCACTGGCTCAACGAGCGGGTCGGCAAACAGCAGCGGGTCGCCGCGGTCGAGATTCGCGACCACCTGCCGCGCAACCCGACCGGCAAGCTGCTCAAGCGCGAGCTGCGCGCGCCGTATTGGCCGGGTGCCTGAGACGCGGCGTCCGACCCGCCGGCTCACGCCGGTTGCGCGACCGGCGTCGGCCGAGGCTTGAACAGAAACCCGCCGATCGACTGCACGGGACGTTCGAGCCAGCGATACGAAGCGATGCCGACCGCCAGGCATAGCAGGATCGCCACGACCACCGAGGCTGCGTGCAGGCCCTGCACCTGGCCGATGGCGGTGTTGCGCCACAGCCGGCCCGTCAACGAGATTACGAACGGGTGCGCCAGGTAGATCGAGTACGAGGCGTTGCCGAGGATCAGCAGCCAGCGCGGAATGCGTACCGGGCCGGCGCTCTCCCACGCCACCGCGCCGAGGACGATGACGGTGCTGGCCGAGCCGAACACCACAGTCCGCAGCATCGGCGAAGGCTCGTGGGCACCGGCCTGGGCCAGGACGAACATGCTCGCTACGAAAGCGAACGCACCTAGCGACAGACAGGGCAGGCCGTAGCGCGCCGGCAGCCGCCGCCAGTGCAGCCCGACCAGGGCGCCGGCGATGAATTCCAGCACCATCGGGCTGGACGCGACCGTCAGCCACGGCGGCGCATCGGCGCCGGCCGTGGCGTGGACCGCCATTGCCGCGACGCCCCAACCGGCCAGAAAGGTCCCGGCGTAACGCTCCGGCAGCAGTGCGATGGCGACCGCCATGGCCAGATAGAAATACGCTTCGAAGATCAGGGTCCAACCGACCATCAGGATCGGGAGCGAGGCCTGCGGCCACAACAGGTACGAGGTCGCGATTTTGCCGTAGCCGTGCGAGGCGTCGAGGACGCCGGGCATCAGCAGCATCGGCGCGACCAACAGGCTGGTGTAGAACCAATAGGGCGGTACGATGCGCCAGGCCCGGCGCAACAGGAAGCGCCCGGCGCCTGCCGGCGAGCGGTAGCTGCCCGCGGCCACCGAGACCATGACGAAGCCCGAAATCACGAAGAACAGGTCGACGCCGCCGTAGGCGAATTCGAGCAGACTCGGCAAGATCTGCCGGCCTTGCCCGTGCAGGTCTTCCATCGAGCGCAGATGGAACAGGACGACCAACACCGCGGCGATGCCGCGCAAAGCCTGGATCGAAGAAAAGAATGCGGCCCGCGGCCGTACCGTAGTGCTGGGTTCTGTCACTGCGCCTTCTCTGAGCTGCCGATTCGCTTGCGTTCCGACAGGCCGGTCGCGCAACGCGCCGGGCCTCAGGAGACGCAAGAGCTTTCGCGTCACGCGCGAGTGGGCAGTAGAGAGGGAGCCGTCGAAGATTTCTCCGCCGCTTGAAACGGTTGAGAACTTTGAAACATTTCTTGTCGAGCGGGTTCAGTGCGGGTTTACGCACCAGCCTGGTATCGGTCTGCGACGACTCGATGCCTTGGCATGAGGGTGACGCCTCTGTTCTGGTCGCGGTTTGCGGGCACGCGGCCGCGTCGAAGAGGGGACGCGCAGGGATTACGGAATGTCCGCAATCAGGCGCTCACCGAAAGGCCTCGACGATCAGGGCATGAGGCTGCTCGAGATAGTTGTGCCAGAACTCGTCGTCCCTGACGCTGCGGCCGTTTTCCGACAGGGTCGGCAGGTGCCATTGCACGTGGTCGAAGCCGGCCTCGCGGAAGGCGCGGTCGTGGGCGTCGCGCGACCAATAAAACGCATCCAGGTCGAGCGTATGCTCGCCGAACCAGGCATGCAGGTGCACCGGTGCGCCTTCCTTGCGGCCCTGTGCGGCGGTCAAGGTCATGCCGTAATGCCGGTACCACTGCTCGTCGGTGGAGAACTCGGGGTTCAGCACCGCCGCGACGAAACGATCGCCCGGGCCGGACAAGGCTTCGAAGGCGGTGCGGCAGATCGCGGTGAGGCCTTCGCGGGATTCGGCGTACGGCAACACGTACACCGCCGTGACCAGGTCGAAACGTTCGCCCAGGTCGTCGGCGACGGTGCCCGGATCGCGCGCGGCATCGCGCCGGTGGTAGTGGATGCCGAGCGGGGCCAGGCGCTCGTGGGCACGGGCGTGACTGATCATCCCGGCCGACACGTCCATGCCGACCACGCGGCGTGCGCCGCGCTCGGCGATGGCGCGGGTGTAGAGCCCGCTGCCGCAGCCCAGGTCGAGCACGCGCAGGTCGCGGGTGTCGCCGACCACGCGCAACACGCTGTGCATTTCGATGTGGCGGCGAAACGGCATCTCGTCGATGCTGCTCTCGTAGGCATCGGCGAGCGCATCGAACTGGCTGTCCATCGTTTGCATGGGAACCTCGATAAGGTCGGTGGGCGGGTCACCAGGCGACCGGCAGGCTGACCGGCCGAATGAAGAGAATGTTTTTCTCCCAGGGAATCTCGCTGGCGGGAACGGCCAGGGTGAGGCTCGGGAACCGGGCGAACAGCAGGCGATAAGCGACTTCCAGGAACATCCGCACCAGCGCCGAGCCGAGGCAAAAGTGCGGGCCGGCGCCGAAGGTCGCGGTGCCGTCGGTCGAGCGGTGGATGTCGAATTTGGCCGGGTGCTTGTAGTACTTCGGGTCCCAGGTCACGCCGAGCATGGTGGCGCATACCGCTTCGCCGCGGCGGATCAGGGTGTCCTTGAGCGCCACGTCCTCGGTGGCCACGCGCGGCAGGCCCAGCACGCCGTTGTGGTGATAGCGCAACACTTCTTCGATCGCCTTGGGCCACAGAGTGGGATCGTCGATGCACTGCTGCAGCTGGGGGCGATGCTCCAGCAAGGTCAGCACGCCGGTCGACAGCGGCGGGATCAGCGGCTCCGAGCCGGTGACGAACAGATAGCAGACCGTGCCGACGAGTTCGTCTTCGTCGATCAAGCCTTGCGTGCGGGCTTCGATCAAGGCGCCGATGGGACCGGCGTGGCCCGGGTGCTTGCGCTTGAGGGCGATGATGTCGCGCGAGAAATCCAGGATCTTGGCCGTGGCCTGCGCGACTTCCTCCGCCGTCGCCTGATAATTGGTCTGGGTGTGGAAGTACGCCAGGTACTGCTCGCGAAAATCCACCGGCACCTGCAGCATGTCGCAACTGCTGTGCAGCGGCAGTTGGGTGGAATAGGCCTGCATCAGATCGGCCGGGTTGTCGCCGTCGGCCATGGCGTCGAGCAACTGCGTGGCATGCCGTTCGACCAGCGGACGGAACCGCTCGACGCCGGTGCGAGTGTAGAAATGCCCGATGACTCGGCGCACCCGGGTGTGATCGGGCGGGTCGAGGTTGAACAGGCCGCCGGGCACCGCGGTGAAATCCTCGCCGACGAAACGCGGCGCGCCGGAGTAGGTCAGGTCGCGCGAGAAACGTTTGTCGGTGAGGACCAGGCCGATGTCGTCCTTGTTCGTCACCATCCAGGCGCGGGTGCCGCTGGGCAGGCTGATCGGGCACACCGGCCGGTGTTTGCGCGCCCAGGCGATGGTCTCGGGCGGCGTGCCGAGCGGGCCGATAGCGAACGGATAGCTGAGAACGTCCTGGGCTTGATCGAGCGGGCTGGGCATGACGACTCTCCTGTCGCTATTCGAACGAGACGAATCCTTGGCCATCGGTCCGCGCTAGCGCAGCGTCGCTCCCGATGGACAGCGAGTGGACCAGAGAGATCGGCCGCGGGTAGGCGAAGACCGAGCTGCATACGCCGTAGATCGCCGGGCTGTCGACGAAGAAGGGCAGCTCGGCGAGCGGGTAATGCACGGCCTGTGCGAGGCGCCTCTCGTCTGGCCGCTGGCCCATGGCGCCTTCGACCGCTGTGATTGCGGCGTTGCGGCAGGCCTGGCGCACCGAGAAATCGTCGCCGTAGGTACGCCGTACCTGCTGCCGCAAGGCCAGGTAGGAGCGGTTTTCGAGCAGTCGCGTCCAACTGTGGATGCGTTGCTGCGGATGCTCGACGTCGTGGTCCTGCAGGCTGCGCAGGCTGGTGTTGCGCAGCCGCAGCAATTCGCGCCTGAGCTTGCGCGTCGCCTCGATCGGAGCGAGGCCCGCGGCGGTGAGCGTATAGATCGCCTCATAGCCCGGCAGCAGCACGTCGACCTTGCGGAAGTGCCGGCAACCCCAGGCGATCATGCGCTGGATCGCGGTGGCGCTGAAATAGCCGTTGAACGGGCTCAGTCCGATCACGACATGTTCGGCGCGTTCGAGAATATCGGCGCAGGCGTCCGTATACGGCCGCGCGCGCAAGCGGCCGCAGACGTCGTCCACGATGGGCGCGCGTTGGCGATCCGGCGTTTCGGTAACGATCGATAGCGACATGATCTCCACTCCTCCTTGAGCCGATCAGGACGATGCCATCGAAGCCGCGGCCGGCGAAGGCGGTGCATCGAACGCCGCGACCCATTCGCGATACCGGCTGCGAAGCTTGTCGACACACCGCCGAGCCGGCTTGCCTCCGGTACTCTGCGCGTCTACGGTGGCGAGCGGCGCTGCGGCAATGCAGGCCAACCCGGAAGCTCGGCCGGCACTCTACGCCGATCGGCGCTCGACGACGTTACCTCGGTCGCGTTTATGGATATCGTCGGCACTGAAGCAAAGGACTGCAAACGCCCGTCACTTTTCAATGTGCTTTGTGTCGTCAGGGGGCGCGGATGATACGCGGTGAACCTTCGTGAATGTCGTACCGAACGCGGTGAAAGTCCGTGCGGGGTACTGTGGAAAGCCGGTTCTACCGATGGGGTCAGACCATCCATGAAACTCAGACATCTGTATCTGTTGCTGTGCGTGCCCGGTCTGTTGCTGCCGTATGCGCAATTGCTGCCGTGGTTGAACGAGCACGGCCCGGACCTGCCGCGCTTGGTTGCCGAACTGTTTTCCACGCGCATCGGCGCTTTCTTCGGCATGGACGTGCTGGTGTCGGCGCTGGTGCTGTTGGTGTTTATCGCAAGCGAAGGGCGTCGCTTGGCGATGCGCCGTCCATGGGTGGCGGTCGTCGCGACCCTGCTCGTCGGCGTGTCGCTGGGGCTGCCGTTGTTTCTCTACCAGCGTCAGGCGAAACTCGATGCCGGCAGGCCCTGATCGTTCGACCCGGCCCGGTGCAGGAGGCGCAATGAGCCCGTATCCATCCGATGAGCGTTGCCCGCGGTGTGGTCTGGCCGACGCGCTGGCGCCTAAGCTGCTGTTGATCGACGAGGCCTGGGTGGCCGCGCCGGGCAAGGACCCGCGGATGGCGTATGCGGCCGATCTTCGCGTCGACGACGTCCTGCCCTCGCAGGTGCGAGAGGCGCCGTTGCAACAGTTCGTAGAGGGGTACTACTGCCGGAGCTGCGGCACGGGCTTCGTATCCGAGCAGGCGCTCAAGGCCGAGCGCCGCCGTTATAAGTGACGCGGCCTGCGGGCCGGTTCAGGCTCCGCTCCCGGCGGGAGCGGAGCGGCGCCGGGAGCGACGCCGGTGCAGCGTGATGCAACCCGCCGAGACTCAGAGCTCGATGCAGTCGAACTTCACGTCGGGGTCGACCTCGGCGTCGTAGTCGACGTCGCTGCGCTCGAAGCCGAACAGCTTGAGGAACTCGTGCTTGTAGGCGGCGTAGTCGGTGAGCTCGAACAGGTTCTCGGTGGTCACCTGCGGCCACAGCGCCTTGCAGGTGTCCTGGACGTCGTCGCGCAGTTCCCAGTCGTCCAGGCGCAGGCGATGCTCCGCGTCGGTTTCCGGCGCCTGGCCGTCCTCGCGGTAGAGGCGCTCGCGGAACAAACGGCTGAGCTGGTCGACGGTGCCTTCGTGCAGCCCCTTTTCCTTCATCACCTTGAACACCAGCGAGATGTACAGCGGCATCACCGGGATCGCCGCGCTGGCCTGGGTCACCACCGACTTCAGCACCGCCACGTTGGCGCCGCCGCCGATCTTGCGCAGGCGCGCATCCAGGCGCTGCGCGGTCAGGTCCAGGTCGACCTTGGCCTTGCCGAGCGCGCCGTGCCAGTAGATCGGCCAGGTGATCTCGGTGCCGATGTAGCTGAAGGCGACGGTGCGCGCGCCCGGCGCCAGCACGCCGGCGCGTTCGAGCGCGTCGATCCACAGTTCCCAGTCCTGCCCGCCCATCACCGTGACGGTGTCTTCGATCTCCTGCTCGGTGGCGGGCTCGACCGTGGCCTGGATGATGGTGTCCTTGTTGGTGTCGATCGCGGTGGAGACGTAGGGCTCGCCGATGGTCTTCAGCGCCGAGCGCTTGAGCTCGCCGGTATCGGGCAGCTTGCGCACCGGCGAGGCCAGCGAATACACGATCAGGTCGATCTGCCCGCCCATCTCGTTCTTGATCAGCTCGATGGCGGTGTCGCGCGCTTCATTGGAGAAGGCGTCGCCGTTGATCGACTTGCTGTACAGGCCCTCGGCCTTGGCGAACTTGTCGAACGCGGCCGAGTTGTACCAGCCGGCGGTGCCGGCCTTCTTGTCGCTGCCGGGCTTCTCGAAGAACACGCCGAGAGTGTCGGCGCCGAAGCCGAACGCGGCGGTGATGCGCGCGGCCAGGCCGTAGCCGCTGGACGCGCCGATCACCAGCACCTTCTTCGGTCCGTCCTTGCGTACGCCGCGCGCGCGCGTGGCTTCGATCTGCTCGCGTACGTTGAGCTCGCAGCCGAGCGGGTGCGTGGTGGTGCAGATGAAACCGCGAACCTTGGGGTGGATGATCAACTGGTCTACCTCGTCATCGATGGGGCGTCCGCGGCAGCGCGATGCGCGCCGCGGGCTTGAGAGTCCTGCTGTCGCGGTCGAAGGCGAGCCGTGGCGCGTCCGTCGCGAGCGGCCGTCCGGCCGCGGCCGGGCCTTGCAGCGGGGCACGGACGGGTACCGGGATGGCGCGATGCCGTCGACCGGCCATGGCGAAAAGTATGCCTCGAACGGGTGCGCTCGCCCAGCCGAGGCCGGCCGGGCGCGTGGCCGCTGTTTCCGAACGGTGGCGTATTGCGCATCATGGGCGCCGCTGCGCACGACGTGCCTGCGGCGGCCCGGGCTCCGGCATCCACCCGCCTCCGACATTCATCGGACATCGGGAATGCCAGCATCCGTCGACTGCGTCACTTGCCGGCGCACCCGGGCCGGCGCACGCGGGCGCAGGGAAGGCGCGATCGGCCTCGGTACAATGCCGGCGCTTCGCGTTGCGGGCGTTCGCGGCGGCACGACGTCGCTGCGCGACCCTGCTTCGAGACCACGCTTCGAGACCACGCCACCCTCACCGATCACGCGATGACCACGACCCTGCACAGCGCCGCGCTACATCGAGTCGCCAGACGCAACCAGACCGTCCTGTTCTGGGTGCTGGCGGTGCTGGTGCTCGGCGTCGGACTGGGCCTGCGCGATCCCTGGCCGGCCGACGAGCCGCGTTTCGCCCTCGTCGCCAAGCAGATGATCGAGAGCGGCGATTGGCTGTTCCCGCATCGCGGCCACGAGTTGTATTCGGACAAGCCGCCGTTGTTCATGTGGCTGCAGGCCGCCGCCTATCGGGTGTTCGGCGAGTGGCGCATCGCCTTCCTGCTGCCGTCGCTGCTGGCCTCGCTGGGCACGCTGTGGTGCGTGGTCGATCTCGGCCGCCGCCTGTGGACGCGTCGTGTCGGCCTGTACGCCGGCTATGCGCTGTTGTTCGCCCTGCAGTTCACCTGGCAGGCGAAGAAGGCCCAGATCGACCCGCTGGTGGTGTTCTGGATCACCCTGGCCAACTACGGTCTGCTGCGCCACGCCTTGCTGAGCGCGCGCAAGCGCGGCCCGGACTGGCCGATGTGGATGCTGGGCTGGGCGGCGGCGGGGCTGGGCACGATCAGCAAGGGCGTCGGCGCGATCGCCCTGTTGATGCTGATCCCGGCCGGCATCGCCTCGCTGCGCGGCTGGAACGCGAAGCTGCATGCCAACAGCGCGAAGTTCTGGCTCGGGCCGCTCGCCTTCGTCGCCGCCACCGGCATCTGGCTGGTGCCGCTGGCGATCGCCGCGCTCGGGCCGGACGGCGGGCAGTACACGGCCTATCTCAACGACATCCTGGTGCGCCAGACCGCCAAGCGCTACGGCGCGTCCTGGGATCACGGCCAGCCGACCTGGTACTTCCTGGAAGTGATGGCGACCATGTGGTTGCCGACCATGCTCGCCTTGCCGTGGGCGCTGCCGGCCTGGCGCCGGCGTCTGCGCCGTCGCGATGCGCGCTATCTGTTGCCGCTGGCGTGGTGGTTGCTGGTCCTGCTGTTCTTCAGCATTCCCGGCGGTAAGCGCGATATGTACATCTTGCCGGCGCTGCCGATGGTCGCGTTGGCGCTGGCGCCGTTGCTGCCGGGCTTGCTGCGCAAACCATCGGCGCAGCGCGTCGCGTTAGGTTTCACCGCGGTGTTGTCCATCGCACTGCTGCTCGGCGGCCTGGCGATGTGGTTCGGCGATCCCGGGTTCGAACGGCGCTTCGTCGCCGAGCGCTCGCTCGAGGACGTGTCCTCGGCGCTGGCCGCCAGCGTCGCCGCGGTCGGCGGTTGGGGCCTGGCCTGCCTGCTGTGGGCCGGGCGCCGACGCGCCTTCGCCGGCATGGTGGCGATGCTGACCGGCTTGTGGGTCGCGTTCGGCCTGGTCATGGCGCCGTTGCTGAACGACTCGTCGTCGGCGCGCGGCCTGATGGCCGAAGTCGGCAAGCGCATCGGCCCGACGGCCGAACTGGGCCTGGTGGCCTGGCGCGAGCAGAACCTGTTGATGGCCGACCGGCCGGTCGCCGAATTCGGCTTCAAGGCGATCTTCCCGGTGCAGATGCGGCGCGCGCTGGAGTGGCAGCGGCAGTCGCCGCAGACGCGCTGGCTGTTGGTGCAGGACATCGCGTTGGCGGCCTGCATCGACACCGCGCTCAGCCAACACCTGGGCCATGCGAACCGGCGCGGCTGGACCCTGGTGCCGGGCAGCGCGACGCTCGGTTGCACCTGGTCGAGCGCCGAGCATGCGCTGAGCATGGACTGGGACGTGTGTCTGGCGCCGGTGGTCGCCGACACCTGCAGCCTGCGCGGGCTCGCCGGAGCGGCGGGCACGAACTCCGGCCTCGGCCGCGAGCTCGGCCGCTGCGCGCGCGCCGCCGCCGTCGAAACGCTGTAGCGGCGCGCGGTCCGCAATAGCCGCAACGCGGCAAGCGTGCGCTGAGTGGCGGAACGAACGCGAGGCGGCGGTTCTGCCAGGACGGATGCACGAAAGTGTGAGGCGCTTCGGAGCGCGCGGCGGGCTTCGAAGTCACCTTCTGTGCAGTTCCAGTCAGCACGCAGGAGGCTCCATGCATCGATATTCCATGGCCGGCGCGGCGGCGGTCCGTACGCAGCGGCAGCGCCGTTTCGTCGCGGGCGTCATCGCCCTGTGTTTCGCCGCATCGGCGCCGACCGCGGCGACGGCGGCCAACCAGAGCAGCGGCTTCTATGTCGACCCGTACTCGAATCCGGCGATCTGGGTGCGCGACCATGCCGGCGATGCGCGCGCGACGCGGATCGGCAGCGCGATCGCGACGCGGCCGATGGCGCGCTGGTTCGGCAACTGGAGCGGCAACATCAATACCGCGGTGGCGAGCTTCGTCGGTGCGGCGCAGACCGCCGACAAGTTGCCGATCCTGGTCGCCTACAACATCCCCGGCCGCGATTGCGGCAGTCACTCCGGCGGCGGCGCCGGCAGTCCCGAGGCTTATCGCGCCTGGATCTCCGGCTTCGCCGCGGGCATCGGCAGCCGCCGCGCGGTGGTGGTGATCGAGCCCGACGCACTGGCCCAACTGGATTGCCTGCCCGCCGATCAGCGCACCATCCGCACCGGTTTGCTGCAGTACGCCGCGAACGAATTCAAGCTGCGCGCGCCGAATGCGCTGGTCTATCACGACGGCGGCAACGCCCGCTGGATCGGCGCCGACGAAATGGCGCGGCGCCTGAACTCGGCCGGCGTCAAAGGCATTCGCGGTTTCGCCCTGAACGTGTCGAACTACTACACCACTGCCGATTCCAATGCTTACGGCGCCGCCGTCGCCGGCGCCTTGCAGCGGCAGTTCGGCTACCCCAAGCCGTTCGTGGTCGACACCAGCCGCAACGGCAACGGCTCCAACGGCGAGTGGTGCAATCCGCCCGGCCGCAAGCTCGGCACGGTCTCGCAGAACAGCGGCAGCGGCGCGGAAATGCTGTTGTGGATCAAGGTGCCGGGCGATTCCGACGGCAACTGCGGCATCGGGCCTGGGATCCCGGCCGGGCAGTTCTCGCCCGACCTCGCGATACGCTTGATCGAGGGGCGTTGAGGGCGCAGCGCTTTAACGGGTAGGAGCGGGGTGTTGGTTCCTGCGAAACCCGCTCGGCGCGGCGCCGGTGGCCTTGCGCATCAGCCGCCGCAGCGCCGTCGCATCTTCGTAGCCGACCTGCGCCGCGACCTGCTCGATGCTCATGCGGCTGCTCTCGATCAAGCGCCGCGCGCGGTTCAAGCGCACGCTTTGAATCAAGGCCAGCGCGGTCCGGCCGGTGGCGGCGCGCACGTGCCGGGCCAGGGTTCTCGGCGACATCGCGAACTCCGAGGCGAGTTCGCTCAGGCTCGGCGGACGCGGCAGCGAGGACTCGATGCGCCGGGTCAGCCGCGCCACCAGTTCGTTGCCGCCGGCGAGCATCGACGGGATCACGAACGGCGCCTGCGCCTGGCGGCCGTCGAGCAGCAGCATCTTGGCGACGACGTCGGCCAGCGCGCCGCCGAAACGCAGGCGCAGCAACTGCAGCATCAGGTCCGATTGGGCGAACGCCGCGCCGGCGGTGCTGACCGGGCCGTCGCAGCAGACCATGCGGTCGGCGTCGACCTTGCAGTCGGGGGCGATGCGTTGCAGCTCCGCGGCCAACCACCACGAGGTGGTGGCCCGGCGCCCCTGCAGCAGGCCGGCCGCCTGCAGCAAGAACACCGCCGAGCACGAGGCGGCGACATTGCCGCCGCGCGCGGCATGGCGGCGCAGCCTTGCGATCGCATGCTGCGCATCGGCCTGGGTCAGGCGAGCGAAGAGTTGCGCAGGCTGGTCCACGCCCAGGCCCGGCACCACCCAGGTCGAGGCGTCGTTGCGCGCGCGCTTGGGTAGGGCATGAGTGTCGATGCGCAGGCCGTTGCCGAGCGTGACGCTGCCGCCGTCGGGCGACAGCACCCGCCAATTCGGTCGCGGCGTTTGCAGTCGCGGCGCGAGCGCGGCCGCGGCGCTGAGCAGGTCTAGGGTGACGGCGACGCTGCTGGCATAGGCGCCGGGCAGGATCAGGACGCTGAAATCGTGCATGGCCGGAAACGCCCGAAACATGTCCAAGCGGACACTCGAAGTCTAGCGCGTGGCGGGTTGCAATGCGGCTGAGCCGATGCCGCGCCGCGTCGGCAGCGCCCGACCAGAGGACACCCACGAATGCCGTCTGCCCCGATCAACCGCACCGATCTCGGCCAGTCCGATCCGCTCGACGACTTCGAGCCGCGCACGATTACCCTCGACGGCGTCGGCAAACGCGTGCACGTCGCCGGCATCGGGCCGGCAGTCATCGTCATGACCGAGATGCCGGGCATCAGCCCGCAGGTGGCGCGCTTCGCTCGCTGGGTCCGGGACGCGGGGTTCACCGTCTACATGCCCTCGCTGTTCGGCCGCGATGGCGCCGTGCCCGCTGTCGAGGAGAGCAAGGCGATCTTCCAGCGCGCTTGCGTCAGCGCCGAGTTTCGCGCCTTCGCAGGGCAGGGGGCCAGCCCGGTCACGCAATGGCTGCGCGCGCTGGCGCGCTTCGCGCACGGCGAATGCGGCGGCCCCGGCGTCGGGGCGATCGGCATGTGCTTCACCGGCAACTTCGCCCTGACCATGATGCTCGAACCTTCGATGTTGGCGCCGGTGTTGGCCCAGCCTTCGCTGCCGCTGGACGAACCGGCCGGGCTGGAGATCGCGCCGGAGCAACTCGCCGTGGTGCGGCAACGCCTGGAACGCGAGAACCTGACGGTCATGGCGTATCGCTTCGACGGCGACCGTTTCTGTAAGGCGCAGCGCTTCGCTGCTTACACCGAAGCGCTCGGCGAGCGCTTCGTCGCGCGGGTGCTGCCCGACAGTGCGGCCAATCGCGACGGCCTGGCACCGTTCTTCGAGCACGTGGTCGCCAGCCCGCACAGCGTGGTGACGGCGCATCTGATCGACGAAGCCGGCCAGCCGACGATCGCCGCGCGCGACGAGATTCTGGCGTTCTTTCAGCGCCGTCTGGCGGCGACGGAATGAGGAGACCGAATGAGGCGAGCGAATCGACAACAGCGAATTCGATAGCAGCGACGGCCGCCTGCGTGAATCTCGATGCAGGCGGCCGTCGAATCTTCGGCGTGCGGGGCGGCGCGGCGGACCAGTGGCCTCGGCTCAGCGCCAACACACCAGCGGATAGCGCTGACCGTTCCAGGTCGTCCATCCCTTGGTGCGGTTGCCGGTCGGTGTGGGCAGATACCAGCGATTGCCGTCGGCATGGTTGAAATACAAGCCGCCGTTGTTGCCGCGGCGCGGATTGTTCAACGAGACCCAGCGCGAACCGTTGTCGGAGAACCGACCCTTCCAGCGGGCGCCGGAGGTGTGAGTGCAGGTCTCGCCGTCGTCTTCGCAGGTGGTTTGACTGTCGTCGACGGCGCTCCATTTCATCTTGGCCGGGCGGCCGTCGATGGTGCAGTTCCAGTTGCCGCCCCACCAGCCCGAGACTTGGCTGGCGGCGACCGGGCTGCAGCCAGCGGCGGCTGCGGCTATGGCGAGGGTGGTCCAAAGTACGGCATGCAACGCGGTGTTCATGATCGGCTACTCCTGTGGCCTGGGTGAGTCGAGTTACGACCAAGCCAACGACAGTCGCCGAGAGAAGAGGCCAGGGCAGGCGCCGCCAAAAACGCAACAAATAAAGATGAACCGGTGGCTGCAAGCTGACTGGGCACGGTTGCGAGTCAGTGAACCTGGTGCGCGGCAGGTCCTGGACGGATGCCGGGCTGGCTTGCGTTATACGCGCGCGACGATCGCCGAACTGCCGGATCGCAGCATCAGCGCTTCGCCGCGACGCGCGCGCTGCTCGCCGGCTTCCTACGCGTCGGCGCGGCCATTGCCTCGACCGAATCGCGGAAGCGGGGTGCCTGCTCGCCGAGATAAGCCCACAGCCGGCTGGCGACCGGGCCATGGGGCCGGTCGCCGCGCCGCGCCGCCACCAGTTCTTCGACACTGCCGGGCAGGTAGCGGCCGGCGATCGAATGCAGGCGCCCCTCGCGCAATTCCTGTTCGATCAGGAACCGCGGCACGTGGCCCCAACCCATGCCCTGCAGGATGATGTCCTTCTTCATGAGCTGGTCGGCGACGGTGCATTGATGCGCGCCTTCGATCATGAAGTAGTCGCGTGGCGGCGAGTGGCGCGCGCTGTCGCGCATGACGCATTGGGTGAAGTCGCGCATCCGCTCGGGCTTGATCGCACGCGAGATCGGGAACGGCAGGAAATCGGCGGCGACCACCGGCACGAACGGCACCTGGCACAGGTCCATCCACTCGATGCGCGGATCGCGCTTGTCGACGCGATGCAGGATCAAGTCGGCGTCGCCGTCGAACAAACGCTCGGTGGGCCCGCTGACCGCCTCGAAATGCAGATGCAGGCGGGTGCCCGGGCAGGCGGCGAAGAAGCGGCTCAACAGGGCCAGCATCTGCGGCCGCGGGCAGAGGTCGCCGATCACCACGCGCAGTTCGCTTTCCTCGCCCATGGCCAGTTGCGCGGCATGAGTGCGCAATTCCTCCATCTCGCGCAGCAAGGCCTGGGCGCGGCGATGGAAGGACTGGCCGGCGTCGGTCGGGCGCACCCGGTAGCCGCTGCGGTCGAGCAGGTCGAAACCGAGCTGGCGCTCCAGCTTGGCGACCGCGGCGAACACCGCCGGATGCGAGCGATGCAAGGTCGCGGCCGCGGCCTGGAAGCCGCCGGCGCGGACTACGGCGTCGAAGCATTGCAGGTCGTGCAGGGTGAAGGCGCTCATGTCGGATATGACTACAAAGAATGTACGAGCTTTGTAATATCCGCCGGGATCGGCCGCAACTAGGATTCGCTCCACGGCGTCTGCCGTTGCAGGAGCGCACCGGGCTGAACGACTGCCCGCGAAGCTCACAAGCGGTCCATCCGAACGGAGCATCGCCATGAACAAGTTGTCTTACCTGAGCGCCAGCGACGGCGTGCGCATCGCCTACCGTCTCGACGGCGCCGCCGATCTGCCGGTACTCGTGCTGTCCAACTCGATCGGCACCGATCTGCATATGTGGGATGCGCAAGCGGCGGAACTCGCGCGGCATTTCCGCGTGCTGCGTTACGACACGCGCGGTCACGGCGCCTCCGAGGTGCCCGCGGGCGAGTACTCGCTCGAACGCCTGGGCCGCGACGTGATCGACCTGCTCGACGCTCTGCGCATCGAGCGCGCGCATTTTCTCGGCCTGTCGCTCGGCGGCATGATCGGGCAGTGGCTAGGCGTGCATGCCGGCGAGCGCATCGACCGCTTGATCCTGAGCAATACCTCGGCCTATCTGGGGCCGGCCGGGCAATGGGCCGAGCGGATCGCCTCGGTGCTGGGCGTCGAGGACATGACCGACACCGCCGAGATGTTCCTCGGCAACTGGTTCCCGGCGGCGATGCGCGAGGCGAACGGGCCGGCGATCCAGGCCTTCCGCGGCATGTTGCTGGCCACCGATCCGCGCGGCCTGGCCGGCAACTACGCGGCGGTGCGCGATCTGGATATGCGCCAAGCGCTCGCGCGGGTGGCGCGCCCGACCCTGGTGATCGCCGGCCGCTACGACACGGTGACCCTGGCCAGCCACGGCGAGGCCATCGCCGCGAGCGTGCCCGGCGCGAGCCTGCTGGTGCTGCCGGCGGTGCATTTGTCGAATGTCGAATTCCCGGCCGAGTTCATGAGCGCTGTGCTCGGCTTCCTGCTCCAGCGTTGACTAGTCGGTGCGCTCCAGCGCCGGCACTTGCAGCTTGCCGGCCAGCAGATCCATGCCGCGTTTGCCGGGGGCCATGGCGATGCCCGAGGCGACCAGCAGGAAGCGTTCGAGCTCGAAGGACACGCAACTGACCACGCAGAAGTCATCGCCTTGCCGATGGTTGATCGCGTGGTAGAGGTGAATGCCCTTGTGCTGCAGCAGGGTCACCATATCGCGCAGCAGGGCCTTGGGCGCCTGGACATCGCGCGTCGGATGCGACCATTCGACCGTCTCGAGCCGCTCGGCCGATACCTGAAAATACGCGCAGTCCCTGAGTTTGCGGTATTCGGCCAGGGCCTCCAGGGCGAGGCGGCTGTACTCGTGCATGCTCGGCAACTGCTCGCGGATGCCGACGCATTGCACGAGTTCGGTCAATGCGCGGATGGCGGCATGGGCCGCGTACAAGGACGCACCGAAGCCGCTCGGGTACACCACTTCGTCGTCGAGAATCCGGTCGGTGGTGGCGATGAAGGCGGGAAAGCCCAGGTCGCTGGTCACCTCGATCAGGACGATGCCGCGCCCGAGCTGAGCGCTGGCGGCCTCGTGGATTGCGGCGACCTGCGGCGGCAGCGACCGCGGATCGATCACGCTGCCGAGGCTGGCCGGTTCGCCGAGATAGTGCGCGACCAGGAACAAGGACCAGGAATCGCGCTCGACCAATTCTCCGATCGCGTGCACCGCGGCTTCTTCGACGCTGGCGCCGATCGCGATGCCGCTGTTGGAGCCATAGCGGATGACGCTGGAGTAGTCGAAGTCGTCCTCGGCCGGAAGTTTGTCCAGGTAGTTCGGAAACGTCAGGAACAAGGGCACCGGCACGTCGGCGGCGTCGCCGAAGAAGGGGCGATAGCTCCGGCACGCCAGGCGCTGCTGCGGGTTCTGCCCGAACGCCGACAGAAACGGCAGCCCGGCATAGCGAGGGTCGCGGAACAGATCGATCGAGCGTACGAAATCGATGCGTTCGCCGGCAGGCGGTGCGTTGGTGTACAGATGCTCGACCGCTTCGTAGATGGCGCCGACCCGGGCAGCTTCGCCGTCGCCCTTGCCGAAGCCGCTGGCGATGACCTCGTCGTCGCCGTCGTGCAGGGTGCAGACGGTGGACTGCAGGCGCTCGCCGTGGGCCTGGGTCTGTATGCGCCAGCCCTGCTCGCTTACGAATCTGCGGATGACGCGTTCGGCGTCGGCCAACGATCGCTCTCGCTCCAGCGGAATCATGCAGTCGCTCCTTGCGGGTGTGCCGGAACGAAGCGGCACGAACCTGGGTTCGTGCCGCCCGTTCGATCGGGATGGAAGCCTTGCTTACTTAGCCAGCTTGTCCAGGATGGCTTTCTCTTCCGGCGTCGGTGCCGGCTTGACGTCCTTGTCCTGCTCGATCTTGTTGGCGAGGAGCAGGTGCGGGACGGACTTGACGATGGTCGTTCCGATGAGCTTCTTCATACGATCCCTTGAGGTGGTGTCGTTGCAGGTTAGTGCGACGCGCCGAGGCGTTTGACGAGGGCGATCCCCGCGAATCCGCCCGCTAGCGGGCCGGCGATACGCAAGGTCCAGGTCGGCGCCGAATCGCTTACTGCGGTCGATGCCTCGCCGCAGCTCGCGGCAGGCAGACGGCGCGCCGGAGTCGGTCGCGCGATGCGGCCCGGTTACTTCGCCAGCTTCTCCAGGAGTTCTTGCTCCTGCGGCGTCAGCACCGGCGTGATGCCCTGGGCCGTGATCGCCTTGGTGGCATCGATCAAGACCGGACGCGACTTGATGATGAATATCTCGATCGTCTTCTTCATAACAATCCCTCGTTGTGATGTGACTTGCGGAAGTTCCATGCAGCAAGCCGGGGCGCTCGACGTTAGCGACCGAGCCCGGCGGCCCGCGCGCCAGCTATACGGGGCGGCTGGGAGCACGGTCAATCTCGGTTCGGGCGCCGATCTCATCGGTTGTGAAACTTCGGACCCAGTTTCGGAAACGCCCGGGCCAAGGCCGGCGTTACGCTGGCCGAGGGTCGGATATCGGGATGGCTGAATGGGCGGGCCGGAGACGAAGGCGGCCGGCCGGCATCGGCGACTCCGGGCATTGCTTGCCCGACATTGTTTGCCGGGTCGCGATCAGGCGCGAATACGCCGCGCATCTTGGGGGCGTCGATTCGCCTTCGATCCGCGCGCACCGCAGGTCCGATGCCATCGGTTCGCGGATGGATGCGTGGCGCTGTCGGTCCGGCTGCATTGCGCAGCTCGTTCGCGGTTCTGAGTGGGTTGGAGTCGCCTCGCGTGCCTGCGACACGCGAGGCGAGTCGGGCGTACTCAGAACGCCGGCAACACCGCGCCGCGGTACTTCTTCTCGATGAAGCTCTTGACCTCGGGGCCGGTCAACGCCGCCGCGAGCTTCTTGACCCGCGGGTCGTCGCGATTGTCCGGTCGGCCGACCAGGAAGTTGACGTAGGGCGAGTCGCGGCCTTCGATGGCCAGCGCGTCCTTGGTCGGGTCGAGGCCGGCGTCGAGCGCGTAGTTGGTGTTGATCAAGGCCAGGTCGACCTGGTCGAGGATGCGCGGCAGCATCGCCGCATCGAGTTCGCGGAACTTGAGCTGCTTGGGGTTGGCGGTGATGTCGCGCAGGGTCGCCAGCGCATCGTTCGGGTCGCGCAGTTGGATCACCCCGGACTTGTGCAGCAGGATCAGGGCGCGGCTGTTGTTGCTCGGGTCGTTGGGGATGACCACGTCGGCGCCCTGCGGCAGCGCGTCGAGCGACTTGAACTTGCGCGAGTAGGCGCCGAAGGGCTCGATGTGCACGCCGACGATGGTGGTGAGCTTCGTGCCGCGGCTGCGGTTGTAGGAATTCAGATAAGGCTCGGTCTCGAAATAGCTGACGTCGAGCAGTTTCTGCGCCACCTGGTCGTTGGGCTGCACGTAGTCGTTGAACACGCGCACCTCGAGTTCGACGCCCTGCTTGGCCAGCAGGGGCTTCACCACTTCGAGGATTTCCGCGTGCGGCACCGCGGTGGCGGCGACGGTGAGCTTCTGCGACGCCGGGTCGTTGCCGCCGCCGCAACCGCTCAGGCCTGCGGCGGTCAGGGCCAGGATGGCCATCAGCTTTTTCATCTTGCGTCCTCGATCGATTCGATAGCTTGGAGCGGCCGCTCAGCGTCGGCTGAAGCGCGCCACGAGTTTGTCGCCGAGCGTCTGCAGCGCCTGCACCAGCAGCAGCAACAGCAGCACCGTCACCACCGCCACGTCGGTATGCGAGCGCAGATAGCCGTCGCGGTAGGCGAGGTCGCCGAGGCCGCCGGAACCGATCGCGCCGCCCATGGCGGTATAGCCGATCAGGGCGACGGTGGTCACCGTGGCGCCGGCGATCAAGCCGGGCAGCGCTTCGGGCAACAGCGCGCGCAACACGATCTGGCGGGTCGTCGCGCCCATCGCCTGGCAGGCCTCGATGATGCCGCGGTCGACTTCGCGCAGCGAGGTCTCCACCAATCGCGCGTAGAACGGCGCCGCGCCGACCACCAACGGCAGGATCGCGCCGCGCACCCCGAGCGAGGTGCCCATCGCCGCGAGGGTCAGTGGGATCATCACGATCATCAGGATGATGAAAGGCACCGAGCGCAGGATGTTGATGACCAGCGACAGCACGCCGTACAGGCGCGGCTGCGCGCGCAGCTGGCGCGGGCCGGTCAGGAACAGGGCGATGCCGAGCGGCAGGCCGATCAGCAGGGTCAGCGGCAGGGCGCCGGCCAACATCAGCAAGGTGTCGAGCGTGGCCTGGCCGATCTCGGCCCACTTGCCGGCGTCGAGGTGTTGCAACCAACCGGGATTCGGGTTCATCGCGCGATCTCCTCGACGTGCACGCCGGCCGCGCCGAGCGCGGCGATGGCGGCATCGCTGTCGCCGCCGACCAGGGCAATGGTGAGCTGGCCGTAAGGCGTGTCCTTGATGCGGTCGATGCGGCCGGCGAGGATGTTGTAGTCGACGCCGGTCTCGCGCGCGACGCGGCCGAGCAAGGGTTCGTAGGTGTGCTCGCCGATGAAGGTCAGGCGCAGCAAACGCCCGGACACCGCGGCGAAATCGCGGTGCAGGCCGCTTTCGTCGACGTGCTCGGCCTCGGAGACGAAGCGGCGCGTGGTCGGATGGCGCGGATGCAGGAACACGTCGGCGACCGGGCCGCTTTCGACCAGGCGGCCGGCGTCGAGCACGGCGACGCGGTCGCAGACGCGGCGGATCACTTCCATCTCGTGGGTGATCAGGACGATGGTCAGGCCGAGTTCGCGGTTGATCTCGGCCAGCAGCGCCAACACCGAGGCGGTGGTCTGCGGGTCGAGGGCGCTGGTGGCCTCGTCGCACAGCAGGATGCGCGGCCGGCAGGCGAGGGCGCGGGCGATGCCGACGCGCTGCTTCTGCCCGCCCGACAACTGCGCCGGGTATTTGTCGGCATGCGCACTCAGGCCGACGCGGGCGAGCAACTCGGCGACGCGCGCGGCGATCTCGGCGCGCGGGGTGCCGGCCAGCTCCAGCGGAAAGGCGACGTTGGCCGCCACCGTGCGCGAAGACAGCAGATTGAAGTGCTGGAAGATCATGCCGATGCGCTGGCGCAGGGCGCGCAGGCCGGCGCCGTCGAGCGCACTGGCGTCTTCGCCGTCGACCAGCACGCGGCCGCCGCTGGGGCGCTCGAGGCCGTTGATCAGCCGGATCAGGGTGGATTTGCCGGCGCCGGAGTGGCCGATGATGCCGAACACCTCGCCTTCGACGATGTCGAGATCGAGCGGCAGCAAGGCCGGCACCTCGTGACCGCCGACGCGGAACGATTTATGGACCTGCTGGAATTGGATCATGGACCGTCGTGGGCGTGGCTGTGCGGGAGAGGCGAGGCCGTGCGGCGCGGCACGGCGCCACTCCGAGGCCGGGCGTCGGACCGCCACACTATCACCCGGCAAACCGTGAGGCGGTCGGCATTGTAAGGCGGGGCAAGGGACGGGACCCGGTGTAACGGTTATGTGCTTATGCCGAATTGCACGAAGGCCGCGGGAACTGCTGGGGAGAGGCCTCGGACGAGGCGGGTCAAAATGTGACGTGATTCGCGTTTTGATGCCTCCCTTATTTAGTGTGCTTCGGTGTCCATATCCGCCGTTGCTGGCCTCGCACGGGGCGGGGCGTTGGCACGATTCGTGTGCATTCCCTCATGCAGGTATCGGCATGGCAGGAGCCAACGGCATGAGTGGCAAATCGGACAAGCAAATTCCGCAAGACGATCACGGGCGTGCGCCGTCGGCCTCGCTGGTGGCCGCCCTGACGGTCGCCTCGATCTTGGCCGTGATCGCCGCCCTCATCGCCAGCCTGGCCCGGGCCTAACGCCAGCCAGCGCAAAGTCAGCGCAAAACTGGCGCGCACCTGCATCTGTCTTCCGTCATTGAGGTTCCCTATGCGTCTGACCCCGCCCAGCTTTCCCATCTTCTTCATTGCCCTGCTGGCCGGCGGCGCCGGCATCGCCGCGCGTCTCGGCTATCTGCCGTTCCTCGCGGGCTTCGCGTTCTGGCTGGCGGCGTTGGGCTTCGTCCTGCTGCTGATCGGTTCTTTGTTCCGCAGTCTTTGATCGACTCGAGGACAGGAGCGGCAAGACGCTCCTGTCCGCGAGTGCCTTCGCTGGCATCGCGCCACTGGCTCCAGCGAAACCGCAGCAACTGGCGCCGTCGTCGTCGCCGCGCGTGCGTACCGTATCCGGCACCGGCCAATCGGCCTCCAGTGCTGCGATGGGAACTCGTCATGTCTTTGTCCACGGCTTTTACGCGGCGGTCGATCGTTGCGAGCTTGCTCTTCGCCGCTGCGTTCCTGCCGGCCCATGCCGACCTGCGCACCCCGCTGACCCCGGAAAACAGCGTGGTGCTGATGGTCGACTACCAGCCGCAGTTCGTGTTCTCGGTGCAGTCGATCGAGGTCGGCAAGCTGATCAACAACGCCGAGGGCTTGAGCAAGGCGGCCAAGGCCTTCGAGGTGCCGACCCTGTACGCGACGATCAGCGCCGAAAAATTCGGCGGCCCGTTCTTCAGACAACTCACCCAGGCGCGTCCGGAGCTGGTGCCCTACGACCGCACCGCGATCGACCCCTGGCAGGACCCGCGCATCCGCGAGGCGGTGCGCAAGACCGGCCGCAAGAAGCTGCTGGTCAGCGGTTTGTGGACCGACAGCTGCGTGACCTTGCCGGTATTGTCGGCGCTGCGCGACGGCTACGAGGTCTACGTGGTGGTCGATGCCAGCGGCGATGTCTCGCACGAGTCGCACGACATGGCGGTGCGGCGCATGATCCAGGCCGGCGCGGTGCCGGTGACCTGGCTGGCGGTGATGCTGGAGTGGCAGGGCGACTGGAGCAAGGGCGGCACCGGCGCGCAGGTGCAGAAGATCGCCCAGCAACACAGCGGCGCCTGGGGCCAGGGCATCGATTATTTCCAGAGCATGATCGCGCCGAAGCCCTGAGCGGGGGATGCGGGCCTGGTGGCGTGCGACGGCGCCTAGGCCTTGGACGGTACCGCCGAACTGCTCTTGCTGAAACGGGGCAGTGGGTCGGTGGTATCGAACCAAGGCAACCGCGAACGGGTCCAGACGTGGTCGTCGACGCCTACCCGTTCCGGCTCGTCGAGGCTGCCGATGCAGACTTGCACGCGATCGGCCAACACGCTTTCGCGCATGCCCAGGGTGCTGCCGCAGTTCGCGCAGAAGCCGCGTTCGGCGTACTCGGAAGAGCGATACCAACTCGGCGGCGAAGCGAGCCAGGCGAAGGCCCCGGCCGGAAAATGCACGAAGGCGAGCGCCGGCGCGCCCGAATGGCGGCGGCACAGGCTGCAATGGCAGATCACCCCGCGCAAGGGCGCGGCGGTCGCGCGATAGCGGATCGCGCCGCACAGGCAGCCGCCTTCGAAGTGGGTATCGGTCATCGTTGGTCGTCTCCTCGCGGGGCGGGCCGACGCAGGCCGGGGCGGTCCGCGCGTCGTCACGGTACGCCAGAATGCGCCGTCGGCATCGACTGCGCTAGGCTGGCGGTCCCGTTGCCGCGCGCTGGATGCTCATGCCGAAACGCTCGTCCACGGCCGACACCGGCAACGGCCCCGGTGCGGACCTGCGCGGTATCGGCCGCCTGACCATCGACGCGATCACCGGCGTGGTCGACCTGGTCGAATCCGTCCACGCCACCATCGTCGCGTTGCCGGGCCCGCTCGGCGCGCCGGTGCGCGATCCGACCCGCGGCATCAGCGGATTGGTTTATCGCAGCGTGCGCGGCATCGCCCGTTTCGTCGGCGACGGCCTCGACCTGGCGCTCGCTCAGTTCGCGCCGCTGCTGGACCGGATCGACTCGCCGCCGCAGCGCGACGGCGTGGTCTGCGCGCTCAACGGCGTGCTCGGCGATCATCTGGCCGCGACCGCCAACCCGCTGGCGATCCGCATGCGCCTGCGCCGCGACGGCACGCCCTTGCGGCTGGGTCGCAAGGCTTTGGCCGCAGCCTGTCCGCAGGCGACCGGAAAACTGTTGGTGATGGTGCACGGCCTGTGCATGAACGACCTGCAATGGCGTTGGAACGGCCACGACCATGCCGCGGCATTGGCGCGCGATGCCGGTTGGACGCCGGTCTATCTGCACTACAACAGCGGCCGCCACATCTCCAGCAACGGCCGCGAGTTCGCCGCGCGTCTGGAGCGCCTGTTGCGCGAGTGGCCGGTGCCGGTGGAGCGTTTCGCCATCGTCGGTCACAGCATGGGCGGCCTGGTCGCGCGCAGCGCCTGCCATGCCGCCGCCGGCGCCGGGCTGCGCTGGCCTGAGCGGCTCGACAGCCTGGTCTTCCTCGGCACGCCGCATCACGGTGCGCCGCTCGAACGCGCCGGCAGTTGGTTCGACATGCTGATCGGCCGCAGCCCCTACACCGCGCCGTTCGCGCGTCTCGGCAAGATCCGCAGCGCCGGCATCCAGGACCTGCGCCACGGCAATCTGCTCGACGCGGATTGGCGCAAGCCTAAGCACGAGAGCGACGGACGCCGCGATGCGCGCACGCCGGTGCCGCTGCCCGCGCACGTGCGCAGTTACGCGGTGGCGGTTTCGACCGACAAGAACGGTGCAGCGAAGGACGCGGGCATCGACAGGCTCAGCGGCGACGGCCTGGTGCCGGTCGCCAGCGCGCTGGGGCATCATCCCGACCCGGCCTTCGACCTGCGCATTCCCAAGTCGCGGCAATGGGTGGGCCATGGCCTGCATCATCTCGATCTGCTCGGCGACCTGCAGGTCTACGAGCGCATCCGGCGCTGGCTGGAGTGAGGCGGTCGCCGCCGGACTGGGCAGACGAATCCATCATCGGGCCGGCAGCGGCCGCCGGAGGTTGCAGTGGTAGACATATCGCGGGAAACGATCGAACAGACCAACACGCGCTTGCTGGTCGTGACCAAGCAGGCGCGCCTGTTGGCGTATCCGGGCACCTATGCTTTTCTCGAGTTCCCCTTGGCCGACTTCCCGGGCGCGGTGCGTGCCGATGCCTTGGCCCTGGTGCGCGACGATGAAGTCTGGAGTCAGCTGGTGCCCTGTACAGACCCCGCCGAGGATCTGTTCGCCTTGTTCCGCTTCCACTTTCCGAGCCGCGTCGACAACAGCGGTTTCGTCGGCTGGCTGGCCTCGCGGCTCAAGCGCAAATTCGGCACCGGCGTGTTCGTGACCTGTGGGCAGAATCGCCGCGACGGCGGCATCTTCGATTACTGGGGCGTGCCGGTGGCGGTCGCGGCGGAGATCGCGGCCGAACTCGATGCCCTGGTGTCGCCGGAGAAGATGGCTCTGGCGCCGTGATGGCGACGGCCGCGGACGTCATCGCCCGGGGCGTCCCGACATCCTGCCGACGGCAGCCGCCCGATCGCGTGCCTGTGGCCGCGGCGGCGGTTGGCTATGCTGTCGGCCCTATCAACGCTTCAGGATCGTCATGGCACAAGGTCGTGCAAGTTTTCTCAAAATTCTTCCGCTGATCATCGTCGGCGCCATCGCAGGACGCGTGCTGGCCTCGATGGCCGGCGGGTCGAGCTTCTTCAACTGGCTGATCGGCCTGCTGGTCCTCGGCTTCGTGGTCTATCTGATCTGGTTGTTCGCGTTCAAGAACCAGGCTACCCGCAAGGCGACGCCGGCGGAAACCGCGGCGGCGCTGAATTTCCAGCCCGAGCCCGGCAAGGGCGTGATCTATCTCTACCGTAAGCAGTTCGTCGCGGTGTTGGTCGGCATGGACGTGGTGCTCGACGGCCAGCCGATCGGCCAGACCCGCGGTTACTGCTTCTATCGACTGGTGCTCGAGCCGGGCCAGCACGTGCTCAGCGGCGACGGCAAATGCAAAGAACCGCTGAGCTTCGAGGTGGCGGCCGGCGAGGTGGCCTACATCGAGAAGGAAATCCTCATGGGCGCGTTCAAGGGCGGCTATCACTACCGCCGCAACGCCGACGTGGCGGCGGCGCAGACCGCGATCCGCAGCTGCAAGCTGCTGTTGCCCAAGGGCTGATCTTTCGTTCGCGATCCGGCGATCCGCACGGATCGGACGGCGCAGCGATCAAGCCGGCGCCGCTGCGGACACCGCAGCGGCGCCGGTTCCGTATCCGCCGTCAGTCCTGGCTGGCCTGCGACTCGCCCAGCTGGCGGCCCAGGAAGCTGCGGATGCGCAGGGCGATCGGCTGCGCGTCTTCTTCGAGGGCGAAATGCCCGGTATCGAACAGATGCACCTCGGCCTTCGGCAAGTCGCGCTGGTAGGCGTGGGCGCCGGCGCTGAGGAAGATCGGATCGTTCTTGCCCCACAGCACCAGCATCGGCGGCTGACGCTCGCGGAAATAGGCCTGCCATTGCGGGTACTTGCCGGGATTGGAGCCGTAGTCGTAGAGCAGACGCAGCTGTATGTCCTGCACGCCCGGCCGGTCGAGCAAGGCTTGGTCGAGCAGCCAGTTCTCCGGCGCGATCGCCGACGGGTCGCGCACGCCTTCGAGGTAATGCCATTTCGTCGAGGCCAGGCTCAGCAGTTTTTCCGCGAGCAAGCTCGAGCGTTGCGGGGTGGGCTCCTTCCAGTAAGCGCGCAACGGATCCCACAACGTACCCATACCTTCGTCATAGGCATTGCCGTTCTGCACGATCAGCGTCTGGATGCGTTCCGGGTGCTCGACGGCCAGGCGAAAGCCGACCGGCGCGCCGTAGTCGAAGAGGTAGAGGCTGTAGCGCTCGACCTTCAATGCCTGCAGCAGTCGGTCGACGCTCTGCGCCAGCCGATCGAAGCTGTAGTCGTACTCGGCCGGCGAGGGCGTGGCGCTGGCGCCGAAGCCGGGGTAGTCCGGCGCGATGACCCGATAGCGGTCGGCGAGCAGCGGCATCAGCTCGCGGAACATGTGCGAGGAACTCGGCAGGCCGTGCAGCAGCACGATGACCGGTGCGTCCTTGGGGCCGGCCTCTCGGTAGGCCAGTTCGGTGCCGTCTACGGCGATGCGGTGGTGGGTGGTCATGGGACGCTCGGCGGTGGGCGGCCGAGTCTCCGCAATGGCGGAAGCTTCGACCGAGAGGGGGAGGAACGAAAGTGCGGTGCCGGCGAGGGCGGCGCTCAGCAGGGCGACGGACAATCGAAGCATGACGGTTCTCGGGAGAGTGGGGGAGATCGTTGCGGTCGCAAGGACCGGCGGATCCAAACGAGGGTGGAGTGCCGCGGCGATGCGCTAGAGGTCCAGCGCCAGATGTTCGGAATGCGCCCGCGACACGCAAATGCACATCAAGGCGGCGCGTTCCTTTTCGGCGGCGCTGAGGGCGTTGTCGCGATGCTCGGGTACTCCGTCGAGCACCTTGATCGCGCAAGTGCCGCAATTGCCCACCCTGCAGTCCGATGGCGTGCTCACCCCGGCCTGCAACAGCGCATCGAGGATGGTTTGTGAGCCGGCGACGCGGATCCGCCGCTCGGAACGGCGCAACTCGACCTCGATGGCGCGGTCGTCGGGCCGGGTGGCCGCATCGAAACGTTCGATCCGCACCTGGTCGCTCATTCCGAGCGTAGCCGCGGTCGCGTTGAGCTCATCGATCAGCCGTGCGGGGCCGCAGGCATAGACGAGCGTATCCGCTGCCGCAGCCGACAACAGCCTGCGCAGGTCGAGACGCCGCCCTTGATCGGCCGGATACAGAGTGAGCCGTTCGCCGAACTCGGCCTGCAAGGCCTCCAGGAACGGCAGTTCGCGCAGGCCGCGGCCGGCGTAGTGGATCTGAAACGGCTGTCCGCGCCGCGCCAGCGTGTGCGCCATGGCCTTGATCGGGGTGATGCCGATGCCGCCGGCGATCAGGACCACGGGGCGCGCGTCTTCGCTCAGCGCGAAATCGTTGCGCGCAGGCTCGCAACGCAGGCGCAGCCCCAGCTCGAATCCCGCGTGCAGGGCTTTCGATGCGCCGCGCCCGGCGTCTTCGCGCAGCACCGCGATCTCGTAGGCATCGCGCCGCGAAGGGTCGGAGCTGATCGAGTAGTGGCGCAGCTCGGTCTTGCCGTCCAGTTGCACCGGCACGCGCAGATGCGCGCCGGCGGCGACCGCCGGCAAGGCATCGCCTTGCGGATGGCGCAGTTCGTAGGCCCGCACCCGTGCGGTGAGTTGCCTGACGCCGGCGACGACCAGTTCCAGCGGGCCCTCGCCCCAGGCCGCGGCCTCGGCGGCGCGCGGTTTTTCCTCCGGCGGCGGCGTCGGCCGTGTCGGCGCGATGCGTTCGATCTCGGCCTCGGTGTAGCGCGGGGTGATGTGTTGCGGGCAATTCCAGTCGCAGGCTTCGACCTCGATGACGATGCCGCGTTCGACCCGGGCGCGGTATGCGGGCACTTCCAGCCGTGCGATCAGGGCGGCGTCGCTGCTTTCGTCGACGATGCGCGCGCGGCCCCAGATCTTGAGCCGGCGCCGGTTCGGGTAGTCCATCAGGATCAGCGAAATGCGGCCGTCGGCGGCGAGGTTGCCGACGCTGAGGTATTGGCGGTTGCCGCGGAAATCGGCGAAGCCGATCGTCTTGGCATCGAGCACCTTGAGGAAGCCGGCCGGGCCGCCGCGATGCTGGACGTAGGGCCAGCCGGTTTCGGACACGGTCGCCTGATAAAAGCTGTCGCGTTCGGCGATGAATTCGGCCTCGCGCTCGCCGATCGAATCGCGCGCATCTTCGGCCAGTTCGAAGGCGCGATTGGCTTCGCGGCTGCCGTGGCGTTGCTGCGCGTCTTTGACGCTGGGGGTGAAGGTTATATCGGCGAATGCGCGGCTCATGGCGTGCTCCAGCCGGCGGCGACGCAGCGCCGCCGGCCCTGGTCCTGGTGATCGTGGTGACGCGCGGCTCGGGGGCCCGCCGCTCAGGCGGCCAAGGCTACCTTGGGGAAGTCGATTTCGACCCGGCTGGCCTTGCCGAGGATGTTGGTCAGCAGGTTCATGCCGACGTGGGTGATGATCTCGACGATGTCGGCATCGCTGAAGCCGGCCTCGCGCACTTCGACGATCTCGGCGCTGGTGACTTCGCCCTGGTGCTCGACCAGCGAGCGGGCGAACTTCACCGCGATCGCGGCCTTGGCGTCCTGGCTGCCGCCGGCGCGGTTGGCGGCGATCTCGTCGCCGTTCAAACCGGCGTTGCGGCCCAGGGCGGTGTGGGCGGACAGGCAGTACTCGCAGGCGTTCTGTTGGGCCAGGGCCAGGGCGATGCGCTCGCGGGTCTGGAGGTCGAGGCTGCCCTCCTTGGCGATGCCGTGCAGGCCGAGGAAGGCACGCAGGGCGGCCGGCGAGTTGGCGAATACCTTGAGGAAGTTCGGCACCGTGCCGAGTTCGCGCTGGATGGCGTCCAGCAACTGCTGTTGTTCGGTGTCGGCGGTGTTGCGGTCGATGACGGCGATGCGGCTCATGGGGGTGTCCAGTGTCGATGGGGAGGGGGAGTGATCCGGTCCGGCGAGGCCTGGTATCGGTTGCTGTGGGCTTCGGCGTGGCGACACTGTCCGCCATTTCGCTTGCCATAAGAATCACCGAATCGCAAAATTCATTATTGCGATTACAGGAATAATTCAAATGGATCGACTGCACCTGATGACGGTGTTCGTCGCGGTCGCCGAAGAGGAAAGCTTCGCCCGCGCCGCCCGCAAGCTGGGCCTGTCGCCGCCGGCGGTGACGCGGGCGATCGCCGGCCTGGAAGAGCGCTTGGCGGTGAAGCTGCTCGATCGCACCACCCGCTTCGTCCGCGCCACCGAAGCGGGGCAGCGCTATCTCGACGATGCGCGCCGGATCCTGGCCGAGGTCGACGAAGCGGACGAAGCGGCGGCCGGCATCAACGCCGAACCGCGCGGGCATCTGGCCGTTACCGCGCCGGTCCAGTTCGGCAAGTTGTTCGTGCTGCCGATCGTGGTCGACTACCTGCAGCGCTATCCCGCGACCCAGGTGTCGGCGCTGTTCCTCGACCGCGTGGCCAATCTGATCGAAGAGGGGTTGGACGTCGGCGTGCGCATCGGCGCGCTGCCCGATTCGAGCCTGCAGGCCATCCAGGTGGCGCAGGTGCGCAGGCTATTGTGCGCGTCGCCCGACTATCTGCGCCGGCAAGGTTTGCCGAAGACGCCCGCCGACCTGGTCCGGCACGACATCATCTCCGCGCTCGGCATCAGCCCGTCCACCGAGTGGAAGTTCGGCGACGGCCGCAAGGCTTTATCGGTGCGGATAAAGCCTCGCCTGATCGTTACCACCAACGATGCGGCGATCGAGGCGGCGGTGCGCGGTTTCGGCATCACCCGATTGCTGTCCTACCAGGTGGCGCCGCACCTCGCTTCCGGACAACTGAAGATCGTCTTGGGCGAGTACGGGCATTCGTCGCTGCCCGTGCACGTGCTGCATCGCGAAGGGCGTTACGCCTCGCCTAAGGTTCGCACCTTCGTCGACCTGGTGGTCGCGCAACTGCGCGGGAATAGCGCGTTGAATTGAGCGGTGGTTACGGTGGATAGCGGCATTGCGTCTGCAGGCCATCCAGTAGGTGCAGTCCGATATCCGTTCCTCCCCAGGAGAGTTCCCCCTTGAAAAGCAGGCTGGGGGATTTGCTTATGCGCCGGCTACACAGCGGCGAGCTGCGCGTAAATCACCCGGCGCGGCTGCAGCGCCGCATAACTCAACGATGCAGGCGCCAGCCCCCTTGGCAAAGGGATGGATTAAGAAGGGAGCGGCTTACAAAGACGCGAGTGGTGTAAGTCCCGTAGGCCGTCGACGGAAGCTCGCGATCAGAAGCGCTCGGCGACCGGCAGGTAGCGCCATTCGCCGACCGGCATCTTGCTCAACGAGATGCGGCCGATGCGCAGGCGGCGGATCGAGACCACCTCGAACCCGACCTGGCGGCACATGTCGCGCAACTGCCCGGGCTGCACGTCCTTGATCGCGAAGCGCAGGCGGGTTTCGTTCTGCCAGCTGACCTTGCACGGCCGCAACGCGCGGCCCTGGTAGCTCAGGCCGTGGGCGAGCTTCTGCATGCCGTAGGGCAGCAGGTCGCCGGCCACTTCGACGACGAACTCCTGTTCGATCTGGGCGTAGTCCTCGGTCAGGCGGCGCCAGACGCGGCCGTCCTGGGTCAGCACCACCAGCCCGCTGGCGTCGCGGTCGAGCGGGACCAGCGGGGTCAGGCGATGGAAATGGCGCTTGAGCAGTCGCACCTCGGACAGGTCGCCGGGCGCATGGGTGGCCGGCGTGACCAGGCTGGCGGCGTTCTTGAGGTCCAGCCCGGCCGGTTTGTGCAACAGCATCGTCGCCGGCTCGATGGGCTCGAGGCGGGCGTCCGCGGCCAGCTCGACGGTCTGGGTCGAGACCAGGGTCTGCGGCTCCTCGACGATTTCGCCATCCACCGACACCCAGCCGCCCTCGATGTATTGCTGGGCGTCCGTGCGCGAACAGGGGACTTGTTCGGCGAGGCGTTTGTCGAGGCGGACGGGTTCGGACATGACGGAATTCGATACTGGGGTCGCCAAGTGTAAAGATATACGCCTGTTACGCCGGGATTCCCCCTCAGCCGGCGCCGTTTCCCCCACAGGACTACATGAAGACTCCACCCGGATTGCAGGCGCTGATCGACGACGGCGTGATCGACGAGGTCATGCGCCCGCTCAAGAGCGGCAAGGAGGCCGCGGTGTACGTGGTGCGTTCCGGCGACGAGGTGCGCTGCGCCAAGGTCTACAAGGACATGGCGCAACGCAGCTTCCAGCAGCGCGTGCAGTACCAGGAGGGGCGCAAGGTGCGCGGCAGCCGCGAGGCGCGCGCGATCGGCAAGGCCACCAAGTACGGGCGCAAGCAGCAGGAAACCGCCTGGAAGAACACCGAAGTCGAGGCGCTGTATCAGTTGCGCGATGCCGGCGTGCGCGTGCCGGAACCGTACGGTTATTACCACGGCGTACTGGTGATGGAGCTGGTCACCGACGCCGACGGCCATTCCGCGCCGCGTCTGGGCGAGGTAGAGCTGGCGCCGGAGCAGGCCCGCGGCTTCCACCGTTTCCTGGTGCGGCAGGTGGTCAAGATGCTCTGCGTCGGCCTGATCCACGGCGACTTGTCCGAGTACAACGTCCTGGTCGCCCCGGACGGTCCGGTCATCATCGATTTCCCCCAGGTGGTCAGCGCCGCCGGCAACAACGCCGCGCGCAAGATGCTGTTGCGCGACGTCAACAACCTCACCGCCAGCCTGGGCGCCTGGGCGCCGGAGCTGCTGGACACCTGGTACGCCGAGGAAATGTGGGCCCTGTTCGAAGCCGGCGACTTGCGTCCCGACAGCGAACTGACCGGCGTGTTCGTGCACGACGAGTCCGCGGTCGACCTCGACAGCGTCCGCCACGCCATCAACGATGCCCGCGACGAAGCGCTGATCCGCCAGCAGGGCCGCGAAGCCGCGGCCGAAATGGACTGAGCCGGCGGCGCCGACGGCCAGGGGATCGGCCGACCGGGCTGCGTTCGCTCCCGGTCCGGCGTCCGCCGCATCCGTCCATCTTTTCGCCGATCCCTTCGCCGATCCCTTCGCCGGTCATGGACGCGAAGGCCGCCGTTACCGAGCGCGCGCGATCCGGAGCCGGGTGTAGATTAGGGCCGCGACACGGTCGGGTCGATGCATAGTGAGACGGCGTTGGCTTTTCACGGCGGTGCGGACCAGGGGAGGGCCATAGTGCGAAGGCCGGTTCAAGTCGGTCCGTCCGTTCGCAGCCGTGATGGTGGGCAGGGGCGAAGCGCGTCTCTACACTGGGGCTTCGTCCGCGACAGGCGGTCCTCACAATCACTGCCCAGATAGGTAATGCTTCATGGCATACACGGGGATCGGTCATGAATAACATCACGATTCGGCAGCGAATCATCTTGAGCTTCGCCGTGATCATCGTGGCGATGGTGGTGATGGGCGGCATCGCCCTGCAGCGGTTGTTCCACATCCAGGCCGAAGAGAACCGACTGCGCGAGGACTCCATTCCCGGGCTGTACGCCTCCGGTCAGATGGAAACCGAGTGGCACGCTTACTACACCGCCCTCAACGGCTTGTCGGCCGCCGATGCGGGCCAGCGCACCGAGGCGCAAGAGCGCTTGCGCTCACGCCGCACCGCATTCGAACAGGCCTTGAGCCGCTACCGCGCCACCGCCATCCAGGCCGACGATCGCCGCAACGTCGATGCGCTCTCCGGTTTCAGCGCTTCGCTGTTCGCCTTGCAGCCGGACCTGATCCAGGCCGGCGAGGGCGGCACGGCGGCCTTGCAGGAGGCGATGCGCACGCGCGCCGAGCCGATCTTCGCCAAGGCGGTCGACACCATCACCCGCATCATCCAGTACAACTACAACGAGTCGGTCGACTCCGGCAACCGCATCGACGCGGCGGTGAAATCGGCCGAACTCGGCATCGCCCTGAGCTTTGCCGGTGCGGTGGTGGCGGCGGTGTTGGCCGGCTTCTTCCTGTTGAAGGCGATCACCCTGCCGCTGCACCGGCTGGCGCGCGCCGCCGACGTCATGGCCAAGGGCGATTTCAGCCAGCGCCTGGGGTTTTCGCGCAGCGACGAATTCGGCGCCGTGGCGCAGGGCTACGACCGCATGAGCGGCGAGCTGGCCGAACTGGTCGGGCAGATCCAGACCTCGGGCATCCAGGTCAATTCCTCGATCAACGAGATCACCGCGACCTTGCGCGAACAGCAGGCCACCGCCGCGCAGATCGCCGCGACGACTACCGAGATCGGCGCCACCTCGCGCGAAATCGCCGCGACCTCGAAAGAGTTGGCGCGCACCATGGGCACGGTCGCCGGCAGCGCCGAGCAGACCGCCTCGCTGGCCGGCGACGGCCAGCACGGCGTGGCGCAGATGGAAGAGACCATGGGCCGGATGATCGACGCGACCGCGGCGATCAGCGCCAAGCTCGCGGTGCTGGCCGAGAAGGCCAGCAACATCAGCCAGGTCGTCACCACCATCACCAAGGTCGCCGACCAGACCAATCTGCTTTCGCTCAACGCCGCCATCGAGGCGGAAAAGGCCGGCGAGTACGGCCGCGGTTTCTCGGTGGTGGCGGTCGAGATCCGCCGTCTCGCCGATCAGACCGCGGTGGCGACGCTCGACATCGAACAGATGGTGCGCGAGATCCAGTCGGCGGTGTCGGCCGGCGTGATGGGCATGGACAAGTTCTCCGAAGAGGTGCGTCGCGGCACCAGCGACGTGCAGCAGGTCGGCGGCCAGTTGTCGCAGGTGATCGAACACGTGCAGGCGATGGTGCCGCGCTTCGAAGTGGTGAACGAAGGTGTGCAGGCACAGGCGGCCGGCGCGGAGCAGATCAATCTGGCCCTGGGCCAGTTGAGCGAGGCCGCGCAGCAGACCGTCGACGCCTTGAAGCAATCCAACCAGGCGATCGACGAACTGCACCAGGTCAGCGCCGGGCTGCGCGACGGGGTTTCCAAGTTCAAGTTGCTGGCGTAAGCGCCGCCGCTTCGGACAGCCAGACGCAGCCGGGAGGACGATGCCGTGCTTTTCCTTGTCTTCCAACTCGACCAGGACCGTTACGCCATCGAGGCGGCGCAGGTCGTGTCGGTGCTGAACCTGGTCAACCCGAAAGCCATTCCGCAGGCGCCCGCGGCGGTGGCCGGTGCCTTCGACTACCGCGGCGAACCGGTGCCGCTGATCGACCTGTGCCAGCTGGCGTTGGGGCGTCCCGCGCGCGCGTTGCTCAGCACGCGGGTGATCGTGGTGAACTACCCGGCCGGCGACGGCGCTAACCGCAAGCTCGGCCTGATCGCCGAGCAAGTGCTGGAAACGGTGCGGCGCGAGGCCGCCGAGTTCGCGCCGGCCGGCGTCGATGCGGCGCAGGCGCCGTATCTGGGGCCGGTCGCCGCCGATGCGCAGGGCCTGATCCAGTGGGTGCGGATCGAGCAGTTGCTGCCCGATTCGGTGCGCGAGCTGTTGTTCCAGGCCGCGGTCGAAAGCGCATGAAGCCGGGCGGCTTCCAGCAATGGCTCAAGGACACGATGGGGCTGGACGCCAGCACCATCGGCCCGACCGTGGTCGAGCGCGCGGTCGCCAGCCGCATGGCCGCCTGCGAATGCAAGCAGCTCGGCGAGTACTGGCAGACCTTGCGCGCCTCGCCGCTGGAGCAGCAGGAACTGATCGAAGCGGTGGTGGTGCCGGAGACCTGGTTCTTCCGCGATACCCAGGCCTTCAGCGCCTTGTCGGGCAGTTACGGGCTGGAATGGGCGGCGACCCACCCCGGCGAGCGCCTGCGTCTGCTGAGCCTGCCGTGCTCGACCGGCGAAGAACCCTACACGATGGCGATGGCCCTGCAGGACGCCGGCTTTCCGCTCGAGCGGCTCAGCATCGACGCGGTCGACATCAGCGAGCGCGCGTTGGCGAAGGCGCGGCGCGGGCTGTACGGCAGCAACTCCTTCCGCGGCCGCGAGCTGCAGTTCCGCGAGCGCCATTTCGCCGCCGTCGCGGGCGGCTGGCAGTTGCCGGAGACGGTGCGTTCGCGGGTCAACTTCATCCAGGGCAACGTGCTCGATGTCGCCTTCCTGCCGGGCGAGGCGGTGTACGACGCGATTTTCTGCCGCAACCTGCTGATCTATTTCGATGCCGATACCCAGGTGCGCACGGTCTGGATTCTCAAGCGGCTGTTGCGTCCGCAAGGCCTGCTGTTCGTCGGCCCGGCCGAGGCCGGGCTGATCCTGTCGCAGGGTTTCGCCTCGGCGCAATTGCCGATGGCGTTCGCCTTCCGTCCGCCGCGCGCCGACAGCGGCGGCGGAGTGTCGGCGGCGATGCTGGCGACGACGGCGTCGGCGCTGGCGGGCGCCGCGGCCAAAGCCGCCACGGTCAAAGCCATCGCCAAGCCGCGGCCGCTGGCGCGGCCACGGCCGGCGCCGGTCGCCAACCCCGCGCCGCCTGCGGTCGAGGGCGCCGAGGCCTTGCTCGACGCCGCGCAGCGCCTGGCCGACAACGGCGACTTCGAACGGGCCGCGAGCTCCTGCCAGGCCTATCTGCAGGGGCAGGGGCCGTCGGCGCGCGCGCTGTACCTGCTCGGGCTGATCGAAGGAGCGAAGGGCCGCAACGAGCTCGCCGAAGACTATTTCCGCAAGGCCTTGTACTTGCAGCCGCAACACGAAGAGACCCTGATGCACCTGGCCTTGCTGCTGGAAACCCGCGGCGATGCCGCCGGCGGACGTGTCCTGCGCCTGCGCGCGCAACGCTCGCGCAGGACGGCAGGCTGATGGGCACCGATAAGGACCGCGCAGGATGAGCGCCAAACACACGCCGGCCGGATCGAGCAGCGCGGTGGCGCGCTTGCTCGACCGCGCGCCCGAACCGGAGGCGCTGCGCGAGGCGACCCGGCACGTCGCGGCCAAAGCCGAAGACCTGAGGTCGCTGACTGGGTCGCTGTTCGTGTTCCGCCTGGGTGCGGAATGGCTGGGCCTGGCCGCCTCGGTGGTCGACGAAGTCATCGAACCGCGCCCGGTCCACACCTTGCCGCACCGCCGCGAAGGCGTGGTGCGCGGGCTGGTCAACGTGCGCGGGCAACTCACCGTCTGCGTCGCGCTCGAAGCGCTGTTCCATCTCGAACCGGGCCATGCCGAGGCCGCGCGCAGCGTATTGAACCGGCGCCTGGTGGTGCTGGCCTGGCAGGAGCAACGTCTGGCTTTCGAGGCCGACGAAGTGCACGGTTCGCATCGTTACGACCCGGCCACGATCGGCAACGTGCCGGCGACGGTCGCGCATTCGGTCTCGCCGTTCAGCACCGGCATCCTCGCCATGGGTCAGCGCAACGTCGGCGTGCTCGACGACGCGCTGGTGCTCAGCGCACTCAATCGGCGGCTCGGATGAGCACAGGCAACCTCCAGGACTATTCGCTGCACGACCT
The DNA here is from genome assembly GCF_046097045.1 of Lysobacter sp. Hz25. Taxonomy (NCBI): domain Bacteria; kingdom Pseudomonadati; phylum Pseudomonadota; class Gammaproteobacteria; order Lysobacterales; family Lysobacteraceae; genus Lysobacter; species Lysobacter sp. Hz25. The sequence goes on from NZ_CP175666.1 coordinate 791,816, forward strand.
GTTCCGCATGGAAGTGGAGGGGCAGGCGCAGGTGCTGACCGAGGGGCTGTTGATCCTCGAAAGCCACCCGGCCTCGGCGCCGGAACTCGAAGCCTGCATGCGCGCGGCGCATTCGGTGAAAGGCGCTGCACGTATCCTCGGCCTGTCGGCCGCGGTGGCGGTCGCGCATTCGATGGAAGATTGCCTGGTCGAGGCGCAACAGGGGCGGCTGGTCCTCGGCAACGTCGTCATCGATGCCTTGCTCGGCGGCGTCGACCTGCTCGCCCGCATCGCCGCGACGCCGGCTACGGAGACCGCGCCGTGGATGCAGGACGATGCGCCGGACGCCGAGCGTTTCCGCGCCGCTCTGGCCGCGGCCCTGGCCGCCGATCCCGCTCCGGCCGCGTCGTCGGCGTCGGCGCTGGCCGCGACGATCGAGCCGGAGGCGGCGTCGAGTGCGGACACGGCCCATGCCGACGCCGAAAGCGAAGAGCGGGTGCTGCGCATCACCGCACGCAGCCTCAACCGCCTGCTCGGCCTGGCCGGCGAGTCGCTGGTGGTGTCGCGTTGGCTCGATCCCTACATCCGCTCGCTGAGCCGCCTCAAGCGCCTGCAGAACGACAGTGCGGTCGCGCTGGACCGGCTGGCCGACATCTCGCCGGCCATGTCGCGCGATCAGCACGCCAACGCATTGCTGATGGAAGCGCGCTCGGCGATCGCCGAATCGCAGCGGCAATTGGCCGACCGCATCGCCCAGCTGGACCTGTTCGAGCGCCGTATCGCCAGCGTCGCCCATCGCCTCTACGACGAGGCGTTGTCGAGCCATATGCGGCCGTTCGCCGACGGCACCCGCGGTTTCAAGCGCATGGTCCGCGATCTGGCGCGCGAACTCGGCAAGGAGGCGCGCCTGGAGATCGTCGGCGCCAAGACCCAGGTCGACCGCGACGTCCTCGCCAAGCTGGAAGCGCCGTTGGGCCACCTGCTGCGCAATGCGGTCGATCACGGCATCGAGTCGGCCGAGCAGCGCCGCGCCGACGGCAAGCCTGCCGGTGGCCTGGTGCGGCTGGAAGCGCATCACGTCTCCGGCCTGCTCGAAATCACCATCGAGGACGACGGCCGCGGCATCGATCTGGAGCAGGTGCGCAGGATCGTCGTTGCCCGGCGCTTGGCCGACGAGGACACCGCCTCGCGCCTGAGCGAGGCGGAACTGCTCGAATTTCTGTTCTTGCCCGGATTCACCCTGCGCGAGGTGGTCACCGAGATCTCCGGACGCGGGGTCGGCCTCGACGCCGTGCAGAACATGGTCAAGCAACTGCGCGGTACCGTGCGCCTGTCGTCGCAAGCCGGCGGCGGCACGCGGTTCCAGTTGCAACTGCCGCTGACGACCTCGGTGTTGCGCGCGCTGGTGGTCGAGATCGGCGCGGAAGCCTATGCGTTTCCGCTGACCCAGATCGTCTGCACGGCGATGCTCGCGCGCGAGGACGTGCATTGGCTGGAGGGGCGCCAGCATTTCGAGTTGAACGGCCGTCGCATCGGCCTGGTGTCGGCGCAGCAGGTGCTCGGCGGCGCCGAAGCCAAAGCCGCGCCCGAGCAACTGCACGTGATCGTGCTCGGCGCGCCCGGCGGCGGTCACGAATACGGCTTGGCGGTGGAGCGTTTCCGCGGCGTCAGCGAGTTGGTGGTGCAGTCGCTGCCGAGCCAGTTGGGCAAGGTCAAGGACATCAGCGCCGGTGCCCTGCTCGACGACGGCACGCCGGTGCTGATCGTCGATGTGGAGGACCTGTTGCGTTCGGTCGAGCGCCTGGTGTCGACCGGACGCCTGACCCAACTGCGTTACGACGACAGCGCCCAGACCGCGACCCGCAAGCGCGTGTTGGTGGTCGACGATTCACTCACCGTACGCGAGCTCGAACGCAAACTGATCGAAAGCGGAGGCTACGTGGTCGAGGTGGCGGTGGACGGGATGGACGGCTGGAACGCGGTGCGGGCGGGTCATTTCGACCTGGTCGTCACCGACATCGACATGCCGCGCATGGACGGCATCGAGCTGGTCGGCCTGATCAAGAAGGATGCGCGTCTGCGCAGCGTGCCGGTCATGATCGTGTCGTATAAGGATCGCGAGGAAGATCGCCGACGCGGCCTCGATGCCGGCGCCGATTTCTATCTGACCAAGGGCGGCTTCCATGAGGAAGCGTTGTTGCAGGCGGTGGTCGACTTGATCGGCGAGGCCGCCGCATGAGGATCGGCATCGTCAACGACCTGGCGCTGGCGGTCGAAGCGCTGCGCCGCGCGATCGGCCGGCGCAGCGAGCACCGCATCGCCTGGACCGCGGCCAGCGGCGAGGAAGCGGTCGCGCGCTGCGCCGAGGACACGCCCGATCTGGTGCTGATGGACTTGCTGATGCCGGGCATGGGCGGGGTCGAAGCGACGCGCCAGATCATGGCGCGCAGCCCCTGCGCGATCCTGGTGGTGACCGCCAGCGTCGGCGGCAACGCCTCGCTGGTGTTCGAGGCCATGGGCCACGGCGCCATCGATGCCGCCGACGTGCCGACCCTCGGCATCGACGACTACGCCGGCGCGCAGGAACTGCTGGCCAAGATCGACCTGATCGGCCGCCTGGTCGGCGATGCGCCGTCGCGGCAAGCCAAGAAGCCGCCGGTGCGCCGCTCCGGCGCCAAGCGCCTGGTCGCGATCGGCGCTTCCGCCGGCGGCCCGGCGGCGCTGGCCGAGTTGCTCGGCGGATTGCCGGCCGGTTTTCCGGCCGCGATCGTCGTGGTCCAGCACATCGACGAAAAGTTCGCCAGCAGCATGGCCGACTGGCTCAACCGCTTTTCCGCCAACCCGGTGCGGCTGGCGCGGCCGGGCGATCGGCCGGCCACCGGCAGCGTTCTGCTGGCCGGCACCAACGAGCATCTCGTGCTCGAGCCCGACGGCGCGCTGGCGTACACGCCCGAGCCGGTGGAGCAGCCGTACCGGCCTTCGGTCGACGTGTTCTTCGAGAGCATCAACAAGGACTGGCCCGGCGAGATCGTCGGCGTGTTGCTGACCGGCATGGGCCGCGACGGCGCCAGCGGTCTGCACTCGCTGCGGATGCGCGGCCACCACACCATCGCCCAGGATCAGGCCAGCAGCGCCGTCTACGGCATGCCCAAGGCGGCCGCCGATCGCGGCGCCGCCGTCGACATTCTTCCCCTGGATCGAATCGCATCGAAGTTGCGGTTGCTCTTGGGTGACATCAGGAACGTAGCCCCATGACTGAGCATTCCTCGAGCTTTACGCCGGCCACGCCCCGCAGGCGCCGGTTCGTCGTGCTGCTGGTCGACGACCAACCGATCATCGGCGAGGCCGTGCGCCGCGCGATCGCCAGCGAGCAGGACGTCGAGTTCCACTATTGCAGCTCGGCCAGCGACGCGGTCGCGACCGCCGAGGCGTTGCAGCCGACGGTGATCATGCAGGACCTGGTCATGCCCGGCGTCGACGGCATGACCCTGGTGCACCTGTACCGGGTGCACGCGAGCTTGCGCAACGTGCCGATCGTGGTCCTGTCGAGCAAGGAGGACGCGGCGGTGAAAAGCCAGGCCTTCGCCACCGGCGCCGCGGATTATCTGGTCAAGCTGCCGGACCCGATCGAACTGATCGCGCGCATCCGCCACCACTCGCAGGCCTATCTCAACCAGATCGAACGCGACGCGGCCTACCGCGCGCTGAGCGAGAACCAGCAGAAGCTGCTGGAAATGAACGAAGTGCTGCGCCGGCTCAGCGATGTCGACGGCCTCACCGGGCTCAACAACCGCCGCTACCTCGACAGCTACCTCGACACCGAATGGCGCCGTGCGGTGCGCGAGCAGGGCGACTTCTCGATCCTCATGGTCGATGTCGACAACTTCAAGGTCTACAACGACGCCTACGGCCATTTGATCGGCGACGAGGCGCTCAAGGCCGTGGCCGGCGCGGTGCAGCGTTGCGCGCAGCGTCCGGCCGACGTCGCCGCGCGTTTCGGCGGCGAAGAGTTCGCGTTGGTGTTGCCGTCGACGCCGAGCGAAGGCGCGCGCCAGGTCGCCGAGCAGATTTGCGCCAGCGTCTACGAGCTGGCGATCCCGAACACCGGCGCCGAAGTCGGCCGCGTCACCGTCAGCGTCGGCGGCGCGACCTATTCGCCGTGCAGCGGCGACTCCTACGAGCCCTTGCTCGAAGCGGCCGACTTCGCCCTTTACGAAGCCAAGCGCGCCGGCAAGAACCAGGCGGTTCACCGCGAATTGCCCTGAACCGCCGCGGCCCTGCCGCGGCGGATTCACGGGGCCGATGAGCGCGGTCCGGCGCCGTTGCGTGCGCAGCGGCGCCTGAGTTCACGCTGTCGAGCGTAGCCGCCCGTCGCGCGCGGCAGGTCGATTGCCGACGAAGAAAGCAGCCTCGCATGCGACTCGGCGCAAGGCTCGCGTGCCTGCGCGACGACTAATGTGCTTTGCACGATCGCGCGCAATGAACTGACACAAATGAGTGACGCATGACGTCACTATGTGTCATTAATGTTGATTAACGTCACAAATTTTCCCTGCCGGGCCGTTGTTGCCGAGCTTGGCACGTCGCTTGCGTCTCTAAGTCGAAATTGTGATTCACGTCACAAAATTATAGAGATGCGAGTCGCCGCTCTTCGGGCTGTGGCCTCTCTCTGCCTTACCGGACAGCCCGCCTCGGGTTGTAAACGAGGGAAGCAAGGATATGCGTCAAGCGGAACGACTTCTGCGCCGGAGTGCGCTGAGCACACTTGCCTGTGCCATCGCCGCGGTGTGCGGCACGGCCCAGGCTCAATTCAAGACCGATCGACCTTTACCCGCGCCGCTGTTGGCGCAACGCCTGGCACCGCAGCCGGCCGCGACGATCCGCGTCGCCGTCGATCGCGACAGCCTGCCGGCCGATGGCCAGACCCCGGCGAAACTCGACATCCAGGTGCTCGACCGCGACGGTCGGTCGCTGCCGGGCGAGACGGTACTGACCTTGGAGTCTTCGGCCGGTCGCTTCCAGTTGCCGGGCGCGAGCAGCGACCAGTTCGGCCTGGCGCCGCGCGACCTCGATGCGGTGATGCCCGGCTTCCAGCTCATGGCGAAAGACGGTGCCGCGCAGGTCTGGCTGTTGGCGCCGATCGAACCGCAGCGCGTGCAGGTGCAAGTGTCCGCGGGTGAGGCGGTGGCCAAGGGCGAGATCGGCTTCGTGCCGGCGCTACGCGAGATGATCGCGGTGGGCCTGGTCGAAGGCATCGTCAGCTTCGACCGCAAGAACCCTTTGAGCCTCAGTCAGGCGCGGCCCGAGGACGGCTTCGAGGACGAGATACGCAACTGGTCGCGGCGTTCCGGCGACGGCAAGCGTAGCGCGGCCTTGCGCACGGCGTTCTTCCTCAAGGGCAAGGTCCGCGGCGATGCCTTGCTGACCATGGCCTACGACAGCGACAAGCCCGATCGCGACCGCCTGTTCCGCGATCTCGACCCGGAGCGTTGGTACCCTGTCTATGGCGACGCCTCCATCGTCGGCTTCGAGGCGCGCAGCAACAGTCGCCTGTATCTGCGCCTGGACAAAGACCGCAATTATCTGTTGTACGGCGACATCGTTACCGGCGACGGTTTCAGCCAGCGCAACGGGCAGGGCAGTGTCGCCCCGGTCGCGACGCGCGACCTCGGCCAGTACCACCGCGCCATGACCGGTCTGCGCGCGCATGCCGAAGGCGCGCGCGGCGCGCTCGACGTGTTCGCCGCCTACGACAACCTGCGCCAGGTGATCGAGGAATTCCCCGGGCGCGGCCTGTCAGGCCCGTACACCGTCAGCAACAGCGCCGGCGCGGTGCTCGGCAGCGAACGCGTGGAGATGATCGTGCGCGACCGCCACGCGCCCTCGCGCATCGTCGAGGTCAAGCCGATGCAGCGCTTCGTCGACTACACCTTCGAGCCCTTCAGCGGCCGCATCCTGTTCGCGCAATCGGTGCCGTCGGTCGATGCCGCGCTCAACCCGGTGTCGGTGCGCATCAGCTACGAAGTCGACCAGGGCGGCGAGCGCTACTGGGTCTACGGCGCCAACGGCCAATACCGCGTCAACGAGCGCTTCGAGCTCGGCGGCAGCTACGTCAAGGACGAAAACCCCCTTTCGCCTTATGAGCTGGCCAGCGCCAACGCCAGCGTGCATTTCGGCGAGCGGACCTGGCTCAGCGGCGAAGTGGCGCGCAGCCGCAGCGCCTACAACACCTTGCCGGGGCTGCTGTACACCGCGTTGCCGGGCGCGGCCGTCAACGGCGGCCCGATCGACCCGCTGCGCAGCGATCAGGTCGAAGGCGATGCCTGGCGCCTGGTCTTCGGCCATCGCGGCGAACGCAGCGACATCAGTGCCTGGTACGGCGAAAGCGACGCGGGCTTCAATAGCCCCGCTTCGTCGTTCATCGGCGGGCGCAAGCAGGGCGGCCTGGATGCGCAACTGCGCCTCGACGAAACCTGGGGCCTGTACGCGCAGGGCGCGCATATCGAAGACACGGTCAGCGGCGCGCGCCGCGACCAGTTGCAGGCCGGCGTGCGTTACACGCCGAACGAAGCCTTCACCCTCGAAGTCGGCGCCAACCGGGTCGACGAACGCGCCGGCCGCTACGGTTACGGCAACGGCCTGTCGGTACCGGCGCCGATCACCGCGCCGTTCGGCGTCGGCGTGGTCGCGCCGGGGTTCGGCGGCGGTTTCTACGGCGGCTCGCCGAACGCGATCAATCCCGGCACCGGCCAGACCCTGTACAACACCGGCTACGGCTGGAGCGGCCAGTACGGCAGTTGGGTCGGCAACGGCCTGGCCGGCGTGCCGGTCGAATACACCGCCCTGCGCGTGGCCGCGCAGTGGCGCGTCGACGAACGCTTCGACCTCAGCGCCGAGGTTGAGCAGGATCTGAGCCACAGCGAGCATCGCCGCGCCGCGCTCGGCGCGGGCCTGCGCGTGCACGACAAGACGCGCTTGTACGGCCGCTATGAATGGAACACCGGCCTGGCGTCGGTAGCGACCGCCGAGGGCACGGTCGACGCCGCCGGCTGTCGCCATGCCAGCCCCTACGAAAGCAATGCCTTCGTCTACGGCCTCGACACCGAGTACATGGACGGCAGCACGGTGTTCAGCGAATACCGCATGTACGACGCTTACGGCGCGCGCCAATTGCAATGGGCCAACGGCCTGCGCAATCGCTGGCGGGTGACGCCGGCGCTGAGCCTGCAGACCGGCCTGGAGAAATTGCAGGTGCTCGACGGCCGCGGCCAGGAAGCCACCGCGGCGAGCCTCGCCGCGGAATGGCGTCCGGACGAGTTGTGGCTGATCAGCGGCCGCCTGGAGTGGCGGCGCAGCGACCACGTCGGCGACAACGTCCTGCCGAACGATCCGGTCACCGGCCTGCCGACCACGGTGCCGTGGCTGAGCCAGGGCTACGACACCTGGCTGTCGACCTTCACCCTTGCACGCAAGCTCAATCGCGACTGGACCGGCCTGCTGCGCAACTACCACCTGCGCAACCGCTACGACGGCGATGCCCAGGACAGTTACGAAGACCGCTTCCAGCTCGGCTTCGCTTATCGCGACACCGATCGCAACCGCCTCAACGTGCTCGGTAAATACGAATTCTGGACGCGTCGCGACAGCAGCCTGGCCAACAGCGGCCTCGGCAGCGGTGGCTTTCCCGTCGACGGCGACGACCGCTTCGTGCTGGGCAACGAAGGTTTCGACAAACACGTGCTGTCGGTGCACGCCGACTGGCACCCGTCGCGGCCGTGGTGGCTCAGCGGCCGTCTCGCCGGCAAGCGCCAGCGCGACTACTTCGACGGGCGCAGCGATCGCTACACCGCTTATCTGGCTTCGGGCCGGCTGACCTACGACGTGTCCGAACGTTGGGACGTCAGTGCCCTCGCGGCGCAGATGTGGAGCCCCGGCGGTGCGCGCCAGTACGCCTTCGGCGCCGAGCTGGGCTATCTGGTCAAGGACAACCTGTGGCTGTCGGCCGGCTACAACCTGCGCGGCTTCCGCGACGACGACCTGACCCAGGGCGAATACACCAACCAGGGCGCGTATCTGCGCCTTCGCTTCAAGTTCGACGAAACCCTGTTCCGCGGCAACGACCCCGCGACCAACCCCGCCTTGCCGCGCTGAGGAGTATCGAGTGATGAAACACCACCCAACGAAGGATCGTCGGCACCTGTCGGTGTTGCTCGCGCTGATCGGCCTCACCGCATCGCCGGCGCAAAGCCAGTCCGCGTCGGAGAGCTTGACGCCGGCGCCGCAGCGCATCGCCAACGCGGCCATCCACGCCGATCACCAAATTTATGAAGCGGCGCAGGCGCGGATCAAGGCGCTCAACGATCGTGGCGTCGAAGTCGACGACTACGCGCTGTCGAAAGCGCAGTGCTGGCTCGACACCAGCTTCCACGAGTACAGCCGCAACGACCGCGGTGGCTACCCGCAGGCGGCGTTGGCCGAATCGGCCAGGCTGATCGCCGCGCTCGAAGCCGGCACCGATCCGGGCAGCGAAACCCCGCTGGTCAACGGCGCCGAGAAACTGCGCCCCGACCTGTGGGCGCGTTACGACGCCTTGCGCGGCCACGCCGGCTTCCGTTGCGCGCGCCAGGCCACCGCCTGCGCCGAAGTCGAGCTGGTGCACGCCGGCAACGAGATCCACGACGGCGGCTGGCGCCATGCCAAGCCCTACATCCAGATCGCCGAAGACTTGTCGGCGCGCGCCGAAGCCGCCGCCGAGGCCTGCCCATCGCCGCCGTCGCAGCAGGTGCCGCCGTCGCAGCAGGCGAACTACGAGCTGTCGGCCGATGCGTTGTTCGCGTTCGATCGCGGCGACCTTGCCGGCCTGTTGCCGCGCGGCAAGGGTCGGCTGGATGCGCTCGCCGCCGAACTGCGCGAGCGCACCGAGGTGACCGGCTTCAACGTCGTCGGCCACAGCGACCGGCTCGGCAGCGAGGCCTACAACCAACGTCTGTCGCGGCAGCGCGCCGATACCGTGCGCGCCTATCTGCTGGGGCAGGGCGTGCGTACGCCGATCAGCGCCGAAGGGCGCGGCGAACGCGAACCGGTCAGCCAGGGCTGTGTCGGCGAGCGTGCGACCGCGGCATTGAAGCAATGCCTGCAGCCCGATCGTCGCGTGCAGATCGAAGTCCGGACCGCGGCGAAGTGAGGACCGGCATGGCCATCGCAAACTCCTCTCGCCTGCGCGCCTGGTTGCCGCGCGCGGCAGCGCTGCTGCTCGCCGCGGCGCTGCCGGTCGCGCCCGTCGCGGCGCAGACCTGCGCGCCGCTGTTCAACGAAAGCTTCGGTTTCGGTGCCGGCGCCAGCCGCATCGGTCCGCCGCTGTCGCCGGCGCAGACCACCTACCGTTACGAAGACACCGCACCGCCGTGCATCGGCCCGGATTGCCGGGTCAACGACGGCGAGTACTCCCTGGTGCAATCGCCGCGCAGCGACGGCGGCAACATCGCCTGGCGCGACGGCACCGACCACACCGGTGATCCGAACGGCTACATGATGCTGGTCAACGCCGACTTCGACCCCGGCGTGTTCTATTCGCGCGACTTCACCGGCCTGGCGGTCGGCGTGCGCCACGACTTCACCGCCTGGCTGACCAACGTGCAGGAATACCTGCCCGGCGACGGCGATATCGACCCCAACGTCACCTTCCGCATCGTCGACCCGGGCACCGGCGCGGTGCTCGGCAGCGTCAGCAGCGGCGACATTCCGGAACTGCCCGGCACCGTGCTGACCTGGAACGAGTACGGCGTGAGCTTCGTCCCGACCCAGTCGAGCCTGCGCCTGGAAGTCGTCAATAACAGCCCCGGCGGCGCCGGCAACGACCTCGCCCTCGACGACATCTCGTTGACCGCGCTGGACACCTGCGCCAGCGACGTGACCCTGGCCAAGAGCGTGACCGACGCCAACGGCAACGGCATCGCCGAACCCGGCGAGGCGCTGAACTACACCATCACTCTGCGCAACATCGGCAACCTGACCGCGATCAACTACGACGTCCTCGACAACCTCGACGCCAACACCGTCTACGTGTCGTCCGACAACGGCGGCACTCACGACGGCGCAGCGAGCGGCGGCACGGTGGCCTGGCGCAACCTCAGCATCGCGCCCGGTGCGAGCCTGAGTCTCAACGTCGCGGTGACCGTGGTCGACCCGATACCGGCCGGCGTCGCGCGCATCCTCAATCGCGCCTACAACCCGGACAAAGGCCCGCCCGATTGCAACAGCGACCCGACTCTGCCCGGTTGCGCGCAGATCCCGACCGGTCCGCGCGTGACGGTCGCGAAGACGCTGTCGGCCGAGTCCGGCAACGTCGCCGGCCGCGCCGAGGCCGGCGAAACGCTGACCTATACCTTGATCCTGAGCAACAGCGGCGGCGCGGCCGCGAGCGCTCACAGCTTCTACGAATTGCTGCCGGCGCATACCCGCCTGGTGTCGGTGAGCGGCGCCAGCGTCGCCGGTTGCGCGGTCGGCGATGCCGGCGCGCGCGCCTGCACCCTGACCGTGGCCGGCCCGATCGCGGCCAACGGCGGCAGCGCCGCGGTGAGCTTCGTGGTGCGCGTGGTCGATCCGATCCCGGCGTCGGTCGCGAGCATCTACAACCTCGTCACCGACGACACCGGCAATCCACCGCCGGGCGGCTGCGATCCGGCCACCGACCCGAACGGCTGCACCGCGCCGCCGCCGGGCTGCAACGCCGCGACCGACCCGAATCACTGCGTGCAAACGCCGGTGATCCAGCCGACCGTGACCGTGGCCAAGCGCCTGAGCGGCGAGACCGGCAACCTGCCCGGCCAGGCCGAGCCGGGCGAAACCCTGAGCTATACCCTGACCCTGACCAACGGCAGCGCGGTGTCCGCGAGCAACCACAGCTTCTACGAGTTGTTGCCGGCGCATACCACGTTGGTGTCGGTGAGCGGCGCGAGCGTAGCGGGCTGTGCGATCGGCGATGCCGGCGCGCGTCCCTGCACCCTGACCGTGGCCGGGCCGATCGCCGGCAACGGCGGCACCGCCGAAGCGAGCTTCGTGGTGCGCGTGGTCGACCCGATTCCCGCCGGCGTGAGCGGCATCTACAACCTGATCACCGACAACACCGGCACGCCGCCGCCGGTCGCTTGCGACCCGGCCAACGACCCGAACGGCTGCGCCACGCCACCGCCCGGTTGCGACATCGCGGCCGACCCCGCGCATTGCGTTGGCACGCCGGTGGCGACGGTGTTGAGCGTGAGCAAGGACGCGCAGGGCGAGCCGCAGGCCGTGCCGGGCACCGCCGACGAATTCCTGGTGCGTTACGCGATCGTGGTGCGCAACCAGGGCGCCGCGGTCGGCCGTTACGACCTCAGCGACACGCCGCAGTTCGGCGCCGGCGTCAGCGTGCTGGCGGCGACTGCGACCCGTAACGGCGCCAGCATCGCGGTCAACGGCATAGGCCCGTGGGCGCTCGCCAACGCGCGCGATCTCGCCGCAAGCGCCAGCGATGCTTATACGCTGGAACTGCGGGTGCGCGTCGCCGCCTCGGTGATCGCCGACCCGTCCAACAATGCCTGCGTCGCCGGCAGTAGCGGGCGCGGTCTGTTCAACGAAGCTTTGTTGACGGTGGCTGGCCGCACGCTGCGCGACGATGCCTGTGTCGATACGCCGTTACCGTCGACCGATGCGGTGCTCAGCGTCGAGAAGATCGGCTCGGTGCGCGAAGCCGAGGTCGGCGACCTTGTTTCTTACAGCGTGCGCATCCGCAACAACGGCGCCGGCCTAGCCCTGGCGCCGGTGCTGGTCGACCGCCTGCCGGCCGGTTTCCGCCTCGTCGCCGACACCGTGCAAGTGCGCGGTGCGACCCTGGTGTCGCTGAGCGGCGCGCCCGGACCGGTGCTGCGCATCGCCCTCGATCGCCTCGCGCCCGGCGCCGAAGCGTTGGTGCGCTATCGCGTGCGCATCGGCGTCGGCGCGCAGCAGGGCGACGGCATCAACCGCGCCCAGGCCGAATGCACGGCCGGCAGCGGCCTGCGTCCGTGCTCGAACCTGTCGCAGTGGAAGGTCGAGATCCGTGGAGGGGTGTTTTCCGACGAGGGCTGCGTGGTCGGACAGATCTTCGTCGACTGCAACCTCGATTCGGTGAAGGATCGCGAGGAGCTCGGTATCCCCGGCGTGCGCCTGTATTTCGAGGACGGCACCTATCTGATCAGCGACGTCGAAGGCAAGTACAGCTATTGCGGGCTGCGTCCGGTGACCCATGTGTTGAAGGTCGACTCGACCACCTTGCCGCGCGACAGCCGGCTGACCACGTCGAGCAACCGCAATGCCGGCGACGCCCACAGCTTGTTCGTCGATCTCAAGAACGGCGAGTTGCAGCGCGCCGACTTCATCGAAGGCTCGTGCAGCAACCCGGTGCTGGAGCAGGTCAAGGCGCGCCGCGCCAACGGCGAGGTGCGCTCGGTCGAGACCGAATCCGGGCAACCGGCCCTGCGTTTCGAAAGCAAGGCGCCGGCGGCGCCGCAACAGGCGACCGAATCGGCGAACCAGCCGATCGAGCGGGCGCGACACCACGGCGGCGAGCGCTGAGGCCGACACGACCGTCTCGGCCCGTCGCGACGACGGCGGGCCGAGCTCCGTCCGCAAGGCGGCGATACATGGCCCTGCAGGCCGCCCCGTCCGGGCATAAACGCCTTTAGATTCGTTCAGGCCCGCCGGGACGACGAACTTACCGCGCTCGCACCGCCAGCCGACGCAAGTCGTTGCTGAGGGGCGCGTATCGCCGTGAGCAATCGTCTTCAGGAAGCGATCGAAGCATCGCCGACCGCGGGAGATTCGCGCGCGGCGGGATCGTCATCGGACTTCGTCGCTTCGCGACCGCTCGTCGGGACTCACGTAAGTTCATGGAAATCGAGCCGGCCGTCTCCCCGCGACCGAGTGTGCTGCTTTACTTTTATACATGTCACACAAGGGGTGGGGCATGGGGAAACCAGGTCGTTCGCGCAGAGGGCAGAGCGCGCTTGTCGGTGTCCGGCAGGGGGCAGAACCGATATCGGCAAGGATCGCGACGGCGCCGCGGCGTGCGGCCAAGGCGATTGCGCTGTCGGCGATGCTGCTGGGCGGCTTGGCCGGCACCCCGGCGCAGGCTCAGTTCAAGGTCGCCCAGGCGTTTACCAACAGCACCGCGCCGGGTTGGACCATCCTCGGCACCAACAACGCCCTGACCAATAACGACAGCGGCATCCTGACCGGCGGTTATGGCCTGATCGCCGACGGCAACAGCACCAACGACGCCAACGGCAGCGGTTGGTTGCGCCTGACCACGGACCAGGGCACCCAGATCGGCAATGCCCTGTTTACCGGCGGCACCTTGCCCTCGAGCAACGGCGTCATCGTCGAGTTCGACTACGTAATCTGGGGCGGCAACGGCGCCGACGGCATCAGCTTCTTCCTGTACGACGCGACCCAAAGCATGGTCGGGGCCCTGCCCGGCGCAGGCCTGGGATATTGCGACGGTCTCGGCGGTTACCTGGGCATCGGCCTGGACGAATTCGGCAATTTCTCCGGGCAAGCTCCGGGCGTCGCCGGCGGTTGTTCGCCGTTGAGCGGCAGCCCCGGCGGCGCCGGCGCCGACAATGTCGTGGTCCGTGGCCCCCTGAGCGACAACAATCGCTTCATCTCGCGCACCTTGCTCAGCGGCGGCATCGACGTGCCGACCGTAACCGTGCGGCCTGCCGCCGATCGCGCCCGCATCGTGCTGATGCCCAATGGCTCGGGCGGCTACCGGGTGTCGGTCGGCGTCGGCCAGAACGGCGGCGCCGTCACTACCGTGCTGTCGGAACTCAATTTTCCCTACACCGCGCCCAGCAATCTGCGCATGGGTTTCGGCGGGGCCACCGGCGGCCTCAACAACATCCACGAAGTGCGTGAGTTGACCGCTGCGGCGCCGGCCGATATCGCCGTGACCAAGACGGTGTCGGCCACACCGTTGTTCCGCGGCCAGCCGATGAGCTACACCGTCACCATCGCCAATACCGACATCAACATCACCGACCCGGGCAATCAGGCGCCGTCGATTGATGCCGCTAACGCACCGGATATCACCGATACCTTGCCGGCCTCGGTCACCGGCGCCACCTGGACTTGCAGCGCCACCGCCGGATCGACCTGTCCGGCCGCCAGCGGCTCGGGCAATCTGGCCTTCACCGGCGGCTATACGCTCGCGCCGGGTGGGGTGCTGACCTTCACCATCAGCGGCACCGTGGCGGCCGCAGCGACCTGCGGCGCCAGCGTTCCCAACACGGCCAGCGCCAATTTCTCGGCGACCGACGGCTTCTCCGACATCGACCCGACCGACAACTCGGCCACCGCCAACTTCACCGTCGCCTGCGCCGACCTGGCCATCACCAAGACCAATAACCAGACGATCTATGGAGCGGGCCAGTCGTTCAGCTATGTGCTGGTCGCGAGCAACGCAGGGCCCGCATCGGTGACGAACGCGGTTTTCACCGATCCGGCCATTGCGAACTTCGCGGTGGCCAGCGTGACCTGCGCCAGCCCGGTGGGAGGCGCTGTCTGCCCCAGCGTCGGAGCTGCCCCGGGGCAGCTATCGGTAGCGAACATGCAGGCAAGCGGGGTGAACATACCGACCTTGCCTTCGGGAGGCAGCGTTACCTTCACCATCTCCGGAACCGTGGCCGCCAACGCCACCGGCAATTTGACCAACATCGCGCAGATTGCGTTGCCGAATAACGGCGTCGACACCGCTCCGGCCAACAACACCGCGTCCGACACCGACACGCCCCAGCCCAATTTCGGGGTCTGCGATGCGCGGTTGTGGCTGGAGCAGTCGCCGGGCGCGCCGACACCGACCACGCTGTACCAGATCGGCACCAGCACCAATCCGCTGACCTTCAATCCGGTCGGCACCACCAACCTGCTGTACAACGCGGTCGGCTACAACACCGGCGACAACTACCAATACGGCCTGGTGACGAGCAATACCAATACTCTGGTCAGGATAGGCGCCGACGGTACCACCGTCAGTCTCGGCGCGGTCAGCGGGCTACCGGTCGCGACGTATATCAGCGGCGCTTTCGGTACTGCCGCCAACATTCTCTACGTCAAGGACAACGTCGCCGCCGGCACGACGATGTACGCGATCAACGTGGCCACCTTGACCGCCACGCCGGTCACCCTGAGCGCGGCGATCAACATCGCCGACTGGGCCTGGGTCGGCGGCCTGCTGTATGGCGTCACCAACGGCGGCCAACTGGTGTCGGTCAATCCGGCCACCGGCGCGGTCACCAGCATCGGTCCCCCTAACGGCTTGCCGGCCGGCTTCTTCGGCGCCATATACGGTGCGCCGAACGGTCTGTTCGGTTCCGGCAACAACCCGCCCAGCGGCTTCTACCAGTTCGACCTGGCGACCGGCGCGGCCACCCTGATCTCCGGCGCGCCGGGTTCGAGCTCGAACGACGGCTCCAACTGCGCGACCGCCAACATCACCTTCGGCGCCGACCTGGCGCTGACCAAGACCAATACGCCAGGGGTCAACGGCAACGTCGACCAGGCCAACGACACGTACACGCCGGGCACGAACGTCGTCTACACCATCGTGGTCAGCAACAGCGGCCCGTTCGGTGCGCAGAATGCGACCGTCAGCGATCCCTTGCCCGCCGGCATCACCACCGCGAGCTGGACCTGCAGCGGCAGCGCGGGCGGCGTGTGCGCGGCGAGCGGCAGCGGCGCGATCAACGACGCGACCGTCGACCTGCCGGTCGGAGGCTCGGTGACTTATCTGCTGACCGTAACGGTGCCGGCGAACTTCACCGGCGCCTTGAGCAACACCGCCACCGTCACGGCCGGTACCGGCACCAGCGAGGCCAATACCGCCAACAATCAGGCGACCGATTCCGACACTTCGGTGTCGCGCCTGACGATCAGCAAGATCAGTCTCGGCGGCGTCGGCGCCTTCAACTTCACCGGCACCAATGGCGTGGTCGCGCAGACGCTGACCACCACCGTGGCCGGCACGCCGGTCAGCGGCGTCATCCAGACGCTTACGACCGTGGGCGTGGCGACGACGATCACCGAAGCCGCGGTGGCGGGCTATGCGGTCACCGACATCACCTGTACCGGACTGGCCAGCGGCGGCACGGCGACGGCGGACCTGGCTAACCGCAATGTGGTACTCGATGCCGCGGCGACCGCGGCCGGCGCCAATATCACCTGTACGTTCACCAATAGCCGGCAGCCGATCCTGCGTCTGCAGAAAGCATTGCCGTTGGGGCGCTTCGTCGCGACCGATCAGTTCGTCCTGACGATCGGCGGGACGGGCGGCCCGAGCACGGTCACCACCACCGGCAGCACCAATACGCCGACCGAAGTCGCGATCATCAACCCGGCGACCGGCGGTGGCGCCTACACCCTGAGCGAAGCCGGCGCGGCCGCCACCAATCTGTCCAGCTATACGACGACCTATGCCTGCACCAATGCATTGGCAGGCGGGCAGACGCCGAGCGGCAGCGGCATCAGCTTCAACCTTACCGCCGCGGCCGGCGACGACCTGACTTGCACCTTCAGCAATACGCGCGCGCCGCTCGCCGACCTGTCGATCACCAAGACCAATACGCCGGGCGTGAACGGCGACATCGACCAGGCCAACGACACCTTGGTGCGCGGCGCGACGACCACCTACACCATCGTGGTCAGCAACGCCGGCCCGGATGCGGTGACCGGCGCGGTGCTGCGCGACCCGGCGGCCGGCCGCAGCAACCTGACCTGCACGGCGCCGCCGACCTGCGTCGGCGCGGCCTGCCCGGGCACTCCACTGACCTTGGCGGCGCTCGATGCCGGCGTGGCGCTCGGTAATCTGGTCAACGGCGGTACGGTGACCGTCACCTTGACCTGCGTGGTCAACTGAGGCCGATGCGCCCTCGCTCGACGGCGAGGGCGCAAACGCAGGCCGCCGGGGCCGGCGGTAAGGGCGGCGTGGCTTCGTAGCCGCGGCTTTCGGTCTGGCTGGGCGGCCGCGTAACCGCCGCCTTCGGTCGGGCCGGTGCGGTCCTCTGGCCGTGGCCTTGCGCTCGGGCGGCTACGAGCCTCAGGCCGTGGCCTGCGATCAGGCGGCTGCCACCCTCAAGCTGCGGTCTTCGTCAGGCCACGGCGGCCTGCAACAGTGCGAGTTGTTCGCGCAGCGATTCGTTCTCGGCGGTCAGCTCGGCCACGCGTTGGCGCAATGCCAGCACCTGGTCGGCGAGCGCGGCGTCCAGCGCCGAGGTTTCGCCCTCATCGCCTTCGCGCGGCTCGCGCGGTTTGCGCCGCGATTCGCGCACGCGCTTGGCCGCTTCCTTGAGTTCGCTTTTGCCGGCCAGGGCCGCGGCGCGCTGTTCGTCTTCCGGCAAGGTCGCGACCGCGGCGGCGGCATTGAGCGACAACGTGCCCGATTTCACCGCCGCCACCACTTCCGGCGCCGCCTGCTTGTGGATGGTTTCGATCAGGCCGACCTGGGCGGTGCTCAGGCGCGCCTCGCGGGCGATCTCGCCGCGTTGCTTGCGCGCGCCCGGCGCCGGCTTCGCCGCGGCTGCCGCGGCGGGCGGCGGCGTGTCGGCGCCCGGTTCGGCCGCCGAGGTGTCCCAGGGGGCGTCGTCGTTGCCAGCGTCGGCCGTTACCGCCGCCGGTGCGCCGGCAGCGGCGCGCTCGGCCAGGATCTCGCGCTTGCGCAGGGCCAGCACGCCGCGCTGGAAGTCGGACACGCTGCGCCGGCCGAGGTGCTGGTCGATCATCCACAGGTAGACGTCGTCGATCGACTGGAAGCGCGGGTTCTGCACGGTCTGGAACGGCAGGCCGTGCTTGCGGCAGATGCCGTAGCGGTTGTGGCCGTCGACCAGGACGTCGCCCCACAGCACCAGCGCGTCGCGGCAACCCTCGGCGAGGATGCTGCGCTCCAGCGCTTCGTGCTCTTCCTCGGTCAGCGGGTCGATATAGGCTTTGAGCTCTGGGTTGACGAGAATTTCCATGACGGGCACTGCAACTTCGGGCGCGGCATTGTAGGCAGATGCGGCCCATCGGTCAGCCCTGTGCCCATCCTGGCCTGCGGCCTTGCCGGTCGCGCCGGTGTTGGCGCGGTGCGGCGGAGGAGCCGGATCGCCCCCTGCGGCAGGCTCAGTGAGGGCGCATCGGCGCTGGGCGGATCTGGTCCTGAGCGTCGAGCGCTGCGGCTTGCGCAGGCGCCCGGGCGTTGAGGGCGGCGAGTTCGCGCAACGATTCGGCGACCGGCGTCTTCGCCGCGTCGGCGGCCGGCATCTGTGCGCGGACATGGGCCGGGTCGCGCGGATCGCCCTGGACCACGAACAACTGCTCGGGCTGGCCCGGGGCGTGGCCGGCGACGACCTGATCGACGCGGCTCAAGCCGCTGCGCTTGGCCAGCACCAGCAGGCTCGCGGCGGTGCGTTCGCCGTCTTCGCCGCGCCTAAGGCCCTGGCCTTGCTGGACCGCGGCGACGCCGGCGCGGACCTGCCCGTACAAGCGGTGGTCCGGGTGCTCGGCCAGGCGTGGGTCGCTGGAGGCCGCGGCCGGCAATGGCGGCAGGCGTCGCGAGCTCTCGTCGAACGGGTTTTGCGGCCGATCGGGCAAGTGGCGCAGGATCTCGCCGGCCACGCCGCGCGCGCCCTGCGCGAGCGCCGCCGCGATCGATGCGCCTTCGCGGGTCAACAGCATGTCGCTGCGGTACTTGTCGAACATCGGCCGATGCTGCTGCGCCAGTCGTTGCGCCTGCGGGTCGTCGAGCACCGAGCGGTCGCGCCGCCCCTCGCCGTCGACCGGGAGAAAGTGATGCATGCGATGCGACTCCCAACCGGCCGCGGCCGCGGGCAAGGCGTAGCGGATGTCGAGGCGGTCGCCGTTGTCGGCATAGCGGCCGACCCGGGTCAAGGTATCGACCTCCTGTTCGACCGCGTACATGCGGACCCGGCCGAAATGCCGGCCGGCGGCGCTGACCATGTCGCCGGCCATGACGTGATTGAGCACCTGGATGCCGCCCTCGGGGATGCGATCGCGCAGGCTTGCGGCGCCATAGGGGTTGAAGGTCTCGCCGCCTAGACCGAAACGGTAGGCGCTGATCTGCGCCAGGCAACCGCCGAGCGAATGACCGGTGACCGACACCGGCACGTCGCGGCCGAGTTCGTGTTTCAAGCCTTGCGCATATTCCACGGCGCGGCGGGTCAGGCCGATGGCATCGTCGGCCTGGCGGTTGACGCGCGCAGCGATCATGCCGCCGTCGGCGAGCAGACCGTCCTTGACGAACTCGCGGCCGAATTCGGTGCCGCGGTGTGCGACCACGATGGCGCCGGTGTCCAGGCGTTGGTAGATCGTGCCCTGGTAACCGGACGGACGGTCGACGTGCTCGATGACTTTGTAGGTCACCTCGTCGATGCGCACTTTTTCTTCCAGGCCCCTGGCGCGGCGCCCCGGCTCGTAGGGGCTGTAGGCGTCGCTGGCGAGGTTCGCGTACTGCTGGCTGTTCGTGCTCATGGCGTGCTCGCCCTCGGAATGAAGGTGACGGAGAAGACGTCCGCGCGGATCTCCTCGCGGTAAGTGCGCGGGCCTTGGTAATCCAGGGCGACTGCATCCTGCGGATTGACCCGCGGACGCCCGTCGCGCCAGAAGTGCAGGGTGCTGCCGCGCCCGGACAGCAGCGCCTCGCCCGGCAGCGTCGGGTCGATGGCGATGTCGCGATGCTGGCGGTCGGCGAGGTGCAGGCTGACGTGCAGGGCGGCGAGCTTCCAACGGCAGACGCCGAGGCCGTGGTAATCCTCGTCGCGCATCGCATCGGCGTGCACGGCGATGACATAGCGGTTGGCTGCGGTGCGGATATAGGTCGCCGGCAAGCTGTATCGCGGCACCGGCCGTACCCCGGTGCCCGCCAGCTCGGGCACGCAGGACAGGTCCGTCACCTCGTACTGGGCCGCGCCCTGCAGCGTCAACACCGGCCCGGGTGCATCGTCGAGACGCAGGGTGATCTCGTAACGCTGCTGCGGATGCGGATTGCGTCGGTAGTGCGGCATGGTCGGCTCGGAGAAGTTCGAACAGGCAGCGAGGGCCAGGACCCAGACGAGGACCAGGCCGGGCGCGGCGGGGGAAGGGCGCATACAAGCTCGTGGCGAAGGTGGATGAGCGCCGCTGCGGCAACGACTCGGCAGCGCCGCTGTCGTGGTCGCGGCGGTCGATGGCACCGTGCGCGGCGTCGCGCGGTCAGGCGAGGCCATGCTCGACCGCGAGATAGACCAGGGACGCATCGCCCCTGACATCGAGCTTGTCGAACACGCGCGAGCGGATCGTACGCACGGTCGACTCGGTGACGCGCAACGAATCGGCGATGCGGCGAATGCTTTCGCCCTTGACCATCAGCATCGCCACTTCGAGTTCGCGCGGGCTGAGCTGATCGAACGGCGAAGAGTCGAACAACACCTGGCAGGCCAGGGCGTTGTCTAGGAAGCGCCGGCCGCTGGCCACTTCGCGCACTGCGCGCAAGACCACCAGCGGATCGCTGGTCTTGCTGACGTAGCCCAATGCGCCCGCGGCGAGCAAGCGCCGCGGAATCGGGCTGCGTTCGAGCATCGAGACGATCAGGACTTTGCGCTCCGGGTCCTGTCGCAGCAGGCGGCGGGTCAGGTCGAGGCCGTCGGTATCGGGCAGGTCGAAATCGCACACCACCAGGTCGATGGCGAATGTCGGAATCAAGGCCAGCGCATCGCGACCGTTGGCGGCTTCGCCGACCACTTCGATGTCGCCCGCTTCTTCCAGGACCCAGCGCATTCCGGTGCGCATGAGGGGGTGATCGTCGATCATGAAGACGCGGATCATTACGAACTCTCTTGCCAAGTCAGATCCATCTGGATGACACCTAATCTCAACAAAACCCCAGAGTTGGCAAGCATCGCTTCTCGAATTTGCTTTGTGTCCACAAGAACGTAGACATTTGTCTACAAGGCGTGGCCAAACGCGCACGACGAATCAGAGTTTTCCTACAACGCATTCCGGAACTCCGGTGCTAGCCTCACTCACGGATTCGATGTCGCTGCGATGCATCCGCAGCGACGCCGCCGCCCGCCGCCGCACTCGCAGACGAAGGCTTGCGAACGGCGACGAGACGCCCGCGTCGCGGTATCGCGCGGCGGATATCCGCTCTGAAGCGTGGGCCTGCCGTCCTGCGATTCGGGCGGTGCGACCTGGGCAACGCGACTTGCATGGCGCGACCCGGGCCGCTCGATTGGTAAAACACCATCCGGAAGCACGATTCGTAAAGCACGATTCGTAAAGCACGAGCCGGAAAGCACGGTACGTACAGCACGACTCGGGAAGCACGACCCTGGAAGCACGGCCCGAACCACGCGATCCGAACCGTCGCCGTAAACAACCGCCTTCGAGGCGCACGCATCACATTGCCGCACGACGCAACGGCCGCGCCATCGGGCGAGGGGGCCATCGCGGGTCCGTGTGCGTGGCTGCGATTCGTAAGGTTTTTCCAGGCCGGAGGAGAGGCTTCCGGATGGCTGCGCAGAGTGCGCAGGTCCAAGGCGGCGCCGTAATCAGGCACCGGTCAGCGGGCCGCCTTGTCGGCAAGCCCGGCCGCAACGAAGGGGAACGCAATGGCAGGGATGGATCGGGTGTCGAGTGGACTGCATGAGGCGTACCTCGCTGGCATCCAGTCGGGGCTGGGCGACTTCGCCTTCTACAAGCTGATCGACGGCTACTTCAGCCACGAGATCGATGCCTTCGGCCTGCAGCTGATGGGGCGGATGATGGCCTGGGCCAGCAGCATCGCCCTGACGCTGGTGACCTTGTGGGTGTTGTTGGCGGGTTACCGCATCGTCACCGGGCAATCGCGCGAGCCGATGATGGCCTTGGTCGTCAATGCGATGCGGGTCGCCGTCATCGTATCGGCCGCCACCGGCATGTCGATGTTCGGCGGCAGTTTGCACGGCTTGTTCACCGACAGCCTGGACCGCGAGATCCATCAGGTGTTCACCGGCGTCGAGGGACGCACTGCCGCCGACAGCATCGATGAGAACCTGGCCTATACCCAGGTCGCCCTGGCCGCTATCGATGCGGTGCAGGTCGTCGACGGCGACGATGCGATGCGTGAGGAGAAGGCGCGGGCCTTGTTGTTCGCCGGCTTCGGTTCGGCCAGTCCGGCGATGACGGCCGGCGCGATGTTGCTGTTGTACAAATTCGGCATCGCCGTGTTCATCGGTCTCGGCCCCTTGTTCATCCTGTGCCTGCTCTTCGAGCAGACCAAGGACATGTTCCGTCGTTGGCTGTTGTACGGCCTGGGCACCTTGTTCTCGATGGCGACACTGAGCGTGGTCACTGCGATGGCGATGAAACTGCTGGCGAAAGTGGCGGTCGCGTTCTGGGTGTCGAAGGCGTTCAACGGCATCGTCGGTCTCGACGCCGAGGGTATGACCAGCCTGGCGATGCAGCAGGGCGGCATCGGCCTGATCCTGACCACCTTCATCGTCGTCGCACCGCCGGTGGCGGCGGTGTTCTTCAACGGCACCATGGGCAACTTCGTGCATTACTCGGCGTTCGGCGGCGGTGCCGGCGCTGCGCCCGCGACATCGGGCCAGGCCTCGGCCGGGTCGCATTTGTCGCCGCAGTCGGGCGGCGAGCAGCGTGCCGCCACGCCGGCCTTGATGACCGGGGCGGCGCACGAACTCGGCCGGCCGCCGTCGGGGCGCGAGTCGCGCGGCGAAGATTCGGTGCGGAGGGTCTGATGGCGATGCCGGATCGAAAATCCATCGCTCGCAAGCCCACGCTCCGCATCGTCGCGCTGGTGTTGGTGTGCGCCGCGGCGAGTGCCGCCTGGGCCGAAGGAGGATGCCCGCCGGGCATGGTCCCCTACACCGCGGCCTCGCCGAACGCCTGCGCGCCGATGCCCAATAGCCCCGCCCCGCGTGGGACGGCGGGGCCGCGTTGGGCCAGCCAATGGGGCGCGCTCGCCTTCGATGCGGCCGCCGGCATCATGGGGGCGGCGAGCGACACGCGCAGCAAGCGCGAGGCCAAACGCATCGCCCTGGAGGATTGCCGCGCGCGCGGCGGCCAGGCCTGCAAGGTCGAGATGAGCTACCGCGACAGCTGCGTGGTGGTGGTCGCCGGCGACCGCCAATCGGACACGACGACGGCGAGCAGCGCCGAACGCGCCGCGGAAATCGGCTTGGGCGCCTGCGAGGCGCGCAAGGATCGGCGTTGTCAGTTGTATTACGCGGAGTGCAGTTTTCCGGTGCGGGAGCGTTAGCGATGTAGTGTCGTATCGTCGAGGTGGGCGATGCGAATGCGTCGTTTCGATGCTTGCTTCTTGCGCGGGAGGTGCAGCGCAAGACCGCCATGGCGCGGTCGCGGCTTGTGACCGTACGAAATCCCTATGAGGAGCCGCTCCTGCCCCGAGCAGCGTTGCCTTCTTTGCCTTTGCCTTTGCCTTTGCCGTTGCCTTTGCCGTTGCCGTTGCCGTTGCCGTTGCCGTTGCTGTTGCTGTTGCTGTTGCTGTGCGTCGCAGCGCCCTTGCGAAGGCGACGGAAGACCCGGAGGGCGGCCCGCATGGATGCGGGCCGTTTTTCATCGGGACAGGGA
>NZ_CP175666.1:816358-1192385 GCF_046097045.1 Lysobacter sp. Hz25
CGCGCCGGGATTTTCCGATAAGACGTCCCTGTCTTATCGGAAAACGCCGCACGTCCTGTGCGGCGCCCTCCGGGTCTCCACTTGACCGGTAAAGCGGCAAAGCAGATCAAAATCTCGGCAACGGCAACGGCAACGGCAACGGCAACGGCAACGGCAACGGCAACGGCAACGGCACGCCAGGGCTTCAAATCGACAGCAGGGTTCGGGTAACCCGCCATTCCAGGGCAGGCCTGAAGCCAAACAGCGCATCCAACTATTTGCGCCGCAGCGCATGACCATCGCGCTGCATCTGCCGATGATGCCGCTCCGCGCAGGACGGGCCGCAATAGAGCCGCTGCGGGTCGTCGTCGAACGGTTCCAGGCAGGCGTGGTTCAAGCAGTAGCCGGCCGCGAGCGGCCGGGTCGTGGCTTCCGCGGCCAGCAGATGGGCCTGCAGCGATTGGGCGAGGTTGATCTCCTCGAATTGCTGCGCTTGATCGATGATGTCGCTCATGGAGGAATCGAATCCTTGGGAAAGGCGCCGACGCGAAGTCGTCGCAGGGAGGCGGGTCGAACGCGGCAGGGCTGGTCCGATATGGCGGACCGGGCGGCCGTGTTCGTGTCGGCATCAGCCTTCCATCGCCGCGTCCCACCGGCTGACACGCGGGCGCGGACGGCGGAGGCGAAATCGCATGGCCTGCGCGTTTTGCGCCGTGGTTCACGCCGGAATGCGGATGGGCTGAACCGAGTCCCTACGGCATGAGGTCATGACATGACGTGCGCATGAACGAAGTCCATAAATGCGGCGCGCGTATCTCGAGGTGAGACGTCGGCTCGCTAAGGTGTCGTCATCGGCCATCGCGCGGCCGAGTGGAGTGCGCCATGACGTTCGAGACCCGTCCCGATCGCGGCCCGGAACCCAGCCGCGCCATGCAGGCGCTGTACGACGCCACCTGGTTCGCGTTGTGCGAAGGCGACCGTTATTCGGCGATGGGTCGGCGCGCGGTCGCCAACTCGTTCTACAAGCTGCTGCCGCTCCTGGCCGAAGCGCGCAAGGCCATGGTGCTCGAGACCGCCGCCGTCCAGGCCGCGGGCGACGGTGCGGCGATAGCGGGCGAGCGTGCGCTGTGCGTGCTGCCCTTGGCCGGCATCGAGACCATCGACGCGGCCTCGTCGTCGCTGGCGCAGGACGAATGAATCGGCGCGGACCGGTCTAGTCGACGGGTCGGTGCCGGTTCGATCGTCGTTGTCGGCATCGCGCGGGCCACGGACGCGATCGGTCCGCAACACGGCTTGGGCCGGCCAGACCCGCCGATCCGATTCGATCCGGCTCAATCCGGGCAAGCCCGATCCGGGCAGGCCCAAGGCCCTGGTTTTCCTGCGTTTCAGGGCCGTCGCCGCGGGCGCGCAAGGCCCGACAGGCGACGAAGCAGCCGGCTCCGGCTATGATCCCCGGACCGACACAAGGGAAGTGGATCGATGATCAAGTTGGCTTGGGTACTCGGCTTCACCGCAATGCTCGCTCTACCCGCCGGGATCGCTTCCGCCGCCGAACCCAATGCGCCCGCCGCACCGGCTGCCCCGCCTGCCGCTGCGACCGCCGTTACCAGTGCCGCCGACAAGGCCTTGCACGACACCATCGCCGGGCTCGATACGCAGGTGTTCGACGCGTTCAACCGCTGCACCGACCCGAAGCAGCTCAAGCGCTATTCGGATTATTTCTCGTCCGACGTCGAGTTCTATCACGACATCGGCGGCGTCTCCTGGACGCGCGAATCGATGATCGCCCAGACCCGCGCCGGCGCCTGCGGCAAGATCCGCCGCGAGCTGATCCCGGGCACGGTCAAGGTGCGTGCGATCAAGAATTACGGTGCGCTGGAAACCGGGCAGCATCGTTTTTGCCAGGTCAAGACCGGCCAATGCGACGGCATCAGCGACTTCCTGCTGATCTGGCGCCAGCAGGCCGATCATTGGGAAGTCGGCCGCGTGATCAGCTACGGCCACGTCGACAACAATCCCTGAGCGGGCGCGGCGGGCCTGAGGCCCGCATTGGCGCGATCCGCGGCGTGATCAGCGGCGTGTTCGCGATCGCGCCCTGCTGAATCCGTTCGAAAGCAAACCGCCTCCCCGTGCTCGGCATTGCGTGCTCAGCAGGGGGAGGTTTCGGCGCGTCCGCTCGACCGCTTGCCCAGCGAGAGCCGGGCAGCGGGCGATCAGGACTTCTTCGGCGGCGGCAGGGCCTTGGCGTGAACCTTGTTGCCTTCGGCGAGCAGGGCGTTCGGCGCCAGCACGATGGTCTCGCCCGGGCGGACGCCGCTGAGGATCTCGATCTCGTTGCCGAGGTTGCGGCCCAGGGTGACGTCGCGATAGGCGATGGTCGAGTCGCTCTTGAGGGCGACGATCTGGGCGCCGCTGGCGCGCTGGACCACGGTCGACACCGGCAGCACCACCGCCGCGGCGGCGCGGGGCAGGTGCAGGCGGACGGTGCCGACCATGCCGGCCGGGATGCGGCTGTCGGGGTTGGGCAGGCGCAGTTCGGTGCGCATCACCCCGGCCTCGCGCGAGAGGTTGCGCGCGCTGCGCGCGACCTGGGCCTTGAAGACCTGCCCGGGCAGTTCCGGAAAGCTGACCTCCGCTTCCAGGCCCGGTTCGATCTGCAGGGCGGCGTTCTGCGGTACGTCGACGACCACGCGCAGCGGGTCGAGCACGTTGACCTCGAACATCGGCGCGCTGGCCGAGGCCGAATCGCCGACCACGCGATCGCCGCGCTCGATGTTGCGCGCCACCACCACGCCGGCGAACGGCGCGCGCACCGCCTGGAACGACTGCCGTTCCAGGGCCGCGGTCAGGCGCGCCTGGGCGGCGTTGCGCGCCGCGACCGCGACATCAAAGCTGCCCTTGCGGTCGCTGAAGTATTCCTTGGAGATCGCGCCCGAACCGATCAGCGCCTGGGCGCGGTCGTAGTTGACCTTGGCCAGTTCCTGGTCGGCCGCGGTCTGGGCGAGCACGGCGCGCGCTTCGCGCACCGATTGGTCGATCTCCGGCGCGGAGATCGTCGCCAGCACCTGGCCGGCGGCGACGCGGTCGCCGAGTTCGACCTTGCGTTCGCTGACGAAGCCGGTCGCGCGGGCGTACAACTGTGCCGACTCGCCGGCCTGCGCGCGCGCGGGCAGGGACAACTCGGTGATCGGGTCGGCGGCCTTGGCCTGCACAGTGAGCACTTCGGGCAGGGCCGCGGCCGGTGCGGTCTCGGCGTCGCTGTGGCCGCAGCCCGACAGCGCGGCCAGCAGGGCCGCGGCCAAGGCGGTGCGCAACAGCGAACCGTTGAGGACGATGTTCATGGAGCGACTCCTGCGGCGATGGCGGCGGCGTCGACCGGATCGGTCTGCGCCTGCGGTTTCCGGCGGCGGCCGAGCACGGCCAGGATGGAAGGAACCAGGATCAGGGTGGCCGGCGTGCCGAACAGCAGACCGCCGATGACCGCGCGGCCGAGCGGCGCGTTCTGTTCGCCGCCGTCGCCCAGGCCGATCGCCATCGGGATGATGCCGAGCACCATCGCGCAGGCGGTCATCAATACCGGGCGCAAACGCACCGCGGCGGATTCGTAGGCGGCCAGTTCCGGGTCGTGGCCGTCGGCGATCAGGCCGCGCGCGAAGCTGGTGACCAGCACGCTGTTGGCGGTGGAGACGCCGATCACCATCATCACGCCCATCAACGCAGGCACGCTCAGCGGCGTGCCGGTGACGAACAGGCCGATCGCGGCGCCGGCGATCGCCACCGGCAGGCCGGACATCGCCACCAGCGGCTGGATCCACGACTGGAAGTTCACCACCAGCACCAGGAACACCAGGATCGCCGACATCAACAAGCCGGCGGCGAGCTCGCCGTAGGCGCTCTGCATCTCGCCGGCCTGGCCGACGATCTCGATGCGGTTGCCGGGCTTGAGCTTGGCGCCGAGTTCGCTAGTGATCGCGGTCAGCTCGTCGTAGACCGAGCCCAGGTCGGTGCCCTGCACGTTGGCGACCACGCTGATGGTCGGCGCCAGGGTGGTGCGGGCGATGCTGGCGGGAACGTTGCGCGGCGTGACCGTGGCGATGTTGCGCAACAACACCGCCTGGCCGTCGCTGCCGATGCGCAGCGGCGCGTTGAGCAGGGCGTCGATGTTCTGCAGGCGGTCGATCGGCGCCTGCACCTGCACGGTGTAGGCGATGGCGTTGACGGTGTCGGTCCAGTACACCGGCGAGACCGTGCCGGCCGAACCGAGCACCGCGAGCACGGCGCGGCTGGCCTGCTGCGCGTCGAGGCCGAGTTGGGCGGCGCGGGTGCGGTCGATCTTGACCTGGTACTCGGGCAGGTCGAGCACCTGGCGCAGGGCGATATCGACCGCGCCCGGCACCTGGTGCAGGCGTTGCTCGATCTGGCGAGCGGCGGCGAGGTTGCCGGGCACGTCGCGGCCGATCAGGCGCACCTCGAAGGCGGCCGCGGCGGAACCGGCGAGGGTGCGACTGGTCGCGTCGGGCGGGCGCTCGAACAGCTTCACGTCGGGGAAGCGTTCGGCGATGCGCTGGCGGATCTTGACCAGGTAATCGTGGCTGTTGGCGTGCGGCGAACGCAGCTGCAGCATGATCTCGGCCTCGAACGAGCCGACCACGGTGCTGTCGACCAACGACAGGTTGATCGCGTCGGGCACGCCGATCTGTTCGTACACCGTCTGCAGTTCGGCCGGCGGGATGATGCTGCGGATCTCGCGCTGGATTTCGCTGACCCGCGCCGCGGTCTCTTCCAGGCGCGTGCCGGTCGGCAGGCGCACCTGCAGGCGCAACTGGCCGGCGTCGACCTGGGGGAAATACTCGCGGCCCAGCGACATCGCCGCGAGCGCGCCGGCGCCGAACACCAGCACCGCGACCAGGCCCAGCACGGCGCCGTGATGGCCGAGCCGGATCAGCAGCGCATGATGCTTGTCGCGCAGCCGGTCGAGCACGTGTTCGACTTTATGACTGACCTTGAGCAACAGCTTTTCCGGCGCCCAGCGCGGGTTGGCGCGGCTGGCGATGTCGGCCGGCAGCAGCAGGTAGCACAGCACCGGGATCAAAGTGCGCGAGAGCAGGAACGAGGCCAGCATGGCGAAGATCACCGCCAATGCGAGCGGGGTGAACACCCACGCCGACAAGCCGGTCATCAGCAGGATCGGCGTGAGCACGATGCAGATCGCGATGGTCGAGACCATCTCCGGGAACACCACTTCCTTGGCGCTGTCGAGGATCGCGGTGCGCACGTCCTTGCCCAGGGCGATGTTGCGGTTGGTGTTTTCGACGTCGACCACCGCGTTGTCGACCAGGATGCCGATCGCCAGCGCCAGACCGCCCAGGGTCATGACGTTGAAGGTGTAGCCGAGCAGATGCAGCATCGCCACCGAGGCGAGCAGGGCCAGCGGAATCGCCGACAGCACGATCATGCTCGAGCGCCAGGAACCGATGAACACCAACACCACCAGGGCCACCAGCAGGCCGACCAGCACCGCCTCGTGCTCGATCGAGCCGATCGCGTTGTCGACGAACACCGACTGGTCGAAGATCGGCTGGATGCGCGTGCCCGGCGGCGCCGAGGCTTCGATTTCCGGCAGGCGTTCGCGGATCGCGCGCACGATCTCCACCGCCGACGCGCCGCCGAGCTTGATCAGCGCCACCGACACCGCGCTGGAGCCGTCCATGCGCGCGATGTTGGTCTGCAGCGCGCCGCCGTCGCGCACCGAGGCCACGTCGCGCACGTAGATCACCACGCCGTTGCGCGCGGTCACCGGGATTTCCAGGAACTCGGCCGCCGTGGCCGGGCTGGTGTCGATCGAGATCTGCATCTCGCGCCGGCCTTCGCGGATCGAACCCGAGGGCAGGGTGGGGCTGCCGCGTTCGAGCGCGCCGGTGACGTCGGCCGGGGTCAGGCCGTAGGTCTGCAGCTTGGCCGGATCCAGGTCGACCATGATCTGCCGCGGCGCGCCGCCGTAGGGCAGGGTCATGCGGATGCCGGGGATGGTCTGGATCTGCGAACGCAGTTGCAGGCGCGCGTAGTCGTACAACTGGGCCTCGGTCAGCGAATCCGATGACAGCACCAGTTGCAGCACCGGCGTGCTCGACACGTTGTTGCGCACCACCAGCGGCGGCGAGGTGCCCGGCGGCATGCGCCGCAGGATCGTCTGCGAGACCGCGGTGATCTGGACCAGGGCGCGGTCGAGGCTGACGGTAGGCTGGAAATCGATGCGCACGATGCTGGCGCCGTTGAGCGTTTCCGAACGCACTTCCTTGAGGTCGTCGACGGTGTTGAGGATCGCCGCCTCCGAGAACGAAGTCATCTTCGCGGCGACGTCGGCCGCGGGCAGGCCGCTGTAGGTCCAGACCAGGTTGACCGAGGGGATGCCGACCTCGGGCAGGATGTCGGTCGGCATCTTGCGCGCCGACAACACGCCGAACAGCAGGATCAGGATCGCCAGGACGCCGATGGTGTAGCGGCGGCTCAGGGCGTATTGGACTATCCACATCGCGAGGGGTTTCCGACGGCTGGATGAGTGGAGCGAGTGTCCGCGCCGTGCGGCCGGGTCGTCGGCCGCTCGACGTGGGAATGGCTGTGCGTTGGCCGCGACGATCGGGCGGGCGCTCGACAGCGTGTCGGCGTCGGCACGGGGGGCGGTGGGGTTCCGGGCTGGGCTCGGCCTCGCTGGGCGAAGAGGGGGATGGCGCCTGCCGCGCCTGTCCTTACGGCCCGCTCCGGAGCCGGCGCCGGCGGTCGCCAGCGTCGCCCCATTCAGGACGGCGTCGTCGAGCGCAGACTCATCGCTCGCCGGGCCATTGCCGTGGCGTCCGACGGGAGATTGGGCATAACTTAGTCCCTGGGGCGCCGACGCGTTAGTACATTACTGTCGCATCATTGCCTATTCCTGCAATTCGGCCGAAGCGGCACAGTCTGAGGCCAGATTCGTGCCGATAATCGCCGCAACCCGATAGCCGACGGGAAGCCATGAACGCCAATACTTCCGCAGAATCGATCGCCCAACGCGGAAGCTGCGCGGCGCTGGCCGAGCTGGTCGACCGGATTGCCCGATTGACGCATGGCGACGGAGTGCACCCGACCGGGGTCGGCGCCCTGCAGCTGATCCGCATGAGCGCGCCGACCGAGTGCTCGCCCTCGGTGTACGAACCGCGCCTGTGCATCGTCGCCCAGGGCCGCAAGGTCGTGACCCTGTCCGACCGCACTTATCACTACGATCCGCTCAATTACCTGGTGGTGTCGGTGACCCTGCCGATGATCGGCCAGGTCGTCGAGGCCACGCCCGACAAACCCTATCTGTGTCTGCGCATCGACATCGACCCGGCCGACATCGCCCGCTTGCTGGTCGACGCCGGTCAGTCGCTGGCCGAGCGCGGCTACGGCGGCAGCCACCATTCGGCCGATCTCGGCCTGTACGCGGCCCGCGTCAACAAGACCCTGATGGATGCGGTGCTGCGCCTGATGCGCCTGCTCGATACGCCGCAGGACCTGCCGGTGCTGGCGCCGCTGGCCCTGCGCGAAATCTTCTACCGCGTGCTGATGGGCGACCTCGGCCATCGTCTGCGCGCGCTGACCGTCAGCGACAGCCGTTCCAACCGCATCGCCAAGGCGGTGGCGGTGTTGCGCCAGTGTTATCTGCAACCGCTGAGCATCGAAGCCCTGGCCGAGCAGGTGCACATGAGCACTTCGTCGCTGCACCACCAGTTCAAGGCGGTGACCACGATGTCGCCGTTGCAGTTCCAGAAGCAGTTGCGCCTGCACGAGGCGCGCCGGCTGATGATGGTCAACGGCGTCGAGGCGGTGGTCGCCGCGCATCGCGTGGGCTACGAGAGCCCCTCGCAGTTCAGTCGCGAGTACAAGCGTTTGTTCGGCGCGCCGCCGCGCGCGGAAGTGGTGCAGGCGCGCAGCGCGCCGCAGAGCTGACCGGCCGAGCCGGGGCGCCTGCGTCGAGGCACCGCAGATTCGCGTGCTTGGATAGGCCGACCGGTTCGCGCTGCCACGCGCGCATCCATCGCGCACTCACCTTCGCTCACCCACGCTTGCGCTCGCTAACGATGCGCAGGCGCAACGCGTGCGCTGTAAGCAGTAACGCAAACGAAGTGCGTTGCAGGACAGCATCGGCGGCGCGAACGCAAATAAATCCCGGATATTTTTCTTTTGCCGCGCGCGTCGCATTTTTGCCCGCGACGCATCGGTAGCGTCTGCGCTCGATGCGAGTGGAGCCAGCGATTGCGATCGCCAGCCAAGCCGGATTCGTCGGCGTGGAATCGCAATACACCAGCACAGGGACGCTGCCTGCACCGCGACGGAGCGAAAGCCTTCGCTTCGTTAGACCAAGGAGCAGGGGTCCCGCCATGACACACCGATATCGCCGCAGTCTGATGCTGTCGGCGTCCGCAGCATTGATCGCCTTGGGCGGTTGCGCCGACAGCGGCGTGAAGCCCGAACCGCACGACAAACTGACGCGCGCCGATATCCGCTCGCAGGCCGCCTTGCCGCCGCTGAGCTGGCAGATTCCGCTCGACGTCGATGTGACCCAGGGCAATCCGAACCTGCAGGACCTGCAGGACGATTTCGACTTGATGTCGTGGCAGACCTTCGTCGCGGTGAATTGGCCCGCCGACGCCAACGGCAACCCGAACACCGGCACCACCATCGGCGCGAACCTGCCGACGGTGTGGGAGAGCTGGAAGGAAAGCCGCGAGGTCTTCCTGCCCGGCGGCGCCGCGCCGCCGGCGTGGGGCACCGACTCGCCGCCACCCGAAGTGTGCAAGGGCATGGGCGACGGCACTCTCAACCTGACCCAGGTCGGCAAGACCCCGAACGTACTCGACGAAAGCGCCGAGCCGTTCGAGACCGGTCCGCTGATCGACCAGAACGGCCAGTACGTGCGCTTCGCGATCATGATGAACCAGGACATGTTCGACCGCATCGTCAGCGACCAGCTGTACAGCAAGGCCGGCCAGGCCGCCTTCAACAAGCCGGCCGACTTCGCCCAGAAACAGACGCCGAGCAACGTCGGCGCGATCATGATCAAGTCCTCGTGGAAGGTGATGGGCGGCAACGACGATACGAGCCGCTTCCACACCATCAAGGCCCTGGTCTACACCAACCCGGGCGAGCACGAGGGCGTGTCGGCTTCGTGCAAGTTGCAGACGATGGGTCTGGTCGGCCTGCACATCGTGCACAAGACCAAGCACGCACCGCAGTGGGTGTGGTCGACCTTCGAGCACGTCGACAACGCGCCGAGCCTGGGCGAGCCGCAGTCGAAGCCGAGCTACAACTTCTTCAAAAAGAACTGCACCGCCTGCCTGGCCAACGAGCCGCCGCCGCGGCCATGGAACCCGAACGCGAGCTACACCCAGCCGACCCAGGTGGTGCGCGAGATTCCGCTGACCGATGCGACCCAAAAGCTCAACGCCCAATACCAGGCCTTGCTGCGCGGCGCCAATGCGAGTTCGGTCTGGGCCAACTACGAGCTGATCAGCACGCAGTGGCCGACCAAGGCGAATAACCCGATCGACCCCAGCGGCACGCCCGCGCCGGTCTTCCTCGCCAACGCGACCCTGGAGACCTACATCCAGGGCAAGACGCCGCAAGGGTCGTCGAGCTGCATGGGCTGCCACAACAACGCCACCATGACCAACGGCATGACCTCGGACTTCACCTACCTGCTGCAGCGCGCGCAATAAGGAGCCTTTCGATGACCCCCATGGACACCTTCATCAGCCTCAGCATCGGCCTGACCGGATTCAAGCGCGGAGCGCTGGCGCCTGATGACGATACCCACGACATCAAGTCCCTGTATCTGAAGACCTTCGCCGAGCGTGTGACTCAGGCGACGGTCGACGACATCCTGCTTTGGTACAGACTCATCGACAAGCGGGTGTTGGGCAATACGCCCGATCGCGAGGAGCGCGTGGTAACGGTGCTGTTCGCGGACAAGCCCGAGTACGAACTCCCGTGCCGGAAACTGTTGTTCCTGTGGTATGCCGGCGCCTGGCCGACGGTCGTCGACACCCCCGCGTCCACTCACGGCCAAACCTTCAGCGAAGTGATCTCGGCCGAGAGCTACATCCAGGGCCTGGTCTGGCGGGTGATGCAATCGCATCCGATGGGCAGCACCACCTACAACTACGGTTACTGGGCCAACCCGCCGCCGCCGCTGAGCGCCTACCTGGAGAACCCGGTATGAGCATCGTCACGCCTACCGGCGGCTTCGACGTGGTGATCGTCGGCTCCGGCATCGCCGGTTCGATCATCGCCTACCAGATCGGCAAGACCGGCAAGAAGGTGCTGATCCTCGAAGGCGGGCCGCCGGTGCCCAAGAGCCGCGAGGAATATCTGCAGACCTTCTTCACGTCCAACGCCAAGACCCCCGAATCGCCATACCCGCCGACCATTCAGGGCGCCGTCCCGGCCACCGACGACAATCCGCTCGGCCAGCCCAACCCGTCCAGCCTCAACACGCCGCGCTACACGGTGTTGCAGATCAATGCCTGGCAGAACCCGAACGTCAGTTATTTCGTCTACGACGCCCCGAAGCAGGGCATAGCGCCCGACAGCCCGGAACTGACCTTCGCCTTCGGTAGTTCCTACGAGCGCGTCGCCGGCGGCACCACCTGGCATTGGCTGGGTACTTCGCTCAACAATCTGCCCAACGATTTCCAGCTCAAGACCAAGTACGGCCAGGGCGTCGACTGGCCCGGCGGAGTGCAGTTCTACCAGAACCTGGTGCCGTACTACCGTAAGGCCACCGAGGTGATCGGCGTGTCCGCCGACAAGCAGGCGATGGTCGATCTGTACAAGACCTTCGACGTCGAACCCAGCGGCGTGTACGGCGACAACTACGGCTTCCCGATGCCGGCCATCGTGGAGTCGATGAACGACGTGCTGTATGCGCAGAAAGTCACCACCCTCAAGATCGACAACATCCCGCTGTTCGTCACGCCGACGCCGCAGGGCCGCAATTCGCGGCCCGGCAACCGCCGCCAGTGCGCCGGCAACACCAACTGCATTCCGATCTGCCCGATCCAGGCCAAGTACGACGGATCGGTGACCCTGGCCCAGGCCCTGCAGACCGGCAACGTGCAGATCCAATACAAGACCGTGGCGAGCAACATCCGCCTCAGCGGCGACCGGGTCAGCGGCATCGACTACATCACCTACGACAGCCAGACCGGGCCGCCCACCGGCACCGGCACGGTGTCGGCGAAGCTCTACGTGCTGGCCGCGCACGCGATCGAGACGCCGAAGTTGTTGCTGATGTCGAAAAACAATCCGGGCTGGAAGAATGGCGTCGCCAACAGCTCCGGCCAGGTCGGCCGCAACCTCATGGACCACGTCATGTACCTGGCCTGGGGGCTGGCCAAGGATCCGATCTATGCTTTTCGCGGGCCCTTGTCGACCTCGGGCATCGAGGCGGCGCGCGACGGCGCCTTCCGCAGCCAGCGTGCGGCCTATCGCATCGAGATCGGCAACGAGGGTTGGAACTGGGCCACCAACGACCCCAATACCACTCTGTCCGATTTCGTCTTCGGCCAGAACATGACGCAATTGAACGGCGACTCGCTCAACCAGCAGAACCAGCCGCTGCGTTTCGATCCGACCCTGCCGGCCTTCAGCAAGTTGTTCGGCACTCGTCTGGTGAACACGCTCAACGCGATCTACGTGCGCCAGTTGCGCCTGGGCTATCTGATCGAGCAACTGCCCGATCCCGACAACCGAGTGCAGTTGTCGTCGCTGCGCGATCACCTCGGCCTGCCGCGCCCGGCGGTGACCTACCGCATCCGCGAAGACTATGTGAGAAACGCCTTCGTCTCGGCCAAGCAAGTGTCGACCCAGATCTTCAACGCGCTCGGCGCCAAGGAATACACGCAGCTGCCGGGGCCGGTGCAAACCAGCGGCGATACGGCGACGGCGAGCCTGTTCGAATACAAGGGCGACCGTTTCGCCTTCTACGGCGCCGGCCACATCATCGGCACCTACCGCATGGGCAGCAACCCGCGCGATTCGGTGCTCAACGCGCGGCAACAGTCCTGGGACCATTCCAATCTGTACATGGTCGGCAGCGGCGTGTTCCCGAGCACCGCCACCGCCAATCCGACCTTGACCATCGCCGCCCTGGCCTTGCAGGCGGCGGACAATATCCTGCACGACCTCGTTTAACCCCACGGGGCGTGCGGATGCTGCAGGGAGGGCAGAGGAGGCCGCGTCCGGGAGGGGCGCGGCCTCATTGCATTGGGCGCGGGTATCGCCGTGGCGATGGCGGATCCGTTAGAGCATCCACTCCGCCCGCGCGCGAATTCGGATGAGCGCCGCGAGTCGTCGTGCGTTTCGGTTTCAATGGAAACGGAATGCCGGGCAATGCTGTCACGGATGCCCGATCGAATCCGATCGCCTGTTCGAATCGCCTGTTCGAATCGCCTGTTCGAACCTAACGCAAGTTCGCTGGATCACCCCACGCGCGACGTCATTGCGATTCGTTCTATGAAAAATTTGACGCCGCGGTAGGGGAATTAAACGCGCGTCACGTTTGATCTAGTGAGCCGGTTCGAAGCGCCTTGCGCACGAACGGCTCTTATCGAGGTTTCCATTCGCCGGAACAAGGTCTTCGCCTTGGCCCCGCCGCGGGCGTGCGCCCGTCGGCGACGGTGTTCCGTGCTTGCGATCACACGAATAGGAAAAACAAAGAATGAAGAAGATCCCCTCCGGCAGGACATTCGCCGTGCTCGGTCTCGCCGCGGCGTGCGCGACCGTGTTGATGTGGTCGCGTCAGGATGCGCAGCAACGCTCGCTCGGTGCGCCCGGCGATGCGTTCGCCGCAACCTCCCGCGCCTCGGGCTCCTTTACCGGGGCCAGCATGCGCAACGTCGCCTACGTTGCGCCCACGCCGCGCAACGATGCGCAGGCCAAGCTCGGCAGCGGCCAATTGCTGGATGC
This sequence comes from Lysobacter sp. Hz25, assembly GCF_046097045.1. Lineage (NCBI taxonomy): Bacteria > Pseudomonadati > Pseudomonadota > Gammaproteobacteria > Lysobacterales > Lysobacteraceae > Lysobacter > Lysobacter sp. Hz25. The sequence continues at coordinate 829,319 of NZ_CP175666.1, forward strand.
GGTGCAGTGGCTCGCGCAGACTCAGGCGGCCAACGCGGCGTCGCCGAGCGCTGCAACGACGGGTGCCGGTGCGTCCGGCGGCTCGGGCAGCGCTCAGGGCGCTGCGAAGCAGACGGTCAGCGCCGCGGCGCAGATCGCCGCGCTCGATCGCGCCGGCATTCCGCTGCGCTTCCGCGACGGCGAGAAGGTCAAGGTCAACCTCGGCCTGGCGCTGAGCTTCGAGGAAGTGCAGAACCCCAGCCTGCTCGATCGCGCAACCTCGAGCTTGCGCGAAACCCTGCTGGCCGCCGGTCTGCAGGCGACACCGGTCAACGGCTCGCCGGTGCTGGAGGCCTTGGTCCCGTTGGCGAAGCTGGAATGGGTCGCCAGTCTGCAATCGGTCGCCCAAGTGTCGTTGATGAAGATGTCGCAGACAGCCGTGTTCAGCGACGGCGCCACCGCCAGCAACATCGATCATCTGCGCACGCTCGGCAACTACGATCAACTTGCCGAGAATCTGCGCAGGGACCTGCGCGGCGAAGGCCTGAACATCGCCATCATCGATCATTTCGGCAACCTCAACGGCGAAGTCGCGGCGCTGCAGGCAGCCGGCGAGTGGCCGAGGAACACGGCTGCGGAGCCCAACAAGATCACCATGCGGGCGTTGCAGGGGCAGGCGTTCGGCCACCGTGGCGCGGCGCACGGCAACGCGGTGACTGAGATCGTCTACGACATCGCGCCGGCGGCCTCGTTCCGCGTCTACGACAGCTCCGGCGCGGCCGACTGGGTCAGCGCGGTCCAGGACGCGGCCAACCTCAATGCCCAGAACGTCAGCCAGGGCGAACCGCGCTCGCAGGTCATCACTGCATCGCTGGGCTTCGATCTGTACGGGCCGGGCGACGGCACCGGCACCGGCAGCGCCCTCAAGGGCCTGTACGACGCCATCGAGGCGGCCGCGCGCAATGGTGTGCTGGTGCTCAACGCCGCCGGCAACGAAGCGCAGGTGCATTGGGACGGCGGCAGCACTCCAGGTGCGGTCGCCAACGTGCGACAGGATTTCGACCTCAGTGCGGCGGGCGTCGACACCGTCAATCGCTTGAACCTGGGCGCCGACTTCGGCGGTTGCATCCCGGTCGGTGCCTTCAGCGCGGAGGACCAGGAGGATTTCGAGGTCAGCGCGACCCTGGGCTGGAACGACTGGACCAATGCGAACAATGTCACCGACGCCGACTATCGGCTGGAGTTGGTGCGCTGGGCCGATGCGGTCCGCCGCAACGGCCGCGTGATCACCCCGGCCGGCTGGGTCGTGGCGACGCAGTCGGACGAGCTTCAGACCGGCGGCGCCGGCCAGACGCCGCTGGAAGGCATTTCCTTCATTCCGTCGGCCGCCACCCGCACCGCCGAATGCGATGGCGTGTTCAACAACCGCTTCGCCGGCGGCGGCAAGTTCGGTCTGCGCATCGTGCGCAAGACCGCTGGCGCGAACAATTTCCTGCGCCTGATGATCGGCGGCTATTACAAGCCGCAGTACGCGCAGGCCGAACGTTCGCTGATCCACCCGGCCGACTCGGCCAGCGCGATCACGGTGGCGGCGCTGGATGCGGCGACCTCGAACCTGGAGGGCTACAGCTCGCGCGGCCCGGTGCTGGCGGCCGGCGGTGCGCGCCCGAACGGACAGGCGGCGGGCAACGCCAAGCCCGACATGGCGAACTTCGCCAACGTCGACACGGTGTCCTACGGCGCCAACGAGTTCAACGGCACCTCTTCGGCGACGCCGCACGTGGCCGCGCTGGCCTTGCTCGGTCTGCAGCATCAGCGTCAGCTGACCAACGCGACCGTGCCGGTGCTGGCGGCCAACCCGACCGCGCAGCAACGCGCCGACCACGCCGTGGCGCTGCGTCAGCGCAACGTGTCCCTGGCCGGCTCGGTACAGGACTCGCTGACCTACGTGGCCGGTACCGGCGGCAACGACCTCGGCGTCGCCGGCTTCGACAGCAGCTATGGCACCGGCCGTTTGAAGTTCCACGCGCAGTCGCAGGCCTGCTTCCTGTCGGCGCTGTACGACCCGGCCTACCGCGGCCTGTTGCCGGCGCAGGCCAACCCACTGCCGGCAGGCCAGAAGAGCTACGACGTGCTGCACGGCGAGAACGACACCGCCTGCTCCAACGCCGTCGCGCAGTAAGGCGACAGCGCGGTAGACAGGTCATGGACCCGCGTCGCGTCCGCGCGGCGCGGGTCCGTCACCGAGCCGGCCTTGGCGTCGGCCCCGCAGGAGGCATGGCCACGATGCCCGCCGATACGGCGGGCATCGCCTTGTCTCGCTCATGCCGCCGCCGTTCGGCCCGCTATTGTCTCAGCGTGGATGCCGGGCGCTCCGCCTCGGCGGCCAGTCCTCATTGCATTGCGCGCTGCAGGCGGGCGAGGACCTCGCGCAATTGCGGCAGCAACTCGGGGGCATCGAGAATCTCGAACTCCACGCCGGTCATGGCCAGCAGCGCGACCGCCTGGTCGACCGAGTCGGCGCCGACGTGCAGCAGGCAGTAGTGATCGTCGACGGCCTCGAGCACCCCGCACCAGCTCGGGATGCGGGTCGCGAGCGCTTCGGCCGAGCCTTGCAGGCGCGCGCGCAGGCGATGCAGCTGCGAGGGTTGCCGGATGGAGCGCTCGACATAGGTGGCGACGTCCTCGGGCAGGGTGCGCGGCACGAAACTCGGCCCCGGCGTCTGCACCTGGGCGATGCGGTCGATGCGGAAGGTGCGCCAGTCCTCGCGCTGGCGATCCCAGGCGACCAGGTACCAACGCTGGCCGGTATGCGCCATGCGCAGCGGCTCGACGTTGCGGGTGCTCGGCTTGCCGGTGCGGTCGCGATAGCCGAGCTTGAGCAGCAGATGGTCGCGGCAGGCGGTGGCCAGATGGGTCAGGGTGTCGACGTCGGGCGTGGCGTTGTTGTGGCTGAGCGACACGGTCACCGAGTACAGCGCGCTGACCCGGCGGCGCAGGCGTGCCGGCATCAGCTGGTCGAGCTTGCTGAGCAGGCCGAGCGCGGTGTCCTCCATGCGCGACACGCTGCCGGTGGCGCTGCGCAGGGCCACGGCGACGGCGACCGCCTCGTCGTCGTCGAGCAACAGCGGCGGCAGCGAGGTGCCGGCGGACAATTGGTAGCCGCCGCCGACGCCGACCGAGGCCTGGATCGGGTAGCCCAACTCGCGCAGGCGTTCGACGTCGCGGCGGACCGTGCGCGCCTCCACTTCCAGGCGTTCGCACAGTTCCGCGCCGGTCCAGTGGCGCCGCTGCTGCAACAACGACAGCAGGCGCAGCAATCGGGTCGAGGTCTTGAGCATGGGCCCAGTCTAGCGACTATTTAGGACATATCCTGTCCGCTATTAGTCGTATCCTGAGCTTGTCCCGCGGTACGCCCGCCCTTCGACCAGGAATGCCCTCATGACCGTACAGACCTATCAGTTGAGCTGCCACTGCGGCGCCGTGCGCTGCGAAGCCGAGGTCGACCTGGCCGAAGGCAGCGGACGCTGCAATTGTTCGATCTGCGCCAAGCTGCGCAAGTGGGGCGCGGTGATCCGGCCGAGCGCGTTCCGCCTGCTGTCGGGCGAGGACGCCCTCAACAATTACCAGTTCGGCGGTTTCGTCGCCCATCACCAATTCTGCAAGCACTGCGGCGTGCACGTGTTCGGCAAGGGCTACGTCGAAGAGATCGGCGGCGACTATTACTCGGTCAACCTGGCCTGCATCGACAACATCGAACACGCCGAGCTCGCCGAGGTGCCGGTGACTTATTTCGACGGCCGCCACAACAACTGGTTCGAAGTGCCGGCGGTGACCAGCCACCTTTGAGCCGGCGACCTTCAGGGCAGCGATACAAGGCGCTGCGGCGCGGCTGTGCGAGGATGCAGGCCCCGACCGCAGCGAAACCGACGCGATGGATACCGAGCGACTCAAGCAGTGGTGCCGTGCCTACCCGGGCGCGGACGAGGTCGTGCATCCGGCGCCGTCGAACATCCTGGTCTACAGCGTCGGCAAGAAATTCTTCGCCTACTTCAAGACCAGTGAGCCCGAGCGCTGGCGTTTCAGCCTGAAGGTCACGCCGGACCGCTTCGTCGAACTGACCGACATGCCCGGCGCCAAGCCGGCGCGTTTCATGGGCCGTTATCACTGGGTCACCATCGTCGACGTGCGCGGCCTGCCCGACGATTACCTGCGCGAACTGATCGACTGGTCGTATCGCAAGGCGCTCGGCGGGCTCAGCCGCAAGCGCCAGGCCGAGATACTGGCCGATGCCGATGAAGCGCAGCGGCTCAGGCTGGCGCCGATCGCGCCGACGAAAGCTCGCCCAAGACTCGTAACGCTGCCGCGACGCGGGCATCGAGCGGATGGCCGTAGTTGAGCCGCAGACAGTGGCCGTGGCCGCGATGCGCCGAGAAGATCGGCCCCGGTGCGATGCTGATGCCGCGGTGCGCCGCCTCGCGATGCACGCGTAAGGCATCGCGGTCCTCGGGCAGTTCGATCCAGAGGAAATAGCCGCCGTCGGGGCGGGTCACCCGCGTGCCCTGCGGGAAATGCTCGGCGACCGCGGCCAGGTAGGCGGTCTGCTGCGCGGCGAGGGTCGTGCGCAGCCGCCGTAGGTGGCGCTCGTAGCTGCCGCGCTGCAGATAGCGCGCGATCGCCAGTTGCGCCGGCACGCAGGTCGCCAGGGTGTTGGTGAGTTTGAGCCGCGCTACCTGCTGCGTGTAACGCCCGGCCGCGGCCCAGCCGATGCGGTAACCCGGCGCGAGGGTCTTGGAGAACGAGGAGCAGTGCAGCACCAGCCCGTGCCGGTCGTAGGCCTTGGCCGGCGCCGGCCGGTGCGTGCCGAAGTGCAGCTCGCCGTAGACGTCGTCCTCGATCAGGGGCAGTTCGTGGCGCGCCAGCAGTTCGACCAGTTCGCGTTTCTTTTCGTCCGGCATCGTGCTGCCGAGCGGGTTCTGGAAATTCGTCATCAGCCAGCAGGCCTTCGGCGCGTGGCGTGCGATCGCGGTGGCCAGCGCGCCGAGCTCGATGCCGTCGCGCGGATGGGTCGGCACTTCGATCGCATGCAGGCCGTGGCGTTCGAGCACCTGCAGGGCCGCATAGAAGCATGGCGATTCGACCAGTACCGCGTCGCCGGGCCGGGTCACCGCGGCGATGCACAGGTTCAAGGCCTCGATCGCGCCATTGCACACGACCAGATCGTTGGCGCCGAGCTCGACCCCGCCGATGCGATAGCGCAAGGCGATATGGCGGCGCAGTTCGGCGTTGCCCGGGGTCAGGTCGTCGACCGTGCTGCGCGGGTCCAGGTGCACGGCCTCGTGCGCCATCGCCCGCCCCAGCTTGGCGAGCGGGAACAGCGCCGGGCTCATGAAGGCCGAGCCCAGCGGCACGATGTCGTGGGCCATCGCCGATTCGAGCACTTCGAACACCAACTCGCTGACGTCGACCGGCCGCGACTCGCCGTCCGGCTGCGACGCCGCATCGGGTTCCGGTGGCAGCGTTCGGGCCTGCTCGCTGACGTAATAGCCCGAGCGCGCCCGCGACTGCACCAGCCCCTGCGCCTCCAGCAGGTAATACGCCTGAAACACGGTGGACGGACTGAGCTGCCGCGCCGCACTGGCCTGGCGCACCGACGGCAGCCGCTGCCCCGGCGACAGCAGCCCCTGGCGGATCGAACGGGCGATGTCGTCGGCGAGGGCCTGGTAGCGCTTCATGTGGGGTCCGAATGTTCGAGGCTAGTGTCGGCGTCCCTGATCCCGCTTCGCGGGAGGGCATGCCTGTCCCTTCTCCCGCTTCGCGGGAGGGGCGTGCTTGTTCCCTTCTCCCGCTTCGCGGGAGAAGGTGGCCGAAGGCCGGATGAGGGCCGCCGTAGGCCAATCCACGACATCACCGCCAATGGGCCCTTGGTATGGCTAAGTCCGGTCAAGCCATGTATCGCGACACTTCCGCGACCTGCCCCCTCGTCCCGTCTGGAGCCATTCGAGGGTTTCAGCCGGGACGCACCGCAACACTTCCGCAAACGGCTCCCTCGTCCCGTCTGAAGCCATTCGACGGTTTCAGGTCGCTACGCAACTGACATGGTTTTTTATCCAAAATCTGATTCTACGTCTTCTGATCCGGTCCGGGCAGAATGCCCTCCGTAGCAAGAGCCCCCTTCGGAAGCCTGCCGTCATGAACCCGCAAGTCGAACTCAACCTGGCCCTGATCCTGTTCGTGCCGTGGTTTTCGATCCTGGCCTGGCTGTTCTGGGCCTATCCGCGCCAGCCGCGCGGCGGCGCCCGCACCGTCTTCGACAGCGCCAGCCTGATCCTCGCGACCGTGCTGGCCGGCTGGGGCATGCACTGGAGCATGCACAACGCCGACCCCAACGCCGGCGCCATCTGGAAACAGGTGTTGGCCAGTTCGGTCGCCTATGGCCTGTTCCTGCTGGTCATGACCCTGGCCATCGTCGTGCGTTGGCGCTGGCTGCGAGCTCGCCGCGCGACCTCTACCGCTGAGCCGGCCGCTCAAGCGGACACTCACCGAAACAGCACCCGCCCGCTCGCGGGCAAGGTCGAATCATGAAGATCCTGTTCGTCGCCGCCTTTCTCGCGGTGATCCTCTACAACCTCGGCGCCGGCCTGTACTACATGCTGGTCGACAAAGGCACCAGCAAGCGCACCGTCAACGCCCTCACGCGCCGCATCGTTTTCTCGATCGTATTGATCGGCCTGGTCGTGGCCGGCATCGCCACCGGCGTGGTCGAACCGCACGGCGTCGGCGTTTAAGCCCACTGCCCGCGCAGGCTAAGCTGGCGGCAAACCGCCGAAGAAGCCTGCGCGATGCCTCACGCCCGAATCGTTTCCAACGCCGACACCGCCGAGTACTACTTCGAAGAACGCTGCCACATCATCGAGTGGTGGAATTCCAGCGACGACCCGCAGACTTCGATCGCGCGCGCCCGCGTCGAGCCCGGCGTCACCACCCGCCTGCACCGCCTGCGCGACACCAGCGAGCGCTATGTCGTGCTCGAAGGCCGCGGCCGGGTCGAGGTCGGCGACCTGCCGCCGAGCATCGTCGGCCCCGGCGACGTCGTGGTGATTCCGCCGGGCGTGGCGCAACGCATCGCCAACCTCGGCGACAGCGATCTGCTGTTCCTGGCGATCTGCACGCCGCGCTTCGAGCCGGCCAACTACGAAGACATCGATCCGGAGGCCGCATGAGCACGACGGCGCCGACGCTCGGTCTGCGCGAACGCTACCTGGGCTGCCTGCTGGGCCTGGCCTGCGGCGATGCGGTCGGCACCACCGTCGAGTTCAGCGCGCGCGGCAGCTTCGCGCCGCTGACCGACATGGTCGGCGGCGGGCCGTTCGGCCTGCGCGCGGGGCAGTGGACCGACGACACTTCGATGGCCCTGTGCCTGGCCGCAAGCCTGATCTACCGCCGCGGTTTCGACGCGCGCGACCAGATGAGCCGCTACTGCAACTGGCGCGAAGTCGGCTACATGAGCAGCAACGGCGAGTGCTTCGATATCGGCATGACCGTGAGCGCGGCGCTGACGCGCTTCATGACCGGCCACGACCCCTTCGCCGGCGACACCGGCCCGCGCGCGGCCGGCAACGGCGCGCTGATGCGGCTCGCGCCGGTGCCGATGCTGTGGCGCCGGCATGCCGAGGCGACCCAGCACTATGCGGCCGAATCCACCCGCACCACCCATGGCGCCGCCGAGGCCCTGGACTGCTCGCGTTTGTTCGCGATGCAGTTGCGCGCCGCGCTGATGGGCGCCGGCAAGGACGCGGTGCTGACCCCGGCGATGCCGCCGCCGGCGAGCCCCAAGGTGGCGGCGATCCATGCCCGCGACTACGCCGGCAAGCGCGAGGACGCGATCGTCGGCTCCGGCTACAGCGTCGAATCGCTGGAGGCCGCGCTATGGTGTTTCCTGCACAGCGACGACTACGAAACCGCGGTGCTGCGCGCGGCGAACCTGGGCGACGACGCCGACACCACCGCGGCGATCTGCGGCCAACTCGCCGGCGCGTTCTACGGCATCGACGCGATCCCGCCGCAGTGGCTCGAACGCTTGACCATGCGCGAAGAGATCGCGGCGATGGCGGAAGCGCTGCTGGCGTTGTCGGACAGCGACGAGGTGTTGGCAGGCGCGTGAGTGATGGGGGACAAGCAGGAGCAAATCCCCCTAACCCCCTTTTTCAAAGGAGGAGCGTGGATCCTCCGCGGGCGGGCTGCTCATGTTGCTGCCCGCAGAAATGCATCGATCGTGGCCACGTCGCCACGTTCCAGCCAGGCCTCTCCCCCCTTTGAAAAAGGGGCGGGGGGAGTGCTTTTAGCTCGCCGAATGCCTCCAGCCCAGCGAGCGACTACTTACCCCGCGGTTTCAAGGCGTCCGGCGCGGTCTCGTAGACCGGGTCGGTCAGGCCCTGCAGGCTGCGCGCGCCGCCGCCTTCGACGTCGAGCACGACCACTTCGTTGCGGCCTTTGCGCAACCAGGGAGCGGGCACGAACAGGGTCTGCTGCGGGCCGATCTTCCAGTAGCGGCCGAGGTGATGGCCGTTGATCCAGACATGGCCCTTGCCCCAGCCGCGGGTGTCGAGGAAGGTGCTGCCGACACGGTCGAGTTCGAAGCTGCCGCGCCAGAATGCCGGGCCGGTCGGTGCGGTCTTGCTGGAATAGCGCAGGCCGCTCAGGTCGCTCAGCGGCAGCGGGTGCATGGTCCAGTCGAATAGTTCGCGCCCGCCGACCGTCACCGAACGGGTGATGCCCTTGCGTTCTTCGTCCAGGCGCGTGCCGAAGTTGATCCGGCCCATGTTCTCGACGAGCAGGTCGAGCCGCTCGCCCGGTTTCAGGTCGGTCGCCAACTCGCGTTCGCCGAAGCGCCGGTCCAGGGTGCCGAGCGGCTTGCCGTCGGCCAGCGCCACCGCGTAGTCGCGCACTTCGTCGACGACCAGCTTGCCGCTGGCGCCCTGCGGCACGGTGTTGCGATAGAGCACGAAGCCGTAGTTCTGGTCGAGCGCTTCCATGGTCCGCGGCAGTTGCGCACGCACCGGCCGGCTCAGCGCCGGCAGAGCGTCGAGCACGCTTACCGATTCGCGCAGCACGAACGGCGCGATCGCGATGGTCGGCGCGGCCGGCTCGGGAATCGGCGGCAGACTTTCGCCGGCTTCGAGATGACGCCCGATGACCTCGCGCAGGGCGCGGTATTTCGGCGTGATGCGGCCGGCTTCGTCGACCGGCGCGTCGTAGTCGTAGCTGGTGGTGTCGGGCTGGTACGGCATGTCGCGGCTGTAGTTCGCGCCGGCCATCCAGCCGAAGCTGGTGCCGCCATGGAACATGTACAGGTTGAACGAAATGCCCTGGCCGAGGAACCAATCGACCGTGCTCGCCGCTCGCTCGGGCGGCGTGGTGTGGTGCTGCTCGCCCCAGTGGTCGAACCAGCCGGCCCAGTACTCGCCGACCATGCGCGGCCCCTGCGGGCGGAACGCCTTGAGGTGCTCGAACGAGGCCTTGGCGTCGGCGACATCGCCGTCGAAGTTGATCACCGCGGTCACGCCCGGCAGCGGCCCGCCCTCGAAATAATGCGGGCCGGCGCCGTCGGAGGTGAACAAAGGCAGGTCGAAACCGGCACCGATCATCTGTCGCTTGATCGTTTCCATGTAATCGCGGTCGCGGCCGTAGGAACCGTACTCGTTCTCGACCTGCATCATCAGGATCGGCCCGCCGCGCGTACTCAACAGCGGAGCGAGTTCTTCATGAGTGCGGCGCAGGTAGCGCTCGACCGCAGTCAGAAAACGCGGGTCCATGCTGCGCACGCGCAGGCCGGGGGTGCGCAGCAGCCAGGCGGGAAAGCCGCCGAACTCCAGTTCGGTACAGATGTAAGGGCCGGGGCGCACGATCACGTCCAGGCCTTCCTCTTTCGCGGTGCGGATGAACGCGGCGACGTCGAGATTGCCGCTGAAATCGAACCGACCCGGCTCGGGTTCGTGCAGATTCCAGAACACGTAGGTGGTGACCGTGTTGAGACCCATCGCACGCGCCTGCCGCAGGCGCTCGCGCCAGAACTCGCGCGGAATGCGCGGGTAGTGCATTTCGCCGGAGCGGATCAGGTGCGGCTTGCCGTCGAGCAGGAAACGGTCGCCTTCGATGGCGAAACGCGGCGCGGCGAAACTTCCCAGTGAAGCGAAGGCGAGTCCCAGGCCGAGCAGGGCGGCGGCGATGCGGTGACGAGGTGCGCGTTGGATCATGATCGGGTTCCGTAGGTCGGCCGCCGCGCGGCGAGATGCGGTGGATGGATTCGATGCGGCGGCTTACGAACGCAAGCCGCACGGCGTCGGTGCCGATTCCAGCCACGCTTCGTTGAAGGCCTGCGCGGTCGAGGCGACCTGCGGCGCGGTGGTGCCGGGCTTGTACAAGGTGCCGCCGATGCCGAAGCCGATCGCGCCGGCCTTGCGCCAGATCGCGAGCAGGTCGGTGTGGATGCCGCCGACCGGCAGCACCGCGGTGCCGGCGGGCAGCACCGCGCGCAGAGCGCTCAGCATCGCCGGGCCGAGTGCATCGGCCGGAAACAGCTTGAGCCCGTCGGCGCCGGCGTCGAGCGCGGCCAGGCATTCGCTCGGCGTCGCCGCGCCCGGCAGGGCGAACAAGCCGCAGGCCTTGGCGTAGCCGATCAGGGCCGGATCGGTGTGCGGGCAGACCATCAGGCGCGCGCCGATGCGGACCAGGGTGTCGACTTCGTCGGCGCGACGCACGGTGCCGGCGCCGAGCAGGATCGCATCGCCGAAACGCCGTTGCAGGCGGGCGATGCTTTCGAACGCATCGGGCGAATTCAGCGGCACTTCGATGATGCGCCAGCCCGCATCCCACAGCGCTTCGCCGACCGGCAGGGCCTCGTCGGGGGTGATGCCGCGCAGGATCGCGACGAACGGCGACTGGACGAGCCAGGCCGGCAGCGTGCTCGGCAGGGGCAGGGACGTGGCGAGGGTCATACGAATCGGGCTGCCTTTGCGATGCGCCATAAGCCGCGGCAAAACGCGGTGTCGCCTTCGATGATGTAGTGGGGGATGCCGTAGCGGCGCAGCGCCAGGGCGTAGGTCGCGGCGAGCTTGGCGCCGCCGATCACCGCGACTTCGCCGCCGTCGCCGGGTTCGTTGTTGGCGGCCAGGCACTCGTAGCCGATCAACAGGCCGGACAGGAACGCCGGCAGCTCCTCGACCGGCGCGGCGTCGCGGACGTTGCGCGCGCGCACGCCGAACAACTGGTGCAGCCAGTCGGGGCGTTCGCGCGCGGTGTCCAGGCCCTTGATGAAGCCGCGTTCCGACCAGGCCTCGGCCGGCAGGCCGCGCCCGAGCAGGCTGTGATGCAGCAACAGCGAATAAATCTCGCCGGTCGGATAGGTCGAAAACCCGACCACGCCGCCGCCGTCCAGGGTCAGCCACTTGCTGTGCGTGCCCGGCGCGGCCACGCGTCGCGTTCCGGGCGGCACGCCGAGCGCCTGGGTTTCTTCGCCGCGCATGACGTCGTCGAAGCCGTCGCTGGCGCCGCTGACGCCGGGCACGATCGCGGCGCGGCGCTGCTTGAACGTCAGCGGCTGCAACGCCGCGGCGAGCGCATCGGCATGGGCGGGCAACGGCGCATACGGCGCTTCCTGCCAACCGTTGCGCGCGCCGACCATGCCGGCCAGCAGGATCGGCGCATCGCCATCGTCGAGGTCGACGCTGAGCAGGTCGTCGAGCGCGGCGGCGAAGGCCTCCGGCGAATGCAGCGAGGCCATGCCGCGCGCGCTCTGGCGCGTGGCGATGATGCCGCCGAGCGAGTCGAAGGCGTGCACGCGCAGATGAGTGGAGCCCCAGTCGACGCCGATCAGGGCGACCGCGTTACCGGTGTTGGGGGCGTTGCGGTGGAGCGATTCATCGAGCATGGCGTTCCTCCTCGCGGCGCAGGACGCGGCCGCGGCGTTCGCCGGTGGCGTGGGCATCGCGCAAGGCGCAGGCGCCGCCGACCCAGACGGCGCGGATGCCCGCGGCCGCTTGCTTGGGTTCGGCGAAGGTGGCGCGGTCGGCGATGGTGGCGGGATCGAACAGCACCAAATCGGCGGCGAGTCCGGGGGCGATGCGTCCTCGCCGTTTCAGGCCGAAGCTGTCGGCCGACAGCGCGGTCATGCGGCGCACCGCTTCGGGCAGATGGAACAGGCCCTCGTCGCGGCAGTAATGGCCGAGCACGCGCGGAAATGCGCCCCACAGGCGCGGATGCGGGTGGGCGTCGTGCGGCAGGCCGTCGGAACCGATCATGGTACGGTCGTGGCTCAGCACGCGGCGCACGTCGTCCTCGCGCATCTGGAAATACACCGCGCCGGCCGGGTGCAGGCGGCGCGCGGCTTCTTTCTGGTCGACCCGCCAATCGGCGGCGATGTCGCTCAGGTCGCGACCGGCCTGTTCGGGGTGCGGCGTCGACCAGCTCACGAGGATCCGGATCAGCCCGTCGACGTAGTCCGGATCGAGCACGGTCGAGCCGGCGGTGTAGGGATAGGCGTCGAGGCCGACCCAGTGCCGGCGCCGGCGTTCGTCGATGCGCGCCAGGGTTTCGACGGTGCGGCCCCAGTTCGCGGGGCCGGCGCATTTGTGATGCGACAGCACGACCGGGGTGCGCGCGGCTTCGCCGGCGTCGACGGCTTCGTCGATCGCTTCGAGCACACCGTCGTATTCGTCGCGCAGGTGCGAGGCGTAGACGCCGCCGTGGGCGCCGCTCTCGCGGACGAGTTCGATCACTTCGCTGTTCGGCGCGGCCCGGCTCGGCTGGTAGAACAGGCCGCTGGAGAAACCGATCGCGCCGGCCTGCATCGCCTCGCGCAAGCGCGCGCGCATGCGTTCGATCTCGGCGGCGTCGGCGGCGCGGCCGAGGTCGGCGACCTCGGCGATGCGCAGGGTCGAATGACCGACCATCGCCGCGACGTTGACCGCCGGGCGCGCCGCATCGACCGCATCGAGGTAGTCGCGGAAGCGTTCGAAACGAAAATCGGCCTGGCCGCCGATCAACGACAGCGGCGCCGGCGGTTCGCGGTCGGCGCGCCACGGCGCCAGGCTGATCCCGCAATTGCCGGCGATCACCGTGGTCACGCCCTGGCTGAGCTTGTTGAACACGCCGGGGTCGTCGAGCACCGCGCGGTCGTCGTGGGTGTGGACATCGATGAAGCCCGGTGCCAGTGCGAGCCCGCGCGCGTCCTCGCGTTGGCGTCCGTGCAGGCTGTCGGGCGCGCCGATCGCGGCGATGCGCTCGCCGTCGATGGCGACATCGGCGCGGTAGCCGGGGCCGCCGCTGCCGTCGAGCACCCAGGCGTCGGCGATGACCAGATCGAAGGTGGCTGCCGCCGGTGCGAATCTCGTGCTCATGAGCGGCCGGGAACCTGGGCGCGTTCGACTTCGGCCTTCGCCCGGCGCGCCTTCTCCAGCACGCCCGGTTCCTGGCGCAGCGCGACTGCGATCGCCAGCATGTCGATCACCGCCAACTGCATCAGCCGCGACACGCCGGGCGAATACGGCGTCGCCGCGCTCGACGGCGGCAACAGCAGCGGCACGTCGGCGTCCCAACCCAGCGGCGCGCCGGCCTGGGTCAGGGCGATGATGCGCGCGCCGCGCTGCTTGGCGATGCGCACGCTGTCGTTGACCTCGGGGCTGCGGCCCGACAGAGAGATCGCGAACAGCACGTCGTTGGCGTCGAGCATGCCCGAGGCGAGCCGCTGCAGATGGCCGTCGCTGTGTGCGGTGGCGGCGATGTCCAGGCGCAGGAAGCGCAGGAAGGCGTCTTGCGCGACCACGCCCGAGCCCGAGCCGACGCCGATGCAGCACACGCGGCGAGCGCCGGCGATCAAGCCGGCGGCGGCGTCGAGCGCGGCCGGGTCGGTGCGCTCGCGCACATCGTGCAGGGCCGCGGAGATGCTGTCGCAGACCTTGTGCACCAGGGTCGCGGCGTCGTCGTCCTTGTCGATGGTGACGGTCTGATAGGGCACGCCGACGGCGAGGCTGTGGGCGAGCTGGACCTTGAACTGGCGCAGGCCTTCGCAGCCGATCGCGCGGCAGAAGCGGGTCACGCTGGGTTCGGACACGTTGGCGCGTATCGCCAGCGCGCCGATGCTGGCGTGGATCGCGAAGTCCAGGTCGGCCAGCACGGTCTCGGCGACCTTGCGCTCGGCCGGGCGCAAGGTGTCGAGCGCTCCGCGGATCTTGGGGATGAGGTTGTCGGACACGATGGGGTCGTTCCTCGGAAGGGTGTCGATCGAGCCGATAACGCGGCGGGTAGGGCGTATTGATCGCGTCGGTGGCGCGGCGAGCGGGTATCGATCGCGCCGATGGCGCGATCAGAAGAAAGTATTGATGGCGCCGGTGACGCGATAGCCGTCGTCGACGGTCAGCAGCACCTGCCATTTGTCGAACGTGGTGCAAGGGTGCGAAATGCCGGTGGCGACGAGATCGCCGACCTGCAGCGGATGATCGTGCGGCAGTTCGAGATAGGCATGTTGGTCGTTCATCTTGGCGATGCGCGCATCGCGCATGGGCGACGGCGCCGGCTCGCCGGGGCGGTGCCAGCACAGCGGCTTGGGCAGGTCGATGTCGTAGGACGCATCGCGCTTGCCGAGGGTGAGCAGGGCCAGGCCCGGCTCCGGGCGCGACTGCACCGCCGCCCACACTTCCAGCGCCGGCTGCAGGCCGTGGCGGAAGCTGGCGTCGTGGCGGGTGCGCATTTCCTGTTGCAGGCCGTGATAGAAGCCGTGGTCGGAGGTGAGGTAACACCCCGAGCGCAGCACGCGTCGCAGGGGGCGCGTGGTCGCGCCGACCGTGGCGAAGGCGTCGGCGACAAAATCGAAATACGCCGAGCCGCCGGCGCTGATCAAAATCTCCTCGCCGTCGAACAGGCCCTCGCCGTCGCAGCGGCGAGTCAGCTCGACCAGTTCGGCGAGCAGGCCGCGCACGCGCGCCAGGTCGCTGTCGCGGTCGGCGCCGACCCACAGGCCTTCGTAGCCTTCGATGCCGGCCAGGCGCAGCGCGGGGCTCGCGGCGACTTCGCGTGCGAGCGCCAGCGCGGCGTCGAGGCCGCGCACGCCGGTGCGGCCGCCGTCGGCGCCGAGTTCGACCAACACCGGCAATCGACGTTGCGGTGCGAGCCGCTGCATCGCCTCGGCGAGGCGTCGGGCGCCGGCCGAGGAATCGACCAGGACCCAGGCCTCGAAACCGGGGTCGTCGCGCAGCAGCGCGGCCAGGCTTTCGATGTCGGCGATCGCGACCGGCTGATTGGCCAGCAGCACCCGGCGCACGCCGAACCGATGGGCGATGCGCAACTGCGGGATCGTCGCCAGGGTGATCGCCCAGGCGCCGGCATCGAGTTGGGCCTGGAACAACTGCGGGCTCATGGTGGTCTTGCCGTGCGGCGCGAGCAGAGCGCCGGCACGTTCGACGAAATCGCGCATCCAGGCGATGTTGTGGGCGAGAGTGGATTCGCGCAGCACCGCGACCGGATACGACAGGCTGCCGTCGAGAACATGCAGGCCGAGCCCGCCGATCGCGTCCTGGCGTGTGGCCTGCTGCAACGGCAATCCCTTGACGCCGGGCAGCAACAGGTTCTGTCCGAGCTCGCGCAGTGCCGCGTTCATCGGTACGGCTCCAGTCATCAGTAAGGCTCCAGGGTGAGTTCCGAAGCCATCACCCGGTTGCCGGCCATCAGGCCGCCGTCGACCGGCAGCACCGCGCCGCTGATCATGCGCGCCTGCGGCGAGGCGAGGAACCAGGCGGCTTCGGCGATGTCCTCGGGCGTGGCGAAGTCGCCGAGCGGATACCACTTCTTCAAGTCCTCGAACACTTGCGGATGCCTGTCGGCGCGCGCCTGCCAGGCCTGGGTCTTGACCGTGCCCGGGCAGATCACGTTGGCGCGCAGGCCAAGCCGGCCGTATTCGATCGCGATCGATTTGGCGTAGCTGATCAAGCCGGCCTTGGCCGCGCTGTAGGCCGGATGGCCGAGTGCGGCGAGGCCGTTGACCGAGCCGATGAAGACGATGTTGCCGCGGGTATGCTTGAGCCCGTCGAGCGCCGCTTCCACCGTGCAGTAACCGGCGTTCAAGTTGACGTCGACGTCGCGCTGCCATGCGCCCGGTGCGGTGCCGGCCAGACTCAGTCCTTCGGCGCTGCCGGCGTTGGCGATGACCGCGCCGATCGGGCCGTGCGCCTGGGTGACCGGCGCGAGTGCGGCGCGCAAGGCGTCGAGATCGGACAACTCGGAAGCCGCGGTCAGCACTTGCCCGGGCGCGAAGCTCGCGGCCAGCGCGGCCAGCGCATCGGCATCGCGATCGTGGGCGAGCACGCGATCGCCTCCGGCGACGAAACGGGCGAGCAATCCTCGGCCGATGCCGCCCGCGGCTCCGGTGATCAAGGTCAAACGGCTTTGGCTCATGGACGGATCATTCCTTCAATGGGGGCGCCCGCAGCGTCGGACCGAGCGCAACGAGGCGATCGGGACGCAGCGGGTGGTGACGGTAGACCGGAATATCGCCGATAGCGGGAGGCTTTGGGTGTGCCGAGCGAGGCGTCGGCACACTCTCTGCGTGAGGCGGGGCCGTGCGAATCCATGTGTCCCCGTCGTGGCGGCCGCGCGACGAAGACGCGATCGTTGCGCAGGATTTCGGCCGCAGTACGACGGCGAAACGGCGCAGGTGCGGGCCCGATTGCGTGCCGGTCGCGTGCCGGTCGCGTGGCTCGGGCGCGCGGCCGGACTCCCAGGAGCGGGGTGCGGCGAATGGATCACAGCGCGGTTCCCTGGTCATCCGATCATTCCTGTAAATTTCAAACACAGATGGCTTGATGGGCGACGGAAATGTAGCAGAGGCCCTAATAAATCGCCATGGTGCAGTGCAAAATGCATCGTGAAAGTTTGTAAGATACTTTCACGTCGGCAACGGGAAGGCCTTGAACCTGCCATCCGGCGCCGAGCGCCGCCGCCATGCTGCCCGCGATCTGCGAGCGGTGCGGCGGAGCGCGCCAGCCGTCGTAGCTTCGCTGTTTCCGTTCCTCCCTACGCAGAGAGTCCATCCATGAGCGATTCCAATTCCATCGTCCGCTACGGCCTGGAGCCCAGCGGCGCCGGCGGCCAACAACTGCCGTTCTCGCCGGCGGTGCGTGCCGGCGACTTCGTCTACATCTCCGGCCAGGTCGCCATGAACGAGCGCGGCGAGATCGAACAGGGCGGCATCGAGGCGCAGACGCGCCGGACCATGGAAAACGTCAAGAAAGTGCTTGGCCTGGCCGGCTGCGACTTGAGCCGCGTGGTCAAGGTCACCGTCTGGCTCGACGACACCCGCGACTTCTGGAGTTTCAACCGCGTCTACCGCGAGTACTTCGGCGAACAGCCGCCGGCGCGTTCGTGCGTGCGCTCGCAAATGATGGTCGATTGCAAGATCGAGATCGAAGCCATCGCCTATCACCCGGTGGCGCGTTGATTACCCGGCAATGCACTGACTAATCCATGACGCGCTGAAGCGTGTCGCCGTCGCCGTCGCCGCGACCGTAATCCTTCTTCTTCCCTCATCGAACCCCACCGAGGCACCTGCATGAACCGACGCGACTTCCTCGCTACTTCCGCGACCGCGGGCACCGTATTGGCCAGCACCGCGTTCACGCCGGCCTTCGCCCGCAAACGCTCGAAGTTGCGTCTGGGCCTGATCGGCACCGGCATGCGCGGCCAGGTGCTGCTCAAGGAGCTGGTGCGTCGCGACGACGTCGAGGTCGTCGCGTTGTGCGACGTCGAGCCGATCATGCTCGGCCGCGCGCTGAAGATGATCGAGAAGGCCGGCCGGCCCAAGCCGACGACCTACGGCGAAGGCGGCGACAACGACGCCTACCGCAAGATGCTCGACAAGGGCGGTCTCGACGGCGTGATCATCGCCACGCCCTGGGAGTTCCATGCGCCGATGGCGATCGCGGCGATGCAGGCGCGCATCGCGGTCGCCTGCGAAGTGGTTGCCGGCATCACCCTCGACGACCATTGGCAGGTGCTGCGCACCCAGCAGAAGACCGGCACGCCCTACATGTTGCTGGAGAACGTGTGCTATCGCCGCGACGTGCTGGCGGTGCTGAACATGGTGCGGCAGGGCCTGTTCGGCGAAATCGTGCATCTGCAGGGCGGCTACCAGCACGACCTGCGCGCGGTGAAGTTCAACAGCGGCAACCCCGAGCGCGCCACCGGCGGCGGCGTCGAGTTCGGCGCCAAGGGCTGGTCGGAGGCGCGCTGGCGCACCGAACATTCGGTCCAGCGCGATGGCGAGCTGTACCCGAGCCACGGCATCGGCCCCTGCGCGATGGTCGCCAACATCCATCGCGGCAATCGCTTCACCTACCTCAGCTCGTTCTCGAGCAAGGCGCGCGGCCTGCACGACTACATCGTCAAGCAGGCCGGCCCGGACCATCCGAACGCCAAGGTCAAATTCAAGCTCGGCGACCTGGTCACTACCCAGATCGCCTGCGAAAACGGCGAGACCATCCTGCTGCAACACGACACCTCGCTGCCGCGTCCGTACTCGCTGGGCTTCCGCGTGCAGGGCACCGACGGCCTGTGGATGGACATCAACGATTCGATCCACATCGAAGGCAAGACCGCGCCGCACGAGTGGGACAAGGCCGAGGCCTGGCTGGCGAAGTACGACCACCCGCTGTGGCAGCGGTTCGCCGACACTGCGGCCGGCGCCGGCCACGGCGGCATGGACTACTTCGTCGTGCACGCCTTCATCGAGGCCCTCAAGGCCGATGCGCCGATGCCGATCGACGTCTACGACGCGGTGGCCTGGAGCGCGATCACTCCGTTGTCGGAGCAGTCCATCGCCGAGCACAAGACCGTGGAGTTCCCGGACTTCACCGAAGGCAAGTGGAAGAACCGCAAGCCGATCTTCGCCTTGAACGATCGCTACTGAGATCTGAGCTCACCGCGCAGTAGCCGCTCGCCGTCGATCCGGCGGGCGGTCGCCGGCGATGCGTGCTCTCGTCGCTGGTGCCTACTCTCTCTCTGCCTTCCGACCTCCACCCGGCGCATGCCGGGTTTTTTTGTCTCCAGGTCGCGGGCTTCAAGATCAGGAGCGGTGCAAGCCGCGACCGCGAACGCATGATCGCGGCCGTTCGTAGCGTGCGCGACCGCTCTGCCGCCCGGCCGAGAAATCCGGAGCGCTGCCCGAGGGCAGGCAGCGCTCCGCGGCAATGGACCCGCAACGGGTATCGCCAAAGCGGTCGTAGGCTAGAGGCGGGTGATCCTGAGCCAGTTGATGTTCCATCCGCCCTGCGCCGCATAGACGCCGAGGTTGTAGGTCCCGGCGCCGACGCTCACGGTGTGCGAGACCGTGGTCCAGTTCTGCCAGCCGCCGGTCGCGGGAATCTGCACGGTTCCGAGCACGACGCTGCCTGCATTGAGGTCGAGCGACAGTGCGCCGCCGCCGGCGCTCGCAACCCGGTACTCAATGCGGTAGGTGCCGGTGGCAGGGAAGGTGATGCCGTTGTAGGCCATCCAGTCGCCCTGATCGATCCAGCCGACGTTCTGGCCGCCTTCCGAACATGCTTCGGCCTGCACGCCCTGCTGCGCGCTGAAGTTCTCGGCCTGCAGCGTCAGCGACCAGGGTTGCGAGAACCGCGCCACCGCCAGCGACGAGGCGCGGTCGTTGAAGCCGTCGCCGGCCAGGCAGGAGGCGTCGGCGCTCTTGGTCACGCTGGCGCCGCTGAAGTTGTCGTCCTGGTAAAGCGTGACCTGGTAACCCGGATTGACGCGCAGCGAAGAGATCTGGTCGTTGCCGATACCCCTGGCCTGCAACTGCGCGGCCGTGTAGCGGCCTTCCGGCAGCGCCACGCCCCAGCCGCCGAAGTCGCAATGCTGGTACGCCGATGCGACGCCGGGATTCGCGCTGTCCCCCGAGTACACGCGCACGTAATCGACGTACATCTTCGCCGGCAAGCGCGTCTCGTCCACGGTGAAGCCCGGCCAGTTGCCGCCGATGGCGAAGTTCAGCAGGAGGAAGAAGTCCTTGTGGAACTCCTCGGTGCCGTTGACGCCGCCCTGGATATTGGCTTCGTGGAACTTGTTGCCGTCGACGTACCAGCGGATCGCGTTGACGTCCCACTCCACGGCGTAGACGTGCCAGTCCTGCACGGTCATGGCGGTGTTGCCGCCGTACTGTGCGTAGGTGCCGTTGTGGTCGCTCCAGTGGATCGTGCCGTAAGTCTTGTCCTCGTCGTTGACGTGCTCCATCACGTCGATCTCGCCTGAAGCGGGCCATCCGGCCTGCGGCAGGTTGGCGCCCAGCATCCAGAAGGCGGGCCAGGCGCCCTTGAACGAGGGCAGCTTCATGCGTGCCTCGATGCGGCCGTACTTGAAAGTCCGGCGGTCCTGAGTCTTCATGCGCGCCGAGGTGTAGCGATAGCCGCCGAAGTCCTCGCGCTTGGCGGTAATCGCCAGGGCGTTGTTCTCGATGCTCGCGTTCTCGCGCCGGTAATATTCCAGTTCGTTGTTGCCCCAGCCGTTGCTGCCGTTACCGGTTTCGAACACCCAGTCGGGCCCGATGGCCCCATTGAACTCGTCGCTCCACACGAGCTGCCAGTTTTGCGCGAAGGCGCTGCCGGAAAGCAGGAAAAACATCAGGAATGCGATGCATTGGGTCGCGGATCTCATGTGCTGTCCTTTGATTTGATGGCCGGAGCGGCGGCGCATGCGGCCCGTTGCGCTCGCATGCGGGGCCGTCGGCCCGGGCGTGGATCAGGTGTGCTTGCTGCGTTGCCGTGCGCGGTGCGCCGCTGCCGTGCTTACGGCGCGGCGGTCGTTTTCCGGCTTGCTGCCGGAAGCGCGTCGGCGGTCGGTGCGGGGGGATTCAGGGCTTGCCTGCTTCGTCTTGTGCCTCCGTTGCGAAGTAGATGCGGGCCCGCTCCGCGTGGAGCGGTACCTAATCCCTCTTCAATGGGCCATGCCCTGACGCGGGAGGGTGATCCCTCCTCATGCCTCACCGTCGCCCGCCTCTGATCTGGCGGACATCCGGTGGGCTTTGGTCCGCAGCCTGCTCCAATTGACAGCGCTGTCAAGCGGTGCGGCGCAACTTGTCGTACTTGTCGCGAATTTGCCGCATACGACGGTGATCTTCAGCACGGATTTGCTGCGCTGCACCCAGGGTGGCGGTCGGTGGCGACGGGATGAGATCGCCGTCGCACGCGTCTATATGGTGAGGAAGGACGGGCGTGACCGGCTTGCTTGGGTGCGCAAAGCACATTGCCGCCAGGCGCCGTGGTCGTTGCGGACGTCGTCGTGGCCGCGGCGCGCTCGCCTCGTCTCCGCCCGTTCAGAGGTCTGCATGAGAACGATCAACTGCAGTAACTGTCAAAATATAATTGACAGGTTATAAGAGGAGGGTATAGCCTCTAAAAACACATTAAGAGGTTATGCGGATGCGCCTCGCGATCGGTCGTTCCGTGCTCGGCGCCGCACTGTCCTCGCTGCTGCCGGCCTGCGCGCAGTCGCCGGCGGTAGCGTCCGTAACCGTCATGCCGAACCCGCCCGCCATCGTGGTGATCGATGCCCCCAGCAATCTGGGGTTGCGCCCTCCGGCGCCGGGTGTCGAGCCGGGCGTGCGGAAATTGCCCGATGCGCTGCGCGCGACCGGGTTGCTGCGGCGCCTGCACGCCCGCGATGCAGGCCGCGTCGATCCGCCGCGGTATTCGCCGGCCCCCGACTTCGCGATCGGCTTTCGTAACGGCGCCGCGCTGCGCGACTACAGCCAGACCCTGGCCGACCGTCTGACGCCGCTGCTCGCGCAGAACCGCTTCGTGCTGGTGCTCGGCGGCGATTGCAGCGTGCTGCTCGGCAGCGGTCTGGCCCTCAAGCAGCGTGGCCGCTACGGGCTGGCCTTCATCGATGCTCACGACGATTTTTCCTTCATCCGCGATCGCCGCCGCTACCGCGGTCTGCTCACCGCGGCCGGGCTCGATCTCGGCTTGGCGACCGGGCACGGCCCCACTGCGCTGTCCGACCTGCGCGGGCGCTCGCCGTACTTCCGCACCGACGAGGTGGTCCATCTCGGCTTGGTCGTCGCCGATCAGGACCGCGTCGACTACGACGTCGAGAGCTTCGAGCGCTCCGGCATCCACGCCATCGAGGCCGAGGCGATCCATCGCCGCGGTGGCGACGCCGCCGGGCGGGAGGCGCGCACACGCCTCGAGGCGATGCCGACCGACGGCTACTGGATTCACCTCGACGCCGACGTGCTCGCCGAACGGGTGATGCCGGCGGTGGATTCGCCGAACCCCGGCGGCCTCGACTTCGATCAGTTGCGCGCCGTGCTCGCCCGATTGCTCGCCAGCCCGAAAGCGGTGGGTATGGAGCTGACGATCTTCGATCCCGACCTCGACCCCGACGGGCTCCTCGCGCGGCGCCTGGCCGACACCGTCGCGAGCGCGTTCAAAGACAGCGGCCGCTGGCCGCGGCAAGGCGCCGCAGCTACCGCATCGTCCGTGTCGGAACGCTGAGGTGTCACCGTGCAGCGACGCAGCTTCCTGCTGACCAGCGCCGCCGCGATGACCTGGTTGTCGGGGCCTGCCGCAGCGCCGATGCCGGGAGGCAAAGTCGTCGATGAAACCGCGCCGGGTTCGCCTACCGCGCCCAACGGCGAATCGATCCACGCCGCGCAACCGCACTCCATCACTGCCGCGACCCGGCTGCTGTTCGTCAGCGGCCAGATCCCGGTCGACGCGCAGGGCGAGGCGCCGCAGGATTTTTCCGGACAATGCGCTCTCGCTTGGGCCAACCTCGAGACGCAGCTACGCGCGGCCGACATGGACCTGCAGCACCTGGCGAAGCTGACCGTCTTCCTCGCCCGCGGCAGCGACCGCAAGCGCGAACGCGAGATCCGCCGCCGCCTGTTGGCCGGCCGTGCCGATCCCGCGGTCAGCGTGGTAGTGACCGGTATCTACGATGAAGCCTGGCGCATCGAAATCGAGGCGATCGCGTTGGCATAGGGATCAAAGTTGCCGTCTCGCCATTCCTCTTCGCGAAATCGATACCGATTCGGTCTCGGGCTACATTCAGTTGATACGAACGTAGGCGTAACGATTCTTCAGTTCCGCCTGGGTCGACTCCGGGACCTCGATGCCGTCGAGCCACAGGCGTTGCAGGCTCGGCAACTCGTCCAGTATCGGCAGGATGCCTTCGATGCGGAGGTGATATTGATCCTGGGCGCAGCCGAGCGATAAGTACTCAAGCTTGGGCATGCCGCGCAACAAGTTCAATTCAGCCTGAGGGATGTTGGTACACCACAGATCGAGTGAGAGCAGTTGTTCGGACTCGCGAATCGCGGCCAGTCCTTGGCCGGTAACCCGGGTTCGGCCTGCATCGAGGTGGAGCAGGGTCGCCGAGCGCTTGAGGCTGGCGGCCATGGCGTCATCGAACGGTGTTTCTTCGATATCCAGCGACTGCAGCGCCGGCATTTCCATCAGGGCGTCGAAAGCGCGGTGCGTCAGTCGCGCCGAATGCAAGGACAGTTCGCTCAAGCCCGGGCTGCGCGCGACTTCCAGTATGTCCAGCTCCGCGAGCCCGTAATGTTCGCGAAATACGCGCAGGTGTTCCGCGGTGTCGAAGCCCTGTAGGCGGCCGGGGCGCCGGATGCGCGACACATCGAGTTCCCGCAACTGCGGTATTTCGAGTACATGTTGCATGGCCCGCCGCGTGACCTCTCCCATCACTCGCAACTCGTCGATGGAAGGAAGGGCGGCCAGCTCGCGCGCGTGGGCCTTGGTCAGCAGTACCTTGCCATCGATGGTCAGTCGCTGGATGGGGCCGGATGCGATCAGCGCAGCGACTTCGTCGGCACCGAATCCGCTTTGCAGCGTCGGGCCATCGTTCCAACCTGTAGTCATATATCCGAACTCTCTGACTGCTGTGCAGCATGATCGATGCGTCCGATGAGCGGGTCAACGCGAATCGAACTGCGATCGGATCCGGCAGCGCATCAGATCTTGGAACGATACTCGCGGTGAAGACTTCGGTACTCCCTCGGCGCCATGCCCACAGTGGCCTTGAACTGGCGCGCGAACGCGCTCTGGTCGGAGAAGCCGCAGGACTGGCCGACCTCGGCGATGCTCGCCTCTTCCTGCAGCAACCTCATTGCCGCTTCGATGCGGATCTTGGTCAGGGCCTGTTGCGGGGTCAGCTGGAACACGCGCTGGAAATGGCGTTCCAACTGCGCGACCGAGAGCTTGGCCAGTTCGGCCAAGGCGGTCACGCGCAGCGCGCCGGCGAAATGCGCCTGCATGTGTTCGGTGACCCGGCGCAGGCGTTCGTAGGTCGGGTGATGGCCGTCGGGCGCGCCGAGGTCGCGCGACAAGCCGACCAGGCCTGTGCGGCCGTCGGCCAACGGCAACGGGCGCTTGCCGGTCAGGCACCAGCCCGGTTGCCGGTTCGGAAACAAATGCACCTCAAGCTGGTTTTCGATGGTCTCGCCGTCGAGCACGCGCCGGTCCTGGATCGCATAGCGGCCGCCGAGGCGGGCCGGAAACAGTTCGGTGACGTCGCGGCCGATCACGTCCTCGCGCCGCTTCAGGCCGAGCCGGCGCACCAGGGTCAGGTTGGCGTGGCTGTAGCGGCCGGACGCATCCTTGGCGAAGAACACCACGTCGGGCAGGGCGTCGCACAGGGTCTGCATGAGGTCGGCGGGAATCTGTAGGGACATGGCAGCCTGCTCCGGGCGGTTCCTCAACGAAAGCCGGATTATGCCGAATTCCGCATCCATGACCGGCAAGGATTCCTAGACGCGCGAGGCCGCCGACGCGAGCATGGCGGCATGCACAGCCTAGACATCATCGACTCCCACACCGGCGGCGAACCGACCCGGGTCGTGGTTGCCGGCTTCCCCGATCTGGGCGGCGGCAGTCTGGCCGACAAGCGCGAGCGCTTCCGTGCCGAATTCGACCACTGGCGCCAGGCCATCGCCTGCGAGCCGCGCGGTTCCGACACGGTGGTCGGCGCCTTGCTGCTGCCGCCGAGCGAGCCCGAGGCCGCCGCCGGAGTGATTTTCTTCAACAACGTCGGGTACCTGGGCATGTGCGGCCACGGCACCATCGGCCTGGTGCGCACTCTGCAGCACCTCGGCCGGATTCAGCCGGGCCGGCACCGCATCGAGACGCCGGTCGGCACGGTCGGTGCGGAGTTGCACGAGGACGGCCGGGTCTCGGTCGACAACGTTGAAAGCTGGCGCCATCTGGCCGGCGTGCGCGTGCAGGTGCCGGGCTACGGCGAGGTGGTCGGCGATGTCGCCTGGGGCGGCAACTGGTTCTTCATCGCCCGCGTCGCGCGGGTGATCTCGCTGCTGCACCAGCGCGAGCTCAGCGATTATTCCGAAGCGATCCGGCATGCGTTGGAAGCGGCCGGCGTGACCGGCGCCGGTGGCGCGCCGATCGACCACATCGAACTGGAAACGCGGTCGACCACGCCCGGCGTCGACGCGCGCAACTTCGTCCTGTGCCCGGGGCTGGCCTACGACCGTTCGCCGTGCGGCACCGGCACCAGCGCCAAGCTGGCCTGCCTTGCCGCCGACGGTAAGCTCGCGGCGGATGCGGTGTGGCGCCAGGAGAGTGTGCTCGGCAGCGTGTTCGAAGGGCGCTATCGCCCGGGCCCGCGCGGCGTCCTGCCGACCATCACCGGCAGCGCCTACATCACCGCACACGCGCAGTTGTTGATCGACGAAGCCGACCCCTTCGCCTGGGGCATCGCGGCGAAGTGACCGGCATGAGCGCAGCGCCTTCCAACAGCTACGACCTGATCGTGATCGGTGCCGGCATCGTCGGCAGCGCCTGCGCCGAGCGTGCCGTGCAGGAAGGGCTGCGGGTCGCCGTGGTCGAGCCGGGCCCGGTCGGCGGCGGTGCCACCGCGGCGGCGATGGGGCATCTGGTGGCGATGGACGACGACCCGGCCGAGTTGGCTTTGTCGCGTTATTCGCTGGCGCTGTGGGAACGCTTCGCCGATCTGCCCGAAGCCGAATTCAGCCGTTGCGGCACCTTGTGGGTCGCGCGCGAGGCGCGCGAGTTCGACGGCGTCGCCGCCAAGATCGCGCGCCTGGCCGCGTCCGGCGTTCGCGCGCAACGAATCGACGCAGACGAGTTGTACCGACTCGAACCCGGCCTCACCCCGGGGCTGTGCGGCGGCATGTTGGTCGCCGACGAGGCGGTGGTGTATCCGCCGCGCGTCGCCCAGCATCTGTTCGAGCGCGCCCTGCAGGCCGGCGCCACGGCGTTCCTGGGGCGTCGTGTCGTCGAGCTGAGCGCCAACGGTGCGCGCCTCGACGACGGCAGCGAATTGGTCGGCCCGGTCCTGGTCGCGACCGGCTGCGCCGTGCCCGAGCTGCTGCCGCAGTTACCGATGCGCGCACGCAAAGGGCATCTGGTCATCACCGAGCGCTACCCCGGGCGGGTGCGCCATCAATTGCTCGAACTCGGCTATGCCGACAGCGCCCACGGCGATGCCGACAGCAGCGTCGCCTTCAACGTGCAGCCGCGTCCGACCGGGCAGATCCTGATCGGCTCCTCGCGCGAGTTCGGTGTCGAGGATCGCGCGGTGTCGCTGCCGATGCTGCGGCGCATGCTCGACCGCGCCTTCGCGTTCCTGCCGATGTTGCGGGAGTTGCAGGCGCTGCGGGTGTGGACCGGTTTCCGGCCGACCACGCCCGACGGCCGCCCCTACATCGGCGCGGTCGCCGACCGGCCGCGCACCTGGGTCGCGGCCGGCCACGAAGGGCTCGGCGTGACCACCGCGCTGGGCACGGCGCAGTTGTTGCTCGATCAAATGCTCGGCCGCGCGCCGGCCATCGATCCCGCGCCCTTCTTGCCGGAGCGTGTCCTGCAGGAGCGCGCGCTGCGATGAAACGTCCGAACGTGCAGTTGTCGATCGACGGCATCGCCGTCGAAGTGCCGGCCGGGGCCAACGTCGCCGCGGCCGTGGCCCAACTCGGTCTGCGTTTTCGCCGCTCGCGCAGCGGCGAGACGCGTGCGCCGCTGTGCGGCATGGGCCTGTGTTTCGAGTGCCGGGTCAGCATCGACGGCGTCGCCCATCAACGCGCCTGCGTAGTGGTGGCGCGCGACGGCATGCAGGTGCAGCGCGATGACTGAGCCCTGCGACGTGCTGGTGATCGGCGCCGGCCCGGCCGGGCTGGCGGCGGCGCGCGCCGCGGCGAGCCACGGCGTCAACGTCGTGCTGGTCGATCTGCAGGCGAACCCGGGCGGGCAGGTCTGGCGCCACGACGTGCGCAAATCCGCACCGGCCGCCGCGCGCCTCGCAGTGGCGGAGATGCGCGCGCGCAGCAATCTGCATTGGCTGCCGCAGGCGCAGGTCGTTGCGACCGCGCCTGGCCGGGTGCTGATCGAAGAAGCCGGCCTGGTGCGCGAAATCGAATACGGCGCCCTGGTGCTGGCCACCGGCGCGCGCGAGTTGTTGCTGCCGTTCCCGGGCTGGACCTTGCCCGGCGTCACCGGCGCCGGCGCCCTGCAGGCCCTGGTCAAGCAAGGCTGGCCGATCGCCGGCAAGCGCGTGCTCCTCGCCGGCAGCGGCCCGCTGCTGTTGGCCTCGGCCGCGACCTTGCGCCGACACGGCGCGCAGGTACTGGCGATCTGCGAACAGGCACCGGACGCGGCGCTGATGGCGTTCGCTTCGCAACTGTGGCGCTGGCCGGGCAAGTTGCTGCAGGCCGCAGCGCTGCGTACGCGCCTGGCCGGGGTGGCCTATCGGCGCGCGAGCTGGGTACGCGCCGTGCACGGCGACGAGCGGGTGCGCGAAGTCGAGATCGAAAGCGCGCGCGGGGTCGAACGCATCGCCTGCGACCAGGTCGCGGTCGGTTACGGCCTGGTGCCGAACACCGAACTCGCCGCGCAGCTGGGCTGCGCGCTCGAGCTCGACGGTCGCCATCCGCGCGTGCGCGTCGACGAACGGCTGATGACCAGCGTCGACGGCGTGTACGCCGCCGGCGAGGCCTGCGGCATCGGCGGCGTCGATGTCGCGCGTGTCGAAGGCGCGATGGCCGGTCACGCCGCCGCCGGCGCGGACGATGCCGCGCGTAACCTGCGTCCGCGCCGTCGCCACGCACGCGCCTTCGCCGATCTGTTGCCGCGTTATTTCGACCTGCGCGACGACGTGCGCAAGCTCGCCGAGCCGGCCACGCTGGTATGCCGCTGCGAGGACGTGGCGTTGGCGCAGTTGCAAGGATATTCCGACGCGCGCGCGGCCAAGCTGGCCACGCGCTGCGGCATGGGCAGTTGCCAGGGCCGCATCTGCGGCACGGCGCTGACCGAGTTGGGTCTGCTGGTGCCGGCGACGCGTGCGCATGCCGCGCGGCCGCCGGTTTTTCCCACCCGGCTGGCCAGTTTGGCCGCAGCCGGCTCTTGTTCCGATCGTACTTTCCTTACCGAATCCAAAGGGTCTGTCTAATGAGCAATGCTTCGTTCTGGCGTGGCGTCATCCCCGCGATCACCACCCCGTTCCGCGCCGACGGTGCGATCGATCACGCCTTCCTCGCCGAACACGCGCGCACCTTGATCGATGCCGGCTGCGTCGGCATCGTGCCGCTGGGTTCGCTCGGCGAAGCGGCGACGCTGAGCTTCGAGGACAAGCTGGCGATCCTGCGCACCCTGGTGCAGGCGCTCGACGGCCGCGCGCCGGTGATCCCCGGCATCGCCGCGCTGTCGACCGACGAAGCCGTGCGCCTGGCGCGCGAGGCCGCCGCAATCGGCTGCGCCGGCCTGATGGTGCTGCCGCCGTACGTGTATTCGAGCGACTGGCGCGAAATGAAGGCGCATGTGCGCGCAGTGATCGAAGCGACCCCGCTGCCGTGCATGCTCTACAACAATCCGATCGCCTACAAGACCGATTTCGTGCCCGAGCAGATCGCCGAACTCGCCGCCGAACTGCCGAACCTGCAGGCGGTCAAGGAATCCTCGACCGATGTGCGCCGCTTCGCCGCGATCCGTTCGCTGCTCGGCGAGCGCCTCGACCTGTTGGTCGGCATGGACGATGCGGTGGTCGAAGGCGTGGCGATGGGCGCGACCGGCTGGATCGCCGGCCTGGTCAACGCCTATCCGAAGGAATCGGTGCAGTTGTTCGAACTCGCCCGCGACGGCGGTGCGCGCGCCGCGGCCGATCTCTACGCCTGGTTCCTGCCGCTGTTGCGCCTGGACACCGTGCCCAAGTTCGTCCAGCTGATCAAGCTGGTGCAGGAGCGTGTCGGCCTGGGCAGCGAGCACGTGCGCGCGCCGCGCATGGTCCTGGTCGGCGCCGAGCGCGACGCCGCGCTCGCCGTGATCGAGCGCGCCATCGCCGCGCATCCGGGCCGCTGAGATGGGCGCGCGCGAACCGGTACTGATCGAAGGGCGCTGGCAGGCCTCGCGCGATGCCGGCGGCGATTTCCGCGCCTTCGATCCGACCCGCGGCACGCCGTTCGGACCGGCGTTCCCGGTGTCCGGCGCGGCCGACGCCGAGGCCGCGCTGGCCTCGGCCTGCGCCGTCGCCGACGAACTGGCCGCGGCCGATCCCGAACGCATCGCCGATTTCCTCGAGGCGTATGCGCTCGGCATCGAACACGACGCGCCAGACCTGGTCGCGCTCGCGCATCTGGAAACGGCGCTGCCGATCGAACCGCGTCTGGCCAAGGTCGAATTGCCGCGCACCACCGGGCAGTTGCGCCAGGCCGCGCGGGCGGTGCGCGAGCGTTCGTGGACGCAGCCGATCATCGACACCGCGGCCGGTCTGCGCAGCCATCTCGCGCCGCTGCACAAACCGGTGCTGATCTTCGGGCCGAACAATTTCCCGTTCGCCTTCAACGCGGTGGCCGGCAGCGATTTCGCTTCGGCCATCGCCGCCCGCAACCCGGTCATCGCCAAAGTGCATCCGTCGCACCCGGCGACCAGCCAGCGTCTGGCCGAGCTCGCCCACCGCGCCCTGGTCGAGGCCGGCTTGCCGGCCGCGGCCTTGCAGGTGCTGTATCACCTCGACCCCGCGCAAGGGCTGGCCCTGGCCGGCGATGCGCGGCTTGGTGCGCTCGCCTTCACCGGCAGCCGCAACGCCGGCCTGGCGCTGAAGGCGCGCGCCGACGCGGCCGGCGTGCCGGCCTATCTGGAACTGTCCAGCGTCAATCCGGTGTTCTTGCTCGAAGGCGCGCTGCGCGAGCGCGGCGAAGCCTTGGCGCAGGAGTTCTTCGCGTCCTGCACCATGGGCACCGGTCAGTTCTGCACCCATCCCGGCATCGTGGTGCTGCCGCGAGGCGCCGACGGCGATGGCTTCGTCGCCGCGGCCGCGGCTTCGTTCGCGCAGGCCCCGTCCGGGGTGATGTTCTCGCGCGGTGTGCTCGATCACCTGCAGCAAGGGCTCAGCGATTGGCGCGAAGCCGGCGCGGAACTGGTCGCCGGCGGCGCCACGGCGGAAGGCGAGGGGTATCGCGTGCAACCGGCGCTGCTCAGCGTCGATGCGGCGACCTTCCTCGCCGACCGGCGCTTGCAGAGCGAGGCCTTCGGGCCGGTGAGCCTGGTCGTGCGCGTCGACGGTATCGAACAGGCCGTGGCGATCGCACAGGGGCTCGAAGGCAATCTGACCGGCACCATCTATGCCGGCGAACCCGACGCTGCCGACGAGGCTCGCCTGGCGGCGAGCCTGCGCCCGCGCGTCGGCCGCCTGATCGCCAGCCGCATGCCGACCGGCGTCGCGGTGAGTCCGGCCATGCACCACGGCGGGCCCTACCCGAGCACCGGCCATCCCGGCTTCACTGCGGTCGGGTTGCCGGCGGCGATCCGCCGCTTCGCCGCCTTGCATTGCTACGACCACGTGCGCGACGAGTTGCTGCCGCTGGAGTTGCGCGACCGCAATCCCGGCGGCATCGCGCGTCAGGTCGACGGCCGCTGGACTTACGATGACCTTGGAGCTGCGCCATGACTCAGATCGGTGGTTTGACCCTCGAGCAGGCGCGTGCCGGCCTGCAACCGTGGAGCGAGCGCGCACCGGCGATCGGCGCCGACGAGTACGCGCAGCGCATCGAACGTGCGCGTGAGCTGATGCGGCGCGAGCGCTGCGAGGCCTTGCTGATCACCGCCGGCACCTCGCTGCGCTATTTCACCGGCGTGCCCTGGGGCGCGAGCGAGCGGCTGGTGGCGATGCTGCTGACCCTCGACGGCGACCCGGCGGTGATCTGCCCGGGCTTCGAATCCGGCTCGCTTTCGCACGTGCTCAAGATCCCGGGCGAATTGCGCCTGTGGGAAGAACACGAAGACCCCTGCGCGCTCGTCCTCGACACGATGCGCGCGCGCGGCGCCGCTCGGCTGGCGCTCGACCCGGGCGCGCCGTATGCAGTGTTCACCGCCTTGCGCGCGCTGGCACCGACGCTCGACATCGTCGATGCGACCGCCATCGTCGACGGTTGCAGGGCACGCAAGACCGAGGCCGAGCTGGCGTTGATGAAGCAGGCCACGGCGATGACCCTGCAGGTCCATCGGCTCGCCGCCGGCCTGGCCGAAGAGGGCGTGAGCACGGCGACCTTGCGCCGTTTCATCGACGAGGCGCATCGCGCGTTCGGCGCCGACAACGGTTCGACCTTCTGCATCGTCCAGTTCGGCGAAGCGACCGCGTACCCGCACGGCATTCCCGGCGAGCAGACCCTGCGCGAAGGCGAACTGGTGCTGATCGACACCGGCTGCGCAGTGCAGGGCTATCAGTCCGACATCACCCGCACCTACATCTGCGGCCGTGCCGGCGCCGAGCAGCAGCGGATCTGGGACCTCGAACTCGCTGCGCAACGGGCCGCGTTCGATGCGGTGCGCCCCGGCGTCAGCGGCGAAGCGGTCGATCAGGCCGCGCGCACGGTGCTCGAACGCGGTGGCCTGGGCCCGGACTATCGTCTGCCCGGCTTGCCGCACCGCACCGGGCACGGTTGCGGCATGAGCGTGCACGAGACGCCGTATCTGGTGCGCGGCAACCGGGTCGGGCTGGAGCCCGGCAACTGCTGTTCGAACGAACCGATGATCGTGGTGCCCGGCCAGTTCGGAGTGCGGTTGGAGGATCACTTCTACGTCACCGAGAACGGCGCGGCCTGGTTCACCCCGCCGTCGCTGGCGATCGACCGGCCGTTCGCCGATTGAGTCGCCGGCGGCATTGAGTCCGCTGGCGACTACCGGGCTTCCTCTGCACGGGCCGTCTGCCGCGCCGGTATCGGCGGTCCCCCCGGGCGGCCCGTTCAGAGGGGAATCCATGGCGCGGATCGGCATCGGCAGACACTTCAGGCACATCCGCGTTCGCGCGGATTGCCGCATGATGGCCCGCATCCGTCCGAATCCCGAACGAGTCCCGCGATGAATTCGATCCGAACTGCTCCGCCGCGCGCGCCCCTGGCCGCACTGACCGCCGCCTTGCTGCTCGGCCTGAGCCTGGCCCCGGCTTTCGCCGCCGAACCGTCCGCCACCGCGGCGCCGTCCGCGTCCGCGGCCGATGAGGCGAGTGCGCGCGACAGCGAGGCCGGCGTGCGTTTCAAGGCGCTGTACACGCGCGAATGGAAATGGCGGCAGGCGCAGTTCGCCGGCGGCGACGACGAAGACGTGCAGGGCCAGGCCTCGAGCCGTCTGCCCAAGGTCGACGTCGCGACCCAGGCCGAGCGCGAGCGTTATTGGGCGCAGGTGCTGAAGGAACTCGACGCGATCGACAAGGCGCAGCTGCGCGGCGAAGACCCGGTCAACTACGAGGTGTTCCGCCAGCAGATCCAGAGCCTGCTCGCCAACCAGCGCCTGCGCGGTTGGGAGATGCCGTTCAACAGCGACAGTGCGTTCTGGACCAACCTGGGTTTCACCGCGCGCCGTCCGATCCGCGACGCCGAAGGCTATCGCCGCTACCTGGGCCAGTTGCGCGACATCCCGCGTTATTTCGACGAACAGATCGACAACATGCGCGCCGGTCTGGTGCGCGGCTACAGCGTGCCGCGCGTGACCCTGACCGGGCGCGACGCGTCGATCAAGGAAGTGGTCGACGCCAAGCTCGAAGACAACCTGCTCTACACCCCGTTCAAGCAGATGCCGGCGAACATGCCCGCGGCCGAACAGACCCGCTTGCGCGCCGAGGCCGCCAAGGCGATCGACGAGCAGGTGCTGCCGGCGTATCGCAAGCTGCTGGCCTTCATGCAGGACGAGTACATGAAGCAGGCCCGCACCACGCTGGCGGCCGAGGCCATGCCCGACGGCGAGGCACTGTACCGGGCCAAGATCCGCGAATACACCACGCTCGATTTGCCGCCGGCGCAGATCCACAAGATCGGCCTGGAGGAAGTGGCGAAGATCCGCGCGCAGATGGACCAGACCATCGCCAAGACCGATTTCAAGGGCACGTTCCCGGAATTTCTGCATTACCTGCGCACCGATCCGAAGTTCTATCCGAAGACCGGCGACGAATTGCTGATGCGCGCCTCGTGGCTGGCCAAGCGCGTCGACGGCCAGATCGGCAACTATATCGGCCTGCTGCCGCGCCAGCGTTTCGCGATCCGTCCGGTGCCGCCGGACCTGGCGCCGTTCTACACCGCCGGCCGCGGCGGGCGCGACGTGTACCTGCTCAACACGTACGACCTGCCGTCGCGGCCGTTGTTCAACCTGGCCGCGCTGACCCTGCACGAATCCGCGCCGGGGCATTCGCTGCAGACCTCGCTCGCGGCCGAGCACGAAGGCCTGCCGGACTTCCGCCGCTACACCTACATCTCCGCCTACGGCGAAGGTTGGGCCTTGTACTCGGAGAAGCTCGGCATCGAGATGGGCTTGTACGACACGCCCTACGACTACTTCGGCTATCTGACCTACCAGATGTGGCGCGCGAGCCGGCTCGTGGTCGACACCGGCATCCATCACCTCGGCTGGAGCCGCGAACGTGCCCAGGCCTTCCTGCGCGACAACACCGCGCTGAGCGAGCACGAGATCCAGACCGAGGTCGACCGCTACATCGGTTGGCCGGGCCAGGCGTTGTCATACTACCTTGGCCAGATGAGCATCGAGCGCGCGCGTGCGAAGGCCGAGCAGGCCCTGGGCCAGGACTTCGACATCCGTGCCTTCCACGATGCGATTCTCGCCCTGGGGTCGGTGCCGTTGCCGGTGTTGGAGCAGCGTGCCGATCGTTTCATCGACGAGAGTCGCGCGAAGGCAGCGGCGCAGCGGGCGAAGACCGCCGCGGCGGCGGCCGCGAAGCCTTGATCGGTCGTTGTATCGATTAGCGGCATGGGTACGTCGCTTCTCCTGTAGGAGCGGCGTGAGCCGCGACAGGAACGCGCAGAAGCCGCACTGCCGTTGTCGCTGATCGAGGCCTCGAAACTATCGCAGGGTAGGAGCGACGCGAGTCGCGACCGCGCGGTCTCGATCGCGCGGCGTTCCCCAGTAGGAGCGGCGCAAGCCGCGACTGCGCCATTGCGATAACGACGCGGCGATCTGGAGGCACGGTCGCGACTCACGTCGCTCCTACACGGGGTGGTGTCGTCGCATATAGCTGTGGCTGTGGCTGTGGCTGTGCGTCGCCGAGCCCTCGCGAAGGCAATAGAAGACCCGAAGGGCGGCGCGCAGGGATGCGCGCCGTTTTTCATCGGGACAGGGATGTCCCGTATGTAGATCCATGCGTCGGCATCGAACGTGCGGGCCTGTGATTCAAAGCAAAAGCCACTTCTTTGGTGACTTTTGACCGAAGGGAATCCAGACGGACTTTTGTTGCTTTAGACAAAAGAAAGTTACCCGCCGCTTTAGTGGCGGAAGCTCTAAGCGTTTGATCTTGATCTTGCTTGATCGAAGCGCGGCGAGACCGCACCAACGCGGTCGCGGCTCGCGCCGCTCCTACCCTTGGTGGCACCGCCACAGCAGATTCGCCGAGATGTTCTAGCGGCAGAAGCTCTTGGCGTTTGATCTTGATCTTTCTTGAAAGAAGCCTGGCGAGACCGCACCAACGCGGTCGCGGCTCGCGCCGCTCCTGCCCTTGGCGGCGTCGCTGCAGCAGATTCGCCGAGACGATGCCGCAATCGGTCTGCGGCGCGACAACGCTGCCCTCAACCTCCCACCGGCTCGGGCAATCCCCAGGCCCGCCAATGCTGTGCGTACTGCGCCTGCGGCAGCAGCACGAACACCGGCTGCGCTTCGGGCTTCAACCACGCCAGTAAACGGTCCATCTCGCCCTCGGCGATCGCGGTGCAGCCGGCGGTGGCTTCGCCCGGGGCTTTCCACAGGTGGGCGAAGATGCAACTGCCCGCGCCGGCGACGCCGTCGCGGTTGTGTTCGATCACGAAGCCCTGGCGATAGCGTTGATCGCCGCCGGCGTGCAGGTCGCGGCGCATCGGTTCGGTGGAGCCGGCGACCGCGGCCTCGCCGACGGTCTTGGCGTCGACGATGCGGTTGTACAAGGGCGAGTCGCTGACGTCGATGCAGTAATCCGACACGGTCATCGCGCTGTAGGGCAGGGCGGTGGCGGCGCGCTGGGCGTAGCCGAAGGCGGTGCCGATGCGGAACAGGCCGGCGGGGGCGCGGCCGTCGCCTTCGCGCTTGGCCGGGCCGTCCTGCTGCGCCGGATGCAGGCCGAGGCCCCAGGCCGAACCGGCGCGGCCGATCGTCACCTCGGCCGCATCGCCGACCGAGCGCCACTGGCCGCCGACGCGCTCGAAACGCTGCAGCCGGCCCTGGTTGGCGTCCCAGCCGGCCGTGGTCACCACCACCAGTTGCCCGGCCTGACTGGTTTCGCCGCCGTGGCGGTCGCTGCCGGTCGTGACGCAGCCGGCCAGCATCAGGGCCAGTCCCGCCGCGACGAGGCCGGCGCACCAGCGCAGTCCCGAAGCGGGCTTGAGCCTGGCCCCAGGCCTGGCTGGGGATGCGGAATCGCCCACGGACGAGGGCAAACGGAAGGACCGGAGCATGGGCGTTCCTCGCGGCGCATCGCGCGGCATCAGGTGTCGAGCATGTCCTGGATGCGTTCGGCGTTGCTGTCGAGCTGGCTGAGCCGGCCCTGGCCGCGTTCGCACAGCAGGATGAAAATCAGGTCGAGCAGGTGCTGCAGCGCCGACTGGTACAGCAGCGGCTCGACGTGGGCGCGCTCGTCGTGGGCCGAGACCAGCAGGGAGAAATCGGCATGGGCGCGCAGCGGGTTGGGGGTGTGGCGGGTCACCGAGACGACCTTGCCGCCGGCTTCGCCGAAGGTGCGCGCCAGGTGGCACAGCGCGGTCTGCTTGCCGAGCTCGGAGAACACCAGCAGCAGGTCGTTCTGGTTCGCGGTGGCGGTGCTGGCGGTCATCAGCACCGGGTCGAAATGGTGGACGCTGAGGATGCCGATCATCGCCAGCTTCATCGCCAGGGCGCGGGCCGGGATGCCGTCCTCGCCCAGGCCGATGATGAACACCCGGCGTGCGTCCTGGATCAGCTCGGCGATGGCGTCGATGCGCTCGGCCGGGTTGATCAGGCGGGTTTCCTCCTCGGCGCGGGCCTTGCCGTGCCACAGGCGTTCGGCCAGGGCGGCATGCGGGTCGGCGTGGACCGATTCGACCGTGTGGGCGTCGTCGTGGCCGTGGCCGCGCGCGACCGCCTCGCCGATCGAGTACTTCAGGTCCGGATAGCCCTTGAAGCCGAGCTTCTGGCTGAACTTGACCACGCTCGACTGGCTGATGCCGAGCGCGTTGGCCAACTGCTGCGAGGAATAGTCGCGCAGCAGGTGCGCGTTCTCGAGCAGGTAATCGGCGATCCGGCGTTCGATCGCCGACATCTGGTCGCGTTCGGAGCGGATCTTGAGCAAGGGCGACATCGGCGGGTCCAGTCCTGTACGGCTAATCCTGTGGCGAAACCGGAGCCGCGGCTCAGACGTCGAGCGGTTCCAGGCCGCGGATCTCGCGGATGCCCAGGCCCGGCGCGTCGGTCACCGTGATCTCCGATTCGTTGAAGATAACTCCCCCGTCGACCGGATTGAATGCGCACAGCGAGGGACCGTCCAGATCCACCTTGGTGATCACATTGGATTTGGCCACCGCCAGGTGGACGGCCGCGGCGACGCTGATGCTGGTCTCGATCATGCAGCCGATCATGCATTCGACCCCGTACATGGCGGCGATGTCGGCGATCTGGATGGCCTTGGACAGGCCGCCGGTCTTCATCAGCTTGATGTTGATGATGTCGGCCGCGCGCATCCGGATCAGGTCGATGACCTCGGCCGGGCCGAACACGCTCTCGTCGGCCATGATCGGGGTGTGGACCCGATCCGTGACGTACTTCATACCGTCGAGGTCCTGGGCCTTGACCGGCTGCTCGACCAGTTCCAGGCGCACCCCGGCGTCTTCCAGGGTCTGCAGGGCGTAGACCGCCTGCTTGGCGGTCCAGCCCTGGTTGGCGTCCAGGCGCAGCAGGGCGCGGCCTTCGACCGCGGCATAGATCGCCTTGACCCGCTCGATGTCGACGCCGATGTCCTTGCCGACCTTGATCTTCAGCGACTCGAAACCGCGGTCGACCGCGGCGATCGAGTCGGCGACCATCTTCTCGATGTAGTCCACGCTGATGGTGATGTCGGTGGTGATGACCGGGTCGCCGCCGCCGAGCATCTTGTACAGCGGGGCGCCGTAGAGCTGGCCCCACAGGTCGTAGACCGCGATCTCGACCGCGGCCTTGGCGCTGGAATTCTTCTCCAGCGCGCCCTGGATCAGGCCGGTGATGCGGTTGAGGTTGGCGATCTCCTCGCCGATCAGGCGCGGCGAGATGAACTTGCGGATCGCCTCGACGATCGAGCCGTGGGTGTCGCCGGTGATCACCGCCGTGGCCGGCGCCTCGCCGTAGCCGATGTGGCCGGTGTCGGTGTGGACGGTGACGACGATGTCCTCGACCACGTCGACCGTGCGCAGCGCGGTCTTGAACGGAGTTTTCAGCGGGACCCGCAGCATGCCGAATCGGATGTCGGTGATCTTCATGTGGTCGGTAAGGTCTTGGTTCGTTCGGCGTGTTCGGTGGTTGGGAGGGTGGCGGCGCTCGGCGACGCTACTTCGGAGGGTATCGACGGCGATGTGAAGTCGGCGGCCGCGGCTTGGGAGAGGATCGCTCTCCGGCGTGGAGGGCCTCGCTCATGGACGAATACGTTGAATGCTGGTGATCCGGTCCACGGTCGGCTGCTCGCGGTTGAACAGCAGCGGCACCAGCGGCGTCACCGAGACGCCGTTGAGGTGCACGCGCGCCAGCTCGCCGGTGCGGTCGCGGAAGGTGATGCCGGTGGTGTCGTGGATCACGTAGGGCCAGCCGTCCTCGTGGCCGACCACCATCATCACGTGGCCGGGGATGTAGATCAGGTCGCCCACTTCCAGGGTCTTGAGGATCTTCAGGCGGTCCTCGTGGCCGACGTCGTCGGCCAGGTCGATGCGGTTGTAGGCCGGGCTGACCGCCTGGTCGCGAGTATTGCGCGGCAGCTGCACGCCGAAGCTGCGGTAGATCTCGGAAACGAAGCCGCTGCAGTCGCGGGTGTTGTAGGAATGCCCCCAGCCGTAGCGTTCGCCGAGGAACTTGAAGCCTTGGCGGACCAAATTAGCCTGCGTCAGCGGCAGATAGTCCGCGGAAACATCCGCGGTGCGCGGCAGCAAGGCGGGGGAAAACTGCAGCCGCCCAGCCCCGTCGCGATATGGCAGTTCGATCACATGCGAGGCGTAATGGTGTTGGCCGTTGACCGGGCGCTCGGCCGGCCAGTCGGCGAGCAGCGGCACGCGCACGCCCATCTCCAACTGCACGTCCGACACGCCGGGCTGTTCGGGCGCATGCACGGTGCGCGCGGTCGCGCCGGTGACGACCAGGTAGGGCGCCTTGCGGGTGTAGGCGAAGATCGGCTTGGCCTCGCCCTCGGCGATGCGGTCCTTCTCGACCCAGGCCGCGTACAGCTCGCTGACCACGAACCAGTACTGGCCGTCGAGGCTCTCGTGCACGATCGCCACCGGCGTGCCCGGGAACAGCGCGCTTTCCTGGTAGCGGTCGATGTCGGTGTCGCCGCGCGCGGTGAACACGCGCAGCCGGGTCGGGAAAGTACGCAGGTCGGCGCGGCGCACCACCATGCCGTAGCGGGTGTCTTGTAGCGCCGGGATGGCGTCCAGCGCCAGAGCGTCGCCGAGTTGCTGCAAGGTCGGCGCCGGCACTTCCTCGCCGCGCTCGTCGTACAGGGTTTCCTCGCGCGCCTGCGACAGCGCCGCGATCCACTCGCGGACCTGCGCACGTCGCAGTTTTGCCGGCAGATGTTCGATATCGTGCACCGACGGGTCGAGCCGATGCAGGCGCTGGTTCTGCGCGTCGATCGCTTTGCGGTCGAGTATCGTCGTGTCGGGCTGGGTCTGCTGGCGTATCCAGTAGTCCGCGTTCAATTGCCCCTCCTCGATGCCGATCACGCCGGTCGCCGGCGTGCGCGCAGTCTCGCGTGCGAAGCCCGGCGCCGCGCCCAAGGGCACGGCTGCCAACAACGCCGCGATCAACAGCGCGGCGCGGCCATGGGAATGCTGCGGGTGGCGAGTGTCGCTACGCATCGCTTCATGCTCCGGGCGCGCTGGGCCGATCCCGCGCGCCGTCACAGGCCCGATGCCGGTCGTCCGGCACCCACCCGGCTTCGACGAACGCGCGACGTCGGGTCGGTCCGCAGAATACATACTTCCTACAAAAAATAGATAGAGAATAATTTATTGACCGGGTCCGCCCTTCATGTTACACAGCCATGAATCGATGGCCCCCGCGTGGGTGACACCAGGTATGGATCCCGTGACTGACCTGCTGTTTATCGCTCCCCGCGCGAGGGCCATCGTCTTCTTCGCTGGGAGTTGGCGGGCGGCCGTGCTGGCCGCGGCGCTGGCCGTGGCCGCGCCGGGCTGGGCCCACGGCGCGGCTGCGGACGACGCCGGCGAACGCCTCGCCGCCATCGTGGCCCTGGTCGACACCGGTCATTTCGAAGGCGCCCGCGCCCGCATCGGCGAGGCCCTGGCCCGCCCCGGATTGACCGCGCCGCAACGCCAGGCGCTGGAGTTCGAGCGCGAACGCATGCGCCGCATCCGCCTGGACTTCACCCTCGACGAAGCCCAGGCCCAGGCCAAGCTGCGCGAACAGATTCCCGACCTGCGCGCCGACGAGTTCGCCGCCTGGGACCGCGCCGGCCTGCTCGAACACCTCATCATCGACGGCGACAAGCGCTATTTCCAACGCGCGCCGTCGAACCTGTTCCGGCTCAGCGAGCAAGCGCTGGCGCGCCGCAAGCCCGGCGCCAAACCGCTGAGCCATGGGCCGATGGAAGTGCTCAACGCCCATCACGCCGAAGTACGCGATGCCGCGCTCAGGAGCGGGCTCGCCCATGCCGCGCCGCGGCGCGTGCGCGTGACCCAGTCGCTGACCGTCGACGCCGATGCAGTGCCGGCCGGCAAGACCGTGCGCGCCTGGCTGCCGTATCCGCGCGCCTTGCCTCGGCAGCAGGAAGGCATCCGCTATCTGGCCAGCACGCCGGGCCGCCACCGCCTCGCCCCGGAGTCGGCCCTGCAGCGCACGGTCTATCTGCAACAGACCGCGAAGGCCGGGCAGCCTACCAAGTTCCAAGTGCAGTACGAGCTCACCGTCTATGGCCAGTACCGCGCGATCGACCCCGAGCGGGTGGTGCCGGCACCGGTGAACCAAGACACCCGGCCGTATCTGGGCGAACGCGCGCCGCACATGGTCTACACCGACGCGCTGCGCAAGTTCTCGCGCGAAGTGGTCGGCGAGGAAACCAATCCTTACCGCATCGCCAGGAAGCTCTACGCCGCGGTCGACCGCATTCCCTGGGCCGGCGCGCGCGAGTACTCGACGATCTCCAACATCAGCGACTACGCCCTGCACGCCGGCCATGCCGATTGCGGCCAGCAGACCTTGCTGCTGATGACCCTGCTGCGCCTCAACGGCATCCCGGCGCGCTGGCAGTCGGGCTGGGTTTACGGCGACGACGGCTACACCAACATGCACGACTGGGCCTGGATGTATCTGGCGCCCTACGGCTGGATGCCGGTCGACGTCACGACCGGCCGTTTCGATTCGTCCGACGCGCAGCTCGCCGACTTCTACTTCGGCGGCTTCGATGCCTATCGCATCGCGTACAACGACGACTACGGTCGCGACTTCGTCCCGGCCAAGACGCACGAACGCTCCGAAACCGTGGATTCGCAACGGGGCGAGGTCGAGTGGGAAGGGGGAAATCTCTACTTCGACCAATGGGACTACGACTACGAGACACAAGTGCTGCCCGCCAAGGCCTGAGCAGGCGGAGCGGCGTCCATCATTCTGGGGAGGAAGTGCGGTATGAACGGCAAGACCTTGCGTAAGTCCGGGCTGTGCATGGCGATGGGGATCTGCCTTGCTTCGATGGCGCTGCAGCCGGCGCTGGCGGCCAACACCGACGGCTCGCTCGCCGGCCGGGTGACCGCCGGCGCCGAGGTCACGGTGCGCAGCACCGAGACCGGCTTCACCCGCACCGTGAAGGCCGACGAGAGCGGCAACTACCGCTTCCCGTTCCTGCCGATCGGCACCTATCAGTTGCAGGCCAGCAAGGACGGCGCCGCGGTCGGCGAGCCGATCGAGGTGGTGGTGAGCCTGGGCAACGAGGCCAACATCAACCTCGGCGACGCGACCAATCTCGGCGCGGTGCAGGTGATCGGCTCGCGGGTGATCTCGCCGGTCGACGTGCGTTCGACCGAATCGGCGACCAACGTCACCAAGGCCGAGCTCGAACGCGTGCCGGTCGGCCGCGACGCGCAATCGGTGGCCTTGCTCGCGCCCGGCGTGATCCAGGGGCAGTACGGCGGCGCCTCGTTCGGCGGCTCGTCGGTGTCGGAGAACGCGGTCTACATCAACGGCCTCAACGTCACCGATTTCTACAAGCGCGTCGGCTTCTCCTCGGTGCCGTTCGGCTTCTTCAAGGAGTTCCAGGTCAAGACCGGCGGCTACTCGGTCGAGTACGGCCGTACCACCGGCGGCGTGATCAATGCGGTGACCCAGTCGGGCACCAACGAATTCCGCTACGGCGCCGAACTGGTGTGGGAGCCGGCCTCGCTGCAGTCCAAGGGCAAGAATCACTACGACGCCGACGGCAATCCGTTCCGCATCGCCAGCAAGGACCAGTACGACCGCACCAACCTCAACGTCCATGCCTCCGGTCCGATCGTCAAGGACAAGCTGTTCTTCTACGCGATGTACGAGTTCCGCGACTACCAGCCGGAAAGCACCAACGATGCCGGCAGCACCTTCTTCAAGGGCAAGTCCGACAAGGGCTTCTGGGGCGCCAAGCTGGATTGGCAGATCAGCGACAAGCATCTGCTCGAATTCCTGGCTTTCTCGGACAAAAACGAGACCACCACTGACAACTATCAGTACGACTTCGACGCCGGCCAGCGCGGCAACCGTTCCAACACCCAGTTCAACGAGGCCGGCGGCACCAACTGGGCACTGACCTACACCGGCTACCTCACCGAGAACTTCTCGATGAAGGCCTTGTACGGCGAGAACAAACGCGACCGCATCCAGAGCAGCCTCAACGACATCGCCTGCGATGCGGTGCAGGACCGCCGCGTCGCCGGCCTGCCGCAGATTAGTTGCGTGTCGTCGGCGCAGATCGAGGTCGGCCTGGACAAGCGCGAAGCCGCGCGCCTGGACTTCGAGTGGCAGCTCGGCAACCACCTGCTGCGTTTCGGCCTGGACCGCGAGGTCAACACCTCCGACAACGAAAGCTTCTATCCGGGGCCGTCGCGCAGGTTCTTCCAGATCTACCCGACCCGTCCCGGCACCACGCTCGAGAACGGCGGCGTCGTGCCGGCCGGCGTCACCGCCTACGTGCGCGCGCGCCAGCAGGAAGTGCGTGGCAACTTCGAGTCGATCAACTCGGCGTACTACCTCGAAGACAACTGGCAGATCACCCCGGACTTCATGCTCAACGCCGGCGTGCGCATCGAGGGCTTCGACAACAAGAACGGCGAGGGCAATACCTACATCAAGATCGACGACATGGTCGCGCCGCGCCTGGGCTTCTCCTGGGACTTCAAGGGCGACGGCCGCTCCAAGGTGTTCGGCAACGTCGGCCGCTACTTCCTGCCGATCGTCAACCAGATCAACGTCAAGCAGGCCGGCGCCTTCCTCGACGAGCGCACCTTCTACGTGTTCAACGGTCTGGAGCCGTTCCAGTACAACGGCTCGACCTATTACCGCCCGATCCTCGGCGCGCAGATCGGCGCGGTCGACAACAGCCAGGGCGACGGCACCGTCGGCGACCTGCGCAGCGAGGTCGATGCCGACATCGACCCGGTCTACCAGGACGAGGCCATCCTCGGCTTCCAGTCGATGATCGACGACACCTGGTCGTGGGGCGTGCGCGGCATCTACCGCCGCCTGCACAACGCCATCGACGATATGGAGATCACCTCCAACGGCATCCTGTGCGGCGGCGAACCCGGCAGCATCGGTTACGTCATGGCCAACCCCGGCAAGGACGTCACCCTCTACACCGACACCAACTGCGACGGCAGCAACGATGGTTTCGTCACCATCGACACCTCGCGCGCCGGCTGGGCCTTGTACGACGACGACGGCAACTACGTCGGCGAGCGCGGCTGGGTCAAGCCCAAGCGCAGCTACCGCGCACTGGAGTTCATGCTCGACCGCGCCTGGGACGACAAGTGGGCGTTCAATGCCTCGTACACCTGGTCCAAGAGCGAGGGCAATGCGGAAGGGCCGTCGAACTCCGACTTCGGTTTCGACAACACCGGCCGCACCGAGTCCTTCGACGACCCGTTCGTGAACTTGAACGGCAACGGCCCCTTGCCGAACGACCGTCGCCACCAGATCAAGCTGCGCGGCGCCTATGCCTTCGACGACCACTGGTCGGTGGGCGCGACCTTGAACGCGCAATCGGGCCGGCCGATCAACGCCTTCGGCAAGGGCAACCCGTTCGACGACACCAGCTACCACAGCTTCTACGTCTGCGTGTCCAACTGCACCGCCGACGCCTCGCAGCGCGTGTACGAGCTGCGCCGCCGCGGCTCCGGCGGCCACCTGCCGTGGACCTTCGATATCGGCGCCAGCCTGACCTATCAGCGCTCGATCGGCGCAGCCGACCTGCGGGTGAAGCTGGCGGTCTACAACCTGCTCAACAACCAGCGCAAGCTCGAAGTCGACGACGAGTTCGAGACCGGTATCGGCGTGCCGAACGAGTTCTACCGCTACGGCACCGGTTACCAGAGCCCGCGCTACGCCCAGCTGACCGTGTCCGTGGATTTCTGATGCTGTACCCGTTGGCGGCCCTGGGATGGGGCCGCCTTTCTTTCCCGCAGGACCGTCCGATGCGACACAGACCCCGTTCGCCGGTCCTGATTTTTATTCTTGCGCTGCTCGCGACGCACTTGCCGGGCGCGGCGGCGGATCGCGTCGATGCGCCGGGCGCCGATGACGCGAACCGGCGAGCGCTCGACCGCATTTTCGACGACGTCATGGGGCGCTACCGCCTGCCCGGGCTCGCGATCGGCGTAGTCGAAGATGGCGTGGTGACGTACGAGCGCACCGCCGGCGAGTTGGTGGCCGGCGAGGGCGTGGCGATCACGCCCGACAGCGTGTTCAAGATCGCCTCGAACACCAAGTCGATGACCACGGCCTTGCTGGCGCGTCTGGTCGATGCCGGCAAGCTGCGCTGGGACGACCCGGTGACCCGGCATCTACCGGGTTTCCGCATGCACGAGGATTGGGTCACGCGCGAGATGCAGGTGCGCGACCTGCTGATCCACAACAGCGGTCTGCGCGCCGGTGCCGGCGACCTGATGCTGTGGCCGGAGCCGAACACGTTCACCCGTGCCGACATCCTGCACGGCCTG
Source organism: Lysobacter sp. Hz25 (assembly GCF_046097045.1). NCBI lineage: Bacteria > Pseudomonadati > Pseudomonadota > Gammaproteobacteria > Lysobacterales > Lysobacteraceae > Lysobacter > Lysobacter sp. Hz25. Next base: position 874,194 of record NZ_CP175666.1, read on the forward strand.
CGCTATCTCAAACCGGTGCACAGCTTCCGCTCGCGTTACGACTACGACAACCTGCTCTACATCGTCGCCGGCGAAGTGGCTGCCGCGGCCGGCGGCGCGTCGTACGAGACCTTGCTGCGGCGCGAAGTGTTCGCGCCCTTGGGCTTGGCGCGCTGCCAGATCGGCGATTGGAGCCGCGATGCGATTGGCGATGTCGCGCAACCGCATGTGCAACGCGACGGCCGCAACGTCGCGGTGCGCCGCGACGGTGCGCAGATCGCGGCGACCACGATGGACCCGGCCGGCGGCGTGCGCTGCAGTCTGCGCGACATGACCACCTGGATCGGTGCCTGGCTCGACCCCGGGCGCGCAGGCGCCGACGGCAAACCTTGGTTGTCGCCGCGGCAGCGTGAGGAGTTGTGGCGGCCGCAGATGGCGATGACGGTGTCGAAGCGGCAACGCGAATGGAGCCGGACCCATTTCGCCGCCTACGGCTACGGCTGGCGGCTCAGCGATGCCGACGGCTTGCTCAAGGTCTCGCACACCGGCACGCTGATGGGCATGTACTCGTTGGTGACCATGCTGCCCGAGCGCCGCAGCGGTTTCGTCGTGTTGATCAACGGCGACGCCGGACAGGCGCGCAGCGTGCTCGACCAAGTCCTGAGCGAACGTCATACCGCACCGGCGCGGGCCCGTACGGTCGCCTATTACGCCGATGCGCTGGAGCGCGAAGCGCAGGCGCCGGCGGCGAAGCGCGCGCCGGATACCTCGAAGCGCACGGCGATACCCGCTTCGGCGCTGCACGATCGTCTGGGCGTCTATCGCGACCCTTGGTTCGGCGAGGCCTCGGTCTGCGCACGCGGTGACGGCGTCGAGTTCGCTGCGCGCAAGTCGCCCTTGCTCACGGGTAAGATCATGAGCGTCGGCGAGCGCCTGTTGCTCGACTGGACCGCGGACGAGGTCGATGCCGAGGCCTGGCTCGACTTCGCGACCGCGGCCGACGGCGCCGTCTCCCTGACACTGGCCAAGGTCGATCCCGATGCGGATTTCAGCTACGACTACGAAGACCTGGCGTTCGCGCGCATTGGCGACTGCCCTTGAGTCGAGTTTGGCGTTGGCGCTCACGGCCTGCGCTACGTCGCCGGCAGTTCTGCCCAAGGCGCAAGCGGTCGCGCCCGAGCTGTCGCCTGCGCGTGATGCCGCCGCTGCGGGCATGGTCGAGATCCGCTCGCTGGTCTGGGACATCTCCTTGGACATCCGCTATGCCGGCCAGGACAACTTCGTCGGCCGCCCGGTGAAGGGTTACGAGGCGGCCGGGTGCTATCTGCACCAACGCGCCGCCCAGGCTTTGGCCCGGGTCGAACGCAGCCTGCGCCCGCAGGGATTGATGCTGCGGATCTACGACTGCTACCGGCCGGTGCGTGCGGTCCAGGACTTCGTCGCCTGGGCCGGCGACCTCGACGATCAGCGCAGCAAACCGCACTACTACCCGAACCTCGACAAGCGCGACCTGCTCGGCGACTACATCTCGCCGACCTCGGGCCACAGCCGCGGCGCCACCGTCGACCTGGGCCTGCTGGAGCTGCGCGAAGACCGTTTCGAGCCGATGGACATGGGCACGCCCTTCGATTTCTTCGACGAAACCGCGCATACCGCGTCGCCGAACGTCAGCGCCCGACAGCGCTCCAACCGCGAGCTGCTGCGTTCGGCGATGCGCCGCGAGGGATTCGAGAATTATCCTCTGGAGTGGTGGCACTACACCTACAAGCCGGAACCCACCCCGAAGACGGCGTTCGATTTTCCGGTGAGGTGAACGCAGGCCGGGACTTCGGCTTTCGGCGTTGCGCTTCGGCCTGGGCGTCCGCATTGCCTGTTTCCCCTCACCCCAACCCCTCTCCCGTAAACGGGAGAGGGGCCAAGAGCGGATGGCTTCGGGTCCTCTTTTCCCTTACGAGAGAGTGACTAAGAGCGGATGGCTTTGGTTCCCCTTTCCCGTTACGAGAGAGGGCTAAGAGCGGACGGCTGTGAGTCCCCTCTCCCGTTTACGGGAGAGGGTTAAGGTGAGGGCGTAGTGCTGCGCGGCCTCAATCGAACCTCAACGTCCCGCGCCTGCGGCATCCGGCAAGTACAGCTCGGCAATCCGCAAGGCGAGGCGATACGGCTCGGGGTCGTTGCGATTGCTCAGCAACACCACGGTCAGGCGCCGCTGCGGGTAGCGCACGATGACGTTGCGGAAGCCGATGCTTTCGCCGGAATGCCACAGAGTCTCGCCGGTGATGCGCCAACCGTAGCCATAGGCGACATCCGCCAAGTCGGTGGACGTATGCGGGCTGAAGGCCAGGCGTCGCGATGCATCGCTGAGCAAGCGATCGTCGTACAGGGCTGCGTCCCAGCGGGCCAGGTCGTCGATCGAGGAATAGATGCCGCCGTCGCCGAGCACCGCGCTGGTCGGGCTCTGGTCGGTGCGGGTCCAGCGGCCCTCCCCGAAGCTGTAGCCGTAAGCGCGGTGCGCGACCTCCGACACGTCGCGCTCGTAGGCGACGGTGTCGCGCATGCCCAGCGGCAGGAAGATGCGTTCGCGCAGGAAGGTGGCGAAGCTCTTGCCCGAGGCTTTTTCGACCGTCAGCGCGAGCAGGGCATAGCCGCTGTTGCTGTAGCGATAGCCCTGGCCGGGGATGAAGTAGGTGCGGTCCTGGTCTTCGAGGACGCGCAGCACGTCGCGGTCGTGCATCTGCCGGTCGCGGTCGTCGAACTCCGGCGGCATGACGTCCTCGTAGTCGATCAGGCCCGAGGTGTGGCTGAGGATCTGGCGGATCGTGATCGCTTCGGCCGCCTTCGGCAGCGACGGCAGCCAACGTTTGATCGGGTCGTCGAGGCCGAGCTTGCCGTCCTGCGCGAGCAACAGCACCGCGGCGGCGGTGAACTGTTTGCTGATCGAGGCCAGGCGGTAGTTGGTCTGCGGAGTCGCGGCGGCGCCGTCCTCGAGCACCGCCCGGCCGTAGCCGCGGCGCAGCACCGCCTGGCCGTCGCGCAGCACCAGCAACGAAGCGCCGGGGCCGTCGCCGGCGTAGTCGCGCATCAAGGCGTCGACGCGTTCGGCCGTGGCCGGGTCGGCGTTCGCAGGATCGGTGGTCGAAGAAACCGGCGCGCCGGCGCAGCCGGCGATCAGGGCGGACAGCCCCAGGGTCAGGGTGATCGTTCGCATCGGCCGATAGTGCGACAGGGTGGGGCGCGGCTGGAAGTGTCTTGGTTATGGTGGGGAGGGGCTGCACAGGCGGGCTCCGCCTTCCTTTCGCGGGGCCGAATACCCAGGGCTTTACCGAGGTATGACGCTGAAGTCTCTGGATTCCCGCTTTCGTGGGAATGACGGCTGGCGGTACGCCCCGAAACCGCCCTGCCGTCATTACCGCGAAGCAGGCTCCGCTTTATTTCGGCGAAGCCGAATACCCGGGGCTTCACCGAGGCGTGGCTCTTAAGTCTCCGGATCTCCGCCTTCGCGGAGACGACGGCTGCAGTGGCGCCGCCCGGGATTCGATCCACCACTGGAACACTCCGGGACCCGATTCGGCGTCTTTCAGTGCTTGCTATTAAATAGCGCGCTATGTAAATTGAGCCCCATGAAGAAGCCCGCCGCCTCCGCCAAATCGCTGCAGCCGACCCTGTTGCTCGACGACCAGCTGTGCTTCGCCCTGTATTCCACCAGCCTGGCGCTCAACAAGGTCTATCGCAAACTGCTCGCCAAGCTCGGCCTGACCTATCCGCAGTACCTGGTGATGATGGTGCTGTGGGAGCGCGACGAGGTGACGGTGTCGGAGATCGGCGAACGGTTGTTCCTCGATTCGGCCACCCTGACGCCGCTGCTGAAGCGCCTCGAAGCCGCGGGCCTGGTCACGCGCACCCGCGCCGCCAGCGACGAGCGCCAGGTCATCATCGAGTTGAGCAAGTCCGGGCGCGCCTTGAAGACCAAGGCCCAGGGCATTCCACAGGGCGTGTCGTGCGCGGTCGAAGGTTGCTCCTACGAGCAACTGGCGCTGATCAAGCAGCAACTCGAAAGCCTGCGCGAGAGCCTGATCCGAAACGGTTGATCGATGTCGGCGGTCCGCCGGAGGCATCGTTCGATTCTGTAAATAGTGTGCGATTAAATAGTCATCGATTCATTTCAGGCGGGCTTGCCGCCCTCCATCACCACCCCACCGGAGCCTCACCATGTCCATCGAAAAAGTCCTCTACACCGCCCACGCTCACGTTACCGGCGGCCGCGACGGCCGCGCCGTCTCCTCCGACAACGCGCTCGACGCCAAGCTGACCACGCCGCGCGAACTCGGCGGCGCCGGCGGCGACGGCACCAACCCGGAGCAGCTGTTCGCTGCCGGCTATTCGGCCTGCTTCATGGGCGCGCTGAAGTTCGTCGCCGGCCGCGAGAAGATCGCGCTGCCCGCCGATGCGGCGATCGACGGCAGCGTCGGCATCGGCCAGATCCCGACCGGTTTCGGCATCGAAGTCGAACTGAAGATCTCCCTGCCGGGCCTGCCGCGCGAACAGGCGCAGGCGCTGGTCGACAAGGCCCACGTGGTCTGCCCGTATTCCAACGCCACCCGCGGCAACATCGACGTGACCTTGACCCTGGTCTGATCGGCGCGGCGATACCGCGTGGGCCCACGATGCGGCCCATGCGGGACTGCGAGCGATGACGAACGGCCCGGTTGCGCAAGCAGCCGGGCCGTTTCCTTTCGAGCGCGGCACTGCGATGTTCGCGGCACTGTTCGATATCTCCCGCACGACGTGCACAGGCTGCGCGGTGAGTTTCGGTGAGCTACATACAGCTGCCTGAATACGGGTGAGGGAACGTGAGTTCGCAACGCAGGCCGATCAATAAACTGCTACGCGATCGCACAGACTCGCCATGGCGTTTCGTTCTCTGCTGTCGCGAATCGACTCGCCAGCTGCGTTGTCGATCACCGCTGTCGTTCGTAACTGTCGAAACAGGATCTCGTCGTTGTCGGTTGGCCGGGCCAGCGCCCGGCCTCGTCGTTGGCACGGGCGTGACGCCGTTGTAATCGAAGGTCCTCGTCCTTCGACCGTCCCCGTCGTGCCAGCTTTGGCTAACGGAGGAACGGTCATGCCCGCAGATGCGCGTCGTCGTCTTCGCCTACATCCCCTCAGCCGCGGCATCGCCCAGGCGATCCCGCTGCTGATCGCCCTGCAAATGTTCGCCGGCCAGGCCCGCGCCGCGTGCACACCGGCCGTGCCGACCGACGGCGCCACGGTCAGCTGCACCGGCGTGCCGATCCTGCTGCCGCCGAATCCGAATAGCTTCCTCAGCAACGCCAACAACCTCGACGTCACCGTCCAGGCCGGCGCGATCATGAGCACGCTACCGGGCGGCACCGCGATGACCTTGGGCGGCACCGGCCTGACCCTCAACAACCTCGGCGCGATCGACGCCAATGCCGCCGGCTCACTGGTGCTGGCGCGTGCGCTCGCGGTCGGCAACCTGATCGCCCCGACCAGCGGCAATGTCGTCATCAACAACCAGGGGTCGATCGAAGGCACCTTCGACGGCACCTTCGGCCTCGGCGGCACGGCGATGCTGGTGGCCAACAGCGGCACCACCACCATCACCAACAGCGGCTCGATCGGGATGAGCGCGTTGGGTCTGTTCGATCCGGTCAATTCGGTCGCAGTCGCCATCTACGGCGGCGGCAACGTCAACTTCACCAACACCGGCACGATCACCGGCCGCGTCGCCTTCGCCAGTCCGGGCAGCGGCGGCAACGTCTTCGTCAACGCCGGCACGATCAACGGCAGCGTCTCGCTCGGCACCGCGCTCAGCAACGACACCTTCGTCGCGGTGACCGGCTCTTCGCTCAGCAACCCGCTGATTCCGCTGCCGCCGGTGACGATACCCACGCCGACCCTGCCGCCCGGGCTGCTGACTTTCGCCGCGACCGGCACGGTCGACGCCGGCGTCGGCGCAATCGACACCCTGGTGCTGCAGAACACCGTTGCCGGCCCGGGTTCGGGCACCGGCGGCAGCGGCTCGATCTCGGCGCTGCAATACCTCAACTTCGAAAACCTGACCGTCAACAGCGGCACCTGGACCTTGAGCGGCGCCGTGGTCAGCGACAGCGCGACCCTCAACGGCGGTTTGTCGTTGTTCGACAATGCGCTGTCGTTCGGTGCAGGCACCCTGACCGCGAACGGCGGTGCGATCCAGGCCTCATTGCCGGGGCTGACCCTGGCGCAGAACGTCAACCTGACCGGCGGCTTGATCGTGCAAGGCCCTAACAGCCTGAACCTCGGCGGCACCGTCAGCGGCGCCGGCGGCCTGATCAAGAACGGCACCGGCACGCTGTCGCTGCTCGGCAGCAACAACTTCAGCGGCGGCCTCGCGCTCAACGCCGGCGGTCTCACTCTCGGCAGCGCCGGCTCGCTCGGCACCGGCCTGTTCCTGGTCGGTGGCCCGGCGACGCTCAACACCGCCTTTACCGGCACCTTGACCAACCAGGTGCAGCTCAACGGCGCGCTGAGTCTCAATGGCGCCGGCACGCTCACGCTCGCCGGCAACGTCAATGGCGCCGGCAGTCTGACCCTCAACAGCGGCGCGCTGGCGCTGACCGGCAGCAACAATTACAGCGGCGGTACCGTGCTGCAGGCCGGTTCGATCGATGTCGGCAACAACAGCGCGCTCGGCACCGGCACCCTGACCGTCAACGGCGCCGGCTCGCTCACCGGCGCGGCCGGCGTGACCCTGACCAACAACGTCGTGCTCAACAACACCCTCAACTTCGGTGCCGGCGGCGGTGGCGGCGCGTTGACCCTCAACGGCACGATCAACGGTGCCGGCGGCATCAGCCTCGCCGGCGCGCCCGGGCTCACCCTCAACGGCAGCAACAATTTTTCCGGCGGCTTCAATCTCGGCGGCGGCGCACTGACGGTCGGCAGCAACACCGCTCTCGGCAGCGGCGCGGTGACCGTCAGCGGCGCCGGCACCCTGGACGCCAACACCGCGGTCAGTCTCGGCAACAACTTCAATCTCAATGCCGGGCTGGGCATCCTCGGCAGCAACGACCTCGCCCTCAACGGCAACCTCGGCGGCCTCGGCGGCCTGACCAAGAGCGGCGCGGCGACCTTGAGCCTGAGCAACGCCAACGCCTTCGCCGGCGGCATCAACCTGCTCGGCGGCGGACTCAGTGTCGGCACCAATACCTCGCTCGGCCTCGGTACCTTGACCGTCAACGGCGCGGCGAATTTCACCTCTACCGCGGCGGTCAACCTCGGTAACGCGGTGGTGCTGAATGCCGACCTCGGCATCGGCGGCAGCAACGACATCGGTTTCGGCGGCCTGATTTCCGGCGCCGGCGGATTGAACTACGGCGGCAGCGCCACCTTGAGCCTCAACGGCGCCAACGCCTTCGGCGGCGGCGTCGATCTGTCCAGCGGCAGCCTCAGCGTCGGCAACAACCTCGCCCTCGGCACCGGCGCGCTCGACGTCAGCGGCAATGCCGGCTTGAGCGCCGGCGTGCCCGGCATCGCGCTCGGCAACGCGGTCAACCTCGCCACCGGCACCACCCTCGCCCTGAGCGGCGCCAATGCGCTCGCGCTCAACGGCACCATCGCCGGCGACGGCGGTCTGTCGATCAACGGCAGCGGCGCTTTCACCCTCGGCGGAAGCAACAGCTTCGGCGGCGGCGTGTCGCTCGCCGCAGGCAATCTCCTGCTCGGCGCCGATGCGTCGCTCGGCACCGGCACGCTCGACGTCGCCGGCAACGCCAGCCTGGCCAGCACTGGCGCGGCCTTGAACCTCGGCAACGCGATCAACCTCGGTGCCGGTGCCGGGCTCACCCTCGGCGGCGGGGCTGATTTGAGTTTCGGCGGCACCATCGGTGGCGCCGGCTCGTTGATCAAGACCGGTGCCGGTGCAGTCTCGCTCAACGGCGCCAACAACTTCGGCGGCGGCTTCGACCTGCAGGCCGGCACGCTCAATCTCGGCACCGATACCGCGCTCGGCAGCGGCGCGCTGTCGGTCAACGGCGCGGCCACACTCAATGCCAGTACCGCGCTGAGCGTGAGCAATGCGATCAACCTCAACGCCGCACTGAGCATCGGCGGCGCCAACGATCTCGCCCTCGGCGGCACCATCGGCGGGGCCGGCGGCTTGAGTTTCAACGGCCCGGCCACGCTCACGCTGAGCGGCGCCAACGTCTTCAACGGCGGCGTCGCGCTCGGCGGCGGCACCCTCGCGGTCGGCTCCGACCTCGCTCTCGGCAGCGGCGCGCTCAACGTCGGCGGCAACGCCGGCCTGACCGCCAGCGCGCCGAACATCGCCTTGACCAATGCGATCAACCTCGGTGCAGGTACGACACTCGCCATCAGCGGTGCCAACGCGCTCTCGCTCGACGGCAGCATCGGCGGCGCGGGCGGCCTGGCGATGAACGGCGCCGGCACGCTCGAACTCGGCGGCGCCAACCTGTTCGGCGACGGCGTTGCGCTCAATGCCGGTACGCTCGGCGTCGGCAACAACCTCGCCGTCGGCACCGGCACGCTCAGCGTCGGTGGCGATGCCGAACTCACCGCGACCGCGCCTGCCATCGCCCTCGGCAATGCCATCACCTTGGCGAGCGGCGCGCAGCTGGGCATCGGCGGCACCAACGATCTCGCCCTCAACGGCAGCATCGGCGGCGCCGGCGGTCTGGCCTTCGACGGCAGCGGCACCCTGACGCTCGGCGCCGCCAACACCTTCGGCGGCGGTTTCGAGCTCGACGCCGGCACGCTCGCGCTCGGCAATTCCACCGCGCTCGGCAGCGGCGCGCTCAGCGTCGGCGGCAACGCCAACCTCAGCGCCGCGATCGCCGGCATCGATCTGGCCAACACCGTCAACGTCGACGCCGGCACCGCGCTCAGCGTGATCGGCAGCAACGGCCTGACCCTGAGCGGCACGGTCATGGGCAGCGGCACCCTGATCAAGGCCGGCAGCGCCGCGCTTACCCTCAGCGGCAACGTCTCCGGTTTCGCCGGCGGCCTGTCGGTGCAGGGCGGCACCCTCAACGTCAGCAATCCGATCACCGCCGGCTTCGCTTCAGCCGCCGGCACCAGCGCCAACTTCAGCGGCGGCGTCGACCAACTCAGTGCGACCGGCGCCATTGCCGGCGCGGTCGATCTCGGCGGCGGCGACGACCGTTTCTACAGCAGCCTGGCGAACCTCGCCGGCACCACCGGTTCGATCAACGCCGGCATCGGCAGCGACACCTTCGCGGTCGGCGGCAGCGGCGAGGGCAGCTTGCCCGGGGCTTCGTTGATCGGCTTCGAACAACTCAACCTCGCTGCCGGCGGCAGCCTGATCCTGCCCGCCGGCGGCACCGCCAACTTCGCCAACAGCGCCATCGCCGGCAACCTGGTGCTCAACGGCACGCTCGCCGGCAACGCTGCGGTCGCGGCGGGCGGCGCACTGATTGGGGACGGCGCGTTGACCGGTGCGTTGACGCTCGGCGGTACTCTCGCGCCTTCCGGCCTGGCCGGGGCGACGGGTGCGGCCGGCGGCAACGGATCGGTCGGCGCGTCGCTCAATGTCGCCAGCCTGATCGTCAATCCCGGCGCGACCCTGCAAGTGCGGCAGACCGGCGCCGGCGTCACCGACAGCGTGATCGTCGCGGGCACGGCGACCTTGAACGGCGGCCAGGTCGTGGCGATTCCGCAGGCCGGCAGCTACGCACCGGTCACCGACTATCGCATCGTCGATGCCGCGGCGATCAGCGGCGCCTTCACCGGCGTCTCGCAAACCGCCTTGCCCTTCCTCGATGCGACCCTGGTGACGATCGGCAACGACGTGTTCCTGCGCTTGAGCGAACACGATGTCGGCGGCAGCGGCATCCGCTTCAATCAGTTCCCCGGCCTCAGCGGCAATCAACAGGCGGTGGCCAACGCCTTGCAGACGATCGCGGACGCCAACAGCGGCCAATTGCCGATCCTGATCGCGGCTGCGCGCGGCCTCACCGCGGCGCAGGCGCCACGCGCGTTTGATACGCTCAGCGGCGAGACCTACGCCTCCATCGTCAGCGCCCAGCGCTACAACGCCGAGCAACTGCAACGCAGCGTCGCCCGCCAGCTCGACCGCGTGCGCGATGCCGGCGTCGAGGACGAGGACACCCTCGGCACCTTGTGGGCGTCCGCGTACGGCGGCCGCGCCGAGTTCGACGGCGAAGGCCTGGCCGGCATCGACAATTCGCTCGCCGGTTTCGCGATGGGCCTGGAAGGTTCGCCCGGCGCGAACTTCCGTTTCGGCGGCCACCTCGGTATGGCCCACTCGAAGATGGAGACCGACCGTCGCGACGACCAGGTCGAAGCCGATCTGTTCAATGTCGGCATCCAATGGTTGTATGCGCCGGGGGCGTTCTGGACCCAGGGCGCGGTCGGCTACAGCTATGCCAGCTACGACGCCGAACGCGAGATCGCGGTCGGCAGCTTCAACGCCCGCACCGATGCGCATTTCAGCGGCGACGGCGTGTACGGCATGCTCGAAGCCGGTTGGCGCTGGGACGGCGCGAGCCTGCGCATCGAACCCTTGCTCGGCGTGTACTACAGCAAGCTCGAAGCGATCCGTTTCAGCGAGCGCGGCGGCGGCGACGCCAACCTGGTCGTGAGCAGCGACAGTTTCGACGCCACCACCGCCGGCATCGGCGTGCGCTTCTCGGGCCTGCCCGGCCAGGGCGCGCGCAAGTGGCGGCCGACCGCGGACATCCGCTATCTGCACGACCTGCAGGACGATCGGCCGTTCGCGCGCAACGCCTTCGCCGGCGCGAGCGTGCCGGACTTCGGGGTCAACGGCTTCGTTGCCGAACGCAATCGCTGGAACGTCGGCCTGGGCTTGTCCTACCAGCTCAGCCCGGTCAGCAGTGGCTTCATCGAGTATCGCGGAGACATCGGCAGCGACGACCGCGCGCATTCGCTCAACATGGGCCTGCGCCTGGGCTGGGGCGGTACCCCGGCGGTCGCGGCCGCGCGCGCGGCGCCGTGGGCCGGTGCCCAGGCCGAAGTGGGCAGCGACGATCCGGCAGCGCCGGTTACGACGAGCTCGACTGCGAAGGCGGCTTCGTCGATGCCGGCCGTCGCGGTCGCCAGCGGCGCCGCCGCGGCCGCGTCGGCACCTTCGAGCAAAGGTGCGACCGCGCAAGCGGCGGCGGCGCCGGCGCGACCCGGCTATTGCCCGATTCGGCCCGCTGCTGTCTCCAAGGCTTCGGGCTCGATCGCCAAGGCCAAGTCGCGCGCTTCGCGGCCGATCTCCAAGAGCAAGCGTGTCGCCTCGCGCGGTACCGGCATCAAGGCGAAGCCGCGTCGCAGTGCGACGCGGCTCGCCGTCCAGACACCGCCTCCCGCCCCTCCGTCGGGTGCGGTGGCCCTGCCGTCGCACTGGTGCGACGAGGCTTCGGCCCGGGTCGAATAGACCGGACCGATGCATCAGCGTCCCCGGCAGGGGGCGCTACTGGCTCCGGTACGCTGGACCGGAGCCAGTAGTCGCTTTTATCGAAACGGCGGCTTCGCGCAGGCATCAGCGCAGCGCGGCCCGCAAGCGCGGCAGGCGCGCGACCAGCCAGCGGTCGAGTACGAACACGAGCAGTAGCGAGGCACCGAGTAAAGGCAACAGCAGGCCGCAGCCCACCGCGATGGCGACGACGGTCTTCGCCTGGGGCGGCGTCGAGGTGCGCGGCGCGCCGAGACGGCCGCGTGGGCGCCGCCGCCACCACATCCACACGCCGCTGAAACATAAGCCGACCACGCCCAGGCAGGGCAGCAGCATGACGAACTGGTTGGCGCGGCCGAAGTAGTTGCCCATATGCAACTGCACGCCGACTTCGACCGCCTGCGCCGCCCAGCCGTAATCGGCGAAGCCGGTGTCGCCGGCGACGCTGCCGCGATAGCGGTCGATCTGCACGCTGCGCTGGCCTTGCGGCCGGTCCGGGTAGACCACCGCCGAATAAACGCCATCGGCGCTTTGAGGCAAGGACAGGCGATAGTCGGCGACGAGTCCCTGCGCGGCGAGTGCGCGCACCGCGGCATCGATGCCGATGTCGCTCGCCGGCGACGGTGAAATGCCGGTATGCCCGCCGTGATGCGCATGCGCGGAGACCGGCATCGGCGCGTCGCGCAAGGTCCACGGCGTTTCGCCGATGGCTTGGGCCATGGTCGTGGGCGTTGCGGCCTGGGTGGTCGCGGCGGGGCCGTGGTGGCGATGCTGTTCGGGATAACCGATGCCGAGCGACTGCGTGCCGGCGCGCAACAGATCGCCCCACACCCCGGCCCAGGGCAGGCCGGTCAGGATCAGGAACACGATCAGCGCCGAGGTCCACACCCCGGTCGCGCCATGCAGGCTGCGCCAGAAGCCGCGTCCGCGCGCACGCAGATCGGGCCACAAGGCGCGATACCAGCCGGGGCCGGACGGCCACCACAGATACAGGCCGGAAGCGATCAACAGCAGCGCCCAGCACGCGGCCAGCTCGACGATGGCGTCGCCGACGCGGCCGAGCAGCAGAGAGCCGTGCAAGGTGTCGGCGAAACCGACCAGTGTGCGGGCATAGACGAAGGCGCCGTGGACGCGGGCAGTGCCGGGGTCGACGAACACCCGCAGCGGTGCGCCCTGTGCCGGCGTCACGAACACCTGCGCGGTGCGGCGCGGTTGCGAGGGCAGGTCGATGCGCGTCACCGTCCCCGGATACGCCGCCTGCACGGCCGCGATCAGGCGCGACGGCGGCAGCGAGGCGCGGCGTTCGGGGGCGAAGCGCAAATCGGCGTGGACCGTGTCCTCGATCTCGTCGTTGAACAGATAGATCGAACCGGTGATCGCCAGGATCAGCAGCAAGGGCGCGACGAACAGGCCGGCATAAAAATGCCAGCGCCACACCGCGCGATAGAGATCGTGACCGGCTGCGGACATGTCAGAACGAGTGCGAATAGGTCAGCTCCAGCGTGCGCGGCGCGCCGAGGTAGACCTGGGTTGCGCTGTAGCCCGACCACTGCGCATAGAAGGCGTTGCCGAGATTGCGCAGGCGCAGGCTGTAGCGGCTGGCGGACGAAGGTTCCCAGGCGACCGAGGCATCGGCGACGGTATGCGAACGGACCCGGTAGGCGTTGGCGTTGTCGGTGTAGAAATCGCCGACGTGGCGCAGGCCGAGGCCGAAGCTCAGGGGCAGGCCTTCGAGGCGATACCAAGCGTCGAGGCTAGCGTTGCGCTCGGGCACGTTCGAGGGGCGATTGCCGCTGCGGTCGATGCCGCCGGCTTCGAGCAGGCGGTCGAAACGCGCCGACAGCAAGGACGCGCTGGCGTCGATGCGCAGTCGCGAGGTGGCCTGCGCCGACAGAGAGAACTCGACCCCGCGCGAGGACTGACGGCCGTTCTGCACGGTCAGTGCCGGCTGCAATGGGTCGCGGGTCAGGATGTCGTCCTGGCGCAAGCGGTAGGCGGCCGCGGTCAGTTGCAGGCGATCGTCGAACCATCGGGTGCGCAGGCCGATTTCGATCGAGTCGCCTTCGCTGAGCTCGAAGGCGTTGTTGCGCTGGTTGATGGTCAGGAACGAGCTGACCGGCAACACCGCATTGCTGTACTGCGCATACAGCTGAGTGTCGGTGCGCAGATCGAACACACTGCCGAGCCGCCACGAGGTCGGGTTGAAGCGGCGGCGGAAACCGCTGCGCAAGCCGGTGTCGAGATCGACGCCATCGCGATCCAGCGAGATGCGCTCGTGGCGCAATCCGCCGACCAGCAGCCAGCGCGGGCTCAGGTTGATCGCGTCTTCGGCGAACAAGGCGGCGACGTCGACGCGGGTGCCGAAATCGTTGCGGCCATTGCGGAAATTGGCGGCGGTGTCGGCCGGAAAGCGGCCTCGCTCGTGCGCGGCCAGGTCGACCGGCGCGGCGCGGCCGAAGCGGCGCAGGTTGAAGAAGTCGGTATCGCTGTACTCCAGTCCCGCCGCGAACACGTGTCGACGCCCGGCCAGGCGGCCGTCGTGACGCAGGCTGAGGCGCTCGTTCCAGACCCGCTGCTCGTGGTGGATGCGGGCGCTGCTGCGGTCGAGCAGGCCGCTGGCGGCGTTGTAGCTGAAGTCCTCGGTGTTGTTCCAGCGGCGCTGCGCGTCGTAGACACTGAACTCGTTGCTGAGCGACCAATGCTCGTCGATGCGATAGTCCAGGCGCGAGCGCAGCCAGGTCGAATGCGCATCCATGCGGCCGTCGCCGACGTTGTAGTTGCGTGCGCGCGCGGCCCGGTCGATCGCCAGGCCGAAGGCATTGTCGACCAGCCCGCTCGGTGCGGTTGCCAGCGTGCGCGGCACCAGCGGCGTGCCGAAGTAAGCGGTGTCGAAATCGTCGCGCTGATCGTCGAGTGCGAGGGTGGCCGACAAGCGCTCGTTCGGGCGCCACAGCAGCGAACCGCTGAACGCCAGCGCCGCCGAGTCGGTGTCGTCGACGTGGCCGCTCGAACGATTGGCGCTGAGCACCGCGCGGATCGCCAGGCATTCGCTGAGCGGCAGGTTGCCGTCGAGGCCGAGGCGGGCGCTGCCGTGGCTGCCGTAGCCGAGCAGCAGTTCTCCGTTGCGCTCGTCGAGTTGCGCGCTCTTGGGCACGTAGTTGATCGCGCCGGCGAGCACGCCCTCGCCGTACAGCACCGAGGCCGGGCCCTTGAGTACTTCGATGCGCTCGAAGTTGAAACTGTCCCAGTTGCGCGAGGAGAAGCCCGAACTGGTCAGGCGCACGCCATCGAACAAGTAGGAGATCGCGCCGCTGGCGAAGCCTCGCATCGAGGCCACGCCCGGCTGCCCCGGCAGATTGCCGGCCATGACCCCGGGCATCGCACGCAGGGCTTCGACGCTGTCGCGCAAGCCGCGCGCTTCGATGTCGTGACGATCCAGCACGTCCAGCGTTGCCGGGATTTCATCCGGGTCCAGGCCGAGCCGGCTCGCGGTGGCGACCGAGCGCGCCGGCGCTGGCGCGGCGAGCACGCGGACCGCATCGAGGTCGACCGCCGCGGCGTCGGCGTGGGCGAGTTGGGGCGCGAGCGCCGCGGCGAAGCAGGCCAGGGCGAGGCAGGAGCGGTGGTGGTGACGGTGCATCTGCGGCATCGGGACTCGGAACGACGGCGGCGCGGCCGCACTGCAAGGTGGCGGCCACGGTCGCGGCGGATAGGGGGAGGCGGCGCTTGCAGCCGCCGGGCGCGCAGATGCTAGGCGAGGCAGTGGCGTAGCCGGCTGCGGCAAGTTGCCGCACTGCGCCTTCCGACCTGCGGTCGCGCCGCTCGCGTCCGCTGCGATGCATTCCGGCCTATGCTGGCGGCCCGCGCTGCAGGACTGGCGCGGCTCGCCCCGGCCTCGCGCCGCCCCGTTTGCCCGCCACGGTGACGCCATGACCCGAAAGATCGAAGGCCCCTTCGACGTGAAACTCAGCCCGGAGCCGGTGCACGACGCGGCCACGGGGAAATTCGGACGCATGGCGATCGACAAGCGCTTCCATGGCGAACTCGATGCGGCCAGCCGCGGCGAGATGCTCGCGGCGATGACCGAGGTCAAAGGCTCGGCCGGCTACGTCGCCCTGGAAAAAGTCGAGGGCCGCCTGGACGGACGCAGCGGCAGCTTCCTGTTGTTGCACCGCGCCCTGATGGTGCGCGGCGTGCCCGACCTCAGCATCGTGGTGGTGCCGGACTCGGGCACCGGCGAACTGCTCGGCCTGACCGGCACGATGGGCATCGACATCCGCGAAGGCGGCGCGCACTTCTATCGCTTCGAGTACGCGCTGCCCGAAGCCGAGTAGGCGAACGACGGACGCTGGTTTGAATCGTCGTGCCGGCGCGCCGCCGGTCCGGCAGGCACATCGCGCAAAGACGCCCGCGCGCGTCTCAAGCACCATCGACGGGACAATCCATCGCGGCCCTGCGAACGCCGTCGCGGCGCTTCCGTGCGAACGTGTGCGCCGATCCTCCTGCCTTGCCGGCCCCGCAGAGCGGGCGCCGCGACGCTGCATGGATCGGCGCTTGCATGCGCATCGCACCGCCTCGTCGCCGCCCTTCGGGCGAGGTCGCTCCGTCCGCTTCGTTCGTCTCGATAGTCCTTCCCCATGCGCCAGACCGCTGTTCTGCTTTCTGCTCTGTTGTTCGCTTCCGGCGCGCACGCCGCCGGTCGCGAGGCCTGCACCAACGGCCACACCCGGCTTCCTCCCACGGTCAATCTGCGCCTCGACAACGATCTGTTCGGCGGCCAGGACCAGGGCTATAGCAACGGCATCCAGCTGACCCTGGTCTCGCCGAACCTGGCCGACTACACCGACGACCCCTGCATTCCGCGCCTCGCGCGTTGGGTCAACCGTCGCCTGGATGCGCTGCAGCCCGAAGGCTTCGAACAGCGCAACATGATCGCGACCTTCGCCCAGGGCATCTTCACCCCGACCGACTACACCCGCGGCGACCTGATCGAGGACGACCGGCCGTACGCGGCGGCCTTGCTGGTCGGCCTGGGCTATAACGCCCGCAACGGCGATTACCTCCAGACCACGCAGCTGCAGTTCGGCCTGGTCGGGCCGTCGGCGTTGGGCAAGCAAGTGCAGAACGAAGTGCACAAGATGCTCGGCGACGAGACCTTCCGCGGCTGGGACCACCAGTTGCACGACGAACCGGTGTTCCGCATCGTCCACGAACGCATGCACCGCTATTCGGCCGGCGACGCCCATAACGGCCGTTGGGGCTGGGATGCGATCGGCCATTACGGCGGCAGCTTCGGCAACCTGGCGACCTATGCCAACGCCGGCGCGGAACTGCGTTTCGGCCTGCGCCTGCCGGACGATTTCGGCAGCACCCCGCTGCGTCCGGCCGGCGAGAACACCGCGCCGACCCAGCACTACAACACCGGCAACCGACGTTTCGGCGCGCACCTGTTCATGACCTTCGATGCGCGCTGGGTGTTGCGCGACATCACCCTGGACGGCAACACCTTCCGCGACAGCCACAGCGTCGACAAGCGGCCGCTGGTGGCCGATGTCGGCTACGGCCTGGCGGCGATGCGCGGGCGCTGGAAGTTCGCCTTGGCGCGGTATCACCGGACGCGGGAGTTCGAGGGGCAGAGGCAGACGCCGGTGTTCGGGAGTTTTACCGTGAGTCGGGCGTTTTGACTCACAGGATGCAGTTGCCTCCACTGTAGGAGCGGCGTGAGCCGCGACCGCGGGACGCGCAGAGACAACAACGCCGATGTTGCAGCATTGAAGCGGTGCACCGTCGCAGGGTAGGAGCGGCGCAAGCCGCGACCGCGCTGTTTCTGTCTCGCGGCGTATCGCTCAAGCAAGATCAAGATCAAGATCAGGGTCAAACGCTAAAAGCTTCCGCCACTAAAGCGGCGGGTTACTTTCTTTTGTCATAAGCAACAAAAGAAAGGTAACCAAAGAAAAATGCTTTTCTTTGAATCACAGGCCCGCACGAGCGGTGCATTCGCGGGGATTTTTCATACGGGACATCCATGTCCCGATGAAAAACGGCGCGCATCCGTGCGCGCCGCCCTCCGGGTCTTCGTCTGCCTTCGCTAGTGCGAGGCGACGCACAGCAACAGCAAAATCCTTGCGGCAACGGCAACGGCAACGGCAATTTTGTTGTTGCCGTTGCTCTGAAGAGCTTGGCGCGGCGATGAGCTAGGGAGAACACCTGGAGACCCGGAGGGCGGCGCGCAGGACGTGCGCCGTTTTCCGATAAGACAGGGACGTCTTATCGGAAAATCCCGGCGCGCGCATCGCACTCGTGGCCTGTGCCCTTGCAAGGAAAGCCCTTTTCTTTGGTTACCTTTCTTTTGGGCCAGCAAAAGAAAGTAACCCGGCCGCGTTAGCGGACGGAAGCTTTGCTCTGGCTGTTGCTTCATCGCTCTGCTGCAAGAAGCGCGGCACCCGCGAGTGGCGCGGTCGCGACTTGTGACCGAAGGAAATCCAGTCGGACGCCGCTCCTACCCTTTAAAGCGGTTAGGACGGCGACGTAAGCACGAGGCGACTCGCCTCACTCCAAGGTGATCCCCGCCGCCGCCGGCGTGCGGTCTTTCAGGGTTTCGCTGGCGCGCGCCCACCATTCGCGGTGTTCTTCGCTGGCGCAATACTCGGCGTAGGACAGCTTGGCGATGGTCGCCAGGGAATAATCCGGACGGCCCTCGGCCAGCATCGCGCTCATCGCGCGCAGCAGGGGCAAAGAAGGCAGCAGGTCTTCGATGAAGAGGAATTGGCCGGCCTGGTTCACTTCGAGGAAATGCGCATCGCCATTGCCGTCGATGGCCAGGTCGATGCAGCCGAACACCAGGCCGAGTTCGCGCATCAGCGCGGCGAGCTTGGCTTGGTCCGCGGTCGAGAGCTCGCCGACTTCGGCCTGCAGCCCCTGGGTGTTCTGGGGGACGCGCCAATCGACGAAGCCGTCGTCGTGTTGGGTGTACAGGCGCGCGGCGAAGTAGCGGTCGCCGATCGCGGTCACGCGCAGGTCGTAACGTTTGTCGACGTAAACCTGGTAGATACCGGGGCAGTGCAACAGGCTCTGGTCGTCTTCGAGCATCGCCGGTTCGACGATGCGCGCATAGGTGCTGAACATGCGACCGCTCTCGGCATCCTTCCAGGTGTGGGTCAGGAAGGGCTTGTAGACGACGCGGCCGTGGCGCTGGACGAAACGGCGGATCTCGGCGGGGTCGTGCGAGACCAGGGTCGGAGGGAAGCGCAGGCCGCAGTGATGGGCGGCGCGCAGTTGCACGAGTTTGTTCTCCGCCATCGCCGCGGCAGCGGGGCGATTGACCCACAGCCGGTCGGCGCCTTGATCGGTCAGGGCATAGACGTTCTTGAGGAAACGCCCCCATTCGCCGCGCAGAAAGGGCTGGTCGCCGGCTTGCGCGCGCGGGAAGGATTCGGGATTGCGCGGCCGCCGGTACCAGACCGTGCCGACGCTGGCGTCGTCGAGCGGGCCGCTCATGCGCAGGCCGAGGTCGGGGTCGCAATGCAGGGACATCGCGCCGAGTTCGGCTTCGGCCAGCGAGCTCAGCCAGGTCGCGTCGATACCGCTGGCGCGCAAAGCCCAGCGCGCGGCGGAAGCATGGATGTCGTGGGCCAGCGAAGACAGGATCAGCGGACGGCGGTGAGCGGGCATGGAAGCGTTCGTGTTTTTAGGGCGTTGAAAACGGCACGCCCCGTCGGACGGGGCGTGCCGGGTCATGCGTGGCGGCGGGGTTTACGCGCACGTCGCTCGCGCGCGGGTCCACCCTGCCTGGTGCATGGACTGCATCCGATCAGATCGACCGGAAGGCGAAGCGATTACAGGAAATCGGGATCGCCCGGATCGTCGCCGTTCGGACCGGTGGCGTGGGTGCTGTCGCCCTTGCCGCCGGAGATCGCTGCGATCTCGTCCAACGAAAGTTCGCGCGCCGCGATGCGGGCGAGCGGGCGGGCGGCTTCGTCCTGAGGCAGAGCGTTGTTGCTGTAAACGTCTTGCTTACTCATGGAGCGTTCTCCTAAACCGTAGAGTGCCAGGATGAGTTGAAAGGCCGTCCCGGCGTCGGCACGAGCATCGATGCTAGCAACTATGAAAGTCGCGGTTTGCTAATCGCGATCTCACTTTCGCCCTGAATGCGCGAAGCGATGGGGATTGCAAACTCGGGCGTTGTGATCTGTTCACTGATGCCGTCGCGCAAGGCGACGACGCGGTCTGCGCTGCGGATCGTATCGGGCCGGTGCGCGATGACGATGCGGGTCATGCGCAAGGCGGAAATCTCGCGATTGATCTCGTGCTCGCGGGCGACGTCGAGGTGGCTGGTGGCCTCGTCGAGCAACAGGATCGCCGGCGACCGGTACAGGGCGCGCGCCAACAGCACGCGTTGTTTCTGTCCGCCCGACAGCGACGAACCCAAGTCGCCGACCAGCGATTCGTAACCCATCGCCATCGCCGCGATGTCGTCGTGGATGCGCGCCGCGCGCGCCGCCGCCTCGATGCGCCCGGGGTCGGCGGCGTGGTCGAAGGAGGCGATGTTCTCGCCGATCGAGCCGGCGAACAGCACGTCCTCCTGCATCACCGCGCCGAACAGTTCGCGGTACGCGGCTAGGCCGTACTCGTGGATGTCGACGCCGCCGATGCGGATCGTGCCCGAGCTCGGGCGCAGCAGGCCGAGGATCAGCTTGGCCAGGGTGGTCTTGCCGCAACCCGAGGCGCCGACGATCGCCACCGATTCGCCGGCTTCGATGTTGAAACTGCAGTCGCGCAGGATCCACGGCTCGTCGTCGGCATAGCGGAAGCTGAGCCGCTCGATCTCGATGCGCGGCGCCGGCACCGGGCCGGCGTAGTCGGTGTGCACGTGCGCTTCGGGCGGCTCGAAGGCGATGTCGGCGATGCGTTGGCCGTGCAGGCCGAGCAGGCGCAGGTCGACGAGCTTGTCGATCAGGCTGCCGGTGCGGGTGGCGAACAGGTCGGCATAGGCGACGAACACCACCATCATGCCGGCGCTGAAGCGGCCCTGCAGGGTCAGCCAGGCGCAGAGCCAGATCAGCAGCACGCGCTGGGCGCCGAACACCAGCTTCGACAAGGCCGAGAACACCGCGGTGGTGCGGGCGATCGCGGCCTCGCGATTGGCCACCTCGACGCTGGCGTTGGCGATGCGCCCGCGGCGGTCGTCCTGTTGATTGCCGAGCTTGATCGTCTGCACGCCCTGGATCGACTCGATCAACAGGCTCTGCTGCTTGGCGACGTGGATCAGCTGCTCCTCCTTGAGCCGCCACAACCGCCGGTACGCGGCCCAGCGCAGAATCGCGTAGACGGCGAACGCGGCCAGCACCAACGCCGTCAGCGGCGGGCTGTAGAACAGCAGCAGCGCCAGCACCAGAGTCACGGTAAGGCCGTCGAGCAGGCTCTCGACGAAGCTGCCGGTCAGGGTCTGCTGGATCGCCTGCACCGAGACGAAACGCGACATCACTCCGCCGACATGGCGCTTTTCGAAGAAATCCAGCGGCAGCCGCATCAGGTGGCCGAACAGATTGGCCAGCCATTGCGAGTTCAAGGCGGCGCCGAGGTCGGCGACCAGCCAACCGCGCATCGCCGTGAGCGTCGCCTGGAACACCACCACGACCAGGAAGCCGATGCCGAGCAGGTTCAACAAGCCGATGTCGGCGGCCACCAGAACGCGGTCGATCACCCACTGCATCGCCAGCGGCAGCAGCAGGGTGAACACCTCCAGGCTCAGCGCCAGGATCAGGATCTGCGCACCGGCGCGGCGCAGGCCGACGATGCGGCCGGCGAGCCCGCGCAGGCTCAGGCGCTGGCGTTCGCGCATCGGCACGAAGTCGGTCTTCGGCGACAGTTCCAGGGCGATGCCGGTGTAGTGGCGGCCGAACTCGGCCAGCGGCAGACTGACCGCGCCGCGCGCCGGGTCGTGCAGTTCGGCGCGGCCGCGGGCGATGCGCTTGAGCACGACGAAATGATTGAGGTCCCAATGCAGCACGCACGGCAGGCGCAGATCGGCGAGGTGCTCGATCTCGGCCCGCAACGGGCGGGTGTCGAAGCCGAGCGCGCCGGCGATCTTGATCAAACGCGCCAGGGTGGCGCCGCGCGGCGACACCGGGAAGCGCCGGCGCAGGCTGCTCAGATCGATGTCGTGGCCATGGTGGACGGCGATCATCGCCAGACAGGCCAGGCCGCACTCGGCCAATTCGTTCTGCTGGATGACCGGCACGGGCTTCGCGCTCATGAGCCCGTCCGATGCGCGTCGGGTGCGGCCTCGGTGTTCGACAGCGGCGCCGACACGAACTCGTAGAGGCGTCGCTGCTCCAATTGCAGCTCCGCATCGACTCGCATACCCGCCTGCAATGCCTGCGTGCCGATGCGCTGGCGATCCAGCTCGACCTGCACGGACCAGGCCGGCGCGTCCGGGCGCAGGCCGCTGCGCCGGTGGACCTCGTCGGGCGATGAGGCCGCGGCGGCTATCGCGACCACGCGGCCTTGCTGCACGCCGTAGCGCTGATACGGGAACGCGCGGTAGCGCAGGACCGCCGGCGTGCCGGGGCGGATCGCGGCGATGGCGCGATCGGGCACCCACACCTGCGCCTGCAGGGGCGAGGGGCCGCTCGGTGCGGCCTGCGCCTGCGCTACGAGCACACCGTCGACGCGTTCGCTATGGGTGTAGCGCCCGAATGCGAGCAGCGCTGCCAGTGCGAGCAGACCGAGCAGGGCGAGCGCGGCCATCGGCCAGCCCAGGCGCGAGATCGGCAGGCGGATGCTGCCGAGCCAGCGTTGTTTCCTGGCTTCCAGCATTTCGCGTCTGAACAGGTCTTCGTGCACGTAAGCCTCAGACGCGTGGCGAGGATCCAAGGGGGCCGTTCGGCGAACCCATGGCGATCACGGTGCGTCTGTCGTCTCCTGCCGTTACGACTCGGTCGCTGAGTGTCGTACAAGGCCGATGGCGTTTCCAGGTCGCCATTGTCGAACGCCGTCACGGTTCGCGGGGATTGCAACAAATCGTTCAGCCCTGCTGCTATCTGCTATGCCGCGATGCGAAGGCGATCGAGGCGCAGCGCATGCTCAAGCGGCATCGCGCGCGGGTTTGCGCCAGCGCGGCCAGCTGCCGAGGGTGATCGCGCGCAACAGCCATTCCATCGGGCCGTAGCCGTGACGCTGCATCCACCAGGCGCTGAGGCGCAGTTGCGCGCCGAACAGCAGGATCGCGAAAACCAGCACTGCGAGCGGCGAAACCCGTCCCATCAGGCCGAGGCCGTAGCCGGTGAACACCAGCGCGGCGGCCGCCGATTGCAGCAGGTAGTTCGACAAGGCCATGCGCCCGGCCGGGGCCAGCCATCGCACGAGTCGCGGGCCGGCGCGGCCGGCGAAGCCGCTCATGGCCAGGGCGGCATAAGCGCCGGTCAGCAAGGGCGCGGTCAGCAGGCTCAAGGCCAGCGCCGCCAGTTCGAGCGCGCCGCCGGGCTCGAAGGTGGAGACGCCGGCATAGAGCGCCGCAGCCGGCAGGCCGATGCCGAAACCCCAACGGCGCAGCCTGCGCAGCAACGGTCGATAGCGATCGAGGCGGGCGAACACTTGGCGACGGCCGGCGACCCGGCCCAACAGGAACATCGCCAAGGCGCATGGCGCCTGCATGAAGGCGAGCACGATCCCGGTCGACGCCAGTTCGCTTATGCGCTGGGCGACGACCGCGCTGGGCGGCCCGGTGAAGCCGGCGAGGGTCGCCTGCGCTTCGGCCGCGGCCATGCGGGCATCGGCGGCGCCGGTTTCGCCACTGAGCCGAATCAGCAAAGCCAATCCGGCCCAGGCGACGGCGGTGGCCACGATCAGGGCCAGGGCGCTACGCAACGCGGCGCGCTCCGACAGCGCGCGCATCGCCAGCAGGGCCAAGCCCATCGCCGCATAGGTGCCGAGGATGTCGCCGTGGAACAGCAGCACGGCATGGGTCAGGCCGATCAGCCACAGCCCGAGCAAACGCCGCAGCATGCGCGGCACGAAGGCCTCGCCGGCGCGCTGCGCCGAATCGAGCTGCAGGCTGAAGCTGTAACCGAACAGGAACGAAAACAGCAGGTAGAACTTCATCTCGAACAGGCCGGCAACGAGCAGGCGCACCGCGCGGTCCAGCCCTCCGTCGTAACCCGGATCGGGCAAGCCCAGGCCGTAATAGGGCGAGGCGAACACGCCGAGGTTGACGACCAGGATGCCGAACAGGGCGAAGCCGCGCAGGGCGTCGAGCTGTTCGATACGTGGCGGCACGATGCGGGCGGATGCGGTCATGTGGGCGGCACGAACGGGGGAGCGTGGATGCTGCGCGCGGCGCCGTGGCGCTCGCATCGGGCCGGCGACGGGAGCCAACCGGGACGTTTGGCGGATTCGCCGCGCGCGGAAACTGGAATACTGGCGGCATGAGCGAAATCCCCGCCGCACGCCCGGTGCCGGCCGCGCGCGCGCCGGCGCGCCGCTGGTGGAGCGGGCTGTTCTGGAAATGCCTGCTGTCGATGCTGATCGCCTCGTGGATCAGCACCGCGCTGCTGTCCGGCCTGGACCTGTACCTGTCGCGCACCGAGGTGCGCGAGGCGATGGCGCCGCCGGTGCTGCAGGGCGCGATGCAACGCGAATTGCAGCAGTTCGGCGCATTGCCCGACCTGGCCATGACGTCGCACGCGCAATGCGAAGCGATCCTGCAGGCGTTGCTGGTGCGCATCGTCGGCATGGACTCGCAGGAGTGGATGAACTCGCACAGCTTCGCCGGCAGCACCCACGACGGCCGTTTGTCGATCCGCTATCGCGACCGCGACGGCCGCCTCTGCCGCTATCCCTCGCAGGCGAGTGCGCCGCTGGCGCAGCTGCTGGAGGAGATCGAGCAGGAAGCGGTGTCGTCGCATGCGCCGGTGCCGCGCCGGCACGAGCGCGAAGGCGACTGGATCAGCGCGGTGGCCTTGCCGCTGGCGCGGACCCCGGGCGCGACCCTCAGCGTCGGCCAGCACGCCGGCGGCTCGCTGGCGACCTTCATGCACATGGACTCGGGCGACATCGAAAGCCTGGCGATCTATCTGGTGCTGATCAGCGCGATGTCGGCGATCGCCGTGGCGACCCTGCTGACACGCCGGATCGGCCATGCCGAGCGCGCCGCGGATGCGTGGGCCGCGGGCGAACTCGGCGCGCGCATCCACGATGCCGGTCGCGACGAGTTCGGGCGCTTGTCGCAGCGTTTCGACCGCATGGCCGATGCGCTCGGCGAAGTGATCCAGGTGCGCCAGGCGTTGGCGGTGTCGGAGGAGCGCAACCGCCTCGCCCGCGACCTGCACGACACCGCCAAGCAGCGCAGCTTCGCCCTCGGCCTGCAGCTCAGCGTGCTCGATCACCTGAGCCAGCGCGAGGGCGGCGAGCAGGACCCGCGCCAGATCACCTTGATCAAGGCTGCGCTCGGTCTGACCGGGCAACTGCAGCGCGATCTGGCCGACGTGATCCAGCGCTTCTCGGCGCCGACCGTGGCCGAGCAGGGCTTGCGCAAGGCCATCGAGGACACTTGCTCGCATCTGCTCGCCGGCAGCGAGATCGAGTGGCGGCTGTTGCTCGACGGCGTCGCCGAGCGCGGCCTGGGCGCGTGGCCGCAGCATGCCGGTCAGCTGTTGATGATCGCCACCGAGGCGGTCAGCAACAGCCTGCGCCACAGCGGTGCGCGCCGCATCGAGGTGGTCCTCAACAATTCCGGCAACCGCTACGGCTGGACCATCCAGGACGACGGCTGCGGCTTCGTCCCCAACGAACACGAGGCCACCGGCATGGGCCTGGCGAACATGCGCTTGCGCGCACGCACGCTGCCGGGCGGACGCTTCCGGCTCGCCAGCTCGCCCAGCGGCACGGTGGTGACCGTGTCGTTCACGTTGGAATCGCAGGGAATCCAGGCATGAGCACATCGGTATTGCTGGTCGACGACCACGAGGTGGTGCGCAAGGGCATCCGCAGCCTGTTGATGCTGACCGACGACTTCGAAGTCGTCGGCGAAGCCGGCGGCGGCGCCGAGGCGATCGCGCTGGCGCGCGAACTGGCGCCGGACCTGATCGTGATCGACCTGATGATGCCCGACGTCGACGGCGTCGAGGCGATCCGCGCGATCAAGGGCCTGAGCCCGCGCAGCGCCATCGCGGTGCTGACCTCGACTGATCAGGACGACCTGGCCTTCGCCGCGATCGAGGCCGGCGCGCAGTCGCTGTTGTTCAAGAGCATGCTCGGCGACGAGCTGCTGGCGACCTTGCGCCGCATCGCCGGCGGCGAGGCGGTGATCCACCCCTTCGTCGCCCAGCGCATCCTCAAGGCGGTGCGGCGCAAACGCGAGCCGCGCGAGGACCCCTTCGCCTGCCTGACCGAACGCGAGTTGGACGTCTTGCGCAAGCTCGCCGAGGGCGGCAGCAATGCGCGCATCGCCGCGGCCTTGAACATCGGCGAGAAGACGGTGAAGTCGCACCTCGGCAACGTGCTGGCCAAGCTGCACCTGGCCGACCGCACCGAGGCGGTCGCGTTCGCCTGGCGGCGCGGCCTGATGTCGGCGGAATCCGAGCACGGCGGCGGCTGAAGGTTCCGCGACCTCATTCAACCGTGGTCTCCGCGAACGCGGGGCGCATGGATGCGCTTGCGGGCGACTGACTCGCGCACTCATGAACGCCAGGGCGTTATGCGCCCGGGCCGGGGGAGAGACTTCACAGCGATGCCTCGGTGAAGCCCTGGGTTCCCGCCTACGCGGGAACGACGGTAGGGAGGTCTCGCTGCGCCTCTCAAAGCCGTCATCCCCGCGAAGGCGGGGATCCAGAGACTTCAGAGCGACGCTTCGGTGAAGCCCTGGGTTCCCGCCTACGCGGGAACGACGGTAGGGAGGTCTCGCTGCGCCTCTCAAAGCCGTCATCCCCGCGAAGGCGGGGATCCAGAGACTTCAGAGCGACGCTTCGGTGAAGCCCTACGCCCCGCCTGCGCGGGGACGACGACAAATAACTCTCGTGGCTTCTCAAGCATGCGTGCGTTTTGCGATGGTCCGGAATGACAGATTCGGCAAAGTCGAATCGATCGCTCCGTCGCCTCGCTCGCCGCGCAAGCGTCGTTAGTCATGCCTGCCCGATGAGGTGAGCGGGTAGGGAGGCGCGCGTGTCCCTGCGTTTGTGATTCACACAGGTCGCACGAAGATCGACCGAACACGATGCCGCCATAGGCATCGGACCACTGCTTCAAGCGCCGCCACGCCGCGCTTTCGACACGATAAGGGACTACTGACCGATGCAAGGCAATACCCGCACCACGCGCAAAAGCGTCACGCAACGCATGCATTCCCGTTCCCTGCTTTCGCTCGCCATCGTCGGCGGCCTGCTCGCCGTTTCGGCGTCGGCCGCGGCGCAGAACGCGAACACGATGGGCCAGCTCGGCAATCCCGACAGCTGGCGCAGCGACGAATTCAACTCCGATTGGGGCCTGGCCGCGAGCAACGCCCAGTACGCCTATGCGCGCGGCCTGACCGGTAAGGGCATCCGTCTGGGCGTGTACGACAGCGGCACGGTGTTCGGCCATCCCGAGTTCGCCGGCAAGGACCACCGCGCCGTGCACATGGCCGACGTGCTCGCCGACGGCAGCGTTTGCACCAACACCTCGATCATCGGCGGCGCCGGCGCCTGCTTCACCTCGCGCGGCGACCAGGCGCAGATCCGTTACGTCGGCTTCAACGCCAACGTGCCCGAGAACATCCGCCGCATCATCCAGGCCGGCCCCTACGTGCAGCCGGGCTGGGAGTTCAACACCCACGGCACCCACGTCGGCGGCACCATCGCCGCCAACCGCGACGGCAGCGGCATGCACGGCGTCGCCTTCGGCGCCGACCTGACCGCGGCCAAGTGGTCGTTCAACAGCGTGCGCGAGTGGGCGCGCAGCGCCACCGGCGGCTACAGCGTCGTCAGCATCGGCGGCGTCGGTCCGGAAGACGCGACCGTCGCCGGCATGTACGCGCAGATGAACGAGCAGGGCGTGCGCGCGCTCAACCACAGCTGGGGCTTGGCCAACGAGCCGAGTACGCTGGCCCAGCTCGACGGCTATCTGTTCGACCCCGACAACGCCGCCTATTTCGACACCTTCGCCAAGGGCTCGCTCGACAAGGGCATGCTGCAGGTGTGGGCGGCGGGCAATCACAACGTCGCCGGCACGACCCCGCAGACCGCGCCGCAAGCCGGTCTGTACGCGAGTCTGCCGCGCGGCCGCGCCGAACTCGAGCCGTACTGGCTGACCGTGGTCAACGTCAATCAGAACCTGGTGCTGAGCGCTTCGTCGATGCGTTGCGCGCAGACCGCGAACTGGTGCGTCGCCGCACCGGGTTCGACGATCAACTCGACCGTGCTCGGCGGCGAGGAATCGCTGCAGGGCGGGCTGGTGCGCAATCCAGACGGAACGATTTCCTTCGACATCAGCGCCGGCGCGCCGACGTTCGAATACGGCAACCTCAGCGGCACCTCGATGGCGACGCCGCACGCGGTCGGTTCGCTCGGCCTGCTGATGGAGCGCTTCCCCTATCTCGCCAACACCCAGGTCCGCGACATTCTGCTGACCACCGCGACCGATCTCGGCGCGCCCGGCGTGGACGAGATCTACGGCTGGGGCTTGATCGATCTGAAGAAAGCCATCGACGGCCCGGGCCAGATCCGCGTCGACACCGACGTGGTGATGGACCGCCCGGGCGGCGGCGCCAAGGTGTGGGACGGCAAGGCCTGGGACGACTGGCGCAACGACATCGGCGGCCCCGGCGTGTTGAGCAAGTCCGGTCTCGGCTGGCTGCGCCTGAGCGGCAATAACAGTTTCGGCGGCCTCAAGGTCAAGGACGGCGTGCTCGAACTGACCGGCAACAACACCTACGCCGCGCAGGTCGAAGGCGGCACCTTGGTCGTCAACGGCAGCCTGACCACGGCCTCCTTGCCGGTGCTCGCCGGCGGCGCGCTCGGCGGTAGCGGCCGCATCGTCGGCGACGTGCGCATCGAAGGCGCGGTGTCGCCGGGCAATTCGATCGGCACCCTGAGCGTGCAGGGCAATTACGTGCAAGCGGCGGGTTCGACCTATGTCGCCGAGCTGTCGGCCGGCGGCGCCTCCGACCGCATCGACGTCAGCGGCCAGGCCCGTCTCGAAGGCGGCAAGCTGGTCGTGTTGCATGCGCCGGGCCAGTACATGCTCGGCCAGTCGTTCAACCTGATCAGCGCGGCCGGCGGCGTCAGCGGCCAGTTCGCCTCGCTCGACCAGACCGCGTTCTCGCCGTTCCTCAAGTTCGGCCTCAACTATGCGGCCAACCAGGTCGGTATCGACGTGACCCGCGGCGCTTCGCTGGCGGCGAGCGCACAGACCGACAACCAGCGTGCCGCCGCCACCGCGGCCGACCGTCTCGCGATCGGCCAGGGCATTCCGCAGCCGCTGACCCAGCTGTTCCCGGAGCAGGCACTGGCCGCGCTCGACGCGCTCAGCGGCGAGGCCCACGCCAGCCTGCGTTCGATCATGGTCGACGACAACCGCCATGTGCGCGATGCCGCCTTGGGCCGTGCGCGCGCCGGTCGCGGCGATTTCGCCGCCGACAGCGCCGGCGAATCCTCGCAGGGCGCCTGGGTGCAGTTGCTGAAGTCCGGCGGCACCCTGGGCGGCGACGGCAATGCCGCGCGCAACGAGTACAACGGCTCGGCCACCCTGCTCGGTTACGACTACCGCTTCGACGGCGGCTGGCGCATCGGCGTGCTCGGCGGCAGCGGCCGCAGCGACAACAACGATGCCCGCAACGACAAGGGCCGCATCAAGACCCGTCACTTGGGCCTGTACGCCGGCCAGAACTGGGGCGGTTTCGGCCTCAGCGCCGGCGTCGCGTTCGCCCGTCACGACGTCGACCTGGATCGCGGCATCGCCTTCAACGGCTTCAACGATCGTGCCCGTTCCAACTACGACGCCGACAGTAAGCAGGGCTTCGTCGAAGGCGGCTACCGCTTCGACGCCGGCGCCTGGGCGTTCGAGCCGTATGCGCAGTTCGCCCAGGTGCGGGTGAAGAGCGACGGCTTCCAGGAAAGCGGCGGCGCCGCAGCGCTGACCGGCCGCAGCGCCGACAGCCGCGTCAACCTGTCGACGCTGGGGCTGCGCTTCAACGTCGACCTGAAGGGCTCGCAGCAGGAGCTGAGCTGGCTGAGCCTGCGCGGCGGCCTCGGCCGTCGCCATGCCAGCGGCGACCTCAACCCGGCGACCTCGGTGGCCTGGCGCGGCGGCGACGCCTTCCAGGTCCACGGCGCGCCGCTGGCCGACGACGCCACCTTGCTCGAAGCCGGCATCGCCGCACGCCTGAGCGCGAACGGCTTGTTGGAACTGAACTACAGCGGTCAGCTCGCCGACGAGGCGCACGACCACGGAGTCAACGCGCGGTATTCCCTGCGCTTCTAACCCCCCGCCCGAAGGGGGAGCCCCCGAAGTCGCAACGATCTAGGTCGTTGCGGCTTCTTTTTTGGCGTCGCGCAGAAGCCAGAGCCAGAGCAAATCCCCCCTGGCCCCCCTTTTTCAAAGGGGGGATCGTTCGGTGAAGGTCGGGTGCTTTCTGCCTATCAGCGGGCAGGGGTAAGGCGAAGCAGAGCAGCAGTGCTGCAGAGCAGGACTGAGGCAGAGCAGGGGCAAGGCAAAGCGAGGTAAGGCAAAGCGCAGGTAAGGCGAGGTAAGGCAAGAGGCAAGAGCGGACGTTGGGGCGGTGCGGCGAGTCGCATCGGCGGACACCCCATGCAGCGACACCTCTCCCAGGCCATGGCCGAGCCATTCCCCCCTTTGAAAAAGGGGGGCAGGGGGGATTTGCTCCGGCTCGGGCTCCAACTCATCCCGACGAACCCAACCCCGCCACCGCTCATCCCAGCCAACGCCCATCTCCCACCCCGACCATCGCCATCCATCGGACCCCAGCGTTGCGCCGCGCCCGCTTATGCCGGCCGCCGCATTCGGCGATGATGAGGCCCCGCCGCCATCGCCCCGTGCATCGCGCCGGTTCCCCACGACTCCGGAGATGCGCATGTTCGAGCTGTCGGCACTGTTGGCCTTCGCCGGCCTGGCCCTGGTCATGGTCCTCACGCCCGGGCCGAACATGATCTACCTGGTCTCGCGCTCGATCTGCCAGGGCCGCAAGGCCGGGCTGATCTCGCTGGCCGGGGTCGGCGTCGGCTTCTTCTTCTATCTGTTCGCCGCCGCCTTCGGCATCACCGCGCTGTTGTTCGCGGTGCCGTTCGCCTACGACGCGCTGCGCATCGGCGGCGCGATGTATCTGCTGTGGATGGCCTGGCAGGCGGTGCGGCCCGGCGGGCGCTCGCCGTTCCAGGTCCGCGACCTTGCTGCCGACAGTCCGCGCCGCTTGTTCACCATGGGCCTGCTGACCAGTCTGTTGAACCCCAAGGTGGCGATGTTTTATCTGGCGCTGCTGCCGCAGTTCATCGACCCGCAGCGCAGCGTGATGCTGCAGTCGCTGCTGCTGGGCAGCCTGCAGATCGCGATCAGCGTCGGCGTCAACGCGTTGATCGTCGCCGGCGCCGGCGGCATCGCCAACTTCCTGGCCGGACGGCCGCGCTGGGTGACCGCGCAGCGCTGGGTCATGGGCGGGGTGTTGTCGGGGCTGGCGGTGCGCATGGCGGTCGACGCCCGCCGCTGAGGCTCAAGGCGCGCGGCCGGCCGCCTGGTCGCGCGCGCGCTGGATGATCGCGCGGACCTGGGCGCGGTCGCGATGGCGCGAAATCGGCACCGCGCCGAGCGCGATCGCGCGTTCGCGCATCTGCGCGGTGACGTCGTAGTGGCAGCCGCTGGCCTTGTCCTGGAACGATTCGCGGCGTTTGCCGAGCCGCGCCGCGAAGGCGTGCAACTCGTCGAGGCGGTCGGCCATCAGATGCGCCCAGCGTTCGCCGCGCCAGGGCCACACGGCATCGTCGACGTACACGGTCACCGCATCTCTCCAGGGAATGAATCCAGCCGCGTCGCGGACGATTCTGTCACGACGCGCGGCTGAGAGCCGCGCAGGCGACAGGCTGTGCCCAGTATCCGACAATCGCTGTGTCGCGGGCGTCTTCCCTCGCTCGCAGGAGCCATCATGCGGATCTCGGCCATCCACCACGTCGCGATCATCTGTTCCGACTATCGACGCTCGAAACATTTCTACACCCAGGTGCTCGGACTGAGCGTGCTCGCCGAGGTCTATCGCGAGGCGCGGCGTTCGTACAAGCTCGATCTGGCCTTGCCCGGCGGCGGCCAGATAGAGCTGTTCTCCTTCCCCGATCCGCCGCCGCGGCCGTCCTATCCGGAAGCTTGCGGCCTGCGTCATCTCGCTTTCGCGGTCGACGACATCGACGCCTGCGTCGCCGAGCTGCAGTCGCAGGCCGTCGCGGTCGAGGCGGTGCGCGTCGACGAATACACCGGGCGCCGTTACACCTTCTTCGCCGACCCCGACGGTTTGCCGATCGAATTCTACGAACGCGGCTGAGGCGCCGCGGGGCCGCCTCAGGCGTGGGCGACGAGATGGCCGTGCTCGCGCCAGGCCTCGAAGCCGCCGGCCAGCGGGCGCACGCGCTTGAAACCGCGCCGGCGCAGTTCGCGCGCGAGGGTCGCGGCGGAGGCTTCGTTCGGGCAATCGCAGTAGACGATGACCTCGTCGCGCCGCTCCAAGGGAACATCGGCCAGGGACATGTCGGCCAGCGAAGCGACGAACACCGCACCGGGAATCCAGCCCGAGGCATCGCGTTGCGGCTGCGAGCGCACGTCGAGGATCATCGGGCCGTTGCCGTCTTCGAGCAGCCGATAGAGCTCCGGCACGGTGATCCGCGCCATGCGCAGTTCGCGCAGGAATAGGCGGCGCTTGAGCAGCTTGTAACCGACGAAGGCGGCGATGGCCGCGGCCACCAGCAGCAGGCCGTAGCGGCCGAGCGTCTCCAGGCTGTCGAGCACGTCGTTGACGGCCTCGTGGAAGACCGCGCCGACCGCCACCGCGAGGCCGGCCCAGAGCAGGGCGCCGATGCCGTCGTAGAAGGCGAAGCGGCGCGCGCTGGTGCCGGTCTCGCCGGCCAGGGTGGTCGCGACCGCGGCGAAGCCGGGCACGAACTTGGCCACCACCAGCGACGGCGCACCCCAGCGCGCATAAACGCCGCGGGTCATCAGCACGCACGAGTCCGGCGACAGCGAGACCTTGCACATCAACCGCAGCAAGGCCGCGCCGATCCGGCGCCCGCCGAGATACCACAGGCTGTCGGCAAGCAAGGCGGCAAGCGCGGCGATCAACAGGATCGGCCACAGGCTCTGCTGCTGGTCCACCGCAATCGCGGCGGTGACGATGATCGGCGGATAGGCCGGCACCGGCAGCCCGCCCTGATCGAGGAACACGCTGACGAAGACCACGAGCAGGCCGTAGGTCTGGATCAGATGCAGCAGGGCGTCCATCGATCGGTCCTAAGACCGCGTTACGCGGTCGGAAAACATGGCAATGCCGCCTCACGCGGTCGGGAAAGATGAGTAAACCGCCTCACGCGGTCGGGAAACACGAGCAAGCCGCGCCGGGCGGCCGGGTAAACGCGGGCAAGCCAACGTGGTCAGGCGGCCTCGCACGGCTGGAAAACCATCGGCAGTTTCCGCCCGCGCCGCGTCCGCTGCAATCGCATGGCGGCGACGGATCGTTGCGGGCCTGGCATCGGCGCCGCGGTCGCCGGACCGCCGCGTTCGGACCCGATGCGGGTCCAAACTGCGGTCGCCGTAGCCTTGGGCGTCACATCGGCGGCCGCACAATGCCCCGTGCCGGGACGATGCGGCCGGCCGTCACGGGAGTGTTCGATGCGCCTGGAAGGCAGTCAGGAAACCTTGTTGATCACGCTTTATGCCAAGGCGATGGACAACCGCGCCACGCCGTCGATCCTGCGCGACGCCCTGGCCGACGACCTGGTCCGCCACATCGACTACGATTTCGAACGCTTCGGCCTGGGCCCGTCGGACATCCGCGGGCTGGCGCTGCGCTCGCGCATCATCGACGGCTGGACCCGCGCCGCGCTGCAAGCTCGCCCCGACACCCTGGTGCTGCATCTGGCCTGCGGCCTGGACTCGCGCGTGTTCCGGGTCGATCCGCCCTTGGAAGTGGATTGGATCGACCTCGATTTTCCCGATGTGATCCGCCTGCGCGAGGCGCTGCTGCCGCAACGCGCCGGGCGCTACCGCACCTTGCCGAGCAACGTCATGGAGCCGGACTGGATCGAGCGCCTCGACAACCAGCGCCCGGTCCTGGTGATCGCCGAGGGCCTGTTTCCCTACCTCGACGAGCGCCGCGCCCGCGAACTGGTGCGGCGCCTGATCGAACGGTTTCCGCAGGGCGGGCAATTGCTGTGCGATCTGTACAGCCCGCTCGCGCTGCGCCTGCTCCGCCACGCGCCCATGATCCGCGCGACCAAGGCCCGCATCGGCGATTGGACCCGCGCCGAACCGCGCAGCCTGGAAGCCTGGCATCCGCGGCTGCAGTTCGTCGACGAGCCGCGCCTGAGCGAAGTCGTCGAGGTGGCGGCCCTGCCGCGGGCGCAGCGCTGGCTGTTCAAGCTGTACGACCGCTCCGAATGGCTGCGCAACCTGGGCCGCGTGGCCCGTTTCCGCTTCTGACCAGCGAGCAGTCCCGCTTCCTGCAGGAGCGGCGTGAGCCGCGACCGTGTTCTTACGGTTGCGCCGTCGCTGCAGCTTCGTGGTCGCAGCTTACGCAGCTCCTACAGGGCTCCCGCCAGATTCGCTTGCGCGCTTGGGTGGGAGCGGCGTCCCACAGAGAACCCTTTGGTCACAAGCCGCGACCGCGGCACCACCCTGCATCGCTGCGTCGAGGTCTGTGTTGCGCAGCCCGCGGTTACCGCCCTGAACGGCGCACTCCGCTCATTCCGCCAAGGCCGGGTCCGGTTTGCGAAACGCGATCGCCAGCCGGTTCCAGGCGTTCATCGAGATTGCGGCATAGGTCAGTGCGACCAGGTCGTGGTCGGCGAACTGCGCGCGGACCTCGGCATACACCGCATCCGACACAGGCGCCTGGTTGACCGCGGTGATGGCTTCGGCCCAGGCCAGGGCGGCGCGTTCGCGCGCCGTGAACGGGCCCTCGGCCCAGACCCGCAGCAGGTGCAGGCGGCGATGGCTTTCGCCGCGCCCGACCGCCTCTTCGGTGTGCACGCGCAGGCAATAAGCGCAGCCGTTGATCTGCGAGATGCGCACGTTGACCAGGTCGATCAACGAGCGCTCCAGGCCGCTCTTGTCGACATAGCTTTGCAGGCCGGCCAGGGCGCGGGTGCCCTGCGGGTCGACGGCGTTGTAATCCAGGCGGGCGGACATGGCGGTCTCCATCGGATGAGCGTCGTGCGACGCGATGGCGCCACGTTAGGATGTTTGTTCCTGAAAGGCATTCCGCCACGGATGCAAATCGAGATTGCATGAATGAACAATCCCTGGGCTGGGACGACTACCGCTTCATCCTCGCAGTCGGCCGCGCCGGCTCGCTGAACGGTGCGGCCAAGCGCTTGGCGGTCAGTCATCCGACCGTGTTCCGGCGCATCAACGCGATCGAGCGAGCGCTCGGCACGCGTTTGTTCGAACGCGCCCGCGACGGTTACACGCCGACGCCGACCGGCGAGGAAGTGATCGCCGTGGCGGCCGAGATCGAAACGCGCATCGCCGCGACCGAGCGGCGCCTGGCCGGGCTGGATGCACGCCTCAGCGGCCGTATCCGCGTGACCACGGTCGAGCCGGTGCTGTACGGCCTGTTGCCGCCGCTGCTGACGAAATTCCGCCGCGAGCACCCGGGCATCGTGCTGGAGCTGGTCGCCGACAATGCCGTGCGCGACCTCAGCCGGCGCGAGGCCGACGTCGCCCTGCGCCCCGGCAGCAAACCGCCGGAAGGCCTGATCGGGCGCAAAGTCGCGCGTCTGGCCGCGGCGGTGTACCGGCCGCGTACGCTGCGGCTGCCGCGCGGCGCCGGCCCCGAGGCCCTGGCCGGTTGCGACTGGGTCGTGCCCGACGACAGCCTGGCGCACATCGGCATGGCGCAATGGCTGCACCGACAGCGTTACGACGAACGCGCGGTGCTGCGCGCCAACAGCCTGTTGGCCCTGCGCGACGCGGCCGCGCACGGCATCGGCCTGGCGGTCTTGCCTTGTTTCCTCGGCGACGCCGATCGCCGCCTGGCGAGGGTGGGCGAGCCGCTGGAGGGCCTGGCCGCGTACCTGTGGTTGCTGAGCCACCCGGACCTGCGCCGCACCGAGCGCATCCGGGTGTTCAGCGAGGCCATGCGCGAAGGATTGGCCCGCTTGCAGCCGATGCTGGATGGCCGGACGGCCACCGCATAGGCCCGTGGACGGGCGGAGGCGGATGCTCGCACCCGCTTCCGTGAAGCCGGTCCGCCCGGATCGTCCGGCACAAAAAGTCCACAGTTACTTTTGAAACCTGTGACTGAACGCACATCACATTAGGAAAAATCCTACACGCTTAGGGGTGTTCCGACGACGGTTTACTGTTCACGCAAGACGCATCTTTTGATTGCTCCGACGGCATCCGGATACAGATTCGCCCTAAGGCGAACTTCCCCCCACCGCGCCGGCTGAACTTTTACAAGGATGAATCATGTTTCGCGTCGAACTGAAGCAGCGTGATGGCAG
Source organism: Lysobacter sp. Hz25 (assembly GCF_046097045.1). Taxonomy (NCBI): domain Bacteria; kingdom Pseudomonadati; phylum Pseudomonadota; class Gammaproteobacteria; order Lysobacterales; family Lysobacteraceae; genus Lysobacter; species Lysobacter sp. Hz25. The sequence goes on from NZ_CP175666.1 coordinate 910,320, forward strand.
CGACGACAGTGCGCTGGCGGTAGCGATTGCAGAGATCGCGCAGGAATACCGCAGCGCCGAAGCGGCGTTGCGCGCAGTACTGCCGCAGGCCAGGAGATACGCCGCGCACGCCCCGAAGGGGCTGTGGCTGCGTATCTACGATGCCGATTCGCAGCCCGTGTTTGGCACGTTGGTTCCCTAGGGCCGACGTGCGGTTTGCGCCGCCCGGCTGACAGGGAGTCTGGCCGGGCGGCGCGGGCCTCCTTGCGTCCGCAACGCGGGCGCCGAGCGAATGCGTCCGCCGGCTCGGCTCAGGCCTCCTCGATGCGGCTCGCGCAAGGCCCCATGGCCGAATTTGTCGCGCTCTTGGGTAGGAGCAGCGCGAGCCGCGACCGCGTCCTGTCCGCTTGCGTCGTCGCTGCGGCTTCGCGGTCGCAGCTTGCGCAGCTCCTACAGGGGGCTCCGGTGAGATTCGTCCGCGCTCTTGGGTAGGAGCGGCGCGAGCCGCGACCGCGTCCTGTCCGCTTGCGTCGTCGCTGCGGCTTCGCGGTCGCAGCTTGCGCAGCTCCTACAGAGGCTCCGATGAGATTCGTCCGCGCTCTTGGGTAGGAGCAGCGCGAGCCGCGACCGCGTCCTGTCCGCTTGCGTCGTCGCTGCGGCTTCGCGGTCGCAGCTTGCGCAGCTCCTACAGGGGGCTCCGGTGAGATTCGTCCGCGCTCTTGGGTAGGAGCGGCGCGAGCCGCGACCGCATTCTGTCCGGTTGCGTCGTCGCTGCGGCTTCGCGGTCGCAGCTTACGCAGCTTCTACAGGGGCTCCGGTGAGATTCGTCCGCGCTCTTGGGTAGGAGCGGCGTGAGCCGCGACCGCATTCTGTCCGGTTGCGTTGTCGCTGCGGCTTCGCGGTCGCAGCTTGCGCAGCTCCTACAGGGGCTCCGGTGAGATTCGTCCGCGCTCTTGGGTAGGAGCGGCGCGAGCCGCGACCGCATTCTGTCCGGTTGCGTCGTCGCTGCGGCTTCGCGGTCGCAGCTTACGCAGCTTCTACAGGGGCTCCGGTGAGATTCGTCCGCGCTCTTGGGTAGGAGCGGCGTGAGCCGCGACCGCATTCTGTCCGGTTGCGTTGTCGCTGCGGCTTCGCGGTCGCAGCTTACGCAGCTCCTACAGGTTCTCCGGTGAGATCCGCGTGCCGTTTGGGCGCAACCGCCGGGCTTGGCTTCTGCTTTCCCTACGGCGCATCGATCCAACCCCGCGCTGTTGCGGCGATCAGATCCGCGGGGGTGTCGAGGTCGTGTTCCAGCTCCGGGGCGCGCAGCCGCCAGACCGTCTCGACGGGCAGGCGCTTGAGCACCGCGCCGAAGCCGCGGTCGCCGTGCAGTTGTTCGGCCTCGCGCCAGACCGCGGCGGCGATCACCGCCGGGATGCCGAGGGCATCGCCATGTGCGGTCGCGGCGCAGCCGGAGGCGGCTCGCGCGGCGCCCTCGAGCAAGGCCTGCAGATGCCCTGCCTCCAGCGCCGGTTGATCGCAGCCGAGCACCAGCACCGGCGTCTCGATAGCGAAATCGCCCAGCGCGCGCGCGGCGGCGCGCAGGCTGCTGGCGAGGCCTTCTTCCCAGGCGTCGTTGTCGATGCATTCGACCGCCAGATCGGCGACCAAGGCGGCCATCGCGCCGCTGCGCGCGCCGAGCACGATCAGGACGCGTTGCGCTCCGGTCGAGATCGCCAAACCTGCGGCACGGTGCAGCATGGTCTCGCCGTCGCGACGCAGCCCCTGCTTGGGCTGTCCCAGGCGGCGGCTCGCGCCGGCGGCCAACACCACGGCGACATGCCTCATCGCTCAGGGGGCGCCGTGGCGATGGGTCTGCAACTGCGCGGCGATGCTCAGCGCGATCGCTTCCGGGCCTTCGCCGCCGAGCTTGAGCCCGATCGGCGAATGCAGGCGCGGCGCCAGTGAGGTTTGCGCCGAGGCCGGCAGCACGCGGAACAGGTCTTCGCGCCGCCGCACCGGGCCGAGCAGGCCGACGAAACCGATCTGCTGGCCGTTGGCGCTTTCGGCCAGGTGTTCGAGCGCCTCGCGGTCGAGATCGAAATGGTGGTGCATCACCAGCGCCGCATCGTGCGGGCGCGCGGTCGCCAAGGCCTGCGCGGGGCTGCGTTCGATGGCGTGGTCGGCGAGCGCGCCGGCCGCACTCCATCGCGAGCGCCGCTCGACCAGGGTGGTCATCCAGCCCAGGGTGCGCAGCAGCGGCAGCAGGGTCGGGGTTTCCGGGCCGGCGCCGAACACCAGCACCGACGGTGGCGCGGGGACGTCGAGGTCCCATTGCGCGGTCGCGGCCGACGACCACGGCGGCGTGTTGACCGCGAGGGTCCAGCGCATGCGTTCGTCGCCGACCGAGGCGGCAAGGGCGCCGTGGCTGCGCAGGTCGAGGTGCAGGTCGCCGTGGCCGCGCCGCCACTCGTCGATCAAGGCCGGCCATTCGCGCAACGCCGACAGCGGCAACAGCGCCAGGCGCAGGCGGCCGCGGCAACCGACCGCGGAGCCGGCGAACAGGTCTTCGTCGCTGCGGGTGTCGATGTCCATCCACTCGATGCCCTGCGACTGCGCGGCGTCGCGCGCGCGCAGTTCGATGTCCGGCTCGATGCAGCCGCCGCTGAGCCAGCCGACCTGGCCGTCGCGCGCACCGAACAAGGCCATCGCGCCCGGGCGTACATAGGTCGAGCCTTCGGTTTCGAGCACGACCGCCAAGGCGGCCGGATCGCCGCGCGCGGCCGCGGCGGCGCTGGCCTCGAGCACCGCGCGCGGACCGCCGGGCGCGCTGCGCTTCGGGAACGTGGGGTCCGGCGAGTCGGCCATGCGATACGCCCCAGGGAGGAGAAGTTTCGAGTCTAGAGCGTTAGCGGCATCGGCGGCGTTGCGGTGCATCACGCCGGCCGGAGGCGGCAGTTTTGGGCAAGCCGCGATCGAGGCCGGCGCACGAAAATGCTGTGACGTGTCGCATCGCTCGCCAGCGCGGCGCGGACTTGGGGCGCAACATGCGCACCAAGACTCGGAGAATCCGGCAAGCGCCCTGTTTCGGCGCTTCATCTTGGTATCGAAGGCGATCTGGCGGCGGCCAATTTTGAGGAGTAGGCTCGGACGACCCCAGCCGCCGCGAGGGAACCATGAAGCTTCTTGTCAACGGCACCGAACACGAGGTTGCCGCGCCACCGGACATGCCCCTGCTGTGGGTGCTGCGCGACCTGATGCACCTGACCGGTACCAAGTTCGGTTGCGGCATCGCACAGTGCGGTGCCTGCACGGTCCATGTCGACGGTGCGCCGCGACGCGCCTGCGTGACCCCGGTCGCCAGCGTCGAAGGCAAACAGATCACTACCATCGAAGGCCTGTCGCAGGACGGCAGCCATCCGGTGCAACGCGCCTGGGCCGAGATCGACGTGGTCCAGTGCGGTTACTGCCAGTCCGGCCAGATCATGTCGGCGGCTGCCTTGTTGACCCAGATCCCCAAGCCGACCGACACCGACATCGACCAGGCCCTGTCCGGAAACATCTGCCGTTGCGGCACCTATCCGCGCATCCGCGCGGCGGTGAAGCGCGCGGCCGAAATCGGCAAGGCCTGATCGCGTCATCCCCACGACGTCATGCTCGCAGCGCCGGCACCTTGGGCGCTTTAGGAGGTCGATGTGAATACCGTACCGGCGCCGTCGCGGCGCCAGTTCCTCAAGACCAGCGCGCTGATCGGCGGCGGCCTGGTGGTCGGCTTCGTGGTGCCCGGCGCCAAGCGCTTCGCCCACGCCGATCCGGCCGCGGCCGCGGCGGTATCGAGCGGTTTCGTACCCAACGCCTTCCTGCGCGTGGGCGACGACGACACCGTGACGGTGTTGATCTCGCATTCGGAGATGGGGCAGGGCGTGTGGACCGGCCTGGCGATGTTGATCGCCGAAGAACTCGACGCCGACTGGTCGAAGATCAAGGTCGAACACGCGCCCGCCGCGCCGGCGTATGCGCACACCGCCTTCGGCATGCAGATGACCGGCGGCTCGACCAGCACCTGGTCGGAATTCGATCGCTATCGCCAGGCCGGCGCGACCGCGCGCGCCTTGTTGGTGGCGGCCGCGGCGCAACGCTTCGGGGTGCCGGCCGATCAGGTCCGCACCGAGAATGGCGTAGCCATCGCCGGCGACAAGCGTGCGCGTTACGGCGAGCTCGCCGCCGACGCGGCCAAGCTGCCGGCGCCGACCGCGCCGCAGACGCTCAAGGAGGCCAAGGACTGGAAGATCATCGGCAAGCCGACCAAGCGCCTGGACTCGCCGGAGAAAATCACCGGTAAGGCGAAGTTCGGCATGGACGTGCAGTTCGACGGCTTGTTGACCGCGGTGGTCGCGCGTGCGCCGGTGTTCGGCGGCACGGTCAAGTCCTTCGATGCGGCGCCGGCCAAGGCTGTGCCCGGCGTACGCGACGTGCTGCAGGTGCCGAGCGGCGTGGCGGTGATCGCCGATCACTACTGGGCGGCCAAACAGGGCCGCGATGCGCTCGTCATCGATTGGGACCTCGGCCCGAACGCGGGCCTGGACACGACGAAGCTACGCGAAGACTTCCGCAAACTCGCCGCCACCGAAGGCGACATCGCCGCGCAGGCCGGCGACGTCAAGGGGGGGCTGGCCAAGGCCGCCAAGACCATCGAGGCCGAGTACAACGTGCCCTATCTGGCGCATGCGCCGATGGAGCCGCTGAACTGCACGGTCAAGATCGAGGCCGACCGTTGCGAGATCTGGACCGGCACCCAGTTCCAGACCGTCGACCAGCAGGTCGCGGCCAAGATCACCGGCCTCAAGCCCGATCAGGTGCAGATCCACACCATGTTCCTCGGTGGCGGCTTCGGCCGCCGCGCCACCCCGACCGCGGATTTCGTCACCGAAGCGGTGCACGTCGCCAAGGCCGCCGGCAAACCGGTCAAGACCGTGTGGTCGCGCGAGGACGACGTGCGCGGCGGCTATTACCGGCCGATGTATCTGCAGCACGCGCGCATCGGTATCGATGCGCAGGGCATCCCGGTGGCGTGGCAGCACGTGCTGGTCGGGCAGTCGATCATCGCCGGCACGCCGTTCGCCGGGGCGATGATAAAGAACGGCATCGACGCGACCTCGGTCGAGGGCGTCGCCGATTCGCCGTACCTCAAGGGCGTCGCCGACTACCGCGTCGACCTGCATTCGCCGAGCACCGGCATCCCGGTGCTGTGGTGGCGCTCGGTCGGCCACAGCTACAACGCCTTCGTCATGGAGAGCCTGATCGACGAGCTGGCCCATGCCGCGGGCAAGGACCCGGTCGAATACCGCCGCTCGCTGCTCAAGGAACATCCGCGCCATCTGGCGGCGCTGGACCTGGTCGCCGACAAGGCCGGCTGGGGCACGGCCCTGCCGGCAGGTCGCGCGCGCGGCGTCGCGGTGCACGAATCCTTCGGCAGCTATATCGCCCAGGTCGCCGAAGTCTCGGTCGAGCCCAAGCCGGGCGGGGGGCACGCCATCCGCGTGCACCGTTTCGTCTGCGCGATCGACTGCGGCCTGGCGGTCAATCCCGACGGTGTGCGCGCGCAGATGGAATCGGGCATCAACTTCGGCCTCGGCGCGGCGCTGTACAGCCAGCTGACTTTCAAGGACGGACGGGTGCAGGAGTCGAACTATCACGATTACCGCGTGCTGCGCCTGGACGAGGCGCCGCAGATCGAAGTGCACATCGTGCCGAGCACCGAGAAGATGGGCGGCGCCGGCGAGCCCGGCACCGCGCCGGTCGCGGCGGCCGTGGCCAACGCGGTGTTCGCACTCAATCAACAGCGGCTGCGCGAACTGCCGCTGCAGTTGCCGGCCTGAGGAGACGACGATGCGTGCATTGATCATCGCCATCGCGGCCCTCGCCGCGACCGCTTGCGGCCCGAAGGTCACCCCGGAGCAACGCGAGCAGGGCATCGCCGCGTTCGCGACCGTGCAGCAGGTGTTCCAGCATCCGCGTTGCCAGAACTGCCATATCCCCGGCGACCAGCCGCTGCAATTCGATGCCGGCCTGCCGCATGCGATGGGCGTGGTGCGCGGCCCCGAAGGCAAGGGCGCGGCCGGCCTGCCGTGCTCGACCTGCCACGGCGAAGCCAACCTGCCGGCGAGCTATGGCCCCAATGCACCGCCGGGCGCGCCGCATTGGCAACTGCCGCCGCCGGATCACAAGATGGCCTGGATCGGGCTGCCGGCGCCGAAGCTGTGCGAGATGATCAAGGACAAGAAGAGCAACGGCGGACGCGATTTCGCCGCGCTGATCAAGCACGTCAGCGAAGACAAGCTGGTGCTGTGGGGCTGGGCGCCGGGCGGCGAACGCAAGCCGGTGTCGGTGCCGCACCCGGAGTTCGTCGCCAAGTTCAAGACCTGGGCCGACGCGGGCGGGCCGTGCCCGGCGTCGTAGCCGGTCGCGAATCATCGTGTCGATGCGGCTGATCTTGAGGGGTAGAAGTAGAAGCGGCGCGAGCCGCGACCGCGAAACCGCGCTTACGTCCCAACTGGGAGGTCGCGGCTTGCGCCGCTCCTACCCTTGAAGCGGTCTTCAGTGACTGGGTGGATCGCAAGCCACGCTCTCGATCTGCAAGGTGCAGTGCTCGATGCCGAAGCGCTCGTCGAGCTGCCGTACCAGTTCGCCGCGCAAGGCATCGGCGTCGACGCCTGCGTCGACGACCAGGTGCGCGGTCATCGCCGGAGTGCTCGACCCCAGCGACCACACGTGCAGATCGTGGACGTCGCCGACGCCGGGTGCCTGTAGCAGCACCGTGCGCACCGCGGCGAGGTCGATGCCGCCCGGCACGCCTTCCATGAGCACGTTGCCGGCCTCGCGCAGCAGGGTCCAGGTGCGCGGTAGCACCCACAGGCCGATCAACACGGCCAGGATCGGGTCGACCACGGTCCAGCCGGTGAAGCGGATGACGATGGCGCCGGCGATCACCGCGACCGAGCCGAGCATGTCGCTCCACACCTCGAGGTAGGCGCCTTTCATGTTGAGGCTTTCGCCGCTGCCGGCCTTGAGCAGGCGCATCGCGACCAGGTTGACGATCAGGCCGAGCGCGGCGATCGCCAACATGCCGGTGGTCGCGATCTGCGGCGGTTCGCTGAAGCGCCCGGCCGCTTCCCACAGGATGTACGCGGCGACCGCGAACAGCATCAGGCCGTTCGCCATCGCGCCCATCGCTTCCATGCGCGCGTAGCCGTAGCTGCGTTTCGCATCCGCCGGCTTGCGGCTCAGCCGCACCGCGGTCAACGCGATCATCAGCGCGAGGGTGTCGGTGCCCATATGCGCGGCGTCCGACAACAGCGCCAGGCTGTTGGTGAGGAAGGCGCCGACGACTTCGGCGATCAGGAAACCGCCAGTCAAGCCGAGCGCCCACCACAGGGGACGCTCGTGGCGGATCGTGGTGCTGCCGTGGTCGTGTCCGCTGCTCATATCGATCTCCCTGTTTGCGTCGTAAGCGGATCGCCCGCGGGCGATGCCCAGGATCGAGGCGGGCCGCGCGAACGCGACCCGCCATGCTGCCGCGTCAGTGGGCAGGCGAGGGCTCGGCCGCGGCCGGCGCCGGTGGCGGATCGAGCTTGCGCTCGCCGGCGTCGTTGCGGTGCAGCCAGCGGTACAGCACCGGCAGCACCAGCAGGGTCAGCAGGGTCGAGGAGACGATACCGCCGATCACCACCGTCGCCAGCGGCCGCTGCACTTCCGAGCCGGCCCCGACGTTGAAGGCCATCGGGATGAAGCCCAACGAAGCCACCAGCGCGGTCATCAGCACCGGCCGCAAGCGGCCCAGGGCGCCGTCGACGATGGCGTCGTCGAGTGGGTCGCCTTGTTCGCGCAGCTTGCGGATGAAGGCGATCATCACCAGCCCATTGAGCACGGCCACGCCGGACAGGGCGATGAAGCCCACCCCGGCCGAGATCGACAATGGAATGCCGCGCAGGGCCAGCGCGATCACGCCGCCGGTCAACGCCAGCGGCACGCCGCTGAAGACGATGGCGGCATCCTTGGCCGAGCCGAAGGCCATGAACAGCAGGGCGAAGATCAGCACCAGGGTCACCGGCACCACCACTGCCAGGCGTTGGCTGGCCGAGATCAGTTGCTCGAAGGTGCCGCCGTAATCGATCCAGTAACCCTCGGGTACCTTCACCTGGGCATCGAGTTTCTGCCGCAGCTCGGTGACGAAACCGCCGAGGTCGCGGTCGCGCACGTTCGCGGTCACCACGATGCGGCGTTTGCCGTTTTCGCGGTTGATCTGGTTCGGGCCGAGGATCGAATTGAGCTTAGCCACTTCGCGCAACGGCACCGTGCGCGGCGCACCCGAACTCCAGGTGGCGTCGCGGCTGGATTCGTCGCGGTCGCCTTCGCTGCGCGCGGGCAAGGGCACCGGCAGGTCGGCTAGCGCCGCAGTGTCCTGGCGCAGGCGTTCGGGCAGGCGCACGACCAGGTCGAAGCGGCGGTCGCCTTCGAACAACTGCCCGGCGACTTCGCCGCCGACCGCGGTCGCCACGGTGTCCTGCACCGCGGCCGGATTGAGCCCGTACACGGCCAGCGAGCGGCGGTCGGGTTCGACGCTGAGCATCGGCAGGCCGGTGACCTGCTCGGCCTTGACGTCGGCGGCGCCGGGCACCTGCTTGGCCACCGCTTCGATCTGCCGGGCGATCTTGAGCAGTTGCTGCAGATCGTCGCCGTAGACCTTGATCGCGACGTCGGCGCGCACGCCCGAGATCAACTCGTTCATGCGCATCTGGATCGGCTGGGTGAACTCGAAATTGTTGCCGGGCAGGGTGCGCGCGAGCGCTTCGATTTCTTCCATCAGCTTGGCCTTGGTCTTGCCCGGGTCGGGCCAGCGTTCGCGCGGCTTGAGCATCAGAAAGGTATCGGCGACCGACGGCGGCATCGGGTCGCTGGCGACCTCGGCGGTGCCGATCTTGCTGAACACCCGTTCGACTTCGGGCATCGTTAAAAACGCCTGCTCCATCGTCTTCTGCATGGCCACCGACTGGGTCAGGCTGGTGCCGGGAATGCGCATGGCCTGCACCGCGACGTCGCCTTCGTCGAGGCTCGGCACGAACTCGCTGCCCATGCGCATCGCCACCGCGCCGCTGAGGATCACCAGCACGGCGGTGCCGGCCAACACCGTCATACGGCTGCGCAAGGCCCAGGCCAGCACCGGCTCGTAACGGCGGCGCAGCCAGGCCATCGCGCGGTTTTCCTTTTCGGCGACCTTGCCGCCGAGGAAGGTCGCGACCGCAGCCGGAACGAAGGTCAGCGACAGCAGCATCGCGCCGGTCAAGGCCAACACCACGGTGATCGCCATCGGGTGGAACATTTTTCCTTCGATGCCGCTGAGCGCGAAAATCGGCAGGTAGACCGCGGCGATGATGCCCAGGCCGAACAGGCTGGGGCGGATGACTTCGGCGGTGGCCGAGGCGGTGAGGTCGTGGCGTTCGTCGTCGCTCATCTCGCGGCCGAGCGCATGCTGGGCTTCGCCGAAACGGCGCAGGCAGTTCTCGATGATGATCACCGCGCCGTCGACGATCAGGCCGAAGTCGAGCGCGCCCAGGCTCATCAGATTGCCGGACACGCCGCCGCGGACCATGCCGGTGATGGTGAACAGCATCGCCAGCGGAATCACCAGTGCGGTGATCAAGGCGGCGCGGAAATTGCCGAGCAGCAGGAACAGCACGACCACCACCAGCAGCGCGCCTTCGACCAGGTTCTTCGACACCGTGGCGATGGTGCGGTCGACCAGCGAGGTGCGGTCGTAGACCGGGTTGGCGCTGACGCCCTTCGGCAGGCTGGCGTTGGCTTGTTGCAGTTTCGCCGCCGCCGCCTGCGAGACGTCGCGGCTGTTGGAGCCGACCAGCATGAACACCGTGCCGAGCACGACTTCGTGGCCGTTCTGGGTGGCCGCGCCGCTGCGCAGTTCGGGGCCTTCGCCGACTGTGGCGACGTCGCGCACCCGGATCGGCACGCCGTCGCGGCGGTCGAGAACGATGTCGCCGATCGCCTCGATGCCGACGATCTGCCCCGGCACGCGCACCAGGAACTGCTCGCCGTTGCGTTCGATGTAGCCGGCGCCGACGTTCTGGTTGTTGGCGGCGAGCGCGGCGACCACGTCGCGCTGGGTCAGGTTCAAGGCCACCAGCCGCGCCGGGTCCGGGGTGATGTGGATCTGCCGCGCGTAGCCGCCGATGGTGTTGACCTCGGTGACGCCGGGCGTGTTGCGCAACTGCGGGCGGATCACCCAGTCCTGCAGGGTGCGCAGGTCGGTGGCGTTGTACGGCGTGCCGTCGGCCTTGCGCGCCTTCGGCTCGGCGTCGACGGTGTACATGAAGATCTCGCCGAGGCCGGTCGCGGTCGGGCCGAGTTCGGGTTCCAGGCCGGCCGGGATCTGCGATTTCACCTGCTGCAGGCGCTCGGCGACCTGTTGCCGGGCGAAGTACAGGTCGGTGCCGTCCTTGAACACCACGGTCACCTGCGACAGGCCGTAGCGCGACAGCGAGCGGGTGTAGTCGAGTTTCGGCAGGCCGGCGAGCGCGGTCTCGATCGGAAAGGTCACCCGCTGTTCCGATTCCAGCGGCGAATAACCCGGCGCCTGGGTGTTGATCTGCACCTGCACGTTGGTGATGTCGGGGGTGGCGTCGATCGGCAGTTGCCGGAAGCTCCACACGCCGATCGCGATCAGCGCGCCGGTCAGCGCCAGCATCAGCCAACGGTGGCCGATGGCGAAACCCAGGATGCGTTCGAGCAGACCCGAGCGCGCCGGGGCCGGCCCGGTCGTCGTGTCAGTGCTCATGCGAAGCTCCCGATTTTTCGATGTCGGCCTTGATCAGGAAGCTCTGCTCGACCACCACCTGCTCGCCGGCGCGCAGGCCGGACAGCACTTCCATGCGCCGCGCGTCGCGGCGCCCGACCCGAACGGGTTTGGCGATATAGCGCTCGCCTTCGCGCACGAACACCACGTCGCGTTCGTCCATGCGTTGCAGCGCGGTCAGCGGCACCGCCAGCGATACCGGCTGCTGTTCGACGGTAACGCGCGCGCGCACCGCCGAACCGGGCCGCCACAGACCGTCGGCATTGGCGATGGAGGCGCGCGCGACGGTGCTCTGGCTCGCGGTCGCGGTGCCGGGCAGGATGCGGTCGAGCGTGGTTTCCACGCCTTGTTCCTCGCCCATGCGCATCACCGTCACCGGCACGCCGGGGCGCAGATGCGAGGCGTCGGCGCCGAACACATGCAGATCGACCCACAAGGTCGACAGGTCGGCGACCTCGAACAGGGTCGTGCCTTCGACCGCGACTTCGCCGACCGAGGCGTTGCGCGCCAGCACCACGCCGGTGATCGGCGAGGCGATGGCGTAGGTGGTCAGGCTGAGGTTGCTGTCGACCGTGGCCAAAGTCTGGCCGGCCTTGACGCGGTCGCCGACGTTGGCGCGCAGCGAACGCACCGGGCCGGGATAGCGCGCGGTGATGTTGGCGATGCGGCCTTCCAGCGGCGTGACCAGGCCTTGCACTTCGTGCTCGTCGGCGATGGTGCCGGGGCCGGCGGCGGCGACGACGATGCCGGAACGCTGGGCGATCGCGGCCGGGATCGTGGTGCTTTCGGCTTCCTCTTCGGCCTCGCCTTTCTCGCCATGGCCGGCTTCGCCTTCGCCGTGACGGTGCTCGTCGCTGGCTTCGTCGGCATGCGTGCCCTCGGCTTTGGCCGCTGGGGTTTCGGCGGAGCCGCCGCAGGCGCTCAAAGTCAGAGCCAACAGGCCCGCGGCGATCAACAGTTCGGGCTTCATGGGGTGGCTCCTGCGGGGGCGGACGGTGGGGCGAGGAAGGATTCGCCGGTGAGGCGCTGGATTTCGATCAGCGCCAACTGCGCGTCGAGCGCGGTGTCCAGGCGCTGTTTGCGCACGGCCACGCTGTCGGCCTGCAGCAGGGCCAGTTCGAGGTAGCTGATGGCGCCGGCGCGGTAGGCGTACTCGGCGGCGTTTTCGGCCCGGCTCATGCGCGGCAGGACCTCGTCCTTGAGCCGTGCGACTTCGAGTGCGCCGACCCGGTAGCGGCCGTGCGCTTCGACCAGGGTCGAATACAGCGACAAGCCCTTGGCTTCGCGCTCGGTTTCGAGCAAGGCCAGTTCGGCCTGGGCGCCGCGGATGCCGGGCTCGGCGCGGCCACGTGCGCCGAGCGGCATCGACACGCTGCCGATCAACGCGGTGTCGCCGCCGTCCTGCAGGCGGCGCACGCCGATCTGCCAATCGATGTCGGCGCTGGCCTGGCTCTGCGCCAGGCGCACGCGTGCTTCGCCGATGCGGCGCGCGTCGACGAACCGGGTCAGCTCGGGGCTGCGGTCGAGCAAGCCTGCCAAGGCAGTGGCTTCTTCGATCTTCGGCAAGGCATACGGGTCACCGGCGACGGTGGCGAAACCCGGGTCGCGCTCGCCCCACAGCGCGGCCAGGTGTTGGCGCGCGGCGAGCAGGCTTTGCTCGCTGCGCGCGCGATCGAGTTCGGCGCGCGCCAGCGCGGCCTGTGCGGTCAGCAGGCCGGACTCCGGCGACGCGCCCGCGACCAGGCGCTGGCGCGCGGCGGCGACGGTGCGCTTGCGCTGGCCGATGTCGAACTGTGCCAGTTCGATCCGGCGTTGCGCGGCGACGATGCCGAGATAACGCCGCGCGGTCTCGGCCAGCAGGTCGAGTCGGCGGCTTTGGCGATCGACCGCGAGCGCATCGATGCGGCTCTGGGCGAAGGCGCGGCGCGCGTCGAGCTTGCCGCCGCGTTCGAACACCGAGGCCAGGCTGAGGGTGATCTCGGCCCCCTTGACGCCGCTGACCGCGCCGCTGCCGAAGACGTTGTCGACCGCGGCGCCGGCGACCCAGGCCGGACGCTGCGCGGCGAGGTCGCGCTCGGCTTCGAGCACCGAACGCTGGCTGCCGAACAGACGCAGGTCGGGGTGGGCGTCGCCGATGCGCGCGAAGGCGTCGTCGAGGGTGAACACCGAGGCCGCGCGTGCGGTCCCGGTTGGGGTGGAAGCGGACGGGCTTGAGGTGGACGGGCCCGAAGTGGAAAGGCTCGAAACCGCGGCAAGGGGAGGCCGCGCCTGTGCCGAAAAGCACAGCGCGGCCGTCAGGACGGCCAAGGCCGCCGGACGCAAACGCATGGGGAGTTCTCCTGAATCTCGAAAGACGCCGGGCGCGAACGCAGCGCACGGCGACGAAGACCCGCGCAGGCCGACGCGGCGCCGCAGGGCGCGCGCGTGCGGCCGGCTCAGGCCGGCATCGGGATCAGGCGGAGATCGGTGGGCGGAACGGGACCGCGGTCGGGGTCGGCACGAACGCGGTCGAGACGGCCGGCACCGGGGCGGCGGCACTGGCTGCGAGCAGGCCGACCTCGAAGCGCGGCAGCAGCGCGGCTTGCAGGGCGCAGCAGTGGCTCAGGTGCCAGCGGGCGTCGCCGCAGCCGTCCGGGTCGGCGCCGTCCGGGGCGGCGTTGTCGCCGGCGGATGCGCCGGCATGCTCGTGCGCCAGCGCCGCGACCGGCCCGGCGAGTTCGCCGATTTCGGTCGCGAAGGTCAGCGTCGGCTTGACCAGCATCACGGCGATCAGCACGCCGAAGACGAGGTAGCGGAACGCGGTCGCGATGGCGGAGGGGCCGGGCATGGCGGGCATCTTAGGAGCCGCCGACCGCGCTATACAATTTCAGGCCCCGCGCCGCCGTTCATGTGCGGCCGTAGCGCATCGCCACTGAATGCCGGCCGCCGCGGCTCTGCCGCGGTTCCACCCTTGCTCCCGATTGCGGCGATAATCGCGCCGCGCAACGGACCTGCGGAACCGAGGGCAGGGACACCCAGACAGCAGTCCGGACAGGATCGGCAATGGCGGTGCCTCGGCGCCGTCATATCGTTTGCCTAGTCTGCGCACGTATTCGGTAGTGGCGGTACAGGGGGTTTGGCAGTGAAGGTTGTTGTGAAACCGGTGTGTGAGTTTCCCGCCGGTCGTTGGTCGAAAGCCGGTGCGCGCGCGATCGCCGGTCTGGCCCTGGGCGTCGCCCTGGGCGGTTGCGGTTCCGAAGCTCCGCACAGCGCCGTGTCCCCGGCGCCGGTTGCCGATGCCGCGCTGGAGTTGCCGGCGCCGCTGGACGAACTCGATATCGAAGGATTGCGCGCGCGCGCCACCCAGGCCCTGCGCGAGCAGCGCATCCACACCCCGGCCGGCGACAGCGCGGTCGACTATTACCTGGCCTTGCGCGACAAGGAGCCGGGCCAGATCGACGTGATCGGTGCGCTCGACGAGTTGCAGCCCTATGTGGTGATCGCCGGCGAACAGGCCTTGCTCGACGACGACCTGGCCGAATCGCACCGTTTGCTGGACTTGCTGGCGCGCATGGACCCGCAGGCGCCGGCCTTGCCGCGCATGCGCGAAAGCCTGCGTGTCGCCGAGGCCAGCCGCGAGCGCAAGACCCGCGAGGAAACCGAACGCCTGATGGCCGAGCGCACCGACGCGGCGACCGTGCTGTCGGCGCGTCGCGAGGCCGCGCGCACCGCCAATACGGCGTTGGCGAACGCGGCGATGAAGGCCGATGCGGCCGCCAGCGCGCTCGCCGCCGATGCCGCGGCCGTGAAAACCGGCAGCGCGTCGACGGCGCAACCGGTGGCGGCGTCGGCCGCGACCCCGGCAGCGTTGCCGGCCACGACGGCGAAGGCCTCGCCGGCGATGCCGCGCCTGCTCGCCGATGCTAGCCCGCGTTATCCGCTGCCGGCCTTGAACCGCAAGATCGAGGGCAGCGTCGAGATCAGCTTCACGATCCTGCCCGACGGCCGCGTCGGCGCGCCCAGGCTGGTGTCCTCGGAACCGGCCGGGGTGTTCGACGCCGCCGCGCTGGCAGCCGTGGCGCGCCTGCGTTTCGAGGCCAGCGGCCAGTCGCATACGGCCCGCCGCACCCTCAATTTCCGCCTGCCTTCGCGCTGAAGCCCGCGGCGGCGGGCGGCCGGCCTTTACATGGCCGACGGCGACGACCGATTGCGACGGCGGACACGTCCGCCGGGACGGGAGCTTGGCGGTCCGCGCGCTGTGCCGCCACAATGCGGCGATGGAGACTTCCGCACCCCCCGCCTTACTCGAAACCGTCGAACGCGAGACCGGCCCGGCGCCGACCTGGAGCGTGCTGTGGCTGCACGGCCTGGGCGCCGACGGCCACGACTTCGCCCCGATCGTGCCCGAACTGCTGCGCCGCGACTGGCCGGCGCTGCGCTTCGTGTTCCCGCACGCGCCGGTGCGCGCGGTCACCATCAACAACGGCGCGCGCATGCGCGCCTGGTACGACATCCGCGACATCAGCGATCTGGCCCAGCGCGCCGACGAAGCCGGTGTCGACGAGTCGGTGCAGCAGGTCGATGCGCTGATCGAGCGCGAGATCGAACGCGGCGTGCCGGCCTCGCGGATCCTGCTGGCCGGCTTTTCCCAGGGCGGCGCGATCACCCTGGCCACTGCATTGCGGCGCAAGCAGGCGCTGGGCGGGCTGATCGCCCTGTCGAGCTATCTGCCGATGCCCGAGCGCCTGGTCGCCGAGGCGACTGCGGTCGCGCCGAGCCAGCCGGCCTTCATGGCCCACGGCCGACACGACCCGATGGTGCCCTACGCCGGCGGCGAACGCGCCGCGGCGAGCCTGCGCGGCCTGGGCTTCCAGGTCGACTGGCATGCCTATCCGATGGCGCATCAGGTCTGCGCCGAAGAGATCGACGCGCTCGGCGACTGGATGTCGCAACGGTTCGCCGCCACGGCATGAGCCGGCTCTGACCATGATCGAGTCCGCCGGCGAACACGAACCGTGGCTGCCGGACTTATGCCGTTTGCCGCGGCTGGTGGTCATGCTGAGCATGGCCGAGCTGATCGTGATCGTGTTGGCGCTGGCGCCCGACGGTACCCGCTGGGACCTCGGCCGCTTCGTGTCTTCGAGCGCCTTCGCGCTGTGGCTGGCGCTGGCGATCTCGGTGCTGCTGTGCGTCTCGCGGCGCCAACTGTCGCGTTTGCCGCCCGGCGTGGGCGGCTTCATCGCCACCGCGACGGCGGCGGCGATCGCCGCGGCGGTCGCGGCGGTCACCCACATCATCGACAGCGTCACCGGCATCGGCCTGGTGCCGCCGGGGATCTCGTTCCAGCGCTTCGTCGGCGGTACCGCGGCGGTGGCGATCCTCGCCGTCGGCGTGGTCCTGCGCTATCTCTACGTCAACGACAGTTGGAAGGCCCAGGTCCGCGCCAACGCCCGCGCCGAGGTCGATGCCCTGCAGGCGCGGATCAAGCCGCATTTCCTCTTCAACAGCATGAACACCATCGCCGGCCTGGTGCGCAGCGACCCGGTGGTCGCCGAGCGCGCGGTGCTGGACCTGTCGGACCTGTTCCGGGCCGCGCTGGGCGCGTCCAAGTCCGACTCCAGCCTGGCCGAGGAGGTCGAGCTGGCCGAGCGCTACCTGGCGATCGAGCAACTGCGCCTGGGCGAGCGCCTGCGGGTGGTCTGGCGCAAGCGCGAGCCGCTGCCGTGGCGGATGCCGCTGCCGCGCCTGGTCCTGCAGCCCCTGGTCGAGAACGCCGTGCTGCACGGCATCTCCCGGCTGCCGGGCGGCGGCGAGATCGAAATCGAGCTGACCGAGCTCGCCGACGAGCTGCTGCTGCGCATCCGCAACCCGGCCCCGCCCCCGGCCGACGGCCGCAGCGGGGCCCGCCACGCCCACAGCAGCATCGGCCAGCGCCTGCGTTATGCCTATGGCCCGACGGTGCGGATGACCGCGGGCTGGAACGAAGGCTACTATCTGTGCGAACTGCACGTGCCGACCGGGGTGGAGGCGCATAGCCGATGAAAGCGACGAGGCCGGCCATGAGAGTGGTGATCGCGGATGACGAACCGTTGGCGCGCGAGCGCTTGCGCAGCCTGTTGGCCGAGCGCGACGACGTCGAGGTCGTCGCCGAAGCGGCCGACGGCCAGCACGCCTTGCACGCCTGCGCCGAGCACCGGCCGGATCTGGTCCTGCTCGACATCGCCATGCCCGGCATCGACGGCCTCGAAGCCGCGCGCCATCTGGCCGCGTTCGAGCCGCGCCCGGCGGTGGTGTTCTGCACCGCCTACGACGCCCACGCCTTGTCGGCGTTCGAGGCCGAGGCGATCGACTACCTGGTCAAGCCGGTGCGGGCCGAACGCCTCGACGCCGCGCTCGAACGCGTGCGCACCTTCGCTGCCGGCCGCGAGCGCCATGTCGGCGGCACCGAGACCGCGCCCGGGCAAAGCCGCAGCCACCTGTGCGCGCGCTTGCGCGGCAGCCTGCGCCTGATCCCGATCGAGGACGTGCATTACCTGCACGCCGAAGAGAAGTACGTGATCGTCCATCATGCGCGCGGCGAAGACCTGATCGAGGAGTCGCTGAAGTCGCTGGAAGACGAATTCGGCGAACGCTTCGTGCGCATCCACCGCAACTGCCTGGTCGCGCGGCACGAGATCGTCGAACTCAAGCGCGACTCCGAAGGCCACGTACAAGCCGTGTTGCGTCATGGCAAACAACCGCTGGAAGTCAGCCGTCGCTGCGTGGCGGCCCTGCGCGAGACGCTCAAGCATTTGTGAGGCTTTGGGATTTGGGATTTGGGATTTGGGATTCGGGATTGGGGATTAGGGATTAGGGATTAGGGGATTAGGGGATTAGGGGATCGACTCGTCCCGAGCTCGCCGAACCAAGGGTAGGAGCGGCGCGAGCCGCGACCGCGCTGCCTCAATCTCGCGCCGCATCCGGCCGTAATGCACTGTAGGAGCGGCGTCCCACTAGATTTCCTCCGGTCATAAGCCGCGACCGCGCTGCTTGCTGTGGCGGTGTGTCTTGCCGCAGAGCGGTGAATCAACATCAAGGTCTAAAGCTTGCGCCCGCTAACGCGGCCGGGTTACTTTCTTTTGCTGGCCCAAAAGAAAGCTAACCAAAGAAAAGGGCTTTCCTTGCAAGGGCACAGGCCACGAGTGCGATGCCCGCGCCGGGATTTTTCGATAGGACATCCTTGTCCTATCGAAAAACGGCGCACGTCCTGTGCGCCGCCCTCCGGGTCTCCACTTGACCGGTAAAGCGGCAAAGCAGATCAAAATCTCGGCAACGGCAACGGCAACGGCAACGGCAACGGCAACGGCCTGTGGCGCCTTGGGATAGGGCGGCCTTCCTTCGGTCACTGGCCGCCACTGCGTTCCCCCCGGATCCCCATCCGTTGCTGATTCCGCAACCGATGCCGCCCCCGTGGCCCGCCCTGGCGGCTTTTGATGCCGACCCCCGCCAGCGGCGATAATGCCGGCATGAAGACCCTGCGCATCGCCACCCGTAAGAGCCCGCTTGCCCTGTGGCAGAGCGAGCATGTCGCTGACCGGCTGCGCGCCGCGCATCCGGGGCTCGAGGTGACCCTGGTGCCGATGAGCACTCGCGGCGACGAAGTGCTGGACCGCTCGCTGGCCGCGATCGGCGGCAAGGGCCTGTTCCTCAAGGAGCTGGAGCTGGCGATGCTGCGCGGCGAAGCCGACTGCGCGGTGCACTCGCTCAAGGACGTGCCGATGGAGTTGGAGCCGGGTTTCGCCCTGCCGGCGATCCTCGAACGCGCCGACTACGCCGACGCCTTCGTCAGCAACCACCACGACGGCATCGACAGCCTTCCGCTCGGCGCCCGCGTCGGCACCTCGTCGTTGCGCCGGCAGGCGCAGTTGCGCGCCTTGCGCCCGGATCTGCAATTGCTCGACCTGCGCGGCAACGTCAACACCCGGCTGGCCCGGCTCGATGCCGGCGACTACGACGCCATCGTCCTGGCCTGCGCCGGCTTGCAGCGCCTCGGCTTCGACGCGCGCATCCGCGCCCGCCTCGAGTCGCCGTATTGGCTGCCGGCGCCGGCGCAGGGCGCGATCGCGATCGAATGCCGCGAGGACGACGTCGCCGCGCGCACGTTCTGCGCCGCGCTCGATCACGCCGCCACCCGCACCTGCGTCGAAGCCGAGCGCGCCATGAATCGCGCCCTGCATGGCAGCTGCCATGTACCGGTGGCCGCCTACGCTCGCCTGGACGGCGAACACCTGCGCCTGGACGGCCAGGTCGGCTCGGCCAGCGACGGCCGCGCCGTGCGCGCCCACGGCGAAGGTCGCGGCGACGCCCCGGACTGCCTCGGCATCGAGGTCGCGCAACGTTTGCTGGAGCAGGGAGCGGGCGAATTCATTGCCGATTCGCTGGTGGACATCGACGCGGATTGATTCGGGCCTCGGCTGCCCAAGGTCGTAGGCGTTCTACGCTGTCGTTGAGTTGCGCGCCCTCAGTTCAAGCCTTCGCCTTCGTGTGCGATCGTTTTTGCCTTGGGGTAGGAGCGGCGCGAGCCGCGACCGCGCTGCTTCGGTCCCGCGGTGTATCGCTCCCGCTAGACCGGGATCAAGATCAAACGCCAAAAGCTTCCGCCACTAAAGCGGCGGGTTACTTTCTTTTGTCATAAGCAACAAAAGAAAGGTAACCAAAGAAAAATGCTTTTCTTTGAATCACAGGCCCGCACGAGCGGTGCCGACGCAGGGATTTTTCATACGGGACATCCCTGTCCCGATGAAAAACGGCGCGCATCCCTGCGCGCCGCCCTCCGGGTCTTCGGTTGCCTTCGCTAGTTCGAGGCGACGCACAGCAACCACAAAATCCTGACGGCAGCGGCAACTTTGCTGGTGCTGTTTCCATTGCTGTTGCTGTTGCTGTGAAGAGCTTGGCGCAGCGACGAACTTGCGAGAACACCTGGAGACCCAAAGGGCGGCGCACAGGACGTGCGCCGTTTTTCGATAAGACAGGGACGTCTTATCGAAAAATCCCGGCGACAGCTGCGAACTCGCAGGGGAGCTTCGTCAAGGAAGGCCTTTTCTTTGGTTAGCTTTCTTTTGGGCCAGCAAAAGAAAGTAACCCGGCCGCGTCAGCGGACGGAAGCTCTAGATTTTGCTTCACCGCTCTGAGGTGAGAAACGCCCACGTGGCAAGCAGCGCGGTCGCGGCTTGCGCCGCTCCTACCCAAAAGCAGACGAACCGCCAACCTGTCGGCGCCGCAGCGGAGCAAAAGAAAGTAACCCGGCCGCGCCAGCGGGCGGAAGCTTCAGATTTTGCTTCACCGCTCTGCGGCAAAAAAAGCGGGGCGACGACAAGCAGCGCGGTCGCGGCTCGCGCCGCTCCTATCCAAAAGCGGACGCGCCGCCAACAGCAGGCGCCACAGCGGGCCAAAAGTAAGCGACCCGGCCGCTTTAGCGGGCAAGCGCTGTGGTGCTTCTTTCAATGCTGCGGATCTTTCAATGCCGCGGATCGCGAAGCTCGATCGAGCGGAATCAAAACCGCCGAATCAACTCGATGGAACTTTCCGCACTCTCGCTACCGCCCCCGCCATTGGAATCGTGACGGATCGCGAAGTCGGTTTCGAGCTTCCAGTACGGCCACAGATCCACGTCCAGGCGCACCGACTGTTTGACGAAGGTGTCGCCGTGGCCGCTCTCGAACTGCACTCGCTGGCTCCAGCGCGCGCGGTCGCCGATGCGCTGGCCGATGCTGACTTCGCCGCGGAACACGGTGCCGGGGCGGTTGATGCCGTCGTCGTGGAGCGGGGCGAGTCGGTAGCCGGCGCCGAAGCTCAGGCCGACCTGGGTCGGGCCGTCGCGCAAGGCCTGCACGCCGTAGCGGGTGCCGATGCGGTAGTCGTTGGAGTACATGGCGCGGCTGGTGCGCGAGGTCGCCGGCGCCCTGACGCCGCCGACGTGGCGTTGCGAGCCGGGCAGCAGCACGGTGCGCAGCGGCGGCAGATCGAGCGGGTCGATCTCCGGGCCCTTGGCGCGCCCGGACGTGGCCAGCCGCCATTCCTCGTCGCCGCAGCGGGTCGAAAAACAGTACAGGCGCATCTGCGCCGGATCGCTCGCAATGGCGATCAGCGTCGGGTCGCCGCCGAAGGCGGGGGTCGGCAATGTCACCAGGGGCGCGCCCAGGAGGGCGAGCCCGATCGTACCGAGCATCGTCTTGGCTTGGGGCCGGAGGAGGCTGGGATGATGCCATGAAATCGGTTACAGACACGAGACCGCGGACACGCCGAGATAGGTTCGATTCACCCGTCGGCGAACCCCCCCCACGACCATGAAAGCCCCGCCCGGCGGGGCGTCGCGAAGAATCGCGGCGGACCTCGGCGGCGAGCGGTCGCGCGTCGATCCGCGGGTCAGGGCGCGCGCGATGCAGGGCCCGGCGATGGCTCGGCTCGATCCCGGCGAACGCACTCAGCGGGCGCACTCAGTAATACAGCGTCACCAGATGCCGGGCCTCGGCGAAGAACAGCCAGCGCTCGACCAAGGTGCCGAGCAGCAGCGACAAGGCCGCGAGCGGCATCGCGATCGCGGCGACCGCCGGCAGCGCCAGCGCGATCATGCTCAGCACGACCGGCGCGACGGCGAACAAGGCCAGCGCGATCCGGCGCAGCTTGCGCGCGTGTTTGCGCGCCAGCACGTAGCCCATCTCGCGGGTCAGGTAGTTGTCTTCGGTGTGCGGTCGCTCGAACACGTCGAGTTCGCGTTGCGGCAGGCCGACGGCGTCGCCGCGCGTGACCGTAAGCGGGGTGCGGTCGATGTCGCGCCAATACCGGAGCTTGATCGCGGCGGTCACGAACGCGAGCGGAATCAGCGCGAAGCTCGCGAGGCGGGCGATGCCGGAAGCGCCCGGCAAGGCCGCCAGCAGGGCGGCGCCGGCGAGCAGGGCGAACGCGAGATAGGCCGGCACCACCAGCCGATGGCGCCAGGCCGGAATAGGTTTCAGCGAGGCGTAGATCATCGCCGTGCAGACCACGGTGAGCGCAGCGCCGACGAGCAGGGCGATGGCGGCGCCAGCAGGCCAGATCGCGCCGACTCCGGCGTGTGCACTCGGCGCGAACGCCCATGCCAACAAGGCCAGCGCCGGCACATAGGTCGCCACCGCCATGACGCCTTCGCGCGACAGCCACGAGCTGCGCCATTGCGAAAACGCACGCCAGGCGCGCATCGGCTTGCCCAGATGCAGGGTCGAGCTGAGCAGGCCGACGCTGACCAGGATCAGCGCCAGCGCCAGGGCGACGGCGAGCATGCGCGGCGACATCGCGCCCATTGCGGCGCCGCCGCCGAACTGGAGCAGCACGACCGCGCCCAGCCAGGCCATCAGGCCGTAGCCGGCGCCCGACAAGGTGGTGAAGAAGATGACGGAGAACGCGGGATGCATCAGGTACGGCTCCGGAACCGCAGGACGGGCTTCATCGCGACAGCATCCGGTCCAGCCAGCGCAGCGCCGACGGCAATTGCTTGGTGTCCAAGGCTTCCTCGCGCGGCGCGGCTTCGGCCGGTCCGGCGCGGCGCGGACGCGGTGGCAGGTATTTGTTAGTCGGCTGATAGCCCAGTTGCGCCATCAGGTCGACGCCGCCGCGTTCGGCGACGAGCTTGGAGACTTTCGACTCGGGATCGCCGAGGTCGCCGAAATGACGCGCCCGGGTCGGGCAGGCCTGCACGCAGGCCGGCTGGCGTTCGGACTCGTCGAGGTTCTCGTTGTAGATGCGGTCGATGCACAGGGTGCATTTCTTCATCACGCCTTCGACCGGGCTGTACTCGCGCGCGCCGTAGGGGCAGGCCCAGGAACACAGCTTGCAGCCGATGCATTTGTCCTCGTCCACCAGCACGATGCCGTCTTCGGCGCGCTTGTAGCTGGCGCCGGTCGGGCACACGGTTACGCAGGCCGGTTGTTCGCAATGCAGGCACGAACGCGGGAAGTGCAAGGTCATCGCTGGTTGCGGCGCCGCGACTTCGCCGCAGCCGCGGACCGGGTCGGCCAGCGGCATCGCTTCGGCGCGCGCGGGTGCGGCCTCGCTCGCGGCGACCTCGTAACTGTGCACGCGGTTGAACCAGATGCCGGACGGGTCCTTGCCGTAGGGGTGCTCGTCGGTGAGCGGCGCGGCGAAACCGCCGGCATTCCATTCCTTGCAGCTCACCGCGCAGGCATGGCAGCCGACGCAGGTGTCCAGGTCGATGACCAGGCCGAGCTTTTTCTTCGACGGCGGCGGCAGGTCGGTCATCGTTTTTTCTTTCCGGTAGCGAGCAACCACAGGCCCAGCGCGAACACGGTCAAACCGATCGCCACGCTCGGCATCAGCGCGATCAATACCGGCGTGGCCGAAGTCGCGTGCGCGGCGGCGTCCCGGGTCGGGTCCAGCACGCCGAGCCCAAGCAGGACGATCAGGCCGAAGCCGAGCGCGATGCACAGCCAACCGGCGAACAGGCGTGCGGTCCTCATCGGCGATGCTCCCTGCCGGTTTCGACGACGTTCGCGCGGCGAGGCATCGCCGATTCAATCCTGCTCATGCTTGCCTCCCGCGCGGCGAGCGCGAAATTCCGCGCCGTAGCGCAAGGGGCCGGGTTCGGCCTGGGCGAACGCGAGCGGGGCGAGCTGCGGTTCGGATTCGCCGCGCGCGTTCTGCGCCGCATCGGCCTTGCGGATCGACACGCGCAGATCGAACCACGCCGCCTGCCCGGTGACCGGGTCGGCATTGGCGTAGTCGCCCTTCGGGGTGATGTCGGAGATCAGATGATTCATCAGGAAGCCCTTGCGGCTTTCCGGGGCGTCCTTGTCGAGCCGCCAGGCGCCGCGGCGCTTGCCGATCGCGTTCCAGGTCCAGACCGTGTCGGCCTGGACGTTGGCGGCGAAGCGCGCCTGCACGGTGATGCGGCCGTGGTGCGATTCCATGGTGATCCAGTCGGCGTCGGCGATGCCGTGGCGCGCGCCGGTGTCCGGATGCAGATACAGGTAATTGCGCGCGGCGATCTGGCGCAGCCAGGCGTTCTGCGAACCCCAGGCGTGGTACATGAACATCGGCCGCTGGGTCACCGCGCTGAGCGGGAATTTCGCGTCGACCTGATCGACCTGGGCGCCCTCGAAAGGTTCGTACCAGATCGGTAGCGGGTCGAAATAGGTCGCCACGCGTTCGCGGTGCTCCGGCGGCGGTTGCTGCGCGCCATGGCCCTGCGCGGCGAGGCGGAACTTCTGGATCGTCTCCGAATACAGCTGCAGCACGATCGGGTCGGCGTGGCCGATGAAGCCCATCTTCTGCGCCCAGTCCAGATAACCGCGATTGGCCATCTTGTAGTAGCGCGCCGACTCCGGCACATGGCTGCGCCAGAAGCCGCCGTTGTCGATGTAGCGCTGCAACTGCTGCGGGTTCGGCGGGCCCTTGGCTTCGAGTTCGCCGTGTTCGCCGCGCCAGCCGGCGAGCAGGCCGACGCCAGGGGCGCGCTCGTGGCGCACGATGTAGTCGGCGTAGTCGCGGTAACGCGGGCTGCCGTCGTCGTGGACCATGCCGGGCAGGCCGAGGCGCGCGCCGAGTTCCAGCAGCACCGACTGGAAGCCGCGCACGTCGCGGCCTTCGCGCTGTTGCGCGGCGTCGACCACCGGATGGCGGATCGCGTCGCTGGCCGAGTCGGCATCGGAGATCGGCCGGTCGAGCAGGCTGATCGCGTCGAAGCGTTCCAGATAGGTGGTGTCGGGCAGGACCAGATCGGCGTAGGCGGTCATCTCCGAGGCGTAGGCATCGGCATAGATGATGCGCGGGATGCGGTACTCGCCGTCTTCGCCGCGATCGGTCAGCCAGCCGATGGTCTCGCCGGTGTTCATCGCCGAGTTCCAGCTCATGTTGGCCATGAACATCATCAGCGTGTCGATCTTGTACGGGTCGCCGGCCCAGGCGTTGCGGATCACGGTGTGCATCATGCCGTGCGCCGACAACGGATAGGCCCAGGAGAAAGCGTGGTCGATGCGGCGCGGCTGGCCGTTCGCGTCGACCACCAGGTCCTCGGGGCTGTGGACGAAGCCGAGCGGCGCGGCGTCGAGCGCGCCGTTGGGCTGGCGCGTCTTGCCGGGCCGGTTCGGCGGCGGGATCGGTTTCGGGAACGGCGGCTGATAGCGGAACGAGCCCGGCGTATCGACCGCGCCGAGCAACAACTGCAACACGTGCAGCGCGCGGCAGGTATGGAAGCCGTTGCTGTGCGCGCTGATGCCGCGCATGGCGTGCATGCTGACCGGGCGGCCGGTCATTTCGCTGTGCTGGCGGCCGTAGGCATCGGTCCAGGCGATCGGCAGGGTAATGGCGTGTTCGAACGCGGCTTCGGCGAGTTCGCGGGCGATGCGGCGGATGGTCTCGGCGGGGATGCCGCAGCGTTCGCTGACCGCATCGGGCGCGTACTGCGGGTCGAGGTAGCGTTCGGCGACCAGATGGAACACCGGCACCGCGCGACGGCCGTCCGGCAGGCTGTATTCGCCGACCACGGCCGCCGCGATGTCGATCGCGTCGGCGGGGTGGGCGCGGCCTTGGCTCGTGCCGTCAGGCAGACCACGCGCCCAACACAGCGCACGCCCCTCGCCGTCGCGCGCGAACAAGCCGTCGTCGGCGCCGCCGGGATTGCGGATCACCAGCCAGTGCGCGTTGGTGTAACGCACCAGATAGTCCAGGTCGATGCGGTCGGCCTTGAGCAATTCGTGGATCAGGGCGAACGCGAACAGGCCGTCGGTGCCGGGGCGTATGCCGATCCATTCGTCGGCGATCGCGCCGTAGCCGCTGCGCACCGGATTGACCGCGACGATCTTGGCGCCGCTGGCCTTGAGTCTGCCGAGCCCGAGCTTGATCGGGTTGGAGTCGTGGTCTTCGGCCACGCCCCACAACATCAGATAACGCGAATGCTCCCAGTCGGGCTCGCCGAACTCCCAGAACGAACCGCCCAGGGTATAGAGGCCGCCGGCGGCCATGTTGACCGAGCAGAAACCGCCGTGCGCGGCATAGTTGACCGTGCCGAACTGCTGCGCCCACCAACCGGTCAGCGCCTGCGACTGGTCGCGGCCGGTGAAGAAGGCCAGCTCGTCGGGGTTGCGTTCGCGGATCGGTGCGAGCCAGTCGGCGGCGATGCGCAGCGCCTCGTCCCATTCGATCTCGCGGAATTCGCCCTTGCCGCGCTCGCCCACGCGCAACAGCGGCTTGTCGAGCCGCGCCGGCGAGTAGTGCTGCATGATGCCGGCCGACCCCTTGGCGCACAGCACGCCCTGGTTGACCGGGTGATCGGGGTTGCCCTGGATGTAACGGATCCGGCCGTCGCTAAGCCAGACCTTGATGCCGCAACGGCATGCGCACATGTAACAGGTCGTGGTCTTGACCTCGTCGCCGGGCGAGGGCGACAAGTCGATGGCTGGCTCTTGGGGAGCGTGCTTTCGCATGGCGGCATTGTGCCTACCTGGGCGTGTCGCCGCGAGCTTGCGCGAAATCCGGGCTTGTGCGTCGTATCGCCATCGCACTGCAACATTGTGCAGGTCTTGTGATCGGGCTTGGCGCCGCGGCCGTCGGCGGGTCCGCGCTGTCGCAACCGTTGCGACCGCATGGGTGTCTAATGTCACTACTGCGCCGGCGCTCCGATCCAGATACTGCTTCCGACAACGGCTCTCGATGCCGGCGTCGTCGTAACCTCATCCGGTCGAGGGGAGTCGCTGCCGGTGCTGCCGGCCGTCGCCCGCTCGAGCTGTCGACGGCTCGTCCTCGCGCGCAACTGCGCGCAGGCGTTCGCGTCGGCGCGACGAGGCTCGGCGAAGCCGGCCGCGGCCCCGGGCGGTCCGCTGCGGCGACGCTGCGGCCTGCCGGGCGCCGCGGTCAGCCCGGTAAACGCGGCGCCGGGGGCGGCGTTGCGGATATTGCGGGCTCGATCACGTACGATCCCCAAGTTCGATGGTGGCGGCCGGACAGCGGCCGGTGCCATGCTAGTTGCGACCCCACCGAATCCACTAGACATCGCCGACATGGAACGTATCGAACGCATCCACGCACTGCACCGGATTCTCACCGCAGCCCGGTATCCGGTCACAGTCCAGCGCCTCCAAGAGGATCTGGAGTGTTCGCGCGCGACTGTCTACCGCGACCTGGCCTACCTGCGCGACTACCTGATGGCGCCGGTGGTCGGCAACGGCGAGGCCGGTTTCCGCTACGACACCAGCGAAGGCGATCGCTTCGAGCTGCCCGGCCTGTGGCTGAGTTCGGAAGAGCTGCACTCGCTGTTGGCCGCGCAGCAGTTGCTGATGCGCAGCGGTGGCGGCGTGTTGTCGAACGCGCTCGCGCCCTTGCAGCAGCGCATCGAAAAGCTGCTCGACGAACATGCCGGCGGCCGACGCCTGCCGGTCGAGCGCGTGCGGGTGATTCCGCACCGCACCCGGCGCCTCGACGAGACGGCGTTCCGCGCCGTCGCCACCGCGGTGCTCGATCGCAAGCAGCTGACGTTCGAATACCGGGCGCGCTCGACCGACCAGCGCACCCGCCGCAGCGTGTCGCCGCAGCGCCTCACCCATTACCGCGAAAACTGGTACCTCGACGCCTGGGATCACGAGCGCGATGCCTTGCGCAGTTTCTCGGTCGACCGCATCAGCGCGGCCAAGATCGGCGAAGACACCGCGCGCGACGTCGCCGACGACGAGCTCGACCAGCACCTGGCTTCGAGCTACGGCATTTTCTCCGGCGCGCCGAAGGGCTGGGCGACCATCGTCTTCAGCGCCAAGGCCGCGCGCTGGGTCGCCGACGAGCACTGGCATTCGCAGCAGCAGGGCCGTTTCCTGCCCGACGGCCGCTACGAGCTGAAGGTGCCGTACAGCGCCGGACGCGAGCTGCTCATGGACGTGATGCATTACGGCAGCGATGCCGAGATCGTCGAACCGGTGGTGCTGCGCGAACAGGCCAAGTCGATGCTGGAATTGGCGCTGAGCAACTACGGACGCTGATGCCCGGCGCCGACGCACCGCATATTTCCCGCGACGAACCGGTCGCCCTGGTGCTCGGTGCGGGCGGTGCCCGCGGGCTGGCGCAGATCGGCGTGATCGAGGCCTTGCAGGCGCGGTCGATGCGCATCGTCGCGGTCGCCGGCTCGTCCAGCGGCGCCCTGGTCGGCGGCCTGTTCGCCGCCGGCAAGCTCGAGGTCTACCGCGACTGGCTGTACGGCATGAGCCGCACCGCGATGCTGCGCCTGCTCGACCCCGGCCTGGGGCAACCGGGCCTGTTCCGCGGCGAGCGCCTGATGCACGCGCTGCGCGAACTGACCGGCGAGCCGCGCATCGAAGACCTGGAGATCGAGTTCACCGCGGTCGCGGTCGATCTGATCCGCCAGCGCGAAGTCTGGCTGCGCGAAGGCGACCTGTGGGACGCGGTGCGCGCGTCCATCGCCATCCCGGGCGTGTTTCCGCCTTATGAATTGCACGGTCGCGAACTGGTCGACGGCGGCCTGTTGGCGCCCTTGCCGATCGCGGCCACGCGTTTGTCCGATGCGCACCGTTTGATCGCCGTCGACATGCACGGCTGGCCGGAGCGGCCGCCGGGCGCGCTCGCCCAGCAGAACGGCGCCAAGGCGCCGGGCAGCGAGGTCGCGGAGTCGAAGCCGTCGATGCTGATGCGCTGGTTCCGGCGCGGCGCCGACGAGGCCCAGAACGGCGAACAGCCGCCGCACGAACTGGGTTTCAGCGAACTGATGGCGCGTTCGCTCGACATGATGCAGGCCCAGATCGCCCGCGTGCAGCTGGCCCTGGACCCGCCGGAGCTGGTCATCCGGATTCCGCGCGACGCCTGCCAGTTCTACGAATTCTGGCGGGCCAAGGAGCTGATCGCGCTGGGCCGCGAAGAAGCCGAGAAGGCGCTCGACAAGGCCGGTTACTGAGCTTCGGCTCGGGGGTAGGCCGCGCGCCGATGAGCGGCACGGAAGATCGCAGCCTCTGAGACGGGCCGGCGAGATGGTGGGGTCACCGACACTTACGCCCGCTTTCCGGAGCCTGGACATGACCGTCAGCACGCCTTCCGACCGTTCCGCCGATGCCGTCCACGCGGACCTCGACACCGCCCTGCGTTACGCCCTCGCCATCGGCAGCCTGCTGGTGCTGATGCTGCCGGCCGCGCGCGGCAGCCATGGCGCGATCGGCTGGCTGCCGCTGTGGCTGGTGGCGATGCCGGCCGTGGCCTGGTGGGCGCTGCATCGGTTCCGGCTGCCGGCCTGGGGCCAGGCCGAGGACGCCGAGGCGGCCGCGACCCCGCGCCGGCGCCGTCGCGGCGCGGTCCAGGCCCGCCGCCGTGGCCGTCCGGCCGTGATCGCGCGCCCGCTGCCGCGCGCCGCCTGAACCGCCGGCCGGCTCGGCAGCCCGGGCCGCCCCGAACAGCCGCAGGTCCGGTCCACAGGCCCGCCGGCGGCCCTTCAACGCGCCAAACCCGGCAACTCCCTACATGACCTTGGGCAGGGCGGCGGCCACGCGGCCCTGTGCTAGCGTGGCGGCCTTCCTTTGCACCGGATGAGCCATGTCCTCGATGTCGCAGACCTGTCAATCCCTGCTGTTCGCAGCAGGTATCGCCGCCGCCTCGGCCTCTGGTGCCGCACCCGCCAAGGAGGCCGCCATGAACGATTCCTACGCCTGGCTCGAAGAGGTCGAGGGCAAGCGCTCGCTCGAATGGGTCCAGGCGCGCAACGCCAAGACCGAGGCCGAACTCGCCGCGACGCCGCAGTTCAAGCAGCTCGAGTCCGACATCCGCGCGATCCTCGATTCCAACGCCAAGATCCCCGGCGTCGAGAAGATCGGCGCCTATTACTACAACTTCTGGAAGGACGCGCAGCACCAGCGCGGCCTGTGGCGCCGCACCACGCTCGAGGAGTACCGCAAGGACCAGCCGAAGTGGGAGACCGTCATCGACCTCGACGCGCTCAA
Organism: Lysobacter sp. Hz25; assembly: GCF_046097045.1. Lineage (NCBI taxonomy): Bacteria > Pseudomonadati > Pseudomonadota > Gammaproteobacteria > Lysobacterales > Lysobacteraceae > Lysobacter > Lysobacter sp. Hz25. The sequence continues at coordinate 940,080 of NZ_CP175666.1, forward strand.
CCGCGAAGAGAACGAGCAGTGGGTCTGGCACGGCGCCGACTGCCTGCGTCCGGACTATCAGCGCTGCCTGGTCGCGCTGTCGCGCGGCGGCTCCGATGCCGACGTCACCCGCGAGTTCGACCTGACCACCAAGGCCTGGGTCAAGGACGGCTTCGTCCGCCCCGAGGCCAAGGGCAGCCTGAACTGGATCGACCGCGACCACGTCTACGTCGCCACCGATTTCGGCCCCGGCTCGATGACCACCTCGGGCTATGCGCGCATGGTCAAGCTGTGGAAGCGCGGCACGCCGATGGCCTCGGCCAGCCTGGTCTACGAGGGCAAGCCGACCGACATGATGATCGGCGCCATGCACGACCACACCCCGGGCTTCGAGCGCGACTTCGTCCAGCGCACGCTCGCGTTCTATAACGACGAGCTGTACCTGCGCGGCGCCGACGGCAAGCTGAGCAAGATCGACCTGCCGAACTCGGCCAACAAGTACGTCCACCGCGAATGGCTGATCGCCGAGCTGCGCGATCCCTATGAAGCCGGCGGCAAGAAGTACCCCTCCGGCAGCCTGATCGCGATCAAGTTCGACGACTTCCAGGCCGGCAAGCGCGACTTCACCACCTTGTTCGCGCCGACCGAGACCACTTCGTTGGCGAACGCGGTGTGGACCCGCAATCACCTGATCCTCAACGTGCTCGACGACGTCAAGTACAAGCTCAGCGTGCTGACCCCGGGCGAGGGCGAGTGGAAGCGCGAGGCCTTCGCCGGCGCGCCGACCTTCGGCACGGTCATGGTCGGCGCGGTCGACTCCGACGAAAGCGACGCGGTCTGGCTCAGCGCCAGCGACTACCTGACCCCCAGCACTCTGGCGATGGGCGAAGTCGGCAAGAACGCCAAGGCACCGGACGTGCTGAAGACCATGCCGACCTTCTTCGACGCGTCCAAGAACACGATCGAGCAGCACTTCGCCAAGAGCAAGGACGGCACCCGCGTGCCGTACTTCCTGGTGCGGCCGAAGGACCTCAAGCTCGACGGCAGCGCGCCGACCCTGCTGTACGGCTACGGCGGCTTCGAAATCTCGCTGACCCCGAGCTATTCCGGCGGCATCGGCAAGGGCTGGCTGGAGAAGGGCGGCGTGTATGCGGTCGCCAACATCCGCGGCGGCGGCGAGTACGGCCCGCGCTGGCACCAGGCCGCGCTCAAGGCCAACCGCCACAAGGCCTATGAGGATTTCGCCGCGGTCGGCCAGGACCTGATCGCGCGCAAGATCACCAGCACCCCGCACCTGGGCGTGCAGGGCGGCAGCAACGGCGGCCTGCTCACCGGCAACATGCTGACCCAATACCCGGACCTGTTCGGTGCGGTGGTGGTGCAGGTGCCGCTGCTCGACATGAAGCGCTACAGCCACCTGCTGGCCGGCGCCTCGTGGATGGCCGAGTACGGCGATCCGGACACCGCCGACTGGTCGTTCATCCAGGGCTTCTCGCCGTACCACCTGTTCGACGCCAAGCGCGAGTACCCGCCGGTGATCTTCATGACCTCGACCAAGGACGACCGAGTCCATCCGGGCCATGCGCGCAAGATGGCGGCGAAGATGCTCGATGCCGGCAAGAACGTGCGCTACTACGAGAACATCGAAGGCGGCCACGGCGGCGCGGCCAACAACGCCCAGCAGGCGCACATGAACGCGCTGGCCTTCACCTTCCTGTGGGAACAGCTGGCCAAGTGACGGGCCGGCCGGCCGACGCGTGAACCGACGGGCGCCCAGGCGCCCGTCGTCGTCTGCGCCCCGGCTCTGCCCGAATGGCTGGCTGAATCCTCACCGCCCGCGGTTGCGCATCCCGATATCGGACCCAATATGAAACCGACCTTTCTCACGCTTGCGGCGACGCTCCTGATGACCACGACCCTTTCCGCCACCGCAGCCGGCCTGCCCACGCCGCCCGACGCCGCCAAGAAGCCGCACGAGGTCAAGGCCCCGCACGGCGCCCAGCGCAGCGACGAGTACTACTGGCTGCGCGACGACAAGCGCAAGAACCCCGAGATGCTGGCCTATCTCAAGGCCGAGAACGCCTACGTCGATGCGGCCATGGCGCCGCTCAAGCCGCTCGAGGACACGCTGTACAACGAGATCGTCGGCCGCATCAAGCAGGACGACAGCTCGGTGCCGTACCGCGAGCGCGGCTACTGGTACTACACCCGCTTCGAGACCGGCCAGGACTATCCGATCCAGGCCCGCCGCAAGGGCAGTATGGACGGCGCCGAGGAAATCCTGCTCGACGTCAACGCGATGGCCAAGGACAAGCAGTACTTCAACGTCGGCGACTTCGAGGTCAGCCAGGACAACCGGATCCTGGCCTGGGCCGACGACGCCGTCGGCCGCCGCCAGTACAAGATCCGCTTCAAGAACCTGGAGACCGGCGAGATCTATCCCGACGTCATCGACGACGTTTCGCCGAATCTGGTCTGGGCCGACGACAACAAGACCCTGTTCTATGTCGAGAACGACCCCGAGACCTTGCTGACCGTGCGGGTCAAGAAGCATGTGCTCGGCACGCCGGCCTCGGCCGATGTCCTGGTCTACGAAGAAAAAGACGACAGCTTCTACATGGGCATCGGCCGCAGTCGCGACGACGCCTACATCTGCATCAGCCTGCACAGCACCGTGTCGAGCGAGGCGCGCTGCGCGCCGGCCGCCGATCCGAAGGAATTCGTGGTGCTGGCGCCGCGCGAGCGCGACGTCGAATACGACGCCGACCACCTCGACGGCCGCTGGGTGATCCGCACCAACGCGCCCGACGCCGACGGCAAGCCGGCGCCGAACTTCCGCCTGGTGACGGCCGCCGACGATGCCCGCTCGCGCAAGCAATGGCAGGACTGGGTCGCGCACCGCGACGACGTCTTCGTCGAAGGTTTCGAGCTGTTCGACGGCTTCACCGCGGTCGCCGAGCGTTCCAATGCGCTCGAACGCCTGCGCCTGATCGGCAAGGACGGCAAGGAGGAGTTCGTCAAGGCCGACGAGCCCGCGTTCTCGATGGGCCTGGCGACCAATTCCGAACACGACACGGAGTGGCTGCGCTACACCTACACCTCGATGACCACGCCGGCGACGACCTATGAGCTCAACACCCGGACCGGCGAGCGCAAGCTGCTCAAGCAGCAGCCGGTGATCGGCTACGACCCCGACAAGTACGTGACCGAGCGTTTCTGGGCGACCGCGCGCGACGGCGTCAAGGTGCCGGTGTCGCTGGTCTACAAGAAGGGCTTCGAGAAGAACGGCAAGGCGGCGATGTTGCAGTACGCCTACGGCAGCTACGGTTCCTCGACCGACCCGGGCTTCAACAGCACCGTGGTGAGCCTGCTCGACCGCGGCATGGTCTATGCGATCGCCCACATCCGCGGCGGCCAGGAACTGGGCCGCAAGTGGTACGACGACGGCAAACTGTTCAACAAGAAGAACACTTTCACCGACTTCATCGACGTCAGCGCCGAACTGGTCAAGGCCGGCTACGCCGCGCCCGACCGCGTCGCGGCCTACGGCGGCAGCGCCGGCGGCCTGTTGATGGGGGCGATCGCCAACATGGCGCCGCAGCAGTACCGGGTGATCCTGTCGCAGGTGCCGTTCGTCGACGTGGTCACCACCATGCTCGATCCGAGCATCCCGCTGACCACCAACGAGTACGACGAGTGGGGTAATCCGGAGAAGAAGGATTACTACGACTACATGCTCAGCTACTCGCCCTACGACAACCTCAAGGCCCAGGCCTATCCGGCGATGTTCGTCGGCACCGGCCTGTGGGATTCGCAGGTGCAGTACTGGGAGCCGGCCAAGTACGTCGCCCGTCTGCGCGATATCCAGCGGTCCGACAAGAGCGACCGCAAGCAGCCGTTGCTGTTCCGCACCAACATGGAGGCCGGTCACGGCGGCAAGTCGGGCCGTTTCCGCCGCTTCCGCGAACAGTCGGAGATGTACGCGTTCATGCTCGACCAGCTTCAGGTGGGCAGCCGGCAGGCCGACAGCGGGCCCGCGCTGAAGTAAGCGCCCGCGGCTCCCTTTCGACGGCACCGGCGGCGCCCGCCCCGGTGCCGTCGTCGTTTGCATCGGCGGTGCGGATTGAAAGCCAGGGCCCCACCCGCATTTCGACCACAGCCCCAACGACCGCCGCATACTTCCGCCATGCCGTTTCCGCCACCGCCTGCCGACCCCGAGCCGCCGACCGCGCCCGCCGCGGATGCGGATGCGATCGAGGGCAGGGTCCCATCGTCGAAGGCCCGCAAGGTGCGGTTCCGCTGGGCCTGGAAGCTGCTCGCCTACGCCAGCCTGGCTTTGGGCGTGATCGGCATCGTCGTGCCGGGCCTGCCGACCGTGCCGTTCGTGCTGTTGTCGGCATTCGCCGCGGGGCGGGGCTCCGAACGCCTGCATGCCTGGCTGCTCGGCCACCGCCAGTTCGGGCCGATCATCCGCGACTGGGAAAAGCACGGCGCGGTCAGTCGGCGCTCCAAGTGGCTGGCGGTGTCGATGATGTCGGTCTGTGCGGCGATCATGTTCCTGACTTCGCCGAAGCTGTGGATGGCGATGACCGGCACCGCAATCATGACCGTCGTCGCGATCTGGTTGTGGCGGCGGCCCGAACCGCCGCGGGCCTGAGCGCAGCGGCGCCGGCCCCGGCCCGCCTGAACCCGCGCCGCGCCCTGCGGTCCCGGACGGGTTCGTCTCGACGCCGACTGCGGGCTACACTTCGCCCATGAATGCACGCATCGCAACGCCTCTCGTTTTGACCGCGCTGACCCTCGCCCTGACCGCTTGCGGCAACAAGGGCCCGCTGGTCCTGCCGACCGAGCCCGCGCCGCAGGAAGCGCCCGTGGCCAAGCCGGGCGAAGTGCCGGTGACCATTTCCACCGCCAATAATCCGCCGGTCGCGACCGACCCGAACGCCAAGACGTCGCTGCCGACCCTGCCGCCGCTGGACGGCTCGCAGCCGGCCGCCGAAGGCGCGAAGGATGAGGACACGCAAGACAAGGACGGCGACGGCAAGGACGACGCCAAGCCTGCCGAGCCGGTGCCGCAAGGCGATGGCTGAGCCCGCGACCGCCGTGGCCGGGCAGGCCGCGCCGCTGCGCTTCAGCAAGATGCACGGCGCCGGCAACGACTTCGTCGTGCTCGATCTGCGCGGCGGCGCGCCCGAACCCGACGCTGAACTGTGCCGCGCCTTGGCCGACCGCCACTTCGGCGTCGGTTGCGACCAGATCCTGACGGTCGAAGACCCGCTCAGCGAGGGCGCGGTCGCGTCCTACCGGATCTGGAACGCCGACGGTTCGGGCTCGCAGCAATGCGGCAACGGCGCGCGCTGCATCGCCGCCTGGCTGGTCCGCGACGGCGCCGCCGCCCGCGCCCGCGCCGAGGACGGCAGTTTCGCCGTCGACAGCCCGGCCGGCCGCCATGCGGTGTGGGCGCTCGGCGACGGCGGTTACCGCATCGACATGGGGCGCCCCGATTTCGAGCCCGCGCGCATCCCGATGCGCGGCTACACGGCCTACCAGGACCAATACGTGGTCGACATCCACGACACCGTGATCGGTTTCGGCGCGGTGTCGATGGGCAATCCGCATGCGGTGATCGAGGTCGACGACGTCGAGGCCGCGCCGCTCGACAGCATCGCCCCGCTGTTGCAGTCGAGCAATGCGTTTCCGGAATCGGCCAACGTCGGTTTCGCCCAGGTGATCGCCCGCGATCGCATCCGCCTGCGCGTGTACGAGCGCGGCGTCGGCGAGACCCTGGCCTGCGGCAGCGGCGCCTGCGCCGCGGTAGCGGTGTTGATCCGGCGCGGCCTGGTCGACCGCGACGTCGCCGTGCGGCTGCCCGGCGGCGAATTGCGCATCGCCTGGCCCGACGACGCGGCGACGCTGTCGATGGCGGGCCCGGCGGCTTTCGTGTTCGAAGGAGAGTGGAACCGATGACCGACAAGTTCAGCGAGCAAACGAGCGACAAGTTCAGCGCCCACGAAGTCGCCAACTGGCTGCGTCGTCACCCGCGGTTCCTGCAGCAGTTTCCCGACCTGTCGATGAGCCTGGTGGTGCCGCGCGAGGAAGGCTCGGCGGCGTCGCTGGCGAGCTACCAGCTGGAAGTGCTGCGCGACAAGAACCGCGAACTGTCGCGGCGCCTGCAGGAACTGTTCGGCAACGCCCAGGAGAACGAACGCCTAGCGGTGCGCACCCATCAGTTGACCTTGGCGCTGCTGCGCCAGGGCAGCGCCGCCGACACCTTGCGCGCGATGGCGGCGAGTCTGGCCGAGGATTTCAACGGCGACCTGGTGCGCCTGGTCGTGTTCAAACCGGTCGAAGGCCTCGGCGACAGCGACTGGCTGCAGATCATCGCCGAAGGCGATGCGCGTCTGCAGCCGTTCCGCGACGCCCTGAGCGACGGCGAACCGCTGTGCGGCCGCCTGCAGCCCGAGAAACACGTCGTGCTGTACGGCGAGCGCGCCGAGGAAGTGCAGTCGACCGCCTTGTTGCCGCTGCCGGGCACCGGCCTGATCGCGGTCGGCAGCCGCGACGCGAACCGCTTCTTCCCCGGCATGGGCACCTTGTTCCTGCGCATGATGGGCGAGTCGCTGGCGGTCGCGCTCAGGCGTTTCGACTGAGCCGAGCGCGCGGCGCGATCCGCGCCGACACGCCGCAGCGGTTTCGTCATGAGCACGACCAACGCCTTCCTCGATCATCTGCGCGTCGAGCGCCGCATGTCGGCGCACACCCTCGACGCCTATCGACGCGATCTCGACGCCTTGACGCAATGGTGCGAACACCACGGCCGCGGCGATCCGCTGCGGCTGAATGCGGAAGACCTGCGCGCGTTCATCGCCGCCGAGCATCGGCGCGGCCTGACCCCCAAGAGCCTGCAACGCCGTTTGTCGGCATGCCGTAGCTTCTACGCTTGGCAGGTCAAGCAAGGCGTGCTCATGGCCAGTCCGGCGGCGGCGATCCGCGCGCCGAAGTCGCCGCGCAAACTGCCGCAGGTGCTCGACCCGGACGAAGCCAAGGCCTTGGTCGAAGTGCCGACCGATGTGCCGCTGGGTCTGCGCGATCGCGCCGTGCTCGAGTTGTTCTATTCCTCCGGCCTGCGCTTGAGCGAGTTGTGCGCCTTGCGTTGGCGCGATCTCGATCTCGACGACGGCCTGGTGACCGTGCTCGGCAAGGGCAGCAAGCAACGCAGCGTGCCGCTGGGCTCGCACGCGCGCGCGGCCTTGCAGGAATGGCGCGCATCGACCGGCGCGGCGAACGAAGCACAAGTATTTCCCGGGCGCGGCGGCGGCCCGATCACCCCGCGCGCGATCCAGTTGCGCATCCGTCAACTGGCGCAACGCCAGGGCTTGTTCAAACGCGTGCATCCGCATCTGCTGCGGCATTCCTTCGCCAGCCACATCCTCGAATCCTCGGGCGACCTGCGCGGCGTGCAGGAGCTGCTCGGCCACGCCGACATCGCCACCACCCAGATCTATACCCACCTGGATTTCCAGCACCTGGCCAAGGTCTACGACGCCGCGCATCCGCGGGCCAAGCGTAAGCCCGATCGCGAGAAGTGAGTGGGAAGAGTGAGATGAGAGTGAAGAGCGAGCGGATGAAGCCGCCGCTTCGTCGGCGCATCCCGATTGGCTCGCCTTACTGGCCAGGAAGAACCAGCGAGAATTCGTAATGAGCCGACCCGAAGAGTCCCCCCTTTGGAAAAGGGGGCAGGGGGGATTGGCTCTTGGCTTCGCGCTGGCCGAGCCTTGCACCACATCTCGCAGCATGTGTACAAGCGTGACCGATTCGCCATAACGCCGCGCCGGAAGGCTTCTGCCATGGCACTACTATCGCGCTCCTCTAGAACCAACCAAGGAACGGTGTATGCAGACAGTACTGGCAGTTTTTCTGGCGATGGGCGCCGCGGCGAGCGCGCCGGCGGCGAAGCAGGCGCCCGCCCGCGAAAGTTACGGCTTGGCCGGCGGCCAGGAAAAGGTCGGTTGCGTCATGACCCATCGCAAGATCACCCGTTTTCCGATGCCGGTGACCATCGTCAGTCCGGGGCCTGCCTACGATGAGTCGCCGCCGTTGCGCGGGCAGGTGGTCTCGGCTTTATCCAAACCGTGCGAGTGGCTGAAGGCCGCTTCGGTTACCCCTGGCGAACCGGCGGCGAAGGCCTACGCCGTGCGCCTGGACAAGGCATCGTGGCAGGAGGGCGCATGGAGCGGCATGGTCGCGTTCGATGCCGTAGCCCCCGGCTCCCTGCGCGCCTGCACCAGCATGGAAGGCATTCACCTCACTGCTTGGAAGGGCAAACCGCTGCGCAGCGCGCGTCTGTGGCACGGCTATTTCTGGTTCGACTATGAACTTGAGCCGGGCGGCGCTGAAGCATGCAAAGAGCGGGACTTCGCTGAGTGAATGCAACCGGGAGCGGCGCCGCCGCTCCCGGTCTGGGGCTTGAACCGGCCGGCCGCAGCCCCACTTCGTGAGGGTTACCCCGGAGGCCAGCATGGACCCCAGTCAGAACCCCACTGTTTTTCACGCCACCACCATCGTTTCGGTACGCCGCGACGGTCGTGTCGCCGTGGCCGGCGACGGTCAGGTGACGCTCGGTCACACCGTCATGAAATCCAACGCGCGCAAGGTGCGCCGCCTCGGCCGCGATGGCCAGGTATTGGCCGGCTTCGCCGGCGCCGCCGCCGATGCGTTCACCTTGTTCGAACTGTTCGAAGCCAAGCTCGAAAAGCACGGGCAACTGACCCGTGCCGCGGTCGAATTGGCCAAGGATTGGCGCACCGAGCGCCGCCTCGGCAAGCTCGAAGCGCTGCTCGCGGTGGCCGATAAAGAAACCTCGCTGATCATCAGCGGCACCGGCGACGTCATCGAGCCCGAAGACGGGATCATCGCGATCGGCTCCGGCGGCATGTACGCACTGTCGGCCGCGCGCGCCCTGATCGCGCACACCCAACTCGACGCCCGCACCATCGCCACCGAGGCGATCAACATCGCCGGCGACGTGTGCATCTACACCAATCGCAATGTGGTGGTCGAGGAACTGTAAGCCGGGAATCGGGAGTCGGGAATAGAGAATCGCCGAGGCGGTTCGTCCCGCCCCGCAGCCTGCACCAGCGCTCCTGACGACTCCCGATTCTCCATTCTCTATTGCCGAACTCATATGAAACCCGACAACAGTCACGCCACCATGACGCCGCGCGAAATCGTGCAGGAGCTCGACCGTCACATCATCGGTCAGCACGCAGCCAAGCGCGCGGTCGCGATCGCGTTGCGCAATCGTTGGCGCCGCATGCAGCTCAACGACGACCTGCGCAATGAGGTCATGCCCAAGAACATCCTCATGATCGGCCCCACCGGCGTCGGCAAGACCGAGATCGCGCGCCGTCTGGCGACGCTCGCGAACGCGCCGTTCGTCAAGGTCGAGGCCACCCGCTTCACCGAGGTCGGCTATGTCGGCAAGGACGTCGAGCAGATCGTCCGCGACCTCGCCGACACCGCGGTCAAGCTGTACCGCGAACAAGCCAAGGTGCGCGTGCGCACCCAGGCCGAGGACCGCGCCGAAGACCGCATCCTCGATGCGCTGCTGCCCAAGCGCGTGCCGGGCGGTTTCGGCTTCGGTTCGGAAACGCCGGCGCAGGACACCAGCTCGCCCGACAGCGACACCCGCGCCAAGCTGCGCAAGCAACTGCGTGCCGGCGACCTCGACGAACGCGAGATCGAGATCGAAACCGCGGTCAACGTGGGAGTCGACATCATGGCGCCGCCCGGCATGGAGGAGATGGGCCAGCAACTGCGGCAGATGTTCTCGCAGGTGTCCGGCGGCAAGACCCATAAGAAGCACCTGCCGATCAAGGCCGCGCGTCCGCAGTTGATCGAAGAGGAAGCGGCCAAGCTGGTCAACGAAGACGATGTGCGCGCGGCCGCGATCGAAGCCTGCGAGCAGCACGGCATCGTCTTCATCGACGAGATCGACAAGGTCGCCAAGCGCAGCGAAGCCGGCATGAGCGGCGGCGACGTCAGCCGCGAAGGCGTGCAGCGCGACCTGCTGCCGCTGGTCGAGGGTTCGACGGTGAGCACCAAGTACGGCTCGGTCAAGACCGACCACATCCTGTTCATCGCCTCGGGCGCGTTCCACCTGGCCAAGCCGAGCGACCTGATCCCGGAACTGCAGGGTCGTTTCCCGATCCGGGTGGAACTCGGCGCGTTGAGCAAGGACGATTTCGTCCGCATCCTCACCGAGCCCAAGGCCTCGCTGACCACGCAGTACATCGAATTGCTCAAGACCGAAGGCGTGGAGCTGCAGTTCACCGCCGATGCGGTGGATCGCCTGGCCGAGATCGCCGCGCAGGTCAACGAACGCCAGGAAAACATCGGCGCGCGTCGTCTGCATACCGTGCTCGAACGCTTGCTCGATACCCTGAGCTTCGAGGCGCCGGACCGCGACGGCCAGGCGGTGAGCATCGACCGCGCTTATGTCGATCAGCACTTGGGCGAGTTGGTGCAGGATCCGGATCTGAGCCGTTACATTCTCTGAAGCTCGGCCTCTCTCAGTTCTGCACTTCCTGCGGTCGCCATAAGCGGGAGTTCTGGGGGAGTGGAAGGTGCTGATCGCCGGTAGTCGGCATGACCGGATCAGGAGCGCCCTCACCCTAACCCTCTCCCGCAAGCGGGAGAGGGAATCAAGGGCGACGCCAGTATCAAAAACCCGGGCTTTAGCCCCTCTCCCGTTTACGGGAGAGGGGTTGGGGTGAGGGCCGCCGCGCACGTCGCGCTCCAGCCCCATCGGCAGCCGCGCACGCTCTGTTAACGTGTCGCCCCATGGACGACATCGCACCCGCATCAGGGACCGAAGCATCGCGCGCCGTTGCGCCAGGCATCGCCCTGGTGCTCGGCGCCAACGGATTTCTCGCCGGCTACATCATCGCGGCGCTGCGCCAGCGCGGGTGGCGCGTATTGCGCGGCGTGCGCGCGAACGCGGCCCCCTTGCGCGCCGACGAGCGCGAGGCCGACTTGGCCCGGATGACCACGCCCGAAGCCTGGCGCGACACTTTGCGCGGGGTCGATGCGGTGATCAACGTCGCCGGCATCTTGCGCGAGACCGGCGCCCAGACCTTCCAGGCCATCCACATCGACGGGCCGCTCGCGCTCGCCCAGGCCTGCGTGTCCGCCGGTGTCGCCCGCTTCGTACAGATCTCCGCCCTTGGCGAGCCCGAGGACGGTGGCTTCATCGCTTCCAAGCACCGCTTCGATGAGGCCTTGCTCGCCCTGCCGCTGTGTGCGGTGGTGCTGCGGCCGTCGATCGTCTACGCCGCGTCCGGCTCCTACGGTGGCACTTCGTTGCTGCGCGCGCTGGCGGCGTTTCCAGGCTGGCATCTGTTGCCCGGCGACGGACGCTGGGCGATCCAACCGGTGTCGGCCGAAGACCTCGGTACCATCGCCGCGCTCGCCACCGCAGGCGAGCAGCGCGGCATCTTCGAAATCGGCGCGCCGCAACCGATGACGCTGCGCGAGTACCAGGCGACCTGGCGGCGCTGGCTGCGCATCGACGGCGAGGCCGCGATCGCGGTGCCGGAAGCGCTGGTGACGCTGCAGGTCGGGATCGGCGAGCGGCTCGGCCGCGGCCCGGTCGGCGAAACCATGTGGCGCATGCTCCGGCGTGGCAACGTCACCGGCCCCGACGCGCCCGCGCGCCTGCAGGCCGAGTTCGGCCACACGCCGCGCGATCTGCAGACGGCGCTTGCGGCGACGCCGAGCCAGGTCCAGGACCGTTGGCAGGCGCAGCTGTATTTCCTCGCGCCGACCCTGCGCATCGCCATCGTCGCCTTGTGGCTGATTTCGGCCGTGGCCGGATGGTTGACCCCGGCGGCGACGATCGAAGCGCTGGCCGCGGGTTCGCCGATGCAGAACTGGCAGCCGGTGCTGTTGGCACGCGCGACCGCCTCGCTGGATGCGGTGCTCGCCTTGCTGTTGCTGATCAATTGGCGCCCGCGTCCGGTGCTCGGGCTGATGGGGCTCAGCGTGCTCGCCTACACGCTCGCGTTCGGCCTGCTGCTGCCGGCGCAATGGCTGGACCCGCTCGGCGGGCTGGCGAAGAATCTGCTCGTGCTGCCGGCGCTCGCGGTGGCCTGGGTGCTGGCGGATCGGAGATAAGCATGGATTATCTGTGGGTGAAGTGGATTCACATCCTGTCGTCGACCCTGTTGTTCGGCACCGGCCTGGGCATCGCGTTTTTCTTCTGGATCGCGCATCGGCGCGGCGACCCCAAGGTGATCGCCGAGACCGCGCGCACGGTGGTGATCGCCGATGCCTGCTTCACCGCGCCGGCGGTGATCGTGCAGTTCGTCAGCGGCATGTGGCTGACCTGGCGGCTCGGCATTCCGTTCTCGGTGTTCTGGCTCAAGACCGCGTTGCTGTTGTTCTTCGTGGTCGGCGCCTGCTGGTTGCCGGTGCTATGGCTGCAGGCCCGGGCACGGCGTCTGGCGGCCGAAGCCGCGGCGCTCGGCGCGCCCCTGTCGGCGGCCTATCGGCGCACCATGCGCTGGTGGTTCTGGCTCGGCTGGCCGGCCTTCCTCAGCGTGATGGCGATCTTCTGGCTGATGGTGATCAAACCGGCCTGATCAGCGGCGCAATTCGAGCAGCACGCCCACGGTAGGGAACTGTTCGCTGCCGGCGAGCCAGCCGGGGCGGCGTTCGATCTCGACGAAACCTTCCGAGCGGTACAGCCGCAGGGCCGGTTCGTTGCCGGCCAGCGCCAGCGTAGTCACCACCGGCCCGGCATCGGCCAGCGCGTGCCGCAACAGGCGGCGGCCGACGCCGCGGCCATAGCAGTCCGGGTGCACGTACAGCCAGTTAAGGGAATTGCGTTTGTAGGCGACGAAGCCCTGCACGACGGTGTCGATCGAAGCCACATCGAGACGGCCATCGAACAGGCCCTCGCTGTGCGCGGTGCGCGCCAGGCTACGGAACGCGGCAACGTCGGCGCTGAGCCGCAGCTCGTCCAGGCGCGCGCGGTCGTGGATTGCGCACAGGCGCGGCCAATCGCTCAGCAGGTAAGGGCGGATGCTCGGGTCGGTCGGCGGACGCATTACGAAGGATTCTGCACCCGCCGCCGCGGGCTTGCACGAGGCCGCGTGCGGCAACGCGAGCGGCCGCACACGCTGCGCGCGACTCAGTCCTCGCCGATGTCTTCGTTCCACACGTCCGGGTTTGCGGCGATGTAGCCGCCGAGCATCTCGATGCATTCCGGGTCGGCCAGGTCGATCACGTTGACGCCGTTCTCGCGCAGCCAATCGACGCCGCCGCTGAAGTTCACCGACTCGCCGACCACGACGGTGCCGATGTTGAACTGGCGCACCAGGCCGCTGCAGTACCAGCACGGCGCCAGGGTGGTGACCATGATGGTGTCGCGGTAACGGCGTTGGCGGCCGGCCTTGCGAAAGGCGTCGGTCTCGCCGTGCACGGAAGGGTCGTTTTCCTGGATGCGACGGTTGTGGCCGCAGCCGAGCAGGCGGCCGTCGTTGTGGTACAGCGCCGCGCCGATCGGGATGCCGCCTTCGGCCAGGCCCTGGCGGGCTTCGGCGACGGCGGTCTTGAGCAGGGCGCGGTAGTCGGGCGTGGCGATCATGAAAGGCTCCGGTTCGATGGCGCCCAGTCTGGCGCGGCGGCGCGGCGCGGTCGAGCCCGCTGCCGTCGATTCGCCCTGCGCGCAGAGCGCTCAGCCCCGCCCGCGCCGCAGCAGATCGATGTGCGGGATGCCGTCTTCGACATAGGGCTCGGACGAGGGCTCGAATCCGTAGCGGCCGTAATAGCCCTGCAGATGAGCCTGCGCACCGATCTGTACGTCGGCGCCGGGCCAGCGCCGCTGGATTTCGATCAGCGCGGCCTCGATCATCGGCCCGCCATGGCCCTGGCCGCGGTGCGCGGGTGCGGTGAGAACGCGGCCGAAGCTGACCTGCGGATAGCTCAGCCCGGCCGGCAGAATGCGCAGATAGGCGGCGAGCGTGCCGTCGGCCGAGCGGCCGAGCAGGTGGATTGCGTCCGGGTCCCGATCCTTGCCGTCGGGATCGAGATAGACGCAGTTCTGCTCGACCACGAATACCTCCGAGCGCAGGCGCAGCAGCTCGTAGAGCTCGTCGGCGCTCAGTTCACGGAAGGGTTTGGCCTGCCAGCTCAGGGTGTTCATGGCCGGATTCTGGCAGAGCGTGGCGCGGCGCGGGATGGCCGGGCCCTGCGGCGCCCGGTCGTGAGGACCGGGGCGGAACCCAGCCCCGGACGGCATGCGATAATCCCGGCATGAGCGAACAGACCCCCAAGCCCGACACCACTCACTTCGGTTTCCGCGACGTCCCCAAGGGCGAGAAGCGCAAGCTGGTCGGCGAGGTGTTTTCCTCGGTCGCCGGCAGCTACGACCTGATGAACGACCTGATGAGCCTGGGCATCCATCGGGTCTGGAAGCGCTATTTCACCGCGACCGCGCAGGTCCGCCGCGGCGACCGCGTGCTCGACCTGGCCGGCGGCACCGGCGACATCGCCGCGTTGCTGCGCGACCGCGTCGGCGACAGCGGCACCATCGTGCTCGGCGACATCAACCGCGAGATGCTGCGGGTCGGCCGCGACCGCATGACCGACCAGGGCCGCATCTCCGGTTTCGAGTACGTGCAGTGCAATGCCGAGTCGCTGCCGTTCCCGGATGCGAGCTTCGACCTGGTCACCATCGCCTTCGGCCTGCGCAACGTGACCGACAAGGACGCCGCATTGCGCGAGATGCTGCGCGTGCTCAAGGTCGGCGGCCAGGCGCGCGTGCTCGAGTTTTCGGAAGTGAAGGCCGACTGGTTCAAGCCGATCTACGACTTCCATTCGTTCAACGTGCTGCCGAAACTCGGCAAGCTGTTCGCCAACGACAGCGAGAGCTACCGCTATCTGGCCGAGAGCATCCGCAAGCACCCGCCGCAGGACGAGCTCAAGCAGATGATGGTCGAGGCCGGCTTCGCCCGCGTCGACTACAAGAACCTCAGCGCCGGCATCTGCGCCATCCATACCGGTTACAAGGTTTGAGGCGAGCGCTCGGCGCAGCGTGAGTAACGAAAAACGCCGGGACGAAACTCCCGGCGTTTTTATTGGCGCTTCCGCTTTCGCGGTTTTGTTGTCGGATGGCGCTGAGGTCTCTGGATCCCGGCCTACGCGGGGATGACGGCCGACACAGCGCAACCCACTTGCCGTCGTCCCCGCGCAGGCGGGGACCGAGGGCTCTATCGAGGCGTCACTCTGAAGTCTCTGGATCCCCGCCAGGGCGGGGATGACGGCTCGTAGAGTGGTCGTGTTTCCAACCTGCCGTCGTTCCCGCGAAGGCGGGAACCCAGGGCTTTATCGAGGCATCACTCTGAAGTCTCTGGATCCCCGCCTTCGCGGAGATGACATCTCTTAACACTGTCGATGCGATGAGCCGATGGACGGAAATCTCCACCCATCTCGGCCTATCGCACCAACCTCAAGCCGAAAACCCGCCATCCACCGAAATCGCCGTGCCGGTGATGAAGTTGCCGCCCGGGCCGGCCAGGTGGGCGACGGTCGCGGCGACGTCTTCGGGGCGGCCGTATTCGCCGAGCGGCAGGCCGGCGCGCTGCGCGTCGGCGCCTTCGCCGTCGGCCGGGTTCATGTCGGTGTCGACCGGGCCCGGCTGGACCACGTTGACGGTGATGCCGCGCGCGCCGAGGTCCTGCGCCAGGCCCTTGCTCAAGCCGATCACCGCGGCCTTGCTCATCGAGTACAGGGTCATGTTCGGCGCGCCGACCCGTTCGCCCAGGCAACTGCCGATGGTGATGATGCGGCCGCCGCGCGGCAGGTGTTTGGAGGCGGCCTGCGCGGCCACGAACGGCGCACGCACGTGGATCGCCATGACCCGC
The DNA here is from genome assembly GCF_046097045.1 of Lysobacter sp. Hz25. NCBI lineage: Bacteria > Pseudomonadati > Pseudomonadota > Gammaproteobacteria > Lysobacterales > Lysobacteraceae > Lysobacter > Lysobacter sp. Hz25. The sequence continues at coordinate 955,985 of NZ_CP175666.1, forward strand.
TCGTAGGATTCGGCGCTCTCGTCCTCGAACGGGCCGTAGGCGAACACGCCGGCGTTGTTGACGACGATGTCGAGACGGCCGAACTCGGCGACCGTGCGCTCGACCGCGGCGGTCACCGCCTGCGGGTCGGCGCTGTCGGCGGCGATGGCCAGGGCGCGGCGGCCGCCGGCCTGGATCTCGGCGACGACCGTCTGGGCCTGCTCGGCGGCGCGCGCATAGGTCAGCACCACGTCGGCGCCGTCGGCGGCCAGGCGGCGCGCGATCGCTGCGCCGATGCCGCGGCTGCCGCCGGTGACCAGGGCTACTTTGCCTGCGAGAAGCGTCATGTCGGTGTTCCTTGAAGAAGGGGAGGGAATGGCGCCGATCGTGGCAGGCGGCCCCGCGCGCGCCTACGGCGGCGATGGGAAGCATCGTTGCGTGCGCCCGGTCGCGGAAAGCAGCGTTGCGCCGCTGCGGCCGGTCGCGGCACCGCCAACCGCCAAGCGCGGCGACGCGCTGCACCATGCCGGGCCGCGGGCGAGGCGCTAAACTCGGGCGCTCGACCCGTCGTCCGTGGACCTTTCATGCGTTCTTCGATCCTGACCGTTTGCCTTGCCGCGGCCCTGACCGCCGCCGCCGGCTGCTCGCGCGATGCCGCGAGTCCCGCCGCCGACTCCACCCCGCCCGCGGCGACGCCGGAGGCCAAAGTGAACGACACCGCTGCCGCGGCCGACCGCGACGAGCATTCCTACGCCCAGCCCGACCTGGTCCGCATCGACGATCTGGCCTTGCAGCTCGCGGTCGACTTCGCCAGCAGAACCCTCACCGGCAGTGCCACCTACACCCTCGACTGGACCGATCCCAAGGCCAACCAGCTCGTCCTCGACAGCCGCGACCTGAAGATCGAAAAGGTCGTCGGCGAGCGCGCCGACGGCAAGTGGGTCGACCTCCAGTTCGCCCTGGCCGATGCCGACAAGACCCTCGGCAGCAAGCTCACCATCGAGGTGCCGGAGCGCAGCAAGCGCGTGCGCGTCAGCTACGTCACCTCGCCGAACGCCTCGGGCCTGCAGTGGCTGGAGCCGTCGATGACCGAGGGCAAGAAGACGCCCTTCATGTTCAGCCAGTCGCAGCAGATCCACGCACGTTCGTGGGTGCCGCTGCAGGACACGCCGAGCGTGCGCTTCACCTACACCGCCCACGTCACCGGGCCGAAGGACGCGATGGTGCTGATGAGCGCCGACAACGATCCCAAGGCGGCGCGCGACGGCGACTACAGCTTCAAGATGCCGCAGAAGATTCCGTCGTACCTGCTCGCGATCGCGGCCGGCGACCTGGTGTTCCAGCCGATCTCCAACCGCGCCGGCGTGTGGGCCGAGCCTTCGATGGTGAAGAAGGCCGCGACCGAATTCGCCGACACCGAAAAGATGATGGAGACCACCGAGCAGTTGTACGGCCCCTACCGTTGGGAGCGCTACGACATCCTGGTGCTGCCGCCGTCCTTCCCGTACGGCGGCATGGAAAATCCGCGCCTGACCTTCGCCACCCCGACCGTGATCGTCGGCGACAAGTCGCTGGTGTCGCTGGTCGCGCACGAGCTCGCGCACAGCTGGTCCGGCAACCTGGTGACCTTCTCCAGCAGCAAGGACGGCTGGCTCAACGAAGGCTTCACCAGCTACGTCGAAAACCGCATCGTCGAGGCGCTGTACGGCAAGGAGCGTTCCGACATGGAGAACGTGATCGGCCGCAACGAACTCGCCGCCGAGTTCAAGACCATCGATCCCAAGCTGCAGGCGCTGGCGCTGAAGCCGGGCACGCTGAAGGACCCGGACGAGGCCAGCAGCGCCACCGTCTACACCAAGGGCGCCTGGTTCCTGCAGTTCCTCGAACAGCGTTACGGCCGCGAGGTGTTCGATCCCTTCCTGCGCAGCTACTTCGACCACTTCGCGTTCCAGAGCATCCCGACCACCAAGTTCGTCGAATACGCCAAGGCCAACCTGCTCGCCAAGCATCCGGGCAAGGTCAGCGAGGCCGAGCTGGAGGAATGGATCTACGGCCCGGGCATCCCGAAGTCGGCGCCGGCCACGCAGTCGCCGCGCTTCGACGCGGTCGATGCCGCGCGCAAGGCCTGGACCGAAGCCGGCACGCTGCCGGACAAGGCCCTGACCGCGAAGTGGAGCACGCAGGAATGGGTGCACTTCATCGAGGGCATGCCGGAAACGCTCAAGGTTGAGCAGCTCAGCGCGCTCGATGCCGCCTATCACTTCACCGGCACGCCGAACGGCGAAATCGCCCAGCGCTGGTATCCGTTGACGGTGCGCAGCGGCTATCGCCAGGCCGACCAAGCCATCGCCGCGTTCCTGCAGAAGATCGGCCGTCGCAAGCTGATCATGCCGACCTACGGCGAACTGGTGAAAACGCCGGAAGGCCTGAAGCTGGCCGAGGACACTTTCGCCAAGGCCAAGCCCGGCTATCACCCGATCACGACCGCTTCGGTCGAGGCGGTGATCGCCAAGGCCAAGTCCGCGCCGCAGGCCGCGGCCAAGTAAGCGCGAGCGCATGACCCTGCGTCGCCTGCTCAAGACGGTCGCCCTGGTGGCGGCCGTCTTGTCGTGCGGGCTGCTGCTGTGGTTGTGGCGCGAGCCCTACCGCGTAGTGCTCGGCGATTACGCGCGCCAGCGCCTCGTCGCCGGGCTGGGCCGCAATGCCGCGCAGGTCGACGATCACCGCTGGGTCTACGCCTACAACGACGAAGCGCCGGCGAACGCGCCGACCGTGGTCATGGTGCACGGCTTCACCGGCGGCAAGGAAAACTGGTACCTGCTGGCGCAGCGGCTGCGCGGCCGTTATCGCGTGTTCGTCCCGGATCTGCCGGGCTGGGGCGAGAGCGAGCGCAAGCGCGGCGCCGATTACGGTTTCGTCGCCCAGAACGACCGCGTCGCCCGCTTCATCGAGCAGGTCGCGCGCAAGCCCGGCAGCCCGGTCGTGCTGCTCGGCCATTCGATGGGCGGCGGCATTGCCGCATTGACCGCCGCGCGCCACCCCCGCGACGTCGATCGCGTGGCCCTGTTCAACTCGGCCGGCGTGCGCTTCAAGGACAACGTGTTCGGCCGCGAAGTACTCGAGGGCAAGAACCCGTTCGCGGTCAGCGATGCCGCCAGCCTCAAGCACTACCTCGACATCCTGTTCTACGACGAACGCGCCAAGCCGGTCATTCCGTGGCCGGCCGACGGCATCTACATCGAGCGGCGCAAGCGCGAGGCGGGGTTCGAGCAATCCGTGCTCGACAAGATAGGCCGTGGCGACGAGCGCTTTCTGCCCGGCGACGAGGCCGAGCGCATCGGCCAGCCCGCGCTGCTGCTATGGTGCCGCCAGGACGCGGTCATCGATGCCAGCGCCCTGGAGCTGTTCGCGGTGCGTCTGCCGCAAGCGCAGCGGGTACTGCTGGACGGTTGCGGCCACATGTCGGTGATGGAGCAGCCCGACGCCGTCGCCGAGGCCGTGGATCAACTGATAGCCAAGGGAACGCCGCGATGACACTGCGCAACGCCACCATCCTGCTCGCCGCCGCGATCGCGCTGGCCGCCTGCAAACAGCCCGACCCGAAGATCGCCGAAGCCGCCAAGGCCGCGCAGCAGGAACAGGCCGCCGCCACCGCCGCCAAGGAATTCGACAGCGCCTACGGACAGAAGAACTGGGAAATGGCCGCGGCCCACGGCGAGATCGTGACCTCGAAATACCCGGGCACGCCGACCGCCGACCGCGTGCGTCCCCTGTACGAAGAAGCGCAGGCCAAGGCCAAGGAAGTGCGCGAGCAGCGCCGCGTCGAATCGCTGTGGTCGTACATGAGTACGCCGGTGAAGACCGCGAAGGGCAAGGCCGGTACGCAATTGTCGGCCTCGATCTACGCCCGCGCCAATGTCGAGACCGACGGCAAGACGCCGCGCCCGGTGCAGCTGATCTTCCGCGACCACCCCGACTGGGGCCGCAGCAGCTACCTCGTCCTGCAGGTCGGCGACTTCAACTGCTATGGCGGCTGCAAGCTCAAGATCGGCTTCGACGGCAAGACCAAGGTCATGGCCGGCAGCCGGCCCAAGACCGACGAAGCCATCGCCATGTTCGTCGAAGACGAGCGCGCCCTCTGGCGCGGCGTCGGTCAGGCGAAGGAGCTGACCATCGAATTCCCGGTCAAGGCTGGCGGCACCCGCACGGCGAGCTTCGACGTGGGCGGATTGAAGCAGGACAAGTTGCCGGGCTGGAAGTAATCGGTGGTCCCATCGCAATCGCCCGCATGACGCGTCTGAAGAAACTGCTCGGCTGGGTGTTGGCTCTGGCATTGATCGCCGCTGCCACAGCCGCGCTGGCATGGTGGGGCTTCCTGCATTGGCAGCCCGATCGCGAGCGTTATCCCCTGCGCGGCATCGATGTATCGCATCATCAGGGCGCGATCGATTGGGCGGCGGTGGCGCGCGACGATGTCGCTTTCGCCTATCTCAAGGCCAGCGAAGGCGGCGACCATCGCGACCGCTTGTTCGCCGAGAATTGGCGTGGCGCGCGGGCGGCGGGCATCGCGACCGGTGCCTATCATTTCTTCACCTTCTGCCGCAGCGGCGCCGAGCAGGCGCGCAACTTCATCGCGGCGGTGCCGGTCGAGGCGGACGCCCTGCCGCCCGCGGTCGATCTGGAATTCGGCGGCAACTGTGGCGCGCGGCCGGATGGCGCGGCGATGCGGGTCGAGCTCGACGCCTTCCTCGCTGCGGTCGAAAGCGCCTATGCGAAACCGGCGCTGCTGTACGTCACCCCGGAATTCTTCGATGCCTATCGCGAATCGCTGCCGGCTCGCGCGCTGTGGCGGCGTTCGATCGTGCGTACGCCGGATACGCGCGCGGCCTGGGCGCTGTGGCAGTACCACAACCGCGCCCGTGTCGACGGCATCGTCGGGCCGGTGGATCTGAACGTGTACGCCGGCGGTGCGGCCGCGTTCGAGCGTTGGCGCGGCGAGCCCATCGCGCCGTCGCCTTGAGGGTAGGAGCGACGCAAGTCGCGACCGCGACATCGCAATGGCGTCGTTGCTGCGGTAGCGTGTCGCGGCTTGCGCCGCTCCTGTCCTGGTGGGGTGTGCGGCGATCTTGGGTCGCGACTTACGTCGCTCCTACAAGAGCGTGGGAGGGCATGGCCATGTCTGAGTCTGCGTCGCTATCCCCTGTAGGAGCGACGTAAGTCGCGACTGCGACATCGCGGTGGCGTCGTTGGCGTGCTTTCGCGGTCGCGGCTTGCGCCGCTCCTACCCTTTGGGGTGTGCGGCGATCTTGGGTCGCGACTTACGTCGCTCCTACAAGAGCGTGGGAGGGCATGGCCATGTCTGAGTCTGCGTCGCTATCCCCTGTAGGAGCGACGTAAGTCGCGACTGCGACATCGCGGTGGCGTCGTTGGCGTGCTTTCGCGGTCGCGGCTTGCGCCGCTCCTACTCCTGAAGGTGTATGGCGATCGGATGGTCGCGACTTACGTCGCTCCTACACAAGCGAGGGAGTGGGCGTAAACGAAAAATCCCGGCCGAGGCCGGGATTTTTCGTTTGTCGCATGCGGCAGGGGCTGGTGCGGTTTCGGCTGGCGGTTTCGAATAATTTCGATTCCCGATTCCCGATTCCCGATTCCCGATTCCCGATTCCCAATTCCCGATTCCCGGCCTTACAGCGCGTAACCGAACTGCTGGCGGAACTGTTCGGCGAATTCTTCGTAGTCGAAGCGCTGGTTCTGGGTGCCGGGGTGCTCGACCTTCAGCGCGCCCATCAGGTTGCTCATGCGGCCGATGGTCAGCCAGTCGTAGCCCTTCTCGATGCCGAAGATCAGGCCGGCGCGGAACGCGTCGCCGCAGCCGGTCGGATCGGTCACGCGGCGCTCGTGCGCCGGCGGGACGTCGTAGCTCTTCTCCGGCGTGTGGATCTGCGAGCCGTGCGGGCCGCGCGTGGTGATGTAGGCCTTGACCCGCGAAACGATGTCTTTTTCGCTCCAGCCGGTGCGTTCCTGCAACAGGTTGGACTCGTAGTCGTTGACGGTGACGTAGTCGGCCTGCTCGATGAAGTGACGCAGCTCTTCGCCGTTGAACAACGGCATCGCCTGGCCGGGATCGAAGATGAAGGGGATGTTGGCTTCGGCGAACTCGGTCGCGTTCTGCAACATGCCTTCGCGGCCGTCGGGGCTGACGATGCCGAAGCTCACATCCTTCACGTCGCGCACGTGGTTCTCGTAGGAACGCATCATCGCGCCGGGGTGGAAGGCGGTGATCTGGTTGTTGTCGTGATCGGTGGTGATGAACGCCTGCGGCGTGAACAGCTCCGGGATTTCCTTGACGTGGTCGAGGCGGATCTTCTGATCGACGAACCATTCGCGATACGGACCGAAGTCCTGGCCCACCGTGGCCATCGGAATCGGATCGCCGCCGAGCAGCTTGAGGTTGTAGGCGATGTTGCCGGCGCAACCGCCGAACTCGCGGCGCATGCGCGGCACCAGGAACGACACATTCAAGATGTGCACCTTGTCCGGCAGGATGTGGTTCTTGAACTGGTCCGGAAACACCATGATGGTGTCGTAAGCCAGTGAGCCGCAGATCAGCGCAGACATGTTCACCCCAAATAAGAAATAGAAAAGCGCGGCGGTCCATCACCGGCCGGCGGCGTAGGGTAGCGGCTGAGGCCTCGCGCGGCCAGTTCCTAATGTGCTTTGCGGGGCTTGCGACCCACCCAATCGGTGACCCGGGTCCGGGGTCGGGCGGGGCACGGATCGGGCCTCGACCGGGTCGGTCCGGGGTGGCCGGCAGGGTCCGCCGGCACCCCGACCCAGGGTTATCCCCAGGGTATCCACCGCCGCTCCTGAACGGCCCAGTTCGCTCGAAACCGTTGATTTTCCTTGCTCGCAGGGGGGGCGGTTGCTAGGCTAACGCCCCCACTCCGCCCCTACTTTTGACGGCCCAATCCCCCGATGTTCAAGAAGTTTCGCGGCATGTTCTCCAATGACCTGTCCATCGACCTGGGCACGGCCAACACACTTATTTATGTGCGCGGGCAAGGGATTGTCCTGAACGAGCCGTCCGTGGTCGCAGTGCGCCAGGACCGGCTGATCGGCGGAAACCGGACGGTGGCGGCGGTCGGCGGCGAGGCCAAGCAGATGCTCGGCCGCACCCCGGGGCACATCACCACGATCCGGCCGATGAAGGACGGCGTCATCGCCGACTTCACCTACACCGAGGAAATGCTCAAGCATTTCATCCGCAAGGTGCACAAATCGCGCTTCCTGCGCCCGAGCCCGCGCGTGCTGGTCTGCGTGCCCTGCGGCTCGACCCAGGTCGAGCGCCGCGCGATCAAGGAATCGGCCGAAGAGGCCGGCGCCCGCGAGGTCTACCTGATCGAGGAACCGATGGCCGCGGCGATCGGCGCCGGCATGCCGGTAACCGAGGCGCGCGGCTCGATGGTGGTCGACGTGGGCGGCGGCACCACCGAAGTGGCGGTGATCGCGCTCAACGGCATCGTCTACTCGGCTTCGGTCCGGATCGGCGGCGACCGTTTCGACGAGGCGATCATCAACTACGTGCGCCGCACCTACGGCACCCTGATCGGCGAAGCCACCGCCGAGCGCATCAAGCTCGAGATCGGCTGCGCCTACCCGCAGGAACGCGCCACCACCATCGAAGTCTCCGGCCGCAACCTCGCCGAAGGCGTGCCGAAGATGATCAAGATCAACTCCAACGAAGTGCTGGAAGCGCTGCGCGAGCCGCTGGCCGGCATCGTTTCGGCGATCCGCCTGGCGCTGGAGCAGACCCCGCCGGAACTGTGCGCCGACGTCGCCGAGCGCGGCATCGTCCTGACCGGCGGCGGCGCGCTGCTGCGCGACCTGGACCGCCTGATCAGCGAGGAAACCGGCCTGCACGTGCAGGTCGCCGACGATCCGCTGACCTGCGTCGCCCGTGGCGGCGGCCGCGCCCTGGAGCTGGTCGACATGCACGGCAACGAGTTCTTCGCGCCTGAGTAAGACGGGAGTCGGCAATGGGGATTCGGGAATCGTCGAAAGCCGTTTCGTCGTCGTCCCGGTTTCCCTCTCGCCCACGCGGTCCGCAAACTGAAGTAAGGTTTCGTGCGCGGCGCCCGACGGTCGCCGCGTCGCGCTTTTCCGATCCCCCACTCTCCATTGCCCATTTCCGGCTCTAATGCCCCCTTACGCCGGTCCACCCACCGCAGCCCGTAGCGGCGAAGTCGCCGACACGCTGCGCCTGTTGGCGTACCTGGCTCTGGCGGTCGTGCTGATCGTGCTCGATCACCGCGGCGGTTGGCTCAACCAGGCCCGCAAGCAGACCGCGCTGTTCGTCGCGCCGCTGTGGGCGGTCGCCGGATGGCCCGGGCGCCTGGTCGAGCGCGTCAGCGACGACGCCGGCACCATGAGCCAGCTCACCGACGAAAACCGCCGCCTGCGCAACGAAGCCCTGGTCAACCAGGCGCGCATGGCACGGTTGCAATCGGTCGCCGCCGACAACCAGCGCTTGCGCGGCCTGCTCGAAGCGGCCGAGCGCGGCAACCTGGACGTGGTCCTGGCGCCGATTCTCGATATCGACCTCGATCCCACCCGGCAGCGGCTGGTGCTCGACGCCGGCAGCCGCGAGCGGGTCCGGGTCGGCCAGAGCGTGATCGACGCCGGCGGCCTGCTCGGTCAGATCACCGGCATTACCCCGTTGCACGCCAGCGTGCTGCTGATCACCGACGCCTCGCATGCGGTGCCGGTCGCGGTGGCGCGCAACGGCGTGCGTCTGGTCGTTTACGGCGAAGGCCGCAGCGACAGCCTGACCCTGCGCAGCGTGCCGCTGTCGAGCGACGTCCGGGTCGGCGACGTGCTGGTGACTTCGGGCCTGGGCGGGCGTTTCCCGTCGGGCTTCCCGGTCGGCACCATCACTGCGCTGCGTCCGGACGACAGCCGCGCCTTCCTGGTCGGCGAGGTGCGCCCGGCCGCCCAGCTCGATCGCGGCCGCGAAGTGCTGGTGCTGCTGTCGTTGCCGCCGCCGCCGGCCGATACCACGCAATTCGACACGCAACCGGCGTTAGCGCCGGGTCCTGCCGCCGCTACCGCGCCTGCGACCGCCAGCGGCGCTGCGGCGAGGCCGAACACGGCGGCCGCGCCGGCCGCCGCAAACGCCCGCGCTGGCGGCAATGGCGCCGGCCACACCGCCAGCCCGACGACGCCTGCCGCCTCGGCTGCCCGAGCGCCGGCCCAGGCGCCCGTCGCACGCGATCGCATCCCGGCCGCGCCCACGTCCACCGCCCCGTCCGCGCCTGCCGTCGGAGACGATCGATGACCCGCGCCCGCCACCATTGGGTGTTGCCGGTCAGCCTGATCGCGGCGCTGACCTTGAGCCTGCTGCCGTTGCCGCAGTTCCTGCTGCCGTTGCGGCCGTACTGGCTCGGCCTGGTCCTGGCTTATTGGGTGATCGAAGACCCAGACCGGGTCGGCCTGGGCTTCGCCTTCCTGGTCGGCCTGGCCGGCGACCTGGTCTCGGACGGCCTGCTCGGCGAACAGGCCCTGCGCCTGGTGGTCATGGCCTTCATCCTGCAGCGCTTCCGCGCCCGTCTGCGGTTCTTCCCGCTATCGCAGCAAGCGCTCGCGGTCGGCGGCCTGATGCTCAACGACCGCATCGTCACCTCGGCGATCCATGTGGTCCTGCGCGAGCCGGCGTTGCCGTCGACGTTCTGGCTGTCGCCGCTGGCCGGCATGCTGCTGTGGCCGCTGATTTTCCTGTTGCTCGACGCGCTGCGTCTGGGCAGCTGGCGGAGGCGCTGAGATGGGCCCGCGCCGCAGCCCGATCAAGAAACGCGTCCTCAAGAACGCCGCGGCCGAGGCGGAGCAGTTCCGCGCCCGCGCCGCGATCGCTTTCGCCTTCGTCCTGCTCGGGGTGATCGGCCTGGGGTTCTGGTACTTCCGCCTGCAGGTCTGGCAGCACGACGACTACGCCATGCGTTCGGAGGCCAACCGGGTCAAGTTGCGGCCGGTGGTGCCGGGGCGCGGGCTGATCTACGACCGCCAAGGCCGCATCCTCGCCGACAACGTGCCGGCGTTCCGCATCGAGGTCACCCCCAGCGAAGCCGGCGACAGCAAGGACTGGCTGCCGCAACTGGCCCAGGTCGTTGCGCTGACCCCCGAAGAGATCGCCCGCTTCGAGAGCGAGCGCAAGGCCACCCGCGGCTTCAAGCCTATCGTGCTGAAGATGCGGGTCAGCGACGAAGAGGTCGCCGCGTTCGCGGTCGACCGCTGGCGCTTCCCCGGCGTCGAGCTGGTGTCCTACCTCAACCGCCGTTATCCCTACGGTTCGCTGTTCGCGCACGTGATCGGTTACGTCGGGCGCATCGACACCAAGGACGAGGAGGCGATGGGCCAGAACGCCGGCGTGCTGACCCACACCGGCAAGACCGGCCTGGAGCGTTTCTACGACGAGCAGTTGCGCGGCCAGATCGGCTACGAGCAGATCGAGACCAACGTCGACGGCCGGCCGATCCGCCAGGTCGGCTACGTCCCGGCCAAGCCCGGCGCCGACCTGCGCCTGAGCATCGACATGGACCTGCAGCAGGCCATGATCACCGCGTTCGGCGACATGGACGGTTCGGCGGTCGCGGTCGATCCGCGCACCGGCGAGGTGCTGGCGATGGTCAGCCTGCCGAGTTACGACACCAATCTGTTCGTCAACGGCATTTCCTCGGCCGACTATAAGGCGTTGTCGGGCAACCCGTCGCGGCCGCAGTTCAACCGCAACGTGCTCGGCGGCGGCCCGCCGGGTTCGACCATGAAGCCCTTCGTCGCCCTGGCCGGCCTCGACAGCGGCCTGCGCCGCGCCGAAGACCGCACTCTGTCGACCGGCGAGTTCCACATCCCCGGGCAGAAGCGCGGCTATCGCGATTCGCACGGCGGCGGCCACGGCTGGGTCGATCTGCGCGAGTCCATCGCCCAGTCGGTCAACACCTACTACTACAAGCTCGCGCTGGAGATGGGCATCGCCCGTTTCGATCAGTACATGACTCGTTACGGCTTCGGCCAGAAGACCGGCATCGACCTGGCCGGCGAGAACATCGGCATCCTGCCGTCGCCGCAATGGAAGGCCAAGCGCAGCAAGGAAGGCTGGTACCCGGGCGAAACCGTCATCGCCGGCATCGGCCAGGGCTATTGGGTGGTGACGGCGCTGCAACTCGCGCGCGGCACCGCCGCGATCGCCAACGGCGGCCACCTGCAGCAACTGCACCTGGTGCGCGAAAGCCGCACAGGCTACGAAGCGCCGTGGCTGCCCAAGCAAGTCGCCGCGCCGACCTTGATCACCGACAACCCCGAGCACCTGCGTGCGGTGCAGGAGGGCATGGTCTCGACCATCCACGGCGGGCGCGGCACGGCGAAGGTGATGGCGCGCGGCGCGCCCTACCGCATGGCCGGCAAGACCGGTACCGCGCAGAAGATCAGCCGCAAGGGCAACGTCAGCATGAATCCGCATTCGCTGCCGCTGCACCTGCGCCATCAGGCCCTGTTCGTCGGCTATGCGCCGGCCGAGAACCCGACCATCGCGGTCGCGGTGGTGGTCGAGCACGGCGGTTACGGCGGCAGCACCGCGGCGCCGATCGCGCGCAAGATCTTCGACGCGTGGTTGCTCGGCAAGATGCCTGAGCCCCTGCCGGGCAAGAACGAGGCGCCGGCGGTGCCGAAGCTGGCCGCGGCCGATGCCGACAAGGCCGACGAGGCTGCGCCCGCGCAGAGCGAACCCAGGATCGTGCCGGTCGCCGTCAACGGCGCCTGGGCCGAAAGCGTGGCCGCGGCGAACGCCGTGGTCGCCGCACAACCGGGCCGCGCGCCGCAGGCGCTCGAGCGCCGGCCGCTGCTGCGCCCGCAATTGCCGGGCGCCGAAGCGCCGGCCGATGCCGTGCCGAGCGATGCCGCCGACGACGCCTCCGGCGAACCCGAGGACGAGCCCGTCGCACCAGAGGCCGCGCCGGCGGCGGAGCCGCGCCGATGAAAGTGATCCTGCGCTACCTGTGGGATCTGCTGCAGCGCTTCACCCGCACCCTCGACCTGATGATGTTGGCCGCCTTGCTGGCGCTGATGGCGATCGGCCTGGCGGTGTTGTACAGCGCCGGCGAACACTCCATGCGCATGGTGATCGCGCAGGGTTCGCGCTTCGGCGTCGGCCTGTTGGCGATGTGGGGGCTGTCGCGCATGCCCCCGTCGCAGCTGCGCAACTGGACCCCGTTGGTCTACGCGCTGTCGATGATTCCCTTGCTGCTGGTGCTCATCGTCGGCACCGGCAAACACGGCCGGCACTGGATCGACCTGAAGGTGTTTTATTTCCAGCCGGCCGAGCTGCTCAAGTTGAGCCTGCCGATGATGGTCGCGTGGTACCTCAATCGCGAGGCCTTGCCGCCTAAGCTCAAGACCGTGCTGATCGCCGCGGTGTTGATCGGCGCACCGACCGCCTTGATCCTGCTTCAGCCCGACTTCGGTACCGCGATGCTGGTCGGCATCAGCGGCGCCTTCGCCCTGTACCTGGCCGGCCTGCCGTGGTGGTGGTTCGGCGCCGCGTTCGGCGCCGTCGCCGCGACCGCGCCGGTGGCCTGGTTCTGGCTGCTGCGTCCGTACCAGAAAGACCGCATCCTGACCTTCCTCAACCCCGAAACCGACCCGCTCGGCACCGGCTGGAACATCATCCAGTCGAAGATCGCGATCGGCGCCGGCGGCATGACCGGCAAGGGCTGGCTGCAAGGCTCGCAGTCGCACCTCAACTACCTGCCCGAACACACCACCGACTTCATTTTCGCCGTGCTCAGCGAAGAGTTCGGCTGGGCCGGCGTGATCGTGGTGTTGGCCTTGTACCTGTTCGTGGTCGGCCGCTGCCTGTGGATCGCCGCCGACGCCCGCGACGGCTACTCGCGATTGATCGCAGGCGCCTTGGGCCTGGCCTTCTTCGTCTACGTCATCGTCAACGGCGGCATGATCTCCGGCTTGCTGCCGGTGGTCGGCGTGCCGATGCCGCTGCTCAGTTACGGCGGCACCTCGGCTGTGTCGTTACTGGCGGGTCTCGGCGTGGTGATGGCGGTGCGGGCGCACCGGCCGGTGCACGGCGGGCGTTGATTTCGACGGGGCGCGCCGGCGTCTGATTGCGCACGTAGCGGAACGGTTCTGAGCTGGGCTGAGCATTTCTTTCTCGCAGGAGGCGGCATGAAAGGATTCGCGATCATTCCTTCCGTACCCTTGGTACTTCTATTGCTCGCCATTGCGGCCTTGCCGCAGGCGCTCGCCGACGAAAGCGGAAGGCGCGCCGCGGCGCGTAGCTACCTGAAACTGCCGGGGGGCGGAAAGTCGGCGACGCGACCCTACGTGTGGGAGCGCAGGGTCGGCGCCAAGCACCTCGTAGTGCTTGGTACCAGGCACCTCAGTAATCCGCATTCGCCAATGTACGGCGACATCGAAGCCGTGTTCGAGCGTGTCCGCCCGCAGCTGGTGCTGCACGAAAGCCAAATCCCGGACGACCTCAAGACCATGTCGAAGGATGCGGCGATAGCGCGTGGCGCCGATCTCGGCTTCATCGCCTATCTGGCGCACCGGCGCGGTGTCCCGATCCGCAGCGGCGATGCGTCGGTAAGGGAAGAGATCGCGGCGTTGCTGGCCCACCACAGTGCCGAAGAAATTCTCGTATTCATGGTGGCGCAGCGCCTGATGGGAAACCGGCGCAATCCGGACCTCCAGTCGGTCGAGGCCCAATACACGGCCTTCTATACCGATTATCTGGTTGCAAACGGTCTGCCGAAGCGCGAGGGCGCGGACCGATGGTCAAGCTTCCTGCGCGAATATCGACGCCTGGTCGGCCAGCCTTTGACGAGCAAGGGCTGGAACCCGAACCTGGCCAGCCCGATTCATGACAACGGTCGGCTCAGCGAATTGGCGCGCAGTACCAATGCCGTGAGGGATCGTCGCCTGGTCGCTTCCATCGAACGGGCGATGCGCGAGCACGACCGCGTCTTGGTGGTGTTCGGGGCTTGGCATGTGCTCGCGGTGGAACCGATTCTGGATTCGGAGTTCGGGCGATAAGCCCAGACCGCCGAGCGGACCAGCGTTCTCGCCGGCAACGCTGCCGCCGCTGCAGTCGTGTCCCCGGAAGAACGATCAGACGTCGCCCCGTTCCTTGTGGAATTTGTCGATCTTCTCGACTTTGAACCAAAGCGCCTCGCCGTGGTCGACGGCGGTCGAGGTGGTGACGACGATCTCGTTATCGGCCCGGAAGGTGTTCATGACGTAGCCGTCGTCTTCCTCGTCGACGATCGGCGTGCCCAGGGCGGCCGCGGTCCGGACCCGGTTGAATTCGAAGCTCAACTCGTACGGCAGCACGCCGGCGAACTTGTCGTTCTGGCCGTTCTGGTGGCGGTTGTAGAAATGGATGCCGCTGAGGATCCAGTGGCCGTCGTCGCGCGGCTCTCCGATCTCTTCCCGGTAGACGCTCGCCACGGTGAAGATCAGCGCGAGGCCGAGGTCGTCGAAGTCGAGGTACTGGACGAGGTCCGGGCCTTGCGGCCGCTCGATCATGCCGGCATCGGTGAGGTACCGGGCCAGGCTGGCCTGGGCCGAGGAGTGTCCGAGAAGATCGACGAGGCGGTTGCCATCAATCATGCGCTTGCTTCCTCGGTGGGTAGCGGCAGGTCTTGGCTCGAACACGCGGCAGCTGAACGACGTCGCTGTCGATTCAAAGTCTAGGCCAGTTTCGGTCGCTGAAATAGCTGGCCCGCCAATCTCGATGAGATCGCGTCCTGCGCTGTCCGGATCTTCAACGAAGATCCGTGGAGCGATGGCGGATGCGGGGGGCAGGGCGCCAGCGCAGCGGGCGTTTGGCGATTGGCAGGGGCGATGGCTGCCATCCCGCTTGGACGAACTTCGGTAGCGAAGCCGCTAAACTGCCGGGCTCGTTGGGGCGGCAAGTTCGATGATCATCAGGACTGACAAAGCGGCATTTCGTAGCAAGGCGGAGCGGACTGCCTGGTATCACGTTGCGCTGAGCGCCGCGGTATCGCTGGCCGCGCTGTGGGGCTGGCGAGCATCGCTGGAGCCGATGCCGACTCATTTCGAGTATCTGACGGGCGTGATCTCCAGTACGGAGGTGCATCGCAACAGCATCGAGTTCTTCGTCGCCGGGCGCGAATTCGACTACACGAGCATCCTGCCGAAGGCGGCGCTTGCGCGCAGCCTGCTCAAACCAGGCAATACGGCAACGGTCGGTTTTTCGCCGGCCGATCCCTCCGGGGTCTGGGCCCTCACCGTCAATGAGCAAGCGATCGTGCTGCCGAAAGCGGCCCATCAAGCGCGCGTGAGCAACGGAAAGCTAGCGTTCTGGCTTTTCGTCGTATCCTCGATTTGCACGGGCACTCTTGGCAGGCGTTTCGTCAGGCAGTCCAGGTGATCTGCCTGATCGGGCGGAGTCCGGCTTCGCTGCTTCCCAGTCCGACCCGTTAGCGATCGAAGCGAACCGCAGACATGCCGAGCGATGCATCCGATGGATAGAGAAGAAGAGGCCCACCGCAGCGTTTTCCGCGGAACCGTGAGCCGCGGCGATCTGTTCTGGGTGCCGCCGGACCCGTCGAGAGGTTCGGTGCCCGGCGTCGCGCATCCGCACGTGGTGGTGCAGGACGATCTGTTCAACCACTCGCGCATCAGCACCGTGGTCGTGTGCGCGCTCAGCTCCAACATCGGGCGTATCAGCGAGCCCGGCAACGTATTGCTCGAACCCGGCGAGGGCGGCCTGCTCAAGCAGAGCGTGGTGATCGTTTCGCAGGTGTCGTCGATCTACAAGACGCGATTGGGCGAGCGGATCGGGGCGTTGTCCGAGGAGCGCGTGGCCCAGGTGCTGGCGGGGATGCGCTTCCTGCAGGCGTCGTTCTTCAATCGGGGTTGATGCCGGCGGCGATCGTGTCCGCTGTGGGTACGAGCCTGAGCGATCTGCCGCGTACTGCACTCAAGCGCCGGCGGTCGTCGCGGCCGTGGGTTCCGCCAGCAACGCGCGTACGCTCGGCGTTCTGGCCCGGGTCGCGCACGGCTTCGATCGCATCGGACGTTTTGAGTGCGCGCATCACCGTGCGCAGATCCGGGTATCGTTTTTGATGCCCGTTTTCGCAGACCATCGCATGTCGTCCATCTGGCTTCCCTCCACCGGCACCCTGCGCTACAGCCCGCCGTTGGGGCGCGGCGGCCACATCCGCCGCGACGGCGGCAGCACCTTGTGGTGGCTGATCGTCGACGGCGACCCCGAGCTCGGCCGCTACCTGCGTCAGCAGTTCTGGATCGGCCATCGCCGCACGCGCAGTCTGCAGGCGCCGTTGTGGGGGACGCATGTCTCGGTGATCCGCGGCGAGACGCCGCCGCAGCCGGCGGCCTGGAAGCGCCTGGACGGAGCGACGGTAGCGTTCGACTACGACCCCGATGCACACGAGACCCAGGGCTATGTCTGGTGCGAGGTGCGCTGTCCCGCGCTACTCGACCTGCGCGAGGAACTCGGCCTGCCGCGCGAGCCGCAACCGGCCTTGCACCTCACCATCGGCAACGCCCTGCTCGGATGAGCCGCGCCGAGACGACAGTCTCGACGAGCGCTATTCATGTTGAGCACGACGATGCGGACGGCGCCGTCGCCTCGCGCGGCCCGCTTCCGATTCGACAACCTGACATGAATAAAATCGGTTAAGTCCCGCAAACCCAAGGTTTTTTGCCCCGCTTTCGCGTGCTAACCTCGCCGCGATGACCCGACGCCAAACTGCCCGTCGCGCCTTGTTTTGCGCACTCATGATCGCCCTGGCTGCCTGCGCCACGCAGACGCCGCCGATCCCGTCTTCTGCCCTCGCGGCCGCCCCGGCCCCGAAACCGCCGGCCCCGGTCGCCGCGCCGACGCCCGTCGTCGGCACGCCGGCGCTGCCCGACCCGGTCAAGCCGATGCCGCTGGCGCAGGCGCGCGCTGAGTTCGTGCGCGATACCGCCAGCCGCTACGGCGTCGATCCGGTCTACATCGAATCGGTGTTGGCCAAGGCGCAGATCCGCGAGGGCATCGTCGCGGCGATGTCGCGCCCGGCCGAGGCCAAGCCGTGGCGGGACTACCGCCCGATCTTCATCACCCAGGCCCGCATCGACGGCGGCCAGGCCTTCCTGGCCGAGCACCGCGCCCAGCTGGCGCGGGTCGAGGCCGCGACCGGCGTGCCGGCCGAGATCATCGTCTCGATCATCGGCGTGGAAACCAGCTTCGGCAAAAACACCGGCAAGTACTCGGTGGTCGATGCGCTCTACACCCTAGCGTTCGCCTATCCGCGCAGCGGCGACCCGGCCAAGGCCGACCGCGAGAACCGCCGCGAGGCCTTCTTCCGCGGCGAGCTGGCGCAGTTGTTCGCGCTCGGCAAGGAAGAGCAGATCGACATCACCACCCTGATCGGCAGCTACGCCGGGGCGATGGGCTGGGGCCAGTTCATGCCGTCGAGCTACCGCGAGTTCGCGGTCGACGGCAACGCCGACGGCAAGCGCAATCTGTTCACCGACCTGGACGACGTGTTCTTCTCGGTCGCCAACTACTTCGTCAAGAAGGGCGGCTGGGTGCGCGGCGGGCCGGTGACGGTGCGCGCCAACCGCGATGCCACCGCGCAGGACTTCGTACCCGACAGCATGGACCCGGTGTATTCGCTCAGCGACCTGGCCGCGCGCGGCTATCGTCCGCTGGGCACGGTGGCGCCGACCGAGACCGCGACGCTGCTGAACCTCGACGGCGTCAACGGTCCCGAATATTGGCTCGGTTTCCGCAACTTCTACGCGATCACCCGCTACAACATCTCCAAGCACTACGCGATGGCGGTGTACCAGCTGGCCGAGGCGATCGCCGGACGGGAGAATCCCTTGGCCACCGATATCGCCACTCCGCCCGCCGCGCTGGCCCAGCCCGCCGCTCCGGCAGGCAACGCCGCTGCCGGCAAGGCCCCCGCAGCCAACGCCCCCGCAGCCAAGGCGGTGCATGCATGGACAGGCGGGGCATGAGCGGGTCGGGCACGAAGCGGCCGCCGATCGCGATGATCGGGCGGCTGGCCGCCGCCGTCCTGCCGCTGGCCCTGGCCGCTTGTGCCAGCGCACCGAAGAAAGGATCCTCCGAGGCCCTGGCCCTGCCGGAGCGCGATCGCGTCCACGCCAGCGGCCTGCCGTCGGCGCAGTCGCACGGCGGGCGCAAGAAGTCGCCGTACGCGCCGGCCCAGGAAGACCTGAGCAAGCGCGGCAACTACAAGGCCGGCGGCCTGTACGCGCCGGGCGTGTCCGACACCACGCCGACCTATATCCCCGACGTCGACGCGATTCCCGAACCCGAAGTCGTGGCCGAGGCGCGCTCGCAGTTCGGCAACCGTTCGCCGTACAAGGTGCTCGGCAAGAGCTACAAGGTGCTCGATTCGCACGAGGATTATCTCGAGCGCGGCACCGCGTCCTACTACGGCCAGAAATTCCACGGCCGGCGCACCTCCAACCTGGAGGTGTACGACATGTACGCCTTCACCGCCGCGCACAAGTCGCTGCCGCTGCCGAGCTTCGCCCGCGTCACCAACCTCGACAACGGCAAGTCGGTGACCGTGCGCGTCAACGACCGCGGCCCATTCCACGACGGCCGCGTGATCGACCTCAGCTACGCCGCCGCGGTCAAGCTCGGCATCACCCAGCGCGGCACCGGCCGGGTCGAGGTGCGCGCGCTGCACCCGGGCGATGCCGCCCCGCCGGTCTACGCCAGCGCCGCCAACAACCCGCCGCCGGCCGTGGCCAAGCCGAGCTCGCCGTCGGCGATCGACCGGCTGGTTTCGGCGATGCCGATCGCCAGCGCCAATGCCGGCGAACTGCCGCCGGGCGTGCGCATCGCCACCGGCAAGCCGGCCACGCTCGCCAGCGCGCCCGCCAGCGCCGCGGTCAAGACCACGGTCGCGACCGGCAAGCCCGCTGCATCGGCTGTCGCAGCCAAGCCGGCGACCACGGTCGCCGCGGCCAAGCCGTCCACCGCTTCAGGCGGCAAGCTGCTGCCGGGCAACGACTACCGCTTCGACATGATGCAGAACGGCAAGTCGATGACGGCCGACGAGTTCGACACCTGGATGAAGTCGCGCCAGGTCCGTGTCGCCACCGGCAAGGGCGCCGAGATCGCCCCGCCGAAGCCGCTGACCCGGGCCGAGCAACGGGCCATGGCCAAGCAGCAGAAAGAGCAGGCCCGTGCCCTGGCCGCCGCGCAGAAGGCGGCCAAGAAGGCCGGCAAGCTGCCGCCCGCGACCGCCGTCGCCGCCGCGTCCGCGGCCACTTTGCCGGCGCCCGCCGCCGCGCCGCCGCCGCCGAGCCCGTCCAAGGCCGCGGCCGTGGTCGCCGCCGCGGTCGAAGGCAACGCCGCCCCCAGCGGCAGCGACGTGACCCTGCAAGTCGCCAGTTTCTCGGCCCGCAGCAATGCCGACCGCGCCCTGTCGATGCTGCGCGGGGCCGGCATCGGCGCCGCCCGCCTGCTCGACGGCAACGCCTCCAACGGCCAGAAAGTCTGGCGTTTGCGGGTCGGCCCGCTGCAGGCCTCGGCCGCGCCGGAACTTGCGGCGCGTATCGTCGGTCTGGGGTTCGGACAGCCGCAGCGAGTGCGCGATTGATCGATTCATGCCGCCCCCGGCGCCGCCGGCGGCTGCAGCGACCGCGCATCTGAGGCAGGATGCACGGTTTCGCGGAACCGGAAGGATCGCCCGGTTCCGTCCATTTCAGCGGCGGGCGCCAGGACGGCCGCGCCGGATACCACCCAACACCTTGGCCGGCGCAGCGCCGGCTCCCGGAGTAGTTCAACGATGAAAGTCCGCTTCACCCCGCGCGCTGCCGCCTTCGCCGCGCTGACTTCGGCCTTCCTGGTCACCACCGCCGTCGGCGCCGCCTCGGCCTGGGCGCAGACGCCCGCCGCCGCGACCGCCGCGCCGGCTGCCGCGCGACCGGCCAGCGACGCCTTGCCGGTGCCGCCGCCGCCGGCGATCCAGGGCACCGCCTGGGTGCTGATGGATGCCGCCAGCGGCAACATCCTGGCCAGCAAGGACGCCGACGTGCGGGTCGAGCCGGCCAGCATCACCAAGGTCATGACCAGTTATGTGATCGCCGCCGAAATGGCCGGCGGCAAGGTCAAGGACACCGACCAGGTGATGATGACCGAGAACGCCTGGCGCAAGGGCGGCGCGGCCACCGACGGCAGCTACTCCGGCTTCGAGGTCAACAAGACCGCGGCGCTGGTCGACATGGAAAAGGGCATGGTGGTGCAGTCCGGCAACGACGCCGCGATCGCCCTGGCCGAACACGTCGCCGGCAGCGAAGACGCCTTCGCCGCGCTGATGAACCAGTACGCCGCGCGCATCGGCCTGAAGGGCTCGCATTTCGTCAATCCGCACGGCCTGTCGGACCCGAACCATTACTCGACCGCGCACGACCTGGCCTTGCTCGGCCGCGCCCTGATCCACGATTTCCCGGTCGAGTATTCGTACAACAAGATCAAGGAACTCAAGGTCGGGCCGATCACCCAGCCCAACCGCAACCTGCTGCTGTGGCGCGATTCCACGGTCGACGGCATCAAGACCGGTCACCACTCCAAGGCCGGTTACTGCCTGATGGCCTCGGCCCAGCGCGGCGACCAGCGCCTGATCTCGGTGGTGATGGGCTCGACCTCCGAAGCCCAGCGCGCGACCGACAGCCAGGCGCTGCTCAACTGGGGCTTCCGTTTCTACGAAACCCACAAGCTTTACGACACCGGCAAGGTGATCGCCAAGCAGAAGGTCTGGAAGGGCCAGGCCGACGAGGTGCAGTTCGGCGTCGCCGAGCCGATGCTGGTCAGCGTGCCGCGCGGCAAGTACGCCCAACTCAAGCCGAGCATCGACGTGCCCAAGACTCTGGTCGCGCCGATCAAGAAGGGCCAGGCCCTCGGCACGGTCAAGGTCATGCTCGACGGCAAGGTCGTCGCCCAGCGCCCGCTGGTCGCCATCGCCGCGGTCGAGGAAGGCGGTTTCTTCAAGCGCCTGTGGGACGAATTCTGGATGTGGTGGGAGTCGGAGTGACCGATCGCGTCCAGCGATCCCGCACGAGCTGAAACGACGAGCCGGCATTGCCGGCTCGTCGCGTTTTGGGCCTGATACTGCGACGTGCGCTTGCGCCGATCATGGGATCCTGTTCATCGACATCGCCACGTCGGTGGCGCGCGAATACTCGGCGTAATCGACGTAGAGCTGATTGATCACCCGGCCGCTGGCGTTCTCGCGGGGCAGGGCGGCCATCGCCGCGCCCAGGTTGCGGTTGGCGTCCTTCGACAGCAGCCACACGCCGGTCGGCGGCGTCAGCGTCCACGACAACAGGAACTGATCGCAGGGCAGTTCGGGCCGGTCGACGCAGGTGCCGTCGTAGGCCTGGAACTTGGCGATCTGGTCGGTGCTCATGGTGTCGTAGCTCGTCGTGTTCGAGTACTTGTCGTACACGCGCAGATCGCCGAGCTCGGCCGTGGGCGAGTCGGAATCGCGATAGACCCAGATACCGGCGGCGGGGATGTCGACGGGATAATCCTCGTCGCAGACGACCAGGACCACGCCGGAATGGCGCAGGTACTCGCCCAGCGGGATATCCGACAGGCGTGCGCCCTGCGGGAGGTTCTGGAACAGCCAGCGGCCGAGTTTGTCCTGCAGCATCTCGACGAGCTGCTCGTAGATCCCGTCGGTGAACTTGGCGTAGTGCGAGAACTTCAGGATGACCAGCTCGCGGTTGCCTTCGTTCATGAAGCGCCTGACGTCGTCGACGATTTCCGCCAAGGCCGGCCCGGTGATCGGTCCGTGGCTGACGTAGAGCGCGCTGCCGTCCCACTTGGGCCGCAGGTCGAAGTAGCGGATGCCGTTGCTGAGCTGTTGGTACAGATCGAGGTTCTGGGTCTTGCCGAGCGACATCAGCAGGCCGTGCTGGTACATGCCGGCGTCGTGCGAGGCGCCGGTGGTCAGCCACGGCAGGGTCAGATCGCCGAGCACGCGCAGATTGTCCTGCATCCAGCGCGAGCGGTCGGCGACGCGCGAGGTCGACGCCCACAACGCATTGAAGTTTTCCGATTGGTGCGCCTGGATCGCCATGCCGCCGTTGCAGGCGACGCTGGGCCGGGCGCCGTCGTCGAAGTACACCGCTTCGCCGGCCCAGTCGATGCTCTTGCCGCGGATCCTGCCGAACCGCTGCAGCACGGTCTTCTGGTCGGTATTTTCGTAGACGACGATGACCTCGCCTTCCGGGGTCAGGGCGACCGAGGCGTGGCTGCCGGCGCCATAGAGAGTCGGTGGCCCCCAATTGATTCCGTTGAGGCCGAGCTTGCCGACGCGGTAGTGCAGATCGGAATCCGACGTGTTGCCGCGCACCATCACCACGTCGTTCTGGGCGTTGATCGCGATGCCGGGCTGGATGCCGGCATCCAGGTAGGTATTGCCCAGCCAGACGATCGAGTCGGTGTCCTCGTCCAGCCGGCCCAGGTTGCACCAGATCTTGGCGTTCCAGGGCGATTCGTGAACCTCGACGATGGCCTGCCGGTTCATCGCCACGCAGGGGGCTTCGCCGCTGGCGTATTTGACGCTCTCGCCGAAGACGATGCCGTCCTCGTCCCATACGCCGATGCGGCAATACAGGTCCGAGCCGCCGGCCGCGCGATGCACCTCGACCATGACCCGGCCCTCGATGGCGATGCCCGGCTCGGCGCCTTCGCCGAACGCCACGCTGTCGTCCCATTCGATCGCCATCTGCCTGAGCCGGCCGCTGCAATAGTTCAGGCCGCTGGCGTCGGCCGATTCGTGGACTTCGATGATGCGTCCGTCGCGGCCCAAGGCGACACGGGCGTGGATGCCTTTTTCGTACTCGAGACCGAGGCCAAAGAACACGTTCTTCATGAGCAATCTTCCTGCGAACATAGCGGGTGACGGCGAGGCGAGTCGTCCGGCCCTCGCCACACGGGATCGCGTGCACCGGCCCATGCCGGTGCGGCACCGTGTTAAGCGTTTCGCAGGGGGATTTGTGAAGACGGGCGGGGCCGCGAGGTCGCGGCCCGCGTCGGCTCGAGCGTCAGGCGTCGGCGCGCGCTGGGGCGCGCACGGAGGCGGCGCCGCAGGATCGAAGGCTATCGCTTGGCGAGCGGCAGCTTGGCGATGATCGCGGCGCGGAACTTCGTCGCCAATGCATGGAAGCCGGCTTCGCTGGGATGCATTTCGTCGAACCACTGGCTTTCCGCGGACAGTGTGCCGCGCAGGTCGACGTAATCGAAGCGCCCGGCGAAGCGTGCATCGTGCTTGAGCTCGCGCAGCACGTGCTTCTCGAAGCCGTCGATCAGCATGCGTCCGAAGCGCCGGCGCTCGTCCGGGGTCTTGGCCGGGTCGGCATGGACGATGGCGTTGATGTGCGGCCCGATCCACGGCCCGACGCTTTTCTTGAGCAGCGCGGCGACGCCGATATTGCCCGGCGTCAGCGCACCGGGCCGCCCGATCAGCTGCGGATAGTCGTAGCTATGGGCGAGGATCGGCGCATTCGGCCGGGCCGCCAGCGCCGCCTGCACGAACAGCGCATAGGCCTGGCGGACCCGCTCGTATTTTCCGGTGTCCAGCACGCGCTGGAACGCGGCCTCGGCGGAGAGATTCTGTTGGCCGGCGAAGGTGCGCTTGAGAAACTGGTCGACGAAATCGTTGCCGCCGGCGCTGAGCAGGATCAGGTCGAAATCGAACTTGCCGTACCAGCCGATGATGTCCTCGATGTTCTCGGGCACGAACATCGAGCGCTCGGGATGGTCCTCGTTGCGCGAGGCGTGGTCGCCGCTGTGCTCGGCGCGGAAGAACAGGCCGCCCTGGCCGAGCAGCGGAATGCCGCGTTCCTCGTCCTCGGGGGCCGGCGAGACGATCCAGTCGAGCAGGTTCATCGCCAGCGGCGTGGAGAACCACGAATCGCCTTCACAGAAGATCACCGGCGTGCGTTCCAACAGACGAGCGCGCTTGAGCGAGGTGTAAAGACTGCGGAACTGGCCCCGCAAGGGCAGGGCGACGGATTGGCTGGCGGGCATGGCGAGTCCTTCCTGATTCTTTCAATTGCCACTGCTTTGATAACCCACTCGACACTCATCGGGTGAGAACGACGGCGCGCGCGATTCGCGGTCATTGTCCCCGGTTCGGCCAGGCGCGGAATTCCCTGTTCAGTTCATCTTCGCCGACGCGCGGCTGCGTTGCGGCTAGGGCGTCGCCAGCGACAGCCGCTCGCGCCAACGCCGTTTCTCGATCGTGCGCACGTTCGGCTCGTGCGCCAGGCGATCCAGGTAAGCCATCAGCCGCAGCAACTCGTCATCGGTCTCGTCCTCGCCCAGGTACTCGCGCACGCAGACCAGGTTGCCGTAGTTGCAGGCATGCTTGCTCGCGGTGTCGTCGATGGCCAGCATGCGTTCGAGACGATAGCCGTGGCGCTTGAGCTTCTTCAGCCGCTTGCGGTTGAGGTATTCGCCGGTGGTCCAGTCGCGGCTGATCGAGCAGCGTTCGCTCGACCAGACGAAACGCAGCGATTGCGGCGGGAACAAGGCCGCGACGACCGCTGCGGCGTAAAAGCGCCCGGACGACGTCCACACCCCGACGTCGAAGTTCGCCAGGGCATACGCGATGAAGCGCTCGGCGTGCGGACGACGATAGACGTGGTAGCTCAGTGCGCGAAAATCCGCGGCGCGATCGAGTTCGACCTCGCTGGCATGGACCAGGGTTTCGTCGAGATCGAGGACCAGAAGCAGGCGATCGGTCGAGGCTTCCTGCGTGGCGTGAGGTGCTGACATGTCGTGTCGTGAATCCGTTCGGGGGCGGGTCGCATCGCGGGGGCGAGGGGAGCGACCGGCGATGCTTCGTTGGCTGCCACAAGGCCGGTAGGCGGCAGCTGCGGTGCGGTAGCGGGCCGTGCGCTGTCGTCGCAGCGGCCTTGCTGAATTTGGCAGTCCGAATGGCGCCGCGGCAAGGTGGACGCATGGGTTTCCATGCGGGCCACCTCGCATCGCCAGGCCTGGTTCAGGCCGCGCCAGCCGTTCCACCCCCGGCACGCCGCCGTCCCATCCCTGCGCTTGGGTTGCCCCGCCAGCGGACCCATAATGGCGCCCATGGACATTCATTCCGACAACCCCGACCACGGCTTCCAGTTCCCCGGCTCGTTCGAGCTCAGCGCGATGGGAGCGGCCGACGCCGGCCTGGAGCGCGAACTGCCGCAGCTGCTGTTCCAGGCCGGGATCAGCGTGGAAACCGAAACCATCCAGTGGAAGCATTCCTCGACCGGCAAATACGTGTCGGTACGGTTGAGTTTCCGCGCCGAGAACCGCGAGCAGTACGACCTGGCCCACCAGGTCCTGCGCGAGCATCCGGAAGTGAAGTGGACGCTGTAATCGACGCCGTCGCCGCCGTGCTCGGCGGCGTCAGCGCGCCGCCGCGCGCGCAGTTGCGCGACCTCGGCCGCCAGCCCTACGAACCGGTCTGGCGCGCGATGCAGGCCTTCACCGACGCCCGCGACGCCGACACCCCCGACGAGCTGTGGCTGGTCGAGCACGACCCGGTGTTCACCCTCGGCCAGGCCGGCAAGGACGAGCACGTGTTGATGCCGGGCGATATCCCGGTGATCCACGTCGATCGCGGCGGCCAGGTGACCTATCACGGCCCCGGCCAGATCGTGCTGTACCCGCTGTTGGACCTGCGCCGGCTCAAAGTGGGCGTGCGCGAGTACGTCGACCGCATCGAGCAGGCGGTGATCGACACCCTGGCCGAGTGGAACATCGAGGGCGCCCGCCGCGACGGCGCCCCCGGCGTCTACGTGGCCGGGGCCAAGGTCATGGCCCTGGGCATCCGGGTCCGCCGCGGCTGCACCTTCCACGGCCTGGCCTTCAATATCGCCATGGACCTGGAGCCGTATCGGCGCATCAATCCCTGTGGTTACCAGGGGTTGCAGGTGACCTCGGTGGTAGACTTGGGCGGCCCCTCGGGCCTGGATCAGGTCAAGCCGGTGCTGGTGGCGCAGCTTGCGCGCCAGTTCGGACTGACCGTCGAGGATGCGGCGCCGTTGAGCTTTTGATTTCCGCAGGGCGGATGAGGGCGCGCCTATCCGCCAGCCGCCGCGACTCGCGGTAGCCATGCCCTCGCCCCAGCCTTCTCCCGCTCGCGGGCGGGGGATTCAACCGCCAAGAGTCGAAGCAACGTCATGACCAACCCCGTCTCCAAGTCCATCCCGCTCACCGTCGTCAGCGGCGGCGCGCCCGAGGCGCTCGTGCCGGCGGTGCTGGAGTCGACCACCATGACGCCCGGCGCCAAGCAGATCGGCAGCGACAAGATCAGCCGCTCGCCGGTGCAGTTCGCCGACGTGCCGGCGCTGCGCAAGCCTTCGTGGATCCGGGTGCGCATCCCCTCGGGCAATTCGGTCGCCCAGCTCAAGGCGAAGCTGCGCGAGAACCGCCTGGTCACCGTCTGCGAAGAAGCCAGCTGCCCGAACATCCACGAGTGCTTCAGCCACGGCACCGCGACCTTCATGATCCTCGGCGAGGTCTGCACGCGCCGCTGCTCGTTCTGCGACGTCGCCCACGGCCGGCCCAAGCCGCCGGATGCGAGCGAGCCGGCCAACCTGGCGCGCACCGTCGCCGACATGGGCCTGAAGTACGTGGTCATCACCAGCGTCGACCGCGACGACCTGCGCGACGGCGGCGCCCAGCATTTCGTCGACTGCATCGCCGCGGTCCGCAGCGAGAGCCCGCGCACCAAGATCGAGATCCTCACGCCCGACTTCCGCGGCAAGGGCCGCATGGAGCGCGCGCTGGACATCCTCAACACCAATCCGCCGGACGTGTTCAACCACAACGTCGAGACGGTGCCGGACCTGTACACCAACGTCCGCCCCGGCGCCGACTACCAGTGGTCGCTGACCCTGCTGCAGAAGTTCAAGGCCCAGCATCCGCAGGTCGCGACCAAGTCCGGGATCATGCTCGGCCTCGGCGAGACCATGGAGCAGGTCCAGGCGACCCTGCGCGACTTGCGCGCGCACGACGTCGACATGATCACCATCGGCCAGTACCTGCAGCCGACCGCGCACCACCACCCGGTGCTGCGTTACTGGACCCCGGAAGAGTTCAAGGAACTCGAGGTCTACGGTCTGTCGCTGGGCTTCACCCACGTCGCTTCGGGCCCGCTGGTGCGTTCCTCGTACCATGCCGACCGCCAGGCGATCGAAGCCGGCTTCGCCGAGACCTCGAACGACTGGACCGACCGCGCCGCGGTCTGAGCCTTCGCGGCTCGCCCGAACCGCACGGCGGCCGCAGGGCCGCCTCGAACGCCGGCCCGCAAAGCCGGCCGACGGACCTCGCCGGCGGCTGGTATCCGGTCGCAGCGACCGGCGCCGTTGCTTCGCGCAACGCTGCTCCACTGGCACAGTCTCGTCCCGCCGCGACGGCCGGGACGGCCCGACATGAACGCCGAAACAGGCGTTTGCCGGCCGCGATAACGACTCGCTAACGCCGATCACGCTCAAACTGAACCGCTTTCACGCCGGTAACGCCTAATCGCGCGTTGCGGACGTGACAGGGCCGGCAACTTTCGGCACTGTGGTCTTGTCCAAAGCCGCTACATCCTAGACATCGGCCCTCTTGGCCGAGAAGACTTCGCGATGACCCTCAAGAACAAGCGTGCCGTTACCCTGCTAGCAGGCTTCCTGCTGACCGCTCCGCTGGCGCTGTTGGCGCGGCCCGACGCAGTCAGCGCTCCCAAGGCGTCCACGGCATTGCCGAGCGCGCCGACCGCGGACCAGACCACGGCGGCGAAACTCGTCTACGGTTTGTTGTCCGACAGCCGCTACGCCTACCGGCCGCGCGCGCTCGACGACGCGCTGTCGGCCGACATGTACAAGCGCTATCTCGAATCGCTGGACGGCGGCAAGCAG
Source organism: Lysobacter sp. Hz25 (assembly GCF_046097045.1). Lineage (NCBI taxonomy): Bacteria > Pseudomonadati > Pseudomonadota > Gammaproteobacteria > Lysobacterales > Lysobacteraceae > Lysobacter > Lysobacter sp. Hz25. The sequence goes on from NZ_CP175666.1 coordinate 983,954, forward strand.
TTCTTCAGCGCCGTCGACATCGCCCGCTTCGACGCCAGCAAGAACAAGCTCGACGACGCGATCAAGAGCGGCGACCTGTCGCCGGCCTACGCGATCTTCGCCACCTACAAGCAACGCGTCGACGAACGCGTCGCCTACGCCCGCGGCCTGCTCAAGCAGCCCGCCGGTTTCGAGTTCACCGGCAACGACCGCTACGACTACGACCGCAAGGACGCGCCCTGGGTCGCCGACACCGCCGCGCTCGACGCGCTGTGGAAGCAGTCGGTGCGCAACGACTGGCTGCGCCTGAAGCTGGCCGGCAAGAAGCCCGAAGACATCGCCAAGACCCTCGACAAGCGCTACGCCAACATGGCCAAGGGCATCGCCGAGCTCAAGGGCGAAGACGTCTTCCAGACCTTCGTCAACAGCTACGCCAACGCGATCGATCCGCATACCGATTACCTGACGCCGAAGTCGGCCGACAACTTCAACATGACCATGTCGTTGTCGCTGGACGGCATCGGCGCGCAACTGCAGAAGCAGGACGACGTGGTCGCGATCCGCGAAGTGATCCCGGGCGGCCCGGCCGCGCGCAGCAACCTGCTCAAGGCCGGCGACCGCATCGTCGGCGTGGGCCAGGGCGACAGCGGCGCGATGGAAGACGTGATCGGCTGGCGCATCGACGATGTGGTCGCCAAGATCCGCGGCGCCAAGGGCACCAAGGTCCGTCTGGACGTGGTGCCGGCCGAATCGGGCCTGGACAGCAAGCCCAACCGCATCGTGCTGGTGCGCGACAAGGTGCGCCTGGAAGACCAGGCCGCCAAGTCCGAGGTCATCGACATCCCCGCCGCCGGCGACGCGCCGGCCAAGCGCATCGGCGTGATCAAGCTGCCGGGCTTCTACCAGGACTTCGAAGGCCGCCGCAAGAACGCCAACGACTACGCCTCGGCCACCCGCGACGTCGCCAAGCTGCTGACCAAGCTGCGCGGCGACAAGGTCGACGGCGTGGTCCTCGACCTGCGCAACAACGGCGGCGGTTCGCTCAACGAAGCGATCGAGCTCACCGGTCTGTTCATCGACCGCGGCCCGGTGGTGCAGGTGCGCGAGTCCGGCGGCCGCGTCAGCGTCGAAGGCGACAGCGACACCGGCATCGCCTGGGAAGGCCCGCTTGCGGTGTTGATCAACCGCGGCTCGGCTTCGGCCTCGGAGATCTTCGCCGGCGCGATCCAGGACTACGGCCGTGGCCTGGTCATCGGCGAGACCACCTTCGGCAAGGGCACGGTGCAGAACCTGGTCGATCTCGACCGCTGGCCGGCCAACGAAGGTCCGCGCTTCGGCCAGGTCAAGCTGACCATCGCCCAGTTCTTCCGCGTCAGCGGCGGTTCGACCCAGAACAAGGGCGTGGTGCCCGACCTCGCGTTCCCGGTGTCGGTCGACGCCACCGAGTACGGCGAGAGCACCTACGACAACGCCCTGCCGTGGACCAAGATCGCCGCCGTGCCGCACACCAGCTACGGCAACTTCGCACCGCTGCTGCCCAAGCTGGAGACGCTGCACAGCAGCCGCATCGCCGGCGACAAGGAGTTCCAGTGGTGGTCGCAGGACGTCGCTCAGTTCCGCGAAGAGCGCGCCAAGAAGTGGATCTCGCTCAACGAGGCCGAGCGCCGCGCCGAGCGCGACCGCGACGACGCCAAGCGTAAGCAGCGCCAGGCCGAACGCAAGCAACTGGGCCTGGAGCTCGATCCGCTGGCCGACGACGCCAACGACGACGGCCTGGCCGCCGCCGAGCGCGACATCGCCAAGGATGCGGCGCGCGAGAAGCTGGCCGAGAAGCGTCCGGACCCGCTGTTGCGCGAGTCGGCTTCGATCCTCGCCGACGCGGTGCGCCTGCTCAACAACGACCGTCAGCTGTCGGCGCAGGTGTTGCCGACCGCGACCATGCCGGGGCACTGGGCCGACTGAGCCGGGTTCCGCATCGCGAAACGAAAAGCGCGCCCGTGTGGCGCGCTTTTTTTTGTGTCGCGGGTAAAGCGATAGCCCCCGAAGCTGAAGGGCAGGGGCGGCGTCTCAGCGGGATGTCCTTCGCTCACGAGCCGCGACCGCGTAGCGACCGTCTCGCCGCGCCGGGCCCGATCGTCGGCTGCTTCTTCCGCCCCGATGAACCACGGCCGAAAATCCGACCCGGCGCCGCGCAAGATCCGGATAGCGAGGCCGCGGCAGCGGGCCTAGTCTGTCGGCTATGAACAGCAAACCCCACAACGACAAGCTCGAACAGGCCCGCGTGCTGCTCGATGGCGGCGAGCCTTCCCTGACCGAACTGGCCGAGACCGTCGGCCTCAGCCCCTCGCACCTGCAGCGGCGTTTCAGCGCGCGCTTCGGCCTGAGCCCGGCCGAGTACCTGGCCCAACGCAAGCTCGGCAGCCTGCGTTCGGCGTTGCGCGAAGGCCACGACGTCAGCGCCGCCTTGTACGACGCCGGCTACGGCTCGCCGTCGCGGGTCTACGAAAGCGGCGCGGCCAAGCTCGGCATGACCCCGGGGCGTTACCGCGCCGGCGGCGCCGGCGAGCAGATCCGCTGGAGCCTGGCGCCGACCGCGATCGGCACCGCCCTGGTCGCCACCACCGCGCGCGGCATCTGCATGGTCGAGCTCGGCGACGACCCGCAGGCGCTGGAAGCGAAGTTGCGCAGCGAGTTCCCGCAGGCGCTGCTGGAGCGCGTCGATGCCGGCCGCGACGAATTCCTCGCCCCGCGTTTGCGCGCGGTCGCCGATACCCTGGGCGGACAAGGCCATGCCGTGCCGCTGGACCTGATCGGCACCGCCTTCCAGAAGAAGGTCTGGGACGCGCTGATGAAGATTCCGGCCGGGCAGACCCGCAGCTATGCGCAGATCGCCGAACAGGTCGGTGCGCCGCGTGGCGCGCGCGCGGTGGCGCAGGCTTGCGCCAACAACCGGGTCGCCGTGGTCGTGCCCTGCCATCGCGTAGTGCGCGGCGACGGTTCGCTCGGCGGCTACCGCTGGGGCCTGCCGCTCAAGGAGCGCCTGCTGCAGCGCGAGCGGGCGGCCTGAAAGCCGGGATTCGGGAATCGGGAATCGGGAATCGTAAAAGCGATTGCCGGGGTCTTGCTCCTACGATTCCCCATTCCCGATTCCCCATTCCCGCCCAGCGGCCTTGCCGCTGGCTTCAGCCCCTCCGCTTGCGCGCGGCCCGCGGCGCATCGCGCGTGGGCAGCTCCAGGCCGTGCTTGACCACGTCGAACACCAGGTGGGTGTCGTAACGCTTGATGTTGCCTTCGTCGAGGAACAGGCGGTCGACCACCTGGCGGCAATGCGAGACCCCGGTCGTGGCCAGGATCACCAGGTAATCCCACTCGCCGGCGAGGGTGTAGCACTGCTGCACCTCGGGCGCGGCGCGCACCCGGGCATGGAAGGCGGCATGGCGTTCGGCTGATTCGCGCTCCATCGTTACCCAGACCGCGGCCAGGGTGCTGCCGAGCGACAGTGGGTCCAGCACCGCCACCTGACGCATCAGGCCTTCCTGGCGGTAGCGGGTCATGCGCCGCTGTACCGCGCTCGGCGACAGCCCGATGGCGTCGCCGAGCTCGCTCAGGGTCGCCGAGGCGTCGCGCTGCAGCAGTTCGAGCAGCTTGTGGTCGAACTCGTCCAAAACCAGGGGTGGGGTGCTCATGCAAGATTTTTGCGTTGATGCGGGCAAATATTCAACCGCAATTTGACTGACATCGATACGCTATTCACGATCCCGTCGCATGAGGAATTTTTATGTGCGGGATCGCTCCCCCGACCTTTTCGATACGGACGCCCCCGGGATGTCCCGGTACGTGATGCAAGCCGCTATGCCCGAGCAGGTCGGCGAGATTCTCGCGCTGATCCGCGAACACGGCCCCAATCCCTGGAATTTCCTGCCCGACGTCGAGCTCGCCGCACACCTGTCGGCGATCCGGCGAGGAAGAACGCAGGCGGTCGTCGCTTTGCACGACGGAGAAATCGTGGCCGTCGTCACATTTGAGCCGAGCGATGCCTTTCATCGCTACCAGCCGTCCGGTCGCGAGATCGAATGGCAGGGTCATGTCGGCGAAGTCGTAGTGCACCGCGGTCATCGCGGACAAGGACTCGGCACTCGATTGTTGAAGGCGGCGGTCTCGCGCCTGTTGCAAATGGGTTTGATCGAGATCTACGTCGAGCGCCACGAGGAAAACCAAGGTTCGGCCGGAATGATGCGCAAGGCCGGCTTCGTGGTGATCGACGTGTTCGACGATCCGCGTCGCCGCGACGTCGGCAGCCGCAGGACGGCGGTGTCGCGTTACGGGCCGCATCCCTGATCGAGGGCGGCGCGATCGTCGAGATCGCGACGCCGGTGTTTTCGCTCCTCGCCGTTTCGACCCGAATGCACGTCACCACCGGCCGACCCGCGTCGTCCGTCCCTCCGCTGTTGCTCTTCCCCCGGAATCCGCGTCATGAGCGCCGTTTCACCGACCGCTGAACGACTGGCCCCTGGCGCCCTCGCGGTCGCCTTCGCTTTGGGGTCGGTCTATGTGCTGTGGGGATCGACCTACCTGGCGATCCGTTTCGCCCTCGAAAGCTATCCGCCGTTCCTGCTCGGCGCCGGCCGCATGTTCCTCGCCGGCGCGATCATGTACGCAGTCCTGCGTTGGCGCGGCGTCGCGCCGCCGAGCCGCAAGCAGTGGCGCACCCTATGGCTACTGTCGATCTGGATGGTGCTGCTGTCCAACGGCCTGGTGAACCTGGCCGAGACCGAGGTGGATTCGGGCCTGGCCGCGATCGCGGTCGCCTCGATGCCGTTGTTCGCCGGCGTGTTCGCGATGCTGCGCGGGCGCCATCCCTCGAAGATCGAGTGGATCGGCCTGGCGATCGGTTTCCTCGGGGTGATCTGGCTCAACGCCGGCAGCAAGCTGTCGGCCTCGACCCTCGGTTTGGTGTGCCTGACCGTCGCGCCGATCGCCTGGGCCTGGGGTTCGATCTGGAGCCGCGACCAGGATCTGCCGTCGCCGTTCATGGCCGCGAGCGCGCAGATGCTGACCGGCAGCATCTGGATGCTCGGCGCCGCGGTCGTGACCGGCGAGCGCATCACCGCGATGCCGACCTGGGCCGCCACCGGCGCGATGCTGTACCTGGTCGTCGCCGGTTCGATCTTCGGTTTCACCGCTTACATCTGGCTGCTGCACCATGTGCGCCCGGCGCTGGCGACCAGCTACGCCTACGTCAACCCGCCGATCGCGGTGCTGTTCGGCGCCTTGCTCGCCGGCGAACGTTTCACCTCGCACGACCTCGGCGCCATGGCGGTGATCCTGGTCGGCGTCGTCATCATCACCCTGGCCCGCGCCCGCGCGGCCAAGCCGGCCGAGGCCACGCTCACGGAAAGCAGGCCCGCGGAAAGCAGAGTCGACGCGATCGATGCGATCGAGCCCGGCGCAGCGGCGGAAAAGGAAACACACGCATGAATGCTGCCACCGACCGCCGCGGACTGTGGATCGCGGTCGCCTCGTTCGTCCTTTGGGGCCTGATGCCGCTGTACTGGCATCTGCTCAAGGCGGTGCCGTCGCTGCAGATCGTCGCCCACCGCGTCGTCTGGAGCACCTTGCTGGTCGCTGCCTGGCTCGGCTGGACCTTGGGCCGGCATTGGCTGCGCGAGGTCCTGCGCCAGCCGCGCAAGGCCGCGATGCTCGGCGTCAGCGGCGCCTTGATCGCCTTCAATTGGGGCCTCTACATCTGGGCGGTCAATGCCGGGCATGTGATCGAGACCAGCCTGGGGTATTTCATCGGCCCGCTGGTCAGCGTGATGCTGGGCGTGGTCTTCCTCGGCGAGCGCCTGCGCACGGCGCAATGGATCGCGATCGCCTTCGCCTTCGCTGGCGTGGCCTGGCTGACCTTCGAGTACGGCCGGCCGCCGCTGATCGCCATCGGCCTGGCGGTGTCGTTCGCCTTGTACGGATTGATCCGCAAGCTGGTCGCGGTCGAGGCGGTGACCGGCCTCGGCGTCGAGAACGTCTATCTGTTCGTGCCGGCCCTGGCCTTGATGTTCTGGGGCGAAACCCACGGGCAAGGCAGCTTCGTCGGCGGCTGGGGGCTCGGTACCGCGTTGCTGCTGGTGATCGCCGGCGCGCTGACCGCGCTGCCGCTGATCGGCTTCGCCTATGCGGTGCGGCGAGTGTCGCTGACCGCGATCGGCTTGCTGCAGTACGTCGCCCCGACCCTGCAGTTCCTGATCGGCGTACTGATCCTGCGCGAACCGTTCAACGCCGAGCGCGCGATCGGCTTCGTCATCATCTGGCTCGGCTTGATGATCTTCGCCGGCGAGGGCGTATTGCGTTCTCGGCGGGTGGCGGTCGCTGCTACAGCTTGAGGTTTGCGGGGGCGAATCTTGCTCGCGGGCGAGTCCCGCTTCGGGATGATTCGGTTTAAGAGCAAATCCCCCCTAGCCCCCTACTCAAAGGGGGGATTCTTCGGTTGGTTTTTATTGGGCGTGGCGTTTCGACGGCCAACGGCTGTCTGAAGCGGCGTTCCCCGAAGCACTTCGCTTCCTCGAGATGGAGTCCCCCTTGGGAAAGAGGGGCAGGGGGCGCTCTCGCTCGCCAGCGATCGAACCCGCACCAACGAATCCGCGCCAACAAAAAGCCCCCTTCGCGAGAAGGGGGCTTTTCTTCATCAAACGATGGCGCGAAACCTACAGCGCGCGCAAGGCCGAGGTCACCGGCAGATTGGCTGCGCGCAACGCCGGGAACAGGCCGCCGACGAAGCCGATCGCCAGCGCCCACTTCAGGCCGCTCCACAGCAGTTCGCCGGTGACGCGGAAGTCGAAGGTCAGCTGGCCGACGCCGCCGGCGATGGTCGAGGCGGTGTAGCCGTTGAAGATCAACCACGCCAAGGCGCCGCCGATCACTCCGCCGAGCAAGGCCAGCAGCATCGTTTCCAGCATCACCGCCACCACCACCGGCACGCCGCGGAAGCCGATCGCGCGCAGGGTCGCGATCTCGCGCGCCCGCGTCGCCACGGTGGCGAACATGGTGTTGAGCGCGCCGAATACCGCGCCGATCGCCATGATCGAGCCGACCACGATGCCGATCACCCGGATCACCTTGGTCATGGTTTCGGATTGCTTGGCGAAGTACTCGGCGGTGGTGGTGGTGTCGACCTGCAGGCGCGGGTCGCCGGCCAGGGCCGCCTTGAAGCTCTTGAACTGTTTGGCGTCGCTGAGCTTGGCGATGACCGAGTTGCGCGAAGCGCCGCGACGGTAGGTCGAAGCGACCATCTCCGCATCGGCCCAGAGCTCCGAATCCATCGCGTCGCCGGAACGGAACACGCCGACCACGGTCCACAGTTCGCTGCCGAGGCGGATCTGCTTGCCGACCTGCATGCCGGTGAACTGGCGCACCGCGCCGCTGCCGACCACGACTTCGCGCTTGCCGGATTCGAACTTGCGGCCTTCCACGATCTTGAGCTGCGGGCGCACGTCGAAGGCGCGGTCGCTGACGCCGCGCAACTGCACGCTGCCGTCTTCGTCGGGCGCACCGCCCTTGATCGGCAGGTTCGCCGCGACCACCGTCTCGGCCGAAGCCAAGGGGCGGCCGTCGGCGCTGCGGGCGATGCCCGGCGCCTGCGCGATGACGTTGATGCTGTCCAGGCTGAGGGTAGACATCACCTCGGCCGCCGACGCACCGCGCAGGACGATGACGCTGTCGTCGCTGCCGGTGCGGCGCAGCGTTTGCTGATAGCCCTCGGCCATCGACAGCATCGCCACCAGCACCGCGACCACGCCGGCGATGCCGATCACGACCACCGACGACGAGCCCAGGCGCTGGCTCAGGGTGCTGATGCCGACGCCGGCCACCGAGGCAGCCTGGCGGCCGCTGCGGGTGAAGAACATCCACAGCGCGAACAGCGCGGCCAGGCCGAGCAGGGCCGGCCACGGCAGCATCGACCAGGCGACGAGGCCGGCGACCAGGGCCACGAATACGGCCAGGCCGCGTGCGAACGATTTGAGTCTCTTCATTGCGTTCTCCTCAGCGTCCGGCCAATGCATCGACGATGTTCAGGCGCATCGCCCGGATCGCCGGCAAGGCGCCGACCAGCAGGCCGATGGCGATCATCAGGCCAAGGCCCAGCGACCAACTGTTGAGGCCGATCGGCGGCACGCTGATCGCGCCGCCGCTGGCGGTGCTGACGATCGGGCCGAGCACGCCGGCGATGGCCACGCCGACGACGCCGCCGATCAACATCAGCAGCACCGATTCGGCCAACACCAGCCACAGCACGCTGTGGCTGGAAAAGCCGATCGTCTTCAACACCGCCAGCTCGGAGGTGCGCTCGCGCACCGCCTGGGCCATGGTGTTGCCGGTCAGCAGAACCAAGGTGAAGAACACCGCGCCCATGATCGAACCGACGATCAGGCCGATGTCGGCCATCTGCTTCATCCAGCTGGCCGAGGCTGCGGCTTCGGTCTGGGTCTTGGACTCGTGGTCGGAGTTGGCCGAGATCGCGTCGATGGCCTTGGCGATGCGGTCGGCCTGGTTGACGTCCTTGACCTCGGTGACGTACCAGCCGACCTGGCCGGTGTTGTACGGCGTGGAGTCGTCGAAGTACTTCCAGTGCAGCAGGATCATCTGGTCGAACCAGGCCCCGGATTTCTTGTCGGTAGCCGAGATCACCCCGGAGATGTCGAAGATCCAGTTCTTGCTGCCGTCGCGGTTCGGGAAGATCGTCGATTGCAGCGGCAGTTTTTGCCCGACCTTCCAATTGAAGCGCTTCATCAGGCCTTCGCCGACCAGCACGCCGGTGCGGGTGGCCTCGAAGGCTTTGCGCTGCGCCTTGTCGACGGCGATCTCGGGATACAGGTCGAGGTAGTTCGGCGCCACCGCGAAGCTGAAGATCTGGTTGTGCGGGTCCTGGTAGGCGCCGCCGAACCAGTTCGCGTACGACACCTGGCTGACGCCCGGCACTTGGCCGATGCGGTCGTTGAGCGACATCGGCAGCGGTTGGATGAAGGACAGGCGCGAGCCGGTCTGCAGGCGCTTGGCGCCGTTGGCGCTGTTGCCGGCCTGCTCGAAACTCTCGCGCACGCCGTCGAGCAGGCCGAACAGCAGGAACGCGGCGATGATCGACAGCAGGGTCAGCAGCGTGCGCGTCTTGCGACGCATCAGCTCCGCCCAGATCAGATGGAAATATTTCATGAGGGCCGCTCCCGGCTCAGGCCGCGTGCGACTGCTGCTCGACCAGGGTGCCCTTGTCGAGATGCAGGGTGTGGGTGGCGTACTCGGCCGCCTTCGGATCGTGGGTCACCATCACGATGGTCTTGCCGTGTTCGCGGTTGAGCAACTGCAGCAGGTTGAGGATCTCCTCGGCCGCATGGCGGTCGAGGTCGCCGGTCGGTTCGTCGCAGATCAGCAAGGTCGGGTCGGAGACGATCGCGCGTGCGATCGCCACGCGCTGCTGCTGGCCGCCGGACAGTTCGTTCGGGCGGTGCTTGCCGCGGTCGGCCAGGCCGACCAGGGTCAGGGCGATCTCGGCGTTGCGCTTGCGCTGGGCGCCGTTGAGCGGGGTCAGCAGCAACGGCAGTTCGACGTTTTTCTGCGCGCTCAAGGCCGGCATCAGGTTGTAGAACTGGAACACGAAGCCGACGTGGCGGCTGCGCCACTGCGACAACTGGCCGGAGCTCATGCGGTCGATGCGCTCGCCTTCGATCGAGATCTCGCCGCCGCTGGGGTTGTCGAGGCCGCCGATCAGATTGAGCAAGGTGGTCTTGCCCGAACCCGACGGTCCCATCAGGGCGACGAAATCGCCCTTGGCGATGTCCAGGTTGATGCCGTGCAGCACTTCGACCTTTTCCGGGCCGCGCTGATAGGTCTTGGTGAGGTTGTTGATCGAAACCAGGGTGTCCATCTTCGACTTCCTCGAACGTGGATCGGTGAAGGAGCGAGGGCGCCGGAGGCGGCGCCGCTCGCGGATTTGGCGGGCGGATTCGGCAGGCGAGCGGCTCGCGCTCGCTCAGTCTTTGCTATCCGACGAACCAGCGGCGTCGTTTTCGACACGCACCGGGCCGCCGTCGGCGAGCGAATCCGGCGGGGCGAGCACGACGGTCTCGCCGCCGCTCAGGCCCTGGGTGACTTCCTGGTCTTCGCCGAGCTTGCGGCCCAGGGTCACCGCGGTCTGCGCGACCTTGCCGTCGGCGACGACGAACACGTTGTCCTTGCCGTCGCGTTGGACGATGGCCGCGGCCGGCACCATCGCGCTGGGTTTGCGCTGGGCGGCCTGGGCCGGCTTGGCTGCTTCGAGGAAGCTCACCCGCACGCCCATGTCCGGGACGATGCGCGGGTCGCGGTTCTTGATCGCCACACGCACCTTGACCGTGGCCTTGCCGCGGTCGGCGGTCGGGATGATCGCGATCACCTCGGCCGGGATCTTCCAATCGGGGTAGGCGTTGAGCACCGCCTCGACCGGCATCTTGGGCTGCACGCGGCCGATGAAGGCTTCGCCGACGTCGACCTCGATCTCCAGCGAATCCATGTCGACGATGGTGCCGATGCCGGTGCGGGTGAAGCCGCCGCCGGCCGACAGCGGCGATACGATTTCGCCGGGCTGGGCGGCCTTGGCGGTGACCACGCCGGAGAACGGCGCGCGCACGATGGTGTTGTCGACGCCGATGTCGGCGATGCGCAAGCCGTCGCCGGAGACCTTGACGTTGCGCTGCGCGGTCAGCAGTTGCGCACGCAGTGCATCGCGCGCGGCCACGGCCTGGTCGTATTGCGACTTGGACACGAGTTGCTGGCCGGCGAGCGTGGCCAGGCGCCTGGCATTGGCTTCGGCTTCGGTGAGTTGCGCCTGCACGCGCGCGGTCTCGCTCTGCGCCGCGCCGAGCTGGGCGGCGCTGAGCTCGCGCTGGGCGTTGGCGTCGATCGGGTCGAGCGTGGCCATGATCTGGCCTTCCTCGACGCGCTGGCCTTCCTCGATCATCACCTCGCGGACCTTGCCGGTGATCTTGGCCGAGACCGTGGCCATGCGCCGCGCGACCACATAGCCGGAGGCGTCGAGCACCGAGGCGCCGGCGCCGTTGCCGCCGCCGATCGCGGTGACCGTGGCGGTTTCCACGCGGGGGCCGCCGTTGCGGCCGAACATCGCCCAGGCGGCGATGCCGAGTACGACGAGAATCAGCACGGCGATGCCGATGAACAGGCCACGACCCGGGCCGGAGCGCTCGGGCGGACGATTGCGGTCGATGCGGAGCTCTTTCAGCAGATCAGCGGATGCACTCATGGTCACAACCAAGACGCCAGATAATGGCTAGTGTGACCGCGGTAGCCCTTGCGCGCCAACGTGCAGAAAGTCAGTTTTTGTCAGCGCCGGTGTCGGCGGTTTTTCATGACAAACGTCATGGTTTCACGCTCTGCGCGCGCGGCGATGCACGACTCCCGCGCCAGTGAGTTCGCGGGGGCCATCCGTTTTGTGCAGGGCTTGCGGATTCGCCGGGACGAGCGCTGCGTGCGCTGTTGCGGTCTGCGTGCGGTCCCTGGCCAAGCAACTGGATGCGGCGGGACGCGCCCGCCGCATTGCCGGGCGATCAGCGCGCCGAGCGCGCCTTGAGCATGGCGTAGGCCGCACGCAGGCCCTGGGCCTCGCCGCCGGCCGGGCGACCGGGGCGGTCGGCGTCGTTCCAGCTGTAAACGTCCAGGTGCGCCCACGGCAGCTCGGCCGGGACGAAACGCTCGAGGTACAACGCGGCCGTCACCGAGCCGGCCATCTTCGACGGACCGCCGTTGGCGAGGTCGGCGATGTGGCTGGTCAGGTACCGCAGGTAGGGGCGCCACAACGGCATGCGCCACAGCGGGTCGCGCTGCTGGATGCCGGCATCGAGCCATTCGGCCGCGAGTTCGTCGCGATTGGCGAACAGCGCCGGCAGGTCCGGGCCGAGCGCGATGCGCGCCGCGCCGGTCAGGGTGGCGAAATCCAGCAGCAGCTCCGGCGCTTGCTCGCCGGCATAGGTGAGGGCGTCGCAGAGAATCACCCGGCCTTCGGCGTCGGTGTTGTCGATCTCGACGCTGACGCCCTGGCGCGTGGCGATGACTTCGCCGGGGCGGAACGCGTCCGGGCCGACCGCGTTTTCGACCGCCGGCACCAGCAGGGTGATCCGCAGCGGCAGCTTGCGCGCCATGATCAGCTCGGCCAGGGCGATCGCGTGCGCCGCGCCGCCCATGTCCTTCTTCATCCAGCGCATGCCCTCGGCGGGCTTGAGGTCGAGGCCGCCGGTGTCGAAGCACACGCCCTTGCCGACCAGGGCGATGTGCGGATGCGCCTGCTGGCCCCAGCACAGCGCGATCAGCCGCGGCGCGCGGTGCGAGGCGCGGCCGACCGCGTGGATGGCCGGGAAGTTCTGCGCGATCAGCTCGTCGCCGACCACGACCTCGATGTCGGCGCCGTGGCGCGCGGCGATCTCGCGCGCGATCGCTTCCAGCTCGGCCGGGCCCATGTGCTCGGTCGGGGTGTTGATCAGGTCGCGCACGCGCCAGCTCGCGGCGACCAGATCGAAGACCTCGTCGCCGCCTTCCAGGGTCCCGTCGACCAGCAACTGCGCCGGCGCGCGCGGCGGCGCCTTGTAGCGGCTGAAGCGATAGCTGCCGATGCCCCAACCCAGGCGCAGTGCGTCCAGGGTGGCGGCGTCGTGCTGGCCTTCGATGCGCCAGGTGCGCGCCGGCAGCGCGAACGGCGCATGGCCGTAGGAATACGGATCGAGCGGATCGCCGACCCCGAGCACGCCGGCGGCGATGCGGCCGTCGCCGCCCGGAACCACCACGGCGCTGCCGGGCGTGCCGTCGAAGCCTTGCGCGTCGAGCCAGGCCACGGCCGAATCGGCCAGCGTTTCGCGCCAGGTCTTGAGCGAAGCGCGGCTGACCAGGACCAGCGGCAGAGCGTCGCTGGCGTCGTCGGTGAAACCCAGGGGCAAAGTCATGCGGCAGCGGTATCCGTGCGATGCGCCGTGTCCAGCCAGTCGGCCAGGGCGGCAAGGGTGGTGAATTCGAGATCGGGGCGCAGCTGGGCGTGCGGCCATTGCCGGCCCTCGCGGTTGATCCAGCAGGTGCGCAGGCCGGCGCGGGCGCCGCCGACGATGTCCATCTCGATGTCGTCGCCGACATGCAGCACCTGCGCCGGCTCGACTTCGAGGCGGGTGCAGGCGGCGTGGAAGATGCTGGCGTCGGGCTTGGCGCGGCCGTGCTCGCGCGCGCCGAGCTGGAAGCGGAACAGCGGCATCAGGCCGATGCGTTGCAGGTCGGCGTTGCCGTTGCTCAACGCGGCCAGCGGCACGCGCGCGGCCAGGCGCGCGAGTGCTTCCTCGCTGTCGGCGTAGTGCTCGACCTCGCAGCGCGCGGCGAAGAACACGTCGAAGGCCGGCGCGACCAGGGCGATGTCTTCGCCGGTCTCGCGCAGCATGTGCTCCAGGGTCAGGCGGCGCTGCTGGGTGAAATCGTGGGCCAGGTCGGGGCGCTCGGCGGCGATGCGGTCGCGCAGCTCGCGCATGGCTTCGATCGGGAAACGCTCGGCGGCGCGCGGCGCGTGCTGGCGCAGCCAGGCATCGAGGACGCTTTCGGCCCGGATCATGACCGGGGCGATCGGCCAGATGGTGTCGTCGAGGTCGAGGGTGATGGCGCGTACGGGAAAGCTCATGGCGGCATTTTAGCGCGCCCGGCGCTTCCGAACCGGACGCCGCGCCGCAGTCAGGCCGCATCGCCGATGCGGGCCAGCCGGTCGGCCCGCTTCAGCAATTCCGGTAGGCGGTGCGCGCCGTACATGGCGCGCACCGCCGCGCGCGCGGCCTCCGGGTCGAGGCCGGCACTGGTGACGTACAGCGGGCGGCGGCTGTTGCCGCGGCACACTTCGGCTTCGGCAGGGGTGTCGGCGAAACGGGTCTTGGCCACCCCGACCACGGGGCAACGCCGATCCAGGGCCTGCCACAGGTGCGCGCCCAGGCCCGGGCGACGGTCCGCGCCGAGCCAGACGTAACCATCGACGACGATGCAGGCCGGTGCCGGCTCGATCCGCCCGAGCAGGGCCAACAGGCATGGCAGCTCGCGGCGGTAGAACTCGCCGGGTGCGTAGTCCTCGACCTGATCCAGGTTCAATGTGTGCGCCGCAGTGGCTTGCGGATCGGCCCAGTCGTCGAACAGCACGCCGGCGACACGGGCGCCGGCCTCGAGGTAATGGACGTCGACGGCGAGGACAGGGCCGTCCAATGCGCGGCTGGCGGACACCGTCACTCCAGCAGCTTCGACCAGCCCCCGAGGCCTTCGATGCGCGCCAGCACCAGCTTCACGCAGACCAGCATCGGCACGGCGAGCAGCAGGCCGATGATGCCCCACAGCCAGCCGAAGAACATCAGCGCCAGGATCAGCACCAGCGGCGACAGGCGCATGCTGCGGCCGAGCACGATCGGGGTGACCGCCTGCGACTCGATCGCATGCAGCAGCAGATAGACGCCGGCCGGCAACAGCGACGGCAGCAATTCGTCGAACGCGACCAGGCCGGTCATCAGCATGATCAGCATGCCGATCAGCGGGCCGACGAAGGGGGCGAAGTTGAGGATCGCCGCCATCGTGCCCCACAGCAGCGACTCCTGCAGCGGCACCCCGAGCGCGTACAGCGCGCCGGCCAGGGCCAGGCCGAGACCGCTGTTGATCAGGGTGATGGTGAGCACGTAGCGCGAAATCTCGCGCTCGATCGAATGCAGGATGTCGATCGTCAGTCTTTTCTGCTGCGGCCCCGGCAGCAGCGCGATCGCGTTGCGTTGCAGGGACTCGCCATAAACCATGAAGAAGAAGGTCAGCAGCACCACCGCCAGCACCTGGGCGATGTATTTCGGCGTCGAGGTCAGCGCGCGGTAGGGATCGTTGAGTTCGGTCTTGATCACCTGCACCGGCTTGCTGGTGCTTTCGCCGCCGGCGGCGCGCGCGATGTTCTGCGCGGCGCGATTGGCTTCCTGCATCGGCTTGGTCATCTCGCGCAGTTTCGGCGCCAGCTGTTTCATCTCGCGCGGCACCTGGCGCACCCACTCGCTGGCCGGCTCGACCAGTTGCAGGGCGAGCACGCCGGAAATCGCCAGCCCGCCGACGATCACCGCCACCGCGCCGATCACGCGCGGCAGATAGAGTTTCTGCAGCAGGCGCAGGATCGGGTTGCCGACCAGGGCGAAGAAGGCCGCCAACAGGATCGGCAGGATCAGTTCCTGGGCGGCCCACAGGGTGTAGCCGACCGCGAGCACGGCGAGCACGTACAGCGGCAGCGGCGCCTTCGGGCGTGGCGTCGCGGCGGGTGTCGCCGTTGCGGCGGGTTCGGGCTCGGGCGCGCTATCGCCCGGCGGAGGTTCGGCCGAATCCGGCTCGATGGGTGCGGCAGGCGGTTGCGGTGCGGAGGTGCTCAAGGCTCGATCGATTCGGTGCGGTCGTTGCGCGCACTGTGCGCCGTCGTCCGCGGCGGCGCCACTGTCGTCAGCCCGGGCGCGACCGCGCCGCTGGCTTCGGCGACGGCCTCGGCGTTGTCGGCGGCGTGTCCGGCCTCGCCGGCGGCACGGCCGGCCTGATCGGCCGCGTTCTGCGCGCTGCTGCCGGCGAACAGGCCCGACAGCATGGTGACGATCTGCATCAGGTTGCTGCTCTTGGCCGCGATCTTGGCCGGCTCGGCGCGGCCCATCAAAAAGCCGCTGACCAGGCCGGCGACGACGATCCGCCCGGGCGTCCAGGCCTCGTGCCAGCGCGCCTTGAGCAAGGCCTTGCGTTCGAGCGCCTGCTCGTAGCGGCCTTCGAGCAGGTGTTCGCGTTTGTGCACGCGTCGTTGCAGTCGTTCGAACCGGCTCATGGCGCCTTCCCGTCTTCCTTGCCGTGATAGCGGGCCGCGTGACCCGCGTCGGCGGCCAGATGCGCCTGCAGTTCCTCGTCGTCGAGGTCGCCCATGCCCAGGCGCCGCAACTGGCGCCGGGTGGCGTGCAGGCGGGTGAACTCGAAGTAGTGCAGCGCCTGCCACACCCCGACTGCGGTCACCACCAGGCTCAAACCGGCCGCGGCCAACATCGAGGCCAGCCACGTCCAGCCCAGCACGCCCTGCAGCAGCGCGATCAACGCCGCCATCAGCAGCAGCCAGGACGAGGCGCCGAACACGATCGCCACGCTGACCCAGAGCAGGGCGCGGCCGAGCGCGCTGCGGGCGAGCGCGAAGTCGGCGATCAACAGACCGCGCAGGGCGCGGCCGGTGTCGATCGCCGCCGACAGGCCTTCGCGGCCGGCGTCGCGGATCTCGCGGTACGAGTCCTCGATCGACGGCCCCCGGCCCCGCCCGGCAGCGTCGGGGCTGTCGTCGCCGCCCGAAGCGGAGTCCGGACCGCTGCGGCTGGGGTCGCTCACGCTTACTTGTCGCTGCCGCGGGCGAGCTTGGCGATGATGAAGCCGGCCGCGAAGGCGACGCCGAACGAAGCCAGCGGCCGTTCGCGCACGAGTTCGGCGGCGCTTTCGATCAGGTCGCGGCCCTTGTCCATGAGTGCATCGACCTGCTCGCGCGCGGCGCCGCCGGCATGTTCGGCGGCGGCGATGCCGGCCAGCGCGCTGTCGGCGAGGTCGGACTTCACATTGGCCTTGCCGAGCTTGAGCTCCTCGCCCGCGACGCCGGCGGCGCTGCGGATGGCTTCGCCTGCGTCGCTGGCGGCCTGCTTGAGGTGGGTGCCGGCCTGGCCGAGGTTGGTCTTGATGGCGTCGGTCGAAGTGGGGGTCATCGTGGTGTTCCTCCGTGCTGCATGGATGAACCGCTGAACGAGTCCAGGGTTCGAGCGGGCCGTCGACGTGCCGGGTGGTCCCGGCCCTCGGCGGCATTGATCGGATCGCGCCGCGGTGCGACGCGCATTCATGCCGATGGCAACGGCGCAGGATGCCCCGCGACGTTACTGCATCTGCAGATCGCCGCGACGATTGCCGCGCACGATTCGCAATACCAACTGTGCCGGAGCCCGCGTGAAGCTCGCGCGGAAACCCGGAAGATCGTCGAACTGGCCGCTGGTGGCGGCCACGATGACGTCGTCCTTGCGCAGATCGTTCTTTTCGGCGCGGCTGCCGCGGGCCACGCTTTCGACCACCACGCCGGAGAAACCGGACTGGCGCAGGCGTTCGGGCAGCTCGGCGAAGGTCGCGCCGCCCAGGCGCGGATCGAGTTCGGCGCCGGCGAGCGCCTTGGCCTGTTCGCGCAGGCTTGCGGTGAGCTGCAGCGGCTGGCCGTCGCGCAGCACTTCCAGGGCGATCTTGCTGCCGATCGCCTGCAGGCCTTCGAAATTGCGCAAGGCGTCGCGGCCGTCGACGCGCTGGCCGTTGGCGGTCAGGATCACGTCGCCGGGCTTGAGGCCCGCCGCGGCCGCGGCGCTGCCGGCGAACACGCGCGAGACCAGGGCGCCGCGCGGCTCGCCGAGCTTGAGGCCGGCGGCGAGCTGCGGGGTCACGTCCTGCGATTCCAGGCCCAGGCTGCCGCGGCGCACGACGCCGTTGTTGGCGATCAGCTGGTCCTTGATGTTGCGCGCCAGGTTGGCCGGGATCGCGAAGCCCAGGCCGATGTTGCCGGCCATGCTGCCCTGCGGGTTGAAGCTGGCGGTGTTGATGCCGATCAGCTCGCCGTTGAGGTTGACCAGCGCGCCGCCCGAATTGCCCGGGTTGATCGAGGCGTCGGTCTGGATGAAGTTCTGGTAGCCCAGGCCGCGCAGGCCGCTGCGGCCGACCGCCGAGACGATGCCCGAGGTCACGGTCTGGCCGATGCCGAAGGGGTTGCCGACCGCGACCACGAAATCGCCGACCCGCAGCGCGTCCGAGTCGGCCAGGCTGATCGCGCTGAGGTTCTGCGCCGGCACCCGCATCAGGGCGATGTCGGTGTCGGGGTCGGAACCGACGAAGTCGGCCTTGATGGTGCGGCCGTCGGCCAGGGTCACCGAGACCTCGTCGGCGCCTTCGATGACGTGATGGTTGGTCAGCACGTAGCCGTTCTTGGCGTCGATGATCACGCCCGAGCCCAGCGATTCGTTGATCCGCTCCTGCGGGATGTTCGGGAACATGCGGCGGAAGAACGGGTCGTTGGCGAAGGGGTTGCGGATGCGCACGGTCTGTTTGGTGTGCACGCTGACCACCGCCGGGGTGACCCGCTGCAGCATCGGCGCCAGCGACGGCACCGGCTGGCCTCCGACCGAGGCCGGCAACGCGCCCGCGGTCGGCAGCGGCAGGGCCGCGGCGGCCGGCGAAGCCTGGGCCGGCGTTTGCAGCCCCTCGCGGATCGCGGTGGCGGCGAAGCCGCCGAAGGCGGCGGCGAGGGCAAGGGTCAGCAGGGTCGGCAAGGGACGCATCGAGTCGCTGTTCCGGTCAACGGTGGAAGGGAAGGGGCAGAACACACAGATCGTGGCACCGCCGCGGGCGATCAAGCCCGCGCGCCGGCAGAGGCGCCGGCAGGGGCTTGGACCGCGTCGGCGCGATCTCGTTCAGTGTCGTGGCCAGTGTCGGAGAATGCGAATAAATAGCCGATGAAGTACCCGCTCGTATCGTGTCGCCACGGCGTCCGCGCGGACGCCGCGCCCGGTCGCGCCGAAATTGGAATGCGTGACCGCGCCAACACCGACAAAGCGTGATAGCCATCAAAAAGCCGTTGACTTCCAGAAACACCGGGCGTAGCTTGAAGTCTCTGCGACGCCACAACATCTAGTGGTCGGCTTCGTGGAAGGAGCCCAAGCATAGGGGTTCAGCTTGGGTCGGTCGGTGCGTAGCCTTGATAGCGAGCGGGCGCATGACGGGAACAGGCGCGAACCGCAAAGACCAGCCAAATACCGCACGTGGCGCGTAATCAACGCGAACGCGTGCGTCGCCGTCGGCGGGGGGCTGGCGGCGGCTCCGAGACCCGGTTCCGGCCTGCCGGCGCCAGGCGGCAATAACCGCTGCATCCCGCAACACGCTGTACACGCGCGACTCGATAGATACATGGATCAGCTGACGGCAGTAGAGCGAACGCAACGCCCCGGTTACCGATTCGACCCAGGTCTCGACGAAGACCCGTTCCACCCGCAACACGCACCACCTCAGACAGACACCGGCTTTAGATAAACCCCGGTTACCACGTACAAAAAGAAACCACCGATGGCGGGCGCAACCGAACGGCCCGCCGTCAAGATTCAGGAGACGAAACAGGCATGAGCACGGTGCGCCTCGAGGCGGTCAAGAACGCGGTGGCAGATAAAGACATCGCCCTGCAACCCGCGTCCCAGGACATCTGGGACAAGAAATACCGCCTCAAGACCAAGAGCGGCGAAGCGGTCGATAGCGATATCGACGCCACCTACCAACGCGTCGCACGCGCCCTGGCCGACGCCGAGCCCAGCGCCGAGAAGCAACAGTACTGGTACGAGCGTTTCGTCTGGGCGCTGCGTCGCGGCGCCATCCCGGCCGGCCGCATCACCTCCAACGCCGGCGCGCTGGAGCACAAGCCCGCCACCTCGACGATCAACTGCACCGTCTCGGGCACCATCGAAGACTCGATGGACGGCATCCTCGAGAAGGTCCACGAAGCCGGCCTGACCCTCAAGGCGGGCTGCGGCATCGGCTACGAATTCAGCACCCTGCGTCCGCGCGGCGCCTTCGTCGCCGGCGCCGGCGCCTACACCTCCGGTCCGATGTCCTTCATGGATATCTACGACAAGATGTGTTTCACCGTGTCCTCGGCCGGCGGCCGCCGCGGCGCCCAGATGGGCACCTTCGACGTCAGCCACCCGGACGTGAAGGACTTCATCCGCGCCAAGCGCGAAGACGGCCGTCTGCGCCAGTTCAACCTGTCGCTGCTGATCACCGACGGCTTCATGGAGGCGGTCAAACTTGATGCCGACTGGCCGCTGGTGTTCCCGGTCAACATCAAGGAACAGGGCGACGTCGACCTGGAAGACCCGAACCAGGTCGTCTGGCGCGACTGGCCGACCACCCGCAACTACGTGGTCCGCGAGGACGGCCTGGTCGCGTGCAAGATCTACGGCCACATTCGCGCCCGCCACCTGTGGGACATGATCATGGTCTCGACGTACGACTACGCCGAGCCCGGGTTCATCCTGATCGACCGCGTCAACGAGATGAACAACAACTGGTGGTGCGAGACCATCCGCGCGACCAACCCCTGCGGCGAGCAACCGCTGCCGCCGTACGGCGCCTGCCTGCTGGGCTCGGTCAACCTGACCAAGTTCGTCCGCAACGCCTTCACCGATCGGGCCGAGTTCGATTGGGAGGAATACAAGGAAGTCGTGCGCGTGTTCACCCGCATGCTCGACAACGTGGTCGAGGTCAACGGCCTGCCGCTGGAACAGCAGCGCGCCGAGATCATGCGCAAGCGCCGCCACGGCATGGGCTTCCTCGGTCTGGGCAGCACCGTGACCATGCTGCGCATGAAGTACGGTTCGGCCGAGTCCTGCGAGTTCACCGACCGCATCGCCCGCGAAATGGCCGTGGCCGGTTGGGAAATGGGCCTGGCCCTGTCCAAGGAGAAGGGCCCGGCCCCGATCATGGAAGAGCGCTTCGCCGTCACCGCCGAGATGCTGCGCAAGCGCCCGGAGATGAAGGCCGACGGCTGGAAGATCGGCCAGGAGATCCCGGGCAAGGTCCTGCACGCCAAGTACTCGCGCTACATGCAGCGGGTGGCCGGCGTGGCCCCGGAGCTGGTCGAGGAACTGGCCGACATCGGCGCCCGCTTCACCCACCACAGCTCGATCGCCCCGACCGGCACCATTTCCCTGTCGCTGGCCAACAACGCCTCCAACGGCATCGAGCCCTCGTTCGCCCACCACTACAGCCGCAACGTCATCCGCGAAGGCAAGAAGTCCAAGGAAAAGGTCGACGTCTATTCCTTCGAGCTGCTGGCCTACCGCGAGCTGATCAACGCCAAGGCGATGCCGTTCAGCGAGGAAGCCGAGGCCAAGCTGCCCGACTACTTCATTTCCGCCGACGACATCACCCCGAAGGAGCACGTCGACGTCCAGGCGGCCGCGCAGAAGTGGGTCGACAGCTCGATTTCCAAGACCGCGAACGTCCCCACGGACTACCCGTACGAGGACTTCAAGGACATCTACCGCTACGCCCACGAGCAGGGCCTCAAGGGCTGCACCACCTTCCGCTTCAACCCGGCCGCCTTCCAGGGCGTGCTGGTCAAGGAAGCCGACCTGGAAAACACCACCTACCGCTTCGAGCTCGAAGACGGCAGCGTGCTGGAGGTCAAGGGCAACGAACAGATCGAGTACGACGGCGAGATGCACACCGCCGCGAACCTGTTCGACGCGCTCAAGGAAGGCTATTACGGCAAGTTCTGATCGGCGCACTTGAGCGCCCGCCCGGTCCGCCGGGCGCGCGCGGCAGGTCAGTACGATCACGCAGTACGGGCACGGCGGCCGTTACGCCGGACGCGGAATTCAGGCCGATTCCGCGTTCATCCGCCGGGTTTCGCCGCGACGGCCTCGGGCGCTGAAGACCGACCCCTGTCTACGCCCGCGCAGCAGGTATAGCATCGCTCCGGCAAGACCCCGATTACACGTACCGCGTACGTACCGCCCATTAGAAAAAACGCCCACGAGGAGGGCACCATGAGCAACGGTAATGGAGTGACGGCGACCCTGACCCAGGCCGCCGAGAACGTCAAAGAAACGGCGTCCAACATCGGCAGCGCCATCGCCAACCGCGCCGAGGAAGCCGTGGCTTCGGTCAAGAAGACCGCGACCAAGGCCCGCAAGGCCGCCAAGAAGGCCGTCGGCACGGCCAAGAAGAAGCTCGCGACCGCCAGCGCCAAGGCCAAGAAGGAAGCGACCGCGCTGAAGGCCAAGGCCACCGGCAAGAAGCCGGCCAAGAAGGCTGCGAAGAAGGCCGCCAAGAAAGCGACCAAGAAAGCCACGGCCAAGAAAGCCGTGAAAAAGGCCGCGAAGAAGGCGACCAAGGCGGTCAAGAAGGTAGCGAAGAAGGCGGCCAAGGCCGTCAAGAAGGCGACCGCCAAGAAGGCTCCGGCGAAGAAGGCAGCGGCCAAGAAGGCGCCCGCCAAGAAAGCTGCAGTGAAGAAGGCCGCCAAGAAGGCTGCGGTAAAGAAGACCGCGAAGAAGGCACCGGCGAAGAAGGCTGCCAAGAAGGCCGCGAAGAAGCGTTGATCGATAGGCGCCTCGCGTTTCCGCCCTCTCCCGCGCCGCGGGAGAGGGTCGGGGCGCCGGCCGCCGGCCGGAACCGTCCGGTCCCCTAAGTATCCGCGTCACCCGTTCAGCGCCACCACACAAGAACAAGCACGAAGCACCAGGAGTCGGGCCCATGGCCGTCAAGATCGAAAAGAAAATCAAGGGCTACAGCGTCGTCAGCCTGGAAGACAAGAACAAGGAAGCCGCGAAGGTCTCCGCAGCCAGCGCCGCCGCGGCCGCCAAGGCCGACGAACTGCCGGTGGCCGACGTCATCCAGATGCACGAGCGCATCGAGCGCCCCGAGATCCTGATCGGCTCCACCTATAAGATCAAATCGCCGCTGTTCGAGCACGCCTTGTACGTGACCATCAACGACATCGTCCTCAACGCCGGCACCGAGCACGAGTCGCGCCGTCCCTTCGAGATCTTCATCAACTCGAAGAACATGGACCACTTCCAGTGGATCGTCGCGCTGACCCGCATCATGTCCGCCGTGTTCCGCAAGGGCGGCGACGTGACCTTCCTGGTCGACGAAATGAAGGCCGTGTTCGACCCGCGCGGCGGCTATTTCAAGGCCGGCGGCGTCTACATGCCGTCCCTGGTCGCCGAGATGGGCGCCATCGTCGAGGACCACCTCAAGTCGATCGGCATGATCCACGACCCGGAAATGAGCGACGCCCAGCGCGCCCTCATCGCCGAAAAGCGCGCCGCCTACGAGCAGCGCGGCTCAAAAAAAAACTCTGACGTAACCCCGGCCGCCGCATCCGCCGCCGTCGAGTCGCGCAGCGAGGACGTCGCCGTGACCGGCGAAGGCGCCTCCTTCCCGCCGACCGCGACCCTGTGCCACAAGTGCAGCACCAAGGCCCTGGTCCTGATGGACGGCTGCGCGACCTGCTTGAACTGCGGGTATTCGAAGTGCGGCTGAGGGTGGTCGGGTCCGCGACGGAGTGCATCTGATGTGCGCTGGCCTTAAAGCCGCTGTGGGGACCCAGAAGTCGCTGATACGGTTGCCTAGAAGTTGCTAGTACCTGTGGGGCTCTCCGGAGCCCCATTTTCTTTTTGACGAACTGCTTCTGCCCAAGGCGGACCGCGGGGCTATGAAAGCTTGGGCTCCGCGCTCCCAAGCGCTGGGTAGCCCATGTCTCGGGAACGTCTCAACGACGGAGATTTGCCTGGGGCACACTTAGCAACGGGGTATCCGCTGAGTGTCGCGCAGAATCGGGGGGCTGCGCACCATCGCACGCATAAACATGTCCTGGACCGAGAAACAGGGCAGTGGGTGACCCTGGTCCGGTACATGGGGGAGTGCGGCTACGTCAGTGCGATAGATCAATCTACATCGTGCTGCACGGCTACTTGCGCGATGCCTGTAATCAAGCACGGATACCTTCGGCAAGCGGCGCCGCCTCGCAGCCGCCTTCAAAATCTTGCGCACTCGTCACGCCGCCGCTGCACAGCAAGCGGCGGTGTATGAGTCGAGCCAAGAATGGATTCAATCGCAGTCAACAAGGAGAGTCAGCAGTGATCAACAGTACGATGAAGGTATCGTTTGCCGTGGCCATCAGTGCCATCAGCGCATTTGCAACGCCCGCACAGGCCGCGTCGCTGGACCCCACGTTCGGTTCGGCAGGCATCACCTCCACCGCATTCGGCAACTACGGCGCCGCGGCCCGGGTTGTCATCCAGCCGGACGGGCGGATCGTCGCCGCCGGCCAGACCGCACTCGGTGAGTTCGCACTGGCGCGTTATACGACCAGTGGCGTTCTGGATACGAGCTTCAACGGTACCGGCAAGGTCACCACCACGCCATCGGGCAGCTGCTCGGGACAGGCGCGCGCGCTCGCCCTGCAGGCGGATGGCAAGATTGTCGTTGCAGGTACTTCGTGTCCGAACTTCACGTCCACCCGCAACTTCACCGTTTATCGCTACAACACGGACGGTTCGCTGGACACCACCTTCGGCAGCTCGGGCAAGGCGACCGTCAATTTCTACGCGGGCGCTTCGGAAGCCAACGCCGTTGCCGTACAGGGCAGCTCGATCTGGGTTGCGGGCTATGCCGGTTCCGGCTTTGCGCTGGCGCGCCTTACCAGCGGCGGGACCTTGGATTACAGCTTCGGCAGCGGTTCCGGCACCGTCACCTCGACAGTCGGCACCGGCTCTGCCTTCGCCAACAGCCTGGTCATCCAGGCGGATGGTAAGCCCGTGCTGGCCGGCTACGCGTCGAGCGGCGGCACTGTGTTCGCGTTGACGCGTTACACCACGAATGGCGCGCTGGA
This sequence comes from Lysobacter sp. Hz25, assembly GCF_046097045.1. Lineage (NCBI taxonomy): Bacteria > Pseudomonadati > Pseudomonadota > Gammaproteobacteria > Lysobacterales > Lysobacteraceae > Lysobacter > Lysobacter sp. Hz25. The sequence continues at coordinate 1,008,420 of NZ_CP175666.1, forward strand.
CATCACGTTCGGCACCGGCGGTAAAGTCCTGACCCATGTGGACGGCACTTCCAGCGGCAACTCCGCCATCGCCACTTCGCTCGCGATTCAAAGCGATGGCAACATCGTCGCCGCGGGTTACGCGAAAAGCACGAGCGCCGGCTACTACCGATTTGCTGCGGTTCGTTACACGAGCACCGGCGCGCTGGACAGCTACTTTGGATCCGGCACCGGCAAGGTCCTTACCGCCATCGGTAGCGGCGATGCGATCGGCAGCGATGTCGCCATCGACGCCAACGGGGGAATCATTGTCGGCGGCTACTCCAAGGCGGGCAGCTACCGCCAGTTGACCTTGAATCGTTACGACCAGTACGGCAACCAGGACGGCAGCTTCGGGCCCGTCGCCACCACCGTCGGTAGCGCGAATGCCGCTGTTCAAGGGCTTGCCCTGCAAGGCGACGGCAAAATCGTCGTAGCGGGCTATGGCAACTCGCCGGCGACCTTCGTTGTTGCGCGCTATCAATAAACTGCCGCTCGAGATTGCCATCTTCAACGGTGGCATCAGGAACAGTCCCTCTCGCCCGATGCGGGGGAGAGGGACTCCTGGGAAAGCCCATGGCTGTGTGCGGCCCCTGTAGGCGTTAGTTGGGCGCACGGCCGTTGTCGGTAACCAAATGGGGCTCGGTGGAGCCCCATTTCCTTTTCCGGCAGACGGCTTGCGACCGATAGCAGCTTCGCAAGCCCCGGTTTGTCCAGCCATGTCGAAGGCATCATTCGTCAACCGAAGTCGATTCCGAATTGCTCAGATCCCCGTAGGCTGGAGCGTGGCTGAGGCGTACCGTGGAACCGACGGTGCCTGTCTTCCTGGCCGCCTCATTGCCGGGGTGAGAGAAGCGGGTGCGTCGGTCCAGCGACGTATCATGGCCGTTATGCAGCGGGGCATTGGCCCAACCAGGGCCGCCCACGACCCCGAGTGGACATAATCCGAGATCTCGTATTCCCTCCAGCAATGATCCTCTCGACGCTAGTTCGCTCCCTGGAAATCGACCCGGCCTGGCATCCCCGGGGGCAGCCGCATATCAGCTCGGCCAGCGGCCTGGCGATCGTGGGCGACTGGTTCTACATCGTCGCCGACGACGAGCATCACCTGGTCGCGTTGCGACGCGCCGATGTGGAAGCCGGGGCGTTGCGGATGCTGCCGCTCCTGGACGCGCGGCTGCCGACGGATCCCGCGGAGCGGAAGCGCCGGAAGAGGGACCTGGAGGCGCTCTTCCATGTGCCGGGGAACGAGGGCCGTGCGCCGATGTTGGTTGCCTGGGGCTCGGGTTCGCGCGCGCAACGCGACTTCGCCTATGTCGTCGGTCTGGCCGCGAACGGCAGCGTTGAGGGCGCCGCGCGAGCGGTTTCCCTGGCGCGACTGCATGAGGCGCTGCGCCGTCATGTCGGAGAGTTGAACATCGAGGCCGGGCTCGTGCAGGGCGACGACTTGTGCTTGTTCAGCCGGGCGAACCGGAACGCTCCGGTGAACGGATGCTTTCGCCTCGACCTGAGCCTGACGATGGGTTTTCTAATGGCCGATGAGGGCGCGGCAGAGGTGCCGCCGGTGCGTTTCACCGAACTCGATCTGGGCCGGATAGGCGAGGTGCCTATCGGCATTACCGATGCGACTCCTCTCGAGAACGGCGGCTGGCTGCTCAGTGCCGTGGCGGAAAATACCTCGAACGCCTACGACGACGGCCGATGCGCCGGGGCCGTGTTGGTGGCCTGCGAGCCGAGCGGCAAGGTGGCGTGGACGGGCCAGTTGGATGGCGGCTACAAGGCGGAGGGAATCGCTTTCGATGAGCAAGGCAGGCTCTGGCTGACGACCGATGCCGACGACCCCGGCGTGCCATCAGGGCTCCGCCGTCTGCGATGGCCTCCGCCCGGGTACCACCCGCAGGCGCGGTAGCCGTCGATCGACGAGGTCGCAGGAGCCTGGCGGGATCGCGCTATCCGTGGCTCGACTTGGACACGAGGTGCAACGGAATGATCAAGCTAGTCCTCACCACGCTCTTCTACCTCGCCAGCTGTGCCGTCCTGTTTGCCGCGCATACGATCGCTTCCGGCGTACTGGCCAGTTATACCTCGGCCTATCCAGCCTCTCTGGGAGGTCATGCGCCCGCGTTCTCGCTCACGACCGTCTGGCTGATGCAGAACAGCGCGCTGCTGTGCTTCGGCGCGCTGCTGGTGTCGGCCGCGCTGGCATTGCTGACTTTGCTTCGCGCCAAGCCGCGCGAGTCCAAGCTGTACTGGGTTTCGTCGCTTGCCATCGTCAACTACCACGTCGGCGTGTTCCTGCTCGGGGCCGTGGCGGTCGGGTTCTTTCTGTTGCCGAAGCTTGCCAATAGCGTCTGATGGATCAGTGTTGATGCCGTGGCCGCGCACCAGTCGCAGATTCATGGTTCAGCCCGCTGCTGGCGTGGTCATAGGGCCAATTTCGAACGGCCGGCGCCCCGCACCGAAACAGTCACAAACGCCGGAGACTGCCGCGAGGTAGCCTGTCCCCATGGACTCCCTGATCGCCGCCTCCGCACGCGCACTCGCCGCCGGCGATGCGCTGGGTGCGCTCAAGCGGGTCGCGCTGCGCGACGATCCGCCGGCCTTGGCCTTGCGCGGCATCGCCATGGCCCAACTGGGGGATCATCCGCGCGCCCGCGAGCTGTTGCGGCGTGCGGTGCGCGGTTTCGGCAGCCACGAGGAATTGGCGCGGGCGCGTTGCGTCGTGGCCGAGGCCGAGGTGGCGCTGGCGATGCGCGATCTCGGCGGTTCGCCGCGGGCCTTGACCGCCGCGGCGGCGACCTTGGAGGCGCGTGCCGATCGCGCCAATGCGCTGCAGGCGTGGTTGATCGCGGCGCGCCGTCTGTTGTTGCTCGGTCGGCTCGATGAGGCCGCGGCTGCGTTGGCGAAGCTCGACGCGCAGCCTTTGCCGGCGTCGCTTGCGGCGATGGCCGAGCTGACTTCCGCGGAGTTGTCGCTGCGTTCGCTGCATACCGAGGTCGCGCGCGCGGCGCTCGATCGCGCGCAAGCGGCGGCCGCTCGCGCCGGCGTGCCGGCGTTGTCGGCCGAGGTGAGCGAGGCGAGGCGGGCATTGGATCGCCCCGCCGCTCGCCGACTTTCCGCCGACGGCGAGCAGGCGCTGCGCCTCGACGAAGTGGCCGCACTGATGGAGACGGATGCGCTGGTGGTCGACGCTTGCCGCCGCGGCATCCGCGCCGGCGGGTCATGGCAAGCGCTGACGCGGCGGCCGGTGTTGTTCGCCTTGGCGCTCACACTCGCCGAGGCCTGGCCGGGCGATGTCGAGCGGGAAGTGCTGATCGAGCGTGCATTCCGCACCCGCCGTCCCGACGAGACCCATCGCGCGCGGCTGCGTGTCGAGATCGGCCGCTTGCGTTCGCTGGTCGGCCGCTTCGCGCAAATCGAGGCGAGCGCGCGCGGCTTCGTCCTCAAGCCGCACGAGGGGCGCGCTGTCGTCGTGTTGGCGCCGCCGATCGACGGCGAGCAGGCCTCGCTGCTGGCGCTGCTTTCCGATGGCGCGGCTTGGTCGACTTCGGCCCTGTCGCTGGCGCTGGGCGCCAGTCAGCGCACCGTCCAGCGTGCGCTGGCCGAGCTCGAAGCCGCCGGACGGGTGCGTTCGATCGGCCGCGCGCGGGCGCAACGTTGGCTGGCGCCGCCCTTGGCCGGATTCACGACGATCTTGTTACTCCCGGCCGCGCTGCCGATTGAATAGAGTCGTTTGCAGGCGCCGACCCGACTTGCGCCACGAGGAGCCAGCGATGAGCAGCAACGCAAACAAGCCCGGCAGCCGCCCGGCCACCACGCGCGCAGCGCAGGTCGTGCGCGAGTACGGGCCGTTCGGCGGCACCGAGCGGGTAGGCGGCGTGACCTACGACGGCCGCCGGGTATGGGCCGCGACCGGGGCCAAGTTGGTCGCTTTCGACCCGGCCAGCGGCGAGCCCATGGATTCGCTCGACGTCGCCTGCGATGCAGGCACGGCCTTCGATGGCACTTACCTGTACCAGATCGCGGAGGCCCGCATCGACAAGATCGAGCCCGCCACCGGCAAGGTCGTGGCCTCGATCCCGGCACCGGGCAACGGCGGCGATTCCGGGCTCACCTGGGCCGAAGGCAGTCTGTGGGTGGGCCAGTACCGCGATCGCAAGATCCACCAGGTCGACCCGCAAACCGGTGCGGTGATTCGTTCGATCGAATCCAATCGCTTCGTCACCGGCGTGACCTGGGTCGACGGCGAGCTGTGGCATGCCACCTGGGAAGGCGACGACAGCGAGATTCGCCGCATCGACCCCGCCGACGGCACGGTGCTGGAGTGCCTGGAGCTGCCGCCGGGCGTCAACGTCAGCGGGCTCGAGTCCGATGGCGCGGACCTGTTCTATTGCGGCGGCGGAGGCAGCGGAAAAGTCCGCGCCGTGCGACGTCCGGGACGCGCCGCGGCCTGATCGCAGGCCGCTGGTCCGCCGTCGCGACAGGCGGCGGACAGCGAAGCGGCATCGCTCGCTTGGCCTGCCTCGAGCATGAGGCAGTGCCGAAGCCCTTCAGCCGACGCCGAAGCGACGCTTGCTGACGAACTCAGCGCGCAGGCCGAACACGCCTGTGCCGATGGATGCGTTCGCCCCGACGACCGAGCACCCGACACAACCGCCACGCCTCGCGGGGTGAGCGGTGCGTTGATCGAAATCCATGCCATTTCAACATCAATCGGCTCATCGAGCCTGGGAGCACGCCATGAACACCGTCACTGCCGAATTGAATGCCCTCCATCACCGTGTCGTATCCAGGGACCGCTGGACGGCCGAACGCATGAAGTTGCTGGCGCGCGAAAAGGAGCTGACGCGCCTCGGCGACGAGATCGCCGGCGCGCGACGCGCGCTGCCCTGGGTGCGCGTCGACAAGGACTATGTCTTCGATACCTTGCAAGGTCCGCGCAGCCTCGCCGAACTGTTCGACGGCCGCCGTCAGTTGCTGGTGCAGCACTTCATGTTTGCGCCGGGTTGGGAGCAGGGCTGCAAGAGCTGTTCCTACATGGCCGACCATAACGACGGCGCCAACCCGCACCTGGCGCAGCGCGACGTCAGCCTGGTGGTCGTCTCGCGCGCGCCGCTGGCCGATATCGAACGCTTCCGCCAGCGCATGGGCTGGAAATTTTCCTGGGTGTCCTCGCACGGCAACGACTTCAATCATGATTTCGGCGTCAGCTTCACCGCCGAGGAAGTCGCAAGCGGCGAGGTGCCCTACAACTACACCGTGCAAGCGTTCCCGCACGTGGAAGCGCCCGGCGTCAGCGTGTTCTATAAGGACGAGGCGGGCGAGGTCTTCCATACCTATTCGCGATACGGACGCGGCGTGGAGGTGATGATGGGCGCCTATCCGCTGATCGATCTCACGCCCAAGGGCCGCAACGAAGAGGCGTTGAGCTATCCGATGGAATGGGTGCGGCACCACGACCGCTACGAGCCCGCATCCGCGACAACGCCGGCGGCCGCGCCCGGTTCGTGCTGCCAGACGCACGACTGAACCCGCCGAACTGAGTCCGCCGATCTGGCTTCGAGGAAGGCGTCATGGCGAGTCTGTGGCCGTGGATGGTGGTCGCCGGCCTCGGCGCCCTGCACGGGTTGAGCCCGGCGACCGGTTGGATGTTCGCCGCCGCTTGCGGCGTGCGCGACAGGACCCAGGTCTGGCGCGCGCTGTTGCCGATCGCGATCGGCCACGTGCTGTCGATCGCGATCGTGGCCTATGCGTTCGCGCAGGGACTGCAGATGGATCGTGCGCAAGTCCAGGGCGTCGCCGGCGCCCTGCTGCTGTGCGTGGCCTCGTATCGGTGGCTGCGCGGCGCCCGACAGCGCGCGCCGCGCGACCTGCGTGTCGGTGGCGCCGGCATCGCGCTCTGGTCGTTCCTGATGGCGACCGTGCACGGCAGCGGCTTGATGCTGGTGCCGGCCTTGGTGCCGATGTGTTTGTCCGGCAGCCCGGCGCGTGAGATCACCGCGTCGGGTTCGTTGCTATTGGCCTTCGCCGCCGTGGCTTTGCACATGGCCGCGACCCTGGCCACCACCGGCGTCATCGCCGCTGCGGTGTCGCGCGGCATCGCCGCGCAGGCCCATCGTCTGAGCGGCATGGACGCCGGCCGCGTCTGGGCCGCGATATTGGCAGTCACCGGAGTGCTGTTGATGGCGTTGCGCTAGGTTTCCGGCAGGCTCTTGGTCGTCTTGCAAGACGCCAGATGTTCGTCTGCAAGTGCCCCGATGCGATTGCCGGCCCTGGTTTGCTGGACATCCGTATGTTCAATAAGCTCTCGTCGGGGCAACTGGAGCAGGAACGGGATGAGTCCAGAGATCGAAGAAGAGAATGAACTAGTACGTCAGATTCGCGCTGGATTTCGCACGGACGCAGAGCGAACGGACCGATGCCTCATGGAAAGAGGTTGCACCGGGTCGGACCTCGAAGCGAATCCATATACCTGGATAGAAGCATTCGCCGACAGGACGACCGATGCGGTTCGCGAACGAAATTCGGATGTCGTTGAAAGACATACCGGTTTCATGGCCGAACAGTATCAATCGGGTTCAAGCCATATACGGCAACTCATCGATGTCGCTTATGCGGAAAATCTGATGTGGAATGTCGAAGACCACGATAAGGTTTGGGCATGGCCTTACATTTCCCCAATGATTCGACAACTGTATGTCGAGATGTGGGGTTCGCCCTGTCCGAAGGGTTGAGAGGCCACGAAATCTGATCTGACTAAGCATGCCTGTGCTCGATTGGCGCCTGTTTTGAGCTTTTAGTCAGGAATGCAGGGGGGAAAAAAGTCGAATCTCGTTCGCCCGCCGACGCAAGGCGGCGAGCTCGATACCTGCAGTTAGTTGCGTAGCGGACGACTCTGTGTCGTAGGTCCTCATGCAGTCGGATGCGAGGCGTGCGCTTTCACAACGCGACGGCCTCTGCGTTTCTACCGAGCGAGCCCGTGTCGTCGCGCGACTCCGTATTCCAATCCCTCGATGATGGGACGGTGCGACGGCGGCCGCTTCGGATCGCTGCGCACCGCAAGAGCGATGCGTCCTGTGCGGCATCCGGTTTCGATCGCCGATTCCACGACCCGACAGGTAGCCATCATGAGCAGAATCATCTACACCGGTGCGCCGAACAATCCGCACTGGAGCACCAACCAGCCGATTTTTCTCGGCGCGCAGTACCAGGCCGGACCGGTCGCGGTCCGCCAGATCGCCAACTTCGGCGCATCGGCGGTGGCCGCCATCCTCGGCCCCGATCTGATCATGCCGGGGCAGCAGGGCAACAACCTGCCGACCGCCGGCGGTGCGCCCTGGGATCAGTTATTGGCCGGCGGGCCGCCGCTGACCTTCACCCAGGACAACGTCAACACCTGGATCCGCGGGCACATGATCAACGGGCGTTGGGGCGGCCCGGGCAATACCTGGCAGAACCTGGTGCCGCTCACGACCGGGGCGAACGCCAACCATGCGACGGTCGAGGCCTATATGGACGCCTTCCTCGCCGCGAGTTACGCCTACGAGACCGGCGGCCAACGCGATGCCTGGTACGGCCTCTACTACTGCGTGCAAAGCTCGGTGAATCCGTTCTCGGATGCGACCATGACCAACAACCAGAACCTGTATTCCTATGCGCCCGAGTTCATCCGCATCCTTTGGCGCGCGGTGAGGATTCTGAAGCCGGTCAACGTATCGACGGCGACGGCCGCCGCGAACATTGGTGCCTACCCGATGAATGCTGTGGCGGCTTTCCCCGCGGGTTTCGTGGTGCCGCCGCTGCCGAACGCGATGAACGGCACGGCGACCCTGCCCCCGGGCAATGCCGCCGGCGGCGCGGTGCTCGGCGCGGCCCCGGGCAACTTCCCCGCCGCGCAAGGGAACGGTTTCGACGGCGGCATCGAAGTCCACCAGAACTGAGCTTGCCAAGGCGATCTCGCAAACGCAAAGCGCAGCCGAATCAGGACATCGCGTCCGATGCGGTGCGTATCCGGGCAGGCCGTCGCCACTCGACGGCCTTGCATCCATCTGCGAGGGCTTGAAGCGACCTGCGCTGCGGACACCCGCCCAACGTGAGAGTAACGTGTCGGTTGCGTATCCGGTTCCGATGCCCGGGTCCACGACCGACAGGAAGCCCTCATGAGCAGGATCGTCTACACCGGTGCGCCCAACAACCCGCATTGGAGCACCAACCAGCCTATCTTCGTCGCGACGCAATATCGGACCGGGCCGGTCGCGGTCCGCCAAGCCGCGAATTTCGGCGCCACGTCGGCTACGGCCGTGCTCGGGCCGGATCTCATCATGCCGGGGCAGCAGGGCAACAACGTGCCGACTGCGGACGGAGCGCCCTGGGACCGGTTGCTCGCCGGCGGGCCGCCGCTGACGTTTACCCAGCACAACCTCAACACCTGGGTCCGCGCGCACATGCTCAACGGGCGCTGGGGCGGCGCCGGCAATAGCTGGCAAAACCTCGTGCCGCTGACTGCGCCGGCCTACGCGAACCAGGCGACGGTCGAAGCCTATATGGACGCCTTCCTGGCCGCGAGTTATCAGTACGAAATCGGCGGCCAGCGCGACGCCTGGTACGGCCTCTACTGCTGCGTGCAGAGCTCGGCGAATCCGTTCTCGAATACGGCTACGACCAACACGCAGAACCTGTATTCCTACGCGCCCGAGTTCATTCGCATGCTCTGGCGGGCGGTGAGGATCCTGAAACCGGTCAACGTATCGACTGCGACGGCCGCGGCGAATCTCGGTACTTACCCGATGAGCGCGGTCGCGGCCTTTCCCGTGGGTTTCGTGGTGCCGCCACTGCCGAGCGCGATGAGCGGCAAAGCGGCACTGCCGTCGTGCAAGGTCGCCGGTGGTGCCGTGCTCGGCGCGCTTCCGGGCAATGTCCCGGCCGCGCAAACGAACGGCTTCGATCGCGAGATCGAGATCCACCAGGCCTGAGCGAGCTCGGCCGTCCGGGTGAACAGCGCTGCCGCAGGCCCCTGCGGTGGCGGTAACGACTCGGGCGCTGCGTTGTGCTGCAAAGGCTTCTGCAACACCGATGGCGGAAACAAGCCACACCGTGCGAGGCATCAAGGCGCGCCGGGAATGCGCGCCGCTGGGTCATATCCGGCCGGGCTTAGCCCGCGCCCGTTTCACTTCTTCTTTTTCTTCTTCGCCTTGCCTTTAGCCTTGGCCTTCTTCTGCGCTGCCTGCTTGGCGCGCACGCTTTCGATCTCCGCCGGCAGCTCGCGCTGCAGCAGGGCGAGAAACTCCGTGACCGGCTTGCTGTCGATCGGCTTGCCGTCGAGCGTGGTCGCAGTGACCCGGGTGGTGGTGCGCTTGATCGTGTCCGACAACAGCACCGATTTGGTCAGCGCCATGAACGCGACCCCGCGATAACGCAGACTGTAGATATCCATGATCTGCGCCCGGCCTTCGTACTCGACGCCGGGCGTTCGTACCGCGATCTGGCCGAGCGCGTTCCAGGTGTCGAGCTTGTCGGCCTCGATCAGGAACTCGCCGGGTGTGACGCTGGGCGGCAACGGCGCTTCGATCGGCAGCGTCTTTTCGGGCGTGCGTTCATTCGGACCGGTACGGCATCCGCCGAGCAGCAGCGCGAGCAGGCACAGGCAGGCGAGTTTTCTGGTCACGGCGTGGCATCCATTGAAACCGAAAGGTAGCCAGCCCTTGGGCATCGAGCCGAGGGCAGGCGGACAGATTAATCGCATGCCGGCGCGGCGGGAGCCCGGGTCATACGAAACTCTTGTCCCGGTTAAGCAGGGCCAAGCGTTTCGCTGTCGGCGATGAACAGGGTGCGGATGCCCGAAGCGTTTCCTCGACGACCGAGTGTTCATCAAGTCTCGCCCGGCGTGGCGTGGGCGGCAGCAGGCGGACGCGGCGGCCGGGCGCTTCGAGTTGCGAGCATGTTATGACGATGGTGCGGCGGCGGCTGTCATCGCGGTCGGCCCCTGCGCAACGCTCGATGGCAGCGGTCGTGAAGCTTGACGGGCTGTGCAGTTCAAGCGGTGCGCGCTAAGTAGACTCGTTATTCCATTAAGGGGCAGCCGATGGAATATCTGAAGGCGCTGGCGGAGTTCGGCGTTTGGTCGGCGATCTATCCGATGGGCGTATGGACGCTTGCCCTGGTCGGCCACGATGCGCTGCGGCCACTGCGTTCGAGCCCGTTGTCGGTGATCTGCGTGGGCAGCGCCAGCCTGACCCTGCTGCTGATGGCCTTGGCCGTGTCGGGCATCTTCGTCCCGGTCGCCATCGGGGCCGCCGGTTGGGCGGTGTTGGCCTGCTGGAGTTGGGGCGCGCGCCCCTGGAACAAGATCGTCGCGGCCGGGAAAAACTGGAAAGCGATTCTGCTGTCGTTTCGGTTCCGGATGATTCTCATTGCGGCGATCGTCGCCGCCGCCGGTTTTTTGTATGCGTTCTTTCCGAAGGAGAGCCTGCTCGGCGAACGCGACGAGGGTATCTACGCCCAGCATGCCCTGCACCTGTTGCGTACCGGTGGCTCGGCGATCGATCTGGAGCGCATGGGCCTGGCCCGGGAACCCGGCATCCTCGCCATCGCGCAGGGGCGAGCGGCCGAACTGCCGGGCATCTATCCGACCGGCTCGCATTGGACGTTCCAGTTCTCGGCCGCCACGCCGGTATGGATGACGATGCTGGCCTCGTTGCTGGGCCCCATGGGCATCTTCCGCTTCAACGCCTTGCTGGGGATAGCCAACTGCCTGGCGTTCTATGCCCTGGCTGCGCGCTTTCTGCCGCCGGGACGACGCCTGTGGGCGGTGGCCGCGCTCGCGGTGTTCGCGTTCCAGCCGGCGCAGGTGTGGGTGTCGCGCAATACGCTCAGCGAGCCCTTGTGCGCGTGGTTCCTGCTCAACGGCGTATTCACGGCGATGATCGCCCTGAGCCGCGGCTCGCACGCCATTGGCCTGGTCGCCGGCGGCCTGATCGGCATGGCCACCTTCGTGCGCATCGATGCGGTGGTGTTCCCCTTGGCGATCGCGGCCGCGTCGCTGGCCCTGGTGGCGGCCGGGCGCCTGCAGCGCGGCAGTCGCGTCGCTGCGGCCCTGCACGCGGTCGCTCTGGGTTGTTATTTCGTCAATGCCGTCGCCTTGCTTTACTTCGGCCTGTTCGTGCGCACCTACCTGACCGGGCTGGCCGACCTGGTGGTGCCCGCCGTCGCGGCGACCGCGTTGTGCGGCATCGCCACGGTGCTGCTGGGCCGTCATCCGGGGCTGAGGCTGTCGACGCGGCATGCCGCGCGACTGGCCTGGCCGGTCGCGATCGGCTTCATCGCGGTGTTCGTCTACGCGCTGTGGCTGCGCCCGGACATGCAGCCTTATGCCTTGATCGAGTCCAAGCTGGTGCCGCAATTGAACGGCACCCGCGACTATCGCGAAGTCAGCCTGATCAATCTTTCGGCGTACCTGTCCGGAGCGGTGGTGCTGATGGCCGGCATCGGCGCCTCGCTCGGCCTGTGGCTGGCGCTGCGCAAGAAGCTGAGCCCGGCGAACGTATGGGCGCTGCTGTTCCTGTTGATCCCGATGGCGGTGTATCTGTGGCGGCCGATGATCTCGCCCGATCACATCTGGGCGGCGCGGCGCTGGGTGCCGGCGGTGTTTCCGGCCTGCATCCTGTTGGCCGCGTTCGCCGCGTCTCGGCTCAACGCAGGTTTGACCCGTCCGCAGCAGAGCGCGGTGGTCGTGTTCAGCATGGTCGCACTGACCATCAGCCTGCTCTCGCGGCAGCGCGAGACCCTGTTCCTGCGCGAAGACGCGCAGATGGTGGCGCAGATCGGCGCGATCGCGCAGGCGCTGCCGACCGATCGGATCAGCTATGTCGTAGGCTCCGGTCCGTTGACCAGTGCGTTGCTGACGGGCTTCGGCCGCAGCGTGGCGCAGCTGACGCCGGCTGCGCCTCCCTATACCGCCGCCAGTCTGGGTTTGGCCGCTTCGTGCACGGGACCACGTCGTTCCTGTTTGATCGTGCACCCGCGGGTGCAACCGATCGAAGGGCCGCAGGCCCAGCCCCTGGCCGATGCCGCGATCGTCCGGGTTCGCCGCAACACCGCCTTCGTCGCGCCGGCCCGGGGCACGCACGAAGAACGCAGCGAGTGGCGCATCACCAGGGTCGGCGAATGAACTGACCCGCTATCCGTCCGACACCCTGCGCCCGGAACGGCGCGACCGGCCAGGAAGCGCCGGCAAGCCCGCTGCGGTGGACCGCCGCAGCATCTGTCAGGAGATCGTCATGACCGCACGCAGGTTTCTCCGCGCCGATGGCGCCGTCGGCGGCAAGTTCGATGGCACGGCCGATTCCGCTCCGATCGCGATCGTCGGTGTTCGCGAAACGCGCAAGGCCATCAAGGTCGTGATCCAGATACCTTGTCGCGATGAAGCCGATCAGTTGCCCGGCACGCTCGCCGATTTGCCGTCCGCCCTGCCGGGGGTCGATGAGGTGGAATGGCTGGTGATCGACGACGGCTCGACCGACGAGACCGTATCGGTCGCGATTGCCCACGGCGTGCATGCGGTGCTGCGGTTGCCCGAGAACCGAGGGCTGGCGCGGGCCTTTTCGGCGGGGCTCGAAGCGGCCTGCCGACGCGGCGCCGACATCATCGTCAACCTGGATGCCGACAATCAGTACGACGCCGGCGCGATTCCGGCCCTGGTCGCCGCCATTCTGGCCGGACAGGCGGATATCGTGGTCGGCTGCCGGCCGATCGAACGCATCGACCACTTCCCATGGTGGAAGAAGCGGCTGCAGCGTTTCGGCAGCGGCGTCGTGCGCCTGATCTCGGGCCTGCGCATCGACGACGCCACCAGCGGCTTTCGCGCTTACAGTCGCGATGCCGCGATGCGATTGAACATCTATTCCCGCTATACCTATACCCTCGAAACCCTGATCCAGGCCGGGCAGACCGGATTGCGCGTCAAGGGCCTGCCGGTCGAGGTCAATCCGCCCACGCGTCCCTCGCGCCTGATCCGCAGCGTGCCGCGCTACGTCGGCCGTTCGATGCTGACCATCTTGCGTACGTTCCTGACCTATCGGCCGCTGGAGTTCTTCCTGCTGCCTTCCGCGGTGTGCGCGACGGCCGGCATCGCCATTGGCGCATCGTTCGCTTTCGATTATCTGCGCGGCCAGGGCGAGGGCCACGTGCAGTCCCTGATCCTCGCCGCGATGCTGATCCTGATCAGCACGATCGGCGCGGCCCTGGGCTTGCTCGCCAACCAACTCGCGGTCAACCGGCGGTTGCTGGAGGAGCAGCAACAAAGCCATCGTCGCAGCGAATGGCGCCCGAACGCTTGAGTGCGTTGTGGTACATCACCCGCAAGTTCCTCCCCGATCGGGGAGGCATGCAGCGCTTGAGTTTCCACATCGCCGACGAACTGGCGGCCTTGGCGCCGCTGACCCTGGTGCGCTGGCGGCGCGGGCAGTGGGGCTTGCCCTTGTTCGCTGCCTGGGCCTTGGCGCGCTTGAGCTGGGGGCTCTTGCGCGGACAAGTGAGGGTGCTGCTGATCGGCGACCCGGTCTTGAGTTTCCTCGCGGTGCCGGCGCAGTGGGCCGGCGTGCCGGTGGCGGTCGTGGTCCACGGCCTCGACGTCACCTACCCGCATCGGTTCTATCGCGGATACCTGCGCAGGTTCTTCTGGCGGCGGTTCGACCTGTACATCTGCATCAGCCGTTTCGTCCAGGGCGTGTTGCGCGAGCATGGCGTCGACGAGGCGCGCTGCGCGCTGATCCACCCCGGTGTCGGGCCGCCGCCGTTCGCGGCGCCGGTTCCCGCACGGTCCGAGCGGCGCCTGCTGATCCTCGGTCGGTTGGTGCGCCGGAAGGGTGTGCTCTGGTTCGTGCGCGAGGTGATGCCGCGGTTGGGGGAGGCGCACGCGCAATGGCATCTGGACGTCGTCGGCGATGGACCGGACCGCGCCGACCTGGAAGCGGCCATGGCGCAGCACGGCCTGGGCGAACGCATTCGTCTGCACGGCGACGTCGACGAGGCCACTAAGTTTCGCTTGCTCGCGCAAAGCGATCTGGTGCTGATGCCGAACCTGAGGGTCGAAGGCGATCCGGAAGGCTTCGGCCTGGTTGCGTTGGAAGCGGGCATGAGCCGGCGCTATGTACTCGCCGCCGACCTGGAAGGCCTGCGCGATGCGGTCTGCGAGCCGGACACCGGCCTTCTGCTGCCGCCCCAGGATGCGCAGGCCTGGTGCGAGACGCTCGAACGGCTGTGCGTCGATCCGATGGTTTTGCGCGAACTGGGCGAACGAGCGCAAGCGCATGTCGCGGCCCGATCTTCCTGGGCCGGCATGGGCCGCCGTTATGCCGAACGGCTCGATGAACTGGCGTAACCCGTTCTCGGGTTACGGCAGGATGCTGGGCCTGGCGCTGGGTTTGGCTGCCTTCGTCCTGGTCGCGCTGCAGATATGGCAGCGGCACGACGAGCTGCTGCCGCTGTGGCGGCGAATGGATGTCGCCCACATCGCCGCGGCGTTGATCCTGTGCGTGCTGGTGCAGGGTTTGTTCGGTCTGAGCTGGCACGTGCTCGCGCGCGGACGCGTGGAGCGCGCCAGTCTCGTCGCCGACCAGTTGCGCTGGGGGCAGAGCCTGATGGCGAAATACCTGCCGGGCAAGATCTGGCAAGGCGTCGCCCGCGGCGCGTTGTACGGCGAGGAGCGCCATGTAGGCGCGGTGTTCGTGTTGTTCGTGCGCGAGCAATTGCTGTCGCTGGGCATCAGCGCCCTGATCGCCGCCGCGTGCGCGCCGGCGGCGCTGCCGGCCACGCTTGGCTGGTGGTTTCGGTGCGGTTTCGTGGCGGCCGCGTTCGTCTTGACGGCGATCGCGGCGCTGAGACGGTTGCCGGCGGCGGTGCGTGTACGCCTGCCGGCCTCCCTGGCGGCATGGAACAGCGCACCGCCGGCACCTGCCGCACTGCTGCGCGCGTGGCTCGCGCAGTTCGCAGCTTACCTGGCGATGTGCGCCGCATTCGCGACCCTCGCAGACGGCTTCGGCTTGCAATTGGGATGGCTGCAGTTGTCGGCCGCGCTGTGTTTCGCCGGCTTGGCGGGTGTCGCCGCCCTGTTCGTCCCGGCCGGATTAGGCGTGCGCGAGGCCGGGCTGTTCTGGTGCCTGAGCCCGGCGCTCGGCCCGGGCAATGCGGCGATGCTGGCGGTGGCTTGGCGCGTGGCGATCACGGCCGGGGAGGGGAGCGTCGCGCTGCTGGCGCTCGCTGCCGGCAGTCGCCGGCGCTGAGCGTCTTGTTCTTTCGTAAAGCTCCGCCCGCGGCTGCGGGCGGAGACGATTCACCGACGGATCGGAACTCAGAACTCTTCGGTGGGCGTGTGCCCGATGAACAGCGGCGGGTTCGAGCCGTTGCCGCTTTCACAGGCCACCGCGTAGGACAGGGAGAGCGCCAACAGGCCGCGCGATTCGACCTTGAGGACCCACAAGCCGTTGACGCCGTTGTTGCGCGTGCTGCGTTCGCCCAGATATACCTTCTGGAACGAGCTGATGTTGTTGCCGCCGGCGACGACGTTGCCCTGCGGATCCTCCAGGCGCATTTCCAACTGCGAGGCATTGGCGCCGGTGATGCGGCACTGCACCCAGTCGGGATGCTGCAGATACAGGCCGAGCTGGTCCTGGCCGCTCAACAGGCCGAGTATCCCGCCAAGCGGGCTGCTGGTGGATACGCCGACCTTCTTCGAGCGCAGGTCTTCCGGGTCGCTTTCCTTGGCGATACGGAAGTCGCCGTCGAAATTGATGTTCTCCTGCACCGTGCAATAGGCGACGAAACCAGGATTGGAGCCGGCGGTGGTCTCGCTGAAGGTCGCCTGCACGTTGCTGTAATCGCCGGCCGGTGCGCCGACGCCGGCGAATACGTCGAGCACGCGCAAGGTGTCGTTGGCGGCAAGGTTGGTCACTTGCGGATTGCCGAGCAACGAACCGTTGGCGGTCTTCAACGACCAGCTGACGGTCACCGCCTCGCCGACCGAGCCGATGAAGCAGTTGGTCTGGTAGCCCGGTGAGGCCGCCTGCCGACGCAGGCCCGTGGCGCTGGACGTGCCGGGGCCTCCGATCAGCGAACCGATCTTGTAGCCCTCGACCGAGAAGCCCTGGCCGCTGACGGCCTGGATGCGGGTATAGGCCGAGATCGGGATATTCTCCGGGCTCTGCTCGACCAGCGAGAGCTGACCGTAGTTGCTGGTTGCCGCAGGCGTAATGCCGCACAGCGTCGCCAGCGATCGCTCGACCACCGTGCCGGCCGGTACCGTCAACGAGGTGCAGGGGCGAGGGCCGGGCAAGGGCGTGCCGGTGGCGCCGTAGTAGGTGACCTGCACGTTGGCGTCGGAGCTGCCGCCGTTGCGCACGAACACGGTCGTGGCATAGCTGCCGCTGTTGACTACCAGCGGTACCCGGATCGTCGTGCCGTATCCATCGTTGCTTTGCGCCAGAGCATTACCCCCTAGCAATGCGGTGGCCAACAGAAAAAACTTATAGGCTTTCATAGTCGAAATCCTCTCGTCCTTAGTGCCATGAGCGCGCTCATGGATCGTCGCTCCAACCCCACGTGGGATCCCATCCGCTGATGGGACGTTCGGTCCAACGCTCCGCTCACCGCCACCGACTGCCGGCAATGGGCGCGAGTTTCTTCATTGGTTGAGCAAGGCTTCCGGGAAAGGTTTCTTGCCTGCGACCACGGCGGCGATGTCTTCCTCGCTCATCTCGTAGATCTTCGCCACCGCATCGGGCCGCTCGCGCATTTCCACGAGCAGCTCTTTCTTGAGGCGTTCGCGCGCACCCGGCGACAGGCTCAGGCCCTGGTTGTAGACGATGGGATGCGGCTTGCCATCCGGGCCGATATAGGTCTGCGGCGGTTGCGCTTGCGGCGCTGCGCTGCGCACGCGCTCTGCCGCGATCGCCTCGGTGCGGCGGATCGCAACCGTTTCGGCGTCGGTGGAGTGGGCCCCGCCGGAGGTGCTGGGCGCTGCGCCGATGGCGCTGTCGGCCCTGTGCGTTCCGGCATCGGAGCGGGTATCGGGAGTGTTCTTGTTCCATAGCGGCCTGACTGCCAAGACCGCGATAGCGAAGACTGCACAACCCAGCAGCGCCGTAGGAAGGCGCTTCGTTGCGGCCATGGCCACCCCCTGTTTGTGGTTATCGACCGTCTCGTATCTCGGTTCGAACTCGAGAGGGTCGATGCGATTCCAGCTCGATAACGGCCCACGTTGTATCGCTTCAACTCAGTGAATAACGTGACCCGCTGCGGTAAACGGACGCGCGAACGATGACTGTTTGAATCGCGGCCATGTAGTGCAACCGCGGACTCATGAAAAACGAGGTTCTAGCCGTGTACGTTTCTTCACGCGAGCAAAGCGCGCCGCTGCGGCGTGTATCTATTTTGCAACGTCGCGATATGTCGAAGCGCGTGGGCAACGGCATCGGCAATCGCCGAGTCGGTTGCGACATCGCCGGATGATCGGCGCCGCCATCGCGACGACGAGCGGCGTTGAATGTCGACGCCTTTTGTGCTCGCGATTCGATCGGCGCCGGGGCGCGGAGCGGCTACGCGCAATCGGATCGAACCGCCGTTCGGAGCTCGGCGTGGGATTACGCCGGGGTGTCCGTTGCGCTCGCGGCCGATAGCTTCGACCGTGTGCAGGTCATTGTCGGTTCATCGGTTTTGCCGACCGGCGAGACGGCGCACTTCGCGCTCGTGCCGTCGTCCGCGCGAGTGGACGCGATGCGCACCGCCGAGCGCCGTTCGCGATCCTCGGCGACCGAGGTTCGCTGCTATGATCCGCGCGGGGATGCGGGCGCTTCGAACGTCGATGCACGGACGCGAGTCCGTGCCTGCAGCATGGCCGCCCCGGGCCGGAACTTTTTGAACGAGGGGCTGTATGAGCAAGGACGTTCTGTTTTCCTTGATGTGGTTTGTCGCCGCGACGGCATCGCCGTATGCGATGGCGCAACAGGGCGCCGAGACGGATGGCCGAACGGCGGCGGTGGCCGCCGCCGAAGCGGCTGCGGAAGCGGCCGAAGCCGCCAGGGCGCACGCGACCGCCGCTGCCGAAGCCAGCAATGCGGCGGGCGCGCCCAGCGTGCCGAAGTTGAACATCCGCTGGGACTGCGGTGAGTGCGAGCACAACGACAAGGTGCCGCCGCTGATCGAGCAGGCCTACGCCGAACAAGCCAGCGAACATTCGCTGCGCGTATCGGAGACCGACGTGGCCGATGTCGCGATCATCGATATCCGCCAGCGCCCGCCCGGCGTGCGGGTGATGTTCGGGATCATGGCCGGTCGCGATCGGCTCGGCTTGCGCGTGCGCCATGCAGGTAAGGAGTTCGAAGTCTCCGACACCTCGTCCAACATCGTCATGGGCCTCAACCATCTGTCGGCCTCGGTCGGCAAGAGCGTGTTCGAGGAGCTGACGGTGGCGACGGAGAAGTAAGCCGCCGCTGCGAGCATGGATGATCGACAATTGCTGAATCGAACGAACGAAGGGCTCCCACGGGAGCCCTTCGTTTTGGCGCGGTATCGGTGGCTTCCTCCGCTTCGTCGACTCGCAGGAAGTCAACGCGTCGGACGTATGCTCGACGAGGCCCCGATCAATGCCCGGTTTCGAACACGCCGGCGCCGACCAGTTCGCGCACGATGGATTCGATCGCCTGTTGGCCTTTGACCGAGTTGCCGGCTTCGTCGAGCGGCGGGGCGAAGCCGGCGATGGCGAATTTGCCGGGCGCGACCGCGACGATACCGCCGCCGACGCCGGACTTGGCCGGCAGGCCGACGTTCCAGGTCCAGGCGCCGGTGGTTTCGTACAGGCCGGTGGTCGACATCACCGCGAGCGTCCGCTCGGCGGTGTCGGAGCCGACGATGCGCTTGCCGGTGACCGGGTTGCTGCCGCCGTTGGCCAGGGTCGCGCCCATTACCGCCAGGTCCTTGGCGGTGACGTTGATCGAGCACTGGCGGGTGTAGAGGTCGAGCGCGACTTCCGGATCGCCGTCGAGCGTGCCGTAGCCTTTCAGCAGGCGCGCGATCGCGCGGTTGTGTTCGTTGCTGCTGGCTTCGGATTCATAGACGACTTGATTGAGGCTGAGCGTGCGGCCGGCGTAGTCGTTCATCAGCTGCGAGATCGTCGCCCAGCGCGCCGCCGGTTCGGCCGGTTCGATCCAGCTGTCGATGGCGATCGCGCCGGCGTTGACCAAGGGATTCATCGCCGGCTTGGTCTGGGCGTGCGCTTCCAGCGCCAGGATGGAGTTGAACGGCATGCCGGTCTGGTTGACGCCGATCTTGTCTTCGAGCCACTGCTCGCCTTTCTTCTCGATCACCCAGGAGGCGGCGAAGGGCTTGGAGACCGATTCGATGGCGAATTCGACGCCGGCGTCGCCGATCGTGTAGACCTTGCCCTGCACCGTGACCACGGCGATGCCGAACAGGCCAGAGGGCACTTCGGCCAGGGCCGGGATGTAGTCGGCGTTCTTGCCCGCGGTGTTGCCCTTGGCCGCGGCATAGGCCTTGTCGACCGCGGCCTTGATCCGCGCCTGCGACGGAATGTCGGTCGCCGCCTGTGCCGACCACGGCCCGATCAGCAAGGCCAGCGCGCAGACCAGCGCGGTGCGGGTACGACGGGCGCGCGGTGCGGGGCGAGCGTAAGCGGTCATGCGGCTTCCTTGGTCTGTGCGATCGGAACGCGGCGACGCGGAGCCGGCGGCTCGGTCGACACGCAGGCAGTGCGGGAGGGCGCGCCTCGCGCTTGCGGGCACGAGCCGGGGCCGCGCGGGCTGGGGACAGGGTAGACCAACCGATGGGCGATCGTGCGCTCGCCGGGATGCGGTGGCCGCGTTGCTCCGACCCGGGGAGGTCGGAGCCATGCCGGTAAGGCGGGCGGGCGCGCTCAGGCGACCGCTGCCGCCACCGTGTCCTGCTCGGGCGTGGACAGCATTTCCTTTTCGTAGCGCTGCATCAGCCGGTACAGGCGCTCGGCGGTGTCGACGATCTGCGCATCGGTGTACGGCGGCGGCAGCGTCGGGATCGGCGTCGGGAAGCGGGCATCGGTGACCAGCAGATTGGTCAGCTCGCAGCCGTCGTGTTCGAGATCGTAAAGCTCCCATTGATCGGCTTCGACGCCGCTCGGGTCCCAATAGCGCGCCAGCTTCCACTCGCCCGAACGCACGCAGCGCACATGGTTGGGCTGGCGCACCGGCCCTGGGGCGAGCTGCGGCACCGGGCCGTTATAGGGCAGCGGGCTGCTGCCGTCGCGCACCACCTCGACCATCTCGAGGAAGGTCTTGAACTCGCGGTCGGAATGCAGCTGATGCGGGTCGAGGTGGCCGCGCAGGCGTTCGGTGATCTCGTCGTCGGTGGCGAACAGGATGCCTTCGCGCGGACGGCCGTCGGGCTCCTTCGGCACGCTTTCGCGGCCGTGGATCACCGCGCTCAGGTCGACCCCGGGGAACGGCGGCACCGGGCGCGTCTCGCGCAAGGTTTCGCGGATCCGCGCGACTTCTTCCTCGCCCACGCCGGCCAGGCCGAGCAGGGTCGGCACGATGTCGACATGGCTGGTCAGCGCATCGATCTGGCGCATGTCGGCATCCGCATTGACCCGCGGCGAGTGGATCACCACCGGCACGTGCAGGGCTTCCTGATAGGCCGTATGCCATTTCTCGATCATGTAGCCGTGCGCGGCGCCGTACTCGCCGTGGTCGGCCAGGAACACGACGATGGTGTTCTCGCGCTGTCCGGATTCGTCGAGCGCATCCAGCACCCGCTTGATGTGTCCGTCGACCAGGTGTTGCAGCCATGCGTAGTACTGGACGAAGCGCAACGCGGCCTGTTCGGGGTCGCGGGTGAGCTGGAACGGAATGCCCGCGGCGAGTGCGGCGTTGACCGCGTCGAGGCCGGCCTGGTCCTGCGCGGCGAGCCCGCTCTTGGCGGCGAGGGCCAGGCCCATCTTGTAGGCGTAGTCGAACTGGCAGCTCGGCTTGTTGAGCAGCGCCTCGTCCATGCTCGGCGGCACCTTCGCATTGTCCTGCGGAAATCCCTGCGGGTTGAGCTCGAACTGCAGGCTGCCGGCGGTCGGCGGATTGCTGCGCGTGCCTTGCGCCGGCACCGGCAGCGGGCCGAGCGGCGGCGCGTTCGGATCGAGCCCGCGCGGTAAGCCCGGATAGGTGGCGATGTCGTGCGGATTGGCGAACGAAGCGACCGCGAGCCAGGGCTTCGGATCGGTGCCCGGATCGGGCGAGAGCGGATGGCTTTGATCGTGTTGCGCGAGTTTGCGGTTGTACGGCAGGCCCAGTCCCTGGCCGCGCAGGAAGCCGCAGACCAGGTCGCAGAAGCCGATGTCGCGGTAAGCGCCGAGGTTGTTGATGCTAGAACCGTGCGGCTCCGGCCAGGACAACTCCCAGTCGTCGAATCCGTACTCCTGCAGGCTGTGGCCGGGCGGATTGCTGACGTGCCACTTGCCGAAGTAATGGGTCTTGTAGCCGGCGCCGCGGAACCAGTGGCCGAGCGTCGGAATGCCGTCGGCAGCGAGCCAGGGAAACGCGGCGGCATCGCCGTTCTTGAACAAACCATCGGTCTGGGTCACGCCGGTGCGCGCGCCGTATTGTCCGGTCATCAGCGCGGTGCGGCTGGGAATGCAGGCCGATGACGCGATGGTGTGGCGGCGCAACACCACCGAGTGCTGGCGCAGCGACCACAGCCCGGGAAAGAATTCGCGATAGGCGTTGTCGGCTTCGGGTTCGCCCTGGAAGCCCACGATCTCCTTCAGGCCCGGCGCGAAGCCGCCATCGGGGCCGTAAGCGAAACGCGGGAAACGCAACTGGTCGACCAGGATGACGAGCAGGTTCGGCGGGCCGGGCGGGGTAGGCGAGTGGGGCATGGCGTCCTCGTGGCGCTTGCGTATGGCGGGAGGGACGCCCGGGTCGGGTCGATTCGAGCGGTCGCGCCCTGCGGCGGCGACATAAGCAACAGACGCGGCTCACGGTCCACGGCGGCCATCGCGCGCTTTATCGCCCGGGAGAGTGTGGCGCCGGTCACAACATCGTTGCCTTGGCCGGTAGGCTCCATGCAGGGATACGACACGGCCTGTGCGGGCCACCCGCACAGTTCCGCTACAGCTTCGGACGCGGCGGCGAACGATCATGCGCGGCCCTCGGCCGCATCGACACGGTCGTCGCCAGGCTCGACTCGCGCAGGACGATCGATAGACTTGGCGACCGACGCTGCGCCGATGGGCGTGCGTCCACTCAGCGAACAGGATCATTGCGATGTCCGGAATCGAAACCGCCCGCCTGCGTACGGCGCTGGCGGCTGTGTTGTGGTTGACCCTCTGCCAGAACACGGCCCAGGCCGACGTCGCGCCGGCGCCGGCGGCCACGGCAACGCAGCCCAAGGCAGCCGCGCCGGACACCGCCCCGGCCTGGCGGCGTTTGAATACCGAAGCGTTCGCGCGCAAGCAGGACGACATCTATTTCGCCGATCGTTCGACCGGCTGGTACGGCAACGGCAAGGGCCTGGTCTACCGGACCCGCGATGGCGGCGAGACCTGGAGCAAACAGTGGGAGCAGCCCGGCACCTTCGTGCGCGCGCTGGGTTTCGTCGACGCCGACGTCGGCATTCTCGGCAACATCGGTCCGGACTCGTTCCCGGGCGCGACCGATCCGTTGCCGCTGTATCGCACCACCGACGGCGGCGCGAGCTGGGCACCGGTCGAACGCATCGACGGCCCGGCCCCGGTCGGCATCTGCGCGATCGACGTCCTGCACAGCGAATACATCAACGCCGGCGTGCTCGACCGGCGCACGACCCTGCGAGCCGGCGGCCGTGTCGGCGGGCCGGCGTTCCTGGCGACCTCGCGCGATCTCGGGCGCACCTGGACCTCGGTCGACATGAGCGCGCACACGGCGATGATCCTCGACGTCAAGTTCGTCAACGAACAAGTCGGCTTCATCGCAGGCGCCAGCCATTCCGATGTCGCCCAGTCGCATGCGCGCATTCTCAAGACCCGCGATGGCGGGCGCAGCTGGCACGCGGTGTACGAGAGCCGGCGCCCGTACGAGATCACCTGGAAGATGTCCTTCCCGTCGGAGCGGGTCGGTTACGTCACCGTGCAGAACTACGACCCCGAGACCGCGGTCGTGCAACGCTACGTGGCCAAGACCGTCGACGGCGGCGAGACCTGGAGCGAGCTGCCGCTGGTCGCCGACCACAAGGTCCGGGAATTCGGTGTCGGCTTCGTCGACGAACTGCACGGCTGGGTCGGCGCTACGCCGAACGGCTTCGAGACCCGCGACGGCGGCAAGACCTGGACGCCCGGCCGCTTCGGCGCCACCAGCAACAAGTTCCGCATCGTGCGCGACGCGAAGGGCACCAGCGTGTTCGCGATCGGGCCGGAGGTCTACAAGCTCGACCTGCCTGCGGCTGCTCGCTGAGCCAGGGTAGGAGCGGCGTCCTGCTGGATTTCCTGGGGTCACAAGCCGCGACCGCGTTGCCTCAGTCTCGCGTCGTTTCTTTCGGAGCCGCAAGGGGTAGGAGCGACGTAAGTCGCGACCGCGCAGTTGCCGATTGTTGTGCCTCTGGCCGCAGATCGGTGAAGCAACATCAAGATCTAAAGCTTCCGTCCGCTGACGCGGCCGGGTTACTTTCTTTTGCTGGCCCAAAAGAAAGCTAACCAAAGAAAAGGCCTTCCTAGACGAAGCTCCCCTGCGAGTTCGCAGCGGTCGCCGGGATTTTCCGATAAGACATCCTTGTCTTATCGGAAAACGGCGCACGTCCTGTGCGCCGCCCTCCGGGTCTACGGGCGTTCTCGCGAGCTCGGCGCGACGCCAAGCCGTTTGAAGCAACGGCAACCGCGTACCGCGTTGGGGTAGGAGCGGCGCGAGCCGCGACCGCGAACCACGGCGTGCTGCGCAGGCGATGCCGGCGAGGTGAATGCGACCGGCGATTGGCATTCCCGATCCGCGCCAACGCCTCCCTCGCGAACACAACGCATACAAATCTAGGTCGAGAGTCATGCTCATGCGGGCCGATCCGGCATGGGATGATGCCGGTCACGCGATACGACGGATGCGCAGCAGCCATCTGCGTCGCGACTTCGACCATTGCGTCCGCGTCGACCGGCCACCGTCTGCGCGGGCGCTACCGCCCAGGCTTTCGACAGGACTCCCCGCGATGTTGCGACCGCTCGCCCTTTGCCTTGCGCTGTCTTCCCTGCTGGCGCTGCCGGCGACCACGCGCGCCGCGAATGCGGCCCTGGTCGATTCCTTCGACCTGGCCGTTCCCCAGGCGCCGACACCGGTGATCCAGGAAGGGCGGCAACGGCTGTATTACGAACTGCACCTGACCAGCTTCAACGAAGCGGAATTGGCGGTGGACGAGCTGCGCGTGATCGACGATGCCAGCGGCGCGGTGATCCAGCGTTTCGCCGGCAAGGATCTCAGCGACCGCTCCCGCGTCATCGGTCGCCCCGGCGCCAGCCTGGCGGCCTTGCGGCCGGGCGAGCGCGGCGTGATCTATCTCGAACTCGACGTCGGCACGCGCGCGCCGCGCAAGCTGCGGCATGCGCTGGGCTTCCGCAGGCTCGCCGCAGCGACGGCGAACTCGGTCGAAGGCGCGCGCGTCGAGGTTGGCCAGCCTGCGCCGGTATTGCTCGGGCCGCCCCTGCGCGGCGGCCCCTGGGTCGCGATCCATTCGCCGGACTGGCCGCGCGGCCATCGGCGCGTGTTCTACACCATGGACGGGCGCGCGCGGCTGCCGGGCCGGCACGCGATCGACTGGGTGAAGGTCGACCCCTCCGGGAAGACCATCATCGGCGACCCCGATCTGGTGACGAGCAACCTGGGTTACGGCGCCGAGGTGCTCGCGGTGGCCGATGCGCGAGTCGCGGCGGTGCGCGACGACGCCGTCGAGGCCGCGCGCGTCTCCGCCAACCCCAAACACGATTTCGACGAAGCGCCCGGCAACTACGTGGTGCTGGCGCTGGCCGACGGCCGCCATGTCGCTTACGAACACCTGAAGCCGGGCAGCCTCAAAGTGCGCGTGGGCGATAGCGTGCGCCGCGGCCAGACCATCGCCGCGCTCGGCTTCACCGGCGATGCGACCGGGCCGCATCTGCACTTCCACGTCGCCGACGGCATCACGCCCTTGTCGTCGGAAGGCCTGCCGTACGGTCTCAGCGGCTTCCGCGTGCTCGGACGCTACGAGCGCCTCGACCGGCTCGGCAAGGAGCCCTGGCAACCGCTCGCCGAAGGTTTCGTCGCCGAGCGCAAGGGCGAGCAGCCGGGCTCGAACACGGTGATCGAATTCCCGCGCTGAAGCCTGTTCGCCTGCTGCGGGCGTTATCCTGACCGGGCTCGATCCGCGCCACGAAGCCCAAAGTTGGGCGCGAGGATCGATTCCCGGCGGGATCACGACGCAGGCATGTCCGAATTCACCGTAGCGCCCTTGCTGAAGACGCCGACCGTCGCGGTCTGGGACTTGTGCTGTCCCGGCACCGGCGAGCATGCGCATGCCGAGGATTGCGTCGGCGCCACCCACCTGATGTTTCCCTACCGCGGCCTGTACGTGCGCCAAGTCGGCGAGGATGCGGCGGTGGCCGAGGCCGGGCAGGTCTTGTTCTTCAATGCCGGCGAGGACGGCCGCATCGTCCATCCGGTGCCCGGCGGCGACGCCAGCCTGGCGGTGCGGGTCGACGAGGCGATGCTGCGCGAGCTGGCGCCTCCGGCCTTGCTGCGCGCAGGCGCGGCGCTAGCGTTCCGGCAGCCGCGCTTGCGCATCGATCCACGCGCGCAGGCGCTGGTCGCGCTGCTGCGCCACAGCCTGCGCGAGAGCATCGCCGAGTCGCTGGAGGCCGAAAGCCTGGCCCTGACCCTGGTCCAGCGCTCGCTCGGGCCGCGCACTTCGCACGCGGCCGGCGCCAGTCTCGGCCGCCAGCGCCTGGTCGATCGCACCAAGCTGGTCCTCGCCAGCGATCTGTCGCGGCGCTGGGCGTTGGATGAGATCGCCGCCGAGGTCGGGGTGTCGCCGGTGTACCTGACCCAGGTGTTCAAGCAGGTCGAAGGTTTGCCGTTGTATCGCTACCAACTGCGCCTGCGCCTGGCGCGCGCGCTGGACCTGCTGGCGCAATACGACGACTTGACCCAGCTGAGCCTGGAACTGGGTTTCTCCAGCCACAGCCATTTCAGCGCGGCGTTCCAGCAGGCCTACGGCCGCAGCCCGACCGAATTCCGCCAATCGGCCCTGCAGCGCTAAGGGCTCGGCAAGCGGGTGCGGCAAGTCGCTAAAGATTTCGACAGCGGCCTTCCGGCCCCCGTGGCCTACTGAACCTGCCCGGCGTTCGGGCGATTCGGAGAAGCTGTCATGACGGAAAAAACCTGCGCGGCCTGCGATTGCCCGCTCGACGAGAACTCCTATCAGGTCAAGATCGGCGGCAAGGCGGTGGAAGTCTGCTGCGACGATTGCGCACGCAAGCTCAAGGAAGCCTACGGCTCCGCCGCCGCGCCGAGCCAGGGTTGATCATGGACGGCGATCTTTCCTCCCCCACCCAGGCCAGCGTGCAGACCCCGTCGGGCCGCATCGCTTACCGCGAGCAAGGCGCCGGCCCGGTCGCGCTGTTCGTCCACGGTGTGTTGCTCAACGGCCATCTGTGGCGGCACCAGCTCGCGCATTTGTCCGACCGGCGACGCTGCATCGCGGTCGACCTGTTGGCGCACGGCGATACCGAGATCGCGCCCGGCCAGGACGTGTCGGTCACCGCCAATGCGCGGATGCTCGCCGAATTCCTCGACGCCCTGGGCATCGATCGGGTCGACCTGGTCGGCAACGACAGCGGCGGCGGCATCGCGCAGATCTTCGCCGCCCTGCATCCGCAGCGCGTGCGCAGCTTCACCCTGACC
The DNA here is from genome assembly GCF_046097045.1 of Lysobacter sp. Hz25. NCBI lineage: Bacteria > Pseudomonadati > Pseudomonadota > Gammaproteobacteria > Lysobacterales > Lysobacteraceae > Lysobacter > Lysobacter sp. Hz25. The sequence continues at coordinate 1,035,359 of NZ_CP175666.1, forward strand.
AACTGCGACACCCACGACAACTGGCCGCCGGAAGCGTTCAAGCCGTTCCTGGCGATGGCGGCCGGCGGCGGACTCGGCGATGCGCTCAAGGCCATGTTGGACGACAAGAGCGTATACCGTTCGCCGCAGGCCCTGGGCCTGGCCTATGAGGACCCGCAATCCCTGTCGGACGAGAGCATCGAAACCTATCTGCGGCCCCTGCTGCGCAGCGAGCAGCGCACCCGCGATCTGCAGCGTTTCCTCGCCGCATTCGATAATGCGCACACCCTCGCCATCGAGAGCCAGCTCAAGCGTCTGCAGGCGCCGACCTTGATCGCCTGGGGCACCGACGACGTGTTCTTCCCGACGAAGTGGTCGCAGTGGCTGGCCGATGCGATTCCCGGCACCCGCAAGCGCGTGGAGTTCGAAGGCGCGCGTATCTTCTTCCCGGAAGAGCGTTGGGCGGAATTCAACGAAGAACTGCGCGCGCATTGGCAGGCCAGCGCCTGACCGTGTCTGCACTTGATCGCCCGCCGTCGCGCCGAACGGCACGGCAGCGGGCGATCGGGCCGCGCTGACGGGTTTACCTCGGTTCGACCGGGCCGAATACCAGGCGTGCGACCGAGGCGTGGATCGCGTCGCGTCCGGGGCCATCCAGCGTGGAGCCGGTCAGATAACAGGAGAGCAGGATCGGCGCGCGTTCCGGCAGCCAGATGATCGCCAGATCGTTGCTGGTGGTGTCGGCGGTGCCGGTCTTGTCGCCGACGCGCGAACCCTTCGGTACGCCGGCGCGCAGGCGCTTGTCGCCGGTGCGGTTGGCGACCAGCCAGGCGGTGAGTTGTTGCCGCGAAGCCGGCTTCAATCCGTCCTGCAGCAACAGCTTGCGCATGGTCGCGACCATCGCCAACGGCGAGGTGGTGTCGCGCGGGTCGCCCGGGATGGCGCTGTTGAGCTCAGGCTCCTTGCGGTCCAGGCGCGTGGTCGGGTCGCCGATGCCGCGCAGGAACGCGGTCAGGCCGGCGGGGCCGCCGACCAGGGGCAACAACAGATTCGCTGCGGTGTTGTCGCTCAGCGTCATGGTCGCCTCGCACAACTGGGCGACGCTGGCGCTGGAACCGGCCAGCGGCTCGGTCACCGGCGAGTAGGCGATCAGGTCGCTCTTGGCGATGGGTATTTTCTTTTCCAGATCGAACTTGCCGCGCTCGACCTCGCGCAGCACCGCCGCGGCCAGCAGGAACTTGAAGGTGCTGCACATCGGGAAGCGTTCGCGGCCGCGCCAATCGAAATGCTGGCCGCTGCCGGTGTCGAGCATGCCGACGCCGAGGCGCCCGCCGCTGTTCTTTTCCAGTACGCGCAACTGCGCGCTCCAATGGCTGGTCGGCGCCGTGGCCGCAGTCTTGGCGAATGCGTTCAGATGGGGGCCGAGGCCGGCGGTCAGCAGCAGGCCGCTGGCGCAGTGCAGGAAGTCGCGTCGATGCATGGGTGGTCTCCTGTGGGTCACCGATTATTGGAAGCCTGATCGGTGCCGACAAACGAAGTTTTCTAAGGGCTGGTACAAGATTTTCTTGCGGCGGCTGCAGGGAGCGAGGCGGTATCGAACGATTTCGCCGATGGCCTGTGACGGAATCGCGAAGGCGGCGTTGCGAGGTGGTCGCGGCTCGCGCCGCTGCTACCCGGCGGTGCGCGGGGCGGGTACGGCGACGCCCCAAGGGTTACAGAGCGGGATTCATCGAGCCATGCTTGGATCGCCAGGGCCCGCGTTCGATGCGTTCTGCCTGTTTATCTGCAACCGATCGCATATTCCGCGCATCTACAGCGGACTGGCCCCGGAGTCCGTCGCATGAATCCTTACGCCCAACTCATCCTCTTCGCCTCGCTGGCCGTCATCGTCGCCGCTCCGATCCTGTTCGGGGCGATGGGTATGTGGCGCAGCCGTTCGGTCGCGTCCGCAGCGACAGTGGGCCCCGCCGGTCCATGGCGCTGGCAGCGCACGCTTCATTCCAGCCTGTTGTACGCGCTGAGTTTCAGTCTGATCTTCTTCATCCAGGAATTGTTCCTGGTCGTGCCCAAGGCGTTGACCCCGGGATTGCGGGCGACGCTGTACCACAACAATCACAACTGGACCGGCGATAATCCGCTCGCCCACCTGTTCCAGGGCACCGGTGCCTTGGCGATCCTGTTGACCGCGTTGGGCTTCGTGGCTTGGCTCAAGCTGCGCCCTCCGCGCACCGAGACCGCGCGGCTGTTCGCGATCTGGATGGCCTTCCACGGGTTTTTCCAGTCCCTGCCGCAGGTGGTGGTCGGCGCGGTCCTGCCGCAGAACGACGTCGGCATGGCCTTCGGCTATCTGCAATTGGCCGATACCACCAAGCTCGTCGCCGGCCTGATCGCGCTGGTCGTCATCGCCGCCATCGCGATCGGCTTCGCCGCACCTTTGCTGGCGCTGGCACGCGATCCGGCCGAGGTCGCCACGCCGGGGCGGCGCAGTGGCTTCATGTTCCGCATGGCCACCTTGCCGGCACTGCTCGCCTTGCCGCTGATCGTGGCGATGCGCGTGCCCGGCAGCCTCGACCAGGTCGCGATCGTGCCGGTCGCCGAGTTCGTGATCGGCGTGTTCTGGTTGCAGGCCTATGCCTGGTGCGCCCAGCCGCGGCGGGTGGGACAGGCCGAGCCCGCGTCCTCGATCGCGGGCGTGCTGTCGCTGGTGATCGCCCAGTTGCTGATCTTCCAGTTCGCGCTGCGGCCGGGCATCGCGTTCTATTGATGCAGCGGCCGCGCCTCGCCGGCTAGCCGCCGCAGGCCGGGGCCTGCGCCGTTTGCGCGCCGGCCCTGCGCATGGGCGCGAAAATGATCAGGCTCAGTGCGGCGAGCACGCACACGCCGATGCCGCCATACCACAGCACCCAACCGAAGCCGTGCACCAGGGCCTCGCGCGCCACCGTATGCGCATCGCCCGACAGCGCCAGGCCGCCCAGCGCACCGACATCGCCGGCCGCCACGCGTCCGGCCAAGGCCCGCAGCTGCGCGCCGTCGAGCGCCGCACCCAACATCGGGCCGTACACCGAGCGCAGATGCGCGGCGATGCCGGCGACCAGGATCAAGCCCATCAGCGCGATGTTGATCGCCAAGGTGATCAGGCGCGCGCTCATATCGATGCCCGAGGCCATGCCGGTGCGCGACGCCGGCACCGAGGCGGTGGTGGTGTTGCTGACCGGCGTATTGGTCAGGCCCAGGCCGCAGCCGGCCAACAGCGCGCCCGGCAGCATCGTCATCCAACTCGCCCCGTCCACCGCGCTGCCGTAGCGCATCGCGATGAAGCCCAGGCCGATCGCGAACAGTCCCAGCGGAATGATCCAGGCCGGCCGATAACGCGCCGACCAGCGCTCGGCCAGCGGCGGCATCGCCAAGGTCGGCAGCGTGTACGCCAGCAAGGCCAGGCCGGCAGTCACTGCGTCGTAGCCCAGTGCGCTCTGGAAGTAGATCGGCAGATAAATCATGAACGGCCAGAAGCTGAAGTTCATGCCGATCGAGCCCATGATCGCCCCGGAAAACTCGCGGATGCGGAACACGCCGAAATCGAACATCGGATGCGGATGGCGCTTTTCCACCCAGACGAACGCGATCAGGCTCGATGCGGCGAACGCGAGCACGCTCAGCAAGGTCGGATCGGCATAGCCCGATTCCGGCGCCTGGGTGATGTAATAAGTCAGCGCCAACACGCCCAGCGACAAGGTCGACAAGCCGCCGATGTCCAACCGGTGCGACTGCGCCTCGCGCGATTCCTCCGCGCCCGCTGCGATCATCGACCGGGTCAGCAGCGCCAGCGGCGCGTGCACCAGGAACACCCAGTGCCAGTTCGACAGCGCGACGATCGCGCCGCCGATGATCGGGCCGAACCCCAGGCCGAACCCGAATACGATGCCGAACACCGCGAACGCGCGGCTGCGCTCGCGGCCGTCGCGGAACTGGTGCGACAGGATCGCGAACTGGCTGGTCAGCATCGCGCCGCCGGCCAGGCCTTGCAGAAAACGCCCGCCGATCAACACCGGCATGCTCTCGGCGAGGCCGCACAGCAGCGAGGTCAGGCCGAACGCGATCACGCTGATCACGAACACGCGCCTCCGCCCGTAGCGATCGGCCAAGGTGCCCGCCGCCATCAACACGGTGGTGCAGGCGAGGGTGTAGGCGTTCATCACCCACTGCATGTCGCGCAGATCGCCGTGCAGTTGGCGTTCCAGCGTCGGCAGGATCACCGGCACGCTGGAGATTTCCAGGCCGAACATCAGCGCGGCCAGGCTGACCGCGGCGAGGGCGAGACGGTTTTTGGCGGATCGGGACAGGCTCATGACGGCAGACTCATTGCGGCGCGCTCGAAATGGGATGGGGAGAGACCGATCGAAGGCGAAGTGCAGCGCGGAAACGTCGGCGCGAGCGGGCGCACCGCGATGCCGCGCGGCGTCGCGTGATGGGGTTGGTGGGTGGGGCGGTGCGGCGAGCGACGGCTTCGCGGCGATCCAGCGCGTTCGCGGGAATCGAAAGCGTTACAGCGGGCCGGTAGCCGCGACCGCCTCGCCGGAAGCGATGGCGCTCATTCTGGTCGAGCCAGACTCATGAGGGAAATGATTTAATTTTGTAGAATCCATTAAAGGCCGTCATGAATCGGCCGAGCCCAGGCGGCCATGGACTTCGATCCGACCTTGCTGCGCACCTTCATCGCGGTCAACGACGCCGGCGGTTTCACCCGCGCGGCCGAACGTCTGCATCTGACTCAATCCGCGGTCAGCCATCAGATCCGGCGCCTGGAGGAGCACGTCGGCCGCGCGCTGCTCCATCGCACCACCCGCCGATTGACCCTGACCGAAGACGGCGAAGACTTCCTGCGTCACGCCGAACAGATTCTGCAATCGCTCGATGCCCTGTCGCGGCGCTTCCAGCCTTCGCCGATTACCGGTGCGGTGCGTTTCGGCGTACCCGAGAACTTCATCGGCGACCGTCTGCCCAACCTGCTGTGCCAGTTCACCCGCGCGTTCCCGAACGTGCGCATGGACGTCAGCGTGAGCATGAGCATGGACCTGCGACAGATGGTCGACGCCGACGAACTCGATCTCGCCGTGGTCATCGCCTTGCCCGGCGACGACGCCGACACGGTGCTGCGGCGCACGCGTTTCGTCTGGGTCGCGTCAGACAGCTTCGACATCGCTGCCGGCCGCTCGCTGCCGTTCGCATTCTTCCCTTCGCCGTGCATCAATCGTCAGGTCGGCGTTTCCGCGCTCGACGGCACCGAGGTCGAGTGGCATGTCATGTTCACCTCGCCGAGCCAGCAAGGCTTGAACGCGGCGATCTCGGCGGGCCTGGGGATCACCGTGATGGTGGAAGACGACGTCCTGCCCGGCATGCGCATCGTCGACGGCGAATACGGCCTGCCGCCGCTGCCGCCGGCCCAGTTCGTCCTGCTGCGCCGCCCGGGCGGCTGCACGCCGGCGGTAGCGGAGTTCGGGAAGTTGGTGTTGGCGCTGCCGTAGCAAACCCGCGGCCCTGATGGTTCGAGGGCGGGGCTTCGTTGAGCGTATCGAGTGAATCCCGGCCTTCGTAGCGTCGTCACGCTGCGCGGTCGCGGCTTACGCTACTCCTCAAAATGCCGGTTCGACCCCTGTAGGAGCGGCGTAAGCCGCGACCCACGCCAAGCCGATTCCCAAGCCGATTCCCAAGCCGATTCGAGCACTGCTGGTGCAACGCGAATCATGGCTCGCGTCGCGCTTGGCCGCCCACCGTCGCGGCTCGCGCCGTTCCTGCCCATCGGACGGCGGCCTCTCCGGCCCAGGCCGCAAGATGCCCAATGGCCGATGGACCCATCACGCCCTCCTGGCTAGTATCGGCCGGACCATCCGAGGGCCCCTCCATGAAGTTGCCAATCGCCACACCGCTGGCGGTGCTCTGCGCCGCCGTCCTTTCGCTGCCGGCCATCGCCGCCAAGCCCGCCAAAGCCCCCAAGCCGCCGAAAGCGCCGACCTTCGACGCCAAGCGCCTGTCGGAAGAGGTGAAGGTGCTGTCCTCCGACGAGTTCGAAGGCCGCGGCCCGGCCACCGCCGGCGAGACCAAGACCATCGACTACGTCGTCGCCCAACTCAAGGCGGCCGGCGTGCAGCCCGGCGGCGACCTGCAAGGCAACAAACGCCTGTGGACCCAGGCCGTGCCCTTGCTGCGCTCGGACATCGAGGGCACGCCGAAGCTGTCGGTCACGGTGAAGAAGAAGGCCCGCGCCCTGACCCAGGGCAACGAGATCGCCGTGCGCGCCGCGCTCGACGGCTCCAAGGCCGTGGCGATCAAGAACGCACCGCTGGTGTTCGCCGGCTATGGCGTCACCGCGCCAGAGCGCAACTGGGATGATTTCAAGAACGTCGACCTCAAGGGCAAGATCGCGGTCGTGTTGATCAACGACCCGGACTTCGAGACCGGCGAAGGCGAGTTCGGCGGCAAGGCCATGACCTACTACGGTCGCTGGACCTACAAGTTCGAGGAAGCCGCGCGCCGCGGCGCCGTCGGCCTGCTGATCGTGCACGAGACCGCGCCGGCATCCTACGGCTGGGCCACGGTCAAGAACTCCAACACCAACACCATGTTCGACGTGGTCCGCGACGAGCCCGGCAGCGCTCACCCGACCATGGAAGGCTGGATCCAGCGCGACCTCGCCGTGAGCCTGTTCAAGAGCGCCGGCCTCGACTTCGACAAACTCAAGAAGCAGGCGCAGACGCGCGACTTCAAGCCGGTCGTGCTGAAGGGCGTGACCCTGTCGGCCAACTACGCGGTGAAGAGCGAAGTCATCACCTCGCAGAACATCGTCGGCCGCGTCGACGGCAGCAAGAAGTCCGACGAGACCGTCATCTACAGCGCGCACTGGGATCACCTCGGCGTCGGCGCGCCCGACGCCAAGGGCGACACCATCTACAACGGCGCCGTCGACAACGCCACCGGCATCGCCTCGCTGATCGAACTCGGCCGCGCCTTCGCCAAGGGCAAGCGCCCGCAGCGTTCGGTGGTGTTCCTCGCCGTGACCGCCGAAGAGAAGGGGCTGCTCGGTTCGGAGTACTACTCCTCCAAGCCGCTGTACCCGCTGGCCAAGACCGTCGCCGTGATCAACATGGACGCCTTCGATCCGGGCGGCGTCTCGCGCGACTTCACCACCTCCGGCAGCGCCAAGCAGGAGCTGCTCGACGAGTTGATCGCCACCGGCCAGCGCTGGAATCTCAACTACGTCACCGACCCGAAGCCCGAGGCCGGCCACTTCTTCCGCTCCGATCACTTCCCCTTCGCCAAGCGCGGCGTTCCGGCGATTTCGTTCGGCTCGGGCGAAGACAAGGTCGAGGGCGGCTCCGCCGCCGGCAAGGCGGCCGAAGAGACCTACACCCGCGACCGCTACCACCAGCCGGCCGACGAGTGGGAAGCCAGCTGGACCTTCGGCGGTATCGCCCGCGACCTGCAGATCCTCTACACCCTCGGCAACGACCTCGCCAACTCCCGTCGCTGGCCGAACTGGAGCGAGGATTCCGAGTTCCGCGGCCAGCGCGACGAGACGGCGGATCAGCGTCCGGCGAAGTAATGCCCAGCAATAGTCGGCACTGATCGCACAGTGCCGACGACGAAACGGTCGCGGTGGAGCCGACGCTCCCCGCGGCCGTTTTTGTTTGCGAAGTCTCGCGCGACTCGTTCGCTCGTCATGCTCGGTCGAGCTTCGCATCGCGACGCAAGCGCAACTTTTGTTTGCTCTTGTGCGGGCTGGGGTTTCGCGGGCTGGCGCTCGATGCCGTCGATCCGGACATCTACGGGGCTGAAGCCAGGATCGACCCGGCCGAGGCCAATGCACTGCTGGCGGGATTCACGGCCCTGTCCCTGCCGATGTTCCTTCCATCCGCCCGGTTCGGCCTCGATGGTGTTCGTTACGGCATTGCCTTCGGCGATGGTTGGTGCGGCACCGAGGTCGCATGGTGGTCCGAGCCCGACGAAGCCTGGCGTCCGTTGGTGGAGGCGTATGAGCGCACGATCGCCCGCCTGGAGGCCAGGCTGCCGGCCAGCACGTTGCGGGCCAAGGCTTGAGCGGTGAAGGCAGGAGCTGGTTGCTGGCAGGTGCCGAACTGAATCAATGCTCGATTAACGTGTCGTGCCGGGGTCAGATTTTTCTGATTGCCAAGCCTCGCCAGTCGCGATAAAGGTGTTTCTCGTTGCCAACCGATGTTTCACTGGCACAACCGGTCACGGGATCTGTACCAGTCGTCCCAGCGTGGTTCGCGTGAGGACGGCGGTGCCTAGCGAAAGGACACGTATGCCGATCCAATCTTTCGACAAGGGGCATCGGAATCGCCGGTGGCCGGCACACGCCGTCTCCGCAATCGCGGGCGCTGTGGCGTTCCTGCTGCTTGGTTGCGCCGCGGCGGCCCCGCCCAGGGTGACACAGCAGAGCAGGGCACCGAACAGCCCAACTGCGCCGAAACCCCAGCGTTACCACCCGGGCGACGACTGCCTGGCGATCGGTGACATAGACGCGCGCGAGGAATGTTTCGCTCTGTCGGAGGACTACCGGCAGTGCACCACCGGCGACCTGCGTTGTGCTCCCTACAAGGAGATGTATGCCCTGCGTGGGGAACTGGCCAAGCTGGAGGCCGACGCCTATGCACTGGCCGATAAGACCTATGGCGGTCTGAAGATGTGGGACCGGGCTTATCTGGCCGATATGAAGCAAAGCTTCGCCGAATCCAACACGGCGTGGCGCACGTATCGCGACAGCCATTGCACCGCCGAGCAGTTCTACGCCGGCACCACACGCAAGGACATCGGCGATCTGGCCGAAGCCTGCAGAGCGCGTCTGACCCAGGCGCGGATCAAGGAAATGAACATGCTGATTCAAGGATTGAAGCCTCTGGAGGATGGAGACCATGAGCGATGAACCGAGCCGGTATGTCTATAACCCGTTGGATCGCACCACTTTTGAAGCCATCGCGTACAACGCCATAGGCCGCGGCAGCGAGGTCAATACGCTGCCGGCCTATCGTCTGAGCCATAGCAGCGCGGCTTCGGGTTGGTCTGTCGGTCTTATGCAATGGGACTTCGGCCAACCCGGGCGACGGGAAAAAGTGCCGGAACTGCTGGCCGGCTATCAGCAATGGGCACGCGGCGAAGATGCATTCACGCCGGCCGAAATCGCTTCGCTGAGCACACGCTTGCAAGCACCGGGGCAAACTGGAAACGCCCTGAGCCGCGACGAGAAAAGCCGGTTGAACGAATACCTGCGTTCCGACCCGGGGCGTGAATTCGTCAACGGGTTGGACCGCGAGCAGATCGCGTACAAGTGGGAGAGCGTCGGGCAGCCTCTTTCGCGGATTTCGTGGCTTCAGCAGCTCAATCGGACCGATCCGGGCCAGGTGGCGGAAATCGTGACGATGGCTGCCAAGCGATTCAATCAGGGCGAAGTGCGAGGACGCGAGCTGATTTCGCACTTGCGGCAGAACGAAACGACTTCGCAGGGGCTGAGCGACTGGATCGCAGACCATAGCGCCCGGGCGCCGGCCAATCGCGAAAGTGTCGTGAGTGGGCGGGATGCGGCGGTGTCGGCGGTGCGCTTGATGAATTCGTTGGAGCTGGGCGACGGCCCCCTCAGTCGGGCTTGGCGCGAGCAAGTTCACAGCCAGGGCGACGTCGGCCTGACTCAGGATTTCAACTCCAGGACGGACTCGCAGTTGCTCGACGCGATGATGCGAGACCCTGCCAGCGGTGGTCGGATCTTCGCCCAGTTCGATGAAGGGGCGCCGGCCACGGCGGTCGCGATCGCTGGCGCGAACGAGCAGGCGCGAATGGAAATGGCCAGCGTCCGGGTCGACCGCGACGGCGTCCTGACGATGAACACCACTCAAGGCATGGACTATTCGCTGACGCAAGACGGTTGGCAGGTGACCCATCCCCAGCCGGAGCGGCGCGCGCCGGACAGCTTGGATCACATGGAACCCGGGATGTTGCCTTTCGGCCCCGCAGGACGCGGCGCTGGCGCCGATGCCGGCGGTACCAGGCCGGATGCACTACCGCAGGCACCGGTCGACAGCCCCGTCATCCGATCCATTCGCGAACGTTTGCCGGATGCTTTCGCCCAGCACGGCCCGGTGCCGCCGGCCCAGGACCTCGACCGCATCGCCGCCGGCCTTGCGGTCGAGTGCCGGCAGAGTGGCATCGGCAGACCGGATCATGTCGTGGTCGGGCATCCCGCGCCCGATGGCTCGGGCCGGCACGTGTTCGCGGTCGCTGGCGCGTTGAACGACCCGGCGCATCTGCGGGCGCAGGTAACCGGACAGCAGGCGGCAATGACGCCGGTGCAGGACTCGTTGTCGAAGCTCGAGGCCTTGCAGGTCCAGCGCGGTGAGGATCAGAGCCTGGCCCAGCAGCAAGCCGAATATCAGCGCCCACCCGCGATGAAGATGTAGCAATACTTCCCTGCGCTTCGAGTCGCCGTCGATGAACGAGCGCGACCCACATCGCGCTTCAGATTCGCCGTAGCGCACGTTGCATCGGAAGCGTTCCCGCCGGCGCCCGATTCGTTCCCGGATTCTTCCTCGAAACCACGTCGCCGACTGCCTAGCGTGGTCGGGCCGGCGCGGTTGCGCGCCGATTCGGTGGTCTCGGGTTCGAACGGCGTGCGTCATGCGCCGCTGCCGGCGCAAGCCGGCCGACGGGCCGCCGAATCGGGCGTGTCGTCCCTTTGCGTTTCGATCGGGCGCCGTTGCCGGCTTTGCTCGCCATGCGCCATCAACTCAAAGGAATGTCATGAACAAGAAAGTGCTGGTCACTGCGCTGTGCGCCCTGGTCGTGGGCCTGCCGCTATCGTCCTGGGCGGAAGAGTCCGAACAGGAAAGCCCCAAGGAAGAATGGGAGCTGGCCGCGGCCACCGATCCGACGCCGCCGCAGGTGAAGAAGTTCGCCTCGATCCTCGAAGACCTGGATCGGCGCTATCCCGACAGCGGCCAGGTCGATGTCGAGAAATTCATGGAAGCCGAAGGCGAGGGCGTGGCGCTGAGCTATTGCGCGGTGCTCGGCTTCGACGGCGCCTGCGTGATCGAAGAGAAGGAGGGCGAAGAGTTCTTCGTGCCTTACGCCCCGGCCCAGACCACCGCCAAGGGCCTGCTGCGCTGGTGGAGCTGGCTGGAGCCGCGCTTGTTCAGCGTCGGCGTGATTCCGCAGAGCAACTACTGCCCGAGCGGCTATTCCTGGTCGCAGATCCACATGGACGACGAAGACCGCCGCAACGCCAATGGCCGCGGCGGCTGGATCGGCGCGACGTCTTCGGGCGGCAACACCACCTGGCGCTTCTGCAAGGTCGACACCGTGCGCGCGCTGTCGTTCCGGCCCTTGCCGAGCACCGGCAACCAGCACGATTACGCGGTGCTCAACATGGGCGTGTTCTGCCCCTCGGGCGCGCGCCGCTACACCCGCGTGCAGGAGAACGAGATCTGGCGCAACGCCAACAGCTCCTCGGGCGTGATCTTCCCGAACTTCCGCGTCTACAACACCTGGTTCACCAGCTACTGCCACTTCGACGGCGGCGCCTCGTCCTGGCTCGGCCACATGTCGAGCTTCCCGAAACTCGGCTTCGCCTATGGCGTGTTCGGCCCGCAGTCGATGCCGAGCAAGTACGCGCTGGCGCGCGGCTGGGTCCATCAGGACGACGAGGACATCCTCAACTGGAACGGCTGGTGGTTCGGCAGCGGCGACGACGTGATGCACGGCGGCCGCAACACCTGGCGCGGTCTGGTCAAGGTCGAGTGAGTTCGGGCCGCACCGTGGCCGTCGCCGGTCTCCCCTGTAGAGCGGCGGCGGTTGCGGCGCGGTTTGGGCCGGCGTCGCGACGGGGCAGGCATGTCCCGTCGCGATGCATAGGTCGCCAATACAAGGCCTCGTCCGGACTATCCGGGGTGGTTGCAAGCCTGGCCGCAAGCGCGCATTTTGGCGGCGTGGAAGCGGCATCGCCCTTCCCAACCACGGCAGTCGAGGGGGCGGCTTATGGAAGGTGCTGGCGTCTTGCGTGGCGGTTCCGGGCTCAGCCTGTCGCGGGCCGTGGTCATCGCCGGTGTCGTCGCCGTGCATGCGGCTTTGTTGGTGTTGCTGTCCTTGCCGGTCACCGATCCCCTGCGTTCGGCGATAGGCCCCGGCGACGATGAAATCGTCACCGTTGCGATGCCGCGTTTCGACCCGCCCATCATCGGCTGCGGTTTCGGCTGGCAGCGCGGGCAGGCGCGCGAGCGCGAACGCAGACTGATGACGACCCAGGGCGCGATCCGTTCGTCGGTCAGCCCCGTCCCGGCAGCGGATCCGATCGTGCCGGATGTGTTCGGTCGGGTCATGACGCCCGAGACAGCCGGCATGCCCGAGTTCGCCGACACGGTGTTGCGGATATTGGCCGCGCCCGCTCCGGCCTATCCGCTGCAGGCACGACGCAACCGCCTCAGCGGCGTGGTCGAGGTCGAAGTCTTGGTCGGGGTCGACGGCAAGGCGCTGTCGGTGTCGATCGTGCACAGCAGCGGCCATCGAGTGCTCGACCTGGCCGCACGCGAGGTCGTCATGAAGCGCTGGCTGTTCGAGCCGGCGACGCGCGGCGGGGTGCCTGCGCAGGCCTTGACCCGGGTGCCGATCGAGTTCGTGCTCGAAGGTTGAGGCTGCTCCCGGTTGGAGCAAGGCCGCGCGACGGCAGCGCTATCGGAGCAGAACCCGATCGACGTGCGCGACGGCTGCAGCCGCGCCGGTTGTCTGCAGGCGCTCCAAGCGGACAATGGCGGGTCCTCCGCTCTCAGTGCCGCTCTTCATGGATGCCTTCACCCTCATGCGTTCGTTCCGCCGCATCGTCGAGCTCGGCGGGCTGGCCAAGGCGGCCGAGGATCTCGGCGTCTCGCCGGCCGGGCTGAGCAAGCAGTTGCGCACGCTCGAAGCGCATCTGGGCGCGGTGTTGATCCAGCGCACCACGCGGCGCATGAGTCTGACCGAGACCGGCCAGGCTTACTTCCGCGAATGCGTGCGGCTGCTCGACGAGCTCGATGCGCTGGAGGCCTCGGTGCGCCAGCAATCGCAACAGGTCGGCGGGCGCCTGCGGGTCAACGCGCCGGTGTCGTTCGCCTTGAGCACGCTGTCGCCCCTGGTGGCGGAGTTCCTGCTGCGTTATCCGGCGTTGAGCCTGGACCTGACCCTGGAGGATCGATTGCTGGACGCGGTCGGCGAAGGCTTCGACGTGTCGATCCGGTTGCGCGCGCAGTTGCAGGATTCATCGCTGATCGCGCGCCAACTCGGTTCGGTCCGCCAGATGCTGTGCGCGGCGCCGTCCTACCTGGCTCGGCATCCGCCGCTGGCGTCGCCCGACGAACTGCAGCGGCATTCGCTGCTGCATTACAGCCTGGCCGAGCCGCCGGGGTTGTGGCCCTTGCATGGGCCGCAGGGGCCGGTGTCGGTGCAATGGCCGGCGCGGGCGACGGTCGGCAACAGCCTGGTGTTGCGCGATCTGCTGGTCGCCGGCCTCGGCATAGGCGCCTTGCCGTCGTTCCTGGCGGCGCCGGCGTTGGCCAGCGGCGCCTTGGTCGAGGTTTTGCCCGAGTACCGGTTCGCGCCGCGCCAGGTGTTCGCGGTGTACCCGACCTCGCGCCACCTGCAGCCGAAGGTGCGGGCCTTCGTCGACTTTCTCGCCGAACGCCTGCCGGCCGCGCTCGCCGCGCATTCCTGAGCCGCAGCGAAAACTGTCGCAACGCCGCGGCGCTGTTTCCGCCGCGGCGGCTTGCGCATCCTGGCGCCTGTTCCGAATCGTCCCACGCTCGCCGAGCGCCGGCGCTTCGGCGCTTCCCCTTCATGCGTCGGCCGCGTTGCCGGCGCGCCTCAGGAGTCGAAATGAAACTGCGTAGCCTATTGCCGCGCCTGGGCCTGTTGGCCCTCGGCGCGATCGCCGCCTTGTCCGTCCATGCCGCCGAAGGCGTCGGCACCAGCCCGTGGGGGGCCGCCGACGAGATCGGCCGGCTCAACCTGATCACGCCCGAGTCGCGCGCGGCGATCCTGTCGCGCGTCGACGGCCGCAAGGCCTATGACCTGGCCACCGACTACTACATCGGCATGCCGAGCTGGCAGGCCGCGGGCGACCCGCACTACCAGTTCTGGATGACCCACACCCCGCGCGGCACCGTGGTCGACGACCCGATGGCCGTGGGCCGCGAGATGAACCACAGGGTCAGTTACACCGGCGCTGCGTTCTCGATGTACAGCCACAGCGGCACCCACATCGACGCGCTCAACCACTTCGGCCTGGACGGCAAGATCTGGAACGGCTTCCGCGCCGACGAGCATCTGGGCGATCGCGGCTGGAAGAAGACCGGCATCGAGAAATTCCCGCCCTTGATCGCGCGCGGCGTGCTGCTCGACGTGGCCGCGGCGCAAGGGCTGCCGATGCTGCCGGAGAACTACCGCATCACCCGCCAGGACCTGCAGAACACGCTGGCCAAGCAGAAGGTCCGCCTGCAGCGCGGCGACATCGTGTTGATCCGCACCGGGCGCATGCAGCGCTTCGGCGACGCGAGCGGCTACATGGCCAACCCGCCCGGACTGGGCCTGGATGCGGCCAAGTTTCTGGTCGAGGACGGCGGAGCGATGATCGTCGGCGCCGACAACCTCAGCCTGGAGACGTTTCCTTCCGAGGTCGCCGGCGACTACATCCCGGTGCATACCTATATGTTGGCCCAGCACGGCGTGCCGATCATGGAGCTGGTCGCGCTGGAGGAGCTGTCGCGCGATAAGGTCTACGAGTTCGCCTTCATCGGCGGGCCGCTGAAGATCCGCGGCGGCGATGCCGCGCCGCTGCGGCCGATCGCCTTGCCGCTGCGCTGAGGGCTCAGTGAGCGACGGCCGGCTCGTCCAGCAACAGCGCGAGCCGGTCGAGTCCGAGTTCGGTGCCGCGGATGCGTTCCTCGCGGTCCTGGTAGCCGTCGAGGAACACCACTTGTTCGGTGAAGCGCATGCGCGTGCCGGCGCCGCCGGCTTCGAACTCGACCGTCGCCAGCGAGATCGACAGGTGGCGTTCGCCGACGTGCATGTCGTAGGCATAGACGATGCGCTGGTCGGGCACGACATCGAAGAAACGCGCCTGGAACAAATGTACGGTGCCGGCCGGCGTGACGACGCGGTTGAGTTCGTTGCCGCCCGGGCGGAAGTCGAGTTCGTAGCCGGTGTTGGCCATGTCGTCGTGGCAGACGAACCAGCGGCGTTTGGCTTGCGGGTCGGACCAGGCGCGGAAAGTCCGTGCCGGCGACGCCGGGAATTCGCGTTCGATGACGAACTGGGTATGGATGGTCGAGCGTGGGTTCATCGCAAATCTCCTGAGCCGGATTCGTCTTCGAGCAAATAGCGGGCGAGGGCGTCGAACTGACGGTTCAACTGCGCCTTGCGCGCGGCGACCCAGGCTTCGACGTCGGCCAGCGCATCGGGTGCGATGCGATAGGTGCGAACGCGCCCGACTTTTTCCGACACCACGATGCCGCCGGATTCGAGCACCGCGAGGTGCTTGACCACCGACGGCAGCGCCATCGCCAGTGGGCGTGCGAGTTCCGACACCGAAGCCGGGCCTTCGCTGAGGCGATCGACCATGCCGCGCCGGCTGGCGTCGGCGAGGGCATGGAACATGCGGTCGAGCCGCGTCGGGTCGACGGCAGGCCTGGGGTTCATGGCGCATCACCTTGCAGGAAGCGTGCAGGCATCGCATCCACGAACGGAAACATAGGGAAGTAAGGGCGCGCCTCTGCGATGGTGCGCTGGACCGACGGCCGCGCCATCAGTCGCTCGAAATACGCGGCGAGGTGGGTGTGGCCCGGCGGAAACGGCGCGACGATGCCCGCATAGAACAGGGCCGGCGATGCCGCGCAATCGGCCAGGCTGAAGTCCTCGCCGCAGGCCCACGTCCGCTCGCGCATGCGCTGTTCGAGCATGTCGTACGCGTTCGCCAGCGTGGCCTGGGCTTCGGCTACGCCGTAGGGATCGCGCGAAGCTGGCGGACGGATGCGGTCGACGACGATCTTCTGCACCGGCACCTGCACGTACAGATCGAAGAAGCGGTCCCACAGCCGCACGTCGAGGCGTTCGTCCTGGCCGGGCGGCAGCAGCGGCCGCGCGCCGGGATAGTGCTGATCCAGGTATTCGATGATGACCGTGGTTTCCGGCACCGTGCGGTCGAGCGCCTCATCGCGCAGCACCGGCATCTTGCCGACCGGCCACAGCTCGCAGAACCCGGCCCTGGCGTCGGGGGTGCCGAGGTCGACCAGATGGGTCTCGAAGGCCGTGCCGTTCTCATACAAGGCGATCAGCACCTTGTGGCAGAACGACGCGAGGGGATGCTGATACAGGGTCAGGGACATGGCGGTTTCCTGGGCGTTGCCTGGGCTTGATCGTGGTTGGGGCTTGGGTGGTCGGCTCGGGGACGCCCTCACCCCAACCCTCTCCTGCAAGCGGAGAGGGCCCCCGGGCTACGAGTATGGTTTCTCTATTGGCTAAGTATTAACCTGAATGTTCGGCCTTGGCAAGAATTGTTTCCAAGATGGCTTAGTGTTGGGCGGCTTTGACCTCACGAAGACGCCTTAGGGCCGGCCGACAATTGCCCATCGGCGAATGGAAGGACCCACCGATGGATCTCATCGCAGAAGGCGGTTCCAAGCCGTCGAAGGCGTGCGCAAACGCAACAGGGCGTGTCGCGACGCTTTGCGCTGCGGCAATCGCCGTTGCCGGCTGCGGTCCGTTCGATTCACGCCTGGAGTGGGAGTCCGGTGCGTATGCGGTGTTGTGGATCGACGAGCCTTCGAACAGCAAGCTGTCGTACCGGGTTCATCCAGACACGTCGGTTTCGGTCGTCGACGCCTGCGTATCGGCGATCGCCGACAGTGCGCAATTCATCGGGGCGAGACAGCAGCCAAGTGCGCAAGATGCCGGCGAACGTTATTTCGTCGTACGCAAACAGGAGTTCGCGAGTGGCGTCTATCCGACGCCGAGCGTAGCCGGGCCGTTGTCAGCTGCCGAGTACGACGCGCTTGTGTCCAGACTGAAGTTGCCTGCGCTGGAGTCGGTAGGCAGCCCGGGCGCGTGCGATCCGAAGGGTGCAACTGGCCCGCGGTAGCACCGTATCGAAACCGGCGATCACGCACTCGCAGTGCGCCCGGGACTGGCTGCCGGCGATGTTCGATTCAACGAAACGTTGCATCGAAACCGTTGCGTAGAGTGCTAGTTCCCAACGTTCGCCGCTTTCCCCACCGCCGCCATCGCCCGCGACCCCGCCAGGATGATCCGCACCATCGTGCTCATCTGTTCGATGAGTTCGTGGTCTTTCTCGCGCGGCATGTCCATCGCGGTGGCGCCCATGGCGAACACCAGGCGAGTGATCGAGCGTGCGACCAGGGCCGGTTCGTGCAGGGTGATCTTGTCGATCGCGGCCAGGCGGATCAGGTCGACGCGCAGTTCTTCCTCGAAGAACGACAGCTCGCGGTCGACCGCGCGCTTGAAGGCGTCCGAGCCGACCGTGCCCTCGCGCAACAACACATGCAGCAATTTGTCGTCGGCGCGTAACTGTTCCATGAAAGCCTCGATGGAACTGCGCACGATGCTGCGCCGGGTCGCGGCGCGGTGGCGCGCCTCGCCGACGATCTTGCGCAGCGACTGGCCGGCCAAGTCGATCAGGGCCACGGCGAGTTCGTCGGTGTCGCGGAACTGGCGGTAGAAGCTGTTCGGCGCGATGCCGGCCTCGCGGGCGACCTCGCGTAGGCTCAGGCTCGACACGCTGCGGTGCGGCCCGATGAGTTTGAGCGCGGCGGCGATCAGGTCCTCGCGCGAAATCGTCGCCTTGCGGCCCGGATGCGAATCGACATCTATGTCTGAATGGAGGCGTTGGCTCACGGGGCTGGCACCAGGACGATGGCGAACATGATACTCCCGGCACGGAATTAATATACGGTTGTGCACACATCTGTGCTCATATGTGTATAGTGCCGCCATGAACGCTGCTCTTCGTCCCTCCCGCGCCCGCCCGCACAGTCGCCTCAAGCGCCTGATCGCGCCGCTGGTGGCGCCGCAAGTCTTTGATTTCTGGGCCTCCCGCTTCCATCCGACCTGGAGCTGGGAGCGCCCGCTGGCGCGCATCGTCGCCCGCGAGCCGGCTTCGGCCGACGCGGTGACCCTGCTGCTGGCGCCGAACCGGCACTGGGCCGGCTGCCGGCCCGGCCAGCATTTGATGATCGGTGCGCGCATCGACGGCGCCCTGGTCTCGCGCAGCTACAGCGCGGCGCAGGCGCATCGCGCCGACGGCCGCATCGCGATCACGGTCAAGGCGATCGAAGGCGGCAAGCTCAGCCGTTACCTGCACGACCACGCGCAGGTCGGCGACGTCCTCGAAATCGGCGCCGCCTTCGGCGAGATGACCTTGCCCGAGCGCGTCGACGGCGCATGGTTGTTCCTCGCCGCCGGCAGCGGCATCACCCCCTTGATGTCGATGGTGCGCGAGCTGGCGGCGAAGGGCATGCCGGCCGAACTGACCGTGCTGTATTGGGCGCGCCGTCGCGAAGAGCTGTGTTTCGTCGACGAGTTGCGCGCGATTGCTGCAGCGCATCCCGGCTTCCGCGTGCGCTTCTTGCTGACCCGGCAGGAGCCGCTGCATGCGGACGAAGCCGCGGGCCGCATCGATGCAGCCTTGTTGTCCGGATTCGTACCCGATCTGGCCTCGCGCCAGGTCTATGCCTGCGGCCCCGGCGGTTTCGTCGACAGCGCACGCGCGCTGTCGCAGACCCAGGCGCGCTCGTTCGCCGCCGAAGCCTTTACCCCGCCGCCGCGCACGCTCGACGAAAGCGGCACCGTCCAAGTCACCCTGGCGCGCAGCGGCCGCACCCTGCAACTGCCGCGCGGCCAATCGCTGCTGACCGCGCTCGAAGCCGAAGGCCTCAAGCTCGCGTCCGGCTGCCGCATGGGCCTGTGCAACACCTGCTCCTGCGGCAAGAGCTCAGGCAGCACCCGTCATCTGCATACCGGCGACGTCCAAGACGAGCCGGTTTCCGCGCTGCGCTTGTGCGTGAACAGCGCCGACAGCGACCTCGTCCTCGATCTGTGATCCGTCCATGACCCGTACTTTCCGCAATCGCGCGCTGACCCCGCAGGAACTCGACCGCTTCGGCGAAGAGCTCGACGCGCTGCGCGCGCGCACCGTCGCCCAGATCGGCGGCGTCGACGCCGCCTACATCCGCCGCGTCGTCGCCTCGGTGCGCTACACCGGCCTGCTCGGCCGCCTGCTGCTCTACGTCGGTGCCCTGGGCCTGGCGCTCGGCGGCGCGTTCGTGACCTGGATGATGGTGCCGGCGTGGATCCTCGGCACCTTGCTGCTGGGCCTGTCGAAAATCCTCGAGAACATGGAAGTCGGCCACAACGTCATGCACGGCCAGTACGACTGGATGCGCGACCCGCACCTGGACGGCAAGACCTACGAGTGGGACATCGTCGCCACCGGCGACAACTGGCGCAGGACCCACAACTACCAGCACCACACCTGGACCAACGTGCGCGGCATGGACGACGACATCGGCTACGGCCTGCTGCGTCTGTTCCCCGAGCAACGCTGGCGGCCGTTCTATCTCGTCCAACCGTTCATCGCCGTGGTGTTCGCGCTGCTGTTCGAGTGGGGCGTGGCGATACAGGATCTGCGCCTGGGCCGCTGGCTGACCGGCAAGACCAAGCACAAGGCGATGTGGCGCAAGTTCGTGCCGGTCGGCCGCAAGATGGGCAAGCAGATGCTCAAGGACTACGTGTTGTTTCCGCTGCTGGCCGGCCCGTTCTTCCTGCCGGTGCTGCTCGGCAACGTGGTCGCCAACGTCATGCGCAACCTGTGGACCTATACGGTGATCTTCTGCGGGCATTTCACCCACGACGCGGAAGTGTTCCCGAAGGAATCGGTGCGCAACGAATCGCGCGGCCATTGGTATCTGCGCCAGCTGCGCGGTTCCTCGAACCTCAGCGGCGGCAAGTGGATGGACCTGATGACCGGCAACCTCAGCCATCAGATCGAGCACCATTTCTATCCCGACATCCCGGCCTGGCGCTACGCCGCGATCGCGGTGGAAGTGCGCGATATCTGCGGCCGTTACGGCCAGCATTACGACACCGGCTCGCTGCCGCGCCAGTTCGGCGAAGTGGTCTGGCGCATCCTGCGCCACGCCTGGCCGAGCCGCCCGCGCGGCCGCAGATCGCTGGTGCGGGCCGAAGCGCAGGCTTGAGGCTGCGGCTGTCGGTCGACGCGGGTTTGTTTGCTGCGGCCATGGCCGCGGGAACCGCAACGACAGCAACAGCAACGACAGCAACAGCAACAGCAACAGCAAATCCCCCGCGCCCGCTGTGCGGTCGCCGCCCCCTTCTAAAAGGGGGCTACGGCATGAGCGCGGTGAGTGGGTCGGTGCGCTTGCTGCCTGGCCTGGCCACCGCGCCCTTTAGGGCCTGCTGCCACCGAGGTCGATTCCTCACGGCCACGCGATCCACCGAGGTCGCCCCCCCCTTTGAAAAAGGCGGGCAGGGGGATTTGCTCTGCACTCCGAAACAGCGGCAACGGCGCTGCCGCCGTTGCCGCCAATCCATCCATCGCATCAAGCCGCGCGCTTCAACCCGGCTGCCGCTTCCAGGCCGATCTCGCCCTCGAAACCGCCGCTGCTCGTTGCCGGGCGTTGGTCTTCGATGGCATGGGCGAAGATCACCGCCGGGTCGGCTTCGAGCTTGTCGTACAGGCGCTGCAGGTTGGGGTAGTCACTGCGGTCGACGACGGCGTGGTACTTGGTCCAGCGCGCGATGCCGATGAAGTAGGCGTCGGCCAAGGTGCGCTGTTCGCCGAGCAGCCAGGGCTTGTCGCCCAGCATCTTTTCCAGTTCGGCATGCGCGCGCTCGACCTTGGCGCGGCCGTACTCGGTCAGCGCGGCCTTGGTGGCCGGGTCTACTTCGTGTTCCAGCACATGCCACAGCGAGCTGAAGGCATTGAAGAAAGTGGTGTTGAGGAAGGCGAGCATACGGTTGAGCTCGTCGAACTCGCGGCTGCCCTGCTCGAAGGCGATGCCGCTGGCGACGGCGCGGGCGCCGATGTGGTTGAGGATCGCCATGCTCTCGACGACCACGTCGCCGTTCGCGCTCATCAGCGAGGGCGTCTCGCCGACCGGGTTGATCGCGCGGTAGGCGTCGGTGTGGATCATCTCGGGCATTTCGACGCGGACCAGGCGATAAGGCAGGCCGGACCATTCGAGGGCGACGATGGAGCCGAACGAGCAGCCGGACGGAACGCCGTAATAAAGGATCGGGGACATGAGTTTCTCCAGTGAGGGGTGGGCCCGTCTTGCGGGTGAGCTCACTGTATTGATGTGGACTTTGGCTGTGTAGTCGGTCAAAAGTGGACGCAAAGTCTATATATGTGTACTTTGCCGGCATGCTGAATCTCAACGATCTGGTCCTGTTCGCCGCCGCGGTCGAGCACGGCGGCTTTGCCGCGGCCTCGCGCCGGCTCGGTGTGCCCAAGTCGACGGTCAGCAAGCGCGTCGCCGCGCTTGAAGACGAACTCGGCGTGCGCCTGATCCATCGCACTTCGCGCAGCTTCACCCTCACCGAAACCGGCCGCGCGTTTCACGAGCATGCGCATGCGGCCTTGATCGAGACCGAAGCGGCGGAAGAGGTCGTGCGCAGCCGCGTCGCCGAGCCCAGCGGCAAGGTGCGCATCACCGCCGGCGTGCCGACCGCGCAAGACTATCTGGCGCCGCATTTGCCCGCGCTCGCACGCGCCTATCCGCGCCTGCACGTGCAGCTCGACGTCACCGACCGTTTCGTCGACCTGGTGCAAGAGGGTTACGACATCGCCGTGCGCAGTCACTTCGCGCCCTTGCCGGACTCGGGCCTGATCCAGCGCCAGGCCCTGGTCGAATCGATCGTGTTGGTCGCCGCGCCGTCGTATCTGGCCGAGCGCGGTTGGCCTGCGACGCCGCAGGAATTGGTTGCCCACGATGCGCTGTCGACCGGGCAGTCGTCGGCCACGATGTGGAATCTGTCGAATGGCGACGGCGACAGCGTCCAGGTCGCGCCGATCGCGCGCATGACCGCGAACGAGAGCCGGGTGCTGTCGACCGCGGCGGTGGCCGGGCTCGGCATCACCTGTTTGCCGGAGCGGATGTGCCGCGCCGAGATCGACAGCGGTCGGCTGGTGCGGGTGCTGCCGGAGTGGATCGCCGGGCGCGTCACCACGACCTTGGTGATGCCGCATCGGCGCGGGCAACTGCCCGGGGTGCGGGCGACGGTCGAGTTCCTGATCGATTGCCTGAAAGTTTGATCGATCCCGCATCGGCGGCGTCAGTCGCGAAGCGCGGCGTCGCCTTCGCTGATCACCAACAGCACCCGGCTGTCGCCATCGAGCGCATGGGCCGCGCGCAGCGTGGGGTCGGCCGAGGCGCGCAACAGGCCGGCGAGTCCCGCGGCACCGGATGCGGTGCTGTCCGGGCCGCCGGCCTCGAGCAGGGCAGCGACGGCATCGCGCAACATCGCCTCGTCGACGCTCAAACCGCGTGCACCGTGACGCAGCAACACCGCCAGTGCCGGCGCGGAGGCGAGCCCGCACGACAGCATCTCGGCGGCGGTGTGCAGGTCGCCATCGACAGCCACCGGCATGCCGGCTTCCAATGCACGTGTCACGCATGCGGCCGAGTCGGGTTCGACGACCACGATGCGGACCGAGGCACGCAACTGTGTCTGCAGGCCGTCGGCCATTGCCGCGGCCAAACCGCCGACGCCGGCCTGGACGAAGGCGTGGCTCGGCGGCCCGCCGGCGTGGTCGGGCCACTGCCCGGCGAGCTCGCGCGTCAGCAGGCCGTAACCGTGCATGACGTCGGCGACGACGGCGTCGTCGGCATCGCCACTGGTATCGGCGATCAACACGCCCTCGCCACGCCCGGCTGCGGTTGCCGCGAAGAGCACGGCATCGTCATAGCTGCCGTCTACGCGGACGACCTCGCCGCCGAGCGCTTCGATGCGCGCGGCGCGGCGTTCGTCCACTGCGGTGGGCAGATAGATCCTGGCGCGGGCACCGACGCGTTGCGCGGCCGCGGCGACGGCGAGGCCGTGATTGCCGTCGCTCGCGCATATCAATTTCATCGGCGCGGGGGCCTGCCGGCAGTGCCGCTGCAAGGCATCCAGCGATTCGGCGCCGGTAGCGCGGGCGAGCGCGCGCAAGCCGGCGGTCATGCCGCCGAGCGACTTGAAGTTGCCGAGCGGGCGTTCGTTCTCGGCCTTGGCGAAAACATGGGCGACGCCGCAGCGGCGCGCGAGCGCCGGCAGTTCCAGCAAGCGGGTCGGGTGGTAGTCCGGCCACAGTTGCGCCGGGTCGATCAGCCAGGGGGTGGTCATGGCGCCAGTGTGGCGGCGGCCGCGCGAGCGTGCGCCGCGAATCGGGGCGATGTTTGCGGCTAAACCGCGCATGCGCATCGGTGCGCGGCGAAAACGGGCGCGTCGGCGCTCAGCCGGGGCGTGCCTTCATTCCTCGTCGTCGAGCGCGACCGGAATCGTCAGGCCGCGCTTGACCAGGCTCAAGGCGACATTGGTGGTGAAACGCTTGATGTTGGGGTTCTCGCCGACCATGCGGATCATCAGCGCGTCGTAGCTTTCGGTGTCGGGTGCGGTCACCACCAGCACGAAATCGGCCTCGCCGGTGACGTAGAAGACCTGCTGCACCTGTTCCTCGCCAGCCAGCCAACGACGCAGCTGCGCCAATAGTTCCGGGCGCTCGCGTTCGACCTGCAAGGCGACGATGAAGAAAGTCGGTTTGCCGACTTGCCTGGGGTCGACCACCGCCGCCTGGCGCACGATCACGCCCTGCTCGCGCATGCGCCGCAGGCGGCGCTGGATCGCCGACGGCGACAGCGCGACCTGTTCGGCGAGTTGCTCGGCGGTCTGGCCGGCGTCCTCCTGGACCAGGTTGAGCAATTGGCGGTCGAAGCGGTCGAGTTTCATGGTCCGGGCATCCTAGTGGGCGAGTCCGCCGAAAAACCGCAAGCGGCAGTGGCCGATCGCGGCGAAAGCGCGCGGCCGCGCCGCTAGCATTTTCGCCTCATCCCGAGGCGACGTCATGGATTTCCCGAAGCTGCAGCTGTTCGTCGATCGTATCTGGCCGGCCGAGATCCTGCCGGCCTTGTGCGAGTACATCGCGATTCCCTGCGAGTCGCCGGCATTCGACCCCGGCTGGGACGCGAACGGCCATATGCAGCGCGCGGTCGAGTTGATGACGGGCTGGGCGCGCGAGCGCCTGCGCGAGGTGGCGGGCGCGAGCGTGGAAGCGCTGCGCCTGCCCGGGCGTACGCCGCTGATCTTCATCGACCTGCCGGCGGTCGGCAGCGCCGGCGCGCCGGTGTTGATCTACGGCCATCTCGACAAACAGCCGCCGATGGCGGGCTGGGCGATGGGCCGCAGCGCCTGGGCGCCGAGCCTCGAAGGCGATCGCCTGTATGGCCGCGGCGGCGCCGACGACGGCTATGCGATGTTCGCGGCGATCGCCGCCGTGCTCGGTTTGCGCGAGCAAGGGCTGGCGCATCCGCGCTGCATGATCCTGATCGAAGCCAGCGAGGAATCCAGCAGCATCGATCTGCCGGCGTACATCGAGCATCTCGCGCCGCGCCTGGGCGTACCGGGGCTGATCGTCGCTTTGGACGCAGGCTGCGGCAACTACGAGCAGTTGTGGACGACGACTTCCTTGCGCGGCCAGGTCGCCGGCACCCTGAGCGTGCGCGTGCTCGACGACGGCGTGCATTCCGGCGACGCCTCCGGCATCGTGCCGTCGAGTTTCCGCATTGCACGGCATTTGTTGTCGCGGCTCGAAGACGCCGACAGCGGCGAGGTCATCGCTGAGTTCCAGGCCGAGATTCCGCCGGCGCGCCGTGCCCAGGCCGAGACCGCGGCGGCGGCCTTGGGCGAGGGACTGGTCGAGGGCTTTCCGTTCCATCGCGACACCCGGGCGGTCAGCGAGTTGCCAGCCGAACTCGCTCTCAACCGTGCCTGGCGCGCGCAACTGGCGATCACCGGTCTTGATGGCCTGCCGGCCGTGGCCCAGGCCGCGGCGGTGATGCAGCCGTTCACCGCGCTCAAGCTCAGCCTGCGTCTGCCGCCGACGTTGGATCCGGTGGCTGCAGGACGACGCCTGACAACCTTGCTGGAAGCCGACCCGCCGTATCGCAGCGAGGTCTCGTTCGCGATCGATTTCACCAGCCCGGGCTGGCATGCGCCCGCGGTCTCGCCCTGGCTCGAAGCCAGCCTGGAGCGCGCCTCGCAACTTGCCTTCGGCCGGCCCAGCGCCCTGATCGGCGGTGGCGGCGGCATTCCGTTCCTGGCCATGCTGGGCGAGCGTTACCCGCAGGTGCAGTTCGTCGTCACCGGCGTGCTCGGGCCGCAATCCAACGCACACGGACCCAACGAATTCCTGCACCTGCCGAGCGCGCGCCGCATCACCGCGGTGGTGGCGCAACTGCTGCACGATGCCGGTGAGCCGCGCTAACCGCCAGCTTGCGCAGCGTTTGCGGCGTAACGGCGCCAAGCCGATCCGTGCACGTTGTCTTTCGTGCACGCTGTCTTTCACTCACCTCGTCATCCCGTAAAGGCCCCCGTATGCAACTGCTCTATCAGACTCACTCGCCGTACGCGCGCAAGGCCCTCGTGTTCGCATACGAAGCCGGCCTGGCCGGGCGCATCGAGGTCGTGCACCACGAGACCAGCCCGACCCTGCGCAACGAAGCGGTGTATGCGCAGAACCCGCTCGGCAAAGTACCGGTGCTGATCCGCGCCGGCGAGCCGGCGATCTTCGATTCCGACATCATCTGCGCCTATCTCGACACCCTGCACGAGGGCCGGCCGCTGATTCCCGCGCAGGGCGAGGCGCGCTGGCATGCGCTGCGCTTGCAGGCGGTCGCGCAGGGCCTGGCCGATGCCGGCATCAAGGTGCGCTGGGAAACCGTGCGCCGTCCGCAAGCTTTGCGCTACCCGGCCTTGCGCGACGGCTATACCGGAAAACTGATCGAGAGCTACGACTGGCTGGAACAGGAGCTGGACGTCGATGCGCCGGTCCACGTCGGCCACATCGCCGTCGCCACCGCGCTGAGCTGGCTCGAATTCCGCGAGTTGCCGGACTTCCGCGAGGGACGCCCGCGTCTGGTCGCCTGGTTCGATGCGTTCGAGCAGCGCGCCTCGATGCGCGCCACGCCTTTGTCCGGCGAAACCCACGACTGAGCACCAGCCGCCATTGCGAAGCACGGTGGCCTGCGCTGCGCCGCGACTGCGTTCGATCAGGTAGGCGCGGCGGTCGTCGCGCCGGACAGGGGAATGCGGATGCAGGCGGCCGGACAGGTCCGCCGAGACATCGCGCAATGCCGTGCCGGGCGCCCGCCCTGCGCAGGTTCTTTCCTGCCGACCCGGCCGCAGCATCGCGGCGTCCGACCAGGAGTGGAATCGTGCACAAGATCTTCGGCGGCCTGATTTCGGTGATCCTGCTCGGCGTCTACGTCCACCTCATCACCGTGGCGGTGGAGGTGGTGAACTGCGGCGGCGCCCCCAACTGCACGGTGTTCAACGACGGCATGGCCCAGGCCTTTTCGGTGATCGGCGGCCTGGTGTCGGCGCTGGTCATCGCCGAGCTCGCGATCGCCAAGCCGGGCGAGGCGCCCGGGGCCCGCGTGCTCGATTCCGGCGCTTCGGTCGGCGCGGTGCGCACGGTCACCATCGTCTCGGTGGCGTTCGTGCTGGTGTGGATCGGCGCGGGGCTGACCGCCTTCATGGTCGGGCTGTACCACCCGAAGGGGCTGCCGGTGCTGACCACCCACGGCCAGGCCTGGCTCGGTCTGGCGGTGTCGGCGGCCTATGCCTATTTCGGACTTTCGCCCGGCGGCCGTTGAGCGTCGCCGCCGGAGTCGGACGACAGGGCGCCGTCAGTCGCGCGGTTGCGTATGCGACAGCGCCCGTTCCGGCGGCCCGAACAACTGTCCGACCACACCGCGCAGACCGCGCGCGCGCCAGGCGTCGCCGAACATCGCGATCCATTCGTGGAACGTCAGCCGGATCGGGTTGTGCCCGCGCACCTGACCGACGATGCCGTACTCGCAGGGCACGTCCGCGTCTTCTTCGGTGTAGGTGCCGAACAGCTTGTCCCAGACGATCAGCACACCGGCGTAATTGCGGTCGATGTACTGCGGGTTGCGCGCATGGTGGACGCGGTGATGCGAGGGCGTGTTGAAGATCTTCTCGAACCAGCCGAGCTTGCCGACCGCCTGGGTGTGGACGAAGAACTGGAAGCCCAGGTTGATCGCGACCACCGCGACGATATGGCGGGGCTCGAAACCGATCCAGGCCAAGGGCAGCCAGAACAGCCACATGCCCGAAATCGGATAGGTCAGGCTTTGCCGGAACGCAGTCGACAGGTTCAGCCGTTCGGAAGAATGGTGGGTGACGTGCGAGGCCCACAGCCAGCGCACGCGATGGCTGCTGCGGTGGAACCAGTAATAGAAAAAATCCTGGGCGACGAACAAGCCGGCGATGGTCCACCACGATGCCGGCGGCAGTTCGAACAGGCGGTGGGCGTAGACGGCGTAATACAGGCCGATCACCAGCAGCCAGGCGATGGCGTCGCTGGCCTGGTGCATCAGCACCAGCGCCGCGTTCGAGAGGGTATCGCGCAGGCTGTATTGCTCCGGCCGGCGCTTGCGCCAGTACCAGGCCTCGACGCCGATCAGCAGCAGGAAGACCGGCGCCATCGCCAGCAGTATCCACTCTTGCATCAATCGCGCTCCCGTCGCCAGGCGGCTTCCAGGGCCTCGGCCATGCGTTCCAGGCATTGCCGCATCGCCACCTGCATGAAGCCGCGCAGCAAGGGCCAGGCGAACGGCCAGGCCAGGGCGTTGGTCAGCTCGAAGTCGTAGCGCCAAAGCACCCGCGTGGAGGTCGGCGTGCCTGGCGAGCGCTCGATCGATTCGGCGGCGAAGGTCCAGTCGGCGTGGCCTTCGCGCGCGAGCCAGGCCAGCGGCCCGCGGAACCCGCTCAAGGTATAGGCGTGTCGGCGCGGCGGATCGAATACGGTGATGCGCTCCATCAGGCGCGAGCCGTCCTGGTTCTCGAGCGTGCGCATGCTGCCGACCGCGGGCGGCGCCAGCGGAGTGATGCGGCGCAGGCCGGGAATCGGGCCGTAGCCTCCGAACAGGGCCGGGAAGCGCTCAGGGTCCAGGGCCAAGGCGAATACCGCCTCGGGCGTGGCGGAGATGCTGCGTTCGGCGAGTAGGGAGACGCGCATTCAGCGAGTCTAGAAGGTCGCGCGCGACGAATCCATACGCCGGCGCAGGTTCTGCGTGGACGGTCGCGATTCCCTGCCGGCCGGGGCCGGGATCCAGTTTGCCGGTTATCGACTCGCGCTCAGCGCAGCCATTCCTCGACCAGCGGCGGCACCACCGCGGTCGCCGTGCCTTGCAGGAAGCGATAGCCGCGCGGCACCTCCTGCAGCTCGGGCGAGACGAAGCAGCGCTCGGCCGAGAACGGGGCATACGCGACCAGGCCGGCGGCCGGGTAGACGCTCAACGAGGTGCCGATCGCCAGCACCTTGGCCGCGGTCGAGAAATGCGCCTCGGCCTCGTCCATGTGGCGTACGGCCTCGCCGAACCAGACCACGTCGGGGCGCAACTGGCTGCCGCGTTCGCACAGGTCGCCGAGTTCGATCAGCGGGCGCTTCAGCGGATAGATCCGTTCCGGCGCGACGGTATTGCGCGCCTTGAGAATTTCGCCGTGCACGTGGATCACCGCCGACGAACCGGCGCGTTCGTGCAGATCGTCGATGTTCTGGGTGATCACCACGACCTCGTACTTCTCTTCGAGCCGGGCGATGGCCAAGTGGGCGGCGTTCGGCCGCGCCGCGAGTACGCCCTTGCGGCGCTCGTTGTAGAAGCGCAGCACGGTGGCCGGATCGCGTTGCCAGGCCTGCGGCGAGGCGACGTCTTCGAGGCGGTACTCGTGCCAGAGCCCGCCCATGTCGCGGAAGGTCTTGAGCCCGCTCTCGGCGCTGACGCCGGCGCCGGTGAAGACGACGATCTTGTCTTTCACGACGGTGTCCGCTCGGTCGACACGATGAATCCGTTGCGATGTACCCGATGAGTGGCGTGTTGCATGGCTCCAACCTGTTGCCGGAGAAAGCGGAGGCGCGGCTCCGGACAGGAGGATATCCGAGACCGCCGCTCGCCGTTCTCGCGGCAGCCGGGGCGAGCGCTTGCCGATACGGTCGAACCGAGGGGCGGCGGGAGCTAGGGTGGCGAGAGCGAGGATGGCGAGCGCTTTCAACCCTGGCGCCGGTCCGCGCATCTGTCGCTGGGCGCGGGCGTGCTGGTCCGCGTGGGGTCTGCGGCCGATGCCGCCGGATCGTCCGTTTACCATCGTCGACGGATCGTCGGCACGAGAACGAACCAGGAGCCGGAGAATGATCGCTTACTTGTTGGCCTTGACCCTGGGCGCCGCGAACCCTTCGGCGGCGCCCGATAACGGCGCGACGGCCGTGGCCCCGGCGCAAGCGGCCGGCACCTGGCTGGTCTCCGACGTCACCGTGATCCCGGCCGATACCGACGAGGTGCTGCCGCACCGCAGCGTGCTGATCCGCGACGGCCGCATCGTGCGGATCCTGGCGCCGGGCGCGAAGGCGAAAGCGCGTGGCGCGACCATCGTCGACGGACGCGGCAAATACTTGGTGCCCGGGTTCGTCGATGCGCACGTGCACCTCGCCAACGAGGGCGCGATCCGCGACCGCAAGGACCCGGCGATCTCCACGCTCGATCTTGGCCAGGCGCACCGCTACGACCGCCAGGTGATGCTCGGCTTGCTCAAGGCCGGGGTGACCGGCGCGGCCAATCTCGGCGGCGGCCCGCGCAGCGACGAAGACCTGCTGTGGCTGCGCGAGGAAATCGCCGCCGGCCGTATCGCCGGCCCGCAGTTGTATGTCGGCAAGCGCATCAACGGCCCGCGCGCCGCGGTCGCGCTGCAACCGGCCACAACGGTGCCGGCCTCGAAGCCGGAGGCGCCGACCACCGCCGCCGACGGCGTCGCGGCGGTGCGCCAGGCGCGCGAGCGCGGCTACGATTTCATCAAGCCCTACCAGTTCCTCAATCGAGAGACCTATCGCGCGGTCGTCGACGAGGCCGGGCGCCAGGGCATGATCACCAGCGGCCATCTGCCCGAGCTGGGTTGCGCGAGCTGCGCCGACCGCGCCTTCGCCTTCGCCCATCCGATGGACAACATCGCCCACAGCGAAGAGCTCACCCGCTACGCGCGCATAGGCAGCGACCTGTCGCCGCGCGACCTCGACGCGCTGGCCGATGCGGTCGCCGAACGCAAGATCGCGGTCACGCCGACCCTGGTCACGCTCAAGACCATCGTCGGCATGTACGTGCAGCGCGCGGTGCCGCCGGTGCCGGGCGATTGGGCGGCGCGCGTCGATCCGGTCACCCGCATCGACTGGGCGCCGCCGGCCAACCGCTATCTGAGCCAGGCCTTCCGCGACCAGGACGGCGCCGATACTTTCTCGGCCGGCTACGACTTCGCCCGCGTGCTGACCCGGCAGTTGTGGAAACGCGGCGTGCCGCTCACGGTCGGCACCGATGCCTCCCTGCCGGGCCTGGTCTTCGGCGTCTCGGTGCAACAGGAAATGATCGAACTGCGCGAGATCGGCCTGCGCCCGATCGAGGTGCTGCGCGCGGCCTCGATCAATGCGCATCGTCTGTTCGACCCCAAGGGCGGCAGTGGCGCGGTGCGCGAAGGCGAGCGCGCCAATCTGGTGTTGCTCGACGCCGACCCGCTGGCCGACCTCCACAACGTCGCCAAGATCGCCGGCGTCTTCGCGCAAGGGCGTTGGCTGCCGACGGCCGAGATCGACCGCCGTCTGGACGAAGGGCGGGCCTTCGAGCAGGCATTGTCGCGGCAGATCCAGGCGCACCCGGCGCATCCGGCCGACTGAGCGCCGCGGCTTACACTCACCGCCGCGGTCGGGCAAAATCGCAGCATGGTCTGCGAACACCTGCGCCCGCTCGAACACGCCCTGGCCGCGGCCGGCATTGCGGTCGGCTTTCGCGGCCAGGCCTGGTCGGAGCAATGCCGCGAATGGGTGTATTACTCCGCGGTGCTCGACATGAAGTCGATTCGTCCCTACCTGCCCGACTGCGTCGAGCCACACGAGAACCTGGACCCACGTTCGGGCCAGGAGCGCGGCTTCTATTGCACGCAATGCCACGACGCGGTCATGGGCTTGCTCAAGGGTGGGCGCAAGTTTCGCATGCCGCCGCGCAAGGGCACGTTGCCGCGCGAGGCCTGATCGCGCGCGGGCGCGTGCTTGCCGCGTCGTATTCATCGCGTCGCTGCCCGTGGCGAGTCGCCGCGGACGCGCGGATAATCGCGGCATGAACGACCACGGCCTCGCTACGGCCCAGGCGCCGCGCTATGCGGCGTTGTTGATCGATTTCGACGGCGTGCTGCGCCGATGGCCGGCCAGCGACGATGCGATCGAAATCGCCCACGGCCTGCCGATCGGCAGCCTGCGGCGCATCGCCTTCGTGCCGGCCTTGCTGGACCAGGCCTTGGCCGGCCGCATCACCGACGAGCAATGGCGCGAGCAAGTGGCCGAGCGCTTGCGTGCGATCTATCCCGGAAGCGCGGCCGAGGCTGCGGTCGGGCAGTGGTCGCAGCCTTGCGGACAGCTCGACACCGAGGTCATGGCCTTGCTCGACGACTGCCGTCCCGATCTGCGCCTGGTCCTGGTCAGCAATGCGACCACGCGGCTGGCGCGCGATCTGCAGACGCTCGGGCTGAGCGAACGCTTCGACGCCGTGGTCAATTCCAGCGAGCTCGGCTGGCTGAAGCCGGAGCCGGAGATCTTCCGCGCCGCGTTCGCCCGCGCCGGGGTCGAGGCGCGGCAGGCGCTGTTCGTCGACGACGACCCCGACAACGTCGCCGCCGCGGTGGCGCTGGGCGCGCGCGGCCTGCGTTATCGCGATTGCGAGGGACTGCGGGGTTGGCTGGAGGCCGCCGGGGTGTTGCGCGACTAGCTGGGTCGATGCGGGTTGGGGCGACTTAGCGATTCGCAGCCGCTGAGGCGTCGCGGGCGAAGCGCTCGCGGTAATCGCGCGGGCTCAGCCCGAGCTTGCGGTGGAAGTGATGGCGCATGGTGATGGCACTGCCGAAGCCGGTGCTGCCGGCGATGCGGTCGATCGCCCAGGCCGTGGTTTCGAGCAGTTCGCGCGCGCGGTCGACGCGCGCCTGGATCAGCCAGTCGGCCGGGGTCATGCCGGTGCTCTGCTTGAAGCGGCGCATGAAGTTGCGTTCGCTCATCGCGGCCATGTCGGCGAGCACCGCCACCGGCAGCGGTTCGGCGAGGCGCTTGCGCATGCGTTCGAGCAAGGGCGACAGCGCGTTGCCGGCCTCGCGCTCGATCGGGCGGTCGATGTACTGGGCCTGGCCGCCTTCGCGGTGCGGCGGGATCACCAGGCGGCGGGCGACGTGGTTGGCGATCTTCGGCCCCCAATCGCGGCGTACCAGGTGCAGGCACAAGTCCAGGCCGGCGGCGCTGCCGGCCGAGGTCAGCAGGGTGCCTTCGTCGATGTACAAGGCATTCGGATCGACACGGATGCGCGGATAGCGCTCGCGCAGCGCGTCGACGTAGCGCCAGTGCGTGGTCGCGCGGTGTTCGTCGAGCAGCCCGGTCGCGGCGAGCGCGAACGCGCCCGAGCAGATCGACAGCAGGCGCGCGCCGCGCGCATGGGCTTCGCGCAGCGCGTCGACGATGCGTGCCGGCACCGGCGCATCGATCGAACTCCAACCGGGAATGATCACCGTGCCGGCGCGCACCAGGCGATCGAGTCCGGCATCGGCGGAGATCTTCAGCCCGTACTGGCCGCGCAAAGGGCGGCGTTGCGCGGCGCAGGTCTCGAAGCGGTACCAGCCCGCGCCGAGTTCGGGCCGCGCCAAGCCGAACACCTCGGCGGCGCAGGAGAATTCGAACGCGCACAGGCCGTCGTAGGCGAGCACGGCGACGCGCGGGTTGGCGGGGCCGGGGCGGGGTGTCGACTTCGGCATGATCTGATCGATGCTTGGCATTCCTGCCAATAGTGGCCGGCGCCGGCCGCGCCGACAATGGCGGCACCTCCTCCCATCGTTTCCCGGAACCCGCCATGCGCAACGCCGTCACCGAGATCCCTGCCGCTGCGTCCGAGTTGGCCCTGCAACACTTTCAATCGCAGTTCGCCTTCGAGACCGATTGCTGGGACACCCACGAAGCCTTGCAGTCGGGCGCGCCCGGTTTCGTCCTGATCGACGCGCGCAGCCCCACGCTTTACGCGAAAGGCCATTTGCCGGGTGCGATCAGCCTGCCGCACCGCAAGATCATCGCCTCGAAGATGAGCGCGTACCCGCCCTCGACCCTGTTCGTGGTCTATTGCGCCGGGCCGCATTGCAACGGCGCCGCACGCGCCGCGGTCCGCCTCGCTCAGCTGGGCCTGCCGGTCAAGCTGATGGCCGGCGGCATCACCGGCTGGCTAGACGAAGGCTTCGCACTGAGTGTCGGCGACAGGCCCTGAAACCTTCGTCGGGACGCAGGCTCCTGCCGGACGCCACGCTGCCCGACCCACTCCGCACTCCCCCTATGTTGAGAGGGGCAGGGGGAGTGCTCTTGCTCTTCCTTTCGCCTCATCTTGCAAAGCAAATCCCCACCCGCCGGCGCGTCGGGCTTCGTGCATCTCGGGCGTGGCCCCCTTTGCCAAAGGGGGCGACAGAACGCGCGTGCCGCTATCGCCGGAATGCAGCGTCGTGTTGGCTGCCACGCTGACCGACGCAGTCCGCACTCCCCGAACCAGTCCGCACTCCCCCCTTTGAAAAAGGGGGGCTGGGGGAATTTGCTCTTGCTCTTTCTGTCGCCTCATCGGCTGAAGCAAATCACCACGCGCCGGTGCGTCAGGCTTCGTCTGCATCCAGCCGCCGATGCAGGCCGATAGCTACGCTGGCGGGGCAAGCCGAGCCGGCGATGTCACAGACCGATGCAGTGAATCGTCGCGAGTTGGAGAGCGAGTCGAAGCGCCGTGCTGTCCGCTGTATTGAATATGACGGCGATCGACCGCAGTTCGATAACCCCACATCGAAGGAATCGCAATGAACGCTGCAAACCCGAAGCCGATCCTGATCCTCAGCAATCCGGCCGGCCTCTACGATCCCGCCCCCAATGGTTACTCGCACGTGGCCGAAGTCGCCGGCGCGGTGCGATGGGTGTTCGTCGCCGGGCAGGGCGGCGAAACCGCCGACGGCGCGCTCGCCGACGATTTCCAGGCGCAGGTGCGTCAGGCCATGCAGAACCTGGTCACCGCGCTGAGGTCGGCCGGCGCATCGCCGACGGACGTGGTCAAGCTGACCGTGTTGATCGTCGATCACAGCGAAGCGCGCCTGCATACGTTCGGCGCCGAACTGGCCGCGGCCTTCGGCAGCGAGCACCGCCCGACCTGCACTTTGATTCCGGTACCGAGACTGGCCCTGGACGGCATGCTGTTCGAGATCGAGGCGCTCGCTGCGGTGCCGGCGGTCTAAACGCAGCGCCGGCAGGCGGGATGTCCCGCGCAGGCTCTTGTTCGACAGCCTTGGCGGCCGCGGCGGTCTATAATGGCCGCAGCGGCCGTGCCGGTTCGCAGCCCGCGAACGACCCGTCGCCATCCCCTTTCCGATTCCTGTCGCGCAGCCGATGCTGCGCGGCGCGAGCCGCTGGGCGGAGACCTGCAAGGAGCAGCTCATGCACACGACCCATGGATTGTTGATTCGCGCCGCCGCCTTCGCGGCCGAGCGCCACCGCCATCAACGCCGCCGCGATGCCGAGGCTTCACCCTACATCAATCACCCCATCGCCCTGGCCGACGTGCTGGCCAACGAAGGCGGCGTCGACGACGCGAACGCCTTGTGCGCGGCCTTGTTGCACGACACCGTCGAAGACACGCAGACCAGCGCGGCCGAGATCGAAGCGCTGTTCGGCGTGCGTATCGCCGCCATCGTGTTGGAGGTCAGCGACGACAAATCGCTGCCGAAGGCCGAGCGCAAGCGCCTGCAGATCGAACACGCGCCGCAGCTGTCGCGCGAGGCTCAGCTGATCAAGCTGGCCGACAAGATCTGCAACCTGCGCGATCTGCTCGCGCAACCGCCGGCGGATTGGCCGGCGCAACGCAAGCAGGAGTATTTCGATTGGTCGGCGCAGGTCGTCGCCGGCGTGCGCGGCGTCCACCCGGGTCTGGAGGCGGTGTTCGACGCGGTCCATGCGCGTGCGGGCGAACTGGTCGAGCGCCCGCCGGCCTGATCGCCGAGGCGGCGCGGACTTCTGCCGTCGCGGACAGTCCCCTAGACTGGGGTCTTTCGACTTCGGCCCCGCCCATGTCCCACCCGGATCCGTTCCTGTCTCCGATCGTCGCCGGCGCCTGGCGCATGGCCGAGTGGAATTTCGACGTCCAGCAACGCCTGCACTGGATCGGCGCGGCCCTGGATCTCGGCATCACCAGCTTCGACCACGCCGACATCTACGGCGACTACGGCGTCGAGGCCTTATTCGGCGAAGCCCTGGCGGCGAGTCCCGGATTGCGCGAGCGCATCCAGATCGTCAGCAAGTGCGGGATCAAGCTGACTTCGGCGCAACGCCCGTCGCACCGGGTCAAGTCCTACGACACCTCGCCCGCGCACGTGATCGCTTCGGTCGAGAATTCATTGCGCGCGCTGCGCACCGATCGCCTCGACCTGTTGTTGATCCACCGCCCCGACCTGTTGATGGACGCCGATGCGCTCGGCCGTTGTTTCGACGAGCTCAAGGCGGCCGGTAAAGTCTTGCAGGTCGGCGTGTCCAATCATTCGCCGTCGCAACTGGCGCTGCTGCATTCGCGGCATTCGCTGGCGACGCACCAGGTCGAACTCTCGCCGCTGCATCTGGCGGCGCTGGACGACGGCACGCTCGACCAATGCCAGACCCTGGGAATGCGGCCGATGATCTGGTCGCCGCTCGGCGGCGGGCGTTTGTTCGGCCAGGGCGAAGCCCAGGCCGTACGCGTGCACGAAGTGTTGGCCGCGCTCGGCGAACGTTACGGCGCCTCGGTGGCGACGATGGCCTATGCGTGGTTGCTGCGGCATCCGTCGCGGCCGTGGCCGATCACAGGCAGCGGCCGCGTCCAGGGCCTGCGCGATGCGGTTGCGGCGCTGTCGATCGAACTCGATGCCGAAGACTGGTATCTGATCTGGCAAGCCGGCGCGGGCCGCGAGGTCGCCTGACCGGAGCGCGAAACGACGAAGGCCGCATCGCGGCGGCCTTCGTGGGTAGTCCGTTGCCGGACTGGCGCGCTCAGGCGCGCGCCTGGCCTTCGGCGATGCTCTTGAGTTGCCTCAGGCCGTCCTCGAACTGAGCGCCGAGCACCTGTTCCATGTTCATGAACAAGCCCACCGCCTTGAACATGAAGCTCTTCTCGCCGCTCATCGACCAGGTCACCTCGGTCTTGTCGCCGACCGGCTTGAAGGCGAACTCGGCGATGTTGGTGGC
Source organism: Lysobacter sp. Hz25 (assembly GCF_046097045.1). Lineage (NCBI taxonomy): Bacteria > Pseudomonadati > Pseudomonadota > Gammaproteobacteria > Lysobacterales > Lysobacteraceae > Lysobacter > Lysobacter sp. Hz25. The sequence continues at coordinate 1,071,975 of NZ_CP175666.1, forward strand.
CTGGAAGGGCTTGCGGAACGCGAGCTGGATCCGCATCCGTTCGCCGGGCCGGCTTTCGAGTACTGTCGCGCGGCCTTCGCCGGCGTCCTTGTTGCCGGTCCAATCGTAGATCGCGCCTTCGCCGATGGCCGGGCCTTCGTAACGACGCTGCAGGTTGGGGTCGAGCTTCTCGTACGGCGACCACGCCGGCCATATGCGGAAATCATCGACCTGAGCGAAGGCCACGGCGGGCGGCGCAGCGACAAGGATGCTGCGGGCGATGCGGAACTTCGATGGCTGCAGGGCGGCGACGATGGCGAACACGACGACGAGTGCGACGATGACGAGCAAGATGGTCATGAACATGCGGGTGTCTGCTTAAGTTTAGAGGAAAGGGATGGGGCTCAAGATGCCGCGATTCTGCAACTGCTCGAAGCCTGCGGCGGCCTGCTGCACGTCTTCGGGAAAGTCTTCCATTTCCTGGACTCGGCGGACCTCGATGGTTTCGTTGTCCGAGCCCGGGCAGCGCGTGGCCCAGGCGATCGCTTCTTCGCGCGAGGCGACATCGATCATCCAGTAGCCGCCCAGCACTTCCTTGGCTTCCGGGAACGGGCCGTCGGTGACTTTGGGCTTGCCGCCGGCGAAGCTGACCCGCGCGCCCATCGACGGAGGGTGCAGGCCGTCGAGCGCGATCAACACGCCGGCCTCCTGCAATTCGCGGTTGTAGGCCATCATCGCCTCGACCGCTTCTGCGCTCGGCAAGGTGCCGGCTGCGGCGGATTCGTAACCTTTGGGAATCATCAGCATCATGAAGCGCATCGGGGTATCTCCTGGGGATGTCGTTATGGGAAGCGGCGGCCGTCCGGTGTCGTAGCGTGTTGCGAAGCCGCGCTCTTGTAATGACGACGAACCGGCGACCGCCGGATCGACACGTTCGCAAAAATATTTTTTGCAGCTGCCGTCGGCGCGTCCGGGCCTGGCTGCGGAACTGAATCGCATCTGTCTCGGCCGCCGCGGTCCCCATCTCGCTGCGGCGCACTCCTGCTTACCATCGCCGCTTCATTGACCGAAGGCGAGGGCGGTAATGAGCAGTCCAAACAAGACCTGCGGCAGGCTGGCGACGGCGCTGCTGGCGACCGTGGCCTGGGCGGCCGGCGCGGCCGATGCGCTGCCCGGGCCGACAGCGAAAGCCGTTCCGGATCTGGCCTTGGACGCCTATGCCGAACCTGGGCAGCGGGTCGACATCGGCAAGGGCCGCCATCTCAATCTGCGCTGCAGCGGCCAGGGCGAGCCGACGGTCCTGTTGGACGCCGGCGTCGCTGCGGATTCGCTGTCCTGGGCCAAGGCGCAGCCGCTGATCGCCGAACGCAACCGCGTCTGCGCCTACGACCGCGCCGGCGTCGGCTACAGCGACCCCGGCCCGCTGCCGCGCGATCTCGATGCCGACGTCGCCGACCTGCACGCCTTGATCGAGGCCGCCGACCTCGACACCCCGCTGATCCTGATCGGCCATTCCTACGGCAGCCAGGTGGTGCGCCGTTTCGACGAGCGTTATCCCAAGCAGGTGGCGGCGTTGGTGCTGGTCGACCCGCCGGTACAGAATGTCGCCGAATTTTCCCCCGGCTATGCCCAGCGCGAAGCCGAGATCGCGCCGAAGATGCTGGCGATGTACCGCAGCTGCGAACAGGGCGCGCGGGACGGTCGGCTGACCGCGACGCCGCCGGCCGAACTTAAGTCCTGTCTGCGTGGGCCGAATCCGAACTACAGCGAACGCTTGAATGCGGCGATCCTCGCCTGGCGTTCCAAGCCGGCGTTCTGGGCCGGGTTGATCTCGGCTTCGGAACAGCGCGGCGCGCTGTACGACGGGCCGGTGCCGAAGAGCGAACGCCACGACGGCAAGCCGGTGATCGTGCTGAGCGCCGACCGGCCTTATCCGGGCGCCTCGCCGAAAGACCAGCAGTCGCTGATCGCGGCCCGCGAGCAGACCCACACCGCCCTGATCGGCACCACGCGCCTGGGCAAGCGGGTCATCATCGAGAACAGCTCGCACGACATCCCCGTCGACCAGCCGAGCGCGCCGGCCATCGCGGTGTTCGAGGCGATGCAGATGCGCCAGCGGGCGAAGACCGGCAAAGACTAGGCCGCCGCATCGGCGACGCGATCGGGCGCCATGCGATCGATGCGGCGCCGAGGTTCGTGTCCGCGCCAGGTCGTGTCGGTGTTGGATCGGAGCGTTGCGCATGCTGCGATTGCGACGTTTCGCTTTGCGACCATTTTCTTTGCGATCACACCCGATTTGCATCGCAGACGCGACAATGGCCTCGACCCGGTCGCCAGAGCGCACCGGAACCCGATGGATTGCGGCGTCTGCCGTCCGAATACAACAAAGGAGACATCATGGATCTGGGCATGGTCGGTCTGGGGCGCATGGGCGCCAACATGGCCGAACGACTGGTGCGCAGCGGACATCGCGTGGTCGGTTTCGACCCCGGTCCGGCGGCGCGCGAGCAGGCGGTGACGCGCGGTATTGAGGCGACTGCTTCCCTGCGCGAACTGGTTGCGGCCTTGCCGGCGCCGCGCACGGTCTGGCTGATGGTGCCGGCCGGCGCAGTGGTCGACTCGACCCTGGCCGAACTGCTGCCCTTGCTCGCCCCCGGCGACAGCGTGGTCGACGGCGGCAACTCCAACTACAAGGACAGCATGCGGCGCGCCGCCCAACTCGCCGAGCACGGTCTGCACTATGTCGATTCCGGCACCAGCGGCGGCATCTGGGGCCTCAAGGAAGGCTATAGCCTGATGATCGGCGGCGACGAAGCCGCGGTCGAACGCCTGCGTCCGATCTTCGAGACGCTGGCGCCGGCCGCGGATCGCGGTTGGGGCCGGGTGGGGCCGAGCGGCGCGGGCCACTTCACCAAGATGGTCCACAACGGCATCGAATACGGTCTGATGCAGGCTTACGCCGAGGGCTTCGCGATCATGGGGCACAAGGCCGACTTCGGCCTGGACCTGCACCAGATCGCCGAGATCTGGCGGCACGGCAGCGTGGTGCGCTCGTGGTTGCTCGACCTGAGTTCGGACGCGCTGGCCAAGAACCCTTCGCTCGACGGCATCGCGCCCTATGTCGAGGACTCGGGCGAAGGCCGCTGGACCGTCGCCGAGGCGATCGACCTCAACGTCTCGGCGCCGGTGATCACCGCTTCGCTGCTCGAACGCCTGCGCTCGCGCGACAAGGATTCCTTCGCCGACAAATTGCTGGCGGCGATGCGCAACGAATTCGGCGGCCACGCCATCCGCACGGAATAAATCGGCACTGGCCGGCGCCGCGATGGCGCCGGCCAGGGCCGCGGTAACGGGGCAGCCGGTGCCGGTAGCGGGCCCGCGCAGGCGCTATGCTCGCGGCCAGGCCATCGGAAGCCGCCGCCATGCCGAGTACGCCGTCTGCTGTCGCCGCATCGGATCGGCCCGATGCCGACCCGCTCTCGTCCGTTCCCGGCCCGCCCCGCCTCGGCGCAGCGCGCCTGGACATGGTCGATGCCCTGCGCGGTCTGGTGATCGCGCTGATGGTGCTCGACCACGTGCACGACTACTTCCACTGGCAGGCGTTCGTGTTCAGCCCGACCGACCTGGCCAAGACCACGCCGTTGTTGTTCGCGACACGCTGGGTTACTCACCTGTGCGCGCCGAGTTTCGTCCTGCTGGCCGGCGTGTCGATCTTCCTGCAACAGGCTGGCGGCGCTTATCCGCGTCCGGCGCAGTCGCGGTTCCTGCTCAGTCGCGGCCTGTGGCTGATCGGGCTGGAACTGACCGTGATCGTGTTCGGCTTCAACTTCGTCTGGCCGTTCCTGTTCCTGCAGGTGATCTGGGCGATCGGCGTCGGCATGGTCGCGATGGCGGCCTTGATCTGGCTGCCGCGCACGGCGGTGCTCGCGCTCGGCATCGTCATCATCGCCGGGCACGGCTTGCTGGCGGGATTCGACCCGAGCCGATGGGGTGCGCTGGCGCCGCTGTGGACCTTGGCGATGCGGCCCGGCGCGGTGCCCGGCCTCGAAGGCTTCGTCGCCTATCCGGCACTGCCCTGGGTCGGCATCCTCTGCCTCGGCTATGGCCTCGGCCCGCTGTTCCTGTTCGATGCGCAGCGACGCCGGCGCGTCGTCGCCGCGCTTGCGCTGGCGATGCTGGCGGCGTTCGCGATCCTGCGTGCCGGCACCGGCTTCGGCGATCCTTCGGCGTGGCAGCGCCAGGCCGACCCGCTCTTCGACGCGATGGCTTTCGTCAACGTTTCCAAGTACCCGCCGTCGCTGTTGTACGCCTTGGTCACGCTCGGCGTCTCGCTGCTGGCGATGTTGGCGTTGGAGCACTGCGCGGGTTGGCTGCGGTGCGTATTGCTCGCGTTCGGCCGCACGCCCTTGTTCACCTACCTGCTGCATATCTACCTCGTGCACGGCCTGGCCCTGCTGGTCGGTGTCGCCAGCGGCATTCCGGCGGCGGTGTTCGTCGGCATCCTCGGCAATGCCGGGCGCATCGCCGAATCGGGTTGGGGGCTTAGCCTGCCGGCGGTATTCGGGCTGTGGCTGGGCGTGCTGGCGGCGCTGTATCCGCTGTCGCGCTGGTTCGCCGGGGTCAAGGCGAGGCGCCGCGATCGCTGGCTGAGTTATCTCTAGGCCTACGACGATCGTCGATCTGCGAAGCCTGCCCGCCGCATTCACGCGCGCGGTCACGTCTGAACGAATGCTGCGCTGCACCGCGCGCTAGCCTCGGTCTGCGTCCGGCGCGGTGCATCGCGCGTTGTCGGACGCATAACGCCGCCGCGCCCGCACTCGATCCGCTCATCGAACACCAGCCACGCCGCGCCGGCGCATCGGAGCGGCGAATGGCGAAGTGCGCGCGCGGTTCCCGCCAGGCCTTCGTTCCCCACCTTCGGAGACACCCCATGTCAGTGCACACGAAGACGACGCGCCACCCCCCGCTGCGACGCTGTCTGCAATCGCTCGCTCTCGCCGTCGCCACCACCGCCGCGTTCTCGGCCGCGGCCGCACCCAACTTCCCGTTCGGCAGTCATCGCCAGGCTTATGCCAGCGGCACCTTGAGCCCGAGCGTCGGCCGCGCCGCGGCCGACCAGTCCACGGCCTCGTTCTATCGCACCTGGAAGCAGCGCTACCTCGTTCCGGCCTGCAAGGCCGGCGAGTACCGGGTCAAGGCCGATACCGAGGACGCCTACGTAGTCTCGGAGGGGCAGGGCTACGGCATGCTGATCACGGTGATGATGGCCGGTGAAGACCCGCAGGCGCAGACCTTGTTCGACGGCCTGCACCGCTACAACCGTGGCCATCCGAGTTCCAACGACAGCGACCTGCTGGCCTGGGCGCAGAACGCCAGCTGCAACAACATCCTCGACCCGGACTCGGCCACCGACGGCGATCTCGACATCGCCTACGCCTTGCTGCTGGCCGATCTGCAATGGGGTTCGAGCGGCGCGATCAACTACGCCGCCGAGGCGCGCCGGGTGATCGCCGCGATCCGCCGCAGCAACGTCAATCCCACCACCAAGCTGGTCAACCTAGGCGACTGGGTCAGCACCGACACGCCGAAGCATTACTACGCCACCCGCAGTTCCGACTGGATGCTCGGCCACTTCCGCTCCTTCGCCAGCAAGCTCGGCGACAGCTATTGGACCGGCGTGCTAGGCGCACACCAGAACCTGTTGTCGACGATGCAGACCAGTTACGCGCCGAACACCGGCCTGGTGCCGGACTTCATCGTCAACACCAACACGACCGCCAAGCCGGCGCCGGCGAACTTCCTCGAAGCCGACACCGACGGCTATTACTCCTGGAACGCCGGACGGGTGCCGTGGCGGATCGGCATCGACGCCGCGGTCAGCGGCGACAGCCGTTCGCGCAGCGCCGCGCGCAAGCTGAGCCAGTGGATCCGGGTCAAGGCCGGCAACGATCCCAACCGCGTGCGCAGCGGCTATCGCCTCGATGGCCAGGTGGTCGAGAACTACAACAGCATGTTCTTCACCGCGCCGTTCGCGGTCGCCGCGACCGTCGACCCGAACGCCCAGGCCTGGCTCGACAAGCTGTGGAGCTACACCGTCGCCAGCGGCCCCAGCGACTACTACGGCGACAGCGTCAAGCTGCTGTCGATGCTGGCGGTGTCGAATAACTGGCTGAAGCCCTGAGCCGGCCGGGATCTTCGGCTGAACCGCCCGATTAGGACAATCGCCTAGGTCGAAAGTCTATGGAGTGTGCCCGGCGTCCCGATTAGGATCGGGACGCCGGGCGTCGATTTGCGATGGCGCCGGCATCGACCATCCATGACAGGGAAGGCGAACCGGACGGTTCGCCGCCCCGCGGCGTCCGCGCCGCTATCGACGAGGCATAAGGGACCATGCGAAAGATTCTATCGACCTTGATTCTGGCCGCGGCTTGCGCGACGGCCACGGCATCGCCCGACCGGGCACCGTTCGAAGTACAGGGCGTGCTGGAGCAGCAAAAGCAGATTCGCGCCGAAGTCGAGGCCGGCAAGGGCGCCTATGGCGGCCTCGATGCGAATGCCCGTCGGGAACTGACGACGCGCCAGGAGCGCTTGGTCAAGCTGCTCGAAGGCCGTCGCTATGAGGACCTCAGCGAGAGCGAACGCGAGAGTGCGCACGGCGACCTGGCCTGGATCGCGCAGGCCGCGCGCAGCGACGAGGAGAAGTTGATTTGCGAGCGCGTGCGGCCGATCGGCAGCAACCGGGTCGAGCGCGTGTGCAAGACCGCATCGCAGCGTCGCAAGGAGCAAGAGGCCCGCGGCCAGGATCCGGAGTTGCTGCGCCAGCAGGGCCGGCCGACGATGTAATCGGCCGCTTGCCGCGCGGATCGACCCGCGCGGCAAGCGCCTGCGTCAATCGCCTGCTTTAGTCGCTATCGCGGCTCAATCGCAGCAGCGACAGGGCTGGCCGTTGCCCGGGTACCAACCCGGCATGCCGCCGCAGCGGTCCTGACAGATCTTGTAGCTGCACAGTGCCTGGTCGGCCGGCGCCGACGAGGCCGCCTGGGCGATGCCGAAACCGAAGCCGAACGCGGCCAAGGCGAATGCGGCGACGAGTCCGAAACCTTTGCGCTTCATGCGTGATCCTCCTGTCGTGGCGAATGGTCGTGACGAATCGTCCGGCGCCGCGCGGCACGCTGGTCCGGCGGCGCCGGGGCGCGGACGAGTGCCCGTGCCGGCGGCCACTGTAGGCGCCCGTGTACCGGCGTTTTGGCGAGCGCGTCACCAAAGCGCAGGCCGCAGCGGATGAACAGGCGGTCGAATCGGCCTGAGGCGCGATCTTGCCGCACTCGCGTACATTTGCCCGCGATCGCCGGCTCGCGCGATCATCGGCGCATCGATCGCCTCACGAGCGCCACCGCGTGTCCATGCCCTATCGTCGTCCGCTGCATTCGTGCGCCGCAGCGCTGATCCTCGCCCTGGGCGCCTGCGCGACCGCGCCGTCGCATAATCCGCTCGCGCAATGGCACGGCTCGCCGAACTACAACGAGCGCGGCGCGCAGCTCATCGTGCTGCACCACACCCAGATGGAAAGCGCCGAGCGCGCCTTGCTGACCCTGCAGACGCGCAACTCGCAGGGGCGGGTCAGCGCCCATTACCTGATCGGCGCCGACGGACGCATCTATCAGTTGGTCGCCGACACGAAGCGCGCCTGGCATGCCGGCGCCGGCAGTTGGGGGGAGACCAGCGATCTCAATTCGGCTTCGATCGGCATCGAACTCGACAACGACGGCAGCGAGCCTTTCGAGCAGGCCCAGATCGACAGCCTGCTGCGCCTGCTCGACGACCTGACCCGGCGCCTGAACATTCCACGCCATGCGATCGTCGCTCACGGCGACCTCGCGCCGACGCGCAAGACCGACCCGAGCGTGCTGTTTCCGTGGCAACGCCTGGCCGAGGCCGGCTTCGGCCTGTGGCCGCGCGCCACGCCCACGGAACCGCCGGCGGGTTTCGATGCTTGGGCGGCGTTGCGTTTGGTCGGCTACGACCTGCGCGACCCCGGGGCGGCGTTGGCGGCGTTCCATCGCCGTTTCCGCGGCAACGAAGCGCGCGAATGGCAGCCGGGCGATGCCGCGATCCTGTTCGATCTGCAACGCCAGCTCATGCAGTTGCCGGACGGCGCGCCCGCGCCGCCGCCGGCGCCGCCGTTGCAATAAGCGAACTCAGGCCGCGGCTTCGTACGGCGTGGCCGAACGCGCATCGCGCAGCGCCTGCGACCACCAGTTCAGCCGCGACAGCATGGTCGTCATGGCCTTGCCCGCGGCGTGCGGCTCGCGCAGTTCGCCATCGGGGCCGAACTGGCGCCAGGCGCTGACCAGGTTGACGCTGTCGCGCAAGGTCACCGCGTGCAGCTCGGCGAAGACCTGGCGCAGTTGCTCGATCGCGCGCAGGCCGCCCGAACTGGCGCCGTAGCTGACGAAGGCGACGGGCTTGGCCTGCCAGGGTTCGTAGCAGGCATCGATCAGCGCCTTCAGCGGCGCCGGGTAGCCGTGGTTGTATTCGGGGGTGACGATGACGAACGCGTCGGCGGCGTGCAGGCGCTGGCGCAACTGTTGCAGTTGCGCTTCGTCCTGGCGCAGGACGCGACCCGACAAGGGCCAGTCGGCGGGATCGATGGGTACGGTTTCGAAGCCGCCGTGGCGGTCGATATGGCGTTGGGTCCATTCGGCGACGACGTCGCAGAAGCGGCCCTCGCGCGCGCTGCCGTAGATCAGCGCGAGTTTGATGGTGGGATGCATGCAGGTCGGTGGTTGGGGAACATGCCAGGCAGCTTAAAACCTCAAGTAATGTCGAGGTCAAGCGCTGCTGCGGATGCCCATACCGATGCCGCGGCGCGGTTCTTGTTCGTGCCCGGGTTGTTGCGCTGCGCCGTGCCGGCGGCGAACCGCCGGCGTGCGGTGTCTGCGGCTCAGGCCTCGGGCTTGCGCCGGAACTTGTAGATCACCGCGCCGACCGCGAGCGCGATCGCCGCCGCGATCAGGTTGGCGGTGCTGGCGCTGGCGAGCAGGCCGAGCGACAGCACGATCGCCGCGATCGGGATGATCGGGCCGCCCGGCAGTTGCAGCGCGCCTTCGCTCTTGCCATGACGCTTCTGCAGCACCAGCACCGACACCGCGGTGCCGATGTAGGTGCACAGGCGCGCCACCACCGAGAGCAGGGCGAGTTGCTGGAACGAACCGGTCAGCGCCAGCGCCAGCGCGACCACGCCCAGCAGCACCACCGCACGCGCCGGTGTGTGGAAGCGCGGATGGATCGCCGACAAGGCGCGCGGCCCATAGCCATCCTTGGACAAGGCCAGCAGATAGCGCGGGCCCATCATCACCGTATTGCTGTTGGTGCCGAGGATCGAGATCGCCGCGCCGACCGTCAGCACCAGCGCCAGCCCGGTGCCGCTGAAATGCGCGGCGGCTTCGGCGAGCGGGCTCGAGGATTGGGCGATGCCCGGCAAGGTGCCGAGCGCGACCAGCTGCACGGTGAAATAAATGATGGTGACCAGGACGATCATGGTCAGCAGCGCGAACGGCACGTCGCGGCGCGGATTGCGGTATTCGCCGGCGGCCGCCGGCAGGTTCTCGAAGCCGGCATAGGCGAACAGCAGCAACAGCGCGGCCTCGCCGAGGTGATCCATCGGCATCGGCGTGTCCGAGGACAACAGCGAAGCATCGAAATAGAACGCGCCGATGGCGACGAACAACAGCAGCGGCAGCAGCTTGCCGATCGCCAGGGCCACGCCGGCCCGCGCCGCGGTGCGCACGCCGATGACGTTGATCAGCACCAACAGGGCGAGCGAGCCGGCGACGACTACCACGCGGGCGACGCCGCCCTTGGCGGCCGGCCAGAACAGCCCGACCGCTTCGGCCAAGCCGTTGCTCAGCGAGGCCGCGGTCGAGATGCGCGTGACCAGCAGCATCCAGCCGACCTCGAAACCGGCGAAGGGGCCGAAGGCCTCGCGGGCGTAGAGATAGCCGCCGCCGGGTTGGTCGAAATAGCTCGCCGCCTGGGCGTAGCACAGCACCAGCAGGGCCACCGCGAATCCGGCCAGCAGCACCGCCCACAGACTGGCCGGGCCGAGCAGGGCGGCGGCGGTGGCCGGCAACAGATAGATGCCGCTGCCGATCACGTCGTTGATGGACAGGCCGACGATCTGCCAACGGCTGACGGCGCGGACGGTGCCGGGGCGTCCTTCGTCCGGAGCAGGGGCCGCAGCGGCGGCGGGCGAGGACGAAACGGGCGCGTGCGGCGTCGGCTGGCTCAAACGGTGGTTCCCCTCGCTCGGTGGCGGTGCGGCGGACCGCATGCGGCGCCGATCTCGTCGCACCTTAGTGCCTGCGGCCTGCCGCTTTCAATCCGCACTGCGGCATGTGGGCCGGAGCGAAGCGCATAAGCAGGCTGGGCCGGGTCGCAGCGGGGCCCGTCCGATGCGCGCCAACCTCGCCATGCGATCGAGGAGCGTCGAGCTGCGCCGAATGCGCGCCCGGTTCGTAAACGTTTTGTTGCGTTCAGTCGCGGTCGCGCCATCGCCGAAGGCGCGAATGAGGCCTGACGCACGTTTTCGCCGGTTCATCGGACCGCGTCTAACGCGTATCGCCGGCGGGCTGGTTAAAGAAACGTAGCCGCCGGGCTTAGCGGCGCGTTTTCGTTCATGGCGATGACGGCAGTGTGCAGTCCGTGCCTACGAACCACGGCACGCGTTGCAACAACGACGATTCAACCGATCCGATCGATTCGATTCACACGACACCGGAGGTAACCGCATCCATGAAGACCACCATTCGCACCGCACTGTACGGCCTGGCCGCGATCAGCGTGCTCGGCCTGGCCGCTTGCGCCAGCAAGGGCGAGACCACCGACGCGCCGGCGGCATCGAGCGCACCGGCGGCCGAAGCCGCCCCGGCCGATGCGGCCGCTCCGCCGGCGAGCGGAGACGGTTCGGGCACCTGATTCCAGGACGACGGCCATCGCTCGCGATGGCCGTCCCCAGCCAATGCAGAAGGGCGGCCGCGAGGCCGCCCTTTCTGTTGCGCCGGCCTGGGCGCCAGGGTCGATCGGGGTTCGAGCCGCTTTTGTGGCTGAACGCGATCTTGGCAATCGTGAACCCAGCGCCGCCGCCCTGACCTTCGGCGCTGGCGCGGGCCGCCGGCGGGCCTAGAATCGCGCCCAATGAACCCCCGTCCGTCCGCTACCGCCCTGCGTATCGTCGCTGCCGCCGTCCTGTTGGCGCTGGCCGCGGGCGCACAGGCGCGCACCGTGTATCGCTGCGTGCGCGACGGCACCGTCAGCCTCGCCACCGCGCCCGAACCCGGTTCGCGCTGCGTCGCCAAGGAGTTCGACGACAACGCCGCCAAGCTGCCCAATCTGTGGGGCGAGATGGGCGTGATCAACGGCAACCTCTACGAGCGCCAACAGGACGGCAAGACCGTCTACAGCACGCGCAAGCTGCCCGGTTCGGTGCGGGTGATGGGTTTCACCGTGGAAACGCCGCCCGGCGAGCCGGCGCATCCGGGCCTGGGCAAGGTCGGCAAGGCCCAGCTCGATAAATTCCCGGCGCAGTTCCGTTCCGCGGCCAAGGCCAGCGGTGTCGACGATGCCTGGTTGCGCGCGATCGCCCATGCCGAGAGTGGCTTCGATGCCAAGGCGGTTTCGTCCAAGGGCGCGCAAGGGGTCATGCAACTGATGCCGGAGACCGCCAAGGAGTACGGCGTGCTCGACCCGTTCTCGTCGACCGAATCGATCAACGCCGGCGCCCGCCACCTCAAGGCCCTGATGCGGCGCTACAAGGGCGACCTGATGTTGGTCGCGGCCGCCTACAACGCCGGCATCGGCACGGTCGCCCGTTATGGCGGCGTGCCGCCGTATCGCGAAACCCAGGAATACATCGCCAAGGTGCAGGCCCTGCACCAGCGTTATCAACTCGCCCTGGGCACGCGCAAGCCGGTGTTGAAGGCCGCGCAATAAGGCCGTGGCCCTCTCCCGCGTTCGGGAGAGGGCGTGGCCGGCACGGCGCCTGGGCTTACAGCGGGGTCAACCGCAGCAGGCGTGCATTGGTGCCGTCTTCGAGCAGCCAGACGTCGCCGTTCGGGCCTTGCTCGACTTCGCGGATGCGCTTGCCCATCGGATAGCGCTCTGCTTCGGCGGCGGTGTTGCCGCTGAAGCGCACGCGGATCAGGGCCTGCGAGGCCAGGCCGCCGATCAGGCCGTTGCCGGCCCAGGCCGGGAAGCGGGTGCCGGAATAGATGACGAAGCCGGCCGGCGCGATCACCGGGGTCCACCAGGCTTCCGGCGCGTTGAGGTCCGGGCGCGTGCTGTGGCGCGGGATCGGCGTGCCGTCGTAGTGATCGCCCTGCGACACCAGCGGCCAACCGTAATTGGAACCGCGTTCGATCAGGTTGATTTCGTCGCCGCCTTTCGGCCCCATCTCGTGGATCCACAGCTTGCTCTGCGCATCGAAGGCGATGCCGAGCAGGTTGCGGTGGCCGTAGGACCACACCGTCGCGGCGACGCCGCCGCGGCCGTAGAAGGGGTTGTCGGTCGGCACGGTGCCGTCGTCGTTGAGGCGGATGACCTTGCCGAGCGGGGAATTGAGGTCCTGGGCCGGATCGAACTTCTGCCGCTCGCTCGAGGTGATCCACAGCTTACGATCGGGGCCGAACGCGAGCCGGTGGCCGTAGTGATTGCTGCCGCTGACTTTTGGCTGGCGCCAGATCACCCGCAGTTCGCTCAGCGAAGCGCTGGTCGAGGTGATGTTGAGCTTGGCGCGCGCGACCGTGGCGCCGGCGGTGCCGCTGGTGCTGCCGCGTTCGGCGTAGCTGATGTAGATGTATTTGTTGGTCGCGTACTGCGGATGCAGGATCACGTCGCCGAAGCCGCCCTGGCCGCCATAGGCGACCGCGGGCACGCCGCTGACGGTGCGCGCGCTGCCGCCGATGGTCTGCAGCTTGAGCACGCCGCGCTTCTCGGTGACCAGCAGGCGGCCGTCGGGCAGGAAGGTCATCGCCCAGGGTTCGTTGAAGCGCGCGACTTCGGTCGCGGTGAACGGCAGCGCCTTGGTCGATTCGGCCGCGCTGGTCGCGCTGGCGCTGGCGTTGTCGAGGGCGCAGGCCGCGGGCGCGGCGAAGGCGCCGAGCAGCGCGGTGGAGCAAACGAGAGAGAGCATCGAGCGGTTCATGGTGGGTCTCCGATGTCCGGCAGGCGTGGGTTTGAGGCCGGCCGAGAGTGCCATCGAAGAACCGCCGGTCTTGCGACCGGATCGGCAGTTCGCGGCGTACGCAAGGCCGGCGCCGCGATTCGCAAACGCGATCACGCAGGCAATGAGGCCTGGACGCTACGAAGTCGTGAGTGCGCCGCCGTCGCGGCGGCGCGCAGGGCTCAGGCGAAGGCCTTGAGCGAATCGAACGGCAGCAGTTCGGCGCCGACCGCGTTGCGCAGCACCCGTGCCTCGGCTTGCAGCAGCAGGTCGCGGTCGCCGTCGATCACCACCAGGATGCGGCCTTGCTGGATATGCGCGTCGAACTTGCGCCGGATCGGGTCGGGCAGGGCCGAGCCCATCAGCGCCGAGGCCCAGCAGCCGACCATGGCGCCGGCCACGGTGGCCGCCGCCGCGCCGGCGATGGTCAGGCCGATCGGACTGATCACGACCGCGAGCAAGCCGGCCAGCAAACCGGTGGCGCCGCCGTAGCCGGCGCCGCGCAGCGCCGCCGACATCAGGTCGGTATCGGCTTCCTTGCGGTCGTTCGGAATCGACTTGAGTTCGATGTCGGAACGCGCGATCAGCAGGATGTCGTCGTCGTGCACGCCGGCTTCGCGCGCGGCATCCATGGCCGCTTGCGCGGTGGCGAGGTCGGGCGTGCTGAACACGTGGCGGGTCTTCATGTCGCATCTCCGGATGCGGACGGTTCGCCTTGATGGGCGCATGCCGTCATGGGGCGCCTGAGGGCGCCGATCGCATCGGCCCGGCAAGCGGCTGCTGCCAGCCCGGGGGGCCGTATCGTCATCAGCTTCCGCCGCGGCTGGTTAGTCCAGAGTGAGCGCGCGAGCGCAGGCGACGAACGGTCGCTCGCGATGCGCTGCCGCAGTCAGGAACGAGGAATCACTGGACTCAGGAATCGCCCCGGCACCATGCTATGCGCAGTCCGTTACCGGGGCATCGCCATGTTGCCGAGCGTCGAAGTCCAATGTCCTTACTGCGGCGAGCCGATCGACCTGGTCGTCGACGATTCCGCCGGCGACCAACGTTATATCGAGGACTGCCAGGTCTGTTGCCGGCCGATCGTGGTCGCGGTCAGTCTCGACGAGGACGGCCAGCCGCACGTGGCGGTCTACGCGGAAGACGAGGCGTGATGCTCCTGGCGCCGCACGGGGCAATGTTCTCGGTTCGTCGTTCGAGCGGGGTTTGACCACGATGCCGAGCGCGAAACGCGTCGCGACGGCGAGTTCGGGCAAATCCAGGCAGGCTGCCGCCGAGGTATTGAGCGCACGTGCGCTCAACCGCGCGCTGTTGGCGCGGCAGTCCTTGCTCGAACGCAGCGGCGAATCCGTGCCGGCGATGGTCGAACGCCTGCTCGGCCTGCAGGCGCAGGCGCCCAATCCGCCTTACCTGGGGCTGTGGACGCGCTTGCGCGACTTCGCCCTCGACGACCTGACCGCTGCAATGCAGGCCCGCGAAGTGGTGCGCGCGACGATGATGCGCGGCACCTTGCATCTGGTCAGCGCGCAGGATTATCGAAGGCTGCGCCCGGTGTTGCAGCCGGTACTGCAGCGGCTGTCGTTGCAGAGCGGTCATGCGCGGGCGCTGCAAGGTTTGGACTTGGCGGCGTTGCGCCGGGCCGGCTTCGAGGCCTTGCGCACGCAGCCGCTCAGCGCGACGGCGCTGGGCGAGGCGCTGCGTGCGCATTGGCCCGATCACGACGCAAACGCACTGGCTTCGTTGGTACGCGGCGCCGAGCCCTTGGTGCACGTGCCCCCGGCAGGCCTGTGGGACTCGCATAAGCCCGCGTGTTTCGCCACCGCGATCGATTGGCTGGGCGCCTCGATAGACGACAGCGCCGACGAGGCGGCGATCGACGCGATGCTGTTGCGTTATCTCGGCGCCTTCGGCCCGGCCAGCGCACGCGACGCGACGACCTGGTGCGGGCTGACCGCGACGCGCGAACGGCTCGAGCGCTTGCGCCCTGCCTTACGGGTGTTTCGCGACGAGGCCGGCACCGAGTTGTTCGACCTGCCCGATGCACTGCGTCCCGACCCCGCTACGCCGGCGCCGGCGCGGTTGCTGCCCGAGTTCGACAATGTCTTGCTGTCGCACGCCGAGCGTTCGCGCATCTTCGACGAATCCTTGCGGGGCGCGATCTTCACTCGCAACGGCCTGGTTGCGGCGACGATCCTCGTCGACGGCTTCGTCGCCGGCACCTGGAAGCTGCAGCGCGACGCCCGCTCGGCGAGCTTGACCCTCGCCCCGTTCAAGCGGCTCAAGGCCGCCGATCGCGAGGCCCTGGAGCTCGAGGCCGAGCTGTGTTTGAGCGTGGCGGCTCCGAGTCAGGCGCAGCGCGAGCTGCGTTTCGTTGCAGCGACCGCATAGAGACGCCGCGGCCTGCGCTTTGCGCCGCCTGTGAATCCGACCTTGAACGATGAATGCGCGGTTGCGCGAAGGGCGTATCGATCGCGTTGACCTGTGCATTCGTAAAGGTTGTGTTGTGTTCAGCGAATGCGCGTCGTCGTCGCGCCGGCTATTGGCGCTATAGGTCACGTTTTGCCGTGCTCCGGCAACTCACTTCGCCGATGGCCTAACGGCATCGGCCGCGCTTGTGGTTAAGCGAACGTAGCTTTAACGCTTACGGACGCCGATCGGTTCAGAAGCGCGGCGGCAAGGTGGACTCGTGCGGTAAGCGCCACCGGCAGTCGAGACCGCGCAGTACAGCAAACTCATTCCAGGAGACATTCATGAACCAGATTTCCCGCAAGTCGCTGATCGGTACCTTGGCTCTGGTCGCTTCGCTGTCCGCGCCGCTCGCGTTCGCACAGTCCACGACCGCCGCGCAGACGCCGCCGACCGAGGACGCCGCCGCAGCGGCCACCGGTGCACAGGACGCAGCAGCGACTTCCGCCGCCCAGCCGACGGCCGCCGCCGCCCCGCAGAAGAAGAGCTGGGCCGACGTCGACGGCAACAAGGACGGCAATCTGAGCAAAACCGAGGCCGCTGCCGTGCCGGCGCTGGGCCAGGTCTTCGAGCAGGCCGATGCCGACGCCAACGGCGCGTTGACGCCGGACGAATACAAGGCTTACGTCGCCAAGGTCCAGTCCAACGGCGGCGCCAAGAACGGCGGCTGATACCGCCTATCGGGGTGCAGGATCTCCTGCGTTGTGTAAAGGGCGGCCCTCGGGCCGCCCTTTTTTATGGACGCGATTCCCAGCGACGGCGGCTTCAGCCGGCTGGCCGGCACGCTTCTCCCAGTCCGCAGACTGCCGCCGGGTCGCGACCATAGCGGTCTTTGAGGGGCGTCGCCGCCGAAAGACCGGGGCCGCGGGAGCGACTCGCTTATCCCAGGACTGACATCTGACTTTTGCCGGCTGCCCGAGTCCGCCTGGCAGCTTGGCCGTGGCCGCCGGCGAGGCTTGGTGGCGGTCGCGATCGCCAAGGCCAGTACGGCTCTTCTTAGACGTTGGCTGAACGGTTCAGGCATCTCATTCAGTTAATGACAACGGTTCAGCCAATCAAACCTGTAACCGATGAGCGGTCACCGAAATTCCGTGACTCCGGAGCAATCTGTGTTTATCGTCACATTAACGGGCGATGAGGTTAGTGGATCGTTAAACGCAAGGTGGGAAGCACACTAGCTATCGAAGTGCTGATTTCGTCGAGATCGGTGCCGTCTTCGGACAGGGGTTGGGGCTTTAACGAGTTGTAGCGATAGGACTCTCAGAGGGGAGAGGGATATGGCTCGACGCGGGACCGAGACAGAAGTTTCATTTGAAACAGTTTGCGGCGCAGGCCGGCCCAAGCGCGGCCGGCCGCTTTGCTGCATCCGCGGGGAAGACATAGCTGTCCCGTCCGCCTTGCCCCTGCTGGCGCCAACTGGCGCCACTAGTAACCAAAGTGACGCTTTGGGGCACATCCAGACCAAGCCGCTTTTTGAGATCTTCAGATTTCATAAAAGTGAGACCGCTGGCACAGTTTTTGCAGCCGCAGTGAGCATGTCCGTGTCCGTTCTTCCCTCCAATCGGCGTTCATCCACTCATTTATGTGAAGGGTGAATCCAGTGGCCGCTTGCGACGTACGCAGGCGGCAGTCGCGCCAGATCGGGCGACAGGGGTAGTCGGGGCCGGGGAAGCATTTCGAGCACTTAGCTAGCAACACGTCGCGTGCCAACGAGCTCGGCACGGCGGCAATCGGGGAGCAAACAGCGTGATCGCCAAATTCCAATCCCTCGCGACAGCGTTCAGCCGTCGCATGATCATGCCGGTCGCGCTAGCGGCCTCCCTTTTGCTGTCCGCGGATCCGGCGCATGCCCAGGCCGTCAATACCGCGAGCGTGACGCCCCCGACCGGGGTGACCGATCCGACCTGTAACGTCGCCAATCCCCCGTGTAACAGCGCGACCGACAGCGACTCGATCCTGGCCTCCCTGACCCTGGTCAAGACGGTCACCAACGACAACGGCGGTACCGCGGTTGCGACGGCCTGGACCTTGCAGGCGGCTGGCCCGACCAACATCAGCGGCGCCACCGGCGCCACCGCCGTCACCAATGCCCCGGTCAGCCCGGGCAGCTACACCCTTTCCGAAACCGGTGGCCCGAGCGGCTACACCGCCAGCACCTATAGCTGCGTCGTCAACGGCGGCGCCCCGGTCGTCTCGAACAGCCTGACGCTCGCCTTCGGCGATACCGCGACCTGCACCATCAACAATAACGACCAGGCGGCGACGCTGACCCTGGTCAAGACGGTGACCAACGACAACGGCGGTACCGCGACGATCAGCGACTTCCCGCTGACCGCCACCGGCCCGACCACGATCACCGGTGTGAGCGGCACGGCGACGGTGACCAACGCACCGGTCAGCGCCGGCGTCTACACCCTGACCGAAGCTGCGGTGGCCGGCTACACCGCCGGTGCCTGGAGCTGCACCGCGGGCACCTTGTCGGGCAACAGCCTGACCTTGGCCAACGGTGTTTCGGCGACTTGTACGATCGTCAACGACGACCAGGCCGCGACGCTGACCCTGGTCAAGACGGTGACCAACGACAACGGCGGCACCGCGACGATCAGCGACTTCCCGCTGACCGCCACCGGCCCGACCACGATCACCGGTGTGAGCGGCACGGCGACGGTGACCAACGCACCGGTCAGCGCCGGCGTCTACACCCTGACCGAAGCTGCGGTGGCCGGCTACACCGCCGGTGCCTGGAGCTGCACCGCGGGCACCTTGTCGGGCAACAGCCTGACCTTGGCCAACGGTGTTTCGGCGACTTGTACGATCGTCAACGACGACCAGGCCGCGACGCTGACCCTGGTCAAGACGGTGACCAACGACAACGGCGGCACCGCGACGATCAGCGACTTCCCGCTGACCGCCACCGGCCCGACCACGATCACCGGTGTGAGCGGCACGGCGACGGTGACCAACGCACCGGTCAGCGCCGGCGTCTACACCCTGACCGAAGCTGCGGTGGCCGGCTACACCGCCGGTGCCTGGAGCTGCACCGCGGGCACCTTGTCGGGCAACAGCCTGACCTTGGCCAACGGTGTTTCGGCGACTTGTACGATCGTCAACGACGACCAGGCCGCGACGCTGACCCTGGTCAAGACGGTGACCAACGACAACGGCGGCACCGCGACGATCAGCGACTTCCCGCTGACCGCCACCGGCCCGACCACGATCACCGGTGTGAGCGGCACGGCGACGGTGACCAACGCACCGGTCAGCGCCGGCGTCTACACCCTGACCGAAGCTGCGGTGGCCGGCTACACCGCCGGTGCCTGGAGCTGCACCGCGGGCACCTTGTCGGGCAACAGCCTGACCTTGGCCAACGGTGTTTCGGCGACTTGTACGATCGTCAACGACGACCAGGCCGCGACGCTGACCCTGGTCAAGACGGTGACCAACGACAACGGCGGCACCGCGACGATCAGCGACTTCCCGCTGACCGCCACCGGCCCGACCACGATCACCGGTGTGAGCGGCACGGCGACGGTGACCAACGCACCGGTCAGCGCCGGCGTCTACACCCTGACCGAAGCTGCGGTGGCCGGCTACACCGCCGGTGCCTGGAGCTGCACCGCGGGCACCTTGTCGGGCAACAGCCTGACCTTGGCCAACGGTGTTTCGGCGACTTGTACGATCGTCAACGACGACCAGGCCGCGACGCTGACCCTGGTCAAGACGGTGACCAACGACAACGGCGGCACCGCGACGATCAGCGACTTCCCGCTGACCGCCACCGGCCCGACCACGATCACCGGTGTGAGCGGCACGGCGACGGTGACCAACGCACCGGTCAGCGCCGGCGTCTACACCCTGACCGAAGCTGCGGTGGCCGGCTACACCGCCGGTGCCTGGAGCTGCACCGCGGGCACCTTGTCGGGCAACAGCCTGACCTTGGCCAACGGTGTTTCGGCGACTTGTACGATCGTCAACGACGACCAGGCCGCGACGCTGACCCTGGTCAAGACGGTGACCAACGACAACGGCGGCACCGCGACGATCAGCGACTTCCCGCTGACCGCCACCGGCCCGACCACGATCACCGGTGTGAGCGGCACGGCGACGGTGACCAACGCACCGGTCAGCGCCGGCGTCTACACCCTGACCGAAGCTGCGGTGGCCGGCTACACCGCCGGTGCCTGGAGCTGCACCGCGGGCACCTTGTCGGGCAACAGCCTGACCTTGGCCAACGGTGTTTCGGCGACTTGTACGATCGTCAACGACGACCAGGCCGCGACGCTGACCCTGGTCAAGACGGTGACCAACGACAACGGCGGCACCGCGACGATCAGCGACTTCCCGCTGACCGCCACCGGCCCGACCACGATCACCGGTGTGAGCGGCACGGCGACGGTGACCAACGCACCGGTCAGCGCCGGCGTCTACACCCTGACCGAAGCTGCGGTGGCCGGCTACACCGCCGGTGCCTGGAGCTGCACCGCGGGCACCTTGTCGGGCAACAGCCTGACCCTGGCCAACGGTGTTTCGGCGACTTGTACGATCGTCAACGACGACATTCCGCCGACCCAGACGATCGCCAAGACCATGACCAATGCCGATAACGACGGCAGCGGCACAGTGTCCTTGGGCGACGTGCTGACCTACACGGTGACGGTGACCAATACCAGTACGACCACGAATCTCAATAACGTGGTGGTGAGCGACAGCAAGATCACGCCGACGGGCGGCACGACGCCGTGTGCCAGCGTTGTTCCGGGCGGTACCTGCACTTTGGTCGGCACGTACACGGTGACGGCGGCCGACGTGACTGCCGGTTCGATCAGCAACACCGCCACTTCGACCAGTGCGATCTGCCCGGCGGGCAGCACCGATCCTGCGTGCACCACCACGGTGAACACGCCGGTGACGCCGCTGAGCCAGACCCTGGCGAAGGCGATGACGGGCAATGCCGACGAAGACGGTTCGGGCACGGTGTCGCTGGGCGACACGCTGACCTACACGGTCACCGTGACCAACACCAGCGCGAGCGGCAACCTGACCAACGTGGTGGTGAGCGACAGCAAGATCACCCCGAGCACGATCACCTGCGCCACGGTGGCGCCGACGGCGAGCTGCGTGCTGACCGGCACCTACGTGGTGACCGCGGCCGATGTGACCGCCGGTTCGATCAGCAACACCGCGACTTCGACCAGCCCGGCCTGCCCGGCGGGCAGCACCGATCCTGCGTGCACCACCACGGTGAACACGCCGGTGACGCCGCTGAGCCAGACCCTGGCGAAGGCGATGACGGGCAATGCCGACGAAGACGGTTCGGGCACGGTGTCGCTGGGCGACACGCTGACCTACACGGTCACCGTGACCAACACCAGCGCGAGCGGCAACCTGACCAACGTGGTGGTGAGCGACAGCAAGATCACCCCGAGCACGATCACCTGCGCCACGGTGGCGCCGACGGCGAGCTGCGTGCTGACCGGCACCTACGTGGTGACCGCGGCCGATGTGACCGCCGGTTCGATCAGCAACACCGCGACTTCGACCAGCCCGGCCTGCCCGGCGGGCAGCACCGATCCTGCGTGCACCACCACGGTGAACACGCCGGTGACGCCGCTGAGCCAGACCCTGGCGAAGGCGATGACGGGCAATGCCGACGAAGACGGTTCGGGCACGGTGTCGCTGGGCGACACGCTGACCTACACGGTCACCGTGACCAACACCAGCGCGAGCGGCAACCTGACCAACGTGGTGGTGAGCGACAGCAAGATCACCCCGAGCACGATCACCTGCGCCACGGTGGCGCCGACGGCGAGCTGCGTGCTGACCGGCACCTACGTGGTGACCGCGGCCGATGTGACCGCCGGTTCGATCAGCAACACCGCGACTTCGACCAGCCCGGCCTGCCCGGCGGGCAGCACCGATCCTGCGTGCACCACCACGGTGAACACGCCGGTGACGCCGCTGAGCCAGACCCTGGCGAAGGCGATGACGGGCAATGCCGACGAAGACGGTTCGGGCACGGTGTCGCTGGGCGACACGCTGACCTACACGGTCACCGTGACCAACACCAGCGCGAGCGGCAACCTGACCAACGTGGTGGTGAGCGACAGCAAGATCACCCCGAGCACGATCACCTGCGCCACGGTGGCGCCGACGGCGAGCTGCGTGCTGACCGGCACCTACGTGGTGACCGCGGCCGATGTGACCGCCGGTTCGATCAGCAACACCGCGACTTCGACCAGCCCGGCCTGCCCGGCGGGCAGCACCGATCCTGCGTGCACCACCACGGTGAACACGCCGGTGACGCCGCTGAGCCAGACCCTGGCGAAGGCGATGACGGGCAATGCCGACGAAGACGGTTCGGGCACGGTGTCGCTGGGCGACACGCTGACCTACACGGTCACCGTGACCAACACCAGCGCGAGCGGCAACCTGACCAACGTGGTGGTGAGCGACAGCAAGATCACCCCGAGCACGATCACCTGCGCCACGGTGGCGCCGACGGCGAGCTGCGTGCTGACCGGCACCTACGTGGTGACCGCGGCCGATGTGACCGCCGGTTCGATCAGCAACACCGCGACTTCGACCAGCCCGGCCTGCCCGGCGGGCAGCACCGATCCTGCGTGCACCACCACGGTGAACACGCCGGTGACGCCGCTGAGCCAGACCCTGGCGAAGGCGATGACGGGCAATGCCGACGAAGACGGTTCGGGCACGGTGTCGCTGGGCGACACGCTGACCTACACGGTCACCGTGACCAACACCAGCGCGAGCGGCAACCTGACCAACGTGGTGGTGAGCGACAGCAAGATCACCCCGAGCACGATCACCTGCGCCACGGTGGCGCCGACGGCGAGCTGCGTGCTGACCGGCACCTACGTGGTGACCGCGGCCGATGTGACCGCCGGTTCGATCAGCAACACCGCGACTTCGACCAGCCCGGCCTGCCCGGCGGGCAGCACCGATCCTGCGTGCACCACCACGGTGAACACGCCGGTGACGCCGCTGAGCCAGACCCTGGCGAAGGCGATGACGGGCAATGCCGACGAAGACGGTTCGGGCACGGTGTCGCTGGGCGACACGCTGACCTACACGGTCACCGTGACCAACACCAGCGCGAGCGGCAACCTGACCAACGTGGTGGTGAGCGACAGCAAGATCACCCCGAGCACGATCACCTGCGCCACGGTGGCGCCGACGGCGAGCTGCGTGCTGACCGGCACCTACGTGGTGACCGCGGCCGATGTGACCGCCGGTTCGATCAGCAACACCGCGACTTCGACCAGCCCGGCCTGCCCGGCGGGCAGCACCGATCCTGCGTGCACCACCACGGTGAACACGCCGGTGACGCCGCTGAGCCAGACCCTGGCGAAGGCGATGACGGGCAATGCCGACGAAGACGGTTCGGGCACGGTGTCGCTGGGCGACACGCTGACCTACACGGTCACCGTGACCAACACCAGCGCGAGCGGCAACCTGACCAACGTGGTGGTGAGCGACAGCAAGATCACCCCGAGCACGATCACCTGCGCCACGGTGGCGCCGACGGCGAGCTGCGTGCTGACCGGCACCTACGTGGTGACCGCGGCCGATGTGACCGCCGGTTCGATCAGCAACACCGCGACTTCGACCAGCCCGGCCTGCCCGGCGGGCAGCACCGATCCTGCGTGCACCACCACGGTGAACACGCCGGTGACGCCGCTGAGCCAGACCCTGGCGAAGGCGATGACGGGCAATGCCGACGAAGACGGTTCGGGCACGGTGTCGCTGGGCGACACGCTGACCTACACGGTCACCGTGACCAACACCAGCGCGAGCGGCAACCTGACCAACGTGGTGGTGAGCGACAGCAAGATCACCCCGAGCACGATCACCTGCGCCACGGTGGCGCCGACGGCGAGCTGCGTGCTGACCGGCACCTACGTGGTGACCGCGGCCGATGTGACCGCCGGTTCGATCAGCAACACCGCGACTTCGACCAGCCCGGCCTGCCCGGCGGGCAGCACCGATCCTGCGTGCACCACCACGGTGAACACGCCGGTGACGCCGCTGAGCCAGACCCTGGCGAAGGCGATGACGGGCAATGCCGACGAAGACGGTTCGGGCACGGTGTCGCTGGGCGACACGCTGACCTACACGGTCACCGTGACCAACACCAGCGCGAGCGGCAACCTGACCAACGTGGTGGTGAGCGACAGCAAGATCACCCCGAGCACGATCACCTGCGCCACGGTGGCGCCGACGGCGAGCTGCGTGCTGACCGGCACCTACGTGGTGACCGCGGCCGATGTGACCGCCGGTTCGATCAGCAACACCGCGACTTCGACCAGCCCGGCCTGCCCGGCGGGCAGCACCGATCCTGCGTGCACCACCACGGTGAACACGCCGGTGACGCCGCTGAGCCAGACCCTGGCGAAGGCGATGACGGGCAATGCCGACGAAGACGGTTCGGGCACGGTGTCGCTGGGCGACACGCTGACCTACACGGTCACCGTGACCAACACCAGCGCGAGCGGCAACCTGACCAACGTGGTGGTGAGCGACAGCAAGATCACCCCGAGCACGATCACCTGCGCCACGGTGGCGCCGACGGCGAGCTGCGTGCTGACCGGCACCTACGTGGTGACCGCGGCCGATGTGACCGCCGGTTCGATCAGCAACACCGCGACTTCGACCAGCCCGGCCTGCCCGGCGGGCAGCACCGATCCTGCGTGCACCACCACGGTGAACACGCCGGTGACGCCGCTGAGCCAGACCCTGGCGAAGGCGATGACGGGCAATGCCGACGAAGACGGTTCGGGCACGGTGTCGCTGGGCGACACGCTGACCTACACGGTCACCGTGACCAACACCAGCGCGAGCGGCAACCTGACCAACGTGGTGGTGAGCGACAGCAAGATCACCCCGAGCACGATCACCTGCGCCACGGTGGCGCCGACGGCGAGCTGCGTGCTGACCGGCACCTACGTGGTGACCGCGGCCGATGTGACCGCCGGTTCGATCAGCAACACCGCGACTTCGACCAGCCCGGCCTGCCCGGCGGGCAGCACCGATCCTGCGTGCACCACCACGGTGAACACGCCGGTGACGCCGCTGAGCCAGACCCTGGCGAAGGCGATGACGGGCAATGCCGACGAAGACGGTTCGGGCACGGTGTCGCTGGGCGACACGCTGACCTACACGGTCACCGTGACCAACACCAGCGCGAGCGGCAACCTGACCAACGTGGTGGTGAGCGACAGCAAGATCACCCCGAGCACGATCACCTGCGCCACGGTGGCGCCGACGGCGAGCTGCGTGCTGACCGGCACCTACGTGGTGACCGCGGCCGATGTGACCGCCGGTTCGATCAGCAACACCGCGACTTCGACCAGCCCGGCCTGCCCGGCGGGCAGCACCGATCCTGCGTGCACCACCACGGTGAACACGCCGGTGACGCCGCTGAGCCAGACCCTGGCGAAGGCGATGACGGGCAATGCCGACGAAGACGGTTCGGGCACGGTGTCGCTGGGCGACACGCTGACCTACACGGTCACCGTGACCAACACCAGCGCGAGCGGCAACCTGACCAACGTGGTGGTGAGCGACAGCAAGATCACCCCGAGCACGATCACCTGCGCCACGGTGGCGCCGACGGCGAGCTGCGTGCTGACCGGCACCTACGTGGTGACCGCGGCCGATGTGACCGCCGGTTCGATCAGCAACACCGCGACTTCGACCAGCCCGGCCTGCCCGGCGGGCAGCACCGATCCTGCGTGCACCACCACGGTGAACACGCCGGTGACGCCGCTGAGCCAGACCCTGGCGAAGGCGATGACGGGCAATGCCGACGAAGACGGTTCGGGCACGGTGTCGCTGGGCGACACGCTGACCTACACGGTCACCGTGACCAACACCAGCGCGAGCGGCAACCTGACCAACGTGGTGGTGAGCGACAGCAAGATCACCCCGAGCACGATCACCTGCGCCACGGTGGCGCCGACGGCGAGCTGCGTGCTGACCGGCACCTACGTGGTGACCGCGGCCGATGTGACCGCCGGTTCGATCAGCAACACCGCGACTTCGACCAGCCCGGCCTGCCCGGCGGGCAGCACCGATCCTGCGTGCACCACCACGGTGAACACGCCGGTGACGCCGCTGAGCCAGACCCTGGCGAAGGCGATGACGGGCAATGCCGACGAAGACGGTTCGGGCACGGTGTCGCTGGGCGACACGCTGACCTACACGGTCACCGTGACCAACACCAGCGCGAGCGGCAACCTGACCAACGTGGTGGTGAGCGACAGCAAGATCACCCCGAGCACGATCACCTGCGCCACGGTGGCGCCGACGGCGAGCTGCGTGCTGACCGGCACCTACGTGGTGACCGCGGCCGATGTGACCGCCGGTTCGATCAGCAACACCGCGACTTCGACCAGCCCGGCCTGCCCGGCGGGCAGCACCGATCCTGCGTGCACCACCACGGTGAACACGCCGGTGACGCCGCTGAGCCAGACCCTGGCGAAGGCGATGACGGGCAATGCCGACGAAGACGGTTCGGGCACGGTGTCGCTGGGCGACACGCTGACCTACACGGTCACCGTGACCAACACCAGCGCGAGCGGCAACCTGACCAACGTGGTGGTGAGCGACAGCAAGATCACCCCGAGCACGATCACCTGCGCCACGGTGGCGCCGACGGCGAGCTGCGTGCTGACCGGCACCTACGTGGTGACCGCGGCCGATGTGACCGCCGGTTCGATCAGCAACACCGCGACTTCGACCAGCCCGGCCTGCCCGGCGGGCAGCACCGATCCTGCGTGCACCACCACGGTGAACACGCCGGTGACGCCGCTGAGCCAGACCCTGGCGAAGGCGATGACGGGCAATGCCGACGAAGACGGTTCGGGCACGGTGTCGCTGGGCGACACGCTGACCTACACGGTCACCGTGACCAACACCAGCGCGAGCGGCAACCTGACCAACGTGGTGGTGAGCGACAGCAAGATCACCCCGAGCACGATCACCTGCGCCACGGTGGCGCCGACGGCGAGCTGCGTGCTGACCGGCACCTACGTGGTGACCGCGGCCGATGTGACCGCCGGTTCGATCAGCAACACCGCGACTTCGACCAGCCCGGCCTGCCCGGCGGGCAGCACCGATCCTGCGTGCACCACCACGGTGAACACGCCGGTGACGCCGCTGAGCCAGACCCTGGCGAAGGCGATGACGGGCAATGCCGACGAAGACGGTTCGGGCACGGTGTCGCTGGGCGACACGCTGACCTACACGGTCACCGTGACCAACACCAGCGCGAGCGGCAACCTGACCAACGTGGTGGTGAGCGACAGCAAGATCACCCCGAGCACGATCACCTGCGCCACGGTGGCGCCGACGGCGACCTGCGTGTTGACCGGCACCTACGTGGTGACGGCGGCCGACGTGACCGCCGGTTCGATCAGCAACACCGCGACCTCGACCAGTACCGTCTGTCCGGCGGGCAGCACCGATCCGGCGTGCACCACGACGATCAACACTCCGGTGGTGCCGTCGACGGTCAGCTACACCAAGTCCGCCAGCACGGCCGGTCCGGTCGTGGTCGGCGACGTGATCACCTACACCCTGACGACGACGGTGGCGAACGCGCAGACCATCGGTGTGCTGACCCTGACCGACACGCTGGGCGCTGGCCTGGACTTCGTGGCGGTGACGGGCCAGAGCCCGGCGAGCGCCTATACCTGCAATGCCGCCAACCCGCTGGTCTGCACGTTGCCGGCCGGTACGGTGCCGGGCGTTTACACCGTGACCTACACGGCACGGGTCAACGCTCAGGCGACGGGTGGCGTGACCAACGCGGTGGTCGGCACGGGCACGGACAATCCGAC
Source organism: Lysobacter sp. Hz25 (assembly GCF_046097045.1). Lineage (NCBI taxonomy): Bacteria > Pseudomonadati > Pseudomonadota > Gammaproteobacteria > Lysobacterales > Lysobacteraceae > Lysobacter > Lysobacter sp. Hz25. The sequence continues at coordinate 1,099,500 of NZ_CP175666.1, forward strand.
CTGCACCGGCACCTGCACCACCAATACGCCGGTGACGGCGTCGGCGGTGAGCTACGAGAAGACGGCGAGCACCGCCGGTCCGGTCGTGGTCGGCGACGTGATCACCTACACCTTGACGGCGACGGTGACCAACGCGCAGACCACGGGCGTGACCACGCTGACCGACACGATGGGGTCCGGCCTGGACTTCGTCGCGGTGACCAGCGCCGGTGCCTTCACCTGTAATGCGGCCAATCCGCTGGTGTGCACGTTGCCGGCCGGTACGGTGCCGGGCAGCTACGCGGTGACCTACACCGCGCGGGTCAACGGCCAGGCCGGTGGCAGCGTCAACAATGCGGTGGTCGGCACGGGTACGGACGCTCCGAGCTGCAGCAATGCGGGCTGCTCGGTCACGACCGAAGTCGCGCCGCCGGTGGTCAGCTACGCGAAGTCGGCCAGTACGGCCGGCCCGGTGGCGCAAGGCGACACGATCACCTACACGCTGACGACGACGGTGGCCAACGCGCCGACGCGCAACGCCCTGACCCTGACCGATACCCTGGGCACGGGTCTGGACTTCACCGCGGTGACCAACGCCGCCGGCTACAGCTGCAACGCGGCCAACCCGCTGGTGTGCACGCTGCCGGCCGGTACGGTGCCGGGTATCTACACGGTGAGCTACACCGCGAAGGTCAACGCACAGGCGTCGGAGACGGTGAACAACACCGTGGTCGGCACCGGTACGGACAACCCGTCCTGCGTGGGCGTGTGCACCACCAGCACCACGGTGGCGCCGCCGCCGACCCTGCGGGTGATCAAGCAGGCGTCGCCGCGCGATGTGAAGATCGGCGACCTGGTCCGCTACACGGTTACGGTCGAGAACACCGGCACCGTCGACGCGATCGACGCGACCCTGGTCGACACGCCGCCTGCGGGCTTCACCTTCGTCGACGGTTCGCTGTCGGTCGCAGATCGCGACGGCGTCGGTCGCCTAGTCGGTACCTATCCGATCCAGGTCGACCAGGTCGACATCGCCGCCGGCGAGCGCGCGACGTTCACCTATCTGCTGCGGGTCGGCGCCGGCGTGCGCGCGGGCATCCACTCCAACAGTGCGTTGATGCGCGACAACGGCAAGATCGTCTCGAACGTGGCCACCGCCGAAGTGCAGCTGATCGCCGATCCGTTGCTCGACCATGCCCTGATCCTGGGCACGGTGTTCGACGACCGCGACGGCGACGGTTGGCAGGACAGCGCGGCGATTGACGACGCGCGCGTCCAGGGCGGTTTCGCTGCGGACGCCTACGTGCCGAACTCGACCACGGTCGATCGCGGCAACGGTCCGAAGGCGGAACCGGATGCGAGCTCGCCGATGCTGCATGGCATCGTCCTGGGCAGCATCTCGGCCCGTCAGTCCGACGCCGATCCGGCCGACGCGCACCGCGTGGTGATCAGCCAGCGCCTGAAGGAGTTGAGCTTCACCGACGACTTCGCGCTGACCACCAAGCAGGGCGTGACGGTGCGGATGGATGCGGCCGGTACGACCCGGATCGAGCGCAGCGGCGACGCGGCCAAGAACCTGAGCGGCGCAGCCCCGACGGTGGAACGTCGGGTCAGCCCGACCGAGGGCGGCTACCTGGTCGACTACATCGTTCGCAACACCGGTGTCGACGAACGCGGTATCCCGGGCGTGCGCATCGCCTCGATCGAGGGCTTGTTGATGGAGACCGACCAGTACGGCCGCTATCACCTCGAAGGCGTGGACGTGGGCACCCTGGAACGCGGCCGCAACTTCATCCTCAAGGTCGATCCGTCGACCCTGCCGCCGGGCAGCGTGTTCACCACCGACAACCCGCTGACGCGTCGCGTCACCCCGGGCCTGCCGGTCCGCTTCGACTGGGGCGTCAAGCTGCCGGCCGGGCTGATCGAAGGCGGTGAGGAGCAGGTCGAGATGGAGCTGGGCGAAGTCTTCTTCGCCCCGGGCAGCGCCGAGGTGCGTGCGCAGTATCTGCCGGCGATCGAGAAGATGGCCGAAAAGATCAAGCAACACCGCGGCGGCGAAGTGGTGATCAGCGCCAATGGCGATAGCGAGTCGCTGGCGTTCGATCGGGCTTCCGCGGTCAAGGCCGAGTTGGTCAAGCAATTGCCGGCCGACGTGCTGCAGGCGCTGAAGGTCAGCGTCCGCGGCAACGCCGACGACCCGGGTTCGCTGATCGTCGGCCTGGGCGAGGGCGGTGCGCTGCTGGGCACGGTGCTGTTCGATACCGACAAGGAGACCATCAAGCCTGAGTTCGAGCCGCTGCTCGACAAGGTCGCTGCTGCGCTGGAACGCATGCACGGCGGCGTCATCGCGATCGTCGGCCACACCGACGTGCGCGCTTCGTACCAATACAACACTGCGCTCGGCATGCGACGCGCCAAGGCCGTCTACGACGCGTTGGCCCAACGACTGAGCCCCGAAGTGCGCGCCAAGGTGCGAGTCGAGTCGAGTAACGATCCGACAGCCCCTGTCGACGTGAAGCGGAATTGAGGGGGCGGATCATGAAGATGAAGATGAAATTGCTGGACTACACCCTGATCAGCCTGCTGGCGGGCGCAACCCCGTTGGCGACTGCGCAGGAGTCCACCAAACCGACCCCCGCCCAGTCCGAGGCGCCTGCCGAAGCCGTGAAGTGCACGGAAGACGCATGCAGCGGCGAAGACGGCTTGCTGTTCAAGCTGCGTACGCGCAGCTACAGCAAGCCGGTCACCGAGGGCACGACGGCGAAATCCTCGTCGGAAGCCCTGCAGCCGGACCGCCGCGTGTCGGTGGCGCTGGAGCAGCCGGGCAAGGCCGTGGCGATCGGCAAGTGGTCGGTCAGCCTGCCCAACGGCGGCGTGATCTGGGCGACCGAGGATCCCACCCTCGGCCGTCCGGAGATGAACATCAGCAGCACCAGCCTGGTCTCGTTCGACGGCACCAAGGTGCTCAAGCCGGTGCGCTTCTACGCGTACAACAACTACTCCTCGTTCATCCAGCGAGCCGAAGTGCTGATCTACCGCGCCAGCGACACCGACCTGGTCGATCCGCTGGCCAAGGTCGAGCTGCCGGTGGGCGCGATCAGCGAGGCCGAATGGGACGGCACGATGCCGGCCGGTTACGAAGCGCGTGCCGGCGACGAACTGCTGTACCTGGTGCGGGCCTACGGCGCCGACGGCAGCGTCGACGAGACCTATCCGCAACGCATGCAACTGGTGCGGCCGGAAGAGGCCGAGCGCGGCCTGCAGACCATGCGCAACGCCATGGAGCGCAAGCAGGGCACCTCGCTCGGCGTGGAAGAAGCGCAGCGCGACAGCCTGACCGAAGCCGTGTTCGGCAGCAGCACCCTGCGCCAGCAGAACATCGGCATCTACGGCTCGCGCATCCGCATCCAGGGCCGCAACATTCCCGAGAATTACTCGGTCACCATCAACGGGCGCAATTTCCCGGTCGATCTGGAACGCAAGCTGGTCGCCGAATACCTCGAGCCGATCGGCCGTCACGAATACGACCTGCGCCTGAAGGGCGAGGGCGGCGAGATCAACCACAAGCTCGACATCGACGTCAGCGGCCGCTACATGTTCGCGGTCGCGATCGCCGATGTGACAGCCTCCAAGGGCAGCACTTCCGGTTCGATCGAGCCGTTGGCCGGCGACGAGCATTTCGACAAGAGCTTCCTGCTCGAAGGCCGCCTGGGCTTTTATCTGAAGGGCAAGATCAAGGGCAAGTACCTGGTCACCGCCCAGGCCGACACGCGCGAGCGCGAGGTCAGCCAGTTGTTCAACGGCTTCTGGAAGGCCGACCCGCAGGACATCTTCCGTCGCCTCGATCCGGACCTGTACTACCCGGTCTACGGCGACGACTCGACCACCTACCGCGACGTCGACACCATGGGCCGGTTGTACGTCCGCGTCGACTGGGACAAGAGCCAGGCGCTGTGGGGCAACTTCGAGACCGGCATCACCGGCACCGAATACGGTCAGTACAGCCGTTCGCTGTACGGCGGCGCGCTCAACTGGCGCAGCCGCCGCAGCACCGTGCTCGGCGAGCCGGGCAGCGAACTGCGGGTGTTCGGTTCCGAGGCGCAGACCGCGCCCGGTCATAACGAGTTCATCGGCACCGGCGGCAGCCTGTACTACCTCAAGCACACCGACGTGCTGCCGGGCTCGGACAAGATCGTGCTGGAAGTCCGCGACGCCACCACCGGCCGGGTCGAGAACCGGGTCGACTTGGTGCGCGGCGCCGACTACGAGATCGACGAGATGCAGGGCCGCATCCTGCTGACGCGTCCGCTGGCGCAGGTGACCCGGGAGAACATCCCGACCCTGACCCGCGACACGCCCCTGGACGGCTTCACCCAGGTGCTGCTGGTCGATTACGAGTTCATCCCGAACGGCTTCGATGCCGACTCGGTCACCGCCGGTTTCCGCGGCAAGCACTGGTTCGGCGATCACGTCGCGCTCGGCGCGACCTATGTCGACGAGAACCGCGCCGGCGACGACTACACCCTGAAGGGCGCGGATCTGACCCTGCAGGCCGGTCGCGGCACTTACCTCAAGCTGGAGCAGAGCCAGACCGAGTCGACCAGTTCGCCGATCTTCTTCTCCGACAACGGCGGCCTGAGCTTCAACGAAATCAACTCCGGCCTCGACAACCGCAAGGGCACGGCGCGCTCGGTCGAAGCACGCGCCAACTTCAAGGAACTGGGCTGGACCAAGCTGGACTGGTCGGCCGGCGCCTGGTGGCGCCGCGTCGATCCGGGCTTCTCGATCTCGCGTTACGACCTGGGCCAGGAGGTTCAGGAGCACGGGTTCGAGGTGCTGGGCCAGTTCAATCCGGCTTTCAACATCTACGGCCGCTACAGCCGCGCCGAACGCGGCAGCGAATCGCTGACCCAGGCGCAGTTGACCGGCGAATGGCGGATCAGCGACTCCACCACCTGGGCCGCGGAAATCCGTCGCGTCGAAGAAAACCGCGCCACCCTCGACGCCGCCGGCGTGTTGGGCGCCCTGCAGTACAAGCGCCGCTTCGGCAGTAGCTTCGATCTGTACGGCACCGCCCAGGTCACCCTGGACGACGACAACGGCCGTTACGCCGACAACGACGCCTTCACCCTGGGCGGCAAGTACGTGTTCGGCAATCTGTCGAGCGTCGGCGCCGAGCTGACCACCGGCGACCGCGGCGACGCGGCGCAGATCAACGCCGAGTACCGCATCCAGCCCGACCACACGGTCTACGGCAGCTACACCTACTCGACCGATCGCACCGACTTCGATCCGCTGTTCAACAACCGCCTCAACTCGGGTTGGACCCTCGGCCAGCGCTGGCGCTTGTCGAACCAGGTCAGCATGTACAACGAGAGCCAGTTCCTGAAGGCGCCGAACGAATCCGGCCTGGCCCATACCTACGGCATGGATTTCTATCCGAGCCAGGGCTGGAACCTCGGCTTCACCTTGCAGAGCGCCCGCCTGGACAAGGAGATCGGCGAAGTCGATCGCCGTGCGGTCAGCCTCAGCGGCGGCCACACCTCGGCGGCGACGCAATGGCAGAGCAAGCTGGAATGGCGCGAGGACACCGGTGCGGAGCGCCGCGAGCAGTGGGTCACCACCAACAACCTGACCCACAAGATCAACGAAAGCTTCCGCATCGCCGCTCGCTTCAACTACTCCAAGACCACCGACCAGATCAACGCCGAGGCCGGCGCCAAGTTCATCGAAGGCAACGTCGGTTTCGCCTGGCGGCCGTGGAACAGCACCAAGTACGCGCTGCTCGGCAAGTACACGTATCTGTACGACGTGTCGGCGCTGCCGCAGATCGGCGACAACGTGGCGTTCTACGATCAGCGTAGCCAGATCCTGTCGCTGGAAGGCATCTATAACCCGAACCACCACTGGGAGTTCGCCGGCAAGTTGGCGCGTCGCGAAGGCGAAGTGCGCTACGGCCGTCTCGAAGGACAGTGGGCCGATTCGGCGACGACCTTCGCCGCGGCGCAGGCACGTTACGAGTTCGCCGAAACCTGGCATGCCCTGGCCGAATATCGCTGGCTGGGCGTGAGGGACGGCGGCGATCGCCAAGGCTTCCTGATCGGCGTCGACCGCGACATCGGCCGCAACTTCCGCGTCGGCGTGGGCTACAACTTCACCGAGTTCAGCGACGACCTGACCAACTTCGATTACGACCACAAGGGTTGGTTCTTGAATCTGGTCGGCACGTACTGAGAACGAGGCGCGGCAGGCGAGGACTGCCCTGACGCACTATCGGCGAACCCTTCCTAAAGGGCAGGCGATTGAGGCGACGGTGGCACGAGCCGGGTTGGCGTAGCGCCTGACCTTGCAACGTCGTGCGCGCCGATGGCTTATCGATTCGGAGTGTCGCATGGACGACGACACGGGAGACGGCCGCCGCGCCGCCGCCCCGCATGTAGGGGCGCAGCTGCGCACGCCAAGCTTTGGATAACCGTTTACGGCATGCAGATCCAGCGGATCGCTCGCCGAATAGGAGTAGACAACTTGAGGGCCGTTTTTCGTTCCATGCGTACTGCGTTCTTTTTGATCGGCTTGAGCGCCGCGGCTATGCCGGCTTTCGCTCAGTTCGCCGATCAAAACTGCAACGTCATCTGGGCAGAGAACAACACTAATCCCGCCAGCGTGGGTTTGTTCCGCGTCGACCCGGTCACGCTGGTCGCTCAAGCCGTATCGGTCACCAACAGTTCGACCGGTTCGGCCGGTCTGGCGATCGACGCGCGTACCGGTTATCTCTATATCGTCGGCAACGACGACAACATCTACCGCACCAGCGGCGTGGCCGGGAACATGACCCAGGTCGCAACCGACATCGACGGGCCCGGCACCGGGCCCACGACCAATAAGTGGGCCCGGGCGACCATCCGCAATGGCGTGCTGTACGCCAATACCAGCAACGCGACCACGGGCGGCGGCACGACGACGCACACCTGGACGACCAAACGTTTCACCGTCAACGCAGACGGCAGTCTGACGCCGATCAGCGATTTCACCATTACCTTGAACAAGGCGAATACGCTGGACTACGGCGGCGGCGATCTGGCCCAGGACGACAACACCGGCCGGCTCTTCATGATGCTCAATCGTACGGGCAACGATTTCCTGTACTTCTATGAGGTCAACACCACGACGGGATTGTTGACGCCGCTGATCACTTCTTTGGCCAACGGTGGAATCAACAATCCCGTCGCTGGGATGCAATGGGGCTCGTTCGCCGCTTATGCCGGCAATTTCTACATCGGCAGCGGCTCGGGGAACTACGCCTTATTGCCGACCGACATCCAGAGCAACCCCGCGATCGTCACCATCACCGGCGCCCCGGTGCCCAACAACGGTCAACCTGGCGCTGCCGACATGGCTGCCTGCGGCGCGCCGAAGTTCCAGATCGCCAAGGCCGGCCAGGCGCGCGACGCGCAAGGCAATGCCGCCAACGTGGTCATCGTCGGCAGCACCATCGACTACACGGTGACGATCACCAACGTCGGCAGCACGCCGGCTACCGGGGCGAGCTGGTCGGATGCCTTGCCGGCTGGAACGAGTTACGTCGCGAACACCGCGACCTTGAACGGAACCAACCTCAATCAGGCGGCGTACCCGTTTGCGTCCAACTACCCGATCAATTCGGTCGGCCGCCCCGCGGGCACGATGGGCTTCCTGGCGCCGAACAACGTCGCCACGCTGACTTTTCGCGTGCTGGTGAATTCCGTGCCCGCCGCAACGGTGACGAATAGCGCGACGACAGCGTTCATCGGCCCGATCGCCAGCCCGACGCCGAATTGCGCGGTCGCACTGACGGGCTACTGTGCCGTGCACACGACCCCGGTCGGCACGACCTTCGCCCTGGCCAAGATCAGCAACGGCGGCGTGGGGGCGTTCTCCTTCACTGGCACAAACGGAGTGACGGCCCAAACCCTGACCACGACCGTGGCCGGCACCGTGGTCAACGGCGCCGTGCAATTGTTGACCGCGACCGGGGCCGCTACAACGGTGACAGAAACCGCGGTGACCGGTTATGCGGTGAGCGACATCGCCTGCACCGGCCTGGGGGCGGGCGGCACTGCCACCCCCAATCTCGCTGGCCGTACCGTGACCCTGGACGCCGCCGCGACCGCTCCGGGCGCAACCATCGTCTGCACCTTCACCAACGCGGGGCAGGCGGCCTTGAGATTGCAGAAGGCGCTGCCCCTAGGGCGTTTCGTCACCAGCGATCAGTTTGCGTTGACGATCGCGGGTCCGGGCGCACCCGTCAGCGTGACCACTACCGGTAGTACGAATCTTCCGGCGGAAATGGCTGTGTTGAACCCAGCCCCTACCGGCAATACCTACGCGCTAAGCGAGGCCGGTGCCGGAGGGGCCAATTTCGCCGATTACGTGGCGACCTACGCTTGCACCAACGCATTGCCGGGTGGGCAAGCTCCGAGCGGGGCCGGCACCAGTTTCAACGTCGTTGCGGTGCCGGGCGACGACCTGACCTGCACGCTGAGCAACACGCGTAACCCGCTTGCCGACTTGATCATCACCAAGACCAATACGCCTGGCATCGGTCCCAGCGACCAGGCCGGCGACACGGTGACGCGAGGCGCGACCACGAGCTACACCATCGCGGTGACCAACAACGGGCCGGATACGGTTACGGGCGCCGTGCTGAGCGATCCCGCAGCAGGTCGCAGCGGTCTGACCTGCACCGCGCCGCCGGGCTGCATGGGAGCAGCCTGCCCGGCAGGCCTGACCTTGGCTCAGCTGGAGAGCGGCGTCGCCTTGGGAGCGCTCGCCAACGGCGCGTCGGTCACGGTGACGCTGTCGTGCGTGGTGAACTGAATGTCGCGCCACAGGCAGCACGATGGGTTTCTGGCGTGCTTGCTATCGGCATGGGCAAGCGGCGATGAATTCCGTCCGGGATGGGTTTCCACGTAGACGAGAGATAACGCCGGGGGCATGTCGAGGAGCGCGTGGTTGTACTGCAGGGGGCGACAAAGATGAGTATCTCGATGATTGGCCGGTGTGCGGCAGTGCTAGCTCTGTTGTGCGCAACTTCCGCACATGCGCAGACCACCATCCTGCGCGAAGATTTCCAGAACCGCGCTGGAACTGCGCCGGTTCGACTCAACACCTACACCGGCACCACCCCGGCCGGCGTCACCTACACCGCCTCGCCCGTTTATCTGGCCAACTGCAACGGCTGGGTCGCCAAATGGAACGACCCCAATACCGCGCCAGCAGCCAATACTCAGATCGCCGACTGCTTCAACGTCCAAGTAGCCTGGTCCGGCGCGCTGCAGATACCGCAAGCGCTCGGCGTACTTAACGGCCAAGCCCTGACGGCGGCCAAAGAGAACCTTGCGCTGACCGCCTATAGCCAAGGCGGCACCTATGACGCGACCGACATCGAAATCCAAAGCTCGCAGGTGCCGCTGACGCCGATTCCTGTCGGCGGTAGCGGTCGTTTCGTAACCTTCGGCGTCGACGCCGCGGCGCAGAACTGTGCTTTTGCTCCCTCTCCCCTGTTCCAGTTCTATCTGTTGAGCCCGAGCAACGTCGAAACCGCCTTAGGGGCCGTGCTCAACGTCTGCACCGATCCGCGCGGCGTCGATCTGATCGTGAACAATCGCGATACCAATGTGCAAAGCGTCCCCGTACGCGCGGTACGCCTGCTCGCCACGGCCAGCACGCTCTACACCGGCGGCGCCACGATCGGCGTGCGCATGCGCAATACCGCCGCAACCGCAGCCGGCAACGACGGCGGCATCGATAACCTGCTCATCCTCGACGTCACCCCGACCCTGAGTAAATCCGCGCCGCTGCTGACCTACGTCGGCCAGCCCAAGCCGCTGACCTTCACCATTACCAATACCTCCGGCGACAACCTGGCCAAGATCGGCTGGGCCTTCACCGACACCCTGCCGGCCGGCGTCGTCGTCGCCAGTCCCAACGGTGTGACCAACACCTGCGGCGGCACCGTCACCGCGACCGCCGGCTCCGGCTCGATCCAGATCGCCAACGGCAATCTGCCCGCCGGTACCGCCGGCGGCACGCCCAGCACCTGCACCCTGACCGTCAACGTGGTCAGCAATACCGCCGGCAGCTTCAGCAACGGCGCGAGCAACATCGGCACCTCCACCGGCCTCAACCTGCCGCCGGCGCCGGCGGTCATGGAGTGGGTGCAGAACCGGCTCACCCTGACCAAAATCAGCAATGCTGGCACCGGCACCTTCCAGTTCACCGGCAACAACGGCATCGCCAACCACAGCATCACCACCATTGCGACCGGCGCGCCCGGCACCGTCGGTGCGCAACAGACTCTGACCGTCGGCAGCACCGCGGCCAATACCGTCATCACCGAAACCGTGCCGGCCGGCTGGTCGATGACCGGCGCAACCTGCACCGGCCTGGCCGCGGGTCAAAGCGCGAGTTTCACAGGCAACACCGTGACGCTGCCGTTCGCCGGTCTCGCCTTGCAAAGCGGCGGACGCAACGTGGCTTGCACGATCACCAATACCCAGCAGCCCAATTTCGGCACCTGCGACTCGCGCCTGTGGCTGGAGCAGTCGCCGGGGGCGCCGACGCCGACCACGTTGTACCAGATCGGCACCAACGCCAATCCGTTGACGTTCAATGCGGTCGGTACTTCGGCTTCGATCTATAACGCGGTCGGCTACAACCCCACGGACAACTACCAGTACGGCCTGATTACCAATCCGGCCGGCAACACGCTGGTACGCATCGGGGCCGACGGGTCCGCGCAAGCTGTTGGGGCCGTGGCGGGGTTGCCGTCGGCGGTCTACATCAGCGGGGCTTTCGGTACGACCGGCAACATCTTGTACGTCAAGGACAACACTGCCGCCGGCACGACCATATATGCGATCAACATGCCCACGTTGACCGCCACGCCGATCTCGCTGAGCACCGCAATCAACATCGCCGACTGGGCCTGGGTCGGCGGGCTGTTGTACGGAGTCACCAACGGCGGCCAGCTGGTGTCGGTCAATCCGAGCACCGGTGCGGTCACCAATATCGGTGCGCCCAACGGCCTGCCAGCCGGCTTCTTCGGCGCCATGTACGGTGCCCCGAACGGCTTGTACGGCTCGGGCAACAACCCGCCCAGCGGCTTTTACAAGTTCGACCTGTCCACCGGCGCCGCCACCCTGATCAGCGGCGCGCCCGGTTCGAGCTCCAACGACGGCTCCAACTGCCCGACTGCCAACATCACCTTCGGCGCCGATTTGCAGATCACCAAGACCAACACCCCGGCATCGGGCCCGAACGATCTGGCCAACGACAGCTATACCCCGGGCACGGCGCGCAGCTACACCGTCGTGGTTACTAACGCCGGTCCGTTCGGTGCCGCCAATGCGGTCTTCACCGATCCGGCGATCACTAATTTCACTTTGAGCTCGGTGACCTGCGGCAGCCCGATCGGCGGCGGCGTCTGCCCGAGCGTGGCCAATACCACCGTCGCGCTGATGCAGGGCAGCGGCATCGTGATTCCGTCGCTGCCGTACAGCAGCAACACTGCCAGCAGCGTCACCTTCACCGTGACCGGCACCATCGCTGCCGGCGCGACCGGCGCGCTGACCAATGTCGCCGCGGTCGCCGTCGGCGCCGGTACCGCCGATGCCACGCCTGGCAACAACAGCGCCACCGACACCGACGCACCAGCCGGCACGATCGTGATCGTCAAGGACGCGGTGCCGGACGATGCCCAGGATTTCGCCTTCACCACCACGGGCACCGGCTTGGCCGCCTTCAGTCTCGACGACGATGCCGACGGCACCCTGCCGAACACACGTACTTTTACCGGCGTGGAACCGGGCAGTTATACGGTGACCGAAAGCGTGACCGCTGCTTGGACCTTGACCGCACTGAGCTGCAGCGATCCGGACGCCGGCACCGTCATCAACCTGGCCAATCGCCTTGCGACCATCGACGTCGATTCGGGCGAGACCATCACCTGCACCTACACCAATGGGCGTCTGCCGATTCTGCGTTTGCACAAGGCGCTGCCGCTGGGGCGTTTCGGCGCAGCCGACCAGTTCGACTTGAGCATTTCCGGAACCGGTGGGCCGGCCAACGTCACCACTGCAGGCAGCGGTACCACTGCGACCGGCGTGGCGACCTTGAATCCCGGTGCGATCGGTGCGGCCTACACCTTCACCGAAACGGCAGCGGCGGGCGCCAACCTGGCCAACTACGCCAGCACCTATGCCTGTACCAATGCCCTGGTCGGTGGCCAGGCGCCAAGCGGCAGCGCAACGACGTTCAACCTGACCGCCGCAGCCGGCGACGACCTGACCTGCACCTTCACCAATACCCGCAACCCGATATCGGATCTGGTCATCACCAAGACCAATACCCCTGGCGTCGGTCCCAGCGACCAAGCCGGCGACACGGTGACGCGAGGCGCGACCACGATCTACACCATCGCGGTGACCAACAACGGGCCGGATACGGTTACGGGCGCCGTGCTGAGCGATCCCGCTGCAGGCCGCAGCGGTCTGACCTGCACCGCGCCGCCGAGCTGCAGCGGAGCAGCCTGTCCGGCAGGCCTGACCTTGGCTCAGTTGGAGGCCGGTGTCGCCTTGGGGGCGCTCGCCAACGGAGCGTCCGTGGTCGTGACGTTGACCTGCACGATCAACTGAGTCGGCGACTTGCCAGCGCCGCCGGATCGCCGGCGGCTTATCGATAGCGAGCGATCGCATTACCCCTGACTCGCATGCCGGCTATTGCCCGGTTATGGCCATCGGCGCGTATGGCCGCGCCATTCGGTATCCGGCGCTACGGGTACGGGTTCGTTGATCCCGCTACTAAAGCCGCGGCAGCCGATATAGGCACCGCCAATAACATCTTTCTCATTCCTTGAGGGTCGCGGCCTCGGGAATGGGCTGTGGTGTGCATTAAATCCGGCGAACCTGGGAAAACCCGGACCTGGATAGGCTCGGTCGGCCAGCCCAAAAGACAAGTTTTGTCAGGGGCTTCTTTCGAAACCCCGGTTCAGTGTCACGCGGCTGACATTTACCGTCAATTACCGCCCTAATCCGTGGGTCGGTGGGGGCAGGGATGGGGTAAGGCTTGCACGTAGCTGGCACGAAGAGCGCTTTCTCGGCCGATGTAAACCCTTTCATCGCGAAGTTGACGAAACTTTGCCAAACTTGGCCAAAAACGTGACCGTTGGCACAGAATTTGTATTGATATCCATACCAGCCCACCGACGCGACAGGACGTCCGGCGAGGGCGGGCTCATACGGCGAGGCGAAAGTCGGGTGCGTAGTGGATTCCTCTCATGGAGATTCCGGCTCGGCGCTTTTATCTTGATGCGCCAGCGCGTGTCGTATGGGGAGTCGGCGATCGAGATATTCGCGAGCGCTGGCTCTATTCGCCGTCCATGCCTTGGCTGGCCGGGTTCTACATAAAAAGCGAAGTAGGGCGTATCCGGTTTTATGTTTCAAGTGCAATTAATTTGTGCGGGTTATTGGCGGCGTGGCCGGGTCGAAATGCGTGCAGGCGATCGGCGCTGAAGATAATTGCGAGTAAAAGCGGCAAGGAATCGTTGCACATATCAAATTTTCATTTCGGTTCGGGCCATATTGAACGCACGCTTCGAGCATTCGTGTCGTGCACATGGTGTGCACCGAAGAACATTTAGTTTGCGTCGCGATACGGCGGCGCACTCCCAATAAAGAGGCCAAGGATGGCGGCAGTGAACGAAAACAAGCGTTGGGCCAGGAAGGACGAAAGCCCGGTGCCAGCAATCTGTCGTAGCCCGCGACAGGAATCGAAGCAGTCCGATTCCAAGGAGGTAATGCACTGCGTCCAGTCTTCCGATCCTGGTTTGTGTCGATGGAATCGCCTTGTCGGCAATGACCTCTTCGGAACCCCCCTAGACATACCCATAAGCAGATCACGCCGTGTGCAATATCCATCCGTTTAGCAACGAACAAATCGACGACCCCGTGGACGAGCTGGAAGCCGAATCCATGCCCCAGAACGACAGCGAGGAATTGAAATTCACCCGGCTCGATGAGAAGCAGTGGGCGGCCATCGAAGCCGTGTTGCCGCGGACGGTCTATACGCGCAACGCCAGCGCCGACGACGCACGACGATTCGTCGAGGCGGCGTTGTGGGTCATGGCGACCGGGCGTTTCTGGACCGAACTGCCTGAGGCGGTCTATGGGCCCTGGCGCAAGAATTACGTCCGCAGCAATCGCTGGATTTACCGGGGCATGTGGCTGACGGTGATCAACGCGCTCGGCCCGGACAGCGAACTGGCGGCGTTGATCTCCGGTTACATGAATTCGCAGCTCGAGCGCCACCGTAAATTCGGTCGGCGCAATAACTTCCTGGACGAGGGCGGCGAGCACGAAACTTGAGGCTTTGCGTTGGGGATGGTCATTGGTCCAGCCGAATCGCGGGCCCTGGCCATGGAAGAAGGCGCCGCTAGCCGCCGGGCTAGGGTCCGGGGCGGCGCCTTCTTCTACCTGCCGCGCGATGCTCGTTCCTGCCCGAGCTCCCGTTCTCCTCCGGTCGACCCGGGCGCCATCCGGGCGGTAAACCGTCCCATGCCAGCGTTCCTTGCGGCCCGTACCGGCACTTCTCTCCGTGCCGCCGGGCCGCCTCCTTGATGTCTTCTCAGTAAGGCCGCCAGCCATACCGGCCGTTGCCGCATAGGCGTTGCGATCCGGCTACGGGATAATGGCCCGTCACCGCGGCGGTTCCTGCTGCGGACGCGCCGACCGAGGCCGCATCGGCCTCCGGTCCTTCCCCCGGCAAGCGCGGCGTGCATCGCCAGCGCCCGATCTTCAAGGCAGACCCATGCTGGAACTAGTAGGTTTCGACGGCGACGACACGCTTTGGCATAGCGAGGGCTATTACCAGGAGGCCGCGGTCGAATTCGACAAGATCCTCAGCGCCTGGGTCGATGTCGACAACGCTTCGGTACGCCAGCGCCTGCTGGCCGTCGAGCGCAGCAACCTCGCTCTGTTCGGCTACGGCGTCAAAGGCATGGTCCTGTCGATGATCGAGGCGGCGATCGACATCACCGAATCGCGCATCTCGGCGGCCGGCATCCACAAGATCGTCCTGCTCGCCAAGGCCATGCTCGACCACCCGGTGGAACTGCTGCCCGGCATCCGCGAGGCCGTCGAAGCCGTCGCGGCCCGCCACCGCATCGTCCTGATCACCAAGGGCGACCTGTTCCACCAGGAAAAGAAGGTCGCCCGCAGCGGCCTGGCCGATCTGTTCCACCGCATCGAGATCGTCTCGGAGAAGGACGACGCCAGCTATTCGCGGGTGCTGGCGGAGTTCGGCGTGGCGCCGAGCGCTTTCGCCATGGTCGGAAACTCGCTGAGGTCGGACATCGAACCGGTGATCGCGCTCGGCGGCTGGGGCATCCATATGCCTTACCACGTGACCTGGGCGCACGAGATGGAGCATGGCGTGCAGGCCGACCACCCCCGCCTGATGACCGTGTCCTCGGCCGCGGCGGTCGCCGAGGCCGTGGCGCGCTGCGACGGCGCCGGCTGAGTCGCCCGGACGAGCGCAACGCGCCGGACTCGTCTTGTGGGTCCGCGACGGGTCCGCCGCACCCCATCCGCCAGTGGTGCGAGGGCGACGAGTCCTTGCCCGGTCGGGGGTTGCCAAAGCGCGGCTTGTGACGGTGGTCAAGATCCGGCATTGCGGCGAGCGGCCGGGGCTCCGACTTCTTATCGCTTGTCCCCTGGCGCATCGCCCGCGCTTGCGCGCGGCCGCTTCGTTCGCCCGCCTGCGTCGCCGTTATCTCTCGCCGCGCGCTCCTGAACCTTCCGCCTGCGTCGCCCCAACGGCGACTGAGCGGCGCGGGCGAGTGTGCGAACCATTAAAAACCGGTTCACCGTCGTGGGCTCACAGTCGCACCGTGCCTGCCGAGGAGCAGGCTTTACAGGAGACCGACATGACCGCCTTGTCCCGCTGGCTTGCACCGATCGTCATCGCCGCCGGCATCGGCGCGGTCGCGATTCCTGCTCCGGCCCGAGCCGACGATCTGGCCCGCGTGATCGTCGACATCGCCGACGTGATCGTGCGCAACAACACCCCGTACTACCGCTACGGCAACTACGGTTACAACGACCGGCTGATCGTCGTGCACGACCGCTACGGCCGTCCGACCTATTACCGCAACGCGCCGCGCTACGTCGAGCACCGTTACCGCCCGGCGCCGCCGCGCTACAGCTACGGCCCGCGCTACTACGACCGCGACTGCAACCATCGCGGCAAGTGCAAGACCAGCTACTACGATCCGCGCTACGACCATCGTTACGACAACCGTTATTACGACCGTCACGACCGCGGCCGCTACGGGCGCCACGACAACGGCCGCTGGCGCGACCGTTACGACGACTGATCGAGCGTCGGTTTGCAGCCACACGACGGCGCCTCGGGCGCCGTCGTCGTTTGACCGGTACGGCGGCAGGTCCGGGAGGGGCGCCGCCCGGCAGTGTTAGCCTCCCTCACCGGCACGACACGCCGTCGTCCATGACCGATTCCGCCATCGTTCGAGGCCCGCCCATGCGCACCGCTACCGAAAACACCGCGAAGACCCCCGTCGCCCCCGCCCATAGCCCGTCGTCCCGCCTGCGGCCGCGGCGCGCCCTGCTCAGCGCGCTCCTGCTGGCGGCGATCGCCGTGCCGGGTGCGGCCTCCGCCCGAGGCTCGGTCGACTGCAAGCTCAAGTTCAACATGTCCGGCTGGTCGGTGTTCTACAAGACCTCCTCGGGCAACGGCACCATCAGCTGCAGCAACGGCCAGAGTATGTCGGTGCGGATCAGCGCCAAGGGCGGCGGATTGAGCTTCGGCAAGTCGCGCATCGTCAACGGCACCGGCGAGTTCTCCGGCGTGCACAACATCGGCGAAACGCTCGGCAGCTACGCTACCGCCGAAGCCCATGCCGGCGCGGCCAAGTCGAGCAAGGCGCAGGTCATGACCAAGGGCGAGGTATCGCTGGCCCTGGCCGGTACCGGCGAAGGCTGGGACATCGGCGTGGCCTTCGGCAAGTTCACCATTTCGCGCTGACCGCGCGGCGTTTCGCTGCATCGCTGGCGATCGCCGCAATAGATTCCGGGCACGCAGCCACCGCATCCCCGGCCGCAAGGAGGTTCCCATGCCTAACAAGCTCAAGACCCATTTCTTCGCTCTGACCGCGTCCGTCGCGGCCTTGCTGGGCGCTGGAACGGTCCAGGCGCAGGATGTCGCGGCCGGCTGGAATCCACGCAGCGGCGACGTCTGGGTGGACACTTGGCTCGGCGACATCAACCGCTATGGCGCGCGTTATCGTGAGCCTTTCATCGACGAAATGGTCCGCTACTACGGCGCGCCGCGCGAACTGGTCGGCGATCTGTTGAACCAACGCGGCTGGACGCCGGGCGATGTTTATTACGCCTGCGCGATCGCGCAGGTGCTCGGCCGGCCGTGCCGCTATGTGGTCGACGAGTGGGATCGCGACCACGCCGAAGGCTGGGGCGCGATCGCGCTGCGCCTGGGCATCAAGCCCGGGTCGGCCGAGTTCCACCGCCTCAAGCGCGGCTTCGTGCCGACCTACGACCGCTGGGGCCGGCCGATCACCATCGATACGGAACTGCGCCGCGATTATCCGAACCGCCCTTATCGCGATTACGAGCGCGATCGCGGCGAAGCCAAGTCGGCCAAGGCCAAGCCCGGCAAGGGCAAGAGCGGCAAAGACAACGCCGGCAAGAGCAAGAGCGCCGCGCAGGGGCGCGGGCCGGGCAAGGGCGACAAGGGTAACGGCAAGCGCTGAGCGCGGGCCGGTTGTTTCCATGACGGCGGCCGTGGCCGCCGTCGTCTTCATGGCTGCGGACGCCGCTCTGGCCGGTCTATGATCGAGGCATGAGCGATAAGACATCCAACGATTCCGCATCGGCTTCCTTGCGAGTGGTCGGCACCGTCCGCGTGGTCGATTTCGAACCGCGTTGGCGCGGCGAGTTCGCCCGCCTCAACATCGAGTGGCTGGAGCGCTGGTTCACGGTCGAACCGGTCGACCGCGAGGTGCTCGGCGATCCGCAGACGCACCTGCTCGCCGATGGCGGCCGGGTCCTGTTCGCGGTCGACGAGGCCGACCAGGTGCTCGGCACGGTCGCCCTGAAGCGCTACGAAGACGGCCTGGTCGAGCTGACCAAGATGGCGGTGGAGCCGTCGCTGCGTGGCGGCGGGATCGGCCGCAAGCTCATGGCCGGGGCGATCGAGGCATTTCGACAGATGGACGGCCGCGAATTGTTCCTGGAATCCAGCACGCGTCTCGGGCCCGCGCTCAAACTCTACGAAAGCGTGGGCTTCCGCCATCATCCGGCGCCGCGGCCGGGCTCGCACTATCAGCGCGCCGACGTCTACATGGTCTGGGAATCCGACGCTTCGGCCTGAGGCCTTCGCCATCGGCTAGGCGCCGGGCGGTTCAGACCAGCGCTGCGTCCTCCTGACGCTGTTGCAGCTCCCACATCTGCGCATACACGCCATCGAGTGCCCGCAGTTGCGAGTGCGTGCCGCGCTCTATGATGCGGCCGGCGTCCATCACCAGGATCTGATCGGCGTCCATGACCGTCGACAGCCGATGCGCGATCACCAGGGTGGTGCGCCCGATCGCGAGCCGGTCGAGCTCGGCCTGGATCGTGCGTTCGGATTTCGAGTCGAGCGCCGAGGTGGCTTCGTCGAAGATCAGGATCGAAGGGTTCTTGAGCAGGGCGCGGGCGATCGCGACGCGTTGTTTTTCGCCGCCGGACAGTTTCAGTCCGCGCTCGCCGACCGGGGTGTCGTAGCCGTCGGGCAGGCCGACGATGAAGTCGTGGATATGCGCGGCGCGTGCGGCCGCCACGACTTCGTCCTCGCCGGCTTCGGGCCGGCCGTAGCGGATGTTGTAGCCGATGCTGTCGTTGAACAGCACTGTGTCCTGCGGGACGATCGCGATCGAGCCGCGCAGCGAGGCCTGGGTCAGGGCGCGCAGGTCGCGGCCGTCGATGGCGATGGAGCCGGCGTCGACGTCGTAGAAGCGATACAGCAATCGCGCCAGGGTCGATTTGCCCGAGCCGGAGTGGCCGACCACGGCCACGGTCGCGCCGGAGGCGATCTCGAAATCGATGCCTTGCAGGATCTCGCGGCGCGGGTCGTAGCCGAAGCGGACGTCGCGGAAGGCGACCGTCGGATGCGAGGACGCCAGTACCTCGGCGTCGGGCGAATCGCGCACGTCCTGGCGTTCGTCGAGCAAGTCGAACAAGCGCTCCATGTTGGTCAGGGCCTGCTTCACCTCGCGATACATCATGCCGAGCATGAACAACGGCGCCGACAGCTGCAGCAGGTAGGCGTTCACCAGGACCAGGTCGCCCACCGTCATCTCGCCGGCGACCACGCCGCTGGCGGCCAGCCACATCATCGCGGTGACGCCGATCGCGACCACCAGGCTCTGGCCGAGGTTGAGCACCGCCAGGGTCTTGATCGACATGACCTGGGCATTCTCCAGGTGGCGCAGGTTGTCGTCGTAACGGCGCGCTTCGTGTTCTTCGTTGTTGAAGTATTTGACGGTCTCGTAGTTCAACAGCGAATCCACCGCGCGTTCGTTGGCGCGCGTGTCGGCCTCGACCGAGGCGCGGTAGTAGCGCGTGCGCCACTCGGTGACCGAGAACGTCCACAGGCCGTAGGCGAACAAGGTGCCGAGCGTGATCGCGGCGTAACGCCAGTCGTAGATCCACACCAGCACGGTGGTGACCATCGCCACTTCGAGGATCACCGGGATGATGGTGTAGATAGTCCAGTCGAGCAGGTCGGCGATCGAGCTGCCGCCGCGTTCGACGTCGCGGGCGACGCCGCCGGTGCGGCGCGCGAGGTGGAACTTCAGGCTCAGGCCGTGCAGGTGGCGGAACACCTGCAGCGTGACCTGGCGCGAGGTGCGCGCCATGACCCGTGCGAACACGACCTGGCGCAATTCGGTGAACAAGGTCACGCCGATCCGTGCCGCGCCATACGACAGCAACAAGGCGACCGGCAGCATCAGCGGGGTGACTTCGATGTTGAGCCGGTCGATGAGCTGCTTGAGCGCCAAGGGCACGTACAGATTCAACAATTTGGCCGCGACCACCATCGCCAGCGCGATCGCGATCCGGCCCAGGTAAGGCCGCAGATACGGCAACAGCGAGCCGATCACCGACCATTCGCCGCGGCGGCCGGCGGTGCGGGCGACCGGGGCGGCGCCGTCGCTGTCGGCGGCGGATTCGCTGCTGGGGGGAATGGCGGCCATGCCGTCCTGTGCCTGGAGAGGGAAGCCGAGCATAGGACCTCGAGCGCGCTTCAGGTCAAGCGGCCGCCGATCCGGGCCGGCCGCCGTCGCGCGCCACGGTCGAAATACGCGTATAAGGCATGGCATCCTGGGGCGAGCAGGGCGGATGCGACGGCGATACCCTCGGGGTTCGCGTCCCGGCCGACCCGCCCCGTCGTTACGCCTTCGCAAGGAGCACCGCAGGCATGAAAGCTATCATCACCGCGACATTGTTCGCCGTTTCGCTCTGCGGCCCGGCCACCCAGGCCCAGGCCCAGTCGATGGGCCCCCCGGGCAGCGAGCCGAAGATCCAGTCCTGTTTCGTGTTGTACGACCTCAGCGGCGGCGAGATCAGCCGCACGCCCTCGGCTGCGTGCAGCCGCCGGGTCAGCCCGGGCGCGACCTTCGACATCCCGCATGCGCTGGCCGCGCTCGACGGCGGCATCGTCCAGGCGCAGGAGCGCATCGGCGCCGACAGCGGCGGCAACGCCGGCGGCAGCGACCAGACCCTGGATTCGGCGCTGCAGTTCTCCGCGCCCTGGTATTTCCAGCGCATCGCCCAGCGCCTCGGCGCCCAGCGCGAGCGCGAGTACATGGTCCGCTTCAATTACGGCAACGCCGACACCAGCAGCGGCGCCACCAACTTCTGGGACGGCGGTTCGCTGAAAGTGTCGCCGGACGAGCAACTGCTGTTCCTGCGTCGCTTCTTCCGCGACGAGTTTAGCGTCAACCGGCAGATGATCGCCGACGTGCGTTCGGGCCTGCGCCAGCCGCCGGGCGTGGTGGTCGGCAGCTTCGGGGTGGCGCCGTTCGGTGCTACGCCGCCGCGCGACGACACCTCGGTGGCGGCCAAGAGCGCCTCGACGGTGATGGACGGCCGGGAAGGCGTGCGCTGGCTGGTCGGCCAGGTCAAGCGCGGCACGCGCCAGTACGTGTTCGTCAGTTGTGTGACCGGCCCGAAGCACCTGCCGCAGAACGCGGCGGTGTCTCTGGCCGAACGCGAGCTGCGTCGCGCCAACGTGTTCTGACTGGAACGCGCGGCGTCGGCCGATCTGCCGGCCCGGCAAAATCGGCCAAGCAAGATCGGCCAAGCAAGATCGGTCCGCCAACAATCCAATGCCCGCCCTGTCGGAACCGACAGTCGCGGAAGCGTTCGCAGAGTCGTCGGTCTCAGTTTGGATCCGACGGCCTCCGTTTCGGTGACGGGAGTCAAGGACTCGAAGCCGCCCCACCCGGTAACCCTCGCATGCGGTTTCGACCGTATCGCGGGGACGTAGCCGTGCCGGTCCGCCGGGCCGGGGGGCTTCGCTTCGCTTCGCAGTTTCCTTTCGACCAAACAGGAGGTTTCGTCATGGGTACCACGCGCATCGATTTCGATAAGACTTCGCTCATCAAGCCCAAGTACATTCCGGTCACCGAATCCATCCGCGCCAATGGCACGGCATCGGGCGAAGAGCTGAAAAGCGCGATGTCCGAGCTCAACTCGCCGACGGCGCAGGAACAGGCCTTCCTCGACGAGTTCGCCAAGTAAGCGTCTCGACGCAGCGATCCCGCATGGCGCGTCGCGAGCGGCGCGCCATGCGGTCTTTACGACGAGGCAAGGCAGGAGCAGGGAATGATTCCGTACGAACGAGAGCGCAGTCTGGACGACGCCGACCGCATCATCCGCGACTGCATCGCCCGGCGCGGCTGGACCGTGGAAACCGAGGATTTCGGCGGCCAGCTGATGACGGTCAAATGCAGTTTGCGCGACGCTGGCGGCGAGTTGATCAGCCGCGGCTTCGGCAAGGGCGATGCGGCGACTTCGATGGCCGGCGCCTTGCACGAGGCGGTCGAGCACTATTACTGCAAGGCGAGCCGGGTCTCGACGCCGGTCGAATACGTCGCGGCCGAGCATTTCATCGACGATCCGCGCTACGCCGCATTGCCGTTCCTGTCGGCGTTCGCCGACAACCGCGGCCGCTACCTGGCCTGTCGCCGTTACCGCTCCTTCTTTGCCGGCCGCCAGGACATCCAGGTGCCGTTGTTCCTGAGCTTTCCGGACTATCCGGTCGGCGCGCAACTGGACGCGCAGTCGGGCCGGCGCGACGACTTCGACTGCCGCAGCGTGATCCGCTACAGCTCCAACAGCGGTACCGCGATCGGCGCCAGCCTCGAGGAAGCCGCCTTGCACGGCATCGGCGAGATCGTCGAGCGCGACGCCTGGTCGCTGTTCCTGCTCGCGCACTACCTCGGCGGCCCGGGCCGTTACGGCGCGCTGATCGACCCTGCCTCCTTGCCCGATGAGGTCGAGAAAGTGCTGCGCCTCACCGAGCACCGCATCGGCCGCAGCGTGTTGCTGATCGATGTGACCTCCGACCTCGGTTATCCGACCTTCATCGCCACCGTCGCCGAGCGCAGGCCCGACGAGATCGTCTACCCGCACGGCTGCGGCGCGTCGTCGTATGGGCAGTACGCGGCGATGCGCGCCTTGACCGAACTGGTGCAATGCGTGGACATCAAGCAGCGCTCCGACCATTTGGCCGAGCTCGACCGACTCGCGCTGGACATGCTTGCCGCATATCCGCGGCTGCAGGCCTGCGCTTATTTCGAGGTCGATCGCGACCGGCTCGAACGCGTCGACTGGCCGCATCCGGACCGGCCGAGGTTGGCGCCGAACCTGCTGTTGCCCGAGGTCGTGGCCGATCTGGAGGCGCGCGGTATCGAGCTGTACTACGCGGTCAATCACAGCGAAGGCGAGGACTTCTGCGTGGCCAGCTGCGTGTCGTTCGAACTGGAGCGCTTCTTCCTGGCGACCTCCGGCATCCTGATGGCGCCGGGCCGGCGCGGCCGCGAGTTTCTGTCGAGGCTCTCGCCCGCGAACGCGTCCATGCCGGTCGAGGCCGGAGGAGTCGGCCGGCTGAGCGTGGCCGGCTGAGCGCGGCCGGCCGCCGCATCGGCGGTCGGCCTAGCCGCGTCCGCGCACCTGGTCCCAGTCCAGTCCGAACCGGGCCAGGTATTTGCGCAGGCGGTCGGCGTCGTTGGTGCTGGCGCGCGCCGCGCGCGAGACCGCGAACAGCTCGCGTCCGGCCTGCGATAGCGACTTCGCCTGGCGGCAGGCGCGCAGCACGTCTTCCAGTTGCACGCGGTCGAAGCGGTCGAGTTCGGCCGCACGCTCGCCGAGGACTTCGTCGAGCAGGCCGGGGCGCAGGCCGGCGCCGTGCCATTGCCGGCGCAGGCGGCCGATTTCCTCTTCGACCAGATCGCTGCGGATGCGTCCGCCGTCGGCGAGGGTCGCCAGACGCATCACCGAGGCGCCGAGGTCGCGGAAGTTGCCGCCCCAGGTGGCCTCGGCGCTGCGCGAGAAGGCCAGATAGCGTTCGCGCGCTTCGCGGTTGAAGGTCACCCGTTGCCGGTTCTCGCGGGAGTGACGTTCGAGCTCGAAGTCCAGGTTCGGTTCGATGTCCTCGGCGCGCTCGGCCAGGCCGGGCAAGCGGTACGTCCACAGATTGAGCCGTGCAAGCAGGTCGTCGCGGAAGCGGCCTTCGAGCACGGCCTGCTGCAGGTCGCGATTGGTACCGGCGATCAACTGGAAGTCGCTCTCGACCTCCTTGTCGCCGCCGACCGGCAGGAAACGTTTCTCTTCCAGCGCCCGCAGCAGCATCGCCTGTTCGTCGAGGCCGAGCTCGCCTATTTCGTCGAGGAACAGCAGGCCTTGATGCGCCGAGCGCAACAGGCCGGCGCGGTCGGTCGAGGCGCCGGTGTAAGCGCCCTTGATGTGGCCGAACAAGGTGCTCATGGCGCCGTCGCCGCGCAGGGTCGCGCAGTTCACCTCGACGAAGCGGCCCGGCAATTGATGCTTCTGCTTCTTGAGTTCGAACACGCGGCGTGCGAGTTGGCTCTTGCCGGCGCCGGTCGGGCCCATCAGCAACATCGGCGATTTCGAACGCGTCGCCACCGTCTCGATCTGCTCGATCATGCGGTTGAAGGCCGGGTTGCGCGTGGCGATGCCGCTCTTGAGCAGATCGCGGTCGTGCAGGCGCTCCTCGGCGAAGCGCTGCGCGATGCGGTCGTAGCGCGACAGGTCCAGGTCGATCACCGCATAGCTGCCCGGCGCTTCGCCGTTCTGTTTGCGCGGCGGCGCGGTTTGCAGCAGGCGCCCCGGAAACAACCGGCTTTCGGTCAACAGGAACCAGCAGATCTGGCTGACGTGGGTGCCGGTGGTGATGTGGACGTAGTAGTCCTCTTCCTCGGGCTGGAAGTCGTAATTGCGCACGAAGTCGTGCAGCGCGCCGTACACGGCCTCGAAATCCCAGGGATCGGCGAGGTAGGTGTCGTGGCGACGGACCTGGGTTTCGGGCGAGACCTGGCCGAGGTCCTGGGCGACGACGGCGGCGAGCTTGCCGTAACGGCGTTCGTCGACCAGCAGCTCGATGCGGTCGAGCAGCAAGTCCTCGTGCATGCCCAGCGAAACCGTCGGCCGCCATTTCTCCCAGCGTCCCGGGCCCAGGCCGGCGTCGAGTTGGGTGCCGAGCATGCCGACCACGACCTGGCGTTTCATGTTTATACATCCGTATATAAAGCGATCAACAAGTATAGATAACCAATAGCCGATCGGGCGAGCAAAGTCGGTCGCCCTGAAGTAAATGTCTATTTATTCAATGAGATAGGTCGGTCCAGGATAGTTGGCACGGGGCTTGCGCTACTACCTGCGAGTCCGAACCGGAATGCCCCGATGGCCAACCTCGATGTACGCGGCAACCGGCTGCTCGAACCGCCGCTTCCCTGCGAGCGGAGAGCAGCAGTCGCAACACCTGCAGCAGCGCATCGCAGCCGCCAAGCATTCGGTCGCCCGGCATAGCGCATCGACGAATCCGGCATCGGCTTGCCGGTAGGAGATGCGCGATGCGGGGTGGAGATAAAGAGAGGAAGGAGCGGATCGCTGATCCGTTCCAAGGCGGACCAGGGATCGGTACCGCCGCGGCGCAAGGATGCGCCGCAACGCGAACGCAAGGAGTGTGTTCGCGTGGACGGATTGGAAACCCGTCGACCGCACGCGCAAGGGAAGTGCGATGCGGTTACAGGATGGCCGGCGGACATTGGGGTCCGCCGGCCGATAGGCGATCAGGAGTCGGCTGCGTTTGTCTTCGTCGTCGTGCAGCCGCTTTTCCCTCGTGCCGCACCCGCGGCCGTCGTAGAGGCCCAGCGCAACCGCGCTCGCCCTTCGAGCTTTTCCCCTTCACTGTGTGCGCAACCAAGAGAGCAAGACCATGAACACCAGCCAGTACGATGTCATCAACGAGCCGGGCGCGGTGCCGATCAAGCACTGGACCCGCGGCGTGCCGCTGGAGGACGAGGCGCGCCGCCAGTTGCAGAACATCGCCAAGTTGCCCTTCATCCATCGTTGGATCGCGGTGATGCCCGACGTGCATCTCGGCAAGGGCGCCACGGTGGGGTCGGTGGTGCCGACCGTCGGTGCGATCGTGCCGGCGGCGGTGGGCGTCGACATCGGTTGCGGCATGATCGCGGTGCGCACCAGCCTGACCGCGCAGGACTTGCCGGATCATCTGGGCGAGGTGCGTGCGGCCATCGAGAAGGCGGTGCCGCATGGCCGCACGGTCGGCCGCGGCCTGCGCGACAAGGGCGCCTGGGCGAATCCGCCGGAAGCGTCCTTGCAGAGCTGGTCGAGCCTGCACGAGGGCTTCGAGCGCATCGTCGCCAAGCACCCGAAGCTCGAGCGCAGCAACCACCTCAGCCACCTCGGTACGCTCGGCACCGGCAACCACTTCGTCGAAGTCTGCCTCGACGAGGAGCAGCGCGTGTGGTTCATGCTGCACTCGGGTTCGCGCGGCGTCGGCAATGCGATCGGCAGCCATTTCATCGAGCTGGCGAAGCAGGACATGCGCCGTTGGATGATCAACCTGCCGGACCAGGACTTGGCTTACCTGCCGGAAGGCAGCGATCATTACGCCGACTATGTGTTCGCGGTCGACTGGGCGCAGCGTTTCGCGCGCAGCAACCGCGAGATCATGATGAAGCACGTGGTCGACTCGGTGCGCAAGGTCATCGCCAAGCCGTTCGAGGCGCAGGCCGAGGCGGTCAATTGCCACCACAACTACGTCAACCGCGAGCATCACTTCGGTAAGGACGTGTTGGTGACCCGCAAGGGCGCGGTGAGCGCGCGCAAGGGCGAGCTGGGCATCATTCCCGGCAGCATGGGCGCGAAGAGCTTCATCGTGCGCGGGCTGGGCAATGCCGACAGCTTCCATAGCTGCAGCCACGGCGCAGGCCGCGTGATGAGCCGCACCGAGGCGAAGAAGCGCATCAGCCTGGAAGAGCATGCACGGGCGACCGCGCACGTGGAATGCCGCAAGGACGCCGATGTGGTCGACGAGTCGCCGGCCGCGTACAAGTCGATCGATGCGGTCATGGCCGCGCAGAGCGACCTGGTCGAGATCGTGCATACGCTGCGCCAGGTGGTTTGCGTCAAGGGCTGAGTGCCGGGGCCGCAACGCGGCGCGGCATCGCGCCAACCAGCGAGAGCAGCGACCGGCAACGGCGCCGCGAAACGGAAAGGAGAGCGGGCGGCCCAGGCCGCCCCGATGGATGGATCGCAAGATGGAACTGATCGAAATCAGCGGGCAGGACGGCGGCGGACAGCTGCTGCGTACCGCATTGACCCTGAGCCTGTGCACCGGCACCGCGTTCGAGATGCAGCACATCCGTGCCAAGCGCTCGCGCCCGGGGCTGATGCGCCAACATTTGACCGCGGTCGGCGCCGCGGCGCAGATCGGCTGCGCCCACGTCCACGGCGCGCAACTCGGCGCGACCACGCTGCGCTTCATGCCCGGCGCGATCAACGCCGGCCGCTATCGTTTCTCGATCGGCAGCGCCGGTTCGGCGACCTTGGTGTTGCAGACCGTGCTGCCGGCGTTGTGGCAGTGCGCCGAGCCGTCGGAGGTGTTCATCGAGGGCGGCACCCACAACCCGCTGGCGCCATGCGCGGACTTCATCGCCGAAGCCTATCTACCGGCTTTGCAGCGCATGGGCGTGGAGGCGAGCTTCGCCCTGCAGCGCCATGGGTTCTTCCCGGCCGGCGGCGGTGCGCTGCAGCTGCGCGTAGCGCCGTGCGCGCAACTGCGCCGCTGCGCATTCGACCAGCGCGATGCCGAGCCGCGTCTCGACGCAACCGTGTTGCTGTCGGCCTTGCAGGATCAGATCGGCCACCGCGAACTGGCGGTCGTCGCCGAGCGTCTGGGCCTGGCCGGGGACCAGCAGCATCTGCGCCGCGTCGTCGACGCGCAAAGCCCGGCCAACGTATTGCTGCTGCGCGTACACGGCGGGCAGCACACCGAGCTGTTCAGTGCCCTCGGCGAGCGTGGGCTCAGCGCCGAGCAGGTCGCGATCGGCCTGGTCAGGCAGGCCTCGGCCTATCTGTCGTCGCCGGCGGCGGTCGGCGAGCACTTGTCGGATCAGTTGTTGCTGCCGATGGCCTTGGCCGGCGGCGGTGAGTTCACCACCGCCGCGCTCAGCGAGCATCTACTCAGCAACGCCCGCCTGATCGAGAAGTTCCTGCCGGTCGAGATCGACTGGACTCAGCAGGCCAAGCACTGCTGGCGGGTGACGGTGCGTTCGTGAGGTCGCGGCGGCGATGGCCGCCGCGACTCGCGCAATGCGAAAAATTGGATGCGTCGTGTCGCCGCGACTTCTTGCGCCCGCCAGCCGCGACCGCGCAACGGCCTGCTGACTCGAAGGCCGGGTCCGGCCCGGCGGTGCCGCCTTGCCGTGTCTACCGTGCCTGCTTGGGTTCCGGCGCCATGCCGCCGGCCGGCGCGGCCGGGTTGCTGACGCCGCTGCGCAATTGCAGCGTCACCGCGCGCCCCGCGACCGAGACCGCAGCCGGGGCCGGTTTCATCACCCGGCCCTGCAGGTAATCGGCGCGCACGCTGTTGGTGGCCTGCCAGTGCAGATCGACGCCGTAGGCCTGGGCGTTGCGGGTCGCGCCGTACAGCTCGGCGGCGGAGGGCGCCGAGCGCCAGTCGGCACCGTGCGGCACGATCCGGATCCGATAGATGAAGGAGGCCGTGGCGCCGGGATTGGCTTCGGTCAGCACCGCGTCGGCCTGCAGATCGGGCGAGGCGACCCGGGCGACTTCGACGTCGGGCATGATCGCATCGTGGCTGCAGCCGACGGCGAGCAGCGCCGTCAACACCATCGTCAGTACCGTAGCTATGCGGGCTTTCATCGTCGGCGATTCGTCTCGGTCGGGGTTCTGCTCGATCCTACGGGCGCGCGGCGTTGCGGAGTAGTGCACACACGCCCAATACGACGAAGGCGCCGGCATGGCCGGCGCCTTCGCGATCGAATCCGGTCGAGCGGTCAATCCGCCCAGACCCGCCACATGCCGGAGTTGTAGTAGTCGTAACCGGCCTTGATCTGGGCCTGGTCGCGCGGGTCGTCGCCGTAGCTGCTGTCGCCCAGGTCGTAGGGCTTGCCCCAACCGTCCTGCGAGGTGTCGGACTGGATCTGTACGTAGCCGGCGCCGCGCAGGCCGATCTGCTCGGGGATGTCCATCGCCGCGGCGACCACGCCGAAGTGGAAGTTGCCGTAGTTCTCGTATTGCGCGCCCTGGGTCTTGTAGTCCCACGGCCCACCGCCCTGGACCTGGTCCTTGAACCAGACCATGTCGCCCGGATTCGGGAATTCGTGCTTGTGGGTGTCGGCGATGTTCGCGTCCATCGACACGCCGGCCGGCGCTTCCGGAATCTTGAGCAGGCCGGCTTCCACGGCCTCGTCGCGGCTGAGCACCTTGCCCATGGCCTGGGCGACGCCGTCGACGTAGGGTTCGGCGCCGAGCAGGCCGACGTTGTCGCCCTGCATGGTCTTCAACTGCGGCATGGCCGCTTCGAACACCGCGGTGCGGGTCGGCAGGTCGGCGCCCTGGGCGGCGTTGAGGATGCCGGTCAGCACGCTCGGCTCGTATTGGGTAGTACCGGCGGTGCGGCCGGTGAAGTCGACGATGTACTTGCGGCCCATCGCCACGTTCATCACGTCCTGCAGTTGCTCCTTGCTGAGCGAGCCGACGGCTTGCTGGAACGCCTGCGGGTCGTTGGCGAGGCTGGCCAGGACCTTGCCGGCCGCTTCGGTTTCGCTGTTGCCCCAGGTGCCCTGGGTGGCCTTGTACTCGCCGTCGATGTCGCCCTTGACCGCGCCGATGAAGGCGGTCTTGGCGTCGCTGCTGCCGTGGCTGGCGATCGCGTCGGCGAAAGCTTCGAGCCCGCCCGAGCTGCCGTCGAAGGCTTCGACGAAGCGGGTGGTCTGCGGCCCGTCCAGACCCTCTGCCAAGCGGTTGAACAACTCACCGCGCTCGCCGGCGCTGAGCGAGCCCATCGCGCCGTCGATTTCCTGGGTCCAGTTCTTGATGTCGTCGTTGCTGAGCTTGCCGATGAACTCGTTGCGTTCGGCCGGGGTGAGGTTGGCGACCTCGCGGTTGATCGCATCCAGGTCGCCCTTGCTGACGTCCCAATCGAGCCAGCCCTGGCTGAGTTTGTCCTGGGTGACGGAAACGGCGGAATCGACGCTCATGGAACGGCTCCTTGCCCGGTCGGGGCGGATCGGCGGTCGCGCCAGTACAAGCCGGAAGCCGGCCGCGGCGCGGGGGAGGACTGCAATGCCGAGCAGCCTAGACAGCCGCCGCACGCCGGTAAATCGGGGGAAACCCTAGTCAGCCGCGCCAATGCACGATCTGCGCACATCCGCAGCGCCGGCGTTGGTCGGCGCCGGGTGGGCTGGGTCGGTTGGGTCGTGATGCCCTTACGGGACGCGGCGGCCCGGCCACTCGTCGCGAGGGGCCGAGGCGCCGGATGCGGCTGCGGCTGGCCGCGGTTTCAGGCGGCGGCCGCCGCTGCCTGCTGGTCGCGCTTGCTCATCAGGAAGGCGTGCAGCATTTCCGTCGACAGGCCGTGCAGGGTCAGGCGGAAGCCGGCGCGCAAGGTCGACAACGGCACCAGCGGGTGGCGGTTGTTGAGCAGGACCAGGTGCGAGCGCGCATCGAGGATGGTCGCCACGTACAGGCCGATGGTCTCGTCGAGCTGCAGCGAATTGGTCGCGCGCCAGAAATCGCTGTCGGTGAGCAGCAGTTGGTAGATCGGCGTGAACAGTTCGATCGAACTCTGCAGGTCGAGGAAATTGCGCCAGCGCCGCGGCATGTCCTCCAGCCGCAGCTCGGGTTGCTTGACCATCGACAGGTCGGGGTCGGCGACGAACTGCAGTTCGCGCCCGGCCGCCTGCAGGTTCTGGTTGAGACGGATGACGAAGTTGAACAGGTTGAGGTCGTGCACCAGGAACATGTCCTCGCGCACGTCGGCCACCGCGGCCGGGCGCAGCGGATTGCCCTGCACTTCGACCCCGGAGTTCTTGCCGATGAACTCCAGCACCTGCGAGCCGAGATGGAAGTGGCGCAGGATCAGCCAGTTGGCTTCCGGGCGCAGGAAGTTCTCCATGCCCCAGGCGAGCAGGCGGTGCAGGGTGCGCGAGAATGCGAGCCGGCGCGGGGCGAATACCTTGGCGACCTGGATCAGCACGATCAAGGTGCGCGCCAGCGGCCGCATGAACGGCAACACGAACTGGCGCGAGCGCGAGCTGGAATCGGCCAGCCAGGCGCGCTTGACCTCGTCGTCGAGCGGCGTGCTGCGATCCAGGTACAGGGCCAGCCACGGACTGGGGTCGCGCGGGTCGTAGGCCTGCTCGAGGAACTCGGGTTGGTACTTCATGCCGGCATCACGTGATCGAACTGCATGAGATAGAGCTCCGCGGTGCGTCGAGCCGTGGCGATGATGGCACGGGCGCCTTCGCCGTCGGCGTCGTGTTCGAGCACGATCTCGATCGCCCGCAGCCAGCGGGCCAGATGGTGCTCGTCGTTGCTGCCATGGTATTCGAGGAAACGGAAGGCGTCGGCCGGCAGGGACAGGCTGGCCTTCATCAGCGGCAACAGCGCCGGGATGATGCGCTGGCCGGTGCCTTCGATGATGTAGATCGCGCCGAGCAGGCCGAGCGGATTCGGCGTCGCCGCCAAGGCGTGCAGGTAGCTGTTGAGCGCTTCGCCGCCCGGGTTGCGGCGCAGGGCGTCGATGTCGGCGACGGCGCCGCCGGCCTTGCGGTAGTCCTCGTACAGGATCATGTAGTCGTCCTGTTCGTCGCCGGCATGGGTTTCGATCAGGGCGCTGAGCTCGGTGTACGGCGCCTGCACCGCGGCCGCGCCTTCGCGCATCCACTTGCTGCCTTCGCGTACCTGCGGGATCCAGTGCTGCATCCACTGCACGTAATCGGCGGTGGCGAAGCGGCGCTCGCGCAGCTTGCGGATCACCGGCGTGCGCCAGGCGCGCGAGCGGTAGTCGTGCCAGATCGTCGCCAACTCGCCAAGCAGATGACGCAGGGCCGCGGGCGCGTCGGCCGGGTCGTGCGGCGGGGCGATCAGCTCGGGATCGTGCGCGGCGGCGACCGGGGCGTTCGTGGGCACGGACACCGAGGAGATCAGCGGCGCATCGGCGGCTTCGACTTCGATCAGCACGAAGGCGACGGTGAAACGGCCGGACTCCGGAATGAAGCACAGGATGCGTTCGCCCGGCTGCAAGGTGCGCGTGCGCAGGAACTCGTCGAGCATGATGAAGATCGACGCCGCGCCGGTGTTGCCGCGCGAGGTCAGGTTGCTGTACCAACGTTCGCGCGGAATCTCCAGTCCGGCCTTGCACATCAGCTCGTCGACCACCGGGGCGAAGCGCTCGGACGAGTAATGGCAGAGGAAGTGATCGATCTTGGCCGGGTCGAACCAACCGGCGTGGGCCAGCTTGGCGTACTCGTGCACGCCGACGTCGAACAGATGCGGCAGCAGGCGGATGTCCTGGCGCAGGAACAGCGCGCCGTCGGCTTCGGCGGCCTGCCAGGAGTCGTAATCGAGGTGGCTGCGGGTGCGGTCCGGCGTCAGCCCCAGTTGCATGCAGACCGGGTAATCGCCGGAGAACGAACGCTGATGGATAAAGCGCAACCGCAGGCGCAGGCCGTCGCGCGGCTTCGGTGCCGAACTCAGCTGCAGGGCGCCGGCGCCGTCGGACAGCATCCAGCGCAGGAAGTGCGCGTCGAAATCGGCGTTGTAGTCGCGCGCGGCATAGCGCGAACGCTTGAACAAGCGCGACGGCATTTCCGCCGCCGCGACCAGGGCGCGCTGATGCGAACCCAACTCGACCGCCGACGCCGCGCTTTCCCAGGCACCGACGCCGGAGGCGCAGATACCGTGCGCGGACAGGGTCTGCATCGGCGGCGCGGCCAGTTCGCCCTGCACCATGCAGGCGAAGCCCGGCATCAGCGCATCGCCGCCGGAGGTGCCGCAGGCGAGCAGGCCGATGCCGTCGAGCGCGGTGTCCGTGCTGGCCAGACACTGCCGGATCGCCGATGCGGCCATGTCGGCGCAGGAGTGCACGGTACGTCCGTCGGCATCGACCGCGTAATGACGCGTCAGGATGCCGTTCTCGGCCAGGATCCGGCGCTTGATCCGGTCGGACAGCTTGCTCAGCGGCGCGATATAGGCATCCATCGCGGCGTTGTCGACGGGCGCGCCGGGCAGGAAGCGGCCGCTGCCCTCGATGAAAGTGCGTTCGAAACGGGTGGGCATCAACAATCCTTGGCAGTGGTTACAGGCCCGTCGACGGCCGCGCAGGTATCGGCCGGGCGCAAGGAGCGCGAGCGATACTGCGGCAGGAACGGGCCCAGGACGAATACGCGCCAGGCGTAGCCGGCGAAGCTGGCTTCGAGCAGGCGTGGGTCGATCAAAGGGCGATAGCGGTGGTGTAGCCGCGGCAGTTCGGACCAGTGTGCGCGGCCGTGTTCGTGGTGGGCGGTGTGCAAGCCGATGTTGAACAGCAGCGGGTTGAGCCAGCCCTCGAAATTGCGCGCATAGCCGAACCGCGCTGCGTCGTCGGCGTGGGCATGCTGCAGGTAGTTGGCCGAGAGCAGCCAGTGCAGGCCCAGCAACTGCGGCAGGATCACCAGCGCCAGCGCCTTGCCCGGGTCGATCGCCAACAGCGCGGCCCACGAGCCCAGCCACGCTGCGTACTGCAGCAGATACCAGCGGTAGGCCCCGGGCGCGCGCCGGCGCACGCCGCGCAGCCAATCGAACAGGAAGGGATAGATCACCGCGATCGCCTGCAGCGGATGCAGCAGCCAGCCGAGCGCGTGATTGTGGTCGCCGAAGCGCCAGGTGCGGGCGACGTCGCCCGGGCCGTGGCGGTGGCGATGGTGGTTGCGGTTGTGCGCGGGATGGAAGACGAAGGTCGGGTGCCCCTGCAGCACGGTGATCAGCAGGTCGGTGCCGCGATTGCGCCAGCGCCCGCGCCACATCGGCAGGTGCGCATGGTTGTGGTGGATCACGCTGATCGCGATCGCCAGGTACAACATCAGCGCATACAGGGGCAGGCTGAAACCGTGCCGCCACTGCCATAGCGCCAACAGCGGCTGCGCGATCAGATAGGCCAGGCTTTGCAGGTCGCGGCGATGGCGCAGTGCGCCGATGCCGGGACCTGTCGCGTTGGAGCGTGCCTGGTCGGGGCGGGCCTCGTAGGAGCGCGCCTGCTCAGGGCCGGCCTCGTCGGGACGGGCCTGGTGGAGGCCTGCTTCGTTGCGGGCCGCGCCGTCGCTCATGCCGCGCCGTCCGTGCGGGTTCGCGCCGCAGAGCGGGCGTCTTCGGCGGCGGGGTCGATCACCGTGCCGGCCCAGCGGTCGAACACTTCCAGCAGGAAGCCGTAGTTGCCGTTGTAGCGCGCGTGGTGCAGATGATGGCGACGGCTGGCGCCGCGCCATCCGCGCGCCGGCGCGGTGCGGCTGGCTTCGTAGTTGCTGTGGCCGAGGTTGTTGAGGGCGATGCTGAGCACCGGCAGGCTGGCCACCGCGACGAAGCTGAAATCGTGCAGCAGCATCGGGATCAGCGGCACGCTGCCGAGCATCACCGCCTCGACCGGGTGGAAGGCGTAAGTCGAGAACGGCGTGGCGACGTGCGAGCGGTGGTGCATGCCGTGGAAACGGCGCAGCCAACTCGTGTGCAGGGCGCGGTGGTTGAGATAGAAGTGCAGCTCGTTCCACAGGAACAGCACGGCGATTTCGAGCAGCACGCGCCAGGCCGGCGGGTCGACCGCGAACCGCGCCCAGCCCAGCCGCAGCATGCCCCAGGGCACCACCAGGCCGAGGCCGAAGATCAGGATCGAGACGGCCGAGGCGCCGAACTCGCGGCGCAACTGGCCGGGCGGCAACGGGCGGGTGTCGAGGCGGCGGCCGTAGCCGAGCGCAGGCAGCAGGGTGTGGGTCAGCCACCAGTTCAGGCCGCCGCTCAGCAGATACAGCGCGGCGAAATACAACACGCCCACGACCATCACTTCGATGGCGCTCAGCGAGACGAACCAATGACCCACGTGCGGCTCCTGCCGATTACTCCTGCCGATAGCTTGCACTATCCGGCGGCGCCAACCCAGTGCGAGGCGACTGGGCAGGCCGTGTTTGGATGACTCGATCGGGTGGCTCGCGAAGCAGGGCGAGGCTCCCGGCGCGACCGTCCGGGCATCGCCCGAGCGCGCTGACGCGCCGCGACGGCCGCCGATCGCAGCCGCCGCCCGTGGCTGCGTGCCTCGTCACTGCATGCGCGCGGCCCGCCCGGGTTCGTCCTGAGCCTTCTGCGTCGACTCCTGCGCCAAGCGCTCGTCGCGCTGTTGGTTGAACGACTGCGTCTCGCGCAGGGTGTCCTGTATCGCCGGCGCCTGTTCGGCCACCGACACGCCGGCATGGAACCCGGGGATGGTGCCCGCGACCCACAGCTTGCCGTCGACCACGGCCGCCTTGTCGATGCGGTCCGCATCCGGAATGCCGTTGCGCTTGGCTTCCAGCATCGCCTTCGCCACGGTTTCGTCCGGCACGTCCGTCGGCACGCCGGCGCGGATCTTGGCGAACATCGCCTGGTCGTTGGGCGTCAGCCGCGACAGGCTGAAGAGCGGCTCGGGCTGGGCCGTCATCGGCGCCGGCTCTCGTGCGGATTCTGGTAGGAGCTCTCGCGTAGGCGCGGTGGCTGCGGTTTCGGCGGTGCGTGGCGATGCGGTCCGCTCCGCAGCCGGGGCGAACGCATCGGCCTGCTGCGCAGGCTCGTGCGAACGAGCCGGTGCTTGCGTTGGCGGCTGTTCGTCGCGAGCGACGTTGGCGGTCTCGCGCGCCGGAGGCTGTTGCGCTTCATCGGTCTGCGGCCGCGGCGCCGCCCGTTCGTCCTGTGCGATGAACTCGGTCGGCTGTGGGCGTTCGGCAGGCTGCGCGGTTCGAGCGCCTTCTTCATTCGCCGGCGCACGAGAAGCGAATTCGGGCGTTGCCTGCGAAGGCGCCTCGCCGTCCCGCCGGGCGACGGCGGCCGGGCGTTCCGGCGGGGCGTCCGATTCCGGCAGGGCCGGCGTGCGGGCCTGCGCCTGCGATGGGTTCTGCCCGGCGGTCTTGCTCGATTCGATCCGCGCATGTTGCGCCGCCGACATCGCCTGCTGCGTAGTCGGGTCGGCCATGCCGGTGTCGACGAGGCCCTGGTCGCGCTGGAACTGACGCACGGCCTGTTCGGTGGCCGCATCGTATTCGCCGTTCTGAGCCAGCGGCTCGCCATCGGCGCCGCGATAACCGACGCGATGCAGGCGGTATTGCAACAGCTCCACCTCTTGCCCGCGGTCGCCGGGGCGAAGCACGTCGTCCTGTTTGTTCGCTGCGGAGCTGGTTACCGCTGCAGGAGCGACGGTGGCCGGCTGCGCGGAATCGGGTTGAACGACTGCAGGTTGGATGGCGGCGGGCTGGGCAGGAGCGGCTTCGATGGAAGCGCCCGGCACGAAAGCAGTCGGCGCTGCCGCCGGCTCGGATGCGCGCAGCGGTACCTCGGCCTGGGGCGATTCGGGTTGGCGCGACTCGGCGGCAACCGTTTTGGCTTGGGCTGCGGCTTCCGCTTGAGGACGCTCGGGTTCCGGGACGGCTTCGGCGATCGGTGCGGGCGCCGCGCCCGTGGGCGCGGGCGCTGGTGTGGGCGCCGCTGTGGGCTCGGCTTCTCGGCGCAAATCCGACGGCGGAACCGGCGCGCCGGTCGTACGCACGGGTTGCGCATCATCGAGCGCCGGAACCGACGGCGCGAGCTCGGGCGAGGCGGTCGCCACGGCGGCCTGTTGCGCCGCCTGCTGCACCTCGTCGCGCGACAGCCCCTGCCGGTTGGCTTCGCGCTCGGCCTGTTGATGGGCCTCGCGTTGCTGCGGCGACAGCGTGGCGACGCGCAGTTCCGGGGTGTCGGGAATGGGGGCCGCGCGTTCGCGCCGGGCCGCCACTGCCTGCTGGATGTCCTCAGTGCTCGTGACCGCGACGATCTGGACCACGCCGTTGTCGCGACGCAAGTGGGCGAGCGGGCTGTCGATGTCGTAGCCGCCGTTCGGGCTGCGTTCCACGTGCAGGGAACTGGCATGCGGGTCGATGCCGTGCGCCTCCCGCGTGCGCTGCAAGGCATCCATCACCGCGTCCAGGCGCTCCGGATTCGGCTTGATGCCGAGCGCGGCATAAGTCGACATCACGTTGGCGCGATCCCTTTCGTCCAACGACGGCGCCTGCCACTGCGGAATCGTCAAAAGGTGCCGATCGTGCTGCACGAGTTGGGTCTGCAATTCGGCGCGCGTGGTGTCCAATTCCCGTTGCAGATTGCCCGACGCCTGGCGGCCGGCCATCAGGCCGTCTTGGCGCTGCCACTGGCCCTCGTCATCGCGGCGGTACTGGTGGCCATCCGAGGCCTGTAGGCTGTTCGGCTCGGCGAGCGCTGCCAGCACCGGCTCCGGCATCGGCCCGAACGCGTCCCAACCGTTGCGGCGATAGGCCTGTTCGTATCGGGCGGCGATCGGTGCCGGGCCGCTGGCGATGTTTTCGCGGACCACTTGCTCCGACATGCGGTCCAGTTCCGCGGCGCGTTCGGGCGAGGCCTTTTCCGGATTGACCAGCGGGTGGCCGCGGTCGGTGCGCGCGATCACCACCTGGCGGACCCAATCGCCGGTCTCCGCATTACGCTGCCAGTCGGCCTGGGCGAAGCTGTGTTTGTCGGTCTCGTTGGCCGGCAGGACGTAAGGGTCGCGCGGCGGCTCCAACTTGCCCATCGCCAAGGCGCTGGACGAATTGCTGGCCAGATAGGTGAGTTCCCGCGCCTTGTCCGGCAAGGCGGCGAACGACTGCTTCTCGGCAATAGTGACGCCGTCGTCGCGCAGGTCGCCGGGCTCCTGCCTCAGCCATTGCTTGCCGTTGTACTTCCAATCGACGCCTTCGCGGTCGGTCTGGTTGTAGACCTGACGATCGTCCCACCACTGGGCGACATTCTCGCCGACCTGACTGCCGGCGATCGCGCCGACCGCCACGAACGCGATCGCGCCCGGCCCGGTTTCCCAGCCCACCGCGAGACCGGCCGCCGCGCCGCCGAGCCAACCGCCGGTGCCGCGCGCCGCGTAATGGGCGAACTGCGATTGCGCGGCGAGGGGATTGTCCTGGGCGAGCAAGGTGCCGATGCGGTCGCCGGTCTGCTTTGCGTCGTAAACGCTGGCGGCCACGCCGAGCGCGGAAGCGCCGGCGAGCACCGTCGCCTTGCGTATGCCGGGCCCCGATACGTCCGCATTCGGCGCATGCGCCAGCGGTGCGCCGGGACGGACCAATTCGTCGATGGTGGCGGCGGCCTCGGCGCGTTGCGCACTGTGGGCCACCTTGCCGCGATCCGCCTGTTCGCGCAGCAGCGCTTCGGCGGTCGAGGCAGGAACCTTGTCGTTCTGGGCGATGGTGTTGGGCAGATCGCGGTGCCATTCGGCTTGCGCCTGCCAGGCGTTTCTCAAGCGTTCCGTCACCACAGGGTCTTGCAGGCGCGCATCGCGCGCTTCGCGCAATGCAACGCTGGGCGGTATCGCCGCAGTCCGGCTGTCGTAGAGCTCGGTACCGCTGCGGTCGAAAATGCGGACCGGCACATCCGTGGCGCCGCGCACCTTATCCAGATTGTCGGGCAGGTCCCGATACACGTCGTCGTGGAAAGCCAAAGGCACGTCACGGCCGACGCCATCTACATCGATCTTCTTGGTGAATCTTTCATCGATGCCGTGTTCGCTTTCCAGGCGATGCGTCGCCATCGCGCGAACTTCGACTTCGTAACCCGCAGCCTGCAGCTCCTTGATCATCTCGGTCGCAGGCTTTGCGTTCCCGAGTGTCGTATCAACGATGATGTTCTTGCGGCCTTCGATCGCCGCTTCGCGAAGTCCTCGCGCCCATTGACCTGCGTCTGAATTGGTCTGCTGCGACCAGCCGTAAGGGGAGGCTTCCTGCCACTTTTTAGCCTCAGGGTGATACCTGCGAAGCTCGTCAGGGTCGATAGCAGCGACATCGTCCGATAGCTCGAGTTCGACGGCAGTTTTCAGGCCGCCTTTGCCTGCGCCAGGTTGCCCGGCCAGGATGATGGCCTTGGGTCGCTCGTGAGAAGTCAGTCCTTCGAGGTTAGCCTCCGGGATCACTTTCTCCCGGAGAATCCGAGAATGCTCTTCTTTGCTAAGACGATCTTGGCTGCCACTCATTAGAACGCATCCTTGTTCTCTTTAAAGTATTCCCACAGGTCATGAAGTCCCTTCATGCCTCCATTGCTCGATCTCGCTCTGGACATCAGAGACTCCTTGGCCTCTGCGCTCGCGATCGCGCCGGCATCGCCGCTATTCTGCGCTGCTTCCAGCTCCGCCTGGGCCTCGCGAATGAAGGCTTCTAGGCGGCTTTCCAGTACCCAAATAGCTACTTCAAATGGAGGCGTCAGATGCGAAGGCTTTTCTATAACAGTGTTGAGAACCTCCTGTAAGCGATCGATATGTCCAGGGTAGTCCTTGAGCATCTCGCGAAGTTTGGTTGGGACGGGTGGAGGTGGAAGACTGATCACTGCAGCGTCCTATCTTGGGTTGAGGGGGGGGGGATCTCGCGGTCTCTACTTATGCTGGAAGTATCTCCAAAGCGCATCGTCGGTGATCCAGGTATATTTCGAGCTCGCGCGCGACATCAGTCTCACCTTTTCACTAGCTCGTGTAATTTTCCCTGGCTCTCCCTCTTCCTGTGCCGTCTTCAGTTCGGTCTGGGCTTCGCGGTAAAAAGTTTCCAGGCGCCCTTCGAGTGCCCAAATAGCTTGATCAAAGGGCATGAGAAGCACTCTGCCGTCTTGGACAACATTGTTCAGTACTTCCTGCAGTCGGTCGATATGCCCTGGATAGGCCTCAAGCATCTCCCGCAGTCGTTGTGGGACCGGAGGAGGTGGTAGGCTGCTGTTCGGGGTGGAAGTATTGCCGTCCATCATGATCATATGCTCCCTGGCCACAGAGCACGATGGCGGGTCGCTAGCCACATGCTTGGGGGCTTCTCCGGCTCTTTGATTTATTAGAAAGCGTCTTTGGTCGCTTCGAAGTACTCCCAAAGATCATGCAGACCCTTCATGCCTCCATTGCTCGATCTGGCCCTGGACATGAGTTCCTCCTTGGTCTTTGCAAGCTCTATGGCCTTGGCGTTTCCTTTGGCTTGTGCCGCTTCCAAGTCTGCCCTGGCTTCATGGATGAAGGTTTCCAAGCGACCTTCGAGTGCCCAAATCGCTTGATCGAACGGCATAAGCAGCACCCTCCCGTCATACACGACGCCATTTAAGACTTCGTGCAGCCGCTCGATATGGTTTGGATAGTCCTTGAGCATTTCCCGCAGTCGTTGTGGCACCGGAGGCGGTGGGAGGCTACGGCTATTCGGTGCAGAAGTGCTGTCGTCCTTCATGGCCCTGTACTCCTTGGGCAGCAAGTCAGCTCATCAATAGGGACGCAGCCTCCTTCAAGCAGCAAGCTAATCGTCCCTAACTAGATCGCGTCTTCGTTCTGTTTGAAGTAGTCCCATAGATCATGCAGGCCCTTCATGCCTCCATTGCTCGATCTGGCCCTGAACATCAGGGTCTCCTTCTCCTCTGCCATGGCGATCATGCCGTCATTCTTGCCTTCGCGTGCAGCGCTAAGCTCGGCCTGTGCCTCGTGGATGAACTCTTCGAGTTGTCCTTCCAACATCCAAATCGCAACTTCGAATTTCGGGCTGACCGATTTAGGTTCTTCGGCTACGCGACTCAGTTGCTCCTGAAGTCGTTCGATATGCCTCGGGTAATCCTTGAGCATCTCGCGCAGCTTCTTAGGAACGGGCGGTGGCGAGAGTTCAGCCATGGCAGCATGTCCACGATGCAATGCCGCATGGAGTATCGCTCAGGACGTGCTGCGTTGGCATCAGACTTTTCCTACACCGGCCTCGGGTAATTGCCCGGCGTTTCGATATTCCTGCAGGGCGCACCGCGCGTCGGTTGTGGCCGGGTGCAAATTAACGCAACCGGGAGTATCGCTTTCAGGTGCCCAACCCCCGCCATTGCTACACTTACGCCTTATCTCGGCCTGAGTTCAGCAGGTATCCGGGGACTTAACAGGGTAGACGGGTTTCAACAGTGATCGAAGCAAACGGGAAAATCTTGGAATCGCAGGCCATCCGTCTGTCCGTCGCCCCGATGATGGACTGGACCGATTCGCATTGCCGGGTGTTTCACCGCACCCTGGCGCCGCATGCGCGGTTGTATACCGAGATGGTGCATGCGAATGCGGTCATCCACGGCGACCGCGCGCGGCTGCTGGCGATGGACCCGGTCGAGCATCCGGTGGCCTTGCAACTCGGCGGCAGCGAGCCGGCCTTGTTGGCGCAGGCGGCGCGGATCGGCGCCGAGCGCGGGTTCGACGAGATCAATCTCAATTGCGGTTGCCCCTCCGACCGAGTGCAGGCGGGGCGTTTCGGCGCCTGTTTGATGCGCGAGCCGGCGCTGGTCGCCGAGTCGGTCGCGGCGATGATCGCGGCCTGCGATGTGCCGGTGACGGTGAAGTGCCGGCTCGGCGTCGACGACGATCATCGTTTCGAGGTGTTCCTGGCCTTCGTCGACGAGGTCGCGGCGGCCGGTTGCACGATGTTCGTGGTGCATGCGCGCAATGCCTGGCTCAAGGGGCTGTCGCCGAAAGAGAACCGCGAAGTGCCGCCGCTGCGCTACGACTGGGCGTATCAGCTCAAGCGCGAACGGCCGCAGCTCAAGATCCTGGTCAATGGCGGCATCGCCACGGCCGAAGAGGCGACCTCGCACCTGGAACACGCCGACGGGTCCATGCTCGGCCGCGCGGCCTATCACGAGCCTTACGTGCTGCACCGGATCGACACCGCCTGGTTCGGCGGCGAGCTGCGCAGCCGCGCCGAGTTGCTGCGTTCGCTACGGCCCTATGTCGAGGCGGAACTTGCGCGTGGGGTGTTCCTCAAGCACATCACCCGGCACATGCTCGGCCTGTTCCATGGCGAGCGCGGCGGCCGCGCCTTCCGCCAGGTGCTCAGCGAGGGCGCGCACAAGCCCGGCGCCGACTGGTCGCTGATCGAGCAGGCCCTGGCGGTGACCGA
The DNA here is from genome assembly GCF_046097045.1 of Lysobacter sp. Hz25. Taxonomy (NCBI): domain Bacteria; kingdom Pseudomonadati; phylum Pseudomonadota; class Gammaproteobacteria; order Lysobacterales; family Lysobacteraceae; genus Lysobacter; species Lysobacter sp. Hz25. The sequence goes on from NZ_CP175666.1 coordinate 1,141,315, forward strand.
GTCCTTCGCCACCCGCGACGCCGCCTGAGCCCCTGGTACCAGCGTTTCCCGGTTCTGCCGCGTCCATAGCCCTCCGCCAACCCCACCGGCGCCTGCCTGCGAGTCCGCATGATCACCCGCGATCCCGATGCCTTCTTCGCCCAGGCCCGCACCCTCGCTGCCGATTTCGGCCCGGCCACGGCGCGCGCGGCGTTCCTGGTCGCGCCGGACGGGTTCGCCCGCGCCGAGCAGTCGGCCGGCGACAACCGCTACATGGCGCAGGCCGCGGATTTCGACCCCGGCCGCGCCAGCGCCCAGCATCGCGAGCTGCAACGGGCCTTGTCGGCGGTGCTGCCGACGATCTGCTTCGCCGGCGATCCGGATACCCCGGACGCCTTGTTCCCCAACAACGTGTTCGCGACCGGGCGGCCCGACGCGGCGCGGGAGCCGGGCGGGGCGCCGCGCTACCTGGTCGGGCGGATGCGCCACCCGGTCCGCCAGCGCGAGGCCGAGCGCGCCGACATCCGCGCCTTCTTCGGCCGGGTGCTGGGTTATCGGGAGGTCGATCTGTCGCTGCAGGCCCACCCCTGCGAGCTCACCGGCGCCCTGGTGGTCGACCGTGCCCGCGGCCTGGGCTATGCCGGCCTGTCCGAGCGCTGCGACGAGGCCGGCGCGCGGCTCATGCACGAGGCCCTGGGGCTGCGCGCGACCCTGCTGTTCGAGCTGGCGCCGGGCGAGTACCACACCAATGTCGTGCTGGCGGTGCTGGCCGGCCGCGCCGCGCTGGTCAGCCCGGCCGGTTTCGCCGCGCCGGCGCTGGCGTCGGCCATCGCCGGCTTCTATGCCCCGCACGGGATGATCCTGTCGGCGGCCGAGCACGCCGCCTTCGTGGCCAATTCGATCGCGCTGTCGGCCGACCGGGTCTGGATGAGCGCCGCGGCCGGGCGGGCGCTGGCCGAGCCCACCCGGGCCGGCCTGGCGGCAGCCGGTTTCGCGCTGGAGACGGTCGAACTGGACGCGATCGAGGCCGGCGGCGGCTCGCTGCGCTGCTGCGTCGGCGAGATTTATTAGGAATGACTCTCAGCTGCGCACGGACTTTGCTGGCGCTACGTGTGATGGCGGTCGAACCGGCCTGAATGGCAGCCGGATGCAAGCGAAAAGTTCAGATCGGATTCACTGCCCCGTTCCGAAAATGCCCCCACGTCGCAAGTTCGCACATTATTGTTCCGCTGGGGCATCCTAAGATCGTCATGAGCATCCGGTCCACCCGCGTCCTGTCGTTGCTGCTGCTCGTCGCCTCGTGCGCCGCGGCCGGCAATGCCTTGGCTCAGCACGACGACGGCCGTGGCGGCCGCCGGCACGACCGCCGCGACGACCATCGCTCCCTGTCCGACGCCATCCGTCGGGTCGAGCGGGAGAGCGGCGGCGGCCAGGTCCTGAGCGCCGAGCGCATTCCTTTCGACGGCCGTGACGTAAACCGGGTCAAGGTCGTCGATTCCAGCGGCCGGGTCCGGATATACATGGACGACCCGCAGCAGCGCGGGCGCGGCGACGACGACCGCCCTACACGCCGCGACGACAATAACAACGACTAACCTTCGCTTCGACGGCCCGGACGATCCTGTCGGGCCGATATTTATACAAGGGAGTGCCCATGCGAATTCTGCTGGTCGAAGACGAAGCGCCGCTGCGCGAGACCCTGGCCGCGCGCCTCAAGCGCGAGGGCTTCGCGGTCGATGCCGCGCAAGACGGCGAGGAAGGCCTGTACATGGGCCGCGAGGTGCCGTTCGACCTGGGCATCATCGACCTGGGCTTGCCGAAGATGTCGGGCATGGAGCTGATCAAGGCCCTGCGCGACGAAGGCAAGAAGTTCCCGGTGCTGATCCTGACCGCGCGGTCGAGCTGGCAGGACAAGGTCGAGGGCCTGAAGCAGGGCGCCGACGACTACCTGGTCAAGCCCTTCCACGTCGAGGAGCTGCTGGCGCGTCTCAACGCGCTGGTGCGCCGAGCCGCGGGCTGGAGCAAGCCGACCCTGGAATGCGGCCCGGTCATGCTCGACCTGGCGGCGCAGACGGTCAGCGTCAACGGCGGCAACGTCGACCTGACGAGCTACGAGTACAAGGTCCTGGAATACCTGATGATGCACGCCGGCGAGTTGGTCTCGAAGGCCGACCTGACCGAGCACATCTACCAGCAGGATTTCGACCGCGACTCGAACGTGCTGGAGGTCTTCATCGGCCGCCTGCGCAAGAAGCTCGACCCGGACGGCGCCCTGAAGCCGATCGAGACCGTACGCGGTCGCGGCTACCGGTTCGCCATTCCGCGCAGCGGCGACTGATCCAGGAACCTTTCCGGACCCCTATGCGGCCCGCGTCTCCTCCTGATGCGGGCCGTCCGGCCCGTCCGACGCCATGAGCTGGGGTCAGCCCCGCTCGCTGCGCGCGCGCCAGTTGCTGGCCGCCAGCCTCGGCCTGCTCGCTTTCCTCGCCCTGGCCGGCTACGCGCTCGACCGCGCGTTCCTGGAAACGGCCGAGAGCAACATGCGCCAGCGCCTGACCAGTTACGCGCTGGCCTATGCCGCCGACACCGATTTCGGCCGCGGCGGCGAAATCATTCCGCCCTACGACCCGCCGGACCCGCGTTTCGACCGGCCCGGCAGCGGCCTGTACGCGGAAGTGATCCTGCCCAACGGGCACTGGGACTCGATGTCGGCGCAAGGGCCGGTGCTGCCCGACGGCGGCATGCTCAAGGCCGCCGAGGAGACCTTCGAAGGCCCGTTGCCGATCACCGAGATCAACGGCCATGCCGGCGAGGCCTATCGCTATGGGCGCGGCCTGATCTGGAGCGTCGACGGCGACTCCAAGTCCGAGTTCCAGTACACGATCTACATCCTCGAAGACACCAGCGCGCTGCGCCAGCAGGTCGCGGTGTTCCGCTTGTCGCTGTGGCGAAACCTCGGCGGCGCCGGCGTGATCCTGCTGCTGCTGCAGGCGCTGATCATGCAATGGAGCCTGCGCCCGCTGAAGCGCGTGATCGAGGAACTCAAGCGCGTGCAGCGCGGCCTGGCCTCGCGCATGAGCGAGCGCCACCCGCGCGAGCTCGAACCGCTGACCGAAAGCATCAACGCCTTCATCGAGAGCGAGCGCGAAAACCTCGACCGCCAGCGCAACACCCTGGCCGACCTGGCGCATAGCCTGAAGACGCCGTTGGCGGTGCTGCGCGCGCGCCTGGACGACGACCAGAACGGCGGCGCGGCGATCGATGCCGGCCTCCGCGAAGACGTCGACGTGCAGTTGCGGCGCATGAACGACCTGGTTTCGTATCAGCTGTCACGCGCTGCATCCGGCGGCCATGCGTTGTTCGCCGCACCGGTCGCGATCGAACCGCATGCCGAAGAGATCGTGCGCGGCCTGGAAAAGGTCTACTCGTCCAAGGGCATCCTGTGCGAGTTCGATGTCGCCGAGGGCGTGCAATTCCATGGCGAACCCGGCGACCTGCAGGAACTGCTCGGCAATCTGCTCGAGAACGCGTTCAAGTGGGCGAACTCGCGCGTGCTGCTGACGGTGCAGTCGGGCGAAACCGCGGCCAACCGCCGGCCGGGTTTGTTGCTTGCCGTCGACGACGACGGCCCCGGCATTCCGCCGGAAAAGATCGCCTCCATCCTGCAGCGCGGCGTGCGCGGCGACGAGCGCGTGCATGGCCACGGCATCGGCCTGGCGATCGTGCAGGACCTGGTACGCGGGTATCGCGGCACGCTCGACGTGATTCCGTCGGAGGAACTGGGTGGTGCGCGGTTTGAGGTTAAGTTGCCGCCGGGGTTGTGAGGCGCTGGGCGCGCCGCGATTGCACGTGCGCTGGTTGTGCTTCGATCTCCGTGTCGTTTCGGATGGCCCTTGTAGGAGCGGCGTGAGCCGCGACCGCGGGACGTGCTGAGGCAACGAAGGCCATAGTTATTCGTCGAAGCGGCGTGCGCTTGCCAGGGTAGGAGCGGCGTCCTACTGGATTTCCTTCGGTCACAAGCCGCGACCGCGCCAAGCGGTTTGGCGACGTCCCCATCAAGCCAATGCTGTTGCTGAGACTTTGATCTGCTTTGCCGGTCAAGTGGAGACCCGGAGGGCGCCGCACAGGACGTGCGGCGTTTTCCGATAAGACAGGGACGTCTTATCGGAAAATCCCGGCGACAGCACCGCACTCGTGGCCTGTGCCCTTGCAAGGAGAGCCCTTTTCTTTGGTTACCTTTCTTTTGGGCTTAGCAAAAGAAAGTAACCCGGCCGCGTCAGCGGACGGAAGCTCTGCTCTTGCCTGTGGCTTCTGAAGAAACAAGATCAAACGCCAAAAGCTTCCGCCACTAAAGCGGCGGGTTACTTTCTTTTGTCATAAGCAACAAAAGAAAGATAACCAAAGAAAAATGCTTTGTTTTGAATCACAGGCCCGCACGAGCGGTGCAGACGCCGGGATTTTTCATACGGGACATCCCTGTCCCGATGAAAAACGGCGCGCATCCATGCGCGCCGCCCTCCGGGTCTTCAATTGCATCGTGTGCGCGGTGCGGCGCACAGCAACGGCAACAGCAACAGCAACAGCAACAGCAACGATAGCGGTAATCGTGTGGCTGCGATGGCTTAGGGTAGGAGCGACGCGAGTCGCGACCGCGCTGTTGCGGTCTCGCTTCGCTGACGGCCGAAGGCTCCGGCAACCTCCTGTAGGAGCGGCGCAAGCCGCGACCAACCAACGCGACGTACGCAAGCGCCATCCCCGGAACACGGACAATCGGTGCGGTTATCGCCGCATGCCAGGCACTTCGCTTCGGCCACGGAGTGGTATCTCACCGCTTCGGTTGGTCGCGGCTCACGCCGCTCCTACAGGAACGCTTGCCGGATCCCTCAAGCGAACGGCGAAACCCCATAGAACCGCTGCAGATGCGCGGCCACCGCGGGCATCTGCTCGCGCAGCAGGGCGGGATCGCTGAAGTGGTATTCGGTGGCGACGGCGAAGAACTCTTCGGGCGCTTCGGCGGCGTAAGGGTCGATGGCGGTGTCGCGGCCGGCGTCGACGTCGGCGACGAAGGCGTCGTAGGCCTGTTGGAAATCGCGCGCCCATTCGCGTTGCCACGGGCGCGGCAAGGGCGGGGTGCCGTCGAGCAGGTCGTCGAGCAGGTCGAGCTTGTGCGCCATCTCGTGCGCAGCGACGCAGAAGCCGGCGCGCGGTTCTTCGCAGTCGGCCAGCACGTCGGCCCAGGACAGGATCAAGGGGCCGGCTTCCCAGGACTCGCCGATCAATTCGTCCTGCCATTCGTGCAGCACGCCGGCCGCATCGGTGTGGCTGCGGTTCACCCGGAACGCATCGGGGTAGACGATCAACTGCGACCAGCCGCGCAGGCCCTCTTGGCCGAACTCGAGCAAGGGCAGGCAGCACAAGGCGGCGAGCAGGCAACGCTGGTGCGCGTCGAGTTCGAGCTCGCCGATCGGGCTGATGGTTTTTTCGTGCAGGAAACGCGCCGCCAGCTCGCGCAGGCGTTGCTGGCGCTGCGGGTCGAGCGCGCGCGCCCACGGCAAGGCGGCGACGGCGTCGCGCCACAAGGCGTCATCGATCAGGGGCGGGCGCCGCAGACGGCGCAACAGGTCGAACAAAGGCGGTGCCGTCAGCGGATCAGCGGAACATGCCCGGCAGGAAGTTGTGCCAACGCGGCGACTGCAGGCGGTTGTTGCCTTCGGCGTCGCTGTGCACGCTGGGCTTGGCCTTGGTGTCGCGAGCGGTCGGCGGCGCGGCGCTGCGGCTGCTCGGGCGGGCCGCCGTGTCCTTGCGCGATGCGCTGCTTTCGGGGCAGGCATCGTTCGGGCTGAGCTTGTTGACTTCGCGTGCACCGACGTCCGCGACGGCCAAGGTCGCACTGGCGAGGGCGAACAGCAGGCACAGACAGATCCGTAACATGGCGGAATCCTTGATCGGCCCGGCCGGAATCCGGCGTCGAGCGATTTCCCGACTATAGCGCGAAACCCGCGGCCTGGGCCGTCTCGGGGCGCGCAAGATCGATGCTGCGCCGCAACAGACGCCCGCGCCGGTTTGCCGCAGACTGCCGCCATGGCGATCGCCCATCCTCCGCTGACCGCGCCGGCCCTGCGCCGGGCCTTGATCGCGGGGGCGCGCCGGGTCATCGCCGGGCGCGACCTGCTCAACCGGATCAACGTGTTCCCGGTCGCCGACGGCGACACCGGCAACAACCTCGCGCACACCCTCGGCAGTCTGCTGAATGGGGCGCTGAGCCGGCGCAGCCGTCATATCGGCGAGCTGTTGTTGCGGATCGGCGACGATGCCATCGACGGCGCGCGCGGCAACTCCGGGGCGATCCTGGCCCAGTTCCTGCACGGCGTGGCCGAGTACGCCCGCAGCCGGCCCGAGCTCGACGCCGCGACCCTTGCCGCCGCGGTCCGCCACGGCGCGGTCAATGCCCGGGCCGCGCTGGCGCATCCGGTCGAGGGCACCATCCTCAGCGTCATCAACGCCTTCGCCGACGCCCTCGACGAGGCCGCGCTGGCCAGCCGCGACGGCGACCCGCGCCCGGGTTTCTCCGCCGCGCTGATCCAGGCCCGCAACGCGCTGGCGCGCACGCCGCAGCAGATGGCGCTGCTACAGAAGGCCGGCGTGGTCGACGCGGGCGCCAAGGGCTTCGTCGATCTGCTCGAAGGCATCGCCGAATTCGTCGACGGCGGCCCGCGTGCGCTGCGCGTGCACGCCGGCGTCAGCGCCGCCAACGAAGCCTGCGCCGGACACGGGGAAGCGCTGGCACCGGTGCACGAAGCGGTCGACCCGCAGCGGCGCTGGTGCAGCGAATGCCTGGTGATCGGCAGCGGCATCGAACGCAGCCGGCTGCTCGCCGCGCTCGAAGCGATCGGTGCCGATTCGCTGGTCCTGGCCGGCGGCGAGGCGCGCATGCGCGTGCATGCCCACGTCGGCGTGCCGCAGCGTTTGTTCGATGCCTGCGCGGCGTTCGGCGCGGTCGAGGCCATGAAGGCCGACGACATGCTGCAACAGCAACGCAGCGTCGAACGGGTGCAGCGGGTGGCGGTGGTGACCGACAGCGCCGCCGATCTGCCCGAGGCCCTGGCCGAACGCTACGGCCTGCACGTGGTGCCGGTGCGGGTGTCGATCGACGGCCGCGACTATCTCGACAAGATCGGCCTGGCCACCGCCGAGTTCTACCGGCGCATGGCCGGCAGCGCCGACTTGCCGCGCACCAGCCAGCCGCCGCCGGGCGATTTCCGCCGCGCCTTCGAGTTCCTGTTGGGGCACCGCGCCGAGATCCTCTATGTCGGCCTGTCGCGCGCGGTCTCCGGCACCCTGCAGTCGGGCGAACAGGCCGCGGCGCGTGCCGATGCGCGCCGGGTGCAGGTGTTCGACAGTTTCAATGCCGCCGGCGGCCAGGCCTTGCTGGCATGGCGTGCGGCCGAGTTGGCCGCCGACGGCGCCGAGCTGGCGGCGATCGTGGCCGAACTCGAACGCCTGCGTCCGCTGACCCGGACCTGGGCGATGGCGCGGGATATCTCGCACGCGGTGCGCGGCGGGCGGATTCCGCCCTGGGCCGGGCCGCTGGTGCGTTACACCGGCCTGACCCCGGTTGCGAAGATGAAGCCGGAGGGGCGGTTGAGCGTCAGCGGCGGCTTGTTCGCCAAGAAGGACGCGCCCGAGGCCTTTGCACGCCATCTGACGCGGCGCCTGCCGGACGGGCAGCGCTGGCGCGCGATCGTCGGCCATTGCGACGCCCTCGGCGACGGCGAGCGCCTGCTCGAGGCCCTGCGCCGCCGCCTAGACCTGGAACAGGCCTGGCTGGTCGAGACCGGGCCGGCGCTCGGTGCCCATGCCGGGCGCGGGGCGTTGCTGGTGTCGCTGCAGCCGGCGCCGGGCTGAGGCCGCGGCCCAACGGTTACGCGGCAAGCGTGAGAGGGCGCGGTCGCGGCTCGCGCCGCTCCTACCCGTAGCCGACGCCGTACAGGGGGCAAGCCGTGACCCGGCTGCGGCCCGATCGCCGGCAGTCCTGCGAAGGCTCATGTCCGCAAGCGGCCGCCGCGCAACGGCGCATCCCCCGGCACGGCGCTCGAATCCGTATCGGCTCTCGTAGCGGCTCGCGCATAATTCGCCCATGTCGCTCGCCGCCCTCCCGCCGCCCCTGTCCGCCGCCATCGCGGTGGCGCCGTTGTCGGTGGTGTTGTTGTTGGCGGCGTACGCGATCGGCTCCCTGTCGGGCAGCCTGCTGTTCGGGCGCCTGCGCGGCGTCGATATCCGCCAGCAGGGCAGCGGCAACGCCGGCGGCACCAATGCCTTCCGCACTCAGGGCCTGCGTTTCGCTGCGGTCGTGGTCGTGTTCGACATCGGCAAGGGCGCACTGGCGACCTGGCTGGCGCTGCGCTTCGCGCCGGTCGGCGACGACTTGTCGGTGACCGCGCACGGTTATCTCGCCGCGTTCGCCGCGGTGCTCGGCCATGTCTGGCCGATCTGGCACGGGTTCCGCGGCGGCAAAGGCGCGGCCACCCTGGTCGGCGCGCTGATGGTGTTGTGGCCGTTCGCGGTGCCGCTGCTGTTGCTGGTCTGGGCCGTGGTGCTGATCGCCAGCGGCTATGTCGGCCTGGCCACGGTGATCGCGGCGCTGTGCCTGCCCCTGCTCGCCTGGCTCGGCGATGCCGGCCTGCCGCGGCAATGCTTCGCGATCGCCGCCGCACTGTTGGTCGTGTTCACCCACCGCGGCAACCTGGCGCGTCTGCGCGCCGGCACCGAATCGCGCTTCGCCGGCGCGCGTCTGCTGCACCGTTGGCGCCGGAGCTGATGGACGACCGCGCGCTGTTGCAGCACCTGATCGCAGGCCCCGCCACCGGCGACGCGCTCGCCAGCGCCGCCGGGCAGACCCGCGCGGCGGTGTGGAAGCGCATCGAAGCCTTGCGCGAAGCGGGTATAGCGATCGAAGCCAAGCCCGGGCGCGGTTATGCGCTGTCGCAGCCGCTGGATCTGCTCGATGCCGAGGCGATCGTCGCCGCGTTGTCGGCGCCGACGCGGGCCCGGCTGGCCGCGCTCGAAGTGGCCTGGAGCATCGATTCGACCAACAGCGAGCTGCTGCGCCGGCCGACCCCGGCGCAAGGCGTCGCGGTGTTGCTGGCCGAACGCCAGACCGGCGGGCGCGGGCGCCGCGGCCGGGTCTGGGCCTCGCCGCTGGCCGCGCATCTGTATCTCTCCTTGTCGCGCTCGTTCGGCGGCGGCCTGGCGCGCCTCGGCGGGCTGAGCCTGGTCGCCGGCATCGCCGCGGTCGAGGCCCTGCAAGGCCTCGGCTATGCCCCGGTGCGGCTGAAATGGCCGAACGACCTGGTCGTGCTCGACGGCGATGGCCTGCGCAAGCTCGGCGGCCTGCTGATCGAAGGCGGCGGCGAATACGCCGGGCCGGCGCGCGCGGTGATCGGGCTCGGGCTCAACGTGCGCATGCCGGCCGCGGCTGCGGCCTCGATCGACCAGCCCTGGAGCGACCTGTCCGGCCTTGCCGGCGCGCGCGCGGTGGCGCGCGACACGGTCGCTGCGGCCCTGCTGGAGCGCTTGCTGCCGGCGCTGGACGAATTCGACGAGGCCGGGCTGGCGCCGTTCCTCGACCGTTACGCCGCGTTCGATGCATTGGCCGGGCAGGCGGTCAGTGTGCACGGCGCCGACGCGACGCATCAGGGCATCGCCCTCGGCCTGGCCGACGACGGCGCCCTGCGCGTGCGCCTGGACGATGGCGAGGAACGCCGTTTCCACGCCGGCGAAGTCAGCGTGCGGCGCGCGCAAGGAGCATCGCGTTGAGCGCCTGGCTGTTCGATCTCGGCAACACCCGCCTCAAGTGCGCGCCGCTCGGCGCCGACGGCCGTCCCGGCGATGCCGTGGCGCTGCCGCATCGCGAGGAAGACGTCGCCGCCGCACTCGCCGAGGCCTTGCCGGCGGAGCGGATCGAGGTCGCCTATCTGGCCAGCGTGGCGCATCCTGCGTTGCGCCTGGCGGTGCTCGAAGCACTGACCGTGCGTTGCCGGCGGATCTCGATCGCGCGCACCCAAGCGAGTTTCCGCTCGCCGCAGGGTTTCGCCGCGGCGCGCTCCGATACGGTGCGCATCGCCTATGCCGAACCGCGCAAGCTCGGCGCCGACCGTTTCCTGGCCTTGCTCGGCGCGCACGCGCAAGGCGAGGGCGCGGCCTTGATCTGCGGGGTCGGCACTGCGCTCACCATCGATCTGCTCGACGCCGACGGCCTGCACCACGGCGGCCTGATCGCGCCGTCGCCGACCCTGATGCGCGAGGCTCTGCATGCGCGCGCGCCGCAATTGCCCGAACACGGCGGCGAGACGCTCGATTTCGCCGCCGACACCGAAGATGCCCTGGCCTCGGGTTGCGACGGCGCGGCCTTGGCCCTGATCGAACGCAGCCTGGCCTCGGCGACCGCGAAACTCGGCCGGCGGCCGCGTCTGCTGTTGCACGGCGGCGGCGCCGATGCGCTGGCCGCCGCTCTGCCGTCGCCGACCCTGGCCCCGACGCTGGTCCTGCAAGGACTCGCGATCTGGGCCGGCATCGAAACTTCCCCCTGAACCCAGGCGATAGAATCCGCGCATGCTCGTCCGTGCCCTCATCGTTCTGCTGATCGCGCTCAACATCGGCGTCGCCGCCTGGTGGGTCGCGCGTCCCGTCCCGGCCGCCGCGGCCGAGGAGACACTGCCGCTCGGCGTGGCCCGCCTGCAACTGGCCGGCGAATCCAAGCTGGCCGAGTCCAAGGCGGTAGCGCAAGCCGGGGCGACTGCGCCGTCGGCGCCGGCCGCCGCCTTGGTGGACAGCGCCGGCAAGCTGCCGGCGACGAGCGCGCGCCAGCCCGATGTCGATCAGACCGAAGCGGCCAAGGCGGAGGCCGCGGCGGCGAAGCTCGATGCCGCGAGCGGCGCGCCGCCGGCCGCACTGCCGCCGCCCACCGCCGCCGCCACGCCGGTGCCGGCGCCGGCCGAAGTGGCGAAAGCGCAGTGCTTCAGCATCGGCCCCTTCGCCGATGCCGCGGCCGCCGACGCGGCGCGGGCGAAGTTGCAGCCGCTCGCGCAGAAGCTGGCGACGCGCGCTCAGGCCGGCACCTCGAATCCTTCGCGCGGTTGGCGGGTGTATCTGCCGCCGGCCGCGAGCGCGGAGGCCGCGCAAGCGACCGCGCAACGCATTCGCGCCGCAGGTTTCAGCGATCTGTTCGTGATGGGCGGCGGTGGCGCCGATGCCAACGGCATCGCCCTCGGCCGCTTCCGGAGCGAGGAGTCGGCGCGCAAGCGTGCGTCCTCGCTCAGCGAAGCCGGTTTCCCGGCGCGGGTCGAAGCGCTCGGCGAGACCGCCTCGGCGACCTGGATCGATGCTTCCACCACCACCTCGAACGGCGATGCCTTGCGCCGCGCCGCCGGCGCGCAGCGTTGGCGCACTGTGTCCTGCGGCACGCTCGGCTGAGCGCGCTGTCCGTGGGAGGCGGGGGCGCGTAGAATGCGCCTGCCGTCGCCGTATCGAACCCCGGGTCCCGATCCGCACGACGCGCCGTCACGTACCTTGCCGCTTTAGCTCAGTTGGTAGAGCACTCGCCTTGTAAGCGAGCGGTCGTCCGTTCGATTCGGACAAGCGGCACCACGTGACCCCCAATAAAGACAACCGCCCGGCCAAGTGAGCTCAAGAAAAGATAGCCGCCCGGCCAATCCATCCAACAGCGCGAATCGTTCCGGCTTCCGTCAGAACACTGCCCTGGCTGTCCAGTCTCCGCCACAGCGCAGGCGAGCAGGCGCCAACGCACTGCGTCCCACGGCTACCTTCCGAACGGCGTGATTGCGGTGTCGGCCCCAGAGCATCGTGAACTGCGGCAGGGACCGAGCGCGCTCGCCCCAACCCGCCGCACCACCCGTGCTGCAGCGCAACGCCCTAGCGCCGCTCAACAGCCCGCCCCCAGCCCCGCATCCGCCCTGAGCTAGAATGCCGGCATCGTCGGCGGCCGCAGCGCAACGCGCGGCCCTGTTGCGGCGATCGCGCGATGCCGCGGGCATCGTCTGCGTTCACTATCGATATCCCTCGTGCGTCGCAACGCCGGCGCAGGGAAGAGGAATTCACATGAGTCGTACTTATCCTCCGGTGTCCTTGCTCGGTGCGCCGACCGACGTCGGTGCCGGCCATCGCGGCGCGCGTCTGGGGCCGGAAGCGCTGCGCATCGCCGGCCTCGGCGAAGCCCTCGCCGCGCGCGGCGTCGATGTGGTCGATCGCGGCAACCTCGACGGCCCGCGCAATCCCTGGCAAAAGCCGGTCGAAGGCTATCGCCACTTGCCCGAGGTGGTGGCCTGGAATCGTCTGGTCATGGATGCGGTCGGCGCGGAACTGCGCGAAGGGCGCATGCCGATCCTGCTCGGCGGCGATCACTGCCTCGGCCTGGGTTCGATCACGGCGGTGGCGCAGCACTGCCGCGAGACCGGCAAGCAATTGCGCGTGCTCTGGCTCGATGCGCACGCCGACTTCAACACCAGCCAGGTCACGCCGTCGGGCAACATCCACGGCATGCCGGTGTCGTGCCTGTGCGGTCTCGGCCCGGAAGCGCTGACCCATCTCGGCGGTTCGGCGCCGGCGATGCGCCCCGACGAGATCCGCCAGATCGGCATCCGCTCGGTCGATCGCGGCGAGAAGCAGTTGATCCAGCAGCACGGGCTCGATGTCTACGACATGCGCTACATCGACGAGATCGGCATGAAGCGGGTGATGGAGGAAGCGCTCGAAGGCGTCGACGAAAACACCCATCTGCACGTCAGCTTCGACGTCGACTTCCTCGATCCGAGCATCGCCCCGGGCGTCGGCACCACGGTGCCGGGCGGTCCGAACTATCGTGAGGCGCAGTTGGTCATGGAGATGATCGCCGACAGCGGCCGCCTGGCTTCGCTGGACATCGTCGAACTCAATCCGATCCTCGACAAGCGCAACCGCACCGCCAAGCTCGCGGTCGACCTGGTCGAGAGCCTGTTCGGAAAATCGACCTTGATGCGCGAATGACGCGACCCTCTCCGCGGCGATGAATCGGGGCTGACGGCTTCGCGGCGGGACAGGCGCACGACGCCTTGTTTCATGGTCTTCCGGGCCGGCGCTGCACGCCGGCTTCACATTCGCTCGCGTCTCATGCCAGTCAGGACGCGACTGCGTGCGCGGCCCGATCTGGTATCCGTAACCGACCAAGGAGTTCTTATGAAGCGTTTGACTGCCCTGTTGCTGCTGGCCCTGTTCTCGATGGGCACCCTGACTGCTTGCAACACCGTGGCCGGTGCCGGCAAGGACGTGAAGAAGGCCGGTGAGAAGGTCGAGCAGAAGGCCGAAGAGGTCCGCGACGGCAAATAAGCCGTACGGCCCGACGAGATGCAAAGAAAAGGCCGGAGCGATCCGGCCTTTTCTGCGTCTGGGGTTTGGCATCCGCTGCGGCGCCGACGCATTCATCGTTGGCTCGCTTCCTCGATGTCCGCAAAGCGCGCAGCGCAACCGTGCAAACGCTACCGCGCGCACAGAAACGGAATGAAGGATTCATGCCGTTCACCGACATCAAGCCTCGGCTAACGCAATCGTGACCTCATCGGAACGTCTGCGCTGCGAATCTGTTCCGGCGATATCGGCAAGCCTGACGACGCGTTGCGAAATTCGCGCGTCGTGCCGAATCCGAATCCCCCAACGAAGGAGTGTTATCGATGAACAAAGACATCATTGCCGGCAAGTGGACCCAGATCAAAGGCAAGGCCCAGGCCAAGTGGGGCGATCTGACCGACGACGTATTCGATATCGCCGAAGGCAACTCCGAATACCTCGCAGGCAAGTTGCAGGAACGCTACGGCTGGGAACGCGAGCGGGCCGAGAAGGAAGTGAAGGAATTCGGCAAGACGCTGAACTGAGCGATGCGCCACGGCGTCTGATCATCGGCGCCCATCGATAGCGCAGCGCAGCGTCATCGACGAGGAACAACGGGCCGGAGCTTTCCGGCCCGTTTTTTGTGCGCGCTGCGGCGACGGGCCCGGTTGCCGCGATTACCAGCCGCGCGGCGGAGGATCGGCGACGAAACCGTTCGGGAAAGCGCGCGGTTCGTTATCGCGATACGGCGCGCGATAACGCGGCACGATGCCGCGCGCGACCAGATTGCGGTAATCGTCGTAGCGGAACTGGATGACCTGGGCCGGCGAACGCGACGCGCGCACGAAGTCGGTCTGCGAGACCGGCGACCATTCGCGCGCGCCGTGGCCGGTGCCGATGGATTGCGCGGCGGCGCTGTCGGCGGCGGCTTCGCGCGCCTTACCCGCTGCCGAGGCGGTGGCGGCCGGCGCGGCGGCGCCGTTTGAGGCCCGGCGTTCGGCCTCGGCCATGCCCTCGGCGCGGCCATACGGCGGCTGCGGGTAGGGATAGGGATACGGACGCGGCGGTTCGCGATGAATTTCGCGATAAATCGGGCGTTCCTCGAACACCGCCACGCCGATCACGCCGACGTTGTCGGGGCGCCCGGTGCGCGCGGCGTAACTGTCGGGCAGGTCGGTGAAGACGAACTGAGCGACATCGTCGAGCGATTTGCGCCAGCCGTTGATCTCGGTCGATTGCCAGGCATCGAGCACGTAGCCGGCCTGCGAGGGGTTGGCGGTCTGGCCGCTGACCGCATTGACGCCGTCGACCGAGAGTACGACCAGCACGCGCTGGCCGCTGGTGTTGGTCAGGCGCACCGAGTAGCGGTGGCCGGGCGTGCCGGCGATCCACTGCTGGCCGCGGTGCGGATAGGCCGGCAGCCAGTCGCCGCTGTCGCGGTCGATCACCGCGAGGTCGACCAGCGGACGGCCGTAGGCCGGAGTGCAGGCGGTGGCGGTCAACACGGCACCGGCGAGCAGGGCGAGGGTGCGGAACATGGCGGTGTCTCCTGGGTGGTCGTGCATGCAAACGCACCGGTTCCCGCAATGGGGTTGCGCCGCCCCGGCCGGGGCGACGCGCGGCGCTCAGCTGCCGCTCATGCGCGGCTCACGCGCGGCTCAGGCTGGGACCTCCGGACGAGGCGGGCCTCGCCGGGCAGCGGGTACACTGACCGGCCACGTTCCACCCACGATCGGCAATGACCCAGACCCGCATCCTGACCGGCATCACCACATCCGGTACCCCGCACCTCGGCAACTACGTCGGCGCTATCCGCCCGGCGATCGCCGCCAGCCTCGCCCCGGACGTGGAGAGCTTCTATTTCCTCGCCGACCTGCACGCGCTGATCAAGGTGCAGGAGCCCGAGCGCGTGCAGCGCTCGACCCTGGAGATCGCGGCGGCGTGGCTGGCCTGCGGGCTCGATCCGGCCAAGGTCTGGTTTTATCGCCAGAGCGAGATCGTCGAGATTCCGGAACTGTCCTGGTTCCTGACCTGCGTCGCCGGCAAGGGCATGCTCAATCGCGCCCACGCCTACAAGGCCGCGGTCGACAAGAACCGCGCCGAAGGCGAGGACGACGATGCCGCGATCACCGCCGGCCTCTTCATGTACCCGGTGCTGATGTCGGCCGACATCCTGGCGTTCAACGCCAACCAGGTGCCGGTCGGCCGCGACCAGATCCAGCACATCGAGATGGCGCGCGACGTCGGCCAGCGCTTCAATCATCTCTATGGCGAGCACTTCGTCCTGCCCGAGGCCTTGATCGAGGACAACGTGGCGACTTTGCCGGGCCTGGACGGCCGCAAGATGAGCAAGAGCTACGACAACACCATCCCCTTGTTCGCGCCGCGCGAGACTTTGAAGAAGCTGATCTATTCGATCGTCACCGATTCGCGCGCGCCGGGCGAAGCCAAGGACACCGAAGGTTCGGCCCTGTTCCAGATCTACCAGGCCTTCGCCAGCGTCGAGGAAACGCAAGCGATGCGCCGCGCTTTCGCCGAGGGCATCGGCTGGGGCGAGGCCAAGCAGGCGCTATTCGAACGCATCGACAGCGAAATCGCGCCGCTGCGCGCGAAGTACGAAACCTTGATGGCGCGTCCGCAGGACATCGAAGCGATCCTGGTCGACGGCGCCCGCCGCGTGCGCGCGCAGCACGTCAGCCCGCGCATGAAGGCGCTGCGCGAAGCGGTGGGTTTGCGCGATTTGTCGCAGACCACGACGAAGGCCTCGGTCAAGGCCGAGAGCAAGGCGAGCCTGCCGGTGTTCAAACAGTACCGCGAAGCCGACGGGCAGTTCTATTTCAAGCTCGCCGACGGCGATGAAGTGCTGCTGCAGAGCCGCGGTTTCGCCTCGCCGAAGGATGCCGGGCAGTTGATCGCCGCGCTCAAGGCCGGCAAGAGCGATGTCGCGGCTTTGTTGGCCGCCGCCGATGCCGTCGACGACGCGCGCCGCGATGCCGTGGCCGCGGCCCTGGCCGCGATCGTCCAGGCCGAAGCCGAGGCGCAGGCGGCGAAGGACAGCGCGACGTCGTGAGCCGGTTCGTCGAACTCAACCTGGCGCTGATCCTGTTCTTGCCCTGGTTCGCGATTCTCGGCGCGCTGTTCTGGTTGTACCCGCGGCAGCCGCGCAATGCCGCGCGGCGCTTGTTCGATGCGGTGTCGTTGGCCGCATCGGTATGCGCCTTCGTGTTGGCGATCCGCTGGGCGCATCGTTACGCCGGCGATGCCTATGGCGCGATGTGGCCGCAGATCTTCGCGACCTCGCTGGGCTACGGGGTGTTCCTGGCGACGCTGACCATCGCCGGTGTGGTGCGTTGGCGCTGGCTGAGGCGTTTGACCGACTTCCTCGATTGAAGGGGCGCGGTTGAAGGTCTTGGTGCACGGCCTGCGTCGAGCGGGCGGCAGGCGCCGACTCCTGCGACCAAAGCCGCATGTTGCCGCGGCCCACAGCGCATAGACTGGGCGCCGACTCCGCAGCGCAGTGCAGTGCCGTCATGAGCGAATCCCTGGGCATCGTCACCATCGACACCGGCTTTCAGCGGCCGATCTTCGACGCCGCGTATCTCGTCGTCGACAACGGCCGCGGCGCTTTCATCGACTGCGGCACCCAGCATTCGATTCCGGCGCTGCTCTCGGCCCTGCCGGCGCAGGGCCTGACGCCGGCCGACATCGATTGGCTGATCCTGACCCACGTCCATCTCGATCACGCCGGCGGCGCCGGCGCGCTGATGCAGCAACTGCCGAACGCGCGCTTGGTGGTGCATCCGCGCGGCGCGCCGCACATGATCGACCCGGCGCGCCTGGTCGCCGGCGCGACCGCGGTCTACGGCGCCGAGGAAATGGCGCGCAGCTACGGCGAGATCGTGCCGGTGCCGGCCGAGCGCGTCGTCATCGCCCGCGACGGCCATGTGGTCGAGCTGGCCGGACGGCCGCTGCTGTGCGTCGACACGCCGGGGCATGCGCGCCATCACCTGTGCGTGTGGGACGAACGCAGCCGCAGTTGGTTCACCGGCGACACCTTCGGCCTGTCCTATCGCGAATTCGATTCGGCGCGCGGGCCCTTCATCCTGCCGACTTCCTCGCCGGTGCAGTTCGAGCCGGAACCGCTCAAGGCTTCGATCCGCACCTTGCTCGCGAGCGATCCCGAAGCGGTGTACCTGACCCATTACGGCCGCGTCGGCGACGTGCAGCGGCTCGGCGCGGAGTTGATCGAACAGATCGACGCGATGGTGCGGATCGGAAAAGCGCAGGCCGCCGACGGCGAACGTCATGCGCGCCTGAGCGAGGCGCTGAGGGCGCTGTACACCGAGCGCGCCCTGGCCCACGGCAGCCCGCTCAGCGAGGCGCAGATCCAGGCCGGGCTCGCGGTCGACATCGAACTCAATGCGCAGGGCCTGGCTGTGTGGCTCGATCGCCAGGCCGAGCGCTCGGTCACGACGGTCGACGCGACGGGCTGAACCGCTTTCGGCGAGTCGGAACGCGACCGCCCCGAGCCAGTGTTCGATCGCGCCGATCAGGCTTTATGCCGAGCGAAATCCAGCGGCCGCGACCATCTTGTAGTCGATGCCAGCTGAGCTCGCCGCGGCGCGGCGCGATGCCGGCGTCAGTCCCAGACGTTCGGCGGCGCGCCCTGTTCGGGATGCTTCATGCGCACGATGCAGAAGCGGTGGCCGGTCGGCGCTTCCATCACCCACCAGCGTTTGACGAAGGCGATGCGCTTGGCGCCAAGCGCTTCCAGGCGCCCGGCTTCGGCGTCGAGATCGTCGCTTTCGATGTCCAGGTGCACGCGCGAGGGGTGCGCGACTTTCTGCACTTCGATGTGCAGCTCGGCGGGGCCGTTGGCGAGTTGGGCGTATTGCGCGCCGTCGTCGTCGTAGGTTTCGACCCGGGCCAAACCTAGCGCGCCGCTCCAGAAATTCGCGGCGGCGTCGAGGTCGCCGGTTTCGCAATCGATGATGAATCCGGCCAAGCGGCTGCGATGGGTCATGGCAGTGCTCTGTGGAAGGTAGACCGGCCTGCAGATTGCCGCGCCGACCGCGGGCGGGGAAGTGCCTGCGAGGCGATGCGGTACCGCGTCACGTCGCATCGCCGCGATTCAATGCAGCGGCAATCCCGGGCCCGCACCGTCGGCGCGGGCGAGCGCGGCGAGCGCATCGCGGTACAGCGCGTATTCGTCGCGATCGAGGGCGAAGTTCTGCAAGGCGAACGCGGCCGAGCGGCGCAGGTCCGATTCGGCCCGGGCATCGCCGGCGATATCGAGCAAGGCGATCTTGAGCCCATCGGAACGCGCGCCGGAAGCTTCGACGCCGGCGATGGCGGCGCGGCGCACGGCGATGTCCGGATCGAGCAGAGCGGGTTCGAGGATGGTTGCGTCGTCGCCGCGCTTGTTCCAGCGCACCGATTGCAGCACGGCGCTGGCGCGCACTTCAGCATCGGCATGGCCGCGCAGAGCGGCGAGGCGTTCGAGCAAGGGCGCGGCGTCTTCGCTGGCCACCACTGCGGGCGCCAGCATGTCGATGCTTTCCTTCAGCAGGGCCGGGTCGCGTTCGTCGCGCAACTGCCGCGCCAGCGTGTCGCGCACTTCGGCGACGTCGAGCGGAAATGCCTTGAGCAGGGCCAGTCCGCTGCGACGCGTATCCGGGTCGGGGTTGCCGGCGAGTTGCCGACCGAGTTGCAGCACCTCGTCGTTGGCCACGCCCTGCAGGATCGCGAGCAAGGCGCCGCGCCGGTCGAGATCGGTCTCGAAGCTATAGCGGCGCAGCAGTTCGCGCAGATAGCCCGGGTCCTGCCCGGCGCGGCGGATATTGCGGTCGAGGTCGTCGGCGCCGCGGCTGCGCGGGCCGTCGCTGGCCAGGGCGTCGGCCAGGGCCGAGTGCAGCGGCTGCTTGCCGCTGCGGCCGGGGGCGGGCGATGTCGTGGCGCCGTCGCGGCCCTGCGTCGTCGCAGGCGTCATCGAGCAGCGGGTGATCGCCGCGCCGACCAGGCCTCCGATCAGCGCGGACGTCAGCAGCGCCATGCCCAGCCGTGCGGTCCATGTCGGCCAAGAGTGGGCGTGCGTCATCGGCGTCCTCGATGCGAAGCGGAAAGGGGGGGCAGCGGGACGGCGATCTCGCCGCCGCCCCGTTGCGCTTGTCGCCCGATCAACAATCCGGTGCGACGCGGCCGTCGGAACCGGTGTAGGTGTAGGCATCCGGAATATAGCGGTTGCTACCGCTGGCGCCGATGTTGTTCCACAGATTGCTGGTGCCGTACGTGCCGCTGACCGATTCGCCGGTCTTCTGGCAGCGGATGGTGACGCTGGCGCCGTTGGCGAGCGAGCCGACGATGCTGTAGCCGGTGCCCGGGCCGGAGCGCACGTTGAGCGGCGAGCCGCTGGTCTTGACCGTGCCGGTGGCGCCGCCGGCGCTGCAGCTGTTGCGGCTCTTGTAGGCCACTTCGTACTGGTCGTAGACGATGGTCGCGCCGTTCCAGACGATCTTCTGGTCGTCGCCGTTGAGGCGCTGTTCGTAGTGCAGGTGCGCGGAGATGCTGTTGCCGGGGCGGGTGGTCTTGCCGAGCGTGCCGATCTTCTGCCCTTGCGACACGCTGGCGCCGTTGCCGACCGAGATGCTGTTGAGGTGGGCGTAGTAGGTCTGCCAGCCGCCGCCGTGGTCGATCACCACCAGGCGGCCGTAGCCGGTGCCGGGATGAGGGTTGTAGGTATGCGCGGTGCCGCCGGCCGAGGCGACCACGGTCGAGCCGAGATCGGCGTCGCTGAGCGGGCGCGGCTTGTGGTTGAGGTCGACCGCATAGCGCAGGCCGTGGCCGGGGTAGGTATCGCCGTACCAAGTCTGGCCGCAGGGGAAAGGCATCTGGAAGGCCGGCCGGGCGGCGTTGGCGGCCGGCGCGATCAGGCCGAACGCCACGACTGAAATGCACGACAGCATCGTGCGCAGGGAACGCTTCATTCTGGAACCTCTCGACTGTCGATGAGGACGGGAAGGATGGGCCGGAGTTCCGAAACGGGCGCCCGGCGCCGGGATTGCGGGCCGACGCTAGCGCGATTCCTGATTAATTGATTTAGGGAATTATTTATTCCTAAACGCAATCGAAGCCGCGAGCGTGATGGCTATCGCGGTTGCGGAATGAGGATTTCGGCCAGGGCCGGGAAGAACCGCGGCAGGCGGCAGCGATGGCCGCCCCGAGGCGCGGCGGGAGGGGCGGCAAGATAGAGCTCAGGCGACCCTGATCGGGTCAGGGGCGCCGTGGGGCGCTCGCGGCGGAGGCGAGGCCGATCGCCGGCACGGCGCGCATGGCCGGCGCCTTGATGGTCGATCGCGGGGCTTGCAGTGGCCCGAACCGCTCCCGCGCGATGCGGGAGCGGTGTCTTTCGCTCGGACTCAGTTCGGACGCGCGAGGTCGTCGATCATCGCCTTGAGGAAGCGCGCGGCTTCGCCGCCGGTGCAGGCGCGGTGATCGAAGGTCAGCGACAGCGGAATCACCTTGTGCGATTCGAAGCCGCCCATCACCGGGGTCATCTGGTGGCGGCCCTTGCCGGCGGCGACGATCGCCACCGTCGGCGGTACCACCACCGGCGTCGCGTAACGGCCGGCGAACATGCCGAAGTTCGACAGCGAGATGGTGTAGCCGCTGAGTTCCGAAGCCGGAATGCTGCGGTCCTCGACCTGCGCGCGCAGGCGGTTGATCGCCTCGCGCACGCCGCGCGAATCGAGCACGTCGGCATTGCGCAGCGCCGGCACGAACAGGCCGTCGTCGGTGTCGACGGCGATGCCGATGTCGACCTGCGGATGCAGGGTGCGGGTGAGCTTGTCGCCGTCGAACCAGGCGTTGAGCGCGGGCACGGTCTTGCACGCGACGACGATCGCGCGCACCAGGCGGCCGGTGATGTCGTTGCCGGGCTGCCAGGCGTTGATGTCGGCGTCGTCGGCGAGCGTGGTCGGCACGACCTTGCTGTGCGCATCGGCCATCACCCGCGCCATGTTGCGGCGCACGCCCTTGAGCTGCTCGGGCTGACCGGTGACGGCGACGCCCGGCGGCTGGGTGCGCATCGGCCGGCCGGAGGCCGACAGCGCACTGCGTGCCGGTGCGGCGACCGCAGTCGGTGCCGCGGCGGGCGCGGGTGCGCGATCGGCGGCGCGCTGCACCGGCGTGGCGCCGGCTTGCGCGCTGCCGTCGGCGGCGGCGCGCTTGACGTCGTCCATGGTCACTACGCCGTCGGCGCCGGTAGCGCGTACCCGGCTCAGATCGACGCCGAGCTTGCGCGCCAGCGCGCGCACCGCCGGCATCGCCTTGACGCCGCCGACCGCGACCGCCTGCTCGCTGCGCACCGCATCGGAGGACTGCATCGCCCCGACCACGGTGCCGCTGTCGGCGCGCTCGGCGGCTTCGGCGGGCTTGGCCGCCGCCGGAGCGGGTTCCGCTTGCGGCGCCGGCGCATGGCCGCCGCCGTGGTGATGGCCGGTGTCCTGACCGTCGGCGCGCTGCGGCAGGTTCGGGTCGATCTCGAACTCGGCCAGCATCGTGCCGGTGACGATCACATCGCCGGCGGCGCCGGCGAGCTTGAGCACCTTGCCCGACACGGGCGAGGGCACTTCGACCACGGCCTTGGCGGTTTCCATCGACACCAGGGTGTCGTCGAGACGGACGGTGTCGCCGACCTTGACCGACCATTCGACGATGGTCGCGTCGGGCAGGCCTTCGCCGAGGTCGGGGAGCAGGAAGGTCTTGGTATCGCTCATGACTCGTTCTCTGAGAGGGTGATGAACGAAGGCCCGCGTTCGGCCTTCGTCTTGCATGCTGCGCATCGCCGGTCGGCGACCGGACGATGCGATCGTGGGAGCCCGTCGTGTCGAAGCGCGCGCGTCAGCCGTTGGCCATCGCGCGCTTGGCCGCGGCGACGATCTTGTCGACGCTCGGCAGGTACTTCATCTCCAGACGGAACAGCGGGATGTGGGTGTCGTAGCCGGTGACGCGTTCGACCGGCGCGAGCAGGTCGTACATCGACTCCTCGGCCAGGCGCGCGGCGATCTCGGCGCCGAAGCCGGCGGTCTTGGGCGCCTCGTGCACGATCACGCAACGGCCGGTCTTGCTGACCGACTCGGCGATGGTGGCGAAGTCCAGCGGCTTGAGCGTGGCGACGTCGATGACTTCGGCGCTGATGCCTTCGCCGGCGAGCTTGTCGGCCGCTTCCAGCGCTTCCTTGACCTGCGCGCCCCAGGTGACCAGGGTGATGTCGGTGCCGTCGCGCAGCACGTAGCACACGTCCAGCGGCAAGGCTTCGCCGTCGTCGGCGACGACTTCCTTGTACTGGCGGTAGATGCGCTTGGGTTCGTAGAAGATCACCGGGTCCGGATCGCGGATCGCGGCGAGCAGCAGGCCGTAGGCGCGCGCCGGCGACGACGGCAGCACCACGCGCAGGCCCGGCACATTGGTGAACAGCGCTTCGTTGGCTTCGCTGTGGTGCTCCGGCGCGCGGATACCGCCGCCCCACGGCACGCGCAGCACCATCGGGCAGGTCAGGCGGCCGCGGGTGCGGTGACGGAAGCGCGCGGCGTGACAGATGATGTGGTCGAGCATCGGATAAACGAAGCCGTCGAACTGGGCTTCGGCGACCGGCTTCATACCTTGCGCGGCCAGGCCGACGGTGAGGCCGGCGATGGTGGTTTCGTCGAGCGGCGTATCCAGCACGCGTTCCGGGCCGAACACCTGCTGCAGGCCGGCGGTGGCGCGGAACACGCCGCCGTTGACGCCGACGTCTTCGCCGAG
The DNA here is from genome assembly GCF_046097045.1 of Lysobacter sp. Hz25. NCBI lineage: Bacteria > Pseudomonadati > Pseudomonadota > Gammaproteobacteria > Lysobacterales > Lysobacteraceae > Lysobacter > Lysobacter sp. Hz25. The sequence goes on from NZ_CP175666.1 coordinate 1,164,472, forward strand.
CACCAGCACGCTGTCGTCGTGGCGCATCTCATAGGCGAGCGCTTGGGTGATCGCTTCGATCAGGGTGATCGCGGCGGGCGTGGCGACCGGCTGGGCGGTATCGACGGTGGTCTTGGTGGCGACGTTCATCGACGGCCCTCCAGAGCGAGTACGGCGGCGCGTTGGGCGAGCAGGTCCGCCGGCATGTCGGCGTAGAGGTAATCGAACATGGCTTCGACCGGTTGCACCGGGGTTTCCAGATAGGCGTTGATCTCGACGTCGACCTTCTTGCCGCATTCCTCGGCCCAGGCTTTTTCGAGTTCTTCGTTCCACACGCCCTGCGCGGTCAGATAGGTGCGCAGGCGCGGCATCGGATCTCGCGTCCACGCGTCCTTGACCTCGGCTTCGTCGCGGTAACGGCGCGCGTCGTCGGCGGTGGTGTGGTCGTGCAGGCGGTAAGTCATGAATTCGATCACGCTGCCGCCTTGACCGCTGCGCGCCAGTTCGGCGGCGCGGCGCATGCCTTCGAGCACCGCGATCAGGTCGTTGCCGTCGACCTGCAGGCAGTGCAAGCCGCCGGCCAGGCCCTTCTGGGCCAGGGTCTTGGCGCCGGTCTGGGCCGAACGCGGCACCGAGATCGCCCAACCGTTGTTGATCACGCACAGGATCAACGGCAGTTGGTAGGCGCCGGCCGAATTCAGCGCGGCGTAGAAGTCGGTCTTGGACGAACCGCCGTCGCCGCAGCAGGCCACCGCGAGATTGGTTTCCTTGCGCAGCTTGAAGGCGAGCGCGGCGCCGGCGGCGTGCAGGCATTGGGTCGAGATCGGCACCGACCAGGCGAAGTCCTTGCGCGGACCGGCGAAGTCGTTGCCGCGTTCGTCGCCGCCCCAGTACATCAGCACTTCGCGCGGTTGCACGCCGCGCATGAACTGCGCGCCGTATTCGCGATAGCTCGGTGCGAACACGTCGTCGGGCAACATCGATGCGCCGATGCCGACATGGGTGGCTTCGTGGCCCAGGCAGGCGGCGTAGGTGCCGAGCTTGCCGGTGCGCTGCAGGGCGATGGCCTTGGTGTCGAAGGTGCGCACGAACAGCATTTGCTTGAACAACGGCAGCAGCGTGTTGGCGTCCTTGAACGCGGCCGGAATCTCGGCGACGGGTCGACCGTCTGCGCCGAGGTATTGGAGATACTCGATTTCGAACGTCGCGGCGACGGTCATCGGGGGAAGGTCCTCACAGAATAGGGATGAGGTCCGAATCATTCCGGTCCCGGATCCAGTGCCGGGCGCGCTGGTCAGCTTCAGACTGGCTGGGTCCGGATTCTCCGTGCGAACGAGAGGATTCCGGGCCGGGCTAAAGCCGCGGCGCCCGGCGGGCCGGGCACTGCGTCATGGCGCGGATGATACCGAAACGCTTGTTAAGCGCCGTTGCGCGCTGCGACATGCATTGCGAGGCGAAACCGGCTAGGCGTCGCACTCGCCGTGTGCGGCGCGCGGGGGTTTCGGCGTTCGGATCGGCATCGCCGCAGGCGCGGCCGGCGGCGTTTTTCCGTTGCCGGGTGCGTACTTGCGTGTCTGCCGCGCTCGCATCGGCGAGGCATCGCTCGCGCGCGCCGCAGTGAGTTGCGCAAACGCAACATCGACCATGCCGAGACACGCGCCGCGATGGCGTTCACGACTTTGCGTGCCGGTTGGCGCACGAAACGGCGCAGTACGGAGTGTGCCGCGCGCGCTTGCGGCGGTCGTTCGCGCAGACGCCCATTCCGGCAAAGCCGTCCGGCCTTGCACGCGCGTCGCTGGCCTGCGTGCTTCCGGCGACGCCGGCCGAGTTCATCGCGAGCGCAAACGCCGGGCAAAAAAAAAGCGCGGCCGAAGCCGCGCTTTTGTGTTGCCGATCGAATCACGCCGGGCGGCGTGGCGCCGCCCGCGGACTTACCACCACCACGGTCCGGCGAGCTGGACGTGGTGCAGGGCGAAGTCGTTGAACGGATTCGGATCTTCCACCGCCGATGCGGCGAAGCCGAGCAGGGTCAGGCTGCGATCCCACAGGCGCGGACGCGGTGCGACGATGACGAAGTCGAAACGCTGTTCGCTGCGTGCGGCGAGGCGAGTGCCGTTGCAGGTCGCTTCGAAGCCGTTGCCGTGCGCGGCGACGGTGCAGGTCCAGCCGCTTGGCGCAGCGATCGAGACATTGCCTGCCGGCGCATCGCCGTACAGGTTCAGGCTCGGCAGCACCGCGACGTCGCCGCCGCGGTTGCGCACGGTGACGGCGAACTGGCCGCTCTGGCCGCCACGCAGGGCGCGCGGGCCGTCGACGTCGATGGCCAGGTCGGCGCGTGCGGTGGTTTCGATGCTGACGCTGGCGCCGTCGTTGCCCGGCACCGGGTCCAGCGACTGCGATTGCGCCGCAACCGCCAGGGTGGTGGTCTTGCCGATCATCGCTTCGGTCGCGTTGGCCGAGAGCGCGAACGTCGCCGTTTCGCCGTTCGCCATGCTGGTGCGGTTACAAGCGACGCTGGTCGAACCGTCGGCCACGGCCGGGGCATCGCAGCTCCAGCCGGCCGGGGCGACCACGCTCAAGGCCGGCAGTTCGGCGTTGATGGCGAAGCCGATGCCTGGGTAGTCGGCCTGTTCCGGGCCGGCGTTGTTCAGCGCGACGCTGAAGTTCACCGGCTGGCCGACGCGCACCGAGGCGGTCGAGGTCGAAGCGGTCACCGCGAGATCCGCGCGGCGGCGGAAGTCGATGTAGGTGATGACCGGGTCGTGGTCGGACAGGCGCGACGGCGAATCGCCGAGGCTGCGGTTGATCTCCGGGAAGTCGGCGTTGATGCGCGCGTGATCCAGCTTGAGGCCGGTTGCCGCGGCGATCAGGGCCTGGTTGGCCAGGACCTGGTCGATGGTCTGCGCATTGCCGCCGAAGGTGTAGGAGTAACGCTGATCCGGCGTGGCCAGCTCGCCGAGGTTGCTCAGGTTCGGCTCGACCAGGTCGGCGCCGTCGCCGGGCACCGCGGTCTGATCGTCCGGCGTCGGCGTGCCGGCGACGGTGTTGATCACATCGACGAGGCCGTCGTTGAACTCGAACGCGTTGAAGTCGCCGAGGGTGACGATGCGTTCGGCCGGATTGGCCAACTGGCGCTGCTGGATGAAGTCGGCGAGGAACACCGCCTGGGCCTGGCGCTTCATGCGCACGCGATGGCCGGCGTCGGTGTCGAGTTCGCTATCGATCAGCGAGCGCTGGTGGACCAGGATCACGGTGATCGGGAAGCTGCGTCCGTCGCCGTTGTGGACCACCGCTTCGAGCACCAGCGGCGGACGATCGTTGAGCAGGGCGCTGTTGCCGTCCGGCTGGGTCCAGGTCGCGGTCTTGCCGGCCTGGGTCACCGACAGCACTTCCACGCGGGCGGTGCCGGCGGCGATTTCGGCGGTCTTGATCAGATAACCGACGTCGATGCCGCCGATGTCGTTGCCTTCCAGCAGGTAAGCGACGTACTTCGGATCGGGAAGCCCGGCGGCGACCGCATCGGCGTTGACGCGCGCGGCGATGTCCTGAGCGGCGCTGATGTTCTCCACTTCGACCAGGCCGAGGATATCCGGACGCTGCAGGTAACCGATGCCGAGCGAGATCTTGTTCAAACGGCGCGCATAGGCTTCCGGCGTCAGCACCGGTTCGCCGATCGCCGGGTCGTTGGCGGCGTCGAAGAAGCGCTCGACGTTGTAGGCCGCGACGGTGAACTCGCTCATGTCCGGCAGACGCGCCGCGGTGGGCTGGCGTTCCTGGGTGATCGTGGTCAGTGCGTTCGGATCGCGCAGGATCGTGTAGCGGCGGAAGCCGTAGTCGAGCGGGCCGGTCAGGTTGGTCAGCACGGTGCCGCTGGACAGGTTGAACGCAGTGCCGCCGATCGCGTCGCTGTCGACGGTGATCAGCTCGGGGTTGAAGTCCCAACGCGGGATCGGCGGAATGCTGCCGCCGCCCGGGGCGCTGTCGGGCGCCTGGATGCCGGGTTCGCGGAACGGACGCGCCACGCCGGTGACCACGACGTTGAAGATGCCGTTACCGCTGCCGGTGGCATTGGTTTCGTTCTTCGAGCCCTGGGTCGGCGAGACCACGGTCGCGCTCGGGATGGTCACGCGCATGCCTTCGAGGCGTTCGAGCTGGTCGAGACCGCCGGCCGGATCCGGGAAGTTCGCGTTGAGCGCGATCGCGGCGGGCAAGGTGCTCGGACCGATCACCGGCGGCACCGAGATCAACACCACCTGCGGTGCATTGCCGAGCTCGGTGAGCGGCGCCTGGCCGGGGTCCGCGCCGGGCACGAACTCGATCACGCTGGCGTTGACGCGCACGACGTTGCCGACGGCGGCGATGGCCGGCGGCGCGCTGCCGACGAACACGAACACGCCTTCGGAGGTGGCCGGATCGGCATCGATCTGGTTGTCCGGCGTCTGCAGGAAGAAGCCGTTGCTCTTGCGGCCGGTGACGATGCCGGTGGTGTAGACGCGCTGGCCGAGCAGGGGCGATTGCGCGCCATTGCCCTGGATCGCATGGATCGGGGTCAGCTCGACTTCATCGGTGACGATGGTGCCGATCGCTTCGGCATCGCCGAGGTTGGCGCCAACCGGAGCGCTGAGGCGGACGAAGAAGGTCTCGTCGTTCTCGTTCTGGTCGTCGACGGTGACGTGGATGACGATGGTCGCCGAGCTGGCGCCTTCCGGAATCGTCAGCGTGCCGGCGATCGAGGAGTAGTCGTCGCCGCCGGTCGCGGTGCCGTCGGCGGTGGCGTAGGACACGCTGACGCCGCCCGGGCCGGCCGCTTCCGACAGGCTCACGGTGAAACGGAAGTCCGGGGAGGACTCGATCTGGGTGACGTCGGCGATGCTGAGCACCGGCAGGTTGGTGCCGGCGCAGGAGAACGCGACGCTGGCGCGGTTGCGCGGCGTCGGTGCGGCGGTGTCGAAATCGGCACCGTTGACGTTGCTGTCGGTGCAGCCCTTGCCAGCGCGCACGGCGGCGAGCACGGCGCTGATCGTCGCGGTCGGCTGGCTGCCTTCGGCGCAATTGGCGGCGGTGCCGTAGCCGACGAAGTCGACGTTGCCGAGCGGGCAGCTGCCGCTCAGCGTGGTGTTGTTGTTGACCAGCGCGACCTTGCCGGCGCCGGCCGCCATCGGGATGGTGCCGACCGTATCGGGCGTCGGCAGATCGACCGAGCCACCGGTGCCGTCGGCCTGCTTGACCAGGTAATAAGCGCCTGGCGCGAGGCTGCCGCTGAGTGCGGTGCGCTGCCAGGTGGTGCCGGCGCTGGAGGCGTACTGCACGCTCCAGCCGCTGAGATCGACGGCGGTGCTGCCGTTGTTGTGCAACTCGATGAAATCGCTTTTCAGCGTGGCGCCGGAATTGCCGCCGCCGCCGTAAACCTGACTGATGACCACTTGCGCCTGCGCCGAACCGGCCGCCGCAAAGGCCAATACCGCCGCCAACAGGCGGCCCCCTAACTTATCCATGTTTTTCCCCATGTGGACGCCTGGATCCCCCCGGAAGCAGACAGAGGGGATTGTGCATCAATGCTCACTTTTTGGCGTTGCAAGGGCATGACGGCCCGGAAAATCGCGACCTGGATCACTCTCGGCGGGCTCCGGCGGGTCTCGGCGCCGCCCGGGACGGCCCGGGCGGCGTCGAAGCCCCCGGCTTGCGCCGGGGGCGGGCGATGCGACTCAGGGCTGAGGCGCGCCGCCGGGGGCGAGGATCCGCAGCGTGGTCCGGGCGGCGTTGTCGGCCGGGTCCGGATCGGCCGACGGGGAGGTCACCGAGGCGGCGAGCTCGACCGTGCGCCCGGCCATCGAGGCATCGGTAGCGGCGCGCAGATGGAACCACTGCGAGACATGGCCGCTGCTGTCGACCTGTTCGCCGGTGCAGGCGAGGCTGGTGTGATCGCCCTCGACCAGCGGCGCTCCGCAGTGCCAGCCCGGCGCGACCGCGCTGACCTCCAGGTTCGGCCAGGCCCCGGACAAGGCCAGGCCGAGGCCGACCTGGCGCGCCCAGTCAGGACCGGCGTTGTCGACCGACACCGACAGCTCCAGGGGGTGACCGGCCTCCAGCGTCTCGCCGCCGTTCATGGGCCCGGCCCAGACCGACAGATCGGCCCGGGTGCGCGGCACCAGCCGCAGGTGCAGCGGGTCGACGTCGCCGGCGCGCATCGGCACGCCTTCGGCATCGCGCAGCACCGCCGGATAGCCGGCATTACTGCGCAGGCGCTGGACCTCGATCCGGTCGGTGGCGCCGACCAGGCGCTCGTCGGCGAAGGCGTGCTGCAGCTCCTGGCGGCTGCCTTCGTCGATCGAGGAATAGCGCTCCGATCCCGGCTCGGTCGCGGTGAGGTTGAGCAGATCCGGATCGAAACGGTCGATGCCGTCGCCCAGCACCATCGTGCTTACGCCTTCGGTCGGACGGCCGGTCAAGGTGCCGACCGGATCGACCAGGCCGTCGTTGAACGCATGCGCATCGAAGCGACCCAGCAGCAACAGCGGTGGCGCATCGGGTTCGTCCTGCTGCTGCCGCACCCAGCCGGCGATGAACTCGGCTTGCAGGTGGCGGCGATCGCGCTGGCGTTCGGCCTGTGGCGTGTCGACGTCGCTGTCGGCCATCGGCGCCAGTTGCACCAGCAGCAAACGCTGGCGGAAACGGTGGCCGTCGATGGACTGGGTGGTGGCATCGACGCTCAGCGGCGCTTGATCGAACAACCACGGCGAAGGGCCGGCGCTATTCGGCAGCAGTGCATCGCGGCCGATCTGGACGACACGTTCGACGATCACCCGCGAGCCCCAACTGCCTACCTGTTCGCTGCGCGCGAGCAGACCGATATGCGGCTTGAACGGATCGACGTTGGGCAGGGCGATGGCGCGGTACTGCGGGTTGCCGTTGCCCGACGCGGTCGCATCGCGGTTGATGCGTTCGGCCAGGCGCTGCAGCAGGGCTTCGTTCTCGATGCCGGTGATCGCGACCAGGTCCGGCATCAGCAGGTTCTCGCGCAGGCTGCGCGAGATTTTGCCGAGGCGGCGTTCCAACGCCGGCATCGGCGTGGTCGGCTGACCCGAGTTGGGCGGGCTGTACTCGTCGTAGAGATCGCCGAGGTCGTAGCTGACCACCGCGGTTTGACGCTGCTGCGGGTCGCCCGGCTCGATCCGCGGCGGCGCCGGCAGCGATTCGCGCACGATCAATTGCGCATCGTGCTGCAGGGCCACGGTGTAGCGCCCGCTGCGCTGATCGAGCGGACCGATGATCCCATCGATGCGGGTGTCGATCGCGACATCGAGCGGTGCATGGCCGTCGGCATCGCTGTCGACGCCGATCGCCTCGGGATTGCCGTCCCAACGCGGCAGCCAATCCTGCGGCTGGCCGCGGAAGATCGGCGGGTAGCGCGTGCCCGGCTCGCGCATCGGCGCCGGCTGATCGTGGGGACCGAGCGCGACATGGAAGCGGCCGTCGCTGCGGGTGCGTTCCTGCATCGCATCGAAGCTGCCGCCGGTCGGGCCGATCACGCGCACCTCCGGCAAGCCCACGCGCATGCCTTCGAAGGCTTCATAGTCGGGCGCGCCGTAGAACGGCTGCCAGGGCAGCAACGGCGCCGGCGGCAGCGGTTGCGGCGAAGTCGTCAGCAGGGCGATCGCCGGCGAGCCCGCGATCGCGGTCATCGTGCCGCGCAGCGGATGACTGCCGCTGTCGGACAACTCCGTCACCGTGCCGGTCGCACGCACGCGCAAACCGCGCCACTTCGAATCGGGGCGATGGCCGGTCTGCACGAACAGGCCCTGCGAGGTCTGCGGATCGCCGTCGCTTTCGAACTCCTCGCTCTGCAGATAGAAACCGTCGTCGCTCAGCGCCGTGACGATGCCTTCGACCGAGACGAATTCGCCGCGCAACGGCGAGACCGCCTCGCGGCCCTGCACGGCCGGGATCGGCACCAGCCGCAGATCGTCGTCGACGATGGTGACCAGGCCTTCGAGGTCGACGCCGCCGTTGTCGGCGATCGCGCCGGACAGGATCTGTCCCTTGATCCTGACCGTCTCGTCGCCTTCGTAACGCGTGTCGCCGCGCACGCCGAAGCTGACGTGGGCGCGGTCCTGGCCGGGGCCGATCACCGCTTCGTACTCGAACGGCAGATAGTCCTCGTGGATCGTCGCCGAGCCGCCGTCGACCGAACTCAGCCGGACCCGCACGCCGCCGCTGCCGGCGGGACCGTCCAGGCGCAGTTCGATCGGGAACGGCGCGATGTCGGCGTCCCCTTCCTTGAGCGCGTTGGTGTGCAGGGATACACGCGGCGGCAGTTGTTGCGGATCGTCGTTGACGATGGTCGCCTGGACGTTGAGGTAGTCGCCGTTGGCGGTGATCGCGCCGGAATGGACTTTGATCTGAAGGGCGACGGTTTCGTCGCTCTCGGTCAACCGGTCGCCCCTGACCGGCAAGGCGAAGCTGGTCTCGGTCTGGCCGGCGGCAATGGTGCCGCGCAGATCGATGGGCAGGTAGTCCTGGTCCGGTGTTGCGCTGCCCTGGCCGTTGCTGAAGACGCTCCAGCTGACCCCACCGAGGCCGGCGGGACGATCGAGCTTGAGCCGGAACACGAACGGCGCGATGCCGTCCTGTCCCTCGCCCTGGGTCACGTCGATCGTCGACAGGCGCGGCGGCGGGCCGGCCGGACAAATTCGCCTCGCCGAGTTGCGGTTGCGCGGGGTTGGCGCGCCGAGACTGAAGTCGACCGAGTTGGCCTGGGTGTCGACGCAACCGCCGTCCCTGCGCAGTTGCGCGGTGACGAGGCCGCCGGCCGGCGCCGGCGCCGAACCTTCGGCGCAGTCGATGCTGCCGTAACCGACGAAGTCCATCGAACCGGTCGGGCAGGAGACGACGATCGGACTGGAGTGATCGACCAGTGCCAGCTTGCCGTTGAGGTGGTTGAGCGAGACGTTGCCGCTCAGATCGTAGCTAGTCAGCGCGGTCGAGCCGATCGAAACGCGCTGGCGGATCAGGAAGTAACCGCCGGGCGCGATGACGCCGCTCAACGGCGTGCGTTGCCAGCCATAGGCGCCGTTGGCCGGCGCGTAATGCAGGTTCCAACCGTTGAGGTCGACCGCGACGCTGCCGTTGTTGTGCAGTTCGACGAAGTCGGCGCTATAGCGTGCGCCGCTCTGGCCGGCACCGCCGTAGACCTGAGAAATGACCACCTGTGCCTCGGCTGCGCCGGCCAAAGCCAAAGCGATGCCGGCCGCGAGAGCGCGGCTTGCGAGTTTGTGCATGGATTCCCCTCGAGAATGCGCCTGCGGGACGTGCTTGGCAGGCCCGGTTATTGTGCGTTTTAGGCGTCGCACAGGCCGCGACCGGGAGACGTAACTGCCTGCTGCAATTACCAAAGCCGACCCCGGCGCAGGCGATGCGTTACGCTTTGCGCCCCTGCCGTGAGTACCGCCGATGTCCGTCGAGAAAAACCAGCGCGAACTGGAAGCCGGTATCCATACCGACCTGTCCGGACGCATCAGCTACGGCGGCTATCTGCAACTCGACCGGTTGTTGTCGGCGCAGCGCGCGCTGTCGGACCCGGCCCACCACGACGAGATGCTGTTCATCATCCAACACCAGGTCTCGGAGCTGTGGATGAAGCTGATCATCCACGAGCTGAGCGCCGCACTCGAACATCTGCGCCATGACCAGGTCTGGCAATGCCAGAAAGTCCTCGCGCGCTGCAAGCAGGTGCTGCGCCAACTCACCGAGCAATGGTCGGTGCTGGAGACGCTGACGCCGTCGGAATATATGGGTTTCCGCGAAACCCTGGGCCCGTCGTCGGGTTTCCAGTCGCTGCAGTACCGCACCATCGAGTTCATGCTCGGCAACAAGAACGAAGCCATGCTGCGGGTGTTCGCGCACGACCCGCAGGGCCAGGTTTCGCTGGAGAAGGCGCTGTCGGCGCCGAGCCTGTACGACGAGTTCCTGATGTATCTGTCGCGCTTCGGCCACCCGATCCCGGCGATCCATCTCGACCGCGACTGGCGCCAGCCGCACGTCAGCGACCCGGCGCTGCAGCCGGTGTTCGAGCGCATCTACGAGAACACCGACCTGTACTGGCGCGAGTACGCCCTGTGCGAGGACCTGGTCGATCTGGAAACCCAGTTCCAACTGTGGCGCTTCCGCCACATGCGCACGGTCATGCGCATCATCGGCTTCAAGCGCGGTACCGGCGGCTCCAGCGGCGTGGGCTTCCTCAAGCAGGCGCTGGAACTGACCTTCTTCCCGGAACTGTTCGAGGTGCGCACCACCATCGGCCCCACCGACGGCTACGGCGCCGGGACCTGAGGCGGTGCTTCGATACCGCTCCGTATCGAGTGGGCGCTGTTAAAGGTTAGGAGCAGCGTCCTGCCGGATGTTCCGTGGTCGCAGGCCGCGACCGCCTCGCTGGATGCGTCGACGGCGAAGTCACTGGAACGACCAGGCGACTGCCGGTGAATCCGGCTGACGGCTGAAGGTTTCTCGTGGCGATTGGAGTTCGGCCGGGCTCGCCGCCCTGCAGCTTTCGGGTTGGAGCAGCGTCCCGTTGGAGCTCCTGCGGTCGCGAGCCGTGACCGCGAACTCACAGTAACTGCGCTGGCGACGCCGCCTCCGGAGCGTCCAGCCTGGGGCTCCAAGGAGCCCGGATCGCCGTAAACCGGCACCTCCAACCGCCGTATCGCGCAAAATTCTCCCCCGTTCAGGGGGTTGTAAGCGTGATTGTTGCGTCGCAACAAAGCGCAATGCGTGGAATAAAGGTTTGACGGGACCGGTCCAGGCCGGTAAATCTCCCCGACCCGTGCCGTGGGCGTGGGATTTTCATTCAGTTTCGACACGACAGGGGACACCGCATGAGCGGAGCCGCGATACCGACCCAGGGCCAGGCGCCCATACCCGAGTTCAAGCAAATGCTGGGGCATCCCAAGCCCTTGTGGATGCTGTTCATGACCGAGTTCTGGGAGCGCTTCGCGTTCTACGGCATCCGCTGGGCGCTGGTGCTGTACATCGTGGCCCAGTTCCACGGCGGCGACGCCGCCGGCGAAGCGCCTGCCAACCGCATCTACGGCGCCTACCTGGCCCTGGTGTATGCCGCGGCGATCTTCGGCGGCTACATCGCCGACCGGGTGCTCGGCTACCAACGCTCGATCCTGCTCGGCGCGGTGATCATGGCCACCGGCCTGTTCCTGATCGCGATCCCGAACGACCAGGTGTTCAAGCTCGGCCTGGCCACGATCGTGGTCGGCAACGGTCTGTTCAAGCCGAACATCTCGACCATGGTCGGCAAGCTCTACAGCGTCAGCGACGGCCGCCGCGACTCGGGCTTCACCATCTTCTACATGGGCATCAACGCCGGCGCCTTCATCTCGCCGATCCTGACCGGCCTGCTCGCCGAAAAGGTGTTCGGCACCGCGGCCATGCCGGTCTACAAGATGGTGTTCATCGCCTCGGGCCTGGGCATGATCGCCAGCCTGGTGTGGTTCTGGTTCGGTCGCCGCCAGCTCGAAGGCATCGGCCGCCCGCCGTCCGACAGCGCCGGCAAACAGAAGGTGCTGTACGTGTTCCTCGGCGCCTTGGCGGCGATCCCGGTGGTGTACTTCCTGCTCGCCGTCGGCGCGACCACCCTGCAGTGGGTGCTGCTGGCGATGTTCATCGCCCTGTGCGCCCTGCTGCTGGTCGAAGGCTTCCGCGAGGGCAAGGTGCAACGCGACAAAGTGATCGCGATGCTGATCATCTTCACCTTCAACATCCTGTTCTGGATGTTCTTCGAGCAGGCCGGCAGTTCCTTCACCTTCCTCGCCGACAAGATCGTCGACCGCCAGCTCGGCGACTTCCTGTTCCCGAACGCCTGGTTCCAGTCGGTCAACTCGCTGGCGATCATCACCCTGGCACCGATCATCGCCCTGATCTGGGTCAAGATGGGTTCGGCCAATCCGTCGATTCCGCGCAAATTCGGCCTCGGCCTGATCTTCAACGGCCTGGCGTTCGCGCTGCTGATGTTCGCCTTGTCGGGCCTGGTCAACGACGCCGGCAAGATTCCGTTCTGGACCTTGTTCATGGTCTACGTGATCCAGTCGGTCGGCGAGCTGTGCCTGTCGCCGATCGGTTTGTCGATGGTGACCAAGCTGGCACCGATGCGCCTGGTCGGTTTCGGCATGGGCGGTTGGTTCCTCTCGACCGGCATCGGCAACAACCTGTCGGGCATCTTCGCCGGCGTGGTCAGCGGCGAAGGCGGCATGACCACGACCTCGGCCTTGAGCGGCTACACCTTCGGCTTCTACGCCCTGGTGGGCGCGGGCGTGCTGTTGTTCCTGATCGCGCCGTTGGTGCAGAAGTTGATGCACGGCGTGAAGTGATCGCTCTGCCGCGCTTCGCGCGGCCAGGTGGCGAACGAAAGACGACGGCTACGGCCGTCGTCTTTTTTTGTGGGTCGGGTGGCGGCGATGTTTGGGGCGTGATGGCGGTGCTGACGGGCGATCGCGGGTAGACCGCTTTGATTCCCTGGCAGCGACGAAGGCCGCAAACCATATTGGCCGTGGCGTGGCGTGGCGTGGCCGTTGCCGTTGCCGTGGCCATTGCTGTTGCTGTGCGCCGCTCCGCACTCGCGAAGGCCATAGAAGACCCAGAGGGCGGCCCGCATGGATGCGGGCCGTTTTTCATCGGGACAGGGATGTCCCGTATGAAAAATCCCTGCGTCGGCATCGCTCGTGCGGGCCTGTGATTCAAAGCAAAAGCACTTTTCTTTGGTGACTTTCTTTTGTTGCTTTAGACAAAAGAAAGTTACCCGCCGCTTTAGTGGCGGAAGCTTTTATCGTTTGGTCTTGCTTCCATTAAAGCCACAGGCAAGTGCGAAGTACCCCTGTAGGAGCGACGTAAGTTGCGACCACGCTCTGCCGGCCTCCGGCACAACCCTTCAAGAAAGAGCAGAGCTTCCGTCCGCTACGCGGTCGGGTTACTTTCTTTTGCTAAGCCCAAAAGAAATGTAACCAAAGAAAAGGGCTCTCCTTGCAAGGGCACAGGCCACGAGTGCGATGCCCGCGCCGGGATTTTCCGATAAGACGTCCCTGTCTTATCGGAAAACGCCGCACGTCCTGTGCGGCGCCCTCCGGGTCTCCACTTGACCGGCAAAGCGGCAAATCAAAATCACGGCAACGGCAACGGCAACGGCAACGGCAACGGCAACGGCAACGGCTCGCCCGGTACCAGGGTAGGAGCGGCGCAAGCCGCGACCACGGGGTTGCCAGATCGCCACGCAACGGCCGCCTGGCGCAGCAGAACGTCGGCAACGACTCCGCGTCCCGCGCACGGATACGCACAACCGGGACTCGGGAACGCGGCTTGCCGCAGCCGCGACTACGACATCGACCCGCCTAGCGCGTCGTCGCCGCCATCTCCGCCTCGGCCTGCATCTCCAACTCGTCGAGACGATCCAGCAATCGGAACAACGCCTCGCGCTCGGGCGCCTCGATGCCGTTCAGCAGGCGCTGCTCGAAGGCCAGCGCCATCGGCGCGACTTCGTCGTAGATCTTGTAGCCGTCCAGCGACAGCTGCAGCACCGAGCGGCGGCGGTCGTCGTCGTGGGTGTCGCGCTCCAGGCGGCCGGCTTCGATCAGGCGGGCGACCGCGCGGCTGACCGCGACCTTGTCCATCGCGGTGCGCTGGGCGACCTCGTTGGCCGACAGGCCGGGGTAGCGGCCCAGGACCGCCATGACCCGCCACTCGGTCACGCTGAGGGCGAAGCGCTCGGAATAGACCCGGGCGATCGCGCTGCTGACCCGGTTGGACAGGACCGACAGGCGGTAGGGCAGGAAGTGTTCCAGGTCCAGTTCGGCATGGCGCGCCCCGCCGGCCTTGCCGATCGGCGCGGTCTGGGGGCCGGACGGGGCCGATTCGGGGGCGGCATCGGGGTCGGATTGAGATCGATTCATGTTGCACTGTGCCTTGCTTATGGTTTCATGTGAAACTATAACGACCCTTTCGACAAGGCCGTCCGCAGCGGACCCGGCCGCCACCTGAGAACAATGCCATGAATGCGCAGCCCAACCTCGGCATGCAGGTCACCACGTTTGAGAATCCGCTCGGCATCGACGGGTTCGAGTTCGTCGAGTTCGCCGCCCCGAAGGGCCGCAGCGACCTGCTCCACGACTATTTCCGCAAGCTCGGCTTCAGCGCCGTGCTGCGCCACAAGACGCGCCCGATCACCGTCTATCGCCAGGGCGGGGTGAACTTCCTGGTCAACGAATCGCCCGACAGCTTCGCCGCGGCCTTCGCCGAGGCGCACGGCCCTTGCGCCTCGGGCTTCGCGATCCGCTTCAAGAAGCCGGCGAACGAGGTTTACCAGGCCGTGCTCGGCAACGGCGGCGAAGCGGTCAGCGAGCGCGCCGACACCCGCGCGATCGATGCGCCGGTGGTCAAGGGCATCGGCGACTGCATGCTCTACCTGGTCGACCGTTACGGCGACCAGGGCACGGCCTATGAAGACTACGAGCCGATTCCGGGCGCCGAGCAGAACCCGAGCGGGTTCGGCCTGACCTTCATCGACCACCTGACCCATAACCTGTACTTCGGCAACATGCAGAAGTGGTCGGACTATTACGAGCGTCTGTTCAATTTCCGCGAGATCCGCTATTTCGACATCAAGGGCGCCAAGACCGGCCTGGTGTCGAAGGCGATGACCGCGCCGGACGGCGTGGTGCGCATCCCGCTCAACGAATCCAGCGACCCGAAGAGCCAGATCAACGAATACCTGGACGCCTACAAGGGCGAGGGCATCCAGCACATCGCCTGTTTCACCGACAACATCTACGAGACCGTCGAAGCGATGCGCGCGCAGGGCGTGGAGTTCCTCGACACCCCGGATACCTATTTCGATGTGATCGACCAGCGCGTGCCCAATCACGGCGAGGACGTCGCTCGCCTGGCCAAGAACAAGATCCTGATCGACGCCGACCGCGAGACCCATCAGCGCAAGTTGCTGCAGATCTTCACCCAGAACGCGATCGGGCCGATCTTCTTCGAGATCATCCAGCGCAAGGGCAACGAAGGTTTCGGCGAAGGCAACTTCCAGGCCCTGTTCGAGAGCATCGAACGCGACCAGATGAAGCGCGGCGTACTATAACGGCCGACCAAAACCGCCGGCCAAGCCAGGGAATGCGCATGCTCAGGGAACTCGTCGATCTGTTGACCTGCCGGGAACTCGAGCCCGAGGAACTGCAATCGCTGGTCGCCGCGATCGACGGCGCGGCGGAGGATCCCGATCTGGACTGGATCGTGGATCCCTCGTCGGAAGAGCTGATGCAGAACGCGCTCGTGTTCAAGCTCATGGATCACATCGCCGTCGGCGACAAGATCGACGAGGTGCACGAGCAGATCAGCGACTTCTTCGCCGAGCCCCTGGCGGACTTCCCGCGTCACACCGACGGGCGTTGGTTCCTGCCGGACGAGTATTTCGCCTGGCTGGACCCGCTGCTGGCCGAGCGCGGCGCCGACGGCGGCGGTTACGAACTGCTGCTGCTCGAAGACACGTTCAGCGAGAACCTGCACGCGCTGCTGGTCTGGCGCAAGGACAGCGCACGGGTGTTGCAGATCGCCACCGAGCTGGCGCTGAGGATCGAACGCTCGACCCAGCGCTCGCTGGGGCTGCGCGCGATCATGTGACGCCGCGCCGCCCGCGCCGTACCGTTGCAGACACTGCTCCGCCGCCGCACCGATTCGATCCGCGCCCTGACCAATGGCGGCGCCCCACCGCATAGCGAGCCCGTATGAGCACCGCAGCCAACGACATCGACAACGTGATTCCGATGCCCAGCACCGACGCCCAACGCCAGCGTCCGCGCGGCTACATGAGCGGCTTCGGCAACGAATTCGCCAGCGAGGCCGTCGCCGGCGCCCTGCCGCAGGGGCAGAACTCGCCGCAGCGCGCGGCGTTCGGGCTGTATGCCGAGCAGCTCAGCGGTACGGCGTTCACCGCGCCGCGCAAGGAAAACCGGCGCAGCTGGCTGTACCGCATTCGCCCGGCGGCGATGCACGGCACCTTCGCGCCCTACGGCCAGCCGCGTTTCCATAACGACTTCGGCAACGGCCCGGTCTCGCCCGATCAACTGCGCTGGGACCCGTTGCCGCTGCCCGAAGCGGCGACCGATTTCGTCGACGGCCTGTACACGATGGCCGGCAACGGTTCGTCGGCCGGCCAGCACGGCTGCGGCATCCACCTGTACGCGGCCAACCGTTCGATGGAAGGGCGCTATTTCTACAGCGCCGACGGCGAGTTGCTGATCGTGCCGCAGCAGGGCCGTTTGTTGGTCGCCACCGAGTTCGGCGCGCTCGAAGTCGAGCCGCTGGAAGTCGCGGTGATCCCGCGCGGCGTGCGCTTCCGTGTCGAACTGCTCGACGGCCCCTCGCGCGGTTATGTCTGCGAGAACTTCGGTGCCCTGTTGCGTTTGCCCGACCTCGGCCCGATCGGCGCCAACGGCCTGGCCAATCCGCGCGACTTCCTGACCCCGCATGCGTCCTACGAGGACCTCGAGGGCGAGTTCGAGCTGGTCGCGAAGTTCCAGGGCCACCTGTGGCGCGCCGACATCGGCCATTCGCCGCTCGATGTGGTCGCCTGGCATGGCAACTACGCGCCGTACAAATACGATCTGCGCCACTTCAACACCATCGGCTCGATCAGCTTCGATCATCCCGACCCGTCGATCTTCACCGTGCTGACCTCGCCGAGCGACACGCCCGGCACGGCCAACATCGACTTCGTGATCTTCCCGCCGCGTTGGCTGGTGGCCCAGCACACCTTCCGGCCGCCGTGGTTCCACCGCAACATCGCCAGCGAGTTCATGGGCCTGATCCACGGCGCCTACGACGCCAAGGCCGACGGCTTCGCGCCCGGCGGCTCGTCGTTGCACAACTGCATGACCGGCCACGGCCCGGATGCGCAGACCTTCGAAAAGGCCTCGGCCGCGGACCTCTCGCAACCGCACGTGATCGTCGACACCATGGCCTTCATGTTCGAGACGCGCGCGGTGATCCGTCCGGCCGCGCAAGCCTTCGACGCCGCGCATCGCCAGCGCGATTACCAAGCCTGCTGGGCCGGCTTGCGCAAGCATTTCGACCCGTCCAAGCGCGACTGAGCGTCTGCTTCATCGCTGCATCCTCGCGCGGCTTCGGCCGCGCGAGTCGTTTGCGCGGTCCTGCCGGCCGCGGCGTTTCGCGCCGCATTCACGCAAAACGGCTAGGCTGCAGCGGCCACCCGAACCGCGCCCCGCGCGCCGGAGTCCTGCCGATGAAGCATTTGCCCCTCTCCGCCTTGCTGCCCCCGCTGCTGTTGGCCCTGGCCTTGAGCGCCTGCCAGCGCGAGGCCGCCGGCCCGCTCGACACCGCGACGGCGCAGACCCCGCCGGCCAACGATCAACCCGCTGAAGACGTGCCGCCGGCGACCGCACCGGCGGTAGCGCCGCCCGTGAGCGACACCCTGGCGCGCTTCGACGGCTACGGCGACCTGCGTTTCGGCATGAGCGCCGAGGAAGCCAAGAGGGCCTGGGGCGGCGAGCTCAAGGGCGAGGCCGCGGCCGACGGCGGTTGCTATTACCTGAGGCCGATCTGGGCGCAGAACGCGGCCGAGTTCGGTTTCATGATCGAGAACGGCAAGTTCGCCCGCGTCGACGTCGGCAACGACAAGGAGACCGCGCCCGGCGGCGGCAAGCGCGGCATGAGCGCGGACGAGATCCGCAAGCTCTACGCCGGCCGGGTCGAGGAGCAGCCGCACAAGTACGTCGACGGCGGCAAGAACCTGCGCATCGGCGACGCCGGCGGCGGTGCCGGCGCCCTGGTGTTCGAGACCGATGCCGCCGGCAAGGTCACGGCCTGGCGCATCGGCGTGCCGCCGCAGGTCGACTATGTCGAAGGCTGCTCCTGAGATCGGCAACGAACGAGGCGGCCGCCGCGAGGCGGCGAAAGCGCAACCTGGCCCGGCCTGAGCATAGAATCGGCCATTGACCGCAAGGGGATGATCGTCATGTTCGAAGCCGTCGGCTTATTCGTACTCGGCCTGGTACTGCTGGCCCTGGGCGGCGATTCGATCGTCAAGGGCGCCTCGGGCCTGGCCCAGCGCTTCGGCGCCTCGCCGTTCGCGGCCGGCCTGGTGTTGGTCGCGTTCGGCACCTCGCTGCCGGAACTCGCGGTCAACCTGCAGGCGGTGGTGCGCGGCCAACAGGCGCTCGCGCTCGGCAATGCGGTCGGCAGCAACGCGGTCAATTTCGGCCTGACCCTCGGCCTGGCCGCGCTCGCCGCGCCGCTGCTGGTGCGTTGGCGCGCCTTGGCGCCGTTGCTGCTGGTGCTGTTGCTCGGCACCCTGGCGGTGATCGGCCTGGGCCTGGACGGCGTGCTCAGCCGCGGCGAAGGCATCGTCATGCTGTTGGCGTTCGTCGCGGTGGTCGCCTATGCGATCGCGCGCACCCGTCGCGAGGCGCCGGAGCTGCAGGACGCCATCGCCGCCTTCGCCCAGACCCAGACCCACCTCGGCCTGAATCTGGTGCGGGTGTTGATCGCGCTGGTGCTGATGCACCTGGGCGCCTATCTGATCATCGGCGGCGACGGCCTGTGGAGCCTCGGCGCCTCGCCGGCGCTGGCGGCCGGTTTCGGTTCGCCGAATGCGGCCATCATCGGTGCCGCGATGGGTCTTTCGCCGCTGCTGACCGGTCTGTTGCCGGTGGCGATCGGCACCGCGCTGCCCGAGGCCATGGCTGCGGTCGCCGCGGCGCGGCGGGGGCAGGGCGACATCGTCGTCGGCCACGTGGTCGGCTCGAGTCTGTTCAATCTGCTGATCGTGATCGGCGGCATGGCGGCCTGGCACAGCGTGCCGCTGCCGGCCTCGTTCGTGCGTTTCGAGCTGCCGGCCGCGGCGGTGTTCGCGCTGATGCTGTACCCGATGCTGCGGGGCGACCTGCGCGTGAGCAAGCGCGAGGGCGCGATCCTGCTCGTGGGCCTGCTCGGCTGGATCGGCTTCGAATTGCTGATGCTGCTGCGCTGAGCGGCCATTGACATGGGGCGGACCGTTGCCGTCGATATAATGGCCGGATGAGCGAACTCACCCCCACGCGGTTGCCGCGACGCGCATTGCGCGCGCTGAGCGAATTCTTCCGCCTCGAAGCCGCCGGCGGCATCGTCCTCATCGTGGCCGCGGTGCTGGCCCTGATCGCCGCCAACTCGCCGCTGCAGGCGGCCTACGAGGCCTTCCGCGATATCCCGGTGCAGGTGCGCATCGGCGCGCTCGACATCGCCAAGCCCTTGTTGCTGTGGATCAACGACGGCCTGATGGCGATCTTTTTCCTGGTCGTCGCCCTGGAGATCAAGCGCGAGGCCCTCAGCGGCCAATTGGCCGAGCGCTCGCAACTGGTGCTGCCGATGGTCTGCGCCGCCGCCGGCGTGATCGTGCCGGCCCTGCTGTTCGCCGCGCTTAACCGCGGCGATGCCGCCGCGATGCGCGGCTGGGCGGTGCCGACCGCGACCGACATCGCCTTCGCCCTCGGCGTGCTGGCCCTGCTCGGTTCGCGCGTGCCGGTGGCGATGAAGCTGCTGCTGTCGACGATCGCGGTGGTCGACGACCTGATCGCGATCCTGATCATCGCCTTCTTCTATTCGCACGGCCTGTCGGTCACCGCGCTGATGTGGGCGGCGGTGGCGCTGGCCGGCATGTGGGTGCTCAACCGCCGCGGCGTGACCTCGCTGGGGCCCTACCTCGCGCTCGGCGTGGTGCTATGGGTGTGCGTGCTGAAGTCCGGCGTGCATGCGACCCTGGCCGGCGTCGCCACCGGCCTGATGATTCCGCACGTCGACAAGCGCAATGCGATCGACGACGAGCACGAGCATTCGCCGCTGGAAACCCTGGAGCACGCGCTGCACCCGTGGGTGGCCTACGCGATCCTGCCGTTGTTCGCCTTCGTCAATGCCGGCCTGTCGCTGAGCGGGGTCAAGCTCGAAGACGCGACCGCGGCGCTGCCGATGGGCATCGTGCTGGGCCTGGTGGTCGGCAAGCCGGTGGGCATCGTCGGCGCGGCGCTGCTGATGCGCATGCTCGGCTGGGCCCGTTTCCCCGCCGGCATGGACTTGCGCGCGATGATCGGCCTGGGTTTGATGTGCGGCATCGGTTTTACGATGAGCCTGTTCATCGCTTCGTTGGCTTACCAAGACCCGTTGCGCTACGAAGAGGCCGTGCTCGGCATTCTCGGCGCGTCGCTGTTGTCGGCGGTGGTCGGTTATTTCTGGTTGCGCGCGGTACTGCCGGCGCGGAGTGCGCAGGGCTGAACGCATGAAACACGCTTTGGTTTTGGGGGGCAGCGGCCAGATCGGCGTGCCGCTGCTGCAACGGCTGTATCACGCCGGATGGCGGGTCACCGGGATCTCGCGCCACGAACAGCACGACCGTCCCGGCTTGCATTGGCTGCAGGGCGATCTGTCGTCGATGCCGGCGTTGCCGGCGCGCGTCGATGCGATCTTCAGCTGCGGTCCGCTGCTGAAGTTCGCCAAGTGGTACGAACAATCGGGCATCGAGGCCTCGCGCGTGGTCGCGTTCGGCTCGACCAGCGCCGAGACCAAGCGCGGTTCGGCCGATGCCGACGAGCGCCGGGTCGCCCAGGAACTGCGCGAGGGCGAGGCCGCCTTGTTCGCCGCGGCGGTGCCGCGCAACGATGCGGTGACCGTGTTGCGCCCGACCCTGATCTACGGCGCCGGCCGCGACGCCACCCTGACCCGGATCGCGCAACTGGCGCGCCGCCTGCGTTACTTCCCCTTGCCGCGCGGCGCCAACGGCCTGCGCCAGCCGGTGCATGTCGACGACCTCGCCGATGCCGCCTTCGGTGTGCTCGACGTGCCGGCGACCTTCGGCCAGGTCTATGCCGTGCCCGGCGGCGAAGTGCTGAGCTATCGCGACATGGTCGCGCGCACCCTGGCCTGTCTGCGCCCGCCGGTGCGTCTGATCGAATTGCCGTCGCCGCTGTTCAACCTCGCGCTGCTTGCCGCGCAGGCCACCGGCCGCGCCTCCGGGCTCGGCGAAGCCGCGGTGCGGCGCATGCGCGGCGACATGACCTTCGACGCGGGTCCGGCGCAGCGCGATTTCGGCTATGAGCCGCGGGCGTTCCGGCCGAGTGCGGAGATGTTCGAACCGCCGCGGGAATAGTCGCGACGGTTCGACCTCGCGTCGTTCCCCTTGTAGGAGCGGCGTAAGCCGCGACCACGGGACGCGCAGAGACTGCATCGCCGTCGTCAATGATTGGAGCCTGGGACTGTCGCAGGGTAGGAGCGACGTCCTACTGGATTTCCTTCGGTCACAAGTCGCGACCGCGTCCCGGCGGCTGTCGGCGTATCTTTGGAGCAGAGCTTCCGCCCGCTGACGCGGCCGGGTTACTTTCTTTTGCTAAGCCCAAAAGAAAAGTAACCAAAGAAAAGGGCTCTCCTTGCAAGGGCACAGGCCACGAGTGCGATGCTGTCGCCGGGATTTTTCGATAAGACGTCCCTGTCTTATCGAAAAACGGCGCACGTCCTGTGCGCCGCCCTCCGGGTCTACGGTTGCATCGCAAGTTCGACACTGCGCCAGGCTCTTTACAGCAACGGCAACGGCTCGGCTCGGCTTCTAAGGGTAGGAGCGGCGCGAGCCGCGACCGCGACCTTACGGCTGCCGGCGCGGGCGATCGTTGCTGCGTGGTCGCGGCTCGCGCCGCTCCTACCCTTTGAGCCGTCGTAGCTGCAGGATTGCTGCTGCTGCTGCTGCTGTTGCTGTGCGCAGCTTCGCATTAGCGAAGGCAATGGAAGACCCGGAGGGCGGCGCGCAGGGATGCGCGCCGTTTTTCATCGGGACAGGGATGTCCCGTATGAAAAAGCCCCGCGTATGCACCGCTCGCGCGGGCTTGTGATTCAAAGCAAAAGCATTTTTCTTTGGTGACTTTCTTTTGTTGCTTTAGACAAAAGAAAGTTACCCGCCGCTTTAGTGGCGGAAGCTTTTGGCGTTTGATCTTGTTTCTTCAGAAGCCACAGGCAAGAGCAGAGCTTCCGTCCGCTGACGCGGCCGGGTTACTTTCTTTTGCTGGCCCAAAAGAAAGGTAACCAAAGAAAAGGGCTTTCCTTGACGAGGCTCCCCTGCGAGTACACAGCGCGCGCCGGGATTTTTCGATAAGACGTCCCTGTCTTATCGAAAAACGGCGCACGTCCTGTGCGCCGCCCTCCGGGTCTACGGTTGCATCGCAAGCTCGGAACTGCGCCAAGCTTTCACAGCAACAGCAACAGCAACAGCAAAGCCTTCGTTACCCTTTGCTCACGCATCCGTAGCCGGCACCGGCGTACGCGATTTCGCCAGCGACCGCAAAGCGATGATCAGCACGCCGCCGAGCACCATGGCGCCGCCGATCCACAGGCGCGGACCCGGGCGGTCGCCCCAGAAAACGACGCCTAGGGCGATGGCGAACACCGGCACCAGCAGCAGCCAGGGGGTGACCTTGGCGACCGGGTGGCGCTGCACGAGCACGTAGTACAGGCCGTGGCCGAGCAGCGACGAGACGAACGCGGCATAGACCACGCCAAGCCAGGCGACCCAGCTGACCGAGCCGAGTGCGGCAAGGCCGCCGGGCTCGACGGCCATGCTGAGGCCGATCAGCGGCAGCACCGCGATCAGCGCGGTCCAGCCTTGCTGGCTGTAAGCGTCGAGCCCGCGCAGGCCTTTCATCAGCACCGTGCCCAGGGCCAGGAACGCGGCCGAGATCAGCATCAGCACCACCGCCATCGGCTTGTCGAGCACCAGCGGGTCGAAGCCGAGCACCAGCACGCCGGCGAAACTCAGGCCGATCGCCACGCCCGTGCGCCAGGCGAAGCGTTCGCCGAGCAGCCACCAGGCCAGCACCGCGGTCATCGGGACATAGCTCTGCAACACGATGGCCGGCGAGGACAGGTCGCCGGCGGCTTTGAGCGCGCTGAAGCTCAGGCCGAAATGCAGCACGCCGATGCACAGGCAAACCGCGATCAGGCGCGGCCACTGGCCCGGCGCCGGGCGTTTGACGAAGAAGGCCAGCGGCAGGGCGAGCAGGGCGAAACGCAGGCCGGTGAACAGCAACGGCGGGATCTCGCGCAGCGCATAGGCCGAGGTCAGGAAGTTCAGCGCCCAGGACAGGACGACGAGCAGCAACAGGACGATGTCGCGAACAGGCATGGGGGAGGTCGATTGGGCTATCGTGACGGCCGCTCGAGCGGGTCGCGAATGGCGTGACGGGAGAAGCATTGTGAAGCAAGCGTTGCAGGCCGCGGGCCCGTTCGTCTGGGGGATGTTGGCGATCGCGGCCCTGGTGTTCTGGCTGATGCCGAGTGCGTGGCTGCTGCGCGGCTGGGTATCGCACCTGGTCAAGGCGCGGCCGGCCTATGGCGCGGCGCTGTGGTCGGTGGTGTTCGCGCTGGTGCTGTGGGCGATGCTGGCGGTGACGGCGATGATCGTCCTGCACGGCCAGGCCGCCAGCTCCGGCTGGCCGTTCGCGGCGATCGCGTTCGTGCTGTCCTGCCTGGCCTTGGCTTTCAGCGTGCGCATCCATCTGCCTGGCCCCGACGGGGTGCGCCTGAGCTGGTCGCGGGCCTTGCCGGTGTCGGCGGCGACCTGCGTGGTGCTGTGGGCGCAGGCGGGGTTATGCGTTTATTTGCTGGGGCGGTATTACCTGAAGTCGTTGTGATGCGCTTGGACCCGCCAATCAGCCCAGAGGGCGGAAGCGGCGACCCATCGCGGCTGCTTATCGCCAGGAGCGGACCGGCGACGTCATTGGATTGACGTGGTCGCGGCTTGCGCCGCTCCTACCCAGAAGCAACGGTCGCCCTTCTTGATCGCTCAGTACGACCAGCCGAATTTGCGGTACAGCTTCGACAGCACCCAGGCCGGGCCGATCAGCAGATAAGTCAGGTCGGTGAAGAAGCTCGGCTTCTTGCCTTCGATCTTGTGGCCGACGAACTGGGCGATCCAGGCCACCACGAACACGGCGATGGCGGTGTACAGCAGCACGGTGATGCCGAAGCTCTGCGCGATCCAGTGCGCGATCAGCGACAACACCACGAACTGCACCAACATGCCGAAGCCGAGTTTGCGCGAGGCGCGGTAATAGAACAGCAGCGCGGCGAACATCGCCAGCGCGGCCCAGGCGCCCGGGCGGAAGTACGTGCCCGGGGCGGGGATGCACCACAGCAAGGCGATCACGCTCCACAGGATCGCCGGCACCGCGACGACGTGGATGCTCTGGTTGGTGGCGTTGCGATGGTCGCCGGAATAACTGGCGAACCAGCGATCGATGGGGCGTTGCGACGACGACTCGGCGACGGTGCTCATGGTCGACTCCCGTTGCGGCGGGGCGGACGCGCTGTCCGCGGGTGGGTGCCTGCGGCTAGTGGGCCGCGGACTTCGAGAATAGCTGGATCACCGCCACCCCCGCCACGATCAGGCCGATGCCGGCCAGCGCGCCGGCATCCAGGGTCTGTTTCATGAACAGCCAGCCGATCGCGGCGATCAGGACGATGCCGACGCCCGACCAGATCGCATAGGCGACCCCGACCGGCACCGTGCGCAGCACCAGCGAGAGGAAATAGAACGCGGTGGCGTAGCCGATGCCGACGATCAGCGAGGGGACGGTGCGGGTGAAGCCTTCGGAGGCCTTGAGCGCGCTGGTCGCCACCACTTCGGCGGCGATCGCGATGCTCAGGTACAGGTAGCCGATATTCATGCGGTTCTCGCGAGAGAGACGATCGGGCCAGGGTAACGCGCATGGCGGCAGGGCTGAATCCGTGGTCGGGCCCCGAGTGTGGCGCGGATCGCGCGGCGCATGAGGCGCGTGCGTGCAGGTTGGCCGCGCCTGCGCACGCGATTGGCCGGGCAGGCCCCGGTGCGGCGCGCTTAAAACCGAACCGGCCCGCGTGTGCGGGCCGGTGAGGTGTCAGTCGATCGAGATGCCGGCGAGTTTCTGCAGCGCCTCGGCGTACTTCGCGCGGGTGCGCTCGATCACTTCGGCCGGCAGGTTCGGACCCGGCGGGGTCTTGTCCCAACCCAGCGTCTCCAGGTAATCGCGCACGAATTGCTTGTCGTAGCTCGGCGGGCTGGTGCCGACCTGGTACTGGTCGGCGGGCCAATAGCGCGAAGAGTCCGGCGTCAGCATTTCGTCCATGACGTAGAGACGGCCGTCGGCGTCGGTGCCGAACTCGAACTTGGTGTCGGCCAGCAGGATGCCGCGTTCGGCCGCGTAGTCGGCGGCGTAGCGATACAGGCGCAGGGTCGCATCGCGCACCGCTTCGGCGAGCCCGGCGCCGACCGTGCGCACGGCGGTGTCGAAATCGATGTTCTCGTCGTGGTCGCCGACGGCGGCCTTGGTCGAGGGGGTGAAGATCGGCTCGGGCAATTGCTCGGCCTGGCGCAGGCCGCTCGGCAGGGCGATGCCGCTGACCCGGCCGGTGCGCTGGTAATCTTTCCAGCCGCTGCCGATCAGATAACCGCGCGCGATGCACTCGATCGGCACCGGCTTGAGCCGTTTGGTCACGACCGTGCGCTTGGCGTAGAGGCGGGCGTCGACGCCCTCGGGCAGCACGGCGGCGACGTCGATCCCGGTCAGGTGGTTGGGAATGATGTGCGCGGTCTTGCCGAACCAGAAGTTGCTGATCTGGCAGAGCATCTCGCCCTTGCCCGGGATCGGGTCGGGCAGCACGACGTCGAACGCGCTGAGGCGGTCGGTGGCGACCATCAACAGACAGTCGCCGCCCGGAGCGGCGCCCGCGGGCAGGCGATCGGCCGGAAGGTCGAAGACATCGCGGACCTTGCCGCGGTGGCGCAAGGGCAGGCCGGGCAGTTCGGATTGCAGCAGTGTGGTCGTCAACGTGGGGACCCCTGATGGCGGCGGCATAGATGATTCCCCCATCGCTTCGCGCCGCCGGAGCCGGACGGCTCGCGCGCGCAGGCGCGACGGGGCCGGGCAGTGTACGCCGGCTGGCGCCCGCGTGCAGGTAGACTGGGGTCCGGCGGCCCGCAGGGGCCTGGACGGGCCGCGAACGGCCCGGGACGATGGGCGCGGATGAAGCGCTGGTACGGCAAATTGCTGGGTTTCTTCGCCGGCGCGGCGCTGCTGCGCGGCAACCCCTTCCTGGGGGCCATCATCGGCCTGTTGATCGGCCACGCCTTCGATACCGACTGGTTCAAGCTGCGCGGCGACAACCCCTATGCGGTGCTGGGCCTGACCACCGACGCCAGCGACAGCGAGGTCGACCAGGCCTACCGCCGGCTGATGGCGCAGTACCACCCGGACCGGGTCACCCAGGCCGCCCCCGAACTGCGTAACCAAGCCGAGCAGCGGGCCCGCGAGATCAACCGCGCTTACGACCGCATCAAGACCTTGCGCCAGCGCCGCTGATCCGTCCGCGCTTGGCCCCCCGGCTGGGGGAGGCGACAATGGCCGCCTGTCCGTACCGGCCCTGTCGCATGTCCCTGCAATCCACCGTCATCGCCCCTTCGATCCTCTCGGCCAACTTCGCCAAGCTCGGCGAGGAGGTCGACAACGTCCTCAAGGCCGGCGCCGACTGGGTCCATTTCGACGTCATGGACAACCATTACGTACCGAACCTGACCATCGGCCCGATGATCTGCGAGGCGCTGCGCAAGCACGGCGTGACCGCGCCGATCGACGTGCACCTGATGGTCGAGCCGGTCGACCGCATCGTTCCCGACTTCGCCAAGGCCGGTGCCAGCATCATCAGCTTCCACCCCGAAGCCAGCGGCCACGTGCATCGCACGATCCAGTTGATCAAGTCGCACGGCTGCCAGGCCGGCCTGGTCTTGAATCCGGCCACGCCGATCGAAGTGCTCGACTGGGTGCTTGAGGACCTGGACCTGGTGTTGTTGATGTCGGTGAATCCCGGCTTCGGCGGCCAGAGCTTCATTCCTTCGGCGTTGGATAAGCTGCGCCGCGTGCGCGAACGCATCGACAACAGCGGTCGCGCGATCCGGCTGGAGATCGACGGCGGCGTCAAGACCGATAACATCGCCGAGATCGCCGCGGCGGGCGCCGACACTTTCGTCGCCGGTTCGGCGGTGTTCAACGCGCCCGACTATGCCGAAGTGATCGGCAAGATGAAGGCGGCGGTCGCGGCGGTGCGCGGATGAACACCTGCGACCTGTGCGATCTGCATGAGGCACGGGTTCGCATATTGGACCTGCCGTTGCGCGACTACGGCGGGCGCCTGGCCTTCGACGGTGTGGTCAGCACGATCAAGGCCTACGAAGACAACTCGCTGGTGCGCGAGGCGGTGGCCGAAGCCGGCAACGGCCGCGTGCTGGTGATCGACGGCGGCGGCTCGACGCGCCGCGCGATGCTCGGCGATCTGTTGGCGGCCAAGGCGGTCGAGAACGGTTGGGCCGGTGTGGTCGTCTACGGCGCGATCCGCGACAGCGGCGCGATCGGTGCGATGGAGCTCGGCGTCAAGGCGCTGGGCACCTGCCCGCGCAAGACCGACAAACTCGGCCAGGGCGCGCGCGACGTCGTGGTCGAGATCGGCGGCCTGGTGATCCGGCCGGGGGATTGGCTGTGTGCGGATGAGGATGGGGTGGTGTTGGCGGACGAAGTTTTGCGCTGAGGCGCTTTGCGCTGGCCCCTGTCGGCTGTCGCCGCGAATGCACGGTGCTCTGATTCGCCAGGGGAGGAGCGGCGCGAGCCGCGACCGCAAGATTTCAATCTTGCGTCGTCATTCTCATGGCGGCGGTATACGTCATGCCTGCAGGCGCTCGTGGCGTCTTGATGGCGATCGTTATCCCGAATGGTTGCCTTGCTATGGCTTTGATCTGCTTTGCTGCTTTACCGGTCAACTGTAGACCCGTAGGGCGGCGCACAGGACGTGCGCCGTTTTTCGATAAGACAGGGACGTCTTATCGA
>NZ_CP175666.1:1196638-1416015 GCF_046097045.1 Lysobacter sp. Hz25
AAAAACGGCGCGCATCCCTGCGCGCCGCCCTCCGGGTCTTCGATTGCCTTCGCTAGTGCCTATTGGCGCACAGCAACCGCAAAATCTTTACGGCAACGGCAACGGCAACGGCAACGGCAACGGCAACGGCAACGGCAACGGCAATAGCCGAGGATGCGGGGCGACAGCGAATGGTGCAGGGTGTTCAACCCCGACACAGCCGCCCAAAGCAAAAGGACGCGGGCCTTGCGGCCCGCGTCCCGGAATAATTGGAGGCAATCCAGCCTCCGCCCGTCGTCCCTGATATGGCCTCCTATACTCCGGATCAACCATGACCGGTGTGTGACAAAAGTGGCGGATTCGGATTTCCGTGGGACGGGCGTCGGCGGTCCGATATCGGCCGCACCGCCGGTGTTCACCGGTAGTTCCCCCAAGGCTGCTAGCCTCGCGGGCTCCATCCGGAACTCAATTCTCCATGCCCAAACCTCGTTGGCGCTTGATTCTCAACGGCAAGTCGGCCGGCGACGATGACTTGCGCGAGGCCGTGGTCGCGATACGCGAGCGCGGCATCGACCTGGACGTCCGCGTCACCTGGGAGGGCGGCGACGCCGAGCGCTATGTCGACGAAGCCATCGCCGATGGCGTCGACACCCTCATCGCGGCCGGCGGCGACGGCACCCTCAGCGAGGTCGCGACGACCTTGGCCCATCGCGACGAATCCGCCGACGTGTTGCCCTCGCTCGGGCTGGTGCCGCTCGGCACCGCCAACGATTTCGCCAGCGCCGCGCTGATCCCTACCGAACCCGCGCTGGCGCTGGATCTGATCGCACGCCGGCCGCCGCAGCCGATCGACCTGATCCGTCTGGAAGCGCCCGACGGGCTGCATTGGGCCGCTAATCTGGCCAGCGGCGGCTTCGGCACCCAGGTCACCATCGACACCGACGCGGGGCTCAAGAAGATGCTCGGCGGCCTGGCCTATCTGGTCACCGGCATTTCCAAACTCGGCCGCATCGAGCCGATACGCGCCCGTATCCACGGCGAGGGTTTCGAGTGGGAGGGCGACTTCATCGCGCTCGGCATCGGCAACGGCAAGCAGGCCGGCGGCGGCCAGGTCCTGTGCCCGGACGCTTTGATCGACGACGGCCTGCTCGACGTCACCGTGGTGCCCGACCTGTCCGGCGAAGTCGGCGCGACCGTGCGCACCCTGTTGACCGAAGGCAAGCATGCCGCGCTCGATCGCGTCGCCACCCGTGTGCAGTTGCGCTGGGTCGAGATCGAGTCGGCGCGGGCGCTGACCCTCAACCTGGACGGCGAACCGGTGTGCTCGCACCACTTCCGCATCGACTGCGTGGCCGGCCGCGTGCGCATGCACCTGCCGGTCGCCTGCCCGCTGCTGTCGGCCATGGTGCCGGCGCTGGAAGATTCGTCGCGGACGGCCGCCGGCTGAGGCCGTCGCGCGGCGTCGGCGAAGCGGCTACAGTAGCGTCCATGAAAGCCTGGGCGAACCCGCATTTCCTTTGTGCCGACGTGGGTTGGCGATGGTGGCCGTCGGCCATCGTCGCTCCTGCCCACTCGTCCATGAAGGAACTGCCGCGTGATCTCGCACGAACTCTTCCAGCAACAGGCCGCTAACGGCTACACCCGTATTCCGGTCGTACGCGAGGTCCTGTCCGACCTCGACACCCCCCTCTCGGTCTATCTCAAACTCGCCGACGGCCCGCACACTTACCTGTTCGAGTCAGTCGAGGGCGGCGAACGCTTCGGCCGCTATTCGATCATCGGCCTGCCTGCGCAACGGGTGTACGCCTTCGCCGGCCACACCTTGTTCGTCACCGAACACGGCGAGCTGGTCGACAGCCGCGTCGTCGACGACCCCTTGGCCGAGGTCGAACGCCTGCGCACCGAATACCAAGTACCCAAGATCGACGGCTTGCCGGGGTTCACCGGCGGCCTGGTCGGCTGGTTCGGTTTCGAGTGCATCCAGTACATCGAGCATCGTTTGACTGGAGACAACAAGCCGGACGAGCTCGGCACCCCCGACATCCTGCTGATGCAGAGCGAGGAGATCGCGGTATTCGACAACCTCAAGGGTCGTCTGTACCTGATCGTCCACGCCGACCCGCGCGAGCCGCAGGCCTTCGCCCGCGCCAATCGCCGCCTCGACCAGCTCGTGCACCGGCTGCGCATCGGCGGCGCGAGTTATCCGGAGACGCTGGATCCGGCCGGGCTCGACGAGGGCGATTTCGTTTCCGGTTTCACCCGCGAAGGCTTCATCGACGCGGTCGAGAAATCCAAGGAACTGATCCGCGCCGGCGATATCTTCCAAGTGGTGCTGTCGCAGCGGCTGAGCGTGCCGTTCAAGGCGCGGCCGGTCGACGTCTACCGCGCGCTGCGCGCCTTGAACCCGTCGCCGTACATGTATTTCCTCGACGTCGGCGGCACCCAGGTGGTCGGCTCGTCGCCGGAAATCCTGGTGCGCCTGCAGGACGGCGAGGTGACGGTGCGACCGATCGCCGGCACCCGTCCGCGCGGCAAGACGGTCGAAGAAGACAACGCGCTCGAAGCCGAATTGCTGGCCGACCCGAAGGAACGCGCCGAGCACCTGATGCTGATCGACCTCGGCCGCAACGACGTCGGCCGCGTGTCCGAACCGGGCACGGTCGAAGTCGGCGAACAGTTCGTGATCGAGCGCTACAGCCACGTCATGCACATCGTCAGCGAAGTCACCGGCCGTCTGAAGGCGGGCATGAGCTACATGGACGTGCTGCGCGCGACCTTCCCGGCCGGCACCGTCAGTGGCGCGCCGAAAATCCGCGCGCTGGAAGTGATCCGCGAGCTCGAACCCATCAAGCGCAATGTCTATTCCGGCGCGGTCGGCTACATCGGCTGGCACGGCGACGCCGACACCGCCATCGCGATCCGTACCGCCGTGATCCAGGACGGCCGCCTGCACGTCCAGGCCGGCGCCGGCATCGTCTACGACTCCGACCCGCAGAAGGAATGGGAAGAGACGATGAACAAGGGCCGCGCCCTGTTCCGCGCCGTGGGCGAGGCTGCGCGCGGGTTGTAGGCCACGCTTGGACGACGTTTGTGGCGCGTGGTGCGAAGGTTGCACCGGTTCGCTGCGCAAGCAGGCAATCGCAGCGTCGTCCGATTCCGCTGCTACCCCTGTAGGAGCGGCGTGAGCCGCGACCGCGCCGGTCGGCGAGATGTCGTGGTCGCAGCTTGCGCAGCTCCTACAAGAGCTGCATTACGGCTTTCGTCGTCTATTACCCGGTCGCCCGAATCCGCTTTGGGTAGGAGCGGCGCAAGCCGCGACCTGCGCCGGTCGGCGAGATGTCGCGGTCGCAGCTTACGCAGCTCCTACAAAGAGCTACGCTGGCGTTGTCGTCGTTCATGCCCGGTCGCGCGAATCCGCTTTGGGGTAGGAGCGGCGCAAGCCGCGATCGCGCCGGTTGGCGAAGTGTCGCGGTCGCAGCTTACGCAGCTCCTACAAAGAGCTGCGCTGTCGTTGTCGTCGTTCATGCCCGATCGCCCGAATCCGCTTTGGGGTAGGCGCGGCGCAAGCCGCGACCGCGCCGGTCGGCGAAGTGACGCGGCCGCGGCTTACGCTGCTCCTGCAAGAAGCTGCGCTGGCGCTTTCGCAGGCCCCATTGATCGAGCAGGCTCACACCACGCTGTAATGCTGCACCAGCGGCTCGAATTCGAGCAGAAAATCGCGGTCTTCGTCGTAGTACTTGGCTTGCAGCAGGTGCTCGCCGGCGAAGGCGCGGATCGCGGCTTCCGATTCCCAGTGGGTGACAGTCAGGAAATGAGTCACCTCGCCATCTTCGCGCCGCAGGATCTGCACCTGCAGATTGCCGGGCACCGAACGGTAATCCGCCACTGCACGCTGCTGCAGGAAGGCGGCGTAGGCATCGGCCTGCGAGGCGTGGGTACGGCCATGCCAGATGCGACAGATCATGGGTCGGCTCCTGAGGTCCGTCGTTTTCGCCCGTAACGGCGTGGCGGGACGTCCCGCTTCGGCGATCGTCTCGATCCTAGCGTGGGCCGGCCGCCGGTCACAGCCTCTCTTCTGCGGTTTCGGCATCCGTCCGAGTCGCGTCCACCGGCAACCGAAGCGGTGCCGCCGATGACGGTCGAATCCATCGGCCGCGCCACATTAAAAAAAGTTCATGCGGCGGAAAGCTCGCGGCGAGGCCCGCCGGCGCAACCTGTCTTCGCGATGGGGACGCCCCCACCGGCAGGAATCCCAACCGAATCGTTTCCAGGAGCCCACCCATGAACGTCCGCAATGCCCTGATCGCCGTCGCTCTCACCGCGTTCGCCGGTTCCGCGTTCGCCGCCGCGCCGGCGACGACCGCTTCGAGCGCCGCCCCCGCCGCCAAGACCGTCAAGCACAAGCATCACCAGGCCAAGAAGGCGGCGAAGACCGCTTCCGCCGCGGCGCCCGCCGCCAACTGATCCTTCGCCCGCTCCCCCGAGCCCCACGCATCGTCGGCGTGGGTTCCATGCCCCGCCGGCTCGCGCCGGCGGGGTATCCTTTTTCTCTCCCGCCCCAGGCACCACCCGCGATCCCGGAGTCGGCATGCGCGTCCTGCTCGTCGAAGACGATCCCCACACCGCCGGCTTCATCGCCAAGGGGCTGCGCGAGGACGGTCATGCCGTCGACCACGCCGGCAACGGCAAGGACGGCCTGTTCCTGGCCACCACCGAGCGCTACGACAGCATCGTGCTCGACCGCATGCTGCCCGGGCTCGATGGCCTGGTCGTGCTGCAAACCTTGCGTGGCGCCGGTAACCGCACGCCGGTGTTGCTACTGACCGCGCTCGGCGAAGTCGACCACCGTGTCGAAGGCCTGCGCGCCGGCGCCGACGACTACCTGGTCAAACCCTTCGCCTATGCCGAGCTCAGCGCGCGCCTGGACAGCATCCTGCGCCGCGGCCAGGCCGGCGGCAGCGAACCGACCCGGCTGCGCGTGGCCGATCTCGAACTCGACCTGCTCAGCCGCGAGGCGCGTCGCGGCGACAAACGCATCGAGCTGCAGCCGCGCGAATTCCGCCTGCTCGAGTACCTGATGCGCCAGGCCGAACGGGTAGTGACCCGGACCATGTTGCTGGAAGCGGTCTGGGACTATCACTTCGACCCGCAGACCAACGTCATCGACGTGCACATCAGCCGCCTGCGCCAGAAGATCGACCAGGGCCACGCGCGGCCGCTGCTGCACACCGTGCGCGGCGCGGGTTATCGGTTGGGCATGTGAGTACTCCACGTAAGCCAGCGTTGAACCCTCGCGCCCCGAACTCCCTCCTTTGCAAAAGGGCGGCAGGGGGGAGTTGCGCTTCGTGCGGGCACGCCACATGCGCCTGAGCCTGCGCTCGACCAGTGCGCGCCTGGCGTTGGCGGTGACCGCCTCGTTCCTGCTCGCCTTCGTGTTGCTCGGCATCGGTGTGCACTACGCGGTCTCGGCGATGCTGACCCAGGATGCGCGCGAACTGGTGCGGGTGGACGCCGCCGGCCTGGTCGAGGTGTACCGCGACGAAGGCCGCGCCGCCTTGCTCGGCGAGTTGCGCGAACGCATCGCCACCGACGAAGACCCGGATGCGGTGTACGCGCTGACCGCCACAGACGGCCGTGTCGTCGCCGGCGATTACCGCGACCTGCCCACGCATCGTCAAGGCGCGCGCTGGATCGAGTTCACCGAACACGGTGCGGACGGCGATCTGCGGGTGGTCGCACAACTGCAACGTCTGTCCGACGGCACCACTTTGCTGACCGGCACCCGCACCCGCAGCCAGGATCGTTTTCTCGCGTTGATGCTGCGCACCGCTTTAGCGGCCTTGCTGGTGGCGGCCACCCTGGGCGCGCTGATCGGCTGGCTGACCTCGCGTTGGGTCTCGCGCCGGCTGCGCCACCTCGACGATACCGCGGTGCGCGTGGGCAGTGGCGAGCTGGGCCTGCGCGCGCGGCTCGACGGCAGCGACGACGCTTTCGACCGGCTCGCGCGCCGTTTCAACGGCATGCTCGACCGCATCGAGGAATTGCTCGGCGGCGTGCGCCATGCGACCGACCATATCGCCCACGACCTGCGCACGCCGTTGACTCGCCTGCGCAACCGTCTCGAAGAGCTGCGCCGGCACCAGGACGCGGGCGAAGCCGGTACTCAGCTCGATGCGGCGATCGGCGAAACCGACCAATTGCTGCACTCCTTCGGCGCCTTGCTTCGTCTGGCGCGGATCGAAGCACAGCCGCCGGTGCACGACGAGCCGGTATTGGATTTGTCGGAACTAGTGCGCGATGCGGTCGAGCTGTACACGCCGATCGCGGCCGAACGCGGCATCGCGCTCAGCGCGAACCTGGCCGGTTCGGGCGAGTCGCGCATGCGCGGCGATGCCGATCAGTTGTTCCAGATGCTGGTCAACCTGCTCGACAACGCGGTCAAGTACGCGCCCGCTGCCAGCGAGGTTGCGTTGAGCCTGCAGCGCGAGCGCCAGGCCCTGGTCGTGCGGATCGACGACCGCGGCCCCGGCATTCCCGAAGCCGACCGCGAGCGAGTGTTCGACCGATTCCAGCGCATGGAGACGCATCGCGGCTCGCCCGGCACCGGCCTGGGCCTGAGCCTGGTGCGGGCGATCGTGCAGCGCCACGGCGGCCAGGTCGGTCTCGGCGATAACGCGCCGGGATTGCGGGTCACGCTGGTGCTGCCGACCGAGCCGAGTGCTCGCTGACTGCCGCCGATAGCGTCTCCAGCGCGATGTCTGCATCGCGCTGGAGACGATCATGCAGCTAAGCGGCCGTCGCCGGACTTACAGCGGACGCGCGCACTCGATGCTGCCGCCGGCGTAGTAGGTCATGTCCTGGTAGTCGACCGAGGCGTGCACCGGCGTTGCGCTGATCAACGACTCGACCACTTGATTGCCGCGGCTCAGCTCGAACTGCGGCGTCGTGCCTGCGACCAGCGGCACTTTGAACGAGGTCATGCCGGCCGCGGCCGGCAAGGTCCGCAGATCGGTGCCCTGGCGGATGCTGAGCAGGCCGGGTTCGGTCAGGAACGCGAGCAGTTCGACCTGGTTCTCGGCGACCGGGCCGGACGGAATGGTGAACGCGCCAGCGGTCTGTTTGCCGGTGTCGTAGGGCGCGTCGGTCCGGTGCTTGCGATGGAAGTAGTACAAGGCGTCGCGCGCGATCGGCGGCGCCTGGCCGATCTTGAACCAGGCCGTGTAGTAGGCGAGCAGGTCGGTCACCGCATAGCCGCGATCGCGCGAGGGTGCGACCTGGGTTTCGCCATAGTCGTTCCAGGTGAGGATATTGACCATCTGCGCATCGCTCTCGATGGCTTTCTCGAACAGCGCACGCAGGGTGACGCTGTTGGACGACTCCCAATGGCGCAGTTCGACCTTCTCGGCGCTCTTGCGCACGCGCATGTCCTGGAACGCGACCCGCGCCATCCAGTCCAGCCCGTATTGGCGCGCGGACACGGCCTCGCTGACATTGGAGGCGGCCTGGCTGGCGGTCTTGCCTTCGAAGATCGAATAGCCGGCCATGGTCGCGCGCCACTCGGCCAGGTTCGGGATCGAGTTCATCGCCGTGCGCGACAGGAACATCGGATACCACGCCGGCTCGACGCCTTGCGCGCGCAGCAGGTCGAGCAATTGCTGCCACCACAGGATCGGCTTGCCGCCGTCCCTGGCCGGCCGCTCCGGCGAGAACGTCGCCAGCGGCACGCGGCCGTCGGGCAGGCGAAACACCGAGGGATGGTCGATCACCGCCAGCAGGGTCTGCGCCAGTTCGTCGGGCGTGTCCTGCGCGCCTCTCGGGAAGCCGGGCGCGAGCAGGATGCGGAACTCCGGGTCGACCGCCTTGGCCGCGGCCAGCATGTCGCGCACGCGGTTGAAGCGGTCGTCGGAATGGACCTGCTGGTACGACATCTCCAGGATGAAACCGTCCAACCCCATGGCGATGGCCTGGCGGATCTCGACCTCGAAGTTGAGCTGTTTCCAGTTCGGCTCCGGACGTTTCGGCATCGGCAGCGGGCGATCGCGCAGCAGTCCGCCGGTGCTGAGGTATTCCAGGTTGCCGCTGCTGGCGCCGGTCGGGCTGAGCCAGCGCTCGTACCAGTTCTTGCTGTCCAGCTCGTTGTGGGTCGAGAGCTGGAAGGGCGGGAAATACCAGGCGAACACTTTCTTGCCCGAGGCGCGCAGGGCTTGCGGGCTCGGTTGTACGAAGGGGTAGCACTGCGCCGAGGCGGCGGCATCGCCGGGCGCCAGCAGCGGCGAGCGGATCCGGTCCGGGCCGCGCGCGATGGCGCTGGGGACGATAGTCAAGGTCGCCAGCAGA
The DNA here is from genome assembly GCF_046097045.1 of Lysobacter sp. Hz25. Taxonomy (NCBI): domain Bacteria; kingdom Pseudomonadati; phylum Pseudomonadota; class Gammaproteobacteria; order Lysobacterales; family Lysobacteraceae; genus Lysobacter; species Lysobacter sp. Hz25. Next base: position 1,204,955 of record NZ_CP175666.1, read on the forward strand.
ATCGCGCAGCGAAATAACGAGGAACGAGGAGCGTGCATGACGTCCATCCTTCAGTAGGGATCGGGTTGCGGAGCGCAACGGAGCTGCCGGAGCGATGCCGCACAGAGCGGCCGGCGGCACCCACGCTATCGGTCGGCCCGGTCAGTGACTGCGTCGTTTCTTGCTATTGCCAACTGGCACACACTCGGGCGGCAGGGGCCGGGCATCGGTGGTCGCGAGTCGCGCAGACCGATGCGCAATGCGATGGCGGTGCTCGGGCTATGCTGCGTGCACGCGTGCCCTTCGCCGCGCCATCGAAGCCCAGGCATGTCCGCATCAACACTCAATCGACCCGGCGCGCCTCGAACCCGGTTGCGATGGGCAACGGGCGTCGCGATCGCGACCGCATTGGCGGCAGGCCTGTGGACGGTCCTCTTCGTGCGCATCGGCACCGGCGTGTACTGCGGCGAGTCGCCGGCGGTGCGCTGGCGGCTGGCGATCCATGCCGGCGAATGCGACGCCGAAACCGGCTGCCACTTCGTCAGGCAGGACGGTACCGGCGCGGCCGAATACTTCGGATTCAAGCCGATTCCCTGCGGACGCGAGTAAGCGGGCTCCGGGCCGATGCGGCCATCGCGAGGGGGCCGCGGCCTCCGCCTCGACGGCGGCCCGAGCCCGGCCGCTGCCCGTCGATGGGGCCGATCCGGCCGCCCTCGCACAGACCGGCGTTCAGCGGTTACAGTAGCCGCATGATCGTTCGCGCAATCCCGCAGAACTCCCCGAAAGCCGGCCAGGCTTGGCGATGGTGGCGTGCCGCCGTCGTCCGTTTCCTGCCGCCCTACGAGGACTGCCTGCGTGACCCCGCCTACGATTCGATGTTTTCCGGCCGCTAAGCGCGGCAAATACCCTTCGGCCGCCCAGCGTGGCCGTGGCCTCCCCGACGCGGGAGCGCTTTTCCAGCCCCGACCCCTGTCTGCGGCCTCATCGAGGCGGGATAATCGCGGGCTGTCGCCTGTGGGCGCGGCCGGGCCGTACCGCTGCGCACGGCCGCAGGCGAGTGCGCTGCATCTCCCGCAACACGTCACCGGCACGATGGCGGGCCCATGGCCCGCGATCGCGCAGCTTTCCGGAATTCCCCGCATTCGAGGCGCGTCATGTCCGTTCTGATGATCGACAACTACGACAGCTTCACCTACAACCTCGTGCAGTACCTGCAGGCGCTCGGGGCGGAAGTGAAGGTGATCCGCAACGACGACCTGAGCGTGGCGGAAATCGATCGGCTGGCGCCGGAACGCATCATGATTTCGCCCGGGCCGGGCACGCCGAACGATGCCGGCGTGTCGTTGGACGTGATCCGCGAGCTCGGCCCGCGCGTGCCGATCCTCGGCGTCTGCCTCGGTCACCAGAGCCTCGGCCAGGCCTACGGCGGCGACGTGATCCGCGCCCAGACCATCATGCACGGCAAGACCTCGCGCATCCGCCATGAAGGCCGCGGCGTGTTCGCCGGCCTGCCGGACGCCTACCAGGCCACGCGCTATCACTCGCTGGTGGTGGCGCGCGACAGCCTGCCCGATTCGCTCGAGATCACCGCCTGGACCGAGAACGAGGATGGCAGCTTCGAAGAGATCATGGGCCTGCGCCATCGCGAGCATCCGGTCGAAGGGGTGCAGTTCCACCCCGAGTCGATCCTGACCGAGCACGGCCACGCGCTGTTGAAGAACTTCCTGACCCGATAAACCGCCGTGGCGCGGCCCGCGCCTGCCAGGACACGAATCACGATGCCTCTCACCGCCCAAGAAGCCCTGCAACGCACGATCGAGCACCGCGAGATCTTCCACGACGAGATGGTCGACCTGATGCGCATGATCATGCGCGGCGAGATCTCGCCGACCATGACCGCGGCCATCCTCACCGGCCTGCGGGTCAAGAAGGAGACCGTCGGCGAAATCGCCGGCGCGGCGACGGTGTTGCGCGAATTCGCGCGGCCGGTGCAGGTCGGCGATCGCACCCATCTGGTCGACATCGTCGGCACCGGCGGCGACGGCGCCCATACCTTCAACATTTCCACCGCGAGCATGTTCGTGGTCGCCGCGGCCGGGGCCAAGGTGGCCAAGCACGGCAATCGCAGCGTGTCGTCGAAGTCGGGCAGCGCCGACGTGCTGGAAGCCCTCGGCGCGGCGATCGAGCTGCAGCCCGAGCAGGTCAGCCAGTGCATCGACCGCGCCGGCATCGGCTTCATGTTCGCGCCGGTGCACCATCCGGCGATGAAAGTAGTCGCGCCGGTGCGGCGCGAGATGGGCGTGCGCACCCTGTTCAACATCCTCGGCCCGCTGACCAATCCGGCCGACGCGCCGAGCATCCTGATGGGCGTGTTCCATCCCGACCTGGTCGGCATCCAGGTGCGCGTGCTGCAGGAAATGGGCGCGCAACGCGCGCTGGTGGTGTGGGGGCGCGACGGCATGGACGAGTTGTCGCTCGGCGCCGGCACCCTGGTCGGCGAACTGCGCGACGGCGTGGTGCGCGAGTACGAGGTGCACCCGGAGGACTACGGCATCGCGATGGCGGCCAGCCGCAATCTGCGCGTCGCCGACGCGGCCGAGTCGAAGACCATGCTGCTGCAGGCGCTGGAGAACCGCGACGGCCTGCCGCGCGAGATCGTCGCCCTGAATTCCGGCGCCGCGTTGTACGCCGCGGGCGTGGCCGAGAGCATCGCCGACGGCATCGAGCGCGCACGCACGGCGCTGGCCTCCGGCGCGGCGCGGGCCAAGCTCGACGAGTTCGTCGCCCTGACGCGGGAATTGGCGGGGGCGTGAGGGTGGGCCTATGACTTTTGCCTTTTGAACCAACCCGGGAGCCAGCATGTCCGCCCGCTTCGCCGAACTACCGAAACCGCCGTATTACGCGGTCATCTTCAGCTCGCAGCGCAGCGACGGGGACGACGCCGGCTACGGCGAGGCCGCCGAGCGCATGGTCGAGCTGGCCGCGCAGCAGCCGGGTTTCCTCGGGGTCGAGTCGACCCGCGGCAGCGACGGCTTCGGCATCACCGTAAGCTATTGGTCCGACGAGGCGGCGATCGCCGCCTGGAAACGGCAGGCCGAACACGCCGCCACCCGCGCCTACGGGCGCGAACATTGGTATCGACATTTCGAGTTGCGCGTGGCCAAGGTCGAGCGCGCGTACGGGAGCAAGGGCAAGGCATGAGCGACATCCTCAACACCATCCTCGCGCGCAAGCACGAGGAGATCGAACAACGCAGCCGGGTGCGTTCGCTCGCCGACCTGCGCGCGCGCGCCGCCGCACAGGCGCCGGCGCGCGGTTTCGTCGATGCGATCAAGCGCAAGCACGCCGCCGGCGAAGCCGCCGTCATCGCCGAGGTCAAGAAGGCCAGCCCGTCCAAGGGCCTGATCCGCGCCGACTTCAAGCCGGCCGAGATCGCCCGCAGCTACGAGGCCGGCGGCGCGGCCTGTCTGTCGGTGCTGACCGACGTCGACTTCTTCCAGGGCAGCAACGCCTACCTCGGCGAAGCCCGCGGCGCCTGCTCGCTGCCGGTGCTGCGCAAGGACTTCACGGTCGACCCGTACCAGATCTACGAGGCGCGCATGATCGGCGCCGATGCGATCCTGCTGATCGTCGCCGCGCTCGAGGACGGGCCGATGATCGAGATGGCCGGGCTGGCGATGGAGCTGGGCATGGACGTGCTGGTCGAGGTCCACGATATCGACGAGCTCGAACGCGCGCTGCAGACCGATTGCGAGCTGATCGGCGTCAACAACCGCAATCTGCGCACGTTCGAGGTCTCGCTGGACACCACCATCGCCTTGCGCGCCGCGGTGCCGCGCGACCGCACCCTGGTCACCGAAAGCGGCATCGCCACCTTGGCCGACGTGGAGCGCATGCGCGGCGCCGGCGTCGAGACCTTCCTCGTCGGCGAAAGCTTAATGCGCGAACGCGACCCGGGTGCGGCGCTGCGGCGGTTGTTCGCGGCGTGAGCGCGGTCCGTCCCGCGCGTTTCCCGCCGGTGCGCGCGGACGCGCCGCTGATCGTGTTCGATTTCGATCACACCCTGTACGACGGCGACTCCGGCAGCCATTTGTTCGCCTGGCTGATCAAACGCTCGTGGTGGCGCATGCTGCTGGCGCTTGCGATCGCGCCGGTCGCCGGGCCGATGGTGGCCTGGCTGAAGACGCGCCGCCTCGGCATCTCGGCCTTCGTCTGGGTCGGCACCATCGGCATGCATCGGGTCGGTTCGCTCGACGCGATGATCGACCGCTACGTCGCCCTGCACACCGCGCAGATCCGCGAGCGGCTGCTGCCGATCGCGCTCGACGTGTTGCATCACCACCGCGAGCAGGGCGATCACGTGGTGATCGCGACCGGCGCGCCGCCGGAACTGGCCCGCGCCATCCTGGCCTTCGTCGCCCACGAGGACGTGCCGGTGGTCGGCACCCTGGTCGGCCCGCGTCTGGGCGCGCTCGGCGCGCGCCGCCACTGCCATTCCGAAATGAAGATGCGGATGCTGCGCGAGTCCGGCTTCACCGGGCCGGTCGAGACGGCTTATTCCGACAGCAGCGCCGACCTGCCGCTGCTCAAGGCCGCGCGCAAGCCGGTGGTGGTCAACCCGAAGGTCGCGCGCGTGGAGATGTTCCGACGCGTGCTGCCGGCCGGCACGCCGATCCTGAACTGGGGTTGCCCGGGGCGGGGCGGGGACGCGGTGTCGTCGGCGGCGAAATAGCCGTCGGGCCGGGCTTTCGCCGACACGGGGTAGAGCGTGGTCGCGGCTTGCGCCGCTCCTACCCCTTGCTGCGCGGCTCTGGGGTAGGAGCGGCGCAAGCCGCGACCACCATCCAGCCGAATGCCGCGCAGTTTCGATCTGGGGATGAATACGCCGAGGCCGCAGCCCGCCGCCTCAATCGCCCAGCATCTTCACGAACTTGACCGACGAGCCGTCGGAATAGCCGCAGGCACGGTAGAAGTCGTGGGCGTCGGTGCGGCGGATGTTGCTGGCGACCTCGACCCGGCCGACTCCGTCGCGGCGGGCACGGCGCTCGACCTCGCGCAGCAGCAGGCGGCCGATACCCTGGCGATAGCAGGACGTGGCCACCACCAGGGCGGTGATGCGGGTCAGCAGGTTGCCGCGGGTCAGCGAATAGCGGGTATGGCTGGCGATCAGGCCACAGGCGTGGCCGTCGAGTTCGGCCAGCAACAGGTCGTGGCGTGGGTCTTCGCGCAGCACGGCGATGCGCTCGATGGCCTCATCGCGGGTGCATGGATAGCCGAGCTGGCTGAGCAGCTCGGCGACATCGCTGGCGTCGCCCAGCTCCGCGAGTCGCACCGTCGGTGCGGTCTCGGAGGAGGGCGCGATGCGTCCCACCGGGGCCCTTAACGGGTCCCGTAGAGGACGACGGTCTTGCCTCGGGCGTGCAGCTTGCCGTCGGCCTGCAGCTTTTTGAGCACGCGACCGGCCATCTCGCGCGAGCAACCGACCAGGCGCGAAAGCTCCTGGCGCGACACCCGCAGCTGAGTGCCCTGCGGATGGCTCATGGCCTCGGGTTCCTTGGCAAGGTCGTGCAGGGCACGGACGATGCGGTCGGTGACGTCGAGGAAGGCCAGGCGGCCGGCCTTGCGGCTGGTGTCGAGCAGGCGCCGGGAAATCTGCGCGCCGATCGCATACAGCAGCTTGGGCGCGTCCAGCGAGAGCCGGGTCAGCAGCAGGTCGTAGAGGCGCTCGTGCCCGATTTCGGCCAGTTCGCAGGTGCTGCGCGTGCGCAGGATCACCTCGCGATGGTCGCTCTCGATGAACAGGCCGAGCTCGCCGACGAACTCGCCGGGGCCGAAATAGCCCAGGACCAGTTCACGGCCGTCCTCTTCCTCGGTGATGATGCTCACCGAGCCTGAGACGACGTAATACAGCGTGCTGGCCGGATCCCCGGGGCGAAACACGTCCGTGCGGGACGGGTAACGACGACGGTGGCAATGGGCCAGGAAGCGTTCGATCGTTGCGCCGTCCGGCAACAACGGGCTATTGGTTCTGCGCAATGCAGTCAAGGGGGCTACCGGGTTGGCGGACATTGGGAATGGGCTTTGGCTTTCGGCCGAGCTTAGGGCGATACGGCCGCGTGAGCAAATCCTGCCGCTGAAACTGCCGGTCCGATAGAGAGCGATGATGGAAGCGCAGAGACGGTCACGCTTTTGTAATCGACGCAGTCCAAAACCTAGCTGCGTTTCCCCCCGGGGCCAATTGCCTCATAATCGCGGCCCTCGCCGTCCGTCCGGATATTCCTACAGTGGTCAAGCCGTTGCCGCGCCTGCGGTTGCAGGGTTTTAACAACCTCACCAAGGCCCTCTCGTTCAATATCTACGATGTTTGCTTTGCCGCCTCGGAAGACGAGCGCGGGCGCTATATCGAATACATCGACGAGGCGTACAACGCCGACCGCCTCACCCAGATCCTCACGGATGTGGCGGAAATCATCGGCGCCAACATCCTCAATATCGCCCGCCAGGACTACGACCCCCAGGGCGCCTCGGTGACGATTCTGATCTCCGAGGAGCCGGTGATCGACAAAAAGGCGGCCGGCAAGGAGATCATCTCCGACGCCGTGGTCGCCCATATGGACAAGTCCCACATCACCGTCCACACCTATCCCGAGACCCACCCGGACAGCGGCATCGCGACCTTCCGGGCCGATATCGACGTGGCGACCTGCGGCGTGATTTCGCCGCTTAAGGCCTTGAATTACCTGATCGAAAGCTTCCAGTCCGACATCGTGGTGATGGACTACCGGGTGCGCGGCTTCACCCGCGACATCAAGGGCAAGAAGCACTACATCGACCACAAGATCAACTCGATCCAGGACTACCTGGCGAAGAACATCAAGTCGCGTTACGAGATGATCGACGTCAACGTCTACCAGGAAAATATCTTCCACACGAAGATGCACCTGAAGGAATTCGACCTCGACACCTACCTGTTCGAGGAAAAGGCCAAGAACCTCTCGTTCAAGGAGCGCATGAAAATCGAGGCGCGCCTGCGCCGCGAAATCGAAGAGCTCTACCACGGCCGCAACCTGGTCGACTGAGCCCCTGCGCGATGCATGCGAAAAGGCCGGCGAAAGCCGGCCTTTTTCGTTGCTGGAGGGGCGCGGCCTCCGAACCGGCGCCGCTTGTCTCCCTCTCCCGCCTGCGGGAGAGGGGCTGGGGTGAGGGCGCGAAGGCCCGCGACCGTCGCCAGCGCGGCGGGAGGGGCGAACCCTCACCCCAACCCTCTCCCGTGAACGGGAGAGGGGGTTCAAAGCTTTGCAGCCAGGGGCGCGTCTCCCTCTCCCGCTCACGGGAGAAGGCCGGGGTGAGGGGGCATAGAGGTCCGGGGACGTCGCCAGGGCGGCTCAGACCCGGTAAGCCACGGCCTTCATCAGCTTGGACGCCGCCGCCATCAGGGTCGGGACCGGCATCGGCAGGATGCGCGCGCCGGCGGCCTCGGCGTTCTCGGCATGGCGCGCTTCGTCGGCCTTCATGGTCCGCAGGATCGCCCGGCTGCGCTGGTCGCCTTCGGGCAGGGACTGCAGGTGCTCGTCGATATGGGCCTCGACCTGGCGCTCGGTCTCGACCACGAAGCCCAGGTTCCAACCGTCGCCGCTTAACCCGGCGAGGGCGCCGATGGCGAAGCTGCCGGCATACCACAACGGGTTCAGCAGGCTCGGGCGGCTGTCGAGTTCGCGCAGGCGGTCGGCGCACCAGGCCAGGTGGTCGGTCTCTTCCTGGGCGGCTTCGAGCAGGTGGCCGCGGGTGGATTCGTCGCGGGCGACCGCGGCCTGGCCGCAGTACAGGGCCTGGGCGCAGACCTCGCCGACGTGGTTGATCCGCATCAGGCCGGCCGAATGGCGGCGCTCGTCGGGTTCGAGCACCAGTTCGGCGGTGTTGCCGGCGGGGTTGGGGCGTTCGGCGCCCGGGGCGCCGAATACGGTATCGAGCGCGCGCTGTGCTTCGCTGAGCACGCGGTCCAGGGGGCTGAGTTCGCGGGTCGTCATGGCGCCGATTCTAAGGCGCGGCCGGCGTAGAAGTCGGTTAATCGGCCGCCGACCCGGCCGCGCCGTCGTCGAGCAGGCCGGCCAGGAACTCGAGTGGGTGCTGGACCGGGATCGCGGTGCCGCCGCCCAGGTGCAGGCGGCAGCCGATGTTGGCGCTGAGCAGCACGCTGGCGCCGCTGTGCGCCAATTGTTCGAGCAGCGGAGCGCGGTATTCGGCCGCACGCGCCGGGTCGGTGAGCATCTGGCTGCCGGCCGCGCCGCAGCAGCCGTAGCCGGCGTCGAGTTCGACCACCTGCAGCCCGGGCACCCGCGCCAACAAGCGCCGCAAGGCCGGGACCGACTTGACCACGTTGCGCTGGGTGCAGGGCAGGTGCAGGGCGATGCGCTGATGGGAGGGGCGCAAGCGCAGGCCGGCGCCGGCCTGGTCGAGATAGGCGATGGCGTCGACCACTTGGGTTTGCGGCGCGAGCGCATGCGCCAGCGCGGTGTGGCAGCCGCTGGCCAGGCTGAGGACGGTGGCGTGGGCCGAGAAGGCGCTGCGGTTGGCCTGGGCCAGGCCCTGGGCCGCGGCGGCGTTGCCGGCGTGCTCGTGCAGAGCGCCGCAACAGCCTTGGCCGGCGACCGGGTCGAGCGTAACGCCGAGCGAGGCGCACAGCCGCATCGTGGCGGCGCGCACGGCGCTCTCGTAGGCACCGGCCACACAGCCCACGAACAGTCCGGCGCGGGCCTGTGCGGTCGTCTGAGAACGTGTTGCCGGCATCGGCAGCCGTCGTGGCGGGCGCGGCAGCGAGCGCCAGGCCTCGGGCAGCCAGGGGTGGCCGATCCGGTACAGGGACAGCGCTGCAGCCAGCCAGCGCGGCCGCGCCGCCAGGCCTTCGATCAGGCGCTGGCGCCAGGCCGGCGGCCGGCGATCGCGTTGGCGGGTGCGGGCCAGGACCAACAATCGGCCATAATCCACGCCGGCCGGGCACACCGACTCGCAGCTGCGGCAGCCCAGGCAGTGGTCGAGATGAGCGTCCGAGGTCGGGGTCGGGACGATGCTGTCCAGGGCCAAGGCCCGGGCCAGGGCGATGCGGCCGCGCGGCGACTCGGCTTCGAGCCGGTCGCGGCCGTAAGTGGGGCAGGAGGGCAGGCACAGCCCGCATTGCACGCAGCGGTCGGCCAGAGCCACCAGGGGATCGGCGGAAGGCGGGCGGCGGTCGTGCGGCATGACCAACGATGCTAGCACGGGCCAAACCCAGGCTTGCACGATCCCGGGCGGCCCGCTATCATTCCGCCTCTTTCGTTCCGCCATCACAACGCGAGGCGACGTTCCGACGCCCTTCCCGCACCGGGAAACGGCGGAACCAGCCCGACCACTGTGCCCACATAAAGAGTTGTCATGAAGACTTTTACCGCCAAGAACGAGACCGTCCAGCGCGACTGGTACGTCGTCGACGCGTCGGGCAAAACGCTCGGCCGCTTGTGCTCCGAACTCGCGCGTCGTCTGCGCGGCAAGCACAAGCCCGTCTATACCCCTCACGTCGATACCGGCGATTACCTGGTGGTGATCAACGCCGAGAAGATCGCCGTCACCGGCAATAAGCTGCAGGACAAGATGTACTACCGGTTCACCGGTTACGTCGGCAACCTGAAGAGCGAGACGCTGGGCCAGGCGCTCGAGCGCCACCCGGAACGCGTCATCGAGATCGGTGTCAAGGGCATGCTGCCGAAGAATCCGCTCGGCCGCGCCATGTATCGCAAGCTCAAGGTCTACAAGGGCTCCGAGCATCCGCATACCGCCCAGCAGCCGCAGCCGCTCGACATCTAAGGTAAAGACCATGGCTATCCAGCAGAATTACGGCACCGGCCGCCGCAAGTCTTCCACCGCTCGCGTGTTCCTGCGCAAGGGCGACGGCAAGATCACCATCAATCAGCGTACGATCGAAGAATTCTTCGGCCGCGAAACCGCGCGCATGATCGTCCGCCAGCCGCTCGAGCTGACCCAGTCGACCGACAAGTTCGACGTCAACGTGACGGTCGCCGGCGGCGGCATCACCGGTCAGGCCGGCGCGATCCGTCTCGGCATCGCCCGCGCACTGGTCGAGTACGACGAAACCCTGAAGGGCGAACTGCGTAAGGCAGGCTTCATGACCCGCGACGCCCGTGAAGTCGAGCGTAAGAAGGTCGGTTTGCACAAGGCTCGCCGCGCAACGCAGTTCTCGAAGCGCTAATAGTTCTTTTTTCGCGTCGCGTTTTTGCGTTAATATCGGTTTTATAGCCCCGTCGCCAAGCGGTAAGGCACCTGACTCTGACTCAGGCATTCGGTGGTTCGAATCCATCCGGGGCTGCCATACCCAAGTCCGATTCCAGCTCAACGGCTCGAATCGGCGACCTGAAACCCGCCGCGAGGCGGGTTTCTTGTTATATGAGCCCGCCGCAAGGCGGGTTTCTTGTTTCTGCGACTCGCGCCGCCCCGCTGAAGCATCGTCGCCATGCGCGCCTTCAGTCCGCGCTCAACACCCGGACCAGGCTGATCTCATCGCGCAGCGGGATGCCGTGCCGCCCCAGCAACGCGATGGCCGGGTCGGCCTCGCGTTCCAGATCGATGGCGCCGGCGGCGAGCCGGTGCAGGCGGAAGCCGCGGCGCTGGTAGAAACGCAGTGCATCGAGGTTGTCGTTGGTGGTGCGGGTCAGCAGCCGGCTCAGGCCCAGTGCGCGTGCACGCCCGACAGCGAGTTCGACCAGGCGCGTGCCTAGGCCGGCCTGGGCCCGCACCGCGTCGAGGGTGACGATCTCCGATTGGGCCGCGTCGTCGAGCAAGGTCACCAGGCCGGCGATGGCGCCGTCCGCATCCAGGGCGATGAAGCCCGGCAGGGCGGTGGCGTCGATCGCGCGGCCGTCGAGCATGATGGTCGGGCCGCCCCAGCGCAGGTCGAGGAAGGCGCGGATGCGTTCGCGGTCGTTGGCTTCGATGGTGTGGGTTGTCGGCATGGCGTCCGGGCGTAAGGGGCGCAGCGCGACACTGTAGCGCCGGCGACGCCGTAGATCGTGGCCGATAGCGGGCACAACCCGTGCGCGAACCCGTCGCAGCGCTGGCGCTGCCGTACGCTGGCGGCCGTCGCGACTGGTCGCAGCTGTGACCGCCTGGTCTCCGCGGTTCGCGCTACTCGGCTACCATCCGCGGCGCAGGGGCCGCGCAGCGGCGTTGGAGAGCGCGCATGAGCGAGGATCTGACTCGGTTACTGCATGACTGGCGCGGCGGCGACGTCGCTTCGCGCGACCGCTTGTTCGCGCTGGTCTACGACACGTTGCGCGGCATGGCGGCGGTGCGCCTGGGCGGGCGCAACGGCCAGCGCACCCTGCAGCCCACCTCGCTCGTCAACGAAGCCTTGATCCGCCTGATCGGCGGCGAGGTCGATTGGCAGGACCGCGCTCACTTCTATGCGCTCGCGGCCCTGAAAATGCGTGCGGTGTTGGTCGATCAGGCGCGCGCGCAAGCGGCGGCGAAGCGCGGCGCGCGGCCGGTGATGCTGACCTTGTCGCACGCCGACCTGCACGGCGGGCAGACCGTCGGCTTCGACGTGCTGGCCCTGCACGATGCGCTCGAACGCCTCGCCGAGCGCGATCAGCGTTCGGCGAGGGCGGTCGAGATGGCCTACTTCGGCGGCATGGAGCACAGTGAGATCGCCTGCGTGCTGGACGTCTCGGTGCCGACCGTCGAACGCGACCTGCGTTTCGCCCGGGCCTGGCTGGGACAGCAGTTGGGCTGAGCGAGCGGCGATCCGACGCGACAGGAGGCGACATGGAAACCCAGCGCTGGCACGAGCTGCGCCGATTGTTCGATGCGGTGTGCGACCTGCCGGCCGAGCGTTGGTCGGAGGAACTGCACGCGATCAGCGACGATCCGGCGCTGATCGCCGAAGCCATGGAGCTGCTCGGCGCGCAGACCGGGCACTTCGATCGCGTCGTGCAACCGCTGAGCGATCTGGTCGCGGGCTTGCCCGACAGCGAACTGCAGGCCGGCGACCGCCTCGGCGCCTGGGTGCTGATCGAACGCGTGGCGAGCGGCGGCATGGGCACGGTGTTCGTGGCCGAGCGCGCCGACGGCCTGTTCCGCCAACAGGTGGCGATCAAATTGCTGCGCGGCAGCGGCTTCAACCAGGCCGAATTCGCCCGTCGCCTGGCGGTGGAGCGGCAACTGCTGGCCGAACTGCAGCATCCCAACATCGCCCGCCTCTACGACGGCGGCACCACGCCGAGCGGGCAGCCGTATCTGGTGATGGAGTACGTGCTCGGCCGCGATCTCGACGAATACTGCGAGCAGCGCCAGCCCGACCTGCGCCAGCGCCTGCAGTTGTTCCAGCGCATCTGCGCGGCGGTGCAGAGCGCGCATCAGCGCCTGATCGTGCATTGCGACCTCAAGCCCGGCAACGTGATGGTGCAGGACGACGGCGAGCCGGTCTTGCTCGATTTCGGCATCGCCCAGGTGCTCGATCACCAGGCCGGCGACGACAATGCCTGCTACGGCAGCTTCTGCACCCCGGCTTATGCCAGTCCCGAATTGCTCGGCGGCGCGCGGGTCAGCGTGGTCAGCGACGTGTTCGCGCTCGGCGTGTTGCTGACCGAATTGCTGGCCTGCCGTTCGGTCGAACGCGGCCTGGCCGATCGCGATGTCGCGGTGCCGCTGCCGAGCGAGTGGGCCGGGCCGGACTGCGCCTGGCGCGAGCGCCTGCGCGGCGACCTGGATGCGATCGCCGCCTGCGCCTGCGCGCTCGATCCGCGGCAGCGCTATTCCTCGGTGGAAGCCTTGTCCCAGGACATCGGGCGTCATCTCGCCTGGCGTCCTGTGTCGGCGCGCACGCCGACACTGGGCTACCGCTTCGGCCGTTATCTGCGCCGGCATTGGCGCGAGACCGCGGCGGCGGCGCTGGTGCTCGCGCTGGCCGGCGGCTTCGTCTGGCGGGTCACCGCCGAGCGCGCGCGCGCCGAGCGCGAGGCCTCGGTCGCGCGTCAGGTCAGCGATTTCCTGGTCTCGGCTTTCGACGCCGCCGATCCGCGCATGCGCGGGGCGCAGGCCGGGCAGGACTTGAGTGCGCGGCAGGTGCTGGACGCCTCCGCCGCGCGCATCGAACAAGGGCTCGACGACACCCCGGCGATCCGCGCCCGCCTGCGCGCGGTGCTCGGCCGTGCCTATCGCAACCTCGGCCAGCCGCAACGCGCCGAGGCGCTGCTCGATCAGGCCGCGCGCGAGTTCCTCGACCCGGCGGTGGACCGGCCGGACCAGGCCGCGCAAGCGCTCGCCGATCTGTCGCGTTCGCTCAGCGACCGCCAGTACGGCGCCCAGGCCGTCGCCGCCGCGCGCCGTTCGCTGGCCCTGCGCGAGCGCGACGGCGACCCGCGCGGCCTCGCCGATGCCTACGACACGCTCGGCCTGGCCCAGGTCGCCGACAGTCGGTACGCGCAGGCCGAACGCAGCTTCGAGCGTTCGCAGCAACTGCGCAGCGAACGCGGCCTGCGCCAGTCGCCCGACGAACGCGCGGCGATGCTCGCCCGCCTTGCCCAGCTGTACCGGCGTCGCGGCGAACTCAAGCGCGCCGAGCAGACTTATCGCGATGCGCTGGAGATCAACCGCGAGACCGGCAGCGATCCGGTCGCCACCCAGCTCAACCAGTTCGGTCTTGCGAGCACGTTGTTCGGCCTCGGGCGGGTCGCGGAAACCCGCCGCGAACTGGTCGAGAACCTGAGCCTGGCGCGCGACCTGTACGGCGAGCAGAGCGACATGGTCGCCAACATCCATGTCGACCTGGCCAACGCAACCCAGGATCTCGGCGATTACCGCCAGGCCGGCGAACACTATCGGGCCGCGCTGGAGATCATGGCCGTGGTCGCCGGCGAGCGCAGCCTCGATTACGCCCGCATCCTCAACAATTACGCGGCCTTGGCGCTGGAGCGCGGCGACCTGGCCGAGTCCGAGCGCCGCCTGCGCCAGGCCTTGTCGATCCGTCGCGAGCACCTGGCGCCGGACGAGCGCCGGGTGTTGCGCACCGAGAACGGTCTCGGCCTGGTGCTCGCGCGCGGCGGCCGCAACGAAGAGGCGCGGTCGCTGGTCGAGCGCAGCGCCTCGGTTTGGCGCCGCCGCTATGGCGAGGACCATGCCGGGCTGCTGATGGTCGCGCTGACCCGGGTCGAATGGCTGTTGAGCCGCGACCGCCTCGACGAGGCGCAGGCCGAGTTGGCGGCGATCGATCTCAGCCGCGGCGAGTACAACGCCTTCATGCTGGCGCGGATTCCCAGCCTGCAAGCCGAGCTCGCGCAACGCCGCGGGCGGTGGGACGAAGCCGAGCGGGCCTGGGCCAAGGCGATCGAAGACAGCCGCGCCGCCTACGGTGCGCAGCAGGTCAAGACCGCGCGGCTGCGCGTGCCCTATGCCGAGGTCCTGCTCGCGCGCGGCGATGCGCGCGGCGCGGCGGCGCAGGTGCAACTCGCCGAGGCGGTGCTGCGGCGCGAGATGTACAGCGAGTCGGAGCTGTTGCGGCGCCTGCAGTCGGTGAAGCAGGGCGCGCCGACGGTGCAGGTGGCGGCGCGCTAGGCGGCCTGCCGGTTCGCGGCTTGTGCCATTCGCAGTGTCAGGACAGCGCAAGCGGCGACCCGCTGTGCGCGCATCGCCGACCCATCGCTGACGCATCGATCCTTCGCCAAAAAAACACGCCGCCCGAAGGCGGCGTGTTGGTTCGCTACGGCAGGGGTCGTTACCTCGGCGATGTCTTGCCGATGCGGTGGGCGCCGATCACTCGACCGCTTGCACGTCGACCAGGCGCAGGCCCTTGGTCGCGTACTTCTCGGCCGACTGGTACAGCGTCTGGTAGCTCTTGACCGCTTCCAGCGCATAGCCGCCGGTGCCGGCGCGGAACACGCCGACATAGTTGCGCACGCCGTCTTCGACGAAGCTGTCGACGTCGATCAGGCGCAGGCCGTTGTCGCTGAGCTCGTCCCACTTGCTGGTGAACGCGGCCCAGCTGTTCGAGCGCCACAGGGCGTGGTTGTCGGTGCCTTCGCGGTACACGCCGATGAACTGGCGCTGGCCGTTGCCGATGTCGAAGCTCTCCATGTCGATCAGGCGCAGACCCAGGCCCTTGGCGATCTCGCGCTGATTGGCGAAGGCGCTGAAGCCGGTGTGGCTCCACAGACCGGCGTTGCCGTTGCCGGCGCGGAACACGCCGACGTAGTGGCGCTTACCGCCGCTGAGGTAGGTGGTGAGGTCGAGCAGGCGCTGGCCGTCGTCGGACAGCTCCTTCCACTTGGCGGTGAAGTCGTCCCAGTTGTCGAAGTTGTACAGCGCGCCGGCGCCGCTGCCGCGCTTGTACACGCCGACGAAGTGGCGGTCGCCGTTCTCGACGTAGTTCTCGACCTGTTCGAGACGGAAACCGTCGGCCGACAGCTCCGACCACTTCTGGGTGAACGCGGTCCAGCTAGGACGATTGACCCGCAGCTCGATCTCGCTGCTGGCCTTCCACACGCCGAGGAAGGTCTTGGCGTCGGTCTCGGCGGCATCGAAGGGATAGGCGGTGCTGGACGGATAGACCAGGCTGTACGGATGCGGCGCGGAGTGGTTGCTCAGCGGGGTCCAGTCGGTCGGGTCCATGCTGTTGGCGCCGGCCATGGCCTTGGCTTCGCCCCAGGTCAGGCTCTGGATCTGGGCGAAGGTCATCGGGCGCGGACGCAGGTCGTTGCCGTCGCAGGGCGTGCTGGTGCTTTCCTGGGTGACGTGGACGTGCACGTGCGGGCCGCTGGACTTGCCCGAGTAACCGACCTTGCCGAGGTACTGGCCCTGCTTGATGGTCGCGCCCGGCACCAGCAGTTCGGCCGGGATCGAGCCGGGTTGCATGTGCGCGTACAAGGCGATCTCGTCGCCGCTCTTGACCTTGAGGAAGTTGCCGCCGGCCGAGTATTGGCCGGTGCTCGGCGCGATCGGCTCGGGTTCGATCTCCTTGCTGACGCGCGGGTAGTTCTTCCATTCCGGCAGATCATTGAGCGCGCTGCAGACGATGCCGTCGGCCATCGCGTACAGCGGCAGGCCATAGGCGCGCTGGCCTTCGGCCTTGTTCGGGTCGGCGCCGGGGCGCTTGGCGTCCCAGGTGGTGCCGGTCCAACCGGTCACGCTGGTGTCGAGGCCGAAGGACTGGCTGTCGCCGGGGTGATTGCTCGAGGTCTGCCAGGCTTCGTTGGCGCGCAGGTCGGTGACCTTGCCCGGGTAGCGCAGCGGGCCGTTGTCGTTGGTGGCGGGCGCGAACGACAGGTTCTTGATGACCGGGTTGCGGTAGCCCTGCACGTAGACCGCGATCTTGACCGTGCTCGGGTAGGGCGCGGTGATCACGATCGGGTAGGAGGACGGCACCTTCGGCGCGTCCGGGTCGGGATTGAAGTAGTTGCACTTGCAGTTCTGGAAGGCGTAACTCTTGCCCGGGTCGATCTGCACCGGGGCGAGGAAGTTGGAGGCGAGCTGGTCGAGGATCTCGACCTTGGTGATCGACAGCGGCACGGCACCGTCGTTACGGATGCCCATGCGCAGGGACACGCGGCCTTGCTTGGCGGCGCCGACCTGGGCCGGGCCGATCGCTTCGAACACGACTCGGCCGTCCTTGATCGGATTGACCACGTCGATGGTGAGGGCCTGGGCGTGGACGCCGGCGCTGGCCCCGAACCACAGGGCAAGGGCGGCGGGCAGGGCGCGCAGGACGAGAGCGGATTGCGATTTCATGAGAAAACTCCGAAGGCATGATTGAGGAATCACGCGGTCGCAGAGGGCCATGCCCTCAACTCGCTGGTGCCAGGGGAATCGTCGACTCCCTGTTCCGGCTCCAACTGGCTGGGCCTGCCCCGGCGAACCCGGGCGTGACCACGCCGCGCTTAACTCAACAAACCGGCAAAGGGCGGCCGGACCCATCACGGTCGCGAAACTTTTTTTCGGGGTAGGCTGCCGGGGCTCGAAACGGCGCCCGCGGACCCCGGGGCGCGCCCCTCACGACAGGCGATCCGGTCGGCCCGAATGGGCCCGGCCGCCGCCCGGCGGTGATAACCGGCGCGCAAGTGGTTACAATTGAAACCATCGCGCTGCGGCGCCCTGCATCGACATCGAGGCCTGGATGAAACTCGGATCCCTGAAGGAAGGCGGCCGCGACGGCACGCTGATCGTCGTCTCGCGCGACCTGACTCGCGCCGTGCGCGCCACCGGCATCGCCGACACCCTGCAGCGCGCGCTGGAGGACTGGTCGAACACCGCGCCGCGCCTCAACGCCCTGTCGGACGCGCTCAACGAGGGTCGCGCCGCGGATGCCTTCGAGGTCGATTTCGCCGCCCTGGCCGCGCCCTTGCCGCGCGCCTACGAGTTCGTCGACGGCAGCGCTTACTTGCCGCATGTCGAGCGCGTGCGCCGCGCCCGCGGCGCCGAGGTGCCGGAAAGCTTCTACGTGGATCCGCTGATGTACCAGGCGGTCAGCGCCGGTTTCTACGGCCCGCGCGATCCGGTGCGCGTGGTCAGCGAGGACTACGGCATCGACCTGGAAGCCGAGGTCGTGATCGTCACCGACGACGTGCCGATGGCGGCGACGCCCGAAGCGGCGGCCGCGCACATCCAGCTGATCGGCCTGGTCAACGATGTGTCCCTGCGCAATCTGATTCCGAATGAGCTCGCCAAGGGCTTCGGCTTCCTGCAGTCCAAGCCGCGTTCGGCGCTGAGCCCGGTGTTCGTCACCCCCGACGAACTCGGCCCGGCCTGGATCGACAGCAAGGTCCACCGCCCGTTGCTGACCCACATCAACGGCGCATGGTTCGGCGCGCCCGAGGCCGGCATCGACATGCAGTTCAATTTCGCCCAACTCGTCGCCCACGCCGCCAAGACCCGGCCGCTGTCGGCCGGCACCATCGTCGGCTCCGGCACCGTGGCCAACGAAGACACCAGCCTGGGCGCGTCGTGCTTCGCAGAGAAGCGCACCGTCGAGACCCTGGAGCACGGCAAGCCGTCGACGCCTTTCATGAAGTTCGGCGACACCGTGCGCATCGAGATGCTCGACGCCGAAGGCCGCAGCATCTTCGGTGCGATCGAGCAGCGCATGGAACGTCCTTCCGCTTGACGGCAGCAGCGCGTACGACGAGAGGTCGTCCGACGGCACGGCGCAACCGGTAAGGTTTGCGTCCTGCCGATCGGGCAAGGCAAGCGAGGCGCATTCGGGTGAGCGAACAATTACGGTTGTATTCGTACTGGCGTTCCAGCGCCTCGTATCGGGTGCGCATCGGCCTGAACCTCAAGGGCCTGGACTACGAGACCGTGCCGGTCCACTTGGTCCGCGACGGCGGCGAACAGCACGCTGCGGCCTATCGCGAACTCAATCCGCAGGGGCTGGTGCCGGTGTTGCAGCACGGCCAGCGCACCCTGACCCAGTCGATCGCGATCCTGGAATACCTCGACGAGACCTGGCCGCGGCCGAACCTGCTGCCGACGACCGCGCGCGAGCGCCATCGGGTACGCGCGATCGCCCAGACCATCGCCTGCGAAATCCACCCGCTCAACAATCTGCGCGTACTGAAGTACCTCGACGGCACCTGGAACGTGCCGCAGCCCGAGCGCGACGGCTGGGTCAAACACTGGATTTCCGAGGGTTTCACCGCGTTGGAAACGATGCTCGCCGAGGACCCGGCCACCGGCGTTTACTGCGTCGGCGACCTGCCCGGGCTGGCCGATTGTTGCCTGGTGCCGCAGCTCTATAACGCGCGCCGTTTCGGCGTGCCGCTGGAAGCCTACCCGACCCTGCTACGGATCGAAGCGGCGTGCCTGGCCTTGCCCGAGTTCGACGCCGCGCGTCCGGAAAACCAGCCGGACCGCCCGCCGGCCTGAGGCCGTCGCGCCGAGCGGCCGCTCGTGGCCGCTCGTGGCCGCAAAAAAGCCGGCCGTCTCGCGACGGCCGGCTTTGTTTTGCGCGCTGCGTCCGCGTCAGTGCTGCGCGGCGGTCGCGTCGTACATGTCCGCGTAAGGGTCGTGCTCGCCGGTGCCGCCTTCGGACAGGCGGAACTTCAGCGCCAGGCCGTCGCGCGAGTCGGCCGCCTTGAGCGCCTCTTCCATCTCGATCCGGCCCTCTTTGTAGAGGCGGAACAGGCACTGGTCGAACGACTCCATGCCTTCTTCGAGCGACTCTTCCATCGCCTGCTTGATCTCGTGGACCTGGCCGCGGCGCATCAGATCGCGCACGTGCGGGGTGTTGATGAGGATTTCCGCGGCCGGCAGGCGGCGTCCGTCGACGCCGATCACCAGGCGTTGCGAGACCACCGCCTTTAGGTTCAGGGCCAGGTTCATCAACACGTTCTTGTGCGCGGCCTCGGGGAAGAAGTTGAGGATGCGCTCCAGGGTCTGGTCGGCGTTGTTCGAGTGCAGCGTCGCCAGGCACAAGTGACCGGTTTCGGCGAAGGCGATCGCCGCCTCCATGGTCGTGGCGTCGAGGATTTCGCCGATCAGGATCACGTCCGGCGCTTCGCGCATCGCGTTCTTGAGCGCGTTGTGGAAAGCGTGGGTGTCCAGGCCGACCTCGCGCTGGTTCACGATCGACTTCTTGTGCTTGTGCAGATACTCGATCGGGTCCTCGATGGTGAGGATGTGCCCGGCGGTACTGCTGTTGCGGTGGTCGATCATCGAAGCCAGCGTGGTCGACTTGCCCGAGCCGGTCGAACCGACGATCAGGACCAGGCCGCGCGGCGCCATGATGATCTGCTTGAGCACCTGCGGCAGCTGCAGCTCTTCGATGCTCGGAATGATGCTGCGGATGGCGCGGATGACCATGCCGACTTCGCCGCGCTGCTTGAAAACGTTGATGCGGAAACGGCCGGCGTCGGGCAGGGCTAGCGCCATGTTCAACTCCAGGTCACGCTCGAACAGCGGTACCTGGCCCTCGTCCATCAACGAATAGGCGATCTTCTTGACCATGCCCGGGGGCAGACCGGTATTGCCGAGCGGGTACAGGCGACCCTCGACCTTGATGTACACCGGCGCGCCAGTCGTCAGGAACATATCCGACGCGTTTTTTTCCGTCATCAGCTTCAGGAAATAGCCGATGTCCATGCATTCACACCCCTTGTTGACGGCGCGCGCCGTTGCAAGCACGCTGCCGGCTTCCGACAATGTCCGTGCGACATCCCTTCCGTACGGCGCTCCCCAATGACCGCAAGCTTCGCACAAATTCGATTGCCGCTGCTGGCCGCAGTTCTCGCTTCCGGGCTGGCCGGCTGCGCCTCCACGCCTCCGCCGACCGGAGAACTGTCCTCCGCGCAGCAGGCGGTCATGCGCGCGGCCGACGCCGACGCCGACCAATATGCGCCGCAGGACCTCAATGCCGCGCGCACCGCGCTGAGCGCGGCCCAGGCCGCGCTGTCGCAGGGCAAGGACGAGGATGCGCGGCGTTTGGCGCTGGCCGCGGCGGCCGAGGCCGACCTGGCCTACGCCCACAGCCGCGAGACCCTGACCCAGGCCGAACTCAAACAACGCAGAGCCGAGATCGCAGAATTGCGCAATCGCCTGCAGGGAGGCGACCGATGAGCGCACGCTTTCGCGTTATGCGCCTGACGGCGCTTGCGGCCCTGTCCGTGGCCTGCGGCCTGGCCTTCGCCGCACCCGCCGACGACCCCGAAGTCGCCCGCTTGGCGCAGCGGGTGACCGCGATCGAGGCCCATCCCGACGCCGCCGCTTACGGCGCCTTCGAGCGCCTGCGTGCGCGCCAGGCGATCGATGCGGTCCGCCAGGCCCGCAGCCGCGATCGCGTTTGGGCCCTGCGCATCGCCGACCGCCGGGTCGAGACCGCCGAGGTCGTGACCCGCACCCAGCTTGCCCAGCGCGAGGTCGACCGCCTCGATCGCGAGCGCAGCGAGCTGCTGGTCGAAGCCAGCCGCCGCGACGCCGATCGCGCCCGCGCCGAAGCCGAACGCCTGCGCGTGCAGGCCCAGATCCAGGCCGAGGAGGCCGAGCGCCTGCGCCAGGCCGCCGACCAGGAGGCCCTGGCGCGTCAGGAGGCCGAAGGCCTGCTCGACAACGTCGCCAACCAGCAGGCGTCCAAGCTGCGCGCCGCGCGTGAACGCGACGCCGAGCTGGCGCGCAAGGAAGCCGAGCTGCTCGGCCAGTCCTCGACCCCGCCGAAGCCGGCGCCCAAGCCCAAGCCGAAGAAGAAGTAAGCCGTCCGGGTTTAGGCCCGGGCCAGCCAGGCTCCGTTCGGCCCGGTGTGAGACCGGGTCGACGGCTTGAACAGTGTCCTCGCCGTCGCGCCGCAGGCGCCCGCTGTCGGGCCCGGGCGGCGTCTTGCCGTATCGGGCGGCTGCGCTTCCGACGAACGGCGTGGGTGCGGAGCGCGTTTTTGTGAGCGCCCGGGACGCCGCTGTTCATGTTTTCAGGGTTTGCTATAAATATTCGATAAAACAACGGGTTAATTCTGCATTGGACGCTCATGGTCGCAGCTGTCCCGCCCCTGAAAACGGTTGCAGAGCGCCCTTGCCGGATCCCAGGCACAGGAGTAGGGTCAAATACCCAAGCGGTTCTCCGACCGCTTGGCGAAGAGCCAGGCCGATGACCGATACGCCCTTTCCGCAGGACCCCGCCGCCGCACATCCGCATGCGGCCGGGTTGCGTGAAGTGGACGCCGCACCGCGCCTGATGATCCTCACGGTCCCCCGCAACGCCCTGGTCTGACGGCCGGGGCGTTTGCATTCGTGCTGAAGGAGGCTTTCATGTTCGAAGAACAACCGCAGCCTGAAATCGACGCGCTCATCAAGAGCAATCCGGAATTCAAACAGCTCTACCAGCGCCACAAGGACCTCGACAAAAAGGTCATGGACGCCGAGCTCGGCGTATTGCCGATCGACGACACCACCCTGGGGCAGATGAAGCGCGAGAAGCTGGCTGCAAAGGACCGCTTGATCCAGTTGTACGACCAACAGCATTGATCCAGGCGGCATCGGCGCTACGACGCCGGTGCGGCGCCCGTCGGGAAGGCGTTTCCCGGCGTTGATCGTATGGACCCCGGCCCGCCTGCGGCCGACGGCTCCAGGTTTAGCGCGGGCGGTGGCGGCCATCCTCGTCGGTCGCCACCGCTCGCGGCTACCGAACCCTGCGCGGCGTAGCCGGCGCTATCCGATCCGGCCCTGGGCCCCACCCCGCTCGAATTCGCGTCGGCGCGATGGTGTGCGATCCGGCACCGCGCGATTGCGCTCGGCCGGATTCGATCCGAAACGCATCTGCACCGAAGCCAGCCCCGCGACGCCTCGCTAGAATGGCCGGGTCCGCCGCATGGTCGCGGCCCACAGGATTCGCATGGCCACTCATTCCTCCGTACTCGAACTCATCGGCCAGACCCCGATCGTCAAGGCCCAGCGTCTCGACACCGGTGTCTGCGAGCTGTATCTCAAGCTCGAATCGCAGAACCCCGGCGGTTCGATCAAGGACCGCATCGGCCTGTCGATGATCGAAGCGGCCGAGAAAGCCGGCAAGATCAAGCCCGGCGACACCCTGGTGGAAGGCACCGCCGGCAACACCGGCATCGGCCTGGCCCTGGTCGCCCAGCAGAAGGGGTACAAGCTGCTGCTGGTGGTGCCCGACAAGATGAGCCGCGAGAAGATCTTCAACCTCAAGGCGATGGGCGCGCAGGTCGTGCTGACCCGTTCGGACGTGGCCAAGGGCCACCCGGACTATTACCAGGACCTCGCCGAGCGCATCGCCCGCGAAACCCCGGGCGCCTATTTCATCAACCAGTTCGGCAACCCCGACAATCCGGCCGCGCACGAATTCGGCACCGGCCCAGAGATCCTCGAACAGATGGGCGGCGACCTCGACGCCATCGTCTTCGGCTGCGGCAGCTCCGGCACCATGACCGGCCTGTCGCGCGCTTTCGCCAAGCTCTCCCCCAAGACCGAGCTGGTCCTGGCCGACCCGGTCGGCTCGATCCTCGAGGAATACATCAACCGCGGCACCCTCTCGGACAAGTCGGCCAGTTGGATGGTCGAGGGCATCGGTGAGGACTTCCTGCCGCCGATCTCCGACTTCACCCGGGTCAAGAAGGCCTATGCGATCAGCGACAAGGAAAGCTTCCTGACCGCGCGTTCGCTGCTCGAGAAGGAAGGCATCCTCGGCGGTTCCTCGACCGGCACGCTGCTGGCGGCGGCGCTGAAGTACTGCCAGGAACAGACCGAGCCCAAGAAGGTGCTGGTGTTCGTCTGCGACACCGGCAACAAGTACCTGTCGAAGATGTACAACGACTACTGGATGCTCGACAACGGCTTCATCCAGCGCGAACAACACGGCGACCTGCGCGACCTGATCCTGCGCCCGTACTCGCAGCGCGACACGGTGGTGGTCGGCCCGGGCGACCTGCTGGTCACCGCCTACCAGCGCATGAAGCTGTACGACGTCTCGCAGCTGCCGGTCATGGACGGCGAGCACATCGTCGGCATCGTCGATGAGAGCGACGTCTTGTTGCACGTGTACGGCGACGAGTCGCGGTTCCGCGACCCGGTCTCGACCGCCATGGTCAGCAAACTCGACAAGATCCCGGTCGGCCAGCCGATCGAATCGCTGCTGCCGGTGTTCGACCGCGGCCATGTCGCCATCGTCGTCGACGGCGAGCGCTTCCTGGGGCTGATCACGCGCATCGACCTGCTCAACTTCCTGCGCCGCCGGGTGCAGTAAGCGCCGCGGGGCTTCCGCCCGCTGGCCGGGCGGGGGCCGCGGCGGCTTGGGGCGGGGATGGCGCGGGCCGCTACCCGCAGCCGCCAGACGGAGCACATTCCTGGGGCGGCCAGATCGAGTGCTCGCGGCTCGCCGCGCAGCTCCCGCCCGGAAGCATTATCTCCGCCTGCGTGGACAGGCCGACGCGCATTCAGCTTGTGTCCGGCCGTCGAGGCCGGGCCTCCGGACGGCCTTTGGCCATCTGCATACCCCGCCTGCATCCGACCTGAAGTGAGGCGCCGTCGCGGCGGCCGGTCGCAACGGCAATGTTAGAATTCCCGGTTGCGCCAATGGGCGGAATCGGAAGCATTCAATGAGCCAACAGCAGCCGGAAGACGGGGCCCGCAAGCTCGGCCTGGGTACCCTCGCGATCCACGCCGGTCAGTCGCCCGACCCGAGCACGGGCGCGGTGATGCCGCCGATCTATGCGACCTCGACCTATGCCCAAAGCAGCCCCGGCCAGCACCAGGGCTTCGAGTATTCGCGCAGCCACAACCCGACCCGCTTCGCCTATGAGCGCTGCATCGCCGGCCTCGAAGGCGGCAGCCATGGGTACGCGTTCGCTTCCGGCCTGGCCGCGACCTCGACCATCCTCGAACTGTTCGATGCCGGCAGCCACGTCATCGCGATGGACGATGTGTACGGCGGCACCTACCGTCTGTTCGAACGCGTCCGCCGCCGTTCCGCCGGACTGGACTTCAGCTGGGTCGACCTCAGCGACGTCGCCGCGTTCGAGGCCGCGATCCGTCCCGAGACCAAGCTGGTCTGGATCGAGACCCCGACCAACCCGCTGCTGAAGCTGGTCGACATCGCCGCCATCGCCACGATCGCGCGCAAGCGCGGGCTGGTGGTGGTGGTCGACAACACCTTCTCCTCGCCGATCCTGCAGCGCCCGCTCGAACTCGGCGCGCACATCGTCATGCACTCGGCGACCAAGTACCTCAACGGCCACTCCGACATCGTCGGCGGCATCGCCGTGGTCGGCGACGATGCCGACCTCGCCGAGCGCATGACCTTTCTGCAGAACGCGGTCGGCGCCGTGCAGGGCCCGTTCGACAGTTTCCTCGCCCTGCGCGGCCTCAAGACCCTGCACCTGCGCATGAAGGCCCACTGCGAAAACGCCCAGGCGCTGGCCGAATGGCTCGAGACTCACCCGGCGGTCGAGAAGGTGATCTACCCCGGCCTCAAGTCGCACCCGCAGCACGAACTCGCCAAGCGGCAGATGCACGGCTTCGGCGGCATGGTCAGCCTCTACGTCAAGGGCGGCCTCGACGGCGCGCGCCGGATGATGGAGCGCTGCGAACTGTTCACCATCGCCGAATCGCTCGGCGGCGTGGAAAGCCTGGTCAACCACCCGGCCGTAATGACCCACGCCTCGATTCCGCCGGACCGCCGCGCCGCGCTGGGCATCACCGACAACCTGGTGCGCTTGAGCGTGGGCGTGGAGGACCTGGCGGATCTGCGTGCCGAGCTTGAGCGCGCGCTCGCAGGTTGAGCGCATGTCGACGATCGGAATTGATGTGGATTCGACCAGGGCGCGATCTTGAGTCCCCAAGCTCAAACCAATGATAACGGCGGGATGCTGTTGCTGGCTTTTTCCGCCTGGATCAGGCGGCAGAGCTGGTTGCAGTCGATCTACCGGCGTTTTCCGCAGCCCCTGCGCAACCAGGTGTCGTCGGTGCTTGCCGCGCGCGCCAGCCGACGCGCGCGTTTCGCACGGACGCCGGCCTGGTCGCGTCCGATCGAATCGGTGGCGTCAGCGTTACCGGCGTCGGTCGTAACATCGCCGGCCGGTCCGGGCGTCAATATCTTCGGCTATCTGCGCGGCCAGTTCGGCCTGGCCGAAAGCGCGCGCATGTACGCGCGTGCCTTGATCGAAAGCGGCTACCCGGTGGCGCTGCACGACATCGAGATCGAACTGCAGCATTCCAGCGACGATCGCAGCCTCGACTCGTACCTGGGGCAGGACACGCCGCATGCGATCAGCCTGATTTTCGTGAATCCCGATTATTTCGACGAGGCCCTGGCGCACATCGGCCGCGAGCGCCTCGAAGGCCGTTACCTGATCGCGTGCTGGTTCTGGGAACTGCAGGACATTCCCGAGGATTGGCTGCGAGCCGTCGGCCAAGTCGACGAGATCATGGTCGCCTCGAGCTTCGTCGAACAGGCTTTCCGGCGTGTTACCGACAAGCCGATCACCTGCGTGCCGTTGCCGCTCAGCGCCGTACCCGATAGCGGCCTGCAACGCGAGGACTTCGGCCTGCAGGCCGACGAGTTCGTATTTCTGTGCACGTTCGACTTCAATTCCTGGGTGCACCGCAAGAACCCGTTCGCGGTCGTCGAAGCATTCCGAAAAGCCTTTCCTCCGGAACGCGAAGGTGTCCGCCTGCTGTTGAAGTCCAGCAACGGACACCGCCATCCGGACAAGTTCCTGCTGTTGTTGAATGCGGCCAAGCAGGACCCGCGCATCATCGTGCGCGACGAGGTGATCGACCGCGCCCATGTGCATGCCTTGCAACGTTGCGCCGACGTCTACGTTTCCCTGCATCGCGCCGAAGGCTTCGGCCTGGGCCTGGCCGAGTGCATGGCCATGGGCAAGCCGGTCATCGGAACGGCTTGGTCCGGGAATCTCGATTTCATGACCGAGAACAACAGCGCCCTGGTCGATTATCGATTGATTCCGGTGGGCGAGGGCGAGTATCCGCATTCGCCGGGCGCGGTCTGGGCGGATGCCGACGTCGACCACGCTGCGGTCAGGATGCTCCGGCTCGCCGACGATCGCGATTATGCGCAGCGCCTCGGCGCGCGCGCTGCGCAGGACGTCCGGGCGACGTTGTCTCCGCGCGATGCGGCCCGGGTACTGATCGAGCGGTTCGAGGCCCTATCTGCGTTGCCGCAACCCGGCACCAATGCCCATCCGCTCAATGTGTAAGGAATGAATCGATCCGTGTCAGCGTCATTCAGCGACACCGCAAGCGGTCTTGATGTCTCGCCATCCATCGATTCGAGGTTTAGGTGAACTCTCATGCGTGATCTGTTTTTCGCCGTCTGGCGATATCGCTACTTCATTCTTTCGTCGATACGGAACGACCTGCATGTGCGATTCATTCGCAGCAAGCTCGGCGGGTTGTGGATGATCATCCATCCATTGGCGCAGGTCCTGATCTTCGCCCTGATTTTGTCGGAAGTGCTGGCGGCCAAGTTGCCCGGCATCGACAACAAGTACGCCTATGCGCTGTACCTGATGGCGGGCATGATGGGGTGGTCGCTGTTCGCCGAAACCATATCGCGTTGCCTGAATCTGTTTATAGACAGCGGCAACCTGATGAAGAAAATGGCGTTCCCACGAATCTGCCTGCCGCTGATCGCTGCCGGTACGATGCTCGTCAACAACTTCCTGTTGCTGGTCGCGATCTTCGTGGTCTTCGCTGCCTTGGGTCACTACCCGAGCGGACAGGCGCTGTGGCTGCCGGTGCTGATCGTCCTCAATCTGCTCCTGGCGATGTCGGTCGGGCTGATCCTGGGAGTACTCAATGTCTTCATGCGTGATGTCGGCCAAGTGGTGCCGGTGATCCTGCAGGCCATGTTCTGGCTCACGCCGGTGGTCTACAGCCTGAGCATTCTGCCCGTGAAGTACCAGTTCTGGTTCAAGCTCAATCCGCTGCATCCGCTGGTCACCAGCTATCAGAACGTCCTGGTCTTCGACAAACCGCCGCTGTGGGGCGAACTGGGCTGGTTGGCTGTGGCCTCGGTCGTACTCGCGCTGGTCGCGTTGACCCTGTTCCGCAGGGCCAGCCCCGAGATGGTGGATGCGCTATGAGCGGCGAACTGCACGTCCGTGGTTTGGGCAAGGCCTACCGTCGCTGGAACAGCGAATGGTTGCGCACGCTGTCGTGGTTCGGCTTGCCGGTCAAGGCGGCCGAAGAGCACTGGGTGCTGCGCCATGTGGACTTCACGATTTCCAAGGGCGAGAGCGTCGGCATCGTCGGACAAAACGGAGCCGGTAAAAGCACCTTGCTGAAGCTCATCACGGGCACGACCCGTCCGACCGAAGGCAGCGTCAGCAGCGTCGGGCGGGTCTCGGCGATCCTGGAACTCGGCATGGGCTTCAATCCCGACCTGACCGGGCGCCAGAACGCTTACCACTCGGCCGGACTTATGGGCCACAGCCAGGCGGTGATCGAACAGATCATGCCGGCGATCGAGGGGTTCGCCGAAATCGGCGAATATTTCGACGAGCCCGTGCGCACCTATTCCAGCGGCATGCAGATGCGCGTGGCGTTCAGTGTGGCCACGGCGGTGCGTCCGGACCTGTTGATCGTCGACGAGGCGCTGGCGGTCGGCGATGCCTACTTCATCCACAAGAGCTTCCAACGGATCCGCGAATATCGCGAAGCCGGGACGACGCTCCTGATCGTTTCGCACGATGCCTCGGCGATCCAGTCGATGTGCGATCGCGCGATCCTGCTCGAATCCGGACGCGTGCTGCTCGACGGCAAGCCGCAGGAAATATTCGACTACTACAACGCACTGATCGCCGAGAAAGAGAACGCGACGATCAGCGTCGATCGCCAGGAAAAGTTCGTCGCGACCCAGTCCGGTTCCGGCGAGGCGGTATTCGAATCGCTGCAGTTGCTCGATGCGGAAGGCAAGGAGGTCGAGTACATCGCCGTCGGTGCGCCGGTCGTGCTGCGCGCCCGCGTGCGGCTCAATACCGACATCGATCGGCTGGTATTCGGCTACATGCTGCGCGATCGGTTGGGGCAGCCGGTTTACGGGACCAACACCTATTACACCGGGCAAACGGTCGAGCGCGCCGAGAAAGGCGAGCTGATCGAGTTCGATGTCCATTTCCGTGCCGAGCTCGGACCTGGCAGCTATTCGATCTCGTTGGCGCTGTCGAGCTCCGAAACCCATTTGGTCAACAACTATCAGTGGAAGGATCTGGCGTTAATGTTCACTGTGGCTAATACAGACAAAGCCAAGTTCGTCGGCGTCGCGCATCTGCCTGCCCGCATCGCCATCAGCAAGGCGGAAGGCAAGACCGATCCGCTGCCCGGATTCAAGTCGCCGAGCGGTGCCACCCATCATGAGTGACCCCATGCCGAGTCTCCCGGACGCGCAAAGCACCTCGTTCCGGTCGCTGTGCGCGGCTGAAGGTGTGCTATGAAACTCAATGCCGACTTGATCATGCGCGAGGTCCGCGAAGGGCTGTTCCAGCGCAGGGACGGCTTGAGCGGGGTGATGTCCGCCAACAGCCTCTTCAGCGAGGAGTTCAGGCATTGGTCGACCAAGTCGATCGAGCTCAAGTCCTCCTATTCATTGGGCGAGCTGCTCGCGTTCGCCGACCGGAATTTCGTCGAGAACGCCTACCAGGCGATTCTGCGCCGTCCGGCCGATCCGGCCGGACTGCAGGCCTGCCTGTCGCGACTGCGCTCGGGCCACGCGACGAAGGTCGGAATTCTCGGGAACTTGCGTTGGTCGCCCGAGGGGATGGCGCGCGCGGTCCATATCGATGGGCTACTGGTGCCGTTCACACTCAGCAAGTGGCGCCAGCGCCGGTTCGTCGGGCCGATTATCGGCTGGTTGCATGCCGTGGTCCGGTTGGGCTCGTCGCAGCGCCGGATCGATGCCGTCGATACCGCCCGCGCCCAGCAAACCGAGGAGCTTGGCGAGATTCTGACCACGATAGCGTCTCAGTTTCACGAGCGCATCGCAGTGCTCGAAAGTACACTCGAAGAGGATAAGAGAAGGCAGGACCGGGTACAGGCATTCGAGAAGTCCCTGGACCCGCTCTACGTCGCATTCGAGGAATCCTTCAGAGGCCCGCTCGATCTGATTCGCGAGCGGGCCATGCCTTATCTGGAAATCATCAAGACGGCCCAAGGGGGGACTCCGGAGGCGCCGGTTCTGGATTTGGGCTGCGGTCGCGGCGACTGGTTGGACTTGCTCAAAGAGCATGGCCTGACTGCGATCGGGATCGATTCCAACAGTGCGTTTCTTGCCAAATGTCGCGAGCGGGGTCTGGATGTCTTGGAGGGGGATGTGCTCGAGTTGATCCGGAAGTTGCCCGATGCATCCATAGGTGCGGTTACCGGGATGCACATTGCCGAGCATCTGCCGTTCACCGTATTGATCGACCTGCTGGACGAGTGCCAACGCGTGCTCGTCCCAGGCGGCGTGTTGGCGCTGGAAACGCCCAATCCGGAGAACCTGCAGGTCGCTTCGTTGTACTTCTACAACGATCCGACCCACCGTAACCCATTGCCGCCCCAGACCCTGAGCTGGCTGGTCGAAGCGCGCGGCTTCGCCAATGTCGAGATCAAGCGCTGGACGATAGCGCGCGAGCTGCATGCTCCCGAACTGCTGCCCGACGACGTGCCGGGCGCGGACTCGATCAACATAATGATCCAGCAGATGCGGGCGGCCCCCGACTATGCGGTCATCGGGAGGCGCGCATGACCTCGGCGCTGCGACGGCTGTTCGTCACCGGCGGATCGGGCTTCGTCGGCCGGCACGTACGCGCCGCGTGTTCCGAACATGGTCCGCTGGCCGGGTGGAAATTCTCTACCCCGGCCTCGGGCTGGGATATTCGCGATGAGGATGCGGTAACGCGTGCAGTCGAACAGGCCCGGCCCGATGCGGTGCTGCATCTGGCAGCGCAGAGTTTCGTGCCGCGCTCTTTCCAGGCCCCGAAAGAAACCTTCGAGATCAATCTGCTCGGCACCTTGAACCTGCTGCGCGGCTTGTCGGCGACAGGATTTGCCGGGCGCATGATCTTCGTCAGCAGCGGCGACGTGTTCGGCCGGGTGCCGGACGAGGCGTTGCCGGTAACGGAATCCTACGTCGCGCAACCGCGCAGCCCGTATGCGGTCAGCAAGGTCGCGGCCGAAGAGCTCTGCCTGCAGTGGCAGCGTACCGAAGGCCTGGACGTCATGATCGCGCGTCCATTCAATCATGTCGGTCCCGGGCAGGACGCACGCTTCGTCCTGCCGGCGCTGGCCAAGCAGGTCGTCGCCATCGAGCAAGGCCAGCGTGAGCCGGTCATAGAAGCCGGTGACATCGACGCCACCCGCGATTTCACCGACGTGCGCGACGTCGTGGCCGCCTATGCGGCGATGTTCGCCCGTGGCGCGTCGGGACGCACTTATCTAATCGGCTCCGGCCAGGAACGGCGGGTGCGCGATCTGCTCGAAGACATGTGCCGACTGGCGCAGGTCGAGGTCGAGATCCGCCAGGACCCGAGCAAGATGCGCCCTGCCGAACAGCGACGCATGGTCGCCGATGCCAGCGCGCTGCGGCGCGATACGGAATGGAAACCGGCCATTCCGATGAACACAACTCTCCTCGACATACTTGAAGACGCAAGGGTTCAACATGAGCAATAACAAGGCAGCACTGATTACGGGCATCACGGGACAGGATGGCGCCTATCTGTCGAAGCTTCTCCTGGGCAAGGGCTACGACGTGTACGGAGTGCTCGCACGTCGCAGCACCGACACGCTCTGGCGTCTGCGCGAGCTCGGCATCGATCAGGAAGTGCGGTTGCTCGACGGCGACTTGACCGATCTTTCCTCGATGATCCGCGCGGTGGAAACCTCCAAGGCTTCCGAGGTCTACAATCTCGGCGCGCAGAGCTTCGTCGGAAGCTCGTGGCAGCAGCCCTTGCTCACCGCCCAAGTCGACGGCGTCGGCGCTTTGAACGTGCTCGAGGCGGTCCGCATCGTCAATCCGAAGGCGCATTTCTATCAGGCATCGACGAGCGAGATGTTCGGTCTGATCCAGGCCGAAATGCAGGACGAGAAGACGCCGTTCTACCCGCGAAGCCCTTACGGCGTGGCCAAGCTGATGGCGCATTGGGCGACCGTAAACTATCGGGAGAGCTTCGGCCTGCATGCTTCGAGCGGCATCCTGTTCAACCACGAGTCGCCGCTGCGCGGGATCGAGTTCGTCACCCGCAAGGTCACCGACGCGGTCGCGCGTATCAAGTTGGGCAGCCAGAAGGAACTGCGTCTGGGCAACGTCGACTCCAAGCGCGATTGGGGTTTCGCCGGCGATTACGTCGAAGCCATGTGGCTGATGACTCAGCAAGCCGAAGCCGACGACTACGTGGTCGCGACCGGCCAGACCACGACCGTGCGCGACATGTGCGAAATCGCCTTCGAGCACGTCGGCCTGAAGGTCGAGGACCATCTGGTGATCGATCCGAAGTTCTTCCGTCCGGCCGAAGTCGACGTCCTGCTGGGCAACCCGGCCAAGGCCCAGGACAAGCTCGGCTGGAGCCCGAAGACCTCGCTGCGCGAGTTGATCACGATGATGGTGGATGCCGACATCCGTCGTCTGTCCAAGTAACGGCTGTAGGGCAGGGGCTCAGGATGCGAATCGCCATCGATCTGCAAGCATGTCAGACCGAGTCGCGCTTGCGCGGCATCGGTCGATACTCCATGGATTTGACCAGGGCACTGCTTGCCGCGAGGCATGAGCACGATGAATACCTGCTCGGCATAGACAAGACCTATCCGGCCGGCGCTGCGCAGGTTCATCGCCAGCTGGAGGTCTGCGCAGGGCCGGTGAACAGATTCAGTTATTCGTACCCCGGTCCCGTGCATGGCCACGGGGCACCCGGCGATACCCTGCGTCCGGCGGCTGAGGCCTTGATCCGGCAGCACTACAGCGCGTTCTCGCCGGACGTCGTTCACGTCAACAGCTTGTTCGAAGGTTTCATCGAACATGCCGGCGGCCTCGGGCAACTGGCGAAGATGCCCGGGACGGTCAGCTCGGTGACCCTGTACGACCTGATCCCGCAGATCTTCCCGCATCTGTATCTGACCGCCGAAGAACATCGGTGGTGGTACCGGCGCAAGCTGCTTGACCTGTGCCAGTTCGAAGTGATCCTGTGCATCTCCGAGGCCACCAAGGCCGATGCGATGCGCCTGCTCGGGCTGCCGTCCGAACGGCTCGCGGTCATTCATGCAGGCGTCGAAGAGCATTTCTTCGAGCGGCCCGCGGTCGGCGACGACCTCGTGATCAAGCGCCAGTTCGGCATACGCGATCGCTTCGTGCTCTATACGGGCAACGGAGACCAGCGTAAGAACCTGCAAGGCGCGGTGGAGTCGTTCGCGGCCGTTCCACGCGAGCTCAGGCGCGACGTACAACTGGTGCTCAACCAGGTCGGCGATGAACGCTCGATCCGGCAGGTCGCGGCGCGTGCCGGCCTGGTGGCCAGCGATCTGGTCATCACCGGTCGCATCAGCGACGAGGCGCTCAAGCAGTTGTTCCGCGCCTGTGAGGTGTTTTTCTTCCCCTCCTTGTACGAAGGCTTCGGACTGCCGGTGCTGGAGGCGATGGCCTGCGGCGCGCCGACGATCGCCGGCGACAATTCCAGCTTGCCGGAAGTGATCGGCCGCCCGGATGCCCTGTTCAATGCGGCATCCACTTCGGACGCCGCGCAGTGCCTGAGCCGCGCGCTAAGCGACGACGGTTTCCGTGCGAGCCTGCGTGAAACCGGCTTGCAGCGCGCGCGCGAGTTCACCTGGCGGCGCACCGCTGAATTGTCGAGGCAGGCCTGGCAGGAGGCGCTGGAGCGTCGCAAGACCGGTAAGCAAGTGCCGATCGAGAGGCGGCTAAAAATCGCCCTGGTCACGCCGATGCGGCCCGAGCAGACGGGGATCGCGGATTATATCGCCGAGCTGCTGCCGGCCCTGTCCATCCGCATGGATGTCGACGTCTACACCAGTGCCGACCTGTCGGCTGTGAAGGATGCGGCGAGTGTCGGCCGCGTGCGTCCGTGGCAGGAACTTCATGCGAACGCGGCGCAGTACGACCAGGTCGTCTATCAGTTCGGTAACTCGCCGTTCCACGCGCACATGTTCGGATTGCTTAGCGAAGTTCCCGGCATGGTCGTCCTGCACGACTTCTTCTTAAGCTCGATGCTGGCGAACATGGACGAAGTCGGGATGGCGCCGGGACTTTTCGCGGCCGAGCTCGAGTTCTCCCACGGCTGCGGCGCAGTCGACTTGCTGGACCGGCACGGCGCTTTGGCGGCCAGACAGGTTTATCCGGCTTCGCGGCGCGTGCTCGAGCAGGCCGATGCGGTCGCGGTCCACTCCGCGCATGCCGTCGACATGGCGCGAAGCTTTTTCCCGGCGATACCGCGCGGGCCCCTCATGCGGGTGTCGATGCCGCAGGAGACGCGCGCAGCGATCGACGATGAGAGTCGCAACCGCATTCGCGCGTCGCTCGGCATTTCCGAGCATGAGCTGTTGATCGTTTCCTTCGGTTTTATCGCCGATACCAAGCTGAATCTCGAAATACTCGAAGCCCTGGCGGACCCGCGATTGCGCGAGAGGAGCGAATTGCGATTCGTGTTCGTCGGCGGCATGCCCGGCGACGACTACGGCCAAGCCGTGACCAAGGCGATCAAGGGCCATCCGATGCGCGAGCGGATCGAGGTGGCCGGCTTCGTTAGTCAGGAAAAGTACGAGCAGTATCTGCGCGCCGCCGACGTCGCGATCCAGCTTCGGCAGCTGAGTCGGGGCGAGACCTCCAAGTCGGTGCTCGACTGCATGAGCCACGGGCTGGCGGTGATCGTCAATGACTACGGTTCGTTCGCCGAACTGCCCGATCATGCGGTGGCGAAGATCACCGCCGCGGTCGAGCCTGTGCAGGTCGCCGATCGCCTGGACGCATGGTTGCGGGCGCCGACCGACCGCCTGGCGCAGGCGGAGGCCGGCCGCGACTACGTCAGCAAAATGCATTCGCCGTTTGTGGTGGCCGAGGAATACGAGCGAGCCGTCGCACTGTCGATCCGCGCACGCAAGGAGCGTACCGGTAAGGAGCTCGCCTCCCGCCTGATCAACGCATTCTCCAAGTCCGCGAAAGCCTCCGCGTCCGAACTGGCCTCGGTGGAGAACACCTTGAACCGGATGTCGTCTGAGGCGCGGACGCGC
Organism: Lysobacter sp. Hz25; assembly: GCF_046097045.1. Classification (NCBI taxonomy): domain Bacteria; kingdom Pseudomonadati; phylum Pseudomonadota; class Gammaproteobacteria; order Lysobacterales; family Lysobacteraceae; genus Lysobacter; species Lysobacter sp. Hz25. Next base: position 1,239,643 of record NZ_CP175666.1, read on the forward strand.
TTGCTGGTCGATGTCGGTGAGATGGTCCGGGTAGACCACGGTACCGGCGTCCAGCGGGTGGTCAGGAATCTGGTGCGCGAGTTCGCCCTAACCGAAGGGGCGTCGCGGCGTTGCATCCCGGTCGCGCTCGATGCCGACGACCGTCTGAATCCGGTCCCGGAGTTTCTTTCCGAGAAACTCGGCGTGCGTACGACAGTTCCGTTCGAATCGCGCCCGATCGATATCGGCGACAGCTTGTTCCTGCTCGATGCGAGCTGGGAGAACCCCGAGCGCTTCAGCGCGTCGATCGAGGAAGTGCGGGCGAACGGCGGCCGCGTCTATGCGATGGTCTACGATCTGATTCCATTGCGCTTCCCGCAGCATTGCGTCGAGTTCATGCCTCGCGTGTTCGAACGCTGGTTGAGTTTCGTGGTGGCCAACTGCGACGGACTGATCTGCATATCGCGCGCGGTGGCCGACGATCTGCACGCCTGGATCGGTCAGAAGAATGCGCCGCACCGCAGCGGTCTGCGTATCGGCCACATCCAGCTCGGCAGCGATGTCGACGAGAAAACCACGGTCGAGACCGATGGGCCTTCCGAACGCGTCCGGGCAGCGATGGGCGACTCCGACGACGCCGTGCTCATGGTCGGTACCGTCGAGCCCAGGAAGCGCCACGACCTGGCTTTGGAGGCCTTCGAGCGGTTGTGGCACGAAGGCGACCAACGCCGTCTGGTCATCATCGGCAAGAAGGGCTGGAATGTGGAGTCGCTATGCGAGCGCATCCTTGCTCACCCGGAGCACGGCAAACGCCTGTTTTGGCTGCAGGGTCTGTCCGATGCCGATCTGAATTACGCCTACCGCAGCGCGGGTCGCATCCTGCAGGCCTCGGATGCGGAGGGTTTCGGCCTGCCGCTGATCGAAGCGGCCCGCTACGACCGACCGCTGTTGCTCAGCGATATCGCGGTTTTCCGTGAGATCGCTGGCGATCGCGCCGACTATTTCGCGGCAGGCGATGCTACGGCCCTGTCCAACCAGTTGAAGGCCGCCGCCACGGCGACGCGCGGCAAGTTGGTGTGGTCGACCAGTTGGCGAGACAGCGCGTTGCAAGCGACGCAAGTAATGTCGGCGGGTCCCTGGGACTATGAACTGTCCTAGTTCACACTACGGCTGGAAAAAGGGGGAGCGGTAGATGCAACAAAACGAAATAGCGGGGCTGTGGCGGCGTCGCGCCATGGCGGCGATGCCGTGGCTCGGTCTGGGCGTCTTTTTTCTGTTGTTCTACCTGCTGTACTTTTCTCCGACGTTGCTTCAGGGCCGGTATCTGGCGCCTGGCGACGGCGAGGTTTATTACCTGCCGTTCTTCGATCTGCCGATCGGCCAGATCTGGAACAGCAGCATTCTGTCGGGTTATTCCGTCATCAGCGACATCCAGTCGCAGATGCTCTATCCCCTGCGCTGGTTGAGCCCGAGCTTCAATGCTCTAGTCGTTTATGCCTATGTCGTAAGCGCAATGGGCATGTTCGGTCTGGCGCTGAAGCTGACCGGTTCGCGCATGGGCGCGATGATGGCGGCATTGGTAGTGTCCGGCAGCGGCTTCATGGTCGGGCATCTCGGCCATCTGAGCATCATCCATGCCGCGGCGTGGATTCCGGCGATGCTTTGGGCGGTGGCATCGCTGCGTCATGCGAGAAGCGAGTGGCCGGTGATTCTGGGTGCCGTCGCCGTGGCCATGTCGGTATACGGCGGTCACCCCCAGGTTTCGATCATCGGCTTGCTGTTGGCTGGCTGTTACGGTTTGAGCGAGATCGGCGTGGTCGCTCGCCGTTACGGCGCAAAGCGCTGCTGGGGCGTGTTCTGGCGCCTTTCGGCGTTGTTTGCATTGGGCCTGATGCTGGCCGGACCGGTGCTGTTGCCGTTGGCGAAGGCGTCGAGCGACGGTGTCCGCACCAGTTGGTCGATCCTCGACTTCAACACGTTCTCGCACACCTTGGGGGCATTGAGGTTGCTGGCGTTCCCGAACCTCTACGGCGCCTATCCGCTGGGCCCGTTCGGAAGCTATACCGGCCCCTGGAATATCACCGAGCTGGCGATCTATGCCGGCATCCTGCCCTGGTTCCTGGCCGCGACCGCGTTCCTGGCCTGGCGTCGCGATCGTTCGCACTGGTTCTGGGGTGCGGCCGTGCTGCTCGGGATCCTGCTGTGCATGGGCACGGACGGTCCGCTCGGCGGATTCGTGTACGAGTTGCCGGTGCTCGGCAAGTTCCGTGCGCAAGGGCGATTCGGCATCGTGGTCATCATCGCCCTGGGCGTGCTCAGCGCCTACGGCATGTCGGCCTTGTGGCGTGCGTCCTGGAGCAGGGCGCGGATGCTGCGTCTGCTCGCGGTCTGTATCGGCCTGGCCGTGCTGGCCGTGTCGACCGTCGCCCTGGATCCGGACTCGCCCTTGAACCGGCGCGGCGAGGATGGCTCGGCGTTGTGGATGCATCCGCACGGTTGGGCGCCGTTGCTGCTCATCGTTCTGTCCATCGTGGTGATGGCCTTGCTTGCCTGGAAGCGTTCGCGATCGATGGCGCTACTGGCGATGGCATTGGTCGTGGTCGACCTCGGCAGCTTCGGTTGGCTGTACGAATGGCGTTACCCGTCAGCCACCTCTACCGATCAGGCCATGCCGCGCCAAGTGTCGAAGGCCATCGCGGAGATCGCGCGGGGCCAAGGCCGATTGTTGCCGCTGGGTGCCGCGAAAATGGGCATGGAACCGCTGCGCCCGAACATCAACATGCGTCATGGCATCGACAGCGTGGTCGGCTATGGCCCCCTGTTGCCGGCCCGCTATGCGACCTATGCCGGTGTCGATACCACCGGCGGTTTCCCCGTCGACGACCCGAGTGCGCCGATCATGGACGTGCTGGGCGTGCGCTGGATCGCTGGCACTCCGCAGAAGGCTTTTCCGCAGCCGCTGGGACGCGGCTGCGGCGTATCGGTCGCCCCGAACCGTCTGCGCGTCAAGGTGCCGGCCGGCTTAAAGATCGATACGCTGCGGGTGGTCTCGCACATGAACTGTTCGGTCGGCATCGGCAACGGCCGCACCATGGCGCAGCTGAAACTGCTGGATGCGCAGGAACGCGTGATCGGGGAAGCGCTGACCATCGACGCGGGCGAGGAGATCGCGGAAGAGGCCTACGACCGCGACGACGTGCGTTCGGCGATCCAGCACCGGCGGCCGACGGTTGCGCAAAGCAAGCCGGCGAGTCTGTGGTTCCTCGGCGAGCTGCAGGTCGATGCCGAGGTCGCCGAGCAAGCGCCGACGCGTATCGAGATGAGCGTCGCCGACACCGGCGGGGCCCTGGTGACGATCGATTCGGTCGCAGCGATCGAACGCGGTACCGGGCGGGTGCAAGCGCTGGCGGTGGACCCGGAGCCGTCCGGAGGTATGCTCGGTCCCAAACGCCACGTCGCCGGGATGACCCCGTTCTCTGAACGGCTGAAGTTCCGCGGTTTGACCTGGGGCGTCTGCAAGGCGGCCCAGGCCAGCAAGGACGACGTCGTCGCCGCGCTCATGAGCGGTGCTTACGGCGGCCAGAACCTCGCCTTCGACCCCTTCGCGACGGTCCTGCTGGCCGATGGCGAAGCGGTACCGGCGCTGAGCTGCACGGCACCGCCGCACGTTGAAGTGATCAAGCGACGCCACGGAGCCTGGAAACTAAGGGTAAAGGGCAATGGCAATTTGCTGGCCGTGGTCAGCGAACGTTATCATCGCGACTGGACTGCCCGCGTCGACGGGCGCAAGGTCCCGGTACTGGCGGCCAATGGCCTGATAATGGCGGTGCTGGTACCCGCCGGCGAGCACGTGGTCGAACTGAAATACCGCCCGGTCAGCTACCGGATCGGGCTGGGAGCCGCGGCATGCGCCTTGCTGGTCTGTCTCGTTCTTCTTCTTTGGGGCGCGTCGCGACGTACCGCGGCACGCCGGTCGAAATCCAATCTTTCTTCAAATAAATAGGCATCAGATGAAGCGCGCCGTAATTCTCGCCGGTGGTCTGGGCACTCGCCTCAAACCCTATACCGTGGCCCTGCCGAAACCTCTGATGCCGATCGGCGAATATCCGATCCTCGAAGTCATCATCCGCCAGTTGCATAAGGCCGGTTTCGGTCATATTACCCTGGCGGTGAATCACCAGGCCGACCTGTTCAAGGCGTTTTTCGGCAACGGCGAAAAATGGGGCCTCACCATCGATTATTCGCTCGAGCACATGGCGCTGAGCACGATGGGGCCGCTGAAGCTGATTCCGGATCTGCCCGAGCATTTCCTGGTCATGAACGGCGACATTCTCAGCGACGTCGAATACGGCAGCTTCCTCGATTCGCACATCGCCGCCGATTCCTTGTTCACCATTTCCGCGGCCAAGCGCGAACAACGCGTGGACTACGGCGTGCTGCATGCCTCGCCGGACATGCAACTGGTTGGTTTCGAAGAAAAACCCTGCTTCCCTTTCCTGGTAAGCATGGGCGTCTATGCGGTGTCGCGTCGGGTGCTCGAGGTCATTCCCGAGAACAAGGCGTTCGGTTTCGACCATCTCGTGCTCGGGTATCTGCGCGACGACAAGCCGGTTCAGATCGTGCCGCACGACGGCTATTGGCTCGACATCGGCCGTCCCGAGGACTATCAGCGCGCGGTCGAGGAATGGCCGGAACTGTCGAAGCAACTGGCGCTGAGCTGAGACGGACGATGAGGGGCGAACTCAAGGCGGGGGATCGGGTCGTCGTGACCGGTGCGGGCGGCTTTCTAGGCCGCAGCCTGGTGCAGCGCCTGCGCGGGCTCGACATCGAGGTGGGTACCGCCGGGCGCGGCGACGGCTTCGATCTACTTAACGACGCGCTGCCGCTGGACGGCGTAGCCCACGTGTTCCATCTTGCGGCCGAAACCGGCGTACCCGACGCCTGGGACGATCCGGTCCGGTTCCATCTGGTCAATACCCACGGCACCGTGCGCGTGCTCGATCAGTGCCGGCGCGCCGGATGTTCGGTCAGCTACGTGGGCGCCTACATCTACGGCGTTCCCGAAACTTTGCCGATCGATGAAGACCACCGCGTCCATGCCAACAATCCATACGCCTATTCGAAATGGATGGGCGAGCAGGCCTGCGCGTGGTATGCCGACGTATACAAGATGGACATCACCGCGATCCGTCTGTTCAATGTCTACGGCGCCGGGCAGAGCGAACGCTTTCTGATTCCGAAGATCGTCTCGCAGGTGCTCGACAACAAGGTCGAGGCCATTGAGCTGATGGATCTGCAGCCACGTCGTGACTACCTGTATGTCGACGACGCGGTGGATGCGCTTTTGGCCTCGTGTCCGCGCAATGGGTTCGGCCTTTACAACGTCGGCAGCGGCGAGTCCCATTCGGTGGCGGAAGTGGTCGAGACCGTTATGGCTGCCAGCGGTATCCGCAAGCCGGTGATCGACCTGCAGCAGCGGCGGCCGAACGAGATTCCGGATGTGCGCGCCGATTGCTCGCGCATCCGACAGGCGTGCGGCTGGCGCGCCGCCATCAGCCTAGAAGCAGGCATCGGGCGCATGCTCGGAGAGACCGCATCATGAAAACCTTGCAGGTTCTGTGTCCCGTCTTCAAGGAAGAAGAGGTCATTCTCGAGTTTCATGCGCGCCTGCGGGCAGCGGTGGCTCCGCTCGGCGATCGCTATCGGGTCTCCTTCGTCTATGCGATGGATCCCTCGCCGGACCGCACCGAGGCGATCCTGCTCGACCTGGCCGAACGCGACTCCGACGTGCGCGTGCTGGTGATGTCGCGCCGTTTCGGTCATCAGGCTGCGCTGATGGCCGGCATCGACGCATCCGATGCCGATGCGCTGATCATGCTAGACAGCGACGGCCAGCATCCGCCTGAACTGATTCCGCGACTGGTCGAGGCCTGGGAGGCGGGGGCGCAGATCGTTCAAACCATGCGTCGCGACGGCGAGGAAACCGGCTTTCTCAAGCGCACGACCTCGGCGATGTTCTACCGGCTGATCTCGCGCATCGGCTCGATCGAACTGCAATCCGGCGCCGCCGACTACCGCCTGCTCGATCGCGCGGTCGTGCAGGTGATCCGCGAGCGGCTTCCGGAAAGCAACATCTTCCTGCGCGGCATAGTCGCCTGGGTCGGCTATCGGATCTCGTTCATCGAGTTCGAGCCGCTGCGCCGCCTGAAGGGCGCGTCCAAGTACCGGCCGTCGATCCTGGTGAATTTCGCCATCCAGGGCATCAGCTCGTTCTCGAAGACTCCATTGCGGTTTTGCACCGTCACCGGCTTGGTCGTGGCGATGCTGAGCATGCTGGCCGCGGCCGCCCAGATGATCGCCTACTTCCTGTTCGACCACAGCGACGTGCAGGGCTGGGCTTCGCTAATGACCTTCGTGTCGTTGCTCGGCGGCGTCCAGTTGTTCTTCATGGGGATACTCGGCGAGTACCTCGGACAGGTGTTCGACGAAGTCAAACGCCGTCCCCGTTATCTCATTCGCACCGACAGCGCCGTCCGCGACGGCGTGTCGCCCGATGGCAAGGCCCGTCCCGTTTCCGGATCCGTTTAACATGTTTGAAACAATGCGTATCGATTCCGCCGTCCTGGACGGTCTGGTGCTCAGGCGCGAGCGTTCCCAGTTCGCAGGCGACTTGCTCGCGCGCGACGCCGATCTGCGCGCGGCGGTGGCCGGCAAGCGCGTGCTCGTGGTGGGCGGCGGCGGCACCATCGGCTCGGCGACGACGATGCTGGTTTCGCGGCTGGCCCCGGCCGCCTTGCACGTGGTGGATCAGAGCGAGAACTACCTGGCCGAACTGGTGCGCGACCTGCGCGGCCGCCCCGGCGGCCTGGACGTCGCCGACTTCCGCACCCTGCCGATCGACTACGGCGCGCCGGTGATGGGGCGCTTCCTGTCCGAAGCGGCGCCGTACGACGTGGTGATGAATTTCGCCGCGCTCAAGCACGTGCGCTCCGAGAAGGACGTGTACTCGTTGCTGCAGATGATCGACACCAACGTGGTGCGCCATGTTCGCTTCAAGCGTTGGTTGTCCAGCTATGGCCATGGCGCGCGTTATTTCGCCGTGTCCACCGACAAGGCGGCCAATCCGACCAGCTTGATGGGTGCCAGCAAGCGGCTGATGGAAGACATCGTGTTCGATATCGCCGTGCCCGAAGGCGCGACGGCGGTGTCGGCGCGCTTCGCCAACGTAGCGTTCTCCAACGGCAGCCTGTTGCAGGGGTTCTTGTACCGCCTGTCCAAGGACCAGCCGCTGGCGGTGCCGCGCGATACCCGCCGCTACTTCGTGTCGCAGCAGGAGTCGGGAGAGATCTGTGCGCTCGCCGCCTTGTTGGGCGGTCACGAGCAAGTGCTGTTCCCCAAGCTCGACCCGGTGGCCGAGCTGCAGATGCTTGAGGATGTAGCCTGCCGCGTGCTCGAGAACGCCGGCCTCAAGGCTGAATTGTTCGAGGACGAGGAGGCCGCCCGCGCGGCCTTGCCGGCGTTGAGCCGGGAAGGGCGCTGGCCGTTGCTGCTGACGGCGCTGGATACCAGTGGCGAGAAACCTTACGAAGAGTTCGTCGGCCACGGCGAGCAACTGGTCGAAACCGGCCTGAGTACTCTGGGGGCCGTGCGCCACCTGCGCAGCAGGGCGATTTCCGACGGCGTCGTCGCGATGCTCGAAAACGCCGTGAATAGCGTCGACGCGCCTGTCGACAAACGCGCTATCGTGGCAGCCATCGAGTCGGCCATTCCGAATTTCTCGCATCGCGAAACAGGAAAAAGCCTGGATGAGCGCCTCTGATATCTCTGTAATTCAAGGCAGCTTGCCCTCGCGGGCGGCGCCGCCGAATCTGGACGGGGCTCGTTGCCTGGCCTGCCTGGGCGAGTACGGCCCGTGCAAGCTGCCCGGACTGAAGCAGTGTGCGAGTTGCGGCTTCATAACCGCGGATCTGGCAATGTCCGATGAGGCGCTTGCCGCCTTGTATGGCGAAGATTATTTCCACGGCGAGGAATACCGCGATTATGTCTCGGAAGAGGGCAGTCTGAAGGACAACTTCCGGCGCCGCATCGTGACCCTGCAGCAGTTGATTCCGGACCTGAAGAAAACCGACGTGTTCGAGGTGGGTTGCGCCTACGGTTTCTTTCTCGACGAGGTCAAGAACGACGTCGCCTCGGTCAAGGGCATCGATATTTCGAACGATGCGGTCGCTCATGCGCGGGCCCACAAAGGCGTGGACGCGATCGCCGGCAGTTACTCCGATTACGTCATGGAGCGTCCGGTCGGCCTGGTTGCGATGTGGGATACGGTCGAACACCTGCCGCGACCCGACTTGTTCATCCATAAGGCCGCACGCGATCTGCTGCCGGGCGGCTACATCGCCATCACCACCGGCGACATCGCCAGCCTGAACGCGCGTTTTCGCGGCAAACATTGGCGCATGATCCACCCGCCGACGCACCTGCATTATTTCTCGGTGGCGACGCTGAGCCGCATGCTCGAACGCAATGGTTTCGAAATCGTGCATGTCAGCCATCCGGGCAATGCGCGAAACTTGCGCTCGATCCTGCACTTCATCCTCGATTTGCGGATGGGATGGGGCGGGCTGTACCGCCGTATCGCCAATTGGCGGATCTTCGATCTGTCGATCTCGATGAACTTGTTCGACATTATGTTCGTCGTGGCTCGGCGCAAGGCCTGAGATAGTTCGTTCAGAGCCGGATGCGAGAGCACGCCGCCGGCTTCGTCGAGTTCGCCCGGACTCGGCATGTTTCACCACTGTCGCGCCAAACAGGTCGAGACGATGTTCAGAGGAATGCTGGTGCCACTGTTATTTTTGATCTATACCTCCCTCAGTGTGGGCGGCATGGTGTTGGTGAAATATGCACTGCCCGCGCTGAAGGCCAGTTGGGAGCAGCAACATCAATTCCTGAATCTGCCCGGCCTGTTGGTGGCGACCGGCGCCGCGATGTACGTGTTCAGTTTCCTGACCTGGATGGTGATCCTGGCGCGGGCGCCGCTGAGCACGGCCTATCCGATCGCGGTGGGTTTGGCGATTTCGATGTCCAGCCTGTGTGCGGTGTTCATCTTGAAGGAACAGTTGAGCGGGGTCGGGATGCTCGGGATCGCCTTGATCTTCGCCGGCGTAGTGCTGTTGACCAAGAGCTAAGCTTCCGCGAGCCGCTATACCAACGGTCCGCCGTTTTCCAGATAAGCCGGTATCAGTGCGCTGCGGGATAGCGCCCGCAGCCGTTTGGCGATGCTGGGGACCAGCAACGATTCGGCTTCGTCCAGGCTGCAGAAGCGGAATTCGATCAACTCGACCCGATCGATGCGGATTGCGCCGACGGCCTCTTCATCGAGCGGCGCGCACTCGAACAGTAGGTGCACGCTCTCGCTGAAGTCGGGGCCCGCACTCAGGTAGTCGACACAGAGCAGTCGTTGCGGCCGGACCCTTAGCGCCACTTCCTCCTGAATCTCGCGGTATAAGGCCTGCATCGGCGATTCGTCGTGTTCGACGATGCCGCCGGGCAACAGCCAACCGGCGCGGTAGGCGGGTTTGACGATCAGTATTTCGCCGCTGCCGTTGCGGATCAGGCCGCCGGCGGAGATGCGCTTCTTCGGGAACGAGGCGTCGAGAAGGTTCATGGTGTGCCCGGCGAAAACGATCCGAACTGCGCGCTAGGCCGGCGCCAGGGATCGTCCGACAGCTTGACTCCGGTACTGGTTGGGTCCGAGCCGCCCGGCGCGGCCTGAGCGAGGACGCCATGGCCCAGCACGCGCTCGTAACCGACGAGGATCTTCATCGTGCGGGACTCTTGCGAGGGGCGACCCGGAGCTTTCAACTCTAGCGGACACGGCCAAGCCGGGGCAATGCGCGTGGAGTTATCCGCCCATCGGTTTTGAGCGCCGATTCAGTGCGCTCTGGCCGGGCTCGCGAATTCCGCCAGTGCGCGCATCTACGCGTCCGGCCGAGCGCAGGCCTTGCCGACACGGTAAGAGTGCGGCCATGCACGGCGCGATATCGAAACGCAGCGTCAATGGCGGCTGACGGTTCCGCCACATAGCACCGGATCGGCGAAGAACAGCGAGAAGGCCAGCAGGCGCGGGTCGCCATTGCCGGGGGCGGCGGCGGCCGGCTCGGTCTTCAAGCGCACGGTGGTCCCAGCTCGGGGTAAAGCCAGCCGGAGGCGCGCCCGCGCCTCAGGACGGATGTCGGCCCGTGCGCGGCGCACGCCGTCCACCCACACCTCGACATGGCGCGGAACGACGGTGCCCAACTCCAGGTCCAGCGAGCAGCCGGACAGACCGCCGGCCACCGGAGCGACGATGATGGAGGCGTCGCCCGACGACCACATCAGCGATTTTCCGTCGGCCCGGTCTTCGGGCGGGTACCAACCCTGCCCAGGCGCCAGCAGCAGCTTCGGCTTGGCGGCGCCGGCAGTCTTCAGGGCATAGCCTGTCTGCGTCCCGTCGCCCGACACCACCGTGGCGAGGGGATGGGTCGCGGCGAGCTCCCGCAGGAATTCGTCGATCCATGGCGTGCGGCCGCGTTCGTCCACAACCACTCCGGCGTAACCCGCGGCTTCGAACAGGCGCACGGCTTCGACGGCGGGGAGGGTGGTCAGCATCGACAGCCAGTTCGAGGCCGCGCGCCCCTTCATGGCGCCGTAAGTCCAGTGCAGGTCTAGCCCGTGCAGATGGTTGCGAAATTGCGTGTAGTGGCCGATCGGGGTATTGGTTTCCGGGTACTCGAGGAACGGCAGTTGCAACACGTTCGCGCCAGATGGAAGCTGCCTGCGCAGGTCGGCCAAGAATTTTCGATCGCTGTCGAAACGCGCGATGGCAGCGGAGTTGCGTTGTTTGAGCATCCCGCGCCGGTCGGGCATCTGGTCCGGGATCGCGATCAGCACCATCAGCACGGCTGCTGCCGGCGCCAGCCAACGCCGGCCATACGAGGCCGCGGCCGTCTGCACGACAGAGGCCAATACGATCAGGGATGCAAAGCCGATCAGCGGCGATACGCGATTGACCGCGCGGATCTCCGGCGAAACGATCAGCGAGAACAGCGTGGCGAAACCTCCGATGGTCGCGAACAGGGTCATGACCGAGACGGCCATGGCGGCAAACTGCGCCTGCTGCGACAACCTGTGGCGTAGCGCGGGCAGCAGCAGTACCAACAGTGCCAGGCAGAAGCCGGCCGCGCCGATCAGGCCGAGCCCGGCGCTCGAGTTTTCCGTTTTAAGAGGCGCCACTGCATCGTACTTCTCCCTAAGTCCGGCGAAGGGGCCGAAGCGATGATTCGCAACGGGCAGCAACATCTGGGCGATCTTCAAACCGAACAGCTCGGTTTCCGCGGCAGAGCGGATGGCGACCCGCTCGTTGGGGCCGTTCTCCATGCGATACAGCACGGTGGGCAGCAACTGCAGCGAGGTGCAAACGACGATGACCGCGATCGACAGCAGCATTCGCCGCAGGCTCGAGACGGCTCGGAACTGCAGATAGCCGAGTATGCCGGCGGCGCCGATCAGCACGCAGGCGAAGAAGCCGGAGTAGATGCCGGTAGTGCCGATCCAGATCAGCATCGCGGTGCGCGCGGCGACCGATGCCCAGTGTCTTGTTCGCGAGCGTTCCGATGCGTTCGGGGCCGTGGGCAGATAGGTCCAGGTTGCGACCAGCAGCGTCAGCGCGTAAGCGGAATAGTTGTTGTAATAAAGGTGCTGCTCGCGCAGGAAATGAAACGGCAGCACCGAAAAGGCTATCGATACGGCAACCGATAACGCCAAGCCGATGCCGAGCCGCCTGGCGACGGCGAAGCCTGCCAATGCCGTCAGCGCCACGCCCAGCAGATAAATGCGGTTGTAGCGATGGCCGAAGTCGCCGGGCGCGGCCACCGCGTTCGCCATCGCGTGGTTGGCGTAGTCGGCATTGGGGAAGTCGAGATGGTCGGTGCCGATGGGGGCGCCGGCCAGATCGATGCGCGATAGGTTGCCCGCCTTCTGCGCTTCGAGCACGTAGGAATACTGCAACGCGTCGCCCTCGTACATGAACGGTACGTCCGCGCGGCCGTAGCTCATGCCCACGCCGTAGCGGCAGGCGACTACGGCGATCAGGACCGATATCAGGCAAGCGACGATGTTGATCGTCGCGAGCTGGCCGGATGGCGAGCGATGGAGGGCGAGACGGCTCATGGGGGCAGGCAGGCACTCGTTCGGGGGATCGTTCGCGGCACGCGCGCCGCGGCGGGAGCGGATTATCTTTGTTCGTCGATTACGTACAGAGGTTTGTCTTTGATCTCGTCGAGAATTCGCCAGAGGTATTCGCCGATGATGCCCAGCATGAACATCAGGATGCCGCCGATGACCAGCAGCGCGATCATGATCGGCGCCCAGCCGGCGAAGGGAGTGGCGTTCATCGTCCAGGCGATGACGATCACCGCCGCGTAGGCGACGCCGAGCAGAGCGAAGATGGCGCCGCACATCGACATGATGCGGATCGGCAGGTAGGAGCCATCGAGCAGGAAGTCGTAGAACAGCTTCATCTTCTTGCTGAAGTTGTACTGCGATTTGCCGACTTCGCGCTTGCGGCGCACGTAGGGCAGGTAAGTCGTTGTCAGGCCGGCCCATATCACGTCGCCCTGGTAGAAGCGGTTGCGCCCTCGGTAGCTGAGAAACAATTCCAGTGCGCGACGACTCATCAAGACGAAGTCGAAGCCGCCGGCCGGGATATCGGGGTTGGAGGCGCGCAGCGCGCCGTAGGCCAGACGCGAGAAGAACTTGGCGCCGAAAGAATCCTCGCGATCCTCGCGGAAGGCCACCACCACCTCCGAGCCGGCCAGCCATTTGTTGACCATGTCGACGGTGAGTTCCGCCGGATCCTGCAGGTCGGCCGACATGTTGATGATCGCGTCGCCGCTGGCGTACCGATAGCCCGCCACGATCGCCGCCAACTGGCCGAAATTCCGGCTGAAGCGGATGCGCCGGACGTTGGGGTCCAGCCGTGCCACTTCTTCGATCTCGGCCTGCGAGCCGTCCCGGGAACCGTCGTTGACGAAGATGATCTCGTAGCCGTGCGCGGCCAACGGCCCGCCCCGGTACAGCGCAACGATCGTCTCCCAGGTACGCTTGATCGAGCCTTCATTGTGATAGACCGGAATGACGTAGCTCACCATGCTCACAGCGAATCTCCTTGCAAGTGCGCCTGCGCCAGTGCCGCGCAGACGCGGGCGATGTCCTCGTCGGTCATGCCGATGAAGAAAGGAATGCCGAGGATGCGTTGGCCGATATCGTTCGCTACGTCCAGCGAGCCGGATATCTCGATATTGTGCAACGCCGGATGTGCACGCAAGGACGGCGAGTACCAGCGACGGCTCTGGATGCCCTGTTTCGCCAGGTGCTCGCTCCAGCGGGCGGCAGAGGCTCCAGAGGGCAGCAGGACGGGCAGCAGCGGATAGATGCCGTCGGCGGGTTTGGTCTGATAGCCCAGGAACGGACAGTTCTGAGCCAGTGCTTGGGCATAGCGGCCGCTCAAGTCGCGCCGGGCGCGCTTGGTGTCGTCCCATTGATCGAACGAGGCCAGGCCGATGGCAGCGTGGTACTCGCTCATCTTGCCGTTGGTGCCGATGGAGTCGAGCATCCCGATCGAGGTGTCGATCCCGAAATTGGAAAGCTTGCGGATATGTTTGATCCGCTCGAGCGAACGCGACAGCACCGCACCGCCCTCGGCGGTGCCGAAGGATTTGGTGGCATGGAAGCTGTACACGACATCGATCAGTTCGCCTGGGCCTTGGTTGCCGAAGGCGCCGGCCGCGTCCACCACCACCGGTAACGAGGTATCGCGAACGAAAGCATCCCATTCGGCGGTGTCGTGCGGGCAGGCGAAGGTCGAGACCGGGATGACCGCATCGATACGGCCGCTGGCAATGGCCGCGCGGGCCAATCGTGGGTTCAGCAGCCAACTGTGACGGTCCACGTCGGACAGCACCGGCGTCATTCCGACCCGAATGACCGAGGTCACGGTCGCCGCGAAGGTGATGGCTGGAATCAGGACGCGCGCTCCCGGCCGCAGCTTCAGCGCCTGCAGCGCGAGCTCGAGGCCGACGGTGCAATTGGAGACGGTCGTGACCTGCTCAGGCAGCCATTGCCGGCCCGCATCGGCGGCGATGCGGCGTTCGAACTCGGCGTTGAGCGGACCGAAATTGGTGTAGTGCCGGTTCTGATCGATCTGCCGTAGATACGGCAGCAGACTGTCCGCTTGCGGCATGTGGGGCACAAGCAAAGGAATGATGGTCATGGAGTCAGCCGGCGAACGAGTAATGCTTATGGACGAGATAGCTTGCGACCGTCGAGCCGACGATAAACAAAGCCTGGCCGAGCAGGGGGCTCGTGTCGGTCATCGCTACGAAGAGGGGGAGCAGGATCAGGTTCGCCGCGAATATGGCGCTGTTGCTGCCGAGGAACCGCAGGAACTGCCTGCGCCAATCGTGTTGGGCGCGTTGGAACACCAACAGGCGTTGGGTAAGGAACGACTGAGGCAAGGCGAGGCAGTAGGCGGCCACGACGGTTGCGGTCGGATGCCATGCCCGACCGAACAGCAGGTGCACGGCCACGAACGCCAAATAGCCGAACAGGGTGTTCCAGGCTCCGACGATCAGGAACCGTCGCTTTTCGGACCGCCAGGCGTGGCGCAGCCACTTCATCGGTGTGCGGTCAACCGATGGGTTTGAGGCGGGCGGGGTTGCCGATGTAGACGCCGCCGGCTTCCGCCAAGTCGCCCACGACTACCGCGCCCATGCCGACGATTACATCGGCAGCGACGGAGACTTTCTCGCGCAGGCAGCTGTTGGTGCCGAAGTATGAGCCGGCGCCTAGGAGGCAGTTGCCGCTGATGTTTACCGAGGGGGCCGTGGTCACGAAATCCCCGAGGCGGCTGTCGTGCCCGACGATCGTCGCCAGATTCAGGTTGACCTGCTGGCCGATGATCACGTCGCAAGTGACGATGCTGCCCGCGCAGACGATGCTGCCTTCGCCGACGCTACTGCTGCGATGGATGCGCGCATCGGGGTGCACCAAGGTCGGGTATCGGGTCTGCTTCGGCAGCGAGGACCGCATCTTGCGCCGTGCCTGCGGGGTGCCGACCGCTAGCACCAATTCAGTGGTGGCGGGATCGAAACGGCTGATGGGCTGGGTGGCGATGCCGGCGACGACGCGCTCGGTCCAGATGTCGTCGCTTTCGTACAGGGCCGCCACGCGGTCGCCCAAGCCCATGTCTTCCAGCAGCATCAAGACTTCGCGCGCGAAACCGCCACAACCATAAAGTGCGAGCTTTCTCATGCTGCCTGTTGAGTGCTGGAGTGGCGGCTAAGTGACATCGACGGGATGTTCATTGGGGCCCGGGTACGGTCGCGGACGCATGTCTGGCTGGCCAATCGCGAGTCTGGGACCATTTCCCGCATCCGTGCGTGACTGCCTTGCGTTTGCGCGTAAGCCGAGCCTTATAACAACCCCGCCGGCGCGGTCTTGCCGGCGGGTATCACGGTCCTGTTGAAAGCGGTCGCGAAGGCGGGTTAGCCCAGCGCCGCTTCCAGCTCCGGCAACAGCTTGAACAGGTCGCCGACCAGGCCGATGTCGGCGATCTCGAAGATCGGCGCTTCGCCGTCCTTGTTGATCGCGACGATGGTGCCGGCGTCCTTGATGCCGGTCAGGTGCTGGATCGCGCCGCTTATGCCGACGGCGACGTAGAGCTCCGGCGAGATGATCTTGCCGGTCTGGCCGACCTGCATCTCGTTGGGCACGTAGCCGGCGTCGACCGCGGCGCGCGAGGCGCCGACCGCCGCGCCAAGCTTGTCGGCGAAGTCGTAGATGATCTTGAAGTTGTCCGCCGAGCCCACGCCGCGGCCGCCGGAGACGACGCGCTTGGCGCTCTGCAGGTCGGGACGGTCGGACTTGCCGGCGGCCAGGCCGACGTAGCGGGTGTGGCTCGGCAGGGTCGCTTCGACCGAGGCGGCCTCGACCGAGGCGCTGCCGCCCTTCGCCGCTTCAGGCCACGACGCGGTACGCACGGTGGCGACCACGGTGTGGTCGGCCGGGGCTTCGACGGTGACGATGGCGTTGCCGGCGTAGATCGGGCGCTTGAAGGTGTGGCTGCCTTCGACGGCCATGACGTCGGAGACCTGGGCCACGCCGAGCAGGGCGGCGACGCAGGGCAGGAGGTCCTTGCCGAAGGTGGTGCTGGGGCCGAACACGTGGCTGTAGCCCTTGGCCAGCGCGGCGACCTGCGGTGCGAGCACCTGCGCGATCGCGTTGGCGTTGGCGGCGTTGGCGATGGTCAGCACCTTGGCGACGCCGGCGATCTGCGCGGCTTCGGCGGCGACCGCGGCCGGGTCGGCAGCGAGCACGACGATGTCGATGGAGTCCGGCTTCAGCGCTTGCGCGGCCGACACGCACTTGGCGGTCGACGCGTTGAGCTTGCCGTTGAGATGTTCGGCGACGATCAGAACTTTGCTCATTACAGCAGCCCCTTAGCCTTGAGTGCGGCGACCAGTTCGGCCGCGTCCTTGACCATCACGCCCTTGCTGCGCTTCGGCGGCGGCGCGTAATGGGTGGTCTTGAGCGTGTCGCCGGTGTCGACGCCGAGGTCGGCGAAGGCGATGGTCTCCAGCGGCTTGCTCTTGGCCTTCATGATGTCCGGCAGCTTGATGAAGCGCGGCTCGTTGAGGCGCAGGTCGGTGGTGATCACCGCCGGCAGATCGACTTCCAGCGTTTCCAGGCCGGCGTCGACTTCGCGCGTCACCGTGGCCTTGCCGTCGGCAACCTCAAGCTTGGAGGCAAAGGTTGCCTGCGGGCGGCCCCACAGCGTGGCCAGCATCTGGCCGGTCTGGTTGGCGTCGTCATCGATGGCCTGCTTGCCGAGGATGACGATGTCCGGCTGTTCCTTCTCGATCAGCTTGAGCAGGGCGCGCGCGGCGGTCAGCGGCTGGATCGGCTGGTCCGAAACCACGTGCACGGCGCGGTTGGCGCCCATGGCCAGGCCGTTGCGCAAGTGCGCCTGGGCGTCGGCCGGGGCGATCGTCGCGACCACGACCTCGGTGGCGATGCCCTTGTCGCGCAGGCGCAGGGCTTCTTCCAGGGCGATTTCGTCGAAGGGGTTGGCCGACAGCTTGACGCCGTCGGTGACCACGCCGGAGCCATCCGGCTTGACCTGAATGCGGACGTTGTAGTCCACCACGCGCTTGTAACCGACGAGAATCTTCATCGTGCGGGGATTCCTTGTGGGGTGCTGGGCCAGGAGCGGCCGAGAGCCCACGATTCTAGCGGAGACGGCCGGCCCACGCAGGAGCGAAGACTCTAGAAACGCGGTGGGCTCGGCCGCGCCCGACGGGGGCTTCCCAGGCCTGGATCGTCCGCCGCCAGCGCCCGAGAGGCGTGCGGTCGGGGCGACGGCTCAGGCGTCCGCCCGTGCCTCGACCACCAGGGTCTGTGCACCGGTCCAGGACTGTTCCGGTTCGAGCCGGATTGGGACCAGCACCGCGGCGGCTTCGACGCAGACGAAACGGTGGTACTCCTCGGCGCCGAGATCGCTCATGCCGGCGGCGAGGGCCCGGCCTGGGTTCCAGACCACGACGTCGCTGAAGCCCTCGGCTTCGAGCCGCAGCAGTTCCTCGCCGTCGGTCAGGCGCAGCGGCCTGCGAACATCCGGGTAGATGCGATCGAGCTCGGCTTCGAAACGCACCGGAGCGTCGTCGGGCTCGCACTGCAACCCCTGCCGGGTCGAGTCCAGGTAGGGCCGGTCTTCGAGCCCATGCACGAGGGTGCCGGCGACATCGGCCACGCGCAGGTAGGTGTGCAGGGCGGCGGTGAACTCGAATGCCTCGTCGCCGCGGTTGCGGATGCTCAGTGCGGTGCGCAGCCGGTCCAACGCGGGTTCGACGCTGAGCTCGGCGACGAAGCGGTGCGGCCACGACGCCCGCGTCGTCTCGTCGTCGGCGAAGCGGAACAGCAGGCGTTCGGGCCCGGTCTCGACGGCATCCCACGCGCAGGTCCGGGCGAAGCCATGGCGCGGTCCGGGGCCGCGTTCGGCGAACTGCGGAAAGATCACCGGGATGCCGCCGCGGATCGCCTTGCCGGCGCCGAAGCTGGCATGCGGGCTGAGGTACAGGCGCTCGCGCCCGCGGCAGCGCCACGACAGCACGTGGGCGCCGAAAGCGGTGGCTTCGACCGTCGATCCCGAAGATCCGGCAGGGCTCAGGGACAGCGGCGAGGCGATCGGAGCATTGGTCATGGCGTCCTTTCCTGGCTGCGCGATGGGTGGTCCGTACCGGACGCTACGGCTCATTTTAACGGCCCCGGGCCAGCTCCGGTTAAGTGCCGTGAAGCCTGATGGCGGGGCGTTCGGCTATTCTTAGCGCCCTTTCCCGTTCCGAAATCTGGAGCCAGGATGCTTCATCCCGTCGTTCTCAGCGGTGGCAGCGGTTCGCGCCTGTGGCCGCTTTCGCGCCAGAATCAACCCAAGCAGTTCCTCACGCTGATCGGCGATCACTCGCTGTTCCAAGAGACCATTCTGCGCGCCAACGCCTTGCCCGATGCCGGTGCGCCGGTCACGGTTTGCGCCGAGGACCACCGTTTCATGGTCGGCGAGCAACTGCAGGCCATCGGTGTCGCCAACGGCGCCATCCTGCTCGAGCCGATCGCGCGCAACACCGCGCCGGCGATCGCCCTGGCCGCGCTGCATCTGGTTGCGAAAGAGCCGGAGGCGACCATGCTGGTGCTGCCGGCCGATCACTTGATCGAAGACGTGCAGGCCTTCCGCGATGCCGTCGCGCGTGCGGCGGCGCTGGCCGATCAGGATTGGCTGGTCACCTTCGGCATCCATCCGGACTATCCGGAGACCGGCTACGGTTACATCGCCCGGGGCGAGTCCCTCGGCGAGGGCGGTTACCGGGTCAGTCGTTTCGTCGAGAAGCCCGACCTGGCCACGGCCGAGGGCTATCTGGCCCAAGGCACCTATGCCTGGAACTCGGGCATGTTCCTGTTCAAGGCCCAGCGTTTCATCGACGAACTCGGCCGTCATGCGCCGGGCATCCTGAGCGCGGCGCGTGCAGCCTACGCGCAGGCGCAGACCGACCTGGACTTCATCCGCGTCGGCAAGGAGGCGTTCGCCGCCAGCCCGAACGATTCGATCGACTACGCGGTGATGGAGAAGACCGACCGCGCCGCGGTGGTGCCGGTCAGCTGCGGATGGAGCGATATCGGCTCCTGGTCGTCGCTGTGGTCGGTGGCCGAGCGCGACGAAGACGGCAACCGCTACGAAGGCGATGTGATCTCGGTCGACACCACCGGCAGCCTGGTGCGCGCCTCCGAGCGCCGCATGATCGCCACCATCGGCGTCGAGGACCTGGTCATCGTCGACACGCCCGACGCGACCCTGGTCGCGCGCAAGGACCGGGTGCAGGACGTCAAGACCATCGTCGACAAGCTCAAGCAGGCCGGTCGCCAGGAGCACCTGTTCCACCGCAAGGTCTACCGCCCCTGGGGCAACTACGATTCGATCGACATGGGCGAGCGTTTCCAGGTCAAGCGCATCGTGGTCAAGCCCGGCGGTGTGCTGAGCCTGCAGAAGCACCACAAGCGCGCCGAGCACTGGATCGTGGTCTCCGGCGTGGCCGAGGTGACCTGCGACGACAAGGTGTTCGATCTGCACGAGAACCAGAGCACCTACATCCCGCTCGGCAGCGTCCATCGCCTGCGCAATAACGGCACCGAGCCGGTCGAGTTGATCGAGGTGCAGTCGGGCGCGTATCTGGGCGAGGACGACATCGTCCGCCTCGAGGACGTGTACGGGCGTTCGTAAGCGGCCCGTCGCGTCCGCGCATGAAAAAACCGGCCGCGAGGCCGGTTTTTTCTTTGCGGCGCCGTGCCTGCGAGGCCGGTGCCGCCGCCGCGGATCGGCCGGCTCAGTCGACCTGCAGCGTCGCCAGCAATTCGGCCAGCACTTCGGCGAAACGCTCGGCGCTGCCTTGTGCGTGAGCGAAGAACAGCGAGGGTTCGCACAACTCCAGCTCCAGCAACTGCGGCCGGCCTTCCCCGTCGCGGATCAGGTCGACGCGGGCGTACGGCAACGGCTCTTCGAGATCGAGCCGCGCCGTCATCGCGGTCAGCGCATGCAGGGCGACCCTGCGTTCGTCGTCGCCGGCCTCGCGCGCGGTGATGCGTTCGACCGCGCGCAGGTTCAAGGCATCCTCGCGTTGCAGCATCGCGCCTTTGCGGATGGCGTGACTGAACACGCCGTTGAAATGCATCAGCGCGGTCTCGCCGTCGCGATCGACCGAGGCCAGATAGGGCTGCAGCATCGCGCTGCGGCCCTCGTCGAGCAGGCGCGCGAGGTGATTGGCCGCGGCGAATTCCTGCGCGCGCGCATAACGCTGGGTGTCGCGCGAGCCGGCGCTGATCGCCGGCTTGACCACGAATTCGTCGGCGTCCGGATAGGCGGCGAGAAACTCCTGCAGGGCCGGCAGCGCATCCATGTCGGGTTCGACGAACGCGCTCGGCACCACCGGCACGCCGCGCGCGGCCAGGTCGGCCAGATAATGCTTGTCGGTATTCCAGCGCACCACCGGCCAGGGATTGAGCAGGCGCGTGCACGCGTCGACGCGTTCGCACCAGGCCAGGAATTCGTCGAGGCGTTCGGTGTAGTCCCAGGGCGAGCGCAGCAGTACGGCGTCGTATCGTGCCCAGGCCACGCTGGGGTCGTCCCAGGCGCGGATCTCGGCGGCGATGCCGCGTGCGGCACAGGCCTGGAGCAGGGGCGACAGGTCGTCGTCCTGCCCGGCGGCGGCGATGGCGGTGACCAGGGCGAGTCGGCTCATGTCGCAAGTCTAGCGTCGGCACACGATCGGGGCATTGTCGCGGTATTGCCCGAAAGTCCGCTACGTCCGGACCCGGCCGCAGGCTAAACTGCGCCCATCCCGCAAAGGAGTTGTCCCATGGCCGAGGCCATCGCCGCGACGCCCACCGGCGCCGCGAAGAGCAAGCTGTACCCCAGTGCGAAACAAGCCCTGCAGGACGTGGTGGCGGACGGGCAGACCCTCGCCGTCGGCGGCTTCGGCCTATGCGGCATTCCCGAGGCTCTGATCGGCGCGCTGCGCGACAGCGGCGTCAAGGGCATCACCGCGATCTCCAACAACGCCGGCGTCGACGGTTTCGGCCTGGGCCTGCTGCTGGAAACTCGCCAGATCAAGAAAATGATCTCGTCCTACGTCGGCGAGAACAAGGAATTCGAGCGCCAGTTCCTGTCCGGCGAACTCGAACTCGAATTCAATCCGCAGGGCACCCTGGCCGAGCGCCTGCGTGCCGGCGGCGCCGGCATCCCGGCCTTCTTCACCCGCACCGGCTACGGCACCGTGGTGGCCGACGGCAAGGAGACGCGCGAGTTCGACGGCCATCACTACGTCATGGAAACCGCGCTCAAAGCCGACGTGTCGCTGGTCAAGGCGTGGAAGGCCGACAAGGCCGGCAACCTGGTGTTCCGCAAGACCGCGCGCAACTTCAACCCGGCCTGCGCGATGGCCGGCAAGGTCTGCATCGCCGAAGTCGAGGAACTGGTCGAAGTCGGCGCGATCGATCCCGATCACGTGCACCTGCCGGGTATCTACGTCGATCGGATCGTCGTCAATGCGACGCCGGAGAAGCGCATCGAGCAGCGGACGGTGCGGGCTGGGTGAGTGGGCGGGCCGTATTGACCTTATGCGCGTCTTTGCGATCGATGCGCTTAGGTTGGAGCGGTCGCTGCGGCTCGCACGCCGGTTTTCTGCCTCGTCGATTTCGATGCGCCCAGCTATACGGGAAAAACTCTCGGAGCCGATCGTCGCAAACCGATTTTCTCCGTAGTCGATTCGATACATTCAGCTATACGGGAAAAGCTTCCGGAGCCTGTCGCCGTAAACCGGCTTTCTCCGTCGGCACTTCAATTGCGTCCACCTATACAGGAAGAATTATCAATGTCTTGGTCCCGCGATGAAATGGCGCAGCGCGCCGCGCAGGAACTCACCGATGGCGCCTACGTCAACCTCGGCATCGGCCTGCCGACGCTGGTCGCCAACTTCATTCCCGACGGCATGGACGTATGGCTGCAGTCCGAGAACGGCCTGCTCGGCATCGGTCCGTTCCCGACCGAAAGCGAGATCGACGCCGACCTCATCAACGCCGGCAAGCAGACCGTGACCGCGCGCCAGGGCGCGAGTTACTTCGGCAGCCACGACAGCTTCGCGATGATCCGCGGCGGTCATATCGACCTGGCGATCCTCGGCGCAATGCAGGTCACCGACAAGGGCGACCTGGCCAACTGGATGGTGCCCGGCAAGATGGTCAAGGGCATGGGCGGCGCGATGGATCTGGTCGCCGGCGTCAAGCGCGTGGTCGTGCTGATGGAGCACAGCGCCAAGAACGGCGAGCACAAGATCCTGCCCGAATGCACGCTGCCGCTGACCGGCCTGGGCGTGGTCAATCGCATCATCACCGAGCTCGCGGTCATGGACGTGACCGAGCGCGGTCTGGTGCTGGTCGAGACCGCTCCCGGGGTGAACGAAGACGAACTGCGCACGAAGACCGGCGTGCCGCTGCTGACCGCCTGAATAGCCTGGGGGCGGCCTCG
The DNA here is from genome assembly GCF_046097045.1 of Lysobacter sp. Hz25. Classification (NCBI taxonomy): domain Bacteria; kingdom Pseudomonadati; phylum Pseudomonadota; class Gammaproteobacteria; order Lysobacterales; family Lysobacteraceae; genus Lysobacter; species Lysobacter sp. Hz25. The sequence goes on from NZ_CP175666.1 coordinate 1,262,285, forward strand.
CGAGAGGCCCGCCCTAGCGGCTCGCTGCAAAATTGTGACCTGGTTCTCGATTAGTTTTTCGTGCGTTTGGGATCAGCATTGAAGTATCCGCGCTGCGGATGCAGGATGCGGCGCTGCTTTTATCTGGCTGATCGCGATGCGCAATTTGGTTTTCCTGGGGATGCTGGCGCTGTTCTTGGCCGGCTGCTCGTCATCCGACTCCGGTTCTTCCTCAGTCGCTCCAGGGCTAGCGAGCGCAGCGGCGACGTCCGCTCCGCCAATGCGTTCGGCAACGAGCCCATTCGCAGATCCGGTATCGGCACGGCTTGCGACGCGCCGCATCGCCGCTGCCGGCTTCGCACGTCTTCCCGATCGCGGCGACCTGACCGCTTATCCGACCAAGCAGCCGGTCGTTTCGGACGGCGCCTATACCTGGCACCGCGTCGAATTGAGCGAGCAGCACGCGCTTGCCGCGATCATCGGCGGCCATCTGCGCATCACCACGCCCTCCGGCGAAAAACTCGACTTCCGTTACGAGCGCCACGTCGAGCATCCGAGCGGCGACTGGACCTGGGTCGGACGCATCGACCGCGGCGGCCTCGCCCAAGAGGCCATCATCACTTTCGGCGAACGCGCGGTATTCGGCAGCATCGCCCAGCCCGGCAAGCCCGCACTCAAGTTGACCTTGCGCGACGGCAAGTCGTGGTTGGTCGAGACCGATCCGGCCAAGCTGGCGCTGATCGAAAATTCGATCGGTCCCGATCATGCCGACGACTATCTGATACCGACCGCGGCGGCGAATGCATCGAGTCTCGCGCCGACGAGCGCTTCGATCGGCGCCGCGGCGACCGCGGCCGACGGCCAGGTCCTGGTCGATGTCCTGGTCGGCTACAGCGACGGTTTCGCCAACGGTCTGGGCGGCCCCTCCCAAGCCGTGACCCGCCTGAACTATCTGGTGGAAGTGACCAATCAGGCCTACGTCAACAGCCAGATCACTTCGCGCATCCGCATGGTCCACGCCATGCAGGTCAACTACCCGGACGACTCCGACAACGGCGGCGTGCTGGAAAAGATGACCGGCACGCGCACGACGCCGGTCGATCCCGCCTTCAATGCATTGCGTGCGGCACGCGAGCAATACGGCGCCGACCTGGTGTCGTTCGTGCGCAAGTACGATCGCGCCGCGCAGGACGGTTGCGGCATCGCCTGGCTGCTCGGCGGTAATCAGCAGCCGATCAGCGCGTCGTCGGCGACCAACGGTTACTCCGTCGTCGGCGATGGGCGCCAGAACGATGGCGGCACGACCTATTTCTGCCGCGACGAAACCTTCGCGCACGAGCTGGGCCACAACATGGGCGCGCAGCACGATCGCGATACGGCGTCATCCAGCGGCACCCTGCAGTACGGCGCGTACGCCTATTCGTTCGGCTACAGGGCCGGTGCGGTCACCGGCAACTTCTACGACATCATGGCTTACGGCGATCCGGGCCAGACCTCGTATCGCGTGTTCTCGAACCCGCGCATCAGCACCTGCGGCGGCTACGCCTGCGGTGTCGTCGGCCAGGCCGATACCGCCCAAACCCTCAACCAGACCCAGCCGATCATCGCCACCTTCCGCGCCACGGTCGTACCTCCGGTGCCGATTGCCCCGCAGTTTCCGGAGCTGATCGATGCGCGCGCCCAGGACGTGAATGGCGACGGCCGCTCCGACCTGCTTTGGCGTCTCGATGCCAAGACCGACTGGGCGTATTGGACGATGAACGGCGGCAGCAAGACCGGCGGCGCCGGCTATTCGGTCGGACCGACCTGGAGCGTCGTGGCCACGGGCGATTTCCGCGGCGACGGACGCATGGACCTGATCTGGACCGACGGTATCCAGATGCAGATGTGGGAAGGCAACGGCACTGCGTTCGCCGGCGGCGTCATGCGCACCTATCCCGCCGGCTATCGAGTGATCGCGGTCGGCGACGTCAACGGCGACGGCCGCACCGATCTGGTGTGGCGCGACGAAGCCAACTCGCTGATCAGCATTTGGCTGATGAATGGTCCGGAGATTTCCGGCAGCAGCGTGCATGCGACGTCTCCCGCATGGCGCGTGCTCGGCAGCGGCGACCTGAGCGGCGACGGACGCCTGGACCTGATCTGGACCGACGGTACGTCGATGCAGTTGTGGGCAGGCCGAGTTGGCGGGGGGTACGCGGGTCTGGACATGGGCGGCTACCCCACGGGATGGGCTTTGTTCGGTGTGGTCGATATCGACGGCGACGGCAAGGACGACGTGCTGTGGCGTCATCAGCCGACGGGCCAGGTCGCGTATTGGCGCATGGACGGCGGCACGCGCCTGTCCGGTGCGGGCTTCAACGCATCGACGGCGTGGCGGCCGATCCAGGTCGGCGATTGGAACGGCGACGGCCGTGGCGACATCGTCTGGAGCGACGGTCAGTCGATGCAGATCTGGGCATGGAATGGGACGACTTTCGCGGGACAGGCATTGCCGGGCTACCCGGTCGGCTGGAGCCTGATTCGTCGCTGACCTCATACGCATGGCCGGAGCCGGTCATGCGTGGACCTAGGAAGTACGGGCAGGCGGCGTCATGCGACGCCGCTGCCTCATGAGCGCCGCGCAGGCGGCGCCAGACCTCAGAGGTTCTGGTAATTCGGCCCCGAGCCGCCTTCCGGGGTGACCCAGTTGATGATCTCGTACGGGTCCTTGATGTCGCAGGTCTTGCAGTGCACGCAGTTCGCCGAGTTGATCTGCAGGCGCTTGGCGCCGGCCTCTTCGACGATCTCGTAGACGCCGGCCGGGCAGAAGCGCGTGCAGGGGTTGCCGTATTCCTCGGCGCACTGGGTAATGCAGATGTTGGTGTCGGCGACCTTGAGGTGCACCGGCTGGTCTTCGTCGTGCTCGGTGGCGGCGAAGTACACCGAGGCGAGGCGATCGCGCGGCGCCAGGCTGCGATCCACATAATCGCGCTTGGGCTTCTCGGCCTCGCCGAGCTTCTGCAACGACGACCAGTCGGCCTTGTTCTTCAAGGTCCACGGCGAAAGTCCGCCGGTGACGGTTTCCCAGGCGGCGTTGAGCATGCCGAACCACAGGCCGCGCTTGAACGCGGGCTTGATGTTGCGGACCTTCTTGAGCTCGGCCATCGCATCGGAAGCGCGCAGCTTGGCGTCGAAACCTTCGCTGCTCAGCGACTGCGCCAGGTGTTCGGCGGCGAGCATGCCGGAGCGGATCGCCTGGTGGGTGCCCTTGACCTTGGGCACGTTGAGCAGGCCGGCGGTGTCGCCGATCAGCAGCGCGCCGGGCATCTCGACCTTGGGCAGCGACTGATAACCGCCGGTGACGATCGCGCGCGCGCCGGCCGAGACCAGGTTGCCGCCTTCCAGCAGCGGCTTGACCATCGGGTGGTTCTTCCATTGCTGGAAGGCCTCCCACGGCTTGTAGTCGGGGTCGCGGTAATCCAGGCCGCTGACGTAGCCGAGCGCGATGCGGCCCTTGTCGAGGTGATACAGGAAGCTGCCGCCGTAGGTGTGGCTGTCGGCCGGCCAGCCGAAGCCGTGCACGATCTTGCCGGGGCTGACCCGGTCTTCCGGCACCTGCCACAGTTCCTTGATGCCGATCGAATAACCCTGCGGGTCGCTGTCGGCATCGAGCTTGAAGCGCTTGATCAGGCGCTTGGTCAGATGGCCGCGCGCGCCTTCGGCGAACACGGTGACCTTGGCGCGGATGTCGATGCCGGCGGTGAAGCCGGACTTGTGGCTGCCGTCCTTGGCGATGCCCATGTCGCCGATGCGCACGCCGGCGACGCGGCCGTCGGGGTCGTGCAGGGTCTCGGCGGCGGCGAAGCCGGGGTAGATCTCGACGCCGAGGGCTTCGGCCTGCGGCGCCAGCCAGGCGCACATCGCGCCGAGGCTGACGATGACGTTGCCCTGGTTGTGCATGCCCGGCGGCACCGGCAGCTTGCGCCCGCCGGTCTTGCTGAGCAGCCAGAACTCGTCGTCGGTGGCCGGCACGCAGATCGGCGGCGGGTTGTCGCGCCAGTTCGGCAGCAGCGCGTCCAGCGGCCCGGTCTCGATCACCGCGCCGGACAGGATGTGCGCACCGATGGTGCTGGATTTTTCGATCACGCAGACCGACAGCTCCGGATTGAGCTGCTTGAGCCGGATCGCGAACGACAGCCCGGCCGGGCCGGCGCCTACGGTGACGACGTCGTACTCCATGACGTCGCGTTCGATTTCGATGGCTGGCGTGTCGGACGGCTGGACCGTATCGATCGGCTGTTCGCTCATGCTGGCGGGACTCTGGCGTGCGATCCGCATATTGTCGCGGGTTTGCGGTGGCAGCGCCAAATGTGACCCTGTCGGCGCCGCGCGGCGCCGGTGTTTGAAACGCTTTGCGTACTGTTGCGCACGCGTTCCCGGACGTTCGCGGCGAGGGGCGTATGGAGGCCAGGCGATGGCCGCCGGGCGGGCGCAAGATCCGGATCGCGAGGCCCGCGCGACGCGTGCTAGCGTGCCGCCATGCCCTTGCAACGCCTGCCTCTGGAAGACGCCGAACTGGCTTTCGATCCGCACTGGCTGGAGCGCGCCGCCGCCGATGCCCTACACGCCGCCCTGGTCGAAGACATCCGCTGGGAGGTACACCGCATCCGCCTGTTCGGGCGCGAGCACGATTCGCCGCGGCTCAGCAGTTGGATCGGCGACCCCGAGGCGCACTACCGTTACTCCGGCGCCGACTTCCGTCCGTATCCCTGGCCCGCTGCGCTGGCGCCGATCCGCGAGCGGCTGACGCGCGAGCTCGGGGTCGGCTTCAACAGCGTGCTCGCCAATCGCTACCGCAATGGCCGCGATGCGATGGGCTGGCACAGCGACGACGAGCGCGAGCTCGGGCCGAGGCCGGTGATTGCGTCCTTGAGCCTCGGGGCGACGCGCCGCTTCGCGTTCAAGCATCGGCGCCGCGCGGAGTTGAAGGGCGCTTTGGAACTGGGGCACGGCAGTTTGCTGGTGATGTCGGGGCCGACCCAGGCGAATTTCCGCCATGCGTTGCCGCGCACGGCGCGGCCGGTGGGCGAGCGGATCAACCTGACGTTCCGGGTGATCGGGCCGCGGGTTTGACAGGGCCTCGGTTCTGTGCGGGTGACGCAGTCGGCGCGTTGGCGCGATCGCGGCTCGCGCCGCTCCTGCCCAAGAGCAAGAGCCAGCCGAATCCAACCGAAGCGCCTTGTAGGAGCTGCGCAAGCTGCGCCCGCGAATCCGCAACTACGACGCGACTGAGAGGATGCGGTCGCGGCTTGCGCCGCGCCTGCCCAAGAGGTTGGATCAGCCGAAGCCCTTCCGGCCTTGCGGCCGAACGACTCCGCTACGGCCGCTGCCAGGCGCGGACGTAATCGACCCAGGTGATCGCCGATTGCGTCGTCACCGCAGGAGGCTTGCCTGCGTAGACGAAATGGTCGATCAGGATCGAGGTTTCGATCTGGCTGACGTTGGCGGTGGTGCGCACCAGTTGGCCGTCGATGTAGAAGCGCGTCGCATCGGGGGCGATGTCGGCGCCGTAGACGTGGTAGCCGGCGCTCGGGTCGAAGCTGGTGGTGTGGATGTAGCTGTCCAGTTGCTCGGCGCCGTTCTTGATCACGTACTGGTTCAAGTACAGCCGGCTCTTGTTGTCGGAGTAGTACTCGAACACGTCGGTCTCGTTCCACTGCTGCGCGCCCGGTGCCTGGAAGGTCCAGAACGCGGGCCAGAAGCCGGCCGCGCCCGGAAGCTTCATGCGCGCTTCGATGAAGCCGTAACGGAAGTTGTAGCGTTTGTGCGAGGACAGCAGGCACGAGGTCCAGTCGTAGGTGCGGCCCGAAGGCGAGCGCACGCTCTCGCGCTTGGCGAACATCGACAGCACGCCGTTGCTCACCGAGCAGTTCTTGCCCTGATTCCATTCCAGTTGCTGATTGCCGGGGTTGCCGTGGCCGTGGTCGGCTTCGGCGGAAGAGTCGTCGGCCCACTTGGTCCAGTCGACCGCGTTGCCGTCGAACTCGTCGCCGAAGCGATACACCCAGTTCGTGCCGGCGCCGAGCGGACGCGTCGCGGTGGGGTCGGTGACCGGCGTCGTGGTTACGGTGAAACTGCGCTGCGGCGCCAGATCGGTCCAGCGCCCGTTGGCGTAGTAGGAAACCCAGTAACGATATTGGCCGGCCGGGAAGCGGCCGCTGCCGGTGAGTTCGCGCACGCTCGTGCCGACCGTATAGCCGCTCTGGTGGCCGAGGTCGTAGTTGCGGTCGGCGCCATCGCGCACCGCGAACACGATCTGTTCGTAAGTGACCGGCGCGGGATTCGCCAGCTGCGCACCGAACAAGACGTTGGTAGTGGCATCGGGCGTCTGCACGTCGCGACCGAGCGCGCGCAGCGGCGTCGCGCCGATGGTTTCGTAATCGATCGTGCCGGGCGGGGTTGCCTGCGCCAGGCCGATCCAGGCGATCAGTTCCAGGGCCAGGGCGAGCGCGAGCAGGCTGCGTCGTGCGCTGGCGCGCCGGCGCTGCGAGAACGGTGCGGTCATGCCATTTCCCCGATGCGCGCCACGACGGCGACAGGCGCAGTCTAGGCAGCGGGTGCGCGGCGGCTTGTGTCGGCGGTCACCGGGTACATTCTTGCGCAAAGCCTTCACGCGTTTTTCGCGCGGCGGTCGCGGCGCGGCCGCCGGGGCCCGTTGGAGCCGCGGCCTGGGTCAGCGCTTGTGGGTCTTGTCGTGCGCGTTGCCCGAAGTCAGCGTCCAGCCGGCGATCTCGCCGGTGACGGTTTCCAGCGAGCGCTCGAAGGCCTCGACCACGTCGGGCACCGCGGTGGTCGCGGCGGGTTGCGCCTGCAGGAAAGTGTGCGAGGCGACCACCTTCTGGTCGGAGTTGTGCATCAGCTTGGCATTGATCTCGATGATCGCCGACGGCACCGCCGCGCCCTGGCCGTAGTCCGACTCGAAGCGGCGCATGTCGAGCACCAGCTTGTAGTCGCCGCCGATGCCGCTGCCCTGGCGCGCGACCGCGGCGATCTTGCCGGAGTCCTCGAGCGTACGCAGCAGGGCGTCCTCGATCATGCTGCTCGGCAGCTTGGCCCAGGCCGCGCCCTTGTAGACCTCGATCTCGTTGCCGGTCGGGCGCACGGCGATGCGCAGGCTGTCGATCATGCGCGCGGCGTTGGGCGCGCTCAACGACAGCTGCCAGTTCGCGTTCGGCCACGACGGATCGGCCTGCACGCGCGGATCGGGCGCGTACTGGGTGGTCGGCTTCTTCGGCTTCTCGCCGAGGATCGACGAGCAACCGGTCAAGGCCAATACGGCCGCACCGGCGAAGAGCCAACCGAAGCGACGTACGAAAGCGGAGCTGCCGGAGGATGCATCGAATCGGGGAGTCTGAGTCATGATCGTCTTCGCAACATGGTTCGAACGTTCGCCGGCTTGGTCTGCCGACCGCTGTATCGATGGGCTCGCCATACGCCTCATTCGGGCTCGAATTCCTTGGTCGCATCGCGGCCCAGCAGGTAGCGGGTCGGGTTGTTGTCGAGGCGGTCGCTGATCCGACGCAGGTCGCGCACCAGCGAGCGCAGTTCGCTGAGGGTCGGGCCGAGCTGGGCCAGGCCGTCGTTGGCGAAGCTGCTGATCGCGGCGCGGTTGTCGGTGAGGATGCCGTTGGCGCCGGTCGCGGCCGAATCGAGCTTGGTCAGGGTGCTGTCGAGCTTGGCGATCAGGCCCGGCAGCTTGTCGACCAGCTCGCGGTCGACGCTTTCGACCGCGCGGTTGGTGGTGTTGAGGGTCACGGCGAGTTGCTCGCTGGACTTGCGCGCGTTGGTGATCAGCGCACGCAGGTCTTCGCGCTGGCCTGCGATGGAACCGGTCAAGGATTCGATGTTGGCCAGCGTGTTCGACACGTGCTTGACGTTCTCGTCGCTGAGCACCTGGTCCATGCGCGCGACCAGGCGGTTGGCGGTGTCGGCGATGTTCTGCAGCGCCGAGGCCTCGGTCTGGATCACCGGGATGTCGCTGCTGCGCTCGGCGTCGGCCAGCGCCGGGCTGTTCGGGCTGCCGCCGGTGAGCTGGATGATCGGGCTGCCGGTGATGCCGGTCATCGACAGCTTGGCGCGGGTGTCGGTCTTGATCGGCGCGTCGGCCTGCAGGCGCAGCTTGGCGATGACCCGGCGCGGGTCGTCCGGCGCCAGGCTCAGCTGTTGCACGGTACCGACCGAGATGCCGTTGTACTGCACGGTGCTGCCTTCCGACAGGCCGGTGACCGGCTCGTTGAAGATCACCGCGTATTCGCGCCAGCTCTTCTCCGAGGAGTACTTGGCCGCCCACAGGGCGAACAACAGCAGGAACAGCGTCACGACGATCGTGAACGCACCGATGAGGACGTAATTGGCCTTGGTTTCCATCAGGCACCTTTGAACGACGGGGCGTTGCCGTGTTTCATGGCCGGCATCATGCCAGCATGGGATAGGTAAACGCGGTGAAATGAATGAGGTTGAGGCCGAAGTGGGCGAGTACGGCGCCGAACAGGCCGCCCTTGCGATAGGCCCAGCCGTAGGCCAGGCCGGCCAGGCTCGCCAGCAGCACCCAACGCCAGCCGCCGCCGGCGTGGACCAGGCCGAAGGCCAGCGCCGACAGCATCGTGGCGTAGGTCGCGCCGTGCCGCACCTCGCGCCAGCGCCGCTGCAAGGCCTCCTGCAGATAGCCGCGGAACATGGCTTCTTCGGCCAGCGCGACCAATAGCAGGTTGTTGAGCGCCCACACGGCGCCGAAGGCCGGCCACTTCGGTGCCCAGGCGACCGCGCCCAGGGCCAGCGCCAGGCCGAGGCACAGCAGGCCGGCCAGCGCCGCGCCGATCAGGCCCGCCGACAGCGAGGCCGCGAACGGTTGCTCGCCTTCGCCGAAGCGTTTCAGCAACGGCCAACACAGCAGCAACCAGAATCCGGCCAGCGGCTTGTCGAAATTGAAGTACAGCGACATCGGCGCCGCGTCGGGCGTCAGGCGCAGATCGGTCAGCAGCTGCGGGTTGTGGAAGCCCGGCATCAGGTGCAGGCCCAGGGCGAAGGCGACCAGCACGAACAGCGCGTGCCCGGTAATGCGCCAGGCTTTGCTGCGGGCCGGCCGCACCAGCCAGGCGGCGAGGCCGAGCAGGGCGAAGGACAGCAAGGCGATGGGATCGAGCAACCCGCGCAGCAGCGCGCCGGCCACGACCGCGCCGAGCAGGAACAGGCTCGCCGCGCGCGCCTTCGGCCACCACAGCAAGGCCGCGGCCGCGCACAGCAGTCCCCACAGCGACACGCTCCACAGCGCGTCGGCCGGCAGCCCCCAGGCGGTCATGGCGGCGGCGCATCCGCGAGGTTCTGGTCGCGCGCGACTTGCGCGGCGCGCGCGCGCGGGCCGTGGAAATATTCCTGCACCCAGGGGTGGTCCAGCTTTTCGACTTCGGCGATCGGCGCGCAGGCGATGACTTTCTTGTCGGCGAGCACGGCGATGCGGTCGCAGATCGCGTACAGGGTGTCGAGGTCGTGGGTGATCAGGAACACGGTCAGGCCGAGCGCCTGTTGCAGGGTGCGGATCAGGCGGTCGAACGCCGCCGCGCCGATCGGGTCGAGGCCGGCGGTGGGCTCGTCGAGAAACAGCAACGGCGGATCCAGCGCCAGCGCGCGCGCCAGGCCGGCGCGCTTGCGCATGCCGCCCGACAGCTGCGAGGGCAGCTTGTTGATCGCATCGGCCGGCAGGCCGGCCAGCTTGACCTTGAGCAGCGAGAGTTCGTAGCGCAGCGAATCGGGCAGGTCGCTGTGGTACTCCTTCAGCGGCACCTGCACGTTTTCGCCGACGGTCAGCGACGAGAACAGGGCGCCGTCCTGAAACAGCACGCCGGTGTTGCGCTCGATCTCGCGGCGCAGGCGCGGGTCGGGATTGCGCGCATCGATGCCCAGCACTTCGATCTCGCCGGCATCGGGCTTACGCAGGCCCAGGATCGACCGCATCATCACCGACTTGCCGGTGCCCGAGCCGCCGACCACGCCGATGATCTCGCCGCGCCGCACGTCCAGGTCCAGGTCATCGTGGACGACCTGTTCGCCGAAGCGATTGACCAGGCCGCGGATGCGGATGATGACGTCGTCGCCTTCGGCGCCGACGTCGGGATTTGGGATTCGGGATTCGGGATTAGTCAAAGCATGGCTCCTGCGGCGAACGCGGCCGCGCACGGCTTTGGCTTTTCACCAATCCCGAATCTCGAATCGCCAATCCCGGCTTCACCAGCCCATCTCCATGAACCAGATCGCGAAGAAGGCGTCGAGCACGATCACCAGCGAGATCGCCTGGACCACGCTCGAGGTCGTGCGTTCGCCGACCGACTGCGCGGTGCCCTCGACCTGCAGGCCTTCCAGGCAACCGATCAGGCTGATCAGCAGGGCGAAAATCGGCGCCTTCGACAAGCCCACGAGGAAATGCCGCAGTTGCATGGTGTCGTGCATGCGCGCCAGGTATTGCTGCGGCGGAATGTCCAGGCCGTAGGCGCCGACGGTGAGGCCGCCGAGCAGGCCGGCGACCATGGCGATGAAGGTCAGCAGCGGCAGCATCACCAGCAGGGCGAGCACGCGCGGGATCACCAGCAGGTCGATCGGGTCCATGCCGAGGGTGCGGATGGCATCGACTTCTTCGCGGCTGACCATCGCGCCGATCTGGGCGGTGAAGGCGCTGGCGGTGCGGCCGGCCAGCACGATCGCGGTCAGCAGCACGCCGAACTCGCGCAGGAAGGCGATGCTGACCAGCTCGACCACGAAGATGGTCGCGCCGAAGTCCTTGAGGATGGTCGAGCCGAGGAAGGCCACGACCGCGCCGACCAGGTAGCACAGCAGTGCGATCAACGGCACCGCGTCCAGGCCGACCTGCTCCATGTGGTGGACCGTGGCGGTCGGGCGAAAGCGCCCCGGTTCCTTGAACAGGCGCAGCATCTTGACCAGGGTTTCGCCGAAGAAGGCGACCAGGGCCAGGACTTCCTTCCAGTTATCGGTGACCGCGAAGCCCAGGCGCGCGAGCGCGGCCTGGAAGCCGTACTCGCGCTTCTTCTTCGGGCGCTCGTCGGCGACGTCCTCGATCGCGCTGACCAGGGCGCGGTGACTGTCGTGGAAGGTGAAGGCGGTATCGAAATCGAGCTCGTGCCGGCGCGCATAGCGCATCAGCTGCAGCACGCCGACCGAGTCGAGCCGTTCGACGCCGCTGGCGTCGATCTGCGTGGCGCCTTCCGGGGCGCTCTTGAGGGCTTCGGAAATCTGGATCGCGTGCTCGAGCGTCCAGCAACCGGAAAGGCGTAGCCGCGAGGGCGCTTGGCCATCGGCGGTGATTTCCGGCGCGTGCGTGGTCGATGCGGTCATAGAGCCTCGGGCGGAGAATACAGGCTAGGGACGGCAAGGTGAGTGTCGCGTGCAACGCCGGCTGACCGAGGCCCGAGCCCGGTCGCGCGGCCCGTCTGCCCAGCGGCGCGCGCTCATGCGATGCTTCGCCGTTATGTCGACCCCGCATCCGCTCAGCGCCACCAGCTATGCCGCCCGCATCGCCTTCGTCGTCGAGCTGGCCGAGCGGCTGCACAGTTACGGCACCACCGCCCAGCGCCTGGAAGGGGCGGTGACGGCGGTCGCGCAGAAGCTGCGCCTGGAATGTGAGCCGTGGTCCAACCCGACCGGCCTGATCCTGACCTTCAGCGATCCCAACCGGCCGCTCGGCGACAGCGATACCACGCGGGTGATCCGCCTGCCGCCCGGCGAGAACGATCTGTACCGGCTCAGCGAAACCGACCGCATCGCTGAAGAGGTCATGGCCGGCCGTCTCGACCTCGCCGCCGGCCATGCCGCGCTCGAACAATTGGACCGGCCGCGCAGCAGGCGCTGGCGCGCCATGCAGGTGGTCGCGTATGGCTTGGCCGCCGGCGCGGTCGCGAGCCTGTTGCGGCTGCCGTGGCTGGATATCGGCGTGGCTGCGGTCAACGGCCTGATGATCGGCCTGCTGGTCGACATTTCCGGCTCGCGTCCGCGCTTCAAGGAAGCGCTGGAAGCGATCGCGGCGATGTTCGCGGCCAGCATGACCGTGCTGGTCGCCAGTTTCATCGCGCCCTTGAACCAGAACACGGTGATCATCGCCTCGCTGATCGTGTTGCTGCCCGGGTTGGCCCTGACCAATGCGGTCAACGAGTTGACCAGCCAGCATCTGGTCTCGGGCACGGCGCGCTTCGCCGGCGCCCTGACCACGGTGGTGAAACTCGCGGTCGGCACGGTGATCGCGCTGTACCTGACCGATCTGATCGGCCTGCAGCCGCAGATCCGCGCCTCGCGTCCGCAGGAGGCCTGGGTCGAATGGTGCGGGATAGCGGTAGCCGCCTACGCGTTCGCGGTGCTGTTCCGCGCCCATCGCAGCGATTATCCCAAGGTCATGGCGGCCGCCGCCGGCGGTTATCTGATTTCGCGTTTCGTCGGCCTGGCCTGGGGCAGCCCGGCCGGGATATTCCTCGCCGCGCTGACCCTGACCGCGGTCGGCAATGCCTACGCCCGCTGGGGTAATCGGCCCGGGGCGATCATCCGCGTACCCGGCATCATCATGCTGGTCCCCGGCAGCGTCAGCCTGCGCGGCTTGCTGTCGATGATCCAGCAACAGGACGTCCACGTCGGCCAGGACGCCGTACTGGCCGTGCTCAATATCCTGCTGGCGCTGATCGCCGGCCTGATATTCGGCAATCTGCTGCTGCCGGCGCGGCGGAATCTCTAAGCCCGGCCGGGGAACGCCAATCCGCGCAGGCCGTAGTGCCCCGTTCGGGGGCCGCGGCGCGAGCCCGGCCGGCTCGGCGATTCGCTTGCGGCGATCGGTTTTCCGAGGCGGCGAGCCAGATCTCCGCCGATCCTACGCCCGCCCCAGGATTTTCCCGCCCACAAAAAAGCCGGCGCAGGGCCGGCCTCTTCGCTGCGTATCGCCGATTACTTGATCAGGAAATCGTCGATCTTGCGACCCGCGGCGATGTACGCGGCCAGCCAGCGCGGCTGCTTGCCGCGGCCGGTCCAGGTTTCCGCGGTATTGCCGGGGTTGCGGTATTTCGGCGCGACCTTGCCGAGCGGCTTGCGGGCCTTGCGGTCCGCGGCGGCGGGCTTGGCGGCTTTCGTGGCCTTGGTGGCGCGGCTGGCGGGAGCGGCGCTGCCGAACAATTCTTCGAGGGTGTATCCCTCGGTCTTGAGCACCTGCGCGACCTTCTTGCGCACCGCAGCAATGGGCTTGCGCTTATTGAGGGTGGTCTTGCGCTTCTTGGCCTGGCTGATCAGTGACTCGAGTTCTTTCGCGGACAACGTGGAGAGATCGATCGACATGGAGCCTCCGGGGAGTGGGTTCGGATTTTGGCCAGTCCCTGGCGCGCGGCGGAATAGTAAAGGCACATTCACTCCGCGTAAATGTGCCGAAGGTCCGTGCAGATATTCGCGTTCTTATAGGGGGCGAATCCATCGGGTTCGCCGTCGACGCGTGGATTAATGTAATCGGGTATTGGCCGCTGCGCTAACTGCACCAAGGTACTAGGCGGGACAGGCCTCGCCGCGGCCCCGTCCTGTCGTGCCGTCGGGTGCGGGGCGCGGTTTGCCATGTAATTGCCATAAACCGCGCGCACCGTACGGGCGGGCCGTATTCGGGTCGCTGCGGATAATCGATCGGGGCCGGTCGCGCCGGCGGCGGACGAGCCCGACTTACCTCCTGCGACTTACCTCGCCCGACTTATGTTCCTTGGGGCGGGGAGGTAAGCGGGAAAGTAATCGCCCGGGCTTATCCGCCGATCCGCGCCAACACCGCGGCGCGGTCGAGATTCTCGGCTTCGCTGGCGCGGCGGTGGCGGTATTCGAAACTGCCCGCGGCCAGGCCGCGTTCGGACACCACCACGCGGTGCGGGATGCCGATCAATTCCATGTCGGCGAACATCGCGCCGGGACGCAGGCCGCGATCGTCGAGCGCGGCGTCGACGCCGGCCGCCAGCAGTTCCCGATACAGGGCCTGCGCCGCTTCGGTCACCGCGGCGTCGTTCTTGGGATTGATCATGCACACCACCGCCTGCCAGGGCGCCATCGCCTCGGGCCAGGCGATCCCGGCGTCGTCGTGGTTCTGCTCGATCGCCGCGGCGACGATGCGCGACACGCCGATGCCGTAGCAGCCCATCGCCGGCGTGGCGGCCTTGCCGGTTTCGTCGAGCACGGTCAGCTTCATCGCTTCGGCGTACTTGCGGCCGAGCTGGAACACGTGGCCGACCTCGATGCCGCGGGCGATGCCGAGCGTGCCCTGGCCATCGGGCGAGGGATCGCCGGCGACGGCGTTGCGGATGTCGGCGACCTCGTCGGGCTCGGCCAGGTCGCGGCCCCAGTTGACGCCGGCCAGGTGGTAGCCGTTTTCGTTGGCGCCGACCACGAAATCGTGCATCGCCGCGACGCTGCGGTCGGCGATCACGCGGATGGTCTTTACCGGCTTGAGCGGGCCCAGGAAGCCCGGCTGCGCGCCGAGGTGTTCGAGGATCTCGGCTTCGGTGGCGAGGCGGTACTCGGCCAGGCCGGCGAGCTTGGACAGCTTGATCTCGTTGACCACGTGGTCGCCGCGCACCAGCGCCAGCACGAACTGCGGCTTACCTTCGCCATCGGCGCCGACGATCGCGACCGACTTGACCGTGCGCGCCAGGGCGATGCCCAGCAGCGCGGCGACGTCTTCGCAGGTCTTCTGGGTCGGCGTGTCGAGCTTGCGCAGGTCTTCGGCGGCCGCGGCGCGCGCATGCGGCGCCACCGCTTCGGCGAGTTCGACGTTGGCGGCGTAGTCCGAACCGTCCGAGAACGCGATCGCATCCTCGCCCGAATCGGCCAGCACGTGGAACTCGTGCGAGGCGCTGCCGCCGATCGCGCCGGTGTCGGCGAACACGGCGCGGAACTTCAGGCCCAGGCGGGTGAAGATGCGGCTGTAGGTGTCGTACATGTTGCGGTATTCGCGATCCAGGTCCTGGTCGCTGAGATGGAAGGAGTAGGCGTCCTTCATCAGGAACTCGCGTGCGCGCATCACCCCGAAGCGCGGGCGGATCTCGTCGCGGAACTTGGTCTGGATCTGGAAGAAATTGACCGGCAGCTGCTTGTAGCTGGCCAGTTCGTTACGGGCGAAATCGGTGATGACTTCCTCGTGGGTCGGGCCGTAGCAGTACCAGGCTTCCTTGCGGTCCTGGATCTTCAGCAACTGGCCGCCGAATTTCTCCCAGCGCCCGGTCTCTTCCCACAGCTCCTTCGGCTGCACCGACGGCATCAGCACTTCGATCGCGCCGGCGGCGTTCATCTCCTCGCGCACCGCGCGCTCGACCTTGCGCAGCACGCGCAGGCCCAGCGGCGACCAGGTGTACAGGCCGGCGGCGAGCTTGCGGATCATGCCGGCCTTGAGCATCAGCTTGTGGCTGACGATTTCGGCTTCGGCGGGCGTTTCCTTGCTGGTGTGGAGATGGAATTGCGACAGACGCATCGGCTGGGGTTCGCGTACGTGGAAAGCGAACAGTTTGCCATGCCGAGGCGGTGGCTCCGTCCGCCGGGGTGGGTCGGGCCGGTCCCCGGAGCGGCGGGGGCCGGTCCGGGGCGGGAGAGGCGGCCCGGTCGGGCTGCCGGGAGCATCAGGCCGCCGGGATCAGGCGTCGCCCTGCTTGGCGGTCGACGGGCGCGTCGAGGCAGGTGCCACGGCCGGAGCCGCCGGCTGCATGCAATAGGCCTTGACCGCCGATTCGGCGAGCTGGACCTGGGCCGCGCGTTGCTGCGCGTCGAGGACGTTGTCGGGCTTGCCGTCCTTGTTGGCGTCGACGCCGACCGAGGCCGAGCTCTGCAACTGCTTGAGGTTGCCGCGCGCGGTCGTGCACTGGGCGTTCTCGGCCGGGCTGTCCTCGGTGGCCGACTGGGCCGAGGTGGCGGTGCCGGATTTGTTCTTGATCACGCGGTTCTTGACCCCGCCCTGGTTCGGCGGCGGCGAATCGGAGTAGTGGGTGACGCCGTTGGCGTCCTTCCACTGGTACAGCTCGGTGGCGGCCGCCGGCGCGGCCAGCAGGGCGAACAGGACCGCGCTGGCGGCGAGCGCCGGAAAGGCGCGAAATAGCGAGTGGCGGGACGGGCAGGGCATAGCGAAGCTCCGAGGCAGGCAAACGGAACGGACGGCGTAAAGCCGGTCGAGCGGGGGAAGCGACGATTGCAGCATCCTGCCGAGGCACAGGCAAGCGCTACACTTCCCAGTTATGGAACCCCATCACACGCCCCGCCCGCGCGGACGCGGCATTTACCTGCTGCCCAACCTGTTCACCACCGGCGGCCTGTTCGCCGGCTTCTACGCGATCATCGCCGCCACCCAGGGCCGCTTCGACGAGGCCTGCATGGCGATCTTCATCGCCGCCATCCTCGACGGCGTCGACGGCCGGGTCGCGCGCCTGACCAACACCCAGAGCGAATTCGGGGTCCAGTACGACTCGCTGGCCGACCTGATCAGCTTCGGCCTGGCGCCGGCCCTGGTGATGTATCACTGGGCGTTGGAGTCGACCAAGCTCGACGGCGTCATCCCCGGCAAGATCGGCTGGATCGGCGCCTTCCTGTATGCCGCCTGCGCGGCCCTGCGCCTGGCCCGCTTCAATTCCCAGGTCGGTCAGGTCGACAAGCGCTGGTTCATCGGCCTGGCCAGCCCGGCCGCGGCCGGACTGGTGGCGAGCTTCGTCTGGACCTGTCACAGCTTCGACCTGGTCGGCGAGCAACTGCGCTACGCCGCGCTGGCGCTGACCGTGGTGGCCGGCCTGCTGATGGTCAGCCGCATGCGCTATTTCAGCTTCAAGGGCAGCGGCCCGCGCAACGACCGGGTGCCGTTCCTGGCGATCCTGATCGTGGTGGTGGTGGTGATCGCGATCGCGATCGACCCGCCGCGCGTGCTGCTGGCGATCTTCGCCCCGTACGCGCTGTCCGGCCCGGTCCATGCCGCGTATCGGCGCCTGCGCCGCATGCCGCCGGCCGAGGCCGGCCCGCCATGAGCGCGCTGTGGAGCGCCGAGCAGCGCGAATGGCTGCAGGCGATGGGCCACTCGGTGATGAAGCTGGCTTCGGACAAGGTCGAGGAGGCGCCGGTCGTTGCACGCGAGGCATCTGTGCCGGCGGCGCAGGCTGCTTCGAGGGAAGCGGTCGCGACGGCGCAGCGCGCCGAGCCGGCGCGCCCGGTCGCTCCCGTGCGAGCGACGGGCGCCGACAGCGCCTTGCTGCGTGCGGTGTTGCGCGCCGCCCGCCGCGGCGCCGACGATCCGGCGGTGCTGGCATTGTTCGATGCGCAGGCGCTGCGCGGCGATGCCGCCGCCAAGCGCGCGCTGTGGCCGCAGTTGCGCGCCCTGCGGCGCGGGGGCGCGGCGAGGTGAGCGCACAGGCGTCCGAGTTCGATCCGGGCACGGCGCCGGCCGCGCTGCGGCCGATGCGCGAGGACGACCTCGACGTCGTCCATGCCATCGAGATCCGCGCCTACGAGTTCCCCTGGACCCCGGGCATCTTCCGCGACTGCCTGCGCGCCGACTATCCGGCCTGGGTGCTGTCCGAGGGCGAACGCATCATCGGTTACTTCCTGATGAGCGTGGCCGCCGGCGAAGCGCACGTGCTCAACGTCTGCGTGGCGCCGGAAGCGCACGGCCACGGCTATGGCCGCAAGCTGCTGCGCGCGTTGGTCCATATCGCCCGCGGCCGCGGCGCCGAGCGCGTGTTCCTGGAAGTGCGGCCGTCCAATACCGGCGCGATCGCGCTGTACCACAACGAAGGCTTCAACGAGATCGGCCGCCGCCCCCGTTACTACCCGGCGCGCGGCGGGCGCGAGGACGCGCTGGTCATGGCGATCGAGTTGTTCGCCGAGGAATAAGCGGCGACGGCGGTCGCGCCGCGCGCGGTTACTGCACCGGTTTCAAGGCCGCCAGGATCGCCGGCTTCAGTGCCTGGATCGCAGCGTCTTCGCTCTGATCCGCCTGCACATACAGACCGCTCAGAAACGCGGTCAGATCGTGGCGACGCCCGAGCCAGCCGGCGTAGTCGGTGCGGTCGAGCTTGCCGACCTTCGCCGATAAAGCGGCGAACCACGCCTGCCAATCCTCGGCCGACAGCAGGCCGCGTTGGGCCGCGAACAACAGCGGTCGGGCCAGGCGCTCGGGTTCGCCGAACACATAGGCATGACCGTTGCGCGGCACCGCCTGCGATGCGATCGCGGTCAGGATGCGCTGGTACTGCGCGCGTTCCAGGGCGGGATTCAAGCTCAGCTGCATCAGCCAGTCGGCGCCGTGGGCGACGCCGTGCCGCCAGCCTTCGCCTTCGCCATAGCCGCGGTAGTCGCGTACCGATTCGACGTAGGCCGCGGCGCGTTCGACCATCGCCACTCTTTCCTGCGTCGCCATCCACGGCTTGATCCGGTCGGTGCGCGCGAGTTCCGACAGCACCAGGGCCGCGAACGGTTTGCCGAACCCTTGCGGGTCTTCGCCGTCGAGCGATGCATACAGCGAGTCGCGCATCGTCCGCAACGCATTCGCGTCGAAGTCGCCGGTGCGCAGCCACTGGCTCAGGGCTTCGAAGGCGATGCCATCGCGCAGCTCTGGATCGGGGGCGGACAGGCAGCCGATCAGGCCGGTGGCCAGCGCTTGTTTTTCCGCCGCATCGGGCAGGGCGAACTGGTGCGCTTTCAGCGCCTGCAAGGACGCCGCGGTGTGGCCCGCTGGTGGGCAATTCTGGGCGAACGCCGGCGTCGCCAGCAGGCAGACGCTTAGCAGCAGGACGAGTCGCATGGCTTCCGCTTCCCCAGGGCCAGAAGTTCCAGCCTAGGTTGCCGGCTTACGGCGCCGCAAGGGCTGGAGTTGCGGGTTGGTGAGCTGGAAGGCCTTGGGCGGTCGGCCGGAGTTGGCAGGGTAGAGCAAAGCAAATCCCCCCTTGCCCCCTTTTCCAAAGGGGGGATGCACGACCGGGTTTCGGTTTCGGGAGTGGTGAGGCCGGAGATGGGCTGGGTTTCTACGTTGCGGTTCGGTATCCGCCTCGCGCGTCGCCGATTACCACCAAGAATCTCCGAAGCCTTTCCCCCCTTTGGAAAAGGGGGGCAGGGGGGATTTGCTTCTGCCTTTCGCTCAAATCTCCCCGCAAAGAAAAAGCCGTGGCTAGGCCACGGCTTTATCCTCGCAAGCGGCAGCGCAACGCCGCCGGACCCGCTCAGCCCAGCTTGGTGCGCTGCGCGGTCAGGCCTTCCAACTGCACGTTCCAGTCGACCAGGCGCTTGCGCTCCTGCTCGACCACGGCGGCGGGGGCGTTCTGGACGAAGGTCTCGCTGGCGAGCTTGCCCTGGCATTTGCCGATTTCGCCGGCGACGCGCTTGATCTCCTTGTCCAGGCGCGTGCGTTCGGCGCCCAGGTCGACCAGACCTTCGAGCGGAACCAGCAGGGTCAGTTCTCCGACCACGGCCGAGGCCGCGGGCGGCGCATCGTTCGCATCGCCGATGAACTCGATGCCGTCCAGGCGATTGAGGAAGCGCAGCTGCGAGCCGAAACGCGCGGCGCGATCGCGATCTGCGGCATCGCCCTTGGCCAGCAGCAGGCCCACGCTCTTCTGCGGCGAAACGTTGAGCTCGCTGCGCACCCTGCGCAGGGCCGAGACCATGGCCTTCAGCCATTCCACGTCGGCTTCGGCCTGGGCGTAGTCGGCGCCGAGGTCGCTGGCCTGCGGATACGGGCGCAGCATCACCGTGGTCTCGGCGATGCCGAGCTTGGGCGCGACCTGTTGCCACAGCTCTTCGGTGACGAAGGGGATCAGCGGGTGCAGCAGCGACAGCAGTCGTTCCAACACGTACAGCAAGGTGTGGCGGGTGCTGTCGGCGGCGGCCGCGTCGTCGCCCTGCAGCGCCGGCTTGGCCAGTTCGACGAACCAGTCGCAGAACGCGTTCCAGGCGAACTCGTACAAGGTCTGTGCGAGCAGGTCGAAACGGTAAGCGGCGAAATGGGTCTCGGCTTCGGCCGCGGCCTTGGCCAACTGCGCCAGGATCCAGCGTTCGGCGTCGGTCTTCGGCTGCGGCGCGCCCGAGAAGCTCGCGTCTTCGGTGTTCATCAACACGAAGCGGGTCGCGTTCCACAGCTTGTTGCAGAAGTTCTTGTAGCCCTCGGCGCGGCCCAGGTCGAACTTGATGTCGCGGCCGGGGCCGGCCAGCGCCGTCATGGTGAAGCGCAGCGCGTCGGCGCCGAAGGCCGGGATGCCGTCGGGGAATTCCTTGCGCGTGGCCTTTTCGATCTTCGGCGCGTCCTGCGGCTTCATCAGGCCGGTGGTGCGCTTGGCGACCAAGGCCTCGGCGGTGATGCCGTCGATGAGGTCCAGTGGGTCGAGAATGTTGCCCTTCGACTTCGACATCTTCTGGCCATCCTTGTCGCGGACCAGGCCGGTGATGTAGACGTCGCGGAACGGCACGCGGCCGACCAGCTCGTCGGTCATCATGATCATGCGCGCGACCCAGAAGAAGATGATGTCGAACCCGGTCACCAGCACGCTGGTCGGCAGCGCGATGTCGAAGCCGAGTTCGCCCATCTTGTCTTCGTTCGGCCAGCCTTGCGTGCTGAAGGGGAACATGGCCGAGGAGAACCAGGTTTCCAGCACATCCGGGTCTTGAGTCAACTCGATCCGATCCTTGATCTGCTCGTAGTTGTCGCGACCGAGCGAGCCGAGCAGCTTCGCGTGAGCGGCGACCTCGGCGTCCGCTTCCGTCCGGGCGACTATGTCCCCGATCAGCGGCGTGAAATCCGATTCGCCCGAGCGAACGGTCCAGGCGGGGATGCGGTGGCCCCACCAGAGCTGACGCGAAATCGTCCAGTCCTGGATGTTCTCCAACCAATGGCGGTAGGTGTTGATCCAGTTCGCCGGGACGAACTTCACCTCGCCCGACTCGACGAGCTCGAGTCCGCGTTGCGCCAGGGTGTCCATCTTCACGAACCACTGGTCGGTCAGATACGGCTCGATCACCTGCCCGCTGCGGTCGCCGCGCGGCACCTGCAGGCGATGGGGTTCGATCTGGATCAGCAGTTCGGCGACATCCAGGTCCGCGACGATCATCTTGCGCGCTTCGAAGCGATCGAGGCCTCGATACGCCGCCGGGATGTACTTCTCGACGATCGCGGCGATGCCCTGATCGGCGAACAGCGAAAAGTCGTCCGCGTATTGATTCTGCTGAAGCGTGCAGGCGTCGCGATCGATCTTGGCGAAGTCCGGGTCGGCGGAAGACAGCACGTGCTTGAGCGCGGTCGGGCCGGACAGCGTCCAGACCGATGCGTCGGGCGCGAAGATGTTGATCGACAGCAGCGAATGGCGTTGGCCCACCGCGTAGTCGTTGAAGTCGTGGGCGGGCGTGACTTTGACCACGCCGGTGCCGAACTCGCGGTCGACGTAGCTGTCGGTGATTACGGGAATGCGGCGGCCGGTCAGCGGCAGATCGACGAACTTGCCGTGGATGGCGGCGTAGCGTTCGTCCTCGGGGTGCACCATCACCGCGGTATCGCCCAGCATCGTCTCCGGGCGGGTGGTGGCGACCACGACGTAGTCGCGGATTTCGCGCAGGGTTTCGTTGCCGTCGGCGTCGCGCTCGACGTATTCGTAGCTCGCGCCGTCGGCCAACGGATAGCGGATCGACCACATGTGGCCGTTCTCTTCCTCGTTGGCCACCTCCAGGTCGGAGATCGCGGTCTTCAGCACCGGGTCCCAGTTGACCAGGCGCTGGCCGCGGTAAATCAGCCCCTTCTCATGCAGGCGCACGAACGCTTCGGTGATCGCGTCCGAGGCCATCGGGTCCATGGTGAACACGCTGCGCGACCAGTCGCCGCTGGCGCCGAGGCGGCGCATCTGGCGCTCGATGGTGCCGCCGGACTGCTGCTTCCAGTCCCAGACCTTCTCGATGAATTTGTCGCGGCCCAGCGAGTCGCGGGTCTCGCCCTTGCCTTCGATGGCGAGGTTGCGGCCGACCACCATTTCCGTGGCGATGCCGGCATGGTCGGTGCCCATCTGCCACAAGGTGCGATAGCCGCGCATGCGGTGATAGCGGATCAGCGCATCCTGCAGGGTGTGCTGGAACGCATGGCCCATGTGCAGGGTGCCGGTGACGTTGGGCGGCGGCAGCAGGATCGTATAGGGCTGGCCCTCGCCGCGCGGCTTGAATACGCCGCTGCTCTCCCACTGCTCGTAGAGGCGGGCTTCGAACTGCTTGGGGTCGTAGCTGGAGGCGAGGGACATAAGAACCGGGATTCGTTATTCGGGATTTGGGATTGGTTGAAGCAACAGCCGAAGAGCAAAAACTTACAGATCACAGGGCCGGTCGGAACTGGGCGGATCCGCTTCGCGAATCCCAACTCCCGAATCCCCAATCCCGGCCTTCCTCACATATCGTGCTTGTTGAGCGTCAGCCCGCGGGCCTGGTATTGCTTCCAGCGCTCGCGCAGCGGGCCGCGCGCGGAGTCGTCGGCGGGGACCACTTCCAGGACGCGGTCGAAGCCGTCGCGCACCGGGGCGTCGCGCAGGTTGATCACCAGCGGCCGCAACGGCGCGTCGGCCTCGGGCGCGGCGATCAGCACGTCGGCTTCTTCCTCGTCGAGGTCGGCGCCGGCGATCTGGTGCGGGATGTAGGCATCCTCGCCCATGTCCCACAGCATGTCGTCGAGCGCTTCGGCCTGTTCGGCGTTGCGCGCCAGGATCAGCGTGGGCAGGCCGGCGTCGTGGGCTTTGCGCGCCAGTTCGCAGACCAACCGCAGCGGTTGTTCCTTGAAGCGCGGCGTTTGGATCAGATAGAAATCAGCGCGGGCCATGGGCGGGTATCAACCGGTATATGCGGCCGAGCCGCCGAAAACGAAATAGCCCAGCAGGGCGCCGCCGATGTTCAGGGCGAACCAGCCGAGCAGCAGCAGGAAGAACCCGACGACCGCCTTGAGCTTGCGTCCCGCCGGCCGGGTCCGGGCCAGGTAGATCGGCACGAACAGCATCGCCAGCACGACGATGCCGATGTTCATCCACGGCGAGCGGCGATGGCCGAACTCCTGCTGGTCGCCATGCAGCCACATGAAGATCCAGAACATGCCCAGCGCCACGAACAGCCAATCCACCAGGGTGAAACCGGCCTGCGCAAGCGGCGACATCGAGTAGATGCCGCTGGCCAGGCCGGTGATCGCCGCGAGGATCAGCGCATTGCGCTTCATCGTCAGGCGGTGCGCTCGAGCAACCACTGCGAGAGCAGGCCGACCGGACGGCCGGTGGCCAGGCCGCGCTTGCCTTCTTCGTTGGAGACGCCGGCGATGTCGAGGTGCGCCCAGCGCTGGCCTTCGGTGAAGCGCGACAGGAAGCAGCCGGCGGTGATGGCGCCGGCCCAGCGGCCGCCGATGTTGTAGACGTCGGCGAAGGTCGATTCGAGCTGGGTCTGGTACTCGTCCCACAGCGGCAGGCGCCAGGCGCGATCGAAGACCTGCTCGCCGGCGCTGGTCAGTTCGGCGGCGAGGTCGTCGTCCTTGCTCATCAGGCCGGTGGCGAACTTGCCCAGCGCGACCACGCAGGCGCCGGTCAGGGTCGCCACGTCGAGCAGGGCCTGCGGTTCGAAGCGCTGCGCATAGGTCAGCGCATCGCACAGGATCAGGCGGCCCTCGGCGTCGGTGTTGCCGACCTCGATGGTCTTGCCGGACATGCTGGTGAGCACGTCGGAGGGACGGTAGGCGTCGGCGTCGGGCATGTTCTCGACCGCCGGCACGATCACCACCAGGTTGATCGGCAACTGCATGCCGACCGCCGAGACGAAGCTGCCCAGCACCGAGGCGGCGCCGCACATGTCGAACTTCATCTCCTCGATGCCGCCCTGGACCTTGAGGTTGATGCCGCCGGTGTCGAAGGTGATGCCCTTGCCGACCAGCACATAGGGCTTGGCGTCGCCGCCGTTGTCGTACTTGAGCACGATCAGCTTGGGCGGATTGGCCGAGCCGCGCGCCACGGCGAGCAGCGAGCCCATGCCGAGCGCCTGCATCTGCTCGCGGTCCAGCACTTCGCACGAGGTGTTGTCGAAGCGGCCGGCGAATTCCTGCGCCTGCTCGGCCAGGTAGGCCGGGTTGCAGATGTTCGGCGGCAGGTTGCCGAGCTCGCGAGCGAAGGCGACGCCGGCGGCGATCGCCTGGCCCTGGGCCAGGGCGGTGGCATCGTCGCCGCGGATCGACAGCTTGCGCAGGCCGGGCTCGTCTTTCTTCTTGCCGAGCGTCGCGGTGTAGCGGTAGCAGGCATGGTCGGCGGCGATGGCGGCCTGGCGGATCGCCCAGGCGGCGTCGCGGCCGGTCACCGGCTCTTCGCTGAGGGTCAGCAGCGCATGCTCGACCGGGCCGGCCTTGAGCGCGCGCGCGGCGTCGCCGACCGCCTTGAGGTACTGGGCGACGCCGAACTTGCCGGCCTCGCCGAGGCCGATCACGAGCACGCGCGGCGCGGTCACGCCGGGCAGGTCGTGGAGCAGGGAGGTCTTGCCGGTCTTGCCGCTGATGTCGCCGCGTTCGAGCAAAGCCGTCAGGCGCCCGCCGCTGACTTCATCCAGCGTTCGCGCGGCAGCCGTCAGGGTCTTGTCGGCGAAGGCGCCTACCACGACGCAATCAGTTTGAGCGGCCGCGAGCGCGTCGCGGTTCAGGTCGAATTCGAGGGTCATCCAACAGATTCCCAGCAGCTAAGAAGAGTTTGTCCGTACAATCGAACGGCTTTGCGGGGCGTCGGCCCCGGGCTCGATGCCCGTGCCGCCATCCTGGGTCCTCGACCTCGCGCCTCCGGCTATCCCGGAGCGCCAGCAGACAGGTCGGCCGTCGAACGAACCCCCGAGTTTAAAGCAAGCCTGCCCGATGCCGAAGCCCGATGCTCAAGCTTGACCGTTACCTGACTGGCGAATTCGCCCAGGCCGTCTTCGCGACCCTGGTGGTGCTGCTGATCGTGAGCGTCGGCGGCGCCTTCACCGACGTGCTCGAGGACATCGCCAAGGGCAAGGTCCCGGCTGGGCTGATGCTGCTCCAGCTCGGCCTGGTGCTGATCAAGTGGCTGCCGCTGATCCTGCCGCTGGCGTTGATGCTGGGGCTGATGCTGGGCATCGGCCGGCTCTATCGCGATTCGGAAATGCCGGTGATCGCCTCGATCGGCGTCGGCCCGCGCCGGCTGCTCAAGCCCTTGCTGATGGTGGTCGGGCCGATCGTGGCCGTGGTCGCCGCCTGCTCGCTGTGGCTGGGCCCCTGGGCCGACCGCGCCTCGCGCGAGATGATCAACGAGGCCAGCCGCAGCCTGGTCGTGGCCGGCCTGGAGCCGGGCGCCTTCACCGGCCTGCCCAACGACAACGGGGTGATCTACGTCGGCGCGATGTCCAACGACGGCACCCGTTTCGAACGCATCTTCATCTACCGCAACAAGCCCGACCGTCAGGACGTCACCACCTCCAAGACCGGCCACCTGACGGTGCGCCCGAACGGCGACCGTTATCTGACCCTGGAGGACGGTTTCGAGGTCGAGGGCCCGAAGGACGGCGGCCTGAACTACCGGCTGATGCGCTACGCCAGCAACGACGTGCTGCTGCCGGCCAGCGAGGACCGCTACGACCCGTCCCTGCCCGAGATGATGTCGACCACCCAGTTGCTCGGCGATCCGCGCCGCGAGGCCGCGGCCCAGCTGCATTACCGGATCGCACCGCCGCTGCTGGCCCTGGCTTTCGCCCTGCTGGCGGTGCCGCTGGCGCGCAGCACCCCGCGCCAGGCCCGTTACGGCAGCGTGTTGATGGGCTTTTTGGCCTACCTGATCGGCAACAACTTCATGATGATGGGCAAGGGCTGGATCGAGGACGGCAAGATCCCGACCTTCCTCGGCCTGTGGTGGCTGACTTTGCCGCTGTTGGCGGTCGCCGGCTGGCTGTATTTCCGCGACGGCCGCGTCGCGCGCAGGCGGGTGGCCCGATGAAGCCGTTCCCGAAGATCCACGACGTTTACGTCGGCAAGACCGTGCTCGGCACGGTGCTGCTGACCTGGGCGGTGCTGCTCGGCCTGGATTTCATGCTCAGCCTGGTCGGCGAGTTCGGCGACGTCGGCAAGGGCCGCTACGGCCTGATGCAGGCCCTGGCCTATATGGCCATGACCGTGCCGCGCCGCGCTTACGCGCTGTTCCCGTACGCGGCGGTGATCGGCGCCCTGATGGCGCTGGGCCAGCTCGCCTCGACCTCGGAGCTGACCGTGCTGCGCGCGGTCGGCCTGTCGCGGCGGCGCCTGAGCCTGGCCGTGGCCGGCGCGCTCGCGCTGCTGACCCTGCTGATGGTGGTCAACGGCGAGACCCTGGCGCCGGAAGGCCAGCGCCGCGCCGATGCGCTCAAGACCGCGGCCAAGTCCAACAACCAGGTGGTGGCTCAATATTCCGGGGTCTGGGCGCGCGAGGGCGATGTCATCCTCAGCGCCAGCCAGGGCCAGGAACGCAGCGAGGGCCAGGACCGCTGGCTGGAATTGCGCGACGTCAGCCTGTACCAGTTCGGCCAGGACGGGCGCCTGGTGTCGCTGGCGCTGGCCAAGATCGCCGAACACCGCCCCGGCGGCTGGCTGTTGCGCGACGTCACCCGCACCACCTTCCTGGCCAAGTCGGCCGAGCAGGTTCATGTCGCCGAAGAGCGTTGGCAGTCCAAACTCGACAGCGCGGCGTTGATGAGCGGCAGCAACCGCCCGCGTTACCTCAGCGCCAAGGCCTTGCACAAGGCGATCGAAGACCGCGAGCGCAACCGCCTCGATGCGGCCGAATTCGAAGCCTATTACTGGGGCCGCTGGTTCTACCCGCTCAACGTGCTGACCTTGTGCCTGGCGGCGATTCCGTTCGCCTTCGGCAGCCTGCGCAGCGGCGGCATGGGCAAACGCTTGTTCATCGGCATCGTGTTCGCGCTGTTGTTCTGGCAGTTGCAGACCCAGTTCGTCGAACTGGCCAAGGTGTTCCGTTTCGACTTCCGCCTGGCCTACGCCGCGCCGACCGTGGTGATGCTGGCCGTCTCGGCCTACCTGTTCAAACGTCGGTCGGGGTGAACGCAGTCCGCTCACGCGGCATTGCCGCGTGGACTGCGTGAACGCCCGGCGCGCTGCGCCGGGCCGGGGCCGCAACTACCAGCTCACGCGTTCTCGCAACGGAGCTTCGCCATTGGCTCGCGCTCTCGACGAACGCCCGGCGCGCCGCGCCGGGCCGGGGCACGTCGGGTCAGATCGCGATTACCCCAACGAAGCGGCGGGGGTACTGACTCCATGGCTGGAGCCCTTGCGTGAACTCGGCCGGCGCCGGCACCTCCAGTTACGCGGTCGCGGCTCGCGCCGCTCCTATCCCGCGATAGTTCGAGGCTTCGATCATCGACGCGGGCGGTGCTGCCTCTACATGTCCCTTGGTCGCGGCTCGCGCCGCTCCTACAGTGGTGGCGATATCGGTACCCGCGGCTTCGCAGGACTCTGCGATTTAAAACCTGCCGAGAGCCATTGGAAGCTTAGGTGACCACCGTTCTTATGCAGCGCGGCGATCTTGGGTCGCGGCTCGCGCCGCTCCTACAGTGGCGACGATATCGGTATCCGCGGCTTCGCAGGACTCTGCAATCGCCCCGCCAGCACTCACTTCGGGCGCTTCGGCACCCGCAGCATCCGCGTCCCGCTCGCGCGGTCGTGCCAGGTCAGGCGATCGCGATCGAACCAGGCCCACCAGAAACCCAGGCCGAGCGCGGCCAGCGACAGGGTGCCGACCGCATAGCGGATCGACAGCGCCCGCCATGCCGGCGCAGCGCCGTCGGCACCGATCACGCGCAGCCGCCACGGACGCATGCCGAGGGTTTGCCCGCCGCGCCGCCAGCTCAGCATCGCGTAGCCGCCGGCGATCAGCCAGCACACGAACCACAGCGTCCATTGCAGCGCACTGAAAGGCGGAATGTTTTCGCGCTGCCCATGCCCGGACAAGGTGTAGGCGACGGTGAACGCCGCGCTTGCGACCAGCCACAGCGCCGCGACCGGCCAAAAATCGTAGAACAACGCGAACAGGCGCCAGCCCACCAGGGCGGCGGGCTTGGCGGGTGCGGGATCGGCGGCGGAGGTGTCGTTCGAGCTCATCGCATCAGGATATAGGCAGCCGGACCGCCTGCTAAGCTGCGGCGATGAGTGCCAGTACACCCGCCGAACGCCGCAGCCAGGCGATGGCCTTGCCGCCCTTGGGCGACGCCGACGATGCGGCGATCAAGTCCTTCCTCGACACGATCTGGGCCGAGAACGGCCTGGCCCAGCAGACCCTCGACAGCTACCGCCGCGATCTCGAAGGCCTGGCGCGTTGGCGCGATGGCAGCGGCATCGCCCATGCCGACCGCTCGGCCTTGTTCGATTACCTGGCCTGGCGCACCCGCGAAGGCTATTCGCCGCGCAGCAACGCCCGCCTGCTGTCGGCCTTGCGCGCGTTCTATGCCTTCCGCCTGCGGCGCGGCGAGCGCAGCGACGACCCGACCGCATTGCTGGCGCCGCCGAAGCTGCCGCGCTCCTTGCCCAAGGCTTTGGCCGAAAGCCAGATCGAAGCCTTGCTGGCGGCGCCGGTGGTGGACGAGCCGCTCGGGCTGCGTGACCGCGCCATGCTCGAGTTGATGTACGCCTCCGGCCTGCGGGTGAGCGAACTGGTCAATTTGCCGTCGACCGCGGTCAACCTGCGCCAGGGCGTGTTGCGGGTCACCGGCAAGGGCAGCAAGGAGCGGCTGGTGCCGCTCGGCGAAGAGGCCCAGCACTGGCTCGAACGCTATCTGGCGCAGTCGCGCCCGCAACTGGCCGGCAAACGCGCGCTGGCGCCGCTGTTCCTGGCGGCGAGCGGCGAGGCCCCGAGCCGGCAGGAGTTCTGGCACCTGGTCAAACGCTACGCCGCCGTCGCCGGCATCGACCCGGCCAAGATCAGCCCCCACGGCCTGCGCCACAGCTTCGCCACCCACCTGCTCAACCACGGCGCCGACCTGCGCGCCCTGCAGATGCTGCTGGGCCACAGCTCCCTGTCGACCACCCAGATCTACACCCTGGTGGCGCGCGAGCAGCTCAAACGCCTCCACGCGAAGCACCATCCGAGGGGGTGAAGAGCAGCGCTAGGCGGCACTGCCGCCTGCTGCTCTGAACGCCCGGCGCCCCAGCGCCGGGCCGGGCACGTCCTAGCCGATCGCGAGTACCCCATCGAGGCGGCCGGCGGCACTGCCGCCTGGGCTTGGCGAACGCCCGGCGCGCTGCGCCGGGCCGGGGCACGTCCTGGCAGATCGCGTGTACCCCGAGCAGCGCTAGGCGGCACTGCCGCCTGCTGCTCTGAACGCCCGGCGCCCCTGCGCCGGGCCGGGCACGTCCTGGCAGATCGCGTGTACCCCGAGCAGCGCTAGGCGGCATTGCCGCCTGCTGCTCTGAACGCCCGGCGCCCCTGCGCCGGGCCGGGGCACGTCCTGGCCGATCGCGAGTACCCCATCGAAGCGGCCGGCGGCACTGCCGCCTGCTGCTCTGAACGCCCGGCGCCCCTGCGCCGGGCCGGGGCACGTCCTGGCAGATAGCGTGTACCCCGAGCAGCGCTAGGCGGCACTGCCGCTCATGTTTGGGGCCATTTGCCTGACCCCGGCCGGCGCCGCAGGCCTCAGTTACGCGGTCGCGGCTCGCGCCGCTCCTACCCCCGCGACAATCCGAAGCTTCGATCAGCGACTGCGGCGGTGTGGACGCAGCCAGTCCCGCGGTCGCGGCTTACGCCGCTCCTACAGGGGTAGGGCGCAATGACTGGGGAACCCACGTCGCCGTCCGCAACTACGTGGTCGCGGCTCGCGCCGCTCCTACCCCCACGACAATCCGAAGCTTCGATCGGCGACTGCGGCGGTGCGGTCGCAGCCAGTCCCGCGGTCGCGGCTTACGCCGCTCCTACAGGGGTAGGGGCGCAGTGACGGGTGAACCCACGTTGCTGTCCGCAGTTGCGCGGTCGCGGCTCGCGCCGCTCCTACCCTTGGATGCCGGGCGATTGGCGATCTGTGTGAGTCGCTCGTGTCCGGGAGTCCCGGCAGCTTTGGCAGCCCCGAGCCCGTTTCGCGGGCATCCGCAGCCCAAACCGCGACCCCCTTCGCCACTTCGCCGTGTGACTGCGGTTGCGGAACGGCGTTCGCGTGGCCGGCCGTGCCACAATCGGTAGAACCTATTCCTCGTCGAGCGGTCCAAGACCCCGACCTCAGAACGCCAAGGATTCGATTGATGAAGCGCATCATTTTCGCCGTGCTCGGCGCGATCAGCCTGTCCGCCTGTGCCCAGGCGCCGCAGGGCGCCGCCGCCAAGAGCGATCCGGCCGCCCCCGCCAAGACTGCAGCGGCCGCCAAGGGTTCGGCGCCGGAGGTCAAGGCCGGCAGCGCCGATGCGCTGGCCGTCGAGGCCATCCGCCAGCTCAATCCCAACGTCAGCATCGACAAGGTCGGCCCGTCGCCGGTGCCGGGCTTCCGCGAGGCGCTGGCCCAGGGCCAGGTCGTGTACGTCAGCGACGACGGCCGTTACTTGTTCCTGCCGGGCTCGGGCGGCGCGCTGTTCGACACCCAGGCCAAGAAGAACCTCAGCGAAAACAGCCTCGCCGGCATGCGCAAGGATCTGTTGAAGACCATCCCGGCCAGCGAGCGCATCGTTTTCGCTCCGGCCAATCCGAAGCACACGGTGACGATCTTCACCGACGTCGAGTGCGGTTACTGCCGCAAGCTGCACAGCGAGATCGCCGAGTACAACCGTCAGGGCATCGCGGTCGAGTACCTGGCGTTCCCGCGCATGGGCATCGGCAGCGAGGACTACAAGAAGATGGTCTCGGTGTGGTGCGCGGCCGACCGCCGCAAGGCCCTGACCGACGCCAAGAGCGAGCAGAGCATCCCGACCAAGGACTGCAAGAACACTGTGACCATGCAGTACAACGTCGGCCAGCGCGCCGGCCTGACCGGTACGCCGATGATCCTGACCTCCGAGGGCATCCAGCTCGGTGGCTACGTGCCGCCGGCGCAGTTGCGCGAGGCGCTGGACAAGATCGCCGCCGACGCCAAGCCGGCCGCCTCCGGCGCCAAGCCGACCGCGGCCGTCGCCGTGCCGACCGGCGGGCGCTGAGTAAGACCCCGCGCCCGGATACTCCGGGCCAGGTTCGACCGCATCGCCGCCCACCGGGCGGCGATGTCGTTTCCGGGGCTGCGTTTCGCCGGCGGCCGGGTACGGTCCGAAGACGGAAAGGGGCGGCAGCCGGGGGGAGGGAAGCGGGCACTTCGGCCGCGCCGGCCAAGGGGCCGTGGACCGCCGCGCGGCCCGGTCGGGTGCCGGGCCGAAGCTCGAGGGCGGTTTTGGATACAATACCGGGCCCTGCGTTGCACGGTTCCCCGGACATGATCGTCCTCGAGGGCCATTCGGCCCTGTCTTCGTTCCGCCGCGAGCGTCTCCAAGCTCGACTGTCCGCCCTTCATCCGAGTATCCGCCTGCTCGATGCCTGGCCCGTCTACTGGGTCGAGCCCGACACCGGCGCTACGCCCGACGACGCGACCCTGCGCCGCATCCTCCAGGCCGAACCGCATGAAGCCGCCCGCAGCGATGCGGCGGTCTCGCGCTACGTGACGCCGCGCCTGGGCACCTTGTCGCCGTGGGCGAGCAAGGCCACCGAATTGCTGCGCGGCGCCGGCCAGCCGGTCAAGCGCGTCGAACGCGGCACCCGCTACGACCTGGAAGGCTGGCCGAGCGACGCCGCCACCCAGGGCGCGCTGGCCAAGGTCCTGCACGACCCGATGACCCAGTCGCTGCTCGAAGCGCGCGACGATGCGGCGGCGCTGTTCGTCGTGCCCGCGCGCGGCGAGCTCGAACGCATCGCCCTGGACGATCTCGAAGCCGCCAACAGCCGCCTCGGCCTGGCCCTGGCCGACGACGAAATCGGCTACCTGCGCGAGCGTTACGGCGCGCTCGGCCGCACCCCGTCCGACGTCGAACTGATGATGTTCGCGCAGGCCAACTCCGAGCATTGCCGGCACAAGATCTTCAACGCTTCCTGGACGCTGGAAGGCCGCGAGCAGCCGCAGTCGCTGTTCAAGATGATCAAGCACACCCACGCGCAGACGCCGGAGAACACGCTCTCGGCGTACAGCGACAACGCGGCGGTGGTCGAAGGTTATCCGGCGCGGCGCTTCCGCCCGCAACCCGGCAGCCAGGCCTATGCGGCCGAAGCGCAGATTCCCTCAGCGTTCTGCATCAAGGTCGAAACCCATAACCACCCGACCGCGATCGCGCCGTTCCCCGGTGCGAGCACCGGCAACGGCGGCGAGATCCGCGACGAAGGCGCGACCGGTCGCGGCGGCCGTCCCAAGGCGGGTCTGTGCGGTTTCAGCGTGTCGCACCTGCGCATCCCAACCCTGCCGCAGCCGTGGGAAGGCGAACGCGCGCTCAATCCGCGCATGGCCCCGGCCCTGGAAATCATGCTCGACGGCCCGCTCGGCGCGGCCGCCTTCAACAACGAATTCGGCCGCCCGAACCTGGTCGGTTATTTCCGCAGCTTCGAGCTGTCCGAAGGCCAGGCCGGCAACACCAGCCTCGCCCGCGCCTACGACAAGCCGATCATGCTGGCCGGCGGTCTCGGCGCGATCGACCGGGTGCAGGTCGCCAAGCTCGGCCTGAAGCCGGGGCATGCGGTGATCGTGCTCGGCGGCCCGGCGATGCTGATCGGCCTCGGCGGCGGCGCGGCCAGCTCGGTCGCTTCCGGCGACAGCGCCGAAGCGCTCGACTTCGCCAGCGTCCAGCGCGACAACCCGGAGATGGAGCGTCGCTGCCAGGAAGTCATCGACCGCTGCGTCGCGCTCGGCGAAGCCAATCCGATCGACAGCGCGCACGATGTCGGCGCCGGCGGTCTGTCGAACGCGATTCCCGAGCTGCTGCACGATTCCGGCCTCGGCGGCGTGATCGACCTGGCCAAGGTGCCGAGCGACGATCCCTCGCTGTCGCCGATGCAGCTGTGGTGCAACGAATCGCAGGAACGCTACGTGCTCGGCCTGCCGGCCGACCGCGTCGCCGACTTCGCCGCGATCTGCGAGCGCGAGCGCTGCCCCTTCGCAGTGGTCGGCTATGCGACCGCCGAAGAGCGCTTGGTGGTCGGCTACGGCGCGACGGTCGAATCGGTGTATGGCGAGAACAAGATCGCCGACGCCGATTGGCCGATCGACTTGCCCATGGACCTGCTGTTCGGCAAGCCGCCGAAGATGCATCGCGACACCCGTTATCCCGCCGATGCGCCGTGGCCGGCGCTGCAGTGGGGCGGGCTGGATCTGCGCGACGCCGGTTTGCGCGTGCTCGCGCACCCGACCGTGGCCGCCAAGAACTTCCTCATCACCATCGGCGACCGCACCGTCGGCGGCCTGGTCGCCCGCGACCAGATGATCGGCCCCTGGCAGTTGCCGCTGGCCGATTGCGCGATCACCTTGTCGGACTTCGACGGCCACGTCGGCGAAGCGATGGCGATCGGCGAACGCACGCCGCTGGCCTTGCTCGATGCCGCCGCCGCGGCGCGCATGGCGGTCGGCGAGGCGATCACCAACCTGTGCGCCGCGCCGGTCGAATCGCTGAACCGCATCAAGCTGTCGGCGAACTGGATGGCCGCCGCCTCGCATCCGGGCGAAGACGCGCTGCTGTTCGACGCGGTCAAGGCGGTCGGCCTGGAGCTGTGCCCGGAACTCGAACTGAGCATCCCGGTCGGCAAGGACTCCTTGTCGATGCAAGCGCAATGGGGCTCGGGCGAGAACGCCTCGAAGTCGGTGTCGCCGGTGTCGTTGATCGTCAGCGCGTTCGCGCCGGTGGTCGACGTGCGCCAGCAGCTGACCCCGCTGTTGTCGCGCGACCCCGACAGCGAGCTGTGGTTGATCGGCCTGGGCGCCGGCAAGCAACGCCTCGGCGGTTCGGTGCTGGCCCAGTGCCATCCGGAAGCCGGCAGCGACGGCGGCTTGCCTGCCTTCGCCGGCCTGCCGGGCGAGGGCGCGCGCCATGAAACCGGCGTGCCCGACCTCGACAGTCCGGAGCGTCTGCGCGATTTCTTCGAGCTGATCCGCGATGCGCGCGAAGCCGGTTTGTTGCTCGCCTATCACGACCGCAGCGACGGCGGCGCCTTCGCCGCGCTGTCGGAAATGGCGTTCTGCTCGCGCCTGGGCCTCGACATCAGCCTCGACGGCTGGGGCGAGGATCCGTTCCGCACCTTGTTCAACGAAGAGCTCGGCGCGATCGTGCAGATCGCCGCCGAGGACCGCGCCGAATTCGCCGACCTGGTCGCCCGCCACGGCCTGATCGACTGCGCTCAGCGCATCGCCAAGCCGACTACGGCGGCCGCGGTACGCGTGAAAGAAGACGGCAAGGTCCTGGTCGAATGGCGTTGGGACGAGTTGTTCGATGCCTGGTGGTCGACCAGCCATGCGCTGCAGAAGCTGCGCGACAACCCCGAGTGCGCCGACGAAGAGCGGGCGATCGCGCGCGACTTCAGCGCGCCGGGCCTCAAGCCCAGGTTGAGCTTCGACACCGCCGAGGACGTCGCCGCACCCTTCATCAACACCGGCGTGCGCCCGAAGGTGGCGATCCTGCGCGAGCAGGGCGTCAACGGCCAGATCGAAATGGCCGCGGCTTTCGACCGCGCCGGCTTCGAAGCTTTCGACGTGCACATGAGCGACCTGATCAGCGGCCGCTTCCAGCTCGAAGACTTCAAGGGCTTCGCCGCCTGCGGCGGCTTCAGCTACGGCGACGTGCTCGGTGCCGGCCGCGGTTGGGCCACCAGCATCCTCGAACGCAGCGCCCTGCGCGACGCTTTCGCCGCGTTCTTCGCCCGCGAAGACAGCTTCTCGCTCGGCGTCTGCAACGGCTGCCAGATGCTGGCCCAGCTCAAGCCGATCGTTCCCGGCGCCGAGCATTGGCCGGTGTTCCTGCGCAACCGCAGCGAACAGTTCGAAGCTCGCCTGGGCCTGCTCGAAGTGGCCGAGTCGCCGTCGCTGTTCTTCCGCGGCATGGCCGGCTCGCGCATCCCGGTCGCGGTCGCCCACGGCGAAGGCCAGGCCAGCTTCGCCAGCAACCTCGACCAGACCGCGGCCAACGTCTCGCTGCGTTATATCGACGGCGACGGCCGCATCGCCGACCGCTACCCGCTGAACCCGAACGGCTCGCCCGACGGCATCGCCGGCCTGACCAGCAACGACGGTCGCGCCACGATCCTGATGCCGCACCCCGAGCGCACCCTGCGCAACGCCAACTTCAGCTGGTCGCCGCGCGACTGGAGCGGCGACTCGCCGTGGCTGCGTATGTTCCGCAATGCGCGGGTGTGGGTGGGCTAAGCCACGCGGCAAGGTCGCTCGATCGTTGCCTATAGAACGGACGCCCATTCGGGCGTCCGTTTGTTTTTGTGCTCGGGCCGACTCGCCGGCATCGCCCGGATCGACCGACAGTGGTGGTGTCACACATTCCGATGCGGTTGCGAGCGCGCGTCGCCAATTAGCACAGCTCCGCTGCACCGGCATGGCCGCCCGATGGCGCTCGCGCAAATAAAATGTGACTGATCTTTCAGTCCGTAACTGCGCCTGTTCATGAATCCGAAGCCCTGCGACGCGGGCCGGGCATCCTGATTGACGACTCGACGACCGGGGTTATCTCACCGACGCTCACCGGCGCTGTTCAGGGCTGGTCGAGACTGCGAATGAAACTGCTAAAGTCGGGGAATCACGCGCAGGAGGGTGACGTGAACGCAGTAGCCACATCCAACGAACCGAGCGCCAGCGCCTTACCGGCGGGGGACGCCCAGGCCGCGGTCGACATCCGCATCGTCGATGCCTTGCTGGCGAAGGGGCGTCTCAAGGAGCCCGACCTGGCGCGTGCGCGCCGGCTCCAGGAGGAGACCGGCGGCAGCCTGCTCGCGCTGTTGGCGCGGCTGGGGCTGGTGTCCGAGCGCGACCACGCCGAAACCGTGGCCGCGGCGCTGGACCTGCCCTTGGTCAGCATCAAGGACGCGCCCGAGCTGCCGCCCGAGGGGGTGGCGCTGACGCCCAAGTTCATGAAGCAGTTTGCGGTCTGCCCGGTCGGCGAGGGCGAGCACCACGTCGACGTGCTGATGGCCGACCCGCAGGACATCTACCAGCTCGACGCCCTGCGCCTGGCGACCCAGCGCGAGATCCGCCCCTACGTGGCGCTGCGCTCGGAGGTCGGCGACCTGGTCGAGCGCTGGTACGGCCAGGGCCGCAGCGCGATGGGCGCGATCGTCGAGACTGCCGAAGGCGAGGGCGCGGGCGATCTCGACGACGTCGAGCATCTGCGCGACCTGGCTTCGGAAGCGCCGGTGATCCGCCTGGTCAACCTGGTGATCCAGCGCGCGGTCGAGCTGCGCGCCTCGGACATCCACATCGAGCCGTTCGAGAACCGTCTGAAGGTGCGCTACCGCGTCGACGGCGTGCTGGCCGAGGGCGAGAGCCCGCCGGCCAACCTCACCGCCGCGGTGATCAGCCGCATCAAGATCATGGCCAAGCTCAACATCGCCGAGCGCCGCCTGCCGCAGGACGGCCGCATCATGCTGCGGGTGCAGGGCAAGGAGCTCGACCTGCGCGTCAGCACCGTGCCGACCGCGCACGGCGAGTCGGTGGTGATGCGACTGCTCGACCGCGAGACGGTCGTGTTCGATTTCTACAAGCTCGGCTTCACCGACGAATTCCTGCCGCAGTTCCAGAAGGTGCTCGACCAGCCGCACGGCATCATGCTGGTGACCGGCCCGACCGGTTCGGGCAAGACCACCACCTTGTATACGGCGCTGAGCAAGCTCAACACCAGCGACGTCAAGATCATCACCGTCGAAGACCCGGTCGAGTACCAGATCGAAGGCATCAACCAGATCCAGGCCAAGCCGCAGATCGGTCTCGACTTCTCGCATGCGCTGCGTTCGATCGTCCGCCAAGACCCGGACATCATCATGATCGGCGAAATGCGCGATCTGGAGACCTGCCGCATCGCGATCCAGTCGGCGCTGACCGGCCACTTGGTGCTGAGCACGCTGCACACCAACAACGCCGCCGGCGGCATCACCCGCCTGCTCGACATGGGCGTGGAAGACTATCTGCTGACCTCGACGATCAACGGCATCCTGGCCCAGCGCCTGGTGCGCCGGCTCGAGCCGACCCATGCCGAGAAATACCTCGCCTCGCCCGAGGAAATCGACAAGTTCAACCTGCGCCGCTACCAACCCGAGGGCGACATCTACCTGTTCCGTCCGCGCGGTTCGGCGCTGGCGCCCAGCGGTTACCACGGCCGCACCACGATCATGGAATTCCTGGTCATGAACGACGAGCTGCGGCGCGCGGTGATGCGTCACGCCGGCATGGGCGAGATCGAACAGATCGCGCGCGACAGCGCCGGCATGCGCACCATGTACGAGGACGGCATCGTCAAGGCGCTCGCCGGCCAGACCACGATCGAGGAAGTGCTGCGGGTGACCGAGGATGCTTGAGAGCCGGGAATCGGGAGTGGGGAGTCGGGAATCGTGGTCGTCCCGCCTGGTCCATTCCCCTGGCTTCGAAGTTCCGATGCTTTGGCCTTAACCGATTCTCGATTCCCCATTCCCGATTCCCGGCCTTTATGCCCCTCTACCACTACAAAGCCCTGAACGCGCGCGGTGAGCTGCTCGATGGCCAGATGGAGGCCGCCAGCAGCACCGAAGTCGTGCAGCGCCTGCAGGAGCAGGGGCATCTGCCGGTCGAGGCCAAGCTGGCCTCGGAAGCGGGGGCGTCTTCGTCGTGGAAGGCCTTGTTCAAGCCCAAGCCCTTCACCGGGGCGCGGCTGGTGCAGTTCACCCAACAGTTGTCGACCTTGCTCGGCGCCGGCCAGCCGCTGGACCGCGCGCTGACCATCCTGCTCGACCTGCCCGAGGACGACACGGCCAAGAGCACGGTCGCCGACATCCGCGACGCGGTGCGTGGCGGTACCTCGCTGTCGGTCGCGCTGGAGCGACAGCACGGCACCTTCTCGCGCCTGTACATCAACATGGTTCGGGCCGGCGAGGCCGGCGGCAATCTGCACGAGACCCTGTCGCGCCTCGACGACTACCTCGAACGCAGCCGGGTGCTGCAGGGCCGGGTCATCAACGCGCTGATCTACCCGGCGATCCTGATGGTCATGGTCGGCGTGAGCCTGATGTTCCTGCTCGGTTACGTGGTGCCGCAGTTCGGTGCGATGTACGAAAGCCTCGATGCCGAGCTGCCGATGTTCACGCAAGTGGTGCTGTGGCTCGGCCTGTTCGTGCGCGACTGGTGGATCGTATTGATCGCGATTCCCGCACTCGGCTTCCTCTGGTTCGACCGCAAGCGCCGCGACCCGGCGTTCCGCGAGGCGCTCGATGCCTGGCTGCTCAAGCGCAAGTTCGTCGGCCCGCTGATCGCCAAGATCGAGACCGCGCGCCTGGCGCGCACGCTCGGCACCCTGGTACGCAACGGCGTGCCGTTGATGACGGCGATCGGCATCGGCCGCAACGTGCTCAACAACCGCATCCTCGCCGCCGACGTCGATGCCGCCGGCGAAGACGTCAAGAACGGCGTCGCGCTGTCGACCGCGCTCGGCAAGGGCAAGCGTTTCCCGCGCCTGGCCCTGCAGATGATCCAGGTCGGCGAGGAGTCCGGCGCGCTCGACGCGATGCTGATGAAGACCGCCGAGACCTTCGAGCAGGACACCGGCATGGCCCTGGACCGCATGCTCGCCGCCTTGGTCCCGGTGGTGACCGTAGTCCTGGCCGGCGTCGTCGCCACGGTCGTGATGGCGGTGTTGCTGCCGCTGTACGACCTTACCAATGCGATCGGTTGAGCATGGCGATGTTCGCGCTCGCTCGCCGTCGCCCCGGGGCGCCCGTTCACGCCGTGCGCTTGAACGCCGGCTGTACCGGAGCCGGATTCGCGCGAACTTCGCCAATCGGCGCGGAACAGAATCCTATGCAGTCTGCGGATGCGGGCGGTCGGCTTCGACCCCGTTGCCCCGCCTCGTCCGTTGAAGCACAACGTCTGTCCAGAACCTACCACTA
Source organism: Lysobacter sp. Hz25 (assembly GCF_046097045.1). NCBI lineage: Bacteria > Pseudomonadati > Pseudomonadota > Gammaproteobacteria > Lysobacterales > Lysobacteraceae > Lysobacter > Lysobacter sp. Hz25. The sequence goes on from NZ_CP175666.1 coordinate 1,301,362, forward strand.
TGGATGATCACTGAGATGCGCAATCCCCGTTCGATTACCCGTTCCCCGTCCCCGGCCGGCCAGCGCGGTATGAGCCTGATCGAGATCATCATCGTGATCGTGCTGATCGGCGCAGTTCTCGCCTTCGTCGGCAATCGCGTGCTGGGCGGCAAGGACCGCGGCGACTACAACCTCGCCAAGGGCCAGGTGCAGACCCTCGCCGGCAAGATCGACTCGTTCCAGATGGACACCGGCCGCCTGCCGGGTTCGCTCGAGGAACTGGTCAAGCAACCGGCCGACGCCAACGGTTGGTTGGGGCCGTACGCCAAGGAAACCGAGTTGAAGGACCCGTGGGGTCATGCGATCGAGTACCGCCAACCCGGCGAAAGCGGTCCCTACGACCTGGTCAGCTACGGCAAGGACGGCAAGGCCGGCGGCAGCAGCGTCGACGGCGACATCAAGAACAACTGAGTAAGCGCCTGCGATGAAACGCCTGCGGCACAGGCCCTCCGCCGGAGGGCGGGGGGACCGGGCCTGGGCGAACGCCGTCCGGCGCGCTCCCGCGTGCGCCGTGCGTGCGAGCCGCGCAGGCGGCCCGCCGCGGTCGGCGGCGATGCGCGGCATGTCGCTGCTGGAAATGCTGTTGGTGATCGCCCTGATCGCGGCGATCGGCGTGTTGACCGTCGGCATGATGAGCGGCGGCATGAGCGGCATGCAGCTGCGCTCGGCGTCCAAGGAAATCGCCTCGCAACTGCGCTATACGCGCAGCCAGGCGATCTCGACCGGGCGTTCGCAGAAGTTCACCATCGATCCGGCGGCGCGCACCTGGACCGCGCCGAACGGGCGCAATGGGGATATTCCCAAGGCGGTTGGAGTGACCTTCACCGGCGCGCGCGAAGTGCAGCCGCGCCGCGGCGAGGGCGCGATCATGTTCTTCGCCGACGGCGCGTCCACCGGCGGGCGGATCAAGCTCAACGTCAAGCAGGCGGCGTGGAACGTCGATGTCGCCTGGCTGACCGGCGAGGTCAAGCTCAAGCGCGGCGAGGCGCCGCGATGAGCGCGCGTGCGCGGTCCGCCGCGTCGGCCGGTTCTTTGCGCCGTCCCGGCGCGCTGCCTCGCGCGCCGTCGTCGCGCCAACGCGGCTACACCTTGCTGGAAGTGATCGTCGCCTTCGCTTTGCTGGCGATGGCGCTGTCCTTGTTGCTCGGCACCTTGTCGGGCGCGACGCGGCAGGTGCGCTGGTCCAGCGATGCCGGCCGCGCCGCCTTGTATGCGCAATCGCTGATGGACCAGGTCGGGGTCGGGCAACCGCTCAAGCCCGGTCAACGCAGCGGCGAGTTCGAGAACGGCCGCTATCGCTGGACCCTCGGGGTGGCGCCGTGGCGCGATCCCATGCCGGCCTCGTCGCAGCCCATCGATCCGAATGCGATGCGCTTGTTCGAGGTCCAACTGGCGGTGGAGTGGGGCGAGGGCGGCGGCGGTCGGCGCCTGCTGCTGCGTACCTTGCGCAGCTCGGCCGCCTCCAACGAGGTGCAGTTCTGATGGCGCGCTCGGTGGATCCGATGAAGGCGATGCATGGCGTGTCCTCGCGCCAGCGCATGCGCGGTTTCACCCTGATCGAAGTGCTGCTGGCGATGGTGCTGCTGGTGGCTGGCCTGACCTTGGCTTTCGCTACTCTGTCGGCGGCGACAAAAACCGCCACACGCGGCGAGGCCCTTGCCCAGCGCAGCGAACGCGAACGCGCAGTCGAAGGCTTCCTGCGCAAGCGCATCGCCGCGACCCGGCCGATTCCGTTCGCGTTCGACCAGAGCACCGCGGTGCCGCAGCGCTTCGTCGGCGAACCCGACCGCCTGCGTTTCGTCGCCGACCTGCCCGATTACCTGGGCCAGGGCGGGCCGTACCTGCACGACTTCGTGATCGAAGGTGATGGCGACCAGGCCCGCATCCTGTTGTCCTTGTCGATGGTGCTGGCCGGCGAAACCATCAAGGAGGCACGCGAGCGTCCGCCCGAGCTGCTGGTCGAGGGCCTGAAGTCGGCGCGCTTCCGTTACCGTTCGATGGACCCGCAACGCGGCGAACTCGGCGAATGGCAAGAGCGCTGGCAGACGCCGGAGCAACTGCCTTTGTTCGTGGAAGTCACACTCACCGACCGCGACGGCCGTGCCTGGCCGCCGCTGGTGGTGGCCCTGCCGCTGGCCAGCGCGACGGCCGGCGGCTTCGTGCCGGAGCTGTGATGAAGACAGTCCGAGCCACGAGGACGACAGCAGACGGCATCGCGCAGCGCGCGGCGCAGCGGCGGGTTTGCGTTGGAAGACGTCGTGATGCGGTAACCGCGTCCCGGCGCTCGCGTGGAGCGGCGCTTCTTTTGGTGCTGTGGGTGATCGCTCTGCTGACTGCGCTGATTGGCGCATTCGCGTTGTCGGCGCGCACCGAGAACCTGCAAGGGCGGGTGCTGGTGCGCGGCCTGGTCGCGCAGAACGCCGCCCGGGCCGGGCTCGAATACGCGATGACGCGGGTGGCGATGACCGACACCAAGCTGCAGTGGCAGCCCGATGGGCGCCCGAATCCATGGCGCTTCGGCGAGGCCAAGCTCGAGATCAAGATCGTCGACGAGAACGGCAAGGTCGACCTCAACCAGGGCGATTTCGCCTTGCTGACCGCGTTGATCCAGGGCGTGGGCGGGATGGAGCAGGGCGAGGCCGCGCGCCTGGCCGCGGCCATCCTCGACTGGCGCGATGCCGACACCTTGACCCAACCCGCAGGCGGCGCCGAAGACGCCGACTACGCGTCCGCCGGCCGCCCTTACGGCGCCAAGGATGCCGAATTCGAAAGCGTTGCAGAGTTGGAACAAGTGCTGGGCATGACGCCGGCGCTGTATGCCAAGATCGAGCCGCTGGTCACGGTTTACAGCGGTCGTACGCGCCCGGAGCCGGCGTTCGCGGCGAAGGAAGTATTGGATGCTATGGGAATGAACGGCGCCCAGCTCGTAGAGCAACGGCGCAGAACGCCGCCCGGGTCACAGTTGACGGGTGCGCAAGTCGGCGGCGAACTCGCTGGTCTCGTCGGCGAACGCAGCGGCACCTATAGTATCGACAGCCATGCACGGCTAGCGGATGGCCGTGAATCGGTATTGCGAGTGGTTGTGCGTGCAGGGGGGAGTTCCGTTCCCGGAATGGCCTATACACCGCTGCGTTGGGAGGAGGGAGCTTCGTCACGATGAACTCGCAGGTTGCCGAAAGCCGGTTGGGGGAAAACCGGTTCAGACGTTTAAGCGCGCGCTTCGCACCCGGAGCGGGCGGCTTCTTCTCGTGGTGGGGACGTACTCTGGCCTCGTGGTTGCCGTTGCGCATGCGCCAGGCCTTGGGCGTGGATCGCGGCCGTTTGTTGTTGCAGGTCGACGGCGACAGCGTGCACCTGCGCCTGCAGCAGGCCAACGAGGTGCGCGACTTGGCCGTGCTGCCGAGCCTGGCCGATTTGAATGCACCGGCCGGCGCCGTCGCCGCCGATCCGCTGGCGCCGTTGCTGCCGCCGCGCGTCGGCGAGTTGCCGCGTTGGCTGCTGTTGCCGCCGGCCGCGAGCCTGCGCCGGCGCCTGACCTTGCCGGCCGCCGCCGCCGACCGCCTGCGCGACGTGGTCGGTTTCGAGATCGACCGCCAGACCCCTTTCACCGCCGACGCCGTCGCCTACGACGCGCGCGTGCTGGCCCGCCGCGACGGCGACGGCCAGCTCGACGCCGAATTGGTGGCGGTGCCGCGCCAATCGCTGGACCCGCAGCTCGTCGCGATCGGGCCGCTGGCTTCGACCCTGTCCGGGATCGAGGTCGCCGGCGCCGACGGCGTGCCGCTCGGGGTCAACCTGCTGGCGCCGTCGCAGCGCCGCACCCGCAGCGACCCCTTCCGTTACTGGAACCTGGCCTTGGCCGCGGTCGCGCTGTTCGCGCTCGCCGCCGCGATGTGGCAGGTGCTCGAAAACCGCCGCGAGGCCAGCCAGACCTTGCAGCAGACCATCGCCAAGAACGCCAACGCCGCGCGCCAGGCCGCGACCCAGCGCCAGCTGCTGGTCGACCTGATCGACGGCCAGGCCTTCCTCGACCGCACCCGCGCCGCGCGCCCGAGCACGGTCGAGGTGATCGACGAGCTCAGTCGCCGTTTGCCCGATTCGACTTATCTGGAGAAGCTCGCGATCGAGGACGAAAGCCTGTTGATGATCGGCCTGAGCCGCGAGGCTTCGTCGCTGATCGGCAAGCTGCAGGGCACCAAGCTGTGGCGCTCGCCGGCCCTGACCGGCGCGGTCCAGCCCGACCCGGCGACGAGCCGCGACCGTTTCACCCTGACCGCCGAGATCGGCCCGCCCAAACAGCAGACCCCGGAGGCCGCGCGTGAGCAGTAACTGGCGTACCTGGGCCGCCGACCGCGAGCGCTGGCTCGCACTGGGCCTGCTGCTGGCCGCGCTCGCGATCGCCTATGCGGTGCTGGTCCACCCGTGGTGGACGGTGCCGATGATGGAAGCCGGCGAACAGATCGACAATCTGCAAGAGCGCGAACTGCGCCAGCGCATGGAACTCAAGCAGGCCCCGCAGATCCGCCTGCGCCTGGAGGAGGTGCGCAAGCAGCAGGCCAGCCGTCCCGGCTTCCTGCCCGAGGCCACCGCCGAACTCGCCACCGCCGGCCTGGTCCAGCGCCTGGAGACGGTGGTGCTGGAGGCCAGCCCCGGCAACCGCAGCTGCGGCATCGTCAATCGCTCGCCGCTGGCCGAGCCGCGGCGCGACCGCTATGCGCGCGTGGTGGTGCAGGTGCGCTTGCGCTGCGGCGCGCCCGAAACCGCGGCGGTGCTGCATTCGCTCGAAAGCGGCTCGCCGCGCTTGTTCGTCGGCAACCTCAACCTGCTGTCGACGCGCGGCTACTTCGTGCCCGGAACGGCCGGTCCGGCCAACGACGGCGGTCTCGACGTCAGCTTCGATCTGTACGGTTACCTGCGCCCGAGCCCGGCGCCGGCCGCCGCATCCAATGCCAACGCACCGGCGGTGACTTCCAATGCGCCTTGACGACGCCAGCCCGCGCACTTGGCTGCTGGCCACCGCCGCCGGGTGGGCGCTGTTGACCTGGGTGCTGGCGCTCGCCGGCATGGGCCGCAGCGTCGATCCGCTCGATGAAGACCCGAGCCTGGTCAAGGCCCTGCCGCAGGTGCGCAAGAGCGCGACCGATGCGCTCGGCCCCCTGAGCAAGTACGGCGAAATCGCCGCGCGCCCGTTGTTCGTCGACGACCGCCGGCCCAAGCCCTTCTTCATGCAGGGCAAGGGCGAGGGCGAGAACCAGGCGGCCGCTTTCGACTATCTGCTGACCAGCGTGCTGATCACTCCGCAGTTGTCGATGGCCTTCCTGCAGCCGGCCGACGGCAGCGAGTCGGTGCGGGTCAAGCTGGGCGAGGTGCCCGAGTCGCATCCGGCCTGGCGCCTGACCTCGCTGGAGCCGCGCCGGGCCGTGTTCGAAGGGCCGGAAGGCCGCCGCGAACTCGACCTGCGCGTGTTCAACGGCCAGGGCGGCGAACCGCCGACCGCGATCGCCCCGCCGCAGCCCGGCAGCGCGCCGCAACCGGGCGTGCGTCCGGTGCCGCCTCCGCCGATGCCGGTGCCTTCGCCGCAGCCGCAGTCGCAGACGAACCGGGCTTCCACGGTTTCGCAGGTGCCGCCTGCGCCGCCACCGCCGGTGCAGAACAAACCCAACGAAGCCGGACAGACCGACAACAACGCATCCGCGCCGCTCACCGAGCAGGCGCAGATGGAAGCCATCCGCAAGCGGATCGAAGCGCGTCGCGCGCAACTGCGGCAGCAACAAGCCGCTCAACCACCGGCCAACACGCCGTAGAGTGAACGCATGAAGCTACGTCCCCAGCAATACGCCTCTCACGCACTGGTTGCGGCGATCATCGCCTCGCAACTGGCCTCGTGCGCCAGTGTGATGTCGCCGCGGCTGCATCGCGACGGCGATCCGGCCTCTCTCAAGGGACCCCAGGGCGAGGATGCCCGCGCCCGCCTGGTTCGCGACGGCGTCGTGCAGCAGCCGCTGGAGGGGCAGGCCGACGAGGAAGGTCCGAAGGCGCAGATCCGCCGCGGCACCGGCCAGGTCATCAACCGCAGCGCCGCCGCGGCGCCGCCGCCGGGCCTGGGCGCGACCAACGGCACGGCCACCTTCAACTTCGAAGGCGAGTCGGTGCATGCGGTCGCCAAGGCTATCCTCGGCGACATGCTCGGCCAGAACTACGTGATCGCGCCGGGCGTGCAGGGCACCGTGACCCTGGCCACGCCCAAGCCGGTCAGCGCCTCGGAAGCCGTGAACCTGCTCGAGATGGTGCTGGGCTGGAACAACGCGCGCCTGGTCTATACCGGCGGCCGCTACAACATCGTGCCGTCCGACCAGGCCCTGGCCGGCAACGTCGCGGCGCGCACCGGCTCGCCGGGAGCCGCGCGCGGCTTCGAAGTGCGCACGGTGCCGCTGCGTTTCATCTCGGCCACCGAGATGGAAAAGATCCTCAAGCCGTACGCGCGCCCGAACGCCATCGTCAACGTCGACAACTCGCGCAACGTCATCACCGTCGGCGGCAGCCGCGCCGAACTCGAAAACTACCTGCGCACGATCGAAGTGTTCGACGTCGACTGGCTGTCGGGCATGTCGGTCGGCGTGTTCCCGCTGCAGTCGGGCAAGGCCACCAAGGTCGTGGCCGACCTGGAAAAAGTGTTCGGCGAACAGAGCAAGTCGCCGGTCTCGGGCATGTTCCGCTTCATGCCGCTGGAAGGCGCGAACGCGGTCATGGTGATCACCCCGCAGGCCGATTACCTCGACGACATCAAGGACTGGCTCGACCGCATCGACAGCGCCGGCGACAACGTCCAGTTGTTCACCCTGGAACTCAAATACATCAAGGCCAAGGACCTCGCCGACCGCCTCGCCGAAGTGTACGGCTCCAACCGCAGCGGCAACGGCGGCGGCGACAACGGCCCGCCTTCGCTGATGCCGGGCCTGGAATCGGTCGAGCTGCGCGACAGCGACAACGGCACCTCGAGCGCCGACATCGGCAAGAGCGGCAGCGACGGCGGCTCGGGCTCCAGCGGCGGCCTCGGCGGCGGCGCGTCGCTGGGTTCGCGCCAGTCCGGCAACGGCTCGGTCACGCTCGAGGTCGATGGCGCCAAGGTCGGCGTATCGGCGGTCGAGGAAACCAATTCGATCCTGGTGCGCAGCAGCCCGCAGGCCTGGAAGTCGATCCGCAACGTGATCGACAAGCTCGACGTGATGCCGATGCAGGTGCACATCGAGGCGCAGGTGGCCGAGGTCGAGCTCGGCGGCGCGCTCGAATACGGCGTGCAGTGGTTCCTCGACCGCGCCACCATCGACAACGGTTTCGGCGATCTCAACCGCAGCACCAATCCGGCGGTGCCGCCGAAGTGGAGCACGCTCGCGGCGAGCATCGGCGGCGTCAGCGGCAACGGCCTGTCGTGGTCGCTGATCAAGAACAATGCCGCGGCGGTCCTTTCGGCGCTGGATTCGGTGACCGACGTGCACGTCCTGCAGACGCCTTCGGTATTCGTGCGCAACAACGCCGAAGCCACGCTCAACGTCGGCACGCGTATTCCGATCGAATCGGTCTCGGTCAACACCGGCACCGGCAACAACAACACCGTCAGCCAAGTCCAGTACCTCGACACCGGCGTGATCCTCAAGGTGCGTCCGCGGGTGAGCCGCGACGGCATGGTGTTCATGGACATCGTCCAGGAAGTCAGCTCGGTCGGCGCACCGCTCAACAACACCAGCACCAACGTCACCATCAACACCAAGAAGCTCAAGACCGAGGCCGCGGTGCAGAGCGGCGAGACGGTATTGCTGGCGGGCCTGATCGCCGACGAAACGCGCCGCAGCTCGGGCGGCTTGCCGGGTCTGAACCGCGTCCCCGTGCTGGGCGCACTGTTCGGTAAGCAGAAGTCGGCGACCACCCGTCGCGAGACCATCATCCTGTTGACCCCGACCCTGGTGCGCAACCCGCAGGAGTCGCGCAACCTGACCGACGAATACAGCCGCCGTTTCCGCGCCATGGAACCCTTGCAGCCCAAGCCGAGGAAGTAAGCCCTCGCGCTGCGCGGTGTTTGACTGGGGCCGGCTTTGCCGGCCCCATTGTTATGCAGGCCGTCGCCGGCTTACCGGCCCCATTGTTATGCAGGCCGTCGCCGGCTTTGCCGGCCCCATTGCTGTGCAGGCCGTCGCCGGCTTGCCGGTCCCATTGTGTTGCAGGCCGTCGCCGATACGCCGCCCCAGTGCTTTGTGCGTGACCGACGATGCGACGACGCCGTCGTGACCCGGCTTCAGGTCGAATACGTACCGCTATGTCCGCCGCCCGTTACTGCTGGAACCGACGATCGGCCGCCGTGCCGGCGATGCGCGCGGTGGCGTGGGCTATGGGACCATGCGGCTTCGTGATAGAACCCCGCCATGACTGAATTGCCCATCGTCGTAGTGCCGGTCGGTGCCGACGACGACGCACTCGATGCCTGCCTCGCCGCGCTGGAGCTGTGCACGCCGCCGGGTGCGCGGGTGTGGCTGGCCGACGACGCCCGCGCCGGGCCGCGCGGCTATGCGATCGTCGAGCGCTGGTTGAAGCGCACCGCGCTCAAGGCCGATTACAGCCGCCGTCAGCGCAGCCTGGGCGAAGTCGCGCACCTGGACGAAGTGTTGAGCGTCTGCGGCGACGCCGACGTCGCCGTGCTCGCGCCCGACGCGGTGCCGGCGCCGGGCTGGCTGTCGCGCCTGAGCGCCTGCCTGGCCGCCGACGGCGCCATCGCCTCGGCCACGCCCTGGTGCAACGCCGGCGAAGCCGCGGCCTGGCCGCGGATCGGCGAAATCGCCCCCATGCCCGACGCCGAAGACGCCGAGCGCCTGTCGCGGGCCTTGCAGCAAATGCCGGCCCTGCATCCGGAACTGCCGGCCGCTGTCGGCCACGCCGTGCTGTTGCGCGGCAGCGCCCGCCGCCGCGCCGGCGGCCTCGACGCGGCGAGCTACGGTTCCTGGTATGCGGCCCTGACCGATCTGTCCCTGCGCCTGTCCGGACTGGGCTGGCGCAACGTGTTGTGCGATACCGCCTATGTCGCGCGCGGCGGCGAAGGCCGGCCCAGCGACGGCGACATGGACGCGCTGGCCGCGCGCTGGCCGGACTGGCATGCGCGCCTGGCGAACTTCCTCATGGACGACCCTCTGCGCGAGCTGCGCCAACAACTCGCCGAACGCCTCGAGCGCGTCGGCCCACCGGAACCGCAACGTGATCTCTTCCTCTGACCCCGGCCAGGCGCGCACCCACGCTGGCCAGCGCGCGCCGGCTGTCAACGAGTCTGCTCTCAACGAGCCTGCTCTCAAGGCGATCGTGGTCACTTACCGCAGCGCGGCGACGATCGACGAATGCCTGAGCCGGCTGCGCAACAGTCTCGGCGTCCAGGCGATCCGCGTCGTCGACAACCAGTCCGACGACGGCACCCTCGACATCGTCCAGCGCCACGCCTCGGCCGACCCGCGCCTGCGCTTCATCGCCAACCCGGACAACCCCGGCTTTTCGGTCGGTTGCAACCAGGGCGCGGCCGACCTGGAGCCGTCGGCGGACGAGGACGACTGGCTGGTGTTCGTCAATCCCGACTGCATGGTCGAACGCGACACCCTGCTGCAACTGCAGGCCCTGGCGGCGTCGCTCGGCGAGGCCCTGGTCAGCGCCGACCTGATCAACGAACAGGGCGAGCGCGATGTCGCCGTGCGCCGCCGCGACCCCGATTTCGGCGCGATGCTGGCCGGCCTGCTGCGTCCGTGGGCGGCGCCGAAGATGGCGGTCGCGCCCGACGATGCGCAGCCTTTGCAGCAGGTCGAGGCGACCTCGGGCGCACTGATGCTGATGCCCAGGCAACTGTTCGCGCGCATCGGCGGCTTCGACGAAGGCTATCGCCTGCATGCCGAAGACCTCGACCTGTGCCGGCGCGTGCGCGAAGCCGGTGCGATCGTGGCGGTGGCCAATCGCGTTCGCGTCGTGCACGTGCGCGGCGTGTCGAGCCGTTCGCGGCCGTTCTTCGTCGAGTGGCACAAGCATCGCGGTCTGTGGCGCTATTTTCGCAAGTTCGAGGCCTCGCGCCGCAGCGCGCTGGTGCGTGCCGGCGTGTTCGCGGCGATCTGGGGGCGTTTCCCGATTGCGGCCTTGCGGGCGTGGTGGCGTTGAGCCGCAGCGCCGAGCCTCGTCGTCGCCTACGTTCTGCTTAGCCTTCGCGCGCGTGCTGAAGAGGAATGGGGGCGAGGGGCCGTGTCTGCGAGCCACTGGCTCGCACGGCTGCGAACGCTATGCGTCCGGGCCGGGAGCGCAATATTCACTGTCTGCGATGCAACCGCGCCCTCATCCGCACTGCGCACCTTCTTCGACAAGCGGGAGAAGGGAAGGCTGCACCCTCACAGCTCCATCAAATCGCGCCCGATCACCAAACGCCCGGCGAAATGCGGCGCGACGGCTGCGCGCCAGACTTCGTCGGTGAGCGAGGCATCGCCGCCCGGCACGAAGTGGCTCAACACCAGGGTTGTCACCCCGGCTTCGGTTGCGAGGCGGCCTACCTGTTCGGTGATGGTGTGGCTGTCGAGCAGATGCTGGCGCAGGCGCCCGGCCTGGGCTTCGCTGGCGATCAGGCGTTCCAGTGCGGGCAGGTACATGACCTCGTGCACCAGCACGTCGGCGCCGCGTGCCAGCTCGACCAGGGCCGGCGACGGCCGGGTATCGCCGGAGAAGATGATCGAGCGGTCCGGGCAGTCGAAGCGGTAGGCGAAGGCCGGCGCCATCGGCGGGTGATCGACCAGGGCCGCGGTCACTTTGACCCGCTCGTCGCGCATCACCACGCCGCCGCGGCGCAGTTCGTGCGGACGGATCAGCGGCGCCAGCGGCGGGCGGCCTTCGTCGGCGATGCGGGTGCGGATGTCTTCGGCGTTGAGCTGCAGGAAGCGCCGGGTCATGCGCGCGAGCGGCGGCGGGCCCCAGGTGCCGACCGGCCGGCGCAGGTCGGCGGCCCACGCCAGCAACAACAGATTGCCGTAGTCGGCGTTGTGGTCGGAATGGTGATGGGTGAGGAAGACCTCGCGGATCGCGCCGAGTGTTAGCCCGGCCAGGGCCATCTGGCGGGCGACGCCGTTGCCGCAGTCGACGATGTAGACCGCGTCGTCGACGACCACCGCCTGCGCTGGCGCTGCGCGTAGCGCCTTCGGGGTGGGGCCGCCGGCGGTGCCGAGCAGGATCAGGCGCGAGCGCCCCGGCGCGCCGGCAGGCGGCGCGAGCGGCTGATCGGGTGCGGTAAGGGCGGCGTGCAGGCTCGGCGCGACAAGCGCGGCGTGCAAGTTCGGCGCGACAAACGCGCCGAGACCCAAGGCGCCGGCTGCGGCAAGAAAGCGTCTGCGGGAGAGGGTGTCGATGGCGGCCATGGCGACAGCCTAATGCCTGCGGCCCGGGTCCGATCACATCGGCCGGGACGTATCTGGAGCGGCGCTCGCTAGCGGCCTGTGCCGCCAGTCGGAAAATGCGGCGCCGCGCCGCTGCGGGCTCGAACCCGGCCGTATAGTCGGTCGGGCGACCACAGGGGGTCGGTCAATCGACAGGGAGTCGGTGATGTCTATCTTCAGCAGATGGTTCGGCACTAAGCCAGACGTTTCGGAACATGCGGCGCCGATGGACCTGGTGACCTTCGCCGAGCGCTATGCCGCGGCGGTGCGCGCGGCTTGGCCCGAGGCCCGGGTCGAGATCGGGCACGGCGCGGCGACCGCCGATACCCGGGTCGACTGGAGCCTGCCGGACGGCTTCAAGGCCACCCACTTCCTCGGCAACAGTTATCTGCGTTACCTCGGCGCGCCGCAGGAGCTCGAAGCGATCTTCGCCGAGCAACTGGCGGGCGCGCGCGCGATCCAACGCGATTTCGTCAGCGCGCCCGAGGCCGCGAATGCGGTGATCCTGCCGGTGCTGAAGACGCGCGGCTGGCACGAGACCGCGCTGCAACAGGCGCGCTCGTTCGGCACCGAGTCGATGCTGCCCTTCATCGTCGAGCCCTTGGCCGGCGATCTGGTTCTGACCTATGTCGAGGACACGCCGGATTCGATGAGTTTTCTTTCGCCGTCGGAGGCCGAGCGGCGCGGTTTCGACCGCGAGACCTTGTACACCCAGGCGCTCGACAACCTGACCCGTTTCCTGCCGGAACTCGACGTGCAGGGCGGCGGCGGGCGTTATGTCGCCCGACTCGATCGCAACTACGACGCCAGCATGGTGCTGCTGTTCGATCACTGGCGCGACCGCATCGAGATCAAGGGCGATCCGGTGTTCGCGATCGCCGCGCGCGACGAGCTGATGCTGTGCGGCAGCGAGGACGACGACAGCGTCGCCTCGTTGCGCGACATCGCCGACGAGATCGCGCTGTCGTCGAGCTACAACCTGTCGCGCGCCTTGTTCATCCACCGCGACGGCGGCCTGCAAGTGTTCGCCAGCTAAGCTCGGTGGCGTAGACGCAGGTTCGGCGGCGGCTCAGCGGTAGCGGTTGATTTCGTCGCGCAGGGATTTCGCCGCCGCGGCCGAGGCGGCGGCATAGTCGTCGCCGTTGGAGGCGTAGAGGATCGCGCGCGAGCTGCTGACCATCAGGCCGGTGCCGTCTGCGGTCTTGGCGTTGCTCACCACCGCCTCGACGTCGCCGCCTTGCGCGCCGACGCCGGGCACCAGGAACGGCACCTCGCCGACGATCGCGCGTACTTCGCGCAGCTGCGACGGCCAGGTTGCGCCGACCACGAGCGCGCAATTGCCGTGGCCGTTCCATTCGCGCGCGACCTTCTCGGCGACGTGCTGGTAGAGCGGGCGGCCGGCGACCTCGAGGTCCTGCAGGTCGCCGGCGCCGGGATTGGAGGTGCGGCACAGCACGACCACGCCGCGGTCGGCGCGGTCGAGGAAGGGCTGGACCGAATCGCGGCCGAGGTAGGGGTTGGCGGTGACCGCATCGGCGCCGTAGCGGTCGAAGGCTTCGGTGACGTAGTGCTGGGCGGTGCTGCCGATGTCGCCGCGCTTGCTGTCGAGGATTACCGGGATGCCGGGATGGTTCGCGTGCGCGTAGGCGACCAGGCGGGCGAGCGCGTCTTCGGCGCCCAGCGCGGCGAAATGCGCGATCTGCGGCTTGAACGCGCAGGCGTATTCGGCGGTGGCGTCGATGATGTCGCGGTTGAAGGCGAAGACTGCATCGGCATCGCCGGCGAAACGCGCCGGAAACTTCGCCGGCTCGGGGTCGAGACCGACGCAGACGAGAGTGCCGGCCTGTTGCCAGCGTTGACGCAATGCCTGCATGAAGCTCATCGATGCCCTTCCTCGTGGTGATGCCGTGCTTGCTGCAAACGCGGCTGTTTCGTTTCTATGTCGGCGCCGGGATTAGCGTCCCGACGCCGCTGTACGCTTATCGATTCCCGATTCCCGATTCCCGATTCCCGGCCTCAAGTCACGATGATCGGCGCGCCGTGGGTGACCACGACGGTGTGTTCGAACTGCGCGGCATAACCGCGGCGGCAACGCATCGCCCAGCCGTCGTCGCCTTCGTCGACCTGGGTGCAGTGGGTGGCCAGGAAGGGTTCGATCGTGATCACCATGCCGTCGTGCAGCCGGCGGGTATCGCGCGGGTCGTAGTAGCCGGGAATGCTGCCGGGCGCCTCGTGCAGCGAACGGCCCACGCCGTGGCTGCCGAGGTTGCGGATTACCCGGAAACCGCGCCGTGCGGCGATGCCTTCGACGGTGCGGCCGATGCTGTTGATCAGGTTGCCGGCGCGCAACTGCGCGATCGCCGCGTCGCGGGCCTCGCGCGTGGCATCGAGCAGGCGCTGTTGCGCTTCGCTGGCGGTACCGACCACGAAGCTGCCGCCGGTGTCGGCGAAGTAGCCGTCGAGCTCGGCCGAAACGTCGATGTTGACCAGGTCGCCGTCGCGCAGCACGCTGCCGTCGGGAATGCCGTGGGCGGCGACCGCGTTGATGCTGATGCAGGTCGCGCCGGGGAAATCGTAGGTCAGCGCAGGCGCCGAGCGCGCGCCGGCCGCGCGCATCATCTGCGCGCCGATCGCATCGAGGTCGCGCGACACCGCGCCGGCCACCGCGGCTTCGCGCATGGTCGCCAGAATGCCCGACACCAGCGCGCCCGCGCGGCGCAGCCCTTCGAGTTCGTAAGCTTGTTCGACGGTCATGATGCGCTCCTCGGTCGGTGGGGGAGGCAGGGCGGCGGCGATCGGTCGGTGCGCATCGTTCGGATCGGGCCTCGGCCTCAGGCCAGCGCGCGGACCAGCATCGCCATCGCCGCGCTGGCGACGGTGGTGATCGAGGCGATGATCGCACTGTCCTTGAGGCTGGTGTGCAAAGCCAGCATGAAGGCGGCGACGAACGAGCCCGACAACATGACGAGGATCGCGATCGCAGCGAGACCTTCGAACTGGGTGATGCCGGTGGACAGGCCGAAACTGAGCAGGCCGAAGATCGCCAGCAGCGGCAGCGCTGCGGCCCAGATCACCGCTTTAGCCGCCTCGCCCCAACATGTTTCCAGGCCGACGGCCTTGTCGGCCGCGACCCGCACCACCGCGGTGGTGACCAGGAACCAGGTCGCGAATTTCATCGCCGCCTCGGGCGCGAAGGCGAGAAAGGCGATGAAGCACAGCAGTGGAAGCAGGACGGCGGGCATGTGCGGACCGGTGGGCGTTGTGGCGATGACGGGCGCGGCCCGGGTTCGCGTCGGGCGATAGGTGGGCAAGGTCGGGTCGTTCCTGCGAACGCCGGCCCCGACCCGATCTCGATCTGCATTGCGCGGGTTTTGCCGCGCAGGCTCGGGACGGGCGAAAACGACGGACGCCCCGTCGTCGGGATCGATGCGGCGAAGCCGCCCGCGCGCTGAGCGCGGGCGGCCCGGAGCCTTACTTCAGCGCCTTGAAGCGCAGGCGGTGCGGACGTGCGCCTTCTTCGCCGAGGCGACGCTTCTTGTCGTCCTCGTATTCGCGGTAATTGCCCTGGAAGAACTCCACGTGCGAATCGCCTTCGAAGGCGAGGATGTGGGTGGCGATGCGGTCGAGGAACCAACGGTCGTGCGAGATGACCACCGCGCAACCCGGGAACTCCAGCAAGGCGTCTTCGAGCGCGCGCAGGGTTTCCACGTCGAGGTCGTTGGACGGTTCGTCGAGCAGCAGCACGTTGCCGCCCTGCAGCAGGGTCTTGGCCAGGTGCAGACGGCCGCGTTCGCCGCCCGACAGCGCGCCGACCATCTTCTGCTGGTCCTGGCCCTTGAAGTTGAAGCGGCCGATGTAGGCGCGCGACTGGATCTCCACGCCGTTGATGTTGAGGATGTCGGCGCCGCCGGAGACTTCCTGGAAGACGTTATGGTTGCCTTCGAGCTTGTCGCGGCTCTGGTCGACGTAGGCGATCTTGGTGCTCGGGCCCTTGACGATCTCGCCGGTGTCCGGGGTTTCCTGGCCGGTGATCATTTTGAACAGGGTCGACTTGCCGGCGCCGTTGGGGCCGATGATGCCGACGATCGCGCCCGGCGGAATGATGAAGCTCAGGTCGTCGATGAGCAGGCGGTCGCCGAACGACTTGGAGACGTTCTTGAACTCGATCACCGAATTGCCCAGGCGCTCGCCCGGCGGGATGAAGATTTCGTTGGTCTCGTTGCGGCGCTGGTACTCGACCGAGTTGAGTTCTTCGAAGCGGGCCAGACGGGCCTTGCCCTTGCTGCGGCCGCCCTTGGCGTTGCTGCGCACCCACTCGAGTTCCTTGGCCAGCGCCTTCTGGCGCGCCTTCTCGGTGTTTTCTTCCTGCTTCAGGCGCTCGGACTTCTGCTCCAGCCACGCGGTGTAGTTGCCCTTCCACGGAATGCCGCGGCCGCGGTCGAGTTCGAGAATCCACTCGGCGGCGTTTTCGAGGAAGTAGCGATCGTGGGTCACCGCCACCACGGTGCCGGTGTAGCGCGCCAGGAACTGCTCCAGCCATTCGACCGATTCGGCGTCGAGGTGGTTGGTCGGTTCGTCGAGCAGCAGCATGTCGGGCTTCTGCAGCAGCAGCTGGCACAGCGCGACGCGGCGCTTCTCGCCGCCCGACAGCTTGCCGATGATCGCGTCCCACGGCGGCAGGCGCAGCGCGTCGGCGGCGACTTCCAACTGGTGTTCGAGCGTGTGCGCGTCGCCGGAGGCGAGGATCGCTTCCAGGCGCTGCTGCTCGGCGGCGAGCTTGTCGAAGTCGGCGCCTTCTTCGGCGTAGGCCTCGTAGATCTTGTCGAGCGCGGCCTGCGCGCTGAGCACGTCGCCGACGCCCACTTCGACCGCTTCGCGCACGGTCTGGGTCGGATCGAGCTGCGGTTCCTGGGCCAGGTAACCGACCTTGATGCCGGTGGCCGGGCGCGCTTCGCCGCTGAAATCGGTATCGACGCCGGCCATGATCTTCAGCACCGTCGACTTGCCCGCGCCGTTGAGGCCGAGCAGACCGATCTTGGCGCCGGGGAAGAACGACAGCGAGATGTCCTTGATGATCTGACGCTTCGGCGGCACGGTCTTGCTGACGCCGTTCATGGTGTAGATGTATTGCATGCGGGCTCCGAAGCATGGACGCGCCGAGCCGGGCCGAGGGATGGCCTGGGGCGGGGCGGGAAACCGCGATTATCCCGCAGGCGCTGGCTGCGTTCCAGCGCGAGGGCCGGCGGGATAGAGCGGGTGTAGCGGGACGGGGAGCCGCCGAGAGCCCGCTGACGAGGCCCGGAAAGGGCCGCTGGGGCTGTACGGCGGCCGGATAGGCGCCTCAGACGGCCGGCGCCTCGTTGCGGACAGGGCTGGAGAGATCGAAAGCCTTGCCGTGCCTGGGTTCAGCTTCGCCGACGGGGTTACAGCCAGACGATCAGCGCGATGACGCCGGCGACCAGGGCGTACTTGAGCGCGTAATACGTGCCTTTGCTGCGCGCCCGCAAGGCCTTGGTCTTCAGGCGCAGGGCATAGAAATACTTGAACAGGCGGTTGATGCCGCCGGTCTTGTCGCCTTCCATGTTCGGCGATGCGCCCGCGGCGATCAGGTTCTTGGCGATGAACCGGTTCAGGCCGCGCGCCCAGCCCCAGCGCATCGGCCGTTCGATGTCGCAGAACAGGATGATGCGGTTCTGCTCGGAACCGTTCTGGGCCCAGTGGATATAGGTCTCGTCGAACATGGTCCATTCGCCGTCGCGCCAGCTGTAGCGGGTGCCGTCGACGTCGATGAAACAGGCGTCGTCGTTGGGCGTGTCCAGGCCCAGGTGCAGGCGCAGCGAGCCGGCATAGGGGTCGCGGTGCGGGCGCAGCTCGCCGCCTGGCGGCAGCTCGGTGAACATCGCCGCCTTGACCCCGGGGATCTGCCGCAGCAGCTCGGTGGTGACCGGGCACAGCTCGGCCGCCGAAGGGTGGGCGTCGTCGTACCACTTCAGGTAAAAGCGCTTCCAGCCGCGGCGGAAGAACGAGTTGAAGCCGACGTCGTTGTAGCCGTCGGCGGCCTTGATCTGCTGGATCGCGCGCAGATGCAGGGCTTCGGCGCGAATGTCGCGCCAGCGCGCGCGCAGCGGTTCGAGCTCGGGGAAATGCTCGTCGGGGCTGAGGAAGGCGGTGGTCGGCACGCGCGAACAGGCGTACATCAGCACGTTGACCGGCGCCATGAAGGTCGAGTGGTCGAGCAATTGGCGGCCAAGACGGTGGCGTACGCGGCCGCGCAGGTGCACGTATACCGCGCTGGCGAGGAACAGGAAAACGAAGACCCATTTCACGATCGGGACATCCAGAAGCAAGGCAGGGGAGGCGACGAAGCGCGCAGGCTGTATTGTCCGTCGGCGCCGGGGCCGGCGGCAGCCCCGCTTTGGCGGTTGGCCGCCATACGCCCCTAGGCTAACATTTCAAGTCTTACGTCAAGCCCGCCCGCGGATCCACACGGCCCGGCCTGATGCGAGGTTCCCCCTCCCTCCCGTCCGTACTCTCCCCTCCCGAGGCCGCGTAATGTTCCCGAGCCACACCCGTATTGCCGGATTTGACGATGAACTCGCCCAGGCCATCGCCGCCGAGGTCCGTCGCCAGGAAGACCATGTCGAGCTGATCGCCTCGGAAAACTACGCCAGCCCGCGCGTCCTCGAAGCCCAGGGCAGCGTCCTGACCAACAAGTACGCCGAGGGCTATCCGGGCAAGCGCTATTACGGCGGTTGCGAATTCGTCGACATCGCCGAACAGCTGGCGATCGACCGCGTCAAGGAACTGTTCGGCGCCGACTACGCCAACGTCCAGCCGCATTCGGGCTCGCAGGCCAACCAGGCCGTGTATTTCGCCCTGCTCAACCCGGGCGACACCATCCTCGGCATGAGCCTGGCCCACGGCGGCCACCTCACCCACGGCGCCAAGGTCAACGCCAGCGGCAAGCTGTTCAACGCCGTGCAGTACGGCGTCAACGACCAGGGCCTGATCGATTACGACGAAGTCGAGCGCCTGGCGGTCGAGCACAAGCCGAAGATGGTCGTGGCCGGCTTCAGCGCCTACTCGCAGGTCGTCGACTGGGCGCGCTTCCGCGCCATCGCCGACAAGATCGGCGCCATCCTGTTCGTCGACATGGCCCACGTCGCCGGCCTGATCGCCGCGGGCGTCTACCCGAGCCCGGTGCCGCACGCCCACGTCGTCACCTCGACCACCCACAAGACCCTGCGCGGCCCGCGCGGCGGCATCATCGTCGCCAAGGACCCGTCCGAGGACCTGGTCAAGAAGCTGCAGAGCATCGTCTTCCCGGGCATCCAGGGCGGTCCGCTGATGCACGTGATCGCGGCCAAGGCGGTCGCCTTCAAGGAAGCGCTGGAGCCGGAATTCAAGGAATACCAGGCGCAGGTGGTCAAGAACGCCCAGGCCATGGCCAAGACCATCACCGCGCGCGGCTACAAGATCGTCTCCGGCGGCACCCAGAACCACCTGATGCTGGTCGACATGATCGGCAAGGGCATCACCGGCAAGGACGCGGAAGCCGCGCTCGGCCTGGCCCACATCACGGTCAACAAGAACGCCGTGCCGAACGACCCGCAGAAGCCCTTCGTGACCTCGGGCCTGCGCATCGGCACCCCGGCGGTCACCACCCGCGGCTACAAGGAAGCCGATTGCGTCGCCCTGGCCGAATGGATCTGCGACGTGCTCGACAACCCGAAGGACGAAAAGGTCATTGCCGGGGTGCGCGAGAACGTGACCAAGCAGTGCGCCCAGTTCCCGGTGTACGGCTGAAGGGCCGGGATTCGGGATTAGGGATTCGGGATTGAAAAACGCGCGCACTGGTGGGCTTGGCACTATGCTGGCCGCCAGCGCACGCGGCTTTTGATCCAACGAATCCCGACTCCCGAATCCCCTATCCCGGCCTCCCATGCATTGCCCCTTCTGCCAGCACCAGGACACCCGCGTCATCGATTCGCGGGTGTCCGACGACGGCGCGACGATCCGCCGCCGTCGCGTCTGCGAGGCTTGCGGGGAGCGTTTCAGCACGATCGAGACGATCGAACTCAAGCTGCCGGTCATCATCAAGGGCGACGGCCGCCGCGAGGCCTTCGACGCGCGCAAGCTGCGCGCCGGTTTCGACCGCGCCCTGCAGAAGCGGCCGGTCTCGGAAGAACAGATCGAATCGGCGGTGCGCGCGGTGGTCCACCAATTGCGCATGACCGCCGAGCGCGAACTCGCCTCGCGCCGGGTCGGCGAGTTCGTCATGGCCGAGCTGCGCAAGCTCGACCACGTCGGCTACGTGCGTTTCGCCTCGGTGTATCGCTCGTTCGAGGACGTCGCCGATTTCCGCGAAGAGCTCGACCGGCTCGAACGCGATATCCCGGGCGAGGGGCAACTGCCCTTGCTCGGCGAGGATGAGCCGCGTCCGGACAAGAAGAGGCGCTGAGCGCATCGGCCGACGCGGGCCACTGTTACGCGGCGAAGGGAGTTCGCGCATGATGAAGGCATACCGATCCGCACTGCCGAGGCTCGCCTTGTTGATGCTGGCCCTGCAGCCGTGCTGGGCCTTGGCGACCGATCCGACCGATCCGATCGAGGAGCGGCAGCGCGCGGCGCTGGCCGGCCACTATTACCTGGAAGGCGCCGACGACGCCGGTTCGGAGCTGGTGCTCGCACCCGACGGTCGTTTCCAATGGAGCCTCAGCTACGGCTTGATGGCCGAGTCGGCCAGCGGCCAGTGGAACGTCGGCGGCAACGGCATCGTGTTGACCGTGCAAGCGCCGCCGGGCGACCAGTCTGTGTTCTCGCTCGACGAGGTCGTCGCCTGGACGCCGGACGCGCAAAAGCGCCTGGACGAGTTCGCGGTAGAACGGCAAGACGCTTTGATCGAGGAAGCCTGCGGTTACTTGAAGACCTACCGGTCCGGTTCGGAATATGCCGAGTTGCTTGCGGCCAGCTTGCCCGAGGCCGATCCGGCCGATCGCGCAGGCCGCAGCGCCGCCGAAGCCTCGCTGGCGCCGGCGCTGGCGGCGCTCGAACAATCGCGGCTGGCGCTGGAAGCGACGGCTGCGCAGACGAAGCCGAAAGCCTGGCAAGCGCGGCCGCCGGGCAATGCGGCCTCGGCCGCGGCGGCTGCGGCGGGCGCTGAAGAAGACGGCGCAGAGCAAGACGGTGCGCTTGAAGACGGCGTGCTCGAAGACGGTCAGGTGGCGGCGGATATCGCGGTGCGCACCTATCTGCAGCGGCTGGAGCAAGTCGGCGCACTGCACGCGAAGGCGGGCCGCGCCATGCCGAAGCAGCCCGCTCCACGATTCGACCGCGAACGCTGCCTCGACCCGGCGGCCAAGGCCGATGGGCGCGGCGGCTATGCGGTCGTGATCGGCGACCCGCAGCGCGGCTATCGGGCCCAGGGGATCGGCGTCGAGTTCGTGTATTCCGACGGCCGCAGCGAGCGCACCGAAACCAGTCCGGGCGGTTGGGCGCTGGCGGTGCAGCGTCCCGGCGTGCGACTCGTCCAGGCGATCCTGCAACCCGCCGACCGTCCGCGCGAAACCCTGGCGCTGGACGAACGCAAAGGCCGCATTTTCGCGATACGCCTGGACACCGCCGCGGCGATGCCCGCCTCGTTCGAACAACTCATCCTGACCCAGGACGGCGGCGATCTGATCGCGCCCCGAATACCCGGCCGTTATGTACGGCATTGATGGCCAGGAGGGTGCGATGAACGATGAGACCGCCATGCGAGATCGCATCAGGGCCGTGGTGGTGCCGACCGGCGCCGATCGATCCACGCGACGCCGAAGCCCTGCGGTTTACGCCAGCGCGCTCGCCGCTGTCGCGTGCTTCGCGCTTCCGGCGACGTCCGCCGTCGCCGCTTGCGAGCCGGCCGACGCGGCGCTGGCGGGGGCTTATGCCGGTATCGAAGCGAAGACGGCGCCGCGCCTGCAGTTGAACCAGGACGGCAGCTTCCGCATGCGCGAGGTGCCGATGCCCGGCATGGACGTGGCCGGCTGCTGGCAACGCAGCGAGCAGACCGTCGTGCTGATGGAACGCGCGCCCGACAGCGAGAACGGACTCCGGCGCAAGCTGCCGCCGCCGTTGACCGAAACCGATCTGAACGAGGTGCGCGGCGACGGCATCGGCACCCTGCAGCAGGCCGTCGACGCCGGTCTGCTGCCGCCGGGGGCTTGGTGGGCGCATCGGCCGCGTCGGCCCGGCGAAACGGTGCGGCTGAAGGTCTACGAGCCGCGCTACGGTCTGGCGGTGGGCGATGCCAAGGCCCTGCTGCGGCTGGCCGACGGCCGGGTGGTCGAGCAAAGCGCGGTGCAGGGCGCCGATGGCGAGTTCGAGTTCGACGCCTTGCCCGCCGACGCCGTGGTGAAGGCGATCGGCGTACGCTTCCCCGAGCAGCCCGATATGCCACGTTGGCTGACGGTGGACGACCCGACCAAGCTGCTGTACCTGATCGAGTTCGACGCGCAGGCCACCGGCGCGGCCGAAGGCGGCGTCATGACGCTGACCGTGCAGGCCGACCGCAGCCTGATCTCCGATTTCCCCGACGCCACCCACTTCAAGCGCGCACCATGACCCCAGCATTCACCGCCACCGATCACCTCCACATGGCCCGCGCGCTGCGCCTGGCCGAGAAAGGCGCCTATACCACCAAGCCCAACCCCATGGTCGGTTGCGTCATCGCGCATGGCGACGAGGTGGTCGGCGAAGGTTGGCACGAGCGCGCCGGCGAGCCGCATGCGGAAGTGCATGCGCTGCGCGCGGCCGGCGAGCGCGCCCGCGGCGCGACTGCTTACGTGACCTTGGAACCCTGCGCCCATACCGGGCGCACCGGGCCGTGCAGCGAGGCCTTGATCGGCGCCGGTGTCGCCCGTGTGGTCGCGGCGATGCGCGACCCGTTCCCGCAAGTCGACGGCGCCGGTTTCGCGAAACTGCAGGCGGCCGGCATCGAAGTCGCAAGCGGTTTGATGGAAGCGCAGGCGCGTGCGCTCAATCGCGGTTTCCTGTCGCGCATCGAGCGCGGCCGGCCGTGGCTGCGGGTCAAGCTGGCGACCAGCCTGGACGGGCGCAGCGCGCTCGCCAACGGCGAATCCAAGTGGATCAGCGGCGAGGCCTCGCGCTTGGACGTGCAGCATTGGCGTGCGCGTGCCGGTGCGATCGTGACCGGCGCCGGCACCGTGCTCGCCGACGACCCCTCGCTGACCGTGCGCCTCGGCGACGACACCGCTTTCGTCGCGCCGCTGCGGGTGGTGCTCGACCCGGGCCTGGCCACGGTCGCGCGCGGCCGCGTGCGCGAAGGCGATGCGCCGACCCTGTACCTGCATGCGCCCGACGCCAAGCCGCCGCGCGGTTTCGCCGCCCAGCACGCGGCGGTGCCGATGCACGAAGGCCTGATCGATCTGGAAGCGGTGCTCAAGCTGCTCGCCGAACGCGGCGTCAACGAGATCCAGCTCGAAGCCGGCGCGACTCTGGCCGGCGCTTTCCTGGCCGGTGGTTGGGTCGACGAGGTCTTGCTGTACGTCGCTCCTGTGCTCCTCGGCGAAAGCGCGCGTCCCTTGTTCGATGGGCTCGGCATCGAGGCGATGAAGGACAAACTGCGCCTCGACCTGGTCGATGTGCGCCGCATCGGCGGGGACACCCGCGTGCTGTTGCAGCCGCGGCCACCGCAATGAAGCCGGGCGGGGCCGAACCTCATTTCCGGAGCGAGCCACGATGAGCGGCAATGCGTTCAAGGATCATTTCTCCGCGCTCGCCGGCACCTATGCGGCGGCGCGGCCCGAGTATCCCGAGGCCTTGTTCGACCTGATCGCGGCCCAGGTGCCGGCGACGGCGCGGGTCTGGGAAGCCGGTTGCGGCAGCGGCCAGGCGACGCGCGGCCTGGCCGCGCGCTTCGCCCAGGTCCACGCGACCGAGCCGAGCGCGCAACAGATCGAACAACATTGGGCGCACGACGCGTCGCTGCGCGGCAGCGGCAACGTCAGCCTGGCGATCGAACCGGCCGAGCGCACCGACCAGGCCGATGCCAGCGTGCAGCTGGTCGCGGTCGCGCAGGCGTTGCACTGGTTCGAGCGCGAACGCTTCTTCGCCGAATGCGAACGCGTGTTGGCGCCGGGCGGCGTGCTCGCGGCCTGGGGCTACTGCGACTTCCTGGCGCCGGAAGGCATGGTCGGTGCGGTCGCCGACTTCCGCGAGCAGATCGAGGAGTACTGGCCACCCGAGCGGGTCCAGATCGAACAGCGTTATGCCGGCTACGACTGGCCGTTCCCGGCCTTGCCGGCGCCGGCGCTGTGGCTGGAGGCGGAGTGGGGCTTGCGGCGCTTTCTCGGTTATTTGAACAGCATGTCGGCGACGGCGCGCTGCCGCGCGGCCACCCGCGAGGACCCGGTCGCGCGTCACGGGCCGGCGCTGTCGGCGGCCTGGGGCGCTTCGGGCGATATACGGACGCTGCAATGGCCGCTGTTCCTGCATTTGCGCCGCAAGCCGGGCTGAACGCCGGGGCGGGAGCGAGGCGGGGAGGCGTGGCGGGCTGCCGAGGCCGGCGCGGTCTGGCGGATGCCGCGGGCAGGGCCGGAAATCCGAGCGTTTCTTACGAGTATGCCTGAAGCCCATGTCGCCCAGGTCCGGTCAGGCCCGGCATGGCCGCAGCGCCATGGGCGGAACACTGCATCCGCAGCCGACCGCGGCGGACAACCGGCCCGGCGCGACCCGGGTGCTAAACTGCGCCCGCCGGTTCGCCGGCGCTTCATTACGTAACGTCTTCAGGGCGGGGCGAAACTCCCCACCGGCGGTAGGCGCGGTCACGCGCGAGCCCGCGAGCGCCTTCGGGCCGCGGTTCCGATTCGGGACCCGGTGCGCAGGGTCAGCAGATCCGGTCCGATGCCGGAGCCGACGGTCACAGTCCGGATGAAAGAAGACGGCTACGCGCGACTCCTCTCGCAAGAGCAGGGGGACCGAACCCGCGGCGGTGCCGCGGGTCGTGCGTTGGCCCATGCCTTGAGGCGTTTTTCGCTCACCATCATGCGGGAAACGTTTCATGACCCATTTCCATCGCGACACCGCAGCGGCGCTCCGCCAGGAGATCCGCTGATGTTCACCGGCATCATCGAAGGCGTCGGCTCGCTCGCCGCCAGCCAAGACCTCGGTGGCGACGTGCGCCTGCGCATCGCCACCGGCACGCTCGATTTCAGCGCGCCCAAGCTCGGCGAGAGCATCGCCGTCAACGGCGTCTGCCTGACCGTGATCTCGTTCGACGAAAACTCGTTCGAGGCCGATGCCTCCACCGAGACCTTGTCGCTGACTACTCTCGGCGCGCTCAAACACGGCGCCATCGTCAACCTCGAGCGGGCGATGCGCCCGACCGACCGCCTCGGCGGGCACATGGTCAGCGGCCACGTCGACGGCGTCGGCGCGGTGCTGAGCGTGCACGAAGACGCGCGCGCCCAGCGCTGGCGTTTCCGCGCGCCGGCATCGCTGCTGCGCTACATCGCCAAGAAGGGTTCGATCTGCGTCGACGGCGTCAGCCTGACCGTCAACGAAGTCGACGACGAAGGCTTCGAGGTCGCGCTGATCCCGCACACCGTCGAGCACACCGCGTTCGCGCAGACCGCGGTCGGCGATGCGGTCAACCTGGAAATCGACCTGGTCGCGCGTTACGTCGAGCGCCTGCTCGGCGCCCGCGTCGATACCTCTGCCGCAGGAGCCGCTGCATGAATTTCGCGACCGTCCCCGAATTGCTCGAGGAAATCCGCGCCGGCCGCATGGTCGTCATCGTCGACGACGAAGACCGCGAGAACGAAGGCGACCTGATCATGGCCGCCGAACTGGTGCGCCCGGCCGACATCAACTTCATGGTCACGCATGCGCGCGGCCTGGTCTGTCTGTCGCTGATGCGCGAGCGCTGCCTGCAACTCGGCCTCGGGCCGATGGTGCGCGACAACACCTCCTCGCACCACACCAACTTCACCGTCAGCATCGAGGCCGCCGAGGGCGTGACCACCGGCATCTCGGCCTACGACCGCGCCCACACCGTGCGCACCGCGGTGCGCCCGGACGCCAAGCCCTCCGACCTGGCCCAGCCCGGCCACATCTTCCCGCTGATGTCGCAGCCCGGCGGCGTGCTCAGCCGCGCCGGCCACACCGAGGCGGCGAGCGATCTGGCCCTGCTCGCGGGCCTGGAACCGGCCGGCGTGCTGGTCGAGGTGCTCAACGCCGACGGCAGCATGGCGCGTCGCCCGCAGTTGGAGGCGTTCGCCGCCGAGCACGGGCTCAAGATCGGTTCGATCGAAGAGTTGATTCGCTATCGCCTCGCCACCGAGCACACGGTCGAGCGCGTCGATGCGCGCACCATCGAGACCGAGCACGGGCCGTTCCGCCTGCTGAGCTATCGCGACCGCCTGACCCATGCCTTGCACTTCGCCTTGCAGCGCGGCGAGCCCGATGCGAGCGTGCCGACCCTGGTGCGCGTGCACATCCAGAACCCGCTCGCCGATGCGCTGCATTGGCGCCGGCCGGACTTCGGTCCGGCGGTCGGCGACGTGCTGGCGGCGATCGCGCGCGAGGGCAGCGGCGCGCTGGTGGTGCTGGCCGATCACGCCGAGGCCGACAGCCTGCTGGCGCGGGTGCGCGAGGCGGCACCCGAAGCCGCGCACGATGGCGCCGGCGGTGACGAGGCGGCCCACACCGTCGTGCCGGTGCCGACCCGCGGCCATGCATTGGCCGAGTGGCGCCGTAACGGCGCCGGCGGGCAGATCCTGGCCGACCTCGGCCTGGGCAAGCTGCGTGTGCTCGGCACCCCGCGCCGGCAGATCGGCCTGGCCGGCTTCGGCCTGGAAGTCGTCGAGTACGTCGACATCGCCAAGCTGGGCTGAGGGCTTCAGGCCTGGGGCCGGCGGCCGCTCACGGCGGCCGGCCCATCGCAGGCGTGGATTCCGTGCCGCGCCGGCCCGAGGCAACGGACTTCAGCGTTGCGCGCTCCGGCACCGGCGGCCCCCAGCCGTTAAACTACCCCTTTCGTCCAGCCGATTCCCCCTCATGCCCCATTACGAAGGCGACCTGCGCAGCCCCGAGGGCGCGCGCTACGCCATCATCGCCAGCCGCTGGAACCCGCGCATCACCGACACCCTGGTCGCCGGCGCCCGCAAGACCTTCGCCGAGCACGGCGTCGCCGAGGACGCCATCGACGTGGTCCGCGTCCCCGGCGCCTGGGAATTGCCGGTGGTCGCCGCCCGCTTGGCCGTCGCCGGCCGGCACGCCGCCGTGGTCGCGCTCGGCTGCGTCGTGCGCGGCGATACCCGACACTACGAACAAGTCGCCGACGGTTGTTCCGACGGCCTGATGCGCGTGTCGCTCGACTACGGCCTGCCGATCGCCAACGGCGTGCTGGCGGTCGAACGTCACGAGGATGCCGAGGCCCGCGCCGGCGGCAATCACGGCAACAAGGGCGAGGAAGCGGCGCTGGCCGCCCTCGAAATGAGCCATCTGCTGGGGCAATTGCCATGAACCGCCGTCGTCAGGATGGAATAGATCCGGTCGCGCGTTCGCGCGCCCGCCGCCGCGCCTTGCAGGCCGTGTACGCCTGGCAGCTCTCGGGTTCCCGGGTCAACGACGTGATCGGCCAGTTCGCCCACGAACAGGCCCACGAAGTCGCCGACCTCGATTATTTCGAAGACCTGGTGCGCGGCGTCGACAAGCATCAGGAGGAGTTGGACGTCGCCCTGGCGCCGTTCCTCGACCGCGATGTCGAACAGGTCGACCCGATCGAGCGCGCCGCGCTGCGCATCGCCGCTTACGAGCTGCGCCATCGTCTCGACGTGCCGTACCGCGTGGTGATCAACGAGGCGATCGAAACGGTCAAGCGCTTCGGCGCCGAGCACGGCCACACCTACGTCAACGGCGTACTCGACCATGCCGCCGCCGACTGGCGCGCGACCGAGTTCGGGGCGTCGAAGAAGCGCTGATTCCGCCCCATCCGGGCGTCGCCCAGGCGACGCCCGCGCCCGGACGAGAGCGCGATGAGACCGCGATGAGCGCAGCCGAGTTCGACCTGATCGCCCGCATCCGCGCCCGCATCGGCGCCGGCCCGGCGCCGCGCGACGATGTGGTGCTGGGCATCGGCGACGATGCCGCGCTGCTGCAACCGCCCGTCGGCCAACAACTGGTCGTCGCCACCGATACTCTCAACCGCGGCGTGCATTTCGCCGACGATGCGGCGCCGGCCGACATCGGCTGGAAGTCGCTGGCGGTGAATCTGTCCGACCTCGCCGCGATGGGCGCGAGCCCGGCCTGGTGCACCTTGTCGCTGTCCTTGCCGGCCGAACCGGGCTTCGCCACGGAGGCCTTCGTCGATGGCTTCCTCGACGGTTTCCTCGAACTCGCGGCCCGACATCGTGTCGTCCTGGTCGGTGGCGACACCACCCGCGGCCCCTTGTCGGTGTGCGTGACCGTGATCGGTTTCGTCGAGCCCGGCGCGGCCTTGCGCCGCGATGGCGCGCAGGCCGGCGATGAGGTCTGGGTCACCGGCACGCTCGGCGATGCCGCCGCGGCGCTGGCCTTGGCCGGCATCGCGCCGTATTGCGACACGGCGCTGCGGCATTGCGCCGGCGACCCCGCCACCGACAATCAGCGCCTGTACGAGCGCCTGCAGCGGCCGACGCCGCGGGTGAGCGCGGGCCGTGCCTTGCGCGGCCTGGCCCATGCCGGCATCGATATTTCCGATGGCTTGTTGGCCGATCTGGGGCATGTTTGCGACGCATCGGGACTCGGCGCGCGCATCGACGCCGGCGCACTGCCGACCTCGCCCGCGCTCGCCGCCGCTTGCGAGGGGCCGGCGCGTTGGGGCCTGCAGCTCGGCGGCGGCGACGACTACGAGCTGTGCTTCACCGCGATGGCGGCGCAACGCGCCGCGATCGTGCAGGCCTTGGCCGAGGCGAACACGCCGGCGCAGGTGATCGGCGTCATCGAAGCCGAACCGGGCCTGCGCGTGCGCACGCCCGACGGCTCGGCCTGGCAGCCGAACCGACGCGGCTACCAGCATTTCGATGCCTGATCGGCCCGCGATGCGCCGTGCAGGCGCGATCGAAGCTCGGTTCTCGCGAAACTCAGGCCTCCGGCAGCAGCTTGCCCGGGTTGAGGATGCCGTCGGGATCGAACACCTGCTTCAACTGACGCATCAGCGCCAACGTGGCCGCATCGACGGCCTGCGGCATGAACTCGCGTTTGGCCAGGCCGATGCCGTGCTCGCCGGACAAGGTGCCGCCGAGCGCTAGGGCGAGCGCGAACACCCGCGACATCGCCGCATGGGCGCGTTCGCTTTGCGCATCGTCGGCCGGGTCGTAGAGCAGGTTGACGTGCAGATTGCCGTTGCCGGCATGGCCGAAGCAGACGATCGGCAGATCGAACTCGCGTGCCAGCGCCTGCACGCCGTCGACCAACTCGGGGATGCGCGACACCGGCACGACCACGTCTTCGTTGATCTTGCCCGGCGCCAACGTGCGCAGCGACGGCGACAGCGCCTTGCGCGCGGCCCAGAGTTTTTCGCGCGCGGCTTCGTCGCTGGCGTCGTCGAGCGAGATCAGGCCCTCGCCCTGCGCGGTGCGTTTCAAGGCCGCGATGGAATGCGGCAGGGTCTGCGCGTCGCCGTCGGCCTCGATCATCAGCAAGGCGCCGGCCTGTGCGGGCAGATCGGCGCCGCCGACGTCGCGCGCCAGCTGCACCGCACGCGCGTCCATGAATTCGAGCATCGACGGAGTGACCGGTTGCGCCATCAGCCGCGCCACCGCTTGCGCCGCCGCCGAGACGTCGCGATAGATCGCACGCAAGGCCGCGCGCGCCGGCGCCGCGGGTGTCAGACGCAGGCTCGCCTCGACGATCAAGGCCAGGGTGCCTTCGCTGCCGACCAGCAGGCGATGCAGGTCGTAGCCGGTGGAGCCCTTGGTGGTCGCAGTGCCGCAGACGATCAGTTCGCCGGCGCCGGTCACCGCGGTCACTGCGAGCACGTTGTCGCGGCTGGCGCCGTACTTCACCGCGCGCGGGCCGCCGGCGTTGCAGGCCAGGTTGCCGCCGACCGTGCTGAAGGCGGCGCTGGTCGGGTCCGGCGGCCAGAACAGGCCGTGCGACTTCAGCGCGGTCTGCAGGTCGCCGTTGAGCACGCCGGGCTCGACGATCGCGCAACGGTCGCCCGGGCGGATCTCGAGGATGCGGTTCATGCGTTCGAACGAAACCACCACGCCGCCGGCGACCGGCACCGAGGCCCCGGTGGTGTTGGTGCCGCGCCCGCGTGCGATCACCGGCACGCGATGGCGCCGGCAGGCGCGCACCAGCGCGAGCACCTGTTCGCGCGTGCGCGGCAGCGCCACCGCATCGGGCATCGCGTGGCGGCGCGAGTTGTCGTAGGCGTAAGCGAGGCGTTCGCCGGGATCGGTCAACCAGGCTTCGCCGAGCAGGCCCGACAACTCGCGTTGCAGTTCGTCGGGCAGGGCGGTCATTGCGCGCGTTCCGAACGCGGCAGCCACTGCCGCATCGTCGCGCCGAGCAGGCCGACCGCGAGCGCGGGCAGGGCGATCCAGCGCGCTTCCGACCACAGCACTTCCAGGCCGCGCGCGCTGAAGAAGCGCGCGCCGATCGGCGAGACCTCGATCGGCCGCCACGGCGCGAAGATGCGCTGGTCCGACCACGGCCAGTACAGGGCGACGCCGAGGCCGCCGTCGGTCAGCGCATCCAACAACGGATGCGAGACGGTGCAGACGAACAACCACGCGGCCGCGGTCCACGGCGGCGCACGCAACCAACGCGCGGCGAGCGCACCGAACGCGGCGATCAGCATGGCGAACGCGAACGAATGACTGGCGCCGCGATGGCCGAAGTCGTCGGCATAGGCGATACCGAGCTTGAATGCGACCACGTCGGCGTCCGGCAACATCGCCGCGAGCGCGCCGGCGACCAGCAGGCGGCGGTCGATCACCCGCGACCCGAGCGCCCAACCCAGGGCGAGCGGTACCACGGCATGGGTCATCACGGTCGGCATCGGGCAGTCGTCTCAGAGATCGTCGGCGCGGAAGGCGTCGCGCAACCAGTTCAGGCGCGGCGCGGCGGGATCGCCGTCGGCCTCGACCACGTCGAAGCGGCAGGCGCCGTCGGCGAGGCGGGGATGGGCGGCGAGGAAACTCTGCGCCGCGAGCACCAGCTTGCGGCGCTTGCGTGCGTCGACCGAGGCCGCGCCGCCGCCGTAGCGGTCGTCGCGGCGGTAACGCACTTCGACGAACACCAGCACGGCGCCGTCGAGCATCACCAGGTCGAGTTCGCCGAAACGGTAGTTGGCGTTCGCCGCGACTTCGCGCAGGCCGGCGGCGAGCAGATGCGCACGCGCGGCGGCTTCGACCGCGGCGCCGCGCGCGCGCCGGTCCGACGCCGGCGGCGTCGGGCCTGGGTCGCGATCAGCGGCGCGAGGCATCCGCCAGCGGCACCGCGACGCCGCTGCTGAAGGTCGACCACGCCGGCGTGCGCAGCACGGTGCCGAAGCCATCGATGCGCAGCACGCCGGTGGCGCCGGAAACAAAAGCGTCCGAACGGGTGGCGAGGCGTTCGAGGTAGGCCGACAGCAACCAGGCGTCGTAACCGAAAGCGAACAGGCGTGCGCCGGGACCGCGCGCGGTCGGCAGGGTCGCGGCGGCGCCGACGGCGGGCGGCAGGCCGCGCACGCCGCCGCTGGTCCAGGACTCGGAAGGGAAGGCGATGCCGTCGAGGACGCGGTCCTGATCCGGCTTGCCGGTGCCCGACAGCAACTGCGAGGTCGCCACGCGCGGCTTGTCGGCCAGGCCGACCAGGGCGAGCTTCGGAATCAGGGTGCGTGCGGCGCTGCCCTTGGTCGCCAGGAACACGGCGTCGACGCCGCCTTCCTTGGCCACGAACGGCGCCAGGTCGGCGGTGCCTTCGCCGACGGTATCGGTGACCTGGGCGCCGCGTGCGGCCAGGCGTTCCTTAAGGGCGGCGATCGCGCGGCGCTGGCCTTCGTCGCCGCCGCCGATGGCGAGCACGCGCACGACTTTGCGTTCGAGCAGGTAGTCGGCCGCGGCGATGCCTTCGTCCTCGGGCGTCAGCGAGAAGCTGACGTTGCCGCTGGGCGGAGCGACGTTGCCGCGGTTGAGCGCGAGCACCGGCACCGGCAGGGCGGTCTTGCCGAACAGGGCGCTGACTTCGTCGCGGCCGAGCGGGCCGATCACGAAGTCGTGGCCCGCAGCGGCGGCCTTGTCGTAGGCGGCCAGAGTGCCGCCGGCGGTGCCGGAGGTGTCGTAGAAGACGATTTCGGGGCGACGACGGCTTTCGCCGTAATAGCCGGCGAGCAGGCCGTCGCGCACCGGCGCCGAAGCGGTCGCGAGCGCACCGGTCAGCGGCAGCAACACCGCGAGCTTGACCGGCGGGCGGTAACCGTCGCTTTCGGCCGGCGGACGCTGCCCGGCGCCGCTGAAGCTCCAGTTCGAGGTCTGGTCGAACGGGCGCGGCAACGGCAGGCCGCGCTGCATCAGCAGGCGACCGAGGTAGTTGTAGAGCGGATCGCCGACCGGCACGGCATCGGCTTCGCGCGCCAGGGCGGCGTTGTCGAGTTGCGATAGCAGGCGTTCGATCTGTTGTTCGTTCTCGGTTCGCGCCGCGCCGCTGAGGCTGGCGTTATTGCGGGCGAGGTGGGCCGCCTGGGCGATCAGCGGATTGGCCGCGTTGATCGCCGCGACCGGACGGGTTTCGACCGTGGCGCAGCCGCCGAGCAGGGCGGTTGCGGCCAGGAGGCTGAACATCCATGTCATCGCGGGCCGGTTTTTCTTTTGATTCATCGGCTTGCATCCGCCGTCCAGCGGCGTTCCTGTGGGACCGGTTAGGATTCTACCCGCCCTTACCGTAACCGTACGATGCAGACCTCCGGCACCCTTCATATTGTGGCAACCCCGATCGGCAACCTCGGCGATCTGTCGCCGCGTGCGCTCGACACCTTGCGCACGGTCGCGGCGATCTGCGCCGAGGACACGCGCCACACCCGTCAGTTGTTGGCGCATTTCGGCCTGGAACGGCCGTTATTGGCGCTGCATCAGCACAACGAGGAACAGCAGGCGGCGCAGTTGGTGGCGCGCTTGCAGGCCGGCGATTCGCTGGCCCTGGTGTCCGATGCAGGCACCCCACTGGTCAGCGATCCAGGCTTCCGCTTGGTGCGCGCGGCGCGCGCGGCCGGCATCCGCGTCTCGCCGGTGCCCGGCGCCTGCGCCGCCATCGCCGCGCTCAGCGTCGCCGGCCTGGCCTCGGATCGGTTCAGTTTCGAGGGGTTCCTGCCGGCCAAGGGTGCGGCCCGGCGCGAACGCCTGACCCGGCTCGCCGCCGAACCGCAGACTTTGTTGTTCTACGAATCCTCGCATCGCATCGAGGAAACGCTCGACGACATGGTCAATGTGTTCGGCTTCGAGCGGCCGGCGGTGCTGGCGCGCGAGCTGACCAAGTTGTTCGAGACCGTGCTCGACGGCTCGCTCGGCGAACTGGCCGCGCGGGTCAAGGCCGACCCGAACCAGCGCAAGGGCGAGTTCGTGGTGATGGTCGAGGGCGCCGGCGACGATGCCGACGCCAAGGTGGTCGAAGGTTTGCGCCTGTACGCCAAACTGAAAGAGCACCTGCCGCCGTCGACCGCGGCGAAGCTGGCGGCGGAACTCAGCGGGGCGCCGCGCAAGGCCTTGTACGGCAGCGGCGACTAAGGCGCCGCTGTGTCTGGCGACGCCGCGCGCTGACGTTCGAGCGCGGCGACCAGCGCGGCCATCAGCTCGGCGCCGGCCAGCACCTGGAAGTTCCAGATGTCTTCCGAGACGAAGATCGGCTGGCCGTTGAGCTGCAGGACGCGTTCGCCGCCGTCGATGCCGCAGCTGCGCTCCAGTTCGGTCTCGGTTTCACGAATCGAGCGATAGGCCGGCCAGAAGGCCGAGCGCAGTTCGCTTTCGCTCCACGAGGGCAGGCGCTCGGCCAAGTCCTGAGCGCCGACCAGCCCATGTCGGCGCAGCATGCCCAATGGGTACAGCGGGTAATGATCTTCGGGGTCGTCGTTTGGCATGAGCTTGGCCGATCCTTGCCGTGGATGAGATCGTTTCCGTCGATTCAGGCGCGCGCCGGCGATTCGGCTCGGCGCGTGCGACAATGCCGGCGCGGAGTCGGCCAGGCAGTCGCGTCATCGGATCGCAAGATCCGGTGCCGAGGAAAGTCCGGGCTCCACAGGGCACGGTGCCAGGTAACGCCTGGGCGGCGCAAGCCGACGGAAAGTGCAACAGAGAGTAGACCGCCGAACGGCCCGCAAGGGTGCGTGGTAAGGGTGAAACGGTGCGGTAAGAGCGCACCGCGAGTCTGGCAACAGACCGGCACGGCAAACCCCACCGGGAGCAAAACCAAATAGGGAGACTATGTCGCGGCCCGCGATGTCTCCGGGTAGGTTGCTTGAGCGTAACGGCGACGTTGCGCCTAGAGGAATGACTGTCCACGACAGAACCCGGCTTATCGGCCGGCTTCGCGCTTCTTGGCTACGCCAAGAAGCCCCAAAATTTGCGTTGCAAATTTCGGGCCCCGCTATGTGCGTCCAAATCCCCGCCCCTTCGGGGCGGCGTTCTTCGGGCTGCGCCCTGTGAACCCCAAAGTTTGCTGCGCAAACTTCGGGCCCCGCTATGTGCACCCAAATCCCCGCCCCGTTGGGGCGCCCCCTTTACTAAAGGGGGCTCTCGACATCGGGGCTTTGAATGGGGCTGGTTGCTTTGTGCGGCTATTGCAGCCGCAACGATCACTGCGGCTAGGTTCCCTCTCCCGCTGGCGGGAGAGGGCTGGGGTGGGGGCGGGCGCTCTTGGGGTGTCCCTGGCGCTTCCGAGTTCCGGCCCCTTCAGCGTCCGATGCGGGCGGGTGGGGCGCTCGAGCGCGGTCGGGATTTGGTTTGGGCGCCACGCCGATCCGCGGCGCTGGCCGGGTGCCGGATCGCGGCAGTCATCGGCGATCCATTCGCTTGCGCATGTTCCGATAGTTGCCGCCGATCGTGCGGGCAAATCCGACCTTCTGCGCTGATCGACACAGGTTGCTGCTTCGCAACAGGACTTTAACAACTGTGACGGCCATCGCGTGAGGGTCACTTTGTGACGTGCTGAGTCTCAAAATGTGAGACGAAACAAAGGTTAGTGGATAAGTCTTGAATAAGACTCTGAAGTCCGCCGCAAGCCATTGATGTGCTTGGTGAAATTTGCCCCGGAAAGTTGTTGACAACCTTGTGCACCCTGCTAATGTGGACATCCGAGGGAAAACCTGGGTTTTTGTGGGTTTTCGAGGCCAGCCGTCCAGCCGGACGAATGAACGAGGTGACCCGTCCGGTAGAGACGGGAACCGCAAAGGTGCGCAATGTTCCAGGGCGAAACCGCCATCACGATCGATGACAAGGGACGGCTGGCGGTACCTACCGCCTACCGCGACGTCGTCGCGCGTGAATGCGACAACCGCCTGGTCATCACCTACAACCCGTTCGAGTCGGGCTCTCTCTATCTGTATCCGCTGTCGATCTGGGAACGCGTCCGCGACCAGGTCAACAAGCTGCCCAAGGCCAAGAAGGTCAATCGCAACATGCAGCTCAAGCTGGTCGGCGCGGCCGCGTTCGTCGAACTCGACGGCAACGGCCGTATCACCCTGCCAGGCAGCCATCGCGCCGCGGTCGGCATCGAGAAGAAAGCCGTCTTGCTGGGCATGGGCGACAAATTCGAGTTATGGAGCGAGCAGGCGCATCACGCGCAGATCCGTCAGACGATCACCGACGACGATCTGAGCGACGAGCTGCTCGACCTGCAGCTATGACGGGCGGTGGCATGGAACGCACGCACGCGCGATCCGGCCACCTTCCCGTGATGTACCGGCAGGCGCTGGATGGCCTGCGGGTGCTCGGGAACGGTGCCTATCTCGACGGCACGTTCGGACGCGGCGGGCATGCCCGCGGCGTACTTGAACTTTTGCAACCGCGAGGCCGGCTGCTGGTGATGGACAAGGACCCGGAAGCGATCGCCGTGGCCGAACGCGAGTTCGGTGGCGATCCGCGCGTGTCGATCTATCGCGGCAGCTTCGCCGACCTGGCCCACTGGGACGAAACCGCCGCCGGCCTCGACGGCGTGCTGCTGGACCTGGGCGTGTCTTCGCCGCAGCTCGACGTCGCCGAGCGCGGCTTCAGCTTCGGCAAGGACGGCCCGCTCGACATGCGCATGGACCCGGACAGCGGCCAGAGCGCGGCGCAGTGGCTGGCCTCGGCGTCGGAGAAAGAGATCGCCGACGTGCTGTGGACCTACGGCGAAGAGCGTCAGAGCCGCAAGATCGCCCGCACCATCGTCGCCCGCCGCGGCGAGCAGCCCTTGCTGCGCACCGCCCAGTTGGCCGACCTGATCGCCTCGGTGATGCCGCGCGGCGACAACAAGATCCATCCGGCGACCCGCAGCTTCCAGGCGATCCGCATCTTCATCAACCGCGAACTGGCCGATCTCGAAGCCGGCCTCGACGCCGCGCTGGCCCGCCTCAAGCCCGGCGGCCGCCTCGCGGTGATCAGCTTCCATTCGCTTGAGGATCGCATCGTCAAGCAGTTCATCGCCCGCCATTCGAAGGCGCCGCCGGCCAACCGGCGCATGCCGATCGAACTGGCGTTCACCCCGACCCTGTTGGCGATCGGCGGTGCCCAGAAGGCCTTCGACGAAGAAACCGCGAGCAACCCGCGCGCACGCAGCGCGGTGCTGCGGGTGGCCGAGAAGCTGGGAGTGGGGATTCGAGATTCGGGATTCGATGAAGCCCAGGCAGGCTCGGACTCGCTCGAACAAATCCCCAATCCCCAATCCCGATTCCCGGCGCCTCCGTCAGGAGGCGCAGCATGATGCGCCTGCTGCTCGCCCTGCTGATCGTCGCCAACGTGGTCTCGGCCTTGCTGGTGGTGTTCGCGCGCCACGAGCATCGCCAGTTGTTCGTGCAACTCAACAAGCTCCAGCGCGAGCGCGACGAACTCAACATCGAGTTCGGCCGCCTGCAACTGGAACAGGCGACCTGGGCGGAGAGCAACCGCATCGACCAGGTCGCGCGCGAGCGCATCGGGATGAAATTCCCGGAAGGCGCCGAAACCGTGGTGATCCGGCCATGAACGGTCGCAAGCCGCAGCGCCCCACCCGCAGCGGGCCGCTCGATCGCGTGCTCGGCGACCGCGGCCGCGGCGGCGGTTTCGATCGTCTGGTCGAAGGCATCGGCGAACGCTTCGCACGCGCCCGAGAAGACCGCGGCTCGCGCGGCAACAAGCCGCGCGGTCGCGTCGCCCAGTTCAACCTGCGCAACCGCCTGATCCTGGTCGGCGGCTCGCTCGGCCTGTGCGCGGTCGCCCTGGTCGGGCGCGCACTGGACCTGCAAGTCATCAGCAACGACTTCTATCGCCAGCAGGGCGACGCGCGTTCGCTGCGCGAGATTCCGATCCCGACCTCGCGCGGCATGATCACCGACCGCAACGGCGAGCCGCTGGCGGTGTCGACGCCGGTCGAGTCGATCTGGGGCAACCCCAAGGAGCTCGCCAAGAACCCCGAGCGCCTGCCGGAACTGGCCAAGGCGCTGGGCGTGTCGCGCGACGAGTTGACCCGCAAGCTGGCCCAGCGCGCCGGCAAGGAATTCATGTACCTCAAGCGCCGGATCAATCCGGACGAGGCGCGCAAGATCCTCGCGCACAAGGTGCCGGGCGTGTTCTCGCAGCGCGAGTTCCGCCGCTTCTACCCGCAGGGCGAGGCGATGGCGCACGTGTTGGGCTTCACCAACATCGACGACCGCGGCCAGGAAGGCCTGGAGCTGGCGTTCGACCACGAGCTGCGCGGCAAGCCCGGCACCAAGCGGGTGATCCGCGACGGCGCCGGCCGCATCGTCGAGAACGTCGATCTGGTGCAGTCGGCCGAGCCGGGCAAGGACCTGACCCTGACCCTCGACCGCCGCATCCAGTACCTGACCTACCGCGAGCTGCGTCGCGCCCTGGTCGATACCGGCGCGAGCAGCGCCTCGGCGGTGGTGCTCGACATCGAGACCGGCGAAGTGCTGGCGATGGCGAATCTGCCGACTTACAACCCGAACCTGCTCAGCGCCGGCAACCGCGACACCCACCGCAACCGCGCGGTCACCGACGTGGTCGAGCCGGGTTCGACGATGAAGCCGATCACGGTCGCCGCCGCGCTCAACGCCGGTGCGGTCAAGCCCACGACGCTGGTCAACACCACGCCGGGCTGGATGCCGAATGGCCGCTATCGCATCACCGACACCCACAACAACGGCGTGCTGACCGTCACCGGTGTGATCACCAAGAGCTCCAACGTCGGCGCGGCCAAGCTCGCCCTGCCGTTGCCGAACGACTATTACTACAACTTCATTCGCGGCTTCGGTTACGGGCAGAAGCCCAACAGCGGCTTCCCGGGCGAGTCCTCGGGCCTGCTCGCACCGCCGTCGCGCTGGAGCGGCACCACCAAGGCGACCATGTCCTACGGCTATGGCCTGTCGGCCACGCCGATGCAGATCGCCATGGCCTATGCGGCGATGGCCAACGGTGGGCGCCTGATCCAGCCGACCTTCGTCAAGGGCCAACGCAACGAAGCGCGGCAGGTGCTGGAGCCGGCGGTGGCCGGCGAGATCATGCGCATGATGCAGACCGTGACCGAGCCGGGCGGCACCGCCAAGCAAGCGGCGATTCTCGGTTATCACGTCGCCGGCAAGACCGGCACCACCCGCAAGTTCAGCGCCACCGGCGGTTATTCGCGCAAGTACGTGTCCTTGTTCGCCGGCGTGGTGCCGGTGGAGAAGCCGCGCTTCTCGATGGTGGTGGTGGTCAGCGAGCCCGACCCGACCAAGCGCGGTTACTACGGCGGTTCGGTGTCGGGCCCGGTGTTCCGCAACGTCATGGACGGCGCCCTGCGCCTGATGGACGTCGCGCCCGACGACATCGAAACCTGGCTGGCGGTGCAGGCCGCGGCCGAAGCCAAGCGCCTCAAGCAGAACGGCGGCAAGCCGAGCGGCCCGGTGGTTCCGGTGGCGACGCAGGCCGTCGCTTCGCCACCGCCGATCGCAGCGAGTGCGTTGGTCCATGGGGGCGCGCGATGAGCCGCTTGATGCCCTTGGCCGAACTGTTGCCCGACATCGCCGGCATCCCCGGCGATCTGCGTATCACCGGCCTGGTGATGGACAGTCGCGCGGTGCGTCCCGGCAATGCCTTCGTCGCGATCGCCGGCTTCGGCGCGCACGGCCTGGGTTTCGTCGAGCAGGCGCGCGCCAACGGCGCCAGCGCGATCCTGTTCGAGCCGCCCGCGCCCGACGAGCTGCCGGCCCCGGCCGATGCGATCGCCGTGCCCGGACTGCGTGCGCGCCTGGGGGAGATGGGCGACCGCTTCCACGGGCGCGCCACCGAAGCGATGACCGTGGTCGGCGTGACCGGCACCAACGGCAAGACCTCGACCGTGCAGTTGATCGCGCAGGCCTGGGCTCTGCGCGGCATCCGCTGCGGCACCGTCGGTACCCTCGGCGCCGGCCTGTACGGCGAGATCGTCCCGACCGGTTTCACCACTCCGCTGGTGCTGCAGTTGCACGAACTGCTCGCCGACATGCACGAGGCCGGCGCCAGCGCGATCGCGATGGAAGTCAGCTCGCACGCGCTCGACCAGGGCCGCGTCGCCGGCGTGCATTTCGACGTCGGCGTATTCACCAATCTGACCCGCGATCATCTCGACTATCACGGCGACATGGCGAGCTACGGCGCAGCCAAGGCGCGCTTGTTCGCCTGGCCCGGACTCAAGGCCGCGGCGATCAATCTCGACGACGAGTTCGGCCGCGAGCTGATCGCCAAGTTGCCCAAGTCGGTGCGCGCGGTGGGCCTGAGCTCGCGCGATCGCGACAACGCCGTCGTCCGCGCCGAAACCCTGAGCTTCGACAACCGCGGCATCGGCTTCGACCTGGTCGTCGACGGCCAGACCCACGCGGTGGTGTCGCCGCTGCTGGGCCGGTTCAACGTCGACAACCTGCTGGCGGTGGCCGGCACCTTGTACGCGCTGGGCGACAAGCCGGCGCAGATCGCCGAAACCCTGTCGCAGTTGCAGCCCATCCACGGCCGCATGAACCGCCTCGGCGGCGACGGCGTCGCGCCGTTGGTGGTGATCGACTACGCGCATACGCCCGACGCGTTGGAACAGGCGCTGGCCTCGCTGCGCTCGCATGCTGGCGCGCGCCTGATCTGCGTGTTCGGCTGCGGCGGCGAGCGCGATCGCGGCAAGCGCCCGCAGATGGCGGCGATCGCCGAATACGGCGCCGACCTGGTCATCGTCACCGACGACAATCCGCGCGGCGAAGACGGCGACGTCATCGTCGCCGACATCATGGCCGGTTTGCGCGATCCGCAGCGCGCCGTGGTCCTGCGCGACCGTCGCGCGGCGATCGACCACGCCATCGCCCAGGCCGATGCCGACGACATCGTGTTGATCGCCGGCAAGGGTCACGAGCCTTATCAGGAGATCCAGGGCGTGCGCCATGCCTTCGACGACACCGAAGTAGCCCGAGCGGCGCTGGAGGCTCGCGCGCCGCACATGGATGCGCAAGTGCCGCGGGCCCGGGATGGGCAGGAGCGACCATGAAGAGCCTGCGGCTGTCCGAGATCGCGCGCATGACCGGCGGCCGCCTGCACGGCGCCGATGCGGCCATCGAACTGGTCGTCACCGATACCCGCGCGCTGCCCGAGACGGGCGCGGCGCTGTTCGTCGCGCTCAAGGGCGAGCGTTTCGACGGCCACGACCATGTCGCCAAGCTGGCCGGCAGCGCCGTCGTCGGTGCTCTGGTCGCGCGCGAGATCGATGCCCCGATCGCCCAGGTGGTGGTCGCCGACAGCGAGCGCGCGCTCGCCGACCTCGCCGCCGCGGTACAGGCGCAGCGCAGCGGCAACATCGTCGTCGCCATCACCGGCAGCAACGGCAAGACCAGCGTCAAGACCCTGACCGCGGCGATCCTCGAACGCGCCGGCCGCACCTATGCGACGCCGGGCAACCGCAACAACGAGATCGGCCTGCCGCTGGCGGTGCTCGACGCACCGGAAGACGCGCAGTTCGCGATCTACGAGATGGGCGCCGGCAAGCCCGGCGACATCGCCTATCTGGTGCGGGTGGCGCGCCCGCAGGTGGCCCTGGTCAACAACATCGCGCCGGCGCATCTGGAACGCATGGGCAGCCTGCTCGGCATCGCCGACACCAAGGCGGCGATCTACGACGCCCTGCCGGAGGACGGCGTGGCGGTGATCAACGCCGACGACGCTTTCGCCCCGTACTTCGGCGAGCGTGCGGCCGGGCGCCGGGCGATCCGCTTCGGCCTGGACGCCAGCGCCGAGGTCACCGCGCTCGACGTCCGCCTCGGCACCGAAGGCTCGACCTTCGTGCTCGTCGCGCCGCAGGGGCGGGCCGAGATCGCGCTGCAGTTGGTCGGCCGGCACAACGTGCGCAACGCGCTCGCCGCGGCCTCGCTGGCGCTCGCCGCCGGCGCCGGCTTCGACGCTGTCGTCGCCGGCCTGAACGCTGCGCGCCCGGTCGAGGGGCGCCTGATCACCCATCGCCTCGACAACGGCGCGGTGCTGATCGACGACAGCTACAACGCCAACCCCGGCTCGACCGCGGCGGCGATCGACGCGCTGGCCGAGATCGGCGGCGAGAACTGGCTGGTGCTCGGCGACATGCGCGAGATCGGCCACGACGAGATCGCGATGCATGTCGAGATCGGCCGCCGCGCCAAGGCCTCCGGCATCCGCCGCCTGTACGCGCTCGGCGCGCTCAGCAGCGCAGCGGCGAAGGCTTTCGGCGAAGGCGGCAGCGTGCACGAGAGCCACGCCGCGCTCGCGCAGACGCTGGCCGCCGATTTGCGCGACGGCGTGCGGGTGTTGGTCAAAGGTTCGCACAGCAGTGCGATGGATCGGATCGTGACGGCGTTGCTGTCCGCGCAGAAGCCCGAACAGGGGAAGGGGACGTCGCATGTTGCTTGAATTGACTCGCTGGCTCGAACAACTGCAGAGCCTGTTCGGCTTGTTCGGTTATCTCACCTTCCGCGGCATCCTCAGCGCGCTGACCGCGCTGGCGCTGTCGTTGTGGTGGGGGCCGGCGGTGATCCGCAAGCTCGCCCAGTACAAGGGCGGCCAGCCGATCCGCCAGGACGGCCCGCAGACGCATTTCTCCAAGGCCGGTACGCCGACCATGGGCGGCGCGCTGATCCTGGTCACGGTGCTGGCCTCGGTGCTGCTGTGGGGCGACCTGCGCAACCGTTATGTCTGGCTGGTGCTGGCGGTGATGCTGGCGTTCGGCGCGATCGGCTGGTACGACGACTG
This sequence comes from Lysobacter sp. Hz25, assembly GCF_046097045.1. Lineage (NCBI taxonomy): Bacteria > Pseudomonadati > Pseudomonadota > Gammaproteobacteria > Lysobacterales > Lysobacteraceae > Lysobacter > Lysobacter sp. Hz25. The sequence goes on from NZ_CP175666.1 coordinate 1,343,240, forward strand.
GATCAAGATCGTCCACCGCGACCCCAACGGTTTGAAGTCGCGCTGGAAGTACCTGCTGCAATCGATCTTCGGCCTGGCCGCGGGCATGTTCCTGTACTTCACCGCCGATCCGGCCACCGCTGCCAGTACGACCTTCTACGTACCGCTGATCAAGGCCATCGCGATTCCGCTCGGTGCCGGCCTGATCGTGGTCGCCTATTTCTGGATCGTCGGTTTCTCCAACGCGGTCAACCTGACCGACGGCCTCGACGGCCTGGCGATCATGCCGACCGTGCTGGTCGCCTGCGCGCTGGGCGTGTTCGCCTATGCCTCCGGCCACGCCGAGTTCTCCAAGTACCTGCAGATTCCGCAGGTGCCCGGGGCCGGCGAGCTGGTGATCATCTGTGCGGCTATCGCCGGCGCCGGGCTCGGCTTCCTGTGGTTCAACACCTATCCGGCCATGGTGTTCATGGGCGACATCGGCGCGCTCGCGCTCGGCGCGGTGCTCGGCACCATCGCCGTGATCGTCCGTCAGGAACTGGTGCTGGTGATCATGGGCGGCGTGTTCGTCATCGAAACCCTGTCGGTGATGATCCAGGTCGCTTCGTTCAAGCTCACCGGCAAGCGCGTGTTCCGCATGGCGCCGATCCATCACCACTTCGAACTCAAGGGCTGGCCCGAGCCGCGCGTGATCGTGCGCTTCTGGATCATCTCGGTGGTGTTGGTGTTGGTCGGTCTGGCAACGCTCAAGGTCCGTTGATGGAAAACTCCGCACGCCAGGCAACGCGACTCGACGCCATCCACGGGCGCTACGACCCGTGGTTGCTCGCCGTGTCCGCGGCGCTGGCCTGCGCGGGCGTGATCATGGTCGGCTCGGCGTCGCTCGGCGTCGCCGCGACCCATGCCGTCGATCCGTTCTACTTCCTGACCCGCCACCTGATCTTCCTGTCGGTCGGCCTGGGTCTGGGCTTCTGGCTGATGCGTACCGAGCTCAAGACCATCGAGCAGCACAACCAGTGGCTGCTGCTGGTCTGCGTGGTGTTGCTGTTGCTGGTATTCGTGCCGGTGATCGGCAAGCAGGTCAACGGCGCCAAGCGCTGGATCAACCTCGGCCCGGCCAGCTTCCAGGCAGTCGAGGCGGTCAAGCTGCTCTACATCGTCTGGCTGGCGAGCTATCTCAAGCGTTTCAGCGAAGACATCTCGGCGACCTGGGGCGCGATGCTCAAGCCGATCGGCGTGGCCGTGGTGCTGGTCGCACTGTTGCTGATGCAGCCCGACTTCGGTTCGTCCTCGCTGCTGCTGGCGATCACCGCCGGCATGCTGGTGCTCGGCGGCGTCAACATGCCGCGCATGTTCGGGCCGGTGCTGATCGGCCTGCCGGTGCTGGCGATCATCGCCATCGCCGAGCCCTACCGCGTTACCCGCCTGACCTCGTTCTTGAACCCCTGGGTCGACCCGTTCGGCACCGGCTATCAGCTGACCAACGCCCTGATGGCGGTCGGCCGCGGCGAGTGGACCGGGGTCGGCCTCGGCGCGTCGGTGCAAAAGCTGTCCTACCTGCCCGAAGCGCACACCGACTTCATCATGGCGGTGATCGGCGAGGAATTCGGTTTCGCCGGCGTCTGCACAGTGGTCGGTCTGTACGTGCTGCTGGCCGGGCGCGCGCTGTGGATCGGCCTGAAGTGCGTCGAGATGCGCCGCCATTTCTCCGGCTACGTCGCCTTCGGCATCGCCCTGTGGATGGGGCTGCAAAGCTTCGTTTCGATCGGCGTCAACCTGGGGCTGCTGCCGACCAAGGGCCTGACCCTGCCGATGATTTCCTACGGCGGCTCCAGCGTGCTGATGAGCTGCGCCGCTCTGGGTGTGCTGTTGCGCGTGTCCTACGAACTCGACCGCGCCCAGCGCCAGGTCGCGCGCCTGCGCGGCGAAGCCGGCCAAGGGCAGGGCGCGGCGTCGCCGGCAGCGGCTGCGTCGAATACCGGCCCGGCAGCGTCGTCCAATACGCGCAACGACAACGCGCGCGGCACCAGCCGCCTGCGCCAGCGCGTCGAGCCTTCGCTCGGGAGGTCCGCATGAGCGAGCTTCGTACGAGCGAACGCCCGGTGATGATTCTTGCCGGCGGCACCGGCGGGCATATCTTCCCGGGGCTTGCGGTGGCCAAGGCTTTGCGGGGCCGCAATGTTCCGGTGTGCTGGCTCGGCGCCGACGGCGGCATGGAAACGCGCCTGGTGCCGCAGCACGACGTCGCTATCGACACCATCGCGATCAGCGCCGTGCGCGGCAAGGGCCTGGCCACATTGCTGCGCGCACCGTTCCGCCTGCTGTCCTCGGTGCGCGCGGCGCAGCGCGTGCTGCGCCAGCGCCAGCCGCGCGCCGTGGTGAGTTTCGGCGGTTACGCGGCCGGCCCCGGCGGCCTGGCCGCGCGTCTGGCCGGCGTGCCGTTGATCGTGCACGAACAGAACCGCGCGCCGGGCATGACCAATCGCGTGCTGTCGCGTTTCGCGCGCCATGTGCTGACCGGCTTCCCGGATACCTTCCCGGGCGGCCGCGAAGAAGTGGTCGGCAACCCGGTGCGCGCCGAGATCGCGGCCATCGAGGTGCCGGCGCAACGTTTCGCCGAACGCAGCGGTCCGTTGCGCCTGCTCGTGCTCGGCGGCAGCCAGGGTGCGCGCGCGCTCAATACTGGTGTGCCGGCGGCGATCGCCGGCCTGCGCGGTCGCGTGCCGTGCCAGGTGCGGCACCAGTGCGGCGAGAAGCTGCGCGAGGAGGCCGAGCGCGCCTATGCCGCGGCCGGCGTGGTCGCATCGGTCGAACCTTTCATCGCCGACATGGCCGCGGCTTACGCCTGGGCCGACCTGGTGGTCTGCCGCGCCGGTGCGCTGACCCTGGCCGAGCTGTGCGCGGCCGGCGTCGGCAGCGTGCTGGTGCCGTTCCCGCAAGCGGTCGACGACCACCAGACCAAAAACGCGCGTTTCCTGGTCGATCGCGGCGCGGCGCAGTTGCTGCCGCAGGCCGGCGACCTCGCCGAACGCTTGTCGGCGACCATCGAAATCCTGGCCGAGCGCGGCGTGCTGTTGCAGATGGCCAACGCCGCGCGCGCCCTGGCCAAACCCGACGCCGCCGAACGCGTCGCCGATGCGGTGCTGGGGGTGGGGCGATGAGCCGCTTACGCGCCGCGATTCGGGATTCGAGATTCGGGATTCGCACCCGCGGGCCGAAGCATCGCCCGGTTGTCGTCCATCCCAATCCCGAATCCCTAATCCCGAATCACGGAGTTACCGCATGAGCACCGCACTTCGCCGCCGCCTGCAACACACCGGCGATCTGGCCAAGGCCTTTCCGCGCGTGCATTTCGTCGGCATCGGCGGCACCGGCATGAGCGGGATAGCGGAAGTCATGTGCACGCTCGGCTATCAGGTGTCCGGCTCGGACATGGCCGACAACGCGGTGACCCGCCGGCTCGAGGCGATGGGCGTCAGCGTCCATCGCGGCCACGCCGCGGCCAACGTGCTGGGCACCGATTGCGTGGTGGTGTCGAGCGCGATCAAGCGCGACAACCCAGAACTGATGGAAGCGCGCGCCCAGCGCATTCCGGTGGTGCCGCGCGCAGAAATGCTGGCCGAGCTGATGCGCTTCCGCCGCGGCATCGCCGTGGCCGGTACCCACGGCAAGACCACCACCACCTCGCTGACCGCCAGCGTGCTGGCCGAAGGCGGGATCGACCCGACCTTCGTGATCGGCGGCAAGCTGCTCGCCGCCGGCGCCAACGCCGGGCTCGGCGGGGGACAGTGGCTGGTCGCCGAAGCCGACGAAAGCGACGGCAGTTTCCTGCGCCTGAACCCGCAGATCGCCATCGTCACCAACATCGATGCCGACCACCTGGAAAACTACGGCGGCGATTTCGCCAAGGTCCAGGCCGCGTTCGAGGAATTCCTGCACCGCCTGCCGTTCTACGGTCTGGCCGTGTTGTGCATCGACGACGCCAACGTCGCCCGGCTCGCTGCCGAGACGCCGCGTCACGTGATGACCTACGGTTTCGACGAAACCGCCGACGTGCGCGCCGAGGACGTCACTCAACGCGGCGGCGCGATGTATTTCACCCTGTGCCTGCCGGACGCCTCGCGCACCGCGGTGACCCTGGCGTTGCCGGGCCGTCACAACGTGCTCAACTCGCTCGCCGCCGCTTCGGTGGCCTGGCAGCTCGGTGTTCAGCCCGACGCGATCGCGCGCGCGCTGGAGAAATTCGAAGGCATCGGCCGCCGCTTCAACCTGCTCGCCGAACTGCGCACCGACAAGGGCGCTGTGGTGCAATTGGTCGACGACTACGGCCATCACCCGAAAGAGCTCGAAGCGGTGTTCGCCGCGGCGCGCGGCGGCTGGCCGGACAAGCGCCTGGTGGTGGCCTTCCAGCCGCACCGTTACAGCCGCACCCGCGACCTGTTCGACGACTTCGCCGCGGTGCTGTCCTCGGTGGATGCGCTGGTGCTGACCGAGGTCTATCCGGCCGGCGAAGCGCCGATCGCCGGCGCCGACGCCAAGTCGCTGGCGCGCGCGATCCGCGCGCGCGGCCGTATCGATCCGGTCGTGGTCAGCGGTGCCGGCGATCTCGCCGGCGTGCTGCCCGACGTACTCAACGACGGCGATCTGTTGTTGCTGATGGGCGCCGGCGACATCGGCGCGGCCGCGCAGCAGCTCGCCAGCCATGGTTTCCAGGGAGAATCGAAGTGAGCGTGGTGAGTCTGCAGTTCGCGCCGCTGCGCGTCACCGACCCGGCCGTGTTCGGCCGCGTTGCCGTGCTCATGGGCGGCACCAGCGCCGAGCGCGAAGTGTCGCTGGATTCCGGGCGCGGCGTGCTGGAAGCGCTGCGTTCGCGCGGGGTCGACGCGTTCGCGGTCGACGGCATCCCGGCGTTGATGGACACCATCCGCGCCGGCGGCGTCGACCGCGTCTTCAACATCCTCCACGGCAACAAGGGCGGCGGCGAAGACGGCGTGCTGCAGGGAGTGCTGGAAGCGCTCGGCGTGCCGTACACCGGTTCGGACGTACTCGGCTCGGCGCTGGCGATGGACAAGATCCGCACCAAGCAGGTGTGGATGTCGACCGGCCTGCCGACGCCGCGCTACAAGCGCATCGCCAAGGGCGACGATGTCCACGCGGCGGCGCGCGAGATCGGTCTGCCGGTGATCATCAAGCCCTCCAGCGAAGGCTCCAGTGTCGGCGTGTCGCGCGTGCTCAAGGACGCCGACATCGACGAGGCGGTGGCCTTGGCTGCGCGCTATCCGGGCGAGATGCTGATGGAGCAGATGGTGATCGGCGACGAGCTGACCGTGGCCGTGCTGGTCAACGGCGAGGGCTATACCGCGCTGCCGTCGATCCGCATCGTGCCCAAGGGCGAGTGGTACGACTACCACGCCAAGTACATCGCCGACGACACTCAGTACCTGTGCCCGGGCCTGGACGGCGCCGACGAAGCCGAGATCCGCCGGCTCGCCATGGAAGCCTTCGTCGCCGCGGGTTGCAAGGGCTGGGGCCGGGTCGACGTGATGCGCGACCGCAACAGCGGCCAGCTTTACCTGATCGAGGTCAACACCGCGCCGGGCATGACCAGCCACTCGCTGGTGCCGAAGGCCGCGCGCCAGGTCGGCATCGAGTACGACGAGCTGTGCTGGCGCGTGCTCGAGGCGACCGTGGTCGCGTCGCCCGCCGTAGGAGGTGACGCGGCGTGAACGCCATGCTCCGCCTCGTCGGTTGGTTACTTGCGCTGGCCTTGGTCGCGCTGCCGGTCGTAGCCGTGCTCAACGGCTGGGTCGGCGCGAACCAGTGGCCGCTCAAGCGCCTGCGCGTGACCGGCGAGTTCGAGCGGGTGGATGCGGCGTCGTTGCGCAAGACCTTGTTGCCGTATGCGCAGCGCGGTTTCTTCGCGGTGGATCTGGCGGCCGCGCAGGATTCGGTGGCCAAGCTGCCGTGGGTCGAGCATGCCGAAGTGCGCAAGCGCTGGCCCGACGTGCTGGAAGTCAGCGTGATCGAACACAAGCCGTTCGCGCGCTGGGGCAAGGACCAGTTGCTGTCGGAGCAGGGACGCTTGTTCCCGGTCGACGGCATCCAGGTGCCGGACGGTCTGCCGCAGTTCGGCGGGCCCGATGCGCGGGTCGCCGACGTGGTGGCGCTCTACAACGAATCGCGCGAGCTGTTCGCCCCGGTCGGCATGGACGTAAGGCAGGTCGAGGTGGACCAGCGCGGCAGTTGGACGCTCGGTCTGGGCAACGGCGCGCAGATCGTGGTCGGGCGCAGCGAAGCGCGCGCCCGCCTGGGCCGCTTCGTCAGGTTGTTGCCGCAGTTGTTGGCCCAGCGCGTGCAAGTGCTCGCGCGCGCCGATCTTCGTTACACCAATGGTTTTTCGCTGTCCTGGGCGCCCGTGCAGGCACCCGAGGCGGCACCGAAACAGCAGCAAGGACAGTCATGAACCGCAAAGGCGACAAGTCGCTGATCGTAGGCCTCGACATCGGCACCTCCAAGGTGGTGGCGCTGGTGGGCGAGTACACGCCTTCCGACGGCCGGCCGGGCACTCCGATCGAAGTCATCGGCATCGGCTCGCACGAATCGCGCGGTCTCAAGCGCGGCGTCGTGGTCGACATCGAATCGACGGTGCAATCGATCCAGCGCGCGATCGAGGAAGCCGAGCTGATGGCCGGCTGCGAGATCCGCTCGGTCTACGCCTCGATCTCCGGTAACCACATCCAGTGCCGCAACTCGCAGGGCATCGCGCCGATCCGTGACGGCGAGGTCACTTACGGCGATCTCGACCGCGTGCTGGAAGCGGCCAAGGCGGTGGCGATCCCGGCCGACCAGAAGATCCTGCATGCGATCCCGCGCGACTACGTGCTCGACGATTCGCAGGAAGGCATCCGCAACCCGGTCGGCATGACCGGCGTGCGCCTGGAGGTGCACGCGCACCTGGTCGTGTGCGCGCAGTCGGCCGCGGCCAACATCAGCAAGTGCGTGCAGCGCTGCGGCCTGCAGGTCGACGACCTGATCCTCGGCGTGCTCGCCTCGAGCAACGCCGTGCTGACCAGCGACGAGCGCGAGCTCGGCGTGGTCCTGGTCGACATCGGCGCCGGCACCACCGACATCGCGGTGTTCGTGCAGGGCGCGATCGCCCACAGCGCGAGCCTGCCGATCGCCGGCGACAAGGTCACCGAAGACATCGCCCATATGCTGCGCACGCCGACCCCGGAAGCCGAGCAGATCAAGGTCCGCTACGCCTGCGCGTTGGCGCAGATGGCGACGGCCGAGGAATCGATCCAGGTGCCGAGCGTCGGCGACCGTCCGCCGCGGCGCATGCCGCGTCACTCGCTGGCGCAGGCGGTGCAGGCGCGCTACGAGGAAATCTTCGAAATGATCCAGGCCGAACTGCGCCGCTCGGGGTTCGAGCACCACGTGCGCGCCGGCATGGTCCTGACCGGCGGCGCCTCGAAGATGGAAGGCGTGGTCGAGCTGGCCGAGGAAATGCTGCAGATGCCGGTGCGCGTGGGCATTCCGCAGCACGTCACCGGCCTGGGCGAAGTGGTCGGCAACCCGGTCCACGCGACCGGCGTCGGTCTGCTGCTGATGGGCAGCCAGATCGAGAACCCGCGCCGTCCGGTGATCTCCACCGGTCGCGCCGGCAGCTTCTTCAACAAGATCAAGAACTGGTATCGCGGAGAGTTCTGAAGGCGGCGATTCGAGAGTCGGGAATTGGGATTCGGGAATCGTAAGAGCAACAGCAACAGCAACAGCACAAGCACGAGCAACAGCACTGGCAGGTTGTGGCAACGGCAGTAGCGGTAAACGAGTAGCGAAACGTCGGAGAGGACGGCATCGAGACCAAGGCTTCGCTTTTTGCGAATCCCGATTCCCGAATCCCAATTCCCGGCAGAAAAAAACCAAAAACGTCGGAGAGGACGGCATCGAGACCAGGGCTTCGCTTTTACGAATCCCGAATCCAGATTCCCGAATCCCGGCACTAATAAGAGGACGAGGACATGGCACATTTCGAACTGGTTGAAAAAATGGCCCCGAACGCGGTCATCAAGGTCGTTGGCGTGGGCGGCGGCGGCGGTAACGCCGTGGCGCACATGGTCAGCGGCAACGTCGACGGCGTGGAGTTCATCACCGCCAACACCGACGCGCAGGCGATCAAGAACTGCGGCGCCAAGCTGCAGCTGCAGCTCGGCAGTAATGTCACCAAGGGCCTGGGCGCAGGCGCGAATCCGGAAGTCGGCCGTCAAGCCGCGCTGGAAGATCGCGAACGCATCATGGACGCGCTGACCGGCGCCGACATGGTCTTCATCACCGCCGGCATGGGCGGCGGCACCGGCACCGGCGCGGCGCCGGTCGTGGCCCAGCTCGCCAAGGAGATGGGCATCCTGACCGTCGCGGTCGTCACCAAGCCGTTCCCGTTCGAAGGCCGCCGCCGCATGCAGGTCGCGCTGAAGGGCATCGAAGAGCTGTCGCACCACTGCGATTCGCTGATCACCATCCCGAACGAGAAGCTGATCACCGTGCTCGGCCGCAACGCGACCATGATCCAGGCCTTCCGTGCCGCCAACGACGTGCTGCTCGGCGCCGTGCAGGGCATCGCCGACCTGATCGTGCGTCCGGGCCTGATCAACGTCGACTTCGCCGACGTGCGCACGGTCATGAGCGAGATGGGTCTGGCGATGATGGGCACCGGCGCCGCACGCGGCGACGACCGCGCCCAGGCCGCGGCCGAATCGGCGATCCAGAACCCGCTGCTCGACGACGTCAACCTGGCCGGCGCCAACGGCATCCTGGTCAACATCACCGCCGGTCCGGACTTCACCATGGCCGAGTTCGATGAGGTCGGCCGCACCATCGAGAACTTCGCTTCCGAAGACGCGACCGTGGTCATCGGCACCGTGCTCGACCCGGACATGCAGGACGAGGTCAAGGTCACCGTGGTCGCCACCGGCCTCAACCGCGTCGCCGCCAAGCAGTCGGTGCGCGGTCACGGCCACGACCGCGAATCGCAGCGCGCGCCGATCCAACTGGTGCGCAATGCGACCACCGGCCAGCCGGAGTTCTCGGCGATGGACGACGTCGGCCATGCGCCGATGCCGAGCTTCGGCGGCAGCCTGCGCGGCAGCTCGCGCCAGGAACCGACCGGCCCGGCCGTGGCGGACTTCGGCAGCGACAACAGCTACCTGGACATCCCGGCGTTCCTGCGCCGCCAGGCCGACTGAGTGCGATAGCCCGCCAGGGTAGGGACGCCGTGGCGGGACACACCGCAGTAGCGACATCGCGGTAAGGAACACCCTCGGGCCGGACTCGTCCCCGGCCTCAGGCATCTTGCCCCCGCGCCCCGGCGCAGGGGGCTTTTGGGCCGGTCGGCCCTCCCCCTCGGGGCGGTCGACCGGTCAGTTTGACGAACGCTGTTGACAACGGCGGGACAGTGTGTCCTTTCCGTTCAGGTTCAGGGTTGCGCGTGCTAATCTTGCGCGGCTTCGTTTCACCCCCATCCAGTGGTCGGTCCCCTTCGCGTCCGCAGGCTTTGCGGACCGATGCCGACACCAACACTCCATGTCCGCGGAAAGTCCCCCTACGACCATGCTGCGTCAGCGCACCCTCAAGAATGTGATCCGCGCCACCGGCGTGGGCCTGCACAGCGGCGAGAAGGTTTTTCTCACCCTGCGCCCGGCGCCGACCGATACCGGCATCGTGTTCCGCCGCGTCGATCTCGACCCGGTGGTGGAACTGCCTGCGCGTGCCGACCTGGTCACCGAGACCACCCTGTGCACGGGCCTGACCTACGGCGCCGGCAAGGTCATGACGGTCGAACACTTGCTGTCGGCGATGGCCGGGCTCGGCATCGACAATTGCTATGTCGAACTGTCGGCACCGGAAGTGCCGATCATGGACGGCTCGGCCGGTCCGTTCGTGTTCCTGCTGCAGTCGGCGGGCATCGCCGAGCAGGACGCGCCCAAGCGCTTCATCCGCATCAAACATCCGGTCGAGGTGCGCGACGGCGACAAGGTCGCCCGTTTCGAGCCCTTCGACGGTTTCCGCCTGGGTTTCACCGTGGTCTTCGACCATCCGGCGATTCCGGCGGCGCAATCGCGCGCGCAGGTCGAGTTCTCGACCGAGAACTACATCCGCGAAGTCAGCCGCGCCCGCACCTTCGGCTTCATGCGCGACCTGGAATACATGCGCGAGCGCAACCTCGGCCTCGGCGGCTCGATGGACAACGCGATCGTGCTGGACGAATTCCGCGTGCTCAACGACGACGGCCTGCGATACGCCGACGAATTCGTCCGCCACAAGATCCTCGACGCCGTCGGCGATCTCTACCTCGCCGGCCACGCCATCATCGGCGCCTACGAGGGCTACAAGTCCGGCCACGCGCTCAACAACAAGCTCGTGCGCGCCCTGCTGGCCGAACGTTCGGCCTGGGAGCAAGTGACCTACACCGGCTCGGAGCCGACTCCGGTGGCCTACGGCGAGCCTATTCCGGCTTGATTCTGCCTGATTGGGAACCTCGATCCGGCCTGTTCGGACCGAGTGCGGAGGCCGGTAAACGGCGCCCGAAACTGAATGCGCGACCGACGCCCGGCCCGGAAAATCAAGAACGTTAACGCGGTCACACTCGTGAACGGCGCGTGACGCCTTAACTAATTTCTAACGAAACCTTTCTGAAATGCTTCCGGCTCTTTAACAAAGCCGAGGGGTAGGGCCAGTAGGATTCTCCGACCCCGGCTCTCGGACCCCCGCCGGTTTGCGTCGACGACGCGGACCGCCCCGAGTGTCAGCCGGCGTCGCTGGGCCCTGACGGATCAGGTTTCTTCAGCGATGCCAGCGCGGCTTGCAGCGCTTCTTGCGTCGCAGCCGACATGGGTTTGGCCTTCCTCACCGGCGCTGCCGCCGGCATGGGAATCGTCGTCTTGACGACGAATTCGGCCGCTTCCAGCCCGACGGATCGGGCTGCGTCGAGCAGTTCCGGAGCTGCGAGCCTCAATTTGGCGCGCCACACCGGAGCATCGACGACATACACGAGCCTGCCGCGTTCGAAATTGGCCAACCGCGCGTGCGCGGCGAGCGAAGGCGGCAGGTAGGGGCGTAACCGACGGTCCAGTTCGTCGAGCCACAGGGCTCGGCGGATCGGGTTGCCAGCGGGGTCTTCGAGCAGTGCATCCAAGGCGATGCGCGGCTTAGAGGGGCCGCGCGACGGCGGCTTGGGCTTGGAATAAGACATCGGACACATGACCTATAAAACCATCGTAGACAACACACGAGCCAGGCTGGGCGAGTTCTTCCAGCAGGCCGGACGGATCGGCTCCCGCCGTCCGGCGCTCGCCATCGCATTGCTGCTCGGCACCGGCGTCAGCATCGGTGCCGGTGCGGGCATCGCCGACAACCGCATGCTACGCGCGCAGTTGACCCAGCAGCAGGCCCAGATCACCGCGACGCGCCGCGACGCGCAGCGCGAGATCAACGCCCTCGCCGCACGCATGGGCGAATTGCAGGCCGAAGCCAACCGTCTCAACGCGCTCGGCGAGCGCCTGACCCGGATCGGCCAGTTGCAGGACGGCGAGTTCGATTTCGAAAAGCCGGTCGGCGTCGGTGGCGCCGGTCCGGTGCGCGACATGGCCAAGCCCGAGCTCGATGCCGGCATGGACCTGCTCGATCGCCAGTTCAAGGCCTCCGGCGAACAGCTCTCGGTGCTCGAGTCGCTGCTGTTCAACCGCCAGGTCGACATGAATGCGGTGCCCTCGCGTGCGCCGATCGCCAACAGCTATATCACCTCCGGCTTCGGCGGCCGTGCCGACCCGTTCAACGGCGGCGCCGCGTTCCACAAGGGCATCGATTTCGAGGCCGACGTCGGCGACCCGGTGCTGGCCGTGGCCGATGGCGTGGTCAGCTACTCCGGCGTGCGTTCGGGCTACGGCAACGTGATCGAGATCGACCACGGCAACGGCTACGTGACGCGTTATGCGCACAACTCCAGCTTGTTGCTCAAGGTCGGCGAACTCGTCCGCGCCGGCCAGGAGATCGCCAAGGCCGGCTCCAGCGGCCGTTCCACCGGCGCGCACGTGCATTTCGAAGTCTGGGAAGGCGGCCGGGTGGTGAACCCGCTCAAGTTCCTCAACCAGCAATCCCCGCTGAGGGGGTGAACCAAGCCCGCTCGCGAGCCACTGGCTCGCGGGCTTGGTGAACGCCCGCCGCGCTGCGGCGGGCCAACCGAGCGGGTGAGGCCTCGGTCCTGGTCGATCTCCGCCGGCTCGCATACCGACCTGATTGGGCTCTACAGCCATCCAAGTCGAAGGGCTTCCCGCGCCGAGCGGTCAATAGCCAGGCTGCCTAGTTCGTCCAAAGCCGCCGAGCACCGGACTTACCCGAGCCCGGGAATCCCGCCAAACTGTGGAATCGAGCAAAGTCCCACATTCGATCGGCGCACATCCCCCTTGATACCGTTCAGGTCGCCCCCCACGCTAGAATGCGTGTGGCCAAAGACCAGGCTCGATTCGATCGGGGGCGCACGGCGCCTCCGATTGCGTTTTCGGGATGCCGAAATGCAAGAACAGGCTGGTCGTCTGGATTCCTGGGGAACTTGCCGGCGGCGGCGCGCTCTTAAACCGGCCCGCCTGTGCCACCCCGTTCGCTTTACACGGACCCGTTCATGCTCAACAGCTTGCTTACCCGCGTTTTCGGCAGCCGCAACGATCGTCTGCTGCGTCAACTGCAACGATCCGTCGTCAGGATCAATGCGCTCGAGCCGGAGATGCAGAAGCTCTCCGACGCACAGCTGCAGGCCAAGACGCCGGAGTTCCAGAAGCGCATCGCCGACGGCGAGTCGCTCGACAAGCTGCTGCCGGAGGCGTTCGCGGTCTGCCGCGAGGCGTCCAGGCGCGTGCTCGGCATGCGTCACTACGACGTCCAGCTGATCGGCGGCATGGTCCTGCACCTGGGCAAGATCGCCGAGATGCGCACCGGCGAAGGCAAGACCCTGGTCGGCACGCTGCCGGTCTACCTCAACGCGCTCGAAGGCCAGGGCGTGCACGTGGTCACGGTCAACGACTACCTCGCACGCCGCGACTCGGCGTGGATGGGCAAGCTCTACAACTGGCTCGGCCTGAGCGTCGGCGTGGTCTATCCGGGCATGCAGCACAGCGACAAGCATGCCGCCTACGCCAGCGACATCACCTACGGCACCAACAACGAATTCGGCTTCGACTACCTGCGCGACAACATGGCGCTGTCGAAGGAAGACCGTTATCAGCGCGGCCTGCATTACGCGATCGTCGACGAAGTCGACTCGATCCTGATCGACGAGGCGCGCACGCCGCTGATCATCTCCGGCCCGGCCGACGAATCGCCGGAGCTGTACATCAAGGTCAACCGCATCGTGCCGTCGCTGATCCGCCAGGAGAAGGAAGACGGCGAGGGCGATTACTGGGTCGACGAGAAGGGCAAGCAGGTGCACCTGTCCGAAGCCGGCCAGGAACACGCCGAAGACCTGCTGCGCAAGGCCGGCATCCTGCAGGAAGACGAGGACTCGCTGTACGCCGGCCACAACATCAGCGTGGTCCATCACCTCAATGCCGCGCTGCGCGCGCATGCCATCTACCAGCGCGACGTGGACTACATCGTCCGCGACGGCGAGGTGGTGATCGTCGACGAGTTCACCGGCCGTACCTTGCAGGGCCGACGCTGGTCGGACGGCCTGCACCAGGCGGTCGAGGCGAAGGAAGGCGTGCCGGTCCAGCGCGAGAACCAGACGCTGGCCTCGATCACCTTCCAGAACCTGTTCCGCATGTACAAGAAGCTGGCCGGCATGACCGGTACGGCGGACACCGAGGCCTACGAATTCCAGAGCATCTACGGCCTGGAAGTGATCGTGATCCCGACCAACCGGCCGATGCAGCGCAAGGATCACTCCGACCAGGTCTTCCTCAATCGCGCCGGCAAGTACCGTGCGGTGCTCGGCGAGATCAAGGCGGCGCACGAGCGCGGCCAGCCGGTCCTGGTCGGTACGACCTCGATCGAAGTCTCCGAGATGCTGAGCCAACAGCTCACCGAGGCCGGCGTGGCGCACGAAGTGCTCAACGCCAAGCAGCACGAACGCGAAGCGAACATCATCGCCCAGGCCGGCCGTCCGGGCGCGATCACCATCGCCACCAACATGGCCGGCCGCGGTACCGACATCGTGCTCGGCGGTTCGCTGGAGGCCGAGTTGGCCGACCTGGCCGCGCAAAACGGCGGCGAGCCGGTCGACGAAGTCACCCACCAGCGCCTCAAGGCGGCTTGGCAGGAGCGCCACGACCAGGTCAAGGCCTCCGGCGGCCTGCACATCGTCGGCACCGAACGCCACGAATCGCGCCGTATCGACAATCAGCTGCGCGGCCGCGCCGGTCGCCAGGGCGACCCGGGCTCCTCGCGCTTCTACCTGTCGCTCGAAGACAACCTGATGCGCATCTTCGCCGCCGACTGGGTTCAGCGCGTGATGGCGCGCATGGGCCTGAAGGAAGACGACATCATCGAAAGCCCGCTGGTGACCAAGCAGATCGCCAACGCGCAGCGCAAGGTCGAGGCCCACAACTTCGACATCCGCAAGAACCTGCTCGACTTCGACGACGTCAACAACGACCAGCGCAAGGTCATCTACGGCCAGCGCGACGAGTTGCTGGAAGCCGAGAGCGTGCAGGACAACGTGGTGGGCATCCGCGGCGACGTGGTCGCCGACATGGTCCAGCGCTACGTGCCGGCCAATTCGGTCGACGAGCAATGGGACCTGCCGGGCCTGGAAGCGACGATCGCGCAGGAGTTCAATGTGCAGGTGCCGCTGGTCGAGACCGCGCGCACGGCCGAGGAGCTCGATGCCGAGACGGTCGCCCAGAACGTGCAGGACGCAGTCGAGGCGCATTTCGCGACCCGCGAGAGCCAGGTCGGCGCCGAGACCATGCGCATGCTCGAGAAGCACATCATGCTCAACGTGCTCGACCAGAACTGGAAGGAGCATCTGGCGCGCATGGACTATCTGCGCCAGGGCATCCATCTGCGCGGTTACGCGCAGAAGCAGCCCAAGCAGGAATACAAGAAGGAAGCCTTCGAGCTGTTCTCGGAGATGCTCGACAAGGTCAAGCGCGAGGTGGTGACGATCCTGGCCCGCGTGCGCATCCAGAGCGAGCAGGAAGTCGCCGAGATGGAAGCGCTCGAACGCGCCCAGGCCGAAGCGCAGGCGCGGCAGATGCAGTTCCAGCACGCTTCCGCCGGCGGCTTCGGCGCCGACGAGGAAGCCGCGCAGGTGTCCGAGGAAGCCTTCGCCAACGCCGGCCGCAACGATCCTTGCCCCTGCGGCAGCGGCAAGAAGTTCAAGCACTGCCATGGGCAGTTGGGCTGAGGGCGGCGGGAATCGGGAATCGGGAATCGGGAATCGCAAGGCAGAATCCGAACCCGTTCCCGGCGACGCGGCCGCTGCAGCAGCGCTGGCCGCTTCCGAATCCCGAATCCCGAATCCCCGCTCCCGGCTGGTAGAAGTCGTCGCCGGGGTGATCCGCGACGCGCGCGGGCGAGTCCTGCTCGCGCGCCGGACCGAAGGCCGGGATCTGGCCGGCCTGTGGGAATTCCCGGGCGGCAAGCGCGAGCCCGGCGAGACGCCCGAGGCGGCGCTCGCACGCGAGCTGCACGAAGAGCTGGGCATCGAGGCCGAAGTCGGCGCAGCGGTGATCCGCGTGCCGCAGGCCTACCCGGACAAGCGCCTGGTCCTGGACGTGCGCGAGATCCGCCAATGGCGCGGCAGCGCGCGCGGCCGCGAAGGCCAGGCCCTGGTCTGGGTGCCGCCGCATAAACTGGCCAGCTATGCGATGCCGCCGGCGGATCGCCCGGTGGTCGCCGCATTGCAGCAATCCGAACACTATCTGGTCACGCCCGAACCGGGCGAGAGCGACGAAGCCTGGCTCGATACGCTGTCGCGCTCGCTGCAGGCCGGAGTGCGCCGCGTGCAGCTGCGCCTGCGCACCGTCGCGGCCGAACGCAGCCAACGGCTGGCTGCGGCCGCCGTGGCGCGCTGCCGGGCCGTGCAGGCCGAAGTGCTGATCAACGGCGACGTCGCCCTGGCGAACGCATTGGGCGTCGGCCTGCATCTGCGTGCCGTGCAACTGCGTGAGCTGGCCGAACGGCCGGTCCCGGCCCGGATGCCCCTGGGGGCCTCCTGCCACGATGCCGACGAGCTGAGGGCGGCCCAGGCCTTGGGCTGCGACTTCGCCGTGGTCGGCTCGATCAAGCCGACGCCGAGCCACCCCGGCGTGCTGGGCATCGGCTGGGAGGCGTTCTCGGTCTTGCGCGAGTCGGTTTCGCTGCCGATCTATGCGATCGGCGGCCTGGTCCCGGACGAAGTGGCCGAAGCGCGTCGCTACGGCGCGCAGGGCATCGCCGCCATTCGGGGCCTTTGGGTCGCGAGTTAGTTCCCGGCCGCCGGTCCGGATCGATCCGGATCGTCCGCACCGCAGCGGGTTCAACCGGCCGCGCGGCTCGAAGCCAAGGCGCGATAACGCCGGTCCAGGGCCGCGACCTGGGCCGGCAAGGCCTCGATGGGGCCATCGTTGACGATGACGTCGTCGGCGATCGCGAGCCGCTCGCCGCGGCTGGCCTGCGCCGCGATCATGCGCGCGGCGAGTTCGCCGTCGATACGGTCGCGCTGCATCACCCGCGCTTGCTGGATATCGACCGGCACGTCGACCACCAGCACGCGGTCCAACCACGGGTAGGCGTCGCGTCCGCCGCCTTCGGCCAGCAGGGGAATCGCCGCGATGGCGTAGGCGCCGGGCGCGTCCGCACACTGGTCGCGCAGCATCGAGCGCACGCGCGGGTGGACGATGGCTTCGAGCCGGCGCCGTGCGCCGTCGTCGCCGAATACGAGTTTGCGCATGGCGGCGCGGTCGAGCGCGCCTTGAGCATCCAGGACGGCCGCGCCGAACTCGGCAACCACTTCAGCCAGCCCGGCGCTGCCGCTTGCGACCGCCGCGCGCGCGGCCAGATCCGCATCGGCCACGACGATGCCCAGTGCTTCGAAATGCCGGGTGACTTCGCTTTTCCCCGAAGCCACGCCGCCGGTGACGCCGACGCAGAACGCCGCCATGGCTCAGGCGAGGCCGGAGAACTGCAGATAGGCCTGGAGCAGGGAATCGCCCCAGAAGAAGGTGAGCCAGCCGGCGATGGCCAGGTACGGGCCGAACGGGATCGGAATGCCCATGTCGCGGCCCTTGACCGCCAGCCAGATCGAACCGATCACGGCGCCGACGAAGGACGACAACAGGATCGTCGGCAAGACGCCCTTGAGGCCGACCCAGGCGCCGATCGCGGCGAGCAGCTTGAAGTCGCCATAGCCCATGCCTTCGCGCGGGTCTTTGACCCGTTTGACCACGACCTGATACTGCTTGTAGACCCAATTGACCAGCCACAGGCTCATATAGCCGGCAATCGCGCCGAGCACCGCTGGCTTGGTCTGGAAATACAGGTTGTCGCTGCTGGCGACGATGCCCAGCCACATCAGCGGCAGGGTCAATTGGTCGGGCAGCAGTTGGGTCTTGAAGTCGATGCCCGACATCGCGATCAGAAAGCCGGTGAAGACCATCGCGCCAAAGCCCTGCCAGCCGAAGCCGAAGCGCCACACACAGGCCACCATCAGCAGCATGGTCAGCAGCTCGACCGCCGGGTACTGGATCGAGATCGGGGTTTTGCAGCTGCGGCAGCGCCCGCGCAGGACCAGGTAGCTGAACACCGGGATGTTCTCGTACCAGGACAGCTGATGCTTGCAGTGCGGGCAGTGCGAGCGCTCGACCACGATCCCGGGCGGCGGCGGGTCGTAGACCTCCGGCAGCTCCAGGATTTCGCGCGCGTCCTTCTTCCACTGCCACATCAGCCGCTTGGGCAGGCGCAGGATGACGACGTTGAGGAAGCTGCCGAGCAGCAGCCCGAAACCGGCCGCGAGGGGATACCCGAGGCCGGGGTTCTGATCTAGGAATGCCATGCGGAAAGGATACTTCCCCGATCAGATCGTCGCAGCAAGTTTGAAGATCGGCAGGTACATCGCGACCACCATGCCGCCGACGATGACGCCCAGGATGATCATGATCAGCGGTTCCAGCAGGCTCGACAGCGCATCGACGGCGTTGTTGACCTCCTGCTCGTAGAACTCGGCGACCTTGACCAACATGGTGTCGAGGGCGCCGGCCTCTTCGCCGATGGCGGTCATCTGCACCACCATGTGCGGGAACAGGTTGACCTGCTTCATCGCCATGTTGACCTGGTAGCCGACCGAGACGTCGTCGCGGATCCGGTACACGGCTTTTTCGTAGACCACGTTGCCGGTCGCGCCCGCGACCGTGTCGAGGGCTTCGACCAGCGGCACGCCGGCGCGGAAGGTGACGGCGAGGGTGCGGGCGAAGCGGGCGATCGCGGCGTTGTGCAGGATCTGCCCGACCACCGGGATCTTGAGCATGGCCCGGTCGAGGAAGTGGGCGAACGCCGGCGAGCGGTTCTTGGCCATGATGAAGGCGACGACGGCGCCGATCGTGAGCAGCAGGATCGCCCACCACCACTTGATCATGAAATCGCTGGCGCCGATGACCATCAAGGTGAACGCCGGCAGGTCGGCGCCGAAGCTCTTGAAGGTGGCCTGGAACTGCGGCACCACGAAGATCAGCAGGATCGCGCTGACCAGGATCGCGACGGCGACGACGGTCGCGGGGTAGAACAGGGCCTTCTTGATCTTGCCCTTGAGGGTCTCGATGTTTTCCTTGTAGCTCGCGATCGTGTCGAGCACGGTCTCGAGCACGCCGGCCGATTCGCCGGCCTTGACCAGGTTGCGGTACAGCTCGTCGAACTGGACCGGATGCTTGGACAGCGACTCGTGCAGCGACGAGCCGCTCTCGATATCCGCGCGTACGGTATTGAGCAGCTTCTTCATGCGCGGGTTCTTGTGCCCTTCGCCGATGATCTCCAGCGAGGTCACGATCGGCACGCCCGATTTCATCATGGTGGCGATCTGGCGGCTGAAGATCGCGATCTCGCCCGGGGTGATGCGCTTGCCGGCGGCGCCGAACAAGGGCTTGCCCTTCGGCTTGACCACGGTCGGGGTGATGCCCTGGCGGCGCAGCTCGGCGCGCAACATGTTGGCGTTCTTCGCCTGCTGCTCGCCCTTCATGGTGATGCCGCGTTTATCGGTGCCTTGCCAGACGAACATTTCCAGCGGGTTGGCGCGGCGAACCACGGGGGCTTGTTTGGTAGCGGTGCGGGTGGCGGATCGGGTCGCGGACATGATTTAGTCCTTGGTTACGCGGTTGATTTCGGCCAGGCCGGTGACGCCGTTCATCACCTTGATCAGTGCGGAGCGGCGCAAGTCGTTCACGCCGGACTTGATGGCGGCGGCCGCGATCTGCATCGCGTTGCCGCCCTCCAGCACGATGGCTTGGATTTCGTCGGTCATGGGCATGACCTGGTAGATGCCGGTACGTCCCTTGTAGCCTTCGGTGCAGTCCGGGCATCCCGCCGGCTCGTACAGCTTGAATCCGGACGCGATCTCTTCCGCGCTGAAGCCTTCGGCGAGCAGGGCGTGTTCGGGCAGATGCACCTCGCGCTTGCAGTCGTGCAGACGGCGGGCGAGGCGCTGGGCGATGACCAGGGTCACCGACGAGGTGATGTTGTAAGGCGCGACGCCCATGTTCATGAGGCGGGCGATGGTCTGCGGTGCGTCGTTGGTGTGCAGGGTCGACAGCACCATGTGGCCGGTCTGGGCGGCCTTGATCGCGATCTCGGCGGTCTCCAGGTCGCGGATTTCGCCGACCATGATCACGTCCGGATCCTGGCGCAGGAAGCTGCGCAGCGCGGCGGCGAAAGTCATGCCGCGCTTGACGTTCATCTGCACCTGGTTGATGCCGGGCACGCGGATTTCGACCGGGTCTTCGACCGTGGAGATGTTGCGCTGTTCGTCGTTGAGGATGTTCAACGCCGTGTACAACGAGACTGTCTTGCCCGAGCCGGTCGGGCCGGTCACGAGCACCATGCCGTAGGGCTTGGCCACGGCATTGATGAAGAGTTCTTTCTGGTAATCCTCGTAGCCGAGCTTCTCGATGCCCAGCTTGGCGGCACTGCCGTCGAGGATACGCAACACGATCTTCTCGCCGAACAGGGTCGGCAGGGTGCTCATGCGGAAGTCGATCTGCTTGGTCTTGGACAGATTGAGCTTGATGCGACCGTCCTGCGGCACGCGCTTCTCGGCGATGTCGAGCTGCGCCATGACCTTCAGGCGCGCGGCGATGCGCGAGTGCAGCTTGTTCGGGACCTTGGCGACCTGCTTGAGCAGGCCATCGATGCGCAGGCGCACCCGATAGTCGGTCTCGTAGGGCTCGAAGTGGATGTCCGAAGCGCCGCGGCGGATCGCATCGACCAGGACCTTGTTGATGAACTTGACGACCGGGGTGTCGTCGCCCTTGGCGTCGATGCCGCTGTCGCTGGTGGTGCTGAGGTCGTCGTCTTTGCCGATCTCCAGGGTGTCCAGGCCGTCGCTGTCGCCGACTGCGTTGGCGAGGGCGTCGGAATTCTCCAGCCACCGGTCCAGGGTGCGTCGGATCAGTTCCTCATCGACCAGGATGGCCTCGACCGCGGCATTGGTCTGGAACTTGATCTCGTCGAGGGCGGCGGTATTGGTCGGATCGGCCAAGCCGATGAAGAGTTTGTTGCCGCGTTTGAACAACGGCAGCGCGCTGTGTTTGCGGATCAGCTCTTCGCTGATCGCCCGGACCGCGGACTGGCTGGGGTCCAGCGAGCTAGGGTCGAACAACGGCACGCCGAACTCGATCGAGTTGGCGGCAGCCAATTGAGCGGAGGTGGCTAGACGGTGTTCGGCCAGGTAGGTAGCCAGTGGCTTGCGCTCGGCGGTGGCCGCGGCCATGGCTTCGCGTGCCTTGACCTCGTCCAAGGCTCCATCCAAAACCAAACGCCGGGCAATGCCGGTGATACCCACCAAGTTGGCGGTCGCGACGCTGGACATTTCAGCCCTCAGTTTTCCCCACCCTGACTTTACCTCAATCTCAGACCGTGGCGAGCTGACCGCTGTCGCTTTTCTGGAGTCGGACGGTTCTGGCCCCGGTGCGGAGAGGCTATCCTGCACCCTTGGGGAGGTGGCATGCACGTATCTGTAGTTATACCCGCCAAGAACGAGGCGGAAGGGCTTCGCGGCACCCTGCCGGCTCTACGCCAGGCCCTGCCCGGAGCCGAGATCATCGTGGTGGACGACGGTTCGACCGACGACACCGCCGCGGTCGCCACGGGTTTGGGCGCCAAAGTACTGTCCTCGCCCTATTCGATGGGTAACGGGGCCGCGATCAAGCGGGGCGCCAGAGCAGCCAGCGGCGAGATCATCGTGTTCATGGACGCCGACGGCCAGCACGACCCGGCCCATATCCGGCTGTTGCTGGAGCGACTCGAGGCCGGCTACGACATGGTCGTCGGCGCTCGCAGCTCTGCGGGGCAGGCCAGCGTCGGTCGCGGGGCCGCCAATGCCTTGTACAACCGCCTGGCCAGTTGGATGACCGGGCATAAGATTCAGGATCTGACTTCGGGGTTCCGGGCCGTGCGCGCGGCCAAGTTCCGCGAGTTCCTGCATCTGCTGCCGAACGGTTTCAGCTATCCGACCACGAGCACGATGGCGTTCTTCCGCAGCGCCTATCCGGTGACCTATGTACCGGTGGAGGTCGCGCGCCGGGTCGGTACGCAAAGTCATATCCGGCCATTGCGCGACGGCATTCGTTTCTTGTTGATCATCTTCAAGATCGCGACCTTGTACTCGCCGCTCAAGCTGTTCGCGCCGGCGTCGCTCGGATTCGCGGCACTGGGCCTGGGGCACTATTCCTGGACCTACGTAACCCAAGGGCGCTTCACCAATATGAGCGTCCTGCTTTTGAGCGCGGCGGTCATCGTTTTTCTGATCGGCCTGGTATCCGAACAGATCACTTCGCTGACCTATACCCGCGCCGACGGATCATGACCGGTCTGCGCGGACTGCTGGCTCCGCTCGCGCGCACGCCCTTGCATCCGCAATGGCTGCTCGGGGGGCGCAAGGCGCCGGCCGGACTTGGGACGGTGCGAGGGAGAGTGCTGGATATCGGAGCCGGCGACCGCTGGATCCAAGAGCATCTGGCCGAGCAGGCGCACTATGTCGCGGTGGATCATCCCGGGACGGGGCGATCGCTGTATGGCGCTCGGCCGGATGTGTTCGCAGATGGCGCACGCTTGCCGTTCGCAGACGGGAGCTTCGACGCGGTGGTCTGCCTGGAAGTGCTCGAACACGCCCGCGATCCCCAGGGCGTGTTGGCCGAACTCGGCCGGGTGCTGCGTCCCGGCGGTGTCGCTTGGCTGTCGATGCCCTTCCTTTACCCGATCCATGATGCGCCTCACGACTACCAACGATTTACCGAGTACGGACTGCGCCGAGGTGTGGAAGCGGCGGGTCTTGATCTGCAATCGGTCGAGCGCGCACAGCACGCTCTGCGAAGCGTTGGGCTGCTCGGCTGCCTGGCTATCTCCGGAGCGGCCTACCAAGCGCCGCGTTGGCAATGGCCGTTATTGTTGCCGCTGACCGCCATCGCCGTGCTGAGCATCAATCTGATGGCCTGGCTCGGCAGTTTCGTCTGGCCCGATTGGAATGCATTGAGCAGCGGCTACTCGGTCAAGGCTTCGAAACCATGAATTCCCGCGGCAGGATTCTGCTGGTCACTACCTCTTACATGCGGGCGAGGGATGGCAGCGATGCGGCAGGCGTATTCGTATTCGACCTGGCCAATGAGCTCGCCCGGCATATACGCGTGACGGTAGTGGCGCCTGGCACGTCTGAAGGCCGTTCGATGCAGGGGCTCGTCGAGGTCCGTACGTTTCGCGCCCCGGAGAAGGCATTGTCGCTGCTGTCGCCCGGCAATCCGTTCGACTGGCTCGCGATAGTACGGACCTTGCGTTCGCTCAAGAAGGTAACGTTGGCAAGCAACGCCGATGCGGATGTACGACACGCGTTGGCATTATGGGTGCTGCCATGTGGATGGGCCACGCGTTCACTGCAACGCAAGCAGGGCATTGCATACAGTGTCTGGGCGCTAGGCAGCGATATCTGGTCGCTGGGACGATTGCCGCTGGTGCGTAGCGCGCTGGGCCTGGTCGCGAGGGATGCCAAGCATGCTTATGCCGACGGCATGCGCTTGGCGGAAGATGCGAAACGGATCACCGGCCGCGAGTTCGCATTCATGCCGAGCACGCGGAAGCTGATTGCGGATCGCACGAGAGCAGTCGCGATGCAGCCTCCTTATCGCTTGTTGTTCCTCGGTCGCTGGCATAAGAACAAGGGCGTCGACCTGTTGTTGGATGCCTTGCGCTTACTCGACGAGCAGGACTGGGCGCGAATTGCCGAAGTCCATATCGCCGGAGGCGGACCTCTGGAAACAGAAGTCAGGCTCGCAGTCGACGCTTTGAAGGTTCTGGGCCGGCCGATGCGCTTGAGCGGCTATCTGGATTCGGAACGGGCCGCCGCAGCGTTCTCTGCGGCCGACAGGTTGTTATTGCCATCCCGGGTGGAAAGCATCCCGGTGATTTATTCCGATGCAATGAAGTTCTCTTTGCCGGTCGTGGCGATGCCGGTCGGCGATTTGCCCACCTTGATCGGCGAGGGAACGGGCTGGCTCGCCGAGCGGGTCGATGCTGCGGCATTTGCTGAGGCGATCCGGGCTGCCTTAGGCCAAGGCTATGACACGGAGGCGGTCGCGCTAATGAACAGGCGTTTTTCCATCGAGAAGATCGCCGCGGATATCGCTGCCTCGGTCGATGCTCCGGTTAGGTCGGCGCTGCCATGATCGATCTGGATTCGCAGCAATGGATTCGAGCTTTGCGCGAGGGGCTCGGGGCCGAGGTGAGTCGCGTCGGCACCGGCACCGGGTTGATGGTTTGTTTTGAGGCGGGCCCCTTCCGGGCGGCCTATCCGGATTTCCTGATCGGATCAGCGGGCTTGACGGCCGATTGGGTGGCCTCCCAGATCGACGCGGCACACAGTCTCGGGGCCGATCTGATCCGAATCCAGGCGGATGCGCCGGTCGATGATTCGCGTGTGTTCGCGCGGCACGACCTGGGGAGCATGGCGATCGAGCATCTGGCGGCATGGAGTGAGCGTGGAGCAGACAAATCCCGGCGCGCCGCGAATCGCTTGGCTCGCTCGGCATTACTGATCCGGCGTGGTCGCGCCGGTGACGGAGCCAGGTTGTACGGCTTGTACCGCGCCACGCTACATCGGCATGGCGGTTCGGTACGGTATACAGAACGCTATTTCGAGGCCATCGCTCCTTATGCGGCCTGGGTGGCCGAGTTGGATGGTCGAGTCTGCGCCTTCGTTTGCGTTGGGCACAGAGGTTCGCGCGGCTGTTATATGCACGGAGCGCACGACCCTTCCGTGCGCGGGCATTATCCATCGGACCAATTGTTCCTGTTGATGCTGCGGGCGGCACGCGATGCCGGTCTGGAAAGTTTCGACTTCCTGCCGTCGCCGGCGACGCAGGGAAGCCTCAGCGCCTACAAAGCCGCCTGGGGAGGGCAGCCGGTTCAGTTGGTCGTGAGTGATCTCGCACTCAGACCGGTTCGTGCACGAGCATTTGCGGCAGCACTGAAACTGTCGCGAGGCCTTAGCGCGATCCGATCCCGGGTTTTCGGAGGTTGAGTCGCGTGCGATCGATCCGCATCAGGCCGTAGCCACGAACAGCGCTTCTGCATAGTCCCAGGGAAATACACCGGTTCTCGCCGCGATGCGCGTTTCCAGGTAATGCGCCAACGGCCAAAGGCGACGAGGTATCAGCCCCGCACGAATCAATGGTGTGGCCGGGAAGCGACCGTGGCGCAGAATCCTGTGTTCCTGGACGCTGAAGCCGGCGGCTTCGACCAGGCTTATCCATTCCTGGCGTGAGCGTTGGCATTTGAGTCCCTGCTCGGTCAAGCGCCTGTGGCGCCGGACTTGCTCGATCATGATCAATGGCGCCCCGGGTTTCAGCGCCGCTCGAACCTGGGACAACAGGGCCTGTGCCTGAGCGTCGTCCACGAGATAGATAAGAACGCCGTAGATGACGGTGGCATCGAGACTGCGATCGGCGATCGGCAGTTGCAGTCCATCGGTTTGAACGAATAGACAGTCGTCTTCGTTGCAGCGAGCCCGGGCATGGCGCAGCAGGCTTTTCGAGATATCCACTCCAATGACGCGATGGCCCGCGTTGATCAACGGGCGCGTGGCGCTTCCCGTTCCGCAACCCAGGTCGAGCAGGGTGCCGTGTTCTACGCCGTATCGCTGAAGACTTTGGCGAAACGCCGCGTCTCGTATCCCTGCCAGGTACTGGTTCTTCAATCCGCGCAAGTCGTGCGGATCGATGACGGCGGCGTCAGGGTCGATCTGGGCAAGCGAGTCCCAGTGGAGGCGTGGTTTTCGATCAGGCCGGCTCATCGCGAATCCCCAGTTTCGCCAGGCTGGCCAGCAACGCGGCCATAATCTCGCCAAGGAGCGAAGTGACTCGCGCCAATACCGCAACGATGGCCAAAGTGGCGGTATCGATGCCGATCAAGCCTGGTACGGCGACAAAGACCGCTTCTCGGACCGCGATGCCCGCCGGCACCACGAAAGCGACCAGCGAAATCACCGATGCGCCGCTGTACCACGTCGCCAGCAGCAGCGCTTTGTGCCAATCCATGGAGCCCTGCAGCAGCACGACGAACGAAAGAAAATAGAACATCCATTCCGCACAAAGAATCGCTGTCCCTTTCCAGCGCATCGGCGGAAGCATGCGCCCGGCGGCCAGCGGCGCGAAACGCGGCAGAAACCGGCCGAGTTGCTTTAGTACCCATGACTCGACGATCGGATAGCGGTGCAATCCCTCTACCAGGGCCACCGAGGGAATGAGCAGGAGCAGCCATGCCGGCGAATAATTCCACGATAGCAATATCGAGACGATGACCCCGATCGAAAGCAGATTGGTCGTAGCCATCTGCCACAAGTTCGCGATCACCACCTCGGAAGTGCGATGGGTATCGGCAAGGCGCTGACTCTGATAGACCATGCCCCAGATCGTTCCGGGTAGATAGCGCACGATCTGCGACTGCAGATAGATGGGAAGTCCGATCCGTAATGCGATGCGGTTTCCGCTGAGGCGCTCGAGCAGATAAAAGTGATACCAGGCCTTGAGAAAACACATCGGGACGAGCGCCAAGGATGCGATCGCTATCCGCGGCCAACGGACCGTGGCCGCCGATTCGCGGATGTTCGCCATTTCCGGGGCGAGTATCCGCACCAGGAATGCAGTGGCGAGCAGGATCAGCAGCAAGCTCATTGCCTTGCGCACTACGCCAGGCCGGGAACGGCCGGACAGCCTTCCGGTCGAATCTTCGGCGGGAACGGTTTTGGGCATTGGCGCGGGTATCAGGTTCTGCGATCCATGGTTCTCAGTTTGCGAGCGTTTCCTTGACGGCGTCCACTACTCGCGCCACATCGGCGTCCTGGAGCTTCGGCGAAAGGGGCAGGCTGACGGTGTTGCGTCCGATGCGCATCGCGTTCGGCCATTGTTCCGGGTTCCAGCCGAACCGTTCGCGGTAATAAGGGTGTTCGGCAACCGAGAGGTAATGTACGCCGGTGCCGACGCCCTGTTGATTCATTCGATCCAAAAACGCATCACGGTCGATGCCGGCGCGTTCCTTCTCGACCATCACGGTATACAGATGGAATGCGTGTCGTGTGTCCGGCTCCGGCGGCGCGGGCAGCCGAACGGGCAGTTCGCCGAGGGCCTGGTCGTACATGCTCCATATGGCGCGGCGTCGCTCCCAGCCTTGTTCGACTCGCGCCAGTTGGTGAAGGCCGATCGCTGCTTGCAGATCCATCATGTTGTATTTGAAGCCACATTCCATGACCTGGTAATGCCGGTAGCCGCTGTCGCCGAAGCGATGCCAGGCATCCTTGCTCATCCCGTGCAGCGCCAGCATCCGTGCACGCGCGATCAATTCCGGGTCGCGGCCGACGATCATGCCGCCCTCTCCGGTGATCACGTTCTTGGTCACATAGAAGCTGAAACAGCCCAGGTCGCCGAACGTGCCTGCCTTGGCGCCGCGATATTCGGTTTCGATCGCGTGCGCGCAATCTTCAATGACCAGCAGGCGATGCTTGCGGGCGATCGCCATGATGCGATCCATATCGCAAGGACGCCCTGCAAAATGTACCGGCATGATCGCGCGGGTGCGCGGAGTGATCGCCGCTTCGATGGCGTCCGGATCGATGTTCTGGGTGATCGGATCGACATCGGCGAGCACGGGAACCAAATCTGCGTGCAGGATGGAATTGACTGTGGCGCAGAAGGTCAAAGGGGTGGTGATCACCTCGCTGCCTGGTTCTATGTCCGCCGCCACCATGCCTACATGGAGGGCGGCCGTGCAGGAATTCACGCCGGCCACGTGTTTGGCGCCGGTTCCCTTGTATGCAGCGAAGTCGGCTTCGAAACGGGCGACTCGCGGCCCGGTGCCTAGCCAGCCCGACCGAAGGCAGGCCTCCACTTCGGCGATCTCCGCTTCCTGGATGTCGGGTGCGGCAAAAACGAGAAACGGTGCTTTGGGGGCACTGGGGAGCATCGGGGCGTATTCCAGATGGAGAGCTCAGCGCGCTGCGTTATCCGACAAGGCTGCGCGCGCTGATTGCAGCATGTCCTGCCCCTGTTTGTCGTGGCTGTCGATGAGCTTTTCCAGGCTCGCCAACAACTGCTCGGCCTCCACTCGCTGGCCATTATGTGCCAGTGCCTGGACCAATAAGCCGCCAACTTCCGGTGTCGATGGCGCTTGCCAGGCCAAGCGGGCCTGGACCAACGTTTCCGGCCACAGTTTGGCTCTGCTGTAAGCGATAGCGGCCGCATAACGCAATTGCCATTTCGGCAACGCGTCGTCGGGCTGGGCGCGCGCCTTGTCTGCGATCGAAGCGATCGCATCGGCGACCCGCCGAGGGCCCAGGCTCTCGCAACGGCCTTCTTTATTGCTCTGCAGCAGCAGGCCGACGGCCTGGATTTCTCCAATCGTGAGCTTGTCTCGTGCATCGGCGACGGCTTTGTCCAGCCAGGCAGGATCCGTGCCGCGGCCGCGCAGGCAGCTGATGGACGTCAGATCGATATAGGTAAGCGATCGAGTGCGCGGGTTGTCGTTGGCGGTCAGCGGCAACAGCAGTTCCGCTGCCACGTCGTAAAAGCCTTTGTTGATCGCGCTGATGGCTTTAGCCTGGATCGCACGCACCGATTGAGGCTGGTTCACCACCGCGTGTTCGACAATCGCGTCCTTGCTGCGCCATATCACTGCTTGTCGATAGGTGGCTGTCCCGAATCCGACCGCGATGAGCAGCGATGCGACTGCTGCGGCTGCACGTATCCGTGTGTTGGACAAGACTCGGTTCGGAAGCAGGCCAAGCAGTCCGGCGAGCATCAGCAGCAGGCCGATGGACGGCAGATAGTTGCGGTGCTCGTAATAGAGCTCCAAAGGCAGGATGCTCGATTCCACGCCGTGGGCGACGAGGAAGAAGAACCAGCCGGCGAAGACACTCGGGGCGCGGCGGCGCAGCGCAATCGCCATGCCGCTGATGACGATCAACGCCAGGATCGACAGTGCGGTAGTGGCCGGGGTCAGGAAGCCGGTCGAGACGGCGAATCCGTCGGTGTAGAGGCCCATTTCGGAGCCGCGCGGAAACAGGATCAGCCCTACGTAAGACATGAGCGCGCGCGATTGCGACAGCAAGCGTTCGAGCATGCTGAAGTCGCGCAAGTCGTAGCCGGCGAGGAGCAGGTGCGGGCGAAACAGCAGAATCAGGCCGGCAGCGCAGGCTGGCAGCACCAACGTCAGGCCGTAGAAGATTCCCAGCAAGCGACGGGCGATGGCATCGCGGGAAAAATAGGCGATCTCGATCACCAGGCACAAGCCTGGCGCGACGACAGCGTTTTCCTTGCTGAGCAAGCCGAGCAGGCACAGGGAGGGCAAGACCAGGAACAGCCACACGATCGCCGGCTTGTGCGCGCCCGCTTCGAGCCGACGACGTCCCGCCAAGTAAGCCAGCAACGAGGCCAGCACGAAAATCGTGCTGAGTTGGGCCATCCGCTGGATGACATACAGCACGGTGCTGACGTGCAAGGGATGCAGCAGCCATAGCATCGTCGCTACGGTCGCCATCGGCAGGGCATAACGCTCCAGCTTGGGATCGCGCGCCATAAGGCGGCGCAGCAGCAAGAAGCAAAGGACCCCGCATGCGAGGTGGATCGCCAGATTGCCGAGTTTGTACTGGTAGGGATACGAACCGCCCGCCCATGCGCTGAACAGGAACGAGAGCATGGAGACTGGACGCCCGAAGGGGCCGGACACGTTGCCGAACACAACCTCGCGCCATCCGACGTCGCCAGCGAGCCACGGCGTGAGAGGCGCAAGGTTGAAGTTGTCGTCGAACAGAAAAGGGCCGGGGAGCCCCACGCCGTACAGCAGAAATGTTGCGGCGAAGGTGAGGTACAAGGCCAGCCTGAAATGAGTTGCTTCTTTGCTCATCCTCTACTTCTTGCATTCGCCGCCGGGCTGGCCGGTCGGCATTCTGGCGAAGCTGCTCAGGGCCCTCGGCACTCGGCCGGAACCAGGACTTGGCTGGTGCCCGCGGGGACGCTGCAGGTCCAGGAAAGACGTCCCTGGTTGGAGGTCGGCCTCAAGGTGAAAGTCACCGAGCCCGATCCGGTCGTAGTGCGTGCGGTAATGACGCCGTTGGCGCCGATCGCGATAGGTGCGCAATATTCCGAAGCGCTGGGGGCGTAACCGGTATTGGTCGCCGTCACCAACGACAGGGAGCCGCGGTCCTGGGCCGTTTCTGCGACCGAGAGCTTGGCTCCAGCCGCGATATTCAGGCATTCGCTGTTCTTGGTGCGCGCAGCGTAATCGAGATAAAGAGGCAGCGCGATGGCGCTAAGGATGCCCAAGATCGCTAATACGATCATCAGCTCAATCAAAGTAAAACCATGTTGGCGATTCATTGGGGCCCCCGATCGGTTTGTGGCAGTGCGGCTGGATGGGTTATCGGCTCCGGGGGAAGAACCGATCTGACGATGTACTTAATGCGTCCAATGCACTTAGAAGAAGCCCCAGCGCGAAGGCTGGGGCTTCCGGCAACGCTATGCGGCTAAACGATTACGGAGCGCGGCATTCGGCCGGGATCTGCGCGTCGTTGGCCTGGCCAGCGGCGGTGCAGTTCCAGTCGATGCGGCCCTGATCGGCCTGCGGGGTCAGCGTGAAGGTCACGTTCGGGCCGCCGGTGTCACGGCTGACGGCGGTGATGATGCCGGTGCCGGCGCCGATGGCGATCGTGTTGCAGTAACGGCTCGGCTGGAACTGGAAGCCGGTGTTGGTGGCGGTGATCGCGCCCAGCGAACCACGGTCCTGAGCGGTTTCGGACACGGCGAGCTTGGCGCCGGCGGAAACGTTCAGGCACTCGGCGTTCTTGGTGCGGATGGTGTAGTTCTGGTACGCCGGCAGAGCGATGGCGATCAGGATGCCGAGGATGGCGATGACGATCATCAGTTCGATGAGGGTAAAGCCTTGCTGCTTCTTCATGGTATTTCCCCTAGGAGTGATTGAGTTGCTTCACGTGCCTGCAGGCTCGATTGCTCGGTCCTTCGGCAGCCGTGCGTGCCGCACGTGCATAAAGGAATACGCACATCCCATGCCAACCTTCATTGTCGTGAACCGGGGGATCGAAAGTGATAGTCAGGTCACGTAAAGCGAGTTCGAGACCTTGGGCGGGGTGACGCAAAAGGTCAGTCGGAGGGCTGTGATGGTGACCTAATGCGTCATGTTGCACATTGATCGGCCGGAACTGAGGCGCCCGTCACGCAAGGCTTGGCCGGTGCCGGATCCACGGCAAATGAGCAGGAAAAACGAATCGACGGTGCGTTTCGCGGCGCTCGCAAGGGCCTGGTTCGGGCGGCGGCCGCGCCCTGCAGCGACTGATGGCGGTCGCCGCGTGCATGTAGGCGTTCGGCGCGTGCACGAGTGGCGCGGCATGGCGGGGCGAAGCGCTTCGGCTGCGTATGCGCAAGCTGCCACGAGGCTTCGTTTCGATGAGTGGGCGAGCCGCGTCGATGGGGCGCGCGGAAAGCCGCGTGCTCGATAACCGAGGAGTCTGTTGCGGACCACCGATAGCCGACGACGCGGCAGGTGCGTCGGCCGCGTTGCGTTCGCGACGATGCTGTCGATGGTGCGGCAGGCCCAACCGAACGATGACGTCGTTCGGCCGAGCGCTCGCGGATCAGTCGATCCCGAGCTTCTTGAGCTTGTAGCGCAGCGCGCGGAAGGTGATGCCGAGCGCGGCCGCGGTGCGGGTCTTGTTGTAGCGGTTTTCCTGCAGCGCCTGCTGGATCGCGGCGCGCTCGATCTCTTCTATATAAGAAGGCAGGGCGCTGGTCGCGGTGTCGCGCGGGTTGAGGGTGCGCGGGTCGACGGCGCCGGCCGCTTGCTGCGGCGCTGCGCCTGCGTTCTGCAGTTCGTTCGGCGGGGCCTGGGTGGCCAGGCGCGGCAGGCGCAGGTCGCTGGCGTTGAGGACTTCGCCTTCGGCCAGGGCGAGCGCGCGTTCGAGAATGTTCTCGAGCTCGCGCACGTTGCCCGGGAAGCCGTAGGCGCGCAGCGCTTCCTGGGCGTCGTCGCCGAGGCGCGGCACCGGACGGCCCTGGCTGCCGGCGAGGCGGTGCAGGATCTTCGCGGCCAGGCCGGGCAGGTCGTCGAGGCGTTCGCGCAACGGCGGCACGCGCAGCTCGATCACGTTGATGCGGTAGTACAAGTCCTGGCGGAAGCGGCCTTCGGCGACGAGCGCGGCCAGGTCCTTATGGGTCGCCGACAGGATGCGCACGTCGACGACGAGCTCGGCCTGGGCGCCGACCGGGCGAATGGATTTTTCCTGGATCGCGCGCAGCAGCTTGACCTGCATCGGCAGCGGCAGCTCGGCGACTTCGTCCAGGAACAAGGTGCCGCCGTCGGCGGCCTGGAACAGGCCGGGCTTGTCGACGTGGGCGCCGGTGAAGCTGCCTTTCTTGTGGCCGAAGAACTCGCTTTCCATCAGCTCGGCCGGAATCGCGCCGCAGTTGACCGGCACGAACGGGCCATCGGCGCGGCCGCCTTCGGAATGGATGGTGCGCGCGACCAGTTCCTTGCCGACGCCGGACTCGCCGGCGATATACACCGGGGCCTGGCTGCGGGCGACCTTGCCGATGGTCTGGCGCAGTTTGATCATCGCCGGCGATTCGCCGTACAGGCGCGAACCGACCGCTTCGCTGGCGCTGCGGCGGGTGTCGTTGAGTTCGAGGGCGTGGCGCACGAGATCGCGCAGCACCGCCAGGTCGACCGGCTTGGCGACGAAATCGAAGGCGCCGGCCTTGAGCGCGTCGACCGCGGCTTCGACGTTGCCGAAGGCGGTGATCATCGCGACCGGGGTATTGGGGTATTTCTGGCTGATCTCGGCGACCAGGTCCATGCCCGAGCCGTCGGGCAGGCGCATGTCGGTCAGGCACAGGTCGTAGCGATTGCGCAGCAGCTGGCTGCGCGCCTCGCCGAGGCCCGATGCGGTGTCGCAACGCAGGCCCATGCGGCCCAAGGTCATGACGAGGAGCTCGCGAATATCGCGCTCGTCATCGACCACCAATGCACTACGAGTTTCTGCCATTGCGCCCTCCACCGCCCACGATAGCTTAACGAGGCCGTCGCGGCCAAGACGCACAGGTTCGGGAATCCCCGATCGGGAATCCGCTCACGCAAGTATGGCTCAGACCAGGGACAGCGCGCTCGCTCCGGCGAGCCGGATGCGGAAACAGCCGCCGCCGCCGGGCACCGGCACGAAGTCGAGCGAGGCCTGATTGGCCCGGCAAAGCTCGCGCGCGATGTACAGGCCGAGGCCGGTGCCGTGGCTGGAGGTGGTGAAGAACGGGCGGAACAGGCGTTCGGCGACCGACTCGGGAATGCCGGGGCCGCGGTCGAGCACGTCGATCGCCGGCAGGCCGACTTCATCGAAATACACGTGCACGGTGACCCGCGCCGGTTGGCCGGGAATGCGGCCGTAGGTCAGGGCGTTGTGCACCAGTACGGTCAGGGCCTGGTGCAACTGCCTCGGGTCGACCAGGGCTTCGACCTGGCTGCGCGGGCCGGTCGCGCGCAGCGTGTCCTGTTCGATCGGGTGGCTGGTGCGGTATTCGTCGACGAATTGGCGCACGAACCCCATCAGTTCGACATGCTCGGGCTTGGCTGGCTCGCGCCGCGCCATGCCGAGGACGTTCTCGACGATGCCGTTCATGCGCGAGCCCTGCTGGCGCACGATCTCGAGCAGGCGGCGGTCGGAGATGGCGATGTCGTGCGACTCCTCCAGCAACTGCACGGCGTAGTTGATCGCGGCGAGCGGGTTGCGGATCTCGTGGGCGAGGCTGGCCGAGAAGCGGCCGAGCGCGGCCAGGGTGATCGACTCGGCATGGCGCGACACCAACGAGGTGTCGTCGAGGAAGATCAGGGTCTGGTCGCTGCCGGCGAGCAGGCGGGTGAAGCGCGGCACCACCTCGGGCAGGTCCGGGGCGAGCTGCAGCGGGCTTTCGTCAGGCCGGCCTTCGGTGCGCCAGCGGCTCAGGCGGCGCGCCAGTTCCGGCGAGGCGATCGCCAGCACGCGATGGCCGTGGCGCTGGCCGTCGTATTCGCCGGAGTCGCCGAGCAGCAGCATGGCCGCCTCGTTGGCCAGGCGCAGACGGCCTTCGCCGTCGACCAGCAGCACGCCGGTGCGCATGCGGCGGATGATGAGTTCGTTGATCTCGGCGTAGTTGGCGGCCTCAGCGCCGCGGCGCTCGGCCAGGTCCTGGGTTTCGCGCATCTGCCGGCCGAGGGCATTGGTCAGCAGGGCGATCGAGAGGTAGCCCAGGGCGAACATGATCGGCTCGGCGACGGTCCGGCCGAGGCTTTCGCCGCCGATCTCGTTCCAGATCCATTCGCCGATCAGGCCGATGCAGGCCACG
Source organism: Lysobacter sp. Hz25 (assembly GCF_046097045.1). Classification (NCBI taxonomy): domain Bacteria; kingdom Pseudomonadati; phylum Pseudomonadota; class Gammaproteobacteria; order Lysobacterales; family Lysobacteraceae; genus Lysobacter; species Lysobacter sp. Hz25. Next base: position 1,377,313 of record NZ_CP175666.1, read on the forward strand.
ACCGCGGCGCCGATGCCGTAGCGGGCACGCAGCAGCAGGGCTGCGGCGCCGACATTGAACATCAGCATCAGGGCGATGCCGGTGCCGGCGCGCGGCAGGGCGTGGATCGCAAGGATGCCGAAGAACAGGTCGCTGGCGATGCCGGCGAAGACCTGGCTGCGCAGCTCGCCGCGACGGCTGAACAAGAACAGCAGGCTGGCGATGAACAGATAGGCCAGGGCCAGCGAGCGCGCGAACAGGTCGTGGCGCGGCGCTCCGATCAGGTCCGCCACCGGTCCGAACAGGAAGAACACCAGCAAGGCGGCTTCCAGCAGGCGGTACAGGGTGAAGAAATAGAGTTCGCGGCGCAGCGCGAGGTCGGCATCGGCCGGACTGACGGGGGCGAGACCTGACGGCAAGCGGGTTTTCCCTGCGCGGGCGGAGTGTCGATCAGTATAGGGCGACTGGCTTGTCCCGGCCTGCGCCGATTGCGCGGCTGGGGCCGAAGCGGGCGGGAAGGGGGGCGGGGGACGCTCAGGCCGGCCTGGGCGGCCGGAATGGCGGGTTTTGCTTCGGCCCGCCCCGATCGGCGACAATGCGGCCCCCTCGCGCGTGCTCCGGCTTCCGGCCGCATGCACCTGCGGGACGTCTTTCACTCCCCTCGGTGACGCATGAATTTTCACGAATATCAGGCAAAGCAGCTGTTTGCCGACTACGGCATCGCAGTGCCGGCCGGGCGCGTTGCGCGCACTCCCGATGAGGCCGTTGCGGCCGCCAAGGCCATTCCGGGCGATCTTTGGGTGGTCAAGGCCCAGATCCACGCAGGCGGCCGCGGCAAGGCCGGCGGCGTCAAGCTGGCGAAGAACTTCGACGAAGTGAAGCAGTACGCCCAGGCCATGCTCGGCACCAAGATGGAGACCTACCAGTCGGCCGGCGTCGCTCTGCCGATCGATTCGGTGCTGATCTCCGAAGGCACCGACATCGACAAGGAACTGTATTTGTCGATCTTGGTCGACCGCTCGACCCAGTCGGTCACCTTCATCGCTTCGGCCGAAGGCGGCGTGGACATCGAGAAGGTCGCGGAGGAAACCCCGGACGCGATCAAGACCGTGCACGTCAACTACGTGCAGGGCCTGCAGGCCTACCAGTGCCGTGAGCTCGCCTTCGACCTCGGCCTCACCGCCAAGCAGGCCGGCCAGCTGACCACGATCATGCTGGGCCTGTACAAGCTGTTCAACGAGAAGGACCTGGCGCTGGTCGAACTCAACCCGCTGGCGATTCTTACCAACGGCAACCTGGCCGTGCTCGACGGCAAGGTCAACAGCGACGACAACGCGACCTTCCGCCACAAGGATCTCGCCGCGATGCGCGATATCCGTCAGGAAGACGAGACCGAGGTGCTGGCCAGCCAGCACGATCTCAACTACGTCACCATGGACGGCAACATCGGTTGCATGGTCAACGGCGCCGGTCTGGCGATGGCGACCATGGACGTCATCCAGCTGGAAGGCGGCTCGCCTGCCAACTTCCTCGACGTCGGCGGCGGCGCCACCAAGGAGCGCGTGACCGAGGCGTTCAAGCTGATTCTCAGCTCGGACAAGGTCGAGGCGATCTTCGTCAACATCTTCGGCGGCATCGTCCGCTGCGACATGATCGCCGAGGGCATCATCGCCGCGGTCAAGGAAGTCGACGTCAAGGTGCCGGTGATCGTGCGTCTTGAAGGCACCAACGTGGAAGCAGGCAAGGAACTGCTGAAGAATTCGGGTCTGGCCATTACCCCGGCCGACAACATCAACGATGGCGCGAAGAAGGCGGTTGCCGCCGTCGCTGGCAAGTAAGGGGCTAATGACATGTCCGTTTTGATCAACAAGAACACGAAAGTGATCGTGCAGGGCTTCACCGGCTCGCAGGGCACCTTCCACGCCGAACAGATGCTCGAGTACGGCACCAAGGTCGTCGGTGGCGTGACCCCGGGCAAGGGCGGCACTCAGCACCTCGGCCTGCCGGTCTTCAACACCGTGCGCGACGCCGTCAACGAAACCGGCGCCGACGCATCGGTCATCTACGTGCCGCCGCCGTTCGCGGCCGACGCGATCCTGGAAGCGGCCGCTGCCGGCATCAAGGTCATCGTGTGCATCACCGAAGGCATTCCGGTGCTGGACATGCTGCGCGTCAAGAACACGCTCAACGGTTTCGACGACGTAGTCCTGGTCGGTCCGAACTGCCCCGGCGTCATCACCCCGGGCGAGTGCAAGATCGGCATCATGCCGGGCCACATCCACAAGCCGGGCAAGATCGGCATCGTCTCGCGTTCGGGCACGCTGACCTATGAAGCGGTCAAGCAGACCACCGACGTGGGCCTGGGCCAGTCGACCTGCATCGGCATCGGCGGCGACCCGATCAACGGCACCAACTTCATCGACGCGCTGAAGTGGTTCCAGGACGACCCGCAGACCGAAGGCATCATCATGGTCGGTGAGATCGGCGGTTCGGCCGAGGAAGAAGCGGCCGAGTTCATCGCCCAGTACGTGACCAAGCCGGTGGTCGGCTTCATCGCCGGCGCTTCGGCGCCGAAGGGCAAGCGCATGGGCCACGCCGGTGCGATCGCCTCGGGCGGTTCGGGCACGGCCGAAGGCAAGTTCGCGGCGATGGAAAAGGCCGGCGTCACCACGGTGAAGTCGCCGGGCGACCTCGGTGCGGCGATCGCCAAGCGTCTGGCCAAGTAAGCGGCCGGTTCGCTAAATCGTTGTTGGGAAGAGGCCGCCTTCGGGCGGCCTTTTTTTGGCGGGGATGGCAGGGCGTGCCCTCACCCCAACCCCTCTCCCGTGAACGGGAGAGGGGCTTTAAAGACGGTGCCTTCGAGGCCTGGGCTCTGCGAGAGTCCTGGAACTTCGGGATGCCGAGATTGAGTGCGCCGTGGATACAGGGAACACTTACCCGCAGCCCAGACTGAGCCCCTCTCCCGCTTGCGGGAGAGGGGTTGGGGTGAGGGCCGCTTTTTCCTACAGAAAGCCTGAAGCGCAAGCGCCACACTGGCCGCTCCCAGGCACAGGAGCGCAAGGATGCGTCCAGGCCAGAAACGCGACTTCGCCCGTCGCTTGCGTCGAGCCATGACCGACGCCGAACGCAAACTGTGGTTCTTCCTGCGCAACCGGGTGCTGATGGGCTGCAAGTTCCGGCGTCAGCATCCAATCGCTCCGTATGTGGCTGACTTTGCTTGCCTGGAACTCGGCGTCATCGTCGAAGTCGACGGCGGCCAGCACGCCGACCGCCAGGCCGATGTGGTCCGGAGCCGTTGCCTGCGCTCCCACGGCTACCGCGTCCTCAGATTCTGGAACAATGACGTCCTGACGCAGACCGAGGCGGTGCTGGAACGGATCCATGCCGCGCTGGTCTGCCATGCTGTCGGCCCAGGCCGCCGTTCCCTGCCTAATCCTCCTATCGCCCCCATGTCCAAGACCCTGCGCATCGCCCTGGCCCAGTTCGACTTCCCGGTCGGTGCGGTCGAAAAGAACGCCGACCGCATCGCGGCGATGATCGTCGAGGCCCGCGACCGGCACGGCGCCGACGTGGTGCTGTTTCCCGAACTCGCGGTCAGCGGTTATCCGCCGGAAGACCTGCTGCTGCGGCCGAGTTTCCTCGCCGAGTGCGAGGCCGCGCTGGTGCGGATCGCCCAGGCCGCGCGCGGCATCGTCGCGGTGGTCGGTTGGCCGCAGGCCGCCGGCGCGGTGGTCTATAACGCCGCCAGCGTGCTGCGCGACGGGCGCATCGAAACCACGTACCGCAAACGCGAGCTGCCGAACTACGCGGTGTTCGACGAGCGCCGCTACTTCGACGTCGATCCCGACGGCGAGGCCTGCGTGTTCGAGGTCGAGGGCGTCGCGGTCGGCCTGGTGATCTGCGAAGACCTGTGGTTCGCCGAGCCGCTCGCCGCGACCGCGGCCGCCGGCGCCCGCCTGGTGCTGGTGCCGAACGCCTCGCCGTTCGAGCGCGACAAGCACGCCCAGCGCGATGCGCTGCTGGAAGTGCGGGCCAAGGAAACCGGCGTCGCGCTGGCCTATCTCAACGTCGTCGGCGGCCAGGACGCCCTGGTGTTCGACGGCGCCTCGGTGCTCGCCGACGGCAACGGCCATGTGCATCCGGCCGCGACCGCGTTCGAGGACCACTGGCTGCTCGCCGACTATCGCGACGAAGACCGCAGCTTCGTGCCGGTGGCTTGGCCGGCCGAGCAGGACGAGGGCCGCGACTCGCTGGCCTGGCGTGCGGTGGTGCGCGGCACCCGCGACTACTGCCGCAAGAACGGCTTCGACAAGGTCTGGCTGGGGCTGTCGGGCGGCATCGATTCCTCGCTGGTGATGGCGGTCGCGGTCGATGCGCTCGGCGCCGAGAACGTAGTCGCGGTGCGCATGCCCTCGCGCTACACCGCCGACCTGTCCAACGACCTGGCCGCCGAACAATGCGCGAGCCAGGGCGTGCGTCTGCTGGCGCTGCCGATCGAGAAGCCGTTCCAGGGCTATCTGGACACGCTGGCTGAGGTGTTTGCCGACAAGGCGGTCGACGTCACCGAGGAAAACCTGCAATCGCGCACCCGCGGCGCGCTGTTGATGGCGATGAGCAACAAGTTCGGCGGCCTGCTGCTGACCACCGGCAACAAGAGCGAGTACGCGGTCGGCTACGCCACCATCTACGGCGACATGTGCGGCGGTTACGCGCCGATCAAGGACTTGTACAAGACCGAGGTGTTCGCGCTCGCGCGCTGGCGCAACGCGATCGCCGGCGCGCCGGTGATTCCGTGGGCGGTGATCGATCGTCCGCCCTCGGCCGAGTTGCGCGAGAACCAGAAGGACCAGGATTCCTTGCCGCCTTATGACGTGCTCGACGCGATCCTGTTGCGTCATGTCGACCAGGAGCAGTCGCGCGACGAGATCGTCGCGGTCGGCTTCGATCCGGCGACGGTCGACAAGGTGCTGCGCCTGGTGCGCATCAGCGAATGGAAGCGGCATCAGGCCGCGCCGGGGCCGAAGGTCTCGCGGCGGGCGTTCGGCCGCGAGCGTCGTTATCCGATCACGAACGGTTACGTCGGTTGAGCGCGTAGCGTTCTAGTAGGAGCGGCGTGAGCCGCGAGCAACCGAAGCGATCGATACCACGCCCTGACCCGAAGCCCGGTCCTCCGCGCGCGAAACCGCGCTTGCGTCGTTGCCGCGGCGGCACGGTCGCGGCTCACGCCGCTTCTACAGGGGCAGCGGCGGCGCCCGGGAAGCGATCGATACCACGCCCCCGAAGCCCGGTCCTCCGCCGCGCGAAACCGCGCTTGCGTCGTTGCCGCGTTAGCGCGGTCGCGGCTCACGCCGCTCTTACAGGGGCAGCGGTGGCGCCCGGGCAGGCTCGATCCGCCACAAAAAACGCCGCCCGAGGGCGGCGTTTTCTTTGGTGCTGTGCGGCGAAGCGGGCGCTTACTGCTTGCGCTTCTCTTCGTCGCGGTCGCGGTTGTCGACGGCCGACTTCTCGCCCGCGAACGGGTTGAGCTTGCGCAGGTTGCTCGGGTAGTCCGGCCAGTCTTCCGACAGCGCCGGGTGGGTGGCGTCGTTCTGCTGCAGCACGCGCTTGGCGTCGGCGGCGAGGGTCTGGTTGCCCAGGCCTTCGTAGGCCTTCATCAGCACCGCGACCGCATCGTTCTGATAGCGGCTCTGCGGATAGGTCTCGAGCAGGTACTTGGCCCGGTCGGCCGAGGCCACGAAGGCGGTGCGGCGCAGGTAGTACAGGGACACGTCGAGCTCGTGGCGGGCGAAGGTGTCGCGCAGGGCGAGCATGCGCTTGCGCGCGTCCTCGGCGTAGCGGCTGTTCGGATAACGCTCGACCACGATCAGGAAGTCGTTGTAGGCCTGCATCGGCGTCGACAGGTCGCGGCGGCTGACGTCCAGGCGCCAGACGCGCTGCAGGAACACCGTGTCGCGGCTGGAGTTCACCAACCCGCGCAGGTAGTACAGGTAGGCGACGTTGCGGTGGGTCGGGTAGGTGCGGATGAAGCGGTCGATGCTGCTGATCGCGTCGTCGTGCTTGCCCGACTTGTACTGGGCGTAGGCCGTTTCGACCAGAGCCTGCTCGGTATAGGGGCCATAGGGGTACTGCGCGACCAGGCGCTTGAAGCTCGCCTCGCCCGAGGCCCAGTTGCCGTTGACCATCGAGCCGTGGGCCTTCTGGTAGATGGCCTCGACCGGCTGGCCTTCGTCCGCGTCTTTGTCCTTTTTGAACATCTTGCCGACGCGGCTGCAGCCGGAGGCAGCGAAAACCACGATCAGCAGCAGGCAAAACAGGCGAACAAGTCCGCGGGAAGAGGCAAAACGTACAGTCATGGCAGGCATCGACGGGCGCCGGAGGCACGAAGCGCCGATAATAGCAGTCCGCGGGTCGTGCCCCTTAACCGATCCCGTCTCCCCGCCGCCGTATAGACCCCTCCGATGACCGAGCCCCGCCAGACCCTTACCGCCACCGTGCCCGACAGCGCCGCCGGGCGCCGCTTCGATGCGGTTCTGGCCGAACTGTTCCCCGATTACTCGCGCTCGCGCCTGGCCACCTGGATCAAGTCCGGCGACGCGCGCCTGAACGGCCGCGAGGTGCGGCCGCGCGATCCGGTCCAGGGCGGGGAGTCGGTCGAGCTGACCGTCGTCCTCGACATCCAGACCCGCGCCGAGGCCGAGGACATCGCCCTGGACGTGCTGTACGAGGACGCCGACGTGATCGTCCTCGACAAGCCGGCCGGGCTGGTCGTCCACCCGGGCGCCGGCAACCACGCCGGCACCCTGGTCAACGCCTTGCTGCACCGCGATCCCGGCCTGGCGACCCTGCCGCGGGCGGGCATCGTCCACCGCCTCGACAAGGACACCTCCGGGGTCATGGTCGTGGCCCGCACCCTGCCCGCGCATACCTCGCTGGTCGAACAGCTGTCGGCGCGCGAAGTGCACCGCCAATACCTCGCGGTGGTGGTCGGTGCGCTGGTCTCTGGCGGCACCGCCAACGCGCCGATCGACCGCCACCCGCGCGATCGCCTGCGCATGGCGGTGCGCGAGGACGGCCGCGATGCGGTCACCCATTACCGCCTGCGCGAGCGCTTTCGCGCCCACACCCTGCTCGAATGCCGCCTGGAAACCGGGCGCACCCACCAGATCCGCGTGCACATGGCGCATCTGAAGCACCCGATCGTCGGCGACCCCTTGTACGGCGGCCCGCTCAAGCTGCCCAAGGGCGCGACCGACGGCCTGGTCGAAGCCCTGCGCGGCTTCAAGCGCCAGGCCCTGCACGCCGAGACCCTGGAGTTCGTCCATCCGGTCAGCGGCGAGCCGATCCGCTGCACCGCGCCGGTGCCGGCCGACCTGCGCCATCTGGTCGCTGAGCTGGGCGCCGACACTCGCGCCGCCGCCGAGGCTGGCCGATGACCTCGGACGCCGCGCCGTGGATCGATGCGCAGTGGCCGATGGCCGCGTCCGTGCACGGTTTCACCACGGTGCGCGGCGGTCTGGGCGTGTCGCAGGCGCCGTTCGATCGCTTCAATCTCGGCACGCGCTACGGCAGCGACCGCGACGATCCGGCCGCGGTGACGCGTAATCGTGAGCTGCTGGTCGAACGTGCGGGCTTGCCGTCGCCGCCGCGTTGGCTGCATCAGGTGCATGGCGTCCAGGTGGTGCGTTTCGACGGCCGCAGCGAGGCCGGCGACGAACCGGTCGGCGACGCCTCGGTGACCTCCAGCCCCGGCACGGTGCTGGCGATCCTCACCGCCGATTGCCTGCCGGTGCTGTTCGCCGCCGAAGACGGCAGCGAAGTCGGCGCCGCCCATGCGGGCTGGCGCGGCCTGGCCGCCGGCATACTCGAAGCGACGGTCGCGGCGATGCGCACCACGCCCGGACGCTTGCGCGCCTGGCTCGGGCCGGCGGCGGGTCCGCAGCACTACGAAATCGGCGCCGAAGTGCGCGAGGCCTTCGTCGCCGGCGATGCCGAGGCGGCCTCGGCCTTCGTGGCCACGCGGCCGCAGCATTGGCGCGTCGATCTGTATGCCCTGGCGCGGATGCGTCTGGCGCAGGCCGGCCTGGCGGCCGATCATATCCACGGCGGCGGGTTGTGCACGATTTCCGAACCCGACCGCTTCTACTCCCATCGTCGCGACCGCCGCACCGGCCGTATGGCGACCCTCATCTGGATGCAATGATGACTCTCTTGGCCCAACGGACGGTCCTGTCCCTTTCTTTATCCCTCACCGCGCTGCTCTGCGCCGACGCCATGGCGGCGGATTGCGAGGCGCGCGTTTACGACCTGCTGCGGGCGGCCTATCCCGGCAGCGCCGGCGAAACCGGCGATGAGGGCGAGCTGCTGCGCACCGCCGGCTCGCCCACGCGTTGGATCAATCTCGGCGAAGTGGCCTGTAAGGTCTGGCCGGCCTCGCCGGACAAGACCCTGTTGGCGGTGCGGCTGCGTCACCAGGCCGCGACCGGCATGGACAGCGACACCGCCGACCTGGAAGTGCTGGTCGCCGATTCGGCGCGTCCGCGGATCCTGCAGCGCTACCGCGAGGACGACGCGTTGCAGTCCGATGCGGTGCGGATCAGCTCGGTGACCCTGGACACCGCGCGTTATCGCCTCAACGAGAGCACCACGGCCTTCGGCGTGCGCATCGGTTACACCGGTTCGTCGCGCCCGAACCCCTACGGCAGCACGGTGATGAACCTGTACGTCGTCGACGGCGCCAAGCTGCGGCCGGTGCTGAGCAAGCTGGAAGTGTCGAAAGAGCGCGGCGAGTGGGACACCAATTGCGCCGGCGAATTCGAGAACGTGCAGCGCACCGTCGCGATCGACGCCAAGCGCGACCGCGGCTATGCCGGCCTGCGCGTCAACAGCGTCGAGGAAAGCACTCGCAACGAGCTCGACGACAAGGACTGCAAAGAAGTGCCCGGCCCGACCAAGAAGAGCAGCGTGCGCCTGGCCTATGACGGCCGCGAGTACACGGTGCCGGACGATCTGCGCGGGCTGTAAATGCGAAATCAGGCAGTGAAGCAGGCGCCGGAGCGGGATGCGGTGCGATTGGGTGCGCGCGAGGGGCTGTATCCGCGCGCGCTCGGGGTGCGTTTCGTCTACTTGCCGCGAACCTTGCGGCTGCTGCATGGCCAGGGCGGGCGCCGGACCTATCGTGGCGAAGCCCAGGTCGAACGCGGGCGCGGGCTGTGCTCGCGGCTGTTCGCGCGCATCGCCCGCCTGCCCAAGGCGCATGCCGGGCCGATCGAGGTCGAGATCGACGCCAACGCGCGCGGCGAGACCTGGACCCGGCGTTTCGGCAAATCGGCGATGCGCTCGCGGCTGGTCGAGCGCGATGGCCTGGTGTTCGAACGCCTGGGGCCGATGCGGTTCGCGTTCGCGCTGGACCTGGCCGGCGAGTTGCCCGATGCGGCGGCCTCGGGCGTGATGTCGCTCGGCAGCGCGCAGGTGACAGTGTCGTCGGCGGTGATGCCGGCCCAGCTCGCCGACGGGCCGGTGGGGGCGGTGGATGGCGAAAGCGGGGCGAGCGCGGACGAGCCCGGCCTGTCGTGGCGGTTGGTGCGGGTGCGTGCGCTAGGGCTGCCCCTGCCGTCGGGCTGGTTCGCCGGCGTGCGCGCGCGCGAGTTCGAGCGCGACGGGCGCTATCACTTCGACGTCGCCGCGCAGTTGCCGGTCGTGGGCTTGTTGGTGCGCTATCGCGGCTGGTTGGACGTCGAGGGCTGAGCGCGTGCGGCGGGCCGGAGTGTTCTTATCTGGGCTGCTGCGTTTCCTCTGTCGGGTCCCCAGAGGGGGCGTGAGGTTCTATGCTCCGGGAAGGCCGGGTCTGCGGCGAGATCTGCGGATTTCCCCGGGGCGTCGATGGGGGCGTCGCGTTTGCGAGTTCGCGGTCGCCAGCGGCGAGTTCACGAAATCCGACCAGTGCGATCGAGCCCTTGGTGCGAGTTTTCCGCATCGCCACCTATCGCAATCCACCCGCACACGGAGCGCGGGTTCCACCGGGCAGGGATGCGTCGCCTTTCGCGTTTCGAGCACCGACATGACGCCATCGAGTTTCCGCGTTCTTCCCGCCGCTGTCGCCACCGCCCGCAGTGCAGGGTGGGGCCGATGAGCGCCGCCGCGCCGCGCCGCTGGCTGGTAGCAGGCGATCTAAACGGCTTCTTCGGCCTGGTCGTCGACAACCTGTCGATCCTCGGCTTCATCTCCGCGGCCCTGATCGGCATCTTCGGTTTTCCGGCCGAGGTCGTCTATACGCGCATGTTTCCCGGCACCGCGTTCGGCGTGCTGGTCGGCAACCTGATCTACACCTTCATGGCGCGGCGCCTGGCGGCCAAGAGCGGTCGCGACGACGTCACCGCAATGCCGCTGGGCCTGGATGCGCCGACCAGCATCGGCATGGCCTTGCTCGTGCTCGGCCCGGCCTTCGTCGGGTTCAAACAGCAGGGCATGGACGAACAGGCCGCCGCCGTCGCCACCTGGCAACTCGGCATGGCCTCGCTGGTGGTGATGGGCGTGCTGAAGTTCGTATTGTCGTTCGCCGGCGACACCGTCACCCGCCTGATTCCGCGCGCCGGTCTGCTCGGTTCGATCGCCGGCGTGGCCCTGGTGTTGATGGGCTTCCTGCCGCTGATCGAGACCCTGCGTTCGCCGATGGTGGGTTTCATCACTTTGGGGTTGCTGTTGTATGTGCTGATCGCGAAGGGGCGTTTGCCGGTGAAGCTGCCGGGGGTGTTTCTGGCGTTCGTGTTTGGCACGGTGTTGTATTACGGCTTCGGGGCGGTTGGGTTGGGAGCGCCTGGCTTCGAGTGGCCCGAGCCGGCGCCGCTGCGCTTCGTGTTGCCGTGGCCGAGCCTGGGCTTCATCGACGGCCTGGCCTACACCAAACCTTATCTGCCGCTGCTGTTGCCGTTCGGCCTGCTGATGGTGGTCGGCGGCATCAATGTCAGCGAAAGCGCGCGCGCCGCCGGCGATGATTACCGCACCCGCGACATCCTGCTGGCCGAGGCCTTTTCGACCCTGGTCGCCGGCTTCTGCGGCGGCGTCGCCCAGACCACGCCTTACATCGGCCAGCCCGCCTACAAGCACATGGGCGCGCGTAGCGGTTACACCTTGTTGACCGGCTTGTTCATCGGCCTCGGCGGCATCCTCGGCATCGTTTCCGGACTGGTGCAGTGGCTGCCGCTGGCGGTGCTCGCGCCGATCATCGTCTACGTCGCCCTCGACATCACCACCCAGGCCTTCCAGGCCACGCCGAGCAAGCACGCGACCGCGATGGTGTTCGGCTTCCTGCCGTCGGTGGCCTACATGCTGGCGATCAAGACCGGCAACCCGGGCTGGATCGCCCCGGACCACCATGCGCAGCTCATGAACGCGCTCGACGGCCACGGCCTGCCCGAGCTCGCGGTCATCGTGACCCTCGGCAACGGCTTCATCATGACCTCGATGATCTGGACCTCGGCGGTCGCGGCGATGGTCGACGGCCGCCTGCGTCGCGCTGCCGTGTTCCTGTTGGTCGGCGCGGCGTTGAGCCTGTTCGGCATCATCCACTCGGTCGACCCGCGCGGCGGCATTTATCTGCTGTGGGCGCTGGAGGGGCTGCAGCGCACGATTGCCCTGCAATTCATCGGTGCCTACGTCGGCCTGGCGGTTTTGCTGGGCTTGCTGTCTTTGCAACGCAATGCCGTGCCGGCCGAGCCGCAGGCTTGAGAGCGGCCGGGTTTGCCCGCAGATCGTCTATTCCCCTTTGAACCGGCCCACGCCATGTCCTTGCAGAACGAACTCGACGCCGTGCCCGGCGTGACCGCGCGCCCGGAAGCCGCCACCCGCGACTTCGTCTTCAACCACACCATGCTGCGGGTGAAAGATCCGCGCCAGTCGCTGGACTTCTACACCCGCGTGCTCGGCTTCACCCTGGTGCGCAAGCGCGACTTCGCCGAAGCCAAGTTCAGCCTGTACTTCCTGGTGCTGGTGGCCGACCCCGCGCAGATCCCAGCCGAAGAACCCGCGCGCGGCGAATGGTTGCTGAGCCAGCGCGGCGTACTCGAACTGACCCACAACCACGGCACCGAGGACGACGCGGATTTCGCCTACCACGACGGCAACAGCGACCCGCGCGGCTTCGGCCACATCTGCGTGTCGGTGCCCGACATCGAAGCCGCCTGCGCGCGCTTCGAGCAACTCGGCGTCGCTTTCCAGAAACGCCTCAGCGACGGTCGCATGAAGAACATCGCCTTCATCAAGGACCCGGACGGGTATTGGGTCGAGATCCTGCAGCCGAACAGCCTGGTCTGATCCTCTCTGGTTTGATCCTCGGTTCCATACCGCTTTCTATCGCCCCCGGAACACCGCGCAAGCAGATCCCCCCTTTTGAAAAAGGGGGGCAGGGGGGCTTTGCTTTGGCTTTGCTGAGTCGCCATAGCGCGACCCAAAGCAAGTCCCCCGCGCTATAGCGCCGATCAGGCTCCGGACCAACGCCGGGCGCTCGCCCCCTTTGCAAAGGGGGCGTCGGGCAGCGCCACGCTGCCGGACAAGATTCCCCTGTGCGTTCCGCAGTACCCCCCTTTGGAAAAGGGGGGCAGGGGGGATTTGCTTTTGCAGTCAGTTGCCGAACCGGCCAACTGGCGGCCCCCGGAAACCCCGTCCCGCCTTGAATCGCCCCCTCCAGCCCGCATTAACAGGTCATTCGCGGCCGCGGCGCGACACTCGCGCCCCGGGCCGCCATACCTTCGGAGAGACCACTCATGCGGATGGACAAGCTTACCTCGCGCTTCCAGCAGGCGCTGTCGGACGCGCAATCGCTCGCGGTCGGGCGCGACCACAGCGTCATCGAGCCGGCGCATCTGCTGACCGCGCTGCTCGAGCAGAGCGGCGGCAGCACGCGCCCGCTGCTGGCCCAGGCCGGCGTCAACGTGCCGCTGTTGCGTGAGCGCCTCGGCGAGGCGCTGGAGAAGCTGCCCAAGGTGTCGGGCCAGGCCGGGCAAGTCTCGGTCGGCAACGACCTGGCGCGCCTGCTCAACGTCACCGACAAGCTGGCGCAGCAGCGCAACGATGCCTTCATCGCCAGCGAATTGTTCCTGCTTGCCGCGCTCGACGACAGCGGCGAAGTCGGCCGCGCGCTGAAGGCGGCCGGCGCCACCAAGGCCAAGCTCGAACCGGCCATCGACAAACTGCGCGGGGGCGAAAGCGTGCAATCCGAAAACGCCGAAGAACAGCGGCAGGCGCTGGAAAAATACTGCATCGACCTGACCGCGCGCGCCGAGTCCGGCAAGCTCGACCCGGTGGTGGGCCGCGACGAAGAGATCCGCCGCACCATCCAGGTGCTGCAACGCCGGACCAAGAACAACCCGGTGCTGATCGGCGAACCCGGCGTCGGCAAGACCGCGATCGTCGAGGGCCTGGCCCAGCGCATCATCAACAACGAAGTGCCCGAAGGCCTGCGCGGCAAGCGCGTGCTGTCGCTCGACATGGGCGCGTTGATCGCGGGCGCCAAGTTCCGCGGCGAGTTCGAGGAACGCCTCAAGGCGGTGCTCAACGACCTGGCCAAGAACGAGGGCCAGGTGATCTTGTTCATCGACGAGCTGCATACCATGGTCGGCGCCGGCAAGGCCGAGGGCGCGATGGACGCCGGCAACATGCTCAAGCCCGCGCTCGCGCGCGGCGAGCTGCATTGCATCGGTGCGACCACGCTCGACGAATACCGCAAGTACGTCGAGAAAGACGCCGCACTCGAACGCCGCTTCCAGAAGGTGTTCGTCGGTGAGCCGACGGTCGAGGATACCATCGCGATCCTGCGCGGCCTCAAGGAGCGTTACGCCGTGCACCACGGCGTCGAGATCACCGACCCGGCGATCGTCGCCGCGGCGACCCTGTCGCATCGCTACATCGCCGACCGCCAGCTGCCCGACAAGGCCATCGACCTGATGGACGAAGCCGCCTCGCGCATCCGCATGGAGATCGACTCCAAGCCCGAGGAACTCGACCGCAAGGAACGCCGCCTGATCCAGCTCAAGATCCAGCGCGAGGCGCTGAAGAAGGAGAAGGACGCCGAGTCCAAGCAGCGCCTGGCCGATCTTGAAGCCGAGATCGCCACGCTCGAGCGCGAGTTCAACGACCTGGAGGAAATCTGGAAGGCCGAGAAGGCGACCTTGCAGGGCGCGACCAAGATCAAGGAACAGATCGAGCAGGCCAAGCTCGACCTGGAAGCCGCGCAGCGCACTCAGGATTACGCGCGCATGAGCGAAATCCAGTACGGCAAGCTGCCGGAGCTGGAGAAGCAGCTCAAGGCCGCGCAGGAAGCCGAGACCCAGGGCTTCAAGCTGCTGCAGGACAAGGTCACCGCCGAAGAGATCGCCGAAGTCGTCGCGCGCTGGACCGGCATCCCGGTGGCGAAGATGCTCGAAGGCGAGCGCGACAAGTTGCTGAAGATGGAGCAGGCCCTGCACGCGCGCGTGGTCGGCCAGGACGAAGCCGTGCGGGTGGTGTCCGACGCGGTGCGGCGTTCGCGCGCCGGCCTGTCCGACCCGAACCGTCCGAGCGGTTCGTTCCTGTTCCTCGGCCCGACCGGCGTCGGCAAGACCGAGTTGTGCAAGGCGCTGGCCGAGTTTCTGTTCGACTCGGCCGACGCGATGATCCGCATCGACATGAGCGAGTTCATGGAGAAGCACGCGGTCAGCCGCCTGGTCGGCGCGCCTCCGGGCTACGTCGGCTACGAAGAAGGCGGCTACCTGACCGAAGCCGTGCGTCGCCGTCCCTACAGCGTGATCCTGCTCGACGAGGTCGAGAAGGCGCATCCGGACGTGTTCAACATCCTGTTGCAGGTGCTCGACGACGGCCGTCTGACCGATGGCCAGGGCCGCACCGTCGATTTCCGCAACACGGTGATCGTGATGACCTCGAACCTGGGCTCGCAGATGATCCAGGAGATGAATTCCGACGACACGCCCGAGGGCTATACGCAGATGAAGGCGGCGGTGATGGGCGTGGTGCAGGCGCACTTCCGTCCCGAGTTCATCAATCGCCTCGACGACATCGTCGTGTTCCATCCGCTCGACAAGAGCCAGATACGCGAGATCGCCAAGATCCAGCTGCACGGCCTGGAAAAGCGCCTCGCCGAGCGCGGTCTGAAGCTGGCGCTGTCGGATGCCGGCCTGGCCCTGATCGGCAACGTCGGTTTCGACCCGGTCTACGGCGCACGACCGCTCAAGCGCGCGGTGCAGCAGCAGTTGGAGAACCCGCTCGCGCAGAAGATCCTCAGCGGCGAGTTCGTCAGCGGCGACACGATCCGCGTGGATGCGCAGGGTGGGCATCTGGTGTTCGGCAAGGATTGATCGGCGCAACGGATGCCGTATGACCCGCAAAGGCCCGCGATTCGCGGGCCTTTGTTTTTTCATCGTCATCCGTCGGTTGCCGGTCGCGGCTTGCGCCGCTGCTACCCAAGAGCGGCAGCTTTGCTGTTGCTGTTGCTGTGAAAAGCTTGGCGCAGCGACGAGCTTGCGAGAACACCTGGAGACCCGGACGGCGGCGCACAGGACGTGCGCCGTTTTTCGATAGGACAAGGATGTCCTATCGAAAAATCCCGGCGCCGGCATCGCACTCGTGGCCTGTGCCCTTGCAAGGAGAGCCCTTTTCTTTGGTTACTTTCTTTTGGGCTTAGCAAAAGAAAGTAACCCGGCCGCGTAGCGGACGGAAGCTTTGCACTTGCTTATGGCTTTCATACCAGCAAGATCAAACGCTAAAAGCTTCCGCCACTAAAGCGGCGGGTAACTTTCTTTTGTCTAAAGCAACAAAAGAAAGTCACCAAAGAAAAATGCTTTTGCTTTGAATCACAAGCCCGCGTGAGCGGTGCATACGCGGGGCTTTTTCATACGGGACATCCATGTCCCGATGAAAAACGGCGCGCATCCCTGCGCGCCGCCCTTCGGGTCTTCTATTGCCTTCGCGAGTGCCTATCGGCGCACAGCAACCGCAAAATCTTTACGGCAACGGCAACGGCAACGGCAACGGCAACGGCAACGGCAACGGCAACGGCAACGTGCCGGACGGATTTACTTGGCGACGAACTTCAACGGGCCTTTGTAGTCGGGCCAGGCGATCGAGGTTTCGCCGCGCTCGTTCAAGGCTTTCTCTTCGGAGGCGCCGGCGTCGGTACGGACGCTGGCCATCAAAGTCGGCATCCAGAAATTGACCGCGAAGGTCGCGTCCTTGTAAATCACCGGGTTGATGCCCAGCGTGGTGGTCTTGCCCGGTTCGATACGGAAGACGACCACGTTCTCGTTGACGAAGGCGCCTTTATCCAAGATCTTCTGCACGCTGAAAGCGGTGTTCATTTCCAGGCCCACGCCGGTGATGCGATAGTCGCCGGCCGGCAGGGCAAGCGACTCGGACTGGCCGTAGCGGGTCATATGATTGATAGGGAAATCAAGGAACTGCTTGCCGATCATCGTGAAGACGACTTGGTTGTCCTTGACGCCCCATTCCAGGCCGCCGTTACGCAATTGCTTATCGACTTTTTTCGGCAACGGCTTTTCGCTGTTGAACGGTTTGATCTCCAGCAGGAGCGTGCCGGTCGCGGCCGGGACGGTGATCGTGCTCGCCGTGTCCTGAGCGACGGCGGCGCCGCCGAAGCAAAGCGTGAGAGCAAGCAATGTGTTTCGTAACACAGCAAATTTCATGGATCCCCCTGGACCGTGACCGAATGCCGGAATGGCGGCGCGGATCATAGCAGTCGTAGCGCGCCGACCCATCGGCCAGCATCCAGGGATCTCAATCAGCCGCCTTGCGCGGCACGATCCCCAACGCCTTCTCGATCTGCGCCGGGTCGTAGCGCTTGCCGCCCTTGAATACGGCGTCGACTTTGCGGATGTCGTTCATGTCCTGGATCGGGTCGCCGTCGATCAGCACGAGGTCGGCGAGCTTGCCGGGGGCGATCACGCCGCGGTCCTTGTCGACACCGAGCACTTGCGCCGGGGTCAGCGTCGCCAGGCGCAGTACTTCGGCGTTGGCGATGCCGGCGCGGGCGTACAGGATCAACTCGGAGTGCAACATGTAGCCGGCCAGGGCGTCGGTGCCGGGGATGATCGTCACGCCGGCGTCGTGCAGTGCCTTGAGCACGCGCAGCATGGTCGGGAAGGATTGTGCGTAGGCGTGTTCCTCGCCTTTGGGTACCTTCAACGAGCCCCAGCTCAGGTTGCGTTGCGCCTGCGGCGGCAGTCGCGGCGCGACCGTCTTCAAGCCGGGCGGGACCTTGCTCTGCGGGTCGCCGGCGAACAGGTCTTCGGCGATGCCCATGGTCGGGTCAAGCACGGTATGCGTGCGCTTGAGGAAGGCGATGAAATCGCGGACCTCGGCGCGTTCCGGCGGAAACTCGGCGGCATGCGCGGCCGGCTCGGTCAGCCGCGCCATGGTGCGGGTTTCCTGCACGCGCGGATAAAGGAAGTTGAGTTCGACGAACAGGATGTGCTGCAGCTCGTCGGCGCCGGCTTCGATGAACTGGCGCGCCGACATGAAGGCGGGCACGTGGCCGCTGTAGCGCAGGCCGCGGGCATGGGCGCGGTCGGCGATCACCGGCACCAGCTCGGGTTTCAGCGAGGAATAGCTTTTGATCTGCATGTAGCCGTGGTTGGCGTACCAATCGACCGCCTTGATCGCTTCCTCGGGCGTGTCGACCAGCATCTTGGTCGGGCCGGCGTAAGGCCCGGGGCCGTCGATGAAGCCGGCGGCGAGCACGCGCGGGCCGATCTCGGTGCCGGCCTCGAAGCGCTTGACCTTGTCCAGGAAGGCGTCGGTGTTGTTGGCGACGTCGCGGCTGCTGGTGACGCCGTTGGCGATGTCCATCGCGCCGTCGGAGTCGCCGTAATGCTTGTGCACGTCCCACAGGCCGGGCATCAGGAAGCGGCCGCCGGCGTCGAGGATCTCCGCGTTAGCCGGTGGCTTGAGCGCGGCGTCGGCGGCGACGCGGACGATGCGTTCGCCTTCGACCAGGACGCTGGTGTTCGGCGTCACCGACAGGTCGCGTGGGTCGTAGAGGCGCGCGTTGCGGATCAACAACGGGCCTTTCGGCGTGTGGGTCAGTTCGCGCGCCAACCTCAGCGACCACTCGGCGCCGGCGCGTTCCTGGAATTCGATCAGTTTGGCGAGCGAATCCTTGTATTCGGGGGAGAGGATCGAGACCCAGCCCGAGGCCATGATCAGCGCGGCCGTGTTGCCTTCCGCGTCCAGCCAGACCGAGCCGGGCGTGTAGTCGAGCCCTGACACGCGATACAAGGACAGGGTCGCCGGCCCCTTGGCCGTCGTCACCTCAAGGGTGCCGGCGCTGTCGAGCCGCGCCTCGCCGGCCGGCAGCAGCGCGAGCTTGCGCTCGGGCGCTTTCAGCAGCGCCCGCACCAGCACGCCCTGGATTTCCGGGGTGGCGTTGAGCGGCAGGAAAAAGGCCGGCGCGGTCAGGGCCTTTTCGCCTTGCTCGCTGTCGTTCTTCCAGCGCGCCTTGCCGTCGCGCACGCTGAAGCTCTCTTCGACCGAAACTTTCAGATAGTTGTGGCCGCTGCCGCGGTACTCGACCGGAATACCGGCGGCATCGAGCGTCCATTCGGTCTTGAGGTGGTCGCCGCGGCCGCGGTCGCTGTACTGGTATTCGACGCGCGTGCTGCCGTCGTTCGCGGTTTCGACGATCTGCTGGCCGGCGGGTTTGCCTTGCAGCAGCATGATCTGTTCGCGCTTGGCGGGCGCGGCGATGACGTTCGAAATCGCCAGGGACAGCAACAGCGCAACGGTCGAACGCATGGCGGACACCTCGGGCATTCGCGGCGGGGCCGCTGGGCCGGGCCGATCGCAGGCGCCCGCAGCGGCGAGGTCCTCTTTATAGCCGATCCGCCGATCCGCGAAATGTACTGCGATCGACGAAAAGCGACGGCCCGGGAGTTCGGGCCGTCGCGGTGCATGTTTCTAGCAAGAGCAGAGTTCCATCCCTGTAGGAGCGACGTTAGTCGCGACCAAGGAACGCGCAGAAGCAGCGCTGCCGATGATATTGATCGAAGCGGCGTGCCGTCGCGAGGGTAGGAGCGGCGCAAGCCGCGACCGCGCCCTGCCGGCCTCCGGCGTCTCCTTCAATCATGAGCAAAGCTTCCGTCCGCTGACGCGGCCGGGTTACTTTCTTTTGCTGGCCCAAAAGTCCGTCTGGATTCCCTTCGGTCAAAAGTAACCAAAGGGAGGGCTCTCCTTGCAAGGGCACAGGCCACGAGTGCGATGCCGGCGCCGGGATTTTTCGATAAGACGTCCCTGTCTTATCGAGTCATTCCTTTTTAAAGGCTGGGCGCACGTCCTGTGCGCCGCCCTCCGGGTCTTCATTTGACCGGCAAGGCGGCAGAGCCGCCGAGCAAATCAAAATCACTGCAACGCAGCGCCGCGTGCCTTACCACTTATAGCCGACCTTGATGTAGCCGAAGGCGCCGTTGAAGCCGAACGGCGAGGCGGTGTTGTACGGCAGGTAATTGCGGGTGCCGCGCACCAGATTGGACTCGTCCGGATAGGCGTCGAGGACGTTGTCGCCGCCGATGGTGAAGTCCCAGTTGTTGAGGCGGTAGGTCGCGGCCAGGTCCAGGGTCCATTCGTCGCCGAAGGTCTGGTCCTGACGCGGGTCGGTCGCGTGCAGCTCGGTGAACTCGCCGTAGCGGGTGGCGGTGGCGGTGAAGTTCCAGTTGCCGGTCTTCCAGTCGCCGGCGAGGAAGAACTTGTCGCGCGGCGCGCCCTTGGTGATGCGTCCGATCTCGGTGCGGCCGATGCGCACCGCGGCCGGGTCGATCGCGGCCAGGCGCGGCGGGTTCGGGGCGATCTTGTCGATCTCGGTCTTGGAGTAGTTGTAGCCCGCGGTGAGGTTGAGCTTGCCCGAGCCGACGTCCCAACCGTAGGTGGCGATGATGTCCACGCCCTTGGTGTCGGTGTCGACGGCATTGGTGAAGTAGCGGCCGCCGCCGATGCCGGGATAGCCGTTGGCGTTGAGGTAGTTGCGCACCGCGGTACTGGTCAGGTTTTCCGACAGCAGGATGCGGTCCTTCACCTGGATGTTGTAGGCGTCGATGGTGATGTAGAGCTGGTCGGCCGGCTGCAGCACCAGGCCCAGGCTGTAGTTGGTCGACTCTTCCGCCTTCAGCGCTTCCGAGCCCAGGGCGATGGCGGCCGGGTTGTCGACGCGGAAGGTGCCGATCTCGTACGGAATGCCGCTGATGAAGTTGGTGGCGATCGACTGGAAGAACTGCTGCTGCAGCGACGGCGCGCGGAAGCCGGTCGAGGCGGTGGCGCGCAGGGCGACCTTGTCGGTGAAGGCGTAGCGGCCGGACAGCTTGCCCGAGGTGGTTTCGCCGAAATCGCTGTAGGTCTCGTAACGCGCGGCGGCGCCGAGCGAGAACTTGTCGGTCAGGTCGGCTTCGGCGTCGATGTAGACCGAATAGCTGTGACGGTCGAAGTCGCCGGCATCGCTGGCGCGGAAGCCGGAGAACACCTGCGCACCCGGGATGATCTGGCCGTTCGGCGCGGCCACGCCGCCGTTGGCATAGGACAGCGGCTCGCCGGCGCGTTCGGAGAACTCTTCGCCGCGCCATTCCGCGCCCCAGGCGAAGGTCACCGGGTACTGCCAGCCGAAGTCGACCGACTTGGTGAAGTCCAGGTTGAGCACGTGCTGGGTGACTTCCAGCGCACCGGCGTAGAACTGCGTCGGCGAGGTCGGGCCGAGGCTGCGGTTGAGGGTGTTCTCGATATCGAAGGTCAGGCCGTTGTGGCCGTAGTTGTAGCTCAGGTCGATCTGGGTGCCGCCGGCGGTTTCGCTGCGCAGGCCGAACACCGCGGCGCGGTCCTTGCTGACGTTGTGAATCTGCGGCAGGAAGCCGTTCGGGTAGATCGTCGGGATGTTGCGCGGGTCGCCGGCGAAGCGGAAGTAACCGTTGGAGAGCACGTCGCGTTCGCTGTAGCTGCCGAACGAATAGAAGCTCAGGTAATCGGTCGGGCTGTATTCGCCGTTGTAGGCGAACGCGCCCTGGTCGATCTCGGGATCGCCGTAGCGCTGCTCGACGCGGCCCTGGAACGGGCGTGCACGATTGGTCTGGTCCTGGTGCCCGCCTTGCGCGGCCAAGTGCAGCCAGCCGTTCTCGCCGAGCTTGATGCCGGTGTCGCCGGACAACTGGTACTGCTTGCCGTCGCCGGCGCTGTACTGGCCGTAGCGCGCGGCGATGCTGCCGGTGCCCGGCTTGTTGCCCTTAAGCACGACGTTGATGACGCCGGCGATGGCGTCGGAGCCGTACTGGGCCGAGGCGCCGTCGCGCAGCACTTCGACGCGTTCGATCGCGGCGATCGGAATCGCGTTGAGATCGACCGGCGAGGAGCCGCGGCCCTGGCTGCCGTTGAGGTTGATCAGGGCGGTGGTGTGGCGGCGCTTGCCGTTGACCAGCACCAGCACCTGGTCGGGGGCGAGGCCGCGGAGCTGCGCCGGGCGCACCGCGTCGGTGCCGTCGGTGATGGCCGGGCGCGGGAAGTTGAGCGAGGGCAGGGCGCGCGACAGTGCGGTGGCCAGCTCGACGGTGCCGGTGGCTTCCAGGGTCTCCGGGGTGATGATGTCGATCGGCGCGGTGGACTCTGCGACGGTGCGGTCGCTGACGCGGGTGCCGGTGACGATGACCTGGTCCAGGGTCTTGGGATCGCTTTGCGGCGCGTCCTGCGCGTAGACCGGCGCGGCGAGCGCTACCAGGAGGCCGAGGGCCAGAGGGTGACGTGAACCGGCGAAGGTGCGGCGGACGTGCATGACGACTCCTTGATGGGGATGACAGCGATGTCATTCGGATTTAACACGAACGTAACAACCGGTCAATGAAGCGGCCAAATTCTGCCTAACGCAAGTAGTAGAAAAGTGGTAATGGCACACTCTTTGCGGAATCTGGGGGTGGGCCGATGGCCGCTGCGCCTGGCCCGCTTGGCGCTTTCTGGCCCTCATCCCCGTTAAGCCTTCATCTCTAGCAAGCTGTCATTCCCCCCGGGTCGTCATCCCCGCGAAGGCGGGGATCCACCGGGTTTTCGTGCGAGAACGCTTGAAGTCTCTGCGGGCCCGGCGAGGCGCGCAGCGCGCCCAGGCGTTCATGGATGCGCGAGCCAGTGGCTCGCACGCGCATCCATTCACCCCCGCCTGCGCGGGGATGACGATCCGGGGGCTAAGCCCGGCGAGGGGCGCCCTGGCCGCAATCCAGAGACTTCAAGCGCCCTCGCATGAATTCCCGTGGCGTCCCGACCGCGCTCGACTGCTAAGATGCGCGCGCTCAAGGTGATCGCCGACACACAATCGGCGATTGAAACGGGAATCCGGTCCCCGCTTCTGGCGTTCGCCAGGTCGGTCAATCCGGAGCTGCCCCCGCAACGGTAAGCGAGTACACGCACCGCACGACGCCACTGTGTTCCGACACGGGAAGGCGCGGTACGGGAGACCCGGTCCGATCTCGGACCGCCTCCACTCGCAAGCCCGGAGACCGGCCCGGAGCGCGAACCGACAGGCGGAGGGCCATGTCTCGGGGCATCGGCGCGCGCGCCGTCTCTCCGTTCCGCCATCCCCCTGTCACGACCTGGTCTAGACCGCGCGGGTGAGGCGCGGCCATGGAGAGCCGACTGTGACGTTCCGTTTTTCCGCTGTTCCGCGCCTTGCGCGCATTCCCGCGCGCTGCGCTTTCGTATTCGCCGGTTCCGCATTCGCCGCCGCCGCACTGGCCGCGCCCGCAGTCGATCTCGACCAGATCGTGGTCACCGCGAGCCGCACCGCCCAGACCCAGGACGCCACGCTCGCCGCGGTGACCGTGATCGATCGCGCGCAGATCGAACGCCTGCAGCCGTCGTCGTTGCCGGAACTGTTGCGCGGCACGCCGGGCGCTTCCTTGGCCAATAACGGCGGCCCGGGCAAGGCGACGTCGCTGTTCCTGCGCGGCAGCGAGTCCGACCACGTGCTGGTGCTGATCGACGGGGTCAAGATCGGTTCGGCGACCAGCGGCGGCGCCTCGCTGCAGGACATTCCGGTCGAGCAGATCGAACGCGTCGAGATCGTGCGCGGCCCGTTCTCCAGCCTGTACGGCTCCGAAGCCATCGGCGGCGTCATCCAGATATTCACCCGGCGGCCGCAGGGCGCGTTCGTGCCGAGCTTCAGCGCCTCGGTCGGCAGCTACGCCACCCATCGCGCGACCGCCGGCGTCGCCGGCAAGGGCGAACGCGGCTGGTATTCGATCAACGCCGCCCACGAAGACACCGACGGCATCAACGCCTGCCGCGGCAAGCCCTCGCCGGGCGGCGCGGGTTGTTTCACCAACTCGCCGGACCGCGACGGCTATCGCAACGATTCGCTGACCCTGCAGGGCGGCTACCGCTTCAACGAGCAATGGGACGCCGAAGCGCGCTTGTTCCGCACCAAAAACCATAACGAGTACGACGGCAGCCAGAACAACGAGGCCGACGGCGTGCAGCAGGTCGCCGGCGCCAAGCTGCGCTACCGGCCCAGCGAGCGCGTCAGCCTCAGCGCCAGCGCCGGCCGCAGCGAAGACCTCAGCGACACTTACAAGAACGGCAAATACTCCAGCACCTTCGAGACCCGGCGCCAGCTCGGCTCGGTGCAGGGCGACATCGGCATCGGCAGCGGCCTGCTCACGCTCGGGTTCGACTGGCAGCGCGACCGCATCGACAGCAATACCCGCTATGCCCGCGACGCCCGCATCCTGCGCGGTGCCTTCGGCCAGTGGCAGCAGAGTTTCGGCGCGCATGCGCTGCAGGCCAGCCTGCGCCGCGACGACGACAGCCAGTTCGGCGGCGAGACCACGGGCAGCCTGCTGTGGGGTTGGAACCTCAGCGAGGCGCTGCGTTTGACCGCGAGCTACGGCACCGCGTTCAAGGCACCGACCTTCAACGAGTTGTACTACCCGGGCTACGGCAATGCCGGCTTGTCGCCGGAAACCTCGCGCAGCGTCGAAATCGGCCTGCGCGGCACCCACGGCGAGCGCCGCCAGCACGTGTGGTCGCTCAATGCTTACGAGAGCGACATCGACGACTTGATCGCGTTCGATTCCTCGATCGGCTTGCCCGGCAACGTCGACCGCGCGCGCATCCGCGGCCTGGAAGCGGCGTTCGACACCCGCCTGGCCGATTGGGACCTGCGCGCCAGCGCGACCTGGCTGGACCCGCGCAACGACAGCCGCAGCGCCAGCCGCGACAAATTCCTGCCGCGGCGTGCGCGGCAGAGCGCGCGCATCGATGCCGACCGCCGCATCGCGGTCGGCAACGGCGCATGGTCGTTCGGCGCCAGCGTTTATGCCGCGGGCGATCGCTATGATGACCTGGCCAATACGCGTCGCCTGGCTGGCTACGCGCTCACCGATCTGCGCCTGGGCTACGCCTTCAACGAGGCCTGGAGCGTGCAGCTGGCGGCGAACAACGTGTTCGATCGCCGTTACGAAACCGCCGCTTTCTACAACCAGCCCGGCCGCAATTATCTGTTGACCTTGCGTTACCGGCCTTCCCGCTGACGGATCAGCAGCCTCGGCCCGCGTCCGCGGGCTTTGCCGGCAACCACCGCGTTGCCGGCGCCTATCGAGAGTCGCCGATGAAAAATTTGCCCGGTCCCATTCAATTAAGCCTGTCGTGCCTGTTGTTGATGGCGATGATCGCCACGCGCTTCCATCATTTCGGCGATCTGTTGCATCTGCCCGATGCCTCGATGGCGGCGTTCTTTCTCGGCGGCCTGTATCTGCGCCGGCACTTGGGCTACGCGGTGTTCCTGCTCGCGGCGGTCGCCATCGACTACTTCGCGATCACCGGGCGCGGCCTGAATTTCTTCGACCACTACTGCGTGACTCCGTCGTATGCCTTCCTGCTGCTGGCCTATGCCGTGCTGTGGTACGCCGGGCGCTGGTATGCGCCGCGCATGCCGGCCGGTTGGCGCGGATTCGGGCGTGCGTTAGGCGTGGCCTTCGCCGCCGCCAGCGTGTCGTTCCTGATTTCCAATGGCGC
The DNA here is from genome assembly GCF_046097045.1 of Lysobacter sp. Hz25. Taxonomy (NCBI): domain Bacteria; kingdom Pseudomonadati; phylum Pseudomonadota; class Gammaproteobacteria; order Lysobacterales; family Lysobacteraceae; genus Lysobacter; species Lysobacter sp. Hz25. The sequence goes on from NZ_CP175666.1 coordinate 1,402,324, forward strand.
CTTCTACTGGTTCGGCGGTCGCTACGCCGAGCCGAACTTCGCCGAGTACCTAAGCCGGGTCTGGCGCTGGGGCCCGCTGTTCGTGCGTACCACCATGAGTTACATCGCGGTCGCGTTCGTCGCGCACGCGGCGATCGCGCGCATCGCCCGTCCGCCGGGCTCGCAGCCGACCACGAACCGTTGATAGTCGTCCCTTCGCGTTCCGGAGCTTGAGCATGTCGAACCCTCTACCCGTCGTCTCCACCGCGGCGCTGCCGCTGGAATCGCGACAGGCGCTGATCGCGACCGCCGCGTCGCTGGCGCTGCTGATGATCTGCACCCGCGGTCAACACTTCGCCAGCGTCGACGCTTTGCCCAGTGCGTCGTGGGCGGTGTTTTTCCTGGTCGGCGCCTTGCTGCGTCCGGTCTGGGCGTTCCCGGCGTTCTTCGTGTTGTCCTCGGCGCTCGACCTGGGCAGCCTGGCGCTCGGCCGCATCACCGACTGGTGTTTGTCGCCGGCCTATTGGGCGCTGGCCCTGGCCTACGGCGCGCTGTGGTTCGGCGGCCGCTTGTATGCGCGCATCCACCGCGATCATTGGGGCACGGTGCCGCGGCTGGTGTTGGTGGTGCTGGCGACTTCGGTCGTGACTTACCTGATTTCCAAGGGCGGGTTTTATTTCCTGTCGGGACGTTATCCGGACGCGAGCCTGGCCGGTTTCATCGACCGCATTCCGCAGTACTACCCGCGCGCCCTCGGCACCTTGGCCGGTTATGTCGGCCTGGCTTTCGGGGTTTATGCGGTCGCGCGCAGCCTGGTCCTGCGCCAGCGCAGCGGAGCGCCGGCATGAGCGCGGATAACAACAACGGCGGCAAGAACGACGGCATGGGCGACCGCGCGGGCTTCGCGGCGAGCAGCGAAGAGCGCCACCGCGAACGCATGCAGCGCAAGAAGGAACTGATCGACCGCAAGATCGCCCAGGCGACCATCGAGCGCGGCGTGCTGGTGGTCAACACCGGCAACGGCAAGGGCAAGAGTTCTTCGGGCTTCGGCATGCTCGCGCGTTCGCTCGGGCACGGTTTCAAGTGCGGGGTGGTGCAGTTCATCAAGGGCAGCTTCTCGACCGGCGAAGAGGCTTTCTTCCGGCGTTTCGAGGAACTGGACTATCACGTGATGGGCGAGGGCTTCACCTGGGAGACTCAGGACAAGGAGCGCGACATCCGCGCCGCGCAGTCGGCCTGGACGATCGCGGCGAAGATGATGGCCGACCCCGGCTACGACTTCGTCCTGCTCGACGAATTGAACATCGCCCTGGCGCACCGCTACATCGCGCTCGACGACGTGCTGGCCGCGGTCGCGGCGCGGCCGGAGCGGCAGCACGTGGTCATCACCGGCCGCGGCGCCCCCGATGCCCTGATCGAAGCGGCCGACACCGTCACCGAGATGCGCGTGGTCAAGCATGCCTTCAAGGCGGGGATCAAGGCGCAGAAGGGGATCGAGCTTTAGGGTGGGAATCGGGAATGGAGAATCGGGAATCGTAAGAGCGGGATTCGTAGACACTGATGGGACGAGCGATATGTCTTCTGGCAACGAAAAATTAGGCGAAATCTCCGACGCACGCGTGGGCACGATTGACGCTGCGGCTTCGGCCGATTCCCGATTCCCCATTCCCGATTCCCGGCACCATTGTCCCGCCTTGCTCGTCTCCGCCCCCGCCTCCGGCCAGGGCAAGACCAGCGTCACCGCGGCGATCGCGCGCTGGCATGCGCGTCAGGGCCGACGGGTGCGGGTGTTCAAGACCGGGCCGGACTTTCTCGACCCGATGGTGCTCGAGCGCGCCAGCGGTCATCGCGTCTATCAGCTGGATCTTTGGATGTGCGGCGAGCAGGACGTGCGCGCGCGTTTGCATGCGGCCGCGGGCGAAGCCGACCTGATCCTGATCGAAGGCGTGATGGGCCTGTTCGACGGCACGCCGTCGAGCGCCGACCTCGCCGAGCGGTTGGGCGTGCCGGTGCTCGCGGTCATCGACGGTTCGGCGATGGCGCAGACCTTCGGTGCCCTGGCGACCGGGCTCGCGCGCTATCGCGAAGGACTGCGGGTGTACGGCGTCGCCGCCAACCGCATCGGCAGCGCTTATCACGCGCAGTTGTTGCGCGAGAGTCTGCCGGCCGATCTGCGCTGGCTCGGCGCCTTGCCGCGCGACCCCGGCCTGGCCTTGCCCGAGCGTCATCTCGGCCTGGTCGCCGCCGGCGAACTCGGCGATCTGGATGCGCGTCTCGATGCGCTGGCCGATGCCTGGGGCCAACACGCCGACGCCGAGCTGCCGCCGCCGGTCGCGTTCGCGGCGGCCGAGGCGGAGCAGGTGCCCGCGCAATTGCAAGGCGTACGCATCGCCATCGCCCGCGACGCCGCGTTCTGTTTCCTGTATCCGGCCAATCTCGATCTGCTGCGCGCGGCCGGCGCCGAGCTCAGGTTCTTCTCGCCGCTGGCCGGCGACGGCCTGCCCGACTGCGATGCGGTGTGGCTGCCCGGTGGCTATCCGGAACTGCATCTGTCGGCCCTAGCCGGCAATCACGCTCTGCGCGAGGCCTTGCACGCGCATCGCGACACCGACAAACCGCTGCTGGCCGAGTGCGGCGGTCTGCTGTATGCGCTCGGCTCATTGACCGATCGCGACGGCGAGCGCGCCGCCATGGCCGGCTTGCTGCCAGGGCATGCGGTCATGCAGACGCGCATGGCCGCGCTCGGTCTGCAATCGGTCGAACTGCCCGAGGGCCGCTTGCGCGGGCACACCTTCCATTACGCGCGCGCCGAGATCGGGGCCGCGGCGATCGCCGAGTCGGTCAACCCGAACGGCGGGCCGAGCCGCGAAGCGGTGTATCGCGACCGCCGCATGAGCGCGAGTTTCGTCCACTTCTATTTCCCCTCGAACCCGGCCGCAGCGCTCAAGCTCCTGCAGCCATGAGCCCGCCGACGCTCGCCATCGCGATGCTGTCGGGCGTGGTGCTCGATCGTCTGCTCGGCGAACCGCGGCGCGCGCATCCGCTTGTCGCCTTCGGGCGCATGGCGCGGGCGATCGAGGCTGGTTGCTATGGCGACCGTCGTGGGCGAGGGGTGATGGCCTGGGCCGCGGCGGTATTGCCGGCGAGTCTGCTCGCGGCCTGGCTGCAGCTCGAACTGCAGGCGCGCTCGCCGTGGCTGGCGGCCGCCTATGCGGCCGGCGTGCTGTATCTGACCCTCGGCCTGCGCAGCCTCGGCGAACACGCCGCGCCGGTCGCGCGCGCCCTGCGCGACGGCGACCTGGATGCGGCCCGCGCAGCGGTCGGCCGCATCGTCAGTCGCGACACCGCGGCGCTCGATGGCGAGCGCGTCGCCGCCGCGGCCACCGAGTCGGTGCTCGAGAACGGCAACGATGCGGTGTTCGGCGCGCTGTTCTGGTTTGCGTTGCTGGGGCCGGCCGGGGCGGTGATGTACCGGCTGGCCAATACCCTCGATGCGATGTGGGGCTATCGCACGCCGCGCTACGAACGTTTTGGATGGGCCGCGGCGCGCATCGACGATGCACTGAACTGGGTGCCGGCGCGTCTGACCGCCGCGACCTATGCCGTGCTCGGAGACACCGCCACGGCGTTGCGCTGCTGGCGCCGGCAGGCGCCGCTATGGGACAGCCCGAATGCGGGCCCGGTGATGGCGGCGGGGGCGGGTGCGCTGCGCGTACGCCTCGGCGGCGCCGCGCCGTACCACGGTGTGTGGGAGCAAAGGCCGGCGCTCGGCGAAGGGCCGGCGCCGGATGCGCGATCCATCGTGCGGGCGCAAGGCTTGGTCGGGCGCGGCGTCGCGTTGTGGTTGTTGACGGTGGCGGCATTCGCGGTGGCGCATGCCGTGATTCGCATGCCTGCATCGGCCGCGCACGCATTCATGCGGCCTGTCGATGTTGATTGCGATATTTACTGTGCTGCGAGGCATTCATCGGCTGCGACGAAGGCAGCGTGTTCGGCTGAAGACGCGTTGCAATGTGCCATTGCATTCGACGTTTCCGTCATCACGCAATCGCTGCATTTTTACAGGCACGATGCGGTGCCAGCGAACGGTAGGAGATCAGCGCATGCTTGAGCACGGAGGCCGTCTGCTGCGTGCGGCGCAGCGTTACGGCATCGCGCCGGAACGTTGGCTGGATCTGTCCACCGGCATCAACCCGGTCGCCTGGCCGGTGCCGGAGATTCCCGCGCGCGCCTGGCATCGCCTGCCCGAGGACGACGACGGCCTGGTCGAAGCGGCTTGCGATTACTACGGCGCGCCGGCGTTGCTGCCGGTCGCCGGTTCCCAGGCCGCGATCCAGGCCTTGCCTGAATTACGTGAAGCCTCGCGGGTCGGCGTGTTGGCGCCGGGTTACGCCGAGCATGCGCATGCCTGGCGCCGCTGCGGCCATCGGGTCGAGTTGCGTGCGGCGGACGAGTTGATCGCCGGCGTCGACGATTTCGACGTGGTCGTGCTGATCCACCCCAACAACCCCGGCGGCGATCGCTTCGGTCGCGAAGTTCTGCTCGGCCTGCACGAGCGCCTCGCCGCACGCGGCGGCTGGCTGCTGATCGACGAGGCCTTCATGGACGCCACGCCCGAGCACAGCCTGTGCGCACACAGCGAGCGCGAAGGTCTGGTCGTGCTGCGTTCGGCCGGCAAGTTTTTCGGCCTGGCCGGCGCGCGCGCGGGCTTCGTCTGCGCCGCGCCGGCCATGCTGGAGCGTTTGCGCGATCGCCTCGGCCCGTGGACCGTGGCCGGCCCGGCGCGTTACGCGCTGCGCCAGGCCTTCGCCGACCGCGACTGGCAGGCGGCGATGCGCGTGCAGTTGCGTGCGCAGGGCGCGCGCCTGGCCGATCTGCTGCAGACCCACGGCCTTGCGCCGAGCGGCGGCAGCGCATTCTTCCAATGGCATCGCAGCGACGAAGCCGCGGCCCTGCACGAGGCTCTGGCGCGGCGCGGCATCCTTACACGCTTGTTCGACGCGCCGGCCAGCCTGCGCTTCGGCCTGCCCGGCGATGCCGCGCAATGGGCGCGACTGGACGCGGCCCTGGCCGAAACGTTAAGCGAAAGGAGTCCGTCGTGAGCGCACGCGTGCTGATGGTGCAGGGCTGCACCTCCGACGCCGGCAAGAGCGCCCTGGTCACCGCGTTGTGCCGCTGGCTGCACCGGCGCGGCGTCGCGGTGGCGCCGTTCAAGCCGCAGAACATGGCGCTGAACTCGGCGGTCACCGCCGACGGCGGCGAGATCGGCCGGGCCCAGGCGGTGCAGGCCCAGGCCGCCGGGGTGGCCGCGCATACCGACTTCAACCCGGTGCTGCTCAAGCCCAACAGCGATACCGGGGCGCAGGTGATCCTGCACGGCCATGCCGTCTGCAACATGGATGCGCGCGGCTATCACGACTACAAGCGCATCGCCCGCGAGGCCGTGCTCGCCTCGCACGGGCGCCTGGTCGAAGGCTTCGATGCGGTCGTGGTCGAAGGCGCCGGCAGCCCGGCCGAGATCAATCTGCGCGCCAACGACATCGCCAACATGGGCTATGCCGAGGCGGTCGACTGCCCGGTGGTGCTGATCGCCGACATCGACCGCGGCGGCGTGTTCGCGCACCTGGTCGGGACCTTGGCGCTGCTCTCCGAGAGCGAACGCGCCCGTGTGGTCGGCTTCGTCATCAATCGCTTTCGTGGCGACATCGCCCTGCTGCAATCCGGGCTGGACTGGCTCGAACGCGAGACCGGCAAACCGGTGCTCGGCGTGTTGCCGTATTTGCACGGCCTGCATCTGGAAGCCGAGGACGCCTTGCCGCGCGAGCGTGCCGGCAAAGCCGAAGCGCGTTTGCGCGTGGCCGTGCCGGCCTTGCCGCGGATCAGCAACCACAACGACTTCGACCCGCTGCGCGCGCATCCGCAGGTTGATTGCGTGTTCGTCGGCCCCGGCGAAACCCCGCCGGTCTGCGATCTGATCGTGCTGCCGGGTTCGAAGTCGACCCGCGCCGACCTGGCCTGGCTGCGGCGCAATGGTTGGGCCGAGGCGATCGCCCGGCATCTGCGCTACGGCGGCAAGCTGATCGGCATCTGCGGCGGCCTGCAGATGCTCGGCCGCGCCGTCCACGATCCGCTCGGCATCGAAGGCGAGCCGGGTTCCAGCGACGGCCTGGGCTGGCTGGATCTGGAAACCGAGCTCGACTCGCACAAGCAATTGCGTAACGTGCGCGGCCGCCTCGCCATCGATGGCAGCGACGGCGAAGCGGCGGTGGCCGGCTACGAAATCCACTGCGGCATCAGCCGCGGCCCGGCGCTGGCGTCGCCGGCCCTGCGCCTGGCCGACGGCCGCGACGACGGCGCGCTCTCCGCCGACGGCCAGATTCTCGCCAGCTATCTGCACGGTCTGTTCGACGAGCCGGCGGCGCTGGCGGCCTTGCTGCGCTGGGCCGGCCTGGTCGATGCCGAGCCGCTCGACATGCGCGGCCTGCGCGAAGCCAGCATCGATCGCCTCGCCGATGCGGTCGAGGCCTGTCTCGACACCGCCCGGCTCGCGCAGTGGTTCGGCCTGGAGGAGACGCTATGCACAGCCTGATCCTCGGCGGCGCGCGCTCGGGCAAGAGCGCCTTGGCCGAACGTCTCGCGGCCGAGTCCGACGACGTCGTCTACCTCGCCACCGGCCAGGCCGGGGACGAAGAGATGCGAGACCGCATCGCCCACCATCGCGCACGCCGGCCTGCGCATTGGGACTGCGTCGAGGAGCCGATCGCCCTGGCGGCGGCGCTGCGTCGCCACGCCGCGCCGGATCGCTGCGTGCTGGTCGATTGCCTGACCCTGTGGCTCAGCAACCTGCTCGGCGCGCCAGACGAGACCGTGTTCGCACGCGAACGCGAGGCCTTGCTGTCGACGCTCGCGGACTTGCCGGGCCGGGTGGTGTTGGTCAGCAACGAAGTCGGCCTGGGCGTGGTGCCGATGGGCGCCTTGACCCGCCGCTATGTCGACGAGGCCGGGCGCTTGCACCAGGCGCTCGCTGCGGTCTGCGGGCGGGTGGTGTTCGTGGCGGCCGGTTTGCCGCTGGTATTGAAAGGCGCTCCGCTCGCTGCGGAGCCGAGTACGCGAGGAACTCGAACGTGAACGACGAAAGCAAGTGGTGGCTGCGCGGTTGCGCCCGCCCGGACACCGCCATCGAAACCCAGGCGCGCATGCGCCAGACCCAGTTGACCAAGCCGCCGGGCTCGCTCGGCGCGCTGGAAGAGCTCGCGATACGCCTGGCGGCCTTGCAGCGCACGCCGGCGCCGAAGGTGGACCGGGTCTGGATCAGCGTGTTCGCCGCCGATCACGGCGTCGCCGCCGAAGGCGTGTCGGCCTTCCCGCAGGCGGTGACCGGCGAGATGGTGCGCAACTTCGCCCATGGCGGCGCGGCGATCAGTGTGCTCGCGCGCAGCCTCGGCGCGACCCTCGACGTGGTTAACCTCGGCACCGTCAACGACCCCGGCCCGATCCGCGGCGTGCATCGGGCGATCATCGCCGAGAGCACGGCCAACTTCTGCGAAGCGCCGGCGATGAGCGAACCGCAACTGCGCGCGGCCCTGAGCGCGGGCGCCGCCAGCGTGCGCGCCGCGCTCGATGGCGCGGCGCAGTTGTTCATCGGCGGCGAGATGGGCATCGCCAACACCACCTCGGCCTCGGCCTTGGCGAGCGCCCTGCTCGATCGTTCGCCGGCCGAGTTGAGCGGCGCGGGCACCGGTCTGGATGCCGACGGCATCGCCCACAAGGTCAGCGTGATCGAACGCGCGCTGGCCCTTCATGCGGGCGCCGGAGACGCCTGGGAGCGCCTGCGTTGCCTCGGCGGTTTCGAGATCGCTGCGCTGGCGGGCGCCTACATCGCCGCGGCTCAGGCCGGGTTGCCGGTGCTGGTCGACGGTTTCATCGCCAGCGTATCCGCGCTCGTCGCCCAGGCCATCAACCCGAGCTGCCGCGAGTGGTTCCTGTATGCACACCGCTCGCACGAACGCGGTCATGCCGCGGTGCTGCAGGCGCTCGGCGCGCAGCCCTTGCTCGACCTCGGCATGCGCCTGGGCGAAGCCAGCGGCGCCGCGGTCGCTGTGCCGTTGTTGCGCTCGGCCTGTGCCTTGCACAACGGCATGGCCACCTTCGCCCAGGCGGGAGTGTCCGAGGCGGCCCTGCAACAGGCATGATGTGGGCCCCGACGAACGCATGCCGCGCACAAGGACCGGAGCCGATGCGATGAGTTCCAGCGCAACCCCTATCGACCTGCTGCGCCATGGCGACACCGGCCACCGCAGTTACCGCGGACAGCTCGACGACAGCCTGTTGGAACTCGGCTGGCGGCAGATGCGCGATGCGGTGCGTGGGCGCGAGTGGGATGCGGTCGTGAGTTCGCCCTTGCAGCGCTGCGCCGCGTTCGCGCGCGATCTGTCGCAATCGCGCGGGTTGCCGCTGGCGCTGGAGCCGCGTCTGCGCGAGTACCACTTCGGCGATTGGCAGGGGCGGCCGGTCGACGCCATCGCCAACCACGAGGGCGAAGCGCTGGCGCGGTTTTGGGCCGACCCGGTCGCGTATCCGCCGCCGGGCGCGGAGACTTTCGCCGATTTCGCCGCGCGCCTGACCGGCGCGGTCGGCGAGATCCTGCGCGAATATCCCGGACGGCGCGTGCTGGTGATCACCCACGGCGGCGTAATCCGCCTGCTGCGTTGCCTCGCCGCGGGCCGGCGTTACAACGAAATGCTCAACATCGACGTCGCCCACGCCTCGCTGCATTCCTTGTCGTGGCCGCCGAGCTCGAGCCACGCCACCGAGTTCGCGCAACCGCAAGCGGACCCGGTCGACGGTTGATGCGCGCGCTGCTCGCCGCGATCGGATTCCTGACCCGGGTTCCGGTGCCGGCGCGCGTGTTCGACGATCCGCATGCGCAATCGCGCTCGCTGGCCTGGTATCCGGCCGCGGGGCTGTTGATCGGCGCCCTGCTGTGCGCACTGGCCTGGGCCCTGCAGACGCGGCCGTCGCTGCTGTCGGCGGCATTGTTGCTCGCGGCCTGGGTGGTACTGACCGGCGCCCTGCACCTGGACGGCCTGGCCGACAGCGCCGATGCCTGGGTCGGCGGCCTTGCCGCCACGCCCGAGCAGAGCCGCGAACGCACGCTCATCATCATGAAAGACCCGCGCAGCGGCCCGGTCGGTGTGGTCGCGGTGGTGTTGGTGCTGCTGCTGAAGTTCGCCGCGCTGGCGAGCCTGCCGGCGCCGGCCTGGGTCGCCTTGCTCATCGCACCGGTGCTGGCGCGCGCGGCCCTGACTTTGGCCTTTCTTAGCCTGCCCTATGTACGCAGCGGCGGCCTTGGCCAGCGTCTGGTCGAAGCGCCGCGCACGGCCTGCCTCGTTGCGCTGGTGCTCAGCGCCGGGTTCTGCGCAGTCGGCGGCTGGCGAGGGGCGCTGGCGCTCGCGGTCGCCGCGTTCGTGTTCGCGTGCTGGCGCCGCGCCTGCCTGCGGCGGTTGCAGGGCATGACCGGCGACGCCTGCGGCGCGTTGACCGAGCTGATCGAAGCGGTGGTCCTGGTCGCGCTGGCCCTGTCCTGCTGAAGCGTTTCCGGCCGGCTTCGCCCGAGGCCGATCTGCGGCGTCGGGCCCGGCCTGGCCGCTTGCGAAAGCGCAAGATGTGAACCGCCGCGGCGGGCCCGACCTGCCAGGCTGGGTACCGATCCCACCGTTCGCGAGGAGCACGGCCATGTCATCGGTCAAGGAACACCCGGCGTCGGAACGCAGCGGTCCTGCCTTGAAGGCCGGCACACGCGACGCCCACCAGCGCCGCATCGACCGTGCCGTCGCCCTGATCGAACAGGCGATCGCGCGCGGCGAGGAGCCGCCCGAGTTGCATCGGCTCGCCGAGGCGGCTTCGTTCTCGCCGTTCCACTTTCACCGCGTTTATCGCGCCATGACCGGCGAAACCACCGGCCAGACCGTGGCGCGCCTGCGTCTGCTGCAGGGGTTGCGCCTGCTCGCCAGTGCCGAGCGCAGCATCACCGAGGCCGCGCTCGCGGTCGGCTACCAGACCCCGCAAGCGTTCACGCGTGCGTTCCGTCAGAGCGTCGGCGGGACCCCGAGCGAACTGCGCGCCGAGCCCGAACGGCTGTGGCGCGAGATCGAGTGGCTGTCGCTGCCGGCCGAAAGCGAGTCCGACCAATCGCCGCCGCTGCGGGTCGAAGTGGTCAGCATCGATCCCTTCCAGGTAGTCGCCTTGCGCGTCACCGGCGCTTATCCCGAGCAGAACCAGGGCTTCGGCCGCTTGTTCGACTGGGCCGCCGAACGCGGCCTGCTGGATTCGCTGAGCGGTTTGTTCGGCGTGCCTTGGGACGACCGTCGCGACGTCCCGCCGCAGGCCTGCGCCTTCGATTGCATGATCGCCCTCGGCGCGCCCGTGCAGCTCGATGCCGGCGACGGGCTGCACACGGTGCGATTGGGCGGCGGACGCTACGCGCGCGTCCGCCATGTCGGCGCCTTCGATGGATTGGAGGCGCTGACCGACGCCCTGCTGGCGCGCTGGTTGCCCGACAGCGGCGAATCGTTGCGCGATGCGCCGCTGCACCACGAATACCTCGACGACCCCGACGAAGTCCCGGAACCGCTGCTGCGCACCGACATCTACCTGCCGTTGCAGGACCGGGATTGATCGACCCCACAACGCCGCGGCTTTAAAGGTAGGGGCGGCGTCCCACGGGGATTTCCTGCGGTCACGAGCCGCGACCGCGCTATTGCCCGTAACAGCGAACTTGGGCTCAGGCCCCCGCCGCTTCCAGTCGCGCTTCCAGCTCGGCGACTTTCGCTTCCAGCGCCGCGATGCGTTCTAGCACGGCGGAGGAAGGCGCCGATGCGCCGCCGCCTTCCTCGCCCGACCAACCGCCGCCGCCGATATAGACAGGCTCGCCGCTGAGCAAATGCCCGTAACGGTCTTCGCGCTGCCCGCTCTGGCGCGGGATCACCCGCACGATGCTCGGCGTGTGCTGGGCCAGGCGCTCCAGGGCGTATTGGACGTCGCCGACCGAATCGAACTTGGCCATGCGTTCGCTGCGCGCCAGCAGCTCGTGCGTGGTCTGCGGCCCACGCAACAGCAGCAGGCCGAGCAGGGCGGTCTGCGGACGGGTCAGGTCGAGCACGGTGCCGGCGCGGTGCGAATAACGCTCGGCGCGCGAGCTGTGTTGCGACTTCACCCAGCCGCGCGTCTCCAGCCGGCGCAGGGCGTTGGCGACCTCGCCCTGTTCCAGCTGCATCGTCGGTTCGCGCGCGGTCTTCTGGTTGCAGGCGGTGACGATGGCGTTGAGGGTCAGCGGATAGACGTCCGGGGTGGTCGCCTCCTTCTCGATCAGGCTGCCGATGATGCGCGCCTCGGCGACGCTCAGTTGCGGTGCGGCGTCGGCGGAATCGGTCGGGGCGTCGGTGTTGGAGTTATCGAGTTCGCTCATGGTCGTTCTGGACTCGTGTTCGTGTCTTTGAGCAGGAAGACCGCGCTCAGGTGAGCGCGGTCGAGGGCGGCAACTGGCGCGCGCCGCGGTAGACCGGCGCGGCCATGACCATTTCGGCCAGGCTGTGGGCCAGCTCGCGCTCGGCCATCACCGCGCCGTCGGCGCCGTGTTCGAGCAGGTGCTTGACCTCGTTGTCGCTGTGGGCGCGGGCGACGATGCTCAGGGCCGGGTTGATCTCGCGCAGGCGGGCGATGATCTCGCCGGCTTCGAGCGCGTTCGGAATCGCCACCATCACCGTGGTCGCGCGCTCCGGCATCGCTTCGCGCAGCACGCGTTCGTTGACCGCATTGCCGAACACCGCCGGCAGGCCGGCGGCGCGCGCCTTGTCGACCAGGCTGTCCTCGCCGTCGATGACCACCAGCGGCACCTTGTGCTCGGTCAACAGGCGGCCCAGCTCGCTGCCGACCCGGCCGTAGCCGATCAGGATCACGTGCTTGTCGATGTCGGCCGGCACCGGCGGCGCGATCGGGTCGATGGCCGCTTCCAGGGCCGCGGCGGCCTCGCGCGCCTGCTTGCGGTCGAGCCAGGCGAACAGCAGCGGGTTGACGATGATCGACAGCAGGGCGCCGGCGAGGATCAGGTCCTGACCTTCTTTCGGCAGGATCTTCAGTTCCACGCCGAGGGTGGCGAGGATGAAGGAGAACTCGCCGATCTGCGCCAGGCTGGCCGAGATCATGATCGCGGTCGAGTTGGGTTTGCCGAACGCGCGCACGATGGCGTAGGCGGCCACCGACTTGCCGATCACGATGATCGCGAAGGTCGCGACCACTTCCAGCGGCCGTTCGACCAGGATCATCGGGTTGAACAGCATGCCGACCGAGACGAAGAACAACACCGCGAAGGCATCGCGCAGCGGCAGGGTCTCGGCGGCGGCCTGATGGCTGAACTCGGACTCGTTGAGCATCATCCCGGCGAAGAAGGCGCCGAGCGCGAACGACACGCCGAACAGTTCGGCCGAACCGAAGGCGACGCCGAGCGCGATCGCCAGCACGCACAGGGTGAACAACTCGCGCGAGCCGGTGCCGGCCACGCGTTCGAGAATCCAGGGGATGACCCGGCGGCCGACGATCAGCATCACCGCGATGAAGGCGCCGACCTTGGCCAGGGTGATGAAGAGCTGGCTCCAGACCTCCGAGCCTTCGGTGACTTCGCCCTTGAGCAGGCCCGACAGCGCCGGCAGCAACACCAGCGCGAGCACCATCGCCAGGTCTTCGACGATCAGCCAGCCGACCGCGATGCGTCCCTTGGCGGTCTCGACCAGGCGCCGTTCTTCGAGCGCGCGCAGCAGCACCACGGTACTGGCGACCGACAGGGCCAGGCCGAACACCAGGCCGGCGCCGTGCGACCAGCCGAGCAGCCAGGCCATGACCCAGCCCAGGGCGGTGGCGGCGACGATCTGCACGACCGCGCCGGGCAGAGCGATGTTCTTGACCTCGAGCAGGTCGCGCAGGGAGAAATGCAGGCCGACGCCGAACATCAGCAGGATCACGCCGATTTCGGCCAATTGCGGCGCAAGGGTCTGGTCGCCGACGAAGCCCGGCGTGAAGGGTCCGGCGATGATGCCGGCGATGAGGTAGCCCACCAGCGGCGACAGCCGCAGGCGTTGCGCGATGGCGCCGAAGATGAAGGCGAGTACGAAACCGGCTACCAGGATGGCGATCAGGGACGTGTGATGCATCGGCTCTCCTGTGATGTCGTCCTTTTAGGATGTGTGGTGAGGCCGCTGTATGCAAGTCTTTCTCGTTTGTGCGGCGCTTGCAAATGATTGTTTCTGAAACATTTTTGCCCCTGGGCGGGCGGGCGCCGCGAGGGCGGATGCGTGTTGGAGACTTGCGCGCAAGGGGTGGCGTGGGCGTGATGGTTTGGCGGTCGCCCGGAATCGGTTCGTGCCGATGAGGGGTGTGGGGATGAATGCGAATTCAGTTGTGCGCCGGGCTTTGGGGTGGTTGGGCGCGGATTTGCGCGGAATGGGCTGATTGATGCTTGGCGATTGGGGCGTGCGAGGTGGCTAGGCAATCGAGTTGCCGTTAGCGTCATGGCCACGACGATTTCCGTTGCCTTTGCCTTTGCCTTTGCCGTTGCCGTTGCCGTTGCCCTTGCCCCAGCCGTTGCTGTTGCTGTGCGTAGCCGAGCACTAGCGAAGGCCATAGAAGACCCGGAGGGCGGCCCGCAGGGATGCGGGCCGT
>NZ_CP175666.1:1416385-1540748 GCF_046097045.1 Lysobacter sp. Hz25
CGGCAACGGCAACGGCAACGGCAACGGCAACGGCAACGGCAACGGCAACGGCAGGAGCAGGGGCATAGGCAGAGTCGGCGTCGCTGCTCTTGGGTAGGAGCGGCGTCCTACTGGATTTCCTACGGTCACAAGCCGCGACCGCGCCACGCTGGTCTCGCGGCGTGTCGGCCAAAAAAAGCGATCGCGCCATCGAAACAAAGGCCGCTCCCCGGTCAAGAAAAAACAGACCTCGAAACGAAGAAGGCCGCCCTGCGGCGGCCTCCCGATCGATTGCGACGACTCACGCCGTCGCTACGACCTCACCACTTATATCCGACCTTGGCATAAGCGAACGCGCCATTGAACCCGAACGGAGAGTTGCCGCTATAAGGCAACTGGCCGCTTTCGCTGTTGGCGTAGATCGATTCGTCCGGGTACTCGTTGAGCACGTTGTCGCCGCCGACGGTGAACTCCCAGCCGTCGATGGCATAGGTCGCGGCGAGGTCCAGCGTCCACTTCGCGCGGTAGGTCTGGTCGCGTACGCCGCTGGGGTCGTCGTTGAAGGTGTGGAACTCGCCGTAGCGGGTGGTGGTGGCGTCGAAGCGCCAGGGGCCGGTGGTCCAACTGCCGCCGAGGAAGAACTTGTCGCGCGGGGCGCCCTGGGTGATGCGGCCTTGTTCGACGCGGCCGATGCGCTGCAGGTTGAGGCCGCCGGCGGTGAGCTCCGGCGGGTTCGCGGCGATGCGTTCCAGGGTGGTCTTGTTGCGGTTGTAGCCGGCGGTCAGGTCGATGGCGCCGGCGCCGAGCGACCAGCGGTAGCTGCCGACGATGTCGATGCCGCGGGTGCGGGTGTCGACGGCGTTGGTGAAGTAGCGGCCGCCGGTGATGCCGCGGTGGCCGCGCGCTTCGAGGAAGCTCGCCACCGCCGGGCCGCGCAGGTTCTCTGACAGGATGATGCGGTCGTCGATGTCGATCTGATAGGCGTCGACGGTGATGTACAGCGATTCGATCGGTTGCAGCACCAGGCCCAGGCCGATGTTGGTCGATTCTTCAGCCTTCAGCGGCTCGGCGCCGAGCGCGATCGCGGCCGGGTCGTCGACGGCGAAGGTGCGGACCTGGAACGGGGTCGGGTCGCCGAGCACGATCACGGTCTGGGTGGATTGGTAGAACTGCTGCTGCAACGACGGCGCGCGGAAGCCGGTCGACAGGGTGCCGCGCAGCGCGACTTTATCGGTGAAGGCGTAGCGCGCCGACAGCTTGCCCGAGGTGGTCTCGCCGAAATCGCTGTAGCGCTCGTAACGAGCGGCGGCGCCGAGCGACAGCTTGTCGGTCACGTCGGCTTCGAGGTCGGCGTAGAACGAGTGGCTGTTGCGGTTGCGACGGCTGGCATCGGACGGAGTGAAACCGGGGAACACCTGTGCACCGGGTGCGCCGGGTTCGGGGCCGGCGATATACGAGGCCAATTCGCCTGCGGACTGGTTGAATTTCTCGCCGCGCCACTCGCTGCCGAAGGCGACGGTGAGCGGGTACTTGAGCCAGCCGACGTCGAAGGACTTGTTGAAGTCGGCATTGAGCACGTTCTGGGTGACTTCGAGCGCGCCGATGTAGAAATCGTGCGGCGAGGCGGCGCCCAGGGTACGGTTGAGGCTGTTGCGCACGTCGAAGTCGAGCTGGTTCTGGCCGTAGTTGTAGCTCAGGTCGAGGTTCCAGCCGCCGGCGGTCTGGCCGCGCAGGCCGAGCACGAAGGCGCGGTCCTGGCTGACGTTGTCGATCTGCGGCAGGAAGCCGTCCGGATACACCGAGCGGATGTTGTTGGGGTTGCCCGGGGCGCGGAAGTAGCCGTTGGAGATGGCGCGGCGGCGGCTGGCGGTGCCGAAGGAATAGAACTCGACGCCTTCGCTCGGGCTCCACTTTGCGTTGTAGGCCAGCGCGGCCTGGTCGATCTCCGGGTCGCCGTAGCGGTGCACGACCTTGCCGGGCGGGTTGCTGGTCGGGGTGACCGTGCCGAGGTAGGGGCGGGCGCGGTCGGTGTTGTCGCTGTGGCCGCCCTGGGCCGACACATGCAGCGCGCCGTTTTCGCCGAGCTTGATGCCGGCGTCGCCGGACAACTGGTGCTGCTTGCCGTCGCCGGCGCTGTATTGGCCGTAGCGCGCGGCGAGGCTGCCGCCTTCGCCCGAGCCCTTCAGCACGACGTTGACCACGCCGGCGATGGCATCGGAGCCGTACTGCGCCGAGGCGCCGTCGCGCAGCACTTCGACGCGTTCGATCGCGGCGATCGGGATGGCGTTGAGGTCGACCGGCGAGGAGCCGCGGCCGATGCTGTCGTTGAGGTTGATCAGCGAGGTGGTGTGGCGGCGCTTGCCGTTGACCAGCACCAGCACCTGGTCGGGGGCGAGGCCGCGCAACTGCGCCGGACGCACCGCGTCGGTGGCGTCGGTGATCGCCGGACGCGGGAAGTTCAGCGAGGGCAGGGCGCGCGACAGGGCGGTGGCCAGCTCGACGGTGCCGGTGGCCTCCAGGGTCTGCGGGGTGATGATGTCGATCGGCGCGGTGGATTCGGCGACGGTGCGGTCGCTGACCCGGGTGCCGGTGACGATCAGGGTGTCGAGGTTGGTCGGGTTGGCGGTCGCGGCGTCCGGGGCGGCGGCGTCCTGGGCCCAGGCGGGGGCGGTGGCGAGAGCGATCGATACGGCGGTGCTGAGCAGGGACAGGCGGCGGGACATGGACACTCCGGGCGGTCGAACGGGGGACGTCAGGGCGAGCGCAGCCGCCACGGCCGGCGCGAGGGGCGCTTTGCCGCGGGAGGCGAGCTCGTTGACGCGTGGGGGCGGTCTGAGGCCGACGTCCCGATTATTCGATGCCCGCTGCCGGAGCGGCCGAACTTGTGTTCATGAGCAAATACCGATCAGTCATGCGACCATATCCGCATGATTTCTTTCCGTGATTTCGCCATGCGGCGTGGCGAACGCCTGCTGCTGTCCAACGTAGACCTGACCCTGCACGCCGGTTGGCGGGTGGGCGTGATCGGCCGCAACGGTACCGGCAAGTCCTCGCTGTTCGCGGCGATCCAGGGCGAGGTCGAGGCCGACCGCGGCGACATCGACGTGCCCAACCGCGTGCGCATCGCCAGCGTGGCCCAGGAAACCCCGGCCCTCGACGACCCGGCCCTGGACTTCGTCCTGTCCGGCGACGCCCAGGTCTACCAGGTGCTGGTCGCCGAACGCGAAGCGGTCGAGCGCGAGGACTGGGAAGCGGTCGCCGAGGCCCATCACCGGCTCGAAGAACTCGGCGGTTACGACGCCACCGCGCGCGCCGGCAAGCTGTTGCACGGCCTGGGCTTCTCGCCCGATACCCACGAACGCGCGGTCAAGGAATTCTCCGGCGGCTGGCGCGTGCGCCTGAACCTGGCGCGCGCGCTGATGACGCCGTCGGACCTGCTGCTGCTCGACGAACCGACCAACCACTTGGATCTGGACGCGGTGCTGTGGCTGGAGCAGTGGCTGCTGAAGTATCCGGGCACCTTGCTGCTGATCTCGCACGACCGCGAGTTCCTCGACGAGGTCACCACCCACACCCTGCATCTGCACGACGGCAAGGCCAAGCTGTACACCGGCGACTACACCTCGTTCGAGCGCCAACGCGCCGAGCACCTGCGCCTGCAGCAGATCACCCACGAAAAGCAGCAGGCCGAACGCGCCCACCTGCAGAGCTTCATCGACCGCTTCAGCGCCAGCGCGGCCAAGGCCAAGCAGGCACAGTCGCGGGTCAAGCGCCTGGCCAAGATGGTCGGCACCGAGGCGGTGCGGCTCGAGCGCGCGATGCGCATCGAATTCCCGGCACCGACCAAGCTGCCGCATGCGCTGCTGCGCCTGATCCATGCCGATTGCGGCTACGGCGATCACGTGGTGCTGGACGACGTCAGCTTCATCCTCGAAGCCGGCGACCGCATCGCCTTGCTCGGCCCCAACGGCGCGGGTAAGTCGACCCTGGTGAAATCGCTGGTCGGCGAGCTGGAACTGCTGACCGGCGAACGCGGCGGCCATCCGGACCTGCGCATCGGTTACTTCGCCCAGCACACGGTCGAATCGCTGCATGCCGGCGTCAGCCCGATCGATCACCTGGCCGAAATCGCCCCGGGCGTGCCGACCCAGCAGCTGCGCGATTTCCTCGGCAAGTGGAATTTCCCCGGCGACCGCGCCTTCGAATCGGTCGACGGGTTCTCCGGCGGCGAACGCGCGCGCCTGGCCCTGGCGATGATCGCCTGGCGCAAGCCGAACGTGCTGCTGCTCGACGAACCGACCAACCACTTGGACCTGGACGTGCGCGAGGCCCTGGCCGAAGCGCTGTCGGATTTCCCCGGCGCGATCGTGCTGGTCTCGCACGACCGCCACCTGATCGGCCTGGTCTGCGAAACCTTCTGGCGCGTGGCCGATGGCGTGGCGCAGCCGTTCGACGGCGACCTCGACGCCTACGCGGTGTGGTTGCGTACGCGCGACAACAGCAACGACGGCAAGGGTGCAGCGGTAGCCAAGGCCGCGGCTCAGGCCACGGCCGCCGCATCGGCCGCCAAGCAGGCCTCCGGCGGCGGCAAGGGCGGGCGCAAGGTCAACCCGGTCAAGCTGGCGGAAGCGGAAAAGCGCGTAGCCGAGCTGGAATCCAAGCTGCATACCCTGGACATGGATCTGGCCGATCCGACCAAGTACGCCGGCGGCGGCGACAACGCGGCCGAGTTGGCCAAGCAGCGCGAAAAGGTCGCGGCGGAACTGGCCAAGGCCGAGGCGGAGTGGATGGCGTTGTACGACGCGGCTTGAGGTCGTATGCCCCTTTGGGAGCGCTGTTTTTCTGTAGGAGCGGCGTGAGCCGCGACCACGGGACGCGCAGAGGTCGCAGCGCCTTCGTCAATGATCGCAGGCGTGAGCTGTCGCAAGGGTAGGAGCGGCGCAAGCCGCGACCACGGGACGCGCAGAGTTCGCAACGCCTTCGTCATTGATCGGAGGCGTGAGCTGTCGCGAGGGTAGGAGCGGCGCGAGCCGCGACCACGGGACGCGCAGAGTTCGCAACGCCTTCGTCATTGATCGGAGGCGTGAGCTGTCGCGATGGTAGGAGCGGCGTGAGCCGCGACCACGGGACGCGCAGAGGTCGCAGCGCCTTCGTCATTGATCGGAGGCGCGAGCCGTCGCGAGGGTAGGAGCGGCGCGAGCCGCGACCGCGTCGTTTCGGTCTTGCGGCGTATCGCTCGAACAAGATCAAGATCAAACGCCAAAAGCTTCCGCCACTAAAGCGGCGGGTTACTTTCTTTTGTCTAAAGCAACAAAAGAAAGGTAACCAAAGAAAAATGCTTTTCTTTGAATCACAGGCCCGCACGAGCGATGCCGACGCCGGGATTTTTCATACGGGACATCCCTGTCCCGATGAAAAACGGCCTGCATCCATGCAGGCCGCCCTCCGGGTCTTCTATTGCCTTCGCTAGTGCGAGGCGACGCACTGCAAAGGCAAAATCCTTACGGCAACGGCAACGGCAACGGCAACGGCAACGGCAACGGCAACGGCGCCTTGCGTCTTCAGCTGTGCGAATCCTTCTCCCGCGCGTGGGGGAAAGTGGCGCGTAGCGCCGGATTAGGGCGGGCGCGCTGCGACATCCGGTGCCTGACGTCCCGAGCAGACGACGCAGAACCCGGACTAGGCCTCGCTCGGGCCCGAACCGACCGCCTGCCGGCGGCCGTGGCTGTCGCTACGACCGTGCAGGCCGGGGCCGGAGCGAACCCGCCGGGGCCTGAAACGAGACCGATGCGGGTCCGATCAGAGGCCGCCGCGCCTTGCATCGCCGCGATCCGCCCCCACACTGCCCAGTCCGCCGTCCCGAACTACAGTCTCCGCCATGCCCATCTACGCCTTCCAGTGCAGCGCCTGCGGCCACGCCTTCGATCGTCTGCAGAAGCTGTCCGACGCCGACCCCACTGTCTGCCCCGAGTGCGGCGCCGAGAAAGTGGGGCGCCAGTTGACCGCGCCGCAGTTCCGCCTGGCCGGCGGCGGCTGGTACGAGACCGATTTCAAGAAGGACGGCGACAAGAAGCGCAATCTGGCCGGCGAGGGCAGCTCGGGCGGCTCGTCTTCGGGCTCCGCCGCATCCAGCGGCGACAGTAAGCCGGCCGAGAAGAAGGCCGAGGCCAAACCCGAGAAGACGGCCGATACCTCGGCGGCGAGCAAGCCGGCGAGCGGCGGCGGGGCGAGCTGAGCCCCGGTCCGGGTTTCGATTGGATTCCCCTGGGGCGCCGCGAGGCGCCCCAGTGCGTTTCCGGGACTGGTTCGTCCTTGCCGGATGCCGCTTCGCGCCGAACAACGAAGAAGCGCGGCGGATGGCTGCGTGACCCTGGGCCGGCCTTCTTCACTCTCGGTTTCCTGGACCGTCATCCCCGCGAAGGCGGGGGCAGGGTTCCAACGCGACATCGGGCCGGGTCTGTGGGCCGCCGTGGAGGCCTCATGCCGGACGCGCCCCGGAAAGAATGCGGACCGAGCTGGGGACGCTGCGACGGCCCGGCCGGGATCGAAGCCGGGCGTCAAAACCAATCGTGGCTGCGATACCAGGCGACGGTGTCGGCCACGGTTTGTTCGAGCGGCCTGAACTTCAGGGCCAGTTCGCGTTCGCTCTTGGCGTGATCGAAGTGGCTGCGCCCGGCTTCCTTGACCATCAACCGCACCGTGGCGAGGCTGAGCAGGATGGGCCGGCCGCTGATGCGCGCATAGATTTCCTGCACCGCCGCCAGTGTGTACAGCAGCGGCAGGGGCAAGTCGCGCGTCGGCGTTTTGACGTTGGCGATCCTGCCCAGCACGGGAACGAGTTCCCGCATCGTCATATGCCGGCCGGCGGCCAGATACCGTTCGGCGCGCCTGCCGCGCATCGCCGCTGCGATATGGGCCTGCGCCACGTCGCGCGCATCGACCACCGAAAAGCTGCCGGGCACCAGCCCGGGCAATTTGCCCAGCGCCACATCGTTGACGAACTGACCCGACGAGGTAGGGCCGATGTCGGCCGGCCCCCACATCCAGCCGGGCAGCACCAGGCTCGCATGCATGTCCAGGTGCAGCGCCAGAAAGCGCAGCACGGCCTGGTCGGCCAATATTTTGCTGCGGTAGTAGTCGTCGGCATCGTCCAACTCGCGCAGGCAGGTTTCGTCGATCGGCGTGCCCGGCGCGCCATTGAGCACGCCGATCGATGAGGTCTGGACGAACCGGCGCACGCCGGCGGCGTAAGCGCGTTCGATCAACGATTCGGTCCCCTCCACGTTGATGCGCTTGAGCTGCTTCCAGTGGCTGCCGCCCTTGTAGTTGTCGCGAAAGAAAGCCGCCGTATGGAACACGACATCGCAGCCGTGCAGTGCGGCGGCAAAGGCGGGTACATCGGCCATGTCGCCCAGGACGAGCTCGACCCCCGCCAACCCGGCGAATTGTTGCTCGCCCTTGGCCAGGGAGCGGACCAGCGCCTTGACCTGGACGCCCTGCCGGACCAGCTCGCGCACGAGGTTGTTGCCGAGCAGGCCGGTCGCGCCGGTGACGAACGCGGACTTCAGTGGGGGAGCATTTTGCATGGCAAGTGAAATTCAAAATTCAATTGAAATTTAATCTGCCTGGAGTGATTTTGGATGTCAAGCGATATCTGAGTTGCAGGTGATCGGCAGTTCGTGTGATCGTTGGCGCCATGAGCGAACCCACGCCCAAGAAGCGGCTGAGCCGCGAAGAAAGCCAGGCGCAGACCCGCGCGCGCCTGATCGAAACCGCGCAGCAGCTGTTCGTCGCGAACGGATACGCAGGCACCTCGATCCGCGACATCGCCGACCGGGCGGGTTATTCACAGGGCGCCTTCTACTCGAACTTCGCCAGCAAGGAGGAGGTCCTGCTGGAGTTGCTGCGAGGTCACATGGAGGCCGAAGCCGCGCAACTTTCCGAGCTCATGGACAGCGGCGGGCGCACGCCCGAGCGGATATTCGGCGAGCTCGAGTCCTGGGCCGCCACCCTCAACCGCGACGTCAGCTGGTGCGTGCTGTCGATCGAACTGCAGTTGCACGCCAAGCGCAGCCCGACCTTCGCCGATAAGTACCAGCGTGTCTGGGATGCGCACCGGGCCGGGCTCGGCGGCGTGATCGGCAAGTTGTTCGCCGCCCTAGGGCGCCGGCCGCCGGCCGAACCCGAGGAGCTGGCCGCGGCCTTCATGGCCTTGGCTCACGGCTTGGCGCTGCAAGGCGCGGAGGCCCGGCCCGATCCGTCGGGACGGTTGATCCTGCTGTTTCTGCGCGGGCTGATCGCGAACGCCGAACCGGTCGACAGCGCGTCGGCCGCCTAGCCCGAGCGCGATTGATCCGGCTGCGCCTGGCGTCGTGCGGCGTCGCATCCGCGGCCGTTGCCGGGCTCCCGGGCGAGCGCGAACCTGCGGCCCCGGCCTTTTCCGCCCCGCGCTCCGGCGAACGTATGCCGCTCCTCGCCGTGCACTAGAATGACCGGTTCCGGCCCCCGGCCGGCGAGGTGTTTCCGGCCCGGCGCCCGCGCCGCGGCCCGGCCCAGGCCCCTCCTGCGACAACCCCCCACGATCCAGCGTTCGACCAATCGGAGTTTTCATGCGTACCCATTTCTGCGGCCTCGTCGACGAGGCGCTGATCGGCCAGACCGTCACCCTGTGCGGCTGGGTCAACACCAATCGCGTCCAGAGCCACGTGGTGTTCACCGATCTGCGCGATCACGAGGGCGTGGTGCAGATCGTCGTCGACTCCGATACCGCCGAGCTGTTCAAGACCGCCGGCGATCTGAGCGTGGAGAGCTGCGTGCGGGTGACCGGCACGGTGCGCGCGCGCCAGGCCGCCAACGAAAAGATCCGCAGCGGCAAGGTCGAAGTGCTGGCCGCGACGATCGAAGTGCTGAACAAAGCCGAGCCGCTGCCGTTCCACGCGCACGAGAACGCCGGCGAGGAAACCCGCCTGACCTACCGCTATCTCGACCTGCGCCGTCCCGAGATGCAGAAGATGATGCGTACGCGCATCCGCCTGGTGCAGTCGCTGCGCCGCTGGCTCGACGCGCGCGGTTTCCAGGACATCGAGACCCCGATCCTGACCAAGGCCACGCCGGAAGGCGCGCGCGACTTCCTGGTGCCGGCGCGCATGCATCCGGGCGAGTTCTACGCCCTGCCGCAGTCGCCGCAGTTGTTCAAGCAGATCCTGATGGTGGCCGGCTTCGACCGTTACTACCAGATCGCGCGCTGCTTCCGCGACGAAGCGCTGCGCGCCGACCGCCAGCTCGAGTTCACCCAGCTCGACATGGAGTTCGCCTGGGTTTCCGAGCGCGACGTGCAGGACACCGTCGAGGACATGATCCGCGTGGTGTTCAAGGAAACCATCGAGGTCGAACTCGATGCGCAGTTCCCGCGCATGACCTATGCCGAAGCCATGCGCCGCTACGGTTCCGACAAGCCCGATCTGCGCATCGACCTGGAATTCGTCGACATCGCCGAACTGGTCAAGCAGTGCGAATTCAAGGTCTTCACCGACTGGGCCAACCACGCCGACGGCCGCGTCGTCGCCCTGCGCGCACCCGGCGCGGCCGGTTGGTCGCGCAAGCAGATCGACGAGTGCGGCGCGCACGCGGCCAAGTACGGCGCCAAGGGCCTGGCCTGGATGAAGATCGAAGACGCGTCGAAGGGCCGCGACGGCATCAACTCGCCGATCGCCAAGTTCCTCGACGACGCCACCCTGGCCAAGATCGTCGAAGTCAGCGGCGCCCAGAGCGGCGACGCGATCTTCTTCGGCGCGGCCGACTACAAGACCGCCAGCGATTTCATGGGCGCGCTGCGCCTCAAGCTCGGCAAGGACCTCGGCCTGGTCGCCGACGGCTGGAAGCCGCTGTGGGTCACCGACTTCCCGATGTTCGAGTGGGACGAGGAAGCGCAGCGCTACGTCGCCCTGCATCACCCCTTCACCGCGCCCGCGGTCGACGACATCGCCGACCTGCGCGCGAACGCGAAGACCGCGGTGTCGCGCGGCTACGACATGGTCCTCAACGGCAACGAGATCGGCGGCGGTTCGATCCGTATCCACCGCCCGCAGATGCAGTCGGCGGTGTTCGACCTGCTCGGCATCGGCGCGGAAGAGGCCGAAGCCAAGTTCGGCTTCCTGCTCGACGCGCTCAAGTACGGCGCGCCGCCGCACGGCGGCATCGCCTTCGGCATCGACCGCATCGCTGCGTTGATGGGCGGCACCGAATCCATCCGCGACGTCATCGCCTTCCCGAAGACCACCACCGCGCAATGCCTGATGACCGGCGCGCCGTCGCCGATCCCGGACGCGCAGCTGGCCGAAGTGCACGTAATGGTGCGTCCGAAGAAAGATCCGGCCTGACCGGGTCGCAGGGCCGGGCTCGTCGAGCCCGGCGGGTCGAGTCCAGCCCGGGCGGCGCGCGGAATCGCGCGTCGCCGTGGGCGGTGAGGCTGGGGGTCGTCCGCTCGCGGGAATATCGCCGCTGGGCGTAATTCAGTTCAGTTCGGCCCAGCCAGTACGCACGCGTTGCCGCTCCATCGTTACCGTCCGCTTACACCGCGAGGCCTTATGACGAACGCCGCACCGAAGTTTTCCATCCGCCGCGCTGGCGTCGACGATGCGCCCCTCGTCGCCGACATCGCCACCCGCACCTTCGTCGAGACCTTCGGCCATCTGTATCCGCCGGAGGATCTGCAGGGTTTCCTGCTCGACAGCTATTCGGTCGAGAAGCAGGCGGTGATCCTGTCGCACCCGGACTACGCGATCTTCCTGCTCGAACGCGACGGCGTCGCGGTCGGTCATGCCGCGGCCGGGCCCTGCGGCCTGCCGCATCCGGACGTGGCCCCGGGCGACGGCGAACTCAAGCGCCTGTACGTGCTGCGCGAAGCGCAGAACGGTGGCTGGGGCGCGCGCCTGTTCGACACCGTGCTCGAATGGCTGCAGCGCGAAGGCCCGCGGACCCTGTGGATCGGCGTGTGGTCGGAGAATCTGGGCGCGCAGCGTTTCTATGGCCGGTACGGTTTCGAGCATGTCGGCCATTACGATTTCATCGTCGGCAACACGCGCGATCACGAGTTCATTCTCAAGCGCGATGCGGTGGCGGTTTCGGGCTGATATGAGGCGGCATAGCCCGCTGCCGTTGCCGTTGCTGTTGCTGTTGCTGTTGCCTTTGCTGTGCGCGGCTTAGGCCTCGCGAAGGCCATCGAAGACCCGAAGGGCGGCGCGCAGGGATGCGCGCCGTTTTTCATCGGGACAAGGATGTCCCGTATGAAAAATCCCTGCGTATGCACCGAACGTGCGGGCCTGTGATTCAAAGAAAAGCATTTTTCTTTGGTTACCTTTCTTTTGTTGCTTTAGACAAAAGAAAGTAACCCGCCGCTTTAGTGGCGGAAGCTTTTGGCGTTTGATCTAGATATTGATCTTGCTTGAGCGAGGCGCCGCAAGATCGCCACAGCGTGGTCGCGGCTTGCGCCGCTCCTACCCTGACAGGCTGCGGCTCGTCTCGGCGTGAGATTGATGCATCGCAGTCGCGGCTCACGCCGCTCCTACAGGGAAGGATTCGCTGTGCTTCGTTCTTCAAGCAAGTGCAGAGCTTCCGTCCGCTGACGCGGCCGGGTTACTTTCTTTTGCTGGCCCAAAAGAAAGCTAACCAAAGAAAAGGCCTTCCTTGACGAAGCTCCCCTGCGAGTACGCAGCTCGCGCCGGGATTTTTCGATAGGACATCCTTGTCCTATCGAAAAACGCCGCACGTCCTGTGCGGCGCCCTCCGGGTCTCCAGGTGTTCTCGTGAATTCGGTGCTGCGCCAAGCTCATCACGGCCGGCAACGGCAACGGCAACGGCAAGCTGCGGCCTTTGCTTTGAGGGTAGGAGCGGCGCGAGCCGCGATCACGGGATGCGCAGAGACAGCAGCACCGACGTCATCCATCGAAGAAGCATGCCCTCACGAGGGGCTCTTGCCGCGCCAACGCCTTGTTCGAACCGGCATTCGCTCAGCGACGATCCCCACCAAAGAAAAACGGCCTCCCCCGCCATTGCGGGAAAGGCCGTATCGGTGCAGCGCAGGTTCTCAGCGCTGGTCGAGCAACACGTTCAACGTGGTCGCATCCAGCGCACCCTGTTTCTGGCCGAGCTTGAGCAGCATCGTTTCCAGGTCGCCGGCGGCGGCCGAATTGCGGGTGGTTGCGGTCGCGGCCTTCATCGCGGTGGCCGGGGCGGTGTCGATGCGTAGTTGCTGGCCCTTGATCAGCAGCGGCTGCGGTTTGGCCTTGGCCGACGAGCCGCCGACGTGTTCGAGCAGGATGCCGTTGTAGCCGAGCACCGGTTCGGCCGCGACGCCGGTTTTCGCCGGGGCGGCGAGGGCGTCGGCGAGACGGGTCTCGATCGCGCGCAAGGCGGCCGGGTCGGTGACCGTCACCACCGGGTTCGGCCGGCCCGAATACACCAGGTAGGTGATCTGCAGGCCCGGTGCTTCGGCGGCGAGAGCGAAGGCCGGCGCGGCCAGCAGGGTCAGGCCGGTCAGCAGGGATTTCAGCGAAAGCTTGGTCATGGCGGTTCCCCGGGTGGGCGCAGGCTTAGTTGACTTGTTCATGGCCGGTGCCCTCCACGCTGTCGGACCAGACCCGGAAGAAACCGCAGAAATCGGTGTAGGCGCCGCGGTTGGCGGTGCGCGGGTCGGTGATCTCGTTGCCGGAGTTGTCGCGGTTGGTGGCGGAGGTCTGGCCGGGCTTGTGGGTCCATTTGCCGTTGGCGTCGCGGCGGTACCAGTGATAGTCGTAATCGGTTCCGGCTACCAGGGCGACGATGTTCTTGTAGCTGGAGGCGTTGATGTCGGTGACCGGCTCCAGGCCGTCGCGCACGGCGGCCGCGTGCACGGCGGCGCAGCTGATCGAGCTGTACATCGAGCCGGCGGCGCGGCCGGGTTGGGCGAAGGTGTTGGTGGTCTTGTTGTTGGCGTAGTTGTAGCAGTTGTTGTATCGCTTGCGGGTGGCGTCGTCGTTCCAGTAGGTCGGCTGGAAGGTGGTCCGGCCCGGCGCCATCAGGTCGCCGAGGCCGCCGCTGGCGTCGGCCGGGATCGCGCGGTTGTAGACCAGCACTTCGTCGGCGCGGTCGCTGAAACGATAGGACGCGATGTCCTTGTGGCCGCCGATCAGGAACGGCCGGTCGCCGTTGTCGATGTTGGCCGCGATCGGGGTGGGCTGGGCGGTGGTGCGGCGGCCGTCGATGTAGAACGAAATCGTGTTCGGCGCGCTGCTGCGGTTGACGACCGCGGCGATGTGGTGCCAACGGTTCGCCGCCAACGCCAGGCTGCCGTCGGAAACGTAGTTCGCCCAGGTGCTGCCGTCGTTGAGTTGCAGCAGCACGTTGCGGCCCTGGTCGACGCCGAACGAATAGCCGCGGCCCACGCCGCTGGCGCGGTTCTCGATCAGGGTCTTGACGATCGACGAGCCCGGGTTGGCCATGCGCACCCAGGCGGCGAGGGTGAAGCTGCCGTTGCCGAAGTTGAGGTTCGACGAATTGGGCACTTCGACGTACTTGCCGGCGCTGAAGTCGGCGCCGGCGTTGAGCCAGCCGTAGCTCGACGCGGCGCCGCCCACGACCAGGCCGTTGCGGCCGAAACCGCTGCTGTCGTAGGCGGTGTTGCCGGACAACTCCAGATGCCATTCGCCGACCAGGCCTTGGGTGACCCGCGGCGGCGTCGCGTGCGCGGCGAGGCAGGGCGCGAGCGCGACGCTCAACGCCAGGAACCATGACGATCGTTTCATACCGACTCCCTGGTGATTGGCCCCGATGGGCGTCGGGGAATCTAGGGGCAGGCAGGGGCCGCGAACGTGACTGCGCCCGCGGATCGCGCGGGCGCAGGCGTATGGAGCGCGGGCGCTCGCGCGCTTATGTGAGCGGCGCCGGATCCGTTCCGGACTCCCGGCGTGAACGCCTTCGCGGCAGGTCGATGAAGGGCGGGCCGGCGCCCCGGGGAAGAACGCCGGCCCGCTCGTTCAAAGGTCGACCGCCGCCGCGGCGACGGTCACCGTCCCCAAGCTCAATCGGCCGGCGGCGTCGCGGCCGCTGTTCTGCGGCTTGATCGCCGGACGGCCGGGCCAGCTGTCGGCGATCGCCAGGCGCAGCGAATAGCTGCCCGGTGCGAGCGTGGCCGGCACCTGCGCGGTGGCGTCGACGAGCGCCGGTACGGCGTTCGGCATCAAGGCGTTCAAGGGATAGTCGAACGCGGCCTTGGCGCGGGTCGTGCCGCCGGCATCGACCCAGTGCAGTTCGGTCTGGTAGACCTGATACAGCGGTGCCGAGCCGGTGTTCTCGACGCTCAGCTTGAGCGGGATGGCGGCGCCGGCCTGCATGCTGTCGGGCCAGTTGACCTGGCGCACGGTGAACTCGTAGCCGAGCGCGCGCTTGACCTTGAGCATGTTGGCCTTGAACGTCGAGGGCTTGCCCGACGGATTGACCTCGTGCTGGCCGGCCGGGCCGAGCCAGGTGAAGTGATACTCGCGCAGCAGGGTCAGGATGTCGTTGGTGCGTCCGGTCCAGGTCGCCTTCTGGCCGCTGTTCGGGCTTTCGCCGCCGATCGGGTTTAACTTCCAGTTGCCGCGCGCGGCGGTGGCGTCGTTGCGGAAGCCCCATTCCAGGTTGTGCCAGCCGCTGTCGTCGCACTCGGGCAGCTTGGTCGCGAACTTGTTGCACATCGCGGTGAACGACGGGAAGTAGTCCTCGCTGAAACCGAAGTTCGTGCCGCCGACATCGGACTGGCGCGCGTAGCGGCTGTGCACCGGCGTTTGCTGGAACGCCGCGGCGTAGGCATCGCGCACCGCGCTGCGGGTGGTCGCATCGGGCTCCCAACTGTCGCAGCCGGCGGTGTGCCACTCGCCCCAGAAACCGAGCAGGCCGACGTGCACCGCGGTGATGCGCGGGTCGCCGTCGTAGCGGCGTCCGAACGCCTGCACGAACTGCACCAGTTGCTGGCGCATCGCCGGGGTGTTGTAGATCGGCGCGCGGCCGGGGCCGACGTCGTCGCACTGGGTCTGGCTGTAGTTGTGGAACTGGATGCTGACTGGCGCCAGTTCGAGGAACTTCGGGTACGCGCGCAACGGCTCGGCTTCGTTCCGATAGAAGTGGCCGATGTTGTTGGCCACGCTGTCGGGATAATCGGCGACCGGACGCAACACGAAGGTGGCGTTGGGGTTTTCGTCGAGGATCGGTTTCAGGTGGTTCGTTTCGAACTTGTCCCAGTCGAACTGTTCGTCGGCGCTTTCGATTTCGCGCCAGGGGACGTAGATCTGATAGATGGACGCGCCGTAGTGGTTGTCGGGCAGACCGCCGTCGGCGGCGACGGTGCTACCCCAAAGCAGGAAGCCGCGATGCGGGTTGGACAGATCGTTGTTGCTCTGGCTGGGGCGCAGCTCGCCTGCGGATGCGGGCGCTGCAGGAAACATCGCGACCGCGGCGAGCAACGCCGATGCCAAGACATTGACGACGGGCAAAGCGGGGTGCCGCAGGGTCATACCGGCTTCCGAGAGCGGGGGGGAGGTGCGGCGAATCCTGGGGGCTGTGAAGACGCACAGGATTAGCTCGCCGTCACACTCTGGCCGCGATCATGTTTTTATCTTCGACTTTGTTGAGATCGGTCGCGGTTTCGATATTGGATATGTTTGGATTTGTATTGACTGGTTTCAATTGCTAACAGTTCGTCGCACCTGCGGTCGACGCAGCGCACGGATCGGCTGGCGCCGGCATGCTCGAACTGTGATGCCCGGCGGCCTCCGGTGAACATTCGTGGTGGCGCTCTGGCTTAGCCTGCGAAGGCGGACATGCAGTCCGCGGCACACACAAGGAGAGGTCAGATGCTTCGTACCCGGAAAGCGATTTTCACGGCAGCGTTGTTGTTGGGACTGGTGGCGGTGGCGGGCTCGGCGTTCGCGCGCTACCCGATCCTCGGCGTTGAATGGGCCGAGTGGACCCGCTATGACAGCAGCGGCAATGCCATCGGCGGCGGCCGCATCGAATGCGACGGCTCGGTGCAGACCTGGGGCGCCTCGGGCGCACCGACCGGCCTGACCCTGCACCGCTGCTGATCGACCCGATGCCGTCGCGCAGCCCTCGCGGTTGCGCGGCGGCATCGCTGAACGACGTCCTGCCCCGATCTTCGCGGCGATCGCCCGACGCTTGGATTCGCCGCCGGCGACGGCCATATTCGCGGCATGGACAGCCGCACCGACACGGATCCCCGCAAGCCCGCCGCCAAGCCGCGCAGCCCGCGCCGGGTGTTGTTGTTGCACGGCATCTGGATGCCCGGGGCGTCGATGGGCTGGCTGGGCGCGCGCCTGGCCGCCGCCGGCTACGAACCCGAAGTGTTCGCTTATGCCGGTGCCGGCGCAGGTCCGGAAGCCTCGATCGCGCGCCTGGTCGAACGCCTCGACGAGCCCTGCCATGTCCTGGCCCACAGCCTCGGCGGCCTGATCGTGCTGGGGGCCTTGCGCGAGCACCCGCACCTGCCGGTGCGACGCGTGGTCTGCCTGGGCACGCCCTTGTGCGGCAGCGCCGCCGCCGGCGGCCTGGCCCGCAAGGCCTGGAGCGCGGCCGTGCTCGGTCGCGCCGCCGAGGTGTTGCAGCGCGGCTGTCCGCCCTGGCAGGGCACGGCCCAGGTCGGCCTGATCGCCGGCCGCACTCCGCACGGACTGGGGCGTTTCTTCGGCCGTTTCGAGGGCGAAAGCGACGGCACGGTGGCGGTCGCCGAGACCCGTCTGCCGGGCTTGAGCGACCATGTGGTCATCGATGCCAGCCACAGCGGCCTGCTGTTCTCGGCGCAGGCCGCGCGCCTGGCCGAGGCCTTCTTCCGTCGCGGCCGCTTCGGCGACTGAGCCGGGTACCGACCGAACCGACCCGGATCGGCGACGAATCTCCTGCAAACCGCCGGTGGGCGGGCACGATCGAGTAAAATCGCCGGCTTGTTCAGACAACACGTCCGGTTATCGCCATGGGTAGAGGTCCGTCGATTGAGGCTCGCAAGAACGCCGAGGATGCGCGGCGCGGCAAGATCTTCACCAAGATCATCCGCGAGATCAGCGTGGCGGCGCGTTCGGGCGGCGGCGATCCCAACAGCAATCCGCGCCTGCGCAGCGCCATCGACAAGGGCTTGTCGGCGAACATGACCAAGGACGTCATCGAGCGCGCGATCAAGAAGGCGACCGGTGCGCTGGAAGGCGTGGAATACGAGGAAATCCGCTACGAGGGCTATGCCCCGGGCGGCGTGGCGGTGATCGTCGACTGCCTCACCGACAACAAGGTTCGCACGGTTGCCGACGTGCGCCACGCCTTCGGCAAGTTCGGCGGCAACCTCGGCACCGACGGCTCGGTGTCCTTCATGTTCGCCAAGCGTGGCGTGCTGTGGTTCGAAGCCGGCTCCGACGAGGAGCGCATCACCGAGGTCGCCATCGACGCCGGCGCCGACGACGTGGTGGTCTACCCCGAAGACGGCTCGATCGACGTGCTGACCAGCGCCGAGGGTTTCGCCCTGGTCAAGGCCGCGATGGACGCCGCCGGCCTCGTGGCCGGCCAGGCCGAGGTCACCCTGCGCGCCGACAACCACATCGCCGTGACCGGCGAGACCGCCCAGCAGGTGGTCAAGCTGCTGAACTGGCTGGAAGACCTCGACGACGTCCAGAACGTCTACTCGAACGCCGATCTGGACGAGGACGCTTACGCATAACGCGTAAGCTGTCGCCGTGACCAGAATCCCGCCGTGACCAGAATCCTAGGAATCGACCCCGGTTCGCAGCGGACCGGCCTCGGCGTGATCGACGTCGCGGCCGACGGACGCTGCGTGTACGTGCATGCGCAGGCGCTCAAGCTGCTCGACGCCGAGGATTTCCCCTCGCGCCTGGGCCTGCTGTGCGAAGGCCTGGAGGCGGTGCTCGACGAGTACCGGCCCGATCAGGTCGCGATCGAGACCGTCTTCATGGACAAATCGGCGACCTCGGCGCTGAAGCTCGGCCATGCCCGCGGCGCCGCCCTGGCCACCGTGGTACGCCGGCGCATCGCCATCAGCGAGTACGCGCCGCGCTTGATCAAGCAGTCGCTGGTGGGCCGCGGCGCGGCCGACAAGCAGCAGGTCCAGCACATGGTGCGGCTGTTGCTGAATCTTCCCGAAGTGAAGCTGCAGGCCGACGCCGCCGACGCGCTTGCGGTGGCCCTGACCCATGCCCACATGAGTGCCACGGCGCGGCGAACCGGCATCGCCACCCACCAATTGCGCAGGCGCGGGGCGTGAACCCGGCCCGCGCCACAGGCCCGGCGGCGTGCGGGGTAGGGACCAGCGTGCGCCATCGCGTTCCGTCTGACGCGCCGTCTTCGTATCGTCACAGCCCGCTTCGCGCCCGACCGGTCCGCCGGTGCGCGTCGCCAGCCGTATCTGGAGTTCCACAGTGATCGGTCGTCTCAGAGGCACCCTGATCCACAAGCAGCCGCCGTGGCTGATCGTGGACGTCAACGGCGTCGGTTACGAGCTCGAAGCGCCCATGAGCACGTTCTATGACCTGCCCGAGCTCGGCCGCGAAGTGTCCTTGTTCACACACTATGCGCAGAAGGAAGACAGCGTCTCGCTGTACGGCTTCCTGCGCGAGGCCGAACGGCGCTTGTTCCGCGACGTGCAGCGGGTCAGCGGCATCGGCGCCAAGATCGCCCTGGCGGTGCTGTCGGGCGTGCCGGTCGAGGAATTCGCGCGCCTGGTCCAGACCGGCGACGTCACCGCGCTGACCCGCATCCCCGGCATCGGCAAGAAGACCGCCGAGCGCATGGTCGTCGAGCTGCGCGACCGCGCCGCCGACCTCGCCGGCCTCGGCGCGCCCACCCTCGGCTCCAGCGGGATTCCCGCCGATCCGCAGAGCGAAGCCACCATCGCCCTGCAGCAACTGGGTTACAAACCGGCCGAGGCCGCGCGCATGGCGCGCGAGGCCACCGCCGCCGGCGACGATGCAGCCGCCATCATCCGCAAAGCGCTAAAGTCCGCGCTTCGTTGAGCCAAGGCGGGTTACCGCCACGGAAACACGCGATATGTCCTCCACTGTTCCCTCCATGCCAGGCAAGGACGCTCACGCCCACGGCTCGCACCCCCACGGCTCCAAGAAGGGGCTGCCCGGGTTGGTCGTCGGTGCGATCGGGGTGGTTTTCGGCGACATCGGCACCAGCCCGCTGTACACGCTGAAAGAGGCGTTTTCGCCGCATTTCGGCCTGACCGGCAACCACGACACGGTGCTCGGCATCCTGTCGCTGGTGTTCTGGGCGTTGATGATCGTGGTCACCCTGAAATACGTGACCATCATCATGCGCGCCGACAACGAAGGCGAAGGCGGGATCATGGCGCTCATGACCCTGGCCCAGCGGACCCTGGCCAAGGGCGGGCGCTCGGCCTATGTCGTGGGCATCCTGGGCATCTTCGGCGCTTCGCTGTTCTTCGGCGACAGCGTCATCACCCCGGCGATCTCGGTGCTCGGCGCGGTCGAGGGCCTGGAAGTCGCCGCGCCCGGCCTGCATCGCTTCATCGTGCCGATCACCGTGGTGATCCTGGTGATGGTGTTCCTGGCCCAGCGCTTCGGTACCGAGAAGGTCGGCAAGGTGTTCGGCCCGATCACCATGCTGTGGTTCGTCTCGCTCGCCGCCATCGGCATCTACAACATCGTCCAGGCGCCTGAGGTGTTCAAGGCGCTGGACCCGCGCTGGGGCGTGCGCTTCTTCGTCGAGCACGGTTCGCATTCGGTGCTGATCCTCGGCGCGGTGGTGCTGGCCGTCACCGGCGGCGAAGCGCTGTACGCCGACATGGGCCACTTCGGCGCGCGACCGATCCGCTACGCCTGGTACACCATGGTGTTGCCCTGCCTGATGCTGAACTACCTCGGCCAGGGCGCGTTCGTGCTGCAGCATCCCGAAGCGGTCAAGAACCCCTTCTTCGAGGCGGTGCCGTCGTGGGGCCTGTACCCGATGATCGTGCTGGCGACGATGGCGGCGGTGATCGCCTCGCAGGCCGTCATCACCGGCGCCTATTCGGTCGCGCGCCAGGCCATGCAGCTGGGCTACATCCCGCGCATGCAGATCAAGCACACCTCCAGCGACACCATCGGCCAGATCTACGTGCCGTACATCAACTGGATCCTCGCGATCACCGTCATCACCGTGGTGCTGGCCTTCCGCAGCTCGACCGCGCTGGCCACCGCGTACGGCATCTCGGTCTCGGCGACGATGCTGATCGATACCCTGCTGCTGGCCCTGGTCGCGCGCTCGCTGTGGCCGCGCTGGCGCAAGTGGGTGCTGCCGCTGTGCGTGGTGTTCTTCGTCGTCGACCTCGGCTTCGTCATCGCCAACGGCGCCAAGTTCTTCCAGGGCGCCTGGTTCCCGGTCGTGCTGGGCCTGGTCGTGTTCACCCTGCTGCGCACCTGGCGCCGCGGCCGCGAATTGCTGCACGAGGAAGTGCGCAAGGAAGGCATCCAGCTCGGCAGCTTCCTGCCCGGGCTGATGCTGGCGCCGCCGGTGCGCGTGCCCGGTACGGCGATCTTCATGACCGCCGACAAGGGCGTGGTGCCGCATGCCTTGCTGCACAACCTCAAGCACAACAAGGTGCTGCACGAGCGCAACGTGTTCCTGACCGTGGAGACGCTGGGCATTCCGTATGCGCCGCGCGAGAAGCGCCTGAAGATCGAGGCGATCGGCAACGACTTCTATCGCGTGCTGATCCGTTTCGGCTTCATGGAAGTGCCCGACGTGCCGCTGGCGCTGATGCGCTCCTGCGATGCCGGCGGCATCTATTTCGACCCGATGGACACGACCTACTTCGCCAGCCGCGAGACCGTGGTCGCCAGCCGTCACCGCGGCATGCCGATCTGGCGCGACCGCCTGTTCGCCTTCATGCACCGAAACGCGGCGCCGGCGACCGGCTTCTTCCGCATTCCCGGCAACCGCCTGGTCGAACTCGGCGCGCAGGTGGAGATCTAGTCGCCTCGCTGCGCGGCTGGGGTTCGCATTGGAACAGCCGCAGCGGTGCTGCGGCTTGGCGAATCCGAAGTCCGAGGCGAGGGCGCCGCCACCGTTCGGCCGGCTGCGAAGCCCGAGTTCCAGCCGGCGCAACAGCGCCGCTGCAACACACTGGTGCGCGCGGGAAATTCGGGAAAAATCGTTCCATCGGCGCTGGATTGCCGCTTCGTACCGGTCGCGCCTAGCCTCGTCGCACTTTCCGACGATGAGGTTCCGCGATGACCCGCTCCCGCGCTTTCGTGATCCGGCAGCAAGATGCCGAAACCCTGCAGGGCAACGGCACCCAGTTGTGGCTGCTGGCCGACGCCAGCGACTGCTGCGGCGCACTCGGCGCCAACCGGCTGCGCCTCGAAGTCGGCGCGGCCGGCGCCAAGCCGCATCACCACAAACGTTCGAGCGAAGCGTTTTACGTGCTCGACGGCGCGCTTGAGATGCTCATCGACGGCGAGACCGTAACCGTCGAAAAAGGCGGCTATGCAGTAATACCGCCCGGCGTCGTGCATTCCTTCGGCGCTGCCCCCGGCCAAGTCGCCGACGTATTCATCACCCTGACCCCCGGCATCGACCGGTTCGACTACTTCCGCATGCTGCCGAGCATCATGCGCGGCGAAGTCGACGCCGAAGCGCTGGCCGAAGTGCACGACCGCTACGACGTGCATTTCGCTTGAGGCGCGCGTTTCTACTTCTGAGCTTCTGAGCTTCTGAGCTTGCCGGTCTTCCAGCTTCTCTGCTTCCCGCGTCTGCCTCCCGCTTCCCGCCTCCCACATTCGCCGTGCTGTTCCCCCCTTTGGAAAAAAGGGGGGAGAGGGGATTTGCCTTTAGCGCCACCCACAGCAAATCCCCCGGCGCCCCGGCGTCTTCGTTTCGCCGCATAGCGCCGGCCGCCCGCCCCCTTCGCCAAAGGGGGCGAATTCTCTCCCATCTCCCGAACTTCAGCGGCCGCGCGGCAATTTGATCGCCCGTCGTTGTTGAGCATCAACGCGCCACTATCTCTCCGCCTCTTGCTTCCGCTTTTGCGGTTCCCCCTTTGGAAAGGGGGGTAGGGGGGATTTGCCTTTAGCGCCACCCACAGCAAATCCCCCGGCGCTCCGACGTCCTCGCTTCGCCCCACGGCGCTGGCCGCCCGCCCCCTTTGCCAAAGGGGGCGATCTGTCTCACAGCTCCCGACTGTCCGCATTCGCGCGGCAACCGGTTCCCGCGGCACGCTGACCAGCCCGCCTACATGCCCCAACGGCCCGCGATGGGTAAACCCCGGTACTTTCCGCCCTGCGCCCGCGCGCCGTCCCATGCGAACATAGCGGTATGACCGAAGACCGCATCATCGCTGCCTCCTCGACCCGTGAAGACGACGCCATCGAGGCCTCGATCCGGCCCAAGCGCCTGGACGAGTACCTCGGTCAGCAGCCGGTGCGCGAGCAGCTCAAGATCTACATCGAGGCCGCCAAGCACCGCGGCGAGGCCCTCGATCACGTGCTGATCTTCGGCCCGCCGGGCCTGGGCAAGACCACGCTCAGCCACGTCATCGCCAACGAGCTCGGGGTCAATCTGCGCCAGACCTCGGGCCCGGTGATCGAGAAGGCCGGCGACCTGGCCGCCCTGCTGACCAATCTGCAGCCGCACGACGTGCTGTTCGTCGACGAGATCCACCGCCTCTCGCCCGTGGTCGAGGAAGTGCTGTATCCGGCGATGGAGGACTACCAGATCGACATCATGATCGGCGAAGGCCCGGCCGCGCGCTCGATCAAGCTCGACCTGCCGCCGTTTACCCTGATCGGCGCGACCACGCGCGCCGGCCTGCTGACCGCGCCGCTGCGCGACCGCTTCGGCATCGTCCAGCGCCTGGAGTTCTACAACACCGAGGACCTGACCCGGATCGTGCGCCGCTCGGCGCAGATCCTCGGCATTTCCTGCGCCCCCGAGGGCGCGGCGGAAATCGCCCGCCGTTCGCGCGGCACCCCGCGCATCGCCAACCGCCTGCTGCGGCGGGTGCGCGACTTCGCCCAGGTGCGCGCCGGCGGCAACATCGATCTGCAGACCGCCGATGCCGCCATGGCCATGCTCAAGGTCGATCCGGAAGGCTTCGACGATCTCGACCGGCGCCTGCTGCGCACCATCATCGAATCCTTCGACGGCGGCCCGGTCGGGGTCGAGTCGCTGGCGGCCGCGCTCAGCGAGGAACGCGGCACGCTCGAGGACGTGATCGAGCCCTTCCTGATCCAGCAGGGCTATCTGATCCGCACCGCGCGCGGCCGCATGGCGACCCAGCGTGCCTACCGCCATATGGGCCTGAAACCCCGCGCCGACACGGCCGGGCTGTTCGAAGAGGCCTCCGAGCCATGAGCGCGGTTGAATCGGTGTTCAGTTGGCCGACACGCGTCTATTGGGAAGATACCGACGCTGGCGGTCTGGTCTATCACGCCCAGTACCTGGCGTTCCTGGAGCGCGCGCGGACCGAATGGGTGCGCGCCCTGGGCTACGGCCAGGACGGTTTGCGCCGCGATCACGGGCTGTTGTTCGTGGTCGCGGGCATGCAGATCGGTTTCCTCAAACCGGCGCGGCTCGACGATGCGCTGGAGGTCACGGTGGAACTGCGGCGTTGCCGCCGCGCCAGCCTGATCTTCGCGCAGACCGTGCGGCGCGGCGAGGAAACGCTGATCGGCGCCGAAGTCCGGGTCGCCGCGGTGGATGCCGAGCATCTGCGTCCCTGCGCGATTCCACCGGCCTTGTTCGCGCAGTTGCAGGCGCAGGAAGTCCAGGCCGGCCGCGACGACTGAGCCCAGGCATCGCGCCCAGGTCACCGTTGAACCCAAATCATCCGGCGGTTCGTTACTCCCCACGGACCACCCAGCCCCACCACAGGCCCGCGTACCGGGCTACGGAGAACCAAGCATGACGTCATCGCTGATCGCGCTTCTGGCCACGACCGTGGAAGCCCTGCCGGAGGAAGCCGTCCAGGCCGTGACCCAAGGCGCCGCCGCGGCCGGCGAAGCCGCCAGCTTCAATCTCTGGGACCTGGTGATCAAGGCCAGCCTCCCGGTCCAGTTCATCATGGCCCTGCTGGTGATCGCCTCGATCACCTCGTGGATCATCATCTTCCGCAAATGGAAGGTGATCCGCCGCGCACGCAGCGAAGCCGATCATTTCGAAGAGCGTTTCTGGTCGGGCGCCGAGCTGTCCAAGCTGTATGCCGGCACCACCGAGCGCAACCGCGCGATGGGCGGCCTGGAGGCGATCTTCGAGGCCGGTTTCCGCGAGTTCAACCGCATCCGCCAGCGCCGCGGCGTCGACGCCCGCGCCCAGCTCGAAGGCGCCCAGCGGGCGATGCGCGCGACCGGCTCGCGCGAACTCGACGGCCTGGAACACAACCTCGAATTGCTCGCCAACATCGGCTCCACCTCGCCCTACATCGGCCTGGTCGGCACCGTGTTCGGCATCATGGTGACCATGCATTCGCTGGTTTCGGCCTCCAAGCAGGTCGGCATCGCCGACGTCGCCCCCGGCATCTCCGAGGCGTTGTTGGCCACCGCGATGGGCCTGTTCGTGGCGATCCCGGCGGTGTGGGCCTACAACCGTTTCGCCACCGGCGTGGAGCGCCTGGCCGTGCGTTACGACGCGTTCTCCGAAGAGTTCTCCTCGATCCTGCAGCGCCAGGCCCACCTGGACGAGTGATGCGGCTCGCGCCCCATCGCTTGTACGGCCGCCCGCACCGCTGCCTGCACCGCCCGCGTCCGCTGCGCCACGGCCAGCGCGACCGCAACGCGTAACCGACGAGGAATTCCGCCATGTCCGGCACCGCCATCCGCCGCCCGCGCAAACGCAAACTCAAGGCCGAGATCAACGTCGTTCCCTACATCGACGTGATGCTCGTGCTGCTGATCATCTTCATGGTCACCGCGCCGCTGCTGACCCTCGGCATCGACGTCGACCTGCCCAATTCCAACCTCAAGTCGATCGAGACCAAGCAAGACCCGGTGGTGGTCCAGGTCGACGCCCAGGGCAATTACTTCCTTGCGGTCAAGGCCGGCAGCAATGAAGCGGTCAACCGCGAAACCCTGGCGACCAAGGTCGGCGCGCTGGTCAAGCAGAACGGCAAGGAAAAACTGCAGGTCTACATCGCCGCCGACGGACGCTCGAACTATCAGCCGGTGATGGACGTGATGAACATCCTCAAGGATGTCGGCGTCGAGAAGGTCGGCCTGATGAGCCAGCCCGAGAAGGGCGCGAAGAAATGAGGGAAACCCGCGCCGACACCGCGCAAGCCATCATGCTGGCCGTGCTTCTGCACGGCCTGCTGGTCGCCGCCATCTTCCTGAGCATGCTCTGGAACTGGAACAGCGCGCAGGTGTCTGCGGCGGGCTCGCCGCTGTCCTCGGAACTGACCGACGTCAGCGATCTCTCGGCGGCGATGCAGCGCACCCTGCGCAATCGCCCCGAGCCGGTCGATCCGCTGCCGCTGCC
This sequence comes from Lysobacter sp. Hz25, assembly GCF_046097045.1. Taxonomy (NCBI): domain Bacteria; kingdom Pseudomonadati; phylum Pseudomonadota; class Gammaproteobacteria; order Lysobacterales; family Lysobacteraceae; genus Lysobacter; species Lysobacter sp. Hz25. The sequence continues at coordinate 1,441,868 of NZ_CP175666.1, forward strand.
CGAGCCGGAGGACGCTTCGCCCTTGCCGCAGCCCATTCCCGAGCCCAAGCCGCAGGACGCGACCGCGCCGCAGCAGCAATCGCCGCAAGACTTCATCCCGGTGCCGGACACAACCACGCAGGAACAGGTCGTCGACACGCCGACGCCGAACCGCGCCGAGGAACAAAAGGTCCAGGAAGCCAAAGCGCGCCAGGAACAGGTCGACCTGACCGAGCAGAAGCGTCAGGAAGAAGCGCAGCAGCAAAAGCGCCTGGCCGCCGAGCAACTGGAACGCGACAAGCAGTTGGAGAAGATCCGTGCCGAGCGCGCCAAGCTGCAGCGCGAGCAGAGCCTGAGCGAGCAGAAGCTGCAGCAGATCGCCGACGCACGCGCCGCCAAGGCCAGCCAGAACGCCGCCGCCACGGCGCCGGCGACCACCGGCAATCAGGGCGTCGACGCCGGCCTGGCGGCCAAGTACGCCGCCGCGCTGCAGGCCGCGATCGTCGAGAAGTGGACGCGCCCCGACAGCGTGCCGCTCGGCGCGGGCTGCCGCTTGAACATCCGTCAGTCGCCCGGCGGCGCCGTGCTCGCGGTCGAGGTGGTCGAGCCGTGCTCTTACGACGAGCAGGGCCGGCGTTCGATCGAAGCCGCGGTGCTCAAGGCCCAGCCCTTGCCGTATGCGGGTTTCGAGTCGGTGTTCCAGCGCAACCTCAATCTCAACTTCAAAGCCCAGGACCGCTAAGTGGGCGGGGCGAGGGGAGCGTCGATGCGTCTGAGGCTGTTGGCCGGCTTCGCGTTGTCGACGCTGTCCGCGGCCGGCCTGGCCCAGTCGGACCGGGTCGCGCAGAACCAGCAGCGCTACGCCGAAGTCCTGCGCGCCACCATCGACGAGCAATGGGCGCCGCCGGCCACCACGCCGGCCGACGCCAGTTGCAGCGTGGACCTGCGCCAGGCGCCGGGCGGTCGGGTGTTGTCGGTGCAGGTCATCGAGCCCTGCAGCCTGGACGAGGCCGGGCGGCTGTCCCTGCTCGCCGCCGTGCGCCAGGCCTCGCCGCTGCCCTACCAGGGCTATCAACAGGTGTTCCGGCCGCAGATCCAGCTCAGCTTCCGGGTCCAGGACGAGGACCCGGTGGTGTCCAAGCCCCGGCGTTGGTGGAAGCGGCTGCGCGAGCGCTGATCCATCGGCGAGGGCAGGGCCGGCCCGCCGACCTGCCGGACTCCGATCCGGGGCTGCCGAAGCCCCATTCATGTCCCAAATGAGCCGGAATGGGCGCCGATCGCGACCGTTGGGCCGATTCGGCAAGGCCGGAATGTAAATTGACCGCCGCTTTTGAGCCCACGTTCACCCTCCAACGTTAACAATGCCGAACCTGAACAACCCGCGTCGACCGATCACGGAGTGCCGATGAAACGACCCCTGCGCTGGCTGGCCTCGCTGCTGGCTCTCCTGCTTCCCCTCGCCGCCGCAGCCCAACAGCAAGGGTTGGAAATCGACATCGTCGGCGGCAACGCCTCGGCCCTGCCGATCGCGGTCGTGCCGATGCCCTACCAGGGCAGCGGCGCCGCGCCGCAGACCGACGTCGCCGAGGTCGTGCGCAACGACCTCAACCGTTCCGGCCAGTTCCGCGGCCTGCCGGTCGAGCAGATGGCGGCCAAGCCCACCAAGGGCAGCGAGATCAGCTACCCGGATTGGCGCGCGCTCAACCAGGACTACATCGTGGTCGGCCGCGTGGTCGATGCCGGCGCCGGCAGCTACCGGGTCGAGTACGAATTGTTCGACGTGGCCAAGCAGCAGCGCCTGCTCGGTTTCGCCCTGACCGCACGTTCGAACGCGATGCGCGATGTGGCCCACCAGATCGCCGATGCCGTCTACGAGAAGATCACCGGCGTGCGCGGCGCGTTCTTCACCCGCATCGCCTACGTCACCGCCACCGGCGTCGGCCGCGGCAGCAACTACGCGCTGATGGTCGCCGACTCCGACGGCTACAACCCGCAGACCGTGGTGCGCTCGCCCGAGCCGCTGCTGTCGCCGTCGTGGAGCCCGGACGGCGCGCGCCTGGCCTACGTCAGCTTCGAGGGCGGTAATTCCTCGATCTACATCCAGAACATCGGCACTGGCAGCCGCGAGTTGATCGCCAAGTTCCGCGGCATCAACGGCGCCCCGGCGTTCTCGCCGGACGGCCGCCGCCTGGCCCTGACCCTGTCGCGCAGCGGCAACCCCGAGATCTACGTGATGGACCTCGGCAGCAAGGCGCTGACCCAGCTGACCAACCACTTCGGCATCGACACCGAGCCGACCTGGGCCGCCGACGCCAGCAAGATCTATTTCACCTCCGACCGCGGCGGCAAGCCGCAGATCTACCAGGTTTCGGCCAGCGGCGGCGGCGCCACCCGCGTCACCTTCCAGGGCAGCTACAACGCCAGCGCCAGTGTTTCGTTCGACGGCAAGAAGATCGCCACCGCGCAGGGCGCCGGCAATACCTATCGGATCGCGATGATGGACAGCAGCCTGGGCTCGCCGCGCTGGAGCACGCTGTCGCCGGGTTCGCTGGACGAGTCGCCGAGCTTTGCCCCGAATGCCTCCATGATCATTTATGCTGCGCGCGAAGGACGCCGTGGCGTGCTCTATGCCGTTTCAGCCGATGCCCGGGTGCGCCAGCGCCTGGTGCTCGCCGACGGCGACGTGCGCGAACCGGCCTGGGGACCCTACCGCCTGCCGCGATAAGCGGCCGGGCGTTTCCCTGCGCGCGGACGCGCCACACCCCCGAACGACTCCTGCCCCACGTTACAAACTGACGAGGAATACCAATGAACAACACCGCCCGCATCCTGCTCGCCGCCGTGCTGTGTACCGCGGCCGTCGCCTGCTCGAAGAAGGTCAAGGAAGCTCCGCCGACCGATTCCGGCACCGGCCCGTCCACCACCGTGCCGTCCGACACCGGTCCGGTCGCCTCGGGCGCTTACGGCCCGAACGACCTCGACACCGATGCCTGCCTGCGCCAGCGCGTGGTCTACTTCGATCTCGACCAGGATTCGCTGAAGCCGGAATTCCAGGCCATCGTCGGTTGCCACGCCAAGTACCTGCGCGACCGCCCGTCCTCGCGCATGACCCTCGAAGGCAACGCCGACGAGCGCGGCAGCCGCGAGTACAACCTCGGCCTCGGCGAGCGTCGCGGCAACGCGGTGTCCTCGGCGATCCAGGCCAACGGCGGTTCGGGCAGCCAGATCACCGTGACCTCCTACGGCGAAGAGCGCCCGGTCTGCACCGAGTCGAACGAAGACTGCTGGGCCAAGAACCGTCGCGTCGAAATCGTCTACACCGCCAAGTAATAGCGGTGTCGCGCAGGGCGGCGCCGGGGCATCGGCGCCGTCCACCGACCGAACGAAGAACGAAGGTTGATCTAAGCGATGCGTAAGTTCGCACTAGCCTTGGCGATCGCGGCGGCCTGCCTGGCCGCCACGCCCGCGTTCGCCCAGCGCGCCAGCCTCGCCGACCGCGTCGCGGTCCTCGAGCAGCGCGCCTCGGACAACCAGGCCAACCTCGACTTGCTCAACCAGGTCACCCAGCTCAAGACCGAGCTGCAGGCCCTGCGCGCCCAGGTCGAGGAACTGCAGCAGACGACCAAGCAGCTGCAGGACACGAACAAGGCGCAGTACCTGGACACCGACAACCGCCTCAACCGCCTCGAAGGCGGGGTGGCGCCGTCGGCTCCGGCCGCTGCACCGCAGGCACCCCCTGCACCGTCGCCCTCGGCGGCGGTGAGGGACAGCGCACCGGTGGTGCACGGCGATGCCGGTCTGCTCGCCCAGAGCGGCGACGAGCGCGGCGCCTACGACACCGCCTTCAATGCGCTCAAGGCCGGCCAGTACGTCGAGTCGGCCCGGCTGTTCCAGGCGTTCCTGGCCAACTACCCGAGCGGTGCCTACGCGCCCAACGCGCTGTACTGGCTCGGCGAAAGCTATTACGTCACCCAGAATTACCAGCTCGCGCAGGAAGAATTCCAGACCCTGCTCGATCGCTACCCGACCCACGACAAGGCCGCCGGCGCGCTGCTCAAGGTCGGTCTGGCCCAGTTCGGCCTCAAACAGGTCGATGCCGCCGAGCGCACGCTCGCCGACGTCGCTACCCGCTATCCCGGCACCGACGCCGCCCGCACGGCTTCCGATCGCCTCAATGCGATCCAGCTGAGCCGGCTGCGCAACTGACCGATACCCGATGAACGCCGTTGCCACCGAGACGGCCGCAGCGTCGTCCGAACGCCTGCGGCTGACCGAAATCTTCCTGTCGCTGCAAGGCGAGTCGAACAGCATCGGCTGGCCGACCGTCTTCGTGCGCCTGACCGGCTGCCCCCTGCGCTGTCAGTACTGCGATACCGCCTATGCCTTCCACGGCGGCGAATGGTGGGAATTCGACGCCATCCTGGCCGAGGTCGCCAAGCACGGCGCCCGCCATGTCTGCGTCACCGGCGGCGAGCCGCTCGCGCAAAAGCGCTGCATCGCCCTGCTGCAGAAACTCTGCGATGCCGGCTATGAGGTCTCGCTGGAAACCTCCGGCGCGATCGACATCGGCCCGGTCGACCCGCGCGTCTCGCGCGTGCTCGACATCAAGACCCCCGATTCCAAGGAAGCCCACCGCAACCTGTGGAGCAACCTGCCGCTGCTGACCGCCCGCGACCAGATCAAGTTCGTGATCTGCAGCCGCGAGGACTACGAGTGGTCCAAGGGCATCGTCGCCGAGCACCGCCTGACCGGGATCTGCGACGTCCTGTTCTCGCCGAGCTTCACCCAGGTCAAGCCGAGCGATCTGGCCGACTGGATCGTCGCCGACCGCCTGCAGGTACGATTCCAGCTGCAACTGCACAAGATTCTCTGGAACGACGAACCGGGGCGGTGAGAGGCCGGGTTTCGGGACTCGGGGCTCGGGACTCGAGTGCGTGACCGAGACTCGTCCCGAGCTGGAAGCGCCGATAAGGACTTCGGCTCTCGTTGCTGGCTCTGCTCGTGCTCGTCATTCCCGCGAAGGCGGGAGTCCAGAGACTTCAGAGTCATGCCGCGGTGAAGCCCTCGATCCCCGCCTTCGCGGGGATGACGAACCCGGCATCAGCTTCATCGTTTAGCCTTTACCGATTCCCGATTCCCGATTCCCGATTCCCGATTCCCGACCCGACCTCATGAAAAAAGCCGTCGTCCTCGTTTCCGGTGGCATGGACTCCGCCGTCGTCATCGCCATCGCGCGCGAACAGGGCTATGCCGTGCACGCGCTCAGCGTGCGCTACGGCCAGCGCCATACCTCCGAACTCGACGCCGCCGCCCGCATCGCCGGCTCGCTCGGCGCGGTCGCGCACAAGACCGTCAGCGTCGACCTGCGCAGCATCGGCGGCTCGGCCCTGACCGACGAGGCCATCTCGGTGCCGCTCGACAACGACGGCCACGCCATCGGCGCGGCCGCGGCCAAGGACGACATCCCGGTCACCTACGTGCCGGCGCGCAACACCATCATGCTGTCGATCGCCCTGGGCTGGGCCGAAGTGCTCGGCGCCAACGACATCTTCTGCGGCGTCAACGCCGTCGACTACTCCGGCTACCCCGACTGCCGCCCCGAGTTCGTCGAGGCCTTCGAGCGCCTGGCCAACCTGGCGACCAAGGCCGGCGTCGAGGGCGCGGGCCTGCGGGTGCAGGCCCCGCTGCAGTTCATGAGCAAGGCCGATATCGTCCGCGAGGGCCTGCGCCTGGGCGTGGACTTCGCCGAGACCGTCTCGTGCTACCAGGCCGATGCCGACGGCCGCGCCTGCGGCCATTGCGACGCCTGCCGCCTGCGCGCCGAAGGCTTCAGCGCGGCCGGCGTGGCCGACCCGACCCGCTACGTCTGAGGCCGGCCGTCTGAACAGCTTTGGCCTGGGGGGCCTGACTGCGCCCCACAGGTTTTGTTAGAATCACCGGCCCGGCGCAGCGCCGGGACCGCAGCAACCGCTTCGGGTCGTTAGCTCAGTCGGTAGAGCAGAAGACTTTTAATCTTTTGGTCGAAGGTTCGAATCCTTCACGACCCACCAAACAAGAAAAGCACCTGGACTCGCGTCCAGGTGCTTTTTTCTTTGCGGGCGCCGTCGGCGCCGATCAGTGCCCAGCTTGCTTGAGCTGGATGGGCCGATACAGCGAACGAGATAACCGTTGCTTCGGCCAGGAGTCGTACAGACGACCAGCTACCCCCGTTGCTTCGAGCGCAGCGCGTTACGCGTGAGCGCACAAGCGCAGCGATTCGATCGGTCCCGTCTGACAGGCGAGGGCTTGCGCGTGAGCGCGTTCCCATGCCGCCCAAGCCACCCGGCGCGCTTCGGGCCAAGCGAGCGGCGAGTTTCCCTTCAGCGCTTCATAGCGACCGCGCAAGTCCGAACGCGGATCGTCGAAGAAACGCTCCGGATGCTCTTCGAAGGTCATCATGCCCAGATACAGCGCAGGGCCGTAATCGCGAAAGGTGAGCCCCGGTCGGTGGAACGGCGCCGACGGATAGTTCAGGACCCAATAACTCAGGTTCGCGTCCGCAACCCGGCGGACGTACTTCGGAATCGGCTTCATGACCATGACGACGCACTCGGCTTGATCGCCCCCGGACCGCAACGATGGCGCAGTCCGGGCGGCGATGCGTAAAGGGCGCGTGAGGGTGTTGCTAATCCGAGCGGTCCGTCGCGAATTCATACGATTTGTACTTTCGGTCAGATAACGGCAAAGCGAGCTAGCAGTGGCTAGCTGTATGTGCCTAGACATGAGCAGTCCCGGGGCTCTTGGCGCGAGTCAGGTGTGATTGGTTGCCCCAATCTCGGCTCAAATTTTCTGTTCAGCAGAAAGTTGTTTGCCTGTCGAAAGGTCAAGTGCGTAAGTCTCCCCGCCCTCCATGAGGAAGGTAATTCGATCGGAGTCTGTCGAGATCAATTCATCATCCCAAGGCTTCTATTTATGCCATGCCATTTTTCCGTCGACGGAGACTGCAAAAACGCCTCCTTCATAGACGCAAAGTAAGAATTGTCCACACTGTTTGAATTCGATCTTGTAGAAACCGGTGTCGTCGTTTTCGCCTCGAAATAGTTCGATATTTTCAATGGTATGGGCTGGGCTCATTTTGAATAATAGACAGCGTCTGAGGCCAGTAACGATGAGTAAGCGATCCCATTGGACTGATTCTACGTTAGGCATTATTTGCCGGGTTTCTGTTGAAAATTGAAGCTCGGCAAAGTCTTTTTCAATCCATTGCTGGTCATTGAATGTAAATGCAATGTCAGCAGGCCGCTCGCCTTTATTCATGTGCGCAATGGCAAGCAGCGAATTCCCAAGGGTGACGAGCTTGTCCGTGGTGATTGTGACTTCTTTTAGTTCGATCATCGTGTTGTTCCGCCCATTTCGTTTATGGCTCTTTTTAGGGCTTTGTCATTCGTGATTAGTGGGGCCCTGTTTTCCAGGGCTGCTTGGCCACGGCTGCGGAAGATGGGCTCTGAACCGGTTGCTGGCCGCCAATATCCGGCTGATTTTCAAGCGCAGCAACGGCCGCAGATGCGGCCCTTGTTGTTTGCAACCTCTCCGGCGCTATCTACCGGTACGGGCACTTTGACTTGGCTATTTGAATCGGCTCAGTTGTTCGTGGCGATTTCAATTGGCCGGTGGCCCCATTGCCGCATCAGTCTTTCATCAATTGTGCGGTTTCGTTCGAGTAATCGCCAAGGCGATCGAACATGTCCGCAAACCAGCGCACCGCTTCGGCTGAAAAATCATCAGATTCGGGTTCTGCGTAAAGAACACATATAACAGCTCGCATCGCTGCATCCTCGCGGTCTTGGATCTCGGTGCTTCGATGCTTGGAGTCCAGATAGTTCCAGCAATCAATGCGGGCAGTTAGCAAGTCCTCCGCTTGCCCTTCTCCGCTCAGCCAGAATGCCGTAGCCAAGTTCAACGCATTCCGTCCGGTTTCTGGAAGGAATTCCTGGGCGAGAGGCAAGCAGCGACAAATAAAACGCATAAGGATTACGTGCGCTTCTGTGGCGCTAAATTTCTGCGTCACTTTGGCTAAATAGATTTCCAATTCATTCCTGGCAATCATATTTGACTCCGAGCCGATCTAAGGCGTCTTTGCTGCTCGAACAGGTAGGCTTTGGGGGCGTGTCTTTTTGCTGCAGTCCCCATATTCATTGCCCAGCGAGTTGGCCCCAGGCCGACACGATGCCTCAGTAATCCGGAAACTGTTACGAGCGTACTGGATTCGCGCCCCTGCTTCGTCATGACTAGCGGATACACGATCCGCAACCGGAACTCAGAGACACCATGTCCAACTACCGCAACAAGATCCTGTCTTTCGCCGCCTTGGCCGTGGCACTGGCGCCGATGCTGGCTTCGGCGCAGGACGCCACCGCCAAGCGGGTGGCCGATTTCGTCGAGTGCAAGCTCAGCATGGAACAGGTCAACGCGTTCGGCGAGGAGCTCAACGCCGAACAGATCGAGGGCCTGGCCCAGACCGACGATGGCGGCGACGCCGCGTTGATGCTGTGGAAGAGCGCGCAGCCGCTGTCGGCGTGGGGCGAGAAGTCGAGCTACGTCAACTTCCCGAGCCGGCAGGAAATGCACCTGGCCTATAAGGTGCCGGCCGGGCAGGAGTTGAAGGTCGGCGAGGCGCTGGCCAAGCGCATCGGCGGCATGAGTCCGCGCCCCGATCTGGCGGCGATGATCGAGACTTACGACTGGAAGGGGCTGGACTATCGCAAGGTGTTGCCGGGCGAGAAGACGGTGCGCGTGTTGGTCGATGTCTCGTATGCGCCGGGCTGGGTGACGGTGGGTTGCGGGTACGGCGACGCGATCCAGTAAGCGTCGGAGTTTGCGTTGGGCCCAGCGGCTCGACGCCTCTCGGTTCGGCGCAAGAGACCGTAAGGTCGACGATGCTGCCGCGGTCTGGACCGCTCGTGGCCCGGTGCATCGAACCGGCGCCATGGAAGCGAGCACTAAGCGACAGGCACTCGGCTGCCGAGTGCCTCGGAGCCGTAAGCCGCAAAGGATCACTGCTCGACGCCATGTAGCACGACGGACGGACGCGAAGTTACGCCGTCATCGACGCGCTTCGCAGGCCGGATTTGCACGAATCCGAGACTGGCAACTGGTCCGGTCGGATTCGCGGGGACTGGCTCACTCAAGGAACCAGTCGGGCCGTAGCGTGAGGCCTCGAAGTGGCGATGCATGCGAGGGCGGCCTCGGGCCGTCCGTGCCCGGTGGGCCGATTGCGCGCATCGCCTTGCTGTCTCTTATCGAGGAATCCGTATGACTGTGTACTCCTCGCGCCTATGGGCGCGAACGTCGGTGGCTGCCTGTGTTTTACTCGCGCTGTGGTGGTCGGGCGGCGTTCGGCCAGCACGGGCCGAAACCGGCAAGGACTACGCGCAACAGGTCGGCGCGCGCCTGGTCGGGCAAGCGGTGCCGGCGCTCGTTCTGACTACCGTCGATGGTCAGCGCTTGGACTTGGGCGCCTTGCGCGGCCGCAAGGCGGTGTATTTGAAGTTCTGGGCCACCTGGTGCGTGCCCTGCCGGGAGCAGATGCCGCATTTCGAGAAGGCACAGCGCAGTGCCGGCGACGATCTGCAGGTGGTCGCGGTCAATATCGGTTTCGACGACACGGCCGAGCAGATCAAGGCGTATCGGCGCGAGCTCGGCTTGAGCATGCCGATCGTGCGCGACGACGACGGTTCGCTCGGCGAACGCTTCGGCTTGCGGGTCACGCCGCAGCACGTAGTGATCGGCAAAGACGGCACCGTCCGTTATGTCGGGCATCTGGCCGATGCGCGGCTCGATGCCGCGGTCGCGCAGGCGCGGAGCATGCCGGGGTTCGATGCGCGCGCGCTCGTCGGGGAAACGCCTGCCGCACCTGCACGGAATATTCTCCGAATCGGCGAGCCGGTGCCGACATCGAAGATCCTCACCCTCGAAGCGCGCAAGCTCGCCTTGACCGATCCGCTGGGCCTGCGACCGAGCGTGTTGGCTTTCCTCTCGCCTTGGTGCGAAAGCTATTTGCAGAAGACGCGGCCGCAATCGTCGAAGCAATGCCGCGTGCTGCGCGAGCAATTGGTATCTCTGGGGCGCGACCGTCGCGTGCGTTGGGTCGGCATCGCCTCGGGCTTGTGGGCGTCGGAGCAGGACCTGCGCGATTACCGCAACGAGCACCGGGTGCCGGTGCCGTTGAGTCTGGATCGCGACGGCGTGCTGTTTCGTCGTTTCGGCATCCGGCGCGTGCCGGCCGTGCTGGTCGTCGGCGCCGATGGACGGCTGCTGCGGCGCATCGAGGTCGACGATGCGTTGCCGTCGCGTCTGCAGTCCCTGCTCGGTGGGGCGGGCGGCATGGCGCGCGGCGACGCGGCAGGGGCTCGTTGAATGACCGATCTGCTGCGCAATGCCCGAGCCCTGCGATGGGCCGGTTCGACGGCACGCGGTCTGGTATTGGCGGCGGCGGTGCTGCTGTCGCCTTCGATTGGGTTCGCCGAGGAGGCGACTACCAGTGCCGCTTCCGATAGCGGCGCTTCCGATCCGGGCCGCTCGGTCGTCGATGCCGAGCCGCTGCCGGTCGAACAAGCTTTCGCATTGACCTCGAAACTGCTGGAAGACGGCAGCGTGGCCTTGGAATGGCGGATGCCGCCGGGCTATTACCTGTACCGCGACCGGTTTTCCCTGCGGGCCGCCGATGCGCCGCAAGCGCTCGGCGGGCTGCAATGGTCCGAAGGCCGGCAACACAAGGACCCGCAGTTCGGCGAGGTCACGGTGTTCTACGAACATGCGCGGCTGCGCGTCCCACTGCGGTCGGATGCGCCGCTGCCGCAGCGGCTGGAACTCACGTTGAGCTTCCAGGGCTGCCTGGAGAACAGCGTTTGTTATCCGCCCACGCTGCGGCGGCTGTCGTTCGATGTTCCGCCGTCGCTGCGTGCGCAAGAACAGGCCTCATCGCCCTGGTGGGGCATGTTGCTGATGGCGTTCGCCGGCGGCCTGTTGTTGAACCTGATGCCTTGCGTGTTGCCGGTGTTGTCGCTGAAAGCCTTCTCGATCCTGCACGCGGCGGACGACTCGGTCGGGGCCAAGCGGCGTGCGCTGGCCTACACCGCCGGCGTGGTGTCGTCGTTCGCTGCATTGGGCGGGGTGGTGTTGGCCTTGCGGGCCGCCGGCGGCGGCGCGGACTGGGGTTTCCACATGCAGCAACCGTGGGTGATCGGCCTGTTGGTGCTGGTGATGTTGGCGGTCGGCCTGGGCTTGTCCGGCGTGATCAATTTCGGCGCCGGCCTGGCCGGTGTCGGTCAACGACATGCCCAGGGCCGTGGGTTACTCGGCGACTTCGTCACCGGCGTGTTGGCCTGCGTCGTCGCCAGCCCGTGTACCGCGCCGTTCATGGGCGCGTCGGTGGCCTATGCCTTGGCTTCGCCGCAGCCGTGGCTGGCGTTGGCGGTATTCGTCGTGCTGGGGCTCGGGCTGGCGGCGCCGTTCCTGCTGATCGCATTCGTGCCGCGCGCCGCGCGCTGGCTGCCCAGGCCGGGGGCCTGGATGGACGGCTTGAAGCAATGGCTGGCCTTCCCGATGTACGCCACCGCGGTGTGGCTGCTGTGGGTACTCGGCAAGCAACGCGGCGTGGACGCGATGGCGATCGTATTGTTGGCCGCGCTGGTGCTGATCCTCGGGCTGTGGTGGTTCGAGAAGCATCGCTTCGGCGGGGCCCGGCATCGCCTGCTCGCGGTCCTCATCGTTGCCTTGTCGCTCTCGCCGCTGGCGATGTTGGGGGCGCGCACAGGCGATGCGGGGCCGTCCGTCGCGTCGAAAGCCGGACTGCCGCCCGGCGCGGAGCGTTTCACCCCCGCACGGCTCGCAGAATTGCGCGGCCAGGGCCGTGCGGTGTTCGTCAACGTCACCGCCGACTGGTGCCTGACTTGCAAGGTCAACCAGACCGCCGTGCTCGAACGCGACGGCTTTCGCGCTCTGCTGAAAGACGCCGATGCGGTGTACTTGGTCGCGGACTACACCCAGCCCGATGCGGTCATCGCCGCCTGGCTCAAGCAGCAGGGTGCGGTCGGCGTGCCCTTGTACGTTGGTTACGACCGCGAGGGGCGGCGGACGAAACTGCCCGCGGTGCTGTCCTTGCAGGGCATCGCCGATGCCCTGGAGCACGGCGGTTCGCCGGCCTCGCCGATGCTGGGCGGTTAGCGCGGTCAGCGCGGCCGGCCGTCGCGGCCGGCCAGTCATACAGGTGTGAGAGCTCTTCACGGCGGCCGGATTAGAGTCCGGCTTCGACGCCAGCCATTCGCCACGTCAGCCGCTTCGCGCTCCGTCGTGGTCCGCTCGCATCGCCGTTGGCCGCCGTCGACTGGCGGCGGCCCGATACCACGGTGGTTTGACGCCACGGTGGCCCGACCCTGAGGAGAGCGTCATGTCTGCGAATCGCCCACACCAAGACCTTCCGTATCCGAGCGTCGACGAGATGCTGGGCGAAGCGCTGTATCCGCACGAGTCCGATCTGGCGCTGCAGATCGCCGATGCGATCGAGAAATCGATCCGCGAGCAGTACCGGCCCGGGCAGGCGCGGCGCGACGCGCATCCCAAGGCGACCGGCTTCGTCGAGGCCGAGTTCCGCGTCAACGATTCGCTGCCGCCGGAGCTGGCCCAGGGCGTGTTCGTGCCCGGCAAGGTCTATCAGGCGTGGATCCGTTTCTCCAACGGGGCCGGCGACCCGACGCGTTCGGACGACAACGACGACGGCCGCGGCATGGCGATCAAGCTGCTCGGGGTGCCGGGCGAGAAATTGCTCGAGAACGATCGCGAAGCCACCACCCAGGACTTCGTCATGATCAATCACCCGGTGTTCCTGGCCAACGATCCGCATCGTTATCTGTCCCTGGTCGAGAAAGCCAGCAGCGGCCGCTTGCTCGACAAGGTCACGATCCCGTTCGCGCTCGGCCTGAAGGGCACTTTGCGCGCCAAGGAAATCAGCAGCGGCAAGATTTCCAACCCGCTGCAGATCCGGTATTTCTCCGCGGTGCCGTATCAGCTCGGGGTGGGCGCCGAGCGCCGGGCGATCAAGTTTTCGGTGATGCCCGCCACGGCCGAGGTCGACCCGATGCCGGCGCAGCGCGGCCCCGATTATCTGCGCGAGGCGATGAAGCGCACGCTCGCCGAACACGATGTGGTCCTGAAATTCCTGGTCCAGCCCAGGACCTCCGACAGCATGAGCGTCGAAGATTCGATGACCGCCTGGGACGAGGCGCAGGCGCCGTTCCATGAAGTCGCGACGATCCACATCCCGCGCCAGGAATTCGACACCCCCGAGCGCAACCGTCTCGGCGAGGACATCGCCTACAGCCCCTGGCATTCGTTGCCCGAGCACCGCCCGCTGGGCTCGACCAACCGCTTGCGCAAGCTGATCTACGACCGCATCAGCCGGGTCCGGCATGAGATGAATTCGGTCAAGCAGCGGGGGCCGTAACGCCGCGGCAGCGTGCGATCGCCGATCCGATCGGCATACGGCACCGGATTGCAGCGGCGGTGCTTGTGCAATGGCAAATCCGGGCGATTTTTTCCAATCGCGCCTGCGGATGGAATGTGCTCGCGCGCAGCGGGTTCGACCGTCGCCGAAGCTGTGCTAGTTTGGCCGACAGTCAAGAGAGCCCGCCATGTCCTCAAGCCCGCGACGCACCAAGATTCTCGCCACCCTCGGCCCGGCCACCGATCCGCCGGGCGTGCTCGACGCCTTGCTCAATGCCGGTGTCGACGTCGTCCGCCTGAATTTCTCGCACGGCGATCCGTCCTCGCAGGTCGCGCGCGCGCAGGCCGTGCGCGAGGCCGCGCTGCGGGTCGGTGTGGAGGTCGGCATCCTCGCCGATCTGCCCGGGCCGAAAATCCGCATCGAGCGTTTCGCCGAAGGCCGGGTCCTGCTCAAGGCCGGCGACCGCTTCGACCTGATCGCCAGTGCGAGCGCCCCTCCGGGCAATCTGCGTGAGGTCGGGGTGAGCTATCTCGGCCTGCCCAACGACGTCGCCCCCGGCGACGTGCTGCTGCTCGACGACGGCCTGCTGCAACTGCGCGTCGGCGCGGTCGACGGCGAGCGCATCATCACCACCGTGCTCAACGACGGCGCCCTGTCGGACCGCAAGGGCCTGAACAAGCTCGGCGGCGGCCTGTCCCTGGGCGCGCTGACCGAGCGCGACAAGGAACTGATCCTGGTCGCCGCCGAACTCGGCGCCGACTTCATCGCGGTGTCGTTCTGCCGCAATGCCGAGGACATGCACGAGGCCCGCCGCATCGCCCGCGCCGCCGGCAGCGATGCCGCGCTGGTGTCGAAGATCGAGCGCGCCGAGGCCATCGAGAACCTGGCCGAGATCGTCGATGCCAGCGACGTGGTGATGGTCGCGCGCGGCGATCTGGGCGTGGAGATCGGCGACGCCGAGCTGCCGGGCCTGCAGAAGAAGATCATCCGCGAATCGCTGGCGCGCAATCGCGTGGTCATCACCGCCACCCAGATGATGCAGTCGATGGTCGACAACCCGATCCCGACCCGCGCCGAAGTGCTGGACGTCGCCAACGCGGTGATCGACGGCACCGACGCGGTGATGCTGTCGCAGGAATCCGCGGCCGGCCGTTACCCGGTCAAGGCGGTCGAGGCGATGTCGCGCATCTGCCTCGGCGCCGAGCGCCAGTTCGACCACGACACCGATTTCGAGGCCGCGCCGCGCAACCTCGAGCGCGCCGACCAGGCCATCGCGATGGCGGCGATGTTCCTGTCCGAGCACATTGGCGTGCGCGCCATCGTCGCCATGACCGAATCCGGCGGCACCGTGCGTTTCCTCTCGCGCTTCCGCTCGAATGCGCCGATCTACGCGTTCTCGCGCCACGGCGGCGCGCGCCGGCGCATGTCGATGATGCGCGACGTCTACCCGATCGATTTCGACAGCCGCGGCCTGGCCTCGCGCGACGCCGCGCGCAACGTCGTCAAGCAGTTGTTCGATGCCGGCAAGCTGGGCCAGGGCGAGCGGGTGATCTTCACCAGCGGCGACACCATGGAACAGCACGGTGCGACCAATACCCTGCGCCTGCTGCAAGTGGGCGAGGGCGGTTGCGCCGAGGGGCTCGGCGAGCTCTGAGGCGATATGGCGGCTCGGATAAGGAGCCGCCGAACCGTCCCGGGTAGGAGCGGCGCAAGCCGCGACCGCGATACCGCGCTTACGTCGCTGCGGTGAGGTCCAGGTCGCGACTCGTAACCGAAGGAAATCCAGCCGGACGCGGCTCCTGCCCTAGGAGCGGCGCCGACACTCGTCATACGCCGACGTAGCCGCCCGCATATACCGGTTTCCACTGGCCGGATTGCTGGCTCCAGATCTGATATTCGCTGCCTTCGTACTGGTGGAGGCGGAAGATCAGTTCGGCCACACCGTCGCCGTCCAGGTCCAGGGCGTCGTGGAAGGAATGCGACTCGACCCCGTCGCCGCCGGTCTCACGTGCGACTTCCCCGACCTTGCGGTATTGCTTGCCCGAGGCCTCCAACAACAACACTGAGTCCAGGGTGGTATCGGCCTGGTCAGCGTTGCGCGGCGGCACCGCCGCCACCGCGGTGGCGACCAACAGGCGCTTGCCGCCCGCCAGGTCGAGCGCATGCACGCGCAGGCCGCTGCGCTCTTCCTCGTCATAAGGACGCAGCGCCTTTTCGACCGCGGCGCGGTCCAGGCGCTGCCGGCCCAGCACGGAACGCAGCTCGCGTTCGATCGCACGACGCTCGTCCGTGCTTACTTTCGCCGCGATGACGGCGGCACCGGCGCCGAGCGTGTCGTTGCTGGCCAGGCCGCTCAGGCGTTCGTCGCGTTCGGTCGCGGGCGGGCGGCGCACCTGCGCTTCCATGCCGAGGCCGACGGCGTCGCCGCGGTCGATGATCTGCACCAGTCCGTCGGCGGCGCCGTTGCGGTACAGGTGGAAACCGCGCCAGACCGTGTAGGTGCTGTCCGGCGCCGCGGCATCGGCATAGCGGCCGCGGCCGTCGATGCGCGCGATCGCGGTCAGGTAGCCGCCATCCACACCGAACAACAGGCGCGGCTCGCCGGCCAAGCGCTCGACCTTGGGCGCGGTCATGCGCTCGCGGCGCAGGATCGCGGCTTGTGCCGCGGCGCTGTCGCCGTCGGCCTGCAACGCGTCGATCAAGAGCTGATGGCTGTCGCGCGCGAACGGGCGCAGCGCGATCGCGCGCTCGGCGATGGTGCGCCGCTCGGCGCCGGCGGCGCGGCGGTAGTCCTGCTCCAGCGAAGCCGCGGTCGGCGCGCGCGGCCCGAGCAGGTCGGCGCGGATCCAGCCGACCGAGGGGTTCGGGCGTTCCGAGGTCGCGCGCACCCATTCGCCGAGCACGCACTGCACCTTGACCTCGGCGCCGATCGGTACCGAGGTGACCGCGCCGCCCTCGGCGCGCGGCAACGAACGCATCCGCGCGGCATCGACGACGACGTAGCGGACCGATGGCTGCGGATGCGATTCGCAATGGGCGACGGCTTCGCGGTAATCGCGGTCGGCGTCGCTGGACTGGGCGAGGGCGGTGGCGGGGAGGGCCGAAAAGGCGCTCAGCATCAGGGCCGCCTGGAGCGGCCAGGGAGTAAGGCGAAACGGGTGGTTCCGGGTCATGCGCGCGATCCTTGTGCGGCTGCGATTCGGCCGTAGAGCTTAGGTCGGTCGCCACGGCGGTGTATAGCCCGGTCGGCCAGCCCCCGCCTGTTGGGATGGCACATCTCGCTTGTTGCGATGAGCTCGGGTTACAACGGCGATCGCAACGGTCGAGTGCGGCCGCGGCGACTGGATCATCAAGGCAGGGGTTGGAATGAACAAGCGATTCAAATGGATGTGGCGGGCGGCGCTGGCCGCGTCGATGGCGGCTTCGGCGTCAGCCTGGGCCGCGGACGAGGATGCATACGACTTCGGCGGCATGTACGGTCTCTACCCGGAGGGCGGGGTAGTCAAGTACTACAACAATCCCGCGACCGGGGCGGCCAGCTGTCCGACGGGTTACGACGCCAGGCAGGTATTCGGCACCGGCAACGTGGATTGGTCTATGTTCCTGTGCACGCGCCCGCACCTCGCCGGCCGCGCGCCGTTGTACGACTTCGGTGGCATGGTCGGCCTGGCCAATGGCTCGGGCAACGGCGCCTTGCCATGGCGGGGTTACTACTACTTCGTCAACCCGTTCACGCATACCCACGAGTGCCCGACCGGCTATCAAAGCCAGCAGGTGCTGGGCACGCCGAGCGTCGATCACAATCTCTATTACTGCTATCGCCCGCATACCGAGGGCGGTCTGCGCATGGATTTCGCCGGCATGACCGGCGATGGCGCGACGCCTTATCCGAATCCGGCGACCGGCGTCGCGCACACCTGTCCGGGCGGCTACGGCAGGTACACCGCATTCGGCACGCCGAGCGTCGACTACACCTTCTATTACTGCGGGAAACCGCGTAACGCGAACCTGCAGCCGGCGGGAAAGGGCAGCCTGGGACTGGGCGAACCCATCGTGCCCAACGCGGTCGCGCGTTTCCCTGGTAATCCGGCCCAGCAGCAGGCCGAGGTCGACAGAGAGGTGTTGTTGGCAAAGGGGCTGCGCCCGCGCGTGTTCCGCATGTGGATGCTCAATACGCATATCCTGACCGACGAAAACACGCTCGGTCCCTACGCTTACCTGCATCAGCGCGCGATCCAGGCATTGGCGGACGCCAACATCACCTTGGTCGGCATGGACAACTCGTTCCCGGCTTGGTTGACCGGCGTGCCGGAGCGTTCGGGGCAATCCTGGGTCTTGCCGTGTCCGGACCAGCGTTCGGCGAATACGCCCTATGCCGAATTCCTGGCGCGCTACGAGCGAAGCTGGACCACGATCGCGAGCGCCTATCCGCAAATCAAACTGTGGCAGATCGCGAATGAGACCAACGGCGTGAGGATGGACGAAAAAGGTTTCGATGTGTTCGCCCCACCATTGGAGGGGCAACGTGGTGCCTGTCAGAACAGGCGGCTGAGGTTCACCGACCAGGACCGGGTCGACATCACCATGGACCTGATGTTTCATGCACGGCGCGGCATCAAGGCCGGCAATCCGGACGCATTGACGTTCATGCCGCCGCCTTCGCCGATGGACGATAAGACACTGGCTCCGATCGCCAATTTCATCGGATCGCTGTACGCGAATATCGCTGCCGGCAATCGCCCCAGTACCAATGCGCGCGACTACTTCGACGGTGTGTCCTGGCACCCCTATATCTTTCAGGACGCGAACCAGCAAACTTGGGTGGACCGCAACAATGCGATTCACGATGTGCTTGAACAGTACGGCGACGGCAGTGTGCCGGTGATCCTTTCCGAGGCAGGTAACTCTTCGGCGATTTCCTGTAACGCCAATTCATGCGTGGATCGTTCGCCCACGGAGTTGCGCGATTGGATGCAGCACACCTTGTCGTTGAGTCAATCTCCCGATCCTGCGGCCATGCCCTGGCTGACATATCTGATCTGGTTCCGGATGAGCGATGTCCACAGTTCGCTGTCCACAGCGCATAGCCCGCCCAGTCCGCCCATCCCTGAGTTCTATTACGGAATTCTGAAGGGCGACAGCAATCAGCCGTCCCCGTCGTCGACTCTGTTCTGTCAGTACACCGGGTGCCATGCCCTCGAGGCGATCCCGTTCTGAGCGTGGACACCGGCTTGGCGTAAATGAGCTCTGTGGACCGGCCTCATGCCTCCGGTATGAGGCCGGTCCCAAAGTCACCATCGGCTTCCTCCAGCGGCGGCTGTGACATCGATGACGGCCATGCGCTGAAAACGGTTTCCGTCGAAACTGAGCGCAAGTGCCTGATTCGACAGGCCCAAGGAGGGGGCAAGGTTCACCGTCAGCGGCTATAATCGCGGGCTTCCCACCGCTGCCGCAGGATCTCCATGAGCATCGAACAGCTTGCCGAAACCGCCCAGGCCATGGTCGCCGCGGGCAAGGGCATCATCGCGATCGACGAGTCGAACGCCACCATCGCCAAGCGTTTCGCCGGCGTCGGCATCGACAACACCGAAGAAAATCGCCGCGCCTACCGCGAGCTGCTGCTCACCACGCCGAAGATCGGCGACTACATTTCCGGCGCGATCCTGTACGACGAAACCATCCGTCAGTCGACCAAGGCCGGCGTGCCGTTCACCAAGGTCATGATGGACAACGGCGTGATCCCGGGCATCAAGGTCGACAAGGGCCCGCAGCCGCTGGCCGGCTTCCCCGGCGAAGTCGTGACCGAAGGCCTCGACGGCCTGCGTGCGCGCCTGGAGGAGTACTACAAGCTCGGCGCCCGCTTTGCCAAGTGGCGCGCGGTCATCAACATCGGCGACGACATCCCGTCGGGCACCTGCATCGAGGCCAACAGCCACGCGCTGGCGCGCTACGCCGCGCTGTGCCAGGAGCAGGGCCTGGTGCCGATGGTCGAGCCGGAAGTCATCATGGACGGCAGCCACGACATCGACACCTGCTTCGAAGTCACCGAAGTGACCCTGCGCTCGCTGTTCGGCGCGCTGTATGAGCAGAGCGTGGTGCTCGAAGGCACCATCCTGAAGGCGTCGATGGTCCTGCCGGGCACCCTGGCCAGCGACCGCGCCAGCATCGACGACGTCGCCGCGGCGACCCTGCAGTGCCTGAAGTCGACCGTGCCGGCGACCCTGCCGGGCATCGTGTTCCTGTCGGGCGGCCAGTCCGACGAGGACGCCACCGCGCACCTCAATGCGATGAACCAGATGGGCCCGAACCCGTGGCCGCTGTCGTTCTCCTACGGCCGCGCCATGCAGTCGGCGGCGCTGAAGCTGTGGTCGCAGGACCTGGTCGGCAACATCGCCAAGGCCCAGCAGACCGTGTACGAGCGCGCCAAGGCCAACGGCCTGGCAGCGCTGGGCCAGTGGAAGTCGGCGGCGTAAGCTTCGGCTACGACGCATCGGAAAAACGCCGGCCTCGCGCCGGCGTTTTTCGTTGGCGCCTACCGTTCCTTTCAACCTGCACGGACCCGGACGCATGGAAACCCAGTGGCTCGCTTTCTCCGTTGCAGCGCTGATGCTGACGCTGATGCCCGGCCCCGACACGTTCCTGGTGATCGGCAACGCGCTCGGCGGCGCGCGCCGCGGGCTTGCGGCGGTCGCCGGCATCACCTTCGGCGGGCTGTTCCATGTCGCGCTGTTCGCCTTGGGCGTGACCCAGTTGTTGATGTATTCCGAGCGCGCGTTCTGGACAGTGAAAATGCTCGGCGCTGCGTATCTGGCGTATCTGGGCGCGAAGGCGCTGCGCGCGGCGCTGCGGCCGCGCGCCGACGCGCCGCTGCCGGAGCTGGCCGCGCCCGCGACCGGGCTGTGGCGCGCGTTCGCGCAGGGCGCGCTGACCAATGCGCTCAATCCGAAGATCGCGATGTTCTATCTCGCGTTTCTGCCGCAATTCCTCGCCCCGGGCGTGCACATGGCGCGCGATTCGATGCTGATGATCGGCCTGCATTACAGCATCGGCGCCGTGTGGCTGTGCGTGGTCGCGGTGGCCGCCTCGCGCATGGCCGGGACCTTGCGCAGCGCGCGGACAGCGCGCGCGCTGGACGGCCTGATCGGCACCATGATGCTGGGCTTCGGCGCCAGGCTGGCGTGGTCGTCGCGCTGAGGCGAGGCGTGCGGGCGTGACGGATCCGGCCCCGGCCCGTTAGGCTGGCGGGATCCGCAGCCGGCAAGGAGCCCCGCGATGAGCGACCACCGCACGCCCTTCATACCGCCGCAGGCCGCCACGCTGTTGCGCGCGGGCCGCAAGATCGAGGCGATCAAGCTGGTGCTGGATGCGAATCCGGGACTGGGCCTGCGCGACGCGAAGAACGCGGTCGAGCATAACCAGCGCCAGCCTGCCGAAGGCGGGCAACTCCACGCCGCGCCCGACGAGGCACCGTCGCCGCCCGAGGGTTTCCCGGCGCAGGCCGAGCTGGCGCTGCGCAGCGGCAACAAGATCGAGGCGGTCAAGATCGTGCGCGCGGTCCACCGGCTCGACCTGCGCGATGCGCTCGCGGTGGTCGATGCGCATCTGCGCGGGCAACACGCGGACGCGTCCACCACCGGGGTGGGCGCCGGTCGCGCCGATTTGCCCGCCGATGTAACCATGGCGCTGCTGCGCGGCGACCGGGTCGGTGCGCTGGAACTGCTGGAAAAGACCCACGGGCTCGCGAACGCGGAGGCGATCAGGCGCGTGCTCGACCACGAACGTCAGCGCAGTAAGCGCGGCCTGAGCGGCCGCGCCGACGGTACCGTCCGGCGCGACGAAAGCAACGCCGGGATGCTGTGGTGGGCGTTGCTGATCGCCGTGGCGGCAGTGACGCTGTGGTATCTCGTGTTCCGCAACTGAGCGCGCGCGCCGCCAGAGCCTCAGCCCAGCGAGGCCAGCCAGTCGTCGTCGCTGCCTTCGTTGATGCCTTCGAACAGGAAGGTGCTCAGGTAGCGCTCGCCGGTGTCGGGCAGCATCGCCAGGATCACCGCGCCGTGTTCGGCCGTGCGCGCGACTTCGAGCGCCGCGGCCGCGGTGGCGCCGGCCGAGATGCCGACGAAGATGCCTTCCTCCAGAGCCAAGCGGCGCGCGGTGTCGCGCGCAAGCACCTCGTCGACCGTCAGCACGTTGTGGGCGGCGTCGCGGTTGAGCACGGCCGGGACGAAATCCGGGGTCCAACCCTGGATCTTGTGCGGTTGCCAGGCGTTGCCGCTGAGCAGGGCCGCGCCGGCCGGTTCGCAGGCGGTGATGCGCACTTCCGGGCGCGCCACTCGCAGCACTTCGCCGACACCGGTCAGGGTGCCGCCGGTGCCCCAGCCGGTGACGAAATGATCGAGCCGACGGCCGGCGAAGTCCTGCAGGATCTCGGCCGCGGTGGTGTTGCGGTGATAGGCCGGGTTGGCCGGGTTCTCGAACTGGCGGGCGAGGAACCAGCCGTGTTTCGCCGCGAGCTCTTCGGCGCGCCGGACCATGCCGCTGCCGCGTTCGGCGGCCGGGGTCAGGATCACCTTGGCGCCGTAAGCGCGCATGAGCTTGCGGCGCTCCATAGAGAAGGTTTCGCTCATGGTGGCGACGAACTTGTAACCGAGTGCGGCGCAGACCATCGCCAGCGCCACGCCGGTGTTGCCCGAAGTCGCCTCGACCACGGTGTCGCCGGGCTTGATCAGCCCTTTGGCTTCGGCGTCGAGGATGATCGCCAGGGCCAGGCGGTCCTTGACCGAGCCGCCGGGGTTGAAGGCTTCGACCTTGGCGTACAGGCTGACGTGCGCCGGGGCGAGGCGGTGCAGGCGGATCACCGGGGTGCGGCCGATGGTGTCGAGGATGCTGTCGTGGATCATGACCAGGCTCCAACTGGGGGACTCGCGGAGTATGAACTCCGTCCGTGCCGCCCGCGCCACCACGTTGATTACGGCGATGAAACATCGGCGCGGCAGTCGTCCAGGCCGACCTTCGTCGGCTGCACGCCGGCCCGAACACATCGCCGGGACGACTTTGCCTATACGGTGGTCAACCAATGGCCCACGCGAGCGTTAATGCTGCACCGCTAGAATCGCGCGGCTTCATCGCCGCGCCGGTTCTCCCTTCCGCGCGGATCGCCTGGCCGGGCCGCACCAGCGCCCGCCAGACCCGCGCCGCCGCCCTCACGGGTACCCGTTCAGAGATCCGCATGCGACCACGTTCCGGCCTTCGCACCTGCTGCACCCTTGTCTTCGCCCTCGCCCTGACCGCCTGCGGCAGCAAGGGCGGGGCGCCCCAGGGGGGCCAGGGCGGCGATCGCCCGATTCCGGTCACCACCGAGCCGGTCCGCTTGCGGCCCTGGAACGACACCGTGCAGGCGCTCGGCAACGTCAAGGCGCGCGAGTCGATCACGGTTACCGCCAAGGTCAGCGAGATCGTCCAGGGCGTGCACTTCGACAGCGGCGACCAGGTCGCCGCCGGCGCGTCGCTGATCACCCTCAGCGGCAAGGCCCAGCAGGCCGCCCTGGCCCAGGCCGAGGCCACCGCCAAGGAAGCCGATGCCTTGTACAAGCGGCAAAGCGAATTGGCCGCGCAGCAGTTGATCGCGCGTTCGGCGCTCGACACCCAGCGCGCCACCCGCGACGCCACCCGCGCCCGGGTCGAGCAGATGAAGGCCGACATCGGCGACCGGGTGATCCGCGCGCCGTTCTCCGGCGTGCTCGGCATTCGTCAGGTCAGCCCCGGCTCACTGGTCACCCCGGGCACGCCGATCGCGACCCTCGACGACACCGGCCGGGTCTATGTCGATTTCCCGGTGCCGGAAACGCTGTTGGCGCGCGTCGCCAAGGGCCAGACCGTCGACGGCACCAGCGCCGCGTATCCGGGCCAGCCGTTCCAGGGCGAGGTCAGCACGATCGACGCGCGGGTCGACCCGGCCACGCGCGCGATCACGGTGCGCGCCGATTTCCCCAATCCCGACCATCGCCTGCGGCCGGGCATGTTGATGCAGGTGACCTTGCTGCAACCCGAGCGCCAGGCCCTGTTGATACCGGAGATCGCGGTGGTGCAGGTCGGCACCGATTCCTACGTGTTCCGGGTCAAGCCCGACACCACCGTCGAGCGCGCCGACGTCGAAGTCGGCACGCGTCGCGAAGGGCTGGCCGAGATCGTCAAGGGCCTGCAGGTCGGCGATGTCATCGTCGTCGACGGCACCGGCAAGCTGCGCGTCGGCAACAAGGTCCAGGCCGCCGGTGCGAATGCGCCCGCGAAGCGCCAGGGCGAGCCGGCCGCAGCCAAGGGCCGCGCGAATGGCTGACTGGATGCGGTCCCTGCTGTCTTCGTTTCCGCGCAAGCCCGATGCCGGCGACCTGCGCGCCGCGGTCAAGCGCGCCCTGGACTTCCGCCTGCGCGGCATGTCCGGGGCTCCGCCTGAAGACCTGGCCTACGAGCCCGAGCAGGCCCCGGGCGACCGGCCCAAAGTCGTGCCGATCTACATAGCGCCGAAGCGCAGCGCGCCCAAGCGCCGCGACGGCGGCGACGCGCGATGAATATTTCCGACCTGTCGATCCGCCGTCCGGTGTTCGCCACCGTGATGAGCCTGCTGCTGATCACCCTGGGCGTGATGGCGTTCTCACGCCTGACCTTGCGCGAATTGCCGGCGATCGACCCGCCGGTGGTCTCGGTCGACGTGACCTATCCCGGCGCCTCGGCGGCGGTGGTCGAGACCCGCATCACCCAGGTGCTCGAGGATGCCTTGGCCGGCATCGAAGGCATCGAGAGCATCGAATCGCGCAGCGTCAACGGACGCGCCTCGATCAGCATCGAATTCACCTTGCAGCGCGAGATCGAGGCCGCGGCCAACGACGTGCGCGATGCGGTCAGCCGCGTCTCCAACCGCATGCCGGAAGAGGCCGACCCGCCGCAGATCGAAAAGGTCGAGAGCGACGCCGACCCGATCATGTGGCTGAACATGAGCTCCAAGCAGATGGACACGCTGCAGTTGTCCGACTACGCGGAGCGTTACGTGGTCGACCGTCTGTCCTCGGTCGACGGCGTCGCCCAGGTCCGCATCGGCGGCCAGCAGCGTTATGCCATGCGCATCTGGCTCGACCAGGACGCGTTGGCGGCGCGCGACATTACCGTCAACGAGGTCGAGGCCGCGCTGCGCGCCGAGAACGTCGAACTGCCGGCCGGGCGCATCGAATCGCAGACGCGCGATTTCACTCTGCGGGTCGCGCGCAGCTATCAAAAGCCCGAGGACTTCGCCCAGATTCCGCTGAAGAAGGGCGCCGACGGCTATGTCGTGCGGCTCGGCGACGTCGCCAAGATCCAGCTCGATTCGGCCGAACGCCGCGCCTACTACCGCAGCAACGGCGAGCCGAACATCGGCCTGGGCATCGTCAAGACCTCCACCGCGAACAGCCTCGACGTGGCCCGCGCGATCCGCGCCGAGGCCGACAAAATCCGCCCGGGCCTGCCGGACGGTACCAACATCTTCGTCGCCTTCGACACCACCATCTTCATCGAATCGGCAGTCGAGCGCGTGTATCACACGCTGGCCGAAGCGGTGGTCCTGGTGTTGATCGTGATCTGGCTGTTCCTCGGCAGTTTCCGTGCCGCGCTGATCCCCGCGGTGACCGTGCCGGTGTGCCTGATCGCCGCCTTCATCCCGCTGTACGCCTTCGATTTCTCGATCAACCTGCTGACCCTGCTGGCGCTGGTGCTGTGCATCGGCCTGGTGGTCGACGATGCGATCGTGGTGCTGGAGAACATCCAGCGCCGCGCCGACCTGGGCGAACCGAAGCTGGTCGCCGCCGCGCGCGGCACCAAGCAGGTCGCGTTCGCGGTCATCGCCACCACCGCGGTGCTGGTCGCGGTGTTCCTGCCGATCGGCTTCATGGAAGGCAACACCGGGCGCCTGTTCCGCGAGTTGTCGGTGGCGCTGGCCGGCGCGGTGGCCTTGTCGGCCTTCGTCGCGCTGACCCTCACGCCGATGATGTCGTCGAAGTTCGTGCGCCCGCACAGCGAAGAGAAATCCAACCCGGTCAACCGCTGGATCAATGCGCGCCTGGAAAGCGTGAGCCGGCGCTACAAGGGCCTGCTCGACCACACCGTCGAGCGGCCGTGGCTGTTCGGCGTGCTGATGGTGATCGCGCTGGCCTTGAGCTTCGGCCTGTTCAAGCTGGTGCCTTCGGAGCTCGCACCGCAGGAAGACCGCGGCTCGTTCCAGGTCTCGATCATCGGGCCGGAAGGCGCCGGCTACGACTACACGGTCAAGCAGGTGCAGCAGGTCGAGAAGATCATCGCCTCGCACACCGGCCCGGACCAGACCATCCAGCGCTATAACCCGCGCGTGCCCGGCGGTTTCGGCGCCAGCGAGGAAATGCACACCGGCCGCATCGCGGTGTTTCTGCAGGACTGGGACAAGCGCGACGTCAGCACCGCCGATGTCGCCGACGGTCTGCGCGGCGAGCTCGGTCAGCTGACCGGCGTGCGCGCGCTGCCGCAGGTCGGCGGCGGCCTGGTGCGTACCCGCGGGCAGCCGATCCAGATCGTGCTCGGCGGCCCCGAGTACGTCGAACTGGCGAAGTGGCGCGACCGCCTGTTGGCGCGCATCGAGCAGAACAAGGGCCTGTTCTCGGTCGACTCGGACTACAAGGAAACCCGACCGCAGATGCGCGTGGAGATCGACCGCCAGCGCGCCGCCGACCTCGGCGTCAGCGTCACCGACATCGGCCATTCGCTGGAAACCATGATGGGCTCGCGGCGCGCCACCACGTTCGTGCAGAACGGCGAGGAGTACGACGTGATCGTGCAGGCCGGCCGCGAAGTGCGCGCCTCGCCGTCCGACCTGGCGGCGATCCAGGTGCGCGGCCGCGACGGCGGCCTGGTGCCGCTGTCGAACCTGGTCACCTTGAAGGAACTCGCCGAGCCCGGCAGCCTCAACCGCTTCAACCGCCTGCGCGCGATCACCGTCAGCGCCGGCCTCGCGCCGGGCTACACCATGGGCGAGGCGATCACCTGGCTCAACCAGGTGGTCGAGGAAGAACTGCCGGAACAGGCGCAGATCGACTGGAAGGGCGAGTCGCGCGAGTACCAGAAAGCCGGCGGCGCGGTGCTGATGACCTTCACTCTCGCGTTGCTGGTCGTGTACCTGGTGCTCGCCGCGCAATTCGAGAGCTTCATCCATCCGTTCGTGATCATGCTGACCGTGCCGCTGGGCGTGCTCGGCGCCTTGCTCGGCCTGTGGATGACCGGCGGCACCCTCAACCTGTTCAGTCAGATCGGCATCGTCATGCTGGTCGGCCTGGCGGCGAAGAACGGCATCCTGATCGTCGAGTTCGCCAATCAGTTGCGCGACGAGGGCCGCAGCATCCACGAGGCCATCGTCGAGTCCTCGGCGGTGCGCCTGCGCCCGATCCTGATGACCTCGATCGCGACCGTGGTCGGCGCCGTGCCCCTGGTCCTGGCCGGCGGCCCGGGCTCGGCGAGCCGGGCGACGATCGGCATCGTGGTGATCTTCGGCGTGTCGTTCTCGACCCTGTTGTCGCTGTTCATCGTGCCGGCGTTCTACGTCCTGCTGGCGCGCTACACCAAATCGCCCGAGGCGGTCGCGCACGAGCTGGAGAAGCTGGAAAAGGACACCCCGCAGGCCGGCGGCCACGCGTGATCGCGTGAATACAGGCCGGCGCACCGCTTCCGGGTAGGAGCGGCGCAAGCCGCGACCGCGGGGCCTCGGCTACGACGCGTGTCGCGGCTCGCGACCGAAGGAAATCCAGGAGGACGCCGCTCCTGCCCGGACGCCGTCCCGAGGCCCCCGGTTTCCGTCGGCCAACAGTGATGCAGTACGCTATCGCCATGAACGCCGCTCCCTTATCCGACCCGGGCGATATCCGCCTGCTTGGCGAAGGCTTCGTCCTGCGCCCCTGGCGGCCCGACGACCTCGACAGCCTGGTCGAACACGCCAACGACGAACACGTCTCGCGTTCCACCAGCGATCGTTTTCCCTATCCCTATACCCGCGAAGACGGCGAGCGCTTCCTGTCCGGCCAGGTCGTCAATCTCAACGACCCGGTCATGGCGATCGAAGTCGACGGCCGCGCCTGCGGCGGCATCGGCGTGCGCGCCGGCCAGGGCGAGCGCGGCCACAGCGCCGAGCTGGGCTATTGGCTCGGGCGCGCGCTGTGGAATGCCGGCCTGATGACGCGCGCGGTCGCCGTGTTCGCGCCGTGGGTCATGCGCGAGCTGTCCTTGTACCGCTTGTGCGCGACGGTGCTCGACCACAACCCGGCCTCGGCGCGGGTGTTGCTGAAGAACGGTTTCGAAGAAGAAGGCGCGCAACGCTGCGCCGTGTTCAAGCGCGGGCAGCTGCACGACCTGCGTGTATTCGCCAAGGTAAGAAGGAGTCTCGACGATGCGACGTGATCCCCCGCGCGGTCCGCGCCCCCCCATCGCTCCGGGACAGAGCCCCTGGCGCACCGGTCCGCGCCGCGACGACGAACAGCGCCCGCGGCGCGAGCCCGACACTCAGGGCGGCGCGGGGCCGGTCGAACCGCCGCCGTCGCCTTATCGCGGCGGACACGATCGCAGCGGGCATGCGCACGCGCATCCGCATTCGCGCTCGGAACGACGCGAGCAGCGCAACCAGCACCCCGCCGATGCGCGCATGCCGCGCGAGCGGGCGCGGCCGGAACGCCACGAGCGCGACGAGCGGCCCTATCGCCAACGCGACGAGGCCGATCTGCGTCAGCCCCTCGGCGAGGAAATGTTCGAGGCGCCGCATCCGCAACGCGCGCGCCGCGACGTCGAGCTGCGCCTGTACGGCCTCAATGCGATCCGCGCCGTGTTCGCGCGCCGGCCGCAGGCGATCCGCAAGCTGTATCTGAGCGGCAACCGCATTCCCGCGCTGCAGCCCTTGCTGGCGTGGTGCGTGGCCAATCGCGTCGGCTATCGCGTGGTCGAGGAAGCCGACCTCGACAAACTCGCCGCCAGCGGGCATCACGAAGGCGTGGTCGCCGACGTGTTGCGCGAGGAGCCGGCTTCGTTGTCGGAATGGCTGCGCGAATTGCCGGAAGGTCCGCAACTGGCGATCTGGCTCGACGGCGTCGGCAATCCGCACAACCTCGGCGCGATCCTGCGTTCGGCCGCGCATTTCGGCGTCGCCGCGGTGCTGATGCCGAAGGATTCGACCCTGGCCCTGTCGGGCGCTGCCGCGCGCGTCGCCGAGGGCGGCGCCGAAGCGGTGCCGATGGTGCGCATGGGCCGCAGCGACAACGCGTTGACCCAGTTGCGCGGCGCCGGGTTCGCCTTGGCGGCGACGGTGGTGTCCGGCGGCGACAACGCCTTCGCGACCCCGTTGCCGCAGCGTTTGGTTTACGTATTGGGCGCAGAAAGCGAAGGCATGGACCGCGACCTCGTCGCCGCCTGCGACCTGCGTCTGTCGATTCCCGGCAGCGGCAAGGTCGAAAGCCTCAACGTCGCCGCGGCGACCGCGGTGTTGCTGGCGGCGTGGACTGCGCGTAGCGCATGACCCATCGCGCTAAAGCCCCTCTCCCGCAAGCGGGAGAGGGAGCTGAGACGCGTCGGCGAACACGGCACGCAATGAGTGTCGTGCCGCCTCACTCCTCCGGCGGCGTAACCTGCTTGGCTTCGCTGCCGAAATCGCCGTCGGCCGAAGCGGCCAGATAGGCGAACACCGCATACGCCGCGACGTTCTGCGCCAATGCCTTCGGGTCGATCTTGTCGAGGGTGTCGTCGGGCGTGTGGTGGTAGTCGAAATAATCGCTGCCGTCCTGGGCCAGACGCGCCCAGGCCAGGCCGCGCGCGGCGAACGGCGAGATGTCCGGCCCCGGGCCGCCCTTGCCGGGCGTGTGCTCGATGCCGAGCGGCGCCAGGGCCTCGGCGATCTGCTTGTCGGCGACCTGCGCGTGCGCCGGGGCCGAACTCGAATAGGCGTAGATGCGGCCCGCGCCGAAATCGCTTTCGGCGCCGATCTGGTGCTGCTTGACCTGCGCTGCATGCTTGAGCGCATAGGCCTTGCCGCCGTACAGGCCCTGTTCTTCGTTGGCGAAGGCGATCACCCGGATGCTGCGTGCCGGGCGCAGCTTGCTCTGGCCGATCAGCTTGCCCGCGGCCATGGTCAGGCCGACGCCGGCGCCGTCGTCGATCGCGCCGGTACCGAGATCCCACGAATCCAGATGGCCGCCGATCACCACGACTTCTTCGGGCTTGCTCTTGCCGCGGATCTCGCCGATGACGTTGTGCGAAGTCGCTTCGCCGTCCCAGCCGCAATCCAGGGCGACGCGCACGCGCACCGGGCCGCGCGCGGTCAGGCGCGCGAGTTGGTCGGCGTCCGGCGCGGCCAGCGCGGCCGACGGAATCGGGGTCAGGCCGTCGTCGAAACGGGTGATGCCGGTGTGCGGGTTGCGGTGCGAGTCGGTGCCGGCCGAACGCATCAGATAGGCGCTGGCGCCGGCACGGATCGCCGCCGACGGGCCGCGGCTGCGCACGCGTCCGCCGGGGCCGTAGCCGGCGCCGTCTTTGGCGCGCTCCATGCGGTAATCGATGAAGGCGATCTTGCCCTTGAGCGAACCGGCCGGCGCGGCTTCCAGCGCGGCGAGGTCGGCGAAGCGCACGATCTCGCCTTCGACCTTGCCGGCGGGGCTGCCGCCCAGGGCGGTCAGGTTCAGCGGCTGGCGATGTTCGCCGAGCACTTCGGCCTGTTCGCTGCGGCGCTCCCACTTCGGAAACGTCACCGGCTCCAGCCAGACCTTGTCGAAGCCGAGCTCGCGGAATTTGGCTTCGGCCCACTTCACCGCGCGCGCATCCGCCTCGCTGCCGGCCAGGCGCGGGCCGACCTCGGTGGTCAAGGATTCGGTGATGCGATAGCCCAGGTCGCTGGCGAGCGCGCTTTCGCGCAATTCGCCGGCGGCGGCGATGGCGGCCTCGGGAATGCGCGTTTCGCGCGGGGCGGCCACGGCGGAGCCGACGAACAACACAGCAGCGATCGCTGCCCACAACGGTGCGCGCATCCCCAACTCCCTCATCTGGAAAGACCGGAGGCCGCCTGCAACCAGGCGGCCGGAAAAGACGAAGCCGCGAGCTTAGCAACCCGCGGCCCCGTCTCTACCTGTCGCAAGTCACGCCGGACTTGAGGGTTTTTTGTCGCTGCCTATCGCCACGTTTGAGGCACTTTGCCGCAACGGGCGAGGCGTTCTCACTTCTTCAGCGAATCGCGGATCTCGCGCAGCAGCACGATGTCCTCGGGCGTCGCCGCCGGCGCCACGTCGGCGGGCTTGCGGACCTTGTTGTAGGCCTTGAGGAACAGGAAGATCACGAACGCGATCAGGACGAAGTCGATCGCGGTCTGCAGGAAGGCGCCGTACTTGATCGCGACTTCGGCCGCGACTTCCTTGCCGGCGGCATCCATCTGCGCCGCGGTCAGCACGTATTTGGCGTCGCCGAGGCTGACACCGCCGCTGAGGTAGCCGATGAAGGGCATGACGATGCCGTCGACCAGGGCCGTGACGATCTTGCCGAAGGCCGCGCCGATCACCACACCGACGGCCAGATCGACCACGTTGCCGCGCGCTATGAACTCTTTGAACTCGCTGATCATGCCCATCCGCATGCTCTCCCTGTGTTGACGACATGAATGCGGCGCCACAGCGCCGAGGCGACTATACCGGCGCCGGGATGATGTGTCCGTGCAGTTCGGCCACGCCTTCGAGCACGGCGTGATAGCGGTCGCCGGGCTGCAGCGGGCCGACCCCGGAGGGCGTGCCCATGTAGATCAGGTCGCCGGCGCGCAGGGCATACAGCCGCGACAGCTCATGCAGGATTTCGGGCACGTTCCAGATCAGGTCGGCGAGCGTGCCGCGCTGGCGGACTTCGCCGTTCACTTCCAGGCTCAGGGCGCGTGCGCCGAGTTCGCCGACGTCGGCGACCGGCACGATCGCGCTGATCGGCGCGGCGTGGTCGAAGGACTTGCCGGTATCCCAGGGCAGCCCCTTGGCCTTGGCCTGCGATTGCAGGTCGCGGCGGGTCAGGTCGAGCCCGACCGCATAGCCGTAGACCAACGCCTGGGCGTCGGCGACGGCGAGTTCGCCGGCCGGCGCATCGCGACCGATCGCGACCACCAGTTCGACCTCATGGTGCAGGTCGTCGGTGCCGGGCGGGTAGGGCACGGCTTCGCCGAGCTCGATGGCGTCGTGCGGCTTGAGGAAGAACACCGGGCGGCCGCGATCGGCGGCCGAGGTCGGTACGGCCGCGCCCATTTCGCGTGCGTGTTCGGCGAAGTTGCGCCCGACGCAGTAGACGCGGCGGACCGGGAAGGTGGTGCCGTCGGCGACGTCGGCGCCGCGGACCGGAATACGGGTATGCGGCGGTGCCGCGATCGCGTCGCTCATGCGTTCAATGCGTGGAAGAAGTAGGGGAGCGATGGTCGAGGCGGGCCGCATCGACGACGCGGAACTCGCCTTCGACGATGTCGTGGCCGTGGGCATCGCGATGCGCCATCGGCTTGCCGCGGCGCTTCCACAGTTTGTAGGCGAGGCCGACGGCGATCATCGCCGCGCCGACGACCACGCTGAACATCACCAGCAGCGCCAGCAGCCCGAGCCCGATCACGCCGAGCACGAAACGCAGGATGCGGTGACGCGGCTTACGCGGCTCGAAAGCGGTGCGCACGCGCGACTGGAACGCATTCCATTGCGGTCGGTGATCGGAGAATCGGAAGGTCTGGGCAAACATTTAGGGTGTCGTGAGACAATGCGGCAAACGCCGGACACAGGAGTATCGTTCCAGGCATGGACGAGGGTGTGAGAAGTTCGTTAAATCATCCCGGCGAAGGCGGCAACGCAGTGTTGCCCCTGATCGAGCTGGCACGGCTGGCCGACGGCGCGTTCGCCGAGGTCGAAGCGACCCTGGACGGCGACGCCGAATCGCTGCTGCTGTATCGCGACGGCGAGGCCGTACGCGCCTGGTTGAATATTTGCCCGCATGCCGGCCGCCGTCTCGACTGGGCGCCGGGCCAGTTCCTCAAGAGCAAGGACGGCCTGCTGGTCTGCGCCGCGCATGGCGCCAGTTTCGAGTTGCAAGGCGGCCAATGCGTCGCCGGCCCCTGCCGCGGCGAAGCGCTGCGCGCGGTCGCGGTGACCGTGCGCGATGGGGTGGTGTGGTTGGGGTGAGTTGGGGCTGTTAGCTGTTAGTCAACAGCAACAGCAAATCCCCCCTGCCCCCCTTTTCAAAAGGGGGGATAAACAAGTGCAGGATTGGTCCTGGCTGGACTGCAGCGATCCGGTCGTGCACACAGGCAAGCGAAGCCTCGGGCAAACCACCCCAACTCATTCGATCCCACCAGATGGATTCCCCCTTTGGAAAAGGGGGGGCAGGGGGGATTTGCTTTTCCCGCCACCGCACCGAAGCTGCGGCGTCTGCGAGGTCACTTCCCCCAGAACAACAAATTGACCATCAGCACCGTCACCACGGTGTAGATCAGCGACAGCGGGCCGCCGATGCGCCACAGCTCCTTGCCGGTGTAGCCGGCCGGGCCGGTGATCATCGAGATCACCGGGTTCGAGGCGGTCATGAAGTTGTTCGAGGCCGACAGCGCCACGATCAGGGCGAAGGCGGTCGGGTTGCCGCCGGCGGCGAGCGCGAGGTTGACCGCGAGCGGCACCACCACGATGGTCGCGCCGACATGGCTGATGACCAACGAGAACATCGTCGTCAGCAAGCCGATGAAGATCTCCAGCAGCCACACCGGCGTGCCGCTCGGCAGGCGCTCGATGGTGTGGCCGGCGATCCACGCCGCCGCGCCGCTGGAATCCATGGCCCAGCCCAATGGAATCAGGCAGGCCATCAGGAACACGGTCTTCCAGTTGATCGCCGCGTAGGCCTCGTCGATGTTGATGACACCGGCGATCAGCATGCCGGCCACGCCGGTCATCAGCGCGATCGACACCGGCAGGCGCGAGGACAGGGCCAGCAGCATCGCCACGGCGAAGATGGTCAGCGCGAGCTTGAGCTTGTGCGGGCGCTGCTCGCCCTTCGGGTAGTCGGTGACGACGACCAGGTCCTTGCTCGCCGCAGCGGTCGCCAGGTCGGTCCAGATGCTGTGGAACACCAGCATGTCGCCGGCGCGCATCGGCACGGTGCGCACGTTGTCGCGCAGCACGCTCTTGTCGCGATTGATCGCCAGCAGGCTCAGGCCGGCTTGCTTGCGCAGGTGCAGGTCGCCGGCGGTCTTGCCGATATACCCGGACGTCGCCGGCACCACCGCTTCGGAAATGCCGGCGCGGCTGGGGTTGAACAGGTCGGCGAAGTTGCGCAGGCGCGAGGACAAACGCAGAAACTGGTTCTGGGCGAAGTCGGCGACCTGCTGCTTCGGCCCCATCGCGCCGAGCACGCTGCCGACCCAGATACGGGTGTCGGCCGGCGGCGCCAGGCGCGCTTCGCCGTCGCTCTTGAGCGCGAGCAGCAAAGGCGCGCCGCGCAGCGCTTCGGCCTCGCCGAGCGACATGCCGACCAGCGGGCTGTCGGCGGTGACCGTCATTTCGTAGACGTCGCCTTCGATGCCGTAGGCCTTGGCGAAATAGCTCTGGGTGCGCGCCGGGGTGGCGCCCTTGTCGCTGTCGTCGCGCAGCAGCTTGTCGCCGAAGAAATGGAAGTACGCCAGCGAGGCGACCAACAGGGCGATGCCGATCGGCAGCGGCGCGAACATCTTCAGCGGCTCGATGGTCGCCGCGCCCGAGGGCAGGTTGCTGTTGGCGTTGAGCAGCAAGTCGTTGAGCAGGATCAGCGGCGAGTTGCCGACCATGGTCAGGGCGCCGCCCATGACGATGGCCGCGGCGATCGGCAGCAGCAGGCGCGGCAGCGACAGACCGGTGCGCGAGGACAGGCGCGAGGCGACCGGCATGTACAACGCCATCACCGAGGGGTTCTGCATGAACGAGGAGTTGAGGCCGGCCACCGCCGTGGTCAGCAGCAGTAACCGTTGTTCGACGCCGTGCGCGCGCCGCAGCAGCCAGGCGGCGAGGCGGTTGAGCGCGCCGGTGCGGTCCAGGCCGGCGCCGAGGATCATCGTGGCGATGATGCTGATGACCGCGTTGCCCGAGAAACCGTTGAACAACTCGTCCGGCTCGACCAGACCCGACAGGCCCAGCAGCACCAGCACGACCAGGGCGACGACGTCGGCGCGGATGCGCTCGAACAGGAACATCGCCATCGTGAAGACCACCAGCCCGAGGACGAGCTTCATGTCGGTGGTGAGCGCGAGGGCGGTATCCATCAGGGCCGGGAGTCGGGATTCGGGATTCGGGATTCGGAACAACAACGGCAAAGCAAGGCATCACGACCCGCTTGGGCGTCGGCAACGTATCGCGGATCTTCGCTAGCTCGCATCCGATTCCCGATTCCCGATTCCCTAATCCCGGCTTTTGTCGTACAGCAGATCCCAGACGCCGTGGCCGAGTTTCTGGCCGCGGGTCTCGAAATGCGTCTGCGGACGCCACGGCGGCCGGGCCACGCTGCCGCGCGGGCCGGCGCGGTTGATCAGACCTGCGGTCGCATCGAGCACGTCCCACATCTGTTCGGCATAGTCCTGCCAATCGGTGGCGAGGTGCAAGCGACCGTCGGGCGAAAGCTTGCGCACCAGCAGATCGGCGAACGCGGGCTGGACCAGGCGGCGCTTGTTGTGGCGCTTCTTGTGCCACGGGTCCGGGAAATAGATGCGGACTTCGTCGAGCGAGCCGTCGGCGACTTCGTGGTTCAACACCTCGACCGCGTCGTGGTGATACAGGCGGACGTGGTCGCTGCCGTCTTCGGCCAGGGCGTTCAACAGGCGGCCGACGCCGGGGGCGTGGACCTCGATGCCGATCAGATCGCGCTCGCGGTCGTGCTGGGCGGCGAAACGCAGGGCCTCGCCGTTGCCGAAGCCGATTTCGAGCACGCGCTTGGCGCTGCGGCCGAAGATTTCGTCGTAATTACGCGGCGAGCCCTGATAGTCGATGCCGAAACGCGGCCAGAGCTCGTCGAAGGCGCGCTGCTGGGCCGGGGTGAAGCGGCCCTGGCGCAGGACGAAGCTGCGCACTTGGCGCCGGCCTTCTTCCACGGTGAAAGGCTTGGGCGGGGTCTTGGCGCCGTCGCTCGAGAACGGATCAGTCATGTCAGCCGATCAGCCCGTCCACCGGGCTCGACGCGCTGGCATAACGCTTGCGCGGAATGCGGCCGGCCTTGAACGCGGCGCGTCCGGCCTCGATCGCCAGCTTCATCGCATGCGCCATCAGGATCGGGTCGCGGGCGCCGGCGATGGCGGTGTTCATCAGCACGCCGTCGCAGCCCAGCTCCATGGCGATGGCCGCGTCCGAGGCGGTGCCGACGCCGGCGTCGACCAGGATCGGCACTTTGGCGTTCTCGATGATCTCGAGCAGGTTGTACTTGTTCTGCACGCCCAGGCCGGAGCCGATCGGCGCCGCCAGCGGCATCACCGCCACGCAGCCGATCTGTTCCAGGCGCTTGGCCAGGATCGGGTCGTCGGAGGTGTAGACCATGACGTCGAAGCCGTCCTTGACCAGGATCTCGGCCGCGGCCAGGGTCTGCACGACGTCGGGGAACAGGGTGCGTTGGTCGCCGAGCACCTCGAGTTTCACCAGCTTGTGGCCGTCGAGCAGTTCGCGCGCGAGGCGGCAGGTGCGCACGGCGTCGTCGGCGGTGTAGCAGCCGGCGGTGTTGGGCAGCAGGGTATAGCGGTCCGGGGGCAGCACGTCGAGCAGGTTCGGCTCGCCCGGGTTCTGGCCGATATTGGTGCGGCGGATGGCGACGGTGACGATCTCGGCGCCGGCGGCTTCGGTCGCCAGGCGGGTTTCGTCGAGGTCCTTGAACTTGCCGGTGCCGGTCAACAGGCGCGAGCGGTAGGTTTTGCCGGCGATGACCAGCGGATCGGATAAGGCGTTGTTCGTCATCGGTGAATTATGTCGGATAACGCCCTGCGCTTGGACCCCGGGTGGGCCGGCGTTTCACGCGGCATGCGGTTTTCGCGGGTGGCCGGTCCGGCTGGGCCGGGCGGCGAGGATGGCGGGCGGCACAGCGGGGTTCGGGGCGGTCCGCGGCCAAGCGGACCCGATGGCGGCGCACGGCCCGGAGCCACTCATCAAGAACGGCGACCGTTCGTCGCCCGGTCAACGAAATGTGATTGCAATCACATTTTGAAGCGTATATTGGCGCCGCCAAGCGGTACTGGCGGCGCTGAGGGTTCGCGACGCAGCAGTTATCGCCGGCGGCGTCCGCTGGGGGAAGCGGACGCCGCGCCGTCGTACGGGACTCGAAAAAGGCACAACCGGTGAGAGCCGGCGTCGCAAAGCCACGGGTGCGGACCGTCCTGGTCAGCATGGCCGAGCTACCGAGCGCGAAGAACAGGGTGCTTTGCCACCCCGCTCACGGAGTTCTGACATGTCCACCACTCGACGCTGGCGTCCGTTGCTCGCAACGGCGCTCTTGCTTGCTACCGCTGCCGCCTTGCCCACCGGGGCCTGGGCGGCCTCGGTGCAGCCGACCACTTATTCGGGAAATTTCACCAGTTGCGACGACCTGCCCGGCGTAGCGACCTGGTCCGGATTGGGCGGCAGCACCGGCAGCGCACCGGTCAACGGCCAAAGCTACAACCTTGGCGCACCGGGTCAAACCATCACCTTCAACTACACCCCCGCCGACCAAAGCAAATACATCGGCTTCACCTCGACCGTGCCGATGGACTACATCGTGGTCAAGGGCGGCAACGCCTACAACGTGTTCCAGTACGATCCGGCCGTGCTCAGCGACATCAATCTGTTCGCGCCGCTTAATTCCAGCGGCGAACCCGCCGGCGTCAGCCATGTCGTGTACTGCTTCTTGCCCAAGCCCTCTGGCGACAAGACCGCCACGGCGAGCTGGAAGCGCTATACCGATTGGCAGATCAACAAGACCGTCACGCCCGAGAGCATCGTGATGTTCGATGGCGACAGCCACCAGGTCGAATACACCGTCACCGCGACGCCGACCACCCGTGGCATGTATCGCGTCGCCGGCGCCATCACCGTCAAGGACCCGTTCGGCTTCGGTTGGAAGACCACCGCGGTGGTCGACACCATGCAGTTCAACAACAGCGCGACCCAGTTCCAGCTGAGTTGGACCTCGCAGGGCGGCGATACCGACACCCTGGCCTGCATCAAGCCGGCCGCGAATCCGGACAAGATCATCCTGACCTGCGATTACGCGTTCGACCTGAGCAGCAACACCCATCCGTTCCTGCTCAATGCCAGCGGAGGCGTCAACGCCGCCGGTATCACCAGCGAGCGCGCGGGCGGCACCTATACGTTCGTGGCTTCCGCTGCGTTCTCGATCCCGGCGAACCCGGCCGAGAGCTACGGCGACACGTTCTCGATCAACGACTCGATCCTGCCCAATGACCCTGACCATGTGTTCAACCTGGGCAGCGGGCCGTACGTGTGGACCTATCCGCGTCCGTCGCCGTTCGTATGCGGCGCCGACGAAGGTCAGCACAACAACACCGCAACCGGTACCTGGAGCACCAGCGCCAGCACCAATGCCACGGCCAGCGATTCGGCCATGGTCACCGTAGCCTGCCGGACCGTCGCGATCAGCAAGACCGCGCAGACCCGCTACGACCGCGACTATGCCTGGGCGCCCGACAAGCATGTGGTGGTCTCGCCGGCCGACGCCAAGGTCGTCGGCATGCAGGGCTGCCTGCCCGATCCGATCGCCAGCGGCATCTATGCCGGTAACTTCCTGTGCGACGACGTCGACGTGCTGCTCAATGTCGGCGGCAACTACGAGACGGTCTATCGTCTCGCGGCGACCCGCAGCACCGAGTCCGAGAGCGGCTTTGCGGTCAGCGGCAGCATCATGGTCACCTGGCCTGCCGACGCGACACCGCAGTTCAGCCCGGCCGATCCGAGCGACACTCTGCACTTCGCCGGTGGAGGCACCCAGTCGGTGTCGCCGACGTGCGACCCGCAGGGCGCGACCTCGCTCAACTGCACCTACGACGCAGCGCTGAGCGGCAAGCTCGAAGGCTATAACGAGGCGAGCATCCAGCGCGTGCTGAAGTGCTACGACGCCGCCGGCAACGCCAGCGATTGCGGCTTCACGAGCTACACCTCCAACCAGGCCGCACTGGTGTACGGCTCGCCGAACGTCGAAACCGACGCCTGCGTGCAGGTCAGCGATCTGTTCAACGGCATCCCGGGCCTCAACCTCGGCGATACCTTCGGTTGGCAGGTCAGCCCGCTGATGTGCAGCAGCTTCGCCCAGTACGTCACAGGCGACATCAACCCCGATCCGGGCATCGTCAACAGCCTCGACCTGTTCGCGGCGTGGATACTGCCGAGCCAGACCGGACCCGGCAACACTTGCGAATTCATGGTTCCGAACCTCTTGACCTTGGCGACCGACAACGGCGTCAACAAGAGCGACGAAGCCGTGATCACCGTGAGCGTGCCGGAACTGTGCGCCACCAGCGGATGCACCTACACCCAGGGTTATTGGAAGACCCACTCGAAGTACGGCCCTGCGCCGTATGACGCGACCTGGGCCGCGATCGGAGAAGACACGCTGTTCTTCGCCTCCGG
This sequence comes from Lysobacter sp. Hz25, assembly GCF_046097045.1. Lineage (NCBI taxonomy): Bacteria > Pseudomonadati > Pseudomonadota > Gammaproteobacteria > Lysobacterales > Lysobacteraceae > Lysobacter > Lysobacter sp. Hz25. The sequence continues at coordinate 1,480,970 of NZ_CP175666.1, forward strand.
TCAGACCTGGTACAAGGTGTTCTGGACGCCGCCGAAGGGTGGCAACGCGTACTACATCCTCGCGCACCAGTACATGGCCGCACGCCTCAACGCCGAAGCCGGCGCAGGCGCACCGTCCGAGGTGCAGGCCGCGATCGCCGAAGCCACGGCATGGTTCATCGGTCGCAGCACCACCGCACCGAAGGGCCCCGCACGCGACACCGCGATCAGGCTCGCCGGGATTCTCGGCGCCTACAACGAAGGCACGACCGGACCTGGCCATTGCTCGGTCTCGCCGGCCACCGTGATCGACGGAGGCGGCAACAGCTGATACGCAGCGTTACTTGCAACCCGCAACAGAGCCCCGGCTTCGGCCGGGGCTTTTTTATGCGCCGATGTCATTTGCTTGAACATCGCACCGACACGTAAGGCCCCTCGAATATCGCATCGACACGTGAGCTCCCCCTTTTGAAAAAGGGGCAGGGGGGATTTGGTCTTGTCCCATCCACATCACGGCGATCTGCCCGGAAATCCCCCGGCGCAGCGGGCTTGTCGCTCCGCCGAACGACGCAGGCGCCCGCCCCCTTTGCAAAGGGGGCTTGTGTAGGTGTCTCCGCAGGCCGTTCACGCCCGTCGATCCGTTGGCGTCGAGCACACGGTGTTGGTGTATCCGCTGCCCGGAGAGGTCCCCCTTTGGAAAAGGGGGGCAGGGGGGGATTTGCTCCTGCTCCGCTCTGCATTCGCGCCCCGCATTCGCCCAGCAAGCAGGCTTGGCCGATCCTGGCGCCAACCACCGCGCACGCAAATCCATCGACGGCTGTCACGAATCTTTAAACGTCGCGGCCCAGCATGCGCAGGATTGCCGGGCTCGACGCAGGGCCTTCGGACGGAACCGGCCGGCAGCCTTCCCTTCCTTCCGAACGCCGAATCCATGATGCCTTCCACCCGCCAGCTGAGCCGGGCGATCCGTTGCGCCCTCGTACTGACCGCATTCGCCGTTTCCGCCGCACAGGCCCAGGACACCGCAGCGACCGCCGCCAGCGATGTGAGCACGGCCGCCGCCAGCGCCACCGATCTCGACACCGTCATCGTTACCGGCCGCTCCGGCACGCGCCAGCGCAGCAAGGCCGAAACCAGTTACTCGATCACCGCCATCGACGAGGACCGCTTGCGCATGCAGGCGCCGACCTCGGTCACCGAGGCGATGAAGTCGGTGCCGGGTTTCTGGGTCGAAGCCACCGGCGGCGAAGCCAGCGGCAACATCCGTGCGCGCGGCATCCCGGTCGACGGTTTCGGTTCGGTGACCCTGCTCGAAGACGGCATCCCGGTGCAGCACGACCCGGCCCTGGGCTTCCTCAACGGCGACCAGGCGTTCCGACTCGACGAGACCATCGAGCGCATCGAAGTGGTGCGCGGCGGCCCCTCCTCGGTGTTCTATTCGAACGCGCCGGCTGGCGCGATCAACTTCATCCCGCGCGTGGTCGGCGACAGCGCCGAAGGCGTGGTCAAGTACACCGCCGGCGACTACGGCCTGAACCGTTACGATTTCTTCTTCGGCACGCCGCTCGGCGCCGGCTGGAAGCTCGGCCTCGGCGGCTTTTATCGTTTCGACGACGGCATTCGCGATCCGGGCTTCCAGGCCAACGATGGCGGCCAGTACCGGGTCAACCTGAGCAAGGAGTTCGAGCGCGGCCGCTTCGCCTTCGACTACAAGCGCCTGGACGACAACGTCGCGCTGTACCTCGGCATCCCGATGCGCACCTATGCCGACGGCAAGATCCGCGGCGTGCCCGGCTTCGACGATCACTACGGCACCCTGGCCGGCCCGGACACCCGTTATGCTTCGATGCTGCAGGGCGACCGCGGCCGCTACGCCTTCGACAATGCGCGCGGCACCGAAGTGAAGCGCGACCAGTACACGGCCAAGTTCGATTACGAACTCGGCGCCGGCTTCAAGCTCGCCCAGTCGCTGCGCTACGACCGCACCGAGACCCAGCGCAACGGCGTGTTCCCGCTGCAGTTGCTCAGCGCCTCCAAATTCCTGTCCGACCCGGCGCTGAAGAAGCAGCTCGCGGCGATTCCGGGCGCGACCGGCGCGCAGCTGCGTTACGTCAACACTCCGGGCCAGGTGTTCGACGTCGCCAACCAGAACGGCAACGGACTGGTCACGGTCGGCGGCCTGCGCGGCGTGACCATGCCGGTCGACGAGCTGATCAGCGACACCCGCCTGATGCGCCGTTTCGATTTCGGCGGACAGAGCCACGACCTCACCTTCGGCTACTACTACGCACGCTTCGACCAGGACTTCGACCGCTATTCGTCGACGACCCTGCTCGATGTGCGCGACAACGCGCGCCTGCTCGATCTGGTCGCGGTGGACGCCGCCGGCCGCCCATTGGCGACGCTGACCGACCACGGCTTCTACCGCTACGGATACGAGTGGGAGAACGCCAGCGGCCGTTCGACCACCCAGGCTGTGTACCTGTCGGACGAATGGCAGGTCAACGAGCGCCTGCGCATCGACGCCGGCGTGCGCTGGGAGAAGGTCAACGCCAAGGGCTGGACCGAAATCCGCAAGCAGGTCGACCTGGGCACGCCGGCGAGCTCGCAGATCCTGACCGGCTCGGGCCGGTTCGTGAACTACGACCGCGACTACGACAAGCTGGGCTGGACCGTCGGCGCCAACTGGCAGTTCGACAAGTACTCGGGCTTGTTCGCGCGCTGGACCCCGACCTTCCGCCTGCCCAATCTGTCGAGCTTCATCACCCGCTATTCCAACTGCACCCAGGCCGCGGCCCAGGACTGCGTGAGCAAGGACACGGCGGCGCAGCCGGTGATCCAGACCATGCAGCTCGGCGAGGTGGGCTACAAGTTCAGCAACGAAACCTTCGACGTGTTCGCGACCTTGTTCTACACCAAGTACGAGAACGTCGGTTTCAGCAATGCCGTGTTCGACCTCAACGCCGGCACCTCGACCGTGCAGCAGGGCTATGCCGACACCAAGACCACCGGCCTGGAGCTGGAGGCCTCGTGGTTCCCGGTGGGCTGGTTCGACATGCAGCTGACCGCGACCGTGCAGGACCCGCAGTACAAAGGCCTGCGCTACACCGAGATCGTCAACGGCGCGCCGGTGTTGCGCGACTTCGTCGGCAACCAGTTGATCCGCGTGCCGAAGAACAGCTTCCGCATCGTGCCCGGCATCAATCTGCTCGACGACCGTCTGCGCCTGCAGCTCGCCTACGAATACCAGGGCGAGCGTTTCGTCGATACCGCCAATTCGGTGCGGCTGCCTTCCTACAACGTGCTCAACGCCAGCGCCCGCTACGAGTTCACCCCGGGGCTGACCTTGTTCTTGTACGGCGACAACCTGACCAACTCGCGCGGCCTGACCGAAGGCAACCCGCGCGCCGGCGAGCTGCAGAGCGCCGACGCGGGCGCCAACACCTTCATCGCCCGCCCGCTGCTCGGCCGCGCCTTCCGCGCCGCGCTGATGTACCGGTTCTGAGCGCGATGCGGATGGGGGCGGTCAAGGCTGGGCTGAGTTGCGGCGCGCTGCTCGTCGGCGCGCTTATGGCCGGCCCGCTTATGGCCGCCGCCGGTGCGCAAACCAGCGCAGCCGTCGCGGGCGCTGGCTGCAAGCTCGACGTCGATCGCGCCGCGGCGGCCGGCCCGGACTGCAGCCAGGCCTGGATCGACGCGCGCCTGCGGCTCAACGATCTGCAGGCGATCGGCACCCACAACAGCTACAAGCTCGCGATTCCGCCGCAGGAGCTGGCCGCGCATCGCGCGGTGGATGCGGCCGGCGCGGACTCGCTGGACTATGCGCATCCGCCCTTGTCCGCGCAGTTAGAGCAGGGCGCCCGCACGCTCGAACTTGATGTCTACTACGACCCGCGCGGCGGCCGTTATGCGCATCCGCCGGGCGCCTTGCGCAGCGGCTATGGCGAGGCCGGCCCCTGGCCGCCCGCAGTCGCGGCGGAGATGGCGCAGCCGGGCTTCAAGGTCATGCACCTGGCCGACATCGACTTCCGCAGCCAGTGCATGGCCTTCGTGCAATGCCTGCGGCAGATCCGCGCCTGGTCGCAAAGCCACCGCGAGCATGCGCCGATCCTGATCCTGATCAACGCCAAGGACGGCCGCGGCGGGCGGGGTGCGGTTGCGCCGCTGGCGTTCGACGGCGCCGCCTTCGATGCGCTCGATGGCGAAATCCGTTCGGTCTTTACCGCCGCCGAACTGATCGTTCCCGACGACGTGCGCGGCGATGCGCCGAGCCTGCGCGAGGCGGTGCTGGCCGGGCGCTGGCCGACGCTGGGGCAAGCGCGCGGCAAGGTCCTGTTCGCGCTCGACGAGGATGCGCGCAAGGTCGGCTTGTACCGCGGCGCGCGACGCTCGCTGGAAGGGCGGGCGATGTTCGTCAACACCGACGAGCAGGCCTCCGATGCCGCCTATCTGACCCTCAACGACCCGGTCGGGCAGGGCGAGCGCATCGCCCAGGCGGTCGCCGCCGGCTTCCTGGTGCGCACGCGCGCCGACGCCGACACGCTCGAGGCGCGGCGCAACGACCCGCGCCGGCGCGAGGCCGCCTTCGCCAGCGGCGCGCACTACATCTCCACCGATTACCCGCAGCCCGACCGGCGTTTCAGCCGCTATCGCGTGGTGTTCCCGCGCAGCGAAATCGCGCGCTGCAACCCACGCCGCCAGCCGGAACGCTGCAACCAGCGTCCGGTCGAAGCGCTCGAGAAGCACGATTGACGAATCGGGGCATGACCATGAAATCGCTTATTGCGCTGCTGATGCTGGCCTTGGCCTGTATGGCGCCGATGGCCGGTGCGGCTAACGCGGCCGAGGCCGCCGATGTCACCATCGAGGGCACGATCGAAGGCCGCGACAATCGCAGCTATCGTGAATTGCCGTTCCGGGTGCCGGACGGCGTCGCCCGCATCACCGTCGAGTTCGACTACGACGGGCGCGAGCACAAGACCACGATCGACCTGGGCCTGATCGGCCCGGGCGACTTCCTCGGCCGCGACGGCTTCCGCGGTTGGAGTGGCGGCAACAAGCGCGTGTTCACCGTCAGCGCCGCCGATGCGACCCCGTCGTATCCGGCCGGCGCCTTGCCCGCGGGCGAATGGAAAGTCTTGCTGGGCATTCCGAACATCCGCGCCGAGCAACGCGCCCGCTATGTCGCGCGCATCCATTTCGGCATGGCCGATCGACCCGATGCGTTACCCGCCGCGATCGTCGCCAAGCCCCTGCGCTCCGGGCCGGGCTGGTACCGCGGCGACCTGCATATGCACAGCGGCCACAGCGACGGCAGTTGCGCTTCCCAGGCTGGCAACAAGGTGCCGTGCCCGCTGTTCCTGACCGCGCAGGCGGCGAGCCGGCAAGGGCTGGATTTCGTCGCCGTGACCGAACACAACACGGTCTCGCACCTGTCGGCCGTGCGCGAACTACAGCCGTATTTCGATCGTTTTTTGCTGATGCCCGGCATCGAGATCACCACCTTCCAGGGCCATGCGAACGTGTTCGGCACCTATGCCCCGGTCGACTTCCGCGTCGGCAGCGCCGCGGTGCCGGACTGGGACACGGTGTTGCGCGCGCTGGAGAAGCGCGGCGTGCCGGTGTCGATCAATCACCCGATCCGACCCTCCGACGAACGTTGCATGGGCTGCGGCTGGACGCCGATGCCGGCGGCGGACTTGTCGCGGGTCGGCATGGTCGAGGCCGTCAATGGCGGCGACGCCGACACGCCGGGCTCGGGCATCGCCTTCTGGCAGCGCGAACTCAACGCCGGCCATCGCTTGACCGGCATCGGCGGCAGCGACAACCACGATGCCCCGACCGAAGCCGAAGAAACTTTCGGCGCGAGCCGGATCGGCCGCCCGACCACGGTCGTGCATGCGCGCGAGCTGTCGATACCGGCGATCCTGGACGGCCTGCGCGCCGGCAATGTGTTCGTGGACGTGCGCGGATCGAAGGATCGCGCCCTGGAGCTGAGCGCACGGCACGGCCGCGAGCAGGTCGCAATGGGCGGCAAGTTGCGCCTGCGCGCCGGCGACGAGGCGCAGTTGAGCCTGACGGTACGCAACGTCGCCGGCGGCCGCGTTGAAACCATCGTCGACGGCGTCGCCGCGTCTTTGATCGAGCAGCCGGCGATCGGCGCAGCCGAGCAGCGCTTCGACTTCCGTTGGCGCAGCGATGGTGCCCGCCATTGGCTGCGTGTCGACGTGCGCGACGCGCAGGGTCGGCTCGCCTTGATGGGCAACCCGGTGTACTTCAACCGCTAACCGCACGACACCCCGGGGGCCGTCGGCGCCGACCCGGGACAGTCTGGGTATCGCGCTCAGCCGCCGCCGAGGGCGTGCACGATCTCGACCTTGTCGCCTTCGGCAAGCGCGCGTTCGGCGTGGCGCCCGCGCGGGACGATCTCGCCGTTGATCTCGACCGCGACCCGGCGTTCGCCCAGGCCTTCGTTGTGCAGCAGTTCGACCACGGTGGTCGGCGCTGCGAGCGCGCGCGGTTCGCCATTGAGCAGGATATTCATGCCGCCATTGTCGCGTGGGCGCCCGCGCGCGGCCAGTCTCGGCCCTAGCGGTCGGTCCGGTTCGAACCGCAGCAAAGGCCCGCTCTGTGACCTCTGGCCCCGGCGCCGGAGCGGCTGGCCGGGGATAATCGCGGCATCGTTTTGCCGCGCTGCGCCTTGCCTTGATCCGCCGGCGCGTGCTTCGATTCGGCCATCCGCCGGCGTATGTCACGCCCGCGCGGAGCTTCTACCGGCAATCGACCGATCGTTCGATCGCCATCACCCGTCACATCACCGCAGGGAAGTTCATGATGAAACCCGTTCGTACCGTGCTGGCCGCCGCCCTCGTGCTGGCCGCCGCTCCGGCCTTCGCCCAGGATTACTCGCAGACCGTCTTCATCGGCGACAGCCTGACCGACTCCGGCCATTTCCGCCCGGCCCTGTTCCAGGCGGTCGGTCCGAACGCGGCCCTGATCGGCCGCTTCACCACCAACCCGGGCCTGGTCTGGTCGGAATACGTCGCCGAGTACTACGGCACCAACGCCACCAGCGCCAACCAGGGCGGCACCAACTACGCCGTCGGCGGCGCCCGCACCGGCACCAACAGCGCCAGCCCGCTCGGCGCGATTCCGTCGCTGGCCACGCAGACCACCAACTACCTCGCCGCCAACGGCGGCCGCGCCGACCCGAACGCGCTGTACACCGTGTGGGGCGGCGCCAACGACCTGTTCGCAGTCGTCGCCGGCGCCCCGGCGCAGGCGACCATCACCAACGCCGTCACCGCGCAGATCGGCGTGGTCGCCGCGCTGCAGAACGCCGGCGCCCAGTACGTGCTGGTGCCGACCGTGCCGAACCTCGGTCTGACCCCGCAGTTCCGCGCCGGCGGCGCCGCCGCCCAGGCCGCCGGCACCCAACTGTCGACCACCTACAACAACGCCCTGTACGGCGGCCTCGCCGCCGCCGGCCTGCGCGTGATTCCGCTCAACACCTTCAGCCTGCTGGCGGAAATCACCGCCAACCCGGCGCCGTACGGCATCACCAACGTCACCGGCACCGGCTGCAATCCGCAGATCACCGCCTCGTCGCTGACCTGCAGCCCGCTCAACTACGCTGCCCCCGACGCGCCGGAAACCTACGCTTTCGCCGATGGCGTGCATCCGTCGAGCAAGGCCCATCGCATCCTCGCCGACTACGCGCTGTCGGTGCTTGAAGCGCCGCGCTTCATCGCCGTGCTGCCGAACTCGGCGGCGATGAGCGGCCGCGCCCGCGCCGACCAGGTCGCCAACCACCTCGCCGGCCCGCAGGAAGGCGACGGCATGCGGTGGTGGACCAGCCTGCGCGGCGACTTCCAGCGCTATGGCCACGGCGACCTGTACGACGGCGCCGGTCCGGCGCTGAGCGGCGGTATCGACTGGAACCGCGGCAACCTGGTGTTCGGCGCCTTCGCCGGCTACGGCCAGCAGAAGAACGACTTCGGCCTGCGCAACGGCGAATTCGAGCAGAAGGAAGCCACTCTCGGCGGCTTCGTCGGCTGGTACGGCGAACGCGCCTGGGTCAACGGCCAGGTCAGCTACACCCAGCTCGACTTCGACATCGACCGCAACGCCAACCTCGGCCCGGTCACCCGCGTCCACCACGGTTCCGCCGACGGCGACAACCTCACCATCGCCGTCAACGGCGGCTGGGAATTCGGCCAGGACGCCCTGCGCCACGGCCCGGTGCTCGGCCTGGTCTCGCAGAAGATCGAAGTCGACGGCTTCGCCGAAAGCGACCCGACGCTCGCGACCTCGCTGGCCTATCCGAAGCAGGAGTTCGACTCGCTGATCGGCAGCGTGGGTTGGCAGATCAACTACACCCACAGCGAAAGCTTCCGCCCCTACGCGCGCCTGACCGTCGACCGCGAGTTCGAGGACGCCCCCGAACATGCCTACGCCCGTCTGCAGACCGTGCCGGGCCTGGGCGACTATGCCGTGATGGGCCGCAAGTTCGACCAGAACTACGGCAGCCTGCTGTTCGGCGTGCGCACCCACCTGTTCGGCCTCGACGCCAACATCGGCGCCAGCGCGACGGTCGGCCAGGGCGGCGGCAACAACACCACCGTGTTCGCACAGGTGGGCCGCGGGTTCTGATTGCTGCGGAACGCTGAGGTCTTGCGCCACACTACTGCGTCATAGCATTATTGCGACATCGAAACCGGGCCGAGAGGCCCGGTTTCTTTTTGGGCGAGGCCTAGGTGTGATGGGCGTCAGGCGAGCGCGGGGCTTCGATAAGTACGGCCGACACAGGGACCGGGGCGACAGAGAGTCGGAGAAGAGCGTGGGCAGAGCAGACGGGGAGGGCGCCAGCCTCGTGCCACAGCGCCATCAGCCCGATGTTTGCCACCCGCGCGGCCCGCGCTATAAACTGGCCCGCAAGCGGGTGTAGTTCAATGGTAGAACTGCAGCTTCCCAAGCTGCTAGCGTGGGTTCGATTCCCATCACCCGCTCCAGATCAGCCCCGTCGCGCGCAATGCGTTGACCCATAAGGGGTTTCGAAACGACGAGTCCAAGCCGATCCCTCAGCCGAGGTGTCGTTGCCTAAGCCCTACTTCTGACGCGAACCAGTGGCCTGCATGCGCATATTCGCGTGCCCGACACTCCTCGTGCCGCGATTCGTTATTTGTTGAATGGACGGACAAGTACCCTCATAGCTTCTTGCGGTCAATCCAAAGTTCATACAGCGGCGCACGGATAATTGATCTGAGCATAGATCAAAGACATTGATCCGGCGAATAGGCTAGCGGGGCTTCGATATTAATCTTCGTTATTCCCGAGAGCACAGAAACGCGAGTCGTCTCAATTTTCTCTGGTCAAGGCAGTGTGAGGTACTGAATTTTTGAAGTGGATAGAAGTATGAGCCGGATCGAGCACGGTTTTTTTCGAATCTGTCTAGTTCGGCAGCCTTGGGTGCTGGTAGGCAGCTCTCAGCGTACATCAAACAACAAGCCGAGACCCTTGATGACGTGAGGCCCCTTTATTGCGTCGCATTCACACGACGCTACTGGATCAAACGGCCGACTCCTAATGTCTTTGCTGGCCGACCGGATCAGAGAAGGGCAAGCAGTGCGGTTGGTGTTAGAGAAGTTCTACATTAGTGCCAAACCTTATCGCTGCCGATGGTTACGTTGGGGAATGCAAGTTCGCGCTTGATCGCATGACAGATCCAATTCGCGCACCGCTATCGAACGCTTGAATATGCACCTTAACTATAATTGATCACAGGGTGCTGCCGAAATTTGCAACTCGCAATGACGTGACTTTACTGGCCGGTCCTGCGTGAATTTTCCGTTTTCCACTTGAGTCGAAGGTTCGGCTTCAAAACAGGCGCGTGCAAAAGGGCGGATAGCTTGCAGTCTTAAGATAGTTAAGGGGGGGCAATGTCAGGAAATCGCGCGGAAAACTTGAGTTTCGAGGATAGGGTGAGGCGGGTTGCTGAAGCTGTTTGGGGCGTTGGGCCGGGCGAATGTCAACCCTCTCATTATCCAAGTGATCCTGTCGTAAGGGAGATAGATGGCATCGTTAGGTTGCGTGACATTACGCACCTTTTGATGGTCACAACCAGCACTCGTTTAGACAAGATTAAAGGGGATGTAAAGAAGCTTGGCGCATCGGAAAGAATAGAGCTCCAGGTTGCTCCCTCTGTTGCGAAGTGGATCGTGACGGAGAAGCAACTGGATGCAGAGCATATTGAGTATGCAAGAAAACAGCAGGTCAGCGTCTTATCATTCGATTTGTTTCAGCGCCGCTTCTTCGATAGTGGGAAGTACGTCGTGCGGCGATCAAAAGTGGCATTTGGATCGGCGCGCGATCCTATTACCGATTCTGTCAATATATCCGAGGGTGCCTATATCGATTTGCCGATGATGGTGGCATACGATCCGGAGGCGAAGGATAAAGCTTTCCCGTATGCAATTAGTCTTGAGCAAATTATTGCAAGATTGGTTGATGGTAGTACTGTGGTTCTTCTCGCGCCGTTTGGATCTGGTAAGAGTCTTACCACTCGTGAATTGTTCTTGCGGATGTCTCGTCAAATAGGCGGGGCTTCATCCTCTCCAACTCCCATTTGCCTAAATATGAGAGAACACTGGGGTGAGGATTACAGTGATGAAATCCTTGATCGTCACGCGAGAATTATTGGTTACGAACCTAGAAACGATCTGGTCGCAGCTTGGCGAGCGGGCATGTGTTGCGCTCTAATCGATGGCTTCGATGAACTCGCCTCTCAAACTGTCGTTCGCTTGGATAATAGTAGCTTTATGCGCGAGGCTCGCCGTTCGGCGTTAAAAGGGTTGAGGGATTTTACTCAGAAACTTCCGCGCGGGGCTGGTGTATTCATTTGTGGTCGAGATCATTATTTTGACACCATGGCCGAATTGCATTCTTCACTAGGCATCCAGGCCGGAGGATGTCTAATTGTCCGCCTCGGGGAATTTAATGAAGGTAGTGCTGAGCAATTCTTGAGCCGCAACGGCGTCAATAAGCATCTTCCGGATTGGTTGCCGAGAAAGCCGCTCCTCCTTTCTTATTTACTTAGAAACGACCTTTTCGATGATATTTTAGACATTGATGCTAATGTTGGCTTTGGGTACTCGTGGGATGTCTTTCTGGAGAGAATTACCGGCCGAGAAGCCCTCCTGGAGAGCTCTTCGATGGAGGCTGAGACCGTGCGGGCGGTACTTGAGCGACTTGCCGAAGACGTGCGCGCAAAGGTAAGTGGCACCGGTCCGATCACTGGTAACGATCTGGCGAATGCATATGCCACGGAGACGGGGCAGGGCGCGGGTGAAGGTGTTTTGGCTCAACTTCAAAGACTCCCAGGGCTAACGGAGCGTGAGTCGGACCCCGGAGCTCGTTCATTCGTTGATGCAGACATGCTCGGAGCGCTGCAAGGAGGTGCTTTCGTACGCCATGTGCTCACTGGCTATGTAACTCATGCTTCAGCCCCAATAGCTGAGCTTTCTGAGAAGGCTATATCCATGGCCATCTATCTGCTGCAGAAGAACGATGCTGGACCGGATGTTCTTATCGGGTTGGCGCATTCTCTGAGTAATCGTGGAAGCACAGGGACGATTTTTCATCAGGCCATAGCAGATTGTTGCTATGTGGCCATTATGATGGCTATTAGTGAGTCGCGCTCAGCAATCGATTTCCGGGGACTGACTGTTGAAAGCGGGGCCTGGGGCGAGATTCCCTTGGATGAGATAGATGTTCGAGGTTTGAAGATCAAAGATTCCATGATTCGACAAGTTAATTTAGGGCGGTCATCAGGGGAAGTTGGTATATCGTTCTATTCGTGCATGATTGACCGAGTGGTTGGTGTTGCCAGTGAAGCGGGTCTTCCTAGGAATGTTATTTCTGCAGATTGTCAGATTACTTCCTACGAACAGATGAGCACTAGTAGTGCTATTCTTCAAATGAGTATATCGCCACAAATGAAGGCTTTGATTACGGTCTTGCGCAAGATTTATAAGCAAGCCGGATCTGGACGGAAAATTGCGGCTCTTTCGCGCGGAATTACACGTCCCGATGTGTTGAAATATATTGTGCCAGTGACGCACATTCTGGCTCAGCATAATTTTGTCTCAATTTATAATCACATAGTTCATCCTGTCCGACGCCAAGCTTCCCGGGTGGAGCGAATTTTGGCGGCGCCTTCTGTCGCGGATGATCCTGTTTTGAAGGATGTCGCAGAGCTTGTGTGATTTTGCTTAAGATGGCCGTCTCAATGACTAAATTGAGTCTGCACTGCGCATAATCGGTTCATATGGTTATAAATGCCGTTGATAATTTTCGTTGAAGCAAAAAATGCTTCAGAGGTTCGCAGCGCTACATGCATTGCTCAGGATGGGTGAGGCGACTGAGTACATCGGGGCTTAATGTCCACGTTGCTGCGCTTAATGGATATCGCGGATCCCAAGTTGACGTCTGCGCGCCTGCCTGTCTTCCTTCCATTCCAACCCTCAAAACGTGATGCAGCCCCCCGCCGCTGTTGCAGCGCACATTGCACCCCCTGGAACCATACGCTAGCGTCCGGGGGCGATGGCAGGGGGGCGTGCCGCGGGGTCCGGGCATCCCCATCGTGATTCGGGTTTCGCGTTACTCATCGGGCACCGGTAGGTGTCCGCAGCGCACATCATCTCGAAGGGGAATTAAGGATGAAGATTCTGTTCCGCAATAAGGCGGGGCGGTTGCTTTCGGCTGTGGCGCTGTTCGCGCTCTCGGCCTCGGGCATGGCCAGCACGCTCAATCAGAACGTTTCCTGGACCGTCGATCGGCCCGCAACCAGCACCAAGTACCGCGTCGTGGCTTACGGCGATTCGATTTTCGCTGGCTATAACGGTTCGATCAGCAATGCGGCGCGCTACTCGGCGCCGACGGTGGATGCCGAGTATCTGTCGGCGCGGTGGAACGCGGACGTCGAAAGCATTCGCCGCGCCAAGTCCGGTGCGGTGGCGCGCGATGTTTACGAGAACAAGATCGTCGCCGATCGTTCCTACATGCAGGCCGCCTCGACCCGGGTGGTGAGCTTCGAGATGTGCGGCAACGACGGCCTGCAGGCGCGCACGGCGTTCAAGGAACAGACCGGCACCTGCAATTACAGCGGGCTGGATGCGGCGGTCAATTCCTGCAGGACTTACGTGGCGGCGGCGATGGACTACATCAACGCCAACGCGCATGCCAACACCAAGCTCAAGGTGATTTCCAATCTGTACTACCCCGGCTACAACGCCGACAACGTGCAGAGCTCGTGCCGCGACTCCGCCACCGGGCAGACGGTGAACATGCGCGATCGCTTCTTGCCGGCCATCGCCAAGATGAACTACTGGATGTGCGAATACGCCCGCCAGAAGGGCTTCAAGTGCGCGGACAGCTTCGCCCAGTACATGGGCGCGGATTACGACAGCAACGGCGACGGGCAGATCGATTCCGACGCGCTGCGCTACGTGTCCGGCGAAAGCGAGGCCAGCTACATCAACCGCACCGCGGTCACTCTGCGTGCGACCTTGCGCGACGCCAACACCAAGTTCGTGTCGTCGTCGAGCTCGTTCGACTACATCCAGTCCGACGACACCCACCCGACCTACACCGGCGGCACGGTATCGGCTGGCCTCTGGGGCGGCAGCACCGGCACCGGCGCGCCGCGCTACTCCAGCTTCACCAACGGCCGCAGCCCGATCTGGAACCAGTACGGGCACGAGCGCATGGGCTGGGCTTTGTCGGTCTATCAGCCGGCTTCGCCCTGACGGACGCGTCCGGCGGATAGCCGACTCATGACCAAGCGCGATCATCCGCATGCCCCGTCGTCCCGAGCGGACGGCGAGGGCATGCGTGTGATTGCGAAAGCGCCCGCGGCTCGCGATAGGCGCTTGCTGTGGGTGGTCTGTGCCGTCGTGGTGATCGCGGTGGCGTCGGTGGGCTGGTGGTGGATGCGCGAGCCTGCGCAAGGCGCGAATGCCGTCGTTGCACAGGCCGACGTGGATCGGGACGCGGCCGCTCCGCCGGACAGCCGTTCGCTGTCCACGCGGGCAACACAGCAAGCCGCGTCGCAGCAGGAACCACCGGCCGTGCCGAGCAACGATCCCAACGACTTGGCGGCTTACTTCCAACCCGGCGATCCGGAACCCACCGGCGCGCAGGTCATCGAGGCCTTGCAGCAGGCCGGCGTGCGTACGGGCCTGGGCGCGTTCAATCCGCCCGGCACCAGTCCGCCGCTGCTCGGCTTGGCCGTGCCGGAAAACTACGAATTGCCGCAAGGCTATGTTCGCCATCATCAGGTGACCGACGAGGGCGTGCCGATCGAGCCGGTGCTGATGTTCGCGCCCGGCTTCACTTTGTACGACGCGCAGGGCAAACCCATCGCGATGCCGGCCGACCGGATCGTGCCGCCGGAACTCGCACCGCCCGGGATGCCGCAGCGGCCGATCCGGATTCCCCCGCGCTGACCCAGCGACACGGAGTGTTTCGATTTGATCCAGGAGCGGTTGTCCCCGTCCCGCTGGCGTAGCCTCGCCGGCATTCTCGCCACCGCTGCCTTGCTCGGCCTGTACGCTCGCGGCGGCCCTGCCTGGGGCCTGGGCTTCGTTGCGCTGGTGCCGTGGCTGTTGGTGCTCGACAACGACAGGACCACGCTGCGCGCGCTGGCCAACGGCGCGTTGATGAGCGTCGCCTTCGTGGCCGCGGTGTTTCATTGGTTCGGGGCGGCGATCGGCGCCTACACCGGGGTGGGCGCGTTGACCGCGACGGCGGCGCTGCTGATGCTGGCGCCGTTGTTGCAGCCGCAATTTCTCGCCTTCGCGCTGGTACGCCAGTGGGCGGGGCGCCGCTACGGGCCGGTGCTGCGCCCCCTGGCCGCGGTGTCGGCCTGGGTGGCCTGCGAATGGCTGATGCCCAAGTTGTTGGGCGACACCTTGGGGCACGGCTTGTTTCCATCCGCGGTGTTGCGCCAGGTTGCCGACCTCGGCGGCGCCGCGGGCATCACCGCGTTGCTGCTGTTGGTCAACGAGGCGGTCGCCTTCGCCATCGAACAGCGCAAACGCGGCACGCGCGTGCTGCTGCGGCCACTCGCGCTGGGGGCCTTGATCGTGGTGTGCATGGCCGGCTACGGTGCGATGCGGCGCGCGGATTTGCAGGCGCCGGCGGCCAATGACGCGCCGACCCTGCGCGTCGCCATGGTCCAGGCCAACATCACCGACTACGAGCGCTTACGCAAAGAGATCGGCGCGTATGCAGTGGTCCGTAAGGTGCTCGACACGCACTACGAACTTTCGTGGTCGGCGATCCGCGACCACGATGCGGACGTGCTGCTGTGGTCGGAAACCGTATATCCCACCAGCTTCGCCAGCCCGCGCAGCGAGGACGGCGCGGCGCTGGACCGCGAGATCCAGGGCTTCGTCGATACGGCGGGCGTGCCCTTGGTGTTCGGCACCTACGACCGCGACGGGCAAGGCGAATACAACGCGGCCGCGTTCCTCGAACCGGGCAAGGGCTTGCTCGGCTTCTATCGCAAAACCTACCCGTTCCCGTTGACCGAATACGTGCCGCGTTGGCTCGATGGGCCGGTGTTGCGGCGCTGGTTGCCGTGGGTCGGCGGTTGGCGCGCGGGCGACGGCGCGCGCGTGCTGCCCTTGCGCAGCGCGGACGGGCGCGAGGTCAACGTGGTGCCGTTGATCTGCCTGGACGACGTGCATACCGACCTGGCCATCGACGGCGCGCGGCTCGGCGCGCAAGCCATCGTCGGCATGTCCAACGATTCCTGGTTCACCGCGTACCCGGTGGGCGCGCGCCTGCACCTGGCGGTCGCGGCCTTTCGCAGCATCGAAACGCGGCTGCCGCAGGTGCGCGTCACCACCAACGGGCTCAGCGCGATCATCGACGACACCGGCGAGGTGCTCGCGAACACCGCGGTCGGCGACCAGGCCGTGTTGACCGCCTTCGTCAGCGCCCGCGATCCGTCGCCCACCTTGATGGTGCGCTGGGGCGATTGGGTGGGGCGCGCGGGCGCGGTGTTCCTGCTCGCCCTGGCGGCACTGGCCGCGTGGCAGGCGTTGCGTCGCCGCGCCGTCGCCGCGCCGGAAGTGGAGCCGGTCATCGAGGTCGTGCTGCTGACGCCGTTCTGGCGTGCGCTGAGCGGCGCGTTGAGGTTGTGCGCGGGCGTGGGGCTGCTGTGGCTGGCCTTCGACATGCTGGCGCGCATCGGCCTGCAGGTCCAATCCCTGTCGCAACTGCGGTTGTTCGCCGCGGCCGTGCTGCTGCCGTCCGTGGCGGCATGGGCCATCGAGCGCAGGTTCGCCGCGCGAGCGAGCGTCGAAGGTGGGTTGCTGGTGCTGGATCAACGGCGGCAACGGATCGAGCTTCCAGTGGCGTCGATCGCCGCGTTGCGGCCTTGGCGTCTGCCGCTGCCGTGCAGCGGTGTCGATGTGCGCCTGGCCGCAGGTCCACTCTGGACGCGGGGCCTAGCGTTGACGCGCCCGGAGGCCCTGCGGCGTATGTTGGCCGCGACCGGCGTGCCGATCGCTTGGGAAGGCCGCTTCGCCGCCGGTCGGGCCGATCTGATCCAGGCCCGCGACGACGCGCATCGACGCTGGGTCGATCATCCTCTGGTGAAATTCGCGCTGTTCCCGTTGCTGTTGGCACTCGTCGCGTTCCGTCTGCACCAGGTCATCGCCTTCGGTGGTGCCTTCGGTGAGTACTACAGCTACGGGCTGGCGGCTTATCTCACCGGACTGCTGATCTGGTGGGCGTCGTGGTCGATCGGCTTGATGCTGTTCGCCGCCGTGCTGCGGGTCGCGATCGAAACGGTCGTGATGTTGGCTATGGCGTTGCGCTATGCGCACGCGGCCGCCCTGCGCGACGCGCTCGAATGGCTGGGCCGTTTGGCGTTCTACCTCGGTGTGCCGGCTTGGCTGGCCTGGCGGTTGCTGTCTACGGGGTGAAAGAGCGGGGCTTGCTACGCGTGATGGCCGGGACTCGCGGAGTCGGCCGACCAAGCTTTAACCGCGGCCAACCGCGCTCGTTGCCGAACCTTGCGGCACTGATCGCAGCAGGCACACTGCTGCGCGATCGACAGCGAAGGGATGCGAGCGATGGGGCAGGATGCCGGGGTCATGGGGTGGCAGTGCGCGTCAGCGATGAGCGGGGGCGCCGATGCGCGCGCATGAGTTCGGCGAAGTGCGCTTCGAACGTGCTCTTGCCTGGACGGTGGTCGCGCTGGTCCATGCGGGCTTGATCTGGGCGGCGTTGCAGTTGCGCAGGCCGGCCGATCCCGTCGACAGCGAAGCGAGCCTGACGGTGATTCTTCTGCGGCCGGCGCCGGCGTCGCCTTCGCGCCCGAACGAAGCGGTGGGCACACCGCCGGCACGCGACTCGCCGAAGAAAACCACGCCACGATCGCCGCGCCCCGCAGTCGTCCCCGAAGTTGCCGCGCCGCTCCAGATAACGCCGCCACACGCAGTGCCAGGCGATACGGCCGAACCTGCCGAAGCGACCGGTCTCGCCGCGATCCGCATCGACCGTAACGCGCTCGATCCGGCCGGCGCGACGCGGGCGCCGTGGGATGCGCCGGCGCCGGATTTGTTGGCCAGTCGCATGCCGGTCCTGCCGGGGCAGGGCGCGCGGCGTTTCCGTATGCAGCCGCCGAACTCGATCGCCCGTACGGTCGAGCGCGTCGGCCGACTGTTCGGCGGCCGCGGCGAGGACCCTTGCGTGCGCACGCGCGACAACATCGGCGAACTGGCGGTGCAGGGCGATTCGGCCGCGTTGCAGCGCGAGCTGGAGTACGAGCGCCGGCTCTGCCGTCCCTGACCGGTTCAGCGATTCCGGGCCATCGTGCGATGTGAAGGTCCCTCGCGACGCCCATGGTTCTTGCCCGATCCCGCCGCAGCGCGGCGCGCATCGACGCTTCACCGCCGGCGCGCTAGACTGCGCGCCCGGTCCCGAGTGGGTCGTCGCGTATCGCACCGTAGCCCCAGGCCGGACGATCCGCGCCCGCTCCGGTCCGATACGTACGGCGGCCGCGAGGTCGCCGTTTTTTGTCGGCGCGCGGCGCCTGGAACGGAACGGCCGACGGCGGTCGCGGTCCAAGTCAGGTCGCGGTCGTCCCAGGCCGGCAGCAGTCGCTACAGCGGAGGTACGATGTCATCGAAGATCGTCCTCGGTTGGCGCGAGGCGGCGGCGTTGCCCGCGTTGGGTCTGGCCGCGATACGCGCCAAGATCGACACCGGCGCGCGCAGCTCGGCGCTGCATGTGGATGCGCAATGGCGCTTCGTCGAGGCCGGCATGCCCTGGGTCGGTTTCGAGCTGAGTCCGGGGGCGTTGGGCGCCGGCCGGGTCGAGGCGCAGGCGCCGGTCCACGACGAGCGCTGGGTCACCGACTCCGGCGGCCATCGCAGCAGCCGGGTCTTCATCCGCACCGTGCTGAGTCTGGCCGGCATCGAACGCGAAATTGAAATAAACCTGGCGGATCGTCGTGGCATGCGTTTCCCGATGTTGCTCGGCCGCACCGCGGTGACCGGGGTGTTCACGGTCGATCCGTCACGCTCGTTCCTGCACGGACGCATCCGGCGGCGCCACCCGCGCGTCTGAACGCGCCGGGCCGTTCGCCTTTCTTCTCCACGTTTCTTCCACCCACGCGAATCCCTTCCGATGAAGCTTGCGATCCTGTCGCGCAACACCAAGCTCTATTCGACCCGCCGGCTGGTGGAGGCCGCCCGCGAGCGCGGCCACAGCGTGCGTGTGCTCGACCCGTTGCGCTGCTACATGCGCATCGCCTCCGACGGCTTCGAGATGCACTACAAGGGGCGCGAGATCTCCGGCTACCACGCCGTGATCCCGCGCATCGGCGCCTCGGTGACCCGTTACGGCTCGGCGGTCCTGCGCCAGTTCGAGCTCATGGACACCTACACCCCGAACACCTCCGACGCGATCCTGCGCGCGCGCGACAAGCTGCGCAGCCATCAGCTGCTGGCCGCCGAGAGCATCGGCCTGCCGGCGACGGTGTTCGGCGACAACCCCGACGACACCGCCGACCTGCTGTCGATGCTCGGCCCGCCGCCGCACGTGATCAAGCTCAACGAGGGCACCCAGGGCGCCGGGGTGATGCTGACCGAGAAGCTGTCGGCGTCGAAGGGCGTGATCGAAGCGCTGCGCGGGCTGTATGCGAATTTCCTGGTCCAGGAGTTCGTCGCCGAGGCCAAGGGCGCCGACCTGCGCTGCTTCGTGGTCGGCGGCAAGGTGGTCGCGGCGATGAAACGGCAGGCGCCGAAGGGCGACTTCCGTTCCAACCTGCACCGCGGCGGCACCGCCAAGGGCGTGCGCGCCAGCACGGCCGAGCAGGAGGTGGCGGTCCGCGCCGCCCGCGTGCTCGGCCTGGGCGTGGCCGGCGTCGACCTGATCCGCTCGGTCCGCGGCCCCCTGGTGCTGGAGGTCAACGCCTCGCCGGGCCTGGAGGGCATCGAGGAGGCCAGCGGGGTCGACGTGGCCGGGGAAATCATCGAGCACGTGGCCGGTCAGCTGAAGCTGGGGACCGGGCGTCGCACCGCCACGAGACGCTGAACAGGCGTCCGGCCGGGCCCCGGAGCGGGCCGGCCGAGGGGAATGGCAAGCCTGGCAGGTCATCTGCCGGCGATCCGCCGAACGGTGCCTCCCCGGCGCGGAAGGGCCGGGCCCTCAAGATGACAACTTCAGGTTGTATTTAATTATTTTTTAACATCGTTTTTAACGGCGGTTTAATCGAAATCCGCGTAGCGTTACCCGTACCGCAGCACTGCCGCTCCTCCAAGTCACGCTCCTCGTCAGAACGTTACGGATAGGGATCTGGTCGGAAGCAGGTTACGGTAATCGGGGCAATACCCTTTTGGCCCAGGCGCGGTGGCCCCGCGTCTGGGCCTTTGTTTTTTGCGGTCTTTTCCGGGGTTTTCCGTATGTTGGCGTTGCCGGGCGAGCCATGACTTTCGGCCTAGACCGGTGCCGCGGCGCTTGAACGGCGGCCCAGCCCCTGTTCACCTTTTCCGTTCACTTTACATACGCTCTGGCAGAATCGGTCGCTTGCCGCCGCTGCGCATCGCACAGCGGCCCACGAATACGGAACCTCGGACGTCTTAGCACGGTCGAACGCCAACCCACTGGGAAGAGCACATGCGCATACTCGTGATCGAAGACAATCAGGACATCGCCGCGAACCTCGGCGACTTCCTCGAAGACCGTGGCCACACGGTGGATTTCGCCGCCGACGGCATCACCGGACTGCACCTGGCGGTGGTGCACGACTTCGACGCCATCGTCCTCGATCTGAACCTGCCCGGTCTCGACGGCCTGGAGGTCTGCCGCAAGCTGCGCAACGAAGCGCGCAAGCAGACGCCGGTGCTGATGCTGACCGCGCGCGACAGCCTCGACAACAAGCTCGCCGGTTTCGACTCCGGCGCCGACGACTATCTGATCAAACCGTTCGCCCTGCAGGAAGTCGAGGTCCGCCTCAACGCCCTGTCGCGCCGCGGCCGCGGCGTGCAGACCCGCGTGCTCAACGCCGCCGACCTGGAATACAACCTCGACACCCTGGAAGTGCGTCGCCAGGGCAAGCTGCTGCAGCTCAACCCGACCGCGCTGAAGATCCTGCAGGCGCTGATGGAAGCCTCGCCGGCGGTGGTCACGCGCCAGGAACTGGAAACCCGCGTGTGGGGCGAAGAATTGCCCGACTCCGACAGCCTGCGCGTGCATATCCACGGTTTGCGCGCAGTGGTCGATAAGCCGTTCGAGACGCCGTTGATCCAGACCCGCCACGGCATCGGCTACCGCATCGCAGCGCCCGAAAGCAACGGTTGACCGCGTGGCCGCAGAGGATCCTTCCGCAGCGCGGCTGAAGAAACGCAAGCGCTTCCGGCGGCGCTTGCGCAGCCGCATTATTTTGGCGTTCGTGCTGCTGGGCTTCGGCCTGACGACGATGTTTGCCTTCGCGACCAACTGGACCCGCACACGGGTCGAGAAACAGTTGGTCGAGGACGCGATGAACCGCAACATCAACAAGGCCGCGCAGCAGTTCGAACTGGATCCGAACAATCCGCAGTTCGGTTTTGACATGACCCGGGCCTTCGTCTATACCCCGGACCGGTTCGAGTTCGTGCGGACCAACCGCCCGGAATGGTACGAGCTCAAAGACGGTATCGCCTTCGTCACCAACGAAGGCGATACCACCATACCGTTCGAGTACTACAACCTGGCGGTGCGCAAGACGCCGAATGCGTGGTTTTTCCTCGCTTACGACATGACCCAGTCGGCGCGCAGCGAAGCTCAATTCAATCGCGCGCTGTATCTGTCGGTGCTGGTGTTCACCCTGTTTTCGCTGTTGGTGGGCTGGTGGGCGGCCTCGCGCGTGATGAGCCCGGTGTCGGAGCTGGCCAACCGGCTCAAGCGTTCCGGCCGCAGTGCGCAGGCCGAGGCCTTGGCCGCGCATTTCCCCGACGACGAGGTCGGCCAGCTCGCCGAGGCGCTGGACGATTACGCCGAGCGCCTGACCAACGTGGTCCAGCGCGACCGCGAGTTCAACGCCGACGTCAGCCACGAATTGCGCACGCCGCTGGCGGTGATCAAGGGGGCGGTCGAGCTGTTGCTGTCGCGCCCGGACATCGAGGACAAGACTCGCAATCGATTGTTGCGTATCCAACGCGCCGAACAGCAATGCACCGACCTGATCAGCGCCTTGCTGCTGTTGTCGCGCAACGAGCGCGGGCACGGTTCCACCGACATCGCGCGGCTGTCCGAACAGCTGCTCGACGCCCATCGCGCCCAACTCGGCGGCAAGTCGCTGACCCTGCGCATCGAGGGCGAGCAGGGGCTGGTGGTCGACGCACCGGAAGCGGCGGTCGCGGTGGCGCTGGGCAATCTGATCGGCAACGCGGTCAAGTACACGACCCAGGGCGAGGTGGTGGTGCGCCTGCGCCCGCGTTCGGTCGACGTCATCGATTCCGGCCCCGGCCTCAGCGCCGAAGATGCGGCCAAGCTGTTCGAGCGCGGCTACCGCGGCACCCATGCCGGCCACTCGCAGGGCGGCGGCATCGGCCTGTCGATCGTGCGCCGGCTGTGCGAACTCTACGGCTGGGACGTGCGGGTCAAACCCGGCGAGGTCATGGGCGTGGTGGCGACGCTGACTTTCTGAGAGCCGGGATTGGTGATTCGGGATTCGGGAATCGGGAATCGGTAAAGCAAAAACAAGAACGCCCGGCTTCGACGAAGCCGGGCGTTTTGGTTTCTGTCGGGTGGTGGTGGAGCTTCGGGATCGCGGCGAACCGCTCTTACGATTCCCGAATCCCCATTCCCGATTCCCGGCTTTAAGCGACGGGCTCGAGCCAGCCGTACTTATCCGCCGTCTTGCCGTTGAACAGGCCGAAGAACAGCTCCTGGATGCGCTCGGTGACCGGGCCGCGGCGGCCGCTGCCGACCTGGCGGCCGTCGACCGAACGGATCGGGGTGATCTCGGCGGCGGTGCCGCACATGAACAGCTCGTCGCACAGGTACAGGTATTCGCGCGGCAGGTCGCGTTCGATCACTTCGATGCCGACGTCGCGGGCGAGGGTGATGATGGTGTTGCGGGTCAGGCCGTTGAGTAGGGCGGCGCTGACCGGGGTGGTGTGCAGGGCGCCGTTGAACACCAGGAACAGGTTTTCGCCCGCGCCTTCCGAGAGCAGGCCGGTCGAAGCCAGGGCGATGCCTTCGCCGAAGCCCAGGCGACGCGCCTCACGCGCGACCAACTGGCCGGACAGGTAGTTGCCGCCGGCCTTGGCGCCGGCCGGGATGGTGTTGGGCGCGAAGCGCTGCCAGCTCGACACGCAGGCGTCGATGCCTTCTTCGAGCACGCTGGCACCGAGGTACTGGCCCATTTTCCAGGTCGCCACGGCGACGTCGGTCGGGGTGTCGGCCGACAGGCCGAAGCCGCCGAGACCGCGGTAGGCGACCGGACGCAGATAGTCGGTGGTGTTGCCGTTGGCCTTGATCACTTCGTGGCAGGCCTGGTTGATCTGCTCGACCGAGTACGGAATGCCCATGTCGTAGATCTTCGCCGAGGCGAACAAACGGGTGTTGTGGTCGTTGAGGCGGAAGATCACCGGACCCTGCGGCGTGTCGTAGGTGCGAATGCCCTCGAATACGGACGAACCGTAGTGCAGCGCGTGCGACATGACGTGGGTGGTTGCTTCGGCCCAGCGCTTGATCGCACCGTTGTGCCAGATCCATTCGGGGTATTGCATCGTCGGCTTCCGTGGTGGGTGGGGAAACCCCTATTGTGCCCTGCCTGCCCGGTTCAGGCCCAATCGAGCGGCGTATGGATGCCGTGCCGAGCCGGGCGCAAGGCTCAGCCGCCGCGGATCCACCAGCAGCCGAAGTGGCGGTACAGGCCGAACACGGTGCGCGACGGCGTCACCCCATTGGCCATGGTTTGCTCCAGGCGCAGCGCCACCGGCGTGCGCCGCTGCGGGGCGTGCGCTGCGGGCGCCGGCGCGGAGGTCGCGCCTTCGCCCGCGGCGTCGGTCGCATCGGTCGCATCGGCCGTGGCGGCGCCGGCCGGGCTGCCCAGCGGCGTCGCCGGGGCCGGGATCGGCGGCAGCGGCGCGGTGGCGGCGTTCGCCGCGGCCGGCGGCAGGGTGGTCCAGGCGCCGCCGCTGGGTTCAGGCGGCGGCGGTGCCGGCGACGACAGAATCGGTGCGATGTCGAGCAAGGGGCGCTGGGCGATCGCGTCGAGCCGCTGCAATACCGCATAGCCCTGGTCGCCGGACATGCCGGTCCAGTGATAGACCGCGGCCAGGCGATTGCTGTCGCGGGCGTCGATGGCGCTGGTGATCAGCCCGATCAGGTCGCGCAGATTGCGCGCGCAACCGCCGACGTAGGCCTGCTGCTGCTTTTGCTGGGCGGCGGCATCGCGCGGCAGGCGGTCCACGCCGCCGACCGAGGCGCAGTCGCGGTCGGTGTAGACCGAGTTGCCGTGGGTGTCGGTGCAGCGGCGGATCTGCGCCGCCGCGGTGCCCGGATACAGCGTCGCCACGGCCCACAGGGCGGTCAACGACAGGAACAGACAGAGTCGGGCGAACGAAGGCATCGGCGAAGACTAGCGCCGAGGGCCGGCCAGGGACAGTGCGGCGATGCCGAAAGGATGCCGCGGGCACATCGCCGAGCGGCGCATCGCGCCGCGAACGCCGCGGCCGGATCGCCGCGGCATCGGCAGGGACGCAGCCCGCAGGCTGCGCCCTTGCGGCTGTCGCCTAGACGGCGATCAGCGGAACGCACCCACGGTGGCGGCGCGTTCGTTGAGCACGCGGGCGTTGTTGCTCTTCGCCGCGGTGCCCATCGGCACGCCGTTGTAGGTGATGTTGGGGTTCGACCAGTAGTTCAGGCGCGGGCAGTTGGAGCCGCAGTTGTAGGCCATGATGGTGCGCCAGGTCTTGTTCGGCGCCCAGTAACCGTGGCCGTAAGCGTAGGTGCCGTTGGTGCCGTTGTTCGGATCGTGGTGCGCGCCGAAGTTGTGGCCGATTTCGTGGGCGAAGCTGTAATAGCCGGTCATGCAGGTGTTGCCGACCACGCTGAAGGCGCTGGCCGCGTTCGAGTTCAGATAGCCCAGGCCGCAGTACGCCGGGTCGGTGATGATCAACACGTTGACGTCGGCGGCGATGCTGTTGCGGGTGGCGTGGTAGCCGTCGAGATAACCGTCGCTGGTGCCGCGGAAGCGGCTCAGGTCGGTGTCGAAGCCGGCGCTGACATAGCTGTTGGTGTAGTTGCCGGCCAGCTCGAAGCGCACGTTGACCGCGCTGTTGGCGAAGCTCTGGTTGCTCTCGGTGATCGCCAGGTTGGACTTGGTGGTGATGTTGCCGACCGCGTTGGCGGCCGCCTGGGTGTAGACCACCATGACGCGCACGGTGACCGGCGCCTTCTCGCCAGCGGCGGCCTCATTGAACTTAGGGTCGTTGAGGAAGGGCACGATCGGCTTGGCGGTATAACCCGAGGCCGGGTGATCCGGCGGCATCAGCGATTCGTCGATCAGGCTGATGGTGTGGCCGCCGTTCTTGAGCGGATCGATGCGGTAGAGCTTGCCGCCGCTGCGCACCGTGCCGGACATCTGATCGCCCTGGCGCACGATGGTGGCCGACTCCTCCGGATCGCCGATGAGTTCGGCCCCGGTGAACTGGTTGATGCGCTTGAGCTGGGTCTTCGGGTCGCCGACCAGGCCCTGCCAGATCACCACGCCGTCGGACTTGCGCTCGGCCTGCAGCTTGTGCGCCTTGAGGCTGACGCCGGGTGCGAGGTTGAGCAGCAGTTCCTGCTGGTTTTCGGTGATCTGTGCGGTGTTGGCGCGGACCAGGTCGACCTTGACCGCGGCGCGCTCGGCCTTGACGGCCTGGTAGGCGGTATCGGTATTGGCGCTGCGTACCTGACTGACGGCAGGCGAAGAGAACAACGGGGCCGGTTCGGCGGCCGAGGCGGCGCCGGCGAGGCCGAGCGACAGAGCGATGGCGAGGTTCAACGGCAGCAACTTGCGTGCGGACATGATGCGCTCTCTCCAGTGAGGACCGCTGCGCGTCGGGGCACGGGGCCCCGACGGCGGTCGCGAGGGCATCGCCCGTCGTGGCGATGCGTCCTGCTGGCAGTGAGCTACCGCGCCGTCTCGCCGCTCAAGACCGAACTTGTCGGCGGACAAGTCGGAGATGAGACTTGTCTTAGCAATTCGCCATAAGCACTCGGAGTGCAACGTCGTCTCTTGACGCCTGCACTTGCGCTTTCAGGTGTCTGAATGCCTCAGGCGATACGCGACAACACCGTCTGGGTCGGTTTGGCCAGGTTGAGCGTGTAGAAATGCAGGCCCGGCGCGCCGCCTTCGATCAGGCGGCTGCACAGCTGCGCCACGACATCGGCGCCGAATTCGCGCACGCTGTCGGCGTCGTCGCCGTAGGCCTGCATGCGCTGGCCGATCCAGCGCGGGATCTCGGCGCCGCACAGGTCGGAGAAGCGCCGCAGCTGGCTGAAGTTCGAGATCGGCATGATGCCGGGCACGATCGGGATGTCGATGCCGGCCGCGCGCACGTCGTCGACGAAACGGAAGTAGGCGTCGGGGTTGTAGAAGTACTGGGTGATCGCGCCGTCGGCGCCGGCGCGGACTTTGCGCTTGAAGTTTTCCAGGTCCGACAGCGCATCGCGCGCCTGCGGATGAGTTTCCGGATAGGCGGCGACCTCGATGTGGAAATGGTCGCCGGTTTCGGCGCGGATGAACTCGACCAGTTCGTTGGCGTAGCGCAGGTCGCCGGCGCTGGCCATGCCCGAGGGCAGGTCGCCGCGCAGGGTCACCAGGCGGCGGCAACCGAGTTCGCGGTAGCGCGCCAGCAGCTCGCGGATTTCCGCGCGCGTGCCGCCGACGCAGGACAGATGCGGCGCGGCGTCTAGGCGGTGCTTCTCGCGCAGGTGCTGGATCGTGTCGGGGGTGTAGCTCAGGGTCGAGCCGCCGGCGCCGAAGGTGCAGGACACGTAGCTCGGCGAGTAAGGCTTGAGCTTGGCCGCGGAGCGGTCCAACTGGGTGCGTTGCTCGTCGGTCTTGGGCGGGTAGAACTCGAAGCTGATCGGCAGCATGGGCGAGTCGCACGATGGTGGGTGCCTGGATAATATCTCTCTATCGCGATGAATGGAACAAGGCTCCCGTTCCGGGCCGGCGCCTGCCTAAACTGGGGCCCACCGCGACGAGCGGGCCATGCCGACGAGTGCGAGCCGATGAACCCTAGCCAGTCCCACGTCCTCGACAACCCGATCTGGTCGTCCCTGCGCAGCCGCCATGCGTCGCTGGCGCTGAGCGCCGGGCCGCTGGCGCGCTACCCGGCGCAGATCGCTCCGTTCATGGGAGTGGCCGAGGAGGGCGCCGACGCCGGGGCCGCACTGGCCGAACTGGTGCCCGCACAGGACACCGTGCTGCTGCTCGACCGGGCGCCGGCTATCCCGGCCGGTTGGGAGCTCAAGCACCTCGCCGACCTGGCCCAGATGATCTGCGAGGCGCCGATCGCCGACGCGGCGACGGACGAGAGCGACGACATCGTCGAGCTCGGCGAACGCCAGCGCGACGACGTGCTGGCGCTGACTGCGTTGGTGTATCCGCATTATTTCCGTCCGCACACGATGGCGCTGGGCCGCTACTTCGGTGTTTACCGCGACGGCCGCCTCGCGGCGATGATCGGCGAGCGCATGGGCACGGACGCCTACACCGAGATCAGCGCCGTCTGCACCCACCCGGACTTCAACGGCCACGGCCATGCGCGTCGCCTGCTGCGGTTTCTCTCCAACGACAACCACGCCCGCGGGCGGATCCCTTTCTTGCACGTGAGCCACGAAAACCCGCGCGCGGTCGAGTTGTACGAACGCAACGGCTATCGCTTGCGGCGGGATATTCCGTTCTGGTCGTTGCGGCGCGAAGCGTAGGTTCCCGAAGGATCTTCGGAACATCACACAGCAGGGTCTGGCCCAGACGCGAGTGAAAAGCAATCGCTTGGATGAAGACGCTGTAGCTTCACGCGGAAGCCATTCGATCAAGGTTGCCGATTGTGATGAAGTCGATGGTTTGCGATGAGTGATCGACCTATTTCTTGTAATGAGACTGGGCTCTCATGAATCATGACGCTAATTTCGCGCTCGACGGCTCGGTTTTCCTCATGCGGTGAGGTCATCCGAGTGTCTGTGGGCCGCCTTACTGGAAGTTGCGTCAGGCGACGCATGTTCTTCACTGGATGACTCTGATGGCCTGTACCCCTCTTCGATTCATGGCAGCCGCTTGCGTGCTGCTATCCACTCTGGTGCCCATCGAAGCTTCGGCGCAGGTGCCGGAGTACGAGTACCGAGCAACGCGTTACATGCCGAGCGGCGAAAGCCAAACATTCAAGACTTTGGCTGAGGCCGAAGCCTACATCCGCACCGAACCTGCGACACCCAGGGGGAATGTTTACCTCGAAAGAAGTTCGATGCAGTTTTTGGGAATATACGGAACTTTGTTCAAGTACAACGTTCCTCGTAGGGCATATGAACGTTATGTCGGCGACTTCTACGACGGGCACATGAGTGGCAATGCCACCGATTGCAGCGGACTGAAGTGCGATACCGAAGAAGAGATGGTCGCGGCGAGCATGCGAGCCTATCCACTTCTAAACAGCTATACCGCGACTTTACGAGGCGCTTATCTGTCGCCGCCCTTCGCAATGTGGGGTTCAGAAGGCCAGAACGCGCGCATAGTAATGAACGCAGTTCAATATAGCGGTGCGCCGATTCCGAACCAGCGCGAGATCCTCGCCCGCTCGAATGCGACCGGAGCGGTCCAGTATACGTACCGAGTGAATCGAGTCGATTTCTATGGGTGTCCTGCATTATTCAATGCGGTAGACAATACTTATGGCGAACCGTCCAAAGGCGTATGGCCGCTGATCTGCCATAACGGGGCGACAGGGTCGATCACAAAGGTCGCCAAGCAGTACGCACCCAGCTGCGATGCCTTGCCTCCGGACCTCGTTCCGCGCGACGGCAATCCCTGCGCATCGGATACGGGTAATAAAGAGTATCGCGAGAGCGATTTCAGCTGGGAGGGGCGCGACTTCCAGCGCGTTTACAACTCGATCGGTGAGGTTTCACTGCTGTCGGGTATGGGCGATAACTGGGCGCATCCATTCTCTGGCCGATTGATGTTCGCCAATGGTGGATACCCCAACCTGTGGGTGCGAGCGGACGGCTATATTGAGTCCCTGGCATCTGCGGGAGAAATGTACCGGCCTTCCAGCAGCAAGAATGCCGCGCTGCGTAAAGAAGCCGATGCGGCAGTGATAGCTGCAAAGGGTGCCTGGGAACTGATGCGGCCAGACGGCAGCAGTCTGTGGTTCCGGGCCGACGGGCGTCTTCGTCGTATCGAGAACGGCGCGGGCGTTCTAAGCCTGGACTATTGCAGCGGCGCAGCGCTGGGGACCGAAAGCTGCCCGCACTCGGACTATGTGGCGAAGGTCACCAGTTCCAGCGGCCGCAGCCTGGCGTTTGAGTACACCAGTATCGCTGCCCCGGTGGGTACGGGCAGCACGCGCTACGACGCTCGGGTCAAGCGGGTGCTGGCGGACGGGACAGTGTTGGCCGAGTACGAATACGACACGGCTGCGCGTCTGGTACGCGTGCGTCACGGCGGGCCGAGCGGGCCTGGACGGCAGTACCTGTATGCCGAAGCCGATTTGCTCTGCCGGGACCACCAGGGCAATGCGATCGCGAACTGCAACGTCGCCAACTACCCGAACAACCTCACCGGCGTGGTGGATGAGCAAGGTGTACGGATCACGCGTTACACCTATGACGACAAGAACCGGGTTACCAGCAGCGAGCATGCCGGAGGTGCCGGCCGCGTCAGTTTGAACTACGTGTCTGCGACCAGCGTCGAGGTCACGCTGCCGGCCGGGGCGCGCAAGACATACACCTTCAATTCTCTGCCGTTCAAGCGTCCGACTCAGGCGGTCATCAGCACCACCGACGGCGGCTCGCGCACGGTATCTGCGGGCTATACCAATGACCGTGTCAGCCACTCCATCGGCGGCACCGGCGGGCGCACGAACCTGGCGAGTAGCGATGGGCTGCACGAGACCTCGCGGGTCGAAGGGCTGACCGCCGCGGGCGCGACGACCGTGCGTACCCGCACGACCCAAACCGATTGGCATGCCGCTTCCGGCCTGCCTGCCGAGCGGCGGGTCTACGACGCCGGGAATGTATTGGTCGGCAAGCAGGCATGGACCTATAACGGGCGGCGGCAAGCGTTGACGGCCTCGACGGTCGATCCGGTCAGTTCGACTGCGCGGACTACCGCGTTGACCTATTGCGAACCCGCGGACGTCGCCGCCGGCAACTGTCCCATCCCGGGGCTCGTGACTGCGATCGACGGCCCACGCACCGATGTCGCCGATACCACGCTCTACACCTACTATCCGAGCGACGATTCCGCTTGCGCCACCTCGCCATCGACCTGCGCGTATCGCAAGGGCGATCTGTGGATGGTGACCGACGCGCTCGGCCACGTTACCGAGTACTTGCGCTACGACGCCGCCAGCCGTCTGCTGTCGAGCAAGGACGCCAACGGCGTGGTCACCGACTTGGAGTACTACCCGCGCGGCTGGCTCAAGGCAAGCAAGGTGCGCGGCGCCAACGCCGGGTCCGAAACCGATGACGTGATCACCCGCTACGAGTACGACCTGATCGGCCAGGTCAAGAAGGTGA
Source organism: Lysobacter sp. Hz25 (assembly GCF_046097045.1). Lineage (NCBI taxonomy): Bacteria > Pseudomonadati > Pseudomonadota > Gammaproteobacteria > Lysobacterales > Lysobacteraceae > Lysobacter > Lysobacter sp. Hz25. The sequence goes on from NZ_CP175666.1 coordinate 1,511,249, forward strand.
TCCAGCCCGACGGCGCCTTCGTCCGCTACGACTACGACGCGGCGCACCGGTTGAGCGACATCTACGACAACGCCGGCAACCGCATCCATTACACCGTCGACGCGGCCGGCAACCGCACCCAGGATGACACCCGCGACGCCAGCGGCGCGCTCAAGCGCACCCTGTCGCGGATCTACAACCAGCTCGGCCAGCTCAAGACCGCCAAGACCGCCGACGGCCACCCGACCGCGTTCACCTACGACGCGGCCGGCAACGGCGACCTGACCACCGATGCGCTGAACCGCAAGACCGACAGCGACTACGACCCGCTAAATCGCCTGGCCAAGACTTTGCAGGACGTCGGCGGCATCAACGCCAAGATCGAGTACCGGTACGACGCGCTCGACCGCCTGACCCAGGTCAACGACCCGAAGGGCCTGAACACTACCTACGGCTACAACGGCTTCGGCGACCAGGTCCAACTGTCCAGCCCGGACACCGGCGTTACCACCCGCAGCTACAATGCGGCCGGTCAGGTGGCGACCAAGCAGGACGCCAACGACGCCGCGCCGCATACCTACACCTACGATGCGCTGGGCCGGACGAAGACGGTCTCCTACGGCAGCGGCGCCAACGACGTCGAATACGACTACGACACGGTCAATGCGGCCTGCGCGGCCGGCGAGACCTTCGCCATCGGCCGCGTCACCGCGATGCGTACCGAAGGCACCGAGCTGAAGTACTGCTACGACCGCTTCGGCCGGGTGGTGCGCAAGGTCCAGTCGGTCGACGCGCAGTCCTTCACCTTGCGCTACGCCTACACCCCGGCCGGCGAGCTGAGCGCGCTGACCTACCCGGACGGCGCGGTCGCCGACTACGCGCGCGACGCCCAGGGCCGCATCGTCGAAATCGGCGTGACCCCGGCCGGCGGCGTGCGCAGCGTGCTGCTGAACAACGTCACCTACCTGCCGTTCGGCCCTGCCACCGGTTGGACCTACGGCAACGGCCGCAGCCTGAGCCGCAGCTACGACCTGGATTACCGCGCCAAGACCATCTTCGACCCCGGCGCCGGCGGTCTGTCGCTGGCCTATGGCTACAACGCAGTCGGCGAACTGACCGAGCTCAAGGACGGCCTGCAAAGCGCCTTCCTGGCCAAGTACGACTACGACGCCCTAGGTCGATTGAAGATCACCCGCGACGGCCCGACCGGCACGCCGATCGAGACCTACGGCTACGACGCCACCGGTAATCGCACCAGCCTGCTGCGCGCAGGCACGACGACGGCCTACACCTATCCGGCCACCAGCCACCGCCTGACTGAGGTGGGCGGCATTGCGCGCGGCTACGACGCGGTTGGCAACACCACCAGCATCGGCGGGGCGAAGGAGTTTGTTTACAACTCCAACGACCGGATGAGTCAGGTCAAGCTGGGTGGCGTAGTTAGCCGCAGCTACCGCTACAACGCCAAGGGCGAGCGTGTCGCTGCGACTAACGGTGCCAGCGGTGGTCCGGTCGCGGTTTATACGCTGTACGACGAAGCAAGCCATTGGATCGGCGACTACGATGCTATTGGCACCGCCACGCAGCAGGTCATCTGGTTAGGTGATTTGCCGGTCGGCGTCATCGTCGGCGCCAGCATTGCGCAGAAGCTGCACTACGTCCAACCAGACCATCTCGGCACCCCGCGTACGGTGATCGATGCCGCGCGCGACGTCGCTATCTGGTCCTGGAATGCTAAGGGTGAGGCTTTCGGCGCCGACGTGCCGAACCAAGACCCGGATCAGGATGGCACCGCGTTCGTATTTGACCTGCGGTTCTCCGGCCAGCGGTACGACACCATCAGTGGCTTAAATCAGAATGGATTCCGCGAGTACGACGCTGCGACGGGTCGGTACTCGCAGTCAGATCCAATTGGCTTAGGTGGTGGAATTAGCACATACAGTTACGTTGGCGGGAGCCCGTTAACTTCTATCGACCCCTTTGGCTTGGAGATAACAACGGCTGATGCCTATTGCGTGAGATACGGGCCGGCCGCATGTGCTGAGGTTATGGCGCCAAAACCCCCCGTTAACCTTGCGCCTTCGGCGTTGGGCTCGGGGCTTGCAGCTTCGATCTGGTGCTGGGCAACTGGGTGTACTGTTCCTGGAGGGGCTGCGTACTCGCCTGTTCCTCGGAGAGAATTGACTAAATTGGAAGAAAGACAATTCGATCGATACTGCGTGGGAAGTGAAGATCCTTGCGAAGAGCTAAAGAAGGCAACACGAGCCGCAATTGCTGCGGCACGCGTGAAGATGAATGCTATGTTGATAGACAGAGATAAGATGTATGGGAAGACGGGGTGGGTCACCCATACTGCTGATTTGAAGGGGCGTCTTGATAATATCGCCGCAATGATTTCTTTGGGTCAAAAGGTTGGTTGCGATATGAGCGCAGAAATTGCCCTTGCTACGGATCTTTTCTTGCCGAGCGTCCCGCGATGAAGGTCCGGATCGATTTCTCGATCATTACTGCTGACGGAGAGGCTATCGGTAATGTAGAGGGGGTGCTTGATTGCGTGGTCTTACCGATGGTGGGGGACACTTTGTGTTTCATGTCTGCGCCGAATGGGGCTGACATCCCTCCTGGTCACGAGTTTGGCGGGCATTTGAAAGTGACGGATAGAGTAATTAGCCCAAATCTAGAGGGGGGCGGGGTCACTATTATGCTCGGTGATATGGTGGCGGAATCCAAGATGCAAGCAATGGCGTTGGCCAATTACTTCGAGCGAGATTACGGGCTTTTTGCAAATATTTATGATTGAATGCCTTGCCCCTTCTTATGCCTGTGAGTTCGATGGGGCTGGGTTTGTTTTGGGGCGACGGCGGCTGGTCACGAACGACTGATGTGCACATGAATGAGGTCGGAAACCGGGTCAGAGCCCGTTTTTCAATGGTTCGCCTTGTACGCCGATGACGGCTCTCCAAATGACTATACGGCTACGGGTATTCATCTCCGGGGGCAGTTCAGGCTCCATCCGGGTACGATCAGTAAAGGATGCGTCACCCTGCCTAGCAAGACTGATTTTGAAGCGATTCGAGAGCGTCTCATGCACACAAAGCAGGAATACATACCAGGCACTAAGGTTCTCTAACTACGGCACAATCACAGTCAAATGAAGACCGTGCTGCAATTAGCGCTCGTTATGGCACTTGGGGCTCTTTTTGGCTTTGTGCTTGATATCTTCATCTGGAGAGAAGGCTTTAATTATCCGATCCTTGGGGCATTGCCAAAAATTCTGACTCGTAGTGGAGAGGGAGCATACGACCTGATGTCGATTGAGTTGGTTATTCAATGTGCTCTCGTTTTTGCCCTTGTGTGGGCCGGAGTTCGGAGCTTCCTTAGAAGGCAAGGCCGTAAGGCGAACACGTAGGGCGTCAATAAGCGAAGCGCATTTCGTCGAAGGGCGGACTTATTCACTTCCTGATTTGGGGGGCGACTTTACGCTGCTCCGGAAACCGGGTTAGAGCCCGTTTTTTCTTATTGGTGCTGGCGGCTCCTATTCAGCCAATCCCAGCGGTCAGGGGCTAAATGTCGGAATCGGCTTGGGTGGCATAGGCGCCAGTCCTGGGATGATCAATTCCCATCGCGGTAACATCTATGAGGCGATATACAACTCGACGCGATGATGAAAAAATTCTTTATGAATAAATCTGGCCAGATTCCACTTCTCGATGAGGTGAGGCCGGAAGATCGTTTCCTCAACGGCAATCGAAGGTTTGCTGTCGGGTCTGTCTATGTGTGGGCGATATCACTGCTGTTTTTGCTTGTTGTCATAGTCACTATCTTCGACCTGTAACGGATAAGTGGGTCTTCTGTGCTTGCGTAGAAGGGGGCTGGCTCGCTAGTCAGGGCGGTCACGCTTGCTCGGTCCCTGCATAGATTCCAAGCGAGAGAACTAGCGCTCTGTCTGCATAGTTATTTCTAATACATGCCGCAGGCCATGGACGGCGCATGCCGCGACACTGCGGTCGGTGGCGTCACGTGTGTCTAGTTGCGCAGGCCGGCAACATGAGGCAATGCGCCCGATCATTGACCCATGCGCCTCATCTCGGCAAAGGTAACGGGCGCCGAGGCGCCCGTTCCGTTGTTATATCGATCCGGGATGCCGGACGATAGGCTTGTAATCAAATCCCCGGAATACCTGGGATATCGTCCGGCAAGTCGATATCGGGCAGATCGATATCCGGCAGGCTCATATCGGGCAAGTCGACGTCCGGCAACAGATCGAGATTCAGATCAGGCAGGCCTACCGGCGGCAGGTCGGTGATGTCGGGGAACCAGGATTGTTCGGTCAAACGGTCGAACAAACGTTCGCCCTGTCGGCCGACGGCAAGCGACGGCCCCAGTGGGGTAAAGGCGAAGGGCCCGGCGTCGCGCAGGTATTGCACGCCGGTGTCGCCGAGGATTTCCGGCACGTCCTCGGGTTCCAGTTTGCCGATGGTGATCTTGGTCTGGTCGATGCCTTCCTGGTTGAGCACGTCGCCGATGTCCGGGGTCAGCGCGATCACCGTCAGGTCCTGGACGGACAGGCCGTACAGGCCCGAATCGACATAGGCGTCGGGGTGGCTGGCGAAAGCGAAGCGGCGAAAGGCATCAGGGTCGCGTTCCAGATCGGCGAAGCCTTGCGGGTCGCGGATGCGGTAGTCCTCGATCGCGGTCTGCAAGGCGAGGGTGGTCTTGTCGCGCCATTCCAGCCCTTCCGGCGACAGGTCGGTGCTATCCAGTGCGGCGAACCGCTCCATGTATTTGTCGCCGTAGCCCAGGTAGTAGTCCGGCGGCTCCACGCCCGGGTTGCGCGCCTGGAAGTCGGCGAGGCGCTGTTCGTAGTAAGTCGGGGTGCCGACCTCGACCGGCGCCGGATCGTTGGCGGGCGGGGTGTAGCTCGGAAACGACGGGCCGTCGATGGGGCGGATCATGGCGCGCTCCTGCAGGATTTCACCGCCAGCCTAACGGCCGCGATTGCGCCTGCCAGCCTCGGTAGGACCCTAGGTCGGCGGGCGGTTCTCCGGTTCAGTCGCGGGGGATTCCAGTGTGCTTCATGGTCCATTTCATCCGCTTACCGGATCGATGCACCGTACCTGCGGCGGCGTGTCGCGGCTTGCGCCGCTCCTACCCAAAAGCCGCGCATCCAAGGGTAGGAGCGGCGCGAGCCGCGACCGCGATACCGCGGCCGGCGGCGTCGATGCGCTGAGCGATGTAGGGCGACGGGCGAGGGAGCGTCGCGACGACCAGGGACCGCACAAAAAGAAAACGGGCGCCGAAGCGCCCGTTTCCCGTGTCGCATCGATCCGCCTCGCGGCGGGGTCGATCAGTAGCGGTAGTGGTCCGGCTTGTACGGGCCGTCGACCGAGACGCCCAGGTACTTGGCCTGGTCGTCGGTCAGGGTGGTCAGCTTCACGCCGATCTTTTCCAGGTGCAGACGCGCGACTTCTTCGTCGAGCTTCTTCGGCAGGATGTAGACCTTGGCTTCGTAGCTGTCCTTGTTGGCCCACAGGTCGATCTGCGCCCGGGTCTGGTTGGTCTTCATCGCCGCTTGCTGGCACAGTCGACGTAAGTCGATATGCCAGTAATAGAAGGCATGTCGTAAGCGCCTATCGTGCAACTTCGGCCCGATTCGGTACGGCCGGACATCCGGATGCCAACGGGGAGTGGTTTCGATGTGATTGCTCAATTCGATCCCGCGCCGCCGGTGATACTCGCCGTCGCCGACGACGAGTACTTCGTGCAAGCCCTCAAGACCAATGCCTCGGATCAGGCATGCCGTCGCGCCAGCGCATCGACGGTTCCCCGCGGACGGTCAGTGGATGCTTTACATCCTCAGGTCACATTTTTGGTGTTTCCCCGGTCTTGTGACGAGGCGCTCTGGTCGCTGACAATGCGAAGGCCTCGCCTGTGTTCGAGGGCCGGCGCCAGTACAGCCAGCAGTGTCTTCTCGCCGCAAGTGCGGCAGCTTCAGTGAAAGGAATTCTTCCATGCGGCTGAGTGCTCGTCCCTGGACCCCGGTTGTGGTCTTTTTCGCATGGTTTCTTGCCTGTGCGCCAGTCGCGGCGCAACTGGCGCCGGATCATGTCTATGTCGCCTCGCGCTATATGCCGCACCTGGAGTATCAGAACTTCGGTACCCTGGCCGAAGCGGAGGCCTACCTGCGCACCGAGCCGGCAACTCCCATCGGTAATGCGTTGCTCGAAAGGACCGAGGTGCTCAACCTCGGTACCGATGTCGTTCTGAAGTACTCCGTTCCGAAGCGTAAGTACGTGCGGAGCGAGGACTACTACAGCGGGCACGTCAGCGGCAACCAAACCGATTGTTCGACCAACGGATGCGATACCGAAGCGCAGATGGTGGCGGCAAGCATGAAAGCCTACCCACTGCGCAACGAATATACCGCAAGCCTCCAGGGCAGCTATATCTCCGAGCCGTTTGCGGGTTGGTTTGGCGGCGAGAGGGCGGCGACCGTATACACCAATCCGACGCCGCAACCGGGTGACTCGCGCAGCCAGCGCTATGTCCTGGTGCACAATCCACGCACCGGCAACACGGACTACGCGTTTGCGCCTAACCGTACCGACCTCTATGAGTGTCCACCGCTTTTCAACGCATCGGACAATCGTTCGAATGATCCGCGAATCGGCCCTTGGCCGCTGATTTGCCACAACTACGCGCGCGGTGAAATCCGCAAGATCGTCAAGCAATACGCGCCCAGCTGTCCGAAGCCGGCGGGTATCGAGTCCATCAATTCCCGGGTCGGCAACCCTTGCGCAACGGATACCGGGAATAAGGAGTATCGCGAATCGGACTTCGATTGGGACGGGTGGAGCTTCTCGCGAACCTACAATTCCATCGGCGATTTCGATCTCCAATCGGGGCTGAGCGACAACTGGGCGCATTCCTTCTCGGATCGCCTTACCGTCAATATCTGGGGCGGTCCGGTGTTCTGGATCCGCGCGGACGGCTACGTGGAATGGTTTGCCGAAACCGCGACATCCGGTGTGTACCGGCCTTCGAGCAGCAACGATACGGCGCTGCGCAAGCAAACCGATCCGGCGACGATCGCGGCGAAAGGGGTATGGGAACTGATGCTGCCGGATGGCAGCCGGTTGTGGTTCGATGCGAACGGCCGGCTCCGGCGCAGCGAACGCGGAGCGCAGGTATTGATGTTCGAGCGCTGCGGCGGCGTAGAACTGGGCGCAGACTCTTGTCCGGACGACGCCAGCCTCGCCCGCGTCGTTAGCGCGAGCGGCAGGGAGCTGCGTTTCGGCTACATAGTGGTTTCCCTGCCCGGTGGCTCGGCCGGTTCGCGTCGTGCGATCCGTTTGCAAAGCATTTCTTCGGGTAGCACGGTGTTAATGCACTACGAGTACGACGCCTCGGCGCGCCTGGTGCGCGCCCGTCATGGCGGCGCAGCGGGCGTGGGACGAGAATACCTGTACGCGGAGCCGAACCGGCTGTGCCTGGATCATCTGGGTAACGTGCTGTCGCCATGCAACGCAGCCGCGTTCCCCAATCACCTCACCGGTGTAGTTGACGAGAACGGCGTCCGGTATGCGACCTACTCGTATGACGACAAGGGCCGCGTCACCGCGAGCGAACATGCGGGCGGTGTGGGACGGGTGGCGTTGCACTATGTTTCTGCCAGCACGACCAAGGTCGCCTTGCCCGGCGGGGCGATCCAGACGTTTACCTTCAGTGCCGACGCGTACAAGAAGCCGATCAAGGTCGAGATCGCCGCTGCAACTGGGGAATCGCAGACTATGCTGGCGAGCTACGCCAGCGACCGAGCCACCTCTACGACCGATGCCGGCGGTACGCGGACTGACTTCGCTAGCGATGGAGTGCGCGAGAGTTCGCGCATCGAAGGGCTTTCTCCCTCCAGCGCGGCAACCGCGCATACGCGCGCCACCAAGACCGACTGGGATGCGCAAGCGGGAAGGCCGTCGCGGGTCCGCCGCTACGACGCGACCAATGCGTTGATCGCCCAGACCGATATCAACTACAACGCGCGCGCCCAACCGTTGACGGTCTCCGTGGTCGACCCGGGCAATGCGGCCGAAACTCGCGTGATCGCGACGACGTACTGCGAGCAGGCCGACGTGGCTATCGGCTTGTGTCCGCTGCCCGGCCTGACGATTTCCGTCGACGGGCCGAGAACCGATGTAAGCGACGTCACCCGTTACGACTACTACCCCAACGACGATATCGGCTGTGCGGTCGGGTCTTCGTGCCGTTATCGGAAGGGCGATCTGTGGAAGATCACCGATGCGCTCGGCATGGTCACCGAGCGTCTGGGCTACGACGCCTCGGGCCGCGTGCTTTCGAGCAAGGATGCCAATGGCGTAGTAACCGACTCCGAGTATCACTCGCGAGGCTGGTTGAGCGCGCAAAAGGTCCGCGGGCCGGACGCGGCGGTCGAAACCGATGACTTGATCACGCGCATCGAATACTTTCCGAGTGGTCTGGTCAAGCAAGTGACGCTGCCCGACGGCAATTTCACGCGTTACGGCTACGACGCAGCGCACCGACTCATCAGCGTAGAGGACCGCTCCGGCTCGGCGATCCGCTATACCTTGGATGAGGCGGGCCATCGGGTCCAGGAAGATTTCAAGAAAAGCGACGGCGTGATGTATCGAACGCTCGCCCGGATCTATGACGCGCTCGGCCAGCTGAAGACCTACAAAGACGGCCTGGGCCACGAGACCCAATACAGTTACGACGCTGCGGGCCGCTCCGATAAGATCACCGACGCACTCGGTCGTATCGGCGACGATGACCATGATCCGCTGGGTCGATTGGTGCGTAACTTGCAGGACGTCGGTGCCGGACGAATCAACGCCGAGACCCGTTTCGAGTACGACGCATTGGATCAGCTGGTCAAAGTGATCGATCCGAAGGGTCTGGAAACGACCTATACGTACGACGCATTCGGTAGCTTGGTTCGCTTGGTCAGTCCCGATACCGGCACCACGAGCTACACGTATGACCGTGCGGGCAACCGCAAAACCCGCACCGATGCTCGCGATGTTATCGCCAGCTACAGCTATGACGGACTGGGGCGGCTGGCACAAGAGTCGTATCCCGACGCGGCGCTGGGCACGAGCTACGCCTACGACACCGTCGCCGAGGATTGTCCTGCTGGCGAAACCTATGCCAAGGGGCGGCTTAGCCAGACCAGCGGCACCGGCGGCACCGTGCGCTATTGCTACGACCGCTTCGGCCGCATGGTGCGCAAGACGATTCAAACTACCGGCCCGGTTCTCACGTTGCGCTATGGTTACACCGATGCGGACGCGCTGAAGTCGATCACCTACCCCGACGGCACCGTCGCCGATTACGTTCGCAGCACCCATGGCCAGATCATCGAGGTCGGCGTAACCCGGCCCGGCGTCGCCCGCGAGATTCTGGTGACGTCCGTGGATTACTACCCATACAGTTCGCCTGTGGGTTGGATTTACGGCAACGGACGTCCGATGACCCGTGGTCTGGACCGCAACTACGACGTCTATAAGCTCTTGGGCTCGCCGATGGATGGCCTGTCGGTTTACTTGCAACGCGACGCGGTAGGCAACGTGAAGCAGCTAAGCACGGCCGATCAGTCCCAGATTTTGGCGCGGTATGAGTACGACGCCTTGAACCGGCTGGCTCAGACTCAGGACGGCCCTACCGGAACCGCGTTGGAAAGCTATCGCTACGACGCAACCGGCAACCGTCTGAGCATGCAGAACGGCGGGGGACTGCAGACGTATGACTATCCGGCCACGAGCCATCGCTTGCAGAGCGTCGGCGGCGTGGGCCGAACTTACGACGCAGCCGGCAATACCTTGAGCATCGGCAGTCCGGCGCGCGAGTTCGTCTACAACGATCTGGGGCGGATGAGCCAGGTCAAGGCCAACGGCTCAACGACTATGCGGTATGCCTATAACGGGCAAGGACAACAAGTAAGGCGTTACATCGGAACTGAGGCGCGCCATGCGTTCTACGACGAATCGGGACGCTGGCTGGGCGAGTACGACGATACGGGCGCGGCGCTGCAGCAAGTGGTGTGGCTGGACGGCCTCCCTGTCGGTCTACTCGACGATGTTGGCGGCGGGCAGAAACTGCATTACATCGAGCCGGATCATTTGGGCAGCCCGCGGGTCGTGATCGATCCCGCGCGTAACGTGGCGGTGTGGAAGTGGCAGATCAAGGGGGAGGCGTTTGGAGCGACCCAGCCGGGACAGGATCCCGATTTGGATGGTGTCGAGTTCGTATTTGACATGCGGTATCCGGGGCAAAGATACGATGAGGCTAGCCGCCTGAGTTACAACTACTTTCGCGACTATGATCCAGAGTCGGGACGGTATATGCGGAGCGATCCGATCGGGCTCCGGGGCGGCATTAGTACCTATGCCTACTCGGACAGCGCGCCAATGGGGCTCGTGGACTTTTACGGGTTGCAATCCAAACCGTCTTCCGGCGCTTCTGGAAGCACGCCTAACCCGTGGAATCAGTACCAAAACAGCCGCAGCGGCGATGGCAGCAGCATGGAGGACCGTGTGCGCGACTATCGCCAGGATCAACTGAATCAGATGGGCAATAAGGGGCCGGGTCCCGAAGAGGGGGCCGACAAGCTCACTCCATTCGGCGAAGTGATTTGCACCCTGGTAGTTTGCTACAAAAAGGATGCCCCGAATCTTTGCAATCGTTCGGATGGTTGGTACCGAGAGTACTTTGTTCCGCGAGATCCGACGATGGCACAGGTGAACCGGATGAGGAATTGCGACTGCGTCAAAGCGAAGCATGTACTTTCTTACCAGCAACCTCAGGCCGATATCGAGGATGCATTGGAAATTTTGACCAGGTATCTCCAGGCAAGGAGTTCCAGGCTCCGTGGTAGATGAGAGCAGGGATGCGGGGCATCTGCGCATGGTCATTTCCGTGCGGCTCGGGATTTATCGCATCATTCGCTCGATCTTGGTGAAAGTGGGGTTCCGCGGTCGGGACTCGGCTTTGCGGCATATGTCGTGGGTCGCGCGTAACGCGCGTCGCCAAAAAAAGGGCGCCCGAGGGCGCCCTTTTCCTTTTTACTCATCGCACGCAGGCGAGTCGATCAATAGCGGTAGTGGTCCGGCTTGTACGGGCCGTCGACCGAGACGCCCAGATACTTGGCCTGGTCGTCGGTCAGGGTGGTCAGCTTCACGCCGATCTTTTCCAGGTGCAGACGCGCGACTTCTTCGTCGAGCTTCTTCGGCAGGATGTAGACCTTGGCTTCGTAGCTGTCCTTGTTGGCCCACAGGTCAATCTGCGCCAGGGTCTGGTTGGCGAACGAGTTCGACATGACGAAGCTCGGGTGGCCGGTGGCGCAACCGAGGTTGACCAGGCGGCCTTCGGCCAGCAGGAAGATCGAATTGCCGTTGGCGAAGGTGTACTTGTCGACCTGCGGCTTGATGTTCAGGCGCTTGGCGCCCGACGCGGCCAGCGCATCGACCTGGATCTCGTTGTCGAAGTGGCCGATGTTGCAGACGATGGCCTGATCCTTCATCTGCTGCATGTGGGCCAGGGTCAGCACGTCCTTGTTGCCGGTGGTGGTGACGTAGATGTCGCCGCGGCCGAGGGTGCTTTCGACGGTGTTGACCTCGAAGCCTTCCATCGCCGCCTGCAGGGCGTTGATCGGGTCGATCTCGGTGACCACGACGCGGGCGCCGTAAGCGCGCAGCGAGTGAGCCGAGCCCTTGCCGACGTCGCCGTAACCGCAGACCACCGCGACCTTGCCGGCCAGCATCACGTCCATCGCGCGCTTGAGGCCGTCGGCCAGCGACTCGCGGCAGCCGTAGAGGTTGTCGAACTTGGACTTGGTGACCGAGTCGTTGACGTTGATCGCCGGGACCAGCAGCGAGCCGGCTTCGGCGAGCTGGTACAGGCGGTGCACGCCGGTGGTGGTCTCTTCGGAGACGCCCTTCCAATGCTTGACGACTTCGTGCCAGAAGCCCGGACGCTCGGCGTGCACGCGCTTGAGCAGGTTCTTGATGACCTGTTCTTCGTGGTTGCCCGACGGGGTGTTGACCCAGCCGTCACCGTTTTCGAGCTCGTAGCCCTTGTGGATCAGCAGGGTGACGTCGCCGCCGTCGTCGACGACCAGCTCCGGGCCGCGGAACTTGACCGCGCCGTCGCCCGGGAAGGTCAGGGCTTCGAGGGTGCAGTCCCAATACTCTTCCAGCGACTCGCCCTTCCAGGCGAACACCGGCGTGCCGCTGGCGGCGATCGCGGCGGCGGCGTGGTCCTGGGTCGAGAAGATGTTGCACGAAGCCCAGCGCACGTCGGCGCCGAGGTCGCGCAGGGTCTCGATCAGCACCGCGGTCTGGATGGTCATGTGCAGCGAGCCGGTCACGCGCACGCCCTTGAGCGACTGCGCGGCGGCGTACTTCTTGCGGATCGACATCAGGCCCGGCATTTCGTGCTCGGCGATGTCGATTTCCTTGCGGCCCCAATCGGCCAGGGAGATGTCGGCAACCTTGTAGTCGCCTTCGGTCGAGAAGGTCTTGGGTACTGCGTTCATGGTGTGTCGCTCCAGTTCTTTAGGGAGCCGGCGGATGCCGGGTCCGGCGAGTCATCGCTCGAAAGCGATCGCTCAAACCGGGCGCCGTTGGGACTACGCCTCGCCGAGCCTGGCCGTCATTCTCGAAGTCCGTAGCGGGTACGGGCTTTGCGGAAAGATCCGCGGATGACGGTCGCAGCGCCCCTCGGCGGGCTGAGCGCGCAGTATATCGCGGCGTCGATGACCGTCGCACGGCGCCGGGCCGGATGCGCCTGAATATGACGTTCATCGCGAAACCGGGGCGATCCTGTTCCGCCGGGTTTTCGGCCCGGTTTTCGGTCGGATTTTCGGTCTGGTTCGGGCAGGCCCGGAACAGCCCCAATGGGATAGGCCGGCGGGCCCGGCGGCGGGCTAAGCTCGGCCGGGGCGCCCCCAGGCGCAAGCGCATCCGCACCGGCCGGCACCAGCGCCGGCCGGGCAGCGGCGCTTCGAGGCATTCTTCACTTACCGATCGGATCGAGCATGAACCCACTCGCGCGACGCACCGGCCACGACGGCCGGTCCTCCCTGAAGCCGCTATCCCGGGTCCTGAGTTGGCCGGGCTTGTTGCTGCTCCTGCTGCCGCTGGCGGCGACCGCGCAGACCGCGCCCGCCAGCGGTTATCAGCTGCCGCCGAAGGCCTTGCAGGCCATCGTCGATGCGCCGCGGCCGCCGCAGATGTTCACCAGCCCGAAGCGCGATCGGGTCGCCCTGGTGCAGACGCCGTCGCTGCCGAGCATCGAGGTGGTCGCGCAGCCCGAACTCAAGCTCGCCGGCCTGCGCATTCATCCGCGCACGCGGGCGCAGAGCCGCTTCGCGTTCGGCACCGGCCTGAGCCTGCTCGATATCGCCAGCGGCAAAACCTCGAACGTGGAAGGCTTGCCGGCGCCGCTGTCATTGGCGACCCTGGAGTGGTCGCCCGACCAGCGCTGGATCGCCTTCAACCGCGTCGACAGCGCCAGCGGCGCCAACGAGCTGTGGCTGGTCGAAGTCGAGCAGCGGCGCGCGCACAAGCTGGTGTCCGGCCTCAACACCGTGTCCGGACGCGGTTATGCCTGGATGCCCGACAGCCGCCGCCTGCTGGTGCAGCTGCAGCCCGAAGGGCAGGGCGAAGCGCCGCCGATGAACGCCACGCCGACCGGGCCGGCGGTGCAGGAAACCGAAATCAGCGCGACGGTGCGGCAGATCCGCACCTATCAGGATCTGTTGCGCAACGAGAGCGATGCGCGCGTGTTCGAGTACTACCTGCGCTCGCAGCTCGCCACCGTCGACCTGGCCGGTGCCGTGGTCCGCGCCGGTGCGCCGCAGTTGTATCTGGCGGCGACGCCGTCGCCGGACGGCCGCCATGTCCTGGCGACGCGGGTCGAGCGGCCGTTCTCCTACCAGGTGCCAGTGTCGATGTTCGGCCACCGCATCGAAGTGTTGGCGCCGGACGGCAAGTTCGAGCACGAAATCGCGCGCTTGCCCCTGGTCGACGGGTTGCCGACCGGCAACGACGCGGTGCCGACCGGCGTGCGTGAGATCGCCTGGCGCGGCGATGCGCCGGCGACCCTGGTCTGGGCCGAGGCCCAGGATGGCGGCGACCCGGCGCGCAAGACCGATATCCGCGATGCGGTGATGATGCAGGCCGCGCCGTTCGAGCGACCGCCGCAGACGCTGATGCGCCTGGGCGCGCGTTACGCCGGTGCGCATTGGGGGCGCGGCGATCTGGCCCTGGTCGACGAGTTCTGGTGGAAGACCCGGCAGACCCGGCAATGGCGGATCGCGCCGGACCACGGCGATCGCGCGCCGGAGCTGGTGTTCGAGGGGCTCAGCGAAGACCGTTACAACGACCCCGGCGAGCCGGTCAGCACGCGCGACGCGAACGGCCAGCGCCGCCTGCTGACCACGGCCGACGGCGCCAGCCTGTTCTACATCGGCCAGGGCGCTTCGCCGGAAGGCGACCGGCCGTTTCTCGACCGCTACGACCTGGCCGACAAGCAGCGGACGCGGCTGTTCCATTCGCAGGCGCCGTACTACGAAGCGCCGCAGGTGGTGCTCGACGATCAGGGTAAGCGCTTGCTGACCCTGCGTGAGGCGCCGACCGAGCCGGGCAATCTGTACTTGCGCGATCTGAGTGCGAGCGCCGCCGTGCCGGTGGCGCTGACCCGCTTCGCGCATCCGACGCCGCAGCTCAAGGACATCAAGAAGGAACAGATCCGCTACTCGCGCGCCGACGGCGTCGCGCTGACCGCCGACCTGTACCTGCCGCCGGGTTTCGACGCCAAACGCGATGGCCCGCTGCCGCTGTTGATGTACGCCTATCCGGCCGAGTTCAAATCGGCGGCCGCGGCCAGCCAGGTCACAGGTTCGCCTTATCGCTTCAACGCGGTCAGTTTCTGGGGCCCGCTGCCGTACCTGGCGATGGGTTATGCCGTGCTCGACAACCCGTCGATGCCGATCGTCGGAGAAGGCGAGCGCGAGCCCAACGACACCTACATCGAGCAACTCACCTCGAGCGCGCAAGCGGCGGTCGACGAAGTGGTGCGGCGCGGCGTCGCCGACCGCGAGCGCATCGCGGTCAGCGGCCATTCCTACGGTGCCTTCATGACCGCGAACCTGCTCGCCCACACGCGCTTGTTCAAGGCCGGCATCGCCCGCAGCGGTGCCTACAATCGCACCCTGACCCCGTTCGGCTTCCAGGCCGAAGAGCGCAACTACTGGCAGGCCGAATCGACGTACCAGGCCATGTCGCCGTTCAACTACGCCGACAAGATCAAGGACCCGCTGCTGTTGATACACGGCGAGCAGGACAACAACTCCGGCACCTTCCCGATCCAGAGCGAGCGTCTGTTCGCGGCGATCAAGGGCCTCGGCGGCAAGGCGCGCCTGGTGATGCTGCCGAACGAAAGCCACGGCTACCGCGCGCGCGAATCGATCCTGCACATGCTGGCCGAGACCAACCGCTGGCTCGATCAGTACGTCAAGAACGCCAAGCCCGAAGCGAGCGCATCGGCGAAGCCCGCGCAGAAGCGCGCGGCGAAGGGTGCGGTGAAGCCGGCGGCGAAATAGGCCGTCTGCGTCGGGCGGCGGCGATCCGCGCCGTCCGGCCGCATCGATCCCGAAGGGCCGCTCATGCGGCCCTTTTTCGTTAAGCAGGAGATCGAAAGGCCAGAAGCAGAAGCCGTAGCCAGTCCGGCCTTTCCAAGCATCCTCACGACGGAGCGATCTTCATGCGAGTCAAAGTGGGCCTGGACGAATGGCTGACGGCCGATCCGAAGCAGACCGAACTGATCACCGACGGCCTGCTCGGCTGCGTCGCGGTGGGCTTCGTCGGCAAGGACCGGATCGCCCTTACGCATGTCTACGACGAAGCCAAGGACGCCGCCCTTTGGCCAGGGTACCGTAAGAAACTCGACGAAGCCCTGGAGGCCTCGCAGTTGGGCGAGCCGAAGGACGTCCGCGCGGTGCTGGTGTATTCGGATCCCACCAGCGGATTGCTGTGCGATCGCATTGAAACTTGGCTGTCGCAACGCGGGATCGCGTCGGAACGGCGCATGGACGACGGCTGTCGGGTTTGCGCGGTGGAGCAGGGCGTCGTCGTGCGCGCCAAGGGCACCGATCAGCAGGGCGGCGACTACAGCTATGGCTATCGGACCACGATCGAGGACGCGCTGCCGGTGGAGCGTTTCGCCTTGTCGCCGAAGGCCGGGGCGGCGACGAAAGCGCTGCAAGACCCGGATACGCAGCTGCCCGATGCCCAGCCGGTGCTGCTGACCGATGCCTCGCATCCGGCGCACCGGCTTTTCGCTTCGATTCTGGCCAAGATGGACGGGCTGACACCGAGCATGTTCATGGACTCGGCGTACTGGAAGAACGAAGTCGCGGCGGCGCTGACGGTGAAGTGCCTGGACGCCGGGATCCGCGACGGCGTCGAAAAACTCGCCTACGGCAAGGACGATACCGATACGGTGTTCGCGTTGGCGGGCGGTCCGGAGAGCGCTCGCCACGATTTGTGCGCGAATGTATTCGAACTCGGCGAGAACTACCTGCCGATCGCGAGCGAGCAGGCTCGGCAGAAATTCTTCGAATTCGCCACGCAGGCAGGTCCGCCGGTCGATCAGGCGCAAACCCAACAGGGCGGCCAGACCAAGGGCATGTGAGGCGGCGCCGCGACGACCTGTCCCGGCCGCGTTTACCGCCATTTTGCGTTCGGTCATTCAGTTCGATTCGGCGAATCGTCGCCGTGATCGCTCGAACAGAAATCGGAGAACGTTATGAACGATCGCGTCAAAGTCGGTTTGAACGAATGGATGGTCGCCGATGCCGGCTCCACGGACCTGGTCACCGACGGCTTGTCCGGTTGCGTGGCGGTGGGCCTGGCGGGGAACGGCAAGGTCGCGTTGTCGCATGTCTACTCGGGGTGCGACAGCGAGAAGGCCTGGGGCGATTACCATCCCAAGCTGGAAGCGGCCCTGGAAAGTTCGGGCTTGGGCGACCTGCGAGGGAAGAAGGCCGTGCTGGTGTGCGCCCAGGGCGAAGACGCCGGCGGCCAGGATGGATGGTTGCCGGCAAAGCTCAAGACCTGGCTCGAGAGCAAGGGCGCGGTCGTCGAAACCCGCCAGGACAACGGGTGCCGGATTTCCGCCAACGCCGATGTCGTCGCCTCGACCTTGAAGAAGCACGACACCGCCGAGTACTACAGCCACGACTACAAGACTTCGCGGGACTACGGGCTGTCGGCCGATCCGAGCGCCGAAGCGGTCACCCTGTCGATGCTTGGCAAGCCTGGCTATCCGGCGGCGTTGGCGCAGGCGAGGGAAACGCCCAGTGCATCGGCGCCCGCTCTGGCTGTGGGGACGAGCAAACCGGCAGAAGCGGTGGCGATGTCCGATAAGAAGCATCCGATGCACGGCCTGTACTCGGAGATCCTCGGCAAGATGCCCGGCGATGCGTTCGATCTGAAAAAAGGCGAGAACGTCGCCGACTTGTTCAGCGCTCAACAGGCGGCAGCGGCCTTGACCGTAGCCTGCATGAAGCGGGGCATCTACGGCGACATCGACAAGATCGAGACCTTCGTCCCGCCGGGCAAGGAGGACACGATGTTGAGCGCGACCGAACGCGGCACGAGCGAATCGCGTACTTTTGCGGCGGTGAATCTCGAAGATGTCTGCGATATGCCGATGTCGAAGCTGAGCGCAGAGGCAACGAGCCTGCATGCCGCGCGGATGCTGTCGGCGACACCGTCGAACCCGAACCCGTCGCAGGCGGTCGGAGGCGCTTCGCCTCAGCACCTGTGAGCCCGCACGGGGGCGCACCGACCACGAAAAAGGGCCGCTTTCGCGGCCCTTTCTCTTGATGCGATGTCGCTGCCGGCTTACTTCTTCAGCCCGGCATCCTTGCGCAGGTCGTCGGCCTTGTCGGTCTTTTCCCACGAGAACGCGGTCGCGGTCTGCTTCTTGCCGGCGCCGTCGAGGTAGCTGACTTCCTTCGGCTTGCGGCCGAAGTGGCCGTAAGCGGCGGTCAGCTGGTAGACCGGGTGGATCAGGTCGAGCATCTTGACGATGCCGTACGGGCGCAGGTCGAAGTGCTTGCGGATCAGCTTCTCGATCTTGTCGTCGCTGATCTTGCCGGTGCCGAAGGTGGTGACCGAGATCGAGGTCGGCTCGGCCACGCCGATGGCGTAGGAGACCTGCACTTCGCACTTGTCGGCCAGGCCGGCAGCAACGATGTTCTTGGCGACGTAACGCGCGGCGTAGGCGGCCGAACGGTCGACCTTCGACGGATCCTTGCCCGAGAACGCGCCGCCGCCGTGACGGGCCATGCCGCCGTAGCTGTCGACGATGATCTTGCGGCCGGTTAGGCCGCAGTCGCCGACCGGGCCGCCGATCACGAAGATGCCGGTCGGGTTGATGTGGACCTTGCTCTTGGGCAGCTTCTCGAGCCACGCCTTCGGCAGCACCGGCTTGAGGACGTGCTCGTACACGCCTTCGACCAGGTCCTTCTGCTTGATGCCCGGATCGTGCTGGGTCGACAGGACCACGGCGTCGAGGCCGACCACCTTGTGTTCGGCGTCGTAGCGCAGGGTGACCTGCGACTTCGCGTCCGGACGCAGCCAGGGCAGCTTGGAGTTTTTGGCCTTGCGGATCTTGGCCTGCTGCTCGACCAGACGGTGCGAGTAGTAGATCGGCGCCGGCATGAATTCCGGGGCTTCGTTGCAGGCGTAGCCGAACATCAGGCCCTGGTCGCCCGCGCCCTGTTCTTCCGGCTTCTTGCGGTCGACGCCGGCGGCGATGTCGGGCGACTGCTTGCCGAGCATGTTGATGATCGCGCAGGTGTGGCCGTCGAAGCCGACATTGGAATTGTCGTAGCCGATGTCGTTGATGACCTTGCGCGCGATGGCTTCGATGTCGACCCACGCATTGGTGGTGACTTCGCCGGCGACGATCGCCGCGCCAGTCTTCACCATCGTCTCGCAGGCCACGCGCGCGCGCTTGTCCTGGGCCAGGATGGCGTCGAGGACGGCGTCGGAGATCTGGTCGGCGATCTTGTCCGGGTGGCCTTCGGAGACGGATTCGGAGGTGAACAGGTAGCTGGACATCGAGGCTATATCCTCGTATTCGGATAGAAAGATGGCCGCACATAATACAGCGTCGGCCGCGAGCGCGCATTGTGCCGTGTCTTGGGGTTGCCGGGGGTTAAGCGGTCTTTAACTGCGGCCTATGTCCGGAATCTTCGGGGAAAAAGCCCATCCGGGACCGCAGCCGGCCCTGTCACCGGACTGACCCGAAACCGCCATGATCCTGTCGCCGCTCCGGCTCAGGCTGCCCGGCATACCGCCGCCGATGCGACGCCGATGCTGCAATTCGAACGCCGACTGCAAGAGCGCTTCCCGCAATGGTTCCGGGGTCGCCGGGCCGGGATCGCCCGTCCTTTGCTCCGCACCATCGGGCGCTGGTCGAAATTCGACCGGGTCGATGGCTTCCTGGCCGAGAACGGCCACCTGCGCGGCTTCGCCTTCGTCACCGCCGCCCTGGATTTCCTGCAGGCGCGTTATCTGGTCGAGGCCGCCGAGCTGCAGCGGATTCCCGCGACCGGACGTCTGCTGATCGTCGCCAACCATCCGTCCGGGGCGGTCGACGCCCTGGCCCTGCTCGATGCGGTCGCCCGCGTGCGCCGCGACGTCCGCATCGTCGCCAACGATTTGCTGTCGGCGCTCGACGGCCTCGAAGGCCTGATCCTGCCGGTGCGCATTCTGGGCGGCCGGCCGAGTCCCGACAGCCTGCACGCGATCGAGGCCGCGCTGCAGGCGGAACAATGCGTGATCGTGTTTCCGGCCGGGGAAGTCGCCCGGCTCGGGCTGGGCGGCGTTACCGACGGCCGCTGGCGGCGCGGATTCCTGCGCTTCGCCCGCAAGACCGCCGCGCCGGTGTTGCCGGTGCGGATCGAGGCGCGCAACTCGGCGCTGTTCTACGGCGCCTCGGCCTTGTTCAAGCCGGCCGGCACCGCCCTGCTGGCGCGCGAGATGTTCGCCCGCCGCGCGCGCCGGGTCGCGCTGCGGATCGGCCGGCCCTTGCAACTGCCGGTCGACGGCGACGCCGAGCGCTTGCTGCGCGAAGTGCGGAGCGAGCTGCATGCGATCGGCACGCCGCGCGAGCGTGCCGCGCCGATCGGGCCGGAGACGTTGATCGACGCGGTCGACCCGGCGCTGGTGCGGGCCGGGGTCGAGGCGATGGAATCGCTGGGCCAGACCCTCGACGGCAAACAGATCCGGGTCGGCGTGCTGCCGGCCGGCGCGCCTTTGCTGCGCGAGATCGGCCGCCTGCGCGAGCTGACCTTCCGCGCGGTCGGCGAGGGCACCGGCCAGCGTCTCGACGTCGACGTCTTCGACAGCTGGTACGAACACATCGTGCTGTGGGACGCGGTCGAGGCCAAGATCGCCGGCGCCTACCGCATCGCGCGCGGCAGCCGGGTGCTGGCCGAGCGCGGCCTGGCCGGGCTCTACACCGCGTCCTTGTTCCGCTATGCCGACGATGCCGTGCCGCGCCTGGCGCAGGGCATGGAGCTCGGCCGCAGCTTCGTCGTGCCCGAGTACTGGGGCAGCCGCAGCATCGATTACCTGTGGCAGGGCATCGGCGCCTACCTGTGCCGGCATCCGGGCGTGCGCTATCTGTTCGGGCCGGTCTCGATCAGCGCGGCCCTGCCGGCCGATGCGCGCGAGCAGATCGTCGCCTACTACGCGCGTTATTACGGCAGCGAAGAATCCGCCGCGGTGTCGAAGCAGCCCTTCGTCTACCGGGCGGCGCCGCCGCAGTTCGACGCGCTCGATGCGGCCACCGCATTCCGCGTGCTCAAGGGCAATCTCGACGCACTCGGCGCCACCCTGCCGATGCTCTACAAGCAATACACCGACCTGTGCGAACCCGGCGGTGCGCGTTTCCTCGCCTTCGGCGTCGACCCGGCCTTCAGCGGTGCGGTCGACGGCCTGATCGAAGTGGACCTGCAACGCCTGCGCCCGAAGAAGCGCGAGCGTTATCTCGGCGCCGCGCCGCGCGCGGCCGAGTCCGGCACCGAACCCGTCGCCAGCGAGGCCGTGTCATGAGTCCTGCATCGATCACGCAATTGCCGGTACGCCGCAGGGCGGTGTTCGTCTCGGACGTGCATCTGGGGTCGAAGCACTGCCACGCCGGCGAGTTCGCCGATTTCCTGCAGGGCCTGCGCTGCGATCGCCTGTACCTCGTCGGCGACATCGTCGACCTGTGGTGGATGGCGCAGCGCCGCGCCGCCTGGGGTTCGGCCCAGTACCGAGTGGTCGAGGCGCTGCACGCGCTGGTGCGCGCCGGCACCGAGCTGATCTACGTGCCGGGCAACCACGACCGCTCGATCCGCCGCTTCTGCGGCCTGGTGCTGCCGCGCATGCAGGTGCGGCGGCGTGCGATCCACCTGACCGCCGACGGCCGCCGCCTGCTGGTGACCCACGGCGACGATTACGACACCGTGACCCAGTTCGGCGGCATGCAGGAGAAGTTCGGCGACTGGTTGTACGAGCGCATTCTCACCAGTAATCGCCTGACCAACCGCGCGCGCCGCCGCTTCGGTCTGCGTTACTGGTCGTTGGCGGATTTCCTCAAGCGCCAGAGCGGCGCGGCCGAGCGCTACATCTCGCGCTTCGTCCAGGCCGGCCTCGGCGACGCCAGCCGGCGCGGTCTCGACGGCATCGTCTGCGGCCATATTCACCGCGCCGCCCTGTTCGAGCGCGATGGCTGCGTCTACGCCAACGACGGCGATTGGGTCGAAAGCCTGACCGCCCTGGCCGAAGACCCCGACGGCACCCTGCGCCTGTTGGCCCACACCGGCGAAACCCTGGCGCTGTTGCCGGCGCGCGCGCCGCGTCTGCTGCCGGGCGCGTTGCCGCACGCGGCCTGAGTTAGCCCAGGAAGCTCGATCTCGCTCCGCTCCCTCTCCCGCCTGCGCGCGAGGGCCGGGCTGAGGGTCGCCCAATGCCGCGCCCACCCCCGCGCCCTTCAATCGCCCGCGACCGCCCGCTTCAACGCCGCCCGCGCCAATAAGCGCGTCGAATCCAGGGTCGGCAGCGGCGAGTTCTCGTCGCTGATGATCAAGGGGATCTCGGTGCAGCCGAGCACGACCGCGTCGCAGCCGGCGTGCTTGAACCGTTCGATGACCTGTTGGAAATACGCGACCGACTCGGGCTTGAAGCTGCCATAGACCAGCTCGTCCATGATGATCCGGCCGATCTGCGCGCGTTCTTCCGCGTTGGGACGCACATAGTCCAGGCCCAGCGCGCCGAGTTTGTCCGGATAGACCTCGCTCTCGACCAGCCAGCGCGTGCCGGTGATGCCGATGCGGCGGAAGCCGCGTTCGGCCGCGCGTTGCGCCACCACCTGCGCGATGTGCAACCACGGCAGCGGCGAGCGCGCTTCGACGTAGGCCATGGCCTGGTGAATGGTGTTGTCGGGGCAGATCAGGAAGCGAGCGCCGGCCGCGGCCAGCTTGCGCGCCGACGACAGCATCAGCTCGCCGACGCCGTCGAGATCGCCGCGATCCAGGCAGGTCACGTAGTCGGCCAGGGAGTGGCTATGCAGGGAAATTTCCGGGTGCGCATGCGGACCGAGCAGGCGCGCGCCCTCGGCGCAGATCGTCCGGTAGCACAGCGCCGCGCCCTCGGCCGAGCA
Organism: Lysobacter sp. Hz25; assembly: GCF_046097045.1. Taxonomy (NCBI): domain Bacteria; kingdom Pseudomonadati; phylum Pseudomonadota; class Gammaproteobacteria; order Lysobacterales; family Lysobacteraceae; genus Lysobacter; species Lysobacter sp. Hz25. The sequence goes on from NZ_CP175666.1 coordinate 1,533,986, forward strand.
GGCGACGATACCGATGGGCTGGGGCAGGGGGCGGTTCGGCATGGGGCGATTCCTGGCGGAGTTTCCGGGGGCGGATTTCTGGGGGCAGATTTCTGGGGGGGCGGCGAGGCGATCGGTTCTCGGCAGGCCGATTATCGAGCAGCGCCGCAAGCGCTTCCAAGCAAGGCCGTGGGCCGTGCAGGCCGCCCGCACAACGAAAAACAAACTCGCTGCCGCCGGCCCTGCGGTTAGCATTCGCGTATGGATTCTTTGACTCAAATCGTGCTCGGCGCGGCGCTGAGCGCCGCCATCGCGCCTGCCGGGCATCGCCGCGCCGCTTTGCTCGCGGGCGCCGCACTGGGCACTTTGCCCGACCTCGACGTCATCCCGGTCAACCTGTTCACCGCCGACCCGGTCGAACGCATGACCTGGCACCGCAGCCTCAGCCACTCGCTGCTGGTGCTGCCCTTCATCGCCTGGGCGATCTGGGCCTGGTGCCGCGAACGCGGCGGCCGCGTCGCGCAATCGCCCAAGCGCTGGTTCTGGGCGATGCAGGCGGCCTTGCTGACCCATCCGGTGCTCGATGCGTTCACCGTTTACGGCACGCAGTTGCTGTGGCCGCTGCCGGTCAAGCCGGTGATGTGGTCGAGCGTCTTCATCATCGACCCGCTGTACACGGTGTGGTTGCTGCTCGCCTGCGTGGTGGCCTGGTTCGCGCGCGAACGCAAGCTCGCGCAACCGGCGCTGGTGGTCGGCCTGGCCTTGAGCTCGCTGTACCTGGGTGGCTCGCTATGGGCCAAGTCGCGGGTCGAACACGAGGCCGAGGCCGCATTGGCCAAGCTCGGGCTGGAGGACGCGCCGCGCTTCTCGGTGCCGATGCCGTTCAACACCCTGCTGTGGCGGGTGGTGGCGATGACGCCCGACGGCTTCGTCGAAGGCGAGCGTTCGCTGGTCGCCGATCGCGGGCCGATGCAGTTCCGCGCCTATGCCTCCGACGTGCAAGCCTATAGCCAGGTCAGCGGTTATCCGGCCGTGCACCGCCTGAAGTGGTTCAACCACGGCTTCATGAAAGCCGAACAGCGCGATGGCCGTTTGATCGTGACCGACCTGCGCATGGGCGCCGAGCCCGACTACAGCTTCCGTTTTGCGGTGGCCGAACGCGCCGCCGAGTCCTGGCGCGAGATTCCGCCGCAGCAACTGCAATGGCCCTGGGATGCGGCGCGCAAGTTGCCGGCGATGTGGACGCGGATCTGGCAGGAGCCGGAGATCGTGGCCGACGCCCAGGCCCCTGCGCCGACCGCGATGCGCGCCGCGGCGGCGGTCCCGGCGCAAAGCCACAACGGCGGCATGCGCTGAGTCGCGGAGCAGGCAAAGCGCGAAACGCCGAGCCTAGCGCCATGCGCCGGATATCGGCGCCGTCGTGAGGGATTGCGAAGCCGCTCGCGCCGCAGCGCGCCCGGCGGTTCAGGCCGCGACCGGCAAGTCCGGCGTGACGCCCGCGACCAGGGCGTCGAAGTAATCGCGGGTCAGCCGCAGCTGCAGTTCGGCGGTGTCGGCGCGATTGACCACGGCGCGAAAAGCAGCGTTCTCCGGACGGTCCTTGGCGTACCAGCCCAGATGCTTGCGGGCGATGCGCACGCCCGAGACTTCGCCGTAGAACGCATGCAGGTGTTCGAGATGGCCGAGCAGGATGTCGCGCACCTCGGCCAGGGTCGGCGGCGCCAGTTCTTCGCCGTGCGCCAGGTAGTGGGCGATCTCGCGAAAGATCCACGGCCGCCCCTGCGCGGCGCGCCCGACCATGACCGCGTCGCAGCCGGTGTGGGCGAGGACGAAGGCGGCCTTGTGCGGCGAGTCGATGTCGCCGTTGGCGATCACCGGGATCGACAGCGCCGCCTTGATCGCGGCGATGGTGTCGTACTCGGCGCTGCCGGTGTACTGCTGGTCGCGGGTGCGGCCGTGCACGGCCAGGGCGGCGATGCCGGCGTCCTCGGCGATGCGGGCGATATTGGGCGCATTGCGCTGGTCGTGGTCCCAGCCAGTGCGGATCTTCAGAGTGACCGGCACGTCGACCGCCTTGACCACGGCCTCGACGATGCGCCCGACCAGGGCCTCGTCGCGCATCAGCGCCGAGCCGGCCCAGGCGTTGCAGACCTTCTTGGCCGGGCAGCCCATGTTGATGTCGACGATCTGGGCGCCGTGATCGACGTTGTAGCGGGCCGCGTCGGCCATGATCTGCGGCACCGTGCCGGCGATCTGCACGCTGATCGGGTCGGGCTCGCCGTCGTGGTCCATGCGGTGGCGCGACTTGGCCGTGCTCCAGAAGCGCGGGTCGCTGGTGGTCATCTCGGACACGCACAGGCCCGCGCCCAGGCGCTTGCTCAGCACCCGGAAGGGCTTGTCGGTGACCCCGGCCATGGGCGCCAGGATCACGCGCGGCATGAGGGAGTAAGGGCCGATGCGCATGGGCGGCATTGTAAGCCACCCCGCGCGCGGGCCTGCTCGGGCCGTCCGTGCCCGGCCGCTCGCAGCCGGCCGCAAGCGGCCGGTCTGCCGAGGCGGAGCTCGCTCAGGCGGTGGGGTCGTCCACGGCCGCGGTCGGGGCGTTCAGCCTGACCGAGGCGACGCCTTTTTCGAGCGCGCCGTTGCTGGAGTACAGCTCGCTGGTGCCGACGATCTCGCCGTTGCCCGCCTTGAGCACGAAATAGGGACGGTCGTTGGACGAGGTTTTGCGCTCGTAACGGGCGTCGTTCTGGCTGTTGGTGCGCACCGCCTCGATGCCGTTGATGCACGAGGGCTTGGCCTTGTAGCCCTCGCTGCTGAGGATGGGCTCGCCGTTGCCGGCCTTGAGGACGAACTGGAATTCGCCGTTGCTGCGCTTGCTGATCAAGAACCTGCCTGCCATTTTCGTTCCCTCGGTTAGCCGCCTGCGGCGGACGTGTGACATCCGGTTACACGTCGATAGAACGCGGTTGTGAACCCGATCCGGCCGCAGGCCGCGACCGCCGGTCGGCGGAGCCGGGCGCGGGCCGCCTCAGAAGTCGTAACGCACGGTCGCCGTCACGTTTCGCTCCTCGCCGTAGTAGCAGTACAGCAGGCTGGCGCAGGAGGCCACGTAGCGCTTGTCGAGCAGGTGGTTGGGTCGGCGTGGCGAGCGTTCAGCGATTGCGGCGCCGGCGCCAGAACAAAAAGCCGGTGACGAGCAGGAACGGCGGCGCCAGGCCGGTCAGCGCGATCAGCCATTGCCAGGTGCGTCCGCCGACGAAACCGCCGTGCAGCGGGTAGATCGATTCGTAGCTGCGCGTGCCGAGCCCTTGCCGGGTCGCATCGAGGGTGCCGATCAATCGGCCCCGATAGGGATCGAGCCAGACCATGCTGCGTCCGACCGGATGCCATTCGTCGACGGCGCGGCTGCGGATCGCGATCAGGCCGCTGCCGGCCTTGGGCAGGCTGATCCGGCTCAGGCGCGCGCCGGCGAGCGGGCCGTCCACCGCGACTGCGGCCTCGGCCGCGCGCAAGGTCGCGGTCCAGTCGATCGGCGCGTCGCGCGCTTCGAGCTTGGGCGGCTTGCGCGGCTTGGCGTCGCCGAAGGCCGCACGCAGGCCGTCGCGCACCACATCGTCGTAGACCATCGACACACCGGTCAGCGCCGCCAACAGGGTCAGCGGCAGCAGCCACAGGCCGATGCCGCGATGCCAGCTGAGCCAGCGCCGGGTCGGCGGCCCGCGGTACCACTTCAGGCTCGCCGCCAGCGCTTTCCAGCGCGGCCACCACAGGTACAGACCGCTGGCGAGCAGGAACACCGCGACCAGGCCGACCACGCCGAGCACCTGCTCGCCGGTCTTTCCGGCGAGCAGATGGATGTGCAGGTCGCGCAGCCACAGCAGCAGGTCGTTGTCGGTATTGCGCAGCAACAACAGCTCGCCGCTGGCCGGATCGAAGTAGCGGCGTTCGTTGTCGGGGAAGTAGGCCTGCCACACCGGCAAGGCCGCGGTGGGCAGATCGATCGAGCTCATGCCCTGGGTCTGCCAATGGTCGACGATGCGTTCGAGCGCCCGCCCGCGTTGCTCCGCGTTCGGCAAGGCATGCTCGGCGAGTTGCGGATAGGCCAGTACCAACAGCTCGCGCTGGAACGCGAGCACGGTGCCGGACAAAGCGACCACGGCGAACAGCAGCCCGGCACTGAGGCCGAGCCACAGGTGCAGCCACTTCAGCGCCGTGCGCAGGCGCGAACGCAATGAAGCAGGGGCCTGGCGGTGCGACATGCTGGGCGGGTCGGAAGCGGACTCAGAAGCGATATTGCCAGCTCGCGCTCAACACGCGGCCGCGGCCGGCGACGTAGGTGTCGTTGCGCGGCGTGCTCTGCGAGTAGTAGGTCACGTACTGTTCGTCGAGCAGGTTCTCCACGCCGAGGTTGAGCTGGCCGGCCGGCAGCTTGAAGCGGGCCTGCAGGTCGAGCGTGGTGTAGCCGTCGGTGCTGGCCACGCGCACGCCTTTGAGGTCGAAGTCGCGGTCCAGCGAGCGGCTGCCCTGCAGGCGTGTGGAGATGTTCTCGCTCCAGCTGTGATCCCAGAACGCGATGATGCGGTCGGGGCTGATGTTGATGCCGGGCAGGTCGCTGTCGACGCGATCGTCGCCGTCGCTGTCGTAGCGGCCTTCGGCGCCGGCGTAGCCCAGGCCGACGCGGCCGGCTTCGGAGAAGCGGAAGGCGAGGTTGGCTTCGACGCCGCGGATTTCGGTGCGCTCGCGCACGACGTTATAGCTCTGGGTGTTGCGGTCGAAGGCCAGACGCGAACCGAGGTCGGAGTCGGACCAGTACGCCGCCACATGCGCGATCCAGCGGCCGTCGTCGAAGTCCAGGCCGACCTCGCGGTTGTCCGACACCACCGGCGACAGGTCGACCAGGTTGTCGACGCGCTGGTTCGGCGCGGTGATGCCGCGCAGCACGCGGCCGATGTCGGCGACGGTGTAGCCCTCCGAGTACGAGGCGTAGAACTTCAGCGCATCGCTGGCTTCCCAGACCGCGCCGAAGTTCGGCAGGGTCTTGCTGGTCTTGGGCGAGCCGCCCTCGACGAAACGGCTGCCGCCGGCGTTGGCCGGGATCGTGTTGAAGTCGTCGACCTCGAGCCGGCCGCGCTCGTGGCGTACGCCGCCGGTCAGCATCACTTTGTCGGCGACCCACCATTCGGCCTGGACGAACGGCGACCAGGATTCGTACTGCGTCTCGGGCACCCATTTCAGGCCGCTGACGACCAATTCCTGGTAGGTCGTGTCGCGCCCCCAGTCGAGGCCGAGGGTGACGCGCAGGCGCTGGTCGAACAGATTGTCGCGCGACCAGCTGAACTTGCCGCCGAGTTTTTCCGAGACGTTCTGCGACTGGTCCCACCAATGCAGGTCGCGGCCGTCGCGCCAGAAATCTTCCCAGTCGGTGGCGCCGTACAGGCCCTTGAAGTCGACCCAGTACAATTGCGCCTGCAGATAACCGCCGGCCACGGACTTGTCGGTGTAGTCGAGCACCAGCGAGGTCGAGCGGTTGCGCGCGCCCTGGCCCTCGCGGCTGCCGCGCGCGGAGGTGGCGAGGCGGCCGCTGCGGATATCGCCGTTGACGGTGATGTAGTCGTTGTTGCCTTCGAGCTCGTAGCGATTGGCGGTGAGCTGCAGGCGACGCTGCTCGTCGAGGTCCCAGCCGGCCTTGGCGAACAGATTGTGGCTGCGCGCGTCCATCAGGTCGCCCTGGATGTCGTTGACCGCGATCGCGTCGCCGTTGCCGTCGTAATACAGGCCTTCGCTGGCGAAGGAGACGCCGCCGACGAAGTCGAACGCGCCGTGGCGGGTGCCGAACAGATACGAGCCGCGATAGCCGCTGCCGTCGCTCTGGCTCGGCAGCGCGGTGCTGGCGCCGAGGCTGAGCTCGTGGAAGCGCTCGCCGTCCTCGCGCGGCGCGCGCTTGGTGATGATGTTGATGATGCCGCCGGACGCGCCGAGGCCCTGCAGCGCATTGGCGCCGTGGATCACTTCGATGCGTTCGATCATCGCCGGGTCGATGGTGTGGCCGTCGCGACCGCCCTCGCGCAGCGGCGTGGACTGCGGCACGCCGTCGATGAGATACAGCGGCTTGCGCCCACGCAGGGTTTCGCCGCCGTTGGTGAGCTTCTGCCGCGACGGTGCGAACGAGGGAATCAGGTTGGCCAGCACCTGCGAGATGTCCTGGGTCACAGCCAACTGCTGGCGCAGTTGTTCCTGGTCGATCACGGTGATCGTATTGGCCAGCGCGGCTTCGGAGTTCGGCATGCGGCTGGTGCTGGCCGAGACGGTGACGCGGTCGATGTCCTTGGCCTCGTCGGCGTGGGCGACGGGCGCAGCGAGGACGGCCAGCAGGGCGCTGGCGAGGAACGAGAGACGGGGCATGCGGGGTAGGCCTGGGAACTGCGACAGGATTCGCATGTTAATGCGAACCATTCTCAAACAAAAGGGTGGGTGCCGTTTTCGCCTCCGGGAGGGCGGGGAGGGGCTGCGTTTTTGGCCGTTCATGTAGGAGCGGCGCGAGCTGCGAGGCTGCTGGCAGCAACCCCTTTGTAGGAGCGGCGTGAGCCGCGACCCAGGGACGGGGAGAGACGAATCGCCGTCGTCATTGATCGAAGCGATGAACTGTCGCGGGGTAGGAGCGGCGCAAGCCGCGACCGCGTCCTGTCGCACTCCGGCGTCTCTGGCCGTAGGACAGCGAAGCAACATCAAGAGCAAAGCTTCCGTCCGCTAACGCGGCCGGGTTACTTTCTTTTGCTAAGCC
>NZ_CP175666.1:1551474-3205471 GCF_046097045.1 Lysobacter sp. Hz25
AAAGCTAACCAAAGAAAAGGGCTCTCCTTGCAAGGGCACAGGCCACGAGTGCGATGCCGACGCCGGGATTTTTCGATAGGACATCCCTGTCCTATCGAAAAACGGCGCACGTCCTGTGCGCCGCCCTACGGGTCTACTGTTGACCGGTAAAGCAGATCAAAATCTCGGCAACGGCAACGGCAACGGCAACGGCAACGGCAACGGCAACGGCAACGGCAACGGCTGCCGTGCTCTTAGGGTAGGAGCGGCGCGAGCCGCGACCGCGAATCTACGGCCGGCGCGGGCGATCGTGGCTGTGCGGTCGCGGCTCGCGCCGCTCCTACTCCTTGTATCGTCGTGGCCGCAGGATCGCTGTTGCTGTTGCTGTTGCTGTTGCTGCTGCTGTGCGCCTCTACGCACTACAAAGGCAATAGAAGACCCGGAGGGCGGCCTGCAGGGATGCAGGCCGTTTTTCATCGGGACAGGGATGTCCCGTATGTAGATCCCTGCGGAGGCACCGCTCGTGCGGGCCTGTGATTCAAAACAAAGCATTTTTCTTTGGTTAGCTTTCTTTTGTTGCTTATGACAAAAGAAAGTAACCCGCCGCTTTAGCGGCGGAAGCTTTAGGCGTTTGATCTAGATCTAGATCTTGCATGAGCGTTGCGCCGCAAGACCAAAACAGCGTGGTCGCGGCTCGCGCCGCTCCTACCCTCGCGAAACTACGCCGCCTCAATGGCGGGCATCAGCGCTGTCGCCGCAGGGCGTAGCGGTCGCGGCTTACGCCGCTCCTACACGGGGCTGCGGCAAGTGGCGTCGCGAGATTGAAGCAGCGCGGTCGCGGCTCGCGCCGCGCCTACCCTCAAAGGCCAATTCCGCCGGAAGCGACGAACCGCTCAGCCGAAGCGCGCGCGGACCTCGGCGTCGCGCGGCATCGCCGCGGCTGCGCCGACGCGTTCGGTCGACAGGCCGGCGTAGCGGTTGGCGTAGGCGACATGCGTCGCGAACGGGGCCTCGCCGGGAGCGGCGAGCGAGGCGGCGAGAGCGCCGTTGAAGGCGTCGCCGGCGCCGGTGGTGTCGATCGCCTTGACCGCTGCCGCGGGGCAGCGGTAGTACGCGCGGTCGTCGCCGTGCAGGGCGCCGTCGGCATGGGATACGAAGCAGCCGGCCTTGCCCAGGGTCACGATCACGCTGCCATGCCCGAGCAGGCGGCGGCAATGCGCGTGCAGCTCGGCGTCGGGCAGGGCGCTGAGGCTGTCGGGATCGAGCGCGCTGCCGGTGCGCAGGCGCAGTTGCGCGCAGAACTCGGTTTCGTTCGGGGTGATCACGTCGGCCAGCGCCCACAGCGCGTCGCTGGCGACGGCGTCGGCCGGGGCCGGGTTGAGCAGGGTCAGGGCACCGATGCGGCGCGCCGCGGCGAACGCGGCCGCGGCCGATTCGACCGGCGTCTCCAACTGGCTCAACACCACCTGCGCGGTGCCGAGCAGGGCGTCGTGGCTGTCGACGAACTCGGGCGAGAGTTCGGCATTGGCGCCGGGGCCGATGACGATGGTGTTGCGGCCGTCGGCGTCGACGTAGATGCCGGCGGTGCCGGTCGGCGCGTCGCTGCGCAGATCGCGCAGGTCGATGCCGTCGGCGGCGGCGAGCGCGTGCGCGAGCTGGCCGCCGACGTCCTCGCCCAGGGCGCAGATGAAGCTGGCCTGCGCACCGGCGCGCGCGGCCGCGGTGGCCTGGTTGAAGCCCTTGCCGCCGGGGCCGGTGTGGTAGGTGCCGGCGAGGGTTTCGCCGGGCTGCGGCAGCGCGGCGAGGGTCCAGACGTGGTCGACGTTGAACGAGCCGACGACGACGACGCGACCTGCGGTGGCTTGGCTCATGGGCTTAGGCGGAGAAGTGGGTCAGCACGCCGGCGATGGTCGCGGTCATGAAGGTCGCGATCGAACCGCCGAGCACGGCGCGCAGGCCGAAACGCGCGAGGTCCTGGCGACGTTCCGGGGCCAGGCCGCCGATGCCGCCGATCTGGATCGCGATCGAGCTGAAGTTGGCGAAGCCGCACAGGGCGTAGGTGGCGATCAAACGGCCTTCGTCGCTGAGGGCGACGCCGGCGACCTTGCCGTTGACGATGTCGGCCAGGTGGGTATAGGCCACGAACTCGTTGAGCACCACCTTCTCGCCGATCAGGCCGCCGACCACGTTGGCGTCGGCCCAGGGCGTGCCGATCACCCAGGCGATCGGCGCCAGCAGGAAGCCGAGCAGGGTCGACAGGTCGGTCGGCTTGCCGATCGCCGCGGCCAGGCCGGTCTGTTCGCCGATCCAGGTCAGCGGCGCGTTGACCAGCGCGATCAGGGCGATGAAGGCCAGCAGCATCGCGCCGATATTGAGCGCGAGGCGCAGGCCGTCGCCGGCGCCGGCGGCGGCGGCGTCGATGATGTTGGCGGTGTTCTTCTCGACTTCCATCTTGACCGTGCCGCGGGTCAGCGGCTCACCGGTCTCGGGAACGAGGATCTTGGCGATCACCAGGGTCGCCGGCGCGGCCATGATCGAAGCGGCCAGCAGGTGTTTGGCGTAGAAAGCCTGGGCGTCCTGGTCGCCGGCGCCGAGCATGCCGACGTAGGCGGCGAGCACGCCGCCGGCGATGTGGGCCATGCCGCCGATCATCATCGTGATCAGCTCGGATTCGGTCATCTTGGGGATGTACGGCCGTACGGTCAGCGGCGCTTCGGTCTGGCCGATGAAGACGCTGGCGCAGACGCTGGTGGTCTCGGCGCCGGACACGCGCATCACCTTGGTGATCGCCCAGGCCATCGCCCGCACCACCGCCTGCATCACGCCGAGGTGGTAGAGCACGCCCATCAGGGCCGAGAAGAAGATGATCGTCGGCAGCACCTGGAAGGCGAAGATGAAGCCGAATTTGCTGACGTCCATGAGGTCGCCGAAGATGAACTTCGAGCCGGCGCCGACGAATTCCAGCACGTGCACGAAGCCCTTGCCGATCGCGTCGAACACGTCCTTGCCGCCCGGCACCAGCAGCACCACCGAGGCGAAGGCGATCTGCAGGGAGATGCCGATGGCGACCAGCTTCCAGTCGACCGAACGGCGGTTGACCGAGAACACCCACGCAATGCCGACGAGCACCGCCAAACCGAACAGGCCGAAGGCCACGCGCGTAATCGAATCCACTCCACTCTCCCCGGGCGCCGGAGCCCCGGCGGCTTGTTAGCGACTTATTAATCGGGGCAGCCTAGTGCAGTGACGGCGCCAGCGGCAAGCTGCGCCGCCGGGCTTGCCAGGGCCGGCTCGTTCAGATATCGCGGGCAACCACGCGATTGCGGCCGGATTGTTTGGCCCGCTGCAGGCGCAGGTCGGCGCGGCGGAGCAGGCGCGAGAGGTCGCCGCCTTCCTGCGGAAACGTCACCAGGCCGGCGCTGAAGCTCAGCCACAGCGGCTCGGCGCCGCGGCCGGGCTCGAACGGGCGCTCGGCGACGGTGCGGCGGATCGCGTCGACTTCCTCGAAGGCGGTGCCCAAGGGTTTGCGCATCACCAGCAGGAATTCGCCGCCGCTCAGGCGCACCAGCCATTCGCTGGGTTCGGCCTGCTCGCGCAGCACCGCGACCAGGTGGCGCAGGCTGCGGTCGCCGAGGCGGTGGCCGTAGTCGTCGTTGATGCGTTTGAAATGGTCCAGGTCGATCAGGGCCAGGGTCAGGCTGCCGCCGTCGCGGCGCACGGTGTCGAACAGGCGCGGGATGCGGTGGGTCAGCCAGGTGCGGTTCGGCAGCCGGGTCAGGCCGTCGGTGCCGGACATCTCGATCAGGCGCTGCATCCGGTACACGACCATCGAGGTGGCGATGGTCACCATCGCCAACAGGACGATGCGCTGCGACTGGCTGCCGACGGTGACCGCGCCGTAGTCGCTGGACATCAGTTCTTCCGGCGAGTCGGCGGCGGCGAATACGGCCACGATCAGCACAGCGTACTGGAGCAGGGCGAGCAGGCCGGCGAACAGGGTGACGCGGCCGTCGCTGCGCAGCGCGGTCATCAGGATCGCGAACAGATAGCCGCACCAGACGATCAGGCTGTTGAGCCCGGCCGGCAGGTGCTGGGCCGCGAGCGCGGCCAGGACCAGGGTGGTGGCGGTGACGTCGAAGCCGGCGGTGGTGAAGGGCAGCCAGCGGTAGCGGCGCTGGCGCCGGGCCAGGGCCAGCCACAGTTGCGAGAACACGTTGACGAAGACCGCCCCGCCCAGGCCGATCATGGTTTCCTTGACGCTGCCGCCGCCGATCGCGTTGAACAGCGGCAACAGCAGCAGCATCGCGGCGAGCACCGCGCGCAGTCGCGCCACCAGCAGTTCGCCGCCGGCGCCGATCTCCAGCATGATTTCGTCCGGCCGCAGCAACAGCGCCACCAGTACGCCGCGCAACCTTCCGCCGATGCCGTGCATCCCTACGCGATCCCCTTGCCGTCCGCGGCGAGCATAGCGCGAGAGCCGGTCGCCCGGCTCCTGCGTGAGCGACGGTGAGGCGGCCGATCAGCCGATTCCGCGCACCGCGACCCAGATCGCCAGTGCCGCGAACACGGTCGCGGCGACGTAGCGCGCGGTTTTCAACGGCAGGCGGTCGGCAAAGCGGCTGCCGAGCAGCGCCACCGGTACGTTGGCGAGCAGCATGCCGACGGTGGTGCCGGCGATCACCGCCCATAGCGGTTCGTAGCGGGTCGCCAGCAGCACGGTGGCGACCTGGGTCTTGTCGCCGATCTCGGCGAAGAAGAAGGCGATGGTGGTGGCGAGGAAGGCGCCGCGCGCCGAGAACTGGGGTTCCTCGTCGAGCCGGTCGGGCTTGAGCGTCCACAGCGCGACCGCCAGGAAGCTCGCCGCGACGATCCAGCGCAGCACTTCGGGCTGCAGCCACTGCGCGACCAGGGTGCCGAACCAGGCGGCGAGGGCATGGTTGAGCAGGGTGGCGACGAGGATGCCGGCGATGATCGGCCAGGGCTTGCGGAAGCGCGCGGCCAGCAGCAGGGCGAGCAACTGGGTCTTGTCGCCGATTTCGGCGAGCGCGACGGTGCCCGTCGAGACGAGGGTGGTGACGACCGAGGCCGGGAGAAAGGACAGATCCATGACAACTCCGGGGTCGGGCATTCGCGTGGACGCGAAGGCGGACGATGCACGGCCCGACCCGGGTTGCGCGCAACGCCTGCCTTCGGTCTTGCCCGTGGTCGCTAGCGCTCGGCGATGGGGTCGTGGACCCGGATCGTTCGCGCTGGCTGCCGCTCATGCGCCATGGCCGGTGGGCCAAGTGTGTTGACGCATGTCCCCGCGGGCCTTGGCGGCTGCGGGTGGGCTACTCCCCGGAGGAGGAAAGTGGGGCGGATTGTAGCTGGATCGAGGGGGTGGGTGGGGAATGAGAATCTTTCGCTGTTGGGGCCGTCGCGTTGGCGGCGTGGATCCATACGGAGCGCGTTTGCGCCATGGGCGCAGTACCCGATGGGACGAGGCCTTGGCATTTCAGGGTAGGAGCGGCGCAAGCCGCGACCAAGGGACGCGCAGAAAATCCAGCGCCGACATCATTGCTCGAAGCCACGAATCTTCGCGTGTAGGAGCGGCGCAAGCCGCGACCGCGTCGTTTCAATCTCGCGGCGTTCCCGGCCGTAGCCTGTGTAGGAGCGGCGCAAGCCGCGACCAAGGGACGCGCAGAAAATCCAGCGCCGAGGTCATTGCTCGAAGCCACGAATCTTCGCGTGTAGGAGCGGCGCAAGCCGCGACCGCGTCGTTTCAATCTCGCGGCGTTCCCGGCCGTAGCCTGTGTAGGAGCGGCGCAAGCCGCGACCAAGGGACGCGCAGAAAATCCAGCGCCGAGGTCATTGCTCGAAGCCACGAATCTTCGCGTGTAGGAGCGGCGCAAGCCGCGACCGGGTCGTTTCCCGTTGCGGCGTTTCTGGTCGTATGGCGTTGAAGCCACAGCTACAGCAAAGCTTCCGCCCGCTGACGCGGCCGGGTTACTTTCTTTTGCTAAGCCCAAAAGAAAGCTAACCAAAGAAAAGGGCTCTCCTTGCAAGGGCACAGGCCACGAGTGCGATGCTCGCGCCGGGATTTTTCGATAAGACGTCCCTGTCTTATCGAAAAACGGCGCACGTCCTGTGCGCCGCCCTCCGGGTCTCCACTTGACCGGCAAAGCAGCAAAGCAGATCAAAATCACGGCAACGGCAACGGCAACGGCAACCGCGAATCTCGCTCTAAGGGTAGGAGCGGCGTCCGACTGGATTTCCTTCGGTCGCAAGCCGCGACCGCGTAACCACGATCACCCGCGCCGGCCGCCATGGCTCGCGGTCGCGGCTCACCGCTCCTACCCCGGCGAAGGCACGTTGCTTCGATGGATAGCGTTGGCTTTGTTACTTCGGCGCGTCTTCTGGTCGCGGCTCACGCCGCTCCTACAGGGGATGGCGACGCCACAGTCCGATTCCCTCGATGGTTTTGGCTTTGGCTGTGGCTGTGCGTCGCCACGCATTAGCGAAGGCCATGGAAGACCCGAAGGGCGGCCTGCACGGATGCAGGCCGTTTTTCATCGGGACAGGGATGTCCCGTATGAAAAATCCCTGCGTCGGCATCGCTCGTGCGGGCCTGTGATTCAAAACAAAAGCATTTTTCTTTGGTGACTTTCTTTTGTTGCTTTAGACAAAAGAAAGTTACCCGCCGCTTTAGTGGCGGAAGCTCTTGGCGTTTGATCTAGATCTAGATATTGACCTTGATCTTGATCTGGCTTGAGCGATGCTTCGCAAGCCATCGCCGCCCTTATCCATGCGCGCGTCGAATCCACCGGCCACAACAACCACGTCACTGCGAACACGGGCTCTCGACGTTCTCGTCCGCATACAACGAGGCGAAGCCGGCCGGCATCACGCGCGGCATGCGTTGCAACGGCGGTTTCAGGGTCGGGAAGTAGTCGCGCTGCCATTGCGCGGCCAGGGCGACGGCGGCCGGTTCCAGTGCGGCATGGCGCGCTTCCGGGCGGTCGGCGGGCTTGCCGGAGAGACGGCCGATCAGCAGGCGCATGGCGCGGGCCTTGGTCGGGTCGTTCGGGATCAGGCCGGTAATCGGCGAGGAGTTGTCGCTATAGCCGACCATCAGGTCGAACACCGAGGGCAGGTAACCGGCTTCGAACGAGAGCTGCATCATGTTGCCGGCTTCCGCGCGCCAGCGGTCGAACTCGGGCGTGCCCATGCGCGAGTAGTCGATCAGCACCGAGTCGCCGCGGGCGTAGCGGTACATCGCTTCGGGTTCGCCTGCGAGGGCGGCCTGGCGCAGGTAGTGATTGCCTTGTTTCCAGGCATCGGCGGGCGCACTGCGGCATTCGGCGACCATGTGCCGCGCGCGGTTTTCGAGTTTGCTCATATAGGCGCGTTGCTCGGCCGGCATGTCCGGACGGGCGTTGTCGTCGGCCGCGGCCAGCACCTGCTCGGCGGCGGACAGGTCGGTGCAACGTAGCAGTTCCATGCCGAGCTGGCAGGAGGCGCGGCTGTCGCCGGCGTCGGCGCGGTTCTTCAGCTCGGCCAGGGCCGGGTTGCGGTAGTCGCCGGCGACAGGCTGGATCTTGCGCGGCGTGACGGCGGCCTCTGCGCTGTCGGTCGCTTCGGGCGCGTCGTCGGCGATGTCGGCCTGGATGGCGTCCGGTTCCGGCATCGCCGGCGCCGGCGTGCGCAGGCGCGATAGTTGCCAGGCCAACAATGCGACGGCGATCGCGATGAAGATCACGATCAGGCCTCGGGTTTTCAGGTTCGTCGTCGCCACATGCAGTCCTTTGTCGCATCGTCCAGGGGCGTAGCATGACGGCAGTCACCGCTCAGATTGGAGTGCATCCATGCAGTACCGTCGCCTCGGTTCATCCGGCCTCCAGATTTCGGCGCTGTCGTTCGGCGCCTGGGTCACCTTCGGCGCACAGATCGGCCGCGACACCGCCCGCGAGCTGATCGCCGCGGCCTGGGACCACGGGATCAATTTCTTCGACAACGCCGAAGGCTATGCCAACGGCGAGGCGGAGCGGGTGATGGGCGAGGCGATCGCCGATCTTCGCCTGCCGCGCGACGGCTACTGCGTGTCGAGCAAGGTCATGTTCGGCTCGGTCGAGGAGCCGGGGCCGACCCAGAAGGGATTGTCGCGCAAGCATGTCACCGAAGCCTGCCACGACGCGCTGCGTCGGCTGCGTGTCGAGCATCTCGATCTGTACTACTGCCATCGCCCCGATCCGGACGTGCCGGTCGAGGAAACCGTGTGGGCGATGGATGCGCTGATCCGCCAGGGCAAGGTCTTGTATTGGGGCACTTCGGAATGGCCGGCAGCGCTGATCCGCGAGGCGCACAAGATCGCCCGCGCTCACCATCTGCATGCGCCGACCATGGAGCAGCCGCAGTACAACCTGCTGCACCGCGAGCGGGTCGAGCTGGAATACGCGCCGCTGTATGCGGAACTCGGCCTCGGCACGACGATCTGGTCGCCGCTCGCGTCGGGCTTGCTGACCGGCAAATACCGCGACGGCATTTCCGCGCAAAGCCGGCTCGGCCAGGCCGACCAGCAATGGCTGCAACGGATCGTGCTCGGCAGCTCGGACCAGCGGCGGCCGCAACGCGCCGACGCCTTCGTCGCGGTCGCGCGCGAGCTCGGCGCGGAGCCGGCGCCGTTGGCGATCGCCTGGTGTCTGCGCAACCCGCACGTCTCCAGCGTGATCCTCGGCGCCAGCCGCACCGAGCAACTGCTGCAGAACCTGCAGGCGCTGGACTGGGTCGATCGCATCGACGAGGCCGGTTGGCAGCGGGTGGAGCGCGCGACGGCCTGAGACGGCCTGACGCGGCCTAAGTCGGGGAGGAGCGGACCGCGCATGACCGGGGTCGCAGAACCGGCGGTTGGGGTGTTGACTGTCAAATGAGAATCATTATCATTCTTGTCGAGCCCACCCCCAACGAGCCACCGTCATGTCTCTGCGCAATCCGGTGCTGCAATTGAAACCCCGTAGCGATCGCCCCCTGGCTGCCGTCGCGGCGCCCGTCGCCGTGCCCTCCATCGCTTCGGCCTCGGCGACCTCGGCCGTCGTCGCCGCCGCCCAGGGCGTCCTGGTCGAAAGCACGGCCTTGCTTCGCGGCGCGCGTGAAGTGTTGATCCGCCATGGCGGCGAGGTCTATCGCTTGCGTCACACCCGCAACGACAAGCTGATCCTCACGAAGTAATCCTGCGATGCAGTTCCACGTAACACCGCGATCGGCGTAATCCAAGTCACCCGGCGATTGGCGCGGTCCAGCCAAGCCCGTCCGGTCCCATCCGTTCTTTGAATGAGGATGGTGGATCGATGTCCGGATCGACGTTTGGATCTATGGCTCCATCGACGGTCCCAAGCCGATCGCAACGCAACGCCCGCGTCATCCGCCATACCGCGCTCCCGGCAGGAGGGCGGTATGGCGCGTCGGCTCCGGCCGACCCGCCAGCACCTTCTCTCTCAAGGCTGCCAGCCCCTCCGCTTTGCACAGTCGTTGCAACGGACGCCCGCTCGCCTCGGCCAATCCACTACCGAGTCCGACCGAATGTCCTGCGTTCTTACTACTGCTGTGCCCGCTCGTTCCGCTTCCCCGTCCCTGCGCGTACCGGCGCGCTGCGCGCTCGTCCTGGCCTTGTTGCTGGCCTTGCCGGCAGTGGCCGCCGCGGCCGATGCCGCCGACAGCGCCGACAGCGCCGACGTCAACGAACTCCAGCGCGTCGTGGTCAGCGCCACCCGCACCGAGCGTGCCGTGGAGGACGTGGCGGCGACGGTCGGCGCGATCGACCGCGAACGCATGGACCGCGAACTGGTCCGCGACCTGAAGGATCTGTTCCGCTACGAGCCCGGCATCGAAGTCGGCGCGAACAGCGAGCGCTTCGGCCTCGGCGACATCCGCATCCGCGGCCTCGGCGGCAACCGCGTGCGGGTGTTGGTCGACGGCATCTCGGTGTCCGACAGCTTCTCGATCGGCAGCTTCTCGAATGCCGGGCGCAATTTCGTCGACCTCGATACGGTCAAGGAAGTCGAGGTCGTGCGCGGCCCGAGCAGCGCTCTGCACGGTTCCGACGCGCTCGGCGGCGTGGTGTCGTTCGTGACCAAGGACCCGGCCGACTACCTCAAGGACGACGCCGGCAGCTACTTCGGCCTCAAGGCCGGTTACGACGGCAAGAACGAAAGCCTGTTCGGCGGCGCCACCGCAGCGTTCGGCGGCGAGCGCTGGTCCGGCCTGGTCGTGCTCAATCATCACCAGGGCGAGGAGACCGGCAACCAGGGCGGAAACGCCGCGCTGGACGCACGCCGCACCCGCCCCAACCCGCAGAGCAACGAAGGCCGCAGCCTGCTGACCAAGCTGGTGTACGCGCCCATCGACCGTGAGCGCTTCCGCCTGACCCTGGAAGGCAGCGAAGACCAGACCGATACCCAGGTCTTCAGTGCCCGCGGCACCGCCTTGTCGATGCCGGGCGCGCCGCAGGTGCGGGTGTTGTCGCAGACCGGCGACGACCACCAGACCCGCGCACGGGTCGCGTTCGCGCACGAAATCGACAGCCTCGACAGCGTGCTGGCCGATTCGCTGCGCTGGCAGGTCTATCGCCAGGACAGCGAGACTACCCAGCGCACTCGCGAGCAGCGCGTCAGCGTGATCGGCGGTCGCGAAGTCAGCCCGACCCTGCGCCTGCGCGAGTTCAGTTTCGACCAGCGCGTGTACGGCGCCGAGGCCACCGCGCACAAGGATTTCGCGACCGGCGCGGTCGAGCACACGTTGACCTACGGTTTCGAGTACGAGGACACCGAATTCCGGCAGAAGCGCGACGGCCGCGCGGTCAACCTGACCACCGGCGCGGTCAGCAGCGTGATTTCGCCCGATACCTTCCCGGTGCGCGATTTCCCGGTCAGCAAGACCCGCAACGCCGGCGTGTTCGTGCAGGACGAGATCCGCTTCGCCGACGGCAAGTTCCGCCTGGTGCCGGCGGTGCGCGTGGACCGTTACGAACTGCGTCCGCAGCAGGACCCGATCTGGAACGCCGACAACCCGGGGGTGAAGATCAGCGACCTCAGCAAGACCAGCGTCTCGCCCAAGCTCGGCGCAGTCTGGCACTTCGCCCAGGACTGGTCGTTGTTCGGCGGCTACCAGCGCGGTTTCCGCGCGCCGCCCTACAACGACGTCAACCTGGGCTTCACCAATCTGCAGTTCGGCTACACCGCCATCCCGAACCCGGACCTCAAGCCCGAGACCAGCGACGGTTATGAGCTCGGCCTGCGTTTCAGCGCCGCGGCCGCCTATGCGCAGTTGTCGGTGTACTCCAACGACTATAAGGACTTCATCGAATCCAACCGCCAGGTCAGCGCGCCGCCGCAGACGCCGCTGATCGTGTTCCAGTCGCAGAACGTCGCCAAGGCGCGCATCCGCGGCGTCGAGCTGCGCGGCGGGGTCGACTTCGGCCAACTCTCCGACCGCCTTGCCGGTTGGTCGCTGCGCGGCGCGGCGGCCTGGAGCGAGGGCGAGGACAAGACCGCCGACCGGCCTCTGGAGTCGATCGCGCCGTTGACTGCCACGCTCGGCGTGGCCTACGACCGCGCCAGTTGGGGCGTCGAACTCGCCGGGCGTTTCGCTCACCGCAAGACCGACCTGCCGGCGCCGAACCGCTTCGCCACGCCCGGTTACGGCGTGCTCGATCTGCTCGCGCACTGGGACTTCGCGCCCGGCGCCAAGTTCAACGTCGGCGTGTTCAATCTTGCCGACAAGAAGTACTGGGACGGCGCCAATCTGCCGGGCCTCAGCGCCGGCAGCGCCATCGTCGACCGCTACACCGCGCCCGGCCGCAACCTCGGCATGAGCGTGGCGGTGAGCTGGTAAGCCATGCGCGCGCCGTCGCCGACCGCCACGTTCGACCGCGCCGGCTTGCCGGCGCCGGAACGCTTGGCGGCGGTCGCGACGGTGTTGTGCGTGTATCCCTCGCGTCATCGCGACGCCCTCGACGGCTGGCTGCAGGCGCACAGCGCCGAGCGGCTGGTGCGTCACGACGGCGAAGCCTCGTGCGAGGCCTTGCTGTTCCGCAACGGCGCCGGCCGCGCCTGCTGGCGTTTGTATCTGCTGCCGGACAGCGATTTCCTGGCCTGGGACGATGCCGCCGCCGACTTGCCGGTGCATCGCGGCGCGGAGGCGCGCAGCGGCCTGGGGCCGCGCCTGCGGCGACGCTGGTGGCGCCGTCTGCGCGGCCGCTGGTGCGCCGAGGTCCTGCGCCTGCATGTGCTGCACGACGAAGCCGGGCACTGCGTCCTGCTCGCCGATGCGGCCGAGCTGTCTGACCTCGGGCATGCGCACGCGCGCCGCATCGCCGCCGGCGAGGGCGCGCGCCTGAGCCCGCAGGCGCACGTGTGCTGCTGCATGGCCTCGGGCCTGCGCGACGGCGCGCCGCCGCAGTACGCCTGAACCGACCGCTTCGTCTGTTTATTCCCAATCCTTCAGCCAACCGAGAACCATCGAGTTCAGCCATGACCCGACGTCTGTACCCCGCCAGCCTGCTGGCCATCACCGTTCTTGCCAGCCCCGCCGTGCTGGCCTTGTCTCCCGTGCCGGCCGCCGAGGCCTCGACCGAGCGCGACCGCGCTTCGATCCTGGCGATGAAGGGCGAATACATCGTCGACTTCGCCTTCGACGAAACCGTGCTGCTCAAACCCGGCTACGAGCGCGCCCCGGCGATGCGCAGCGGCGGCAACGAGACCGTCATCGTGGTCGAGGACAGCCCGCGCAAGCTCGTGCTGCAGCACATCCTGGTCGATGCCAAGAGCGGCCACGTGACCAAGCACTGGCGCCAGGATTGGGTCTATGAGGCGCCGCAGCGTTTCGAGTTCAGCGCCGATCAGACCTGGCACGTGCGCAAGATTCCGGCCGAACTCAATCGCGGCGCCTGGACCCAGTGCGTGTACGAGGTCAGCGATGCGCCGCGTTATTGCGGCACCGGGCGCTGGGAGTATCGCAACGGCACCGCGACCTGGACCAGCGACGCCAGCTGGCGCCCGCTGCCGCGACGCGAGTACACCAAGCGCAGCGACTACAACGCGGTCTCGGCGGTCAATCGCCACACCATCACGCCGAACGGCTGGACCCACGAGCAGTTCAACACCAAGGTGCTGCGCAAGCCCGACGGCAGCCAGGAAGAGCTGGCGCGCGAGTTCGGCTTCAACGATTACCAGAAGACCGCCGAGGTCGATTTCAAGCCGGCCTATACCTATTGGAAGGCGACCGAAGGTTTCTGGGGCAAGGTCCGGACGCATTGGGACCGTTATCTGCAGCGCGCGCCGGGCGTGCGGCTCAAGACCAAGATCGACGGCATGGCGATGATCATTCCCTTGTTCGAGCAGGCCGGAAAACTCGAGGACGGCAAGAGCGTCGGCGACGGCGAGATCGATGCGGTGTTCGCCAAGTGGGTGACGGCCGCGCCTGCGGAATAAGCGGCGCCGCTCGGCGCGGTGCGTCAGGCCGCGCGGAACGCGAACCAGAAACAGGAAAGGCCGGGCGGATCGCCAGGCCTTTCTTTTTACCTCTGCAGGCCGCTTCGCCCGGCTCAGTAGACCCGGTGCACGTGGGTGCCGCGAGCTATCGCCCAGGCCGGCGGTGCGGGCGGCGGCGGAGGCGCCTTGGCCTGCGGTGGCGTCGGCGGGGGCGGCGGTGCGGGCGGCGCAGGCGGCAGCGGCGCACGAGGTGCGGCCGGCGGCGCAGGCGGCAGCGGCGGGCGCGGCGGCGTCCACTGCACCGCCTTGGGCACCTTGAGCTTGGTGCTGGCGGTGGTGCGGTCGCGCAGATAGCCGACCTCGACCTGGGCGCCCTCGGCCTGGTTGCGCAGCGCTTCCATGGTTTGCCGCGGGGTGTCGACGCGCCGGCCGTCGATGCTCTGGATCACGTCGCCGGGTTCCAGGCCTTTCAGCTCGGGACCGGTGCTGAGCACCAGCACGCCGCGTTCGGCGCCGAAATAACGCCCGAGCTTGGCGTCGACCGAAGCCAGGTTGAGGCCGTTCCAACGCAGGGCGTCGCTGATCGTCGGCAGCAGGCAGGGCTTGTCTTTGCAATCCTCCGGGCCGAGCCGAACGATCTCGGTGCGCAGGCGTGGGGCGACCACGGCATCGGCCGGGGTGAATTCCATGCGGTCGCCGGAGACCTCCATCTCGCCGTCGACGGAACGGCGGATCATGACTTGGCCGCTGGTGACGAATTGCGAGCCGTCGCCGCTCTCGAACACCATCACCCGTTCGCCGAGCTGCGGGGTGACCTCGACCGTGACGTCGCGGCCGTCGCGTTGATAACGGATGCGCATCGGCTTGCGCGCTTCGAGCCGGCCGAGCAGCGCACGGGCGTCGGCCAGGCGCGCGTCGCCATCGGCGCCGGCGATGGTCTTGCCGCCGATCGCGAGCAGGCGGTCGCCGCTGCGCAGGCCGGCCTTGACCGCGGCGCTGTCGGGGGTGACCGCGATGATGCGCGCGCCGGCCTTGTCGTCCGGCGCCAGGATCACGCCCAACTGCGGGCCGCGAATCTCGTCGCGGATCAACACCGGCTTGGTCACCGGATCGGGCAGGCCGCGGATCTGTTGGACGACCTGCGGGCGCACCTGGGCGATCACCAGCGGACGCTCGCCGTGCGAGCGGCGCACGATCACTCTCGGGGAGGCATCGTCCTGCGGTGCCGGCGTATGGGCCGCTGCGCCGTTCGGCGTGCCTGCCGGCGCGTAGGCCAGGGCGCTGCCGATCGCGGTGGACAGCAGCAGTGCAGTCAGAGTGAAGCGGTGCATAAAGGTCTCCGGTGCCGCATGAAAGGGATCAGTCGACGCGAACCAGGGCGTCGTCGTAGCGTTCGCCGCGAGCGGCGAACCAGCGTTGCGTGCTTTCCACGCCGGCCAGGGTGCGCAGCGCGCCGACGCGCTGCTGCCACAGCGACAGGCGTTGCGCCGCAGGCAGCGAACCGGCGATCAGCGTGGCGTCGATCAGGCGCACGCGTTCGTCGAGTTCGGAACTCATCACCGTCGCCGAGGCGCTGCCGACCTGCTCGTCGCGGGTCAGTGCGACCAGGGCTTCGAGCTGCGCCGACTCGGCCTGCAGCTCGCCGAGTTCGCGCAGCAGGCGGGCTTCGCCGTCGGCGGAGGCGAGCGCGGTCGCGGCGATCGACGCCGTCTCCAGGGGTGTGGGTGCAGTCGCCGGCGTCGTGGTCGCAGCAACCTGGATCGAGGCGGGATCGGTGGCTGCGCCAGCGTCGTGTGCGGCCGAGCGAGTCGGCGGGGTTTGCGAGCGCCGCGGTACCGGTGTGGACGCGATGCGGTCGGTCGCCGGGCTCGGCGAGCGCACCGGCTTGGTCGCCATTGTCGGAACCTCCCGTGACGAGGCCTTCGGGGTCGACGCGTCGGCGATCCGGGTCGCAGGCACGGTGGCGCCGTGCCGCGGATCGAGGCCAGCGTCGGCGGCGGGCTTCGCGGTCGCTGGCTTCGCAGTTGGAGCGGCGCTGGAATGCGCGACGGCTTCCGCGCCGACGCCGGTCGGGTCCGAGTCGTGATTGCGCAGCGACAGCCACAGACCCAGGGGCAGGGCCGCGGCCAGCATCGCGGCCATCATCCAGCGCTGGCGCGGCCGTGCGTTCGCCGCGGCGCGCCGCGGTTCGACTTGGGCCGAACCGTTCCTTAAAGGATGCGAGCGGATCGGTTCGGCCGCGGAGGATTCGCCCGGCGTCGGCAGGACGCCGCGCTGGGCGAGAGTCGCGGCGATACGCGACCAGCCATCGGCCGGCGGCATCTCCGGCGGCAATTGCGCGAACGCCGACGACCAGTCCTGCGGCGCGGAAGGGGTGCGGTCAGGCATGGGCCTGCTCCAGATCGTTGTGCTTGATGCCCGACTCCAGCAACTGGCGCAGGCGTCGACCGCCACGAGCGAGTTGCGATTTGGAGAAGCTCGGCGTGCGCTGCATCAGCGCCGCGATCTCCTCGTGGGTGTAGCCCTCGGCGTGGTACAGCCAGAGCACGCTGCGGGTCGGCGCCGGCAACTGCGCCAGGGCGCGGCCCAGCGCTGCCGCATCGGCCGCCGCGGGCGGGGGCGGGGTGCGGTCGTCGGCGAGGTGTTCGTCCTCCGGCTCGACCGCATGCTCGTGGCGACGCTGACTGCGCAGGCGCATCAGCGATTCGTTGACCGCGATCTGCCGCAGCCAGCCCCAGAACGGGGTGCCGCTGCCGTCGCGGTGGCCGCGGAAGTCGCCGATCCGCGTCAGCACTTTGAGCATGGTGTCCTGCAGCACTTCGGTGGCCTCGTCGCGGTCGCCGGCGATCCGCATCGCCAGGGTGAAAACCGGCCGCTCGAACCAGCGGTAGATCTGCTCGAACGCGGCGCCCTCGCCGGAGCGGGCGCGGCTCAGCAACGCCTCCGGAACATCGATGGCGAAGCTCGACAGCGGGCGCGCCGGCTCGGGCGGGATGGACGGCAATGGCGGGGATTCGGTCGGCATTCCAGGGCAAGGATGCGCCAGGGGCGTGAAGGGTCGCAGCCGCAGCCAAGGCCTATACTGAGTCAACGGACAGGGAGGAGGGGAGACATGGGACCGACGTTGCTCGCTGCAGTGCTGGTGTTCGCCGGCGTGGTGCTGTTGTTCAAGACCGTGCGCATGGTGCCGCAGGGCTATCAATGGACGGTCGAGCGCTTCGGCCGCTACACCCACACCATGGACCCGGGCCTGCATTTCCTGATCCCGGTGATCTACGGGGTCGGCCGCAAGATCAACATGATGGAGCAGGTCCTCGAAGTGCCGAGCCAGGACGTGATCACCAAGGACAACGCGGTGGTCAAGGTCGACGGCATCGTGTTCTTCCAGGTCCAGGATGCGGCCAAGGCCGCCTACGAGGTCGCGACGCTCGAGATCGCGATCCTGAACCTGGTCATGACCAACATCCGCACCGCGATCGGTTCGATGGACCTGGACGAGTCGCTGTCCAAGCGCGACGAGATCAACACCAAGGTGCTCAACGCGGTCGACGCGGCGACCCATCCCTGGGGCTTGAAGGTCAACCGCATCGAGCTCAAGGACATCCAGCCGCCGCGCGACCTGGTCGACTCGATGGCGCGGCAGATGAAGGCCGAGCGCGAGAAGCGCGCCAACATCCTCGAAGCCGAGGGCTTCCGCCAGGCGGCGATCCTCAAGGCCGAAGGCGAGAAGCAGTCGGTGATCCTCGAAGCCGAAGGCGAGAAGGAAGCCGCGTTCCGCCAGGCCGAAGCGCGCGAGCGCCTGGCCCAGGCCGAAGCCAAGGCGACCGAGGTGGTGTCCAACGCGATCGCCCAGGGCAACGTGCAGGCGATCAACTACTTCATCGCGCAGAAATACATCGAGGCCTTCAAGTCGCTGGCCGAAGCGCCGAACCAGAAGTTCGTGATGATGCCGATGGAATCGGCCGGCATCATCGGCTCGCTGGCCGGCATCGGCGAGTTGGCCAAGGAAGCGCTGGAGCGCCAGCCCAGCCGCGCACCGGCGACGCCGCCGTTGCCGCCGCGCAGCGGAGGCTGAGCCATGTCGTGGAACTGGCAGACGGTGACCTGGGCCGCGATCGCGTTGCTGCTGTTCGCGGCCGAAGCCATGGCGCCCGGCGCCTTCATGCTCTGGCTCGGCCTCGCCGCGGCGGTCGTGTTCGGGCTGGTGTTGGTGTTCCCCGGGTTGACCGTGCTGGCCCAGGTGGCCGCATTCGTGTTGCTCAGCTTTGTCTCGATCCAGGTCTACCGCACCTGGTTCCGCGGCCGCGAGCGCCAGAGCGACCGGCCCTTGCTCAACCGCCGCGCCGAACAACTGGTCGGTCGCGTGGTGACCCTGGAGCGCGGCATCGTCCAGGGCAGCGGGCGGGTGCAGATCGCCGACGCGTACTGGGACGTGACCGGCCCGGAGCTGCCGGCCGGCGCCGCGGTG
The DNA here is from genome assembly GCF_046097045.1 of Lysobacter sp. Hz25. NCBI lineage: Bacteria > Pseudomonadati > Pseudomonadota > Gammaproteobacteria > Lysobacterales > Lysobacteraceae > Lysobacter > Lysobacter sp. Hz25. Next base: position 1,569,385 of record NZ_CP175666.1, read on the forward strand.
CGGGTGATCGGCACCGACGGCATGACCCTGCGGGTCGAAGCGGTGACCTGAGGCGATGACGGCCCTGCGCACATCGGCGATGGTCGCGTTGCTGTGCACGGTCGTTCCCTGCCCGGCCGGCGAACCGAACGGCAGCGAGACCTGGATCGGGCGCGTGGTGCCGCCGTTCCCGGACGGCTTCAAATCCAACACCGGCGGCTGCGTCGGCTCCGGCCGCAGCGCCGAGCAGATCTGCGCGCGCAGCATCGGCACCATCGACGACGCCGAGGACCGCTCGCTGAAGTTCTACGCCGCCGAGCTGGTCGGCCGTATCGGCAACGAGGCGCGCTGGAAGATCACCGACGTGGTGCCGTACCCCAAGCTGCTGCGCGGCGAACGCGTGTCGATTTCGACCTGTGTCATCGATGGCGTCGGCGATCCGGGTGTGATCGCCGTCATCGATACCGCGGTCGAAAACGCCGAAGCGCGCGAGATGTTCGAGGCCTCGCGTTGGGCGGTGCGCCTGGACCGCAATAAAGGTCGCTTCGTCGAAGTCCGGCCAACCGAAGTGAGCTGTTACAACGAAGGCGCCGAAGGGGAATAGCGCCGGCTGCGCAACAGCAGCCACCGTGCGACCGCGAAGACCGTCGCAGGGCCTCAGTTCCCGGCTCCGGCATCAGGTCGCCGCGAACCCTTCGCTGCCTGGCAGGAGCGATGCGAGTCGCGAGTGCAAGCCCTCGTTTTGGACCTCGCGCGTCGTCGGCACAGTTTCGCGGTCGCGGCTCGCGCCGTTCCTGCCCACTCCTAGAGCACGCGGCGCGCTTCCATGCGCTTGCGTACCGAAAATACGTTGCCACGGGCGGCGCGCGCTTCTGGGATAATCGCCGGCTCAACCTCCCCAGCAGAGCAGGCAGCGCCCCATGAGCCAGAAGACCATCCTCAACGACGCCCATCGCGCACTCGGCGCCAAGATGGTGGATTTCGGCGGCTGGGACATGCCGATCAGCTACGGCTCGCAGATCGAAGAGCATCACCAGGTGCGTCGCGACGCCGGCATGTTCGACGTCAGCCACATGACCGTGGTCGACCTGCGCGGCGCGCGCGTGCGCGAGTTCCTGCGCCACCTGGTCGCCAACTCGATCGACAAGCTGCAGAAGTCGGGCAAGGCGCTGTACACCTGCATGCTCAATCCGCAGGGCGGCGTCATCGACGATCTGATCGTGTATTTCCTCGAGGAAGAATTCTTCCGCCTGGTAGTCAACGCCGCCACCCGCGAAAAAGACCTGGCCTGGATCGGCGAGCAGGCCAAGGCCTTCGGCGTCGAGGTCAAGGAGCGTCCGGAACTGGCGATGATCGCGGTGCAGGGCCCGAGCGCGCGCGACAAGCTCATCGGCCTGCTGCGCGAGGAAGACCGCGCCCGCGTCGGCAAGCTCGGCAAGTTCGTCGCCGGGCAGGCCCAGACCGCCGACGGCATCGAACTGTTCGTCGCCCGCACCGGCTACACCGGCGAAGACGGTTTCGAAGTGGTCGTGCCGGAAGACCGGGCGGTCGCGCTGTGGGATGCGCTGCTCGCCGCTGGCGTGAAGCCGGCCGGCCTCGGCGCGCGCGACACCCTGCGCCTGGAAGCCGGCATGAACCTCTACGGCCAGGACATGGACGACAGCGTGTCGCCGTACGAAGCCGCGCTGGCCTGGACCATCGCCCTCGACGAAGGCCGCGACTTCATCGGCCGCCAGCCGCTCGAACAGCTCAAGGCCAGCGGCGCCGCGCGCCAGATGATCGGCCTGGTCATGGACGAGAAGGGCGTGCTGCGCCACGGCCAGAAAGTACTGACCGCGCATGGCGAGGGCGAGATCCTCTCGGGCACCTTCTCGCCGACGCTGAACAAGTCGATCGCGTTCGCGCGCGTGCCGGCCGGCGAGATTCCGCTCGGCAGCGCCGGCAACGTCCGCGTCGACATCCGCGGCAAGGAAGTGCCGGTGCGGGTGGTGAAGTTCCCGTTCGTGCGCGACGGCCAGGCCCAGGACGGCGTGCTGGTCTGACCCGCGCTGCGGCCATGGTCTTCGTCGACTACTACTTCAGCCTGATCTCGCCCTATGCCTACCTCGGGCACGCCGCCGTGCTCGAGGCGGCGCGGGCGAGCGGTGCGCGCCTGGTCTACAAGCCGGTGCGCATCTTCGAGCTGTTCGCCGCCAACGGCGGCCTGCCGCTCGGCCAGCGCGCGCCGGCCCGGCAGCGTTACCGTCTGTACGAGTTGCAGCGCGCACGCGAGCAGCGCGCGCTGCCCTTGAACCTGGCGCCGAAGTTCTTCCCGGTGGATCCCGGCCTGGCCGATCGTTGCGCGATCGCCCTGGTCGAGGCCGGCGCCGATCCGGCCGCCTACATGGACGCCGCGTTCCGGGCGATCTGGGCGCACGACCAGGACCTGGCCGATCGCGACACGGTCGCGCGCCTGTTGCGCGATCACGGTCACGATGCGGAGGCGACGATCGCCGCCGCCGAGACCGCCGAGGTCGCTGCGCGCTATCGGGATTACACCGCACAGGCGATCGCCGCCGACCTGCCGGGCCTGCCCGGCTACGTGCTGCACGGCGAACCGTTCTGGGGCCAGGATCGCGTCGAGGCGCTGCGCGAGGCGCTGCTCAGCGCTCGCGCGCCGTACCGGATCGACCACGGCGGGAGGGCGAGTTGAATGCGCCCGTCGCCCTCCCGGCCGCCGCCCCTGTGGCATGTCGCGCCCGCATCGTTAAACTACCCGCCATTACCAGCCGCTCCCGTCACGTTCGAGGCCAGCCATGAGTGAAATCCCCGGCGATCTGAAGTTTATGAAATCCCACGAGTGGGCCCGCGTCGAAGGCGACGGCAAAGTCACGGTCGGTATCTCCGACCATGCCCAAGGCCTGCTCGGCGACCTGGTCTACGTCGAACTGCCGAACATCGGCGACCGCGTCGAAGCCGGCACCGCCTCGGCGGTGGTCGAGTCGGTCAAGGCCGCCTCCGACGTTTATTCGCCGGTCTCCGGCACCGTGACCGCGGTCAACGCCGCGCTGGCGGACAAGCCGGAAACGATCAACGAAGACGCCTACGGCGAGGGTTGGATCTTCACCGTCGAGATCGACGAGCCGGACCAGCTCAACGAACTGCTCGCTCCGGACGACTACGCCGAGCTGCTCGAAGAAGACGACCACTGATCCCAGCCGATCCGGCACCGTCGCCCTGAGGGCGGCGGCAGCGGGGAGCGCAGAACCGGACCGCGATCGCGGCAGCCGGCTCTCCGCTCCCCGTTTTCGTTTTGGGCGGCGCGGCGGCGCGCGCGTTCGACTCCGGCTTCGCCGCGGCGCCCGGCGAACGCGGCCGACGAGCGGTCGATGTGGAGCGACGAGGCGGCGCCGAGCCGACGCCGAACCGGAGGTCGGCCGACGCGTTCCGGCGGCGGTCGACATCGCGACGCCGCCGATGCCGTCGCGTGCGTCGCCGGTTTGCCGGAACCCGCTCGCGTCGTCGCGAACCCGGCCGACGACGGCGCCTCACGCCGACACGACGTCCGAGCGCGACGCGTGGACTCGACGTGAAGAGCACGCCGCTCGCTCGCCGCGAACCTCGCGTCGCCGGCCTTCGCTGCCGCTCGCACCGAGTCGCAGCGGCGCGGTCGAGACCGGCGCGGCGCGCCCCTTGGCGTGCTCGTCGAGGCAGCGGGCCGAGTCGTGAGCGATCGATGCGCGCAACGCGGCAGTGCCGAAAACAAGCGGTTTTTTGCGAGCCGGCGAATCGTCGCGACGGGCCGGCGATGCCGTCGACGAACGCCGGACGCGGTCGTCGGGTCGGTCGTCGCGGCTGGCGGAAAACGCTTTCCACTTCGGCGCGTTCGCACCGCGTGGAGGTGCGAACGCGGCGGCTTCGGCAGACGAACGGTCGTCGCCTCGCGCGCCGATGTTGCCGTTCGTCGGCGCCGCCGAGGTGCTGGCACACATGCTCGGCGACGTCGTTCGTCGCCGTCGTTCGAGCGAGCGAGTCGTCGCGTCGGCATGCTCGTCGCTCCGACGAGGCGGTCGTCGAACGTCGCCGGAGGCCGAAAACGGTTCGCGCAGTTTCGCGCAATTCGGCTTGTGCGACGCGAAATCCGCGGCCGTCGCGGACCGGAATTTTTTCTTCCGGATTCGCCTTCGCAGATCGCCTTCGACAGCCTCGCGCGGCGATGCGCGTTATCGAAAAAACTCCGCGCGAAAAAACATCGCATCGCCGAAACCCGCGCCACGCTTGGGTTTCAGCGATGTCGAAAGAAACGCGTCGCGAATCGGTCGGATGCGCGCGCGCGCACTCGGCGAACGCGTGCGCCGCCGATGCCGCCGCCGTCGGGGCGGGCGGCCCGGAAAAAAAATAGGCTCGGTTGTTGACAGTATGAAAAAGCGTGATTAGGTTTCGCCCAGCAGACGTTTCCTGCAGACGAGAGTGAGAAAACCCAGCGCGACAACATGCAGCACAAAACGGACCTCCGCCCGGACAGTCAAAACGGTGGACGCAGGATTCGCTTCCTCTGCAGAAATGTTGACCGCACTCTCTTCGCCGATGACATCCAAAACCCAGATGACATCGTTGGCGTCCTGTTCCAAGCAACCCGGTTCGCGTTCGGCGGGCCGGGTTTTTGTTTGGCCGCGCCCCTTTGCGGCCCCTTCCGTCCGCCTTCCGGGCGGATGCGCCATCGGTCCCGCCGCGCCTGCGGCCGGATGCGATCCCCGATCCGTTCCGGCGCGCAGTGCGCGTCGGCGGTTGCACGCGGGTCCGACTCCCGCGGCTCTGTCTTCACAGAGTCCCTTTCCACTGGGCTTACCGCACCACCACTGATCAATCCCTGATCACCACTGACGAGGAGCCATCACATGGCCGTTAAGAAAGCTGCTAAGAAGTCCGCCGCCAAGAAGGCGACGAAGAAGGCTGTCAAGAAAGCTGGCGCGAAGAAGGTTGCCAAGAAGGCCACCAAGAAGACCGCCAAGAAGGCAGCCAAGAAGACCGTGAAGAAGGCCGCCAAGAAGACCGCACGCAAGGCCACCAAGAAGACGGCCAAGAAGACTGCGAAGAAGGCGACCAAGAAGACTGCTAAGAAGGCAGCCAAGAAGGCGACCAAGAAGACCGCCAAGAAGGCTGTGAAGAAGGCCGCCAAGAAGACCGCCAAGAAGGCGGCTAAGAAGGCTCCGAAGAAGGCTGCCAAGAAGACTGCCAAGAAGGCCGCCAAGAAGACTGCTAAGAAGGCCGCCAAGAAGGCCCCGAAGAAGGCTGCCAAGAAGGCCCGCAAGTCCAAGGCTGCAGCTGCGTTGCCGGCCACCCCGGCTCCGCTGATCTAAATAAGAAAAACCCCGATTAAGCCGTAATCAAGCTCTCTCCCCGCAGCCCAGGCGGGGGGAGAGTTTTTTTTTGGGGTGAGCAAAGGCGCTTGCGAGCCACTGGCTCGCGCCTTTGCGAACGCCCGAGCGCTACGCGCGAGGGCCGGGCGGGCGAACAGTTCCAGCCGGGTCGGCTTTTGCTTTCGCGGACACCCGGCTGCCACACGCTGGGGCACCAAGAGCAAATCTCCCCCACCCCCTCTTTTCCAAAGAGGGGAGTGCTGGCGCTGGGGCGGGTGAGTGAGCGAAGACTTCCGGCGCCACAGGCTGACACCGTCGCGAACGTCGGAAGGCCGAACGGGCCATGGGCACCAAGAGCAAATCTCCCCCACCCCCTCTTTTCCAAAGAGGGGAGTGCTGGCGCTGGGGCGGGTGAGTGAGCGAAGACTTCCGGCGCCACAGGCTGACACCGTCGCGAACGTCGGAAGGCCGAACGGGCCATGGGCACCAAGAGCAAATCTCCCCCACCCCCTCTTTTCCAAAGAGGGGAGTGCTGGCGCTGGGGCGGGTGAGTGAGCGAAGACTTCCGGCGCCACAGGCTGACACCGTCGCGAACGTCGGAAGGCCGAACGGGCCATGGGCACCAAGAGCAAATCTCCCCCACCCCCTCTTTTCCAAAGAGGGGAGTGCTGGCGCTGGGGCGGGTGAGTGAGCGAAGACTTCCGGCGCCACAGGCTGACACCGTCGCGAACGTCGGAAGGCCGAACGGGCCATGGGCACCAAGAGCAAATCTCCCCCACCCCCTCTTTTCCAAAGAGGGGAGTGCTGGCGCTGGGGCGGGTGAGTGAGCGAAGACTTCCGGCGCCACAGGCTGACACCGTCGCAAACGTCCGAACGCCGAACGCGGGGCATGGCGCCAAGAGCAAATCTCCCCCAACCCTTCTTCTTCAAAGAGGGGAGCAGTGGCGTTGGGGTGGAGTGCTGACGTGGGGTCGGGCTCCCGTACCGGGTCTCGGAAGGCCCCTGCGATCACCGTCGGCCATCGCCCCTGTCCGTCGTCGCAACTCATTCCGCCCGCGTGCTTTCAGCCGTCATCCCCGCGAAGGCGGGGATCCAGAGACTTCAGACCCATGCCTCGGTGAAGCCCTGGATTCGACTCCGCCGAAGTAAAGCGGAGCCCGCCTGCGCGGGAACGACAGCAGGTGGTGCGGTAACTCTCCCAGCCGTCATCCCCGCGAAGGCGGGGATCCAGAGACTTCACCGTTCTGCCGTGGAAAGCCCCTGTCGTCGGACTCAGCCAAAGTTAGGTGGAGCCCGCCGTCTCGCAGTGACGACCGCCAGGCGGCGCATCTGCGCTCTCATGTCGCGCCGCCGCCTCTCGTCGGCGAGCTTGCCGCAACCGCTTCCGATCGCCTCAGCAGCGGTTAGGATCGGGCCTGGTCCAACGCCCGGGAAGCGCCATGAAAGCCTTGCTGAAGGGATTGCTGTATCTCGTCGTACTGCTTGCTCTGGTGTTCGTGGTCGGCGGCTTCCTGCTGCCGGACAAGACCCACGTCGAACGATCGATCGCGATCGACCGGCCGCCCGGCGAAGTCCACGCCATGCTCGATTCCTACAAGCGCTTCAACGAGTGGTCGCCGTGGTACGAGCTGGAGCCGACCGCGAAATACGTCTACAGCGGTCCCGAAGCCGGCGTCGGCGCGTCGCTTGCCTGGGAGGGCAAGAAGGTCGGCAAGGGCAGCCAGCGCATCGCCGAGTCGGTGCCGCAGCAGAAGGTCGTCAACGCGCTCGACTTCGACGGCACCCAGGCGGTCGGCACCTTCGACCTCAAGGCTGAGGGCGACGGTACCCGCGTGACCTGGTCGCTCGACAGCGCGCACGGCAACAATCTGGTCTCGCGCTGGTTCGGCCTGGTGCTCGACAAGATGGTCGGCAAGGACTACGACAAGGGCCTGGCCAAGCTCAAGCGGGTGCTCGAAGAACAGCCGCGCTGACGGCGAGCCTGTGATCGGCGGGCGGCCCACGTTCGGGGCGCATCGCGGCCGCGCCAGCGGGTTTGAAACTCGGTCGCGCCATCGACACGCACCCAGCTCGAAACGAAACGGGCCGCGGCATTGCCGCGGCCCGTTTCGTATCCGGCCACCGGCCACGCCGGTGGTGCGCTCGCGCCTCAGCGCGGCGCGGCGGTCGATTTCTGCGCGTTGCTGCCGTTGGGATCGCGCTGCTGGGTCGGGTTGGACTCGGCGGCGTACAGACCCGGGTCGTCGAAGCCGACATCGATCCAGCGCTCCGGCGGCAGGCCGATGGCGCGGTCGAGGATCGTCGGCAGCAAGCCGGTCGGCAAACCGCTTTCGCTGTTCCACAACAGGGCGATGCCGAGGTCGCGTTCGGGCAGCAGGGCGACCACGCCGCGATAACCCTGCACCGCGCCGGCATGGAACACCATGCGGTGGCCGGCGTAGTCGTAGACGCGCCAGCCCAGGGCGTAGCCGGCCGAGCTCAGGCGCTGACGTCGCCAGCTCGAACCGCGGATCTCGGTCGGGGTGTCTACCAAGGGCTGGTGCAGCGTCGCCAGCAAGGGCAGCGGCAGCACATCGGGACGGTGGCCGGTCTGCGCGATCAGCCACTGCGCCATGTCGCTGGCGCTGGCGTTGACGCCGGCGGCCGGGGGCAGTTGGTAATAGGTCGGCTTCGGCGTCAGCGAGGCCCAGCCGCCGCGAGCGCGCACGTGCGGCTTGGCCCAGCGCGCGCTGGCGGTGATGCCTTCCAGGCCGAGGCTGGCGTCGTTCATGCCGAGCGGCTTGAACAGGCGGCGCTGCACTTCCTGGCTGTAGAAGTCGCCGGTCGCGGCGAACACGACGTCGCCGATCAGGCTGAAGGCGATGTTCTGGTAGCCGTAGCAGGTGCCCGGCTGGCAGGTCATCGGCGCATAGGCCAGCTTCTGGGTCAGCACGCGGTAGTCGGCGTAGTTTTCCAGATCGCGGTCGTAGGTGTTGTGGGTCAGGCCGACGCGATGGCTGAGCAGGTCGGCGACGGTGATCTGGCGCGCGGCGTTCGGATCGACCAACTGGAAGCTGGGCATGTAGTCGACCAGCTTGCTGTCCCAACGCAGGGTGCCGTCGTTGACGAGCAGGCCGGTCAGAGTGCCGGCGAAGCTCTTCGACAGCGAGGCCAGGCGGAACACGGTGTGGGCGTCGATCGGCTCGGCGTTGCGCACGTCGGTGATGCCGTAGCCGCGCGCGCTGAGGACCTGGCCGTTGTGCACGACCGCCATGGCCATGCCGGGAATGCGTTGGTCGGCGACGAGCTGCTGCGCCATCGCCTCGAATTGGCGGACGTCGAAATCGCTGGCGAGCGGTAACACGCGGCCGGCGGCATTCTGCGCCGGGACGATGTGCTGGCCCGGCGCGAGCGTGCCGTCGAAACCTTGCGCGCGCGCGACCGGTGCCTGCGGCTGCGGACTCTGCCAGCGCAGGGAAGTTTGTGCGGTCGAACCCAGGGTCAAGGTCAGCAGGGCAGCGAGCGTGCCGAGGCGCCAGGGATTGAGTGACCGCCGGGGCGAGCCCGGATTCTTGTCGTGTTTCATCGGTCGCAGCGCCTGCGTGAGCCGGGTTACAACGATTCTAGCGCCGATCTCAGGGAATTGGACAACAAGCGCATTCAGGATTCTGATTTTTCAGGCTTTAATGGCCTCATGAACCGGCCTTGTCGCGGCCTGGTTCAGGAACTTGTCGGCGCAGGCGACGAGCGGTTGCGGTGGCCCGACTGCAGGCCGCCGCGGTGGTGCCGCGACGCCCCGATTCGCCCGCCACCTTGCCTCAGATGCGCCCGCTGATCAGGTCCGAGGCGCGCTCGGCGATCATCATCGTCGGCGCGTTGGTGTTGCCGCCGATCAGGCTCGGCATGACCGAGGCGTCGACCACGCGCAGCCCTTCGACCCCGCGCACGCGCAGCCGCGAGTCGACCACCGAGGCGGCGTCGTCGCCCATGCGGCAGGTGCCGACCGGGTGGTAGACACTCTCGGCCTTGGCGCGGACGAACTCGACCAGCTCGGCGTCGCTGAGTTCGTCGCGGGCCGGGAAGATCGGTGCGCCGCGATACGGGTCGAAGGCTTTCTGCGCGAACACGGTGCGCGAGAGCTTGGCGCACTCGAGCATCATCTTCAGGTCGAAGCCTTCCGCATCGCTCAGGTAGTTGGCTTCGATGCGCGCCTTGTCGCCGGCGCTGGCGCTGGCCAGGCCGATGCGGCCGCGGCTGCGCGGACGCAGGAAGCAGGCGTGGGCGGTGTAGCCGTCGCCGGGCAGTCGGTGGCGGCCGTGGTCGTCGAGCATGGCCGGGACGAAATGCATCTGGATGTCGGCGCGCTCGTCCGGCGCCAGCGCCGAACGCACGAAGGCGCCGGCTTCGGCGATGTTGCTGCTGCCCGGGCCGCTGTGGCCGCGCAGGTAATAGTCGAAGGCGATGCGCACATCGCTGACGCGGTCGTAGGTCACGCGTCGGGTCGAGTGCTGCAGGGTGCAGATGTCGAGATGGTCCTGCAGGTTCTGTCCGACCTGCGGCGCGTCGTGCAGCACTTCGATGCCGTGCCGGCGCAATTCCTCGGCCGGGCCGATGCCCGACAGCATCAGCAACTGCGGCGAATTGATCGCGCCGCCGCTCAGCAGCACCTCGCGCGTCGCGTGCTGATGATAGGCGCGGCCGCCGACGCTGTAGGTCACGCCGGTGGCGCGGCCGCGTTCGATGGTGATGCGGTTGACCAGGGCGCCGGTGACGATGTGCAGGTTGTGGCGTTCGCGCGCCGGGTCCAGGTAGGCGACCGCGCTCGAACAGCGCGCGCCGTTCTTCTGGGTCACCTGGTAAAGACCGAAGCCTTGCTGTTCCGGGCCGTTGAAATCCGGGTTGGCGGTATAGCCGGCCTGTTGTCCGGCTTCGATGAAGACGCCCGACAGCGGATTGGTGTAACGCAGGTCGGAGACGTACAGCGGGCCGTGACTGCCGTGCAGGGCGCTGTCGCCGCGGCTGTTGCGCTCGCTACGGCGGAAGTACGGCAGTACGTCGTTCCAGCCCCAACCGCTGGCGCCGGACGCGGCCCAGTCGTCGTAGTCGCCGGGCACGCCGCGGATGTAGCACATGGCGTTGATCGAGCTGGAACCGCCGAGCACCTTGCCGCGCGGCCACCACAGCACGCGCCGGTTGAGCTGCGCCTCCGGGGCGGTGTCGTAATCCCAGTTCACCCCTTTCTTGCCGACCAGCTTGGCCAGCCCGGCGGGCATGTGGATGAAGGGATGACGGTCGCGCGGACCGGCCTCGATCAACAGCACTCGGGCGTCGGGATCTTCGCTGAGGCGGTTGGCCAGCACGCAACCGGCCGAACCGGCGCCGACGATGATGTAGTCGAACTCTTGGGGCATTCTCGGGCTGCTCTGCATCGGTCGCTTTACCGTGCGGCGAACGTAAGCGCCAAAACTAGAGCATATGCTCCCAATGGCGATGTCGCAGCCGCCAGACGCCGTGCTGGCGGTGTGGGACGCCTTCGGCTACCGTGCCGGCAACGAACGGGGCCGGCGCTGTCCGGCACCGCCAGCGGCGAGGATACCGGGCCCGGCCCGGCCGCGCCGATGACCCGCCAACCGTCGGCCATGCCGGCAGTCCCACACGGAGCGACGGAATGTCGGCAGTCCAAGGCGCCAGCCTGCAGACCGGGCGCGTCCACAGCGGGGAATGGCGCGCGGTCGCGTTCTCGCTGGCGTATTTCTTCTGCGTGCTGACCGCGTACTACGTGATCCGCCCGGTCCGCGACCAGCTCAGCGCCGCGGTCGGTTCGACCCAACTGCCCTGGTTCTACGCGGCGACCTTCGTCGCGACGCTGGCGCTGACGCCGGTGTTCTCGGCCCTGGTCTCGCGCTACCCGCGTCGGGTGGTGGTGCCGCTGGTGTACGGCTTCTTCATCGCCTGCCTGCTCGCCTTCGTGCCCTTGTTTAGCGCCCATGGCGTGCTCAGCCCGCGCGCGCTAGGCACCGTGTTCTTCGTCTGGATCAGCGTGTTCAATTTGTTCGTGGTGTCGGTGTTCTGGAGTTTCATGACCGACATCTGGAGCGAGGGCCAGGCGCGGCGTCTGTTCCCGTTGATCGCGGTCGCCGGCACGCTCGGTTCGCTCGCCGGTCCGGTCCTGACCCGGTTGCTGGTCGGTGTGATCGGCGTGGCGCCGCTGCTGATGGTCTCGGCCAGCCTGCTCGGCCTGGCCTTGGTGTTCGTCGCTTTGCTCGGGCGCTGGTCGCGCATCCACGGCACTCGCCGCTTCGAGGCCTCGCACGAATCGGCGATCGGCGGCGGCATGCTCGACGGCCTCAAGCAGGTGTTCGCCAATCCCTTCATGCGCTCGATGGCGATCCTGCTGTTGCTCGGCGACTGGATCGGCACGGTCAACTACGGCCTGGTGGTGGACTACTCGAAGGCGACCTTCGTCGATGCGGTCGCGCGCACCCGTTTCGCCGCCGACTTGGACCTGATGACCAACATGATCGCGCTGGCGGCGCAGTTGCTGTTGACGCCTTGGTTGCTGGCGCGACGCGGCGCGGCCACGGTGATCGGGGTGTGGTCGGTGGTGACGGTGTCGATCCTGGCGTTGGTTGCGCTGGTCGCCGACCCGCATGCGCCGCTGACGCATTTGTTCCCGGGCTACGGCGCGCTGGTGGCGATGCTGCCGCAGGGCATGGCGGCGATGCTGCTGCCGATGCCGGCAGTGGCGATGGCGTTGGTGATCAGCCGTGGGCTCGCCTACGGCATGGTCGGCCCGGCCCGCGAAAGTCTGTTCAGCAGCGCCGCGCGCACCCTGCGCTACAAGGGCAAGAACGCGGTCGACACCGCCGCCTGGCGCTTCGGCGACGTCGCCGTGGCGACGGCGATGGTCGGCTTGCGCGGCGTCGGTGTCGGTGTCGCCGGCCTGGCCGGGATCAGCGCCGCGGTCGCCGCCGGCGCCGGCTTGATCGGTTGGAACGTCGCGCGCTGGGTGCAGCGTGGCGGCGCCTCGGACACCCAAGAGACCCCGAAAGCATGAAACGCGGTTGGCGGCCGTGGCCGCGCCAGTTGTGGCTGCAGCGCTTGTTCGTCGGCGTGGTCCTGTCCGGTGTCGGATGCTTCGCCTGGGGGTTCTTCTGGGAACCGCGGCAACTGGTCGAGCGCGATTACGAATTCCGCCTGCCGCACTGGTCGCGCGACTGCGATGGCCTGCGCATCGACGTGGTCGCCGACCTGCATACCGGCTCGCCGCACAACGGCCTCGACCGGCTAGACCATATCGTCGAGCGGCTGGTCGCGAGCGACGCGCAGGCGGTGTTGATGGCCGGCGACTACGTGATCCTCAGCGTGCTCGGCGGCACCTACATCTCGGCCGAGCGGATGGCGCCGCATCTGCGGCCCCTGACCGGACGCAAGCCGGTCTACGCCGTGCTCGGCAACCACGACTGGTGGAAGGACGGCGTGCAGGTGCGCGCCGCGCTGGAGTCGGCCGGGGTGATCGTGCTTGAAGACCAGGCGCAGGCGGTGCAGCTCGGCGCCTGCCGGGTGTGGATGGTCGGCATCGGCGACAAATGGGAAGCCGCCCACGACATCGACCGCGCCTTCGCCGGCGTCGCCGACGATGCGCCGGTGCTGGCCTTGACCCACAACCCCGACCTGTTTCCCGAGGTCCCGCCACGCGCGTCGTTGACCGTCGCCGGACACACTCATGGCGGCCAGGTACGCCTGCCGTGGATCGGCACCCCGGTGCTGCCGGCCGACCAACGCTATGCCGGTGGCTATCTGATCGAAGACGGCAAGTCCCTGTTCGTCTCGACCGGCATCGGCACCAGCATCCTGCCGGTCCGCTTCGGCGTGCCGCCTGAGATTTCGCGCTTGACGCTGCGCGCGGCCGTGCCAGGTCGGGAGCGACGCGCGCCCGATTGAGCCGTTGTCTCAAGCTGGGACTACGGACTTTCGATAGGCGTCAGCGGCAGTCGAGCAGCGGTGTCGTCGAATCGTCCGGCCGGACCGGACCGGACTGGACTGGACCGGACCGAGGACGGCGCCGGTCCGGACCGAGCGACAGGCGCCTCAGCGCGCGATGGCCTGCGGTTGCGGATCGTTCGGGCCGCGCAGGCTCTGCGCTTCCTGCGCCTGCGAGGTTTGTGCCTGGAGCTTGCTCAGTCCCTGCGAAACCTGCTCCATCGGCGGGGATTGCGCAGGATCGGAGCTGATATGAAAGCCGGGAGTATGGCCGCCGACCCAGATCTTGCCGCCCACCAGGCCGATCTCGTTCGAGTTCACTTTCGATGGGTCGGTCAGGCCGCCTTGCTTGGCCAGCAACATCGCATGCGCCACGGCATTGTCCGGCACGCTGGCCGGCAGCTTGTCGCGCAGCAGTTGGAAGTAGCCGTTGTCCGGGTGGCCGAGGTCGCGGAAATCGCGCGAGGCCGTTGCAGGTGCGCTCGCCGCGGTTGGGGTGACCGGTGCCGGGGACTCGGCCGGAGCAGGCACGGCTGGGGTCGGGCGGGCCAGGCTCGGACTGGTATCGGTAAAGCTCGGCGGCAATCTGAGGCCGGTAAGGCCCAGTTCCTTGAGGTTGACCTTGATCTCAGGTGCGGGGTGGCTGGGGTTGCCGACTCTGGCGGCGGCCAGGGTCTCGCTCTCTATCTTGTTGATGAGGGCCAGAGACCGCGGGCCGTAGACCTTCGGGTAGCCGTTGGCCTCGTAGAAATGCTCGCCGATGGCATCGACATTCGCCTTCGTCGCGGCGATCTTGCCGTTCTTGTCGATCGTCAGCCCGGCTTTCGGTGTGTACTTTTCCTTTCCCGGCGTGCCGCTGACATCGAAGTACTGCTCCATCTGGTTGGAGGAGTGAAACAACTTGTCGTAAAGCTGTTCCTTGCTGGCTTTCGGGTTTTCCCTGCGCACGTGCGCGGCCAGCACGTTGAACCCGGCGATCTGGTCGTTCGCCTCGCGCTTGCGGCTCTCGGTATCGCGGTCTTTGACGAGAGTCGTGTAATCGTGCGGCGCCGGACCTTCGGCGATCTTCCTGACCTTGTCCTCGAATGCTTTGTTGCCGTCGGCGATGGCCTGCTTGTTGACGGAGTGTTCGATCTCGTGGCCGAACACCAGCCGCAGCGTATTGGCGTTGCGGGGATTGGTGTCGGCGCTGTTGAGCATGTCCATCGGCAGCGCGATGGATTTGTCGACCGGATTGAAACCGCCCATGACGCCTCTGGAGCGCAGGGCAGGGTCGAGCGGTTTGATCGTGTCGAGGTTGCCGAGTTCGATCGACTTGACGATGCGCGCTTGCAACTCGGGCGTGGTCTTGAGCAGGTCGCGCAGGTTCTTGCCACCGGCTGCGTTGGCACTCTCGAAATCCGTGAGCATCGCTTCCAGTTTTTCGGCGGGCGTGGCCATGGCGGGCTCCTTCAGGCCTGGGTGCTGACGGCGAGACTGGAAATGCAGGCTCGACCTTGCTCAGGGTCCTTATTGCCGTGGGTGTAGATCGCCACTTCGACCTTTCCGCGAACGAAGCTCCAGGGCTCGACCCCGCGGTAGCCGAAGCCGGGGTCGCTGCCGTCGCTGCTCGGCAAGCTCTGGGCCTGGAAGCCCGCCGAGGTCAATGCCTGGCTGTAGTCCTTGAAGTCCATGCTGCAAATCGGTGCGATGTCGACGGCGCCTTGGGCCTGGCTCAGGAAGCGGAAATCCAGCCGCGTGGGTTTTTCCCCCTGCCTGTACGACACCGAGGTCAGGCTGTACGACCACTCGTTCGTCAGCGCGCCGCCGAAGCCGTATTCGGTGCGGTCCTCGGAATGGATCTCGACCTTGATGCCGGTCTGCTTTTCGATGTTCTCGGGAGAGAGGTCCTGGGCACCGTGAATGCTGTCGATCAGTTTCAGCACGCGCTTGCCGATTTGTTCGGCATCGAGCCGAGCGCTGTCGGCGAGGGTCGGCGATTGCGTGGTCATGGCGGCATTCTCCTTGGCCGATGCCTGGGGCTGGGGCGTGGTGGTGCAGGATGCGGTCAGTGCGCAGAACATCAGTGTGCAGAACAGGGCCGGAAGCAGGCCGGCTCGAGCGGCGGTCGCTGCGGTCGCGCGCATGGGCATCCTCCGTTGATGCGATGGGGAATCCGCAGGCTACTGCCGCGGTGCCCCCTGGACAATCGAACCGGCGCCGAAACCGTGTTTTTCGGACGGCCGATTCAGGCTTTTCCTACAAATCACGCACATCGGCACGGAAACGACGGCCGGCTTCGCCGAGCTCGTTCAGGCCCAGGGGCGTTCGCTCGATCCGTTTGGGAACCGGACTGCGTCCCCGATCACGGCTTGCGTACGCCGAGGCTCGGAGCGTCCCCACCATGCCGAAGGTCGGTATGACCATCCGCAGGGGCCGCGCGCGGGTCCCGCGGCTAGTTTGAGCGGGGGAACGGGAGCAGCGACGATGCGCAAGCCGAGCGGGCACGACGGGGGTGGACGCGTATCCGCGTCGTTCGCCACGCGCTGTGCTCGTGCCGATGCGATCAGGGCACGGACATGAGCGCTGCGTCTGCCAATGCGCATCCGAGCCGGCGCCTGTCTTCGAATGCGCCGCTGTGGTGGTCGCTGCTGTACTTCTTCAGCCTGCTCTGCGGCTATTACGTGTTGCGGCCGGTGCGCGATGCGATGGGCGCTTCGGCCGATGCGGCCACGGTGTTTCCGCAGGCGATGATCGCCTGGGCCCAGGCGCACGGTCTGCAGCTCAAGGACTTCGTGCTGCAGGTGTTGTTCACCTGCACCTTCGTGACCATGCTGGCCTTGCAGCCGGTCTACGGCGCCCTGGTCGCGCGATTCCCGCGGCGGGTGTTTCTGCCGGTGGTCTACGTGCTGTTCATCGCCTGCCTGCTGGCCTTCCACTGGGCGTTCAATGCCGGCGTGCCCGGGCGGGGCATGGTGTTCTTCGTCTGGACCGCGGTGTTCAACCTGTTCGCGGTGACCGTGTTCTGGAGTTACATGGCCGACGTGTTCGACGATGCCCAGGCGCGTCGTTTGTACGGCTATATCGGCGCGGGCGGCACCGCCGGCGCGGTGCTCGGGCCGATCCTGACCCAGTGGCTGGTGCAGCCCTTGGGCGTGGCCAATCTGTTGTTGGTCTCGGTGGCGTTCCTGTCGATCTGCGTGCTGTGCATCGTGCGCCTGCGGCCGTGGGCGATCCGGCGCGAACGCGAGCACGGCCTCGACAGCGGCGAGGGCGCGATGGGCGGCTCGATCTGGGCCGGCCTCAAACTGGTCTGGCAGCGACCGGTGTTGCGGGCGATGGCGATCACCCTGTTCTTCAGCGTCGGCGCGGCGACCTTGCTCTACAACCAGCAGGCGGCGATCGCGCGCGAGTTCTATCCCAGCGCCGAGGCCGCGACGCGCTATTTCGCCCGCATCGACAGCGCGGTCAATCTGCTTGCGATCCTCACTCAGTTGCTGCTGACCCGCTGGCTGTTGAATCGCCACGGCGTCGCCCCGGCCTTGTTGATGCCGGGGCTGACCTTATTGCTCGGCTTCGGCGTGCTGCTGGCCTCGCCGTTGCCGGTGATGGTCGCGATTGTGCAGGTGCTGCAGCGCGCCGGCGAGTTCGCCCTGGCCAAGCCGGCCCGCGAGACCTTGTACACGCGGGTCGACCGGCCCTCGCGCTACAAGGGCAAG
This sequence comes from Lysobacter sp. Hz25, assembly GCF_046097045.1. Lineage (NCBI taxonomy): Bacteria > Pseudomonadati > Pseudomonadota > Gammaproteobacteria > Lysobacterales > Lysobacteraceae > Lysobacter > Lysobacter sp. Hz25. The sequence continues at coordinate 1,586,363 of NZ_CP175666.1, forward strand.
GCGGTGATCGACACCGCGGTGTTCCGCGGCACCGACCTGGCCTTCGTCTGGATCCACAAGGGCGTGGCCCTGTTCGGCACCCAGGCCGTATTCGCGGCCGGCGTGCTCGCCGCCGCCGGCATGACCGCGAGCGCCTGGAGCATCGTGCGAGCCCAGCGCGGCCTGCCGGGTGCCGCCTCGAATCTTCCTTCCGATATCCGCTCTCTACGAGGTGAAGCATGAAAACCAGTCGTCGTGATTTCCTGGTGGCCGGCGCGGCCGGTGCCGGGCTGCTTGCCTTGCCGTCGTTCGCACGCAGCCTACGCAAGCCGGCGCCGCTGAAACTGCTCGTGCTCGGCGGCACCGGTTTTCTCGGCCCGCATTTCGTCGAGGCTGCGCGCAAGCACGGCCACAGCCTGACCCTGTTCAATCGCGGCAAGACCAATCCCGGCAAGTTCTCCGGCGAGCAGTTCAGCGACATCGAGCAACTGCATGGCGATCGCAAGACCGACATGAAGGCGCTGGAAGGCGAGCGGCGGTGGGACGCGGTGCTGGACACTTCCGCGTATTTGCCGGCGGACGTGACGCGCTCGGCCAAGTTGCTGGCGCCGAGGGTGAAGCAGTACGTGCTGGTGTCGACGATCTCGGTCTACGCCAAGAACGATGCGCCCAGCGACGAGAATTCGCCGCTCGCGGTGCTGGCCGATCCCGACGTCACCGAGGTCACCGGCGAAACCTACGGCGGCCTCAAGGCCCTGTGCGAGCAAGCCGCCGAGCGCGAACTGCCCAAGCGCACCACCGTGGTTCGTCCGGGGCTGATCGTCGGTCCCGGCGACACCACCGATCGTTTCACTTATTGGCCGGCGCGCGCCGACCGCGGCGGCGAGATCCTCGCGCCCGGCAGCGCGCAGGACCCGACCCAGTTCATCGACGTGCGCGATCTGGCGGCGTTCCTGCTGGCGACGATCGAGCACGGCCACTTCGGCATCTATAACGCCGATGCCGCGCCCGGCGCCCTGAGCATGGGCGCGGTGCTGGCCGAATCGCAGCGCGCGGCCAAGGCGAAGTCGACCGTCACCTGGGTGCCGGCGGATTTTCTCGAAGCGCAGAAGGTGGCGCCATGGCAGGACATGCCGGCCTGGATTCCGGCGCGCGGCGAGTACGCCGGCTTCGGCCGCACGTCGGTGGCGAAGGCGCGCGCGGCCGGCCTGAGCTATCGGCCGCTGCGCGAGACCGTGCGCGACACGCTCGCTTATTGGCAGGGTCTGCCGGCCGAACGCCGCGCCAAGCCCAAGGCCGGGATCGCGCCGCAACGCGAGGCGGAGGTGTTGAAGGCCTGGCATGCGAGCGCAGACGCGGCGAAGGGGAAGGAGTAGGAGTAGGAGAAGTGAGTGCGGAGGAGTGAGAAATGAGCGAAAGCCGGCCGCCCGGGGCTTTACTCGTTCCTCACTCCTCGTTCCTCACTCCTTGGCGCCGACTCCCCCAGCTGCGCGGCGCCGGGCCGAGGCCTTATGCTGCGGTTCCGACACTCGCCTTAGCCTAGGAGCCAGCCGATGCACTGGATCGCCGTCGCCCTGATCGTTCTGGTCGCGCTGCTGCACCTGTACTTCATGGTCCTGGAGATGTTCCTGTGGACCCGGCCGCTCGGGCTCAAGGTGTTCCGTCAGAGCCTGGAGAAGGCCGAGCAGTCGAAAGTGCTGGCGGCGAACCAGGGTCTCTACAACGGTTTCCTCGCCGCCGGCCTGATCTGGTCGCTGCTGTGCACGCGCCAGGACGTCGCCTTGTTCTTCCTGGCCTGTGTGGTGATCGCCGGCGTGTACGGCGCGGCCACGGTCAATCGCCGCATCTTCTTCATCCAGGCCTTGCCGGCCTTGCTCGGCTTTCTCGCGGTGTGGCTGCACTGAGCGCGCTCGCCGCCTGGCGCGACACGGCCTGCCGGCTGCGGGCAGGCCGAATCCGTTTTGCGACCTCAGCCGCGCAGGATCGAATCGCCCGCGGCGAGGCGCCTGAGCACGCGGTCTTCGTCGAGCACGACGAACTCGTCGATGTCCTGGCCTTCGCGTTCGTCCGCGTCCAGGCCGTCCCATTCCTCGCGATCGAGCACGCCGTCGTCGACGAGTTCGCTGAGGCTGTGCGGAGGCAAGGGCAGGGGTTGCTCGTCGACGATGACGTAGGCGCTGGTACGCGCCACGCGCAGGCCGTCGGCGCGGTCGAGGGTCAACCAGCCGGCATCGCCGGACAGCAGCACCGGCGCCTGCACCGCGCCGGCGACATGGGCGGTGCTGTCGCGGAGGTCGGCGACCACGGCTTCGCTCGCGATCAGATCGCCGGTGACGACCAGATGGAAATCCTGGGCCACGACCAGGTTGCGGCAACGCAGGTCGCCGAGCACGATCAAGGCGCCGTGGTCGTGCTCGCCGGTGCCGATGACCGCATTGCCGGCGAGGTCGAGCGAGCCTTCGACGATCAGAAAGGCTTGGCTGGGGCGCCAGGCCGCGGCGGACGAGGCCTGGCCCCGGATCGAGGCCCAGTCGACATCCATAGCCAATAGCTCCCGTGCCTGAGTGGCGGCGGCGCCCTCGCCGATCAGCGGCAGGCGTTCGATCAATTCTCGTGCGGGAGACGACATCGTTGCGTTCCTTCGACAGGTGCGGGTCCGTGCGCGGCGGGACTGCATGCCGGGAAGCGGCTGCCGATGCGGCGCCGGAGAAGCGCGCAATGCCATCGGCAGTACCTGTCACACTCTACGTACGCAATCGCGTGGCCGACAGGGCCATGGTTTGCCGTAATCGGCCGAAATCCGCCGAAATTGGCCCGAATGGGCTGCAGCCGTCCGCGGTCGGCAACGAACCGGTGAGGCGACAGTCACACCGCCCTGCCGGTCGCCTGGCCGGTGTCGCTCGCTCAACCGTGCAGTTTCCTGGTTACCTCGGCGACTTCGCGGCCCTGGTAGCGCGCCGCGTCGAGTTCGTTGTCGCTGGGCTTGCGCGCGCCGTCGCTGCCGGCGATGGTGGTGCTGCCGTAGGGCGCGCCGCCGGTGACTTCATCCAGGCGCGTCTGCCCCGGGAAACCGTAGTTGAGGCCGACGATCACCATGCCGAAGTGCAACAAGTTGGTGATGATCGAGAACAAGGTGGTTTCCTGGCCGCCGTGCTGGGTCGCGGTCGAAGTGAAGGCGGCGCCGACCTTGCCGTGCAATACGCCCGAGGCCCACAGGCCGCCGGCCTGGTCGAGAAAATTGGCCATCTGCGACGACATGCGGCCGAAACGGGTGCCGGTGCCGATGACGATCGCGTCGTAGTCGGCCAACTCGGCGATCTTCGCGATCGGCGCCTGCTGGTCGAGCTTGTAGTGGGACTTGCGCGCGACCTCGTCCGGCACCAGTTCGGGTACGCGCTTGATATCGACCTGCGCACCGGCTTCGCGCGCGCCCTCGGCGATGGCCTGCGCCATCGTCTCGATGTGGCCATAGGCCGAGTAATAGAGCACCAGGATCTTCGCCATCGCCGTAACCTCGTCGCCGAATAGGACATCGAGCCTAGGCCGGCGCTGTTCGAGGTCGCGTGAGGGTTCGATGGCGCGGTGTGACGGCGATGCTGCCTCGTCAGCGACTCAGGCCCGATAGCCTGCCGTATCGCGTCGCTACCGACTAGAGCGCGATCCGGGATTGACAGTCCCGAATCGTCGTTAACCCGCGAATGCATGCGACGGCGCGGCTTGCGGCGATCGTTCGCTGTCCGGAACGATGAAAGCATGGCGATGCGGTTTATCCGCGCGTCGCGATTTTCTAGATTGGCCCCATGCGCCGCACACGGCGCGCTGCGATCTTCCCCCTCGTCCTTCCGCGCCGGCCCGAGCGATCGGGCCGTTGCGTCTTCGTCCCCGGAGCTTGTCGTGCTACTGCCCCTTCTATTGCTGTCGGCGGCCGGTTTCACCGTGCTGACGACCGAATTCATCCTGGTCGGCCTGCTGCCGTCGCTGGCGCGCGATCTCGGCGTCAGCGTGTCGCAGGCCGGCTTGCTGGTGACCGTGTTCGCCTTCGCGGTCGCCGCCAGCGGTCCGTTCCTGACCGCGTATTTCTCCCGCTTCGAACGCAAACGCTTGTTCATCGTGGTGCTGCTGTTGTTCGCGGCCTCGAACGCGGTCGCGGCGATGGCGCCCAACCTCGGCGTGATGGCGTTCGCGCGGCTGATCCCGGCGCTCGGCGTGCCGGTGTTCTGGGCCCTGGCCAGCGAGACCGCGGTCGACCTGGCCGGCCAGGAACGCGCCGGCCGCGCGATCTCGGTGATTTCCTTCGGCGTGATCTGCGCCACCGTGATCGGCGTGCCGACCGGCACCCTGATCGCCGATGCCTTCGGCTGGCGCGCGGCCTTCGTCGCCCTGTCGATCGCCTCGTTGCTGAAGGCGACCTTGTTGTTCGTGTTCCTGCCGGACAGCCGCATGGACAAGCCGCAGGTGAAGCTGAGCCAGCAGTTCCGGGTGTTGCGCGATCCGCGGGTGAGCGGGCACGTGCTGCTGTCGGTGCTGCTGTTCACCGGCATGTTCACCGCCTACACCTACCTGGCCGACATGTTCGAGCGCCTGGCCGGCTTCGACGGTTCGGTGGTCGGCTGGGCGCTGATGGCGTTCGGTGCGGTCGGCCTGATCGGCAACACCCTCGGCGGCCGCATCGTCGACCGCAATCCGCTGGCCGCCTCGATGATCTTCAGCGTGCCGATGGCGCTCGGCCTGGTGCTGGTGGTGCCGTCGATCCACTCGCTGCCGCTGTTCGCCGCCACGCTGGCGTTGTGGGGCGTCACCCAGGCGGCCTTGTTCCCGGTCAGCCATGTGCGGGTGATGAAGTCCGCGCCCGAGGCGCCGGCGTTCGCGGCATCGCTGAACATTTCCGGTGCCAACCTCGGCATGGGCGTCGGTGCCATCGTCGGTGGACGGGTGATCGATGCGATCGGCGTCGGCGGCCTGGGCTATGTCGCCTCGGCGATCGTGGGGGTGTCGGTGGTGCTGGGCCTGGTGCTGATGTCGGTGGGTGCCCGGCCGGAGCCGGTCGAGGCGGTGGATTGCGCGACGTGAGCGGCGATGGGTCGCGCGGTTCCGCCCGGTCGAATCGCGCGATCCTTATTCGAGCGGCAGGCTCGAACGAAAACTGTTCAACGAAAAACTGCCGAGAAGGCAAAACGGAAGGAATCGAAAACTGGGTCAGAGTGCCTTTCCGACAACGAAAAGGGGCTCTGACCCGGTTTTGGTGGAACGTCAGGTCAGCGTGCTTTTCTATAGAGTGGGGTGACGATTTCCTATAGCTGGGGGGATCAGCATCTTTGCTAAGAGCGGGGTGGAATGCTTTTTCGATAGGGCGCTGGAGTCGAGTGCGCCCGCGACCAGCATTTTGTCGATTTGCATAGGTCTATACTTGCTCGGCTACGACGCCGGCGGCAATGCGGTCAGCCGCACCTTCTTCCGGGGCAGCGTGGTGAGGGTGCAGAGCAAAACGGGGTCAGAGCCCCTTTTCCTGGAATTACCTCAATGACGCCGAGCGTGGCAATGGCCGCTGATATCGCTACTTCCTCCCGCTGCTATAGAACCATGGCTACCGGGCTAGGTTTAGTGGCATGCGCCTGCAATTCGTTCGCCGACGAGGCTTCAGCCGGAGACGAATACATGTACTCGGCAGGTATCGCGATGTATTTGGTGGGCTTCTACAGCATCCAACTGCTGGTCACGCTGGCGTTATCCGCATGGAAGCTTTTCGGAAAAGACCTTGGATCGGCCGCATCAATATTCGGCAGATCCCTTGTTTCGATGGCGGGTTCGTTGCTCGCGATCTGGATGCTGTCGCAAATGCTACCGGACTCGTTATTCGTGCTGTTTCTTTTTGCTATAGCCGTGTTGCCGCCTGCTTTCTGGTATCTGTCGTTCAGGCTGCGCCGTCGCTGAACGAACCAAAACGGGGGTTAGAGCCCCTTTGCGATAGAGCCAGCAGTTGAAAAGTAGCTCTGACCCCGTTTTCCCGCTTCGGGCTCGATCTCGTTCAGTCCCAATGGAGCCATCACCGCACTTCCCCAGGGATTTCGTTGAATGAAAACTTGCATCATTGACTCCGTGGAAATCGAGCCCGCGCTGATTAGAGTCGGCTCGGTTTCGTTCGGGCGAAATCCGGGAGTGGATTCGCTGCCCTACAGCATCCGCGTCGACGTGGACACGGCGGACGGCTGCTTTGGCGCGTACTTCAGCGACTTCCTGGATAGAGAGAGCGAAGACGACGGCTCGGGCTATGAGCCCAGCGGGATTTATCTGGAACTCAAATCCGCCGGTTATCCTGCTTTTCCAATAATGGCCGAGCGCGAGCCAGGGCTTCTGGCCCGATTGATTCTGGAGCAATTGCCCGCGGAGTTCGTCGGCTACCTGTACCAGGACAACGAATCGTCGTTCGAAAGCAAGAAATATATTCTTCAGACGCTTGAAGACGCATCCGTGTCCGAGGGCGTCATTACTTGCTCCGGTCTTGCGTTCGCCAATCCAAGATACGTGGGTTGAACGAGGTGGCGGTGAGTCGTCGACGCGGCTCGGTCCGGCCGTCGTGACGGCATGAGCGGTCTTTGCGACTTCAACTTCGCCGAAACCTCTGTAAGGCGGCCGAGCTGCAACTGCAGCAGTTGAAAAGAAGCTCCGACCCCATTTTCCTGCCTCGTAACAGTCAATCCATGTGGTAGAAGAAAGTAATGAGCGAGCGAGATGCCGTGCTTGATGATGTGCTAAGAAAAATAGACAAGTGCATGCTCGATTTTAATTATCTCGAGCTGGCGCAAGACATCTGGGCAGCTTCGAGGGAAATGGTTGCGCAGGAAGACAAGGTGTTTAGAGAGTACCTCCAGTGGCTGGAGGGAAATCTGGATACTTTGGTTCATATTGATGCGCCGAGCGACGCGTTGAATTCATTTTTGAGCAAGCAAAGGGACTTGTTGCGCATGGCCATGCGGGACGTCAATGTGCTGGAATCCGCGCATTGGGAAGGGGCGATTGAATATGTGGAGGGCAAGAACAGCAGCCAGGCATAGCGTCCACGACGCTCGATGCCTTGCCGTTGTATTAGCTGCCTTCCCGATGCGAGGCACATGCGTAGGGTGTGCCGAAAATCGCAGGCATGAAAAACCACCGGTGTTTCGGAGGCGTTGTGGGAGGAGTTTCTACGCTCCTTGGCGAAGATTGCTATCGCCAGAACACAGTATCAACTGTCGTATGCGCGACGATATTGAATGTGTTGAAACTACGGAATCGATAGTCACCCTCAGGGTGCAATCATGCCACTAGCAACAAAGGTATCGCGAAGATCGCAGCGCCGAGCACGAACAGCGCAGTCAACACATGAATCATCGGCCGGTTGATCCGCAGAAATACGAACTGCTCGATGGTTCGCCCGACCCAGAACAGCGACATGCCTGCCAGCACCGCGCGGCCGAGTGCGGTGCTGTGCAGTTCGTCGGTATAGACGAAGCACAACACAGCAATGCCGAGCAGTATGTAAATCAGGCGCAGATTGAGAATCTGCAGGATGGCGCGGTCGGCGACGGTGGCGGTCTGCAGGCTGCGGCGCCAGCCGAACAGTTTCCAGAACGCCATGTGGAAGACGGCGAAAGCCAGGCTGTGCAGGCCGCCTAGCCAGATCCAGGCGCTTGCGCTCATGAGGGGGCTCCCGGTGCGGATTGCTTCGGTTGGATGCTACGCCGGGCCCCGGCCGCGCGCTGTGCCGGGGGCGCGAATCAGCCGCGCTTGGGCTTGGGCGAGACGCGCATCGCGATGCGGGCGCGGAACACCGTGTCGCCGGCGGGGTCGGTGACGACGACCTCGACCGGCAGGTCGTAGGCGCTGTCGGATTCGACGATGGGGGCGGCCGGGGTGGCGACGGCGCGGACGCTGCCGACCGCCTTCTTGAGGTATTCCACGCTCATGCCGACCGGGATCCAGCGCATCGAGCGCGGGATACTGACGTCGGTCATGACACCGCCGGTGAGTTCGGCCAGGTTACACATGGCGATGGCGTGCACGGTGCCGAGGTGGTTGGTGATCTTGCGGCGGTGGCGCATGGTCGCGCTGCAGCGGCCGGGTTCGAGCGACTCGAAGCGCGGCGAGATGCTGGCGAAGTAGGGCGCGTTCCAGCAGATGGCGCGCGAGAACAGCCAGTGGCCGGCCGGCCAGCGGCTCATCTTGTTGTACAGGGACAGGACGTCGGTGCTCATGGGCGGTGGCCGGATGGGTGGTGGAGGGGGCGCGCGTTATTTCTTGCCCTCGTCCCCGCGCAGAAGGGGCGAATGGATGCGTTTGCGAGCCGCTGGCTCGCGCATCCATGAACGCCAGGGTGCTGTGCGCCCTGGCCGGGCGGCAGAGACTTCAGAGCCATGTCGCGATGGAGCCCTGGATCCCCGCCTTCGCGGGGATGACGGCAGGAGAAGACGTGGTGCGGTGTGGGTGCTGGAAACCGAGTTGTCGTTGAAGGTTTGAGTGCGGTGATATTTTCAGATCGTCGTCCCCGCGCAGGCGGGGACCCAGGGCTTTATCGCGACATAACTCTGAAGTCTCTGGATCCCCGCCTGCGCGGGGATGACGGTAGAAAGTAGTGCCGATGCGGGCCGGGAAACCCGGTGCGGATAGGCGGTCAGCCCGCAGGCCGGCTCGGCTTCAAACTAAAAACGGCGGACCCGAAGGCCCGCCGTTTCGTTCAAGCGTCGCGTCGCATGCGCGATTCCCGGGTCAGGCCGCGGCGCGGGCGTCGCCGTGGTCGGCTGCGTGCTGCGCCTTGTAGCCGGCCGAACGCAGCTCGGCGGCGTCGAAGTCGTCGACGCTGATCGCATCGATGGTCATCTCGCGCAGCTCTTCCAGTTGCTTGCGTTCTTCCGCGGTGATCCAGCCTTCGCGCACGCCCTCGTCGAGCTGGCTCGGGAAGTCCAGCGCTTCGATGTCGCTGTTCTTGAGCGCCTTGAGGAACTTGCGCTCGACCGGTTCGGCCAAGATGACCTTCTGCAGGTAGCTGTTGATGCGGCCGGCCGGGTTGTTCTCGCAGGGGGTGATGAACAGACCCTCGGCGAGGCGGTCGCGCGCGTCGTTCGGCGACATCAGCAAGGACGCGGCGCGGTGGCCGAGGCGGTCGCTCGGCGCCTGGGCGCGGCGGCCCCAGGGGAAGATCAGCGCCCACAGCAGCCAGCCGACCGGACGGATCGGGAAGTTGCGCAACGCGCCCGACAGCGCCAGTTCGATCTTGTGCACGGCGTCGTGGAAGGCCCAGGCCAGCAGCGGCTGGTCGCCGGCCGGACGGCCCTGGTCTTCGTAACGCTTGAGCATGCTGCTGGCGATGTAGAGCTGGCTCAGCACGTCGCCGAGGCGGCCCGACAGCGATTCCTTGAACTTGAGCTTGCCGCCGAGCAACAGCATCGAGGTGTCGGCCATCACCGCCAGGGTCGCCGAATAACGGTTGAGCTTGCGGTAGTAGCGGCGGGTGTAGGCATCGCCCGGGGCGGCGCCGATGCGCGCGGCGGTCAGGCCGTACCACCAACTGCGCACGGCGTTGGAGATGGCGAAGCCGATGTGGCCGAACAGGTTCTTGTCGAACTCGCGCAGGCGCTCGGTTTCGTCGGGCAGCATCGCCGCCTTCATTTCCTTGAGCACCCACGGGTGGCACAGGATCGCGCCCTGGCCGAAGATCATCAGCGAGCGCGTCATGATGTTCGCGCCTTCCACCGTGATCATGATCGGCAGTGCCTGCCAGTTGCGGCCGGCGTAGTTCTTCGGCCCCAGGATGATGCCCTTGCCGCCGTGGATGTCCATGACGTCCTTGGCGACTTCGCGGGCCATCTCGGTGCAGTGGTACTTGGCGATGGTCGAGGGCACGGCCGGGTTTTCGCCGCGCGCGACTGCGGCGGCGGTGGCCTGCGACAACGCGCTGACCGCGAAGGCATGGCCGGCGATGCGCGCCAGCGCTTCCTCGACGCCTTCGAAACGGCCGACCGACAGGCCGAACTGCTTGCGGATGCGGGCATAGGCGCCGGTGACGATGGCGCCCATCTTGGCGCCGCCGCTGCCCGAGGAGGGCAGGGTGATCGAACGGCCGATCGACAGGCACTCGACCAGCATCTGCCAACCCTTGCCGGCGTAGGCTTCGCCGCCGATCAGCTGGCTCAACGGAATGAACACTTCCTTGCCGCGGATCGGGCCGTTCTGGAAGGTGCAGTTGAGCGGGAAGTGGCGACGGCCGACTTCGACGCCGGCGGTGTCGCGCGGCAGCAGCGCCAGGGTGATGCCGATATCGCGCTTGTCGCCGATCAGGCCGTCCGGGTCGTACATGCGGAAGGCCAGGCCGATCAGGGTCGCGACCGGGGCCAGGGTGATGTAGCGCTTGTCGAAGGTCAGCTTGACGCCGACCACGCGCGCGCCGTTCCAGTCGCCCATGGTGACGATGCCGAAGTCCGGGATCGAGGTCGCATCCGAACCGGCCCAGGGGCCGGTCAGGCCGAAGCAGGGCACTTCACGGCCGTCGGCGAGGCGCGGCAGGTAGTGATCCTTCTGTTCCTGGGTGCCGTAATGCATCAACAGCTCGGCCGGGCCGAGCGAATTCGGCACGCCGACGGTCGAGCTGACCACGCTGGAGACCGACGCGAGCTTCTGGATCACCTTGTGGTTGGCGAGCGCGGTGAAGCCCAGGCCGCCGTATTCCTTCGGGATGTTGAGGCCGAAGAACTTGTTCTTCTTGATGTAGCCCCACAGCTCCGGCGACAGATCGGCATCGATGTGGGTGATCTGCCAATCGTTGGTCATCTTGCACAGCTCTTCGACCGGGCCGTCGAGGAAGGCTTGCTCCTCGGCGCTCAGTACCGGCTTGGGCTGGGACAGCAGTTGCTGCCAGTCGGGCTTGCCCGAGAACAGTTCGCCTTCGAACCCGACCGTGCCGGCCTCGAGCGCGGTGCGCTCGGTTTCCGACAGCGGCGGCAGGATCTTGGTGTAGAAGCCGAGCAGCGGCTTGGTGATCAGCGGCAGGCGGATCGCCGGCACCAGCAGCGGCACCGCGATCAGCGCGACCAGGGCCGCGGCGACGATGGTCGCGACCGGATTGGCGCCCAGCAGATAACAGCCCACCAGCACCGTCGCGGTCAGCGCGGCCCAGACCGGCAGGCGCAGGCGGTGATAGGCGGCGATGGCGCCGACCAGAAGGAAGGCAAGGAAGGGGATCGCGATACTCATGGCGGCGCTCCGGAGGATGCGGCTAAGACTCAAGCTGAGATTCAAGCTAATGGGGCATGTGTGATGTCAGTGCGGATAGCGATGCTCCCTGGCCGGCAAGCCGATCGGCATTCAAACGCTGGCATCAAACACTTAACATACGGCCGAGTATGGAATCGCCGTTTCGAGCTGTCAACCGAGGCGGGAATCGGGAATCGAGAATCGGCAATCGGCGTTGGGCACGCAGGCCGGCGCGGTTTCTCTGAATTGGGCTGCAGCTCTTTATTTGAACGATTCCCGACTCCCCATTCCCGATTCCCGTCGTTTTTGCTGCACTGCGTACTGTTCCCGACCGTGGCGTATGGTTAAACTTGTCATCCATGAACCAGCCTGCCTCGAACAAGCCCGAGCCGAAGCTCGACACCCCGCCCGCCGTCTCGGCCGCCGACGCCAAGCCGGAGGCTAAGCCTGAGCGCAGCGGCCGCCTCAGCGCCGACGACTGGGCCCAGGCCGCCCTCGACTTGATCGCCGAACAAGGCGTCGCTGCGGTCGCGGTCGAACCGCTCGCGCGACGTCTCGGCGTCACCAAGGGCAGCTTCTACTGGCACTTCCCGTCGCGCGATGCGTTGCTCGTCGCCGCGCTGGAGCGCTGGGAAAAAGTCGAACAGGAAACCGTGTTCGGCCAGCTCGAGCCGATTCCCGATCCGCGCCAGCGCCTGCGTTCGTTGTTCCACCTCGTCGCCCACGAGGTCAAGTCGCACATCATCTATTCCGAGTTGCTCAAGGCGCTGGACCATCCCGCCGTGCAGCCGGTGATCGGGCGCGTGTCCGAACGCCGCCTGGATTACCTCACCGCTTCCTTCCGCCAGGCCGGCCTCAGCCGCACCGATGCCCAGCATCGCGCGCGCCTGCTCTACGCCGCCTATGTCGGCTTCCTGCAACTGAACCTGCAGTTGCACCAGACCCGCATGCAACACGACGAATTCGAGGCCTATGTCGAGCACATGATGGCCACGCTGATTCCTTCGTCATGACCCTTGTTTCCACTTGATTCGCTTTTTTTCCCGTTCCCCCGGCTGGAGAGCAATGCCGTGAATGCCAATTTGAAAGACGCCGCCCCCGCGACTGCCGTGCCGGGGAGCGCGGGCAGCCTGCTGGTCGCACTCAACGAATGGGTCGCGCAAGTTGCTGCGCTGACCCGTCCCGACAAGATTCACTGGTGCGATGGCAGCGATGCCGAATACGACGCCCTGGTCGCCCGGATGCTGGCCGACGGCACCCTCGAAACGCTGAATCAGGACACGCACCCGGGCAGCTATCTGCACCGCTCGCATCCCGACGACGTGGCCCGTGTCGAACACCTGACCTTCGTCTGCACCAACGAGCGCGAAGACGCCGGTCCGAACAACCACTGGATGGCGCCGGCGCAGGCGCACGCCCAGATGGACGCCCTGTTCGACGGTTGCATGCGCGGCCGCACCCTGTACGTGATTCCGTACTGCATGGGCCCGATCGACTCGCCGCTGGCGCGTTGCGGCGTGGAAATCACCGATTCGCCGTACGTGGTCGCCAACATGCGCGTGATGACGCGCATGGGCGCGCAGGCGCTGGCCCGCATCGAGCGCGAAGGCAGCTTCGTGCGCGGCCTGCATTCGATCGGCGAGCTCGATCCCGAGCGCCGTTTCATCATGCATTTCCCCGACGAACTGGCGATCAAGTCGTTCGGTTCGGGCTACGGCGGTAATGCCTTGCTCGGCAAGAAATGCCACGCGCTGCGCATCGCCTCGCACCAGGCGCGCAACGAGGGCTGGCTCGCCGAACACATGCTGATCGTCGGCATCGAGAACCCGATCGGCGAGACCCATTACGTCGCCGCCGCGTTCCCGTCGGCCTGCGGCAAGACCAACCTGGCCATGCTGATTCCGCCGGAAGGCTATCGCCACGCCGGTTGGAAGGTGTGGACGGTCGGCGACGACATCTGCTGGATGCGTCCCGGTGCCGATGGCCGCCTGTACGCGATCAATCCCGAAGCCGGTTATTTCGGCGTCGCGCCGGGCACCTCGGCCAAGTCGAACCCGAACGCGCTCAAGTCGATCCAGAGCAACACCATCTTCACCAACGTCGGTGTGACCGCCGACGGCCAGCCGTGGTGGGAAGGCCTCGACAACGGGCAGACGCCGGTCACCGACTGGCGCGGCAACCCGTATGACGCCGCCAAGGGACCGGCCGCGCATCCGAACGCACGCTTCACCGTGTCGGCCAAGCAGTGCCCGAGCTATTCGCCGGAAGCGGAAAACCCCGCCGGCGTGCCGATCTCGGCGATCGTGTTCGGCGGCCGCCGCGCTTCGCTGGTGCCGCTGGTGTTCGAGGCCCGCGACTGGACCCACGGCGTGCTGGTCGGCGCCGCGATGGGCTCGGAAACCACCGCTGCCGCGACCGGCGCGGTCGGCGTCATGCGCCGCGACCCGATGGCGATGAAGCCGTTCTGCGGCTACAACTTCGCCGACTACTTCAACCATTGGCTGTCGTTCGACCGCGAAGGCGCGCAGCTGCCGAAGGTGTTTCACGTCAACTGGTTCCGCAAGGGCGACGACGGCAAGTTCCTGTGGCCGGGCTTCGGCGACAACCTGCGCGTGATCGAGTGGATGATCGGCCGCGTCAAGGGCGAGGCCGGCGCCACCGAGACCCCGATCGGCCACCTGCCGGATGCGCAGGACCTCAACCTGGCCGGTGTCAGCCTCAGCGACGAGGCCTACGCCAAGCTGTTCGGCTTCGACCACGCCGCTTGGACCGCCGAATTCGACAGCATCGGCGACTACCTGCGCGAGTACGGCCCTCGCATGCCGCAGGCCCTGCACGACGAGCAGCAGCGCATCGCGGCGGCTTTGAAGGCCTAAGCCACCCGCTGTTCCCTTCTCCCGCGCAGCGGGAGAAGGCGCCCGACAGGGCGGAGCAGGGCGAGCGAATCCAAGCGGCCCGCGTTGGCGCGGGCTAGCCCTCACCCCAACCCCTCTCCCGCAAGCGGGAGAGGGGTTCATCGTCAGGCCCGACGGGCCTGACCTGGCGGACCGGCGCCCCGTCGCTCAAGGCCGCAATTCTTCCTGTCAGCGCTTAAACCCTGGGCCGCGATCGCGCATCGGACTCAGTATGCTGACCGCCGTGAACGACCACATGCCAGACACCGCAGCCTCGATCGAAGTCGACGACGACCGTGCCCTGGTCGCCGCCGCGGCGGCGGGCGGCGTCGCCGCCTTCGAAGCGCTCTACCGCCGCCACGCCGGCCGGGTCCAGGGTGTGATCGCCCGCCTGGTCGGTTACCACGGCGCCCGCGCCGAGGACCTGACCCAGGAGGCCTTCGTCCGCGCCTGGCAGGCCCTGCCGAACTTCCGCTTCGAATCGGCGTTCGGCACCTGGCTGCACCGGCTGGCGGTCAATACCGCCCTGATGGAACTGCGCGGGCGGCGCAGCCGGCCGTTCGAGGACAGCGACGAGGAGGCCTTCGAGCTGATCGGCAGCGTCGACTCGGCCGGCCATGTGATGGCCTTGTCGATGGATCTGGAACGCGCCGTCGCTACGCTGCCGCCCCGCGCCCGTGCCGTGTTGGTGCTGTACGACGTCGAAGGCTGGAAGCATGAGGAGATCGCCGCCGAGCTCGGCATGGCGGTCGGCAGTTCCAAAGCACAGTTGCATCGCGCCCGCAGTCTGCTGCGGTCGCGACTTGGAGAGCAGGCATGAGCGACCACAACCGAACCCCAGAAGCGAACACCCCGGAAGGCGAGCTGCCCGACGCCTTGCGCTGGCAGCTGCGTGCGCTGCGCCGGGATGCGCCGCCGACGCGCGATCTGTGGCCCGGCATCGCCGCGCGCCTCGGCGAGCAGGCCCCGCCGGCCGCCGCGCATACGCCGGCGGTTGCCGCCGAGGCGCAAGCCACCGCGCCGGTGACTGCCCTGCGAGCGCGTGAAACCACCCGCAACCGTTGGATGGCGCCGTTCGCGCTGGCCGCCAGCGTCGCCGCATTGGCGATCGGCATTGCTGGGCAGTACCGCGCCCAGCCCGAAACGTCGGTGCCGGTCGCCGCTCAGGCCAAGGGGCCTGCGAGCCTGGTGCAGCGCGAAGCCGACGGCATGACCCGCCAGTACCAGGCTGCGATCCGAGAGATCGCCCCGGCCACCGAACAAGCGAAAGTGATGCAGCCGGCGTTCGACGAACTCGACCGCAACGCCGCGCTGATTCTCGATGCGCTCGCCCACGACCCCGATTCGCGACTGTTGCTCGAACAACTGCGCCGCACTTACGCCCGCCGCCTCGCGCTCGCACAGCGCGTGGTTTACACCTGATCCACGGAGGACGCCACGATGACCACCGCTCACCCCCGCAACCGCAGCGCTCTCCGCAATCGCCGCCATATCGCTCCCGTGCTCGGCCTGTTGGCATTGGCCCTGGTCGCGGCGATGCCCGCCTGCGCCGCGACGCCGATCAACGAGACCCGTCCGCTCGACCCGATGGGCAGCATCGATATCGACAACGTCAAAGGCCTGATCCAGGTCCGCGCCTGGGACCGTCCCGAGGTCAGGATCGAGGGCAGCCTCGGCGAAGGCGTCGAGAAGCTCGAGATCGAAGGCGACCGCGAGCATCTGTCGATCAAGGTCCGCTACCCCAACCGCGGCAGCGGCATGGGTTTCCTGGTCGGCGGCGACAAGAGCGAGCCGACCGAACTGCGCCTGACCGTGCCGCTGCAGGCCAAGCTGGAGATCGATGCGGTCTCGGCCACCGTCGACGTCAACGGCGTCGCGCCGCGCGATCTCAGCATCGACAGTGTCAGCGGCGATGTGATCGTCGCCGCGGCCCCGCGCGAGGCCGAAATCGAAAGCGTCAGCGGCGACCTGCGCCTGACCCTCAACAGCGCGAAAGTCTCGGCCCAGACCGTCAGCGGCGACCTCAGCCTGCGCGGTCGGCTCAATGGCGAGGTCGACATCGAGACCGTGTCCGGCAAGGTCGACGTGACTACCCGCGAATCGCGTCTGGCCAAGCTGTCGGGCAACTCGGTGTCGGGCGACCTGCGCGTGACCGGTGCCTTGGCCGACGGCGGCGAGATCTCGCTGGAAACGGTCAGCGGCGACGTCCGCCTGTCGCTGCCGCGCGCGCTGTCGGCGACCGTGCGCGGACAGAGCTTCAGCGGCGACCTGAGCGCGCCCGATGCGCAGATCGTCCGGCCCAAGCACGGCCCGGGTTCGAGCTTCGAGCATCGTTACGGCAACGGCAGCGGTTCGATCAAGATCGAGACCTTCTCCGGCGACGCGACGCTGGAGCTGAACTGAGCGCTGTGCGCGCGCCGAGACCGCCGGAATCGCCTATTCGTCCGGTGCGCAGGCCGTAACCGCGCACCCTGTGCGGCGCAACGCCGCCGGTGTATGTTCCTCGCCTAGGCGCGTCAGCCGCGCCATCGATGCAGTGCCGATCGCGCCCCTGGGACGCGGTCGCAGTTCCGTCCGGCGAGGGAAGCGGTCTTGAACGAACAGGTCAATCAACTCGTCCAGGCCGCCGGCCTGGCCTCGCGTGCGGGCCGGTGGCAGGAAGCCGAAGCGCTCTGGAGCCAGGTGCGCAGCCTCGCGCCGCAGCACCCGCTGGCGCTCTACAGCCTCGGCATCCACGCCCTGCAGCGCGGCGACACCCGCGGCGCGGTCGAACTGCTGCAGGCCGCGCATCGCGCCGCGCCGAACGATCCGATGATCCTGCTCTCGATCGGCATGGTCCAACGCGAACGCGGCGACGCCACCGCCGAGTGGGAGGCGATCAGCGCCGCGCTCGTCGCCGATCCGTATTTCCTGGCCGGCCTGTTGGCCAAGGCCGCCTTCCTCGAACGCACCGGCAAGTCGCGGGCGGCGGCGCAGGCCTATCGCAACGCCTTGACGGTCGCGCCGCCGGAGCCGCATTGGCCGGACATGCTGAAGACCCAGTTGCTCCACGCCCAGAGCAAGGTCCAGCAGTATTCCGACGAGTTCAGCGAGTTTCTCGCCCATCGCGTCGGCGGTCCGCGCGCCGCGCTGGAGGCCGGCGTGCATGGGCGCTGGGACGAGGCCGCCTCGATCATGGTCGGGCGCAGCAAGCCGTATCACGCCGACTGCAACCAGCTGTGGATACCGCGGCTGCCGGCGATCCCGTTCTACGACCGCGCCCAGTTCCCCTGGGTGCCCGAACTGGAAGCGCGCACCTACGAGATCCAGCGCGAGATGCGCGAGGTGCTGCGCAACGAGCAGGCCGAGTTCACGCCCTATATCGAATACCAGCCCGGCGACCCGGTCAACCAGTGGCAGGAGCTCAATCACTCGAGGCGCTGGAGCACCTACAAACTGTGGAGCTACGCGCAGCCGGTGCACGAGCACCTGGCGCTATGCCCGCAGACCCGTGCCGCGCTGGAAGCGGTGGAGATGGCGCAGATCGCGGACGTCTGCCCGAACGCGATGTTTTCGGCGTTGGCGCCGCACACCCACATCCCGCCGCACCACGGCGAGACCAATGCGCGCCTGGTGGTGCATTTGCCGCTGATCGTGCCCGAGCGTTGCCGTTACCGGGTCGGTTTCGAGCGGCGCGAATGGAAGGTCGGCGAAGTACTGATCTTCGACGACTCGATCGAGCACGAAGCGCACAACGACAGCGACGAACTGCGCGTGGTGTTGATCTTCGACGTCTGGAACCCGCTGTTGTCGCTGGCCGAACGCGACATGGTCGACGCGATGATGCGGGCGCACAGGGATTTCCTGGCGGGCTGACGGTGCTTTCGATAGGCCGGGGCGCCGAGTTGATGCTTGGCCCGGCTGGGTGCCGTTCCAGTTTCAGATTCGTTGCTAGCCCAGCCTGGCTCTAGCCGTGGCCGTGGCCGTGGCCGTGGCCGTGGCTGTTGCCGTAATGATTTTGCTGTTGCTGTGCGCCGATTCGCACTAGCGAAGGCAATAGAAGACCCGGAGGGCGGCGCGCAGGGATGCGCGCCGTTTTTCATCGGGACAGGGATGTCCCGTATGTAGATCCCCGCGTTGGCACCGTTCGTGCGGGCTTGTGCCCTTAAAGAAAAGCCCTTTTCTTTGGTTACTTTCTTTTGGGGCTTATGCCAAAAGAAAGTTACCCGCACCCTTTAGGGGGCGGAAGCTCTGCACTTTCTTGAAGAAAGGGCGCGCGTCCAGTTGGAGCGGCGTGAGCCGCGACCACGGGACGCATAGAGACGACAAGGCCGATGTCATCCATCGAAGCGGAGTGCTTTCGCGGGTAGGAGCGGCGCGAGCCGCGACCGCGTTGTGACAATCTGCGGCGTATCGCTCAAGAAAGATCAGGATCTAGATCAAACGCCAAGAGCTTCCGCCACTAAAGCGGCGGGTTACTTTCTTTTGTCATAAGCAACAAAAGAAAGGTAACCAAAGAAAAATGCTTTTCTTTGAATCACAGGCCCGCACGAGCGATGCCGACGCAGGGATTTTTCATACGGGACATCCCTGTCCCGATGAAAAACGGCCCGCATCCATGCGGGCCGCCCTCCGGGTCTTCTATTGCCTTCGCTAGTGCATCGCGACGCACAACAACTGCAAATCTTTACGGCAAGGGCAACGCCCAGGGCCAGAGCCAGAGCCAGGGCAGGGCACATCCCGATTACTTTTCCTCGCCCACAAAAAAAGGCGGGCCGAAGCCCGCCTCAATTCGACTCGGATGATGCTTTTTATTAGAAGCGCATCGTCAGGCCCAGGGTGTAGTAGCGACCCAGGGTGTCGTAGTACTGCGGGAACGTGTTGCCGCTGTTGAAGCCGGTGCTGCCGATGTTGCTGCCCACGACCGGCGGCTTCTTGTCGGCGACGTTGTTCACGGTGAAGTTGATGCGAGCGTTCCACGGCAGTTCATAGGCCATGGTCAGGTCGAAGTAGTCGTACGAATCGATCGAGGTGTAGTCCGGGAACCACTCGATCGGACCCGGTTCGACGTCGACTGCGCTCAGGTGACGCCAGTTGAAGCCGAGCTCGAAGTCCTTGATCGACCACACCGCGCGGAAGTTCGACTTGTAGTCGTACACGATGCCGGCGATGACGTTGCACGAGACGCCGTAGACGCCGACGCAGTCGTGCTTGCCGACCTGCGGGTCGCCCTGGTAGTCGTAGGTGTCGGTCTTGGTCAGATCGAGCGCGAAGTCCAGACGGCCCCAATCGTTGCTCAGCGGGATGCCGTAGCGAACGCCCAGGTCCCAACCGTCGGTGGTGATGCGGCCCTTGTTCGAGCGGTTGAGGAACGGACCGCGCGCTTCGCCGTTGAGCGAACCGTCGACCACTTCGCGCGCGCCGATCATCAGCTGGCACATCGGGTGGGTGATGCTGAGGGTCGGGTTGAACTCGCGGTCGTAGCAACCGAACAGCGCATCGCCGAGCACCGGACGGGTGATCGCGTCCTTGATGTCGATCTTCCAGTAGTCGAGGGTGATCGACAGCTCTTCCATCGGCTGCCAGACCAGACCCAGGGTCTGGGTGTCGGCCTTTTCCGGGCCCAGGATCGGGTTGCCGCCGATGAAGGCGTTAGCCTGACCCGCGCTCGGACCGTCGACGCCGCCCTGGCTGTCGAGGATCGCCTGCGGCACGCCGGTGGCGACGCAGAGCGCTGCGACCGAACCGGTCACGCCGCCATTGAGAGCCAGCTGCGAAGCTTCGCAGGGATCGACCGCGGTGTTGTCCAGACCGGTGACGACCGGCTGGAACAGCTCGTTGATGTTCGGGGCGCGGGTCGCGCGCTGGAACATGCCGCGGAAGCGCAGCGTTTCGATCGGAGCCCATTCCAGGCCGTACTTGTAGCTGCCGTAGTCGGTGTCGGTCTGGCCCGACTTGAACTCGGTGTGGCGGTAGCCGGCTTCGAAGTTCAAGGCGTGCGCGCCGGTCTTGCCGCTGATCAGCGGCACGATCGTTTCGAAGTAGGCTTCACGCAACTTCAGGCTGCCTTCGACGTCGGGATTGGCGCCGCCCGAGCCCTGCACTTCTTCCGGATCGCGCGAAGCCGCGTCGGCGCGGTTCAGCGCCGTCATCTTGCGGCCTTCCAAGCCGAACGCCATACCGATCGGGTAATCGGCCCACGGGCTCTTGAAGTTGTCGCCCAGGTCGCCGTTGACCGAACCGGACCAGACTTCCTGTTCGACGCGCTGGGTGGCGAAGGTCAACACTTCGAGGAACTTCTTCGAGTTCGGGCTGATCGTGCCTTCCACGCCCCACAGGTTCAGCGGGGTGCAGCCGTTGGTCGGGTCGACGCAGTTGACGCCGTCGGTCGACAACAGGGCCTGCTGGGTGCGGGCCTTGGACAGGAAGCCGGCCGACACGGTCAGCTGATCGGCTTCGCCGTGCGACCAATAGGCGTCATAACGCCAGCGGTCGTTGATCTCGCCGCGCAGGCCCAGGGTGGCCTGGAAGACCTTGTTCTGGAAGTCGGTCGAGCGGGTGCCGAGCTCGGTCGTACGACGGTTCAAGGTGGTGTTGACGGTGGTCGGGCTGCCGACGACGCAGTCGCCCGCGGCCACGCCGAACTGGGTGCAGATCTGCTGACGCGCCGGCTCCGGAATCAGCGGGTTGCCGATGCCCAGATCGAAACGGCCGCCGAACAGGCCGCCCGGGGCGATCTGCGAGAACACGTTCGAGCGCGTGTAGAGCAGCTGGGTGTAGGCCTCGGCGTGCTCGTTGATCTCGTAGCGGCCCAGTGCGGTGGCCTGCCAACGATCCAGCGCGGTCTGGTTGAAGTTGAACGGGTTGTAGTTGAACGGCGTGACGATGCGATCGAAACGGCCGGTGGCCGGATTGATCTGGCCGAGCGGGCCGACGCGGGTCGGGATCGAGGTGCCCGAACCGCCGGCTTCGCCGTTGGTCGAGTCGAGGTTGAACTCGGAGAAGCCGCGCGAACCCTGCAGCAGCGGGTCGTTGTCGGTCTTGCCCAGGCTCAGCACGAAGTTGCCGCGGCCGTCGTCCAGGTTCATGCCCAGGGTGACGGTGGTGTTGCGGCGGTCGCCGTCCTGCTTGCTGGACTGGCCGTAGCTGGTGTTGACCTCGACGCCTTCGAAGTTGCGCTTGAGGACGAAGTTGACCACGCCCGAGACGGCGTCGGCGCCGTACACGGCCGATGCGCCGCCGGTGACCAGGTCGACGCTGTCGATCAGCGCGACCGGGATGACGTTGGTGTCGACCACGCCGAACAGGTTGAACGGAACGACGCGGCGGCCGTCCATCAGCACCACGGTGCGGTTGTCGCCGAGGCCGCGCAGGTTGATCGTGGCGCCGCCGTTGGCGCCGTTGTTGGTGCCGGGACCGATGGCCGGCACGGCGCCGGGCAGGACCTTGAGGAAGTCTTCGGCGGTGACCGGCTGGTTGCGGTCGATCTCTTCGCGATCGACGGTCATGACCGGGCTGTTGGTGGTCAGGCCGGGAATGGAAATGCGGCTACCGGTGACCTGGATGCGATCCAGGGTGGTGGCGTCTTCAGCGGGCGCTGCGGCGGGTGCCGCGGCGTCCTGGGCGGAGGCAAGGCCGGTGCCGGCCAGGCTGGTCGCGCCCACGCACAACGCGAATACGATCGCGTCGCGCAGTTTGGTGGTCTTCAGGGTCATCTCTCTCTCCAAGTCTGTCCTGAACGAACGGGTCCCAAGCAAAGGGGCTAGCCAAACGGCGCATACGTAAAGGCCTAAATTGGCAAAGCCGGCCCGATAGTAGACGCCTTGGCCGAGTAATTAAAGTGTTGTTAAGTGCTTTTTTGTCGCAAAAGCCCCTGCGACCAGGTTTTCGGGGCACAAAAGAAAACGGCCTCCCGAAGGAGGCCGTTCTCGTGTTGCGGCAACGCGTGGTGCTTAGAAGCGCTGCTGGTACTTCATGTACACGAAGCGACCGATGTCGAACTGGCCCTGGTAGGACACGTTCGCGCTCGGCTGGCTGTACACGGTCGGGCCGACGTGATCGAACACGTTGTTGGCGCCGAGCGCGACAGTCGCATTCCACGGGGTCGCGAAGCGGACTTCGAGGTCGTGGAAGGTGTTGGAACCGAGCTTGTTGGTCGGACGGGTCTGAGCCGGGTTGGCGGCGCGGAAGGTCGGGTTGTCGCACTCGCTCGGGAAGAGCGTGGCCGACAAGCAGGTTTCCTTCATCGACGAGTAGTAACGCGCACCCCAGGTCGCGCTGACCGGGCCCTTCTCCCAGCTCAGGCTGGCGTTGGAGCGGACGCGGAACGTGCCGACGAAGCCCGGCGACGTCGCGTAGCCGACCAGCTGCTGCGGCAGGGTCGTCGGGTTGGTGTCGGTCTTGATCTCGTCCTGAGTGGTGTACGTCGTCTGCCAGTTCAGGTTGAAATTGCCGACCTGCGTGGGCAGGCGATAGTTCAACTCGAAGTCGTAGCCTTCGGTCTCGCGATAACCAGCGTTGATGCTGGTGAAGTTCAGGCTGTTGACATAGCCCAGGACCGGATCGCGGGTGAAGCCGGCGCAACGCGCAGCGTCGTTCTGAAGGTAGCAGTCGTTGAGCATCTGCGTCGGCGTGTCGGCGACGATGGTGTCTTCGATCTTGATCGTCCACCAGTCGAGGCTGACGTTCAGGCCTTCGACGAAGCCCGGGCTCCAGACCAGACCCAGCGTCTTCGATTCCGAGGTTTCCGGAATCAGGTTCGGGTTCGCACCGGAGAAGAACGCCACCGGCGTCTGCGCGTTGGTGCCCGTCGCCGGGACGAAGCCCTGCTGCAGCTGACGGAAGGCCGCTGCGTTGACGATATCGGCCGAGCAACGCGCGTTGCCGCGAGCGGCGCCGAAGGTCGTGTCGCAGGGATCGGTGAAGAACGAGAAGGTCTGCGAACCGCCACCGTACAGATCGTTGATGGTCGGAGCGCGGAAGCCTTCAGCCCAGGTGCCGCGGACCAACAACGAGTCGATCGGCTTCCACTTGAAACCGAACTTGTTGTTGACCGTGTCGCCGAAGGTGTCGTAGTCGGAGTAACGGCTGGCGACGCTGAAGCTCAGCTCCTTCGCGCCCGGCAGATCGGCGAGCAGCGGGATCGCGAGTTCGACGAAGAACTCGTCGACCTTGTACGAACCTTGGGTCGGACCGCCGGCGAGGGTGGTCGAGTTGCCGGTCACGGCCTGCGCGTCCGGGATGAAGCGACCTTCTTCCTTACGGTGTTCATAGCCGACCGCGAAGCCCAGGTCGCCGCCCGGCAGGGCGAACAACGAGCCGGCGAGGTTGGCGCTGTACACGCTGGTTTCGGTCTCGCCGCTGGAGTTCAGGCGCTGGAACAGGAAGTCCTGCAGTGCCTGGTTGCCGGTGAGGCCGCCGTCGCCGGTACGGCCGAACGGGATGTACGGATTCCACGGCACGCACTGGGTCAGCGGGATCGGCGATGCGGCCGAACCGCACTGGACCACGCCGTTGGCGTTGAGGAACGACGGGCCCACCGCTTGCTTGGTGCGCTCGATGTTCAGGTTGCCGTAGTTTTCCTGGGTAACCTTGTTGTTGTTGTACAGGTAGCCCACGTCCCAGTCGAAAGTGCGCTCGCCGATATCGAAGTTGCCTTCAAGGCCGGCAGCGAAACGCCAGGTGGTCGAGGTGGGCTTGTCGGTGCGCGGGATTTCCCAGGTACGGCGCCAGAAATTGACGTCCTGCGGGGCGCCATAGCCGTGGTGGCTGCCGACCGGGTTGTAGTAGCTGTCGCGCGACATGCGGAAGCCGCCCGGGATCGGACCGGCCGAGGCGCTCTGGAACGGATAGCCGGCGACCTGACGCTCTGCATCGCGCGACGAGTACAGGATGTCGCTGCGGAAGCGCAGCTTGTCGTTGATGTCGAACACGCCGTTGACGAACAGCGAGCGGCTTTCCAGCGGCGTACGCAGGTGCGTCTGCAGGTTGGTGTTGCTCTTGTCGATCGGCGAACCGTTCGGATCGGCAGCGGTGCCGCCGGTGTTGCCGTTCTGGGCGTGGTAGTTGGCGATGTTGCGGTAGTCGGCACCGGCGTTCAGCACGCGGTTGCCGCCGAGCGCGGTCGGCAGGTTGATCACGCCCCACTGGCTGACCGTGGTCCAGCCGCGGGTCGGGTGCATGCCGCCCTGCGGATAGGCCGAGAATTCGCGGTCGCCCGAGAACACGGCTTCTTCCTTGCGGTATTCGACGGCGGCGGTCAGCGAACCGCGGTCACCGGTGAAACCGAGGACGAAATCGGCTCGCGTGGTTGCGCCGTCGCCCTGGCTGTACTGGCCGTAGTAGGCGTTGGCGGTGGCGCCTTCGAAGTTGGTGCGGGTGATGATGTTGACCACGCCGGCGATGGCGTCGGAGCCGTAGATCGACGAGGCGCCGTCCTTCAGCACTTCGATGCGCTCGACCGCGGCGGTCGGGATCAGCGAGACGTCCTGGAGACCGCTGGTGCTGATGCCCAGGCGCTTGCCGTTGACGAGGATCAGGGTGCGGGTGGCACCGAGGTTACGCATGCTGATGAACTGGCCGCCGACGTTTTCGCCGGCCGACAGCGGCATGGCGCGGCTGATCGCCGGTGCGCCGACTGCAGAGATGTTCTGCAGGATTTCGGCGACCGACTGGAAGCCTTGCTTTTCGATATCCGCGCGGGTGATCGACAGAACCGGCTGTGCGGTTTCGAGATCGACCTGACGGATGCGCGAACCGGTGACCTCGATGCGATCGAGGGTGGTCGCTTCCTTCTGGGCGGGGGCGCTCGCTTCCTGCGCGCCGGCGGCACCTGCGAGGGCCGTCGAGCCCACTGCGAGCGCGAAGGTAATCGCGTCGCGGAGCTTGGTGGTTTTAAAAGTCATTCTCTCTCTCCGAATCGGTCTGGTGTACCCGTGTATCCCGCCGGAGGAGTCAAATCAGACGCCAAGGCCGGCAAGGTTCGCCGATCCTAACCGCGCCTTCGGAAAAATTAAAGTGTCGTTAAGTGTCTATTTGTGACGTATGCGGTGCGAGGGCTGTGAGCCCGTCTCCACCGTACTTTCGCGTACATTTTCTGGGAGCGGCCATCACGTTCGGCTAATGTGCCTATTCAGCTAGCTGACGCGGTCGAGTGGCGCGGGCATGGTTGGCGGCAGGCCTGAGGCGATATCCGCCGCGCCGTCGATGGAGCGAGGTCCGCTCGTCGAAAAGTTTGCCCCTGAATGATCGCTTCGCCGCCGCGAGCAGGCAGAACGGCTGGCGAGGCCAGGCCGATGCGCAGTTCTTCACCGCCGCGGCCGTCATGGCCGAGGTCGCTCAGGAGATGTTTTGAAGGAGGCGTGCCGCCTCGGATCGAAATAGCCGGTCGGGTCGGAACCCGATCAGAGATCCTGCTCGTAGCGGACGTAGGGCACGGTGCCTTCGTCCTTCTCGCCGTTGCCCGGGGCGAACGGATTCTTGCCGCGCGTGACGACGTTTTCGGCGCCGACGGTGAGCTGGCCGCTCCACGGCGTGCGCCAGGTCAGGCCGACCCCGAGGCCTTCCCATGGGGCTGCTTGGCCGGGGGTGTCGACGACGCGGCCGACGATGTTGGCGCCGAAATTACCGACACCGATTCCGAGGGTGATGCTCTTGCTGCTCCAGCGATCGGCCACGCTGGGCATCTCGCCGGCAGGGATCAGGCGCGCACGCGCCCAGGTGCCGCCGATCGAGACCAGGGCGTCGCCGCTACCGACGTTCTTCTGGCCGTAGACGGTGAGGGTGTTCTGGTCGACGCGGTTGGTGCGGCTGTTCGGGCTCAACCAGGCGGGCATGGTGTCGCGTCCGTTGCCGACGGCGACACCGACGCGGCCGCCGGGGCGGCTGATGCTGGCGCCCACGGAGACCTGACGGCTGTCGTTGCGAGCGTCGTCGTCGTCGAGAGAGGCGAGCAGGCAGTGATTGGCGAGGTTGCCGACCACGCCGGCCAGGCCGGCCTTGCGATCGCAGACCAGGCCGAGGCCGTCGCCCCCGTCGAGGCCGAGCGCGGCGTTGAAGGTGTTGTTGCCGACTTTGAAGCGCGTACCGGCGGCTCGGTTGCTGTCGGGTTCCAGCTGCAGCAGGTATTCCAGCTTGCCGTTGCTCTGGTTCCAGACCGGCAGATAGGTGGCATCCGCACGCTTGCCCGGCAGTGCCTGCGCATGCGCGCCCGCAGCCACGCCGAAGGCGAGCGACAGGACAAGCGGCAATTGGCGCAGGTGCTTGAGCATGGATTCTTTAGGAGTGCGGACCGTCGTTATGACCGGGTGAAGCCGGCCAAGTTCCCCATTTCTTGCCGGTCGACTATAGCCGGTTTATGTTTATTTAACAATCGGAGCGATGTCTCAAATCCGACCGATTCACCCTCACTGTAGTCGGTCCGGAGCCTCTATTTCATGGGCCGCGGCGGCAAACAGGCCGGCAATTTGGTTGCGGTCGAAACCATAGCGTTGGCCGCAGAACTCGCAGCGGATCTCGGCCTCGCCGTCGGCCGCGGCGGCCTCGGCCTCCTCCTGGCCGAGCGAGACCAGCATGGCCTCGACCCGCTCGCGCGAGCACGAGCAGGCGAAGCCCAATGGCTTGCCGCCGAGCAACTGGATGCCGTCCTCGTGGAACAGCCGGGTCAGCAGGGTGTCGGTCGGCAGTTCGAGCAATTCCCCGGCGCTCAGGGTGTCGAACAGGGCGCCGACCCGGACCCAGCCGTCGTCGTCGCCCTCGTCGCCGGGCAGCTTCTGCAGCATCAGGCCGGCGGCCTGCCGTTCGTCGGCGGCCAGCAGCAGGCGGGTCGGCAACTGCTCGGATTGGCGGAAATAGCCCTCGAAAGCGCCGGCGAGCGAGTCGGATTCCAGCCCGACCAGGCCTTGGTAACGAACCGGTTCGCGGCCGTGCAGGCCGGGGTTCTCGATGGTGATGGCGAGCATCGCGTCTGGCCCCATGCCGCGCAGGTCGCGCGACACCGTGCCGGCGTCCTCGTCGAGCTGGGCGATGCCGCGCAGGGTGCCGGCGGCCGTGCATTCGGCGAACAGGGTGCGCAGCGCGCCATTACCGCGCAACTGCACCGAGAGCCGGCCGTCGACCTTGGCGTGGCCGGTGAACAACGCCGCCGCCGCGGCCGCCTCGCCGAGCAACTCGGCCGCGGCGGCCGGGTAATCCGAGCGTTCGCGGATCTGCTGCCAGGTATCGTGCAGGTGGACGCGCACGCCGCGGACGCCGGCGCCTTCGATCAGAAAGCGGGTCAGGCGGTCGCGGTCGTCGGTGTGGGCGGCGGGGCGGGCTTCGGTCATCGTCGTACTCTCGGTCGCGCGGATCGTGCGGTTATGCGAATGCGGGACGCGGCATCGCGGATAATGCGCGGGTTCCTGTGAAGGGGGGAGGTAAAGCATGCCGATGCGTTCGGAGCGAATTTCAGCCGTGCCGGCATATGGGCGCTTGCGCGGCCACCGGGCAAGAGTGGGGACGGAGGCGATGCGGTGCAAGGCTTGACCGAGCGTATGGCCGCGCCTCCCGGAGGCGAGCCGGCCGCGCCGGCACCGCGCCCGCGGCGTCTGCGGCGTTGGCTGCGCTGGCTGGTCGCCCTGCCGTTCCTGTTCGTGCTGGCCTCGGTGCTGCAGGTCGCCACCCTGCGCTTCGTCGACCCGCCGTTCTCGGCCTTCATGATGATCCGCCAGCTCGAAGCCTGGGGCTCGGGCGATTTCGGGTTTCGTCTCGCCCACGATTGGCGCGACCTCGAGGAGATGTCCTCGAACGTGCCGGTCGCGCTGGTGGCGTCGGAAGACCAGAATTTCGCCGAGCATTTCGGCTTCGACCTCAAGGCGATCGAGAAGGCGCGCAAGAACAACGCGCGCGGCCGCAAGGTCCGCGGCGGCAGCACCATCAGCCAGCAGACCGCGAAGAACCTGTTCCTGTGGAGTGGCCGCAGTTGGATCCGCAAGGGCGTCGAGGCCTGGTACACCTTGCTGATCGAATCGATGTGGTCCAAGCACCGGATCATCGAGATGTACGCCAACTTCGCCGAGTTCGGCGATGGCGTATACGGCGCCCAGGCGGCGGCGCGCACCTATTACCGCAAGGACGCGCGCCAGCTCGGCGCAGCCGAAGCCGCGCGCATGGCCGCGGTGCTGCCGAACCCGAAGCGCTACAGCATTTCCCGGCCCGGCCCCTACGTGCAGCGCCGCGCCGGCGCGATCCAGCGGCAGATGCGTTCGATCGGCGGCAACGGCTATCTGAAACAAATCGAGTGAGTCCGGATCGAATGCGTCCGGATTGAATGAGCAGGGTCGAGCGGGCCGCGGCCCGGCGGATCGGCCTGAGGTCGCGGCGTCTGCGCCACCGCCGATCGGCGATCACATCGGCGCGGCAGGCGTCGCCGCTACTATGTCGGGCATGAATCGCGATCTAGTCACCGTCGTCCTGGCCGCCTTCGACGAGGCGGCCAGCCTGCCGTTGCTGCAGCCGCGCATCGCCGCGGCCCTGGATGCGCTGGCCGCGCAGGGCGTCGACGGGCGGGTGCTGTATATCGACGACGGCAGCCGCGACCGCACGTGGGAGATCCTGCAAGGCATCGCCGCGGCCGATCCGCGGGTCGCGCTGCTGCGGCTGTCGCGCAATTTCGGCAAGGAAGCGGCCTTGACCGCGGGCCTGGACCGGGTCGAGCAAGGCGCCGCCCTGATCCTCGACGCCGACGGCCAGGACCCGCCGGAACTGATCCCGCAGTTCGTCGCCAAGTGGCGCGAAGGCTACGACGACGTCTACGGCACGCGCCTGGAGCGCGAGGGCGAAGGTTGGTTCAAGCGCGCCACCGCGCATGCCTTCTATCGCGTGATCGGGCGGCTCTCGCGCACCCCGATCCCGGCCGACACCGGCGACTTCCGCCTGCTGTCGCCGCGCGCGCTCGACGCGCTGCGGCAACTGCGCGAGCGCCACCGCTTCATGAAGGGCCTGTTCGGCTGGGTCGGCTACAACCGCATCGCCTTGCCCTATCACCGCGAAGCGCGCGTGGCGGGGACCAGCAAGTTCAACCTGTGGCGGTTGTGGAACCTGGCCTTGGAAGGCATCACCAGTTTCTCGACCGCGCCGCTGCGCCTGGCGACCTACCTGGGCCTGGCGACCGCGCTGGTGGCGTTCGCGTTCGGCGCCAAGGTCGTGCTGAAGGCGCTGCTGTTCGGCGACCAGGTCCAGGGCTGGCCGACGATGATGGCGGTGATCCTGTTCCTGGGCGGCGTGCAGCTGATCGCGCTGGGCCTGATCGGCGAATACCTGGGCCGGCTGTACGAAGAATCGAAACAGCGGCCGCTTTACCTCATCGACACCTGGCAGCCCGCGCCAGGAGTATCCTCGGACCAGACACGGTTTCCCCAGTTCGCGGAAGGAGACAGTCATGCGCACCGTAAGACAGTTGTTGGAGGCGAAAGCGCCTGAGATCCATGCGATCGGCCCCGACGCGCCGGTCATCGACGCGATCCGGCTGATGGCCGAGAAACGCATCGGTGCGGTGCTGGTGATGGACGGCGCGCGATTGGCCGGGATCCTGTCCGAGCGCGACTACGCCCGCAAGATCGTCTTGCAGGGCCGGTCCTCGGCCGATACGCCGGTGCGCGCCATCATGACCGCCGAGGTCGTGGTGGTCGGGTTGGGCGACAGCGCCGACCATTGCATGCAACTGGTCACCGACCAGCGCATCCGTCACCTGCCGGTGGTCGACGGCGGCCGCGTCATCGGCGTGGTATCGATCGGCGACCTGGTCAAGGCGGTGATCGAGGACCAGCAGGTCGAGCTGGATCAGCTGCAGCGTTACATCGCCAGTTAAAAGCCTCGCCAGTTAAGAGCCGCGCCAGTTAAGGGCGACGCCAGTTAAGAGCGGCGCCAGCTGAGGGTGGGCGGCAGGCGATGCCGCCGCGCCGCGATTCGCTGGCGGCGCCTGGCAGTGCGCGCACGGCCGCGACGGCGACGATCCATTCGCAGGAAGCCTGCGCGCGATGGGATGATGTCCGTCCCGCGTCATCCCTGTGAAGGATCACCATGAGCCGAAACCGTTTCGCCGCCTTGCGCCTGCCCGTCGCCGGCCTTTTTGTCGCGGCCCTGGTCGCCGCCGCGGCGGCAGGATGCGCGGCGTCGTCCGACGCGCCTGTCGAGGCGACCAAGACACCGGGCAAGACACCGGACAAAACCGGCGCGGCGAAGCCGCCGGGCCCGCCGCAGCGCCCGGCGCAGGCGACCGTCGCCGACGGCGGCAAGCGCATCGATGTGGCGACGGCGGTGCTCGATTTCCCGATCGATTTGAAGTCGGTGTTCGACGAACGCGCAGTGCGCATCGACCGCGTCGCAATCCTCGGGCAGGAAGATCGCGGCGAGCGGTTCGACCTGTTGTTGCGCATCGAAGGGCCGAGCGATCCGAAGGCCGAGGGCGGGCGCTGCCGCGACGGGCGCGAGATCGTACTGCGGGAGATTTCCTTCGACGGCAACGACAACATGGTCACCGGTTCGCAGAGCTTCGAGTCCTGCCTGAAGCGGATCCGCCCGGTCGCCGAACGCCGCTTTCCCGACGGGCGTGTCGAGTACGACCTCAAGCAGACTTATCCGGCAGGCGATACCTGGGATGTGTATCTGGAGTACGACTTGGTCCATCCGGGGGCTGGCGTGACGATGTAGGCGCGCAGCCGGATTCCACCCGATGTCGTGGATCCACCCTCTGTAGGAGCGACGTGAGTCGCGACCGCGGGACGCGCAGAGACAACAACGCCGATACCCGCTCATCGAAGCGGCATGCCGTCGCGAGGGTAGGAGCGGCGCGAGCCGCGACCGCGGGGTTCCCAGCCGCCGCGGTCCTTTCGATGCTGTCGCTGTCGCTGTCGCTGTCGCTGTCGCTCTCGCTCTCGCTCTCGCTGTCGCCGTTGCCTTGGCCTTGGCTGTTGCTGTGCGCCAATTCGCACTCGCGAAGGCAATCGAAGACCCGGAGGGCGGCCCGCATGGATGCGGGCCGTTTTTCATCGGGACAAGGATGACCCGTATGAAAAATCCCTGCGTCGGCATCGATCGTGCGGGCTGGTGATTCAAAACAAAAGCATTTTTCTTTGGTGACTTTCTTTTGTTGCTTTAGACAAAAGAAAGTTACCCGCCGCTTTAGTGGCGGAAGCTTTTATCGTTTGGTCTTGCTTCCATTAAAGCCACAGGCAAGTGCGAAGTACCCCTGTAGGAGCGACGTAAGTTGCGACCACGCTCTGCCGGCCTCCGGCACAACCCTTCAAGAAAGAGCAGAGCTTCCGTCCGCTACGCGGTCGGGTTACTTTCTTTTGCTAAGCCCAAAAGAAATGTAACCAAAGAAAAGGGCTCTCCTTGCAAGGGCACAGGCCACGAGTGCGATGCCCGCGCCGGGATTTTCCGATAAGACGTCCCTGTCTTATCGGAAAACGCCGCACGTCCTGTGCGGCGCCCTCCGGGTCTCCACTTGACCGGCAAAGCGGCAAAGCAGATCAAAATCTCGGCAACGGCAACGGCAACGGCAACGGCAACGGCAACGGCAACGGCAACGGCCACAGCCACAGCCACAGCCACAGCCACAGCCACAGCCACAGCGGTGCCGGATGTTTAGGTCATGGTTTAAACGTCAAACGACGACCGCTCAATTCACCACATGCCCCGCACAGCCCGCATCCTTGCCCGGGCCGAGTTCGATCGTGGCCAGCAATGCCGCCGGCGGCGCGATGCTGCCCAGCGCCACTGCGACGGCGCCGCGCAGGCCGAGGCGTTTGAAATCCGGGCGGGCGTTGGGGTGCTTGAAGCTGCCGGTGACGGTCAGCGGCGTGCGCAATGCGAACAGGCTGCGGTCTTTCGGGCGCGGACGGATCAGCAGGTCGAGTTTTTCCTCGCCCAGATCGATCGTGCCGCTGCCGACCAGGATCGTGTCGCTGGTGTCGAAGGCCAGCGCGCGCGCGGTCATGACGCCGTCGGCGACGGTGAAGTCGCCGAAGGCGCAGCGGATCGGGATCTTGCGGTCCTGGGTCAGCTTGAACTTGAGGATCTCGGCCAGGTCGAGTCCGGCGAATTCCATCAGCAGGTTGCTGATCTGGCCTTGGCCCATGCCGACGGCGACGTTGCCGTCGCTGCTGGCGAGCATCGTCGCGATCGAATTGCCATTGCCGGTCAGGGCGATGCGCCCGCCGACCTTGCCGACCGCGTCCTGCGCCAGCTTCACCTTCGGCACCAGCTTGGCGAGGGTCAGTTTGCGCGCGGTGATGTCGGCGCGGGTGCGGATCGGGGTGCGGCGCGCGTCCATCGTGACGATCGAGCGGATGTCGCCGTCGGCGACGCCGAAGTTCAGCGGGTCGAGTTTCAACAGGCCGTTCTCGAGCAGCAGATGCGCCTGCATGTCGTCGAGCGGCCAACCCGGCGCTTCGATACGCGCGGCCTTGAGCTTTACGTCCGCATCCATCGCCCGCAACTTGTCGAGCCGATACGGCGTGGCGGGCAACAGCTTCGGGCTCGCGTCCAGGCGCGCATGTTCGGCGGCGAGTTCGGGGTTGGTGCTTTCGCCGCGCCCGGTCTGCGGGGGCGCTCCGACGAAGCCGGCGAGGTCGTCGAGATCCAGGCGCTTGGACACCAGGTCGGCGCGCAGATAGGGACGCGGGCCGCCGGTATCGACGCTGGCGCTGCCGGCCAGATCGCTGTCGCCGACCTTGCCGGTGAAGCGGTCGTAATGCCAGCGCACGCCATCGCGGCTCAGGCGGCCGTCGAGCGCATAAGGCGGCGTCGGCGGAATCGCGATGCCGATCAGCGGATACAGATCGGCCAGGTTCTTGCCGGCGAGGGCGAGTTGCAGATCGAAATCGCGCAGATGGAAGGGATCGACGAGTTCGCCGCGCGCGTGCGCACGGGTGGCGCCGGCCGCGGCGCGCAGGTTCAGTCGATACGGGCGTTGCGCATCGCGCAGCGCCAGCGGCGATTCGGCGCGGCCTTCGAGGGTGAAGCGGTTGTTCTTCCAGCGTCCGCCGCCTTCGATCTCGACCGGCGGCGCGGCATCCTCGCGTTGCGCCGCACGGCTGGCGACGGCCAGGTCGATGTCGGTCTTGCCGGCGGCGTCGAGGAATTGCAGACGCCCGTCGTCGATCCAGACGCGTCGGAACACCGGCAATTCGCCGTTGCCGGCGCGATCGAACACCCAGTTGCCGCCGTGCTTGGGATCGGTCTGCAGATTCACTCGCGGCCGGATCAGGCGGATGTCGGGGATGCGGATGTCGCCCTTGAGCAAGGGCCAAAATTCCACCGCGATTTCCAGACGCTGCGCCGAAGCCATCAACGGTTGCTTGGCCCACTCGGCATTGGCGAAGCTCAGGCCGTCGGCGCGGATGACCGGCACGCGCCCAAGATCGACATCGAGATTGCCGGCGATCTCGAAACGCCGGCCGGTGCGCGCTTCGACCTGGCGTTCGACCGTGCCCTTGAACCAGTTCCAGTCCCACAGCAGGAGCAGCACGACGATGGCGAGCGCGAGCACGCCGAGCAGCGCGCGCCAGGGATGGCGGCGCAGATGGGTCCGCCACGACTGCTCGGCAGGCGCGGGCGCGGACGGGGGTGTCGGAGAGTCGCTCATGGCATGAAGCGCTTGGGCCGATCGTGCCGGCGATACCTACGCCATCGGCCCGCGCGGCGGGACCTGGTCGCTACGATGGCCTCACCATTGCGGCAGGGCGGTAAAGCGAAGGTGAATACGCCGTGGACGCGACGTGCGGTGTTCAGGCCGGCGGAGTTCAGGCCGGCGAGGGGACGACCTGGGCGAACACCGAGATGTAATGGCAGACGCTGCCGGCGACCACGAACAAATGCCAGATCGCATGTGAATAGCGCAGCGAGGGACGGTGATAGAACACCGTGCCGAGCGTGTAGCACAGGCCGCCGGCCAGCAACCAGCTCAGGGTCCAGACGTCGAGCGCGTTGAGCAGAGGTTTGATCGCGACCAGCACCAGCCAGCCCATCGCGATGTAGATCATCGTCGACAGCAGCTTGAAGCGGCCGGTATAGAACAGCTTGAACACGATGCCGGCGAAGGCCAGGCCCCAGATCGCCGCGAACAGGCCCCAGCCCCAGGGGCCTCGCAGGCCGATCAGGGTGAAGGGCGTGTAGGTGCCGGCGATCAGCAGATAGATCGCGCAATGGTCGAAGACCTTGAGCCGCCCCTTGAGCACGGGATGTTGGATCGCGTGGTACAGGGTCGAGGCCAGATACAGCAGCAGCAGGCTGATCCCGAATACGATCGCGCTGCCGAGTTGCCAGGCGTCGCCGTAGATCGCGGTCAGGGTGATCATGACGGCGCCGCCGGCCAATGCGGCGGTGGCGCCGAGACCGTGGGTCAGCGCGTTGGCGATCTCTTCGCGGATCGAGTGGTCGCCGTGAGCGGGGGCATGGGCGATAGGCATGGTCCCAGCATCCTAGCGCGGTCTGGAGCCAATGCTCGCAGTCAGGATGAAAGGACAGGGACGGTAAGGTGCCCGCGGTTCGGTTTCGCGACCCGGGTCACGGGCGCAGACAGGCCGGAGCGTCGGGCCTGCCGGAAGCACGGCCCTCGCGGAGGGCAGGGCGGGTCGATCCGGCCCGAAGCGGCGAGCCCCGGGCCGGATCGGACCGGAGACGCGGGTCAGGCGGCCGGGACCGCGGCCATGTGGCTCATCGACGGCATGCCGACGATCAACAGGACGATGCCGACGATGTAGATGATCAGCGGAATCTTGTTCTGGGCGAAGTTCATGATCGCAAATACCACGGCCACGAACGGAATCAGCAGCGAACCCAGTCCCCACCAGATGTTCTTGCGAAACGCGTTGACGACGATCCACAGGCCGCCGATCAGGCACAACACGATACCCAAGTAATACATACGTCCCCCTCCAGGTTGGATGCCGGCTCGACTGCCCGACGGGCCGATGCTAGTCGATGCTGCCGCGCAGCATCGGCGAAACGCGCGGCGTCGTCGCAAACACGCAGGGGAAACCGGACCGCAGAGCGTGGCGGGCGGCGACAGGCCGTATCAGGGGGCGTAGACCACGTTGTCGGAGAAGTACATCTGCGCGATGTTGATCGCAAAAAGCACGGATCCGGCGGCGGACAGCAGCAGCGGGGTCTTGCTCTTGTGCCAATGAACGATGCCGAAGACGAGCAGGACGGGTGAAACGAGCAACGAACCCAGTCCCCACCAGATGTTTTCCTGGAAGGCCAACACCAACAGCCATAGACCGCCGATCGCGAGCAGGGCCAGGCCGAGAACCAATAGCGCCAACATCATGTCGAACTCTCCTTGTGGCCGGCGTCCTGCCGGCGCGGCCATGCTAGCGAATTTCGAGTGTGCAGGGAGCGCCACTGGAAGGCCGCAGCGCCCAAGCGAGGGCCGCTTTCGCAGTGCCATGAGTGCGGACCGGAGCGTCGGAACCGCTGGGTCGCGGCGACCGGATCGTTCCGGTTCGATCAGTCGAGCGTGTTCAAACGGCGGACCCGGCGCAGTCGCCGCAGAATCTTGTGCGGCCGGTCGAAGCGGTATTCCTCGACTTCGACCGTCAGCCCGCTGTCTTCGCCGAGCGCCTCGCGCATCGCGTAGAGGCGGCCGTTGCCTTCGAAGGCGAGCCAGCGCTCGCCGTCGCGCACGACCTTGATCTGCGAAACCGAAGGGATGATCTCGTTCAAGGTCGCCAGGTCGAGTTGGCCGCGTGCGAGCAGTTCCTCGCGTCGCCCCCGCAAGGCCTGCGCCCGCGCATGGGTGGCTTGCAGCGCCGATTCGCGGTCGATGCGGTGGATCGGCTGCAGGGCGCGCAGCGGAACCATGGCCTGGGCCTTGCCGCTGCGCAGGCGATGGATGTCCATCACCACCTTGGCCATGTAGGCGTCTTTATAGTCGAGCGCGGCGACTTCGCTGCGCTTGCCCATCAAGTACAGCCACCACCGCCGCAGCGCCGACATCAGTCCAGCGCCACCGCGTGCGCGTGTTCGCGCGTGGCGAGGAATTCGACGCCCGGCGCACGCTCCTGGGCGAGCTGCAGGTTGACCCGGGTCGGCGCCAGATAGACCAGTTGCCCGGCCGCGTCGAGCGACAGGTTCAGCGCGTTCTTGTCGCGGAATTCCTCGAGCTTCTTGGCGTCGCTGCAACGGATCCAGCGCGCAGTCGCCACGCCGACCTGCTCGAAGCTCGCGTCCACGCCGTACTCGTCCTTGAGGCGATAGGCGACTACGTCGAACTGCAGCACGCCGACGGCGCCGAGGATCAGGTCGTTGCTCATCAGCGGCCGGAAGAACTGGGTCGCGCCTTCTTCCGACAACTGCGCCAGGCCCTTCTGCAACTGCTTGAGCTTGAGCGGATCGCGCAGGCGCGCGCGGCGGAACAGCTCCGGGGCGAAGTTCGGGATGCCGGTGAAGGCGAGCTGTTCGCCTTCGCTGAAGCTGTCGCCGATCGAGATGGTGCCGTGGTTGTGGATGCCGATCACGTCGCCCGGGAACGCGCTTTCGGCGATCTCGCGGTCGCTGGCCATGAAGGTCAGGGCGTTGGCGAGCTTCACTTCCTTGCCGGTGCGGGCATGGAAGGCCTTCATGCCGGCGCTGAACTTGCCCGAGCAGATGCGCATGAAGGCGACCCGGTCGCGGTGTTGCGGGTCCATGTTGGCCTGGATCTTGAACACGAAGCCGCTGAGCTTGTTTTCCGCGGGCTGCACTTCGCGGGTGGTGGTCTCGCGCGGCTTCGGCGACGGGGCGTGCTCGATGAAGAAATCCAGCAGCAGCTGCACGCCGAAGTTGTTGACCGCCGAGCCGAAGAACACCGGGGTCTGTTCGCCGGCCAGGTACTTGGCCTTGTCGAACGGATGCGAGGCGCCTTCGACCAGTTCCAGTTCCTCGCGCAGCTCGGCCAGCATCGCCGCGCCGATGCGCGCCTCGAACGCCGGATCGTCGATGGAGGCGTAGATGGTCGAGTCCTGGCGGGTGAAGTTGCGGCCCTGCTCGTACAGATGCACTTCGCCGCTGATCAGGTGGACCACGCCCTTGAGGCGCTGGCCCATGCCGATCGGCCAGGTGATCGGCGCGCATTGGATGCCGAGCACCGATTCGACCTCGTCGAGCAGATCGATGGGGTTCTTGCCTTCGCGGTCGAGCTTGTTGATGAAGCTCATGATCGGCGTGTCGCGCAGGCGGCAGACTTCCATGAGCTTGATCGTGCGCTCCTCGACGCCCTTGGCGACGTCGATGACCATCAGCGCCGAGTCGACCGCGGTCAGCACGCGGTAGGTGTCCTCGCCGAAGTCGGCGTGGCCGGGGGTGTCGAGCAGGTTGACGATGCGGCCCTCGTAGGGGAACTGCATCACCGAGGAGGTGACCGAGATGCCGCGTTCCTTTTCCAGGGCCATCCAGTCCGAGGTGGCATGGCGCGCGGCCTTGCGGCCCTTGACCGAGCCGGCCATCTGGATGGCGCCGCCGAACAGCAACAGCTTTTCGGTCAACGTGGTCTTGCCGGCGTCGGGGTGCGAAATGATCGCGAACGTGCGGCGGCGGAGGGCTTCTTGGGAGACTTCGGACATGGGAACGGCGCGCCCGGGGCGCGTCGGGAGGCAAGAGGAAGGGCGGAAGTATACCCGGGCGGCGCGCCGGGGCCGGGCGGGGCGTCGGCGATGGCCGGATCGCCGAGGGTGGGGCTCTTCGGGTAGGAGCGGCGCGAGCCGCGACCGCGGGGCTGCGTGCGTGGCGGTGGGGTCGCGGCTCGCGCCGTTCCCGCAGGGAGGCAGCCGGCAGGTGCCGGGGGTAGGAGCAGGTCTGCGGAGAGTCGCGCGGCGGTGAGGTGGGGCGCGGTCGCGGCTTATGCCGCTCCTACACGGACCCTCGCGTGCGGGCGCCTCAGCGCGTACCGCCGCTCAGGCGCAGCGGGCCCTGTGGGCCGCTCATGCGGAAGGGGATCGATTCGAGCTTCATGCCGCGATTGATCTGCACGGCGAAATGCAGGTGCGGGCCGGTGCTGAAGCCGGTGTTGCCGGACAGGCCGATCTGCTGGCCGGCGCGCACGCGCTGACCGGTGCGGACCAGCACGCCGCCGTCGGCCTTGAGGTGGGCGTACAGGGCCATGCTGCCGTCGTCGTGGAGGATGCGGACGAAATTGGCGCGGTCGCCGAACTTTTCCAGATTGAGCCCGGCCTTGTCGAAATCGGACTCGACCTGCATCACCGAGCCGTCGCGCGCGGCCAGCACCGGCGTGCCGATGTCGGCGGCGAAATCGACGGCGTAACGGTGTTCGGGTTCGGTATGGCTGAAATGGCCGCCATAGCCCTGGTCGATGCGGAATTGCTGCTGTTGCAACGGCAGCAGGTAATCGACGTTCTGCGCGCGCGCCGCCGGGTCGCCCGGCGTGCTGCGCAGGCTCAATTCGAAGTCGCCGCCGCGGGTCGGGTCCTGGGCGCTGAGCACCGCCACTACCGCACTGCCGCGTGCGGCAACGGTCGCGTAGGCGGGCAACGAGGGCGAGCCGGCGATGTTGTTGCTGTGGGTGAAGTCGAGGCGGACTTCGATCGGCCCGGACAGGCTGTTGTCGGCCCAGGCCAGGTAGCGGTCGCCGTCCTGCTGCACGCGCAGGCGCGCGATCGCGCCGGGTTCGGTGCGGAACGGGATCACCTGGACTTCCGACGGCGGCGCCGCCCCCGGCGGACGATCGCCGTAATGGCTGATGCCGCTGCGGTCGGTCCAGCGGTAAAGCTTGGCCGCCTGCACCACCGGTACGGCGAGCAGGCTGGCGCAAAGGAGGGTGGCGAGCAGGGCGGAAAGGCGCGGCATGGTCGGGTTCGGGTAACGGCGTCGGTGCAGCGTGGGACGGTCGATGCCTGGTGTTAGCTCAACGAGCGTCAGTTCAAACAGCCGGACTGCAGTTGCAGCGAGCGGGCGATGTCGCCGAGGTCGAACGCGGTCACCGAACGGTCGTCGTGCACCGCATACAAGGCGCCGGTCGGGAACGCGGTCGTGCCGGCGGCGTGCAGGGCGATGCCGTCGGTGTGGGCGGTGACCTCGCCGCTGAAGCTGCCTTGCGGCACCAGGGTGACGCGGTCGAACACATGGAAGATCGTACGCGGCATCAGCTGGTCCACGGCGATCCAGTATCCGGCGCCGTTCGGGCAACTCCACAAGGCCACGCCTTCGGCCTGGGCGTCGAAGCTGCGGTCGGGCAGGCGGCGGCCGGTGTAACGGCCGGCCAGGGTGTATTCGCGCAGGGTCGAGAGATGGCGGTCGTCTTCGTCGGCGATCAGCAGGCGGTCGTTGGCGGGGTCGCCGGCGATCGACTCGACCACGCGCAGGGCGGCGTCCTCGGTGGTGTCGCCGAAGGAACCGACGTACTCGCTGCGCATCGCATCGCCGTCGTCGAAGTGGATCTTGTAGCGGCGCACGCGCTGATCGAGTTCGGTCAAGGCCGGCACCCGGTCGAACTTGTCGCCGTACATGAAGCTGTCGGTGATATAGGCCTCGAGCTCGCCCGGGGCGATCTCGTTGAGCCACACGCCGTAGGGGCTGCGCAACTCGGCGTCGCCGAAGCTGCCGAGCGGGGCGAAGTCGGGCAGGCGCAACACCTGCACGCGGTGGTTGTCGCGCTCGACCACGAACAGGTGATCGCCGAACACGGTCAGCCCGTTCGGGCGCTTGAACTGGCCGAGCGCCTGGCCCTTCGCTCCGACCGTGCGCAGGCGTTGGCCGCTGTCGGCGTCGTAGACCGCCAGGCGATGAGTCGACTTGGCGCTGGCGATCAGCCAGGTGGCGCCGTTCTCGGTCGGCCAGGTCGCCAGCGAATCGAGTTCGTCCTCCGGGCTTTCGGCCGAAACGAAGCGTTCGGGCACGATCCGCACCCCGGCCGGACCGGCGCTGGTGGTGCGGGTTTCCGATTCCAGGACGGGGCGGGTGGCGCAGGCCGACAGCAGGACGGTGGTCAGGACGGCGGCAACGAGGCGGCTATTCATCATTCCAAGTGTATGCGCGGGCGATGGCAACGGGGTGGCGACCGTGAAGGTCGAGTGAGGCCACATGATAAATCGCTATATGCGGATGAAGCGATTGACACGCCTTCCGCCGGTCGGCAGACTGAGGCCATCCATCGAGACCGGCTGAGGGACAGGCCCTTAGAAGCCGGGGCAACCCAGCGCAGCGCAAGCTGCGTGAAGGTGCCAATTCCTGCGGCCCGCCTCATGGCGTTGGTCGGAAGATGGTTGCGAAGTGCGCTTCCGGCGCACTTGCGACTTGCAAGCTCGGTGGGCCCGTTCACTTCGGATGACCGCCATGAGCTTCGCCAACAGCCCCGCCGCCACGTTCGAACGCAGCGACAGCTTCGTTTCCTATGCGTCGCCTGCAATCGTTTCCCCCGACGTGTTCGAGCGCACGGGCCGTGCCGCCGCCACCCGTGGCGAGATCGCCGTCGAACTGGACCTGCGCCATTCCGGCCGCCGCAGCCTGACCTTGCGCTACGAAACCCAGGGCGACCGCAGCCTGCCGGCCTTGTTCGTCGCCGGCGGCATTTCCGCCCATCGCCACCTCGCGCCGAGCCGCGAGTTCGGCGAGCAGGGCTGGTGGCAGAGCCAGGTCGGCCATGGCCGTTCGCTGGACCCGTCCCAGCATTACTTGATCTCGTTCGACTGGATCGGGGCCGACGGCACCGTCGACGTGGCGCTGGATCCGGCCGACCAGGCCGACGCCATCGCCGCATTGCTCGACGCGCTGCGCATCGAGCGCCTGCAGGCTTTCATCGGCTATTCCTATGGCGCCATGGTCGGCCTGCAGTTCGCTTCGAGGCATGCCGCGCGCCTGGGTGAACTGGTCTCGATCAGCGGCACTCACCGCGCCCATCCTTATGCCGCCGCCTGGCGTGCGCTGCAACGCCGTGCGGTCGCGCTGGGCGCGCTGCAGTGCGACGAAAGCCAGGGCCTGGCGCTGGCGCGCGAACTGGCGGTGCTGAGCTATCGCACCCCGGAAGAATTCGCCGAGCGTTTCGGCAATGCCGAAGTCCGCGACGGCCGCGTCCGCGTCGCCGCCGAAGACTATCTCGACCATTGCGGCAACAAGTACGTCGCGCGCACCCCGACCACCGCCTTCCTGCGCCTGTCCGAATCGATCGACCTGCAGCAGATCGATCCCTCGACGATCCAGGTGCCGGTCACCGTGGTCGCGGTCAGCGAGGATCGTTTGATCCCGCTCAGCGAGTCCTACGACCTGATCGAACGCCTGCGCGGCGAAACCCGCCTGCGCGTGCTGCGTTCCATCTACGGGCACGACGCGTGCCTGAAAGAAGAATCCGACATCAACACCATCCTGCGCGAAGCGCTGGCCGACTGTACGCAGGTGGCCGCATGAGCATTCAGAACAACGGAGCGGCACCAGTGACCACGACCCCCAGCACGACCCCCACCCGCAGCACCTGCACCGCCGCCGTGCGCGCCGGCATCGACCGCGACACCGCCTTTGGCGCGGTGACGCCGCCGATCGTGCTGTCGTCGAACTTCAGCTTCGCCGGCTTCAACGACAAGCGCCAATACGACTACACCCGTAGCGGCAACCCCACCCGCGACCTGCTCGGCGAAGCGCTGGCCGAACTCGAAGGCGGCGCCGGCGGCGTGATCACCTCGACCGGCATGTCCGCGATCACCCTGGTGCTGCACGCCTTCCTCAAGCCCGGCGACCGCATCGTGGTGCCGCACGACGGCTACGGCGGCAGCTGGCGCCTGTTCAATGCACTGGCCGCGAAGGGCGCGTTCGAGCTGGTCACCGCCGACCTGACCGACCCGCGTTCGCTGACCGAAGCGCTGGCGACCAAGCCGGCCGTGGTCTGGATCGAAACCCCGTCGAACCCGTTGCTGCGCATCACCGACCTGCGCTTCGTGATCGAGGCCGCGCACGCCCAGGGCGCGCTGACCGTGGTCGACAACACCTTCCTGTCGCCGGCGCTGCAGCGCCCGATCGCGTTCGGCGCCGACCTGGTCGTGCATTCGACCACCAAGTACATCAACGGCCACAGCGACGTCGTCGGCGGCGCCGTGGTCGCCAAGAGCGCCGAGCATCACCAGCAGCTGACCTGGTGGGCCAATGCGCTCGGCCTGACCGGCTCGCCGTTCGACGCCTTCCTGACCCTGCGCGGCCTGCGCACCCTCGAGGCGCGCCTGCGCGTGCACCAGGAAAACACCCTGGCCATCGCGACCCTGCTCGACAACCATCCGGCCGTGCGCGTGGTGCATTATCCGGGTCTGGAATCGCATCCGGGGCATGCGCTCGCCGCGCGCCAGCAGAAGGGCTTCGGCGCGATGCTCAGCGTCGAGATCGAAGGCGGCGAAGATGCGGTGCGGGCCTTCGTCGAGGGGCTGACCTGTTTCACCCTGGCCGAATCGTTGGGCGGCGTCGAAAGCCTGATCGCGCATCCGGCGACCATGACCCATGCCGCGATGTCGCTGGAAGCACGCACCGCCGCCGGCATCAGCGACGGCCTGTTGCGCCTGTCGATCGGCATCGAGCACGTCGACGACCTGGTCGCCGATCTCGAAGCCGCGCTCGAACGTGCCGCCGCTGCGGTGGCCACGGCGGCGCGCGTCAAACGATGAGCGTCGCGGCCAGCGCCCTGCACGGGCAGGTTTCGCAGGCGCGGCCGCGCTCGACGACCGCCGCGGCCCACGCTGCGCCGGCGCGGGTCGCCTTGCTCGGCACCGGCACGGTCGGCGGCGCGGTGATCGCGCGCCTGGCCTCGTGGCGCGGCACCGCGCTCGGCGAGCGCCTGTCGCTGGTGCATGTGGCGAACTCGCGCCGCGCCGCGGTCGGCCTCGACGGCATCGCGCCCGAGCGGGCGGTCGCCGCCCTGGCCGATTCGGCGCAGGCCAGTGCGCTGAGCGATATCGCCTTGGCGCTCGAAGGCGAAGGCGCGCGGGTGGTGATCGATGCGACCGCGAGCGAAGCGGTCGCCGAGCAGCACGCACAGTGGTTGGCGCAAGGCATCCATGTAGTCACCGCCTGCAAGATCGGCCAGGGCACCACCCTGGCGCGCTGGCGCGCGATCCGCGAAGCCTGTGCGCAGGGCGCCAGCGGCTATGGCGACAGCGCCACCGTCGGCGCCGGGTTGCCGCTGCTGCGCAGCCTGCGCGAGTTGCAGGCTGGCGGCGACCGCATCCATGCCGTCGCCGGCGTACTGTCGGGCTCGCTGGCCTGGCTGTTCAATCATTACGACGGCATGCGCCCGTTCTCGGCGCTGGTGCGCCAGGCGCGCGATGCCGGCTACACCGAGCCGGACCCGCGCGACGACCTGTCCGGCGAAGACGTGCGGCGCAAGCTGCTGATCCTTGCGCGCGCCGCCGGCGTGGCGCTGGACGTCGGCGACGTCGAAGTGTCCTCGCTGGTGCCGCCGGAGCTGGCGATTCTGTCGCGCGACGGCGTCGACGCGGCGCTGCCGGCGCTCGATGCCCCCCTGCGCGAACGCTATGCGGAGGCCTACAAGAACGGCGAGAAGCTGCGCTTCATCGCCCGCCTCGAACGTGGCGACGATGGCCGCGTTTCGGCGCGGGTCGGCCTGGAATCTTTGCCGGGCGACCATCCGCTGGCCGGCGGTGCGGGCACCGACAACAAGGTCGCCATCTGGTCGGATCGCTACAAAGTCCAGCCGCTGGTGATCCAGGGCCCGGGTGCGGGTGCGGAAGTCACCGCAGCCGGCTTGTTGGACGATGTGTTGCGGCTGGTGGGGTGAGTTGGGAGTGGTTGCGTGCCGCTTGCACGGGTAGGAGCGGCATCCGACAGGGATCTCCTGCGGGTCACAAGCCGCGAAGACGTCGTCGCGGATTTGTGTCGGTACCGTCCGAGACCTCTGTAGGAGCGACGTGAGTCGCGACCGCGGGACGCGCAGAGAGCGCAATGCCGATGACGCCCATCGAAGCGACAAGCTTTCGCAGGGGTAGGAGCGGCGCGAGCCGCGACCGCAGTGTTTCGGTCTTGCGGCGCATCCATCAAGCAATACCAAGATCAAACGCTAAGAGCTTCCGCCACTAAAGCGGCGGGTTACTTTCTTTTGTCATAAGCAACAAAAGAAAGGTAACCAAAGAAAAATGCTTTTCTTTGAATCACAGGCCCGCACGCTCGATGCCGACGCAGGGATTTTTCATACGGGACATCCCTGTCCCGATGAAAAACGGCCCGCATCCCTGCGGGCCGCCCTTTGGGTCTTCTTTTGCCCGTCGCGAGTGCGAGGCTGCGCACAGCAACAGCAACAGCAACAGCAACAGCAACAGCGCGACGGCTTGCTTGAGGCTTTTGGGGTAGGAGCGGCGTGAGCCGCGACCGCGAATCCGCGGGTGCCGGCGCGGGTGATCGTGGTTGCGTGGTCGCGGCTTGTGAGCGAAGGAAATCCAGTCGGGCGCCGCTCCTGCCCTAAGAGCGAGATTCGCCGTTGCCGTTGCCGTCGCTGTTGCCGTGAAGAGCTTGGCGTAGTACCGAGCTTGCGAGAACAGCTGGAGACCCGGAGGGCGGCGCACAGGACGTGC
This sequence comes from Lysobacter sp. Hz25, assembly GCF_046097045.1. Classification (NCBI taxonomy): domain Bacteria; kingdom Pseudomonadati; phylum Pseudomonadota; class Gammaproteobacteria; order Lysobacterales; family Lysobacteraceae; genus Lysobacter; species Lysobacter sp. Hz25. The sequence continues at coordinate 1,630,971 of NZ_CP175666.1, forward strand.
GCCGTTTTTCGATAAGACAGGGACGTCTTATCGAAAAATCCCGGCGCGAGCATCGCACTCGTGGCCTGTGCCCTTGCAAGGAGAGCCCTTTTCTTTGGTTAGCTTTCTTTTGGGCTTAGCAAAAGAAAGTAACCCGGCCGCGTTAGCGGACGGAAGCTCTGCGGTTGTTGTTGCTTCATCGCCTTACGGTGAGAGACGCCACGGGGGGATGCTGCGCAGTCGCGACTCGCGTCGCTCCTACCCTCGCGACAGTCTGCGGCCTCGATGAATAAGGGCAGCGATACAGCCTCTGCGCGTCCCGCGGTCGCGGCTCACGCCGCTCCTACAAGAGCAAGGCGTCCAGCGCAAAAAACCAACGCGATCACGCGCCTCCAAAAACGAAATCGGAGCGCCGATCGGGGGGATGATCGGCGCTCCGTTGCATATCACCGCGACGTATCGCTCGCCGCGGCTTTGCAAAACTGTACCGAGGACGCGCCAAGCGGCGAGCCTTCGTAAATCGTGTCGCGTAGAACGGTTGCGACATCCACCTGCGGTGGGATGCGCGATTCGATGTCCTCATCCGCTAGCCCTCTCCCACGAGGGAGAGGGCATTGCCGGGTGCGGATTACTTCATGTCCTCTTACTTCAGGCCGCTTTACTTCAGACCGTCGCTGACCGCTGTGGCCAAGCTGCCCTGGGCGTCGTCGCCGCTGAACTCCCAGAAGAACGCGCCGCCGAGGTTCTGCGCCTTGACGTAGGTCATCTTCTGGCCGATAACGGCCGGGGTGTCGTAGCTCCAGAACGTGGTGCCGTTGTACTTCCAGCTCGCAGTGGCGTTGGCGTCGGTGTGGACGGTGCCGGCGAGGTTCTTGAGGACCTTGTAGTCCTCGATGCCGGCTTCGTAGGTGCCCGGTGCCGCGGTGCCGCTCTGGTACAGGCCGTTATTCACATTCGGCACGTTGGTCCAGCCGCGGCCGTAGAAGCCTATGCCGAGGTTGAGCTTGGAGGCCGGCACGCCGCGCGACAGGAAGGCTTCGATGGCGTCGTTGGAGTTGTAGAACTTCTGGTCGCCGGTCGAAGGATCGTTCGGCGAGGCGAACAGTGCGGAGTGATGGTTGGTCTTCGGATCCCACGCGCCGTGGAAGTCGTAGGTCATCACGTTGATGAAGTCGAGGTACTGGTGATACGCGGCCGGGTCGGTGACGCGGATCTTGTCGATGCCGGCGCCCACTGCGACGGTCAGCAACAGGCCCGGACGCACTGCATCGAGCTGCTTGCGGAACTCGGCCATCAGCCCGTTGAAGTTGGCCTTGTCCTCCGGCGCGCCGCAGGAGATGCCGCAGGCGACCGGGTACTCCCAGTCGATGTCGATGCCGTCGAACACGCCGGCTGCGGCACCCGGGCCGCCCGCGCTGTCGGTGACCGGCAGGTTGCCCTTGATGTAGGCGTCGATGCACGAGGCCACGAAGGCCTGGCGGTTCTCCGGACGCGCCGCGCTCGAGAAGCCGCGCGACCAGGTCCAGCCGCCGAGCGAAATCAGCACCTTGAGGTTCGGGTGCTTGGCCTTGAGCTGCTTGAGCTGGTTCCAGTTGCCGCGCAGCTTCTGGTCCCAGGTGTCGCCGACGCCGCTGACGCTTTCGCCGGCGGGGAAGGACTTGGTGTAGTCGGCGAAGGCGTCGCCGCCGACGCCGGTGTTCGGATCGGAAGGCACGGTCAGGCCGACTTCGCAGCGGTTGTTGCGCACGTTGCCGAAGGCGTAGTTGATGTGGGTCATCTTCGCCGCCGAACCGCTGGTGTCGATGTTCTTGACCCGGTAGCCGCGGCCGTAGATGCCCCACTGGACGAAGTAGCCGATCACCTTCTTGTTGCCGCCCGGACCGGTCGGCTTGGTGGTCGCGCTGAACGATGCGCTTTGCGCCGAGGCGTTGCTGGCGTTGTCGCGCGCACGCACGGTGAAGCTGTAGCTGGTGCTGGCGGCCAGGCCGCTGCTGACATAGCTGTTGCCGCTCGGCGAGCCGACCAGGCTGCCGTTGCGGTAAACGTCGTAGCCGGCCACGCCGCTGCCGCCGGCGTTGTCGGTCGATGCGTTCCAGGCCAGCGAGATGCTGCTGGAGGTCTGCGACGGCGAGGACAGCCCGCTCGGCACGCTCGGCGGCGTGGTGTCGGTGGGGCCGGCGCCGACGGTGATGCTGACCGCGGACGAAGTGGTGGTCGCGTTCTGGTTGTCCTTGGCCACCGCGGTGAAGCTGTGGTTGCCGGCGGTCGCGTTGTTCCAGCTCACGCCGTAGGGCGAGCTGGTATCGACGCCGAGCGAGGCGGTGCCGCGGAAGAACTCGACGCTGGCGATGCTGCCGTCGCTGTCGGCGGCGTTGGCGCTGACGGCGATGTTGGCGCCGGCGTTGTAGTTGGCGCCGTTGCTCGGTGCGGTCAGCGAAACGGTCGGCGATTGATTGCCGGGGCCGGTGCCGCAGACGCCCAGGTCGACGTACCAGCCGCAGCTAGGACAATGCGTCGGCGGCGTGTTCCAGATCTGCGTGGCGGCTTGATAGAGATGGTTCTGGTACGTCAGCTTGTCGCCGGCGTTGTAGATCGTGGATGGGTTCCAGGCAGGAACCCCGGTGCAGGACGCGCCCTGCGCATACGCCGTCGATAGCGACGACGCGGCGAGCATGGCGGACAGCAACAGCAGGTTGGCGGACCGTGCGTGTCTCATGATGCTTCCTCTCTCCCGTGCATAGTCAAGACAGTGCCGGCCATGACCGGCCAGCGGCAGTTCCCCGCCGTGTTTGAAGAAAGGCCGTGGCCTTCCGTCCTGCATGGGAGGCTCGTGCCTCCTCGAGTGATCGGCGCTCGCGCCGTCGTGTGCTGTGCTGCGGTCCTGCGGCGTACTGCCGCCGTGGCGGCGCGACCGGTGCGATAGGCCGGTCGTACGCGGTGTCGCTGTGCGGCTGGGCCGCGATCCCTCGGCATCCTCCCTGCGATGACGCTGCGTTGGGTACGCCCGGACGGGCGCCTGCTCGCTGGTGGGCAAACTGGGCTCGTGTGACAACGTTGTCAACTCGTCATTCAAGCCTTTGCGCTCTGGTTCACAGAACGCCATGACAACGTTCGCCGAATGCGAAGGAATTTGCTGCGTCGCAGCGCGAAACGAAACTTGTTGATCTTGAAAAACAGTGACATAGAGTGATGTCTCAAAGACATTACTGCCCATCGCAAGTCATTGCCGGCGCCAGTCGCGCGCTATGGCGCGGTGCAGCATCGGGAGTGCGCGAGATTGCGGCGATGCCGCGGGGCGTCGATGAGGCGTGCCGCCGGCGGCGCGCGATCGCGGCGCCGGCAGGATCGGTGCGACGTCGTCTTGGAAGACCGCTGTAGGAGCGGCGTCCTACCGGATTTCCTTCGGTCATAAGCCGCGACTGTGACCTGTCAATTTCGCGTCGATGCCGGTCTTAGCCTGTCAGGGTAGGAGCGGCGCGAGCCGCGACCAAGGAACGCGCAGAGACAGCAAGGCCGATGTCATCCATCGAAGCGGCGTGCCGTCGCAGGGTAGGAGCGGCGTGAGCCGCGACCGCGGGACGCGCAGAGGCGACAAGGCCGGCGGCGCGCATCGAAGCGGCGCGCTTTCGCCTGGGTAGGAGCGGCGTCCCACTGGATTTCCTTCGGTTACAAGCCGCGACCGCGCGGTTTCGGGTTTGCTGCGTTTCTCTCAAGCAAGATCAAGATCAAACGCCTAAAGCTTCCGCCGCTAAAGCGGCGGGTTACTTTCTTTTGTCATAAGCAACAAAAGAAAGGTAACCAAAGAAAAATGCTTTTCTTTGAATCACAAGCCCGCACGAGCGATGCCTCCGCAGGGATTTTTCATACGGGACATCCCTGTCCCGATGAAAAACGGCCCGCATCCATGCGGGCCGCCCTCCGGGTCTTCGATTGCCTTCGCTAGTGCGAAGCTGCGCACAGCAACAGCAACAGCAACAGCAACAGCAACAGCAACGGCAACGGCAACGGTAATCGTACGGCTGCGACGGCTTGGGGGTAGGAGCGGCGTCCGATTGGATCTACTTCGGTCACAAGCCGCGACTGCTGGGTGCGGCGAGTGCTTCGATGAGGCGGCGATTGAAGCGCTCGGGCGCTTCGGCTTGCGGCGAATGGCGGAGGTCGTCGAATTCGATCAAGGTCGAGCGCGCGAGCAGCGCCGGCAATGCGGCGATCGGGCAAGCCGACGCCCGGGCGACAGCATCGAGATCTGTTACAAATCGCCGCGCCGCTTGCCCCTATAGTCCGAGGCTTCCGGCGCACGGCCGGCCACCAGGGGACGAGCATGGATCTGCGAGTGTTGGGCGCTGTGGCGTTATGCGGTTTGATGGGGGCGATGCCCGCCTTGGCGACGCCGCCGGTGATCGTCGAAGCGCCGAGCTGTCCCCATCGAAAGCTCGATACGGTCGAGATCGAAGCCGGCAGCCGGGTCAGCGAGGGCACGATCGACCGTATGCCGACGCCGGTGAGTTACCGGCTGGCCTTCAACCGTCTCGCCGAGGTGGCGCAGGAAAAAGGCGCCAACGCGGTGGTGCTGCGCGGCCATCGCGCCACCTACTTCACCCGCGATGGCCGACGTTCGAAACAGGCCGTGCACGTGCAACTGCGGGGCGCCGCGATCCTGATCGAAGGCGATCCGGCGGACTGCGCGATGAAGCTGGTCAGCCCGCGCGACTACGCCACCCGCCCCGACGATCCGCGCATCGTCGAAACGCCATCGACCCAGGCCTACGACGACTGATGCCGGTGCGTTCGCCAGCGCCGGCGGCTTGAGCGCCGGCCGGGCTCAACGATGCTCCGACTCCGGCGTTGCCGAACGCAGCGCGTGTACGCGATCAGCGAGCACCGGCTCGTCGCGGCCGCCGTAGCGGGCGCGCAGCCAGTTCGCGAGTTCGGCGATCTGGGCGTCGTCGAGTTGCTCGGCGAAGCCCGGCATGTCCTGCATGCGTTCCAAGCCCGGGAGGTCGTGCTCGGGCATGCCGTCGAGAATGGCGACGATCAGGTTGTGCGGATTCGCATCGCGCAGGCTGCTGTTGCCGTGCAGGGCCGGGGCGACGTGCGGCACGCCTTGGCCGTCGCGGCCGTGGCAGCCGGCGCATAGGGCGAAATAGCGATCCTGCGCAAGCGAGGGGGCGGCTGCGGCGGTCGGGTGCGCAAGCGTCGTGGCGGGGCGGGGCGAATCGCCGGTCAGATAGGTTGCGATGGCATCGAGGTCCTTGCCGTCGAGCCGGCTGGTCGACAGGTTCACAACCTTGAGCATTTCGTCCGAGGCCACCGCTGGCACGGCGGTGCCCGTGGCGAGATAAGCGCGCAGGCTCGCGCGGTCCCAGCCTCGCGCCGCCAGGCCGGTTGGGGTGAGGTCGGGCGCGGCAAAGCGACCGAGCTCGTCGTTGCCGGTCAACGGGCGGTCGCGGTCGACCTGGCCGAGCCAACCGCGCGGGCTGTGGCATTCGCCGCAATGGCCGAGCGTTTCGACCAGGTACTCGCCGCGCTTCCACGCCGCCGAACTGCCTTGCGAGGCCGGCCGCGCGTCGGCGCCGGCGAACAGCAGGTTCCAGGCATGGATGCCGGTGCGGATGTTGAAGGGGAAGCCGACGCCGTTGGCGCGGTTCTCCTGCGGCACCGCCGGGCGCGTCATCAGATAGGCATAGATCGCATCGCTGTCGGCCCGCGCCAGGGTCTTGTAGGAGACGTAGGGCATGGCCGGATACAGCTGATGGCCGTCGCGCGCCTCGCCGCGGGTGATCGCGTGGAAAAATTCGTCGGCGCTGTAACGGCCGATGCCGGTCTGCGCATCCGGGGTGATGTTGGTGCCGTGGATGACGCCGAACGGCGAGGCCAGCGGCACCCCGCCGGCGAACGGCGCGCCGTCATCGGCGGTGTGGCAGGCCGCACAGTCGCCGGCCGCGACCAAGTAGCGGCCACGTTCGATCTGTTCGGCGCTGGCCTGGACCTGCACCGCCGGGCCGCGCTGATACCAGCGCTGTACCAGCCAACTGCCGAGCAGCCACACCAGCACGATCGCGGCGATCACCAGCGCCCAGACCAGCAGGCGTTTCCAGCGGCGCCGGCTCATGGCGTGCCCTCCCGTGGTTTGCGTGTGGACTCGGCATCGCGGACCAGACCGGGCGTTTCCAGCACCAGTTGTTTCACCGCCTGGTAATAGCGCACGTAACCGGTGCAGCGGCACAGATGCGGATCGAGCGCGTCGGTGATGGTGCGCTCGACCTCGCTGTGGGCGATGGGCCGCTTGGCCAGGCGTTCGAGCAGGACCGTCGCGGCGTTGACGAAACCGGGCGTGCAATAGCCGCACTGGAAACTGAAGTGATCGAGAAAGGCTTGCTGCACCGGCGACAGCGCCTTGAGCCTGCCGCTGTCGTCGCGTTCGGCGTGGCCTTCGACGGTGCGGATGCGCTTGCCGTTGAAGTAGTGCGCGCCGGTGATGCAACTGCGCACTTCGCGCGGCCCGTGTTCGTCGTCGACGATGACCGTGCAGGCGCGGCACACGCCCTGGCCGCAGCCGAAGCGGGTGCCGGTGAGGCCGAGATATTCGTGCAGGACATCGACCAGCATCATGTCCTCGGGCACCTCGAGCGGCCCGTGGCGGCGACCGTTGATGTCCAACGCGAGCGGGCGGGTGCGGATCGGCGAGGCGCTCATGCGCGGGCCTCCCGGGCGGCGCCGGCGGTCGAGTCGCTGGCGGCCGCGTCTTCGCCGGCCGCGCCTTTGCTGGCCTGGGCGGCGAGGATCTTGTCGGGAGTGACCGGCAGTTCGCGGAAACGGTGGCCGGTGGCATGGGCGATGGCGTTCACGATGGCCGGCACCACCGCGATCATCACCACCTCGGCCATGCCCTTGGGCGCATCGGTCTGCGACAGCGGCGGCAGGATGTCGCTGCTCTGCCGCCATACCGCGACGTCGTGCGCGCGCGGCAGCGTGTAGCGGTTGAAGTTCCAGGTGCCGTTGCCGGGGCCGTCTTCGTACAGCGGCAGGAATTCGTGCAGGGCGTGGCCGATGCCCATCGCCAGGCCGCCCTGCAATTGGCTGGACACCAGCTCGGGCACGATCGGCGTGCCGCATTCGAGGATCGAATGGTGGTCGAGCAGTTCGACCCGGCCGGTGGCGGTGTCGACCGCGACTTCGGCGAGGGTGCCGATGGCGCTGTAGTAGACGACGCCGGCGTTGTTGCGTTGCGGCGGCGGGTAGAACACCCGCGTGCGTTCGACCATGCGATAGCCGCTCGCGGTCGGCGTGCCGGGCCGTTCGCCCGGCGGCGGATCGGCGCCGTCGCCCCAGCGCAAGGCCAGGCCGTCCAGCGGCAGGCGCGCGTCGTCGCGCAGCGGGAATTCCGCCTCGGCCCATTGCCAGCGATTGAAGGTGTGCACGATCGCGCCGGTGGCGAGGCCCAGCTCGTAGGCTTTCGCGGCGAGTTGCTGCAGGTCCAATGGCGCCAGGCCGCCGGCGGTGAGTCGGCCTTCGACCCAACGCGCGTCCTCGCGCCGTATCGCCAGCGGCGAGAGTTGGCCGCCGCCGAAGCCCTGGCTCCAGATCGCCTGCGCGGCCGGCCACAGGCCCTGGGTGAAGAGCAGTCGCGCCGCTTCGCGGGTGGCGTGACTGAAGAAATACGCCGAATTGCTGGCGCTGCTGGGGCTGGCGTAGTTCGGCGTCCAGCGCGGATCGCCGACGTGGGCGTCCTGCACTGCGGCCGACATCAACCAGGGGTCGTCGGTGGCGAACATCGGCAGCTCGCGCCAGTCGGTTTCGCCGGTGCGGATCTCGTCGGCGGGCCGGCCCAGCCACTGCGCGCAGACCGCGGCCTGGCTGGTGGCCATGCCGGTGCCCATCTCGATGCCGATGTGGCGCAGGACGATGCGGCCGCCGCGGTCGAGCGCGACTTCGGCGAACGCGGCCTCGGCGCCGGTGCCGTAGTCCTTCTGCACACAGCCGAAGCCGACCCCGTAGCGCTTGCCCGGGTGCGCCGCCTCGTACTCACGCTTGCGCGTCGCGCGCCCGCTCCACAGCGGATGCTCGCGCGCCTTGCGCAGGATTTCTTCGGCGCGTTGCAAGCCGCCGGGGATCGCGCCCTGGGTGTTCTTCATACCGGTGGCGAAGACATTGCGCAGGCGCAGTTCGATCGGGTCGAGCCCGAGTTCGGCGGCGACCTCGTCGACCAGCATCTCGGTCGCGCCCATGCTCTGCAGGGTGCCGTAGCCGCGCGCCGAACCGGCATCGAGCGCATGCGAGGCGATCACCGTGCTGGCGAGGTCGCTGCGCGGAAAGTAATAGATCGATTGCGCCGCAGTCGCCGCCACCAGGCAGACCGAGGGCGAGAAATTCATGCGGCCGCCGCCGTCGCCCTGCATACGCCCCTGGAACACCTCGAACTTGCCGCTGGCGCGATCGAGCTTGAGCCGGTAGTGCATGCGGAAGCTGTGGCGTTTGAGGCTCGATTGGAATTGCTCGTAGCGGTCGTTGGCGAGCCGCACCGGCCGGCCGTCGCCGTACAGCGCGGCCATCAGCGCATAGAACGGGTAGGGATTGTGGTCCTTGGAGCCATAGCCGACCGTGTAGCAGGGATGCAAGACCAGGCGCTTCACCGCGAAGCGGCTGGCGGCGAGCATGCGCGCGCCGTCTTCGGCCACTTCGTTGGGCGATTGCGTCGCCGACACCGCATGCAGGGTGCCGCTGGCGGCGTCGAACCAACCATTGCCGTTGTCGAGTTCCATCGCCGCGGTGTCGATCGATTGCGAGAAGTACTCGCGCTCGAACACCTGCTTGCCGGCGCCGGGCCGGTCGAGTTCGGCCGCCATCGTCTCGGCATGGGCCATGCCTTGCGCATCGATCGCGCCCATCGCATCTGCGAGCGGCCACTGCGGCGTCTGCTTGCGGTAGCCGGACGGGAACAACGGCGTGTCTTTGAGGCTGGAGTACGCGTCGTCGTCGAACGGCGTCGCCCCGCCCACGCGCACGTAGCGGAAGCTGGCCCAGGGCGCGCGTTCGAGCGGGCCGCTCTGCGTGCCCCAGCGGATCAGCTCGTCGCGGAACTTGAGCCGGCTCTTGGCGGCGCGGAAGCGGGCGAAATCGTGCCAGATCAACAAGGCCACGGCGTGGCCCAGGTAGGCCGGGGTCTTGCCGGGCGGCAGCAGCATGTCCTCGCCGTAGAACTTCGGGAAGGCGACGCCGTCGCGTTGCAGGTCGGTGGCGGTGACGACGCGGTCGGGCTGCAGGCCGGGGTCGAGCGAGGACAGGTCGAAGCTTTCGAACACGCGATCGGCGCGGGTCACCCGCAGCAGCATCGCGTGGGCCTGTTCGCGCGGCCAGCCGGGCAGGTCGCGCGAGCGCATGTCGTAGCTGAAGAGCTTTTCGCCGGTGACCTTGGCGGTGGCGTCGCTGCGGTAGCGGATGTGCCCGGTCTTGGCGTCCCAGGGCAGCGGCCGGATGCGTTCGCGCTCGAACAGGGCGGCGATGGCGGCGCTGCCCGGGGCGGCGATGTACACCGTGATCCCGGCCACCAGGCTGCCTTTGAGGAAATCGCGACGGCTCAAGCGGGCTGGCATGGAGGCGACTCCGGCTGGCGCTGGCCGATAGTAGTCACATGTTGCGCGGCAAAATGCGGTGAAATCGCCGGGTCCCGGCAAACGGCGCATGCCGCTCACACAGCGAGGCCGGGCCGCGCCGTCGCGGGCCGGGCCTCAGTCGCCGCCTGCGCTCGCGAACTCGTCGCGCCAGGCGCGTATGGCCGCCGCCGCAGCGGGCGCGCGGGCCTGCAGCAGGAAATGCGGCGCGTCGATCTCGATGCAGCGCGCGTCCGGCCGGGCCTCGGCGACGCGCCGCCAGCTGTCGCGAGACACCAGGCGGTCGTGGCGGGCGCGCAGGTACAGCAGCGGGCAGGGGATCTCGGCCAGGGCCGCAGTGACGTCGGCCGCGCCGCCTTCGCGCAGGCGATGGCGCATCACCGCCGGGTCGAGCGAAGCCAGCAGCGGGCCCAGGCGCGCGCGCCATTGCGGCGAGGACCAGCGGCCGAGCATGGTCGCGGCGATCCAGCGCGTCGGCATGCGGGCCAGCGGCAGCAGCCCGGCGAGCCGCGCCAGCGTCGCGGCGTTCAAGGGCGAGCCCGGCGGCCGCGGCGCGCGGGCGAACGATGCGCACAACACCAGGCCGATGAGCCGCGGCGGCTTCGATGCGGCGAGGCGGATCGCGATGGGGCCGGAGAACGACTCGCCGATCAGCAGATAGGGTCCGTCGGCCGGCAACCGCGGCCGCACGAGTTCGACCAGTTCGTCGTAACCCAGGATGCGGTCGCGCGGGTAGGCGACGACCTCGGTGTCGAAGGCCGGCGCCATCGCCGCGACGAAATCCGACAGCAGTTCGCCGGTGCCGTCCATGCCGGGCAGGACGATGCAGCGCATCGGCGTCATGCGCGCTTAGGTGGGAACATCAGCGCGGCGAGCCGGTCGAGCGACTTCAGCATCAGCGGACGATGGCGCGCGAGTTTCATCCAGGTCGGCAGCCGCGAGATCATGCTCCGGTTGGCTACGATCCGGCGTTCGCGCTGGTCGGCGGCGATGTAGCGGCGCAGTTCGTCGAGGTGTTGCGCGTTATAGACCCATAGCAGGCCGGCTCGGGTCGTTTCGACCAGCCGCAGCGGCAGACCGAAATGCGGGTCGAGTCCGTCGCCTCCGCGTCGGCGCATGGCGTCGATCTTCACCTCGCTGCTGCGCTTGCAGATCGGGCATTGCACCGGCAGCGATTCGTCCAGCCCCGAAGGCGAACATTCATGCACGTGCCGGGCTTGCGTCGAAGCGGGGCGTATCCGGTCGATCCGCAGCCATTGATGGCCGCAGTAGCCGCAGGGTCTTCTTCCGTAGACACAGACCTCGCCGAACCAGTCGCAGCGTTCGTTGCGGGCCTCGAGCGCGCAATGCGTACAGACGAAGAGCGCATGCCATTGGCGGTCGCGCCAATCGGCGCGTACGACGCCGGCCTGACCGCAACGAGGGCAGGACACCTCGATGCGATCGGCGAAGACGCCGAGGCTGCGGCCTTCGTCCCGGTGCCGGAGCGGCGTGCTCACCCGTGCCTCAGCACTCGATGACGTTGACCGCCAGGCCGCCGCGCGAGGTTTCCTTGTACTTGTCCTGCATGTCGCGGCCGGTGTCGCGCATGGTCTTGATGACCTTGTCGAGGCTGACCTTGTGCTTGCCATCGCCGCGCATGGCCATGCGGTAGGCGTTGATCGCCTTGACCGCGCCCATCGCGTTGCGCTCGATGCAGGGAATCTGCACCAGGCCGCCGATCGGGTCGCAGGTCAGGCCGAGGTTGTGCTCCATGCCGATTTCGGCGGCGTTCTCGATCTGGCTCGGGGTGCCGCCGAGGGCGCCGACCAAACCCGCCGCGGCCATCGAACAAGCCACGCCGACCTCGCCCTGGCAGCCGACTTCGGCGCCGCTGATCGAGGCGTTTTCCTTGTACAGGATGCCGACCGCGGCCGCGGTCAGCAGGAAATTGCGCACGCCCTGCAGGTTGGCGCCAGGGCAGAAGCGGTCGTAGTAGTGCAGCACCGAGGGGATGATGCCGGCGGCGCCGTTGGTCGGGGCGGTGACGACGCGCCCGCCGGCGGCGTTCTCTTCGTTGACCGCGAGTGCGTACAGGTTGACCCAGTCGAGCACGGTCAGCGGATCGCGCATCGCCGCTTCGGGCTTGCTCGACAGTTCGTCGAACAAGGCCGGCGCGCGGCGCGAAACGTGCAGGCCGCCGGGCAGGGTGCCGGTTTCGCGGATGCCGCGCGCGACGCAAGACTGCATCGCGGTCCAGATCGCGTCGAGGCCGTCGTTGATTTCTTCGGTGCTGCGCCAGACCCGCTCGTTGGCCATCATCATCTCGGCGATGCTGAGGCCGCTGCGTTGCGCCTGCGCCAACAGCTCGTCGCCGGAATGAAAGGGATAGGGCTGGTCGGTGGTGTCGGCGACGATGCGGTCTTCGGCCGCTTCGTCCTGGTTGACCACGAAGCCGCCGCCGACCGAGTAGTAGTCGCGCGTGGCGATGACTTCGCCGGCCGCGTCGTAGGCGGTGAAGCGCATGCCGTTGGTGTGGAACGGCAGCTTCTGGCGCTTGTTCATGATCAGATCGTGCTTCTCGTCGAAGCCGATCTCGTGGCGGCCGAACAAACGGATGCGCTTGGTGCTGCGGATGCGTTCGAGCGCGGCCGGGATGATGTCGGGATCGATCAGGTTCGGCCAATGGCCTTCCAGCCCCATCAGCACGGCCTTGTCGGTGCCGTGGCCGCGGCCGGTCAGCGCGAGCGAGCCGAACACTTCGGCGCGCACGCGCGCGGTGCGGGCGAGGTCGGCGCCTTCGGCTTCGCTGTTGCAGCCTTCGATGAGCCAGCGCTCGATGAAGCGCGCGGCGGCGCGCATCGGGCCGACGGTGTGGGACGAGCTCGGGCCGATGCCGATCTTGAACAGGTCGAAACTGCTGACTGCCACGGGCTTGCTGCTCCAACGAAGGAAGAAGTCGGACGATGCTGGCGGACCGCGCGCCGCCGGCATCCGGACCGCGATGCCGCGGGAGGCGCGGAGCCGCTTATTCTACGCAGGTCGACCTGTTCCCGACGCCATACTGCGCCGCATTGCCGTGATCACGACCGCTCCTGCCTTGACCCTGTTCCAGCGCGACGACTGCCACCTGTGCGATCTCGCGCTGGAGGTGCTGGCGCAGGCGCGCGCGCCCGAGTTCGAGAGCGTCTTCATCGACGAGGACGAGGGCCTGGAGGCGCTGTACGGGATGCGGGTGCCGGTTTTGCGGGATGAGGCGGGTGGGGTGGAGTTGGATTGGCCGTTCGATGCGGCGGCGGTGGCGCTGTTGTTGGGGCGGACGGGTGAGGAATGAGGGATCGGTTTGCGTCTACTGGTTCTCGGCTGTCGTGTGCCGGGGGCTGAGCGACCACACGCTCCTCAGCGTGGACATTATTGAAATCCGGATTTGATGTTCTTCCACGGCCACGGCCACGGCCACGGCCACGGCTGTTGCTGTTGCTGTGCGCAGCCGAGCACTAGCGAAGGCAATCGAAGACCCGGAGGGCGGCGCGCAGGGATGCGCGCCGTTTTTTATCGGGACAGGGATGTCCCGTATGAAAAAGCCCTGCGTCGGCATCGCTCGTGCGGGCTTGTGATTCAAAGAAAAGCATTTTTCTTTGGTTACTTTCTTTTGTTGCTTTAGACAAAAGAAAGTTACCCGCCGCTTTAGTGGCGGAAGCTTTAGGCGTTTGATCTTGCTTCTCATCGAGAAGTCACAAGCAAGTGCAGAGCTTCCGCCCGCTACGCGGCCGGGTTACTTTCTTTTGCTAAGCCCAAAAGAAAGCTAACCAAAGAAAAGGGCTCTCCTTGCAAGGGCACAGGCCACGAGTGCGATGCCGGCGCCGGGATTTTCCGATAAGACGTCCCTGTCTTATCGGAAAACGGCGCACGTCCTGTGCGCCGCCCTCCGGGTCTCCACTTGACCGGAAAAACGGCAAAGCAGATCAAAATCACGGCAACGGCTGATGCCTGCCTCACGCTCGCTACCGCGCGCCGCCCACGAACTCACTTCGCCGGGGCGAAGATCACCTTGGTGCTGACCGCGACTTCGTTCGGGATGATCGAGGTGTCGGCCCAATCGCCCCCGCCCACGCCGAAGTCCAGGCGCTTGACGGTGGCCTTGCCGGTCAACACCGGCTTGGCGCCCGCGGCCCAGGTGAAGGTCAGGGTGACCGGCTTGGTCGCGCCGCGCAGGTTGAGGCTGCCGTCGGCGGCGTAGTTGTTGCCGCCCAGGCTGCGGAACTTGGTCGCGGTGAAACGGGCCTGCGGAAACTTGGCGATGCTGAAGAAATCCACGCCCTTCAGGGTGTCGTCGCGCTCGCTGTTCTTGGTGTTGGCGCCGGCCAGCGGGATCACCACGTCGAGCTTGGAGGTGTTCAGCTGCGCCGGATCGAAGCTCAGGCGGGCGGTGAAGCCGGGAAAGTTACCGGCGAAGACTTCGCCCTGGTACTTGGTGGCGAAGGTCAGGCTGGAACCGGTCTGCTGGACGTAGTCGGCGGCGAATGCGGGCGCGGTGGCGGCGAACAGCAGGCCGGCCAGGGCGAGGGATTTAATCGGCATCGGGGTGCTCCGGAACTTGCGAAAGAGAGGGGGAAGGCGAGGCGGCCGGGACGGGCTGCGGTTTGCGACGGCCCGGCAGCATCCGCGTCAGGGTGGCGTCGTTCTGGAACAGGTGGTGATAGAAGGCGGCGCCGGCATGCGCCAGGACCAGGGCGAGCAGCAGCCAGAAGCCGTATTCGTGGATGTCGTGGCTCAGGCGCGACAGGTCTTCGCTGCGTTCGGCGATGCGCGGCAGGTTGAACCAGCCGAAATACTGCAGCGGGTAACCGGAAGAAGAGTTGAACACCCAGCCGGAGATCGGCAGGGCGAACATCAGCGCGTACAAGGCCCAATGGGTCAGCGAGGCGATGCGCTCCTGCCAGTGCGGCGTGCCCGCGACCGGGCGTGGGGTGCCGGCATAGAAGCGCCACAGCAGGCGCAGCACGACCAGACTCAACAGGGTCAGGCCCAGCGACTTGTGCAGCGCGTAGATCTTGATCTTCGACGGGCCGTTGCTCATGTCGGTCATGGTCAGGCCGATGATGGCGATGGCGGCGATCAACAGCACGACCGCCCAGTGCAGCAACTGGCTGATCGGACCCCAGCGGTCGGCGGTGTTCTTGAGAGTCATCGGCGGGGCTCCGGTTCGGGCGTGGCTGCGCTGGAAGAGGGGTTGGGCGGGGTGTCGGTCGGCGAAGGCGGCGGCGCGCCTGGGTCGGGAATCGGTTTGCTGTCGGCCGGGGCGCCGGGCTCGGCATCGAGATGCCGGTTGCGCACCGCTTCGGCTTCGATGCGCAGCTCGACCTCGTCGCCGATCACCGACTTCCAGGCGTCGATGCCGAACTCGGCGCGGCTCAGGCGCGCGGTCGCCGAGAAGCCGGCGGTGTGGCGGAACGGCGGCAGCGGATGGCGCTTATAGGCATTCAGACGCACGTCCATGCACAGCGGGCGGGTGACGCCGTGCAGGCTCAGGGCGCCACAGACCCGGGCCCGGTCGGACGGGTGTTCGCCCTCGCCCGGCAGCGGCTCGACGGTTTCGGAAACGAACCGGGCGAGCGGGTGGCGCTTGCCGTCGAGCAGGTTGGCGGCGAGGGTGGCGGCGTTCCACTTGGCGTCGCCGAGGTCGAGCCGGGCCAACGGCACGCTGACCTCGAGCCTGGCGCTGCGCCAGTCGTCGCGGTCGAATAACAAGCTGCCGCTGGCGCCGGACACCGTGCCGATGGCCTGGGAGAAGCCGGCATGCGAGACCGCGAACATCACTCGCGTGTGCACCGGGTCCAGGCCGTAGCGCTGCGGCTCGGCCGCGTGCGCTGCGGCCGCCGCCAGCGTGAGCGGCAGGACGGCCAGCGCGACGGGGACGACGGCGCAACGGCGGGTGAGAGGCATGACGGCTCCGGCAAGGTTCGGGAGGATTCTAGGCACAGCCGCGCAAAGTCGTGTCTAAGCACGCGCAACGATCCGTTTCGACCGCCCGCCCGCCAGGGAGTTCGGCCTCCGCGAGACGTGCCTCTTGCTTCGTACAGGCGGTATCGCCGAGCCTAGTGCCCGACGGAACGAACAAGACGGGCGCTGGGACGCCGCGTTCCACCCGGGGAAGGAACCGAATGCTGCGAGCGCTGCTAACCGCCTGTCTGTGCCTGGGCGCCTCTTGGGCGGCCGGGGCGGCCGTGCCCGAAGTGCCGCGCGCGCGCATCATCGGCGTTGCCGACGGGCTGCCGTCGAGCAAGGTCAACGGCATGGCTTTCGACCACGCCGGCTACCTGTGGCTGGCCACGACCGACGGCCTGGCGCGTTACGACGGCATCGGCATGAAGGTCTGGCGGCATACGCCCGGCGACCCGGCTTCGCTGCCCGGCAACGACCTGACCCTGGTTTCGGTCGACGATCGCGACCGCATCTGGGTCGCGGCCGAGGGCCGCGGCCTGAGCATGATGGACAGCAAGCGCGAGGGCTTCGTCCATTACCGCCAGGCCGAGCGCCCCGAGATCGGCAGCGACGACACCTTCGCCGTCGCCAGCCGCAACGGCGAGGTCTGGTTCGGTACCTACGGCGGCGGCCTGCATCGGCTCGATCGCGACGGCCGCATCACCCGATTCGTGCCCAAGCCCGGCGACCTGCGCAGCCTGCCGGCGGAAACGGTGCTGTCGCTGGCCTACGACGGCCGCGGCGATCTGTGGGTCGGCACCTTCAAGGGGCTGGCGCGCTGGACCGGCAGCGATTTCGAACGCGTCGCCGTGCCCGGCGAAGAGCCGGCGCCGTGGATCTTCTCGGTCACCCCGGTCGGCGATCAACTCTGGGTCGGCACCAAGACCGGCCTGTACCGGCGCGAAGGCGACGGCCGCTGGACCGATCCCGACTATTCGGTGATGTTCGGCCATCTCAATGCGGTGCTGACCCTGGCGCCCGACCGCGGCGGCAACTTCTGGCTCGGCACCCAGCGCAGCATCTGGCGGGTCGCGCCGAACGCGGTGCCGGTGCCGGCGACGCTCGGCCCGGCGCGGCCGGCGCGGCCGGTGCAGCAGATCGTCGGCCAGGAAGACGGTTCGTTCTGGTTTCCGTTCGCAGGCACCGGCGTGGGCTATCTGCGTTCGGACTGGCGCCGCATCGCTCAGTACTCGCGCGAGCGCGGCACCTTGTCGAGCGAGCTCTATCCATCGTTGGCGCCGTCGGCGAGCGGCGGGTTGTGGCTGCTCGGCGCGCGCGGCGAAATCGAACGCCTCGGCGCCGATGGCGTGGTCGAGCCGGTCAGCGACGGGCCGCACGATTCGATCGGCCACAGCGTGCCCAATGCCGCGGTCGAAGATCGCAAGGGCCGGTTGTGGGTCGCGACCAGCCGCAACAGCGTGGTGCGGATCGATCCTTCCGGGGTCTGGCGCGACTGGACCGTGGACACGCCCGAGCCTGCGCTCAACGGCGAACCCGAGCGGATGCTGATCGCGCGCGACGGCACGCTGTGGATTTCGTTCCTGACCCAGGGCCTGCAGCAGCGCGACACCGACACCGGCAAGGTCCTGTCGACGATCCTGGTCGGGCCCGAGCAGGGCATCGGCGTCGGCGACCTGGGCTCGATGAAGCTCGCGCCCGACGGCGTGCTGTGGGTCGCCTCGGGGCAGGGCATGTTGCGTCACGATGCCGCCGGCAACCGCATGCAATCGGTGCAGGGCCTGCCTCGCGAGCGCGTGTTCGGCTTCGTTTTCGACGCTGCCGACAGTCTGTGGCTGCAGACCCTCAAGGGACTCGAGCATTATCGCCGCGACGGCAAGCAGTGGCGCCTGCAAGCGCAGATCGGCGTCGCCGAGGGCATTCCCGCGGTCGAGGCCACCGACCTGTTCCGCGACCGCCTCGGCCGCATCTGGATGCCGACCTCGCGCGGCCTGTTCCGCTGGGACCCCAAGCACCGGCAACTGCGTCACTTCGGCGTGCAGAACGGCATGAGCAGCCAGGAATTCATCCGCCGCGGTTCGACCATGACCCCCGGCGGCGTGCTCGCCTCGGCGCTGTCGGACGGCAGCGTGGTGTTGGTCGATACCGAACTGGCCGACCCGCCGCCGCGCCAGCCGCGCCTGCAGTGGCATCAGCTCGACGTGCGCCGGCACGGGCGCTGGGTGCCATTGCCGCTGCAGGGCTCGTCCCTGCCGGCGGGGGCGACGCGCGCGGCGCGCTACGCGACGATTCCGTCGCTGGCGCCGGACGACCGCGAGATGCGCGTGCAACTGCGCCTGCTGTCGTTCGACGATCCGCAGGCCAATCGCTACTACACCCGCCTGGAAGGCTACGACAGCGATTGGGTGTCGGTCGGCAACAGCGGCGAGCGCGTGTTCGCCGGTCTGCCGTCGGGCAGCTACGTGCTGCATGCGCGCGCGGTCGACGCCAACGGCAACGCCGCGGTCGAGCGCACCCTCGAATTCAACGTGCGCCCGCCGTGGTGGCGCACGCCGCCGGCGCTGGCGGCGTTGGCCGGGCTGGTCGCCTTGCTGGTGTGGTGGATCGCCGCCTCGTACCGGCGCCGCCTGCAACGCCGGCTGTCCTGGCAGGCCGCCGAGCACGAACGCGAAGTCGCCAAGCAGGCCTCGCTGGCGAAGACGCGTTTTCTCGCCACCCTCGGTCATGAAGTGCGCACGCCGATGACCGGCGTGCTCGGCATGAGCGAGTTGCTGCTGGATACGCCCTTGAACGAGCGCCAGCGCGGCTACACCGAATCGATCCTGCGCGCCGGCCAGCATTTGCTGCGCCTGGTCAACGACGCCCTGGACCTGGCCCGGATCGAATCGGGCAAGCTCGAACTCGCCGACGAGTCCTTCGATCTGCGCGCCCTGATCGAACAGGCCGCCGAGCTGATGAGGCCGCTCGCGCAGCAACGCGGGCTCGCCTTCGAAGTGCTGATCGCGCCGAGCGCGCCGCGCGGCCTGCGCGGCGATGCCAGCCGCGTCTGCCAGATTCTGCTGAACCTGCTCGGCAACGCGATCAAGTTCACCGAACAGGGCAAGGTCAGCCTGATCGTCGACGCGCTGGCGCCGCAGGGCGTGCGTTTCGAGGTCGCCGACACCGGCCCGGGCTTGAACGAGGAACAGAAGGCGCGATTGTTCCGCCGCTTCGAGCAGGCCGACGGCGCGCGCACCGCGGCGCGCTACGGCGGCAGCGGCTTGGGCCTGGCGATCTGCCAGGAGCTGGCGGCGGCGATGGAAGGGCATATCGCCGTGCACAGCGAACCCGGCCAGGGTGCGCATTTCGTCTTCGAGCTGCCGTTGCCGAACGCCGAGCCGCCGGCGAGCACGAAATCGCCCGAGACCGCGACGCGGGGGCCGCAGGTCGGTCCGCTGGCCTTGCTGCTCGTCGAAGACGACCCGACCGTGGCCGAAGTGATCGCCGGCCTGCTGCGCGCCCAGGGCCACCGGGTGACGCACGTGGCCAATGGTCTGGCGGCGCTTGCCGAAGTGACCACGGCGCATTTCGACCTGGCCTTGCTCGACCTCGACCTGCCCGGCATCACCGGCCTCGACCTGGCCCGGCAACTGCGTGCGCAAGGGTTTGCGGCGCCTTTGGTCGCGGTGACCGCGCGCGCCGATGCCGATGCCGAGCCGCAGGCGAGCGAGGCCGGCTTCGATCGCTTCCTGCGCAAGCCGGTGACCGGCGCGATGCTCGCCGACACTGTGGCCGCGGTGCAGGCGGCGAAGCATTGATCGCTGCAGCGCCGGCACGCACGCAATCGTGACACGATGCGCAGTTGCGGCCCGCGCAGTCGCTCCGGGCGTTTCGATGAACCGGATGGATGTCGCACAATGAGCCGCGCTTGCGCCTGCTCGAAGCCGTTGCGACGATAGCGTTCGACCGCACCGGGGCTTCGCTCGCGGTCCAGGAGGAACCCGTGCTGGGACGTTGTCTGTGTCTGCTGATGTTGCTGTTCGCCATGCAGGCAGAGGCACGCCTTCCCGAAACGCCGCGTTTCCGCCGTTACGGCCAGGAACAGGGGCTGCCGAAGTCGGTCGTGAGCATGGACCTGGACCGCCAGGGCTATCTGTGGATCGCGACCGAAGACGGCCTGGCGCGCTACGACGGTGTCGAATTCACGGTCTGGCGCCACATCATCGGCCTGTCCGGTTCGCTGCCGGACAATATGATCGAAGACGTCTACGTCGATGGCCGCGACCGCGTCTGGGTCGCCAGCCGCGACGGACTGAGCTGGCTCGGCAGCGATCGCAAGGAATTCGTCCGCGTCGTCTTCGAAGGCCAGGACGCTTCGTGCAGCGACGATGTCTCGTACATGACCGGCACCCCCGACGGCGCGATCTGGACCGCGACCTACGACGGCGAGATGTGCCGCATCGACGCCGATGGCCGCTTGTCGCGCTACACCCCCGGCGTCGGCGCCGGCGAACGCCTGCCGCCGGGGCCGGTGACGGCCTTGCTCAGCGACGATCACGGCCGCTTGCTGGTCGGCACCATGCACGGCCTGGTGCGCTTCGAGCGCGGCCGCTTCGGCCCGATCGGCCGCGACGAGACTGCCGGCGTGCGCATCGGCGAGCTGTCGCGCGAAACCGACGGTTCGATCTGGGTCGGCAGCCAGCGCGGCCTGTTCCGGCTCGGCACCGACGACCGCATGACCGCGGCGCCGTGGGCGCTCGGCGAGCAGACCACCAATGCCATCGTCGTCGGCGATCAATCCGGCGGACGCTGGATCGGCACCACCGCCGGCCTCTACCGCGTCGACCGCAACGGCGAGGCGCGTTTGTTGCAGGACGATGCCGGCGACGGCATCTGGGATCGGCGCAGCGGCCTGCAGCAGATGCTGCGCGACGGCGAAGGCGGGCTGTGGCTGGTGACCTATTCGCAGGGGCTGGTTTATCTGCCCCCGGACTGGAATCGTTTCGCTTCGATCACCTCGGTCGGCGGCATCCAGATCGACCGCCTCGACGTGCGCGACATCGCGCCCGACGGCGAGGGCGGCTTCTGGATGCTGTCGGCGACCGACCTGTATCGCCTGCGCCGCGATGCGCGCGTGCTGGAACCGGTCGCCGACAACCAACAGCTCGGCCTGAAGTGGATGCATACCCTGTATCTGCGGCCCGACGGCAAGCTGTGGATCGGTCATTCCAGCGGCTTGAGCCTGTTCGACCCGGCCACGCGCCAAGCGCGCAACTGGCCGTTCGGCGCCGGCGAACTCGGCACCACGGTGTGGTTCCTGCACGAACTGCCCGACGGCGGTCTGTGGCTGTGGTTCTCCGACGGCAGTGCGCGCCGTTACAACGCCGCCGGCGAGCGCCTGCCGTCCGGCGAGATCGAGCGCGTGTTCTCCACCGCCGGTTTCACCACCGGCGCCGCGACCTTCGTGGTCGGCCCCGAGGAGCAGCCCTGGTTCGCCGGTACCGCCGGTTTGCTGCGTTGGGACGGCAAGCGCTTCGTCGCCGTGCCTGGCGGCGCGTTCGGCGACGTCCAGGCGATGGCCTTCGCCGGCCCGCATCGGTTGTGGATCGCGCGCAATGGCGCGCTGGAATCGTATCGCTGGGCCGAAGGCCAGCTTGCGTTCGAGCAACGCATCGACAACAGCGCCGGTTATCCCGACACCAGCGTGTCCGGCTTGCTGGTCAGCGACGCCGGCATGGTCTGGGCGACCACCTCGCGCGGTTTGCTGCTGGTCTCGCCGAAGGACAAGCGCCTGCGTCTGTTCGGCCTGGGCGACGGCATTCCCAACGTCGAGTTGAACCGCACTGCGCCGCAGCGCGGCGCCAAGGGCATCGCCGCGTCCTTGTCGCTCGACGGCCTGGTGCTGTTCGATCTCAATACGCCGTTCCCGCGTTCGCGGCCGCCGCGGCTGTCGCTGGAAAGCCTGAGCGTGCGCCGCGAAGAGGACGAGTGGTCGTTGCCGGTCCAGCACGACACCGTGCAACTGGAATCCGACGATCGCGATTTCCGCGTGGTCGCGCGGCTGATGTCCTTCCTCGATCCGCGCTCGCATACCTATCGCTTCAAGCTCGGTGGCTACGACCCGGACTGGATCGAGCAGCGCGCCAACGGCGAGCGCGTGTTCTCGCGTCTGGAGCCGGGCGAATACCGATTGCAGGTGAAGGCCGCCGGCGCCGACGGCATCTGGTCCGATCCGGTCGCCTTCACCCTGCACGTCAAGCCGCCGTGGTGGCGCGCGACCTGGGCCCAGGTCGGTTTCGTATTGATCGCCCTGCTGCTGCTCGGGATCGGCGCGCTGGTGTACCGGCGCCGCCTCGGCCGACGCAGCGATTGGCAACTGGCCGTGCACAAACGCGAACTCGCCGAACAGGCCTCGTTGGCGAAGACGCGCTTCCTGGCCACTCTGGGGCATGAGGTGCGCACGCCGATGACCGGCGTGCTCGGCATGAGCGAGTTGCTGCTGGACACGCCGCTCGACCCGCGCCAGCGCAGTTACACCGAGGCGATCCGCCGCGCCGGCGAGCACTTGCTACGGCTGGTCAACGACGCCCTGGACCTGGCGCGGATCGAATCGGGCAAGCTCGAACTCGAAGACCGGCCGTTCGACCTGCGCGGGCTGGTCGACGAAGTCACCGGGCTGATGCAGCCGCTCGCGCGCCAGCGCGGGCTGGCCTTCGATGTCGTCATCACTTCGAGCGCGCCGCAGGGCCTGCGCGGCGATCCGAGCCGTGTCTGTCAGATCCTGTTGAACCTGCTCGGCAACGCGATCAAGTTCACCGAACAGGGCAAGGTCAGCCTGATCGTCGACGCGCTGGCGCCGCAGGGCGTGCGCTTCGAGGTCGTCGACACCGGCCCGGGCTTGAACGAAGAACAGAAGACGCGGCTGTTCCGGCGCTTCGAGCAGGCCGAAGGCGCGCGCACCGCGGCGCGTTACGGCGGCAGCGGCCTGGGCCTGGCGATCTGCCAGGAGCTGGCCGCGGCGATGGAAGGGCATATCGCGGTGCAGAGCGAACCCGGGCAGGGCGCGCGCTTCATCTTCGACGTGCCGCTGCTGCCGGTGGCGCCGCCGCCGCCGAGCGCCGATTCGGAGACCGCGCCGACGGTGACGCGCCGTTCGCAACCGCGCGCGATCCTGCTCGTCGAAGACGACGCCACCGTGGCCGAAGTCATCGCCGGCCTGCTGCGCGCGCAAGGCCATCGCGTGACCCATGTCGCCAACGGGCTGGCCGCCCTGGCCGAAGTGGCGACCGGGCATTTCGATCTGGCCTTGCTCGATCTCGACCTGCCCGGGCTCAACGGCCTGGACCTGGCGCGGCAGTTGCGCGCGCAGGGTTTCGAGCGGCCATTGATCGCGGTGACCGCGCGCACCGATCCGGACGCCGAGCCGCAGACGCGCGAGGCCGGCATCGACCGTTTCCTGCGCAAGCCGGTGACCGGCGCGATGCTGGCCGAGGCGGTCGCCGCGGCGATGGGGCACGCGCCGCCCGAGTAAACCCAGCGCCGGCGTTCGCGGCCGCGGGCGGATGGGCGACGGATTTGGCTGCGGCCGCGCTTGCGCGAGAACACACACATTGCGACGATCCCGGATCGCCGCGCGTTGTGGCGAGGGAGTTCGGATGCGGCGCACTATTCGATGGCTGTTCGCGCTGACCGTGGCGGCGCTGTCTTGCGTGGCGCTGCCGCCCGGCTTGATCTCGACCGCCATGGCCGGCTTGCCCGAGACGCCGCGTCCGCGCCAGCTCACGGTCGCCGACGGCCTGCCGTCCAACACCGTCAACCGCATCGCCGAAGACCGCCAAGGCTATCTGTGGCTGGCCACCAGCGAAGGCCTCGCCCGCTACGACGGCAGTGGCTACCGGGTCTGGCGGCGCGAACAAGGCCTGCGCGACAACTTCCTGTGGGCGGTGCACGTCGATGCGCGCAACCGGGTCTGGATCGGCACCAGCCAGTCCGGCCTGGCTATGCTCGACGCCGACCGCAAGCAGTTCCGCTACTACGACCGGGCCAATACGCCGGCGTTGCGCGACAACAACATCTGGTCGATCGCCTCCACGCCCGACGGCGCGCTGTGGTTCGGCACCGCCCACGGCGGCCTGCACCGGATGGCGGCCGACGGCAGCATCACCCGTTATGTGGCCCGCGAAGGCGATCCGCGCAGCCTGCCCAGCGACGGCATCGCCAACCTCAGCGTCGCCCCCGACGGCACGCTGTGGGTGAGTACGCTGGCCGGCGCGGCGCGTTGGACCGGGCGCGATTTCGAGCGCGTACCCGACAAAGCGCTGACCTCGGTCATCGTCAACACCATCACCTTCGAGAGCGACGGCACCGCCTGGTTCGGCACGCCGCACGGCGTCGGCGTGCGCCGTCCCAACGGCCGCTACGAAGCGCAACCGTGGGCGCGTTTTGCCCCCGGCAAGACCATCATCGATGTGCTGCGCCGCGATCGTAGCGGCCAGTACTGGTTCGATCTGCCCGAAGGCCTGGGCATCGGCAACGCCGAAGGGGTTGCGGTCGTGCCCTTGTTCAGCAGCACCAGCCAGGGCCTGGTGCGGCCGAACTGGTCGGGCGCCTACGAGGATCGCGAGGGCGGTCTGTGGTTCGCCAGCAACGGCCACGGCCTGTGGTATCTGCCGCCGAACTGGCGCCAGTTCTCGGTGCTGACGCGGCGCATCGACGACCCCGCGACCCTGGGCAACGCCAGCGTGCGCGGCATCGCCCCGGCGCAGGGCGGCGATATGTGGCTGGTCGGCAGCGGCGGCGCGCTCGACCGCCTCGATCCGGAGACCGGGCATGTCGTGCATGTCGCCAAGGGATTCAGCGGCAACCTCGGCCTGGACCGGGTGCTGCAGGATCGCGCCGGCCAGGTCTGGGTGACTTATTACGGCGGCCTGGCGCGCATCGATCCGGCCACCGGCGCGCACCGCAACTGGAGCCTGGACAGCGCCCGCGATCCGACCATCGGCGGCACCACCGCCGAGTTGGTCGAAAGCCAAGGCTTGATCTGGCTGCTCGGCAGCGACGGCGATCTGCAGGCGCGCGATCTCGACGGTCGCGTGCGCGAGTCGTTCGCCTTCGGCGAGCGCGGCCTGCCGAAGGACGCGGTTCTCGAACAAAGCGGTAACGGCCCCGACGGCGCCTTGTGGGTCTCCAGCTCGCAAGGGTTGTGGCGCTGGGACGCCGCCGCGCGCCGCTTCGATGCGGTGCCGGGTTCACCGGCGCAGCCGGTGCACGCTTTCGCCTTCGAGGGGCGCACGCGGATGTGGGCGGCCGGTTTCGGCACGCTCGAGGCTTATCGCTGGGACGGCGTGCGCCTGCAACGCGAATCGAGTCTCGGCGCTCGCGCCGGCCTGCCGATGACCGAAGCGCGCGGCCTGATCGTCGATAGCGCCGGCTTGGTCTGGATGACCACCACACGGGGCCTGGTGCGGGTCGACCCGCAACTGCGTTCGGTACGCGTGTACGGGGTCAAGGACGGTTTGCCGAGCCAGGAATTCCTGGAACGGCCGCAGGCGCGCCCGAGCGACGGCCGCATCCTGGTCGGCAGCCCGGAAGGCCTGATCCTGTTCGACCCGGCGGTGGTGCGGCCGATCGACCGCGCGCCGCCGCTGATCATCGAAACCATCGAAGTGCGGCGGCGCAACGAGCGCATCGCGTTTCCGGTGGCGAATGCGGCGGCCGCGGTCGCTGCGGTCGAGCGAGTGTCGATCGCGCTCGAAGGGATTTGGTCCGATGGCGTTCCTCCTGTAACGACGGCCGACGGCATCTCGAGGGTCGCCATAGCCGATGGCATCGCGCCGATCACGATCGCCGACGGCATCGCGCCCATTACGACAGCCGACGGCATCGCGCCTATTACGATCGCCGATGGCGATCGCGACCTCCGCATCGTGGCGCGGCTGTTGTCGTTCAACAATGCACAGACCAACCGTTACCGGTTTCGGCTCAGCAACTACGATCCCGGTTGGGTCGATGTCGGCGCCAGCGGCGAACGCAGCTTCTCGCAGCTCGCACCCGGCGACTACCGCCTGGAAGTCAAAGCCAAGAGCGCCGACAACGTGTGGACGCCGGTGCAGGTCATCGCTTTCCATGTCGATTCGCCGTGGTGGTGGAGCCCATGGGCGATCACCGGTTTCATCGCCCTGGTGCTGTCGCTGCTCGGCCTGCTCTGGTTTGCCTACCGCCGGCGTGCGCGCCGCCGCCTGGCCTGGCAGCGCGCCGAACACGAACGCGAAGTCGCCAAGCAGGCCTCGCTGGCGAAGACGCGTTTTCTCGCCACCCTCGGCCATGAAGTGCGCACGCCGATGACCGGTGTGCTCGGCATGAGCGAGCTCCTGCTCGACACCCCGCTCGACGATCGCCAGCGCAGCTACACCCTGGCGGTGCGCCGCGCCGGCGAGCACTTGCTGCGCCTGGTCAACGACGCGTTGGACCTGGCGCGGATCGAATCGGGCAAGCTCGAACTCGCCGACGAAGCCTTCGACCTGCGTGCGCTGGTGGAGGAAGCCTGCAATCTGATGGCGCCGCTGGCGCGCCAGCGCCGCCTCGCGTTCGAGATCGACATCTCATCGGGCGCGCCGGCGGGTTTGCGCGGCGACGTCAGCCGGGTCTGCCAGATCCTGCTCAATCTGCTCGGCAATGCGATCAAGTTCACCGACGAAGGCAAGGTCAGTCTGCGCGTGGAAGCGTTGCAGCCGCAGGGCGTGCGCTTCGAGATCGCCGACACCGGCCCCGGCCTCAACGAAGAACAGAAGAACCGCTTGTTCCGCCGCTTCGAACAAGGCGACGGCGCCCGCACCGCGGCGCGCTACGGCGGCAGCGGCCTGGGGCTGGCGATCTGCCAGGAACTGGCGGCGGCGATGGACGGCCACATCACCGTCTACAGCGAACCGGGGCAGGGCGCGCGTTTCGTCTTCGACCTGCCGTTGCAGAACGTCGCGCCGCCGCTGCGCAGGCACGACGAATCCGCGTCGATCGCCTACGCCGCGCCGCTGTCGCTGTTGCTCGTCGAAGACGATGCGACCGTGGCCGAAGTCATCGCCGGTCTGTTGCGCGCGCAGGGGCATCGCGTCGCCCATGTCGGCAACGGCCTGGCGGCCTTGACCGAAGTGGCGACCGGGCACTTCGACCTGGCCTTGCTCGATCTCGACCTGCCCGGCATCAACGGCCTCGACCTGGCCCGCCAGCTGCGCTCGCAGGGTTTCGCACAGCCCTTGATCGCGGTGACCGCACGCGCCGATGCCGACGCCGAACCGCAGGCCACTGCGGCCGGCTTCGATCGTTTCCTGCGCAAGCCGGTGACCGGCACCCTGCTGCGCGAAGCCATGGACGCGGTGCTGTCGCGCAAGACGAGCGGCTGAGTTCAGCCTGGACGACTGCGCTTAGCCCTCTCCCGTTCACGGGAGAGGGGTTGGGGCGAGGGCACCAGCTCAGTGCGTACCCTCACCGATCGAACGAGCCTCAGCGCGCACTCAGCTCGTGCACCGCCGCGACCATCGCCGCGACGTGTTCGGGCTGCATGTCCGGCGACATGCCGTGGCCGAGATTGAAGACGTGACCTTCGCGCGAGCCGCCGTTGCCATCGCGGTAATCGTCGAGCGCGCGGCCGACTTCGCCGCGGATCGTTTCGGGCGTGGCGTACAAGGTGACCGGGTCCAGGTTGCCCTGAATCGCGACCTGGCCGCCGATACGGCGCGCGGTGTCGCCCAGGCCGATGGTCCAGTCCACACCCACCGCTTCCGCGCCACTGGCGGCGAGGTCTTCGATGTAGGGATCGTTGCCCTTGCCGAACAGGATCAGCGGCGCGCGTTCGTCGCCTTCGCCGCGCGGCAGTTCGGCGGCGATGCGTTGCAGATAGCGCAACGAGAACTCGCGGTACATCGACGGCGACAGCACGCCGCCCCAGGTGTCGAACACTTGCAGCGCCTGCGCGCCGCTGGCGTGCTGGGCCTTGAGGTACTCGATCACCGCATCGGTGACCACGCTCAGCAGACGGTGCATCGCCGCCGGATCGTTGAGGGCGAGCGATTTCACCTTCGAGTAGTTGTCGCTGCCGCCGCCTTCGACCATGTAGCAGGCCAGCGTCCACGGGCTGCCGGAGAAACCGATCAAGGGCACCGAGCCGTTCAATTCGCGGCGGATCGTGCTCACCGCATCCATCACATAGCGCAGTTCCTGGCCCATGTCGGGCACGGCAAGGCGGTCGATGTCGGCGGTGGAGCGGATCGGGCGCTCGAACTTCGGGCCTTCGCCGTCGGCGAAGTACAGGCCCAGGCCCATCGCATCGGGCACGGTCAGGATGTCGGAGAACAGGATCGCCGCATCGAGCGGAAACCGGCGCAGCGGCTGCAGGGTGACCTCGCAGGCCAGCTCCGGGTTCTTGGCCAGGTTGAGGAAGCTGCCGGCCTGGGCGCGGGTGGCGCGGTACTCCGGCAGATAGCGGCCGGCCTGGCGCATCAGCCAGACCGGCGTGCGGTCGACGGGTTGGCGACGCAAGGCGCGCAGAAAGCGGTCGTTGACGGGAGAGGGATTGGACATGAGAGAACCGTGGCGAAGTACGCCGTCAATGGGAGGGAAAGGTGGAATGCGGCGAGCCGGTGGGGCTGCGCGGGAATGGGGTGGGCGGGCGGTCGTGGCCAGCTAAAGCAAATTCCCCTCGATCCCCCTTTTCCAAAGGGGGAAGACCTGTCGATGGGAGAACACCCACCTTCGCAATATCGTCGCAGCGACAAGGTAGCGGCCAGCGACCAAGCGTCGCGCCGCTACACGCTGTTCCCCCCTTGGTAAAAGGGGGGCAGGGGGGATTTGCTGTTCCCGCCCGACCGGACCGAACCACGGAAAGCCTCATCGCGGCGCTTCGGCGCCCTGCGAGAACATCAGGTGGAAGCCGCGCTTGAGCTGTTGGTCGCGGGCCTGTTCCAGCGCCGCCAGGGCGCTGTCGTGGTTCATGAACTGCTCGCGCCGGACCGTGCTGCGGCCGCCGATCTGGCCGGTTTCGCGCACCAGCGTCCAGCCGCCGAGCAAGTCGGGCTGCAGCATCAGCTGTACGAAGCGGGGGGCTTCGCGGCCTTCCGGCCGTTGTTGGAGAAGGAGGCGCACCCGGCGATTGTAGCGGTTGCGGGGCCCGCGCCGAGCGGGCCCGTTGTCGCGGTCCGCACGCCGGAGCGTTGCGTCGGCGGTACTTTCAGGCGCCGCGGAAACCGCGTCGGTAGGCCGAGGGCGAGGTGCCTAGCTGGGCGGCGAAGTGTTGGCGCAACGAGGCCGGGGTGCCGAAGCCGGTCTCGGCGGCGATCGTGTCCAGGCTGACGTCGCTGGTTTCCAGCAGGCGCTGCGCGCGCGCCAGGCGTTGGCCGGTCAGCCATTGCCCGACCGTGGTGCCGGTGCTGTCGCGGAAGCGGCGGGTGAAGGTGCGCCGGCTCATCAGCGCGCGTTCGGCCAGGGCGTCCAGGCTGTGCGGCTGGTCCAGGTGGGCCAACGCCCAGGCCAGCACCGTGGCCAGGCGGTCGTCCTGGGCCGAGGCCGGCAGCGGTTGTTCGATGTACTGGGCCTGCCCGCCCTGACGATGCGGCGCGACCACCAGGCGGCGGGCGACGCGGTTGGCGATCTCGGCGCCGTGCATGCCGCGCAGCAGGTGCAGGCAACAATCCAACGCCGCGGCGGTGCCGGCCGAGGTGGTGATGCGTTCGTCGTCGACATAGAGCACGTCGCGTTGCAGCGCGACCTGCGGATAGCGCGCGGCGAAGTGCTCGCTCCAATGCCAGTGCGTGGTCGCGCGGCGACCGTCGAGCAGGCCGGCTTCAGCCAGCACGTAAGCGCCCAGGCACAGGCCGACGATGCGCGCGCCGCGCGCGTGGGCGCTGCGCAAGGCCTTGAGCAAGGGCTCCGGCGGGCGCTCGTCGGCGTCGCGCCAGGACGGCACGATGATGGTGTCGGCGCTGCGCAGCGCCTGCAGGCCGTGGCGCGTCTCGATGCTGAAACCGGCGCGGGTGCGCAGGCGACCGGGCTCGGCGGCGCAGACGCGCAGGTCGAACTGCGGCAGGTCGAGGTCGCGGTCGCCCTCGCGGTTGTCGAACACCAGGCAGGGCACCGACAGGTGGAAGGGGCTGATGCGGTCGAAGGCGACCACGGCCAGGCGGCGGGAAGCGGCGGATTCGTTCATGGCCCGATTCTACATGGCCCGATCCTATCGAATATTGTCATTCGGGCCAGTATCGGCCGGATCGGCAAAGACGAACAATGAGCCCACTTCGCAGCCACCCCTTCCCCGGAGACCACTCATGAACGCTTCGTCCAACAGCCGCAAACGCGCCCTGGTCGTGATCGATGTCCAGAACGACTATTTCGCCGACGGCCTGCCGATCGAATATCCGCCGGTCGCCAAGACCCTGCCCAACATCGGCCGTGCCATGGACGCTGCGCGCGCCGCCGGGGTGCCGGTGGTGGTGGTGCAGAACACCGCGCCGGCCGGCTCGCCGGTGTTCGACAAGGGCACCCCGGGCTGGGAGCTCAACGACGTCGTCGCCAGCCGCCCGCGCGATCACTACATCGAGAAGAACTTTCCGAGCGTGTTCACCGGCACCGACTTCAAACAGTGGATCGAGCGCAACGGCATCGACACCCTCAGCGTGATTGGCTACATGACCCACAACTGCGACGCGTCCACGGTGTTCGAGGCCGCGCATCTGAACTTGAACGTGGAGTTCCTGCACGACGCCAGCGGTTCGCTGTCGTACGAGAACAGCGCCGGCCATGCCAGCGCCGAGGAGATCCACCGCGTGTTCAGCGTGGTGTTCCAAAGCCGCTTCGCCGCGGTGCTGAGCACCGAGGAATGGATCGATGCGCTGCACACCGGTGCGGTGCCCTACCTCGACAACCCGCATGCGTCGAACCAGCGCGCACGGGCACGCAACAAAGCCGCCGCCTGAGGTTCGCTGCCGCCATCCGGACCCGGCCCGGGTTCGAGCCGGTCTTGCGATGTGCGGCGTTGCAATGCGAAGCCCCGCCCAGGCGGGGCTTCGTCTGTCGGTGGCTCGGCGACTTCAGAACGACGGCGGGTTCTTGAGTTGGACCTGCTGCACCCAGGTGCCGAAACCGGTGTCCAGGTGCACGATCTCGCCGAGCAACTGCGCACCAAGCGCCTCGGCCTTGATGAAGACCGAACCGTTGTTGTACTCGTTGATCTCGTACTCCGGCCGGCCGCGCACGATGGTGCGCGAGGCGTTCACGTACTGCAGGCCGGTCACGACGATGTTCCACTGATTGCCGTTGGCGTTCAGGGTGGCGAAGGCCGAGCTGTCGTAGACGCCGCCGTTGGTGTAGTTCAGCACCGCATGTTTGATCGCGTCGGTGAGCGCGTTCCAGCTGACGTTGAAAATCACCGTGCTGGTGCGCGCGTTCGGGTAGTTGCCGAAGCGCTCGTAGGCGGCCTGTGCGGCGCTCTCGGGTAGGTCGGTCGGCTCGAAATGCTTGTCGAGGAATTGGAACTGGTTGGCCATGGACGGCTCCTTGGTGGTGACGGCGGCGGGTTGTGCGGAAGTGGGCTGGCCGGCGCCCGCCGCATCCGTCGCGGGCGAGGACCGGGTCAGGGCGTTGTGCAGAAGCAGCAGTTCGAGGGGGTTCAAGGCCATGCGGTGCCGATCCTCAGCGCGGGCGGTGCACATCTGGAAACGCGAGGGCGGGGGTGTTGTGAAGCGCGGCGGCGCGCCGCGACGGAGTTCACAGGGGCGGCGCGGCTGCGTTAGTTCGGGCAGTGGATGCAGGCGGGCCGTTCGTTGCGAGCGCACCGCTTTCGATCTTGTCCCGACCGCCAGGAGCCCGCCCCGATGCCCGTATTGACCGCCGCACAACTGCAAGGACTCGCCAGCAACAACCTCGGTGCCGGCACCGAGCTCGATCCCGATTGGCCCGATCCCTATCCCGATGCGCCGTGCTGGGGCTATGCATTGTTCGGAGGCCCGGGCGGGCATGCCGCCAACACGCCGCCGACGATCTTCGACCAGGCCTGGTCGTTCGATGCCGAGGCCGAAGACTTCGTGCTCAATCCGGGCTTCGTCGACTGGGTCCACGATACCTTCGGCAACGCCGCGGCCGATGCGCAGGCGCAGATCCTCGCGGCGAACGCCGCCACCGCCGGCAACGATGCCGCGCCCGGCAGCGCCGCGGCGAAACAGGCCTGCACGCGTGCACTCGCGCGCCTGTGCATGATCCTCAGCGGCCTGACCTTATCGGGCAACGGCGGAGCCGCGCCGACACAGTATTCCATCGTCATGGCCTCGGACGGTTGGCGGACTTGGGAACATTGGGCGCTGGGCCTGGCGAACAACGTCGGCGCGCCAGATAACCCGGCGGTCCAATACACCCAACGCGATGCCGGCGTGAATCCGGTCAATACGCGTTGCGGGATCGTCTGGGGGAATCATCCGATCCTCACCACGCTCTACGTCGCCGAGCTGCTGCCCGGGCATATCGAGTACCTGCAACACGCCGTCGGTTGGCCGTGAGCCAAGTCGCGTGATACGTGACGCGTGACGCGTGATACATGATGCGTGACACAGGACGGATGCGGCCGCCGTCGGGCCGCATCCGCGTAGTGCGATCAACCGGCGGCGAGCACCGACAGCACCGCGTCGTCGGGCACGCCGGCGACGATCCGCGCCGCGCCGGCCTTGTCCCACAGGATGAAACGCAGGCCGTCGGCGTCGGCCTTCTTGTCCAGGCGCATGCGTCCCAGCAAGGCTTGCGGTGCCAGGCCGTCGGGAATCGAGGTCGGCAGGTCCAGCCGTTCCAGCAAATGCTTCAGGCGATCGACGTCGGCTGCGCTTGCGCGTCCGAGCACCGCCGACAGGCGCGCCGCCAAGACCATGCCGACCGCGACCGCTTCGCCGTGGTTGAGGCCATCGCCGCGGGTGCCGGCATAGCCTTGTTCGGTTTCGATCGCGTGGCCGAAGGTGTGGCCGAAATTGAGCATGGCGCGGTCGCCGTGTTCGTACAGATCGCGTGCGACCACGTCGGCCTTGTAGCGGCAGCTGCGCGCGACCGCTTCGGCCAGGGCTTCGTCGTCGCGGGCCAGCAAGGCCTCCGCGTGCGCTTCCAGCCAATCGAGAAAACTGGCGTCGAAGATCGCGCCGTACTTCACCACTTCGGCCAGGCCGGCGCGCAGTTCGCGATCGGGCAGGGTGCGCAAGGCGGCGGTGTCGGCGATCACCGCGCGCGGCGGATGGAAGGCGCCGACCAGGTTCTTGCCGCTGGGCAGGTCGACCGCGGTCTTGCCGCCGACCGAGGAGTCGACCATCGCCAACAAGGTGGTCGGCATCTGCACGCAGTCGATGCCGCGCATCCAGCAGGCCGCGGCGAAGCCGGCCAGGTCGCCGACCACGCCGCCGCCGAGCGCGATCACGCTGGCGTCGCGGGTGGCGCCGAGCGCGGCGAGCGCGGCCAGGCATTCGCCGAACCGGGCCAGGGTCTTTTCGTGTTCGCCGGGGGGGATCACGAAATGCGCCACGCTCAGGCCCGGCTTGGCCGCATGCAGGGCGGCTTCGACGCGGGCGAGGTAAAGCGGGGCGACGTTCTCGTCGCTGACGATCAGCGCGTGGCGTCCGCGCACGGTGCGAGCCAGGCGTGCGCCGTCGTCGAGCAGGCCGGCGCCGATCTCGATGCTGTAGGTGGGCCCGCCCGATACTTCGACCCTGCGTATCGCGCTCATGCGTTGACTCCGGAATAGGGGTGGGGCGCCGACGAGGCCTGCGGGCGTCGCCAGAGCCGATCGAGTTGCTCGGCGAGCCGAGTCGCGGCCTCGGCCGAGGTCAGCGCGCCGGTGTCGAAGCGCAGGTCGGCGACTTGCGCGTACAGCGGCGCGCGTTGCTCGGCCAGCGTGCGCAGCACCTGCTCGCGGTCGCTGCCGGCGAGCAGGGGGCGGCTGCGGTCCTGGGCCAGGCGTTCGAGCTGCTGCTCGACGGTGACCAGCAACTGCACCACGAAACCGCGTTCGCTTAGCAAGCGCCGGTTGTCGGCGGCGAGCACCGCGCCGCCGCCGGTGGCGAGCAGCAGGCCGTCGCCTGCGAGCAGCTCGGCCAGCACCGCGCTTTCACGGGCGCGGAAACCGGCTTCGCCTTCGTGTTCGAAGATCGCCGCCACGCTGCTGCCGGTGCGTTGCTCGATCTCGCGGTCGGCATCGGCCAGGCGCAGGCCGAAATGCTCGGCGAGGCGTTTGCCGATGCAGGTCTTGCCGGCGCCCATGGGGCCGACCAGGATCAGGTTGCTGGCGGGGTTCATGCGCCGATTGTAGGGCACGCAATAGGGCGGCCGTGCGACGGTGCTTGCGTCGTCTTAACAGGCACCGGCCTAGGCTCGGATCTCCGTCGCCGCGCAGGCGGCGGGCGGTCCTCCGGGACGCCCCATTCGCAGCACCCATCAGGAGAAAGACATGGCGGTCGCCAAAGTCATCGAACTCAATACCTCGTCCACCATCGGCATCGAGGACGCGGTCAAGACCGGTCTGGCCAAATGTGCCGAGTCGGTCAAGAACATCCAGGGCGCCTGGGTCAACGACGTCAAGGTGGTCACCGACGGTTCCGGCAACATCACCGAATGGCGAGTCAACCTGAAAGTGACGTTCGTCGTGAAGTAAGCGCGACCGCTGCGACCGATCGGGAGTGACGAAGCCGGCATTGCCGTCGCTTCGTCACTCGCTGCGTCACTGCCGGTTCGCGGCTGAGACAACTCGTCGCGAGGCATCCAGGCGCAGACTCGCATCGGCGATCTGCGGCAGCCGCGCCAGCGCCTGCCGGCTGACCCGTTCGAACAGGCTCACGAAGCGCTCCACCTGCGCCCGCGTCATCGCCTGGCGGCTGGGCCGCCGCGCCTGCATCGCGCATTCCTGCTGCCAGCGCCAATCGGCGACGACCTCGAAACCCGGCGGCTGCAGGAACAGCAAGCGATCCAGCCGCGACCACAGCGCCGGATAATCGCGGCCCAAGGCGGCGTTGCAGTAGCCGCGCCAGCGGCCGTCGCCGTCCTCATCGCGTTCGAGTGCATTGATCGGTGCGACCAGTTCGGCCGCAGTCTGCATCGGCGTCTTCAGGAACCAGCCTTCGAACAGGATCAGGTCGACGGCTTCGGCCTGTGCCCAACGCGACGGCACGACCCGCGTATCGCGCAGCTTGTCGAAGCGCGGCCAGCGCACCGCGGCGCCGGCACGCAAGTGGTCGAGCACCTCGCAGGCCAGATCGACTTCGTGGGTGCCCGGCGGACCGCGCGTGGCCAGCAGTGGGTGGACCTCGCGACCCAGGCGCAGGCGTTCGCGCCGGCCGAGATAGAAGTCGTCGATCGACAACACCGCCACGCGCAGCCCGCGCGACCGCGCGAGCGCCGCCACCTGCGCCGCCAGCGTCGATTTGCCGCTGCCCTGCAGGCCGCAGATGGCGTAGACGCGGGCGTTCGCGGTAAGCGCGTCGTCGAGCACGTGGGCGACGCAGGCTGGTTCAAAGCCGGCCGGTGCAAAGCCGGCCGGTTCGAAGCCGGCCGCTGCGGCCGGCTCGTGGCCCGGCGCTTTGCCGGATAGGGCTGACGGATGCAGGCGCGACGACATCGGCTCACAATAGCGCAATGACCACGACCCACGACCTGCTCAACGAAGCCCTCGCCACCTTCGATACGCTGTTCGAAGAAGCCCGCACCGCCGGCGAGCCCGACCCGACCGCGATGACCGTCGCCACCGCCTCGCTCGATGCGCGGCCGTCGGCGCGCACCGTGCTGCTGAAGGCCCACGACGCGCGCGGTTTCGTCTTCTACACCCACCTCGACGGGCGCAAGGGCCGCGAATTGCAGGCCAACCCGCATGCGGCGCTGTTGTTCCATTGGCCGCGCGTGCGCCACGGCGTGCAGGTGCGCATCGAGGGCGCGGTGGAAGTGGTCGGCGATGCCGAGGCCGATGCTTATTTCGCCACCCGCGCGCGCGGCAGCCAGCTCGGCGCCTGGGCCTCGAAGCAGTCCGAGACCCTCGCCGACCGCGAGACCTTCGAGCAGCGCCTGGCCCAGACCGAACAGCAGTTCGAGGGCCGCGACGTGCCGCGCCCGCCGCGTTGGACCGGCCTGCGCGTGCGCGCCGAGAAGATCGAGTTCTGGTACGGCGCCGACTTCCGCCTGCACGAGCGCTGGTCCTACGAATGCGACCGCGCCGGCGACTGGAACAAGCGGATGTTGTATCCGTGACGCCGGCCTGGCGCGTGCGCGCCGCGATCGCCGCCGATGCCGGCGCCTGGTCGAGGCTGCGCCAAGCGCTTTGGCCCGAGGCCGACCCGAGCCAGCACGCAGGCGACATCGAACAGATGCTCGCCCGGCCGGACAGCGCCGTCGCGTTCGTGGTCGTCGATGACGACGGCGAAATGCGCGGCTTCGCCGAAGCCAGTCTGCGCCGCGATTACGTCAACGGCACCGAAAGCTCGCCGGTGGGGTTTCTGGAAGGCTGGTACGTGCAGGCCGATTGGCGCGGCCGCGGCGCCGGCCGCGCTCTGATCGACGCGGTCGAGCAGTGGACCTTGCAGCGCGGCGCCAGCGAATTGGCCTCGGATGCCTTGCTCGATAATCACGCCAGCCACCGTGCCCATGCGGCCTGCGGTTTCGACGAGACCGAGCGCGTCGTGTATTTCCGCAAGCGCCTGCACGACTGATGCGGAGCGACTGCAGCTGCGTTGACCGCGATGCGCGAAACGAACCTCGGCTTGCGTCTCAGTACTCGCGCTTGTACCAGAAGGTGTCGGGCATCCGCGCCATGCCGGCGCGTTCGTAGAAGCCGACCGCGTCCGGCACCGAGGCCAGGACTACGCTGACGCTCGGCCCGACTTGACGGCGGACTTCGTCGAGCAGGCCTTTGCCGATGCCGAGCCCCTGCGCCGAAGCCGACACCGCCAGTTCCGACAGATAACAGCACCAGGAAAAATCGGTGACGCAGCGGGCCACGCCGACCAAGGTCGCATCGGCCCGGTCCAGGCGCGCGGTGACGATCAGGTTCGCCGCCGACAGCATCGCCTGCAGGCGCGGCTCGTCGGCGACCGGACGGATGGTGCCGAGGCCGGAACGTTCGAGCACCTGCCGGAACTCGGCGACCTCGACCGTCGGTTCGCGGGCATAGACGATGCGGATGGGTTCGGCCATGGCCGGCACCTTCGCACCGCCCGCGCCGCGGTGCAAACGCGCGTTAGGCGCGCGCTCAGCGGTGTCAGCGCTGTTTGGCCGACCAGGCCTGGATGATGCCGCTCAGGGCGTCCAAGCCCGCGGTCAGCGCGGCCGGGCCGGGCTGCAGGATGATCGGCGACTTGATCTCGTGCAGTTCGCCGTCGCGCACCGCCGGAATCGCGTCCCAGCCCTCGCGCGCCGCCACCTGTTCGGGGCGGAATTTCTTGCCGCACCAACTGCCGAGGATCAGATCCGGCGCGCGCCGCACCACTTCGAGCGGGTCGGCCAGGATCCGGTCGCGCGCCAGCGACATCGCCGCGCGTTCGGGAAAGACGTCGTCGCCGCCGGCGATGCCGACCAGCTCGGAGACCCAGCGGATGCCGGTGATCGGCGGCGTGTCCCATTCCTCGAAATACACCCGCGGCCGGCGCGGCATCGCCGCGGCGCGCGCCTGCATGTCGGCGATGCGCCGCTCGTATTCGTTGGCCAGGGCATCGGCGCGGTCGCCGGCGCCGACCAGGGCGCCGAGGCGGCGGATGTAGTCGAGGATGCCGGCGACGCTGCGGTGATTGCTGATCCAGACTTCGATGCCGTGCTTGATCAGCTCGCTGGCGATCTCGGCCTGAATGTCGGAGAAGCCGACCACGAAGTCGGGCTGCAGCTTGAGGATCTCGCCGATCTTGGCGCTGGTGAAGGCGCTGACCTTAGGTTTTTCCTTGCGCGCGATCGCCGGCCGCACGGTGAACCCGCTGATGCCGACGATGCGGTGTTGTTCGCCGAGCAGGTACAGGGTTTCGGTGGGCTCTTCGGTGAGGCAGACGATGCGTTGCGGGCCCATGGGGTTCCGATGCTGACGGCGAAGCGGGGATTGTCGGCCAAGCCGGCGATCCGCGGCGAGGGGCCATGGCCGGCGGCAGGGCAACTCGGCGCAGATTTGGGTGCAGCGCAGCAATCGCAGGCCCCTCCAGGCCGGGTAAACGGCGGAATCGCACGGCGGGATCACAGTTCGTCTCCGTATGGTGCAGCGCGGCGTGTGTTGACCATACCGCTTCGTACAGTCGGGCCGTCGGTGCCTGCCGACGTCCACCCACCATCGGAGGGATCATGTCGCGACTTCACTACCGGCGCCTGTTGCGCGCACCGCTGCTGCTGGCCTGTCTGCTGTTGGCCGGGGTGCTCCCGGCATCGGCCGACGATTACACCCGGACCCGCCACCCGGTGGTGCTGGTGCACGGCCTGTTCGGCTTCGATGCGATCGGCGGCGTCTACGGTTACTGGTTCGGCATTCCCGAGGCCCTGCGCGCCGGCGGCGCCCGCGTGCACGTCGCGCAAGTAGCCGCGACCCAATCCAACGAAGTCCGTGGCGAAGCCCTGATCGACCAGCTCGAACACCTGCAGGCTCTGCACGGCTACGGCAAGTTCAATCTGATCGGCCACAGCCAGGGCGGCCCGACCGCGCGCTATGTCGCGGCGGTGCGTCCCGACCTGGTCGCATCGATGACTTCGGTCGGCTCGCCGCATGCCGGCAGCAAGGTCGCCGATTTCGTCGGCACGACCCTGCCCGAAGGCTCGCCGCTGCGGCCCCTGGTCGCATCGTTCGTCAACGCCTTCGCCGGCCTGATCGGTCTGTTGTCGGGCAGCGACGACACCCAGGATTCGCTGGCGGCATTGGCCGCGCTGGAAAGCGCCGGTTCGGCGCGGTTCAACGCGCGCTACCCGCAGGGCGCGCCGACCACCGCCTGCGGTTCCGGCGCCGCAAGCGTCAACGGCATTCGCTATTACTCGCTCGGCGGCACCTCGCGCGGCACCCACCTGCTCGACGCTTCCGACGTGGCGATGGTCGCCGGCGGCCTGTTGTTCGGCGGCGAAGCCAACGACGGCCTGGTCGGGCGCTGCTCCTCGCATTGGGGCCAGGTGATCCGCGACGACTACGCTTGGAACCATCTCGACGAGGTCAACCAGATCGCCGGCCTGCGCGGCCTCTTCAGTTCCAGCCCGACCAGCGTTTATCGCAGTCAGGTCAACCGCCTCAAGAACGCCGGTCTGTAAGCGATGCGGCCGGTGCCGGGCATGCTCGTGGCGGCGTGTGCCCTCGCCGCCATGCTGGCGGGCGGGTGGTGGCTGTCGACCCGCGACGGCGGGTCGGCGATCACCACCGCGGCGATGACCGCGGTGCGCGACATCGATCCGCCCTTGCTCGTTGCGGCCCCTGCGGGCGGCCCGGCGATTGGTACGACAGCAACGTCGCCGACCGACTCCCTGCGCGACACCGACGTCGACGGCGCTGTGCGCGTCGACGCGCAGGGGCGTCCGCAGCCGGATCGCGAGTTGCGGCGTTTGTTCGATTACTTCCTCAGCCGCACCGGCGAGCAATCGCCGGAAGCGATCCGCGTCGCCCTGATCGCGCATCTGCAGCCGCGCCTGGCCGCCGATGCCTTGGCGACGGTGCTGGCCTGGTTCGATGCTTATGTCGCCCTGGAGCGCGACTCGGTCGTGGCCGGACACGAGGCCCGCGACATGACGGCCGCGGTGGCGCGGGTGCGTTCGCTGCGCCTCGAACGCCTCGGCGCCGAACTCGCGCAGGCCTGGTACGGTGAGGAAGAACGCGCCTACGACGACGTGCTCGCACGGCGCGGGTTGTTGGCCGACCGCAGTCTCGACCAGGCCACACGCGCAAGGCGCCTGGCCGAACTGGACGCGCGCTTGGACCCGCAACGGCAGGTCGTGCAGGCGCAAGGTCTGGAACTCGACAGCGCCGTGCGGCAAAGCCGCGATTTCGAACTGCGCCAGGTCGATGCCGCCACGCGTTACGCCGAACGCGAAGCCTTGTTCGGGCGCGAGGCCGCGCAGCGCCTGGCCGCTCTGGATGCGCGCAAGGCGCAATGGCAGGAGCGCTTGCGCCGCTATGCCGCGCAGCGCCGACGCGTGCTGGCCGATACCGCGCTCAGCGACAGCCAGCGCCAGCAGCGCATGGCTTCGCTATTACAGGGGTTCGACGCCAACGAACGCCGCCGTGTCGATGTGTTGACGCGCAATGGGTTGTTGCCGGGGCCGTAGAGCTTGCGTCGGCGGTCGTAGTGTCGTGGTCGCGGCTCGCGCCGCTCCTACCCCTTGCCGCGTCGCCAAGGGGTAGGAGCGGCGTCCTACTGGATTTCCTGCGGTCACGAGCCGCGACCGCCATGGTCAACGATTGCGCTGCGCAAGGACCCGTTATATCCAAACGTCCAGCGCCCTTGCCCGTCATCCCGGCGAAAGCGGGGTGAATGGATGTGCGACCGACAACCTCAGAAAAAATCCCGATTGAACTGCAAGGTATAACGCTGCCCCTGTTCGCCCACGGCCTTGACGTCGAAGCGCAAGGTATCCGGCGGCGAGATCGCGACCACGCCGACGTAGTCGAGCAGGTCGCCGTCGCGCATCTCGCGCATGCTCAAGGCCTGCTTGCGGCCGAGCAGATCGACGCTGATCACCGTGACCTTGGCCGGCACCGACACCGAGGTCGCGTCGTCGCCCTTGCGCAGCGACACCACCACCAGCACCGTGCGTTCGTCGTGGCTGGCGCCGTAGCGTTGCGCGATCGCCGGCGACAACTGCTTGGCCTGGATGGCACTGGCGCGCACGCTGATGTCGCCGACGCGCACCACTTCCTCGCTGCGCGCGGCATTCGGGTTCTGCGCCGGCGCCGGGCCTTCGCCGCCGCAGCCGGCGAGCAGCGCCAGCATCAATCCCGCCGCGGCCTTGCCTGCGAAGCCGTTCATTCGTTCGCCGCCGACAACTGGCGGCCGCGCTCGGTCGCCGCAGCGATCGCGCGGTCGACCAGGGCGCGGAAACCGCCGGCCTCGAAAGTTTCGATCGCGGCCTGGGTGGTGCCGCCCGGCGAGGTCACGCGTGCGCGCAGCACTTCGGCCGGGTCCTCGCTATGGGTCAGCATGGTCGCCGCGCCGAGCAGGGTCTGTCGGACCAGGGCGCGCGCTGCCTCGGCGCTCAGCCCCTGGGCCTGGCCGGCCTGCTGCATCGCTTCGGCGAGCAGGAACACGTAGGCCGGGCCGCTGCCGGAGACCGCGGTCACCGCATCCATCTGCGCTTCCTCGTCGATGCGCACGGTCGGCCCGACCGCATCGAGCAGGCTCGCCGCCTGGTCGAATCGCGGGGCCGCGGCGGCGTTGGCATACAGCCCGGTGATGCCGGCGCCGAGCAGGGCGGGGGTGTTGGGCATCGCCCGCACCACTGCGGCACCGCCGCCCAGCCAGCGGTCGAGCTGGCCGGCGGTGATGCCGGCGGCGATCGAGATGGCCAGCGGACGTTGCGCGACCGCCTGCGCCGACAGGCTCGCGCAGACCTCGCGCATGACCTGCGGCTTGACCGCGAGCAACCACACCGCCGCGCCCTCGGCTGCGACGCCGGCGTTGTCGAAGCACTGCACGCCGAAATCGCGTTGCAAAGCCTCGCGCAAGGCTTCGACCGGTTCGGCCACGCGCAGGTCGCGTGCGGCGACGCCGCGGGCGAGCAGGCCGCCGATCAGGCTGCGCGCCATGTTGCCGCCGCCGATGAAGGCGATCGGCGCGGAGGGTAGGGAAGCGGATTCGGACATATTCGACCACTGCGGAGACCGGCTCGCAGGATAACAACCGGCGTCGGCGGCGTCCGCGCTGCCCGCTTGGACGCCCGGGCACCCAGGCGTTGGGTGGTCAGGCCTGCGGCTTGGTCCGCGCGCCGAACAGGGCGGTGCCGATCCGGACCATGGTCGAGCCCTCGGCGATCGCCACGGCGTAGTCGTCGCTCATGCCCATCGACAAGGTGTCGACGCTGCGGTGAGATTGAGTGAGCGAGTCGAACAACTGCTTACTGCGCCGGAACGCCGGGCGCAGCAGCTCCGGCTCGTCGTGCGGCGCCGGGATCACCATCAGTCCGCGCAGGCACAGCCGCGGCTCGGCGGCGATCGCCGTCGCCAGCGCCTCCACTTCCTCGGGACGGCAGCCGTGCTTGCTGGCTTCGTCGTCGATATTCACTTGAATCAATACGTTGAGCGCGGCCTGGTCGGCGCGCCGGTGCCGGGCCAGCGCCGTCACCAGCTTCAGGCGGTCGACGGTCTGGACCCAATCGAAGCGCGTGGCGGCCTCGGCGGCCTTGTTCGACTGCAGGTGGCCGATCAGGTGCCACTCCAGGGGCAGGCCCGCTGCGGCGGTCCCGGCCATCGCGGTTTGCTTGGCCAGGGCCTCCTGAACGTAGTTCTCGCCGAACGCGGTTTGCCCTTTCAGCGCCAGATTCGCGACCGCCGTCTCATCCCGGGTCTTACTGACCGCAAGCAATCGAGGTACCGGCCTTCCGGCGTCATGCGCCGCATGCGTCAACTGATGCAAGATGTCGTGCAGGACGTGCTCGTGCACGAGGGGAATCCTGTAGTGAAAGGGCTGGATCGGACATGCCGTGAGGGGGCTATACTGCCTCGCAGGGGTGGTTTGGTTCCAGCTTGAAGTTGCAATCAAGCCCTTGAGGCTGGCTTTTCACGGACCCGGTTGACGGGTCCCTGCAGTGCGGGGAGCACGCATGGATATCGCCGAACTTCTGGCGTTTTCGGTCAAGAACAAAGCATCCGATCTTCATCTGTCGGCAGGTCTGCCGCCGATGATCCGGGTCGACGGCGACGTACGCCGCATCAACATCCCGGCCCTGGACCACAAACAGGTCCATGCGCTCGTCTACGACATCATGTCGGACAAGCAGCGCCGCGACTTCGAAGAATTCCTCGAGGTCGACTTCTCGTTCGAGATTCCCGGCCTGGCGCGTTTCCGCGTCAACGCCTTCAATCAGAACCGCGGCGCCGGTGCGGTGTTCCGTACCATTCCGTCGGAAGTGCTGTCGCTGGAAGACCTCGGCTGCCCGCCGATCTTCCGCCAGCTGATCGAGCAGCCGCAGGGCCTGATCCTGGTGACCGGCCCGACCGGTTCGGGCAAGTCGACCACGCTCGCGGCGATGATCGACCACATCAACAAGAACGAGTACGCGCACATCCTGTCGGTCGAAGACCCGATCGAGTTCGTGCACACCTCGCAGAAGTGCCTGATCAACCAGCGCGAAGTCCACCGCGACACCCACGGCTTCAACGAGGCCCTGCGTTCGGCCTTGCGCGAAGACCCCGACTACATCCTGGTCGGCGAGTTGCGCGACCTGGAAACCATCCGCCTGGCGCTGACCGCGGCCGAGACCGGCCACTTGGTGTTCGGCACCCTGCATACCTCGTCGGCGGCCAAGACCGTCGACCGCATCATCGACGTGTTCCCCGCCGGCGAAAAGCCGATGGTGCGTTCGATGCTGTCGGAGTCCTTGCGCGCGGTGATCTCGCAGGCCCTGCTCAAGAAGGT
The DNA here is from genome assembly GCF_046097045.1 of Lysobacter sp. Hz25. Lineage (NCBI taxonomy): Bacteria > Pseudomonadati > Pseudomonadota > Gammaproteobacteria > Lysobacterales > Lysobacteraceae > Lysobacter > Lysobacter sp. Hz25. The sequence continues at coordinate 1,674,031 of NZ_CP175666.1, forward strand.
CGGCGGCGGTCGTACCGCGGCGTGGGAGATCATGGTCGGCATCCCCGCCATCCGTAACCTGATCCGCGAAGACAAGGTCGCGCAGATGTACTCGGCGATCCAGACCGGCCAGAGCCACGGCATGATGACGCTCGACCAGCACCTGCAAGACCTCGTCAAGCGCGGCATGATCCTGCGGCCGCAGGCGCGCGAGTACGCGAAGGACAAGCGTTTGTTCGACTGATGCGCCCGCCGGCGAAGTTTCCCGCTTCGCCGGCCTCCGCACCGCGCCGATCGCCGCTTGCGCACGACTTCCCCTAGTTCCAGACCTCCCGAGGAGGTAGCCCCATGAACAACCCAGCCAATCCCAATCCGGCCAGCCCCGCCACCGGCGCCATCGACTTCACCTCGTTCCTCAAGCTGATGGCGCACCAGCGCGCCTCGGACTTGTTCATCACCTCGGGCATGCCGCCGTCGATGAAGGTCCATGGCAAGATCAGCCCGATCACCCAGAACCCGCTGACGCCGCAGCAGAGCCGCGATCTGGTGCTCAACGTGATGAGCCCGCAGCAGCGCGAAGAGTTCGAAAAGACCCACGAGTGCAACTTCGCCATCGGCGTGACCGGCGTCGGCCGCTTCCGCGTGAGCTGCTTCTACCAGCGCAACCAGGTCGGCATGGTCCTGCGCCGCATCGAGACCAAGATCCCGACCGTCGAAGAGCTGAACCTGCCGCCGATCATCAAGACGCTGGCGATGACCAAGCGCGGCATCATCATCTTCGTCGGCGCGACCGGCACCGGTAAGTCGACCTCGCTCGCGGCGATGATCGGCTACCGCAACCAGAACTCGACCGGCCACATCATCACCATCGAAGACCCGATCGAATTCGTCCACCGCCACGAAGGCTGCATCATCACCCAGCGCGAAGTCGGCATCGACACCGACAGCTGGGAGAACGCGCTCAAGAACACCCTGCGCCAGGCGCCGGACGTGATCATGATCGGCGAGGTGCGCACCCGCGAAGGCATGGACCACGCCATCGCCTTCGCCGAAACCGGCCACCTGGTGCTGTGCACGCTGCACGCCAACAACGCCAACCAGGCGATGGACCGCATCATCAACTTCTTCCCAGAGGACCGCCGCGACCAGTTGCTGATGGACTTGTCGCTGAACCTCAAGGGCGTGGTCGCCCAGCAGCTGATCCCGACCCCGGACGGCAAGGGCCGCCGCGTCGCCATGGAAATTCTGCTCGGCACCCCGCTGGCCCAGGACTACATCCGCGACGGCGAGATCCACAAGCTCAAGGAGCTGATGAAGGAATCCGTGCAGCTCGGCATGAAGACCTTCGACCAGGCCTTGTTCGAGCTCTATCAGGCCGGCGAAATCGGCTACGAAGACGCCCTGCGCTACGCCGACTCGCAGAACGAAGTGCGTCTGCGCATCAAGCTCGCCCAGGGCGGCGACGCGCGCACCTTGTCGCAAGGCATGGACGGCGTGGAAGTGGCCGAAGTGCGCTGAGGCATCGGCGACATCGTCAGAAATGAAGAACCCGGCTTCGGCCGGGTTTTTTTTGCGGTCGAGCGGCAGAGCCGTCGATGAGGCTATTTCGATCCCCACCAGCCCGTGCGCACGCACGGTGCCGCGCAGGGTCGGGCCAACCGCAATGGTCCGAGTTTGCCGGCTTAGTGTGATATTCGTGAACTGCTTACGCCGTCCGAATTCTTGAGACGGCCGTCAAGGATCATCGCGCCGGGCCTCAGCCCTCCGGTCGCCCGTTCGTCGACACCGGCACATTGCCATCGTACGTACAGGACCCAGGATGTCCGGCCGCTGCGGCGGCGCATTCATCGGAAGAACCCGCCATGCCCTCCAGTTTTGCCCTTCGTCTTCCCGCCATCGTTTGCCTGGCGCTTGCCGCGTGGCTAGTGCCCGGAGGCGCGCGCGCTGCCAACGAATACTGCGCGACACGTTACATGCCTGCGCAGGAGAATGCCTGCTTCAACACGCTCGCGGAAGCGGAAAGCTACATCCGCACCGAACCTGCGACGCCGCGAGGCAATGCGTTCCTGGAAAAGATCGAAGAGCGCTCCTTCGGCGAGGGTGCCTTTGCCCGCGAGTACAAGGTCAAGCCGCGCGCGCCTACGTATGTAGGCGACTTTTACCGCGCGTCTACCGTCGGCACACGTAGCCGCGGCTGCGGCTCGGATAATTCGGTGGGGGGCGAGGCGGCTCCGAATGGCGAGATCTGGTGCAAGGACGAGTCGGCGATGGAGGCCGACATCTACAAATCCAGTCTTTATGAAACGCCACCACCGCCCGGTTATTTCACCGGTTCCTATGACGAAGGCACGCCGCGTGGCTGGGGGCCCGAAGGGCGATTCTTGTACCAGGCGCGCGACTATATTTCGAGCGATACCCGCGCGCGTTTTCTGAACGTCAATCCCATTCCGACGGTGACCCATCAGTGGCATATCGCGCGGCACGACTGGTACGAATGCCCGATGCTGTTCTATGCCGGCTGGCCGAATCCGGGCGTCAACTGGCCGAACGTCTGCTTCAACGACACCTATGCGCAGATCATTGTGCGATCCAAGCAATTCGACTCGTGCTGCAAGGACGGAAATCCGGTCGTCGCCGCTACCGGGAACAAGGAGCATCGCGAAGAAGATTTCGACTGGGAAGGTCAAGCGTTCATTCGCGCTTACAACTCGATCGGCGATTTCGAGTTGGGCTCCGGTTTGACCGATCATTGGGCGCATTCGTACTCGGCCCGCCTGATGTTGTACCAGGGGCTGCCTGATACCTTGTTGGGCTCGGACGGCTACTACGAACTGATGGGGAAGGTAAACGACACCTCCTATCGCTCAGCCAATCGTCCCGGCGCGATCATGATCCGCGAGCCCGACGCCATTGCCGCGAACAAGGGCCGCTGGCGGCTGTCGACCTCGTCCAGGCTGGAATGGTTCGACGACCTTGGGCGTCTGAGCGCCTACGAGGTGAGCGGACGCCTGTACCGCTTGGACTACTGCACCCCGTCCGACGTGCAGGCGGGCAGCTGTCCGGCCCCGGGCAAGCTGCTGCGCGTGCGCAGCCCCTCGGGTCGCGAACTCGGCTTCGAGTACGTATCGGCCACCACCGCCAAGCCCGGTGACGACGGTTTACGAATCGCCCGCATCGGAAGCGCCGGCGCTTGGTTGGTCGAGTACGTCTACGACACGGCCGGGCGTCTGACTCACGCCAGCAAGGGCGGCGTCGGAGCAGGCGAAGGCGTGCAGTACTTGTATGGCGAGAGTGACCGGGTTTGCCGTAATGCGGCCGGCCAAGCGATCGCTGGCTGCAATCCGGCTCTGTGGGGCAACAAACTAACCGGCATCATCGACGAAGCCGGGCAGCGTTTCGCCACTTACAGTTACGATGAGTCCGGCCGGACCACGACCAGCGAGCATGCTGGCGGTGCCGGTAGGGTTACTCACACTTACAACACTTCGGGTTCGGTGGCAGTCGCTCTGCCGACGGGTGCGAGCAAACTCTACGAGTTTTCCTCGGAAGCGTTCCGCTGGCCGACCCGTATCGCACTGTCGAGCACCGATGGATCGAACGCGGGCGTATCCACGGCTCAGTACTACAACGGGCGCATCTGGTGGCGCCAAGACGAGCGCGGCTACCGTACCGATTACGAGCACGACTCGTTCCAGGAAGTCAGCCGCATCGAAGGCCGCACGTCCGGGCAGGGCGTCACCCCCGTCACTCGCAAGATCCAGACCGACTGGAATCCGGGTTATACCAAGCCGACCGAACGTCGCACCCTCGACAACGCCAACGTCCTGGTCGCCAAGTCCAAGTGGACCCACAACGACCGCGGCCAAGTCGTGACCTCGACCCAGGTCGATCCGGTCACCAATGCCGAGCGCACCACCACGACGACCTACTGCGAGGCGGCCGACGTCGCCGCAGGCGGAAACTGCCCGGTGCTCGGCGCGGTCAAGGCCGTCGACGGGCCGCGCACCGATGTGGCCGACGTGACCGGTTACTCGTACTACGCCAGCGACGCCCCCGCGTGCGCCACATCGCCCGCAACCTGCGCCTACCGCAAGGGCGACCTGTGGAAGGTCACCGACGCGCTCGGCCACGCCACCGAATTCCTGCGTTACGACGTCGCCGGTCGCGCGCTGTCCAGCAAGGACGCGAACGGCGTCGTGACCGATCTGGAATACACACCGCGCGGTTGGTTGGCGGCACGCAAGGTGCGCGGCGCCAATAACGGCTCGGAAGCCGACGACGCCATCACCCGCATGGAGTACGACCTGATCGGACAGGTCAAGAAAGTCATCCAGCCCGACGGCATGTTCGTGCGCTACGAATACGACGCGGCGCATCGCCTGACCGACATCTACGACAACGCCGGCAACCGCATCCATTACACGCTCGATAGTGCGGGCAACCGGACCAAGGAAGACACGAACGACAGCAACGGGGCGCTGATGCGGACCCTGTCGCGCGTCTATAACCAGTTGGGCCAACTCAAGACGGCGAAGACAGCGCAGGGCCACGCCACCGGCTTCAGCTACGACGCCAGCGGCAACGGCGACGTCACTACCGATGCCCTGGGCCGCATGACCGACAACGACTACGATCCGCTCGACCGTCTCGCCAAGACCCTGCAGGACGTCGGCGGCATCAATGCCAAGATCGAGTTCAAACACGATGCGCTTGATCGTCTAACTGAGGTCAGTGATCCGAAGGGCCTGAAGACGGCATACGGGTACAACGGATTTGGCGATAAAGTCCGCCTATCGAGCCCGGACACGGGTGTCAGCACTTTCTTGTATGACAGTGCCGGTAACCTCAAGGGCGATACGGATGCGCGTGGTGTCGAGCGCACCTATAGCTACGACGCACTCAATCGTTTAGTCGCCGTCAGTTATCCGACTAGCGGCCTTAATGAGGCCTATGTCTACGACAGTGTGCCGGCCGTTTGCCCTGCAGGTGAAAATTTCACTCAAGGGCGTTTGACTTTGATGACCGACTTCAGTGGGAGTACGCAATATTGCTACGACCGCTTCGGTCATACAGTGCGTAAAGTGCAGACCACGAACGGTAAGGTATTTACCCTCCAGTACGCCTACGATTTGGCTGGACAGTTAAACCGCATCACCTATCCCAATGGTGCTACGGTCGACTATCAACGCGATGTGCAGGGGCGCATCAGCCGGATCGATGCCAAGGGCGGTGTCGGGGGAGTAACCGAGGTGTTGTTAAATCAGGTGAGCTATCACGCATTCGGCCCCGTTGCGGGTTGGATCTATGGTAATGGGCGCGTCATGTCGCGCCCAGTCGATCTTGATTATCGCCCTGTCGCGGTCTCCGATCCCGCTCCCGGTGGTTTGGCTTTCGGTCTTGGTTTCGATGCCGTCAGCAATATCAATAAATTGACCCCCGCAGGTGCAACAAATCCGCTATTGGCGTATGACTACGATGCGCTTAATCGCCTGACCCATCTTCGTGATGGGCCTACAAATGAGGCGATTGAGAGCTATACCTATGATGCGACAGGCAATCGTCTGAGCTTCGCGAACGCCGGAGGTGCTCACACATACACTTATCCAGCCGATAGTCATCGATTGATTCACGCAAACTCGGGCAGTTCTCGTAGCTACGATGCAAGCGGCAATGCCACGCAAGTCGATGGCAAAACCTTCGTCTATAACGATGCGGGTCGAAGCAGTGAGCTCAAACAAGGTCCGACATTGCTGAAAGCCTATTTCTATAATGGTCGCGGCGAGCAGGTTCGTAAACAGATCGGGAGCGGGAACTCCTATGCTATTTATGATGAGTCTGGCAGGTGGTTAGGAGAGTACGACGGCAATGGGGATGTGGTTCAGCAAGTCGTTTGGATGGAGCATCTTCCTGTTGGTTTGTTTGTCGGAAACAATGCGCTTCATTACATCGAGCCAGATCATTTGGCGACGCCGCGGGTCGTCATAGATGCGATACGGAATGTGGCTGTATGGAATTGGGATGTAAAGGGTGAAACGTTCGGCAATAGTTCGCCGAATCAAGATCCTGATCAGGATGGACGCGCTTTTGTGCTGGATATGAGATTCCCGGGGCAGCTTTATGACTCTGTGAGCGGGGTGAACTATAATTATTTCCGTGACTATGATGCAGCGGTCGGTAGGTATACTCAGAGTGATCCGATCGGCTTGAAAGGCGGGCTTAATACTTATGCATACTCAAATGCTTCTCCCCTTTCAGTATGGGATTTCTACGGGCTACGTCCGGTACTCGGTAATGGGTATGTTAGGGGGGGTGATGTTCTTGGGTGGGTCGCATGTTATGAAGGAAAGTTGGTTCCAATTTATAACGATAAAGCGCTTGAGCGGGATTATGGTCAGTGCCCCGGCCCTGTAAGGGACTGTGTCGTTGCTCATGAGAATGAGCATATAAAAAACGCCAAAGGTCTATCTTCTTCTATATGTACGGAGAGGTTTTGGGAAGATGGCTACGGAAGCGTGAGGTATCTCGGTGATGACGATCATGCGCAAAGAATGTTGAGTGAGTTCTCAGCGCATGCTGCCCAGTTGCGTTGCCTGGCGGCCAAGCTTAGGCAACTGGACAAGTGTGATGAAAAGTGCAGAAGGGTTATTCTCCGGGCGATTCGTGATACGGCAAGAAATATACCTTCGATAGCGAATGGTACATACGGTTTGAACTAGGTTTGGACGTTATGGGAATTTATGCTCTTCGTTATTTGAGCGCAGCATTGTTACTGGCGGCCTCGTCTTGCTCGACGGAAACGCATGCGCCAGGCGAACTTTGGGTTAGGGGTATAAGAGTCACAAGTTCCTTTGAGCTGTATAAGGACGGGACTTATATGTCTTCTGTGGACTGCGATATTTGCCCCGAGAGCAAACAATCAGGTACTTGGCGGAGAAATAGGCGGCGTCTAGTGCTCAATGAGGCCGGAGGCTCGGTCGAGCACGTTTTTGTGGAAGTGAAATATCGGGGCTGCAATGGCCTCGTCCCGGAGAAGAAGGTGCCCGAGCTGAGCAAGCTGTTTCCGACCGACATCTATTTCCGATGGCACGATGAGTGCCCCCGGGATCTGTGAGGATTCAACACTTGGGCCTCCTTTTGCGGTGGCGCATCGAATAGATTGGGCTGGATAGCGGCGCGAGCCTGAGTGCATTTCCTAAGGATCTGATCCGTAATGGAGTTCCGTATCTATCTTCGTGCGGAGGGCCGCGTCAGCGACTGCTCTCAGGCACTGCTTGAGTTCGCAAGCCGCATCGACGGACATATCCCCGGCATGCTGCGTCGCCGCAAGCATGATGGCTCGCCGTTGACGCTGGGCCTGTTGGATTACTGGATGAGCGACGAGGTCCGCGTAACATCGGGTCGGCCTGAGGATCGCTTGTTGACGATGCTCGAATCGTACGAGCCCGCCTTGACTGCTGCCGTATCCGGATTGGCAGTCGATTTCAGCGCACAGATCGTCGTGGAATACTGCGACGGCGAAGAGCCGTTCGGCTTCTTTCTTGATAGCCCCTTGCTCAAGCTGCTCGTTAAAATCGGTGCTACGTTGGATGTTGATGCGATGCAGGTTGGCTGAAGGGCAAGCCGCACCGGTCCGGCATCCGACTTCAGGCTCGTTCCATGAGCGATGGGACGAGGTTTACGCCACTCCTGCGGGGAGTGGCGATCAGGCGCAGTTGCGGCTACTCAGGTTTTGCAGCAGCCGGCGGATGACTTGCAACCTGGTTGGGTTCCTGTGAAACCCGTTCATTGATTTAATTTCAAAGGCCCTGCCTGATGAATTATGTCGATCTTGATAGGGAGATGGCCGTCGGAGATATTGTCCTGGTCGAGGGCGCAGTGCAGGGGCTTGTCGTCTGTGATTTTGAGCGTTGGCTTTGTCTCGATGGATATGAAGATTGGCTCACAAAGAAGGAAATGGTGGGCGGGGGTTATCTTTCGAACGGCGTGCTTGTCAAAACTGCCGAAATGGGAATGGTTCATTACGCGGTGCCGGATGCAACTATCGTTTTTGTTGAGTCTTCGAGCGGATAGGTGCGTGGCGCAGGGACGAGGCGCCTATCGACTTCGTGAGCTGGCTTTCTCAGCAGGGCGGCACACAGTTTCGGTCCCGCCTCGCTAGAGGTCGGAACGGTCTCTCATCGCGAAGCTTGGTCGCGGCTTACGCCGTTCCTACAAGGGAGCGACGATCAGGCGCAGTTAGGGTTACTCAGGTTTCGTAGCCGTGGCCGGCGCCGCCGCCTTCGCACGCTCCACGCGCTCAAGCTCCAGCCGAATCACTTCGCCGCCTTCGCCGAATTGATAATCGGCCCAGCGGCGGGGCACCGGACGGATGTCGCCTTTGCGCAGGGCCGGTTGGATCGCTTCGAAGCGGTCGCCGAGGTAGCTGCTGCCGATCTTGATCCAGGCTCCGTTCTCGAAGGCGTAGACGAAACAGCTGGCGCCGTATCGGTTGGTGTTGCACAGCAGGTAGTCGTTGCGGCCGTCGCGGTCGAGGTCGGGCGTGAACAGCAGGCATTCGGCGTGTTCGCCGAGGCAATCAGGCGTGAACAGCTTTCCGTCGAGCACGACCTGTAGCCAGGCCGGGTCGGGTGCGTCGGCGCCGGGTGCGGGTTTGATGTGTTCGCGCACCGCAGCGAGTGTGTTCGGCGACTTGTCGGGGCGGTTGGCCAGGTAATCCCAGGGGGTGTCGAGTTTGATGACGCGTTCGAGTTCGGCTTTCTCGACAGCCGTGGCGAACTTGGGATCCTTGCGCAGGGCCAGCAAGGCTTCGTAGCCGCGGCGGCCGCTATCGAAGCGCAGGTGCCTGAGGTCGAAATCTTCCGCGGCGATGCGGTCGTCGTGCAGGCGCGCGAGTTGGTCGCCGACGCTGAGCCGGTGCGGGTCCAGCAGCCAGGAGTTGGCGGCGATCGCGAATGCCAACGCGACCAATGAAACGATGACGTTGACCCGCATCAGCGGGCGCAACCAGCCTTGGCGCGGCCGCAGCGCGGCCCAGGCGTAGCCGAAGGCATAAGCGCTCAGCAGCAAGGAAGCGACCAGGGCCCAGAAACGGTCGCCGGTCCAGCCGTGCTGGGCGATGCGCAGGCCCAGCGCGTACAGGCCTAGTGCGGCGTAGATCGGCAAGCTCAGCAGGGCGGCCTCGACGATGCGCCGCAGCCACGCCGGGTAGGGCGGTTCGCCTTCGCCGTCCTGGTAGACCGCGTTGACGAACAACACCAGCAGGGCGATCAGGCACATCAGGATCAATGTCGCCGAGCGGGTGCGCCACAGCGCGTCAAGACCGGTGAACGGCAGGCTGACGACGAACAGCACCGCGATCAACGACAGCAGCGGCAACAGGCCCTTGAAGATCGCGAACAGGATCTGGCGTGCGACCTGCACCGGTCGCTGCTGGGTGCGCCCGACCAGGATGCCCAGGCCGACCATGGTGCCGGTGGCCAGATAGGCGAAACGCGGGTCCGAGAACAGGTCGCCGAAGAACTTGATGCCGATCAGCTCGAACAACACCGCGCACAAGGCCAGCACGCCCCAGCTGATGCCCACGAACACGCCGGTCAGGATCAGGGTCAGGGCGTTCTGCCAGCCGTACTCGAACAGGTCCGGGTAGGGCGCGCTCCAGCGCCGGTGGGCGATCCGGCATTGCAGGTAGGGCAGGGCGATGAACAAGGCGATCGCCACGCTCGCACCGAACGGCCACAGCACCGCGCCGGCCTTGATCTGCGGCACACCGGTGACGCTCCAGCCGGCCCACGCGGCCAGCACGGCATAGATCGCGGCCAGGCCGAGGCTCTGCTGCCAGAAGCGGCGGTCGCGCAACTCCTGCACCGACAGGATCATCGCGGTCGGCACCGACAGCACCAGGGCATACCAGCAGATTTGCGCGCTGTGGCCATCGAGGACGTGGCCGCTACGGGCCAGGTACAGCAACAGGCCTTGCAGCAGGGCGATCGCGACGATGAAGCCGCGGGTGGAACGGGGCAGCGCGGGGGCCGTGCTCATGTTCGGTCCTTGATCGATGGCCTGGGTCGTTATGGCGGTGCCCGCCGGCCGGCGAAGGCGGGTGCGGCACTGCCGTCCGTGACGTTCGGTTTCAGCCGCTCTGACGGGGTTTGCGCGCCGGCGCTTTGCTTACGGTCTTCTTCGCGGCCGTTTTTTTCGTGACCGCCTTTTTTGCCGCCGCTTTTTTGGCGGCCGGCTTGGGCGCGGCCTTGGGTCCAGCCGGGGGCGCGCTGGCCTGTGCCTGCGCTCGTTGCCAATACGGCCCTTGCTGCTCGATGCGGCGGTAGGCCGGGCAATCTTCGCGATGGGCCCCGGGCAGGTAGCCCAGGCTCATCAGGAACTCGTTGGTGATCTCGCCGCCGGTGAAACGAAAGGTCTGCTTGAACAGCTTGATCCACGCGGCCTTGTCGCGCGGCCGGCCGTCCAGCAGCAGGTGGGCGTCGAGCCACTGGGCGAAGCCGCCGTGGCTCGCGCGCAGACCCTGAACGACCTGGGCGTTGTGGATCGCGGCGTCGACCTTGAGGCGGTTGCGGATGATGCCGGCGTCTTCGAGCAGGCGCAGGCGGTCGTTCTCGCCGTAGCCGGCGACGGTGTCGACGTCGAAACCGCCGTAGGCGCGGCGGAAGCCGTCGCGCTTGCGCAGGATGGTTTCCCAGCTCAGGCCGGCCTGGTTGATCTCCAGGATCAGGCGCTCGAACAGCTCGGCTTCGTCGCGCCGCGCATAGCCGTATTCGTGATCGTGGTAGTGGCCGTGGACCGGGTGGCCCGGTGCGATGTCGCAATAGCCCGACATGGGAACCTCGTGGGATGCGGATCTGGATTGTGGTGCGCGGGCCCGGGGGAATCCAGGGGCTTGGACCGCGGACCGTATGGCCGGGCGCGGGCCGGACGCGGGCCGGGACATGTCCTGGATTCGGGACGCAGGCCCTCGGGGCTGGCCGCGGACCGTGCGTTTGCGGGTCCGAATTCGCGTCGGGGCGGTTAGAATGGGGCCATGTCCGTGATGCCCACACCCCTCGCCAATCAGGTCCTGATCGCGCTGTCCGCGCTGGCCGATACCAATTTCTCCCGCAGCGTGGCGCTGATCTGCCAGCACGACGACGACGGTGCGATGGGCATCGTGGTGAACCGCCCCTCCGAATACACGCTCGGCGAAGTGTTCGGGCAGATGGGCGTGGACGGCGGCGACGAGTCGCTGCGTTCGCAGGTCGTGCTGGCCGGCGGCCCGGTCCATCCCGAACGCGGCTTCGTGCTGCACGACGGCGGCACCCGCTGGGACTCGACCCTGGTGATCGGCAACGACCTGTTCCTGACCACCTCGCGCGACATCCTCGAGGCGATGGCCAAGGGCGAAGGCCCGGACAACGCCATCGTCGCGCTGGGCTGCGCCGGCTGGGGTTCGGGCCAGCTCGAACACGAGATCACCGAGAACGACTGGCTAACCGCGCCGGCCGACGCCGAGCTGTTGTTCGAGCTGCCGCTCGATGTGCGCTGGCAGGCGGCGGCGGGGCGCATCGGCGTCGATTTCGCTCACCTGGCCGACTACGCCGGTCACGCATGAGTTCGGTGGCGAGCAAGCCCGTCAGCATCCGCCGCGACGGCACCGTACTAGGGTTCGACGTGGGTTCGCGCCGCATCGGCGTCGCCGTCGGCAGCGCCTTCGGCCACGGCGCCCGTGCGTTGGCCGTCATCGATGTGCACGGCACCGGGCCCGACTGGGGCACCATCGACCGTCTGCACAAGGAATGGCGCCCCGACGGTTTCATCGTCGGCGACCCGATGACCCTGGAAGGCAACGATCAGCCGGCGCGGGTGCGCGCGATCGAGTTCGCCCGGCAACTGCGGGTGCGCTACAAACTTCCGGTGGTGCTGGTCGACGAGCGTTCCAGCTCGATCGAGGCCGCGCACCGCTTCGCCGCCGACCGCGCCGAAGGCCGCAAGCGCCGCCGCGATGCCGAGGCGCTGGATGCGGTGGCCGCGGCGGTGATCGTCGAACGCTGGCTGGCTTCACCCGACGACGCAACCGATATCGACGAGCTTCCGCACCTATGAACGCCCCTGTTTCCACCGTCGCCGGCTCGCGCCATCTGCTGAGCCTGGCCGATGCCTCGCGCGAGACGCTCGAAGCCCTGTTGATCCGCGCCCAGGCCTTCGCCGAGGGCCATTACGATCGCCGCGCGCTCGACGGCATCGCGGTCTGCACGCTGTTCTTCGAACCCTCCACGCGCACCCGCTTGAGCTTCCAGCTCGCCGCCCAGCAACTGGGCGCGCACGTGTTGAATTTCGACGCCTCGACCTCGTCGACCAGCAAGGGCGAGACCGCGCTCGACACCCTCAAGAACATCGAAGCGATGGGCGTGCGCGGTTTCATCGTCCGCCATCGCGAAGACGGCGCGGTTGCCGCGCTGGCCGAGCAGGCGCGCGAAGGCACCTGCCTGGTCAACGCCGGCGACGGCCGCAGCGCGCACCCGACCCAGGGCCTGCTCGACATGCTCAGCCTGCGCCAGGCCAAGGGCCGCGATTTCTCGGGCCTGCGCGTGGCGATGATCGGCGACGTCAAGCATTCGCGGGTCGCGCGCTCGGACTTGCAGGCCCTGCGTACGCTCGGCACCGGCGAGATCCGCGTCTGCGGCCCGGCCTCGCTGTTGCCCGACGACGGCACCCTCGACGGCTGCACCGTGACCCAGGACTTCGATGCCGCCCTCGACGGCGTCGACGCGGTGATGATGCTGCGCCTGCAACGCGAGCGCATGGAAGAAGGCCTGGTCAGTTCCTTGCAGGACTACCACCGCGACTACGGTTTGAGCGCGGCGCGCCTGAAGCGCGCGGCGGCCGATGCGGTGGTGATGCATCCGGGGCCGATGAATCGCGGCGTCGAGATCACCGACGAGGTCGCCGACGGCCCGCAATCGCTGATCCTGACCCAGGTTGCCAATGGCGTCGCCGTGCGCATGGCGGTGCTCGAGGCCCTGCTCAAGGGCTGATGTTTTTCGCCGCGCCGTCGTGGCGCGGCCGTTTACCGGATATCGACATGATCGTGAAAGACAGCAATGGCACCCCGCTCGCCGACGGCGACTCGGTGCTGCTCATCAAGGACCTGAAAGTGAAGGGCACCTCGGTGACCCTCAAACGCGGCACCTTGTGCAAGAACATCCGCCTGACCGACGAAGAAGGCGAGATCGAGTGCAACGTCGACAAGGTCAAGGGACTCGTGCTGAAGACCGAGTTCTTGAAGAAGGCTTGATTCGCTGGTTGTGCGGCGGCTGGTTGTTGCGCCGGGCGTAAGGGGAGAGCAAATCCCCCTCGGTCCCCCTTTTCCAAAGGGGGAAGGTCGTCTTGGCGGCTCGTCGCTATGCGGCTGGCACAACCTTGCTTGGTGCATGTCCAGGCAGGCCGCCGTTAGCGGTGCCGCTCACCAGCTCGCTGCATCACTCAACACCCATCGTTAGGCCTCCCCCTTTGCAAAAGGGGGATTGAGGGGGATTTGTTTTCCTCCAGCGAACGATGCGAATCCATCAAGGCTTGCGCTGCGCGAACAACCAAGGCCACAGCGCCGCGGTCGCATAGGCCGCGTCCCAACTGTTGTGCTTCGCTTCCGGGAATTCCGTGTAGCGCACCTCGGCACCGGCGCGCTTCAGGGCGGCCACCATCTGGCGCGAGTTGTCCACCGACACCACGTCGTCCTTCGCACCATGGAAGATCCAGAACGGAATGCCGCGCAGCTTCTGTGCGGCTTCGTCGTGGCTGGACACGCCGCCCAGCGCTTTGCGGCGCGCGACGAACTGCGCTTCCGGCGGGTCGAAGCCGCCGCAGATCGGCACGACCGCGGCGAAGCGCTCCGGTTGCATCAAGGCGAGCTCGAAACTCGCGTAGCCGCCCAGCGATAAACCGGTCAGCAACACCCGCTGCGGGTCGCCGCCGAACTCGGCCTGCACCGCATCGAGAATCGCGAAGGCCGTGTCGCCGAAGCGTTCGAGGTCGGCCTGGTCGGTATGCATCTGCGGGAACACGACGATCGCGGGAAACTCGTCGAGGCGCGAGCGAACCACCGGCCCGAGCCCGACCTCGACCTGTTTGCGGTTGTCGTCGCCGCGTTCGCCCGAGCCGTGCAGGAACATGATCAAGGCCGGCCGCTCGCCGCCGGCGCGGCGCGATGGCAGGAACACCTGATAGCGGTGGACGATGCCGTCGCGTTCGAGCTGGCGCGAAACGAAATGGCCGTGCGCTCGGATGTCGGACATGGGGGCGGCGCCGGGTCGGATGGAGGAGGACGTGCAAGCGGCAGCGAGAACGAGCGAGCCGACGATCAGCAAGGCGGCTGCAAGACGAAGCGGACGGCCATGCGGCATCGACGTTCTCCACCATAGACAGGAGCATCATCGGCGGCGAACAGTGTGCGATTCAAGCATCGGGTGGTAGATCCGTCTTTCCGCGGTCCGACTTGACTTGGGTGCGAACGGTCGGGGACTGGACGGCTTCGGGTTGAAACCCGTGGGCCTTGCCTTGGTCTGGCCAGAGATGGCCGCTGCTCCAGCCTCCCCGCGTTCCAACGGCTAGAAGCGCCGTGATTATCGATCCCGGCTCTCAGAGAACATCAGCTGTTCGATAGATTGGGGAGGGGGAGCAATGACGATTGTTAGCCTGGACGATCAGCTGAAGCTCGCTCAGATCAGGAAAGTACGTGTCGAAACAAAAAAAATGGCATGCGACATCGCCAATGCTCCGCGCCAGTTGCGTATCGGCATTGCCTCCGAATGGCTAAAGATCATTGCCGGCATCGTCGTGGGAGTAATCGGCAGCGTCGCCGTCTACTCGGAGTTTCGGGCTGGCAAGCTGGTCGTGGAGAACATCAAGAGGGAGGCCAGAGAGGCGGAAGCGCTTCGGGACAGAGCCAATGCCGAAGCCGGTAGCGCCAGGAAAGAACGGGATCAGGCTTTTCGCGACCGCGACCGCGCCATCAAGGAAGGTGCGACCGTTAGCAAGGAGTTGAAGCAAAAGCTCACCTATACCACTGCAGAGCTGGGTAAGGTTGCGCCGCAGTTGGTTCAATCGCGTCTGACCTACATCCAGTTCCGAGGTGCATTGCCTAGGGATTTGATCAATGATCTGCGGGCGAATTTGGGCAAGGATCATTTCGACGCACCCGGCGCCGAGCGCGTGGCGAAAGATTACTCCAGCCACATTAAGTACTTTTCACCTTCCGATCAGCCGGATGCGGAGCGCTTGAAGCAATCGGTCGTCGCCTTTTTCAACGCCAAGGGCTGTCCGTTGCTGAAGTTGCCAACGATCCTGCCGAAGGACGCGCCGGATAAGCCATTGCCGCTCGAAGTCTGGATATCGCATTCCTGCATACCGGTCGATTGACCAGTCAACTCGCCATTCACCGCGCGAGGGCGTTGTTGAACAGGGAAGGAGAAGACAGCGCAACTTTTGGCGTAGGCCGCTTCAATGAATCAAGATCAGCGTCGCCAGGCCGAGGAAGCTCAGGAAGCCCATCACGTCGGTGAGGGTGGTCAGCATCACGCCGCCGGCGAGGGCCGGGTCGAAACCGAGCCGCTTGAGCGTGATCGGCACCAACACGCCGCCCGCGGCGGCGGTCAGCAAGTTGATGGTCAACGCGGCGCCGATCACCAGCGACAGGCCGGGCTGGCGGAACCACGCCAGCACGATCAGGCCCAGGCCGACGCCGAGCACCAGGCCGTTGATCAATGCGACCATCAATTCCTTGCGCAGCAGCACGCCGACGTTGGAGGCGCCGATCTGGCCCAGGGCGAGGCCGCGGATCATCAGCGCGAGCACCTGGGTGCCGGCGTTGCCGCCCATGCCGGCGACGATCGGCATCAGTGCGGCCAGGGCGACCAGCTTGGCGATGCTGTCCTCGAACTGGCCGACCACGCTGGCGGCCAGGAAGGCCGTGCACAGATTGATCGACAGCCAGATCAGGCGGCGCCGGAACGCGCGCCGGACCGGGCTGAACAAGTCTTCGTCCTCGTCCAGGCCGGCCGCGCTCAAGGCCTGGTGCTCGGCCTGTTCGCGGATGATGTCGACGACGTCGTCGATGGTGATGCGGCCGAGCAGGATGTTGTTGTCGTCGACGACCGGGGCGCTGATCCAGTCGTGGTCGGAGAATTGGCGCGCGACTTCGGCGGCGGTTTCGCCCACGTCGATCGCCGGCTGTTCGTCGTCGATCAGCTTGTTGATCGCGGTGCCGGGCTCGTGGGTGAGCAGCGCGGCCAGGGCGATGCGGCCGAGGTACTGATGACGCCGGCTGACCACGTAGAGGTGGTCGGTGTGTTCGGGCAGTTCGCCGCGCAGGCGCAGGTAGCGCAGCACCACGTCGATGGTGGTGTCGGCGCGCACCGTCACCACGTCCGGGTTCATCAGGCGGCCGGCGGTGTCTTCCGGATACGACAGGACCTGTTCGAGCCGCTCGCGGTTCTCGCGGTCCATCGACTTGAGCACTTCGTCGATGACGGTATCGGGCAGGTCTTCGACCAGGTCGGCCAAGTCGTCGATGTCGAGGTCTTCGACCGCGGCGACGATCTCGTCGGTGTCCATGTCCGCGAGCAGGCTTTCGCGCACTTCCTCGCCGACGTGGACCAGCACCTCGCCGTCGTCTTCCGGATCGACCAAGCCCCACACCACCACGCGCTTGCCCGGAGGCAGCGATTCGAGCAGGTTGCCGATCTCGGCCGGGGAGAGGGTGTTGACCAGGCGCCGCACCGGCCCCAGACGACCGCTGTCGAGCGCGTCGGAGAGCAGGCGCAGCTGACGTGCGGTTTTGTCGTGGCGGACGGCTTCGGCCATACGGTACTTCCTGGCGGGTGACGGACGCGGCCACGAAGCCGGCGAGGGTCAGATGTTCATGCGGCGATTATCGCCCCTGCAGCTTACAAAGCCCAGCTTTCAGCCTTGCGTCGGAAGAAGGCGTGATTGCGGCGCCTGGAGATGAACGACGCGGCGCAGCGGCGCCGGGCCAAGGCCGCGCAGACCGCGCCCGCATATCGGCTGCGTGTCAGGCGCGCATCAGCCGCGCAGCCAGGCCTCGATGCCGGCGCGGTCGCGCGCCCGCAGCAGCGCCGGTGCGCGTTTGCGCAGCACGCTGAGGTCGAGCGAGCGGATCGCGCGGCGCAATTCCAGCAAGGTCGCCGGGTGCAGGCTGAATTCCTCCAGCCCCAGGGCCAGCAGCAGCGGCGCGAAGTTGGCGTCGCCGGCCATTTCGCCGCACACAGCGACCGGCTTGCCGCGCGCCTGGGCCAGGCGGATCACGTCGCGGATCACCCGCAGCACCGCCGGATGCAGCGGCGTGTAGAGCTCGCTCAGCGCTTCGTTGTTGCGATCGACCGCGAGCAGGTACTGGACCAGGTCGTTGGTGCCGATCGACAGGAAGTCGATGGTGTTGATGTAGCCGGGCAGCGCGATGGCCGCGGCCGGTACTTCGATCATGGCGCCGAGCGGCACGTTGTCGGCGATCTCCTGCCCCTGCCGGCGCAGGTCGGCGGCGACGCGGTTCAACAGCTCGCGCACACGGCGCATCTCTTCGGCCGAGCTGACCATCGGCACCAGGATCCGCACCGGGCCGTAGCCGGAGGCGCGCAGGATCGCGCGCAACTGGGTTTCGAGCAGGCCGTCGCGGGCCAGCGACAGGCGCACGCCGCGCACGCCGAGCGCCGGATTGGGCTCGTCGCGCAGGGCCAGGCCGGTCTTGTCGGCCTTGTCGGCGCCGAGGTCGAGGGTGCGGATGGTGACCATGCGGCCGGTCATGCCGAGGACGACGTCGCGGTAGACGCGGAACTGTTCGTCTTCGTCGGGCAGTTCGTTGCGCTGCAGGAACAGGAACTCGGTGCGGTACAGGCCGACGCCGGCGGCGCCGAGCGAATGCGCCTCGGCCACGTCTTCGCGCGACTCGGCGTTGGCGTAGAGCTTGATGTCGACGCCGTCGAGGGTGCGGGTCGGCTCGCGGCGCAGGCGGTGCAGCTGCTTGCGTTCGCGGGCGAGTTCGCGGGTGCGGGTGCGGTGGCTGCGCAGGTCCTCGGCATTGGGTTCGAGGATCACGGTGCCGGTGGCGCCGTCGACGACCAGGGCGTCGCCATCGTTGATCTTGAGCAGCGCCTGGGCGGTGCCGACCACCAGCGGCAGGTGCAGGCTGCGGGCGAGGATGGCGCTGTGCGACAGGGTGCTGCCGGCGGCGGTGACGATCGCCATCACCCCCTGGGCCTGCAACTGCGCCAGTTCGGCCGGGGCGACGTTGTCGGTGACCAAGATCTCGCCGGCTACCCCCGAGGTATCGTGATCGCGCCGATGCAGCGCCGCATGGATGCGCCCGATCACCTGGTCGATATCGTCGACGCGGCTGCGGAAGTAGGCGTCGTCCATGGCCTCGAACACCGAGGCGATGCGGTCGCGCTGCAGGCGCAGGGCGTAGTCGGCGGCGTAGTGGCCGCTGCGGATCAGTTCGTCGAGGCCGTGCAGCAGTTCCGGGTCGTCGAGCAGCAGGGTGTGCAGGTCGAGGAACTCGCCGACCTCGTGCGCCAGCGCGCCGTGCAGGCGGTCGCGCAGGGTATGCATTTCGTTGCGGACAGTGTCGATGGCGACGTGCAGGCGGGCCAGCTCGGCTTCGACCTGATCGTGGCCGATGCGTTCCTCGGCGACTTCCAGCGCATGCGGCAGGCGGACGCGAGCGCGGCCGAGCGCGCTGCCGCGCGATGCCCCATGACCCTGGAATTCCTGCCTCATGCGCGCCTCCGGCTCAGCTGTCTTCGTCGAAACGGCGGTCGAACAGGGCGATCACCGCGTCGGCGGCATTGGTTTCGTCCTCGCCCTCGACGCGCAGTTTGACGTGGGTGCCTTGTCCGGCGGCGAGCAGCATCACGCCCATGATGCTTTTGGCGTTGACCTCGCGGCCCTTGGCGGTCAGCGTGGCGTTGCTGCGGAAGGCCGACAGCACCTGCACCAGTTTGGCGGTGGCGCGGGCGTGCAGGCCGAGTCGGTTGGAAACAGTCAGGTCGCGTTCGATCATGTCGGGGTCCTCAGGCAATGGTCTTACGCGTCGTTGCGAGTCGCGTCATGCGGTCAGGCGTCATCCAGGATTACACCGTTGCGGGCGCCGGCGGCGGCGATCGCCGGCAGTTGGTCCAGTTCCAGCTCCGAGTAGTTCATAACCCGCAGCAGCATCGGCAGGTTCAAGGCCGACACGCGCCGCACCGGCGTGCCCAGCCGCGACACGCGCGCGGCGAGGTTGCTCGGCGAGGCGCCGTAGAGATCGGTCAACACCAGCACGCCGTCGCCGTCGTCGACGCGGCGCAGCGCCGCGCTCGCGAGCGGCAGCAGAGCGTCGGGGTCGGCGTCGAACGGGACCTCCAGCGCCTCGGTGCGCAACGGCAAGGGGTTGAGCAGGCGGTTGGCGACCGCGACGAGTGCGCTGCCGATACCGGAATGGGTGATGAGAAGGACGCCGACGGACATGCCTCCAACTTAACAGAGCGGAGTGACAAGCCGGAAGCGCCGAATGCGGCGGTCCGCGGGCAGGGCGACGGGCGCTCCGGGTCGAGGGCCGGAACGCGGCCGGCAACTGTTTGATTCTTCGAGTCCGCCCGCGGCGAATGCGGGGCGAGCGGTGCCGCGAGCGGGGCGCCCGGGGCGCGATGGAAGCGTGATCGAGGGGCGCCGCGGCCGATCGGGATCACAGCGCAGGCGGGCCGTGCTGTGACGGCCCGCTGCGCTGCGGATGGTGCCGCGTCACCGCATCGACGGTGCGCGGTCCTCGGACGGCGGTGGCGGCCCGGTCGGGTCGGTCGGCGTCGGTTGCGGGTTCTGCACCGGCGGGGTGTCGCTGGGGGTGTCGGTCGGCGGCGGCAGGTTCGCCGGCGGGAGGTCCCCCGGCGGCGTGGCGGTTGCCGGTGCCGGGTCGTTCGCGGGCGGCGCCGGCCCCGGATCGGTCGTGGCCGGGGCCGGCCCGCTCGATTCCATCGGCATCGGGTCGGGCTTGTTGCAACCGCCAAGCAGGCCGGCGGCGAACAGGGCGCTCAAGGCCGCGGCCAGCGCACGCGGGTGAGCGCGAGTGGTAAAGATATTCATGATGATCCTTGGCGGATGATCCTTGGCGGTCAGGAGAGGGCGCGATCGGCAGTGGACGCGGCGGCGTCATTTGTCGCCGCCGCGCTGGCCATGGCCGGCCTGGTATTCGGCCAGCGACAAGGCGCCGTCGCCGTCGTGATCGTGCGTGGCGAAGTTCGCGGCGAGGCGCGCATCGAGCGCGGCCTCGTCGCGGCTGATCTTGCTGTCGCCGTTGCGGTCGAGGTCGGCGAAACTCGCCGGTACGGTGGTGTCGGCCGGTGGCGGTATCGGTGCCTGGCCGCGTTGATCGTTGACCGGCGGCTCGGTGCGTTGCATCGCATCGCCCGGCGGTGCGGGTTGCGCCTGCGCCATTGCGGCCGGCGGCAAGGCGAGCGCACCGACCGCAAGCAGCATCGGCGCGAGGCGGCGGATCATGGCTTTCATGTCGTGGCTCCGTGGGGATTCACACGCACCGGAGCGCTCAGCGCCCGGCACAGCCCGAAACTAAGGCGAGGCTTGCAAGCGTTGCGACACGGCAATGGGAAAATTTTGTAAGGACGCCAAGCCGGTCGCGGGCGAGGCTCAGAGCGCGTTCAGATCGGGGGCGGCGCCCTGCGTGGTACGAAGTCGAATCGAAGACGGTTGATGCGGGGGATTTGTTTTGCGTGTGCGGCTTGACGGTGCTCAGAAGCAAATCCCCCCTAACCCCCCTTTTTCAAAGGGGGGAACGCGTTAGCCCCGCTTTGCAAGGCGCATGCATCAATTCGCCCCCTTTGCAGAAGGGGGCGGCGCCCGGCGTGGTAAGAGGCCTGTCGAAAGCGACTGGCGCGGGGGATTTACTCTGCGTGAGAGGCTTGACGGTGCCTACGAGCAAATCCCCCTTGCCCCCTTTGCAGAGGGGGGTGAAAGAGGGCTGCGTTAACGCGCTCGAGAAGAGGGGTGCGTTCGGGATTTGGATGAGCGGCGAAGGAGGGCTCAGTCGAGCTCGCGATGGTGCACGGCGACTTCGTTCCAGCCGCGGGTGCGGGCGTGTTCGGCCATGCGTTCGGCCAGGTATACCGAGCGATGGCGCCCGCCGGTGCAGCCGAAGGCGATGGTCGCGTAGCTGCGCGTGCTGTCGGCTTGCAGGCGCGGCAACCAGGTGTCGAGGAACTGGCTGATCTGCTCGACGTAGAGGTTCACGTCGGCCTGCGCTTCCAGGTAATCGCGCACGCCGCCGTCGCGGCCCGACAAGGGCCGCAGCGCCGGGTTCCAGTGCGGGTTCGGCAGGCCGCGCGCATCGAAGACGAAGTCGGCGTCGGCCGGCACGCCGCGACGATAGGCGAAGGACTCGAACAACAGCGACATGCCGGCGTCGCCGCCCATCGCGAATTCGGTGATGACGTGGCGGCGCAACTGATGAACGTTGAGCTCGCTGGTGTCGACGATCGCGTCGGCGATCTGGCGCAGCGGCTTGAGCACCTGGCGTTCGAGCGAGATCGCATCGGCCAGGGCCAGGCCGAACTGGCTCAGCGGGTGGCGGCGGCGGGTGTCGGCGTAACGCTTGAGCAGCACGCCGTCGCTGGATTCGAAGAACACCAGCCTGGGGTCGGCGCCGAGCGCGCCGACGGCCGACAGCCATTCGGGAATATTGGCCAGGTCGCTGTGGCGGTTGCGCACGTCGATGCCGACCGCGAGCTTGGTCGGCATGCCTTCCTCGGCCTTGATCACGTTCTGCACGAACTGCGGCAGCAGCTCCGCCGGCAGGTTGTCGACGCAGTAGAAACCCAGGTCTTCGAAGGTGTTCAGCGCCACCGACTTGCCCGAGCCGGACATGCCGCTGACGATGACCAGGGTGAAAGCGTTCGCCTCGGTCGAGCCGGTTTCGAAAGGGGAGTTGCTCACGATTCGCCGCGCTCCAGGAAGTTGCTGTGCCGGGCGATGAAGGCCGCGGCCGGGTCGAGGCCTTTCATGCGCAGGCTGTGCAGCCGCGTCGCCGCTTCGGTAAGCACGGCGAGGTTGCGGCCGGGCATGACCGGCAGGGTGATCATCGGCACGTCGAGATCGAGTACGCGGCGGATGCCGGTGTCGCCGGTCAGGCGCTCCATGCCGGCCGGCAGCGGTTCGCTCATCGGCTTGGTCAGGTGCACGATCAGGCGCAGGTATTTGTTGTTCTTGACCGCGGTGTCGCCGAACATCTGGCGGATGTTCAGCACGCCCAGGCCGCGCACTTCGAGCAAGTCCTGGAGCATGTCGGGGCAGGTGCCGTCGAGCACGTCGGGCGCGATCTGGGTGAATTCCGGCGCGTCGTCGGCGACCAGGCGATGGCCGCGCGTCACCAGTTCCAGTGCCAGTTCGCTCTTGCCCGATCCCGATTCGCCGGTAATCAGCACACCGATCGAGTAGATCTCCATGAACACCCCGTGCAGGGTGATCTGCGGCGCCAGCGCGCGCGCCAGATGGTATTGCAGGTGATTGAGCAACTCGTGGCCGCGGCGCGGCGAAACCCACAACGGGGTGTCGGTTTCCTCGGCGGCGATGCGCAGGTCTTCGGGGCAGGGCTGGTCCTTGCTGATGACCAGGGCCAGGGGCCGGAACTGGATGATCTTCTCGATCGTTTCCCAGCGCAGGCGCGAGTCCAGGCCGTCGAGCCAGGTCAGCTCTTCGGTGCCGAGGATCTGCACCTTGTTCGGATAGATCGCATTGAGATAGCCGGCCAGCGACGGGCGCCGCGCGACCGTATTGACCGCTTCGACCAGGCGGCCGTCGCCGCGTTGGCCGGCCACCCAGCGCAGGGCGAGGCGCTCGCGCTGCTGTTCGAACAGTTCGCCTGCACGGATGCTCTTGCTCATGGGCGGAAGTTTACGAGCAAAGCGATGGCAGTGTCCGCATCGGTGCGGACCCGGTCGCGTCCGCGGCGCGGTGTGAAGCAGATGGGGCGGGCGAGCCGATAGGCCGGCTCAGCGGCTCGGGGAACGAGCGGGGCTGGGATCGGTACGTCTCAGATCCGTACGCCTCGAATCGCCACAGCTCAGAACGGCACGGCTCAGGCCGCGCTGCGGCGAACGTGATCGAGCAGGCGATAGCTCAGCTCGGCGACGTTCGGCGCAGTGCGCAATCGCTCGAGAAAGCCGCTGTCGGCGAAGCGTTCGGCCAGTTCCGCCAGCAACTGCAGATGTTGTTGGACGTGGTGCTCGGGAATGGCCATGGCCAGGACCAGGTCGACCGGGCGCCCGTCGATGGCGCCGAAATCGATCGGCTGGGCCAATCTGAGAAAGGCGCCGCGGCTGTTTTCGAACAAGGGCGTGCGCGCGTGCGGAATGGCGACGCCGTGGCCGATGGCGGTGCTGGCGAGGCGTTCGCGTTCGCCCAGGCTTGCGCGCAGGGCGAACGCAGTGGAGGCATTGCCGTCGCAGAGCATGCGTGCGGCGACATCGAGCACGGTATTGCGATCGCCGGGTTCGACCACGATCGCGACCCGTTCCGCACTCAGTAATTCATAAAGCGGCATGACAGCGTGTCTGGATCGATGACCGGGTCCCGGGGGCCGGGTTCAGCCTACGAATTCGCCATTGCGTGCGAGGCTTTCGCCACGGTGATGGTCGACTTGCTTGCTCTTGTGCTTCATCAGCAGGCGGTCGAGCTTGTCGGCGAGCAGATCGATGGCGGCGTACATGTCGATGGCGGCGGCGTCGCAGTGCAGGGTACGGCCGGCGATGAGAACGGTGGCCTCGGCGCGATGGTCGGGCTTGTCGAGACTGAGCTGGGTACGCACGTCGAAGGGTTGGTCGAAATGGCGTTGCAGACGGGCCAGCTTGGTTTCCACATAGTCACGCAGGGCTGCAGTGACTTCCAGTTGCTGGCCGTGGGTTTCGATACGCATCGGAGACCTCCTTCACGTCGCGGGAGAATGCAGACTGGGCTCCGGACCGTCGGTCGTCGACGGCTCCGGGGCCTGATTGACGCCCTGGCCGGGGCCAGGGATTCCAGCATCTCACGCTCAGTTCCAGGTGCAAGTGGCAAGACCGCAACAATGGTCGTAGGCCATTGTTAAGTCACTGATTTGATGGGGAATAGAGGCCGAAATCCGGCGATTTTGCGGAATTTGGCGGGCTTCAGCCCATGCGCACGCGTTCCTGCGACGAGGGGATGCTCATCGCCTCGCGGTACTTGGCCACGGTGCGGCGTGCGACCGGCACGCCGGTGGCCTTGAGGGTTTCGGCCAGGCGCGCGTCGGACAAGGGTTTGCGCGGGTTCTCGGCCTCGATCAGGCGCCGGATCATGGCCTGGATCGCGGTGCTGGAGGCCTCGCCGCCGGAGCCGGTGTCGATGCCGGAGGCGAAGAAAGCTCGCAGCGGCATGGTCCCGCGCGGGGTGCGCGCGTACTTGCGGGCGATCGCGCGCGAGACCGTGGATTCGTGCAGGCCGACTTCGGTGGCGACCTCGCGCAGGGTCAGCGGGCGCAGCGCGCTGTCGCCGAACTCGAGGAAACCGGCCTGTTGCTTGAGCAGGCAGCGCGCGACCTTGAGCAAGGTGTCGCCGCGCGCTTCCAGGCTCTTGAGCAGCCAGCGCGCTTCCTGCAGATGGCCGCGCAGATAGCTGGCGTCGGAGGCGTTGGCGTGGCGGATCATGCTTTCGTAGCCGCGATGGATCGAGATGCGCGGACGCATCGCTTCCGACAGGGCCACGCGCCACAGGCCGTTCTGGCGCCAGATCACCACGTCGGGGGTGACATAGGTGTCGGTGGAGATCGCGCCCATCTGCGCGCCGGGGCGCGGATCGAGCGAGCGCAGCAACTGCACCGCGGTCTCGACCTCGGCGATGTCGCGCTTGAGTTCGCTGGCCAGGCCGGCCGCGCCGATCCGCGGCAGACGTTCCAGCGGCTCGCCGGCGATCACCAGGGCCAGGGCCTTGCCCGGGGTGTCGTCGGACAAGGTGTTGAGCTGCAGGCTCAGGCACTCGCTGAGCGAGCGCGCGCCGGAGCCGACCGGGTCGAAGCGCTGCACCTGGTGCAGCACGGTCGCGACTTCTTCTTCGCTGGCGCCCATCGCCAGCGACTCGACGATCGCGGCCAGGCTTTCGCGCAGGTAGCCGTCGTCGTCGATCGCCTCGATCAGGGCCACGCCGATGCTGCGGTCGCGCTGCGACAGCGGGCTGAGGTGCAGTTGCCACAGCAGATGGTCGTGCAGGGTCTCGGCCTCGGCGACCTGTTCGGCCGCGGGCGAGTCTTCATCGCCGTGGTCGGAGGGGCCGACCCGTTCGTACCAGGTCTCGCCGTCGTCCATGGTCCATTCGGGCTCGGCGGTCGGCGCTTCGGCGCCTTCCTCGGTGCTCGGCGGCGGACGCGGTTCGTCTTCGTTGACCGCGGACGGGTCGGTCCAGTCGAGCAGCGGATTGCTCTCGATCGCGGTAGCCAGTTCGGCTTCCAGTTCGACAGCCGACAACTGCAGCAGGCGAATCGCCTGCCGCAATTGCGGCGTCATCACCAACTGTTGTCCGAGCGAGGCTTGGAGGCGGGGCTTCATCATCGATTGCTAACGCGACCTGAGATGGCTGTCGGCCCGGGCCGCGCGTCGTGGGCGCCGTCCGCGCCCGGCAACCGCTAGGTTACAGACGGAACTGCTCACCCAGATAGACACGGCGGACATCGGGATTGGCCAGCAGCGCGTCCGGAGCCCCCTGCGCGAGCACGCCACCGTCGTTCAGGATATACGCCCGGTCGCAAATGCCCAAGGTTTCACGGACGTTATGGTCAGTGATCAACACTCCGATGCCGCGATTCTTGAGATGGCGCACGATTCGCTGGATCTCGCCGACCGAAATGGGGTCGACGCCGGCGAAGGGTTCGTCCAGCAGCATCAGACGCGGGCGGGCGGCCAGGGCGCGGGCGATCTCGACCCGGCGGCGCTCGCCGCCGGACAGGCTGGCGCCGAGCTGCTCGGCGACGTGGGTCACCTGCAGTTCGTCCATCAGGCTGGCCAACTCGCGCTCGATGCCGGCGCGGTCGAGGTCGTCGCGCAGTTCCAGCACCAGGCGCAGGTTGTCGGCGACGCTGAGCTTGCGGAACACCGAGGGTTCCTGCGGCAGGTAGCCGACGCCGTACTTGGCGCGGGCGTACATCGGCTCGGAGGTGATGTCCTTGCCGTCGAGGACGATCTGGCCGGCATCGGCCGGGACCAGGCCGACGATCATGTAGAAGCAGGTGGTCTTGCCGGCGCCGTTGGGGCCGAGCAGGCCGACCACTTCGCCCGCATCGAGGGTGAGGCCGAAGTCGCGCACCACTTCGCGCGAGCGGTAGGCCTTGCGCAGGCCTTGTGCGACCAGCATCAGCCGCCTCCCTTGGCCGGCGCGGCGGTCTTGCTCTTGGGCAGCATGCGAATGTTGACGCGACCGCCGGTGCCGCCGCTCTCGATCTGGCCGGTCTTGGAGTTGTAGACGATGCGTTCGCTCTTGATGGTGTCGCCGTTCTTGTCGACGTAGGCGTTGCCGGTCAGGACGATGGTGTCCTTCGGCATGTCGTATTCGATCTTGTTGGCGCGGCCGTTGAACGGCGAACCGTCGTCGAGCTCCTGCTTCAGCGTGGCCTGCGAGCCGGTCAGGGTGACGAAGCTGGGTTCGCCGCCGGCGCGCTTGATGTCGGCCTTGGCGGCATTGATGATCAAGGTGCCTTGGGTGATCTTGACGTCGCCGATGAGCACGCAAGGACCGGAATCGTTGCTGATCGAGCAATTGCTGCTGTTGGCGCCGGCATCCATGGGCTGGTTGCGGTCCGAAGAGCGCGCGAGCGCGGCCGCCGGCGCCAGCAGAAGGGCGACCAGGCACAGCGCCGGCAAGTTAGCGGGCTTTCGCTTCATAGCGGACCTTGACGTTGGGGATGGTGACGTTCTTGGTTTCGAGATCGGCCTGCAGTCCCGAGCCCGTCATTATAGTGCCGGGCTGAATCAACCTGACCGGAACGGCCGACGTGGCCTTGTTCGTGTCGGGGAACACGTTCAGTTCCTCGGTCGAGATATTGATCGCTTTGCCGGCGGCATTGGTGCTGTCGGCCTTGACCTGGCCGCGTAAACGCACCTCGTCGCCCTCGGCGCTGACCCAGCCGCGCTGCGAGCGCACTTCCCACGGCCCGCCGTTGCCGCCGGCCTTCGGCGGAATCAGGAACAGCGGGGTGGTGACGTCCAGGGTTTTTTCGTTCGGGTCGCGGGTCAGCTTGGGTGCGCGCAAGGTGAACGATTCCTTGCCCTCCTTGTTGAGCACGACCGCCTCGAACTGGTTGAGCACGTAGTCCGGGCGCGCCTCGGCGCGGCCGTCGCCGCCGTTCTTGTCGCGTTGCGACCACAGCGCCCAGCCGCTCAGCGCCGCGGCGGCCATCAGGATCAGAGTCAGCATGCCGCGCCAGCTCATCCGAGCGCACCTGTCAGCACGCGCTCGGCATGGCCTTGCGCGCCGAGCAGCAGATCGCACAGTTCGCGTGCCGCGCCTTCGCCGCCGCGCGCCACGGTGCGCCAATGCACGCGCTCGCGCACCCAGGGGTGGGCGTTGCCGGGGGCGACCGACAGGCCGACGTGGGGCAGGATCTTGAGGTCGGCGAGGTCGTCGCCCATGAAAGCGACCTGGTCCAGCGACAGCCCCAGGCCGGCGGCGATCTGCTGCACGCAGGCGAGCTTGTCGGCGACGTCGCCGTGGGCGGTGGCGCCGAGCTCGGCCGCGCGCTGGGCGGCGATGACGCCGCCGCGGGCGGTGACGAAATGCACGGCGATGCCGAATTTGCCGAGCAGCGACAGGCCCTGGCCGTCCTGCACATGGAAGCTCTTGAGCTCGCGCCCTTCGCTGTCGTAGGTGAGCCGGCCGTCGGTCAGCGTGCCGTCCACGTCGAAGCAGGCCAGCCGGATGCGGGCGGCGCGTTCGCGGATTTCAGCGGGGTAATCGTTGAGGTGGCTGTAGGGCACGGGATCGGGAATCGAGAATGGGGAATAGGGAATCGTCTGCACCGAATGGGGTGGGAATCGCGAGGAACCGCTTTGCGATTCCCTATTCTCGATTCTCCATTCCCGGCCGTTAAACCACTCTCGCACGCAACAAGTCGTGAATATTGAGAGCGCCGACTACGCGGCGTTCAGTGTCCACGACCAGCAGGCCGCTGATCTTGTGGGTTTCCATGAGCTGCGCCGCCTCGACCGCGAGCGCGTCGGCGCCGATGGTCTTGGGCGAGCGCGTCATGACCTCGGCGATGCGGGTCGAACGCAGGTCCACGCCGGCGTCGTCGAGGGTGCGGCGCAAGTCGCCGTCGGTGTACAGACCGATCAGGCGGCCGGCGTCGTCGACGATGGCGGTCATGCCCAGGCGCTTGTGGCTCATCTCGACCAGGGCCTCGCTGATGCTGGCGTCGGCATGGACCCGCGGCACCTCGTCGCCGGCGTGCATGATGTCGGTGATGTGCAGCAGCAAGCGGCGGCCCAATGCGCCGGCCGGGTGCGAGCGGGCGAAGTCGTCGGCGGTGAAGCCGCGCGCCTCGAGCAGTGCGACCGCGAGCGCGTCGCCCATCGCCAGCGAGGCGGTGGTGCTGGAGGTCGGCGCCAGGTCGAGCGGGCAGGCTTCGGCCGGCACGCTGACGTCGAGGTGCACGTCGGCTTCGCGCGCCAGGGTGGACTGCGGCCGGCCGGTCATCGCGATCAGGCGGTTGCCCTGGCGCTTGAGCACCGGCAGCAGCATCAGCACCTCGTCGCTTTCGCCCGAGTAGGACAGGGCCAGGACCACGTCGGCGTCGGTGATCATGCCCAGGTCGCCGTGGCCGGCTTCGCCGGGGTGGACGTAGAAGGCCGGGGTGCCGGTCGAGGCCAGGGTCGCGGCGATCTTGCGGGCGATATGGCCGGACTTGCCCATGCCGGTGCAGACGACCCGGCCGCGCGCGGCCAGGACCAGGGTGCAGGCGGCGGTGAAATCGCCGTCGATCCGGGCCGCGACGGCAGCCAGCGCCTGGGCCTCGATCTCGAACACGCGGCGGCCGCTCTGGGCCAGACCGGCCTGCGCCGCGGGCGATTGCAGGAAGGCGGGATCGAGGGCGGGGCGTGCGGTGCTGGTCATAGAGTGGCCGTTTCGAAGGTCGCCATTTCGGACCGGAGGGCTTTCCGCTAGGCTAATCCGTCAATTCTAAGCGGTTCGTCCGCCCAGCGCCGTCCCGCGCGGCAGATCCTGTCAGGCAAGGATCCGTCCCGGGCGGCGGCCACCCCGCATTCAGCCGGCTTCCGGCGCACGCAGCGCGTCTGCGTCGTCCGCATTGCCGCTTCATCCCTCGGCCCGCACGGCGGGCCGCATCACCCAGAGGCTCGAGTAGTGAACGCCGAAACCATCCGCTCCCTGATCGAACAAGGCCTGCCCGGCGCGCAAGCGCAAGTGAGCGGCGACGACGGCGTCCACTTCGAGGCCACCGTCATCGCCGAGGCGTTCCGCGGCAAGCTGCCGCTGGCGCGCCACCGCCTGGTCTATTCGACCCTGGGCGAGCGCATGGGCGGCGAGATCCACGCCCTGGCGCTGAAGACCCTGACCCCCGAAGAGGCCGGCAATCGCTGAAGCGGCCGCGCGGCGAGCGCTCGCCAGCGAGCCCGCGCCGCACCTGCGACCTGCCCCAGGCGGCACTTCACCGAGACCTCACCCGTCCCCGGCCGTCTGCTCTTACCATTGTTGATTCTTCATTTCCTATACCCGGCTCCCTAAATGCAAAAAATCGTGGTCGAAGGCGGGCAGCCGCTCAATGGCGAAGTCCAGATTTCCGGCGCCAAGAACGCCGTGTTGCCGATCCTGTGCGCGACCTTGCTGGCCGACGCGCCGGTGACGATCCGCAACGTGCCGCAACTGCACGACGTGCTGACCACCGCCAAGCTGCTCGGCGAGCTCGGTGCCGGCGTGCGCAGCGAAGGCGCGACGATCACGGTCGACCCGACCACGGTCAACAGCCATGTCGCGCCGTACGAGCTGGTCAAGACCATGCGCGCCTCGGTGCTGGTGCTCGGCCCGCTGCTGGCCAAGTACGGCGAAGCCGAAGTCTCGCTGCCGGGCGGTTGCGCGATCGGTTCGCGCCCGGTCGACCAGCACATCAAGGGCCTGCAGGCGCTCGGCGCCGAGATCACCGTCGAGAACGGCTACATCAAGGCGCAGCGTAAGGGCCGTCTGAAGGGCGCGCGTTTCGTCTTCGACGTGGTCACCGTCACCGGCACCGAGAACGTGCTGATGGCCGCGGTGCTCGCCGAGGGCACCAGCGTGCTCGAAAACGCCGCGATGGAGCCCGAGATCGTCGACCTGGCCGACTGCCTCAACGCCCTGGGCGCGCGCGTCGAGAACGCCGGCAGCGGCCGGATCGTCGTTCATGGCGTCGAAAAACTGCATGGCGGCAGCCACGACGTGCTGCCCGACCGCATCGAAACCGGCACCTTCCTGGTCGCCGCGGCGATGACCGGCGGCCGCGTCACCGTCACCCACAGCCGTGCCGACACGCTCGATTCGGTGCTCGACAAATTGCGCGATGCCGGCGCCCAGATCGAAGTCGACGGCGACCGCATCACCCTCGACATGGGCGGCCGTCGCGCCCGCGCCATCGACATGGTGACCGCGCCGTACCCGGCGTTCCCGACCGACATGCAGGCGCAATTCATGGCGCTCAACTGCGTGGCCGAAGGTGTGGGCGTGATCAACGAGACGATCTTCGAAAACCGCTTCATGCACGTCAACGAACTGCTGCGCCTGGGCGCCGACATCCGCGTCGACGGCCACACCGCGGTGATACGCGGCGTGCCCAAGCTCAGCGGCGCGCCGGTGATGGCGACCGACCTGCGCGCGTCCGCGTCGTTGATCTTGGCCGGCCTGGTGGCGCAGGGCGAAACCACGATCGACCGCATCTACCACCTCGACCGCGGCTACGAAAACATCGAAGCCAAGCTGTCCAAGCTGGGCGCGAAGATCCGCCGGGTGTAAGCGGGCGTTTCTCGATACGGCCTTGGTCGTTCGCTCCCTTTGAAATTCGCCCCCTTTGCAAAGGGGGCTGCGCCTTGCATGGCGCGGGTGCCGGTGAAACTGGCTGGCGCGGGGATTTGCGTCGATCCGTGAAGTAAGAGCAAATCCCCCCAAGCCCCCTTTTCCAAAGGGGGTAACAGCGGGGCGCGGCGGCTGTTCGCTGCGACGATGCGCCTTGAAGCGTCTGCACCAACGAAACTCTCTCGATGCAGCCACGATAGTTCGCCCCCTTTGAGTTCGCCCCCTTTGCAGAAGGGGGCTGCGCCTTGCGTCGCATGAAGTCGATTCGTCAGTGACTGGCGCGGGGGATTTGCTCTTGGTTCGGCGAAAGCTTGCCGTGGCAAAGCAGAGCAAGTCCCCAGGCCGCTGCGCGAAGGCGGAATCCCTCTGCGGAAGGATTGCCGAGGGTTTCGATGTCGTCCCGGCCGAATCGCCATGGCAACAAAAAAGCCCCGCCGAAGCGGGGCTTTTTCGTGCATCGCAGCTTAGCGATGCGAGCGTGGCCGAAGGCCTCAGCGCACCGATTGCACGCGCAGGTCGATCGCGTCGGCGCCCTTGTCGCGTTGCAGGATGCGCGCGGGCACCGGCATGCCGGGGACGACCCAGGCGATGGTTTCCTTGTCGCCGTTCTTGCTGACCAGCTTGGTCGCCTGCTGCGACTTGCCGCCGACGGTGATCGCTTCCTTGCCTTCGACGGTATAGGTCAATTGCTTGACTCGTCCGTCTTCGACCATGCGGTAGCTCATCGGTTTGCCGGCGGGCGCGTCGCGCACCAACGCCAGGTTGATCAACAACGCATCCAGATCGCCGGTCTCCAGCTTGATCGGGCCGGCGCGGTCGGGCTTGACGTCGCCGGTCCAGGTGGCGACGCCGCGCGCCCAGTCGTAGGTCGCGTTCTTGTTCTTGTTCTTGGTCAGCACCTTGCTGCTGTCGCTGCCGCTGATCGGGCGCAACTGGCCGGCCTTTTCCTCGAACACGGTCGACTGTTGCAGGTTGGCCAGCGGGCTGGTCACCGCCAGGCTGTACTTCCAGCGGTTCGCACCGGCGGCGGCGACGGTCATGCGGCCGTTGCCCTGCATGCCCATGTAGCTGGCCGAATAGTCGGCGCTGAACGGCTTGACCGCGAGCGCCGGAGCGCTGGCGAGGGTCAGCGCGGCCGCGAGCAAAGCAAAACGAATCTTGGGGATTCGACTATTCGTTTGGGTCGTCATTGTTCGTTGACTCCTTTGTATTCGACCAGACGCAGATCATAGGTGTCCTGGCCATTTTCGCGTTGCAGGATGCGCACCGGGGTGGGAACGCCGTCGACCACCCAGATCGAGGTTTCCTCGTTGCCGCTCTGCACGCGGTTGACGCGCATCGCGTTGAAGCTCATGTCGTCGACCTTGACGCCTTCCAGTTCCTGGGCCACCAGGTATTGATGGGGGCGGGCACGGCCGGAATCCACGAAGCGGTAATTCAGGGTCTTGCCGGGTTGGGCGTCTCGGACCACGGCGAGATTGATCAGCAGGCCGCTCATATCGCCGTCGGCCAGCGGAATCGGCTTGCGCCGGTGTTCCTTGACGTCGCCGCTCCACTGCGCGCTGCGCTTGTTCCAGTCGTAGACGCCGGTGATCGTGCGCTTGGAGAACAGCACCTTGCGCACCATGGTCTGGCTGAGCGGGCGATAGCCTCCGCCTGCGGTCTCGAACAAGGTGCTTTGCTGGGCGGCGGCGCCGGCCAGGCCCATCATGCCGCGTTCGGCATGGATGTTCAGGTCGATGCGCCAGTGGCCGCCCTCGGGCTTGACCTGCATGGTCGCGTCGCCGAGCGCTTTGCCGCTGTTGAAGACCTGGTAATTGGCCACGAACGGTTCCAGCGCGAAGGCGCTGCCGGGGAGGGCCGCGCCGATCAGCACGGCCAAGAGCAGGGGCAGGTGGGACTTCATGGGCGACGCGAAGATCCTGGAAGGGCTCGAGTGCAGCGCGTGGACGGCGTGTGCGAAACGCCTTCGACCCGTACCCGGGCGCGGAGTTCAGGCCGCGAGGCCGGTGGCCGGGTGGGTCAGATCGCCGGCGAAATCTAAACGCAGCGGCGTAAATAGCGGATGACCGTCGAGGGTGACGGTTGCGCCGTGTTCAGCCAGGCGGCCACTGGCGGCCAGTCTCATTACCGCGAGCAACAACGGGTGTTCGACCCCGAGCACGCGCTGCGCCAGGGCTTCCGGCGTATCGCCGGCTTCGATCGCGACGACCGCCTGGGCGATGACCGCGCCGGCGTCGAGTTCGGGAATGACGAAGTGCACGCTCGCGCCGTGTTCGCGCTCGCCCTCGGCGAGGGCGCGTGCATGGGTGTGCAGGCCGCGGAACTTCGGCAACAGCGAGGGATGGATGTTGATCGTGCGGCCGCGGAAACGCTCGACGAAGGCCGTGCCGAGGATGCGCAGATAACCCGCGCACAGGACCCAGTCGGGCCGGCAAGCGGCGACGGCGTCGGCGAGATCGGCGTCGAAGGCCTCGCGGCTCGGGTAGGCCTTGGCCGCAGCCGACCAGCGCAAACCCTCGGGCACGCGCTCCAGGGCAGCCGCGCCGGGCTTGTCGGAGAACACCCCGACCACTTCGGCGGCGAGCCGACCGGCGGCGATGGCGTCGAGCACGGCCTGCAGATTGCTGCCGCGGCCCGATGCGAGGACGGCGATCCGGGGAAGCGGCTGGGACATTACAGGCCATCAGGTCGAGACAGGCCGGCATTTTAAGCGATTCGCCGGGTGCGCGATCTGGCGGTTGGGGGGATGAGCGCTGCGGGAATGTGCCAATGACGGGGCGTCGGTGGCGAGCCTGGAGGGGGCGGCGATCGGCGAGGGCGCGGTCGCGGCGGGTGACCGAAGGAAATCCAGTAGGACGCTGCTCCTGCCCCAGCTTTCGGCCGGTCTCGCTCTCCCGCTGGCGGAACAGGGCCGGGGCCAGGAGCACGCGCCCGGCCGCTCGCGGCGCGACCCAATGGTCGCCGGCCTTAGTGGCCGGCGACTCCTCGCTCGAACCTCAGAACTTCGCATCCACCGACACGAACCACTGCCGCGGTGCGCCGGTCAGCAAGGTCTGGAACGTGCCCTTCGGGTCGTAGTCGCGGAAGCCGTTGCTGCCGAGCGTGGCGACATAGGTCTTGTCGAACAGGTTGTAGACGTTCAAGCCCACGCGCAGCGATTTGATCTGGCCGATGTCCTTGCGCTGCCAGCTCACGCCCGCATCCCACAGCCAGAACGCGTCGGTGCCGGCATCGTTGCTGTAGGTGTAATAGCGCTTGCCGGTGTACTTGCCGCCGAGGCGCAACTCGACATCGCCCAGGCCGTAGCTGAGTTCGGTCGCGAGCAGGGTCTTCGGCGTATCCACCATCTGCTTACCGCGCACCTCCACCACCTTGCCGCTGGTCGTGTAGTTGGAGCGGTACTGCGAATCGTTGTAGGCATAGCTGGCGAGCCAGCGCAGGCGTTCGGTCGGCGTCCAGACGAAGGCGAACTCGCCGCCGAGCGTGCGCGCCTTGCCGACGTTGGCGAACTGGTTCGGGCAACTGACCACGCCGGGGCAGGGCACGATCACCAGTTGCCGGTCGTCGAAGTTCACGCCGTACACGGTGGTTGACAGCTGGTAACGATCGTCGCCGTAGCGCCAGCCCAGTTCCAGGGTCTGGGACTGCTCGGGCTTGGCGTTGACGCGGCTGAGGTCGAACGCGGCCTGGGTCAGCGACCAGGCGCCGTTGACGCCGGGCCGGAACGCCGCCTGGTTTTCGGCGTAGTTGGCGAACACGTCGCTGTGCTCGCTGAGCTGCCAGGACGCGCCGATCTGCGGCAGGAAGTTGTCGCGCGTCTTCAAACGACCGCCGGCACGGCCGGCCACGACGACGGTGCCGTCGCTGACCACGTCCTGGCCCTTGAAGCCGAGGTTGACGGTCAGGCGTTCGTCGAACAGACGCATCGTGTCCTGCAGGAACCACTGGCGGGTGCGGGTATCGAAGCGCTGGCGGAACAGGCGCTGGGCGAATTCCTTCGGCTCGAAGAAACGCTGGTCGTCGATCGGCCGGTCGATGTGGACGAAGCTGCGGCCGGCGCCGTGCACGCTGTCTTCGAACCAGACGCCGCCTTCGATGGTGTGTTGGCCGATCTCGTAGGCCAGGCGCGCGTTGATGCCGCTGCGCTCGATGTCGTAGCTGGTGATGCGCAGGGCCATCGGGATCGTCGGCGAGGCGATATGCGGGGTGAACCAGTGGCCCTGGCCTTCGTTGCGGTGGTAGTAGGCGGTGGCGTTCAAGCGCAGGGCGTCGCTGAGAAAGAACTCGCCCGACAGGCTGGCGAGGTCGTCGTTGCGCAGGCCGCGCGCGAGGTAATAAGCGTCGTCCTTGCTCGTCACGCAGCCGCTGAAGCGGCCCTGGGCCGCGGCCAGTGCGCGCTGCCAGTCCGGCGCGTAGTTGTCCCAGCCGTAGCCGCAGCGGCGGATCAGGTCCAACGACAGGTCCGGGTCGTCGGTCTCGTTGCGGCGCGAGGTCGACAGCCATGCGGCGATGCGGCCGTTGTCCCACTGGTAGACGGCCTTGCCGTTGAACTGCTCTTGCTCCTGCACGCCCGCGCCCTTCCAGCGGTCGGCCTGGCTGTGCATGCCGGAGACGTAGGCGCTGAAGCCGTTGTGCTCGCCGGTGTCGATGCGCATGAAGGCGCGCAGGGTGGCGTTGTCGCCATAGGCCAGGTTGGCGCGCGCGCCGAATTCGTTTTCCGGATCGCTGGAATGCAGCAATAGCGCGCCGCCGAGGTTGCTGGTCGAGGGAATGCGCAGCGCGCCGGCGCCTTGCGCCAGTTCAAGTTCGGCGATGTTTTCCGGCAGGATCGCGCGGTTCGGCGACAGGCCGTTGTTGTTGGCGTAGCTGTTGTCGCCGAGCGGCAGGTCGTCGAGCGCATAGCCGAGCTGATTCTGGGCGAAGCCGCGGATGGCGATGCGGTTCGACCATTCGTAACTGCCCCAGGGGTCGGAGGAGACGAAATGCACGCCCGGCAGTTTTTCCAGCACCTTCACCGGGTTGGTGCCGAGTGCGGTGGCCTGCAGTTCGACCTTGCCGATGCGTTGGACCTGGCGGGTCTCGCGGCTGCCGATCACCGAGATCGTGTCCAGGGTCGCGGCGTCGTCGCGCGGCGCGCCGGCAGCTGCCGCGGTCGCCGTGCCGGTCTGGGCGCCGGTATCGACGGCGGCATCGACATTGGCGGTCAGCGGAGTCGCAGCCTGCGTTTGCGCGGTCAACGACAGCGCGGCGAGCAGGGCCAGCGCCAGGGGAGTACGGATCGGGGTGTTCATGCGGGTCTCTTGGAATGCGCGCCACGGTTGCGGCGTGATGGCGGCATTACAACGGCGCGATATGAAGGCTTCGGCGTTCGGTGCGGACTGCGCGAGCGACCTGTCTAGTCGCTCGTGACGGATCGCGGATTCAGCTGGCGATCGGGCGTTGTGCGGCGCTGCCGTGATAGTTGGCGCCCTTTGTAGAGGGGCTGCGCCTTGCGTGGTCGGAGTGCCGGCGACGTCTGCTGGCGCGGGGGATTTGCGTCGGATGGAGATGATCCTGGAAGCGGAACAAATCCCGCTGGCCCCTTTGGCTAAAGAGTGGAATCGTCTTGGGAGCGTCGAAAGGGGCTTGGACTTCGATGGGCTCAGTAACGGCGTTCGCCGCCGACCCAGACCGATTCGATGCGCGGCAGGTCGCGGACGACGCGCACGCGCAGCAGGTCGGCGCGCAGGCCGACCGCGAGTTCGCCGCGGTCGCGATAGCCGATCGCCTGCGCCGGGGTGCGCGTGACCATCGCCACCGCGTGCGCCAGGCCGATCCCGTCCCAGGCGCCGAGTTGGAACGCGGCGAGCAGCAGACTGCCCGGGACATAGTCCGAGGACAGTGCGTCGAGCGCACCGGCGCGGGCCAGGTCGGCGGCGGCGACATTGCCGCTGTGCGAACCGCCGCGCACCAGATTCGGCGCGCCGGCCAGTACCCGCAGCCCGGCCGCGCGCGCGGCGACCGCGGTGGCCAGGTTGACCGGGAATTCGGCGATGCAGGCGCCGGCCTCGACCGCTTCGACCACGTGGCTGAGTTCCGAATCGTCGTGGCTGGCCAACGGTAGGCCGAGTTCGCGCGCGAACGCGATCACCGCCTGTCGATGCGTGTCGGCATGTTGGCGCTGTAGTCGCTGCAGCTGCCGTACGCGCGCGCCGAATCCTGCGTCGTCGCGGGCATTGCCATGGCGCGCGCTGTAGCTGCGGTAACGCTCCAGGTCGTGGAACTGGCGCTGGCCGGGCGTGTGATCCATCAGCGACAGCAGGCGCAGTTCGGTCGCGCCGAGCAACGGCTGCAGACGCTGCGGCAGGTCGGGGCAGGGCAGTTCGCAGCGCAGGTGCACGGCGTGTTCGATGCGCAGGCCGCCGTCTTCGCGCGCGGCCTCCAGCGCGGCCAGTACCTGCGCGGGATCGACCGCTTCCTCGGCGTCCTCTTCGCCGACCGAGATGGCATTGAGCGCGGTGGTGATGCCGGCGGCGAGCAATTGCGCGTCGTGGGCGCGCAGCGCCGCCGCGGCCGGCCAATGCGCGCCCGGGCGCGGCAGCAGATGTTTTTCGAGGTTGTCGGTGTGCAACTCGACCAGGCCCGGCAACAGGTAATCGCCTTCGCAGTCGAGCGCGGCCGGTGAGGCGCTGCGACCTTCGCCGATGGCGCGGATGGTGCCGTCGGCGATCAGCAGGTGGCCGGACACGACCCGGTCGGGCAGCACCAGGCGCAGGTTATCGAGCAGCAGTTCGGGCATCGGCGACGGTCCTGGGCAGGTGGGCGCTAACTGTCATGGCCATGCAACGCAAGCGGGTTCTCATGGCCACTCGTGCGGGACTCGACCTGTCTAGTCAAGCAAGTGCAGATGGAAGGCGTATGACAACCGCTCGACTGAACATTGGCGATGCGCAGGTTTTCGGCGAAACCGTCGCTGCCCTCGCCGATACCAGGGACACCGCAGCCCAGCGCGATGCGGCGTTGCCGCTGTGGCAGCAGATCGAAGCCAGCCTGCTCAAGGACATCCGTTCCGGCGCGCTCAGCGAAGGCGACCGCCTGCCGTCGGCTTTCGATCTGGCGCGGCGCTTCGGGGTCAACCGCCACACCGTGCGACGCGCCATCGAAGCCCTGGAAGAACGCGGTTTCCTGCGCACCGAGACCGGCCGCGGCAGCTTCGTCCAGGAGCATCCGTATCACTATCCGATCGGCCGCCGCACGCGTTTCGGCAAGGCCATGCACGATCTCAACGTCGAAAGCCGCTACCGCCTGATCGAAACCGGCTTGCAAACGCCGCCGCGGCAAGTCGCGCGTTCGCTGGGGTTGATCTCCGGCGAGCGCGTGCACCGCGTGGTTTATTCCAGCGAGGTCGAAGGCCGCACCGTCGACCACAGCGAGGCCTGGTTCCCGGCCGCGCGCTTTCCGGGGCTGGACCGGGTGTTCGCCGAGCAACTGTCGGTGACCCGCACCCTGGCCGAGTTCGGCGTGCGCGACTACCTGCGCAAGCACACCGCGGTGATGGCGCGGCTGCCCACCGCCGAAGTCGCGCGCGTGCTCGGCCAATCGACGCGCCGGCCGGTGCTGTGCGTGCATTCGCTCAACGTCGACCCGCAAGGCGTGCCGGTGCAGTTCGGGGTGACTTCGTTCGCGGGCGACTGGGTGCAGTTGATGGTGATGACCGAACCGTGACAGATGCAGGGCCGCGGCCTCGCGTTGCGCGGTTTGCGTCACCGCAACGCGCGCGATCGCGGCCTAGCCTGCGGACTCCTTCCCACCGCAGGAGCGGACATGTCCCGTCACGGTTTTGCTTTCTCTTCGCTGGCCCTGGCTTGCGCGCTGGCCACAACGGCCCTGGTTCCGCTATCGGCGGCCGCCGGCCCCGTCGCAGCCAGGACGCCGAAGGTGTTGTTCATCGGCACCGACGGTTTCCGCGGCGACGTCTACGGCAGCGTCGCCACGCCGAATCTCGATGCCCTGGTCGCCGACGGCTATCTCGGCCGCGAGGGCCTGACCGCCGACACCGCGATCAGCGGCACCGGCTGGTCGTCGCTGTTCACCGGGGTGGAGCGAGACAAGCACGGCGTCTACGACAACAGCTTCAGCGGCAAGAACTACGCCGCCTGGCCGGACGTGCTGAGCCGCATCGAAGCGGTGGCGCCCGGCAAGCGCACCGCCGCCGCCGTGGCCTGGTCGCCGCTGGCGACGCAGATTCCGTGGCGCGCCGACAGCGTTTTCGATGCCGGCAGCGATGCGAAGGTCTTGAGCAAGGCCTTGGAATGGCTCGGCGATGCCGCCGCTCCCGACGTGCTGTTGCTGGACTTCAACGAACCCGACGGCGCCGGTCACGCCGGCGCTTATTTCAATCGCGACGCTTCCGGCTACACCGCGGCGATCCGCGGCATCGATGCCTCGATCGGCAAGCTGATGGCGGCGCTGCGCGCACGGCCGAACTATGCCAACGAAGACTGGTTGATCATCGTCGGCACCGATCACGGCGGCTCGGTCCACCACGGCCACAATACCCCGGAAGACCGCAAGATCCTGATCGCTTTCAGCGGCGATTCGGTGCCCGATCTCGGCCTGGAGCCGCTGCGCCTGGCGCCGCGCCAGGTCGACGTGGCGCCGAGCATCCTCGCCCACCTGGGTTTGGCGATCCCGAGCGGCCTCGACGGCCGGCCGATGCACCGCCCGACGCGCGAAGCGGCGCCGGCCCTGGGGATCAATCTGCTCGCCAACGGCGACGCCGAGTATTCGGTCGGGCGCATCGACCGCGCTTACGACAGCGACGTGCCGGGCTGGCGCAAGGGCCGTGGTGGGCAAGCGGTCGAGTACGCGCGCTATACCTGGCTGCCGGCGCCGCCGGCCGGCGCGGGCCGCAATCTGTTCATCGGCCGCGACACCGGCAAGAGCAACACCCTGAGTCAGCGCGTGGATCTGCGCGGCCTGGACTTGAGCAATGCGAACTTCGCCTTGTCGGCGAACCTGGGCGCAGCCAGCGGTCATCGCGCCCGCGTGTTCCTGCGTTTCTACGATCTGCGCGGCATGGCCAGCT
The DNA here is from genome assembly GCF_046097045.1 of Lysobacter sp. Hz25. Taxonomy (NCBI): domain Bacteria; kingdom Pseudomonadati; phylum Pseudomonadota; class Gammaproteobacteria; order Lysobacterales; family Lysobacteraceae; genus Lysobacter; species Lysobacter sp. Hz25. The sequence goes on from NZ_CP175666.1 coordinate 1,714,178, forward strand.
TCAGTGCGGCCGGCGTCGGCCACGTGTTCCGCGGCGGCGATTACTACAAGTACGACATCGCCGCCGATCGCGTCGTCAGCGGTTATCCGCAGCCGATCGCGACGAACTGGCCGGGGCTGGAGACGTTCGCCGGCGGCGCGCGCAACCTCGACGCGGCGGTCGACGCCGGCAACGGCGAGGTCTATTTCTTCAAGGACGCGCAATACGTCCGTTACGACCTCGCCGCCGGCGCGGTCGACGCGGGCTATCCGGCGCCGATCGCCGGCCGCTGGCCGGGCCTGGAGAAATTCGCCGGCGGTGCGCGCGACCTCGACGCGGCCTTGTTCTTCAGCCGCAGCAAGCTGTACTTCTTCAAGGGCGACCAGTACATCCGCTACAACCTCGACAGCGACCGTGCCGACAGCTATTACCCGGCGTACCTGTCCGAGAGCACCTGGCCCAACAGCGGCTACTGGCCGGCGCATTGGTCCGGCGCCTTGAACTTCGCCAGCGGCAAGTCGTATGTATTCAAGCCCGGCGAGTACCTGCGCTACGACCGCGTCCTGGATCGCGCCGATGCCGGTTATCCGGCGCCGATCACCGCCTCGAACTGGCCGGGATTGCAGGCGTTGTACGCCGGCAGCGCGTTCGAGCTCGCACCGGGCGGCGGCAACGGCGCGTTCCAGCGTTACGAACTCAAAGGCAGCGTGCCGCAGGACGCGCAATGGGCCGAGGTCGAGATCCGTTTCGAACACGGCAACGCGACCGGCGATGCGTTCGCCGACAACCTCAGCCTGATCCTGCAGCGTTGAGTCTTGCGCAGATCTAGATCGCGATGATCCAGGTGCGGGGATGCACCGCGATGCAAGGCCGGATCGGTGTCTGCCGATCCGGCCTTCGGTGCGATTGCGACACAGGTCCGTAATTAATGTGACGCTTCGGGTGAAGCCGTCGACGAAGAAACACAAAGCGCGAAGCCACCCCGCTTCCGCTCGACCGCCGAATCGGCAAAGCTGCGGACTGCGGCAGCCGGGAGCGGGGCGTGGGCAAGGACTGGGCGAGGCGTGGGGCGTGGGCGGCGGTGATCGGTTTCTTGCCGCTGGCGGTATCGGCAGGCGTTTCGATGCAGGGGGCGGTGCGGGCCGCCGACGCGGCCGCCACGGCCTGCAAAGCCGCACCCGCGGCAGTGCCGGACGCGCGCAGTTGCGCGCTGCGCTTCAAGCTCGGTTCCGCCGGCGGCGAAGCGGTGCTGGCGACGCTCTACGAACGCAGCGTCGAAGCGCAGCATCGCGGCGATTTCGCCGGCGCCTCGGCCGCGCTCGACTGCGCGCAGGCCCTGGCCGGGCCCGAAGCCAGCGCCAGCGTGCGCTACGAACTCACCCGCCGCCGCGGCGTGCTCGATTACCGGCGCGAATGCACGGTCGAGGCCCTGAGCCAATTCAGGCAGGCCCTGCAACTGGCCCGGCACAACGAAGACCGCGCCGCTCAGTCCAAGGCCTGGAACAACATCGGCTCGGCCCTACGCCGGCTCGGCGATTACCGCGGCGCCTTGCAGGCCTTGCTGTCGAGCCTGGAGCTGCAGCGCGGGCTGGCCAAATCCGAGTCCAAGTCCGAAGCCGGACCGGTGCTCAACAACATCGCCGACCTCTACCGCGACCTCGGCGAAAGCGATAGCGCGGTGCGTCACTACGAACAGGCGCGGGCCGAGTTCCTGCGCGCCAGCAACGGCACCGAGGCCGCGCACGTGGCCTTGAGCATGGGCGTTCTGGCCCTGGATTCGGGCGATAACGCGCGCGGCGAGGCCTTGTTGCAGCAGGCGCGCAGCGAACTCGATCAAGCCGGCGAGCGCACCTACATCCTGCGCGCCTATGCCGAGCTCGGCCGCGCCGCATTGGCGCGCGGCGAGTTGGCCGCGGCGCGGGCGGCGACCGGGCGCGGCCTGGCGATCGCCGCGCAGGACGGCGCCGCGGCGCCGGCGCCCCTGCAGCTGCAGGCGGCGCGCGCGGAGCGCTTGCTCGGCCAGCCGCGCGCGGCGCAACAGCGCATCAGCGCGGCCTTGCGCAGCTTGCCGGCGCAGGACAGCGACCGCCCGGCGTTGCTGGCCGAATTGGCCGACGACTATGAAGCCCTCGGCGAATGGCCGCGGGCGATGGCGGCTTTGCGCGAATCCGAAACGGCGGCGCGGACCTTGCGCGAGGCGCGCTACGACCGCGAGATGAAATGGATGCAGGTCCGCTTCGAGACCGCCGAACGCGACCGCACCATCGCCGCGCTCGCCGCGGAGAACCAGGTCCGCGCCTTGAGCCTGAAGCAGCGCACCCTGGCCCTGTGGTTGACCGCGGTGTCTGCGGTCGCGGCCGTGCTCGGGCTGCTCGTGTTCTTCCTGCGCCGGCAACAGCGCGCGCGGCTCGCCGAAGCCGCGCGACAGGCGCGCTTGGCCGAGGAAGTGGAGTACTACCGTCGCGCCGCGGCCGAACTCGGCGTCGACCGCACGCGCCTGCAGGCCGCGCTCGACAGCCGCGACGACGCGGTGTTGATCCTCGACGCCGGCGGCCAGGTGCTCGCCGCCAACCGCAGTGCCGGGCAATTGCTGGGACAGGCCGGCGACAGTCTGCCCGGCCGTGCTTTCGGCGAATTGCTCGGCGAGTCGGACGCCTCGCGCTTCGCCCAGGCGATGGAACGGCTCGATGAGTCCTCGGCCTCGCAGCGCCTCGACTTCGGCCTCAGCGGCGGCGCCTTGCGCGCGCAGCTCAGCGAGACCGGGCAGGGCGAGGGTTTGATCGTGCTCGGACTGGACGCGCTCGGTGTCGGGCAGGTTGAGCGCGTCGGCCTGGAGCCGGTCGGTATCGATGCGGGCGCGGTCGAAGCGCTGGCCGACGTCGAGGCCGCCTCGGCGCTGGACGCTACCGCCAACGAGGCCATGCGCTCGTCGTTCCGCCGCGCCCTGGTCGAGCTGATGTTGGCCGTGGTCGAAGCCTGGGAACGCAGCACCGGCCAGGGGCGCCTGGAGTTGGCCGAGAAAAGCCGGATCTGGCGCGTCACCGTCGACGACGGCCGCTTGCGCGCGCGGGCCATGGAGCGTTACCTGAGCCTGTCCAAGCTGCCGCGCCAGCCGCGCTGGCGCGACGTGCTGCGCTCGGGCTACTACGTGCTGGCCGAGTGTCCGCTGGAAGAATCGGTGCGCAGCGAACTGCAGAAGCACGTCGATACCGTGCTGACGTATACGCGACGCCACGCGCTGGTGTGAGCGACTGCCTGCAGCTTGGGTTCTGCCTGCCTGGCACCGCTAGCCCGCGACAATTCAATCCGTTTTCCCAGCGAAAGCGGGGGTGAAGGGATCCGCTTGCGAGCCACTGGCTCGCGCATCCGTGAACGCCAGGGCGCTGTGCGCCCTGGCCGGGCCGCAGACTTCAGTTCGCGTGGAGTCACGGTTCGCACGACTGCGCCATCCGTCATCCCCGCGAAGGCGGGGATCCAGGGCTTTATCGGGGTATCCCTCTGAAGTCTCTGGATTCCCGCCTTCGCGGGAATGACGGTGGGTGGGTTTCGCCGCTTACGACTGATGGGGTTCGCCGTTTACAGAGGGTCGGCTTCGCTGCTTACGGCCGCAGCGCCTTCGTCGCCTTCGTCAACTTGATCGGCGTACTGCTGGGCACCTGGCAACGCACGCACAGGCCCTGCAGGTTCGGCGTGTTCGGGCCGAAGCTGTAGGCGGAGTGGTGCAGCAAGGTGTCGTTGTAGGTGGCCGGGGAGGTCACTTGGGCGATGCTGCCCGGTGCGATCTGCTCGCAGTACTGGAAGGCGCGGCGGGTCGCGACCGCCCAATGGTCGTCGACGATGCCGCAGCTGCTCGGCGTGCACATGCCGCCCGGCGGCACCCGGATGCCGCCGCCGAGTTCGCGTTGTTGGAATTCCAGCAGGTCCTGCGAGCTGAAATTGAACGAGCCGACCACGGTCATGCGTGCGCCTTCCTGTGCGCAGGCGCCGTCGGTGTCGTGGGCGATGGCGGCCGTGCTGAGCAACCCGGCCGCGAGAATGAATCCCTTGAGTGTCGTGCGCATGTCCGCCCCCTGTAGGCGAAGCTCGATGGAGGCCCAGCCTAAGAACCGCATCCAGGCCGCGTCCAAGCAATTCGGGGACCAAAGCGGGAACGAATCGGCGCTAACTTGTCGGACGACACGATCGCGCTGTGACCTGATTAGCGGTCTCCTTGTTCATCATCCCCGCCGACCGCGAAACGTTCCCGCCGCGTCCCGATTCGGTCCCTGAACGTTCCTCGCAAATCGACGCGCGCCGACGGTAAATGGAGAGGTCGCCGGCACGGTGTCGGCCTGGTCAACGCCGGGCTCGTCCACTGGAAGGACGCACCGCGATCGCGTCGACAGGGCGCGTCGGCATGCGCATCGGGTACCGCTCAGTCCCCGTCCGCATGCCGACGCGGCCGATTCATCGGCCGGCGCAGGGTCGAGGCGGATCGGCGATGACGGCGACGATGGGTGACGATGAACTTCGCGGCCCGCCGCGATCGCGCGCGCACGTCCCGCGACTCCAGGCGAGTCTCACGGGCGGGAACGCAGGCAGCGATCCGGTCGGGCCGGTGATGAGGCATAGGGACATGCCGCCCGCCCCGCGTCGGCCACGGACGGTCCGGCGCGGTCGCTGGCGCTGCGCGCGACGCGCGGCGCAGGCGGGAGCGATCGGTCCGACGGGGGAGCCAACGGGCTGGACGCAGCGGGCTATGGCGGGTCAGGCCGCCATAGCCCGCGCTGGATTGGGCGGGAATGGGGAATCGGTTAAAGCCGGTTTCGTCGCTTGCCGGTGTCGATCCCGACCCTCAAAGATTTAGCCTTTCCCGATTCCCGATTCCCGATTCCCGATTCCCGATTCCCGATTCCCGATTCCCGATTCCCGATTCCCGATTCCCGATTCCCGTCAGGCGGCCCTTCGCACCGCGCCGTAGCGGCCGTCGACGATTTCCTCGGCCAGGCCGAAGCTCAGGGTCATGCCGAGGCCGCCGCCGCCGATGGCGTTGACGATGGTCACGCCGGGCGCCGGCTCGGCGACGAATTCGCTGCTGCCGTCGGTGAGCTTGGGGTAGATGCCGTGCCAGGTCTGGATCACGCGCGGATCGGGCAGGCGGGCGAAGCGCGCCAGATAATCCAGCACCTTGCCGTTGATGGCCTGCTCGTCGAAGGGGTCGTGGGTGTGGGCATAGGCGTGCGAATCGCCGATGGTGATCTCGCCGCGGCCGTTCTGCGCCGCCATCACGTGGATGCCCAGTTCGATCAGATCGCCGAACTCGGCCTGATAGCGTGCGCGCAGCGGGGCCACGTCGGCGGCCTGCTGGAAACCGGCGTAATGCACCAGCGACAGGCCGCCGCACAGGGCCGCACCGAGACGGAAGCCGTCGGGCTGCGGCGCCAGGCGCATCATCTGCAGTTTGCATCGGGTCAACGGCGCGGCGGCGTAGACCTGCGGATACAGTTGTTCGAACTCCGGGCCGCTGCACACGAACACTTGATCGGCCTCGAAGCGGCGCGTGCCCGAATGCGCGCGACCGGCTTCGACCGCGGTGACCGGCGTGCGCCAATGGAACTCGACGCCGTAACGTCGGTGCAGAAAATCCGGCAGCACGCGCAGCGCTTCGCGCGGGTCGACGATCATCTCGTCGCGATTGAACAAGGCGCCGCGTAAACCCTCGCCGACCAGGGCCGGGGACTGGGCGAGGGCGCTGTCGCGGTCGAGCAGGCGGCAAGGGCGCAGGCCGCGGTTGGCGGCTTCGTATTGTTCCAGTACCTCCCATTCGTCTTGCGCATAGGCCATGTGCAGCGAGCCGCAAGGGTCGTGCCACAGCCCCGCTTCGGCGATGAGTTCCTGCCAGATCGCGCGCGAACGCAGCGCGCGTTCGTAGGCGGCGCCGTTGCTCACGCCGATCGGCCAGACCATGCCGAAATTGCGCACCGACGCGCCTACCGCGCGTTCGTAGCGTTCCAATACGGTGACGCGGTGGCCGCGCACGGCGAGCGCGCGGGCGATGGCCAGGCCGACGATGCCGGCGCCGATGACGAGAGCGGACTGAGATTTCATGCGTGGGAATCGATCGAGTGGGTCAGACGGGCGCGAGCGTCGGCGCAACGGCGCGGCGCGTGGCGCAATGATGGAAGTACAGCGCCGAAGCGAGCAGGCAGATGCTGCCGAGCGCGGCCAGGGCGAGCACGATCTGGGCGAAGAACTCGCTCCACGACAACTGCAGCCCGGAGAATTCCTTGGTCAGCAGCACCGCGACGCTGCCCAGGTAGCCGAAGGCATCGGACAGATACATCAGGAAGCCGACGTTGCCGGCGATGCGGAAGGTCGCGATCAGGCGTTCGTAGAACACGCAATTGAACGGCACGTAGGCCAGGTACAGGCCGAAGCCGACCAACGCCAGCCACCACAGCGGCGGCAGGGCGCCGGCCTGGAAGGCGAAGGTGCTGAGGCCGGCGACGGCCAGGCCGGCGAACATCAGGCCGTGCAGCGCCATCAGCCCGCGCAGGTTGTCGCGGAACCACGTCAGCCCGGCGGTCAACGCGAGCACCGCCAAAGCCACGGGCGTTTCGATCAATGCGAACACCGCCGCATTGCCGCCATAGCCCAGGTCGTTGAACAGCTCGGCCTCGAAGTTGTCGCGAAAATCGCGCACCACCGTCAGCGCCACGTAGCACAGGATCATCAAGGCCAGGCCCGGCAGGAACCGGCGCACGAAGGCGCGGCGTTCGCCGCGGCTCATCGGCAGGCGTTCGCTGCGTTCGCGCCGGTCGTCGGCGTCGGGCTCCGGCACGCGTTCCAGGTAGTGCACCGCGATGAACAGCGGCGGCACGAACAGCAGGCCGGTCACGAACGGCATCCAGAACTCGCTCACGCCCGACAGCAGCAGCCACTTGCCGACGCTCTTGACGATGCCGGAGGCCATGATGAAGCTCGAAGCCAGGATCGCGCCCATGGCTTCGGTGGTGCGGCGACCTTCCAGATAGCTGAACACCAGCCCCCAGACCATGCCGAGCGGCAGACCGTTGAGGAACAGGAAGGGGATGTTCCACGGCGCCGGAGTCAGCGCGAACCCCAGCAAGGCCAGCCAGGCGATGCCGATCAGCGCCAGCAGCAGCGGCGCGCGGCGTTCGCGGCGCAGACCGCCGATCACGCCGATGCCGATGAACTTGCTGCACATGTAGCCGAGCACCTGCGCGACCACCAGCCAGACCTTGTAGTCCACCTCGAACAGGTGCTGGCCTTCGAACGAAGCCGCCGCGAACGGTTTGCGGAAGGCGTACATGCTGGCGTACGCGACCAGCGCCGCGCTGCCGGCGAGCAGGGTCACCTGCCACTGGCGCGCGCGTTCGCTGCGCAGGGGCGACGCAGGGTTCATGCGGCGCTGCGCGCGTCGACCGCGTCGACGCCGAGCAAAGCCGGCAGCTCGAACAAGCCATCGATGATGCGGTCGGGCGAGTACGGCTCGAGTTCGGCGCGGGTGAAGGCGCCGGTGGTGACCGACACCACCAGGCCGACGGCGGCGCTGCGGCCTTCGCCGATGTCGACTTCGGTGTCGCCGATCTTGACGACCTCGCTGGGGTCGTCGATGCCGAAACGCTGCATCAGCGCATGGATCATGTGCGGCGCCGGCCGGCCTTGCGCGACTTCGTCGCTGGCGATCAGCGCATCGATGCGCTGCGCCCAGCCGAGGCGCTCGACGATGGCGTCGGCGATGTCGCGCGAGAAACCGGTGTTGAGCGCGACCTTGATGCCGTTGGCGCGGAGCAGGGCGAACACCGATTCGGCGCCGGCCAGCGGTTCGATGCCGGGCCATTCGCGGTAACAGACCAGCATGCGCTGGACGAAGTCGGCATGGATCGCGGCGACGGTGGCGTCATCGGCCTGCGCGCCGAGCAGGCGCGCGATCGCCAGCGGCTTGGGATAGCCCATCAACGGCCGGCAGGCCTCGTGATCGATCGGGTGGCCGGCGGCGGTCATCGCGCCGACGAAAGCCTGGGCGACGAAGCCCGGATCCGACACGGTGGTGCCGGCGATGTCGAACAGTGCGAGGCGGTAAGTCATGGGGGCGGGACGCGCTATGGAACAGGCGTCCAGCTTGGGCGGCGCGCGCAACCCGGTGATGACAGGGCAGGGACAACCGGGTGGACCTGTCTAGTCGGTCCGAGGCCGGCGCGGCGCTTCAGGCCGGCACGAGCCGGGCGGGGGCCGTGCAGCTGCGCACCCCGGCAGGACGGACGCGCCGGCGCCGGCCCGTCTCGATCCGCTCAGGGCTGGCTCAGTCGTCGGCCCTGGCGATCAACGACAACTCGTCGTGCTTGAAGCCGTTCGGATAGTGCACCAGCCCGCCGAAGTCGGTTTCGACGAGCACGCCGCGTTCCAGGTAGGCCCACTCGGCTTGCGGGAACTTCGCCGAGTATTCGCCGCGGTCGATCAGGGCCACGATCGTGCCGCGATTGAGTTCGTAGGACAGGACCTGGTCGCCGATCCTGACCTCGAATCCGTCGCTGTATCGCACCATGGCGGCTCCCATGTCGAAACCTTCCGATCAGCGTTCGCCGAACAGCGCCTTCACCGAAGGCCGGCTCAACACGATAAGGGTGAACACGCCCAACGCAGTGCCCAGCGGCACCGACAGGCAGGAAATGCAGGCGACGACCATGCACAGCGTGCGGCTGCGGCGCTGGCCTAGGCGGCGCGCGGCGATGAAGGTCAGGCTGCCGCCGATGATGGCCACCAGGAACAACGCCACCGCGAAGCCGATCAGGACATAGCCGCCGACCTCGTCGCCGGGTTGGCTTTGGATGCCGCCGTTGAGGATCGCCGCCCCCATGAAGACGTACAGGAAGGCCACCAGCAGCGGCAGCAGATACAGGGCGGCGAACACGTAGTGCAGGATGCTCAGCGTCTTGAGCTGCGAGGCGTCCTGCGGGTTTTCGACCGCCGATGCGGCTGGGACCTGGTTCATGGATGGATTTCCTGGGTGGGAGGTTGCGGCCGCATTCCGGGCTTGCGGCGACGGGGGCGAATCAACCGCGCGCGGCGAACTGCGCCTGCACCGACGGACGCGCCAATACGATGAAGGTGAACACGCCGAGCAAGGTGCCGAGCGGCACCGACAAACAGCTCAGGCCGGCGACGATCTGGCAGAAGCGGGGGCTGCGGCGTTCGCGCAAACGCCGCGCGGTCATGTACTGCAGCGCGGCACAGACCGCGCTGAAAACGAAGCCGGCCAGGATGATGAGCAGCGCGATCCCGGCCTCCATAGTGGAATCGCCGGTCGAGGTCGCCGAGCCCGCCGGTTGCCGGGCCGCGATCAGGACGACGGCGCCCACGAACAGCAGGCCCAGCAACAGCATGGCGGCGTTGAACCCGGCCAAGACGTAATACAGGATGCTGAGCGTATGCAGTTGCGAAGCGTCCGCCGCATCCGTCGCGGCGGCGAGGCTGTCGGCGGTGCTTGCTGTCGGATCGAACTCGGACATGGCGTCCCCCCCCTGCTCTTGACTGGATGTCTTGACTGGCATGCCTTGATTGGACGCCCCGATCGCGGGCAGGCTTGGCGGCTTCAGCGCCGCGCGCGCGGCCAAGCGGCGAGCGCGCCCAGTGTCGCAAGAAACATGTCGGTGTGGGCGTCCCAGACGTCGCCTTGCTGGCCGTTGTAGGACTCGGCGGCTTCCGGCGACATGGTCAGGGCGATCGCCCATTCGATCCACTCGTAGATCAAGCTGGTGCACATGATCGCGGCGATCGCGAGCACGAAGGCCTGACGCGGCGACAGCGCCGGCCAGCGCTGGCGCAGGTACTCGCGCACGGCCGGGGCGAAACAGACGCCGTAGAGGAAATGGATCAGCCGATCGAAATGGTTGCGCTCGAAGCCGAGTGCGCGATCCAGCGACCAGCCGCCGGTCAGCGACTGAATCCACTGGTCGTAGGGCACGTAGGAATACAGCCAGCGCGCGGCGATGCAGTGCGCCACCATGAAGCCGCAAATGGCGAGGAAGTGGCCGTCGCGCAGCGGCCAGCGGCGGTCGTGGCGCCACAGCCACAGCAGGCCGACCACGGTCAGCACGCTGTGCATGCCCTGCTCGAACGGGCTGCTCGGGGCGATCCAGGACAGTGCGAACACCGCCAGCACGACGGCCAGGGCGAATTTCTTGGCGACGCTCATGCGTCCTGCCGGCGTTGCGGTCATCGGGTTCGGGTTCTGCGAAGTGAGATGCATCGCACGCTACCCGAGCGCCGCAGAGAAAGAAACCGCGCCGCAGTACGCAAAAAAAACGGCGGGCCGCGGCCCGCCGTTCGATCTGTCGCGATCGTGCGCGGCTCAGCCGATGTGCACGCGCTCGCCTTCGGACTGGGCCACGACTTCGCCGATGCGCCAATGGGCCAGGCCCAGGCGCTGCAGGTCGCGTTCGGTCGCCGCGACCGCTTCTTCCGGCACCACCAGCACGAAGCCGATGCCGCAGTTGAAGGTGCGCCACATTTCCTCGCGCGGCACCGCGCCTTCGCGCTGCAGCCAGTCGAACACCGGCGGCAGGGTCCAGGTGGCGGTGCGGATGTCCAGGCCGAGGCCTTCGGGGATCACGCGGATGATGTTTTCGGTCAGGCCGCCGCCGGTGATGTGGGCCATGGCGTGGATCTGGTGCTCGCCGCCGTTGGCGCGCAGCAGTTCCAGCACCGGCTTGACGTACAGTGCGGTCGGCTCCATCAGTGCGTCGATCAGGCGCACGCCGCCGACGGCGACGTCGCCCGGACGGCCGGCGCGATCGAAGATGCGGCGGATCAGCGAGTAACCGTTGGAGTGCGGGCCGCTCGAGGCGATGCCGATCAGCACGTCGCCGCGGCGCACGCGCGCGCCGTCGAGCAACTGCGACTTCTCGACCGCGCCGACGGTGAAGCCGGCCAGGTCGTATTCGCCCGGCGGGTACATGTCGGGCATTTCCGCGGTCTCGCCGCCGATCAAGGCGCAGCCGGCGAGCTCGCAGCCCTTGGCGATGCCGCCGACCACGGCCACGGTGGTGTCGACATCGAGCTTGCCGGTGGCGAAATAATCGAGGAAGAACAGCGGCTCGGCGCCCTGCACCAGCACGTCGTTGACGCACATGCCGACCAGGTCGATGCCGATGGTGTCGTGGCGGTTGAGCTGCTGGGCGAGCTTGAGCTTGGTGCCGACGCCGTCGGTGCCCGAGACCAGGACCGGCTCGCGGTACTTGCCGGACAGATCGAACAAGGCGCCGAAGCCGCCCAGGCCGCCCATCACCTCGGGACGGAAGCTGCGCTTGACCAGGGGCTTGATGCGTTCGACGACCTGGTTGCCGGCGTCGATGTCGACGCCCGCGTCACGGTAGGTCAGCGGCTTGGGGGAGGTGTCGGAAGGAGATGCGGTCACGGCGGCCCCGGCGGTCGCGGAAGGAAACGTGGGATTTTAGCAGCCATGGGGCGTGCGAACCGGTTTGACCTGCAGCGGGGCTGCGTCCAGGCTGCGCAGAGCCTCCGCCAAGGCTAGGCATGGCCTCCACCAAGGTTCCGGCGGGCGTTGCCTGAACCGGTCCGTTCAGGCGCGCGAATGGACGTGCCGGCGCCACTACGGCAACATTTCGGACCTTGAGCACCGTTGGCGGAACGCACCCGCGACCGCCGGACCGAAGCAGGACGCGAGGTGGGCGAGGGCACGGCCTTCGCCCGCGGTGGTGGGTCCAGCGCTACGATGCCGGGCCCGCAGCCCGGCTCGCGACTGGAACGGCGGGCGGGACGCCGGTTTTTCTACATACAGTTAAGGATGGCGATGGTTCGGGCAATCCGGAGTTTTGTGGTCGCAGCGCTTATGCTGGCGAGCTTTGCCGCCGCCGCGCAGCGCGTCGAGGGCGACCGCGCCGAGGCGGCGGGCCCGTTCTCGGCCGAGGTGCAGGTCAACGGCCAGGGCGAAGCCGAGCGCAATGGCGCCATGGCGCGTGCCCTGGCCCAGGTGCTTGGCAAGATGTCCGGCGACCGCGCCGCGGCCAGCCGGCCGGGCGTCGGCCAGGAACTGCGCCGGGCCAAGGACTACGTCACCGGCTACGACTACCGCCAGGACGAGGGCGTGTCGCGCTCGACCGGCGCGCCGACCTTCCAGACCACGCTGGTGGTCAATTTCGACCAGACCAAGGTCGAGACTCTGGCCTCGACCCTCGGCCTGCCGATCTGGCCGCAGCCGCGTCCCAAGCCGGTGCTGTGGATGGCGATCGACGACGGCAGCGGCCCGCGCCTGGTCGGTCTGCCCCAGGTCAACGCCGCGCGTTCGGCGCTGAACCGCGCCATCGATCGCGGCTACCGCCTCGGCCTGCCGAGCGGCAATGCCGCCGAACAGGCCAGCGTCGGCGCCATCTGGCGCGGCGACGCCGCCGCGGTGGCCCGCGCATCGGCACGCTACAGCCCGCCGATGCAGCTGATCGGCAAGGTCTACCGGGTCAAGACCGGCGGTTGGAAGGGCGACTGGACCTTCGTCGACGGCGGCAAGGTGCTGGGCAGTTGGTCCAACACCGATCCCGACGCGCGCAAGGTCATGGCCGGCGGCGCCGACGGCGCGGCCGATGCGCTGATGAAGCGCTACGCCAAGCGCAGCGCGGCCGGTCCGGCCGGCGTCTACCGGGTGGTGTTCACCAACCTGCACAGCGCCGACGATTACATCCGCCTGTCCGGCTACCTGCAGGGGCTGGCGGTGATCCGCAAGATGACCCCGGTGCGCGCCACGCCCGACAGCGTCGAGTTCGACCTCGACCTGATCTCCGGTCTGTCCGGCCTCAAGCGCATGGCCGACAGCGGCGATACCCTCGAAGCGCTGGAAGGCCTCGAAGGTCAGCCGCCCGTGTACCGGTTGCACTGACGCATGGACCGCGCCCCGTTGGAAGACATCGCCCTGTTCCTGCGCCGCCTGCAATGGACGGCGCTCGGCGTCGGCGCCTGCTGGTTGCTGTGGGTGCTCGCGCCGGTGCTGACACCGTTCGTGATCGCCGCCATGCTCGGCTGGCTCGGCGACCCGCTGGTCGACCGGCTCGAACGCACCGGCCGCTCGCGCAATGTCGCCGTATCGCTGGTGTTCGGGCTGATGGCCTTGTTGGTGATCCTGGTGCTGGTGTTGCTGGTGCCGCTGATCGAACGCCAGATCTCGACCCTGATCGTGTCGCTGCCGCGCTACCGCGAATGGTTCACCGCCACCGCGATTCCGTGGCTGGAGCAGCGCAGCGGCTTCGAGATCAGCAACTGGCTCGACCTCAACCACCTGATCGAACTGGTACGCAGCAACTGGGAGCGCGCCGGCGGCGTCGCCACCACCCTGCTGGGCTATCTGTCGCGTTCGGGCTTCGCGATCATGGGCCTGATCGCCAACATCGCCCTGCTGCCGGTGCTGACCTTCTTCTTCCTGCGCGACTGGGACGTGCTGGTCGAGCGCGTCGCCTCGTTGATCCCGCGCGACCACCTCGCCACGGCGAGCCGTCTGGCCAGGGAATCCAGCGACGTGCTCGGCGCCTTCCTGCGCGGCCAGTTCCTGGTGATGCTGGCGCTCGGCGTGATGTACGGCCTGGGCCTGTGGGCGGTCGGCCTGGACCTGGGCATCCTGATCGGCATCATCGCCGGCCTGCTGACCTTCGTGCCGTACCTCGGTCCGGCCAGCGGCATCATCCTCGGCGTGATCGCCGCGCTGGTGCAGTACGGCGACTGGAAATACGTGGCCGGCGTGCTGGCGGTGTTCGGCGTCGGCCAGGTCGTCGAAAGCTATTGGCTGACGCCCAAGCTGGTCGGCGACCGCATCGGCCTGCATCCGGTCGCGGTGATCTTCGCCGTGCTCGCCGGCGGCACCCTGTTCGGTTTCCTCGGCATGCTGCTGGCCCTGCCGGTCGCCGCCGTCGCCAACGTGCTGCTGCGTTACGCGCAAGAGCGCTACACCCACAGCCGCCTGTATGCAGGCGACCACCCGACCATCCTGCTCGACCCGGCCACCGTGCCGGTGGTGCCGAAGGCCGAGCCCGCGGCGAAGAACAACGCGGAGCAGGCCGACCGCGCGGAGCGCGAAACGCAGTGAGCGTCCCGCAGTTGCCGCTGGCCCTGCGCTATCCGCCGGACCAGCGTTTGGACACCTATGTCGACGCGCCCGAAGGCGCGATCGCGCAATTGCGCGCCCTGGCCACGCAGACCCAGGAGACCGCCGGCTATATCGACCCCACCGGCGCCGATTGGGTGTACCTGGCCGGCCCGGCCGGGGTGGGCAAGACCCACCTGCTGCTGGGCGCCTGCGCCGCCGCCGAATCGGCCGGCCGCCGCGCCGCCTATCTGCCCTTGATGGCGGCCGCCGGGCGTCTGCGCGATGCCTTGTACGCACTCGAAGGCAACGACCTGCTGGCGCTGGACGGCATCGAAGCGATCGCCGGCAACCGCGACGACGAGATCGCCCTGTTCGACACCCACAACCGCGCGCGTGCCGCCGGCGCGTCGTTGATCTATGCCGCGCGCGACAACCCCGACGAACTCCCCTTGAGCCTGCCCGACCTGCGCTCGCGCCTGTCGCAGTGCACCCGCATCGTGCTGACCCCGCTCGACGACGCCGGCCGCGGCGAAGTGCTGCGCCAACGCGCCCAGCGCCGCGGCCTGGCCTTGGACGAAGCCGCGCTGGATTGGCTGCTCAAGCGCGTCGACCGCGACCTCGGCGGTTTGACCGCCTTGCTCGACAAATTGGATCGCGCCTCGCTCGCTGCGCAGCGGCGGATCACGGTGCCGTTCTTGCGGCAGACCTTGGGCGCGGAGTAGGCGCTGCCTAGGGTCGGGTTTGATCGGCGAGGATTCTCGGCTCGCTCCTGACACCCACTGTCGATTGCGGTTGTGGTCGCGTTTGAATCACATGCGAAGTTGCATCGCGACTGAGCGCGTGCGTGCGATTTTTTGCCTTGCCGTTGCCGTTGCCGTTGCTGTGCGCGGCTTGGCACTAGCGAAGGCAATCGAAGACCCGGAGGGCGGCCCGCATGGATGCGGGCCGTTTTTCATCGGGACAGGGATGTCCCGTATGAAAAATCCCCGCGTATGCATCGCTCGTGCGGGCCTGTGATTCAAAGCAAAAGCATTTTTCTTTGGTGACTTTCTTTTGTTGCTTTAGACAAAAGAAAGTTACCCGCCGCTTTAGTGGCGGAAGCTTTAGGCGTTTGATCTTGATCTTGCTTGATGGATACGCAGCAAGGCCGTCGCAACGATGTCGCGGCTTGCGCCGCTCCTACCCAGCGAAAGTGCACCGCTTCGATGGGTGACGTCGGCCTTGCTGCCTTTGCGCGTCCCGCGGTCGCGACTTACGTCGCTCCTACAGTGGATAGTGCATTGCACGTGCCTAAGCGACCCGGTACCGCGCCCGCACCCCTTGTAGGAGCGACGTGAGTCGCGACCGATCTCGCGGCGTTTCAATTAAGCAAGAGCAGAGCTTCCGTCCGCTAACGCGGCCGGGTTACTTTCTTTTGCTAAGCCCAAAAGTCCGTCTGGATTCCCTTCGGTCAAAGGTAACCAAAGAAAAGGGCTCTCCTTGCAAGGGCACAGGCCACGAGTGCAATGCTCGCGCCGGGATTTTTCGATAGGACATCCTTGTCCTATCGAAAAACGGCGCACGTCCTGTGCGCCGCCCTCCGGGTCTCCGCTTGACCGGCAAAGCAGAAAAGCGGCAAAGCAGATCAAAATCACGGCAATGGCAATGGCAATGGCAATGGCAACGGCAACGGCAAAGGCAACGGCAACGGCAACGGCAACGGCAACGGCAAAGGTATGCGCCGACGGCTCAACCCAACAACGCCTCGTACAACCCCCGATCCGTGGCAGAGAAACAACAAAACACCACTTCGCCGATCGTCGCATCGGCATGCGCCCGCACCGTGTCGACCGCGATCTGCGCGGCCGCATCGGCCGGATAGCCGAAGATGCCCGTGCTGATGCAGGGGAAGGCGACGCTCGCTAACCCTTGCCGCGCCGCCACCGCCAGCGCATTGCGATAACACGCGGCCAATAGCTCGGGCTCGCCGTGCTCGCCGCCGCGCCAGACCGGGCCGACGGTGTGGATGATGTAGCGAGCCGGCAGCCGGTGGCCGCGGGTGAGTTTGGCTTCGCCGGTCTTGCAGCCGCCCAGCAGGCGGCACTCGGCCACCAACTCCGGGCCGGCCGCGCGATGGATCGCACCGTCGACGCCGCCACCGCCGAGCAAGGAGGAGTTGGCGGCGTTGACGATCGCGTCGAGGCTCAGGGTGGTGATGTCGCCCTGGATCGCGCGCAGGAGCACTGGCTCAGCCTTCCGACGGCCAGTCGATGAATTCCGGCGCGACCGCGTCGGTCAGCCACACGCCGTTTTCGGATTGAAAGAAACTCAGGCCGCGCGCATGCATGTCGCGGGCGCGCACCGACAGCACCAGGGCCTTGCCGTGGCGGCTGCCGACCTTGATCGCGGTCTCGGCGTCGGAGGACAGATGCACGTGCTGGCGGCTCTGCTTGACCAGGCCCAGGTTGCGGATCGACTTGGCGAAGCGCGTGGCGGTGCCGTGGTAGAGCGTGGCCGGCGGTTCCAGCGCGGTCAGCGCCAGGTCGACCTCGATGGAGTGGCCCTGGTTGGCGCGGATGCGCGCACCGTCGGCGCTGATCGCGAAGCGTTGCTTGTCGTTGTCGCGCACGACTTGCTCGATCAGCGCGCGCGTCACCGGCTTGCCGCCGGCATTGGCCAGGCGGACCAGTTCGTCGAGGTCGGCCCAGCCGTTGTCGTCGAGGCTCAGGCCGATGGCTTCGGGTTCGTGGCGCAGCACCAGGCTGAGGAACTTGCTGGTCTTGGTGAGGTTTACGGCGGTCATGGGATTCCAGTTCGCAGGGGTGAGTGGCTGCGGTGGTTCAGGCCGCGCGATATCGATTCGTTGGTTGCGTTCAACCGTGCGCCGCCGCGGTCAGTGCGGCGTCTAGTTGTTGTAATCGTTCCGGCGTGCCGACGTCGGTCCAGCGGCCGCGATGATGCGATCCGCTCAAACGGCCGGCATCGGCGGCGGCGCGCAGCAAGGGCACGGTGCTGAAGCGCGGCGGCTGAAGTTGCGTGCCGGCGGCATCGCCGAGTCGCGCGTGCCAGCCGTCGAACAGCGAGGCGCGATACAGGCCGATGCCCGAGTAGGTCAGGCGCGGTTCGCCGTGGTTGTACAGGCGCCCGTCGTCGAGGCGGAAGTCGCCGTGCGGATGCTGCGGCGGATTGTCGACCAACAGCAGATGCGCATCGCCGTGGAACTCGCGCGGCAGGTCGGCAAAGTCGTAGTCGGTCCAGATGTCGCCGTTGGCGACCAGGAACGGCGCCTGCGGGTCGGCGTTTTCCTGCAGCAGTTGCAGCGCATGCAACATGCCGCCGCCGGTTTCCAGGGGCGTTTCGCCTTCGTAGGAATAGCGCAGGCGCAGGCCCCAGCGCGCGCCGTCGCCGAGCGTTTCGGGGAATTGCGGTGCGAGCCAGCTGGTGTTGATCACGACCTCATCGATGCCGAGTGCGGCGAACTTTTCCAGATGCCATTCGATCAGGCGCTTGCCGCCCACGCTCAACAAAGGCTTGGGCGTGTGCAGGGTGAGCGGGCGCATGCGCTCGCCGAGGCCGGCGGCGAAGATCAGCGCTTTCATGCCGGGTCGGCCGCAGCGGCCGCGATCAGGGCCGGGCGCACGTAGCGCTCGACGATGTCGGCGAGCGGCGCGAGTTCCGGGTAACGCGACAGGACCACGTCGAGGTAACCGAGAAAACGCGGCGCGTCGGCCAGGTACTTCGGCTTGCCGTCGCGATGGTGCAGGCGCGCGAACAGGCCGAGGATCTTGATGTGGCGCTGCAGGCCGGCGAAGTCGGCGTCGCGGCGGAAACGCGCGAGCTCCGGCAACGGAATGCCGGCCGCGGTGGCCCGCGCGTGATAGCGCGCGAGCCAGGCGTCGACGCGCGTCTCCGGCCAGCTCAGGAAGGCATCGCGGAACAGGCTGATCGGGTCGTAGGTGATCGGCCCGCGCAGCGCGCCCTGGAAGTCGATCACCGCCACCCCGCCGGGCACCGGCATCAGGTTGCGCGGCATGAAGTCGCGGTGCACGAAGATCTGGGTCTGGGCGAGCACGTTGTCGAGAATGCGGCGATAGGCCAGGTCGAGTTTTTCCAGGTCGTCGCAGCTCAGCTCTATGCCGAGGTGGCGGCCGAGGAACCATTCGTCGAACAAACGCAGTTCGCGGGCGAGGAAAGCCTCGTCGTAAGGGGGCAGGTCGTCGGGGCAGGGCAGGGCCTGGATCTTCAGCAACTGGGTGAAGGCATCGTCGAACAGCGCGTCGGCGTTGCCGTCGTCGATCACTTGCAGATAGGTGTCGCGGCCGAGGTCTTCGAGCAGCAGGAAACCGTGTTCGAGATCCTGGGCCCGCACGTCCGGCACGCGCACGCCGCCGGCGAGCAGGACCTCGCGCATGCGCAGCCAGGGGCGCGCGTCCTCGAGCTCGGGCGGCGAGTCCATGACGATGACGGTGGTTGGGTCGGCGCCGGCTGCGGTCGTCGCGCCCCGCCAGTAGCTGCGGAAACCGGCGTCGAACGAAGCGCGTACGAGTTCGAGGCGGTCGTCGCCGGTCGCGGCGCGGGCCCAATTCAGGCGGGCGAGGTCGCGATCGGTAGGGTGGGACTGGGTCATGCCTGCTCCGCGCGGCGGGTGCCGCAAGCGCACAGGGTAAACGTCCGCGGTCCGGGGGTGAATCCGTGCGGTCTTCCATTGCCGGCAGGAGAAGCGTCGGCCCGGCAGCTTTAGCCCTTCTCCCGCGGGTGGCGAGCGCAGCCACTGCAACGCTGGGAGGCGGGCGAGGGCTCAAGCTTCGTCGCCGCGCCGCCGGACAAAAAGATGTAGGGCGAAGCCCACGCCGCCGTCTTCCGGATGCAGTCGCCACCGCTGCCTCCGGCGTCTCGCCGTCGTGAGCCCCGCCCTACGGGTGCCCGGTTACCGCTGATGCGTTACTGAATAGAAGCGCGGGGCGGGGCCGGCGCGAAAGCCGATCCCGACGCGGCGGCACGTGCGCGCCAGAGGGCCGCGCTCGGCTCCGCCCCGCCTGTTGCTCAAGCCGCGACCGACTCCTCCCGATCCAGGGAAGCCAGCCACTCGTCGTCGGAGCCTTCGGCCACGCCTTCGAACAAGAAGGTCGACAGATAACGCTCGCCGGTGTCCGGCAGCATCGCCAGCAGCACCGAGCCTTCCGGCGCCTGTTCGGCCACCTGCAGGGCGGCGGCGACGGTCGCGCCGGCGGAGATGCCGACGAACACGCCTTCCTCGGCGGCCAGGCGGCGCGCGGTGTCGCGCGCGACGACGTCGTCGACAGGACGGATGTCGTCGGCGATGCCGCGATCGAGCACGCCGGGTACGAAGTCCGGGGTCCAGCCCTGGATCTTGTGCGGCTGCCAGGCGTTGCCGCTCAACAACGAAGCGCCGGCGGGTTCGGAGGTAATGATCTTCAGCTCGGGGCGCGCCAGTTTGAGCACCTGGCCGGCGCCGCTGAGCGTGCCGCCGGTGCCCCAGCCGGTGACGAAATAGTCGAGGCGCTTGCCGGCGAAGTCGCGCAGGATTTCCGGGCCGGTGGTGTTGCGGTGGTAGGCCGGGTTGGCCGGGTTGTCGAACTGGCGGGCGAGGAACCAGCCGTGTTTCTCGGCCAGCTCGGCGGCCTTGCGGACCATGCCGGTGCCGCGCTCGGCGGCTGGGGTCAGGATGACTTTCGCGCCGTACGCGCGCATCAGCTTGCGGCGCTCGATCGAGAAGGTTTCGGTCATCACCGCCACGAACGGATAGCCGCGGGCGGCGGCGACCATCGCCAGGGCGATGCCGGTGTTGCCCGAGGTCGCTTCGACGATGGTCTGGCCCGGCTTCAACGCGCCGCTGCGCTCGGCGTCGAGCACGATCGCCAGGGCGAGGCGGTCCTTAACCGAACCGCCGGGATTGAACGATTCGACCTTCGCATACAGCGTCACGTGTTTCGGCGCGATGCGATGCAGTTTGACGATCGGCGTGTTGCCGATGGTGTCGAGGATGTTGTCGTATAGGGGCATGAGTGAGTTCCCGTGGCGTGGGTGCGAATGAGGGGCGGTCAGGCGGCTACGGCGTAGGTTGCCGCCGGCGTCGGCGCCAGCGCTTGCGTCAGCGGCGCCTCGCCGAACCAGTGCAGGCGCTCGGCCAGCGCCGCGACTTCGCCGACGATCAGCAAGGCGGGCGACTGCACGCGATGCGCTTGTGCACGTTCGGCCAGTTCGGCCAGCGTGCCGGTGACCACGCGCTGTTCCGGGCGCGAGCCGTTTTCGATCAGGGCGAACGGCGTGCCGGCGGCGCGGCCGTGTTCGATCAGTTTGTCGCGCAGCACGTCCAGCCCGGACACGCCCATGTAGACCGCGAGCGTCTGCTTTTCCTGGGCGAGCGCGCGCCAGTCGAGGCCGTCGTTGGCGTCCTTCAGATGAGCGGTGACCAGACGCAGCGACTGCGCATGCTCGCGATGCGTCAGCGGGATGCCGGCATAGGCGCCGCAGGCCAGCGCGGCGGTGATGCCCGGCACGACCTCGAAGGCGATGCCGTGGTCGCGCAGCGCTTCGAGTTCTTCGCCGCCGCGTCCGAACACGAACGGGTCGCCGCCCTTGAGCCGCACCACGCGCTTGCCGGCGCGGGCGTGTTTGAGCATGAGGGAGTGGATGCGTTCCTGGGTGCTGTGATGGTTCGCCGGCGACAGCGTGCCGGCGAGCGGCTTGCCGACGTCGATCAGCTCGGCGTCGCGGCGCGCCAGTTGCAGCACCTGCGGGCTGACCAGGCGGTCGTGCAGGATCACGTCGGCCTCGTTGAGCACGCGCAGGCCGCGCAGGGTCAGCAGGCCCGGATCGCCGGGGCCGGCACCGACCAGGGCGACCGATCCGACTTGCGCGGCGGCTGCGTCGGATTCGACCAGCGCGGCGCCGAAGGCGCGTTGCGCTTCTTCGCCGCGGCCCTGGCGCAGCAGCGAGGGAATCGGCCCCGACAGCACGCGGTCGAAGAAGCGACGGCGCGCACCGAGGTCGGGATAGTGCTTGCGAATGCGCTCGCGTTCGCGCGACAACAGCTGTGCGAGTGCGCCGAGCGATTCGTCGAGTTGGGTTTCCAGGGTTTCGCGCAGATGGCGCGACAGCATCGGCACGCCGCCGCCGCTGGAGATCGCGATCTGCACCGGGCCGCGGACCACGCGCGCCGGGACGTGGAAGCTCGACGCCTCGACATCGTCGACGACGTTGACCCAGACCCGGCGCGCCTCGCCGGCTTCGGCGACGGCGCGGTTGACCGCGGCATCGTCGGTCGCGGCGATCGCCAGCCAGGCCTCGTCCAGCCACTGCGAGACGAACGGCCCCGGCAAGTGTTCGATGCGGCCCTCGGCGACCCAGGCGGCCAGGGCCGGGACCAGTTCGGGCGCGCCGACCCGGACCCGGGCGCCGGCCTCGAGCAAGGCCCCGGCCTTGCGCAGCGCCACCGTCCCGCCACCGACCACGAGCACGGTGCGTCCGCGCAGGTCGGCAAACAATGGGAACAGGGGGCTGGTCATGGCGGCGGGGCGACGATCCGGGGACGATGGGACGACCCTACGGCGCCCGGAGCGGGGCCGGAAATGACGTCGCCGCCTTTGCACATGCCGTCACGGCATGAGGCCCGGCAAGGCCGCCCAGGGGGCTGGACAAGGCGACCATACGCCGAATACGCTATAAATCGTTATATCCGAATAGAGCGATAAAGACGTGGATGCGATCCGCAAACGAATGTCCCGGCCGCACGACCCGGTCCGCTACGGCGCGGGCTGTTGCCGTCGTCTGCGCCGACATTCCGCCGCCGATCTCCCTCTTTTACGGATAGCCACGCCATGACCCTGACCCAGCTCCGCTACCTGGTCGCCATCGCCGATTCGGGCCTCAACATCACCCTGGCCGCCGAGCGCGTCCACGCGACCCAGCCGGGTTTGTCCAAGCAACTCAAGCAGCTCGAAGACGAACTGGGTTTTTTGTTGTTCGTGCGCAAGGGCCGCAGCCTGGAAGCGATCGCGCCGGCCGGCGAGCGCGTGCTCGAACACGCGCGCCGCATTCTCGAAGAGGCCAGCAACATCCGCGCCTACGCCGCCAACGAGCGCGGCCAGCACGCCGGCCGTCTGGTGCTGTCGACCACGCACACTCAGGCGCGCTACGTGCTGCCGCCGGTGATCGCCCAGGTCAAACGCGATTTCCCCCAAGTCAGCGTGCATCTGCAGGCGGCCGCCGATGGTGAAGTGCTGTCGCACCTGTCGCACGGCAACGCCGATCTGGCGGTGATCAGCACCGCGGGCGCCGCGCCCGAGGGCGGGCTCGCGGTGCCGTTGTTCCGTTGGCGCCGGGTGGTGCTGGTGCCGCGCACGCATGCGCTGGCCAAGCTCGATCGCGCGCCGACCTTGGCCGAACTGGCCGCGCACCCGCTGATCAGCTACGAATCCTCGACCCGCCCGGAATCCTCGCTGCGCCGCGCCTTCACCGCCGGCGGCCAGGAGCCGCAGCTGGCGATGACCGCGCGCGATGCCGATCTGATCAAGACCTATGTGCGTGCCGGCCTCGGCGTCGGTGTGTTGGCCGAGATGGCGGTGACCTCGCGCGACGACGACCTGAAGGCGCTGATCGCGCCGGACGCGTTCCCCGAGTGCATCACCTGGGCGGTGATTCCGCGTGCGCGGGTGCTGCGCGATTACGCGCTGGAGCTGTTGCACGGCCTGGCGCCGCAGATCGACCGCCGCGACCTGCGCCGCGTGCTCGAAGGCAACCTGGAACCGCAGTGGCCGAAGGCCCCGACCTGGACCGAGCTGACTCAGCCGATCAGTTCGTAAGCGGTCTGCGAGTCGTTGCCGAGCTTCGGCGGGCGTGTCGTTGTGGCTGAAGAGCAAATCCCCCTCGGTCCCCCTTTTCCAAAGGGGGAAGTCCGTTAGGACGTTGCGCGGGTGTGAGAGGCAGCCCGGATATCAACGAGCCTCGACAGAATCTCCCGTAAGCATTCCCCCCTTTGAAAAAGGGGGGCAGGGGGGATTTGCTTTCCGTTACGTTCGCCGCGCAACCCAACCTGCAGCCATCAAGCCGCCTGGTTCTCCGCCACCGGCTCGCTGTCGAAATGCAGGCCGCATTCGCGCTTGAGGCCGAAGAAACGGGTGTCCTCATCGCGCATGCCCGGTTCGAGCCGGCGGGTGGTGTGGATGTCGCCGATCGAGACGTAGCCGTCGTGCCACAGCGGGTGATACGGCAGGTCGTGCGTATGCAGGTATTGCCAGATGTCGCGGTCGCTCCAGTCGGCCAGCGGATGCAGTTTCCAGCGTCCGTCGCGCAACTGCAGGAACTCGATGTTGGCGCGGCTGCCCGACTGGCTGCGGCGTAGGCCGGCGATCCAGGTGCGCACGCCGAGGTCGTTGAGCGCGCGCTGCATCGGTTCGACCTTGCGCAGGCGGTTGTAGCGCTCGATGCCGTCCAGGCCCTGTTCCCACAAGCGGCCGAAGCGCGCTTCCATCCAGGCCACGCCGATCTGCGGGCGATAGACCTTGAGATTGAGCTGGAGCCGCTCGCCGAGTTCGTCGATGAAGCGGTAGGTCTCCGGGAACAGATAGCCGGTGTCGACCACGATCACCGGGATCCGCGGCGCCTGCCTGGTCACCATGTGCAGCGACACCGCCGACTGGGCGCCGAAGCTCGACGACAGCGCGTGCTCGCCGGCGGTGTTTTCCAGGGCCCAGGCGACGCGTTGCTCGGCGCTTTGCGTGGCCAGCCAGGCGTTGAGTTCGGCCAGCGCGCGCGGCGATTCGGCGGCGGTGACGGGATCGGTCGGAGCGCTCATGCGTAGGCCTCTGCAACCAGTGCGATCGGTATGCCGGTGGGGGTGGGATAGGGGATCGAGACGACCTGGTTGCGCACCAGGTAGTCGCCGAAACCTTCGTCGTCGTTGCGTCCGCTCGCATAGGCGGCGAACAGCGGGTCGAGCGCGGCGAGGATCTCCGGCTCGGCGATGTTTTCGCGGTACAGGGTGTTCAGGCGCTGGCCGCGGTGATCGGCGCCGAGCATCAGGTTGTAGCGGCCCGGCGCCTTGCCGACCAGGGCGATCTCGCCGAGGTAGGGGCGCGAGCAACCGTTGGGGCAACCGCTGATGCGCAGGTTGATCGATGCATCCGGGATCGAGTGCTTCGCCAGCAAAGCTTCGACGTGGCCGAGGAAATCCGGCAGGTAACGCTCGGCCTCGGCCATGGCCAGGCCGCAGGTCGGCAGCGACACGCAGGCCAGGGCGTTGCGGCGCAGCGGGCTGGCCTGGCGATAGGCATCGAGACCGTGCTGAGCGACCAGCGCATCGACCTGCGTGCGCAGCGCCGACGGCACGCCGGCGATCACCAGGTTCTGGTTCGGGGTCATGCGGAACTCGGCGCCGTCATGGCCGCTCAGCAACTGCGCGATCGCGCGCAGGCCGCTGAGGTGGGTCAGTTCGGGGCCGTGGCCGTCGAGCGCGCCGTCGACGATGCGTCCGGCCGGCAGGCGCAGAGTCAGGTGCGCGCGCGCTTCGCCGTTGCTGCCGGCATCGCTGTCGACCCAGCCGAAGCGGTCGCCGTTATGACGGAAGGCGAACGGCCGTGCCGGGAGGAGAGGGAACCCGGCACGGCGTTCGACTTCCGCTTTGAACCAGGCGAGCCCGCGGTCGTCGATGGTGTACTTGAGGCGGGCACGCTTGCGCACCGCGCGGTTGCCGAAATCGCGTTGCGCGGTGACCACCGCTTCGCCGACCGCGATGACCTGGTCGGGCGTCACGAAGCCGATCACGTCGGCGACGCGCGGATAGGTTTCGGCGTCGCCGTGGGTCGCGCCCATGCCGCCGCCGACGGTGACGTTGTAACCGAGCAGTTCGTCGGCGCCGGCGGCGTTCTTGGCGATGATCGCGATATAGCCCAGGTCCTGGGCGAACACGTCGACGTCGTTGTAGGGCGGAATGGCGAAGCCGATCTTGAACTTGCGCGGCAGGTAGACGTTGCCGTAGATCGGCTCGTCCTCGCTGCCGCTGCCGTCGACGCGTTCTTCGTCGAGCCAGATCTCGTAGTAGGCGCGGGTGTTCGGCAGCAGGTGCTCGGACAGCGCCGCTGCCTGCTTGAACACCTGCGCATGCGAGGCCGAGACCTGCGGGTTGGCGGCGACGGCGACGTTGCGGTTAACGTCGCCGCAGGCGGCCAGGGTGTCGATCAAGGCGGCGTTGATCGACTGCATGGTCGCCTTCAGCTCGGTCTTGATCACGCCATGGAACTGGAAGGCCTGGCGCGTGGTGACGCGCAGGCCGCGTTCGGCATAAGTCGTCGCGATGGCGTCGAGCTTGAGCCATTGCTCCGGGTTGACCACGCCGCCCGGCGTGCGGGTGCGGATCATGAAGCTGTAGGCCGGCTCCAGGCGCGCGATACGGCGCTCCTCGCGCACGTCGCGATCGTCCTGCTGGTAGCTGCCGTGGTACTTGATCAGGGTCTGGTCGTCGTCGCGCAGGGCGCCGGTGACCGGATCGGCCAGGCTTTCCAGCAGGCTGCCGCGCAGGCGCGCGCTGGAGCGCTTGATGTCTTCGACCGAATGCGCGCTCATGCCGGCGCTCCGGCGATTGCGGCGAAACGCAGCGAGTGGGCGCTGGAGGGATGCAGCCCGAATGGAGCGCGGCCCGGGCCCGGCGACGCGCTCTTGTCGGCGCGCGCTACCGGGGCGGCGTGGTTTCCTCGTTCCATCCGGGCCGCCGGGGCAAGCAGCGATCCGTTAACGACAGATCCGTCGAGCGCAGTAGACACGAAGCCGGATGCGTCGGCCTGCGACGCGCGACCCGGTTCGATGAAATGGCGATGGCGAAACAAATACATCAGTAAACGTCCCGGGCGTAGCGGCCCTGTCGCTGCAATTCGTTGAGATAGTCTTCGGCGCCTTCCTCGTCCTTGCCGCCGTGCTTGGCGATCGCCGCCAGCAATGCGGCGTGCACGTCCTTGGCCATGCGCGAGGCGTCGCCGCAGACGTACAGATGCGCGCCGCCTTCCAGCCAGTCGTACAGATCGCGGCCCTGTTCGCCGAGGCGATGCTGGACGTAGACCTTCTGCGCCTGGTCGCGCGAGAACGCCAGGTCGAGCTTGTGCAACTGGCCGGCCTTCAGCGCAGCCTGCCATTCGACCTGGTAGAGGAAGTCGGTGCGGAAATGCGGATTGCCGAACAGCAGCCAGTTGCGGCCGCTGGCGCCGTCGGCGACGCGTTCCTGGACGAAGCCGCGGAACGGCGCGACGCCGGTGCCCGGGCCGATCATGATCACATCGCGGCTGCCGTCGGCCGGCACCCGGAAGCGTTCGTTGTGTTCGATGAACACCGGCAGGCGCTCGCC
Source organism: Lysobacter sp. Hz25 (assembly GCF_046097045.1). NCBI lineage: Bacteria > Pseudomonadati > Pseudomonadota > Gammaproteobacteria > Lysobacterales > Lysobacteraceae > Lysobacter > Lysobacter sp. Hz25. Next base: position 1,740,580 of record NZ_CP175666.1, read on the forward strand.
TTCGTCGGCGCTCGCGAGCAAGTGCGAGGCCGCGCCCCAACGGGTGCCGCCGGCGCTTTGGTACTCGACGTGGGCGACGGTGAGGTGGGCTTCGTCGCCGACCAGCTTCTGGCTGGAGGCGATCGAGTACATGCGCGGAGTCAGCGGGCGCAGCGCGGCGACCAGTTCCTCGGCCGACCACTGGCCGTCATAGCGCTGCAGCAGGTCGATGACCTGGCTGTTGGCGAGCAGTTCGGCGAACTGGGCGGCCTGGTCGGGGGCGAGCAGGCGGTTGAGTTCGTCGCTGCGCGCATGCGCGGCATGGCTGGCGATGAACGGACGCGCCAGCTTGGTCAGCTCGCGCTTCTCGCTGAGCCACTGCCGCAGCGGCAGCGACTGGCCGCCGTGTTCGACGCCGGTGTTGCCGTCTAGTTCGAGCGTGCTCAGCACCGCCTCGACCAGGGCAGGCGGATTGCGCGGCCAAATGCCGAGCGAGTCGCCGGGCTGGTAATGCAGGCCCGAGCCCTCCAGCGAGATTTCGATGTGGCGGATGTCCTTGTCCGGCACGACCCGGTCGGAACCGCGCGCGATCAGGCGCTGATTGCTCAGCAACTCGGCGGCGAACGGCGCGTCGCGATGGAACGCCGGCGCAGCGGCGAGCGGACGCAGCGGCGTGACCGTGGCCAGATGCGTGGCGGCCGGCTTCAGCGCTTCCTTGGCCTGGCTCAGCGCCTGCTGCAGCCAGGGCGTGGAGACGGTTTCGAAATCCAGATCGGCGTCGCCGCGGGCGAACAAGCGGGTCGCGCCGAGTTCAGCGAGGCGCGCGTCGACCTTCTGGCCGATCGAGCAGAAATCCGGGTAGCTGGAATCGCCGAGACCGAGCACGGCGAAACTGAGGCCCTTGAGTTCGGGCGCGCGCTTGCCGGCGATGAAATCGATCAGACCGCGCGAGTCGTCCGGCGGGTCGCCGTCGCCCTGGGTGCTGATGACCACATAGAGCAGGCGTTCGTTCTTGAGCTCGCGGGTCGGGTAAGCGTCGGCGCGCAGCAGGCGCACGCTGAGGCCGGCGGCCTCGGCCTGGCCGGCGAGCTGCTCGGCCAAACGCTTGGCGTTGCCGGTCTGGCTGCCGTAGACGATGCTCAGGCGCTCGCTGGTGCGGGCCTCTGGCGCGGCGACCGCGGGGGCTGCGGCCGGAATCGCGAGGGTGGCGACGTTGCCGGCGCCGGCGCGGGCCAGGCCGGCGGCATAGCCCGACAACCACCATAGACTGTTGTGGTCCAGGCTCTCGGTGAGGCGGACGAGCGAATCGAGCCGGTCCGCGGGCAGCGGAGTGGCGAGCGAGGGCGGAGCGGACAGGACTGGAGCGGACAGGGCGGCGGCGGGCACGGCGGTCGGCTTCTGACTTCGGGAGACTGCAGGCTACGAGCGGCTCCCCGGCCGCGGAAAGGATGCTCGGTAATGCGCTCATGCCCGGCGCTTATTTCCTCCCCGAAACCGGGGGAATTCTAATGGCCGCAAGCTCAGCCGCCGGTCCGGCTAGGCTTGGACGGTCCGCAAGTCCGGGGCCGCCCGTCCGGTTTCCCGCTGTCGGCGGGTCGCCGCGACCGGTTTGCCCGGCTGGCGCGCGTCGTCCAGTCCGCCCTTTCGATACGCCCGCCGCCTTGATGAGTCCCTCCGAATGAGTGCGTCACCCGACCTGAGCCCGCCGCTGTCCGCTCCGCCGCCGCCGTTGTCCGCGCAGGCGTTGAGTCATCTGGACCGGCTCGAGGCCGAAAGCATCCACATCCTGCGCGAGGTGGCCTCGGAGTTCCGCAACCCGGTGATGCTGTACTCGGTCGGCAAGGACAGCTCGGTGCTGCTGCACCTGCTGCTCAAGGCCTTCTACCCGGCGCGCCCGCCGATCCCCTTGCTGCATGTCGACACCGGCTGGAAGTTCGGCGAGATGATCGCCTTCCGCGACCGCCGCGCCAGCGAGACCGGCGTCGACCTGCGCGTGCATATCAACCCCGACGGCCTGGCCCAGGGCATCGGCCCGGTCAGTCACGGCGCCAGCGTGCATACCGATGTGATGAAGACCCAGGGCCTCAAGCAGGCGCTGGACTGGAACAAGTTCGACGCCGCGATCGGCGGCGCGCGCCGCGACGAAGAGAAGTCGCGCGCCAAGGAACGGATCTTCTCCTTCCGCAATCCGCAGCACCGCTGGGACCCGAAGAACCAGCGCCCTGAGCTGTGGTCGCTGTTCAACACCCGCATCCATGCCGGCGAGAGCGTGCGTGTATTCCCGATCTCGAACTGGACCGAGCTCGACGTCTGGCTGTACATCTACCGCGAGAAGATCCCGGTGCCGTCGCTGTATTTCGCCGCCGAACGCCCGGTGGTGGAACGCGACGGCAGCCTGATCCTGGTCGACGACGAGCGCCTGCCGCTGCGCGACGGCGAAGTGCCGCAGACCCGCAAGGTGCGCTTCCGCACGCTCGGCTGCTACCCGCTGACCGGTGCGATCGAGTCCGAGGCCGACACGCTCGAAGCGATCATCGCCGAGATGCTGGTCGCGACCACCTCAGAGCGCCAGGGGCGGGTGATCGACCACGATCCTTCCGCTTCGATGGAACGCAAGAAACAAGAGGGCTACTTCTGATGAAGCCGGGATTCGCGAGTCGGCAGGCTGGGTTGGAGCAGGCTGGATTGGAGCAGGCTGGGTTGGAGCAGACTGGGTTGGAGCAGGCGGGGTTGGAGCAGACGGAGCGTGGCGACGTAGATGCGTTGGCGACAGTGAGCGGCAGCGTGGTGGCTTTTGCGAATCCCCAATCCCGAATCTCCCATCCCGTCGATGACACCATCGCCGGCTACCTGCAGCAGCACGAGCATAAGAGCCTGCTGCGCTTCATCACCTGCGGCAGTGTCGACGACGGCAAGAGCACCCTGATCGGGCGCCTGCTGCACGACACCCGCCTGCTGTTCGACGACCAATTGGCCGCGCTCGACGCCGACAGCCGCCGCCACGGCACCCAGAACGGCGAGATCGATTTCGCCCTGCTGGTCGACGGACTGGCCGCCGAGCGCGAGCAAGGCATCACCATCGACGTCGCCTACCGTTTCTTCGGCACCGAGAAACGCAAGTTCATCGTCGCCGACTGCCCGGGCCACGAGCAGTACACCCGCAACATGGCGACCGGCGCCTCGACCGCCGCGTTGGCGGTGGTGCTGGTCGATGCACGCAAGGGCCTGCTGACGCAGACGCGCCGGCACAGCTATATCGTGTCTTTGCTCGGCATCCGCCACGTGCTGCTCGCGGTCAACAAGATGGACCTGGTCGACTTCGACCAGGCCGTGTTCGAGCGCATCGCCGGTGAATACCGCGAGCTCGCCGCCCAGCTTGGCATCGAGCACGTCACCGCCGTGCCCTTGTCGGCCTTGCATGGCCACAACCTCACCGAACGCTCGGCGCAGACGCCGTGGTATCACGGCCCGAGCGTGCTCGAGCATCTGGAATCGGTCGACACCGAACGCAGCGCGGCCGAACTCGGCTTCCGCCTGCCGGTGCAATGGGTCAACCGCCCGAACCAGGATTTTCGCGGTTTCGCCGGCACCATTGCCGCCGGCACGGTGCGGCCCGGCGACGAAGTCGTCGCGCTGCCCTCGGGCCGCCGCTCGCAGGTGCGGCGCATCGTCACCGCCGACGGCGATCTCAAGGTCGCCGGTGCCGGCCAGGCGGTCACCCTGACCCTCGCCGACGAACTCGACATCAGTCGCGGCGACGTCATCGCCAACGCCGCGCAGCCTGCGCAGGTGGCCGACCAGTTCGCCGTGCATCTGCTGTGGATGGACACCCAGCCGCTGCTGCCGGGCCGCTCGTACTGGCTGAAGATCGGCGCGCGCACGGTCAGCGCCAGCATCACCGAGATCAAGCACAAGGTCGACGTCAACAGCCAGGCCCAGCTCGCGGCCAAGCACCTCGAACTCAACGAGGTTGCCTACTGCAATCTGAGCCTCGATCAGCCGATCGCATTCGAGGCCTATCTCGACAACCGCGAACTCGGCAGCTTCATCCTGATCGACCGCCAGAGCCACGCCACCGTCGCCGCCGGCACCGTGGATTTCGCCTTGCGCCGTGCCGGCAACATCCATTGGCAGCCGGTCGACGTCGACAAGGCCGCACGTGCGCGCAGCAAGCACCAGAAGCCGCGTTGCGTGTGGTTCACCGGTTTGTCCGGTTCGGGCAAGTCGACCATCGCCAACCTGGTCGACAAGCAACTGCACGCGCTCGGCCACCACAGCTTCGTGCTCGACGGCGACAACGTGCGGCATGGCCTCAACAAGGACCTCGGCTTCACCGACGAAGACCGGGTCGAGAACATCCGCCGCGTCGCCGAAGTCGCCAAGCTCATGACCGACGCCGGCCTGATCGTGCTGGTGAGCTTCATCTCGCCGTTCCGCGCCGAACGCCGGCTCGCGCGCGAGTTGTTCGAGGACGGTGAGTTCGTCGAAGTCTTCGTCGACACCCCGCTTGCCGAGGCCGAGCGCCGCGACGTCAAGGGCCTGTACGCGAAGGCCCGCGCCGGCAAGATCCCGAACTTCACCGGCATCGATTTGCCGTACGAAGCGCCGGAGGCGGCGGAGCTGCAGCTGGACACCCTCGAACACGATGCCCAGGCCTTGGCGCAGCGGGTGATCGATTACCTGCGCGATTGAGCATCTGCGACGCGGCCGTCTCGGCGCAGCGCCAGGCTGCCTACATGTCCGAAACGAAACACCCCGGCCTGAGCCGGGGTGTTCTGTTTTCGGCGAAGCGCAATGCCGCAGGTGCTTCAGGGTTTGGAGGTCTTGCTTCGGATCATCTCGTACAGGAACAGCAGCACGATGGCGCAGATGACCGAGACGATCAGACCGATCAGCCCGCCGCCGGCATAGAGCAGGCTGCCGATGTAGGCGCCGGCGATGCCGAGCAGGATGGTGAGTATCCAGCCCATCGGATCGGCGCCGGGCTTGAAGAAGCGTGCGAGGACGCCGATGACCGCGCCGATGATGATCGTGTAAAAGATGCCGCCTAGCATGGGCTTGCCCTCCTGGGGATGGTGGGTGACGCGGCTGGAGCATGTGGCGGCCAGCGTCGCCGCGGCGTGAGGGCGGGGCGGGTGGCTGGTAGGTCCTGCAGAGAGGGCAAGGAATCGGCTCTCGTACCGGCGCGACCCGCCTCGATCGGCATCGCTTCGTGCGACATCGTGGTCGCGGCTTACGCCGCTCCTACATAGGCCGGGGTCGTCTCCTTGTAGGAGCGGCGTAAGCCGCGACCGCGGGCGCGCAGAAAGCTCCTGTCCCACGCCGTCGACCGAAGCGGTCAAACATCCACCGCATCAGCCGGACGCAGCAAGCCCAGACAGACGTCGCGTCGTGCAGGAACGCGGTCGCGGCTCGCGCCGCTCCTACCCAAGGGCAACGCAGGCAAGAGGCAGGAGCGGCGCAAGCCGCGACCACGGGACGCGCAGAAGACGCTGGTCCAGCGTCATCGGTCGAAGCGCAAAGACGTTCACCGCTTGTAACTCGCGCCAAACAGAAAACGGGCCCGAAGGCCCGTTTCCTTTCACCACTGGCTAGCCGCAAAAATCAGCAGCAACCGTGCCCGCCATGCCGATCGCCGCTGTCGGCCACCGCGGCCACGCCGGTGGTCTCGCCGCGCTGGCTCGCCAGGTGATGCTCGGCGACCACGCGGGCCACGCAGGCGGTCACCCGCTTGCCCATCGGGATGTGCAGGAACTCGTTCGGGCCATGTGCGTTGGAATGCGGGCCGAGCACGCCGGTGATCATGAACTGCGCGCCCGGGAACTTCTCGCCGAGCATGCCCATGAACGGAATCGAGCCGCCTTCGCCCATGTACATCGCCGGCTGGCCGAAGAATTCGCGGCTCGATGCGTCGATCGCGTTCGACAGCCACGACGACATCGCCGGGGCGTTCCAACCGCTCGACGACTTCTCCAGTTCCAGGGTCACCTGGGCACCGTTCGGCGGATCGCGCAGCAGCACTTCCTTGAGCAACTCGCCGGCGCGCTTGCCGTCGAGAGTCGGCGGCAAACGCAGCGACAGCTTCACCGAGGTGTGCGGGCGCAGCACGTTGCCGGCCGAGGCCAGCGGCGGCATGCCGTCGACGCCGGTCACCGACAAGGCCGGGCGCCAGGTGCGGTTGAGCACCAGCTCGGCCAGGTCGTCGGGCGCGTTCTCCTTGAACATCGGCTGCATGCCGGGCAGGAGCGGGAACTTGTCGTAGACCGCGGTGCCGAGCACCTTGGCGGCCTGGCGTGCCTGCTCCAGGCGCTCGGGCGGCACGTCGACGTACAGGCCTTCGATCAGGATCTTGCCGTTGCTCTCGTCTTCCAGGCGCGACAGCAACTGGCGCAGCAGGCGGAAGCTCGACGGCACCACGCCGGAGGCATCGCCCGAATGCACGCCTTCGCTGAGCACCTTGACGGTGAAGTTGCCGCCGGCCAGGCCGCGCAGCGAAGTGGTGCACCACAATTGATCGTAGTTGCCGCAACCCGAGTCCAGACAGACGACCAACGAGGGCTTGCCGATGCGGTCGGCCAGGTGGTCGACGTAGGCGGGCAGGTCGTAGCTGCCGGACTCCTCGCAGGCCTCGATCAGGATCACGCAGCGCGCGTGCGGCTGCTGTTGTTCCTGCAGGGCCAGGATCGCCGCCAGCGAGCCGAAGATGGCGTAGCCGTCGTCGGCGCCGCCGCGGCCGTAGAGCTTGTCGCCCTTGATCACCGGCTTCCACGGGCCGAGGTCGTCGTCCCAGCCGGTCATCTCCGGCTGCTTGTCGAGGTGGCCGTAGAGCAGCACGCAATCCTCGTCGCTGCCGCCGTGGGCCGCCGGAATATCGATGAAGATCAACGGCGTGCGGCCTTCCAGGCGCACCACCTCGACCTGCATGCCCGGGATCGTCTGGGCGCGGGCCCAGGTTTCCATGAGCCTGACGGCATCGTCCATATAGCCGTGCTGGACCCAGTCGGCGTCGAACATCGGCGACTTGTTGGGGATGCGGATGTATTCGACCAGTTGCGGGACGATTTCGTCGTCCCACTTCTCGCTGACGTAGCGATCGACCTTGCTGGCGTCCATTGACGGACCTCTGGAGCGGGGAAGGGGGTCATTTTACGCCTCCCGGGCCGTGTAGGACTTTTCCTACCCTGCGCTGCGGCATCCCCCGGCTTCGCACAGGCGCCTGCGGCGATAACCTGTGCCGGTCGAGACATGGAGACTGTCTCCACCGGCGGACACAAGGACTCAAGGACGTAAGGCCGCCGGCCAGGAACGGAATCCACTCTCAGGAGCTTTAACCATGAAATCGTTTGCCCTCATCGCAAAGTCGCTGGTCCTGTCGCTGATGCTCGCCGGCAGTGCCTTCGCCTCGGAAAAGGTCAATATCAACAGCGCCGACGCGGCCACGTTGGACCGCGTACTGCTCAACATCGGGGCCTCCAAGGCCGAAGCCATCGTCGCTTACCGCAAGGCCAACGGGGCCTTCCGCAGCGTCGAGCAGCTGGCCCTGGTCAAGGGAATCGGTCTGAAGACGGTCGAAAAGAATCGGGAACGCATCGTGGTCGGCGGCGCCGCTCAGGTCCGCCCGACCAACACCGCCGGAGCCATCGCGGCCCCGCGCGCTGCCAGCAAGCGCTGAACAAGTCTGCCGATGCCGTAAGGACGCGGGGTCGGCAGCTAATCGGGCAAGGAAGCCCGAAAGGATTCGGGGGGAGGTCCCTGGACACGGAAGTACGTTGCCCCGCCCCAGAGGGATCTGCGGCGGGGCACACCCTTGTTCGGGATTCGGGATTCGGGATTCGGGAATCGGGAATCGGGAGTCGGGAGTCGGGAGTCGGGAGTCGGGAGGAGCTTCGGGCCTCTGGGCTTTGGGGTAGGAGCGGCGTCCTACTGGATTTCCTTCGGTCACAAGCCACGACCGCCATCCATCGGCCTCGGCCGATCCCCATGCAACCCCGCGCTCGCCCCCTGTAGGAGCGGCGTGAGCCGCGACCCAACCCCGACGGCGGCCACCGCGCGGCTCGGCCGCGCCTGCCTCGTCTATATGACCTTGGCGCGCCATCGTCCGCCGTCGTGCTTGCCTCGAACCCGCTTGGGCCAACCCGGCCCAACCACTAGACTGCGCCTTCGTTCAGCCGCAGCCACGCCCATGCCCGACCGTCTGACCTGGTCCATCCCCGCCAACGAATACCGCCGCGAACGCTGGCGCAACCAGTTCGGCTGGACCCGCGAGATCGTGCGCATGAGCCGCCAGAACGAGGCCGGGCTCGATCGCCCGATCCCCGGCGAGGACTGGGATTGGCGCCTGTCGATCGCCGAGATCGAGCGCGATGCGCCGTTCTCGGCGTTCCCGGGGATCGATCGCGAACTGGTCCTGCTCAGCGGCAACGGCCTGCGCCTGCGTTTCGACGACGGCGAGGTCCACGAACTGCTGCCGCCGCACGACAAACTGCGTTTCGCCGGCGAACGCGCGGTGCAGGGCGAGCTGCTCGACGGCCTGACCCACGACTTCAACCTGATGTGGCGGCGCGACCGGGTCCGTGCCGAGCTCTGGCACCGTCCGCTGGTCGGGCCGATGGTGATCTTCGCAGAGCCGGGCCAGACCTGGGCCGTGCATCTGCTGGCTGGCCAGGCGCGGTTCGCCGACGACTCCGGCCTGCCGCCGCTGCAAGCCGGCGACACCGCGATGCTTGCCGCCGGCAGCGAACGCCTGCGCAACGTGCTCGAAGGCGGTGGCGAGGTGCTGTTGGTGCGGGTGGCCCCGCTCGACTGAATCCGCACAGGACGGTCTGCACCTCACGCCGAGAGCCGTTACCGCTTCAATAGCGGTCATCCCCCAAGAGCCGTTACCCCCCAATAGCGGTCATCCCCAAGCCGTCATCCCCGCGTAGGCGGGGATCCAGAGATCTGGGCGTATTCCCCCGATCCGTTACGCCCTTGTTCGGCTGAGTCGGCCTGGGTGTATGCGAAGCAAACCAAAGCAAATCCCCTCGCTCCGAACCTCACTCAGCAGCGATGCGCGCGCCGGGCGTCGGCCCCCTTTGTCAAAGGGGGCGATGGTTCACGCGCTCGAGATCACTCAGTACGTATCGCGCCGAGAGTCGTCATCCCTTAAGAGCCGCCATCCCTCAAGAGCCGTCATCCCCGCGAAGGCGGGGATCCAGAGATCTGGGCGTATTCCCCCGATCCGTTACGCCCTTGTTCGGCTGAGTCGGCCTGGGTGTATGCGAAGCAAACCAAAGCAAATCCCCTCGCTCCGAACCTCACTCAGCAGCGATGCGCGCGCCGGGCGTCGGCCCCCTTTGTCAAAGGGGGCGATGGTTCACGCGCTCGAGATCACTCAGTACGTATCGCGCCGAGAGTCGTCATCCCTTAAGAGCCGTCATCCCTCAAAAGCCGTCATCCCCGCGAAGGCGGGGATCCAGAGATCTGGGCGTATTCCCCATCCGTTGCGCCCTTGTTCGGCTGAGTCGGCCTGGGTGTAAGCGAAGCCAAAGCAAATCCCCCACGCTCCGAACCTCACCCAGCAGCGACGCGCACGCCGGGCGTCGGCCCCCTTTTTCAAAGGGGGCGATGGTTGACGCGCCCGGGATCACTCCGTACCCCGGAACCCACATCCCCAGCAGCCACCATCTCAGGATCGGTCATCCCCGCGACGATTCACGCGCCCGAGATCGCTCAATACACATCGCGCCGATAGCGGCCGTCCGCGGCCATGGCCTCCAACGCGTCCACGCCGACCGCTTCGTGCAGCACCGCTTCCACGCCCGGCGCCATGCCTTCCAGGCTGCCGCAGACATAGACCGCGGTGCCTTGCGCGATCCATTCGCGCACCGCGTCCAGATGCCTGCGCAACACATCCTGCACATAGGTCCGCGATTCGCCGTCGCGCGAGAACGCGTAGTCGACGCGTTCGATCGCGCCATCGGCCTGCCAGGCGTCGAGTTCGGCGCGGTAGTGCAGGTCGCAGGCGGCGTTGCGTTCGCCGAACAGCAGCCAGTTGCGGCGATGCCCCGCGGCGATCCGGGTCTTGAGCAGCGCACGCAGGCCGGCCAGGCCGGTGCCGTTGCCGATCAACAACACCGAGCGCGCATCGCTCGGTGCATGGAAGGAGGGGTTGCTGCGGATGCGCAGGTCGATCGCGGTGCCCATCGCCGCATGTTCGGTCAGCCAGCCGCTGCCGCTGCCGTAGCGGCCATCCTCGTAACGCATCTGCCGGACCAAGAGTTGCAGCGAACCGTCGGCAGGCACCGAGGCGATCGAGTACTCGCGATGCGACAACAGCTTGAGCGCGTCGGCGATGGCCTGCGCGCCTTGCCCCCGCACGGCATTGGGATCGGGCAAACGCGAGCGCGACAGCAAGGCCGACAAGGGCTCCTGCGCATCTTCGTGCCGCACGATTTCGGCGCCGTCCAGGCTGAGCGTCGCCAGCCACTGCGCGACATCGGCGGCGCTGTTGCGCGGGCCGATCTCGGCGATATCGCCGGCGCGCCAGTCGAGCGCGTCGCCGTCGGCCGGCACCAGGCCCAGTCGGAACACCGGGCCGCCCACGCTGCCGGGGTTGGACAGCAGGCGTTCCTGCAGGCGCCAGGGGCGGTACGAGGGCGCGCTCCAGTCGGGCAGCTCGGTGTGGCCGGCCAACAGGCCCAGATGGTGCTGCCAATGGCGCAGGGCGCCGGGTTCGCTGTTGTCGACCTCGACCAGATCGAACAGGGATTGGGCTCCGGAATGCCGCAGCCAGTGGTCGAGACGATGGCCGAACGCGCAGTACTCGGTGTACTCGCGGTCGCCGAGGGCGAGCACGCCGTAGCGTGTGGCCGACAGTTCGCCTGCCTGCGCCATGACTCGTCGGACGAAGCCGGCCGCGCTGTCGGGCGCATCGCCTTCGCCGGTGGTGCTGACGACGAACAACACGCGCGGATACTGCGCCAGTTGCGCCGCGTCGAGGCTGCCGAGCACGGCGAGGTCGGCGCGCAGGCCGGCATCGCGCAAGGCCTCGTAACTGCGGCGTGCGAGTTGTTCGGCGAAACCTGTCTGGCTGGCGAAGGCGACCAGCCAATCGCCGCGTTGTTGCGTGGAGATCGCCGGCAAGGCCTGCGCGCGCGCATGTCGCGTCCGTGAGACGGCGATGGCGGCGACGAAGCCGGCATACAGCGTGGCGACCGCGCCCGCTGCCCACACACGGCCACGGCCGGGGAAGCTCCAACGCAAGGGTTCGGCCTGCCATTGCGCTAAACCGATCGCGAGCGCGACCAGCGCCAGCACGACCAGCAGATTGCCGAGGACGCCGAGGTCGAAGCGCCGGCGCGGTGCGGTCGCGACGCTGCTCATGCGCTGCGCTGCCGGGCGACGAACGCCGGCGTGGTGCGAGTGACGAAGCCCTCGCCCTCGCGCAGCACGAACAAGGCGGCCAGCCCGTGGCGGTTCGCGTAGGCCATGCCGGCATGCGCGCCGAGCACGGTCAAGGCGGTGGCGAGGGCGTCGGCCTGCATGCACTGCGCGTGCAGCACGGTGACCGAAGCCAGCGGGTGCGCGATCGGCCGGCCGCTGCGCGGATCGAGGGTGTGCGAATAACGCCGGCCGTCGGTGTCGAAATAACGGCGATAGTCGCCGGAGGTCGCGATGGCGAGGCCGTCGAGTGCGATCACTGCGGCGGCTTCGTCGTCGCTGCCGTCGGGTTGTTCGACCGCGACGCGCCACGGTGTCGCATCGGGTTTGCGCCCGTGCCCGCGCAACTCGCCGCCGACTTCGACCAGGCAATCGGCGACGCCTTGTTCGAGCAGATAGTCGGCGACGCGGTCGACGCCGTAGCCCTTGGCGATCGAGGACAGATCGACGTAGGCGCCGCCGGGTTGTTCGAGCGTGCGCGCGGCGGCGTCGAAGCGCAGCCGGCGCCAGCCCACACGCGCTTGCGCGTTCGCCAACACGATCGCGTCGGGTGCGGCCTCGCGTGCGCCGGCAGGGCCGAAACCCCACAGATCGACCAGTGGGCCGATGGTCGGGTCGTAGGCGCCGTCGCTGTCGGCGGCGAGCGCGAGCGCGGCCGCCATCACTTCGGCGAATTCGGCCGGCAGCGCGTGCACACTGCCGGCGCCGGAACGGTTGTAACGGCTGAGATCGGAACCGGCTTCCCAGGTGCTCATCTGGGCGACGACTTGATCGAGCCGCGCCTGGATGCCGCGTTCCAACATCGGCAGCGCGCTGGCGCGGGCGATCAACTTGACCGACCAGCGCGTGCCCATGGTGATGCCGTCGAGCGCGTGCAGCGACGCCGCTTCGGGCGCATCCCATGCGCCCGACCACGACCACGTCACCTGCGGCGTCGACACCGGCATCGGTTTACTGCGGCAGCACTTCGAACACGGCGACGTAGCTCAAACGACGCTGCTTGGCTTCGGGCAAGGTGGTCTTGGCGTCTTCGCTGGTGGTTTCCAGCCAGTACATGCCGGCCTGCGGCCACTTGACCTCGAACTTGCCGTCGTTGCCGGTGGTGACGTTGATTTCGTTCTGCTGGTCGCGATAACGGGTCGAGCCCGGCACGATTTCGACCTTGAGGCCCGCCGCCGGCTTGCCGTCGACGAGCAACTGGAAGCTCGCGGTTTCGCCGGCGAACAGATCGTTCGGATGGGTCACCGGCACCAGCTCGATGCCCTTGCCGGTGGTCTTGAACGCGGTCGTGCTCGGCTTGCCGACGGTGGCGAAGGTCTCGACGCGGCCGAGGCTTTCGGAGGCATTGACCTCGGTGGCGCCGGCCGGGATGCCGCTCTTGAACTCGCTGGCCTTGCCGCGCCAGCGCTTGGCTTCGCCGCCGAGCTTGTAGTTGGCGAACAGGCCTTCGTTGTTCATCGCGACCTTGTAGGTGCCTTCCTGCGACAGCTCGACGTCGAACACGCTGCGCAGCTTGCCGGTCGCGCCGTTCTGCGGTTGCACGGCGCTGCCGTCGGGCGCGGTGATCTGCAGGCGCTCCAGCGGCAACGGCACGTGGTTGAAATAGAACAGGTCGTTGGAGACCGCGGCGTCGACGGTCAGCCACGAGCCTTTGTCGGAGAACACGGTCTGCGAAGGTTGCAGCCAGGCCTTGTGCGCCTGGGCGGTGCCGGCGAGCGCGAAGGTGGCGACGACGGCGGCGGCTAGAAGTTTGAGGTTCATTTTTTTGTCCGGGATTGGTGATTCGGGATTCGGGATTGGCAAGAGCAGGAGCTGGATTCGCATCGGGGCTCGGTCGTCGCTGTTGCGAATCCCGAATCCCCAATCCCGAATCACGGCTTCACCACCACCTTCACCTTGCCGAGTTCGGTCTTGCCCTGCGCAGAGAGGTTCTGCGCCTTGGCCGGCCACTCGAATGGGATCGTCAGCATTTCGCGGCCGCCGACTTCGCGCGCGGCTTCCACGACCAGGGTGTAGCGGCCCGGCGCGAGGCCGGCGAGGGCCTTGCTGTTGCCCTTGAACGAAACCGCGTGCTGGCCGACCGGGCGGGTCGCGCCGCTGACGCCGTCGACCGGCATCTGCAGGGTGCGGCCGCTGCGGCGCCACCACTGGCGCATGTCCTTGAGCCACTTGGTGCCTTCGCCGTTCTTCATGTCGAGGTCGTACCAGACCGCGAGGTTGCTGGCGACGCTGTTGTCGGCCTTTTCGATCCAGGCCGCGACGTAGGGGCGGTGGTACTCGGCGGCGTTGATGCGCGGGATCTCGATGTTGAGTTCGAGATCGGCCGCGAGCGCCGGCATCGGCAGCACCATCGCCGGGATCAGCACTTTGAAAGACGACAGCTTCATGGATCGCTCCTGGGTTTCTAAAGCGTGGAATGCGTAAAGCGGATAAGTCAGTGCATGAACAGGATGATCAGCAGCAGCGGCACCGCCAGGCCCGCCGCGACCAGCGGCCAGGTCTTGCCGCGCTGGCGCGCGTGCAGTTGCAGCAGCCACAGGCCGGTCGAGGCGAACAACAGGCAGGCCACCGCGAACAGGTCGATGAACCAGCGCCAGGCCGCGCCGGTGTTGCGGCCCTTGTGCAGATCGTTGAGCCAGGCGATCCAGCCGCGGTCGGTGCGTTCGTATTCGATCGCGCCGCTCTCGCGGTCGATGCTGAGCCAGGCGTCGCCGCCGGGACGCGGCAGCGAGACGTAGACGTCGGCATCGGACCACTCGCCCTTGCGTTCGGCGGTGCGCACGTCCAACGCATCGGCGAGCCAGTCGTTGACAGCGCCGGGCAGGGGCGCGTCGGCGGCATGCTCGCGCTTGAGGCCGCGCAGCAGGCTCGCCGGCAAGGTTTCCTTGACGTTGACCACGACCGGTTCGGATTCGATCTGGGCGGCGTGGTTGAGGGTGATGCCGGTGACCGAGAACAGCAGCAGCGCGACCAGGCTCACCGCGGCGCTGATCCAGTGCCAGCGGTGCAGGGTCTTGAGCCAATAGGCGCGACGATTCGGATCGATCGTGCCCGAAGCGGCCTTGATCGGTTCGGCTTTGATCGAGCCGGTCTTGATCGCGCGATCGTCGCGGCTGGCCGCGCTCACGTCTGGCTCCAGCGCCGCAACAGGTTGTGATACACGCCGGTCAGCTGGACCAGCGCGGGATGATCGGGCACGTCGGCGGTCAGGCGCCGGATCGACACGTCCAGCTCGAACATCAGCCGGCGCTGCGAATCTTCGGCGAGCAGGCTCTGGATCCAGAAGAACGAGGCGAGACGTTCGCCGCGGGTGACCGGGGTGACCTTGTGCAGGCTGGTGCCGGGATACAGCACCAGGTCGCCGGCCGCCAGCTTCACCGGGTGGGTGCCGTAGGTGTCTTCGATGACGAGCTCGCCGCCGTCGTACTCCTCCGGCGCGCTCAGGAACAGCGTGGCCGACAGGTCGGTGCGCACCGCGTCCATGCCGCCGCGGCTGCGGTCGTAGCGGATCGCGTTGTCGACGTGGAAACCGAACGACTGGCCGCCGGCGTAGCGATTGAACAGCGGCGGGTAGACCCGCTGCGGCAGCGCCGCGGAAAAGAAGGTCGGGTTGCGCGACAGTGCGTCGAGGATGATCGGGCCGAGCTCGCGCGCGACCGGGTCGTTCTCGGGCAGTTGCGCGTTGTCCTTGGCCTTGGCCGACTGGTGGCCCGCGGTGATGCGGCCGTCGCTCCAACCGGCCTGGGCCAGGCGTTCGCGGCAATGGCCGACCTGTTCGGCGGTGAGCACCTTGGGCACGTGCAGCAGCATGGGTTTCCTCAATGCGGCCGCCCGGGAGGACCCGGGCGGCGCGCCTGGACGATGGAAGTCCGATTAGAACGTGAACTCGAGGTTCGATACCACTTAGAAGGCGAAGTTGGCGCTTAGCACCACCTGGCGTCCGTCGCCCGGGGTGGCCCAGCCGTTGTTGCGGATGCGGGTGAAGTACTCCTCGTCCGTGAGGTTGTTGATGTTGAGCTGCAGCGAGGCCTGGCGGTTGATCTTGTAGTTGACCATCGCGCGGTGGGTCCAGTAGCTGCCGTAGGTCGTCAGCGGGCCGTTGAGGTTGGTCGCGCTGTGCTGGGTCAGCCAGATCTTGCCCTGGAAGGTCGCGCCGTAACCGACCTGCCAACGCGGGCTGATGTCGTAGGTGGTCCACAGGCTGAAGGAGTCTTCCGGCACCTGGGTCAGACGATCGCCCTTGGTGTAGTCCCGGCCCAGGTTGGCCTGGAAGTCGGACACGCCCTGCAGCACTTCGCTGTCCAGACGCGCGTAGTTGGCGTAGACCGCCCACTGGTCGGTGATCAGGCCGGACAGGCCGATCATGAAGCCGTCGACGCGCGCGCTGCCGTCGAGCTGCTGCAGGCCGGACAGGTTGGCCGGGTTGTCGAGGTCGGCGACCTTGTAGTTCTCGCGCTCGTTGCGGAACACCGAGCCGGTCAGGGCGAGGCGGCCGTCGAGGAAGTCCCACTTGGTGCCGATTTCGTAATTGACCGCGGTTTCCGGATCGACCGAGCAGGTCTGCGCGGTGCACGAGCCGTTGACCGAGGCCTTCGACGGCGTCTTCGAATTGCCGTAGGCGACGTAGATGCTGCCGTTCTCGACCGGCTTGTAAACCAGACCGGCGCGGTAGGAGAACAGATCGTCGTTGCTCTTGAACGGCACGCCGTAGCCGGTGACGGTGCCGATCGGCTGGGCCGGCAGTGGCTGGTTGGCCGCGGTCGGCGCCTGCACGACCACCGCATTGATGGTCTCGCCTTCGTTGCGCTCGTAGCGCGCGCCCAGGCTCAGCTGCCACTGCTCGTTGAACTTGAGCGTGTCGAACACGTAGATCGCGCGGTTGTCGAGCTCGCCTTCGGTGCGGCCGGTCAGGGTGCGGTTGAGCGGGCCGCGGTAGGTGTGGTCCGGACGCGCGATGTTCATCTGCGGCAGGCCGGCGAGGAACGGGTTGCTGCCGTCGGGGTTGCGGAAATCGCTGGTGACGTCGAGGTCGAATTCTTCGTGCAGCACCGAGAAGCCGGCGACCAGGTTGTGCTCGACCGGGCCGGTGTTGAAGTTCACCGTCAGGTCGGTCTGGTTGTACAGCGTGGTGTTGCGGGTGTCGCGGCCGTAACCGCGCGGGCCGCTCGGGCTGTAGTTGCCGGGGCGGGTGCTGCCGCAGCTGGTGCCGGTCGGGGTGAGGTTGTTGGCCAGGCACCAGGTGCCCTGGACCGCGTCGACCAGCGAGAACTGGTCGGCCTGCTGCCAACGGGTCAGGTTACGGATCTTGAAATTGTCGTTGAAGGCGTGGTCGACGATCGAGGTGACCGAATCGAGCTGGATGTCCTGACGGTCGATGTTGCTGTAACCGTAGTAGTTGCCGCGGTCGATGCCCGGCAGCACGTCGCCGTTGAAGAACGGCAGGCCGTATTGCGGGGTGTTGTCGTCTTCCTGGTGCAGGTAGTTCAAAGTCCAGCTGGTGTCGCTGCCGAGGCCGAAGGCGAGCGATGCGGCCACGCCCCAACGCTCGTTCTGCTCGACGTCGCGGCCCGGCACGTCGTTCTGGTGCGCCATCGCGTTGAGGCGCAGCGCCGAGCCTTCGCCCAGCACGAAGTTGCTGTCGGTGGCGACGCGGGTGTAGCTGTCGGTGCCGGCGGCGATCGAGGCCTTGTGGAACTCGTTGAGGCCGGCGCTCTTGCTGACCAGGTTGACCGTGCCGCCGACCGAGCCGGCGCCGGAGTAGACCGAGTTGGCGCCGTTGACGACTTCGACCGCTTCCAGGTTGAACGGATCGGTGCGGCTGTAAAGGCCGCTGTCGCGCACGCCGTCGACGGTGATGTCGGTGCTGGCGTCGAAGCCGCGCAGGTTGATCTTGTCGCCGAAACCGCCGCCGCCTTCGCCCGCGCCGAAGGTGATGCCCGGCAGGGTGCTGAGGATGTCGGTCAACGACAGCAGGTTCTGGCCGTCGATGGTGGTGCGGTCGATCACGCTGATCGTCTGCGGGGTGTCGCGCAGGTTTGCGGTGTACTTGCCGCTGCTGGCCTTCTGCACGCGCTGGCCGTGCACCGCGACGCCGTCGAGGTCCTTGGCCTGGGGTTCGGGCGCCGGGGCGGCGAGCACGGGCAGACTGAGGGCGAGGGCAAGTGCACCGGCGAGCGGCGACACGACGAACTTCGTGGTCATGGGGGATCTCTGGATTGCGGATAGACGGCGCGGGGCCGCGTCAGTCCGCGATCTTAATGAGATGGATTCTCATTTGCAACGAATTGTGAACAATTCGAGGGTCTTGTAACCGTTTCCGGTATAAATGCGTGCGCAAACCGGGGCTTGGCGGGCGTAGGCGGGGCGCAGGGGGCCGCGATACAAGCGCTGGCATCGGTGCTTCAAAGAGTAGGAGCGGCGCAAGCCGCGAGCGTGAAGCACCGGACTCGCTTAACAACTTCTTGTAGGAGCGGCGTAAGCCGCGACCCAAAGCCCCGAGCTCGCGTAGTAGCCCGTCGCTCGACCGTCGCCCCCTGTGAGAAAGGGGCGAGCGCCGGAGGCAGGTACGAAGCCCGATGCGGTTTCGGCGCGGGGGATCTGCGCTTGCGCGCGTGGAGAAGAAGCGAAAGGCAAATCCCTCGGCCCCCTTTTCCAAAGGGGGGGGCACAGCAAAGACAAGGGCAGTCAGAGCAGCGGCAGCGAAGTGCTGCGACTGCGGTGCGGCGGCGGAAAGGGCAGCGACGGGACCAGCGCGACCTGTTGCCTCCTTTGACAAAGGGGGCGAGCGCCCGATGCAGGCACGAAGTTCGATGCTGTTTCGGCGCGGGGGGATTTGCTGTTGGGCTCAAAGAGAAGCGAAAGGCCCAGTCGCCCCCTTTCCAACGGGGAAACAGCCCCCAAAGGGAGAGAGCAACAACGGCGACAACGATCGAAACGAGGCGGCGCTTACTCGCGGTCGTCGCGGGTCCAGACCCCGCCGTCTTCGACCTTGACCGGGAACTTCACCACCGGTTCGTAGGCGGGCGCGCACAAGGGGCGGCCGTCGCGTACGTCGAAGCGGGCGCCGTGCAGGACGCATTCGACCGTGGCTTCCTCGCCGTCGAAGGCGCCTGCGGACAGCTCGAAGTCCTCGTGCGAGCAACGGTCTTCGAGGGCGTAGAAATCGCCGTCGTAGTTGCATACGAAGATCGCGGTGTCGCCGTCCCAGGCGACGGTCGATTCGCCGGGCAGCAATTGCGAGGTGGCGCAGACGAAAACCCAGTCGCCCATGGCTTGCTTTCCTGAAGAGCTGGCAGTGCGTTGCGAGGCATTGTAGAAGCGCGCAGGGCCGGTGTGCACGGCGCGCTTTGCCCTACCGATGGATGCGACCGGCCGAGGGATGCGGGCCGGATCGCAAAGCGGGCGAAGTGGAGACCAGGACAACGGGGCGGCGTTCTGACCCCGACGTCTCAACCAGGCCTCAGCCCACGGACATCAGAACGTCTTTTCCAGCACTTCGAAGCGCAGATCGTCGCGCTTGGGCAGGCCGAAACGCTCGTCGCCGTACGGGAAGGGCTTGTAGTGGCCGGTGCGGACGTAACCGCGGCGTTCGTAGAAGGCGATCAATTCGTTGCGGATGTCGATCACGGTCATGCGCATGGACGGCAGCTTCCAGTCTTCGCGGGCGATGCGTTCGGCTTCGTCGATCACGCGCTTGCCGATGCCGCCGCCCTGCAAGGTCGGCTTGACCGAGAACATGCCGAAGTAGCCGGCGCCGTCCTCGACCGCGACATGGGCGCAGGCGAGCAGTTCGGGTGCGGCGTCGGCGCCGTTGCGCTCGACGATCAGGATCACGCTCTGCGGACGGTCGAGGCAGGCCTTGATGTCGTCGGCGCCGGTACGGCGGCCGTCGAGGAAGTCGGCTTCGGTGGTCCAGCCGGCGCGGCTGGAATCGCCGCGATAAGCCGATTCGACCAGGTCGACGAGGGCGTCGGTGTCGGCCAGGGTGGCGGCGCGGAAGCTCAGGGAGTCTTGGGTCATGCGAGCAGTTTGCGGACTTTGTTCAGGGCGGCCACGAACGCGTCGATCTCGTCGTGGGTGTTGTAGAACGCGAGCGAGGCGCGGCAGGTCGCCGGCACGCCGAAGTGTTGCATGAGCGGATGCGCGCAGTGGTGGCCGGAACGGATCGCCACGCCTTCCAGGTCGAGCAGGGTCGCCAGGTCGTGCGCGTGTGCGCCTTCGACCAGGAAGCTGATCACCGCGGCCTTCTCCTGCGCCTGGCCGAAGATGCGCAGGCCGGGCACCTGCGACAAGGCTTCGTTGGCGTAGGCCAGCAGGGCCTGCTCGCGGGCATCGACGTGCGCCATGCCGAGCGCCGACAGGTAATCGACCGCCGCGCCCAGGCCGACGAAGCCGGCGATGTTCGGCGTGCCGGCTTCGAACTTGCGTGGGCCGTCGGCGAACACGGTGCCCTCGAAACGCACTTCCTTGATCATCTCGCCGCCGCCGATGAAGGGCGGCATCGCATCGAGGTGTTCGCGGCGCGCCCACAGCGCGCCGGTGCCGGTCGGGCCGCTCATCTTGTGGCCGGTGATCGCATAGAAATCGCAGCCGATCGCGGCGATGTCGAGCGGCCGGTGCGGCGCCGCCTGCGAGCCGTCGACGAGGGTGGCGATGCCGCGCTTGCGCGCTTCGCGGCAGATCTCGCGCACCGGGTTGACGGTGCCCAGCACGTTGGAGACGTGGGTCAGCGCGAGCAGCTTCACCTCGGGGGTCAGCAGCGCGTACAGCTGGTTGAGGTTGAGCTGGCCGCGTTCGTCGATCTCGGCGACCTTGATGGTCGCGCCGGTGCGCTGGGCGACCAGCTGCCAGGGCACGATGTTGGCGTGGTGCTCCATGCGCGTGAGCACGATCGCATCGCCGGGGCGCAAGCGCGGCAGCGCCCAGGAGTAGGCGACCAGGTTGATCGCGAAGGTCGTGCCGCTGCACAACACCAGTTCGTCGACGCGCACGTTGAGGAAGCGCGCGAGCTTGGCGCGCGCGCCTTCGTAAGCCTCGGTCGCCTCGCTGCCGAGCGCGTGCACGGCGCGGCTGACATTGGCGTTGTGGTGGCGATAGAAATCGTCGACCGCTTCGATCACCGCGGCCGGCTTCTGGCCGGTGTTGGCCGAGTCGAAATAGATCAACGGCTTGCCATGGACCTCGCGGGTCAGCACCGGGAAGTCGGCGCGGACGGCGGTCCAATCGGGGGCGGCGGGAAGTTGGGCGACGGTCATCGGTAAGGTCCGGTGGAGCCAGCAACGAGTGGAGAGGAGCGAGAAACGAGTAAGAGCGTGCTGGAACTCGTTACTCTCTCCTGCGCACTCGTTCTTCGTTTCAAACGACTTGCAGGCGTTCGAGGGCGAGGTTCAAGCGCACTTCGAGCATCGAACGCGCGCTCTCGTCCTCCAGCACCGACAAGGTCTCGCGACAGAACGCCGCGGTCAGCAATGAACGCGCCTGTTCGGCCGGCAAACCGCGCGAACGCAGATAGAACATCGCCTGGGGGTCGAGCTGGCCGACGGTGGCGCCGTGGGCGGCCTGAACTTCGTCGGCGTGGATCTCGAGCACCGGCTGGGTGTCGATCTCGGCGCCTTCGTTGAGCAGCAGGTTCTTGTTCGACAGCGCGGCATTGCTGCCGTCGGCGCCCTCGCGGATCAGGATGCCGCCGTGGAAGGCGGTACGCGAACGGCCGGCGCCGAGCCCGCGCCAGGTCAGCTGGCACTGGCTGTCGCGGCCGACGTGGTCGATGCCCAGGCGGGTGTCGAGATGGCGGCGGCCGGTCGCGAGCAGCACGCCGTTCGCATGCACCTGCGCGGCCTCGCCATGCAGCGCGGCGTTGAGTTCGTGACGCGACAGGGCCGCGCCGAGTTCGAGATCGATGCGGCGGTACTGTGCGGCGCGCGCGAGCACCGCGTCGGTGCGTGCGACTACGGTCGCGCCGGTCGCCTCGTCCTGCACGCGTGCATGCGACAGCGATGCGTTCGGCGCCAGGTGCACGTGGGTCAGGCTGTTGGACAGATGGGTGTGGCTGTCGGCCGCGAGCTGGTGCTCGACCAGGGTCAGGGACGCGCCTTCGCGCAACTCGACCAAATGGCGCAAATGCCAGGCGCGGTCGCCGGCGACCGGGCTGCCGACGAAGACGAAATGGATCGCGCCTTCGACCTGCACGCCGGCGTCGACGCGCAGCACCGCGCCTTCGTCGGCCAGGGCCGCGTTGAGGCGGGCGAAGATCTCGTCGCTGCGGTCGAAGCGGCGGGCGAGGAAATTGGTCTCGCGGGCGTCGTCGATCGCCAGCACCTGCGACAGCGGCTGCAGCGAAACGCCCTGCGGCAGGCCGCTGAGGTTGCTGTGCACGGCGTCGTAGCGGCCGTTGTGGAAGACGATCCGCGGAGTCGGGATGCCGGCGATGGCCGAGGCGTCGAAGCCGCCCGGGGCGAGATCGGCGGGGGCGAACGCGCGCCGGTCGAGCGCGCGCAGCGGCGTGTACTTCCAGGCTTCGTTGCGCGGGCCGGGCAGGCCGTCGCGCAGCACCGCGTCGAGCGCGGCGCGGCGGGTCGGGCCGAGCCCGGCGGCTTCGCGTGCCGACAATTGCTCGAACGAAGCGGCGAATCCTTCGAGTAGCAGACTCATGTCATTGTCCTCGCGCAGGCGCGGCGGAACGTGTCCGGGTCCGGGCCTGCGTATGCAAGTCGATGGCGGCGCGGCGGGGCGGGGTCACGCGGCGCTCTCCGGTGCGACGCGGTCCTTGAGCCACTCGTAGCCGTGCGCTTCCAGTTCCAGGGCGAGCTCCGGGCCGCCGCTCTCGACGATGCGGCCGTCGGCCAGCACGTGCACGACGTCGGGCTTGATGTAGTCGAGTAGGCGCTGGTAGTGGGTGATGACCAGGAAGGCGCGGTCGGGCGAACGCAGTGCGTTGACGCCGTCGGCGACGGCCTTGAGCGCGTCGATGTCGAGGCCGGAGTCGGTCTCGTCGAGGATCGCCAGCTTGGGTTCGAGCAGGGCGAGCTGGAAGATTTCGTTGCGCTTCTTCTCGCCGCCGCTGAAGCCTTCGTTGACGCCGCGGTGCAGCAACTCGTCCTTCAGGTGCAGCACGGCGAGCTTCTCGCGCACCAGCTTGAGGAACTGCATCGAGTCGAGCTCGGCCTCGCCGCGCGCCTTGCGCTGGGCGTTGAGCGCGGCGCGCAGGAAGTAGGTGTTGTTGACTCCGGCGATTTCGACCGGGTACTGGAAGGCCAGGAACACGCCGGCGGCGGCGCGTTCTTCCGGCTCCAGTTCGAGCAGGTTGCGCCCCTCGAATTCGACCGTGCCCTCGGTCACTTCATAGCCTTCGCGGCCGGCGAGGATATTGCCGAGCGTCGATTTGCCGGCGCCGTTCGGCCCCATGATCGCGTGCACCTGACCCGGCTGCAGGTCGAGCGACAGGCCCTTGAGGATGTCCTTGCCGGCGACTTGGACGTGGAGGTTTTCGATCTTCAGCATGGGGGTGTCCAGAAAACTGAGTGGCGCGGCGGCGCCGGTATCGGGTCGGAAGGCGGGCGGCGAGGGCCCGCGCTCAGGTACAGACGCCTTCGTAGGCGAGCTTGCGTTTGGTGCCGCCGGCATCGGCGTACTCCAGGCATTGCACGAAATCGGAGCCGGCGAAGGCTTTCAGCGTCGGGCAATCGAACAGGCGCGGTTCGGCCTCGGCGGCGACTTGCGCCGGCGCCAGGGTGCCGGCCGGGTCGGTCCACAGCAGTCGTTCGACGCCGTTGCCGTCGAGGCTGCGCAGGCGCAGGCGCTCGCCGTCGATGGCGACCACGTCGGCCTCGAAGGGCTTGCGCCAACGGCGCAGTTCCTGGCCGGCGTCGTCGATTTCGATCACCTCGTCGGCGATCAGCAGCTTGTCGTCGAGCGGCAGCGCGCGCACCCGCGCATACGGAGTCGCGCCGCAGGGGTGTTCGCTCCACTGCAGCACGCGCGGGTCGTGGGTCTCGGCTTTCTCGGGCGCGATGGTGAACGGCAACAGGTACTCGCCGGCGGCGAGCGCGTGTTTGATCGTGCCCGGCGGAGCCAGCGGCGCCTCGACCGGCGCGACCGCGGTGGCGGGCGTCGGAGCCGCGGCGGCCGTTGCCGCCGCTGCCGGAGCCGACGCTGCGGTCGGCGGGGCCGGCGCAGCCGAGCAGGCGGCGAGCGCCGCGGCCAGCAGCGCCGGGAGCAAGGGGGCGGGCTTCATCCGACCGAACCTTCCAGCGAGACTTCGAGCAGTTTCTTGGCCTCGACCGCGAACTCCATCGGCAGCTCGCGGAACACCGACTTGCAGAAGCCGTCGACGATCATCGACACCGCGTCTTCCTCGCCGATGCCGCGCGAACGGCAATAGAACAGCTGATCGTCGCTGATCTTGGAGGTGGTCGCTTCGTGCTCGACGGTCGCATCGGGGTGCTTGACCTCGATGTAGGGGAAGGTATGCGCGCCGCACTTCTTGCCGATCAACAGGCTGTCGCACTGGGTGTGGTTGCGCGCGCCGGCGGCGTTCTTCTCGATCTTGACCAGGCCGCGGTAGGTGTTCTGGCCGCGGCCGGCGCTGATGCCCTTGCTGATGATCTTCGACTTGGTGCGCTTGCCGATGTGGATCATCTTGGTGCCGGTGTCGGCCTGCTGGCGGTGATGGGTCAGCGCGACTGAATAGAACTCGCCGCTGGAATCGTCGCCGAGCAGCACGCAGCTGGGGTACTTCCAGGTGATCGCCGAACCGGTCTCGACCTGGGTCCAGCTGATCTTGCTGCGCGCGCCGCGGCATTCGCCGCGCTTGGTCACGAAGTTGTAGATGCCGCCGACGCCGTTCTCATCGCCGGGGTACCAGTTCTGCACGGTCGAGTACTTGATCTCGGCGTCTTCCAGCGCGACCAGTTCGACCACCGCCGCATGCAGCTGGTTCTCGTCGCGCATCGGCGCGGTGCAGCCTTCGAGGTACGAGACGTAGGCCTTGTCCTCGCAGATGATCAGGGTGCGCTCGAACTGGCCGGTGTGGCCGGCGTTGATGCGGAAATAGGTGCTCAGCTCCATCGGGCAACGCACGCCCTTGGGGATGAAGACGAAGCTGCCGTCGGAGAACACCGCCGAATTGAGCGCGGCGAAGAAGTTGTCGCCGGTCGGCACCACGCTGCCGAGGTACTTCTTCACCAGCTCGGGCTGCTCGCGGATCGCTTCCGACATCGAGCAGAAGATCACGCCCTTCTCGGCCAGTTCCTTGCGGAAGGTGGTGCCGACCGAGACCGAGTCGAACACCGCGTCGACCGCCACGCCGGCCAGCCGCGCGCGCTCGTGCAGCGGCACGCCCAGCTTGTCGTAGGTGGCGATGAGCTCTTCGGGCACTTCGTCGAGCGACTTGTACTTGGCTTTCGGCGCGCTGTAGTAGCTGAGCGCCTGGAAGTCGATCGCGGCGATGTTGAGCTTGGCCCAATGCGGCATCGGCATGGTCAGCCAGTGGCGATAAGCCTCCAGCCGCCACTGCGTCATCCATTCGGGCTCTTCCTTCTTGGCCGAGAGGGCACGGATGGTGTCCTCGTCGAGGCCCGGAGGCAGGCTGTCGGATTCGATGTCGGTGATGAAACCGGCCTCGTAGCGACGCCCGAGCTGCTCGTGGATCGCCTCGTTCTGAAGCGGACGATTAGCGGTGTCGCCCGAGGGAGCGGGCGTCTTGATGATGTCGGTGGCCATGGCGGCTGCCTACTGTCTAAGCGCCGGCCAGGCGCAGATCGATGCGCCGGCCGGCTGGTTCGGATGAAAAGGAAGGAGTGGGGGCGAGCATCTGGGCAAGGGTGACGTTGCTCAGGGCTTCGATGACCACGTCGTTGATGCGGCGCCAGTTGGCGCGCACGCCGCACTGGTGTTCGAGGCCGCAATTGCCTTCGTGGACGCTGCACTCGGTCATGCCGAGCGGGCCTTCCATTGCCTCGACGATCTCGATCAGGCCGATTTCGTCGGCGGGGCGGGCCAGGCGATAGCCGCCGTTGGCGCCGCGGAACCCCTCGACCAGGCCGGCCTGGGCCAGCGGCTTGAGCAGCTTGCTGACCGTCGGCGCCTCCAGACCCGCCCGCTCGGCCAGCTCCGACGCGCTCAGGACGCGGTCGGACTGGGCCGCCAGGACGGTCAGGACGACCGTGGCGTAGTCGGTGAGTTTGGTGACGCGGAGCATCGGCGGGCCGCTCGGGGGTAATTCGTACCGAAATTGTACGTTTTTCTCCGGGCGCGGCCAAGCCGGGGGGTTTTGCGCGATTCAGGCGTATCGCGGGAGGCGGTTCCGGCCTTGGCCGTGGCGAGCGGTCTGGCCCGAGGTCCGGCCCGGGCCCGGCCGGGATTAGGCCCGATGCATACAGGCCGTCGGCCGTGCGGGGAGGCCTGGATAGCGAAGGCCGTTCAAGCACGTCAGAATGCCGGTTCGTCATTTTGGGATTCGCTATGCCGCGCAAGATCGCCGCCCGTCGTTCCGCCATTCACGGCAATGGTGTGTTCGCCATTGCCCCGATCGCCAAGGGCGAGCGGGTCGTCGAATACAAGGGCAGCCGCCGCACCCACGAAGAGGTCGATGCGGGCGAGACCGGCGACGCCGACTCCGGCCATACCTTCCTGTTCACGCTCAACGACGAGTACGTGATCGACGCCAACCACGAAGGCAATACCGCGCGCTGGATCAACCACAGCTGCTCGCCGAACTGCGAGGCGGTGCTGGAAGAGGACGATGGCGACGACCGCCGCCGCGACCGCGTCTTCATCGAGGCGGTCCGCGACATCGCCGCGGGCGAGGAGCTGTCCTACAACTACGGCATCACCCTGGCCGAGAAGCACACCAAGGAACTCAAGAAGATCTGGGAGTGCCGCTGCGGCTCGGCGAACTGCACCGGGACCATGCTGCAGCCGAAGAAGGACAAGAAGGCGAAGAAGGACAAGGACAAGAAGAAAGACAAGAAGAAAAAGAAAGACAAGAAGAAGGGCAAGAAGAAGGATTGAGGCGTTTCCGGCCCGGCGCAGCTCCGGGCCGATGGCGTGCACCGCGGGCGTCGAGGCGGTCCTCGGGTGCCCGTCGTGCAGTCCGAAGGCGGCATCTCGCCCCTGTAGGAGCGGCGTCCTACTGGACTTCCTTCGGTCATAAGCCGCGACCGCGGGACGCGCAGAAGCCACAACGCCGATGCCATTCATCGAAGCGGCGTGCTGGCGCGGGGTAGGAGCGGCGTCCCACAGAGATTCGTGCGCTTACAAGCCGCGACCGACGCCGACCGCGAAGCCCGGCGTAGTCGTCATTGCCGTTGCTGTTGCCGTAAAGAGCTTGGCGCAGTTTCGACTTTGCGAGAACAGCCGTAGACCCGGAGGGCGCCGCACAGGACGTGCGGCGTTTTCCGATAAGACAGGGACGTCTTATCGGAAAATCCCGGCGACAGCACCGCACTCGTGGCCTGTGCCCTTGCAAGGAGAGCCCTTTTCTTTGGTTACCTTTCTTTTGGGCTTAGCAAAAGAAAGTAACCCGGCCGCGTCAGCGGACGGAAGCTTTGCTCTTGCTCAGGCTTCTAAAGAAACTAGATCAAACGCCAAGAGCTTCCGCCACTAAAGCGGCGGGTTACTTTCTTTTGTCATAAGCAACAAAAGAAAGGTAACCAAAGAAAAATGCTTTTCTGTGAATCAAGGGCCCGCGCGAGCGGTGCATCCGCGGGGCTTTTTCATACGGGACATCCCTGTCCCGATGAAAAACGGCCCGCATCCATGCGGGCCGCCCTCCGGGTCTCCCTTGTTCTCGCGAGGTCGAATCGGCGCCAAGCTCTTTAAGCAACGGCAACGGCAACGGCAGCGCTGCTTCGGGGTAGGAGCGGCGCAAGCCGCGACCGCGCGGCATCGGCGCGCGACGCGACCGCCCTGCAATCCTGGGTGCGGTCCCTAGGCCGGACTCCCACGCAGCCCCCCGTCGTCCTGAGCAACGCTCGGCCGATATCTTCGTGCCATCCCGCCCGATCCTGCAAAGCCCCCAGGCGGGTACGAAGGTCCGATAGCCGCTTTATCGCCGCGACGGGACACTGCGGTGCGCCGGCCGCCACGCCGCGATAACCTGCGGCGGCGACAATGGTCGCCGGTTCGCGCATCGCGCGGCGCAACGCCCTTTTCCCTTCGCACCGTATCCAGGAGTCGCCATGAGTTCGATCCAAGGCAAGGTCGCCGTCGTCACCGGGGCCGCCAGCGGCATCGGCAAGGAAATCGCCCACGAGCTGGCCCGCGCCGGCGCCGCGATCGCGATCGCCGATCTCAACCAGGCCGGGGCCCAGGCCGTCGCCGACGAGATCGCCGGCAACGGCGGCCGCGCGATCGGCGTGGCCATGGACGTCACCGACGAGGTCGCGGTCAACGCCGGCATCGAACGCGTGGTCGCCGAACTCGGCGGCATCGACATCCTGGTGTCGAACGCCGGCATCCAGATCGTCAATCCGATCGAGAACTACGCCTTCGCCGACTGGAAGAAGATGCTCGCGATCCACCTCGACGGCGCTTTCCTGACCACCAAGGCGGCGCTGCCGCATATGTACAAGGACAACAAAGGCGGCACCGTGATCTACATGGGCTCGGTGCATTCGCACGAGGCCTCGCCGCTGAAGTCGGCCTACGTCACCGCCAAGCACGGCCTGCTGGGCCTGTCGCGGGTGCTGGCGAAGGAAGGCGCCAAACACGGCGTGCGCAGCCATGTGGTCTGCCCGGGCTTCGTGCGCACCCCGCTGGTCGACAAGCAGATCCCCGAGCAAGCCAAGGAGCTCGGCATCAGCGAGGACGAGGTGATCAAGAAAGTCATGCTCGGCAACACCGTCGACGGCGTGTTCACCACGGTCGAGGACGTCGCCCAGACCGTGCGTTTCCTCGCCGAATTCCCGAGCGCGGCGCTGACCGGGCAGAGCTTCGTGGTCAGCCATGGTTGGTATATGCAGTAACGGGCGTCTGCGAAAGCAGCGTGGATGGGCTTCATCGTTACAAGACGCTGAAGCTTCTGCGGCTTCCTCCCTTTGAGGAGGGGGCAGGAGGGCTGCCCTTGCCCCTTGCTGCTTCGCCGTGCAATCGGTCTTCACGGCGATAACGGCGCAAGCGAAGCACCATGGGCGCCTGACCGCCGCGAAAGTTTCCGAAGAGGCAACCGCAATGCCCAGCAGCAAGCGCTCCACCGCCCGCACCGTTTCCCGCGCTGCACGCGCGGCCGCGGAACCGCCGCAGCGCGAACCCGCACCGCGGACGCCGGCCAAGCGCGATCCCAAGCCGGCGACGCCGGCCAAGAAAGATCCACCGACGAAGACCCCGGCCCGCAAGGAGCCGCCCAAGCAACCCTCCAGGCGCAGCAGCGCCGCCGCACGCTCACCCGTCGCACGCGCGCCGGCCAAGCGCGTGCCGAAGCCGGCGACTCCGCCCAAGCGCGCGGCCAGCAAGCAAGCCGCCTCGCGCGCGGCCAAGGCCGCGGGCGAACGCATCCGCGCCGAAACCTCGGTGTTGCCGGAGAACATCGCCCTGGTATTGCAGGGCGGCGGCGCGCTCGGCGCCTATCAGGCCGGCGTCTATCAAGGCTTGTACGAAGCCGGCATCGCGCCGAACTGGATCGCCGGCATTTCGATCGGCGCCTTCAACACCGCGATCATCGCCGGCAACCCGCCGGACAAACGCATGGACGCGCTGCGCGAGTTCTGGGCGACGATCTCGCAACCGACCCTGTTGCCCTCGACCACCTTCGGCCAGGAAGCGCGGTTCACCGATCTCGATGCCGACACCCGCGCCTGGCTCGACACCTGGGAAGCCTGGCGCGCCATCGTCGAGGGCCAACACGGCTTCTACCGCCCGCGCGCCTGGTTCGGGCAGGACCCGTTCACCGCGCCGGGGCCGGCCGCGGCGAGCTGGTACGACACCTCGCCGATGATCGCCACGCTCGAACGCATGGTCGATTTCGACCGGCTCAACGACGGCGGCATCCGGGTCTCGGTCGGCGCGGTCAACGTGCGCACCGGCAACCTGGAGTATTTCGACAACACCCGGATGCGTCTGGACGCGCGCCACATCCTGGCCTCGGGCGCCTTGCCGCCGGCGTTCCCGGCCATCGAGATCGACGGTGAGTATTACTGGGACGGCGGCCTGGTCTCGAACACCCCGCTGTCGCACGTGCTGACCTCGTCGCCGCGCAGCGACACCCTGGTGTTCCAGGTCGACCTGTGGAACGCGCGCGGCGACCTGCCGCAGACCCTGCTCGACGTCGCCGAGCGGCAGAAGGAAATCCAATACTCCAGCCGCACGCGCCTGATCACCGACACCCAGCGGGTGTTCCAGCATTACCGGCGTCTGCTGCGCGAACTGCTCGAGGAGATTCCCGAGGACGTGCGCGCGACCAACCCCTGGGCCCAGCACGCCGCCGAGCTGGCCTGCGACCGCCGCTACAGCGTGATCCACCTGATCTACCGCGACCGCGCCCGTATCGGCCACTTCAAGGACTACCAGTTCGGCCGCGTGGCCATGCGCGAGCACTGGCTGTCGGGCCAGTCCGACATCGCCCGGGCCCTGGCCCATCCGGACTGGATGCAACTGCCGGCCGGCGAATCGGCTTTCGTCACCCACGACGCCACCGCGCCCTGAGCGGGGCGCGTCGGGGCGCGACCGGGCGCGCATTCAGCCCTGGCGAGCCGGCCACCGAACTCAAGGATGCGCGCCGGCGGCCAAGGGTTGCCATGACTTACGCCATGCGGTGAAAAGCCGCCGCACCGCTAGTCTGCGCGGCATCGCGACGCCGTTCGCCGCGATCCGTCATCGACGAGGGCCGGGGCAGGCGCTCGCGATGCGGTCAATCCGCATCACCGGGGCTGCTGTATGCGCACGAATCTGTTCACCTCCCTGCTCGCGGCCTCGGCCGCGATCGCCTCTCCCTGCGCCTACGGGTTGGAGATCGACGGCCGTATCGACCCGGAGGAATGGCGCGGCGCCCAGCGCATCGACGACTTCCGCCTGACCCAGCCGCTGTCGCGCGCGGCCGCCTCGCAGCCGACCGAGGCCTGGCTGCTGGCGACCCCGGACGGGCTCGCCGTGGCCTTTCGCAATCACCAGCCGGCCGGCGTGCCGCGCCTGCGCCAGCACACCCAGCGCGACGGCAACGCCACCGTCGACCGGGTCAACCTCTACGTGGACTTCGACGGCGACGGCCGTGCCGGCTACAACTTCACCGTGACCCTGGCCAACAGCATCGTCGACACCACCATCACCAGCGAAAACCAGTTCAACGACGACTGGGACGGCGACTGGCGCCACGCCACCGCCGAAGACGAGGGCGGCTGGTCGGCGGAGATGCTGATCCCCTGGCATATCGCGCCGATGCGCGATGTCGCTGGCGACACCCGCACGCTCGGCATCGAACTCGACCGGGTGATCGCCTCGACCGGAGAGCGCACCTCGTGGCCGGCGGTGCACTACACCGAAGCGCGCTTCCTGTCCGCGTTCAACCGCATCGAAGTGCCGGCCTACAGCCAGTCGCTGCTGGCGATCACACCGTACGTGGTCGGGGTGGGCGACGCGGTCGGCCACGACAGCGACTTCGACGCCGGCGCCGACCTGTTCTGGAAGCCCAGCGGCAAGTTCCAGCTCAGCGCGACGATCAACCCCGACTTCGGCCAGGTCGAGAGCGACGAGCTGACCGTCAACTTCAGCGCCACCGAATCCTTCTTCAGCGACAAACGCCCGTTCTTCACCGAGAACCAGGGTTTCTTCGAGTTGCCCTTCGGTTCCTACAACAGCAACAGCCGTTTGATCTACACCCGCCGCGTCGGCGGCAAGACCGATGACGGCCTCGGCTCGGGCGACGTCACCGCCGCGCTCAAGCTCAACGGCAGCGCCGGCGGTTTCAATTACGGCCTGTTCGCGGCCAACGAAGGCGACGAGGTCGGCCGCGACTTCTACGCCGTGCGCGCGACCCGCGACTTCGCCGCAGTCGGTCTCGGCGCGATGATCACGCGCGTGGACCGCCCGTTCCTGGACCGCCAGGCCGACGTTTACGAGTTCGACCAGCGCTGGACGCCGAACCCGCAGTGGGCGATCCGCGGCACGCTGGTGGCTTCCGACGTCGAGCAAGGCGGTCGTGCCCTGCGCGACAGCGGTGGCCAGATCCGGGTCGATTACGACATGGGCGGCGGCTGGCGCCAACAGCTGTACGGCCTGCATTTGGGCAAGGATCTGCAGCTCAACGACTTCGGCTATCTGGAACGCAACAACTTCAACTACCTGCGTTACGACCTGGGCCGCCGCGTTACCGACCTGCCGGCCGATTCGTCCTATGCATCGCACGACTGGCACTACGCCGCTTCGCGCCGCTACAGCGACGACGGCGTGCACATCGCCGACGCGTTCGCGATCACCCGGCGCGGCGAGCTGCGAAATGGCGGCAACGAGTTCGCCGAGGTCGCGCTGTGGACGGCCGGCCACGACGACCTGATCACCCGCGGCAATGGTGTGTTGCGGGTGCCGTCGCGTTTGTTCGTCAACTACGAGCGCCTGATGCCGCGGCAGGGCGACAGCCCATGGTCGCTGGCCATCGAGGCCGGCTACAGCGCCGACGGCCTGGGCGGCATCGACGAGGGCGAAACCAGCCTGTACTTGGAGCCGAACTATCAGTTCAACGACCGCCTGATCCTGTTCGCCGGCATCGAGTACAGCCACGCGCCCGACTGGCTGTTGTGGCGCGGCGGCAACCGCCTCGGCGCGTTCCGTGCCGATACCCTGGTGCTGGACGCGGGCCTGCAGTGGTTCATCGACGACAAGCAGGAACTGCGCGTGCGCCTGGAAACCATCGGCTTGGATGCACGCCTGAAGCAGGCCTATCGCGTCGATGCCGGCGGCCGCGCGCTCGCGGTCGACGAAGCGATCCCGGATTTCCGCGTGCGCAACCTGGGCTTCCAGATCCGTTACCGCTACGAACTGGCGCCGCTGTCCTATCTCTACATCGCCTACGTGCGCGGCGGCGAGATGTTCGAGGAAGGGCGCATGGACCGCGGCGTCGGCCGCGAATTCCGCGATGCCTTCGACTTGCGCGACAGCGAGCAGTTGCTGGTCAAGCTGTCGTATCGGTTCGAGATCTGATTAAGCAGGTCGTTCGTCTTTGTCCGAGGGACGGTCGTCGAAGGCTTCTAGCTCATGTTTCTGTTTGATCCATGAGCGCACCTTGGCGACCGTTCTATTGCGGTGCTCGACCCAAAGAAGCTCGGCGCCATCGCCTAGTTGTTCGTATACGGGCAGGAGGCTGAGGAGTCCCTCGAATACCCAGCGCCCGGTCTGTCCGGTGTCGGGGTCGCTGAACTCGGTACAACCGGCGCGCCCCAGGGCGACTGCTTTGTCGTAGGCCATTTCGCGATCGGGCGCCTGGATCAGGACAGTGTTTTCCCAAGCCAGGCAACGCGTGTTCCCGGCCGGAGAGGGGTCATGGTCCCATGCGGCCCGCTCGACTTAGGTCGCGATCCACCAACCGTGTGGGGAGAGATTGCGGTAGGGGATCTTCTGTTCCATGGCGCTCGTTGTCTGCTGGCCGCGCCAGCATGATCCTGGTCGCGCGTGGTTCGTTCGCGACAAGGTAATGCCAGCAGATTCGTTGCGCTAGTTCGATCGCCATTCCAGGCCCAGGTAGACCGAGCGGCCGTCGCCGGGCAGGAAGTTGCGGCCGTCCTGGCCGCGCGCATCGGCGATCACGTTGCTGCTGGCGATCCATTTGCGGTCGCCGAGGTTGCGGGCGTCGGCGAACCACGACCAGTCCTTGGTGAACTTGCCGCCGATGCGCAGCCCGGCGATGGAGTAGCCCGGCGCCTTGAAGCTGTTGGCGTGGTCGATGTAGTAGCCCTGCGGCGTCCACTCGAGGTTCGGGGCGAGATAGAAGTACTCGCCCGGCGACCAGCGCAGTTCGGCGCGCAGCTGCTGCGGAGGTATCCCGGCGAGGTGGTTATCGCCGTAGATACGGTCTCGGTCGAAGCGGAAGTCGTTGTAGAGATAGTTCGCCGACAAGGTCCAGTGCTCGGCCGGGTGCCAACCCAGTCCGAGTTCGATGCCCTGGTGAATGGTGCGGTCGGCGTTGACGGTGCCGAGCGGATTGCCGCTGCCGTCGCTGAGCGAGAGCAGCTCGCCGTCGATGCGGGCGCGGTACAAGGCGACATCGAGCGACAGCCTGTCGCGATCCAGGCGCAGGCCGATTTCGCCGCCGGTCGCGCGTTGGCGGTCGACCTGGGTCACCCCAGGGCCGCCGCTGAGCTCGCCGAAACTCGGCGGCTCCAGGCTGCGGCTTATGTTGGCGTAAAGCTGGGCATGCGCATCGAGCAGATAGCGCAGGCCGAGCTTGGGGCTGATACCGGAATAGTCGCGGGAGAAACTCTCGTCGCGGCCGCCGGTGATGAAACGGTCCTGCGAGCGGCGCTGCGAACGCAGCGCCTGAGCGCCGACGGCCAGCACCCAGCTCGGCGCGAGCCAAGTCTGGTTCTCGGCATAGAGCTTGCCGTTGCGCGCGCGCTGACCGAAGCGATTGCTGCGCGCGCCGGCCTGGCCGGCGATGTTGAGGAAACGATCGTCCTCGATGTCGCCTTGGGCGAAGGCGGCGCCGGCGATCAGCACGTTGCGGCGGCCGAACCATTGCGACTCGCCGCGCCAACGTAGGTCGATACCGGTGTCGCGGCTTTCCTGGCGCAGCACCTGGAAGATCGGGTGGTCGAGCGATTTGTCGGCGTAGTAGAGCGAAAGCGTCAGCGTGCCGGTGTCGGACGCGGCCCAGGCGAGTTTGGCGGCGATGCGGTCGAGGCGGTAATCGCGGCGCTGGTTCAAGGCGAGATTGCCCGGCGCGGCGAGGGTGGGGTCGCGTCGCGATTCGGCCAGGCTCAGATTGCCCGGCAAGGCCGAGCGCGTGTCGACGTGGGTGAGGTAAACGCGGCCGTCGAGGGTGTCGCTGAAGCGGAAACCGGCGTTGCCGAACACGCGATAGTTTTCCTGCTCGGCATGATCGCGGAAGCCGTCCTGACGCAGACCGCTCAGGCTCAGATAGCCGTCGCCACGGCCGGACACACCGGCGAGTGCGACCTGGCCGCGACGATAGCCGAAGTCGCCGGCTTCGACGCGCAGGCTGATGGGGGCGGCGTCGTACCCAGTCGGCGAAACGAAGTTGATCGCGCCGCCGAGCGTGGCGGCACCGAACTCGAGTGCATTGGCGCCGCGATAGACCTCGATATAGTGCGACGACAAGGGCTCGACCGCCTGGAAGTCGAAACCGCCATCGGCGAGGTTGAGCGGGCTGCCGTCCTGCAACAGCTCCAAACCGCGGCCGTGGAAGGTGCGTTGCAGGCCCGAGCCGCGGATCGACAACCGCGCTTCTTCGGCGCCGAAACGCGGTTGCACGAACACACCGGCGGCGTAACCCAGCGCATCGGTCAGGGTGCTGACACGGCCGCCGCGATAAGACTCGCCGTCGACCAGCCCGGTCGCACCGGCGCGCTCGTCGAGACGCTCGCGCGCCCGCTCGATGTCGTCGACGGCAAGCGGCTGCCCCCTCAGGCCGAACACCCGCACCGAGTCGAGGGTCTTGGCCGACGACCGATGATCGGCCGAGGCCGAACCTCCGATGGCAGGTGTTTCCGTCGACTGTGCGTATGCGCGATGCGAGTGGAGAGCGAAGGTGAGAATCGTGGCCAGCGCGAGCAGGGAGGGGCGAAATGTGACGGCGCGCATGGCGGGGTCCGGGGTGGGAGCCGGCAAGCGTAGTCAGGCGGTTGTCGGGGTGGATGCGGCATAACGCCGCAGTGGGGTGCTCTTGGTTTGAGGGTAGGAGCAGTGCGAGCCGCGACCGCGTCGGTTCGATGGCCGACGTCGGTTACGGGGGCGAACGATAGGTAGCCGTGTTGCCGTTGTTGCCCCTGCCTTTGCTGTGGCTTTTGCCGTTGCTGTGCGTCGCTTTGCACTAGCGAAGGCAACAGAAGACCCGGAGGGCGGCGCGCAAGGATGCGCGCCGTTTTTCATCGGGACAGGGATGTCCCGTATGAAAAATCCCTGCGGAAGCATCGCTCGTGCGGGCCTGTGATTCAAAGCAAAAGCATTTTTCTTTGGTTACTTTCTTTTGTTGCTTTAGACAAAAGAAAGTTACCCGCCGCTTTAGTGGCGGAAGCTTTTATCGTTTGGTCTTGCTTCCATTAAAGCCACAGGCAAGTGCGAAGTACCCCTGTAGGAGCGACGTAAGTTGCGACCACGCTCTGCCGGCCTCCGGCACAACCCTTCAAGAAAGAGCAGAGCTTCCGTCCGCTACGCGGTCGGGTTACTTTCTTTTGCTAAGCCCAAAAGAAATGTAACCAAAGAAAAGGGCTCTCCTTGCAAGGGCACAGGCCACGAGTGCGATGCCCGCGCCGGGATTTTCCGATAAGACGTCCCTGTCTTATCGGAAAACGCCGCACGTCCTGTGCGGCGCCCTCCGGGTCTCCACCTGACCGGCAAAGCAGCAAAGCAGATCAAAATCTCGGCAACGGCAACGGCAACGGCAACGGCAACGGCAACGGCAGATGCGCCGGGACCATTTCCCTCAATGCGCCGAACAACTCTCCGCATTCGCCAAAGGCACCGGCTTCACCCGCAATGCCCAGATCACCCCCGCGATCAGCAAGGCGATGCCGATCAAGGTCAAGGGTTCCGGCATCCGGCCGCGCAGGATGAAGGCGTAACTCAGGGCGGCGATTGTCTCGAATACGATCAACTGGCCGGCCAGGGCGGTCGGCAGACGCTGGCTGGCTTCGTTCCAGCACAGGGTGCCGACCCAGGAGGCGAACAGGCCGATCGCCACCATCAGGCCGATGAAGAAGCCCGGGCGCGGGCCGAATGGCATGGGGAAATCGTGGCCGGTCGCGCTCATGAAGGTCCACAGCGCTATGTAGCCGAGCAAGGCCAGCGGCAGGACCGCCAAGCCTTGCGCGGTCGCCCAGGTGCGCGGGCTGCGGCCGGGGTGGTCGCGCAGCCAGTCGGCATTGCGCAGCGGGTACCAGGTCCAGCACGCGACCGCGCCGATGGCGAGCACGGCGCCGATGGCGTAGCGGCGCACGTCGGCGTCGGCATCCGCGCGCAAGGCCTGCAGTTCGACTTGGTTGACGCAGGCGATGCCGGCCGCGATCAGCGCCAGTGAAGGCAGCAGGCGCAGCCAGGGCAGGCGCCCGTCGCGGCGGGCGTTGCGCAGGTTCGCGCAGACCGCGATCACCACCGGCAAGGTGCCGATGATCATGGTCGGCAAGGGGCCGCCGGCGCGCTGGATGGCGCTGGCGAGGAACAGGTAATAGAGCAGGTTGCCGATCGCCGACAGCTTCAGCGCTTCGATCCAGTCGGCGCGGGTCAGCTGGCGCAAGGCGGCGCGGTCGAGCCAGGCGAGCGGCAAGGCGATCAGGCCGAAGGCGAGGTAGCGCCCGACCGACTGCAGCGCCGCCGGGTATTCCGGCAGCAATAGTGGGCCGACGAAGACCAGGCCCCAGATCAGGCCGGCCGCGAGCGCATAGAGGGTTCCTAGCCACATGCGATCAGCTTGGGCGAACCCGGCGGCGCGGTCTTGTATCAGATTGCTTTCGGCGCGGCTGCGCTCAGCGGCGGACTTGTTTCTGGTAACGCGCCGGGGTGATGCCGTAGCGGCGCGAGAACGCCCGGGTCAGATGGGCCTGATCGGTCAACCCGGTGTCGGCGGCGATGCTTGCGAGCGCAGCGCCGTCGGCGAGCAGGCGCTTGGCCTCGTACAGGCGCAGCGCCATCAGCATCTGCTGCGGGGTGACGTGGTACTGGGCGCGAAAACGGCGCAGGAAGTGGAAGGGGCTGAGGCCGGCGACCGCGGCCAGTTCTTCCAGGGTGACGCGTTCGGCCAGATGCGCGCGCAGGTACTCGACGACCGGGCCGAAGCGCGAAGCCGCTTCTTCGCGCAGATGCCGCGGCATGCGGGCGTGATCGCGGAACTCCATCAGCAGGGCGTACAACTGGCTGTCGAACGCAAGCGGCTCGCGTGCGTTCCACAAGGCATCCAGGCGCGCGGTGATGCGGCGGGCGCGTTCGGGGTCGTGGCGCACGGCGTCCTCGAACCACCAGCCGGCCTCGCCGGTGATGTCTTCGACCACGTCGGGGTCGACATAGACCATGCGATAACGCCAGCCGCCTTCGGTCTCGGCGCGGCCGGTGTGCAGCACGTCGGGATTCATCAGCACCAACGAATCCGGCGGGGCGAGGTGGTCGCTGCCGCGATAACGGAAACGTTCGACGCCCGATTCGATCGCGCCCAGACCGAAGGCCTCGTGGGTGTGCGGCTCGAAGGCGTGGCGGACGATGTGCGCGCGGTACAGCTCGACGCCGGCGCGATGCGAAGGCTGCCGGAATTCGGCGGCATCGTGGGCGTGGACGAACTGGGCAGGGACGCCTTGCATGGGCCGAGTATCGCACGGCCTCCGCGCACGATCCGCAGCGCCGTTCAGGCCCCGGGCGCGGTCTCGCGCAGGGTCTGCAGCGCGGCCCAGGCGCGCGGCGTCAACACTTCGAACAGGCCGTCGCGCGCGGTGCGGCGGCCGAGCACCAGCAGGGCGTGATCGCGGCTGAGCAGCCAGCGCGCGTCGGCGGCCAGGGCGAGTTCGAGGAACTTCTGGTCGTCGGGATCGGCGCAGCGGGGCAGGGAGCGCGCCGGAACGCCGTCGTGTCGGTGCAGACGCAGCAACTCGTCGTAGTCGCGCAGGCAATCGGCGCGTGCACTGTCGTCGAGGGCGAGCTTGGGATAGGTCAGCACGCGCTGCCATTCTTCGCGGCAGGCCGTATCGGTGACGGCCTCGATGCGGCCCGTGCGCAACGCCGCGAGCAATGAGGCAGTCAGCGGGTCCTTGAAGGCGAACATGTCCAGGCAGACGTTGCTGTCGAGGACGATGCGCGGGACGCCGGTGTTCTTGCCGCACTGCGAAGCGCGATTCAAAGATCGTCCTCGCCCGGGAACGACACCCGCAGTTCGCCGACCGACAGCAGTTCGCCCTGTTGCGGATAGCGTTTGTCGTCGCTGGAGAATTCGTTGTCGCCGGAGGGGTAGGCATCCTCCGCGGTGGACGCTTGCGCATTGCGGTCCAGACGCGCATGCCGGATCACCGGGCCGCCGTCCTTGGCGGCGAGACGGCCGCCGTTCCAGTCGGTAATCGCGCCGCCGTAGTCCCAGTCCAGGCCGCTGAACCGGATCGGCTTGCCGTTGAGGCGGACCAGCTCGGCCAAGCGCATGCCCATGCGCACGCCGTTGTCGAGGCGCCAACGCGAGTCGGGCTCGCGCACCACCACGTTGGACAGGCCGCGCAGTTGTTGCGAGTCCTGGAAATACAGATAGGCGCGCAGCGCCGAACTCTTGGGGTAGAGGATCACCCCGCGGAACTCCTCGCCTTCCGCGCCCGGCAGATGATCGGAGATCTCCACCTGGTCCGCGCCGAACAAGGCGCGCAACTGGGCCGGCCCGGTGTCGGGGGCGAGGGCGCCGGGCAGGACGTGGTCGAGCTTGGCCGGCGGCGCTGTGTCCTGGCCTTTTTCGGTCGCGGGCGTGTTCGTTTGTGGCGTTGCTGCCGGCCGCGACACCTGCGCGACCGGCTCGGCGGCAGGCGCGGGCGGCGTGCGTTCGCAAGCGCCGAGCAAGGCGACGGTGGCGATCGCGACGAAGGTCCGGCTCGCCACCGCGCGCGGGTTCATTGCCTGACCTCGCGGATGTCGGCGCTGCCGATCCGCCATGCGCGTTGTTCGTCGCTGGCGCCGTCGACGACGCTGCGGCGCAGGGTGTAGGCGCCCACGTATTTGCGCTGGCTGCCGTCGCGTTGAGTGGCGGTGATCGCGATCGGCACTTCGACATAGCGCTGGCCGGCGCCGGCATCGACCCGGCCCGGTGCCAGCACTTCCACCGACACGCCGGTGGTCTCGGCGAAACCGTTGGCGAACTGCTGGGCGTTCTGTCCGCTGGCGTTGCCGCCGTCCGACCACAGTGCGTGAGCGCGGGCGAAATTGCCGCCATTGATCGCGGCGTAGTAATCGCGCACGACGGCGACGGCGTCTTCCGGGGTGGGTTCGGCGGCGAGCGGCGGGGTGTCGGTCTCGGTGCCGGACTCGGGCGGCGGCAAAGTGCCGTCGATGCCGGCCGCGGGCGTGCCGGCGTCGCTGCCGGGAATCGGATCGCCGTTCTCGTCGAACAAGGGGCCGGCCGTGCTGCCTTCGACCGGCGCGCCGACCTGGCCGGGCCCGGGCGCCGAGGGCATGCCGGTGACGCCGGCCGCGCCTGCGCCGGCAGGCGCCGGCAGCGCCTGGGGATCGGCGCCGGCGGCGGTGCCGTCCGCGGGGCGGTCCTTGCCGTCGCAGGCGGCGAGCAGGGCGGACATCGCGAGTGCGAGGGCCGGGACGGCGAGGAAACGATTCGGGCGCATGACGGGGTCCGTAGAGGCATAGACCGCGCGCCGCTCGTTCGAGGGCGCGTCGATGGCCCAGTGTATAAGCCCCTCCTCGATTGCGGCGAGATGCCGGAAGTCGGGCACAGCGCAGGCTCAGCTCGCTGGACGCGCGCTGACCGGGGTGGGCGTTGAGTGCGCCAGCGTGGCGCGCGCGGCTTACTGCAGCTTCACCGACAGCGACGTGGCGGTCAGTTCCCAGCTGCGGTCGACCGGGCTGCGCCGCATGCGATACCAGCCGGTGTAGCGCCGCGACTCGCCGTCGGCGACGTCGACCCGCAGTTCGACCGGGATCTCCAGCGATTCCGGTACCGCTTCCTGGTCGAGTGGTTTCGGCGTGTCGTTCTCGATCCGCATCGAGGTGAATTGCTTGATCGAACGCAGGTCGGCTTCTTCGTTGCCGCGCGGCATGCGTTGATAGGCCCAATGCTTGTCGGCCGCTTCGCGTTTGCCGCTGCTGAGTTGCTGCAGGTACAGATGCAGCTTGTTGACCGCTTCGTTCATTGCATCCAGGCGCTGCTGGCTCAGTGCGTCGGCGCGTTTGGCGGCATCGGCGCGGGCGCGCGCGGCGGCATCGTCGGCGACCGGCGCCGTCGCCGCATCGGCAACGGGCGCATCGGTCT
Organism: Lysobacter sp. Hz25; assembly: GCF_046097045.1. Lineage (NCBI taxonomy): Bacteria > Pseudomonadati > Pseudomonadota > Gammaproteobacteria > Lysobacterales > Lysobacteraceae > Lysobacter > Lysobacter sp. Hz25. The sequence goes on from NZ_CP175666.1 coordinate 1,781,075, forward strand.
CGGCCTGGCGTTGGCAGGAGCAGCCGACGAAGGTCAGCGCTAACAAGGCGGGAATCAGCAAACGCATCGGCGACGGTCCGGTCGATAGGGAAGCGCCGCGCAGTAGGGCGGCGCAGCGATCCTAACGGTTGCCATCGGCGATGAGGGCGCCGCGCCGACCGGCGGCAGCGCCGGCGGTGCGGACGCGTCGTCGCCGCGTCCGCTTGTGACCGAGTTCCGCTCCGGGCGGCGGCCGGGAGCGCTTGGGTGCTTAGGTTTGTGCGTCGCGCAACTGCTGTTCGAGCCGGCTCTTGAGCGCGTCGTCGATCTTGAGCTGGCGCGCCAGTTCGTCGAGATAGGCGCGTTCCATATAGCTCTGTTCATCGGCGGCGAGCAGGCTGGCCAGGTACATCTCCGCGGCGATCTCCGGGGTGGTCGCGGCACGCGCCACTTCGGCCGGGTCCAGCGGTTTTTCCAGTTCGTCGTGCAGCCAGCGGCGCAGTTCCGGGTCGCCGTCGATGCGGGTGAATTCGCCTTCGATGGCCTCGCGTTCGCGCGCATCGATATGGCCGTCGGCCTTGGATGCGGCGACCAGCGCCTGCAGGATGGCCTGGCTGTGTTGCTCGGCCTGCGGCGGCGGCAGGCGGTCGACGGTCTGCGGCTCCACGGCGCCGGCATCCTGCTGCCGCTTGTATTCGCCATAGGCCTTGTAGGCCAGCACGCCGACCGCGGCGACGCCGCCGTACAACGCGATCTTGCCCGCGCTCTTGCGCAGCTTGCGGTGGCCGAGCAGCAGGCCGAGTGCGCCGCCGGCGAGCGCGCCCTTGCCGAAGTCGGCGTTGAGCAGGCCGCGTTTCTCTTCCGTTTGCTTGTCTCGTGCGTGCTTGTCCTGATAGGGCACCGGCGGTTTGCCGCCGCCGAGCAGGCCTTCGAGTCCGCCGGCCCCGCCGAGGCTGCTTTGTGCGGTCTTCAGCAATTGGTCGAGAAAACCCTGTGTCTTCATGCGCGGCGCTCCTGCAATCGAGGTCGTGAATCTCCGACCTGTGGGCGCGGGACCGCCGCTTCAAGACGAAGCGCGGCCTGCGCCGGCGGCGCCGTACATCCGCGGTTGGGTCCTCGCCGAAACGCCCGGGCGTGCGGGCGCTGCGCCTCAGCTGCGCTGCTGCACCGCCAGGCGCAGGCCCAGGGCGATGAATACGCTGCCGGTCAGGCGTTCTTTCCAGCGCCCGCCGCCGGAGAAGCGCCGGCCGATGCGGCGGCCGAAATGGCCGAAGGCGACGCTCAGCAACACGCTGTGCGACAGGCCGATCAGCGACAGCAAGGCGCCGAGCACCAGGAACTGCAGCCAGACCATGCCGCGCTCGGGGTGGACGAATTGCGGCAGGAAGGCGAGGAAAAACAGCGCGACCTTCGGATTGAGCACGCCGGTCATCACCGAGCGCAGATAGACGTGGCGCGCCGAGCTTGCTGCTGCCTGCGGCGCGTCCTCGGTCGCGGCCGGCGCAGGCGAGGGGCTGCGCCAGGCCTTGATGCCGAGCCAGATCAGATAGGCGGCGCCGGCATATTTGATCGCCTCGAAGGCCAGCGCCGAGGTCGCGAGCAACGCCGACAGGCCGAGGCCGGCGGCGAGCGCATGGATCAGGGTGGCGGTTTCGAGCCCGAACGCCGCCTGCACGCCGCGCGAGGTTCCGCCGGCGGCGCTCTGGGCGATGATCCAGGCCGTGCCCGGTCCGGGAATCAGGACCAGCACCGCAGCGGCGGCGAGGTAGGCGGCGAGCGTGGCGAAGTCGAACATGGCGGGTAGGCCGAGATGGATGGTTGCATGAAGTCTGCGCCGGCAGGCGCAATCCGCCAAGTCTCGTCAGGAGCTGCCCGCTCTCGAAAGTCTTGCGGCGACCTGTTCGGTCGCAGCAAGACCGTTTGCGAGGGTAGATCGACAGACTTACATGCTCAATCTATACAAACTGCCGGGGAAGTCGGTCAGAGCGACATTCACCTGATGGGTGTTGGTGCCGACGGTAATCCATTGGCCGCTGTTGAAGTCGTAGCGATCGACCTTCACCCACCACTTACTCAGCGTAATCATCGAACTGGCGTTCGCATATGGATTGTGTTTGGCCACGAACAGCATCGCCTCATTCGCTGCGTTGGTTCCGTATTGGCCGACCAGAACATCGTCGTTGGAGACGCCGCCGATCATGGGCCCATTATTCACGCCCAAAAACTGCGAAACGAAGCCCTGATAGGTATGTTGGCCGAGCTGTTGTTGGGCCAGTCGCGCGAACGAATTCAGGTCCGATTGCTCGGCCGCCAACTGGTTGGGAACGTTGTTGCGGTTGAGCAGGCCGATGTTGTTGTCGAAATCGTGGCTGACGAAATTCGCGGTACCCCGTCCACCGAACACATAAAACCAGCTCGCCAACCAGCGCAGCTGATTGAAGTTGGCGTGCAGCGGCTGGGTCGGCCCTGCCGGCGACTTAGCCATGTAGTTTTGCGAGTACGCCACCGGAACCTGGCCGCGCAGGCGTGCGGCGTGGGAGATGATTGCCATGTTCTCCGACAACACCAAGTCGCGTGCCGCGGGGCAGGCGTTCAGATACTCGTTGAAGGGATACAAATTGAAGGTCAGATAGTCCGGGTCGACGTTGTCGGCGATATCGTTCACGTAAGCCGAATAACGCGACACCATCGCATTGACCTTGGTGCGGTCGGTGATCTGCCCGGCAGCACAGTCCACGCCGTATTGGTCCGGTGTCATGGCATCGCCATGACCCGTGCCAGCGAAGGATGCGTCGTTGCCATAAATCGGGATCAGGTTGATGAAGACCTTCATTTGCGCCAACACCGGATTGGCGCGCACGCATTGTGCGAGCTCCTTGATCCGGCCCAAGTCGGGAATCGGGGGTTCGTCGCGGAACTGCAGGCCGGCGAAGGCATCGCCATACTTCGCTTTGAATGCCACCAGCGGAGCGATCCTTCCGGCGGTATAGGCCTCGCAGGTGCGGTAACCGCCGTTGCCGGGGTTGGAATCCCACCATTGCCAGCCTTCGTAGGTGTAGAAGCTCAAACCACGGTCCTTGATGACTTTGGCGATCAGGTCCAGTTCGGCCACGCTTTCGGTCGGCGGCAACAGAAAACGGGTCACTCCGCGGTCGGCGAGTGCGTTGATGGTCCTCTTGGCTTCCAACTCGTTGGTCAGATAACAACTGGCTGTAACCACCGGGCGGCAGCTTTCGTCCGACATGAATACGAAGCTGCCGCTTTGGATTTCGTCAGCGACGGCCGTATGCGATGCGATGGCCGTGATCAGGCCTAGAAGGGCCATGCTGATCTTTCTCATTTGATGCTCCTGATTGATTCATTCCATAAGGTGCCAGCACCGCAGCTGCATGGTGGCCGGCCGTGGGTCGGCCGGTGCCAATGTTTGCAGATTTCAGTCGCCCAGCGCGATACCGTTGCGCCTGTCGCGGGCGGCGCGATCGAGTGGGGCTAATGTTCAACGAAGCACGTCTTTTGGATCGACCAGCAGTTACGTTTCGCCGCGCAGTTTCTCGATCGCGGCGACGAAGGCGTCGGTGCCGGGCCATTGGCTGATCCGGCCGAGCTTCTTGGCGCCTCGGAACACGAAGAACGCCGGAATGCCGTGCAGGCCGAAATGGGTGCCCATGCTCGGGTCTTCGTAGACGTTGTCGTGCATCCATTCGACATCGGGCCAGACGAAGCGCTCAGGCGTGAGCAGGATCTGGCCCTTGGCGATATCGCAGTTCGGGCAGTCCTTGCCCCACAGGAACAGGATGCGCAGGTGGCCGTCGTCGGGCAGGGCCTCGGCCAATCCCTTCTCGCGGATCGGCCGCATCGGGAACTGCCAGAAGAAGCGCGGGTGGGAGCCGTCGTTCATGCCCGCATCCTACTCCTGCCGGGGCGTCGGCCAAGCGCAGCGGCGACGAACGGATCGGTCGCCGGACCGGCTTGCGTCCGCCTTACTGCGCCACCAGCGCGATGCCGTTCTTGCGGAAGGACTGCAGCACCGCGTCGTAGATGTCGGAGGCGACGTTGTGCTGGCCGTTCTCGGGGTCGTTGATCCAGAAGTGGCCGTCAAGCTGGATGCCCTTGTCGTTGACGCCGGTGACGTACATATGCGGCGGCGGTTGCTGCAGGACGCGGTCCTGCGCCTTCATCGCTTCCAGGAACAGTGCGCGGGCGGCGTGGGTGTCGGTGTCGCCCTTGACCAGCACGCCGCAGACCAGGCGCAGATTGCGGTCGGACCAGGACTGATTGACGATCACGTTGCTGGTCAGGCTGTCGTTGGGCACGATCGCCTCGACGCCGTCGCGAGTGCGGATCATGGTGTAGCGCACGGTCATGCGGGTGACGCGGCCGATGATGTTGTTGGTGGCGATGTTGTCGCCCACCCGCACCGACTGCTCGAACAGCACGATCAGGCCGCTGATGTAACTGGCCGCGAGCCGTTGCAGGCCGAGCCCCAGGCCGATGCCGAGGGCGCCGCTGAACGCGGCCAGGGCGGTGAGGTTGATGCCGCTGATCGAGAAGATCAGCGCCAGCGCGGCGATCCACATCAGCACGCTGAAGATGCGCGACAGGGCAAGGACGAAATTCGGCTGCAGGGTGCGGTTGCGCCGCAGCAGGTTGCCGATGGCCTTGTCGCCCCACAGCGCGACGATCACGATCACCACGCCGGCGGTGAGGCCGTCGAGGATGTGGCGGCACGCTCCATTGCGTCGAGAAGAACTGGCCGATCAGCGGGTTGCGCGTGCCGAAGATCTGCAGCACCACGTAGATCCACAGCAGCACCGTAACCACGCGCAGCATGAAGCGCAGGGTCGCGGTCGGGCGGAACAGCAGCTCGACGATCGCGCCGAGCAGGCGGATGAGGCACAGCAGCGCGATCAAGGTGCCGCCGAGATCGATCAGCGGGTTGTCGAACAGGTCGCCGAACAGGCCGAACAACGACAGCAAGGTCAGCGACAGCACCGGCGTGGCGAGGTAGTCGAGCAGGGTCAGCCAGGCGAAGCGATGCTTGAGTCGCGGCCGGATCCGGCGGACGATCAGCGCCGATGCGAGCACGCTGCCCACGACCACGAACAAGGTCGCGAGCAGGTCGGTGGGATTGGAGACGACCGTCAACGCATCGGAGACGATCTTGGTCAGCTCCGGATCGGTTTCCAGCGACGGCGGAGCGGGGGTGGTCGGGGCTGCGGTCATGGGCGGGGAGCGCGGCTCAGTCCTTGGGTTCCTTGAGCTTCGGGTCGCGTCGGCACTGCGCGAGCGGCTTGCTCTGCGCCGAGGCGATCCGCAGCACCGTCATGGTCTTGCGGTCCACCTTGACCTTCATGCAGGCGCAACCATGGCCGTAGCTGCTGCCGTTGGTGACGACCCAATCCTTGTCGGCGAACTCGGGCCAGTCGCCGTCGGCCTGGTGGCCGCCTTGCAGCGCCACCGTCCAACTGCCGTCGCGATCGTCGAGCCAGGCATTGGCCGGGGTCGGGTTGATGAACCAGCCGCAGCGGTTCTGCAGGGCCGTGCGCGACGATGCCTTGGTCCCGGCGGCCGCGGCGAACGCGGGCAGCAAGGCGAGGGCGACGAGCAGGCAGGCCAGCGCCGCGGCAGGGCCCGGCGTGCTGCGGCGATCGGATGGCGAGGTCGTGGGCATCGTGGCGCTCCTTGATTCCGATGGTAACGAGGCGGCGCGGCGCTTGTGAGCGCCGCCGCAGCGGGGCGGACGGGACTGCGCCCGCTGCGATTGTCCGGCCTCAGGGCGTGACGTCGGCGGGAAAGACGCGGCCGAATTCGAGCAGGCGCGCCTGCGGATGCGCGCCCAGCCAGTCGTCGAGCACGCCGCGCAGCCAGGCTTCGTCGGTCGCGGCGATGCCGAGCTGGAAGTGGGTGTGCGGGATGGGCTCGGCGCTGTCGTCGTGGTCGTGATCGCCCTCGGCACAGGCCTTGCACAGATAACGCACGCTGTGGGTCCAGTCCTCGACCTGGCCCTTGCTTTCGCCCTGGCCCTCGCGCACCCGCTCGACCAGTGCCGCCAAGGTTTCCGGCGCCGGGGTTTCGATCAGCGCCTCGTAGGTGGCGTAAGCCGAGGCCTGCCACAGCCCAAGGGCGTTGAACACCGGGTACTCGCGCCCTTCGACCTTGCGCGTGCCCTGCATGGCGCCGTCGTGCAGGACGATGTCGGCGTAGCGATGGCCGCTGCCAGGCAGCGGCACGTTGAGGATGCGCGCGCGCGCCGGGTCGATGCGTTCGGCCCAGACCGCCTCGCCGCTATCGTCCAGATCCACCCGCAGCACCATCGCGCCCAGTCCGGCTTCGATCGGGCCCTCGCCCTCGGGCAGGCCCACGCCGTACTTGCGCCAGGCCTCGCGGGTGCTGCTCCAATCGCTCAAGGCGGTCGCGGCGATGCCCAGGTTCCAGCAAGCGCCGGCATGGTCGCCCTGGCGTTCCAGCGCGGCGCGATTGGCCTGCAGGGATTCGGCCCACTCGCCGCGGTACTTGTGCGCCAGGCCGATGTTGAACCACGGTGCGGCCCAGCTCGGATCGGCCTGGGCCGCGCGTCGGTACCAGTGGAGCTCGCGCTCGCCGCCGCGATGGACGAGCCGTTGCGCGTAGCGGTTGAGGATCTCGGAACGCTCGCGGTCGCTGCGGTGTTTGGGCATGTTCGCGGTTCGGGACGATAGACCGCGAACGTTAGCAGCCCGGACCCCGCTCAGTCCTCTTCGTGCTTGGGCTTGTAGGCCTCCATGAGTTTTTGCTGGACGCTGCCGGGCACCGGCTCGTAGTGGCTGAAGTCGAGCGAGTAGCGGCCGCGTCCGGCGGTCACCGACTTGAGCTCGGCGGCGTAGCCTTCCAGTTCCGACAAGGGCACCTGCGCGCGCACGACGATCTCGCCGCCGCGCAGGCTGTCGGTGCCGTTGATGCGCGCGCGCTTGCTGGCCAGGCCGCCGCTGATGTCGCCCATGTGCTGCTCGGGTGCGTTGACCTCCAGGTCGACGATCGGTTCCAGCACCTGCGGGCGGGCCTTGGTGATCGCATCGAGAAAGGCTTTCTTGCCGGCGGCGACGAAGGCCACCTCCTTGCTGTCGACGGTGTGGTACTTGCCGTCGTAGACGATCACCCGCACGTCCTGGATCGGATACCCGGCCAACGCGCCGTCGTGCAACACCTGGCGCACGCCTTTCTCGACCGCCGGCAGGAACTGGCCGGGGATGGTGCCGCCCTTGACCTCATCGACGAACTCGAAGCCGCCGCCGCGCGGCAGCGGCTCCACGCGCAGGAACACCTCGCCGAACTGGCCGGCGCCGCCGGTCTGTTTCTTGTGGCGATGGTGGCCCTCGGCCTTGCCGCTGACGGTTTCGCGATAGGCGATGCGCGGCGGCCGCGCCGTCACCTCGACCCCGTATTTGTCCTTGAGCCGGTCGATGTTGATGCGCAGGTGCAGGTCGGACAGGCCGCGGATCACGGTCTCGTTGGTCTCGGCCTCGTGCTCGACCTGGAAGCAGGGGTCTTCCTCGGACAGCTTGTGCAGGGCGGTGGCGAGTTTCTGCTCCTGGCCCTTGCTCGCCGCTTCGACCGCGAGGCCGAACATCGGCCGCGGGAAATTCAGCGGCGCGAGGTGGATCTGGTCTTCGTCGTGGCTGTCGTGCAGGACCGCATCGAAATGCAGGTCGTCGACCTTGGCGACGCCGGCGATGTCGCCGGGGATCGCCTGGTCGACTTCGACGTGCTCCTTGCCCTTGAGCTTGAACAAATGCCCGACCTTGAACGGTTTCTTGCCGTCGTCGACGAACAACTGGGTGTCCTTGCGCACCGTGCCCTGGTAGACGCGGAACACGCCGAGCTTGCCGACGAAGGGGTCGTTGACGATCTTGAACACGTCGGCGATCACGTGCGCGTCCGGATCGGGCGCGGCGACGATGGGCTGGGCGTCTTCGCCGACGCCTTTGACGAACGGCGGCGGGTTGGCTTCGCCAGGGTGCGGGAACAGGCGTTCGGCGACGTCGAGCAGTTCCTTGATGCCGACGCCGCTGCGCGCCGAGCAGAACAGCACCGGCACCAGATGGCCTTCGCGCAGGCATTGCTCGAAGGCGTCGTGCAACTCGTCGCCCGACAGGCCGCCTTCGCCGAGGTCGAGGTAGTGCTCCATCACCGTTTCGTTGACCTCGACCACCTGGTCGATGATCTTCTGGTGCCAGTCGGCGACCGCGCCGAGGTCGCTGCCGCCGCCGTCGTTGCCGGGTGTGGCGAAACAATCGACGACCGCCTTGCCGCCCTCGGCGGGCAGATTGAGCGGCAGGCATTCGGGGCCGAAGCTTTCTCGGATCGCTTCCAGCACGCCGGCCGGGTCGGCGCCCTCATGGTCGATCTTGTTGACCACCAGCACGCGGCAGAGCCGGCGCGCCTTGGCGTGCTCCATCATTCGACGGGTGCCGTATTCGACGCCGCTGTCGGCATCGACCACCACCACGACGGTCTCGACCGCGGCCAGCGCCGACAGCGTCGGGCCGCGGAAATCCGGATAGCCGGGGGTGTCGATCAGGTTGACGTGGATGCCTGCGTGATCGGTGCTGGCGATGGCGGCGTCGAGCGAGTGGCCGCGTTGTTTCTCGATGGGGTCGAAATCCGAAACCGTGGTGCCGCGTTCGATGCTGCCTGCCGTCTGGACTGCGCCGCCGGCCTGCAGCAGGGCTTCGAAGAGCGTGGTTTTGCCGGCGCCGGGGTGGCCTGCCAAGGCCACGTTGCGAATGGATGCTGTGCTGTAGGACATGAGCGGACTTCTCCCTGAGGCTAGGGTGGGAAGGCCGTCATGGCTGTCCGCGCTGCGCGCCCGAGCGTGGCGCTCGGCGGGCGGTCATGGCGGGTTACTGCCGGCGGGGGCCGGAACCACAGACTCCCGCAGGCGCGAGGGTGGGTCAAGCCCGACGACGGCCGCGAAGCGCCCACCGCGTCGCGATTGCACGTGCTGCGCTGCGGAAGGAGTCCGCAGCGCCTGCGTTTTCGTGGCCTGCCGCAATACGGAACTAACATCGCCGCGGTTAGGCTGTGCCTCCCTTACTCGCTGGAGTCGCACCATGGGTATCTCGCGCCACGCCACCGCTCACTGGGAAGGCGATCTGAAAAGCGGCCAGGGCCGCCTGAGCACGCCGCAGAGCGGATTGCTCGCCGACACCCGCTACGGTTTCAACAGCCGCTTCGGCGACGAGAAAGGCACCAACCCCGAAGAGCTGATCGCCGCCGCCCACGCCGGCTGCTTCACCATGGCGCTGTCGGCCAAGCTGACCGAAGCCGGGCATCCGCCGGCCAAGCTCGACACCCGCGCCGAAGTCGACCTGTCGATGGAAGGCGGGCCGACCCTGTCGCAGATCCGCCTCAAGCTCACCGCCGAAGTGCCCGGCATCGATGCCGCCAAGTTCCAGGCGATCGCCGAGGACGCCAAGGCCAATTGCCCGGTGTCGAAGGCCCTCAGCGCGGTGCCGATGAGCCTGGAAGCCAAGTTGGTCTGATTCAAGTTGGTCCGAGCCAAGTTGGTCTGAGCCGGGCTGGCCTGAGCCGGGCGGCCGTTCCCGCATCGAGCGGGAGCGGCGCTGGGCCTGCGTTGCCCGGCGGCGCCGAGTCCGGCGTCGCGCCGCTTCGGCGTGACCGCCAGTAACCTGTCTTTGCACCGACCCTTCTCCCACGCCGTGGGCGAGGGGTAGTCGGTCTTGACCGAACCCGATGCCCGATCCCATGCCGCCGCGCGCCTGTATCCGCCATGCCTTGCTGATCCATGGCGCCGGGGCCGGCGGCTGGGAGTGGAACCTGTGGCAGGACGTGCTGCGCTCGCGCGGCCTGGGCACGGTGGCGCCGGATCTGCGGCCGGCGCTCGAGGGGCTGGCCGCGACCACGCTCGATCACTACCGGCGCCAGGTCCGTGCCGAACTGGAGGCCTTGCCGCGGCCGCGCGCGGTGATCGGCGCCAGCCTCGGCGGCCTGCTGGCCTGGTTGTGCGCGGACTTGGCCGACGCGGTAGTGCTGATCAACCCCGTGCCGCCGACGCCGTGGGCGGCGCGATTGCCGGCGCGCGACTGGCCCGAGGTGGTGCCTTGGCGGCGCGATGCGCGGCTGGCCTCGACCCGGCGCGCCATGGACGATGCCGACGAAGCCGCCGCGCTGTACGCGTTCCGGCGCTGGCGCGACGAGTCCGGCGCGGTGCTGCGCGAGGCGCATGCCGGTGTCGAAGCGCCAGCCGTCGAGATGCCGGCTGTAGAGATGCCTGCTGTAGAGATGCCCGCGGTCGAGGTGCCGGTGCTGTGCATCGCCTCGCAGCGCGACGACGACGTCGCGCCGGAATTGTCGGCGCAGTTCGCAGCGGCGATCGGCGCGACTTTGTTACCGTGGCCGTCGCCGAGCCACGTCGGTCCTTTGCTGGGGCGCGACGCCGCCCGGCTGGCCGCGCAGGCGGCCGACTGGCTGTCGGCGAGGTAAACGACACAGGCCGTACCGCCACGCCCCCGGCTGCATTCAGCCCGGGTTGACCGCTGCGGCCCGACGATCCATCCCGCGCCATGTCGGCGCCTGGAGCTCATGATGAACCGCTTGCTAGTCACCGCCCTGGGCCTGGGTCTGGCCGCCACCACCGGCGTCGCGTCGGCCCAGTCGTATGGCCAGCCGTACGGCTCGGCCTATGGCTCATCGCAGCAGGTCGGCGACTACAACAGCAGCCAGGTCGACTACGCGCGGGTGATCCGCGTCGATCCGGTGTTCGACAACTACAGCTCGCAGCCGGTCAACCAGGGCCAGCGCTGCTACGAGCGCCCGACCTACGTCCAGGGCGATTCGTATTACGGCAACGAGTACGAGCCGCGTCGCGACGATGGTTACTACGACCAGTACGGCAACCAGCGCCGCGCGGTCGGCACCGAAGGCGGCCGTACCGCCGCGACCGTGGTCGGCGGCATCGTCGGCGCGGTGCTCGGCAGCAAGGTCGGCGGCGGCAGCGCGCGCTATGCGACCTCGGCGCTGGGTTCGATGGTCGGCGGCATGGCCGGCCGCAGCATCTACGAGCAAAGCAAGCGCAGCCAGGAGCCGCGCACGGGCACGGTGCGGGTCTGCGACCCGGTGCCGGCCGGCGGCGGCAACTACTACTCGGGCGGCGAGCGTTCGGTCAGTGCCTACGACGTGACCTACGAATACGCCGGCAAGACCTATCGCACCCGCACCAACCACAACCCCGGCGATCGCATCCGCGTGCGCGTGGACGTGCGTCCCGACTGAGTCGGCATCGGCGCGGCGGAAGGAACGGTGTGCCGCGACCGCGACTGGAACGCCGGGACCGAAAGGTTCCGGCGTTTTCGTTTGTGCGGCGCCGATTGCGTACGCCTGCGATCCGCAAGCCCGCGGCGGAACTCGCGACGCGGTATCGCGACCGCAGCGCATCGAATGTGCGAAAGTCGGCAGCAACCGCCATCGCTCGTCGTCGGATGAGCCGCGGTCGGTCGATGCCGCATCGACGACGGCCGCAACGACAGACGCGCGCGAAAACTCAAGGAGATCGCCATGCAGGACAGCGTGTTGCTCAAGATCGGTCTGCCGATCGCGATCGCCATCATCATGTGCGGCATCGGGCTGACCCTGCGCGGCGAAGATTTCCAGCGCATCGGTCGCAATCCGCGCCCGGTCGCGGTCGGCCTGGTCGGCCATTATCTGTTGCTGCCTCTGCTGGGCTTCGCCGTCGCCTGGCTGTTCCCGCATTCGCTCGAATTCGCGGTCGGCTTCGTGCTGGTCGCCGCCTGCCCGAGCGGCAGCAGCTCCAACGCGTTGACCTATCTGGCCCGCGGCAATGTCGCGCTGGCGGTCACGCTGACCGTGATCAGCGCGCTGGTGACCTTCCTCAGCGTGCCGCTGTTGGTGAACCTGGCTCTGCAGTGGTTCGGCGGCGAGACCCGCGAGATCCGCCTGCCGGTCGGCCAGACCGTGATGCACCTGGCGGCCTTGGTGTTGGTGCCGGTGCTGCTCGGCATGGCCTTGCGCCGCTACGCGAGCGGTTTCGCCCTGCGCGTCGAACCCTGGGTCAGCCGCTTCGCCTTGCTGTTGTTGCTGCTATTGATCGTCGCCATCAGCGTGACCCAGAGCGAACTGTTGCTGCGCACCTTGCCGGAGCTCGGCCCGGCCGCGCTGGCGATGTGTTCGGCGGCGATCGGCGGCGGTTTCCTGTTGGCGCGGCTGACCGGCCTGGCGCTGCGCGATGCGATCACGGTCGGCATGGAAGTCGGCGTGCAGAACAGCACCCTGGCGATCGTGATCGCGCTGACCCTGCTGCAATCGCCGCAGATCGCCGTACCGGCGGCGATCTACGGCTTGCTGATGTACCTGCCGGCTTTCATCGCGGTCGCGCTGGGCCGCCGTGCGGTGGCGCGCCGCGAAAAAGCCGAGGCCGCCGGCGCGGCTTGAGCGTGGTTGCCGGGCCGCCGCGAACGGCGATGGCTCGGGACTGATGGCCTGCGCTCAGCGCCAGTCGATCTGGCCGCGCACCACATTGCTGACCCGGCCGCCCGACCAGACTTCGCCGTCGCCGTCGACACGCAATTGCAGGCGTGCATCGAAGCCGACTTCGCGGCCCTGGCTGACGGTATAGCGGCCATCGCGGCCGGGCAGGGCGCCGTTGTGATTGAGCCAGGCGGCGAGGGTGGCGTTGGCCGCGCCCGAGGCGGCGTCCTCGAACTGCGCCGGCGCACCGACGAAGGCGCGCACGACCAGGTCGTAGTCCCGGCCGGCGTCGGCGCGCGCGAATGCGCACAGGCCCATGCTTTCGGTGCTTTCGGCCAGGCGGCCGATCGCGGCCCAGTCCGGGGTCGCCGCGCGCAGGGCGCTCTCGTCGCGCAGTTCGGCCAGCCACCAGCGCCGGCCGCCGTCCACCAAGGCCGGCGGCAGCGCGCCGAGCGGCAGCTCGCGCAGGGTCTCGGCCAGGCGCGGATCGCCGGCCGCAGCGGTTTCCAGCACCCGCGCGCGCGGCGTGCGCACGGCGATGGTGCGGGCGTCGCCTTCGCCGTCGACCGACAGCGGCAACAGGCCGACCACGCCTTCCTGGACCAGATGGCCGTCGACCGGCTCGGCCAGGCCGGCCTCGAGCACCACGCAGGCGGTGCCGACGCTCGGGTGGCCGGCGAACGGCACCTCGCGGCGCGGGCTGAACATGCGGATGCGGTAGCTGGCGCCGGGCTGGGTCGGCGGGAACACGAAGGTGGTTTCGGGCAGGCGCGTCCAGCGGGCGATGGCCTGCATGGCGGCGTCGTCCAGGCCCTCGGCGTCGAGGACCACGGCCAGCGGATTGCCGGCGCCGGGCCGGTCGGCGAACACGTCCAGTTGCAGATAGCGGCGTTGCGTCATTTCGGTTGGGGTTCCGAAGAGTCCGTGCAGGTGGCGGTACACAGGCGGTGAGGGCGGCAGGGCCCGGAGTGCGGCGTCGGGAGCACGCTCGTGAGCCGGCAGGTTTCGACTAGAATCGTCGCTTCGTGCCCGGGCTCCCGGGCGAGCGCGTGATTCTAGGCGCGACGAGCCTGCAAGTGTGGAATCCCGCGCCGGCCGGACAGGTCGGTTGCGGATGGGTTTAGCTGCCCCGGCAATGTGCCGGGCCTTACGACAATGGAACGACAACCGAGGAATACGTGGTGGCGCAAGCGACAGGCTGGGTAGTGCTCAAGTTCGGTGGTACTTCGGTATCCCGCCGCAACCGTTGGGACACGATCGGGCGCTTGGCCTCGAAACGTATGCGCGAAGAGGGCCGCCGCGTCCTCGTCGTGGTCTCGGCGCTGTCGGGCGTGACCAACGAATTGCAGGCGATCGCCTACGCGCCGGCCGGCCAGGACGAGGGCTTCGCCGCGCGGTTCGCGACCCTGGTCGAGCGCCATCGCGCGTTCTGCGGCGAGCTCGACCTCGATCCCGACGCGGTGCTCGGCGAGCGCCTGGCGAAATTGATTGCATTGGAAACCGATCCGCGCGCGGCGAGCCGGGCGCTGGATTGGCAGGCCGAGGTGTTGGGGCAGGGCGAGTTGCTGTCCTCGACCATCGGCGACGCTTATCTGCGTTCGCAGGGCCACGACTTCGGCTGGTGCGATGCGCGCGACTGGCTCGATGCGGTGTCGCTGCCGAACGCCAGCGACTGGGCGCAACGGCTGTCGGTGAATTGCCGCCACCTGGGCGATACCGGTTTCCGCGAGCGCTTCGACGCGCAGCCGACCGCGATGTTGATCACCCAGGGCTTCATCGCCCGTCACGGCGACGGCGGCACCGCCATCCTCGGCCGCGGCGGCTCGGATACTTCGGCGGCGTACTTCGGCGCCTTGTTGAAAGCGCAGCGGGTCGAGATCTGGACCGACGTGCCGGGCATGTTCAGCGCCAATCCGCGCGAAGTGCCGGATGCGCGTCTGCTCGCGCGCCTGGACTACGCCGAAGCGCAGGAAATCGCCACCACCGGCGCCAAGGTGCTGCACCCGCGTTCGATCGCGCCGTGCCGCGACGCCGGCGTGCCGATGGCGATCCTCGACACCGAGCGTTTCGACCTGCCGGGCACGCGCATCGACGCCAGCGCGGTCACCGTGCCCGGGGTCAAGGCGATCAGCCGCCGTAACGGCATCGTGCTGGTGTCGATGGAAAGCATCGGCATGTGGCAGCAGGTCGGCTTCCTGGCCGACGTGTTCGAGCGCTTCAAGCGTCATGGCCTGTCGATCGACTTGATCGGTTCGTCGGAAACCAACGTCACCGTCTCGCTCGACCCGAGCGAGAACCTGGTCAACAGCAACGTCCTGGAAGCGCTGTCGGCCGACCTGGCCGAGGTCTGCCGGGTCAAGGTGATCGCGCCGTGCGCGGCGATCACCCTGGTCGGGCGCGGCATGCGCTCGCTGCTGCATCGTTTGTCCGACATCTGGGCGGCGTTCGGGCGCGAACGCGTGCATTTGATCTCGCAGTCGTCGAACGACCTCAACCTGACCTTCGTCATCGACGAGGCCGATGCCGACGGTCTGCTGCCGCATCTGCATCACGAACTGATCCGCAGCGGCGCCATGCCGGTGCGCGACGACAGCGTGTTCGGGCCGAGCTGGCGCGAGATTGCGCACGGCAAGCCGCAGCGCGCGCCGGCCTGGTGGCAAGGCAAGCGCGAGCGCCTGCTGGCCATGGCCGAGGCCGGCACGCCGCGCTACGTTTACGACCTGGCGACGGTGCGCGAGCGCGCCCGTTCGCTGATCGGCACCGAAGCGGTCGACCGCTGTTTCTATGCGATGAAGGCCAACTCGCATCCGGCGATCCTCAAGACCATCGTCGGCGAAGGCTTCGGCCTGGAATGCGTGTCGCTGGCCGAGATCGAACGCGTGTTCGCCGCGGTGCCGCACATGGCGCCCGAGCGCGTGCTGTTCACTCCGAGCTTCGCCCCGCGTCACGAATACGAAGCGGCGCTGCAGCGCGGGGTCATCGTCACCCTCGACAACATCGAAGCGTTGAAGCGCTGGCCCGAGGTGTTCCGCGGCCGCACCCTGTGGCTGCGCCTGGACCTCGGCCACGGCGAAGGCCATCACGAGAAAGTGCGCACCGGCGGCGTCGCCGCCAAGTTCGGCCTGCCGCTGTCGCGCTTCGATGCCTTCGTCGAAGAAGCGCGCAAGCTCGGCGTGCGCATCAGCGGTCTGCATGCGCACCTCGGCAGCGGCATCGACGACCCGCAGCACTGGCGCGGCGTCTACGCCAGCCTCGCCGGCCTGGCCGACAGCGTCGGCACGATCGAGACCATCGACATCGGCGGCGGCCTGCCGATCGCCTACACCCCGGAAGCGCCGCAGTTCGACCTGGCGCAATGGCGCGCCGGCCTGGAAGAGATCAAGGCCGCCTATCCGCGTTACGGCCTGATCATCGAGCCGGGCCGTTACCTGGTCGCCGAATGCGGCGTGCTGCTGCTCGGCGTCACCCAGGTGATCGAGAAGGACGGCGTGCTGCGGATCGGCTGCGATGCCGGCATGAACGCGCTGATGCGTCCGGCCATGTACGAGGCCTACCACGGCATCCACAACCTCAGCCGTTTCGAAGATGCGCAGACCGCGACCTTCGACGTGGTCGGCCCGGTCTGCGAAAGCAGCGACGTGCTCGGCCGCGCGCGTCTGTTGCCGGCGGCGACCGCCGAAGGCGACACCATCCTGGTCGCCGATGCCGGCGCCTACGGCATGGCCATGGCCAATACCTACAACCTGCGCGCGCTGCCGCTCGAGGAGGTGATCGAGTGATGGTCTCCTCCTCGCTGCGCCTTCGCGCGTGCGCACCCAAACCCCTGTTCGGATATCTCCCGGCGCCGTCGCAGGCCCGGCGTGTTTTCCGGTTTATCGCTGCAACCGCGCCCGCCGGAGCCGCCGCATGATCCCGACCCAGAGTTCCTTCAAAGCCGACGTGTTCCGCTTCGTGCGTTGCCGGCTCGATGCCGCCACCGGCGTCGCCGAACTCGTCTACGCCTTCGACGACGGTCCGGAACTGATCGAGACCATCACCGTGCCGGGCGCGCCGTTCGCCCTGGCCGGTGCGCGCGCGCATGCGGTCGAGCGGGCGCTGCGCCTGCTGCACCTGATCGCCGGCGTCAGCTATTACAAGGCGGCGGTGCCCGAAACCATCCGCATCGATTCCTATGCGATCGATGCCGGGACCGCGGCGCTGCTGGAGCTGATCTACGTCAACGGCCTGGGCGAGTTCGCCTATCGCAACGGGCTGAACCTGCACGGCAAGATCCGTTTTCCGGTCGACGCCGCGGCGGCCGACGCCAAGGCGGGCCCGCTCGGGTTGAAGCCGCATGCCCTGGTCGCGATCGGCGGCGGCAAGGATTCGCTGGTCAGCATCGAAGCGCTGCGCACGCTCGGGGTCGAGCAGACCGTAACCTGGATCGGCGGCTCGCAACTGATCGCCGCCTGCGCCCAGCGCACCGACCTGCCGACCCTCAACCTCGGCCGCGCGCTCGCGCCGCAGTTGTTCGAGCTCAACCGCCAGGGCGCCTACAACGGCCACATCCCGGTGACGGTGGTGAACTCGGCGATCATGGTGCTGGCGGCGCTGCTGCACGGCGTCGATCAGGTGGTGTTCTCCAACGAGCGCTCGGCCAGCTACGGCAGCCTGATCGAAGGCACCGGCGAGGTGAATCACCAGTGGTCGAAGGGCTGGGCTTGCGAGCAGGCGTTCGGCGACTACGTGCAGAACCAGGTCGCCGCCGATCTGCATTACTACTCCTTGCTGCGCCCGCTCAGCGAACTCGCGGTGGCGCGCCAGTTCGCCCGCACCGATCGGTACGACACCCACTTCAGCAGCTGCAATCGCAACTTCCACATCCTCGGCGAGCGCCCGGCCAGCCGCTGGTGCGGGGTCTGCCCGAAGTGCCATTTCGTGTTCCTGGCGCTGGCGCCGTTCATGCCCAAGCCGCGCCTGGTCGGCATCTTCGGCCGCAACCTGCTCGACGACGCGGCCCAGACCGACGGCTTCGACGCGCTGCTGGAATACCGCAACCACAAGCCGTTCGAGTGCGTCGGCGAAGGCCGCGAATCGCGCGCGGCGATGGCGGCGCTGGCCGAGCGTCCGGAATGGCGAGAAGACACCTTGGTCGAACGCTTCGCGCGCGAGATCCGTCCGCAACTCGGCGGCGACGATCTGCGCATCGAACCGTTGTTGGTGCTGGACGACGAACAGCGTCTGCCGCCGGCCCTGTGGGAGCGGCTGCGTGCTTATTTCGCAGCTTGACGGGCAGAGCGTCGCGCTGTGGGGCTGGGGCCGCGAAGGCCGCGCGGCTTATCAGGCGATCCGTTCGCGCCTGCCCGAGCTGGCGCTGACCCTGTTTTGTCCGGCCGATGAAGCCGCCGACGCGCGCGGCTTGAACGACGCGCGCCTGGCGGTCGAAACCGCCGCCACCGCCGAACGCCTGAGTGCGTTCGACTGGGTGATCAAGTCGCCCGGCATCAGCCCGTATCGCGCCGAGGCCTTGGCCGCAGCCGAGCAAGGCACCCGTTTCATCGGCGGCACCGCGCTGTGGTTCGGCGAGCATGCCGATGCGCGCACCGTCTGCGTGACCGGCACCAAGGGCAAGAGCACCACCACCTCGCTGCTCGGGCATCTGCTGCGCGCCGGCGGCCACCGCACCGCGCTGGCCGGCAACATCGGCCTGCCCTTGCTGGAAGTGCTGGACCCGCCGCAGCCGCCGGAATTCTGGGCGATCGAACTGTCGAGCTATCAGACCGGCGACGTCGCCGCGGGCGGTGCTCGCCCCGAAGTCGCGATTGCTCTCAATATCTACCCCGAACACCTCGATTGGCACGGCTCGCAAGCGCGCTATGTCGAAGACAAGCTGCGCCTGCTGACCGCGGGCAAGCCGAAGATCGCAGTGTTGAACGCCAACGACGCAGTGCTCGCCGGCCTCGACCTGCCCGACAGCGAGGTCCGCTGGTTCGGCCGCGAAGACGGTTGGCACCTGCGCGGCGACGTCCTGTGGCGCGGCGAGCGCGAGGTGCTGGACACCTCGGCCCTGCCGCTGCCCGGCCGCCACAACCGCAGCAACCTGTGCGCGGTGCTGACCGCGATCGAAGCCCTCGGCGTCGACGCGGCGCCGCTGGCCGCGCATGCGGCGAGCTTCTGTCCGCTGCCGCACCGCCTGCAGCAGCTCGGCGAACGCGAGGGCCTGGTCTACGTCAACGACTCGATCAGCACCACGCCGCACGCCAGCCTCGCCGCGCTCGACTGCTTCGCCGGGCGCCGCATCGCGATCCTGCTCGGCGGCCACGACCGCGGCATCGACTGGCAAGTGTTCGCCGATGCCATGCGGCGGCAGGCGCCGGTCGCGATCGTGACCATGGGCGAGAACGGCCCGCGCATCCACGAACTACTGGCTTCGATCGCAGCGCAGTCCGACTTCCGCCTGTCCGCGGCCAAGGACCTCGCCGAGGCCATGGCCCAAGCCCAGGCCGCGCTGCGCGAGGGCGGCGGCGAGGGTGGGGTGGTGCTGCTGTCGCCGGGCGCGCCGAGCTACGGCCCCTATCGCGATTACGTCGCGCGCGGCCGTCATTTCGCCGAACTGGCCGGCTTCGACCCGGACTCGATCAGCACCATCGCCGGGCTCGGCATAGCCTGATCCTGCGGCTTCGCGCCCGCCGCCGCGGGCGCGACCGGATTCACGCGCACGCAGCGGGCGGGCGCGCTAAGGTGCGCGCATTCCCACGCCACCCGGAGTCCGACCATGCGCCGTCTTGCCGCCGCGATATCTCTCGTACTGTGCGCTTCGCCCGCGTTCGCGGCGATGCAGGCTAAACCCGTGGAGTGGAAAGTCGGCGACGACAGCTACAGCGGCGTGCTGGTCTACGACGACGTCAACAAGATCAAGCGCCCGGGCCTGGTGATGGTGCCGAACTGGATGGGCGTCACCGACGACGCCATCAAACAGGCCAAGAACATCGCCGGCGACGACTACGTCGTGCTGGTCGCCGACGTTTACGGCAAGAGCGTGCGCCCCAAGGACAAGACCGAGGCCAAGGCCGCGGTCGGCAAGGCCTACGCCGACGGGGGCACCAGCTTGCGCAAGCGCGTCGGCGAAGCGGTCGCGGCGCTCAAGGCGCAGGACAAGACCGCACCGCTGGACGCATCGAAGATCGGCGCCCTGGGCTTTTGCTTCGGCGGCTCGGCGGCGCTGGAACTGGCGCGCACCGGCGCCAACCTCGCCGGCGTGGTGAGCTTCCACGGTGGCCTCAAATCGCATTTGCCGAGCAACGGCGTCAAGGTCAACACCCCGCTGCTGGTGCTCAACGTCGCCGCCGACAAATCGGTGCCGCAGGAAGACATCGTCGCCTTCGAGAAGGAAATGAACGAGGCCGGCGCCGATTGGCAGTTCGTCAACTACAGCGGCGCGGTGCATTGCTTCTCGCAGATCGAGGATGCCGATAATCCGGTGGGCGACAACTGCCGTTACGACGAACGCGCCGCCAAGCGCTCGTTCGCGGCGATGCGGGCGTTCTTCGCCGAGCGGTTCGGCGCGCATTGAAGTCGTTATCGGCCGTAGGCCAGCTCTTCAGGAGTAGGAGCGACGTCCTACTGGATTTCCTTCGGTCACAAGTCGCGACCGCGCTGCAACGGTCTAGTGGCGTTACTAGCCGTAGCCCCCCTGTAGGAGCGGCGTGAGCCGCGACCGCGCTGCTTCGGCCTGGCGGCGTTACTAGCCGTAGCCCCCTGTAGGAGCGGCGCGAGCCGCGACCGCGCTGCTTCGGCCTAGCGGCGTTACTAGCCGTAGCCCCCTGTAGGAGCGGCGTGAGCCGCGACCGCGCTACTTGTCGTTGCGGCGTTGCCGTAGAACCGTAAAGCAACATCTAGAGCTTCCGTCCGCTGACGCGGCCGGGTTACTTTCTTTTGCTGAGCCCAAAAGTCCGTCTGGATTCCCTTCGGTCAGAGGTAACCAAAGAAAAGGGCTCTCCTTGCAAGGGCATAGGCCACGAGTGCGATGCCGGCGCCGGGATTTTTCGATAGGACATCCATGTCCTATCGAAAAACGGCGCACGTCCTGTGCGCCGCCCTCCGGGTCTCCAAATGTCCCCGCGACTTCGGTACTTCGCCAAGCTCATATGGCAAGGCAACGGCAACGGCTGCCGTGCTCTTAGGTAGGAGCGGCGCGAGCCGCGACCGCGTCGCTTCGGCCTAGCGGCGTTACTAGCCGCAGCCCCCTGTAGGAGCGGCGTGAGCCGCGACCGCGCTGCTTGTCGTTGCGGCGTTTCTTGCCGTAGAGCGATGAAGCAGCATCAAGGTCTAAAGCTTCCGTCCGCTGACGCGGCCGGGTTACTTTCTTTTGCTGAGCCCAAAAGTCCGTCTGGATTCCCTTCGGTCAAAGGTAACCAAAGAAAAGGGCTCTCCTTGCAAGGGCACAGGCCACGAGTGCGCAGCTAGCGCCGGGATTTTTCAATAGGAGATCCATGTCCTATCGAAAAACGGCGCACGTCCTGTGCGCCGCCCTCCGGGTCTCCAAATGTCCCCGCGACTTCGGTACTTCGCCAAGCTCATACGGCAACGGCAACGGCAACGGCAACGGCAATGGCTGCCGTGCTCTGGTAGGAGCGGCGCGAGCCGCGACCACGAATTACGGCTGCCGGCGCGGGCGATCGTGGCCGCGACTTGCGTCGCTCCTACTCTGCGCCAGCACGCCGCTTCGATGGGTAGCCTCGGCGTTATGGCTTCTGCGCGTCCCGGGGGCGCGACTTGCGTCGCTCCTACCCTGCGCCAGTACGCCGCTTCGATGGATAGCATCGGCGTTGTGGCTTCTGCGCGTCCCACGGTCGCGGCTCACGCCGCTCCTACAGGGGAGGGGCGCCTCCGCAACCAAAACTACCGCGACTCAGTGATCGCGGCTGACCGCATACCGCGCCAAACCACGCAAGGCGGCGGTGTAGTCGTTCTCTTCCAGCGCGTCCAATGCGGCTTCGGCCGCGGCGGCGTAATCGCAGGCGCGCTTGCGGCTGTAGTCGAGGCCGCCGGTGGCGTGGATCGCCGCCAGCACTTCCGGCATCGCTTCGGTGTCGCCGTGCTCGACCGCGGCGCGCAGGCGCGCGCGGGTGGTGTCGTCGCTGTGAGCGATCGCATGGATCAAAGGCAGGGTGGCCTTGCCTTCGGCGAGGTCGTCGCCGAGGTTCTTGCCCAGGGTCTGGGCATCGGAGGCGTAGTCGAGCACGTCGTCGGCGATCTGGAAGGCATAACCCAGGGCCATGCCGTAGTCGTGCATGCGTTGCTGCACTTCGGCGTCGGCACCGGCCAGCACCGCGCCCAGGCGGGTGGCGGCGGCGAACAGCACCGCGGTCTTGCGCTCGATCACGCGCAGGTAGGCGGTTTCGTCGGTATCGGGGTTGCGCACGTGCAGCAGCTGCAACACTTCGCCTTCGGCGATCTGGTTGGTGGTGTCGGCGAGGATCTTCATCACTTCCAGGCGGTCGAGTTCGACCATCAACTGGAAGCTGCGCGAATACAGGAAATCGCCGACCAGCACGCTGGCGGCGTTGCCCCAGACCGCATTGGCGGTCTTGCGCCCACGGCGCAGGTCGGACTCGTCGACCACGTCGTCGTGCAGCAGGGTGGCGGTGTGGATGAATTCGACCACCGCGGCGAGTTGGTGCGCGTCCGGGCCGCGGTGATTCAGGGCGCCGGCGGCGAGCAGCAACAGCATCGGCCGCAGGCGCTTGCCGCCTGCGCCGACGATGTATTCGGCGACCTGGTTGATCAGTACCACGTCGGAAGACAGGCGTCGGCGGATCAGCGCATCGACGGCTGCCATGTCGTCACGGGCCAGGGATTGGATGGTCGCCAGATCGGCGACGGACATGGTCGTGGCGCTGGGAGGCATGGGACGGCCGAGTGGTTGGAATCGCGATTATAGAGTGTGAGCGCCGTCGAGCTTAAGCCTGCGTCGCAGGCCGCGAAGTCCCGGCGAACTTCCGGCGAAGTTCCCGATGATCTTGGCCGTGGCCCGGCAGGCATTGCCGAATGCCCAGCGGAGCCGGAAGGGGCCTGGATTCGCCGCGATCTTCGCTCGATCCTGCGGCCGGGGTGCGGCGTTCGGATGCGTTCCCAGGCCTGCCTCTCGGTCGCCACGCCATCGGATGCCGCGGCGGGCCTGGCCCGGTGAGACGATTTAAGTGCCTGATAGGGCAGGGATTGGGCGGCGGCCGCCGCAGGGGTCTTGCTGCGGGCCCTCGCCCAAGGCTCCCCGCATGCTGGGTGACGATGCCCGTATGCCCCGCATCGGTTCGCCGCACCTTCGTCGGCCTGGGCGGCCCAGCAGGAGCTGTCGCGCCGAACCTCGTTCGCCCGATCCGCCGGCTTGGTCGCCGGCCCGCGGGCCGATGGCGCCGGCACCTGCGACAACCGGACTCACCACCGCAGCGGCCGGATCGGGGCGGAAGCCCATCGAATGCGCCGGCCGCGACCGCGACAACGACCACCTTGTCGATATTGGCTCCCTGGTCTGGGCCCCGTTCGGCAGGCCATTTCTAGGGTCAGCCCTAATGGAACCGGGCCGGGAGCGCGGACTAGGCTGCGTGCATTCGTGGCGACTCCCTCGAAGGGCCCGCCTATTCCCCGCGTCGGAGAACGATCATGGCCATCGATGGCGTCAAGACCACGCAAGTCCTCGACCGCGACTTCGGTGTGTTCGATACCGCCAGGCAGGGCGACCCGAGCAAGGCCGACGGCAAGATCAGCCAGGAAGACCTGCAGGCGGTCGCCGACAACGTCGACAACAAGTTCACGCCCGAGCAGCAGCAGGCGGCGAAGGACGTGCTCGGCAGCTTGGCCGTGCGCAGCTTCCTCGACGTCGGCGCCGGTAAGGGCGAGGTCGACGGCACCATCGGCCGCGGCGACGTCACCGGCGCGATGGAGTCGATCAAGAACGGCAACTACACCAGCGAATTGCTCGATACCGCGGCCGGCCGCGGGCGCTCGGACGGGTTCGCGAGCAAGGACGACGTCATCGCCGCGCTCAACGACCCGGGCGTGCCGCAGCAGGTCAAGGACACGCTGCAACTGGCGCGCACCGGCGACCCAGGCGAGCTCAACGAGCTGATCAAGGGCTTGAAGGAAGACGGCTACAAGGCCGGCAGCGAGCTGTACAACTCCGCCGAGTTCAAGGCCCTGTCGCCGGAAGACAAGAAGCTGGCGGCCGAGGTGTTCCGCGATGCCAAGGGCGATGCGGCGACCACCAACGATCTGCTCAAGCAAATCAAGGACCCCTCGTTCCAGGCACTGACCGCGCCGCAGAAGAGCGCCAAGCTCGAAGAATTCGCCCTGACCCATTCGGCCGAATTCAAAGCCTTGCCGGCCGCCGACCAGAAGAACATCACCGACGCCCTGGCCGGCCGCAAGTCCACCGACACGGCCTTGCCGAAGGCCTTGCACGACCTGATCGAGGACAAGAAATTTTCCGAACTCTCGGCCGGCGACAAGACCGCGGTGCTGAGCCAGGCCAAGAACTATCCGGATTCGCGCTCGGTCTCGAACATGGAGCGCACCCTGCAGAAGGAGTGGTTCCAGGACCAGGACAGCGGCGACAAACAGCGTTCGCTGAAGCTGGTCGCGCACCTGTCGCAGCACGACAGCGGCGATCGGGCGATCATCGACAACACCTTGAACCGTTTCCTCTCCCCGGATTCGGACTACGAGCTCGACTGGAAAGCCATCCCGGACGAAGGCGGCAACACCACCTACGGTTACGCCGACGACGAAACCCTGACCTTGAACGCCAACAAGGTGCCGGCCGACAACAACCGGGTCAGCGGCAGCGACGCCGAAGCGGTGATCGAGAACACCACCGCGCACGAGGTCAGCCATCTGGTGAACGGCGACGAGACCGACCAGACCTTCGACTACCTCAACGAGGAATACCGCGCCTGGTATGTCGGCTACATGGCCGAGAACGGCAAGCCGCCGAGCAACGAAGAGGCCGCGGACCGTTGGGAATATTTCCTTAACCCGAGCGGCGGCTATGCCGACTATGCTCACGGCATCCAGAGAGACTGGTGGTGGGACACCGACGGCGCGCTCGACAAGCCCGAGGAAGCCGCCAAGATCTTCGATACCCTGAGCCAGCTGACCGGCCTCAAGGTCGATGCGAGCAACTATCAGTCCGTCCTGAGCGATACCAGCAAATGGAAGACCAAGCCGTCCGATCCTGCCGCCTCGGTGCCGCCCGGAGACCGGGACAACTGAGCCTGTCCGGTGGCATCCTCCGGGTACTGTTCCTGGGGTGGGTTGCGACCGCTACTTCCGCTTGCAGCAAGGAGATTGCGATGGACGCCAATACCAGCGCCGATGTAGTTGCCGAAGTCAGTGCCGCCGCGCTGCGCGACCACGGCTGGAGCAAGGACCAGATCGAAGTCGGCTCGACCCAGGCCCTGGACCTGGCCGGCTGCCGTTTCTTCCGCGTCTCCAACCGCGCCCGCGCCGGCCAGCAGCCGGCCGATTACGCGGTCCTGCCGGACGGCTCGCTGGTCAGCGGCACCCAGGCCGGCGGCGCCAGCGGCGCCGAAGCCGTGCTGCGCAGCTGCGGCCAGAACGCCCCGGCCGAATGGTGGGCCCAGGTCGTCTCGCGGTTCGCATCGGTCGGCGGGGTCATGGTCGACGAAAACGCGCCCTCGGCGATCCGCCGCATCCGCAAGTCCGGCGCCAGCTCGTACGCGCCCACCCTGCAGCCCGACGGCAACGCCAAGGTGCTGACCTTCTACAGCAACGACTACGAACGCAGCACCACCTATCGAGTCACCGCCACCCTCGACGCCGCCGGCAAGCTCAGCGTCGACAAGACCGTGTTGTCGGCCAAGGCCGAAGCCGCGCACTGACGCGCGGGCCGGGCCGTGCCGACGGCCACAGGGTAGGAGCGGCGTCCTACTGGATTTCCTACGGTCACAAGCCGCGACGGCGCCGTCTCAACCTTGCGGCGACCCCGGTCGCCTCCTGTAGGAGCGGCGTAAGCCGCGAC
The DNA here is from genome assembly GCF_046097045.1 of Lysobacter sp. Hz25. Taxonomy (NCBI): domain Bacteria; kingdom Pseudomonadati; phylum Pseudomonadota; class Gammaproteobacteria; order Lysobacterales; family Lysobacteraceae; genus Lysobacter; species Lysobacter sp. Hz25. The sequence goes on from NZ_CP175666.1 coordinate 1,806,555, forward strand.
CAAGGGACGCGCAGAGATCGCCCTGCCCGACGTCACTGATCGAAGCCACGAACTATCGCGGGTAGGACCGGCGCAAGCCGCGACCGCCATGCTCGACCCACTGCGTAAGGACGGCGGCCCCCTGAGACGGGCCTCTGACAGACAGGCCCCGCGGCGGCGCACGCGCGCACCTCCGCCCGGCCAGGACGGTTCTAGGCTCCGATCCCGGCAACGCCCCGACGGCAACGGAAGCCAGGCCAACCCAGACTCCCCGCTTGGCCCAGATCCATACCTCACAAGCCACAGACCCAAGCCAGCCAAGCTTCCAGCCCCGCTCAACCCGCCTGCGGTCGGGCATCCCCCGGACACCTCGATCGGACAAACCCCACCCCAAACCGCGCCCGGCGCCGATGGCCGGGGAGGCCGCTATAATCCATCATCCCGGCCGTACCCCCGGCAATATGTAAGGAATCCCATGGCACGCGGCATCAACAAGGTCATCCTGGTCGGCAACCTCGGCAACGATCCTGAGACCAAATACACCCAGGGCGGCATGGCCGTGACCACCCTCAGCCTGGCCACCACCAGTGTGCGCAAGGACAAGGACGGCCAGACCCAGGAACGCACCGAGTGGCACCGGGTCAAGCTGTTCGGCAAGCTCGGCGAGATCGCCGGCGAGTACCTGCGCAAGGGCCGCCAGGTCTACATCGAAGGCTCGATCCGCTACGACAAGTTCACCGGTCAGGACGGCGTCGAGAAGTACTTCACCGACATCATCGCCGACGAGATGCAGATGCTCGGCGGCGGCGATGCAGGCGGCGGTGGCGGCGAACGCCCCGCGCGCTCCTCCGGCGGCGGTGGCGAGCGTTCCGCGCGCCCGTCCGGCGGCGGTGGTGGTGGCGGTGGCGGTTACGGCGGCGGTCGCCAGGACTCCGCCCCGCGTCGCGAAGCGCCCCCGGCCAAGTCGAACGACTTCGGCGACGATTTCGCGGATGACGATATTCCGTTCTGAGTCGGCGCGCTCGATAGCTTTAATCGAAAAACGGGAGGCTTCGGCCTCCCGTTTTTTTTGTGTGGCCGTTAGGGGCTAGAGCTCGGCGCGGGAGGTGGTGATGCCCTAAGGCTCCTGCTTAGTTGCCCTGTGCTGAATGGGTGGTTGGACATAACGCGAGACTCTGCGAAGTCTACAGTCTGATCTCCGTCTCAAAACTGATGGTAAAGACCAAGGCTTGGCCGGTTGTTGGCGCTTTTGTCGTTTTTTAAGTGTCCTTCGATCCTGCGAGAAACGAATAGTCGTAGGACTTCTTTCAGACCCTCAGAGAAAGAAGTGCAAGTAAGGAAGACTGGGGGACTGTGCGATTGGACACGGTCGCAGAATTCGAGCATCACGTTCGGGCCATACAGGAGGGGGGCAGGCGGTCAGCATTTCGATCAAGCAAGTTGCCGCTGACGTATACGGCCGGCGTGCCGTGCCTCCTGAAAATTCAGGCGCCTAACTCATTGCATTCGCAGCTGTGACCGATTGACTCTTATTTAAGATGTCCGAGGTTCGATCCAACGAACCGAAAAGCCGAAGTGCCATCCAGAGGGATGAGGTATGGGATATACAAAAGGAATGGTCGCCTGGGAGGAACGTCTTCCCGAGGCCCCGGATGCCGCCTTTATCGACCACACTCGCGAAGTGGACGACTTTTGGCTGCCGGACGCGCATGAGAATGACCAAGTCGCCGCCATTGTCCAATGGTTTCTAGCTCGGTTCTGCGACCCGGCGCAGGAGACCCCCTATATGAGCTCAGAAGGTGGCTACATATGGGTCCATGGAGGACCATACGACGCCCGTGAGCAAATTGAACAGCGATTCGAAGGTCTGGTCTCTGAGGAGGTGATCAAGAGGGCAGTTGATCTCGTTGAGGAGGACGGCAACTACGAATGGGCTCCAACTCGCCTCACTTACTACGATGAAAGTTATGACGTAGAAGTAGATGAACGAAATGAGGCAACGAAGCGGCTGGAATCGAGGCTTATCCAGTTACTGCGCGTTCTTGGATTGACTGGCGACGAGAAAATAAAAGAAGTTGCCAGAAACCTAGTGTACAGCGGCGTCATTGCGGCCCTGGAAACATTCCTCTGGGAGACCATGACGTATTGGGTGGACCACAACGAGGCCACTGTACAAAATTTGATCACTAAGCACCCAGCATTCCGCGAACGGTCCTTCAAGCTCGGCGAAATCTATGAACTGCCGACTAAGCTAGTTGGTGAAGTCAAGGCGTATATGCAGAACCTGGTCTGGCATCGCGCAGAACAGGTTGGGGCATTGTTCAAATACGGACTGAGCATAAACCTGGGCTATCGCGGGTTTGAAGATGCCATCAAGAAGCGGCACGACATCGTTCACAGATCAGGTAATGACGTCAACGGTAAGCCGATCGTTGTGACCGACTCCGAGATCATGGATTTGGCGACCAAGGTTAAGGTCTTTGCAGAGGAGGTTGACGGGAAGATTGCCGCTGCGTTACGCGCTCCGCAGTCCGTCGATATGGCTTCTGTCGCCGACCCAGGCCAGCATGTCGCGCCGGCTTCAACAAAGCCTAGCTGAGGCTCGGCATATGGCATAACGCGCCCCCATACCCCTCAACAACTCCCATCGCCTCAACAATCCCCATAGAGAGTTGGAACCGGCGTTTCGAGGCCCCCCGTCCCATTCGCCTCAATGACCCTCGTTGGCCCTAATGGTCAGGGAAGGTACGGTCAGTGCCTGCTTTCGACCCGAAGCGAACATCGGACAATGACGGTGTGAAAGCGGTACCCGCCAAGCGAATGCCATCGTGAAGATCACCGGGACGAGACTGGGATGTCGAACTTCATTTGTGGGAAATCACAAGGTCAGGTTCGTATGCGAGCCTGGCCTTTATCTTATGCTGTGAAGTACGTGAGCCGGCCTTCTGTCCGGGCAATGGATTGAGAGGAATAGATGACGAATCACTTCACGTCTGTGCGATTTCGCAATTACAAGGCGTTTCGCAACTACTGTGTTTCCCTTAGCGATTTCAACATCCTGGTCGGGGCGAACAATGCGGGAAAATCTACAGTAATTGGCGCATTTCGAATTCTTGCGGAAGGCATGCGTCGCGCGCACGCGAAGGGCGCGGAATATAGCGACGCCAAGGCCATTCGAGGATGGGGCTATCAGATCAACATGAAGGACCTCCCGGTATCGACCGAGAATGTCTTTACCAACTACGACGACTCAGAGCCGGCGTTAATCGAGTTCGGCATCTCCAATGGGAACAAACTCAAGCTCGTATTCCCAGAGCAAGATCTCTGCTTCTTGATGTGCGAGACCGATGGAAAGCCGATTCGAACTCCTAGTGATTTCAAGCGTGCCTATGACGCTTCAATTCACTTCGTCCCGGTTCTTGGGCCGGTGGAGCACGATGAGGAGCTAAACCAGAAGGAGACCGCAAGGCGTGCACTACTAACGCATCGTGCATCTCGAAACTTCAGAAACATCTGGTACCACTTTCCCGAGGAGTTTGAAGCGTTCCGTGACTTGGTGAAGGAAACGTGGCCAGGAATGGATATTCAGAAGCCCGAGCTCACCAGAGATTCCGAGTCTGCGAAGCTCTATATGTTCTGCCCGGAGGAGCGGGTGCCGCGCGAGCTGTACTGGGCGGGCTTTGGATTCCAAGTCTGGTGCCAGATGCTTACGTTCATCTCCAAGGCTCCGGCGGAATCCCTGCTGATCATCGACGAGCCCGACATCTACCTTCATTCTGATCTCCAGCGCCAACTTGTTCATCTCCTTCGGCAGCGGTCAGGGGATGTCCTAATTGCAACTCACTCCACGGAGATTCTCGCGGAGGCAGAGTCTGGAGAAATTCTCGTCCTGAACAAGAAGGGGAATTCTGCACAGCGAGTAAAGAATCCTTCCCAGTTGCAGGGCTTGTTTGGCGCTCTAGGCTCCAACTTGAATCCGACCTTGACTCAGTTGGCTAAGACGAAGCGCGTACTGTTCGTTGAAGGTGAGGACTTCACACTTCTATCTGCGTTTGCGAGAAAGCTTGGCTTCAGCGCGCTAGCCAATCGGTCTACTTTCGCAGTGGTTGGAGCGAATGGCTTCAATCCTTCCCGCGTCTACGACTTTGCAGAGGGCATGCAGGCTACGCTTGGCATATCGATAAAGAGGGGCGTAATCTTCGATCGCGACTACAGGCCGGAGCCGACAGTCGCGGCGTTGAAGGCTGAGTTCGAGAAGACGAGCAGCTTCGTGTGGATACATCAGCGGAAGGAGTTGGAGAACTTCCTGCTCGTCTCGAGCGCGTTAGAGCGCGCTGTAAAGGCGAGAATTCAAGACAAGAAGGCGCGAGGCGGGAAGGTTGTTGAATTCGATGCCGACGTCGAAATCAAACTTGGCGAAATTACAGATTCAATGAAGAGCGACGTCTTCGGTCAGTGCAACGCGCTTGGGGTGAGGGCGCTTTGCGAAGCAAGTCGTGGGGTCGATGTGTCGACTGCCTCAGCCAAAGTCCACAGGGAGTTCGAAGAAAGGTGGGCCTCGCTTGAAGGGCGATTGAAACTCGTACCTGGCAAGTACCTCCTGGCCAAGCTCAACGACTGGTTACAGGCTGTGTACGGTGTTTCTGTTAGCACGAACGCAATCGTCTCCGCTATGCAAGTCTCCGAAGTGCCTGAAGAGATGAAGTATCTAATCTCAGCGCTAGACGGGTTCTCTAAGAGCTAGCTGGCGCGCAAGGCACTCGAGCAACCAGGGAGCGGATGGTCATATGTTCTATGACGTCCCGAACTAGCATGAAGAACGAATATCGACTGGCTGCTCTCGAAAAAGAAATCGACGAAACGAGCGACGAAGCCAAAAGCACGCTGTTCTTCAAGATGCTCGACACAGTGAGCGACGGCCAGCTTCAATGGATGACTGAGTCGGTCGATGACCTCGAAGCTGCGATTCCCGATGGGGGCTACGTGATTGCGCACAAGCACGTGGTCGCCAAGGGGAAATCGCTTCTTTTCAAGGGGACGCTGGCACGGACTCGAAAGCACAACCTGATCCGTTTTCTAAAGCAGGCCATTGATAGCTGCGATCTGAGAGAACTGCTTGTTGCCCCGAGCTTCGAGGACGAGCCCTCCTTCGTGCTCCACGCCAGTGAGGACGTTAAATTCTGCATCTATGTGAACAGATGAACCTGCGACGAATATGGCGAGAACCGACTGATCTACATCGGTGATGTGCGACTCAAGCACCACCACCCCCAATTGCCCTCATTGGCCCCCAAACGCCCCCAATCGCCCATCAAGAGGGTTTGAGCCCGGTTCCCGTGGCTCCAGCCATCGAAACAATCAAACCTTCTGTAGCGACCCTCTTCATACCCATGCAGCTTCGCAGCTGCGCTCTTATGGGCTGACCCATATGGGCTCAGACAGCATTGAGCGACGCATTCAATCTCTGGGCGCTGTGCCCAGTCATGAGTTCGCCTGACGGATCGCGCCGGGGCGCACCTGTTGCAGCTCGGGGATCAGTTCGGCGTATTCGGCGTGGGCGAGGGCGGTCGCGGCGATGCCGGGTTTGCAGTGGTCGACGCCGGTCATGCTGTTGAAGCTGTAGGCATTGAGGTTGCCCTCAGCCTCGGCCTCGCGGCCCTGCAGCGACAGTGATTGCCCGCGCAGCAGTCCGCCGGCGAGCAACACGTCCACGCCGGGGGGGGCAGTTCCCATGCGATGTTCAAACCGTTGTCATCACCGTGACGACCACCGCATTAATCGGAAATGGACGACTTGACACGCGGGTCGTCGCGCACCACAGTCGGCAGCGTCCTATAGCGCTGCACATGCATGCAGCGCACTGCGCGGATCAGCAACTGACCGCACAACGATCGTCATTGTTCTCTGGGGGGAACGGCCGCGCCGCAACAGGTTTGCCGCGTGGCTCGAAAAGGTCGGCGCTTCCGCGCCCGCCTCCTTCCCTATCCACTAGGTATCTGGAGAACACACCTAATGAGCATCCGATTGACAGGAATCTTGCTGTCCGGCTTTTTGCTGGCGGCCGGGCTGTCGCCCGCGCACGCACAGAGCGTCAGCTGCGCGGGGATCGCCGAATGGAATGCGGCTACCATCTATAACGCAGGCAGCAAGCTCGTCTATCAGGGGCGGCTGTACCAGGCGACTATGTCGATCTGGAATACGCCGCCCACGCACTGCCCCAGTTGCGGCTATTACCAGGATCTGGGTGCCTGCAGCGCCGGCGGCAACCAGCCGCCGACGGTCGCGTTGACCGCACCGGCGAACGGCGCGACCTTCACTGCAGGCGCCACTATCACTGCTACGGCGAATGCAGCCGATGCCAACGGCACCGTCGCCCAGGTGCAGTTCTTCCGTGGCAGCACTTCGCTCGGCATCGATACCACGTCCCCCTACAGCGCGAGCTGGGCCAATGCGGCCGCGGGCAGCTACGCGATCACTGCGGTCGCTACCGACAACGAGGGCGCCACCACTACGTCGGCCGCGGCCAACATCACCGTCAATTCCGGGACGCCCGATACCACCGCACCCAGCGTGCCGGCCGGACTGGTCGCGACGTCGGTGACGTCGTCCAGCGTCAACCTGAGCTGGAACGCTTCCACCGACAACGCGGGCGGCAGCGGCATCGCCGGTTACGACGTCTACCGTAACGGCACGTTGGTCGGCTCGCCAGCCGGTACGTCCTTCAGCAACACCGGCTTGGCCGCGTCCACGGCCTATACCTTCCGCGTGCGCGCCCGCGACAACGCCGGCAACGCTTCGGCGCAAGGCACGCAGATCAGCGCAACCACCAGCGCCGGCAGCGACAACAGCTTGCCGCGCCATGCGCTGGTGGGGTACTGGCACAACTTCAGCAATCCATCCGGCCCCACCTTCCCGATCAGCCAGGTCTCGAATGACTTCGACGTCATCGTGGTCGCCTTCGGCGACGATGCGGGCAACGGCGCCGTCAGCTTCACGGTCGATCCGGGCGCCGGAACCGAAGCGCAGTTCAGGGCCGACGTGGCCGCGGCGCGCGCGCGTGGCAAGAAGGTCGTGCTGTCGCTGGGCGGCCAGAACGGCACGGTGACCTTGAACAATGCGACGCAGGTCGCCAACTTCGTCAACAGCATGGAGGACCTGATCCGCTACTACGGTTTCGACGGCGTGGACATCGACCTGGAAAGCGGCGCGGGCGTCTACCACGGCGCGGCCGTGCAGACCAACCTGGTCACGGCCATCAAGCAGCTCAATACGCGCATCGGGCCGTCGTTCTACCTGTCGATGGCGCCCGAGCACCCGTATGTCCAGGGCGGCTTTGCCGCGTACAGCGGGATCTGGGGCGCCTATCTGCCGATCATCGACGGACTGCGCCAGGAGCTGGACCTGATCCACGTGCAGTACTACAACAACGGCGCGCTGTATTCGCCGTACAGCCAGAACGGCTTGTCCGAGGGTTCGGTCGACATGCTGGTCGGTGCCAGCCTGATGCTGATCGAGGGGTTCAGGACCAACAACAACACCGGCGTCGTGTTCAACGGCCTGCGGCCGGACCAGGTGGCGTTCGGACTGCCCTCGGGACCTTCCTCGGCCAACAGCGGGCTGGCGTCGCAGACCACGATCGCCAATGCCCTGAATTGCCTGACGCGCCTGCAGAGTTGCGGAACCATCCGGCCCCAGCAGGCCTATCCCAGCTTCCGTGGCGTCATGACTTGGTCGATCAATTGGGACCGGCACGATGGTTTCATCTTCTCAAGGCCGGTGCGCGCGACCTTGAACACCTTGCCCTGACCGGCAGCGAAAAATCGGGGGCGGGCGACGCTTCGCCCGCCCTCCAACTTCTTCCTACTCGGCGCCCTTGGTGGGCGCCGATTTTTTGTGTCGCCTCCCGGTAAACGCACTCCGGCCGCAACCAGAAGTCTCTGTCTTCTAAGACGATCCTGCCACGCCGGATTGTTTGCGCGACCGCGCTCAGTTTCGCTCGCTTGCGAACAGCATTCGATCAATCAGCCATCAACGTCGCGCTGACGATATAGGCGCCCTCTGACAGACGAAGTAGTTGGGCAGGCAGGTGGCCGAATAAAATCAGCCCAACAGCCCGGCCCTTAACCACCACCCGCACCACCCGCAACTGCGAATGCAACATCACGATATCCGCGCAGGCGCCAGGCTCCAGCGGGCCGCGGTCGGTCAGGCCGAGGTAATCGGCCGGGAAGGTAGAGGCGTGATGAGCGTTGCCGGCGAGGTTAAGCCCGACTTCGACCAGGTTGCGTAGTGCCTGATCCATCGTGAGTGCGCTGCCGGCGAGCGAGCCGCTGGCGAGGCGCACGCGGCCGGGGCCGCCGGTTATGCCGTTGAATAGTGGGCAAAGCCTGCTGTGCCGGCGCGCACTGCGGCCAGACCCTTTTCGTAACTGCCTGCACCGTGGCCGATCCGGACGCGCATGCCGATTGCGCTTAGCGGCGTAGTGCGATCGATTCGGCGGGGTCAATCTTCGACGCTTTCGACATTTTGGTCATCGCCACGACCCTGCGCGCACCCGACCACGCAGTAGCCGAGGCGCGCTCGCGTCCCGCATCCCCGCGCGACCCATGTTGCGATGCGACAAGAAAAGTAGCGGAGAAAACGCTTTTCCCAAGATCGAAATGCGACTTCTGTCCGGAAAATTGACAGCGCTGTCATGGGCGTGCCAAATCGCCACGGCAGTTGAGGGGGGCGGGCAGGGTCTGTTCGCCCATCTATCGTGAGTGATCCGGGGAGGGGGTTCGATGAAAGGTAGGCATTGCGCTTTGAAGCGCACCGTATTGATGTCCGCGTTGCTGGTGGCATTGGGCCAGTCGGCGTATGCGCAAAGCACGACACCGGCGGCGGAGGCTCAGGCCGCCGTTCCTGCGGAAGGGGAAGCGCAGGCGCAGAGCCGGCCCGGTGCCGTCGGCGAGGCGCGCACGCTCGATACGGTCGTGGTGACCGGCATCAAGGGCAGCCTGACCTCGTCGATGAACCTCAAGCGCGACGCCCAGGGCGTCGTGGACGGTATCGCCGCCGAGGACATCGGCAAGTTCCCCGACACCAACCTGGCCGAGGCGCTGCAGCGCATCAGCGGCGTGTCGATCGATCGCAATGCCGGCGAAGGTTCGCGCGTGACCGTGCGCGGCGTCGGCCCGGATTTCAACATGGTGCTGCTCAATGGCCGGCAGATGCCGACCGCGACCGGCAGCCGCGCGTTCGAATTCGGCGACCTGGCCGCCGAATCGATTTCCGCGGTCGAGGTATACAAGACCAGCCGCGCCAGCACGCCCGCCGGCGGTATTGGTGCGACCATCAACATCAAGACCGCGCGTCCGCTGGACAATCCCGGCCTGCACGCCAATGTCGGCGTCAAGGGCGTTTGGGACACCTCCGACGACGATCTGCCGGGCGACCTGCGCGGCGACACGGTCACCCCCGACGCCTCGGGCATCTTCAGCACCACCTCGGCCGATGGCCGCTTCGGCATCGGCCTTAGCGCCAATTATCTCAAGCGCGAATCCGGTTCGGCCTCGGCCTTCGTCGCCCCCGGCAACGGCTGGCGGCCGTTCCTCGACACCCCGCTGGTCAGCGGCGAAGGTTCGGGCTCGGCCTTGCCGGTGCCGGGCCAGCCGGGCTCGGAAAACATCACCGGCCGGCCCGGCCCGAACGACGTCTATTCGATGCCGCAAAGCCTGGGCTACAGCGTCAACTCGGTGAAACGCGAGCGCCTCAACGGGCAACTGACCCTGCAATGGGCGCCGACCGACAACCTCACCACCACGCTCGACTACACCTATTCGCAGAACAAGATCGAGCAGATGCGCCACGACATGTCGGTGTGGCTCAACTTCACCCCGGGCATGAGTTCGTGGACGCCGGGGTCGGGCTCCTCGCCGTTGATCTACGACGAGCGCTATAACGGCAACTCCGACTTCGCCAACGGCGCGGGCAAAAGCGCGATCAAGCGCGAGAACAAGTCGGTCGGCCTCAACGTCGATTGGCGGCCGAGCGACGACTTCAGGTTGAACTTCGACTACCACCGTTCGACCGCCGATTCTTCGCCCGACAGCCCCTACGGTTCGAACAACACCCTGGCCAGCGCCGGTTTCTTTCGCGCCGGCAACACCATCGATTTCAGCCGCGATTTCCCAGTACTGACCCTGCACCTGCCGGCCGGCATGAGCGCGATCGACCCGGCGCAGATGCTGGTCACCGGTTCGGTGTTCCGCAACGAACGCGAGCGCGCCCAGATCGAGCAGTTCCAGGCCAGCGGCGAATATCAGTTCCAGGGCTATTCCAAGCTCAATTTCGGCATCGCCTCGACCGACTACAAGAACCGCTCGGCCTTCACCCACGTACAGCTCGACACCTGGGGCGGCGCGACCAGCCCGAACGACTATCCCGATTCGACCTGGAAGCTCGCGCACATGGGCGATTACTTCCGCGGCGTCGGCGGCGCCAACGACCCGCGCTTCACCGACGCGTTCTTCCTGTTCGACTTCGACCAAGTGCGCCAATTGGCCGAAGACGCCTGGGTCGCCAGCGGCAAGGGCGTGCGCGAGGACTACCGCGCCTCGTTCGACTACACCGGCGCGCGGGTGCCGGGCACCGCCGCCAACCGCACCGTCGGCGACAGCCGGGTGCGCGAGGAGTCGCGCAGCTTCTACCTGCAGTGGAGCAACAGCTTCGACTGGAAGTTGCCGGTGCATGTCGCCGGCGGCGTGCGCTACGAGAGCACCAAGGTCAAGGCCTCCGCCCTGCAGCCGGCGCCGGTCGGTATCGACTGGGTCGCGGCCAACGAGTTCATCATTCGCTACTCCGGCTCGCAGTTCCGCGAGCTCGACGGTGACTACAAGTACTGGCTGCCGAGCCTGGACGTCAGCGTCGACCTCACCGACGACATGAAGCTGCGCGCCAGTTACGGCGAGTCGATCGGCCGTCCGAACTGGAGCAACCTCAACCCGGCCCTGAGTGTCGGCGGCCAGGCGCGTTTCGACGGCGGCGGCGGCGGCGCGGGCAACCCGAACCTCAAGCCGTTGGAGTCGCGCAACTTCGACCTGTCCTACGAGTGGTACTACGGCGAGTCGAGCTATCTGTCGGCCGGCTATTTCCGCAAGAAGATCGACAACTTCATCGCCGACCAGGTCAGCCGGCAGACGCCGTATCCGGACTTGCATACGCCCTCCGGCGGCGCCTACTGGAACCAGGCGATCGGCGCGGGCGGCTGCGCCAGCACCGACCGGCCGTGCATCCGCAACTACATCCTCAACACCTACAACGGCCAGCCCGGGGTGGTGAAGACGGGCGTGGATTCCAACGGCTTCGCCACCGGCACCGTCAGCGGCCTGAGCGGCGATCCGGTGCTCGCGTTCAACATCACCCAGCCGGTCAACAACCGCGCCGACACGCTCGACGGCTGGGAGTTCAACATCCAGCACGTGTTCGGCCAGTCGGGCTTCGGCCTCGCGGCCAACTACACCATCGTCGACTCGGGCCTGACCTACAAGAACGGCAGCCTGGGCACCCAGTTCGCGATGACCGGCCTGAGCGATTCGGCCAACCTGGTCGCGTTCTACGAAAAAGGCCCGTGGCAGGCGCGTGCGGCCTACAACTGGCGCGACGAATTCCTGACCTCGCTGGGCGACGGCAAAGGCGCCAATCCGATCTACGTCGAAGCCTACGGGCAGTTGGACATGAACGTCAGTTACGCGGTGAGCGACAATCTGGTGCTCACGCTGGAAGGCATCAACGTGACCGACGAGACCATGCGCACCCGCGGCCGCAACAAGCGTCAGCTGTACTCGTTCGACCAGTACGGGCCGCGCTACATGTTCGGCGTGCGCTACAAGTTCTGAGTGCGATGGCCGTCGTCTGCGCGGTAGCGCAGGCGGCGGTCGCCCGGCCGCGGGCGCTATTTCACCAGACGGCAGCGTCCGCCCGCGCTCGTCCCGATCACGGAAACCGCGATGCCCCGAACCGTATTGCTCAATAACGTCGAGCACCACGACCTGCGCGTGATCACCGCGCGCGGCGCCCGTTACGGCGACGACGAAATGCTGGTGCAGGCCTTCTCCGGCGAATTTCGCGCGTTGCAGGCGCACTATCCCATCGTGTTCCAGAAAACCGTCGACGGCGGCTTCCGCTCGGTGGCGCTGCTCGGCTTGCGACCGAGCGAAAACCTGTTCCTGGAAGCCGCAGGGGATGGCAACGGCGAACGCTGGGGCGCGCATTACCTGCCGATGGCGATCGAACGCCTGCCGTTCTGGATCGGCATCGCCGAGGACGAACCGATGGTCCACATCGACCTGGATCATCCGCGGGTCGTGCGCGGCGCAAGCGAGGGACTGCCGCTGTTCCTCGAACACGGCGGCACCACCGCCTACCTGGAGCACGTGGCCTCGTTGCTGCGCACGCTGCACGACGGGCTGCGCGACGACGCCGGCTTTCTCGCCGCGCTGCAGCGTTACGAGTTGCTGGAGCCGTTTTCGCTCGACATCCGGCTGGACGACCGCAGCCAGCATGTCCTGTCGGGATTCCACACCCTCGACGAGCGCCGCCTGCGCGGCCTCGATGCTCCGGCCTTGCATGCGCTCTCGCAGGCCGGGCACCTGGAAGCGGCCTACATGGCGCTGGCCTCGCTGTCGCGCTTGCGCGACCTGATCGCCCGCCTGGAGCGCCGCCATGCCGCCGGTCGCTGAGCCCATAGAGGAACTGCACGGCGTCGATGCGGCGGCCTTGCCCGAAGCGCTGCTGCAGCCGACCCGTCCCTGCGTGCTGCGCGGTTTGGTGGCGCACTGGCCGTTGACGCGCGCGGCCTCGGCCGAGGCGTCGGCCGCTTATCTCAAACGCTTCGCCGGCGATGCGGAAGTGACCGTCAGCCTCGCGCCGCCGGAGGCCGATGGGCGGATCAGCTATCGGCCGGACCTGCTCGGGTTCGGTTTCGAGCAGCGCAAAGCGCCGCTGTCCGAGGTGCTGGACGCCTTGCTGCAATATGCCGGCGATCCGGCGCCGCCGACGATCTACGTCGGCTCGACCACGATCGACACCTGGCTGCCGGGGTTGCGCGAAGGCAACGACCTCGGCTTCGGCGAGGTGCAGCCGCTGGCCAGCATCTGGATCGGCAACCGCACCCGCATACCCGCGCACCAGGACCTGCCCGACAACATCGCCTGCGTGGTCGCCGGCCGCCGGCGGGTGACGCTGTTGCCGCCGGACCAGTTGCGCAATCTCTACATCGGCCCGCTCGATCGCACGCCGGCCGGGCAGGCGGTCAGCCTGGTCGATTTCGCCGTGCCCGATCATCGGCGGTTCCCGCGCTTCGCCGAGGCGATGCGCCATGCGCAGGTCGCCGAACTGGGCCCGGGCGACGCGGTGCTGATCCCGAGCATGTGGTGGCATCACATGGAGGCGCTGGAGCCCTTCAACGTGTTGGTCAACTACTGGTGGCGGCAATCGCCGCGCTGGATGGACACGCCGATGAACGCGCTGCTGCACGCGATCATGAGCGTGCGCGATCTGCCGCCGGCGCAGCGCGAGATCTGGCGCGATGCGTTCCGCCATTACGTATTCGAGGCCGATGCGCAGACCTGCGCGCATATCCCGGAAGCCGTGCGCGGCGCGTTGGCGCCGATGGAAGAGGCGCGTTCGCGCGAGTTGCGCGCGCGCCTGCTGCAGGGGCTGAACCGTTGAGGGCGGCATCGCCGGGTGCTGCACCCTCGGGCGCCGCAGCGTTCAGAGCCGATCGATTGAGAGCCGCAATGTCGGGAGCTGCCATGCACGATGACTTCGAAACGCCTCCGCGCAGGACGCGCGCGCTTGCCCTCGCGGCCGCGGCCCTGTTCGCCGCGCTCGCCCTAGCGTCGGGCGCGGGTCGCGCCGAGGGATTCCTGCGCGCCGAGGGCCAGCAGATCGTCGACGCGCATGGGCGGCCGGTGATCTTGCGCGGGGTCGGGCTCGGCGGCTGGATGCTGCAGGAGGGCTATATGCTCGGCCTGACCGGCCCGGGCATGCAGCACGCGATTCGCCGGCGCATCGTCGATCTGATCGGCGAGGAAGACACCGAGGCGTTCTATCGGGCCTGGCTGGATAATTACGTCGGCAAGGACGATATCGACCTGCTCGCGGCCTGGGGATTCAACTCGGTGCGCCTGCCGATGCACTACGGGCTGTACACGCTGCCGGTGGCGAAGGAGCCGGTGCGCGGACAGCAGACCTGGCTGGAGGACGGTTTCCGCCGTACCGACGAGCTGATCTCGTGGGCCAAGGCCAACGGCCTGTACGTGATCCTCGACCTGCACGCGGCGCCGGGCGGGCAGGGCAACGACCTGAATATCTCCGACCGCGATCCGTCCGCGCCCTCGCTCTGGGACGAGGCCGCCAACCGCGACAAGACCGTCGCGCTGTGGCGCAAGCTGGCGCAGCGCTATCGCGACGAGCCCGCGGTCGCCGGCTACGACCTGATCAACGAGCCCAACTGGGGCTTCGCCGATGCGCAGGACACGCACGGCTGCAAGGAAACCGGCAATGCGCCACTGCGCGAACTGCTGGTGCGCACCACCCGGGCGATCCGCGAAGTCGACCCGCACCACATCGTCATCGTCGAAGGCAATTGCTGGGGCAACAACTATCGCGGCGTGCTCGACGCGGGGCTGTGGGACGGCAACCTGGTGCTGAGCTTCCACAAGTACTGGAACGGCAGCGGGCGCGACAGCATCGCCGAGCAACTGGCCCTGCGCGAGCGCTGGAACGTGCCGTTGTGGCTGGGCGAGACCGGCGAGAATTCCAACGACTGGTTCGCGCGCGCGGTCGAAACGGTGGAAGGCGAGGGCATCGGCTGGGCCAACTGGCCGCTGAAGAAACTGCGTTACAACAATCCGCTGCAGGTGATCGCCAATCCCGGCTACGAGCGGGTGCTCGCGTACTGGGAGGGCAAGGGACCGCGGCCGAGCCGCGCGCAGGCACGCGAAGCCTTGTTGACCCTGGCCGAGTACGACGTGCGCCTGCGCAACAACCTGCGCCGTCCCGATGTGGTCGACGCCTGGTTGCGCGCGCCGCGCGACGACCGCAGCCTGCCGTTCAAGCCGCAACGGGTCGCCCGCGACGGCGGCGAACTGGCGGCGGTCGATTTCGACATGGGCCGCAATGGCGTGGCCTATTTCGACCGCAGCGCGGGCAACGAGAGCGGCAAGCCGAACGCGGACTGGAACCCCTCGCAGCTCTATCGCAACGACGGCGTCGACCTGGTGCGCGACGGCGCGGGCTTGCGCGTGGCGGCGATGCAGCCGGGCGAATGGCTCAAGTACACGATCGAGGCCGAAGCCGCCGGGAGCTACCAGTTGACCGTGCGCGGCACGGCCGGCACGGTGCGGGCCAGGCTCAACGGCGACGCGCTGGCGCCGGTGCGGGTGAACCAGGCGCAGCGCGTCGCGCTGCTCGGCGGGCGCAACACCCTGGTGGTGGAATCGGTGTCGGGCGAGCCCGACCTGGCGGCGCTGCAGTTCGCGCCAGCGTCTGCTGCCAGAGCCGCCCGCTGATGCGCGTGCTGGTCAGCGACATCGGCGGTACCAACGCACGTTTTGCGGTGGCCGAGCTGGCTCAGGGGGAGCGCTTGCTGCACGAAAGCGTGCGCGAGTACCCGGCCGCGGGTTTCGCCAGCGCGGCCGACGCGGCGCGCCATTTCCTCGGCGAACTGGGCGAGCGCGTGGACGCCGCCGTGTTCGCGGTGGCCGGGCGGGTGCGCTTCGGCGAGGCGCGCATCACCAACCATCCCTGGCAGATCCGCGCGCCGGAGATCGGCCTCGCGCTCGGCACTCGGCGGGTCGCGCTGATCAACGATTTCGCCGCGCAGGCGATGGCGATCTCGCGTCTGCGCGCGGGCGACGTGGCCGCGGTCGGCGCAGTCGACTGGCCGGGGTTCGACATGGGTGCGGCGCAGACCTATGCGGTGATCGGCCCCGGCACCGGCCTGGGCGTCGGCGGCCTGCTGGTGCGCAACGGCCGCTGCTTCGCCCTGGAAACCGAGGGCGGCCACGCCGGCTTCGCGCCTTCGCGCCCGCAGGACGTGGCGGTGCTGGACTGCCTGATGCGGCGTTTCGGCCGGGTCTCGTGCGAGCGGCTGGTGTCCGGCCCGGGCCTGGCCAATCTGTACCACGCGCTGTGCGAATTGGAGGGCGCGGCCGCCGAGTCGTGGTCGCCGGCTCAGATCAACGCCCAGGCGGCGGCTGGCGACGATCGCTGCCGGCGCGCGGTGGAACTGTTCTGCGCTGCGTTCGGTGCGATGGCCGGCGACCTGGTCTTGACCCTGGGGGCCTGGGACGGCGTGTTCCTCGCCGGCGGCGTGGTGCCGAAGCTGCTGGATGCGCTGCGGCTGGACAGCTTCCGCAGCGCGTTCGAGGCCAAGGGCCGGTTCGCGCCGGCGATGGCCGAAGTGCCTTCGCTGGCCGTCGTCCATGCCTGTTCGGGTTTGCTCGGCGCCGCCGCGCATGCGGCGGAGACTTACCGCGGCACGATGCGCGCCTGAGCCGGAGCGAACGGAGGCGCTCGCTCGCTGCGATCTAGGCGGCACGGCGGCAAGATGCGCCGTGCGATGCTGTTCGTTGGGGCGGTACGTTCGGCGGATCCGTACAACCCGTCCCGGATCAATCCGGTGAAAAATGCCGAGCTCTGATAGCCTCCAGCCTGGACCAAGAACGAATTTCAGGCGGTGGAGATGGCGACACGCATCTGACAGTTCATCCAACTGGTCGGGCTGAAGCGTTCTACCGCCAACTCTGGGACAGGCTATGACCGATGAAGAAATTTCCCGATTGATTAGCGAAAATCTGCAGTACGGCCTTCCCGCCTCTTTGCTGCATCGTGATTTTGCCTTGGCTCTGGTGCAATCGGGCGACCCGATGTTCCTGTTGAAAGTGCCGGAACCATACAGGACCGCTGTCGTGGAACTGGGGAAGTGCGTTACAGATCAATGGTTCGAGATCAGCAACAACGGCGTGATCGACCATTCCGCCCATGCCGGAACGCTGCATTCACTCGTCATGCAGTTCCTTAGGGATGTCCCGCTTGGAGAGTTCAGGGACTGGCACGGCCGCAAACGGCTTCGAGACGGCGACTGACGAGTCGATCGAGCCGACCGCTTTGCGCGGTTTGGCCTGACTCGCATACCGGGACTGCTTCGGTGTTTCAGCCTAGGGCTATCGCCCGCCCGGCGACACGCACCCCGACCACCCGCAACTGCGAATCCAACACCACCATATCCGCGCAAGCGCCAGGCTCCAGCCGACCGCGGTCGTTCAAACCCAGGTAATCGGCAGGGAAAGTCGAGACGCGATGCGCGGCATCGGCGAGGTCCAGGCCTACTTCGACCAGGTTGCGCAGTGCCTGATCCATCGTGAGTGCGCTGCCGGCGAGCGAGCCGCTGGCGAGGCGCACGCAGCCTAGGCATTTGTGCACGCGCTGCGAGCCGAGTGCGTATTCGCCGTCGGGCATGCCGGTGGCGGCGGTGGCGTCGGTGACGGCGTACAGGCGCGGGATGGCTCGCACGGCGAGGCGGATGGCGCCGGGGTGCACGTGCTGCAGGTCGGGGATCAGTTCGGCGTATTCGGCATGGGCGAGGGCGGCCGCGGCGATACCGGGTTTGTAGTGGTCGACGCCGGTCATGCCGTTGAACAGATGGGTGAAGCCGGCGGCCCCGGCGCGCAGTGCGGCCAGGCCTTCTTCGTAGGTGCCGGCGCTGTGGCCGATCTGGACGCGGATGCCGAGCGTGTTCAACAGCGGGATCAATTCGGTGTGGCGGCCGATTTCCGGCGCCAGGGTCAGTACGCGGATCGGCGCCAGGGCGTGCAGGCGTTGCACGGACTCGAAGGTGGCTTCGACGGTCAGCGGCGGCTGCGCGCCGAGGCGCTGCGGGCTGATGAAGGGGCCTTCCAGGTGCACGCCGAGTATCTGCGCCGCGTCCGGGTCGGGTTCTGCGATGGCCGTGGCCAGGCCGCGCAGCGCGTGGACGATGTCGGCCTCGGCGGCGGTCATCGTGGTGCCCAGCAAGGCAGTGGTGCCGTGGCGCACGTGAGTGCGGGCGATGGTGCGCGCGGCGTCGCCGCCTTGCATCAGGTCGACGCCCGCGGCGCCGTGCACGTGCAGGTCGATGAAGCCGGGCAGGACGATGGCTTCGTCGCCGCCGATGCCGTCGATCGCACCTGCTTCGACACCAGCCTCTTCGATCGCACGGATCTTATGGTCGAAGCTGATGCGTCCGCGGCGCCAACCCTCGGGGGTCAGGATGCGGCCTTGCAGGCGGTGCAGTTCGGTCACGGTTGCGGCTCGGCGATGATCAATTCGATGCCCAGTTGCTGCAGGCCTTCGCGGTAGCGGTCGTCGATGCCGGCGTCGGTGATGATGGCGTGGACCTGGTTGAGATGAGCGATGCGGTGCAGGCTGACGCGGCCGAACTTGGAGGCGTCGGTCAGCACCACGATGCGGCGCGCACGCTCGACCATGCGATGGTTGAGGCGCGCTTCGGCTTCATCGTGGGTGGTCAGGCCGAACTGCAGGTCCAGGCCGTCCACGCCGAGGAACAAGGTGTCGAAGCTGTAGGCGGTGAGGCTGGCCTCGGCCTGGCTGCCCTGCAGCGACAGCGATTGCTTGCGCAGCAGGCCGCCGGTGAGCAACACATCGACGCCGGGGGCGTTGGCCAGTTCCCAGGCGATGTTCAGGCCGTTGGTCATCACCGTGACGTCGCGATGGCCGCGCAGGTGGCGGGCCAGGGTCATGGTGGTGGAGCCGGAGTCGATGATGATGTTGTCGCCCGCCTGCACCAGCTGCGCGGCGCGCGCGCCGATGGATTCCTTCAGCGGCAGGTTCAGCGCGTCCTTCTCGTGGATGTCCTGTTCCTGCGGCGGCGTGCGCACCAGATTGGCGCCGCCGTGGGTGCGGGTGGCCAGGCCCTGCGATTCGATATGGCTGAGGTCGGCGCGGATGGTCACGGCCGACACGTCGAAGCGCTCGACCAACTCGGCCACCTGCACCGACCCGCGTTCGATCAGGCACTGCAGGATCTGCTGTCGGCGGGAGCGGGTATTGCGTATGGCCATCTCTCGATCCGCAGGAAAAAACCGAAGATTAGCCGTTCGCCGCAGCGACGGCGTTGGCGGGCGCGTGCTCGCCGACGGCACGCTCGCCGGCAGTGTTGGCCGAACAGGCGCGGGCGTATTCGTCCAGGCACAGGCCGATGCGGTGGCGGACCAGTGCTTCCGGCGTGTTCGCCAGGGTGCCGGCGCGCACCGCGCGGTATTGCTCCGGCAGGTATTGGCTGAGTAGGAACGCCGGCGGCGCATGCGTGCGCAGGTTGTTGAACAAGCGCTGCGTCGCGGCGACCAGGGCCGGCTCGCCCCAGTAGTAGCGGCAGCGGTCGCTGAGTGCGTACAGGCGCAGCAGGTGCAAGTCGCGTTCGTCGCCGTGGTAGTGCTGCTGCCAGTGCTTCGGGTTGTCGAGCATGCAGCGCTCCAGCACCTGCGGCAGGTCCGAGCATTGCTCCGACGGCAGCAATTCGGCCTCGATCGCGGCCAGCGCGAACAGCGCCTCGCGGTAGGCGAAGGTGGCGGCCGGGCCGACCTTGAGGATGGCGAAGTGGTCGCGCACCAGCGCGTGCAGGCCGTCTTCGCGCTGGTAATCGGTGGAGTGCGCTTCGAACACGATGCGCGGCTGGCGTTCGAGGAAGTCGGCCAGGGCTGCGGCTGCGACCGGGTCGTAGTCGTGCACGCTGCTGTGGTCGAAGTCGACGCCGGGCTGCACCACCATTGCGATTACGCGCTCCCAGGCGGCGGCCAAATCCGGTGCGGCGAAGGCCTGGCGATGAATGGCCAGGGTCTGTTCGGCCGCTTGCGGCGTGGTCACCGCGAGACCGCCTGCGAGCGAGGCTTCGCCGCCGGGCACCGGCACTTCGGTGCCGATCACGTACACCGGCGGCGGCAGGCCGTGTTCGGCGGCGGTGCGCTCGGCGATGCGCGCCAGTTCGGCCGAGCGCGCGGCGACGGTCGCATCCGGCAGCGGCGTGGGATCGTCGGCGCAGGACATGCTGCAGTCCAGATGGATCTTGTGGAAGCCGGCGGCCACGTAGGCTTCGATCAGCACGCGCGCATGCGCCATCGCTTCCTCGGCCGGGCGCTTCTGCCAGGCGTTGGGGCCGAGGTGGTCGCCGCCGAGCACCAGGCGGTCGGCCGGGAAGCCTTCTTCGCGCGCCAGTGCCAGCACGTAGTCGCGGTATTGCGGCGGGGTCATGCCGGTGTAGCCGCCGAACTGGTCGACCTGGTTCGAGGTCGCTTCAATCAGCAGCAAGGTGCCGTGACGATGGGCCACGTCCATGGCGGCGCGCAGCACCAGTTCGTTGCTGCAGCACACGCTGTACAGACCGACGTTGCGGCCCTGGCGGTGGGAGGCGATCAGCGATTGCACGGGCGACATGAGGTAACTCCAACGCGACTCAGGACGAGGCGGAACTTAGACAAGCGAGAACTTAGAAAAACCGGCACTCAGACAAACCGTCGCTCAAACAAACCAGCACTCAGGCAAGCGAACTCAGGACAGCGCCGACGGCCAGGCGAGCAGGGCGGCGCCGCGGGCGCCGCCGGCATCGCCGAAGCGCGGCGGCACGATCGGCGGCACCTGCACTCCGCTGAACAAATGCGCGGCGACCGCGGACGGCAGCACGTCGTACAGCGGTGCATGCTGCGACAGGCCGCCGCCGAGCACGATCACGTGCGGGTCCAGCGCCAACACCAAGGCCGCCAGGCTGTGACCGAGCAGGTCCAGATGGATGGCCAGCACTTCGCGCGCACGTGCATCGCCGGCTTCGGCCCGGGCGATCACCGCGCCGGCATCGACGGCCTCGCCACCGAAGTGGTGATGCAGTGCGACCAGACCGCTGCCGGAGACATAGCGTTCGATACAGCCGCGCAGGCCGCAGGCGCAGTCGAGCACGGGCAGGCCGTGGCGCTGCAGCAGATGCGCCGGCACGCTCCAGTGGCCCCATTCGCCGGCGAGGCCGTTGAAACCGACCACCAGCCGGCCGTGCAGGCAATAACCGCCGCCGGCACCGGTGCCGAGAATCGCGCCGAACATGCTCGGGTAACCCTCGGCGGCGCCGCCGTGGGCTTCGGATAAAGCGAAGCATTGCAGATCGTTGCCGAAGTGCAGCGGCCGGCGCAGCCGCGCTTGCAGGTCGGCGGCGACGCTTTCGCCGGTCAGCGCCGGTACGTTGGCGCTGAGTTGGCGGCCGCTGCGCCGGTCGCGCACGCCGGGCAGGGCGATGCCGATCGGAGTGTCGACGAGTCCGAGCTCGGCGTCGGCCGCGGCGATCAGCGCTTCGAGTGCGGTCAGGAAACCGGCGTAATCGCCTTGCGGCGTGGCGATGCGCCGGCGATGGCGCACCTTGAGCGCGGCATCGCAGGCGACCAGTTCGATCTTGGTGCCGCCGATGTCGATGCCGTAGCAAATCGCGGGGACCGAAGTTTCGGCCATGGGCGCTTCAGCCATGGTGGATGGTGACGCCCTTGACCACCCGGTTGACGGTGCCGTCCGGGAAGGGATTGTCCGGAGTCAGGCCGAGCGAGGCCGAACGCTGCAGCGCGTACATTTGCGCGAACGTCAGCCACACCGGCGCCAGCCAGGTGTCGTCGAACGGCGGCACGCGCAAGCTGTGGTCGTCGTCGGCGCCGATGTCGGCATGCGGGCCGATCGCCAGCACTTGTCCGGCGATGCCGTCGCGGCGCAGTTCGTCCAGCAGGTCCTGCTCGTAACGGCGCGCCAAGGCGTGGGCGCTGCGCACCACCACGACCAGGGTGTCGCCGTCGAGCGTGGATTTGGGGCCGTGGCGGAAGCCCAGCGGCGTGTTGGCCAGGGCCAGCACGCGGCCGGCGGTGAGTTCGAGCAGCTTCAGCGCGGCTTCGCGCGCCAGCGCTTCGAGCGGGCCGCTGGCCAGATAGATGACGCGGTTGAACGAGCGTTGCGCCAGCGCCGCGGCGGGCGCGTCCCATTGCGTCAGGCCCTCGTGCGCCAACGCGGCCAGTTGCGGCAGGCGCTCGATGCGCTGCGGCCAGGGCGCGGTGTCGAACACGCTCAGCGCCGTCAACAACATGCAGCTCAGGCTGCTGGTCATGGCGAAGGCGCGGTCGCAACTGTCGGCCGGCATCAGCAGGGTGCAGGTGTCCTCGCGGCCGGCGCCGCGACGGGCCAGTTCGCCCTCGGGGTTGCAGGTGATGTCGAGAAAGCGCGCGTGCTCGACTTCGGCGCGCACCAGTTCGACCGCGGCCACGCTCTCCGGGCTGGAGCCGCTGCGGGCGAAGGACACCAGCAGGGTCGGGCGGTCGCGCTGCAGGTACAACGCCGGATGAGTGAGCAGGCTGGTGGTGTGCACGGCGCGCGTTTCGGCCGGCCACTGCGCGTTGATGCGGTCGGCGACCAGGTCGGCGATGAAGCCCGAGCTGCCGGCACCGGTGAACAGCACGCGCTGGCGCGGATCGTTCAAGCAGTCGCCAAGAAAGGCTTGCACGCGTTCGCAGGCCTGCGCCAGGTCTTCGGCCAGGCGATTCCACAGGGCCGGTTGCTGGGCGATCTCGGCGGCGGTGTCGGCTCCGCCCAGGCGCTGCCAGGCGGAGGAGTCGGAGAGCGGGGTGACGTCCATGGATGATTCCTGTTGAGCGAGGGCACGATCTGTGTTTTCTTTCGGAAAGTCAATTATCGAAAGTAAAACAAAAGAAATAGACCAAGTTTGTGTAGTGACCGGTGCCGCCGAATCAAAACGAAAGATCTAGTTGCATTAGCTTTCGTTGCAGTATTAACGGGGGTTTTCGGCCTGTTTGGAAAGTATTGCATCGCACAAACTTTCGTTTCATCAAATAAATTCTTCCTTTTTTCTTTCAATTCATTGACAGCTTTCGAAAGCCTGCCCTAGAGTCGGCCGCATCACAGATATGCCCGTCGAACGGGCCCCGGGGGCAAGGTGGAATTCCGTGTGCGTCGTCCGCGACTGTCGATGGCGATCCTGGCTGCGCTGTTGGCGTCGGCGCTGCCGGCCGCGGCCGAGCCGGTCGGCAATCTGCGCGCGGTCCGTGCGGGTACCGGCGCGACGCCGAGCTGGGAGCTGAGCACCGACACCGGCAGCCTGTTGCGCATCGAGGTGCTGGCCGACGACATCGTGCGCGTGCAGGCGGGGCGCCGCGGCAAGTTGGCGCCGGCCGGCGATAAGGCCGCGCCGATCGTGCTGCCGCAGCCGGCCGCCAAGATCGACGCCACCCTGGAAGAGGACGCTGCCGAAGTGCGGGTGCGTACCGGCGCGCTGGTGCTGCACGTACAACGGCAACCGCTGAAGCTGCGGCTGGAGCGGATCGACGGCGAGCGCCGAACGCCGCTGTGGCAGGAATTGCAGCCGCTCGACCTGGACGCGGCGCAAAGCGTGCAAGTGCTGTCTTCGCAGGCCGACGAAGCTTTCTACGGCGGCGGTCAGCAGAACGGCCGCTACCAGTTCAAGGGCCGCGAGTTGGAAGTGTCTTACTCCGGCGGTTGGGAGGAGGGCGATCGCCCCAGTCCGGCGCCGATGCTGCTGAGCTCGCGTGGCTGGGGCATGTTGCGCAATACCTGGAGCGACGGCAGCTACGACCTGCGGCAACCCGATCAATCGACCTTGTTGCACCGCGAAGACCGTTTCGACGCGTACTACTTCGTCGGCGAGTTGCCGCGCTTGCTCGAGCGCTACACCCGTTTGACCGGCCGTCCCGGCCTGCTGGCGCGCTGGGCGCTGTCGTACGGCGATGCCGATTGCTACAACGATGGCGACAACGGCAAGAAGCCCGGCACCGTGCCGGAAGGCTGGCACGACGGCGCCACCGGCACCACGCCGGACGTGGTCGAAAGCGTGGCGCGCCAATACCGCGAACACGACATGCCCGGTGGCTGGATCCTGCCGAACGACGGTTACGGCTGCGGCTACAAGCAATTGCCCGAAACGGTGAAGGGCCTGGCCAAGTACGGTTTCCGCACCGGCCTGTGGACCGAGAACGGCGTCGACAAGATCGCCTGGGAAGTCGGCACCGCCGGCAGCCGGGTGCAGAAGCTCGACGTGGCCTGGACCGGCAAGGGCTACCAATTCGCCATGGACGCCAATCAGTCGGCGTTCAACGGCATCCTGCACAACTCCGATTCGCGCCCGTTCCTGTGGACGGTGATGGGCTGGGCCGGCATCCAGCGTTATGCCGTGGCCTGGACCGGCGACCAGAGCGCGAGTTGGGATTACATCCGCTGGCACGTGCCGACCCTGATCGGCTCGGGCCTGTCGGGCATGGCCTATGCCACCGGCGACGTCGACGCGATCTTCGGCGGCAGCGCCGAGACCTACACCCGCGACCTGCAGTGGAAGGCCTTCACGCCGGTGTTGATGGGCATGTCGGGCTGGTCGTCGAATGCGCGCAAGCACCCGTGGTGGTTCGACGAGCCGTACCGCAGCATCAATCGCGATTACCTGAAATTGAAGATGCGCCTGACGCCGTACATGTACGGCCTGGCGCAGCAGGCCGCGCAGACCGGCGCGCCGCCGGTGCGCGGGCTGATGTGGGATTACCCGCAGGACCCGCACGCGCAGGACGAGGCCTACAAGTATCAGTTCCTGCTCGGTCGCGACCTGTTGGTGGCGCCGGTCTACCGCAGCCAGGCCGCGAGTCGCGGTTGGCGGCGCGGCATCCATCTGCCGGCCGGGCGCTGGTTCGACTACTGGGACGGGCGCAGCGTGCAGGCCGACGCCGCCGGCCGCGATCTCGATCGCCAGGTCGACCTCGCGACCTTGCCGTTGTTCGTGCGCGCCGGTGCGATCCTGCCGATGTACCCGGCGATGCTGTTCGATGGCGAAAAGCCGCTCGACGAGGTCACCTTCGACCTGTATCCGCAGGGCGATTCGCAGTACGCGCTGTACGAGGACGACGGCAACACCCGTCGCCATGAGCAGGGCGAGTCGAGCACGCAACAGATAAAGGTGACGGCGCCGGCGCAGGGCAGCGGCCCGGTGACGGTGCGCATCGGCGCAGTGCAGGGGCGGTACCAAGGGCAGTTGCCGCAGCGCCGCTACGCCTTGCGCGTGCTCAGCCGCCAGGCGCCGCGCGCGGTCTCGCTGGACGGCCGTGCGCTGCCGCAGCTGGCCGATGCTGCCGCGTTGCAAGCGGCGGCGGAGGGTTGGTATTTCGATCCGGCCGAGCGCAAGGGCAGCGTGCACGTGCGCAGCGCCGCCAGCGATATCCGCAAGCCGCTGGAATTCGCGCTGGACTTCGCCACCGCCGCGGCGCTCGCCGACGACGCCTTCCCGGCTGCGCCGGCGCAGGGCCGCGCGTTGCCGGCCGACGGCCTGCTGGTGGTCAACCGCCCGGCGGAAGAGCCCGGCCACGCGCTCGAGAATGCTTTCGACGACGATGCGAAAACGTGGTTCCGCAGCGTGCGCAACCAGGCCGTGCGCACCGGCGCGCACGAGTGGACCATCGGTTTCGGCGAGCGCAAGTTGATCGACGGCATCGAGCTGGCGCCGCGCAACGACAAGAACTGGAAGCACGGCCAGGTACGCGACTACGAGGTGTACCTGGGCGACAGCAACGGCGAGTGGGGCGAGCCGATCGCGCGCGGCCGTCTGCAGCTCAAGCAGGAGCTGCAGCGCATCGACTTCCCGGCCCGCGCCGGCCGGCTGCTGCGCTTCCGCGTGCTCAGCGTGCAGAACCCCGAAGGCGACGGCGCCTCGGCCACCGATCCGATGGTCACCGCCGCCCAGGGCGGCGCGGCGCGCGCGATCGATGCGCTGCAACCGCGCGACGTCGGCCCGATCGCGCTGTCGAGTTTCCACATCCTCGAACACCAGGAACCGGAGCGGCCGGCACAGCAACGCTATCTCTCCGAGCTGCCGTTGCCGGCCGCGCTGGCCGATCAGGTACGCGCCGATCACGCCTTCCGCGGCGACGCTGCGCTGCGCATGAACGGTTTGTTGTTCCGCCGCGGTCTCGGCGTCGGCCCGAGCAGCCGCATCGACTTGCGCCTGCAAGGGCAGTGGCGATTGCTGCGCGCCGACCTCGGCATCGACGACGCCTGCCGCGCCGCCGGCGGCCTGCAGTTCCAGGTCTGGGGCGACGGCCGCCTGCTCTACGACAGCGGCCTGGTGAAGGCGCCCGGCGTGGTCAAGCCGGAGCTGGATATCCGTGGCCTGTCGTCCTTGAGCCTGCGCACGCTGGGCGCGCAAGGCAGCCAACCCACCCAGGTCTGTGCGAACTGGGCCAACGCCGTGCTGATCGGCCAGGAGGGCGATAGCGCCAGCATCCTTCCGCCATGAACCAAGCGACCACGCGACACGTACACCGAACACCCGACGCATAAGTCCCAACACGTAACGCCGAACACGTAACGCCGAACACCGAACGCGTACACCGCTCCTCCCCCCGCTCCAACCGACTGCGGCCGTCAGGCCGCGGCCCGGGATCGCTGTTGCCTTTCGTCCGCCATCCGCGCCGCAGATCCGCCAGGAGAGTTCCGATGTTGCCCGCAAGCCGCCGCCAGCGCCGTCAATGCGCCAATCGCCCATCCCGCATCACCGCCACCCCGCTGTCGTTGGCCCTCGCCGCCGCGCTGCTGGGCCACGCTTCTTTCGCTGCCGCACAGGATGGCCAGAGCAGTACGAACGGCACCGACAGCGCCGAAAAGACCACAGAGCTGTCGCGCATCGAAGTGACCGGCTCCAACATCCGCCGTCTGGACGTGGAGACCGCCTCGCCGGTGCAGGTCATCAGCAAGCAGGACATCGAGAACATGGGCGCGCGCACCTTGCTGCAGGTGCTAGACAACCTGCCGGCAGCGCGTCCGGCGCAGCAGGATTCGCGCTCCTTGTTCACCGGTTCGGATGGCGCTTCGCAGGCCAACCTGCGCGGCCTCGGCGCGCAGGGCACCCTGGTGCTGTTGAACGGCCGCCGCTTGTCGTACTACGGCGCGCCGGCCGGCTTCCAGACCCAGTTCGTCAACATCGACGCCATTCCCGCCGCGGCGATCGAGCGCATGGAAGTGCTGACCGACGGCGCCTCGGCCGTGTACGGCACCGACGCGGTGGCCGGCGTGATCAACGTGATCACCAAGCGCAACTACCAGGGCGCGGAGGTCAGCGTGACCACCGACAAATCCTCGCGCATCGATTCCTACGGCGAGCACCAGGCCAGCATCACTGCCGGCTTCGGCGACCTCGATAAAGATCGTTACAACGTCTACGCCTCGGTCAATCTGTACCGCCGCGATGCGATTCCGTTGAGCGACTTCTACGACAAGCGCCCGGATCAGTACTACGTCAACAACCCCAACTATCTGAAGAACCTGCGCCTGGGCACCGGCAGCAAGCCGGGTGTGTTCAATCCCGGCAGTTACTTCGCCATCAACCCCAGGACCGGCGCGCGCGTGCAGGAACCCGCACCGGGCTGCAACAACGTGCTGACCGGCGAAGCCGCCGGCCCGCGTTGCATCTGGCAGACCTGGATGAACAACGAGATCGACGCGGGCGCCGAAACCGAGCGCATGACCGGCTACGTCAACGCTCACTTCCTGGTCGGCGAAAGCACCGAAGCCTTCGCCGAGCTGACCTATACCGACATCGACCTGCGCGCCAACGGCGGCACGCCGCGTTCGTTCGGCACCACCACCGGTAACCCGACCAGCTGGTTCTCGCGCAACACCGGCAATACGGTCAACCAGTTCCGCTATCCCTTCCTGGGGCCGAACAACGAATACAACCACGCCAGCCCCCAGCTCAAGGCGATCAACGGCGGGGTGGTGGGCCTGCAGTATCTGTTGCAGGATGTCGGCGACAACTACTTCGGCCAGCGCAACACCGACAAGAGCTACCGCGGGCTGTTCGGCCTGCGTGGCGCGATCGGCGACTGGAACTGGGAAACCGCGTTCGCCACCGCCGGTACGCACTCGGTTACCTACCAGACCATCAACGTCAACCTGGACGGCTTCCGTAAAGCCTTCGGCCCGTTCACCGTCGATCCGGGCACCGGCCGCGTAATCATCTCCGATCATCCGGCATACAAGTTCGGCGAGATCAGCGAAGCCAACGCGGCCTTGCTGCGCGAGGCCTATCCGACCTTCGACATCCAGTCCTGGACTCGCCTGCATACCCTGGACGGCAAGATCGAAGGTCCGCTGTTCAACCTGCCGGCCGGCGAAATGCGCGCAGCGTTCGGCTTCAACATCAGCCGCGAAACCTTCTATACCCCGGGCAACGCAGACGCGGCCAACGGCCTGATCACCCAGCAGGGCGGTTCGTGGTTCGACGGCAAGCGCAACACCTACGCCTTGTTCGCCGAGACCGTGGCGCCGTTGACCGAGAAGTTGGAACTCGACGCCGCATTGCGCGTGGACAAGTACCCGAACTTCAGCGCCAACCTGGCACCGAAGATCGGCCTGAAATATCAGGTGCTGCCGCAATTGCTGTTGCGCGGTACTTACTCGGAAGGCTTTCGTGCTCCCAGCCTGGCCGAGGCCGGCACCGGCGGCGTGTTCGCCCAGCTCGGCGGCTTCCGCGACGAGCTGCGCTGCGCCGAGACCAACGCCATCGCCAACCTGCTGCGCCAGTCGCGCCGCGGCGGCGATGTGGACTTGGGCAACTCGCTGCTCAATGCCGACTGCAGCCGCACCGTGGCGCGCATGACCCAGCCCAACCAGGACCTGGAGCCGGAGAAGGCCAAGATCGCCACCTTGGGCTTCGTGTTCGAACCGCTCGACTGGTTGTCGGTGTCGGCCGATTACTGGTTCATCTATCGCCGCAACGAGATCGCCGCACCGGACTTCAGCAAGGAACAGGACATCGTGTCGATGGCCCGTTCGCCGATCACCGATTCCGACCGCGCCGCGCAGGCGGCGTTGGCGGCGATGTGCGCCGACCCGGCCAGCGGCGTGAGCTGTCCGGGCACCTTGCCGGGCTATAGCGCCGGCAATGTGGCCAGCGTCGTCGGCCAGTACAAGAACCGCGGCCGCACCCTGGTCGACGGCTTCGACATCGATGCCCGCAGCCGCTTCTCGCTGGGCGAGTGGGGCAGCCTGAACGTCGGCGTGGCCGCCACCATCGCGCGCCGCAAGGAGGCCTACCTCGACGACGAAAACGGCTGGTACTACGGCAACACCGTGGGCTATCACAGCAATCCGCGTTTGCGCGCCACCATCAACGCCGATTGGAACTACCGCCAGTTCACCACCAGCTTCTTCGTCAACTACGTCGGCCACACCAAGTGGGCCTGGGACCGCGTCGATGCCGAGGACAACAACCCGGAAACCTGCACCGCCGGGTTCCTGCCGGTGCCGGAAGCGCAATGCGACGGCGTGCCGTCCTGGTGGACGGCCAACCTGAGCCTGGCCTGGCGTCCGACCGAGAAGCTCAACGTCGGTTTCACCGTCAAGAACCTGTTCGACCGCCAGCCGTTCTACGACCCGAACAGTTTCCTCGGCGACTCCAGCGACTACGCCACCATCCTCGGCCGCAGCTACAGCGTCACCGTGGGCTACAAGTTCTGACCAATCGGATCGCGCCGGCAGTGCCGGCGCTATCTCGCCGCCCGCGGCGATGCGAAGGCAGGGGCTTCGGCCCCTGCCTTTTTGTTTCTCTGGGATTTCGGTTGCGAGCCATGCGCCCGATCGCTTTTCGGCGACGACGTCGCTGCGCCGTCGCCTGCAACGGCCGATCCGCTGGTCTCGCTTGACATAGACAGACCTGTCTGTATGCTTCGCCCATGGCCTCCGATGCACCCACACCTGCTCCTCCGCGCGAACGCATCCTGGCGGTCGCCTCGCAGCTGTTCTATGCGCAGGGCATCCGTGCGGTCGGCATCGATACGATCATCGACCGGTCGGGCGTCGCCAAGGCCAGTTTCTACAAGCACTTCCCATCCAAGAACGATCTGGTCGCCGAAGTCCTGACCCAGCTCGGCATCGCCTGGCGGCAATGGTTGGCCGATGCGGTCGACCGTTTGTCCGACGACCCCGGTATGCGCCCACTGGCAGTGTTCGACGCCCTGAGCGAGCGCTTGAACAGCAGCGGGTTTCGCGGTTGCATCTTCATCAACTCGATCGTCGAGCTGGCCGATCGCGACCACGCCGGCCATGCGGTCGCCAACGACCACAAGCAACAGGTCACCGCCTACCTCGAACGCCTGCTCGTAGACGCGCAGATACGCCCGGCCGGCGATCTGGCGAGCCAACTGATGATGCTTATCGACGGCGCGATCGTCACCGCGCTGCGTACCGGCTCCGCGGCGGCGTCCTCGTCCGCGAAAGAAATCGCGCGGATGCTGATCGAACGGCGTCCGGCCAAACGACGCCGAGACGCCTGACGCGTAAGCGCCGGTTTCACCGCATTACCCCACCTGTCGCCTCATTCGGATCAAGGTCATGACCTCGTTGTTGAAGCGCTTTGTGTTGCCGATCGTATTGTCCGGTGTGTTCTCGCAGGCCTCGGCGGCCGAGCCGGCCATCAAGCTTTACGCCATGGATTGCGGCCGCGCGCAGTTCGCCGACCTCGCGCCGTTCGCCGATACCGGAGAGTACGACGGCCACCCCGGTACCCTGATGACGCCGTGTTTTCTGATTCGCCACCCGCAAGGCGACCTGCTTTGGGAAGGGGGCCTGGGCGATCGTTACGCCGAACCCCAGGGCGGGACTCAGCTTCCGCTTTACCGCGCCATCGTCGATACCCCGGTTGCGGCTCAGCTCGCGCAGTTGGGGTTGAGTTTCGACGACCTCGACTACTTCGCTTTCTCGCACGGCCATGGCGACCATCTCGGCAACGCGAATGCGCTGAAGCGGGCGACCTGGATCGTGAACCGCAAAGAGCTGGAGTGGATCCAGTCCATTCCGGCGCCGCCGCGCACCAATTCCAAATTGATCGAAACCCAGGCGCAGGCCGCGACGGTGCTTATCGATGGCGATCACGACGTGTTCGGCGACGGCAGCGTGCGCATCCTCAACGCGCCCGGCCATACGCCCGGGCACCAGGTGCTGCTGCTTCGGCTGCCGCGTTCGGGCCAGGTCCTGCTGACCGGCGATCTGTATCACTCGCACGAGAATCGCGCCGAGAAACGCATGCCGGTGTTCAACGTGAGCCGGAGCGAGACCTTGGCCTCGATGGACCGCATCGAGCGCATCGTGAAAAACCAGCGGGCCCGCGTGGTGATCCAGCATTCGATGGACGATTTCAAGGCGCTGCCGGGGTTCCCGGCCTATCTGGACTAGGCCAGACGCGTCTCGAACGCCCAAGGCGGGAAGCGCGCTTCCTGCTTTTCTTACCGGACCTGCAGTGCGGCAAGACGGAGCGCTTGCCCTCGGATCCGACGCGGTCCCTGCCGGTGGCCGGTCGGACGATCGATGATCTGCCAACGATCTGGCGATTGCCGAACCCCTGCGCGATCAGGCCGATGTCGGGCGGACAGGCTCGAAACTGAATGCATGGCTTGTTTCGCATTGGGGCTCGTCGAAAAAATTGGGTGGCGTCGGGCAGGGGGGCTGCGATTCCTGGGCCGGCAGCCGTCCGGTTGGAGGCGGTGCGGCGAGCCAACCGGAGGCAGGCGGCCTGATTGGGCAAAGCGGTCGCCATTGGCGGCTGAAGATCTGCCGGAACAGGGCATGGCTGAGGGAGGCCCGGCTGAAGAGGCTGCTTCGGTGGGGTGCGCAAGCGGTCGGACATCACGCTCGGACCGTGCCGACGGCCGCGATAGGAACCTGTCACCTTACTTAAGCACGGTTGCGTCGAACGCTGGTCAACCCGTATAGCCTTTACAATCGCGTACTTGTCGATCTGGCTTCACTATTTCGCCCGTGCCGGCCCGCCGTTGCGGCGCGGCAAGGCGCAAACGGCATATGGCCGGTTCGATCCCGTCGATCTGTAGTAAGGAGTGTCCTGAGTGCCTACTTGGCTTGTGACCGGCGGCGCCGGATTCATTGGCGGCAACTTCGTTCTCGATGCGGTCCGCAAAGGGATCAAAGTCGTCAATCTGGACGCTCTCACCTATGCGGGCAATCTCGACACGCTGAGCAGCCTGGACGGCGACCCGAACCACGTGTTCGTCCAGGGCGATATCGGCGATGCGGCTTTGCTCAAGCGCCTGCTGACCGAGCATCGTCCGCAGGCGGTGGTCAATTTCGCCGCCGAAAGCCATGTCGACCGCTCGATCGAAGGTCCGGCAGCGTTCGTGCAGACCAACGTCGTCGGCACCCTGAGCCTGCTCGAGCAGGTGCGCGACTACTGGAAACAGCTCGATGCGCCGGCGCGCGACGCGTTCCGTTTCCTGCACGTGTCGACCGACGAGGTCTACGGCAGTCTCGGCGACACCGGCAAGTTCACCGAAACCACGCCGTATGCGCCGAACTCGCCGTACTCGGCCTCCAAGGCCGCTTCAGATCACCTGGTGCGAGCGTTCCACCACACCTACGGCCTGCCGGTGCTGACCACGAATTGCTCGAACAACTACGGGCCGTTCCAGTTCCCCGAGAAGCTTATCCCCTTGGTCATCGCCAAGGCGCTGGCCGGCGAGCCGCTGCCGGTTTACGGCGACGGCCTCAACGTCCGCGACTGGTTGTTCGTCGGCGATCACTGCGCGGCGATTGCGCGCGTGCTGGAAGCAGGGCGCATCGGTGAAACCTACAACGTCGGCGGCGACGCGGAACGCGCCAACATCGTCGTGGTCAAGACCATCTGTGCGCTGCTCGACGAGCGTCGCCCGCTCGCCGACGGCCGTGCCCGCGAGTCGTTGATCGCCTATGTCGCAGACCGCCCCGGCCACGATCGTCGTTATGCGATCGACGCCGACAAGCTCAAGCGAGAGCTCGGCTGGGCGCCCACGGTCACTTTTGAAGAGGGGATCGCCCGTACGGTCGACTGGTACCTCGACAATCAGGCCTGGGTGCGGCGCGTGCTCGACGGCAGCTATCGACTGGAACGCATCGGCCAGGCCTGAAGCCGCCGCTCAAGGGGAAATACGCATGAACCGTAAGGGCATCATCCTCGCCGGCGGCTCGGGTACGCGGCTGTATCCGATCACTCAGGCCATCAGCAAGCAACTGTTGCCGGTCTACGACAAGCCGATGATCTATTACCCGCTCAGCGTGCTGATGCTGGCGGGCATCCGCGAAGTGCTGGTGATCAACACCCCGCACGAGCAGATCCTGTTCAAGAACCTGCTCGGCGACGGCTCGCAATGGGGCATGCGCATCGAGTACGCCGAGCAGCCGAGTCCGGACGGACTGGCGCAGGCCTATCTGATCGGGCGCGACTTCGTCGCCGGCCAGCCGAGCTGCCTGGTGCTCGGCGACAACATCTTCCACGGCCCCGGCCTCACCGCGATTCTCAAGCGCGCTCATCAACGCCAAGAGGGCGCGACCGTGTTCGGTTATTGGGTCAGCGACCCGGAACGTTACGGCGTGGCCGAGTTCGACAGCGAAGGCAAGGTGATCGGCCTGGAAGAGAAGCCGCTCAAGCCGCGTTCGCGCTATGCGGTCACCGGCCTGTATTTCTACGATGGCCGCGCCAGCGATTTCGCTTCCGAGCTCAAGCCGTCGGCACGAGGCGAACTGGAAATCACCGATCTCAATCGACGTTACCTCGACGAAGGCAGTCTGCACCTGGAACAGCTCGGTCGCGGCTACGCCTGGCTCGATACCGGTACGCATCAGTCCTTGCTCGAAGCTTCGAACTTCATCGAAACCATCGAGGCCCGCCAGGGCTTGCGCATCTGTTGTCCGGAAGAAATCGCCTGGAGCAACGGCTGGATCGATGCCGCACAACTGATCGAACTGGCCAAGCCGCTGGTCAAGAACGGTTACGGCCAGTATCTGCTGAGCCTGTCCGAACGCGGTTTCGTGCCTTAAGGAACGCAATGAAAGTCATCGAAACCGATCTGCCCGGCTGCCTCGTCGTCGAACCGCGGGTGTTCGCCGATTCGCGCGGCTTCTTCTACGAATCGTTCAACCACGACAAGCTCGCCGAGCACGGCATGGCGCCGCAGTTCGTGCAAGGCAATGTTTCCTCCTCGTCGCGCGGGGTGCTGCGCGGCCTGCATTACCAATGGCCGAAGCCGCAAGGCAAGTACGTCTCGGTGATCGAAGGCGAGGTCTGGGACGTGGCAGTGGATATCCGCCGAGGCTCGCCGCACTACGGGCGTTGGACCGCGGTCGTGCTGAGCGCCGAGAACAAGCGCCATTTCTGGATCCCTGAAGGGTTCGCGCACGGTTTCGCCGTGCTCAGCGAGCGCGCGATCTTCAGCTATCTGTGCACCAATACGTATGACGCCAGCGCCGATGCGAGCCTGCGTTGGGACGATCCGGACCTGGCCATCGATTGGCCGGTCAGCGATCCGTCGCTGTCGCCCAAGGACGCTGCCGCGCCCTTGCTCAAGGACGTGGCCGAAGACCGCCTGCCGGTGTACGCACCATGAGGCTGCTCTTGCTCGGCGGCGATGGCCAGGTCGGCCATGAACTGCGTCGCAGTCTGGCCCCGCTCGGTGAGTTGACGGTCACCACCCTCAGCGGTCGGCTCATCGACGGCAGCGCCTGCGAGACCCTCGATCTGGCCCAGGCCGATGCGATCGAACCCCTGCTGCGCCGCGTGCGTCCCGACCGGGTCGTCAACGCCACCGCCTATACCGCGGTGGATCGCGCCGAAAGCGAGCGCGAGCTGGCGTTCGCGGTCAATGCGCAGGCCCCGGCGCGGCTGGCCGAGCTCTGCGCGGCCGACGGCATCGCTCTGATCCATTACTCCACCGACTACGTCTTCGACGGTAACGGCACGCGCCCCTATCTCGAAAGCGACCCGACCGGCCCGCTCAGCGTCTACGGCGAGAGCAAGCTGGCCGGCGAGGAAGCGATCCGCGCCAGCGGCGCGGCTCATCTGATCCTGCGCACGGCCTGGGTCTATGCGACTCACGGCCACAACTTCATGCGCACCATGCTGCGCCTGGGGGCCGAACGCGACGAGCTGCGCGTGGTCGCCGACCAGCACGGCTCGCCGACACCGGCGTGGCTGCTCGCCGATGCCGCAGCGGCGGCGTTGCGCCAGGGCATCGTCGAGCCGGGCGTGCGCCATATCGTGGCCGGCGGGCAGACCAGCTGGTACGGTTTCGCCGAAGCGATCTTCGAAGAAGCGCTGCTTCGTGGTTTGATCGAACGCCGCCCGCAGGTGCTGCCGATCACCACCGCCGATTACCCGACGCCCGCGCGGCGGCCGAACTATTCGGTGCTCGACACCAGCCGTCTGCAGGCCGAGTACGGCCTGTCGATTCCGCAGTGGCGCGACGCGCTCAGAACCACGCTCGACGCCACCGCCTGAGCCCGCGCGTCCGCGGCATCGCCACGCTTCCGTGGGCCGCGCGGCACACTGTGGCGGCCAATTGTGTGAGCGCCGTCGGCCTTCTATGATCGCTGCGTCGCGGACGCGACGGGCCGACGTTTCGCTGCGGGGATGGGCGAGGGCGGACCGGCAGGCCGGCTGAAGCCGGCCTGCGAAGACGTAGGGAGTGCGCGTTTTGCGAGCGTTCCTCCATGACGGCAGTCCGCGCCGACCGGCGGCGGATGCCTCCGGCTTTCGAGGGAGCCGTTCTCGAGGGAAACGTTTTCGAGGGAAACGTTCTCGACGGGACCGTTCTCGACGGGACCGTTCTCGACGGAACCATTCATGGACTACAGGGGATCGCAATGAAGCATTGGGGAAGCGCGCTGTTGCTGGCGGGGCTGCTGGCTGCGCCGATCGTGGGCGTCGGTGCCGCCGAAAGCGCGGCGAGCGCGGGTGCTGCCGCTCAAGGAGCGGCCGTTCAAGGCGTCGATGTAGAAGCGTTCGTCAAACCGGATACCTTCACCGACGTCAAACTGTCGCCGACCGGCGAGTTCTACGCCGCCTCGGTGCCGATGGAGGACGAGACCGCGCTGGTGATCTTCACCCGCGCCGATATGAAACGCACCGGTACCTTCCGGGTCGGCAAGAACAACCACGTCGACGATTTCTGGTGGGTCAGCCCGACCCGCGTGTTGATCGGCATGGCCCAGAAGTTGGGCTCGCGCGACGCGCCGATCCCCACCGGCGAACTGTTCGCGATCAATGCCAACGGCACCGGAGCCGACGTGCTGATCGGCTACCGCGTGCAGAGCCGCGGCGCCGGCACGCGCATCCAGCCGAAGAAGGTCGAGGACGTCGCCGGCTTCCTGGTCGACGATCTGCCGGCCGACGACAAGGGCGTGGTGATCTCGGTGCAGCAGTTCAGCGCCGACGCCTATACGCGCGCCGAACGCCTGGACACGATCACCGGCCAGCGCAACCGGCTTGCCATCGCGCCGGTACGCAATGCCCGCTACATGACCGACAACGCCGGCGTGGTCCGTTTCGCGCTCGGCTTCGGCACCGATCTGCGACGCAAGCTGTTCTACCGCGCAGATGAAAAAGCAGAGTGGGTTTTGCTGGGCTCGGATACCCAGGACGAGGTCATGGATCACCCGATCGGCTTCTCTGCCGACGACAGCGTGGCGTATTTCCAGAGCGAACAGACGCAAGGGCCGGACGCGATCGTTGCCTACGACCTCGCCACCCGCACCCGCAAGGAGGTCCTGCGCGACAAGACCGCCGATCCGGACCGCATCATCTACCGCAACAACACCCGCATCCCGGTCGGCGTGTTCTTCGCCGACGGCAAGCCGCGCACGGTGTTCTTCGACAACGCCTCGCCGGAAGCGCGCCAGTACCGCAGCCTGGAGGCGGCATTCCCCGGCGATGCGGTGCGCATCACCTCGCAGAGCGCCGACGGCCAACTGGCCCTGGTCCAGGTCTGGAACGATCGAAGCCCCGGCGATCTGTTCTTGTTCGATAAGGCCAACAAGCACGCCGCACACGTCCTGAGCCGCCGTTCCTGGTTCGACCCGGCCAAGCGCGCGCCGGTGCGCGCGATCAACCTGCGCGCACGCGACGGCCTGCCCTTGTCGGGCCTGTTGACCACGCCGAAGGACAGCAGCGGCAAGTCCCTGCCGCTGGTAGTGATGCCGCACGGTGGCCCGTTCGGCATCCAGGATGCCTGGCGTTTCGACGACGACTCGCAGTTGCTCGCCGATGCCGGCTATGCGGTGCTGCAGTTGAACTATCGCGGCTCCGGCGGCTACGGCCGCGCCTTCCTCGAAGCCGGCAAGCGCGAGTGGGGCGGCAAGATGCAGGACGACGTCACCGACGCGACGCGTTGGGCGATCGAGCAGGGCATCGCCGACCCCTCGCGTATCTGCCTGTACGGCGCGAGCTACGGTGCCTACGCCTCGCTGATGGGCGTGGCGAAGGAGCCGGCGTTGTATCGCTGCGCCGCCGGTTATGTCGGCGTGTACGACTTGCCGATGATGCACACCACCGGCGACATCCAGCGCCGCGGTTCCGGCGAGGCTTATCTGCGCAGCTGGCTGGGCTCGCCGGAAGCGCTCGACAAGGTGTCGCCGACGCGTTTGGCCGACCGCATCAAGGTGCCGGTGTTCCTCGCCGCCGGCGGCGAAGACGAGCGTGCGCCGATCGTGCACAGCGAAAAGATGGAGAAGGCCTTGCGCCAGGCCGGCGTGCCGGTCGAGACGCTGTACTACAAGACCGAAGGCCATGGTTTCTACCGCGAAGAACACCAGCGCGAGTACTACACGCGCCTGCTGGCGTTCCTGTCGAAGTCGCTGGGCGGCCGCCTCGCGGCGGCGCCGAAAGTCGACGCGGCGTCGACCGGCAAGAAGTAAGTCGAGCAACGCCTTGCCGCTGTACGGGTGAACGAAAACGGCGCCGGAAGGCGCCGTTTTCGTTGGCGAAGCCGGGTGAAACGCAGGGTGCTTACTTCACCCCGTGCATCCAGCGCCGCAACAGCGGCGACAGCAACAGGAACAGCACGCCCGAGCCGATGCCGAGCCACATCAGCATCGAGAACAGTTCGGCGTAGTTGGCCGAAGCCGAGGCCATGTCGATCGCGCCGCCTTCCGGGATCTCGACCGAGGCGATCTTGGCGAACTGTGCGGCCAGCACTTCCGAGAACGCGGTGGCCAACCAGAATGCGCCCATCATCAGCCCGACCACGCGCGCCACCGAGAGCTGGGTCACCGCCGACAGGCCGATCGGCGACAGGCACATCTCGCCGACTTCGAGGATGAAATACGCCGCGACCAAGTACCACACGCTGGCCATCTCGCCGCCGCCCGACACTTTCGCCGCGGCCATCAACGGCAGGAACGACAGGCCGGCGAAGATCAGGCCGAGGGCCATGGTCACCGGCTTGCTCGGGTGGTGGCCGCGCCGCGCCAGCCACGGCCACAGCCACGAGAACAGCGGCGCCAGCACCACGATGAAGAAGGCGCCCAGATAGGTCAGCGAGCCGGCGGTCTGCGGCACCAGCACCACGTCGTGCGCGGTCGCCAGCGCCAGGCCGAGCGCGAGCAGGCCGACCAGGAGCTTGGCCAGTCCGTCGCGGCCACGGTCGCTGGCGACCAGCGCGGCGACCATCAGCGGCGGGCTAAGTGCCATCGAGAATGCCGACCAGGGCAGGGTCGGCGCGTACCCGCCGACGGCGAGGCCGAACATGTCCTTGGTCATCAGGCGGTCGTTGAAGGTCACCCAGGAGCCGTAGGTCTGCTCGTACAGGGTGAAGAAGATCAGCACCGCGAAGATCAGCACCACCAGCGCCAGCATCTGTTGGCGCTCGATGGCGCTGCACTGGCGGGCGATGAAGCCGAAGAACCAGACCAGGAACACCAGCAGGGTCGCCAGCATGATCGTCAGCGCCGCGGTGAAGCTGAGGCTGCCGAGGGTCAGGGTGATCTTCGAGGCGACCTGGATCGTGCCCCACATCACCAACACGCCGAGGGCGGTGCCGAGATAAATCCACACTTCGCGCGAGAACGGGCCGACGCGCTCGCGCAGGCGCGAGGGATCGCCGGGTTCGGCGTGACCGCGCAGATAGCGCTGGCCCCACAGGAACATCAACAGCCCGGCGACCATGCCGACGCCAGCGGCGCCGAAGCCGTATTTCCAGCCATAGGTCTCGCCGAGGAAGGCGCAGATCAGCGCCGAGAACAGCGCGCCGACGTTGATGCCGGCATAGAACAGGGTGAACCCCGAATCGCGGCGCGGATCGTTGAGCTCGTAGAGTTTGCCGACGATGGTCGAGATGTTCGGTTTGAGAAAACCGACGCCGCTGATGATCAGCGCGAGCGACAAATAGAACACCTGCAAGGCGGTCTCGTCGCGCACCGCCACGCCGTTCACCATCTTGGCGGCGTGGCCCTCGTAGGCCATGCCCAGGTGGCCGAGCACCAGCAGCACGCCGCCGAGCACGACCGCCTTGCGCATGCCGAGATAGCGGTCGGCGAGCAGGCCGCCGATCACCGGCACCGCGTACACCAGGCCGCCGTAGGCGCCGATCAGGTCGTAGCCGGCGTCGTCGCCGAACAGGTGGTACTTCAGCAGATACAGCAACAGCAGCGCCTTCATTCCGTAAAACGAGAAGCGCTCCCACATTTCGGTGAAGAAGCAGACGTACAGGCCCTTGGGATGGCCGAGGAAGTCGTCGTTGCGCGGTGCGACCGGCGCCGGGTTCGAAATACTGCTTGCGGGCACGAGCGGATTCCCTACGGTCCAGGAGCGGGCCGGGAGGCGGGAGTATAGGGCGGGGCGGGCGGCCGAGGCCCCGGGCGGGGCGTGAAGGGGAGGCGGCGCGGGAAAGGGGCTCATTGGGGGCCGCTGCCCTCATCCGGCCCTGCCGGCCACCTTCTCCTGTGAACGGGAGGAGGGTCTTGCTTCGATGGAATCCGCTGGCTCTCGCTTGCGGCGACCGCGGGAGTGCAAGGCGGCGGGGGAGGGCCGCTCGCTCGTGTGCGTGGCCACCAGCGAGTCCTTGTCCCGACCATCCAACCCCTTTCCCCGCAGAAACCCGGGAAATTCTGCCCTCGTCGCGCTCGGTCGCCGCTTTTGCCCAATCCCGCTTTTTGCCGCACTGCACTTTTACAGGGGCCGGCGGCGGATGCGATCATCGGCGGATTGCGTGGCGCCCGGTCCTTGCCGGCCGGCTCCGCACATACGCTGCCGCACTTGAACGATCACCCGCGATGGAGACGCCGATGGCCTCGTCCGCTACGCCCCAATTAACCTTCCGAGCCGTCCTGCTATCCGTCTTCCTGGCGGTGATCCTGGCAGCAGCCAATGCCTACCTGGGCCTGTTCGCCGGCCTGACCATCGCCACCGCGATCCCCGCCGCCGTCATCTCGATGGGCGTGTTGCGCCTGCTCGGCGGCGGCACGATCCTGGAGAACAACATCGTCCAGACCGGCGCCTCGGCCGGTTCCTCGATCGCCGCCGGCGTGATCTTCACCATCCCGGCGCTGGTGATCCTGGGCTACTGGCAGGACTTCCGTTATTCCTGGGTGCTGGCGATCGCCGGCCTCGGCGGCCTGCTCGGCGTGCTGTTCTCGGTGCCGCTGCGCCGCTCGATGATCGTCGAAGACCCGCTGCCGTTCCCGGAAGGCAAGGCCGCGGCCGAAGTGCTCAAGGCCGGCGAAAACCCGGGCCCGGGCCTGAAGATCCTGGCCCTGGCCGGCGGCATCGGCGCGCTGGTCAAGGTCGCCGCCGAAAGCGGCATGCGCCTGATCCCGGACAACGCCATCGTCTCCGGCTGGATGGGCAAGTACCTGGGCTTCATGGGCACCAACCTGTCGCCGGCGCTGCTCGGCGTGGGCTACATCGTCGGCCTCAATGTCGGCATCGTGGTGGTGTCCGGCAGCATCCTGTCGTGGCAGTTCGCGATTCCGATTTACCACATGTTT
The DNA here is from genome assembly GCF_046097045.1 of Lysobacter sp. Hz25. Taxonomy (NCBI): domain Bacteria; kingdom Pseudomonadati; phylum Pseudomonadota; class Gammaproteobacteria; order Lysobacterales; family Lysobacteraceae; genus Lysobacter; species Lysobacter sp. Hz25. The sequence continues at coordinate 1,847,406 of NZ_CP175666.1, forward strand.
TTCCTGGGCTCCGACCCGGAACTGGCCGCGCGCATCGCCGACGGCAGCGCCGAGCAGATCGGCCGCGCCATCTGGTCGGCCAAGGTGCGCTACCTCGGCGTCGGCACCATGCTGATCGGCGGCGTGTGGACCTTGTTCTCGCTGCGCAAGTCGCTGATGTCGGGCGTCAAGAGCGGCCTGGCCGCGGCGCGCAAGGGCAGCGGCGGCGTGGTCGCCGAGACCGACCGCGACCTGCCGATGAAGTGGATGCTGATCGCCCTGGTGGCGTTCGTGATGCCGCTGCTGCTGCTGTACCAGGCCATCGTCGGCAACTGGTTCGTCAGCGTGCCGATGACCATCATCATGATCGTCGCCGGCTTCCTGTTCGTATCGGTGTCGGCCTACCTGGCCGGCCTGATCGGCTCGTCCAACAACCCGGTCTCGGGCATCACCATCTCGACCATCCTGTTCGCCTCGGCGGTGCTGGTGCTGATGCTCGGCCGCGACTCGCCGATCGGCGCCGTCGCCGCGATCATGATCGGCGCGGTGGTGTGTTGCGCAGCGGCGGTCGGCGGCGACAACCTGCAGGACCTCAAGGCCGGCTACATCGTCGGCGCGACGCCGTGGAAACAGCAGTTGATGCTCGGCATCGGCACGTTCTCGTGCGCGCTGATCATGGCACCGGTGCTGAACCTGCTTGCCGCCGCTTACGGCATCGGTGCGCCGACCGCGGAGCATCCCAACTCGCTCGCCGCACCGCAGGCCACCTTGATGGCTTCGGTCGCCAAGGGCATGTTCGGCGGCGAACTGCCGTGGACGATGATCGGCATCGGCGCCGCCATCGGCGCGCTCATCATCGCCTTCGACGAATGGCTGAAGTCGCGCAAGGCCAAGTTCCGCGTGCCGGTGCTGGCCGCGGCGATCGGCATCTACCTGCCGCTGGAACTGATGGTGCCGATCTTCCTCGGCGGCCTGCTCTCGCACATCGTCGGCCGTCGCCGCGGTCTGACCGCGAACAGCGACGAAGCCGAGGTCGACCGCGTGCACCGTCCCGGCACCTTGTTCGCCGCCGGCCTGATCACCGGCGAGGCGCTGATGGGCATCGCCATCGCGTTCCCGATCGTGATCAGCAAGCGCGCCGACGTACTGGCCCTGCCGGAACGCTTCCACTTCGGCGCCGGCATCGGTCTGCTGGTGCTGGCGGTGGTGGTGTGGCTGTTCTACCGCAGCAGCCGCAACGCGCCGGTGCCGCAAGCCTGATCCGATTCGACGGCCCGGCGCTCCGCCGGGCCGTTCGTCTTCAATCCCTCGCCGATCGCTGCGCATCCGCTCGATCGGCCGATCCGTTAACGCAAGAGGTTTCGCCATGACGCCACGCCACGCACTCCTGCCGATGGCCCTGCTGCTGGCCTGCGCATCCGCGCCGGCTTTCTCGCTCACGCCGCCGCTGCCGCGCGGCCTGGAAGTCCGCGATCTGGCGACGATGGACCGCGTGTCCTCGCCGACCCTGTCGGCCAACGGCCGTCTGTTGGTGTTCGCCCAGCGCAGCGTCGACTTCGCCGCCAACAAGTCCTCGACCTCGCTGTGGATCGAAGACCTGTTCGCACGCGATGCGGCGCCGCCGAAGCGGCTGACCCCGGAAGGCTGGAACGTCAACTCGCCGTCGTTTTCGCCGGACGGCAAGCTGGTGTATTTCCTCAGCGCCAAGAGCGGCAGCAACCAGTTGTATTCGATCGACTGGGCCGGCCGCGGCGCGCCCAGGCAGCTGACCGCGTTCGACGGCGACGTCGGCGGTTACCAGATCTCGCCCGACGGCAAGCGCGTGGCGTTCAACGCCGAAACCTATGCCGAGTGCGCGGCCGACCTGGCCTGCACCAAGAAGAAGCTCGACGCGGCCGAGAAGAACAAGGCCAGCGGCATGGTCTTCGACCGCATGTTCATCCGCCACTGGGATGCCTGGAACGATGGCCGCCTCAATCGCTTGTTCGTGACCGAACTGCCGGCCGCCGGCAAGACCGTCGCCACCGCCAAGCTGGTTGGCGCCGACGTAATCGGCGACGTGCCCTCGCGTCCGTTCGGCGACAGCAGCGAATACACCTGGTCGCCCGACGGTCAGTCGCTGGTGTTCAGCGCGCGCAAGGCCGACGCCAAGGAACCGTGGTCGACCAATTTCGATCTTTACCTCGTCGCCGCCGACGGCAGCGGCGCGGCCAAGAACCTGACCGCGTCCAACCCCGCCTGGGACACCGGCGCGGTGTTCGCCGCCGACGGCAAGACGCTCTATTACCGTGCGATGAAGCGTCCGGGCTTCGAGGCCGACCGCTTCGGCCTGTTCGCGCTCGACCTGGCCAGCGGCAAGGCGCGCGAGATCGCGCCGGACTGGGACCGTTCGGCCGAGAACATCGTGCTGTCGGCTGATGGCAAGACTATCTATACCCTGGCCCAGGATGTCGGCCAGTTGCCCCTGTTCGGCGTCGACATCGCCAGCGGCAAGCCGACCCGCCTGATCGGCGACGGCAGCCTCGGCTCGCCGCAGCTCGCCGGCAAGACCTTCGCCTTCACCCGCAACAGCCTCAAGAGCGGCGACCAGATCTTCGTCGGCGGTCTCGACGGCGCACCCGAGCGCGCGATCACCCCGAGCGCGAGCCAACGTCTGCCGGGCGTGCGTTTCGGCGAGTACGAGCAGTTCGACTTCAAGGGCTGGAACGGCGACACCGTGCACGGCTATGTGGTCAAGCCGTGGAACTACCAGGAGGGCCAGAAGTATCCGGTAGCGTTCCTGATCCACGGCGGCCCGCAGGGCAGCTTCGGCGACGGCTGGAGCTATCGCTGGAACCCGCAGACCTATGCGGGCCAGGGCTATGCGGTGGTGATGATCGATTTCCACGGTTCCACCGGTTACGGCCAGGCCTTCACCGATGCGATCAGCGAGCATTGGGGCGACCGCCCGCTCGAAGACCTGCAGAAGGGTTGGGCGGCGGCGCAGAAGAAATACGGCTTCCTCAACGGCGACAAGGCTTGCGCGCTCGGCGCCTCGTACGGCGGCTTCATGGTCAACTGGATCGCCGGCAACTGGCAGCAGCCGTGGAAGTGCCTGGTCAGCCACGACGGCGTGTTCGATCAGCGCATGATGGGTTACGCGACCGAAGAGCTGTGGTTCACCGAGTGGGAGCAGGGCGGCACGCCGTACGACGTGCCGAAGAACTACGAGAAGTTCAATCCGGTCAACCACGTCAAGGACTGGAAGGTACCGATGCTGGTGATCCACGGCCAGCTCGACTATCGCATCCCGGTCGAGCAGGGCATCGGCGTGTTCACCGCGCTGCAGCGCCAGGGCATCGAGTCGAAGTTCCTGTACTTCCCGAACGAGAACCACTGGGTGCTCAAGCCGCAGAACAGCGTGCAGTGGCACGACACCGTCAACGGCTGGCTGAAGCAGCATATCGGCGAGTAAACGCCGCTCCGAATGCCTAGGCATCAGTGCCCCTTTGGGAAAAAGGGGCTGGGGGATTGGCTCCTCGCTCTCAGAGCGAAGCAAATCCCCCGCGCGCCGATCGCCGAATCGGCATCGAACAACGCAACGCGCAGCCCCCTTTGTCAAAGGGGGCGATGTTTTTCGTCGCCTGCAGGCCGGAGGCTCGGCGATGATGCGGTCGTGGTCGCAGCAATAGCAGTGACAGCCCGGCAGCCCCGGCAACGGCAACCCCAGCAGCGACGGCCCCAGCAGCAACAGCCTCAGCAGCAACAGCCCCAGCAACTCCAGCAGCAACAGCCCGAACAGCAACAGCAGCCCGAGCAGCAACAGCTACTTTGCCTTAGCTGTTCCCCCCTTTGGAAAAGGGGGGCAGGGGGGATTTGCCGTTCCGACACCCAAGGCGAATCCCGCCCGCCGACTCGCGCCCGGGCTTCTTTATCGCAGCGCTGAGCGGCTCTCCTGGATGGCGTTTCTTCCAGGCGAGCGGTGACAACCGCGGCCCCTCTCCACGCGCAAGCCCGCTGTCATCCCGCACCGGCGGCCCTTGCTCCGATCCCGCATCCGAAGTAAAAGCGAGGACGCTTTACCGCTCGCTCATCCCTGGGGAACACCGGCATGCCAGAAACCGCCCGCACGGCGCTCATCAGCAACGACATCGTCGTCCTCGGCCTGATTGCGGCGACGCTCGGGCTGGTGTTCTGGACGTCCTCGCGCGAGACCGGGTTGTGGAAGAAGTTCTACACCTACGTGCCGGCCCTGCTGTTGTGCTACTTCATTCCTGGCATCTACAACACCATCGGCCTGGTCGACGGCGCGAATACCAAGCTCTACAACCCGGTCGCCAGCCGCGTGCTGCTGCCGGCGGCGTTGGTGCTGCTGACCCTCACCATCGACCTCAAAGGCGTGTTGAAGCTCGGGCCGAAGTTGCTGGTGATGTATGCGGTCTCGTCGCTCAGCGTGATGATCGGCGCGATCGCGGCCTTCCTGCTGATGCGCGCGGCCCATCCGGAAACCGTGGCCGGCGATACCTGGGGCGGCATGGCCGCGCTGGCGGGCAGTTGGATCGGCGGCGGCGCCAACATGCTGGCGATGAAGGAGATCTTCCAGGTCGACGCGACCACCTTCGGCCAGTTCGCGGTGGTCGACGTCGGCGTCGGCTATGTCTGGATGGCGGTGCTGATCTTCCTGGCCAGCCGTGCCCAGGCCATCGATGCGCGCAGCGGCGCCGATACCCGCGGGATCGAGGAGCTCAAGCAGCGCATCGAACAGTTCCAGGCCCAGCATCAACGCGTCGCCAGCCTCAGCGACCTGGCGATGATCATCGGCATCGCCTTCGGCGTGGTCGGGCTCGCGCACGCCATCGCGACGCCGCTGTCGGGCTGGTTCGCGGCCAACGTGTCCTGGGCCAAGACGGTCAGCCTGCACGAGCCCTTCTTCTGGGTCGTCGCGATTTCCACCTTCGCCGGGCTGGCGCTGAGCTTCACCCGCGCGCGCACGCTGGAAGGCGCGGGCGCCTCGAAGGTCGGCAGCCTGCTGTTGTATTTCCTGATCGCCTGCATCGGCCTGCAGATGGACATCCTGGCGCTGCTCGACCGGCCCTGGCTGTTCGCGCTGGGCCTGATCTGGATCTCGATCCACATCGTGCTGCTGTGGACGGTCGGGCGCCTGTTGCGCGTGCCGTTCTTCTATTTCGCGATCGGCTCGCAAAGCAACATCGGCGGCCCGGCTTCGGCACCGGTCGTCGCCTCGGCCTTCCATCCCTCGCTGGCACCGGTCGGCGCCCTGCTGGGCACCCTGGGCTACGCGACCGGCACCGGCCTGGGCTACATCGTCGGCATCACCCTGCGTTCGCTGGCGGGTGCAGCGCCGGCTTGAGGCGAGGGTGGCCGCAACGCCGGCAACCGCCACCGTTGCCGTTGCCGTGAAGATTTTGCTGTGGCCGTGGCCGTGGCCGTGGCCGTGGCTGTTGCTGTGCGTAGCCGCGCACTAGCGAAGGCAATAGAAGACCCGGAGGGCGGCGCGCAGGGATGCGCGCCGTTTTTCATCGGGACAGGGATGTCCCGTATGAAAAAGCCCCGCGTATGCACCGCTCGCGCGGGCTTGTGATTCAAAGCAAAAGCATTTTTCTTTGGTGACTTTCTTTTGTTGCTTTAGACAAAAGAAAGTTACCCGCCGCTTTAGTGGCGGAAGCTTTTAGCGTTTGATCTTGCTGGTATGAAAGCCATAAGCAAGTGCAAAGCTTCCGTCCGCTACGCGGCCGGGTTACTTTCTTTTGCTAAGCCCAAAAGTCCGTCTGGATTCCCTTCGGTCAAAGGTAACCAAAGAAAAGGGCTCTCCTTGCAAGGGCACAGGCCACGAGTGCGATGCTGTCGCCGGGATTTTTCGATAGGACATCCTTGTCCTATCGAAAAACGGCGCACGTCCTGTGCGCCGCCCTCTGGGTCTACTGTTGACGGGAAAAGCAAGAGCCGCAGCCGCAGCCGCAGCCAAAGCCCATGAATACAGGCGGAGACAGCGAAAGATCTGTACCGGCCAGATAAGGGGTTGCAGTTTGCGATCGCAGAAAGTCCCTGTGACGAGGCGCCTGCTCTGCCTGCGAAGCGCCAGCTGCCATGCAGTGCCCCCCAAAGAAAAGGCCGCCCGAAGGCGGCCTTTCGTCTAGCGGAACCCCATCAACAACACCCGAACCGCCCACCCCCGTAACGCGCCTGCTGGCGCTCGCGGAAGAAGGTCGCGTAGTCCGGGATCGGCCGCTCGGGATGCTTCTCCATCAGGTGGCGGACATAGTTGTCGTAGTCCGGCACCCCGCAGCACAGCCGCGCGGTCTGCACCAGGCGATGCCAGGTGCGCTTGTAGAGCTGGTACTGGCTGGCGGGAACGAGCGCGGTGCCCATCACACGTTCGCCATTTCGTGCGGCTTCAAGGCCAGGTACGGGGATTCGCGGTCGCTGCGCTCGGGGTTCGCGCGCGCCTTGGCGATCGCGCGTACCGAATACACCAGTACGCTGAACACCACGAACAGGAACAAGCCGGTCAACACCGTGTTGACGTAGCTGTTGAGCATGATCTGCTGCATCTGCTCGATGCTCTTCGCCGGAGCGACCACTTCGCCCTTGGCGATCGCGGCCTGGTACTTGTGCGCCTGGGCGAGGAAACCGACCGCGGGGTTGTCGTCGAAGATCTTGATCAGGCCGGCCGCACTGGTGCAGATCAGCAGCCAGACCGTCGGCACGATCGTCACCCAGGCATAGCGATCGCGCTTCATCTTGAACAGGACCACCGTGCACAGCATCAGCGCGATGCCGGCGAGCATCTGGTTGGCGATGCCGAACAGCGGCCACAAGGTGTTGATGCCGCCGAGCGGATCGACCACGCCCTGATAGAGGAAATACCCCCACAAGGCGACGCAGCCGCCGGTCGCGAGCAGGTTCGGGCCCCAGGCTTCGGTGCGGCGCAACGCCGGTACGAAGCTGCCGAGCAGATCCTGCAGCATGAAGCGTCCGGCGCGGGTGCCGGCATCGACCGCGGTGAGGATAAACAAGGCCTCGAACAGGATCGCGAAGTGATACCAGAACGCCATCGTGTTCTCGCCCGGCAACACGTTGTGGAGGATCTGGGCGATGCCGACCGCGAGTGTGGGCGCGCCGCCGGCGCGGGCGAGGATCGTGTTCTCGCCGATGTCCTTGGCGGTGGTCTGCAGCATCTCCGGGGTGACCGAGAAGCCCCAGCTCGAGATCGTCGCCGACACCGCGTGCACGTCGCTGCCGACCAGGGCCGCGGGGCTGTTCATGGCGAAGTACACGCCCGGTTCGATCACCGAAGCCGCGACCAGGGCCATGATCGCGACGAAGGATTCCATCAGCATGCCGCCGTAGCCGATGTAGCGCATATGCGATTCATTGGCGAGCAGCTTGGGCGTGGTGCCCGAGGAGATCAGCGCATGGAAGCCCGACACCGCGCCGCAGGCGATGGTGATGAACAGGAACGGGAACAGGCCGCCTTTCCAGACCGGGCCGGTGCCGTCGGTGAACTGTGTCAGCGCCGGCATGCGCAGGTCGGGCATCACGATGACGATGCCGATCGCCAGCGCGATGATGGTGCCGATCTTGAGGAAGGTGGAGAGGTAGTCGCGCGGCGCCAGCACCAACCACACCGGCAACACCGCGGCGACGAAGCCGTAGCCGATCAGCATCCAGGTGATCTGGGTGCCGGTGAAGGTGAAGGCCGGGCCCCACACCGGATCGGCGGCGACCTTGCCGCCGTACCAGATCGCCGCGAGCAGCAGAATCAGGCCGACCACCGAGATTTCGCCGATCTTGCCCGGGCGGATGTAGCGCATGTACACGCCCATCATCACTGCGATGGGCAGCGTCGCCATGACCGTGAACATGCCCCAGGGGCTTTCCGCGAGCGCCTTGACCACGATCATCGCCAGCACCGCGAGGATGATGATCATGATCAGGAAGGCGCCGAACAGGGCGATGGTGCCGGGGATGCGGCCCATCTCCTCGCGCACCAGGTCGCCGAGCGAGCGGCCGTTGCGGCGGCTGGACACGAACAGGACCATGAAGTCCTGCACCGCGCCGGCCAGCACGACGCCGACGATCAGCCACAGCAACCCGGGCAGGTAGCCCATCTGCGCGGCGAGTACCGGGCCGACCAGCGGACCGGCGCCGGCGATGGCGGCGAAATGGTGGCCGAACAACACGTGCTTGTTGGTCGGGACGTAGTCGAGCCCGTCGTTGTTGATGATCGCGGGCGTGGCCCGGGTCGGGTCGAGCCGCATCACCTTCTCGGCGATGAACAGGGAGTAGTACCGGTAGGCGACCAGATAGATCGATACCGCCGCGACCACGATCCACAAGGCATTGATGTGTTCGCCGCGCCGCAGCGCGATGGTGCCGAGGCAGAACGCCCCGAGGACTGCGAGGGCCGCCCAGCCCAGTTTGCCGAGACCACCTTTCATGACGACCCTCCCAGATTGAACTCAGGCAGCGTCGCCCCTGGGTCGGCGCGGGTCAATGCGCAGTGCCGCAATAGCGGCTGATACTTTGGTCTTAGGGTCGCGGTTCGGGCGGCTGGGAATGCGGATTCCGGCGTTTGGGGAAGTGGCTGCGCGGCGAGCGATCTCGGTGCGGTGGTGGTGCGGTAGAGCAAATCCCCCGGCGCCGCCGGTCCGGTCGGAGCTCGGAGCGCCGCAGGCGCCAGCCCCCTTTGTCAAAGGGGGCGAGTTGTCGATGGCCGACGCGGTGATCTGGTCAAGGCAGCATCGTGGCTGTCGGTGTCGGTGTCGGTGTCGCTGTCGCTGTTGAGTCGATGCCGATGCTGCGATTGCCGTCGCTATCACGCTGCCAATAGCGCTGCTGCGATTTTGGCGCGACGGTGGTGCTGGGGTGGCGAAAATCCCCGACGCCGCCGGTCCGGTCGGAGCTCGGAGCGCCGCAGGCGCCGGCCCCCTTTGTCAAAGGGGGCGAGTTGTCGATGGCCGACGCGGTGATCTGGTCAAGGCAGCATCGACCTTGTCGGTGTCGGTGTCGGTGTTGGTGCCGGTGTCGGCGCCGACGCCGGTGTCGACGCCGGTGTCGCTGCTGAGTGGATATCGCTGCCGCTTTTGCTGTGCCCCCCTTTGAAAAAGGGGGGCAGGGGGGGATTTGCTCTTGACGCCCCTACAACCACTTCGCCCGCTTGAAGCCGATGTACAGCACCAGGCAGATCGCGATCACCGCGCCGATCAATACCGCATAGCTCCATTGCCCGGGCAGCTCGGGCATGTGCACGAAGTTCATGCCGTACCAGCTCGCGATCAGGGTCGGGGCGGCGAGCAGGGCGGCCCAGGCGCCGAGGCGCTTGACCACTTCGCCCTGGCGCACGGTCACCAGCGACAGGTTGACGCTGACCGCGGCAGTCAACATTTCGCGCAAGGTGTCGGTGGTCTCGTTGATGCGCACGGCGTGGTCGAGCACGTCGCGGAAATACAATTGGATCTCTTCGTCGATCAGGCCGCCGCGCGAACGCGCGAGCTGGCCCAGGATATCCTGCAAGGGCGACACCGCCATGCGCAGGCGGGTCAGTTCGCGCTTGAGGTCGTACAGCTCCTGCACGGTCTCTTTGCGGAAATCCTCGGCGAAGATGTCCTTCTCGAGCTCGTTGAGCTCCTGGGTAAAGCCTTCGACGATCGGCATGAAGTTGTCGACGACGCTGTCGAACACCGCGTACAACGCCGCGCCCGGGCCGTGTTCCAGCAGGTCCGGTTCGCGTTCGATGCGGGCGCGGGCGCCCTTGTAGCTGATCGAGGCGCCGTGGCGCACCGTCACCAGATAACGCGGGCCGACGAACATGTGCGTCTCGCCGAAGCGGATGCGGTTGTCGATCTTCTGCGCGGTGTGGATGGCGATGAACAGCGAGTTGCCGTAGGACTCGATCTTCGGCCGCTGATGGGCGTTGTGCGCGTCCTCGACGGCGAGGTCGTGCAGGCAGAACTCTTCCTGCAGTTTGTCGAGGATGCTTTCGTCGGGCTCGTACAGGCCGACCCAGACGAAGCTGCCGTCGTCGACGGCCAGCACGTCGCTGATGGCGTCCAGGCCGATGTCGCGGCGGGTGCCGTCGCGGCTGTAGGTCGCGCAGTTGATGACGCATTGGGGCAGGGTGGGATCGCTCATGGCCCGAATCCTGCCCGCGCGCGACGGCTGCGGCAAGCCGTCATGCCAGGCGCAAGCGTGCGGCCTTGCGGAACCCGGCCCACAGCCCGACCTGGATCGGCAGCCACAGCGCGATCCAGTGGGCGTTGCGTTGCGGATACACCGGCAGCCAGTACAGGAACAAGGCCGCCAGCGCGCACAGCGCGACCAGGCCGGTCAGCCAGACGAACACCGGGCCGGTCTCGCGGCCGCGCAGCGCGCGCCAGCCGCCGAACCACAGCAGCAGGCACAGCGGGTTGAACAGCAACAGGTTGCGGTTGGCCCAGATGTAGTTGTGGCCGGTGTCGACCCAGGCGTACAGCAGGACCGCGCCGACCAGGCCGAGCACCGCCCACAGCGGCAAGGCCGCGACCGCGAGCACGCGCGGGCTGCGCTCGCCGATCCAGGCCAGCGCCGCGGCGATCGCCAGGCCGGCCAGGGCCCAGGGCCACCACGGCAGCGGCTGGTCCTTGGGCTCGGGCGAGATCTTGTGCGGCAGCAGCGGCCGCTCTTCCTGGACCAGGGGCTGGCCTTGCAGGTTCTTGACCTCGCGCAGCGCCGCCGCGAGCCGGCTCGGGACGTAGGACTCGGCCCACACCGGCACCGGTTTGTCGGTTTCCGGGCCCATCATCACGTCGAGCACCAGCCACATCCACGGTTCCGGCGCCGACAAGCGCAACGCTTCGCTGCGGAAGCTGCTGCCGTGCGAGCGGCCTTCGGTCTGGCGGCGCAGTTCGCCGCCGAGCACTTTGTCGATGGCGTCGCGCACGCGCGTGGCGCAGTTGTCGTCGAAGTATTGGTAACGGTAGTAGGCGTTCTCGGGCAGCGCGTTGACGCGCAGCGCCTCGGCCAGCTCGCGCGCCTGCTTCGGAGTAAGGTTCAGCCACTGCACCGATACGCCGCGGCCTTCCTGTGCGTACTGCGCCATGTCGTCGTCGAACGGCAGGGCCAACAGGCGATAGCGCATGTCGTTGCGGATGAAGCGCGGGACGAAGTCCGATTCGGTCGGATCGAAGTAGCCGAAGTTGTACGAGATCGCCCGGCCGCTGGCCGGGTCGAGGACGACCAGCGCGTCATGGCCGAAGCGCGACCAGAACTCTTCGCCGGGCTGCATCGTGACCATGCCGACGCGCGGCGTGGCGGTGGTCGTTGCGGTGGTGTCGGCGGGCTGCGGCGCGGCCGGCAGCGTGCCGGTCGGTGCGGCGAAGGCGATGCTGTGGAGCAGGAGCAGGCTGGCGAGGGCGAACGACCGGACGAATCGAAAAGTGGAGGTCACAGGCGACAGGGTCCGGCGGGGCGAATGGCGGCCATTGTAAACAGCCACGGCGACAGGGGTCGCGCGGAGCTCTAACCGATGAGCCGCTCCGCAGTCAGGCGGGCGGCTGTGGATCGGTGCCGGGCTCCGGATGACTGCAACGCCCCCGGCCGGCCATTCCGCCGGTGCGGTGCGGGGGGCGTAGCGGCTCAGGGGCCCGTGGCGGCCCGGACAGGCCGCCTCTTCGAGGGCGCGTTGTTGTTCCCCGTGTTCGGCGCACGAACTGGCCGTGCGCCGCTCAGGCAGTCACAGGCTGCCGAGCACGCCGACGTGGAAGGCGTGCACGCGCCGCGCATCGGCGCTGGCCACGCGGAACACGAAACGGTCGAGGGTGAGTTCTTCGCCGGCCTCGGGCAGGTGCCCGATCGCCGCGGTGACCAGACCGCCGATGGTGTCGTACTCGTCGTCGTCGAAATCGGCGCCGAAGCGTTCGTTGAAGTCGTCGATCGGGGTCAGCGCATCGACCACGTACTGGCCGTCGGCCTGGGCCGCGATCAGGGCGTTCGGGTCTTCGGCATCGTCGTGCTCGTCGTCGATCTCGCCGACGATCTGTTCCAGCACGTCCTCGATGGTCAACAGGCCGGCGACGCCGCCGTGTTCGTCGATCACGATGGCCATGTGGTTGCGCGATTGGCGGAACTCGCGCAACAGCACGTCCAGGCGTTTGGATTCGGGAATCAACACCGCCGGACGCAGCAACTCGTGGATCGTGCCGGGGCCGTTGTCGGCGACCACGCCGCGCAACAAGTCTTTCGCCAGCAGGATGCCGAGGATCTCGTCCTTGTCTTCGCCGTGCACGGGGAAGCGCGAGTGGCCGGACTCGACCACCATCTTCATCAGGTCGAGGAACTTCGCCTCGGCCGGCAGCGCGATCATCTGCGAGCGCGGGATCATCACGTCGCCGACGGTGAGGTCGGAGACCGCGATGGCGCCTTCCATCATGTGCAGGGTGTCGGCGGCGATCAGGCCGTCGGATTGCGCATCGCGCAGCAACTCGACCAGATCTTCGCGGGAGCTGGGTTCGCCCGACAGCGCGGAACTGATGCGGTCGAGCCAGGAACGCCGTTTCTCGGGGATTTCCGGCGCGTGGGTGCTACTACTGTCGTCCTCGGACATTCGACTCTTGAACTGTGGCCCTCGGGGGGAGGGCTGTGCCGCAAGTCTAACCCGGAAGGTCGGCATGGGGCGGTCAAGGCGTCGTTCGGCCCCTGGTAGCGGGCTGCCGGTCGCGCTTTGTAGCAATCCTGCAACAGGGGCGGCGACCGCCGCGAATGCGCGCGAGATGGCCGCCGTTCGGCGCCGAAGCCGGCTTTGCGCGGGCTCCGGCGTGGCCGCTCAGCCGTCCCGGCAACTGCGTACCTGGGCGGTGGACGCCTGCCCCAGGTGGAAGCGGCCGGCATTGGACAGCACGACCGTCCCGGCCGGATCGGCCTGCGCCGAGCACAGGGTGAAGGTCAGGTTGGTGCCGGCGATGTCGCCGTCGGGTTGGAACACGATGCGCGTGCGGCCCAAGGTGCTGTGCAGGCGGATGTCGCCGCCGAGCGCCGGCCGGCGTTGGATCAGGGTGTCGCGGGCGGTGAATTTGCGGTCGCCGTCGACATCGGCGAACACCAGCCAGCCGCGGCTCCAATCCGGGCGCCCGCTGCAACCGCCCTGGGCCGGTGCGGGGCACATCACGGTCGCGCTGCCGGCCGCCACCGCGAGGCGATTGGCGACCAGGAAACTGTCGACCAGGGCCATGCGGGTGTGGCCGATGCGCACTCGCGCGACCGCGTTGAGCAAGGCCGGCATCGCCACGCCGATCAACAAGAACACGATGGCCAAGGCGGCCACCACTTCCAGCAACGAGATTCCTTTCATCCGACGCATACCAGGCTCCTTCCTGCGATGTGGGCAGTCTGGGTCAAGGCGCGAGGACGGCGCATAGGAAATGCGCCCGCGCCGGAGTGGGGATTCGTCGGTGAAGAAGCTAGGACGCGATCGGGCGCGGCACGCCCGCATCTGGGCGAGTCGGAGGATACCGATCCGGTTTTGCGGCGTTTCCTCGCGGCGATGCGTGTGTCGCCGGCGTGGTGTCGGAATCGGCCGACAGCGGCCCGGGGACTATGCCGACACGGGCGGAAGCTCAGTCCGAACTCGCACCGTCGCGTCGCGCCGTGCAGTTCGCAGCGTCAGTCTTCGGTGTACGGGTCGGCAATGCCGAGGCTGGCGAGGATCTCGCGTTCGAGTTGTTCCATGCACTCGGCTTCGCGTTCGTCCTCGTGGTCCCAACCCAGCAGGTGCAAGGTGCCGTGCACGGTCAAATGGGCGTAGTGATCGTTGAGCGCTTTCTTCTGTTCGCGGGCTTCGCGTGCGACGACCGGCGCGCAGATCACCAGATCGCCGAGCAGCGGCAGGCGCACGCCTTCGGGCAGGCCCTCGGGCATGTCGGCCGGGAAACTCAACACGTTGGTGGCGTAGTCGCGGCCGCGGTAATGGCGGTTGAGCGAGCGGCCTTCCTTGTTGTCGACCACCCGGATCGCCAGGTCAGCCTCGCGGATGCGGCCTTCCAGCGCCGCGGCGACCCATTTACGGAAGCTGTTCGCCGCCGGCAGGCCCTTGCGCGGCACGCCGTAGTTGATCGAGACATCGAGACGGATCGGACCTTTGGTCATTGCGGCGATTCACTGTTCGGCGGTTCGTGGTTTGCAACCTGCGCTTCGCGGCGGCTGGTCGATAGCGCAGGCCGAAGCGCGGTCCTGCGATAGCGCGATCCTCCGATCGCGTGGGCGCGGCCGGGGCCGCGCCGGCTCAAACGCCCGGCCCGGTCTCCACGTCCTTGGCGTCGCGCGCGTCGTAGGCGCTGACGATGCGCGCGACCAGCGGGTGACGGACCACGTCCTTGGCCTCGAAGAAAGTGAAGCTGATGCCGTTGACGTTGCGCAACACGTCGAGCGCGTCGCGCAGGCCCGACTTCTGGTGCTTGGGCAGATCGATCTGGGTCAGGTCGCCGGTGACCACCGCGGTGCTGCCGTAGCCGATGCGGGTCAGGAACATCTTCATCTGTTCGATGGTGGTGTTCTGGGCTTCGTCGAGGATCACATAGGCATCGTTGAGCGTGCGGCCGCGCATGTACGCCAGCGGCGCGATCTCGATCACGTTGCGTTCGAGCAGCTTGACCACTTTCTCCACGCCGAGCATTTCGTACAGCGCGTCGTACAGCGGGCGCAGATAGGGGTCGACCTTCTGGGTGAGATCGCCGGGCAGGAAGCCGAGCTTCTCGCCGGCCTCGACCGCCGGGCGCACCAGGATCAGGCGCTGCACGCGTGTCTCGTTAAGCGCTTCGACCGCGCTGGCGACGGCCAGGAAGGTCTTGCCGGTGCCGGCCGGGCCGATGCCGAAGTTGATGTCGTGAGTGGCGATCGCGTGCAGGTACTTGGCTTGATTGGCGCCGCGGCCGCGAATAGTGCCGCGCTTGACCCGGATCGCGACTTCCTGCGGTTCGATGTCGTCGGCTACGACCTGGTCGGCGCCGGTTTCGGTCAGGGCCAGGTGAATCGCGGCTTCGTCGAGGGTTTCCGCGGCGGAGTCCTTCCACAGATTACGCAACAAGCGTTCGGTCTGGCCGACCGCCGCGGCCGGGCCGTCGATGCGGAACACATTGCCGCGGTTGGCGATCTCGACGCCCAGGCGCAGTTCGATCATGCGCAGATGGCCGTTGAAGGGCCCGCTCAGATTCGCCAGGCGTTCGCTGTCGACGGGGTCGAGGGTGAATTCGGAAACGGTGCGTGCGGACATAGAGGAAGCGTAGGCAGTTCGCGTGATGATGACGCGTCGAGGCCTTACAGCTTGCGCCTGTCGGGGCGTTTTCGCAAAGCCGCGGGGGTGGCTCGAGGGCGGCCCGGATGAACGCAGCCGCCGCTGCGCCGGCCTTGCGCGGCCGGCGATGCGAGCGGCGAAATTCGCCGGCGGCGGCCTCGCATGGGGTCGTTGCTGTGGGCCCAGCGTGCGGCCGCAGCGATGCTCGCTCGGCCGTGCCGGATCTGCGTGCCGAATCAACCGGTTCGGGTCGGCCGGTTCGGATCGGCCCGTCCGGTTCAATCGCGCGGCAGGCTGCCTTCGCGCCAGGCCCGCCAGACGCGCAGCGCGCCCATCAGGGTCAGCAGGATCGAGCCGATCAACCACAGCAGGGTGATCGCGTCGGCGTCGAACACGCCGCTGCGGTAGGCGCGCATCAGCGAGCGCACCAGGCCGAGCACGCCGAGGCCGAGGAACCAGAAGCCGACCGCGCCGCGCGAGATCAGGCCGGGCTTGGGTTGGGGATCGGGCATATCGTGTCCTCGTGAATGCGAAAGATGCAGCCGCCGCGGGGTTACTGCGGCTGCAACAGCGGGGCCGCACCAGGACGCCACAAGGGTACGCCGGCCAGCAAGAGACCGATGGTCGCGGTGACGAGGCCGCCGGCGATGTCCCAGGCGTAATGCTGGCCGGTGCTGATCACGCTCGGTGCGAGCGCGATCAGCGTCAGCCAGATCCACGGCCGTGCCCGCGGGTATTGCAGGCCCGCGCCGACTGCGACCACGGCCGGGATGGTGATGTGCCCGGACGGGAAGCAGTTGTTGACGTCGTCGAGCGCATACAGGCAGTGCCAGGCGAATGCGGTGAACGGGTCCATCCCTTCGGGCAGGCCCGAGCGCAGCATCCGCGTCGGCCAGGCCAGCCAGATCGCGGCATTGAACGACATCGCGATGGCGTACGCACGCAGGGTCGCGAGCAGCAGGCTGCGCTCGCGGATCGACAGCAACAGCGCCGGGCCGGTGAACAGCAGCAGCCAGTACGGCCAGATCGTCCAGGCCTGCCAGCCGATCCACTCGTCGATGAAGGTCAGCGGCAACAGCCGCGGTTCGCGCAGCGGATAGGTGTTGATGGCGAGGTAGAACACGGTGGCGATGGTCATGGTCGCCAGGACCATGGCGATGCGTCGCGGCAAGGGCACCTCGGTCGAGGTCGCGGCGGTCGTGTCGATGGAGGCGGCAGTCATGCGGACGGGGTCATCGGTGTGGAGGCTCGCGCTGAAGTCATCGTTGCGCTCGCGGCGGATGGGCATGGGCGGATATCCGTCCATGTGGCTGCGGTGTGCAGGATCGTCGATACCGGGCCCGGATGGCCAGTAGCTCGGCCAGGGGCCGTGCCGTCGCGGTGTCGGCGGCTCGGCCGGGCCGGTCCGTCCTATCGGAGAACCGGGCCCAGGGCCCATACTGAGATGGATTCGTAGCCGCGATACGACCGAATGCCATGACGACGGAGCTATGACGACGAAGCCAGACGCAGCGCGATCGCAGCGCTCGTGGACAGTTCGCATGGGCAGGGACGCATGACGACGCAACGCATCGTGGTCACCGGCGCGACCGGTTTCGTCGGCGGCGCGCTCGCCCGCCATCTGGTCGCGACGCGCCCCTGGACCCAGGTCGTCGGCCTCGGTCGCGACCCCGCGCGCGGCCGCGCGCTGCAGGCGCAGGGCATCGAGTTCGTCGCCACCGACCTCGCCGACGAGGCCGCGGTGCATCGCGCCTTGCGCGGCGCCGACATCGTCGTGCACTCGGCGGCCTTGTCGAGCCCGTGGGGACGGCGCGCCGATTTCGTCGCCGCCAACATCGACGCCACCGATCACGTCGTCGCGGCCTGCATCGCCCGCCAGGTGCGGCGGCTCGTGCATATCTCCACGCCCGGCATCTATCACGATGGCCGCCCGCATCTGGACATCCGCGAAGACCATCCCTTGCCGACGCGGGCGGTCAACGACTACGTCGCGACCAAGCTGATCGCCGAGCGGCGGGTGTTCGAGCGTTGCGCGGCCGGCGGCGTGTCCGCGCTGGCCTTGCGGCCGCGGGCGATCTTCGGCCCTGGCGACACTGCGATCCTGCCGCGCCTGGCGCAGGCGCTGCGCAGCGGCCGGTTGCGCCGGATCGGCCATGAGGACTGCCGAGTGGATCTGACGTACATCGACAACGTCGTCGACGCGATCGTGTCGGCGATCGATGCTTCCTGGCGATTGAGCGGCCGCGTCTACAACATCAGCAACGGCGAACCGGTCGCGATCTGGGGCGTCATCGACCGGCTCGCCGACGCTTTGTCGTTGCCGCGGCCCACGCGGCGCATGTCCAAGCCGTTGGCGCTTGCCGTGGCGAGCGGCGTGGAAGCCTGGTATCGCCGCTTCAGTCCCGATCGCGAGCCGCCGCTGCTGCGTTACGGCATCGAATTGCTCAGTGTCGACATGACCCTCGACATCGGCCGCGCCCGCAGCGAGCTGGGCTATCGGCCAAGGGTGACGATGGACGACGCGCTGGCGAAAACCCTCGGCGAACTTGCGCGTGCGCAGGCGCGACGGTGAGCGGCGAGGTCATGCTGACGCTTGGCGTGTCCGGGCACAGCTGCGCCGACCCGCGTCATCTCGGTCTCGACGCCGGTGCGGCGATGAGTTTTCCGGCCGGCTGGGCCTTGATCGAGCACCCGGTGCAGGGCGCGGTCCTGTTCGACTGCGGCTATGGCCCGCAGGCGCGCCTGGCGATGCGGCTCGGCCTGCGTTGGCTTTATCGTCGCGTCATTCACGCTTGCTCCGCGCCGCATACCGACGCAGCGGCCTTGCTACAGCGGCGTGGGCTGGCTTGCGATGAAGTGCGCATGGTCGTGCTCAGTCATTTCCATCCCGATCACATAGGCGGGCTCGGCCAGTTCCCACAGGCGCGCTTCGTCGCTCATGCCGATGCCTGGCGGCAAGTCGAGGGCTCGGGCTGGTTCGGCCTGCTGCATGCGCAGATCTGGAAGGAACTGCTGCCGGCGGATTTCGTCGCGCGCCTGCAGTTGCTCGACGAACGCGGCCGGCGCGGGCTCGACGGCGACTTGGCGACGCTCGGCGGAGAAGGTTGGGACCTGTTCGGCGACGGCAGCCTGTTCGCGTTGCCCTTGCCGGGGCATGCGCGCGGCCAGATCGGCTTGGCGCTGCGTACCCATGACGGCGAGCGTGCGATCCTCGCCGCCGATGCGTTCTGGCGCCGCGAGCAACTCGATCTTGGCCTGGATTTGCCGTGGCTGACGCGGCTGGTGGCGATGGACGACGCGAGCGCCTACCGCGACACCTTGCGGAGGCTGACGCGCTTCCGCGATACCCATCCCAGGGCCTGGCTGATCCCGGCGCATTGCGCGCAGACGCTGGCGGAGTGGCGGCGGCGTCATCCGTCGGCGGTGTTGGAGGCGGAGGCGGGCGAGCAGGGCGGTTGAGGCTCGCATCTTGTGGGTCGCGTTGCGGGGCTGCGCTTGCATCGCGAGTTCGGAATTGCGCCAAGCTCGCCGTTGCCGTTGCCGTTGCCGTTGCCGTAGCCGTAGCCGTAGCCGTAGCCGTTGCCGTAGCCGTTGCCGTTGCCGTTGCCGTAGCAGTGGCTATTGCTGTGCGCAGCTTCGCACTCGCGAAGGCAATCGAAGACCCGAAGGGCGGCCTGCATGGATGCAGGCCGTTTTTCATCGGGACAGGGATGTCCCGTATGAAAAAGCCCTGCGTCGGCATCGCTCGTGCGGGCTTGTGATTCAAAGAAAAGCATTTTTCTTTGGTTACTTTCTTTTGTTGCTTTAGACAAAAGAAAGTTACCCGCCGCTTTAGTGGCGGAAGCTTTTATCGTTTGGTCTTGCTTCCATTAAAGCCACAGGCAAGTGCGAAGTACCCCTGTAGGAGCGACGTAAGTTGCGACCACGCTCTGCCGGCCTCCGGCACAACCCTTCAAGAAAGAGCAGAGCTTCCGTCCGCTACGCGGTCGGGTTACTTTCTTTTGCTAAGCCCAAAAGAAATGTAACCAAAGAAAAGGGCTCTCCTTGCAAGGGCACAGGCCACGAGTGCGATGCCCGCGCCGGGATTTTCCGATAAGACGTCCCTGTCTTATCGGAAAACGCCGCACGTCCTGTGCGGCGCCCTCCGGGTCTCCACTTGACCGGCAAAGCAGCAAAGCAGATCAAAATCACGGCAACGGCAACGGCAACGGCAACGGCAACGGCAAAAGCTCTGCTCCCGCGCAGCGGTGCCGAAGATCCAGCCCTGCGGCAAAGCCTTCGCTGCGAGCACGTAACGTCGGTCAGTCGCGGCTCGCGCCGCCCCCCTGAATAGGCGACGCCATGGCGGTCAGACGACGACCGTCGGTCGGCTCGGACTTGCGAACTAATTAATTGTTGAATTAAATATGGCGCATGGAAACTGCACCCCCCACCAAGCCGTCAGCCAAACGCGTGGCCAAAGCTGCCGCGAAGCCCGCCCCGGCCAAGCCTGCCGCCAAGCGGCGCTCTGCCGGCCGCCCTGCCGCGAACAAGCGCGCACCGGGCCGGCCGGCCGCCGCCGACAACCCCGATCTGCGCGCGCGCCTGCTCGACGCGGCGATCGTCTGCTACGCCCGCCAGGGCATCGCCGCAACCTCGCTGCGCGCCATCGCCAGCGAGGCCGGGGTCAATCCGGCCCTGCTGCATTACTACTTCGGCGACAAGGGGCAATTGCAGGAGGCGGTGAGCAACGAGCGCCTGCTGCCGGTGTTCCTGAGCCTGCGCGACAACCTGACCCGCGAGCCCGGCGACGTGATGGACCTGATCGCCGGTTTCGTCCATGGCATCGGCCAAGTCATCGCCGCGCATCCGTGGCTGCCGTCGCTGTGGGTGCGCGAAGTGCTGTGCGAGGGCGGGGCGCTGCGCGAGAGCCTGCTGCTGCAAAAGATCGGCCCGCTGGTGCCGCAGATGATGGCGCGGCGTTTCGCCGAGGCGCAGCAGCGCGGGCAGATCAATGCCGACCTGGACCCGCGCCTGCTGATGGTGAGCCTGGTCGGGCTGACCCTGTTCCCGGCCGCGAGCGCACCGATCTGGCGGCGTTTGTTCGACGCCGACGATCTCGATCTCGACACCCAGCGCCGTCATGCGCTGGCCTTGCTCGACCGCGGCCTCACTCCCTGATTGCGAGAACCCTGCGATGGATACGATCAAGCACGCACTCAGGCCGCACGCAGGTCCATTCGCGCTCGCTCTGCTGTGCATCGCCCTGGCGGCCTGCAAGGAAGAGCCGGCGCAGGCGCTCGGCACCCTGGAGTGGGACCGGGTGTCTTTGCCGGCACCTGCGGCAGAGAAAGTCGTGCGCATCGACGTGCGCGAAGGCCAGCGGGTCAAGGCCGGTACGCGCGTGTTGCAACTCGAACTCGACCGCGGCCGTTCGCAGTTGAGCGCGGCGCAGGCGCAGGCGCGGCAATCGGCCGATGCGCTGGCGGAGCTCGAAGCCGGCCCGCGCAGCGAAACCATCGCCCAGGCGCGCGCCACCCTCGCCGCCGCCCAGGCCCAGGCCGCCGATGCGGCCGCGTACTACGCCCGCGTGCAGCCGCTCGGCCGCCAGCGCCTGATCGCCGCGGCCGACGTCGATCGCGCGCGCGCCGCGGCCGGCAATGCGCAGGCGCAGGTGCGCGCCGCGCAGGCCGCCTTGCTGGAACTCGAACACGGCACCCGCCGCGAACGCATCGCCCAAGGCCAGGCCGCATTGGCCGCGGCGCAGGCGCAGGCCGAAGTGCAGACGGTCAATGTCGGCAAGCTCGACGTGGTCGCGCCGCGCGACGGCGTCATCGACAGCCTGCCGTACAAGCTCGGCGATCAGGCCCCGGTGGGTTCGCCGTTGGCGGTGATGCTGGTCGGCGAGCGGCCGTATGCGCGCATCTACGTGCCCGAACCGATCCGTCAGGACGTGCGGGTGGGGCAGAGCGCACGCGTCTTCATCGACGGCCGCGAACAAAAATGGAACGGCCGCGTGCGGATGATCCGCAGCGAACCGAGCTTCACCCCGTATTACGCCCTCACCGGCGAGGACGCGGCCCGTTTGAGTTATCTGGCCGAAGTCGAGGTCATCGACACCAAGGCCGCGCAATTGCCGGCCGGGTTGCCGGTGCGGGTCGAGTTCGGGCCATGAGCGATGACTTGCCCGCCGCTGCGATGACGGCCACGCCGCCCGGCGGCGACCCCGCCGTCATCAAGGCACGCGGCATGAGCAAGCACTTCGGCCAGTTGCGCGCGGTCGACCGCGTCGACCTGACCGTGCCGCGCGCCTGCGTCTATGGCTTCCTCGGTCCGAACGGCTCGGGCAAGTCGACCACGATCCGGATGCTGTGCGGCCTGCTCACGCCGACCGCGGGCGATATCGAAGTGCTGGGCCTGAAGATCCCGCAACAGGCCGAAGCGCTGCGCCGGCGCATCGGCTACATGACCCAGAAGTTCTCTCTGTTCGAGGACCTCAGCGTACGCGAGAACCTGGAGTTCCTCGCCGCCGTGCAGGACATTCCCAAGGCGCCGGCGCGCCGGCGTGTCGACGAGTTGATCGAGCAATACCATTTCGGCGATCGCCAGAAACAACTCGCCGGCACCATGAGCGGCGGCCAGAAACAGCGCCTGGCCCTGGCCGGTGCGGTGATCCACGAACCCGAGCTGTTGTTCCTAGATGAGCCGACCAGCGCGGTCGACCCCGAGTCGCGCCGCGATTTCTGGGAGAAGTTGTTCGAGCTGGCCGACGCCGGCACGACCTTGCTGGTGTCCACGCACTACATGGACGAGGCCGAACGTTGCCACCGCCTGGCGATTCTCGACCGCGGCGTGCTGGTCGCCGACGGCACCCCGGCGGAACTGACCGGTGCGCTCGCCGGGCGCGCGGTCGAGGTGCGCGCGGCGCAGCCGCGCAAGGCCCAGCGCGTGCTGGTGGAGGTGCCCGGCGTGCTCAGCGTGGCTCAGATCGGCAACAGCCTGCGGGTGCTGCTGGAACGCGCCGACCGCGCCGAGCACGGTCTCGCCGAGGCCTTGCGCGCGGCCGGGCTCGACGCCGAGGTCGACCAGGCCGCGGCCAATCTCGAAGACGTGTTCGTCGCCGCCACGCGCGGCCGCGAAACCGCGCCGGCGGCCGAGGAGCACGCGTCATGAAACTGCGCCGGCTGTGGGCGATCGTGCTCAAGGAAATCCGCCAGCTGCGTCGCGACCGCATCACCCTGGCGATGATCGTGGTGATTCCAGTCGGCCAATTGGTGCTGTTCGGTTATGCGATCAACATGAACCCGCGCGGGCTCAACGCCGCCATCGCCGACCAATCGCAGACCGCCGCTTCGCGCGCGCTGGTCATGGACATGGTCGCTACCGGTGTAATCGAGCCGGTCGCCGATGCCGACACGCCGCAGCAATTGATGGAGATGCTGCGGCGCGGCCAGGTCAGCGTGGGGGTCAGCATTCCCGCCGATTTCGAGCGCCGCCGCATCGACGGCCGCGAAGCGGTGCAGGTGCTGGTCGATGGCAGCGACACCGTGGTGCAGAGCGCGGCGGTGCAACTGGCGCAGATGCCGATCGACAGCACGGTGGCGGCGCCGCGCAAGGTCGCGCCGATCAGCGTGGTCGCGTTCTACAACCCGGAGCGGCGCTCGCCGGTGAACATCGTGCCCGGCCTGATCGGGGTGATCCTGACCATGACCATGGTGATGTTCACCTCGGTGGCGATCGTGCGCGAACGCGAGCGCGGCAACATGGAACTGTTGATCACCACGCCGGTCAGCCGCACCGAGCTGATGATCGGCAAGGTCCTGCCATACGCGGTGATCGGCCTGGTCCAGACCACGGTGGTGATCCTGCTGGGCCTGTGGCTGTTCGACGTGCCGATCAAGGGCAGCGCGCTGGACGTCTATCTCGCCGCGATCCTGTTGATTCTGGCCAACCTGACCCTGGGCCTGATGATCTCGACCAAGGCCGGTTCGCAGTTCCAGGCCATGCAGATGACCGTGTTCATCCTGCTGCCGTCGATCCTGCTGTCGGGCTTCATGTTTCCGTACGCGGGCATGCCGAAGGTCGCGCAATGGTTGGCCGAGGTGCTGCCGATGACGCATTTCCTGCGCCTGATCCGTGGGGTGATGCTGCGGGGCGCGAGTCTGTGGGAGCTGTGGCAGGACGTGTTGTATCTGTCGGTCTTCATCGTGGTGATGATGACGGCGGCGGTGGCGAGATTTAGCAAGCGGCTCGACTGAGGGGGTACACGTTGGCTTGGATGCCTTCGTGCTGCCCAATCCAGTCCAGCCGAACCGGCCGCAGAGCCGCGATCGTGTCGTCTCATTCCCGTGGCGGCGGCTCGACCTCTGTAGGAGCGGCGTGAGCCGCGACCAAGGGACGCGCAGAGGTCGCATAGCTGTCGTCACTGTAAGAAGCCTTGAGCTGTCGCAGGATAGGAGCGGCGTCCTACTGGATTTCCTTCGGTCATAAGCTGCGACTGCGAATCTGGCTGCCGGCGCTGGGTGGTCGTGGCTGCGTGGTCGCGGCTTGCGCCGCTCCTACCCCTTGTACTCTGATAGCTGCAGGATTGCTGTTGCTGTTGCTGTTGCTGTTGCTGTTGCTGTGCGTCGCCTAGCACTAGCGATGGCAATGGAAGACCCGAAGGGCGGCGCGCAGGGATGCGCGCCGTTTTTCATCGGGACAGGGATGTCCCGTATGAAAAATCCCTGCGGAGGCACCGCTCGTGCGGGCCTGTGATTCAAAGAAAAGCATTTTTCTTTGGTTACCTTTCTTTTGTTGCTTATGACAAAAGAAAGTAACCCGCCGCTTTAGTGGCGGAAGCTCTTAGCGTTTGATCTAGATCTTGATCCTGATTGATGAGTGCGCCGCAAGAGCATCGCAGCGCGGTCGCGGCTTGCGCCGCTCCTACCCTGACGGGCTGCGGCCGCCATCGGCGCGAGATTGATGCGTTGCGGTCGCGGCTTACGCCCCTCCTACAGTGGAAGAGTTCACGATGCTTCCTTCTTCGAGCAAAAGCAAAGCTTCCGTCCGCTAAAGCGGCCGGGTTACTTTCTTTTGCTGGCCCAAAAGAAAGGTAACCAAAGAAAAGGGCTTTCCTTGACGAAGCTCCCCTGCGAGTACGCAGCTTGCGCCGGGATTTTTCGATAAGACGTCCCTGTCTTATCGAAAAACGGCGCACGTCCTGTGCGCCGCCCTCCGGGTCTCCATCTGTCTCGCGAGGTAGCTACTGCGCCAAGCTTTCACGGCAACGGCAACGGCAACGGCAACGGCAAGGCCATACGGCGGCCGGCGCTAGGGGGGCCGTTGGCCCAGGGACCGTCCGCTAAACCGTGACTTGGGCTCAGGCCCTTGCGCCAGGTGCCCGGTTTCTCGCACATTCGCCGCTTCGGTCCGAATCGGGGGTTGCGATGCGCCTTCTGCGATATTTGATTCCGAGCCTATGCGCGGTCCTAGCGCTGCCGGCGGCCGCAGCCGAGGTCAGCGTCCTCACCGCAGCGCGCATTCATACGCTAGATCCTACGCAGCCGCGCGCCGAGGCGATGGCCTACGACGGGCAGGGCAAGATCCTCGCCGTCGGCGGCCGCGCCGAGTTGCTGCGACGGTATCCGCGGGCGCAACGGGTCGACGCCGGCGAGGCGACGGTGATTCCGGGGCTGATCGACTCGCACGCCCACATGCTCGAGCTCGGCTTGAACAAGCTCGGCGCCGACTTGGTCGGCACCCGCAGCAAGCAGGAGGTGCTGCAACGCCTGCGCGATCACGCCAAGCGATTGACGCCCGGGCAATGGCTGATCGGCGCCGGCTGGGACCAAAACGACTGGCCGGATGCGCATTTCCCGAGCGCGGCCGATCTCGATGCCGAGTTTCCCGATCGCCCGGTCTGGTTGCAGCGCATCGACGGCCATGCCGGCTGGGGCAACAGCGCGGCGATGCGGGCGATCGCGCGCGATCTGTCCGGCGACTGGCAACCCGACGGCGGCAAGATCCTGCGCGACGCGCAGGGCCGGCCGAACGGCATCTTCATCGACGATGCGATGGCCTTGGTCGAGTCGTCGCGGCCGCCGTTCGACGCGGCCACGGCCGAGCGCGCCCTGGTCCTGGCGATGCAGGAGGCGGTGTCCCATGGCCTGACCGGCGTCCACGACGCCGGCGTCAATCTCGAACAACTGCGCGGCTACCAGAGCCTGGCCGAACGCGGCGCGTTGCCGCTGCGCATCACCGCCTTCGCTGCCGGCGACGGCGACGCCCTCGAACATCTGTGCAGCGATGGGCTGTACCGGCATCCGGGCGGCCGCCTGCGCATGCGCGGGGTCAAGCTCTATGCCGACGGCGCGCTCGGCAGCCGCGGCGCGGCGATGCTCGAGGATTACAGCGACGATGCCGGCAACCGCGGTCTGTTGCGGATGACGCCGCCGGCGATGGCGAAGGCGATGGCGAAGGCCAAGCGCTGCGGCGTGCAGGTCGCGACCCATGGCATCGGCGACCGCGGCAATCGCCAGGTGCTGGACTTGTATGAGCAGGCCTTGGGCCGCGACGCCCAGGGCAGCGACCACCGCTGGCGTATCGAGCATGCGCAGATTCTCGCGCCGCAGGACCTGCCGCGCTTGGCCGTGCTGCAGGTGATCGCGGCGATGCAGCCGACCCACGCCACCAGCGACATGCCCTGGGCCGAAGACCGCATCGGTCCGCAGCGCATCGCCGGCGCTTATGCCTGGCGGCAGTTGCGCGACAGCGGCGCGCGTCTGGCCCTGGGCTCCGATTTTCCGGTCGAAGCGGTCGATCCTCGCCTGGGCCTGTACGCCGCGACCACCCGCAGCGATGGCGCCGGCCTGCCGCTCGGCGGCTGGCACCCGCAAGAAAAACTGACCGCGTTCGAGGCCTTGCGCGGCTTCACCCTCGATGCCGCCTATGCCGGCTTCGCCGAAGCCGAAGTCGGCAGCCTCGCGGTCGGCAAGCGCGCCGATTTCGTCGTGCTCAAGCAGGATCCGCTCGCGATCGATCCGCGTGAGTTGCGTACGCTGACGGTGCTGGCGACCCATGTCGACGGCAAGCCGGTATGGCGCGCCGAGCGGTCCGCGCCGTGACGGTTTCCCGTTGCCGCTGCGAGTGCGCGCTGAGGGCTTGGTTGCACTGCCGTCCGCGTGCGGCTCCGCGCCGCGATCACGCAATGCAGATAACGATTGTAGCGGACTCGTAATTTCGTGATTGTCAATCCGGATTTCGCCGCGATTCCAATTGAAAACGGGCTGTCAATCAAACTTTATCGCCTGCGCCGACCCTAGCATCGCTCCCGAATAGCCAGCCTCGGGGGCCTGCAATGAAATCGACACTTCTGCGCGCAGCGCGGATGGGCGCATCGTCGCGCCTGTTGCTAGCGTTGGGAATCTTGATCGCCCTGCGCGGCGTCTCGCCGACGCCCGACTACGGCGGGCCGTATCCCGGCGCCCCGGATCCGCTGCTGCTGCGGGCCGATCGCGGCGCGATCGGCGCCGCACCCGCGGCGCGGTTCGCCGACATTCCCGCCACCGACGGCGAAGCCGCGCGCTTCCTCGCCCAAGCCACGTTCGGGCCGACCCGCGAAGACATCGACCGTCTCAAGCAGATCGGTTACACCGCCTGGATCAACGAGCAGATCGGGTTCCCAGTGTCTTCGCAACTGACGTTCCTCAAGAACGCCCGCGTACGCAGGCCCGACGACTTCAGCCGCGATTGGCGCCTGGATGCATGGTTCGTCAACGCCGTAGGCGGCAAAGACCCGATCAAGCCGACCCTGATCGTGCACCGTGACCAACTGCGCCAGCGGGTGGCGTTCGCGCTCAGCCAGATCATGGTGGTGTCGGATGCGACCTCCGATCCGCTCTACCACGCGTCGTACGGGATGAGCCACTACTACGACACCTTGGCCCGCGATGCGTTCGGCAACTACCGCACCTTGCTCGAGGACGTGACGCTGCATCCGGTGATGGGCATCTATCTGTCGATGCTGCAGAACCGCAAGCCCGATCCGGTCAACAACATCCGTCCCGACGAGAACTTCGCGCGCGAAGTGATGCAGCTGTTCAGCGTCGGTCTGGTCCAGCTCAAGCAGGACGGAACGCCGCTGCTCGACGCAGCGCAGAATCCGATCCCGACGTATGGCCAGGACACCGTCAGGGGTTTCGCCCACGTGTTCACCGGCTGGACCTTCAAGGGCTGTCAGGCCGAAGGCTCGTTCGATTGCTATTTCTACGAGGTCGACGCGCCGGCCTGGGTGGCGCCGATGGAAAACCATGCGGCGTATCACGCCTCGGCGCAAGACAAGCAGTTGCTGCTGTATCCGGGCGTGAGTCTGCCGGGCGGCAAGCTCGCCGCCGGCGGCAGCGGCCGCGACGATCTGAGTGCGGCGCTGGACAATATCTTCAACCATCCCAACGTCGGGCCGTTCATCGGCAAGCAGTTGATTCAGCGGCTGGTGACCAGCAATCCCAGCCCGGGCTATGTCGGCCGCGTAGCGGCGGCGTTCGACAACAACGGCCAGGGCGTGCGCGGCGATTTGCGCGCGGTGGTCAGCGCGATCCTGCTCGATCCCGAAGCGCGCGATCCGGCCGCGCAGCCGGCGCATTTCGGCAAGGTGCGCGAGCCGATCCTGCGCCTGACCCATCTGTGGCGCGCGCTCAAGGGCAAGTCCAAGAGTGGGCACACCGAAGAGTTCTGGAGCGTCGACAACTATCTAGGCCAAGTGCCGATGTATGCGCCGTCGGTGTTCAACTTCTTCAGCCCGCGCTACAGCCCCAACGGCGAGCCGCAGAGCCTGGGGCTGGTGGCGCCGGAATTGCAATTGGCGACCGACTACATGATGCCGGCCAACGAAAGCTATCTGATGAGGAAGATCTTCGAGGCCTATATCGGCAATCCGGAAGGCATCGGCAACGACGAGGTGGCGATCGACCTCAGCGCGGAGATCGCGCTGGCGAACAACATTCCCGCGTTGATCGCGCGTTACGACGCGTTGTTCCTGTCCGGGCAGATGACCGAGCAGATGAAGCAAGTGCTGACCGAGCGGCTGAGCGGCATGCCGGCCAATACCACCGCGGCCAAGCGCTTGCGGGTGCAGGAGGCGCTGTACGTGATCGTCAATTCGCCCGATTACATCGTGCAGAAGTAAGCAGGAATACGGAGAGAGCATCCATGAAACGTCGGCAATTCCTGACCAACACCATCTGCGCCGCGCTCGGCGGCGCCGGCCTGTATTCCGCGCTCGGCAACCTGCGTCTGGCGCAGGCGGCCGCCAACGCCTATGGGCCGTCGCGCTTCGACGATTACAAGGCCCTGGTCTGCGTGTTCTTATTCGGCGGCAACGATTCGTTGAACATGATCGTGCCGCGCGACGACGGTCATTACCAGCAGTACCGGACCGCGCGCGCTACCCTGGCGCTCGAACAGAACCGACTGTTGCCCTTGGTCGCGCAGACCGGCGGCGGCGCTTCGGACGGCGCCGAGTACGGTTTGCAGGCCTGCACCACCGATGATGACCTGGTCGGCATGGGCGGCCTGCAAGGCTTGTTCAACAGCGGGCAGGCGGCGGTGCTAGGCAATGTCGGCACCCTGATCCGGCCGACCAGCAAGGCCGAATACCTCAATCAATCCGTGCAATTGCCGCCGCAGTTGTTCTCGCACAACGACCAGCAACAGTACTGGCAGGTCTCGCGTACGGGCGAGGGCCGCGGCTACGGTTGGGCCGGGCATATCGCCGACCTGCTGCGCGACGCCAATCCCGACGCCTTCATTCCGATGTCGGTGTCGTTGAACTTCGAAAGCATCCTGCAGCGCGCGAGCCAATCCAGCCAGTACGTGATCGGCAACGACGGTCCGCGCCAGTTCAGCCGGTTCGAGTGGGACGAAGACAGCCGCCGGGCCTTTCTGCAGTTGATGGCGCCTGGCGCGCAGTCGCACGTGTTCGGGCGCAGTTACGCCGACTCGTTCCGCCGCGCGAGGGAGAACGCC
Organism: Lysobacter sp. Hz25; assembly: GCF_046097045.1. Taxonomy (NCBI): domain Bacteria; kingdom Pseudomonadati; phylum Pseudomonadota; class Gammaproteobacteria; order Lysobacterales; family Lysobacteraceae; genus Lysobacter; species Lysobacter sp. Hz25. The sequence goes on from NZ_CP175666.1 coordinate 1,876,633, forward strand.
TCGGCGGTGGCGATGGCGCTGGAGGCCTCCGCGCCGTTGCAGACCGCATTTCCCGAGTCCGACCTGGGCAACCAGTTGCGGATGGTGGCGCGGCTGATCAAGGTGCGCGAGGTGCTGGGGCTGAAGCGGCAGGTGTTTTTCGTGTCGATGAGCGGATTCGACCACCACGACAGCTTGCTCGGCGATCAACCGGGCTTGCTGGCGCGGCTGTCGCAGGCGATGACCGCTTTCCACGCGGCCACCGGCGAACTCGGCGTAGCCGACAAGGTCACCGCGTTCACCGCTTCGGATTTCGGCCGCACCTTGTCGTCCAACGGCGACGGCTCCGATCACGGCTGGGGCGGTCATCACTTCATCGTCGGCGGCGCGGTGCGCGGCGGGCGATTCTTCGGCGCCATGCCGACCCTGGTCAACGGCGGCGACGACGACGCCGGCTGGGGCCAGATCATTCCGACCACCTCGGTGGATCAGTACGGGGCGACCTTGGCGCGGTGGTTCGGGGTGGGCGACAGCGAGTTGGATTTGATCTTCCCGAATTTGGGCAACTTCAATTCGCGCAATCTCGGGTTTATGGCGTAGCTAGCCGGCGCGGCGTGCGCGCAGTCGCACGCCGCCGACCTGTTGCTATGTAATGGCCATAAGCGCCTGCTCGGCTTTGCTGGGGCTGAGCCGAATGTCCGCGGGAGAGAGCTTTCAGCGTTGTTTCGCCATGCCGTTTCCGCGCAGGCGGGCATAGGGAGGCCGGGAGCGTTCTCGCACGAAAGGCCCTGGATTCCCGCCTTCGCGGGAATGACGGTAGGCAGGGGCGCGGCGAGGCGAAGGCAAAGCGCGCGTGGAGGCAGATCAGCGCGGGAAGGGCGCGATATGCGGGACGGCACGATGAGTGAGTGCGCGATCAGAGGGGGCTAAGCAAGGCGCGCGCCGCGCCGGCGCTGCGTCCCGCCGCCCCCTTACGATTCCCAATTCCCAATTCCCGATCCCCGATCCCCGCCTCACAAGGGCCGATACATCACGAACACGTCGACCAGGCCCAGCGAGACGTGGCGGAAGGCGTTGGGCACGCGGCCGACGATCTCGAAGCCGTGCTTGAGCCACAGGTGCACGGCGGCGGCGTTGCTGCTGACCACGTAGTTGAACTGCATCGCCGCGAAACCGGCCTCGCGCGCCTGCTCGAGCGAATGCGCGCACAGCGCCGAGCCGACGCCCTGGCCCCATGCGCGTTCGGCGACCATGTAGCTGGCGTTGGCGACGTGGTCGCCGCGGCCGGACTGGTTCGGGCCGAGCTTGTAGCAGCCCAGGGTCTCGCCGTCGGCTTCGGCGATGAAGGTGCGGTAGGGCGGCGAGGTCCACATCTCCTGGGCGCGCTCCATCGAGAGCTCGGCTGGGTAGTTGTAGCTTTCGCCGCGCGCGAGCACTTCGCGGAAGATCGGCCAGACGCGCTCGAATTCGTCGGCGGCCAGTTCTCGGATGATGAAGTCGCGGTCCATGCGGGCTCCGTTGCGGGGGTCAGGCGGCCGCGCGGCCGTCGTCGACGACGACCCTGCCGCGCAAGGAATTGGCCATGGCCTCGGTGATCAACACGTCGACGAAACCGCCGATCAGGCGGGCCGGCGCGGCGAAGTTCACCGAACGCATGTTCTCGGTCTTGCCGGTCAGTTCGTTCGGATCGCGGCGCGAGGGGCCTTCGACCAGCACGCGCTGGACGCTGCCGACCATGGACTCGGAAATGCGCATGGCGTTGGCGTTGACCGCGGCCTGCAGGCGCGACAGGCGCGCGTGCTTTTCGGCGTCGCCGACGCTGTCTTCGAGATCGGCCGCGGGGGTGCCGGGGCGGCGCGAGTAGATGAAGGAGAAGGACTGGTCGAAGCCGACGTCCTCGATCAGCTTCATGGTTTTCTCGAAGTCGGCCTCGGTCTCGCCGGGGAAACCGACGATGAAGTCCGAGGAGACCGAGATGTCCGGGCGCACCGCGCGCAGCTTGCGGATCTTCTGCTTGAACTCGAGCGCGGTGTAGCCGCGCTTCATCGCCGCCAGGATGCGGTCGCTGCCGGCCTGCACCGGCAGGTGCAGGTAGTTGGCCAGTTGCGGCACGTCGCGATAGGCCTCGATCAGCGAATCGCTGAACTCCAGCGGGTGCGAAGTGGTGAAGCGGATGCGGTCGATGCCGTCGATTTCGGCGATGGTGCGGATCAGCAGGCCGAGGTCGGCGACTTCGGGCTCCGCGCCGTCTTGGCCGGTGCCGTTTTCGCCGGCCTCGCTCTCGCCGGCGATCGGCCCGCGATAGGCGTTGACGTTCTGGCCGAGCAGGTTGATTTCGCGCACGCCCTGGGCGGCCAGTTGCGCCACTTCGACCAGCACGTCCTCGAACGGACGGCTGACTTCTTCGCCGCGGGTATAGGGCACCACGCAGAACGAGCAGTACTTGCTGCAGCCTTCCATGATCGAGACGAAGGCGCTCGGGCCTTCGGCGCGCGGCTCGGGCAGGCGGTCGAACTTCTCGATCTCGGGGAAGCTGATGTCGACCTGGGGCAGGCCGGTCTCGCGCTTGGCGCGGATCATCTCGGGCAGGCGGTGCAGGGTCTGCGGGCCGAACACCAGGTCGACGTAAGGCGCGCGCTTGACGATCGCCGCGCCTTCCTGCGAGGCGACGCAACCGCCGACGCCGATGATGACCGGGCGGCCGCCCTGCTTGTGCTGCTTCCAGCGGCCGAGCCGGCTGAACACCTTTTCCTGGGCCTTCTCGCGGATCGAGCAGGTATTGATCAGGATGACGTCGGCTTCGCTCACGTCCTGGGTCAGTTCGAGGCCGTCGCTGGCGGCGAGCACGTCGGCCATCTTGGCCGAGTCGTACTCGTTCATCTGGCAACCGTGGGTCTCGATGAACAGCTTTTTCGCTCCCGGCGCGCCGGTGGCGGGCGGGGAAGCGGACCCGGCGGCCGGAGCCGTGGGCAGGGGGTGCAGGTCGGTCATGGGTAGTCCGGGTCCGGGAAGGGCGGCGGTTAATCCGCGCCGGAAGGGGCGCCAGTTTAGCCCCAAGCCAGCTCGCGCGGGCCCGAGCCGGGCCGGACGTCACGTTTCTGTATCAAGTACTTGGCAGCGCAGGCGCGGCAGAGGACACTCCCGCCCATGAGGGGGAGCTCGCTGCTGCTGGGGATCGTGTGCCTGCTGGCCATTGCGCCGGCCGTGGCCGGAACCGTTTACCGCTGCGAAAGCGCCTCGGGCGAGCGCAGCTACGTCAGCAAGAAGGTCAAGGGCGCGAGCTGCGTGGTCGCCGGCCAGTACATCAACCGTCCCAACCGCCCGCGCAACCCGACCCCGGTGTCGTACGCGCCGCCGGCGATGGGTTCGGTCGGCTCGGGCAGCGCGACCTCGGCCCCGGCCTCTATCCATAACAACCCCCCGGCCACCTATAGCGGCGCGGCTGCGACCATGGCCGCGGCCGGGCTCAAGCCGGCTGCGTTCGTGCCTGGTCAAGCCGTGCCTGCCCAAGCCGTGCCGGACAAGGCCGCGGCCGGCCAGCCCGGCAGCAACGCGATCGCCCCGGTGGTCGCGGTGCCGGCGACCCCGCGGGCGGCCCCGACCCGGCTGGTCCAGGGGCAGGTCTACTCCTACATCAAGGACGGCGTCCGCCATTACACGAGCAAGCGGCCCAAGGGCCTGGCCAATGTCTCGGCGATGCGGACCATCCGCTACAGCTTCATCGAGAGCTGCTACGCCTGCGCGGCGCGGCCCGGCGTCAACTTCGGCACCCTGCGCTTGAACACCGAGGCGTTCTCGGCCGAGATCGCCGCGGCGGCGCGCCAGCACGGGGTCGAAGAGGCGATCGTGCGCGCGATCATCCACGCCGAATCGGCCTACAACCCCAACGCGATGTCGCGCGTGGGCGCGCAGGGGCTGATGCAGCTGATGCCGGCGACCGCGCGCCGGTTCGGGGTCGGCAACGCCTTCGACGCCGGCCAGAACATCCAGGGTGGCGTGCAGTACCTGGCCTGGTTGCTCAAGCGCTTCAACGGCAACCTGACCCTGGCCGCGGCCGGTTACAACGCCGGCGAGGGCGCGGTCGACAAGTACAAGGGCGTGCCGCCCTACAACGAGACCCAGCGCTACGTACAGCGCGTGGCGGTGCTCGCCGAACGCTACCGCTCGGCATCGACCGTCGCCCGCTGACCAGCGCGCGCCGAGCGTTCGGCGCACCCCAATCTCTTCCCGATTCATCCGTGCCGACGACGGCGGCCTTGCCCTGTTCCGCGTTGGCGCCTATTTCGGCCTGCTTCGGCCGGTGTCGGGCGCAGGGCGGTGCGGAGTCGGAACCGCGCCGATTCCAGGCCTTTTCCCGGCCTGGAGCGCGCCTGCAAGGTCTTGACGCCGGCGTTCGGCGCCTCCGGGCGTGCGCTGATCCTCGTTCCGCGGTCATGGCGGATTGTCGGGCGCTTAACGCTTCCGCTACACTTCCCCGTCTTTTGAGCCGCCAGCCTTCCGCCAGTGGTATGTGGTCGCCTTTGGCGCCAGACGGTGCGGCGTAACTTCGAATTGCAGCTTTGCGGAGTGCCGGATGGCCAACCAAGGGGTCAACGATCCTATCAACACGGGCCGACGTCGGTTCCTGACGGCGACCACAGCAGTGGTCGGTGCCGTGGGCGCCGGCTTTGCCGCGGTGCCTTTCATCAAGTCCTGGAACCCCAGCGCGCGCGCCAAGCTCGCCGGCGCTCCGGTGACTGCCGATATCAGCGCCCTCACCGAAGGCCAGCGCCTGGTCATGGAATGGCGCGGTCAGCCGATCTGGATCGTCAAGCGCTCCAAGGCCATTCTCGACATCCTGCCGACCCTCGACGGGCGTCTGCGCGATCCCAAGTCCGAGAACCCCGACCAGCAGCCGGCCTACGTGCGCGAGAAGAGCCCGGAACTGCGCTCGCTCAAGCCCGAGATCTCGGTGCTCGTGGGCCTGTGCACGCACCTGGGCTGCTCGCCGGAAATGAAGGCCGAGATCCGGCCCGAGGCGTTCGACCCGGAGTGGAAGGGCGGTTACTTCTGCCCCTGCCACAAGTCGCGTTTCGACATGGCCGGTCGCGTGTTCGAGGGCGTGCCGGCCCCGACCAACCTGCTGGTGCCTCCGCACTACTACGAAAACGACAACACCATCGTCATCGGTGTTGATCCGAAGGGAGCGGCGTAAGTCATGTCCAACGTCATTACCCGCACCGCCAACAACGTCTTCGATTGGGTCACCGCTCGCGCGCCCGGCATGATGCCGTTCTATCGCAAGCACATGACCGAGTACTACGCGCCGAAGAACTTCAACCTCTGGTACTACTTCGGCTCGCTCGCGCTGCTGGTGCTGGTCAACCAGATCGTCACCGGCATCTTCCTGACGATGCACTTCAAGCCGTCCGCGGCCGAAGCGTTCTCGTCGGTCGAATACATCATGCGCGACGTGGAGTGGGGCTGGCTGATCCGCTACATGCACAGCACCGGCGCCTCGCTGTTCTTCATCGTCGTCTACCTGCACATGTTCCGCGGCCTGCTGTACGGCTCGTACCAGAAGCCGCGCGAGCTGGTGTGGATCCTCGGCATGCTGATCTATCTGGTGCTGATGGCCGAAGCCTTCATGGGCTACGTGCTGCCGTGGGGCCAGATGTCGTTCTGGGGCGCCAAGGTCATCATCTCGCTGTTCGGCGCGATCCCGGTGATCGGCAACGGCCTGACCGAGTGGATCATGGGCGACTACCTGCCCGGCGACGCCACCCTCAACCGCTTCTTCGCGCTGCACGTGATCGCGCTGCCGCTGGTGCTGTTGCTGCTGGTCGTGCTGCACCTGGGCGCGCTGCACGAAGTGGGTTCCAACAACCCCGACGGCGTCGACATCAAGAAGGGCCCCAAGGGCAACCGCTGGGATGCCAGCAAGCCGCTCGACAGCATCCCGTTCCACCCGTACTACACGGTCAAGGATCTGGTGGGCGTCGGCTTCTTCCTGATCATCGCCGCGTTCATCATCTTCTTCGCCCCGGCGTTCGGCGGCTGGTTCCTCGAGCACGACAACTTCAGCGAAGCCAATCGACTGGTGACGCCGGAGCACATCAAGCCGGTCTGGTACTACACGCCGTACTACGCCATGTTGCGCGTGATCCCGCACAAGCTTTCGGGCGTGCTGGTGATGTTCGGCGCGATCGCGGTGCTGTTCCTGGTGCCGTGGCTGGACCGCAGCAAGGTCAAGTCGGTGCGCTTCCGCGGCTGGATGAGCAAGCTCGCGCTGGGCGTATTGGCGGTCTGCTTCCTGTGGCTCGGCAAGATCGGCGCCGGCCCGGGTACCGACCCGGTCGAGACCATCATCGGCCGCGTGCTGACCTTCCTGTACTTCGCCTTCTTCATCACCATGCCGCTGTGGACCAAGCTCGACAAGACCAAGCCGGTGCCGGAACGGGTGAAGATGCATGACTAACCTGAGCTCGATTGATCACAGCCGGCCCTTCCATAAGATGCGTATCGTGAAGAAGCTCGCCACCTTTGCCGCCGGCCTGCTCGTGTCGGCGACCGCCTTCGCCTCCGGCGGCGGCGACCTGATGCAGTCGGGTACCGACCTCAACGACCGCGCGTCGTTGCAGCGCGGCGCCCAGCTGTACATGAACTACTGCTCGGGCTGTCATTCGCTGAAGTACCTGCGCTACTCGCGCATCGCCGAGGACCTGGGCCTGACCGAAGCGGAGGTCATGAACAACCTCAACTTCACCGGCGCCAAGTTCGGCGAGCAGATCCAGGTCAACATGACCGCCGAACACGCCAACCAGTGGTTCGGCAAGATGCCGCCGGACCTCAGCGTGATCTCGCGCGTGCGCGGCAGCGACTGGATCTACACCTATCTCAACTCGTTCTTCCTCGACGAGAGCCGTCCGCTGGGCTGGAACAACAAGTTGTTCCCGAACGCCTCGATGCCGAACCCGCTGTGGGAACTGCAGGGTCTGCAGCATGCGGAGTACGGCGAACTCGACAAGGCCACCGGCGAGCGTCCGGTGCACGCCCTCAAGATCGCGCAGCCCGGCAAGCTCGACGCCGAAGGCTTCAAGACGGCGGCGCGCGATATCACCACATTCCTCGAGTACGCCGGCGAACCGGCCGCGCTCAAGCGCCAGAGTCTGGGCGTTTGGGTGATCCTGTTCCTGGCGTTGTTCACGTTGATCGCGTATCTGTTGAAGACCGAGTACTGGCGCGACGTGGAACATTGATCCGAGCCCCGCAGGGAGGCCCGCGCCGCTGAGGCGCGGGCTAGCGCACGACGACGGCAGGAGCCGGCGTCGCCGCGCATGGGGTAGGGGGCAGGCTCGAGGCCGTGACGACTTTCCACAGCGGGTGGAGGGCGTCTTGCGACCGGCGGATTCCGGTCGCTGGAGAGGTCGATGATGGCGGCGAGCCCCCGTATGCGTAATGCCCTGACTCTGTTTTCGTCCACCGACTGCGTGCTGTGCCATCGGGTCCGGCTGGTGCTGGCGGCGAAAGGCGTCACCTACGACCTGATACCGGTCGATCCGCAGAATCCGCCCGAAGACCTCGTCGACCTCAACCCGTATCACTCCGTCCCGACCCTGGTCGAGCGCGACCTGGTCCTGTACGCGGCCAGCGTGGTCAGCGAATACCTCGACGAGCGCTATCCGCACCCGCCGCTGATGCCGGTCGACCCGCTGTCGCGGGCGCGCCTGCGCCTGGCGATGCTGCGCCTGGAGCACGACTGGGTGCCGCAGGTCCAGGCCATCCAGATGGGCAACAAGGCCCAGGCCGAAGCCGCGCGTAAGCGCCTGAAGGAACTGCTGACCGCCTCGGTGCCGCTGTTCAAGGCCAGCAAGTTCTTCCTGAACCCCGAAATGAGCCTGGCCGATTGCGCCATGGCGCCGATCATCTGGCGCCTGCCCTCGCTCGACGTGCCCATGCCGAAGGACGGCAAGGCGATCGAGGACTACGGCAACCGCATCTTCCGCAACCCCGGTTTCACCCGCAGCCTGACCGACCAGGAACGCAAGCTGCGCGACATGCCGACCTGAGCTGGGTCGGGCGGCCGGGCCGCGTCCGTGCGGCCGCGCCGGGGGCGCGACGGACGGGGCCGTAATCGCACGGGACGGCCTCGTCGTTCACCTCGTCATGACGCTAAAATGTGCGTATGACCGAAAGCAGTGCTCCGATGACCAGCCACCGCCCCTACCTGTTGCGGGCGCTGTACGAGTGGATCGCCGATAACGGCATGACCCCGCATCTGCTCGTCGACGCCACGCGTCCGTCGGTGCAGGTGCCGGCGCATGCGGTCAAGGACGGCAAGATCGTCCTCAACGTCGCCGCCCGCGCGGTCTCGCATCTGGAAATGGGCAACGACCTGATCCGCTTCAGCGCGCGCTTCGGCGGCGTCAGCCATCCGGTGTCGGTGCCGGTCGGTGCGGTGCTCGCGATCTATGCGCGCGAAACCGGGCAGGGCATGGCCTTGCCGGAAGACGTGGGCATGGAAGAGTCGGCGCTCGACGAAGGTCATGACGAGATCGATTCGGCGCCGCCGATGTTGAGTTCGGTGCCGAACGACCCGGCGCCGGAGGGCGACGACGACGGCGGCCCGCAAACGCCGAGCCCGCGTCGCGGCGGACATCTGCGCATCGTCAAGTAAGCGCTGGTCGGCGTTGTTTCGCCTGCGCTAGCCGCGCCGGATCTTGGTGGCGCGATTTTGGCGGCGCGGTCGCGGCTCGCGCCATTCTTCACCAGGCCTGCGTAACCCTTTGTAGGAGCGGCGTAAGCCGCGACCGCGAAGCTTCGCCTTGCGGTGCTACGTCCTGGCCTGCATCGCGACGGGAGCATCGGTTTGCTGGATGGGTACGCCGGCTATCGCCTCGGCGCGGTCGCGGCTTGCGCCGCTCCTGCCCTTGAAGCCCACGCCGCGTCTTGGCTGCGCCCTCAATGCAACTGCGTCGGCACCCGCGTTACCGGGCCGCTGAAGGCGATCAGCCGTTCGCCGCGCAGGATCAGGCGGCCGACATGCCGGTCTTCGCCGTCGATCGAATAATCGAAGCGGAAGGTGCGCTCGAACCCGAGCCAGCCGCTCTCGTGGCGGATCAGCTTCAGGCCGATCGCGTGCACGCTTTGGTCCAGCCACTGCACGCCGGCCTTGAGGCAGGCGTCGCGCCCGACCGTTTCGGCGCGTTCGGCGGCGGCGCGGCCGGCGCTCCAGAACGAGAACGCGGCGGCGCCGAAGATCATCAACAAGATCAAGGTAGGCATGACAGGGTTCTGGCGACGGTCGGGCGCAAAGCCAAGGGGGTCAGCCCGGCGGCGGCCCGAGTTTCAACGAAAGATCGATGGCGCGCACATGTTTGGTCAGCGCGCCGATGGAAATGCAGTCGACGCCGTCCTCGGCGATCGCGCGCAGGCCGGCCAGATCGACGCCGCCGGAGACTTCCAGCGGGATGCGTCCATCGAACGGAGTGCTGCGGGCGATGCGCACGGCTTCGCGCCGCGTCGGCGCGTCGAAGTCGTCGATCAGGATGCGGTCGCAGCCGGCGCCGAGCGCTTCGCGCAGTTGCTCCAGCGATTCGACTTCGACGATCAGCGGCAGCTGCGGATGCTTGGCGCGGGCATCGGCGATCGCGGCGCTGATCGAGCCGGCCGCGCGGACGTGGTTTTCCTTGAGCATGACCGTGTCGTACAGGCCGATGCGGTGGTTGACCCCGCCGCCGACGCGCACCGCGTATTTCTGCGCCAGGCGCAGGCCGGGCAGGGTCTTGCGGGTGTCGAGGATGCGCGTGCCGGTGCCGCGCACCGCCTCGACGTAGCTCGCGGTGACCGTGGCCGTGCCCGACAGGGTCTGCATGAAATTGAGCGAGGCGCGTTCGGCGCTGACCAGGGCGCGGGCGCGGCCGTGCAGCAGGGCGAGCACGGTGCCTTTGCTCACGCGCTCGCCTTCGGCCACGCGCCAGTCGATGCGCACGTCCGGGTCGAGGGCGCGATGGCAGGCCTCGAACCAGGGGCGGCCGCAGACGACGGCGTCTTCCTTGCACAGCAGATAGGCGCTGTCGGCGATGTCGGGCAGCAGGTCGGCGGTGACGTCTCCGCTGCCGAGATCCTCGGCCAGCGCGTCGGCGACGTCGGCCTCGATCTCGGCGGCCGGCGGAGGGCTGAGGTCGCGGGCGGGCGCGCTCATGCGGCCGGGAAGCCTTCGACCTGGGCCGTGGCGAGGGCGTTTTCGGCGTCGAGCAGCGGAATGCCGTCGTCGACGATGTAGACGATCTTGCGGTCGCGGGTCACCAGGGCCTCGCGCAGGGGCTCGGACTGGGCGTCGCCGCTGCCGCGGACGATGCCGCCGGCGCCGATGGCGGCGTTCAGGGCCTGCAGGCCGCGGCTCTCGAGGGGGAACAGGGGTTGGCGCGTGGAGGGGCAGACGAGCAGGTCGAGCAGTTTGCGATCCATACGGTGCGGTGCCGATACGACGGGACAGGGCGTTAGAATACGTCTTTGCGCCTAGGCACGCCCCATGTCTCCAGCTTCCGCAACGCCCGTCACCCCTCCTGCGCTCGTCGGCATCGTCATGGGCTCGCGCTCTGACTGGGAAACGATGCAGCACGCTGCCGCCAAGCTGGAAGCGCTCGGCGTTCCGCACGAGGTCCGGGTGGTCTCGGCGCACCGCACGCCCGACGTGTTGTTCGAATATGCCGACACGGCGGCGGCGCGCGGTCTGCGCGCGATCATCGCCGGCGCCGGCGGCGCGGCGCATCTGCCGGGCATGCTGGCGGCCAAGACCGCGGTGCCGGTGCTCGGCGTGCCGGTGCAGTCCAAGGCCCTCAACGGCATGGATTCGCTGCTCTCGATCGTGCAGATGCCGGCCGGCATTCCGGTGGCGACCTTCGCCATCGGCAACGCCGGCGCCGCCAATGCGGCCTTGTTCGCCGCGGCGCTGCTGTCGGCGGAGTACCCGGCGATCGGCGCGGCGCTGACCGCGTTCCGCGCCCGTCAGACCGACGAGGTGCTCGCCAACGACGATCCGCGCCAATGACCACCGTCGGTATTCTCGGAGGCGGGCAACTGGCCCGCATGCTCGCGCTTTCCGGCGCGCCCCTGGGGCTGCGTTTCCTGGTGCTCGACAGCGCCGCCGATGCCTGCGCCGGCCAGTTCGCGCCGATGGTGGTCGGCGATTACACCGACCAGGCCGCGCTCGACGAATTCGCTTCGAAGATCGACGTGGCCACGTTCGATTTCGAGAACGTGCCGGCCGAGTCCGCGCATTGGCTGGCCGAACGCCGGCCGGTGTTCCCGAGCCCGCGCGCGCTGGCCGTGGCCCAGGACCGCCTGGCCGAAAAGACCCTGTTCCGCGAGCTCGATATCCCGGTGCCGGATTTCGCCGCGATCGATACCCGCGCCGCGCTCGACGAGGCGATCGCGACCATCGGCACGCCGTGCATCCTCAAAACCCGGCGCCTGGGTTACGACGGCAAGGGCCAGTTCCGGATCAAGACGCCGGCCGATGCCGACGCCGCCTGGGCCGCGCTCGGCCCGCAGGCCGACAAGGTCGGCCTGATCCTCGAAGGTTTCGTGCGTTTCGAGCGCGAGTTGTCGGTGGTCGCGGTGCGCGGCCGCGACGGCGAGTTCCGCGCCTGGCCGATCACCGAAAACTGGCATGTCGACGGCGTGCTGTCGGCCAGCCTGGCGCCGGCGCGCACCGACGAAGCGCTCGCCGCGACCGCGATTTCGTATGCGCGCAAGCTCGCCGAGGCGCTGGATTACGTCGGCGTGTTCGCGCTCGAGTTGTTCTGCCGCGACGGCGTGCTGCTGGCCAACGAACTGGCGCCGCGCGTGCACAACTCCGGGCACTGGACCATCGAAGGCAGCGAGACTTCGCAGTTCCAGAACCATCTGCGCGCCGTGCTCGGCCTGCCCCTGGGCGATACGCGCATGCTCGGCGTGGCCTGCATGCTCAACTGGATCGGCACCATGCCCGAGGCCGGGCCGGTGCTGAGCGAGGCCGGCGGGCATTGGCACGATTACGGCAAGTCTTCGCGCGAGGGCCGCAAGGTCGGCCACGCGACCCTGCGCGCCGACAGCGCCGGCGAGCTCGCCCAGGCCCTGCAGCGGGTCGGTGAGCGTTTGCAGCGACAGGACCAGGTCGCGCCGGTGATCGAGCGGCTGGGGTGATCCCCTTGGCTTGAGCCGGTCCGGCCTGAGCAGGCTAACGAAACCGGCCGGGTTTCCCCGGCCGCAGCGCGTCAACGAAAAACGGCCGGGTTTCCCCGGCCGTTGGTATCGCGATGAGGCTTGCGCTTACTTCAGGTTGGAAGCGACGAAGTCCCAGTTGACCAAGTTCCAGAACGCCTCGACGTACTTCGGGCGGGCGTTGCGGTAGTCGATGTAGTAGGCGTGTTCCCAGACGTCGCAGGTCAGCAGGGCGGTGTCTTCGCCGGTCAGCGGGGTCGCCGCGTTGGGCGTGCTGACCAGGGCGAGCGAGCCGTCCGGACGCTGCACCAGCCAGCCCCAGCCGGAGCCGAAGGTGCCGACGGCGGTCTTGGTGAACTCTTCCTTGAACTTGGCGAAGTCGCCGAAGGCCTTGTTGATCAGCTCGGCCAGCTTGCCGGTCGGCTCGCCGCCCCCCTTGGGGGACAGGCAGTTCCAGTAGAAGGTGTGGTTCCAGATCTGCGCGGCGTTGTTGAACATGCCGCCCTGCGACTTCTTGATGATCTCTTCCAGCGACAGCGCGGCGAACTCGGTGCCCTCGATCATCTTGTTGAGATTGTCGACGTAGGCCTTGTGGTGCTTGCCGTAGTGGAAGTCGATGGTCTCGGCGGAGATGGTGGGCTCGAGCGCGGTGCGGTCGTAGGGCAGGGCGGGCAATTCGATGGCCATTGGCGGGCTCCTTGCAGAATTCGGGGGGCTGGCTAGCAGGGACGCCGCCGGCGGCAGTCCGTTCCGGGCATGAAACCATTCCCGGACGGACGCGTCGGCGGCGCCATGTAGGCTTACAATTCATATTCTATCCCCACGTTTCGTTGCTGAACCGTCAAGGTCGGCAACAAACCATCGCAGGAGCAGTACCCATGTCCGTTATGGAACGGATCCAGGCCGAAGTCGAAGCCCACCCGATCGTGTTGTTCATGAAGGGCACCGCGCAGTTCCCGATGTGCGGTTTCTCCAGCCGTGCCGTGCAGGCGCTCAAGGCCGCCGGCGCGACCACGCTGCATACGGTCAATGTGCTGGAAGACCCGGAAGTGCGCGCGAATCTGCCGCGTTACTCGAACTGGCCGACCTTCCCGCAGCTCTTCATCCACGGCGAGCTGATCGGCGGATGCGACATCACCATGGAGCTGTACGAGTCCGGCGAGCTGGCGCGCATGATCAGCGAGACCCAGGCACAGTGAGTTCGACGGCAGCCACGACGGCGGCGACGCAGCAGGCCCTGGCCGGCCGCGTCGTCCTGGTCACCGGGGCGGCCGGGGGACTCGGCGCAGCCGCGGCCGCGGCCTGCGCGAGCGCCGGTGCGACCCTGGTCCTGCTCGGGCGCAAGCTGCCGAAGTTGAACCGGGTCTACGACACGGTCGCCCAACTCGGCCCGGAGCCGCTGCTGTATCCGCTCGACCTGGAAGGCGCGCAGCCCGACGACTACGCCGAAATGGCCGCGCGTATCGAAAGCGAACTCGGCCGTCTCGATGGCGTGCTGCATTGCGCCGCCGATTTCCCCGGCCTGACGCCGCTGGCGCAGACCGACCCGGCCGCGTTCGCGCGCGCCGTGCACGTCAATCTCACCGCGCCGTGGTGGCTGTCGCAGGCCTGCCTGCCGCTGATGGCCAAGTCGGCCGATGCGGCGCTGGTGTTCGCGCTCGACGACCCGCAGCGCGTCGGCCAGGCCTATTGGGGCGGCTATGGCGCGGCCCAGCACGGCCTGGCGGCACTGGTCGGCATGTTGCACGCCGAACTGGTCAATTCGAGCATCCGCGTAGCCGGCCTGCGTCCCGGACCGATGCGCACCGGCCTGCGTTCGCGCGCCTATGTCGAAGACAGCGACCGCAGCGCCCGCGATCCCGCGGCCTATGCCTCGGCCTGCGTGACCTTGCTGGCGCCCGAAGGCGCCGTGCATCGCGGCCAGGTCTGGGCGCCGACCCCATGACGGTCAACCGCCCATGACGGCCATCTGCCCATGACGATTGCCTCGGCCGCGCTGCTGCTGTTCATCATTCTCGACCCGCTCGGGAACATTCCGGTGTTCCTGAGTCTGCTGCGTGGCTTGCCGCCCAAGCGCCAGCGGATCGTGCTCGCGCGCGAGCTGCTGATCGCGCTCGGCGTGCTGATGCTGTTCCTGTGGGGCGGCAAGTACGCCCTGGAGCTGATGCATCTGCGCCAGGAATCGGTTTCGATCGCCGGCGGCATCGTCCTGTTCCTGATCGGCATCCGCATGATCTTCCCGCCGCCGGAAGGGCTGATGGGCGAGCTGCCCGATGGCGAGCCCTTCATCGTGCCGATGGCGATCCCGCTGGTGGCCGGCCCCTCGGGCATGGCCGCGGTCATGCTGATGGGCAGCAACGACCCCTCGCGCCTGACCGACTGGAGCCTGGCCCTGCTGATCGCCTGGGGCGCGACCGCGGCGATCCTGTTCTCGGCCACCTTGTTGTACAAGCTGCTCGGCCGCCGCGCCCTGATCGCGATCGAGCGACTGATGGGCATGCTGCTGGTGGCGATCTCGGTGCAGATGGTCCTCGACGGCCTGGGCACCTACCTGCAGATCTCGCCGCCCTGACCGGGGTGGCCGGAGCGGCCCGATCCTGGCCGGCCCGGCTGATCCGGCTGGACTGATCCAGTTGGACTGATCTGCCGGACTGATCTGCCGGACTGGTCCGATCCGATGGTTCCCGAGCCACCGCTGCCCGGGGAGGGCGGGGCGCGCTTATACCGCTTTGCCGGGTGTGCCGGTTCTGCTGTGCGGGCGGTCACCGTGTGACAAGCCATGAACGGCGTCACGTCTCTGTCACACCTCCCCCCTAGCCTGTTAAACTGCTGTTAACCCAGCGGCCACGCGCCGTCCGGGTAGGGGCTAGCCAATCCAACTTAGAGCACGGCAGCGGCGCAGAGCCGCGCCTGCCCAACTCCGCCACGCATTCCACATCCCGAGGTCACCGTAATGACTCATCCGAACCGCGTCCGGTTGTCCAAGCTCACGCTTGGCCTGCTTGCCGTTCTCGCCACTGCGCCGGTCTTCGCGCAGAGCACTTCCGCAGGCCTCGCCGGCCGCGTCCTCGGCGCCGACGGCCAGCCGGTCGCGGGTGCCGAAGTCACCATCACCCACTCCGAGTCGGGCACGGTCAGCCGCGCCACGACCGGCGCCGACGGTCGCTACAACGCGCGCGGTCTGCGCGTCGGCGGTCCGTACACGGTCGTCATCAACAAGGAAGGCTCCGGCACCGCCAGCCAGGACGGCGTGTTCCTGAACCTGGACAAGGTCAACGAAGTCGACGTCGCACTGAACAACCAGGTCACCACCCTGGATGCCGTGCAGGCCGTCGCCGCCCTCGGTTCGGAAGTGTTCTCGTCCAACAAGATGGGCGCCGGCTCGATCCTCACCCGCGATCAGCTGGAGTCGATGCCGACCATCAACCGCAACCTGCAGGACTTCGTCCGCCTCGACCCGCGCGTCGTCGTCACCGACAAATCGCGCAACGAGATCTCGGTTGGCGGCCAGAACCCGCGCTACAACGTGATCCGCGTCGACGGCATCAGCACCAACGACTCCTTCGGCCTCGGCGGCAACGGCCTGCCGACCCCGCGCCAGCCGTTCTCGATGGACGTGATCGACGAAGTGGCGGTCGACGTGGCCAACTACGACGTGACCATCTCCGGCGGCACCGGCGGCGTGATCAACGCCGTCACCAAGTCGGGCACCAACGAATTCCATGGCTCGGTCTACGGCGTTTACCGCGACAACGACTGGTCGGGCAAGAACCAGAACGACGTGCGTCCGCAGTTGTTCGACAGCGAAAGCACCTTCGGCGCCACCTTCGGCGGCCCGCTGGTCAAGGACAAGCTGTTCTTCTTCGCCAACTACGAGAAGTACACCGGCAAGGAAGTGTTCACCGGCAACTCCAGCTTCGGTCCTGCGGGCTCGGGCGCCAACAACATCGTCAACATCACCCAGGCGCAGATCGACGAGGTGATTTCGGTCTCGAAGAGCGTGTACGGCTTCGACCCGGGCAGCCTGGCATTGCCGGCGCTGGACACCGACACCGAAGAGTACGGCATCAAGTTCGACTGGAACATCAGCGACAAGCACCGCGCCAACTTCCGCTACGCCAAGAGCGAGCAGAGCACCGCGTTCCTGCAGGGCTTCGGCACCAACTCGCTGGCGCTGAACTCGTATCACTACGTCAACGACTTCGAGTTCAAGACCTACACCGCGCAGCTGTTCAGCGACTGGACCGACGTCTTCTCGACCGAAGCCAAGGTCTCGTACCGCGACTATTCGGCCGTGCGCAGCCCGCGCTTCGACCTGCCGGCGGTCGCCGTGCGTTTCGGCAGCAACACGCTGAACCTGGGCACCGAAGAGAACACCCACGTCAACGTCCTCGAGACCAAGACCTGGAATGGTTTCTTCGCCGGTAACCTGTTCCTCGGCGACCACACCGTGAAGTTCGGCGCCGACTACGAGTCGAACGAGGTCTACAACCTGTTCGGCCGCCGCGTGAACGGCGTCTACACCTTCAACAGCGTCGCCGACTACCGTGCCGGCCGTTCCAGCCGCTACCAGCTGTTCTACCCGCGCGGCGGCGACCTCGACAACATGGCCGCGACCTTCACCCAGAAGAACGTCGGCGTGTTCCTGCAGGACACCTGGGCGGTCAACGACAAGTTGAGCCTGACCTTCGGCCTGCGCTACGACCGCGCCATCGTCGACGACCGCCCGGTCTTCAACCCGGCGGCCTCGGCGTTGTTCGGCACCCGCAACGACAACAACATCGACGGCACCGACCTGATCGCGCCGCGCTTCGGCTTCAACTACACCTTCGACAGCGAGCGTCCGACCCAGCTGCGCGGCGGCATCGGCCTGTTCCGCGGCGGCACCCCGACCGTGTGGCTGGCCAACCCGTACTCGAACAACGGCGTGTCGTACACCGACTACGTGTTCACCAACGGCATCAACGGCTTCAGCGCCAACCCGGACGCCCAGCTGGCCCTGGTCAACGCCGCCGGCGGCGCCGCCGGTGCGACCCAGTCGGTCGACTTCATCGAAAAGGACATGAGCCTGCCGTCGGTGTGGAAGGCCAACCTGGCGTTCGATACCGAACTGCCGTGGTACGGCATCGTCGCCGCCGCCGAAGCGGTGGTGACCTCGGTCAACGACGCGCTGTACTACCAGCAGCTCAACCTGGGTGGCGTCACCAAGATCGGCCAGGACGGCCGCAACATCTATTGGGACCCGAACGGCCTGGCTGCGGCCAGCTGGAACGCCGACGGCACCGCCTGCCTGCGCGAAACCGGCCTGAACGGTTCGGCCTGCACCAACAGCCGCACCAATGCCCGCGCCCTGCGCGCGACCGCGTATAACGACGCGATCATCGCCCGCCAGACCGGCAAGGGCGAAAGCCAGCAGTTCACCCTGTCGTTGAACAAGCCGTTCAACAACAGCGACTGGAGCTGGAGCGTCGCCTACACCTACACCCATGCCGACGAAGTCAGCCCGCTGACCAGCTCGACCTCGAGCTCGCAGCTCGGCAACGTCGCCGTGTTCCAGGCCAACGAAGAAGTCAGCGCGCGTTCCAGCTACGAAGTCCGCGACCGCTTCACCGCTTCGCTGAACTGGAAGCACGCCTTCTTCGGCGACAACAACACCATCGTCTCGCTGTTCTACGAAGGCCGTTCGGGCCGTCCGTACAGCTATGCGTTCGACAACGATGCCAACGGCGACGGCCGCTTCAACGACCTGATGTACATCCCGAAGGGCCCGGGCGACGTGCTGTTCCGCAATGCCGCCGAAGAAGCCGCGTTCTGGCAGTTCTACAACAGCGACGAGTACCTGCGCAGCCACGGCGGCCAGGTCGCCCAGCGCAACGCAGTGCGCGGCAAGTGGGTCAACCAGTTCGACCTGCACATCGCCCAGGAATTCCCGGGCTTCTGGGAAGGCCACAAGGCCGAGCTCGCGCTCGACATCCTCAACGTCGGCAACCTGTTGAACAAGGACTGGGGACAGGTCGAAGAGGTCGCGTTCCCGGGCATGCGCGGTATCGTCGATTACGGCGGTATCGACCCGGCGACGGGTAAGTACATCTACCGCTTCACCAAGCCCGATCCGGAACAGATCTACGACGAGAAGGGCATCTCGCGCTGGGCGGCTCAGCTGAGCTTCCACTATCGCTTCTGATTCTTGCGGTATCTGGCGACAACGGAAACGGCCGGGGGCGACCCCGGCCGTTTCCTTTTTATGGGGCCGCAGCATTCGCGGCCGGACAGGGTGGGGCGGCACGGCCGCGGACCGGTCCGGCGGACGGGGGCGGCTGCCGCAGCCCGACCCCGAACTGCTAGAGTCCTTTCCCACTAATCGATGAAAAAAGCAGAGAAAAACGCAATGACCGCAACCCCCATAGCGGCCGTCCTGCCGACGGTCAACGCCCGCATCTATCCCAAGGGCGGGCTCGATGTCCTGTCCCGCGACGAGGTCGCGCGCCTGCGCGACGCCTCCACCGGCATGCACGACCTGCTGCGCCGTTGCGCCCTGGCGGTGCTGACCAGCGGCAGCGCCTCCGACGATCCGCGCGCCGCGCGTGAGCTGTATCCCGATTTCGATATCGAAGTGCACCAACAGGACCGCGGCGTGCGCATCGACCTGCGCCATGCCCCGGCGATGGCCTTCGTCGACGGCGAGATCATCCGCGGCGTCGCCGAATTGCTGTTCGCCGTGGTCCGCGACCTGGCCTATACTGCCATGGAGCTCGACAAGGGCGGCGGCCGCGATCTCGACAGCAGCGACGGCCTCACCGATTCGGTGTTCGGCCTGTTGCGCAACGCGCGCATCCTGCACCCGGCCGACCCGAACCTGGTCGTGTGCTGGGGCGGCCACTCGATCTCGCGCGACGAGTACATTTACACCAAGCAGGTCGGCTACGAGCTCGGCCTGCGCGGCCTGGACATCTGCACCGGCTGCGGCCCGGGCGCGATGAAGGGGCCGATGAAGGGCGCGACCATCGCCCACGCCAAGCAGCGCAAGCGCCGCGTGCGTTACATCGGCATCACCGAGCCGGGCATCATCGCCGCCGAGTCGCCGAACCCGATCGTCAACCACCTGGTGATCATGCCGGACATCGAGAAGCGCCTGGAGGCCTTCGTCCGCATGGGCCACGGCATCATCGTGTTCCCGGGCGGCGTCGGCACGGCCGAGGAAATCCTGTACCTGCTGGGCATCCTGCTGCGCGAGGAAAACGCCGAGCTGCCGTTCCCGCTGATCCTGACCGGCCCGACCGCCTCGGCCCCGTATTTCGAGCAGATCGACCGTTTCCTGCGCCTGACCCTGGGCGAGGCGGCGACCTCGCGCTACGAGATCATCGTCGGCGACCCCGAGCGCGTGGCCAAGCGCATGGCCGCCGGCATCCGCCGGGTCCGCGAAAACCGCATCGAGCACAAGGATTCGTTCTTCTTCAACTGGTCGATCGACATCCCGCTGACCTTCCAGAAGCCGTTCATTCCGACCCACGAGGCGATGGCGGCGCTGGACCTGCACCACGGCCGCAAGCCGCACGAACTGGCGGCCGACCTGCGCCGGGCGTTTTCGGGCATCGTCGCCGGTAACGTCAAGGAGGACGGCATGCGCCGGATCGAGGAATTCGGCCCGTTCGAGATCCACGGCGACCACGACATGATGCAGTCGCTGGATGCCTTGCTGCGGGCCTTCGTCGAGCAGCGCCGGATGAAGATCGCCGGCGAATACCGTCCCTGCTACCGCGTCGTGACCTGAGTTAATTTCGCCCCGAAGTGTTGACGAAGGGCGGGGCATTGAGCATCATATGCAGCCCCGCCCGAATAGCTCAGCCGGTTAGAGCACTTGACTGTTAATCAGGGGGTCGTTGGTTCGAGTCCAACTTCGGGCGCCATAATTTAAGAGGCCGCGAGCAATCGCGGCCTTTTTCTTTCTTCAAGAAAAGCGGCGATCTTCAAGAATTAGCGCGCCGGCTGCGCCTTTTTCGGCTTCGCCCGGTAGTGCCGGCGCGTCACTTTCGTGTCCTTGTGGGTCAGCAGGTCGGCGGCCTCTTGGTCGGTTTCCTTGTCCGACCCCGCCTTGCGCCGCAGATCGTTCAGGCGCACGTTCTTGACGCTCGTCTTATTCCGGGCGGTCCGCCATAGGGACCGAAGCCCCGACGTCGTGTAGGGGCCTGGGCCGCGCTTGGCGTGCTTCCCCTTCGGCATGCTCTCGAACAGGAAGATCCGGCCCGCCCGGGTCCAGAGCCGGTTAGCCTCGGCGACACAGGCCCGCAGCTCGTCCGACCACTCGATAGTTACCGGCGCGTCGGTTTTGTTGGTTACCGCCCGGATCCCCTCAGCCGTGATGTCAGCGAGCTTGACCTTTACGACGTCGCTTTGTCGTAACCCGGTCAGATACGAGAAATTCAAGATGCACGACAGCTTCGCCGAAGCCGCATTGAGCAGGACCGCGAGCTCGCCGTCTTCGATGTAGCGTTGGCGCGGCGATTCGTCGTTGCGGTATTCGAGGCCCTTGGTCGGGTCATCGCCTTTGAACGCGCCGATGCGGCGCGCGTGCGTAAACGTCGCGGAGAGAAGCGAGCGGTCGCGGTTGGCCTGCACGTCGCCGCGCTCGATGAGGTATTGATAGACGTGCTGCGGCTCGATGTCGGCGAGCTCCAGATGCCCGAAAACCGGGATCAGGTTCTTCGAGCTGTTCTTGTAGCCTTCGAGCGTCGCAGGCTTGATCGGCTTCCGCCGCGTGGTAGCCCATTCGATGTAATGCGCAATGGCGTGCTGCACCGTGCGCACTTCCGGCTTCGCGCCGACGATCCCCGCATACTTCACCAGCGCCGGGCCGAATTCCCGCCCGAGCCTCACCCATTTGTCCTTGCCGCGCGCGTACCAATACGTACCCGAGATCAGTTGCATTCCCACCGGCAAGTGCAAATTCTTTTTACGCCGCCTTCCCACGCAGTGCGCTCCAGTTCGGTTGCGGCTTCGCCGCCGTTCTTCTTGTCGTTCCCGCCAGCACCGCGGCGCGCTCTACGAGCGGCCGGCCGGCGCCGTTGGGCCTGAACTTGATTCCCATCGCGGCGAGCTTCCGACATTGCGCCTTCCAGCTATTCGGCTTCAGGCCGGTGAGCTCGCCGACTTCATCGGGCGTTAGCCACGTCTCGCTCATCGCTTGCACCTCTCGCATAGCGTGCCGACGGGTTCTTCGGTGCCTCGTGCCGCGCGAGCGATCCTTCGTTCGCTGCTCGCGCGATGGCTTCCGCGTATTCCCGGTCGAACTGGATCACGCACCCTTCGCGGGTGCTGCATTGGAACCCGTGCTTTCCAATCACGCGGTGAGCCAAGCGGCCATCGCTGTAAGAGGTCTTCCACGAGTCCACGTAGAACGGCCCGACCGCGTTCCACGCGATCAGCCAATTGGTCACCGGATAGCCGTCGCAGGCGTAGGCCATCACGGCACCTCAACGGCGAAACGCTTGCCGCAGTGGGGGCAATCGACGGGCTTGCCGGGGACCACGACGGGCTGTCGCGAAGCCCAGCCATCCGCATCGATCACCAGCGACCACCGATCATCGAAATCCTCGCCCTGCGCGTTCAAGTGGCCGACGAGTCGGAAGTCCGGCCAGCGCTGCCGCATGAGCCGCGTCACGAAGTTGACCGCTTCTTCGAGGCCGTATGTCTTTTCGGTCGAGTCGTCCCAGCGGATGCCGCCGAAGTCTTTGGTCAAAACGAGATCGATGTAGGTACAGCCCGTGCTGCGGTCAACGACCCAATCGGGATGCGTGCGCACGTCCTCGCCGAAGATCTCGTTCAACGCGGCAAGCTGGGGAGCAGTGGGCTCGGTGGCGAACCGCAGTTCGCCGGTGAAGTTGGTGTTGTAGCCCATCGCTCAGCCCTCGCGATTCTGTTCGGCTGCGTCGAGGCGAATCGCCTGCGCGAGCCACAACAGCGCTTGATGGCTGCGCGAGTTGCGGCCGCCGCCGTTCAACGTGCGGCATCGCAACGACGGAATCGGAAACGGTTCACCCTCGGGCCGCTCTTCCCAATCCTGCATCGTCAGATGCACGTCGCCGTCACCGCCGACATACACCTTGACCCACGTTCCACCGTTCCGGCCCTTGTCGTCGCACAACAGCATGTAGTGCTCGCCTTGCTTGAGGCCCGTCGGCCACTGGGGGCGGAACGGATCGAGATCCGCAGCGGCAACGTGACCGCTGGGAATGAGCCATCGCTCGATGAAGCTGTCGCTGTCTTCGGCGTGCGACTCGACCGAGTGCGGCCACGGCGCAGCTACGGCCCTAACGAGCCCCGTGTCATCGACGGCATTGATCTGCTCGGCCGCCTTTTCGGCGTGCGCCTTGCTCGGTGCGGCGTGCACTTCGTCCGGCCCTTGAAGGTGCAGGCACCACAGGGCCGGCGCTTCATCGACCACCACCGTAGGCGCAGGCGCAGCGGACAGAACGCCAAGCTCCTGTAGTTCGATGGTGTCGTACTCGTGATACTTCCCGGTAGATTTAGCTTCGGCGTATTCCGCGGCTCCGATTGCCTGCCAGCGGCTCCATTGACTCGGCTTATTCCACGGCTTGTGCAGCACGCGGACGCGCCACGCTACGGCCGGACCCGCGTCCGCTATTTGCTCAGCGGGAGCGGTGGCGGCCTTCTGTCGCTTCCAGTACATGAGCGCGCTTCCCGGAACCCGGTCGAGGGTCGCCATGCCGAGCACGGTCGAGCCGTCGAGCGGGTTGATGCTGTTGACGGCGCATTCGGGGGTCTTGCAGAGCTCGCCGAACAGCTTGGCGCCGTCGATCTCGTAGATGATCGCGTAAAGGGTGGTGGGCTCGTTGCTCATGGTGTCGGGGATCCTTGAAGGTGAGGGTCAGGCCGCGGCGAGCGCGGTCGCATCGACCGGCCACCACGTCACGGCGGAGCGTCCGGAGACGCGGCAGGTCCGCGCGCGGCCCTTGCGCACAGCGCCGGCGGTGGCGCACTCCGGCAAGCGGCGGGCGAGGGCGTAGCGGTCGAGCTCGCAGAACTGCGCGAGCTCGTTGCTCGTGTAGCCGGGGTGTTGCCGCACGACTTCGGCGGCAAGCTGCTGCTGCGCGTCGCGCGCGCCGCTGGCGGTGATCGCGTCGGCGGCGAGGTGAGAGGTAGCGGGGTCGGTGGCGCGCGCGGCGGGGGTGTGGATTCGTTGCATCTGTGCGGCTCCGGTAGGTGGCCGCCGGCGGTGGATCTGCGTGCTCGGGGGGAGGTAGTCGAGTCGCGATCACACCGCCGGCGGCCGTGCGCTGCGGGGTGTTGCGGTTACGCCTGGTACTCGGGCGCCGCCAGCGCACTCGCGGCTTCGTCCTCGGCTTCGTCGGCCTGATCGGCGAGGAAGTCGCGCAGACGGAAGCCGAGAAGCGGCCAGATCTTTTCGACGGCCTTTTCGCGGGCGATCTTGCGACCGATGTCAGCGTCGAAGTTCTCCGGGCTCGCGCAGGCGCTTTCGCCGGTGACGGTGAAGCCGTTTTCGAGCACGAGGACGCAGATCGTCAGCAGGGGCAGCGAAACGACTGCCTTCTTCGTGTCGCCGAGGTTCACCGCGCCGTCGCTGTAGGCGCCTTCGAGCGCGGAAAAAAAGTGCTCGCTCACGATCTCGGCGGCAACGTCCTGCGTGGTAATGCGGGGCGCGGTGAGGCCCTTCGACTGGATCTCGGTCTCGATGGTCTTGTCGTTCATGACTGCTCCGTAATGGGTACTGCGGGGGATCCGAAACGCGCCTCGCGGCGCGCGCCGGTTACTTGTTGACGTTGATGAAGGGGACGGCGCTGGAGCCGTTGACCTGTGGCAGCTTTCCGTCCCAACGCTGGATCGCTTCGAGCTCCAGCACTCGCGGGTTTTCCGCGATGGCGCGACCCTTGATCGAAATCGCTTCGGCGTCGGCGCGAGCGACTTCGAGCTTTGCCGTCGCCTCGCCGCGCGCGGCCTCGACAGCCTTGTCTGCCTCGGCCTTCGACTGCTCGACCTCGTTCCGGCGCTGTTCCGCCATCTGGGTCGCTTTGATTTTCGCGTTGATCGATTCGGCGACGACGGCCGGCAAGCGGAGCTCGCCGATCCAGTAGATCTTTTCGACGTCGATGCCGATGGCGGCGACCTGCGCGGCGACGTCCTTCTGAACCTTGTCGATCAACGTGGCCTTGCCGCCGCCGTAAACCGACTCGACTCTCATGCTGCTGGCGTTCTTGACCAGCGAGTCGCGGACCATGTTGCGCAAGTAGAGATCGGTGATCTCGTCCACGCCCTTGCGGTACTTCTGGAAGATCACCGCGGCCTTATCGGGCCGGACGTGGTAGCTGATGCCGACGTCGGCCTTTACGGCGAGACCCTCGACGGTCTGGAAGCCGATCTCTTCGTTCGCGCAGTCGCCTTCCTGGCAGTCCTTCGCCCAGGTGTAGTTCTGCGTGTACGTCGGGAAGAGATAGAGCTCTTCGTTCCAGCCGATCCAGTACCGGCCAGGGCCGAGTTGCTCGACGTCCACGCCCTTATTGGTGCCGAGCAGATAAGCCTTGATGCCGACGTTGCCGGCGGGAACCTTGGAGCAGGCCACGAGCGCGCACGCCAGCAGCGCCGCGATCAGGATGCGGGAGATCTTCATTGAGTTTCCTCGGTGGTGGTCTTGCGGTGGATCGCGCGATTCGTCGCGCGATAGGTGATGTAGGCGCTGGCGATCAGCAGCAGCACGCCGCCGGCGACCAGCTCCCAATGCGACGCGGAGATCAGCGCCGGCGCGGCCCAGCCCAGGAGAAACAGCCAGTAAGCGACGGCGCCGATCAGCAGCAATTCGCGGCGCATGGCTTACGCGGCCTCGGCGGCGGTAGCCGGGCAGTTGTCCGCGACCGGGCCGGTGTCGGCTTCGGCGTCCGCCGCGGTGCTCGGCGTCGCCGAATCGGGCACCGATTCCGGTTCCTTGAACCCGGGCAGCGCGCGCTGATCGCGTTCGGCCTTCGGGATCTTGCCGCCCATGTAGCCATCGGATCCGGCGACCACGATCAGCACCGGCTTACCGACGGCATCGAGCAGCGCATGCCGGTTTTCGTCGTGCCGCGCGAGCACGAGCGTCGCTTTGATGCCGTCCTTCGCGGTGATCTGTTCGAGGTTGGCGGTGATGACCTCGCGGCCGTCGGTGGCGATCAGATGCACGGCGCGTTTCACCGCGTCGCCGACCTGCGACGTCACGCGCTTAATCACGTCGTCTTGCTTGAACTCGCTCAGCTTGGCCCAGACGTCGGGCAGCGCCTTTATTTCATCGACGATGACAGTCGTCAGCGTGCCGAGCATCGTGTCGGCGGTGAAGTCGATGATGTCGATGATGTCGGCGACCTGATCGCCGTCGTCGCCTGCTGCGGTGTCGGCTTCAGTCGCGGCGGTGGTTTCGACCTGGGCCTCGCCGGCGCCTTCGACGGTGGTCTCGGGCGTGTCGGTGGCGGTCGTGGTTTCTTCGTTCGACATGGTTCTCTCCGGTGGGAAGGTGACGCCCGGCGCGCGCACGGCGCGGCTCACGGTTGCCGGCGCGCGGCGCCGGGCGTCGGGGGCTTAGGGGATTTCCAGCGCGTCGCGGCGGAGCTCGTAATAGGCCGCTAGCTCGCGCGACTCTTCGGCGGCCATGTCCTGCCCGCGCGACAGGTCGAAAGCGTCGTTCAACGCATCGGTGTCGGTCGCAGACTCCATCGCGGCGCGCGCGGTGACATAGGCGTCGCTGCCACCGCTGCCGGTGTTCCCGGTCAACGTGTCGAGCGCGTTCCCGCCGTCGTCGCCGTCGATGGTGATCGTGTCGCCGTGGACGGTGTAGGTATTGCCGCTGTTATAGGCGGCTTCGGCGGTCATCGCGTTGGTGAGCTCGATCGATTTCGGCATGTACTTGATAACCTGCAACAGCGGAACCTTGCGGGCGTACATTTCCCAGTTGTTATGGGCGTAGTGGCCGGCGCCGACCTTGTTGTTTTTGTTGAAGTGCTTTCGGACGCGCGAGATCGGCCACACCTCGATAACGGGCCACTGGCTGCCGTTGACGCGGCCCACGGCGTAAACGTGCGTTAGCTTCTTCGGGTCGTCCTCGCCGCCCGGGCGGTGGCGCACGAAAGGCGAATCGCCGAGGGCGAACTCGAACTCGTCCCCCTCGAACGCCGCGCCGGTCCAAACCGTCGCGCGACCGGATCGCGAAACGAGATCGACGTAGCCTTGCCACCCCGGCACGAAGGTGCATTTGCCCTTGTAGGGCACGAGATAGCCTTGGCCCGCGACACCAATTTCCAGGCCGAGCTGCGCCGCGGTGATGATCGATGCCGCGATGCTGTTCATGTCGCACTGCTGCAACTGGCGGTTGCCGTTGAACGCGGTCAGCGCGAGCCGAATCATTCGGTCGGGGTTGAGATGCTTCGGAAGCGCGACGGCGAATTGTCCCTTGTATTTTTCGAGGAACTGATTCAACTGCGCGCCGTTGGATGCCTTCGCCGGCGTGCTGCTGCCGGTGGCGGCCGCTCTTAGTGCGTTCTGCGACATAGCGCTGTTACTCCCTTACTTGACGGTGAAGACGCGCGCCGAGCCCTTCCGCGTGAACTCGCGGACAAGCTTCGGGTGTTGCTCTTTGAGCGCGGTTTGATCGAGCCAGCTCGTAGCGCGTTGCTTCCACGTCACGGCGGCCTTTTCATCGACGACGAGCTCGGTCGCGTCGCGCATCGCGAGCTTTACGTCGAACTCCAGCGCCTCGAACTCTCTCTCGCGGGCCTTGATCTCGGATTGGATGGCGCGGAGTCGGAGAACTTGGCGGGTGAGCTCGTTGTCGGCGATCAGCGCCGGGCCCTTGTCGTCGCCCTT
This sequence comes from Lysobacter sp. Hz25, assembly GCF_046097045.1. NCBI lineage: Bacteria > Pseudomonadati > Pseudomonadota > Gammaproteobacteria > Lysobacterales > Lysobacteraceae > Lysobacter > Lysobacter sp. Hz25. The sequence goes on from NZ_CP175666.1 coordinate 1,903,660, forward strand.
ATAGAGACGATCCAAGTCGTCGAGATTGAGCGGCGTCGGCGTCGTGTTGGTCAGCACTAGCTGCCAAAACGCGGTTGCGCGCGCCCGCATCGCGGCGATGGTTTCGTCGTCGCGTTCGATGGGATAGGCCCGGATCTCGTCGGCGCCGAAGAGCGGTGCAATCAGGCACCGGCGCCGCTTAGTCACGCCGAGCCCGTGCATGCCTTGCGCGGTGTAGAAGACCGGCGATTCGTCGGTGCCGGCCTCGCCCCACTCGCCGGCCTTGAACGGGTGAACCGTCTTCAGTTCGACGTTGGTGATTTCGTCTTCGTCGTCGAGCACGATCTCGAAGTCGATCTCGGCGGCCAGGAACGGCAATTCGGGATCGATATAGCGGCGATTGCTCGCGACGATCTCGACTTTGTGGCCGCGCTCTTCGAGGTGCTCGACGAGCATTTCGGCGACGACGGATTCCCAGCGGTGGCCGCGGGTCTTCGGCTTCGACGGGCGGTCGTGGTCCGGAAGCAGCGGCCGCGTCTTCAGCTCCCAGAGCTGGAGCGGCGTGCGCCACGGGCTGATGCCGAGGACCGCGGCGATATCGGACCCGCCAATGAAGCGTTGCCGGTCGTGGTCGGCGCCGGCAAGAGCCGGCGCGACCTGAGCGGGCACGGGAAGCGCCACGGCGTTCACTCGGCGCTGTCCTCGCCGTCTTCCTCGCCGGCGGTGATGACCTTGACGCCCTTCGCCAGCGCGGCGACGAGCTGCTCTTGCGACGCGACGCTCGCGCTGTAGCGGTCGCGCACCACGGCGGTGACGGCCTGGGCCTTGGTGCTGGCGCGCACGAGCGACGGGGCGGCGGGCGTGCCGTCGGCGTCGGGCTCGGCGTGCTTGTCGGTGACGGCGTAAATGCGGGTACTCATCGGGTGTTGCTCCTGGGGTGGTGGGTGGGGCGGTGGGTTACTCGAAGCCGGCCGAGCAATCCGAAGACGTCGAGGTGTCGGCGGTCGCCGCGGTGTCCGCTTCGACGCAGCTCGGTTCCGGTTCCGGCACGCCGGCGAGCGGCTCTTGTCGCGGATCGACCGGCCGCGGCACGTAGAGGGCGGCGAGGGTGTCTTCGTCGAGATCCGGGGTTTCGGCGGTGATCGGCTCCAAGCCGAAGCCCTGCGCAGCGGCCGCAGCTTCGACGTGGGCGCCGGCGCTGTGCTGGCGCTGTTCGGCCTCGGCCCTGCGCTGCGCGCCCTGCGCGGTGGCGGGCGGGTTCCAGAACTGGCGCGGATCCGTGTCGCAGTCGGCGAGCTCGATAGCGAGCGAGCTCGGCGAGTCGTCGTCGGTGAGGCGCATGAAGCCCCTGTTGCGCTCCAAGCGGCCGGTGGTGTCGCCGGTGACATAGGCCGCCTGGAAACCGCCGACGGCTTCCGCGGCGGTATGCATCGCCTGTTGAACGATCAGCGCGTCGCGGTGCTGCTCGACAGACGGCAACACCGGCCGCAGCGAGGGCGCTCCGGGCACGCTCGACAGCGCCTCGGCGATGGGCTTGATCTCGGCGAACTCGCTGCAATTGCGCTCGGCGCGGGCGCCGATCTTCGCGAGCAAAGCGTCGGACAGGGTTGCAACGAGGGTGATGCGGATGGTCTGGCTCACGTCGTGGTGCTCCTTCGGGTGGTCGGGAAAGGGGCGACTCGGCCCGCGACCGTGGCCGCGCTTTGCGCGATGTAGGCGTCGCGCTGCGGCAACAGGCCCTTGTCGGGGTCGGTCGATTCGTGGTCGGTGGTGAGGGGCGCGGTGATCGCCGGCGCCGGCGTGACGCCGCGGCGGCCGCGTTCGAGCATCGAGCGCGCGAGTGCGCGGTCGAGGTGGGGGTTACGGGTCGGCACGGCGGGCACCCTCAAGGCAGATGCTGACGAGCCAAGCCGCGCCGCCGGCGAGCGCTGCGCATGCCAACGCGGCCGGCATGCCCTTCGGTGGCGGGGTGATCGGCGGCAGGTAGACCAGCGACACGACACCCCAGGCCAACGCGCCGAGCGCGGCGTAGCAGACCGACATGGCGAGGTAATCGCGCCACGTCATCGGCAGCGCCGCGGAGAGCTCGCGGCCCGGGCGCGGGTTCTGTTCGAGCTGGGCAGTCATGGCGCGCGCTCCAGGCGGTCAAGCACCGTCAGCAGCTCGTCGGCGAAGCGGTTGTCGCCATAGCCGCCCAGGTCGCCATGCACGACGCGATGGCGCAGCGCCGCGGCGGTGGTCTCTTCCGGCGACCACTGTCCTTCGAGGCCGTAGCACGAGCAGTGCGAGCCGTTGACTTCGTAGAGATTGCCGTCGTGGCGGAACAGTACGAACGCATTGCCGGAATAGCACTCGTAGGCGTAGCTCGCGAGCAAGATCTCGACGCCCTTCCAGCGCTTGTTTTCCAACTCGGCGGCGAGCTTGGAGCGTTCTTCGTTCCAGAACTCGACGTTCGCGTAAGGCGCTGATTCCGCCTTGAATTCCGCAGCGCTGATGCACAGCCCCGCAAAGTCGGAAACGAGCTGCTCGAACCCGCTCTTTGCCCAGTCGTGCAGATAGATCGGCGTTGCACTCATCGCGACACCTCGACTTCGCCGTCGGCGTTGGTGGTGAGCAGGGACGGGACCGCGCACCGCGGCCGGAACAGACGCAGCAGGCCGCCGGTCTTGCGGTCGAGGTGGCGTTGAATGCCGCAGACGTCGTGCGCGAAGTTGAAGTCGTCGGCGGCCGCGAGCTTGCGGAGATCGAGCGCGCAGCCGTTGAGGTGCGTCGCGGTCAGATCCATTTCCAGCGACAGGCGGTCGGTCAGCAGCAGGCCGGCGCGCGCGGCGCGGTGGGCGATGTGGTCGATCAGTAGCGCGTCGGCGCGGGTGGCGTTGAAGCGGATCATGCCGCCACCTCGGCAATTGCCTCGTGCGCGACGTCCACGGCCTGAGCCAGTGCGTCGGACAGCTCTTCGAGATCCATCGGATCTGGGCCGCCAGCCCGCAGGGCGCGCGACAGGCCGCTGATCTGGTCGAGGGCCGCGAAGAGCTTCGGCGCCGCTGCCATGAGCCGAGCGTTCGCAAGGGTCTCGTCGGTGTTGTCACCGAGAACAACCGCGATCCGCAACGTCATGTCATCGCCCAGGATCACGACGCAATTGCCGCCGTAATCGCTGTAGTCGCCGTGCTCGCAGGCATGCCACGGTGCTTCCGTGATGTTCGGCGCGCTCATGACTGCCACCCGAAGCGCACGAGTGCGATTGCGGCCGGCGCGAGCGCGTAGCAGATGCAGGCGAGGGCGTTCATGCCGGCACCGCCTGCGACCGCAGCATCACGCGCGCGGACGTCGCGGCGACGATCAGCGCGTCGAGCTGCTCGGCGGTGAGGGTCAGCGACACCGTGGCGTGTGCGGTATCGATCCAGACGCAAGGCTCGTCGTCCTGGCAGCGAACGCGGACATGACGCTCTTCGCCGAAAATGTGGGTGTGAGTGCTCACGCGGCATGCTCCAGCGCCGTCGCCGGCGCGATGTCGTTGGGAAGGGGGGCCGGGGCCATCGCGCGGGCGCGGGCTCGGCGGTAGGAAGCGAGGGCGGTCGGCGCCAGCAGCGCGGCGAGCTCATCGCCAGGGCGGCGGCTCATGCGCAGCGCGGCGCGGCGCTCGGTCTGGAGCACTTCGAGCGGATCGAAGGCGCTGGCGCGGACGTAACCGCGGCCGCCGCAGGTGCAGCAGGTCAAGCGCTCTTCGAGCTGCGGGTCGCGGCTCCAGTGCGTGAGGACGTGGTCACCGGCGCCGCCGCAGTCACCGCAGGCGCGATAGGTGATCCCGGCGGCGGTGTAGCAGCGGTTCGCCATGACCTGATCCCGTTTGGCCAGAAGTGGCCGACGGGTCAATTATGCATAGCGCATAGATTTGAGCAATGCATAGCGCATAGGAATCTATGCGTAACGCGCAGATTTCCGACGAACGGCACTTATCCACAGGCACAAAAAAAGCCCCGCTCATGGCGGGGCGTGCTCGGTGACTTTTGCTGCTACAGGATGGAATTAAGGGCGCGGTTTCATGCTGCGCACGAGCGCAAGAACTGCCTCGCGTTGCACTGCCGTTAGATCACGCATTTCCCGAACGACCGATGCGTCGATGGGATCCTCGGCTATCTCTACTTCGTCGCCAGTTAGGGAATTCAGGTCCGTTTGCAGCACCACACATAAGGCTTTCAGGTGCTCCATGCTTCTTACTCCGCGATTGCCGTTGAACCATCCGGCGACCGTGGAGTAGCCGACGTCGTGCCCCAGCTTGTTTAGCTGGACGTGGACGTCTGCGACTGACATGCCTAATTCTTCTCGCCGGGCGGTGAGATTTTCAGATAGTCGGCTCATAGGCTGAGACCTTCGGACCAGCCCGGAGCGTACGGTTACCGCTTGCATAGGGTGTATGCGTTATGCATACTCGCCGCCAATGCGTAACGCATAGCGGAGCCCCAATGGACGCGCGCAAATACTGGGAAACCTACGTCGAGCGCCACGATGGCGCGGCCGGCGTAGCGGCCCACCTCTCGATCCCCTACAGCACCATCGCCGGAATCTGCAACGGCAGCCGCGGAATTGGTCGCCGGCTGGCCGAGCGCATGGCCGAGAGCGATCCGCTCTTGGACGCGAAGGTGCTGGTCTGGGTGCAGCCGCTTCGGAAGCAGGCCGCGTGACGTGGCCGCCGGGGCGCGCGAACCGTTCCGCGTCGTCTCGTGCGAGACCGGCGTCGCTTGGACGATCACCGGCATAGCACGCAGCTCAACGCCGCATCGCGTCTGGGTCGAGCTCGAACACACCGTTTCCCCGCCGATGGCGGTCGCCGAGCTCTTCGCTCGGCTTGCGATTCCCTTCGATGCATCGGCCGGGGAGGGCTGCGCACCGTGATCGCGCTCGCTCCCCGGCCTTCCTTCCTTTCGATCTAACACGGGCTCGGTCCTTCTGGGCTGGGCCTGCATTTCGCCTCGAAACCGACCACCAACGGAATTCAATTCACATGGCCGCCGTTGCAACTGACCTCAATTTGCGAATCCGTCGGCCGATTCGGTCGATCCCCGAGACCGATTTCCACAAGCTCAACACCGAAGCCGCGGCGGTGCGTTACGCCTGCGAAAACAGCGGGCTTCAAGACAAGTCCATCGCCATCGAGATCGGCACCGATGCCGGCACGCTGTCGAAAGCGAAAGCAGGGCAAGCCCGGCTCAACGAAGGCAACCTCGATGCGCTGATGGATGCGACGGGTAGCGAAGCACCGCTCTTTGCGTGGCTGCTGCGCCGCGGTTACGACCCCCGCAGCCTTCGCCGCATCGAGACGGACGTCGAGCGCGAGAACCGCGAGCTGCGCGAGCGTGTCGCCGCGTTGGAGCATGAGCGCGAGATCGAGAAGCGCCTGATTCGGGAGCTGCGAGCATGAGCCGAACGGAAGTGATCGGCAATGCAACGCTCCACCTCGGAGACTGCCGCGAAATCTTGCCGGCGCTGCAAAAGATGGGCGCGCTCATCACCGATCCGCCCTACGGAATTCTCAACCTCGCTGGCGAAGGGTCTACGCCGGCGGTGCGGAAGTCGCCGCGGCAGCAGGGCTCCGGCGCGTTGAAAAACCGCATCCTTAACCGAAGCGATGTTCGGTGGGACGTGGCCCCGGACGTCGACACGCTCGCGCTGCTGATGGCTGCCGCGCCCGTGCAAATAATCTGGGGCGGTAACTACTTCCCCTTGCCGCCGACGCGCGCGGTGCTGGTCTGGGACAAAGAGCAGCCCTGGGAAAACTTTTCGCAGGTCGAGCTTGCTTGGACGAACCTCGGTCGCCCCGCGGCGATCTTCCGTGAGAGCGCAACGCGGGGGACGCCCGGCAAGGAACACCCTACGCAGAAGCCGCTTTCGCTGATGCGCTGGTGCGTGGCGCTGGCGAAAGGAAGCGACTCGATCCTCGACCCCTACATGGGTAGCGGAACGACCGGAGTCGCCGCGGTAGAGGCCGGCCGGAAGTTCGTCGGCTGCGAGGTGGACCCCGCCTACTTCGATATCGCTTGTCGTCGCATCGATGACGCGCAAAGGCAGGGGCGGCTAATCGCGTGAACTATTACCCGCGCTATCCCGCGCACTACATGGCGAAGACGCTGCATCTGACGATGGAGCAGGACGGCGCCTACACGCGGCTCATGGATTGGTGCTACGCCAACGAGCGGCCGATCCCGCACGCCTCGCGCTACGCCATCGCACGCGCCTCGAAGGCCAGCGAGCGGGCCGCGGTCGATGCCGTGCTCGCCGAGTTCTTCAACGACGCCGCCGACGGCTGGACGAACGACCGGATCGAGAAAGAGATCCGCAAGGCCGCCCCGAAGATCGAGGCCGCGAAAGAGAACGGGCGGAAGGGCGGGCGACCCCGAAAGGAAAAACCCACCGGGTTTATTTCAGATAACCCACTGGGTTTTGAAAACGTAACCCAAACGGAACCCAGCGAAAACCCAGGGCGAAAGCTCCCCAATCCCCAATCCCCAGAAGAAGCAATAAACCTCTCTTCGGATAGCACGCAGGGCAGCGACGCCCGGCTCGCCGGGGCGACCGACGCGGGCCGCGCGTGCCTGCTGATGCGCCAAGCCGGTTGTGCTCGCACCAATCCCGGTCACGAAGCGCTGCGCCAGGCGCTCGCCCTTGGCGTCACCCCGGAAACCCTCGGCCACACCGCCGCCGAAGCCGTCGAGCTCGGCAAGTCCAATCCCTTCGCCTGGGCGATCAGCGCCGCCGTCAGCCGGCACCAGCAGGCCGCCCAGCAACCCACCGGAGCACCCTATGCAGCACGCATCCCAACTGGCCGCGCAAGCCTTGTCGAACGCGTCCGCCAGCACGAAGCCGACGGCAATGCCCGCGACGGCTACGGCCACGCCGCCGAGCCGGACGACGACGCGATCCCCGGCGAAGCCTTCCGGGTCCGTTGACCCCGTAACCCGTCGCCTCTGGCTCCGCATGGCGGAGATCTACGGGCACAAGTGGACGTCGGCCAACGGCGAGACCCCGGAGAAGGGCAGCGGCGAGACCTGGGCGAAGGCCCTGGCCGCGCTCACTGTCGAGCAGATCGCGCAGGGCATCGAAGCCAGCGTCGCCACCGGCGATCCGTGGCCGCCGACACTGCCCGAGTTTCGGATGCGGTGCTTCGGAATCCCGAGCTTCGCCATGGTGAACGACGAGATCCTCAGCAGCGCGCACGCCGACCGCTCGCCGTTCGCCCGGTTCGTTTGGCAGCACATCGACGGGTGGCGGCACCGCGGCGCTACCGAGCGCAAGGCGGAGCAGATGCGGCGACTCGCCTACGACGCTGCGGTCGCCAAGGTCATCGCCGGCCATCCGCTGCCGGAGCCCGTCGCCGGCGAGCTCGAGCTCGACAAGGTTAAGAAGCCCCGGAACCTGCCCCTATCCCGCGAGGAACGGGTCGAGCGTATGCGGCAAGTCTTGGGCCCCGACTTCAATCCCGACGCCGCCGGCAGGGTGACGCCGTGAGCGCCGGTGACGTCCACGCCTTCCGCGCCTGCGGTTGCAGCGACCAAGAGATCGCGGCTTTTGCCGGCTCGCCCGGCGCTTCCTGGGGCTACTCGCCCGAGGTTCCGACCAAGCCCGGGCTGTATCTCGTCGGAACCTTCAGCCCGACCCCGCGGCCGCTGCTGCTGCATTGGAGCCGGGATAACCGCGACTGGCGCCACGGCGTTCGCCTTGAGCGGGTCGATGCCTTTTACGGTCCGATCGATCTGTCGCCCCTGCATCCGCCGGCATCGCCCGCGCGCGCGCGCGACCCCAACGGGAGCAAGACCCGATGAGCAACTATCCCGACCCGAACCGCTACTCGCTTTTCTGGCCCGAGCGCGCGGCCGAGCTCACCCGCGCGGTGCCGAGGGTTCAGGTGGATGCGGCCGACGCCGCGCTGATGCAAGCGCTGCACGACCCCGAGAATCAGCCCTCGCAGTGGGGGACGGTGCCGGTTGCGATGGCTAAGGCTTCGCGCCGCGAGCGCATCGCCACCGCAGCATTGCAGGCCATGGAGCTACCGGACGGCGGCAAATACTCGGCGCATCACTGGAATATGGGGATTCCGCAGAGCGAGGCCGCACTTGCGGCGAAACTGGCCGTGGTCTACGCCGACGCCCTGATCGCCGAGTTGGACAAGGGGCCGCGGCGATGAGCCGTGCCGTCCGCATGGCAATCCTTCCCCTGCGCATCGTGTCGGTCTCGAACCTGCGCGAGTGCTGGCGGGCGAGGGCGCGACGGACAAAGGCGCATCGCGCCGCGGCCGCGGCGATAGGCCCGCTGCCGGCGCTGCCGGTCGTGGTTTCGTTATCGCGCATCGCGCCGCGGCAGCTCGACGACGACAACTTACGCACGGCGTTTAAGGCGCTGCGCGACGGCATCGCCGCGCGTTACGGAATCCCCGACAACGACAAGCGGATCCGTTGGGAATACGACCAAGAGCGCGGCAAGCCGAAGGAATACGGCGCGCGCGTGACGATTTGTGAAGTAGGCACGCCCGACATGTTCGAGGCGTCAAAGGGGAAGCGATGACGGAAACCGAGTTTGAAAATCTGCTTCGCGTGTGGGGCTACGCCTTCGGGCCGCACCGCGCGCAATTCACCGACCCGGCGCTCACCGGCTACGGCGATTCGCCGCTGTCGCGTATCGGGCAAACCCACATCATCCGGCGAACGACGACGATGGATCGCGGCGGCACGGACCGGCGCATGGCGATGGGCGCCGCGGCCGGGCTGCTCGCCGACGACGGCAGCACGCGGCCGGTGCCGCGCTGGGCCGCTGATCGGGTCGCCTTCAGCGAGACCCGCACGTCGCGGGCAAAGCTGCTCACGCTGGGCGATCAGGATTTCGCGCCCGAGGTCTTGCAGGTCGAGCGGGCGGCGAAGTCGCTACAGCGCTCCGACGACCTGCTCGGGCGCGTGCTGCGCGCGGAATACTGCACGCTTGGGAGCCAGGGCCAGAAGGGGCGGCGGTTCGAGCTGAGCCGGAACGCCTACCGGGAGAGGGTCGCCGAGGCCCGCGGATGGATGCGCCGGGAGCTTGCCGCTTGACAGTAGGACGCTGACGTGCAGAATTCTGCCATCGTCAAGAATTCCCCCCGCGGCTCGCCCTCACCGGCGGGCCGTTCGTTTTTGCGGCGTAGCTCAATGGCAGAGCAGCGGGCTCATAACCCGCCCGGTGTAGGTTCAAGTCCTGCCGCCGCGACCATTCTCCGGTGCCGTGGTTCAACGGCGAGAATCCCCGCCTGTCCAGCGGGGGATAAGGGTTCGATTCCCTTCGGCACCGCCACATTCGCCCCGCTTACCTCTCTCTCTCTCCGAAGGTACGGCCGGGAAGGGGCGCATTGACGGCCGGGAAAGACCGGCACATGACCGCTTGACAGGTGTCCGCGCCGCGCTTGCGCGGTGTTCGGGTTCGAGTCCCGACGGGTGTGCCCGGTTCGAGTCCGGGGGCGGTTAAACCTATCCCCAAGCCCTGCGAGCAATCGCGGGGCTTTCGCGTTTCTGGAGCTCCGATGTTCTCGATCACTCCCGACTTGCTGGTCTCGGCCGTCGGCTGCACGCGCACGCTCGGCACCACCTGGGCCAAGCACGTTGCCGAAGCCTGTCGGCTGGCCGAAGTCTCGACGCCGGCGCGGCTCGCGTTCTTCCTGGCGCAGATCGGCCACGAGTCGATGGGCCTCTCGCGCACGGTCGAGAACCTCAACTACTCGGCCGAAGGGCTGCTCGCGACGTGGCCGAAGCGCTTCAGCGCGGCGACCGCGGCGCAGCTCGCGCGCAAGCCGCAGTTGATCGCCGAACACGTCTACGGCGGCCGCCTCGGCAACCGCGAAGCCGGCGACGGCTGGCGCTACCGCGGCCGCGGCCTGATCCAGAACACCGGCCGCGCCAACTACGAAGCCGTCCGCGATGCGCTGCGCGCCGTAGTGCAGCCGTGCCCGGACTTCGTGAAGGATCCCGACGCGCTGGCCGAGCCGCGCTACGCCGCGCTCGCCGCGGGTAGCTACTGGAAGGCGCACAACCTCAACGAGCTGGCCGATAAGGGCGATTTCGACGCATCGACACGCCGGATCAACGGCGGAATGACCGGCGCCGCCGACCGCCGCGAGCGTTACGACCGAGCCAAGCAAGCGCTGAGGGCGATGCGATGAGCGCCGATACCGTGAAGGCCGTCGCCGGCATCGACTGGGCCGCCGTAGGCGCGTCGGTCGCCGCGGTCGGCGCCGTCGCCGGCGGGATCTGGGCGGCTTGGCAGAACAAGCTGAAGACCGCGGCGCAGACCCGGGCCGAGGTGGCGGAGTCGAATGCGTCCACCGCAGTCGCAGACGCGCAGCAGACGGTTTACAACCTGCTGAAAGAGCGCGTGACCACGCTCGAAAACGACATGCGGACGGTGCGGCAAGAGCTGGCCGAGGAACGCAGCCATTCGCGCAAGCTGGTCGAGCACATTTGGACGCTCGAAGGGCTGATGCGGGAAGCCGGCATGACGCCGCCGCCCTTCAACCCGGGCAGCAACGCATGATCAGGCTGTCACTTACCGGTTATCTCATCCTCGCGATGATCGCCTCGGCCGGCGTAAACGTCTTCCTCGGCTATCGATTGGCCGGAGCGTCGCAGCGCTGCCGCGCCAACATGGAAGAGGCCGCAAAGATCGCCATCCAGGACGAGCGCAAGCGCGCGGCGAAGGACGAAGCCACGGCGACCGAGATCGCCGACCACACGAAGAACGAAGCCCGCGATGCGGTCGCGGCCAGCCAAGGAAACACCAATGACCGCGAAGGCGCGATTCGTACTGTGGTTGTGCATGGCGATTGCCGTATGCCTGCCGGGCTGCCAAGCCTTCAGCCGGCTATCGACGAAGCTAACGCCGCCGCGCGTGACTGACTGCATCGAGGATCCGGTCGGCGTGTACCCGAACGAGCCCGCCGAACCGGCGGCGCTCACCGACCGCTACGTCGTCGAGCTGCGGGCCTGGGCGAATCGTGTGCTCGGCATCGCAACGGCAGATCGCATCAACTGGCGCGCGGAACGGCGCTGCATTCGCCGCTTGAAGGCTGAAGGATTGGTGCGCTGATGGCCTGGAAGAACGCTTTCGCGATTGGCGCCTGCACGGTCGAGGTGTGGTCGAACGCCATCACCGGCGATTTCCATCTGATTCCGCCGGGCGAGTACGGCGAGTACGGAATTTCCGTCGAAGTTTCGACCGCTGGTGTCGTCACCATGACCGCGCCGAACATCGGTGGTTCCGGGTTCAATTACGAGGTCCGCATCGTTCCGTCGTATCCAACGCAGGGGCGGGCGGTTCGTTTGGCGGTTGCTGAAAACCCCGAAGAGTCACCCGATTATCGGTATCCGAACTGGAGCGGCGACCCAGTCGTAATTGATCCCGACGTCGGTTGGGAAACGCCGTTCTTGTTCACGCCTAAAGGACCGTGGATCTGGGCGGGTTATAGATCCGGAAGGACGGGGGTGTAACGATGGCTTTCGTCATGCGTGTTGCCATCGAAATCGACTGGACGTCGATCATCCGGCCGATCCTGCGAACCTTCCGCGGCTATCGCTCCAGCTCCAACCCCTTCGAGACCTGGATCCGCGACGACGCGGGCCCGGTAAACCTCGACGGCGCCGAGCTGCGCGTCCGCGTCTATGCCTACGACCGCAGCCACCACGTCGCCGAAGTCGCCGGCCAGGGCAGCGCCGAAGGGCGCGTCAACTTCACCGTGCCGCGCGCGGCGGCGGACAGCTTGGCCCCGGGCCCGTATCGGCTTGAACTGCTGATGGGCCTTGGCGACGACTCGCAGACCATCCAGGTGGGGCTGCTGGAACTGATCTGATGCCCCCGAGCCTCTACGACGAAACCATTGCCGCGCAGATCATCGAGCGGCTATGCAACGGCGAGACGCTCGTCGATATCTGCAAGACCGACGGCTTCCCCGCGGTTCGCACCGTTAGCGATTGGTGCAAGAACCACAAGGAATTTAAGGAAGATTTCGATTTCGCTCGCGAGATCGGATACGACGTGATCGCGTCCGACTGCATCCGCATCGCGGACGACGGAACGCAAGATTTCGTGATCGGTGAAAAGGGTCCGGCGTTCAACGCCGAGCATGTGCAACGCAGCAAGCTCCGCGTCGAGACGCGGCTAAAGCTGCTCGCGAAGTGGAGCAAGCGCTACAGCGAGCGGCAAACGCTGGAGCACACAGGCGAAGGTGGCGGCCCGGTCCGGGCGGTGGTCAATGTCCGCATTGGAAGTAGCGATTGACCTAGCCCTTCACCCGAAGCAGGGCGAAGCGTTTCTCACCAAAGCCACCGAGGTTCTATACGGCGGCGCCGCCGGCGGCGGCAAGAGCCACCTGATGCGAACGGCCGCGATTGCGTGGTGCGCGAGCATCAACGGATTGCAGGTCTATCTGTTCCGCCGCGTTCGCGACGATCTCGTCAAAAACCACATGGAAGGCCCGAAAGGCTTTCGTGCGCTGCTCGCGGAGTGGGAGAAGAACGGCCTTTGCCGCATCGTCGAGGACGAGATTCGATTCTGGAACGGGTCGAAAATCTTCCTTTGCCACTGCAAAGACCCAAAGGACGTTTACAAGTATCAGGGTGCAGAAATGCACGTCCTGATGATCGACGAAGCCACGCACTTCACCGAAGCGATGTATCGCTTCCTTCGTAACCGCGTGCGAATGGTCGGCATCAAGTTGCCCGACGAGTATGTCGGCATGTTTCCGCGCGTGTTGCTCGGCGCCAATCCCGGCAACGTGGGTCACGCCTGGGTGAAGGCGATGTTCGTGGACTTCGCGGCTCCGATGGAGCTGCGGCAGGCCGCGAACGACGACGGCGGCATGTTGCGCCAGTACATCCCGGCGCGGCTGCACGACAACCCGAGCATGACCCGGGACGATCCCGGCTACGAAGCTCGCTTGTCGGGCCTCGGGTCGCCGGCGCTGGTGCGCGCTATGCGCGATGGCGATTGGGATGTCATCGACGGCGCCTTCTTCCCCGAGATCAGCCGGGCGAAGCATGGCGTTAAGCCGTTCGAGCTGCCGAAGCATTGGTCGCGGTTCCGTTCGTTCGACTGGGGCAGCGCGAAGCCGTTCTCGGTTGGGTGGTGGGCGGTTGTTGGCGAGGATCACACCTTGCCCGACGGTCGGGTCATGCCGCGTGGTGCGCTGCTGCGCTATCGCGAATGGTACGGCGCGAGCGCTCCCGATGTCGGGCTCAAGCTGACCGCCGGCGCGGTGGGGCAGGGCATCAAAGAGCGCGAGGCGAAGGACACCATCGCCTACGGCGTGGCCGACCCGTCGATCTGGAAAGTCGATGGCGGTCCCAGCATCGCCGAACGAATGCTCGGCGCCGGCGCGACGTTCCGCGCCGCCGATAACAAGCGCGTTGCGGGCTGGGATCAGATGCGCGACCGGCTCACCGGCGAAGAAGGCCGCCCGATGCTCTACGTCTTCGATACCTGCATGGATTGGTTCCGAACAATCCCGATCCTGCAACACGACAAGACGAGCCCCGAAGACCTCAACACCAGCATGGAAGACCACGCGGCGGATGAAACCCGCTACGCGTGTATGAGCCGTCCGTGGGAGCCGACCGACCGCAGCGAGGCGAAGCGGCAGGCCGACGACTACGACAGCGACGACGAAGACGACGACGAAGGCAACTGGAAGACGCGATGAACGAGATTCAAGCCAACACCAGCGCCGCCACCGCCGCAGACGTCGAGCCCGAGTTCGATCACGGCACGCTGTTGCTTCAGTTCGAGGAAGCGTTCGACGAGACGCGCGAAGAGCGCGAGCTCGCCGAGCGTGACCGCGACTACTACGACAACGATCAGTTGACCGAGGAAGAGCTCGCCGCGCTGGCGAAGCGCGGACAGCCGGCCGTGGTGTCGAATCGCATCGGCCCGAAGATCGACGCGCTGCTCGGGCACGAGAAGCGGATGCGGACCGATCCGAAGGCGTATGCGCGCACGCCCAAGCACGAGGCCGACGCCGAGTCGGTCACGGACTCGGTGCGGTTCGTCTGCGATCAGAGCAAGTTCAGCTCGATCCGTTCCGAAGTCGCCGAGAACGTCTTCATCGAGGGCAGCGGCGCCGCGACGGTTACGGTCCGCGTGCGCCAGACCGCCAAGGGCCCCGACTTCGATGTCGTCATCACCTTGGTGCCCTGGGACCGCTTCTACCGCGACCCGCGCAGCCGGAAGCGTGATTTCGGCGACGCGACGTTTATGGGCGTCGTGCTGTGGATGGACGAAAGCATCGCCCTGCACAAGTACAAGGGCGCCGAAGACGTCATCGCCGGGTGCTACGACGATCAGGCCAGCGTCGGCGACACCTTCGACGACCGGCCGTCGATCTCCTGGGCGGATCGCTCGCGGAAGCGGATCCGCATCCTGCAACACCGCTGGCTGCATAAGGGCGTGTGGCACACCGCAACGCTTTGCCGCGGCGGTTTTCTGCGAAAGCCGCAGGTCTCGCCCTACGTCAACGAGCACGGCGAGCCGCAATGCGACATCGTTGCGACGTCGGCCTACATCAACCGGAAGAATCAACGCTATGGCGTTGCGCGGCGCCATATCAGCCCGCAAGACGAGATCAACAAGCGCCGCTCGAAGGCGCTGCACCAGCTCAACAGCCGGACCGTCGTCGCCGAGAAGGGCGCGGTCAAGGACGTGGCTCAGGCCCGCCGCGAGGTGGCAAAGCCGGACGGCTACGTCGAAGTCAACGGTCAGATGCGTTTCGACATCGAGTCGTCGGCCGATCTCGTAACCGGCCAGCTCGAACTGCTGCGCGAATCGAAGGCGGAGATCGACGCCAGTGGCGTTAATCCGGCGTTGGAAGGTGACGCCCGCGCGCCTTCGGGCCGCGCCCAGGAAATGCAGACGATGGCCGGCCTCGCGGAAATGGCGAAGCCGTTCGAGGCGATCAAAGATTGGAGTTGGGAGATCTACCGACAGGCGTGGTATCGCATCCGCCAGTTCTGGACGGAAGAGCGGTGGATCCGCGTCACCGATAGCGAAGAGAGCGTGCGGTGGGTGGCTTTGAACAAGCCCATTACGCTGCTGGAGCAGTTGCAGCAGCGAGCGGAGCAGGGCGAGCAGATCCCGCAGTTCGATCCCAACGATCCGCGCTTGCAAGAAGTCGTCGGCGTGCAAAACCAGCTCTCCGAGCTCGATGTCGATCTGAAGCTCGAAGACGGGCCGGACTCGGTGACGATCCAAGGCGAGCAGTTCGAGGAACTGGTCAAGCTCAAGACCGCCGACCCGACGTCGATCCCGACGCGCGCGATCATCGAAGCTTCGAGCCTGCGGAACAAGAAACAGATTCTCGATTCGCTCGATTCCGGTGGCGTGCCGCCGGCGGTGCAGCAGCAAATGCAGGAACAGCAGGCCCAGCTATCGGAGCTGATGGACAAGCTGAAGCAGCTCGAATCCGGTCGCGAGATCGAGATCGCGAAGCTGCGAATCGATGCTTACAAGGCGATGACGGATCGCCTCAAGCTCGGCATGACCGCCGCGCTTCCGCCAGATGAGCCACCCCAGGACCAACGCCCGCAACTACAGCCGCCGCAAGGCGGTTTTTTTATGGGCGACGGTCCGATGACGCCGCAGTAACGGCACCGGACGCGCACGGTTTGGCGCGATACGCGACGACGGCGAGCGGTCGATGAGGAATGCAGCAATGGGCGACAACGAACGCGATTTTCTGGACGAAATGGATCTCGCTAACCCGGCCGGCGAGCCGAATGCAGCGGGATCCGAAACGGTCGAAGCCAAGGGCGAAGGTAGCGGCGAAGGCGAAGGCAGCGACGACAAGGGCACCAATCCGCCCGAAGCGCCGCCGCAACAGCCCGCGCAGCAACCGACGCCCGAGGCGGGGGCGCCGACGGCCCCGCACGCGCCGGATGGTTTCGTTCCTCTTGCCGCCTTGAAGGCGGAACGGGAAAAGCGACAGAACTACGAAACGGAAATTTCGACGCTGCGTAAGCAGCTCGAAGAACGGCCCGCATCCGCTGCGGCGCCGGCACCGCAAGCCGACACGGCTCGCGCGCCGGCGCCGCCCGCGGATTTCTGGATGGACCCGACCGGGTTTGTCACCTCGGCCGTGCAGCAGGTCAGCGCGGAGTCGCGGAATCAGCTCTATGCCGCGCTCGAAGACCACGCCCGCACGGTGCATACGGACTTCGACGACGTGATGAAGGTCGTCGAGACCGAGGCGAAGAAGCATCCCGCCATCGCGGCGGAGATTCTCGCCTCGCCGAACCCGGCGCTCGCCGCGTACAAGCGCGGCAAAGAGCTGATGCAGGTGCAGACCGTTCTGAGCGATCCGGACGGCTATCGCGCCAAGGTCGAGGCCGAAGTCCGCGCGAAGTTGGAGGCCGAAGCGAAGGCCAAAACCGACAGCGAGGCCAAGCGCAAGCAAGTCGCCGATTCCATTCCCCCCGATCTCACCGACAGCCCGAGCGGCGGCGGCAAGCCCGCCGGCGCGAGCGGGGACGTTTTTCACAAGCTCTTCGACTAAGGATCACCCGCAATGACCGACACCATCGTCAGTCCGAAGGTTCGTGCCAAGCAATGGGACGACACCCTCTTCCGCGAATACGTTCGCGCCAACCGCTTCAAGCGCTACATGGGTAGCAACGAAAACGCCATCTTTCAGGTCAAGAAGGATCTGACCAAAAAGAAGGGCGACGCGATTGTCATCACCCTGGTGGGCGCGCTCAGCTCCGCCGGCGGCCCGAACAACGGTTCGACCACCCTGGTCGGCAACGAAAAGGCCCTGCCGAACGAAGGCCACGAGATCAAGGTCGGCGTCGTGCGCGATGCCACCGTCGTCAACGTCGAGGAAGAGCAGGCGTCGCCTATCGATATCCGGGACGCGGGTCGTGTCGCGCTGAAGGATCTCGCGATGAACTACCTGCGCGACGCGATCATCACCGCCCTCGGCTCGATCAACGGTGTTGCTTACGGCACCGCGTCGGCCGCGCAGCGCAATGCCTGGAACACGGCCAACGCCGACCGCGTGCTGTACGGCGCCGAGGCTGCCAATCGCGTCGCCGGCGATCACGCCGCTTCGTTGCTCGCAATCCCGGCGGGCCAGAAGCTCACCCGCGCCGTGGTTTCCAAGCTGAAGCGCATCGCGCAGAAGGCGAAGGCCGCAAACGGTAGCGGTATTCGCCCGTACCGCTACGGCGAGGACGAAGAGACCTTCGTCATCTTCGCTGGCACCGAGCCCTACCGCGACTTGAAGACGGATCTCGAAACCGTCCACAAGGACGCCCGGGCCCGCTCGGAGAACAACCCGCTCTTCACCGGCACCACCTCGCTTTACTGGGATGGCGTCGTGATCCGCGAGATCCCCGAGATCGAGTCGCTCGGTGCCGTCGGCGCCGCCGGCGCCTTCGTCGCTCCGATCTACCTGTGCGGCTCCCAGGCCCTCGGCATCGCCTGGGCGAAGACCCTGAAGACCACCATCCGCAAGGAAGACGACTACGAGTTCAAGAAGGGCGTGGGCTTCATGGAGATCCGCGGCATCAACAAGATCCAGTGGATGCAGGGCGAGCCCGAGGCGAAGGACTGGGCCGTCGTGACCTGCTTCATCGCGGCCGAGCCGGACGTCTAAGCCGCAACAACGGCAGTCCTTGAGGGCGGCTTCGGCCGCCCTCTTTTTCTTTGGAGATCCCCATGTCGAACAACAAGAACGCGGCGTCGAAGCCCAGCGAGCCGCAGACGCCCGCCAAGGCCGACGCGCCGCCGACCGCGCCGACGTCTCAGCCGGAGCCGGCTGCGGCCACCGTAGCGCCGGAGAATGCGCCCCAGGCCGCGCCGAGCCCCGAGCCGAGCCATCCGGCCGATGTCGTGGCAGCCGCCACCCACGCGGCGCCGCCGACCGCGCCGAAGGTGGAAGCGCCCTATTTGGTCGCCTACGTCGGCGACGTGGCCGAGGTCACCCACCGCGGCTATCACTTCCCGCGCAACACCGCGATTCCGGTGTCGGTCGAGGTTTGGGCCAAGCTGGAGAGTCATCCGTCGTTCCGCGTGAGCCGCGGCGATGGCGACGTATAACCGCGAGCAGCTCCGCCGCCGCGTGTTGTCCCGGCTCGGCGTGCTCGATCCCGTGCAGGGGCCGAGCCCAGAAGACGCCGCAACGGTCGATGAGTCGATTCAGACCATGCTCGAAGACCGTTACGCCGAGGGCGAGATCCCCTTCGACGTCGAGACCGATCAGATCCCGGGCCCGTACTACGAAGCGCTCTCGAAGCTGATCGCCTTCGATCTCGCCGAAGACTTCGGCGTCATCGGCGAGCGCCTGGTCAAGCTCGACGCCGGCGATAAGGCCGGCCGTCGCCGCCTCAAGGAACTGGCCGCGCCGCCCTACGTCGGCGGCATCGTCAAGACGGAGTATTTCTGATGGATTGGCAGCCGGTGAACATCGTCGGCGGCGACTATTCCGACGACGCGTTGCCGTGGACCGCGCAGGCCACGGTGAACTATCTCATCGTGCCTGCGGAGCGCGAGGGCACGATGTCGCCGGCGAAGCTTCGCGGTGCGCCGGGTTTGGTGCGGTTCGCAGAGAGCCAAGCGAAGCCGGTGCGCGGCGCCTACAACGCCGAAGGGCTGTTCTTGATCGTGGTCGGTCGCACGTTGTACCGCGTCAACAAGAACGGCACCACCACCGCAATCGGCACGATCCCTGGCGTCGGTCGCGTATCGATCGCGCACAACAAGCACGGCGCCGGCAACGAGATCGCCATCGCCAACGGTCAATCGGGCTATGTCTACGACACCACCGTCGGCGCGCTGAGTCAGATCACCGACGAAGGATTCCCCGGCTCGCCCGTATTCGAGTTCGTTGCCGGCTACATGGCCGGCGTGGATCCGTTCGGCCGGTTTTGGTTTATCAGCGAGCTCGGGCAGGCGCGGCAATACAACACGCTTGACCGATCCGACGCCGAGTCGGAACCCGACAAGATCGTCACGCTGATCCGTGTCGGCGAAGAGATTCTAGTTTTCGGCGAGCGCACCGGCGAGTTCTTCCGCAACACCGGGCAGGCCACCGGCACGTTTCAGCGCGTCAACGGCGTGTCGATGTCCATCGGGTGTGCATCGCGGTTCTCGCTCGCGCGCCTCGATAACTCGATCTTCTGGCTCGGCAACGACGGCAAGTTCTACCGCCTCGAAGGCAATACCCCGGTGCGGATCAGCACCGCGGCGCAAGAGAAGTCGATCTCGGGCCTCGATTGGTCGAAGGTGTTTTGCACGACCTTCGAGGATCAAGGTCACGCTGTCGTTTACTTCACTTTCCCCGACGGCTACACCTGGGGCTATGACGCTCTCTCCCGCGACTGGCACCGGCGCGAATCGCACGGCTTGAAGCGTTGGCGCGTCAACACGCTGACGAAGTGGGCGGGCGCGTGGTACGCCGGCGACTTCTCGAACGGCCGCCTCTATCGGCTCGATTGGGACGAGCTGCACGAGGACGGGCAGCCGTTGGTGTCCCGACGCCGCGGCGGCGTCACCTATGCCGGCGGCAACGTGATCGGCTTCGGTGCGGTCCGGCTTGAGTTCGACGTCGGTCGAATCCCTGTCGGCGTCACGGATCACTTTTGCAGTCTCCGCTACAGCGACGACGGCGGGCACAACTGGAGCAAGAGCCGAGTGCTTTCGCTCGGTCGCACCGGTCAGTTCCGCCGCAAGGTCATCGCTCGCCGGCTCGGCCGGTCGGCGCATCGGATCTGGGAAGTCGAGGTCAGCAGTCCCGGCCGCCGCGACCTGCTCGCCGCGGCTTGGAATACAGAGGCCACAGCGGCGTGAAGATCATCGACGACTTTCTACCCGATGCCGATGCGGTGCGCGCCCTGGCGCTACGTGCGCAGTTCGAGGATTGGCCGGCGCCCGACGGCGAGGTCTACAAGCGGATCTGTCGCACCGAGATCCCGGGGCTCGTGGACGCCCTGGAACGCGCGGTCGGCCCGATCAGCATGCTCGGGATGGGCTATCGCTTGAACTTCAGCGGTGAGCTTCCGAACGCGGCGATTCACAGCGATCTCGGCTGGGGAACGCATGCGTTGGTGCTGTACCTCTGCGACGGCGAAGGCGGAACCGCGTTTTGGCGGCACAAGGCTACGGGCGCGCATCGGATTGATCCCGGGGACGTACCGCTATGGCATGCCGTGCATGAGGACTGGAATCGCCCCGAAGCCTGGGACATGCACGCCCTCGCCGAGCTCAAATTCAACCGCGCCGTGATCTACGAAAGCGCGCTCTTTCACAGCCGCTACCCGTTCGCCGCATTCGGTGACGGGCCCGGCGACGGCCGCCTGATCGCCGTCGCGTTCTTCAATCTCCGGAGCGCCTAATGCAAGTTCGACACGCAACGCCGGCCGACACGCCGGCGCTCTTGGCTATGGGCGCGAAGTTCTACGCCACGACGAGTTACAACGATTTCGCGCAGTACGACGAGCGAACCGTCGATGGCCTGATTGATCTCATGCGCGACGGCGTTCTACTCGTTGCAGAGATCGACGGCGTTGCCGTCGGCGTCGTTGGCCTGATGGTTGCGCCTTTCATTTTCAACGACGCGCATCGCATTGCTTGCGAAGTCATCTGGTGGGTTGACCCGGGCGCGCAAGGTGCCGGCGCCGGAAAGGCGCTGTTATTCGCCATCGAGCCGGTTTGCCGCGCTCGTGGACTGTCGGCGATTCAGATGGTTCACCTCAGCAACAGCCCGCCGCAGGCCGCAGCGCTTTACGAGCGCATGGGCTATTGGCACACCGAGTCCTCTTACACGAAGGTGCTCTAACATGGCCGCAACGACTCTCACCGTCGCAGCGACGGCATACGCTGCGAAAAAGCAGGGCGACGCCGCGAAGAGCGCCGGCAAGTCCGGCCAGCAGGCGGCGCAACTCGGAATCGACGAGCAGCGCGCCGCGCGCGAACAATTTCAGACCAACATCGCGCCATACCTGGGCGCGGGGTCGAGCGCTCTTTCCCGCCTCGAAGCGCTGAATAACGGCGATTTCTCCAGCTTCAAGCAATCGCCCGACTATCAGTTCGCTTTCGATCAGGGCATGAAGGGCCTGGATCGAAGCGCCGCCGCGAACGGCGGGCTTTATTCCGGCGGTGCTGATGCCGACCGCATCGCTTTCGGCCAGGGCCTCGCGACGCAGAACTACAGCAACTTCTACAACCGGCTCGCCGACATCGCGCGCATGGGTCAGTCCTCGGCGGTCGGTGCCGGCCAGCTCGGCCAGGGCAGCGCAAGCGCTATCGGCAACCTCGCCGGCGCTGGTGCCGCGGCCGCCGGTGCTGGCGCGATTGGCTCGGCGAATGCGCAGTCGAACGGCCTCGCCGGCTTGGCAGGCATCGCCGGTCAGTACGCCGGCAATCTCGGCAACCGACAGTCGTCCTATGGCGGCAACATCGGCCCCGTGACGCGCCAGCCGATCAACATGCCGACGGCTTCCGTCGAAGTCCCGCGTTACCGTTACGGAGCCTGATGCAATGGCGCAACTCATCTATCCCGATATCGGCGCCAGCTTCCGCGAGGGGCAGGCGTTCGGCACGCAGCAACGCCAGATGCGCGAAGGCGAGGAACGCCGCAGCGCGTTGAGCAATCTCGCGGCCGAGTCCTACACCGCCGCCCCTCAGGCGCGCACCTCGATCCTCGCGCGCATGGCGGCACTGAGCCCGGAAGCGGCGCAGCAGCAGAGCGAACAGTTCGAGTCCGGCGACGACCGCCGCAATAAGCAGCTCGTCAACATGGCGAAGCTGCTCACCGCGGCGCCGGAATCGCAGAAGGATTCGATCTATCAGCAGATGCGCCCGGCGCTGGGCCAGCTCGGGCTGCAAACGGTGCCCGACGCCTATTCGCCGGAAGTCGGCGAGATCGCGACGAAGCTGGTCCGCGCCTGGGGGCCCAGCTCGCTGCAAGAGAGCTTCACTCTCTCGCCGGGTTCCGGCCGCTACGACGCTCAGGGCAAGCTGCTCGTGCAGCAGCCGTTTTCGCCGGATAAGCCGCAGCTCGAAGTGGACGTCAACGGTCAGCCGTGGTTTCTCGCGCCGGGCAAGGCTCCGATTTCGGCACTCGGTGGCGGCCCGGCTCCTGCCGGCGGCGAAGCGGCTGGCGGTGGCGGCTTCGGAATTGCCGAGACCGACAACTATGTCCGCAGCATCCTCGGCAAAGTCGGATCGATCGATCCGAACGCGCCGCCGGAGCAACTCGCTCAGGTGCTACTGCCGCACCTGATCCAGCAAGAGAGCGCCGGCAATCCGAACGCGGTCTCGCCCAAGGGCGCGCGCGGGCTCGCGCAGGTCATGCCGGCCACCGGCCAGGATCCGGGCTTCGGTGTGACGGCGCTGCGCGACAACTCGCCGGAAGAGAACGTTCGCTTCGGCCGCGACTATCTGACCGCGATGCTGCGGCGTTATCCCGGTCGCCCGGATCTCGCGCTCGCTGCCTACAACGCCGGCCCGGGCGTCGCAGATCGATTCGCCCAGCCGCAGGCCAGCGCCGGCGGTGCTTCGTTGCAGTTCCCGACCAAGGGCAACGCCACCACGGCCGACAAGGCCGCGAACTGGCAGATCATCCAAGGCAACGACGGCCAGTTCTACCGCGCCAACAAGTTGACCAACGAGGTCGATTCGCTCGGCGTCACGGGCAACAACGCGGCGCGGATCCAGAAGATGGAAACCGAGCGACTGGAGAAGGTGCAGGGCATCCAAGGTTCGATCACGCAGACGCAGACCGCCCTGGATTCCATCGACACGCTCTTGAAGGCGCCGGGCCTCGATGCCGCGGTCGGCATGGGCTCGATGTTCCCCACCGCGCCGGGTTCCGACGCGGCGAACTTCGAGGCGCAGCTCGACACCTTCAAGGCGCAGACCTTCGTGCCGATGGTGTCGCAGTTGAAGGGCATGGGCGCCTTGTCGGACGCCGAGGGCAAGAAGCTCTCCGAAGCCGTCGGCGCGCTCAACATCAAGATGAGCGACTCGGCCTTCCGCGCCAGCCTGAGCAGCGTCAAAGCCCTGCTCGAAACGGCGAAGGCGAACGCCTATCGGAAGATCACCGACATCAACGAGACCGCGCGCAGCCATTACAGCGCGAATCCCTCGCCGCAAGGCGGCGGCAAGCCGTCCGGCGGGTACAGCGTCGGCCAAGTCATCAACGCCAACGGCAAGCGCTACCGGGTGACCGGTGGCGATCCCAACGATCCCGATATCGAGGAAGTTCCCTGATGCCGAAGCTCTCCGAAGTGCTGGGCCAGCAGCAGGCGCCGCCGGCCCAGGCCGCGGCGCCCACCGCGGCACCGCCGCGGCTGCGCTTGTCGCAGGTCATGCCGGAAGCGGCCGCGCCGCGCGCCGATTTCAGCGACGTCAGCGTCACCGTTTCGCCTACCGGTCAGGCCGGCGCACCGGCGCCGAAGCAACGCACCGCCGCGCAGGCCGCTGCGCGCAGCGTCCTCGGGCTCGGTACGCGCAACGTGGTCGAAGGCGCGGCGGATCTGCTCGGGATCTTCTACGACCCCATCGCCGACGCCGTGAACTGGGTCGGCGAGAAGGGTCCGACGACTTCGAGCCTCATCACCGGCCAGCCCGAGCGCTATTTCCCCCGCCAGCACCGCGCCCGGGAAATGTCCGACATGCTGCTCGACGGCCTGGGCGTGCCGAAGCCGGAGAACGCGGAAGAGCGTGTCGCCGGCGATATCGGCCGCGGCCTCACCGGCACGGCCCTGACGATGGGCGCCGGCGGCTTGATTCAGGGCGCGCGCGGCACGGCCGCGGCGGCGAGCAATCCCTCGATTCTGAGCCGGCTCGGTGACCTGCTTACCGCGCAGCCGGTGCAGCAGACCATTGCGTCGGCCACCGGTGCAGGCGCGGCTGGCATCGCGCGCGAGAATGGCGTCGGTCCCGGCGGGCAGGCGCTTGCCGGCTTCCTGGGTGCGTTGACGCCGCAGGGGTTGGCCGCGGCCGGTGCCGCGGGCCTTCGAGGACTCGTTCGCGGCGGCTCCGGCACCGGCATGCAGCAGGTCATTGACGACTTTGCCGCCATCGGCGCGACACCCTCGGTTGGGCAGGCTGCTGGTAATCGCACGATCCAGGGTGCGGAAAACATCCTCGCGGATATGCCGACAAGCGCGGGTGTCGTGACCACCTTCAGCGAGGGCCAAGGCGACAAGATCGCCACCGGCTTGCAGCGCGTCGCCGACAACCTGAGCAAGAGCGCAGACAGCACGTCCGCAGGTAAGGCCATTCAACGCGGAATCGAGGGTGAAGGTGGGTTCAAGGAACGGACCAAGGCGGTTCAGGCGCAGCTCTACGATGCACTCGACGCCCAGATCGACCCTGCAACCCGCGTCGGCGTAGAGACCACGGCGAAGGCTCTCCCGGAAATCAATCCCGCGATTCCCGGCGCGCCGAACCTGTCCCCGCTGTTCCAGAACGCGCGGATCCGCGGTATCGAAGGTGCGCTCGAACGCGACGCATGGGGAGCCGACGCCGTAGGCACTCGGCCGGGCATGCCGGATGTGGTGAAGGAAGCCGGCGACACCCTGAAGGCCCAGTCGGACGATATCGCGCGAATCAACGCCGAAACCGCGGCCGAGATCGAGCGCAAGAACGTGTTGCGCACTTCGCTCGGTCAAAAGCCCATCGAGTTCGTTCCCTATCCGGAGATGGGAAAGCCGGAAATCGACGGCGAGATCAAGGCGCTGTTGACGGGCAAGGCCGACGGGCGGTTGCCCTATCAGGCGTTGAAAAAGCTCCGCACGCTGGTCGGCCAGGAGATCGAGAACGCGGGGCTACTTTCCGACGTGCCGCGAAGCAAGTGGCGCGCGCTCTACGGCGCGCTTTCGCAGGATATGCGTGCAGCGGCCGAAGCAGCAGGCCCGAAGGCTGTGGCCGCATGGACGCGAGCCAACAACTACACCTCGGCGATGTTGAACCGCATGGACGCAATCGCCCACGTCGTTGATAAGAACGGCGGTCCCGAGAAGGTGTTCGAGGCCGCTATCAGCGGCACGCGCGAGGGTGCCACGACGCTACGCCAGGTCATGCAGTCGTTGCCCGCGGAAGGGCAGCGAGCGGTCACGGCCGCCGTGATCAGGCGCATGGGGCGGGCCGTCGCGAATCAGCAAGACGTCGGCGGCGAGATTTTTAGCGCGCGAACGTTCATGACCAATTGGAACCGGCTTAGCCCAGAGGCTCAGGCGACGCTGTTTGGGCGCTACGGGAAGGAGTTCAGCGCGAACATGGATCGCATCGCGCGCGTCGCCGACAACATCAAGAAAGGAGCGAACGTATACGCCAATCCATCCGGCACCGCGAACCGCGCGGCGGCACTGACTTACGGCGGCGCGTTGGTTGCGTCGATGTTTGATCCGTCGTTCGCCACGACCGGAAGCCTTGCGCTGGGCGGCGTCGGCGCGAACGTAGTCTCGCGATGGCTGACGAACCCCAGTGCGGTTCGTTGGCTGGCTCGGACGACTGCGCTACCCCGCGCGGGTGTGTTGCAGGCGGGGATTCAAATGCAGAAGGAAGGCAGGGCCAACGGGGACGAAGATCTTGTCGTTCTCGGCAAGCAGTTAGAAAACCCGGAACAGCTTCAGCGCGGCAACGGCGAGACCGCCGACGGTAGCAACTAAAGCGAGCACGGCGCCGAGCGCGAGCCAGCCGTCTTTCCAAGAGCCCGGATTGGCCTTCTCCCACTGCTCGCGCTTGAGCTTGGCCCAAGCCTTCTGCGGGTCGTAGCCCGAACCCTTCCATTTGTCGTTCATCGCAGCCCCGCCCCTGGCGGGGCTTTTTTTTGGAGTTTGCCACCGATGGCAAGTTTTCGGATTCTGAACCCGTTTCAGGTCTTTCTCAACGCGGACGCCACCGCCCCGGCCAAGTTCGGCCGGTTCGAGTTCTTCGAGGCCGGAACCACCGACCCGAAGTCGGTTTTCGGCGACCCGGCCCTCACCATCGATAACGGGAGCGAGGTCACACTCGGCGCCGACGGCCGCCTGACCGTCGAGACCTGGGGCAGCGGTGCCTACCGGGTCCGCCAGTACGACGCGAACGGCTCGCTCGTGCAGGAAGCCGACAACGTGCGCGGCGACGGCGGCGCCGGCGCCACCCTGCCGCCGATGGAAGCCGGCGCGTTCATTACGACGGACGGCGCTCAATGGCTGATGGACTTCATCAGCCAGCTGCCCGACATGAGCGGGCAGGGCGGGAAGGCGTTGTTCACCGATGGCGCTAACGCGATCTGGCAAACGCTCAACATTCCGCCGCCGGTCGCGCCGGATATCGTCATCACGAGCACCGGCGCATGGGGTGCGCCCGGGGCTGTGCGCAGCCTTCGAGTCGGTATCGCCAGCAGCCCGACGAAGGTGCTGTTGCAAGCCGGCACCGGGCAGGCACCGGCGTCCGGCCAGCGGCAAAGCAACGTGTCGGTGAATTATCCGGTTGGATTCGCCGAACTGTGGTGGGCGGGTTTGACGGTCACGAGCGCCGCGCTCACGTCGTCCGGAATCATCGCGGTCCATGCGTTGCCAACTGCGAATGAAGCCGGATTCGCGGCGCAGTTCGACAGCAACGATTTCGGCAACAACAACGGGCGGTTCATTAACCCGATTCCGTTCCGCTGGCTCGCTGTTGGCTTGGTCACGGTGGCGTAATGGCGACGCAGCTCCCCAAGATCACTGAGGGCGTGATCGAGTTGCCGAACCGAGCGTTCGGCCGCTGCACGCCGGCGTTTTATCGCTTCTTGCTCGATATCTACGAGAAGCAGGCGAGCGGCGACGTGCAAGAGCAGATCCGCGCAATCGCGCTCGCGCTGGGGTCGCCGGACGGGAGCGTCGCCAATATCCCCGATCTTTCCTTCGATGCGTTCGTTCCCAAGACGACGCGCGTCGAAGGGGCGAATTCGATTTACACGCAAGGCACGCTCGAAGGCGGTTACGTATCGATCGAGCTCGAAAACGACGAGTTCGCGCCGCTTCCGACGAGCTACTACGGCACCGATGCGCTCGGCGGCAAGGGCTGGCATGCAGTGTTCGACGCGCTCGCCGAAGGCGTCGGCATCGTGCTATCGGCCGACGAGTTCGGCGTCGTCACCCTCGCTTTGGCTGAGGTGCCGAACGGTGGCGCCGGCGTGTTGCAGAAGATGGAGCGCGACGCCTACGGCCGCGTCACCGACACGAGCAACGCCACGACCGACGATCTCGAAGAGGGTGCGGCGAACCTCTACTTCACCGACGAGCGTGCCGTCGATGCGCTGGAAAACACCGGCCCGGATTACCTGCAATTGCTGCTGGATCAATACGACCCGTGAACCTCTCTCTCGCTTTTACTCAGATCGGCCAATGGCTCGCCGCGCACGCGCTGCGCCTGCTGCCCGGCGGCGGCACCGCCGGCCAAGTGCTTCGCAAGATTGACGGCGCCGACTACAACGCCGAATGGGCTGCGCCCGACGCCGGCGGCGCGCAGACCATTCAGGCGAAGGCGCTGTCGGACATCGCGGCGGGCACGCTGGTGCGCTTGACCGTCGAGCTCGGCGATCCCGCGACTTGCGCCCGCACAAACGCGCCAGACCCCGGCGGTCGAACCATCGGCGTCGGGGTACTGGCCGCGGCGGCCACAACCGGAAACCCGGTGACGGTGAAGCTTGGCGTCATCTACGAAGATCTCGGCAACACCTTCTTCGCCGGCTATCCGGTCTACATGCGCGCCGACAACACCCTCACGGTGAGCCCGGTCGGGACGACGCCCGGTGTCGGCGTGGCCTTGACCGAGACGTCGGTTCTGTTGACCAACGACGTACAGCGGCCCGGAACAGTCGATTTCAACGCCTTCAACGCTGACGGATCGGTTACGCCGGCGCCTGAAGCAGCGATCTACTTCGTATACGCCGACAGCACGAACGCGCTGCGCCGCATCGGTGCCGGCATTTATCAGCTCTCGCGGCCGACTGAGCTGGTACTCACCGCCGGCAGCGCAGCGGGTGGCTACGGGATCCCGATGTTCTCCGACGCGTCGGTCGTGCTGTGGGATTCGGCCGACTCGACGATGATCGAAAGCTCGGCGTTCGCTGCGAACAAGCCGTTGCTGATCGTGCAGCTCGGCGCCGGGCAAGTGAAGATCGACGGCTTCAGCACCCGCTGCAAGGGGCTGCCGATCACCGAGACCGCGAACGCGGCGATCACCGTCACCCCGACGCAGTACGGCGCCAACATCGTCACCGGCGACTTGGCTGCGGCCGACAGTGGCGGCCCGTATTACACCGGCTTGCATGAGAATTCGGTTTCGTCCTTCCCGTTCTACGGCGGCATCGTGGACAGCGGCGGCATCACCGCCGGCGGCTCGGAGATCCTGGCCGCGCGCACGCGCGACGCGATACCGGTCGTGCGGACATATGTCGAGTTTTCGGCGCTGCTAGGTGGTGGTGGCTCGTTCGGGTTCGCGAAGGGGGCATTCTTCGGCGGCGAGCTCGGCACCACCGCGGACAGCATCGCCTTGCGGGTCTCGGCAGATCTCGCCGATCTGGAAGCTCGCCACAACGGCGCCGTGCTGGCAACGATTCCCGGCGCGGGTCCGCTCGGCTCCGGCGTGACCCGTTACGGCGTGCTCATCGACCGCAGCACCGGCGAGTTCTGGATCCGGGCCGCGAGCGGCTGGCTCGGCCCGGATCCGGCGACCGACCCCGGCTTGCCGTACTTCCCCGGCGGCGACGGCGGCACGAGCTGGTTTGCGCTGGAAGCGCGGCCGGCCGGTGGCGAACAGCGCTTGTTCTTCCTGCCCGCGTCGCTGACCTGGGCCGCAGAGGCGACCGCAGCGGGCGCGGTGCAGCTTGGATCCCGCGCGCCCTGAGCGCCGTCGCAGCTCGCGGGATCGGCGCCGCTACCATGCCGGCATGCCCGGGCCTGCCGCGAACCTGATCCCCCCTGATGTCGCCGACTTGCCGGCGCTGCCGCCGCGCTTCTACTGGGCGCTTCCCGCGCCGAAGCGGCGCCGGCACTCGATGCCCGAGCCGCGGCATGTTGTCGTCGATGAGGGGCTCGGCCCGGCCGTGGCGTCGGTAGTGCCCGGCTACCACCATGCGCGCGCCTTGATTGGCCTGCACCGTCCCGTGCATGCCGACCAGCACCGACGGGAGTTCGAGGGCGAGAACGCTCGGGAGACGGCTTTGCGGTTCGTGGTGCGCTGGGTCGAACTGCGCGCCGCGACCATCCTCGCCGAGTACGCCGAACGGCACTATCGGTAGGGCGCAAAACGGGTCAAGAATCCGGCGCCAGATCCAGTTAAATCAGTGACTTGCGCGGCTGCCGGAGCTGTTTTACTTGAAGCGTGCCTAAGCCGATTCCTTATATATATGAGCGGGTTAGCTCTTTTGAGCCCGAAGACTGTTAATCAGGGGGTCGTTGGTTCGAGTCCAACTTCGGGCGCCAAATACCGGAAGGCCTCGCAGAAATGCGAGGCCTTTTTTGTTGGCTCGCTTCCTGTGCGGTTTTCCAGGAAAGCCCGGCGTTCAGCGGGCCTGCCGACGAATGCACCGAAGCTCGGCTCGCAAGTCGTCTTGCGACGATCGCCTTGGAATGGGCGCAGGTTTGACGCGCATCTAAGCAGGCCGTGGTTGGCGGCGTGCAGTGTCGCTTCGTCCGTGAACCGATTCGCTCGGCAAACCGCGCGGTAACCCGGAAGAAGTCGCCGACCGTTCCGGGTGCCGGTTGCCCGCAGAGATGAGGCGAGGTTCGCCGTGTCGGCCGACCCCCTACGGACCCGGCCGCCACACTCTCTCAAAGCGCTGGCCGGGCCGCCCGGACCGGCCGGATTTCGCGCATCGGCTGCCGGGAAGCCGCTTGCGGCGTGACGCAAGTCGGGATATTTCCAGCCCCGAAACCACTGGCCAACCCAGCCCGACCGCTCGTCGGTAGTGTGCCATTTCGGGTCAGGAGCCGCTGTTAGCATCCCTCATGTCCTCTGGGGAAGAGAACCGCTCATGCCAATGCGTCGGGCTGCCGGCTTCACACTGATCGAGCTCATGGTCACGATCGGGATCGCTGCGATCCTGCTGGCCCTGGCGTTGCCTACGTTTACCGAATCGATTCGCTCCAACCGCGTGTCGACGGCGACCAACCAGATGCTGGCGACGATCAACCTCGCCCGCGCGGAGGCGGTGCGCAGCAAGAGCCAATCCTGGGTTTGCCCGAGCAACCCGGACAGGACCGATTGCGGCATCAGCTGGGCCGAGGGCATGTTGGTGTGGACCGACGAGGACGGCAATGGCGCGCGGACCACGACGGAAATCAAGCGTGTGATCGAGCCTCAGGAAGGAATTGCTCTCGCCATGGGCGTGATCAGTGCGATCGGTTTCGACGAACGCGGGCGTGCCGTCGAAAAGACCGCCACTGGCGTGGTCGTTTCCAATTTCAATTTCAGCATGCAGGCGGCTATGTGCAAGCCTGGCGCCGGCAACGTCCGTGCGTTCGACATCAACCGTATCGGCCGCGTCAGCGTGACCAAGGGGAACTGCCCATGAGCCGTCGACTTTCGCCCAGCATTCCCTCCATGAGGACGCAACGCGGCCTCAGTCTGATCGAGGTGCTGATGGCCGTGCTCGTACTGGGGCTGGGCCTGCTCGGCCTGGCGATGCTGCAGACGACCAACCTGCGCCTGTCGCAGAGCGCCAACCAGCGCACCATCGCCACCAATCTCTCCAGCGATCTGCTCGACGACATCCGTTCGAACCGCCTGCTGGCGGCCAAATACAGCGGGACCTACCTCGCTTCGTCGGCGACCGCGAACGCGAGTTGCGCCAAAATCAATAAGGTCACGCCGGACGACCGCAAGGCGGCCTTCACTTGCCGGATGCGCGAGGCCTTGGGCGAGAGCGGCAAGGCGGTCGTTGAAGTCAAGCCCGACAAGACCGTCAGCATCTTAATAACTTGGGACGACGACAAGCGTTGGAGAGGCATCAGCGGCACTGGAACCGAATTCCTGATGGAGAGCGCACTGTGAGCCGTCGACTGCAATTGGGTTTGTCGCTGATCGAGCTGATGGTGGCTTTGCTGTTGAGCGGCCTGTTGATACTGGGTCTGGTAGAGATCTTCTCGGCCTCTCGCGCCTCGTATCAGATGGCGCAAGGCCTGGCCCGTGCCCAGGAAAGCTCGCGCTTCGCGATCGATGCTTTGCAGCGCGATGCGCGCATGAGCGGCCATTTCGGTTGCGTATCCGACCAGGCGCATTTCTATGCCGGCAACGGCATGTTCGGGGAATTGTTCCTCAGCGATCGCAGCAACTACACGACGGTCCCCGCCGATCGTCTGCCGCTGCGCTTCGATTACTCGGTACGTGGGTACGAGGCCGCCAATAGTGGGCCCGCGGATACCTTGAACCTGTCGGCCAACCCGGTCGAAGGCAACGCCGGTGATTGGGTGCCTGCGGTGGAGGGTCCGTTCTTTACCGCGTTGAACCCGAGGCCGATCCGCGGCAGCGACATCCTGGTGCTGCGTTTCTTGTCGCCCGAGAGCGCCGAGGTCACCGGTTTCACCACCGGCAATCCGGCGACCATTCGAGTCAATTCGTCCCAGTGGGGCGTGCTGACCCGGGCGGTCGAGAACCCCGGATTGTTCGGCATCGCCGACTGCCGCTCGGTAGTGCTGTTCCAGGCCAATGCGCTTGCCGACGTTACCGGCGCCAAGGTCGTTACCGTGGGCAGCAGCGGCGTCAATCAAATCAGTTTTGACGGGTCCGATACGTTCGCCTCCGGCCAGGCGCGTCTGTATCGCGCCGAGACGCTCGTCTACTACATCGGCCTGAAGGACCGGGGCGGTGGCGTCAAGGAGCCGACCCTGTTCCGGGCGCGCTTCAACGCGGCCCCCGGAACCGCGGCGGTGTCGCTGGTCGGCGGTACCGCGGAAGAAATCGTCGAAAGCGTCGAGAACATGCAGTTGCTGTTTGCGCAGGATACGGTCACCGATCCTGCTCAGCCCCCGACCGGCGTCATCGACGGCGTGCGCACCGCGGCGGGACTCTTGCCGGCTAGCGACAGCAGCGGCGGTTGGCAGCGCGTCGGCGGCATGCAGGTCGGCCTGTTGATCCGCAGCACCGATCCGGCCTCGGCGCAGCAACGCACGACCGCGCCGCGTTCGCTCGGCACCCAGTTGACGTTGCCGAACGATCAGCGCTATCGCTCCGTGTACGAAACCAATATCGCCTTGCGCAACCGGCTGTACGGAAATTGAGGCCTGCCATGAATACGATCCGTACTCGACCGTTCACTTCCCCCCGCGCTCAACGGGGCGCGGTGCTGTACGTCGCCCTGATCATGCTGATCCTGCTCGCGCTGCTCGGCATCACCGCGATGCAGGTCACCGGGCTCCAGGAGCGCATGACGGCCAGTTACCGTTCGACCAATATGGCGTTCCAGAACGCCGAAGGGCGTGCGCGCGGCAAGGAGAGCGATCTGCAGCGCCAAGTGCAGAGCGGCGGCACCGAATCCATCGCCTTGGATGAATCGGTATGCACCGCCGGGTTCGACCCCTCGGCCTGGGCGGAGACGCTCAAGTACGCCAACCCGCTGCCGGCCAAGCTCAGCTATACCCGCCGCATCGACGAATGCGTATCCGGCGGCACCGGCATCGGCATGGGCACCTCGCCGATCAGCGAGAACACCAATCTGATTTTCCAAGTCACGGCCTACGCCGTGGATCGCGGCGCTAATCCGGGTTCGGACGCCGTCATCGACACCATTTTCGTGCCCTGAGGGTAACGCCATGACTTCCCCGCGCGTATACATCGCCGTTCCGCTCGTGCTGGCGCTTGCCGGCGGCGGCTACTGGCTCTACAACGCCAACGCCATCCAGGCCGGCGGCTCGCTGGCCCAGGTGCCGTTGAACTCCAGTGTCACCGTGCCGCCTGCATTCGTCATGGCGGTCGACAATTCCGGTTCGATGACCTTTCAGACCCTGTTTCCGGGACAGGATGGCGCAGCTTTCTGGGACTACGGTTCCAGGGCCACCAACGGCTACTTCACCGGCACCGGCGCCAGTGCGCGTCTGCGCGTGGCCAACGAGATCGAATACGCCAACGGTCAGCCGACCAACGGCGACATGAACGGGTACCACCACACCATTCCGTCCCGAGGGTATCGCATCGACGGTAATCGCCGGGCGATCGCGCCGATCGACAATTTCGGCTTCGCCCGTTCGCCGGACCTCAACCCGGCTTACTTCAATCCCCTGGTGACTTACTCGCCGTGGAAGCGGCCCAATGCTTCCAACGAGATCGTCGATTATCCGCAGGCGAGCGTCACGGCGACCCGGGTCGATCCCGGCGACGACTCTCGTACCATCAGTCTGGCATCCAACTGGCGTTCCAACGCTACCCGCGAAGAGCATTTCCTGGTTCCGCAGGGTGCGATCCTGCCGCAAGGAACCGTGTATCAGACTTACGACGACGGCGGCTGCGGCGGACTGAGCGGCGGCGGTTGGAATACGCTGGGTTCCGCCCGGACCCTGACCACGGCCTGCGAGGTGGCGATCGAGTACTACCCCGCGACGGTCTATCTCAAATCTGCTACCGCGGGCGCCGCATGGGGCTACACCGCCACGCCGACCACGGCGACGAATGCCTGCGGTAACGGTTGCGATCTGTACAAGTACGAAATCAAGTCGGCCAACTTCGCCGCAGGCGCGTACGCGCCGGCGATTCAGAACTTCGCCAACTGGTTCAGTTTCTACGGCAATCGCAACCGCGCGATGAAAGCCGCGCTGACCTTGTCGCTGGAACGCACCGAGAAGATGCGCGTCGGCATGTTCACGATCAATCCGACCAGCTACACCGACGTCGTGATGCGCGATATGTCGGTGGCTGCCGACAAGGCGGCGCTCTACAACGAGAAACTGCTGGCCCTGAACGCATCTGGCGGTACGCCCAACCGTTTCGCCGTCGAGCACATCGGCAAGCAGTTCATGCGCACGGATGCGGGTGCGCCGGTTAAGTTTGCCTGCCAGATCAATGCCGGCATGCTGTTCACCGACGGCTACAGCAACGGCGGGGGCCCCACCGTGGGCTCGCACGACTCGGATATGCCTCCGCCGCTGGCCGACCAGCATCCCAATACGCTCGCCGACACCGCCGCGCAGTATTACAAGGCCACGCTGCGCAGCGACCTGGGCCTGGGCAAGGTGCCGGTGCCGGAGGCCTGCAAGACCACGCCGAACGATCCCAAGCTGGATTGCCGCGCCGATCCGCATATGAATTTCTACGGCGTGACTCTGGGCGCGCGCGGTGACATCTACGGCGTTACCTACAATCCGGTCACCAATACGCCGGATCCTTACACGCCGGCCGGCTATCCGGCTTGGCGCGCTTTCCAGAACGATGCGCCCAGCACGGTCGACGAAATCTGGCACGCGACCATGAACGCACGCGGCAAGTACATCAACGCCTCGACGCCGGCGGACATCACCTCGGCGATGCGCGAAATCCTGGCTTCGGTCGGCGGCGGCGCAACTCCGTCCGGCACGATCGGCCTCAGCGGCGCGCGTCTCGGAACCAACACGCTTTCGGTCGAGCCCACCTACGAGTCGGCGAACAACGGAACCGATTGGTTCAGCCGTCTCACGGCCTATACGGCGCAGAACAACCCCGTCACCGGCACGATCACCTTCACCACCAAATGGGAAGCTTCGGCCAACCTGGTCGGTGCGGCCGGCCGCACGATCTCGTTCGGCGCCACCGGCGGCGGCGCCGTCAAGCCGACGGTCGTGGATTTCACCACCACCGCATTGGGTGCAAACGACGCGGCCGTGCTGACTGCGTTGTGCAGCGATGCATTGCAGAACTGCGCAGGCAAGTTCAACCGCATCACCGGCGGCGTGACCGGAGCCGAGGCCGTGGCCTACCTGCGCGGCGACAAAACGCACGATGGCGGCAAGCTGCGCAAGCGTACGACCCTGCTCGGCGACATCGTCAACTCGACCCCGGTCATCTCCTCGCTGGGCGACGACTATGGCTATCGCGGATTGCGCAGCGCCGATGGTTCCACCGGCGACGTACTGAACTACAACAACTATCTGACCAGCAAGCGCACCAGTGCGCGCAAGCCTTTCGTCTACGTCGGCGCGAACGACGGCATGTTCCATGCCTTCGACGGCACCGATGGCAGGGAGGCATTCGCTTACATCCCGGCGACTGCGGTCGGGCATATGGGAAATCTGTTGTTCCCGTACAACGCCGCGGATCGTAACGACCAGGTATTCCAGCACCGTTATTACGTCGACGGCCTGGTCACCGTGTCCGACGCGCACGACGGCAGTGCCTGGAAGACCGTGGTCGCCGCCAGCGTAGGCGCCGGTGGGCGTGGCGTTTTCGCGCTCGATGTGACCAACCAGAACGCGCTTGACGTGCTCTGGGAGGTTAACGACAAGGTCAGCGACGCCAACGGCGGCAAAGACATCGGCAGCGTGCTCGGCAAGATCGCGATCGTTCCGGTCAAGGAGGCTGGCGGTGCGATCAAGTGGAAGGCGATCTTCGGCAACGGCTACGACAGCGTCAACGGCAAAGCCGTGTTGTTCCTGGTCGACATCGCCGACGGCAAGGTGACCCGGATCACGGCCACCGAAACCAGCGGCACCCTGCCGACTCGCACCAAGAACGGTCTGGGCAACGTGGTCGTGATCGACCGCTACCAGGGCACCAGTGCGGTCCAGGTTCGCGACGGCTTTGCCGATACGGTGTATGCCGGCGATCTCAACGGTGCGATCTGGAAATTCGACCTGCGCGACAATTCGGTCGCTCTTGGCGGCAATCCGCTGTTCATCGCCCGCTACAAGGACGATTACAACCTGCGCCAGCCGATCCTCGGCGGCCTTGAGGTGACCACGGTCGGCAACGATGTGATGGTCCTGTTCGGTACCGGCAGCTTCTCGTTCGTCGACGATCCCAGCGACAAGGCGATGCAGAGTGTCTACGGCATCATCGATCGCAATGCGGTCGTTACCGGGCGCAGCGAACTGCAGGCGCAGTTCATCAATCAAGAGGCCGATACCACCGGCGCGATGCTGCGCTATGTGACCGGTAGTCGTCTGGATGCCACCAAGAAGGGTTGGTACATCAATCTCGGCGTGGACACGGGCGCCAGCGGCAATCCGGTCGCGACCGGCGAACGCTTCATCGGCAATCCGCGTCTGCAGAACGGCATCCTGTTCTTCCCGACCTACGACCCGAACAGCACCGACGGTTGTTCGACCGACGGCAACAACTGGCTGTACGGCCTGGATGCACTCAGCGGCGCGGGCGGCTTGTCCAATGCGCGCATCGGCTCGGCAACCGGCAACCGCTTCGGCGACAAGGTCGGCGCGGTCAAGCTGAAGGGCCAGGCGAGCGGCAAGGGCTCGGCGCCGGTCAAGGACATCGCCGTGGTGGCCACGCCGAAGACCGACATCCTGCCCGTCACCGCGACCGAGGAAGAGATCGCCAAGGCGGTCGCGGCCAAGTGCTCGGTGATGGTGCAGACTTCGGGCTCGCAGCCGATCTATCTGCCCAGGCCGTGCGGACGCCAGTCCTGGCGCCAGATCCGATAAAGGGGAACGGACATGAAGCAGCAGTTTGCAAAAGCGGCGACGCGCCTTCAGCGGGGTTTCACTCTGATGGAGCTGATGGTCGTAGTGGCCATCGTCGGCATCCTGGTCGGCATTGCGGTGCCGACCTACCACGACAGCGTGCGCAAGAGCCGTCGGGGCCAAGCCAAAGCGGACCTGGCCGAAGCCGCTCAGGCGATGGAACGCTACTACACCATGCAAAACACGTACGTCGGAGCGAATTTGGCCTCGATCGGCGCACCGACCAAGTCTCCGAAAGACGGAGACGCCCAGTACACGATCTCGTTGAACGGGGCGCCTACCGCCAGCGCATTCAGCTTGCAGGCGGTGCCGAACGCCAGCACCGGCCAGAACAAGGACAAGTGCGGCACGCTCGGCATTACCAACACCGGGGCGAAAACACCGAGCGACGCCTCGCTGAAGGAATGTTGGAACCTGAACTGATCTTCGGCCACATGTAGTTCGTGCGCCCGTAGAAGGCCCGCTCCCGGAGCGGGCCTTCGCCGTTGAGGGCCCGTTCGCACTCGCTGCGACCGACTTAGCTAAACTGGACGACTCGCAACGCTCGGGTCGCACGATGGACGACAGTCAGCAGTCCCCCGGTTTCCAACTGGTCGCGCCTTATTCGCCCGCGGGCGATCAGCCGCAGGCCATCGAGCGCCTGATCCAGGGGTTCGACAACGGCCTGGCCCAGCAGACCCTGCTCGGCGTGACCGGTTCGGGCAAGACCTATACGGTCGCCAACGTGATCCAGGCGGTGCAGAAGCCGACCCTGGTCATGGCCCCGAACAAGACCCTCGCCGCGCAGCTGTACGGCGAATTCAAGGCATTCTTCCCGCATAACGCGGTCGAGTACTTCGTCAGTTATTACGACTATTACCAGCCCGAGGCCTACGTGCCCTCGAGCGACACCTTCATCGAGAAGGACAGCTCGGTCAACGAGCACATCGAGCAGATGCGCCTGTCGGCGACCAAGGCCCTGCTCGAGCGCCGCGACGCGATCATCGTCTGCACGGTGTCGGCGATCTACGGCCTCGGCGACCCGAACGAATACTTCCGCATGGTCCTGCACATGGTCCGTGGCGAGCGTATCGACCAGCGCGAGCTGATCCGCCGCCTGACCGAAATGCAGTACACCCGTAACGACACCGAGCTGCGCCGTGCGACCTACCGCGTGCGCGGCGAGGTCATCGACGTGCACCCGGCCGAAAGCGACTCGGAGGCCCTGCGCGTCGAGCTGTTCGACGGCGAGATCGAGAACCTGACCCTGTTCGATCCGCTGACCGGCGAAACCTTGAGCAAGGTCCCGCGTTACACGATCTATCCCGGCTCGCATTACGTGACGACGCGGCGCACGGTGCTCGACGCGATCGAAACGATCAAGGACGAGCTGCGCGAACGCCTGGAGCTGCTCTACGCCCAGAACCGGCTGGTCGAAGCCCAGCGCCTGGCCCAGCGCACCCAGTTCGACCTGGAGATGCTCGCCGAGGTCGGCTATTGCAACGGCATCGAGAACTACTCGCGGCACTTGAGCGGGCACATGCCCGGCGAACCGCCTCCGTGTCTGTTCGATTATCTGCCGCCGGACGCCCTGCTGGTCATCGACGAATCCCACGTGACCATTCCGCAGATCGGCGCCATGTACAAAGGCGACCGCTCGCGCAAGGAAACCCTGGTCGAGTTCGGTTTCCGCCTGCCGTCGGCGCTCGACAACCGGCCCTTGAAGTTCGAAGAGTGGGAGGGCCGTTCGCCGCGTTCGATTTTCGTCTCGGCGACGCCGGGGCCGTACGAACTGCGCAAGTCGGAAGGGCAGGTGACCGAACTGGTCGTGCGCCCGACCGGCCTGATCGACCCCGAGGTCGAGATCCGCCCGGTCGCGACCCAGGTCGACGACGTGCTCGGCGAGATCCGCGAGCGCGTCGCCATGGGCGACCGCGTGTTGATCACGACCCTGACCAAGCGCATGTCGGAAAACCTCACCGAGTATCTCGCCGAGCACGGGGTCAAGGTGCGCTACCTGCATTCGGATATCGACACCGTCGAGCGCGTCGAGATCATCCGCGACCTGCGTCTGGGCAAGTTCGACGTGCTGGTCGGCATCAACCTGCTGCGCGAGGGCCTGGACATGCCCGAGGTATCGCTGGTGGCGATCCTCGACGCCGACAAGGAGGGCTTCCTGCGTTCGGCCGGCTCGTTGATCCAGACCATCGGCCGCGCCGCGCGCAACCTGCGCGGCAAGGCGATCCTGTACGCCGATCGCGTCACCAATTCGATGCAGAAGGCGATCGAGGAGACCGACCGCCGCCGCCACAAGCAGGTCGAATACAACACCGAGCACGGCATCACCCCCAAGTCGGTCAGCAAGACCATCGTCGACGTCATGGAAGGCGCGCGCGTCGATCCGGACGGCCTCAAAGCCCGCGGCAAGGGGCGCAAGGTCGCCGACGAGGCCGCCGACTACGCCGCGCTCAGCCCGTCCCAGTTCGCCGCCCGGATCAAGGCCCTGGAGCAGCAGATGTACCAGCACGCCCGCGACCTGGAGTTCGAGGAGGCCGCGGCGGTGCGCGACCAACTGCGCCGGCTCAAGGACGCGGGGTTCGCGGCCTGAGGGAGGCCTGCTCGGCCGAAAAGAAAAACGGTTGCTCGCCGCCGCTAGCTGGGCTACACTGCGCGCCCCTCGCCGGGGAGTTTGCAGCAGGTTTCAGGCAAGACGGCGACGGGCGGTTAGCTCAGCGGTAGAGCACTACCTTGACATGGTAGGGGTCACAGGTTCGAACCCTGTACCGCCCACCAATTCGGTGACGAAAGGCCCGGCGCAAGCCGGGCCTTTCTGTTTTTGGCAAGGCCGGACACGCGGCGATAGGATGTGCGGCGCCACGCGTTGCCGCGTGGCTCATGGGGAAGCGGGCCAGCCTGTCTGGCCGTACGGCAATCGCGAAACTCGAGAGCTCCGACGCGGTCCGGAGGGGGGCTGGCCATGGCGAATTCGACGAACAGATGGGTATGAGAGCGGATCATCGTCCGGGTCCGGGCGCGCTGGTTTATCGTCCGGAAATCGATGGCCTGCGCGCCATCGCGGTGATCGGCGTAGTGCTCTATCACGCCGGAGTGCCGCTGCTCGACAACGGTTTCGTCGGGGTCGATATCTTTTTCGCTATATCGGGTTATCTGATCACCCGCCTGTTGCTGCGCGAATGGGGCGAGCGGAAGCGCCTAAACTTTCTCGAGTTCTATGCGCGCAGAGTGCGTCGGCTGCTGCCGGCGTTGATTGCCGTATGCATCGCGACGGTCGTCGCGACGGCGCTGTATGTGCCGTCTCCGGACGACCAGCGCACGGTCGCGCAATCGGGCGCGGCCAGCTTGCTCTTCGTCGGAAATTTCTTCTTCCAGTCGCGAACCGGCGGCTACTTCGACGCCGACTCCGGCGCCATGCCTTTGCTGCATCTGTGGTCGCTGGGCGTAGAGGAGCAGTTCTATCTGCTTTGGCCCCTGCTGATGCTCGGCCTGCTGCGGTTGCGGCGGCCGTGGATGATCGGACTGACGTTGTGCCTGGCGGCGGCCTCCTTGGTCGCGGCCGAGCGCCTCATCGGTGCCGGCAACGACGCGGCCTTCTATCAGATGCCGACCCGATTCTGGGAGTTGGCGGCCGGCGGCCTGGTCGCGATGTCGCCGATGCGAGCGGGCAGGGGAGCGCTGCTTGCCTGTTATGCCGGCGTGGCTCTAGCGATGAGCTCGTTATTCGTTCCGTTTCTACCGGGACATTTCCCTGGGCTCGGCGCGCTGCCGGCCGTCGCTGGCGCAGTCCTGGTTCTGTGGAGCATCCATGTCGATGGCCGTTTAGGAGGCGCGGGTGCCTTGTTGCGCGCACGCCCGATGGTATTCGTCGGCTTGATCTCGTACTCGCTGTATCTGTGGCATTGGCCGCTATTGGCGATCGCCAAGGCCGGAAGCATCGAGGCGTCGTCGCCCGAGCTGAAGGCGGGGCTGGTCTTCGCAGCCATCGTCTTGGCCTGGCTCAGTTATCGCTGGATCGAACGGCCGTTTCGCGGCATGGTCGGCGCCGGCCCGGTCCGGACGGCCAGTGCGGGGGCTGCGGTATCGGCCGCACTCGCCATGGGCCTATTAGGGTTCGTCGGCTATATCGACAACGGCAAGGGCGCCGGCGCGCGCGCGTCGCGCGACCGCCCCGAAAACATGGCGGCTTGCCATGCCAGCAGTTCGTCGCCGGTGCCGGCGGTTCCCGATCCGGCGTGCGCCTCGTCCGACGAGACCATCGATACGGTGATATGGGGCGACTCGCATGCCTTGGCGTGGCAACCGTTCGCCTGGGAGATCGCCGATCGCGCCGCCATCAACATCACTCGCGATTCCTGCGGCCCGGCATTGGGGTTCGCCGGCGTCAAGGGATACGAATCGAAGGCGCCGGCTTGCGAGGCCTCGAATCGGATGGCGCTGGCCTATCTCGGGCGACTGAAGCCGCGCACGCTGATCGTCGCCGCGCGGTGGTCGTCGTTCCTCGGCGATGCGCGCGCAGCGGAATTCGAGGACGCGTTCATGACGACCATGGCGACAGCGAGCGGGCTGGCCGAGCGGGTATTGATCGTGGGCCCGACGCCCGAACTCGCCGCGCGCGCGCAACAATGCATCGACCTCGGCAAACTGCAATCCTGCGCAGAATCCAGGACGCACTATTTGGCGCGTACCGAGCGGTCGCGCAGATTGCTGAATACCGTGGCGGCGGCCTATCCGAACGTGCGGGTAATCGACCCGGAGGCGTATTTCTGCAGCGGAGATTCCTGCG
This sequence comes from Lysobacter sp. Hz25, assembly GCF_046097045.1. Classification (NCBI taxonomy): domain Bacteria; kingdom Pseudomonadati; phylum Pseudomonadota; class Gammaproteobacteria; order Lysobacterales; family Lysobacteraceae; genus Lysobacter; species Lysobacter sp. Hz25. Next base: position 1,945,057 of record NZ_CP175666.1, read on the forward strand.
GCGTCCTGCGCGAGGGGTTCTCGCTGTATTGGGACGACGACCATGTCTCCTCGACGGCGGCGAGGAGCTTTGCCCGGCAATGGCTGCAATCGAAACCTGACGAAGCTCGGGCGAACGCCGCCGACGCCGGCAACCGAAACTCGCCTTCGGACGACGCTCGTTGACGCGACAGCGCGGCTCTTGGGCCGCGACGGAATCGCGGCCCAAGAGGCTGAGTCAGGATCAGAGTTGCAAGACCCAGCCGCTGGGGTAGGCCGGCATGGCTTGGGCGCCGAAGCTGCGGTCTTGCGCGGGCCAGAGTTGCATCTGGCTGCCGTCGCTCCAGAGCACGTCGTCGCGGCCGTCGCCGTTGTAGTCGGCGATGTCGAGCACGTCCCAGCTTGCGCCCTGGCGGTAGGAAATGCCGGAGGTGCGGCGGCTGCCGTCCATGATCCAGCGCGCGAAATGTTCGCTTCGGGGCAGGCGCCAGAACAGCTCGGAGCGGCCGTCGCCGTTGCTGTCGCCGCTGCCGGCCAAGGTCCAGCCGGTTGGGTAAGCGCCGATCACGGCGTCGACGAATCCGGCGCCGCTGCGGCCGGACCAAAGTCGCAGGGTTCTCGTGTCGCTGATCAGCAGGTCGGTGCGGCCGTCGCCGTTCAAGTCGCCGGTGCCGGCTACCTGCCAGGTCCACGACAACGCCGAGGCATGACCGCGCTTGATCGTGGCTCCGTCCATGTACCAAAGGGACACGACGCTGTCCGGGCCATCTCGCCAGACCAGATCGGCCTTGCCGTCGCCATCGAAGTCGCCGTGGGCGACCAGGCGATACCCGATCGGGTAATTTTTCATCGGCAGACCGATATAGCCGCCTGCGCCGTTGCTGCGCCACATCTGCATCGACTGCCCATCGCTCCAGACCATTTCGCTGCGGCCGTCGCCGTCGAAGTCGTCCGTTGCGAGCACCCGCCAGGGGCGGGCGACCGTATACGAGGTTCCGCTCAGGCGCGCGCCGTCTTCCATCGTCCAGGTCGCCAGATAGCCGGCACTGTAGTGCCAGATCATGTCGTTGTCGCCGTCGCCGTCGAGGTCCTGCGGCGGGATCGGCAAGCGTCGTGGCTTGCAGTTCCGGCCGTGGTTCACGACCGAGGCGGTGCCGGTGGCGTAGACCACATCGGTGCAGCCGTCGCCGTTGAGATCGCCGGAGGCGATACCGTGGGGCGTGGAGATTTCTTCGGTGGTAGCCGAGCGCGTTTCCAGCCGCGGCGGCAGCAGGCCGTTGTCCCCTTGCAGATAAATGCCGAGGCCGCCGTAGCCATTGCCTGGACCAAGGTCGAGCACGGTCAGGTCGGTCTTGCCGTCGCGGTCCAGGTCGGTGGCGAGCGTCATGTACAGCGCTTCTGTATTGATCCAACTGACCGGCGCCGGCGCGTCGAGCAGGCCGTTGGCGTTCTGGTGATAGATCGAGAGCGTGCCGACGGTGGCGTTGTACTCCAGCGAGCCGGAGAAGGCGACGTCATTGCGGCCATCCTGGTTGAAGTCGCCGACCGACAGGCCGAACGCGCGCTTGCCGTTCTTGGGCGCAAGGTAGCCGCGCATGGCCGACAGCCCGCCGCCGGGAAGCTGGGTGCGGACCACCAGTGCCGCGTTGTAGTCGGTGGCGAAGACGAGGTCCGGCAGGCCATCGCCGGTCACGTCGGCGACGCGCGGGATGGCATCGCCGAAGGGCGCGCCGCTGAGTTGCGGCGGCGGGCCGGGCAGGAAGCCGCCGTTGCCGTCGCCGAGATAAGCGGTGACGCCGCCCGAGAACCCTACGCCGAGCACGTCGAGGCGGCCGTCCTGGTTGTAATCGAGCAGGGCGATGGCGCTTTCGGCCGTAGTGCTGGATGGCGGAGCGGCCATCGCCGGAGCGCGGAATCCGCTGGCGCCGTTGTTGACGAAGATGGCTGCGCCGGCGGGAAAAACGATGGCGATGTCGAGGACGCCGTCGCCGTTCATGTCGGCCAGCTCCAAGCCTCTGGCGTCTCCGCTGGGGCCGCCGGGCCTGGCGTAGTCCAGCGCGAGCGGGGCCGCCAGCGTGCCGTCGGCTTGCTGGGCGTAGACCTGCACTTTCTGGGCGTTGGGTTGCAGATAAGTGGGATTGTTGCGGTAGGAAACGCTGGTGGCGACCAGGTCGTCGCGGCCGTCGCCGGTCACGTCGCCCACGGCGACCGCGAGCGGGTAGATCTTGTCGTCGGACCGGGCGCTGGCAATCACGTACTCGATCGGCGGCAAGAACGAGAACTCGCCAGCGGCCGGTGTGCCCGCTGCGTCGGCCGATTGCAGGTAAGTGGTTTTCGACTCGCTCGGCCGCGAGCGCCAAGGGCGTGCATCCGTCGCGCTCGGTTCGGCGCGAGCCATCGTCACGTCAGCCATCTTCGCATCAGCGCTAGCCTGCGCTGCCGAATCGGTTTGCCAATAGGCTGCCGACGCCACCAGCGCGCAGCCCAGGGCGATCGCCCCGGCCATCAACTTCCTCATGCAACCCCCTGTTGCGAACTCAGACGCGGATCGCGTCGACAGACTGCTTTGCGAGGCTTCGGTCGAAAGCGCGAAATATGTGCTTTGTTGAGTCGACGCGATGCCTGTTTATTCTATGGATTAAATGCGAACTGGTTCAAAATAAATCGACGGCTTGCGGGTGCGGCAAATGACGGCAGGGCGTTGACCGGGGCCCGTTCGATCTGAGGTGACTGACTTTGCGCAAGCCGAGCCGCACCTGCGTCATGCGTGCGGTGGCGTCTTCATCCGGGACGGACCGGGGGGGCGGCTCGACCATGTGCAGCCCCGGCCCAGGCAGGGAGAATGCGGCCGTCAAGGCCGTCTGCTCAGGGAACTCCTTCCCTCCGCGGTTGACTAGACCCCACTGCGTCCCCAAGTATTAGCGCCTGCGACGCGGCATCCGGCCGCGTCCCGAATCCAGGTGGCCCGCGCGAACCGCCGGCCTAGCGTGCGACATGGACACTACCCGCGCCCATCGCTGAATCGCCCGAGGCCCCGCAGATGCAGGCGCCTTCGTGGCGCTTTTTTCTTGCCGCCGGCTTGTCGGCGTCTCCACCGGCGCTTTCGCCGGCGCTGCCCGATACGGGTTTGCCCGTCGGGCGATCCGACCGGTTTCGCCACTCCCCGCTGTTTGTTTCGCACCGACTCCCGATTCCGGGTCGCTGCCGCCGCCGCAGATTCGCCCTTGCAAGGGGCGCTGCCGGCCGGGGCGGCTACTCACCCAACGTCCGAGCCTACGAAGACCCCGCCATGATCGCCATTACGCTCCCCGACGGCAGCCGCCGCGAATTCGAACATCCCGTGTCCGTCATGGACGTCGCCGCCTCGATCGGTGCCGGTCTGGCCAAGGCCACCGTGGCCGGCGAGGTCGACGGCAAGCTGGTCGACGCCAGCGACCGCATCGACCACGACGCCAAGCTGCGCATCATCACCCCGAAGGACCCGGAAGGCGTTGAGATCATCCGCCACTCCTGCGCCCATCTGGTCGGCCACGCGGTCAAGCAGCTGTACCCGACCGCCAAGATGGTGATCGGCCCGGTCATCGACGAAGGCTTCTACTACGACATCTGGTACGAGCGTCCGTTCACGCCCGAGGACCTGGCCGCGATCGAGCAGCGCATGGTTCAGCTGATCGACAAAGACTACGACGTGATCAAAAAGGTCACGCCGCGCGAGGAGGTCATCTCGGTGTTCCAGTCGCGCGGCGAGGACTACAAGCTGCGCCTGGTCGAGGACATGCCCGACGAGCAGGCGATGGGCCTGTACTACCACGAGGAATACGTCGACATGTGCCGCGGCCCGCACGTGCCGAACACGCGTTTCCTCAAGGCCTTCAAGCTCACCCGCATTTCCGGCGCGTACTGGCGCGGCGATTCCAAGAACGAGCAGCTGCAGCGCGTCTACGGCACCGCCTGGGCCGACAAGAAGCAACTGGCGGCGTACATCCAGCGCATCGAGGAAGCCGAGAAGCGCGACCATCGCCGCATCGGCAAGCAGCAGGACCTGTTCCACCTGCAGGAAGAGGCGCCGGGCCTGGTGTTCTGGCACCCGAAGGGCTGGTCGATCTGGCAGGTCGTCGAGCAGTACATGCGCCGCGTCTACCGCGACAGCGGCTACGGCGAAGTGCGTTGCCCGCAGATCCTGGACGTGTCGCTGTGGCAGAAGTCCGGCCACTGGGACAACTACAAGGAGAACATGTTCTTCACCGAGTCGGAGAAGCGCACCTACGCGGTCAAGCCGATGAACTGCCCGGGCCACGTCCAGGTGTTCAACCAGGGCCTGCACAGCTACCGCGACCTGCCGATCCGCTACGGCGAGTTCGGCTCCTGCCACCGCAACGAGCCCTCCGGCGCGCTGCACGGCATCCTGCGCGTGCGCGGCTTCACCCAGGACGACGGCCACGTGTTCTGCCTGGAAGACCAGATCGAGTCCGAGGTCACCGCGTTCCACCGCCAGGCCCTGGCGGTCTACGGCGATTTCGGCTTCGAGGACATCCAGATCAAGATCGCCCTGCGCCCCGATTCGCGCCTCGGCGACGATGCCACCTGGGACAAGGCCGAGGCGGCCCTGCGCAGCGCCCTGGGCGCCTGCGGGGTCGAGTGGCAGGAATTGCCGGGCGAGGGCGCCTTCTACGGCCCCAAGATCGAGTACCACCTCAAGGACGCGATCGGCCGGACCTGGCAGCTGGGCACGATGCAGGTCGACTTCATGATGCCGGGCCGGCTGGGTGCGGAATACGTCGACGAGAACAGCCAGCGCCGCACCCCGGTCATGCTGCACCGGGCCATCGTGGGCTCGATGGAGCGTTTCATCGGCATCCTGATCGAGCACCACGCCGGCCAGTTCCCGGCCTGGCTGGCCCCGGTTCAGGCCACCGTGATGAACATCACCGACGCCCAGGCCGATTATGTGGACGAAGTCCGGAAACTCCTTGCAAATCAAGGGTTCCGGGTCCAGTCGGATTTGCGGAACGAAAAGATCGGCTATAAGATTCGCGAGCACACGCTGCAGCGCGTGCCGTACCTGCTTGTGGCCGGCGACCGCGAGAAGGACAATGGCATGATTGCGGTGCGTACGCGGGGTGGGGAGGACCTGGGGACGATGACCGTCGCCGAGTTCGCTTCGCGTTTGAACGGCGAGAACGTCGGCTAACCGCGCGCAGCTCGTACAGATCCCGTCCCGGTCCGAGCCCGGGACGGCCCGATGCGCAAACAGCGTATCCACTTTGGAGATTGCAACAATCAGTACCCCCGAGAAGCCGAATCGTAAGAACAACGAGATCCGCGTACCGCGCGTACGCGTGATCGGCAGCGATGGCGAAATGATCGGCGTGCTTACGCGCGACGAAGCCTTGCGCATGGCCGAGGACGAGGCGCTGGATCTTGTCGAGATTCAGCCGAATGCCGATCCGCCGGTGTGCCGCATCATGGACTTCGGCAAGTACAAGTTCGAACTGCAGAAGAAGGCCAATGCGGCCAAAAAGAAGCAGAAGCAGGTCGAAATCAAGGAACTCAAGTTCCGTCCGGTGACCGACGAAGGCGACTACCAGATCAAGCTGCGCAACATGCGCCGTTTTCTGGAAGAGGGCGACAAGGTCAAGGTCAACATCCGTTTCCGTGGCCGCGAGATGAGCCACCAGGAACTCGGCCGCGAGATGGCGGCCCGGATCGAGGCCGACCTGGGCGAGGACATCGTCGTCGAGTCGCGTCCGCGACTGGAAGGGCGGCAGATGGTCATGATGATCGCGCCGAAGAAAAAGCAGTAAGCCTGCACAGGGCCGCGAAAGCGGCCCTTCTTCGTAGCGCCGCGAACCGGCGCTGCGAACCGTGTCGATCGCCCCCGTGCAGTGGCTGCGGCGAGCGCCGCGCGACCGTCCAGGTCGCCGCTCGGGCCGCGGGCCGGCGCGGAGATTTCGCGCATTCGGCCCTGGCCGGGCCCCGTCCCGGCCCTGTGGGCAGGCCTCGCCGGCCTGCCGGCCCGGCCGCGAACCGAGCCTCGTAAGCCGCTGATTTGCGTAAGCTTCCGGCCTCGCGCATACTATGCGGCCCGGTTCGCCGGGGTTGTTGTATGCAGCATCACGGACCTGTCGTAGATTCGTTTCAGATCAACGACTTACAAGCCGGCAAGGGCAGGACGGAAAGAGTGGCCAGCGCATTGCGCGCATCGGTGCCACCGCCCAGGCCAGTGACATAAACCTCCGAAAGGACATCGCAATGCCCAAGATCAAGACCAATCGGGCGGCAGCCAAGCGCTTCCGGAAGACCGCTTCCGGCAAGTACAAGTGCGGCCACGCCAACAAGAGCCACATCCTCACCAAGAAAGCGACCAAGCGTAAGCGCAACCTGCGGCAGACGAACCATGTTCGTGCCGAGGACGCTGGCCGTCTGGACCGCATGCTTCCGTATTTGTGAGGAGAATAGAAAATGGCACGAGTTAAGCGTGGTGTAACGGCACGAGCCCGTCACAAGAAAATCCTGAAGCAGGCCAAGGGCTACTACAACGCCCGCCGCAAGGTCTTCCGCGTCGCCAAGCAGGCGGTCACGAAGGCTCTGCAGTACGCCTACATCGGTCGTAAGCAGAAGAAGCGCAATTTCCGTTCGCTGTGGATCACCCGCATCAATGCGGCGGCCCGCATCAACGGCTTGAGCTACAGCCGTTTCATCAACGGCATGCTGAAGGCCGGCATCACCCTCGACCGTAAGGTGCTGGCGGACATCGCCGTGCACGACGCGAAGGGTTTTGCGGCGCTGGCCGAAAAGGCGAAGAGCGCGCTCGCGGCGTAACCTGCTTCATTCCCCGTCCGAGCCGAGTGCCGATGCACGAGGTTCGCGGCGTGGGCACAAGGTTAAGGCATGGGGAAGGGCGCAAGTCCTTCCCCATTGTCGTTTCTGGGCCCCGTTCCCAGGCCCTGCTTTCGGATCCATCGTCGGATTCCGCGGCGGGTTTCCGGCGGGGTCGTTCGATCCGGCCGCTGCCGCGGTTTGTTCGCGGCAACGGCAGGCTGCAGTACCGCTCGTCGCTCGGCCAAAGCCGAATCCATCCGTTCTTGCGGTCGCCGCGCTTCGGTTCCCGACAGCGCCACCGCCAGCGGGGTCCGGTTGTTCGCCGCAGCGACGGTCCGAGGACGATGCCCGTCGACATCCGCGCCGGGCGCTAAGAGATTGGAAAGGCGATGAGTGGAATCGAAGCACTGACCCGACAGGCGCTGGACGAGATCGCCGCGGCGGCGTCTTCCGATGCGATCGAAGCGCTGCGCGTTTCGCTGCTCGGCAAGTCCGGCAGCGTCACCGCCCAGCTCAAGCAGCTCGGCACCCTGCCGGCCGAAGAACGCAAGGCTGCCGGCGAGGCGATCAACAAGGCGCGCGACGCGCTGACCGCCGCATTGGGCGAGCGCAAGATCGCGCTCGACGATGCCGCGCTGGATGCGCGGCTGGCGTCGGAAACCATCGATGTGACCCTGCCCGGCGTCGACGCCGCGCGCGGCGGCCTGCATCCGGTCAGTCGCACCATGGAGCGCATGGCCGACATCTTCGGCCGCCTAGGCTTCGAGCTCGCCGATGGCCCCGAGATCGAGGACGACTGGCACAACTTCGAGGCGCTGAATTTCCCGCCGCACCATCCCGCGCGGGCGATGCACGACACCTTCTATTTTGCACCCGACGAAGCCGGCGTCGCGCGCCTGTTGCGCACCCATACCTCGGGCATGCAGGTGCGCTACATGCTGCAGAACAAACCGCCGCTGCGCATGATCGCGCTCGGCAAGGTGTATCGCAGCGACAGCGACCAGACCCACACGCCGATGTTCCACCAGTGCGAAGGCCTGCTGATCGACGAGCACTCCAGCTTCGCCGACCTCAAGGGCACCCTGGCCGAATTCGTGCGCGCGTTCTTCGAGCGCGATTTCGAGATGCGCTTCCGCCCGAGCTATTTCCCCTTCACCGAGCCCTCGGCCGAAGTCGACATCGCCTGGCAGCAGCCCGACGGCAGCACCCGCTGGCTGGAAGTGCTCGGCTGCGGCATGGTCCATCCGAACGTGCTGCGCAATGTCGGCATCGACCCGGAGCGCTACACCGGCTATGCCTTCGGCATGGGCGTGGAGCGCCTGACCATGCTGCGCTACGGCGTCGACGACCTGCGCAGTTTCTTCGAGAACGATGTGCGGTTTCTCAAGCAGTTTGCTTGAGGCGGGAATCGGGAATGGGGAATAGGGAATCGTAAAAGCGAGAGCTCCGATTCCCGCGCTCCCATCCCGACCCGCGTAGCGCCGTCCGATTCCCCATTCCCTATTCCCGATTCCCGGCCTCCCATGAAATTCTCCGAAAACTGGCTGCGCCAGCATGTGCCGACCACCGCCACGCGTGAGCAGCTCGCTGCGACGTTGACCGCGATCGGCCTCGAAGTCGAAGAAGTCGTCGCCCTGGGCGAATCGCTGGACGGCGTGGTCGTCGCCCGCATCGTCAGCGCCGAGAAGCATCCCGAAGCCGACCGCCTGCAGGTCTGCCAGGTCGATACCGGTCACGGCACCGTGCAGATCGTCTGCGGCGCGCCCAATGCGCGCGCGGGCCTGATCGCGCCCTTGGCCACGGTCGGCGCCTCGCTGCCCGGCGGCCTGGCGATCAAGGCGGCCAAGCTGCGCGGCGTCGAGTCGTTCGGCATGTTGTGCTCGGCCAAGGAGCTCGGTGTCGACCCGGATGCTTCGGGCCTGCTCGAACTGCCGTCCGACGCCCCGGTCGGCACGCCGCTGGCGCACTACCTCGCGCTGCCCGATGCCAGCATCGAGATCAAGCTGACCCCGAACCGCGCTGATTGCTTCAGCGTGCGCGGCATCGCCTACGACGTCGCCGCCGCCACCAGCAGTGCGGTGAGCCCGTTGCAGATCGCGCCGATCGAGGCCGCCATCGCTGCGAGCCTGCAGGTCGAGCTCGACGCCGGCGCCGACGTGCCGCGCTATTGCGGCCGCGTGATCGAAGGACTCGATGCGACCACGCCGACCCCGGTGTGGATGGCCGAGCGCCTGCGCCGCAGCGGCGTGCGTCCGGTCTCGCTGTTGGTCGACGTCACCCAGTACGTGATGCTCGAAATCGGCCAGCCCATGCACGCCTTCGACCGCGACACCCTGCACGGGCCGATCGGCGTGCGCCATGCCCGCGCCGGCGAGACCACCCAGTTGCTCAACGGCCAGACCGTGAGCCTCGACGAGTCGTTCCTGGCGATCACCGACGGCAGCGGCGACGCGCAGCGCGTGATCGCCCTCGGCGGCATCATGGGCGGCTTCGACAGCCGGGTCACCGATGCGACCCGCAACGTGTTCCTGGAAGCGGCGCATTTCGCACCCGCCGCGATCATCGGCCGCGGCCGCAAGCTCGGCCTGCACACCGATGCCGGCCACCGTTTCGAGCGCGGCGTCGATCCCGAGCTGCCGCGCATCGCCATCGAATACGCGACCCGTCTGATCCTCGACATCGCCGGCGGCACCCCGGGGCCGCTGAGCGAGTCGGCGCTGCCGGAGCATTTGCCGCATCCGCAACCGGTCAGGCTGCGACGCGCGCGCCTGGCGCGCGTGCTGGGCCTGGCCGTGGCCGACAGCGAAGTCGAGCGCATCCTGCATGCGCTCGGCCTGGCCGTCGAAGCCAGCGACGACGGCTGGCGGGTGACACCGCCGAGCCGACGCTTCGATATCGCGATCGAGGAAGACCTGATCGAGGAAATCGCCCGCATCCACGGTTACGACCGGATCCCGACCACCTTGCCGGCCGGTTCCGCGCGCCTGGTCGCCCCGAGCGAGACCCGCGTCGACGCCGCGACCGTGCGCCGCCAGTTGGCTGCGCGCGATTATCTGGAGGCGGTCAATTACGCCTTCGTCGACGCCGCCTGGCTGGCGCTGTGGCAGGCCGGCGAGGGCGCGGTGCCGCTGGCCAACCCGCTCAGCGCCGAACTCGGCGTGATGCGCACCCTGCTGCTGCCGGGGCTGGTCGCGGCCCTGGCCCGCAACGCCTCGCGCCAGCAGGCGCGCGTGCGCCTGTTCGAGCTCGGCAACGTGTTCCGCGCCAACCCGGCCGCTTCGCCGCTGGAAACCCAGCGCATCGCCGCGGCGGTCTGCGGCGACGTCCAGTCCGAGCAGTGGGGCGCGGCTGCGCGCCCGGTCGGTTTCCACGACCTGCGCGGCGACCTGGACAGCCTGGCCGCCGCCGCCGGTGCGCGCCTGGACTACCGTCCGTCGCAACAGGCCTGGGCCCACCCGGGCCGCTCGGCCGATGTCTACCGGGTCGACGGCGGCGCCGAGCGCCGGCTGGGCTGGATCGGTCAACTGCATCCGCGCCTGCTCAAAGCACTGGACCTCGACCAGGACGTGGTCGCGTTCGAACTGGACCTGGCGCCGCTGGTCGAGCGCGCCATCCCCAGGGCCGCGGCCTTGTCCAAGTACCCCTCGGTGCGCCGCGATCGGGCCTTCATCGTCGCCGAATCGGTGGCGTGGTCGGCCATCCAGGCCACCGTTCAGGCGGCCGCCGGCCCCAGCCTGCGCGAGCTGGTCCTGTTCGACCGCTACCAGGGCAAGGGCGTGGAAACCGGATTCAAGAGTCTCGCTATGGGCTTGATTCTGCAGGATGAATCGCGCACCCTGACCGATCGGGATGTGGACGCGGTCGTGGCCGAAGTGACGGCAGCGGTGGAACGCGAACACGGCGCCCGGTTGCGCACGTGAGTACTCGCGAGGCGTGTGGCGATTGCGGCCCCGGTCCCAGCCCGGGCGTCGCGCAGAGGACAAAATGGCACTAACGAAAGCGGAAATGGCGGAGCGGTTGTTCGACGAAGTCGGGCTGAACAAGCGCGAGGCCAAGGAGTTCGTCGACGCATTCTTCGATGCGTTGCGCGAGGCTCTGGAGCAGGGACGGCAGGTCAAGCTGTCGGGGTTCGGCAATTTCGATCTGCGCCGCAAGAACCAGCGGCCCGGTCGCAACCCGAAGACCGGCGAGGAGATCCCGATTTCGGCGCGTACGGTGGTGACCTTCCGTCCGGGCCAGAAACTGAAGGAACGCGTCGAAGCGTACAGCGGAGGCGAGCATGCTTGACCCGGGCAGTAACCGAGAACTTCCGCCGATCCCGGCGAAGCGCTACTTCACCATCGGTGAGGTCAGCGAGCTGTGCGACGTCAAGCCGCACGTGCTGCGTTACTGGGAGACCGAGTTTCCCACGCTCAATCCGGTCAAGCGCCGCGGCAACCGCCGCTACTACCAGCGCCACGAGGTGCTGATGGTGCGCCAGATCCGCGGCCTGCTGTACGAGCAGGGCTATACGATCGGCGGCGCGCGCCTGCGCCTGGAGGGCGACTCGGCGAAGGACGAATCGGCGCTGAGCTCGCAGATCGTCAAGCAGGTGCGCATGGAGCTCGAAGAAGTCCTGCAACTGCTGCGCCGCTGAAGCGCCGGCCGGGATTCGGGCATCGGCAGTGGGGAATCCGGCGCAGTACCCGCGTTGCGCCGATTCTCCACTCCCGATTCCCCATTCCTGGCGGCAACGGCTATACTTGCCGCCCGTTCGCGAGAGCGGAGCTCTTTGCGAGAGCTGACTTGCAAGAACGGATCTAGCAACACGTCGGGGCGTAGCGCAGCCTGGTAGCGCATCTGCCTGGGGGGCAGAGGGTCGTCGGTTCAAATCCGGCCGTCCCGACCACTAGATTCGAAGGGCCGTTCGCCTCGCACACGCCGTCCTGTCCTGCCTTATCCTGCATTTGCGACGCATGGACGATGCCGATATTCATCGGCGTTCGAGGGCCAAGCCCCTCCAGAATCATCATCGAACCGACCGGCGAGGCCGACGCTAGTCTGTCCGCGCTTCGGCCGTGCACGTTCGCAGCGGGCATATCGCGCTTTGGCGCAGCTACGGCGCGAAGCCGCGGCCCGATTACCCCACCGGCCATGGGTACGGGTAAAGCGAGCTGCCGTTGACGCGTTGATCGAACCCGGCATCTCGCCTGGCACAGGACGATACCGTCTTTGCTTGGTGTATCCGCCGCGGAACGGCCGATGGCGGGGCGGCTTGGCCCTGGCCGAGCCGGACAGATGCGTGCGAGCGATAATGCAGGCCGTCGCGATTCGTCGGCGCGGTTGTGCAGAGGGCTCAATGCCTGTCGCTTATCTCCGTAACCTGACCGGTAGGGAGCGCCGCCCGGGCGCCGACCGCCACCTTGCGTATTACCTGGCCTTCGTCGCCGGCGCGGTCAACGCCGGCGGTTTTCTTGCGGTGAAGCAATACACCTCGCACATGTCCGGCATTTTGTCGGCGATGGCCGACGACCTCGCGCTCGGCAACCTGGGGCTGGTGCTCGACGGTCTTGGCGCCTTGTTGTCTTTCCTCGCCGGCGCCGCGTGTTCGGCGATCCTGATCAACTGGGGGCGGCGGCGGCGTCTGCACAGCGAGTTCGCCTTGCCGTTGTTGATCGAGGCCGGCCTGCTGCTCGGGTTCGGCCTGCTGGGCGGCAGCCTGCAGGGGCGGCAACTGTTGTTCGTGTCGGTCACGGTGATGGTGCTGTGTTTCATCATGGGCCTGCAGAACGCGATGATCACCAAACTGTCGCGCGCCGAAATCCGCACGACCCACGTCACCGGCATGATCACCGACCTCGGCATCGAGCTCGGCAAGCTCGCGTACTGGAACCGCACCCCCGACAGCGAAAGCGTCCCGCGGGTGGCGGCGAATCGCCGCAAGCTCAGGACTCTGGCCATTCTGGTCGCCGCGTTCTTCGTCGGCGGCGTGACCGGGGCGGTCGGGTTCGGTCGGATCGGTTTCAGCGCCACGATCCCGCTTGCCGCCCTGCTGATGACCTTGGCCCTGGTGCCGGTGCTGGACGACGTGCGCTCGCGTCCCTGAGCCGGGCGTCCGGCCGCTATCGGGCCTGTCGTCCCGGCGCCGCGGCCAGGGCTGGGCTGGGGCTGGCCTGGCCTGGTCTTGCGGTTAAATTTGAACGATGTATAAAATTGGTCTTAGTTCACCAAGGTCAAGGCCATGCCCGTTCCCAGACTGCAGCCCGAATCCGTGCGCGAACCTGCAGCGGAGCCCGGCCGGCGCGAGCGCAAGCGCAACCAGACCCTCGACCATCTCGCCGCGACCGCGTTCGGGCTGTTCGAGGCGCGCGGCTTCGAGGCGGTGACGATGGAGCAGATCGCCGAGGCCGCCGACGTCGCCAAGGGCACGCTCTACAACCACTTTCCGGTCAAGGAAGCGCTGCTGGCGCACCAGTTCCATGGCGAGCTGGCGGCGGCCATGGGCGCCATGGAGGGGCCGAGCGACAGCCTCGGCGAGCGCGCCGGTTTCGTTTCGCGCCTGTCGCGTTGGCTGGAGGCCTCGGCGCACTGGTACCAGGGGCGGCGCGCGTATCTGCCGCATTACCTGCGCTTCCGTTTCCGGCAGGTCGACGCCGCGGCGCGTGCGCGCGACGACGAGGGCGAACGCAGCGGCATGGAGCGTTTGTTCGCGGTCTGGATCGCCGCCGGGCAGGGCAGCGGCGAACTGCGCGACGACCTGTCGCCGGCGCACCTGGCGAGCTTGTTGCAGCATCTGCATCTCGCCGCGCTGATGCGCTGGCTGGCGAGCGCGGACGGCGATCTGGACAACGAATTCGCCGCGATCGTCGATGTCTTCGTGCATGGTGCGAGCCGTCCGGTCGGCGCGCGGAAGTCGCGATGAGCGCCGCGTTGCTGGACTGGCCGGCCGCGGCCGAGGCCGGGCCTGCACAGGCCGGCGGCAAAGGCTGGCAACTCGGCCGGATGGCGACGTTGGGATTGCCGGTGCCGGACGGCCTGGTGATCGCTGCCGCGGCCAGCCGCGAACGGGCCGCCGACGGCTCGGTGCCGCCGGAGCTGTTGGCACGCATCCTCGATGAATTACACACCCGCGGTTGGAGCGAACGCCCGCTTGCCGTGCGTTCGTCGGCACCGCAGGAGGACTCGGCGCGCGCTTCGTTCGCCGGCCTGCATCGCTCCTGTCTCAACGTCCGCGGCGCGCAGGCGCTGGCGGCCGCGATCGTCTCGGTGTGGGATTCGGCGCGCGAACCCGCGGCCGTGGCTTATCGCGAACGCTTCGGCTTCGCGGCCGACGACACCGCGATGGCGGTGGTGATCATGCCGTTGTTGCCTGCGGTCGCTTCCGGCGTGGTCTTCACCTGCGACCCGCTGTCCGGCTGCGACGACCGCGTGCTGATCAATGCGCATTGGGGGCTCGGCGAAGCCCTGGTCGGCGGCCATGCCGACGTCGACGAATACCGTCTGCAAGTGCGGCGCATCGACGACGGCCTGGAGCTGATCGAGCAACGCATCGGCGCCAAGCGCCGACAGTCGCGCGAACGCGCCGACGGCGGCACGGAACTGGCCGATACGCCGCGCGAGTTGGCGCAGCGCGCGGTGCTGACCGCGGCGGGCGCCTTGGAAATCGCCGCTCTGGCGCGCGACGCCGCGGCGGCGCTGGATTTCGCCCGGCCGCGCTTCGACGTCGAGTGGGTCTGGGACGGCGAACGTTTCTGGATCGTGCAGGCGCGGCCGGTCACGGCGAGCGCGCGCCATACCTATCCGGCGCTGTCGCAGCAGCCGAGCCTGTGGACGCGCGCCAACACCAAGGAAATCCTGCCCGAGCCGCTGTCGGCGATGGACTGGTCGCTGTATGCGATCGCCGCCGACCGCATGCTGACGCTCGGTTACGAACTCGGCGGTTATCGGGTATTGCCCGGCGTCGCGCACGCCAGCCTGCATCACGGCCGGGTCTATCTGGAGGCGTCGTTGATCCAATGGGAGGGCCATGACGCTTACGGCATCGCGCCGGCGGCGATCAATGCCTTGCTCGGCGGCAGCCAGGGGACGATCGCGGTGCCGGCGCCGACCTGGCGCGCACGCGCGCAACGCGGCGGACGTTTGTTGCGCTTCATGCGGCGCTCGCTGAAGAAACGCCGCGACGCGGCGGCGGACCTGGCCCGTGCGCGCGAACAGGCTCGGGCCTGGCGCGAACAGGAACTGACGCAGGGCAATCGCGGGCTCGCCGCGCTATTGCGCCAACAGGTCGCGCAGGTGCGCGCCGCGGACGAATTGTTCTTCCTGCAAGGTTCGGCGGGCGGCACCTTGACCACTCTCGTCGACCTGGTCGACAAACGTTGTCCCGGCGAAGGGCAGGCGCTGACGGCGGCGTTGATGGCCGGCGGCGAGGCGAGCGTGACCGCGCAACAAGGCTACGACCTGATCGCGTTGGCGCAGGTCGCGGCCGGGGACGAAGCCGCATTGGCGTGGCTGCGCGGCACTGGGCGCGACAGTGGGCAGTGGTCGGTGCAGTTGCCGGAGAACAGCGCATTCCGCCGCGAATTCGCCGGATTTCTCGAACGCTACGGCCACCGCGCGGTGGCCGAGAGTTATCTGCGCCAGCCGCGTTGGCGCGAGCAACCGGATTATCTGCTCGACATGGTGGCGTCCCTGGTCGGACGCGATGCCCAGGCCTTGCGACAGCGCCAGCGCGAGATTTCGGCGCAGGCCTGGCAGCGTCTGAGCGCGTGCGCGCCGGCCTGGCTGCGGCCGTTGATCCGCCACCTGTTGCGCAGCGCCATCGTCGATTGCAACCAGCGCGAGGCCGCGCGCAGCGCCTTGATGGCTTACTTCGAGGCGATACGCCGCCTCGCCATGAAGCTGGGCGAACGCCTGTCCGGCGACGGTGGTTTCGGACAGGCCGACGAAGTCTTCGATCTGACCGCCGAGGAGCTGTGCGCCGTAGCCGAAGGCCGGCTCGGCCTGCGTCATGCCAAGGCCCGCGCCGACGAACGTCGTGCGACGCGCCTGCGCTGGGCAGCGACGGCCGAACCCGAGGTGGTGGTCGAACACGGCGAACTCGCGGCGATTGCGGCGCAGAGCACTGCGAGCGCGGTGCACCAGGCGGAGGACGGGGCCTGGTCCGGCACCCCGATCGGCGCCGGTCGCGCCAGCGGGCGGGCGCGCATCGTCCGCGACCCGCGCGAGGCGGGTGCGCTCGAAACCGGCGATGTGCTGATCGCGCCCAGTACCGACCCGGCCTGGACGCCGCTGTTCCTCAAGGCCGGCGCGCTGGTGATGGAGACCGGCGGCTATCTGTCCCACGGCGCCATCGTCGCGCGCGAGTTCGGCATTCCGGCGGTGGCGAACCTGCCCGGCATTCTCGGCGAGCTGAGCGAAGGCGAGCGCATCGAAGTCGACGGTCATCGCGGCCGGGTGCGCCGCCTGCGCGATTGATCGCGCAGCGGCGCGAGGGTTCGATTACTGCCGCTCAGGGATCTTCGACGGTATAGCCCTGTTCGCGCAGACGGTCGAGCAGGCCGCCGCGTTCGAGCAGGTCCGACACCGGCAAGGTCGCGAAGGTGCTGCGGTTCTTCGCCAGCGAGTCTTGCGCGCGTTCGAGCCAGGTCGCGGTGACGCGTTCGCGCAGATCGCCGAAACCCAGGCGCTTGGCGACGCCGGTGGCGGCCAGGGCTTCCAGGCAGGTACGGTATTGATCGCCCTGCGGCAGGGTGCGTAGGCTGGCGATATCGCCGACCGCCCAGGCATTGCCGCGTGCGCGCATCGACTCCAGGTCGCCTTCGATGCGCGACAAGGTCTTGGCGAAGCACTCGCGGTCGTCGAGCGCGCTGGCCGAGAACTCCTTGAGCGCGGCCTTCGGGTCTTCGATCTTGACCGTGACCCGGGCCTCGACGATCGGCACGCCATGTTGCTTCGCGGTCTTCTCGACCACCGGCTGGACCACGCCCTTGAGCGTCATCCCGGACTGGCGGATCGCCGCTTCGTAGAGTTCCTGCGCGGCGAAGATCGGCCGCCATTTCTCGACGCCGCCGTCGCGGCCGATGTAGCGCGCCTTGAGCGTCAGCCAGCGCGCATAGAGGTCGGCCGGGACGATTTCCTGCAAGGTCTTGCCGTCGGGATTCTTGCGCGCCTTGAGCGCGGTCGGGATCAGCATCATCGTGCGCAGCATGCCGAGCTCGGTACCGAAGTTGACCGAGGGCGGGGCGATCACTTCCTCCGACTCGGCGATCGCCGCTTCGACATCGCGTGACAGCCAGGTCATGTCCTTCGGTAGCGGGCTCAGGGTGCCGAGGATCCACAGCACGTGGCCGCCGCGCACGACCTTCCACATGCCCGGCCCGGGCTGCTCGCCGGTGACGACCAGGGTGTCGAGATCGCGGATGTCGCCGACCGGCGGCGCGGCCTGCTGGGCGTGGGCAGCGGGCTGGGCGAGGGCGGTGGAGGCCAACAGCAGTACGGCATAAAGGGCACGACGCATCCGTGACGCTCCTGAGCGGGGGATGGGACTCAGCGGAAGCCGGGATCGTAGCCGGTCCCGGGGTCGGACTGTGGGTCAGAGTTGTATTGGACTTGTACGGACTGTGCACCGGTGCGCGAGTGCGCCGGTTCGCAAGCTCGGTCGGGCGACCGCCCGGCTACGACGCGGCCATGACTTGGTCACGACTTGCCAGCTCGGCGGGGTGGAGCGCCCGGCAGGATGCGGCGCGATTCGAGCGGTTTGCAAATGAGAACTATTGCCAATTAGACTGATGGCTTACCCCCATTACGAGCAGGCTCCGAGCTCGCTTCGCCATCCATCCGGCCGCAGTGCCGCCTGGACCGGCCAGGCCATGATCCGCGTATGACCCAGACCCTCGCTCCTGCGACTTCGGTGCCCGCCCGCAAGCCACGCCCGTCCTTGTCGTGGCGCTATCGCGGCGAAGTCGCGGTGCGCGCGTTCGCCGCCTTCGTGATCGGCTATGCCGTCGCCTACGCCTCGACCGCCTTCCTGACCCTGGTGTTGCCGTTGGGCCGCAACGATCGCGTGGTCACCGCGAGCCTGCTGTGTTTCTTCGTCTGGTGCGGCGTCGCGATGTACGCCTTCGCCGCGCGCACGCCCTGGCGTGCGTGCTGGGCGCCGTCCTTGTGGGCGATCGCCTTGTACGGCATCGCCGCGTTGTTTCCCGAACTCGGTGCCCGACCGTGAGCCCGCGCGCATGAAGAGCACCTTCTCGCAGGCGATGGCCTGGCTGCATACCTGGGCCGGCCTGGTGATCGGCTGGCTGCTGTTCGTGATCTTCGTCGGCGGCACCATCGCCTGCTTCGACAAAGAATTGACCCACTGGATGCAGCCGGCGCTGCATGGCAAGACCCCGGTCGCGAACATCGACCTGAGCCGGACCATCGAAGGCCTGCAGCGCATCGCCAAGCCGCATCCGCACGCCTATTACGTGACCCTGCCGAGCGAGCGCAGCCCGGCGCTGCAATCGGCGGTGTATTACGACGCCGGCCCGCACGACGCGATCAACATCGACACCAGCACCGGCCAGGCGATACCGGAAACCGCCGGCGGCGAGTTCTTCTTCACCCTGCACTACAACCTGCATTCGGAAACCTGGGGCATGTACATCGTCGGCATCGCCGGCATGTTCATGCTGATCGCGATCCTGACCGGCATCGTGATCCACAAGCGCATCTTCAAGGATTTCTTCACCTTCCGCCCCGCCAGCGGCGGACAGCGCGCCTGGCTCGACGGCCACAACCTGACCGGCGTGCTCGGTCTGCCGTTCCATCTGATGATCGCCTACACCGGCGTGGCGATCTTCGTCGCCAACTACATGCCGGCCGGGCTGCTCGCGGCCTACGACGGCGACGTCGAGAAGTTCTACGTCGAAGCCAGCGACAGCTACGAGCGTCCGGAAACGCACCAGCCGCTCAAGTCGATCTATCCGATCGACAAGTTGATCGCCGACGCGCGCGAACGCCTGGGCCAGCCGATCTCCTGGGTCAGCGTGCACCATCCCGACGACACCAGCGCGACGATCTCCTTCGGCGGCGACCACAGCCGCGCGGTGGCGTGGAATTTCGACCAGGTCTTCTACGACGCCAACGACGGCAAGCTGCTGCACGAGTCGGGCGCGTTCAAGTCCGGCTACAAGACCTATACCTTCCTCGGCGGCCTGCACATGGCGCAGTGGGGCGGCAGCGCCTTGCGGTGGCTGTACTTCGTGCTCGGCCTGGCCGGTTGCGTGATGATCGCCAGCGGCATGCAGGTCTGGGTCGCCAAGCGCGCGAAGAAGGTCGCCGAAGCCGGCGCCTGGTCGGGCTATGGGCTGGTGCAGGCGCTGAATCTCGGCGTGGTCGGCGGCATGCCGCTGGCGAGCGCGGCGATGTTGATCGCCAATCGCTTGATCCCGGCCACGACGGCGGAACGCGCGAGCTGGGAGATCGGCGTGTTCTGCGCGGTCTGGATCCTGGCTTCGCTGTACGCCGCGATCCCGGCGGTGCGCAGCCGCGGTTGGGGCCACTTCTTCGCCCTCAACGCCGTCGCCTGCGGGCTGATTCCGCTGGTCAACCTGGCGACGTCGCCGCAAAGCCATGTGTTCGCGACGATCGCGCGCGGCGACTGGGCCCTGGCCGGCGTCGACCTGACCGCGCTCGGTTTGTGCGCCGGTTTCGCCTGGCTCGCGCAGCATTCGTTCGCCAAGGCGCGCCAACCGGCATCAGTGCGTCCTGGGCGCGGCCGCGCGGCGCGTGGCGATGCCGTGGTCGACGACACGGCCTTGGCCGATCACTGAGGAGCGTCGCATGCTGTGGTTGGGTTTCAGTCTCGGTGTCGCGGCCTGGTGTCTGCTCAGTCTCGGACTCGAGAAGCATCACCGGCAGTTGTTCGCGCATGCGTTCGACCCGCGCCGCGGCCGTTGGCTGCGTGCGCTCGGTTGGGGTTTGCTGGTGCTCGACTTCGCCTTGTTCGTTGCCGGCTGGGGCTGGTCGCAGGGGCCGGTGTTCTGGTGCGCGGCGCTGATGCTGTCGGCGCTGGCCTGGACCTTGTTGATGACGCTCGCGCCGCGCGCGAGCACCCGCATCGCCATCGCCAGCGTGCTCAGCGCGCTGGTGCTGATGCCGGTTTGGATGGGGTAGGGCCGAGTTGTCGGCTACTTCGTCGGAGCTGGCGTCACGACGGTAAAGACGGGGCACGGGGCGCCTGGCCAATCCTGCTTCGGAACGTAGAGTTCGAACGAAGGTCCGTTTACGACTACGTTGTAAACACGATCTTTCAAGCGAGGTGTGCCTGGGTAGCGCCTCGGTTTCGGAAAATCGATCTTGAAAAATGTCGGTGTTTTGCCGAGCTCCGTCGTGTCTTCGTGCATGAAACTGCGCCGCAGGTCCAGGCGCCCCGAAATCGATCTTCCGGCAGGAATGGGCACCGCTCCATATCGGTCCGCAATGGCGGCGAACTCCTTCAACGGTATGGCGGGACGTCCTCTCGGCGTTTCGTATCCCTCGATACGAAGGTGACGGTGGTCCTCATGCCAAGGCAGACTCATTCTTAGCAGGCTGACTTCGGACTTGCCCGGATTGGTCAGGGTGATCTCAAGCTCGAAGGGCGCATCGCAGGAATGGGATACGCGCGCAATCAGGTGGTCGTAGTCCGAAACGGCGGCTATGGCCGAAGAGCTGCACGCCAAGATGCAGCCCCCCAGCAGCAGGCGCGTGGCGAGATGCCCCGACGCGACCTGCATCCGACCGATCACCCGATCGCCGTCTGCACCGGCGCCGCGCTCACCTGCGGCCAGCGGCGCAGGATCGAGGCGCGGATCGAGGCCGCATCCAGTCCCGCTTCGGCCAGCAGTTGCTCGCGGCTGGCGTGGTGCTGGAATTCGTCGGGCAGGCCCAGGTGCAGGATCGGCAGGACGATGCCCTCGGCCGCGAGCAACTCGGCCACGCCGCTGCCGGCGCCGCCGGCGACGACGTTGTCCTCGAGGGTGACGAAGCCTTCGTGGGTCTTGGCCAGTTCCAGGATCAGGGCGCGGTCGAGCGGTTTGACGAAGCGCATGTTGACCACGGTCAGGCCGAGTTCGGCGCCGATCTGTTCGGCCGCGGGCACGATCGCGCCGAACGCGAGCAGGGCGACGCGCGAGCCGCTGCGGCGCAAGTCGGCCTTGCCGATCGGCAAGGTGTCGAGGCTCGGCTGGATCGCCACGCCGGGGCCGGTGCCGCGCGGATAACGCACCGCCGCCGGGCCTTCGTAACGATGCCCGGTGCTGAGCATCTTGCGGCACTCGTCTTCGTCGGCCGGCGCCATCACCACCATGTTCGGCACGCAGCGCAGGTAGGACAGGTCGAGGTTGCCGGCGTGGGTCGCGCCGTCCGGCCCGACCACGCCGCCGCGGTCAATCGCGAACAGCACGTCGAGGTTCTGGATGGCGACGTCGTGCACGAGTTGGTCGTAGCCGCGCTGCAGGAAGGTGGAGTAGATCGCCACCACCGGCTTGGCGCCTTCGCAGGCCATGCCGGCGGCCAGGGTCACCGCGTGCTGTTCGGCGATGGCGACGTCGAAGTATCGCTTCGGGTATTCCTTGCTGAAGCGCACCAGGCCGGAGCCTTCGCGCATCGCCGGGGTGATGCCGAGCAGGCGTTCGTCGGCGGCGGCCATGTCGCACAGCCACTCGCTAAAAATATCGGTATAGCTCGGCTTCTTCGCGCCGGGCTTGCTGATCAGGCCCTTCTCGGGGTCGAACGGTCCGACCGCGTGATAGCCGATCTGGTCGTCCTCGGCGAGTTCGTAGCCCTTGCCCTTGGTGGTGATGATGTGCAGCAGCTGCGGGCCCTTGAGGCCCTTGAGCGTCTTCATCGCGTGCAGCAGCGCGGGCAGGTCGTGGCCGTCGATCGGGCCGGTGTAGTGGAAGCCGACTTCCTCGAAGAAGGTCGAGGGCACGAACATGCCCTTCCAGTGCTCTTCCCAGCGGCGCACGAACTTCGCGGCCGGCTTGCGCTTGTCGCCGAGCAGCTTCTTGCCGCCTTCGCGGATCGCGTTGAGGGTGCGGCTGCTGGTCAGGCGGCCGAGCATCTTGGTGACGCCGCCGACGTTCTCGGAGATCGACATCTGGTTGTCGTTGAGGATCACCAGCATGTTCGGCTCGGGATCTTCCAGGCCGCCGGCGTGGGCCAGCGCCTCGAAGGCCATGCCGGCGGTCATCGCGCCGTCGCCGATCACCGCCACGACCTTGCGCTCGTCGCCGGCGTGCTGCAGCGCGAGCGCCATGCCGAGCGCGGCCGAGATCGAGGTCGAACTGTGGCCGACGCCGAAGGTGTCGTAGTCGGATTCGTCACGCTTCGGAAACGGCGCCACGCCATCCTTCTGCTTGACGGTGTGGATCTCGTCGCGACGGCCGGTAAGGATCTTGTGCGGGTAGCACTGGTGGCCGACGTCCCACACCAGTCGGTCGACCGGGGTTTCGTACAGCCAGTGCAAGGCCACGGTGAGCTCGATCACGCCGAGCCCGGCGCCGAAATGGCCGCCCACCAGCGCGACTTGTTCGATCAGGTAGGCGCGCAGTTCCTCGGCGATCGCCGGGAGCTCCTCTTCGGGGAACCGGCGCAGGTCGGCGGGGACCTGAATACGGGAAAGACGCGGGTAGCGCTGCGAATCGATCATTACGACCATCTGTCTTCAGCTAGTCGGCCATTGTCCCGCCCCCGCGTGAGGCGAGCAAGAAGTCCGGCCGTTTCATGTTCAGACAGTAGGCGCGGCAAGGCGCCGCGCCGGGGAAAACCGGATGGTCGCGGCGGATTGCCGCAGGCGCGGCTCAGCGGCCGCGCAAACGCCCGAACAGGCCGCCGCTGGACTTGGCCGGCTCGACCGGAGTCGGGTCGCCCTCGGGCTCGGCGAAACCGGTGGCGAGGCTGGCGTTGATGAAATCGGCGACTTCGGCTTCGGTGACGCCGCTGGCTTCGGCGATCTCGGCCACGGTCGCGAGCGCCTTCATCATCACCGTGGCGATGCGGAAGTGCTTGGGATATTCGCGCTCGGTCTGCGGCCACTTGGTCATGCGGTAGCGGCGCTGCGGGTCGTAGCCCGGGGCGAGGCGACCCTGGCCGGCGAGCAGGTTGCCGAACCAGACCAGGCGCGTCAGCGGCATCGAGGCGCCGAGTTCGGCCGCGGCGGCTTCCCACTGCGCGGCCGGCACGACTTCGAAATCGGAGGCGGCGAAACCGCGATCGAACCAGTCGGCCAGCGGCTTGAGTGCGGCCGGGCCGTGGTACTTGCGCTGATCGGCGTCGATCAACAGGCGCTCGTTGCCCTGGACCACGCGCAACAGGCCGCGCAGGCGGCCGGGCACCAGCCAGTCGAGCAAGCCGTCGCCGCGAGCGGTGATGGTTGGGCCGGTCGGGGCGAGCGGGGTCGCAGGCATGGCGCTTGCGGCGATGCTGATTGCGTCGGTCACTGGCGCCGGTGCGGCCGCCGGAGCCACGGCAGGAATCGGCGTGGGCGCCTGAGCGGGTTCCGCCGGCGCAGGTGCGTTCGCCGCGACCGGTGCGGGTGCCGCTTGCTGCGCCGCCGCCTTGGCCGCCGCCGCGTTGGCTTGGGCGCGGTCGGTCTGCAGCAGTTCGACGACGACCTCGGGCAGGGCCGCGGTCGGGTCGGTCAGGGGCTGTTTCGGGATCTCGACCGTCGCCGGTGCGGGTGCCGGAGCGGGCGTCGGCAGGGCCTGGCCGGACTGCAAGGCGATCTCACCGAGCAGCTTGGAGATCGAATCGCTGGTGAAGGGATGCGACAACAGGAAATCGGCCTGGGTGCGTTGGGCCGCGGTCAGGGCGATCACCGACTTGCCGGTCGCATGCAGGCGCAGCCAACTCATCGGGCCGTACATGCTGTCCATGTCGACGACGACGAAGTGTGCCTGTTGTTCGGGCAGCAGAGTCCAGTGACCGCCGAGTTGGGCATTGGCGACCTTGAAGGCCGTCTGCAAGGCGGACTCCGTCGCCGGGTCCATGCCGGTCAGACCGAGGGTCAAAGGCATCTGTGAGGTGTCCACGAAATCGATTGCGACGAGTGTCCGGGACGACTGGATTGTCGTCAACGCGCGCTATACGTCGTTTATGACCCTTATTCGGCACCTGGGCCGGGGTTGTCGCCTCAATACTGCGACGAGTTTCACGCCTTCATGCATTCAGGCGGGCGTTCTTCGGCAGTTGGTTTTTCAGGAACGTCATCTGGTCGGCCAGGATGTTGCGGTTGGACAGGATCAGATGCTCGACCCAGCTCGGGCGGTACGGCACCGCGAGCAGCGGCATGCTGGCCTGCTGTGGGGTGCGGTTGCCCTTGCGCGAGTTGCACTGGAAGCAGGCCGCGACCACGTTCTCCCAGATGTCGCGACCGCCCTTGGACACCGGCACGACGTGGTCGCGGGTCAGGTGCGGGCGATGGAAGTCGTGGCCGCAGTACATGCACAGGTGGCTGTCGCGCGCGAACAGCGCGGCGTTGGTCAGGGCCGGGGTCGGGTCGAGCGCGCTCGGGCGGGCGTGGCCGCGCGCGGCCACGATCGGATGCAGTTCGAGCACGCTGCGTTCGCCGGTCAGGCGGTTGGTGCCGCCGTGCACTTCCAGGCAGGGATCGCCCAAGGTCCAGGCGACCGCGCCGCGCACGTACAGGCAACTGGCTTCCTGCCAGTTCATCCAGTCGAGCACGCGGCCATGCGCATCGAGCGACAGCAGCCGCACGGAGTTGAGTCGTTCGAGAGCGTTGCGCGGAACCGCGCGGGGACCGGCCCAAGGCGAGTAAGGATCGGAGACGCCGGTGGCATCCGGCTCACGCTGAAGCATTTCAGCGTGGGTTCCGGTTCGGACCAGGCGGATCTTCGCTCTATCGGTCTCCATCGGGAATCCAGCTTATACCCGTTTGATGACGATTTTGGTAGTTGCGATGGGGAAGGGGCGCGCGCCCGGTCCGAAGGGGCGGCCTGGTCTGGATCGAATGCCGTAGAAACTACGGTTCCGCCGGAGCTGGCCGGCGGAACCGCATCGTCGGGGCGACGCCTCAGACGTCGAACGCTTCCGCGTCCAGGCCGGTGAGGGTCTCGACGCTGGCGCCGATGGCGATCGCGTGGGCCTGGCTGCGCGGCAACAGGCGGGCGAAGTAGAAGCGCGCGGTTTCGCGCTTGCCGGTCTTGAAGCGCGCCGACTGCGAGGAGGCCTCGCTCGCGGCGACGCTGCGCGCCCACCAGTAGGCCAGCGAGACATAGCCCGAGTACATCAGGTAGTCGTAGGCGGCCGCGCCGACCTCGTCGGGATTGGCGGCGGCGCGCTTGCCGACGGCCATCGTCAGCTGCTGCCATTCGCCGGCCTTGGCGCGCAGCGGGCCGATGAATTCGGCGACGGCGGCATTGCCTTCGTTGTCGGCGCAGAAGCGTTCGATCTTCTCGAGCATCACGCGCAGGCCGGCGCCCTGCAACTGCATGACCTTGCGGCCGAGCAGGTCGAGCGCCTGGATGCCGGTGGTGCCTTCGTACAAGGTGGTGATGCGGGCATCGCGGGCGAGCTGTTCCATGCCGTGCTCGGCGATATAGCCGTGGCCGCCGAAGCACTGCAGCGCGTGGTAGGTGCATTCCACGCCCCACTCGGTGAGGCAGGCCTTGACGATCGGGGTCATGAAGCCGATCAGCGCATCGGCTTCGGCGCGTTCTTTCTCGTCGCCGCTGGCATGGGCGATGTCGACCTGCAGTGCGGCGTCGTAACCCATCACCCGGCCGCCTTCCACCAGCGCCTTGCAGGTCAGCAGCATGCGGCGCACGTCGGGGTGGACGATGATCGGGTCGGCCGGCAGCTCCGGAAACTTCGCGCCCGACAGCGCACGCATCTGCAGGCGGTCGCGCGAGTAGCGCAACGCGTTCTGCAGGGCGCGGTCGGACAGGCCCAGGCCTTGCAGGCCGACAGCGAGGCGGGCGGTATTCATCATGGTGAACATCGCCATCAGGCCCTTGTGCGGCTGGCCGATCAGATAGCCCTGGGCGCCGTCGAAATTCATCACGCAGGTGGCCGAACCGTGGATGCCCATCTTGTGTTCGAGGCTGCCGCAACGCACCGCGTTGGCCTCGCCGATGCTGCCGTCGCGCGCGACCTTGATCTTCGGCACGATGAACAAGGAAATGCCCTTGCTGCCGGCAGGTGCGTCGGGCAGGCGCGCCAGCACCAGGTGGATGATGTTGTCGGTGAGGTCGTGCTCGCCGGCGGTGATGAAGATCTTGGTGCCGCTGATCGAATAGCTGCCGTCGGCCTGCGGTTCGGCCTTGGTCTTGAGCAGGCCCAGGTCGGTGCCGCAGTGCGGCTCGGTCAGGCACATGGTGCCGGTCCAGCGGCCTTCGACCAGCGGCTTGAGGAAGACTTCCTGCTGCCATTCCTCGCCGTGGTGCAGCAAGGCTTCGGTGGCGCCGTGCGAGAGCAGGGGGAAATTGCCCCAGGCCAGGTTGGCCGCGTCGATCATTTCCTTGAGCGGCACGCCGGCCGCGTGCGGCAGGCCCTGGCCGCCGAACTTGATTTCGGCGGTGAGGCCGGACCAGCCGCCTTCGACGAACTGGGTATAGGCCTGCTTGAAGCCCGGCGGCGTGGTGACCGCGCCGGTGGCCTTGTCGTGGCTGCAGCCGATCTGGTCGCCGATGGCGTTGAGCGGAGCGAGCACGGTTTCGTTGAAGCGCGCGCCTTCCTCGAGCACGGCGTCGAGCACGTCGCGGGTGGCGTCGGTGTAACCCAGGCGTTGGAACTGCGCTTCGGCGCCGAGGACGTCGAACAGGACGAAACGCATGTCGGCGAGGGGGGCTTTATAGGTGCTCATGATGGTCCGGGATTCGGGAATGGGGATTCGGGATTCGCAACAGCTGAGCCGGTCGGAGTGACGATGCGGAAAGGGGCTGCGCTATACGCCTTCGCCAATCCCGAATCCCCACTCCCAAATCCCGGCTTTAACGCATCACCCCGGGCAAGCCCGGCGCCGGGCTCAGCGCGCTGCTGCGCTCGATGGTGAAGATGCGTTGCTTGGCTTCGTCGGGGGTGGCGGCGATGTCGCCCTTGAGGCTGTAGGCCAGGCTGCGGCCGCCGGACAGGGCGTCGGCGATGGCGATCTTGGCCGCGCCGGATGGGGTCAGATTGACGGTGACCACGTCGGCCGATTCCGGGCCGATCGAAACCGCCGGCTGGGCCTGGAGCTGGCCGGCGATGTCCTCGCCGAGCTTGAGCTGCAGGTCGAAACGGTCGAAGCGCATCGGGATGCTGCTGAAGTTCTCGATCCGCACCTCGACCGCCCAGCTGCCGTTGGCGCGCACGGTCAGTTGCTGGATGCGGGCGGCGGGTTCGGAGACGCGGCGGACCTGTCCGCCGCCGCAACTGGCGAGCAAGGCGGCGGCGAGCGCCAGCCCGAACAGACGCATCCAGGACCCTGCTTTCATGCCGCCGCTCCGTCGTGATGAGAACGGCGAGGATACTACGGCGAATGGTGGCGTCGTCAGGGTGGTGGTGCCGGCGGACGGAATGCCGGCGGAGCGCTGCGGTAAAGCCCGGCGCCGGGGCTCAGCGGGCTGCGCGGGAGTCGCCGTGCGCGGACGATGCGGTTGCGGCCGGTTCGAGGGGCTGGCCCGCCGTTGCGCGCAGCCTGTCGCCCCGATGGGCGAGCGAGGATTGGGAATTCGGCGCCGGGCGCGCGTCGCGGCCACCCGCCAGCGGCGAGAGCTTGGGCGAGGGATCGGGCGAGGCCAGGGGCGAGGGGGGAAGCGGGGAAGAAGGCGCCGCCGCCTGGGCCAGCAAAGCCAGCACCGAGACGGCGGCCAGTACGAGGAGATAGCGAGGCAGCTCGTGGAGCATGTCCTGGACCACCGATGCTGCCTTCATGCACGAATCCCACGTAGACCACGCGGCACAAACCGATTGGCCGTCCTGGCCCTCGGTGCGAACTCCGTTTCGCCGTGCATGCCCACTTCCCCAACACTTGCAAAGAGTAGCCCCGACTCCGCTGGCTCACCTGCTCAAGGTGACGGCCTTAATCCGTTGCTGAGCGGCATCCGTGTCATCGCATCGACCGTGCTGCCGGGGCGAGTACAGATTGGACCGAGGCGCGGTTCGGCGCAGTAGGTCGACCGCGCGGCGCCGTGTAGGATTTTTCTGACCCCGGTCACGCTCCGGCGCAGGCCGTCTCGGCCGAAGACGACGAGGCGATCCGGCGGCCCGCGGCTTGCCGCGGGGGTGCGCGCCGCGCCGCTGAGGCTGTCGAGCGCAAGCGCCGGTTCGCAACGGTCCGGCCCTGATCGGCTGCTTGCGCGAGGGCGCGATCGTCGCGGCGCATGCGCCCGCTCGTGGCGATGTCCATCGATAGCGCCGCCCAAGCGCGATGCGAAACCGCGCGTCCGCCGACTTCAGAGCTTAGGGCTTAGGATCTTCCGGCATCGTCCCGGCTTCGCGCATGTCGCGCTGCGCCTGCTTGATGGCCTTGACGTCGAGCGGAAGGATGCGGCCGATGAAACAGGGCATCTTGATCGACTGTCGGCCGAGCACGGTGACCTTGTCGAAGCGCGAATGCACGCGGCCCATCTGGTTGCTCACGCTGATCGCCGAGGCGAAGTCTAGGTCGGGGCAACGTCCCTGCAGTTCGAGCAGATAGGCCTGGTTGGGCTTGGTCCACACCGCGAGCGCGCTGTCGCCGAGCGGGGTCCAGCCGTCGATGCGGCCGAAGTACTGGAAGCTGTCGACAGGCGCGGCGGCGTGCGCGCGATACAGCGCCAGGCGCTGCGCATCGTCCATCTTGGGATTGCTAGCGCAGGCGCTCAGCAAGAGCAGGGCGAGAGCGGCCGGAACGAGGCGTTTCATGATCCACTCCTCGGCGGCGCGGGCCGCCATTGCGGGCTAGACCGACATGATGCGCCGGCCGTGGCGGAGCGTCGCATCGGGCGCGCGAGTCGTTCAGTGCCGATGAGGCTTGCCAGATTCCATCGGCATCCGTATCATCCCGCTCCTCTCACGGCGCACCGTGAAAGAACGGCCGGGTAGCTCAGTTGGTAGAGCAGGGGATTGAAAATCCCCGTGTCGGGGGTTCGATTCCCTCCCCGGCCACCATTTGCATCAAGGGCTTAGCGTTCGCGCTAGGCCCTTGGTTTTTGTGGCGCGGCGATGCCGGTGCCGGCGTCGATCGCGACGATTTTTTAGATGCGCGCAGCCCCTTTCGCCGGCTGCTTCGGCGACAGTGCCGACAGCGAACACCGACTCACGACCGTAAGCCGCCAGATTCCATCAAGGCGTGTTGGCCGATGCCCGGCGTGTCCCGCCCGTCCGGATGTTTCATCGCGCAGACCTGAGCGCACCCGCAGAGATCGTTCGGCCGCCCCGGCGGTGGCCGGCAACGGTCGCACGACGAACTTTCGATAAGTCGAACGGCTCAAGATGCGCCGATCGGCTAAAGGATTGGACGCGGGATGTTCGAAGAATTTCTCGGCGGCGGCGTAGCCATGATCGTTTTCGCCGTGATCCTCAGATTTTTCTTCGGTCGTGGCGGTGCATCGGGTTTCGATTCTATCGCCGACGCTCACGAGGACGCAGGCGATGCAGACAATGCGAAGAAACTGCGGGATACCGCGGAGTCTTATCGCACTCGTGTCGATCGCTACTTCTACCTTTTGTTGATCATCGGCCTGTTGATGATCCTCGTATCGCTGATCGGCCGCCCATGACGCCGGACAGGGGCCACGAGAACCCGCCTCGTGCGCCGTCCAATCGGATTCGACCGTTCTGTCCTGCCGCGACCGCGGCATGATTCGCCGACGGCCGCGAGGAGAGGTGTTTGTTCAAAAATTCGGCCTGTAGCGACGATGGCCTTGCCCTTGCGGCGGGTAGGGGAAATCCGACACTTCGGTGCGGTGCCCGCCGACTGCGCGCACCGGGCCGAACCGCCAAGCTGGCCAGGCTGGCAACGTGTGGCCCTCCCTCGGTAGTTGTTTCCACACGGCAAGGGCCTTCAGGGAACGAAGGCCCGCCAGCAACATGACGGCGAGTGCTCGAAAGGCCGTGGCGGCTTGCGCGCCAGCGGCACGCCACGTTCTTCGGGGCGCTCGACGCCTGCGTGCTGGATTCACTTGCGGTAGACGCCCCCGCTGTGGGGCGCATCATCGCTGTCGCTGTCGCTGTCGCTGTCGCTGGCCGAAGGCGCAGAGACGAAACGCGAAACGCGAAACGCGAAAAGCAAGAAGCGAAAAGCAAGCAGCGAAAAGCAAAAAGCACAAGGCGAAAAGCGGAAGGTCGCGGCGCTTCGCCTTTCGTCTCTGGCCGCAGTTCGCCGCCTCAGTTCACTGTGCAGCTCAAGCTCACCGTAATGCTGGCGCCGTTCGCCAAGGCGCCGAGGGTCACCCCGGTGTCCAGCGTCGCCAGGCTGATCGGTGTCGCCGGGCACGCGCTGCCGCTGCAGGTCGGCGGGGTCGTGCAATTCAAGTTGCTACGGCTCGCGATGGGGTCGCGCAGGATCGCGCCGGTGACCGCGTCGGGCCCGTTGTTGGTAACCACGATCGAATAGAGGGTCGTCGCGCCGCGGGCTACGGTGTCGCCGCTCTGATCGTTGGGGCCGGAGCCCGGGGTATTGGTCTTGGTGATCGTCAGGTCGGCAAGCGGCGCGCGCGTGTTGGACAGCGTGCAGGTCAGGTCGTCGCCGGCCACCGGCGTGAGGCTGAAGCTGCTGCCGTTGCCGCTCGGCGTTTGTCCGCCGGCGCGGGCGTTGGTGCAGGTATAGCTGGTCGTGTAGTTGGCCAGGTTCGCAGCGGCGGCGCCGGTTTCGGACAAGGTGTAGGCCGAGCCGATGCTGCCGGTCGTGAGCAAGGCCTCGCCGGTCGCGGTGTTGCCGGTGCCGGTGGTCGTCGCCGTGGCCGGGCCACCGGTGCCGGCGATGCTCAGCGTGAACTGGTCGGCATCGACGAAGCGGCCCAGCGGCAGCGTTTTGCGCAGGCGCAGGATCGGTTGCTTCTGGAACACCAAGGGGCCGCTGGCGGTGTCGTTGGCCGTATTGAAGTCGTTGTTGGTCGGGTCGCCGTCGCCGTCGGGCACGCTGCGGCCGAGCGCGGCGTTGGCGGTGTAGGTGCCACTGACCGTCGGCGAGTTGACCGTGACCGGGATCGTGAAGCTGACCGTGCCGCCGTTGGCGCCGGGCGATGCCGCGGCCGCGAGCGGGGTCGGGTTGAGCGCACAGGTGACGATGGTGTTGGCGCCATTGGCGGTGCAGTTGGCCGGCAAGGTGCCGGCGGTCCAGCCGGCCGGCAGGGTCGCGACCACGGTGAAACCATCGTTGCCGTCGGTCGCGCCTGGGCCGAGGTTGGTCGCGGTCAGGACGATGTTCTGCAACTGGCCGTAGTTGCTGTAGGCCGGCGCCGGGGTCGTCAGCGTCACCGCGATGTCGGGCAAACCGGTGACGTCGAGCGTGCAGGATTGGTCTTGCTCGTTGAGCAAGGCGATGCCGGTCAGGCAGCTGCCGCTGGTGACGAAGGTATTGGCGGCGATGCCGCCCGGCCGCTGGCTGATCGCTGCGCGGTAGTTGCTGCCAGGCAGCACGTAGATCTCGCTCGCGGTCTGCACGGTGCTGAGGTTGGCGGCGGCATTGGCATGCGGGGTGCGCCCGGCGCCGGTGGTTCCGGCGCCGTTGTCGAGCAAGGTTGCGCCCTGGGTCAGGTTGACCAGCCAACCGCTGCCGCCGCGGGTCTGGTTCCAGGCGAAATCGGTGAAACTCAGGATCGCCGAGTGGCGTGCCTGCAACAGGGTGCCGCAATACACATTGATGCCATCGTAGCCTTCACCGCCGGCCTGCATGTACAGGCCCGATACCAGCGTGGTCGAGGTGTTGCTGCAGAACGGCCCGCGCGCGACGTGGGCGGGTTGACCGGCCATGGTCTCGCGCACGCCGACTTCGACGCTGGTCGAGGCGCCGGTGGTCATGCGGACCCAGGAGTTGGCGTCGAGCGTGAGCGGGCGGCAGACCAGGTTCAACGAGGAGGACCACGGCGGGTATTGGCCGCTCGACCATTCGCGGTCCCAGCCGCCGAACTGGTGTACCAGTTGATTGGACGGGCAGTAGTTGGTGACCTCGGTGCCGGGCTCGGCGTAGGTGCCCGACAGCACATCCGGCGTGCCGTTCGGATTGCGATTGACCACGCTGACGGTAACGCCGTTGGTGGTGATGCCGCCGCAGTACAGGCCCACGCGATTGGTCATGCCGCGGGTCGAGCTGATTCCGGCGCTCATCGACTTGTCGCGGTGATAGCCGCCGCGGACGATCGTGCCCGCCTGGCACTGCAGGGCGCCCGAGCCGACGTCGCCTTTATTGGTGCCGATGGTGCCGGTCGGCAAGGCCCCGGCTTGGACGCCGATGCCCGCCTGGGCATGCGCGGTGCCGATACCGACCGCCGAGAGAGCGAGCAGGCACAGGGGGATCCAGAGTTTTGCCAACATTCGTGAACGATCCTTGCGAGGCTTCGGGCGCGCGTTCGAGCTGGGGCGCCGCTAATGTTATGTAGGTCGCAAAAAATGTGCCATTCATCACAGTTTTATAGGAAATCGTTTTCATATCGGTCCCAGGAGCGGACCGCTGACCGCGTAAATCCCTTATTGCGAGCCCGCAAACATGCCGCTGATGGTCAGTTTCTGACCATGAGGGGGGTTCAGAGCCCCAAAGGCCCGCGGCGAACCGCTCGGGTCTCGCTCGATCGGGGGCTGCCGGAAACCCGCGCTGTAGGACGCAAGCACGGCCGACGGCATTCGGTGCCGAGGTCGGCCGGCAGCGAACGAAGGGGGCTGGGACGACGCGCGATCCTTGCCGCGCTGATGTGCGCGATTTGACATCCGCGCGGTTCGCACACTACGGTGCGCGTCCCCGTATCACCGCTATCCGGCGGGCCCAGAGGGACAACATGTCTGAGAGTGTAGCCACCCGCTAAACCCTTCGCTTCGCGAAGGTGGGTAGACGCGTCGAGTTCGTTCGCCGTTCGCGCAAAGCGAATGCGCGCCGCCGCGTCCGTTTCGGCTGCAACCGACATCAGACATGACTACTTCGCAAAGAATGCGGCGCGCGCTGTGCGCGTCCGCTCAAGGTGGAGCCTTCCACCATCGCCGCGCCGTCGGCGCGGACTTCATCGCCATCGCCATCGCCATCGCCATCGTTTGCCGCGACGCCTCCTGCGCGCGCCCGCCATGCTGCAGGACTTCGGTCCTGCCTGCGCGGCCGTGCTCGAAACCCTGCAACGGGTTGCGGGCATCGCGCAGCATGCAACGGCAACGGATAGCGCGCCTGCGACACGGGGATCGGAGGCCGACATGTTGAGCCTGCTGATGTTCAGTCGCGTCTGTCGCCACGAGCCCGCGTGCGGGCAGGAGAACACCATGCAAATCGAACTGGAAAACACCAAGCATCATGCCGGCATCGATGCCGTCACCCGCGCGGCCTTCGCAGGCCACGACGAAGCCGAACTGATCGAACGCCTGCGCGCGGACGGATTGGTCCGGCTGTCCCTGGTCGCCATCGACGGCGAGCGAGTGGTGGGGCACGTGCTGTTCACCACCCTGCATGTCGTCGTCGACGGTCGTATCGTCGACGCGCTCTGTCTCGCTCCGGTATCGGTGCTGCCGCCATACCAGCGGCGTGGAGTGGGCTCGATGCTGATCCGCGAAGGGCTCGCGCGCTCGGCGAGGTTGGGTTGCGAGGCCGTCGTAGTGCTCGGCCATGCCGCTTACTACCCGCGCTTCGGTTTTTCCGCGGCCCTGGCGAGCAAACTCGCGGCGCCGTTCGCGGGCGAGTCGTTCATGGCGCTGGAACTGGTCGAGGGCGCTCTGAGCGGCGAAGCGGGCGAAGTGGTGTATCCGCCTGCGTTCGGCATCGACGGCGGTCATTGATCGCGTCGCCACAATGACGAAGCCCACCGCATGCGGTGGGCTTCGTCGTGTCGCGGATCAACACGGTGTCGATGCGCCGAGCGGATCGACTCAGGGCTCCCAGCCGCAGGTGCTCTTGGCATAGGTGAAGTAGCGGGTGCGTTCGCCCCACTGGAAGGGCTCGCCGCAATGGCCGTAGCCCATGCCGCCGACTTCGACCGTGCGGGTCGCGTCGGAGTAGTAGGTGAAGACATAACCCTCGCCGGGGCCGGGATAGGGCAGTGCGACGGCGGCCAGCGACACGACCATGCCGGCAGCGAGCAGGAACAACGACAGCTTCTTCTTCAGCGGTTTGCTGGTTGCGGACATCGGAGTTCTCCTTGAGGCCCGTGCGCGGCGCGTAGCGAATCCAGCCCGCTCGCGGCGGGCTGGACCGGTCTGTGATTCGCGCAGTGGGCGGCCGAGGCGGCCGATCAGGGCAGCGGGTGGCAGGTGGTCTTGTAGTAAGTCGAGTACGAGGTCATGCGGCCCCACTGGAAGGGCTCGCCGCAGTAGCCATAGGAACGACCGCCGACTTCGACCGTGCGCGATGCGTCGGAGTAGAACGTGAAGGTGTAGCTCTCGCCCGGGCCGGCGTGCGGCAGGGCCATGGCGGCCAGCGAGACGAGCATGCCGGCGGCGAGCAGGAACAGCGACTTCTTCTTGAGCTGCTTCTTCGACTGGAACATCAGGACTCTCCCTTGTGCCTGTGGGCTCCGGATAAGCCGGAGTCCCCCGGTTCTACACGAAACCGGCGCATCGCTGCGACGCAGGCCACGGCTGCGAGGCCGGAATCGTGACGGGCTTCCTGATGCGGATCAGGCCTCGGGCACATAGCCGTCCGGCTTGGCCGCGCCACCGCCGAACAGGAATTTCTCCATTTCGCCTTCGAGGAAAGCGCGGTGCTTGGGGTCGAGCGGCGACAGCCGGTTCTCGTTGATCAGCATGGTCTGGTGCGCGAGCCATGCGGCCCAGGCCGGCTTGCCGACATGAGCGAACACGCGCTTGCCCAACTCGCCGGGCCAGGGCACGAAATCCAGGCCTTCGGCCTCGCGTTGTTCGTACTCGCAGAAAACGGTGCGGCTCATGGGGAAAGTCCTGGACGGTAATGGAATGGGGAAGCGCCGCTGCGGTCGCCCGCATCGGCGCGGCGTCACAACGATTCGATCAGTTTGCGGATCGGCGCCGGAATGCCAAGGGCGGCGAGTTCGGCGCGTTCGAACCAGCGCAGGTCGTCATTGTCGCGCACGCCGTTGCGCAAGGCGACCGGGCGCCAGCGCCGCGGCTGCAGTTCCAGCTTGTAATGGCTGAAGGCGTGCGCGATCGGCGCCAGTTCCTCGCCGTCGGCGAACTCGCCGCTGACGTGCGCGGCGAACCATTGCGCCGCGCCGTCCTCGTCGTCGCTTTGAGGCAGGGTCCACAGCGAGGCCCAGATGCCCGCGGGCGGACGGCGCTGCAGCAGCACCCGGTTGTTGCGGTCGAGCAGCCACAGCACCTGCGCATGACGTTGCGGCGCGACCTTGCCGGGCTTGGGCGTCGGCAGTTCGGCGATGCGGCCTTCGATGCGCGCGACGCAATCGTGCTGCAGCGGACACAGGATGCAGGACGGATCGCTGCGCGTGCACAGGGTCGCGCCGAGGTCCATCTGCGCCTGGGTGTAGTCGGTCATGCGCGCATGCGGCAGATGCGATTCGGCCAGCGCCCACAGCTGGCGTTCGATCGCCGGCAGGCCCGGATAACCGGCGATGCCGTGATACCGGCTCAACACGCGTTTGACGTTGCCGTCGAGGATGGCGTGGCGGTCGTCCCAGGCTTGCGAAAGGATCGCCGCGGCGGTGCTGCGGCCGATGCCGGGCAGCGCGGTCAAGGCATCGATATCGCGCGGCAGGTCGCCGCCGTGGCGCTCGACGCAAAGCTTGGCGGTCGCGTGCAGATTGCGTGCGCGAGCGTAATAGCCCAGACCCGACCACAGGCCGAGCACGGTATCCAGCGAGGCCGCGGCGAGCGCGGGCAGGGTCGGCAAGGTATCGACGAAGCGCTCGAAGAACGGCGCCGCGGTCTTGACCTGGGTCTGCTGCAGCATGATCTCCGACAGCCACACCCGGTACGGCGTGCGCGGATGCTGCCAGGGCAGGTCGTGGCGGCCGCTGACGTCGAACCAGGCCAACAGGCGGTTGGCGTAGGCGTCGTCGCCGGCGTTGGCGCTGTCGGCGGTCTTGCTGGCTGCGGCCACTGCTGCGGTCTTGCCCGCGTGTGGTTTCGTTGCGCGCTGCTTCATGCAAGTAACTTCATGCAGATGACTTCATGCGGGAGACTTCATTCGAGCCGGCGAGTCGCGGCCGGCTTCGGCGCGGGTTGGGATGGCACGGCCGTCGATGGCGCGGCAGTCGGTGTCGTCGCCGTCGGCGTCGCAGCGTCGTCGTCTTGTTCGATTTCGATCTCGACCCCTTCGAGCGTGGCGCCGGACACTTCGATCCGCGGTGTGCTCAAGCGGCCGCTCAACGGCGGCAGCAGCGAGCCTTGTGCGCTCGCGTCGACCCAGGCCAATACCGCCGGCAGGCGGAAGCGGCCATCGAACCGAGTCTGGTCGCGTTGCAGGCGCAGCGCGCTGTCGCCGGAAAAATCGGCCGGGCCGTCGTAGTCGAGCACGAACGGCAACGGCGATTTCGACTGCCCCAACGGCGGCGGCAGCGTGGGCCAGGCTTCGGGCCATTGCGCCAGCACGCCGTCGAGATGCAGTCGCATGCCATCGCCGAAGGCGAAGCGCCCGCTGGCGTCGAGCTGCGGGATCGCATCCTTGCCGCGCAAGGCGGCGCCGAGCGGCGCCAGGGTCAAGGCGGCATCGCGATAGCGCAGCGGCCCGGCCAGGCCGAACACGAACGGCAGATCGGTGTCGCCGGCGCGGTAGCGCGCGTGGGCGCCCAGGCGCAGACGGTCGAGGCCGAGGCCGTCGTCGCCCGAATGCAACAGGGCGCCGAGGCGGATCCGCATCGGCAGGGCCCAATCCTTGGCCTGCACGCTGACGCCGCCGGATAAGCCGAGCCCACGCGCCAGCGCGGGACGTTGCAGCGTCGCGGCGAGATCGAACGGAACCTGCACGCCATCGCTGAGCACGCGTCCGCCGATGCGCGCCCGCAGCCGCCGCTGCGGGTGCAATTCGGGCGAGGACAACGAGATCTGCTCGATCGACCAACCCACGCCGACGACGCGGCCGCGCACAATGCGCAGGCCGTCGCTCAGGCTCGGCATGCGCAGGGGTTCGGTCGACGGCGGGCGTGTTGCCAGCCAACGTTGCAGTGCGGCGACATCGAGTTGCGGCGCATCGAGTTCGACCCGTTCCACGTCGAGCACGGCGCCGGCGGCGCGGATCGTGCGCCACGGCAGGGCGAGATAGACGCGTTCGGCGCGCAGCAGCGGCACGGTCGCGCCGGGTTGGCGTACGACCAGGTCGCGCACCACCAGCATCGGCGTGCCGCGCAAGCGGTATTCGCTGGCGCCGCTGGCGCTGAGCTCAAGCCCCAGCGCCTTGCCGACCTGGCTCAGCAGGATGCCGCTGACCTGGCTGGGCTGCGACACCCAGCGCAGGGCGAGCGCGGCGACCAGCAGCACGATCGCGACGATCGCGATCCGCTTGCGCGAACGGCGCGCCGGGGCGGCCGTGGTCGTCGCGGGCATGGCGAGGCCGCGCCTCAGCCGCCCAGTGCTTCAGGCAGCAGGGCGTCGACGAAGGCCTCGGCATCGAACACGCGCAGATCCTCGGGGCGTTCGCCGATGCCCGCGAAACGGATCGGGATGCCGAACTCGCGCGCTAGCGCGAACACCACGCCGCCCTTGGCGGTGCCGTCGAGCTTGGTCACCACCAGGCCGGTCACGCCGACCGCAGCGTGGAACTGGCGCAACTGCGACAGCGCGTTCTGGCCGGTGGTGCCGTCGATGACCATCAGCACTTCGTGCGGCGCGGTTACGTCGACCTTGGCCAGCACGCGGCGGATCTTGCCGAGTTCGGCCATCAGCCCCTGCTGGGTGTGCAAGCGGCCGGCGGTGTCGGCGATCAGTACCTGGGTGCCGCGCGCCTTGGCCGCCTGCAATGCATCGAACGCGACCGAGGCGGCATCGGCGTTCTGGCCCTGAGCGACCACCGGCACGCCGTTACGTTCGCCCCAGGCCTGCAACTGCGCGACCGCGGCGGCGCGGAAGGTGTCGCCGGCGGCGAGCATCAGCGGGCGGTTCTCGTCGCGGAAACGCTTGGCCAACTTGCCGATGGTGGTGGTCTTGCCGACGCCGTTGACGCCGACCGTCAGCACCACGAAGGGCTTGGCCTGGGTGTCGATGACCAGCGGCTTGGCGACCGGCCGCAGCATCGCGATCAGGTCGGCGCGCAGGGCCGCGAGCAGGGCGTTGGCGTCGGCGAACTCGCGCGACTTCATGCGCTTGCGCAGGCTTTCGACGAGCTGGGTGGTGGCGGTGACGCCGACGTCGGCGGTGATCAGCGCGGTTTCGATCTCGTCGAGCAGGTCGTCGTCCAGGCGCGGATTGCGCGAGAACAGGCCGCCGAAGCTGCGCGCGAACACGCTGCCGCGCAAACGCTCGCGCCAGCCGGATTTGCCCGCGGCGGCGGCCGGCTTGTCGATGTAGTCGGCCGGGGCGGATTCGCCCGGTACCGAGATGACCGTGGTGGATGCGGCTGCCGGTGTTGCCGCGGGCAGGCCGGTCGTAACGGCGGGCGCCACGGGCAAGGGCGGCTCGACTTCGAGCGCTGCGGCCAGCACTTCGGCCGGCACCGGCGGCTCGACGGCTACTGGCTCTACGGGAGCCGGCTTGACGGGAGCCGGCTCGACGGCAGGCGGTGCGGCGGCAGGCGGCTGCGGCGCAGGCGGCTCGACCGTAGCCGGCGTCGCTGCGGGCGCTTCGGCCGGCGGTGCGGCCGGCTCGGGCCGCGCGTTGGGAAACGCGGCGGCCAGCTCTTCGGTGGTGAAACGGCGCTCGGAAGACGAGCTTCCGCCGACGGTTTCGGGTTTCTTGCGGCGAAAAAAACTGACCATTCGGGAGGCTGGGGGCGAGAAGGCGCGAGGATGCGCGAGAATGTGCACATGCTAGCACCGGCCTCCAGGCGCCCCCGATGAAGACTCCACAGCGCGGCCCGCGTCCCGTTTCCGCCGCCTCGCGCAGCGCCGCCCCGACCGGCAAGGTCCGCATCATCGGCGGGCGTTGGCGCGGCACCCGCCTGGCCGTGGCCGATGCGCCGGGCCTGCGCCCGACCTCCGATCGCGTGCGCGAGACCTTGTTCAACTGGCTGATGCCGGTGCTGCCGGGCGCGCGCGTGCTCGACCTGTTCGCCGGTAGCGGCGCGCTCGGCCTGGAAGCGCTGTCGCGCGGCGCCGCATCGGCGGTGCTGGTCGAACGCGACCCAGCCCTGGCCGCCGAACTGCGCGCGCTGACCGCCCGCCTGCAAGGCGGCGAAGCCGCCGCCGTCGCGCAGGCCGATGCCCTGGCCTGGCTGGCGGCGCAGCCGAAGGCGGGCGAGGGCGCAGCGGGCTTCGATCTGGCCTTCGTCGACCCGCCGTTCGCGGCCGGTTTGTGGAGCGCGGTCTGGCCGGCCTTGTTGCCGACGCTGGCGCCTTCGGCCTGGCTGTACGTCGAATCTCCGGCCGATGCGGCGATCGACCTGCCCGGCGACTGGCTGCTGCATCGCGAAGGCGCCACCCGCGAGGTCCGGTACGCCGTGTACCGCCGCCTGGCGCCCTGACCGGGCCCGGCGGGCGGCTGCTACACTGCGCCGCATCCGGCGGGGGCGGCCTTCCCGCTCCCCGTCATTCCAGCAGCGAACGACCATCGAATGAGCTCGGCCCGCAACCGAATCGCCGTCTATCCCGGCACGTTCGACCCGATCACCAACGGTCACATCGACCTGGTAGACCGCGCCGCCCCGTTGTTCGAACGCATGATCATCGGCGTGGCGGAGAGCCCGGGCAAAGGGCCGGCGTTGCCGCTCAAGACCCGCGTGGAGCTGGCCCGCAAGGCGGTCGCCCACCAGCCCAACGTCGAAGTGCGCGGGTTCGACTCGCTGCTGGCGCATTTCGTCGCCCAGGTCGGCGGCGGCGTGCTGCTGCGCGGGCTGCGCGCGGTGTCCGACTTCGAATACGAATTCCAGCTGGCGAGCATGAACCGGCACCTGATCCCGGAGGTCGAGACTCTGTTCCTGACCCCGGCCGAGCAGTACGGCTTCATCTCGTCCTCGCTGGTGCGCGAAATCGCCCGCCTCGGCGGCGACGTTTCCGGCTTCGTGCCGCCGGCCGTGGTCGACGCGCTGCAGGCCGAGTGGCAACGCAACAAACACTGACCACCAAACAAACATCCAAGGGGCAAACGATGAAAACTTCCTCCCGCCTGCTGCTGATCGCCTGCCTGGCGCTGCCGTTCGTGGCCGCGTGCCAGAAAGAGGAGAAGAAGGAAGCCGCGGCCGAGACCGCCGCGCTGCCGGCGCCGAAGACCAGCGACGAAAACGCCTGGAACGCCTACCTGACCGACGTCGTCCAGCGCAATCTCGACGGCGTCAGCGGCAGCACCTACGTCTACGTGCTGCCGGCGCCGGAAGCGCCGACCTTCCAGGGCGACTACGAGCGCATGCTCGAAAAGGCGCAGACCGACCTGTCGCGCGGCATCCTCGAAGGCAACCTGGTGGCGTTCGGCTCGCCGAACTCGGCCAAGACCGCCGACCTGGTCGTCGCTTCGTTCGCCAAGGTCGAGCCGACCACGATGAAGGGCGTCAAGTTCATCTTCATCGGCGACGCCGCCGACAACGAGCGCGTCAAGGCCGCGGTGGCGGCATCGTCGGTCAACTACGTGTTCGTCGAAGCCAAGTGATTCACCGCCCGGCCGCTAGCGCGGCCGGGGCGTTCCGGACCGCCCAGCGCGGCCGGAGCCATCGATTCGAGCCGCGCAAGCGGCTCGAATCGTTTGTGGGCCGGGATGTCCCGGTCCGGGCCGGGCAGTCGGGCCGGGCGGCAGGCTGCGGCACACTCGCGGCGACGCCCGCAACACGCAGCATCCCGGCGCTCGGCTATGCCGGCGGACGCCCAAGCCCTACACTGCGACCACCATGCCGGCAATGCGACCCCGCGGCTCGCCGGCGACCAATGCCCATGTCGCTCAAGATCAACGAACTCTGCGTCAACTGCGACGTCTGCGAGCCAGCCTGCCCGAATCAGGCCATCTCCCAGGGCGAAACGATCTATGTGATCGATCCGGCGCGTTGCACCGAATGCGTCGGGCACTATGACGAACCACAATGCGTGGTCGTTTGTCCGGTCGAATGCATCGACCCGGACCCCAACCACGTCGAAACCGAGCCGCAATTGCTGGACAAGCTGCGGCGTCTACAGCAGGAGTGAACACGATGCGCAAGGCGTTGCGGCTGCGGGCCGGTCTGAAGTCTCCCATCTGCTTGATGGCCACCCTGCTGCTGATCGCCTCGCCCGCGTTGTGCGCCGACGGCGGTGCCCGCGCGCCCGCGCGCGCCGCCGCGACGGCCAGCGCGGCCGCGCATCCGCCCGGCACCGCGATCGCCAGCGCGCATTCGCTCTCCACCCAGGCCGGCCTGGAAATCGTTCGTGCCGGCGGCAACGCCTTCGACGCCGCGATCGCGGTGTCCTCGACCCTGTCGGTGGTCGAGCCGATCAGCTCGGGCATCGGCGGCGGCGGTTTCTTCCTGCTGCACGACGCCAAGCGCAAGCGCGACATTTTCGTCGACGCGCGCGAGACCGCGCCGGCCGCGGCCACGCCGGAGGCTTATCTGGACGACAGGGGCGAGCTCAACCGCGACCGCGCCACCAACGGCCCGTGGTCGGCCGGCATTCCCGGTCTGCCGGCGGCATTGGTGCACCTGGCGCAGAACTACGGAAAGCTGCCGCTGAAGACTTCGCTGGCGCCGGCGATCCGCATCGCGCGCGAGGGCTTCGAGGTCTATCCGCGCCTGGAAAAGGGCTACGGCAGCCGTCGTGAAGTGATGGAGCGCTATCGCGGCACCCGCGAGGTCTTCCTCGCCGACGGTTCGCCGCCGAAAGCCGGCGAGACCCTCAAGCAGCCGGATCTGGCGCGCACCCTGGAACTGCTGGCCGAGAAAGGCTTCGACGGTTTCTATCGCGGCGACGTCGCCGCCAAGCTGTTGGCCTCGGTCAAGGAAGAAGGCGGCCAATGGCGCGCCGAGGAACTGGCCGGTTACAAAGTGCGCGAGCGCGAGCCGCTGCGCTTGAAGTACCGCGGTTGGGACATCGTCACCGCGCCGCCGCCGTCCTCGGGTGGTGTGGCCTTGGCCGAGATTCTGCAGGTGCTGCAGGGCTGGGACCTGTCCAAGCTCGATCCCGCGCACCGCACCCACATCCTCGCCGAAGCCATGCGCCGCGCTTATCGCGACCGCACGATTTATCTGGGCGATCCGGATTTCGTGAAGATGCCGATCAAGCGGCTGACCAGCGCCGATTACGCCGCCGGCCTGCGCGCGACGATCCATCCCGAGAAGGCCACGCCGAGCGATCTGCTGTCGGGCCAGCCGGCGCCGCTGGAAGACGACGAGACCACCCATTTCTCGATCATCGACGGCGACGGCAACCGTGTCTCGGCGACCCAGACGGTGAACCTGCTGTACGGCTCGGGCCTGGTGGCGCCGGGCACCGGCGTGCTGCTCAACAACGAAATGGACGACTTCGCACTGCGCCCGGCCACGCCGAACGCGTTCGGCGTGATGGGCTTCGAGGCCAACGCGCCGGCAGCGGGCAAGCGCATGCTCAGCTCGATGACGCCGAGTTTCCTGGAGTCGCCCGATCGCGTGGTCGCGGTTGGCGCACCCGGCGGCAGCCGCATCATCACCCAGGTGTTGCTGGCGATACTGGCCTACGACGCCGGCCTGCAACCGCAGCAGGTCGCCGCACAGCCGCGCATCCATCACCAGTGGATGCCGGACGCGATCTCGGCCGAAGCCGGCGCGCTCGATGCCGCCACCGTCGCCAAGCTCCAGGCCATGGGCCACAAGGTCAACGCCGGCGAATCGACCTGGGGCAACCTGCAGACGGTGATGTGGGACAAGCGCGCCAACACCTTGTCCGGCGGCACCGATCCGCGCAATCCGGTCGGCCAGGCCGACGTGCAGCCGAACAAGCCCTGAGGCGGCGCCTGCGAAACCGCCGCCGCGATGGCGCGACGGCGGTGCGGTGCAGTAGATTTCGCGGCATGGATGGCGTCAGCACGAAGCGACAGGGGACAGGGCAGTGAGCGACGACAACGACAAGCGTTGGTATACCCGCGTGCCTGCGATCTCGATCGCGCTGGTCGCTTTCCTCGTGGCCCTGACCACCCTGATCAACAACGTGCGCGAGATCGGCGGGCTCAAGGACAAGCCGACGACACCGGCCGCGCCCTCGCAGCCGGTCGCGACCGCTCCGGTCAAGCCGGCCGCGCCGCAGGCGCCGGCGCGCTACACGGTGCTGCTGACCCTGGAAAAGATCGAAGTCGTCAACGACGGCACCAACGGCAGCACGGCCTGGTCGTTCGACATCAGCGCCGGTGGCCAGGATCTGTTCGCGCTGCCGTCGC
Organism: Lysobacter sp. Hz25; assembly: GCF_046097045.1. Taxonomy (NCBI): domain Bacteria; kingdom Pseudomonadati; phylum Pseudomonadota; class Gammaproteobacteria; order Lysobacterales; family Lysobacteraceae; genus Lysobacter; species Lysobacter sp. Hz25. Next base: position 1,988,361 of record NZ_CP175666.1, read on the forward strand.
GCGATTACCTGGACAGCGAAGCCGAGCGCATCGTCGCGCCGCGTCCGACCGACCCCTCGATGGGGCGGGTGGTGCTGGTGGCTGGGCAGGAAATGCTGGTCAAGATCAACGGACGCTCGTCCGGGCTGATCAGCAAGGCCGCGGCCAGCGGCAGCGCGACCCTGCTGGCCGAGCGGCCCCTGGCGCCGGTGCGCGTGGTCGCAGGCGACGGCCGCGACGGCGAGTTCATTTTCCACTTCGCCACCGTCACCACGCCGCAATGACGGCCGCAGGCGCGGTGGCGGCGCCTGCCCATGATCGGCCGCTGCATAGCGTGAGCGGCGCCTGTCCACGATCCGCGGCTTCGCCGCATTCCGGCCCGATGCCTGCGTTTGCGCAGTAAAATCGAGCCATCCTTCGCCAGTGCCCGTAACGGGCGGTGCAGACATGAAGCTCTGGTCGATCCTCGGCAACTCGCAGAAACTCGATGGCGGCGCGATGTTCGGCAATGCGCCGCGCGCGATGTGGGCCAAGTGGTCGCCGCCCGACGAGCACAACCGCATCGCCCTGGCTTGCCGGGCTCTGCTCGCCAGCCCGCTCAACGGCAAGACCGTGCTGTTCGAGGCCGGCATCGGCGCCTTCTTCGAGCCCAAGCTGCGCGAACGCTACGGCGTGGTCGAGGACCGTCATGTGCTGCTCGAATCGCTGGCGCGTGCCGGTTTCGTGCCCGAGGACATCGACGTCGTGGTGCTGTCGCATCTGCATTTCGACCATGCCGGCGGCCTGCTCGCGCCGTGGGCCGAAGGGCAGGCGCCGCGCCTGTTGTTCCCGAACGCGTCCTATCTGGTCGGGCGCGAGCATTACGAACGCGCGCTTCACCCGCATGCGCGCGATCGCGCGAGTTTCATTCCCGAGTTGCCGGGGTTGCTCGAAGCCACCGGCAAGCTCGAACTGGTCGAGGGCGCGCATTCCAGACTGCTAGGCGACAGCGTGCGTTTCCACTACAGCGACGGCCACACGCCGGGGCTGATGCTGGCGGAAATCGTCGGCCCGGAAAACGTCGGTGGCGAGCCGCACGGCGGCGTGGTGTTCTGCGCCGATCTGATTCCCGGGCGGCCGTGGGTGCACGTGCCGATCACCATGGGCTACGACCGCAACGCCGAGCTGTTGATCGACGAGAAGAAGAGCTTCCTCAGCGACAAGCTCGCGCGCAACGTGCATCTGTTCTTCACCCACGACCCCGACTGCGCGTTGGCGCAGGTGGTGCGCGACGAGAAGGGCAAGTTCGGCACCGCGCACGAAGTCGCCGAACTGCAGGCGCGGACGCTGGCCGCATGGGCTGCCTGAGCGGCCGCCGGCGCCGGGCGGCGCTGGTCGTGTGCGCCATCGCCTTATTGGCGATGTGCGTGTTCGCGGGCAGCGCATTCGCCCAAGCCGAAGACCCGGGCGAACCGCTCGGCGAGCCGCGCAGCGGCAAACGCCTGCTGGATCGCGACTTCGGCGTGGAAACGCGCGAGTTCGGCCTGGATCGGCGGGTCGAGATGTATCAGTGGCGTTCGGTGGGCGAGGGCTACGAGCGGGTCTGGAACGCGGCGCCGATCGATTCCTCGAAGTTCTCGCCGGGGCACGTCAATCCCTCGCGCCTGCCCCTGGAGAACAAACGCTGGTGGGCGGACGCCGCGACCCTAGACGGCAAACCGATCCGCCCCGACGTGCTGCGCGCGGTCGGCGAGTGGCGTTTGTTCCGTCCGAATTTCAGCCGCCTGCCGGCGAACCTCGCCGCGACCTTCCAGCCGGAAGGCGACGGCCTCGGCAGTGCCGAGAACCCGCTCGACCCGCAGATCGGCGATCTGCGCGTGAGCTGGCGCGAGCTGAGGTTGCCGCCCTTGGAAGGCAAGCTGGAATTGCGCGAAGGCAGTTGGCGTTTGCGGCCCGAAGCCGCCGCCGCGGCCTTGAACGCCGCGCCTGCGCGCGAGCCGAATGCGGCGGCCTCGCTCGACCGCGACGACGGCCGCTGGTCGCCGGCCTGGTTCGCCACCGCGGTGGGGTTCGCCCTGATCCTGCTGTACCGGTTGCGCAAGCGGCGCCAGCGCAAGACCTCTTAAGGCTTCGCCCGGGCGCAGCGGTCTTCGTTGCACCGGGGCGCCTGCGCAGCGCGAGCAGCGCATCGACGGCGATATGCGTCGGGTCGCCCCCGCACGCGTGGCGGGGCGCGGTCCCCCTCGCAACAACGCTCAAGCGTAATGCTTGGTCCCGAAGATCTTGTCGCCGGCATCGCCGAGGCCGGGCAGGATGTAACCGACTTCGTTGAGGCGTTCGTCGACCGAAGCGGTGAAGACTTCGACGTCGGGATGGCGCGCTTCCAGCGCTTTCAGGCCTTCCGGCGCGGCGACCAGGAACAAGCCCTTGATGCGCTTGCAGCCGGCGGCCTTGAGCAGGTCGACGGTCGCGATCAGGCTGCCGCCGGTGGCGAGCATCGGGTCGAGGATCAACGCGGTGCGCTCCTCCATGCGGCCGGTGAGTTTTTCGTAGTAGCCGACCGGTTGCAGGGTCTGCTCGTCGCGCTGCAGGCCGACCACGCCCACCTTGGCCGCCGGGATCAATTCCAGCACGCCCGGCAGCATGCCCAGGCCGGCGCGCAGGATCGGCACCAGGGTGACCTTGGCGCCCTTGATGCGGCGGGTGACGACCGGCCCGGCCCAGCCTTCGACCACGGCTTCCTCGGTTTCCAGGTCGGCGGTGGCTTCGTAGGTCAGCAGGGTCGCGACTTCCGAGGCCAGTTCGCGGAACGACTTGGTGCTGTTGTCGGCGCGGCGCATCAAGCCGAGCTTGTGCTGCACGAGCGGGTGGCGGACTTCTACGATTTTCATGAGCGGCCTTTGTGCGGGTGTTTGCCGGGCGGTCTTGGCCGCAAGCATTGATGGTTGAAGGGCAGGGCGCAAGCGTGGCGCAGGCGGATGCAGGCGTTCGCGCTCACCGCGGTGAAGGAAACGGCGGCGACGCGGCGTCAGGGTGGCGCTGCTTGCGCTGCGGGCGGGGCGAAGCGAGGTTCTGGCCGTTGGCTTCCGGCGGCCGGCGGGGAGAACTCAGTCCGCGACGGCGTAGAGGTTGTCGCCGTCGGCGATCACCTGGGCGACGAACAGCGAAAATCCGCGGATCTCGGCTGGGTCGGTGAACCGGGCCTCGAGCCGCTTCAGTTCGGCATGCAGATCCGCCAGTTCGCAGGACGAGATCTCGGCGTCGGCGAGGTAGTCGTGCAGCCTGCGCAGCAGCGGATACTCGTGGTGCGGCAGCGCCCGGGCCATCAACTGCTGGTGGAAGGGCAGGTCGATGGCGAACGATTTGCGCGAGGCGGGCGCCTCGCGTTCGTGCCGGGCCTGGATCAGGTCGAGCGCCATGACGGGGCGCAAGTCGGGCCGCGGTGTGGCCGCGGCCGACATGCGTTCGGCCTCAGGCCGTGCGTACGTACTGGATCTCGACGCCGTCGCTGTCGCCGATGGCCGCGCGCAGCACGGTGATCAACGAGCCCGCATTGAGATGATCGATCTCGATCATGTCGACGGTGGCGTGGTCGATGAAGTAGTTCTGGTCCTTGCTGTCTTCTTCTTCCAGCGCCGCGACGAGGATCTGCAATTCCTCTTCGCTGATCTCGCCGATGTCGGCGCCGGTGTCCTTGTTCGACAAACGAATCATTCCGCGACCTCGGTTGGGATGGGCGAAGCCTATCAGGCCGCCGCAGCCTGTTGCGCGCGCGGACCTTCGCGCAGGGCGCGGCCGACCATCGACACCAGCAGTTCGATCTCGTCGCTGCCGATGGTGAAGTTCGGGGTGAAGCGCAGCGAGTTGACGCCGCCGTGGATCACGCCGATGCCGCGCTCGCGCAGCCATTCTTCGGTCGAACCGGCGCCATAGCACTTGAACTGCGGGGCGAGCTCGCACGAGAACAGCAGGCCGGTGCCCTGGACCTTGGTGATCAGGCCGCCGAGTTCGCTCTTGAGCTTCTCCAGCTTTTCGATCGCCTCGGCGCCGCGGTTGCGGATGTTGGCCTGCAGTTCCGGGGTGACGTGTTCCATCACCGCGACGGCGACATCGAGAGCGCGCGGGTTGCTGGTCATGGTGTTGCCGTACAGGCCCTTGCGGTACAGCGAGGCGGCGCGTTCGCCGACCGCGAGCACAGACAGCGGGTACTGACCGGCGTTGAGCGCCTTGGAATAGGTTTCCATGTCCGGCGCTTCCAGGCCTTCGAAGCCGGGGTAGTCGACGATCGACAGCACGCCGTGCGCGCGCAGGCCGGCCTGGATCGAGTCGACCAGCAGCAGCGAACCGTGGTTGCGGGTCAGCTCGCGGGCGGCGGCATAGAACGCCGGCGGCACGCCGCGGCCCGGGTCGCCTTCGCCCATGACCGGTTCCAGGAACATGGCCTCGACGAACCAGCCGTTGCTGTCGGCGTCGGCGAACACCTTCTTCAGGGCGTCGACGTCGTAGGGCTCGACGGTGATGACCGAGTCTTCGTTGCGGAAGCTGGCCAGGTGCTGCACGTAGGCCTTGCGCGAGGAATCCGAGTACAGCGCAGGGCGCTCGGTGCGGCCGTGGAAGCTGCCCTTGACGACGACGCGCTTGATCGCGCGGCCGGCGTGGCGCGCGCCCGGGTCGGTCATCAGCTTGCTGTTGACGTCGGCGATGCGCGCGGCCAGCGACACCGATTCGGAACCGGAGTTGAGGCAGAAGAAACGCTCGTACGGGCACTCGCCGCGGGTGGTGCCGATGGCCCCGCGCAGGGCGCGCTCGAAGCGCAGCTGCGACAGCGACGGGGTCATGATGTTGGCCATCACCTGCGGCTTGGCCATCGCCGCGATCACCGCCGAGGGGGTGTGGCCGAAGCCGAGCATGCCGTAGCCGCCGGAGTCGTGCAGCACCGCGCCCTTCAGGGTGATCACCCAGGGGCCGCGCGCGGTCAGGGCGACATACGGATTGACGCCGTCGTCGGGATAGAAATTGACGTAGCCGGCCTGGACGGCCTGGATCTGCGCGTCCTCGTCGAGGTCGAGAAGGTCGGCGTGCAGGTCGCGGATCAGGGCGTACTCGGCCGCGGCCGCGGCGATGGCTTCGCCGAGCTCGGGGTGGGTCATGGCGAAACGGGCGACGGTGTCGTCGTCCAGGCCGATGGTGCGGCGTTTGCCGGCGTGAGCGCGCAGCGGCGCGAGTTGGCTGAGCAGGTTGTTCATCGTCAATCTCCACAGGCCGGCATCGTGCGCGGCCTCTCCATTTTTCGGCCGGGGCCGAAGGCTTCATCACATGGGAGACCGGTCCGCCTTCATGGCTGGACCCTCGCAGTTGCAGCGGCATTGCCGCCAAGCGCCATCTCTCACACCCATACAACGTAAGGAACAACGAAAGATCGCAGTCGCGGTGCGCGCAAGAATTTTGCGTGGCGCCACCGCTTCTCGATGATTTTTCGTTTCAATTCAATAATTTATGAGAGTTTATCATGCCCGGACCTTGCCGATAACCCCCATCGCCCCGGCCGGCCTGGGGACGGGCGTGACGCTTGTCACCGGCGATGAATGATCTCGCCCACTGCCCCGTGGAGCGCCCGAGGACGACAGTGAGCGCACCTTCCGCAAGCCCGTGGAGCCAGCCGATGAGCGCGATCCATCCCTTCCACGGTGTCGTCGCCGCGACCGCGGGGCGGTCCGCGGGCGGCTCGGTTCCGGCCGCGGGCGTAGCAGCCATCATGCTGACCGGCGCGCCGGCCCGGCCTTGGCCGCGTCGCTTGCCCTTGTCGCAATCGCCGGCGGCCCCGGCCGCCGGCGCCGCCGCATCCTCCGATGACCGCGCTGCGGCCATCGCCACCGAATGGAGCAGAACATGAAGATGGAAAAATCGTCCATGCACACCCAAGCCGTCGGCCTGTTGCTCGGCGCCTTGCTGGGCTCGGGCGCAGCGGTCGCCGCCGAGGGCGCTGACGCGCCGGCCGCGATCGCCGGCAAGGCGGCGCTGCCGGCGACATCGTTCGCGATCCGCCAGGTGCGCGTGTTCGACGGCGAGCGCGTGTTGCCCTCGGCGACGGTGCTGGTGCGCGACGGCCTGATCGCCGAGGTCGGCGCGGGCGTGGCGGTGCCGGCCGGCGTGCCGGTGGTCGACGGCAACGGCGCCACCTTGCTGCCGGGCCTGATCGATTCGCACGTCCACAGCTGGGGGCCTGCGCGCAGCGACGCCCTGCGTTTCGGCGTGACCACCGAGCTGGACATGTTCACCGACCACCGCGGCCTGGCGGCGGCGCGCGCCGAACGCGAAAGCCTCGGCAAGACCGAGAAGGCCGATCTGTGGTCGGCCGGCACCCTGGTCACCGCCAAGGGCGGGCACGGCACCCAGTACGGCATGCCGGTCGCCACGCTCGACGATCCGGCGCAGGCGCAGGCCTTCGTCGATGCGCGCATCGCCGAGGGGTCGGATTACATCAAGCTGGTGCTGGAGCCGCTGCTCGATTCCACCGGCAAGGCGCGCCTGAACACCTTGTCGGAGGCCTCCCTGCGCGCCGCGATCAAGGCCGCGCACGCGCGCAAGCGCCTGGCCGTGGTGCACGTGTCGCAGGCCTCCGATGCGGCCTTGGCGATCAATGCCGGCGCCGACGGTCTGGTCCATATCAACAGCGACCTGATCGACGACCCGAAGCTCGTTGCGGCGATCAAGCAGCGCAAGGCCTTCGTGGTTCCGACTCTGACCGTGATGTCGTCGGTCTACGGTATCGACGGCGCCTCGCGCAAGCGCGTCGCCGGCGATGCGCGGCTGACCCCGTACCTGCGGCCGCAACAGAAAGACGAACTGGCGGCGAGCTTTCCCAGCGGCTTCCTGACCGAGGCGAAATTCAAGAACTCCCTGGAGAACGTGCGCCGCCTGCACGAGGCCGGGGTGACCTTGCTCGCCGGCACCGACAGCGGCAATCCCGGCACCACCCACGGCGCCAGCGAACACGGCGAGCTCGAACTGTTGGTGCAGGCCGGGCTGAGCCCGGTGCAGGCCTTGATTGCGGCGACCGCCGCGCCCGCGCGCAGCTTCGGCCTCGACGACCGCGGCCGCATCGCGCGCGGCCTGCGCGCCGACCTGGTCCTGGTCGACGGCGACCCGACCACCGACATCACCGCGACTCGCGCGATCCGTTCGATCTGGAAAAACGGCTATCCGGTGGACCGCACCATCGACACCGCGCAGCCGATCCTCAAGCCGGGCAAGATCGCCTTGTTCGCGGACGACAAGCCCAGCGCGAACTGGATCGCCTCCAACGATATCTACATCGGCGGCAAGTCGAGTTCGCGCCTGGAAGCGGTGGCCGAAGCCGGCAAGGCGCCGACGCTCGCGGCCCGGGGCGAGGTCGTCGCCGGTATCGCCCAGCCCTGGGGCGGGCTGATGTTCGTGCCGGGCCCGGTGCCGTTGGCTTCGGTCGATGCGCGCGGGGTCGGCGAGTTCAAGCTGCGGGTGCGCGGCGACGGCCGCAAGCTCACGGTGATGGTGTTCTCGGGCAACGACATGCGCCGCCCGCCCGGCATCCAACAGCTCGAGGTCGGTGCGCAGTGGCAGGACGTGCGCGTGCCGCTGGCGAGCATGGCCGGCGTCGATCTGGCCAACCTGCGCGGCATCGTGGTGGGCGCCGGCGGCGAGCCGGGCCCGTTCGCGTTCGAGATCGAAGCGGTCGAACTCCGTTAAAGTCCGCTACGCCGATGCGGTCCGGACCGGCGCCGGACCGCATCGCCACCTAGGTCTTGCCGACCTGAAGGAGCTCGACCATGCGCTTGCCGCCGCCCACGATGGATGCCCAAGACAACCTGCTCGGTTGGCACCTGGCTTCGTTGCTGTATCTGAGTTTCGTGTTCATCCCGCTGTTCTTCTGGCCGCGGGTGCCGTGGTGGGTGGTGACCGCGGCGGTGACCTCGGTGCTGTTGTTCCTGCCGCTGTACTGGGCCTTCTACCGCAGCGGCTCCAAGCTGCGCCTGTGGTTGCTGCTCGCGGTGGCCTGCATCGGTTATGCGGTGATCCCGTTCGGCGGCGGGGGCGGCACTTACCTGATTTTCGCCTCCGGCATGATCGCCAGCCTGCTGCCGTTGGGGCGCGGCATCGCCTTGGCCGCGGTGCTGTTCGCGCTGCTCGGCGTCGAATTCATGCTGCTGGTGCCGAAGGAAGCGATGCCGCTGTCGACCTTCCTGATCAATCTGCTGGTCGGCGCGATCGTGTTCGCCGGTGTGGTCGCCGCGCGCAACCGCGAACGCCGCCATGCCGAGCTGCGCCTGACCCAGGACGAAGTGAAGCGCTTGGCCAGCCTGGCCGAACGCGAACGTATCGGCCGCGACCTGCACGATCTGCTCGGCCACACTTTGTCGGTGGTGGTGTTGAAATCGCAGCTCGCCGCGCGCCTGCTCGAACACGACACCGCCGCCGCGCACGCCCAGATCAACGAAGTCGAACGGGTCGCGCGCGAAGCCCTGACCCAGGTCCGCGAAGCCGTCGCCGGCATCCGCGCCAACGGCCTGCAGGCCGAACTCGCGGCGGCGCGGCTGGCGCTGCTGAGCGGCGAGATCAGCCTCGACCACAAGCTGGCGACCATCGACATCCCGCTCAACATCGAAGCCGCGTTGGCGCTGGCCCTGCGCGAATCGGTGACCAACGTGATGCGGCATGCGCGGGCGCGCCGGGTCGACGTCGAACTGACCCAGGACTCGCGCGGCGGCATCGTGCTGCGGATCGCCGACGACGGCCGCGGCGGCGTATCCAGCGAGGGCCACGGCCTGACCGGCATGCGCGAACGCTTGCGCGCGGTCGGCGGCACCGTCGAAATCGAAAGCCCGAACGGCGCCGGCACGCGCCTGAGCCTGCTGGTGCCGCGCGAGGCGCTGGTCGTCGCCCGTCGCCTGGCCGCGCCCGCGGCAAATTCCGCACCGGCGGCGACGCCGGCCCTGCTCGAACGAGGTATCGCATGATCCGTCTGTTGCTCGCCGAAGATCAGGCCCTGGTGCGCGGCGCGCTGGCGGCGCTGTTGAACCTGGAACCCGACATCGAGGTCGTCGCCGAAGCCGGCGACGGCGCGGCGGCCTGGGAAGCGGTCAAGCGGGTCCAGCCCGACCTGATCATGACCGACATCGAAATGCCGGGCATGACCGGCATCGACCTGGCCATGCGCGTGCGCGACTCCGGCATGTCGACCCGGGTGGTGATCGTCACCACCTTCGGTCGCGCCGGTTACCTGCGCAGGGCGATGGACGCCGGCGTGCGCGGCTACCTGCTCAAGGACGCCCCGGCCGGGCAACTGGCCGAAGCCCTGCGCCAGGTGCACCGCGGCGGCCGCGCGATCGATCCGCAACTCGCGGTCGCGGCCTGGAGCGACGAAGACCCGCTGACCGAGCGCGAGCGCCAGGTCCTGCGCCTGGCCGGCGAAGGCCTGTCGACCGCCGAGATCGGCGAGCGCCTGCACCTGAGCCAGGGCACCGTGCGCAATTACCTGTCCGAAGCCATCGGCAAGCTCGACAGCAGCAACCGCATCGAGGCCTATCGCCGCGCCCGGCAGAACGGCTGGCTGTAAGCGCCCGGCGCCGACTCGTCATAGATGCCGGCCGTCTCGGATCCGAAACCGGGGCGATTCCCAGCCGGGAGCCTGTGCTGTTCCCCCCTTTGGAAAAGGCGGGGCAGGGGGGATTTCCCGCCAGCTCGCCAGACCCCGCCAAGCCGGCTTTTGCCGATCCCGCCCCATACCCGGGATAATGGGCGCTCTCCGAAACCTTGCCCGGCCCCCTTGCCGCCCGGTTTCGCCCCGTCCGTCAGCCCAGCCGGTTTTCGCCGGCTTCGGTGGCTACGGCGCTTCGCGCTCAATTACTTCGGTTCCCTTTGAAGAAGAACGACTTCCACTACGAACTGCCGCCCGAGCTGATCGCCCAGGCGCCCCTGGCCGAGCGTTCCGCCAGCCGCCTGCTGGTCGTGCCGCCGGCGCCGGCGCCGCGCGAAGACCGGGTGTTCCGCGAGCTGCCGCAGTTGCTGCAGCCCGGCGACTTGCTGGTGTTCAACGACACCCGGGTGATCCCGGCGCGTCTGTTCGGCCAGAAGAGCACCGGCGGCCGGGTCGAGATCCTGATCGAGCGCCTGCTCGGCGGCATGGAGGCGCGCGCGCAACTAGGCGTCAGCAAGTCGCCGAAAGAAGGCGCGCGCATCGCCCTCGATGCCGGCGGCGAAGCCGAGGTGCTGGGCCGCGAAGGCGAGTTCTATCGCCTGCGCTTCCACGTGCCCGAGTCGCTCGAACAATGGCTGCTGCACGCCGGCCGCCTGCCGTTGCCGCCGTACATCCAGCGCGAGCCCGGCAGCGACGACCAGGAGCGCTACCAGACCGTGTTCGCGCGCGAAGTCGGTGCGGTCGCGGCGCCGACCGCCGGCCTGCATTTCGACGACGCCCTGCTGGACCAACTGCGCGAGCGCGGTATCGAGTTCGGCCACGTCACCCTGCACGTCGGTGCCGGCACCTTCCAGCCGGTGCGCGCCGAAAGCCTCGACCAGCACGTCATGCACAGCGAGTGGCTCAACGTCGGCGCCGGCCTGGTCGAACAGATCCGCCGCACCCGCGCCGCCGGCGGCCGGGTGATCGCAGTCGGCACGACCGTGGTGCGCGCGCTGGAAAGCGCGATCCGCCACCACAGCGGCGTCGCAGGCGAGGAAAGCGAACTGCAGCCGTTCGCCGGCGAAACGCGCTTGTTCATCCTGCCCGGTTACCGCATCCGCTCGGTCGACGGCCTGATCACCAATTTCCACCTGCCGGAGAGCACCTTGCTGATGCTGGTCTCGGCCTTCGCCGGCAAGGACGCGGTGTTCGCCGCTTACGAGCATGCGATCCGCGAGCGCTATCGCTTCTTCTCCTATGGGGACGCCATGCTGCTGTGGCCAACCGCAGCGACGTAGCCCCGCCGCGACACCACGAAGCCGAGACCCCACAACCGTCTTTCCAGCTTCCGCGCACCGCCAGCAAAGCGAAAGCCTTAGCTCGATCGCTCCGCACGAATCCATCCCCACGCATCGCCCATGCGTCCCACTCGATAAAGGAATACGCGCATGAGCCGCATGTCCTTCCAATTGCTCGGTCAAGACGGCGCCGCGCGCCGCGGCCGCCTGACCTTTCCGCGCGGCACGGTGGAAACGCCGGCCTTCATGCCGGTGGGCACCTACGGTTCGGTCAAGGGCATCATGCCCGAGCACGTGCGCGACCTCGGGGCCGAGATCATCCTCGGCAACACCTTCCATCTGTACCTGCGGCCCGGCCTGGACGTGATCGGCGATCACGGCGGCCTGCACGGCTTCGCCCGCTGGAACGGCCCGATCCTGACCGACTCCGGCGGCTTCCAGGTGTTCTCGCTCGCGCACCGGCGCAAGATCACCGAGCAGGGCGTGACCTTCGCCTCGCCGGTCGACGGCAGCAAGGTCTTCCTCGGCCCGGAAGAGAGCATGAACATCCAGCGCGTGCTGGATTCGGACATCGTCATGATCTTCGACGAGTGCACGCCGTATCCGGCCACCGTCGAGGTGGCGCGCAAGTCGATGGAGCTGAGCCTGCGCTGGGCCGAGCGCTCCAAGAAAGCCCATGAAGGCAACGATGCGGCCTTGTTCGGCATCGTCCAGGGCGGCGTCCATCACGAGCTGCGCACCCAGTCGGCGGCCGGCCTGAAGGGGCTGGGCTTCGACGGCTATGCGATCGGCGGCTTAGCGGTCGGCGAGCCCGAGGCCGAGCGCAACGAAATGCTCGAACACACCTGCCCGCAGCTGCCCGAGGACCATCCGCGCTATCTGATGGGCGTCGGCCGCCCCGAGGACCTGGTCGAGTCGGTCGCGCGCGGCGTCGACATGTTCGATTGCGTGATGCCGACCCGCAACGCCCGCAACGGCCATTACTTCACCCCAAGCGGCACCGTGCGCGTGCGCAACGCCAAGTACGAGCGCGACCTGCGCCCGATCGAAGAGGGCTGCGACTGCTACGCCTGCAGCAACGGTTTCAGCCGCGCCTACCTGCGCCACCTGGACCGCTGCAACGAGATGCTCGGACCGATGCTGGGCACTCTGCACAACCTGCGCTACTACCAGCGCCTGATGGCGCAGATGCGCGAGGCCATCGAGCAGGGAACCTTTACCGCCTTCCGGGAGTCTTTCTACGCCGCACGCGCCTAGGACGGCTTCGGGCTGCTGGCCGGCTAGGGGTTTGGACCCAGCTGGCCTGGACCTTCCAAGCCCGACCTTCCAGGTCTGACCTTCCAAGTCTGACCCCACCGGACTCCAACCCGGTCGCCCGGCGCGTGAACGGGTGGGGCCGGCTGCGAAACGGACGGGGCAGGGCCCCGGAGGTTTCGTCGCCCACCGATAAAGCGTGCGCTGCGGCTCATTTGGGCCCCGGCCTTGACTCCAACCCAGCCGTGGCATAATCCCCGGCTATTTTTCGTTCCAGGACATTCCGATGAATCTGCTCGACCTCCTGATCGCCCCCGCTTATGCCCAGGCCACCGCCGGTGCCGCGCCCGCTCCGGGTGGCTTTCTCGGCAGCGCCGGCGGCTTCGTCCTGCCGCTGATCCTGATCGGCGTCATGTACTTCCTGATCTTCCGTCCGCAGATGAAGCGCGCCAAGGAACACCGCGGCATGCTCGAAAAGCTGGCCAAGGGCGACGAAGTGCTGACCAACGGCGGCATCGCCGGCACCGTGACCGACATCGGCGAGAACTTCATCACCGTCGAAATCGCCGCCAACGTGCGCATCCGCGTGCAGAAGGGCGCGATCGCCAACGTGTTGCCCAAGGGCACCTTGAAGTCGGCCTGAGCCGACGCCACGCCTTTATTTACATAGACGCGGCGGCCGGGGAGGCTGCCGCAGGGGTTCTCGATGCTGACCTTCGCGCGCTGGAAATACTTCGCCATCCTGGTCGTACTGATCTTCAGCGTGATTTATGCGCTGCCGAACGCTTATCCGCAGGATCCGTCCGTACAGATCTCCGCGGCCCGGCCGACCGGCACCCAGGTCGATGCGACCTTGGCCAAGCGCGTCGAAGGCATCCTCGCCAAGGCGCAAATTTCCTCGAAGTCGATCCTGGTCGAGAACCAGGGCAACCTGATGGTGCGCCTGACCGACACCGACCTGCAGACCCGCGCCGCCGACCTGCTGCGCCCGCAGCTCGGCAGCGAATATGTGGTGGCCCTGAGCCTGGCCCCGACCGTGCCGGACTGGCTGCAGGCGTTCGGCGCCAAGCCGATGCCGCGCGGCCTGGACTTGCAGGGCGGCGTCCACTTCACCATGCAGGTCGACCAGGACGCCGCGCTCAACAAGCGTCTTGAGGCTTACGTCGAAGACGTGCGTTCGACCCTGCGCGACAGCAGCGTCTCCTACACCTCGGTGGTGCGTCGCGGCAACGAGGCCATCGTCGCCACGCTCGCCGCTGGCGCCAATGCCGACAAGGCGCAGAAGCAGTTGCGCACCGCCTTCCCGACCCTGACCCAGAGCCTCGACGGGCAGACCCTGACCCTGGAGATTCCGCAGTCGGAGCTGCAGCGCATCTCGCTCGACGCGATCGAGCAGAACCTGACCACCCTGCGCAACCGCATCAACGCCTTCGGCGTCGCCGAGCCGGTGATCCAGCGCCAGGGCACCGACCGCATCGTGATCCAGCTGCCGGGCCTGCAGGACACCGCCGAAGCCAAGCGCCGCATCGGCGCCACCGCGACCCTCGAATTCCGCGCCGTGGTCGGCGACGAAGCCACCGCCGCGGCCGCCGTGCGCGACCGCAACGTGCCGCCGGACGCACGCGTCTATTACAACGAAGCCAAGCAACCGCTGCTGCTGTCCAAGCGTCTGCTGGTTTCGGGCGACCAACTGGTCAACGCGATTCCGAGCAACGACCAGCAGGGCCAGCCGAGCGTCAGCATCACGCTCAACGCCATCGGCGGCCAGCGCATGCTCAACCACACCCTGGAAAACGTCGGCAAGCGTCTCGGCATCGTTTACGTCGAACAGATCCCGATCACCCAGATCGTCGACGGCAAGGAAGTGCGTACCACCCGTTCGGAAGAGCGCGTGATCAGCTCCTCGACCATCCAGGGCGTGTTCGGCAAGGACTTCCAGACCACCGGCCTGAGCCGCGAGGAAGCCAACAGCCTGGCCCGCGACCTCAAGTCCGGCGCCCTGGCCGCGCCAATGACCTTCGTCGAAGAGCGCGTGGTCGGCCCGAGCCTCGGCGCCGAGAACGTCAAGCGCGGCACCACCGCGGTGATGTTCTCCTTCATCTTCGCGCTGAGCTTCTTCCTGATCTATTACCGCATGTTCGGCCTGATCACCTGCCTGGCCCTGCTGCTGAACCTGCTGATGGTGGTCGCGGTGATGTCGCTGCCCATCGTCGGCGCGACCATGAGCCTGCCCGGTTTCGCCGGCCTGGCGCTGTCGGTCGGCATGTCGGTCGACGCCAACGTGCTCATCAACGAACGAATCCGAGAAGAGCTGCGGGCGGGCATGCCGCCGCAAACGGCGATCGCCACCGGTTACGACAAGGCCTCGGGCACGATCTTCGACTCCAACATGACCGCGTTGCTGGCGGGCCTGGCGTTGTTGATGTTCGGTACCGGCCCGCTCAAGGGCTTCGCGATCACCATGATCGTCGGCATCCTGACCTCGGTGTTCACCGCCGTGACCGTGTCGCGCGGCATCGCCACGCTGATCTACGGCAAGCGCCGCAAGCTCAAGTCCATCGCGATCTGACGGGAGAACCCAGACATGAAGATTTTCCCGCTGACCCTGCTGCCCAACGATGCCAACATCAACTTCATGAAGTTGCGTTGGGTGTCGATCGCGGTCGCCGCCCTGATCATGTTCGTCGCCATCGGCGCCATGTTCACCCGCAACTTCAACTTCGCCCTGGACTTCACCGGCGGCAACCTGGTCGAGGTGCACCTGGACAAGGCGATACCGCTGGACCAGGTGCGCGAGAAGCTGGCCGTCGACGGTTACGACAGCGCCCAGGTCCAGACCTACGGCTCGGGCACCGAGTTGCTGATCCGCCTGCAGCCGCGCGAAGGCGACGCTTCCGCATCGGCCACCGCGCACGCCGCCGCCGCGGTGATGAAGGCGGTGTCGGGCGAAGGCAACAACGCCAAGATCCTGCGCAACGAGTTCGTCGGCCCGCAGGTCGGCAAGGAACTGGCCCTCAACGGCCTGTACGCGCTGATCTTCGTGATCGTCGGCTTCCTGATCTACATCGCGTTCCGCTTCGAATGGAAGTTCGCGGTCGCCGCGATCATCACCACCCTGCACGACGTGATCGTGGTCGCCGGCTGGTTCGCCATCAGCGGCCACGAGTTCGACCTGACCGTGCTGGCCGGCATCCTGTCGGTGATGGGCTACTCGATCAACGACACCATCGTGGTGTTCGACCGCGTCCGCGAGAACTTCCGCTCGATGCGCGCCGACCCGGAGACGATCCTCAACAAGTCGATCAACCAGACTTTGTCGCGTACCGTCATCACCTCGTTCGTCGCCTTCCTGACCGTGGTGGCCCTGTACATCTACGGCGGCGGTTCGCTGCGCGGCATGGCCGAATCGCAGATGCTCGGCATCATCATCGGCACCCTGTCGTCGATCTTCGTCGCCTGCCCGCTGTTGACCCTCGGCATCCTCAAGGTCAGCAAGCAGGACTTGCTGCCGAAGGCCAAGGACGAAGCGGCGCTGGCTCGCCGGCCGTAACGGTTCGGTTGTCCGGTTGGAACAAAGAGGCCGCGCATTGCGCGGCCTCTTTGTTTTCATTGAGTTTTCGTCTGCTGTTGGCTCGGAGCTCCAAGGCGGCGATCTGCCCGGTATTGATCTGCCGATGAGTTTCGACAACGCGGATATCTTGGGCCGGCGATGATGGGTCAATTGCTTCATCTGCCCCGGCTCAGTAAATTCTTGAGCACTCGGCTCTCCGGCGATAGCGTTCGACAAAAAAGGATTTCATGAAGTTATCGGCCGTCCAGATGGATTTTGCGACCTCGATCCATCCAAAGCAGGGTGAAGCATGGGGGTGCCATCGACAGGATGTTGTAGTCGTTGCCTCGATATGTACGAAGCTCGGCTTGAAGGGGGAATGAAATGTCCGATTGCTTGAAGATGCAGGTCCTGTTGGTCGATGGCTTCGAGTACAAGGCGGGCATCAAGAAGTTTCCGCTGTTGCTTCAGTTTTCTTCCGGCCAGGCGTTGGAGATGGCTAAGGAAATCGATGTCGCCGCGGTGCTGCTTGAGTCTTTGGAAAACGAGGATATTTACTTCGGGCACCAAAAATGTGTTTTAAGGTCGCCAAGAAAGGCTTTTGTTCTGAATGCCGGCGATGTGCACGAAGTGCATGTTGATGTGCTGGAGGGTTCGGATGAAGACGAAGTCGAAGATGACGAGCTTGCGCACCTGAAAGTAGTGATTGCGGGCGCTTACAGGCTGTGGGTCGAGGCGATTGCTTATCGCAAAGTCGATGTGGAGCGTTTCGAGCCGGTCGGGCTCAAGTTCGTTGGAGAAATTGAGGTCTTGCCTTGAGTTTTCGATGAGTTCGTGCGGCTCGTGCGGGCGAACGGCATCTATGCGGTTTCGTATATCAGGTTCAGGATTCGCGAAGGCCTTGGGCTCGTTGCCGTGCATTCCTATTTCATCGATCTCGTTCAGGGCGGAAAGTCGGTCGAAGACTGGATCGAAGCGTCGAAGAGATGGCGGTATTGGCCCATGGGCGATGCCGCAGTTCGTTATGGGTGATCGGTAGGGCCTTGTCCGGATGAGCATGGAAACCAACCAACAACAAATCAGCGACTGGAACGGTCCGGTCGGCGCGCGCTGGCTGACCTATAACGACTGGCTCGACGAGCGCACCGCGGCCTATGGGCAGGCGGCGTTCGCGGCAGCGGCGCCGAAGGCCGGCGAGGCGGTGCTGGACATCGGCTGCGGGGCCGGCGCGACTTCGTTCGAGCTCGCGCGCGCGGTCGGCTCCGGCGGGCGGGTGGTCGGGGTGGACGTGTCCGAGGCTCTGCTCGGGCGGGCGCGGGAGCGCGCGCTGGCCATGGCGTTGCCGGTGGAGTTTCGTCTTGCCGATGCCAGCCGTCCCTTGTTCGCACCGCACAGTTTCGACCTGCTGTATTCGCGCTTCGGGGTGATGTTCTTCGACGATCCGGTCGCTGCGTTCGCGGAGTTGCGCAAGGCGCTCAAGCCGGGCGGCCGGCTCGCGTTCGCCTGCTGGAAGGCGCCGGCGGAAAACGATTGGTACGTGCTGCCCTTGCGGGCGATCCGCGGCATCGTCGAGCAGGAGCTCGTCGACACCAACGCGCCGGGCCCGTTCGCGTTCAGCGATCCGCAGCGGGTCGTGCGCGTGCTCGGCGAGGCCGGTTTCGAGGCAGTGGAATTGCAGCCGTTCGAGGCGCCGTTCTATTACGGCCGCGGCGACACTCGCGAGGCGATGACCGATGACGCGCTGTCGCAGGTGTTCCGGGTCGGTCCGGTCGCGCGCTTGTTGGCGGCACAGAGCGACGAGGTGCGCGAGCGCGCGACGGTGGCGATCCGCGAGGCCTTGGCCGAGATCGCGACCGGGCAGGGCATCGCGGTCGGCGGCGCAACCTGGGTGGTGACGGCACGCGCGCCGTGATTCGGCGCACACCGATGAGGACGCTGGCTCAGGCGTAAGCAGTCCTGCTTTCGGCGAACCGGATCTGCCCGAATGCGTCTCGCCGATAACTCCAGCCGCGACCGCGTGACGCGCAGAGACTGCGCCGCCGACGTCGTTGATGAAGCCGTGATCTGTCGCAGGGTAGGAGTGGCGCAAGCCGCGACCGCGCTGCTTCGGTCTCGTGGCGCATCCGGCCGTAGCCCCGCTGTAGGAGCGGCGCAAGCCGCGACCGCAACCCCTCCAGATCAGCGCGTCGTTACCGCAAAGTCGCGGTCGCGGCTTGCGCCGCTCCTACCCGAAAGCGGAGTCGTTGCGGTTGCGGTTGCGGTAGCCGTAGAGAGCTTGGCGCAGCTGGGAACTCACGATGCAACCGGAGACCCGGAGGGCGGCACACAGGACGCGCGCCGTTTTTCGATAGGACAAGGATGTCCTATCGAAAAATCCCGGCGTCAGCTGCGTACTCGCAGGGGAGCTTCGTCAAGGAAGGTCTTTTCTTTGGTTAGCTTTGACCGCAGGGAATCCAGAGGGACTTTTGGGCCAGCAAAAGAAAGTAACCCGGCCGCGTTAGCGGACGGAAGCCTTGTTCTTGATGTTGCTTCGTACGCTCTGCGGCAAGAGTCGCAACAACCGCGAACTGCGCGGTCGCGACTTGCGTCGCTCCTACAGGGGAAGGGCGTCGCCTTTTGATTCGGGCGCAGCCTTTGTAGGTTTGCGAGTTGGCCTTCGACAGGCACGCCCTCGACGAGCCCGCCTGACAACGAACAACGCCGCGATCTCTCGCGGCGTTGTTCTTGTTGCGATAAGCAGGCCAGCCTCAGTCGAACGCGGCCGCGTAGCCAGTGTTGACGATGCGGTGCTGCAGGGCATCGGCGATCTTGAGGTTGCCGGCGATGATCTGGCGCGGGGCGAGGCCGCGGTTGTCCATCGGCCCGGTCGAGCGGCCCTTGAAGTCGGAGATCTTGCCGCCGGCTTCGCGCACCATCAGCGCGCCCGCGGCGATGTCCCAGGGCTTCACGCCGGCTTCGAAATAAGCGTCGGCGCGGCCGCAGGCGACGTAGGCCAGGTCGAGCGCGGCCGAACCGGTGCGGCGCACGTCTTCGGCATCGACGAGCAGGTTGTCCAGGCACTTGAGGTGGGCGCTGGTGCGCGCGCGTTCGCGCGGCGGGAAGCCGGTGATCAGCATCGCGCCGTTGAGGTCTTTGCGCTCGGCGATGCGCACGCGCTTCTCGTTGAGCTGGGTGCCGCTGCCGCGGCTGGTGGTGAACAGGTCGTTGCGCAGCGGGTCGAAGATCACGCCGTGGATCGGTTCGCCGTTTTCGCACAGGGCGATCGACACGCAGAAATGCGGGATGCCGTGCAGGTAGTTGCTGGTGCCGTCGAGCGGGTCGATGACCCAGGTGAAGCGGGCCTGGCCGATCGGGCCGCTTTCCTCGCCGAGGATGGCGTAGTCGGGGGTGGCGCGGCGGAATTCCTTGATGATTTCCGCTTCGGCGAGGCTGTCGACCTCGCTCGCGTAGTCCATGCGGTCCTTCTCGACGATGTTCAGCGCATCCAGCCGGTGCATGTGGCGGAGCAACACATTACCGGCGGCGCGGGCGGCCTTGACCATGAGGGTGACGGCGGGTTTCTGCATGGCGTACGGCCTCGAGCGTGTGAGGTGGGGCAGGACTGACGGGGGTAAAGAGCGGACCGGCGCTTTGGCCGGGGCGGGGAGTTTACCATCTGCGCATGAACCCCGATCTCCGCAATGAAGCGGCGCCCCCCGAGGCGCCCGATCCGATCAATTCCCCGGCAGGCTCCGCGGGCCATCCACAGCCGGACCCGGCCTGCGAGGGCCGCCCCGCAGCCACGGCGCCGGACCCGGCCGCCGCCCATACCCGCATCGTCCTGGTCGGCACCCAGCACCCCGGCAATATCGGCTCGGCGGCGCGGGCGATGAAGACCATGGGCCTGAGCCGGCTGATCCTGGTCGCCCCCGAGAAGGGCCTGGACCGCGACGCCTACGCGATGGCCGCCGGTGCCGACGACCTGCTCGAATCGGCGGTGATCGTGCCCGACCTGGCCACTGCCGTGGCCGACTGCCACCTGGTCCTGGGCTGCACCGCGCGCAGCCGCCGCATCGCCCTGGAAGAACTGGTGCCGCGCGACGCCGCGGCCAGGGTCGACACGCTGGCCCGCAGCGGCGGCGAAGTCGCCGTGGTGTTCGGCCGCGAGCGCACCGGCCTGGACAACGACGAGCTGCAGCTCTGCCATGCCGCCGTGCATATCCCGGCCAACCCCGACTACAGCTCCTTGAACCTCGGCGCCGCGGTGCAGGTGCTGAGCTACGAACTGCGCATGGCCGCCCTGGCCGCGGCCGAAGCCGGCGGCGGCGCGGAACGGCGCGACCCGCCGGCTTCGCACGCGCAGTTGGAGGGCTTCTTCAGCCAGCTCGGCGAGGCGCTGGATGCGATCGATTTCCACAAGGGCCGGGCGCCCGAATCGGCCATGCGCAAGCTGCGCCGGCTGTTCCTGCGCGCCGACCTGGACGAGCGCGAGGTACGCCTGCTGCGCGGCGTGCTGGCCGATGTCGAGCGCATGGCCATGCTGGCCGGGCAGCGCCGCTGAAGCCCGGTCGGGCCTGCCCGTGGCGGCATCTGTGACAGCGTCTGCGACAGCGATTCGGCGGCACGGACGAGGGGACCATCGGCGGCCGGCGCGACGAGGTATCGGTCGGCCCCGGGTTTCGATTACGCTGCGCTGGCAATCCGACCAGGTGAAGGCTGTTGATCGCTAGTACGCGGTTTCTCGGTTTGCTGTTCGGGCTCGTCCTGGCCGGGGCGCTGGCTCCCGTGGCCGTGTCGTCGGCCCACGAGACCGAAAACGGGCACAAGGACGGGGCCGATGCCCACGTCCTGGTGCTGGGCCGCATCAGCGACGACCCCAAGGCCCACTACGAGCAACTCAAGCCCTTGCTGGACTACGTGATCCCGCGCATGGCCGACGTCGGCATCCGCGAGGGCCGCATCCTGATGGCCAAGGACGCCCAGCAGATGGGCAGCTACATGCGCCGCGGCCGGGTCGATTGGGTCACCGAGACCGCCGGCACCGCGGTCCTGCTGCACCAGCGCGCCGATGCGCGCCTGATGCTGTTGACCGAACGCGACGGGGTCAGCCACTACCACAGCGTGTTCTTCGCCCGCCGCGACAGCGGCCTGCGCTCGCTCGACGACCTCAGCGGGCACAACGTCGCCTTCCAGCGTCCGTCCTCGACCAGCGCCTATTTCGTGCCGGCCGCGGCCTTGCTCGAACGCGGCCTGACCCTGGAGATTCTGCTGTCGCCGACCGACCGCATCAATCGCGGCGCGGTCGGCTATCTGTTCGCGCGCTCCGAGCTCAACATCTCGACCTGGGTGCACAAGCGCCTGGTCGATGCCGGGGTGATGAGCAACCTGGATTGGGACAACCCGCGCCGCGTTCCCGATGCCTTCCGCCGCGACCTGGTGGTGATAGGCCGCAGCGAGGAATACCCGCGCGCGCTCGAACTGGTGCGCGGCGATTTGAACCCGAAGGTCGCCGCCCGACTGCGCGAAGTGTTGTTGG
The DNA here is from genome assembly GCF_046097045.1 of Lysobacter sp. Hz25. Taxonomy (NCBI): domain Bacteria; kingdom Pseudomonadati; phylum Pseudomonadota; class Gammaproteobacteria; order Lysobacterales; family Lysobacteraceae; genus Lysobacter; species Lysobacter sp. Hz25. Next base: position 2,009,591 of record NZ_CP175666.1, read on the forward strand.
ACGCCGCCGGCGATCCCGATGCCGGCGAGGCGCTGTTGCGCTTCTTCAAGACCACCCGCTTCATGCCGATCGACCCGGCCTCGCAACGCGCGCTCGAACATATTTCCGACGGTGTCGCGCGCGTGCGCGCGGAGGTCGAATGAATCTGCGCGCCGGCCTGCAGGTCAAGTTCTTCGCGATCATGGCGGTGGCCTTCCTGGTCGTGGTGACCCTGATCCTGATGCTGCTCAACCGCCAGGAGCGCATGCAGAGCGAGGTGGTCGGCATCAGCCGCGAGGCGATGCGCGACACCATCGCCGAAAGCCTGAGCCGGCACGGCGAGGGCGAGGTCGCCCAACTCGCCGGTTCGTTGACCAATCCGCTGTACTACTTCGACCTGGACGCCGTCGGCGAGCTCGGGCGCGCGGCGATGATGAACCCCGGCGTGCGCTACGTCATCGTCTACGACAACGAAGGCAACATCGTCCACGACGGCAACGAAGAGATCCCCAGCTACGGCAAGCGCATGGACGATGCGATGGCGGCCAAGATCATCACCGCCCAGGCCTTGTTCACCCAGTGGAGCGAAACCACCCTCGACGTGTCCGCGCCGATCAAGGTCGGCCAGCAACGCCTCGGCGGGGTGCGCGTGGGCTACGACCTCAAGGCCATGCGCGCCTACCAGGACACCGCCCTGGACAAGGTGCGCCAGCGCCTGGAAGACCTCGGCCGCCGCCAGTTGTTCTGGGTCGGCGTGCTCAGCGTCGGCCTGCTCGCGCTCGGCGGCCTGATGCTGTGGCTGATTCAGCGTTGGCTGGTGAACCCGATCCGCGAACTCGCCGACGCCGCCCACACCATCGAGAACGGCCAGTTCGACAGCGCGCCGCCGGCCGCCCACAGCAACGACGAGGTCGGCGACCTGATGCAGGCCTTCGGCCGCATGAGCCAGAGCCTGGCCCGGCACGACCGCGACATCCGCCGCATGGCCTATACCGACGCCCTGACCGGCCTGGCCAACCGGCTCGCCTTCCGCGAAGTGTTGGACCAGCGCCTGCTGCACCTGCGCGGCGACAGCGGGCAACTGGGCTTGTTGTTCGCCGACATCGACGACTTCAAGCGCGTCAACGACACCCTCGGCCACGACGCCGGCGACGAGGTGCTGTTGCAGTTCGCCAACCGCATCCAGGAAACCGTGCAGCGCATCGGCGGCGAACGCGCCTTGCTGGCCCGCTTCGGCGGCGACGAGTTCGTGATCCTGGTCGAGGGCAGCCGCGAGCGCAACGGCGAGGCCCGCACCGTCGCGACCCATCTGGCCGAGGTGCTGGTCGGCGAACTCGGCCAGCCGATCGTGGTCCACGACCGCCAAGTGTTCCTGGGCACCTCGATCGGCGTGACCCTGTATCCCGAAGACGCGTCCGGCGCGACCGCGCTGATGAAGAACGGCGACATCGCCATGTACCAGGCCAAGGTCGCCGGCAAGAACTGCTACCGCTTCTACAGCCGGGCGATGGACCAGGCGGTGGAGCGCCGCGTGCATCTGGAGCACGAACTGCGCGGCGCCTGGGATCGCGGCGAGTTGAGTCTGGTCTATCAACCGGTGTTCCGTCTCGCCGACGGCGCCATGGTCGGCGCCGAAGCCTTGCTGCGTTGGAAGCATCCCGAGCAAGGGCTGATCGCGCCGTCGGTGTTCATCGACGTGGCCGAGCAGAGCGGGCTGATCGAGACGCTCGGCCCGCAGGTGCTGCGCGCGGCCTGCGAGGATGCGATCGCCTGGCATCGCGCGCGGCCCGGCGCCGAGCCGCTGTTCGTATCGGTCAACGTTTCGCCGCGCCAGTTGCGCAGCGGCGACCTGCCGAACGTGGTCGCGGCCTGCCTGCAGGAAACCGGTTTGCCGGCCGCGCATCTGCACCTGGAACTCACCGAGACGGCGGTGATCGGCGACGAGATCCATGCCAGCAGCCTGCTGGCGCGCCTGCGCGCCAGCGGGGTCAAGGTCTGGCTCGACGATTTCGGCACCGGCTTCTCCGGCCTGAGCCATCTGCGCCGGGTGCCGGTCGACGGGGTCAAGATCGACCGCAGTTTCATCGCCGACGTGTTGCGCGACCCGGACGACCTGGCGCTGACCACGGCGATCATCGCCATGGCGCATTCGCTCGGCATCACCGTGGTCGCCGAGGGCGTGGAGAAGGAAGGCCAGTACGCGGTGTTGCGCGAGCGCGGCTGCGATCTCGCTCAGGGCTATTGGCTCGGCCACCCGGTCAATACCGAGGAATTCCTGGCGCTGTTGATGGGTTGAGGCGGCGCGACCGGCGAACGTCGATCATGACTGCCGTCCTCCAGAGCCAGGCAACCCAGGGCAGGGGTGGCGCAAGCCGCGACCCCGGCGCCGCGGCGCTATCGGTCACCCGCGCTATGCCGCCCGACACCCATCGCGGCGCTTCGACGCAAGCTGCTCTTCAGCCGATCTTGTCTTGCGCCAGGGCGATCCACTCGGCCAAGGCTTGGGCCAGGCTGCCGGACAAAATGCCGAACACCGCCACCGCGATCGAGCCGGCGACCCAGGCCACGCCCATCAGCTTGCCGTCGCGTTCGAGCAGCGCGAACGCGAACAACAGCAGCAGGGCGCCGAACAGGAAGTTGGTCAGCGGGATCGGCAGCGACAACAGAATGCCGAGCAGCACCAGCAGCAAGCCGGTGAAGGCGTTGGCGGCGCGGTGATCGAGCATGGCCGGCGCGCGCGGGCTGACGATCCGCTCCAGGCGGCTCAGCCACGGCGCCAGCAGATTGCGGAACTTGCCCATCGCCTTGCGGTGCGGGCCGCGGCGGGCGATGAAGCCCGGCAGCCACGGTTTGCGCAGGCCGATCAGCAACTGCAGCCCCACCAGCACCACCAACGGCCCACTGATCGCACCGCCGACGCCCGGGATCGGGATGAAGGCGGGCAGGGTGGACACGAACAGCAGCATGCCGAAGGAACGGTTGCCGAGCCCGGCGATCACGTCGCCGAACTTGACCACTTCCTCCGGATCGCCGGCGACTATGGCATCGAGCAGGGCGCGCGTGCCCGTCTCGTGCGGCTTGTGACCGCGTCGCCGGCCCCGCGACGGCTGGTCGTCTTCGCCGTCGGGGCCCTTGTCAGCCGCTGCTGTCATCGTCGCTGGACTCCGGCGGTTTCGGCAGGTGGCGGTGCAACAGCAGTTTGTCGATGCGCGGCCCGTCGAGGTCGATCACCTCGACCCGCCAACCCAGCCAGCTGAAGTGCTCGCCGACGTGCGGGATGCGGCCGAAGTGGGCGATCACCATGCCGGCGGCGGTGTGGAAATCGTGCTCGTCCTCGTCGGGCAGGCGCCCGCCGCCGATCACCTCGCGCAGTTCTTCCACCGGCAAGGCGCCGTCGATCAGATACGAGCCGTCCTCGCGTTGCACCACCGGGCCGGGTTGGTCGTCGGATTCGGCGGTCTGGATGCGGCCGATCACCGCGCCCATCAGGTCGTTGACCGTGACCAGGCCGGTGACGTCGCCGTATTCGTCGACCACCAGGGCCAGCGACTGCTGTTCCTCGCGGAAGATCTCCAGCAGCTTGAGGGCGTGGGTCGACTCGGACACGAACAAGGCCTCGGTCAGCTGGCCGAACAGGTCCGGCAGGCTGCCGACGCCGAGGTTGCGCAGCAGGGTCTTGGCTTCGAGCACGCCCATCACGTCCTGGTCGCTGCCGCGGTAGACCGGGAAACGCGAGAACGGCGATTCGCGCATGGCCGCCAGGTTGTCCTCGATGCTCGCGCCGGCGTCTAGCCAGGCGATGCGGGTGCGCGGCGTCATCAGGCTTTCGGCGGTGCGATCGCCCAGGCTGAGCACGCGGTTCATCATCTTGCGCTCGTCGGCGTCGATCACGCCCTGCTCGTGGCTTTCGCTGACCAGCAGGCGGATCTCTTCTTCGCTGATTTCGCTGCGGGCGTCGTCCTTGATGCCGAGCAGGCGCAGCACCAGGCGGTTGATGGCGCCGAGCGCGGCGACCACCGGCTTGGCGAAGCGGGCCAGTCCGGCCAGGACGATCGCTACGGAACTGGCGATCTTTTCCGGATTGGTCAGCGCCAGCCGCTTGGGGATCAGCTCGCCGAAGATCACGCTGGAAGCGGTGATCAGAGTGACCGCGGTGCCGATGCCGATGCTGCGCGCGTACTCGGCCGCGCCCGGAAGCACGCCGCTGAGCCAGCCGGCGATCGCCAGGCCGATCGACTCGCCGCCGAAGGTGCCGGTGAGCACGCCGATCGCGGTGATGCCGACCTGCACGGTCGAGAGCAGGTGGTCGGGGCGCTCGGCCAGTTGCAGGGCGACGCGGGCGCCGCGGCTGGGGTGCGCCGGGTCTTCGGCCATCTGCTTCAGACGCAGCTTGCGCGAGGTCATCAGCGCCATCTCCGACAACGCGAAGAAGGCGTTGACGACGATCAGGGCCATGACGATCAGTAGTTCCAGCATCGGCAATGCCTCCGGTGGCCGGTGGGTTCACGGAAGGAGCGCGCTGCGCGATGGGAGGGGGCCGTCGAGGCGCGGCCGGGCGGCGGTTTTGGGTCGTCGTCCATGGAAGAGGTTTGGGGGAGCGTACTGTAAGGAACTGGGGGCCGATCTTAGCAGGCCTTCACGACCGCCCCTCGTGAAAGGCCGGGCGGGCGGGACGGCAGGATCGGTGCGCGTTTCCAGGTCTTGGGGGCGCCCCGGGCGGCCGTCAAGGTGGGCGCGGCGACCTCAAACCGTCATAATCGCGCCCGCAAACCCTTCGGCCCGGCGCGGCCGGCACGTATCGGCCCAGCCCAGAGGCACCCCAGCATGTTTTCCCTGCAGACCATTTTCGGCCAAGGCAACCAGTTCTACACCCTGCTGGAGGAGGCCGCCGTCGCCGCCCACGACAGCACCAAGGCCCTGCACGCCATGCTCAAGGACGCCGACCGCCAGCCGGCGCTGGATGCGTTCAAGCTGGCCCGCCAGCGCGAGCGCGAGACCTCCGACAAGATCAGCCAGGAGTTGGTCGACAGCTTCATCACCCCGATCGAACGCGAGGACATCGAGTCGCTGAGCTCGGCCCTGTACAAGATCCCCAAGCAGGTCGAGAAGTTCGCCGACCGCTATTCGCTGGCGACCCGCCACCTGGAGCACATCGATTTCGCGCCGCGCGCGGCGATGCTCGAACAGGCCGCGGGGGTGGTGGTGAAGATGGTCCACCAGCTGCGCCAGCTCAAGCTGGAGCCGATGAAGGCCCTCAACGACCAGCTGCGCGCGCTCGAGAACGAGGCCGACCGGCTGATGCTCGAGCTGTACCGCGACATTTATTCCGGCCAGCTCGACAACCTGCAGATGTTCCTGCTCAAGGAGTTCTTCGAGATCCTGGAAAAGGCGATCGACCGCTGCCGCGAGGCCGGCGTGGTCGCCTACCAGATCGTCCTGAAAAACTCCTGAGGCGCGCGCGATGCTGACGCTCGTCCTGGTGGTGATAGTCGCGGCTCTGATCTTCGAGTACGTCAATGGCTTTCACGACACCGCCAATTCCATCGCCACCGTGGTCGCGACCAAGGTGCTGTCGCCGATGCAGGCGGTGATCCTGGCCGCGTCGACCAACCTGATCGGCGCCCTGTGGGGCACCGCGGTCGCCAAGACCATCGCCTCGGGCCTGATCGACGCCGGCGTGGTCGAGGTCGGCTCGCAGCTGATCCTGTGCGCGCTGCTCGGCGGCATCATCTGGAACCTGATCACCTGGTGGCTGGGCCTGCCGTCCTCGTCCTCGCACGCGCTGATCGGCGGGTTGTGCGGCGCGGCCATCGCGGCGGCCTCGAACAACTGGCATGCGGTGGTCTGGTCGCACCCGGCCGAGCCGGTCTGGAAGAGCGCAGGCGTGCTGTGGAAGGTGATCGTGCCGATGTTCACCTCGCCGGTGCTGGGCTTCACCGCCGGCTTCCTGGTGATGGGCGTGCTGTTCGCGATCATCTCGTTCATGGCGCGCAGCGGCGGCGTGCTGGCGCGGATCGCGCGGCCGCGCTGGGTCAACAGTTTCTTCGGCAAGGCGCAGCTGGTCAGCGCCGCCGGCATGGGCTTCGCCCACGGCATGAACGATGCGCAGAAGACCATGGGCATCATCGCCCTGGCGCTGATGAGCGCGCAGCAGGCCGGTACGCTCGACAATCTGCCGGCGTGGCTGGCCTTCCTGCACCCTTCGCCGGATGCGATCGCCCATAACGACATCGACACCTGGATCAAGCTGACCTGCGCGGTGGTGATGGCCGCCGGTACCGCCGCCGGCGGCTGGCGCATCATCAAGACCCTCGGCCACAAGCTGGTCAAGCTGCACCCGATCCACGGCTTCGCCGCCGAGACCAGCGCCGCGTCGGTGATCATGTTCGCGTCCTCGCTGGGCATCCCGGTGTCGACCACCCACAACATCTCCGCCGCGATCATGGGCGTGGGCACGGCCAAGCGTTTCAACTCGATCAAGTGGACCGTGGTCGAGAAGATGATCTGGGCCTGGATCCTGACCATCCCGGCCGCCGGCGGCATCGCCTATGCGCTGTTCGAGACGATGCGATTCTTCGGTTGGATTTGAGCCGATCATCCGCGAATCGATGAAACAAAAAAGGCCCGCAGCGATGCGGGCCTTTTTGTTGCTGGGTTTGTCGGTCGCGAATGTTTTGCGGGCGGCGTTGTCGCCTTAACGCGGTCGCGGCTTGTGACCGTAGGAAATCCCTGTGGGACGCCGCTCCTGCTCATCGCGACGGCGCACCGTTTCGATGCGCCGCACCGGCGCTGTCGTTTCTGCGCTTCCCGTGGTCGCGGCTTACGCCGCTCCTACAGAAGGGGCGGCGCTGGCGACGCCTTACAGCAGATCGCCGTCCGCCGACAGCACGCGTTCCATGCGGTCGCCGACGCCGCCGATCTCCATCACCAGGCGCTGCAGCTCGGCGGCGTCCAGGGTTTCGGCGGGGCGGTTCTCGCACAGTTGCAGATAGGGCACGCCGTCGAGGTCGCCGATGGCGAGGTAGCCGACGTGGCTCTCCCAGTTGAAGGCCAGCGCGCGGCGCGCGTCCAGACCGGTGGTCGGAGCGATCGCGGTGCTCACGCGCACGAACGGACGGCCGTCGTCGTCTTCCAGTTCGGACAGGAAGATCGCTTGGTGGCGCGTGCCCTGTTCGAGCGAGAGCTCGATGCAGATCACGTTTTCGTCGTGGACGGTGAGGTGGAACCCGGCTCGGGTCAGATGGGTACGGATCTGTTCGAAATGCATGGGCGACTCCTGCGCGTTGCAGGGCATATGCTACCGCGATGGACAGCGAAACTGCCGCAAAACGCATCCGGGCCGCGATCCGCGCCATCCCCAAGGGCGAAGTCGCCGGCTACGGCGAGGTCGCGCGCCGCGCCGGGCTGCCCGGACGGGCCCGCCTGGTGGCGCGCCTGCTCAGCGAGAACGACGACGCCAAACTGCCCTGGCACCGGGTGTTGCGTTCGGACGGACGCATCGCGCTGCCGGAGGGTTCGGCCGGTTATCGCGAGCAGTGCCAGCGCCTGCGCGCCGAAGGCGTGGCGGTGGTGAACGGGCGCGTGCGCGGTCAGCGCGCCGCGCCGACCCTGGATTCGCAGATCTGGGGCCCGGCCGACTGAACGCAGCCTGCGCGCGGGCCGCGCCTCGACGCGATGCTCACGGTGCGACGCCGAGGCAGCGGCTACCATAGCGCCCGATTCGAGGAGCCGCGATGTTTTCCAGTATCCCGCCGGTCGTCAGGAAACTGCTGATCGCCAATGTCGTCGTATTCGTTCTGCAAGCGCTGTTGAGCCAAGGCGATGCGACGCGCAGTTGGGTGCTGTGGTGCGAGTTGTGGCCGTGGTTGCCCGCGCATATCCCGGCCGCCGGCAACTTCATGCCGTGGCAGTTGCTGACCTCGGGCTTCATGCACGGCGGCATCGGCCACCTCGTGTTCAACATGCTCGCGCTGGTGATGTTCGGCGCTTCGCTCGAATACGAATGGGGCGCCAGGCGTTTCGCCATTTATTACTTCACCTGCCTGATCGGTTCGGCGTTGTTGCAGTTGCTGATCGCCTCGATCGCCGCGCGCCAGGGCGACGTCTATGTGACCCTGGGCGCTTCGGGTGCGGTGTACGGCCTGTTGCTGGCCTACGGCATGCTGTTCCCGAACCGGCCCGTGACCTTGTTGCCGTTCCCGATCGTGCTCAAGGCGCGCACCCTGGTGATCATCTACGCGGTCGCCGCGGTGTTCTACGGCGTGTTCGCCCAGGGCACCGGCGTCGCTCATTTCGCCCACCTCGGCGGCATGCTGGTCGGCTGGCTGACGATCCTGTATTGGCGCAAGCGCCCACCGGGCGGCGGCAACGGCGGCCGCCGCCGCGACCCGCGCCTGGAAGCCTTACGCGAACGCAGGCGCACGACCAAGTTGCGCGTGGTCAAGTAACGCCGAACAGCGCCCGCTCAGAACCCCGGACGCAGCTTGACCTGTTCCAGTTCGCGCTTGATCGAGCGCCAGAACAGGCTCGGTGCGATCCAGGTGTAGGCGCAGAACCCCAGCCACAGGTAGGACAGCGGTCCGGCCCAGTGCGACAGGCCATGCTCGGGCAGGGCGATCAGGGCGATGCGGTAGAGCAGGAAGATGCCGAGCAGCAGCACCACCGCGCGGGTGCGCGAACCGGCGCTGATGTAGCTCTGGAACCGCCACCACAGCCCGAGCAGCCAACTGCGGCGCGCTTTCACCGCCGCCATCAAGGTCAGGGCTTCGCCGTCCATCGGGTCGATCTGCAGCGCCCAGGCGGCGTGGTCGCGGGCGCTGTCGGTGCGGCCGGCGGCGAGTTCGCAATGGCCGAGCACGCAAAGGGCCTCGACGTGTTCGGGATGCGCGGCCAGCACCTCGCGCGCCAGGGCCTCGGCCTTGCGGCGTTCGCCGCGGCGCAGTTCCAGCGAGGCCAGCAAGGCCTGGTAGTCGACATCGGCCGGCTCCAGCTCGCAGGCGCGGCGCGCTTCTTCCAGGGCCTGCGCATCGCGGCCCCAGGCGCTGTAGAGGCGTGCGAAGGCATCGGCGATCGAGGCCGAGTCCGGGTCGAGTTCGCGCGCCGAGTGCAGATGGGTTTCGGCGTCGCGGAAACGCCGGCCCGCGGTCGCCACGATCGCCGCGGCCAGATGCGCGAACGGCGACTCGGGTTCGAGTTCGAGCGCGCGCGCGGCTTCCAGCGCGGCCGCATGCAGGCGCTTGCGCTTGACCAGGCACAGAGCCAGGAAGGCGTGCGCGCCGGCCTGATCGGGGTCTTCGCCGAGCAGACGCAGCAACACGTCGATGGCTTCGTCGATCTGGCCGTGGGCGTAGTAACGCTCGGCCATCTGCAACCAGTAACCGTGGCTGGCGTCGTTCATTGCAGGATCACCGACAACAAGGCGGGCAGTTGCACGGCGCCGAGCGCGCCGCGCCCGACCACGGCCAGCAGGATCATCAACGGCAGGCCGTTGCGCGCCTGGCCGCCGTAGTACTCCCAGATCTCGAAGCAGCGTTGCTGCATCAAGTACACGGCATAGGCCATGCCGAGCTTGAGCAACAGGATGCTCAGAAACGCGTAGCGCAACTGCGCGCCCTGCAGCCAACCGTTCTGCTCGCACAGCAGCAGAGCGAACAGCAGCAGCGGGCTGCCGACCGCGCTCAGGCCGATGCACAGCCATTCGCGCCAGCGCGTCGGGCTGCCGATCGCCAGCGAATTGAAGCCGAACCAGAGCAGGCCGAAGCCGCTGCCGGCCAGCATCACGCTGAGCAAGGGCCAGACCGGATCGACCGCGTAGCGCGACAGGCCGGACGGCAAGGGCTCGTCGGGCAAACGATAGACCGAGGCCGCCATCAGCCGCCTCCGTGGCGCTTGAGGAACTCCAGCACCTCGTCGTACTGGCCGCCCTGGTTGGCGTAACGGGCGTGATTGCGCGCCGTGGTCAGCCATTCCAGGGTGGTCGAACGGGTGTCTTTCAAGGCCGCGCGCAGGTGGCTCATGGTCAGCGGTATTTCCCGGCCCTGGTCGATCGAGGCCTCGATGGCCTCGTCGATCGCGGTCTCGACCAGGTTGCGCAGGTCGGCGCCGGAATAACCCGAGCTCAAGCGCGCGATCTCGGCGCCGTCGATGTCGTCGCCGAGCGGGCGCTCGCGCAGCAACAGCTCGAGGATGGCGCGCCGCGCCGGCTCGTCCGGCGGCGGCACGAACAGCACCCGGTCGAAGCGGCCGGGGCGGCGGAACGCGGCGTCGACCGCCCACGGCACGTTGGTCGCGCCGAGGATCAGCACGCCCTGGTTGTTCTGGCCGAAGCCGTCGAGTTCGGTCAGGAACTGGCTGACCAGCTTGGCCGAGGTGGCCTCGCGCGAGTACTGGCGCTTGCCGCCGATGGCCTCGATCTCGTCGAAGAACACCACCGCCGGGGCGGTGCGCCGCGCGGTCTCGAAGATCGCATGCAGCTTGCGCTCGGACTCGCCGATATACATGTCCAGTACGTCGGTGATGGCCACGTTGTAGAAACGCGCCCCGCATTCGCCCGCGGTGGCGCGGGCGAGCAGGGTCTTGCCGCAGCCGGGCGGCCCGTACAGCAGGATGCCGCCGCCGGAGCGGCGCTTGAAGCGCTCGAACAGCGAGGGCTTGAGGAAGGGGGTGATGATGCGGCGGCGGATCTGGTGCTTGACCTCGTCCAGGCCGCCGACGTCGGCGAAACCGATCCGCGCCTCCGGCGGCTGCAGCAGCCGCGACACGTCGTCGGCATCGGTGTCGTCGTTGGCGATGCTGGTCTGCAGGCTGCCCGATTGCATGCGCCGCGCATTGGCCAGCGAGATCACCTTGCCGGCCAGCTCGGTCGCCAGGGCGGCGTCTTCGAGCGCCGGGTTGAGGGCGATGGCCTGCTGGTACAAGCTGCGCGCGTCTTCGCGGCGGCCTTCGCCGAGCAGCAGGCGCGAACGCGCGAACAGCGAGGCCGCCGAATTCTCCGGCGCGATCCGCACCACGCGTTCATCGTGGCGGTGCTCCAGCAGCAAGCGCAGCGCGGCGTCGCGCTGGGTCGGGTCGGCCAGCAGGGCGTCGCCGCCGAGTTCGATCGCACGGATCAATGCGTCCGGGTCGGCTTCGTTCAGGCAGGCGTTCACGACCAGCATGCCGAGCGCCGGGTTGTGCGGGCTGGCGGCCAGCGCGGCGAGCAGATCGTCGAGGGAGGTATCGGGCATGACGGCATCCTGGCCGGGTGTGGCGGCGTATAGCGTAAAGAAAAACCGCGCAGGATAGGTCCGCGATCGCAACCGTACCGTGGCGCCGGTTGCGGTTCGACGAGCGCTGCGCCTACAGTGCGAACTGTGGCGCAGGTCCGTTTCCGGGCCGCGAACCACGCCCCGTCAGCAAGCCCGCCGCCGCAGGACCGCGCGCCGCCAGCGCGCCGTCCGCCGATGGCGACGCCAAGGATCCAGGCCGTCCGTCGATGACTTTTTCGCCCGAACCTTCCGCCGCAGAGCAGGCCGCGGCCCGCGTCCGCGATGCCGTGCATTCCGCCACCACCGGCCTGGTCGAACGCGAGCAACTCGCCGAGCTGATCGTGCTCGCCGCGGTCGCCCAGGAACATCTGTTGATCATCGGCCCGCCCGGCACCGCCAAGAGCGCGGTGGTGCGGCGCGTCGCCGCCGCGCTCGGCGGCCGTTACTTCGAATATCTGCTCGGGCGCTTCACCGAGCCGGCCGAATTGTTCGGCCCGGTCGACCTGCGCCGGCTGCGCGAGGGCGTGGTCGAGACCGACGTCACCGGCATGCTGCCCGAAGCCGAGGTCGCCTTCCTCGACGAGGTCTTCCTCGGTTCGACCGCGATCCTCAATACCTTGCTCGGCGTGCTCAACGAGCGCCGCTTCCGTCGCGGCCACACCCAGATCGACTGCCCGCTGCGGGTCTGCGTGGGCGCGGCCAATGCCTTGCCCGATGACGAATCGCTGGCCGCGTTCGCCGACCGTTTCCTGCTGCACCTGTTCGTCGAGCCGGTGCCGGACCACCAACTCGAAGCCCTGCTCGAAGGCGGTTGGCAGTCCGAGCGCGCCGCGGTCGAGCATCGCACCGAACTGGCCGACATCGACCTGTTGAGCCGGCGCGTGCCGCAGGTGAGCATGGGCCTTGCGCGCGGCCTGCTGGCCGATGCGATCCGCAAATTGCGCAGTGCCGGCCTGAGTCTGTCGGACCGGCGCATCGTCAAGGTCCAGCGTCTGATCGCCGCCGCGACCGTGCTCGCCGGCCGCGACACCGCCACCGCCGCCGACCTGTGGCCGCTGTTCTACGTGATGCCGACCCGCGAGGCGCAGGCGGCGGCCCAGGACGCCTTGCGCGATTCGCTGTCGGCGGCGGCCAATCCGACCCTGCGCGCCGCGGTCGAGCACGCGGTGTTGCAGCCGGTGTCGCGCGCCGCACGTCTGATCGAAGCAGCACGCAGCTGCCTGCACGGCGCGGCCGACGCACCGGCCGCGACGACGATAGCGGAAGCCCTGCTGCGCGAGATCGACGCCAACTTCGATCCGCATTCGATTCCGCCCGAACTCGCCGCCGAGCGCGCGCGGCTGGTCGAACGGGTCGCCGCGCCGACATGAAATGGCGCTGGCGCGCAGAGGCCGACCCGCCCGCGCCGCAAGGCGCGATCGGGATCGGCGCGGCGGCGCAGGGCCTGCTCGATGCGCTCGCGCGCGTCGACGCGCGCATGCGCGAGGCGCTGATGCTGACCGCGAACGCCGATGCCGTCGTCGTCACCGGCGCCGCCGAATCGCTGCCGTGGAGCGACGGCGTGGCCTATATCGCGCCGCGCCAGGAAGCGCCGGCGCTGTGGCTGCCGACCACGCAGCGCCCGGACCTGCCGCTGGACTTGCTGCTGCGCGCGATCGCGCGCCGGCATCGGCAGTCGCCGCTACTGCTGTGGCCCGAGCCGATGCAGATCGTGCCGTTGCACCGGGCGCTGCCGGCGAGCGACGCGCTGATCGCGCAGATCCGCGCGCACTGGCGGAGCTGAGCCGATGCGGGTACCCGAGGCGCTCAAACCCTGGCGGCCGTGGCTGGACTGGTTCGATGCCGAGATCGTCGACCTGCTCGGCGATCTGCTGCTGCGCCTGCATCCGATGCTCGGTGCGTTCCGGATGCGCGCGCAGCGCGGCGTGGCCGAGCCCGAGGGCATCGACGATCTGCGCCGGCGCGGCCATTACGAGCGCCTGTTGCTCAGCGAGTGGGCGCTGGCCGACGAGGTGCCGGAAGAATTCGACCGCCGCGCCGCCGGCGGCGAGCATCTGTTCCTGTCGCCGAAACTGGTCGCGCGCGAAGCCGATGCGCTGACCGTGGCGGTGTTCGACACCGGCCCGGGCCAGCTCGGCGCGGCGCGCCTGGTGCATGTGGCGATGTGGATCCTGCTGGCCGAACGCGCGCAGGCGGCGAAGGCGCGCTTCGCCTGGGGCGTGCTCGGCGCGCCCGGCGTGCTGCATCCGGCCGACACGCCCGAACGTCTCAAGCAATTGCTGCAGGCGCGCAGCCTGACGCCGGGCGGCCCCGCTTCCGACAGCGCGGGCAACGCACAGGCTGTGCGCGACCATCACGAACGCGAGTGGCGGCGTGCGCTGGACGAAGCCGATCCGAGCCCGGGCGAGCGCTGGTCGATCGGCGCGCATGCGGCCGGCTATGGGCTGGGGCATCGCGTCGACGTTTCGCGCGCGGCCGAACAGCAGCTCGCGGTGACCATCGCCTCGCGCCAGGCGCGGCGCGAACTGCGCCTGGCCTTGCCGCCGCCCGAGCGTTCCAGCGCCTTGCTGCGCGGCGAGTTCGAGCGCGTCGAGGTTTCGCGCCTGACCGAAGTCACTAGAGGCGCGCGCGGCCAGGGCAAGTTGTCGCTGAAGCAGCCGCCGTTGATCTCCTGGGGCGCGCGCCACATCGCCGTGCCGCTTGCCGGCGAAAACGCCGCCCATGTCTATCGTTTGCCGTCGAGCGAGGCGACGCGGTTGCAGCCGCCGAAGACCACGCGCTGGCGCAAGGGCAAGTCGCTGGTCGCCGCGACCCTGACCGAGCGACACTTCGCCGGGGTGATCCCACACGCGGAATGGCTGGAAGGCTGGCAGTTCGATGGCATGGGCAGGCTGCCGTTGGTGCCGCCGGGCGATCTCGATGTCACTACCGGCAAGGCGCGCTTGCTGCCTTGCGTGTGGTTCAACCGGGGCTCCGGCTATCGGCATTTGTTGCTGCTGTCCAGCCAGCGAAAATTATTGTCGTGGAAGCGTGTGGGGCTCGAGCACAAAGCTTATGAAGTCATAGCCGATCAGGTGCTTGCAATCGCGCGTAGTGACGTCGAGCGGATGGTCTATCTGCGCCAAGACGAGGGCCATCTGCATCTGCATGCGATTCACCGCAGCCAGGTTCTGGAGCGTGTCGCGCTCCTGGGCCCAGTCAATGCGGCCTTCCTCAGCGGTACCTGTCTTGTGGACCGCTGGCAGGGCGGTTACTGCGTCGAGCAGATCGTCGGCGGGCATGGCGGCGAACGCTCGAGCATCTGGCGGGTATTCGCGCGCATCGCCGATCACCCGCCGAGCGACTACGAAATCGTGCTGGCGGGCGACTGGAAAGTGGTCGGGCTGAGCCAGCCCGACGGCGACGACATCGGTTTGATCGCCTTGCGTCCGGACCGCAAGGCGCTGATGCGCATCGGCGCCCAGGGGCGTTCGGTGCTGTACGAATCGCCGAGTCCGATCAGTACGGTCAGCGTCGCCGTCGACGCCGACCTGATCGCCTTGGTCGACCTGCAAGGCCGTTTGGTGGTGTTGCGCGACGGCGCGCGAAAGATGCTCGTCTACACAGGGGGAGACGATGGCTGAAACCAATAGCAATGCGGGGGCGCAGGCCGATACGGCCGTGCGCCATCCGGTCTGGCGTGGCTGGCAACCGGTCGCCGGGTTGTGGTTCGGCGCCGACTGGCTGGCGCCGGAACGGCGCGCCGAACGCATTCTGCAGGCCTGGACGATGGGCTGTCGCGCCTGGCGTTTCGACGACGGCGACGTGCTCTGCTTCGAGCAGGCGCGGCCGATGCAATGCAGCGAAGCGGCCGGCGTGCCTTTGTGCCGCATCGGTGCGCATGGCCTGTACGCAGGGCCGTTGACCGCCGACGAACTCGCCGCGCTGGCGCCGGCCGACGTGCAACTGGTGGTCGGCGGGCGCTTGCAGCCGCTGCACTTCGCCCAGGCCCAGGCGCTGGACCCTTCGCTGGTCATCGACATCGACGACTACGCCCTGCACGACACCTACGATGGCCGCTTCAGCCTGCGCGCGCCGCGCCACGACCGGCTCGCCGGCAAGCGCGTGCGCGAGGTGCTGGGCGACAGTATTCCGCCGCCGAGCAAGGAGCAGGCCGAGTTCCTGCGCCGTGCGCGCGGGGGGATGGGCACCGAGGCGCCGCCGAGCTTGCGCGAACGCGTCACCGGCACCCGCGACGGCATGGCCGATTGGCTGTTGCGACGTTTTCCGGGCTTGTCGGGCGAGCCGGGGCCGGCGCGCAGCGGTCACGCCGCGCAGACGCGCAACGGCGCCGCCGGCACCTTGCGCGCACGCGCCGCGCCGCGCGCGCCGCAGGCCTGGCGTTCGGCCCTGGTGCGTTTCGCGATGGCGAGCCGCGCTTCGAAACTGATCGGCATGCGCCAGGGCGCCTACCTGCGCCGGATGATGGCGCAATTCGAAAAGGGCGACCTCGGCGAGGCGCTGCGCAATGCCTTGCCGATCGACGGCCGCGGCGATTCGCTGGGCCAGGCCTTCGGCACGCCGGGCCGGCGCGGCGACCTCAGCCTCGGCGGCGATCGTCATGCATCGACCGACATCAATCTCGGCGACTACGAGCGCGAGCACCTGCGCAAACTCTATCGCCAGGCCTTCGACAAACTCGACCGCCAGGGCCAGATCGACGAAGCCGTGTTCGTACTCGCCGAACTGCTCAACGCCCGGCACGAAGCACTGGATTACCTCGTGCGCCACCAGCGCCATTCGCAAGCGGCCGAGCTCGCGCTGAGTTGGGACATGCCGGCGGAAACCATCATCCGCTTGCTGATGCTGTCCGGCGACAGCGAGCGCGCGATCCTGGTCGCGCGTCGCGACAATGCCTTCGCTGCGGCGATCGCGATGTTGGAAAAAGACCACCCGGAGCACGCAGGCAGGCTGCGCCGCGAATGGGGCCAGGCGCTGGTCGAGCGAGGGCAGTGGCTGGCCGCGGTCGATGCGGTCTGGCCGGAGCCGGAACTGCGCGAGCAGGCCGGACGCTGGTTGCTCGCAGCCGAGGCCGCCGGCGACGAATTGTCGGCGCGCGCTTTGGTGCAGCGCGCGACGCTGTTGCCCGACACGATCGAACACTATGCCGAGCGCATCGCGACCCTGGCCGACCCGGCGTCGCCGCCGTTGCCGCGCGCGGCCCTGGCCGAAGCGCTGCTCGCCGCCAAGGGCAACGGCAAGGCCCTGCGCATGCTCGCCACCCGCGTGTTGCCGGCGCTCGCGGCCGATCGCGCTGCGTGCGCGAACGCGCTCGACCGCCAGCAGTTGGAGCGCCTGCTGAAATTGTCCGGCGACCCGTGGCTGCGCGCCGATCTGCCGCCCTGGGGCGTGCCGGCGGTGGCCGGGCGCAAGCTGTGGGAGAGCCAGGGCGAGCAGCGCTGGCAGGCGCCCGCGGCCGGGTTGCATGCCGCGCACGATATCGTCGCGATCGGCGAGGGCCGCTATCTCGCCGCGCTCGGCGAAGCCGGCGTCGCGGTGATCGACCGTCACGGCCGCAGCGTCCGTCGTTATGCGGTGCCGGCCTACAAGCTGGCGATCGCCGACAGCCTGCAGGTGGCATTGGCGATCGCGCCGCGCGAGGCGGTGTCGCGCATCGCACGGCTGGATCTGGCCCATCACGAGATCGCCGATCTCGGGGTGATGCCGATCCAGTTCGCCGCCGACCGTTACGACGGCATCGCCTGGTCGCTGGTGTCGAACGACCGCCTGTTGGTGGTCGACGCGGCGCGGCCGTCGCTCGACGTGTTGTGGAGCGTCAGCGAGCCCAACAGCCGGGTGATCGCGGCGGAGTACTTCGCCGCCGACGAGTTGTTCCTGATCCAGGACGCGCGCGGCGCGAGTTGCTGGCATTACCGCTTGCCGCGGCGCGCGCTGCGTTCGCGCGACACCGTGCCCGAGAGCCTGGAACAACGCCTTCGGCTGCACCCGATCACCGGCGCGCAATTGCTCGATGTTTCGGCCGACGAGGACGGCATGTTGTTGGCCTACTCGTGGTCGAACTATCGGCGCAGCGTGCAGTTGTCCGCGCATGCACTCGGCAGGCTGCGCGACTGCAGCATCAAGTCGCTCGCCAACGGTTTCCTGGTCGGCCTGTACGGCGAGGAAGCGATGCGCTTCCACTTGGTCCGCTTCAACGACGCGGCCTCGCTGGCCGCGATCGACTGGCCTTACGGCGCGGCGGTGTCGGTGCGCGAGCAGGACGGCCGCCTGCTGATGTATGACGACCAGGGCCGGGTGCTGGATATCGACACCCAGCGCACGCAAGTGCACGGGTTGTCCTTGCTCTGAGTTTGCGCGGCCACGGCAGGCAACGAAAAAGCCCGGCTTGCGCCGGGCTTTTCCTTATCGCTTATCGCAGTTCGCTGGGTGCCGCCTCGATCAGGGAAACACCTTGATCTGTTGGTCGGGCTTGCGCTGCATCGCGGTGCCGGCCTTGCAGCCGAAGGTCTCGCCGAACGCGGCCAGGTTCGACAGCGGCACGTTGGTGCGCCACTGGCCGGGGGCATGGATGCCCGCGGCCGAGCGCTGCGCGGCGACTTCCGGGCTCAGCTGCTGCGCCCACAGACCGGCCCAGGCGCGGAAGAAGGCCTGGTTGGCGTCCTTGCTCGCCGCCGGCGACGCGGCGCGGAACGCCGACCACGCCAGTTCGACGCCGGCCTGGTCGGCGATGGCGACTTCGCGGACCTGATTGCCGTTGACCTTGACCCCGCTCAGGCCCGGATAGGATTCGGCGCTGTACTGCGCGGCGACGCGGCCGGCGAGCGAGTCCCAGGCCGAGACTTCGGCCGGGGTCCACCAGTCGCGCACTTCCTGCTTGGCGTTGACGTAGCGGCCGCGGCTGTCGAAGCCGTGGGTCAGTTCGGCGCCGACCAGGGCGCCGTAGGAGCCGTACTGCGCGGCTTCGGGCTTGCTCATGTCGAGCACCGGCGCCTGCAACATCGCCGCGGTCACGATCAGGCGGTTCTGGGCGATGTCGTAGGCCAGCGACGGCTCCTGCGGCAGCACGTCCCAGCGACGGTCGGCGTTGCCGCGGCCGATCCGCTTCATTTCCTCGCGGTGGCGCCAGGTCGAAGCGATCAGCATGTTGCTGCCGAAGCTGCCGCGGCCCATCGGCTGAACGGTGTAGTCGAGATCGCGCTTGGGCGTGCCGACTTCGATCTTGAGCTTGCCGAGCTTGGCGCGCGCTTCGTGCTTGACCGCCTCGCTGAAACGGGTGTCGGCGTCGATCGCCTTGCCCACGGCATCGCGCAGTTGCCCGGCGATCTGTTCGGCGCGCGCGTCGGTCGCGGCCGGCAAGTAACGCGCGGCGTATTCGTGGCCGACCATCGGGCCGGCGGCGAGGGTGATCGCGTCGAGCACGGCCTGCTGACGGGGCGCCGGCGCGGCGTGGCCGCGCAGCACGCGGCCGCGGAACTCGAACTCGGCGTCGCGGAACGGCTTGGCCAGGTACGGCGCCATCGAATCGCCGACACGCCAGCGCAGATAGGTCTTCCACTGGTCGGGCTTGAGGCTGCCGAGCAGCTTGTCGAGTTCGGCGAACAATTGCGGGTTGGCCAACGAGACGCTGTCGTCGCTGACGCCCTGGGCCTTGAGGAAGTCGGCCAGCTGCAGGTTCTTGTACTGCTTGGCCAGGGTCGCGACCGCGACCGGGGCGTAGTTGGCGCGCGGGTCGCGCAGGTCCGGCAGCGACTTGGAGGCGCGGGCGATGCGGGTTTCCAGGTCGATCACGAACAGCGACTCGGCCGCCAGCTTGTCCTTGGACGTGCCGGTCAGGGTCAGGATCTTCTGCACGTAGTTGTTGTAGTGGCCGAGCAACTGACGGGTATCGGCGTCGGTGCGGGTGTAATAGGCCGGGTCGGGCAGGCCGAGGCCGCCCTGGCTGAAGTAGCCGATGTGGCGTTCCAGGTCCTGCAGGTCGATGTCGGCGCCGAAGTTGAAGGTCACCGGGATGCCGACCTGGTGCAGCGCGGCGATCGAGGCCGGGATTTCCTTGGCCTTCTTGATCGCGTTGATGCGGCCCAGCAGCGGGGCGATCGGCTGCGAACCGTCGCGCTCGACGGCGGCTTCGTCCAGGCCACTGGCCCAGAAGTCGCCGAGCAGCTTCTGCACGTTGCCCTGCGGCGCGGTCATGGCGCTGTTGAGCAGTTCCAATTGCTGCTTGCGGGCATTGGCGGCCAGGGTTTCCAGCGAGGACACCGAACCGGCGCCGGACAAGGGGTTGCTGCGCAGCCAGTCGCCGTTGGCGCTGGCATAGAAGTCGCTGCACGCCGATGCGGCGGCGGGCGCCTTGGGCTTGGCAGCGGCCTTCTTCTTGGCGGCATCGGCGGTCGGCGAGGCCAGGCCGGCAATCAGGCTGAGGGCGAGGGCGCAGGCAAGCGGGCGTAGGGTCGACATCGCGTATTCCATCCTGGGGATGCGGGAGTTTAACAACTGCGCCGGTGACGGCGATGAACGGGTTTGGCGGTTGGGGCACGGGCCGAGGCAGGGCCGCCCAGGGGCGATACTGGCCGCAGGCCGGGAGAGGGTACGCCCACTCTCACCCACCCGTGCCTCGGCCCCAGCGCCTGGCGCTCGCGAACGCGCGAGCCAGTGGCTCGCAAGCATCGCTCGCTTACCCCGGCCCTCGGCTCCGCACTCCCTTCGGTCGCCGCGAGCGGGCACTTGAGGAAGACAGGCGGCCGATCGAATTAGACTGGGCGATGCCTTGCGTCTATCCGGATGTCCATACCCGTACGTCATGCCCATGACCCCAGACTACAAAACCGGCGAGCAGGCGCTCGACGCGGCCATCCGGGCTTATTCGTGGATGGATTTCCATGTGGTCGCTTACGACGAAGTTAGCCTGATCGTCCGCGGCACCCTGGACGTGAGCTACGGCTACCAACTGCAGATCGAGTTCGGCGATGTGGGCTATCTCGATTGCCCGATGAGCTGGCGCACCGGTACCGACACGCAGGTGTTCTCGAAAGTCGATCCGGCCACGTTGACGGACGATGCGCGCGAGCGCTTCTTCGACGGCAACGGCGGCGAGGTATTCCGCTTCGCGGTCGAAGGTGTCCATCGCCCGTGGTTCGCCCACGTCGTCGCGGCGCGGATGCGGTTTTTCGCCGCCGCGCACGGCGAGTATCTGAGCTGGAGCGACGCCTGAGCGATCGCGCGCGGATACGCCGCGGCGATGGCCTGCCGGCGTAGACGAAACGCCTCGCGTAGCCGCAAAACAACAAAAACAAAAAACGAAGGCCCGGGAATTCCCGGGCCTTCGTCAGGCGATTCGCGTTGGCGCGGGACTAGGCTCGCGCCGCGATCCTCACCAGATCACCACCTGCTTGTCGCCCTCGCGGACCATCGGCTGGCCCGGCTTGCACGAGAACGCGGCGGCGAAGGCCGGCAGGTTCGACGGCGCGCCGATCGCGCGGAAGTTGGCCAGGGCGTGCTCGTCGGTCTGCAGACGCACCTTCATTTCTTCGGCGGTGAAATTGCGGCGCCACACCGTCGCCCAGTTGAGGAAGAAGCGCTGGTCGCGGGTGAACCCGTCGGTCTTCGGGTCCGGGGTGTCGCCGGCGGCCTTCTTCATCGCGTCGTAGGCCGTGGCCAGGCCCCCGAGGTCGGCGATGTTCTCGCCGAGGGTGTGCTTGCCGTTGACGTGCTGGCCCGGGGCGGCTTCATAGGCGTTGAACTGCTGGATCAGCTTGTCGGTCAGGCCCGAGAAGGCCTTGGCGTCGCTCGGCGCCCACCACACTTCCATGTTGCCGGTCGGTCCGAAACGCGAACCCTGGTCGTCGTAGCCGTGGGTCATTTCGTGGCCGATCACCGCGCCGATGCCGCCGTAGTTGGTGGCGTCGTCGGCCTTCGGATCGAAGAACGGCGGCTGCAGGATAGCGGCCGGGAACACGATCTCGTTCTGCAGCGGGTTGTAGTAGGCGTTGACCATCTGCGGCGGCATGCCCCATTCGGTCTTGTCGACGGGCTTGCCGATCTTGCCCAGGTTCCACTTGTAGTTGAACTCGTTGGCGGCCTTGACGTTGGCGTAGTAGCTGTCGCGGCTGGTGGCCAGGCCGTTCCAGTCGCGCCACTTGTCCGGGTAGCCGATCTTGGGCGTGAAGCTGGCCCACTTCTCGATCGCCTTCTTCTTGGTGTCGGCGCTCATCCAGGCCAGGTTCTCGATGCGCACCTTGAGGGCTTCGCTGAGGTTCTTGACCAGGGTCTGCATGCGCTCCTTGGATTCCGGAGTGAAGGCGACCTTGACGTACATCTGGCCCAGCGCTTCGCCGGCCTGGCCTTCGATGGTGTCGAGCACGCGCTTGCCGCGCTCCTTCAGTTCCTTCTGGCCGCGCAGGGTCTTGCTGTAGAAGTTGAAGTTTTCTTCGACGAAAGCGTCCGACAGGTACGGCGAGGCACCGTCGATGGCATGGAAGCGCAGATAGGCCTTCCACTGGTCGGCCGGGACTTCGCCGATCATCTTGCTGACTTCCTGGTGGAAGGCCGGCACGGCGAGCGAGAACATCTTCGGCAGGGCGACGCCCTGCGACTCGAAGAACTTGGTCCAGGAGAAATTCGGGGTCAGCTTGTCGGCATCGGCCGGGCTGACCGGGTTGTAGTACAGCGAGACGTCGCGCGACAGGGCTTCGCGCGACTTCGAGGCCTTGGCCAGGCGGGTCTCGAACGAGATCACGTCCTTGGCCTGCTTGGCGGCGTCGGCCGCCGGCGTGCCGCCGAGCTCGAGCACCTTGGCGATGTGGGCCTCGTATGCGGCGAGCTTGTCCTTGTGCTTGGCGTCGGAGTAGTACGGCGTGTCCGGCAGGCCCAGGCCGCCTTGCGAGGCGTAGGCGATGTTGTTGGCCGAATCCTTGAAGTCGGCTTCGGCGCCGAAGCCGAACAGCGGATTGTCGCCGGTGGCTGCGCTGGTGCGCAGGTAGTCGGCGATCTTCTCCGCGCTGTCGAGCGCGTCGATCTTGGCCAGGTCGCCCTTCAGCGGCTCCAGGCCCTGGGCATTGATCTTGGCCGCGTCCATGCCGGTCGACCACAGGTCGCCGACGATCTTCTCCACGCCGGTGGCCTTGGTGTCGGCCGCCGCTTGTTCGGCGATCTGGCGCTGCACCGCGGTGGAACGCTCGTCGAGCATCTCGAACGCGCCCCACGAGGTGCGGTCGCCCGGGATGGCGTTGGCGGCGAGCCACTTGCCGTTGACGTATCCGCCGAAGTCGGTGCAGGCGTCCTTGGTGGTGTCCAGGTCGGCGACGACGAAGCGGTTGACCGGCGGCAGCTTGCTCTCGTCGAGCGTCAGCGCACTGGTTTCGGCGGGCTTGTCGGCGGCGGCCGGCGCGGCCGGGGCAGGGGTTTCCTGCTTGCCGCAGGCGGCCACGACCGTGGCGATGGCGAGGGACAACAGCAGGACTTGCGGTTTTTTGAAGGTCACAGCGGACTCCAGCCGGAGAGGCGTTGGCGAGATACGAATCGGGAGTGTGGCGGATTTCGGACCGGCGCTGCTCGGTCTTTCCCGGATCACGGGCGGACGATAGTCCCGTTCCCGGGCCGGGAAGGGTGTCGAAGGTCATGTGGGGTGGCGCGAATTCGTTCAGTTTTGCCCGGTTTGTGCGGCCGCTGCGCCGATTCCAGCGGTTCGCGCCCAAGACGGCGACCCACGGCGACCCGCGGCGATCGGCTGCGATCCCCGCCGTTCCGCCGGGTGCGGTGTTTGCACGAAGCGCAGGCAGGGACCGTCGCAGGGGCCATGCTAGCGTTCGCCTTTGTCGATAGATGCGGAGTGCATTGCATGCGAGTCCATTTCCACGGCGCGGCCGGCGAAGTCACCGGTTCCCTGCACGAGGTCGAGGCCGGCGGCCATCGCATCTTGCTCGACTGCGGCATGATCCAGGGCAGCCCCGAAGCCGAACAGCGCAACTTCGACCCTTTCGCTTTCGACGTCGCCGCGCTGGACGCGCTGGTGATCAGCCACGCCCACATCGACCACATCGGTCGGGTGCCGCTGCTGGTGCGGCGCGGTTTTCGCGGGCCGATCCATGCCCAGGCCGCGACCGCCGACTTGATGCGCATCATGCTGCTGGATTCGGCCTCGATCGCGGAAAGCGAAGCCGAGCGAAGCAACCGCCGGCGTGCGCAGGGTCAAGCCGAAGCCATGCCGCTGTACACGCGCGAAGACGTCGAGGCGACCATGCAGCGGGTCGAGTCGTTGCCTTACGACAGCCCGCGCACGATCCTGCCGGGCGTCGAGATCGTGTTCCGCGAGGCCGGCCATATCCTCGGTTCGTCCGCGGTCGAATTGCGCGCCGAAGGCAGAACGCTGGTGTTTTCCGGCGACATCGGGCCGAAGGGCACGCCGATCCTGCGCGACCCGGCGCCGATCGCGCAGGCCGATCTGGTGCTGATGGAATCGACCTATGGCGACCGCCTGCACAAGGACCGCGCCGAAACCATCCTCGAACTCGGCCGCATTCTCGAACAGGCCTGGAGCGACGGCGGCAACGTGCTGATCCCGGCGTTCGCGGTCGGCCGCAGCCAGGAACTGCTGTACTGGTTCGCCAAGTACTGGGACGAGTGGAACCTGTCGCGCTGGCAGATCTTTCTCGACAGCCCGATGGCGGCCAAGGTGGTCGGGGTCTACGACCGCCACGCCGACCTGTTCGACGAAGACGCGTTGCAAGTGTGGAAGGAGAAACCCACCCCGTTCCAGTTGCCGAACCTGCGCCTGACCGCGAGCGCCGAAGAATCGATGGCGATCAACCGCATCGAGCGCGGCGCCATCGTCATCGCCGGTTCCGGCATGGCCAACGCCGGCCGCATCCTGCATCACTTCAAGCACAACCTCGGCAAGCCGCAGACCCATGTGGTGTTCGTCGGCTACCAGGCCGAAGGCACGATCGGCCGGCGCCTGGTCGACGGCGCGCAATGGGTGCGCATCCATGGCAAGGATGTCCGCGCCAATGCCCAGCGCCACACCATCGGTGGGCTGTCGGCGCATACCGACCAGAAGGGTTTGATCGAGTGGTACGGCCAGATCGGCGGCCGTCCGCAACTGGCCCTGGTCCACGGCGAAGACAAGGCGCGCGAAGCGCTGGCCGGCGAGATCGGCGAGCGCTACGGCATCGAGGTCAAGCTGGCGCGGCCCGGGATGACCCTAGAGGTTTGATCGTCGCTTGCGGCACGCCCGGCCGGCTGCGACCGGCCTGCCGGGCCGCAGCTTTCGCGGCGTCCCTATTCAGTCCGTTCAGGCGAGGCCTGAGCCGACTGCCAAATCTGCCTGGCAACCCTGACTTGCGCTTTGACATGCAGCCTGCATGCGCTTAGTTTCCATGGGATTGTGCTTGATGTTCCATTAGGACGTGCCGCTCGCCGAGCGGGCACAGCTGTCGGGCACGGATGGGAGTAGGGGGAGCGATGGGGAACCGTTTGCGCGTGCGCAATCCGGGCCAGGCGAGCTCGAATCCGGGATTCCGGCATGCCGGGAGCCGCATCGCCTGCCTTCGAGCCGCCCTGGCGGCTGCCATCGTCGGTGCCGCGGCGACCGCACCGGCGCTGGCTTCGGAACAGAACCCCGATGTCGATGCGGCGACGGGCACCCAGACGACCTATATCTCCGGACTGGTGCTGACCGCCGCCACCGGCGGCGGCGTGCCCGGGACGTCGTCTACCTCGATCACCGCAGGCGGACAGTCTTTCGGCGGTAATCCCCCCACCGCCTACGATCCACGCATCGACCTGGTTTCCGAGACCTTCAATTTCCTTACCCCGGGCACCCTGGTCATTGTGGCTGCAGGCGGGCAACAGGCCATGGGTACGCTGACCTTTAGCTTCAGCCGTCCGGTGGTGAATCCGCGTTTCCATTTCGCCCGCCTCGGCGGCACCGGCGCCGGCGCTGGTTTTTCCTCGACCTTCATGACCGCGCCCGCGGGCTCGACCTGGACCGTGATCGGCGGTTTGTTGACCACCACGCTCGCCAATACGCGTTTGCGCGGTTCGTCCAATGCACCCACGGTCGCTTGCGGCGACCCGGCGACCACCTCGGGTTGCGGCACCGCGCAACTCAACGGCACGTTCACCTCCATCCCGCTCGGTATCGGCATCGGCAACCCCACTGCGGCTACGCCCGGCGATCTGGGCGCGGACGGCTACGGCGTCACCATCACCGTCGACGAAGATTTCAGCGACGCGCCGACCAGTTACGGCATGGCCGGCCACGTCAATTCGGGCCTTACCCTCGGCGCCAGCCTGACGGTCGACCCGACCCTGCCGTTGACGATTCCCAACGGCACCGCCTATATCACTCCGGCACCCGCGACCAGCCCGCGCGCCAGCACCAACGCCGCCGGCGACACCGACAACGCCTTCGCCTCCTTGCCGATCGTGGGCGTCGGCACCTACAGCCTGTCGGTGCCGGTGGCCGGCTTCCAGAGCGTCGCCGGCGCTACGCCGCAGTTGTGCGGCTGGATCGATTTCAACCGCAACGGCACGTTCGAAACCGGCGAGCGCGCCTGCGCCGGCGTCACCGGCAACGGCAACGTGGCCTTGAACTGGACGATTCCCACCGGCGCGACCTATGTCGCCGGCGAAAGCTATGCGCGCCTGCGCCTGGGTTACACGACTTCGCAAGTTCAGAACGCGACCGGCCTGGCCGACAGCGGCGAGGTCGAGGACTACCCGATCACCCTGCTGCCGCGCGTGCGCCTGACCAAAGCCTTGGTGCCGACTTCGGATCCGGGCCTGTTCAATCTCTCGGTCGTGCCGCCGTCGGCGACTGCAGTACAGACCAACACCGGCGCTGTGTCGAACGTCGGCAACGGCGGCACCACCGACTGGGTGCCGGTGCCGTTCGGCACGCTCGTCACCGTCAGCGAGACCGCCGGCACTAGCACCAGCCTGAGCAACTACACCTCCAGCATCGCCTGTACCGACCGCTCCGGCGCCGCGGTCACGCTCGGCGCCGCCGGGACCACCCGCACCTTCTCCAGCATGGTCAGTGCACCGGTCGGGCCGCCGACCACGCCGAATACCGCCAACGCCAACCTCAGCGAGATCAGTTGCACCGCGACCAATGCGCGGCTGCCCACCTTGCAGGTGGTCAAGGTCACCCAGAACGGCGTCGGCACGTTTTCGTTCAGCGGTACCAACGGCATCGCCAATCACGACATCACCACCGTCACCGCCGGCACTGGCGTGGCCGGCCCGGTGCAGTTGCTGACCGCCGCGAGCACCGCGACCACGGTCAGCGAAGCGCCGCTGCCGGCCGGTTATCTGCTCGGCGGCATTTCCTGCAGCGGACTCGGCGCAGGCGGCAACGCAACCGTCGACCTGCCGAACCGCAGTGTGAGCCTCGACGCCGCCGCGACCGTAGCGGGCAGCGCCATCGTCTGCACCTTCACCAACATCGCCCAGGTCGCCGACCTCGCGATCACCAAGACCAACACGCCCTTGGCCGGCGACAACGACCAGGCCAACGACACCGTGGTGCGCGGCGCGACCACGCAATACAGCTTGCGCGTCACCAACAACGGGCCGGTCTCGGTCACGGGCGCCATCGTTCAGGACACGCCGGTGGGTGGCTTGAACTGCCCGGCAGGCAACGTGGTGAGCTGCAGCAGTGCCACCGCCGGCGCGTGCCCGGCCGCTCCGAGTCCGATCCTGATGAGCGATCTGACGGCCGGTGTGGCGCTGGGCACCTTACCGCTGGGCGCGGTGGTAACGCTCAGCTTCTCGTGCACGGTGTTGTAGACCGGGCGGCGCAACGGGCGATGCGCTGAGCTATGTAGTCGGACTGCGTGAGCGGCCCGCATGGCGGGTCCGGCCAGACACGGTCATGAGGTTCGCGCAGCGAGCGCGCTGCGCGATAACGATAGCGAAAGCTGGAGCCGGCGAATCCGCCGCTGCTGACGATCGCAGAGCCGATCGCGCGTGCTGGCCCTGCGACCGCAAATCCAGCGGGGAAATCTAGTGGGCGGGGCGGAAGTGGTTCCGCCACGCCGTCATAGCACGGTGCACGAAAACGTCAGAGTCGCGACCGTGCCGACCGACAGCGTGCCCAGCGGTACGCCCGCGGTCAGGTCGCTCATCAGGATCGGGCTCGGTGCGCCCGGGCAGGCGCCGGCGGGCACGCTGCTGCAGCTCACCACGTTGCCGCTCGGGCAGTTCAAGCCGGCGCCAGGGGTGTCGCGCACCACCGCACCGGTCACCGACACTGGGCCGTTATTGGTGACACGCAAGCTGTATTGCGTGCTTGCACCGCGCACCAGGGTGTCGTTGGCCTGGTCGCTGTCGCCGGCCAGCGGTGTGTTGGTCTTGGTGATGGCCAAGTCCGCGACCTGGGCGATGTTGGTGAAGGTGCAGACGATGGCGCTGCCGGCTACGGTCGCGGCGGTGTCGAGGCTCACACTGCGGTTCGGCAGGTCGACGGTTGCGTTGCCGCCTGCGCCGAGTCCGCTGCAGGAAATGCCGCCGAGCAGATAACCGGCCGGCAGCGGCGCTTCGCTGACCGTGGTCGCGGTGCTCGCGGCGGTCAGCAACTGCACCGGGCCGGCCACGCCAGTGCCGGCGGTGACGGTGGTGATGTCGTGATTGGCGATGCCGTTGGTACCGCTGAACGAAAACGTGCCGACGCCGTTCTGGGTGACCTTGACCACCTGCAAGGTGGGCAGCCGCGCATTGGTCGCGGTGCAACTGATCTCGCTGAGGTTGGCGTTGGCGGTGTTCGGCGTGGTCGGCGGCCCGACCGGTGCGCTGACCATGCTGGAGAAGGTGCGGGTGGTCCCGGAGGCGCCGAGCGTGACCGCAGCGCCGGAGCGGTCGGTGCAAGCGATGCTGGAGGTGTAGTTGCTCAGGCTGGTGCCGGTGCCGGCGGTCTCGCTGACGGTGACGAGCGTGCCGAACGGCACCGGCACCCAATCGGTGGTGCCGCCGTTGCCGACGTTGGACACGGTGCCGCTGTTGGTCTGCACAGCGGTCGGCGACGCCGGCGCCACCGAGAGGTTGAACACGCCGGTATCTGCCGCCGGGCTCAGCACCTTATTGAGGCGCACACGCGGCAGCAGGGTGATCGGGTAATCCTCGACCTCGCCGCTGTCGGCCAGGCCAGTCGCGTTCTGAACTTGCGAAGTCGTGTAACCCAGGCGCAGGCGCGCATAGCTTTCGCCGGCGACATAGGTCGCGCCGGTGGGAATCGTCCAGTTCAAGGCCACGTTGCCGTTGCCGGTGACGCCGGCGCAGGCGCGCTCGCCGGTTTCGAACGTGCCGTTGCGGTTGAAATCGATCCAGCCGCACAACTGCGGCGTAGCGCCGGCGACGCTCTGGAAGCCGGCCACCGGCACCGACAGGCTGTAAGTGCCGACGCCCACGGTCGGCAAGGAGGCGAAGGCATTGTCGGTGTCGCCGGCGGCGTTGGTGCTGGCGCGCGGGCTGGTCGCCGGCGGCGTGGCGATGTAGGCGGTGCCGTTGGGAATCGTCAACGGCAGGGTCGGGTCGATCGTCAGGCTGGCGCCGAGGGTAAGGCCCGAATTGACGTGGCCGGCCATGCCGTAGCTGGTCGGCGCATCGCTGAAATCTTCGTCGACGGTGATGTTCACGCCATAGGCGTCCGGCGACACGGTGCCGGTGAGCGCCGTCGGGTTGCCGAGGCCGATGTTGAGTACGGCCGAAGTGAAGGTGCCGTTGAGCTGGGCGGTGCCGCAGCCCGAGGTCGAGGCAGGATCGGCGCAGGCCACCGAGGGCGCGGCCGACGAAGCGCGCAGGCGCGTGTTGCCCAGGGTCGTCGACAACGCCCCGCCGATGACGGTCCAGGTCGCGCCGCCGGTGGCGGTGAGGAAGGTCGTGCTGTTGAGCGCGCTGCCGCCGGTGCCGCCGAGGCGGGCGAAGTGGAAGCGGGGGTTCACCACCGGACGGCTGAAGTTGAAGGTCAGCGTGCCAGCGGCTTCCTGTCCGCCGCCCACCACGTTGACCGTGGTGCCCGAGGGCGAGGGCGTCATGAAATTGAAGGTGTTCGAACCGAGATTGATGCGCGGGTCGTAGGCGGTCGGCGGATTGCCGTCGAACGTGGCTGCGCCGACGTTGGTGGACGTCGTGCCCGGCGTGCCGCCGCCGGACACCGCCGTCACCGTCAGCAGCGAGGCATAGCTCGCGCGGTTGAAGGCGGTGTCGATGGCGTCGTTCTGTTCCGACGCCGACACCGGCAGGGCGCTGCCCAGGACCAGCAGGGCCGACAGCCAAGCCAGTGCGCGTGGAACGAAGCGGGGGCGCGGCGCGTCGATAGCCGGGCGCCCGAGCGGAGAAAAGGTCGCGCCATCCTGGCCGGCAGCGAAAACGATGGCATAAGCGTGCTCGCCGAGCCGCGGGTGCGGCACGGTGTTTTGCTGACTTCGCATACGGTCCCCTGGATGGTCATCGCTGGAGAACCGGCACTCGAGTCGATCGGGCACCGGTCCTCGCCATATGTGTGACTCAAGTCACACTGGCCGGCGCAAATTATCCGTACGCGGCGACGAAGTCAAAGCTTTTGTATGGTCTTTGCCTAAAACGTCCGCATCGCGCGAGCGTGGCCGGAATCGCGGACGTTCGACGTAGAGCGGCCGCATGGAGAGCGGCGACCGTAGCGTCTCGACCTTGCGACGCTACCGGTCGGAGCCCCTGTGCGGCGTGAGCCGCGGCCACGGGACGCGCAGAACCGAGCGCGCCGGTGCCACGCATCGAAGCGGGGTGTTTACGCGAGGGTGGGAGCGGCGTCCTACTGGATTTCCTTCGGTCACAAGTCGCGACCGCGCCATCTCGACCTCGCGGCGTTACGCGCCGCGGCCTCCTGTAGGAGCGGCGTAAGCCGCGACCGCGCAACTGCGTTTCTTGCCGCAGAGCGGTGAAGCAACATCTAAAGCTTCCGTCCGCTAACGCGGCCGGGTTACTTTCTTTTGCTAAGCCCAAAAGAAAGCTAACCAAAGAAAAGGGCTCTCCTTGCAAGGGCACAGGCCACGAGTGCGATGCTGTCGCCGGGATTTTTCGATAGGACATCCTTGTCCTATCGAAAAACGGCGCACGTCCTGTGCGCCGCCCTACGGGTCTCCAGGTGTTCTCGCAAGTTCGGCACTACGCCAAGCTCATTACAGCAACGGCAACGGCAACAGCAACGGTTGCCGTGCTCTTAGGGTAGGAGCGGCGCAAGCCGCGACCGCGAATCTACAGGTGCCGGCGCCGGCGATCGTGGCTGCGTGGTCGCGGCCGCTCCTACCCTTTGAACCGTCGTCGCTGCAGGCAACGGTTGCCGTGCGCCATCTCATACTCGCGAAGGCAATCGAAGACCCGGAGGGCGGCCTGCATGGATGCAGGCCGTTTTTCATCGGGACAGGGATGTCCCGTATGAAAAATCCCCGCGGATGCACCGTTCGTGCGGGCCTGTGATTCAAAACAAAGCATTTTTCTTTGGTTACCTTTCTTTTGTTGCTTTAGACAAAAGAAAGTAACCCGCCGCTTTAGTGGCGGAAGCTTTTGGCGTTTGATCTAGTTCTTGATCTTGCAGGAGCGATGCGCTGCAAACCCGCTACAGCGCGGTCGCGGCTTGTGACCGAAGGAAATCCAGTAGGACGCCGCTCCTACCCTCGCGAAAGTGCGCCGCTTCGATGCGTGGCATCGGCGCTGTCGGTTCTGCGCGTCCCGCGGTCGCGGCTCGCGCCGCTCCTACCCCGCGCGAAAATACGCCGCTTCGATGTGTGGTATTCGGCGTTGTTGGTCCTGCGCGTCCCGGGGTCGCGGCTCACGCCGCTCCTACAACGGATGGATTCCTCCACCCAGTCACAACCCGCTGCGTACGCCGAGGCACCGAGACGTTCTGCCGATCAATGCACCGCCGGAGCCGCCGGCAACGGCCCTCGCCGCAAGGCGATGGTTTCCCAGGCGGCGACGATCATCAGGACGGCGCTGGTCGCCGCCCCCAACAGCAGCG
This sequence comes from Lysobacter sp. Hz25, assembly GCF_046097045.1. Classification (NCBI taxonomy): domain Bacteria; kingdom Pseudomonadati; phylum Pseudomonadota; class Gammaproteobacteria; order Lysobacterales; family Lysobacteraceae; genus Lysobacter; species Lysobacter sp. Hz25. The sequence goes on from NZ_CP175666.1 coordinate 2,040,806, forward strand.
GCGACAGATGCAGCGGCGCGCTCGCGAAGGCCAAGGCGGCGAGCAGAAGCAGGCCGACGCAATGCGAGAACGGCGGGAAGCGACGGGTGTTGGTGACCCACTTGAACAAGGCGCAACCCAGCAGGTACAGCGCCGGACCGCCGATGATCGCGGCGATGCCGGCGCCGTCGGCGTGGTCGGGATGGACCAGCACCAGTTCGTCGGCGACCGCGCACACCACGATGCCGCCGACGATCAGCAGGTGCAGGTAGGTGTAGGCGTTGCGCGCCTGGCGGGCCTGCCGGGTCTGGTCGGTCTGCTGCAGCATGCGGTGGGTCGCGCGCTCGGCGCCGGTGTCGAAATAGATCCACCACATCGCCACACTGCCGAGGAAGGCGATGCAGAACGCGGCCACCGCGGTCGGGTTCCAGTCGAGCTTGGCGAAGGTGGCACCGGTAATCAGGATGGATTCGCCCAGGGCGATGATGATGAACAAGCCGCAGCGCTCGGACAGATGCGCGCCTTCGACGTCCCAGTCCGACAGCGAGGAACGGCCCAGGCCGGGCACGCGGAAGTAGGCGAGGGGGCCGAGGTATTCGATCGCCACCGCGACCAGCCACCAGCCGACCCGCGACTCCGGCTCGGCCAGGCCGCCCAGCACCCAGAACACCGCCGATACCGACAGCCAAATCAAAATGCGCACGAAGTTGCGGAAATTGCCCGGGCTGCGCCCGCCGCGCAGCGCCCACAGCATGAACGCCGTGCGCCCGACCTGCATCGCCGCGAACACCAGGCCATAGACGAGGCCGCGTTCGGCGAAGGCCTGCGGCAGCGACGACGACAACAGCAGGCCGCCGAACATCAGCGCGAAGATCATCAGCCGCACCGGCACCTTATCCGGGTCGAGCCAATTGGTGACCCAGGAGGTGAAGATCCACAGCCACCACACGCCCAGGAACAGCAGGGCGGTGCGCAGCGCGCCGACCGCATTGAGGTTTTCGAGCAGCGTATGCGACAGCTGGGTGATCGCGAATACGAATACCAGGTCGAAGAACAATTCGCTGAAGCCGACCTTGGCGTGGCCTTCGCGGATGCGCAGCAGGGTGGTGCGGGCGGGAGTCATGGCGGCGTCTGCGGTTCGGTCGTACAGCTTAGCCGCGCGACAGCTTCCACCAAAGCAACAGCGCGACCACCGCCGGCCCGGCGAACACCACCAGGAAGATCGGTAGCTCCTCGGCCACGCTGTAACCCGCGCGCGCCACGCCGACCCACAGGTTGATCGCCGCGCCGATCAACCACAGCGGCAGGAACACCTTCAGCGCGGTCAGCATGGGCCCGGGCCCGGCGCCGCCGATCAGCCGCGCGGCGAACAGGCACAGCGCCAACAGCACCAGGCCGCCGAGTATCACCATCACCGTATGCATTGCGTTTCCCCTGTGAGTACCGCTGTTGCCGTCCTGCCGCCGCAGCCCGCGGGCGCAGGCGCACGGCACGGCGTCGTCGGCCATGGTTGGCGGCGGCGCGTGCAGGCGATGTGCACGCGCCGCCGCATCGCTCAGCGGGTGGTGTAGCCGCCATTGGCGAAGATGGTTTGGCCGGTGATCCACCAGCCGTCGGTGACCAGGAATTTCACCAGCGGGGCGATATCGCGGATCTCGGTCAGGCCGCTTTGGGTGCGGCTGCTCAGCGCCGCCGCGGTGGCGTGGTAGGCCGCCGATTCCTTGGACTCGGCCGGGTAGAAGAACGGCGTGTCCATCGGTCCCGGGCCGATCGCGTTGACCGAGATGCCGCGTTCGCCGAACTCCTTGAAGGCGGCGCGGGTGAAGTGCTCGATCGGCGCCTTGCTGCCCGGGTACACCGCGTAGAACGGCGTGTACGCGGCCAGCAGCGAGCTGACGATGGTGCAGACGTTGCCGTCGTCGGCGAGTTGCTTGCCGGCCTGCTGGATGAAGAAGAACGCGGCCTTGGAATTGACCGCGAACATGCGGTCGTACTCGGTCTCGGTCACCTCGATCAGCGGCTTCTTGATGACCATGCCGGTGGTATTGACGGCGATGTCGATCTTGCCGAAGCGCGCCTTGGCCGCGTCGAACAGCTTTTCGACCTCGTCGGGCCGGGTCAGGTCGCCCTGGTGGGCGAAGGCGTCGGCGCCGGCGCTGCGCAAGGCGGCGACGGTGTCCTCGGCGGCGGTGCGGGTGGCGTCGCTGTTGTAGTGGACGGCGATGCCGGCGGCGCCGCCCAGGGCGAGCTCGCGCGAGATCAGGCCGCCGAGGTTCTTGGCGCCGCCGCCGATGACGACGGCCTTGCCGTGGAGGGAACGATCGGGCATGGGGAGGGACTCCGTTGGGCTGAAGGAGCGGGGCGGGGGCCGCCGCGGACGTTGACGCGAATGTGATCGGAATCATGTTTAGCTCGCCCCACGTCCGTTGCGCTTCCACGATGTCCGAGCCGCTTTCAATTTCTCCGCCGACCGTGGCGGCCGATGCCTCCGCTCGCGGCGAGTCCGCGCTGGGCGCGGCCGCGGTGCGCGACTGGCTCGGCGCGCGCCGGCTCTCGTTCAATCGCGAGCTGACCCTGGCGCCGGGCCTGGAATTCGCCTTCGCCTCGGAGAGCATCGCCGAGCCGACGCAATGGCGCCTGCAGCACGACCGCCATACCCTGATCGTCCATCTCGACGGTTCGATGCGGCGCCTGGACACGCGGATCGAAGGCGTCGGGCGTTTGCGCCTGCCGCCCGCGGCCGGCGATCTGTGGCTGATCCCGGCCGGCCGCCGCTATCAGGGCGAGGCGCTAGGCGGCGAGATCGCCTACGCCGAGCTCACCATCGATCCGGCCCGCTTCGGCCCCTGCCGCGATGGCGCCGCCGACCTCGCCGCGCGCATGAAGCAGCGCGATCCCTTCGTGCACGGCCTGGCCGCGCGCCTGGCCGCGCTCTGCGACCAGGGCGACGACCTGGCGGCGATGCTGCGCGAAGCCTTGGGCCAGACCTTGGGCCTGCATTTGTTGCGCGAGTACGGCCGCAGGCCCGCCGTAGCGGCCGCGACCGCGCCGCGCCTGCAACCGGCGCAACGGCAGCGGATCGAGGACTACATCCAGGCGCAGTTGGACCAGCCGATCCGGCTGTCCGCACTCGCGGCGATCGCCGGACTCAGCGTGCACCGGCTGCTGGTCGCGTTCCGCGCCGCCTTCGGCGCGACCCCGATCCAGTACGTGCTCGGCGAACGTCTGCGCCGGGTCTGCCTGCGCCTGCGCGACAGCGACGAGGACATCGCCACCATCGCGTTGGAGACCGGTTTCGCCAGCCACAGCCATCTGTCGATGGCGTTCAAGAAGCGCTACGGCCTGGCGCCGCGCGACTATCGCCTGCAGTCCCGCTAGGCCGGCGCGCCCGCGGGCCGCGCCACCGTTCGCCGCCCCTGCCATCGGTCATGACGACGAAACGCCCATGGGTGTAAGCGCCGCGGCCGCTAGCATCGATCCTGTCAGGAAAGGCCCGGCGATCCGCGCCGCGCCGTCTTCCCTCCGCACGGGACCCATCGATGCTCACCATTCGCGACCTCACCAAGACCTATGCCAACGGCGTACGCGCGCTGGACGGCATCTCGCTGGATATCCCGCGCGGCATGTTCGGCCTGCTCGGCCCGAACGGCGCCGGCAAGTCCTCGCTGATGCGCACCCTGGCGACCCTGCAGGAGGCCGACGCCGGCAGCGCCACGCTCGAAGGCGCCGACGGCCGCCCGATCGACGTGTTGCGCGACAAGGACACGGTGCGGCGGCAATTGGGCTATCTGCCGCAGGACTTCGGGGTCTATCCGAAGGTCAGCGCCGAGGACCTGCTCGAACATTTCGCCGTGCTCAAGGGCCTGACCCAGCGCAAACAACGGCGCGAGGTGGTCGACGGCCTGCTGCATCAGGTCAACCTGTGGAACGCGCGCAAGCAGAAGCTCGGCACCTTTTCCGGCGGCATGCGCCAGCGTTTCGGCATCGCCCAGGCCCTGCTCGGCGACCCGCGCCTGGTGATCGTCGACGAGCCGACCGCCGGCCTCGACCCCGAAGAGCGCAATCGTTTCCTCAATCTGTTGGCCGAGATCGGCGAGAACGTCGCGGTGATCCTGTCGACCCACATCGTCGAGGACGTGACCGACCTCTGCCCGACCATGGCGATCGTGAACAAGGGCAAGGTCTTGCTGACCGGCGAGCCGAACGCGGCGATCGCCGCCGTGGCCAACCAGGTGTGGCGCAAGCAGGTGACCAAGGCCACCTTGGCCAGCTACGAAACGCGCTACACGGTGTTGTCGACGCGCCTGGTCGCCGGCCAGCCGGTGATCCACGTGTTCAGCCAGGACCGCCCGGAGGAGGGCTTCGAGCCTGTCGCACCGGACCTGGAAGACGTGTACTTCCAGCGCCTGCGCCAGCACTCGCGCGTCGCGGCTTGAGCGGGGCGCCCAGATGATCGCCGAATTCTTCCGTTTCGAGTTGCGCCAACAGCTGCGCGCGCCGCTGTTGTGGCTTATTTCTCTGCTGTTCGGGCTGCTGGCCTTCGCGATGACCAGCTCCGATGCGGTGCAGATCGGCGGTGCCATCGGCAACGTCAACCGCAATGCGCCGTCCACCGTGATCATGGCGCTGAGCTATTTCAGCCTGCTCGGCCTGTTCGCCATCGCCAGCTTCATCGCCGGCGCGCTGCTGCGCGATTTCGAGCTCGGCACCGCCGACCTGTTTTTCTCCAGCCCGATGCGCAAGCGCGACTTCCTGATCGGCCGTTTCTCCGCCGCCCTGGTCGCCTGCCTGCTGGTGTTCGCGATGGTCGTCGCCGGCCTGATCATCGCGCCGCTGATGCCGTGGATCGACCCGGAGCGGCTCGGGCCGTTCTCGCTGATGCCGTATTTATGGGGCCTGTGCGTGGTGGTGCTGCCGAACCTGTTGTTCATCGGCGCGCTGCTGGCCTTGCTCGCGGTGACCGCGCGCAACCTGCTGGTGGTCTACCTCGGGGTGATCGCGTTCTTCATCCTGTACCGCCTCGGCCGGGGCCTGGCCACCGACCTCGATAACGAGTGGCTGGCGGTGATGATGGATCCGTTCGGGATCACCGCGTTGCGCCGTACCCTGCGTTACTGGTCTTCCAACGAACTCAATACCGCGATCCCGAGCCTCGACCGTTTCCTGCTGGCCAATCGCCTGGTCTGGAGCAGCATCGGTCTGGCGCTGGCGGCGACCGCCTTCGCCCTGTTCAAACCGCAGCGTACCGCCACCGGCAAGGGCTGGTTCCGGCGCAAAAAGCGCTCCGTGCCGGTGGCGACGACGCCGTCGACCGTGGTCGCGCCGCGCGTGCAGCCCACCTTCGGTACCGGCACCGCCGTCGCCCAGTTCCTGCATGCTTTGCGCTTCGACACCGTCGGCGTGCTCAAGAGCGTGCCGTTCCTGATCATGCTGGCGTTCGCGGTCGCCAACCTGCTCGGCAGTGCCGGCGCCATGCGCAGTCTGTTCGGCACCGAAACCTATCCGACCACCTCGGTGATGATCGGCGCGCTGCAGGACACTTTCGGCTTCATGGTCGTGTTCATCGTGATGTTCTACGCCGGCGAGCTGGTGTTCAAGGAACGCGGGGTCAAGCTGGCCGAGGTCACCGATGCCATGCCGGTGCCGAACTGGGTGCCGCTGTTGAGCAAGGTTGCGACCCTGGTGTTGGTGGTGCTGATCTTCCAGGCCATCGGCAGCCTCGGCGCGATCGGCTACCAGCTCGCCAAGGGCTATCACGAGCTCGAACCGCTGCTGTACGCCAAGGCCTTGTTGCTCGATTCGATACCCTTCGTGCTGATGGGCGGCCTGGCCCTGGTGCTGCAGGTCCTGACCAACAACAAGTTCATCGGCTACGGCGCCCTGATCCTGGTGGTGGTGCTGCAATCCGTCTTCGGCCTGCTGCACTTCGAGCACAACCTGTACAACTTCAGCCGCGCCTCCGAAGCGCCGTACTCGGACATGAACGGTTACGGCCAATTCCTCGGCGCACGCCTGTGGTTCCAGGCGTACTGGGGCTTGTTCGTCGCGGCCTTGCTGACCCTCGCCGCGGCGTTCTGGGTGCGCGGCGTGTCGCCGAGCCTGCGCGATCGCCTCGCCCTGGCGCGCAGCCGCTTGCGCGGCGCGCCCGGCATCGTCCTGGCCGCGTTCGCCCTGGCCTGGGTCGGCGCCGGCAGCTATATCTTCTGGAACACCAACCTGCTCAACCGCTACGTGCCCTCGGACGTGGCGATGGACGAGCAGGTGCGCTACGAGAAGGACTATCGCAAGTACAAGGGCCTGGCCCAGCCGCGCATCCTCGCCGTCGAGGTCGACGTCGACCTGCATCCGGAAACCTTGAGCGTGTCCAGCAAGGGCCGCTACCGCATCGTCAACCCGCATGCGCAGCCGATCAGCGAGTTCCACATCACCGTCGATCCCGAGCAGCGCATCACCGCCCTGGAGTTCGGCGGCGCCAAGCTGAGCCACGACGACGAGCGCCTGGGTTATCGCATCTACAAGCTCGATCGGCCGATGCAGCCCGGCGAACAGCGCGAACTGCGTTTCGCCCAGGCGTATGCGCAGCGCGGTTTCGGCAACGAGCCCGACAACAAGGCCATCGTCGCCAACGGCAGCTTCTTCAACTCCGCGACCTTCCCGCACTTCGGCTATAACGAGAACCGCCAGCTCGCCGACCGCAACGAGCGCCGCAAGCGCGGCGTCGCCGAGGTGCAGCGCATGGCCAAGCTCGAAGATAAGGCGGCGCGCGGCAACCACTACATCGGCGGCGATGCCGACTGGATCGACTTCAAGACCACGGTCTGCACCGCGCCCGACCAAATCGCGCTGGCCCCGGGTTATCTCAAGCGCGAATACCGCCGCGACGGGCGCCGTTGCTTCGACTATGCGATGGACCAGCCGATGCTGCCGTTTTACGCCTATCTGTCGGCGAAGTGGCAGGTCAAGCGCGCCGAGCACGGCGGCATCCCGGTCGAGGTCTATTACGACCCGAAACACGCCTACAACGTCGACCGCATGATCGACGGCGTCAAACAATCGCTGGACTACTTCCAGGCCCAATTCACCCCCTACCAGCATCGCCAGGTGCGCATCATCGAATTCCCCGGCTATGCCCGTTTCGCCCAGAGCTTCGCCAACACGATTCCGTTCTCCGAATCGATCGGCTTCATTGCCGACCTGCGCGACACCAGCGCGATCGATTACGTGTTCTACGTGACCGCGCACGAAGTCGCGCACCAGTGGTGGGCGCACCAGGTGATCGGCGCCGACCTGCAGGGTTCGACGATGCTGTCGGAATCGCTGTCGCAGTACTCGGCGCTGATGGTGATGGAGAAGGCCTACGGCCGCGCCAAGATGCGCCGTTTCCTCAAGTACGAACTGGACAACTACCTGTCCGAGCGCAGCGCCGAGCGGGTCGAGGAACTGCCCTTGTACCGGGTCGAGAACCAGCCCTACGTGCACTACCGCAAGGGCTCGCTGGTGTTCTACCGCCTGCGCGAAGACCTGGGCGAGGCGGCGGTCAACCGCGCCCTGAAACGCTTCCTGCAGGACAAGGGCTTCCAGCAACCGCCGTACACCACTTCGGCGGAACTGCTCGACTACCTGCGCGCCGAAGCCAAGCCCGAGCAGCAGGCGCTGATCACCGACCTGTTCGAGAAGATCACCTTCTACGACAACCGCGTGGTGAGCGCGAGCACGAACAAGCGCGCCGACGGCAAGTACGAAGTGACCATGCAATTGCACGCCGGCAAGGTCTATGTCGACGGCAAAGGCAAGGAAAGTCCGGCCCGGCTCGACGACTGGATCGAGATCGGCGTGTTCGCGCGCGGGCCCTCGGGCGAGGAAGCCGACGAGAGACCGCTGCTGCTGGAGCGTCGCCGGGTCACCGAGGGGGAATCGACGATCAAGGTGGTGGTCGACGAAGCGCCGTATGAGGTGGGGTTCGATCCTTACAACAAGTTGATCGATCGGGTGTCGGCGGACAATCGTCAGCGGTTGTAGGCGGTGGGCGAGGGCCACGGCCGTTGTTGTTGACGCGGCTGTTGCAGTTGCAGTTGCAGTTGCCCTTGCCCTTGCCCTTGCCCTAGTTGTTGCTGTGCGCCGATTCGCACTAGCGAAGGCAATAGAAGACCCGGAGGGCGGCCTGCATGGATGCAGGCCGTTTTTCATCGGGACAGGGATGTCCCGTATGAAAAATCCCTGCGTCGGCATCGAGCGCGCGGGCCCTTGATTCAAAGAAAAGCATTTTTCTTTGGTTACCTTTGACCGAAGGGAATCCAGACGGACTTTTGTTGCTTTAGACAAAAGAAAGTTACCCGCCGCTTTAGTGGCGGAAGCTTTTATCGTTTGGTCTTGCTTCCATTAAAGCCACAGGCAAGTGCGAAGTACCCCTGTAGGAGCGACGTAAGTTGCGACCACGCTCTGCCGGCCTCCGGCACAACCCTTCAAGAAAGAGCAGAGCTTCCGTCCGCTACGCGGTCGGGTTACTTTCTTTTGCTAAGCCCAAAAGAAATGTAACCAAAGAAAAGGGCTCTCCTTGCAAGGGCACAGGCCACGAGTGCGATGCCCGCGCCGGGATTTTCCGATAAGACGTCCCTGTCTTATCGGAAAACGCCGCACGTCCTGTGCGGCGCCCTCCGGGTCTCCACTTGACCGGCAGAGCGACAAAGCAGATCAAAATCTCGGCAACGGCAACGGCAACGGCAACGGCAACGGCAAGGGCAAGGGGCGTCGTGCTCTTGGGTAGGAGCGGCGCAAGCCGCGACCGCGTTGCCGCGGTCTCGCGGCGCCCCGATCACCGAATAGGGTGGGGACCCTCAGCCAGGAAACGGCCGCCAAGATGCAACTTCAGGTGTCGATCCGGGCTGAACGCAACTCAAAATGGACGCGGCCCGCGGCCCCAAGCACTCCGAACCCCGCAGACGGCCCAGGCCTTCCCATGCCGAGCCCGACCCGGCCCCAACCGCCGCGACGACCCCAAACCCAACCAGGACAGGGCCTCCGGCCCCACCGTATGACCGCCCGCTGACACCCACCGTGGAACCCAGCTGGCGGTTTCACGGGGTTTCGAGTAGAGTTCGCCCCGTTCAGCGCACGGCTGCCTCCCCGCAAGGGTACGTTTCCCAGGTTGCCTGTCGCCCCGCACCGAGTTCTCGGATTCGCCGGCGCGACTTTTTATCCCGCACGTCTTTCGTAGCGCAGACACGGCCCGGAGCATCCGGCGCCGTCAAATCAGATACTCGCAGCGCGGTTCAAGGGAACGCTGGGGTCATCACGCGATCGTCTCGATCGTGCGCCCGTTTCGACGGGCGCCGGGCGAGGCCGCATCGCGAACCACTGGAGTTCCAACATGACGTTTGAATCGCTTGGGCTTGCGCCCGCGTTGCTGCGCGCGCTGTCCGAACAGAACTACACCACGCCGACCCCGATCCAGAGCGAAGCCATTCCGCTCGCATTGGCCGGCCACGACCTGCTCGGCGGCGCTCAGACCGGTACCGGCAAGACGGCGGCCTTCGGCCTGCCGCTGCTGCACCGCCTCGCCACCACCCAGGGCAACACCCAGCGCAAGCCGCGCGTGCTGATCCTCGCGCCGACGCGCGAACTGGCGCTGCAGGTCAGCGACAGCCTGCGCGGTTACGCCAAGTACCTGCGCCTCAACATCCACGCCATCTTCGGCGGCGCCGGCATGGGCCCGCAGCTCGATGCGCTGCGCCGCGGCGTCGACGTGCTCGTCGCCACCCCGGGCCGCCTGATCGACCACCTCGAGCGCGGCAGCGCCAAGCTCGACGGCGTCGAGATGCTGATCATGGACGAAGCCGACCGCATGCTCGACATGGGCTTCCTGCCGGCGATCAAGCGCATCCTCGGCCGCCTGCCGCAGTCGCGCCAGACCCTGCTGTTCTCGGCCACGTTCGAAACCCAGATCAAGCAGCTTGCGCTGGAGTTCATGCGCAATCCGCAGCAGGTGCAGATCGCCGCCAACAGCCTGGTCGCCGAAGCCATCACCCACCGCGTGCATCCGGTCGACGGCGGCCGCAAGCGCGATCTGCTGATCGACATCCTGGCCAAGCGTCCGAACGATCAGGTGATCGTGTTCGGCCGCACCAAGCACGGTTGCAACCGCCTGGCCGAGCAGTTGGAAGAAGCCGGCCTCAAGTCGGTCGCGATCCACGGCAACAAGAGCCAGGCCCAGCGCCAGAAAGCCCTGCGCGACTTCAAGGCGAACAAGGCCCGCGTGCTGGTCGCCACCGACGTCGCCGCGCGCGGTCTCGACATCCCGAGCCTGCCGCTGGTGATCAACTTCGACCTGCCGATGGTCGCCGAAGACTACGTGCACCGCATCGGCCGCACCGGCCGCAACGGTGCGACGGGCGAAGCGCTGTCGTTGGTCTCGCCGGACGAAGGCGGCCTGCTGCGCCAGATCCAGCGCATCCTCAAGGACGACATCGAGATGGTGACGGTGCCCGGCTACGAGCCGTCGCGTCCGATCCGCATGGGTTCGGATGCGCCGGGCGCGCGCAGTCCGGGCGGCAACCGCGGCAACAATGGACCGCGCAAGCCGGCGCATCGTCCGCACGGCAAGCCGGCCCCGCGTCACGCGCATGCCGGTCCGAAGCAGCACCGCGGCGGCGCAGGCGCGCAGCCGGGCCAGCGTCGCGACCGCAACGCCGGTTGATCGATCCGCTTGGCGGTTCGTCATCGATGAATCGAAAGGGCCGGCATTGCCGGCCCTTTTCGTTGTGGGCGATGGGGAAGCCTCGCCGCAGTGCGCTGGCACCGATACGCGCGCCGTCGATCCGCGACGCGCATCACGTTGTCCGACTGATTCGCGCGTGGATACGCGCGATGAGTTTCGTTGTTCAGCCTCGCCGCGACGAAGCGTGTGCGCAGTCGCGGTTCGAGCGGTATGCGCGTTAGCGAGCGTAGTAGCAGCCCGCTAGTGGTTCGCGTTCGATGCGAGCGAAGCGGGCGTGCGATCGCGGTGGTCCGCCGGCCGTCTGGTTCGGCCGGGTCCAGGCAGCGGACACTTCGCCGGACATCGCGTCGAACACTTCGCACGGCGACGGCCGCCTGAGGGCGCCGCGATCGCGTACGCGAAGGCTTCGACGCCATCGCACTCGACGATCGGCTCGGTATTCGTCGCTGCGATTCGACATCGCTTGAAAAGCGCGGCGCTCTCGCCGCCTTACGACAGGAGGCAACATGGAACGTGCAGGAGCAGTTCTCGTTCTTCTCGGCTTGTTCGCGGTCAGCGGCAGCGTGTCGGCGAAGAAGCCGCAGAAGGAAGCGGCCGACGCGGCGGCGCTGGTGCGTTGCGGCAACCCGGTGGGCTCGTGGCGCAACCAGATGGGCTCGGAAATGAGGATCACCTCGTTCAACCCGAGCACCGGCGCGATCCAGGGCCAGTACCGCACCAACGGCGGCGCGCCCGGTTTCTATCCGCTGGTCGGTTGGGTCAATTCGGCGCCGCCGGCGCCGGGCGCGAACAATGCGGTCACCATCGCCTTCAGCGTGCGCTGGGGCCAGATCGGCAGCATCACCGCGTGGACCGGTACGTGCACCGATTCGGCCGCGGGCGCGGGCTTGCGCACGCTGTGGCATCTGTCGCGGCCGAACTCGCAGTTCGACTGGGACCACATCCTCGCCGGCGCCGACACCTTTACTTCGATGTAGTGGCGGCTCGCCGAAGATCGTCGGTGTGGAAGGCAGGAGCAAATCCCCCCAGCCCCCTCCCAAAGAGGGGGCGTGAGGGTTGTGTCTGTTGTCATTGCGATGACGACGGGCGTCGTCGGCTCGGATCCGACGCCGCTCAGACTTCGCCGAACCGGGTCGCTTCGCGGCGGTCGCGGCCGTTTTCCTTGGCGCGGTACAGCGCCGAATCGGCGCCGTCGAACAAGGTGCGCACGTGGGTGTGGACGCCCGGTACGCAGGTGTACAGGCCGATGCTGAGGCTGACGCGCTGGTCGGCATGGCCTTCGCCGTAACGCGCGTCGAGCTTGCGCATGTCTTCCAGGATCCCGTCGGCGACGCGGGCGGCGCCTTCGACGTGGGTATCGGGCAGGATCACCGCGAATTCGTCGCCGCCGAAACGCGCGGCCAGGTCGCGCGGACGGCGCGCATGCGAGCCGATGATCTCGGCGATCTGGCGCAACAGCTTGTCGCCGGCGCGGTGGCCTTCGGAGTCGTTGTAGGCCTTGAAGAAGTCGACGTCGACCAGGGCCAGCGACAGCGGCGCGCGGGTGCGCCGGGCGCTCGCCAGTTCGCGTTGCAGCACATGATCGAAACGGCGGCGGTTGCCCAGCCGGGTCAGGGTGTCGAGATTGGCCTCGCGGCGCCAGTGGCGCAGGTGGGCGATCATCCACAGCAGATAGGCCAGCGCGATCATCGCGATGGTGGTCGCCGGCGCGAACCAGACATTGCCCAGGCGCAGCAGCGCGACGCTGCCGAACGCGGTCAGCAAGGCGGCCACGCCGGTTACCAGCAGCGGGCGCTGGAAGCGCGGATGCAGCATCAACAGCACCACCGCGAACAGCATGACCGCGGCGAGCAATGCCTGCCAGAGCGGCAGCATCGGCACGATGGTGCGATCGTGCAGCAGCATTTCGATGACGTTGGCCTGGTACTCGGCGCCGTCCATGCGCACCACGTCGGACATCGGCGTGAGATAGCTCGGGGCGAGGCCGCTGGCGGTCACGCCGACCACGACCCAGCGGCCGCGCAGCAGTTCGGCCGGCACTTCGCCGTCGAGCACGTCCGAGTACGAGACCTGGCCGAAGGTGCCCGGCGGCCCGGCGAAGCGGATGCGCACGCGGTGGTCGCGGGTTTGTTGATACGGCGAGCCGCGTTCGGACGCGGGGCGGCGCAGGCCGGGCAGGGGATGCGGCACGCTGTTCGGTTCCAGCCCGATCAGGGCCAGGCCGAGCGCCGACCAGCGCGATTCGCCCAGGCCGGCCTGCAGGTACATCTCGCGCGTGGTGCCTTCGGAGTCGAGCTCGATGTCGGTGTGGCCGAGCGTGGTCGCGGCGGTCGCGATCAACGGGGTCGGCAGCACTTCCACCAGCGGCCCGTTCTGGCGCAGCGGCGCGGTGGTCACCGGCAGGGCGACGCGGCCGACGCGGCGCATCGAGGCGGCCAGCGCGGCGTCGTGGCCGTCGCCGGTGCGGTCGGGTTCGGCCAGCACCAGGTCGAGGGCGACGCCGCGCACGCCGGCGTAGCCCAGGCGGTCGAGCATCTGCGCGTGGATGTCGCGCGGCCACGGCCACTGCCCGAGTTCGTTGAGGCTGCGATCGTCGATGGCGACGATGACGACGTCGTCGTCGGGCGCATAGCCCCAGTTCGACAGGTGCAGGTCGTAGAACACGTCGTCCAGGCGCGAGGCCGCGCCGGTGACGGTCAACAGCGCGGCCAGGCCGGCGGCGAGCAAGGCCGCGCCGCCTCGTAACAGCCTGGACCGGGCCGTTGGGGTCATAACGTCAGCAACAGCAACAAGGCGCCGGCGGCGCCCGCGCCATAGCAGACGCGGCAGGGCAGGCGGATTTGCTGCGGCGGGCCGTACGGCGCGGCGTAGCCGTCGTCCTCGATGGTCTGCACGCGGACGTGCCAGGTGCCGCCGCCGGGACGCTTGAGTTCGATCTGCGGCACGTCCACCACCTCGTCGAGCAGCAGCTTGGAGAAGTCCCGTTCGCGCGCGATCTGCACGCGATAGCGTTGGCCCGGTTCGCCCTTCTGCCAGCGCAGGGTCAGCATACCCTTCGCCGCCTGCGGCGCTTCCAGACCGGGGTCGACTGGCGCATCGCTGATTTCAAACGGCAAGACGTTGCCGTAGCGGCCGGCGTGGCCCTTGCCGTCGCGCGAAGCCACGCGCCAGTAGTACTTGCCGGGCGCGAGCGACTCGGACGGGCGGAAACGCTGGCCGGCGACTTCGGTGTCGATCAGCGGCTGGCCGAAGTGCTCGTCGGCGGCGACTTGCAGGCGGGTGCGCTCGGCGCCTTCGGCGCGGGTCCACTCGAAGCGCGGACGAGGCAGGTTGAGGCGTTGCCCGTCGAGCGGGCTGATCGTCAGCGGCGGCGCCGGCTGATCGTTGACGGTGAAGACCTGGCTGCTGTCGCGGCCGCCCAGGCCGTTGGCGGCGACGGCGCGCACCTGCACGCGCTGGCGGCCGGCCGGCAGATCGTCGATGCGCTGGCGGGTGTCGCTGGTGCGGGCCTCGAACAACAGCACTTCGGGGGCGTCGTCGCGCACCACTTCGACGCGATATGCGACCGCGCCTTCGACCGGCGACCAGGCGATGGTCGCGGGCAGTTGTTCGGGCGGGGCGGCGTTCAAGGCCGGCGCCGGCAGCAACTGGATCGGCGCCGACGGCGCGGCGCCGGCAGCGGCGACCGTGCCGTAGCCCGGGCGCACCATCACTTCGGCGCCTCGATTGCCGACCGCGACCTTGCCTTCCAGCACTTCGGTCGCGTCGGGCGCGCCCTCGTCGCCGGCGCTGACGCGGAAGTGGGTGCCGCGCACGCTGGAGGTCGCCGAGGGCGTGTCGATGATGTAGCGCGAGGCCGGACCCTTGGCCGGGATCACCCGGTTCAAGGTGCGGCCGCGCTGCAGGCGCATGCGCGTATCGACCATGCCGGTGCTGCCGTAGCTGCTGAGTTCGTCGAAGGAGATGCGGCTGTTGTCCTGGATCATCAGGCGCGAGCCGTCGGCGAACTCGAGCGTGGCGCTGGCGCCGGGGCCGGTCTCGACGCGGCTGCCGATGCCGATGCGCATGCCTTCGACGACCAGTGCGGCGGCGGCCTTCTCGGAAGTCAGCAGATTGACCGCGCCGCGCACGGCGATGACGCGCGCCTTGGCCGGTTCGATGCGCAGCCAGCCGACCGGGAACAACATGCGCGTGCCCGGCGGCAGGTGATAGGGGTCGGCAATGCGGTTGTGTTCCTGCAAGCGGCGCCAGTTGATGCCGTTCTTGAGGTGTTTGGCGCCGAGGTCCCAGAGGGTGTCGCCGGGACGCACGCGATAGCTCCAGTCCTGCGCCTGGGCCAGGCCGGTGCCGGCGAACAGCAGCACGACCGACAGAGCGGCGAAACGAAAGCGGGTGAAAGCCAAGGCGGCAAGGCTGCGCGACGCGGCACGCGCGGCGGCGAAGGATTGGGGCGCTGGAATGTGGGACATCCGTATTCCGAGGCTGGGTGGGACAGCGGGCACCGTGGACGGCGAGGCACAACAACCGCTAATTATGCGGTGTCAGTCACACTTTTTCTGCTGTCGACCGGTTCGACCGCCGCTTCCGGTCCGACCGGAGAGCCGGCCCGGGCCGCCCTGCATCGGTGCATCCGGCTGGCCGCTCGGGGCCTGGACGAAGCCGGCGGGGCATGCGGGAGAAGCCCGCAGGGGCTGGGCTCATGGGGCGGGACAGGGGTTCGGCAGGCGGTGCGATCCAGGTGGGCCGGTCCTCATCCTGCCCGAAAGGCGGCCCAGGGGGGAAGCCGGGAATGGGCCGCGCAGATGAACAGAAACCCAGTGAGTCAGAAAGCACATTAGTGCGAGGCGGCGCCGTTGCCCGCGCGGCTCTGGCTGCCGGCGATGCCGGCCTCCCGTCGTGGCAGGAGGCCGTGCCGCGGGTCCGGCAGCTCCGGACCCGCTTCGCTCACCCTTGCTGGTTCAACCTTGTTTCGATTGGATCCAGCGATCGATCTTGCGGTCGAGCACGTCCAGCGGCACCGAGCCGTCCTTCAGCACTTCGGCGTGGAACTCGCGGATGTCGAAGCGCGTGCCGAGCCGGCTTTGCGCGCGCTTACGCAGTTCCATGATCTTGAGCTCGCCGATCTTGTAGGCCAGAGCCTGGCCGGGAATGGCCATGTAGCGTTCGGCTTCGGCGGTGGACTGGGTTTCGCTCTCGGCCGAGTTGTCTAGCATGTAGGCGATCACCTGCTCGCGGGTCCAGCCCTTGCTGTGCAGGCCGGTGTCGACGACCAGGCGGATCGCGCGCCACAACTCGTTCTGCAGATAACCGAAGTAGTCGTAAGGCGTGGCGTACACGCCGAGTTCCTTGCCGAGCGATTCGGCGTACAGGCCCCAGCCTTCGCTGAAGGCGGTTTCGCCGCCGAAGCGGCGGAACTTCGGCAGGCCGGTCAGTTCCTGCTGCAAGGCGAGCTGGAAGTGATGGCCGGGGATCGCTTCGTGCAGGTACAGGTCTTCGGCATCCCAGGTCTTGCGGGTCGGCAGGTCGTAGGTGTTGACGTAGAAGATGCCCGGGCGCGTGCCGTCCTCGCTCGGACGCATATAGGAACCGCCGGCGGCGGACTGGGCGCGGAAGGCCTCGACCGGACGGATCTCGAACGGCGCCTTCGGCGTCAGCGAGAACAGCTGCGGCACCTTCTTGTCGATGCGCGCTTCCAGGCCGCGGTAATGCGCGAGCAGGGCCGGCTCGTCCTTGAAGGTGAAACGCGGATCGGTCTGCATGAACTTGAAGAAGTCCTGCAGCGAACCCTGGAACTTCACCTCGCTGCGGATCTTGCCGATCTCGCTGTGGATGCGCGCGACTTCGTCCAGGCCGATCTGATGGATTTCGGCCGGGGTCATCGTGGTGGTGGTGGAACGGCGCGCATTGAACGCGTACCAGGCCTCGCCGCCGGGCAGGGCGCCGAGCCCGGCGCTGTCGCGCGCATGCGGCAGGTAATCGTTGGCGATGTACTCGCGCAGGCGCCGGTAGGCCGGCATCAGCTCGGTCTGGATCATCTGCCGGTAGTCCGCGCTCAGGCGCGTCTTGTCGGCTTCGGAGATGCCGGCCGGCCAGTCCGTCACCGGCTTCCAGAACAAGGTCGCGGTGGGGTCGTCCTTGATCAGCGCATCCAACTGCGGCAGCACCTTGGTCATCAGCGCCTTCGGCTGCACCACGCCGCGCTTGACGCCTTCGCGGCTGTTGGCGATGAGCTGGTCGAACACCGCCGGCACCTTCGCCGCGCGCTTGCGCCAGTTGTCGTAGTCGGCGGCGGTCTTGAACGGCTGCGAGCCGGTGCCGGAACCGAGCTGGGCGATGCTGGCGGCGAAGTTGTAGAACTGGTTGACCGGCTGCAGCCAGGACGGATGCCGGTCCGATTCCAGGTTGATCTTCATTTCGCGCACGAAGATCTCGTAGCTCAGCAAGTCCTGGTCGGACAGCCCCTGCGAGCCGACCGATTCGATGGTCTTGAGCCAGCGTTCGGAGAATTCGTGCGACTGCTTGCGGAATTCGGCGCTGAGGAAGTTCGGCAGTTGGTCGTTGTAGCGCGGGTCGCCCTGGGCGGTGGCGCGCATGGGATTGAGCTTGAGATTCTCTTCCCAGTACTGCTCGTACAGGCGGTTGAGTTTCTCGCCCTTGGTCTGCACGGTCACCTTGCGCGGCGTGGATGCGGCCGGATCGGTGGCTGCGGCGGCTGCGGCGGCCGGCAGGGCGAGGCACAGCGCCGCGGCCAGCGCGGTGGACAAAGCGAGGCGGACCGGGCGCGGGCCCGGACGGCGGAACGGAAGCGGGGTCATGTCTTGGCCGATGCGGACGGACGGACCCGCAGGCTCTCGCGCATGCCCGGCGGGGGCATGAGCCGAAGGTCATGCGCGAGCGCGATGGCGCTCGCACAGCCTGGCTTGCGCCCCGCCGGCTGCGGCCGCGCTTTCAATCCTCCAGATCGGGCAAACGCAGGCGGGTGTAATAGAAATCGCTGGGGCGGCCGATGTCGCGCGCATAGAACAGCAGGCCGCGGTCCCACAGCACGGTCGGATGGAATTCGTCCCAGGCGGTGTTGACGCAGGGGCCTAGATTCTTCGCGGTGCCGAAGCGGCCGTCCTTGAGACGGGCCGCGTGCAGGTCGCCGTAGCCGTAGCCCAGGTCGGGCAGCGGGTCGTTGGGGAAATCCAGGCGGGTGAACAACAGGATGCGGCCGTCGGGAGAGATCTCCGGATTGAACTCCCAGCGCTCGGCGGTGTTGACGCCGCCTTCGACCTTGCGCGCCGGCGCGTACTCGCCGTTGCGCAGGCGCTCGCTGCGGTAGATGTCGAACTCGCCGTCGCGATCGCTGGCGAAATACACGTTGCCGTGCCGATCGGTGCTGGGATAAAGCTCGTCGCCGGCGCTGTTGACCGCAGCGCCGAGATGGCGCGGTTCGCCCCAGCCGCGCAGGCCGCGCTTGGCGATCCACAGATCCATCTTCGCCGCCTGGCCGTCGGGGCGGGGCCGTTCCGAGGAGAACACCAGATAGCGCCCGTCCGGCGACAGCGCCGGGTCCATGTCGCTGTGCACGCCGGAGAACGGCGCGACCTGCGGCGCGCTCCAGCCCGAGGGCCGCCATTGCGAAGTCATGATGGTCGCGCGCTCGCGCGTGCCCGGCCACCAGCCCTTGCTGGTCGACCAATAGGCGCGCAGGCGGCTCGGGGTGAAGCTCAGGCGCCATTCCCATTGCGGCGTCGAGATGACGCCGTCGGCGAATTTCCGTACCGGCGGGCAGGTGTCGGCGGCCGCGGCCGGCAGGGCGACGGTAGCGAGAGCGGCGAGGGCGATCGAAAGACGCGAAAGACGGCGCATGGCGGCGATTCACGAAAGGGAGGTGGCCGCAGCCTGCGCGGGCACGATGGCGTTCGGAGTCGCGCCGGGACGAATCGGCCGGATCGCGGGACGAACCGGGCGCCGGCGATTGCAAGCGCCGCGGCGCGGGTCCAGCATCGACCTCCATGCGCAATCGACTGCCGCTGCTGGTGTTGTTGGTGCTGGGCTGGTGGACCCTCAACGGCTTCGTCTGGGTCGGTCAGGTCGTGACCATGCACCAAGCCGCCGGGCAACCGGCCGATTGGCCGAACACCCTGCGCCAGCACCTCGCCAGCGCCTGGCTGTGGGTGCCGATCACCCTGGGGCTGTTCGCCTGGGTCGGGCGTCATCCGATCGAACGCGGCCGGGCGATGGCGGCGCTGGCGATGCAAGGCCTCGCGGTCGTCGTGGTGATCCTGCTGCGCGCCGCGGCGGTGGCCGCGCTCAACGGCTGGATCGGCTGGTACGAACGCCTGCCGCCGGTGGGCGAGTTGCTCGCCGCGAGCGTGCTCAACAATCTGCTGACGAGTTGGCTGATCGTCGGCGTGGCGCATGCGCTGGTCTACGCCGAACGCGCGCGCCGCCGCGAACGCCAGGCGATGGAGCTCGAAGCGCGGCTGGCGCGGGCGCGGCTCGATGCGCTGTCGGCGCAGCTCAATCCGCATTTCCTGTTCAATGCGCTCAATTCGATCGCCGAGATGGTGCATCGCGATCCCGACGGCGCCGACCGCATGCTGGTCGACCTCGGCGCGCTGCTGCGCCACAGCCTCGACCGCTCGCATCGCCAGGAGATCGCCTTGCGCGACGAACTGGTCGCGCTGGATCACTACATCGGCATCGAGAAGATCCGCCTCGGCGAACGCCTGCGCGTGCATTGGGCGATCGACTCGGCCCTGCTCGACGCACAGGTGCCGCAACTGTTGCTGCAGCCCTTGGTCGAAAACGCGATCCACCATGCGGTGGCGATGCGGACCACGCCCGGCGAAGTGTCGGTGCGCGCCGAGCGCCGCGAGGATCGCCTGATCCTCGAAGTCAGCGACGACGGCGGCGCCGGCGAGGCGGTGCACGGTGCCGGCATCGGCCTGCGCAACACCCGCGCGCGTCTGCAAGGCCTGTACGGAGACGATCACCGCTTCGACATCGGCGCGCGCACCGACGGCGGCACCTGCGTGCGCCTGCAACTGCCGTACCGGCGCTGGCAGCCGCTGGAGGCCGCCGCATGAGCCTGCTCGCGCCGGCGCCGCTGCGCGCGGTGGTGGTCGACGACGAGGCGATGTCGCGCGCGCGCCTGTGCCGCTTGCTGGGCCTGGAGGCGGATGTGGAAGTGATCGCCGAATGCGCCGACGGCGACAGCGCGGTCGCGGCCTTGCGTCGCTTGCCTGCGGACGTGGTGTTTCTCGACATCCGCCTGCCCGACCTCAACGGTTTCGGCGTGCTGCAGGCCTTGCCGGTGGCGCGACGGCCGCAGGTGGTGTTCGTGACCGCGCATGCCGAGCACGCCCTGCGCGCTTTCGATGCCGACGCCGTCGACTACCTGCTCAAGCCCTATTCGGCCGAGCGCCTCGGCGCGGCGCTGGCGCGGGTGCGGCGCGCACGCGCGGCGCTGGCGGAGCGTCCGTTGCGCGCGGTGGCGAGCGGCGAGGGCGTGCGCGAAGGCTATCCGCAGCGCCTGGCGGTGCCGGTGGGCGCGCGTCTGCGCCTGCTGCCGGTCGAAGAGGTCGAGTGCGTGATCGCCCAGAGCAACTACGTCGAGCTGCACGCCGGCGGCCAGGCCTATCTGCTGCGCGAGACCTTGAACGGCATCGAGGCGCGGCTGGACCCGCGCCGCTTCGTGCGCATCCATCGTTCGCGCATCGTCCATCTGCAGGCGGTGCGCGACATCGAACAGCTCGACGGCGGCCGCTATCTGCTGCGCCTGGTCAACGGCCAGCGCCTGGGCAGCGGCGCCAGCTATCGCGAACGGATACGCGAGGCCATGGGGCTGGGCTGAGCCTTGCGCATTCGCGCCGCGGCGATCAGTCCGCCGCCGCCTCGTCGCGCAACTGGCGGGCGCGGGCTTCGCCGAGGTAGCGGTGGATCCACATGCGCAGCAGATAGATCAGCGGGATCATCGCGAACGCGGCCAGCATCTTGTAGACGTAGTTGACCGAACCGATGGCGAGGAACTGCGGGATCGGCCAGTGCTGCGGGCCGAGAACGAAGGCGATGTAGAGCACGACGAAGCTGTCGACCAACTGCGAGACCGCGGTCGAGCCGGTCGCGCGCAGCCAGATGTGTTTCTCGCCGGTGACGCTGCGGATGCGGTGGAACACGCCGACGTCGATCAACTGGCCGATCATGAAGGCGATCAGCGAGCCGCCGATGCTCCACAGGCCCTGGCCGAAGATCGCCGCGAACGCGGCCTGGTAGTCCGGCACGCCCTGGGCCTGCGCCGCCTGCACCCACCACGCCGCTGGCGCCAGCGCGATCGCGGCGAAGGCGAACACGAAGCCGTAAGCGATCAACAGGGCCGCGAGCCAGGAGATCAGGCGCACGCCGCGGCGGCCGAAGAACTCGTTGATGACGTCGGTCATCAGGAACACCACCGGCCACAGCAGGGTGCCGGCGGTGAAGTTCAGCGAGCCGGTCTGGCCGAACAGATTCCACTGCAGCGGGGCGATGCCGAGGGTGTCCTCTAGGGCGAAGATCTTGACCCCGATGAACTCGGCCAACGCCGCGTTGACGCAGAAAAACGCCGACAGGACGATGAACAGACGCAGCGCGCGGTCCTGCAGGGTGCGGGTGCCTTCGCCGCCGGCGCTCGCGATCGCGGCGGCGGTCTCTATCCCGGATGCGCTCATCGCTTGGGCCTCACGTAATAGATCACGCCGCTCTTGTCGTCGCTGAAGAAGAAACTGTCGCGGCCCGTGCGCAGCACGTCGCAGGGGCGCCCGTGCACCTTGCCCTTGGCGAGGAAACCGTTGACCAACTCGCCGCCGCTGCGGCCGTCGGCGCCGACCCGGACGATGCGGTAGCCGTGATCGAGGCTGAGCTTGCTGCCGCCGTGCAGGGCGACCAGGTACTCGTTCTGCAGCATGGCGCCGTCGGCGGGCGGGAACCAGGTCAGGCCCAGCGCCGAGGCGTGCGAAGGGAAGGACGCGAACGGCTTGGGCACCTGCATGCAGCCGGGTTTGCGCGGAAACTTCGGATCGCTCAGGGCGCGGCCCTTGCTGTGATAGCAGAACGGCCAGCCGTAGTCCGCGCCGTCGCGCAGCGCGAACATCGTCTCGTCGGGTTTCTGGTCGCCGAGATGGTCGGCGCCCTGGTTGGTCGCGTACAGCTGGCCGTCGCGGAACAACAGGCCGACCGCGTTGCGCAGGCCCTGCGCATAGATGCGGCGGCCGCTGCCGTCCGGGTTCATCTGCAATATCGCCGCACGCACGTCTTCTTTCTCGATGCAGGCATTGCAACTGCTGCCGACCGAGACGTAGAGCTTGCCGTCGCCGAAGGCGAGGGTGCGGGTGAGGTGCCAACCGCCGTACTTGTAGCTCAGGCCGTAGTCGGGGAAGGTCGCCAAGGTCTCGGGTTCGGAGGAAGGCTTGAGGTCGCCGTTGCGGTAGCGGTAGCGCAGCAGCTTGTCGGTGTTGGCGAGGTACAGCCAGGACCGGCCCTGCGCATCGGTGTGGAAGGCGACGCTGTTGGGATTGCGCTGTTTCTCGAGATACACCGAGACCTTGCCGAACCGCGCGCGCTGCTCGTCCCAATCGTCGAGGGCGTAGACACGCCCGCGGCGGTTGTCGCTGAGGTCGTGCATGTCGGTGACGAACAAGCGCCCGTCCGGGCTGCGGGCGAAGAAGCGCACGCGCTTGAGGCCTTGCACCGCCGGGACGATCTCGAGCTCGGCCGGCAGGTTGAGAGTGAAACTGCGGCCGTCGTCGAGCGCGACGCGATGCGGCGTCAGCGCCGCAGGTGCGGCGACGGCAGCGCCGGCGAAGCCGGTGCAGGCGAGCAAGGCCGCGACCAGGCGCAGCAAGTGGCGTGGCTTCATGCTTGCGGCTCCTGCGGGTTCGGTGCGGCCGGCGACGGCACCGAGAACGGAATCGATTCGGGCGAGACTGCGCCCCCGGAGATGATGAAGCTCATCGCCTGGTCGACGGTCCAGTCGGTCGGGGTGATCTTTTCCACCGGCACGATCTCCAGATAACCCGAGGTCGGGTTCGGCGTGGTCGGCACGTACACCGCGGCCAGTTCGCGGCCGGTGCCTTGTTCGCGCATGACTCGGGTGACGAAGCCGATCGACTTCATCTCGTTGTGCGGGAAGTCGATCAGCACCACGCGCTGGGTGCCGTCGGGCTTGGTCTGCAGGATGTCGAGCAACTGCCGCGCGCTGCCGTAGATGGTGCTGGCCAGGGGGATGCGCTTGATCAGCGACTCGAACCAGCGCAGCACGGTCTGGCCGATCACGCGCCGGGTCATTACCCCCGACAGCAGGATCACCCCGAGCGTGGCGATCAGGCCGATCGCGGTCTGTACCCAGGGGTCGTTCAACCAGCCCAGCGTGTGCGGGTAGCCGAGGGCGAGGTTGTTGAGCAGCGGGCCGATCAAGGGACGGCTGGTGTCCGACAGCAGCACGAACACGAACTTGACCACGACCCAGGTCAGCCAGATCGGCAGCAGGGTCAACAGGCCGGTGAGAAACAGGCGTTGCAGGTTGGACATGCGCATGGCGCGGATTGTAGGCGACGGCGGTGGCGAACACGCGGCATGTGCCGACGCTGGCTGCACGGGTCGTCATTGCCAGCGCTGGTTCATAAGCAAATCCCCCCTAGCCCCCCTTTTGCAAAGGGCGGACGGTATGCCTCCGGTGATTCGTCCGTCCGAAAAGTCGTCCGCTCGAAAGCTCGCCCCTTGAAAGTTCGTCCCCTTTGCAAAGGGGGCGGCGCCCGATGTCGTTCGAGGTCGGGTGAGGCTCGCTGGCGCGGGGGATTTCGCTTCAGGTCGCGACGATCCCTGCGCCTCAGCCCCCAGCGCCTTAGCGTTCGCGCACCAGGCGGAAGCCGACGTCGTCGTAGCCGCGGGTGGCGTTGAGCGGACGCAGGGCCGAGCCGCTGCGCCAGGAACTGCCGCCGACCTGGCGTTGCTGGCAGGTGCGGCCGCAATCGCCGGACCAGATCGACAGCGCGCGACCGCCGCCGCCGGACATGCGCTGGGCTTCGTCGGCGGTCGGCAGACGATAGTGGCGGCCGGTCTGTTGGCTGTACCAACGCGCATAAGCCTCGGCGTCGGAGGTCGACACGCAAACCACCGGTTCGGTCTCGTTCTGGTCGAAGCCCGGCGCCTTCCAGTCCTTCGGCGCGATTACCCGCAGCAGCGACGCGCGTTCGCGGCACAACGCCGGCGCACGCTGGTTGGCGCTGACGAAGCGCGCGTACTCGCCGCGGCTGACCGGGCGCGGGTTGAAACTCACCGCGACGCTGCTGGCCGGCGCGGCCGCGCCGATCGTGGCCACGCCGCGCGCGACCGTGCCGTCGCCGGCGACGCCGCGTGCCTGCGCGATCAAGCGGGTGGACACGGTGCGCGGCAGGCCGAACTCCTCGGCCAGCGCGATCACGCGCCCGGCGTCGGCGCCGTCGCCGCGGCGCGCGGCCTGTTCCAGGCGGGTTTCCAGGGCTTGCGCGGCTTTTTCGCGCAGGCTGCGTTGCGCGGCCGAGTCGGCGGTGCCGGTTTGCTGGCCGAGCGCGGTGGCGTTGACTAGATGCTCGCGCGCACGCTGGTCGCGGCCTTCGCGCAGGTCGCGCGCCATCTCGTCGGCGAAGGCCTGAGTGAGTTCGCCGACCACTACGCCGACTTCCGGACTGGTGCTGTCCAGATGCCAGGCGGTGAGCAGGCTGTTGTAAGCGTTGGCGTCGGCCGGCGAGGCCAGGCGGCCCTGGCCGATGTAGATGCGGGCGTTCTGCAGCGATTCCTGCAGCGGCGCCTGCGGCAGCGGCGCCATCATCGCCTGGGTCGGGTCGTTGTCGATCCGGGCCGCATCGTTCTTGTTTGCGCTGGGCAGTTCGGCGCGGAAGAAACCGTCCTTCTCGACCCGGTTGAGGGCGAAGGCGATGCTGACCACGGCGACCGCGACCACCGCCAGGCCGGCCCAGGCCGGGGTCACCCAGCGCTTGAGCGGACGCAGTTGCGCGGCCGCCCGGCCGAAACGCGACAGCTCGCCGCGGTGCTTGATCTCGCTGACCGCCGCGGCCATTTCGGCGGCGTCGCTGAAACGCTGGTCGGGCTGCTTGGCCAGGGCGCGGTTCATGAAACGCTGCCAGTGCTTGAGCGGCGGCGGCAGTTTCGGAATCGGGTTCTGCGCGTGCATGACCGCCATCGACAACGCGTCCTGCGCCTCGAACGGCAGCCGGCCGGTCAACATTTCCCAGCACAACACGCCAAGGCTGTAGAGATCGGCGCGGCCGTCGACTTCTTCGCCGCGCGCCTGCTCCGGCGCCATGTAGGCGGTGCTGCCCACGGCCAGGCCGGTCGCGGTCATGCGCGCGCCGAAACCGCGGCGCAGGGCGATGCCGAAATCGGCCAGCAGCGGCCGCTCGGTGATGTCGAACAGGACGTTCTCGGCCTTGACGTCGCGATGCACGACGCCGCGCGAATGGGCGTACTCGAGCGCCGACAGCAGCGGCTCGACGATGGAAATGACCTCGGCTTCGCCGCGCGCGAAACCCTGCTCGATGCGCTTGCCCAAGTGGCCGCGCGGCAGGAACGGCATGGCGTAGTAGGGCAGGCCCTCGCGGGTGCGGCCGACTTCGTGGATACCGACGACGTGGGGATGTTCCAGGCGCGCGATCGTGCGGACTTCATTCTCGAAGCGACGGCGGCTGACTTCGTCGGCCAGCGCGTGCGGCAGCATGATCTTGATGGCGACTTCGCGGCCAAGCGCGACTTGCTCGCCCAGGTAGACCGTGGACAAGCCGCCGTGGTTGATGATCTGGCGCAGTCGATAGCCGGGAATCTCCGGCATCGGTGCGCTGGGTTCATCGGATTGCGTTGTGATGATCGACATTCGCGGCCCCGTGTCGCGACTGCACAGCATACGCTGTCGCAGTGCCCGCGTAAGCGGCTAGTGTGCTTCTTGCCGGCCCGCCATGACAAGTAGAGCGGGCGCTGGACCTTGGTCCACTGGCGCCGCGTTCGATCCGCTTGGATATGAGCAACCGGTCAACAATCGCGGTGTCGCGATCGCACCATACCTCCGCGCAGCAGGCGGAATGGTGCGGCGATCAGCGGTGGCTTGCCTTTCCAGCGCTTAGGGCGCTGTCCAAATTGGGCTTGTCGCGCTTGCGCCGCACGTACAGCTGTTTGCGGATCTTGGCGACTACTTCGCCGCTGGCGTCGACCACGTCGGTGTCGAACCAGTGCAGGTACTTGTCGCCGTGGGCGGTGGCCTTGCGCAGTTCGTCGAGCACCTCGTCGTCGAGACGGAATTCGGCGCGCACGGTGCCGCGCCCGGGTTTGACGAACTCGATCGAACCGGCGCGATCCCAGACGATGTACTCGCGGCCGAGGGCGTTCATCGCCAGCAGCATCCAGAACGGGTCGGTCATCGAGAACAGACTGCCGCCGAAATGGGTGCCGACGTAGTTGCGGTTCCAGGGGCGCATGCGCAGTTCGACCGTGGCCTGGCGATAGTCCGGTGCGATCGCGGCGACGTGGATGCCGGAAAACAGGAACGGCGGCCACAGATTGAGGCCGTGGCGCAGGGTGCTGGCTTTCATGGGGGCAAGGGTGGCGAAGGCCGGCCTAGCCTGCCATACGGATGCGTATAGTCAAGCCTTCGCTGGGTCTGGGACGTCGAAGGCCGGCGGCGGATCGGCCGCGTACCGGCTCCGGTCGGCCCGCTCAGAACAGCAGCGAGGCCATCTTGCGGCGGTACTGGCCGACCAGGTCCTGGTCTTCGACCACCTTGAAGGCATCGATCAGGGCCTTGCGCGGCAGGCCGTCCCGGTAGGTGCGGTCGCGACGCAGCAGTTCGATGAACTGCTCGAGCGCGGCCTGGTCGTGGCCGGCGGCGAGCAGGCGCGCGCCGAGCAGGTAGCGGGCCTGCAGGTCCTCGGGCTGGGCGGCGATGGCGGCCTCCAGCGTCTGCACCGGCGGCGCGTCCTTGCTCACGGCCAGGAAGCCGAGGCGGGCGCGGGCGCGCAGGCTGCGGTCGTCGGTGGCGAGGTTGGCCGGCAGGGCGTCGAGCAACTGCTCCGATTCCTGCGCCGCACCGGTCGCGAGCAAGGCCAGGGCCAGATCGAGCTTGAGTTCGGCCTTGTCGGGCTGTTCGGCGACTTCGTGGCGCAGGCGCACCACTTCATCGTGCGGATCGACCGCGGCAGGTTCGGCGACGGCCTCTTCGACCGGCGCGGCCTCGGCCGGCTCGATGCCGTGGTGCTTGAGGAATTCGCGCACCGCGCTTTCCGGCAGGGCTTCGGCGAAGCCGTCGACCAACTGGCCGCCCTTGACCAGGAACACGGTCGGGATCGAGCGGATCTGGAACGCGGCGCCGAGCTGCTGTTCGGCCTCGACGTCGACCTTGGCCAGCTCGAAGGCGCCGTTGTAGTCGGCCGCCAGTTTTTCCAGGATCGGGCCCAAGGTCTTGCACGGCTGGCACCATTCGGCCCAGAAATCGATCAGGACCGGCACCTGCAGGGACTTCTGCAGCACCTCTTCCTGGAAGCGATCGGCGGTGGCGTCGAAGACGTGGGGCTTGGCGGTTGCGGTCATCGTCTGGCTCGTCTGCGTGGTGCGCGGGTTGGAACCCGAAGTGGGGGCGATCGGGCGCAAGGCAAGCGCGCGCCGCGGGTGCGCACGCTAGCATGACGCGATGAAGCGCTCATCGAAATCGAGGAACGGGAACCCGACCACAGGCCCGGCGGCCAACACCGGCGCAGGCGCAGGCGCAGGCAAGGGCCGCGGCCGTGGCCGCATCCAGGCGCTCGCGTTGGCGGCGGCGTTGTGCTGCCTCGGCGCCTTGCTCGGTTTCGGCGCGGTGCTCGAAGGTTATTCGCATCGCCTGCATCCGCCGGGCCTGCTCGGCGCCGACGGCATCGCCCATGCGGCCGCCTTCAATCTGCTCGGCTTCGTGGTGCCGGGGTTGCTGTTGGCGGCAGTGGCCTGGCGGCTGCGCGAACGCCTGCGCAGCGGCGGCGCGATGGCGCGCATCGGCGCCTGGCTGTGGTGCCTGTCGGCCCTGGCCTGGGCGGCGCAGGGCGGGGTCTCGCTCGATCCGACCGACCTGGATGCGCAAGCCAGCCGTCTGCATGCGGCCGCCTGGATGCTGTGGTGGCTGGCCTTCGTGGCCGGCGCGGCCTTGCTCGCGATCGGTGCGCGCGGCCTGCCGGCGTGGCGCGGCCTGATCTCGGTCGAAGTGTTGTCCGGCGCGCTGGTGCTGGTCGCGGTGCTCGGCGCCGACATC
The DNA here is from genome assembly GCF_046097045.1 of Lysobacter sp. Hz25. NCBI lineage: Bacteria > Pseudomonadati > Pseudomonadota > Gammaproteobacteria > Lysobacterales > Lysobacteraceae > Lysobacter > Lysobacter sp. Hz25. Next base: position 2,068,786 of record NZ_CP175666.1, read on the forward strand.
GGCGTGTTGCCGGCGCCGGTCGCCCAGCGGCTCGCCTTGCTGGTCTGGTTGATCGCTTATGTGGCTACGGCGCGCGGCGAACGCTCCGGAGACTGATGCGCCGCGGCGCAACGTCGATGCGGCGCGGACGACCGCGAATGCGCGTCGCGCATCCGCTTCGATGACAGGTGCCGACGCCGCAGCAAGGTCGATCGTATTCGGCGCCTGCCGCGGACGCGACGTCCGCGGCCGACCTTGCTGCGGCGACGGCGGTCCTGGAGCGCGCGGCGTCGGAGAGGCCGAGGCCGCGCGGCGATGGACTCAGCGCGCGCTTTGCCGCGTGTCGACGATGCGCGCGGCTCGTACCGGCGTGGTCTGGTGGCGCTCGCGCGGCAACAGCGTGTCGCTCGCGGTGGCGGTGATTTCGCAATAGGTCGCGCGGCAGTCGTCGTACTCGACTTCGCAGGCCAGTTGCTGTTCCGGCGTGACGGCGCTGCGGATGCAGGCGCGGTAGGGATAGAAACATTCCGGGCACGGCGGGGCCGCGAATGCCTGGGTCATCGAAAGCAGGCTGCCGAGGGCGGCCGCACAAACGGCGGCGACGAGCAAGGGCGGTTTCATTCGAACTCCCTTTCAGTGAAGCGTGGGCCGGGAGGCGCGAGCGGCCTCGATGTACTGCGGCGTTTGAATCTCCTGTGCCGGATGCTGGCCCGGCACCGTGCTTATGCCACGCACGCGACGGGCCCGCCGTGACTCAGTTCACGGGCACGGCGGTGCTGCCGCCGCGGGCGGCTTTTCTGTGAACTGGAACTGGGCCGGAGCAGGCAAGCGGCTGCCAACGCCGACGCACGCTCACGCGCGTCGGCGTCCTCAGCGATGCGGTACGGCGCTTACGGGGCCTGCTTGAAGACCTGGCCGTCCTTCATGACGAAATCGACCTTCATCACCGCATTGATGTCCTCGAGCGGGTTGCCCGGCACGGCGACGATGTCGGCGCGCTTGCCGGCTTCGATCACGCCCTGATCGTCGACGCCGAGCACTTCGGCGGCGCGGATCGTCGCCGCCTGCAAGGCCACCGCGGCGGGAATGCCGGCTTCGACCATGTAAAGGAATTCGCGTGCGTTGTCGCCGTGCGGGCCGACGCCCATGTCGGTGCCGAAGGCGATCTTGACCCCGTTCTTGTAGGCCTTGGCCGCGGTCTGCTGGATCAGCGAGCCGATCCGCGCCGCCTTCGGGCGCACCACTTCGGGGAAGTAGCCGTCGATCTTGGCCTTGTCGGCGACGAAGCGGCCGGCATAGATGGTCGGCACGTACCAGGTGCCTTTCTGCTTCATCAGCGACATGACTTCGTCGGTCATGTAGGTGCCGTGCTCGATCGAGGTCACCCCGCCGAGCACTGCGCGCTTCATGCCTTCGGTGCCGTGCGCATGCGCGGCGACCCGATAGCCGTAGTCCTTGGCGGCGTCGACGATGGCCTGGACCTCGTCGACGGTGAACTGCGGCGCGTCGCCGGACTTGGCGTAGGACAGCACGCCGCCGGTGGCGGTGATCTTGATTACGTCGCTGCCGTCCTTGTAACGCTGGCGCACCGCCTGGCGTGCTTCGTCGACCGAGTTGATCACGCCCTCGGTCGGGCCCGGCGGGCCGAGCAGATGCGAGAGCGTGGCGTTATAGCCGTTGGTCGGGTCGGCGTGGCCGCCGGTGGTGGCGATCGACTTGCCCGCGGCCCAGATGCGCGGGCCGGCGACCAGGCCCTGGTTGATCGCATCGCGCAGGTGCGGGCTCACTTCGCCGCCGAGGTCGCGCACGCTGGTGAAACCGGCCATCAGGGTCTTGTTGGCGTAGCCGACCGAGCGGAAGGCGAAATCGACCGGGTCGAGGCGGAAGTCTTCTTCGTAGCTCTTCGGGCTGGACTGGTCGCCCAGGTGCACGTGCAGGTCGGTCCAACCCGGCGTACAGGTGTGGCCGGACAGGTCGACGGTGCGCGCGCCCGGCGCCTCGGCGCGGCCGTCGAGGACCTGCTCGACCTTGCCGTCGCGCACCACCACGGTGCGCGATTCCAGCACTTTGCCGCTGCGCGCGTCGAACAAGCGGCCGCATTGCAGCGCCATCGGTTCGGCCGCAGCGGCGGGGGCGGCATAGGCCGGGGCGGCGGACAGGACGGCGATGACGGCGACGGCGAGACGGGTCATATGCGGATTCCGGGACGAAGTTGGCCGATCTTAGCGGCCGATTCGGCCGCGCACCGTTGCCAAGGGTCATGCTTGACTGCAACTTGGGGGCCGATGCGGGCCGGCCGGACCGGAGGCCCGCATCGGCCGTACAGGCCCTTAGTCGGCATCCATCCGGTTCGTCCAGAACGAGTCGACCGTCATGATCAAGCTGTCGCTGTTGCTCGCCGCCGTCCTGTTGTCCGGGGCCGTCCAGGCCACCGATGTCCGCACCGCACCGGCTCCCGACCGCACCCGGGGCGGAGTCATCGGCAATCTGCCGAAGTTCTGCCCGATGGGGAAAACCGTCCGTCCGATCTACAACGAGAAGGGGCAGGTCGTCGCGTTCGAGTGCGTTTGAGCGCACGCCGGCGCCTGCGCCGGGGCGCTGCACCCTGGTCGCAGGCGTGAAAACCGAAGGCCGGTCCGCGAGGGCCGGCCTTCTTTGCAAGCGCCGGGGCGCGGCCGGCGAAGGCGGCAGGACGGCCTGTCGCGGGTCTTGCGGCCGCAGCCGCGGCCGCCCGCGCATGGCGGGGCTTGGTGCGCTGCGGTAGGCTTGCCGGTCCTGTCCTTCCGCTCATGCCCGCCTGTGTCTACCGACGTCCCCCACGCCCCGCACGACCCCAAGAGTGAAACCAAGGCCTTCGACCCGAGCAGCGTCGAAACCGCCGCCCAAGGCTATTGGGACGCCACCCGCGCGTTCGAGGTCGACGAAACGTCGGACAAGCCCAAGTACTACTGCCTGTCGATGCTGCCGTACCCCTCGGGTGCGCTGCACATGGGCCATGTGCGCAACTACACCATCGGCGACGTGATCTCGCGCTACAAGCGCATGACCGGCCACAACGTGCTGCAGCCGATGGGCTGGGACGCATTCGGCCTGCCGGCGGAGAACGCCGCGATCAAGAACAAGACCGCGCCGGCGAAGTGGACCTACGCCAACATCGCCCACATGAAGGCGCAGCTCAAGACCATGGGCTATGCCATCGATTGGTCGCGCGAGTTCGCCACCTGCACGCCGGACTACTACGTCCACGAGCAGCGCATGTTCGTGCGGCTGATGAAGCAGGGCCTGGCCTACCGCAAGAATTCGGTGGTCAACTGGGACCCGGTCGACCAGACCGTGCTCGCCAACGAACAGGTCATCGACGGCCGCGGCTGGCGTACCGGCGCGCTGGTCGAGAAGCGCGAAATCCCGCAGTGGTTCCTCAAGATCACCGACTACGCCCAGGAACTGCTCGACGGCCTGGACACGCTGCCGGGCTGGCCGGAAGCGGTCAAGACCATGCAGCGCAACTGGATCGGCCGCAGCGAAGGCCTGGAGATCCGCTTCGACGTGGTCGACGAGAACGGCGCCGCGGTCGAACCCTTGAACGTGTTCACTACCCGCCCCGACACCTTGATGGGCGTGACCTTCGTGTCGATCGCCGCCGAGCATCCGCTGGCCGCGCTCGCCGCGCGCAGCGACGCCGACCTGGCCGAGTTCATCGCCGAACTGCGCCGCGGCGGCGTGTCCGAAGCCGAGCTGGAAACCCAGGAAAAGCGCGGCCGCGACACCGGCCTGCGCGCGATTCATCCGATCAGCGGCGAAGCGCTGCCGGTGTTCGTCGCCAATTTCGTGCTGATGAACTACGGCACCGGCGCGGTCATGGCCGTGCCCGGGCACGATCAGCGCGACTGGGAATTCGCCAAGCGCTATCAGCTGCCGGTCAAGACCGTGATCGTGCCCGACGCGGTGCGCGATGCGCTCGCCGAGATCGGCGAGGACGTCGCCACCCAGCACAAGGACCCGATGCGCAGCGCCCTCGGCGGCGCGGCCTCGGTCGACGTCTACGGCACCACCGCCGCGGTGCAGGTGGTCGAGGAATTCCAGAGCGGCATCGACGAGCAGGGCGCCTGGACCGAGCGCGGCTGGCTGGTCAATTCCGGCGACTTCGACGGCCTGGATTTCCAGCAGGCGCTCGATGCCCTGGCGACCAAGCTGGAGGCCGAAGGCCGCGGCGCGCGCCGGGTCAACTACCGCCTGCGCGACTGGGGCGTGAGCCGCCAGCGCTATTGGGGCTGCCCGATCCCGGTGATCCTGTGCCCGAGCTGCGGCGACGTGCCGGTGCCGGAAAACCAGTTGCCGGTGGTGCTGCCGGAAGACGTAGCGGATGCCTATGCCAAGGCCGGCGCTATCACCTCGCCGATCAAGGCCGACCCGGAATGGCGCAAGACCACCTGCCCGCAGTGCGGCGGCGCGGCCGAGCGCGAAACCGATACCTTCGACACCTTCATGGAGTCGAGCTGGTACTACGCGCGCTACACCTCGCCGGGCGCCTCCGAGCAGGTCGACGGCCGCGCCAACTACTGGCTGCCGGTCGACCAGTACATCGGCGGCATCGAGCACGCGATCCTGCACCTGATGTATTTCCGCTTCTATCACAAGCTGCTGCGCGACCAGGGCCTGGTGAACAGCGATGAGCCGGCGACCAACCTGCTGACCCAGGGCATGGTCATCGCCGACACGTTCTATCGCGACAACGGCGACGGCTCGAAGGACTGGATCAATCCGGCCGACGTCGAGATCGTGCGCGACGAACGCGGTCGCATCACCGGCGCCGCGCTCAAGGCCGACGGCCAGCCGGTGCAGATCGGCGGCACCGAGAAGATGTCGAAGTCGAAGAACAACGGCGTCGACCCGCAGTTGATGGTCGGCAAGTTCGGCGCCGACACGGTGCGTCTGTTCTCGATGTTCGCCGCGCCGCCGGACCAGTCGCTGGAATGGAACGAAGCCGGCGTCGAAGGCATGGCGCGTTTCCTGCGCCGCCTGTGGACGATGGTCCACAAGCACGCCGCCGACGGTGCCGCGCCGGCGCTCGATATCGCCAGCCTGGACGCCGCGCAGAAGACCCTGCGCCGGCAGTTGCACGAGTGCATCCAGAAGGTCGGCGACGACTACGGCCGTCGTCACAGCTTCAATACCGCGATCGCCGCGGTCATGGAACTGCTCAATCACCTGGGCAAGTTCGACGATGCCAGCGTCAACGGCCGCGCCCTGCGCCAGGAAGCGCTGGCGGCGATCGTGTTGTTGCTCAACCCGATCACCCCGCATGCCAGTCACGCGCTGTGGCAGGTGCTGGGGCACGACGAGACCCTGCTCGAAGACCTGCCGTTCCCGGCGGTCGACACCTCGGCGCTGGCGCGCGACGCGGTGACCCTGGCGGTGCAGGTCAACGGCAAACTGCGCGGCACCATCGAAGTGCCGGTCAACGTCGCCAGGGAAGACGCCGAGCGTTTGGCCCTGGCCGAACCGAACGTGGTCAAGTTCATGGAAGGCCTGACCGTGCGCAAGGTGATCGTGGTGCCGGGCAAGATCGTCAACATCGTCGCGAGCTGAGTCGGGCGCTTGGGCGCGCGGCGCGGGTAAGGAAGAGCAACAGCAACAGCAACAGCAAATCCCCCCTGGCCCCCCTTTTGCAAAGGGGGGAGCGGTCTGGGTGGCCGCGTTGTTGTCCCCGTTGCCGTCGCTGTTGCCATCGCCGTTGCCGTTGCCGTCGCCGTCGCCGTTGCAGTCGCTGTTGCCATCGCCGTTGCCGTTGCAGGTGAGGCATGGCTGCCGCTCTCACCGAAGCCGCCGTCACCGCCTTCGCGGTTGCCGTTTCCCCCCTTTAAAAAAAGGGGGTAGGGGGGATTTGGCTTTTGGCTCTTACTTCCCAACTCCTCGAACCTCCGCCATGACCCCCATCCTCTACTGCCACCCCGATTCCGGTTTCAGCTACAAGGTCGCTTTGGCCCTGCGTCTGCTCGGTATCGACTTCGAGCAGCGCCACGTCGACATCCGCAGCCCGCGCGATCAGCGTTCGCAGGAGTTCCGCGAACTCGCCGCGCACGGTGAGGTGCCGGTGCTGCGTATCGACGACCTGGTGCTGTGCCAGTCAAACGTGATCCTCGACTACCTGGCGACCCGCGCCGGCGCGCTCGATGGCCAGACCATCGAACAACGCTTGCACGTGCGCGAATGGCTGTCGTGGGAAGCCAACCGGGTCAGCCTCAACGTCGCCCATTCGCGCTACGGCCGTCAGTTCGGCCACTACGATCCGGCGGTGTTGGCCTGGTACGACCGCCGCTCGCTCGCCGATCTCGATCGCCTGCAGGCGCAGTTGAGCCGGACGCCGTGGCTGGCGGGCGAGGCGCCGACCATCGCCGACATCGCTTGCAGCGGCTATCTGTTCTTCACCGTCGAGCCCTGGGCCGAGGCCGCCGGTTTCGCGATGCGCAGCTGGCCGGAGCGCTGGCCGGCGGTGCAGACCTGGCTCGACCGGCTCATGGCCCTGCCGGGCGCGCAGACGCCGCAGGCGCTGTTCGCGGGACACGCGATCCGTTACTGAGCGCCGACGGCGTCGCCGGATCGGCGCGCCGCCCGTGCCCCGAACGCGGGCGCAGACGCAGCCACGGCTGCGACCGCTTCGACGCCAATGCGGTTCAGGCTTCCTATTGATGCCCGAAGCCGCCTCGTCCAGACTTCGCCACATGACGCCTCGCACCCCCTTTCTCCGCGCGACCGCCCGCACCTCGCTGGCGGTCCTCGTGCTGGCCTTGTCGGCCTGCGGTTTCCAGTTGCGCCAGGCCCTGACCCTGCCGCCGGACCTCGGTCCGGTGCGGGTGGTCTCCGCCGACCGCTACAGCCCGCTCGCCGAATCCCTGGCCCAGGCGCTGACCCGCGCCGGCGCGGTGCCGGCGACCGCCGATTCCAGCGAAGTGGCGGTGCTCGATCTGTTGTCCGAGCGTTGGGGCGATACCCCGGCCGCGCTCGACGAACTCGGCCGCGTGCAGGAATACAGCCTGCGCTACGCCGTCGCCTTCGAGCTGCGCAAGGCCGACGGCACCGCCCTGGTGCCGCGCCAGAGCATCGAGCTGGCGCGCGACTACGTCTCCAACCCGGTCAACGCGATCGGTACCGAAGGCGAACGCGAAATCCTGATGCGCGAAATGCGTCGCGAGATGAGCGCCGCGGTGTTGCGCCGCGTCGGCGCCGTCAGCGAACGGCGTTGATCTTCGCTCACGGCTTGCGTCGGCGATCATGGAACTGACGCCCGAGCGTCTGCTCGCCCAGCTCGACAGCGAAGCCCTGCGGCCGGTCTATCTGATCGCCGGGCCCGAGCCCTTGCGCGTGCTCGAAGCCGCCGACGCGGTGCGCGCCGCCGCGCGCAAGCAGGGCATCGACGAACGCGAGGTGTACGAGGCCGAAGGCAATCAACGCGAACCCGACTGGAACGCGTTGTCCGGCGCCTTCCGCGCGCCGAGCCTGTTCGCCAGCCGGCGCCTGATCGAGCTGCGCCTGCCCAGCGGCAAGCCAGGCAAGGAAGGCGCCGAAGTGATTTCCGATTTCTGCGCCGACCCGCCGCACGACGTCAACCTGCTGATCACCGCGGGCGAATGGAGCAAGCAGCACGGCGGCAAGTGGAGCGAAGCGGTGGGCCGCGTCGGCCATATCGCCGTGGCCTGGGCGATCAAGCCGCACGAACTGCCGGAATGGATCGAACGCCGCCTGCGCGCGCGCGGCCTGCGCGCCGATCGCGACGCGGTGCAGAGCCTGGCCGAACGCGTCGAGGGCAATCTGCTTGCGGCCGCGCAGGAAGTCGACAAGCTCGCCCTGTTGTCCGATGGCGAGACCATCGACCTCGAACGCATGCAGACCCTGGTCGCCGATGCCGCGCGCTTCGACGTGTTCCGCGTGCTCGACGCCGCCATGAACGGGCAGGGCGGGCAGGTCTCGCGCATGCTCGCCGGCCTGCGCGCCGAAGGCGAGGCGGTGCCGGCCTTGCTCGGCATGGTGGTGATGGAATTGCAGCGCACCGCCGCATTGGCGCGGGTCAACGCGCGCGGCGGCAACATCAACGCCGAATTCAAGGCGCAGCGGATCTGGGACTCGAAGCAGCCCATGTACCGCCGCGCCCTGCAGCGTCACGACGCCCGCCGCTGGGAGGCCTTGTTGGCCCAGGCCGGCCGCGTCGACCGCATGGCCAAGGGCCGCGAGAGCGGCGATGCCTGGGTCGCGCTGGAGCGTTTGTTGCTGGCCGTCGCCGAGCCGCGCGCGCTGCGCCTGCTCGCGGTGTCCGGCGCCTGAGTCGCCGCCCATGGGCTTGCTGGTCTTCTACGGCGGCACCTTCGATCCGATCCACGACGGTCATCTGGCGATCGCTCGCGCCGCGCGCGACACGCTGCGCGCGCAGGTCCGGCTGATGCCCGCCGCCGACCCGCCGCATCGCGCCTTGCCCGGCGCCAGCGCCGAGCACCGCGCCCGCATGCTCGACCTGGCCGTGGCCGGCGAAGACGAACTCATGGTCGACCGGCGTGAACTGCGCCGCGAGGGCCGCTCCTACACGGTCGAGACCCTGCGCGAAGTCCGCGCCGAAGTCGGCCCGGAGCAGCCGCTGGCGCTGTTGGTCGGTGCCGACAGTTTTCTCGATTTGCCGAAGTGGAAAGAGTGGCAGGCCTTGTTTGGCCTGGCCCATTTCGTCGTCGCCGAGCGCCCCGGCAGCCCCCTCGACGCCGGGCGCATCGCATTCGCAGCAGGTCGCGAGACGGCCCAGGTCGAGGCCTTGAGGCAGGCCCCGGCCGGACGGGTTTTCCGCCTGAACCAGCCGCTCCATGCCGAATCGGCCAGCCAGGTACGTTCGCTGATCGCCGCCGGGCAGCCCTGGCGCGAATACGTTCCGGCGGCCGTCGCCGGCTATATAGAACGTCATGGTCTGTATGGCGTGCGAGCCCTGCGCGGCGCTTCGGTATAATCCCGGCACACTCCCCGTCACGCAGAGCCGATTTCCCCTTGACCAGCCAAGCCCAAGTCATCAAGACCCAGCTGCCGAACCCGCCGCCGCCGATCGCGTTGTTGCTCAAGACGGTCCACGCCGCGGTCGAAGAACTCAAGGCCAAGGATGTCGTCGAAATCGATGTGCGCGGCAAGAGCAGCGTCACCGATTACATGGTGATCGCCTCCGGCACCTCGACCCGTCACGTCAAATCCATCGCCAACGAAGTCGTCAAGTTCGCCAAGAACCTCGACGTCATGCCGTTGGGCGTGGAAGGCGAACGCGAGGCCGAGTGGGTGCTGGTCGATCTCGGCGACGTCGTCGTCCACGTCATGCTGCCGCGCGTGCGCGAGTTCTATGCCCTCGAGCGCCTGTGGACGGTCGGCGACCAGCCGCCGCCGCCGGAAGGCTACGAAGGCAAGTTCGAGACCGACGACGAAGATCGCTTCTGAGAAGGCCGCGCCCGATCCGAAGGTTTCGCAGCGAAGCAACGACGGCGCCCGAGGGCGCCGTCGTCGTTTGCGGGTGTATGTCTCACGCTTCGTAGCCACAGGCAACGGCGGCCGGGCCAGAACGCGTCCACCCCTGGGCAAAAAAAGGGCGCCCGAAGGCGCCCTTTGCAAAACACGAGCCGCTGGTATCAGTTGCGCGACTGCAGCTTCGACAGCAGGCGCAGGAACTCGATGTACAGCCACACCAGGGTGACCATCAGGCCGAACGCGCCGTACCACTCCATGTACTTCGGCGCGCCTTGCTCGACGCCGGTCTCGATGAAGTCGAAATCCAGCACCAGGTTCATCGCCGCGACCACCACCACGAACAGGCTGAAGCCGATGCCGATCAGGCCCGATTCGTGAATGTAGGGGATGTTGATGTTGAACAGGCCCAGCACCATCGTGGCCAGGTAGATCAGGAAGATGCCGCCGGTGGCCGCGGCCACGCCGAGCTTGAAGTTCTCGGTCGCTTTGATCAGGCCCGAGCGATACGCGAACAGCAGTGCGAACAGGGTGCCGAAGGTCAGCATGACCGCCTGGATCACGATGCCCGGGAACTTGGCCTCGAAGATCGACGAGATCGCGCCGAGGAAGAAGCCCTCGACCAGCGCGTACAGCGGCGCGGTGACCGGCGCCCAGGTCTTCTTGAAGGTGGTGATCAAAGCCAGGATCAGGCCGCCGATGGCGCCGCCCCAGACATAGGGGCCGGCGCCGATCGCGCCGAGCTCGGTGATCTGGACCTGGCTCCAGGCGAAGGACGCGGTGATGACGGTCAGCAGCAACAACACGCCGGTCTTGTTGACCGTACCGTTCAGGGTCATCACCTGGTCGCCGCCGCGCACGACCGAGCCGGTGCCGAGGTCGAGGAAGGTCGAGTCCTTCAATGCGGGATTGCCGCTGCGCATGGTCTTGCTCCTTGGAAAAACGCGGTTTCGAGAATGAATACTAGATAGGGTCGAAGCATACATCGCACAAGCGCCGCCGGCTCGGGCAGGGCGGTGCGCCGCCGGCAACGCACGATTGACAGGGAACAAAGCGCCGCCCACACTATGCGGCCTTTCGCGGTCTTGGCGTGTCGCGGGAGTCCCGGCTCGGGGTATAGCTCAGCCTGGTAGAGCGCCAGCTTTGGGAGCTGGATGTCGTGGGTTCGAATCCCTCTGCCCCGACCATCCATCGAGCAAGCTCGGCCGTCAGTTAAGATGTAATCTGGCGCCCGTAGCTCAACCGGATAGAGCACCGGCCTTCTAAGCCGGTGGTTGTGGGTTCGAGTCCCGCCGGGCGCGCCAAGAAAGTTTTCGTAAACGTGCGTTCGTGTTTCAATAACGTGCGTTGCAGTAGCAGGTTTATGGTGGATGTAGCTCAGTTGGTTAGAGCACCGGATTGTGATTCCGGGGGTCGCGGGTTCAAATCCCGTCTTCCACCCCAAAGTGTTGTGCGGTACTGATTTTTTCTGTATAGTTCCGCACCTGGTTTCATCGGGCTGTTAGCTCAGTTGGTAGAGCAGTTGACTCTTAATCAATAGGTCCAAGGTTCGAATCCTTGACAGCCCACCAAAATCGAAAGGCAGCTGGAGCAATCCAGCTGCCTTTTTCTTTGTCCGCGATTTTTGCCTGCAGTGCCTGCAATAGACGCGCGGCATTCGTCGCCGCCGAGCGGCACGCGGACGCGGACGGCGGCGATCATCCATCGCCTTGTGTCCGCAGATAGGCGATCAAGTCAGTGTCGTAGCCGGTGCGCATCGCCACGATGCGCCGCCAAGGCGCAGGACTTCCTAACTGCATGCGAAGTCGGCCGGTGGCCGTGCCCGGGTCATCCTCCGATGGGCCGCGATGGCTTGGGCACGAGGCGCTTTTTTTCGGCGCGGCGGCTAGAATGCGTCGGCCGCATCCATGCGATGCCGGCCCTGGGCGAAAGTGGCGGAATTGGTAGACGCACTGGATTTAGGTTCCAGCGGGTAACCCCCGTGCGGGTTCGAGTCCCGCCTTTCGCACCACACAAATCATTGAAAATCCTAACAGGATCAATGAGTTGTTATCGTGTTATCCCGAATGTGGGATGAGTTGTGGTCTTGGATTGATTGCGTTTCTGCAATCGGTGACGTTCCGGGGGTGAATCCTTGCAGCGCGCTGAGGGCTTCGACCTTGGTCGAGATCAGGGCCTTCGCGTAGATGTTGCCGGTGGTCTCGATCTTGGTATGGCCGAGCCACTCCTGGACCAGCTTGAGGTTCCCGGTCTTGTTGAGCAGGCGCGTGGCGCATGTGTGGCGAAGACTATGAATGACGCATTCAGGTTCGTCCGCGAGTGACGTCTCCTTCTTCGCGAGACTCCAAAGCGCCTGTGCCCGCCTTTTGTTCAATCCCATAAACGGGCCACGTCCCCCAAGCGCGCGCCTTCGCTCCAGGATGCGGCGCACCCGGTCGGTGGCCGGCGTGGTGCGCGTCTTGCCGCCCTTCTGCTCACCGGCGCGCCAGAAGCGAATACCGATCATGTTGGGCGCCCCGGCAACTCCGGCCTCAATCTCAACCACATCCCGCCAGGTCACCTTGTAGGCCTGGGCGTGGCGACAGCCGATGTCCGCCAGAAACACCAGGACATCGTGATAGTCCGCCGCGTCTCGAACGATCGGGTGCCCGCCGGCCGGGCCTTCAGGGCGCTCGTCGAGCTTCAGGAAGGCGCTAAACAGTTCAGCCTCCTCAGCCACCGTGAGGGTGAACAGGCGAGCGCTGTCTGCCTCGGAGGTCTGCCGGTAGTGGGGAATATCGCGGTGGTACTGCCCGGCGCGCTTTGCGAACCGCAGGACGGCCAGCAGGCAGAAAAGCTTGCGGTTGATCGTAGCGGGACTGTTCCCGCTGTCTGCGAGCGTCTCGACCAGGTCGTCCACGGTTTCTTGGTCGATTGACGCGACCGGCTTGGACTGGCCGAGAACCTTCTGGAGCATCCGGCAGTTGGTGGCGTAGGTCTCTTTAGACGCTGCCAGTGCCCAGCCCTTCGACTTCCCGTGTCCCTTCCGATCAGCGAGGGTCAGGTCGCAAGCTTGCTTGAAGTTCCAAGCTGTTTCATTTGCGCGACGCAGCGCGGAGATGGTGGTGTAGGCGCTGCCGCGGACCAGCGCCTTGAGTTCTTGCTTGGTGACCGATGGATCGGCCTGAATCGCATCTAGCACTATTTGTTCGCGGCGCAGCGCCAGTGCTTTATCACGTGTGCCGGATGAGAGACGCTCGCGGCGGTGGCCTGACTGCACGTCGATCATATAGACGCGACGGTCGGTTTCGCCCACGGCAGGGCGTACGCCCTTGAGGCGTAGAGGCATATGGGATTCCTTAGGGGCTTAGCGGCCCTTAGGTTCCAGGGCCTTGTTGACTTTAGTGGTGAGGCGTTCTATGAACTGCGCGCCTTTGGGGGTTATGTAAAGCAGGTTGCGACGGCGATAGTCTGGATCGGGCCGTTGCTGTATGAAGTCCTTGCCGGGCTTTCGGTTCTTATCCAGCTCGCTCCAGTCCATCACGTTGCGTGAGATGCTCGATGTCGTGAGGCCCTTTACGTGTTGGCCGACATCAATCTGCTGGAGGCCGGGGTTCCGCGCAGCAGCAACGAGAGTAAGAATCTTGTGGGCGATGATGTCGCCATCTACTTCGTCCCGAAACGTCTCTAGAGCGGTATGGAGCACTCGCAGTAGCTCGTCGGAAGTGAGCTGAGTCATAGCGTCGGAATCCGTAAATGTGGGACAGCCGAACCCACCCTGGATTCAGCCAACTTATGAAATATGTCCCTCAATTGAGATAATTGCAATACCGAGACCAACGACTGTATGTCTATCGTTGATCCGGTCGTGCCAAAAGCCGCGCTGCCAGGGCGTAGGGCGGCAAACGTGGAGGCTAATTCTTAGAAAGGGAATACGAAACACTGCCAATTCCTACGTTCCTGATTCGGGCCATGTTGCATGGCGGGCTAGTTTGAAACCGGTGAGATACAGGCTGCGGCGATCCTGCCGGCCACACTTATCTTTCATCGTTCTGAGAACGATCTACTTAGCTGGCGAACCGCGATTGACTTCGCGTCAGGCGCCAACTAAACGACAGTATTCCGTCACCTGAGCAGTAGTAGCCAACCAGCAACCAGAAGCAGTACGCCTCCGACCAAGAACGAGAGAAAGATGAGCTGGCCGACGCAGATGGCGAAGGTCAGCAGCAGTGATTTCATAGGCAACATTTCCAGAAGTAGAGGTGGTCATCGAAGGCAACCAAGAGTGGCGTGCCGTAGTGATCGCTGAGGATAGGAGTCATGTCTCTCGCTCGTTGAGACGGGCCGAAGGGCACCGAAATTGAGACGACCTCGTGCCCTGTCGCGGCCCATGCGACGGACTGTGCTGTGCGGCACAAACTTACGTTTGGTGGGCCGGCGACTGGGTCGCGGTCGGGCTGATAAGCTGGAGTGGCAACCCCCAGTTTGAATAAGGACATTCCGATGGCAGCTTCTCTACAGCGGGTGGATACCCGCGATCTGGCCGCGTTGCTCGCAGCCGCCGACTCGCAAGGACGGGTCGATCAAGTCGCCTTTGAGGCCGAACGTCTCATCTTGAGGAACCAACGAGTCGGCGGCGTGGACGCCGCGGCGCTCGTCAACGACCTACAGCACTCCGGGAGCCTGAAGCGGCATGATGCCGACACCCTTCTCGGCGCGATCGATCGGCGGCTGGAGGCCCCAGCAGAGCGGAGGCGATTCGCGGAGGCTCTGGATGCTGCGAACATCACCGACAGCTATCTGGAGCGCCAAGGCGAACGGCTAGCGGAAGCGGCGGCGGCCGTGCGCGATCACGCGGTCGAGCGCCTTAAGGCGGCCGACCAGGCGTTCGAGGACTTACGAGGAGCCGGTCAAGAACGACTACGCAACCTCGCCACCGACCCTAGCGCGAGCAGTGGCGAGAAGGCGGCAGCTGGTGCGGCGTCAGTCATGCTGGGTATGCATCAGTTTCAGGTGGGCATGGCGCGTGGAGCGTTGACCCACGCGGCCCGCACGGTCGGCGATTTCGTCGATGTGGCGCATATGGCTGATCGCCTTTCCAAAGACCCCGACTACCGAAAGATGGTCGTCGGCATGGCGAAGATGTATGCCGCCGAGGTCATGGACGACCCGAAGAAGCCAATGACCGACGCCCAGGCGGCGGCAAGCGACGCGCTGGAGAAATGGGACAAGGGGTTCCGCGAAGCTCAGGCTAAGCACACCGAGTCCGAATACCTGGGCGGCTCTGCCGGCGCCGTTGGTGTGGAGATCATCGCGAACTTCGTGCCGGCCGGCGCGCTCGGTAAGTTCGGTAAGGCGGCAAGCGCATTGGATACGCTCGTTCCCGCAGAGCATGCGGTCGAGTTGTCCCGACTGGGTAACGTTGTGCGGGTCGGCGGCCCCGACATGCACGTCCTAGGCAAAGCAGGAGATCTCGGCCGTGGTGCACGCGAGCTGGCCGGCGACACCGCAGAGGCCGTAAAGGACGCCGGTGATGTCCTTAGCAAGCTGGAACGAAATATAGGTCGCGGCGGAAGTGCCGCTGCCGGCGCCCAGGAGTTCGCGGAAGGACTAATCAGCAGCGCCCGCAGGAATGGCGACCTGGAAGGCATCGTCAGAGCTGCGCACTTGACGGACAACGTCGAAGGCATCTTGCGCAGCGGCCAGCTCACTCCAAAGGAACTGGGCGAGGTCGCCAAGCTCGACAAAACGATCTTCGACGGCAAGGTCAATTTCCAAGAAGCGCTGGACCACAGCCTGAAAGGTGTAGACCTCAATAGTCTCAGCCGAAAGCAGGTAGGCGACATTGGCGAAGCGCTCCAGACCTACAAGATGGTGGAGCAGGGCTACACCGATATTGTTTCGATCAAGAACAAGTCAGGGCAGGGCATTGACGTTGTTGGGCGTCATCCGGCCACCGAGCGGCTGGAGTTCTTTGAAGTAAAGACATCAATTCAAGGAAAGGCTGCGGCACAAAGCGGCCCCAGTCCTGAGGAATTTGTGGCTGCGCGCCTCGAAAGAGCAATCAACCAGCAGGGACAATGGCAGGCTCATCGAACGATCCCAGGCCTGGACGACATAGCTCGCGATATACAGCGAGAGGCTTTCCATAAAGGCAGTTTCAATGCAGATGCGACCTGGGTGAAGATCAATATTTCCAATGAGCCCGGGTCACACAAGCTCCGCATTGACGCCCATGACTCTGAGAAGTGGCTCCCGCCAGCAGAGCGTAAGGCCGAACTGTCGCCGAGCTTCGACGGCGTTAGGAGCAGCGCTGAATACCAAGCTATCTCTCGGGGAATTGCTGCGGCCGGTGGGCTCGATTCGCAACAGAGTGCGAACGTCTCAGCTGCATTGCTTCGAGAGGCCTCTTCCGACCCCCTGGTGCAGCGTATCGATCGTGCCGGCTTGTTCACATCGCAGGCCACCGGTGAACAGCTGGCGTATGCCATGTATTCTCCGCACGGCGAGAGAGGGCCTCACTTCGACGTGCGCGTTAGCGTGGCCCAGGCGGTCCAGGAACCTGCGGATCAGAACCTCGCCAAAGTTGAGCAAATCAATCTGCAACAGGCTGCCAAGCAGCAAGAGGCGTTGCAGCAGGCGCAGCAAAATCAAGGGCAGGGTGGTCCGAGGATGACGGTTTAATGCCAGCTAAAGACACTAAGGATGCGGCTCCGCGCTGGCATCCGTCTCTGAAGAAGGTGTTCAAGGACTGCGACCTGTGGTGGCAGAACAACATGGTCAAGCGGAACAAGCTTGAAGAAGAGCTTGGTGTCCTGAGCGTTGAGGTTGAGACTCCAGGCTTGTTCATTCCGAGCGCAGGAACCATGCAGATGGTGAGCCATGCTTATGCGACTGGAGCATGCACCAGCGAAGCCGTCGATAATCCTGCGTATCTCGCGGACATGCTCAGGCGCGCAGTGGAGTTCCGCGCGCTCGATTTGCGGACACTCGCGGGGATGTCGCTGCCCCTCGCAAATCAGCCGTTGCGGCCCTTCAAGTCCGGCATGTTGGCCGCGGGACCAGCGATGCTGTCACAGTGGCAACTAGCCGAAGTGTGCGCACAGGTGCTGATAGATGTTGCGGAAAAGGATTTGCAAGTGCACCCGCTCAAAGTCAGTCCTGATCGCTGGCGCCGGGGAACTAGCGATGCATTCTTGATCTACCTGTTTGCCGATGCGTTCAACCTAAGCACCACTTATGAACCCAAGGATTCCGTACTTCCGGAATACCAGGCGGTTCTAGACGCGTGGCGAACTGATGATGAGGGTCTTTTCCGTTCGATCATGCAGGCGGCCTCCGACTTTCACATCAGTCGCAGCCGCGGAAGCACGAACCGCATGGATTACGAGTTTGAGTACAACTTTGATCGGGTGTACCCGGCTGAGCTGCTGGCAGTTCAGGCGCTTCGCCGACGCATCGGGGCGCCTGAGTTCGCAGTAGGGCACATGCTGGTGGATACGCCGTGGACGTTAATTCGTGACTTGCCCGAAGTGGCCCCCCACGCGCTAGCTGTCCAAGCTGAGGCCCGACTGCGAAAGGATTACCCCAGCTTCCGCTGACGGTTTAAGGCACGTTGCCACCCTTGAGGGCGAGCCACACGGTGACGCAGCGCAGGGGATTGATGCACCAGCGGCGGTTATAGGGCGACCAATGCGCCCCGACCCAAGCGCTGCCCCATCTGAAGATGAGGCCGCACCTCAAGGGAACACCTCAGAAACGAGCAGCGCCGCCACTAGTACGCCGTCGAGGCTGAGGATGAGCCCGACTGCGTATCCAAGCGGGTTGCGCGCCTCAGCGGCCCGCAGACGTTCTTTCAGGGTCATGCAGGCGCCCCCTGGGACTGCGCCAGCGCATCGCGGGCCAGTTGGGCGTACTTGACGACGAACTGCGTCGCCGAGACGGGAATCAGCGGATAGACGCCGGTGACTCCGTCGTCGCGACGCCAGGCCAGCCCATCGATCGCCCGGCCGTCGAGCCCGTTCGCGCTGAGGATCGCGCAGAAGGCCGTCTTACAGTCCGGTCCCAGTTCATGCCCGTCGAAGCCGAGGTAGCGGATCGCGAACCGCGTGGCGCTGGTGGGGACGAGGCCATACGCCTGCGCCTCCATCAAGTCTTTGATGGTGGTGTCCATGTGTTGCTCCGAGTTAGAAGGCAGCCGTCGGCCGCCGAGAGAGGTAGTGCTAGAACCAGGGCTTGTGGTGCCCGTGTGTGTTTCGGTACGCGCTGCCGGCTGGCCGGGTGCGCGCATCAAACCAGCGCTCGACGCCGTAGCAGGCCCGGCGGACGCTTCGGTCCCGGGCGTATAGCGTGTGGTTCTTGCTGGTGTGAATCAGGATGCTTACTCCGCGGTCGTCGGGGCGGATCACGGCGACCGCCGAGCAGTTGAAGCGGAGCACGACTGGCCCGCCGAGGGACCGAGAGTCGATCCAGGTGTACGGCTTTGGGAGGATCGATTGTTCGCGGTCCAGGACTTCCATGCGGGAAGGCTAAGGCGCCCGAATCTCAGAATGTGATCCGCTAGTCGGCTTAACGGTTCAGTCGGCGTCGTCCTCTTGAGGCGTATGGCCCCAGTTGACGCCTTCCGATCCATAAGTCTGGACGATGCTCTCAACGGTTTCCCCGCGCGAGCTTATCCACTCCACGCAGGAAGCGCAGACGCCGTAGCCGGTGTCTTGATTCCAGTGCTGCTCCCAGCGTCCCGCGTAGTTCCCGCAGCAGGCGCATTGAAGGTTGCGTTTCATGCGACTCCGCCTACTCGGTTCACCGCGCAGTCGAGCAAGTGAGCGTGGGCGTGAGAACCACTGAGCCTTAATTGCTTCGCGGCTTCTCCCGCAATCGCGACCAGACCCTCGAAAGCCTCCAGGGCGCGTGCCACATCTTCGTCGCGCCCGACGATTTCGCCAGAGTGCGGGTCGCGTATCGCGGGATCGAGCATCTCCCGCACGTTTACGGTCTGCATTTCAGTTCTCCTAGTAGCTCAGGCGTTCGAAGCACGAACCGCATATTTCACGGTGTGCGCCTTCATCGGTGGAGAAGACCGGGCGCACTGCGTCGCCGTGTCGGTCTTCAAGGTTGTCGAGCAGCCCGTGTTCGTCGTGCTCGAACCGAATACGTCCGTCCGGGATGATTTGGCCCTCTTCGGCGTCCGCGCGAGCACACGCGGGGCACACGATGGTGGCGTTGTAGGAGTAGCCGAGGATTCGCATGCTGGGCCTCAGAAGTTGAATTCTTCGCAGAACAGGTCGATCTCTTCGGCCGTCATGCCGTCGTGGTCGCCGCTGCATGTGAGGATGTCGCCCACGTCGCCGTCGTTAGGTGCCACGGTGCCGGCGTCGAGGGAGAATTGCAGGAGACGCAGACCGGCTAAGATCGCGTCTCGCTCCTTGCTGGTGAATTCGCTCATCGCAGTTCCTCAGCAGTCGTGGATGAGGTAGGTCTCACCCCAAAAGGTGACCTCGGAGTAATCGACTTTCGCCTCTTCGGCGGCGGCCTCGAAGTCGAACGAGACGTGGCGCCAGGGCCATCCGCCGCTCTTCATCTCCTTCGGCATCTCGTAACAGTCGTCGATGAGCTGTTCGATGTAGTCTGTAAAGTGGCTCTCGCGGATCAGCGTTTCGCCATGTACCCAGTCGGAAACGTGGTCGCACTGATCGGCCAGGCTGCGCAGCTCTTGCAGTTCTTCCACCTCGCGGTTGTGTTCGTTTTCGTGTGCAGGGCTCGCGTCGGCCCGTACCGCCAGCAGCCACTCCTCGAACTCCAGGTTCGTCTCGCGGCTCTCGGTCTGAGCCCCATGCACTGCGCCGAGTTCACTTTCGAGTTCTTCGATGCGCTCGATCACGTCGCGGCTGTCGATCACGTCATCGGTGTTGGAAGGGGCCTTACGCATGTGCGGCTCCGTAGCAGTAGACGAGTGAAACGGCGACGCCGAAGCCGACCAGCGCCAGGAGGCGCCAGCCGACCACGTCAAGGATTTGTCCCAATGCTGCATTGATCCCGAATGTGGGATGCAATAGGCAAAGCTTGGGTGATCTTCTTCTTCTCGCGGCGTTGGACTGGATGAGAGGTCGAGCTTCCATGAGGGCCTCGCTTGTCGTGGTTGTTACAGCGTGAAAGGAATCAAGCCAGTGAAGCGGCCCCAAGGGTTGGGGGAGGTCGGGCAACCCTCAGAGCCGCTTCACTGGCTAGACTCTCCCCGTGTGATCGCCAGTTATCTCGCTACGGTGTTCGAGACTGGCGCGGGGCGTCTAGCCATGCCGGTTGTTTCATCGGTCGGGCCGTTCGTCACGGTCCTTTCCGACGCGCTTGGCACCTTCACAGTGCCTTGTGGCGGTCATGGGACCGTCCACCCTGTTACGCAGGTTCCGCCGTCTCGTTAGCAGGCGGTCAATCGTGTTGTGTTGCGACGTGTTGCATATTTGGGACGTATTAGCTACAGCAACCCGGGAGCGCCCACGTATCGCCGGGAGTTCATCCCGCTAGGCTCCCTTCGGTTCCCCAGCGATTGCCTTATGGCGTAGTCGCTGGCCCTTCAGGTGCCGCTCCGGTAGCGCTATGCACGGGCCGGAGTCGATTGGTTCGTATCGCTTCCCCTAGCGCCTCACTGGGAGGCTCGGGTGGGTCGGTGTCTGACCGTGGACATAGATTGACACGATCCCGAGTTCGCGTCAAGTCCCAAATCTGGTAAATGTTGCAGGGGCGCGCAGTGCGCATTAGGTAGGCCGCAGGGCAGGGCGGCAGGTGTGCAGGGTGTGCGCGGCAGGTGGACCGCATGTGTGCGCGGGTGGACCGTGGGTGTGTGTGTGCGTCCAGGTCAAAACTACAGATAGGGACAGACACAAGCGCATGCATGCGTTCGCATGCAGGGCCGCATCGGTGCGCTTGCGGTGCGCATGGTGTGGGCGTGCAGGGCAGGATTGGATAAGCAATCCAGCGATGCAGCGTGCTGCGTCAACAACTTAGGCGATCAGGTGACGCGGCAGGTGACGCGCACAAGGAACCGCAGGCGCGCGCGTGGGGCATTTAGGCCGGCTGTGTGTGAGCGCGAGGGGGTGGAGGGGGGCAACGCGCTGACCTTTGATGGTCATATCCCCTCACGGAAATTTGCGGTGGAATATTCGGACCACCTTGGACCACTCGAAGGCGCACCAGGAGCGCAGCAGGTGCGCGCACAGCGATCGTCTAGCCTGCCAGGTGACCGAGGGTAGCGGGGGCGATGAGCGCCCCGTGTAGCGCTGCTCAGTGCGCCTCGGCTTTAGCCTTCTCTCGCTTCTCGCGCTCGGCTTTATAGCGCGCGGCAGAGCCGCCCTCGTTGCGCTTCTCGGCCTCGGCGACCTGCTCAGTGATCGACGGCGCCGACCGGGTGTCCTCAGGAAGATCGAGGACCGAGGTCTTGCTCGGGATCGCAGCGGTCGTGGGCGCCTCTTGCGTGCAGGCGGTCAGGATCAGCACGGCAGTGGCGAGGATGACGACGCGAGTCAGCACAGGAGAACCTCAGGGGAACCGGTGGAGTACCTCAGGTGTTAGCTAAGTGATCCACCTACGGTTAGAACCTAAATATAAGACCTAAGGAGGAAACCTAAGATAGACCCTAAGGTACACCTTAGGTTTCTATCTATGATACCAGCCCTGTCAACACCCTCTCGGGTGGTCACCACTCGATAGCGGCACCGAAAAAGACGCTCAGGAATGCCCTGAGCGTCTCCGGGTACGAGGTCGCGTGAAGCGCCTGGTCTTCGTGTCGAACACGACCACGGGGCCGCCGGTCGAAACGTCGATTTCCGACGCAACTTCGACCGCACGGGCCGCGGAAGCGCCCATCTTGAGTGCTCCCAGGGCCGCCTGAGCGCCGCTTCCGTTGGCGTAGTGCTCCAGGTCCACCCGGGACGCCTTGGAAGGCCCACAGAACTCGCTGACGCCGTCTCCGTCGGCCCACAAGAGCAGCGAATAGTCGCCCTTGGGGAGCAGAAGGCCCCCTTCGAGGGCCTTCACCGCGTCCTGCACGTCGGCCCAAGTGCCACAGCCCATCACCACGGTCCGGATGCCCTCAGGCGTCTCGAACTCGAAGGCTTTTCGGGCCGTGAACTTGGTGTCGCCTTGGGTCAGCTGCGAGTCCACGGCCATGTAGCGGCCGTCGAACGCGATGGTGGTCATTAGAGGCCGCCAGCGCTCACAGGACGCGCCACAGGGCGAGCACAGCCAGCAGCGCTGCGGCGACCTCCACCGCGAACAGCAGGCCGTTGTAGGCCGCCTGCTTGCGCGTCACAGGCCTTCCGCCTTGAGCCACGCGGACACGTCAAAAGACGGGCAATCCTTGCGGACGCCAGGCCAATCGCGGTGACCGCGGACGACTAGGCCGGGGTACTTGCGCTTGTAGGCGCTCACCAGGTCGCGCAGGGCGACCTTTTGGGCCGGCGTGCGGGTGTCCTTCGGTGCCTTTAAGTCCTTCGTCAGGCCACCGACGTAGCAGACGCCGATATTGCCGGTGTTGTTCCGCCCGACGTGGGCGCCGACCTGGTCATCGTCGAGCGTGCGGACCGTGCGGCCCGCCAGTTCGATGACCCAGTGATAGGACGGCTGGCCGTAGGTGTCGATGTCCCATCTGGTGACATCGGCGGCCGTGTTAGCGCGACCCTCCGGCGTGGCCGCGCAGTGGATCGTCAGGAACTTGATCGGCGCCTTGGAGCGCTTGATGACGCCCATCATTCGGGCTCCGGGCTGGAGGCGGGGCCGTCGAATGGCTTGCGGCGGCGCAGCTTGCTACCGATGAAGACGATGACGATGGCGGCGATCACGAAGATCACCGCCGCGGTGGTGTTGTCCATGCGGGCCTCAGAAGTTGTCGTAGTAGTTGGGGTCGTTCGCGACGCCCTGCGTGAAGGACTGGATGAACTCCAGGTAGTCCTTCTCTTGCAGCTCTTCCTCTCGGCGCTGCTCTTCCTGGGTCACGTCGCGTGACAGCTGGTCGGACCAATAGGTCACGGCCATGGCGAGGGTCTCGATGCGGTCGTCGTGCTTGACGGCGCCGCGCTCCCGCGTCATGCGGGTCAGCTGATAGAACAGCTGGTGGTACAGCTTCTCGGTCTTGGCGTCGTTCTCGACCACCGAGCGGTCCACGACCAGGCGGTGCTGGTTCATCACCGGCTCCAGCGTGTCCACGATCCGCCGTTCCTTCTGCGTGTTGTGGCGGACCTCTTCGATGGTGCAGGGGTAGATGCGCTGGAGAACCGGTGCGAGCAGCTTGGCGAACATGCCGTCGCCGAAGTTCGACTCGATGAGGATCAGCTGTACCTTCTCGGCCCGCGCGATGTGGGCGATCGATTCCAGGACGGCGTCGTCATAGCCGCCTTTGAGGCCGCCGTTGCGCCGCAGGTAGATCATGCCGCGCAACATCTTGGTCACCGAGTAGCCGGTTTCGTCGTCGCCGCGGCCCGAGGGGTCGATAGTCATCAACGAGCCGGTGTAGGGCTCCAACTCGGGCGAGACGTACATCGGGGAATACCAGCGGTCGCCGGTGAACCCCACGGATTGCAGCTCGTTGATGACGTTTCCGAGCACGCGAGCCCATACGGTGCGCACCGGGGCGACCTCGCGGTCCACGTCCATGATGATGAGGTCGGAAAGCTTGAGCGGATAACGCTCACTATCGGCCATCGACGCGTCGAGCATGAACTGGAGCATGAAGCCGGAGCGCCCGTAGGACGCCTCGCGTTCCAGAAGATCTTCGTCGGTGAACCGAATGTTCTCGATGTTGGCCCAGGCCACGCTCGGATCAGCGTCGAAGACCTTGGCGACGATTGGCGCCAGGTTCTCGCCATACGCCTGTCTTTGCTTGGCGTCCCGGGGGTAACGCGCAGGCCACACGCGGATCGCGTAGCCGCGCTCCGGGAGCTTGTAGTAGAGCGATTCTTCCGTCTGCGGGGTGCCCAGGTAGGTCACCACGCCGTTCGGCTTGAGCACGGCGTCGAATTCCGTGACGAGTGCAGACAGCTTCTCGCGCTGCACGACCGTCATGGAGTTCTTAGGGACTTCGATGTCGTCCGCGATGATGTCGTCGGCGCGGGAGCCGGTGAGCTGGCCGGTGATACCGACGGACTTCACCGACGGGGACTGATCGGGCGTTGCGGGGCCAACGTCGAACGCGAGGTTTGAATCGCGCTGCCCGGGCTTCGGCTTGAGGTGGGCCAGTTCGGGGATGGTCTCAATCAGGCGCTTGACGAACACGGAGAACGCGTCGGCGCGCTCCTTGCTCGCAGAGACCACCATGATCTTGCGCTGCGGGTCTTTCCACAGTCGCCAGCAGACGAATGCGGCGGTAAGCCAGCTCTTGCCGATGCCGCGGTACGCCATGATGATGCGGCGCCGCGGGCCGTGCTGTAGGTAGTCGCAGATGTCGTACTGGAGCGGGGTCGGCGTAGGCAGACCCAGCTCTTTCCAGATGTGCCACGCAAAGTTCTTGAATACGTCGAAGGGGTGACGAGCGTGGATGCTCGTCATCGGCCCGACTGGAACGCCCTGGAGCGACTCGTCCGCATCCAATGCGAACGCGATCGCGCCTTCGAGTTCGGCGGACATCAGTGCGCGCGAGTGTCCTCAGCGGGATCGAAGGGGAACTGGGCGACCTTCTCGGCGAGAGCGCCGAGCGGCTGTCCTTCGCGTGGCGCGGCCTCGACGTTGTTGTCCTTGAGGAACTGGCGGGCTACGTTGAGGATTGCCGCGGTTCCCTTTTCGGTCGGATCGAGGTCTTCCAGTGCGGAGGCGAGGGTGGTTGCGAGCTTGTTGTGGAGGTCTTCGAGTGCGCCCTTCGACGCAGCCTTATTCACTTATTGAGGAACCGGTTGAAGAGCACCTCCAGTGCCGACACGCCAAGGCTCGCGAGGATGCAAGCGACGGCAATCTGCGGCACGAAGCCGATGCCCGGAAACAGGAGTACGATCGCACCCGCGGCGACGCCGAGAGCGCCGCTGAGGATGGCTCGGCCGACGATCTGGCGCGGCTTGAGCTTTTCGGTGGACGACAGCATCTTGGCGATGCCGATGACAGCACCGGCGCAGCCAAGCGCCGTCAGGAGCTTGAGGTCTTCGTTCATTCAGAGGTCCGTGTAGTAGTCGAGGGATACGCCCACGTCGATGAAGGCGCTTTGTCCCGAGGTGTCTGAGACGGTGCAGCGGAAGGTTGCGGACAGCGTGCTGCCCTTGGAGACTGAAGCGGACCAAGAGACGGTCTGCGCGGTAGTGCTGGAGATGTTGATGGCGTCGCCGCTAATGCGAACCCAGGAATAGCTCAACGCGCTGTTGCCGCCGCTGCCGGTGACGGTGTAGTTGCCGGCGGTCACGGTTGCGGAACCGGGAGCCGGTTCGGTGCGGAAGAGGTTGCCGTTGCTGTTCCCCGAGCCGGACACGGTGATGGGGACAGTAGGCGTCCAGGCGAGCTGCCAAGTGCCGCCGATGCGGACGTACATGGCTCGCTTGTGCCAGGCGCCGCCGGAGCGAACCCACACGGCTGCGGGGGTGCGCATTGCACCCCCGGATTTGATGCGGAGAACGGCCACTCAGAACTGAATCCAGATGTCGCCGTCCTGCGCCTGCCCGCCGGGGTCACCCGAGGACACGAAGGTGCGGGGTTGGTCTACCCAGGCGGCGCCGTTGGCTGCGAGAGTCTGCCAGCGGTTGTACGCCCGGGCCTGGCCTTCGATGCGGAACACGCCGCTTTCCGCGGTGAGCACCGGGCCACCGGCAATTTTCAGGCCGGCGAACGCCAGCTCATAGTGCGTGCCGTTGTAGTACAGGTATCGGTTGTTCGAGCCGGAGCCAAAGAAGATGACGCCGGTGGTGCCGTCGCGATTGGCGTACACGTCGCGGAAGGCCACGTCGCGCCCTTCCTCAGCAATCACTCGGTCAACGTTCCCAGAGTCCCTCGTGCGCAGCCGGCCACCGTTCCAGTAAATCGTGGTCGCATCAATGCCGGACCGATGGAAGCTAAGCATCGGGAAGGACGCGTCGTTGGTCCGGAGTTCGAGGTGACCCGTGCCGTAGGAGTTGGAATCGATCGGCCCGTTGCTCTTCGAGATGCGGACGTGACCGTCCCGGCCGACCCGGAGGCGCTCTTGATTGTTGGTGTAGAGCACCATGTCGTGGTCCGTGGCGACGGCCACACGCCCCTCGTTGTTCGCGTTGGCTGCGATCTGTATCTCGACGCCACCGATGTTCTGACATGCCACCGCGGTGTAGCTGGTGTTCGACTGCTGGTTCGTCAGGTTGGTGTTGACACGAATGCCGCCCGGGAGAACCGACAGCTCTTCCGCGGCGTCATCGCCGGCGGCGTTATAGCGCCGGAGGCGCACCGAGTTGTCACCGCGATTCCAAACGACGCCGGCCTTGTTTGCGCCGGTTTCATCCGCGAGCTGCACCAGGGAGTTCTGACCAACGGGCGCATTAAGCACCGCACGGCCCCCGGTGATGGTCATGTAGCCGTTGAACACCGGACTCGCAATCGGCGCCTTGGCGTCCAGTGCGGCGGCCAGGCCGGTCACCTGAGTGATAGGGTGGTTATGCGCATCCGGCGGCATCGTGGCAGGACGATTGGTCACGTCCGTTTGCCAGCTAACGGTGTTGCGAGTTGCCAGCGCGCCGAGGTCGCCGATGTCCGCAGCCACGAGAACTACCGAGCCGGACTTCCCGTTCACCGACGCTACCCTTTCGGTGTTGTCGATGACATCCCAGCTCGAACCGTTGTGGACGATCTGATCGCCGACATTGAACTCGTATCCGCCGTGAGTGCCACCGGTCGTGACCTTGTAGAAGTAGCCCTTCTGCGCGGGTGTCGGATAGGCGCCCGAGGATGCATCCCAGCCGCCCATGTAGACCAGCGTGCCGGTGACCGCGGCTGCGGCCTGGGACGCCCAGTGCTTCGCGCTGTACTCGCCTGGCTCAACCGGGGTGCCGGTAGGGGCGGACGACCACTGGCGGGCCTTGTCCCGTGCGGCCTCGGCGGCGGCCTTTGCCGCACTGGCGATCCCTGCCTCGGTGCCCGCGGTGTCCGCATGGGCACCGGCGGTTGCTTGGCTGTCCGCCGCGGCGTCGGCGCTATCGGCCGCTGCGAGCCGGTGGGTGTTCGCCGTGCTCGCGCTGTTGGCTGCCGCGTTGGCGCTCCCAGCCGCAGCGTCGGAGCTGGTGGCGGCTGCGGTCGAGCTTGCCGCCGCTGCGTCCTTTGCCGCGGTTGCAGCGGCGAGCACAGCAGCGGCGTCATCGGCCGCCTGATCGGCGGTCGCTCGGGCCTCCGCAGCGGAAGCACTGGCGGCGTCCGCGGCTTCACCCGCAGCGTTGCGGTGCTGGAGGGCGGTGTTCGCGTGAGCATACGCCTCGGCGACGCCGCCGGAGGCCTCGGACACTAGCCGGGTTACGTCGAGTTGCAACTGCGGGAACGAGGGCAGCAGATGGTTCTGTTCCAGGCCGTCCGTCACCGTCACCATGCCGGTCGGCTGGGTCAGCATCAGGCGCAGCTGGTTCTCTCGGGTGTTCCAACGATCGACCAGCTCCGCAATGCGCAGAGCCAGGTCGGAGTTCGTGATTGCCATTGATTCCTTGGTTTACCGGATGCCGTAGACGGAGCCGGAGATGCTGGTGATGTTCGTCCCGCCGGTGTAGAGAGCGCTCGTGTCCGGGCCACCTGCGGACAGGTAGACGACCTGGCGCCACCTCGCGATCACGCGAAACGCCCGGGGCGACGAGGTGGGCTGCCCGACTGCGTTGACGGTGACGTTCGTGTTCCGTAGCGGTGAGCGGATGCGGTAGAACGCGTTGCCTTCGCCGCCAGAGACCATGTAGTACGACTCGTAGTAGGCAACGTCGGTCCTCCCGATCTCGACCCATACCGACCCGCGGGCTTCCTGGACGATTACGTCGGGGCCGGGCATTCCCGGGGTGCAGCCGACGGTCAGGCTGAGCACGGGGGTATGCGCCTCGCCGACGAGCACGGGCGCTCCCAGGGTGAACTGGAGCACTTCGGTGTAGTCCTGGCCGATGGTCGTGGCCCCCGTCCAGTTGATTGCGGTCGCGGATTGGAACTGGCCTACGATGTTCGGAGCCGAGACCTTGCCGCGGAACGCGGCGTTGCCCCACCGGTCGAGCCAGAAGACGGCGTTGTTCTCGTTCTTGACGCCGGAGCCGACCCACAGGGGCCAGTTGCCGACGTTGGAGACCTCCACGCGGAACTCGCCGGGGTCGAGCACGTTGCCGTTGGCGTCCAGCGAGTGCGTTTTGAATGTGCCGCCGTTGATCGTGCCGGCGTTGGCCGTGATGGCCGACAGCGAGTTCGCCGTGATCTTCCCGGCGGTGACGGAGCCGTCCACTAGCAGTGCACCGGTGATGCCCACGGTACTGACGCCGCCGACATTGCCGACGACGAAGGGGACGCGCCGAACACCGTAGTTGGTGGGCGACACGATGGCGAAGCGGTCGGCCTGCACGACAAAGTCGGAGCCGTTCGGGTTGGCGCTGAGTGCGATGCCGGCGATGATCGGGTTGGCCGGGTCGCCGCCGTTGATGCGGAGGGACCATGTGCCGGACCACTTGGCGTCGTTGGAGCTGACGTAGGCGTTGTAGGACTGCTGGAGCGCCGCGAAGGTGCCGTTGGCGAACGCCGTCACGCTGGTGTTGGCTATCGACTGAGCTTCGGTCGGCGTGACCTTCGTGTCGATCTGCTGTTTGACCGCAGCCGCGACGGATGTGCCGCTTGCGCCGTCGCCGCCGAACTGGGCCGAGAACAGCTGGCGCCAGGTCGTGTTAGCACCGCCGGCGTTGGCGACGGTGGTCAGCGCTTCGTTCGTTGCGGCGATCGATTCGCCGTGCGTTGCCACAGTGCCCTCGACGGACTCCACGCGGGATTCCACGGCGTCCACGAGGGCGGTCACGTTGGACACTGCCTGTGCGACGTAGGTGTCGCGCTCGGTCGTGATCTGCGCGTGCAGGTCCGTCATGGACGACACGCGGGCGTTGCGCTCGGTGACGACCGCTTGGTTCACCTGGAGGAACTGAGCGGCGACGGTGGTCTCGCTAGTGACGATCCGGGTGAACAGCTCGGTGTACTGCTCGGCGAGCGCCTGCGTGGCGTCCTCGGTGAGCGAGATGCGCGTGTACGCGGTGTTGATCTTGTCGCCATGGTCGCGGTGCAAGTCGAAGAACTTGTTCGACCGCAGCAGCTCTTCGATGATGAGTTCGGCGTTGGCATCAACGTCCGGAATCTTTTCCTGGAGGATCAGGAAGGCCGGCGACTGCGTGACCAGGTCGATGAGGGTCTGGATGTCGATCAGCGAGTTGTCGCCGCCGCCGGGACTGCCGGAGACCCCGCCGGGGAACTCGCGGTTCTCCTGGTGGGCGTAGAGCAACTGCTTGAGCGAGGTATTGAGGTGGCTCTCGGGCAGCATCGCGCCGCCCTGGTATTCGATCGCAAGGTCTGCGATGGGCGTGACCCGACGGAGCGTCACGGCGTAAGGCGCGGTGAGGTGTGGCGTCTGATCCGGAATTTCTACGGTGGTGGCGTTGATCCACTTACCGAGGACGAAGCGCGGCGAGGCGGGGTCGCCTACCAGCACGCGGACGTGTTCTTGCTTGAGATACGGAAATGTGACGGTAAAACGCAGCGGCCCGCCTTCGTACTTGTATCGCACGAAGGACAGGCCGCGGGCCAATTCAATCATTGGGTCTCGTTAGTTGAAGATGGGATTGTCCAGCCAGGTCTTCTGCTTCTTCTCCGCGTTGCGCTCCTTGCGAGCTTCGGATTCGACTTCACTCTTCTTTTCGACGATCCCTTCCTGCTCCAGCCAATCGAACCCTTCACGCTGGATGTTCTGCCAGCCGGTCATGTTCTGGAACCAAAACAGTTTCGCGAAGTTCTCCAGTTCCTTTCGGGTGATCTCCTGGTCGTCCCGGATCATCTGCACCGGGAGCTTTGCGGCTTCCGCGGCGCGGGTCACGAAGTCGACCGAAGGGATGCCGCCCAGCATGTTGTTGGACAGGCCCGTCGAGCGGGTGTTAGCGAACACTGCCTCTTCGCCGGCAACGCCGAGCAGGGTGTCCGTGAGGGCCGGGATGACCGATCCCCACGACGACTGCGCCACCGCCGCTTTGAGGAAGTTGGCGCGGGTGAGCGTTTCCTTGCGCTTCTCTTCGTTCCCGGCCGTGTTGATGTAGCTGCGGGCGGCCCATTGCAGTCCGGCCAGGCTCGACGACAGCGTGACCATCTGCCACGTGTGCCAGTCCTTCCAGTGGTACGCCGAGTTGAGCAGGTGGCGTTCGTAGCTGTACGCCATGAAGCTGCGGAACTGGGTCACGAGCTTTCCGCCTGAGCTGTGCATCAGCATGATCGAATCCGATGCGTCACCTTCGAGTACCTGCTGCCGCGTCACGCGGAACATGAAGGCCGCGACGCGCTCCCTGTCGGCCAGCGAAAGGCCGGCTTCGGTGATGTCGTCCACCTTCTTGATCCCGCGAAGCGAGGCGAATAGCGCCTCCTGCGCTTCCTGGTCGAGACCGTAGGAACGGAGGCGCTGGATCATCGGCGCCGCCAGCGGGCGCTTGTCGTTCGCGAGCTGTAGGAGCTTCATGAGCGTGGCGCGTCCTGCGATCCGCTGGAGCATCGTGTTCATGGGCGCCATGCCGGACATCACGCTCGTGACGCGCTGCGCTTGGCCTTGCAGGTTCTCGTAGGCGCGGCCGATCTTGCTGTTGCCGTAGGTCGGGGAGGCGAATGCATCGTCCTCCAGGCGAAGGTACACGGGGTTTCGCAGGTGTTCCGTGCCGGTCGCGATCAGCTCGTCGAGGTAGCGAGCGGTGCCGCTCTTGAGCGTGCCGTCGGCCGCAGTGCGCATGAAGTCGCCGATGAAGCTAATAGACGACAGCGTGTTGCGGAGGCCCGCATGAGCGACCACGGGGCCTAGCTCGGTGAACAGCGTGAAGCCGACCTGGTTCATCACCCGGAGGAACTGGGTGTCCCTGAGAGCGCGAGCGATGCGGGCGCCGCCCGAGTTCGGGTTGACCTCGGTAGAGCGACCCATGATGCTGCGCACGCCGATGTCGAACATGCGCAGCGCCGTGTCGGTGTCGTCGCCGGCGATGTCCGCTTCCCGTTTGGTCAGCTGCCGGAGCGCTTCGAGTTCCCTTTGGTTCTTGACGCCGAGCTTCTGCGACAGGGCGGACCAGCCTGCGATGTCGCGGGTGTACGCCGTGACCACGCGGGAAACGTCGCTGTCCATGAAGTCGGTAACGCCGATCTCCACGTCGGCCCCGTGGCGGTTCTTGACGACCGTCCTGAACGACGGGTCGAGGGAGATGCGGCGCTTGGCGCTACTGATCTTTGCGTCCTCGGTTGCCTTGCGGGTGTACTTGTGGAGGATCGAGGTCGCCTTTTCCACGGAGACGCCAGCGTCATCCAAGGCCTGCTTGAGCTGCTCGAGGTCGTCCAGGTCCAGCGAGCGGACCATGTTCTCGGTCTCGCCGTGCACCTGGTTCTTGCCGCGGTTGATGATCGCTCTGGCATAAACCTCAGCCAGGTCTTCGTCAACCCCACCATCGTCCGCGATTTGCTTGGCCTGCTTGCGGGCGTAATCAACGTCTGCCTCGCGCTTGAGGGCTACCGCGAGCTTTTCCTTGGCTCCCTTGAGGCGCTCTTCCTGGCGCATCAGGCGACGCCGGCTCTCGTCGAGCTTGCGCTGTCTTGCGCGCCGGGAGATGTCCGCCCGTTTGCCGGTGCCGAGGTCTTCGGAGAGTGCAGCCTCGGCGTCGCGCACTGCCTGCTGGCGCAGCGCGAAGTCGGCGTTGATCTCGTCCGCGCGCGCGCGCGCGCGTTTAGCGGCATCGGAAGTGCCTTTGTAGGCGTCCTCCAGCTCGTTGATCTTGGCGACGTTAGCCGAGGCCTCGGGGTTGGCCGAGGCGCGCTTGCGCATATCGGACAGAATCGCCTGCTTGTAGATGTCGATGCCCTGGTCCTCGGACAGACCCATCTCGCCGAAGATGCGCTGATATGCGGCCTTCGACTGAATCTGCGGGAAGTAGCTCTCGTTCTTCGAGCCCGGGTCGAGGACGCCGTTACGGACGCCCGTGTCGAACGCCTCGTCCAGCACCTTGCGTACACGGGCTGCAGCAGCCTTGGCGGCCGGGGAATCGACCTCTACGCCGCGGAGCGCCTGGGCGACCTGACCGCTCCACTCCAGCTCGGCCGCTCGGTCCCACATGCTAAGGCCGCGGGCAGCTCGTTCGTCGCGCCAGGCGGCGTTGTAGCCGCGCTGGAGGGCCGTCTCGAAGCGCGCCCGGTGCATCCCTGCGAACTCGCCCGCGGACTGCTCCACGGCCTGATTGCGGTCGTTGTAGCCCACGCCGTCGCGGAACAGCTTGCGGCTGATCTCTCGGACCGTCGGGGACTTCATGTTGCCCATGCGGGCCGCGAGCGACCGGCGGATGTTGGCGAAGGCCGGCCGCAGCTCGATGTTCTCGACGCCTGCGTCCTTGATGTCTTCCATGGCGTCGCTCAGCGGCTTCCGGGTCAGGCCGGGAGTGGGCTCGTCAGGAATGCCGTACACCTTGGCGGCGCCGATGCTCTCGTAGGAGCCGGAGATGTCCCGGCGAACGATGTCTTGCACAGCCTTTGCGTTGACGAACTCGTCGCCGTTTCGCAGGTTCAGGGCACCGCCAAGCACAAAGCCGGCGCCGGCGGCGAGGACGATGTCCTTGTTGCCGACCTCCGGGTTGAACTCGGAGGCGCCGTAGGTCAGGGCGGCATTGGTGGCGCCCGCGGCGACGCCGGCACGGAGGCCGTTGACCAGGCGGCCGGCACGGGCAGCCCGGGCGAGACCGCCGGTGGCGGCGTCGGCGGCGAAGGCCACGGGGTCGGTGAGGCCGACCGCGAGGTTCGCGGCCAATCCGAACTGACCCTGCGTCTCCGAGGCCGCCTGGTTCTGCAAGGCGAACGACTGAAGCAGCTCGAAGTGCTCATCGCTGGTAGCACGGTCGAACAGGAGCCATTGCTCCTGCCCGATGCCGGCTTCCTGCATGCGCTCGGCGAAGTCCTCCGGGAGACGATAGTCCTCCTTGGCGTGCTCCATCACCGAGCCTTCCTGCCACATGCGGTGCAGGGTGCCGATGCCGCCTTGTACCTGCGCAGCGCCGATCAGGTCACCGACGGTCGAGTTCTCGCGCACACGCTCTGCTTCCGCTTGGCGTGCTCGTGACGCCTGCGCTCGGGCGGTGGAGCCGCCCTCGTTGCGCTGAGTCGCGATCGCGACTTGCTGGTTGATGTCCGGCGCCTGCTCGGGCGAGTCATCGGCCAGGTCGAGGATACTGATAGGCATTGCGATTACTGTCCTTTTGATTTCCGCGCAGTGCGGTGCTCTTGTAGGAAGTCCATGAACGACGGAAAGTCCTTGCCGTCCTCGGTAATGGGCTTGGTGCGGTTGTTAAATGCCTCGACCTCATCAGTGGTCATCAGCGACGGACCGCGCTTGCCGTCGTACCAGGGCGTCAGTCCGGCGCGCTCGGCGCCAACCCGCTGCTTGAACTTGGCGGACGCGCGAACTTCTGCTTCCTTGCGCTGGGAGTCGTACTCGACACGAGCTTGGGCCACTTCCAGCGGATCGAAAGTGATCGGACGGCCGGTCTTCGGGTTCACTACGGGATAGCCGTTAGGCAGCATCAACGCGAATCGGTTCGGAGCGCTCGGCAGCGGCGACGCGTACACGCCGGCCTGGAGTTCCTTTGGAATCACCCCATCCGTAGCCAAGCTCTGCGCCCCGTCTCGCACAAATGCGTCAATTGCGGGCTGGGCCGTCGGTCGCGCGCCACCGCGGGGCACCATGCGGCCATTTACTTCGATGAGATCGCCAAGCACCAAGCGTTCGGCCACAGCCAGATTGTCCAGTGGCGATGCATTGGGATTGGCGAGAGCGAGGCGTATTGCGCGTTGCTCGATTTGCGTCTTCACCTCACGAGTACGGGCCGCGCCGCTGGGCAAAGTAGGCCGTTCCTTATAGAACTGCGCCGTGGCTTGGCCGATCTCCCGCGCTACGTCCACGCGGCGACCTTTCGTTGCGCCGGTAGGCAGAGCTTGAATACTCTCTTCCGGCGTCATGCCGAACTTCGACACGTTGTCGTGGTGCTGCGCGAACAGCGTTGCATTGCTCTCCGACAGGTAGCGGTCGGCGGCGATCGGATCGATCTTCACCAACTCGGCGTAAAGGTTGTAGTTCGCGGTCAGATTGCGCGAAGTGGTGCGGCCGAGCATGTCCTTTAGCTGGGGGATGACGATGCCAGCGCGGGTGTAGCGCTCGATCACGGCCTGCTGCACCTTTCGGTCGCCGCCGGTGACCGCCGCGGCCCATTCCTTTTCGGCCGACTTGCTCAGCTGCGAGTCTGTCAGCGACAAGGCGTTCCCTGCGTTTATAGCCGCGATCACCTGTTTGTGTTCCTTGGCGCGGCGGGCTTCCGTTTCCATGTGCTTGAGGCCGGCGTCGTTCTGATCGATCCAGCGGCGCACGAAGGCGAGGCGGTCCTTGCCGTGCATGCCGACCTTGTCGGCAAGGGCGTTGATGTCGCCGATCGCAAGCTGGCCCTTGGAGGCGCGCCCCTGAAGCTGGTACTCCATGCCGGACAGCATCTCGGCCTGCGCCTCTTCGTACTTGCGGGCACGGACGGTGGAGCCGGCCGCGACGGCAGTCTCGAACTTCTCGCCCCAGCCGGTCCGATCCCACAGGGCGACCTTGGCGGCACCGATGGGCTTTTGGAGCGCGGCCTTCGCGTTCTCCGGGTCGATCTGCCCGGTCTCGATCAGGTCGATGTAGGCGCTCGACAGGATGTCGTCTGCATCATCGTCGTCGAGGTAGGCAAATGCCTCTGTGTTGAGCGCGGCGCGGAAGCTATCGACACCGGCGGGCGTCAGCAGCGAGCCGTCCTGCACGCCGTCGCGGGCGATCTGGCGCAGGTTCTCGGCCTGGCTGTCGAAGATTTCCGCCAGCTCGGTCTTTTGGCGGAACTCGACCACCCCTTCCTGCATCCGCTGGATCGCGGGCTGCATCTCCTTGAGGATCGCCGGGTCTTGGAACTCGGGCGCCTTGAGCATCTCTGTCATGCGCTCTTGCATAATCGGCGCGATGTCCTCGCCAGGCCGCAGCCCGGCCGTTGCCTTGGCGAGTTCGAGCTTGGTGGTGTGGATGCGGTTTGCGGCCTCGGTCAGGTAGTAGCCGCGGCGATAGCCGGCGGTCTTGTCCGCGAGCGACTCCGTCGGCTGTGCCGCGGTGCCACCAAGGGACTCGACGGTGCGATCCTTCTGGCCCTGGGTCTGATCCTCGGCGTCTTTACGCACCGCATGGTCGGCCTGGAGGCGCGATGCAGCGGCACCGAGACGGCCGAACACGTCAGCGGCGACCGAGCCCATGGCGGAATGTCCGCGGGATGAGTCGAGGTCGGCCTGCACGCGCAGGTTGGGCGCGTCGGAGTTCCGCTGCGCGGTTACGGTGCGCCGCGTGATCTCTTGCTTCTTGAAGCGCGCCATGCGCGGTCTCCTGGTAAGTGAGGGGAAGGACGCCGGGGTTTAACCCCCGGTCGCCCCTTTACGTCGGATCATGTAGTTCTGATAGCCGCTCATGCCGGTCGTGGCTGCGCCGCCGATGCCCTGGACCATCTCGGCGTTGGCGCCGCGGATGCGAGCGTTGGCCTCGGCCGAGCTGGCGAGGGAGCCGTTACGGCGATTGGTCTCGATCAAGGCAACGTCGCGGCCGGCCTGGCCCATCACGTCGATGCTGATCGCATCCACGGAGTTCCCGCCGATGGCGGCCTCTGCTGCTGCGGCCCGGGCTGTGGCGCGGAGGGCGCGTGCCTCTTCCATGCGCTCGTTCTTCTGCGTCGCTGCGGATGCGTCGATCTCGGCCTGTTGGACCTGGAGCGCATCCTTTGTCGCCTTCTTCTGCTCGCTGTTGGCGTAGACCGCGCCTGCGATCATGACCGCGGCGGTCGCGATGGTTACCGGCTCACACACCGGTGCCAACCCGATAAAAGTAGCGGAACGGAAGGCGAGCGACGCCGTAGGGCACGGGCTCGCCGAGCGTGAAGCCGGCCTTTACCAGCCAGGCCTTGGAAACCTCGTTCTCGTCGTCCACGAAGTTGTGCAGGATGGCGAACTGTTCGAGCCAGCCCTCCATGATCCGCGAGGTCTCCACTTGGAAGACCTTCGGGTCTTTCGTTAGGCCGTCGGTGCCCAGCATCCACACCGCGGCGGACATGCCGCCGTGATGGGCAACGCCGAAGATGCCCTCGGGCACGCCGTCGATTACGGCGGTGAACGAGTACGTCGAGGTGGACACCGCGGCGCACAGTGCGTTGAACGGCGTGTGACCGTGAGAGGCGGCTACTTCGAGAACATCGGACAGCCGCATGCGATCCGCGACCGACTGGATATCTTCGGTCGTCGGCGAGCGATACATTACTTCGGTCACACTTGGCTCCGGGAAGAGAACAGGGCGCGGTATTGCGCGGACTGCCACCAGCATTGGTAGGGCAGGCGATTGACTAGGGAGATGCGCACCTGGTCCGATCGGGACTGCACGGGGAACCGCTGCTCGCCCGAGTGGAACAGCGGGGCGTTGAGGCGGAACGTGGAGTCGTTGAGCGTGCGCGCGGTGAACAGGCCGGCGTGGCTCGCCAGGTAGGTCTGCGGGTCGGTCGAGCGCCCGCGGGTCGCCACCTCCACCTCGAAGTAGGCGGCGTCCTTGTAGGCGACCGTGATGTCGCGTACCTGAAGGCGGCCGACCGTGATGGCTTCGTTGTTTCGGTCCCGCAGGTACGGCCTGGTGAGGTCCGCCCGCGTGACGTAGCTGAGGCCGACCGCGAGGCGGCCCGCGGCGACGTTTCCGGGGAGTCGGAGCGTCATGCCGCCGTCTGCGAGCGTCGCGCCCTGTAGATCGACCAGCGACCCCGCGTCCGCCCAATCGTCCGTCTTGGCGACCACGACGTTCGTGAGTGATCCGAAGGCGTATGGCAGGTTGATGTCGGTGTAGTTGCCGAAGGGGTAGTGCGTCGGCTGCTGGACGGTGAGGCGGTCGAGCATGAAGCTGTAGTCGGCGGCGAAGTCGCTGTCCTCGGCAGCGAGGCTGAGCGACATGCGCAGCATCTCGACGCCGGTGGACGACCCAAGCTTTCGGGCGAGCACGTACAGGTAGCCGTCGATCACCTTGAGGTGGACGACCCGGCCGACGCCGGCGATGTCCCATTTGCACCAGGCAGACTGCACCTTGTCGGTGCCAGCCCAGCGCACGAAGTACGCATACAGCTGGTGCGGTGCGTTCTCTTGCGCGAGGACGATCACGTCCGCTTCGGGAGCGCCGGCCATAGCGCGGACGCGGCCGGGGATGTAGCGGGGGACATGGCTCGTTACGTCGGCGGCGTCGCCGGTGATGCTCACGTCGTCCACGAAGTATTCGCGGAGCGTCGCGAAGGCACCGGTGTCGGCCGCAAAGTACAGGCTATCGCCCAGCATCTCCGGCTTCACGTACCGCGAGCACTCGTAGTTCACGAGCGGATCGACCTTCGGCGTCTTCGGCGTCAGGAACGGGTCGGCGGTCATCTGGAAGTTGGCCCGGTCGCCGAAAAGGATCAGCGAGGACTCGTAAGAGATCGCATGGCGCAGTGAGGCGACGCCGTCGGTGTTGACCGCGAAGTCAACCGGGTCGGAGTCGAGCAGCTGCGTGACCGAGGTGCGCCAGAAGTTGAACGGACGGTCCACCTCGGACAGCGCGCAGTTCTCGGTCGAGAGGAACCCAACGCGGCTCCGGTGGTGGAACACGTCAACGATCTTCTCCCCCACAAAGGACGCAGGGATGTTCGTCGATGCGTCGCCGGCCAGCCGCCCTTCCCACTCGGGGGCACCGAAGGAGAAGTAGAAACCGTCGCCGTGTATCGGGTCGGGGATACGCTTGAGCAGATGCGGCATGGTGTTGCGGTCGAACCGGTGCTGGATACCCGGGCGGGCGACCTCCAGCCACACGCCAGCGCCAGCGCGCTGCACGTAGTAGTTGTCGAAGTCGTTGCCGGATGCGCCGACGATCTCGTAGATCACGCCCGGCGGCTCGGGGATGCTGCCGGTCGGCTTCGGGAGGTCGGTGAAGGTCTGGACGGAGCCCGTCAGTGCACCGGGGGAGAGTTCTGTGTCCATCTTGACGACTCGCTCGGTGTTCACGATGAAGGTCGTGTCGGCCAGCGTCATCGTCTTGAAGACGGACCAGGGCTGGAGCGAGGTCGCGAGGTACTGGAGCGCGTTGCCGGTCGGCACCACGTCGTACTCGTAGCCGGTCATGTGGTTGAACACCCGGATCGTGCCGTTACCGATGACCACCACGTAGCGCTCGAAGGCGTCGCGAACAATGGAGTGGTAGTGCGCCATCGGATCGAGGTCGTCGGCGAGCACCTTGACGAACTCGGCCGGCGGACGCTTGCCGGTGCCGAGTGCGGTGTGCAGCCAGGTGTTAATTGCTTCGCTGAGTTGGTTCGGACTGCGGACGGAATCGTCCTGTTGCGATGCGCCACCCAGGAACGACGGGTAGCGGCCAGTGGTCAAAGCCATTGCTTAGCTGCGATTTCCGATTGCGGACGTATCCGGGTCGTCGTTGATGAAGTTGTGGCATTGAGCGAACTCGAAGTCGTCCTGCTCCGATGCCAGGAGCGCGTAGGTCGTGCTTTCGTGCTCTTCGGTAAAGTGGTCCTGCGCCTCGCTGCCAAGCACGTTCTTCTGGAAGATGCGCGCCGCACGGATGGCGATGTACCGCCGCGCCGTTTCCGGCAGCAGCTCGTACTCGTAGAACCATGTGACCTTCGCGACCGGCGGCGACTCAGGGTCGAACACGTCGGTCCGATTGCTAAGGTCGTAGAGGAAGTTGTTGCGGTGCGTGATGCGCACCGTGCCGCGCCCGAGGGGCGTGACTCGAATGATCTGTGCGACCAGCGGAACCTTGTTCTCGGCGTTGAGCGTGAAGGTGTAGCTGTCGTCTTGGTTGAACCACCAGCCTTTCGACTGAACCTCACGGGAGATGCCGTGAAGAGTCTTGATGGCGATGGCCGCGTCGGTGTTGCCGACGGTGTCCAGGCTGCTCACGGGCATTTCGCCGATAGCGCCCAGCATCTCGTTTACCGCATCGAGTTCCGTGGTCAGAACGATCGGGAGTGCCATGAGTGTCCGTAGGTGAGTGGAAAAAAAAAGGGTGCCTCCGATAGATTGGAGGCACCCTTGGGGTGAAGCAGGCTGAGCGTTACGCGGCCTTCGACAGCTCGATGGCGCCATCGGCGCGGAGTTCGCCGTGGCCCAGCGCGTACTTGGACAGCATCAGGGTGCCCTGCTTGTTGCCCTGGTAAACGTCCTCGACCGACAGGCCGAGCAGCTGGAGGGTGCCGACCGATGCACGGTGGAAGATGGTGCCCACGGTGTTCGAGTAGTCGGCGCGGTACTTCGAGAGCACGCTGGTGTCCGCGGTCTCGTTGGTGTTCGGCACGCAGTTGATCTTGACGATCGGCAGGCGTGCGATCGAGGCGATCACGGCGTCGTTGTAGCTGCCCTTCGAGTCGGTGTTGATGTCCTTGTCGATCAGGTCCTTGTTCTCGGTCAGCAGGTAATACTGAGCCGGACGCAGGGCGGCGGTGTAATCCGACGGGTTGTCCGAGAGGTTCTTCTCGTCGAACACCTGGCGCGCGGCACGGAATGCACCGGCGAGGACGGTGGCGCTGGAGCCCATGGTGGTGTTCTTGATGACGGCACCGCCCGGCTGGCCTTCCACGACGGAGGTCGTGATGCGGGCTGCACGGATGGCGCAGCGCAGCTCGTTCATCATGCGCTTGCGGGCCAGCTCGTAGCCCTGCTGGCGGGTGTACTCGCCGCGCACGTCGAAGTGATTCATGGCCTCGTCGATGTTCGCGATGAACGCGTCCGAGATCAGCATCGGGTCGAGCGTCAGGATGCGCTCGTTGTGATCGACGGTCTGACCCAGGATGTCGGTGCCCGGCACGTGGTAACGCGAGCCGATGGTGCCGATGGCCGGGAAGGAGGCCGACTTGCCCGACGAGATGGAGCGGACCATGATCCGACCGTCCAGCTTGTACGCTTCCACGAAGGCCGCATCGACCTCCGCGGTGTAATTCTTGATGAACAACGCCCAGTCGTCGCCCGCTTTGTTGATCTGGCCGGGACGCGACGG
This sequence comes from Lysobacter sp. Hz25, assembly GCF_046097045.1. Taxonomy (NCBI): domain Bacteria; kingdom Pseudomonadati; phylum Pseudomonadota; class Gammaproteobacteria; order Lysobacterales; family Lysobacteraceae; genus Lysobacter; species Lysobacter sp. Hz25. The sequence goes on from NZ_CP175666.1 coordinate 2,108,483, forward strand.
GATGGAATCTGCCATTTAGTTCTCTTGAAGTAGAAGGGGTGTTTGACGCGGGTGCCCGCGGTCTCGCAGGTCTTGGGTTTGGGTCGGAGCGCCGCTGTGGTAGCCGGCGCCCCAGGTGTGGTTTAGAACGTGGACGCCATCAGGCGCGCTTCGTGTGCCTTGCGGTACGCCGGATCGGTGCGGTAGCGCGGATCGTTGACCGCGGTGCGAACTTCGGCTTGCGAGGCGTAAGGCGTGACGCCGCCTGCGGAGCTGGTCTTACCGTTGAGCAGCGTGGCCTTGCCGGCGTTCATTCGCGCGACCAGGCCGGCGACTGCCAGCTTCGCCTGCGCGGCGTTGCCGGAGCTGATCGTGGCGTTGAAGGCGTCGATGTCGCCGTCGCTGAGGTTCTGGCTTGCCCAGGCGGTCAACGCGGCGTAGCCCTCCTTGCCTTTGGTGCCTTCGTACAGCTGGGCCTCGTAGGAGCTGCGGCGGGCCTTGAGGCCGTCGAGGTAGACGTCCACCGTGGCGGAGTCGAACCCGGCCTTTTCCAGCTTCGCTCGGGACTCCTTGCCCAGGTCGCCGGTCTCGGCGAACTCTTTGGTGAAGTCGTCCTGATTCAGGCCAGCGGCCGTAAGCACGCTCTTGACACCGGCGTCGCCCGCTTCGTCCTTCGGCTTGATCGCCAGGTCGGCGTTCTTCGAGGGCTCGGGCGGGGCCTTGAGTGCCTTGTGGGCTGCGACCAGCTCTTCGACGCTGGCGAAGCCGGCGTAGTCGGGAGCGGCGTTGCCGCCGTCGGCCGGGGGTACTGCGGTGCCGTCGTTCGGCGGGGTGCTTCCGGGGTCGGCGGTGGACATCAGTTACGCTCGATGGCGACGGCGTTGAGCAGCACGGTGCCGTGCGCCAGCTCGGTCTTGATGACGTTGGCCGGCAATTCCGACTTCGCGGTCTTGGTCGGCTTCACCAGCGTTTCGAGCTTGGCGTCGGGGGTGCTTTCGGTCTTGTCGGTCATGCGGGGGCCTGTGGTGTGGGTAGTTGGTTTGCCATCGCGTTCGCCATGTTCGGCGCAGCGCGGACAGCAGCTTCTTGCATTGCGGCGCTCTGATCGTTCGCTTCAACGGTCTCGGGATCGAGCACCAGGCCCTTCGTCGAGATGTCCGCTGCGGCGCCGAGGCGCGACAGCCATTCGCCAGCGTCGATACGGCGCTTGAACTCTTGCTCGCCCAGGACGGCCTTGGCGGTATCGCCGAAGCGCACCAGCTTCTCGAAGTCGTGGCCGCGGCCAAGCGCTGCGGTGCCCACCGTGATGCGCGGCTTGATGAGACCCTTCGGCATCTGCGGGACGGAACCGTCGTTCTGCTTGCGGGCCAGGATGCGGCGCACGATAGGCGCGAGAATCTCCGGGCCAAGGACCGAGTAGATGCCCGCTCGGTTGTCTTCGAGGACGCGGGCGAGGTACTGAATCTCTTCCTTGGTCACGCGGTCGCCGCTGCGCTGGATCGCGGTGCCGACGCCGAAGACCAGCTCAAGCGCCTTCGCGGTGTCGGCAGCTTCCTGCCGGACGAACGTGAGGTCTTGGAACTTGTCGAGCGTGAGCGCGTCGATGTCGCCACGAGAGCCACGGACCACGGCGCCGGATTCGGCCTTCGTGAACTGCTCGACCTTGAGGGTCGAGTTCGGCTTGAGCATCCAGATGATCTTCGCGGCTGCGGCGGCGGCCTTACGGATCGCCTTGCGTAGCGCTTCGAGCGTCTCGAATTCGCCGCGGAAGTCCTCGATCAAGCCGCGACCATAGTCGTCGCCGGGGGACCGCGGGACTGCCATGGTGATCCACGGGCACGCGTCGATGGGGTATTGACCTTCGGAGTCGGGGATCATCACGCCCTCGACCTCCTGGTACACGAGCCAGTTCTCGTTCGACTCGTCGCGGTAGATGCGGGTATACAGCTCCACGTCTTCGGAGAGCTTCTTGATTCGCTCGGTTTCCGATACGCCCTGCAAGATCTGATTACGCACCGGCTCGGGTAGAACCTGGGGCGCGATCATGTCGAGGGTGACCATCTCCAGGATCGTTCCGAGGCCGTCCCGATCGACCACGTAGGACGTGAGCGGGTACAGCTTCGATGGACCGGTGTCCGGGATGTAGAGCGTGAAGTTGCCGCAGTAGACCGCGTGCTTGAGACCCTCGGCGAGGGTGGCGCGGACGGCCGCCTCGGTCTCGATCTCGTCCATGACGGACCGCTCGATCTCGGACAGCGCCGTCTCCAGCTCGCCCTTCTGAATGCCGGCCTCGTCCATCAGGTCTTGGGCGACGGACAGGTCAGGCGCCATCTTGAACGGGGTGATCGCGACGGGCAGCATGGCGAGCAGAAGCTGAGACGCCTGGGCGTTCACACAGCGGGCGCCGGTGCCCTGGACGGGCGTGACGTGGCTGGACTTCTTCTGCTGCGGATCGGTGTAGAGGGCCGGGATCGTGATGGCCGCGCAGCGCTTGGCGCGCGACTCGGCGTCTTGGCGCTTGGGTTTGAGATCGGTGTAGCGTTCTTTCGCTGAAACGAAGCCTTTCGACTCAGCCACGCGGGATGGTCAGTCCTGCGTACTGCTGCGGGGAGTTGAGGTCCAGCCGCAGGTCGCCCTTCTTGCGCTTGGCGGCGGCCTGGTTGGAGGCCTCGCCGTCGCGACGGGTAATCAGCAGGTCAGGCGTAGGGGTCGCCTTGGCCTTCGGGGTGCTGCACATCAGTAGCGGCTCTCGCGGGATTCTTCGAGATCGACCCGGCGACGATTGAGTAGAAACAGAACCAGGCGCCGTTCCCCCGATTTCAGCAGGAACTCGTCTCGATCCTGGGCGGGGTCGTAGATGACCTCGGGGTACTGCGCGGCCAGGTGGTCGATCAGCTCATCGGCCGTGAAGGGAATGGATTCCAAGGTTCTCCTTAGGTGTAACTAGAATGGGGAACCCTTCGGGTTCCCCTCTAGAACCACTGTTTTATTCAGGCCGCCAGCAGCGAGGCAAAGTACGCCAAGCGGTGCCGTGGGCCGTCATTGCGGAGGGAGCCGTTAAGCAGGTGCCGGCTCACGCCCGCCTCGCTGACGTGCTCGCTGACCGCAACGGCTTCGTCGCGAACCAGCTCGATCACACGCCCCCCGAGGCTCTGCACGAACTCGGCCTCGTTGTCGAAGCGCACGTCCGAGACCACTACGCCGGATTTGCCGTCCCGCTTGGCCCGTTCGATGGTGCGCTGCGCGATGATCAGCCACAGTTCGTCCGCGATCATCTCGCGTCCCCATTCGGTGCCGAGGGTTTGCATCATGCGGCGCGGGGTGATGCCGCCGAGCCAGGTAAGGGGCTCTTCCTTGAGCGGGCCGTCGGTCAACTGCTCGATGGTGAGGCCGGTAAGCTCGGCAACGAAGCTGCGGATCGGCCCAGCCAGGGTGATCTTGGCGAAGCCGTGGTGCTCCACCAGGTAGTCGGCCAGGGTGTCCTTGCCGGAGCGGGCACGGCCGGTGATTCCGATGATGTTCAGGGGTTTGTCTCCTCGGTCACTTAACGGCCGCTTGCAGCAACCGGCGGGCCAGCTGGGCCTCGCCGTCGCGGACGCCCGTGGCGTAGGCCAGGCCGCCGTCGGTGGGAATGGCGGGGTTCTTGGAGTCGATCAGCGTCGGCTGATCGGCGATGCCGCGGAGCAGGAGCGCCAGATTCGGGCTGAGGGTCAGGGCCTTCATGCGAAGAACCTCACGGCCAGCCACGACCAGGCCGCGAACGGCGCCCAGTAGGCGTGGGCGCGGGTCGCACCTACGAGAGGCGCGGCAGCGCCACGGGAGGCGATGACCACGTACCACAGGAACGACCACACCAGGGTGTAGATGGCGGCGACGAGGACGGCGACTACCGTCAGGAAAGCGAAGATGGTTTCCACAGGAGAACCTCGTTGGTTTTGTAGTTGAGATCGCCGTGCCGCAGGATGCGGGCGAGGCGTGCTTGAGTCAGTGCGTCGGCGGCCGTGAGCTTCTTGGCCTCGTAGGTCTTCACCACGGCGGCCCACAGGGCGGCCAGGTGTTCCTCGACGGGTGCTTCGCGGAACTGCTCGTGGACCGGCATGAGCGCCGCATCGGCGTTTACGGGGCCGCAGCGGGGGAGACCGGTGTAACCGTCGGTGCTGTCGCCGGTGAGCGTCTGCTTCATCCAGAACAGGTTTGCGTCGTGCTCGGAGATCGTGAGAGTTCCGAGGTCGGGCTTCTGCGGATTGAACAGGCGGCACGGGATGGTGCGAAGGTCTTTGTCGATCGAGACCACGATGCGAGCGTTCGGTGCGCGGCGAGGTGCCGGATGTGTCGCGAGTGTGCCGAGGATGTCATCGCCTTCGAGCGAATGGCGCATGACCACCTTGTCCTGATACTTCTCGCGGATGCATTCGTCCACGAAGTGCCACAAGGTCGGCCGCGGCTTCTCGTGCCGGGATTGCTTGTACGAGCTGAGCACGTCCTTGCGAAAGTTGTGCTCCGGGCAGGACAGGGCGAGCACGAAGTCGGTGGCCTTGAACTTGCGCACCAGGTTGTCGATCTCGCCGTCCAGGTCGTCGCGCGCTCGGTCGTAGTCGAGGATTTCCGTCACATCGCCGTCGTCGTCCCAGTCGATCGACTTGGTGTTGCCGTAGGCGAGCTGGTGGCGGAATACGTCGGCATCGATCAGGAGCGTGAGAGGCTTACGCTTGGGCACGAGCCCACTCGATGACAGCGTTGTAGTTGCGGCTGAACAGTTCCTTCGGAACCTCCACGACCTTGCGCTCGACGGCGGGCCAACGGTGAACGAACCGGCCGTCGTGAGTCTCGGCCTGCTCAAAGCCGTCCACCAAGCGCCACTGCCAGGCGCCGTTCTCTACGAAGCCCTTTACCGGCGGACCTTCTGGAGGCTGCACGGCGGACAAGTAGAGGCTGTCCCCGGCGCCTAGAAGAACTACGCGGCGACTCACAGTTTCACCTGCTGATCGTGCATGTGCGTGATGACCCTCTGTTCCAGCTGGGAGAAGTCGGCGTTGACGACGTGCCAGCGGTAGGGCTTAAAGGATTCCAGCCGAGCCAACATGCGGAACAGCGGGTCGGTACGCTCCCGGTACTCGCGATGGAGCCGCGCCAGCTCTTCGCGTATGTGGTGCTCCGGGAAATCCATGAAATAGCCGTCATGGGGGTCACTCACGGCTGCACCTTGCGCATGACCAAGTTGACAACGGTGTTTCCCGTTTCCATCTCGTAGAACTGCACAAGGCGCAGTTGAAGGCTTTGGAACGCACCGTCTACTGCGCTGTCCAGCTCGTCCGCCACCGAGGCCAGGATTGCGGCCTGCGCCTTCGCTTTGAGCTGCGCCTTGGCGTCGGCCAGAAACAAGCGGAGCAGGTGATCGTCGGGGATCGTGTTGCGCATCACGGCTTGCCGCCTTCGAGCTTACGAGCGCTCTCCAGCTGGCCGTTGCACCGGGTAACCGCGTCTTCGGCCTGGCCGGCGAAGTTGATGATGGATTTCGTGGTGGACACGGGATCGAGCATGACCTCGACGAGCGACGCGTGGTCGCCCTCGATCACGCACGGTTGCAGGAACGGATTACTGGCGGTATGCCTCACGCACGCCGTCAGGAATACGCTCGCGCAGATAATCGCCAGCAGGCGATGCTTCATTGGAGACCTCGTTGATTCGGGATTGGGTTTGCGCTCGGCGCTTGCGGACACCGGCGTCGAACTCGGCGCGGGTCACCATCTCTTCGGAGACGGTCTCCAAGCGGCGGGACACGTCGGCGAGCTGGTCTTTGGTCGCGCGGTTCTCTTCGGCGAGCTTGTCGTTCCGGCTGCTAAGCGTGGTGTAGTCGTAGATCAAGTACGCCAGGACCGCGAGCAGCACTGCGCAGGCGACGAGCTTGAGCTGGGCGAGCGGGGTCACCGCGGTCGCCTCACTTCCCGCACTTCGCCATTGAAGATCGGCGCGCAGTCCATGACGTACTCGACGCGCCGTTGCGGATCGTCCGGCGTATTGCCGCGAATGATCTCGCGGCCGATCCGGCTTTCGAGGCTGCGAATGATGTGCTCGCCATAGCCGTTGTCGTCGAGCAGCTCCGAGCGCAGCTCTTGATGCACGGCGTACACCTGACCGTTGATGCGGGCGCTGATTCGCAAGGCGACGCCGGGACCGCTGAAGTGTCGGTCGCGTGCGTGCGTGCCGAAGATATCGATCTCGCAGCAGTCGCTCAGTTTGGGGATTCTCATGAGTTCTCCTGGTAATAGCAGGCGACTTGCAGAAGTTCCGCAGGGGTCGCATCGGATTTGATTTGGTTCGCGCGTGAAGAAATGACGCGCACGTTGCCGCGCACGTAGCCCAGTTCGGGCTTGATTCGATCCAGCGTCGGAGAATTCGGCCCCTGCGCAGCGGCGCCCGCCGCTCGGTAGAGGGGGATGCCTAGCGCAGGGCAGAAACGCGGCACTTCCACGTCCTCGACGGTGAGGTCGAATGGAAGCCCGCGTTTCAATGCCCGACGTTTCGCAGAGCGCACAAGGACGCCTGCGGGATTCGTGTTGCGTTGCTTTCTCAGTGGGTTTCAGCCCAGTTGTTGCCGATCTTGTACTCGCCGGCCAAGGGACAGCGGAAGCCGAAGTAGTCGCCGGCCGCGGTGATGGATTCCACTGCGGTTCGGCCGACCAGCTCGGCGTACTCTTCATCGACCTCGATCTGCCACTCGTCGTGAACGTTCGCCACGAACTCGTAGTTCACGCCCGGGACAAGCCCGAGTTCCTGCAAGCGCGTATCGAGGATGTGCAGCGCCTTCTTCATCACCAGGGCTCCTGCGGATTGCAGCAGCGTGTTGAGGGCTGCGTGGTCGGACCGGATGTGAAGCCGGCGGCCGTCGAGGCCCTTGATCCAGCCTTTCTTCGCCGCCTTCTTGACGCCGGCAACGAGCTTGCGGAGCGCCGGCAGGCCCGCGAGGAACTGCTTGCGGAGAATGCCGCCGGCCTTGCGGCCCTTGCCGATGATCGAGCCGATCTTCCCGTCGCCCGCGCCGTACAGGAAGGCGTAGATGAAGGTCTTCGCCGCGTCGCGGTTCGGTAGACCCGCGGCCTCCATGTTGACGGTGTGGATGTCGCCTTCGAGCAGGATGCGTGCGTAGGCGCCGCCGTCGTGAAGCGCCATGAAGTGAGCGAGGCAGCGAAGCTCCAGCCCGGACGCGTCGGCGCCGACTAGCTTCTTGCCCTTCGGCACGGTGAACAGCTGGCGGCACTCGTAGCCCCAGCCGCCCTCCAGACCCATGAGCACGCCACGCTTCTTGCAGTGTTGGACCTTCGGGACCTGGGCCATGTTCGGGCCGCTGTGGGTCATGCGCCCGGTGACGGCGGCGTTCTGATTCACGCGGCCGTGGATGCGCCCGTCCTTCTTGCTGACGGCGTCGATCCACGCTTCGGACTTCTTGGGCTTTGCCTTGCTCGCCTCGCCGTTCTTGAGCAGCTTCGGCGCCGGGGTGGCGCACTGGCTGAGCCGCTTGGCGACCGTGAGGTACTCCAGCAGCAGCGGTATCTCCGGGAACTTGAGTTCGCTGAGCACCTCTTCATCGATCTTCGGCTTGCCCTCCGGTGTGAACACCGTGGGCTTCCAGCCGTAGAGCGTCTTGAGTCGGTTGGCGATGTGGTCGCGCGAGCCGGGGTTGAAGACGTACTTCTTGACTACCCGGTACGGCTCGCCCTTCACGCGGCCCCGCACCTTATCGTTGCGCTTGGCGATCTTCTCAGCGCCAAGCTCTTCCCACGGCGCGAACACCTTGGACAGCGCACTGGCGATCTCTGCTCGTTTCTCCAGCAGCTCGCGTTCCAGCTTGTTTGCGCGGGCAGCATCGAAGAGAAAACCGTAGCGCGTCTGCCTGGTCAGGATCGGCGCAATCGCGTGTTCGAGGCCGATGGCCTCATCAGACAATCCCTTAGACATCAGGAGAGCGAACAGCAGCATGGTGACCACCACGTCTTGTGCGCAGTAGTCGTCCATGTCCTGATTCCAGGCCGCCCAGGGGTCGAGCCCCTTGGCCTTCATCATTTCCGAGTAGTCGCCCTTCCACTCGCCCAGGCGGTAACCCCAGGCTTCAAGGGAGTGCCGACCCACCATCTGACCCGGTAGTCGCCCGGGCTTCTTCTTGAGGGTGTTGAAGTCCCGATCACGGAGGTCCGGGTAGATCAGGGTGGAGAGGAGCAGGGTGTCGATGGCGCGCTTGACGCGGAAACCGGGGAATACCTTTGCGATTGCGGGGATGTCGAACCCGACGATGTTGTGACCCACTACGAACGCCGCGTTGCGTAGCAGCTCCACGGCTTCGGCGACAGTTATGTCACCGTTGACGTTGTTCGCCTTGATCGGCGGCCCTAGCGATGTACCGTCTAGGGCCACCGGCCGGAGGTGGATGCAGTGAATCTTCGTCAGTTCGTCGAGCAGGCCATCGGTCTCACAATCGAAGCCGTAGCCTCCGATCATTTACGACTCGTGCCCGGTGCCGGAGACCGGAACGCGCGCGACATAGCGTCGTATACGGCGCGGGCGGGCGTTCGGCGTGAGCTTGATCCCGACCAGGCTGTAGCCGTAGTCGTTCTCGTAGTGCTCAATGCGCTTCGCCGTCCGCTCGGTGCCGTTGTTGTTCTGCAACTTGAGTCGTTTCTTTCGGCAATCGACGCGGGCTTGGTTAGCCATGACGGTCCGCAGCTCGGTGGCGCCGCGAATGCCGCCGGCGTTCACGACGAAGTAGGCGGCCAGCTGGCAGCATCGGAAGTCGAAGCGCCCGACGTGATCGAGCGGCTCACCGTAGACCAGCGACACCAGGTTGAACTCTTTCCCGCACGGTGAGAGCCAGCCCTCCGATCCACCTACCTTGCGGAGGTGGGTGAAGCCGGCTGCCGACATCTCGTTGACGGCCCGCAGGTAATGGCCGTGGTTGCGGAAGAACAGGTCGTAGTCCTTGACCGGAGTGCCATCGTAGTAGGCACGAAGGGCGCCACCCGCGAGGATCGAGACCTCGCGAGCACCCTTGGGAAGCACCGCCAGGATCGCCGCGGCGTAGGCCCGGAAGGTCACGACAGCAGGTCGTTCAGGCGGGAAGCGACGCGATGGGCGCGGCCGGCTTCGCTGCGCTTGTTAACGGCGGCGCGGATCATCTGCGCGGCTTTCTCTTCGGCCACCTTGGCTTCGGCGTTGTAGCGTTCGCGCGCGTCCAGCAGGCGGCCGTGGGTCGCGTGCAGCTGGGCGGCGATGGCCTCGACGCTTTCGGCCGGGCGGATGTAGAGCAGGATTGCGCGGAAGCCGGCGGCGATGGTTGCGGCGATCTTGGGGTTGCTCATTCGGGTAATTCCTCGGGTGTGATATGGACGACCACGCGGCGGCCTGGCTTCCCAAAGCGGGAAACGCAGGCGGCCGGGGTCTTGGGGAGTTCGTAGGGCAACGCCAGGCTCGCAGCAAAGGCGAGGGGAGCGTCGATGGGGATGTAGCCGACGTGACTGCGGCTAGTAATCGGTGCCGCCGGATTCATCGGCGAAGCCGTTGTCGTCGTACTGGGGTTCGCTGCACTCCACCAGGCGTCCCGTTTCGGAGACGTAGCGGAGATACAGGCAGTGGCCGGTGGCCTGGCCGGTGAAGCGATCCTTGAGGATGCGGAACGTGGTGGTACTTCGTTCGGCCAGGTCTTCGGCCTGCTGGTTACGCTCCATGCCGAACATGAAGTGGCTCCAGAAGCCAATGGCACGGGAGCCCTTGAAGTGGCGAATCATGACGCGACCGCCTTCCTCGTGAGGCTTGCCCTCAGGTGTAGCCAAGTGCGAGATGAAGTAGAAGCAGACGTTGTACTGCTGGGCGAACTTCGCGATCTGGGCGGTGATCGACTCCAGCGTCTTCTTTTCGTCATCGGCCTCGGCGGCGAACGCGGTCAGGTGGTCTAGGAAGATGTGCTTGACGCCCTCGACGAGCACCATGTGCTTCATCTTGGCCTTGACCACCTCCCAGTCCGACGAGCCGAAGTGGTCATACAGGAACACGTTGCCGGTGGCCTCGATCTTGTCGAAGGTCTCCGAGAGTTCCTCCTGCGTCCATCCGGCGTCCGGCACATGGAACCTGCGGTTCGCATGCTTGCCCGCGAGGCGCTTGCCTGTTTCCGTCGGCGGTTGCTCCAGGTAGAACAGACCGCATTTCTCGTTGAGGTCGATCGCAGTGAACTCGACCACCTCCATGAAGAGGTCCGTCTTGCCTACGCCGGTGCCGGCGCCCAGCGCGTACACCTCGCCGTAGCGTCGGCCATGCGTCAGCCGCGTCAGCTCCGGCCAGGGCCACGGCAGGCCGACCTGTACCGGGGCGAGCACGCGGTCCTTGAGCGAACCGAAGGTGACCACACCATCGGGGCGCACGGTCTGCGCCTCGTAGATGCAGCTCACGATCGCGCTCTCCATGCCGGCGACGAGCATCTCGTTCGGGTCTTTCAGCGGCAGCTGCGCGATCCGGGCTTTGCCCGGGGTCAGGATTTCAGCGACCGCTTCCGCGGCTTCACGGCCGGGCTCGTCCATGTCGAACATGAGGACGACTTCGTCGAAGCCCTCGACCCATTCGATCTCTCGCTTGATTGCCTGCACCGCGCCCTGTGCGCCGTTCGGCAGGGACACCACGGGCCACTTGAGGTTGAGCGCCTGGGCGACCGAGAGGCAGTCGATCTCGCCTTCGGTGATGACGAGTCGGCGCCCCGGCTGCCACAGGTGTTGGCCGAACAGGCCGGCTTGCTTGGAGTCGCCTAGGAAGGTGAACTTCTTGTCCTTGAAGCGGAGCTTCTGGCCGACGATCTGCCCGTCACGGCGGTAGTTCGCGATCTGACACGTCTTGTCGTTCTTGTTCTTTCCGACCCAGTAGCCGAACTTCCGGCAGGTCTCTTCGGTGAGCGCACGTGCGCCGAGCGCCTGTGCCTCACCGCTTGCAAAGTCTGTCATGCGCCTCGTGGTGGTTGAGGGAGAAGGCGAGTAGGTTCCGTCGCCTTTCTCGTGATGCCCGCAGCCGAAGCAATGGCCGTGCCCGTCGTCATAGCGCGCGAGGTTGTCTCGCGAGCCACACTTCGGGCACGGCTCTTTGGCTACGAACTGGGACTCACCGTGCTCCACGCAGCACGGACCAACCCGAGCGGTGCGGGGTCAGGCCGATCTTGCGGTTGAGTGCGGAGCGCACCATCGCGTAGAGGCGGGTGCGGCTGCTCTTCGGGGTGTTGGCCGACGCGGCGTCGAATGCCAGGCGCATTGCGTTGGGAATGTTCATGCGCGGTTCTCCATGTAGCGGGCGAAGTCTTGGGCGTCGTTCTCCGCGAACGCACGTTCGTCGAAGAAGTCCTGCTGCATTGCGTAGTCGGCGTAGCCGACGGTCAGCTCGGCGAGGGTGAAGCGTCGCTGCGACTGCACCGGCGCGTTCCGCGGCCGGCGGGTGCGCTTCTGCGCCTTCGTGAACGAGTAGCGCGTGTACGGCTGGCCGGTGGCGTCCGTGCAGCGGGCCTTCTCGATTTCGTAGCCGGCGTTCTTGAGTTCGCTGATACGCGACGCCAGGCGCCGGATGCGGTAGACGCCCTCGGCCTGCCAGCTGGTGAGGTGAGCTTCGGAGAACAGGTGGTTGCGGACGAGCGCGGCTTGCTTGGAGACTTTCATGTGGATTCCTGGAGGCAGATGCAGGCGCGGTCGAACACGACGGGCAGCTGGAGGGATTTCTCCAATGCTCGGAGCGCGGATCGCTGCTGCGGAGTGAATGTGTCGGCGGGAACGAGGGCTTCGCTGAGACCCCCGATCAGACACACCTGCAATGCGCGGTGGTTTGAGCCAGGAGCCAAGCAGCCGGGTTCGTCCGAGGCGCGTCCCGTGTGGACGGAACCGTCGCGCTCGATGACGTAGTGGACTGCGATCTTCGAGAAGCCTTGCGTACGGTGAATGCGCGCCAGCTCCGCTACGGTGACCTCGTGGGTCGGCCGCGTCATGGAGGCGAGCACGTAGAGCAGCTCGGCCGATGCCATCTTTTTAAGACGCATCAGGAGAGTGACTTGATGATTACGGCGGTGTGTGCGGCCTCACCGGGGCGAGCAAAGCGCTTGCGGGCAACTAGATCGGTGACCCACTTGTCGTCTTCCCACAGCTTTGCGTGTGTGATTGCGTCGAGAGGCGCTTTAACGTAGTTGTCGATGTCGCCTTTCGGGGTGGACAACTTCGAGGTGCGGGCGCGGGTGCAGACGACCTCGACGGTCACATGCAGGTGGCGGTCCGGCGGGACGCGGGCGGACACTGTGCTGAGGTATTTGGCCGCTTCCGCGAGCCAGCCCTTGTACGGCTTTGCGATGTAGGTTCCCCACTTCGTCACGCGCGGTCGCGAGGCGGGCAGAGGCTCCATCGGGAAAACCAGGGAGGCGCAAAGATGCGCCTCCCCGGACGGCGAATCAGTAATCGCCGCTTTCGTCGTCGGAGTCACCGCTCTCGCTGTCGTCGTCGCTGTCGTCGCCGGACTCTTCGGCGCCGTCGCCGCCGTCGAAGCCGTCCTCGTCGTCGAAGTCGTTAGCCGCAGCTGCGCCACCGCCGAATTCCACCAGCTCGATGATTTGCACCGCGACGAGCCGCAGCGACAGGCCGAATTCCTTGTCCTTTGCGTTGAAGTACGGCATGACCTCGAACGAGACCTTGAGCTTGCTGCCGCCGCCGATGTTCGGCGGATTCTTCAGGATCACCTTCTTGGCGTTGAGGATCGTCGGCTTCATGACGTAGACCTTGCCGGTCTTCTTCGCGGTGACCTTGGCCTTCATCTTGAAGTTCATGAGGGTGCGGCCGGTCTCTTCGCCGTCGTCGTCCAACTCGGCCGAGAAGAAGTCCACCTGCTTCGCGACCTTCTTGAACTTCGGGTTCTCCGAGAGGTACTGCTTGAACGCGTCTTCCCGGACGGCGGTCAGGTCGGCGATCAGCTTATTTGCGGCGTCGTCGTCGCCGTCGAACGCCAGCTTGGCGCTGTAAACGCCGTCGGCGTCGAACTTGGTGTCGGGTTGGTTCAGACGCGGCCAGATGGCCGTGCCCTTGGGCGACACGTAACGCTTACGTGCCTGCTTCTTCTGCGTCATCGTTGAACTCATAGAGGGGATTGATGATGTGGCCCGCCTCGATCAGGCGTGCCTCGATTGCGGCGTCCGCGCGGCCAGTGGTTTCCAGCTGGAACTCGCGGATCGCGTGCAGGGTGTCGAGGTAGCAGCTCATTGCAGCTTCCCCGCGATCTCGTTGTCGGCGTACTTCGCGACCGCCGAGAGGGTGTTGGCTTCGCGGAACCGGCAGTCGGCTTCCATGCGCTCGACGAGAACGATCAGGTCGATCGGGTCGTGCCCGCAGGCATCCGCGGTGTACTTGAAGGCACACGCCAAGCCGATCAGCTGATCGGCCGGGTGTTCGATGTCCTGCATCCCGTTGATGGCGGCGAAGGCCCCTTGCGAGGCGGCCTCCGCGCTGCGGGAGTACAGGACGTGGCGGCGCAGGCGCGGCTCAGCGTGCATAGAGCGGAACCGGCGAGCGGTTGGGCGGGAGCCACAGCCGCGGCGTGGGCCACGGCGGGGCGACGGGCTTGCGCGGGGGCTGAATGCTCATTCCTGATTGAGCCGCGCCATCGCGTTGCGGAAGCCGGCGATGTCGCCGTGCTCTTGCGGGCTGTAGATGCCGACGACCTGGCCCACGATGTCCTGCGCGACGTAGGTGCCGAGCTGCTTGTTGTAGTTGATGGTCATATGCTTCCTTTGTGGAACATGTTGCAAATGTGGGATGAATTAGGCAAAGAAGTACCTGGATTCGTGAACTCCGGCCAGGTCCAAATTGCCGACAGGTGGGAGGGGCGGAATTTTTTCGGCGATGTCCGCGGGGAGTTGCGCGACCAGCTCATCGCGGAACGCGCCGAGGACATCTGCCTCGTACTGCTGCACGAACGCGTGCCTCAGCGCTGCTGCGATGATCCCAGTGTTCGCTGCGTGCGTACCGTAGGAGTCGTGGATCATCGCGAAGCTATCCAGCCCGTTGTCCGCTGCCACATTCACGGTCAGCATCATGTGTGATGCGTCGCAGCTGTGGACGAAGTTCGGACTGATACCGAGGGCCTGGCGACGGCGGTCGAGGGTTGTACCGTCTATAACCACTGTTATATCGACAGCCCGCCCGCCGACATGCAGTTGGAGCCTCTTTCCCTTGTCTTCCCGGTACTCCTGGAGCACGGGGAAGCCGGCCGGGGTGGTCCAGCTGATCGGGAGATCGCCAGCGGATGCAACTTTGGAGGCGGCCTTGAGCCAGTCCATCGCGTGCCGTGCTGCGATCACCACGTCGCCGATGCACTTCCACAGCAGCTCCGCGAGGTACTCAGCTGCGGCCCAGTCAAGCTCGATTCCCTCCTTCGACGCGGCATCGAGCACCTGCGCGCGCATGCCGGCTTTCGTGACGCCGTAGGGGAGCGTCATCACCGGGGTCTTAACGATCTTCCGGGTCAGCCTGCCGTCAAGCACGAGTGCAGCGGGGATGCCAGCCTCGGCGTCCGCCTGCACGCGGGCAGCGACCAAGGTCAGCACCTCTGTATAGATGTCGGCCGGCTTGGGGTGTGCGATCAGGTTCGTCGCAGCGCCGCCGACCTCGTCCCGCAGCATTGCGGAGAAGTTCTGTAGGCCGTTGCAGGAGCCGTCGAGGGCGACCGGCAAGTGCGACACGTGGTCCTCGCCGTTGATGCGATAGCCCAGCCACTCGAAGCATGCAGCGAGTGCGCAGTAAGGCGAATCGGCTTTGCACCACAGGCGCTCACCGTCGAGCGGATTGATGGCCGAGTCGAGAATGGCGTCTTCGTTTGCCAGAACCCAAGCCACGCGGTCCTCAAAGCTCACCTTATCGACCCCGAAGCAGTTCGCGAGGTGGATGCTGAGCCAGTAGACGCCATCGGCGCCGAGTCTTTCACCCTTCGCGAAGGTCAGCAGGGACTTTGCCTGATCGTCGCCCTGCGGCGTCAGGATTGACGGGATGGGGTAGCACCGTCCGCGGAAGTCGAGGTTGTGCGGGAAGTAGATGGCCGCCTCGTCCTTGAACTTGACCGCGAGTTCGATCTTCTGAGCAGCGGCCACGCGCTGGGAAACGCTTCTGGCGTTCTGCTCGTACACGGCGGCTCGGCTACGCTTCCACGCCTTGAACTCGTCGGCGTGGTGCTCGCGGTAGAAGTCAGGATTCTCGACCAGCAGCGCCGGCTGATCGGGCAGGGCGGCCAGCTCCCGGTCGGGCAGACCGCCAATGAGACCCCCAGCTTCCCAGGCCTGCTGCATGACTTCGAGCACGGGCTTGTTGATCTTCCACGCGGTGCCCTGGATCAGGTTGAGGGCGCGGTAGACCTCGGGCATGTCGGCGTTAGCCAGCTCGGCCTTGTACGCGCGGTTGCGTGTGCGCACCAGGTCTGCCCGACCCCCAATGTCCGTCAGGTAGCCGCCATCGGTCGGGGTGGTCCAAGGCTGCGGCGGGACGAGCATCGGGAGCCACACTGGCAGGAACATCGAGGCGCTCTCGTGCGCCTTCTCCAGCCACTCCATGATCTTCGGCGTGCCGCGGAGCACCGTCATGCGCGACTTCGCGCTCTGGCGCAGGTCATGTAGCTCGGCCAGGCCGGTCGCCTGGATGAACAGCTCGATCAGCTTCATGCCGAGGGTCACTTCGGTCTTCGCGTCGAAAGTGAGGATCGGCAGGTCGGGCTTAGCGTCTTCCTTACCTGCCGCGCGATCGGCGGCGGCCTTCTCGTTGGCCTTCACGAGGGTGTGGTTCATCACGCCGGTCGCGTGGTGAGCCGAGGTGGACTTCTTGAGCTGCTCCTGGACGATCCGGTAGAGGCCCTTATGGGAGTCGCGGAGCAGCTTGTAGTTAATGTCCTGGGCCAGCGCCGAGGCGACCGACCGGGCTACGCCGGTGACGTGGGCCTTCTTGCCGGTCAGGGCGTTCACGCAGATGGTGGCGGTGAGGTAGGCGCAAGCGTCGGCGTCCATTTCCTTGAGCCACTTCACCGCGCCGTGTCTCTTACCAGGCCGGCCGGTGTCGGCCTCGGCCACGAAGGCCCGGATGGCTGCACCGGTATCCGCGACTGCGGCGAGCACAAGTCTGCGGCCGGGGCCGGTGTCGGCTTCGTCGGCGCGGGCCTGAGCCTTCGCGTAGCGGACGATGCCAAGAGAGGTGGATTCACGTTCCAGCTCGATCTGACGTTCATAGAGGTGGGAGGAAGATTGCATAATAGGAATGCGTCCCGGATTTGGAATGGACTAGGCAAAATGAAGCCACCCCCGCCGAAGCGGAGGTGGAAACGAGGAGCAACCGGATGAAGGCGCTTATGCGTGCCGGAGGGGCGGGGCGGTGATCGCCCTGAAGGGGGCCAGCCGCCTCTAACCCTCGGCCGCGGGCCAAGGGTGACGTGTGGAGTTCTCTATTAATGAGAACGAAGGGGACGGGGTCGTCTGTCTATAACCCCTGATATATCCGCCGTCACCAGGCGCGGCACCCCGTCACCTGGAACGTCACTCAGGGCGTCACCGATTAGCGGAAAGCCAATAGCGGCGGGGCCTGAGCCTGGATTTAGGTTCCAGCGGGTAACCCCCGTGCGGGTTCGAGTCCCGCCTTTCGCACCACGTCGGCGGGTCGGTACCCATCCGCCATGAATGCACCATTGGCAGGATGACCTGACCGGCCCTCAGCCTGGCCGCGCCAGCCTCCAGCTTCAGGGGTAGCCGCCGGGCCAGCCGCTCCCGTCCAGCCGGCTTCACTGCGCGCCAAACCGCCTCCAAACCCGCCCTCGGCTGCGACCCAGGTCGCGAATTCCGCCGTTTCGGCCCCCGCCACCCCGTCCGGACGGCTTTTCGGCCCCAGGCGCTGGCAGGCCGGCCCGTAATCGGCCAAACTAGCAAGTTCCGCTGGCCGGCGAGGGTCTCGTCGATAACGGCGGCCGGACAAGATCATCAACATCGTGCTGCGGCGAGTGCCGTGGTCGCAGGAGTGGATATGCAAGTTTCGCTCGAATCGCTGGGCTCGCTCGAACGCCGACTGACCTTCAGCCTCCCGGCCGAGAACCTGGAAAACCAGGTCGGCGGCCGCCTGCGCGAAATCGCGCGCGGCGCCAAGATCAAGGGCTTCCGCCCCGGCAAGGTGCCGACCAAGGTCATCGAGCAGCGTTTCGGCGCGCAGGTGCGGGCCGAAATCCTCGACGGCATGCTGCGCGAAAGCTTCGGCAACGCCATCCGCGAGGAAAAGCTGCAGATCGCCGGTAACCCGCGCATCGAGCCGGCCAACGAAAGCGGCGAGACGCTGTCCTACGTGGCGACCTTCGAGGTCGTGCCGGACTTCGGCGACATCGACGTGGCCAAGCTCAACATCGTCCGTCACGTTTCGGAAGTCGCCGACGCCGACATCGACGCGATGATCGAAAACCTGCGCCTGCAGCGCCGCACCCTGAAGTCGGTCGATCGCGCCGCCCAGCAGGGCGACGTGGTCGAGCTGGAGACCTGGACCCAGGTCGGCGAGGAGCGTCTGCCGGCCGAAGGCGCCGAGCACGGCAGCACCGTGATCGGTTCGGAATCCATGTTCAAGCCGCTCGAGGACGCCCTGGTCGGCCTCAAGGCCGGCGAGGAAACCGTCGCCGAAGTCGAATTCCCGGCCGAATGGCGCGCCCCGCAGCTCGCCGGCCAGAAGGCCAGCGTGCACCTGAAGCTGAACCACGTGTCCGAGCCGGTCCTGCCGGACGTCGACGCCGAGTTCATCAAGAGCTTCGGCGTGAAGAGCGGCGATGCCGAGCAGTTCCGCAACGACATCCGCACCAACCTGGAGCGCGAGCTCAAGGGCGCGCTGATGACCCGCCTGCGCCGCGAAGTGGGCGAGCAGCTGATCGCCGCCTACGAGTCGGTCGAAATGCCGCCGAAGCTGGTCGAGAACGAAGCCCGCGACATGGTCTGGCAGACCGTCGAGCAGGCCCGTCGCCAGGGCCGCCAGATCGAAGCCCCGGCCGACGCTCACCTGAACTACATGGACGCAGCGCGCAAGCGCGTGCTGGTCGGCCTGCTGGTCGGCGAGATCGCCCGCCGCCACGAGCTGCGCCTGGAGCCCAAGCGCGTCAACGAGACCCTGCGCCTGATCGCCTCGACCTATGAGGAGCCGCAGCAGGTGATCGACCTGTACCGCAACGACCAGCAGCTGATGGCCGGCTTGCAGAACCGCGTGATGGAAGAGCAGGTGATCGACTGGATCGCCGAGCGCGCCCAGCACACCGAGCAGCCGCTGTCGTTCAGCGAAGCGATCCGCCCGGCCTGATCGGCGGCTTTCGAGCTTTCCCGATCGGGCGTGCTAGGCGGTAATGCCGCTTTTAGCAATCGCGCCTCTTGCGCTGCGGTCCGGCCGGCCCCAAGTTGGCCGGACCGCGCTTGCATTACAAGCGCACTCCACGTCAGCCAATAGGTGCCGTTGAAATGGACAACCGAACCAAAGCATTGAATCTGGTGCCGATGGTGGTCGAACAGACCAGCCGCGGCGAACGCGCCTACGACATCTATTCGCGCCTGCTCAAAGAGCGCGTGATCTTCCTCGTCGGCGGCGTCGACGACCATGTCGCCAACGTGATCGTGGCCCAGATGCTGTTCCTGGAGGCCGAGAATCCCGAAAAGGACATCAGCCTCTACATCAACTCGCCGGGCGGCGTGGTCACCGCCGGCATGGCGATCTACGACACCATGCAGTACATCAAGCCGGACGTGAGCACGATCTGCGTCGGCCAGGCTGCGAGCATGGGCGCGCTGCTGCTCGCCGCGGGCGCCAAGGGCAAGCGTTACGCCCTGCCGAACTCGCGCGTGATGATCCACCAGCCGCTCGGCGGCTTCCAGGGCCAGGCGACCGATATCGACATCCACGCTCGCGAGATCCTGACCCTGCGTCAGCGCCTCAACGAGATCCTGTCCAAGCACACCGGCCAGGCGCTGGAGACGATCGCGCGCGATACCGAGCGCGATAACTTCAAGAGCGCCGAAGCCGCGCGCGAATACGGCCTGATCGACCAGGTCCTCGAGCGCCGTCCGGACGACTCGGTCCAGGCTGCCTGACCGTTCGTCCAGGCGCGCAAACCCTTGATCGCACTGGGTAACCGCCGCCAGTCCCGCCCGCAGGGCGGGGCCGGGGGGTGTGTTATTCTCGGGCTGCGATAGCCGAACGGCCATTTTGGCGCTTGCCGAGATGGCCAATCGGGAATATGAGTACGATTCGAGCACCAACGGGCCAAAGCATGACCGACGATCGACAAGGACGCAGCACGGGCGACAGCAACAAGATCCTGTATTGCTCGTTCTGCGGTAAAAGCCAGCATGAAGTCCGCAAGCTGATTGCGGGCCCGAGCGTCTTCATCTGCGATGAATGCGTCGAGCTGTGCAACGACATCATCCGCGAGGAGCTCGAGGAGAAGGCGCAGTCGGCCCGCAGCCATCTGCCGAAGCCGCGCGAGATTCTCGAAGTGCTCGACCAATACGTGATCGGCCAGCAGCGCGCCAAGCGCACCCTGGCGGTGGCCGTATACAACCATTACAAGCGCATCGAGAGCCGGCAGAAGAACGACGACGTCGAACTGTCGAAGTCGAACATCCTGCTGGTCGGCCCGACCGGTTCGGGCAAGACGCTGCTGGCCGAAACGCTGGCGCGCCTGCTCAACGTGCCGTTCACGATCGCCGACGCGACCACCCTGACCGAAGCCGGTTACGTGGGCGAAGACGTCGAGAACATCATCCAGAAGCTGCTGCAGAAGTGCGACTACGACGTCGAAAAAGCGCAGCAGGGCATCGTCTACATCGACGAAATCGACAAGATTTCGCGCAAGAGCGACAACCCGTCGATCACCCGCGACGTCTCCGGCGAAGGCGTGCAGCAGGCGCTGCTGAAGCTGATCGAAGGCACCATCGCCAGCGTGCCGCCGCAAGGCGGGCGCAAGCATCCGCAGCAGGAATTCCTGCAGGTCGACACGCGCAACATCCTGTTCGTGGTGGGCGGCGCGTTCGCCGGCCTGGACAAGATCATCCAGCAGCGCAGCACCGAGGCCGGCGGCATCGGTTTCGGCGCCAAGGTCAAGAGCAGCGAGCGCAAGATCGACATCGGCCGCATCCTGGCCGAGGTCGAGCCGGAAGACCTGATCAAGTTCGGCCTGATCCCCGAGTTCGTCGGCCGCCTGCCGGTGGTCGCCACGCTCGAGGAGCTCGACGAAGCGGCGCTGATCTCGATCCTCACCGAGCCGAAGAACGCGATCACCAAGCAGTTCCGCAAGCTGTTCGAGATGGAGAGCGTCGAGCTCGAATTCCGTCCCGACGCGCTCGCGGCGATCGCCCGTCGCGCGCTCAAGCGCAAGACCGGCGCGCGCGGCCTGCGCACCATCGTCGAATCGGTCCTGCTGGACACGATGTACGAACTGCCGTCGCTGGAGAACGTCAGCAAGGTAGTCGTCGACGAGTCGGTGATCGAGCACAAGTCCGAGCCGTACCTGATCTATCAGACGCCGCCAGCGCAGCCGAAGGTCGCCGCGGCCGAGTAAACCCCGAACGCCCCGGCCCTGCCGGGGCGTTTGCTATCCGGGGTCGGCAACGGCCGGCCGGAGCGGCAGGGCGGCTGCCGCGATGCGTCCGACCGGGCGCTCGGTACGCCGGGTGCTGATTGACCTGTCATCCGCCGCCCGCAAACGCATCGGCCGGCTTGCCCCTGTTTCTTCTGCGCCGGACCGAGAGGCCCCGCGGACGCCGCAGGCCGGCCTGCGCCATGCGCCGGCCGGACTGCTTCGGCTGGCTCTCGGCAGGCCTCAAGGCCGCTCCCGGGTCCCGCCTGTCCGATCCGGGCCGTGGGCGGCGTCTGATCGGGTAAGGCGCCGCATCGTCGCGGCCGGGGAGGGGAGATCGGCCATCGTCGGGTCGGACTGCGACGCCCGGTTCCGTGCATCTGCGCCAGTCAAATGTCAGTAGCTTGTGATACTGAACGCTTGGCTGGAACATTGAGTGCCGTAATCGCCTCAATGTCTTGATTGGCAAGGGTTTGGCGCATGCTGACGGCGTTGGGACCAATGTCGTGCTTGCATCGTTCGGGCGCCAACCCCATAAATCGGGCGTGGCCGCCGTAGTGGCTGCCTAACGCATACATCTGGAGTCCGCATGTCCGACCGTACCGAACACGAAATCCTGCAACTGCCGGTGCTGCCGCTGCGCGACGTGGTCGTGTTTCCGCACATGGTGATCCCGCTGTTCGTCGGCCGCGACAAGTCGATCCGCGCCCTCGACCTGGCGATGGAGTCCGACAAGCGCATCCTGCTGGTCGCGCAGAAATCCGCCGAGACCGACGATCCGGTCGCCGAGGATCTGTACGAGATCGGCACGCTCGCGCAGGTGCTGCAGTTGCTCAAGTTGCCCGACGGCACCATCAAGGTCCTCGTCGAAGGCGTGTCGCGGGTCAAGGTCGGCGACGTCCTCGAACGCGACGGCGCGCTGTCCGGCCAGGCCGACGTGGTCGAGCCGGTGATCGACCGCGAAGAGCGCGAAGTCGAGGCGATCGCGCGCTCGCTGATGGGCTTGTTCGAGCAGTACGTCAAGACCAACCGCAAGCTGCCGCCGGAGCTGATGCAGACCCTGGCCGGCATCGACGAACCCGGCCGTCTCGCCGACACCGTCGCCGCGCACCTGGGCGTGCGCATCGGCGACAAGCAGAAGCTGCTCGAGACCCACGCCATCGGCGCGCGCCTGGAACAGCTGGTCGGCCTGGTCGACGGCGAAATCGACGTGCAGCAGCTGGAGAAGCGCATCCGCGGCCGGGTCAAGTCGCAGATGGAGAAGAGCCAGCGCGAGTACTACCTCAACGAGCAGATGAAGGCGATCCAGAAGGAGCTCGGCGAGATCGACGATGCGCCCAACGACGTCGACGAGCTCGCGCGCAAGATCGCCGAGGCCGGCATGCCCAAGCCGGTGGAAACCAAGGCCAAGGCCGAGCTCAACAAGCTCAAGCAGATGTCGCCGATGTCGGCCGAGGCCGCGGTCGTGCGCAACTATCTCGACTGGCTGCTCGGCGTGCCGTGGAAGAAGCGCAGCAAGATCCGCAAGGACCTCAAGGCCGCGCAGGACGTCCTCGACGCCGATCACTTCGGTCTGGAAAAGGTCAAGGAGCGCATCCTGGAATACCTCGCCGTGCAGACGCGGGTGAAGAACATGAAGGGCGCGATCCTGTGCCTGGTCGGTCCGCCGGGCGTGGGCAAGACCTCGCTGGGGCAGAGCATCGCCAAGGCCACCAACCGCAAGTTCGTGCGCATGTCGCTCGGCGGCGTGCGCGACGAGGCCGAGATCCGCGGCCACCGCCGTACCTACGTCGGTTCGATGCCGGGCCGCATCGTCCAGAACCTCAACAAGGTCGGCAGCAAGAACCCGCTGTTCGTGCTCGACGAAATCGACAAGATGTCGATGGACTTCCGTGGCGACCCGTCTTCGGCGTTGCTGGAAGTGCTCGATCCGGAACAGAACAACGCCTTCAACGATCACTACCTCGAAGTCGACCTCGACCTCAGCGAAGTGATGTTCGTGGCGACCTCGAACTCGCTCAACATTCCCGGCCCGTTGCTGGACCGCATGGAAGTGATCCGGATCCCGGGTTACACCGAGGAAGAGAAGCTCAACATCGCCATGCGCTATCTGCTGCCCAAGCAGATCAAGGCCAATGGTTTGAAGGTCGAGGAAATCAAGATCGCCGAATCGGCGGTGCGCGACATCGTGCGTTACTACACGCGCGAATCCGGCGTGCGCAACCTCGAGCGCGAGATCTCCAAGATCTGCCGCAAGGTGGTCAAGGAAATCGCCCTGGCCGGTCCGAAGCTCAAGAAGGACAAGGACGGCGCGATGAGCGTCGGTTCGAAGAATCTCGAGAAGTACCTGGGCGTGCGCCGTTTCGATTTCGGCCGCGCCGAAGAGCAGAACGAGATCGGCCTGGTCACCGGCCTGGCCTGGACCGAAGTCGGCGGCGACCTGCTCCAGGTCGAAGCCACCCTGGTGCCGGGCAAGGGTCAGCTGATCCTGACCGGCCAGCTCGGCGACGTCATGAAGGAATCCGCGTCGGCGGCTTTGTCGGTGGTGCGTTCGCGCGCCGAACGGCTCGGCATCGATGTCGAGTTCCTGCAGAAGCACGACGTGCACGTGCACGTGCCCGAAGGCGCGACGCCGAAGGACGGCCCGAGCGCGGGCATCGGCATCGCCACCGCATTGGTGTCGATGTTGACCAAGAACGCGGTCAAGGCCGACGTCGCGATGACCGGCGAAATCACCTTGCGCGGACGCGTGCTGCCCATCGGCGGGCTCAAGGAAAAATTGCTCGCGGCGCTGCGAGGCGGCATCCGCACCGTGATCATTCCCGAGGAGAATCGCAAGGATCTTTCCGACCTGCCCAAGAGCGTGATGCAGGGCCTCAAGATCGTGCCGGCGCGTTGGATCGACGAGGTGCTCGACCTCGCGTTGGAACGCCCCATCGCACCGACGCCGCCCTCCGGCGAGGGCGAGCTGCCGGTGCGCGACGGCGGCAAGACGGCTGCGCAGCCCGACGTCAAGCATTAAGTCGGGCCGTCGGTCGGAAACCCGAAAAAAGCGCTGAAAGCCGCGTCGCTGCTAGCTTTCACGCTTGCGCCCCCAAAATGCCGCTGGTATAACGACCGCAACCGCGCTGCAGGAAATCCTGCTTCTGCAGCGCGGCACGCTTGATCGGGACGTACGCCTGCTGGCGTAGATCCGATTCTCAGAACACGCGGTCCAATCCGCACAGGAGTCAAGAAAATAATGAACAAGGCCGATCTCGTAGGGGCAGTTGCCGAAACCGCCGAGCTGTCGAAGACCGACGCTACCGCCGCCGTCGATGCATTGATCGACGTCGTCACCAAGGCGCTCAAGAAGGGCGACACTGTTACGCTCGTAGGCTTCGGTACCTTCCAGGTGCGCGCGCGCGCCGCCCGCCAGGGTCGCAATCCGAAGACCGGCGAAACGATCAAGATCGCAGCGTCGAAGAATCCTTCCTTCAAGGCTGGCAAGGCGCTGAAGGATGCTGTAAACTAAGCAGCTCGCCGGCGGTGCCTGGGGCATCGCCAAGCAGAATCCGATGCACTCGGGTGCTTAGCTCAGCGGTAGAGCGTCTCCTTTACACGGAGAGGGTCGGGGGTTCGAAACCCTCAGCACCCACCAGTCTCGCTGGTCTTTCTGCCAAGGCGTCATCCGAAAGATGAAGTCAGGCAAGACACACGAGTCAGGATTCGGTTGAAAGAGTTCAAAACGCGGAGTGGTAGTTCAGTCGGTTAGAATGCTGGCCTGTCACGCCGGAGGTCGCGGGTTCGAGTCCCGTCCACTCCGCCAGTTTTGCCAAAGGCGCCGGGAACGGCGCCTTTGTTTTATATAAGTGAGAGCATTCGTTTTTTACGCGATCGCGGCGCGGCGGATGCGGAAGTTTCAAAACGCGGAGTGGTAGTTCAGTCGGTTAGAATGCTGGCCTGTCACGCCGGAGGTCGCGGGTTCGAGTCCCGTCCACTCCGCCAGTTTTGCGAAGGCGCCGGAAACGGCGCCTTTTTTTATGCCTGCGATTCGGGCGCAGCCTGCGGCCGCGGCCCAGCCGCCGGCCTCGCTGCCACCGCCGGCATTCGCCGTCGTCCTGCAGCGGGTCGGCCCGCAGCGAGGCCCGCCTGCAGCGGAATCGCTCGCGCAGCCGCCGTTTTTCGCGCCGCAGCATCCGGCCCGACCCGTCCGCAGCCCGTCCGCCGGCCCCGGGCGGCCGCCCGGAATGCGACCGTCGTCGCCCCATCCGCCTGGGGGCCGGAACCGCGCTAAACTGTCCGGCTTACGACTGAACGCGACTCGGACATGCTGCAGACACTTCGCGACAAGACCTCGGGCTGGATCGCCACCGTGATCCTCGGCTTGCTGATCATTCCCTTCGCCTTCGTCGGCATCGAGCAATACCTCGTGCAGCGCGTCGACAGCTCGGTCGCGCGGATCGACATGGCCCCGTCGTGGTGGCGTTCGGCGCCGTCGTGGTGGCCGGCCTCGATGCTGTGGAAGCACGAGTCGATCGACGCGCAGGAATTCAATACGCGCTTCCAGCAAGAACGCGATCGCCGCCGCGCCGCCGAAGGCGAAGCCTTCGATGCGCGCGAGTTCGAGAAGCCCGAGAGCAAGCGCGCGATACTCGAAACGCTGATCGACGAGCGCGTGCGCAAGCTCGCGGCCGAAGTCGACGGCCTGGCGGTCAGCGATGCGCTGGTCATCAAGACCATCCAGGCGGTCCCGGAATTCCAGGACAGCACCGGCAAGTTCAACCAGGAGCGCTACGTGCTCGGCCTGCAGATGCGCCAGCCGGCGCAGACGCCGACCGAGTTCGAACAGTTCGTGCGCGCCCGCCTCATGGAAACCCTGCTGACCGGCGGTATCGGCCAGAGCAACTTCCTTACCCACGCCGAAACCGACCGCCTGATCAAGCTCATGGGCGAACGCCGCGACGTCAGCCTGGTGATGCTGCCGCCGCCGACCCCGGACACCGCCGAGGTCAGCGCCGCCGACATCCAGAAGTGGTACGACGGCCACGCCAAGGATTTCCGCGCGCCCGAGAGCGTCAACCTCGAATACGTCGAGATCAACGGCGCGACCCTGCCGCCGCCGCCGCTGCCGACCGAGAAGGCGTTGCAGGACCGTTACGAGGCCGAGAAGAGCCGCTTCATCGCCCAGGAACAGCGCCTGATCTCGCACATCCAGGTCAACGTCGCCTCCGGCGCCGATGCCGCGGCGCAGAAGGCCGCCGAGCAGAAGGCCGCGCAGCTCGCGACCCAGGCCAAGGCCGCCGGCGCCGATTTCGCCGCGCTCGCCCGCGGCAACAGCGACGACCTCGGCTCCAAGGCCGCCGGCGGCGAGCTGGGCTGGGTCAGCAAGGGCGACATCCCGGGCGCGTTCGAAGACGCCGCGTTCAAGCTCAAGGTCGGCGAGATCAGTGCGCCGGTGAAGGACGACAGCGGCTGGCACGTGATCGTGGTGCGCGAGGTCAAGAGCGGCGAGCAACAGCCGTTCGCGCTGGTCCGCGACGCGCTGCTGCGCGAAGAGACCGAAACCAGCCGCGAGCGCAATTTCAACGACTTCTCGGCCAAGCTGGTCGACCTGGTCTACAAGAACCCGACCTCGCTCGACGGTCCGGCCAAGGCGATGAACCTGCCGGTGCAGAAGGTCGGCCCGGTCACCCGCGATGCCGCGGCCAACGGCCAGGGCATCGGCGCCCACCCGGCGGTGATCCGCGCCGCGTTCTCGGATGCGCGCCTGCAGGACAACACGGTCAGCGATCCGATCGAGATCGGCCAGGAGCACAGCGTGCTGATCCGCGTCGTCTCGCATACGCCGGAACGCGCGCTGCCGCTGGCCCAGGTCCGCGACAAGGTGATCGCCGCGGTGCGCACCGATCGCGGCATCAAGGCCGCGCAGAAGGAAGCCGATGCGCTGGTCGCGCGCATCAACGGCGGCGAAGCGATCGCCGCGGTGGCCGCCTCCAAGCAGCTGACGGCCCCGGAAACGATCCCGGACGTCGCCCGCGGCATGCCGCTGCCGACGCCGGAAGTCAGCGAAGCGATCTTCGCCCTCAAGGCGCCGGCCGAAGGCAAGGTCGCCGCCGGCAAGTCGGCGCTCGCCGACGGCCGCGTGGTCCTGTTCGCGGTCAACAAGGTCAAGCCGGGCAGCAAGTCGGAAATCCCGGCGGCCCAGCTCGACATGCTGCGCACGCAGATCTCGCAGATGGGCGGTTACGAAGAAAGCCGCGAACTGACCACGGCGCTGCGCAAGCGCGTGCAGATCAAGGTGATCGAAGAAAACCTGCGCTGATCCTCGGCGCTGCGGAAACTCGAAGGCCCGGCATTGCCGGGCCTTCTTTATTTGCGGCCGGGTCTGCGGCCGACCGGATCCGCTGTCGCCGGGCCGCGCATCGCGACGCCGGTGCACGGCGCCGCGATGCGCGCAGGGCTGGGTTAGCCCGCGATCACAAGGGACCGCGTTCCCAGGGGCCGGTGATCGCGAAGGTGATGCCCGGCGACTGCATGTTGACGAACAAGGTGCGCGCGGCCGGGTCCCAGCAGGCGCCGCAGAATTCGCTGTCGCGGTAATCGCCTTCGGCGACGTGCTTGCCGGCGTTGGCGATCTGGGTCGAGGTCAGCTCGGCGTTGTTCTTGCACAGATAGAACGATTCGCCGCCGCGGGTCAGGCCGACCAGGCGCGTGCCCGGGCCGTACTCGTCGGGGCTGCCGGCCGGCGCCGCATCCGGGTCTTCGCACAGCACCACGCCGCCGCGCGCGTTGACGGTGATGTTGTCGGGGTTGTGCGCGGCGAGCTGGTGGCTGCTGACGAACAGCGCGCGCATGCGCTGGGTGAACAGGTCGAGCACCCACACCGCGCCGTTGCCGCGGCCCTTGCGGCCCTTGGCGTCGGTGCCGTTGCTGGTGTCGACGATGAACAACTTGCCGTAGCTGTACCAGATGCCTTCGCCGCGGCTCATGCGCAGGCCGCCTTCGCTCCAGGCCTGGGCGAACGGTCCGCTGAGGGTGTCGCCGGCGCCGATGTCGGGGAAACCGTTCGGCGCGGCGATCGAGTCCAGATCCGGATCCGGGATGTCGACCCATTCGAGTTGGTATTCGGCGCCGATGGCGACCGCGGTGAGGTCGGCGTTGGGCTTGCCGCGCACGCGCGCGGCCTGCAGGCGGCCGCCGTGTTCGAGCGAGCCGTGGCAGCCGGCGCGGCGGTTCGGAATGAAGCGATAGAAGCCGGACTTGTTGCGGTCGTCTTCGGTCAGATAGACGATGCCGGTGCGCGGATCGATCGCCACCGCCTCGTGGCTGAAGCGGCCCATCTCGACGATCGGGCGTCCGCTGGTGCGTTCGCTGCGCGGGTCGACCTCGAACACGTAGCCGTGCTTGTGGCCGGTGCTGGAGACCGCGTTGCTCTTGATTTCCTCGCAGCTCAGCCAGGTGCCCCACGGGGTCGGGCCGCCGGCGCAATTGACCAGGGTGCCGCCGAGGCTCGGTTCCACGCCGCGCCATTCGTCGCCGTGGCGGCCTTCGCCGGAGCGATAACGCAGGGTGGTGGTGCCGCCGCCGGGCTGGCCGCCGCTGACGGTGCCGGTGTCGTACATGCCGGGCGCGCGGATCGGGGTGCTGCCGGCGCCGCGTTCGTGGTTGCGGATCAGGATCAGTTCGCTGCGGCCGTGGCCGCGGCCGTGCGGATGCTGGGCGCCGCGATGCGTGGCGACCACGGCCATGCCGTCGTGACGGTCCGGACAGACCTGGCCATCGTCCATGCGGTCGCCGCTCCAGGCGAACGAGCGATAGCTGAAGCCGCGCGGCAACTGCAGCAGGGGCAGGCCGGTGCTGAGGTCGGCGACCGGCGCCAGCGCGCCGTAGCGGCTCGGGACGGGGGAAAGCCGGGTCGGGTCGGTCGCGGCGGCGGCCTGACGCGTGTACAGCGCGCTCAGACTGCCCATCGCGCCGATCGCCATGGCGGCGGCGCTGCTCTTGATGACCTGGCGGCGGGAGGGATCGAAAGCATCCATCGTGGAAACTCCTGCGGGGCTGGGGTGGGGCGGGGGAACCCTGCACGCTAGCCCGGTGCGGTAACCGGAATATGACAATGCCGCGCCGAGGCCGGCGGGACCGCGCACGCTTGGCTACCATGCGCGCATGAAAAGCAGACTGATCGCCGTCGGCGAGCGAGCGCCGCGCTGGGTCGCGGAAGGATTCGGCGAGTACCAGAAACGTCTTTCGCATTGGTTGCCGCTGGACTTGGTCGAGATCGAGCCGGGTCTGCGCGGCAAGGGCCGCGACGCCGTGCGCGCGACCCAGGACGAAGGCGCGCGGGTGATCGCCGCGCTGCCGAAGAACGCCTGTGTGGTCGCATTGGAAGGGCGCGGGCGCCTGTGGACCTCGGAGCAACTCGCGCAGCGGCTGGAGCATTGGCGCGGCCAGGGCCGCGACCTGGCGTTCCTGATCGGCGGCCCGGAAGGGCATGCGCCCGAGGTGCTGGCGCGCGCCGACGAACAATGGTCGCTGGGCCCGCTGACCTTGCCGCATATGCTGGTGCGGCTGGTCGCCGCCGAGCAGTTGTACCGGGCCGCCGCGCTGTTGGCGAACCATCCTTATCACCGCGCCTGAGCGGCGGGTTCGATCGCGGGCCGTTGCGGCCGGATCGATTTGCATCGAGGGCGCGCGCTTGGCCCCGGATCAACCGACGGCTCGCGCAACAAAGTTTGCGCGCAAAAAAAGCCCGGGCGATGAGCCCGGGCTTCGGTTCGATGCGTCGTTCGGGAATTATTGATCCAGCTTGAACTCGATCGGCACGCGGCCGCGCGCCTGCACCGGTTGGCCGTTGCTCATCGCCGGCTGGAAGGTCCAGCGGTTCAGCACGACCTTGCGCGCGGCCTGGTCGAGCAGGCGATGGCCGCTGCTGCGCACGATGCTGACGTCGATCGGCTTGCCGTCGATGCCGACCAGGATCTCCAGCTCGACCACGCCGGTCAGGCCCTCGCGCACCGCCTGCGGCGGATAGCTCGGCGGCGGGTTCTTCAGGCTCTGCAGGACTGCGCCGGTCAGGGTCTGCGGACCCAGGTCGATCTGCGGCGTGGCCCGGGTGACGGTCTCGGCGCCAGCGAAATCGATCGGTTGCGGCTCGGGGTTGTCGACCACGACCGGCGGGGCTTCGACCGGCTGGACCTGCGGCTGGACGATGGGTTGCTGTTGCTGCGGCCTCCGGACGACCTCGACCAGTTTCGGCGGCGGCGGTTCGACGAGCTGGGTAGGCCTGGGAATGAATTCCGGGATTACCGGTTCTTCGGGCGACACCAGCAAACGCGGCGCGCTCAGCGGGACCAGCATCAACATCAGCATCGCCGCGTTGAAGGCGATGGCGCCGGCGTTGGCGGCGATGCGGGTGCCGTCCAATGGCGTGTGGGAGTGAGAGGGAATCGCGCGAACCATGAGCTACCTCCTTGGCTTGTCTGACATCACTGACAACGTTCGGATACCGCCGGCGGGGTTGAGCAAGAACAGTGGTGCCGCGTCACAAAAATGCGCCGGCCGATTTGCGGATGCAAGCGCTTCTCGTTTGCGACTTTGGTCGGCCTGCGGCGCGCTCGACGGCCACCGGCGACGCCCGCAGACGAGGGCGGCGTTTGAAAAATCGCCGGGTTTTTTCGCTTCGGCGCAGCGTTCGCCGCGCCGGCCTGCGGCCCGCCCGCGAACGGCGGATGCTGAATGGACGGCAACGTCGCGTGGCGGGCATGCGCTTGGCCACTTGCCGGCCTGCATTGGTCGGTGCCGCCGCGCGCAAGAAACAGGAAGGCCCGCTTGCGCGGGCCATCCTGGTGTCTACGGCTCAATGAGCAAGGCTCAGCGGTCGGTCGGGTCCGGGCCGCTCTCGGGTTCGCGCTGCAGCCCGCCCTCGTCGGGGTTCGGCGGCTTGCGCGGGTGCGGCTGGCGCGCGTCGTCGGGATTGCGCGGCTGCGGTTCCGGGTAGCCGGGGGTGCGGCCCGGCTTCGGATCCGGCGCCGGCGGCGTGGTCTTGGTCGGGCCGGCCATGCTTACTTGCCCAACTCGAAGACGACGTCGAGGGTCATCGACAAGGCGTTCTCGCCCGGCGCGATCGGCGTGTCGGCCGACGCCTTTTCCATCCGGCCCATGGCCATCATCGGCATCGGCATCGGCGGTCCGAAGCGCGCGCCTTCGCTGACGCTGACGATGCGGCGGACCTTCATGCCCAGGGTCTTGGCGTACATCTCGGCGCGGGCCTGGGCCTTCTCGATGGCGCTGCGGCGGGCTTCGTCGTAGGCGACGTCCTTTTCCTTGTCGTCGATGTCGAAGCTGGGGCCGTTGATCTGGTTGGCGCCCGTGGCGACCAGGGCGTCGAGGATCTTGCCGAGCTTGGACAAGTCGCGCACGACGATGTTGACGTTGTTGTTGGCCTGGTAGCCGGTGATGACCGGCGGCTGGTTCTCGGCGTAGCGGTACTGCGGGTTGAGGTTGATGCCGCCGGTCTGGACGTCGCGGTCGGCGATGCCGGCGGCCTTGATCGCGGCCACGACCTTGCTCATTTGCTCGGCGTTGGCGCGCATCGCGGCATTGGCGTCGGCGGCCTGGGTGACCACGCCGGTCGACAAGGTGGCGATGTTCGGCGTGCGGCGCGCCTCGGCCTGGGCCGACACCGACAGCAGGGTGCCGTCGCTGGCGACGTAGGCGGGCGCGGTCTGGGCTTGGGCGGTCATGGCGGTTGCGGCTCCGAAGGCGAGGAAAGCGGCGAGCGCCAGCGGGCGCAACGAAAGGCGGGCGAAAGACTGTGGCGACGACCGGGTCATGTGGTGCTCCTTGAAGGACGAGGGGTAGGGTCTTGCTGAACTGGTGAACGAACCGTGATTCGTTACGGGGTTTGCGCGGCTCGTCGTCGGCTGGCGCTCAGTCAGCGCGGGTTATGCTTTCCGTATGCTCTATCTTGCCTCCAAGTCGCCGCGGCGACGCGAATTGCTGACCCGCCTCGGCCTGGAATTCGGCGTACTCGATCTCGATGTGCCCGAACACCGCCAGCCCAACGAACCGGCGCTGGAGTACGTCCGCCGGGTCGCCCGCGAGAAAGCCGGCGCCGGCCTGTTGCAGGTGCTGGGCAATCCGACCGCGCTGGTGCTGGGGTCCGATACCGAGGTCGTGCTCGACGACGAGGTGTTCGGCAAGCCGCGCGACGCCGACGATGCCGCGGCCATGCTGCGCAAGCTGTCGGGGCGTACCCACCAGGTGATTTCGGCGGTGTCGCTGGTCTCGCGCTCGCGCGAGGCGCAGGCGCTGTCGGTCTCGCAGGTCAGCTTCGCCGAGCTCGACGAGGCCACGATCGCGCGTTATGTCGCCAGCGGCGAGCCCGAGGGCAAGGCCGGCGCCTATGCGATCCAGGGCGGCGCCGAAGTCTTCGTGCGGCATCTGGCCGGCAGTTATTCGGGGGTGATGGGGTTGCCGCTGCACGAGACGGCGCGGCTGCTGCGGGAGTTCGGCGTCGGCGGCTAGGCCGCCGCGCTTACGTTCGACCGCGCCGCACCGCGTTCTTTCCATCCGACGATCGCCTGACTTGGGACTCACCCCGCCTCATGACTGAAGAAATCCTGGTCAACGTCACTCCGCGCGAAACCCGCGTCGCCGTCGTCGAGAACGGCATGCTGCAGGAGCTGCACATCGAGCGCGGCTGGCGCCGCGGCGTGGTCGGCAACATCTACAAGGGCAAGGTCCAGCGGGTGATGCCGGGCATGCAGGCGGCGTTCGTCGAGATCGGCCTGGAGCGCGCGGCGTTCC
Source organism: Lysobacter sp. Hz25 (assembly GCF_046097045.1). NCBI lineage: Bacteria > Pseudomonadati > Pseudomonadota > Gammaproteobacteria > Lysobacterales > Lysobacteraceae > Lysobacter > Lysobacter sp. Hz25. The sequence continues at coordinate 2,140,865 of NZ_CP175666.1, forward strand.
TGCACGCGGCCGACATCGTCAAGCACAACCCGGTCGGCGAAGGCGAGGGCGACGAAGCGCCGCTGCCGCCGACGCCGACCCGGCCGATCGCCGAGTTGCTGCGCGAAGGCCAGGAAATCATCGTCCAGGTGGTCAAGGACCCGATCGGCAGCAAGGGCGCGCGCCTGACCACCCAGCTCAGCATTCCCTCGCGTTATCTGGTGCTGCTGCCGCGCACGCGCGTGGTCGGGGTGTCGGCGCGGATCGAGGACGAGGGCGAGCGAGCGCGGCTGAAGTCGCTGGTCACGACCCTGGCCCCGGCCGGCGACAACCACGGCTACATCGTGCGTACCAACGCCGAGAGCCAGCCCGAGGAAGCCCTGGCCGAGGACATCGGCTATCTGAGCCGGGCCTGGGCCCTGATCGCCGAGAAATCGCAGAGCTCGAAAGTCGGCGAACGCGTCTACGAAGACCTGAGCCTGCCGCTGCGCGCGGTGCGCGACCTGATCCGCCGCGACGTCGAGAAGGTCAAGGTCGACTCGCGCGAGACCTGCGAGCGCCTGCGCAGCTTCGCCGCGCAGTACATGCCGGGGCTGGCCGAGAAGATCGAGCACTACACCGGCGCGCGGCCGATCTTCGACCTGTACGGGGTCGAGGACGAGATCCAGCGCGCGCTCGACAAGGAAGTGCCGCTGAAGTCCGGCGGCTATCTGGTCATCGACCAGACCGAGGCGATGACGACGATCGACGTCAACACCGGTTCCTTCCTGGGTCAACGCAATCTCGAGGAGACCGTTTACCGGACCAATCTCGAGGCGGCGCAGTCGGTCGCCCGGCAACTGCGGCTGCGCAACCTGGGCGGCATCATCATCATCGACTTCATCGACATGACCGACCTGGAGCATCGCCGCCAGGTGCTGCGCCAGCTGGAAAAGGCGCTGACCCGAGATCACGCCAAGACCACGGTCTACGAATTCTCGCCGCTGGGCCTGGTGGAGATGACGCGCAAGCGCACCACCGAGAGCCTGGAGCGCCAGCTCAGCGAGGCCTGCCACGAATGCGGCGGCCGCGGCACCCTGAAGACGCCGGAAACGGTGACCTACGAGATCTTCCGCGAGATCGTCCGCCAGGTGCGCCAGTTCGACGCCGCGCGTTTGCTGGTGATCGCCTCGCCGAAGGTGGTCGCGCGGATCACCGACGAAGAATCGGCGGCGGTGGCGGAGCTGGAGGAATTCCTCGGCAAGTCGATCCGCTTCCAGGCCGAGGACCAGTACGCGCAGGAGCAGTTCGATGTGGTTCTGCTCTGAAGCCGGGAATGGGGAATGGGGAATCGGGAATCGTGAGAGCGATTCTGCGAAGTCTTGCCCGCAACGCAGACTGACCGTGCCTTTGTTCTTCCGATTCCCGACTCCCCATTCCCGATTCCCGTCGGGCGCGCGCGGAGCGCGGGCCTGATGCCTACCCCGCTGCGCCGCCGCTTGCGCATGGCCCGTCGTGGCGCCTTCTATGGCGTCGCGATCGTGCTCGTGCTGGTGGCGGTGCTGCTGGGTGCGGCGAGCCAGGTCCTGCCTTTGGCTGAAAGCCATCCGGACCGCGTCGCGGCCTGGTTGAGCCAGCGCGCCGGGCGGCCGGTGGCGTTCGACAAGGTCGAGACGCAGTGGACGCGGCGCGGGCCCTTGCTGCGCCTGGATGGGCTACGCATCGGCGAGGGCAGCCAGGCCTTCACCATCGGCGATGCCGAAATGCTGGTCTCGGTGTACGCCGGGCTGCTGCCCGGGCAGTCGTTCTCGGAACTGCGCCTCAAGGGCCTCGACCTGACCCTGGAGCGCAGCGACGACGGCCGTTGGAAGGTGCGCGGTCTGCCCGGCCAGCAGGACACGCGCCAGCGCGATCCGCTGTCGGCGCTCGAAGGCCTGGGCGAACTGCAGGTCATCGATGGCCGGCTTGCGGTGATCGCGCCTTCGCTCGGCATCGATGCGCGGGTGCCGAAGATCGACCTGCGTCTGCGCGTCGACGGCAAGCGCGTGCGCGCCGGCGTACGCGCCTGGCCTACGGTCGGCGTGGCCGGTGCGCCGTCGACGCCGCTCGATGCGGTGGTGGACTTCGATCGCGAGCGCGGCGACGGCCGCGCCTATGCCGGCGCCACCCGCGCCGACCTGACCGGCTGGTCGCCCTTGCTCAAGCTCGCCGGCATCCGGGTCGAGTCGGGCCAGGGCCGGGCCGAGGCCTGGGCGGAACTGCGCGACCATCGCGTCGCTTCGGTGACGCTGTCGGCCGCGCTCGACCGCGTCGGTCTGCGCGCCGAGCGTGCACAGCCGGGGACGAACGCGGCTGCGGCCGCGGCCGCGGCACGCGTCGATTTCGAACACGTCGAAACTTTGTCGCATTGGCGCCTGACCGATCACGGTTGGCGTTTCGATGCCTCCAAGCTGCGCATCGGCAGCGGCGAGGAGGTGCAAACCCTCGACGGCCTCGCCGTCGCCGGCGGCGAGCACTACGCGCTGCGCGCCGAACGCATCGATGCCGGCCCGTTGATCGCGGTGGCCGCGCTCAGCGACGCCTTGCCGGAACGCTTGCGCAACTGGTTCGAAACCGCCAAACCGCGGGCGTCGCTGCGTAATATCGCGCTCAACGGCCGCCGCGGCGGCCCGATGTTCGCGAGCGCGAGCATCGAAGCGCTCGGCTTCGACGCGGTCGGCGATGCGCCGGGCCTGCAGGGCCTGGCCGGCCGTTTCGAGGGCGATGCCGACGGCTTCACCCTCGACCTCGACGAAAACTCGCCGATGCGCTTCGACTGGCCGCGCGGTTTCGGCGTGCCGCATACGGTCAAGCTGCAGGGCCGCGTCGGCGGCTGGCGCGAAGGCGCGGGCTGGCGCCTGGGCACCACCGCGTTGCGCGTGCGCGGCGACGATTTCGGCCTCAGCGCGCGCGGCGGTCTGTGGTGGCAGGGCGACGGCACGCGGCCGTGGATCGATATCGCCGCCGACATCGACCCGACCCAGGTGCCGGTCGCCAAGGGCTTCTGGATCCGCAACCGCATGTCGGCCAAGTTGGTGAACTGGCTCGACACTGCCCTGGTGGGCGGGCGCCTGAACGATGCGCGCGCGGTGATCTCCGGCGACCTCGACGATTGGCCGTTCAATCGCAATAACGGCCTGTTCGAAGCCAGCGCCCGTCTCGACGATGCGGTGGTGAAGTTCCAGCCGGAATGGCCGGCGGTCGAAGGCCTGGACGCCGAAGTGCGTTTCGTCGCCGACGGCTTCAGCGTCGAAGGCAGCGGCCGCATCGCCGGTGTCGGCGTGCGCAAGGTCGGCGCCGGTATCGATCACTACAAGGACGGCCATCTGCGCGTGCAGGCCGAAGCCGCGGCGGATGCGGCGCAGTTGCAGGCGCTGCTCAAGCAGAGCCCGCTGCGCAAGGACCACGCCGACACGCTCGACAATCTGCGCGCCAGCGGCCCGGCGCGGGTCGGGTTCGAGATGCAGATGCCCTTGCAGCCGAACAGCATCACCCGCATCGCCGGCACGGTCGACCTGGACAACGCCAAGCTCGCCGATCCGCGCTGGAAGATCGCCTTCGAACAAGTGCGCGGCCATGCCGAGTACGGCCGCGGCGGTTTCCGCGCCGAGGATCTGGCGGTGATGCACGAAGGCGCGCCGGGCAAGCTGTCCTTGCGTGCCGGCGACGAATTCGTGCGCGACCGCGGCAATGTGTTCGAGGCCGGGCTCGATGTCGTGTCCGGCGCCGACGAGTTGATCGGGCGCGGTCCGGACGAGTTGGCCTGGTTGAAGTCCTATCTCGACGGGCGTTCGCTGTGGACGGTCGGGATTTCGATTCCAAGGGCTGCTCATGCCGCTCATGCCGCCGGCACGACGCCGAGGCCCGGCGTGTCCGCGCCGACGCCGACCCTGTTGCGTCTGCAATCGAATTTGGTCGGTACCGCGCTGACCTTGCCGCCGCCGCTCGACAAGGCCGCCGCGGCGAACCTGCCGGCGACCATCGAAACCCCATTGCCGCTCGGCAGCGGCGATGTGCGCGTCGGCCTGGGCAATGTCCTGGCCTTGCGCGCGCGCAGCGCCGCCGGCAAGACCGGCGTGCGCGTCGTGCTCGGCGCGAACCGCGTCGACGAAGCGCCGCCGGCCAGCGGCCTGATCGCCACCGGCCGCGCCGCGACGCTCGAGGCGATCGATTGGATCGCGATCGCGCACGGCGGCGGCAGCGGCGACGGCCTTGCGCTGCAGCGCATCGACGTCACCGCGCAGCATCTGCAATTGCTCGGCGGCAGTTTCCCCAACACGCGCGTGATCGTCGCGCCGGCGCCGCGCGGCGCGACTGCGGTGCGCGCCGAGGGCGCGGCGCTCGAAGGCGCGCTGCTGATTCCGGGCGGCGAGGGCGGCACCATCGCCGGACGTTTCGCCCGCGTGCACTGGCGCACGCCGACCGCGTCGCCATCGACGTCCACGCCCGCGAATGCGGCCGCAACCAACGCGAGTAACGCGGCCGCCACGGCCGGCAGCGCGCCGGCAGGCGCGGCCGCGAACGCGGCGCCGGGCGGCGCCAATGCCATCGATCCGGCGAAGATCCCCGCGCTCGCGCTCGACATCACCGAACTGCGGGTCGGCGACGCCGCGCTCGGCAAGGCGATGATACGCACGCGGCCGACGCCGGCCGGCCTGCGCATCGAACAACTGAGCACGCGCGCCGACAAACAGTCGCTCGACATCAGCGGCGACTGGACCGGCCGCGGCGCGGCGGCACGCACCCATTTGAACGTCGCCCTCGACAGCGGCGATGTCGGCGCGCTGCTCGGCGGTTTCGGTTTCGCCGGCCAGATCGGCGGCGGCAAGGCCAAGGCCAAGCTCGATGCGGGTTGGCCGGGCAGCCCGGCGGCGTTCGCACTGGGTTCGCTCGAAGGCAGCCTGAGCCTGGAGGCGCGCAACGGCCGCCTGATCGAGGTCGAGCCCGGCGCCGGCCGCGTGCTCGGCCTGCTCAGCATCGCCCAGTTGCCGCGTCGCCTGACCCTCGATTTCCGCGACCTGTTCTCGAAAGGCTTCGCCTTCGATCGCATCGACGGCACCGTGCGCTTCGGCAACGGCACCGCGCGCAGCGACAACCTGGTGATCGACGGTCCGGCCGCGGCGATCGCCATCCGCGGCGCGGCCGATCTGCGTGCGCAGCGCTACGACCAGACCATCGAAGTGCGGCCCAAGGCGGCCAATCTGCTGACCGCGGTCGGCGCGCTCGCGGCCGGGCCGGTCGGTGCAGCGATCGGCGCGGCAGCGAACGCGGTGCTGCAGAAACCGCTCGGCAGCCTCGCCTCGAAGACCTACCGGGTCACCGGGCCGTGGAAAGAGCCGAAGGTCGAGGTGGTGACGCGCGAGCAGACGCGTTTGACGCCGCCGGTGGCGCCGCCAGTCGCGCCACCGCCGGGCTGAACGGCGATTCAGCCCGCACGCCAGGCTTCGGTTCGGCTGCGGCCCACGGCGCCGGCACGGCCATGGCGGGCGAATCGGTCCGGCCCAAACCGGCCGAGCCCCGGCCGCGGCCGCTTGCGGCGGTTGATTGCGCCGGCCGGCGCCACCATTTCGGTTTCGACAACGCGGTTGCGACACGGTTTCCCGCGCCGCAGCCGTCCACACTCGTCCGGGTGGCCGCGGACCGCGCCAAACCGCCGCCGCGCCGCCTAAGATGACCCTTCCACGTCCCCATGGTTCCGATATGACCCTTCCCCTGCAGATCGCCGAAAACCGCCTCTTGTTGCCCGCCGGGCTCGATGCCGGCGGCCTGGAGCGCAGCTTCGGCACCTTGCTCGGGCCGGGCATCGACTTCGGCGACCTGTATTTCCAGCATTCGCGCCGCGAGAGCTGGAGCGTCGAGGACGGCATCGTCAAGGACGGTTCGCATTCGATCGAGCAGGGCGTCGGCGTGCGCGCGATCAGCGGCGAGAAGACCGGCTTCGCCTATTCCGACGAGATCAACAGCGAGGCCTTGCTGGCGGCATCGAGGTCGGCGCGCGCGATCGCCCGCGACGGTCATGCGCAATCGGCGAAGACGCTGGTGCGCGGCGGCGGGCGTTCGCTGTACCCGAGCGAAGATCCGATCGACTCGATCGGCAACGAAACCAAGGTCGAGGCGCTGCGCCGTATCGACAAGCTGCTGCGCGCGGCCGACCCGAGGGTCAAGCAGGTCATCGTCAGCCTCAGCGGCGGCATCGACACGATCCTGGTGGCGCGCAGCGACGGTGTGCTAGCCGCCGACGTGCGCCCGCTGGTGCGGCTGAACGTGCAGATCATCGTCGAACACAACGGCCGCCGCGAAAGCGGTTATGCCGGCGGCGGCGGCCGCTACAGCTACGCCGAGCTGCTCGGTGGCGACAAGCCCGACCGGCTCGCGCGCGAAGCGCTGCGCCAGGCGCTGGTGAACCTGGAGGCGATCGATGCGCCGGCCGGCATCATGCCGGTCGTGCTCGGCCCGGGCTGGCCCGGCGTGCTGCTGCACGAAGCGGTGGGCCACGGCCTGGAAGGCGATTTCAACCGCAAGGGCACCTCGACCTATGCCGGCCGCATGGGCCAGCGCGTGGCCTCGCCGGGCGTGACCATCGTCGACGACGGCACCCTCGACGGCCGCCGCGGTTCGCTCAACATCGACGACGAAGGCACGCCGACCAACTGCACCACCTTGATCGAAGACGGCGTCCTGGTCGGCTACATGCAGGACACCCTCAATGCGCGCTTGATGGGCATGGCGCCGACCGGCAACGGCCGCCGCGAGTCCTTCGCCCATCTGCCGATGCCGCGCATGACCAACACCTACATGCTGGCCGGCCAGCACGATCCCGAAGAGATGATCCGCTCGGTCAAGAAGGGCCTGTACGCGGTCAACTTCGGCGGCGGCCAGGTCGACATCACCAGCGGCAAGTACGTGTTCTCTGCGACCGAGGCCTATCTGATCGAAGACGGCAAGGTCACCGCGCCGGTCAAGGGCGCGACCCTGATCGGCAACGGCCCGGAGACGATGCAGAAGGTGCGCATGATCGGCCACGATCTCGCGCTCGACGAAGGCGTCGGCGTGTGCGGCAAGGACGGGCAGAGCGTGCCGGTCGGCGTCGGCCAGCCTTCGCTGTTGATCGAAGGCCTGACCGTGGGTGGCACCAGCGCGTGATCGCGGCGGCAAGCCATCGTTGCCTTCTCCCGCAGGCAGGAGAAGGCGACGCGGAGCGCCGGATCGCAGTGCGCGACGAGAGTCCGAGCCGGATGGCTCGGGCGGCGGGCTTCATCGCCGGCGACGAGCGTCAGTCGTCGGGATGGCCGTCGTCGATGGTTTCGTCGGCCGCATCGGCCGCGGCGCCCGCGCCGAGGATCACGTCGCGCAGTTCGCGATACAGCTCGCGGAACGAATGCGGCGGCTTGTTGCGCTTGCGCTCTTCCAACGTGTTGCGCGCGAGTTGGCGCAGACGCTGGCGATCGGCCTGCGGGTATTCGTCGAGCAACGCGGCCAGCGCCGTATCGCCTTCGGCGAGCAGGCGTTCGCGCCAGTTCTCGATGCGGTGCATCGCCGCGACCTCGCGCCGCGCCGCTTCGCCGTCCTCGTCGAGGGCATCGCGGATCGCTTCGAGCACCTCGTCGTCCTCGCGCCGCATCTGCTTGGCCAGGAACGCCAACTGGCGCTTGTGGGCGATGTTGGCGGTGATGCGCTTGCAATCGCGGATGTGCGGCAGCAAGGACTCGGGCACCGGCAGCTTGGACAGCTGGGCCTCGGTCAAGGACACCAGTTTCTCGCCCAGGGCCAGCACCTCCAGCGCCTCGCGCCGGTTCTGGCTCCGGCTGGGGCTGAGGAACTCGCCGGTTTCTTCGTCTCTGCCGCGCATCGCAAAACACCTCTCGTACCGTCAAACTGACCTGAATTCCCGCGCCGCCGACGCGCCGCGTACCGCAAGGATAAGACATTGAACGCAGTCGCCCTCATTCCGACCGCTTCGGCCCACACTTTCGCCGATCCCGAGGCGCGCCTGGACCTGCTCGCCGACCTGTCCCAGCGCCTGCTGGCGGCCGCCAAGGCCCGCGGCGCCAGCCAGGCCGAGGTTTCCTGCTCGGAGGAGGCGGGGCTGAACGTGAACGTGCGCATGGGCGAGGTCGAGACGGTCGAGGCCACCCGCGACCGCGGCATCGCCGTCACCGTCTATTTCGGCCAGCGCAAGGGCAGCGCCAGCACCGCCGACCTGCGCGACGAGAGCCTGGAAGCCACGGTCGAGCAGGCCTGTGCGATCGCCCGATACACCGAGGACGACGAGGCCGCCGGCCTGGCCGATCCGGCCCTGATGGCGAGCGATCTGCGCGATTTCGACAGCTGGCATCCCTGGGCGATCGACGCCGACCACGCCGTCGAGCTGGCCCTGGCCTGCGAAAGCGCGGGCCGCGACTACGACGCGCGGATCGAGAACTCCGACGGCGCCTCGGTGGGCACCGGCGCCAGCCTCGGTGTGTACGCCAACTCGCACGGCTTCGTCGGTCGCGAGCGCAGCACCCAGCACAGCTTCGGCTGCGCGATGATCGCCGGCCGCGGCGACGCCATGCAGCGCGACGGCTGGTACAGCTCGGCGTTGGCCGCCGACGACCTGGAATCGGCCGCCAGCGTCGGCCGCAAGGCCGGCGAGCGCACCATCGCCCGGCTCGCGCCGCGGCAGATCGCCACCGGCGACTACCCGGTGCTGTTCGCGGCCGAAAGCGCGCGCTCGCTGGTCGGTCATCTGCTCAGCGCGATCAGCGGCGGCGCCTTGTACCGCCAGGCCAGCTTCCTGCTCGACAGCGTCGGCGCGCAGTTGTTCCCGTCCTGGTTCCAGATCGAGGAGCAGCCGTTCCTGCATCGCGGTCTGCGTTCGACGTCCTTCGACGCCGAAGGCGTGGCCACGCGCGAATCGGCCATCGTCAGCGGCGGCGTGCTGCAGCGCTACGTGCTCGGCAGCTATTCGGCGCGCAAGCTCGGCCTGCAGACCACGGCCAACGCGGGCGGCGTGCATAACCTGCAGGTCGCGGCGAATGCCGGCGATTTCCCTGCGATGTTGCGCGACATGGGGCGCGGCCTGCTGGTCACCGAATTGATGGGGCAGGGCGTCAACACCGTGACCGGCGATTACTCGCGCGGCGCCGCCGGTTTCTGGGTCGAGAACGGCCAGATCCAGTATCCGGTCGACGGCATCACCATCGCCGGCAATCTGCGCAAGATGTTCGCCGCGGTCGAAGCGGTCGGCAGCGACGTCGATTACCGCTCGCACGTGCGCACCGGTTCGATCCTGGTCGGCCGCATGACCGTCGCCGGCGAATCGGTCGAAGAATGACCCGCGAATGAACTCATGAACATGAGGTCGCGAGAGTGAGATCGGGTTAGCGGAATCGGGAGCGCGTCGCCAAAGCGGCCCGATCCTGTCAACGCAAGCGGCATCAGGGCGTTCATCCTGGAACTCCACTCCTGGGAGGCCGCATGAGTGCAAGCAAGGCGACGGCCGCCAATCGTTTCGGGCTCGGCGCCAAGCCGGGCGAACTCGAAGGCAGCGGCGACGGCCGCGAGATTCTGCTCGCGCAACTGCGCGAGCCGCCCCCGCTCGACGAATTTCACGGCCTGCCGAGCAGCGCCGTGACGATGACGCGCGAATACGAACAGCTCAGCGCCGCCCGCGCAGGCCGGGCCAAGACCGCGCCGCCCGCGGCGATGGGCGATATGCAGCCCGGTGCCTCGATGAGCGCTGCGGATGCGATGGCGCCGGTTCAACCTGCGGGCGAGGCCGTCGACGTCGACCAAGCCGGCGAACGCGCCGAGCAGATGCGGCGCGACCTGCGCCGTCGCCAGCTCGACGAATTCGCCGCGCGTTATCGCCATGCCTCGCGCACCGACCGGCCCTTCGTCGAGCGCCTGACCCAGTTCTGGTCGAATCACTTCGCGGTCTCCATCGACAAGGGCGATACGCGCTTGTACGCCGCGGCGATGGAGCGCGAAGCGATCCGTCCGCACGTGCTGGGCCGGTTCGAGGACATGCTGCTCGCGGTCGAAAGCCATCCGGCGATGCTGCGTTATCTCGATAATTCGATTTCGATCGGCAACGACTCGGCGGCGGCGCAGCGCGCCGAACTGATGCGTCGCGAACGACGCGGGCTCAACGAGAACCTGGCCCGCGAAATCCTCGAACTGCATACGCTCGGCGTCGACGGCGGTTATCGCCAGGACGACGTGCTCGAGCTGGCGCGTGCGATCACCGGCTGGAGCACCTTCAATTCGCGCGAGGCCAAGGCCGCCGGCGAGCGCATTCCCGACAACGCCTTCACCTTTCGCAAGGCCTCGCACGAACCCGGCGAACGTCGGGTGCTCGGCCGCCGTTACGCCGAAGGCGGGGTCGAGCAGGGGCGGGCGGTCCTGGCCGACCTGGCCAAGCATCCGTCCACCGCCCATCATCTGAGTTTCAAGCTCGCGCGCCATTTCGTCGCCGACCAGCCGCCGCCGGCGCTGGTCAAGCGCATGGCCCAGGCCTATCTGAGCCACGACGGCGATCTGCGCGCGCTGTACCGCGCCTTGGTCGAAAGCCAGGAGTCGTGGGCGGACAATGCGCGCAAGTTCAAGACGCCGAACGATTTCGTGGTCTCGGCATTGCGTGCCGGCGAGTTGCCGGTCGGCAACGATGCGCGCGCGCTGATCAATCTGCTGTCGAGCCTCGGCCAGCCGGTGTTCACCCCGCGTTCGCCGGCGGGCTTTCCCGACACCGCCGCCGACTGGAGCAGCCCTGACGGTCTATGGAAACGCATCCAGGCGGCGCAAATGCTCGCCGCGCGGATCGACCCGAAGGCGTCGGCGCCTTACCAATGCGCGGTATCGGTGCTCGGCAACGCCGCGGTCGACGGCGATTTCGCCATCGGCCTGCGTCGCGCCGGTTCCCTGAGGGACGGCTATGCGCTGTTGTTCGCCAGCCCCGCTTTCCAATGGAGGATCTGAGATGGATTCGCAACGCCGAGGTCTGTTGGCTGCATTCGGCGCGAGCGCACTGCTGACCCTGTTCCCGAACGCGTCGCGCGCCGCCGGCGACGATGCGGATACGCGTTTCCTGTTGGTGTTGTTGCGCGGCGGGCTCGACGGCCTGCATTTGCTGCCGCCTTACGCCGATCCGGTGTATGCCGCCTTGCGCGGCGCCGGTGCGGTGGCCGACCCGATCCGCATCGACGCGATGTTCGGCCTGCATCCGGCGATGCAGCAGGCCGCGGCGATGTACCGCGACAAGCAACTGCTGCCGATCGTCGCGATCGCGCCGCCGTATCGCGCGCGTTCGCATTTCGATGCCCAGGACTGCCTGGAAAACGGCACCGCGCGGCCGAACGGCGCGCGCGACGGTTGGCTCGGCCGCTGCGTGCAGGCGCTGCCCAGCGAAGCCGGTTTCGCGGTCGCGGCGGTGATGCCGTTGGCGCTGCGCGGCAGCGAGCGCACCAGCAATTGGTGGCCGCCGTTGCCGAAAGGCGTCGACCCGCTGCTGCTGCAGCAATTGCAGCCGCTGTACGCCGCCGATGCGCGGCTCAGCGAGACCTTCGAGCAATCCACCCGCTCGGCGGCGCTGGCCCGCGAAGGCAAGGGCGCGTTCGCGCTGCCCGAGGCCATGCGTGTCGCCGCCGAACGCATGAGCGCGGCCGGCGGGCCGCGGATCGGTTTCGTCGAAGACACCGGTTGGGACAGCCATCGCAATCAGGCGCCGCAGTTGGCGCGCAAACTGGCCGAACTCGACCGCGGCCTGGCCGCTGCGCGCGAAGGCTTCGGCGCGGCATGGCCACGCACGGTGGTGGCGGTGGTGACCGAGTTCGGCCGCACCGCGGCGATCAACGGCACCGGCGGCACCGACCACGGCACCGGCGGCATGGCCCTGTTGTGCGGCGGCGCGGTGCGCGGCGGCCGCATCGGCGGCGATTGGCCCGGCCTGGGGCCGGCGCAACTCAACGAAGGCCGCGACCTGCGCGCGACCAGCGACCTGCGCAGCCTGTTCAAGGGCATCGCCATCGAACACCTGGGGCTGGCCGAGGGCGTGCTGGAAAAGCGCGTATTTCCGGACAGCCGCGGCATCTCGCCGCTGGCGGGTTGGCGGGCGGGCTGAGCGGCGGCTACGGCCGGGTTCGGGGTTCGGTGCCCGCTCGGCGGGTCGAGGTTCGCGCTCGCGGCTTCGCGCGATGGCCGGAAATCGTCCCCGCCGACGTTGCCTCGCCGGCGCCTATAGCGCGGATCGGCGTGGTTAACTGTGACGAAGAAAGGTTTATGATGACCATTAGGGGGCCGAGCCGTGGGCGCGGAACTTTTCTATCGACACCATCCAATCACGTAGGGGAAGCGTAATGAACGATATCAGTCAGGACGAGAAGACTTGGGGCATGCTGGCTCATCTGAGCACGCTGGTCGGTTTGATTATTCCCTTCGGCTCCGTCCTCGGTCCGCTGGTCGTTTGGTTGATCAAGAAGGACACCATGCCGTTCGCGGCGGAACAGGGCAAGGAAGCGCTGAACTTCAACATCACCGTGTTGATCGCTTTCATCGTCAGCGCGATCCTGACCATCGTGCTGATCGGTTTCCTGCTGATGCTGGCCGTCGGCCTGGCTTGGCTGGTCCTGACGATCATGGCCGCACTGGCCGCGAACAAGGGCGAGTCCTACCGTTATCCGATGACGCTGCGCCTGGTCAACTGATCGCGCGCTTCATCGCGGCACGACAAAGGCGGACTTCGGTCCGCCTTTGTTTTGGGCGATAGGTTCGCGATGGCGCTTTGTGGTGCGGCCGCGGCCGCAGCGGGAGTGCGGGTCAGCGATCGCGTTCGATCGCCATCCGTCCCAGCGCGCGCAGGGCGTGGGCGCGTTCGCCGAACGGCTCCAGCGCTTCGTTCATCGCCTGCGCGAGTTCGTCCAGGCGCGCGCGCGAAGCGTCGAGCCCGATCAGCGCCGGGAAGGTCGATTTGTCCTGCGCGGCGTCCTTGCCCGCGGTCTTGCCGAGGGTCTGGCTGTCGCCTTCGACATCGAGGATGTCGTCGCGCACCTGGAAGGCCAGGCCGAGCGCGCGCGCATAGCGGTCCAGCGCGTCCAGCGAAGCCGGATCGGCGTCGCCGCACAAGGCGCCCATGCGCACCGCGGCGCGGATCAGGGCGCCGGTCTTGAGTGCGTGCACGCGCTCCAATGCGGCCACGTCCAGGCGCACGCCCGAGCCGGTGGCGTCGATGTCGAGCGCCTGGCCGCCGCACATGCCGGCGACGCCGGCGGCTTCGGCGAGAGTGCGCAGCAGCGCGACGCGGATGCGGTCGTTGCTGTCGGTATCGGCGAGCACGGCGAAGGCCAGGGATTGCAGCGCATCGCCGGCGAGAATCGCGGTGGCTTCGTCGAAGGCCACGTGCACGGTCGGCTGGCCGCGGCGCAGATCGTCGTCGTCCATCGCCGGCAGGTCGTCGTGCACCAGCGAATAGGCGTGGATCAGTTCGACCGCCGTGGCCGGCGCATCGAGCACCGACGGCGCGACCTCGAACAGGGCGCCGCTGGCGTGGACCAGCAGCGGGCGCATGCGCTTGCCGCCGAGCAGCACCGCATGCCGCATCGCCATGTGCAGCAGGCGCGGTTCGTCGTCGGGCGAAGGCAGCGCACGCGCAAGCGCGGCGTCGGCGCGTGCGCGCCAATCGCGCAAGCTGCCGTCAAGCATCGGTGTCGTTGCCCGGGTGGCCTGGGTGACTGGCTTGGGCGAACGGTTCGGCGCCGGCCGGGTCCTGCGGGTCGGTCAGCAGGCGCACGCGCAGTTCCGCCTGTTCCAGCGCGGTCTGGCAGCGCCGGTACAGGCCGACGCCGCGTTCGTACGCGGCCAGCGAATCTTCCAGGCTCATCTCGCCGTGTTCCATCTTGTCGACGAGTTGCTCGAGGGCGTCGAGCGACTGTTCGAAATCGGCGACGGGCGAGGCTTCGGTAGGGGTTTTACGGGCCATGTGAGAAGTGTGCGGCGGGGGAGGGGCAGGGTCAATGCGGCGGCGCATGCGCGACTGCGCCCAGGGGCCGCAGGTGGCAGCGCTAAAGCGGCCCAGGCCGCGATCAAGAGCGCTTTAGCGGCCTCGGGCCGCGATCAATGAGCGCCTTAGCGGCTAAGGCCGCGATCAAAGAGCGCTTTAGCGGCCAGGCCGCGATTCAAGAGCGCCAGGCGGCTCAGGCCGCCGCTCCGCGCTTCAAGTCCAGAGCAGGCGCGCCCCGCGTTCGCGCAGCCAGGCGTCCATGCGCGCCGACAGCAGCAAGTCGCCGGCCGCCAGCAATTCGCCGTCGGCGCTCGACAGCAAAGGCAGGCGGCGCCGCTCCCACGGCGGTACCCCGAGATCCTGCAGCGCCTGCTTGAGCGCATGGCGATGGCTGCGCCCTGGCAGAGCGATGCGCTCGCCGCCGCGGCGGCCGTGGGCGAGGCAGGGCGCCTGGAAGCGGTCGGCGCCGTGCAGGCGCCACTCGCCGCCGTCGGGCAGCGGCAGCGCATGGCGGCCGTCCCATTCGACACTCCAATCCTCGGCCAGGGGCGGGCGTTGGCGCTCGGCGTGCAGCAGGTCGCGCCAGGCGCGCACGACCGCACCGTGCCAGACGAATTCGGCTTCGGCGTCGGCCCGGGCGTCGAGCAACTGCGATTCGATCTGCGCCACGCCTTCGGCCGGCAACGGCGGCAAGCCGAGCGTGGCGACCCAACGCCGCAGCACGCGCGCGCGGCGCGCGCTGGGCAGCGCGCGCAGGCGCGAGCGCGACAGCGCCTGCGGATCGAGGCTGCGCACCTGGGCCAAGGCGATCGCATCCTCGCTGTCGAGCAATTCGGCGGCTTGCGCGTTCAAGCGGGCGGAGGTGGCGAAGGCCGCATCGGCCTGCGGCCAGCGTTCGCGCAACACCGGCAACACGCGATGGCGCAGGAAATTGCGGTCGTAGCCGTGTTCGTCGTTGCTGGGGTCGTCGATCCATTGCAACCGCTGCGCCGACGCATACGCCTGCAAGGCTGCGCGCGGCAGATTCAGCAGGGGCCGCCATAGCCTGCCGCGCCCGCAATCGCGCCAGGCGCGCATCGCCGCCAGGCCGTCCGGCCCCGAACCGCGCAACAGCCGCAGCAGCACGGTCTCGGCCTGGTCGTCGCGATGATGGGCGAGCAGCAGGGTCTCGCCTTCGCCCAGGCCGGCCGCGAAGGCGGCGTGGCGCGCGCGGCGGGCCGCGGCTTCCGGGCCATCGCCGCCGGCGAGGGCAACCGATACCCGCGAAACGCTGAATTCCAGGCCGAGCCGGGCGCAGTTTTCGGCGCAATGCGCGGCCCAGGCGTCGGCCTGCGGATGCAGCCCGTGATGCACGTGCCAGGCGCGCACACCCTGCGCCCGGGCCTGCGGCGAAGCGGCCAAAGCGTGCAGCAGCACGCTCGAATCGAGACCGCCGCTGTAAGCCACGCACAGCGGCGTCGGCGGCAATGCGGCGAGGGCTTGTGTGATCGCGTCGGCAGTCGGCGGGGGCATCGCGGCATGGTGCCATGGCGGCGGGACGCAGCAACCCACCGATGATGCTGCGCCGGCCGGCGCAGGCGATTAACGTCGTTTCTCCACATTCATAGCAGGCAAACCACCGTGTCCCGGCTTTTCGCTCCGCTGTCGCAACGATCGCTGAAGTTGCGCAACCGTCTCGTCGTGTCGCCGATGTGCCAGTACTCGGCCGTCGACGGGCTGCCGAACAACTGGCATCTGGTTCATCTGGGCAGCCGAGCGGTCGGCGGCGCCGGCCTGGTCATGACCGAGGCCTGTGCAGTGTCGCCGGAAGGACGCATTTCCGCCGCCGACACCGGCCTGTGGAACGCCTCGCAGGCCGAAGCCTGGCACCGCATTACCTGTTTCCTGCGCTCGCGCGAGGCGGTCGTCGGCGCCCAGCTCAGCCATGCCGGGCGCAAGGCCAGCGTCGAAGCGCCGTGGCTCGGCGGCAAGGCGGTGCCGGCCGACGCCGGCGGATGGACGCCGGTGGCGCCATCGCCGTTGCCGTTCCGCGACGACTCGACCGAGCCGCGCGAACTGCAGCCGATCGAGATCCGCACCGTGGTCGACGATTTCGCCGCGGCGGCGCAGCGTGCGCTGGATTCGTGTTTCCAACTGGTCGAGATCCACGCCGCGCACGGTTATCTGCTGCATCAGTTCCTGTCGCCGTTGTCGAACCGGCGCGACGACCGTTACGGCGGCAGTTTCGACAACCGCACGCGCTTGCTGCGCGAAGTGCTGGCGGCGGTGCGCGAGGTCTGGCCCGAGCGCTTGCCACTGTGGCTGCGGATTTCCGTGACCGACTGGGCCGACGGCGGCTGGGACATCGAACAGAGCGTCGAACTGGCGCGCATCGTCAAGGACCTCGGCGTCGACCTGATCGACGTATCCAGCGGCGGGCTGGTGCCGCACGCGCGGATCCCGAACGAGCCCGGCTATCAGGTGCCGTTCTCGGCGCGGATTCGCCGCGAAGCCGGCATCGCCACCGGTGCGGTCGGCCTGATCACCGAAGCGGCGCAGGCCGAACGCATCGTCGCCGACGGCGAGGCCGATGTCGTGCTGCTCGCCAGGCAGTTGTTGCGCGACCCGTATTTCCCGCATCGCGCCGCACGCGAACTCGGTACGACGACGCACGTGCCGGAGCAGTATCAACGGGCTTGGTGAGGCCCGCGTTTTTGAGATCCGAGTTGCTGAAATCCGCGGCTCCGGCTCGGGCAAGCCGGCTTCAATGCGCCGGCTTGCAGGCGATGGGCTTGAGTCGACTCAATTGCCGCATCGGATCGCCGTCGATCGCAACCAGATCGGACTTGGCGAGGGCGGCGGCGAAATGCGTGCGGAAGTCGGACGCATCGCAATAGGGGTCGATATAGCCCTCGGAGAAATTGAGGCTCAAAAGCGCCACGGTCTCTGCCTTGCTTAGGTGTTCTGCCGGCGCGCCGAAATAGGCTTGCGCTGCTTCGTCCAGGCCGGTGGTGCCGCGCCCGTAATCGGCGTGTTCGAGCACCATGTCGAGCATGCGCGTCGCCGGCCATTCGCGGCTGAGTCTTATGGGCAACGCGAGGCTTTGAAAATGCCGGTCGTATGAACGCTGTTGAAGTGCTTCTGCGTTAGAACCGATGCCGCTGTCCTGGACGACAGGCGCCGTTGGCGGTTTCGATACCTGTTCGATCAGGTAATCCGTGGAGTAGGAGGCCATTTCAAGCAAGCGCAGATCGGCCGGGGTTTGTAACTCCACGCTCGGGTTGAACAGGTAACGCACGCTGATCGACGCAGCGGTAACCGGGTAGGTGATCGCATTGAATTTACGTACCGAGATTTCGCCGCGGCCGCCCAACTGATCCCACAGCAGGGCTCGGGTGGCGTCAGGGTATTGCTGGCTCGGGCCCGGCAGTTGCCCGGGCAGACCGCGCGCGCCGTACCAATAGAGGCCTTGCAGGAACAGGCATAGCGCAGCGACCAGGGCGAATGCGCCGCCGAGCAGCCACTTGATCAGGACTTCCATGTCCGCGGCTCCGGGTGCGCTGGCCTTAGGCGGCTTCGTATGCGCCGTAGCCGCGCAGGCGCTCGTAACGGCGCTGCAGCAGGTCTTCGATCGGCAACGGTTCCAGCGCGTCGAGCTCGTTGAGCAGCACGGCTTTCAGGCGCGTGGCCATCTGCTTGGGATTGCGGTGGGCGCCGCCGATCGGCTCGCGCACGATCTTGTCGATCAGGCCCAGCTCGTACAGGCGCTTGGCGGTCAGGCCGAGCTGTTCGGCCGCGTCCTTGGCCTTCTCGGCGGTCTTCCACAGGATCGAGGCGCAGCCTTCCGGGGTGATGACCGAATAGGTGCTGTATTCGAGCATCAGGGTGCGGTCGCCCACGCCGATCGCGAGCGCGCCGCCGGAGCCGCCTTCGCCGATCACGGTGCAGATCACCGGGATCTTCAGTTCGGCCATTTCCAGCAGGTTGCGCGCGATCGCTTCGGACTGGCCGCGCTCTTCGGCATCGATGCCGGGCCAGGCGCCGGCGGTGTCGATGAAGGTCAGCAGCGGCAGATGGAAACGCTCGGCCAGCTTCATCAGGCGCAGCGCCTTGCGATAGCCCTCCGGACGCGGCATGCCGAAGTTGCGCTTGATCTTGCTCTTGGTGTCGCGGCCTTTCTGGTGGCCGATGATGACCACGCTGCGGCCGGCGATGCGGCCGAGGCCGCCGACGATGGCGGTGTCGTTGGCGAAAGCGCGGTCGCCGGCCAGCTCCTGGAACTCGTCGCACATCACCCGGATGTAATCGAGGGTGTAGGGACGCGCCGGGTGGCGGGCCAACTGCGAGATCTGCCACGAACTCAGGTCGCGGAAGATCTGCGCGGTGCGCAGGCGCAGCTTGTCCTGCAGGGTGTGGATTTCGGCGTCGATGTCGACGGCCGGGCCGCTGCTGGCGTGGCGCAGTTCCTGGATCTTGGCTTCCAGGTCGGCGATGGGCTGCTCGAAGTCGAGGTAATTCGGATTCATGCTCGGGCCGTTGGCCGGGTTGAGGCACAGTCTAGCCCAGGGCGGGGGGCCGTACCGAGAGGCATGGGAAAGGACGGAGGCGAGAAGCGAGGAGTGAGAGGCGAGTAACGGCGGCTTTGCGCACCCTCCTCACTTCTGCCCGCCCACTCCTAGCTCTGAGCCCAGGGCTTCGACAGGGTCAGCTTGACCGCCTTCACGCCGGGCTGCGCGCGCAGGGTGCCGACCAGGTCGGCATCCACGCGCACCGACTGGGTGCCGTTGAGGTCGAGCATGCCGGCGGCGCCGTCGCGCAGCAGATCCAGGCGGATCGGGGTCGGGCCGGGGCGCTGCTTGGCGAGCAGGGCGTCGACGCGCTGCCAGGTGCCGGGCACGCGCAGGTCCAGCCGCATCGACAGGCGCTGGGCGTGGCGCGAACACACCTGCGCGTAGTCCCAGCAACGCGCCGCGCGCAAGGCGAAGCCGCCGCTGAAAGCGTCCTCGCGCAAGCCGCCCTGGATCACCAGCAGGCGGTCGCGGGCGAGCATCGAGGCGAACTCGCTGTAGGTTTCGGAGAAGAACGCGCACTCCAGGCGGCCGCGGCCGTCCTCGATCTGCACGAACATCTGGCTGTCGCCTTTCTTGCGCAAGCCGACCACCTGGCCGGCGACGATGACTTCAAGCTCCGGACGCCAGCCGCTGCGCGCGCTTTCCGGGCGTTTTTCCCAGATGCCTTCGAGTTCGCCCAGGTCGGTGCCGACCAGGCTGCGCAGCTCGTCGCGGTACGGATCGAAGGGATGGCCGCTGAGGTAATGGCCGAGGGTTTCGCGTTCGCCGTGCAGGATCTGCGCGAGCGGCCATTCGTCGGCCTGCGGCAGGTCCAGGTGCAGCGCCGGTGCGGCCGCCTCGAAACCGCCGAACAGCGAAACCTGGCCGGCGGCGCGTTCCTTCGCCAGTTGGTCGGTGGCCTTGAGCACTTCCGGCAACTGCAGCATCAAGGTCGCGCGGTTGCGGCCAAGGCCGTCGAGCGCGCCGGCATGGGCCAGCGCTTCGAGCGCGCGGCGGTTGAGCTTGCCGGTGTCGACGCGCTTGCAGAAATCCAGCAGGTCGTCGAAGGGGCCGGCACGGCGCGCCTCGACGATCGCTTCGCAGACGCCGCGGCCGACGCCCTTCACCGCGCCGAGGCCGTAACGGATCGTATTGGCGTCGATCGCCTCGAACATGTAGTCCGATTCGTTGACGTGCGGCGGCAGCACGGTCAGGCCCATGACCCGCGCTTCGTCGAGGAAGTTGACGACCTTGTCGGTGTTGTCCATGTCCGACGAACAGGTCGCGGACATGAATTCGGCGGGGTAGTGACGCTTGAGCCAGCCGGTCTGATAGGCGACCAGCGCGTACGCGGCCGAGTGCGACTTGTTGAAGCCGTACTCGGCGAACTTCTCCATCAAGTCGAAGATCGGGCTGGCCTGCTTGGCCGGGATGTTGCGCTCGGCGCAGCCGGCCTCGAACTTGGCGCGCTCCTTCGCCATTTCCTCGGGCTTTTTCTTGCCCATCGCGCGACGCAGCATGTCGGCGCCGCCCAGCGAATAGCCGGCCAGGACCTGGGCGATCTGCATCACCTGTTCCTGGTAGACGATGACGCCGTAGGTCGGCCCCAGCACCGGTTCCAGGCTGTCGTGCGGGTAGGTGACCTCGGCGTTGCCGTGTTTGCGGTCGACCCAGTCCTTGTCCATCCCCGAGCCCAGCGGGCCGGGACGGAACAACGCGGCGAGCGCGATGATGTCTTCGAAGGTGTCGGGCTTGGCGCGCTTGAGCAGCTCGCGCATGCCGCGCGATTCGAACTGGAACACCGCGACCGTGTCGCCGCGCGCGAACAGCTCGTAGGTGGCCTGGTCGGTCAGCTCGAGTGCGGTGATGTCGAGCGGTTCCTGGCCTTCGCGGGCGCGGCGCTTGTTGATCGCGCGCACCGCCCAATCGATGATCGTCAGCGTGCGCAGGCCGAGGAAGTCGAACTTGACCAGGCCGACGGCTTCGACGTCGTCCTTGTCGAACTGGGTCACCGGGCTCTTGCCGCGGCCCTCGCCGTCGTGTTCGGCGAACAGCGGGCAGAAGTCCGACAGCGGGCTCGGCGCGATCACCACGCCGCCGGCGTGCTTGCCGGCGTTACGGGTCAGGTCTTCGAGCTCGCGCGCCAGATCGAGCAGGTCGCGCACGTCGTCTTCGCTGCGGTAGCGCGCGATCAGTTCGCTGGAGGCGAGCTCCGGGTTCTTGATCGCCGCTTCCGACTCGCCCAGGGCGTCGTCGAGCGAGATGCCCAGCGTGTTGGGAATCAGCTTGGCGATGCCGTCGACGAAACCGTAGGGATGGCCGAGCACGCGGCCGGCGTCGCGCACCACCGCCTTCGCCGCCATGGTGCCGTAGGTGATGATCTGGCTGACGCGGTCGCGGCCGTACTTCTGCGCGACGTAGTCGATGACCTCGTCGCGCCGGTCCATGCAGAAGTCGATGTCGAAGTCGGGCATCGACACGCGTTCGGGATTGAGGAATCGCTCGAACAGCAAGTCGTAGGGCAGAGGGTCCAGGTCGGTGATGCCGAGCGCCCAGGCGACCAGCGAACCGGCACCGGAACCGCGGCCCGGGCCGACCGGGATTTCATGATCCTTGGCCCAGTTGATGAAGTCCGCGACGATCAGGAAGTAGCCGGGGAACCCCATCTTGATGATGACGTCCAGCTCGATTTCCAGGCGTTCGTCGTAGACCTCGCGGGTCTTGCCCGGCGCCAGAGGATTCTTTTCCAGGCGCTTGATCAGGCCTTCGCGCGATTGCGCGCGCAGCCAGGATTCGATGGTGTGCTCGTCCGGCACCGGGAAGTCCGGCAGCGCGTACTCGCCGAGCTTGAGCTCGACGTTGCAGCGCGTCGCCAATGCCAGGGCGTTGTCGACCGCGTCGGGCACGTCGGCGAACAGCTCGCGCATTTCCTCGGTCGACTTGACGTACTGCTCGGCGCTGTAGTCGCGCGGGCGCTTGGGGTCGTCGAGCACGCGCCCGGAGGCGATGCACACGCGCGCTTCGTGCGCCTCGTAGCCTTCGCGGTCGAGGAAGCGGGCGTCGTTGCTGGCGATCAGCGGCAGGCCGCGCTTGCTCGCGGCCTGCATGGCGAAGGCGTTGAAGGCCTCTTCGCCGTCGCGCTGGCTGCGGGTCAGTTCCAGGTGCAGGCGATCGCCGAACACGCCTTGCCAGTCGACCAGCCAGGCATGGGCGAGTTCGACCCGGTTGCTGGCGGCGAGACGGCCGGCCAGGCTGTGACGGCCGGCGAGGGCGAACAGGCCCTCGTTGTCTTCGCGCAGCCATTCCGGGCGCAGCACCACGCCTTCGGTGCGGTGGCCTTCCATCCAGGCGCGGCTGAGCAGGCGCGACAGGGTCAGGTAGCCGCCGCGGTCGCGGCACAGCAGGGTCAGGCGCGAGGCGGTCTCGTTGCCGTCGGCCAGGCCGACGTCGGCGCCGATGATCGGCTTGATGCCGGCGCCTTCGCAGGCCTTGTAGAACTTGACCGTGGCGAAGAGGTTGTCGATGTCGGTCAGCGCGACGGCCGGTTGGCCGAGCGCGACGCAGCGTTTGACCAGTTCGCCGATGCGGATCGTCGAATCGGCGAGCGAGTATTCGCTGTGCAGGTGAAGATGAACGAATGGAGCGGACATGCGTACCGTTTCTGCGGCCGTACCGGGTGGATTCAAGCCGTGGGACGGCAAGCGGATTGCGTGCCGAACAGCAGGGTATCAGCCCGGTGGCCGGCGGCAAGCCTTGACAGGCTTGGATGGCCGCCCAGAGGTCGATCTCGCCGGGTTGCGACAAGGCCGCGTTCGGCCGGCGGCGGGGCCGTATCGCCCGCTGTTACAGGCCCGGTTATGGGCCGGTTGATTGGCCCGTTACTCGGGCCGTTATTCGGCACCGCGGCGGCGCCGGCGAACCGGGCGCCGATGGGGGGCATCGGTGCCGATTCGTCGCGCCGGCGGGCGGACCGGACGCGTTCAGGCGATCCGGAACACCGGTTCGGGCGAGCGTCCGTTCGCGTAGTGGCTGTCGTTGACCCGGGCGTTGTGCTGCAGCAGCGACAACTCGGCGATACGGTCGCGGACCCAGGCCGCGCGTTGCTCGGCGTCGTCGCCGCTCGGATGCTCGATCCGCCGGTAGACACAGAAATCGCGGTAGTCCTCGGCTTCGGCGGCGAACGCCGGCCAGGTCAGCTCGATCAGCAGCACGTCGTCGAGCAAGCCGAGCAGGGGCACCTTGTCCGGGATCAGGTCCTGGTCGTTGTCGACGTAGGCGAACAGCTTGGCCAGGCGCGCCTGCATCGCCGCGTCGCTGTCCCAGGCCGGGTCGGCGGCCATCGCGCGCAGGTCCAGCAGGCTCTGCATGCGCTCGTCGACGACGCGACGGGCTTCGCTGGCCGGCAGCGCCGCCAGCCAGCCGGCCAGGCGCTGCAGGCGCGCGGCGTCGACGCGCGCGGCATCGGGGTGCAACTCGTGCACCAGGGCATCGAAAGCGGCGATCGCGGCGGGGGTGATCGCCATGGCCGGCTCGTAGCCGACGCGGTTGCGCGGCAGGGCGCTATCGCGCTCGAACGGCAGCGGCTCGGAAGTCGGAGTGGGATGAGGCATGCGCATGAAACACCTCGCGTCCGGCCGGATAAGAAGGGCGGGATGCGCGCCGCGGGCCGGAGGCGACGCGAACCTGGGGAGCTTGCGAATCCACTCTGCGCCTGACGGCAGTGTGGGCGCGCCGGTATGAAGTCGTTGTGACCACTGGCACGGGATGCGTATTCAGCCGATGGGCGGTCGCGGTGGCGGGAACTTCGGCGGTGTTGTCGATTTTTCGGCGGGGTCGTTGCTTCAGGGGTAGGAGCGGCGCGAGCCGCGACCGTGTTTTTAACGGTTGCGGCGTTGTTCTCGGAGATGCGGGAACGTCTCGGCGTCGTTGTTTTTCACGATGCGCGGCGTTTCTCACATTGCATGAGGTTGCGGTGCGGCGTGCGGCGTGCGGTTGCGCGGTCGCGGCGTGCGCCGCTCCTACCCTGGGGCAGCGTTGCCGTTGCCGTTGCTGTGCGTCGTCTCGCACTCGCGAAGGCAATGGAAGACCCGGAGGGCGGCGCGCAAGGATGCGCGCCGTTTTTCATCGGGACAGGGATGTCCCGTATGAAAAAGCCCCGCGTATGCACCGCTCGCGCGGGCTTGTGATTCAAAGCAAAAGCATTTTTCTTTGGTGACTTTCTTTTGTTGCTTTAGACAAAAGAAAGTTACCCGCCGCTTTAGTGGCGGAAGCTTTTGGCGTTTGATCTTGTTTCTTCAGAAGCCACAGGCAAGAGCAGAGCTTCCGTCCGCTGACGCGGCCGGGTTACTTTCTTTTGCTGGCCCAAAAGAAAGGTAACCAAAGAAAAGGCCTTCCTTGACGAAGCTCCCCTGCAAGCACGCAGCTCGCGCCGGGATTTTTCGATAAGACGTCCCTGTCTTATCGAAAAACGGCGCACGTCCTGTGCGCCGCCCTCCGGGTCTCCAAGTGTTCTCGCGAGTTCGGTATTGCGCCAAGCTCATCCGGCAACAGCAACAGCAACAGCAACAGCAACGGCAACGGCAACGGCAACGGCAACGGCCGGGGTAGGTCGTCGTTGCTCTTGGGTAGGAGCGGCGTAAGCCGCGACACGAAACTACGTTTGCGTCGTCGTTACGGCCGGCTCGTATCATCCGGCCGCTGAAAATCCACTGCGAACTCATTACGTCAAAGCGTGTCCGGCAGCGACATCAATCCGCCAACACAGGCTCCACACGACCGTCGTAATAGATCAACTGTCCCAGCAGTGGGAAATCGGCCTGCGAAAAAAACCGTAGGCGGCCGTCGTCGTCCTGCGCTTCCCAGGACACGATGCGCGGCCCGAGTGCGCGCGGCATCGGCAGGGGGCCGAAAGCCCAGCCGGCGAAATCCCAGTGCAATCTGCCGGCTTCGGAACGCAAGGCGAAACGAAAGCGGAAGGCGCCGAACTGCTCGGCCAGGAAGTGGCCGTCGCGGCTCGGGGCAAACGACGAAGAAAAGTCGCGTTCGCCGAAGCGGCGGTGCCAGTGCTCGCGGCCGCCGCGTTCTTCGATGCGCAAGGACACGCGCACCTCTTCGCCCGGCACCGGGAAGCCGAACCACCAGCGCACCAGTCGCGCGAGGGGATGGCCGGCGCCGCGCACCACGGCTTCGCCACGGTAATGGGCCGGGCCGCGCTGATGGAAGTCGCGTACCGCCGGGGCCAGGCCGGCGCGGGCGTCGTCGTCGAGCAGACGCGCGAATACCGGCGGCGTTGCGGCGTTGGCAAGCGGGATGCTCAAAACAGCGACAGGTTTTCGTAGGCCGTGCGCACCGGCGCGAAGCTGCGGCGGTGATGCGGGCAGGGGCCGTGTGCGCTCAATGCCGCCAGGTGCGCTGCGGTCGAGTAACCCTTGTGTTGGTCGAAACCGTATTGAGGGTAGCGCTCGTGCAGACTGCGCATCATGCGGTCGCGCGCGACCTTGGCCAGGATCGAGGCGGCCATGATCGCCGGTTCGGTGGCGTCGCCGCCGATCAGCGCTTCGCCGCGGCAGGGCAAGCCGTGGGGCAGGTGGTTGCCGTCCACGCGCACCAAGTCGGCGACCGGCGCCAGGCCGATCACCGCCCGGCGCATGCCGGTCATGGTGGCCTGGAAGATGTTGATCCGGTCGATTTCCTCGACCTCGACGAACTCGATCCGCCAGGCCAGGGCGCGTTCCAGGATCAGCGGATACAAGGCCTCGCGACGGGCCTCGCTGAGCTTCTTGGAATCGTCCAGGCCGTCGATGCGGCGGCGCGGGTTGAGGATCACCGCGGCCACCGAGACCGGCCCGGCCAGGGGGCCGCGCCCGGCTTCGTCGACCCCGGCGATCAGGCGCGGCTTGGCCCGCGCGCGCACCGGTTCGCTCGCGACGACGGCGGTGTCGGCGAGGTCGAGCGAGTCGGTGGTCACGGCGAGGGACTCATGCAGGCGCATTCTCGCCGATCAGCTCGAGCACGGCATCGGCCGCGCGCGCCGAGGCGTCGCGCTTGAGTTCGAGATGGATGCGCTGGAACTTCGGCAGCAGCGCGGCCGCGGCCTGCGGGTCGCGCAGCCAGCGCAGGCAGGCGCCGGCCAGGTTCTCAGGGGTGCAGTCGTGCTGCATCAGTTCGGGCACGACGGCTTCGCCGGCGAGTACGTTCGGCAAGGCGTAGTGGTCGACCTTGAGCATGCCCAGGCGCTTGACCACGGCATAGGTCAGCGGCGCGACCTTGTAGCCGACCACCATCGGCCGCTTGGCCAGCATGGCTTCGAGGGTGGCGGTGCCGGAGGCGAGCAGCACCGCGTCGCTGGCGACCATCACCGTGCGCGCGCCGCGGTCGACGATGCGCAGGGCGCGGCGCAGGCGTTCGCCGTCGGGATGTGCGGCGAGGATGCGCTCGAAGGCGGCGCGCGAGGGGGCGTTGGCCATCGGTGCGACGATGCTCAGGCGCGGCTCGGCGGCCAGCACCAGCGCGGCGGCAGCGAGGAAATCGCCGGCCAGGCGTTCGATCTCGCCGACCCGCGAACCCGGCAGCATCGCCAGCACCGGCGCCTCGTCGTCGAGACCGAGGTTCATGCGCGCTTCGTCGCGGTCGGGGTGGATCGGCATTTCGTCGGCGAGCGGATGGCCGACGAAGCGCGCGTTGACCTCGTGCCTGGCGTAGATCGGCGGTTCCATCGGGAACAGGCACAGCACCCGGTCGGCGCTGCGGCCGATCTTCTCGGCGCGCTTCTCGCGCCAGGCCCAGACCGAGGGGCTGACGTAGTGCACGGTGCGTACGCCGCGCTGCTTGAGCCAGCGCTCGACGCCGAGGTTGAAGTCGGGCGCGTCGATGCCGATGAAGGCGTCGGGCTTCCAATCGCG
Organism: Lysobacter sp. Hz25; assembly: GCF_046097045.1. Classification (NCBI taxonomy): domain Bacteria; kingdom Pseudomonadati; phylum Pseudomonadota; class Gammaproteobacteria; order Lysobacterales; family Lysobacteraceae; genus Lysobacter; species Lysobacter sp. Hz25. Next base: position 2,167,267 of record NZ_CP175666.1, read on the forward strand.
GATGCGCTGGCGCACGTCGCGGCGCAGGCGCAGCAGGCGCGGCAGGTGCTTGAGCACTTCCGACAGGCCCATCACCGCCAGTTCGTTGGCGTCGAACCAGGTGTCCATGCCGGCCGCCCGCATCTGCTCGCCGCCGATGCCGACGAACTCGGCGCCCGGATGGCGGCGCTTGAGTTCCTCGATGAGGCCGGCGCCGAGCAGGTCGCCGGAGGCTTCGCCGGCGATCAGGGCGAAACGCAGCGGCGGCGGGGGCGGGGCGGGGAAGATTTGGTCGATCGGAGCGGGGGCGGGCGCGGCGGCATTCATCGGGGGAAAGGGCGCTCTTGGGAGTGACGTTCCTGGAAGTGACGCTCCAGTTCGAGCCGGTACTGGGTCCGATCGAACACGAACCGCAGCGGAGCGGCGGGAGAGAGCGAGGACGGCGCCGCATTCTCTTCCTGAACATTCTCGCCCGAATCCGGCCCGGACATGGGGCCATCATCGTCCTCCAGGGTCACTTGCTGCCAAACGACGTGATCGCCATCAAATTCCAGGACGCAGGAAATCACCCCGCAGTAGTCGCTGCCGCAGTGGCAGCGGTAGAGCACCAGCCGACCCGAGCCGAGCTGGTTGTGCGCCGGTTGCAGTCCGAGGAACGCGGCGCGGCCGCGTTCGGCCAGCGCCGGCGGCAAGGCGGGATCCAGGTCGGTATCGCTGTTGCTCAAATCGCGCGACAGGCCGAGCCAGTGCGCGAGCGGACGTTCGTCGATGAAGAGTTCGGCGACTTCGGCCTGGCGCAGCGCACCGTCGATGTCGCAGGCGACGACGGTCCGGCCGATGCGCAGGCGCTGGATCGTCGCGGCCATTCCGGCGTCTCAGCGCAGCAGCGGGCGGTCGCCGTTGCCGATGAAGTCGAGCAGGGCGCGCACGTCGGCGCTGCTCTCGGCGATCTCGTCGAGCTTGCCGCGCGCTTCCTCGAGCGAGGCGCCGGACACGTACAGCGCGCGGTAGGCGCGCTTGATCGCGCCGATGCGCTCGGCGTCGAAGCCGCGGCGCTTGAGGCCTTCGCTGTTGATGCCGCGCGGCCGACCGTAGCCGTCCTGGGCGACCATCACGAACGGCGGCACGTCGCCGTTGACCAGGGCGCCCATGCCGATGAAGGCGTGCGCGCCGATCCGGCAGAACTGATGCACGCCGGCGAAGCCGCTCATGATCACCTGGTCTTCGACGGTGACGTGGCCGGCCAGGGTCGAGTTGTTGGAGAACACGCACTGGTTGCCGATATGGCAGTCGTGGGCGACGTGGGTATAGGCCAGCAGCCAGTTGCCGTCGCCGATGCGGGTGATGCCGCCGCCGTTGCCGGTGCCGCGGTTGACGGTGACGAACTCGCGGAACACGTTGTCGTCGCCGATGACCAGCTCGGTGCGCTCGCCGGCGAACTTCTTGTCCTGCGGGTCGCCGCCGATCGCGCACTGGGCGTAGAAGCGGTTGCCGCGGCCGATCCGGGTCGGGCCATGGACCACGCAGTGCGGGCCGAACACGGTGCCGTCGCCGACTTCGACCTCGGCGCCGATGTAGCAGAACGGACCGACCACGACGCCGTCGCCGAGAACGGCGCCGGCCTCGACGAAGGCGGTGGGGTGGATCGTGTGGGTCGTGGCGCTCATCGCGTCACTCCTTGACCTCGGCGCAAAGGATCTCCGCGCACGCGGCCTGCTGGCCGTCGACGCGGGCGATACCGGTGTACATCGCCATGTTGCGAATGGTGCGCTTGAGGGTGACCTCCAGCTCGAGCTTGTCGCCCGGCGAGACCATGCGCGAGAAACGAGCGCCGTCGATCTTGACCAGGTAGAACAGCCGGCCTTCGGCTTCGCCGCCATGCGAGAGCTGGGTGAGAATGCCGCCGACCTGGGCCAGGGCTTCGATCACGAGCACGCCCGGCATGACCGGGTTGTTGGGGAAGTGGCCGTTGAAGAAGGGCTCGTTGCAACTCACGTTCTTGTAGGCGAGCACGCGTTTGTGCGCCTCGAACTCGACCACGCGGTCGACCAGCAGGAACGGGTATCGGTGCGGCAGCAGCTTCTGGATCGCCGTCACGTCGAGCGGGAGTTGCAGGGTCTGGCTCATCTTCTTGGTTCGTCCGTTATGCGCGTCCTGCGCGTTGAATCCGCCTTCCCTGTGCGGCCCCATCGTTGATTGGCTTGGATCGGCTGGCCGCTGGCGAACCGCGACAGCCGTGCCATTGTCCCGCAGTTTCCGCCCGCGGTGGAGCGGCGCCGTATGGTGCCCCGCGCCTAAGCGAACCGAATCGAAGCGCGCCGGCTCAGCCGTCCTCGCGGCCGCGCGGGGTGCGCCGGGCGATCGCGTCGAGCTGCTTGAAGCGCGCGGCGTTCTTGCGCCAGCTGCGGTTGTCCATCAGCGGCGTCCCGGAGGAGTACTCGCCGGGTTCGCGGATCGAGCTGGTGACCAGGCTCATCGCGGTGATCACGACCTTGTCGCAGACCTCCAGGTGGCCGAGCACGCCGGCGCCGCCGCCGATCAGGCAATAGCGGCCGATCTTGGCGCTGCCGGCCGCGGCCGAGCAGCCGGCCATCGCGCTGTGGGCGCCGATATGCACGTTGTGGCCGATCTGGATCTGGTTGTCGAGGCGTACGTCTTCCTCGAGCACGGTGTCTTCGATGGCGCCGCGGTCGATGGTGGTGTTGGCACCGATCTCGCAATCGTCGCCGATCGACACGCCGCCGAGCTGGGGCACCTTGAGCCAGCGGCCGGCTTCCATCGCCAGGCCGAAGCCGTCGGCGCCGAGCACCGCGCCGGGATGGATCAGCACGCGTTGGCCGAGACGCACGCGGGTCACCAGGGTCACCCGCGCGACCAGTTCGCTGCCGGCGCCGACCACGCAGTCGTCGCCGATCACGCAGCCCGGGCCGACGATCGCGCCGGCGTCGACGCGGCTGCGCGCGCCGATGCTGACGAAGGGGCCGATATGAGCGGTGGCGGAGACCTCGGCGCTGGCATCGATCGCCGCGGAGGCGTGGATGCCGGGCTCGCGCAGCGGGCGCGGCTCGAACAGGGCCGAGATCTTGGCGAAGGCGGAGTAGGGATCGCGCGCGATCAGCGCGGTGCCGGCGTAACCGACGGCATCGTCCTCGCGCATGACCACGATGCCGGCCTGGCTGGCCGCCAGTTGCGCGCGGTATTTCGGGTTGGCGAGAAAGGCGAGCTGGTCCGGGCCGGCCTTGGCCAGGGTGCCGACGCCGCCGACCTCGGTGGCGCCGTCGCCGTGCAGGCCGAGCGCGTAACGCTCGGCCAGGGCCTGGGCCGTGTAGCGGGTGCTGTCCACGATGCGGGCGGCGGTCGTCGCAGCTGCGATCAGAACGTGCCGCCGAAGGTGAACTGCAGGCGTTCCAGTTCGTCGCCGCGGTCGAGCTGAGTCTTGCCGTCGGCGCTGTAGGTCGGGCCCTGCTTCTTGAACGGGAAGGCGTAGCTGATCGAGATCGGGCCCATCGGCGAGCGCCACATCATCGCCACGCCGGCCGATGCGCGCAGTTCGCCGGCGTCGAAGTCGTCGTAGCTCTTGTAGACGCTGCCGAAGTCGACGAAGGCCGAGATGCGTGCCGCCGGGGTGTCGAGCAGGGTCGGGAAATACATTTCCAGCGAACCGGTGGTCTTGAACGCGCCGCCGAGCGGCTGGGTGTAGCTGCCGCCCGAGAGCGAGGCCTGGCGCGGGCCGAGCGTGTTGTCGGTGAAGCCGCGCACCGAGCGCACGCCGCCGGCGTAGAAGTTCTCGAAGAAGGGCAGGCCGGTCGCGGTGATGGTTTCCGGCGGCAACGGGCCGTCCGGGCCGTCGCGGTCGATGACCCGGCTGATGTCCTTGCCGTAGCTGTCGCCGTAACCGAGCTCGGTGCGGGTGTTGAGCACCAAGTGGCGCGACAGCGGCCAGAACTTGGAGAAGTTGTAGTTGATCTTGTAGTACTCGACCGTCGAGCCCGGCAGGGTCGCTTCGATCCACACGCGCTGCTGGGTGCCGGCGGTCGGCGTCAGCGCATGGTTGAGGCTGTTGCGGCCCCAGCCGACCTGGGCGCGCCAGGCGTGGAAGGTGCGGCGGCCGAGCGCGTCGAGGTAGTCGACGATGCTCGGCGGCGTGACCGTGCGGCCGATCAGGATCTCGTTGCTGTCGATGCCGAGCATGCCGGTGATCGAGTCGGTCTCGGTCAGCGGAATGCCGAGCACGACCTGGCCGATGCCGCTGGTGGTCGAATACTGGGCGGTGTTGAAGTCGGAGTAGTCCAACTCGCGCCAGGACACGTTGTAGCCCAGCGAGACGCCGTCGTCGGTGAAATAGGGGTTGGTGTAGGAGAAGTCGTAGCGCTCTTGGTAGTAGCTGCGCTGCGCCTGCACCGACACGCGGTTGCCGCTGCCGAGGAAGTTGTTCTGCGACAGCTGCACCTGGGTGGTCAGCTTGCCGAGCTGGGAATAGCCCAGGCCGAACACGAAGCTGCCCGAGGTGGTTTCCTTGAGGTTGTAGACCACGTCGACCTGGTCGTTGGTGCCAGGCACCGGCTTGCTCTCGACGTCGACGTTCTCGAAATAACCCAGGCCCTGCAGACGGATCTTGGAACGGTCGATCGCGGCCTGCGAATACCACGCGCCTTCGAACTGGCGCATTTCGCGGCGCAACACTTCGTCGCCGGTGCGGGTGTTGCCCTGGAAGATCACCCGGCGCACGTTGACGCGCGGGCCCGGCACCACCTGCATGTTGATGCCGACGGTCTTGTTTTCGCGGTTGACGTCCGGGATCGGATTGACCTGGGCGAAGGCGTAGCCGACGTTGCCGAGCGAGGCGGTGATCGCTTCCGAGCTCACCTCGAGCAGGCGGCGCGAGAAGATCTGCTCGGGCTTGACGATGACCAGCTTCTCGACCTGCTCCTTCGGCAGGATCGTGTCGCCGGTGACCTGCACGCTGGAGACCTTGTACTGGTCGCCCTCGGTGAGACCGGCGGTCAGGAACATGTCCTGGCGGTCCGGGCTGATCGCGACCTGGGTCGAGTCGATGCTGAAATCGACGTAGCCGCGGTCGAGGTAATAGGAGTTGAGCTTTTCCAGATCGCCCGACAGCTTCTCGCGCGAGTACTGGTCGTCGCGGCGGTACCAGCTGAGCCAGTTGTGTTCGCGCGATTCCCAGCCGTCGAGGATGTCCTTCTGCTCGAACTTGTCGTTGCCGACCAGGTTGATGTGGCGGATCTTCGCGGCCTTGCCTTCCTTGACGGTGATCGTCAGGTCGACGCGGTTGCGGTCCAGGCGCGCCACCGTCGGGGTGATCTCGACGTTGTACTTGCCGCGGTTGTTGTACTGGCGGCTGAGATCCTGGGTGACCTTGTCGAGGGCGAGGCGGTCGAAGGTTTCGCCTTCGGCCAGGCCGATTTCCTTCAGGCCCTTGAGCAGGTCTTCGCTCTTGATGTCCTTGTTGCCGGTCAGGGTCAGCTTGTTGATCGCCGGACGCTCGGTCACGGTGACCACGAGGATGTTGCCCTGGCGGTCCAGGTGCACGTCCTCGAAGAAGCCGGTCTTGTACAGGGCGCGGATGGCGTCGCCGGCCTTGGCCGAGTCCATCGTGTCGCCGCGCTCGACCGGCAGGTAAGTAAAGACGGTGCCGGCGGAGATGCGCTGCAGGCCGTCGATGCGGATGTCGCTGACGGTGAACGAGCCCGGGGCCGGGGTGTTCGGCGTGCTGCCGCCGAGGGCGAACGGATCGGCCGACTGCGCCAACGCGGGAATCACCGGGGCCGAGGTCATTGCCGTGGCAAGGGCGAGGGCGAGCAGGCGGCGATTAGGAGTTCGCGTCATCATTACGTCCGTTTGGGGCATTGGATGCCGGCGATCGCGGGCATCGGTCGAAAGTGCGGCAGGGTGAGGGCAAAGCGTTCGTTCGAGCGTCAGGCCGGCATCAGCGCACCAGGTTGTTCAAGATGTCGTTGTAGAACGCCAGGCCCATCAGGCTCGCGATCAACGCCAGGCCCACGAAATGCCCGGCCGCCATGACGCGTTCGCTGACCGGACTGCCTTTGACCAGCTCGATAAGGTAATACAGCAGGTGTCCGCCGTCCAAGATCGGGATCGGCAGCAGGTTCAGGATTCCCAGGCTCAGCGACAGCATCGCCAGCAACTGCAGGTACCAGGCCGGACCGTTGCTGGCGTAGGCGTTGGCGGCGCGGCCGATGGTCACCGGGCCGGCGACGGTGTTCTGGATCGAGACCCGGCCGGTGAACGCGCGCCCAATCATCGCGAACAATTGCTCGGCCTGGTGCACGCCTTCGCGCAGCGCCGCGGGCACCGCGTCGATCGGGCCGTAGCGCAGCACGGCGTCGCGCTTGGGCGGCGCGGTCGCGGCCGAGGTCAGGCCCAGGCCCCAGTATTCTTCGCCGTCGGGCTTCTTCAGGCGGGCCGGGGTGATCTCCAGGGCGAGGCGGTCGCCGTTGCGGGCCACTTCGATCATGGCGTTGCCGCCGCGCTTGCCCAGGCGGGTCACCGCCGCGGCCATGTCTTCCCAGTCGCCGACCGGGTCGCCGTCGAGCGCGGTGACGCGGTCGCCCTCGGCGAGCACGCCCCAGGCCGGGGAGTCGGGCGCGATGCGGCCGATCAGGGCCGGGCGCAGCTCGTGGCGTCCGCTCAGGCCGATGACTTCGACCGAGCGGCGTTCGTCGAACTTGGCCGGCAGGCGCGACAGGCGCAGTTCGCGGGTCGCCGGAGCGCCGTTCTCCGCACGCACCCGCACCGCCACGTCCTGGTGGTCGAGCGCGTAGGGGATCAGCGCCATGTGCACCTCGCTCCAGGTCGGCGTCTGCCGGTCGCCGATCTGCAGCACGGTGTCGCCGCGGCGCAGGCCGGCTTCGGCGGCAATGCCGGTGGCGTTGCCGACCACCGGGGCGAAATCGGGGCGTCCGATCACGAACATGCCCCACAGCAGCATCACGCACAGGATCAGGTTGGCGGCCGGGCCGGCCACGACGATGGCGATGCGCTGCCAGACCGGCTTGCGGTTGAAGGCCTGCGGGGCGAGCGCTTCGCTGATCTCGTATTCGCGCTCGTCGAGCATCTTGACGTAGCCGCCGAGCGGGATGCGCGCGATGACGTACTCGGTGCCGTCGCGGCCCTTGCGCAGCCACAGCGGCTTGCCGAAACCGATCGAGAAGCGCAGCACCTTGACGCCACAGCGCCGCGCGACCCAGAAATGGCCGAATTCATGGATCGTGACCAGCACGCCGAGGCTGATGATCAGCCACCACAACGAACCCAGGACTTCACTCATGGCCGCCTCCGCATCGCTGTCCTGCCGTGGTCGCCATGATTCAGGCCCTGTGGCCGATCGCTTGTTCGGCATGGCGACGGGCCAGGGCATCGGCCTCGCGCAGCACCGCCAAGGAACTGGCCGGGATGGTCGGGAGCGCGGCGAGTGTGTCTTCGACCAGCGCGGGTATCGCTAGGAAACCGATTCGCCGCTGAAGAAAGGCTGAAACGGCCACTTCGTTAGCGGCGTTCAGCACCGCCGGGGTGGTGCCGCCCGCGGCCAGGGCTTCGAAGGCCAGACGCAGGCAGGGGAAGGCGTCCAGATCGGGGCGTTCGAAATCGAGGCGGCCGTGGGCCAGCAGGTCGAGCCCGGCCACGCCCGAGTCGATCCGCTCCGGCCAGCCGAAACCGACTGCGAGGGCGGTGCGCATGTCCGGCAAACCGAGCTGGGCCAAGGTCGAGCCGTCGACGAATTCGACCAGCGAATGGACCAGGCTCTGCGGGTGCACCAGCACCTCGATGCGTTCGCCCTCGATCCCGAACAGATGGTGGGCTTCGATGACTTCCAGACCCTTGTTCATCAGCGTGGCCGAGTCGACCGAGATCTTCGGCCCCATCGACCATTTCGGGTGCGCCACGGCCTGTTCCGGGGTGACCTGGGTCAGTTCGGAACGTGTACGGCCACGGAACGGCCCGCCCGAGGCGGTCAGCAGGATGCGCTTGAGGCCGGCATGGGCGCGGGCGTAGGGCAGGCCGCCGGACTGCGCCGGCGCGGCCGGCGGCAGGCACTGGAAGATGGCGTTGTGCTCGCTGTCGATCGGCACGATGCAGGCGCCGGCTTCGTGCGCGGCGTGCATCAGCAGCTCGCCGGCGAGGACCAGCGACTCCTTGTTGGCCAGCAGCAGGCGCTTGCCGGCGCGGGCCGCGGCCAGGGTCGAGGACAAGCCGGCGGCGCCGACGATCGCCGCGACCACGGTGTCGCAGACGTCCGACGAGACCAGCTCGACCAGGGCTTCGTCGCCGCAATGAGCCTGTGCCGACAGGCCGCGCTCGCGCAGGCCGTCGCGCAAGGCGGCATAGCCGGCCGGGTCGGCGATCACCGCGTGCTCGGGGCGATGCTGTTCGCACAGGGCCAGCAAGGCGTCGACCTTGCCGCCGGCGGCGAGCACGCTGGCGCGCAACGCTTCGGGATGGCGGGCGATCACGTCGAGCGCGGACGTGCCGATCGAACCGGTGGCGCCGAGCACGGCGACCTTGCGGGAGAGGGAGGTCATGCGCGGGCGCTCGCGTGGAAGGGGCTGCCTGGTGCGGTCGCGAGGAGCGCCGGGGGATAAGCAAATCCCCCTCGGTCCCCCTTTTGCAAAGGGGGAAGACAAGCAGGCCAGCTCATCGAGTGAAGGTCAGCGGGCGGCGCGGCTTCGGCCACACCCTCGGTTTCTCCCCCCTTTGCAAAAGAGGGGCAGGGGGGATTTGCTTCTACCCGGCAGACCCGCGTACTCATCATCAGAACCCGAAGATCGCCTTGCCGAGGGCGAACACCGGCAGCGCGGCGAGCACGCCGTCGATGCGGTCGAGGATGCCGCCGTGGCCAGGAATCAGGTGACCCGAATCCTTTACCCCGGCGTGGCGCTTGAGCAGGCTCTCGAACAGGTCGCCGACCACCGAGAACAGCACCGCCGCCAGCGAGACGACCGCGACCCACGGCAATTGCGCCGTGGTCGCGCCGGCCAGCAGCGAGAAACCGACGCCGGCGGCGACGCCGGCGAAGGCGCCGCCGATCAGGCCTTCGACGGTTTTGTTGGGGCTGACCCGCGGGGCGAGCTTGAGCATGCCGAACTTGCGTCCGGCGAAGTAGGCGCCGGTGTCGGCGGCCCAGACCACGGCCAGCGCGGTCAGCAGCCACCAGTGGCCGTTGCTGCCCTCGGCATGGATCCAGGCCAGCGCGCACCAGGCCGGAATCACGCTCAGCGCCGCGGCGGCGAGCTTGAACATCCGCGCGTAGGTGCGGTGGTCGCTGGCGAAGTCGAAGCGCTGCAGCCACAGCAGGGCCAGCAGCCACCAGATCACGCCGATCAGCGAAGCCAGTTTGAACAGCACCATCGACGGCGCCTGGGCGCCGCCGAAACCGCCCGAGCGCGACGCCCAGACGATGGTGACCATCAGGGCCAGGTGGGCGACCAGCAGCACGGTGCGCGACAAGGTGTCTTCGATCTCGGCCAGATCGAACCATTCCCACAGCCCGGCGAGGAACAGGACGGCGGCCACCGCGATCATCCACGGCGTCGGCAGCAGCAGGATCGCCGCGATCGCGACAGGCGCCATCACCAGCGCGGCGAGCAAGCGGGTTCGGGTCATTCAACGGTCTCGTTGGACAGGGCGGCGGCGACTTGCGACCCGGTCAGGCCGAAACGGCGTTCGCGGTTGCCGTAATCGTCGAGGGCGCGTTGCAGGGTCGTCGCGTCCAGTTCCGGCCACAACAACTCGGTGAACCACAATTCGGTATAGGCCAGCTGCCACAGCAGGAAATTGCTGATGCGGGTGTCGCCGCCGGTGCGGATGAACAGGTCCGGCGCCGGCAGATCGGCCAGCGACAGGCGCGAGGCGATCAGCATCTCGTCGATCTCGTCCGGCGCCAGGCGGCCGGCGGCGACGTCGGCGGCCAGCGAACGCGCCGCCTGGGCGATGTCCCAACGCCCGCCGTAGCTCGCGGCGACGGTCAGGTGCAGGGTGTCGTTGTTGCGGGTCTGCTGCTCGGCGGCGGCCATGCGTTCGCGGATTTTTTCCGAGAAGCGCTCGCGCTCGCCGATGAAGCGCACGCGCACACCGCGACGGTGCAGTTCCTCGACCTCGCGCTCGAGCGCGTTGAGGAACAGCTTCATGAGCGCGCCGACTTCGTCTTCGGGGCGGCCCCAGTTTTCGCTCGAGAAAGCGAACAGGGTCAGCGCCTCGATGCCGCGGGCGATGCAGAAATCGATGCAGATGTTGACCGTGCGCGCGCCGGCGCGGTGGCCGATGATGCGCGGCCGGCGGCGGCGTTCGGCCCAGCGCCCGTTGCCGTCCATGATGACAGCCAGGTGGCGCGGGATGCGTGCGGGCGCGGTGGGTGCGGGCTCGTTGGGCATGGCGCCGATGATGTTGACCTTGGAAGCGGGAGGGGCATCCGGAAGCGGGGCTCCGGCGACGATGGATCCCGTCCGGGACCCAGTGCTGACCCGTGCGATCGGCAGAAAGTTCAGTGCGCGATCGTCCAGGAACTGCGGCGATCGATTCGGACCGCCGCCCAGGGACTGCGGCGGCCGGTCAGACCGCCATCAATTCCTGTTCCTTCGCCTTGACCACGCCGTCGACGTCCTTGATCGCGCTGTCGGTGACCTTCTGGATGTCGTCCTCGTAGCGGCGCAGCTCGTCCTCGGTGATCTTCTTGTCCTTCAGCAGTTCCTTTGCCTGGGTGTTGGCGTCGCGGCGGATGTTGCGGATCGCGACCTTCGCGTTCTCGCTCTCGCTGTGTACGACCTTGGTCAGTTCCTTGCGGCGTTCTTCGGTCAGCGCCGGCAGGTTGATGCGGATGACGGTGCCGGCGGTGTTCGGGGTCAGGCCCAGGTCGGAGGCGAGGATGGCCTTCTCGACCGCGCCGACGATCTGCTTTTCCCACGGGGTGATGGTCAGGGTGCGCGCATCGGAGACCGCGACGCTGGCGACCTGGTTCAGCGGCATCTCGGAACCGTGATAGTTCACCTTCAGGTGATCGACCAGCGCGGCCGAGGCGCGCCCGGTGCGGACCTTGGTCAGGTCGTGGCGAAAGGCTTCGACGCTCTTGGCCATGCGGTTCTGTGCGTCTTTCTTGATTTCATTGAGCATTCGCCGGCTCCGGTCCTGTGGCGGTAATCGCGGGATTATATGGGCTCGGGCGGGTTTTGCGGACCGAACGCCGCCGCGGCGGCCGTCGGGATGGGCCGAGGCCAGCGCGGTTTAGGCTGTTTTGCGCGGCCATGGCGCGCGCCGGTGCACGGCTGCGCACAGGACTGCGTCACGGTTTGCGGCCGGGCAAATGCGAAGTTTTCGTTATCCTGCGCCGCCTGCCGCGCCGGCCGCGGTTTTCGCTGCAACGCAGCATGAACCCTAGTGGCCGTGCGAGTGGCCGTGGCCGTGCGTATGCCGATGCTCCTCGTCGCCTTGTTCGTGGCCGTGCCTGTGTTCGTGCTCGTGCTCGTGGCCGTGATGATCGTTATGGTCATGGCCGCCGGCGCCGTGCGGCGCGCGATCGTGGCGGTCGTGCTCGCAGGCGCGGCCGTGCTCGACCTGCAGGGTCGGGTGGTTGATGCCGAAGCGCAGGTCGAGTTCTCGGTTGAGGCGATCGATGAAGACGTCGTGGTCGCGATCGTCGGGGCGCACGATGTGCGCGGTCATGGCGATTTCGCCGGCGCCGAGCGACCAGATGTGCAGATGGTGGATCGCCTCCACGCCCGGTTGCGCGCGCAGCAGGCTCTCGACTTCGGCGCGGTCGACGCCGCGCGGCACCGCGTCCATCGCCGCGTTGAAGCTCTCGCGCAGCAGGCCGAAGGCGCCGATCGCGACCACCGCGCCGATCAGCAGGGCGATGGCCGGGTCGAGCCAGGCCCAACCGGTGAACCACATGCCGGCGCCGGCCAGGACCGCGGCCAGCGACACGGCCGCATCGGCCATCAGATGCAGGAAGGCGCCGCGGCGGTTGAGGTCGTGGTCGTGGCCGTCGCGTACCAGCCAGGCCGCGCCGAGATTGACCGCGATGCCGAGCGCCGCCACCAGCATCACCGGCAGGGCCGGGATCTCCGGCGGCGCGTTGAAGCGGCGGATCGCCTCCCAGCCCAGGGCGCCGGAAAAACCGACCAGCAGCAGGGCGTTGGCGAGCGGCGAGAGCAGGGTTGCGCGCCGCCAGCCGTAGGTGTGGCGCGCGGTCGGCGCGCGCCGCGCCAGCACCGCCGCTCCCCAGGCCAGACCCAGCCCGAGCACGTCGCCCAGGTTGTGCAGGGCGTCCGACAGCAGGGCCAGCGAATTGGTCATGAAGCCATAGCCGGCTTCGAGAATCGTGTAGGCCAGGTTGATCAGGGTCACCGCGGCGAAGGCGCGGGTGCCGCTGGGGCCGTGATGATGGCTGTGCGAGTGCATGGACGAATGCTGTCACGGCCCGCGCCGTGAACACTATTACAGCCCCGGCCGGGTGCGGGCGGAAGCTCGATGGCCGTCGCAGAAGCCCTTATCCGCTCTGGTCTTGCGCTTGCCGTGCGCCGGCCGGTCATGACTTCCGACACCCTTGACTACGTCTGTAGTCATGGCAACCATGCCTACACATGTAGTCATGGCTGGCCATGACCCCGGCAGGCGAGCGCAAGGAGCCTCATGAACCGCAAATCCATCGGCGACCAGGAACTGGCGTTGCTGCAGTACATCGACGAGAACGCCAATGCCACGGTCGGCGAAGTCGCCGCCGCCTACGGCGAACCGCGCGGGCTGGCGCGTTCGACCGTGCTGACGATGATGGAACGCCTGCGGGCGAAGTCGTATCTGCGCCGGCGCAAGCTCGGCGGCGTGTACCGCTATGCCAGTGCGACCGCGCCCGACGACGTGATGCGCTCGGCGGTCGGCAAGTTCGTCGCCAACACCCTGCAGGGATCGCTGTCGCCGTTCGTGGCCTGGATGTCGGAACGCACCGAGGTCAGCGACGAGGAACTGGCCGAACTCGAAAGCCTGGTCGCCGACCTGCAGTCGCGCCGCAAGGAGAGCTGAGATGAGTCTGCCCTCGATCGATCTGTCCTTCGTCGCCGACACGCTGCTGCCGCGCCTGGCCGCGGCCAGCCTGCAGTCCTTGCTGCTGGTCGCCGCGGTATGGGCGCTGTGCCGCTACGTGCCGCGCCTGAGCGCTTCGGTGCGCTGCCGGCTGTGGTGGCTGGCGGCGTTGCAATTGCTGGTCGGCGTGCTGTGGCCGACGCCGCTGGTCCTGCCGCTGTTGCCGGAATCCTTCGGCAGCCTGATCGCCGACGCGCCGTCGGCCACGGCGATGCCGTTGTCGGCGCGCCTGCCGTTCGTGATGGCCGGCGGCGACGCCCCCACGGCATCGCTGGCCGATGCTGCGATCGGCAGCGTCTGGCCGTCGTGGACTTCGTTACTGGCCGGGATCTGGCTGTTTGCTCTCAGTGCCGTGCTCACTGCGAACCTGCGCGCTTTCCTCGACACGCGCCGTCGCATCGCGCGTTCCTCGGCGGGCGTGCCGCTGCCGGTGGCGCAGGCCTATCGCCGGCTCGGCGACAGTCTCGGCCTGCGGCGTTTGCCCGAGCTGCGCCTGTCGGCGGAGATCGAATCGCCGCAACTGCTCGGCCCGTGGCCTGCGGTGGTGCTGTTGCCGCAGCACCGCATCGCCTCGATGAGCGCCGGCGAACTCGACATGGCCCTGCACCACGAACTGGTCCATCTGCGCCGTCGCGATCTGTGGTGGGGCTGGGTGCCGGCCCTGGCCCAGCAGTTGTTCTTCTTCCATCCGCTCGCTCATCTGGTCGCACGCGAGTACTCGCTGGCGCGCGAGGCCGCCTGCGATGCGGCGGTGCTCGACAGCCGCCGCTACACGCCGCAGGACTACGGCCGCCTGTTGGTGCGCCTGGGCGTGGCGCCGCGTCCGCAGGCCGGGCTCGCCAGCGCTTCGCCTACCTATCTGATCCTCAAGAGGAGATTGACCATGCTGCAAGACGCTGCTCCTGCCTCCCGCCTGCTCGCCTTGAGCCTGACCGCGACGATCGCGCTGTTCGGCCTGACGCCGTACCGGATCGCCGCCGCGGACGCGCCCAAACGCACCCTGTCCACCATCGATCGCGGCAACGGCGAAACCCGCATCACCGAACTCGGCGCCGGCGCCGAGCCGCAGCGCTGGGCGGTGCGCGGCGATCGTTACTACCGCATCGACCAGGCCGGCGGCTACCACGAGGTGAGCGACTCGGCGACGCGCGAACGGCTGCGCCAGCGCATGCGCGAATCGCGCGAGGCCGCGGTCGCCGCCGAACAGGCGACGCGCGAGGCGGCCGTCGCGGTCGCCGAAGGCGCGCGTGCGGCGGAGGAGGGACGGCGCGCAGCGGAAGAAGGGCGTCGTGCCGCGGCGGAGGGACGGCGTGCGGCGGAGGAAGCCCGTCGCGAGGCCGAGCTGGGCCAGCGCGCAGCGGAGGACGCCCGGCGCGAGGCGGAGAAGAGCCGGCGCGAGGCCGAGCGGGCGCGAGCGCAGGCTCAGCGCGATGCCGTGCAGGCCCGGGTGCAGGCGCGCGATGCGATAGGCGAACACGGCGAGGCCGAACAGATGGCGGCGCAGGCCCGGCTTACCGCCGACTTGGCGCTGCGCCAGACCGCCGAGGCGACGCGTGCCGCCGTCGAGGTTGCCCGCGAGGTGGCCGAGGCCACTCGCGAACTCGGCGAGGAAGGCTGACCCCGATCCGCGTTTGGACTTCGCTGGCCGGCCTGAAACGCATGTGGTCGCCATGACATGCGAACGGGCGGCTGAAATGCAGGCGCCCCCTACGATATGAAAACGGCCGCCCAAGGGCGGCCGTTGCAGTCGTCGCGTTAAGTCGCGGCAGGGCTCAGTTGCGGCCCTTGACCAGGGTGCCGATGTTCTCGCCGCGCAGGATCTTCAGCAGCACACCGGGCTGGCCCATGTCGAAGATGCGCAGCGGCAGTTCGCTGTCGCGGCACAGCGCGAACGCCGCGGTGTCCATGACCTGCAGGTCGCGGGTGATGACGTCGTCGTAGGTGAGCTTGTCGAAGCGGACCGCGTCGCTGTGCTTCTTCGGGTCCTTGTCGTACACGCCGTCGACCTTGGTCGCCTTCAGCAACAGGTCGGCGCCGATCTCGATCGCGCGCAGCGCGGCGCCCGAATCGGTGGTGAAGAACGGGCTGCCGACGCCGGCGGCGAAGATCGCCAGGCGGCCTTTTTCGAGGTGGCGGATGGCGCGGCGACGGATGTAGTCCTCGCACACGTCGTTGATCTTGATCGCGCTCATCACCCGCACCTTGGCGCCGAGCTTCTCGAGCGAATCCTGCATCGCCAGGGCGTTGATGACGGTGGCGAGCATGCCCATCTGGTCGCCGGTGACCCGGTCCATGCCGCCGGCGGCGAGGCCGGCGCCGCGGAAGATGTTGCCGCCGCCGATCACCAGCGCGATTTCCGCGCCGGCCTGCTGGACTTCGATGACTTCGCGGGCGAGGCGGCCGATCACCTTGGGATCGATGCCGTAGTCCTCGTCCCCCATCAACGCCTCGCCGGAAAGTTTCAACAGGACACGGCGATAGGCGAGCTGGGACATGGGGCATTCTCGGGGAGGCGGGCAGCGGCCGAATTGTAGCCCAAGCGCCCACCCCCGGGTCGTGCGCAAACGGGCCTCCGGCGGTCGCGAGGGCCTTGCCGGCCGTGTTCGCCGCTACGAGCGCCCTCGTTCCGACACGGCGATCCCTTATGATCCCGCCGCCGGTCCAGATTGGAACCGCCGTATCGCGCCCGTGCCGTCCCGGCACGCGCCGCGCACCACCCAAGGAGATGGAAGTGTCGATCAAGAACCTCAACGAATTCCTCGAAGCCTCGAAGCAGAAGGACCTCAGTCAGGACGTGTTCGAGCTGGAAAGCTCGCACCTGCTCGAAGTCAAGCTCGACGGCCGGGTCTGGGCCAAGGCCGGCTCGATGGTGGCGTACCGCGGCGGCGTCAAGTTCGTGCGCCAGGGCGTGCTCGAGCAGGGCCTGAGCAATCTGCTGAAGAAGGCGATCAGCGGCGAAGGCACGCAGCTGATGAAGATGGAGGGCAAGGGCCGGGTCTACATCGCCGATGCCGGCAAGAAAATCACCCTGCTGCGCCTGGGCGGCGAGTCCATCTTCGTCAACGGCAACGACGTGCTGGCCTACGAGGACGGCATTTCGGCCGACATCAAGATGATGCGCAAGGTCTCGGGCATGATGTCCGGCGGCCTGTTCAACATCAAACTCAGCGGCAGCGGCGTGGTCGCGATCACCTCGCATTACGAACCGCTGACCCTGGCGGTGACCCCGGACCAGCCGGTGTTCACCGACCCGAACGCGACCGTCGCCTGGTCCGGCGGCCTCAGCCCCGACATCGTCACCGACATCTCCCTGGGCACCCTGTTCGGGCGCGGCTCGGGCGAGAGCGTGCAGCTCAAGTTCGCCGGCACCGGCTGGGTGGTGGTGCAGCCGTACGAAGAGGTGTATTTCCAGCAGGCCGGCTGAGTCGCCGCGGCAGCGTTCCCGCTGCCGCGACCGCCATGATCTGGCCCGCAAGCGCACGGCCGCGAGAGATCGCGGCCGTGTCGCGTCGGGGGTGGGGAATCTGACAGGTGTCGCAGGGACGCGGACGCGGCCGGACTATGATCGGCTCGGCGAATCGGTTCGCCTAACCCAGGAGGGGTTGCCATGACGTTTCGGAATACCGTGTGCGCGTTGGGCCTGTCGGGCCTGTTGCTGTTCCTGCCGGTGGCCCAGGCCGATCCGGCCGAGGGCTCGTTCCGCACCGAGACCACCTGCGAATACCAGGGCTGGGCCTACGAGATCGTGCTGACCAAGTACCGCTACACCGGCGGTCAGTGGGTGGTGATCTCGCAGAGTTCGCACTACGCCGAGTCCTGCCCGCCGATTGAGTGAGGCGGGGAATCGGGAATCGAACAGCGTAACCATCCCCGTCGTTGCCGCGAAGGTGAGGCCCGCTTCACTTCGGCGAAGCCGAACACCCAGCGACTTCAAGCGTTCTCGCCCGAAAGCCCTGGGTTCCCGCTTTCGCGGGAACGACGGGTGATGATTACGCTGTTCCCGATTCCCGATTCCCGATTCCCGATTCCCGATTCCCGACTCCCGACTCCCGACTCCCGCCCAAAGAAAAAGGCCGCGGAATCCGCGGCCTTTCTCGTACTGCCTCGAAGCGACGGTGGCTTACGCCAGGCCGGCCTGCTTCATGACTTCGGCAGCGAAGTCGTCGACCTGCTTCTCGATGCCTTCGCCGACGGCGATGCGCTGCATGCTGACCACGTCGGCGCCGGCGGCCTTGACCACCTGCTCGACGGTCTGGTCGGTGTTCAGCACGTAGGGCTGGCCGTACAGGGTGACTTCGTTGACGATCTTGGCGATCTTGCCGCCGATGATCTTCTCCAGGATGTCGGCCGGCTTGGACTTGTCCTTGTCGGACATCTTGGCCAGTTCGATTTCCTTTTCCTTCGCCACGAACTCGGCCGGGACGTCGCTGGCCTTGATGTGCGGCGGGTTCATCGCGGCAACGTGCATGGCCAGGCCGCGGGCCAGGTCGGCATCGCCGCCCTTGAGCTCGATCAGCACGCCGATGCGGCCGCCGTGGACGTAGGCCGCGACGTTGTTGGCGCTGTCGATCTGGATCAGGCGACGCACCTGCAGGTTCTCGCCGACCTTGGCGATGACGGCGGCGCGGGTTTCCTCGACGGTTTCGCCGGAAGCCAGCTTGACCGCCTTCAGCGCCTCGGCGTCGACGGCGCCCGAGCTCAGCGCGGCCTGGGCCACGGTCTCGGTGAAGGACAGGAAGTTGGCGTCCTTGGCGACGAAGTCGGTCTCGGAGTTGATCTCGACCAGCACGGCCTTGCCGCCGTCCTGGGCGACCGCGATGCGGCCTTCGGCAGCGACGCGGCCGGCCTTCTTATCGGCCTTGGCCAGGCCCGACTTGCGCAGCCACTCGGCCGCGGCGTCGATGTCGCCGTTGTTTTCGACGAGCGCCTTCTTGCACTCCATCATGCCGGCGCCGGTGCGCTCGCGGAGTTCCTTGACCAGGGAAGCGGAAATTTCAGCCATGGGGTTACCTCGGGTGTTCGATAAAGTCCGGGCAGGAGCGGCGTAAGCCGCGTTTCATCGCTGAGTGCGGCGATGCATCGCGGCTTACGCCGCTGCTACCCGGAGCGGATACGGGCAAGTGCAGCCGCGCAGTGTCGCGCGGCTGCATTACATGACGCTTACTCGGCGGCCGGAGCTTCGCCGTCGGCCTTCTTGGCGGCCGGGGCGGCAGCCGGAGCCGGGCCCTTCTTGGCCGGCGCGCGGCCGCGCGGAGCGGACTTGCGGTCGTCCTTGGCGGCGCCGTCTTCAGCGGCTTCGGCGAACTCTTCCTCGCGGACGCTGCCGACCTGCGGAGCGGCGGCCTTGCCTTCGAGCACGGCGTCGGCGGCGGCGCGGGCGTACAGCTGCACGGCGCGGATGGCGTCGTCGTTGCCCGGGATCGCGTAGTCGACCAGGGCCGGGTCGTAGTTGGTGTCGACGACGGCGATGACCGGGATGCCGAGCTTCTTGGCTTCCTTGATCGCGATGTCTTCATGGCCGATGTCGATCACGAACAGAGCGTCGGGCAGACGGTTCATGTCCTTGATGCCGCCCAGCGAGGCTTCCAGCTTGTCGCGCTCGCGACGCAGGCCCAGCACTTCGTGCTTGACCATCTTCTGGAAGGTGCCGTCGGTTTCGCCGGCTTCCAGTTCCTTCAGGCGCGAGACCGACTGCTTGACGGTGCGGAAGTTGGTCAGCGTGCCGCCCAGCCAGCGCTGGGTCATGTACGGCATGTTGCAGCGCTGGGCTTCTTCCTTGATCGAATCGCGCGCCGAACGCTTGGTGCCGATGAACAGGATGGTGCCGCGCTTCTGGGCGATGCCCGAGATGAAGTTCATCGCGTCGTTGAACAGCGGAACGGTCTTCTCGAGGTTGATGATGTGGATCTTGCCGCGGGCGCCGAAGATGTACGGGCCCATCTTGGGATTCCAGTAGCGCGTCTGGTGGCCGAAATGGACGCCGGCTTCCAGCATCTGACGCATGGTGATCTGAGGCATTGCGATAACTCCGAAGGCAAGGGAACCGACCGCCGGTTGAGTGATGGCGGCTCGCCGCGGACGCAGGTCCGTGGCGAAGGGTTCCGGGGTTGGGCCTCCCTGTCGCTTCCGTGTCCGAACCTGCGGAGCCGAGCTTGCGATCGGTCCCTCAGGCACCCCGGCACGGGCTGTGGCGGCAGGTGTGTATTCGTCGGTGACGCCCGACGTGGGCGGCGCGATTCGGTCCGGTGAAGCAGGTCGGTCCGGTCGCAGAGCCGCGGAAGTGTAACGGGGACGGGGGCTTGGGGCAAGTTGAGGGGGCTGGACCCGGGGTAAAGCGAGGGCAGGGCGGCCAAGCAGGCGCCAAGGCCGCTTTGGGGTTGCCCGGATTGCGTGGCTGCCGCCCTTGAGGCTCGCCATCTCAGCTCGGGCTGAGAAATTCGCCCGTCAGGGCCGACCGTCCCGGTTGCCTGGCTTTGGCCGGCTGCCCGAGCGGCGCCTCGGCTTGTGCGGACGCCGCCTGGCCTTCGCGCCCTGCGCGTGGTTGCAGCTCGCGCGTTCGCCGGCCGCCCTGTGCCGCGCGGTCCACCCTCGGGACGTGCGCACCGACCGCGCCGGCGATGGCACGCAGCGTCGCGTCGACGAGGCCTGCGACGCGTGAAGGGCGGCCCCGATTAAGCGATAATGCCGGCATGGCTATTTCCATCAAGACACCCGAAGACATCGAGAAGATGCGCGTCGCCGGCCGCCTGGCCGCCGAGGTGCTGCAGATCGTCGCTCCGTACGTGAAGCCGGGCGTCAGCACCGGCGAGCTGGACCGCATCTGCAACGAGCACATCGTCAACGTGCAGAAAGCGATACCGGCCAACGTCGGCTACAAGGGCTTTCCGAAGACCGTGTGCACTTCGGTCAACAACGTGATCTGCCACGGCATCCCGAGCGACAGCAAGATCCTCAAGGACGGCGACATCGTCAACATCGACGTCACCGTGATCAAGGACGGCTGGCACGGCGACACCAGCCGTATGTATTACGTCGGCACGCCCTCGGTCATGGCCAAGCGCCTGGTCGACGTGACCCGCGAAGCGATGTTCCGCGGCATCCGCCTGGTCAAGCCCGGCATCACCCTCGGCGACATCGGCCACGCCATCCAGACTTACGCCGAGGCCGAGCGCTTCAGCGTGGTGCGCGACTACTGCGGCCACGGCATCGGCCGCGTGTATCACGAAGACCCGCAGGTGCTGCACCACGGCCGGCCCGGCGAGGGCGTCAAGCTCGTGCCCGGCATGACCTTCACCATCGAGCCGATGATCAACGAAGGCACCTACCGCCATAAGACCCTGCCGGACGGCTGGACCGTGGTGACCAAGGACCGCAAGTTGTCGGCGCAGTGGGAGCACACCGTCGCGGTGACCGAGGACGGCGTCGAAATCCTGACCCGCGTGCCGGGCGACGACAACGACCTATGACCGGCCCCGTCGCCGGCGATCGGCCTGACGAACGATTGGCCGATCGGTCGTCGGCGCCCGATGCGGCGACGCCCGCGGCCGGCAGCCCGGCGGCGATCCGCGCTGCCTTGAGCGCGGTCGACGCCGCGCTCGCGCAGCGTTTCGACAGCGACCCCAATGCCGACATCGACCGCCTGCTGCGCGCGCGCGCCGACGCGGTCGATGCGCAGGTTCGTGCGGCCTGGCAGGCCTGCATCGACGAGGCCGCGCCGCTGGCGCTGTTCGCGGTCGGCGGCTACGGCCGCGGCGAGTTGTTCCCGCAGTCGGACATCGACTTGCTGGTGCTCGCCGACTCCGAAGCGCAGACCGCTCAGGCCGAACAACTCGGCTGTTTCTTCGCCTCGCTGTGGGACGCCGGCCTGCCGGTCGGCCACGCCGTGCGCTCTGCCGAGCAATGCACCGAAGCCGCGGCCGACCTGAGCGTATTGACCGCGATGCTGGAAGCGCGCCCGCTCGCCGCCGGCGCGGTCGCGCAGATGGCGCTGCAGGCGGCGATCTCGCCGTCGCAGGTGTGGCCGGCGCGCGAATTCTTCATCGCCAAGCGCGAAGAGCTGCGCTTGCGCCATGCCCGCTACGGCGACACCGCCGACAACCTCGAGCCCAACCTCAAGGAAGGGCCGGGCGGCATGCGCGACGTGCAGACCCTGCACTGGATGGCGCTGCGCATCATCGGTACCTCCGATCTGGAATCGCTGGTGTCGATCGGCCAACTGGGGCCGGACGAACTGACCACGCTGGAGCGCGAGCGCCGCACCTTGTCGCGCTTGCGCTTCGGCCTGCACTTGGTCGCGCGCAAGCGCGAAGAGCGGCTGCGTTTCGATTACCAGAAACTGCTCGCCGAACGCCTGGGCCATGTCGACAATGCCGACAACCTCGCCGTCGAGCAGATGATGCAGGGCTTCTATCGCAGCGCCGCCCTGGTGCTGCGCATCGGCGAGCGCCTGCTGCAGCGCTTCGAGGAGCAGATCGAAGGCGAGGCCGTGCCGGTGCCGCTGGACGGCGTGTTCGAAGCCTTCGAGTTGCGCCGCGACTACATCGCCGCCCGCGACGCCGAGTGGCCGCGCGATGCGTCCGAGGTGTTCGCCCTGTTCGCGGCCTGGGCCGCGCACGACGAGATCCGCGGCCTGCATTCGCAGACTGCGCGCGCGCTGGCTGAGGCGTTGTCGCAGGTACCGAGTTTCGTCCAGGCCGAGCCGGCGTTGCGCGAACGCTTCATCAAGATCCTGCGCGGCCCGCATCCGGTGCACGCGCTCGAACGCATGGCCCGCCTGGGCGTGCTGGGGCGCTGGATTCCGGCGTTCTCGAAAGTTTCCGGGCGCATGCAGTTCGACCTGTTCCACGTCTACACGGTCGACCAGCACACCCTGGCGGTGCTGCGCAATCTCGCCCGCTTCGCCTCGGGCGTGGCCGACGAACGCTTCAGCATCGCCCACGAAGTCTGGCCGCGCCTGCGCAAGCCGGAACTGTTGCTGCTCGCCGGGCTGTTCCACGACATCGCCAAGGGCCGCGGCGGCGATCATTCCGAACTCGGCGGCGACGACGCGCGCGTGTTCTGTTCGACCATGGGCCTGAGCGAGTCTGACACTGCCCTGGTCGAATGGCTGGTGCGTCAGCATCTGTTGATGTCGGTGACCGCGCAGAAGCAGGACATCGCCGACCCGGACGTGATCCATCGTTTCGCCACCAAGGTCGCCGATCGCGAACACCTCGATCATCTGTATCTGTTGACCTGCGCCGACATCGCCGGCACCTCGCCGAAGCTGTGGAACGCGTGGAAGGACCGGCTGCTCGCCGACCTTTACACCGCCACCCGCCTGGCCTTGCGGCGTGGGCTCGAACACCCGGTCGCCGGCGCCGAGCGCGCCGCCGAAACCCGCGAAGCCGCGCAGGCCATGCTGGCCGCGTTCGGCGCGCGCGACGACGAAATCGCCGCTTTGTTCGCGCGCATGCCCGAGATCGCCTTCCAACGCGGCCGTCCCGACCAGATCGCCTGGCAGGCGGCCTCGCTGCGCGGCATCGCGCTCGGCGACACCCGCGTGCGTGCGCGGCCGGTCAGCGCCCACGGCGGCGCCCATGCCGGCGCGCTCGAAGTGTTCGTACATTCGCCCGACCGCGACGGCCTGTTCGCGGCGATCGTCGCCACCCTCGACCGGCTCGGCCTGGCGATCCAGCAGGCGCGCGTGCTCGACGGCCCGCAAGGCGCGATCTTCGACACCTTCGAAGTGGTACCGACCGATCCGCGCCAGCCGCCGAGCGCCGAGGACGTCGAACGGCGCCTGGAGGCGACCCTGGCCGGCCCGCTCGAACGCATCAAGCCGGCGCGCCGCGCGCAACCGCGGCACCTGCGCCATTTCCGTATCGCCCCGCAGATCGTGTTCGCCTCGTTCAACAAGGACGAAGCCGCGAGCGCGCGCACCACCTTGAGCCTGGTCTGCACCGACCGCCCCGGCCTGCTGGCCGACGTCGCCCAGACTTTGCGAAAACAGCGCCTGCGCGTGTACGACGCGCGCATCGCCACCTTCGGCGAACGCGCCGAGGACGTATTCCAGATCACCGACGGGCGCGATCGCGCGCTCGACGAAACGCAACAGCAGGCCCTGCGCGACGCGCTGCTGGCCTGCCTCGAAGGAGACAGTCGATGAGCCCCGCCAAGAAGACCGCCAAGAAGACCGCACGCAAGAAGAGCAACGAAGTGCCGGGCATCGACGAGTTGAAGTTCATGATCGACAGCGCCTTCGAGCGCCGCAGCATGCTCACGCCCGACGAAATCGAAGGCTCGACCCGGCCCACCGTCGAGCGCGTCATCGCCGGCCTGGAGCAGGGCGAGTTCCGCGTCGCCGAACCCGACGGCAAGGGCGGCTGGAGCGTCAACGAGTGGCTGAAGAAAGCGGTGCTGCTGTACTTCCGCGTCAACGACATGCAGGTCGTCGAAGCCGACCCGGCGCCGTTCTGGGACAAGGTGCCGGCGCGCTTCGAAGGCTACGGCGAAGCCGATTTCCGCAAGCTCGGCGCGCGCGTCGTGCCCGGCGCGATCGCCCGCCGCGGCGCCTACATCGGCAAGGACGTGGTGCTGATGCCGAGCTTCGTCAACATCGGCGCGCACGTCGGCGAAGGCACCATGGTCGACACCTGGGCCACGGTCGGCTCCTGCGCCCAGATCGGCAAGCACTGCCACCTGTCGGGCGGCGCCGGCATCGGCGGCGTGCTCGAACCGCTGCAGGCTTCGCCGACCATCATCGAAGACCACTGTTTCATCGGCGCACGTTCGGAAGTGGTCGAGGGCTTCGTCGTCGGCCACCACAGCGTGATCGGCATGGGCGTGTTCCTCGGCCAGAGCACCCGCGTCTACAACCGCGCCACCGGCGAGATCAGCTACGGCCACGTGCCGCCGTACAGCGTGGTCGTGTCGGGCCAACTGCCGGCCAAGGACGGATCGCATTCGCTGTACTGCGCGGTCATCGTCAAGCAGGTCGACGCCAAGACGCGTTCGAAGACCAGCATCAACGATTTGCTGCGCGGGCTGGCCGATTGATTCGCGTCGCGTCGGGCCAACCTCAGCGCATCTCTTCGCGCGCGACCTTCTATTTCAAGTGGGTCGCGCCGATCGTTTGGCTGCTGTGGGGGGGGCGCGATCGCGGTGTCGTCGGCGTGGTTCAACGGTCTGTGGGGCATGCTGATCGTCTTCGGCGCGATGGCATTGGTCGCCGGCTTCGTATTCGGCATGGAATCCTGGCGCTTGGCCGACGAAGTGCACGACGCCGGAGATGTACTGATCGTGCGCAACGGCAGGCGTAAAGTCCGGATTCCCTTGCGCAGCATCGTCCAGGTCGATTGCAGCCGGCTGGGCCGGCCGACTACCTTGACCTTGTGGCTGGAAGTGCCGGACGCGTTCGCACGGCGGATCGTATTCGTCCCGGTGGGGCCTGCGCCGCTTTTCTTTGGTCGGCACTGGCTGGCCGAGCAGTTGCAATCGCGCATCCGCCACATGCAATCGGCGCGAATGGATGCGGTCACAATGAAATTGCATGCGGTCGATCCGGCAACGCCATGAAACGCATTTCACAGGCTACGTTCGTCTATAAGCGGTTATGGCCGATCTTGAACGTCGCAGTGTTCTCGATCGTTGTCTGGCAATTGAAATCGCCGCCGGTGTCGCCCCAGAACAATGGGATCTGGGTGCTGGGAGCGGTGTTCTTGGCCAGCGGTCTGGCGCAATTGCGGCTGATCTCGGGTTTGGTCGACGAGGTAGAGGACCTCGGCGACCGATTGCGTCTGCGCCGCGGCTCCATCGAAGAGACCGTGGCGCTCGCCGATGTCGAGGCTGTGAGGGTCAATTATTGGTTGCGCCCGAATCGGGCGATTTTGGCGCTGCGGCGGCCTGGCAAGTTCGGTTCGCGAGTCGCCTTTTTGCCGCGCAGCAATGGGCCATTGGGCGATTTCGGCGAGAACGCCGTGGTCGCAGATCTGGCACGGCGGATCGAGCGGGACGCGACTTGAATACCCTCTTCGTGGTCGGGCGGCCACGAGCGGACGCGGCGATCCCGACTTAGTCTTACACTGAAAGCTTAGCGGCGGTCCGACTGCAGGCCGCGCCGCAATTGAGAGATCGCACTTCATGACCACTCTTTACGGACTCAACAACTGCGACACCTGCAAGAAAGCCCGCAAGTGGCTGGACCGCTTCGGCGTCGCCCACACCTTCGTCGATTATCGCGATAACCGGCAGGCGCCGGAGACGCTGGTCGAGTGGAAGAACCAGGTCGGCGGCTGGGAGTCGCTGATCAACAAGTCTTCGACCACTTGGCGCACCTTGGCGCCGAACCGCAAGGAGCCGGCCTCGGATGCGGAGTGGAAGTTGCTGCTGAAGGAATACCCGCAGCTGATCCGTCGCCCGCTGGTGGTGACCGACGACGGCAAGGTCAGCCAGGGCTTCAGCGACAACGGCTTCAAGCAGCGCTTCGGGGTCGGTTCGTGAGTGCGGCCTCGTCGAGCGGGGCCTCGTCGAGTGCCGTACTCGATCTGACCCTGGCGCTGATCGCACGGCCCTCGGTCACGCCCGACGACCTTGGTTGCCAGGCGCTGATCGCCGAACGCCTGCGCCGCGCCGGTTTCGTCTGCGAGCACCTGCGCTACGGCGAGGTCGACAATCTGTGGGCGGTGCACGGCGACGGCGAAGGCCCGACCCTGGTCCTGCTCGGCCATACCGACGTGGTGCCTTCGGGCCCGGTCGATGCCTGGTCCAGCGATCCCTATCTGCCGGAGATCCGCGACGGCGTGCTGTACGGCCGCGGCGCCGCCGACATGAAGGGCAGCGTGGCCGCGTTCGTGGTGGCGCTGGAGGACTTCGTCGCCGCACATCCGCAGCATCGCGGGCGTGTCGCCCTGTTGCTGACCTCGGACGAAGAAGGCGATGCGATCGACGGCGTGCGCCGCGTCGCCGAGGCCTTCCGCGAGCGCGGCGAGCGCATCGACTGGTGCGTGACCGGCGAGCCCTCGTCCACCGCCAAGCTCGGCGATCTGCTGCGCGTGGGCCGTCGCGGCACCTTGTCGGCGACTTTGAAGGTGATCGGCGTGCAGGGCCATGTCGCCTATCCGGACAAGGCGCGCAACCCGATCCACCAGGCCATGCCGGCCTTGTCCGAACTCGCTGCGCGGCGTTGGGACGAGGGTTACGAAACCTTCCCGCCGACCTCGCTGCAGATCAGCAATATCCACGCCGGCACCGGCGCCAACAACGTGATCCCGGGCGAACTGCAGGTGCTGTTCAACCTGCGCTACAACCCGAGCTGGAATGCCGAACGCCTGGAGCAGCAGTGCGAAGACGTGCTGCGCGCGCACGGCCTGGAGTACGAATTGCGCTGGTTCCGCGGCGGCGAGCCGTTCTACACCCCGGAAGGCCCGCTGCGCGCGGCGGCGCGCGAGGTGCTGGCGCGGTTCTCCGGCGGCGTGCCCGAGGAAAGCACCGGCGGCGGCACCTCGGATGCGCGTTTCATCGCGCCGCTGGGCGCGCAGTGCATCGAGATCGGCCCGGTCAATGCCAGCATCCACAAGGTCGACGAGAACGTCCTGGTCGCCGACCTGGAGGCGTTGCCGGATCTGTATCGGGCGCTGATCGAGCGCTTGTTGGTCTGACCGGGCACGAAGCCGCGGCGCTTGAACGCGTCGTCGGCTAACGGTTGCGGCCGCGGCAATCGTGGTTTCGCGGTCGCGGTTCGCGCCGCTCCTACCCAGGAGCGACGTCGCAAAGGGTAGGAGCGGCGCAAGCCGCGACCGCGGGGTTCCGGGGCGCCGCGAACGCCGCAATCACCGCAGCGGCTTCACCGTCAAGGTATGCCGCGCCGGCCCCGGCAGGAACGGCGTCGGCCGACCATGCACCCAATCGTCGTGGCCCGCGCCCCAGAACGGCGATAGCGGGTGGCCGCTCTGGCCGCCGGGCATGTGGATGATGCCGTCGGCCTCGTGGCCGGGCGACACCACCATGCGTTCGGAGGCGCCGAAATCCGGGCGCTGCACGCGCGGCATCGCCGAGTCGCCGGGCAGTTCGTCGAAGGGCATGCATAGGGCGCGCTTGGCGAAGCCGGGCAGGGCCGAGGCGAGCGGGTGGCAGATCGAGGCGGTGTTGTGTTCGCCCCAACGCTGCTCGGCTAATCGCGTCGCCGCATCCGGGCCGGGCGTTACCGCGAATTCCTTGAGCACGTCCTCGGCTGAATGCTCCAGCAATTCGTCCCAGGAACGTTCGCTGCGCGGCAGCAGGTGATCCGGCCGTTGCGTCAGCAGCGGCCACACCACGCCTTCGAGTTGCTTCAGCTCGGGCATTTCGAAGCGTTCGCCGAGCGCGGCGCGCACCGGTGCGGTCAGGCCGTTGGCGACGCGCGTGTGCACGGCGCGGCGCCAGTTGCGGACGATGCGGTAACTCACCGAATCCGGCACGGAGCGGCCTTCCCAACGACGTGCCGCTGCGGCCAGGGTCGCCAGCGCAGGGCTGGCATTGCCGGCTTGGTCGACGCGGGCGGCCTGATCCTGCAGCAGCTTCCACCAGCGCTGCAGGAACAACGCGCGGTCGTCGAGCTGGATAGCGAGCAAGTCGCGTTCGTTGAAGCGCTGCTTGGCGAACAGGCCGTCGCGGATCTGTCCGGCGCGCGCACCGAGCACGTAGTTGCCGTCGCCGATGCGCTCGTACTCGAGACCGTCGAGCGTGCGCGTGTTGGCGGTCCACAGGCGGCCCGACGGCGGCGCGACCAACTGCGGCGCGTCCTGCGTCTGCAGGCTCCAGGGCGGGCAGTCGGCGGCGCTGCGTTGCTTGCCGTCGACGAGGTCGTTCTCGACCAGGGTCGCGGTGGAGCATTCTTCGTCGCGTTCCGGAATGGGCCCGAGCAGACGCCAGGCGATCTTGCCCTGGCGGTCGCCGAGCACCAGGTTCTGCACCGGCATGGCGACGCCGCGGGCGAGTTGCATCGCTTCGTCGACCGATTGCGCACGGCTCAGGTCGGCCAGGCCCATGTTGAGCGAACCCGGCAGGTGCGCGGCCCAGCGCAGGGCTAGCGCGCTGCCGTCGGGGTTGTCGTGCAGCAGCGGGCCCCAGGCGGTCTCGCGCACCGTCAGCTTGCTCGCCGGCCCGCCTTTGACCGCGATGAGTTCCTCGTGGATGCGCAGGCCCGCGCAGGTCGCGGCCTTGGCGTCGCCGGCGCAGCCGGGCTCGCGCGACCAGTCGGCCCAGTCGCCGTAGCTGTTGGTGAAGGCCCAGGCGACATGGCCGTTGCTGCCGACCACCAGCGCCGGCAGGCCGGGAAGGGTGAAGCCGCTGGCGTCGATGCGGCCGCCGGGCACGCGCGGGTCGGCGTAGCGCAGGCGCGCACGGAACCACAGATTGGGCGCACGCAGGCCCAGGTGCATGTCGTCGGCGACGATCGCGCGACGGTCGGCGGTCAGGCTGCCGGCGACGGCGAAGTTGTTGCTGCCGATCTCGTCGGGGAACGGCAGTTGCATCACGCCGCCGGAGGCCGGCGTCGGCAGCTTGCGCAGATCGACCTGGTCGGCGCCCGGCAGTTCGGCGTCGCCGAACGGCGCGCCGAACAGCGGCGCGTCCCAGCGGCTGCCGTTGTGGGTGATCAAGGCGTACAAGGCCGGCGGCAGGTGCGGACGCATGCGCCAGTAAGCGAGGTCGCGGGCGTTGCTCGCGTCCTGCAGATCGAAGTACATGGCATAACCGACCAGGGCCGAATCCGACAACTTCCAGGGTTCGGGTTCGGCGCGCAGCAACAGATAGGGCCAGGGCTTGCGCGACAAGCCGCCGAGGCCGGCGTTGATGCCGTCGGCATAGGCCTGCAACAACGCAGTCTTGTCGCCGGCGAACGACGCGAGTTGCGCTTCGACCCGGCCGCGCAGGCGGTGCACGCGGTGACGGCGGTCGTAATCGAGGGCGCGGGCGCCGAACAGCGCCGACAGTTCGCCGGCGGCCGTGCGTCGCAGCAGGTCCATCTCGAAATAACGTTCCTGGCCGTGGACGTAGCCCAGCGCGCGCATCGCATCGGTCTGGTTGGCGGCGTCGACGGTGACCACGCCGAGCGCGTCGCGCTGGATCGTGACCGGGGCCGACAGGCCCGGCAGGGCGAGTTCGCCGTCCAGGCGGGGCAGGCTGCCGCGCAACAACCACCAGGCCGCGACGGCGCCGAGCAACGACAGGCAAAGCAGCGCGAGCAAGCCGCGCTTGATCCATTTGGCCATGATTTCCTCCGCCGCCGAGCTTAGCCGAAGTCCGCGACCGCGCCTTGGCCGTGTCGCATCGACTGGCGCCGGCACCGGCCCGGTCTCGCAGGAGGGTTGGACGCCCGAACCGCGACCGCGGTCGCGCCGCCCGGCCATGTTGCGGAATTCGGAGTTTGCATCCGGCGCTTGCATCCGGCGCGATCCTCAAGCAGGATCGGGTCATGACCGCCGTCTTCGCCACCGCCGCCCGCAGCCACGCCGCCCTCCGCGGCCTCGCGCGCCCGGCCGCGGCCGACGTGCGGGTCAACAACAATAATCGCAATAACGCCAGCCTCCCGCGGGCCGGCGATTAGCGCGCGCAACACACGCTCAATCGCTCAGGAAGCCCGCACTGCGAAGTGCGGGCTTTCTGCGTTTTGGGCCCCCCGGTTGTTCTGCCGTCCCTTCCGCCCCTTCCGTCCCGAACCGCTGCAAACCCTCCAGGAGATGCTCAGATGTGCTCGATCCTCGGTCTGTTCGACCTGCGCCCCGGCGCCGACCTGCGCCCGCTGCGGCCGCTGGCCCTGTCCCTGTCCGCGCGCCAGCGCCATCGCGGGCCCGACTGGTCCGGCGTCAGCGTCGAGCCGCGCGCGATCCTGGTGCACGAGCGGCTCGCCATCGTCGACCCCACCGGCGGCTCGCAGCCGCTGCGTTCCAGCGACGGCGAACTCGCGCTGGCGGTCAACGGCGAGATCTACAACCACCGCGAACTCGAACAACAGCTCGTCCAGCCCTACGAGTTCCAGACCAAGTCCGACTGCGAAGTCATCAATGCCCTGTACCGCGAAGGCGGCGACCTCGGCGAGTTGCTCAACCGCCTCAACGGCATCTTCGCCTTCGCCTTGTGGGATGCGGCGCGCGGCCGCTACCTGATCGCGCGCGATCCGATCGGCGTATGCCCGCTGTACTGGGGCCACGATGCCGACGGCCGCTTGTGGGTGGCTTCGGAAATGAAGGCGCTGGCGCGGCTGTGCGACGACGTCAGCCCGTTCCCGGCCGGGCACTACTACGACAGCGAGGTCGGCGCGCCGGTGAAGTATTACCAGCGGCCGTGGCGCGACTACGACGCCACCCAGGGCGTCGAAGTGTCCAAGCAGGAACTGCGCGAGGCCTTCGAACGCGCCGTGCACCGGCAGATGATGAGCGACGTGCCCTACGGCGTGCTGCTCTCGGGCGGCCTGGATTCGTCGCTGGTGGCCGCCTGCGCGGCGCGTTTCGCCCGCCGTCGCGTCGAAGAGGATGATCAGGCCGAGGCCTGGTGGCCGCGCCTGCATTCGTTCGCGATCGGCCTGGAGGGCTCGCCCGACCTGGCCGCGGCCGAGATCGCCGCGCAGGCGCTCGGCACCGTGCATCACGGCTTCACCTACACCTTCGAGGAAGGCCTGGACGTGTTGCCCGATGTGATCCAGCACATCGAGACCTACGACGTGACCACGATCCGCGCGTCGACGCCGATGTTCCTGCTGGCGCGCCGGATCAAGGCGATGGGCGTGAAGATGGTGCTGTCGGGCGAAGGTTCGGACGAAATCTTCGGCGGCTATCTGTACTTCCACAAGGCGCCGAACGCGCGCGAATTCCATGAAGAGCTGGTGCGCAAGCTCGATGCGCTGCACAGCTTCGACTGCCTGCGTGCGAACAAGTCGATGATGGCCTGGGGCGTGGAGCCGCGCGTGCCCTTCCTCGACGTCGAATTCCTCGACGTGGCGATGCGCATGGACGCGCAGGCGAAGATGGTCGACAAGGCCGCGGGCGGCAAGCGCGGCATCGAGAAGGCGGTGCTGCGCGAGGCCTTCGAGGGTTATCTGCCCGATTCGATCCTGTGGCGGCAGAAGGAGCAGTTCAGCGACGGCGTCGGCTACGGCTGGATCGACGGCCTCAAGGCGCACGCCGAGGCGCAGGTCAGCGACCGCGACATGGCCACGGCGGTCGGGCGTTTCCCGATCAACACCCCGCAGACCAAGGAGGCGTATTTCTATCGCGGCCTGTTCGAGCGCCATTTCCCCGGCGCGGCCTGCGCCGAGACCGTGCCGGGCGGCAAGTCGATCGCCTGTTCGTCGCCGGCGGCGATCGCCTGGGACGCTTCGTTCGCGAACGCGGCCGATCCGTCGGGCCGCGCGGTGGCCGGCGTGCATCAGGCGGCGTTGGTGTAAGCGGAGCCGGTTGGGCGTCGAGATCGCGCCGGACACCTCTTATCGGGCCTCGCACTGCGAGGCCCGATAAGATTTCATCGACTCGGATGGATGCGATCGCTGTCTCTGCCGATCGCAATGGCGATCACGTTGGCCGAGCCTGTGTTACTGCCCGCAACCCGGCCAACGGCGTTCGAGGTTTTTGTATTCCCAGGTGCCGTTCGGGCATTGCACGTTGACGGTCGCGGCCGCGACCAGTTCGCAGCCCGGGGCCTTGAACACGGTGGTGCCGCTGGTCACCGGCGTGGTGGAGTAGGCGCCGTAGATCTCGGTGTCCTGCACATCGCTGATCCAGTTGGGGTTCGCCGAGTTGCGGCTCATCACCACGCTCTGGGCGACGAAATAGTTCGGATACGGCACCGAACCCTGGGCGAAGGGATTGCGCACCAGGCTGGCTTCGGCGTGCGCGCTGGCGGCGCTGCCGCTGTGGTCGAACACCAGCTTGAGCTTGGCCGAGTATTTGCCGGCGCAGGCGGACTGGTTTTCCGAGATGCTCGGCGGGTCGGACGCGAGTGCGGTCAAAGGCAGGGCGAGCGAGAGCAAGCCGGCGGCGAGCGCCGGAATCCGATAAGTCTTGAACATTGTCGAATCTTCCTTGGATGACGTGAGTAAGAGCCCGCCGGCCGGCTCTGCGCGGACCTGTTCTCCGGGAACATGTTCCCCCGAGAACATGCGTCGCGCGCAGGCCGAGACTGTGCGGACGGCGCCGCGACGGGCGGCGCCGGGGCGAGAATGTGGCACAGGCGGTTTGCGGCGTTAACCGGTCGTGGACGGATTTGCGACGAAGGCCGCCACGGTCCGACGAAACCCCGTCGGGCGCGGACGAAGCGCGTGCGCCGGATTCAGCCGCGGCCCGGATAGTCCTTGCAGTCGAGCCAATGCAGGCCGGCGCCGCGGGTCTGTTGCAGCAGCCCCGGCAGAGCGACGCGCGCCTTGTCGTGGACGTCGTGGAACAGGATCGTGCCGTGGCGCCACAGCAGCATCAGGCTGAGCAAGCGGCCTTGCACCTCCATGGCCGAGACCTTGGCGTTCCAGTCCTGCGAGTCGATGCTCCACAAGGCCACGCGCAGGCCTTGCTGGGCGAAGAACGGCCCGCTGTCGGCGCGGCGTTGGCCGTACGGCGGCCGGAACAGCGGCACGTAGGCCGAACCGGCCGCGGCCCGCACCAAGGCGTCGCTGCGGATCACCGAGTCCTGCCACTGCGGCCAACGCGCATGCGACTGGTGTTCCCAGCCGTGCGAGGCGACGCACATGCCGGCGTACAGATCGGTCGGTCGCGCCGGGGCGGCGCCCAGCCGCCGTTGCAGCGATTCGCCGACGACGAAGAAGGTCGCGTCGAGCCCGGCCTGGCGCAAGGTCGCCAACAGACGGTCGGTGTTGCCGCCGGCCGCGGTCGGGCCGTCGTCGAAGCTCAGCAGGAACTGGCGGTCGCGCAACTCGTTGCCGTCGAGTTCGGCCGCGGAATAGGTGTCGATCTCGCTGCTGACCCGCGGAAACAAGGCCGCCAGGCGCAGGGTCTCGTCGAGGTAGATGCGATGGAAGCGTGCGGCATCGGCGCGCCATGCCGCGTAGCTGCGGTCGGGCGCGGCGTCGAAGGCCTCGGCGAGGCGGCGCAAGGCCGCGGCGTCGTCGGCTGCGGCACAGAACGCTTCGCGCGGCGTGCACGAGCGCGAGGCCAGCCGATAGTTCGCGCTCAGCCGCTGCCAGAAGCGCGCACGGATCTTGTCGAGCGAGGCGCGATCGATCTGCTTGAGCTTGAGGCGGGCGAGCAGGGCGGCCTCGTCGAGAGTTTCGCTGGCCGCCAGCTCATGGGCGAAGGCGAGGATCTCGGCGCGCGAGGCGCGGTCGAACGCGGCCGGTGTGTTCAAGGCTTGCGGCCAGGTGGCGCGATCGGCGCTGGCGACCGCGGACGGTCCGGCCGCCTGGGCCATCGGGGCGAGACCCAGCGCGCTCCAAGCCAATAAGATCCAGGCCAATAGTGATCCAAGCGGCGATTTCAGCGGGGATTTCATCGGCTGGTTCGTGGCGGCGAGGGAGCGCATCAAAGCCCGCGTACCCGTTCGATCGCCTTGTCGTAGGTCGGGTGGGTTTGCTCGCGCTTGGCCGAGAGATAGTTCGACATGGCTTCGTCGTAGCGGCCGGCTTCCTCGAACAGTTTGCCGATGTTGTAGTAGGCGCCGGCGCGGATCGTGGTGGCGTTGGCGCCGCGGGCGAGGGCGATGGCCTTGCGCGAGGCCCAGATCGCCTCGGCGCTGCGGCCGAGTTTGACGTAGGCCAGGCCCAGATTGCTGTAGGCCAGGGCGTAATCGGGGTCGAGCTCGATCGACTGCTGGTACAGCGCGACCGCGCCTTCGAGATTGCCGGCGCGGTACGCCGCTTCGCCGCGTTGGTTGGCATGGGCGGCCGGGCCGGCCAGGCCGGCCTCGATCTCGTCGCCGCCGGCATCGTCGCCGGCACCGTCGAGCCGGTCGAGTTCGGTGTCTATGCGTTCGGCCTGCGCGGTGCTGGCATCGATCCGGTCGATGTCCTGGAAGCGGCCTTCGCCGTCGATGCGGAACACCCGCCACAGGTTGCCGGGACGGTTCTGCGGCACCGGGTAGCTGCGCATCAATTGCTCGCCCAGATACAGCGAGACCCGGGCGCCGCTGCGCGAGAGCGCATTGGCCTCGGGGCGGCTGCGGTTGCCGAAATCGTGCACCGCATAGGTGTAGCCGTAACCGGCCTGCTTGCGCAGCAGGGTCATGGTTTCCGGGCTCTTGCGGGCGCCGTCGTCTACGTCCAGGCGCGCGTCGTCACTGGTCTTGCGCTCGAAATAGACGTGGTGGTCCGGATAGCTGAGGTGCGAGTCGAGGTCGGCCTCGGTCGCGTTCCAGCTCAACACGATACGCAGACCGTCGAGGCTGGTCGTACCCGTACCCGGGCTCAATGCCTGGGCCGTACCGCCGCAGAGCATGCCGCAGCAAAGAACTAGGGCGAGCGCAGCCGCACGGCGAAGCATGGTCCGGTCCTTAGAAGGGAGTTGCGAGGCGCGATCATAGCAACGCCGCGGGCGCCTGCCCGCAAGCCGCGCGCGGCGCGCCTGCTAGGCTGTGTCCAGGCCGGCCCGAAGGGACGGCCGCGCATCCGAATAGAGTGAACCGGCCCGAAGGGACGGCCGCGTATCCGAATAGAGTGAACCGGCCCGAAGGGACGGCCGCGCATCCGAATAGAGTGAGCCGGCCGGAAGGGACGGCGTGCATCCGAATAGAGCGAGCCGGCCCGAAGCGGCGGCCGTGCATCCGAATACGAAGTGAGTCGAGAAGGGGAGACGGGCGATGGCAGCCGAAGCGCAGGGCAGCGAACTGGTCAAGGTGGTGGTGCTGCTGGCCGCCGGCGTGATCGCGGTGCCGATCTTCAAGCGCATCGGCTTGGGCTCGGTGCTCGGCTATCTGGCCGCGGGCCTGGCGATCGGTCCGTTCGGGCTCGGCTTCTTCGCCGACTCGCAGGCGATCCTGCACGTCGCCGAACTCGGCGTGGTCATGTTCCTGTTCCTGATCGGCCTGGAGATGCGGCCTTCGCATCTGTGGAGCCTGCGCCGCGAGATCTTCGGCCTGGGCACCGCGCAGATCCTGCTGTGTTCGGCGGCGATGACCGGGGTCGGCCTGTTGTTCGGTTTCCCGCCGGTGGTCGCCTTCATCGGCGCGATGGGTTTCGTGCTGACCTCGACCGCGATCGTCATGCAGATCCTTGGCGAACGCGGCGACCTGGCCTTGCCGCGCGGGCAGCGCATCGTCTCGATCCTGTTGTTCGAGGACCTGCTGATCGTGCCGCTGCTCGCCTTGGTCGCCTTGATGGCGCCCGCCGATCTGGCCGCCGACGGCGCCGCGCGTTCGCGCTGGCTCGACATCGGCATCGCCCTGGCGTCGCTGGCGGCCCTGCTGGCGGCCGGCATCTGGTTGTTGAACCCGCTGTTCCGCGTGCTCGCCGCGGCCAAGGCGCGCGAGGTCATGACCGCGGCGGCCTTGCTGGTGGTGCTGGGCGCGGCGTTACTGATGCAGGTCGGCGGCCTGTCGATGGCGATGGGGGCGTTCCTGGCCGGCGTACTGTTGTCGGAATCGACCTTCCGCCATCAGCTCGAAGCCGATGTCGAGCCCTTCCGCGGCATCCTGCTGGGCCTGTTCTTCCTCAGCGTCGGCATGTCGCTGGACCTGATCGTGGTCGCGGCGAACTGGCCGCTGATCGTCGGCGGCGTGGTCGCGCTGATGATCGTCAAGGCGGTGTGCATCTACATCGTCGCGCGGCTGCTCAAGGCCTGCCACACCGAAGCCCTGGACCGCGCGGTGCTGATGGCGCAGGGCGGCGAATTCGCCTTCGTGCTGTTCTCCGCCGCGGCCAGCGCCGGCCTGATCGACGCCACCGTCGGCGCCAACCTGACCGCGATCGTGGTGCTGTCGATGGCGCTGACGCCGATCGCGATCATCGCCTTGCGCCGGCTGGCGCCGAAGACCGCGCTGTCGCTGGAAGGGATCGACGAGCCCAACGGCCTCGGCGGCAGCGTGCTGCTGATCGGCTTCGGCCGCTTCGGCCAGGTGGTCTGCCAATCCTTGCTCGCGCGCGGCGTCGAGGTGTCGATCATCGACACCGACGTGGAGATGATCCAGAGCGCGCAGACTTTCGGTTTCAAGGTCTATTACGGCGACGGCACCCGCCTCGACGTGCTGCACGCCTCGGGTGCGGACACCGCCCAGTTGATCGCGATCTGCATCGACGACCGCGCCGCGGCCACGGTCACCGCCCAATTGATCCGCCACGAGTTCCCGCAGGCGCGGCTGCTGGCGCGCAGTTTCGACCGCGAACACGCATTGGAGCTGGTGCATGCCGGCGTCGATCTGCAGGTGCGCGAGACCTTCGAGTCGGCGATGCGCTTCGGCGAAGCGGCCCTGGTCGAACTCGGCGTGCCGCAGGACGAAGCCGCCGAGGTCGTGGCCGAGATCCGCCATCGCGACGCCGAGCGCTTCGAGCTGGAACTGGTCGGCGGCGTCCGTGCCGGCGTGTCGCTGCTGTACGGCAACATGCAGCAGACCCCGTTGGTCACGCCCAAGCCGCGCGTCGGAGCCAAGCCGGTCGAACCGGCCGGCGAGGACAGCGTCAGCAGCGCGTAAGCGTCCTGCTGACATCACTTCTCGCTTCTTACTAATTCCTGGTTACCAGTAACTTAAGAGCTGGCTCCAACCGCTCACGGACACCGCGGCGGCCAACTCAGGTCGGGTTTGGCGACGAGATCGATCAGGAACAACTCGCCCGAGCGCTCGCCATCGGCCTGGGCGAACAGCAGCCGGTCGCCGCGCGGCGACAGCAGCGGGCCGACCTGGAACACGTCGCTGCGCGCGGCGATGCGTCCGCTTTCGCGCCAACCGTCTTCGCCCCGCTCGAATCGGTACAGATGCGAGCGGTCGCCGCGATCGATCACCGCGACCAGGCTGCGGCCGTCGCGGGCGATGTCGGCTTCGTATTCGTCGGCGGCCGTGCTCAGCGGCGCGCCGAGGTTGTGCACGCGCCAACTGCCGTCGGCCTGCGGCGTGGCCAGGTAGAGGTCGTTCTTGCCGTGCCCGCCGTCGCGGCTGGAGCCGAAGTACAGCCGGCCGTCGGCGGCCGCGCGCGGCAGCAATTCCGAGGCCTTGGAGTTGACCGGCTCGGGCAGGCGCTGCGCCGCGCCCCAGGCACCGTCGGCGCCGCGCTCGACGTAATAGATGTCGAGATCCTCGCCGGTGGGGTCGTGGCGGGTCGAGACGAAATACAGGCGTCGGCCGTCGGCGCTCAGGAAGGGATCGGCATCGGCGGCGGATGCGGCGGCGAACGACGGCGCCTGCGGCGTCGACCAACCGTCGCGGCCGCAACGCGAATGCAGGATCCGCCAGTTGCCGAACTGGCGGTCGCTGCGCATGAAATAGAGCTCGCGGCCGTCGGGCGAAAAGGTCGGCGAGGATTCGTATTGATCGCTGGCGATGGCCGGCGGCGTCCAGCGCAATGCGGCGCCGGTCGGATTCGGCGTGCCCGCATCGGCGCAGCCGGCGATCGACAGCAAGCAGGGCGCGAGCGAACGCAACAGGGGCGAAACGGACGACGCTCGGTGCAGGGCCATGGCTGTGCTCGCGCGGTGGGCGGTCGGGTTCGATTTGCGCTCAATCGCCGTCGCGGACGCGCTGCTGAAAGCGCCGTGCCTTGGCGACGTTGCCGCAGGTGGCCATGTCGCACCAGCGGCGGCGGCCGTTCTTGGAGGTATCGACGAATACCCAGCCGCAATCGTGGCCGTCGCAGACGCGCAGGCGATCGAGGCGGGCGTCCTTGAGCAACTCGATGGCATAGGCGGTGATCACATGCGCGATCAAGTCGAGCCCAGAGCGTTCCGGCGACCACTCGGTTTGCAGGCGCGAGCGCCGCGACACCAGGCGCGCGGCTTTCGATGCGGCCAGACGGGCCTGGTCGATGACGTCGAGATCGGCATTGCCGGGCGCCTTGCCGTCGGCGAGTGCGTACAGCGCGTTGCACAAGGCTTCGCGCAAGGCCTTGCAGCGCGTCAGCGCTGCGGCGGCCTTGGCCGGCGCCTCGCCTTGCAGTGTTTCGAGTGCATTGAGGTCGGTGCGCGAGAAGCACGAGGTCTGCCGCGCCCAACGCAGCAACGCAGCGTAGTCGTCGAGCCAATCGCGCGGCTCGCTGTCGCGCGCGGTGACGGTATTGACCAGGTCGAGTACCGGGTCGCCGCCGACCAGGTCGGCGGGCTGGAAGGCGTGGTGTTCGAGGCGCATGCGGGGTCCTTGCGGTTCGCCCGAGATTAGGCCGATTCCGTCTAACCTTCAATATTGATTTTAAAGGTTCGGACGAACGGCTCAGGCGCGATCCCAATAGGGCTCGTCGCCGAAGCGTTCGACCAGGAAGTCCAGGAAGCTGCGCACCAGCGCCGGCATCTGCCGACGCGAGGCATAGACGCCATGGATGCCCATCGGCGGCAGTTCGTAGTCCGGCAGGACGATTTCGAGTTCGCCGGTACGCACCCATTCCAGGGCCTGATAGGTCGGCAACGGCGCGATGCCGGCGCCGGCGCGGGCCGCGGCGACCAGCACCGTGGCTTCGTTGGCGCTGATGGTGCCGCCGACCGCGACGCTGCACGGCTCGCCGCGATGGCGGAACTCCCACAGGCTGCGGCCGACGTGGTGATGGGTCAGGCAGTTGTGCGCGCTCAAGTCTTCGATGCGTTGCGGCCGCCCACGTTGCGCCAGATAGGCCGGCGCGGCGCACAGCACCGAGCGGCAGACGCTGAGCCGGCGTGCGATCAGGTTGGGGTCGAGTTCGCGCGCGATGCGGATCGCCAGGTCGATGCGCTCCTCGACCAGATTGACCGCGCGCTCGCCCAGCACCATGTCGATGCGCGTCTGCGGATGGCGCGCGACGTAGTCGGCGACCGCGGCGGCGAGATGGCTCGCGCCGAACGACATCGAGGCGGTGATGCGGATCTGCCCGTGCGGTTCGGCGTCGTCGGCGGCCAGGGCGAGGCGCAGGTCGTCGCCGATTTCGAGCATTTGCCGGAAGCGGGCCAGGGCGGTCTCGCCGGCGCCGGTCAGGCCGATCCGCCGCGTTGTCCGGTGCAGCACGCGCACGCCCAGCCAACGTTCCAGCTCGGCCAGATAGCGCGTGACCATGGCCCGCGACATGTCCAGGGCCTCGGCCGCGGCGGTCAGGCTGCCGCGTTCGGCGATCTCGACGAAGACGGCGATGGCGGTCATACGGTCCATTCGATTAGCTCGGAATATGCAAAAGACAGTCGACTTATACGCGGTTTTTCGCTCTGTTCCAGGCAACTATCCTGGCCATATCGCGCTGGGACGGCCTGGGCCGCCTGGCCGAGCCATCACGCGCTCTGCGCCCGGCGCGCCGCACCCTGGCCGCCGGGCCGGAATCCGTCACCGCCGTCGTTCAGATCTCCCCTCGAGGAAGCCTCCATGTCCAAGCACCCCGTCTACAACCACCGCCTGTTCCTGGCCATCTCGGCGGCTTGCCTGAGCCTGGCGCTGGCCGCCTGCGGCCGCCACGAATCCGCGCCGGCCGAATCGTCGGCAGCGCCCTCGGCCGCCGTTCCGGCAACGCCGGCCGAGCCGGCCGTGGCTCCCCTCAAGACCGAGGTCTACAACCCGGGCAAGCAGGGCATCTTCGAGGTCAGTTCGGTTTTGGTGAGCGGCGAGCGCGATGCGGTGTTGATCGACGCGCAGTTCGCCGCCGCCGACGCGCGCAAGCTCGTCGACCTAGTCAAGGCCTCGGGCAAGCGCCTGACCACGATCTACATCAGCCACGGCGATCCGGATTTCTATTTCGGCCTGGACACGCTGCGCGACGCCTTCCCCGAGGCCAAGATCGTCGCCACGCCGCAGACGGTCGAACACATTCGCAGCACCCAGGAAGGCAAGTTCGCCTACTGGGGCCCGAAGCTCGGCGCGAACGCGCCCAAGCGCATCGTCGTGCCGCAGCCGCTCGCAGGCGATCGCATCGAACTGGAGGGCCAGTCGCTGCAGATCGTCGGTCTTGACGGCGCGACGCCGGATCGCAGCTACGTCTGGATTCCGTCGATCCGCACCGTCGCCGGTGGCGTGCCGGTGGTGGCAGGCGAACACCTGTTCATGGCCGACACCCAGACCCCGCAATCGCACCAGGCCTGGCTGGCCACGCTCAAGAGCATCGAGGACCTCAAGCCGGATGTGGTGATTCCGGGGCATTTTGCCGAAGCTGCGGCGCAGAACCTCGAAGCGGTGCGTTTCAGCGCCGGCTACATCCGCGCCTTCGACGAAGAAGCCGCGAAGGCGACCGACTCGAAGGCCTTGATCGCGGCGATGAAGAAGCGTTACCCCGACCTGGGCGGCGACCTGTCGTTGGAGATCAGCGCGAAGGTCGCCAAGGGCGAGATGCCTTGGCATTGATTGCGTTGCCTTGCCGAGCGATGCGCCGGCTTCGGCTTAGAGGGTAGGAGCGGCGCAAGCCGCGACCACGTCCTCGCCCGAAGCTGCGCGGTCGCGACTCGTGACCGCAGGAAATCCCTGTGGGACGTCGCTCCTACCCAGCAGCCAAGGCGCCGTTCTCGAAGCGTCGGCTCGGTTTTAAGGGTAGGAGCGGCGCAAGCCGCGACCGCGTCCTCGCCCGAAGCTGTGCGGTCGCGACTCGTGACCGCAGGAAATCCCTGTGGGACGTCGCTCCTACCCAGGAGCCAGAGCGCCTCGCGAACACGAAAACGGCCGCTGCCCACGCAGCGGCCGTTTTTTTGCGATGCAGCCGGGAATTCCGGATCGCAATCGTTACCGCACTCAGGGATTGAAATAGCTCGACACGCTCGAATAGATGTCCGAGAAACGCGAGTAGTAATCCGGGTCGCGCGGCGCGCTGCAGTAGGAATAGCCGCCGTACAGGCCGCCACGCAGCTGGTAGCCGCCGGTGCCGGTCACGGTGAACAGGCCCGAGCCCGACGAACCGCCTTCGGTGACGCCGGTGTTCCAGACCACGCGATACAGCGGCGACTTGCCGTCGATCGAGGTCGACAGCCCGGTCACCGAGCCCAGCGAGTACTTCTTGACGTCGCCGGCCGGGTGGTGGATGCCTTCGATCGCAGTGCCGGTGGCGCCGATCGCCGCACTCGACCAACCCGCGTACACCGCGCCCGACGGCGGCGCGGTCTTGAGTTCGAGCAGGGCGGTGTCGCGGGTGGTGTTGGCATGACGTAGGTAGGCGCCGCCGCTGAGCGTGGTATAGGCCGGATTGACGGTCGAGCCGTTGCAGGTGGTGACGTCGTAGAACCAATACGTTTGCAGCGAATTGGCGACGGTCTGGTTGCTGATGCAGTGCGCGGCGGTCCAGAACAGACGCTTTTTCGGCGAGTGGTTGTTGTTGAGCAGGGTGCCGGTGCACAGGTAAGTGCCGCCGCCGCTGGTGAAGGTCATGCGCGCGACCGACTTTGCTGTGGAGACGAAGCCCGAGGGCGGGCTGGTGCGGCAGACGATGTCCTTTTCGCAATAATCGCTTTCGCCGATTTTGGCCTGGAGCTCGCGTTCGCTCGCCACCGGGCTGACGTCCAGGTGCGAGAGCTGCGGGATCTTCAGGCTCAGCGCATTCGTGCGCACGCCCTTGGGCAGGACCAGTTCGACCACGACGGTGTCGCCCGCGACCACCGGCGACCAACCCAATGCGCTGCCGGCGAAATCGGCGCCGCTCTGTTCGAACACACGGCCGTCGTTGCCGGCGAAATGCAGCGTCGCCGAGGCCGCGCCGGCGCCGCGCAGCGAAAGCCCGGCACGCAATGCGACCGCGCCGTTGGAGGACACCTCGAAGCGCGCTGCGCGCGAGCCGTCGGCGAGCGGCTGCCAGGCGAGGGTGTTCAGATCGACCGCGCTGCGGGCGATGTTGCGGGCAAAACCTATTTCGAGCGGTTCGCCGTTCTTGTCCTGACGGACGCGGCGGTCTTTCAGCGCCGAAACATCCAGGCTGGTCGGCCGGCCCAGGCTGAACAAGCGCGGCGTCGATGCCTTGGCGGCGACGGCGAAGTCGGCGGCGCCCATCGCGCCGGCCGACGGCGCTTCGGTGACCGGCGCCGAATCCATCTCGGCGGCGTTGGAACGGGTAGCGGCATGCATCGAGAAACTGGACAGCCCGGCGACGAGCGCCAGGCAAAGCGCGTTCTTGCGGATCATCGTGCGATTCCTTGAGTGCCATAGGGAGGGGACGGCGGTGCCGCCGGTCCGCCGCCGCAGCGGGGACGCCCGGACCCTACGGCTGCCCGGAATGCGGTTTTGTGCGGTCTTTCCGGCTTCGCCGAAGCGCTTGAAGTACAAGGCGCGGGCTTTGCGAACGCGCGGATTATTTGTGCGCTGCGTGGCAACTCGACGCTA
Source organism: Lysobacter sp. Hz25 (assembly GCF_046097045.1). Lineage (NCBI taxonomy): Bacteria > Pseudomonadati > Pseudomonadota > Gammaproteobacteria > Lysobacterales > Lysobacteraceae > Lysobacter > Lysobacter sp. Hz25. Next base: position 2,209,696 of record NZ_CP175666.1, read on the forward strand.
GCCGGAACGTGACGCGGGCCCGTGCCGGTGTGCGCAGCAGCATGAAAACAGCGGTTTTCTCGTTCAGCTGCGGCGCGTGCCGCCGCCGAGCTTCGCCGCCCCGACGCTCGTGCATGCGGTGCGTAGCGCAGGCCTGCCTGCGAATCGCGCGGTGGCCTGCAGCGGGCAGGGAGCGAACGACCGCACGTCGGGAGCGGGCTGCCGGAAAGCCACGGCAGGCACCCTGTTCATGGCGATGTGAGACCATACCGGCATGACAAAAAAGACGAAAAGCAACAAGACCGGTCCGACCGGTGGCAAAACCCCCTCCCGCAAGACCCCTGGCGGCGCCGCTCAGAGCGCCGGCCCCCGCAGCCGCAAGACCACCGCGCCTCGCCCGGCCTGGCTGCCCGAGAATCTCCAGCACGGCCCGCCCAAAGGCCCGCAGGCCAAGAGCGCTTCCGGTCCGGCCCGCACTCCGGCCTATCACGATCCCTACGCCGACCGCGAAGCCTCGCGCTATGCGCAGCCGATCGCCAGCCGCGAACTGATCCTGCAGACCCTGGTCGCCGCCGACGGGCCGATGCGCGCCGAAGCGCTGGCCGAGCGCCTGCAACTGACCGAGCCCGACCGCGTCGATGCGCTCGGCAAGCGCCTCGGCGCGATGCTGCGCGACGGCCAGTTGATCCAGAACCGCAAGGGCGAGTTCGCTCCGGCGGCGCAGATGGACCTGATTCCGGGCGTGGTGATCGCCAATCCCGATGGCTTCGGCTTCTTGCGCCCGGAGGCCGGCGGCGACGACCTGTTCCTGCCGCCGTTCGAGATGCGCAAGGCCATGCACGGCGATCGCGTGCTGGTCAGCGTCACCGGTGTCGACCGCCGCGGCCGCCGCGAAGGCGCCATCGTCGAAGTGCTCGAACGCCGCATCAACCGTCTGATCGGCCGTTTCACCGTCGAGTCGGGCATCAGCTACGTCGTGCCCGACGACCGCCGCATCCAGCGCAACGTGCAGATTCCGCCGGACGCGCGCATGCAGGCGCAGAACGGCCAACTGGTCGTATGCGAACTGCTGCAGGCGCCGGACCCGAAGCGCCCGCCGATCGGCCGCGTGCTCGCGGTGCTCGGCGACAAGCTCACCGCCTCGCTGGCGGTGCAGGCGGCGATCCACGGCCACGAGATTCCCGATGTGTTCCCGCAGGAAACCCTCGACGAAGCCGCCGCGGTGCCGCTGACCGTCGAGGCCTCCGTCGCCGCGCAGCGCGTCGACCTGCGCGCGATGCCGCTGGTCACCATCGACGGCGAGGACGCCAAGGACTTCGACGACGCGGTGTATTGCGAAAGCAACCGCGACGGCTTCCGCCTCGTGGTCGCCATCGCCGACGTCTCGCATTACGTGCGTCCCGGCACGCCGCTCGACGACGAAGCGCAGAAGCGCGCGACCTCGGTGTATTTCCCCGGCTTCGTCGTGCCGATGCTGCCGGAGACCTTGTCGAACGGCATCTGCTCGCTTAATCCCAAGGTCGACCGCCTGTGTTTCGTCTGCGACATGCAGATCGGCCGCGACGGCGAAGTGACCCAGTCGAAGTTCTACGAAGCGGTGATGAACTCGCATGCGCGTCTGACCTATACCCAGGTCTGGAATGCGGTCGGCGACGTCCCCGAGGAAGCGCAAACCGAAGCGCGCGAGCAGATCGGCTCGCTGCTGCCGCATATCGAGCGCCTGCACCAGTTGTTCCAGGTGCTGCTGAAAGCGCGGCAGAAGCGCGGTGCGATCGAGTTCGAGTCCAGCGAAGTGCGTTTCGTCCTCGGCAAGAGCGGCGAAGTGGTGCAGGCCGGCATGCTTCAGCGCAACGACGCGCACAAGCTGATCGAGGAATGCATGATCGCGGCCAACGTCGAGGCGGCGAAATTCCTGATCGCGCAGCAGGTGCCGGCGCCGTTCCGCATCCACGACCGTCCGCCGGAACAGAAGTACGCCGACCTGCAGGAGTTCCTCAAGGAGTTCGCGCTGCGCATGCCGGCCTGGAAGCAGGTCGAGCCGCGCGATTTCACCCAGTTGCTGAAGAAGATCCGCGAACGCCCCGATGCGGCCTTGATCGAATCGGTGTTGCTGCGTAGCCAAAGCCTGGCGGTGTACGCGCCGGAGAACGTCGGCCACTTCGGCCTGGCCTTGACGGCCTATGCCCACTTCACCTCGCCGATCCGCCGTTATCCGGACCTGCTGGTGCATCGAGCGATCAAGCACGCGCTCGGCGGCGCGCAGCCGGCGACCTTCGTGTATTCGCCGCGGCAGATGACCGCGCTGGCGCTGCAATGCTCCGAACGCGAGCGCCGTGCCGACGAGGCCGAGCGCGAGGTCGACGAGCGTTACCGCGCCGCGTGGATGGAGCAGCACGTCGGCGGCGAGTTCGAGGGCACGATCAGCGGCGTGACCAGCTTCGGCTTGTTCATCGAACTCGACGAATCCAAGGTCAACGGCCTGGTCCACGTGACCCAGCTGCCGCACGACTACTACCACTTCGACCCGATCCGCAAAACGCTGAAGGGCGAACGCACCGCGCGCGAGTTCCGCCTCGGCGACCGGGTCAGCATCGTCGTGCTCAAGGCCAGCGTCGAAGACCGCAAGATCGACTTCCGCCTGGTCGAGGAACGCGGCGCCAAGCCGCCGCCGCCGCGTGGACAGCCGGCGAAGCGGACCAAGCAGAAGTATTGAGCGCAGGAGGGGCTGCCCTCCAGGCCGGACCGGATTTTCACGGCGTCCGCTCATAGCCCCCTTCGACGAAGGGGGCGAGCGCTCGGCGCTGGTTCGTTTCTCATCGCGCTTCAGCGCGGGGGATTTGCTTTCGGCCGGGCGAAGCCGTCGAAGCCAAAGCCAAAGCGAAATCCCCCCTAGCCCCCCTTTTTCAAAGGGGGGGAATGTTCCGGTGACCTGAGCGGTTATCCGTTGTCGTTGAGCGCGCCCATGACTCCCTTTGATAAAGGGGCGCGCGCCCGGCGTTGATCCGTTTCGGATCGTGCTCCAGCGCGGGGGATTCGCTTTCGGCCGGGCGAAGCCGTCGAGGCCAAAGCCAAAGCGAAATCCCCCCTGGCCCCCCTTTTCCAAAGGGGGGAATGTTCGGGTGACCTGCGCGGTTATCCGTTGTCGTCGAGCATGCACGTCCATAGCCCCCTTCGACGAAGGGGGCGAGTGCCCGGCGTTGATCCGTTTCGGATCGTGCTCCAGCGCGGGGGATTTGCTTTCGGCTGTGCGAAGCCGTCGAGGCCAAAGCCAAAGCGAAATCCTCCCTGGCCTCCTATGGAAAGGGCGGAATGCCCTCGAGGGGGCGAAAGGAGGGGCCCCCATGCCTCGAACAGGCTCCGGCCAGCAGGCAGCGGGCCGCCGGATCGGCCCGGCGCCGGCCACCCCGGGCCCGGTAGCTTAGAATTGCCGTCCGCCCCCGACCGCGCCGCCGCCCATCGCCGCCGCGCGAGCCTCAGCCCCACGGAATCCCCATGAGCCAGAAACAATGGATCGCCGGCATCAATGCCGTCTCCGCCTCGATCGAACACGACGCGCAAAACGTGCGTGAGGTCCTCATCGAGGCCGGCGCCAAGAACCCGCGCCTGACCGAGATCGAGACCGCCGCGCGCCGCGCCGACATCGACGTGCGCCGGGTCGCGACCCAGGCGCTCGACGGTGTGGTCGGCAATCTGCGCCACCAGGGCGTGGTCGCGCGTTATGCGGCGGCCAAAACCTGGAACGAAAACGAACTCGAAGGCCTGATCCAGGCCGCCGAAGGCCGTGCGCTGGTGTTGGTGCTCGACGGCGTGCAGGACCCGCACAACCTCGGCGCCTGCCTGCGCAGCGCCGCGGCGGCCGGCGTGACCGCGGTGATCATCCCGAAGGACAAGTCGGTGCAGGTCAACGCGACCGTGCGCAAGACGTCGGCCGGCGCCGCCGACAGCGTGGCGGTGATCCCGGTGACCAACCTGGCGCGCGCGTTGCGCGATCTGCAGCAGCTCGGCGTGTGGATCTACGGCCTGGCCGGCGAGGCCGACGCCTCGCTGTACTCGATCGATCTGCGCGGCAACGTCGCCCTGGTGTTGGGCGGCGAAGCCGATGGCCTGCGTCGCCTCACCCGCGATACCTGCGATCAGCTGGTCAAGATTCCGATGCCGGGCGGCGACGCCGCGGGCGGCGTCGAAAGCCTTAACGTTTCGGTCGCCGCCGGCGTGACCTTGTTCGAGGCGGTGCGCCAGCGCGGTTGATGCAGGCCGGGACGCGCGGTCCTGCGACGCGCCATCGCGTCGCAGCGATCAGATTCAGCGACGATGCCCCGATTTCGTCGCGCCGTTTCCGAGCCGCGTCGTCGTCGCGGCGAAGTCCGCCAGCGTCGCAGGCCGGGCGGAAAGCCCGCAAGCGCGGCGCTTTCGTCGCTTTGTAACCCCCCGCTGACCCCACGAACGCAGCGGTCGGCCCCGGCGAATCGCGCTCGTTATAATGGCTCGCGAACGGGGACGACCCCGTTCGCATTACTTCATCCGGGGACGGCCCCATCATCATGGGAGCATCGTCATGCCTTGGATTCTGCTGTTCTTCGCCGGCCTGTTCGAAGTGGGCTGGGCGATCGGCCTGAAATACACCGAAGGCTTTACCCGTTTGTGGCCGTCGGTCGGCACGATTGCCGCGATGGCGATCAGTCTTGGCTTGCTCGGCGTGGCGATGAAGTCGCTGCCGGTCGGCACCGCCTATGCGGTCTGGGTCGGCGTCGGTGCGGTCGGCACGGTCATTCTCGGCATCGTGCTGTTCAACGAGCCGCTCAATACGATGCGCGTCGCCAGCGTGCTGTTGATCGTCGCCGGCCTGGTCGGCTTGAAGCTGGCCTGAGTTCCGCGCACCGGCGGTCGGCGACTCGCCGCCACCCGCACACCGGCGCGACCTCCTGTCGCGCCGGTGTGCGCCGATGCCCGCGTGCGCGTCGCCTCGCGATCAGTGCAGCGAATTGACCAGCAGTTCGTCGAACCGGCGTGCGATGTCGGCGATCGTCTGCGCCTTGTCCTGGCCGTTGATGATCCGTCGCGCATCCTCGTAGTTCGGCAGCTGTCCGGGCTTGAAATAGCTGTCGAGCTTCTTGCCGGTGAACCAGCCCTTCTTCATGCCTTCCATGGCGATCGCATAGGCGACCTCGGGTTTCTTGGCCTCGTCGGGATGGTTGATCAGATCGATGCCGAGGATCTTGCCGGCGCGTTCGTAGTTGGCCCGGCCGGTGAGTTGCACGTAACCGCGGCCGTGATAACGCGCGCCGTCGCCGGCGCGGGTATTGCCGAGCATCTTGCCGACGCGCGTATTCGCCCCGTACAGGCGTTCGAAACGCGCGTCGTCGCCGAACTCGTCGATGGGGCGCAAGGTATGCGCGGTTTCCCACTTGAACGTCGCCAGGCAATAGGCGATCTGGTGGCGATGCACCGGGTTCTGGTTGAAGCTGGCGTCCTGTTCGATGCGTCCGATCAGGAAACGCACGGCCTGCGCGAGTTCGTCGCGCAGCGACCCGAAGCGCCGGCGGTAACCGTCTAGAAACTGCTCGTCGTCGAAAGCGAACATCCTGTCCTCCCTGCATGCGCAACGGCATGTGCGCGCGAAAGCGGCCGCGCGTCCTGCCGGTCGTGGCGGCGCCTTGCCGCTCGCAGTCCATTCAACGCGGCGTTCGGCGCCGGGCGGCCAGATTCGACGTGTTGCTTGCTTGCAACATCGTCGGCAAGAGCGAGTTCAGTCCAGTCGATACCGGCTGAGGACGCATTGGGCTGCGTTGCGGTATTCCACCAGAAAGTATTCGAAGTCGGGGCGTTGCGCGCCGGCTTCGGTCAAGCGGGCGCCCCATCGTTGCAGCCGTTCGTGGTTGAGTTGCTTGCGCAATGCCGATACCAGGGCATGACGGGATTCGGCGCTGAGGAATGAAGCAGGCGCAGAGCCGGCTACGACCAATGCAGACGGCGCTTGCACGAGATGGCAGTTTGCCCAGGCAGTCGGATGTTCGCGGTCGAGCGGCAGCGCATCCGGATAGGCGCCGTCGAGCAGCATCGGCGCGGCGCCAGCGAGCCAGGCGACCCAGCCTGCGCGCCAATACGGATCGTCGATGGCCAGGGCAGACGCCAGCCAGCCCTCGATGAATTCGGGTTCCAGGTACTTCGCTATCAGCGTGCACGAGGCCGAGAACGCATCGACGGGATGAAGCGACTCGCCGGGGTGGAGGCCGGGCAGTCGTTGTATCGGCGAGCAGAACGCGTTCGTCGCCAATCCGCAGGCGCTCCAGTGCGAAGGCGCGAACATAGCGCGGCCCAGCGTGTCGAGCAGGTCGCGGCGTACGCCCGCCGGCCACTGTTCCGGGTCGGGACAGTGGACGAACGTCGCGGTAACGAGCGCCGCGCAAAGTTGCCGATCGAAAAAGGCATCGGCTCGGAATCGCCCGACCAGTTCGAGTGCACGCGGCAACAGGAACGCGAACCACTGACTCCATTCGTGCATCGGCCCGAACGAAGCGGGGCCCGAGCTCAGTTCGTACAGCGCCGAATCCAGCTCACTGCGCGGCCACTGTTGCGGATCTTCGTGCATCAGCGCCGTGTACATGCGCCGCTCGTGGCCCATGAACCAGGCTTCGCCCATCGCTTGCTTGGGCAAGGTCGCGCGTTCACGCAGGCGCTGTAAGGCGCCTGCATTGGGGCCCTGGCCGGGCAGCCAGACGTAAGGGGATGAGTTGTTCGGCGATGCGCGCACGAGCCGACTCCTTGTCGATGCGCAGCGGTTCGGGGCCGAGCCGCTAGGGCGTGGCGATGCCGCGCTGCGGCCAGGCGTTGACGATCTTGCAGAACAATTGCGCGGTGCGTTCGGTGTCGTAGACGGCCGAATGCGCGTCCTGCGCGTTCCATTCCAGTTCGGCAGCCTGCAGCGCGCGCGCGAGCACGGTCTGGCCGTAGGCGACGCCGGCGAGGGTGACGGTGTCGAACACGCTGAAGGGGTGGAAGGGATTGCGCTTATGGCCGCTGCGGGCGACCGCGGCGTTGAGGAAGTTCAGATCGAAGTGAGCGTTGTGGCCGACCAGGATCGCGCGCTGGCAGCCTTGGCGCTTGAGCGCTTCGCGCACCGGCGCGAACACGCTCTCCAGGGCCTGGCGCTCGGGCTTGGCGTCGCGGAACGGGTGGTCGATGTCGATGCCGGTCACTTCGAGCGACTTGGGGTCGATCAAGGTGCCGGGCGCGGGCACGACATGGGCGCTGCTCATCGGGCCCGGGACCAGGCGGCCGTCGGCATCGAGTTCGAGCGGCTGCACCGCGATCTCGAGCAAGGCGTGTTTGTTCCAATCGAAGCCGCCGGTTTCGACGTCGACGACGACCGGCAGGTAGCCGCGGAAACGGTTGGCGAGGGTGGGGGCCGCGGGGGCGGTGGACGGAGTGGGGCCGGTTTCGATCATCGCGAAAGCCTAGCAGGTTGTCGCGAATCGGTCGTTCCGGGGGCGCCGCTCCTACCTTTCGATGCGGCGCGAACGGGCCGCCGCAAACAGCAGCAGTGCCGCACCGAGCCCGGCCAGAGCCAGGCCCGGCGCCGGCAGCAGCATCGCCACGACCAGGCCGACCGGCAGCAGGACCAGGCCCCAGCCGGTCGGGTCGTCGCGCGGTGTCGGCGGGCACAGGGCGGCCGCGCGCGCGAGCAGGGCGTCGACGCTGAGGCGGCCGGCGCCGCCGAGGATCAGCGGCCACAGCATCACCAGGAACAGCAGCGGCAGTTTGTAGTTGCCGGCGCCGTTATCGGTGATGGCATAGCCCTGGACGAGCTGGGACAGGCCCATCCAGTCCTGCGGCCAGTGCACGGCGGCGATGGCGACCACGGTCAGCACGAACAGCGAGGCGGCGACCGCGCGCGTGCCCAGGCCGAGCAACAGGGCCAGGCCGCCGAGCAGCTCGAACCAGGTCGCCATGCCCCAGCTCACGTCCGCGGGCACACGGTCGAACGGAAACGGGAAATTCGCCATGACCGCGCCGAACCAGTTTTCGCCGTGCAGCTTTTCGCGCCCGGATTCGTAGAACTCCCAGGCCAGCACCAGGCGCAGGCCGAGCGGCGAGAGCCAGGCGCCCACGCCGGTGAGACGATCGCGCAGGGCGAGGCAGGTTGCGATACGGGGACGGGCCATGAGCTGCTCCAGTGGGGACTTGCGCCGATCGGCCGGCGCTTTCCACTAAAGAGGCGGCGCTCAGGCGGAAGGATTCGCCGTCGCGGTAAAAAAGATCACGCCGCTGGCGCGCATCTGCCGCAACAGGCCCTGGCCCGATTCGAGAAAGGCGGCGAGCTCGTCGCTGCCGGCTTCCTGCGCCAGCGCCTGCAATTGTTCGCGCGCGCTCAGTTCCGGCGTTTCGCCGATGCGTTCGATCAAGCGGAAGGCGAGCGGGCTCAACTCGGAGAAACGCACCTCGCCGTCGGCCTCGCGGCGCAGCAGCAACAGGGTCGGGGCCGGCGGCGGCTGTTCGGGCTGATGCTCCGGGCCAAGGCGATGCACCGGCCAGGCGTAGGCCAGCGGCCAGGCCAGCGGCGACAGCTGCGGCGCGTGTTCCAGCAGGTCGGCGTCGCCGATGCCGGCGTCGTCCTGCGGTGCCTGCGCTTCACTGAGCTGCAGCGCGAGTTCGACCCATTCGTAATGCGCCAGCTCCGCCAGGAAGGGCGGATCGCCGTCGTCGCGTTCGGGCAGATAGCGCAGGAATTCGCGGGCGATCTCGGCGAACAGCGGGGTGTGGCAGCGATGGTCGCGGTAGAAATCGCGCACCAGCGCGGTCCAGCGTCGCTCGCCGAGCAGCTTGCGGATGACCGGGAAATTGCTCGCCAGCAGGCCTTCGATGTTATTGAACAGCAGGTCGCGATAGATCCCGAGGCGACGGTCTTCGATGCCGGCGGGCGCCGGGCTGGTTGCCGGGTCGCGCAGGTGGCGGGTCAGCTCGAACTGCTGCGCGCGCAGTCGCGAAGGGGCGTCGCTCATGCTTGCGTTGTCGCTCATCGGGCGGCTTGGGCGCGCGCACCGGCCGCGGCGGTTTGCGGTGCGGCTTCGCGCAGCACCTGGCGGACGATGTCGAGCTCGTCGACGAGTTCCTCGTACGGCGGGAAATTGAAGTCGCGTTCGAGCAGGGTCGGGCGCGCGCCGAACAAACGGTAGGCGTCGCCGAGCAGCGACCAGACCTCGTGCTTGACCGGGGCGCCGTGGGTGTCGACCTTGAGGTCTTCGGCTTCGTCGTAATGGCCGGCGACGTGCAGGTAGGCGATGCGTTCGCCCGGCATCGCGGCGAGGAATTCGCGCGCGTCGTAGCGGTGGTTGATCGAATTGACGTAGATATTGTTGACGTCGAGCAACAGCTCGCAATCGGCCTCGGCAAGCACCGCGCGGGTGAACTCGATCTCGCTCATTTCCTGGTGCGGCGCGGCGTAGTAGGAGGCGTTCTCGACCGCGATGCGGCGGCCGACGATGTCCTGGGTGCGGCGGATGCGCGCGGCGACGTGGTGCACGGCTTCCTCGGTGAACGGGATCGGCAGCAGGTCGTAGAGATGGCCGTCGTCGCTGCAATAGCTCAGGTGCTCGCTGTAGCAGGCGACGCGGTGTTCGTCGAGAAAACGGCGGACGCGGATCAGGAAGGTCTCGTCGAGCGGTTCGGTGCCGCCCAGCGACAGCGACAAGCCGTGGCAGACCAGCGCGTGGCGCGAACTCAACTCGCGCAGCGCTTCGCCGTAGCGGCCGCCGATCCCGATCCAGTTCTCCGGCGCGCATTCGAGAAAATCGAAATCACCGGCCGCGGCGGACTGCAGCGGGCCCAGCAGGGCCCGCCGCAGGCCGAGGCCGACGGCATCCGGTTTCAGGGGACGCGAGCCGTCCATCGTCATCGATGCGCAGCGATCAGATCGAACCGCCGCACTTGCCTTCGCCGCACTTGCCCTCGGCGGCCTTCTTGGCCTTGGTGGCGGCCGGAGCGGTCGTGCCGGTAGCGGGCGCAGCAGCGGCCTTGCTGTCGCCACCGCACTTGCCTTCGCCGCATTTGCCCTCGCCGGCCTTCTTCTTGTCGGCGCCGCACTTGCCTTCACCGCATTTGCCTTCGCCGGCCTTCTTCTTGTCGGCACCGCACTTGCCTTCGCCACACTTGCCTTCGGCATGCTTCTTGTCGCCGCCGCAGCTGCCTTCCTTCGCCTTCTTGTCGGCGCCGCAGGTGCCTTCGGCGTGCTTGGCGGTGTCGGCGGCGGCCTTGGCGTCGGCGGCCTTCTCGGCGGCCGGCGGAGCCTGCTGGGCGCCGAGCAGATAGCCCTGCGAGAGATCGCTCATGGCGAACGCGGAAGCCGACAGGCTCAGGCCGCCGAGCAGGGTGGCGCCGATAGCGAGGGCGATGGGCTTCTTGATTTGCTTGGACATGGATGACTCCTACGTGGCGATGACGGCGGGAGGCCCGCCGGCGGGATGAACGGCCCAGTGTGCCGGGTTCCGTCTGGATGCGATGTGCAGCGGTATCGAAGTGAGGGGTTACGAATTCGGGGGCGGTTTAGCGATACGGGTGGAAGCGAGGCGGGGATGCGTCACGGAGCGAGATATTCGCGGGCCAGGACGCGGGCCCGGTGCAGGCGCGATTTCACCGCTTCGCGGCTGAGCCCGAGTTGATCGCCGATCTCGGCGATGGTCAGGCCCTCCAGGTCGCGCAACAGGACGACTTCGCGGTAATGCGCGGGCAGGGATTCGAGTGCGGCGGCGACATCGTGGCGCCATTCGCAGGGCTCGGGGGTGACCACCGGCAGGATTTCATCGGTGATGACGTCGCCGCTGAGCATACGCCGACCGCGCTTGAGGCGGTTGCACTCGCGTTTGACGATGCGGAAGGTCCAAGAGACGAAGCATTCGAGCACGCGCAGGTCGCGCAACTTGCGCGAGACGGTGATCAGGCTTTCCTGGACTGCGTCTTCGATATCGTTGATGACGCAGTGGTACTCGGCGTAGCGGCGCAAGTCCTGGCGCGAGCGCGTCAGCACGCGCTCCAGCGCGGCGCGGTCGCCGGATCGGGCGGCCGCCAAATCCCCGTTCGCCATCAGCAAGGTCATGCCCGGGTCTCCTCCGAGGTACGCAAAATACACCGCGGCACGGCGCTGCGGGTATGTACCAAGAGTTGGGAGCCGGGCCGAACGGTTCGCGATTGCGACGGCGTTGGCGGATTCGTTTAGAACGGATTCAGTCTGGAGCGGCTGTAACCGTTTGCAGGGCTGGAGAGGCCAGCCGACGGCGGCAAGCGGACTAGAGGTTCGGCCTGCCGGTCGGCCGACGGCGTCGGCCGCGTCCCGCGGTTTTGTTGCAACGCAGCGCGACGCGTCTGCGCGAATCCCGCTCCGGAGCCTGCCGGAGCGGGGAGCGAGGTCAGACCGCGCCGGTGGTGTTGGTGTCGTCGCGCTTCTCGCGCGGCGGCAACTGCTCTTCGCCCTTGACCAGGAACCAGACGTTCTCGGCGATGTTGGTGGCGTGGTCGCCGATACGCTCGATGTTCTTGGCCATGAACAGCAGATGGGTGCAGGCGGTGATGCTGCGCGCGTCTTCCATCATGTAGGTCAGCAGCTCGCGGAACAGGCCGGTATAGGCCGTGTCGACCTCGGCGTCGCGGGCGCGCACGCTTTGCGCCAGTTCGACGTCGTTGTCGCGGTAGGCCGTCAGCACGTCGCGCAGTTGCTTGACCGCGAGGGTGCCCAGCGCGTGCAGGCCGGCCACGTGCGGCAGCGGCGGCGACAGGTTCAGCGCGGTCGAACGCTTGGCGACGTTGGCGGCGTAGTCGCCGACGCGCTCGATGTCCGAGGCGATGCGGATCGCCGCCAGGATTTCGCGCAGGTCGCGCGCCATCGGCCCGCGCAACGCCAGCTTCATGACGTCGTGGCTGATTTCCTGTTCGAGCGCGTCGATCGCCTCGTCGTTGGCGATGATGCGCTCGGCGGCCTTGTCGTCGCGGCGCTGGACCACGTCGAGCGCGGCTTCGAGCTGGGACGCGGCCATCTCGCCCATGCGCAGGGTTTCGTCGAGCAGGCGGCGCTGCTCGTCGTCGTAGCTCTTGACGATGTGGTCGTGCATTTGGGTGCTCATTTAGGTGTGTCCGAGTCTCGCTCGTGTTGTTGCTGGGCCGACGATGCCATCCCTGGCGGGACAGCGCATCTCCGGACGGTCCGGCCCGGCCATCCATGGCCGGGCGTTCGGCGCCGCAGCCTGTGCCGATAGGGCACAGGCTGAGCGCGGCGCCTTACCCGAAGCGGCCCGTGATGTAATCCTCGGTCTGCTGCTTGGTCGGCTTGGAGAAAATCTGTTCGGTCGGGCCGTGCTCGATCAGGTCGCCCAGGTACATGAAGGCGGTGAAATCGGACACGCGCGCGGCCTGCTGCATGTTGTGGGTCACGATCGCGATCGTGTAGTCCTTCTTGAGCTCTTCGACGAGCTGCTCGATGCGGCTGGTCGAGATCGGGTCCAGCGCCGAGGTCGGTTCGTCGAGCAGCAGCACCGACGGCTTCAACGCCACCGCGCGGGCGATGCACAGGCGCTGCTGCTGGCCGCCGGACAGGCCCAGGGCGCTCTGGCCCAGCTTGTCCTTGACCTCGTCCCACAGCGCGCCCTGGCGCAGGGCCTGCTCGACGCGGTCGTTCATTTCCGACTTCGACAGCTTCTCGTGGTGGCGGATGCCGTAGGCCACGTTCTCGAAGATCGTCATCGGGAACGGCACCGGCTTCTGGAACACCATGCCGACCTTGCTGCGCAGGCGGTTCATCGGGTACTTCGGGTCGAGGATGTTCTCGCCGTCGAGCAGCACTTCGCCGCGCGCTTCCAGCTTCGGGTACAGCGCGTAGATGCGGTTGAAGATGCGCAGCAGGGTCGATTTGCCGCAACCCGAGGGGCCGATCAGCGCGGTGACCTGCTTCTCGGGGATCTCCAGGTCGATCGACTTCAGCGCGTGGAACTTGTCGTAGTAGAAGTTCAGGCCGCGCGCGGCGAGTTTGACCGGCGAAGCGCCGACCACGGCCGCGGCGCGGTCCGGGGTGGCGACGGAAAGGCGTGCATCGTTCATGGCCGGGGTCCGGGCAACGGGTTGGTTCGAAAGATCAGTCATTGGAGATCCGATTGCGCAACACGAGGGCGCGGGCGAGCAGGCTGACGACCAGGACGAAGAAAGTGAGCACCAGGGCGCCGGCCCAGGCGAGGGTCTGCCAGGTTTCGTAGGGGCTGCCGGCGAACTGGTTCATCACCACCGGCACGCTGGCCATCGGCTGCAGCACGTTGTGGCTCCAGTACTGGTTGCCGAAAGCGGTGAACAGCAGCGGCGCGGTTTCGCCGGAAATACGCGCCAGGGCGAGCAGGACGCCGGTGACGATGCCGGCCGAAGCGCTGCGGTACAGCACCTGCACGATCACCTTCCACTGCGGCACGCCGAGCGACAGCGCGGCCTCGCGCATCTGCGAAGGCACCAGGCGCAGCATTTCGTCGGTGGTGCGTACCACCACCGGCAGCACGATGAAGGCCAGCGAGATCGCACCGGCCAAGGCCGAGAAATTGCCGCCGCTCTGCATCACCACCAGGGTGTAGACGAACAGGCCGAGCACGATCGACGGCGCCGACAACAAGATGTCGTTGACGAAGCGCACCACGGTGCCGATCTTACGGCCGGCGCCGTACTCGGCCAGCCAGGTGCCGGCGGCGATGCCGAGCGGCGTGCCCAGCACGATCGCGATCAGGCACATCACCGCGCTGCCGAAGAAGGCGTTGAGCAAGCCGCCTTCCTGCATCGGCGGCGGCGTGTTCTGGGTGAACAGCGCGAGGTTGATGCCGCCCAGGCCCTTGGCGAGCAGGGTGTAGAGAATCCAGCCGAGGAAGAACAGGCCGAACGCGGCGGCCGCGCAGGCCATCAGCACCGCGATCGCGTTGAACACGCGGCGACGGCCGTACAGCGAATCGGCGACGCGGTGGCGGCGCTGCAGTTCGGCGTCGATGGGAGCGGGAGTCGCGTTCATCAGTTGCCCTCCTTGCGCGAAAGTTGCATCAGCATCAGCCGTGCGGCGGCGAGCACGAAGAAGGTCACGATGAACAGCACGAAGCCGAGCAGCAGCAGGGCCGAGCGATAGGTCTCGGTGGCTTCGCCGAAGTCGTTGGCGATCAGCGCGGCGATGGTCGTGCCGGGTTCGAGCAACGAAGCCGAGAAGTTGACCGAGTTGCCGATCACGAAGGCCACCGCCATGGTTTCGCCGAGGGCGCGGCCGAGGCCGAGGAAGACGCCGCCGATCACCGCCGAGCGGGTGTAGGGCAGGACGATGTCCCAGCTGACTTCCCACTTGGTCGAGCCCAGCGCGTAGGCCGACTCCTTGAGACGGGTCGGCACGGTCAGGAACACTTCGCGCATCACCGAGGAAATGAACGGGATCACCATGATCGCCAGGACGATGCCGGCGGTGAGCATGCCGATGCCGAGCGGGGGGCCCTGGAACAGCTTGCCGATCACCGGCCAGGTGCCGACGTTGTCGTTGAGCCAGGGCGTGACGTGCTCGGTCATCACCGGCACCAGCACGAACAGGCCCCACATGCCGTAGATGATCGAGGGGATGCCCGCGAGCAGCTCGATGGCGGTGCCGATCGGGCCACGCGCCCAGCGCGGTGCGACTTCGGTCAGAAAGAAGGCGATGCCGAAGCTCACCGGCACTGCGATCACCATCGCGATCAGCGCGGTGACGATGGTGCCGTAGATCGGAACGAGCGCGCCGTACTGGTCCTCGACCGGGTTCCATTCGGCGGTGATGAAGAAATCGAGACCTTCCTTGGCCAGCACGTGGCGGCCGCCCCAGAGCATCGACAAGGCGGCGCTGGCGAGAGCGAACAGAACGAAGATGACGGTGGCGGTGAGCACATAACGAAACAGACGGTCGTTGCGCGCATCTTTGCCATCGCGGCTGGAAATACCGGATCGGGCGGGTAGGGCGGTCGCGTTCATTGCGAAGGGAGGTCCGTCGTGGCAGTGCGTTGCATCGGGAGCGTGCGGGGCTGTGGCGGATGCGGGGTGCTGATCGGGCGTGGTGCGGGTGCTGCAGTAGCCGTTGCTATAGAGATGTAGATATATGCGGTAGTGCGGGTGCGATGGGATCGCAGCTTCGGTGGCTGCGACCTTTCCTGCTCGTCATCCCCGCGCAGGCGGGGATCCACCGGACTTTCGTGCGAGAACGCCTGAGGTCTCCGGATCCCCGCCTTCGCGGAGATGACCCATAGGCAATGCCGCGCTCGCTATGCGGACGCGGGCTAATGGGTCACTTGAACTCGGCGGCCCAGTAGGCTTCGATCTGCTTGACCAGTTCCGGCGGCAGCGGCACGTAGTCCAGGCCCTGCGCCTGCGACTGGCCGTTCTCGAAGGCCCACTTGAAGAACGCGCGGGTGTCGGCGCTGCGCTTGGCGTCCTTGGGCTGCTTGTACATCAGGATGAAATTGGTCGCGGTGATCGGCCAGGACTGCGCGCCGCCGGCATTGGTGATGACCAGGTTGAAGTCTTTCGCGCTGGCCCAGTCGGCGGTCGAGGCCGCGGCCTGGAAGGCCTCGGCGCTCGGCTGGACGAAGTTGCCCGCGGCGTTCTGCAACTGCGTGTGCGCCATCTTGTTCTGCAGCGCGTAGGCCAGTTCGACGTAGCCGATCGAACCCTTGATCTGCTTCACGTACGAAGCCACGCCTTCGTTGCCCTTGCCGCCCACGCCGCCGGGCCACTGCACCGAGGTGCCTTCGCCGACCTTGCTCTGCCAGGCCGGGCTGACCTTGGACAGGTAGTTGGAGAAATTGAAGGTGGTGCCCGAACCGTCGGAACGGTGGACGATGTTGATCTTCAGGTCGGGCAGGGCGACGCCCGGGTTGACCGCGGCGATCGCCGCGTCGTTCCACTTGCCGACGTTGCCGAGGAAGATGTCGGCGAGCAACGGGCCGGTCAGGCGCAGCTTGCCGGCTTCGATGCCTTCGACGTTGACCACCGGCACCACGCCGCCGATCGCCGAGGGGAACTGGCCGAGGCCGGCGGCGGCGAGCTCTTCGCTCGGCAGCGGCTTGTCGGACGAGCCGAAATCGACCGTGCCGGCCTTGATCTGGGCGATGCCGCCGCCGGAACCGATCGACTGGTAATTGACCTTGGCGCCGGTGGCCTTGTGGTAGTCGTCCGACCACTTCGACAACAGCGGGAAGATGAAGGTCGCGCCGGCGCCGGTGATCTGCGCGGCGACCTGGTCGCCCGCGGGCGTAGCGGCTTGGGTCTTGCCGTCGGCGGCCGGGGCCGGCGTCTGGCTGCCCGAGCATGCGGCGGCGATGAGGGTAATGGCGAGAGAGAGGACGGCAATGCGGGCCGGCGACGATTTCATGTGCTGCTCCATGAAAGAAGGCCGGCGAGGGCGCCGGCTCGGATGGCGCCATTTGATGATCTTTTTGTTACACGGCTATGACATGGGTTCGTAATGAATCTGTAGCGAAAGGGCGGGGTAGGTGTTGAAAGTCGCGGTTTGCGGGGCTGGAGCTGCTGTTTGGCGGTAACAAACCGTCCCAGGCACGGTTTCCGGCTCGACTGCGGCACGGGCGATCTGGGGGCCCGGGCCGGGGTGAAGTGGGCGGCCGGCCATCAATCCGCGCAGGCGGACTCGGCCTGCTCGGCGGACCTGAATATCCGGGGCCCATTCAGGAACTGCGCTGAAGTCTTCCCGACCAAGCCGACCCCGTCTGGAAGAGACGTCGCGTTCTTTCCTGCCGTCGTCCCGCGGAGGCCGGAACCCAGGGCTTCACCGAGGCATGGCTCTGAAGTCTCTGGATCCCCGCCTCCGCGGGGATGACGGCTGGAAAGGGGCGGGACTCCATTTACCTCTCGTCGTTCCCGCGAAGGCGGGAACCCTGGGCTTCACCGAGGCATGGCTCTGAAGTCTCTGGATCCCCGCCTCCGCGGGGATGACGGCTGGAAAGGGGCGGGACTCCATTTACCTCTCGTCGTTCCCGCGGAGGCGGGAACCCTGGGCTTCATCCAGACTGGATGCTGAAGTCTCCCGATCCCGATCCCGATCCCGACTCCCGATCCCGACTCCCGATCCCGACTCCCGACTCCCGATTCCGACTCCCGATTCCCGATTCCCGATTCCGCGCCCAAAACAAAACGGGCCCGAAGGCCCGTTTCGTCCGATCTCCCCAATCTGAAGGATCCCCCCGGATCCGACGATCGGTCGGATCAGTAGTTCATGTTCGTCGTCCAGTAGGTCTCGATCTGCTTGACCAGCGCGTCCGGCAGCGGCACGTAGTCGAGCGTCTTGGCCTGCTGGTCGCCGTTGGCGTAGACCCAGCGGAAGAATTCCTTGGCGTTCTTGGCGCCGGCGGCGTTCTTGGGCTGCTTGTACATCAGGATGAAGTTGGTCGCGGTGATCGGCCAGGAGTTCTCGCCCGGCGCGTTGGTCATGACCAGGTAGAAGTCCTTGGCGTCGGCCCAGTTGGCGCTGGCGGCGGCGGCCGAGAAGGTCTCGTCGGTCGGCAGCACGAAGTTGCCGTCGGCGTTCTTCAGGCGCGAATACGCCATCTTGTTCTGCAGCGCGTACGACAGCTCGACATAGCCGATGCCGCCCTGGATCTGCTTGACGTAGGCGGCCACGCCTTCGTTGCCCTTGCCGCCGATACCGGTCGGCCACTTGACCGCGGTGCCTTCGCCGACCGAGCTCTTCCAATCGCCGCTGACCTTGGACAGGTAGTTGACGAAGTTGAAGGTGGTGCCCGAACCGTCGGAACGGTGGACGACGGTGATCTTCTTCGCGGGCAGCTTCAGGCCGCCGTTGAGGGCGACGATCGCCGGGTCGTTCCACATGCTGATCTTGCCGAGGAAGATGCCGGCCAGGGTCGCGCCGTCGAGCTTCATCGCGCCCGAGGCCACGCCCGGCACGTTGATCACCGGCACCACGCCGCCGATCACCGACGGGAACTGGGCCAGGCCGAACTTGGCGAGCTCTTCGGGCTTGAGCGGGGCGTCGGAGGAACCGAAGTCGACCGTCGCGGCCTTGATCTGGGCGATGCCGCCGCCGGAGCCGATCGACTGGTAGTTCACTTTCTTGCTGGTCGACTTGGCGTAGTCGGCCGACCACTTCGACATCACGGGATACACGAACGACGCGCCCGCGCCGGTGACGTCGGCGGCCTGGACGTTGACGGCGAACGCGGTCGCGAGGGCGAGTGCGGTCAGGCGGAAGGACAGAGACTTGAACACGGTGAGCTCCTGAAGAGAGACGGCTGGCACGGATCCGTTGCGGCGAATTTCATAACGGTTCGATGACAGTCACGAGGCGAAAACATGACAGGGACGTGACACCCCTTTCTTTCCGACGCACGGTGCGCGCAAAAGAAGGGCGCGGCCTAGGCCGCGCCCGTAACGATCGTTGCCGATCGAGGGGGAGAGATGTCCGATCGGAGCGGTAAGCCGCGGCTTACCAGTAGAACTGCACGCGCGCCGAGATCACGTTCGGGCTGTCGTCGACGACGCGGTTGAAGGTGCGGTTGTTGTAGGCCGCGGTCTGCGAGTAGGTGGCGCTGGTCTTGCCGATGTAGCGCGAGCTGTCGACGATCGAGTAGTCGAGCATGAACTTGAAGTTCGAGCGCCAGTACCAGTTCACGCCGACCGTCCAGGCGTCCATTTCGCCGCCGAGCACGCCGTCGACGATCGGAGCGGCGGTCGGGGTCGCGCCCGGGCGCAGCGAGCCGTCGTTGAGGTCGACCTTGTCGTAACGCACGCCGACCTGCCACATGCCGCTGGCGGGTTCGTCGGGCAGCGGGGTGGACGGCACGCCGCCCTTGTAGCCCCAGGTCTCGCCGGTGATGTTCCACACGCCGCTGACGTAGAAGCTGTCGCCGGTGAACTTCTTGCCCGGCTGGGCGATGGAGCGGGTGGCGTAGCGGTCGAATTCCGAACGCATGTACTCGGCCTGGACCTTGACCGGGCCATGCACCCACATCGCTTCGGCGCCGATGGTGTTCTGGCGGTCGACGTTGAGCATGTTGCCGGTATCGACCAGGCGGCCGGCGGCGAGGTCGGCCTGCGGACGGGTGCGGATGCGCGCGGTGTCGGCGTCGGCGTCGAGATCGACGTAGGACAGGCCGAAGTGCAGGATGTTGCCCTTGTCGTTGATCGGCGCGAAGGTGCCACGCAGGCCGAAGCCCGAGCCGTGGGCGAGGTTGCGGGTCAGCTCGCGGCCGAAGTAGCTCGCGGTCAGGCTCCAGTCGTTGGTGCCGTAGCTGTAGGCGGCGCCGAGACGACGCGCCACGCCGAAGGTGTTGGTCACCATCGCCTTGGAGATGAAGTCGTTGTTCTTGGTCGAAGACAGCTCTTCCAGGCTGTTCGGCTGCTTGTACTGGCCGACCTGGATGTAGTGGTTGGCGTTGCCGCCGAGCTTGTACTTCAGGTTGACGTCGAGGAACTTGTCGGCCTTGGCGTCGTAGCCGGCGACCCACTCGATGTTGCCCGGGCCCTTGCCCTTGAGCACCAGCTCGGCGCGGCGCAGCTCGTTGTCGTTGTCCTTGCCGTCCGGCACGTCGGCGTTGAGGTTGAGGACGTCGCTGTTGAAATCGTTGTAATCCGCCTGCAGCAGACCTTCGAAGGTGACTTCCGAGTCGCCGATGACGTCGAGTGCGATTTCGGCGTGCGCGGCGGGCGCTGCGAGAGCGGCGAACAACGCGACGGCAAGGGTGTTGCGGGAGAGTTTCATGGTCTAGCCCTGAGGCGTGGAGTGATGGCGCGCAGGCTAGAGTGTGAAAGTTGCGTAAATGTGACAGATCTGACTTATTTCGCAGGCATGACGCTGCGATGACGCTCGCGCAAGCGCGGCGCGCCGATTGGATTCTCTTTTTAAATCAAGCCGCTACAGGCTCGGGTTCGCCCGGCGTTTTGTCCGGGAAGCGGCACAGATCACGGATCGCGCAGTGCGGGCAATCGGGCTTGCGTGCCTTGCAAACGTAACGTCCGTGCAGGATCAACCAGTGATGCGCGTCGTGCAGATAGTGCGCGGGCACCGCCTTGAGCAGGCCGTCCTCGACCGCGCGCACGTCCTTGCCGGGCGCCAGGCCGGTGCGGTTGGAGACGCGGAAGATATGGGTGTCCACCGCCATGGTCGGTTCGCCGAAGGCCGTGTTGAGCACGACGTTGGCGGTCTTGCGGCCGACCCCGGGCAGGGCTTCGAGGGCGGCGCGGTCGTGCGGCACCTCGCCGCCATGCAGATCGATGAGCTGTTGCGACAAGGCGATCACGTTCGCGGCCTTGGTGTTGAACAGGCCGATCGTGGCGATGTAGGGCTTGAGCCCGTCGACGCCGAGCGCGGCGATCGCCTGCGGCGTGTTGGCGACCGGGAACAACTTGCGCATCGCCTTGTTGACGCCGACGTCGGTGGCCTGCGCGGACAGCACCACGGCGACCAGCAACTCGAACGGCGCGCTGTATTCGAGTTCGGTGGTCGGCTTCGGGTTCAGCGCCTGCAGGCGCGAGAACATTTCCTCGATCTCGGCCGGAGCGAGACGGGCGATGCGTTTTCCGGCCGGTTTCGCGGTCTTTCTTGCCGCCGGCTGGGTCGCAGCGGGCTTGCTTACGGCGCGCTTGCTTGCGGCGCGCTTCGCCGGAGATTTCGCAGCGGGTTTTGCGACGGTCTTCTTGGCGACTTTCTTGGTCGCCTGCTTGAGCGTCTTGCTGGCGGCGTTCCTGGCGGGCTGGGTGGCGGGCGGGGAGGTCTTGGCCATGCGGAGGGTCGGTCTCAGGTCGGTCCGCGCTGCGCGGCCTTGGCCTTGGCGCGGGCCAGGGCGGCCGCGGCGGCCGAAGGCAGGGCCGGGCGCTGCGTGGCGGGGGGAGCGGTGTCGGCGATCGTGTCGCCAACCGAATTATCGGCCGCGCTCGTGGGCGCAGGCGTCGCCGCGCGTTGCGCGGCGCGCTCGTCGGCGCGTCGCTGCAGGCGAACGTTACGTGCGCGGTAACGTTCGCGCGCCGCCAGGGCGCGCAGGCGCGCCTCGCGCGCGCTGCGCAGCGCCTGCGTGCAGGCGCCGGTGCAGTGGCGACAGACGATGCCGTCGCCGTCGTCGAAGTTCGCGCTCAACAAGCCGAGCGCGATCGCGGCATCCAGGTCGTCCTGCGCCAGCGCCGCGACGATCGCGTGCGCCGCCGCGCCGCGCGCATCGGCGCAGCCGCAGCGGCAGGGCGCGGACGTGCGCTCGCTCACGTTCCGGCGAAGGCGGGCTTGCGCCGTTCGAGGAAGGCGGTGGTGCCTTCGCGCATGTCGTCGGTCGCGAACATCAGGCCGAACTGCGCGGTTTCGTATTCCAAACCTTCTTCGATCCCGCATTCGCCGCCGACCGCGATGCAGTCGAGCACGCCGCGCAGCGCCAGCGGCGCGGCCGCGGCGAGCTGTTCGGCGAGCTTGAAGGTCTCGGCTTCGAGTTCGGCCGCCGGCACCACCCGATTGACGATGCCCAGCTCGCGCGCACGCGCGGCGTCGATCGGGGTGCCGACCAGACACAGCTCCAGGGTGGCGGCGCGGCCGGCCAGGCGCAGCAGGCGCTGGGTGCCGCCGAAGCCCGGGATCAGGCCGAGGTTGATCTCGGGCTGGCCGATCTTGGCGTTGTCGGAGGCGATGCGCAGATGGCAGCCCATCGCCAGTTCCAGGCCGCCACCGAGGGCGAAGCCGTTGATCATGCCGATGACGGGTTTGGGCATTTTCTCGATCCGGCGCATCAGTTTCTGCCCGCGCTGGGAGAAATCGCGGCCCTGGACCGGGGTCAGGGTGTTCATTTCCGAGATGTCGGCGCCGGCGACGAAGGCCTTGGGGCCGGCGCCGGTCAGGACCACGGCGCGCACGGACGGGTCGGCCGCGGCGGCCTCGAAGGCGGCTAGCAGGGCGTCCAGGGTCGCGGCATTGAGCGCGTTCAGCTTGTCGGGACGGTTGACGGTGATCTGGCGCACGGCGCCGCGATCGGCGATCAGCAGGGGCGATTCGGTCATGTGATGGCCGTAGGATTCCGGGGGAATGGGGAGCGGCAGGCAGGGAACTCCGGCCCTGCGTCGCGGTCTGATCCCCGGTCGTCAGTGGCGGTTAAGCGCTGCCGCCGGTATCCTAACTCGTCCTGTCGGGCACTTACGACCGACCCAGGGCTTCTACATCGGGGCATGATTGGACTATGCCCCTAGCCGATCGGGGCGACGCAGTCGCCCCGTGCCATTACCGGAGATTCCACCGAATGAAGTTGCGTTTGATTGCTGCCGCCGTTGCGGCCCTGGCACTGACCGCCGGCAACGCCGTCGCGCAGGACACTTCTTCCGAGAAGGGCAAGCTGAGCTATGCGCTCGGTTACGACCTCGGCCGCAACGCCGTCGAAAGCGGTGAGCAGGTCGATGTCAACACGATCGTCAAGGGTCTGCAGGACGGCTATGCCAAGAAGCAGCCGTCGGTGCCGGTCGACCAACTGCGCACTGCCGTGCAGAACATGCAGAAGCGCCAGCAGGACAAGGCCAAGGCCGAGTGGGACAAGGCCGCTGCCGAAAACAAGGGCAAGAGCGACACCTTCATCAACGGCAACAAGGCCAAGGCCGGCGTGAAGGCGCTGCCGAGCGGCGTGCAGTACCGCATCATCGACACCGGTACCGGCGCCAAGCCGACCCAGGCCAGCACCGTCGCCCTGGAAGTCGCCGGTCCGTTCCCGTGGGGCCAGCGTCCGGAGCAGGCGCGTCCGGCCAACTCGATTCCGTCGATCAAGGTCAGCGAAATCGAAATGGCGGCGATGCGCGAAGTGCTGCTGCAGATGCCGAGCGGTTCGAAGTGGGAAGTGACCCTGCCGGCCGACAAGGCCTACGGCGCCGACCCGCGTACGCCGTACCCGCCGAACGTCGCCGTGCAGTTCGAAATCAAGCTGGTCAGCGTCAAGTAAGACCTGCAACGCGTCACAGACTTGCGCCGGCTAGCCCGGCGCAAGTCGTTTCTGGAGCGGGGCGGCGCGTCGGGCGGTGTAAGGGCCGATGCGCGGTACCCGATGTTTCGCACGGCCTGCCGATCGCTTCGGTCGGGCTTTACGAGGTCGCCCCGCCAGGCACAATGGCGGCATGGCCTCGGTGGACGATATGACGACATTCCGCGCGGTGTTGAGTCCGTGCATCGGTGTCTGCCAACTCGGCGACGACGGCCTGTGCTCGGGCTGCCACCGCACCACGGCCGAAATCGCCCGTTGGTCGCAGATGAACGACGATGAGCGCCTGCGCCTGATGGAAGTAGTGCTGCCGCAGCGCGAGTCGAAGCTGCGGTGACCGCGCCTGCGCCAACGCCGGCCTTCCTGGGCGCCGACTTCCTCGACGGCGATTCGCGCGAACGCACCCGCCTGCTGGCGGCGCTGCATCCGCTCGATGCCGCGCCCGAAAGCGACGGCTGGAACCTCGACGACCTGACCGGGCTGTTGCCCGACGACGCCTTGCATGCGCAGGCCGCGGTGTTGGTCGGCCTGGTGCCGCGAGTCGAGGGCGTGCAGGTGCTGCTCACCCGCCGCACCGACGGCCTGCGCCAGCACGGCGGCCAGGTCAGCTTTCCCGGCGGCCGCATCGAGCCCGGCGATGCCGACGCAGTCGCGGCCGCCCTGCGCGAGACCGAAGAGGAAATCGGCGTGCCGGCCGCGTTGATCGCGCCGCTCGGTTTCCTCGACCCGCTGGTGACGATTACCGGCTTTCGCGTGTTGCCGCTGGTCGCGGTGATCGGCCCGGCCTACGTCGCCCGGCCCGACCCGAACGAAGTCGCCGAGGTGTTCGAAGTGCCGCTGGCCTTCCTGCTGGACCCCGACAACCTCACCACGCGCACCCTCGAGTACAAGGGCCGCGCCCGCCACGTGCTCGAATACCGCTATCCGAGCCAACGCATCTGGGGCGCGACCGCCTCGATGCTGTTGAACCTGCGGCAGCGATTGGAGACGACCCGATGAGCGACTGGACCACCCTGGTATCGGCCGAGGACCTCGCCGCGGCATTGGGCCGCGACGATCTGATCGTGGTCGACGCGCGCTTCGCTCTCAACGACAAGGCCGCGGGCGAAGCGGCCTATCGCCAGGCGCATGTGCCCGGCGCGCGTTACGCCCACCTCGACCGCGATCTGTCCGATCACCGCAAATCCGGCGGCGGCCGTCATCCCTGGCCCGAGGCCGACGATTTCACCGCCGCGCTCGGGCGCTGGGGCATCACCCCGCAACACCAGGTCGTGGTCTACGACAACGGCGATGGCGCCCTGGCCGCGGCGCGCCTGTGGTTCCTACTGCGCGTGCTCGGCCACCAGCGGGTGGCCGTGCTCGACGGCGGCTGGCAGCGCTGGACCGCGCTCGGCCTGCCGAGCGACGACCTCGTGCCGGCGCCGGCAGCGACCCGCTACGAAGCCAGCTATGACGCGCGTCGCGTGCTGGATGCGCAGGACGTGCGTTCCTTGCTGGATTCCGGCGGCCTGCTGATCGACGCGCGCGCCTGCGAGCGCTTCCGCGGCGAAGTCGAACCGCTCGACCGCGTCGCCGGCCACGTGCCCGGCGCGCGCAATCGCCCGTATGCGAACAACCTCGCCGATGGCCGCTTCAAGTCGAGCGAAACGCTCGCCGGCGAATTCGCCCCGTTGCTCGCGGGCCGCGCGCCGGCGCAGACCGCGGTGATGTGCGGCTCCGGCGTGACCGCCTGCCACCATCTGCTGGCGATGGCGCATGCCGGTTTCGACGGCGCGGCGTTGTATACCGGGTCGTGGAGCGGGTGGATCGAGGATCCGCAGCGGCCGGTGGCGGTTGGGGACGAGTGAGGCGAGGGACGCGCAGTCGTCACAGCCATCAATCGAAGCCACCAGCCGCCGTAGGAGCTCTCGTGTAGGAGCGGCGTGAGCCGCGACCGCGGAACGCGCAGAAGCAACAGCGCCGATGCCACGCATCGAAGCGGCGTGCTTCCGCAGGGGTAGGAGCGGCGCGAGCCGCGACCGCGCTGCAACGGCTTTGCGGCGTTTCGCTCAAGCAAGATCAAGATCAAACGCCAAAAGCTTCCGCCACTAAAGCGGCGGGTTACTTTCTTTTGTCAAAAGCGACAAAAGAAAGTAACCAAAGAAAAACGCTTTCTCTTTGAATCACAGGCCCGCACGAGCGGTGCATACGCGGGGATTTTTCATACGGGACATCCCTGTCCCGATGAAAAACGGCGCGCATCCTTGCGCGCCGCCCTCCGGGTCTTCGATTGCCTTCGCTAGTACGAATCGGCGCACGGCAACAGCAAAATCTTTCTGGCCACGGCCACGGCCACGGCCACGGCCACGGCCACGGCCACGGCGCGTAGCGGCTTGAGGGGTAGGAGCGGCGCAAGCCGCGACCGCGATGCTTCAGGTGCGCGTCGTCATTTCATGGCGGCGAGGAGAGCCTGCCAGCCGACTCTCGTATCGCCTTGATGAGCATAACTGCCATTCTGCGCAATTGCCTTTGCCTTTGCCTTTGCCTTTGCCCTTGCCCTTTGCCCTTTGCCCTTTGCCCCTTGCTCTTAGTCCTTGTGGTGCTTTCGCTTTGCCGCTTTCCCGGTCGACCGTAGACCCGGAGGGCGGCGCACAGGACGTGCGCCGTTTTTCGATAGGACAAGGATGTCCTATCGAAAAATCCCGGCGCGCGCATCGCACTCGTGGCCTGTGCTCTTGCAAGGAGAGCCCTTTTCTTTGGTTAGCTTTCTTTTGGGCTTAGCAAAAGAAAGTAACCCGGCCGCGTCAGCGGACGGAAGCTCTGCTCTTGCTCGAGGCTTTCTTACAAGCAAGATCAAACGATAAGAGCTTCCGCCACTAAAGCGGCGGGTTACTTTCTTTTGTCATAAGCAACAAAAGAAAGGTAACCAAAGAAAAATGCTTTTCTTTGAATCAAAGGTCCGCATGAGCGATGCCGACGCAGGGATTTTTCATACGGGACATCCATGTCCCGATGAAAAACGGCGCGCATCCTTGCGCGCCGCCCTCCGGGTCTTCGATTGCCTTCGCTAGTGCGACACGTCGCACAGCAACAACAGCAAAATCTTCACAACAACGACAACGGCGCGCAGCGGCTTTAGGAGGCGGCGTCCGACTGGATTTCCTGCGGCACAAGCCGCGACTGCGTAGCTACCGGTTGCGTCGCGATCCGCAAGCGCCTGCGCGCATCGCGGACATTGCCCCGCTTCTGCGACTCGCGGCTGCTTGCCGCACGCTTATTGCAGCTTGACGAAATAAGGGCATTCCACTTCGTCATTACTGTGCTTGCCGTCGCGTAATCGCAGCGTCACAGGCCGCACCCATCCTGCGCGCAGTTCGTACAGGGGGAGTGCGCGCCATGTCGCGTGCCGTTGTGTTGCCGTTCGTGTTGTTCTTGTTCGCATCGTTGTCCGCGATTGCGTTTCCCGCCCGTGCCCAGGACGCCGAACGCGTTCGTATCCACGGTTCTCAAACGCTCGGTCACGCGCTGGTGCCGAGCCTGGCCGAGGCCTGGCTGCGCGACATCGGCTACTCCGGTATTCGCACCCGCCGGCCGCGCCCGGCCTTGACCGAAATCCACGCCAGTCGCGATGGCCAGCCGCTGATCGTCGAGATCGCCGGCAGCGATTCGGCGCAGGGGTTCACCGATCTGGTCGAAGGCCAGGCGCAGATCGCGATGATGGCGCGACGGCCGAACGCAGCCGAACTCGATGCCGGTTGGCAGCTCGGCGATCTCGGTTCGCAGGACCAGGAGTTCGTGGTTGCGCTCGATGGCGTCGCGGTTGTGGTCAATCGCCGCAATCCGGTCGTGCGCCTCGATTTCGCCCAGTTGCGCCGGCTGTTCTCCGGGCAGTCGCGCCAATGGCGCGAGTTCGGCGGCAGTCAGGGCGAGGTGCGGCTGCATC
The DNA here is from genome assembly GCF_046097045.1 of Lysobacter sp. Hz25. Classification (NCBI taxonomy): domain Bacteria; kingdom Pseudomonadati; phylum Pseudomonadota; class Gammaproteobacteria; order Lysobacterales; family Lysobacteraceae; genus Lysobacter; species Lysobacter sp. Hz25. The sequence goes on from NZ_CP175666.1 coordinate 2,236,576, forward strand.
TCGATCCCGGCGCCGGTGCGGTGCGCGACTTGATGAACGACCGGGTCATGCTCGGCACGGCGTTCGGCGAAGCACAGCGCCATCGCAATGCACGCGAATTGATCGCGGCCGTCGCGGCCGATCCCTTGGCGATCGGACTGATCCCGATCGGCGAGCACTACGGCGACGGCACCAAGCCGCTGGCGATCGCCGACGGCGGGCGCGCGATCGCGCCGACCCGCACCGAAGTGCTGAGCGAGGACTATCCCTTGAGCCGGCGCCTGTATCTGTACGGCGGCCAGATGATGGGCGCCTTGAGCCGCAGCTTCGCCTTGTATGCGATGACCCGCGCCGGTCAGCGCGCGGTCGCTCGCAGCGGCCATCTTGCGGTGACCCTGGTGCCGGGGCGCGAGCGGCCGGTGTCGGCCGGCCCGGCGGAGTATCGCGAACTGGTCGGCCGCGCGGTGCGTCTGCCGTTGAGCCTGCGCTTCAACTTCGGCGGGCCCGGCGAAAGCGGCGTCGCCGCGAACGTGTTCGACAGCCGTGCGGTGCGCGATCTGGATCGCCTGCGCAGCTTCATGGCGCTGCCGCCGAACCGCGGCCGGCGATTGTTGGTGGTCGGATTCGCCGACGCCAGCGCCGGTTCGACGATGGCGGCGATGATGATGAGCAACGACCGCGCCGACCTGGTCGCCCAGGAGTTGATGTCGCGCGGCCTGCGGGTCGAGCAGGCGCGCGGCATGGGCACGGCCCTGCCTCTGGCGGCTGCTCAGCCGGGCAGTGCGCGTAACCCGATCGCCCGCGATGCCGGTTCGCGCTATCGCAACGAGCGGGTCGAGGTGTGGCTGTTGTGATGCCGTAGGGGCTGCTTGATCGGCGCCGCCCGGCGCGGAGAGTCGCGGTTTCGGGTCGTTATGCGGTCGCGGCTTGCGCCGCTCCTACCCCTAAAGACGAATCAAAGGGTAGGAGCGGCGCAAGCCGCGACCGCGAATCGCATAAGGCGATACAAGCGCCGATGTGTGGTGCGAACGATCGAGTCGCTTACTTGCCCAGCTTCGCCACCAGCGCCTTGAGCGCGCTCTGCGTGTCTGGCGAATACCAGGCGTCGACGAAACGGTCGAGCTCGATGTGCTCCGGACGCAGGGCTTCGACCAGGTCGGCGCGGGCGAGCTGGCGGGTGTGCAGCATCGCGCTGCGCGGCAGGCTGAGCAGTTGCTCCAGCCAAACCCGGCCGCGCTGGGCGACGTTTTCGATCTCGACCAATTCATCGACCAGGCCGATCTGCAGGGCGGTGTCGGCATCGACCATCTCGCCGCCGACCAGCAGGCGTTCGGCGCGATAAGCGCCGACCACGCGCCGCATCAGACGCTGGATGCCTTCGGGCGCGACCAGGCCCACCTGGGTTTCGTTGAGGCCGATGCGGTACGGGCCCGAGGCCATGATGCGGTAGTCGCAGCACAGGGCGAGCACGCAACCGCCGGCCGGCGCATGGCCGCCCAAGGCCGCGACCACCGGCAGCGGCGCCGCGGCGAGCGTGCGGGCGAGGCCGAAGAAAGCCTGCCACGCCAGCAGCAGGTGATCGCGCTGGTCGCCGAGCGAGAGCAGATACGGCACGTCGAGGCCGGCCGAGAACACCTTCGGCCCGCCGCTGAGGACGATGCCGTGGGCGCCATGGTGCACGGCCTGTTCGATGGCTTCGCGCGTTTCGTTGCACAACTGCGGGTTGAGGGCGTTGACCGGCGCGCGCGCCAGGCGGATTTCGACGATGTCGCCGTGGGTCTGGGTTTCTACGAAGCTCATGGTTTGACGTCCTGGGGCCAGCGGTAGCGCACGGTGTAGGTCAGCTTGGTTTCGCCGCCGGCGGGCACGGCCACTTCGAACTGGGCGTGGCGCGCATCCTTCTTCTTCGACGGCAGGCTGGACGACACGATCTCCCAATCGGTCCAGCGCGGCAAGGGTTCGATCACCCGAACCGTGGCCTCGTGCTTCTTTGCGTTCTTGATCGTCACCACGAACGATTCGGTGATGGTGCGTCCGGTACGGTCGAGCTGGAAACCGCTCGCTTCGCGGGTGCTGCTGAGGTCGAAGACCTTGCCGAGTTGCAAGCGGATCTCGGCGCCCTGCGGCGTGTGCGCGAGTTGCGATTCGCCGAGGAAATCCTTGCCGTCGAAGGCGCGCACGCGTCCGGCCGGCAGCGGCAGGCCGAGGCCTGAGGCCTTGTCGTTCTTGAACTCGACCTTGGACATCACCGGCACGTCGCCGGTCTGGCCCTGGAAGTTCGGATCGATCAACGGCGTGGGCGGGCGCCAGTCGTTGTCGCCGGCCTCGATCGCGTAGATGCGTTCGCAAGCGACCGCGCCGTTGCGCGGGAACAGGGCGATGCGTTCGGTGCTGCCGCTGCCGAGCGTGACCGGCTGCGGCAGATCGTAGGCGTGGTATTCGCCGGCGGCGCGCTCGACCGGCATCGCCGCGTCGGCGGCCTGGGCGATCGGCGCGGCCGCGAAGCGTTCGGCGTGGCCGCCCATGACGCCGATTTCCTCGCGACGGGTGCGATTGGGCTCGCCGGCGACCAGGCTCAATCGGGTCTGGTTGAAGCCCGAGCCGGAGCGATTGGCCACCAGCGCGGCGCCGTCGAGCGCGAGCTTGCATCCCTGGCCCGGGGTGAGCGTGGCGAGGTATTCGGCGCGCCAGGCCATGCCGCCCATCGGATACGACAGCACGAAGTCGGCGTCGCCGGCCTTGTCGGCGTTGACCGTCCACTGCAAGGCCGATTGGCGCGGCAGCAGGTTGTCGTTGTCGACTAGGCTGAAGCTGTCGTAGCTGCGGATCACCTTGATGCGGCCGTCGTCGAGCGCGAGGGTCAGGCCGTCGCCGGCCGACAACAGCAGGCCGCTGTCGGTCTGCTTGGCGCCGCCGGCGGTGTGTTCGACCGTGACCTTGCGGCCGATCGCCACGCCGACCACGTTCTGCGCGCCCGAGACCGGGGCGATATAGCGCTGTCCGACGATCGCTATGCCGTTGCTGCGCGGCTGCAGCATCGCGGCCTCGGTGTCCATTGACGGCGGCAGGGACTTGCTGGACAACGCATTGCGGCCGCTCTTGAGCGTGTAGCGCAACGGCCGTTCGACCAGGGCGTAACCGGGCATACCGACATTGGGGGCGCGTGCGTTGGCCAGCGCCTCGTAGTCGCCGCTGTAGACGGTGAGCCGGCTTTCGCCGCCGGGCGCATCGCCGGCGGGGGCGTCGGCAGGAGCCTCGGACCCTGCGGCGGGGCCGGCCGAAGGTTTGTCGGCGTCGCCGGAGGGTGCGCCGGAACAGGCGGCCAATGAACAGGCCAGGGCGAGCAGGCTGAGCGGATGCTTCATCGTCAACTCCTTCATGGTCAACTCCTCCACAGGCGGGAGGTATCATAGGCCGATGAACGTATCTGGCATCCGAACGGGGTTGACGCTCGCCGCCATGCTGGCCGCGGCGTCGGTATTTCAGGCCGGCGCGCAGGGCCGCGCCGCGCAACAGGCCAAGGCGCCCCCGGGCAAGGCCTGCGCCGCGCAGGTCCGCGACGGTTGGGTGCGGATGCCGCCGATGCAGATGCCGATGATGGCCGGCTTCGGCCGCATCGAGAACCGCTGCTCGGTGCCGGTGACCATCGTCTCCGCCAGGAGCGCGGCATTCGCCGACGTGTCCCTGCACGAGACCCGCATCGTCGACGGCGTCAGCAAGATGCGCGCGGTGCCCGAGCTGCGCATCGCCCCGGACGGTTCGGCCCAGCTCAAGCCGGGCGGCCTGCATTTGATGCTGATGCAGCCGCACAAGCCGCTCAAGGAAGGCAGCCGCGTCGCGGTCGAATTCGCGCTGAAGGACGGCGGCTCGCTGTTCGGCGAGTTCGAGGTGCGCAAGGCCGCGCCCTGAGTCCTTCCGGTCCTTTCCCTGCTGGAGCGGCGTAAGCCGCGACAACGGGCGCGCAGAGCCGGCAACATCGACGCAATCGCTCGAAGCCGCGTCCCACCCTGGGGCAGGAGCGGCGTAAGCCGCGAGCGCGGAAATCCCACGTCGCTATCCGAAACGGGCCGCGCGGGGCGACAAGGAAATCTGGGGTGTCCGGGCTTCGGTGGCTGCGCTTGCGTACACCACTTCGGTTGGTCGCGGCTTACGCCGCTCCTACAGAGGTAGCGTGGGTCGGAACGCTCAGGCGCCGCCGCAGGCCGCGCGCACCGGCTCCGGCAACGCGGCCGGTTGGCCGGTTTCGCGGTGGATCCACACCAGCACGACGTTGCCGTCGCAGTACACCGCCGAGGTATCGGTCGCGCCGACGATGCGGTGGCCGATACTGAGGCTGGTGTTACCGAGGCGCTCGACGAACAGTTCGATGTCGAGTTCGTTCGGCCATTCGATCGGGCGGCGATAGTTGAGATGCGCCGCCGCGACCACCGGTGCGACGTGTTCGTCCATGCCGTGGCCGGGCAGGGTCACCATCCAGCGCAGGCGCGCTTCCTCGAGGTAGCTGAGGAACTTCGAGTTGTTGACGTGGTTGAAAGCGTCGAGGTCGCGCCAGCGCACCGACAACGGCACCCGGATCAGGGCCGGCGGGGTCGCCGGTACGGTCACCGCGACCTGCGCTGCGGCAGTCTCGGCGGTATTGCTCGAAACGGTCGCGAGGTCCGCGGCCGGAGCCGCGGCGGCCTTGCGTGTGCGCGGCGCACGCTTGCGCGGCGCCGCTTTCTTGCCGCCCGCGGGCGGCTGCTGGGTATCGGTCATGCAGCGGATTTCTTCTTGGCGCGCGACGCGGTCGCAGCGGGGACGGTCTTTTTCGCCGCCGGCTTCTTCTTCGCCGCGTCCGCTTTCGGCGTGCCGAGCAGCGGGGCGAGGAAGTGGCCGGTATGCGAATGCGGCAGGGCGGCGATTTGCTCCGGCGTGCCGGTGGCGAGGATGGTGCCGCCGCGATGGCCGCCTTCTGGGCCCAGGTCGATGACCCAGTCCGCGGTCTTGATCACGTCGAGGTTGTGTTCGATCACCACCACGGTGTTGCCGTCATCGCGCAGGCGGTGCAGGACCACCAGCAAATGCTCGATGTCGTGGAAGTGCAGGCCGGTGGTCGGCTCGTCGAGGATGTAGAGCGTGCGGCCGGTGTCGCGCCGCGACAGCTCCTTCGACAACTTGACGCGCTGCGCTTCGCCGCCCGACAAGGTGGTCGCGCTCTGGCCGAGCTTGATGTAGCTCAAGCCGACGTCCATCAGCGTTTCGAGTTTGCGCGCGATGGTCGGCACCGCCTCGAACAAATTCAGCGCCGCCTCGACCGTCATCGACAGCACGTCGTTGATGTTGTAACCCTTGTACAGAACTTCCAGGGTTTCGCGGTTGTAGCGCTTGCCGTGGCAGACGTCGCAAGGCACGTAGACGTCTGGCAGGAAGTGCATCTCGACCTTGATCAGGCCGTCGCCCTGGCAGGCCTCGCAGCGTCCGCCGCGCACGTTGAAGCTGAAGCGGCCCGGCGAGTAGCCGCGCGCGCGCGCTTCCGGCACCTGCGCGAACAGCTCGCGCAGCGGCGTGAACAGACCGGTGTAGGTGGCCGGGTTCGAACGCGGGGTGCGGCCGATCGGCGATTGGTCGATGTCGACGACCTTGTCGAACAACTCCATGTTCTCGATCGAACGATACGGCGCCGGCGTCTGCGAAGCGCCGTTGAGTTCGTTGGCGGCGAGCACGTACAAGGTGTCGTTGATCAGGGTCGACTTGCCCGAGCCGGATACGCCGGTGACGCAAGTCAGCAGGCCCGAGGGGATGTCGAGGTCGACATCCTTGAGGTTGTTGCCGGTGGCGCCGCGCAGATGCAGCATCGCCTTCGGATTCGGCTTGTGCCGGTTCTTGGGGATCTCGATCTTGCGCTTGCCGCTGAGGTACTGGCCGGTCAGCGAACGCGGCGCCTTCAGCACGTCGGCGAACTGCCCCTGGGCCACGACTTCGCCGCCGTGCACCCCGGCGCCGGGACCGATGTCGACGATGTAGTCGGCCAGGCGGATCGCGTCTTCGTCGTGTTCGACCACGATCACGGTGTTGCCGAGATCGCGCAGCCGGGTCAGGGTGCCGAGCAGGCGCTCGTTGTCGCGCTGGTGCAGGCCGATAGAGGGCTCATCGAGCACGTACATCACGCCGACCAGGCCGGCGCCGATCTGGCTGGCCAGGCGGATGCGCTGGGCCTCGCCGCCCGACAGCGAATCGGCCTTGCGTTCGAGGGTCAGGTAATCCAGGCCGACGTCGACCAGGAAGCGCAGGCGGTCGACGATCTCCTTGACGATCTTGACCGCGATCTCGCCGCGCCAGCCCGGCAGTTCCAGGGCCTTGAAGAACTGCAGCGCTTCGTCGACCGGCAACACCACCAGTTCCGGCAAGGGGCGTTCGGCGACGAACACGTTGCGCGCGGCGCGGTTGAGGCGCGCGCCGCCGCAGTCGGGGCAGGGGCGCTGGCTGATGTACTTGGCCAGTTCCTCGCGCACCGCGGCCGACTCGGTTTCGCGGTAACGGCGCTCCAGGTTCGGCACGATGCCTTCGAAGCGATGCTTGCGCTGGCTGCGGCCGCCGTTCTCGGTGAGGTAGGTGAAGCTGATCAGCTCATCGCCGCTGCCGTACAGCACCGCCTTCTGCACCGTCGCCGACAGCGACTGCCAGGGCGCGTCGACGTTGAACTTGTAGTGCTTGGCCAGCGACTGGATCAGCTGGAAGTAATAGGCGTTGCGGCGGTCCCAGCCGCGCACCGCGCCAGCCGAGAGCGACAGCTCCGGGTGCACGACCACGCGGCTCGGATCGAAGAACTCGGCCACGCCGAGGCCGTCGCAGGTCGGGCAGGCGCCGACCGGCGAGTTGAACGAGAACAGGCGCGGTTCCAGCTCGGGCAGCGAGTAATCGCAAACCGGGCAGCTGTACTTCGACGAGAACAGCAAGGGCGCGGTGTCGGCCTTGTCGAGCGAGTACACCTGGGCCATGCCGTCGCCGAGCTTGAGCGCGGTCTCGAAGGATTCGGCCAGGCGCTGCTTGATGTCGTCTCGCGGACGGAAGCGGTCGACCACCGCTTCGATGGTGTGCTTGACCCGCAGCGCCAGCGGCGGTACCGCGTCGATCTCGTACAGCTCGCCGTCGACGCGCACGCGCACGAAGCCCTGTGCGCGCAGTTGCTCGAACACCTGGGCGTGCTCGCCCTTGCGCTCGCGGATCACCGGTGCCAGCAGCATGTAGCGCTGCTCCGGGTCCAGCGCCAGCGCCTGGTCGACCATCTGGCTGACGGTCTGCGCTTCGAGCGGGTAGTGGTGGTCGGGGCAACGCGGCGCGCCGACACGTGCGTACAGCAGACGCAGGTAGTCGTAGACCTCGGTGATCGTGCCGACGGTCGAACGCGGGTTGTGCGAGGTGGATTTCTGCTCGATCGAGATCGCCGGCGACAGGCCTTCGATGTGGTCGACATCGGGCTTTTCCATCACCGACAGGAACTGCCGGGCGTAGGCCGACAGCGATTCGACATAGCGTCGTTGGCCTTCGGCGTAGATCGTGTCGAAGGCCAGCGAGGATTTACCGGAACCGGACAAGCCGGTGATCACGATCAGCTTGTCGCGCGGCAGATCGAGATCGATGTTCTTGAGGTTGTGCGTCCGCGCGCCGCGGATGCGGATGTAGTCCAGCGCCATCGGGTGCCTGCAAGGGGGGAGGGCCGCCGGCGCGAAACGCGACGGCGAACAGAGGAGCGTATCGAGTGGGCTAGGTGGGGGCAAATCCGGAAAACGGAAGCCTCGGGACCCGCCGCGCGAGGCCCGTGGGGCCTGGGGTTCACCGATGGCGGCCGCGGCGCCGGCCGGCGCGCACCGGCGTGCGCGCCGGCCGAGTGCGCAAAGACGACGGGGTCATCGGCCCCGTCTGACGGGTTCAGCTTGCAAGGCCGGGGCCGAGCGGCCCCGGCCGGCGGGTCATTTGACCGGATTGAAACGCAGCGGCGTCGTCGCCGTGCCGGGTTCGCCGCGGGTGTCGAGCGCGCCCGGGTTGGCGCCGGCGACGATCAGCTGGACCTTGACCGCCTCGGCGCGCTGGCGCGACAGGGCTTCGTTGTCGGCCGGCTGGCCGGCGCTGCCGCCGGGCCCGACGATCTCGAAGCGCGCGTCCTTGGGCCCGGCCTGCAGGGCCTTGGCGGCGCGGCTGAGGATGTCGAGGCTGGCCGGCGCGATGCGCGCGCTGCCCTCGTCGAAGCGCAGGTTCATCAGGTTCAGGGCCTTGGCGATTTCGGCGCTGCCGGCCTTGCCGGGTTCGAGCGCGGCCAGGGCCTGCGCGGCGGCGTCCGAGGAGGCCGCCGCGCCGCCGACGCCCTCGAACAGGCCGGCGTAGTTGTAGCCGGGGAACAAGGCCTTGGCTTTCTCTAGCAGGGTCACGCGGTCGGCGTCGGAGGCCTGGCCGCTGAGCTCGATGGTGGTGCCCTGGAAGCTCACCGCGGCGCCGGGCATGGTCAGCGCCGCGGCGAATTGCGGCAGTTTGTCCTGCCATGGGGCCGGTTTGGCGGCCTTGTCGACGTTGAGGCTGCCGCTGATCTGGCCCATGTAGGCCTGGGTCAGGGCGGTACTCAGCGCCTTGCGCGTGGTTTCGCTGTCGACGGTGCCGTCGTAGCGGATCGCGCCGTTGTTGTTGACCAGGCTGAGCTTGGCGTCGAAACGCACGACCGGCGCGGCGACCGGCGCCGGCGTGGCCGCCGTCGCGCTCTCGTCGGCCGGAGGGGAGGGCTTGTCGCAGCCGGCCGCGCCGGCGATCAGCACGGCCAACAACAGGCCGCTGCGAGCGAGGGCGGGGCGGCGTGAGGCGGATGAAGGATGGCGCATGAAGTCTCCGCTGTTCTGGAACCGGGATTCGTGAGTATGGAGCGCTTGCGCGATGGCTGAAGCGTGCCGAATGTGGCCGGACGATGAGCGACCGCAGGCCGCGTCGACCGGGACGGCGATGGAGTGCCTTATGTCGATCCGAAGTCGTCGGGCGCGGGCGGTCGCTGCGCCGCAACGCTGCGACGATGGCCACGACCGTCGATCGAACGGGGCCGATCCATCCCCGGAAAAAACGAAGGGCCCAGCGATCCGGGCCCTTCGCGATTGCCTACGCTGCGATCACTTGCTGGAGTTGTACTGAATCTCCACCGGATCCGCGCATTCCTGCGTCTGGTTGTTGCACAGCTTGTAGCTCATGGTGCCGCTGCCGATGATGCGGAAGGTATCGGTGTTGGCGCCGGTGTTGCGCACGGTCTTGAGGATCGCGCCGTTGCGGTAGATGTCGATGTTCTTCTTGCCCTTCTCCCACGACAGGTTGACCGAGGTGCGGTGGTTCGGCAGCGCGCTGGCCTTGGCATCGACCCGACGCGGCCAATTGGCGTCGACGAAGCTCGGGTACAGCGACATGCCCGCCGAGGCGCGATAGCCCTTGACGTTGACATACCACACGCCGCCCTTCGGGGTCGGGAAGAAGCAGGTCTCGTTGTTGCTCGCGGTGAACGGACGGCAGTCGTAGGACGTGTTGGTCGGTTCCGCGCCGTACTTCACGTAGATGTCCGAATCGCCGGTGCCGCCGTACATGGCGAACAACAGGTTCGACGCGCCGTTCGGCACCAGCAGCTGGTACTTGATCACGCCGTTGGCCGCGACTTCGATGTTGGTCACGGTGATGCCGTTCTCCAGCTCGATCGGCGGCTCGGGTTCCGGCGCCTGCGGATCCGGCGGCAGCGGCTCGCTGCCGTTGGCCACGGCGACCGCGTGACGCGCGTCGACGATGCCCGAACCGCAGGGGTTGGCCCAGCTGCAGCCGCCCGGCAGGCCGCCGACATGGGCGGTGTTGACCAGGATCTTCTCGATCTCGGCCGGGGTCTTCGGCGTGGTCGCCGCGGACTGCATCAGCGCGACCACGCCGGCGACGTGCGGCGCCGCCATCGAGGTGCCGGCCATCCAGGCGTAGCCCGGGCCTTCCTGGCCCTGCAGGCCGAGGTTCAGCGTCGACAGGATGTTGTCGGCCGCCGGCTGCGCACCGGAACCGCCCGGTGCGGCGACGTCGATCTTCGGGCCGAAGTTCGAGTAGCTGGCCAGGGTGCCGGTCGGGCCGACCGCGGACACGGCGATGACGTTGTCGCAGTTGGCGGGCGAGAAGTTGGCCACGTCGCCGCCCGAGTTGCCGGCGGCGATGACGACGGTGGTGCCGCGCGCGCGCGCGGCGTCGAACGCGGTCTGTTCGGCCACGCTGCAGGCGCCGCTGCCGCCGAGGCTGAGGTTGATGACTTCGGCCGGGGTCGCGTTGTCCGGCACGCCGGTAACGCTGCCGCCCGAGGCCCAGGTCACGGCATCGATGATGTCGGAGGTGTAGCCGCCGCACTTGCCGAGCACGCGCACCGGCTGGACTTTGGCGCCATGCGCCACGCCGGCGACGCCGCTGGCGTTGTTGGTGGCCGCGGCGATGGTGCCGGCGACGTGGGTGCCGTGCCAGCTGCTGTCTTCCGGGACGCCGAAGATGTTGCATTCGCCGGCGTGCCAGTCGCCCGGATCGTTCGGGTTGGCGTCGCGGCCGTCGCCGTCGACGCTGACTTCCTGGTCGATGATGAAGTCGTAGCCCGGCAGGATGTTGGCGTCGAGATCGGTGTGCGGGGTGATGCCGGTGTCGAGCACCGCGACCACGATGCCGTCGCCGTCGGTGATGTCCCAGGCCGGTTCGAGGTTGATGCCGCCCGGACCGTTCTTGTAGTGCCACTGCTGCGCGTAGCCCGGATCGCTCGGGACCATCGTCTTTTGCTTGAGCAGATCGGGTTCGACCGCGATCACGCTCGGGTCCTTCATCAGCTCGATCGCCAGCTCCTTCATGGCAGCGGTATTGAGCTTGGTGTCGGTGCGGATCAGGCTGGCGCCGGTGGCCAGGGTGCGCATCGGGGCGATGCCGATGCCGAGCTTGCCGGCGGCGTTGGCGTACTGCTTATTGACCGCGGCAGCGCTGAGCTTGGCGTTCGCGCCGGGCGCGCGGGTGACGATGAAGCGGTCGTAGGTCTGGGCAGCGGCCTTCTTCACTGCCTTGGCCGAGGTCGTCGCTTTCGGTCCCTGCAACTTCGAGAACGTCTGCAGCTTGCTGCCCGAGTAGGCAGCCGGAGCGACGAGTACGGCGGTCGCGATAGCCAGTGCGGTCCATTTCAATGAACGTTCTTTACGATTCATGACAAACATCCTTGATCCTTTCGTTGCGCATGATCCCCTTCGCATCCCCTGTCGAGCGTCGGGCCTTGGTCCGCGGAGGCGGTGCCGAAAACCTCCGAGGTACTTCCTTGAGCAGCCGGCCGGCATCCATCCGGGAGCGGGTCGGGCTGCGGGATTGCTGACGAAGACGCATTCGTCTGCCTGCACGCGCGCAAGGCGGCGTGAGTGGGTGGGAGAATGCGTCTGTTGCGCAGGAGCGAAGCTCCAGCGCTGGAAACCGGTATGGCGGACGACTCGAACGGCATGCACGGGATACTGGAATTCAACGCGACGGCATCATCGTGGCGCGTCTGCGTCGCAGAGGCTGCGCTACGAAGTGCTGTTCCTTGTCGCGCGACCCCAAGCTGTCGCTCGGGATCGAAGCTAATTGAGGCCGGTGGGTGCGTGCAAGTGTCGTTTACGCCGTCATGACCGCATGAATGCGACTGGGCTCACAGACGGCGCCGATGCGCGCGCGCGGCGCGATCGTGAAAGCGATCCGTTGATGCGGGAAATCAAGGGGTTTTCTGCGTCGAACGGATGCGCGCGAGCGCTTGCGCGCATTTTCGCTTCGAGCAAAATTTCTTTCGGAACTGTGAACTGTGTCGGCCTCTTTGCGTCGCCATGCCGGGTTTTTTCTTGATCGGATGCGCGGTTCTTCAAGCGACGTGCGACACAGGGCGGAGGCGCGCTGCGAAGCTGCGCTATGAAGAGACGATGTGAACGCACGCTGCGAACGCGAGGTTCGATATCGAGTGTTGCGATGTTGCAGGCGCGCAACATCCCGAACATCGCCGATCGACCGCAACAACGAACGCGCCGAAGCGCAGTCGCCAGTAAAGAACGGCGCCGGGACGCATCCGTTCAGAACAAAAAGCACCGAGGCGCCTGCGCAAGAACAAAGGGCGCCGAGGCGCAGTGGCAAAACAAAGGGCGCCGGAGGCGCAGTCGCAAAACAAAGGGCGCCGAGGCGCCCTTTGTTCCGATCCATGATCGCTGGCCGCTTACTTGAGCACGGTGAATTCCATGCGACGGTTCTGCGCCTTGCCTTCTTCGCTGGCGTTGTCGGCGATCGGCTTGTCCTGGCCGTAGCCCTTGCCGAGCAGTTGTTCGCCCGGCACGCCGAGTTCGACCAGCTTCGCGGTGACGGCGTTGGCGCGATCCAACGAGAGCTGCAAGTTTGCCGCGGCGTCGCCGGTGTTGTCGGTGTGGCCGCCGACTTCGATGCGGGTGCCGGCCGGAGCGGCCTTGATGGCCTCGGCCGCTTTGGCGAGCGTCTCGTAGCTGTCGCGGGTGATCGTGGCCGAACCGGTGTCGAAGTTGATGCCCGACAGGTTCAGCGCCTTGATCAGATCGTCGGCGCTGAAGCCGGCCTTGAGCGAGGACAGCGCCGCCATCGCCTTGTCCCACAGGCCGCTGATCTCGAAGCCGCCGAAACCGCTGCGCAGCTTCTGCGACAGCGCGAAACGTTCCGCTTCCGGCAAGGCCGAGGTGTCGATGGCGATCTTGTCGCCGTCGAAGCCGAGCTTGACGCCGCGGGCCTTCAGGTCCGGCAGTAGGGCGATCAGCTTGTCCATCCACCCGGCCGGAGCGGTCGCTGCGTCGACGCTGATGTCGCCGTTGACGTTGTCCGCGCCGAAGGTGGCCTTGATCGCATCGAGCAGCTTGGTCTTCTCGGCGTCGCTGGCGACCTGGCCACTGACGCTCGCCTTGCCGTCGACGTTCTCGAAGCTGAAGCGCGGGTTGGCCTGCGCCGCCGGCGCCGCGATCGGCGCGGTGGAGGAGACCGAGCTGTCGGTGCTGGAGCCGGCGACGACGGCCTCGTCCTTCTTGCAGCCCTTGAACAGCAGGAAGGCAGCGATCAGCAAAGCGCCGAGCAACAGCCAGGGCAGGATCTTGCCGAGACCGCTGCCGGTCTTCTTGGCTGCGTAGGCCGCCGCATCGGCGGTCGCGTCGGCGGCATGGCCGACCGCGCGCGCGCCGCCGGCCACCGCACCGCCCACCGCGGCGGCGCCGGCCGCCAGCGCGCCCCAGCCGAAGCGGCCGAGGTCGCCGAGCCAGTCGGCGATGCCGACGACCCAGGACTTCAGGGTCTCGGGGATGCCGGTCGGCTCCTTGCCGCCCTCGGTCAGCTCGTTGATCAGGTTCGGCAGCAGGCCGCCGATGGCGCCGGCGGTGGCCGAGACCGGGGCGCCCAGCTTGCCGGCGATCGCGCCGATCAGCGGCGCGCCGAAGACGTGATCGACCTGCGCGGCGCTGATCGATTCGTTCGGGCCGGTGCCGACCCAGGACTGGATCAGACGCCCCAGGCCCTTTTGTTCGAACAAGCGGACGAAGCCGGCGAAGCCGCCGCGTTTCTCGTCGAAGATCAGGGCGATCAGGACGCCGACCAATTGGCGGGCCTTGTCGTTAGTCAGGCCGAAGCGGCCGGAGACGTCGCTGATGAGGTTGTCTAACAGGTCGATGCGCATAGTGCTTTCCATAGAATGTGTGATGCGCATCACGAAAAATGGACGCGCACCGCCGATTTATCACGTTCCCGCCAGGATTTGCACAGTCGAACCGGCTTTTTTGCGCGCGGACGCGACCCGGCGGACGGACGGCGTCCGTACGGCCACGAACGGGCGCGAGTGGTCAAGAAAGCACATTGAAAGCACACTAGAAGGCACATTCGAGTGGGCGACAGGCCGGGGCCATCCGGCGCGGGCGGGGCGGGAGGCGGACAAAGCTGGGGCGATTTGACCCTAAGCCCTTGGCCCCGCTACAATTCCGCTTCTGTCCGCCCGCTTGGGCGCGGCAGCGACCAAAATAACTACAGAGGAATCCTGGTCATGTACGCAGTTCTCGTCACCGGCGGTAAGCAATACCGCGTGATGCAAGGCGAAAAGCTCCGCGTCGAATTGCTCGACGTCGAAGCCGGCAGCGAAATCAAGTTCGACACCGTGCTGATGCTCGGCAACGGTGAAGGCGTCACGCTCGGCGACGCGCTCAAGGGCGCCAGCGTCACCGCTAAGGTCGTCGGCCACGGCCGCGCCGACAAGGTGCGCATCGTCAAGTTCCGCCGTCGTAAGCACCATCGCAAGCAGATGGGCCACCGTCAGCACTACACCGAAATCGAGATCACCGGCATTGCCGGTGGCGACAACAAGTAAGGAGAAGCCGCCATGGCACATAAAAAGGGCGTAGGTTCCACCCGCAACGGCCGCGACTCCAACCCGAAGTACTTGGGCGTGAAGATCTACGGCGGTCAGGCCATCGAAGCCGGCAACATCATCGTGCGTCAGCGCGGCACCCAGTTCCATCCGGGCGCCGGCGTCGGCCTCGGTCGCGACCACACGCTGTTCGCGCTGGTCGACGGCAAGGTCGAGTTTTCGACCAAGGGCCTGAAGAAGCGCCGCACCGTCAGTGTCGTCGCCGCCGAGTAATTCTGGCGCGACGTACTGCGAGGAGCCCCGCTTCGGCGGGGTTTTTCGTTTACGGGCCGGGAATCGGGATTAGGGAATCGGGATTCGCAAAGGCGAAAACCCGGTACTTCCACTGTCGCTACAATCCCCGTATCCCCGTATCCCCGTATCCCCGTATCCCCGTATCCCCGTTGTTGTTTTTACGATTCCCGAATCCCCATTCCCCATTCCCGGCTCTTATGAAACTCGTAGACGAAGCAGAAATCAAAGTCATCGCCGGCAACGGCGGCAACGGCTGCATCGGCTTCCGTCGCGAGAAGTTCATTCCGCTCGGCGGGCCGGACGGCGGCGACGGCGGCGCCGGCGGCAGCGTGTGGCTGGTGGCGAACGAGAACGTCAATACGCTGGTCGATTTCCGTCACCAGAAGCAGTTCCGCGCCCAGCGCGGCGAGAACGGCATGGGGCGGCAGGCCTACGGCAAGGGCGGCGACGATCTGGTCATCGTGGTGCCGGTCGGGACCGTGGTCACCAATGTCGAAACCGACGAGATCATCGGCGACCTGGTCGCGCACGGCGATCGTCTGCTGGTGGCGCACGGCGGCAAGGGCGGCCTGGGCAACATGCATTTCAAGAGCTCGATCAACCGCACGCCGCGCAAGGCCCTGCCGGGTCTGCCGGGTGAGGAGCGCGAGCTCAAGCTGGAGCTGAAGCTGCTGGCCGACGTCGGCCTGCTCGGCTTCCCGAATGCCGGCAAGAGCACCCTGATCCGCGCGGTGTCGGCGGCGACGCCGAAGGTCGCGGACTATCCGTTCACTACGCTGTACCCGAATCTCGGCGTGGTCAGCGTCGAAGCGCACCGCAGCTTCGTGATCGCCGACATCCCGGGCCTGATCGAAGGCGCGGCCGACGGCGCCGGCCTGGGTGCGCAGTTCCTGCGTCATCTGCAGCGCACGCGCCTGTTGCTGCACCTGGTCGACGTCGCGCCGATGGAGGGCGGTGTCGAGGGTGTGACCCCGGCCGAGCAGGTGCGCGCGATCGAGAACGAGCTGCGCAAGCACGATCCCGAATTGCTCGAGAAGCCGCGTTGGCTGGTGCTCAACAAGGCCGATCTGTTGCTCGAAGAAGAGCAGCGGGCGGCGGCGCAGGCGGTCATCGACGAGTTGGGCTGGAAGGACCGCTGGTATCTGGTCTCGGCCATCGGCCGCGAAGGCACCTGGCCGATCATGCGCGACGTGATGGCGTTCTTCGACCGTCAGCGCGCCGATGCCCTCGAAGCCGCGAGCGCTGCCGGCGACCATGTTCCCTGAGCCGCAGGCTCGCCGGAACCCGAATCAATCCAGGCTGCGGCGCGCGATGCGTCGCGGCCTTGCCGTGGGCGGGGCGTTCGGTGTTGCGCGGGCACTGAGTCCGGCGCGTTCGAGCGCGGATGTCGCCGTGCGCATGCGCGACTTCAAATTCGCTTCACCGATGGCGCCGATGATGCGTGCGGTGCACAGCGCGAAGAACTCCGCCGCAGGTTCCGCCGACATGTCCGTCGCGGCATCGGCCGCAAAACGAAAAAGCCCGGCCGAAGCCGGGCTTTTGCGTCACGTCGCGAGCGACGTATCAGGCGGCTGCCAGTGCCTTGATGCGGGCCGACAGGCGGCTCTTGTGACGGGCAGCTTTGTTCTTGTGAATCAGGCCACGGGCACTGAAACGGTCGAGGATCGGCTGAGCGACGTCGAACGCGGACTTGGCACTGGCGGCGTCGTTCTCGCCGAGGGCCTTCAGCACCTTCTTGACGGCGGTACGCAGCATCGAACGCTGGCTGGCGTTACGGGCGTTACGCACGACAGTCTGCTTGGCGCGCTTCTTGGCGGACTTGATGTTTGCCACGAGTGGATTCCTGGAATATTTGGTGAAAAGCGTTAATGAAACTGGGCGGTGAAATGCAGTTACGGAAAATCAGACCCAAAAGTATGGGCGATTCAGTGGGTTGCGTCAACTGGAAGAGGGCGGGGCGATGAGCAAGGGTAGCGGCTTGCTGCGTTCTTCGGCCATTTTCAGCGCGATGACCTTCATTTCGCGGGTTTCCGGCCTGATCCGGGACCAGGTCTATGCGGTGGTGTTCGGGGCCAGCCCGGCCATGGACGCGTTCTTCGTGGCCTTCCGGATCCCGAATTTCATGCGCCGGCTGTCGGCCGAGGGCTCGTTTTCGATGGCCTTCGTGCCGGTCCTGGCCGAGTACAAGCAAAAGCACGACCAGGCCGCGGTCAAGGAGCTGATCGACCGGGTCAGCGGCACCCTCAGCGCCTTCCTGCTGGTCCTGACCGCGGTGGTGATCTTCGCCGCGCCCTGGGTCATGGCGCTGTTCGCCCCGGGTTTCGAGCCCGGCAGCGAGCAGTACCGGATGGCGACCCAGATGCTGCAGATCACCTTCCCGTACGCCTTGTTCATCTCCCTGGCCTCGCTGGTCGGCGGGGTGCTGAACAGCTACGAGAAGTTCGCCATCCCGGCCTTGTCGCCGGTGTTGCTGAACGTGTCGATGATTGCCGCGGCGGTCTGCGCCGAGCGGGTGTTCAGCCCGATGGGCCTGAACCCGGTGCTGGCCCTGGCCTGGGGCGTGTTGCTCGCCGGCGTGCTGCAGCTGGGCTTCCAGTTGCCGGCGCTGGCCAAGCTGGGGCTGCTGCCGCGGCCGCGCTGGGGCGGGGCGCACGAGGGCGTGCGCAAGATCATGCGGTTGATGGTGCCGACCCTGTTCGGCTCGTCGGTGGCCCAGGTCAACCTGTTGTTGAACACCGCGATGGCCTCGTTCCTGATCGCCGGCAGCGTGACCTGGCTGTACCTGACCGACCGCCTGCTCGAATTCCCGCTGGGCATGTTCGGCGTCGCCATCGGCACGGTGATCCTGCCGCATTTGTCCAAACGCCATGCCGCGACCGACCCGCAGGGCTTCTCGAAGGGCCTGGATTGGGGCTTCCGCCTGTGCCTGCTGATCGGCGTGCCGGCCTGCCTCGGGCTGGTCTTGTGCGCCGAGCCCCTGGTCGCGTCGCTGTTCCAGTACGGCCGCCTGACCGCCCACGACACCGCGATGATCCGCCTGAGCCTGATGGCGCAGTCGATCGCGGTGCCGGCCTTCCTGCTGGTGAAGGTGCTGGCGCCGGCGTTCTACTCGCGCCAGGACACCAAGACCCCGGTCAAGTCAGCGGTGGTGTCGGTGATCGTCAACCTGGTCTCGACCGCGGGCCTGTTGCTGGCGGTGCTGTACCTGACCGAAGCCGGCCGCGCCGCCCTGCACAGCAGCGGCGGCGACCTGCGCCGGGCGCTCGGCGAAGTGCCCGGCGCGCATGCCTGCCTGGCCCTGGCCATCGCCATCGCCGGCTGGGTCAACGCCCTGCAACTGGCCTGGTACCTGCGCCGCTCGAAGGTCTATGCGCGTCAGCCGGGCTGGGGCCGCTTCCTGCGCCAGATCGCGGTCGCCAGCGTGGCCATGACGGTCGTGGTGCTGGGGCTGTTGTGGTTCTGGACCGGCTGGACCGGTTGGCCGTGGTGGGAGCGCGCCTGGAAGCTCGCGGTCGTGGTCGGTGCCGGCGGGGCGTTCTACGGCGCCGCGCTGTGGCTGCAGGGCATCCGCATGCGCGATCTGCGCGGCCATTGAACGCTTCGCGCCATGGCCGGCATCGTGAGTCGACCGCCGCCTCGGCCCCATTGAGATGGCGGCCGCGTTCAGCGGCCCCGTTGAGAGCGGCGGGTGGCGGCTATACTTCCTGATTCATCCTTCACGCAATGTCCCGGTTCGTCCGGGTCCCCACGCCGGACACTAATGAGCAGGCTGTTTCGTGACGTCGAGGGCGGGCCGCGGTGCCCGCACGGCAGTGTGGTCTGCATCGGCGCCTTCGATGGCCTGCATCTCGGGCATCGGGCGTTGGTGCGCCACACGGTTTCGCGTGCGCGCGCCCTGGGCGTGGAGGCAGTCGCGCTGAGTTTCGAGCCGCTGCCACGCGAGTTCTTCGCTCCGGCCGCGCCGCCGCCGCGTCTGTTGTTGCCGCGCGCCAAGGCCGAAGGCCTGCTGGCGCTGGAGGCCGACCAGGTCGGCCTGTTGCGTTTCAACGGCCGTCTCAGCGCCTTGAGCGCCGAGGAGTTCGTGCGCCGCGTGCTGGTCCAGCGCCTGTCCGCGCGCGAGGTCTGGGTCGGCCCGGAGTTCCGTTTCGGCAAGGCCCGCGGCGGCGATATCGCCCTGCTGCGGCGCATGGGCGAAGAGGGCAGGGCCGAGGGCCGGGGCTTCAGCGCGCACGAGATCGAACCGGTATTGCTGGACGGCGAGCGCGTGTCCAGCACGCGCATCCGCGAGGCGTTGTTGGCCGGCGATTTCGCTACCGCCGCGCGCTGGCTCGGGCGCCGCTATGCGATCGGCGGCCACGTCGTGCGCGGTCAGCAACTCGGCCGCACGCTTGGCTTTCCGACCGCCAACCTGCGCTTCGGCGGCAAGACCCCGGCTTTGTCGGGGATCTATGCGACCTGGGTCCACGGTGTCGGCGACCGCCCCTGGCCGTCGGTGTCCAGCCTGGGCACGCGGCCGACCGTCGCCGGGGTCGAGCCCTTGCTCGAAGCGCATCTGTTCGACTTCGACGGCGACCTGTACGGTCGACGCATCGAGGTCGAATTCGTCGCCCACCTGCGTCCCGAATTGAAATTCCCCGACTTGCCGGCGCTGACCGAGCAAATGCACCGCGATGCCGAACAGGCGCGCGGTCTGCTGCGACTGGACTCGCAACGCGCCGCCGCGCCGTTGCCGGCTCCGCTTGCGGCAGCGACCCAAACACCTGCATGAGAGCTGCTGTGACCGCCAAAGACCCGAGCCAATCCGCTCCCGCCAATCCCTACAAGAGCACCTTGTTGCTGCCGGCGACCGATTTTCCGATGCGCGGCGACCTGCCCAAGCGCGAACCGGAAACCCTGGCGCGCTGGGAAAGCGAAGGCTTGTACGGGCGAATTCGCGAGAAGGTGAAGGACCGCGAGCGCAGCTTCGTGCTGCACGACGGCCCGCCTTATGCGAACGGCGAGATCCACATCGGTCACGCGGTCAACAAGGTGCTCAAGGACGTGGTGGTGAAGTCCAAGCTGCTGTCCGGCTTCGACGCGCCCTACGTGCCGGGCTGGGACTGCCACGGCCTGCCGATCGAGCACAAGGTCGAGAAGGAATTCGGCAAGGTCGGCGACAAGCTCGACGCCGCGGAATTCCGCGCCAAGTGCCGCGAGTACGCCGCCACCCAGATCGATCTGCAACGCCGCGGCTTCAAGCGCCTGGGCGTGATCGGCGATTGGGACAACCCCTACCGCACCATGGATTTCCGCTACGAGGCGGACATCATCCGTTCGCTCGCCAAGATCGTCGAGCGCGGTCATCTGGTGCGCGGCTCCAAGCCGGTGCACTGGTGCTTCGACTGCGGCTCGGCCCTGGCCGAGGCCGAGATCGAGTACCAGGACAAGGAATCGACCCAGATCTACGTGCGTTATCCGGTGATCGAGCGCAAGAAGGTGTTCGACACCTTCGGCATCGAGGACGACGGCGCGCCGCTGTCGGTGCCGATCTGGACGACCACGCCGTGGACGCTGCCGGCCAGCCTGGCGGTGTCGATGGGGCCGCAGGTCGAGTATTCGCTGGTGCGGGTCGAGCCCAGCGAAGCATCGCTGTTCAAGGAGCCGGGCCAGCGCCCGGAATACCTGTTGGTCGCCAGCGAACTGATCGGCGGCGTGCTCGCCGCGATCACCGCCGCCGATGCGCTCAAGCAAGGGCATAGCGTGGAAAGCCGCGACTGGTCCTCGCACAAGGGCGAGGCCTTCGAAGGTCTGCGTTTGCAGCACCCGTTCTACAACGACCGCGAAATCCCGGTGTTGCTCGGCGACCACGTCACCGTCGAGGCCGGTACCGGTGCGGTGCACACCGCGCCCGGCCACGGCCAGGAGGACTACGCGGTTTCGCTGAAGTACGGCCTGATCGAGCGCTACAGCGCCGCGCAGATCAATCCGGTCGACGCGCGCGGCCGTTACCTGCCGTCGACGCCGCCGGCGGGCGCGCACGAATTGGCCGGGCAGCACATCTTCAAGATCGACGCGCTCCTGCTGGAGGTGCTGCGCGAGCGCGGCGCCTTGCTCGCGACCGGCCGTCTCAAGCACAGCTATCCGCATTGCTGGCGTCACAAGACGCCGGTGGTGTTCCGCGCCACGCCGCAGTGGTTCATCTCGATGGAGCAGGCCGGCCTGCGCCGCGATGCGCTGGCCGCGATCGGCGGCGTGTCCTGGGTGCCGGGCTGGGGCGAGGCGCGCATCTACAACATGATCGAGGCGCGTCCGGACTGGACCATCTCGCGCCAGCGTTACTGGGGCGTGCCGATCGCGCTGTTCTTCAGCCGCGAAACCGGCGAGCCGCATCCGCGTACGGTCGAGGTGATGCATCAGGTCGCCGACCGGGTCGAGCGCGAAGGCGTCGACGCCTGGTATTCGATGACCGCCGAAGAACTGCTCGGCGACGAGGCCGAGGGCTACGAGAAGGTCAACGACATTCTCGACGTCTGGTTCGACTCCGGCACCAGCCACGAATGCGTGCTCGCACAACGGCCGCAGGACGGGCTGCGCAAGCCGGCCGATCTGTATCTGGAAGGTTCCGACCAGCACCGCGGCTGGTTCCACAGCGCGCTGCTCAGCGGCGTGGCGATGGACGCGGCGGCGCCGTACCGGCAGGTGTTGACGCACGGTTTCACCGTCGACGCCGAAGGCAAGAAGATGTCGAAGTCGATGCAGAACGCGCTCGCGCCTGAAAAGGTCACCGACGCGATGGGCGCCGACGTGTTGCGCCTGTGGGTGGCCTCGACCGATTTCCGCAACGAGATGACGGTATCCGACGCCATCCTCAAGCAGAACGGCGACGTCTACCGGCGCATCCGCAATACCGCGCGCTTCCTGCTCGGCAACCTGGCCGGCTTCGACCCCGGTCAGCATCTGGTCGGGTTGGCCGACATGGTCGCTCTGGATCGCTGGATCGTGCATCGCGCCGCCGAACTGCAGGACCGCATCGCCTCGGCTTATGAGCGCTACGACTTTGCCGAGATCGTGCAGCTGCTATCGAACTTCTGCAGCGTCGACCTGGGCTCGTTGTACCTCGACGTGACCAAGGATCGCCTGTACACGATGCAGGAGGATTCGCGCGGCCGCCGTTCGGCGCAGAGCGCGATGTACCGCATCTCCGAAGCCTTCGTGCGCTGGATCGCGCCGATCCTGGCGTTCACCGCCGACGAGATGTGGCGGCACCTGCCGGTACAGACCGAACGCGGCGCACGCGAAGACAACGTCTTGTTCACCACCTGGTACGACGGCCTGGCCCTGTTGCCGGCCGACGCCGCCTTGTCGAACGAAGAGTTCGAGCGCTTGCTCGCGCTGCGCGACAGCGTCGCCAAGACCCTGGAACCGATGCGTGCCGCCGGCCAGATCGGCGCCGCGCTCGAGGCCGAGATCTCGCTGCGCTGTGGCGTGTCCGACCAGAACTGGCTGGCGCCGCTGGCCGAGGAACTGCGCTTCCTGTTCATCAGCGGCGATGTCGAAGTGGTCGCCGACGACGGCATCAAGGACATCGCGGTGCTCGCGGTACCGACCGCCAAGAGCAAGTGCGTGCGCTGCTGGCATTACCGCGCCGACGTCGGCGCCGTCGCCGAGCATCCCGAGCTTTGCGGCCGCTGCGTCGACAACGTGGCGGGCGAGGGCGAGGACCGCCACTGGTTCTGACCGCAACACGGCCGCGCGCGGCGAGGCATCGCGCGCGGCCGCTTCAATCCACCGGTTTCGCACCGATCCCGTAGAACCGAAGGCTTATGACCGATACCCCCCGCAAGAACGCATTGCCCTGGCTGATCGTCTCGATCGTCGTGATCGTGCTCGACCAGCTCAGCAAGGCCTGGGTGCTGAGTTCCTTGCCCGAGTACACCGCGGTGCCGGTCATCGACGGTTTCTGGAACTGGTACCGCAGTTACAACACCGGTGCGGCCTTCAGCTTCCTCAGCGACGCCGGCGGCTGGCAGAAGTATTTCTTCGCGATTCTCGCCGTCGGCATCAGCGGCCTGCTCGCGTATTGGTTGTCGCGCGCGGCGCGCGGCGACTGGAAGACCGCGCTGCCGTACGCCCTGGTGATCGGCGGGGCGATCGGCAATGTGATCGACCGCATGCTGCACGGCCATGTCGTCGACTTCATCCAGTGGTACTGGCGCGACTATCACTGGCCCTCGTTCAACATCGCCGACTCGGCCATCGTCGCCGGCGCGATCGGGATCGCGATCTATGGCTTGTTCAGCAAACCCGAGGCCGAGAAGTGAGCGAGCGGGGGTGAAAAGCGAGCCGGACCGCCGGTTTTTCGCTCGCTGATCGCTCCTCTCCGCTCACTCCTGACCGCCAGGAGTACAATGCCCCCATGGACGTCATCCTCGCCAACCCCCGTGGCTTCTGCGCCGGCGTCGACCGCGCGATCGAGATCGTCAAGCGCGCCATCGAGACGCTCGGCGCGCCGATCTACGTGCGCCACGAAGTCGTGCACAACCGCTTCGTCGTCGACGACCTCAAACACCGCGGCGCGGTCTTCGTCGAAGAACTCGACGAAGTGCCCGACGGCGCGACGGTGATCTTCAGCGCCCACGGCGTGTCCAAGGCCGTGCGCGAGGAAGCCGATCGCCGCGGCCTGAAGGTCTTCGATGCGACCTGTCCGCTGGTGACCAAGGTCCACCTCGAAGTCTCGCGCCACTGCCGCGCCGGCCGCGACGTGATCCTGATCGGCCACGAAGGCCATCCGGAAGTCGAAGGCACGATGGGCCAGTGGCGGCGCGAAGCCGGTTCCGGCCGGATCTATCTGGTCGAGGACATCGACGACGTCGCCGCGCTCGAAGTCGAGCAACCCGAAAACCTGGCCTACACCACCCAGACCACCTTGTCGGTCGACGACACCCGCGCGGTCATCGAGGCCATGCGTGCGAAGTACCCGGCGATTCAGGGCCCGCGTCACGACGACATCTGCTACGCCACCCAGAACCGCCAGGACGCCGTGCGCGCGCTGGCCGCGCGTTGCGACCTGGTGCTGGTGGTCGGCTCGCCGAACAGCTCCAACTCCAACCGCCTGCGCGAGCTGTCCGAGCGCGAGGGCGTCGAGGCTCATTTGATCGACGGCGCCGTGGAGATCGACCCGAACTGGGTGCGCGGCCGCAAGCACATCGGCATCACCGCTGGCGCTTCGGCTCCCGAGGTGCTGGTGCGCGGCGTGATCGAACGCCTGCGCGAACTCGGCGCCGAGCGCGTCAACGAGCTGGAAGGCGAGCCCGAGAACATGGTCTTCGCCCTGCCCAAGGAACTGCGCCTGCAATTGGTGAGTTGAGGGCTCGGCCCGGTCGCTCGAGCGCTTGCTTCAGCCGCTCGCTCAGACGTATTCGCGATCGGCATCCGGAGCAGCGCTGCGACGCCCCACGATCGAACGGAACAGCGGGCCGGTCAATACGGTCGACAGCACCGCCAGCATGACCAACGCGGCGTAGGCGGGTTCCGACAGCAGGCCTTTGTCGCGCAGCACGGTTGCCGCGACGATCTCCATCAATCCTTTGCATTGCAGCAGCGCGCCGATCGCCAGCGCGTCGCGGCGTGAGAACGTCGCCGACGGCGGGCAGATCAGCAAGGCCGCGAGCTTCGCTGCGATCGACAGGGCCAGCAGGGCCACGGTGGCCTGCAGCGAACTCCAGCCGAGCGCGTCGCCGTCGATGCCCAGGCCGCTGTGGCCGAAGAACAGCGGCGCCAGGCCGACCAGGGCGAACTGGCCGATCCGCTCGACCGGCAAGCGCCGGATCCAGCTCGGCGCCATGATCGCGCCGCCGAAGTAGGCCCCGAGCAGCGCGTGCAGCCCCAGTTGCGAACTGGCCCATGAGCAGGCGCCGAGGTACAGCGGCATGGCGAGCCAGATCGCGGTTTTCGGTGGCACCCAGGCCTTGCGTTCGGCCAGCGCGGCGGCCGCGGCGAGAACCAGCGGCACCACGACCGCCAGCGCGTCCAGCCCCGACCAGCCGGCGAAACCGGCACCGCCGTCGGCGATCAACAGCAACGCCGCCAGGCCGACCCACAGCACCGCGTCGTCGACGACTGCGATGCCGACCGCCACCTGGGTCAATGCGCGGTGCTCGGCCTTGAGTTCCCGCACAATGCCGATCAGGACCGGCAAGGCGCTGACCGCGACGCAAAGCCCGATCGCGACCGCGCCGAGCCAGTCCTGGCCCCGTGGCGCCGCCCAGCCGGCCAGGCCGGTGAAATAAGCGTGGGCGGCGACCGTGCCGGCCAGGAACGGCAGCGCCAGCGCCAGCGCGGCACTGAGCACGAAACGGGGCAGGGACGAGCCGAGCGCACGCGCGGCCGCCGGCGAGGGCGTGGCCGGATCTCCGCCGTGGCGGGTCTCCAGGCCGGCGGTAAAGGCCAGCGCCAGCACCCCGACCCAGCTGAACCGGTCGCCGATGGCCGAGGGCACGCCGACCTGTGCCGGCAGGCCGCCCATCGCCGCCAGCCCGACGCCGATCGCGATCGGCACCACCGCCAGCGGTATCGAGCGGCCCAACAGGCGCCAGATGCCCCAGGACAACAGGATGAAGATCGACGAATCGACGAGCGCGGCGAGGACGGGTTGCATGGCGCGGATGATAACGACGCCGCGGAATGTGCAGCATGCGCGGCTTCCAGCCAGGGACGCAGCAGGCACGTATGTTTCACAAAAAAGCCCCGCTTTCGGCGGGGCTTTGAAGTATTTCCGGAAGGCTGCCGGCCGTTGGATCGTTGGCCGGGCGGTTGGCTTGCCTTACCTTGCAAGCAACGGAGAGCCCGGTTTGGGACGCATCGGGTGCTGTCGAAGACGACTGGAATGAGCGGCGACTTCCTGATTTGGCAGCGTGCGTTACAAAAAAAGCCCCGCTTTCGGCGGGGCTTTGAAGTGCTTCCGGAAGGCTGCCGGCCGTTGGATCGTTGGCCGGGCGGTTGGCTTGCCTTCGGGGTTACTTGGTGCCGGAAATAGGAATCGAACCTACGACCTACGCATTACGAATGCGCCGCTCTACCAACTGAGCTATTCCGGCGAAGAGGGCAATTCTAGGCGGCGACGGTCGGCGCGGTCAATCGACCGTACCAGGACGGTCTCAGTACCGGCCAAAACCAGGCCTGAAGGCTGCGGTATCAAGGCCTTCACGGGGGCGGGATCAGCGCGTTCGTAATGACGGCCCTCGGCCGGCGCGGCGTTGGCGGGCGGACCGCAGGGACGGCGACGGAGCGGGGAGATTTCGCCATTTCGACACGAGGAATACCGTCATGAGCAATTACTGGCCCGAGCAGAACTTCGACACCGGCAAATTCCATCTGCAGTTGCACCCCTATCTGGCTGCTCCCGAGAACGTGTTCGCACCCGGGGCTGCGTTGCAGTACGGCGGCGACTTCAAGGCGCGTTTCGCACGCGCTGCGCCGCAGAACAGCGAGATCGGGCTGATCCAGCTGATCTTCCCGCAGACGGCGGTGTTTCCGCATACCCAGATCCGTCAGTGGAACGTCGACAAGCGCGACCCCACTGTGGGGCAGCAACCGATGCGCAATTGCTTGTACAGCGAGCCCGGCGTCTTCATAGGCGCGCATTCGCAGTACTACGCCGGTCAGCCGACCCGCCATCTGTCGCCGACCGAATGCTGGCTGATCGATACGCCGCGCGAGTTCAACAACCGCTTCGTCAATGGCCGCTTCGAGGGCGACACCACCACCAAGTTCGCCAATTACGTGGTCGACATGCCCAGCGGCAAGGTGTTCGACCAGGGCATGGTGTGGGGTTATCACGTGGTCCAGAACGCCAAGAAGCTCAACGAATTCGAGCCGGTGGTGGTCGCGCCGAAGGAATCGCGTCTGCGCGAGAACAACGAGCACCTCGATGCCATCGCGCGTTTTTTGCGCATCACCCGGGATCAGGTCAAGAGCTATATCGCCTAGCGTTGAGGGCTCGCGAATTGCGCAACGGCATCGTTCGACGGCGCAAAAAACAAAGCCCCGCCGGAGCGGGGCTTTGTGCGGTTCCTTGCGAATGCACCGCTCGCCTTACTGCGGTGCCTGCTCGACCACCACCTGCATCTGCGCACTCGTCGCGTGCCCATTGGTGATCGTCACCAAGTAGTCGCCGCTGGCGGTCAGGTAGTTCAGATGGAAGGTCGCGGCCTCGTTGGCGTTGCCGCTCGACACCACCGGTCCGCCGGTCGGCGTCTGGACGCCATAGCCGACGACGCTTCCCATGGGAGCAGTCGATTGGCCGGCGACTTTCAGCAGCAGCTTTTGTCCCGCGACCACAGGCAGGGTCATTCGCATGACTTGGCCGTGGCGTGGAATCGTCACGGTCTGCGGCTGGTCGAGGCTCAAGGTTCCGGAGAGTTCGCGACTGAGGGTCGCGGTGGTGCTGAAGGGGCTGTAGCGGTCGGGGTCCTGCCAGTACGGCTCCAGGGCGACCAGATAACGGCCGGCCGCGAGATCCTTCAGACGCATGCTGCAGGGACCTTGCATGACGCAGTAACCCTCGCGCGTGGGGCCGTCGGCCAGCGGAACCACGAAGATCCTGTAGTCGCCCGAAGAGCCGTCGAGCTGGAACTCGCTCAAACCCAGGTCGAGGTACTCGCCCTGCGCTGCATCGAAGGTGAAATACAGGGACTGACCGTGAAGCTGAGTGGCGAAGTTGACCGGATCGCCATCGGCGTGGATATGGCCGCTTTCTCCGAGCACGAGTTCGATCTTGCCGCTCAACTGCATCGCCTTGGATGGATCGACGAACAGCATGTACTCGCCGGTCAGCGCAAGCGCGTCCAGGTTGAAGGTGTAACCCTTTTGCGACCTGCCGGTGCGCTGGCTGCCATCGGGCAGATACAAGGTGTAATCGACATCCCCGAACGCCGGTACGGTCGCGACATTGGAGATCGTCAGTGCCAGGTTTTGACCCGCCACCGCATTGAAACGGTAGCGGCCATTGAGGCCCGGGCGGTTCAAGGAAATCGTGGTCGGGGCGTTCGCGCCCACGCTGCCTTCCAGGTCTGAACTCAGTGTCGCGAGCAGCGAGCGGGCCGGCGGCGGTGGGGCGCTATCGGAAATCCTGACCGTGTAGATGCCCGCATCCAGGTTCTTGAAGTTCATGCTGCAGCCCGGCGGTGCGCACGACTGCGAATGCAGTTGAGTGCCATCCGGTCGGTAAGCCTTGAGCAAGGCCGCAGCCGAAGTCGCACCGCTCAATTCCGAAATGCCGAGGCCCAGGTTGGCGCCTTGTTGCGCTTCGAAACTCAGATGGATTTCCTGGCCCGCGGCCTGGGTGGACATCGGCAAGGAATCGCCGTCGACCGTCAACACACCGGCCTTGGGCGTGTGCAGGATCAGTTGTGCGCTGGAGGTTTCGCCTTCGGTGGGGTCGATTCTGATCGTATAGGCGCCTGCGGCGAGACCCGGCAGAAAGAGCGATTGGTCGGCATTGACCGAGCGGTGCAGGATCAGGCTGCTATCGGGCTTGTAGATGCTGTAGGCGACGCTGCGGCCGGCCGGCTGGGTCGCGTGTTGGTAGACGCCCAAGGCGACGTCCTGTGCCTGGGTCAGGTTGAAGCTAAGCAGGGCATCCTGACCCGGGCGGGCGATAGCCAAGGCGAACGGGGTTTCCGCGACCAACGACCCGGTGAGCTGGGTGCTGGCGGTCGCGCGCAGGCTCAGTTTCTGCTGGCCCAGCGGTTCGACGACGATGCTGTAGTTGCCGCTTGCGAGATTCGTCAGGTTGAGGTCGCAACCGCCCAGCGAGAGGCTGCACTCTTCCGTATGCACGCTGGCGCCGCCGCTGGACAGGACGTTGACCTTGACGCGGCCATTCCCGGGGTCCGGGGCCGACAGTTCGCTGAGGCCGAGGCCGATATTGCCGGTCTGCGGGTTCGACAAGCGGAAGTAGAAATTCTGTCCGGCGTTCTGTGCCGCAGCGTCGATGCTGCTGCCGTCGAGCGCAAGGCTTTCATCGACGCCGTTCGCCAGCCACAGGTCCATCGACACGGTGGCGCCGAGTTCGGTGTCGATCAGCACCGAATAGCGTCCGGTCGCCGACAGGCTGGGCAGATTGAGGGTGGCTGCCGGCGAGCGCGAGCTGCTGGTTTTCAAGGTGGTTCCGTCGGGCCGGTACACGGTGATCGCGACCGCCCGGTTGGCCGGGGCACTGAGCAATTGCGAATATGCCAGTGCCACGGTTTGCCCGGCGCTGGCATCGAACCACAGGCGCCCATTCTGGCCACGGCGATCCAACGCAAACGGCGTCGGGGTCGAAGGCACGGGACCTGTTTTGTCGTTGCTCAAGGTCGCGGTGGCCGAGATCCGGGCCGTGGCCGAATACGAGCCGAGTCGGATGTTGTGCATGCCGGCCGCCAGGCCACTGAGATTGAAGTCGCAACCGCCGTTGGCGACGAAACAGTTGCCCAGCGTGCTTTGGCTGCCATCGGGCTTGGTCAGCACTGCGATCGCCGGGTCGCCCGCTGGCGCACCGGTAAGGGCCAGGTTGCTGAAGCCCAAGCCCAGCTTGGTCCCCGCGGCGACGTAGAAATCGACGGCAGCCGATTTGCCTTCGGTCGGCGAGGCCAGATCCACCGAATCGCCATCGGCGACCAGTACGTCGCTGAAGCCCTGGGTCAGGGTGATCTGAGTATTCGCGGTTTCGCCATAGAGCGGATCGACCAGGACGGCGTAGCGTCCGGTGCTCGGCAGCACGAGGTTGATCGAGGCGGTCGCCGCGGAAATCACGCTGGTCTTGATGGCCGTGCCGGCCGGGTTGTAGACGACGTAGCTGATGTCGCGACCGGCCGGCAGCGTGGCTTGCCCGGCGATGCGCAGGCTGACTTGCTGATTGGCGCTGCCGTTGAACAGCGGGCGGCCGTTCTGGCCGCGATAGCTCAGGCTCAGCGGATAGGCGACGCCGGGCTGAAGCAGCGTTCCCGCGTCGCGACTCAGCGTGGCCTTGAACTTGATCGTTGCGGTACCCGACGTCGGACGCGCGCTCAATACATAGCTGCCCGTGCTGAGTTTGGCCAGGTTGAGCGCGCATCCCGCGTATTGAGCCGTGCAGTTGGTGCTGACCACGGTGCTGCCGCTGCGGGTGACTTTCACGGTCGCCGAGGTGCCTGCGCTCAAGTTCAGCTCGCTGACGCCCAGGCCGTAGTCGCCGGTTTGCGAGATCGTGAACGGCACGGTGATCTCTTGCCCCGGCGTCTGCGACTCGACGTCCACTGGGTTGCCGTCGGGTGCGAGCGTGCCGCTGACCGATGCCGTCGTCGAAGCGGCCGCCATGCGCGGTGCGGTCGCGACCGATGCTGCGGGTTGCGGCGATGGGCGCGGGCCGGCAGTCCCGGTTTCGAAATCGATCAGCGTCGTCGCCAGGGATTTGCCGTTGCGCGCGTGCACGCCGTCGACCAACAGCGAATACGCTGCGTTGGGTTGCATCGGTTGCCGCGGCGTCACGAACAGCAAGCGGCCGGCCTCGGCCGGAGTGACCTGGACGGCGGCGAAACCGCGCGGGCCGAGCAGGGTGACGCTGGCGGCGTTCAATTCCGCCACGCGCAAGGGTTGGTCGAAGCGCAGCGACAGTCGCGAGTCCGGCGCAACACCCTGAGCCAGGTCCTGCGGGAAAGCCGCCATCAACTTGGGAGCCTGGCCGTTGTCGGTGGCCTGGGCAGAAGCTACGCCGGCGGCCTCGAAACTCTGCCGGGCCGGGTCGTAGCGTTGATCCTGTGCGATAGGGCGGCCTTGGCCGTCGACGCCGCCGGAAAGGCGCACCCGGCCGTCGTTCTCGATCCGGCTGCGATGGCCGATGCGCGACGGAGTCGAGAGCCCCTTCGGCACCGATACCGAAGCGCTGCGTTCGTCCCACAGCTCGGCCTGGGCGATGCCGACGCTGCCCGGGGTCCAACCGCCGGTGAGCAGCAGGCGGCCGTCGCTGAGTACGGTCGCGGCATGGCCGGCACGCGGCAACAGCTTGAGCGGGCCGCTGCTGCTCAAGCTGCGCGATGCGGTGTCGAACCACAGACCGCCTTGATGCACATGACCCTTGCCGTCGACGCCGCCCCAGATCAATACGCGTCCGCTCGGCAGCAGGCTCAGGCTGGCCCAGCGGCGCGGCGAGGAAAGCGGCCAGCGACGCAGGGTTGCGCCGCCTTCGCGGTCCTCCATCAAGACCAATGCGGTGCCGCTACGCTCAAGCACCAGCCAGCGGCCGTCCGGCAGTTGCGCGCGGCCTTCGCGCGCATCGGCCGCCAGGCGGTGAACGAGCGTTTGCGGCAGCGGCTCCGAAGCGGCGCCGGCGCTGCTCGACAGCAGTGCCGCCGATCCCATCGTCAGGGTCAGGGCCAAGGCCGCTGCGCTCCAACGCCAATTCCTGCGAACTTCCTGTTGCTTGGGCCTCATGGCGGGTTCCTTGTGTAGAGACGTTTCGATAGAGGCGGACAGCCACCTTGGCGATGACGCACGCGCGAACCGAGACGGAACACGGTCGGTCCGAATGCGTGCGTGTCGTGGGTGCTCTCCCCAGAGCGGCCCCGGAGAAAACGGGCCTGAAGTCATGACGGATGGATGGCGGCCGGCATGCGTTCGGATGCCAAGCGGAACTCGCTGTGCACCGATCGATCGACGGTCGCGCCGCTATTAAACCCGAAGCCCGAACGCGGCGGTAGGCGGGGCAATGTGCCTGGTCCTGGCGCCGGTGTTCAGTTTGGATGAGCTGCGTCGCAACGCCTGAGACCTTGTCTTGTCAAGCTGCAGGGCAGCACGGAGTCCTGCGTTTCTGTCATCAACTTGCATAGAACTTGAATCCAAGATCAGCAACCCGCGGCGCTTCTGCAAATCGCTAATTCCTTCTTCACCTTTTTTTATCGGGCCGATCGACACCATGCGCCGGCTTGCAGCACAAACAGCAAAGGCACTGATGAAAATGCGCGTAGACGTATTCGTGGTGGGTGAGGACGAGGGTTATGTGGTCGCACCTGCCGATAGCTGGTTGCCGCTGGACGAAATGAAGGCCCTCGGCGCTTTGCGCTTCGGTTGGACCATCGACACTTCGATGGCGATGCCGAAGCTGGACTGGCATACGATCGCCAAGGACATCGATGCGCGCGGCTACAGCATCGTCGCCTCGCACGACGTCGGCGGCCTGCTGGCCATCCCGCAGCAGAATCTGCGCGCGATCTATCCCGAACACCACCCGCCCTTCGCGGCCTGAGCTCTCGGCGCCGCGGGGCCGCTTGCGGGCGGCCTTCGGGGGCGTTCGGCGAAGCGACCGCTGGCTCGATCGATTCAGGTGGGCGGCGGCGAGGCTCCGGCGCTTTGGCGCGTCGCGTCTTTGGTTCTGTCGGTTCATCGATCCTCGGCGAAGCCGCGGGCCGTGTCGCTTGCCTCGGCGGATCAATGAGTTGCGCGGCCAATCTCGCAGCATGCGACTGCGAGCGGCTACAGTGCGGCTTCGTGCCGCATCGTTGCCAGTCGCCCACCCATGTCGAATATGTCCAAATCGCCCGGCAAGTCCGCCGCCAAGGCCGCCCGCACCGCCTACGTCTGTTCGGAGTGCGGCGCCGACTACAACAAATGGCAGGGGCAGTGCGGCGAATGCGGCGGCTGGAACACCCTTAGCGAATTCATCGTCGAACCGGCGGCCAAGGCCGGCGCGGGCGGCGGCGGAGTGGCCGCCAGCCGCCGTTCGAGTTGGGCCGGACGCGTCGATGCGCCCGCGGTGACCGCGTTGAAGGACGTGCGCCATAGCGAGGAGTCGCGGGTCAGCACCGGCATCGGCGAGTTCGACCGTGTCCTCGGCGGCGGCCTGGTGCACGGTGCGGTCGTGCTGGTCGGCGGCGACCCCGGCATCGGCAAGTCGACCCTGCTGCTGCAGGCGATCACGCGCATGGCCCAGACCCTGCCGGGTTTGTATGTCACCGGCGAAGAATCGTTGTCGCAAGTCGCCGGCCGGGCCGCGCGCCTCGGCCTGCCGCTCGACGGCGTGCATGCGTTGGCCGAGACCGGCGTGGAGCGCATTCTCGAACACGCCGCCGCGACCAAGCCGGCGCTGATCGTCGCCGACTCGGTGCAGACCCTGTGGACCGAACAACTCGGCGCCGCGCCGGGATCGGTCAGCCAGGTCCGCGAAAGCGCGGCACGGCTCGTGCGCTACGCCAAGGAAACCGGCACCGCGGTGTTCCTGGTCGGCCATGTCACCAAGGAGGGCGGCATCGCCGGCCCGCGCGTGCTCGAACACATGGTCGATGCGGTGTTGTATTTCGAAGGCGAGAGCGGCAGCCGTTTCCGCGTGCTGCGCGCATTCAAGAACCGCTTCGGCGCGGTCAACGAGCTCGGCGTGTTCGCGATGAGCGACAAGGGTCTGCGCGAGGTGCCGAATCCCTCGGCGATCTTCCTGTCGGGCAGCCGCAGCCCGCAGCCGGGCAGCTGCGTCATGGTGACGCGCGAAGGCACCCGGCCGTTGCTGGTCGAGGTGCAGGCACTGGTCGATTCCTCGCCGCTGTCGAACCCGCGCCGGGTCGCGGTCGGCATGGAGCAGAACCGTCTGGCGATGCTGCTCGCTGTGCTGCATCGCCACGGCGGCATCTCGGTGGGCGACCAGGACGTGTTCGTCAACGTGGTCGGCGGCATCCGCGTGCAGGAAACCGCGGCCGATCTGCCGGTGCTGTTGGCGGTGCTGTCGTCGCTGCGCGATCAGCCCTTGGCCGAGCACACCGTCGCCTTCGGCGAAGTCGGCCTGTCCGGCGAGATCCGGCCGGTACCGAACGGCGAAGACCGCCTCAAGGAAGCCGCGACCCACGGTTTCAAGCGCGCCATCGTAGCCAAGGGCAACGCCCCGCGCGGCGGCCGTATCGGCGAGATGGAAGTGATCGCGGTCGAACGCCTGTCCGAGGCCTTGGACGCGGCGTGAGCGGCAGCGAGCGCGAACTCGGCAAACCGAGCGGGTTCGCGCGCTGGGTATCGATCGTCCTGCATCCGTTCGCGGTCTTCATCGCCTTGACGATGGTCAGCGTGCGGGTGCTCGCGCCGCAGGCGTTCTGGTCGGCGGTGTGCGGGGTCGCGGTGGCGGTGTCGGTGAGTTGGGCTTTCGTGGTCCAGCGTCGCCGGAGCGGGCGGTGGTCGACCGTGGATGCCTCGCATCCCAGCGAGCGGCCGCTGCTGTATGCGGTGTTGCTCGCGGTGCTGGCGATCTGTTGGTGGTGGATGCGCGAACGCGCGGCACCGATGGGGCAGGGGATACTCGCGGTCGCGGCGATGCTGGTCGTAGCGGCCTTGCTCAACCGCTGGATCAAACTGTCTCTGCACATGGCGAGCCTGGCGTTCGCCGGGGTGTCGCTGTTTTCGCTGCGGCCGGCGCTGGCAACTATTGGGCTGTTGCTACTGCCGTTGTTGGCCTGGTCGCGCCTGAAACTGGCGCGACACACCTTGGCCGAAGTGATCGGCGGGACGCTGCTCGGCGCAGCGTTCGCCTGCGGTCTGCATGTCCTCGCCGGCTAAGCCGGTGGAGACCGGGCCGGCGAGGTAAGTCCAACCGCGCCGGGCTCAGGCCGCCGGCTTGGCCGCCTTGCCGTGCGCATTGATCAGTTCGACCAGCTTGGCTTCGTCGTAACCCTGCAGGCTCTGGTCGCCGATGTACAACGTCGGCACGCTCTTGATCTTCAGGCCGTCGGCCTCGACCTTGGCATCCTTGTCCTGGTCGATGATGCGTTCGACGAACTTGACGTTCTGTTTCTCGAGCACGGCGCGCGCCTGTTTGCAGAATGGGCAGGTCGACAACGAGTACATCACCACCTCGCCGCCGGCCTTGGCGTAGACCGACGAGTAATCGCCCTGGGTCACCACCGCACCGCCGCCTCCGCCGTTGCCGAGCAGGCCGCTGTTGCGGACCAGGTAACCGGCACCGACGCCGAGGCCGAGCGCCAGCGCCACGACCAGGATCGTCGTCAGGATCGATTTGAAGTTCATTCCATGTCCTCGTAGAGCCGGAGCGTGCGCGGACCGGCGGTGGCTGTGATGGGGTGATCGCGCAGGCCAGCGATCGCGGCCGCTGCAGGGCGGATGCGTTCGCCGACAGGCGATGGGGGTATGCGGGTAGCGGCCAGTACGGCGATCCGGGCGGGTGCCGGGCTTCGGGAGCGGTGTAACGGAGGCGATGCGGCCTGCGGAGATAAGCCGGTGGAGGGCGTCAACGTCACTGTTGCTCCTGGTCCGTCACTGGACGCTCGGAGTTATAGCACCGTCGCGATCCGACGCCATGGCCCGGCCGCCCTGCCGATGTGATCGGTGTTGCTAAACACCGCTCCGGTCGCCTGTTGGAGCGTTCGGCGCGCGCCTGGCGAACACTCCGAACGCCGCGCCCGCTCCGTCGGCGGCGCTCTTCGCTGCGATGCATCACGATCTTGCGCATCGAATGCGGCCGGCAGGCGCGCTGGCGCCGGCCGGCCGCGAGAGCGGCTCAGGGGATCTCGCAACCGCAGGAAATGCCGCAGCTGCGCCAGGTGATCCGGCAGTTTTCCGCGGGATAGCCGGCGTCGATGCAGTAATCGAAATCCGCCTGGCAAGCGTCCCAACAGCCCTGGCAACCGCCGGAGCCGATGGCGCTCAACGAAAACGCCATGCCGAAACAGAACGCGCAGGTGGCGAACAATTTGGTGGTAGTGCGCTTCAACATCAGTCCTCTCCTTGAGCCCGTCATGGGCGATGAGGCCGCGATCGCGGCCGTTCCTGGACGCTCCACGAGAACAGGCGGCGTTGCGTCCCCGGCGCCGCGCTTGCAACGGATCCGCCGTCGCCCGGCGAGGATGCCGAATCGGCGCGGCGCGTGCCGGGCAACTGTCAAAACAGACGGTCGTCGCCCGTAGCAAAACGCAGCCTGGCAGCCGCGACGGTCAATGAAAACACCCGTTTTCCGCAGTTCTTCCCGGAACGGCGATGGCCGTCGAGAATTCGCGATCCCGCTGCGGCGCAACAGAAATTTGTGATCGCCGCTCAGGAATATGAACATGCGATGGCACAAATTCGACGCTTCGTCGTGACATGGAGCGTGCGATGGCGCTGCGTATCCTGTTCCTGTGCACCGCGTACAACGGCCTTGCGCAACGCGCCTGGGTCGAGCTGACCGATCTCGGCCATGAGGTCAGCGTGCAAGTCGCCGCCGATGCCGACACGATGCGTGCCGCGGTCGCGCGCGAGCGGCCGCAGCTGATCGTCGCGCCGATGCTCAAGTCGGCGATTCCCGACGACATCTGGACCCACCACACCTGTTTGATCGTCCACCCCGGCATCGTCGGCGACCGTGGGCCGTCGTCGCTGGACTGGGCGATCCTCGACGGCGAACACGACTGGGGGGTGACGGTGTTGCAGGCGGCGGCCGAGATGGACGCCGGCGACATCTGGGCCAGCGCCGGCTTCGCCATGCGCGGCGCGTCCAAGAGCCAGCTGTACCGGCACGAAGTCACCGATGCCGCGATCCGTGCTTTGCTGCAGGCGGTGGAGCGCTACGCCGAGGGCGGCTATCGCCCGCAGCCGCTCGACTACGGCCGGGCCGAAGTGCGCGGGCGCCTGCGCGCCTCGATGCGCCCCTCCGAACGATCGATCGACTGGCAGCTCGACACCGCGTCGGTGCTGGCGCGCGTGCGCTGCGCCGACAGCTATCCGGGCGCGCGCGCCGAACTGGCCGGACTGCGTTGCCAAGTGTTCGGCGCCCACCCCGAGCGCGCCTTGCGCGGCCGTCCGGGCGAGCTGCTCGGATGGCGCGAAGGCGCGGTCTGCGTGGCCACCGGCGACGGCGCGGTCTGGCTCAGTCACCTGCGCGAGAAGGACGGGATCAAGCTGCCGGCGACTCAGGTGCTCGGCGAGCGGCGCATGCAGGGGGTGATCGAGCGCGCATCGAGGCCGGCCATGTCGGTCGCCGGGCGGCGCGACCACGGTTACCGGCAGATCCGTTATCGCGAAGTCGGCGCCATCGGCTACCTGCATTTCGACTTCTACAACGGCGCGATGTCGACCGCGCAATGCGATCGGTTACGCACCGCTTTCCTGCAGGCGCGGCAGCGTCCGACCCGGGCGATCGTGTTGATGGGCGGCGCCGACCTGTGGTCGAACGGCATCCACCTCAACACCATTCAGGCCTCGAACGATCCGGCGCTGGAGTCGTGGCGCAACATCCTGGCGATGAACGCGCTGGTGCGTGAGATCGTGCTGACCGACAGCCACCTGGTGATCTCGGCGATGCAGGGCAATGCCGGCGCCGGCGGGGTGATCCTGGCCTTGGCTGCGGACCAGGTGTGGGCGCGGCGCGGCGTGGTGATGAATCCGCACTACAAGAGCATGGGCGGGCTATACGGTTCGGAGTATTGGACCTATCTGTTGCCGCGTCGGGTCGGCGACACCTTGGCCCAGGAGCTGACCGAGGGCCTGCGTCCGATCGGCGCCGCCGGTGCCGAGCGCATCGGCCTGATCGACGCCGCGTTCGGTTCGAGCGCCGCCGATTTCGTCGCCCATGTCGAACAGCGCGCCGAGCGCGCGGCCGATCCGGCGAGTTGTCGCAAGGCCTTGGCGCTCAAGCGTCGTCGCCGCGCCGCCGACGAACGCCGCAAGCCGCTGGAAAGTTACGGTGCCGAAGAACTCGCGCACATGTACCGCAATTTCTTCGGAGCCGATCGCAGCTACCACGAGGCGCGGCAGCGCTTCGTATTGAAGTGCGCGGCGGAGGTCTGCGAGGCGGCGCCGTCGGTGCAGCCCGCGGTGCGGGTGCCGGCCTGAGTCGCGTATCGATGCGGCTGCGGCCGTGAGGGAGTACGACGCGAAACGCGACAGGCCGGGCGAACCCGGCCTGTCGTTGATGGCATCCGCTGCGGCGTTACGAGTGCGGCAACATGCTGGATCGTGGGGTGCAGCGATTCGCCGCGATCAATGTCCGCCGGCCGCCGCCGCGCCGCCGCCGAGCTTGGCGGTGAACGGCGGCTTGGCGAACCAGACGATGACGATCACCGCCAGGAACAGGATGCCGAGCAGGTGGAAGATCTCGTTGAAGCCGATCTGCGCGGCCTGCTGCGAAATCATCTGGTTCAGGCTGACCGCGCCGCGTTGCAGATCGCCGCGGCCGAGCGTGTCGACGGTCTGCAGCACCGCCGGGTCGTAGGCGCCGATATGTTCGGTGAGTTGCGCATGGTGGATGGTGCTGCGCTGGTTCCAGCCCCAGGTGGTCAACGAGGCCGCGAAGCTGCCGCCGAGGGTGCGCACGAAGGTGGCCAGGCCCGAGCCGGCGGCGATCTCGTGCGGCTCCAGGTCCGACAGCAGGATCGTCAGCACCGGCATGAAGAACAGCGCCACGCCCAGGCCCTGCCACAACTGCACCATCGCGACGTGGTTGAAGTCGACGTCCAGGTTGAAGCCTGAGCGGATGAAGCTGGTGAAGGCCATCGCGATGAAGGCGAAGCTGGCGACCATGCGCAGATCGAAGCGGGTCGCGTACAGGCCGACGAAAGGCGTGAGCAGCACCGGCAGGATGCCGATCGGCGCGGTGGCGAAACCGGCCCAGATCGGGGTATAGCCCAGGTTGCGCTGCAGCCACAGCGGCACCAGCAGGCCGACCGCGAAGAACGCCGAATAGGCCAGCACCATCGCCGCGGTGCCGGCGGCGAAGTTGCGATGGCGGAACAGGCGCAGGTTGACGATCGGGTCGCGCTCGGTCAGCTCCCAGATCACGAACACGGTCAGCGCGATCACCGAGACGATCGCCAGGATCACGATCTTGGTCGAGTTGAACCAGTCTTCGTCGTTGCCCAGGTCGAGCAGGACCTGCAGCGCGCCGACG
This sequence comes from Lysobacter sp. Hz25, assembly GCF_046097045.1. Taxonomy (NCBI): domain Bacteria; kingdom Pseudomonadati; phylum Pseudomonadota; class Gammaproteobacteria; order Lysobacterales; family Lysobacteraceae; genus Lysobacter; species Lysobacter sp. Hz25. The sequence goes on from NZ_CP175666.1 coordinate 2,275,068, forward strand.
CCGACGATCAGGGTCATCAGACCCATGTAGTCCATCTTCGGGCGTTCGAGTTTCTCCGGGCGGCCGCGCAACTGGCTGCCGACCACCAGGCTGGCGAAGATGCCGATGGGAATGTTGATGAAGAAGATCCATTCCCAGCTGTAGTTGTCGGTGATCCAGCCGCCCAGGATCGGGCCTGCGATCGGCGCCACCACCGTGACCATCGCCAGCAGCGCGATCGCTTGCCCGCGCTTATGCGGTGGGTAGATCGAGATCAGCAGCGCCTGGGTCACCGGATACATCGGGCCGGCGACGAAGCCCTGCAAGGCACGCGCGGTGACCAGCAGGCCCATGCTGCTGGCCAGGCCGCACAGCAGGGACGCGACCACGAACGCCAGCGTCGCCCACATGAACAATTTGCGCTCGCCGAAGCGGCGGGTGAAGAAACCGGTCAGCGGCAGGGCGATCGCATTGCTGACCGCGAACGAGGTGATGACCCAGGTCGCCTGGCTGCTGCTGCCGCCGAGGTTGCCGGCGATGGTCGGCAACGAGACGTTGGCGATGGTGATGTCGAGCACCTGCATGAACGACGCCAGGGCCAGGCCCAGCGTGGTCAGCGCGATGTTCGGCGGGCGGAAGCCCGCTTGCGTGGGCGCTGCGGGGGCGGCGCCGGCATTGGCCGTGGTGGCGGACATGGATCTGCCTGTCTGTTCGGATGGGCCGCGCGGGCGCGGGACCAAAAGCGGGAACCCAAGCGTCCGATTCCCGCCATTCCGGCTTGCGCCGGAATGACGGTCTCGGAGCTCGCGGCGCATCGCCGGGGGGAGGGGACGAAGCGGCGCCGATGGCGCGGCTGCTTCGATGCGATGCGTCGCGACAGACGAAGAACGACGTGGGGGAGGCGCTTCGTCTTTGCTGCGGGGTACTGCGTGACCGGATCGCGCCTGGGATGCGGGCCGGTCGCGCGTTCGTCAACCGTGGTGCGTGCCGGGCAAATTCTCGCGGACGATGTTCGCGATCACCGCATCGGCTTCGGACAGCTGCTTGGCATAGGCCTGCGTGCTCAGCAGCGGCTTGGCCGGCGGCGCGGCGGCGAGCACGGCGCCGCCGCGTTCGCGGATGCCGACGTCGACGTGCATGCTCAGGCCCAGGCGCAACGGGTGTTCGACGAGTTGCTTGGGCTCGACTTCGATGCGCACCGGCACGCGTTGGATGATCTTGATCCAGTTACCGCTTGCGTTCTGCGCCGGCAACAGCGAGAAGGCGCTGCCGGTGCCCATGCCGAGGCTGACCAGCTTGCCCTGGTAGGTCACTTCGCTGCCGTACAGGTCCGAGTGCAGTTCGACCGGCTGGCCGATGCGCATGTCGGCGAGCTGGGTTTCCTTGAAGTTGGCTTCGATCCAGACCTGCTCCAGCGGCACGATCGTCATCAACGCGGTGCCGGGCTGCACGCGTTGGCCGAGTTGCACGCTGCGCTTGGCGACGTAGCCGTCGACCGGCGCGACGATGGCCGCGCGCTGCAGGTTCAGATAGGCCTGGCGCAATTGCGCGGCGGCCGCGGCGACCTGCGGCTGCTTGGCGACGGTGGTGGCGTCGACCAGCGCGCGATTGCGCGCCAGCGAACCGCGCGAAGACGACAGCGCCGCTTCGGCCGCGGCGAGTTCGTCGCGGGCATGGGCGAGCTCTTCGGCCGAGACCGCGCCGCCGGCGACCAGGCCTTCGCGGCGCTTCACGTCGGCACGCGCCTTCTGCACCGCGACTTGGCGTGCCGACAGATCGGCCTGGCCGGCATCGACCGCGCTGAACAGACCGCGCACCTGGCGCACGGTGTTGGCGAGGTTGGCGGTGGCCTGGTCGTAGGCGACCTGGGCGTCGTTCGGATCGAGCTGGACCAGCACTTGGCCGGCGCTCACCTTCATGCCGTCGTCGGCGCCGATGCTGACCACGGTGCCCAGGGTCTGCGGGGTGATGCTGACGACGTTGCCCTGTACGTAGGCATCGTCGGTGTCCTGATGCCAACGCAGCACCAGCATGTAGTACAGACCCCAGGCGATCGCGGCGACCGCGACCATGCTGAGCAGGATCAACAGCGCTTTGCGGCGCTTGCCGTTGGACGGCGGGGCGGCGGCTGCGGCCGCGGCTTGCGGATTGATTTCGGTGGTCATGGCGTGGAGGCCTTGGCGATAACGCTGGAATCGGAAATGGTGACGGGGTGCTTCGCGGCGACCGGGTCGGGCGCGCGCAGTTCGAGACCGCCGCCGAGCGCGCGGTCGAGTTCGATCGCCGCGGCCAGGCGTTGTGCGCGCAAACCGGCGAGCTGTTGGTCGAGCTGCAGCAGCGGGCGCTGCGCCGACAGCACGTCGAGCTGGGTGCCCAGGCCGGCGCGGTAGCGGGTGCTGGCGATCTGCCAGGCCTGTTGCGCGGCGTCGCGCGCCTGCTGCGCCGAAACCAACTGCGCATCGAGCGAACGCGAGGCCTGCAGGGCATCGGCGACTTCGCGCAAGGCCGCGACCAGGTTCTGGTTGTAGTTGGCGACGGCGAGGTCGTACTCGGCGTCGCTTTCGGCGAGTTGGTTGCGCAGGCGGCCGCCGTCGAAGATCGGCAGGCTGATCGCCGGGCCGCCCTGGATCAGCACGGCATCGCTGCCGAACAGATCCGACAGGCCGCCCGAGGCCAGCCCGAGCATGGCGCTGAGATTCACGCTCGGATAGAACTCTGCCTTGGCGGCCTTGATCCCGTGCGATGCGGCTTCCACGCGCCAACGCGCGGCGACGACGTCGGGACGATGGCCGAGCAATTCGCTCGAGGTCACCGCCGGCACCGCCGGTGATTTTGCGCTGAGCAAGGACGGGCGCGCGATGTCGAGGCCGCGGTCCGGGCCCTTGCCGAGCAAAGCGGCGATGGCGTTGCGGGTGGCGTCGATCTGCTGCTGCGCCGACTGCATCTGCTGGTCGGCGGCGGCGCTGGCGCTTTCGGCGTTGCGGATCTGCAGTTGATTGTCGAGACCGGCCTTGACCCGCTGGCGGCCGAGGCCGAGCAAATGCTCGGAACGTTGCTTTTCGGCCTGGGCGACGTCGAACGCGGCATAGGCCTGTGCCAGCGAGACGTAGGCGCGGGCGATGTTCGACGACAGGGTCAGGCGCGCGGCCTGGGATTCGACTTCGGCGGCGCGGGCCTGGCCGAGTGCGGCATGCCAGCGCGCGCGTTTGCCGCCCCACAGATCGGGGCTGTATTTGAAGCTCAGCGACAACACTTCCACGCCGCTGTATTTGCCGCCGAGCGGTTCGGGGGCGACCGTCTCGGGCAATTGCAGGCCGGAATATTGGGCGCTGCCGCCGAGGGTGGCCTTGCGCGCGGCATCGGCGAGGCCGGCCTGGGCGACGGCCTGGCGCACGCGCGCGTCGGCGGCGTCCAGGCCCGGCGTGCCGGCCAGGGCTTCGTCGATCAAGCCATTCAATTGCGCGTCGCCGAGCGAGGTCCACCAGTCGCGCTTCGGGAACGTCGCCTCGGACAGCGACGTCTCGGACCGCGGGGCGCCGGCGAAGCTGCGCTGGGTCGCCAGGTCGTCGGCGTCGAGCGCGCGGCCTTCGGGGACCAGGCCGTGGGTGCTGGCGCAGCCGGCGAGGATCAAGGCCGCGGCGAGCGGCGCGAGCACGAGGAGCAGCCCGCGGCGCGGGCGAGTGTCGATGGGTGACATGGCTCAGGAACCGGAAAGGGAGAGGTTGTCGCGAACCTGTTCGAGCAGACGGTAAAGCTGGTCGCGGTCGTCTTCGCTGAGGCCGGCCATCGCGCGTTCGCGCACGCGTCGGCCGCACTGGTCGATATCGCTCCAGATCGCCGAACCGGCCTCGGTCAGGTGGATGTTGATGGCGCGGCGATCGTCGGGATCGGCGACGCGCGCGACCAGGCCGCGGCTTTCCAGCTTGTCGAGCAGGCGCGTCATCGCCCCGGGATTGAGCTGGGCGGCGCGGGCCAGCTCGGTCACGCCGGCGGTGCCGATCGCGAGTTCCTTGAGGGTGATGAACTGGCTGAAGGTCAGATCGTGGCCGGCCTGCGCCAGCTCGCGTTCCATCTGTGCCCACATCGCGTCGCGGACCTGGCGGAACAGCAGGCCGAGGTTCGAGGTCGAGCAGGGCTGGTTCGGATTGGGGGTGGTCATGGCGCCGAATAATCTGCGCCCAGGCAATAGTTGTCAAGGCAAATATTGTTCCGGCAAGCGCCGGTTAAGCCAAGTCGACGAATCGTGCACACAGGCGTTGCCCACCTCATGCTCGCCGGCAGGTGGCTGATTGGCAGGGTTATTGCCTGGCAAGAGCAGGTTCGACGGGCCAGGCGGCGGGGCGCCGGCTGCCGCCGGGAACGCTCAGCTCGGAAGGCTCAGCGCCCAAACATCCAGGACGATATGGGCCACCACCAGTGGCCAGAGCCGGCCGGTGCGGGCGTACAGCCAGGCGTACAGCAAGCCCATCGGTACGATCGAGATCACCCCGACGCTGCCCTGGTAGAGGTGGTAGGCGGTGCGGATCGCGGTGCTCAGGTGGATCGCGGTCCAGAGGCTGCGGCGCTCGCGCATCGCCGTGATCAGATAACCGCAGACCAGGGCCTCCTCGTAAAAGCCGTTCACCACCGAGGCCGCGAGCCGCATCGTCCAGCCGATGTCGCTGGCGACCGGCACCGCCTCGTCGACCGGCGGCAGGCTCAGGCCGAACGCGAGCGCCAGGGCCTGCAGCAGCCAGAACAGCATCGCGGTCAGCACGGCCAGGGCCAGGCCCAGCGGCAGGTCGGTCTTCGCCGGGGCCGGGCCGAGCCTGGCCAGGTTCCAGCCGCGTAGCGACAGGAACACCGCGAGTACGGCCAACACCGGGATTTCCAGGCGCAGGATCGAAGCCAGCCCGGCGCCGTCGATCGGCGTCGGCGGTTGCGGGTAGGCGACTGCGGTCAGGCTGCCGAGGACCGGCCAGGCGAAGGCCAGCACCAGCACGAAGACGAATTCACTGCGCGCCGAAAGCGACTTGATCCAGCGGTCCATGCCTGTGCCGGTCGTGAGTGAGGCGGTGACTCAGGTCCTGCGCAGGACCAGTTCGAGGACGAACTTACTGCCGAAGAAGGCCAACACCAGCAGGACCATCGCGGCCAGGGTCCAGCGCACCGCGGTGGCCCCACGCCAGCCGTAGCGCCAGCGCCCGAGCAGCAGCCCGCCGAAGGCCAGCCAGGACAGCACGCTGAGCACGGTCTTGTGGACCAGGTGCTGGGCGAACAGGTTCTCGACGAACAGCACTCCGGTCAGCAGGGTCGCGGTCAACAGGGCGAAGCCGACCGCGATGGTGCGGAACAACAGGCTTTCCAGCTCGACCAGTGGCGGCAGGGCGCGCAGCCAGCCGTGGAACTCGCGCCGGCGCAGGGCGCGTTCCTGCAGCCACAGCATCAGCGCGAACAGAGCGGCGACGGCCAGGGTGGCGTAGGCGAGCAGGGCGAACCAGGCGTGCAACTGCAGGCGCCAGTCCAGCGGAGCGGGATGCTGGACGTGGCCGTTGAACTGATAGGCGCCGAGCATCAGCGCGGCGAGCGGGAACACCACCACCCCGAGCGCGGCCATGCGTCCGGAGGCGCCGACGATCGCGGTCAGCGCGGCCATGCCCAGGCCGACCAGGGACAGCGCGGCGAAGAAATGCAGGTCGGCGCCGCCGGCGGCGCGCCAGGCGAAGAAGTGGGCGGCGCCGTGCAACAGCACCGCCAGATTGGCCGGCAGCAGCCACGCCCGCGCCTGGCGGCCGGCGTCGTGACGCACCGCGGCGATCAGCAGCCCGCTGGCGACGAGGTAGAGCGCGACGGCGATGAGAACGATTGTCATCGCGGCAGTGTGGCATAGCGGCATGGCGATCTGCAGCGGCCGGATGGCGGATTCGCGCGCCGGGCTATACTTCGCGGTCTTATCAGACCCATACGGCAAGGCCGCCCGGCATCGTCCCGGTCGCGCCGGCCCCAACGCAGGTAGCGCGCGCATGTTCGAATCCCTGACCCAACGCCTCTCCGGCACCATCGAGCGCCTGCGTGGCCGCGGCCGTCTGACCGAGGAAAACATCCGCGAATCGCTGCGCGAAGTCCGCATCGCCCTGCTTGAGGCCGACGTGGCCCTGCCGGTCGTGCAGGCCCTGATCGAGCGCATCAAGATCCGCGCGGTCGGCCAGGAAGTGCTGAAGAGCCTGACCCCGGGCCAGGCTCTGATCAAGGTGGTGCGCGACGAGCTGACCACGGTCATGGGCTCGCAGGCCGCCGATCTGAACCTCAACGTGCCGGCGCCGGCGGTGATCCTGATGGCCGGCCTGCAAGGCGCCGGCAAGACCACCACCGTCGGCAAGCTCGCCAAGCATCTGCGCGAACGCCGCAAGAAGAAGGTCATGGTGGTCTCGGCCGACGTCTACCGCCCGGCCGCGATCGAGCAGCTCAAGCAACTCGCCGAGCAGGTCGAGGTGTTGTTCTTCGCCTCGGACGCGTCGCAGAAGCCCGTGGACATCGTCCGCGCGGCGATCGCCGACGCGCGCAAGTCCTACGTCGACGTGCTGCTGGTCGATACCGCCGGCCGCCTCGCCATCGACGAAGCGATGATGAGCGAGATCAAGGCGCTGCACGCCGCCGCCGCGCCGGTCGAGACCCTGTTCGTGGTCGACTCGATGACCGGCCAGGACGCCGCGATCACCGCCAAGGCCTTCAGCGAAGCCCTGCCGTTGACCGGCGTGGTGCTGACCAAGACCGACGGCGATGCCCGCGGCGGCGCGGCCTTGTCGGTGCGCTACGTCACCGGCCGGCCGATCAAGTTCATCGGCGTCGGCGAGAAGCCCGACGGCCTCGACGTGTTCCACCCCGACCGCGTCGCCAGCCGCATTCTCGACATGGGCGACGTGCTGTCGCTGGTCGAGCAGGTCGAACAGCAGGTCGACAAGGACAAGGCGCAGAAGCTCGCCGAGAAGGTCGCCAAGGGCAAGAAATTCGACCTCAACGACATGAAAGACCAGCTCGAGCAGATGCAGAACATGGGCGGCCTGCACGGCCTCATGGACAAGCTGCCGGGCATGGGCCAGATCCCGGAATCGGTCAAGAACCAGGTCACCGGCAAGGAAGTGCCGCGCATGGTCGCGATCATCAATTCGATGACCAAGAAAGAGCGCCGCAACCCGGGCCTGCTCAACGGCTCGCGCCGCGCCCGCATCGCCAAGGGCGCCGGCCTGACCCCGGCCGACGTCAACAAGCTGATGAAGCAGTATCAGCAGATGGAAAAGATGATGAGCAAGCTCTCCGGCGGCGGCATGAAGGGCTTGATGCGCGGCATGAAGGGCATGATGGGCGGTCGCGGCGGCATGCCGTTCCGCTGATCGCGCGTCGCGCGTGCCGATAAAAAACGGCGGCCGCTCGGTCGCCGTTTTGGTTTTATGCGGATTCGATGTGCGGCGAGTTCGTCCTGCACCGAGCCGGCGAGCCTGACCTCTGCGACAGCCGGCTCAGCCGCGGCCGCTACGGGACTGGAAGCGGCTTCGTTCAGGAATGAGGCCCCGGAAGCTCGCGATCCGGCCCGATCCAGCCCGATCCCGGCTGGGGGGCAGGGCCCGGGTTTGCCCAAGCCGCGGAATCGGTTAAACTTTCCGGCTTACCCCGTCATTCCGACGGCTGGGCAACACAGGAAAGCAGACCCCATGGTCAAGATTCGACTGACCCGCGGCGGCGCCAAGAAGCGTCCGTTCTACCACATCATCGTCACCGACAGCCGCAGCGCCCGCGACGGCCGCAACATCGAGCGCGTCGGTTTCTACAACCCGGTGGCCAATGGCGCCGAAAAGCGCGTCGAGCTCAACGTCGAGCGCGTGAAGCACTGGGTTTCCCAGGGCGCGCAGCTGACGGAAAAGGTCGCCGACCTGTACAAGCAGGCCGTCAAGGCCGCTCCGGCCGCCTGAGCCGGCGGGCCGCGCGCCTGGCGCGCGGCCCGGTTACCGCACCGATGACAGATTCCACGCGCCGCATCCTGCTGGGCAGGGTGCTTGGCGCTTTCGGTCTTCGCGGCGAAGCCAAGCTCGAGTCCTGGACCGAGCCGCGCGTTGCGATCTTCCGCTACCAGCCCTGGATCGTGCGCGACCCGCAGGGCCGCGAGCGCGAGCTTTCGGGCGTGCGCGGTCGCGAAAGCGGCAAGTACCTGATCGCCAATTTCCCCGAGGTCACCGATCGCGACACGGTCGAGGCCATGCACGGCACCGAGATCTACGTGCCGCGTTCGGCGCTGCCGCCGCCCAAGGCCGGCGAATACTACTGGGTCGACCTGGAAGGCCTGCGCGTGGTCACCACCGAGGGCGTTTCGCTCGGCACGGTCTCGCACCTGTTTTCCACCGGCGCCAACGACGTGCTGGTCGCCCGCGACGACACCCGCGAGCGCATGATTCCTTTCGTACTCCCGCAGTACGTCACTTCGGTCGATTTCGACAGCAATACGGTCACGGTCGACTGGGATCCCGAGTTCTAGGAACGAGTGAAGAAGAACGAGGAACGAGTGCGTTCCCGTTTCTCTCGCGGCGTTTCGGCAGTTCCCGCATTGCCACTCGTTTTTCTTTACTGGGCACTCGTTCCTCGCTCCCATGCGCATCGACGTCATCAGCCTGTTCCCCGAATTCGTCGCCCAGTGCGCCGCGTTCGGCGTGGTCGGCCGTGCCGGCGAACGCGGGCTGCTGTCGCTGCACGGCTGGAATCCGCGCGATTACGCCGAGGGCAACTACCGGCGCGTCGACGAACGTCCGTTCGGCGGCGGTCCCGGCATGGTGATGCTGATCGAGCCGCTGCGTGCGGCGATCCGCGCCGCGCGCGCGGCCGATCCGACCCCGGCGCGGGTGGTCTATATGAGCCCGCAAGGCGTGCGCCTGGACCAGGCCAAGGTCCGCGAACTGGCCGCCCACGAGCGCCTGATCCTGTTGTGCGGCCGCTATGAAGGCGTCGACGAGCGCCTGATCCAGGCCGAGGTCGACGAGGAAGTCTCGATCGGCGATTACGTCCTGTCCGGCGGCGAACTCGCCGCGGCGGTGATCGTCGATGCGGTCGCCCGGCTCCAGGACGGCGCCCTCAACGACGCCGAGTCGGCGGTCCAGGACAGTTTCGAAGACGGCCTGCTCGACTGTCCGCATTACACCCGCCCGGTCGAGCACGAGCTCGGCGGCGTGCCGGCGGTGCTGATGTCGGGCAACCACGCTCATATCGCGCGCTGGCGCCGGCAGCAGGCGCTGGGCCGGACCTGGCAGCGCCGGCCCGACCTGCTCGACGAGGCGGCTTTGTCCAAGGCCGACCGCAAGCTGCTGGAAGCCTACCGGGCCGAGCTGGCGGCCGCGCAGGCCGCCGCAGAGCCGGGCGAGGGCGGGGCTGGAAGCGTTTCCAGTGCCGATCAGGCGCCGGCCAAGGCTCCCGGCCCGGGCCGGACGGCCTGAGACGACGGCCCAAGCTGGCAACCCGATTAAAAATGCCGCTATAATTAGCCGCTTAGCCGTACCCATTTGCTGTACCGATGCCATGACGCGGGTCCACGTGCACTCGCGCAACAACTAATCCAACAGGCCGCACCCATGAACAAGCCCTCTATCCACACCCTGCTGCAGAACTTCGAAGCCGAACAGATCCAGCGCAAGCTGCCCGACTTCAGCCCCGGCGACACCGTCGTGGTCAACGTCAAGGTCAAGGAAGGCAACCGCGAGCGCGTCCAGGCCTATGAAGGCGTGGTCATCGCCAAGAAGAACGGCGGCCTGAACTCCTCGTTCACCGTCCGCAAGATTTCACACGGCTTCGGCGTCGAGCGCGTGTTCCAGACCCACAGCGCGATCATCGACTCGGTCGACGTCAAGCGCCGCGGTAAGGTTCGCGCCGGCAAGCTGTACTACCTGCGCGGTCTGGAAGGCAAGAAGGCCCGCATCAAGGAAGACCTCGCTGCCTACGCGCGCGCCAAGAGCGCTGCCGCGGCTACCGCAGCCGAGTAATCCCGTCGCCGCGCCTCACCGCGCAGCGCATCGAACGGCCGCCGCAAGGCGGCCGTTTTCGTTTCCGGCGGCGTCAGGCCGAAGCGAAACGGCGGCGGCTGGAACGAGCCGGTTCTCGCGGGCTTTCGACATAGCCGCAGCGCTGCTGACGCAGCCGTCGAGCGCGTCCGCGACATTGGCCGCAACGGCCCCGCTTTTCGACCGCTCGCGGAATATACGCCGGGGGCCGGTTCGCGCTAGATTCCCGACGCGGCGCCGCCCGCACGATGCCGCCCCCGCGGCAGGAGAGCGCAACGTGAATCCCGGTTTGTCCGAAGGCGATATCTGCACCTATCTGCGCAGCGACGGCGCCTGGGGATTCTTCTGGGTGCAGCGGATCGATGCCTTGCCCGACGGCCGCGATGCCTTGTCGCTGCGCAAATTCGACACCCACACCGCCGAGGAAGTGCTGCGCGAGCACGTCGACGAGGTCGCCGAACTCAAGAGCCTGCGCCTGCTCGGTCATTTCCCCATCGTCGGCACGCGCGTGGCCGAGGTCGAACCGCGGGTGATCGGCCATCTGCCGGTACGCGAGAGCGACCTGGAGGGCTATCGCATCTGGCGCGAGGCTTTCGACAAGGGCGAGGCCGGGGTGTTTACGCTGCCGTTGCAGGACATCTGACCCCGCCCGCCGGCATGGCGGCGCGCGAATCAGCAGCGTCTACGCGCCGCAATTCCGACCGGCGCGTCTATCAACGAACGCGGGGCTCGCGCACAGACGCGGCGACGATATCGATCTCGCCGGTCTCGTGGTTCTCTTCAGGACTCGCATCGGCCACCGGCGCCGGCGGCGACGCGGCGATTTCGGCCGGGGTGGCGATGGTCCGGGCGGCGATCGGCGCGACGACGCGCTCGGGCGCGGCCATCATCCGCGAACGTCGCCAGCCGCCCCAGCGGTAATAGGCGATCGACATCAGCATCGAGCACAGCGCGCTGACCGGGAAACTCCACCACAGCGCATCGGTACCGATCACCGGCTGCAGCAAGGTCGCGAACGGCACGCGGATGCCCCATAGCGCGAAACCGAGGATCAACAACGGCGGCACCACCGCGCCGGTCGCGCGCACCACGCCGGAAATCACGAAGGTCACGCCGAAGAACAGGAACGACCAGATCGCGATGTGGTTGAGATGGCGCGCGATCTCGAACGATGCGCTGCCTTCCGGCAGGAACAGCGCCAGGGTGTAGCGGTCGAACAGGATCAGCGGCACGATCAGCGCGCCGGTCATGAGGAAGTTGAAACCGGTGCCGGTGCGCGCGGTCGCGTCGACGCGGTCCCAACGCCCGGCGCCGACGCTCTGCGCGGCGATCGACGAACAGGCCGCGCCGATCGCCATCGCCGGCATCTGCACATAGGTCCACAACTGCAGCGCGGCGCCATAGCCGGCCGCGGTGCCGGTGCCGTGGGCGTTGACCAGGCTGATCATCGCGATCATCGCCAACGAGATCAGCACCATCTGCAAACCCATCGGCACGCCCTTGACGATCAACGCGCGCAACACGGTCGGGTCGATCTTCAGCAGATGCGCGTCCTGCCGGCCGAGCCAGAGCACGTGGCGCTTGCGCCGCAGGTGCAGCAGCATCGCCATCAGGCCCAGGCCCTGGGCGAAGAAGGTCGAGGCCGCCGAGCCGGCGATGCCGAGCGCGGGGATCGGCCCCCAGCCGAAGATCAGCAAGGGGTTGAAGGCGATGTCGAGCACCACCGCCATCAGCAGGAAGCGGAACGGCGTGCGCGAATCGCCGGCGCCGCGCAGGGCCGCGGAAATGAAAGCGAAGGCGTACAGGAACGGCATCGACAGGAAGATCACCCGCAGGTAGTCCTCGGCCAGCGGCAGCGCCGCCGCCGGCGTGCCCATCGCGCGCAACACCGGATCGGCCATGAACCAACCGGCCGCGGCGATCAGCGCCGACAGGCCGATGAAGAAGGTCGCGCTGGTGCCCATGACCCGGCGCGCGCGCGCGGTGTCCTTGGCGCCGATCGCCTGGCCGATCAGGATCGTCGCGGCCATGCCGATACCGAAGATCGAACCGATCAGGAAGAACATGATGTTGTTGGCGTTCGCGGTCGCGGTCAGCGCGGCTTCGCCGAGATAACGCCCGACCCAGATCGAGTTGATCGAGCCGTTGAGCGACTGCGCGGCGTTGCCCGCCATGATCGGCAGCGCGAAAGCGATCATCGTGCGTCCGATCGGACCTTCGGTCAGCAGATGGCTGCCGCGTGAGGGGCTGGGGGCCATGATGGGATCCGTGCGGAGTCGGCGCAGTATGCCGGCTGATCGGTGAGCCGGTCGTCGCCCTGCCTGCGTCGGCAGCGGGAAGGTCGGCCCGCGGCCCTCAGTTGCCGTGTAGCAAGGCAGTGGTATCTTTCGCGCCGATGAGCAAGCAAGAGATTCCTTCGCCGCCGCCGCAGGCCTCGGTCCGTCTGGATCTGTGGTTGTGGGCGGCGCGCTTCTTCAAGACCCGCAGCCTGGCGCGGCAGGCGGTCGAGACCGGCAAGGTCGAGATCGGCGGTCAGCGCGGCAAGGCCTCGCGCGCGCTGCGCGTCGGCGACGCCCTGCGCATCGCGCGCGGCGAGGAAATGTTCGAGATCGCCGTGACCGGGCTCAGCGATACGCGCGGGCCGGCGAGCGTCGCCCAGACCCTGTATGCGGAAACCGAAGCCTCGCGCCTTGCCCGCGAGCAGGCCCGGGCGATGCGCGTGGCCGAACGCAACGGCTATCGCGCGCCGGAGACCAAGCCCGACAAGCGCGCGCGGCGCTTGATCAAAGCCCTGGGCGATATCGACGCGCTGTGAGTCGCGCGCGCGTCGCCGGTCGATAACGACGAATCGACGGCAGCGAAAACGAAAACGGCTGCGCCTGGGCGCAGCCGTCGTCGATACATCGGGAAAACCCGCCTGGATTCAGCGCTGGCCGCCGCCGAGCAGGCCGCCGCCGATCTTGAGCAGATCGCCCAGGCCCAACTGGCCGTCGCCGTCCTGGTCGAGCACCGCGCCGAGCAGGCCGCCGCCGAGGCCGCCCTGCTGGGAAATACGCTGTTCTTCCTGGCCGAGCACCTGACCGAGCGCTTGCGGCGATGCCGCCTGGTTGCCGCCCGACATCATGCGTTGGGCGAGATAGGACAGCACGATCGGCGCCAGTACCTTCAACAGCGTATTCGCCTGGCTGCCGCCGAGGCCGGTGGCTTGGCCGAGACCTTCCGCCGCGGTTTCCTGGCGGCCGCCGAAGATATGGCCGAGGATGCCGGCGCCGTCGGTCTGCCGGCTTGCGCCGCCGCCGCCGAGCACCGCACCGAGCACGCTGCCGATGTCGAGACCGCTGCCGGCGCCGGCATGGTCGCGTTGCAGCGCGCCGAACAGCGCCTCGGCGCCCTGCGGCTGGCTGGCGTTGCGGCCGAGCGCGCCGAGCAGCAAGGGCAGGGCGGCGCTCACCGCGTTCTGCGTCTGCGGTTGCGACAGCCCGAGTTGGCTGCCAAGTTGCGCCAGCGGCTGGCCCTGGAGTTGGTTGAGAAGGTCGTCGGTCAGCGAGGCGCTCATCAGGGTCGGTCCGTTGCGAGGAACCCAGATGCTAGCGCCGGCTGGTGAGCTTGGGGTGAGATTCGCGGGTTTTTTTCGATAGCACACTTGCCCGCCGATAAGCGGGCGATAGAAGGGCGATAAACGACGATTCATGCGATCCGCGGCGATCCGCCGCTCGGGCCGCGAGACGCAGACTCGCGCAGCTACCGGCTCGGAAACGCAACGGGCCGGCCATCCGGCCGGCCCGTTCGAGTGGAAGCCGTGCTGGCCGGCTCAGGCGAGGTCGAAGCGATCCGCGTTCATCACCTTGTTCCAGGCGGCGACGAAGTCTTGGACGAACTTCTCCTGCGCATCCGAGCTCGCATACACCTCGGCCAGCGCGCGCAACTGCGAGTGCGAACCGAACACCAGGTCGACGCGGGTCGCCGTCCACTTCAGTTCGCCGCTCTTGCGGTCGTGCCCTTCGAACACGTCCTTGGCGTCCGAGACCGCCTTCCACACCGTGCCCATGTCGAGCAGGTTGACGAAGAAGTCGTTGCTCAGCGCATCGGCGCGATGGGTGAACACGCCGTGCCGGCTCGGGCCGACGTTGGTGCCGAGCACGCGCAGGCCGCCGACCAGCACGGTCAGTTCCGGTGCGCTCAGATCGAGCAACTGGGCCTTGTCGATCAGCAACGATTCGGCGCTGACCTCGTACTTGCCCTTGAGGTAGTTGCGGAAGCCGTCGGCGATGGGCTCGAGCACGGCGAAGGAATCGACGTCGGTCTGCGCGGCCGTGGCGTCGGTGCGTCCCGGAGCGAACGGCACCTTGACCGGATGGCCGGCGTTCTTCGCCGCTTGTTCGACGCCGGCGGCGCCGGCCAGCACGATCAGGTCGGCCAACGAAACCTTCTTGCCGCCGGATTGCGCGGCGTTGAAGTCCTGCTGGATCGCTTCCAGCGCCGACAACACCTTGGCGAGCTGCGCCGGCTGGTTGACCTCCCAATCCTTCTGCGGGGCCAGGCGGATGCGCGCGCCATTGGCGCCGCCGCGCTTGTCGGAGCCGCGGAAGGTCGAGGCCGAAGCCCAGGCGGTCGAGACCAATTGCGAGACCGGCAGGCCCGAAGCCAGGATCTTGCTCTTGAGCGCGGCGATGTCCTGCTCGTCGATCAAGGGGTGATCGACGGCCGGAACCGGGTCCTGCCAGATCAGTTCTTCGGCCGGGACTTCCGGGCCGAGGTAGCGTGCGCGCGGGCCCATGTCGCGATGGGTCAGCTTGAACCAGGCGCGGGCGAAGGCGTCGGCGAGTTGATCCGGGTTTTCCAGGAAGCGGCGCGAGATCTTTTCGTAGGCCGGATCGAAGCGCAGCGACAGGTCGGTGGTCAGCATGGTCGGCGCGCGGCGCTTGTTCGGGTCGTGCGCGTCGGGAATGCTGCCGGCGCCGGCGCCGTCCTTCGCGATCCACTGGTGCGCGCCGGCCGGGCTCTTGCTCAGTTCCCATTCGTAGCCGAACAGGTTTTCGAAGAACTGGTTGCTCCACTGCGTCGGCGTGCTGGTCCAGGTGACTTCCAGGCCGCTGGTGATCGAATCGCCGCCGAGGCCGCTGCCGAAGCTGCTGGCCCAGCCCAGGCCCTGCTGTTCGAGATCGCCGCCTTCGGGTTCGCGGCCGACGTGCGATTCGGGACCGGCACCGTGGGTCTTGCCGAAGCTGTGGCCGCCGGCGATCAGAGCGACGGTTTCCTCATCGTCCATGGCCATGCGGGCGAAGGTCTCGCGGATGTCGCGGGCCGCCGCCAGCGGGTCGGGGTTGCCGTTCGGGCCCTGCGGATTGACGTAGATCAGGCCCATCTGCACGGCGCCGAGCGGGTTCTCCAGGACGCGGTCGCCGGAGTAGCGCTTGTCGCCGAGCCAGGTGGTTTCGGTGCCCCAGTAAACGTGTTCTTCCGGCTCCCACACGTCGGCGCGGCCGCCGGCGAAGCCGAAGGTCTTGAAGCCCATCGATTCCAGGGCGACGTTGCCGGTGAGGATCATCAAGTCGGCCCAGGAGATCTTGTTGCCGTACTTCTGCTTGATCGGCCACAGCAGGCGGCGGGCCTTGTCGAGGTTGCCGTTGTCCGGCCAGCTGTTGAGCGGGGCGAAACGCTGTTGGCCGGCGCCGGCGCCGCCGCGGCCGTCGAAGGTGCGGTAAGTGCCGGCGCTGTGCCAGGCCATGCGGATGAACAAGGGGCCGTAATGGCCGAAGTCGGCCGGCCACCACTCCTGCGAGTCGGTCATCAGCGCATGCAGATCGTTCTTGACCGCGGTCAGGTCGAGGCTCTTGAAGGCTTCGGCGTAGTCGAAGCCCTCGCTCATCGGGTCGGCATGCGGGGTTTGTTGATGCAGGACCTTGAGGTTGAGCTGGTTAGGCCACCAGTCGCGATTGGAGGTGCCGCCACCGGCGGTGTGATTGAAGGGGCATTTGCTTTCGTTTGACATGGCTACGTGCCTTTGAGGATGTGGATCCGGCGACTGGGGACGTGGGGCTGGGTGGCGCAACGATGCGCACACGGGCCGCCCTGGAGCGGACTCGTGCGAGCTGTTTCAGAAAGGGGGCGACGGATCGGTCGGGTGATCGTCGCGGGATGAAAGCGATCCGTGCGAGTGCGCCGAGGCAGGATGAGGACGTTCGCGGACCGGACCGTCGGAGGCGGTGGTCGGCGACATCGGGTGTGGCTCGTCCTGCTGGCTCATCGCTGGCGTTCCGTGTCACGAGGGGACGAGGGAACGATAGGCCGGGACCATCCGCATGTGAAATCGATCCTTTCGACTTATCCGATAGGGAACGGCTATGGACGGCGATGCGCGACGGCGGCACCGCCGCTCCATCCAAGACGGATCATGGAAGGCTTATCGCTGCGAGGCCGTGACCGCCTGACGGATTCGGAAGGGTCGTACAGCCGGCCGATTTGATCGCGGTCGACGGCCGGGACGAGTAGCAGCGACTCAAGCCGCGACCGCGTGGGCACGGCCGGTGACGCTCTCGCGGCTTGCGCCGCTGCTACCCATGAGATGTGCGGCGCATCAGGCGCCTATCAGCCGCACATCAGCCGCCCTGCATGACGTCGAATTCGCCGCCGAGCACGCGGTCGAGACGGCCGCTGCGCCAGCCGCGCACGCCGTCGCGGACCAAGGGCGAGGGCGACTCGCGGTAACGCCGGCTGATGCGCCGCTCGCCTTCGGCCGCGGCCTGGGCGACGCGCGCGCGACCCGGCAGGTCCGGCGCCACCTGTACCGACAACGAGACGCGGCGGGTGACGCCGTCCTCCTGGTCTTCGAGCACGTGCAGGCCGGACTCGGCCTGCAGCAAGTCGAAGGCGCCGAAGCCGCTCACCGCCAACCAGGCCTTGCAGCGCTCGGCGTCCTGGCGCAGCACTTCCACGCGCATGTTGCGGCGCTGCGCCCAGGCCAGGTACATCGCCAGCAGGCGCTGCCACCACAGGCGCAGGTCGGGGCCGTGGCGCAGGTGCGCGGCTTCGTCGGTATCGATTTCGATCAAGGCATCCTGTGGGCGCTGTTCGCGAACGGCGTCGACCGCCAGGCCGAGCAGGAACAGCAACTGGGCGATGCGGCCGGCGAATTCGTCGTTGCCGCCGTCCTCGCGCAGGCGATGGTGCATGCGGTGGGCGGTATCGAGCGCGCTTTCGATGCGGTCGCGGCGTTCGATGCGGTCGAGCACCAGATGGCGGTCGCCCGCGTTCCAGAAATCGGCCTCGGCCATGCGCGCGTAATCGGCCTCGCGCGCCGTGACCCAGTCCTGCGAGGTCACGGTGCGGTCGAGTTGCTGCAGGCGGGCATCGAGCCGCGCGACCGACGCCGCCGCGGCCGATGGCGCATGCACCAAGTCGCGCAGGTCGCCGGCGTCGGCGGGCGCTGCGACTTCGGCCACGGCGCCGTCGTTGCGCCGCGACGCGTCGGGATCGATGAACTGCACGTCGAGCTGGTCGCCGGCGCTGCGCACGAACAGGAACTGGTCGCCCTGCGGCGCGCGGTGTTCGACGATGCTGCGCGCCAGAGGGGCGAGCAGGTAGTGCTCGATCGCGCGGCGCAGCGGCCGCGCGCCGAGGTCGGGGGTGAAGCCGCGGTCGAGCAGGAACTCGATCGCCGAGGGCTCCCATTCCACCGCCCAGTCGCGATTGCGCAGGCCGCGCCGGGTCAGCACGCGCTTGAGCTCTTTGTGCAGGATCTCGCGCATCAGGCTGCGGTCGAGCGGATTGAACAGCACGATGCGGTCGAGGCGGTTGAGGAACTCGCGGCGGAAGGTCTCGAACAGCGCCTTCTCGACCGCGTCGCGGGAATAACTGCCGCGCGCCGAGGTGAATCCCGGGCCGGCGCTGCGCGAGATGGTCGAGCCGACGTTGCTGGTCAGGATGATGATGCTGTGGCGGAAATCGGCGGTATGGCCGCTGCGGTCGCTCAGGCGCGCATCGTCGAACACCTGCAGGAACAGGTCCCAGACTTTCGGATGGGCCTTCTCGAATTCGTCCAGCAGCACCACCGAGAAAGGCTGCTCGCGGATGCGCGAGGTCAGCGAACGCACGCCAGTCTGGCCGCCTTCGTCGGCGGTCAGGCGCCAGGCCGAGTCCTCGGACTGGAACTCGCTCATGTCCAGGCGCAGCAAGCGTTCGTCGCTGCCGAACAAGAGCTCGCCGAGCGCCTTCGCCAGTTCGGTCTTGCCGGTGCCGGTGGGGCCGGCGAACAGGAATACGCCGATCGGTCGGCTGCTGTCGATCAGCCCGGCCTTGAGCATGGCGATGCGGTCGAGCAGGGCGTCGACGGCTTCGTCCTGGCCGATCACGCGCTGGCGGAAAAACGCGCGCAGACGGTCGAGGTCGAGGCTCTGGCGGTCGTCGATGACGTCGAGCGGCAAGCCGCTGCGCTGGGCGATGGTCGCCAGCAGGCGCTCGGCGTCGAGCGGCAGCGCCGGCGGCGTTTCCGCCAGCGCGCTCTGCAGGGCGTCGTTGAGCAGGCGCAGCAGGCGGCCGGGTTCTTGCTGCTCGGGGAAATACTGGGCCGCCATGCGCGCGCCCTCGGCGAGGGTGCGCGCCTCGGCGACCGGGCGGCCGAGGCGTTCGCTTTCCAAGCGCGCCCACTCGGCGGCGATCGCCTCCAGCGCGTCGGCTTCGGTCGGCAACAGCGGCACGATTTCGACGTGATGCTTGATGACCGGGCGCGCGATCAGCAACTGCGCCAACTGGCGCGGGGTGATCTCGCCGATCACGCGCAGCTGGCCGCGTTCGATCGCCGGCAGCACCAGATCGAGCAGGCCGCGCGGGTCGCGCGAGTGCGAGCCCTTGGCGAGCAGGTCGAAGAACTCCGGCGCGCGCCACACCGCGCGCTTGCGATTGAGCACGCCGAGCATCTCGCGCACCCGCTCTTCGAGTTCGCCGATGTAACTCTGGCCGGACAGGATCTCGGCCGCCGAGGCCTCGAACACCAGCCAGCCCTCTGCTTGGAGACGCTCGGCCAACAGGTCGATCAGCACGGTCTTGCCGACGCCGTGTTCGCCGGAGACCAGCACCGAAGCGGCGTCGTCGCCCGACAGCAGTTCGTGCAGGCGTTCGAGTTGGCGGGCGAGGGCGGCGTGGACGATGCGCGTCTGCGCCTTGGCGCTGGCGTTGACCCGGCCGAAGGCGCCGAGCACGCGGCTTTCGCGGCGCGCATTGGTGGCGTGTTCGGCCTGCTCGATCAACGGTTCCAATAGCGGCGACTGGAAGCGCTTGAGGGTGTCGCGCAACTGCGTCGAGGCGTGCTCCTCCAGTTCCTCCAGCGCCGGCGCGGCCGGCGCCGGCCCGAATTGTTCGGCCCATTGCAGGTAGTCGCGCAGTTGCTGGCGCACCGGGGCGAAATCCCACCACCACGGCTGGGCATGGCGCAGGAGCTTGGGCAGCTCGCTGGCGTCGGGACGGGTGCGCAGGTACTCGATCAGGAAGTGCAGCGGGTAACCGCCGAACTGGCCGACGTGTTCGAACACCGGGTCGAGCGCGACGTCGCTGCGGCGCGGCAGGGCCTTGGTGATCATCGATTGCAGCACGTAGCCGGTGCCGCTGAGCTGGCGCACCAGGTCGGCGGCGCTGAAGGCTTCGCTCGCGACCAGATCGACGCCCTGGTGGAATTCGGGCAGGGCGAGCAAATCCTGCGGGCGCTGGATGCGTTCGTCGATCGCATCGATGGAACGGACCAACCGAAGTAATCGATCCTCTGGTGCTTCGTTCGTTTCCGAAGTCGATTCAATCGGTGCTTCGGCTTCGTTTTGGATTTGCTCGACAGCCGGTGCGTTTTCCGCATCCGCCCGCAGCGCATCCGTCACGGGAGCGACGACCGCCGCCTGCGGCCGATACAGACGCGCGAGAATCAGGCCGGCGATCAGGCCGACGACGAGTAATAGGGCTTCCACATGCGCTCCGGTGTCCGTTCCGGGCACTAGTTTAGCGGTTCGTCCGATAGGGACCGTGCGCTATGACTGTCGGCGGCGATGTCGTTTGATGCCGCCATCGATCTCTCAGTCGTCGTCCCCGCGAAGGCGGGGATCCAGAGACTTCAGAGCGATGTCGCGGTAGAGCCCTGGATCCCCGCCTGCGCGGGGATGACGGGATTATCGGGGCGGACCGCGGCGGGCAACCAAGCGGCACCCGTCTGCGTCGTCACCGTACTCTGCGCTCAAGCCAGCGCCTTGATCCGATACAGCGCTTCCAAGGCCTGTTTCGGTGTCAGTTCGTCCGGATCGACTTCGGCCAGCGCATCCAACGCCGCCGACGAGGTCGCGAACAGGCCGAACTGCTGCGGCTGGTCGAGCGCGGCGGTGGCGAACGAGGGCTTGGGCGTCTCGCGGCCTTGTTGTTCCAGCTCGATCAAACGCCCGCGCGCCTGCTTGACCACCGACTTCGGCAGGCCGGCCAACGCGGCGACCTGCAAGCCGAAGCTGCGATCGGCCGGGCCGTCCTTGACCGCGTGCATGAACACCAGTTGGTCGCCGTGCTCGACCGCGTCGAGGTGGACGTTGGCGATGCCGTTGCCGGGCTCGGCCAATGCGGTGAGCTCGAAGTAATGCGTCGCGAACAAGGTGTAGGCGCGGTTGCTGTGGGCCAGGTGGCGCGCGCAGGCCTCGGCCAGGGCCAGGCCGTCGTAGGTCGAGGTGCCGCGGCCGATCTCGTCCATCAGCACCAGCGACTGGTCGGTGGCGTGATGCAGGATGTAGCTGGTCTCGCTCATCTCGACCATGAAGGTCGACTGGCCGCGGGCGAGGTCGTCGCCGGCGCCGATGCGGGTCAGGATGCGGTCGATCGGGCCGATCAGCGCGCGCGCGGCCGGCACGAAGCTGCCGATGTGGGCGAGCAACACGATCAGCGCGTTCTGGCGCATGTAGGTCGACTTACCGCCCATGTTCGGGCCGGTGATCACCAGCATGCGGCGGCCGTTGTCCTCGTCGAGGATCAGGTCGTTGGGCTCGAACGGGTCCTTGCGCACCGCCTCGACCACCGGATGGCGGCCGCGTTCGATGCGCAGGCCGGGCGTGTCGCCGAGTTCCGGCTGCGACCAGTCCAGCGCCTGCGCGCGTTCGGCGAAGCCGCATAGCACGTCGAGCTCGGCCAGGGCAGCGGCGCAATGCTTGAGCGGCTCCAGGCGTTCGTTGAGGGCGTCGAGCAGTTGTTCGTACAGCAGCCGCTCGCGCGCCAGCGAGCGCTCGCGCGCCGACAGCACCTTGTCCTCGAACTGCTTGAGCTCCTCGGTGATGTAGCGCTCGGCGTTGCTGAGCGTCTGCCGCCGGGTGTAGTGGGTCGGCGCCTTGTCGGCCTGGCCCTTGCTGATTTCGAGGTAATAACCGTGGACGCGGTTGTAGCCGACCTTGAGCGTGGCGATGCCGCTGCTGGCGCGTTCGCGCGCTTCCAGGTCGACCAGGAACTGATCGGCGTTGGTCGACAAGGTGCGCAGTTCGTCGAGTTCGGCGTCGTAGCCGGCGGCGAACACGCCGCCGTCGCGGGCCAGCACCGGCGGCTGCGGCACGATCGCTTCGGCCAGCAGATGCGCATGGGCGTCGTGTTCGCCGAGTTCGGCGCCCAGCGCGTTGAGGCGCGGCGCATCGAGCGGCGCCAGGATGGCGCGCACGTCCGGCAACAGGCCGAGGCCGTCGCGCAGCGTCGACAGGTCGCGCGGGCGCGCGCTGCGCAGGGCGATGCGCGAGAGGATGCGTTCCAGGTCGCCGAGCGCGCGGAAACGTTCGCGGATGTCGTCGCCGGCGCGGCTTTCGATCAAGGTCGCGACCGCCTGGTGGCGATGACGCAGCACGCTGCGATCGCGCAGCGGGCGGTGCAGCCAACGCCGCAGCAAGCGCCCGCCCATCGGCGTCACGGTGCTGTCGAGCACGCCGAGCAGGGTGGTGCGGCTGTCGCCGTCGACGCGGCTGTCGAGTTCGAGATGGCGGCGGGTGGCCGCGTTCATCGCGATCGCGCCGTCGCCGGATTCGATCGCGATCGAAGTCAGGTGCGGCAGGCGCTGCTTCTGGGTTTCCTCGACGTAGCCGAGCAAGGCTGCGGCGGCAGCGATCGCCAGCGGCTTGTCTTCCAGGCCGAAGCCGCTGAGGTCGTGCAGGCCGAAGAAACGCAGCAACTGGCGGCGGCCGCTGTCGACGTCGAACAGCCACGGCGGACGGCGGCGCATGCCGCTGCGTTCGGCCACGAACGGCGGCCAGCCGTCTTCGTCGGCGACCAGCAATTCAGCCGGCTCCAGCCGGGCCAGTTCGGCTTCCAGCGCGTCTTCGCTGGCGACTTCGTTGACCAGGAAGCGGCCCGAGGCCAGGTCGGCCCAGGCCACGCCGTAAGCGTGCTTGCCGCGAGCGACCGCCAGCAACAAGGTGTCGCGGCGTTCGTTGAGCAGGGCCTCGTCGGTGACCGTGCCCGGGGTGATGATCCGCACCACCTTGCGTTCGACGATGCCCTTGGCCAGGGCCGGGTCGCCGATCTGCTCGCAGATCGCCACCGATTCGCCGAGCGCGACCAGGCGGGCGAGATAGCCTTCGGCCGAATGGTGCGGCACGCCGGCCATCGGGATCGGTTGCCCGGCCGAATTGCCGCGCTGGGTCAGGGTGATGTCGAGCAGTCGCGCCGCCTTGCGGGCGTCGTCGTAGAACAGCTCGTAGAAATCGCCCATGCGGAAGAACATCAGTACGTCCGGATGCTCCGCCTTGGCGGCGAAGAACTGGCGCATGAGCGGGGTGTGGGCGTCGAGATTGCGGGCGCTGGAAGAGTCTGGGGCGGACACGAAATACCGGGTGTTCTGATGCGGGAGGAGCCGGCGCGCTGGGCTGCAGGCGGGCGCACAGTATGCCAGCCGGGCTCAGGCCCGGGCCGCGCCGGTCTGCGGGCACGGCACGCGCTGGTCTGCGTTGCCGGGGCGGGACTGGCCCGCGTGCGATGCGCGCGCTCAGCGGCCGTTCGCGCTCCGATACAGCAGCAATCGTCCTGCGTCCTCGCCGACCCACCAACGGCCGTCGTGCGACACCGCGACCGGTTTGGCGGAACTGTCGGCGGGGGCGACGAATCCGGCTGGCACGGCGCGCGGCGGTTGCGTGCGTTTGCCGGCGACGCCGCCCGGGTCGCTGGCCGCATCGGCGACACCGGCCGGCAGGGGGTCGGCCGGGTAGCGGGTGATGGCGCAGCGCGGGTCGACCCAGGCCGGATGACGTAAAGGCCCGACACCGTCGGAATGGCCATAGCCGGCGGCGGCGAGACCGTCGTCGGCGGTACCCAGCACGCGGCTCAAGTCGGCGGCTTCGCTGCGGCAGCCGAGGCGGCCGTCGCGCCAGCGCTCGGCACGGTCGCCGACCAGCCACAGGTCGCCGTCGGGCGCGTAGGCGAGGTCGGCGATCTCGCTGTCGGTGGCGAAGTCGGCGACGCGGCCGGTGTGCAGGTCGAGGACGTGCCAGCGTTTGCCGTCGCTCCAGGCGAGCAGCGGCCGGCTCGGGTGAAACGCGACCGCGCCGGCTCCGGCGAGCAGACGCGGCGGTGCGGCTTCGGCGGTGGCCGACGCGGTGGGCGATGCAAGGGCAGGGCGCGCGGCGCCGGCCCGGCAGGCCGGCAACAGGGCGACCGCACAGGCGATCGCGAGACAAAGGCGGTGCGCGTGGCGACTCATGTGCGGACCAGTCTAGCCATCGCGAGGCGAGGCGCCGCGGCCTCGGTCACGGTACCTGGCCGATGCCCATGCGATCCCAGACCGCCTCCAGCCCGCCCTGGCGATGGCTTTGCATCATGTTGCGCGCATCGCCGGCGTCGAAGCCGGGGTGGTACTCGACGTGCGGACGGTCGGTAAACCCTTGCCAGTTGCCGCCCCATTCCAGGCCCTGGGCGACGGCGATCTCGCCGTAACGGTCCCAGTTGTTGGTCTCGGCCCAGCTCGGCCGGCCGTTGGCGTCGTTGAAGACCAGGTCGACCGCGACACCGTAGTTGTGCCAGGACTGGCCGGCGCGCGCGTTGGTGACCCGGTTGCCCGGCGCGGTGCGGCCCTGTGCGTAGAGAGCATCTTGTTCGGCGAAGGTGCGATAGGCGGTGTCCACGCGCATGTTCATACCTTCGCGGCGCGCCTGTTCGATCACCGCGGTGACGCGATTGGCGACTTCCTGATTCAGATTGGGGTCGGCGAGGCGGCCGCGCGGATCGGCGGCATGCAGGTCCACCAGGGTCCGGGTCTGCGCGCCGACTTGTTCGGTCAGTTGCACGCGAGTGCTGATGTTGTCGTAGACGCTGCGCGTGGCGGTTTCGTTGGCGAGCTGGACGGTGCCGTCGTTGCGGATCGTGCCGACGGTCCGGCCCTGGGCATCGAGCAGGTTGCCGTTCTGGATGCCGTAGGTAACGCCGTCGAGGGTCAGGGTGCCGGCGTCGGGCGTCAACGAGGACGGTGTCGCCTGCGGGTTCAAGCTCACTTCCGCTGCGCCCTGCAGATAGGTCGCGGTCGCCGCGTTCGGCGCGCTCATGAAGGAATTGAGCGATTCGACTTTCTGTTCTTCGCTGAGCTGGCCGAAATTGCGGTCGGCGACCAACTGGTCGAGCGCGGCGACCGCCTGCGGGTTCTGCGCCAGCTCGGTGCGGATCTCCTCCTCGCGCTCTTCGCTGATGCTCGGCGTGGCCTGGGCCTGGGTGGCCGAGGCGGTGGATTGCGATTCGCTGCTGTGCGATGCGCCGTTGACGCTGTCCATGGGCGTAGTCCTTGTTCGGGGGAACGGCCGGAACTTCGCCGCCTGGGCGAGGTTCCACGGAAGGTTCGCCTGCATTGCACGCCGCATGCATCGCTGTCGCCACCTGGGACCGACCCTAGCGCCGGCGGACCGATGACGCAGTTTTCGTGCACGGCTGTGCAGTCGCGTTTGCGCATTCCGACACGGCGGTGTCGTGCTCTTGCTTCACGAACACGCGAACGTTCGTTCGTTTTTAAGCCGCGAACCACGATGCGACGCGCTTCTACGCTTTTGCTTGCGTTTGCCTACACAAAGGTGTTGCATCGCCGCATGACGTTCGTTAACAGCGTGCTAATTTCCGCACGCCGATTCGATCCACGCCTCACAAACTCAGGCCGCAATCGCTCACGGATTACGTATCGAACAAGGATGTGATCCGCGCAGGGGACGGCGCGGTATCGCAGACACGGGTCGGACCCCCGGACGCATGCCTTCATCTTGCGCACCCGCCGCACCGGACATCGAAGTCCAGCACGTCCCGAACGTTTTCAAACTTGGGGGAAACCAGATGATCGCTCGTCAGCCGGGTCGCAAGTCCTTGTCTTTGGCCATCGCCTTGTCAGTGGCGTCGCTCGCCGCGACCGCACAGGCGCAACAAACCGGTGCCGCGCCCGCCGAAGAGGAGGCCACGACCTTGGCCGGCCTCACCGTGACCGCGCAAAAGCGCGAGGAGGCCATGCAGGACGTGCCGATCTCGATTACCGCATTGCCCGAGCAGTTGCTGCAGGACACCGGCGTGCGCGACGTCAAGGACCTGCAGGTGCTGGTGCCGGGCCTGACTGTGAGCAGCACCCAGAGCGAAGTGCAGACGGTGGCGCGCATCCGCGGCATCGGCACGGTCGGCGACAACGCCGGCCTGGAGTCTTCGGTCGGCGTGGTCATCGACGGCGTCTACCGCCCGCGCAACGGCGTCGGCTTCGGCGACCTCGGCGAGATCGAACGCATCGAGGTGCTGAAGGGCCCGCAGGGCACGGTGTTCGGCAAGAACACCTCGGCCGGCGTCATCAACGTCATCACCCGCCGGCCGAGCTACGACACCACGGTCGAGGGCGAGCTGACGATCGGCAACTACGGCGCGGTCGGTCTGGCCGGCTCGTTCAATACCGCGATCGGCGAGAACGCCGCCTTCCGCGTCTACGCCGGCAAGCGCAAGCGCGACGGTTTCACCGACGTCGAGATCGGCCGCGGCCCGCGCGGCGAGCGCGAGGACGGCGACCAGAACTTCCACACTTTGCGCGGCCAGCTGTTGTTGGAGCCGACCGAGAACCTCGACATCAACTTCATCGCCGACTACAGCAGCCGCGAAGAGAACTGCTGCGTCGGCCTGACCACGGTGCGCGGCCCGACCTCGGCGATCATCAATGCGCTGGTCGGCGGCACCGGCGTGGCGCCGGTCGCCGATCCGTTCGCGCGCGTGGCCTGGAGCAATCGCCCGACCACCCAGGACATCAAGGACAAGGGCATCTCGGCCGAGGTCAACTGGATCACGCCCTGGTTCGGCGGCGCCACCCTGACCTCGATCACCGCCTCGCGCGACTGGCAGGCCATGAACGGCCTGGATTTCGATTTCACCACCGCCGACCTGATCTACCGCAATCCGGACCCGGACGAATCCTTCACCGGCTTCAAGCAGTTCAGCCAGGAGTTCCGCCTGACCGGCGCGACCGACAAGCTCGACTGGATGTTCGGCCTGTTCTATGCCGACGAAGACCTCAAGCGCAACGATTCCTACAGCCTCGGCGCGCACTACGAGCCGTATCTGTCGACGGCGGTGTTGAGCCAGATCGCCGCGCGCTTCCCGGCCGGGCTGATCAACACCGCCAATGCCGCGACCTTCTTGTCGCAGGCTTCGGGCCGCCCGTTCGGCAGCAGTTTCGGCGGGCTCGGTGCGCTCGACCGCTACCAGCAGAACAGCAAGAGCGTGGCCTTGTTCACCAACAACACCTGGCATGCGACCGACGCCCTCGATATCACCTTGGGCCTGCGCTACACCAAGGAGAACAAGGAACTCGACTCGGTCTACAGCAATCCCAACGGCGGCCTCGGTTGCGGCGCGGCACTGTCCAACCCGACCCGGGTCGGCGCGGCCCTGGCCGCACGCGGCGTGCCGGCCGCGGCGCGCGCGGCGCTGGTCCAGCAGGTGGTCGGTTTCATGTGCCTGCCGTGGGCGAACACCCTGCACAACGGCCGGGTGACCAACCAGGAGCGCGACGAGAAGGAATGGTCGGGCACGATCAAGGCGGCCTACCGCTGGAACGAGCACGTCATGGGCTACGCCTCGGCCGCGCGCGGCTACAAGGCCGGCGGCTTCAACCTCGACCGCGTGCAGTCCTCCAACGGCCTGTCCTCGGGCACCGCCGGCATCGCCCCGGTCAACGACACCTCGTTCCCGGGCGAGTTCGTCGACAGCTACGAGCTCGGCGCCAAGACCACCTGGGCCGGCGGCAACCTGCTGCTCAACGCGACGCTGTTCCACCAGACCTACACCGACTTCCAGCTCAACAGCTTCCTCGGCACCAGCTTCGTGGTGCGGTCGATCCCGGAAGTGGTCTCGCAGGGCATCGACACCGAGATCCTGTGGCAGACCGGGTTCAAGGGCCTGATGCTGCAGGGCGGCCTGATGTACGCCGACACCAAGTACGGCAACGACCCGCTGCCCGATGCCGACCTGGCCAAGTTGCCCGGCGCGCGGGCGAGCTTCGCGCCGCTGTGGTCGGCCTCGGCTTCGGCCACCTACCAGTGGGACTTCGGCGCCTCGCTGGTCGGCCGCTTCAACATCGGCGCCAAGTACTCGTCCGACTACAACACCGGTTCCGACCTCGACCCGGAGAAGGGCCAGGAGGCCTACACCGTGGTCAATGCGCGTCTCGGCATCGGCGCCAAGAACCGGCGCTGGATGGTCGAGGCCTGGGCCATGAACCTCACCGACGAGGAGTACAAGCAGGTCGGCTTCGACGCCCCGTTGCAGACCGGCTCCTGGAACGCCTTCCTCGGCGCCCCGCGCACCTACGGCGTGACCTTGCGGGTGATGTACTGAGTATCGCGGGAGCGGCGGCAACGCCGCTCCCTCTTTGCTGATCGTTCCGGTCTTTTGTAGGAGCGGCGTAAGCCGCGACTGTGCCGCCGCAACGACGTCGCCACCTCATGCAACCCCGCGTCCCGTGTCGCGGCTCGCGCCGCTCCTACCCCAAAGCGGTTGCGGCGCGGCTCAAGGGTAGGAGCGGCGCAAGCCGCGACCGTGTAGCCGCACCGACGACGTCACCACATGCAACCCCTCGTCCTGTGCCGCGGCTCGCGCCGCTCCTACTCCAAAGCGGTTGCGGCGTAGCTCAAGGGTAGGAGCGGCGTTAGCCGCGACCGCGTCGCAGCAACTAGGTCGTCACCCGATGCAACCCCGCGTCCCCGTCGCGGCTCAGGCCGCTCCTACAGCGATACCGCGTCGCGCACAGGGATGTCTCCACACCGCATCGGCCGTCCATCCCGGCCGTCCATCCGACCGTCCAGGCAAAGCCCGACCCGCGACGCCCGTTATAGTGGCGCCATGACGCCCGATACCAGCGACTCCGCCCTGCGTGGCCTCGCCGAACGACTCGGCGAGGCGGCGCGCCTCAACCACCACATGCTGGTCACCGCCGAGAGCTGCACCGGCGGCTGGATCGCCAAGACCCTGACCGATATCGCCGGCTCCTCGGCCTGGTTCGGCTGCGGCATCGTCGCCTACAGCTACGAGGCCAAGCAGTCGCTGCTGAGCGTTCGCCCGCAGACCCTCGAGCAATACGGAGCGGTCAGCCGCGAGACGGTGATCGAAATGGTGTCCGGCGCGCTGGCCAATACCGGTGCGACCATCGCGGTTGCGGTGACCGGCATCGCCGGCCCCGGCGGCGGCACCGACGACAAGCCGGTCGGCACCGTCTGGATCGCCTGGAAACGCCGCGGCGGTTACCCGATGGCCGAGGTCTTCCATTTCGACGGTGATCGCGAAGCGGTGCGGCGCAAGACCGTCGCCGCGGCGCTGCACGCGATGCAATCGCTGACCGGCTGAGCCGGCCGTGGGCGCTCAGACGCTTGCTGTCGCCAGGCGCGACCCGGTCCGGTCGCGTGGCGGATCCGCCGACTCGGTCGCCGCGCCGATCACGCCGATCCATCGGTGGGTCGGCTTCGACCCGGCCAAATCCGCCCTGCTCGATCAATCCAACGCGCGCGTCCAGACCTGGCCGACCAGGTCATGGCCGAAGCTGTGGTGCGGCGCCTGTTCGATCAGACTGAAGCCGCAGCCTTCGTAGATCTTCCGCGCCGAACTCAGCACGTCGTTGGTCCACAGCAGCATCCGCCGATAGCCGGCGCCGCGCGCGAAGGCGATGCAGGTTTCAACGAGACGACGGCCGACGCCCAGTCCGCGTGCGCGCGGGTCGACCAACAGGCAACGCAGTTGCGCGGTCGCGGCATCGTCCTCGTTGCGGACCACGAACACGCAGCCGATGCGTTCGCCGTCGAGTTCGGCGATCCAGCAGCGCTCGTATTGCGGCTCATGGTGGGTCGCGAAACGTGCGAACAAGGTCGCGACCAGGGCCTCGAACTCGCCGTTCCAGCCGTACTCGTCCGCGTACAGCCGGCCGTGGCGCTCGATCGCCCAGCCGATGTCGCCGATCCGGTGCTCGCGCACCAGCAAGCGCTGCGCAGCCGGCAGCGACGGCGTCGACAAGGCTTGTTCGGCGTCGCGGATCGCGCGCAGCAGGCGGTCGCGATCCAGCGCCGACAAGGCCGACAGCATCGCCGCGGTCGACTCGTGCGAGCTGCGGTCGAGCGCGGCAAAGGCTTCGCGGCCTTTCGCCGACAGGGTCAGCACGAAGCTGCGCGCGTCCTGCTCGGAGCGGGTTTTCTCGATCAGACCGGCGCCGGCGAAGCCCTGCAGAATGCGGCTCAGATAACCCGGATCGAGGCCGAGCACCTCGCCGATTTCGCGCGCGGCGACCGGCTCGCGCTGGGCGAGTTCGAACAACACCCGCGCCTGGGTCAGCGGGAACGCGCTGTCGAGCAGGTCTTCCTGCAGCACGCCGATCCGGCGGGTATAGAAACGGTTGAAGGCGCGGACGGCATCGACGTCGGCGGTCTCGGCAGCACCGGCCATGAAGGGGCTCGCAGAGATGGGTAGGCGAAGGCCAGACTAGGTAATTGTTTGACTTTGTCAATTAAATGACTGGCGGAGACACTTGCTCCCATGGTTTGTTAGTAGTAATACTACTAACCATGAGCCTGACCGACACCCAGCAAGCCATCCTCGCGATGATCGCCGAGCGCATCGACACCGAGGGTTTCCCGCCGTCGCAGACCGAAATCGCCAAAGCCTTCGGCTTCAAGGGCGTGCGCGCGGCGCAGTACCACCTCGATGCGCTCGAGACCGCCGGCGCGATCGAACGCATGCCGGGCCGGGCGCGCGGCATCCGCGTATTGCAGCCGCCGCCGCAGGCGCAGCGCGAGCTGGGCCTGATCTCGATGGGCGGGATCTCGGCGAACGAGGAGGCGATCCGCCTGCCGGTGCTGGGCCGCGTCGCCGCCGGGGCGCCGATCGGCGCGGACGCCGGCGCCGACAACTACGTCCTGCTCGATCGCAACATGTTCTTTCCGTCGCCGGATTACCTGCTCAAGGTCAAGGGCGATTCGATGCGCGACGAAGGCATTTTCGACGGCGACCTGATCGGCGTGCACCGCACCCGCGATGCGCGCTCGGGCCAGATCGTGGTCGCACGCATCGACGACGAAATCACCGTCAAGTTGCTGAAGATCGGCAAGGACCGCATCCGCCTGCTGCCGCGCAACCCCGATTACGCGCCGATCGAGGTCCAGCCCGATCAGGATTTCGCGATCGAGGGCCTGTACTGCGGCCTGGTCCGGCCGAATCGCTGATGGCCCGCGCGAAGCCCGACCCCAATGTCGATCGCTATGGCTCGGTGCGCGCCTGCGCCGCCGTGCCGGCCGCACAAGCCGCCCTGCAAGGCCTGGACGAGTCGATTTCCGCGGCGTTTTCGCGGGGAAATCCGACCCCGGCGCAAGCCGCCGCCCGGCTGACCGCCGCCGCGGCGAGCGATAATTTGCTTCCAGGCGACGCGGTCTCAGCCTCTGCGATCCGCCTCCTCTAACTTCCTCTCACCACGACACGACTTAAGGACACCACCATGGACGAGAACAAAAAGCGCGCCCTTTCCGCCGCTCTTAGCCAGATCGAGAAGCAGTTCGGCAAGGGCTCGGTGATGCGCATGGGCGACCGCGCCGTCGAAGCCGCCGAAGTCATCGGCACCGGCTCGTTGATGCTCGACATCGCCCTCGGCATCGGTGGCCTGCCCAAGGGCCGCGTCGTCGAAATCTATGGTCCGGAGTCCTCGGGCAAGACCACGCTGACCCTGCAGGCCATCGCCGAGTGCCAGAAGAAGGGCGGCACCGCGGCCTTCATCGACGCCGAGCACGCGCTCGACCCGATCTACGCCGGCAAGCTCGGCGTCAACATCGACGACCTGTTGGTCTCGCAGCCCGACACCGGCGAGCAGGCGCTCGAAATCGCCGACATGCTGGTGCGTTCGGCCGCGGTGGACATGGTGGTGGTCGACTCGGTCGCCGCGCTGACCCCGAAGGCCGAAATCGAAGGCGAAATGGGCGATCAGCTGCCGGGCCTGCAGGCCCGCCTGATGAGCCAGGCGCTGCGCAAGCTGACCGGCAATATCAAGCGCTCCAACACCCTGGTGATCTTCATCAACCAGCTGCGCATGAAGATCGGCGTGATGATGCCGGGCCAGAGTCCGGAAGTGACCACCGGCGGCAACGCGCTCAAGTTCTACGCCTCGGTGCGCCTGGACATCCGCCGCATCGGCGCGATCAAGAAGGGCGACGAGATCATCGGCAACCAGACCAAGATCAAGGTCGTCAAGAACAAGCTGGCCCCGCCGTTCAAGCAGGTCCTGACCGAGATCCTCTACGGCGAAGGCATCTCGCGCGAAGGCGAACTGATCGACATGGGCGTGGAAGCCAAGCTGGTCGAGAAGTCGGGCGCCTGGTACAGCTGCGGCGACGAGCGCATCGGCCAGGGCAAGGAAAACGCCCGCCAGTACCTCAAGGAGAACCCCGAGCTGGCCGCCCGTCTCGAAGCGACCCTGCGCGAGAAGTACGTCCCGAGCGACGCCCCGCGCGACGAAGCCGTCGAGGAATGATCGTCCGGCTCTGAATGGTTCCGGCTCTGAACGGTTAAGGCTCTATGACGTCGGATCGGCACGACGATCGGCGTCGCGAAGGCGGCGCCGTAGACCCGGACGGGCAGGGCGTACAGCCCATGCCCAAATCCGGCCGCGACACGCAGCTTCGCGAGGAGCTGCGCGCGCGGATGCGTGCGATCGAAGCCGGCAATGCGGCGCCGAAGTCGCCCCTGGGCCCGGCGGTGCCCCGTACGCAGCTGCTTTCGTCGCCAGACGAAGCTGCGGATGTCGATGCAGATATAGATCCGGATGAAGGACCGGCTGAGGAGCGCACCACGTCCGAGCGCTCCGCCTCTGAAACCGGCCGGCGCGGCGGGTTTTCCGGCGGCTTTGGCTCGAAGCGCTCGGGTTTGAAGCCGTCGGCTTCGAAACGGTTCGGCTCCAAGGGCTTCGGCTCGAAACCGTTCGCCTCGAAATCGTCCGGAAACGGCGGCTTTGGCGGCCAGGCCGACGGTCCGGAGCGGTCCGTTCCGGGCGGCTCGGCCTGGCCCGAAGCCGACCGCTTCGAGGCGCAGCTCGCCCTGGGCGGCGCCGATCCGCTCGATCCGGCCTCCGCGGCCTCCGCGGAAGATCGACCCAGTGCACTGTTCGACGAAAGTCTAAGCCGCCCTGACGGTTCGGGCCGGGGCCAGCGCCGGCGGGCGCCGCGCGAGCAGAGCCCGACCCAGCGGGCCCTCGGCCTGCTGACCCGCCGCGAGCATTCGCGCAAGGAATTGACCCGCAAACTGACCTCCCGCGGCCTCGACGCCGGCGAGGTGGAAACCGCGGTCGCCCAACTTGCCGAGGCCGGTTGGCAAAACGATGTCCGCTTCGCCGAAAGCATGGTCAGAAGCCGCGCCGGCAATGGTTATGGGCCCCTGCATATACGTGCTGAATTGGCCACCCACGGCCTCGACAGCCAGACCATCGCCGACGCCCTGGCCAGCTACGAAGGCGACTGGCTGCAGAACGCCCGCGATCTGGTCCGGCGCCGCTATGGCGAGGACTTCGCCGCCGACCCGGCAAGGCGGCGCAAGGCCGCCGATCTGCTGATGCGGCGGGGCTTCGACGGCGATACGGCTCGTAATGCGAACCGTTCCGGTTCCGACGACTGAACGGTCGGACATATTTACCGTACGGCCTTGCACATAAGGCCCCCGGGCCTGTTAGGCTACGCGGCTTTCGGGTCCCGGGTTGCCTGTTCCAGTCGATGCCTCCATCGTGGTGGCATGGGTTCGGTCGAGCGGCACCGCTCCCGACCAGGCTAATAATCCCAGGCATGAAAACCACCACTGAAATCCGCAGCGATTTCCTCGAGTTCTTTCGGGGCAAAGGTCACACCATCGTGCCGTCGGCACCGTTGGTGCCGGCCAACGACCCGACGTTGTTGTTCACCAACTCGGGCATGGTGCAGTTCAAGAACGTATTCCTCGGCAGCGAGAAGCCGGGTTACGTGCGCGCCGCCGACGTCCAGCGTTGCCTGCGTGCCGGCGGCAAGCACAACGACCTCGATCAGGTCGGCTACACCGCACGTCACCACACCTTTTTCGAGATGCTCGGCAACTGGTCGTTCGGCGACTACTTCAAGGAAGACGCCATCGTCTGGGCCTGGGAGCTGTTGACGAAGGTCTGGGGTCTGGCGCCGGAACGCCTGCTCGTCACGGTCTATCACACCGACGACGAGGCCTACGCGCTCTGGAACCAGAAGATCGGCGTGCCGGCCGAGCGCATCGTCCGCATCGGCGACAACAAGGGCGCGCCGTTCGCCTCGGACAACTTCTGGCAGATGGCCGACACCGGTCCCTGCGGCCCCTGTACCGAAATCTTCTACGACCACGGCGACCACATCGCCGGCGGCCCGCCGGGTTCGCCCGATGAGGACGGCGATCGCTTCATCGAGATCTGGAACCTGGTCTTCATGCAGTTCGACCGCCAGCCCGATGGCAGCCTGCTGCCGTTGCCGGCGCCGTGCGTCGACACCGGCATGGGCCTGGAACGTCTGGCGGCGGTGCTGCAGGGCGTGCACGGCAATTACGACATCGATCTGTTCCGCCACCTGATCGCCGCCGCGGCGCGCTTCACCGGCACCGACGATCTGCAGAACAAGTCGCTGCGAGTGATCGCCGATCACATCCGCGCCTGCTCCTTCCTGATCGTCGACGGCGTGCTGCCGTCCAACGACGGCCGCGGCTACGTGCTGCGCCGGATCATCCGTCGCGCGCTGCGCCATGGCTGGATGCTGGGGCAGAAGAAGCCCTTCTTCCATCTGATGGTGCCGGCGCTGGTCGAGGTGATGGGCGACGGCTATCCGGAGCTGGCGGCCAAGCGCGAATTCGTCGAACGCGCGCTGTTGGCCGAAGAAGAACGCTTCTCGCAGACCCTCGATTCGGGCATGCGCATCTTCGACGAAGTGGCCGAGCGCTCGACCGGGGTAATCCCGGGCATCGACGTGTTCCGTCTCTACGACACCTACGGTTTCCCGACCGACCTGACCGCCGACATCGCGCGCGAGCGCGGCCTGACCCTGGACATGGAGGGCTACGACGCCGCCATGGCCAAGCAGAAGCAGGGCGGCCGCGAAGGCGCCGACTTCGGCAGCAAGACCACGATGCCGGCGGAACTCGCCGCCAAGCTCGCCCCGACCGAATTCCTCGGCTACGACCGTCTGACCGAGGGCGGCCTGGAAGTCGTCGCCCTGCTGCGCGACGGCATGCCGGTCGACCAGATCGTGGCCGGCGACAACGCGGTCGTGATCCTCGAGCGCACCCCGTTCTACGCCGAAAGCGGCGGCCAGGTCGGCGACGCCGGCGAGCTCGACGAAGCCGGCACCCGTTTCCTGGTCCGCGACACCCAGAAGTTCGCCGGCCAGTTCCATGGCCACATCGGCGAGCTGACCGCCGGCACCCTGAAGCGCGGCGACCGCGTCCTGGGCGCCGTCGACGAGGCCCGCCGCGCGGCGACCGTGCTCAACCATTCGGCGACCCACCTGCTGCATGCGGCCCTGCGCCGCCTGCTCGGCGACCATGTGACCCAGAAGGGCTCGCTGGTCGCTCCGGACCGCCTGCGTTTCGACTTCTCGCACTTCAACCCGATGACCGACGCCGAGCTCGCCGAGATCGAGCGTCAGGTCAACGCCGACGTGCGCCGCAACTACGCGGCCGAAGTCCACCAGATGGGCATGCAGGAAGCCCTGGAGTTCGGCGCGATGGCGCTGTTCGGCGAGAAATACGGCGACCGCGTGCGGGTCCTGCGCATGGGCGAGGCCTCGACCGAGCTGTGCGGCGGCACCCACGTTTCGCGTACCGGCGACATCGGCCTGTTCAAGATCGTCTCCGAGAGCGGCGTCCAGGCCGGCGTGCGCCGGATCGAGGCGCTGACCGGGCAGGGCGCGCTGGACTACGTGGCCGAAGAAGAGCAGCGTCTGGAGCAGGCCGCGCGCCTGCTCGGCGGCAATGCGGCCGACGTGGCCGACAAGCTGCGGGCCCTGCTGGACCGGCAGAAGAAGCTGGAACGCGAGCTCGAATCGATCAAGGCCAAGGCCGCCTCCGGCGCCGCCACCGACCTGGCCGCCTCGGCGGCGCAGATCGGCGGGGTGCGGGTGGTCTCGACCCGGTTGGAAGGTTTTGACGCCAAGGCGTTGCGCGAGGCGGTGGACAGCCTCAAGCAGCAGCTCGGCGATGCGGTAATCGTGCTGGCGGGAGCCAGCGACGGTAAGGCGGCTTTGGTCGCCGGAGTGAACGGAAGCGCGGCTGGCAAGGTCAAGGCGGGGGAACTGCTCGCCCACGTTGCCAGTCAGATCAACGGTAAAGGCGGCGGCCGCCCGGATATGGCGCAGGGCGGCGGTGACGACGGCCCTGCGTTGTCGAAGGCTCTTGCGGGCGTGGCGCAGTGGGTTGAGAGTAGGCTTGTATGAATGGCGAACAGTGACTTCTATCGCTTGCGACCGGGTTTGACCGGTCGCTAAGATGGTTCACGTTTGTGTACAAATTGAAGCATTCTTCCTGATGGAAAAGAATGCCAACGCCGGCGCTGCGGTGCCGGCTCGAGGAGGTTTTCAATGCTGATCCTGACGCGTCGCGTCGGCGAAACCCTGATGATCGGCGACTCGGTGACTGTCACCGTGCTCGGCGTCAAGGGGAACCAGGTGCGTATCGGTATTACCGCACCCAAAGATGTCGCAGTCCATCGCGAAGAGATCTATCAGCGCATCCAGCGCGGCGAGGATGCGTCGGACGACTCGGGCAAGAACACCGGCGGCTGATAAAAAAAGTTTGCTGCGAATCGGGTGAGCCGTTATGCTTCCCGCCCGCACCGCGTTAAGTGATGCGGAGAGTTGCCCGAGAGGCTGAAGGGGCTCCCCTGCTAAGGGAGTATAGGGTCAAAAGCTCTATCGAGGGTTCGAATCCCTCACTCTCCGCCAGTTACAAAAGAGCCGCTTCTGGCGGCTTTTCTTTGCAGATCCATCGGGGTTTTCGCAGCCGATGAGGACGTAAAGAGCAAAACAGAAAATGTTGACGAACAGAAAAACGTCCGTCATAATTTTTCAACTCAGCGCCCGTAGCTCAGCTGGATAGAGCACCAGGCTACGAACTTGGGGGTCGGAGGTTCGAATCCTTCCGGGCGCGCCATACAAAGAAGCCCGGCAATCGCAAGATTGCCGGGTTTTTCTTTGCGCGCGATTTTTGTTCGCCGCCGCCTGTTCATGGCCGGTCGTTCGCGTCGTATCAACTCCGCCGCGCTACTGGCCGAGCCCCCTGTAGGAGCGGCGTAAGCCGCGACCGCGTATTTGCAATTTCGCGTCGTCGATTGCTGAGCGAGGGTAGGAGCGACGCAAGCCGCGACCGTGTCGTTTGTCGTCGCGGCGGTTCTTGCCGCAAAGCGGCAACATCAAGATCTAAAGCTTCCGTCCGCTAAAGCGGCCGGGTTACTTTCTTTTGCTAAGCCCAAAAGTCCGTCTGGATTCCCTTCGGTCAAAGCTAACCAAAGGGAGGGCTTTCCTTGACGAAGCTCCCCTGCGAGCTCGATGCGTCCGCCGGGATTTTCCGATAAGACATCCTTGTCTTATCGAGTCATTTCTTTTCAAAGGCTGGGCGCACGTCCTGTGCGCCGCCCTCCGGGGCTACGGTTGCATCGCAAGTTCGACACTGCGCCAAGCTCTTCACGGCAACGGCAACGGCAACGGCAACGGCAACGGCAACGGCAACGGCAACGGCAACGGCTGACGGGGCGCCTGCTCTTGGGGAGGAGCGGCGTCCCACGGGGATTTCCTACGGTCACAAGCCGCGACCGCGCCACCGCGCTGACGCCGTAGCTGCGAGGCCGATGTCGCGGCTCGCGCCGCTCCTACCCTTTGGGCGCGGCGGCGAGGCGGATTGCCGGCGACACCGGAGTAGGAGCGGCGCAAGCCGCGACCGCGTCACCGCATTTGCGTCGTAGCTGCGAGGCCGATGTCGCGGCTCCCGCCGCTCCTACCCTTTGAGCGCGGCGGTGAGGTGTATTGGCGGCGACACAGGAGTAGGAGCGGCGTCCCACGGGGATTTCCTGCGGTCACAAGCCGCGACCGCGTCACCGCGCTGGCCTCGCAACCGCGAGGTCGATGGAGCGGTCTATGGCCGCAGGAAATCCCCGGGCGACGCCGCTCTTACAGAGGCGGGGACGCTTGCCCGGCTCACCGCTTCTCGATGAAACGCAGGCCCACGCCGGGTTCGGTCGCGATGTAGCGCGGCGCCGCGGCGTCGTCGCCGAGTTTGTGGCGCAATTTGCCGACCAGGATGCGCAGG
Organism: Lysobacter sp. Hz25; assembly: GCF_046097045.1. Taxonomy (NCBI): domain Bacteria; kingdom Pseudomonadati; phylum Pseudomonadota; class Gammaproteobacteria; order Lysobacterales; family Lysobacteraceae; genus Lysobacter; species Lysobacter sp. Hz25. The sequence continues at coordinate 2,312,846 of NZ_CP175666.1, forward strand.
TAATGGGTGTCTTCCTGATGGGTCGGCCCCCACAGCTCGCGCAACAGCTGCGGTTGGGTGACGACGCGGCCGGCATGTTGCACCAGCATCGCCAGCAGAGCGTATTCCTTGCGAGCCAGCACCACCGCTTCGCCGTCCAGGCTCACCTCGCGACGGGCCAGGTCGATGTGCAGGCGGCCGTCGTCGAACACCGGCAGGGTCTCGCCTTGCGGGCCGTGCGCGCGCAGCAGGGCGCGTATGCGCGCCATGAGCTCCTGTACGCCGAACGGCTTGGTCACGTAGTCGTTGGCGCCGCCGTCGAGCGCGGCGACCTTCTCGGTCTCGCCGGCGCGCACGGTGAGCAGGATCACCGGCACGCTCGACCACTGGCGCAGCTCGCGCAGCACGTCGTGGCCGTCGCGGTCGGGCAGACCGAGGTCGAGCACGACCAGGTCGGCGCCGCGCGTGGCCAGGGCCTCCAGGCCGGCGCCGCCGGTGTCGGCCAACTCCACCGCATAGCCCTGCGCGCGCAGGGCGATGTCGAGGAATTTGCGGATCTGCGGCTCGTCGTCGATCACCAGCACGCGCGCGGGCGGCGTCGTGGCGGAAGGCGGAACGCGATCCTCGGTCATGGGGCGGCGGGCACGGCGGGTTCGATGGGCGGCAGGGTAATCCGGATCGTAGTGCCGCGGCGACCCTGCTCGTCGGCCAGGCCGGGCAGGGCGACCACGCTGCCGCCATGGGCGCCGATCATGCCCTGGCAGATGGCCAGGCCGAGCCCGGTGCCCTGGCGGCCGCGATCGCCCCGCTCGACGCTGTAGAACATGTCGAAGATGCGCGCGCGCTCGTCTTCGGGAATGCCGGGGCCGCGGTCGCTGACGTCGATGCGCAGCACTTGCGCCGGGCCCGCACCGGGCTCGCCGTCGACCCGGCGCGCGTCGATCGTCACCGCCGCGTCCGGCGGCGAGAACTTCACCGCGTTCTCGATCACGTTGAACAGCGCCTGCTCGACCAGGGCCGGATGCACCCAGATCGGGCCGAGGCCGGGCTCGATGCGCAGTTCGAAGCGCGCACGCGGCTCGTAGCGCTGCAGGCGCGTCACCGCCGAGCCGATCAGTTCGTCGACGCCGATCCAGTCGCGGTTGAGCGCCAGCCCGCCGTGGCCGAGCCGGGTCATGTCGAGCAGGTTCTGGATGTAGCGGTCCAGGCGCTCGCCTTCGATGCGGATGGTTTCGAGCAGGCTGTGGCGGTCTTCGCGCGGCATCGCCTCGGCATAGCTGTCCAGGCTGCTGGCGGCGCCGATGATCGAGGCCAACGGCGAGCGCAGATCGTGCGAGACCGAGGACAGCAAGGCCGAGCGCAGGCGCTCGGTCTCGCCGCTGACGCGCGAGTCCTCGAGGTCGGCGACCAGACGCGTGCGCAGCACCGCCTGGGCGACGTCGTCGGTCATCGCTTCGGCCAGGCGCCGTTGCTCGGGCCCGAGCCGGGTCAGCGACGGCGGAAAGCGCAGCCCGATCACGCCCGCGGCCGGCGCGTCGGCGGCGCCGTCGCCCTTGAGCGGCAGCAGCCACCATTCCGAGCCGGCCAGGGTGTCGGTATAACGCCCGGCGGATTGGCGATGCTTGAGGCTCCAGTCGGCGGCGGCGCGGTCCTTGTCGCCCATCTCCGGCAGTGATTCGCCGCGCAGCGGCGCCGCGCCGATGTAGATGAAGGCTTCGACGCCGAGCGAACGCCTGAGCGCGTCGCGGCCGGCGCGCACCACCTGGCCGACGTCGGCCGCGGTGGCGAGTTCGCGGCCGAGGGTTTGCAGCTCGGTGGCGTGCGCGTTGGACGCGCGCAACGCCAGCACCTGCATGCGCAGCTTCGAGGCCAGGCGCCCGGCGACCAGCGCCGCGGCGAGGAACAGCAGCACCGTCGCCACGCCCTGGCGCGCGCCGATCAGCAAGGTGAAGCGCGGTTCGATGAAGAAGAAGTTGTAGGCAAGGAAACACAGGACCGAGGCGATCACCGCCGCGGTCATGCGGGTGCGCGCGGCGACCACGACCACGGCGACGATGAAGATCAGCGACAGATCGCCGAGCCCGATCCAGCGTTCGGCGATCCAGGCCAGCGCCGTGGCCACGGTCGCGGCGACCACGGCCAGGCCGGCGTCGCTGCGGGTCAGCAGGCTGCGCAGCACGGTGCTGCTCTGGCGCAGCGAACGGCGGGCGCGGGCGCGGGCCTCCGGCGTGCTGACGATGGTCAGTTCGTAATGCGCGCCGCGCTGGATCAGTTGCTGGGTCAGGGTGCGGTTGACCATGCGCGCGAGCGGGCGCTCGCGGGTGCGGCCGAGCACGATGGTCGACACGCCGGCGCGTTCGCCGTGGTCAAGCAGGGCGTCGACGATGCTGTTGCCATGCAGCACCGCGGTGTCGCCGCCGAGCCGCCGGGCCAGCGCGAAGGCGCGGTCGAGTTCGGACTGGCGCGCCTCGTCGGGCGAAGCGCCGGTCTGCACTGTCACGACCAGCCACGGGGCGTCGCGTCGTTCGGCGAGGCGCCGCGCGACACGCACCAGATATTCCGACTGGCCGAGGCCGTCGATCGCCACCATCACCGCCCGCCGCAACGGCACCCCGGGCAGGCCGCGCGCGGTCTGGGCCTCGCGCAGATCGCTGTCGACGCGGTCGGCGGCGGTCTGCATCGCCAGTTCGCGCAAGGCGGTCAGGTTCGACGGCGAGAAGAACGCCTGCAAGGCGTGCGCGGCCTGCTCGGGCACATACACCTTGCCCTGCTGCAGACGCTCGATCAGCTCGCGCGGCGGCAGGTCGACCAGAACGATGTCGCGCAGGCGGTCGAACAGCGCATCCGGGACGGTCTCGCTGACGCGCACGCCAGTGATGCGGTGAATGACGTCGTTGAGACTTTCCAGGTGCTGGATGTTGATCGTCGTGTAGACGTCGATGCCGGCATCGAGCAGTTCCAGAACGTCCTGCCAGCGCCGCTCGTGGCGACTGCCCGGGGCATTGCGGTGGGCGAGCTCGTCGACCAGCGCGACCGCGGGCTTGCGCGCGAGCACGGCGTCGAGGTCCATCTCATCGAGCCTGCGCCCCTGATAGTCCAGGCGCTTGCGCGGCAACACGTCGAGCCCTTCGACCAGCGCGCCGGTCTCGGCGCGTCCGTGGGTTTCGACGATGGCGACGACCACATCGATCCCGCGGCGTTGCAACTCGCGAGCCCGCCCGAGCATGGCGTAGGTCTTGCCGACCCCGGGCGCGGCGCCGAGGAAGATCGTCAGCCGCCCGGCGCCCTGGCGTTGCAGTTCGCCCATGAGGGCATCGGCTTGGGCGCTGCGCGGGTCGGTCATGAGGGGGATTGTGCGCTGGGTGGGTGAGGGAGGTGTAGTGATGGGGTGGTGGTTTGGGGTTGTGGGCGTGTCGTTTCTGTGGGATGCCTGGTGCCCGGCAGTTCGCTCGGATTTTTTACTTCGGCTCTAGTCTTGCTGTTGCTGTTGCTGTTGCTGTTGCTGTGCGCAGCTTCGATCTCGCGATGCAAATCCAGACCCGGAGGGCGGCACGCATGGATGCGGGCCGTTTTTCATCGGGACAAGGATGTCCCGTATGAAAAAGCCCCGCGTATGCACCGCTCGTGCGGGCCTGTGATTCAAAGAAAAGCATTTTTCTTTGGTTACCTTTCTTTTGTTGCTTTAGACAAAAGAAAGTAACCCGCCGCTTTAGTGGCGGAAGCTCTTGGCGTTTGACCTTGCTTCTCGAGATGCCACAGCAAGAGCAGAGCTTCCGTCCGCTAACGCGGCCGGGTTACTTTCTTTTGCTAAGCCCAAAAGAAAGGTAACCAAAGAAAAGGGCTTTCCTTGACGAAGCTCCCCTGCGAGTACGCAGCTTGCGCCGGGATTTTCCGATAAGACGTCCCTGTCTTATCGGAAAACGCCGCACGTCCTGTGCGGCGCCCTCCGGGTCTCCACTGTTCTCGCGAGTTCGGTACTGCGCCAAGCTTTCACGGCAAAGGCAAAGGCAAAGGCAAAGGCAAAGGCAACGCGGTGCTTGGGTAGGAGCGGCGTAAGCCGCGACAGCGCCGTTCCGGTCTCGCCGCGAACACCGCCTCAACCCCACAACCGCCTCAGCGCGCCGCATCCAAGGCCAGATTGAGCTTCAACACGTTCACCCGCGGCTCGCCGAGCACACCGAACTGCGGGGCTTCGGTATGGGCCGCGATCAATTGTTCGACTTGTGCGCTGTCGAGGCCGCGTACGCGGGCCACGCGGGCGGCTTGGATCTGCGCCGCGCGCGGGGAAATATGCGGATCGAGGCCGCCGCCGGATTGGGTCGCCAGTTCGGCCGGTACCTGCGTCAGCGCGATGCCTTCGCGCTCGGCCACCGCGGCGGTGGTCTCGGCGATGCGCTTGCGCAGGTCGGGGTTGGTACGCGCCATGTTGCTGCCGGCCGCGGCCATGGGGTCGTAATTGGCGGCCGACGGCCGGGCCTGGAAATAGCCGGCATCGGCGAAGGGTTGCGCGATCAGCTGCGAGCCGACCGCATGGCCGTCGCGTTCTATCACGCTGCCGGTGGCCTGCCACGGAAACGCCAGGCGCCCCAATGCGGTGGCGGTGAGCGAATAAAGCAGGCCGAAGCCGAGCAAGGCGACGGCGGCGAACAGCAGCGGGGCGCGCAGCGGGATGCGGTCGTCGATGTGGGCGGTTTGACTGGTATGGGTGTTCATGTCGGTGTCCTGTGGTGGTCGGTGAGGCGCGAGATGTGCGGCCCTCACCCCAACCCCTCTCCCGCGGGCGGGAGAGGGGCCTTGAGTGCAAGGCGGCTCAGAAGATCGCCACCAGCGCCATGTCGATCAGCTTGATCGCGACGAACGGCAGCAGCACGCCGCCGAGGCCGTAGATCAGCATGTTCCGGCGCAGCAGGGCGACGGCGGTGGCCGGTTTGAAGCGCACGCCGGCGAGGGCCAGCGGGATCAGCGCGGGGATGATGATGGCGTTGAAGATCAGGGCCGCCAGCACGGCGTTGCTCGGGCTCGACAGGCGCATGACGTTGAGCGCGGCCATCTGCGGAATCGCCGCGGCGAACAAGGCCGGCAGGATCGCGAAGTACTTGGAGACGTCGTTGGCGAGCGAGAACGTGGTCAGCGCGCCGCGGGTGATCAGCTGTTGCTTGCCGACTTCGACCACCGCCAGCAGCTTGGCCGGGTCGGAATCCAGGTCGACCATGTTGCCGGCTTCCTTCGCCGCCTGGGTGCCGGAGTTCATCGCCAAGCCGACGTCGGCCTGGGCCAGCGCCGGTGCATCGTTGGTGCCGTCGCCGACCATCGCCACCAGACGCCCGCCGGCCTGCTCGGCGCGGATGCGGGCGAGCTTATCTTCCGGGCGGGCCTCGGCGATGTAGTCGTCGACGCCGGCCTCGGCCGCGATCGCGGCGGCGGTGAGTGGGTTGTCGCCGGTGATCATGATCGTCCGTACGCCCATGGCGCGCAGGCGGGCGAAGCGTTCTTTGACGCCGTGCTTGACCACGTCGGACAGTTCGACCACACCGAGCACGTGGCGGCCTTCGGACACCACCAGCGGGGTGGCGCCGCCGCGCGCCACTTGTTCGACGCGCGCGACGAGTTCGCTGGTCGCCTCGCCGCCGAGCGATCGTACGTACTGGGAGATCGCATCGCCCGCGCCCTTGCGGATCGAGCGCGCGCCGCCGGCGGCTTCGGCCGGCAGATCCACACCGGACATACGCGTCTGCGCGGTGAACTGGATGTAGTCGGCGCGCTCGGGCTCGGCCACGGTACTGTGCAGCTCGCGCGCCAGGCGCACGATGGATTTGCCTTCCGGCGTCGGGTCGGCCAGCGAGGACAGCAGGGCGGCATCGCGCAACTGCGCATGATCGATGCCGGCGAGCGGATGGAATGCGGTCGCCTGGCGGTCGCCGTGAGTGATGGTGCCGGTTTTGTCGAGCAGCAGCACGTCGACGTCGCCGGCCACTTCGACCGCCTTGCCGGACTTCGCCAGCACGTTCGCCGATAGCGCGCGGTTCATGCCGGCGATGCCGATCGCCGGCAACAGGCCGCCGATGGTGGTCGGGATCAGGCAGACCAACAGGGCGATCAGCAACAGCGGGTCGAGCTTGGCGCCGACGAAGCCGGCGAAGAACGGCAGGGTCGCGACCACGATCAAAAAGGTCAGGGTCATCGCCGCGAGCAGCATGGTCAGGGCGATCTCGTTCGGCGTCTTCTGCCGGTTGGCGCCTTCGACCAGGGCGATCATGCGGTCGAGGAAGCTGTGGCCGGGCTCGGCGCTGACTTCGATCACGATCTCGTCCGACAGCACCTTGGTGCCGCCGATCACGCCGGAACGGTCGGTGCCGGCCTCGCGCAGCACCGGCGCGGATTCGCCGGTCACCGCCGACTCGTTGATCGTCGCCAGGCCGCGCACGATTTCGCCGTCGGCCGGGATCAGTTCGTTGGCCGAGACGATGACGCGGTCGCCGGGCTTCAGGCTCGACGCCGGCACCCGGGTTTCGTTCTTGCCGACGGTGTCGAGCTTGCGCGCGACCAAGTCGCGCCGCGCCGCCCGCAAGGACGCCGCTTGGCCGCGGCCGCGCGCTTCGGCCACGGCTTCGGCGAAGTTGGCGAACAGCACCGTCACCAGCAGGATGACGGTGACCGCGGCGCCGAAGCCGAGGTGACCGGGGACGAAGATCGTGATCAGCCCCGACAGGACCGTGCCGAGCAGCACCACGGCCATGATCGGGCTGCGCACGGCGTGCCGCGGCGACAGTTTGAGGAAGGATTCGAGCACGGCCGCGCGCACGCCGGCGGCATCGAGGCCGGCGACCGCGGATTTGCGGCGCTGCACTCCGAGATGGGTTTGTTCGGTCACGATGGCTTACCTCAGAGAACGGGGCTGCTCAGCGCCGGAGCGGCGCTCGCAGACAGCGTCAGGTGATCGGCGATGGGGCCGAGCACCAGCGCGGGCATGAATTGCAGGACGGTCAGGATCGCGATCACCGCGATCAGGGTCAGGGCGAAGGTCGGAGTTTCGGCGTGCAAGGTGCCGGCGCTTTCCGGCGCGACGCGTTTGCGCGCCAGCAGGCCGGCGACCGCGAGCGGAATGATCAGCGCCGGGTAGCGGCCGAGGGCGAGCACGGCGGCGCAGCTCAGGTTCCACCAATAGGTCGCATCGCCGAGGCCCTCGAAGCCGGAGCCGTTGTTGGCGTAGGCCGAGGTGTACTCGTAGAACACCTGGCTGATGCCGTGGAAGCCCGGGTTGGAGTTGCCGGTGATCGACGGCAGCGCCAGGGCGGCCGCGCTGAAGCCCAGTACGACCAGGGGTTGCAGCAGGATCAGCAGGGCCAGCAAGCGCACTTCCGGCGCTTCGATCTTGCGGCCGAACAGTTCCGGCGTGCGTCCGGTCATCAGCCCGGCGAGGAACACCGACAGCAACAGATAGACCAGGAACTGCTGCAAGCCGCAGCCGATGCCGCCCCAGATCGCATTGATCAACATGTTGACCATCGCCATCGCGCCGGTCAGCGGTGCCAGCGAGTCGTGCATGGCGTTGACCGAGCCGTTGCTGCTTTGCGTGGTCAGCGCGGTCCACAGCGCCGAATCGCTGGCGCCGAAACGGGTTTCCTTGCCTTCCATCAGGGCCACGTCGGTGCTGCTCGACGAATAAGCTTCCGAACCGACGGTCAGGCCGGTGGAGATCACCGACATCAGCAGCATGCTGCCGAACACCAGGGCGGTGAGGCGCCGGCGGCCGGTGAAGGGGCCGATCATGAAAGTCACCGCGACCGGGATCAGGATCAGCGCCAGGGTTTCCAGCAGGTTGGCGAACGGGGTCGGGTTCTCCAGCGGCACCGCGCTGTTCGGGCCGTACCAGCCACCGCCGTTGGTGCCGAGCTGCTTGGCCGCGACCATGGAAGCGACTGGCCCGACAGGTATCTTCTGATCTTTCAGCCCGGCGCTTTGGTCGAGCGGCGCGACGCCGACCGCGCCTTGTAAGGTCGAAGGCACGCCCTGCGAAGTCAGCAGCACCGCCCACACCAAGCATAGCGGCAGCATGAAGCGCAGGGTGGCGCGGGTTACGTCGACCCAATAGTTGCCGAGGTCGCGCGGCGCGCCTTCGGCCGGCACCGCGCCTTGCGCGCCCATCGCCTGGCGTCCGCCGAACAAGCCGCGCAAAGTCGCGACCACGATCGCCAGGCCCATCATCGGCGTGACCACCTGCAGGCCGACGATGCCGACCATCTGCGAGAGATAGCTCAGCTGCGCCTGGCCGGAGTAATGCTGCTGGTTGGTGTTGGTGAGGAAGGACACCATGGTGTGCAGCGCGGTGTCCCAGCGCAGGTTCGGCACGGCGTCGGGATTCAGCGGCAGCCAGGCCTGGGTCATGAACAACGCCCAGACCAGCACGGCCAGCACGAGGTTGCTCAAGGCGAACGCCAGCGCGTAGCCGCGCCAGCTCATGCCGCGTGCGGCGTCGACGCCGATCAGGCGATAGATCGTGCGTTCCAGTGGCCCGAACAATGCGTCCAGGCGGGAGCGATCGCCGCGCATGACCCGCGCCAGGTACTGGCCGAGCGGCCATCCCAGGCCGATCGCCAGCGCGAATACGAGAAAGATTTCGATCATGGTGAAACACCGTGCGGTGATGGGTCCGTGGTGGCGCGTCCGGCGCCTTCAGGGATAGGGTGATGCGGGCCGGTCCTGGTCCGCATTGCGGCTGCGCGGACTAGAAGTCTTCCGGACGCAGCACGACGTAGAGCAGATAGGCGCCGGCCACCAGGACCGAAACCGCGCACAACATGGAAAGCCAGCCGGGCATGAGGGGTTACTCCTGTCAGAAGGACGCTTGCACGGCCGCTTCGATCCGCGAGCCGGCCAGCGAGTCGCCGAAGATGCGTTCGGCGTTGCGATCGGTGGCGTGCGCGGTCAGGCGCAGCTCGACATTCGCTTTGGAAGCAAGGGCTTTAACCGCCCAGATCGCGCTGAGTTGGGCGTGGCTGTAGCTGCGGTCGTAGACGTCGTCGAGAAAATAATGGCCGGCGGCGGCTTCGAAGCGCAGCGCGTCGTTGACCGGGAAGCGCGCGCCGATCTGCGAATACAGGCCGCGCTTCTGGGTGCCGAGCGCTTCGTTCGAATACCCCAGCGACAGCCAATAGTTGTCGCGGTAGGTCGCGGTGCCGTTGAGTTCGGTCCAGTTGAGGTCGCTGGTCGTCGACGGATAGCGGTAGTGCAGGACATTGACGTCCAGCGCCCAGTGTTCGGCGACCTGGCCGGCCCAGCCGACGGTGAAATCGAATTCGCTGCTGGCATGCGTCTGCGGGGCGAACTCGACGTTCGAGCCCCATACCGAGCCGTAAAAACCGTTGGCCGCCGCTGCCTTGAAGCCGACCTGCACGGCCGGATCGCTTTGGGTCTGGGAGCTGCCGCGCCAGACGTAGTCGCTGGTGAGCGCGGCCGAGCCGCTGAACTGGACGGCGTCCTGCTCGGCGGCCTGGGCCTGGGTGCCGAGCGCAAGCAGGCCGATGCCGGCGCAGGCGGCCAGGATCAGCGGGACGGCGGCTTCGCGGCTGCGAAAGAGGTGGTGCGACGACATAGTGGATTCCGGGTGCGAGAGGCCTGTCTGGCCACATCGCCATTCTCGGAACCGGGGGCGTAAAGCCGCTATTTCGCGACCGCCGTCACTGCGTAAATTCGCCGTAAAACTTCGGCGGTTCGGCGTAAATCGCCGCGCGAGGCAAACCGCTTTTGGAGTAGGAGCGGCGCGAGCCGCGATTGCGATACCGCATCAACGGCGGCACCACACCGGCAACGGCGCTTTATTGGCGTGGTCGCGGCTCGTGACCGGAGGAAATCCCTGTGGGACGCGGCTCCTGTCCCAAAGCATGGCTTATCGGCGCAACAGCGCCTTGACTACCGCCTCGGGCTGCTTCATCCAGGAAAAATGATCGGCGCGGGTGCCGAGATCGCGCGTCCCCAACAACAGGCTTTCGCTGTGCGCACGCGGCAGCTTCGACAACAGATAGCGCACCGAGCCTGGCGGCACCAGCCAATCGCCGTCCATCGAGACCGCGCGCGCATCGACCGCGACCTGGGCCATGCCGGCTTCGACGTCGGCATCGATACCGGCAGCGGCATAACGCCCGCTCAGCGCGGTGCGGCCCCAATCGCGGATCAGGCTGCGCGCCTCGTTGCCGCCGAAACCGATGCGGCGGCCGGGCAGGGTACCGTTGACGTGGGCGAGCCAGGGCAGGAAGCGATAGATCGGCGGCATCGCGATCCGCTGCGGCATCGGGAGGGTGCGCCAATATGGCGCGCCGCTGGCGACCAGCCACAGCGATGTCGGCAGCGCCGGCTCGTTGCGTGACGCAGCCAGGCCCAGGCGCATGCAGGCGAGCTGACCGCCCAGGCTGTGGCCGCCGATGATGCGCGGCAACTGGGGCAGGGCCGCGGCGACCGCGGCATCGCTGACCGGCAGATCGTCGAGCAACAGCTCGCGATAGCCCCAATCGCTGTCGCGGCTCGCGCGCACGCTGCTGCTGCCGTTGCCGCGCCACTCGTGCACGTACACGGCGATGCCGCGCGCCGCCAGGGCATCGGCGAAGGGCAGGTAATGGCGCGCGGCGACGCCGAGCGCGGGCAGCCACAACAGGCTCGCGGTCGGTTCGGCCGGGACGCGTGCGTACAGATTCCAGCGGTGGCCGTCCGCGGCGCGCAGCGGCAGACCGGAGGGCTCGTGGCGATCAGTCATGCGGCGCTGCGCCGAAGTGATCGAGCACCAACACTTCGCTGCGGCCCGGGCGATAGCCCAGGCGCAGCGCGGCGTGCACATAATCGGCCGCGGCCACGCAGGCGTCTTCGAGCGAGCGCCCGAGGCAGAGATTCGCAGCGACCGCCGAAGCCAGAGTGCAGCCGGTGCCATGGGCATCGACTTGCAAGCGCGCATGCGCGATCTCGCGCACCTGCATGCCGTCGACGAACAAATCGACGACATCGCCCTGCCCGGGCAAATGCCCGCCCTTGAGCAGCACCGCACGCGCACCGAGCGCGGACAGACCGTCGAGGGCGGCGCGCATGCCGTCGAGATCGTCGATGGCGGTGCCGAGCAGCAGTTCCGCTTCCGGCAGGTTCGGCGTGACCAGGCTGGCCAAGGGCAGCAGCCGTGTGCGCATGGCGTCGAGGGCCGACGCCTCGAGCAGGCGCGCCCCGGAGGTCGCGACCATGACCGGATCGAGCACCACGTACTCGGGCCGGTAGTGTTCGAGCGCATCGGCGACCGCAAGGATGACGTCGGCGTTGGCGAGCATGCCGAGCTTGACCGCGCGCACGTCGAAATCGTCGAAACAGGCATCGATCTGCGCGCGCAGGAAGTCGGTGTCCGGCACATGCACCGCGGTGACCCCGCGAGTGTGCTGGGCGGTCAACGCAGCGAGCGCGCTGAGCCCGTGCACGCGATGCGCGGCGAAGGTCTTGAGATCGGCCTGGATGCCGGCGCCGCCGCCGGAGTCGGAGCCGGCGATGGTGAGGGCGCTGGGGTGCGAAGGGGTGTTGGCGGGGAGCGGGGCGGTCATGGGCTAAGCGTACCCAACTGGAGGGGATGCCGCATTGGGGCGTTGAGGCGGTTGGGGGGCGGGGGCGGCCGACTCTGCCTTTGTCTCTGCTTCTGCTTCCGCCTTTTTCTGTTGCTGTTGCTGTTGCTGTGCGCCGCCCCGTACTCACGAAGGCAGAAGAAGACCCGGAGGGCGGCCTGCATGGATGCAGGCCGTTTTTCATCGGGACAAGGATGTCCCGTATGAAAAATCCCCGCGTATGCACCGCGCGTGCGGGCCTGTGATTCAAAGCGAAAGCATTTTTCTTTGGTGACTTTCTTTTGTTGCTTTAGACAAAAGAAAGTTACCCGCCGCTTTAGTGGCGGAAGCTTTGGGCGTTTGATCCTGATCTTGCTTCTCAAGAAGCCATAAGCAAGTGCAGAGCTTCCGTCCGCTGACGCGGCCGGGTTACTTTCTTTTGCTAAGCCCAAAAGAAAGGTAACCAAAGAAAAGGGCTCTCCTTGCAAGGGGACAGGCCACGAGTGCGTAGCTAGCGCCGGGATTTTTCGATAGGACGTCCTTGTCCTATCGAAAAACGGCGCACGTCCTGTGCGCCGCCCTCCGGGTCTATGATCGCATCGCTAGATCGAAACTGCGCCAAGCTCTTTACGGCAACGGCAACGGCAACGGCAACGCGTGTTTTGCTCTTAGGGTAGGAGCGGCGCAAGCCGCGACCGCGCAACCACGATCACTGGTGCCGGCAGCCGCAGATTCGCGGTCGCGGCTCGCGCCGCTCCTACCCTTTGTACCGTCGTGGTTGCAGGATTGCTGTTGCTGTTGCTGTTGCTGTGCGTCGTAAAACACTCGCGAAGGCAACAGAAGACCCGGAGGGCGGCGCGCAGGGATGCACGCCGTTTTTCATCGGGACAGGGATGTCCCGTATGAAAAATCCCTGCGTCGGCATCGCTCGTGCGGGCTTGTGATTCAAAGAAAAGCAACTTCTTTGGTTACCTTTCTTTTGTTGCTTATGACAAAAGAAAGTAACCCGCCGCTTTAGTGGCGGAAGCTTTTGGCGTTTGATCTGGATCTGGATCTGGATCTTGCGACAGCGATACGCCGCAAGACCGTCACAGTGCGGTCGCGGCTTGCGCCGCTCCTACCCTGGGTTCCAGCCGGAGGCGTCGCGAAATTGAAGCGTCGCGGTCGCGACTCACGTCGCTCCTACAGGGGCAGATACGCAACCATGTGCGGTTCGAGCACGCACGACCGATGCCGCCACAAACCGAGCCGCCACAAACCGAAATGCCGCGCGATTCGCATCGCGCGGCATCCGTTCATCGGTATCGCAACCGCCTTAGAGCACTTCGGAAGCGTAATCCGCCAACCTCGAACGCTCGCCGCGGCGCAGGGTCACGTGCGCGCTGTGAGCCCAGCCCTTGAAGCGGTCGACCGCGTAGGTCAGGCCCGAGGTGGTTTCGGTCAGGTACGGGGTGTCGATCTGTTCGACGTTGCCCAGGCAGACGATCTTGGTGCCGGGGCCGGCACGGGTGATCAGGGTCTTCATCTGCTTCGGGGTCAGGTTCTGCGCTTCGTCGAGGATCAGCCAGCGGCTCAGGAAGGTGCGGCCGCGCATGAAGTTCATCGAGCGGATCTTGATGCGCGAGGCGAGCAGGTCGTTGGTCGCCGCGCGGCCCCAGGCGCCGCCTTCCTGGTTGTGGGTCAGCACTTCCAGGTTGTCGGTCAACGCGCCCATCCACGGCGTCATCTTTTCCTCTTCGGTGCCGGGCAGGAAGCCGATGTCCTCACCGACGCTGACGGTGGCGCGGGTCATGATGATTTCGCGGTAGCGCTGCTGGTCCATGGTCTGCGCCAGGCCGGCGGCGAGGGCGAGCAGGGTCTTGCCGGTGCCGGCGGTGCCGAGCAGGGTGACGAAGTCGATCTCCGGGTCCATCAGCGCGTTGAGGGCGAAGTTCTGTTCGCGATTGCGCGCGATGATGCCCCAGACCGCATGCTGGTTATGACGGAAGTCGTCGACGATCTGCAACTGCACGCGGTCTTCGCCGACCTTGGTGACCTTGAGTTCGGACTCGTCGTCGCCGGGCAGGTACAGGAATTGGTTCGGGTACCAGTCGTCGTTCTCGGTGCGGCTGATTTCGTAGTAGGTGCGGCCTTTCTCGGTCCAGGACTTGAGGTCCTTGCCGTGGCGCTGCCAGAAGTCGTCCGGCAGCGCGGTCGCGCCGGTGTAGAGCAGGCTGAAATCGTCGAGTGCGCGGTCGTTCTCGTAGTCCTCCGACACGATGCCGGCGATCGAGGCCTTGATGCGCAGGTTGATGTCCTTGGACACGAACACCACCGGCACGCCGGGTTCCTGCTCCTGCAGGGCGAGGATCGCGCCGAGGATCTGGTTGTCCGGGATCACCGCGCTGAAGCGCTTGCCGGCGTCGAACGAGCCGGTCTGGAAGCGCAGCTTGCCGATGCTCTGCGCGCCGCGCAGTTGCAGCCCCTGCGGGCGGTTGAGGGTGATGCCGCTGCTGATCTTGTCGGTGCCTTCGGCCTGGATCAATTCGTTGAGGAAGCGGCTGACCTGGCGCGCGTTGCGGCTGGCTTCGGAGGTGCCTTTCTTGCCGTTGTCCAACTCCTCGATGACTTGCATCGGCAGGTAGACATCGTGTTCCTGGAACTTGAACAGCGCGGTCGGGTCGTGCATGAGCACGTTCGTGTCGAGCACATAGATCCGCTTGCTTCTGGTCATTCGGAAGTCTCGTCGGAGATGATGGGTGGTGCGTTTCGTTGCGACGGCGGAACGGGGTGGCAAGGCTCGCGAAGGCGCTGAGGCGAGTGTCCGCCAGCGGCCCGCGCCGGGGCGGGGCGTGGGTCGCACAAGTGCGGCGAACGCGCGCGGGCGGCGCGCGCGCACGGCCGCGCCGCCGTGACCCGCGGGGCGGGACAGCGTGCGAGCGTGGAAACGAGGGGCCTCACTGGGCGGCGTGTTCCTTGAGTGCGTCGAGTACGGCCTGGGCATGGCCAGCGACTTTCACCGGTCGCCATGACTGGGCGATGACGCCCTTGGGGTCGATCAGGAAGGTGCTGCGTTCGATGCCCATGTACTTGCGGCCGTACAGGTTCTTTTCCTTGATCACGCCGAAGGCGTTGCACACCGATTCGTCGGCGTCGCTGACCAGCTCGAACTTGAAGCCCTGCTTGGCGCAGAAATTCTGGTGCGATTTGATCGAGTCGCGCGACACCCCGAGCACGGTCGCGCCGAGCTTCTTGAACTTGGGCAGCAGGGCGTTGAAATCCAGGCCTTCGGTGGTGCAGCCCGGGGTGCTGTCCTTCGGATAGAAGTACAACACCAGCCATTGGCCGGCATAGTCCTTGAGCTTGACCGTCTCGCCGCCGGACAGGGCCAGGGCGAGGTCGGGGGTTTTCTTGCCGTAAGCGTGGTCGCCGGTATCGAGCATGATCAGAACTTCATCGGGTCCATGATGGCGTCTAGGTTCAGATGGTCGCAGAACTCGAGGAAATCGTCGCGCAGGGCGGCGATGTGCATGCTCGAGGGCACGCCGATGGTGATCTGCGCCGAGAACATGTCGGCGCCGGTCTGCATCGCGCGGTAGCGCGAGCAATGCAGGCTTTCGATGGTGATGCCCTGGCGGTCGAAGAAGTCGGCGAGCTGGAACAGGATGCCCGGCTTGTCGGCGGCCACCACCTCGACGATGTAGGGCAGCAGGTTGGACTGCACCTGCTTGGCGCCGGTGCGGTACCAGACCAGCTTCAGGCCCTCCTCGCGCTCCAGGCGCGTCAGCATGGCCTCGAGCTTGGCGACCGAGTCCCAGGAGCCGACCGCCAGCGCGGTCACCGAGACGTCGCGGCCCACCGTGGACAGGCGCGCATCGACGAGATTGCAGCCCGAATCGGCGATCCGGCGCGTCACCGACAACAGCGGCGACTCCGGATGCGTCGTATAGGCGTTGATCAGGAGGTGGTTTTCGTTCGGCGACGGCCGGGAAGCGGAATCGGTCAAGGCGGCGCCTGCAAGGGGAGCGTGATGCTCGGATATGAACGGCGGCCCGCGGACGGGCTGCGGCTGAAGGGAGCATACTTGCCCGCGCTTTCGGGCCGCAAGTAACATCGTCCCGTGCGTGGCTGCACCGGCGCACGTTTCCGCACCGGCCCGCCCGCTGGAATAATGGCCCCCGACCGCTCCGCAGCACGGCTACGGACGCGAACTCCACTTAGTAGGTCTTCACTTGCGACTTTCCGGCAGCATCACCGCGCTGGCGACGCCTTTCACCGCGTCCGGCGAAATCGACCTGGACGCCTGGCACAAACTGCTGGCGATGCAGCTGGAAGGCGGCACCCAGGCCGTCGTCGTCGCCGGCTCGACCGGCGAGGCCGCCGCGCTCTACGACGCCGAATACGACGCCGTGCTGCGCGCCGCGGTCGAGTTCGTCGCCGGCCGCATTCCTGTCCTGGCCGGCACCGGCTTGTCCAATACCGCCAAAACCATCGAACTGACCCGCCACGTGGCCGCCCTCGGCGCCGACGCGGCGCTGGTCGTGACCCCGCCCTACGTGCGTCCGACCCAGGCCGGCCTGGTCGCGCATTTCCGTGCGATCGCCGACGACGGCGCCTTGCCGGTGGTGCTCTACAACGTGCCCGGCCGCACCGGCGGCGACCTGCTGCCGGAGACCGTGGCCGAGCTGGCCGGCCATCCGCGCATCGTCGGCATCAAGGAAGCGGTGTCCGACCCGCAGCGGATGCAGGCCTTGCTGGCGCTCAAGAGCGACGGCTTCGCCGTGCTCAGCGGCGACGACCCGACCGCCTGCCGGGCCATGCTTGCCGGCGCCGACGGCATCATTTCGGTCGGTTCCAATGTGCTGCCGGCGGCATTCCGCCGTCTCGCCGACCTGGCCCGTGCCGGTCGCGGCGCCGAAGCCGAGGCCTGGGACGCGCGCCTGCGCCCGGCCTACGATTTCCTCGCCCTGGAACCGAACCCGATTCCGGTCAAGGCCTTGCTCAGCGCCCAGGGCATCGGCCATGGTCTGCGCCTGCCCCTGCAGTCGCTCTCGGCCGTCCATCAGGATGCCGCCCGGCGCACCGCCGGTCTCGTCGTCGAACTCGAACACGTCTGCCGCGACACCCTTGCGGCCTGAATCCCTGTAGGAGATGCTCATGCGTTCCAATGTTTCTCTGTCCCGCGCGGTTGTCGCCGGTCTGTTGCTGGCGATGGTCGCCACGTCGGGCTGCAGCTGGTTCCGCAAGGGCAACAAGCTCTACGCCGAAACGCCTGAGAACCGTCCGCTGGAAGTGCCGCCGGACCTCGACCAGCCGCGTACCGACGGCGCCATGGCTGTGCCGGGCGGTTCGGTGACCGCCTCGGGTCTGGCCGCGTCGCGTCCGACCCAGGCCGCCGCCGGCACCCCGGCCTCGTCGGCCAACGGTTTCACCGTCAGCGGCAACCGCGACGCGGTGTTCAACCAGGTCGGCGACGCGCTCGGCAAGGTCGAAGGCCTCAACATCGCCAGCCGTGCGCAGTTGCTCGGCGCCTACGACGTGAACTACGAAGGCAGCAACTTCCTGGTCCGCATCAGTGCGGTCGAAGCCGGCGCCTACGTCTCGGCGGTCGACCCGCGCGGTCTGCCGGCGACCGGCGAAGCCCCGGCCAAGCTGATCGCCAACCTCAAGGCAGCGCTCGGCGGCCGTTGATCCAACGCCGCAGTCCTGCTTGCGAAACGGGCGCCGATGGCGCCCGTTTTCGTTATGAAGCCAGCGTGCCGAGCGTACTCAGCGTGGCGGCGACCAGCGGGTCAGGCCCTCGTTCAACATCAGGCGCATCGCCGAGGCGCGCTGCGCGCGCGGCATGTCCTTGAGCGCATCCAGCAGCCAGCCGAACGCCTGGCAGCGCGCCTCGCGTCCGCCCGGTTCGCCGGCGTCGGCATTGAGCGCGCCCATGAAGCCGTCGTGCAGCAGCATCGCGGTGGTGCCGGCGGATTTCAGCGTTTGTTTCGCCGCACCGGCGTCGTAAGGCTGGCGCGGGTTCTGCAGGCCGTTCGCGGCGATGCCGAGCAGGGCGTTGGCGAAACCCTGGCGGCTGGCGTCGCCGAGGTTCTGCGCCGCGGCAGCGAGCGCCTGCGGGCTGCGGTCGGCGGCCGGATCGAACAAGGCGCACAGCGTCGCCGCATCGCGCGGATGGCGCGAGGCCTGGTGCAGGGCCTGGAACAAGTCGTCGATCGAACCGTCGGGCGCGCGCATCAGGGTGTCGCTGGCGCCGGCGGCGATCGCGGCCGGGTCCAGGCGCGAGAGATCCAACTGGGACAAGTCGAGCTTGGACAGATCGAGCTGGGAGAGGGCGAGCGTGCGCGGCTGTGCGCCGGCGAGGATCGGTGCGGCGCAAAGCGCGAGGAGCAGATTCAGGCGCAAACGGGCATGCGGCATGGCGTCGTTTCATTCGGTCCGTGACCGGCCGAGTCTAGGTGCGGGCCGATGAATGCCAGGCGGCCATGGCGCGGGCCGGGGCGGGCTCGGGCGGGGCGGTGCCGGCAGTCATCCCGGCAAAGTCCGGGCGGTCAGGGCAGAGACAGGCCGAGCGGCCAAGCCGCATCGGCCAGCCGGGTCGTTGCGGAAGGCGGGGCGAAGCCCGCCGAGGCTCTACGAGGCGGTTCGGACGAGCGCGGCCGACGCCGCGCCGGCGAGGCTCAACGCTCGAGCAGGTCGAGCTTGCCGGGCTTGTTTTCCCAGTCCTTGGCGTCGGGCGGGCCGTCCTTGCGGGTGGTGATCACCGGCCAGGACTTGGACAGTTCGGCGTTGAGCGCGACGAAAGACTCCTGGCCGGCCGGCACGTCGTCCTCGGGATAGATCGCGTTGATCGGGCATTCCGGCTCGCACAGGGTGCAGTCGATGCACTCGTCCGGGTCGATCACCAGGAAATTCGGGCCTTCGTGGAAGCAGTCGACCGGGCACACCTCGACGCAGTCGGTGTACTTGCACTTGATGCAGTTCTCGGTGACGACGAAGGGCATGGCGGGAATCCTGAGCTATGGTCCGGGGCGAACAGGCCGGGCAGCGATAGTGTAGCCATTCGCGCCGCGACGACCCAAGGCGGGACTGGGCCGTTGGCGCAAATCGCGCGTCCGCCCGGCCCCGTAACGCGGCTGGCGCCAAGAAAAAGCCCGCGCATCGCTGCGCGGGCTTCTGGCGACCTGGTCGCGTATTGGCGCTCCCTACGGGATTCGAACCCGTGTTTTAGCCTTGAGAGGGCCACGTCCTAGGCCTCTAGACGAAGGGAGCAGGTTGAAACTCGGCCGGGAACGGGTTCCTGGCAGACCGCACGGACTCTCAACCCGATGCGGCCTGCTAGTATATGCGCCGCCGTTGCCACGGGCAACGGTTGAACCTTACGAACCTATAAGGCGGCACGCCCGCTCGATGCAAGCCGACAACTCTTCATTCCATACCTCGCTGCGCGTGATCCCGCGCGACCAGCACAATGTCTCGCGCAAGGAGATCAGTCCGAACGCGCTTCGCGTGCTGTATCGGCTGCGCGACAGCGGCTTCGGCGCCTTCCTGGTCGGCGGTGCCGTGCGCGACATCCTGGTCGGCGGTCACCCCAAGGACTTCGACGTCGCCACCGACGCCACGCCGGAGCAGGTCAAGGGCCTGTTCCGCAACTGCCGCCTGATCGGCCGCAGGTTCCGCCTGGCGCACGTGGTCTACGGCCGCGAGATCATCGAGGTCGCGACTTTCCGCGCCAACATCGACGACGGCAGCGGCGACCGCGAGACCGACACCGGTGGCCGCCTGGTCCGCGACAACGTCTACGGCAGCATCGAGGACGACGCGGTCCGCCGCGACTTCACCGCCAATGCCCTGTATTACGCGGTCGAGGATTTCTCGGTGCGCGACTACGTCGGCGGCTTCGAGGACGTGCAGAACCGCCTGATGCGCCTGATCGGCGATCCGGAAACGCGTTATCGCGAAGACCCGGTGCGGATGCTGCGCGCGGTGCGCCTGGCGGCCAAGCTCGGCTTCGAGATCGAAGCGGCCACCGCCGCGCCGATCCCGCACCTGGCGCCGTTGCTCGCCGACGCCGCGCCGGCGCGGTTGTTCGAGGAATGCCTCAAGCTGTTCTTGTCGGGCCACGCGGTCGAGAGCTTCCTCGGCCTGGAGCGTTTCGGATTGCTGTCGGCGCTGTTGCCGGAAAGCGCCGCGGCGTTGAAGTCCAACCGCAGCGGCGCCCTGCGCCGGATGGTGCTGGAAGGACTGAAGGGCACCGACGCGCGCGTCGCCAACGACGAGCCGGTTTCGCCCGCGTTCCTGTTCGCGCTGTTGCTGTGGCCGGCGTATTGCCGCGATCTGATGGGCCTGCAGGCGCAAGGCGTGCACACCGCCGAAGCGCAGCGCCGCGCTGCCGACCGCGTCACCTTGCATCAGTTGTCGACGATCGCGCTGCCGCGCCGTTTCTCGCTGCCGATGCAGGAGATCTGGCTGCTGCAGTCGCGTTTCCAGCAGCGTCAGCGCAAGCGCGTGTTCCGGCTGCTGTCGCATCCGCGTTTCCGCGCCGCTTTCGATTTCCTCTCGCTGCGCATGGCCGCATCGGACGAGCACACCGCCGACGTCGAATTCTGGCGCGAGGCGCAATTGCATCCGGGCGAACTGCTCGCCTACCAGGAGGCGAATCCGCCCCTGGACGACGAGGAGGGCGGCGAGGAACGCGGCCCGCGCAAGCGTCGTCGCCGCCGTCGCGACGCGCCGACCGCATCGGAGTGATCGGCCCGGGCCTGCGTCGCTGACGACGACAGGCCCGCCGCCGTCCCGGTGCGACGACCGCACCGATCAGACGATCCCGGCTGCGACCGGCTTCCGGTGACCTTGAATCTGCGATGGCCTGAGCATGACCTGGACCGCATCCGCCCCGTCGACGGTCGTTTTCGTCGGCCTCGGCAGCAACCTCGGCGACAGCGCCGAGGTTTTGCGCGCCGCCTCGCGCGCCCTCGACATTGCGCCGCAGACGCGGTTGTTGCGCCTGTCCAGCCTCTACCGCACGCCGGCCTGGGGCGTCACCGAGCAACCCGATTTCGTCAACGCCGTGGCGATGCTCGAAACCGGCTTGAGCGCGCAGCATCTGCTCGCGGCGATGTTCGCGATCGAACGCGAGGCCGGACGCGCGCGCCGCGCCGACGGCAGCGACCGCTGGGGCCCGCGCACGCTCGACCTCGACCTGCTGCTGTACGGCGAGGCGGTGATCGACGAGCCCGGCCTGCACGTGCCGCATCCGCATCTGCACGAACGCGCATTCGCCCTGGTGCCTTTGCTCGAAATCGCGCCCGACGCCGTCATTCCGCGGCGCGGACCGGCGCGCGAGGCCTTGCAGCGCATCGATGCCGGCGTGATTCGCCGGCTCGACACGGTCGATAATTGACCGCCGCGCTGCGCGCATGAGGCGGCCGGCTTGCCGCGCCGTGGCGGGCTGACCGCGTTGCGCGCATGGCCGGTCGCGCCCCGGCGCAACCTGTTAAGTTATTGCGCTCTCCCCAGCGGCGTCCGCGCGCCACCGCCCGGACGAACCCACACCATGTACACATCGGCCCCCACCGACAGACCGGCCGCCAAGGCCTGGACCGTGCCCATGCTCGCCGACGCCAAGCGCGACGGCCGCAAGCTGGTCATGCTGACCGCCTACGACGCCAGTTTCGCCCGCACCATGGACGCGGTCGGCATCGAGCTGGTGTTGGTCGGCGACTCGCTCGGCATGGTCGTGCAAGGCCAGAACAGCACCTTGCCGGTCACCACCGCCGACATGGCCTATCACACCGCCTGCGTCGCGCGCGGTTTGTCCAAGGCGCTGTTGATCAGCGACCTGCCGTTCCAGTCCGACGCTACGCCCGAACGCGCGCTCGAAGCGGCGACGCGGCTGCTGCAGGCCGGCGCGGCGATGGTCAAGCTGGAAGGCGCGGGCCATAAGCTCGAAGTCATCCGTTTCCTGGTCGAGCGCGAGATCCCGGTTTGCGCCCATCTCGGCCTGACCCCGCAATCGGTGTTGCGCCTGGGCGGTTACAAGCTGCAGGGCCGCGACGACGCCACCGCGGCCAGGCTGCGCGCCGACGCGCGCGCCGTGGCCGAGGCCGGGGCGACCTTGCTGGTGCTCGAATGCGTGCCGACCGGGTTGGCCGCGGCGATCACCGCCGACCTCGCCATCCCGACCGTCGGCATCGGCGCCGGCCCGCATTGCGACGGCCAGGTGTTGGTGCTGCACGATCTGCTCGGGGTCAACTCGGGCCATCGCCGGCCCAAGTTCGTCAAGGATTTCCTCGCCGAGGGCGGCTCGGTCGCCGGTGCCTTCCAGGCCTTCGCCGACGCGGTGCGCAGCGGCGCCTTCCCGGACGCGGCGCACTCTTACGACTGATCCTTGCGGCGGGTCCGTCCGGCGGTCATCCGCATTTGCGCGGCGCGCTGGAAATCGCCGCCGCGCACCCCGATCTTGCCTTCATCGCGGACCCGGTCCGCGCCGTCCTACCGAGTACCGCATGCTGACTGTCGATCAACTGGGCGCGCTGCGCTCGACCCTGGAAACGTGGCGCCTGGCCGGGCAACGCGTCGCCTTCGTGCCGACCATGGGCAACCTGCACGCCGGCCACCACTCGCTGATCCGCCTGGCGCGCGAGCGCGCCGACCGGGTGGTGGCGAGCGTGTTCGTCAACCCGACCCAGTTCGGCCCGAACGAAGACTACGGCCGTTACCCGCGCACGCCCGAGGCCGATGCCGAAGGCCTGCGCACGTCCGGTTGCGATCTGCTGTGGTTGCCTTCGGTCGAGACCATGTATCCCTTCGGCGCCGAGCGCACCGTGCAGGTGCGGGTGCCGCAGGTCACCGAGACCCTCGAAGGCGCGCACCGTCCCGGCCATTTCGACGGCGTCGCCACCGTGGTCGCGCGTTTGTTCAACCAGGTCCGCCCCGACGTCGCCGTGTTCGGCCGCAAGGACTACCAACAGCTCGCGGTGATCCGCTACATGGTCCGCGACCTCGCGTTCCCGATCGAGATCGTCGGCGCCGACACCCGCCGCGAGGCCGACGGCCTGGCCTTGAGTTCGCGCAACCAATACCTGTCCGAAAGCGAACGCCCGCAGGCGGTGGCCATCCACGCCTGTCTGCAATGGATGCGCGAGGCCAGCCAGGCCGGGCAGTCGCGCGCAGCGGTCGAGGCCGGCGCGCTCGAGCGCCTGGGCGCGGCCGGCTTCGTGGTCGACTACGCCGTGGTCCGGCGCCCGGACCTGGGCTTGCCCGAAGAGGGCGAGGGCGGGGCACGGGTGGCGTTGATCGCGGCCCGGCTGGGCCGCACCCGGCTCATTGACAACCTCGAATTCGAGACCTGAACAGGCGCCGGGCGCCCCATGAAAGCCGCGCCACTGAACGGGAATACTCCGTTCCGCCGGCCGCGCGCCCGACCCATGTTGCAGCGCGCCATGCGCTGCTAGACTTCTGGCCTTTCGCGCCCGCGCGTCTGCGGACGGAGTAACCGACATGCAACTGAACCTGCTCAAGGCCAAGATCCACCGCGCCACCGTGACCCACGCCGAGCTTCATTACGAAGGCTCCTGCGCCATCGATGGCCGCCTGCTCGATATCTCGGGCATCCGTGAGTACGAACAGGTCCACATCTACAACATCAACAGCGGCCACCGCTTCTCGACCTACGCCATTCGCGGCGAAGAGGGCAGCGGCGTGATCTCGGTCAACGGCGCGGCGGCCCACAAGGCCCAGCCCGGCGATCTGGTCATCATTTGCGCCTACGGTATCTGCGACGAGGCCGAGGCGGCGAAGTACAAGCCGACCCTGGTCTATGTGGACCGCAACAACCAACTCACCCACACCAACACCTCGATGCCGGCGCAGGCCGCCTGAGAACCGAAGACAGATGAGCGATGACGCCCGACTGACTGAGCTGCGCGCCGAAGTCGGGCGCGTCACCCAAACCCCGCTGCCGGCGTTGATCGCCGCCGATCCGGCCCGCGCAACGGACTTCACCGTCAAGGTCGGGCCGGTCTACGCGAGCTTCGCTCGCCAGCATTACGACCGCGCCGCGCTGGAGTGGTTGTTCCGCGCCGCCGAGGCCGCCGACAGCGTCGGCCGCCTGCGCGCCCTGTTCGACGGCGAGATCGTCAACGTCACCGAACGCCGCCAGGCGCTGCACAGCGCCCTGCGCAGCGACCTGTCCGCGACCGACACCGCGCGCGCTGCCCACGCCCAGGCCCTCGAAGCCCGCCAGCGCATGCGCGCTGTAGTCGATGCGCTCGCCGCTAGCGAGGTCACCGACATCGTCAGTGTCGGCATCGGCGGTTCCGATCTGGGCCCGCGCCTGGCCGTGGATGCGTTGACCGGCGCCGCCCCGGGCCGCTTCCGCGTGCACTTCCTGTCCAACGTCGACGGCCACGCCGCCCAGCGCGTGCTTGCCGGCCTCGACCCCAAGCGCACCGCCGCGCTGTTGATCTCCAAGACCTTCGGCACCCAGGAGACCCTGCTCAACGGCGGCATCCTGCGCGACTGGCTCGGCGACGACGCGCGCCTGTACGCGATCAGCGCCAACGTCGAGCGCGCGGCGGAGGCCTTCAACATCCCCTCCGAGCGCATCCTGCCGATGTGGGACTGGGTCGGCGGCCGGTATTCGCTGTGGTCGGCGGTCGGCTTGCCGATCGCGCTGGCGATCGGCATGGACGCGTTCGAGCAGTTCCTCGACGGCGCCGCCGAGATGGACGCGCACGTGCTGCGCACGCCGCTGCAGAACAATCTCGCCGCGTGGCACGCGCTGACCGCGATCTGGAACCGCAACGGCCTCGGCTACGCGACCCAGGCCGTACTCGCCTACGACGACCGCCTCAAGTTGCTGTCGAATTATCTACAGCAGTTGGTGATGGAAAGCCTGGGCAAGTCGGTGCGCCTGGACGGTTCGGCCGTCGCCGGCGACACCGTTGCGGTGTGGTGGGGCGGCGTCGGCACCGACACCCAGCACAGCTTCTTCCAGGCCCTGCACCAGGGCACCTCGATCGTGCCGGCCGACTTCATCGGCGTGGTCCGTTCCGACGCGCCGTATGCGCAGAACCATCGCGCACTGCAGGCCAACCTGCTGGCCCAGACCGAGGCCTTCGCCAACGGCCAGGGCAGCGACGACCCGCACCGCGTCTACGCCGGCGGACGCCCGAGCACGACCATCCTGCTCGACGCCTTGACCCCGCATTCGCTCGGCGCCTTGTTGGCGATGTACGAACACAGCGTCTACCTGCAGTCGGTGTTCTGGGGCATTAACGCCTTCGACCAGTTCGGCGTCGAACTCGGCAAGCAAGTCGCCAGCCGTTTGCTGCCGGCCTTGGCCGGCGAAGCCGAGGCCGACGACCCGGTCACGCGCGAGCTGATCCGGCGCTTGCGCGGCTGAGGCCGCGGCGGATTCGCGATCAACAAGAACGGCGCTACGGCGCCGTTCTTCGTTTTCGGGGGGCTTCGGCTCTCAGGGTAGGAGCGGCGCAAGCCGCGACCAAGGGACGCGCAGAGACAACAAAGCTGACGTCATTCATCGAAGCGGCGCGCTTTCGCCGGAGTAGGAGCGGCGCGAGCCGCGACCGCGAACTGCGGTCGGTGCGGATCTTTCGTGGCCGACGTCGATCAAACATCGCTGCTGTTGCTATCGCCTTGCCCCTGTTGTTGCTGTGCGTCGTCTGGACCTTGCGAAGGCAATAGAAGACCCGAAGGGCGGCGCGCAGGGATGCGCGTCGTTTTTCATCGGGACAGGGATGTCCCGTATGAAAAATCCCGGCGTCGGCATCGCTCGTGCGGGCTTGTGATTCAAAACAAAAGCATTTTTCTTTGGTTACTTTTGACCGAAGGGAATCCAGACGGACTTTTGTTGCTTTAGACAAAAGAAAGTTACCCGCCGCTTTAGTGGCGGAAGCTCTTAGCGTTTGATCTTGCTTCTGAAAACCCCAAGCAAGTGCAGAGCTGTCACTCATGTAGGAGCGACGTAAGTCGCGACCGATCTCGCCGGATATCGGTTAAGCAAGTGCAGAGCTTCCGCCCGCTACGCGGCCGGGTTACTTTCTTTTGCTAAGCCCAAAAGAAAGCTAACCAAAGAAAAGGGCTCTCCTTGCAAGGGCACAGGCCACGAGTGCGCAGCGCGTGCCGGGATTTTCCGATAAGACATCCTTGTCTTATCGGAAAACGGCGCACGTCCTGTGCGCCGCCCTCCGGGTCTCCAGGCGTTCTCGCGAGCTCGGAACTGCGCCAAGCTTATCCGGCAACGGCAACGGCAACGGCAACGGCAACGGCAACGGCAACGGCCGTCGCCGCTCTTGGGTAGGAGCGGCGCAAGCCGCGACGCGATAGTCAATGGCGACGGTGGCTCGAAGTCTCCGATGCATTAGCAGTGCGGCGCAGTAGTCGCCGGTTCGCGTCGCGGCTTGCGCCGCTCCTACCCTTTGGGGCCCGGCCCATGGCGCCGCACCACAGAACGCTATGTCGCGGGCTACGGCACCCCGTGCCGCGCCAGCGCCCATTCGACATGCTCGCGCACGATCTCGCTGGGATGCTCGCGCCGCGAACGCAAGGCGGCGATTACTTCGTCGCTGCCTGGGGCGTTGCCCAAGGCGACGGCGATGTTGCGCAACCAGCGTTCGTGGCCGCTGCGGCGGATCGCGGAGCCTTCGGTGCGGCGCAGGAATTCGTCTTCGTCCCAGGCGAACAACTGCGCGAGGCTGGCGCGGTCGAGGTCGTTGCGGGCGCGGAAATCGGGTTCGTCGTTGCGCTTGGCGAATTTGTTCCAGGGGCAGACGAGTTGGCAGTCGTCGCAGCCGAAGATGCGGTTGCCGATCGGCGCGCGCAGTTCGACCGGTATAGGGCCTTCGTGCTCGATCGTCAGATAGGAGATGCAGCGCCGCGCGTCGAGGCGGTGCGGGGCGACGATGGCCTGGGTTGGGCAGATGTCGATGCAGCGCGTACAGGTGCCGCAGTGCGCGCTGGCCGGGCGGTCGATCGGTAAGGGCAGGTCGACGTAGATCTCGCCGAGGAAGAACCAGGAGCCGCCGTCCTTGTCGATCAAGCAGGTGTGTTTGCCGATCCAGCCCAGCCCGGCATTGCGCGCCAACGCGCGTTCGAGCACGGGCGCGGAGTCGACGAACACGCGATGGCCGAACGGGCCGACCAGTTCGGCCAGGCGGTCGGCCAGGCGCTGCAGGCGCTGGCGCATCAGCTTGTGGTAATCGCGGCCGAGGGCGTAGCGGGCGACATAGGCGCGTTCGCCGTCGGCGAGCGTGACCCAGGCGTCTTCGTCGTCGCGACGGCCGTAGTCGAGGCCGACCGAGATCACCCGCAGGGTGCCCGGCAGCAATTCGCCGGGACGCGCGCGCAAACCGCCGTGGCGGGCCATCCAGTCCATCGAGCCATGCAGGCCCTGGTCGAGCCAGTCCAGAAGGTAGGCCTCGTCTTCGGCCAACTCGATTCCGGAGATGCCGCAGCGCTGGAAGCCGAATTCGCGGGCGATCTCGCGGATGCGCAGGGCCAACGCCGCGTAGTCGGGCGCTGTTTCGGGCGCATCGGCGGACACGGAAGGCGAAGTGGGGCGGGCGTCGGGCTGGCTCACGATGCGGCAAGTATAGAATCGCTGCATGTCGCCGACCGCTGAAACTTCATCGCCGATGCCGCCGACGGCCTTGTTCGACGGCGCCGCGCTGCGTGCGATCGAAGCCGCGGCCGCCGCCGAGCTCGGCGACGCCCATGCGCTGATGGCGCGGGCCGGCGAAGCCGCCTGGCGCGAGCTGTTGGGCCATTGGCCGCAAGCGATGCGCCTGTTGGTGGTCTGCGGCCCGGGCAACAACGGTGGCGACGGTTACGTATTGGCGATGCACGCGCAGCAGGCCGGGCGCAAAGTACAGGTGCTGCGCCTGCCCGGGCATGCGCCGCGTGGAGCGCTCGCCGAGCGGGCCGCCGCCGGCTACGCGCAGGCCGGCGGTCGCGTGGTCGAATTCGAAGGCGCCTTGCCGGAGACCGAGCTCATCGTCGACGCGCTGTTTGGCATCGGCCTGTCGCGTGCGCCCGACGCCGCGGCGGCGGCGCTGATCGATGCGATCAACGCCCATCCAGCGCCGGTGCTCGCACTCGACGTGCCGAGCGGCGTCGATGCCGATCGCGGTTATGCCTACCCTTCGGCGGTGACCGCGCAGCGCACGCTCGAATTCATCGCCGGCAAATGCGGGCTGCGCAGCGGCGCCGCGCTCGATCGCGTCGGTGCGCTCGCACTGGCCGACCTCGGTTTGCCGCGCGAACTCTATGGCATATCGGCTAGCGCGCACTGGCTGCGCGCCGGCGACGTGTCGCGCTGGTTGTCGCCGCGTCTGCGCGACAGTCACAAGGGTCGTAACGGCCGAGTGTTGTGCATCGGCGGCGATCACGGTCACGGCGGTGCGTTGTTGCTGTGCGCACAGGCGGCTTTGCGCAGTGGCGCCGGCCTGCTCGATGCGATCACGCGCGAGGCGCATGTCGCGCCGATGCTGGCGCGATTGCCCGAGGCGATGCCGCGTGCGATCGGCGAAGGCGACGATCCAGGCGCGACCTTCGCCGCTGCGAACGTGATCGCGATAGGCCCCGGCCTCGGCCAGGAAACATGGGGGCGCGAGCTATACCGATATGCGCTGGACAGCGGAAAACCCCTGCTTTTCGACGCGGATGCGCTGAATCTGCTCGCCGCCGCGCCGCGGCGTTTGCCGGCCGATACGGTGCTGACGCCGCATCCCGGCGAAGCCGCGCGTCTGCTCGGCAGCGACACCGCCACGGTGCAGGCCGATCGTTTCGCTGCGGTGCGCGCACTCGTCGAGCGGTACGCCTGTACGGTCGTGCTCAAGGGCGCCGGCACCCTGGTCGCCGCACCGGATCGCATCGTGCGGGTGATCGGCGCCGGCAATCCCGGCATGGCGGTCGGCGGCATGGGCGACGTGCTCAGCGGCGTGATCGCCGCGTTGCGCGCGCAAGGTCTCGATGCATTCGATGCCGCCAGCTGCGGCGCGCTGCTGCATTCGCTGGCCGGCGACGATGCCGCGCGCGACGGCGGCGAACGCGGTCTGCTGCCGAGCGATCTGATGCCATGGCTGCGCCGTCGCGCCAATCCGTAAAGCGGCCCCGGCGGCTTGGATCGATCCGCAACGCGGAGCAGTCAGTAGAATCGGCAGGGATGAGCATGCACACGATCAAACTGCACTTGGGCGATGCCGAGGCCACCGACGCGCTCGGTGCCGCCCTGGCGCAGGCGCGGCCTGCGCACGACGGCGAGGGCCTGCACGTGCATCTGCACGGCGACCTCGGGGCCGGCAAGTCGACCCTGGCACGTGCCTTGTTGCGCGCACTCGGCGTTACCGGCGCGATCCGCAGCCCGACCTACACCTTGGTCGAGCGCTATCCGCTGGCCGAAGGCGGCGAGGCCTGGCACCTCGATCTGTACCGGATCGGCGATGCCGGCGAACTCGAATTCCTTGGCCTGGACGGCGGCGAAGCGGTGCTGTGGCTGGTCGAATGGCCGGAACGCGGCCGCGGTTGGCTGCCCGCGCCCGACCTGCGGGTCGAGTTGGCGGTCGAAGGAGCGGGGCGCGGGGTCCAACTTAGCGCGGTTTCGGCGGCAGGGCAGGCCTGGCTTGGCGCCCTGGGAGCCGCGACCGCTGGCTATGCGTTTGCGGCCGACTCCTGAACGATTCCATAGGAAGTGGCCCCAGGTGCCGGATTTGAAAGGGAAAAGTTCTTGCATTTACTGTGTCGCAGTGCTTGACTTACGCCCATGCGAGTCAAAGGCGCCACCGTCCAGAAATTCCTGCTCGGCATAGCGCTGTTGGCGGCGCTGGCCTGGAATCTCGCGCACGCCAGTGAAATCAAGGGCTTGGAGCTGCGCACCGGGGCCACCGGCACGCGCGCCGAGATCGCCCTCGACAAGAACGCCGATTACAAGGTCCTGAGCCTGAAGGGCCCGGACCGCCTCGTCGTCGACCTGCCGGCCTCCAGCGTCGGCAAGAGCGTCAAGCTCCCGGCCGGCACCGGCATCGTCAAATCCGTCCGCACCGGCGCACCGCAGCCGGGCACCGTCCGCATCGTCTTCGATCTCGCCCAGCCGGTCGCCGCGCTCAAGCCGCGCATCGAGCAGGGCGGCTCGGGCCCGCGTCTGGTCCTGGAATGGCCCGGCGACGGTATCGAACCCAAGACCGCGGTCGCCGCCGCGCCCGCACCGGCCGCCGCTGCGCCGACGACGACCGCGAACGCGCCGGCCGCGACGGTCGATCCTTCGGTCGAGTCCGCTGCCGCGACCAGCCGCCTGATCTCCGAACTGGCCGCCCGCAATGCTGCGGCGCCGGTGGCCACAACGACGGCCCAGATGCCGACCGCGTCGGTGCCGCATCCCGCTGCTCATGCTTCTAACTTGCAGGCTTCGAACCTGCAGGCTTCGAACCCACAAGCTTCGAACGCACAGGCTCCGGTCGCGCAGCTTCCGAATAGCCAGGCTCCGGCGCTGGCCGGCGCTGCAGTGACGTCGCCGGCCGCCAACCCCCAGCAACTCGCCGCCCAGCAGGCCGCGCGCCAGGCGGTGTTCGAGCAGGCCGCGCAAGCGCCGATGCCGACCACGGTCGCCGCCGGGGTTCCGACCCGCATCGCCACCGGTGTCCCGACCCGGGTCGCGACCGGCGTGCCGACGCCGATGCCCGGCGCCGCGACGGCTCCGGCCGCAGCGATACCCGAAAGCGCGCCGCCGGCCGGCGCGGTCAAGACCCTCAAGGACGTCATGCGCGGCCGCGGCATGCGCCCGCTGGTGATCGCGATCGATCCCGGCCACGGCGGCCAGGACCCCGGCGCGATCGGCCAGTCCGGTAAGCGCGAGAAGGACGTAACCCTGGCGATCGGCCGCGAACTCGCGCGCCAGATCAACGCCACGCCGGGCCTCAAGGCCTACATGACCCGCGACACCGACGTGTTCATCCCCTTGCCGCGTCGCGCTCAGTTGGCGCGCCAGGCCAAGGCCGACATGTTCATCTCGATCCACGCCGATGCCGCCGAAAACCGCGCCGCCAAAGGCTCGTCGGTGTACGTGCTGTCGCTCAAGGGCGCGTCCTCGCAGCGCGCGCGTTGGCTGGCGGACAAGGAAAACGCCTCCGACCTGGTCGGCGGCGTGCGCCTGCAGCAGACCGACAACACCCTGACCTCGGTCTTGCTCGACCTGACCCAGAGCGGCCATATGAAGGCCTCCGAAGACGCGGCCGGGCACGTGCTCAGCGGCCTCAAGCAGGTCGGCCACAACCACAAGCCGCATATCGAGCGGGCCAACTTCGCGGTGCTGCGCACCTCGGACATGCCGGCGATGCTGGTCGAGACCGCCTTCATCTCCAATCCGGAAGAAGAGCGTCGTCTCACCGACCCCTCGCACCAGCGCGCGCTGGCGCGGGCGGTGCTGGACGGCGTCAACACCTATTTCACCCGCCAGCCGCCGCCGGGCACGATGTATGCGGCGCGCGCCGAGGCGCAACTGCCTTCGCCGGGCGGGTTCGGAGGCGGCGGCAGCCCCTGAGGCAGCGGCATTCGTCTCGTATCAGACCGATCGACGGCCCCTCGGGGCCGTTTTCGTTTTACCCACGCGGCCCGGTTGTTGAATCCTTCTCCCGCTTGCGGGAGAAGGTGCCCGAAGGGCGTATGAGGGTGGCCCCGCTTGCGCGAGAAGGTGCCCGAAGGGTGGATGAGGGTGGCCCCGCTTGCGGGAGAAGGTGCCCGAAGGGCGGATGAGGGCAGGGCGCATAAGTGTCGGAACCGCCGGCACGCCCAAACCGCAAGCTGCGGATCGCGGAAGCCGCAGCCCAACGGCTATCATCGATCCCCATCCCCCGACGGTGCCGCGCGCACCGAATGCCGCCTGTGAGCATCCGCCAACTGCCCGACACCCTGATCAACCAGATCGCCGCCGGCGAAGTGGTCGAACGTCCCGCCTCCGTGGTCAAGGAACTGGTCGAGAACGCCCTAGACGCCGGTGCGCGCCGGGTCGACATCGACCTGGAAGAGGGCGGTGTGCGCCTGATCCGGATCCGCGACGACGGCGCCGGCATCTCGCCGGAAGAACTGCCTCTGGCGATCTCGCGCCACGCCACCAGCAAGATCGCCTCGCTCGACGACCTGGAAGGCGTGACCACCCTGGGTTTTCGCGGCGAAGCGTTACCCTCGATCGCTTCGGTCAGCCGTTTCGCTTTGTCCTCGCGCCGCATCGGCGAAGACCGCGGCGCCATGCTCGAAGTCGACGGCGGCCGGGTCGGCGAGATCGCGCCCAAGCCGCATCCGCAGGGCACCACGGTCGAAGTCCGCGACCTGTTCTTCAACGTGCCGGCGCGGCGCAAATTCCTCAAGGCCGAGCGCACCGAGCTGGGCCACATCGAAGAATGGCTGCGCCAGCTCGCGCTGGCCCGTCCCGACGTCGAACTGCGCGTTTCGCACAACGGCAAGCCGACCCGGCGCTGGAAGGGCGAGGGCGATCTGGTCGACATGGGCCTGTCGGACACCCGCATCAGCGAGGCGCTCGGCGAAGAGTTCGCCAAGAACGCGCTGCGTGTCGAACACAGCGGCGCCGACCTGCGCCTGCACGGCTGGATCGCGCAGCCGTCCTACAACCGCGCCAGCGCCGACCAGCAATACCTCTACGTCAACGGCCGCGCGGTGCGCGACCGCAGCATCGCCCACGCGGTCAAGCAGGCTTATGCCGACGTGCTGTTCCATGGCCGCCAGCCGGCCTACGTGTTGTTCCTGGAACTCGATCCGCGCCGCGTCGACGTCAACGTGCATCCGGCCAAGCACGAGGTGCGGTTCCGCGATGCGCGCCTGATCCACGATTTCGTCTATCGCACGCTCAACGATGCCCTGGCCGAGACCCGCGCCGGCATGGCCCAGCAGGCGCCCGCGGGTGCGGAACCGGCCGCTGCCGGTGCCGCCGGCTCGTCGATGTACGCCTGGCGCCCGCAGGCGCCGCTCGGCCTGCAGGTGCAGGAAACCCGTGCCGGTTACGCCGCCCTGTACGGCAACGGCGGTGGCGGTTCCGCCGGCGGCTCTTCCTATGCCGGTGGCGGTTACGGCGCCGGTGCGGGCAGCGGCAGCGCCTATGCGATGCCGCCGCGCGAAACGAGCGATGGCGTGCAGTCGCCGGGCTTGCCGCACAGCGACGACCAGACCCTGCCGCCGCTCGGTTATGCGATAGCGCAGTTGCACGGCATCTACGTGCTGGCCGAAAGCGCCGAAGGCCTGATCGTGGTCGACATGCATGCCGCCCACGAACGCATCGGCTACGAGAAGCTCAAGACCGCCCACGACGGCGAAGGCCTGCGCACCCAGCCGTTGCTGGTGCCGGCGAGCCTGGCGGTGTCCGAGCGCGAGGCCGAAGTCGCCGAGCGCGAGGAGGCGACGCTGGTCGCGCTCGGATTCGAAGTCACCCGCAGCGGCCCGCAGTCGCTGACCTTGCGCGCGGTGCCGGCGCTGCTGGCGCACGGCGACGTCGAGGCCTTGCTGCGCGACGTCCTCGCCGACCTGCGCGAGCACGGCGAATCGCGCCGCGTCGCCGCGGCCCGCGACGAATTGCTCTCGACCATGGCCTGCCATGGCGCGGTGCGCGCGAACCGACGTCTCACTTTGCCGGAAATGAATGCGTTGTTGCGCGAGATGGAGGCTACGGAACGCTCCGGTCAATGCAATCATGGCCGCCCCACCTGGGCGCGCTTCAGCCTGCCCGAGATCGACCGCTGGTTCCTGCGAGGCCGTTGAGATGACCGCTGCACGCTCCTTTGCACGCACTTTGTCGGGCGCGATGTCCGCGCCGGCACTGTCGGCCTTGCTGTTGCTCGGCCTGGCCGCCTGCGATTCGCCCGAACGACAGGCCGCGCAGAAGCGCGAGGTCGCGCGCGCCGCCGCGGTCAGCGACACCTTCGCCCGCGACCAGCAACTGTGGCGCCAGCAACGCAAGGACGAGCTGCTCAAGCCCGACGGTTGGGCCAGCCTGGTCGGCCTGTATCCGATCGACAGCGGCTCGCATTATTTCGGCAGCGACCCCGACAACGGCATCCGCCTCGGCGTCGGCCCGGCCCATTTCGGCCTGCTGTCGCTCAACAAGGGGCGCCTGCGTTTCATCCCCGAGCGCGGCCAGCAGCTCACTCTCAACGATCAGCCGCTCAAGGGTGCGGTCAACCTGCTCGCCGACGATTATCCGGCCGGCCCGAGCAAGATCGGTTTCGACGAGGGCAAGGGCATCCTGACCGTGATCAAGCGCGGCGACCGCTACCTGTTGCGCGCACGCCACGCGCAGGCGCCGACCCTGACCGGCTTCAAGGGCATCGACTACTGGGAACCGCAGCAGGAGTGGAAGCTCAGCGCGAAGTTCATCGCCCATCCGGCCGGCAAGACCATCGACATCGTCAACATCATCGGCACCATCGAGGCGACGCCGAACCCGGGCGCGATCGAGTTCGAGCGCGACGGCCAGACCTATCGCATCGAGGCGCTGGACCAGGGCGGCGACGAACTGCTGCTGGTGTTCGCCGATCGCACCAGCGGCCACCAGAGCTACAGCGCCGGGCGTTTCCTCGACGTCGCGCGGCCGAACCTGCAAGGCCTGGTGACGGTCGATTTCAACAAGGCCTACAACCCGCCGTGCGCGTTCACCCCGTTCGCGACCTGTCCGCTGCCGCCGGCGGAAAACCGCCTCGACCTGGAAGTCGCCGCCGGCGAGAAGACCTACAAACACGACGACACCGCGCCGGCCGCGAGCGCCACCGCGCAGGCTTCGTGACCCGACTGTTTTCATCGCCAAGCGAATCATCCGCGCGCCCCTCCATCCCCCTTTACCCGAGTCCGACGCGCCCGTCGCCGACCCAAGGATCAGTTTGCCCATGCGGTTCCTGAAGCTGTTCGTCCTGCCCTTGTTCACCGCCTCGGTGCTCAGCGCATCGTTGACCTCCGCGACCGCGATCGCCGCCGGCGACGTGCCCGCGGCGACCGCGAAGGCGCCGCCGGTGCCCTTGCTGTGGAAAGTCTCCGACCAGGACAACGCGGTCTATCTGCTGGGCTCGTTCCATCTGCTGCGCGCCGACGACTACCCGCTGTCGTCGGACATCGACCAGGCGTTCGCCGGCGCCGGCAAGCTGGTGTTCGAAGTCGCGCCGGAAGAGATGTTCGACCCGACCGTGCCGCAGCGTTTCATGGCGCGTGCGCGCTACGACGACGGCCGCACCCTGAGCAAGGTGTTGCCGGCCGACCTGCGCGAAAAGCTCAACCGCGTGCTGGCCAAGAACGGCAGTTCGCTGGCCCAGCTCGACGCGCTGGAACCGTGGTTCGTCAACTTGTCGTTGGTGCTCGGCGTTTCGCAGTCGATGGGCTTCAGCCCGCAACTGGGGCTGGACCAGTACCTGATGCGGCAGGCGGCCGAAGCCGGCAAGCCCACCTCGGGCCTGGAGACCATGGAGCTGCAATTGCAGGTCATGGATTCCGGCCCGCTGCCCGAGCAGATCACCGCGCTGCGCGAGTTCGTCGACAAGCCCGAGGACGTGCCGGGCATGCTCGACGAAATCCATTCGGCCTGGCGCAACGCCGATCTCGCCATGCTCGACGAGAAGGCGCGCGTGGAGATGGAACAGAAGACCCCGGAGACCTACCGGATGGTCAACCTCGAGCGCAACGAAGCCTGGGTGCCGCAGATCCAGAAGATGCTCGACGAGTCCAAACAGGGCGACACACTGGTCGTGGTCGGTTCCTTGCACTTGCTCGGCAACGACGGCCTGGTCGAGCGCCTGCGCAGCAAGGGCTATACGGTCGAACGCGTGTGTTCCACCTGCGCGCCGGCCGACGGCCCGGTGCCCGTGATCGGCGCCGAACGCGCCTTCGCCGCCAAGGACGCCGGCAAGCCGGCCGACCCCAAGCGCGGCAAGGACAAGCCCGCCAAGGATGCTTCCGGTAAGCAAGAAAGTAGCAAGCACGAGAGTGGCAAGCACGAGAGCGGCAAGCACGAAGCGGGCGAGGCCGAGGCGGCCAGGCAAGACCCCGCCAAGCACGAGCCGGCACGCGCCGAAGCCAAGCCGACCGCCCCGTCGCGCTGAGTACGAGCCGGGCGATGACCGAAGCGGCCGGCTTCGATTTCGCGGCGCTGCGCGATGACATCGTCGTCGCGGCCATGGCGGCGTTCGCGGAGATCTCCGCCTCGCAAAGCGACGACCCGGTGCGCGCGTTCGCGCTGTACTCCGATTCCGGCGCGATGACGGTGTGCCCGGCGATGGCGACCGCCGATTACCTGCGCCGCGTCGACAGCGAATACCCCGGCGAGCGTCTGTACTACCGTTATTCGCCGTCGGAATGGCCCTTGGAAGGCGTCGGCGCCGACGAGCAGTTCGGACGCTTGTGCGATCGGCTGCGCGAGCATGTGTTCGCTCTTGAGGCTCGGGACGGCGGCGCGGCCTTCGCCGATTTCAAGGCGCGTCTGATGGACACGCTGGTCGAGAGCGCGGAATCGTTGCGTAAGCAGTGCTTCGCCGGGCTCGGCGAGGACTTCGTGGTGTTGGCGACTATTTCCGACGACGACGAGCCGGCCGCCGAATTGAACCGGCGCGTGGCGCGCTTGAATTCGCCGGCGATCGCGGCCGAATTCGCCGCCTGGTCGAGCGGCTGGCGCGACTAAGCGCCGAGCATCGCGTCCGTGGCCGGAACCAGCACGATGCAATCCACCGGGCAGGCCGGCACGCACAGCTCGCAACCGGTGCACAGCGGCTCGATCACCGTGTGCATGTGCTTGGCCGCGCCGATGATGGCGTCGACCGGGCAGGCCTGAATGCACTTGGTGCAGCCGATGCAGTCGGCTTCGACGATCAGCGCCAGCGGCGCGGGTTTGTGCTGGCCGCGGCTGCGGTCGTAAGGCTGCGCCTCGACCCCGAGCAGCCGCGCCAGGGCGCGCGCGCCGGCGTCGCCGCCGGGCGGGCAATGGTCGATCCCGGCCTCGCCGCGCGCCATCGCTTCGGCGTAGGGCCGGCAGCCGGCGTAGCCGCATTGCCCGCACTGGGTCTGCGGCAACAATCGGTCGAGCCGCTCGACCAGGTCGGTCGTAGCGGCTGCGGGATGATCGGAGGGCGTGGACATGGCTGCGGCCGGCAGGCCGTGGCTGCGCGGTTTACTTGACCGGCATGCCCGCTGCGGCGCCGCTGTCGACGTCGAGCAGATGCAGGCCGTCGCCGTCGAAACCGGCCGACAGGATCATGCCTTCGCTGATGCCGAAGCGCATCTTGCGCGGGGCCAGGTTGGCGATGAACACCACCTTGCGGCCGACCAGCTTGTCGGGCTCGGCATAGGAGCCGCGGATGCCGGAGAAAATCTGGCGCGTGCCCAGTTCGCCGGCGTCGAGTTCGAAGCGCAGCAGCTTGTCGGAGCCTTCGACGAATTCGCAGACGCGGACCGTGCCGATGCGCAGGTCGAGCTTGGCGAACTCGTCGATGCCGACCGTAGCGACGGTCGCTGCACTGGCGCCCGGGGACACGACAGCCGGCGTTGAACTCGCGACGGCGGCGACAGCGCCTGGGACTTTGCCATCGGCGGTGCCGACAGCGACGGCGGCCGGGGCGGAGGCGGCGAGGGATTCTTTACTGGCTTCAATCATGGTGTCGATCAGTTTGGTGTCGATGCGGGTGAAGAGCGGCACGTAGGCGCCGATGCGGTGGTCGAGCAGCGGCTCGGCGAGGTCCTCCCACAGCGTCACCGGCGCGGCGAGGAAGGCCTCGGCCTCGGCCGAGACGCGCGGCAGCACCGGCTTGAGCGCGGCGGCGAGCACGCGGAACAGGTTCAGGCCCTGCGTGCACACGGCCTGCAGATGCGTTTCCGCGCCTTCCTGCTTGGCCAGCACCCAGGGCTTGTGCTCGTCGATGTATTTGTTGGCCTCGTCGGCCAGCGCCATGGTCAGGCGTACCGCGCTGGCGGCTTCGTTGCGTGCATAGGCTTCGGCGATCGGCGTCAGCTGGGCGACGAAGCGCTGGTACATCGCCGCATCCGGCAACACCGCCGAGAGCTGGCCGTCGAAACGCTTCTCGATGAAACCGGCGCAGCGGCTGGCGAGATTGACGAACTTGCCGACCACGTCGGCGTTCACCCGGGCGACGAAGTCGGACAGGTTGAGATCGATGTCCTCGACGCCGCCGCTGGTCTTGGTGGCGAAGTAATAACGCAGCGCTTCCGGGTCCAGGCCGACGTCGAGATAGGTGCGGGCCTGGATGAAGGTGCCGCGCGACTTCGACATCTTCTCGCCGTTGACCATCAGATAGCCGTTGACGTGCAGGCGGGTCGGCGCGCGGAAACCGGCGCCGTGCAGCACCGCCGGCCAGAACAGGCCGTGGAAGGTGACGATGTCCTTGCCGATGAAGTGGTGCAGTTCGGCGTCGCTGTCGCGGGCGAGGTAAGACCAGAAATCCAGGCCTTCGCGTTCGCACAGGGCCTGGAAGCTGCTCAGGTAGCCGATCGGCGCGTCGAGCCAGACGTACAGGTACTTGCCCGGGTGGCCGGGAATCTCGAAGCCGAAGTAGGGCGCGTCGCGCGAAATGTCCCAGGCGCGCAGGCCGCCGTCGACGTCGAGCCATTCGTGCAGCTTGGCTTTGATGCCTGGCGTGGCGACGTCGCCGGCCAGCCATTCGCGCAGGAAGGCCTCGAAATGGCCGACCTCGAAGAAGAAGTGTTCGGACTCGCGCAGCTCCGGCGTCGCCCCGCTGACCACCGAGCGCGGTTCCTTGAGTTCGGTCGGCGCATAAGTCGCGCCGCAGTTCTCGCAGTTGTCGCCGTACTGATCGGGGGTGCCGCAGTTCGGGCAGATGCCCTTGACGTAGCGGTCGGGCAGAAACATGCCCTTGACCGGGTCATACAACTGCGCGACCGAGCGGCGGGTGATGTGGCCGCTGTTGTCCAGGCGCGCGTAGAAGCCTTCGGTCAGGGTGCGGTTGCCGGCCGAGTGGGTCGAGTCGTAGTGATCGAACTTGACCCCGAAGTCGGCGAAATCGCGCTCATGGCTCACCTGGACGCCGGCGATGAAGGCTTCCGGAGTCAGGCCGGCCTTCTCGGCGCCGAGCATGATCGGTGTGCCGTGGGTGTCGTCGGCGCAGATGTAGTGAACGCGGTGGCCGCTCATTCGCTGCGCGCGGCACCAGATGTCGGCCTGGCCGTAACCGACCAGATGACCGAGGTGCAGCGGCCCGTTGGCATAGGGCAGGGCGTTGGAGACGACGATTTCGCGGGACATGAGTGCGGGTGCCGTGGGTGGTCGTGAATTATGGCATGGGCCTGCGCGCCGGCCGTGGCGGACCGCCGGGTCTGCGGCCGGCATCGGCGCAAAAAAGAAACCCGGCGCACAGGCCGGGTTTCCGTGGATCGCGGACCGGCGCGGCGTTTACTGCTGGCGCATCCAGGTCTGGGTGCGGCCGAGCAGGGAGAAGCCCATGAAGCCGCGGACTTCGAGTTTCTTGCCGCTGTCGATCGGGGTGACCTTGACCGAATAGATCTTGCCGGTGGCCGGGTCGAGGATCTGGCCGCCGTCCCAGGTGCTGCCGTCCTTGCGGATGCCCCACAGGATCACCATGCCCTTGACCGGCTTGTTCTTGCGCTCGCCCGAGCATTTGTCGCAGGTCGGGTTCGGGCCGCGATCGGATTGCAGGACTTCGTTGACGCGGCCGGCGAGGCTGCCGTCCTTGGCTTCGTAGATCTCGACGACCGACTTGGGCTTGCCGGTCTTGTCGTCGACCGTGGTCCAGGTGCCGACCGGGGTGGACTGAGCGAATGCCGCGATCGGCAGCGCGAGCAGCAACAGTGCAAACAGTTTGGTACGCATGGGTCCCCTCCCAGGGATTAGGCGTGATCGAACCACATTCGGACCGCGCTCGGACCGCTCGACAGGCCGGCCGGTGTTCGCGGTTGCAGCCTTTATACCGCATCCGCCGGGGTATGGAAGTCGACCCGGGCCGCCGTTCAGGCGG
The DNA here is from genome assembly GCF_046097045.1 of Lysobacter sp. Hz25. Lineage (NCBI taxonomy): Bacteria > Pseudomonadati > Pseudomonadota > Gammaproteobacteria > Lysobacterales > Lysobacteraceae > Lysobacter > Lysobacter sp. Hz25. The sequence goes on from NZ_CP175666.1 coordinate 2,352,372, forward strand.
GCAAAAAGAAGCCCGGCCTGGGCCGGGCTTCCTGTCGACGCGGTGTCGCTTGCGGCGAGGATCAGAACTTGTAGGTGGCGCCGGCGTAGACGTAGCGGCCGATGCTGTCGTAGTTCGCGTTGTCCTCGGTCTCGCCGAAGTAGTTCAACGGCGGGTCCTTGTCGAACACGTTGTCGGCGCCGATGTACAGGTCCAGCCCGGTGTTCGGGACCTTATAGCCGATCTGCAGGTTGTGATAGGTGTAGGACGGGTTGCGGATCGGCGAGACCTGGCCCGGGTTGCTGTTGTAGCTCTCCGGGACCACGCGCAGGTTGCCGTCGATGTAGCGCATGTCCCACGAACCGCGCCAGTTGCCGTGCTTGTAGCTCGCGTTGAGCGAGGCGCGCCAGCGCGGATCGCTGACGTAGGTCACGTACTCGTCGTACTCGGCCGGGAAGTCCTGGAACGGCCATTCGCGCGAGGAGATCAGGCGGGTGCCGACGAAGCGCAGCGCGGCCTGGCCGCCCAGCATTTCGAAGCGGTAGTCGGCTTCGATGTCGACGCCGGCGCGGCGGGTCTTGGCCAGGTTCTCGCTGATGGCCTTCCAGTTGTAGATCGAATTCGCCGGGAAGGTGCGGCCCTGCGAGTCGACGTAACCGGCGGCCGGCGCGCGCTGGATCAGGGCGCAGAAATCGTTGCCGATGCCGCCGGGCGAATCGACGCAACGGGTGGCGATGGTCTGCGCGGTGACGGCGCCGATGGCGTCGGTCAGGGTGACGCGCCAGTAGTCGACCGACAGGCCGAAGCCTTCGATGAATTCCGGCTGCCAGACCAGGCCGTAGGACAGCGAGCGCGCTTCTTCGACGTTCAAATCCGGGTTGCCGCCGCTGAGGCCCGGGCGGTTGCCAGAATAGGTGTCGCGGTAGTTGGCCGGCAGGCCGAGGGCGGCGCAGTTGCTCGCGCGCAGGGCCGGATCGCCCGCGGTCGATACGCCGTTGGTGACGCCGGGACGGGTGTCGCAGGGGTCGTAGATGGTGGCGAAGTTCTGGGTCTGCGGGTTGAACAGCTCGCCGATGTTCGGCGCGCGCACCGCTTGGGCGACGCTGCCGCGCAAACGCAGCGAATCGTTGATCGCCCAGTCCAGGCCGACGTTCCAGGTCTTGGTCGAACCGACCGTGTCGTAGTCGGAGTAACGGCCGGCCAGGTCCATGCTCAGGCGCTGCACGCCGGGCAGGTCGGCCAGCAGCGGCACGGTGGCTTCGGCGAAGATTTCCTTGACGCTGTATTCGCCCTTGCGGCTCGGAATGGCGTTGAGGAAGGTCAGGCCCTGCGCGGCCAGCGGATCGGTGATTTCCTCGCTGGTTTCCTTGCGGTATTCGATACCGCCGGCGAAGCCGACGCCGCCGGCCGGCAGCTCGAACAGCGCGCTGTTGGCGACCGAGGCGCTGAACACGCTCTGGGTGATCTTGCTGCGGTTGATCGCGTCGTAGTTGAACCAGGCCGCGGCCTTCGGATCGACCGCGCCGTTGCCGAACACGCTGAAGGGCACGCAGCCGGCGCGCGAGATGTCGAGGTAGGCGCGGCCGGTGTTCGGGTTGATCGCGTTGGGATCGACCGAGACGCGGCAGGCGAGGTTGCCGTTGGCGTCGCGCACCACGTCCATGCCGGCCTGCCAGCGGTCGTTGATGCGGTTGTTGAGGTTCAGGCGGTCGATTTCGGTCTTGCCGTAAACGCCGGACACTTCATAGGTCCAGTTCTCCGACAGATAACCTTCCAGGCCGGCGACGTAGCGCTGGGTCTTGCGGTCGACCTGTTCGCCGCGACGGCCGGCGTCGACGTTGAAGCGGCTGATCTGCAACTGGCTGGCCGGCGAAGCGAGACCGTTGGCGTCCATCAGCGCGCCGAGCTGCGGCGAGATCAGGGCGTTGTCGCGGCGGATGCGGATCGGCTGATCGAACGCCGGCTGGCCGAGGAAGTCCGATTCGGTCTTGGTGTACTTGCCTTCGAAGAAGAACTTGTGGTTCTCGTTGATCTCGAAGTTGAGCATGGTGTTGACGCTGTAGCGGTCGAAGCCCGGTTGCAGGTCGGCGACGCCGTTGAGGTCGGCGAAGTCGCAGTCGATGCAGGTATTCGGTCCGTCGCGCGGGCCGTCGTAACGGTTCGGGCGGAAGCTGCCGTCGTCGTTGAACAGATAGCGCTTGCCGCCGAGGTTGAAGGTGCCGCCGTAGGACAGGCTGGAGTTGCCGCCCGGGCCCATGAACACGCGCTGCGGGTTGGTCTGGCTCGGCGGCTTGCTCGGGTCGAAGTTCGGGTTCGGCATGCTGACGTTGAACTCGCGGCCGATCTTGCGATCGCCGCGGCCGAAACGGTCCTGCTTGCTGTACTCGGCCGAGTACACGATGTTGCCGCGGCCGCCGGCGAATTCGTTGCCGCCGGTGGCGCTGATGAAGGAACGGCTGAAATCGCCTTCGCTGGCGTCGCCGGTCTGGGCGCGGATCTCATAGCCGTCGAACTTCTTCTTCATGATGAAGTTGACCACGCCGGCGACGGCGTCGGCGCCGTACACGGCCGAGGCGCCGCCGGTGATGACTTCGACGCGCTCGATCAGTTCGACCGGGATGGTGTTGACGTCGACCGCGGTCGAGCCCGAGGTACCGCCGACATGGCGGCGGCCGTTGACCAGCACCAGGGTGCGCGCGCTGCCCATGCCGCGCAGGTCGAGCAGGCCGAGGCCGGCGGTGCCGATGGCGCGGGTGGAGTTGCCCAGGGTGTAGGTGGCCGACAACTGCGGCAGGGTGGTCATGAGGTCGGCGATGGTCACCGCGCCGGTGGAGCGGATCTCCTCGGCGCTGATGCCGACCACGGGCGAAGGCGTGACGAAGCCGATGCGCTTGATGCGCGAGCCGGTCACCGTGACCGCGTCGATGTCGGTTGCCGCGGTGTCCGCCGGGGCCGCGTCCTGGGCGTAGCCGGTGCCGGCGACCGAGACCAGCATCGCGCTGACCAGCGCCGCCGTCAGCCTGCTGCGCCGCGGGCCCTGCGAGTTGCGTACTGCCATTGAGTTTTCCCCTAGCTGAGAGCGTAAGTGCATGTTTCGGGTGCCTTCCTGGCGGATTAACAATCCCTTTACAAACCTGAACTTAACACGCACGTAATATTTCCCTGCTTGCCCGGGGCGGTGTTTGATTTTGCCGAGTGCCAACATTCAAGCGATTGATTGCAATGCAGTTTCGCGCTTGTTGCCGGCATGTAACCATCGTTGCAAGGCAGGTCCCTGCACGGATAAGCGCAATAGCGACCACCGGAATCTGTGACAGCGCGCTGGTGTGATATGCAATTTATGGTTGCTGACTGAGCGGCCATGTTGCCGGCGCCGAGCCGGTCGGGCGCCGCCGCCGCCGGCCTGTCGGAGCGGCGTCGAATGCGGCCGCGCGCGCATGCCGGGCAGGACGCTGCCAGGCGCAGGCCTTACCATGTGCGCAGGCCGCCGCGCGGCCCGACCCCCATTCAGAGTCCCCATGCGCATCCACACACCCCGTACGGCCGGACGGCCGGTATGAGCGAGACCTTGCAGGCCGCGATCGCGGCACTTTTCATTCCCGAGACCGACGTGCGCCTGGGCGACAGCGAGGCGCGCATCCGCGCCGGCGTCGGCGAAGGCCGCGCCGCGGTTTCGATCACCGCCGGCTATCCGCTCGAAGGCCTGCGTGCCGCGCTGGAAACGGCGATCGCCGAGTTGCTGGCGGGCCAAGGCCTGAGCCTGGCGAGCCTGGAACTCAACACCCGCATCGTCTCGCACGCGGTCCAGCCGAAGTTGGCGCCGTTGCCGAGCGTGCGCAACGTGATCGCGATCGGTTCCGGCAAGGGCGGTGTCGGCAAGTCGACCACCGCGGTGAACCTGGCCCTGGCCCTGGCCGCCGACGGCGCCCGCGTCGGCGTGCTCGATGCCGACATCTACGGCCCCAGCGTGCCGATGATGCTGGGCCTCAGCGGCCGCCCCGACAGCCCGGACGGCAAGAGCATCGAACCGATGCGCGCGCACGGCCTGGAAGCGATGTCGATCGGCCCGCTGGTCGAGCAGGACACGCCGATGATCTGGCGCGGCCCGATGGCGACCTCGGCGCTGACCACCTTGCTCAACGACACCCGCTGGGGCGAGCTCGACTATCTGATCGTCGACCTGCCGCCCGGCACCGGCGATATCCAACTGACCCTGTCGCAGAAAATCCCGGTCGCCGGCGCGGTCATCGTGACCACGCCGCAGGACGTGGCCACGCTCGATGCCAAGAAGGCGCTGCGCATGTTCGAGAAGGTCGAAGTGCCGGTGCTCGGGCTGATCGAGAACATGGCCGTGCACGTGTGCTCGAACTGCGGCCACGCCGAGCATCTGTTCGGCGAAGGCGGCGGCGCGCGCATGGCCTCGCAGTACGGCGTGAGCCTGCTCGGCAGCCTGCCGTTGGAAATCGGCATCCGCGAGCAGGGCGACGCCGGCGTGCCGATCGTCGCCTCGGCGCCGGATTCGACCGCCGCGCGCGCCTACCGCGCCGCCGCGCGCCGGCTCGCGGTGCAGCTCGCGCTGCGGCCGCGGGTGACGCCGTCGATCTCGGCCTCGCTGCTCGGCTGAGCGCGGCCCGCATTACCTCCCTTACCATCGGCGGCCTGGCTGCCCTTACTGGAACATCGCAATGAGCATCAAGTCCGACCGTTGGATCCGCCGCATGTCCGAGCAGCACGGCATGATCGAGCCGTTCGAGCCCGGCCAGGTCAAGCACGCCGCCGACGGCCAGCGCATCGTCAGCTACGGCACCTCCAGCTACGGCTACGACGTGCGCTGCTCGCGCGAGTTCAAGGTCTTCACCAACATCAACTCGACCATCGTCGATCCCAAGCATTTCGACCCGGGCAGCTTCGTCGACATCGAGAACGACGTCTGCATCATCCCGCCGAACTCCTTCGCCCTGGCGCGCACCGTCGAGTACTTCCGCATTCCGCGCGACGTGCTGGTGGTCTGCCTGGGCAAGAGCACCTATGCGCGCTGCGGCATCATCGTCAACGTGACCCCGCTGGAGCCGGAGTGGGAAGGCCACGTCACCCTGGAATTCAGCAACACCACGCCGCTGCCGGCGCGCATCTACGCCAACGAAGGCGTGGCGCAAATGCTGTTCTTCCAGTCCGACGAAGTCTGCGAGACCTCCTACAAGGACCGCGGCGGCAAGTACCAGGGCCAGGTCGGCGTGACCCTGCCGCGCACCTGAGCCCGGCCCGCTGCGGCGAGCGAGGCGAGAGCGACAACCGACGGCCTGGCGCGGATGCGTGCCAGGCCGTTCTCGTCTGCGTGCGGCCCGCCGCGCCGGTCCGTCGCCGGCTTGGACGCAAGGCGGCGAATCGGTCGAGCGAATCGGCCGACAGGATGCGTATTGATGCCGCCGGCCTGTTATCGTTCGCCGTCACAATTCGACAGGCGTCGCGGCAGGGGGCCGTTGGCGCTATCTCAACCAAGGAGCAAAGGAATGGACCCGCAGAACCCGTATCAAAGCCCGCAATCCTCGCTGACCGCGCCCGAGCCCGACGGCGAGGAATTGGCCGATCGCGGCATCCGGCTGGTCGCCGCCATCATCGACGCCGTGATCATGCTGGTGTTGCTGATGCCGGTGATGTTCGTCGGCGGTTATTTCGAACAGGTCATGACCGCGGCCCAGGCCGGCGAACAGACCTTCGGCCTGCAGATGATGTGGGGCTTGATCGGCATCGTGGTGTTTTTCCTGGTCCAGGCCTACCCGCTGAACGCCAGCGGCCAGACCTGGGGCAAGAAGGTCATGAAGATCAAGATCGTCGACATGGACGGCCTGCAGCCGAGCCTGGCCGAGCTGCTCGGCAAGCGCTACCTGTTCTCGCAGGGCGTCGGCCTGATTCCGTGCCTGGGCGCGATCGTCCAGCTGGTCGACGTGCTGATGATCTTCCGCGACGACCGCCGCTGCCTGCACGACCAGATCGCCGGCACCAAGGTCGTCGTCGCGCGCTGATCCCGACGTTAGACCGAACGCCGAAAACCAACGCGCCGACGCTTTCGCATCGGCGCGTTTTTTTATGGCCTTAAGAACGCCCGGGCCCTGGGTAGGAGCGGCGCAAGCCGCGACCGCGCACCCACACGACATCGGCGATTCCAGGCTAGGAGCGACGTCCAACAGCGATTTTCTGCACTCACCAGCCGCGACCGCGCCGCTACGACCACCGGCGCGGCCTTCAGAAAGCCCGCGCTCAGCGCCGCTGATAGGTAACGAAAAAGCCCTGCAGATCGCCGTTCTCGATATACGGCTCGACGCTGACCACGTCGTAATCGCGGGTGGTGAAGGCCTGATGCGCGCGGCTCAGCGCGTTGGCCGCGCCCTGGTTGCGGAAACCCCAGCTCGCGTCGACCCACAGGGTCACCGCGATCAGGTTCTTGTTGACGGCCTCGGTGGCGACCTGCTCGGGGTTCTTGTCGAATAGGCCGGCGTGCGCCGGGGCGGCGATCGAGCCGGCGACGGCGGCGGTGGCGAGCAGGGCGGCGAGTAACAGGCGATGCATGGGGATACTCCGTCGGATATTGGGTGGTTAGGCGAACGCCCGTTTCAGTGTTCGGCGCCGCCGGCGATGCGTCGGTCGACCCGCGTGGTCAGCGCCGTCTCCAGCGCCACCCGCAGGCCTTGCACGACGGTATCGATCGCCAGACTCGGCGCACCGGCATGGCGCGCAGCCTGTGCCGGAGCATACGGAATGTGGATGAAGCCGCCTCGAACGCCGTCGTGGCCGCGCAAGGCATGCATTAGCCCATAGAACAGGTGATTGCAGACATAGGTGCCGGCGGTCTGCGACACCTCGGCCGGGATGCCGGCCGCGCGCAGCGCCGCGAGCATGGCCTTGATCGGCAGGTCGGTGAAATACGCGGCCGGGCCGTCGGCGACCACCGGCTCGTCGATCGGTTGCGCGCCGCGGTTGTCGGCGATGCGCGCATCGTCGAGGTTGATCGCGATGCGCTCCAGCGACAATTGCGCGCGGCCGCCGGCCTGGCCGACGCACAGCACCAGCGCCGGCCGCAGACTGTCGATGGCTTGGTTCAATTCGTCCAGGCATTGGCCGAACGCGACCGGCAGGCAACGCGCGACGATGCGATGTTCGGCGCCGTCGTTGCCTGCGATCGACGCGCCGTCGAGCCGGCGTACCGCGTCCCAGCTCGGGTTGTCGGTCTCGCCGCCGAACGGCGCGAAGCCGGTCAACAGGATCGGTGCCTGCAGAGCCGGCGCTTGCAGTGTCGGTGCCTGCAGAGCCGGCGCCTGCACAGTCGGCGGGCGCGCCTTCATCGGAACGCGATCCAGTACATCAAGGCGACGTTGCAAGCCAGCAGCACCACGCCGGTCGGCCATTGCGCGCGGATCACGCCGTAGGGGTCCTTGAGTTCGAGCAAGGCCGCCGGCACCAGGTTGTAGTTCGCCGCCATCGGCGTCAGCAGGGTGCCGCAATAGCCCGAGAGCATGCCGATGGCCGCCAGCGAGGCCGGTTCGGCGCCGTGGTGATGGACCAGCAAGGGCAGGGCGATGCCGGCGGTCATGACCGGGAACGCGGCGAAGGCGTTGCCCATGATCACGGTGAACAAGGCCATGCCGAGCGCGTAGGCCGCGACCACGACGAAGGCGTTGTCGACCGGAATCACCGAGCGCACCACGCCGGCCACGGCCTGGCCGACGCCGCCGGCCTCGAACACGCTGCCGAGCGTGGCCAGCAGCAGCGGCAGCAAGGCCGCCCAACCGATCGAATCGACCAGGCGCCGCGATTGCTCGACGCCGCTCCACGGCGTCTGCCCGGTCAGCCGGCATGCGGCCGCGAGCGCGATCAGGCAGGCGATGGCGAGCGCGATCAGGGTGACGTTGGCGGTCTGCAGCAAGGGCGTGTCGCCGATGCGCACGTACTTCAGGCCGAGCGCGCCGATCAGGGTCACGCTGGGGATCAACAGCGCCGGCCAGAACAGCCGGTTGCCGAGCCGCTGCGCTTCGTCCTGTTTTTCTTCGGCGGCGGTTTCGTCGTAACCGCCCTTGCCGAGGCCGCCGAAACCGGCGAGCACCGCGAGCACGACCACGCAGGCGCCGACGAGTTTGTTCGGAAGATGCTCGGCGGCGAACATCAGCAATGCGATCAGGCCCCAGAACGTGCCGTTCGCATAGTGGCGCGGATTCGAGCGATCGCGCAGGCCGCGCCAGGCGAGGACGCCGAAATAGGCGCCGAGCACCCAGTAGACGAAGGTCAGGGTGATCATGGCGAGGGCGCTTCGGTCGTCGCCGCAACGGCGCGCCGTCGCGCCAGTCCGCGTTCGAAGCGGACGATCCGCACCGAGTGGATGACGAAGGCGCAGATCGCGGTCGGAATGCCCCACAAGGCGATCTGTAGCGGATCGAGCGTGAAGCCGTGCTCGGCGAAGAAGCTCTGGATCAGCAGCACCGCGCCGAAGGCGATGAAAATGTCTTCGCCGAAGAACATGCCGACGTTGTCGGTGCCGGCGGCCAGGGCGCGGATGCGTTGGCGTTCGTCGTCGTCGAGCTCGCCATGGCGGGTCTGCGCCGCGCCCTCGGCCATCGGCGCGAGCAGCGGCCGCACCGTCTGCGGATGCCCGCCGAGGCTGGTCAGGCCGATCGCCGAAGACAGCTGGCGCATCAGCAGATAGGCGACCAACAGCCGCGCCATGGTCGCGCCGCGCAATCGCGCGACCCAGTTTTGCGCGTGTTCCTTCAGGCCGTGGCGTTCGAGCAGGCCGATCACCGGCAGGGTCAGCAGGAACAGCAACAGAAAGCGTTTCTCGGTGAACGCCTTGCCCAGCACTTCGAGGATGTCCAGCGGCGACAGCTGCGCCGCCAGGCCGGTGATGAAACCGGCGGCGACCACGACCAGGGCCGGATTGAGCCGCAGTACGAAGCCGATCACGACCGCGGCGACGCCGATCAGGGGCCAATAGTTCATGCCACGCCCTCGCTCATGGAAATTCGGTGATGGGGTTTGCCGATGGCGCCGTCTGCGATAGGGCGCGGCCGCTCATGCGACCGGCAGGATGCGGATGCCGTCGGCCACGAGCGCGTCGCGCAGCGCACGCGCGAACGCCGGCGCGTCGCTGCGGTCGCCGTGCAGGCACAGGGTGTCGGCGCGCAGCGCGATGCGGCCGCCGTCGGCGGTGGCGACTTCGCCGCGCACGACCAGGCCGTGGACCTGGGCGATCGCGTCGTCGAGCGACTCGATCACCGCGCCGGGTTGGCCGCGCGGCAACAGCCGGCCGTTGCGGGCATAACCGCGCTCGGCGAAGACCTCGTGGGCGACGCGCAGGCCGGCGGCTTCGGCCGCGTCGGTGAGTTGCGATTGCGACAGACCGTAGACGATCAGGTTCGGGTCGAACGCGGCGACCGCGCCGACGATGGCTTCGGCGACGATGCGATCGTCGGCGGCGAGGTTGTACAGCGCGCCGTGCGGTTTGACGTGGTTCAGGCGCACGCCCTCGTCGGCGGCGACCGCGGCGAGCCGGGCGAGCTGGTTGAGCATCAGCATGCCGATCTCGTCGCGGCTCAACGGCAGGGTGCGGCGGCCGAAGTGTTCGGGATCGTCGTAACCGGGATGCGCGCCGGCGGCGACGCCGTGTTCGCGGCATAGGCGCAGGGTCTCGCGCATCGTGGCTTCGTCGCCGGCATGGCCGCCGCAGGCGATGTTGGCCGAACTGACGAAGGGCAGGATCGCGGCGTCGTCGCCGCAACCCTCGCCGAGATCGCAATTGAAATCGATGCGGTCCTGCATGAGGCGAGACTCCGCGCGGCTATTTGCCGCGCTTGAACAGCAGACCCAGGCCCACGGCGATCAGGATCGCCGGCCACCAGGTCATCAGCAAGCGGGTCAGGCTGACGTTGGTGAAGCCCAGATTGTTGAGCAGGAACAGGGTGCCGATGACGATCAGGATCAGGGCGCCGACGACGTTGGATTTCATTGGTGCGGTCTCGTAAGTGGTGCAGGGCGCCGGGCCCGGGGACGCAAGGAGTCTAGACGGGTTGGGGTGGGGGGACCAAGAGGCGGGCGCGACCACTGACTGGAAGCATCGCTTCGCGCGGGCGAGGGCGGCGAGGGCGGAGGAGCCGTCAGTGCGAACGAGCTGGACAACTCGCCCCCTTTTTTAAAGGGGGCTGGCGCCTGCGTGAATCGGAGGCTGGTTGGGGTGGCTGCGCCGGGGGATTTGCCCTTGCCTTTGTCGTTGCAGCAAAGCGAAGAGCAAATCCCCCCTTGCCCCCCTTTTTCAAAGGGGGGAATGGTGCGAAAGAGGGTTGGAGTGGGGATCGAAGCGAGCTTCGAGTGGCTTACGCCGCGCTGCAACTTCGCCCCCTTTGCAGAAGGGGGCTGGCGCCTGCGCGAATCGGAGGCTGGATAGGGTGGCTGCGCCGGGGGATTTGCTTTGTTGTTGCAGTGAAGAGCAAATCCCCCCTGGCCCCCCTTTTTCAAAGGGGGGGATGGAGCGAAAGAGGGTTGGAGTGGGGATCGAAGCGAGCTTCGAATGGGTTGCGCCGCGCTGCAACTTCGCCCCCTTTGCGGAAGGGGGCTGGCGCCTGTGCGAATCGGAGGCTGGATAGGGTGGCTGCGCCGGGGGATTTGCTTTGTTGTTGCAGCGAAGAGCAAATCCCCCCTTGCCCCCCTTTTTCAAAGGGGGGATCTAAAACGGATTTCAAAGGGGAATCTGCAGCCGGCTTCGCGTAGGCAAGCCCGTTGCCGCCCGAACAAGAACGGGGCCGCGTGCGGCCCCGTTTTTGTCGTCATCAGTGTTCGACCGACTCAGTGCGCGGCGTCGGCCGCGGTCGGCGCCGCGGAAGACGGTGCCGTTGCGCTGGCCGCTGCCGCAGGCTTGGGCGCCTGCCACAACTTGGTTTCCGGCTTGGTGCCCAGCATCTGTCCGCGCAGCAGCGGGATCGGCGGCCCGCCGTAGCTCAGGAACTGGTCGTGGAACCCTTTCCATGCGTTGCGGCCGCCGCGCGTAGCGGTCCAGTCTTCGCGCAACTGCATGATCATCAGCTTGCCCAAGGTGTAGTTGAGGTAGGCCGGATCGTAGGTGCCGCGCGCGGCCTGCTGGCGGGCGTTGCCCGGGTCCTGGAAGGCCTTGTCCTTGAACATTTGTTCGGACTGGGCGACGGTCATGCCGCCGGTGTGCAGGCCGATCGCCGACAGATAACGCACGTTGCGCAGCAGCGCGTTGGTGAGTTGGCCGATGTGGATTTCCGGGGTCGCGCCGTCGAGGCCGGCGTCGAACATCATTTCCTCGGTGTAGTGCGCCCAGCCTTCGGCATAGGCATAGCCGACGAACAACTGGGCGAACTTCCACTGCGAACGGTTGGCGTGCAGGAACTGCAGGAAATGGCCCGGCCACACTTCGTGCGCCGAGGTGAACAGCAGATCGGCCTTGCCCGGCACGTAGGCGTCCTGTTCGGCCTTCGGCCAGTTCGGATCGGGCGGGGCGATGTAGTAGACCGACGGCAGGTTCTTTTCGTACGGGCCGGGGATCTCGATGTAGGCGAAGTTGTTGCGGTTGAACGGCGGCGCTTCCTCGACCTTGGCCTGCTCGGTGCCCGGGATCGTCACCAGGTCCTTGTCGACCAGGAACTGGCGCAAGCCGACCAGTTGCGCGCGCGCGCCTTCGACCGCGCCGCCGACCGGTTTGTCGTCGTTGACCCGGGTGATGCAGTCGTTGAGCGATTTGCCCTTGGCGTATTGGTCGCAGGCGCTCTTCAATGCGGCGAGATTGCGTTCGAGGTCGGCTTCGCCGGCCGCCTTGAGCTGGTCCAACGGCAGGTCGACGCCTTCGGTGGCCTTGAGCATCTTCGCGAACTTGTCCGCGCCCAGGGCGAAATCCTGGGTGGCCTGGGCTTTCTGCGAGGCCATGTGCTCGGCCAGTTCGCGCATGGCGGCCGAGGCGGCGGCGTTGGATTGCTTGAAGCGCGCCTGCAGGGCGTCGTCCTTGACCTCGGCGAAGATCTTCGGCACGTCGGTGTCGAAGAACTGGGCGAGGCCGCCGAACACCGCGGTGCCGAGCTGGATATAGGTTTCGGGGAACGGGCCCTTGAGGTTGGCGCGGATCTGCGCGACCGCCTTGGGCAGGTTTTCCTGATAGGTCACGAACGCGGCCATGCGCTGCGGCAAGGGCGCATAAGGACGGGTCAGGTACATGCTCGGCGACAGGTCGCCGGCGTAGAAGGCCGGGTTCTTGGCGGAAAAACCCGATTCTTCCAGCCAGAACAACTGGCCGTCGATGACCGCGCGCACGTAATCGCGTTGATAGCGCTGAGCGGCGTCGAGGCGCTCGTCGCCGAACGCGTTGATCGCGTCGCGCTGCTGGTGCAGCCATTGGATGTTGCGTTGCAGGCCTTCGGCCGAGAAATCCGGCAGGCGACCGTCGAACTCGTGCTTGCCGGCGTTCGCGCCCCAGGTCGGGAAGTGTTCGAAGAAACCGCTGAGGAAGCCGTCGACGGCGGCGTTCCATTCGGCGCCGGCCGGCTTGGCCGCGGCGGGCGCGGCATCGGCACCGGCGGGCGGCGCGGCGGTTTCGGATTTGCAGCCGGCGGCGAGCGCGGCGACGACACAGACGGACAGCGACAACAGACGCAGGGAACGCATGCGGAATCTCCAGAAGGCGATGACGGCGAAGCGGTTCGTGTGACGGTCGAGCAGGTGCGGACCGCCTGAGCGGCGGCGTGAGTGCGCCGTCGATCGTCGCGGCAACCGGGCCGGAAGCGATAGTGCCTTTTGCCCTAGCTGGGTGCCGAATTCGGCACAGTGGCGGAGATTCGCGATGCCGCTAGCGCGTGTGCGACAAGCGCGATGCCAGCGCAAGGCGCAGACGCACCATGCGTTCGCGCCGATGCCGCAGCGCAGCAATCGCCGCTGGCGCATCGCAGGCCTCAAAGCGCAGCCGCGCATGCGGCGGCGCCTGCGCCAAACGCGGCAGATCGGCGGCGATCACATGGCCCAGGCGCGCATAACCGCCGACGGTCTGGGCGTCGGCGAGCAGGACGATAGGACGCCCGTCGGCCGGCAATTGGATGGTGCCGGGCGCGACCGGTTCGGACACGCCGCTGCCGCCGACGGCGGGCAAGGGCGCGCCGTCCAGGCGCAGGCCTTGGCGATTGCTGGCGGCGGCGACGCTCCAGGGCTGGCGGGCGAGCGCTGCGGCGCTGTCGGCCAGCGCTGGATTTGCGATGGGCAGATAGCGGATCGGCAGGTGCGGGTCTTCGTCGAAATCGGGGTCGACCCACCAGCGCGCGATGCGCGGCGAGTCGATGCGCAAGCTCGGCGCCGACCCGAGCGGCAGACGGTCGCCGGCCTGCAAGGCGCGGCCCTGGTGACCGCCGAAGCCGCCGCGCAGATCGGTGCTGCGGCTGCCGAGCACCGGCGCCACTTCGAAACCGCCGGCGATCGCCAGCCAGGCGCGCACGCCGTTGCGCACGCCGCCGAGCTTGAGCGTGCCGGCCGGCAGATCGATCGGCCGCGCCATCGGCAACACCGTGCCCTCGAAGCGGGCATCGACCGACGCGCCGAGCAGGGCGATGCGCGACGGCCGCGGCAGGCGCAGGCTCGGGCCGTGCAGGCTCAGTTCGAGCACGGCATCGTCGTCGCGATTGCCGACCAGATGATTGGCCAGCGCGGCCAGGTCCGGGTCGAGCGCGCCGCTGCGGGCGATGCCGAGATGGCGCCAACCGTGCCGGCCCCGGTCCTGCACGCTGGTCAGCGGGCCGGGCGCGATCACTTCGATGAATTCGTTTCGTGTGTTCATGCCGGCGTCTGCGCTTGCAGGCGCGCAAGTTCGGCGAACGCGGCCGCGTCGATGGCGACGAAGCGCACCCGGTCGCCGGGTTGCAGCAGGCTCGGCTGGGCGCGCGCGAGGTCGAACAAGGTCAGCGGCGTGCGACCGAGCAGACGCCAACCGCCGGGACCGGGGCGCGGATAGATGCCGGTCTGGGCGCCGCCGATGGCGACGCTGCCGGCGGCGACTTCGGTGCGCGGCGTCGCCAGGCGCGGCAGAGCGAGCGCGGGGTCGAGCCCGGACAGATACGGAAAGCCCGGGGCGAAGCCGATCATCGCCACCGTGTACTCGCCGCCGCTGTGACGCGCGATCAAATCGTGCGCGGACAGGCCGAGTTCTGCGGCGGCGCTGTCGAGATCCGGGCCGTAATCGCCGCCATAAGCGACCGGGATCTCGACGATGCGTTGCGACGCGGGTAACTCGTCATCGCTCGTGTCGATGACGGCGCATTGCGTCATCAGCCAGGCCTGCACGCTCAAGGCGTCGACCGCGGCCTCGTCGAAGAACAGCGCCAGGCTGGCGTAGGCCGGCACCAGGTCGCGCAGCCACGGCGGCGCTTGCGCGCGCAGCCGCGCGACGAGGCGATGCACGCGCGCGTTGACCGCGTCGTCGATGCCGTCGCCGAGCCGCAGCAGCCAGGCATCGTCGGCAAGCGCCTCGAACACGAGGGCCGATGGCGCCGACGCCGTAGCCGCGCTCACGCCGGCAACGCGTCCTGCAGGCGGCGGATGCGTTGCACCAGGATCTCGGGGGAATACGGCTGCGCGCTGGCCATGCCCCAGACCGGACGCGGCCAGGCGATGTCCTCGCGATAGCGCGCGATCACGTGCACGTGCAACTGCGGTACCAGGTTGCCCAGCGCGGCGACGTTGAGCTTGTGCGGCTTGAACGCGGCCTGCAACGCGCGGCTGGTGCGGGCGATCTCGCGGGTCAGGGCGAGCTGTTGTTGCTCGTCGAGATCGATCAGTTCGACCGCGCCGTCGACGCGCGGCACCAGGATCAGCCAGGGGTGGTTGGCGTCGTCCATCAGGCGCAGTTCGCTGAGTTCGAACTGGGCGACCGGATGGGTGTCGTCGGCGAGTTGCGGGTGCAGGTGCCAGGGGTTCATTTGAGGCTGTCCGCTAGAAAATCGAGCGTGCGTGTCCAGGCCAGCGCGGCGCTGTCGGCGTCGTAGTCGGCGCGCAGGTTGCAGTTGAAGCCGTGGCCGGCTTCGTAGAGGTGGATCGGCGCGGTCGGCAGCGCCTGTCGGTGCTGTTCGATCGCTTCCGGCGGGATGCTGCCGTCGTGGCGGCCGAAGTGGAACATGATCGGTGCGCGGACCGGCGCACGAGGCCGCTCGCTCAGGAACGGCACGGTGCGGGCGCCGTAGTAGCTCACCGCCGGCAGGTCGAGGCGGGTATTGGCGAGAAAGGCGATCGAGCCGCCCCAGCAGAAGCCGACCGCGCCGGTGCGCAGGCCTTCGCCTTGCAGCAGGTGGGCGGCCGCGCCGACGATCTCGGTGGCGCGGTCGAAACCCACGGCATTGCGCAATTCGACCCCGCGCGCCGCCGCCGACTGGTCGTAACCCAGCTCGACGCCGCGCTCGACCGGGTCGAACAGGGCCGGGGCCAGCACCGCGTAACCGGCCTGGGCGAAGCGTTCGGCGACATCGCGGATATGCGCGTTGACCCCGAAAATCTCTTGAATCACCACCAATCCGCCGCGCGGGACCGCGCTGGGGTCGGCGCGCCAGGCGGCGACCGTGCCGGCCGGGGTGTCGAGGTCGATCCAGTGGCCCATGGCCTGCTCCCGAACGAATTCATCCAAACCGCGGCCAGTTTAGCCCCGGAGGCTATAATTCGCGCCCCGGCGGTTCCCGCCCGGGCCCGGCCGCCCCCCGCGGCGTCCGGCTCTCTTGTTCAGGTCTCCTCGTTCATGTCTTCCGCCAGCGTCTCGCCAGCCAATCCCAAAGTCGGTTTCGTCAGTCTCGGTTGCCCCAAGGCGCTGGTCGATTCGGAACGCATCCTCACCCAGTTGCGGGTCGAGGGTTACGACATCGTCCAGACCTACGACGCCGCCGACGTGGTGGTGGTCAACACCTGCGGCTTCATCGACTCGGCGGTGACCGAATCGCTGGACGCGATCGGCGAGGCCATCGCCGAGAACGGCAAGGTCATCGTCACCGGCTGCCTCGGCAAGCGCTCGGAGCTGATCCGCGAAGCGCACCCCGGCGTGCTGTCGATCAGCGGACCGCAGGACTACGGCAGCGTGATGAGCGCGGTGCACGCGGCGCTGCCGCCGAAGCACGACCCGTTCATCGACCTGGTGCCGCGCCGCGACGACGGCATCGGCGTCAAGCTCACCCCCAAGCACTACGCCTATCTGAAGATTTCCGAAGGCTGCAATCATCGTTGCAGCTTCTGCATCATTCCGTCGATGCGCGGCGACCTGGTTTCGCGCCCGGTCGACGAAGTGCTGCGCGAAGCCGAAAAGCTGGCGATGGGCGGGGTCAAGGAACTGCTGGTGATCTCGCAGGACACCTCGGCCTACGGCGTCGATGTGAAGTACGCCGAGCGCGAATGGCGCGGCAAGTCCTACCAGACCCGGATGAAGGCGCTGTGCGAAGGCCTCAGCGAACTCGGCATCTGGACGCGTCTGCACTACGTGTATCCGTATCCGCACGTCGACGACATCATCCCCTTGATGGCCCAGACTCATAACGGGATGCCCAAGCTGCTGCCTTACCTCGACATTCCGTTCCAGCACGCCAGCCCGCGCGTGCTCAAGCTGATGAAGCGCCCCGGCGCGGTCGACAAGACCCTCGAGCGCATCCAGCGCTGGCGTTCGATCGCCCCGGACATCGCGATCCGCAGCACCTTCATCGTCGGTTTCCCCGGCGAGACCGAGCAGGAGTTCGAGGAACTGCTCGACTTCCTCGACGAAGCCCAGCTCGACCGCGTCGGCGCGTTCGCCTATTCGCCGGTCGACGGCGCCAAGGCCAACGATCTGCCCGACCCGGTCGACGAAGACGTCAAGCAAGAGCGCCTGGCGCGTTTCATGGAGCGCCAGGCCGAGATTTCCGCGGCCAAGCTCGAAGCCAAGGTCGGCAGCATCCAGCGTTGCCTGGTCGACGCCATCGACGGCGACCTGGCCATCGCCCGTTCGATGGCCGATGCGCCCGAGATCGACGGCCTGGTGCAGATCCAGAACGGCCTCGAAGCGCAGCTGCGCGTAGGCCAGTTCGTCGACGTCGAGATCATGGGCAGCGACGAGCACGACCTGTTCGGCGAAGCCGTCGAACAGGATTGAGGCGGGCGCCGAGCGGCGGTGTCATCCAATGCCATCAGGGTAGGAGCGACGTCCCACAGGGATTTCCTGCGGTCACAAGCCGCGACCGCGCCAATGGATCTACGGCGCACTGTGGATTCGAGGTCGCGGCTCACGCCGCTCCTACATCCGCGACGCCGCCATCCCGTGTAAGAGCGACGCAAGTCGCGACCCAACCAACAGACTTGCGACGCCGGTGCGGATACGGGTCGCGGCTCACGCCGCTCCTACATCCGCGACGCCGCCATCCCCTGTAGGAGCGACGTAAGTCGCGACCCAACGAACAGGCTTGCGACGCGGCTGCGGATACGGGTCGCGGCTCACGCCGCTCCTACATCCGCGACGCCGCCATCCCGTGTAGGAGCGACGCAAGTCGCGACCCAACCAACAGACTTGCGACGCCGGTGCGGATACGGGTCGCGGCTCACGCCGCTCCTACATCCGCGACGCCGCCATCCCCTGTAGGAGCGACGTAAGTCGCGACCCAACGAACAGGCTTGCGACGCGGCTGCGGATACGGGTCGCGGCTCACGCCGCTCCTACATCCGCGACGCCGCCATCCCGTGTAGGAGCGACGCAAGTCGCGACCCAACCAACAGACTTGCGACGCCGGTGCGGATACGGGTCGCGGCTCACGCCGCTCCTACATCCGCGACGCCGCCATCCCCTGTAGGAGCGGCGCAAGCCGCGACCGCGCCAACAGGCCCACGACGCAACCACAGTCAGACCGCCTGGCCCGCCGCATGCCCCGACGCCCAGGCCCACTGGAAGTTGTAGCCACCGAGCCAGCCGGTGACGTCGATGGCCTCGCCGATGAAATACAGGCCCGGCACGCGCTTGGACTGCATCGTGCTCGACGACAGCTCGTCGGTATCGACGCCTCCCAAGGTCACCTCGGCGGTGCGATAACCCTCGGTGCCGCTGGCCACCAGCGGCCATTCGCTCAAGCTCGCGGCGAGCTGCTTCAACTCCGGCAGGTTGTATTGCTTCATCGGCTTGTTGCCCAGCCAGACCTCGCACAAACGCTGGGCGAAACGCCGCGGCACCACTTCGCCGAGCACGGTCTTCAACTCCGCCGCGGAACGCTCGCGCTGCTGCGTCTGCAGCCAATCGAGCGCATCGTGCCCCGGCAGCAGATCCAGGCGCAGATCGTCGCCGGGCTGCCAATACGACGAGATCTGCAGGATCGACGGGCCGCTGATGCCGCGATGGGTGATCAGCATCTGATTGCTGAAACTCTGGCCGTTGCAACTCGCGGTGACCGGCAGGGCGACGCCGCTGAGGTCCTGCAGGCGTTCCTGATGTTTGCCGCTCAGCGTCAACGGCACCAAGCCGGCGCGGGTCGGCAACACGTTGTGGCCATAGCGCTTGGCCAACTCGTAAGCGAAGCCGGTCGCGCCCATGCTCGGAATCGACAGGCCGCCGCTGGCGACCACCAACGACCGCGCCGCGAAGCCGCCGCGCGCGGTGTGCACGCGGAACCCGCTGTCGCCCTCGTTGTGGACGATGCGTTCGACCGCGCAGCCGATCTCGATGCGCACCCCGGCCGCCAGGCACTCGTCGACCAGCATCTGCACGATCAGCTTCGACGACACGTCGCAGAACAACTGGCCGAGTTCTTTCTCGTGATAGGCGATGCGATGGCGCTCGACCATCGCGATGAAATCCCACGGCGTGTAACGCGCCAGCGCGGACTTGCAGAAATGCGGATTGGCCGAGAGGTAATTGGCCGGGGTGGTGCCGGTGTTGGTGAAATTGCAGCGACCGCCGCCCGACATCAGGATCTTCTTGCCGACCTTGTTGGCGTGCTCGATCACCACCGCACGCAGGCCGCGGCGGCCTGCGGTGAGGGCGCACATCAAGCCGGCGGCGCCGCCACCGACGATCACCACATCGACCGCTTCCGTCATGCTCAGGCGGCTCGCGCGTCCGCGCTCTGGCGCACGCCCGGGGTCAGCACCAGCGCGCCCTTGTCTGTGCTTAGCGACACTTCGCCGTCCTGGATCTGGCAATCGAGACGAAAGCTGCGTTCGACCAGGCCGGCCATCGCTTCCACCGCGGCCGGGTCGAGGTCGAGCACGGTCAGGTTCTTGAGCCGGCGTAGGATGGCGACATTCTTCTCCCACCAGATGTCGGCGGCGCGGCCGCCGTAGTTCACCACCACGACCTGGCGCGCGCGGCCGCAGGCCTTGCGGATGCGCGACTCGTCGGGCTGGCCCACATCGATCCACAAATCGATGTCGCCGGTGTAGTCGCGCAGGACCACGTCGGGTTCGTCCTCGCTGCTCAGGCCCGGGCCGAATTCCAGCCGTTCCTGCGCGTTCAGCGCAAACGCCAGCATCCGCACCATCAGCCGCTGCTGGGTTTCGGAAGGGTGTTGCGCCAGGGTCAGGGCGTGGGCGGCGTAGTAATGCCGGTCCATGTCGCTGATTTGCAACTCGATCTTGACGATGGTGGCATTGGGCGCCATGGGCTGAACTCGCAGGAAAACAGCGCGCATTCTAGGCGCTGGCGGCTTCCGCGTCCGGTTCGGGTGCCCGGGCTGGTTCAGGCTGATCGGGCCGTCGACCGGCTGGCTGCATCTTGGCTGGGTCTTGCTGGATCAGGGCTGGATCTTGTCTGGATGGGGCGCCGGGCCGCCGTTCTGCGGCGTGGGCGAGGGCGGCGAAGTCGGCGATGATGCCGGCATGTCGCCGAACGAATCGAATCTGCCCCTCGACGGCATCGCCCCGAGCCGCTTGCAACTGCCGCCCGGCCCGTGGACGAACTTGCTCGATGGCGTGTGCGCACGTTTTCCGGCGATCGCACGCGAGCGTTGGCTCGACCGCTTCGCGCGCGGCCGCGTACTCGATGCGCAGCGCCAGCCGCTGAGGGCCGACGCCGTCTATCGGGTCGGCATGGAGATTCTGTATTTCCGCGAAGTCGCCGAGGAACCTCGGATTCCGTTCGAAGAGCGCGTGCTGCATCGCGACGCGCACCTGCTGGTGGTCGACAAACCACATTTCCTGCCGGTGACCCCGTCCGGCGGCTTCGTGGCCGAAACCTTGCTGGCAAGACTGATCCGGCGTTACGACGAGCCCGAACTGGTGCCCCTGCATCGGCTCGACCGCGGCACCGCCGGCGTGATCCTGTTCTCGCGCGACCCGGCCTCGCGCGCGGCCTACCAAGGCCTGTTTCGCGAACGCCGCATCCACAAGCGCTACGAAGCCTTGGCGCCGGCCCTGCCGGACCTCGAATTCCCGTTGGTACGGCGTTCGCGCCTGGTCGCCGGCGAACCCTTCTTCCGCATGTGCGAGGCCGAAGGCGAACCCAACAGCGAGACCCGCATCGACATCGTCGACCGCGACGGCCCGGTCTGGCGCTATGCCCTGGAACCGGTGACCGGCCGCAAACACCAACTGCGCGTGCACCTGGCCGCCCTCGGCGCCCCGATCCTCAACGACCCGTTCTACCCCTTGTCGCCGCAGGCGCTGGCCGACGACTA
Source organism: Lysobacter sp. Hz25 (assembly GCF_046097045.1). NCBI lineage: Bacteria > Pseudomonadati > Pseudomonadota > Gammaproteobacteria > Lysobacterales > Lysobacteraceae > Lysobacter > Lysobacter sp. Hz25. Next base: position 2,372,987 of record NZ_CP175666.1, read on the forward strand.
CGCGCGGCCGCTGAAACTGCTGGCGCGCTCGTTGCGGTTCGTCGATCCGCTGGAGGGGAGCGAGCGGTGGTTTGAGAGTGGGTTGGAGTTGTGAGTGACATGGCCTTGGACTCATCCTCGCGCCTGAAGGGCGCCGAGTGCCGCTGCTTTGATTTCAACGCTCTATGCGAGCCGGGGTGATGGGCGTCACATGACGTTCTGTTATCGATTTTCCGGATTAGTGGTCTGAATTCGCGCCAGTCGCAGGATTTGAGACGGTAAGTGACTGATCTTTCGGGGAAATAGGGCGTTGACTTCGCTGCGCACCGGGCGTAGCGTGGTACTACCTGAACAACACCACATCTTGGGGTTAAGAGGGGGAGTGGACCGGAGTAGTTGAGGTTTGCGTTATGCACCGGTAATCCACAGCATTCTCTGCAACTCATTGGTTGAGCGGGGTGCTAGCCTCCAGCCACGCAATAAAAAAGCCCCGCCATTGTGGGCGGGGCTTAGGTAGTACCGATCTTTCACAACTGAAGAACTGACCGACGAAGGAAGTACGCGTCAACGTACAGACTTCATCGGAGGACCGGGATAGGCGGAGGCCCAAGAGGCGATCCGCACTACACCAGGGCTGGAGTCGTGTCAATCGTCCTGTCACCGGACAGTTGCATCGTATAAGACAAATTAGCTTCGGGCTAGGCCCGTTAGTACCACTTGTCTGAAACGGCGTGCTCCACCTCTTCCGGCCCGTTGCGCCTCTTAATTTGAGGCCGACAACGAATGGCTATCAACGAAAAGACGGTGTTCGTCCACGCATACACCCGCGTCCGCAAGGGCCGGTTGGAATACGTGTGCAAGCACTTCCGCTCGCCGCCCAGCGCCTAACCTGGGTGGTACTTCATATCGGAATCGGAGTGGGGCGTCGGTGAACCGACGCCCTGAGCGGCGAGGTAGCTATGTCGGCCATTCCCTCAACGGCTAACGAGGAGCATTGCCATGAGCAAGAAACAAAGTCCGCCGCCTGACTTCCGAAGCGCCAAGACTGGGCGCTTCGTGACCGAGGACTTCGCTAAACGTCATCCGGCCACGACAGTCAGGGAGCAAAACCTGCCTCGCAAGAAGGGTGGGAAGTGACCCGGTAGAACGAAGAGCCCGCCGAAAGGCGGGCTCTTTTTTTGTGCCGCGAATCGTCATTTTATCTTTATCTGGAAGATTTCTTTGGCACCTTCTTCGCAGGAGCAGGCTTTGGCGCGGCCTCGGGGATATCGAAGATGAAGATCGTCAACGCCAATTCTCGATTTGTATCGGTTGGATGCTGCATCAAGAATCTAAAGCCGGATTCGTGCTTCCCGTTAATTGTCTGTTTGTAGTTGGAGTGTGCTTCGGCAGCATTCTCTATTGCCGTCAGGACCGAAGCTGGGTCCAATCTCGAAAATTCAACGCTCACTCCGCAGAATCTCATTCTGCGAGACGGCGCGGCGCAATATTGGATTCCTTAATAGCTGGAGCCAATCATGCCCAGATATCGCACCATCGCTTGCGACCACTGCGGCCACATGCTGCTTAAGCGTGACACCGAGTGCGAAGTCTGCGGCCGCATGACACGCCGCGAGCGGAACCTATGGATCGCTAAGGCGGTACAAATTGGCGTCATGCTTATTGCCTTCGCTTTCATCTATTTCAATATCAAGGGACTGGCCCAGCAGTGAGGAAGCATCTGGCCGCATCCACGAGTTGGAAAGATTCTCACGCAAGGATTGGTGAAACCGTCCGGGATCACTCCCCTCTCGCCGTGGAATTGGGGGGGCGGCTCGGGGGCATCCGGGAGGTTGCAGCATCCTTGAGTAGCCCTAACCGGGCGCGGAGTCGGACGCAAAAACTACGCAGATACTGAATGACATCTTGGTCGTTATTGACCTGGCGACGGAGTGGACGCGGTCGCGGCTCGCGCCGCTCCTACCCTTGGAGCGTGTCTGCGCGTTCTGAAAGGTGCGGGGTCAAACCCATTCGCGCGAGGGCAGGGTATAGCGCCGCTGGGGTTGGCCGATCAGGTCCAGGAAGTTGTTGAACACCGCGTCGGCGCGGGTCTGCATGGCGTGGATATGTTCGAGCGTATGCGCGCGGATCGCCGCTTCGCTGGTGTCGTGGCCGAGTTCGGCCAGTTCTTCGCGATAGACCGGGTTGGCCAGCCAGCGTTCGATCAGCGGCACGTCCATTTCGAGATGAAACTGGAACCCGTAGGCGTTGTCGCCCCAGCGGAAGGCCTGTTGCTCGCAGGTGTCGGTGCGGGCGAGGTGGTGCGCGCCCTGCGGCACTTCGAAGCTGTAGCGGTGCCACTGGAACACCGGCGCGGTGCCGGCCAGCGGCGCGAGTACGGGGTCGCCGTGGCCGGCCTCGGTGGTCTGCAGGGGATACCAGCCGATTTCGGGGCGGTGGTGTTTACGCACCGGCGCGCCGAGCACGTGGGCGAGCAGTTGCGCTCCCAGGCAGATGCCGAGCACGGGCTTGCCCTGTTCGAGCATGCGTTCGATCGCGAGCAGTTCGGTGCGTAGATGCGGGCGTTGCGCCTGGTCTTCGACGTTCATTGGCCCGCCGAGCACGATCAGGCCGCGGTAGCGATCGACGTTCGGCTGCGCCTGCGGGTCGCGGTCGAAGTTGGTGAAACGGATGCGATGGCCGCGACGCCGGATCAGGGGATCGAGCGTGCCCAGCGGTTCGGCGGCGACGTGTTGGAAGACCAGGATGCGGGGCATGTGCGGCGGCGTAGCGACTACGCTGCGACTATGCCAAAGATCGGCGCCGATACGCGATGGTTGGCTTATGAGTTTTGGTGCGGGTGCTGTGCTCGGTTGCCGCTGCCGCGAACGGCTCCCTCTCCGCTGGCGGCAGAGGGTTGGGGTGAGGGCCCTGGGTTAGCTCTCGGCCTGTCGGCCCGTGCGCCCTCATCCGGCCTTCGGCCACCTTCTCCCGTAAACGGGAGAAGGGATCAGCAGCCAGGTTCTTCCGTAGTCGGGAGAACGGGGTCAGCTCGACTCAGCGCGGCGGGCGCGGCTTGAACGGTTTGCGCGGGCCGCCGTGCGACTTCGGGCCGCCGGGGCCGCCAGGACCGCGCGGGCCACCGGGGCCTCCGGGACCACGCGGGCCGCCCGGGCCCGGACGACGGCTGCGGCCGCCTTCGGTGTCGCCGGGGCTGGCGTGCTGGATGCGCAGCGGGTGACCGGCCACGCGCACCTTCTTCAGGTGCTCCATCAGTTCGCGCGGCATGCCTTCGGGCAGGTCGATCAGGGTGTAGTCGTCGCGGATGTCGATGCGGCCGATGTAGCGGCTTTCCAGGTCGGCTTCGTTGGCGATCGCGCCGACGATGTTGCCGGGCTGGACGCCATGGGCATGGCCGACTTCGATGCGGAAGGTTTCCATGCCGACTTCGGGCGCGCCGCGCGGGCTGCGCTCGGCGCGCGGTGCCGGCGATTCGTCGTCGAACAGCGATTCGGCCTTGTTGGACGGACGCGCCGACGGCGGGGTGTACTGACGGTCTTCGCGACGCGGCGCCGGAGCGCGCTCGCCTTCGCGCGGCGCACGCGCGTCGGTCTGGCGGTATTCCTTGCGGTGCGCGCCGGAGTTCGAGGCGTTGTCGCGCTCGACGAACTTGCGCGTCGCCGCGCCGCGGTGTTCGCGCGGGCCGTCGCGTTCTTCGCGCTCGTAACGCGCCGCCGGAGGCGGGGTCAGCAGCAGCGGGCTGTCGCCCTGGACCACCTTGGCCAGCGCCGCGGCGATCTCGACCGCCGGCACGTTCTTCTCGCGCTCGTAGCGTTCGACCATTTCGCGGAACAGGCCGAGATCGGCGCTTTCCAGGGCTTCGGTGATGCGGCCGAGGAAGCGCGCGACGCGCTGTTCGTTGACGGTCTCGACGCTCGGCAGCTCCATCGGCTCGATCGGCTGGCGCGTGGCGCGCTCGATCGCGCGCAGCATGCCGCGCTCGCGCGGGGTCACGAACAGGATCGCCTCGCCCTTGCGTCCGGCGCGGCCGGTGCGGCCGATGCGGTGGACGTAGCTTTCGGTGTCGTAGGGGATGTCGTAATTCAGCACGTGGCTGATGCGGTCCACGTCGAGGCCGCGCGCGGCGACGTCGGTGGCGACCAGCACGTCGATCTTGCCGTCCTTGAGGTTCTGGATGGTCTTCTCGCGCTGCGCCTGCTGCACGTCGCCGTTGATCGCAGCGGCCGACAGGCCGCGTGCGCACAACTTCTCGGCCAGCTCTTCGGTGCCGAGCTTGGTGCGCGAGAACACGATCATCGCGTCGTAGGGTTCGGCCTCGAGGATGCGGGTCAGCGCGTCGAGCTTGTGCACGCCGCTGACCGACCAATAGCGCTGGCGGATGTTGGCGGCGGTGGTCGTGGTCGACTTGATCGCGATCTCGACCGGCTCTTTCAGATAGGTCTGGGCGATGCGCTTGATCTGGCTCGGCATGGTCGCCGAGAACAGTGCGACCTGGCGCGATTCCGGGGTCTTCTTGAGGACGTTCTCGACGTCGTCGATGAAGCCCATGCGCAGCATTTCGTCGGCTTCGTCGAGCACCAGGCAACGCAGCTCGGACAGGTCCAGGGTGCCGCGGTCGAGGTGGTCGATGACGCGGCCGGGCGTACCGACCACGACGTGCACGCCGCGCTTGAGCGCCTGCAGCTGCGGGTAGTAGCTCTGGCCGCCGTAGATCGGCAGCACGTGGAAGCCGGGCAGGTGCACGGCGTATTTCTGGAAGGCCTCGGCGACCTGGATCGCCAGCTCGCGGGTCGGCGCCAGCACCAGGGCCTGCGGCTTGAACTGCTTGGGATCGATCTGGGCCAGGATCGGCAGCGCGAACGCCGCGGTCTTGCCGGTGCCGGTCTGGGCCTGGCCGAGCACGTCGCGGCCTTCGAGCAGCGGCGGGATGGTGGCGGCCTGGATCGGCGAGGGCGACTCGTAGCCGACGTCCTTGAGCGCGCGCAGCAGCGGCTCGGACAGGGCGAGGTCGGTGAATTTCGGGGTATCGGGGGAGGTATTGGTCAGGTCGGCGCTCATAACGAGGCTCAGCAGCGCCGGCGATGCCGGTCGGAAGACCCACCAGTTTACTCCTATGAGTGTGGAGCTACGGCTCGGTCGCAGGATCGGCGGGCATCCTGGGTACAGGTGCGGGCGGCCGGCGAGGGCGGTCGGGCGGGTTTCGACGATCTTCCGGCTCGCTCTGGGGCCGGCTGTGCCGGATCGGTCCTTTGCGGGCGGCGCGTCGTTCCGGCTTGCTTCGTATGCACGTTTGTGCACAATTGATCTCAATCATTAACGATTGAGTCGATATGTCCGCCGAGGAATTGCTGCCGCAACAGCGTCATCGCCTGATCCTGGAGCGCTTGCTGGCCGAGGGTCGGGTGATCGCGGTCGATCTGGCCCGCGAACTCGAGGTCTCCCACGACACCATCCGCCGCGACCTGCGCGAGATGGCCGCGGCCGGGCAATGCCGGCGGGTCTATGGCGGGGCCTTGCCGATGGCGCCCGATCACGGTTCGCTGGCGCAGCGCCGGACCCAGGCGCCGACCCGCAAGGCGGCGCTCGCGCGCGCCGCGCTGGCCTTGGTCGAACGCGGGCAGTTGCTGTTCCTCGATGCCGGCTCGACCAACATCGCCATCGCCGAGGTCTTGCCGCGCGATTTCGACCTGACCGTGGCGACCAATGCGCCGGCGATCGCGGCCCTGCTCGCGCAACGCGACGACATCGAGCTGATCGTGATCGGCGGCCGCGTCGATCCGCACGTCGGCGCCAGTCTCGGCAGCGGCGCGATCCGCGACGCCGCAGCGATCGTCAGCGATCTGTACTTCGTCGGCGTCTGCGGCGCCGATGCACAGGCCGGCATCAGCGCGATCGACTACGAGGATGCGCAGTTCAAGCGCGCAGTCGCCGCCGCGAGCCGCGCGGTGGTGGCGGTGGCCACCGACGACAAGCTCGGCACCGCCGCGCCGTATACGGTGTGGCCGGCCGAGGGCGTGCAGGCCTTGGTGATCGAGCACGGCGGCGATGCCGCCGAAGCCGAAGCCTTCGCTCGACTCGGCGCGCGCGTGCTGCGCGCCGAACCACCGACCGATGCCGCGCGCGTGCTGCGCGCCGACCCACCGACTGATGGCGCGCGCGTGCCGCGCGCCGAACCTGCCGATTAGAGCGGCGCATGACCAGCAGCCTGGGCGCCGATGCCTTCCGCATCGTCCTGTCGCGGCGACACGCCGCCATCGAACCGAGAACGATCATGACCGAATTCGATCCTGCCGCCGTTGCGGCGGACAACGAGGCAAGCGCCGCGGGCGAGCGCGAAAACGCCGGTGCCACTGCAGCGACGGATGCCGCGCGTGCCGACGCGCCGATCGGCGCGAGCGAGCGCCTGTCGACCCGCATCGCCTTCTTCATCGCCGGCCTGGCGATGGCGGCCTGGGCGCCGTTGGTGCCGTACGCCAAAGCGCGCACCGGCATCGACGAGGGCATGCTCGGGCTGCTGTTGCTCGCGCTAGGCGCCGGTTCGCTGGTGACCATGCCGTTGACCGGCGCCATCGCCGCGCGTTACGGCTGCCGCCGGGTGATCCTGCTCGCCAGCGCCGTGGTCTGCGCGGCCTTGCCCTTGCTCACCCATTTCTCCAGCGTGCCGGCGATGGCCTTGACCCTGTTCGTGTTCGGCGCCGCCATCGGCACCATCGACGTCGCCATCAACATCCAGGCGGTGATCGTCGAGAAGGCCAGCGGGCGTGCGCTGATGTCGGGTTTCCACGGCTTTTTCAGCGTCGGCGGCATCGCCGGCGCGGGTCTGGTCAGCGTGCTGCTGTGGCTGCAGGCGGCGCCTGCGATCGCGGCGATGAGCGTCGCGGTGATCTTGGCTCTGTTGATGTTGGCCGGCAGTCGCGGCCTGTTGCGCTATGGCGACGACAGCCACGGCGGCGGCTCGATGTTCGCGCTGCCGCACGGCGTGGTGATTCTGATCGGCGCCTTGTGTTTCATCGTGTTCCTGGCCGAGGGCGCGATGCTCGACTGGAGCGCCTTGCTGCTGGTGTCGCAGCGCGGCGTCGCGGCCAGCGTGGCCGGCATCGGTTACGCCGTGTTCGCCTTGGCCATGACCATCGGACGCTTCAGCGGCGACCGCATCGTCCACCGTTTCGGCCCGCGTCCGGTGTTGGCGGCCGGCGGTGCCTGCGCCGCTGCGGGTTTCGCCTTGGCGGCGCTGGCGCCGGGCGCCTTGCCGACCTTGCTGGGTTTCGCCCTGGTCGGTTTCGGCGCCTCCAACATCGTGCCGATCCTGTTCAGCGCCGCAGGCCGGCAGACGGCGATGCCGGCCGGTCCGGCGATCTCGGCGGTCAGCACGTTGGGCTATGCCGGCATCCTGGTCGGGCCGGCCGCGATCGGCTGGGTCGCCAAGTTCAGTAGCTTGCCGGTGGCATTCGTGCTGCTGGGTGCGGCGTTGGTCGCGGTGGCCGCGAGCGCGCGCATCGCTGCGGCGCGCGATTGAATCGACGGTTCAGCGCGGCCGTTGCGCCAGCCAGCGGTCGAGTTGCGCGGCGAAGGCCTGGCGGTCGCGCGCATGAAACACCGCCGGGCCGCCGGTCTGCACGCCGGCGCCACGCAACTCGTCCATGAAATTGCGCATCGACAGGCGTTCGGCGATGTTGTCCGCGGTGTACAGCTCGCCGCGCGGATTCAGCGCGACCGCATGCTTTTCCAAGGCCAGCGCCGCCAGGGGGATGTCCTGGGTGACCACCAGGTCGCCGGCGACCACGCGCTCGACGATCTGCGCATCGGCGACGTCGAAGCCGCCGGGCACCTGGATCGCGCGGATATAGGGCGACGGCGGCGTGCGCAGCCACTGATTGGCGACCAGGGTCACCTGCACCCGGGCGCGATCGGCGGCGCGGAACAGGATCTCCTTGATCACGCCGGGGCAGGCATCGGCATCGACCCAGATCTGCGGCGCGGGGGTGTCGGTCATGAGGCAGGCGAGGTCGGCTTCGGCAACGATCCGGCATTGTCGCGCCAAGCCATGCGCCGCGTCGCCTGTCGTCGCCCGCGGCCCGTTACCATGTTCGTCTCCGCCGCGGTCCTGGCGGCCATCTCAGTGGGGCGCCGCGCATGATCAAGGTCCATCACCTCAATAACTCGCGTTCGCAGCGCGTGCTGTGGTTGCTCGAAGAGCTGGAACTGCCGTATCAGATCGTGCATTACCAGCGCGACGCCAAGACCATGCTGGCGCCGCCGGAACTGCGCGCGGTCCATCCGCTCGGCAAGTCGCCGGTGGTCGAGCTCGACGGCCGGGTGCTGGCCGAATCGGCCGCGATCATCGAGACCCTGAGCGAGCGCTTCGACAGCAGCCATCGCTTGTCGCCGCCGCTGCAGCCGCTGGACGGCGAGGAACGCCTGCGTTATCGCTACTGGCTGCATTACGCCGAAGGTTCGGCGATGCCGCCCTTGCTGTTGAACCTGGTGTTCTCCAAATTGCGGCGCGCGCCGATGCCGTTTTTCGCCAAGCCCATCGCCCGCGGCATCGCCGACAAGGCGGTGTCAGCCTTCGTCGGTCCGCAACTGGCTCTGCATCTGGACTACATCGAAAGCGAATTGGGCAAGCACGAGTGGTTCGCGGGCGATCGCTTCACCGCCGCCGACATCCAGATGAGTTTCCCGGTCGAGGCGGCGGTCGCGCGCGCCAAGGATCGCGAACGGCCGCGCATGCAGGCCTTCGTCGAACGCATCCAGGCGCGGCCGGCCTACCAGCGCGCCCTGGAGAAGGGCGGGCCGTACTCGTTGCTGAGCTGACTGCCGAGCCGCGCCCGCGGCGGCTTGGTTTCGGCCCGGTCCGGGCCCACTGATTGGGAACGCGCCGCGACGCCGGCGCTGCCTTTCTTTCGAGCATTGCCCTTTCGAACATCGTCCTTTCGAGCCGTAGCCCCGCATGCATTCGCCGCACTTCGACAACGCCTTCGTCCGCGAACTTCCCGGCGACCCCGACACCGCACCGGGCATACGCCAGGTGCATGGCGCGCTGTATTCGCGGGTCGACCCGACCCCGGTGGCGGCGCCGCGGTTGTTGGCCTGGTCGGCGGAGATGGCCGAACGCCTGGGTTTCAGCGAGGACGAGGTCGCCAGCCAGGCCTTCGCCGAGGTGTTCGGCGGCAATGCCTTGCTCGACGGCATGCAGCCGTATGCGGCCAATTACGGTGGCCATCAGTTCGGCCATTGGGCCGGGCAGCTCGGCGACGGCCGCGCGATTTCGCTCGGCGAAGTCGTCAACGCCGCCGGCGAGCGCTGGGAACTGCAGCTCAAGGGCGCCGGCCCGACGCCGTACTCGCGCACCGCCGACGGCCGCGCGGTGCTGCGTTCGTCGGTGCGCGAATTCCTGTGCAGCGAGGCCATGCACCACCTCGGCGTGCCGACCACGCGCGCGCTGAGCCTGGTCGGCACCGGCGAGGACGTGGTGCGCGACATGTTCTACGACGGCCACCCGCAGGCCGAGCCCGGCGCGGTCGTGTGCCGGGTCGCGCCATCGTTCATTCGCTTCGGCAATTTCGAGCTGCCGGCCTCGCGCGGCGAGACCGAACTGCTGCGGCAGTTGGTCGACTTCTGCATCGCCCGCGATTTCCCGCACCTGGGCGGCGAGGGCGAAGCCCTGTACGGCGCCTGGTTCGGCGAAGTCTGCGAACGTACGGCGGTGACGATGGCGCACTGGATGCGGGTCGGCTTCGTCCATGGCGTGATGAACACCGACAATCTTTCGATCCTCGGCCTGACCATCGACTACGGCCCCTATGGCTGGATCGACGATTACGACCCGGATTGGACCCCCAACACCACCGACGCCGGCCAGCGCCGCTACCGCTACGGCCAGCAGCCGCAGGTGGCGTACTGGAACCTCAGTCGCCTGGCCGGGGCGCTGTCGCTGTTGCTGCCGGTCGAGGCCTTGCAGGACGGCCTGCGCCGTTATGTCGACGCTTACAACCTCGCTGAACGCGACAGCATCGCGCGCAAGCTCGGCCTGCGCGAATGCGGCGACGGCGATGTCGAACTGATGCAGCAACTGCGCGAGTGGCTGCATCGCCATCAGGTCGACATGACGATCTTCTTCCGCGCCCTGGCTTCGGTCGATATCGCGCAGACGCAGCCGGAGCCGCAGGCGTTCGCCGAGGCTTATTACGACGCCGAACTGGGCGCGACAGGCCAGGCGGCCTTGCGTGCCTGGCTGGCGGCTTACGCCGAACGCGCGCGCGCCGACGCCTGGCCCCCAGCCGAACGCATCGCCGTCATGTACGCCGCCAACCCGCGTTACGTGCTGCGCAATTATCTGGCCCAGCAGGCCATCGACCGCGCCGGGCAGGGCGACCTGCAAGGCATCGCCGAACTGCTGGAGGTGCTGCGCCGGCCGTACGAGGACCAGCCCGGCCGCGACGCCTATGCCGCGCGCCGCCCGGAATGGGCCCGCGACCGCGCCGGTTGCTCGATGCTGTCGTGCAGCTCATGAGTGCCTAGTTCCTGGGCACGCATCGCGAACCCATAGGGTTTGCCGCAGAATCCGCTGCCATGAACCCGATTCTCGAACTCCGCGTCGTCGACCGCGACGCCGCCGCATGGCATGGCGCGTATTGCGATTACGTCGCGCAGGTCTTCTGCCAGGCCGATTTCCGCCGGTGGTGCGAATGGCGGCAGTGGGGCGAGGACTACCGCGCGTTCTGCATCGTCGGCGACGACGGCCGCGTGTTCGCCAACGCCTCGGTGTCGCGCATGTGCTTGCTGGTCGAGGGGCGCGAGCTCGTGGGTTATCAGCTCGGCGCCGTCGGCTGCCTGCCGCAGGTGCGCGGGCAGGGGCTGGCGCGCAGGGCGATGCAGGCCGCGTTGGCGTATTGCGGGCAGGCGCCGGTGTTCTTGTTCGCCAACGACAGCGTGCTCGACTTCTACCCGCGCTTCGGCTTCGCGCCGGCGCCGCAAACACTGTTCGAAGCCGAGCTGCAGGCCGAGCCGGCGGGCGAGGGCCGCATCGTTCGCGCCGCCGCCCTCGACCTTGCCGACGGCGAAATCCGCGAAGCCTTCCTGCGTTCGGCGGCCACGGCGTCGCCGGTCAGCGCACGCTTCGCCGCGCGCGATTACGGCCGCATCGCGACCTGGTACGCCGCCAACGGCTACGCCAGCCCTGTGCACCGGCTCGACGACGACACCTGGGTGTTCGCCGAGGTCGAGGACGGCGTACTGACGATCGAAGACGTGTTCGCGACCCGGCCGCTGGATTTGTCGGCGGCGCTGCCGCATTTGATCGCGCAGCCGGTCCACACGCTGCGTTTCGGCTTCACCCCGGAACGGCTGTGGCCGCGGGCCCGTGCGGTCGCGGCGGAGGCCGACGCCGATCTGTTCGTGCGGAATCTGGTCTTGCCGGCGGGGCCGCACCGGTTTCCCTTACTCGCGCGCACCTAAGCGCGGCGGCGGCAGGCTGGCGACGGCGGACTGGCGAGGGCGGGCCGGTGTCGCCGACGGCGCTGGCCGCCGTCGCTCCCGGGCCGCCCGGCTGCGCCGCGCCGACGACTCGCATCGCGCGGCGGCCGTGGCCCGATGACGGCCGGCGCCGCGGCGCCGCCGCAGCCGCCGGGCCGGTCGTTCAGACCGGGGCGAAGCCCTTGGTGGTCTTCTTTTCGTTCTTTTCGGCGCGCTTTTCCTTCATGGTCTTGGCCGGTTTCTTCTTGGTTTCCTTCTTGCGGTCCATTCCCTTGCTCATGATCTCTTCCTCGTTCGATGGCGGCGCGTCGCAGCGGATGGCGGGCGCCCGTGGCCAAGTATGCGCCGCCCGGCGGGTCGGCGCCTGCGTCCGCCAGCCTCCGTTCGCGCGGCCTTGCGGCTGAACCCCGGGGCCGTCGGCCAGCCCCGGCCGCCCGACCCGACCTGCCGATTGGCGCGCCGCGCCCGGTAGAATGGTCGGATGCCCCTGATTACCGTACAGAACGCCGACTACAGCGTCGGCGGCCCGCTCCTGCTCGAAAACGTCGAACTGTCCATCGAACCGGGCGAACGCATCGCCCTGATCGGTCGCAACGGCGCGGGCAAGTCCACTCTCATGAAACTGCTGGCCGGCGAACTGCAGGCCGACGACGGCGAAATCCGCCGCGAATCCGGCGTGCGCATCGCCCGGCTCGAACAGGAAGTGCCGCCCGGCGCCAGCGGCACGGTGTTCGACGTGGTCGCCGACGGCCTCGGCGAGCTCGGCCACTGGCTGGCCGAATACCATCACCTCAGCCACGCCGAACCCTTCGATGGCGACGCCCTGGCCGACGTGCAGACCAAGATCGAGGCCGCCAACGGCTGGGGCCTGGATCAGCGCGTCACCGAAACCCTCGACCGCCTCGGTCTGGACGGCGAAGCCGCGTTCTCGGGCCTGTCCGGCGGCATGAAGCGGCGCGTGCTGCTGGCGCGCGCGCTGGTTTCGGCCCCCGACCTGTTGCTGCTCGACGAACCGACCAACCACCTCGACATCGAAGCCATCGACTGGCTCGAACAATTCCTCAAGTCCTGGCAGGGCGCGCTGCTGTTCGTCACCCACGACCGCCGCTTCCTGCGTTCGCTCGCCACCCGCATCGTCGAGATCGACCGCGGCCAGGTCACCAGCTGGCCCGGCGACTGGGACAACTACGTGCGCCGCCGCGAAGAGCGCCTGAACGCCGAGGCCCAGGAAAACGCCCGCTTCGACAAGCTGCTGGCGCAGGAAGAAGTGTGGATCCGCCAGGGCATCAAGGCCCGCCGCACCCGCGACGAAGGCCGCGTGCGCCGGCTCAAGGCGATGCGCAACGAACGCCAGGCGCGCCGCGACACCGTCGGCAACGTGCGCATGGACTTCGCCCAGGCCGAGTCCTCGGGGCGCAAGGTCATCGAGGCCAAGGACGTCAGCTTCGACTACGGCGGCAAGCCCTTGCTGAGCAATCTGTCGACGACGATCTTCCGCGGCGACCGCATCGGCCTGATCGGCCCCAACGGCAGCGGCAAGACCACCCTGCTCAAGACCTTGCTCGGCGACCTCAAGCCGAGCGCCGGCGAAGTGCGCGAAGGCAGCAAGCTGCAGGTCGCGTATTTCGACCAGTACCGCGCGACCCTGCGCGAGGACTGGAACGCGATCGAGAACGTCGCCGAGGGCCGCGAGTACGTCGAAGTCGGCGGCAAGCAGAAGCACATCATCGGCTACCTGCAGGACTTCCTGTTCACCCCCGAGCGCGCGCGCGCGCCGATCACCCGATTGTCCGGCGGCGAGCGCAATCGCCTGCTGCTGGCCAAGCTGTTCGCGCAACCGTCCAACCTGCTGGTGATGGACGAACCGACCAACGACCTCGACGTCGAGACCCTGGAGCTGTTGGAAGAACTGCTCGGCGACTACACCGGCACCTTGCTGCTGGTCAGTCATGACCGCGACTTCCTCGATAACGTGGTGACCTCGACCCTGGTCATGGAAGGCGAAGGCCGGGTGGGCGAATACGTCGGCGGCTACAGCGACTGGGTGCGCCAGCGCGCCAACGCCGTGGCCAAGAGCGTCGCCAACAAGACCGCGGCCCCGAAGCCGGACGCCGAAGCGGCCGCACCGGTCGTCGCCAAGCGCAAGCTCAGCTACAAGGACGCGCGCGAACTCGAGCAACTGCCGGCGAAGATCGAGGCCTTGGAAACGCGTTTGGCCGAACTCACCGCGCAGATGAACCAGCCGTCCTTCTACCAACGCGATGCCGCCGCGATCAACGCCCACAACGCGACCCTCGCCGAGGCCCAGGCCACGCTCGATGCGGCTTACGCGCGCTGGGCCGAACTGGACGGCTGAGGGGCGCCTGGCGTCGCCGTCGGACCCCAACTTCCGTCGCTTGCGCGGAGCGTAGGCGGCGGTTCCTAATCCCCTCGAACGCCGGCGCGGCCGGCGAGGGGAGAGCGGCGATGCGCAGGGTCGGATCGGATCAGAGCGGATCGGATCAGAGCGGATTGGATCGGAGCGGATCGGATCGAGTCGGACTGGACCGAATCGGACTGGCCCGAATCGGAATGAGCCGGCTCGGATGGGTCGGGGCGCTGGGGTTGGCCTTGCTTGGCACCGGCCACGCCGCGGCCGCGGTCAAGGACGCGGCGCCGAACGGGTTCACCATCGAGAACGAGCAGGTCGTCCCGGTCGACCAGGCCACCGCATGGAAGGCCCTGGTCGAAGACGTCGATCGCTGGTGGCCCAAGGACCACACCTGGTGGGGCGCCGAATCGACCCTGTCGATCGACGCCCGCGCCGGCGGCTGCTTCTGCGAGATCGGCCGCAACGGCCAACAACAAGCCCAGCACATGACGGTCAGCTTCGTCGACCCCGGCAAGACCCTGCGCCTGCTCGGCGGCCTGGGGCCGCTGCAGGGCATGGGTCTGGGCGGGGCGATGGAATTCCGCCTGAGCCCGGCCAAGGACGGCGGCACCCGCATCGCCCTGCATTACCGCGCCGGCGGTTACACGCCCGACGACCTGAGCAAATTCGCCGCCTTGGTCGACAAGGTGCAGGGGCTGCAACTCGGCGGTCTGGCCGATTACCTGCGCCGCGCGCGCGACCCGGCCAAGGCAGGTTCGGGCAAGTGAGTTCCGGGCTCGCCTATCGCACCCGCCACGATCGCGGCGCGATCCTGGCGACGCACCGCCACCACACGCCGTACGCGGCGCTGGTGCTGGACGGCGACTACACCGAATCCAGTCTCGACGGCCCCTTGCCGTGCCGCCCGGGCACCTTGGTGTTGCATCCGCCGTATCACGCCCACGGCGATCGTTTCGGCCGTCTCGGCGCGAGCGCGATCAATATCGAATTGCCGAACGATCGCTTCGTCTTCGCCGCCAGCGCCTGGCAGGTGCACGACCTGCGCGAAGCCCAGGAAGTGTTCGCGCGTTGTCCGCAGCGCCTGTCGGAACTGCTGGCCTGCGCAACGCCGCAGACGGCCGTGGTCGTGCCCGATTGGCAAGGCGAACTGCTGCGCACGATGGCCGAATGCGACGACGAGATCGGCACCCTCGCGCGTCGCCTGGGCGTTTCCGCCGAGCACGCCAGCCGCGCCTTGACCCGCACCTACGGTATGTCGCCGCAGGCGCTGCGGCGCGAAGCGCGCTGGCGCCATGCGTTGCAACTGCTGGCCGGCAATGCATCGCTGGCCGAAGTCGCCGCCGCCGCCGGCTTCAGCGACCAGAGCCATCTGCACCGCATCGTCGTCGCCCATGCCGGCTGCACGCCGGCGCGGCTGCGCGAACAGATCCGCGGCCGGCTCCGGCAACAGATCAATTGCGTACAAGACCGGCCCCTGGCCATCGCGGCTTAATGTCTCCAACGCGCCGCCGGCGCACCAGGAGCCACGCCATGAACCTCACCCGACTTGCCGCCGTCACGGCCTTGCCCGTCCTGCTCGCCTGGGCGGCGAGCGGCGCATCGACGACGGTCCCCGCCAGCGGCCCGGTCGCGGCCAAGGCGGTCAACGATGCGCTCGGCGCGTCGCTGCGCGCCGACACGCCGACCGCGCTGAGCACCTTGAAGGCGGCGCCGCTGGAGGAGTTCAACGCCAAGGACGCCGCGTTCCGCGCCTGCATGCTCAGCCGTCACGACCGCAGCACGCCGCCGTACCTGGCCGGCACCGTCGCCGACCCGTTCGCGCGCAGCGTGCTGGAGGTGTATCAGCGCTATTGGTGGAAGGCGTTGCGCGACCCGGCGGTGCGTCCGGCCGAAGAGGCGCGCTTGAAGACGGATCTGGCCGCGCTGATCGGCGAGTCCGCGCCGGCACCGACCGAAGAAGCTTTCGAAGGCTTGAACGAACGCATCAACGTCGAACTGCGCAAGCGCGGCTTTCATCCGCTGCAGGGCCGCACGCCGCCGTTGTACGACCTGATGCTGTGGGGCCGGCAGGAGGAGCGGCCTTACACCGTCGATCTGCCGAGCGGCGAGCAGCAGCCGGTGAAGGTGTTCGTGATGGACGGTTGGGTCAGCCGCGGCTGGGCCCACTACACCTCGTGCGAGCGCACCGGCGCGGCCGGATGGGCCAAGCCCGAGGGTCTGTACGCGGTGCGCAGTTCCTACGGCGACATGAAGGGCGAAGACTTCCGGGTCAGCTTCCTCGGCCACGAGGCCCAGCATTTCGCCGACATGAAGCGCTGGCCGGAGATGCCGGCCTGGACCCTGGAGTACCGCGCCAAGCTGGTCGAACTGGCCCAGGCCGATACCACCCGCGAGAAACTGCTCGACCGTTTCTATCGCAGCCAGGACGACGAACCCGATCACCCGCATCCCTACGCCAACAAGCGCGTCACCGCCGAGGTGGCGACGAAGCTCGGCCTGGCCGCCGACGCCGATCTGCGCAAGGCCGATCCCGAAGCGGTGCGCCGCACCGCGCGCGAAGTGCTGATCGCCGACACCCAGCGGCGCGAGGCCGAGGGCGATGCGAAGACCGGCGAGGTTAACAGCGGCGAGGCGAAATCGGCCGCGGCCGCGGCGCCTGTCAGCCGGCCATGACGAAAGCTTGCGCGCGCGGCGACGGGAGTTCCTGCGCCGCGCGCGTCTCGCGACGCTCGACCCGGGCGACGCGGCCTTCCTCCATCACGATCAACTGGTCGGCGACATCGAAATAGCGGTCGTCGTGGGTGATCGCGACGATCGCCTTGCCGCGCGCCTTCAGCGCCGGAAGGATCTCGTGATAGAACACGGCCTTGAAGGTCGGGTCCTGGTCGGCGGCCCATTCGTCGAACAGATACAGTTGCTTGTCGTCGATGATCGAGGCCAGCAGGGCCATGCGCCGGCGCTGGCCGTCGGACAGAGCGAGGGTGGAGAAGCGGCCGTCGCGGTAGCTGACCTTGCGGTCCAGGTGCAGGGCCTTGAGGTAGTGGTCGACGGTCGCCTTGAGCTGGTCGTCGTCGGCGCCGAGGATCTGGTCGAACAGGTGATAGTCGGAATAGATCGCGCTGACCGACTGCCGGTAGGTGCCGATCGAATCGTCGCTGACGGCGTGCTCGCCGAAGCGGATGGTGCCGCCGACCGCGCGGTAGTGCAGGGTCAGCAGCTTGCTCAGGGTCGACTTGCCCGAGCCGTTGCCGCCGACGATGAAGCTGATCTCGCCCTTGCGGAACTCCAGGTCGAGCGGGCCGACCCGGAAGCCGTCGTCCTTGTCGTCCTTGCTGCCGTGGCGGTAGCTGACCTGCTCGAAACGCACGCTGTCCCAGTCGCGCGCCGGCTCCTGCACGGTCGAGATGGTCTCCTGCGGGATCTCCTCGAACAGCTTGGCCACGCGCTGGATCGACACGCGCGAGATCGAGATCTGCGGCAAAAAGCCGAGGATCGCCGAGATCGGCCCGGCGATGTACAGCAGCGCCATGATCACCCCGATCAACTGCTCGTTGCTGATCGTGCGGTAGTTGACCACGATGAACACGATCGAACCGATCACGAAGAAACTCAGCAGGTCGCCGTAGTTGCTGGCCGCGCGCAGGATCGTATAGCCGGTCTTCTCGTCCTTCTGCACCGAGCGTTCGCAGTGCATCAGCACCTTGTCGAAGAAGGCCTCGCGCTTGGCGTCGTCGAGCTTGAGCTCCTTGATGCCGTGGATCAGGCCCTGGATCGATTCCTGCAGGTGGTCGAAATGCTGGCGCGCGCTGTTGAAATAACGCCCGCCGATCAGCATCGGGATCTGGTAAGTGACCACGCCGAAGGCGATGCAGCCGAGCACGAACCAGAACAGATCGGCGTTGAGCACCAACAGGAAACCGAGCATGCCCAGCAGCATGACCAGGTTGATCAGCATGTCCGGGAACATGCGCGCGCCCAACACGATGCGCGGCACGTCCGAGGTCAGGGCGGCGATCAGCCGCGAGTGGCCGATTTTCTCCAGCGCCGACAGCGGCGCCTGGGCGATGCGGTCGTACAGGCGGGTGCGCAGGCTGGAGGCGACGTCGATCGCGACCCGGGTCAGCACCACCTGCGACAAGGTCCGGGTGATCAGGATGAACACGCACACCAGGGTGAACACCAGGGCGAACGGGGCGTTGGCGATCTCCAGCGAGAACAGCCGGGTCGGCGCGGCCGCGATCGTGTGCAGGCGCGGGTCGCCTTGCTTGAGCACGTTCATCACCAGCGGGATCAGCAACGAATAGCAGATGCCCGACAGGCCGCCCAGCAGGATCGAGAAGAACACCTTGTTGGGCGCGCGGCGCGAATACTCGGCGAACAATTTCATTCGGCGGCTCCTGTGGCCCGGCCTGCGCGGGGCGCGGCGGCGGGCCGGTCGTAGCTCGCCTCCAGCCTGCGGTATTCGACATTGCGGAAGGCTTCGACGCTGTCGTCGTAGTGCGGGCTGAACACGTTGCCGGACTGGCCGGTGGAGTTCATGTAGTGGTGCTGCACCGCGTCGCGGCGCAACGCGATCACTTGCCGGAAGCCGGCGCCGAAGGCCTGCAGATAACCGTCCGAGCCGGCGTAGGCGGCGCCGGCGACGTTGACCGAATTCGGCGAGCCGCCGTTGCCGACGCGGCGCTCGAACAGTTTGTCGAACGGCTTCCACTGGCTGAAGGGCGTATGCCGGTACACGGTGTGCTGGACCTCGCCCCAACGCCAACTGTCCATGCTCCAGTCGCCCTTGAGCTTGTACAACTCCCACAACGCGCGTTCCTGCGAGGCTGCCAGGGCCTGGTCGCAGGTCTCGCGTGCGGCGGTGGCGGGGCGGTCGCACCAGCCGGCGCCGTCGGCGCGCAGCAGCGCGGTCAGCTGATCCAGGCCGACGCCTTCGACGAGTCCGTCGAGGACGTCTTCGCCCTCGGTCTCGCCCCAGTTCGCCTGCAGGCGGTCGGCGTAGACGCGCTCGCGGAAGTGCCGCATCCAGGCGTGGAAGATCGCCGCGGCCTGACTGTCGGCGCGCATGTCGCCGTTCCAATCCTTGAGGTGGCGGGCCGCTTGTGCGCGGTGTTCGCCCATCTTGTCCGGGGCGTTGCTGTCCGAAAGCCTGCTGTCGGAGAGCCTGCCGTCGGAGAGTTTGGAAAGACGCTTGCGCAACTCGCCGATCAGCGCCGCCGCTTCCAGGTCGAGGGTGTCGGCCTGGATCCGCTGCATGTCGGCCACGCCCAGGCGCTTGCCGGTGTCGATGCGCTCGCGCAGCAAATGCTCGATGCGGCGCGCGCGCGCCGGCGAAGCCCAGTCGTGCGAGACGAAGTACGGGTAGCCATCGCCGGCGACCTTGTTGTTGGCGGTGACGATGTAGCCCGACGGCGGGTTGTAGCTTTGCGGCCATTGCGCCGGCGGCACTTCGCCGGACCAGCCGTAGGCTTCGTCCCAGCCCGGCGAGGGCAGGGTGCCTTCGCCCTGTTTGCGCAGCGGCAGGCGGCCGGCGCCGAGGTAGCCGATGTTGCCCTCGCGGTCGGCGTAGACCATGTTCATCGCCGGGGCGACGTGGAAGGCCAAAGCCTGGCGGAAGCCATCCCAATCCTTCGCATAGCCGAGGCGGAAGAACGCCTCGTAACTGGTGTCGCCCGGGTCGAGGCCGGTCCAGCGCAGCGCCACCGGTTGATCGAACACGCCGTAGCGATCGCTGATGATCGGCCCGTGCCGGGTCGAGCGGACCTTCAATGCGACCGGCGCGTACTGCTCGCGCAACTGCCGCGGGAAATCGGCGCGTACCTCGATGCGCTCCTCGCGCACCGCGAACGCCTGCCAACCGGCGCCGGTTTCGTAATGCTCGCTGCCGCGGTCGACGCGCTCGAAGAACAAGTCCTGGGTGTCGGCCATCATATTGGTGCCGCCCCAGGCGAGGCGCTCATTGCGTCCGAACACCACCACCGGCAGGCCGACCAGGCTCATGCCCGAGGTTTTCAGCCCAGGCGCCTGGATGCTGAGCGGGTACCACAAGGACGGAATCTGCAGGCCGAGATGCGGATCGTTGGCGAGCAGGGCGGCGCCGTCGGCGGTCAGGCGACCGGCCACTACCCAGGCGTTGCTGCCGGTGTTCGGCACCGTCAGGCCGTAATCGCGTTGCAACTGCGATTGCAGGCGGCCGATCGAGGCCAGCGGCGCGGCATTGCGTGCGCCCAGCGCCGCCACCGTGGTCGGCGCATCGGCGGGGTAATCGGGGAAGAACGGTTTCAGCTGCGTTTCGTCGAGGCCGCGCTGGGCGACGTAGCGTGCCAGTTCGCGTTGGAAATTGCCGCCCAGGTCGAGTGCGAACATCTTGATCCAGGCCAGCGAGTCGCGCTCGGTCCAGCGTTCCGGCGCGATGCCGAACACGCGGAACTCGCTCGGCAGCGGGTGGCCTTCGCCGATCCAGGCATTGATGCCGGCGGTGTAGGCGGTCAGCGAACGCTGCGCCTGCGGGCTCAGTGCCGGCCACGCCGTGGCGGTGGATTCGTACAGGCCCAGGGTACGGAACCAGACATCGGTGTCGACGCTGTCCTTACCGAATATCTCGCTGACGCGGCCGCGCGCCAGGCGCCGCTGCAGTTCCAACTGCCACAGACGGTCTTGCGCTTGCGCATAGCCGACCGCGAAGAAAGCGTCGTCGTCGCTCGCCGCCTGGATGTGGACCATGCCGTCGGCATCGCGCCGGATCGTCGCCGGTGCCGTTGCGCCGCGGCTGAGCTGCCCGCGGCTGATCTGCAAGTTCGCCGTTTGCGGCAGGCTCGCTTTCAGCGACGACCAGGTCCAGACCGAAGCGGCCAGCAACGGTACGACGACGATGGCCAGGAACCGCGAGGCGAGCGGAAAGGAACTGAATAATGCAAAAAACTTCACCGATGCTCTCGCCATGATCGTGAAGGGGACGACTCCTTGTCTCCGCCGTCGACGCCGTCCCCACGGAGTGTCGATGCGTGCGTTCCATTGCGGCCGCGGCTGTCGGCCGCGGCCTGCATTCCCGTTTGGGAAGGCTGGCGCTACCGCAGCGCCAGTTTCGCAGCCGGCGCGGTCGTCGCGATGACGCCGATGCGCGCAGCACGGGCGCCCACCAAGCGTCACGGCCCGGCTTCCTCGGCTCGGCCATGTTGGCGACTCGGCGTAGCACCCGACGAGACGCGGCCGTCGCGGCGGGCGACAACGCTGGGCCCGTGCGAGTAGCTAACGTCGCGTTCGCCTCAATCAGGCCAAGCAGGCCAGACCAATGTCCCGGCATGCCCGCCCGCGACCGATCGATGCCATCGATGCCAGTCGTGTCCTGTGCATCCCCCGGATGCCGTTTGCTGTGTTTCGGATATTTCCCTGTTCCTTGGGGTTTCGATCCTTTCTTTGCAGATTCTTGAGTGCGATCACGTTGTCGGCTATCGCAATGATCATGCGCCTATGGCGTCCCCGGACCCTTGCTGATAGGTGGCGATCGAATCGACGAGAACAGCTGTCGATGAAAGACCAACGTCACACAGCAATAGCTTAATGAGGATGTCGCGTCAATAAAATGACTCTCGCTCATGTAGGTGAATCGAGTTGGCGAAAAATTCGCCAGTGCACTCGAAAGTGGTGTTTTCCCTGGGGATTTGCCTAATACATCGCCTTCACATCGGCTCAGGGCGCGTGCATTGAAGTGTGTAGGTTGCACGTACCTGGCCGTATTTTTTATGTGACTGCGTTTCAGTTTCGTGTGGTTGTAGAGACCAAGTGCACAGATTCCATACGTACATTTGACGCGCTTGAGACGCCAAGCGTATAAGCCTCGCGAGGGCCGATTACGCAAGATGCAGTGGCAAGCGTCATGGGCCCCGGAGATGCGCGGATCGCGTTGACGACCGTCGCAACGAGTGCGAACCAGCGCCATTAGGCTCGCACCGTCCGAACCGAATCGGTTCGGACTCAGGGGGAAATCGAAAGGAAGTACCAGCGGCGGCGCGCGTGTTTCGCGCGCCGATGGAGAGTTGTTGGTCCGCATATCGCATGAAGCGAAGCACGCCAGACATGGGGTCTTCGAACGGAAGCAGTTCAGTCAAGCAAAGGTTTGCTCAAGGAAGTCAGTGTGCAAAGTTTTCCCGAGATCATGCTTCACCGTGCCCGAACCATGCCCGACGCCGTGGCCTGCCGCTTTTTCAAGGGCGCCTCGTTGGAGCCGGAGGTATTCACTTTCGGCGGCCTGTTCGAGCAGGCGGCCGGCCTGGCGGCGCGATTGCAGCAGCGCGGCCTGTCGGGCCAGCGCGCCGTGTTGGTGTGCAAGTCGCAACAGAGTTTCGTAGTCGCCTTCTATGCCTGCATGCTCGCCGGCGTGGTCGCGGTGCCGTCGGCGCCGCCGCGCCGGCAGGTGATGCAGAGCCGCCTGCAACTGATCGTCGGCGACGCCCAGGCGCGCGCGCTGCTGTTCGACGGCGACGAATTGCTCGATACCGAGCTCGAATTCGATGGCGAGCGACTGCTCAAGATCGACCTGCGCGAACACGACGCGGCCGGTTTGCGCGCCGATGCCGCGCAATGGACCCAGGCCTTCCCCGAACCTTCGGCGCACGCCTTCTTCCAGTACACCTCCGGTTCCACCGGCGACCCCAAGGGCGTCGTGGTCAGTCACGGCAACCTGGTGCATAACTGCGCCGCGATCCAGGACGCGATGGAACTGTCGCCGGACTCGGTGCTGTTCACCGCCTTGCCGCTGTTCCACGACATGGGCCTGGTCGGCGGCGTGTTGCAGCTGATGTACAGCGGCTGCCCGGCCGGCTTCATGTCGCCGTCCGAGTTCGTGCAATACCCGGAACGCTGGCTGCAGATCATTTCGAAGTTCGGCGTCACCGTCAGCGGCGGCCCGAACTTCATGTACGACCTGGCCGGGCGCGCGATCAAGCCCGAACAGATCGAAGGCGTCGACCTGTCGTCGTGGCGCGTCGCGTTCTGCGGCGCCGAGCCGATCCGCGCCGCCACCGTGGCGCGTTTCGCCGAACGTTTCGGCGAGTATGGCTTCCGCGCCGAATCCTTCTACCCCTGTTATGGCATGGCCGAGTCGACCTTGCTGATCACCGGCGTGCGTTGCGGCACCGCGACCGCGGTCGATCGCCGCGACGGCGCGGCCGTGGTCGGCTGCGGCACGCCGCGCGTCGGCATGCGCCTGGTCGTCGTCGATCCGCACACCCACCGCCTCGTGGCGGACGGCGAGGGCGGCGAGATCTGGGTGCACGGCGCCAGCGTCGCGCAAGGCTATTGGCGGCGTCCCGAACTCAACCGGATCGCCTTCCATGCGCGCATCGAGGGCGAAGCCGAGACGGTGGCGCCGGGCGGTTACCTACGCACCGGCGACCTGGGTTATCTGCACGACGGTCAGTTGTTCGTTACCGGCCGGCTCAAGGACCTGATCATCGTCAACGGCCGCAAGTACGTGCCGCAGGACATCGAAGACGAATGCGAGCAGAGCCATGAAGCGCTGCGCCAGTCCGGCGGCGCCGCGTTCGACGTCGCCGAGGGCGACAGCGGCCGATTGGTGGTCGTGTTCGAACTCAAGCGCGAATGGCTGCGGCGCCATCCGCAGTGGAGCGATGTGATCGGCTCGATGCGCGCCTCGGTCAATTCCGCCTATGGCTTGCCGGTGTCCGAGGTGGTGCTGATCAAGCCCGGCACCTTGCCGCGCACCTCGAGCGGCAAGGTGCGGCGCAACCAGTGTCGTATGGATTATCTCGCCGGTGCCTTGCAGCGCGCGGGATGACCGACCGGCCCCGCAGAGGGCCACGCGGACCGCGTCCGCGATAACAACAAACGTAACGCCAGTGAGTGCAGCGCCGGTCCTCGCGGACCGGAAGACATGGAGCAGTTGGGGGTAGGGCAATGAGCAAGCGTGAACCGTGGTTGATCGATGCGATGGCCGAAGTGCTGGAGGTGGACCGCTCGCAGTTGTCGGCGACCGAGTCCTTCGCCGAACTCGGCGTGGATTCTTTGTTGGGACTGCGCTTGACGCGCAAGTTGGAAGACCTGCTGGGCAGCGAAGTCGAACTGGAATGGTTGTTCGACCACCCCAGCGTGCGCCAACTCGCGTGTTTTCTCGACGAGCGCTTCGGCGAGATGGATGCCGCGCCCGTCGGCCCGGGTTGAAGCAGCCGACCCGACGAACCAAACCCTCCGCAGGCTGGTCCATGGACGGTTCCGCGATCCGGAACCGAGCGGCCTGCTCAACGCGTCACGAAAGGAATCAGCGACATGAGCGAATTTCCGGTATCGCCCGCGACTCGCCACTGGCATAGCGCCGCGCCGCTCGCGCTCGAACTCGGGCAGAACCTGCCCGGCTACACCCTGGGTTATCGCACCTGGGGCCAGCTGTCCGCGGCCGGCGACAACGCCGTCATCGTCTGCCACGCCCTGACCGGTTCGGCCGACGCCGCCGAATGGTGGGAGCCCTTGTTCGGCGCCGGCAAAGCACTCGACCCGCACCGCGATTTCATTGTCTGCAGCAATGCGCTCGGCAGTTGCTACGGCAGCACCGGGCCGGCCTCGCCGCATCCCGACGGCGGTTACTGGGGCACGCGCTTTCCCAAGCTGACCATCCGCGATCAGGTCCGTGCGCAGATGGCCTTGGCCGATGCGCTCGGTATCCGCCGCATCAAGTTGGTGATCGGCGGTTCGATGGGCGGCCTGCAGACCCTGGAATGGGCCTTGCTCGATCCGCAGCGGGTCGAATCGATCGCGGTGATCGCCGCGAGCGCGCGCCACTCGGCCTGGTGCATCAGCTGGAGCGAGGCGCAGCGCCTGTCCTTGCGCGCCGATCCGAAGTTCCGCGGCGGCGACTACCCGCGCGAGGACGCGCCGCATGCCGGCCTCGGCGCGGCGCGCGCGATCGCCATGGCCACTTATCGCAGCCCGGCCTCGCTCGACGACCGTTACGGGCGCGCCAACGGCGCGGCGGTGTTCGATGTTCACGCCAAGCTTCCCGACGACTTCGCCGTGCGCGGCTGGATGCAGCATCATGCCGAGAATTTCGTCCGCCGATTTGACGCCAATTGCTATCTGGCGCTGATCGATGCGATGGATCAGCACGACGTCGGCCACGGTCGCGGCGGCGTCGACGCGGCCCTGGCGAGCATCCGCCAGCCGGCCCTGATCGTGGCCATTTCCAGCGACGGCCTGTATCCGCCGGCCGAGCAGGAACTGCTGTGCGAATCGATTCCCGGCGCGCACTTCCTCGAGATCAACTCGCGCCACGGCCACGACGGCTTCCTCATCGATGCCGCCGCGATGGAGCGCAGCATCGCCCAATTCCGCGGCGTAGCCGCCACACCGGGCCACGGCGCCCGCTTCATCAACGCAGCGGAGGTCGCAACTTATGCTGGCTGATTACTCGCCCGTACGTATCCAAGCCCGCAACAGCGTGGTCGACGCCCACCGCGTCGACCTGGTGCTGATCGGCGCCCGCGGCAAAGTCGGCAGCGCCTTCCGGCGCCAGCTCGGCAATCGCCAACCGGCCTTGTTGTCGGAAGCCAATCTCGATCTGCGCCTGCTCGCCGGTTTCGACCGCCGCGGCTTCGCCTTCGACACCCACGGCATCGTCCCGGAGTCGATCGACGAGCACATGCCCGAGCGCGGCGCCGACGACGTCGAACGCCTGATGTCGCACGTCGGCCGCCACGGCGGCGTGCGCACCCTGGTGGTCGACTGCACCGCCAGCGACGAGATCGCCGATTTCTATCCGCGTTTGTTGCTGGGCGGCATGGGCATCGTCGCGGCCAACAAGCGCGCCAACGCGCGCAGCCTGTCGAGTTATCGCGACCTGCAGCACGCCGCGCGCGAACGCGGCGTGCCCTACCGCTACGAGACCACGGTCGGCTCGGCGATTCCCTTGCTCGGCCCCTTGCGCGACCTGCGCCTGCGCGGCGAGCGGGTGATCTCGGTGCAGGGCGTGCTGTCCGGCTCGCTGAGCTACATCCTGCATCGCATGCACGAAGGTTGCCTGTTCTCGGCCGCGGTCGCCGAAGCGCGCGCGCTGGGCTATACCGAGCCCGATCCGATGGAAGACCTGCGCGCGATCGACCTCAGCCGCAAGTTGCTGGTGCTGGCGCGCGAGGCCGGTTTCGCGATGGAGCTCGAAGACCTGGTGATCGAGCCCTTCGCCGATCTCGACATCGCCTCCGACGATCTGATCCCGGCCCTGCAGGTCGCCGATGCCGGCTGGAAGGCGCGCATCGCCAGCGCCCTGGAGCAGGGCGAGCGCTGGGTGGTGCTGGCCGAGGCCAGCCGCGAAGGCGGGCGCATCAACCTGCGCCGGGTGCCGGCGCACTCGTCGTTCGCGCAGCTCGAACCGGGCCAGAACCTGATCTCGATCCGCACCGAACTGCAGGACCGCATGCCGCTGTGCGTCAGCGGCCCGGGCGCGGGCGTGGAGATCACCGCCGCCGGCGTGCTCAGCGACGTGGTCGCGGCCGCGGCGCACTGGACGCGCCAGGACTGAGGCGCAGCGACACAGGACCGCCGGTCGCGAGACCGGCTTCGGCAGGACGCGAATCGACAGGACGCGATAGATGAATTTGGAGAGGGCCATCGACATGGAGCGAAACGAGGACATGGACGCCTGGTTTCCGCTGTCCGCTGCGCAGCAGGGACGGTGGTTTCTGTACCGTTTCGACCCGGCCGGGCGCGGCAACCACAACAACGTGTTCGCCGTGGCCTTGCAGGGGCGGATCGAGCCGTCGGCGATCGCGCGTGCGTTGGAGACCCTGGCCGCGCGCCACCCCATGCTGCGTGCGCGCGTGCGTTGCCTCGACGGCCGCGAGCCCGAGCAATGCATCGCGGCCGGCGCGCAGGTGCCGCTGTCGATCGTCGATGCCGCCGGGCTCGACGAGGACGAGTTGAGGGCGCGGGTCGGCGACGACGCGCTGGCTGCGTTCGACGACGAGCGCGCGCCGCTGGTGCGGGCCGCCCTGTATGTGCGTGACGCGCGCGATGCGCGCGAATCGGTGTTCGTGCTGGCTTTCGATCATTTGATCTGCGACGGCTGGTCCTACTGGCGCCTGCTCGAAGAATTCGGCGCCTTGCTGTCGGGCACCGCGACCGAAATCGAGCAGAGCGCGCCCGCCGCCGGTTATCGGGACTACGTCGCCTGGCAGCGCGATTGGCTCGGCAGCGCCGAGGCCGAACGTCAGTTCGCCTATTGGCAGGACCGCTTCGCCACGCCCGCGCCGGTGTTGGACCTGCCGAGCGACCGTCCGCGTCCGGCGCGGCCGAGCGGCTTGCAGGCGGTGGTCTCGCTGTCGCTGTCGGCGGCGACCACCCAGGCCCTGACCGCCCTGGCCACACGCCAGGCCGGCACGATGTTCACCACCTTGTTGGCCGCCTATCAGATTCTGTTGCACCGCCTCAGCGGCCAGGACGACATCGTCGTCGGCTCGCCGATGCCGGGCCGCAGCCGCCCGCAGTGGGACGGCGTGGTCGGCGACTTCGTCAATATGGTCGCGTTGCGCGCCGGCTTCGCCGAACGCCAGAGCGTGGCCGACGTGCTGCGCCTGGCCCGCAACGCCGCGCTCAAGGGCATGGCCCAGCAGGACTATCCGTTCTCGCGGCTGGTCGACCGCCTGCACGCCGGCCAGGACCGTGGCGAGCATCCGCTGTTCCAGAGCGTGTTCGTGTTCCAGAACGCGCGGCGCAGCAAGGATCTCGCGGCGCTGTGGAAGGCCGACGAGTCCGATGCGCCGGTGGCGCATTGGGGCGAGATCGGCCTGCGGCCGTTCCCGTTGCCGCAACGCCTCGGCAGCGACCGCATCGGCCTGGCCTTGCAGGCGATGGAATTCGACGACGGCCTGCGTTGCGATTTCGTCTACGACATCGATCTGTTCGACCGGGCCACGGTCGCGCGCTATGCGCAGTGCTTCGAGGTGCTGCTGGCGGCGATGATCGCCGACCCGCAATGCCCGGTCGCTCGTTTGCCGCTGCTGTCGGCGGCCGAGCGCGAGCACGTGCTCGAAACCTTCAACGACACCGGCTTCGATTATCCGCGCGAAAGCCTGCTGCATCAGCCGTTCGAGGCGCAGGTGCGGGCGACGCCGGAGGCGACTGCGGTGGTCTGCGATGGCGAGCGCCTGAGCTACGCCGAACTGAACCGCCGCGCCAACCGCATTGCTCATCGTCTGCTGGCGTTGGGCGTGCGGGCGGACGATCGGGTTGCCTTGTGTGTGGAACGCGGTACCTCTTTGGTCGCAGGCGTACTCGGCATCCTCAAGGCCGGCGCGGCCTACGTGCCGCTGGACCCGAACTACCCGCCCGATCGTTTGGCCTACATGCTCGCCGACAGCGCGCCGATGGCGTTGTTGAGTCAGACGTCGCTGAGCGGTTTGCTCGGCGAGGTCGAGGTGCCGGTGTTGTTCGCCGACGATGCGGCTTTGGCCGATCAGCCCGAGCACGACCCGGTTGTCGACGGTCTGACTGCGCGTCATCTGGCCTACGTCATCTACACCTCCGGTTCGACCGGCCAGCCCAAGGGCGTGGCGATCGAGCATGCGAACGCGGCCAATTTCGTCGCCTGGGCCAACGCCAACTTCAGCGCCGAACAACTGCGCGACACGCTGTTCTCGACCTCGATCAACTTCGATCTGGCGGTATACGAGTTGTTCGCACCGCTGAGCATCGGTGCCACGATCACGGTCGTGCGCGACGTGCTCGCGACCGATCCGGCCAGCCCGCTGAGCCTCATCAACACCGTGCCCTCGGGCATCAACGCCTTGCTGCAGAGCGGCGGGGTGCCGGCGACCGTGCGCACGGTCAACCTGGCCGGCGAGCCGCTCAAGCGCGCCTTGGTCGAGCAGATCTTCGCCCGGACCGAGGTGGCGATGGTCGCCAACCTGTACGGCCCGACCGAGACCACGACGTACTCGACCTGGGTGGCGATGGACCGTGCCGACGGTTTCGCCTCGCACATCGGCAAGCCGGTGGCGAACACCCGCATCTATATCGTCGACGCGCACCTGGAGCCGGTACCGGTCGGGGTGGTCGGCGAGCTGTATATCGGCGGCGAAGGCGTGGCCCGCGGCTATCTGCACCGTCCCGAGCTGACCGCCGAGCGTTTCGTCAACGATCCTTTCGTCGCGGACAAAACCGCGCGGATGTACAAGACCGGCGACCTCGGTCGCTGGCGCGCCGACGGCACCATCGAATACCTGGGCCGCAACGATTTCCAGGTCAAGATTCGCGGCTTCCGCATCGAGCTCGGCGAGATCGAGACCAGGCTGGCCGCCTGCGACGGCGTGCGCGAAGCAGTGGTGGTGGCGCGCGAAGGCGAGGGCGGCGACAAGCGCTTGATCGCTTACGTGGTGCCGCAGGACGGAATCGAACTGTCGACAGCGCGCCTGCGTGAGCAGCTGTCGCGCAGCCTGGCCGAGTTCATGCTGCCGAGCGCCTTCGTGACCTTGGCGGCCTTGCCGCTGACCCCGAACGGCAAGCTCGACCGCAAGGCGCTGCCGGCGCCGGGCGAGGACGCGGTGATCCGCCGAGAGTTCGAAGCGCCGCAGGGCGAGACCGAGACCGCGCTCGCGGCGATCTGGTGCGAGCTGCTCGGCCTGGAACGGGTCGGCCGCCACGACCAGTTCTTCGAACTCGGCGGACATTCCTTGCTGGCCTTGCAGGCGGTGTCGCGGATCCGCCAGACCATCGGCGTCGATATCGCCCTGCGCGATCTGTTCGCGCGTCCGACCC
The DNA here is from genome assembly GCF_046097045.1 of Lysobacter sp. Hz25. Lineage (NCBI taxonomy): Bacteria > Pseudomonadati > Pseudomonadota > Gammaproteobacteria > Lysobacterales > Lysobacteraceae > Lysobacter > Lysobacter sp. Hz25. The sequence goes on from NZ_CP175666.1 coordinate 2,402,571, forward strand.
TGTCGGCGTTGGCCGCGCATGCCGAGGCGCTGGAAGCGCCGCGCGTGGCCTCGTTCGAGCCGATCGCTTCGGTCGCGCGCGACGGCGTTCTGCCGCTGTCCTGGCCGCAGCAGCGTTTGTGGTTCCTCAATCAACTCGACGCCGCCGCCGGCGCCGCCTATCACATGTGCGCGGCCCTGCACGTGCGCGGCAAGCTCGACCGCGGCGCCTTGCAGGCGGCGCTGGATCGGGTCGTGGCCCGTCACGAAAGCCTGCGCACGGTATTCGTCGAAGAGCAGGGCGAGCCGCGCCAGTCGATCGGCCCAGCCGATACCGGTTTCCAACTGGCCGATCACGACCTGCGCCATCTCGACCCCGGTTCGCGCGCGCTGGCCGCGGCCGAACATGGCGCCGCCGAAGCGGTGGCGCCGTTCGACCTCGGCAGCGGGCCGCTGATCCGCGGCCGCTTGCTGCTGCTGTCCTCGGACGAGCACATTCTGCTGTTCACCCAGCACCACATCATTTCCGATGGTTGGTCGATCGGCCTGCTGGTCAAGGAAGTCAGCGCGCTGTACGCCGCGCTGCGCCAGGGCCAGGCCGATCCGTTGCCGCCCTTGTCGATCCAGTACGCCGACTACGCCGCCTGGCAGCGCGAGCAACTGCAGGGCGAGCGTCTGCGTGAGCTCGGCGAGTTCTGGCGCGCGCAATTGCGCGGCGCGCCGGTGTTGCTGGAACTGCCGACCGACCGGCCGCGCCCGCCGGTGCAGAGCTATGCCGGCGACAGCGTGCCGCTGGTACTGCCGGCCGCGCTCAGCGCCGCTGTGCGCACCTGGGCGCAGGGGCAGGGCGCGACGGTGTTCATGGCCTTGTTGGCCGCTTGGTCGACGTTGTTGTCGCGCCTGAGCGGACAGGACGAGGTGGTGGTCGGCACGCCGGTGGCGAACCGCCAGCATCCGCAGACCGAGCCGCTGATCGGCTTCTTCGTCAACGCACTGGCCCTGCGCGTGAGCCTGCGCGACGACCCGAGCGCGGCGCAGCTGCTGGCGCGGGTGCGTGCGGTCGCGCTCGACGCCTACGAGCATCAGGACCTGCCGTTCGAGCAGGTCGTCGATGCCTTGCAGCCGGCGCGTACGCTCAGCCACAGCCCGTTGTTCCAGGCCATGTTGTCGCTCGACAACACGCCCGGTGGCGCGACCCTGAACCTGCCGGGGCTGAGCCTGAGCCCGCTGGCGACGGCGCAGACCACCACCCGTTTCGATCTGTCGCTGGCCTTGAGCGAATCCGGCGCCGAGATCGTCGGCGAGCTGGAATACGCCACCGATCTGTTCGAGCGCGAGACCATCGAACGCTACGCCGGCTACTTCGTCCGTCTGCTCGAAGCCATGGTCGCCGACGCGCAGGCCCCGGTCGCTCGCCTGCCGTTGTTGTCGGCGGATGAGCGCGCGCACGTGCTCGAGACCTTCAACGACACCGGCTTCGACTATCCGCGCGAGCGCCTGCTGCATCAGCCGTTCGAAGCGCAGGTGCGGGCGACGCCGGACGCGACCGCGGTGGTCTGCGGCGACCAGCGCCTGAGCTACGCCGAACTGAATCGCCGTGCCAACCGCATCGCTCATCGTCTGCTCGCGCTCGGTGTGCGCGCCGACGACCGTGTCGCGATCTGTCTCGAACGTGGCCCGTCGCTCGTGGCCGGGGTGCTCGGCATCCTCAAGGCCGGTGCGGCCTACGTGCCGCTGGACCCGAATTACCCGCCCGATCGTCTGGCTTATATGCTCGCCGACAGCGCGCCGATGGCGCTGTTGAGTCAGACGTCGCTGAGCGGCTTGCTCGGCGAAGTCGAGGTGTCGGTGTTATCCGCCGACGATGCCGCCTTGGCCGATCAGCCCGAGCACGACCCGGTCGTCGACGGTCTGACTGCGCGTCATCTGGCCTACGTCATCTACACCTCCGGTTCGACCGGCCAGCCCAAGGGCGTGGCGATCGAGCATGCGAACGCGGCCAATTTCGTCGCCTGGGCCAACGCCAACTTCAGCGCCGAACAACTGCGCGACACGCTGTTCTCGACCTCGATCAACTTCGATCTGGCGGTATACGAGTTGTTCGCACCGCTGAGCATCGGTGCCACGATCACGGTCGTGCGCGACGTGCTCGCGACCGATCCGGCCAGCCCGCTGAGCCTCATCAACACCGTGCCCTCGGGCATCAACGCCTTGCTGCAGAGCGGCGGGGTGCCGGCGACCGTGCGCACGGTCAACCTGGCCGGCGAGCCGCTCAAGCGCGCCTTGGTCGAGCAGATCTTCGCCCGGACCGAGGTGGCGATGGTCGCCAACCTGTACGGCCCGACCGAGACCACGACGTACTCGACCTGGGTGGCGATGGACCGTGCCGACGGTTTCGCCTCGCACATCGGCAAGCCGGTGGCGAACACCCGCATCTATATCGTCGACGCGCACCTGGAGCCGGTACCGGTCGGGGTGGTCGGCGAGCTGTATATCGGCGGCGAAGGCGTGGCCCGCGGCTATCTGCACCGTCCCGAGCTGACCGCCGAGCGTTTCGTCAACGATCCTTTCGTCGCGGACAAAACCGCGCGGATGTACAAGACCGGCGACCTCGGTCGCTGGCGCGCCGACGGCACCATCGAATACCTGGGCCGCAACGATTTCCAGGTCAAGATTCGCGGCTTCCGCATCGAGCTCGGCGAGATCGAGACCAGGCTGGCCGCCTGCGACGGCGTGCGCGAAGCAGTGGTGGTGGCGCGCGAAGGCGAGGGCGGCGACAAGCGCTTGATCGCTTACGTGGTGCCGCAGGACGGAATCGAACTGTCGGCAGCGCGCCTGCGCGAGCAACTGTCGCGCAGCCTGGCCGAGTTCATGCTGCCGAGCGCCTTCGTGACTTTGGCGGCCTTGCCGCTGACCCCGAACGGCAAGCTCGACCGCAAGGCCTTGCCGGCGCCGGGCGACGACGCGGTCATCCGTCGCGATTACGAGGCGCCGCAGGGCGAGGTCGAGACCGCGCTTGCGCAGATCTGGTGCGAGCTATTGGGCCTGGAACGGGTCGGTCGCCATGACCAGTTCTTCGAGCTCGGCGGCAGCTCGCTGGTCATCACCCGGCTCGGCTTCGAGATCCGTCAGCGCTACGGCATCAACGCCAACGTCGGCGAACTGTACGGGCGCCAGGCCTTGAAGGACATGGCCGCGTTCGTCGAACAGCAGTCGCCGCGCCTGCGCCGCGAAGCCGACGACGCCACCGTCATCGAGTTCGACTTGTAGACGCAGACGCGAATACCGCAACACGCGAACGATCACCTTCTGGAATGGAAACGGCAAGGAACATGAGCATGCAGCAGCGCTACTACCTCAGGGAAAACGTCTATTTCGAGCCGCTGGTTCTGAAGTGGTACGCCTGGCCCTATCTGCTGCCGCCGGTCAGTGCGGCGATGAACATCACCGGCCGCAGCCTGCGCCTGATGAAGTCCTTCGTCGCCAATCACCAGTTGCATCTGGCCGCGAGCAAGAACCCGGAGTTGTCCGGCGGCGACTTCGTCAATTGCAGCGAAGACCAGCTCGACAACGTGCGCGGCCTGATCCACGACATCGAACACACCCACCAGGACTACCTGGACCTGCGCAAGGCGGTGGCGAAGCTCAACGAAATGCTGGAACAGGCCAAAGGCCTGTCGCTGGAGCCGCTGTACGCGCAAGTGCCGGAAGCGCTGCGCGGTTACGTCGAGCTGATCTACGACATGAACCACAACGCCTCGTTCCGCCTGATCGAAGGCTTGATCTACGAGAGCCCGCTGTACAAGCCGTTGGCGCAGAGCGTCTCGCTGGGGCTGCTCGGCAAGGTCAAAGAGCGTCCGTTCGTGCTCAGCTCGCCGCGCCTGCCCGACGAGAATCATCTGCACGTCGAGGTGCCGTTCGCCCACGACTTCATCGACGGCCTGTTCGCCGCGCGCGGCACCCCGATCGAGCGCGAGCAGATCGACCGTTTGTTCGAAGGCGTGGGCCTGCAGGGCGGGCTGACCGTGGACGAACTGTTCACCACCGAGCCGCCGCGGGTCACCCGCGCGCCGTTGGAAGGGCGCCTGCGGGTCAGCTACCTCGGCCATGCCGGCCTGCTGCTGGAAACGGACCGTACCAGCATCCTGGTCGACCCGATCATCGCCGTGCGCGACGAGGCCAACGGCGACCGCGTGCTGAGCTTCAGCGAGCTGCCCGAGACCATCGACTACGTCTGCCTGACCCATACCCACATGGACCATGTCTGTGTGGAGACCCTGCTGCAGCTGCGCCACAAGATCGGCGAGGTGCTGGTGCCGAAGAACGGCGGCGGCAGCATCGTCGACCCCTCGATCAAGCTGATGCTGCAGACCATCGGCTTCAAAGTGCGCGAGTTCGAGGACATGGAGACGCTGGACTGCGTCGACGGACGCATCCGCGCCATCCCCTTCCTCGGCGAGCATGCCGACCTGCACATCCGCTCCAAGACCGCGTGGTACTTCGAGTTCGCCGGGCAGAAGATCTTCTCCGGCGCCGACTCGTCGAGCCTGGACGAGCGCATGTACGAGCGCATCCAGAAGGTGATCGGCCACATCGACCTGCTGTTCATCGGCATGGAGTGCGTGGGCGCGCCGATGAGCTGGCTGTACGGCTCGCTGTTCACCAAACCGATTCCGCGCGAGATCAACGAGTCGCGCCGCTTTAACGGCTCCGACTGCGCCTCGGCGCAGAAGATGATCGAGATCTTCAAGCCCTCGCAGGTCTATGTCTACGCGCTCGGCATGGAGCCGTGGTTCAAGTACTTCATGGGCATGGACTACACCGAAGACGCGCGCCAGATCCAGGAGTCGAGCCAGTTGCTCGAGTTCTGCGCAGGCCGCCAGGTGCAGTCCGAGCGTTTGTTCGCCAAACACGTCTGGAACTTCAACTGATACGCACGCCGCGGCGGCTGAAGGCGCGGCGGCCAGGGATGCAACCTCGAGCGGTCGCCGGCTGCGGCGGCCCCACAGGATCACAGGGAATTAGCTAATGTTTCTTTTCGAGCTGGTGCAGTACGTCGAACAAAACGGCATCGACATCAAGGTCGTCGACGGCAAGTTGCGGATCACCGGCGACCAGGCCTTGCTGACCGACGAAGTCAAGGCGACGATGAAGCGCTACAAGGCCGAGCTGTCGGCCTATTACGCGCGCCTGTCGCAGGACGCGATCGCCGCGCGCGGCGGCGAGGGTTCGTATCCGCTGTCGTTCGCCCAGCAGCGCCTGTACTTCCTGTACCAGTACGACCCCGAGCTGACCAGTTTCATCCTGCCGATGGAGCTGGAGCTGCGCGGCGAACTCGACGTCGCCGCGTTCGGCGAGGCGGTCGCGGCGGTGGTCCAGCGCCATCCGATCTACCGCACTATCTATCGGGTCGAGGCCGGCGTGCCGCGCCAGCGTTTCGACGCCGGGCGCGGTTTCCAGATCGCCTTCAAGGATCTCACTCAGGCCTCCGAGGCCGAGCGCGAGGCCGGCCTGGCCGAATGCCGCCGCGACGTCTCCGAGCGCCCGTTCGACCTCGGCGAAGAACTGCCGCTGCGCGTGCACCTGCTCAAGCGCGGCGCCGGCGCCTACACCTTGCTGGTCGGTTTCCACCACATCGCCACCGACGAGTGGTCGATCCAGCAATTCGTCCACGAAGTCTCGCGGATCTATCGCGACCGCGGCCATGCGCGGGTCGCGGTGGAGCCGGTGTCCTACCTCGACTACGCCGCCTGGCAGGTCGAGCAGTACGAGGCCGGCGGCTACGAGGTGTCGCGTTCGTACTGGCAGCACCAGCTCGACGGCATCAAGGGCGTGTTGGAACTGCCGCTGGACTTCCCGCGTCCGGCGCTGCAGAGCTACAACGGCGCCCAGATCGCTCGCGAGGTGCCGGACGAACTCGGCCGCAAGGTCGCTGCCTTCGTGCGCGGCCGCGGCCTGCCTGAGTTCGGTTTTTACCTCGGCGTCTGCCATCTGCTGCTGAACAAACTCAGCGGCGAGAACGACATCGTGGTCGGCACCGACGTGTTCGGCCGCGATCATGCCGACCTGCGCGACATGGCCGGCTTCTTCGTCAACCAGCTCGCCCTGCGCAGTCAGATCCACCCGGAAACCCCGGTCGCCGAGTACCTGGGCGAGGCCGGCCTGGCGGCGATGGACGCGCTGCGCTATCAGGACATGCCTTTCGACAAGGTCGTCGACGCCCTCGGCATCGAGCGCGACGCCGCCTATTCGCCGGTGTTCCAGGTCAAGTTCCTGTACGAACGCGCGGCCCGCAAGCTGGAACTGTTCGACGACGTCGAAGCCAGCGAACGCGCCTCGTTCGGCACCCGCTCGCAGTACGACCTGACCCTGAAAGTGCAGGGCGAGCAGGTCATCGCCTACTACAACACCGACCTGTTCCGCGCCGGCACCGTCGAGGCCTGGCTGGATCTGTACCTGGGCTTGCTCGATGAGATCGTCGAGCAGCCGCAGCGCCCGGTCGCCGACCTGTTGCAGGGCGCCCTGGCACAGCGCTATGCCGCTTTCACCCAGGGCGAGCCGCGCCCGGTCGACCATGCCGACCTGTTCGCCCGCATCGACGCCGCGGTGGCGGCGGATCCGCAGGCGATCGCGGTGCGCTCGGTCGACGGCGAAGCCAGCTATGCTCAGTTCGACGCGCGCGTGCGCCAGATCGCCGCGCGCTTGTTGGCGATGGGCATCGCCAAGGGCGACAAGGTCGCCGTGCACCTGGACCGCTCGATCGACCTCGCCGCGGCCACGGTCGCGGTAATGCGCGCCGGCGCGGTGTTCGTGCCGCTGGACCCGAGCTATCCGCGCGAGCATATCGACTACACCCTCGGCGACAGCGGCGCCGGTGTGGTCGTGACCCAGTCGAGCCTGGCCGACCACCTGCCGGAGTTCTACGGCTTCGTCCTCGATCTCGACGGCTTGCCGACCCCGAGCGCCGACATCGCCGCGCCGGCCTATCCGGCGCTGGGCGCGGAAGACATCGCCTATCTGCTCTACACCTCCGGTTCGACAGGACGGCCGAAGGGCGCGCTGATCCCGCACGGCGCCTTCGCCAACCTGTGCGACTGGTACATCCGTTTCTGCGCGCTGGACGCGAGCAGCCGGGTGCTGCTGATGATTCCGATCGGCTTCGACGCTTCGATCAAGAACATCTTCGCTCCGCTCATGGCCGGCGGCACCCTGGTGCTGGCGCGCCCGGACCTGTTCGATCCCGAGTCGCAATTGCGCCAGATCGAACAGACCGGGGTGAGCCTGATCAATTGCGCGCCGAGCGCAATGTACGCGCTGGTCAAGCACGACGCCGGCAACCGCTACGAGTCGCTGCGCAGCCTGCGCCTGCTCGCGCTCGGCGGCGAAGCGCTCGACCTGAGCCTGCTGCGGCCGTGGCTGGGCAGCGAGGCCTGCAATGCCGCCCTCGCCAACATCTACGGCCCGACCGAGTGCACCGACATCTCGGTGGTGTACCAGGCCGGGCGCGAGCAGTGGCTGCAGCGCTCGCAGGTGGTGATCGGCCGGCCGATCCAGAACGCCCAGGCCTATATCGTCGACGCCGGCCTGCGCCTGTGCGCACCGGGCGTGCCGGGCGAGCTGGTAATCGCCGGCCGCGGCGTCGCCGCGGGCTATCACAACCTGGACGAAACCACCGCGCGCAGCTTCGTACGCACCGCGCTCGCCGATTCGCCGGTCTACCGCACCGGCGACGTCTGCCGTTACGACGAAGACGGTCAGATCGTTTACCTGGGCCGTCGCGACGGCCAGATCAAGATCCGCGGCAAGCGCGTGGAGACGGCCGAGATCGTCGCCCAGCTCGCCGCCTTGCTGCCTGCGCGCAAGATCAGCGTGCAGCTGTACTCGGCCAACGGCATGGAACTGCTGCTGGCCTTCGCCGACGGCGGCGCCGCCGCGGTCGGTGCCGACGAACTCAAGCAACGTCTCGCCCAGCGGCTGCCGCGGCACATGGTGCCGGCGCAGATCCTGTTCGTCGAACGCATGCCCCTGACCCCGAACGGCAAGATCTGCACCAAGTCGTTGACCGCGGTGTTCGAGGCGCAGCGCGCCAACGCCGAAGCGGTCGACGAAACCCTCGACGAGACCGAGCGCCTGATCGCCTCGGTCTGGGAGCAATTGCTCGGCGTGCAGGGCATCGAGCGCGGTTCGGACTTCTTCTCGCTCGGCGGCGATTCGATCTTCTCGATCCAGCTCGTCGCCGAACTGCAGGCGCACGGGATCAAGGTGTCGGTCGCCGACATCTTCAAGCATCCGACCCTGGGCCAGCTGGCCAGCCTGGCCGCGCGCAACGCCGCCGCCGAGTCGGCCGTCGAGGCCGGCGCCGAAGTGTCTGCGATCGCCGACGATGCGGTGCTGGCACCGTTCGCGCAGGTGGCCGCGGCCGACCGTGCGCTGCTGCCGGAAGGCCTGGAGGACGCCTATCCGGTGACTTCGCTGCAGCACGGCATGATCTTCCACGGCCTGCTCGACAGCGACCTGCTCGGCAGCAGTGCCTCGACTTATCACGACGTGTTCTCGTTCGAGCTGAGCTTCGACGCCTTCGACGCGCAGGCCTTCGTGCGCGCGATCGGCGACGTGGTCGCCCGCCATCCGGTGCTGCGCACCGGCTTCGACCTCGGCCGCTACTCGGTGCCGCTGCAGCTGGTGCACGCGCAGGTGGCGCCGAACATCGACCAGGCCGACCTGCGCGGGCTCGATGAGGCGGCGCAGGAGCGCGAGGTGGCGCGCGCCATCGCCGCGATCAAGGCCAAGGGCTTCGCCCTCGACGGGCCGAGCCTGATCCGCTTCACCGTGCTGCGCAAGGCCGAACACTGCATCCAACTGGTGATCGACGCGCATCACGCCATTCTCGACGGCTGGAGCATGGCGACCCTGCAGCGGCAAGTGTTCGAGTGCTATCGCGCTTACCAGACCGGCGCCGAGACCGCGCCGAGCTTCGACAGCGGCCGTTCGCGTTTCGCCGATTACGTCGCCCAGTTGGCGCGCGAAGAGGCCGACCCCGCCAACCGCGCGTTCTGGGACGAATGCGGCCGCCGCGCCGGCCAAGGCCGCCTGGCCGCGGTCGCGCCGAGCGCAGCCGCGCGCGAGCACCGCGAGATCCGTCTCGACGCGGCCCTGGCCACACGCCTGGACGAGCTGGCCGTGCGCGAAGGCGTCGCCGTGCGCACGCTGCTGTTCATGGCCCATGCCTGCACCCTGCGGGCGATGATCGGCGCCGACCGCGTCGTCACCGGCCAGACCGACAACGGCCGCCTGGAAACGCGCGGCACCGAGAACGTCCTCGGCCTGTTCCTTAATGTATTGCCGCAGACCGTCGACCTCGGCGGCAAGCGCTGGCGCGAGCTGGCCGCGGCCGTGCACGAGGCCGAAACCGCCAGCCGCGCCCACCGGCGTTATCCGCTGGCCTCGATCCTGCAGCGCCATCCCGCGCTCGCCGTCGATTCTCTGTTCACCTACACCAATTTCCGCGTCTCCAACCCGCTGACCCGCGAGGCCTCGCTGCGGGTGCGCGAAGGCGAGCTGTTCGAAGAGATCAATTTCGGCCTGTCGCTGCACGCCAACGGCAATCGCGAAGACGGCTACACCGTCATCCTCGATGCGCGCCTGAACCTGCAGCCGATCCACATCGAAGCCTTGCTGCGTACCTACGTCGACGCGCTGGAGGCAATGACCGCCGATTTCGACGCCGCCATCGCGCCGTTGCCGGCCCACCGTCTGCCGGTGTTCGCGCACGGCCAGGACGGCGCTGCGCATGCGCTGTTGCGTTTCGACACCGCGCTCGATGCCGCCGCGCTCGATGCGGCCGCGACCGAAGTCGTGCAGCGCGCCTTCGATGGCGCCGTCGCCGGACCGGCCCTGCATCTGCTGAGCCCGGCCTTCGCCGCCGGCCAGGACGAACAGGCCTGCATCGACATCGCCCTGAGCCAAGTCGGCGCTACCGATGCGCCGCTGACCGTCGCCGCCTATCGCCGCGACGGCCTGCAGATCCTGGTATTGCGCGTGTCGCCGGCTTTGGCAGCGGCCGATCCCGATGCGGCGAGCGCCTTGATCGCGCGTTACCGCATGTTGAGCGGCGAGCGCGCCGCATTGTCGGCGCGCGCCGGCAGCGCCGCGCCGTGGCGCGATGCCGGCGTGTTCGATCGCGACCGCACGTATTGGCAGGCTCAGCTCGACGGCGCGCCGGTCGCACTGGCGCTGCCGAGCGACCGCCCGCGCAGCGCGGCGCCGGATCAGGTCTCCGCTTCGGTCGAGGTCGCCGTGCTTGCATCGACCGCTTCGGCATTGCGCGCATTCGCTGTGCAACAGGCCGCGCCGCTGCCGGCCGTGCTGTTGGCGGCATGGACCGCCTTGCTGTCGCGTTGGAGCGGGCAGGGCGAGGTCGTCACCGGCCTGGCCTCGGCCGGCTTGACCAACGAAGTCGCCGCCCTGCGCCTGGACCTGCACGACGACCCGAGCGTTGCCGCCGCGATCGCTCGCGCCGCCGCCGTCCTGGCCGACGCCGCCGCACATGCCGAATTGCCGTTCGCCCAGATCGCCGAGGCCGTGCGCGGCCGCGGCGAGGCCTTGTTCGAGGTATTGCTGGCGCTCGACGGCGGTGCAGCGTCGCTGTCGTCGCAGCTCGGACTGGCCTTGTCGCTGGAACTCGCCGACACCGCCGAAGGCATCCGTGGCCGCCTGCATTACGCGCAGGCGCAGTTCGACCGCGCCAGCGCCGAACGCATGGCCGGCCATCTGGCCACCTTGCTCGCCGCATTCGCGCAGGACGGCGGACGCAAGCTCAGCGGCCTGCCGCTGCTGTCTGCGCCCGAGCGCGAGCAGGTGCTGTTCGGCTTCAACGACACCGCGACGGTGGCGGCACCGGAGCGGTTGATGCACCGCCGTTTCGAGCGCCACGCCGCCTCGCAGCCGGATGCGATCGCCCTGATCGACGGCGAGGCCTCGATCAGCTATGCCGAACTCAACCGCCGCGCCAACCGCATCGCCCATCGCCTGATCGCCCTGGGCGTGAAACCCGACGAGCGCGTGGCGATCTGCGTCGAACGCAGCGCGGCGATGGTCGCCGGCCTGCTCGGCGTGCTCAAGGCCGGCGGCGCCTACGTGCCGCTGGACCCGAACTATCCCTCCGAACGCCTGGCCTACATGCTGGACGACAGCCGCCCGGCGGCGCTGCTGACCCAGGCCGGGTTGCGCGAACGCCTGCCGCTCGGCGAGCCGGCGCGCCTGCCGGTGCTGGCGATCGACGAGCTGATCGCGGCGCCGGGCGAGGGCGAGTCGCACGACCCCGATCCGCAGTCGCTGGGGCTGACCCCGGCGCATCTGGCGCAGGTGATCTACACCTCGGGTTCGACCGGCCAGCCCAAGGGCGTGATGGTCGAGCACCGCAACGTCGCCGAACTGATCCGCACCCACATCGCCCACTGCGCGCTGCAGCCCGGCGACCGCATGCTGCAGTTCGCTTCTTACTCGTTCGACAGCTCGGTCGTGGAACTCTTCCCGACCCTGTCGGCCGGCGCGACGGTGGTGCTGCGTCCGGCGCACTTGGTCGCGCCCGACGCCGAGTTCGTCGACTTCCTGAGCGCGCAAGCGATCAACATCGCCGACCTGCCGACCGCGTTCTGGCACCAGTGGTCGCAGTCGGTCTCGGAAGGCCGGCTGTTGCCGGCGTCGAGCCTGCGCCTGGTGGTAGTGGGCGGCGAGAAGGTCGAGCGCCGTCATCTGGCGCATTGGTTGAATGCGCCTGGCCTGCGTTGCGGCTTGCTCAACACCTATGGCCCGACCGAGGCCACGGTCTACGCCACCGCGGCGCTGTTCGCCGATGCTTCGCAGTTGCCCGAACACGAGGTCTCGATCGGCCGCCCGGTAGCCAACACTCGTGTCTATATCCTCGACGCACACGGCCAGCCGGCGCCGATCGGTGTCGCCGGCGAGCTGTGCATCGCTGGCGCCCAGGTCGCACGCGGCTATCTCGGACGCGAAGCGCTCAGTGCCGAGCGTTTCCTCCGTGACCCCTTCGTCAGCGCCGATTCTGATCCGGTCCAGGCGCGTTTATACAAGACCGGCGATCTCGCCCGCTGGCGCGACGACGGCGGCATCGAATATCTCGGCCGCAACGACTTCCAGGTCAAGATCCGCGGCTTCCGCATCGAGTTGGGCGAAATCGAAGCGGCGCTGTCGGCCTGCGCCGGCGTGCGCGAAGCGGTGGTGATCGCCCGCGAGGACGTGCCCGGAGACAAGCGCCTGGTGGCGTATGTCGTCGCCGCCGCGGAGGCCGCGACGACCGCGGCGCAGTGGCGCGAGCAACTGGCGCGCTCGCTGGCCGATTACCTGTTGCCCTCGGCGATCGTGCGCCTGGACGCGCTGCCGCTGACCGCCAACGGCAAGCTCGACCGCAAGGCGCTGCCGGCGCCGGACGACGCGGCGATGGCTGCGCGTGCGTATGCCGAACCGCAGGGCGAGGCCGAGGCCGCGCTGGCCCAGGTCTGGCAGGACTTGCTCGGCCGCGAGCGGGTCGGCCGCAACGATCATTTCTTCGAGCTCGGCGGCCATTCGCTGATCGCGGTGCAGTTGGTGACGCGTCTGCGCGAGAGCCGCGGCGTCGAGCTGTCGCTGCGCGACGTGTTCGCCAGGCCGGTGCTCGCCGACATGGCCCAGAGCCTGCGCGGCGCCCGTGCCGCGGCGTTGCCGCCGATCCTGGCGGCCGACCGCGACGCGCCGTTGCCGCTGTCGTGGGCGCAGCAGCGCCTGTGGTTCCTCGACCAGCTCGACTCCGCCGCCGGCGCCGCCTATCACATGCCGGCGGCGCTGCGCCTCAGCGGCCGTCTCGACCGCGCCGTGTTGCAGGCGACCCTGGACCGGGTCGTTGCGCGGCACGAGATCCTGCGCACCTGCTTCGTCGCCGGCGACGGCGAGCCGGTGCAGGCGATCGCGCCGGCCGACTGCGGTTTCGTCCTCGACGATCTCGACCTCAGCGGCCTCGATGCGCCGGCGCGCGAGCGCGAAGTGCAGCGCCTGTCGGCGGCGGAAGTACGCAAACCCTTCGACCTGTCGACGGGGCCGCTGATCCGCGGCCGCCTGCTGCGCCTGGCCGCGGACGAACACGTGCTGCTGCTGACCCAGCACCACATCATTTCCGACGGCTGGTCGCTCGGCGTGTTGGTCGACGAAGTGTCGGCGCTGTACGCCGCCTTCGCCGAAGGCCGCGCCGATCCGCTGCCGCCGTTGCCGGTGCAGTACGCCGACTACGCGGTGTGGCAGCGCCAGTGGCTGCGTGGCGATGCGCTGGAGGCGCAGATGGGCTATTGGCGCGAGCACCTGAGCGGCGCGCCGGCCCTGCTGGAACTGCCGACCGACCGGCCGCGTCCGCCGGTGCAGCGCTACATCGGCAGCACCCGGCGTTTCCGTATCGACGAACAGACCGCCGACGGCCTGCGCGCCTTGTCGCAGCGCCACGGCAACACCTTGTTCATGACCTTGCTGGCCGCTTGGTCGCTGCTGCTGTCGCGCTTGAGCGGCAGCGACGACGTGGTGGTCGGCACCGCGGTCGCCAACCGCCGTCGCGGCGAGGTCGAGCCCTTGCTCGGCTTCTTCGTCAACACCCTGGCGCTGCGCGTCGACGTCGGCGACGACCCGACCGTCGGCGAACTGCTGGCGCGTACCCGCGCGGTCATGCTCGGCGCCTACGAACACCAGGACGTGCCGTTCGAGCAGGTCGTCGACATGCTGCAGCCGGCGCGCAGCCTGGGCCACAACCCGGTGGTGCAGAACATGCTGGTGCTGCAGAACACCCCGACCGGCACCCTGCAGCTGCCCGAGCTGAGCCTGAGCCTGATCGACCAGCCGCGCGACGAGACCTTGTTCGACCTGTCGCTGGAATTGATCGAAAACGAGGGCGGGCTGGACGGCAGCCTCGAATACGCCAACGATCTGTTCGACGCGGCCACCATCGAACGTTGGTCGCAGCATCTGCAGACCCTGCTGCGGGCAATGGCCGAGGGCGAACAGCGCCGCATCGGCAGCCTGTCCTTGCTCAGCGCCGACGATCGCCGTCTGGTGCTGGAACGCTTCAACGACATCGGCGGCGATGCGCCGATGCCGATGCATGAAGGGCAGACCGTGCACGGCCTGTTCGAGGCCCAGGCCGCCCGCGATCCGCAGGCGACCGCGGTCGAGTACGAGGGCCGTGCGTTGAGCTACGGCGAACTCAACCGCCGCGCCAACCGCGTTGCGCATCGCCTGATCGCGCTCGGCGTGGCGCCCGACGACCGCGTCGCGATCTGCGTCGAACGCAGCCTGGACGCGGTGGTCGCGGTGTTCGGCGTGCTCAAGGCCGGCGCGGCCTATGTGCCGCTGGATCCGGCCTATCCGCCGGAACGCCTGGCCTATCTGGTCGGCGACAGCGCGCCCAGGGCCTTGCTGACCCAGAACGCGCTGCGCGAGGCGGCCTGGTCGCTCGACGAGCACGCCCCCGACATCGCCGTGCTGATGCTCGACGACGACGAGACCTGGGCCGCCCAGCCCGAGCACGACCCGGTGGTGAGCGCGCTGACGCCGTCGCACCTGGCCTACGTGATCTACACCTCCGGTTCGACCGGCGAGCCCAAGGGCGTGATGGTCGAGCACCGCAACGTGCTCAACCTGTGGTCGGCGTTCGAACGCGAGGTGTTCGCCGAATGCGCGCCGGGCGCCCGCCTGGGCCTGGACGCGGCGCTGTCCTTCGACGCCTCGGTGCAGTCGCTGGTGCAGTTGCTGTCGGGCCGTTGCATGGTGATCGTGCCGGCGGCGATCCGCGCCGACGGCGCGGCGCTGATCGAGTTCCTGGCGCGCGAACGCATCGACATCTTCGATTGCACGCCGGCCCAGTTCGAGGCCTTGCTCGCCGCCGGTCTGCTCGACGATACGGTTTCGGGCGGCAAGCGCCCGGGCACGATGTTGGTCGGCGGCGAAGCGCTGCCCGCCCGTGCCTGGGACGCCGCAGCGGCTTCGTCGATGCGCTGCTACAACGTCTACGGCCCGACCGAATGCACGGTCGACGCCAGCTATGCGCGGATCGAAGCCGGGGTCGCGCCGCACATCGGCCGGCCGCTCGCCAACACCCGCATCTACGTGCTCGGCGGCGACGGCGAGCCCTTGCCGGTCGGCGTGGTTGGCGAGATCCACGTCGGCGGTGCAGGCGTCGCCCGCGGTTACCTCAACCGTGCCGAACTGAGCGGCGAACGCTTCGTCCGCGACCCGTTCGCGCCCACCGCGGGTGCGCGCATGTACCGCACCGGGGACCTGGGCCGCTGGCGCAGCGACGGCACCCTGGAGTACGTCGGCCGTAACGACTTCCAGGTCAAGCTGCGCGGCTATCGCATCGAGCTCGGCGAAATCGAGGCGCGTCTGTCGGCCTGCGCCGACGTGCGCGAGGCGGTGGTGGTCGCACGCGAAGACCAGCCCGGCGAGAAGCGCCTGGTGGCCTACGTGGCGCCGCGCGCCGCGGCCAAGGACGAGGCGCTCGAAGAACTACTCGACGGCCAGGTCGCGCAGTGGTCGGACATCTTCGACGACCAGGGCGAGGAGGAGACCGTCGAGCAGGCCGACTTCGGTTTCGACCTGACCGGCTGGAACAGCACCTACACCCGCGAGGCGATCGCCAGCGAAGGCATGCGCGAATGGCTCGACGGCACCCTGGTGCGGATCGAGGCGCTGCAGCCGCGACGGGTGCTCGAGATCGGCGTCGGCACCGGCATGATCCTGTGCAACATCGCGCCGCGCTGCGAGCGCTATGTCGGCACCGACCTGTCGGTCAAGACCGTCGCCAAGGTCAACCACCTGGTCGGGATCACCCCGGAGCTGAGCGGCAAGGCCGACGTGTTCCAGGGCGAGGCCACCGATTTCTCTGCGATCCACGGCGAGTTCGACACGGTGGTGATCAACTCGGTGGTGCAGTACTTCCCGAACCTGGCCTACCTGGAACAGGTCATCGCCTCGTCGATCGGCGTCACCGCCGCCGGCGGCAAGCTGATGATCGGCGATGTGCGCCATCACGGCCTCATGCCGTCGTTCCATCTGTCGGTGCAAGCGTTCCAGTCGCCCGACAGCCTGTCGGCGACGCAACTGGGCGACCGCGCCGCGCAGAAGATGCGCGGCGACATCGAGCTGCTGATCGACCCGGTCTGGTTCCACGCCCTGCGCGAGCGTTACCCGCGCATCAGCGCGGTGCGCGTGCTGCCCAAGTTGGCCCGCCACGAAAACGAAATGTCGGCGTATCGCTACGACGTGGTGCTGACTATCGACGGCGAGCGCGACGAGGTGTTCGCGGTCGACTGGCAGGAATGGGGCGACGAGGGCTTCGACGCGCAGCGCCTGCAGCAACGTATCGATGCCAGCGGCGAGGCGGTGCTCGGTTTGCGTGCGATCGCGCATCCCTGGGCCACTCCGTATCAGCGCGCCTGGCAGCGTCTCGGCGCGGGCGAGGGCGGCGCCTCGGTCGCTGCGATCAAGGCCCAGGCCGCGATCGACGCCGGCCATGGCGCGCTGTGCGCCGACCTTGAGGACTTCTGCCGCGAGCGTGGCTACAGCCTCGACCTGAGCTGGGCGCCGAACGCGCAGGGCGGCGAGTACCACGCCCTGATCGGCCGCAACGGCCAGGCGCTGCATTTCGATTGGCGTAGCCAGATCGCACCCGAGCAGTTGCGCAAGGACGAAGCCGGTTTCGCCCACGACCCGCTCGAAGCCAAGTGGCGCAGCACCTTGCCGGGCCGCCTGCGCGAAGTGCTGGCGGCGCAGGTGCCCGAGTACATGGTGCCGAGCGCGTTCATGCTGATCGACCGTTGGCCGCTGACCGCCAACGGCAAGCTCGACCGCCAGGCCCTGCCGGCGCCGGACCGCATCGCGGTGACCGCGCGCAACTACGAGCCGCCGCAGGGCGAGGTCGAGGAGACCATCGCCACGATCTGGCAGGAACTGCTCGGCCTGGAGCAGGTCGGCCGCCACGACCATTTCTTCGAGGTCGGCGGGCATTCGCTGTTGGCGGTGCAGGTGATGGCCCGCGTGCGCGAAGCCTTCGCCGTCGACGTGCCGGTGGCCGAGTTGTTCAAGTCGCCCGAGGTCGCACTGCTGGCACGGGTGGTGCTGGTCGCCAGCGTCGGCCGCTACGCCGACGAGGACGTCGAACGCATGGCCGCCGACATCGACCAGCTTTCGGAAGAAGAACTGCGCGCCCTGCTCGAAGAGGAAAACCCGTGAGCCGCCGCGACCGCGCGGCGGCAAGGGGACGACACACCATGGAACAACTAGCGATGGAGATGCGGGATGTCTAAGGAATCGTCGGCGGACATCGAGCTGCTGAAACTGGAACTGCTGCGGCGTCGGCTCAACAAGTCGGCGACCCCGGCCGCGCAGCCCGACGGCGCGCGGCCGATCGCGCGCGCCGATCGCGACGGCGAACTGCCGTTGTCGTGGGCGCAGCAGCGCATGTGGTTCCTCGACCGGCTCGACCAGGCGGCCGGCGAGGCCTATCACGTGCCGGCGGCGTTGCGCCTGAAGGGCCGGCTCGATCGCCTGGCCTTGCAGTCGGCGCTCGACCGCATCGTCGCCCGCCACGAAAACCTGCGCACCCGCTTCGTCGGCGTCGACGGTTCGGCGCGGCAGGAGATCGCGCCGGAACAGATCGGTTTCGTCCTGGTCGATCACGACCTGCGCGCATTGGCGCCGGCCGAGCGCGAAGCCGAGGCCACCCGGATCGGCCGCGACGAGGCCTTGGCCGCGTTCGATCTCGCCGCCGGCCCGCTGATCCGCGGCCGCCTGCTGCGCGTCGGCGACGACGAGCACGTGCTGCTGGTGACCCAGCACCACATCATTTCCGACGGCTGGTCGATGGGCGTGCTGGTGCGCGAAGTCAGCGCGCTCTACACCGCTTTCACTCAGGGCCGCGCCGACCCCTTGCCGGCGCTGCCGGTGCAGTACGCCGACTACGCGGTGTGGCAGCGCCAGTGGCTGCAGGGCGAGGCCTTGCAGAAGCACATCGACTTCTGGCGGGCGCATCTCGGCGGCGCACCGATCCTGCTGGAACTGCCCGGCGACCGTCCGCGCCCGCCGCTGCAGAGCTATGCCGGCGACCGCATCCCGGTCGCCTTGCCGGCGGCGCTGACCGCGGCACTGCGCGCGTTGTCGCAGCGTCACGGCACCACCGTGTTCATGACCCTGCTGGCCGGTTGGTCGGCGCTGATGTCGCGCTTGAGCGGTCAGGACGAGGTGGTGATCGGCACGCCGGTGGCCAATCGCGCCCGCACCGAACTCGAACCCTTGATCGGTCTGTTCATCAACACCCTGGCACTGCGCGTCGACCTGCGCGACGACCCGACCGTCAGCCAACTATTGGCGCAGGTCAAGACCACCACGCTCGGCGCCTATGCCCATCAGGAACTGCCGTTCGAGCAAGTGGTCGAGGCGCTGGCGCCGGAGCGCAGCCTCGGCCACAGCCCCTTGTTCCAGGTGATGCTGACCCTCGACAACACCCCCGACAGCGGCAGCCTGGCGTTGCCCGGTCTGGAACTGAGCGCGGTGCCGGCGACCAACGCCAAGGCGCATTTCGACCTGCGCCTGCTGCTTGGCGATGCCGGCGACGACCTCAGCGGCGAGCTGGAATATTCCAGCGACCTGTTCGATCGCGCCACCGCCGAGCGCATGGTGCGGCAATGGATCGCGCTGTTGCAGGGCATGGTCGGCGGCGATGCGCGCAAGGTCGGCGAGCTGAGCTTGTTGAGCGCGACCGAGCGCGAGCAGGTGCTGCGCGGGTTCAACGATCTGCGCGCCGATGCGCTGCACGACCGCACGATTCATGCGCAGTTCGAGGCGCAGGCGGCTTCCACGCCGGATGCCGAGGCGCTGTTGGTCGAAGACGAGGTGCTGAGCTACGCCGAACTGAACCGCCGCGCCAACCGGGTTGCGCACCGCTTGATCGCGCTCGGCGTCAAGCCCGACGATCGGGTGGCGATCTGCACCGAGCGCAGCGTGGCGATGATCGTGGGCTTGCTGGGTGTGCTCAAGGCTGGGGCGGCGTACGTGCCGTTGGACCCGAGCTATCCGAGCGAGCGCCTGGCCTACATGCTGGAGGACAGCCGCCCGATCGCTTTGCTGACCCAGTCGGCGCTGCGCGCAGCGATGCCGATGCTGGAATCGTCGCCGCTGCCGCTGGTGGTGCTCGACGACGAGTCGCTGGCGAGCTATAGCGAAAGCAATCCTAGCGTCGAAGGCCTGACACCGCGCAACCTGGCCTATGTGATCTACACCTCCGGTTCGACCGGCCAGCCCAAGGGCGTGATGGTCGAGCACCGCTCGGCGGTGAACTTCTGGCGGGTCATGGGCGAGACCACTCATCGCGAACTGACCAAGCCGTCGCGTGTCGCGCTCAATGCCGCGTTCTCGTTCGACATGTCCTTGAAGGGCATCCTGCAACTGTTGTCGGGCCATGCGCTGGTGCTGATCCCGCAGTCGATCCGCGCCAACGGCCCGGCGATGCTGGACTTCATCGACCGCTACCGCATCGATGCCTTCGACAGCACGCCCTCGCAGTTGGAGGTGTTGCTGGCGGCCGGCCTGATCGGCAAGCCGGGCCATCAGCCGACCAGCGTGTTGCTCGGCGGCGAGCCGATCGGTAAGGCGATGTGGGACAAGCTCAAAGCGTCGCCGAGCATCCACTTCCACAATATGTACGGCCCGACCGAGTGCACGGTCGACGCCACCATCGGCAGCATCCGAGACTCGGTCGGCGGCCCGAACATCGGTCGACCGATTGCGAATACACCGGTGTATTTGCTCGATGCGCGCGGCGAGCCGGTGCCGGTCGGCGTGCCGGGCGAATTGTTCCTGGGCGGCGTGCAGGTCGCGCGCGGTTACCTGGACCGCCCGGAGCTGACTGCCGAGCGTTTCCTGCGCGATCCGTTCTCGACCGAAGCCGATGCGCGCATGTACAAGACCGGCGACCTCGGCCGCTGGCGCGCCGACGGCAGCATCGAGTATCTGGGCCGCAACGATTTCCAGGTCAAGATTCGCGGTTTCCGCATCGAGCTGGGCGAAATCGAAGCGCGCCTGACCGCCTGCGACGGCGTGCGCGAAGCGGTGGTGATCGCGCGTGAGGAAGACAGCGGCGACAAGCGCTTGGTTGCGTACGTGGTGGCGGAGCAGGGCGCCGAGATCTCGGTGACGAACCTGCGTGAAGCGCTGGCCCGCGACTTGGCCGAGTACATGATCCCGAGTGCATTCGTCGCCTTGGAGTCGTTGCCGTTGACCCCGAACGGCAAGCTGGATCGCAAGGCTTTGCCGTCTCCGGATCAGTCCGCGCTGGCGAGCCGCGAATACGAAGCGCCGCAAGGCGAGACCGAACAGGCCATCGCCGGGGTCTGGCAGGACCTGCTCGGGATCGAGCGGGTCGGCCGCCACGACCATTTCTTCGAACTGGGCGGGCATTCGCTGCTGGTCATCAGCCTGATCGAACGCCTGCGCCAGTGCGGCCTCAACGTCGACGTGCGCACCGTGTTCACCACTCCGGTGCTGAGCGTGCTGGCCGGCAAGATCGCCGGCGAAGCCGAAGCGCCGGCAGCGGAGGTCGCGCCGAACCTGATCGTCGCCGGCACCACCGCGATCACTCCCGAGCTGCTGCCGCTGGTGACGCTGAGCCAGGCCGAGATCGACGCCATCGTCGCCACCGTGCCCGGCGGCGCCGGCAACGTCCAGGACATCTACCCGCTGGCGCCGTTGCAGGAAGGCATCCTGTTCCACCACATGCTCGAGAACGACAGCGGCGGCGATACCTATCTGCTGCGCACCGTGCTCGGTTTCGACGGCCGCGAGCGCATGGAAGCTTTCCTGGCGGCCTTGCAGCAAGTCATCGACCGCCACGACATCCTGCGCAGCGCGGTGATCTGGCAGGGCCTGCCGCAGCCGGTGCAGGTGGTGTACCGGCAGGCGCCGTTGCCTCTGCACGAGGCCGCGCTGTCGGCCGATTCGCCGGCCTTGCCGCAGTTGCTTGCCCACACCGACCCGCGCCGCATGCGCCTGGACCTGCAGCGCGCACCGATCCTGGCCGCCTTTCGCGCCCAGGACCCGGACAGCGGCGAATGGCTGCTGGCGCTGCTGCGCCACCACGTCAGCGGCGACCACGTCGCCATGGCGCTGATCCTGTCGGAGATCCTGGCGTTGCTGCAGGGGCGCGGCGACGCGCTGCCGGCGAGCCTGCCGTACCGCAATTTCATCGCCGCCACCCGCGCCGTGCCCGAAGCCGAGCACGAGGCCTGGTTCCGCGAGCAGCTCGGCCATGTCGACGAACCGACCGCGCCGTTCGGCGTGCTCGACGTGCAGAGCAGCGGCGAGCAGGCGCGCGAAGCCCGGATCGTGTTCGACGATGCGTTGGCGCGGCGCATCCGCGAGCTCGCGCGCGAGCGCGGGGTGACCCCGGCGGTGCTGTTCCACGTCGCCTGGGCGCAAGTGCTGGCGCGCTGCAGCGGCCGCGACGAAGTGGTGTTCGGCACGGTGCTGTCGGGCCGCTTGCAAGGTTCGGAAGGCGCCGACCAGGTGGTCGGCATGTTCCTCAACACCTTGCCGATCCGCATCCCGGTCGGCGGCGAAGCCGTGGCCGAGGCGGTGCGCGACACCCACCGCCGGCTCAGCGAACTGCTGGCCCACGAGCAGGCCTCGCTGGCCCTGGCCCAGCGGTGCAGCGCGATCGCGCCGCCGTTGCCGCTGTTCACCGCCTTGCTCAACTATCGCCACAGCCACGAGCCCGGCAACGCCGCCGAGGAACAGGCCATGGCCGAGGCCTGGGACGGCGTGTACGTGCTCAAGGACGACACCCGCAACAACTATCCGCTGACCATGTCGGTCGAGGACCTCGGCCAGGGCTTCGGCCTGACCGCGCTGTCGGTGCCGGGCATCGACGGCCCGCGCGTGGTCCGCTACATGCAGACCGCGATGGAGTCCTTGATCGCCGCGCTCGAAACCGGCGGCGACACGCCGTTGCAGGCGTTGCCGATCCTGCCGGTGTCGGAACGCGAGCAGGTGCTGGGCGAGTTCAATGATCTGCGCGCGGATGCGATGCACGACCGCACGATTCATGCGCAGTTCGAGGCGCAGGCGGCTTCCACTCCGGATGCCGAAGCGCTGTTGGTCGAAGACGAAGTCCTGAGCTACGCCGAACTGAACCGCCGCGCCAACCGGGTCGCGCACCGCTTGATCGCGCTCGGCGTCAAACCCGACGACCGGGTGGCGATCTGCACCGAGCGCAGCGTGGCGATGATCGTCGGCGTGTTAGGCGTGCTCAAGGCCGGCGCCGCTTACGTGCCGCTGGACCCGAGCTATCCGATCGAGCGCCTGGCCTACATGCTGGACGACAGCCGTCCGATCGCTTTGCTGACCCAGTCGGCCTTGCGTGCGGCAATGCCGATGCTGGAAACGTCGCCACTGCCGCTGGTGGTGCTCGACGACGAATCCCTGGCGAGCTTTAGCGAAAGCAATTCGAGTGTCGAAGGCCTGACCCCGCGCAATCTGGCCTACGTGATCTACACCTCCGGTTCGACCGGCCAGCCCAAGGGGGTGATGGTCGAACATCGTTCGGCGGTGAACTTCTGGCGGGTGATGGGCGAGACCACCCATCGCGAGCTGACGAAGCCGTCGCGTGCCGCGCTCAATGCGGCGTTCTCGTTCGACATGTCCTTGAAGGGCATCCTGCAACTGCTGTCGGGCCACGCCCTGGTGCTGATCCCGCAGTCGATCCGCGCCAACGGCCCGGCGATGCTGGAGTTCATCGACCGCTACCGCATCGATGCCTTCGACAGCACGCCTTCGCAGTTGGAGGTATTGCTGGCGGCTGGCCTGATCGGCAAGCCGGGCCATCAGCCGACCAGCGTGCTGCTCGGCGGTGAGCCGATCGGCCGGGCGATGTGGGACAAGCTCAAAGCGTCGCCGAGCATCCACTTCCACAATATGTACGGCCCGACCGAGTGCACGGTCGACGCCACCATCGGCAGCATCCGCGACGCGGTCGGTGGGCCGAATATCGGCCGTCCGATTGCGAATACGCCGGTGTATTTGCTCGACGCGCGCGGCGAACCGGTGCCGGTCGGCGTGCCCGGCGAATTGTTCCTGGGCGGCGTGCAGGTCGCACGCGGCTATCTGGATCGCCCGGAGCTGACCGCCGAACGTTTCCTGCGCGACCCGTTCTCGACCGAAGCCGATGCGCGCATGTACAAGACCGGCGACCTCGGCCGCTGGCGCGCCGACGGCAGCATCGAGTATCTGGGCCGCAACGATTTCCAGGTCAAGATTCGCGGTTTCCGCATCGAGCTGGGCGAAATCGAAGCGCGCCTGACCGCCTGCGACGGCGTGCGCGAAGCGGTGGTGATCGCACGTGAGGAAGACAGCGGCGACAAGCGCCTGGTCGCCTACGTGGTGGCGGAGCAGGGCACCGAGATCTCGGTGACGAACCTGCGCGAAGCGCTGGCGCGCGACCTGGCTGAGTACATGATTCCCGGCGCGTTCGTCGCCCTGGACGCCTTGCCCTTGAATCCGAACGGCAAGCTCGACCGCAAGGCCTTGCCGTCGCCGGACCAGTCCGCGCTCGCCAGCCGCGAGTACGAAGCGCCGCTCGGCGAAGTCGAGCAGACCCTGGCCGAGATCTGGCAGGACCTGCTCGGGATCGAGCGGGTGGGGCGTCACGACCACTTCTTCGAGCTCGGTGGCCATTCGCTACTGATCATGCAGCTGGCGATCCGGGTGCGTGAGCGCTTCGAAGTCGAGATCCCGCTGCGCACCCTGTTCGAGCAGCCGACCTTGTCCTTCCTCGCCGGGCTGGTGGTGTCGGCGCAGATCGAATCCTTCGCCGAGAGCGACGTCGCCGACATCGAGCAGTCGCTCGGCGAACTGAGCGAGAGCGAGTTGTTAGCCCTGTTGTCGGAGGACGCCGTCGATGAACGATGAGCAAAGCCTTAAGTTGGAGCAGCTGCGGCGCGCCGTGGCCCTGCAGCAGTTGCGCAAGCGCGAAGGCGCGCGCCGCGAGACGGT
Source organism: Lysobacter sp. Hz25 (assembly GCF_046097045.1). Taxonomy (NCBI): domain Bacteria; kingdom Pseudomonadati; phylum Pseudomonadota; class Gammaproteobacteria; order Lysobacterales; family Lysobacteraceae; genus Lysobacter; species Lysobacter sp. Hz25. The sequence goes on from NZ_CP175666.1 coordinate 2,426,624, forward strand.
GGTCACGCCGCCGATGCAGCGGGCCGATCGCGCTGCGACCCTGCCGTTGTCGTGGGCGCAGCAGCGCATGTGGTTCCTCGACCGCCTCGACCACGCCGCCAGCGCCGCTTACCACATGCCGGTGGCGCTGCGTCTGCGCGGGCGCCTCGATCGCGATGCGCTCAAGGCCACGCTCGATCGCCTGGTCGTGCGCCATGAGAACCTGCGTACCCGGTTCGTCAGCGTCGACGGCACTCCGGTGCAGGCGATCGACCCGGCCGAGCGCGGTTTCGACCTGGTCGAAGAAGACCTGAGCGGCTTGTCCGCCGATGCGCGCGAAGCGGCGGTGGCCGAACGCGGTCTCGCCGAGGCGCATGCCTTGTTCGACCTCGCCGCCGGCCCGCTGGTGCGCGGGCGCCTGTTGCGCCTGGCCGACGACGAGCATGTGCTGCTGGTCACCCAGCACCACATCGTCTCCGACGGCTGGTCGCTTGGCGTGCTGGTCAAGGAAGTCACCGCGCTGTATACCGCTTTCAGCCAGGGCCAGGCCGATCCGCTGCCGCCGTTGGCGATCCAGTACGCCGATTACGCCGCATGGCAGCGGCAGTGGCTGCAGGGCGAGACTCTGCAGCAGGAAATCGAGTTCTGGCGCGAACGCCTGAGCGGCGCGCCGGCTCTGTTGGAACTGCCGACCGACCGGCCGCGCCCGGCGGCGCAGAGTTATGCCGGCGACCGCTTCGACCTGCAGATCCCGGCGGCGTTGACCGCGAGCCTGCGCGCACTGTCGCAACGCCACGGCACCACCTTGTTCATGACCTTGCTCGCGGCCTGGGCGACCCTGTTGTCGCGCCTCAGCGGCCAGGACGAAGTCGTCATCGGCACCTCGGTCGCGAACCGTCGCCGCAGCGAGCTGGAGCCGCTGATCGGCTTGTTCCTCAACACCCTGGCGTTGCGCGTCGACCTGCAGGGCGAGCCGAGCACGGCCGAGCTGCTGCAACGGATCAAGGCGACCACGCTCGACGCCTATGCCCACCAGGACCTGCCGTTCGAGCAGGTGGTCGAGGCGCTGCAGCCGCAGCGTTCGCTCAGCCACAGCCCGATCTTCCAGACCATGCTGGCGTTCAACAACACCGCCGCCGGCGGCGTGTTGAGCCTGCCGGAACTGGAACTGTCGGCGATCGACACGCCGCGCCAGACCGCGCATTTCGACCTGGAACTGGCGGTCAACGACACCGGCGACGGGCTCGAAGCCAGCTTCGCTTACGCCACCGATCTGTTCGATCGCGCCACCATGCAGCGCTACGCCGGGCATCTGCTGAGCCTGCTCGAAGCGATGACGGCGGACGACAGCGTCACCGTCGCGCGTCTGCCCTTGCTCGATGCGGCCGAACGCGAGCGTCTGCTGAAGACCTGCAACGACACCGTCGCGGCCTATTCGCAGGACCGCTGCGCGCACCAGCTGTTCGAAGCGCAGGCCGCGCGCACGCCCGAGGCGGTCGCGCTGATCTGCGGCGAGACCCGGCTCAGCTACGCCGAACTCGAGCGCCGCGCCAATCGACTGGCGCACCGCTTGATCGCGCTCGGCGTCAAACCCGACGACCGCGTGGCGATCTGCTCCGAACGCAGCGTGGCGATGGCGATCGGCTTGCTCGCCACGCTCAAGGCCGGCGCCGGCTACGTGCCGCTGGAACCGACTTATCCCGACGAGCGTCTGGCCTATATGCTCGGCGACAGCGCACCGGTCGCGGTGCTGGTGTCGCCGGCACTGCGTAGCCGTGTCGAGGCCTTGGCGCCCGCGGCGGGCCTGCTCGCCCTCGACGAAAGCCAGTGGTCGGACGGTGCCGAAGACGCGCCGCAAGTCGCCGCGTTGACGCCGGCGCATCTGGCCTACGTCATCTACACCTCGGGTTCGACCGGGCGCCCCAAGGGCGTGAAGGTGCATCACCAGGGTCTGGTGAATTATCTCGAACACGCCCGGCGCGAATACCTCGGCGAGGCGGTGCAGGGCGCGTTGGTGGCGACGCCGTTCGGCTTCGACGCCACCGTGACCAGCTTGTTGACGCCGTGGCTGGCCGGCAAGCCGGTGGTGCTGTTGGCCGAACAAGCGCAGGTCTGCCTGGCGCAGTTGTTCGACTACGCCGGCCACGCGCAGCCGTGGTTGTTCAAGCTGACACCGGCGCATCTGGACGCTCTGTCCAATCTTGCCGCCGCGCCGGCGTCCACGACCGCACATGTGCTGGTGGTCGGCGGTGAGCAGCTGACCCGTCGCGGCCTGCAGCGTTTCCGCGAACGCGTGCTGCCGGCCTCGGTGGTGATCAACGAATACGGCCCGACCGAAACCGTGGTCGGCTGCACGGTCTACGTCAGCGAGGCCGGCGAAGCGCCGTCCACCGCCGACGCGGTGCCGATCGGCCGGCCGATCGCCAATACCCGCATCTATCTGCTCGACCGCCTCGGCGCACCGGTGCCGGTCGGCGTGGCCGGCGAAGTGCATATCGGCGGCGTGCAGGTCGCGCGCGGCTATCTCGGCCGCCCCGAGCTGAGCGCCGAGCGTTTCCTCGACGACCCGTTCGCGGGTGTCGTCGGCGCACGCATGTACCGAACCGGCGACCTCGCGCGCTGGCGCCCCGACGGCGAACTCGAATACCTGGGCCGCAACGATTTCCAGGTCAAGATCCGCGGCTTCCGCATCGAACTCGGCGAGATCGAGACCCGGCTCGCCGCCTGCGCCGGCGTCGCCGAGGCGATCGTGATCGCCCGCGAAGACAGCCCCGGCGATCAACGCCTGGTCGCCTACGTCCTGGCCGAGAGCGGCGCCGTGCCACAGCCGGGTGAACTGCGCGAAGCGCTGGCGCGCGAGCTGGCCGAATACATGCTGCCGAGCGCCTTCGTGGTGGTCGAGGCTTGGCCGCTGACCGCGAACGGCAAGCTCGACCGCGCCGCGCTGCCGTCGCCGGACGCCTCGGCGGTGGCCGCGCGCGCCTTCGAAGCGCCGCAGGGAGAGGCCGAACTCGCGGTCGCCGAAGTCTGGCAAAGCCTGCTCGGGATCGAGCGGGTCGGCCGCCACGACCAGTTCTTCGCCCTCGGCGGCCACTCGCTGCTGGCGATGGTGCTGATCGAACGCCTGCGCCAGCGCGGCTACAACGCCGACATCGGCGCGGTGTTCACCGCGCCGAGTCTGAGCGAACTCGCGCAGCGCCTGGTGCCGGTCGCCGGCGCCGCTTCCGACGCCTACCAGGTGCCGGCCAATCTGATCCCCGACGCGTTCGCCGCCTCCGGCGCGGACGCGGACACCGAGGAATTCCAAGTATGAGTCTCGACGAACTGCTGGCCCGATTGCGCGATCTCGGCGTCGCCGTGCTGGTCAAGCAAGGCGAATTGTCGATCCGCGCGCCGCGCGGCGCGATGGGCCCGGAACTGCTGGAGCAGCTGAAACTGCACAAGCCGGCGCTGCTGGCGATGGCGGTCGAGGACGGCGTCGACCTGGTCGGCGGCGCCCGCGAGGCATCGGCGAAGATCACTCCGCAGATGTTGCCGCTGGTGAGCTTGAGCCAGGAGCAGATCGACGGCATCGTCGCCGCCGTGCCCGGCGGCGTGGCCAATATCCAGGACATCTATCCGCTGGCGCCGTTGCAGGAAGGCATCCTGTTCCATCATCTGCTCGAAGGCGAGGACGGCGGCGACACCTACCTGCTGCGTTCGATCGTGGCCTTCGCCGCGCGCGACCGCCTCGACGCCTTTCTCGGCGCGCTGCAGGCGGTGATCGATCGCCACGACATCCTGCGTAGCGCGGTGCGCTGGCAGGGCCTGACCGAGCCGGTGCAGGTGGTGCATCGCCGCGCGCCGTTGCCGCTGACAGAACTGACCCCGGACGCCGGTGAGACCGCGATGGACTGTCTGCTGCGGCGCACCGATCCGCGCCGCCATCGCATCGACCTGCAACGCGCGCCGAACCTGGCCGCGCAGATCGTGTTCGATGGCGACAGCGGCGAATGGCTGCTGGCCCTGCTCAACCACCACATGGTCTGCGACCACGTGACCATGGAGCTGATCCTCGGCGAGATCCATCTGCTGCTGCAGGGGCAGGGCGCCTTGTTGCCGGCGCCGTTGCCGTACCGCAATTTCATCGCCCGCACCCGCGCCGTCGGCGATGCCGAGCACGAGGCCTATTTCCGTGCGCAACTCGGCCACATCGACGAGGCCACCGCGCCGTTCGGTGTGCTCGACGTGCAGGGCGACGGCGCCGCCGTCGCCGAAGCGCGGGTCGAATTCGACGATGCGCTGGCCGCGGCGATCCGCGAAGCCGCGCGCAATCACGGCGTGACCCCGGCGGTGCTGTTCCACGTGGCCTGGGCGCAGGTCCTGGGCCAATGCTGCGGCCGCGACGAGGTCGTGTTCGGCACCGTGTTGTCCGGCCGCCTGCAGGGCGCCGACGTCGCCGAGAACGTGGTCGGCATGTTCATCAACACCTTGCCGATGCGGGTGGCGCTGGCCGGAGTCGAGGTCGGCGACGCGGTCCGCGAGGCCTACCGTGCGCTCGGCGAGCTGCTGGCCCACGAACAGGCGTCGCTGGCGCTGGCCCAGCGCTGCAGCGGCGTGCGCGCACCGACGCCGTTGTTCACCACCTTGCTCAACTACCGCCACAGCCACCAGGAAAGCGTCGCCGAGTCGGAAGACACCGCGCGGGTCTGGGCTGGTATGCGCCGGATCGGCGGCGAGGACCGCACCAATTATCCGCTGACGATGTCGGTCAACGACCGCGGCCAGGGCTTCGGTCTGTCGACCCTGGCGGTGCCGGGCATCGACGGCCCGCGCCTGATGGCCTACCTGGAAACCGCGGTGCGTGCGCTGGTCGATGCGCTCGCGCACGAGCCGCAGCGTGCATTGCGAGGCCTGCCGGTGTTGCCGGCGCCCGAGCGCGAGCAAGTGCTCGGCGGCTTCGGCGCCGCGCGTGGCGACTACCGCAGCGACGACAGCATCCACGGCCTGTTCGAGGCGCAGGCGGCGCGCGATCCGCAAGCCGTCGCGCTGAGCTTCGATGGTGCCAGCCTGAGCTATGGCGAACTCAACCGTCGCGCCAACCAGGTCGCGCATCGCCTGCTCGAACTCGGCGTGCGCGCCGACGATCGCGTCGCGATCTGTATCGGGCGCGGTTTCGACATGCTGGTCGGCGTGCTGGGCATCCTCAAGGCCGGCGCCGGCTACGTGCCGCTGGACCCGGTGTACCCGGCCGACCGCCTGAGCTACATGCTCGGCGACAGCGCGCCGGTGGCGGTGCTGACCTCGGCCGCCCTGCGCGATGAGTTGCCCTTGCTCGGCGAAACGAATGCGCCGTTGCTGGTGCTCGACGACGGCTCGCTTGCCGACCGACCCGTGCACGATCCGGCGTTGGCGGTCGATCCGGGTCATTTGGCCTATGTGATCTACACCTCCGGCTCGACCGGCCAACCCAAGGGCGTGATGGTCGAACACGGCCACGTCGTGCGCCTGTTCGCGGCGACCCGGCCGTGGTTCGAGTTCGGCCGCGACGACGTCTGGACCCTGTTCCACTCGTTCGCCTTCGACTTCTCGGTCTGGGAAATCTGGGGCGCGCTGTTCCACGGCGGCCGCCTGGTGGTGGTGCCGGAGCTGTGCGCGCGCACCCCGGCCGAGTTCTACGAACTGCTCGCCGAGCAAGGCGTGACCGTGCTCAACCAGACCCCGAGCGCGTTCCGTGCGCTGATCGCGGCGCAGGCGCGCAGCGATCGGTCGCATGCCTTGCGCGCGGTGATCTTCGGCGGCGAAGCGCTGGAGCTGCATACCCTGGCGCCGTGGATCGAACGCAACGACTGCGAACGCACGCAGTTGATCAACATGTACGGCATCACCGAGATCACCGTGCACGCGAGCTACCGGCGCATCCGCGCCGAGGACGTGCGCCAGGCCCGCGGCAGCGTGATCGGTTGCGCGATCCCGGACCTTCAGCTGTACGTACTCGACGGTCAGTTGCAGCCCGTGCCGGTCGGCGTGGCCGGCGAGTTGTACGTCGGCGGCGACGGCGTCGCCCGCGGTTATCTCAACCGCGCCGAACTCAGCGCCGAGCGCTTCCTGCGCGATCCGTTCTCGGCCTCGCCGCAGGCGCGGCTGTACAAGACCGGCGACCTTGGCCGCTGGCTGCCCGACGGCGATCTCGAATACCTCGGCCGCAACGACTTCCAGGTCAAGATCCGCGGGTTCCGCATCGAACTGGGCGAAATCGAAGCCAAGCTGGCCGCTTGCACCGGCATCGCCGAGGCGGTGGTGATCGCGCGCGAAGACCAGCCGGGCGACAAGCGCCTGGTGGCGTATTTCATCGCCGCCGACGGCGCCGAGCCGAGCGCGGCCGAACTGCGCGAGGCGCTGGCGCGCGAGCTGGCCGAGTACATGATCCCGAGCGCCTTCGTGCGCCTGCAGGCCCTGCCGCTGACCGCGAACGGCAAGCTCGACCGCAAGGCGCTGCCGGCGCCGGACCAGGCCTCGGTATCGAGCCGGAGCTTCGAGGCGCCGCAGGGCGAGACCGAGCGCGTCATCGCCCAGGCCTGGCAGGAACTGCTGGGCCTGGAACGGGTCGGCCGCCACGATCATTTCTTCGAACTCGGCGGCCACTCGCTGCTGTTGATCGGCCTGATCGAACGCTTGCGCCAGCACGGCCTGTCGGTCGACGTGCGCAGCGTGTTCGCCGCGCCGACCCTGAGCGTGCTCGCAGCGCGCGCGGACGCTGCCAACACGCCGGACGAGGCTACGGTGCCGGTCAACCGCATCGGCGCCGATACCGTCGCCATCACCCCGGAGCTGTTGCCGCTGGTGGCGCTGGAACAGGCGCAGATCGACGCCATCGTCGCCGCGGTCCCGGGCGGCGTAGGCAACGTTCAGGACATCTACCCGTTGGCGCCGCTGCAGAAGGGCATCCTGTTCCACCACCTGCTCGAGAACCAGAGCCAGGGCGACACCTATCTGCTGCGCTCGGTAGTGGCCTTCGACGGCCGCGAGCGTCTGGATCGTTTCCTCGGCGCCCTGCAGCAAGTGATCGACCGCCACGACATCCTGCGCAGCGCCGTGCACTGGGACGGCTTGCCGCAACCGGTGCAAGTGGTGCAGCGGCGCGCGCCGCTACCGGTCAGCGAAGTGGCGCTGGCCGCGGGCGAGGCGGCCTTGCCGCAGTTGTTGGCGCACAGCGACACCAACCGCATCCGTCTCGACCTGACCCGGGCGCCGGTGATGGCCGCGCAGATCGCTTTCGACGCCGAGTCGGGCGAATGGCTGCTGGCCCTGCTGACCCACCACATCGTCGAGGACAACTACTCCAAGCAGCTCATGCTCAAGGAAGCCGAGCTGTTGCTGCAGGGGCAGGGCGCGCTGTTGCCTGCGCCGATGCCGTACCGCAATTTCATCGCCCGCACCGTGGCCGCGCCGGAACAGCGCCATGAAGCCTGGTTCCGCGAGCAGTTCGGCGACGTCGACGAGCCGACCGCACCGTTCGGCGTGCTCGACGTGCAGGTCGACGGCGCCCGCGCCAACGAATCGCGAGTCGAGTTCGCCGATGCCTTCGCCGTGCGCGTGCGCGAAACCGCGCGCCACTGGGGGGTGACGCCGTCGGTGCTGTTCCATCTGGCCTGGGCGCGCGTGCTCGGCCAGTGCAGCGGCCGCGACGACGTCGTGTTCGGCACCGTGCTGTCGGGCCGCATGCAGGGCTCGGAAGGCGCCGACCAGGTGGTCGGGATGTTCCTCAATACCTTGCCGGTGCGGGTCGGCCTGGCCGGACGCAACGTCGGCCAAGCCGTGCGCGACACCTATGGCTTCCTCGGCGAGCTGCTGGAGCGCGAACAGGCTTCGCTGGCGTTGGCCCAGCAGTGCAGCGCGATCCTGCCGCCGTTGCCGCTGTTCACCGCCTTGTTGAACTATCGCAACCGCCGCGAAGTGCGCCAGGGCGACACTCGCGACGCCGATGCGGCCTGGGAAGGCATGCGTTTGATCGGCGGCGACGCCCGCAACAACTATCCGCTGACCCTGTCGGTGGAGGACCGCGGCGAAGGCTTCGGCCTGACCCTGTTGTCGGTGGCCGGCATCGACGGCCCGCGCGTGGTCCGCTACATGCAGACCGCGATGGAATCCTTGATCGCCGCGCTCGAAACCGGCGGCGAGACCTCGCTGCTGAGCCTGCCGATCCTGCCGGGCGCGGAGCGCGAGCAGGTGCTGCGCGAGTTCAACGATCTGCGCGCGGATGCGGTGCACGACCGCACGATTCATGTGCTGTTCGAGGCGCAGGCGGCTTCGGTGCCGGATTCGGACGCACTCTTGGTCGAAGACGAAGTCCTGAGCTACGCCGAACTCAATCGCCGCGCCAACCAAGTCGCGCATCGTTTGATCGCGCTCGGCGTCAAACCCGACGACCGGGTGGCGATCTGCACCGAGCGCAGCGTGGCGATGATCGTGGGCCTGCTCGGTGTGCTCAAGGCCGGCGCTGGCTACGTGCCGCTGGACCCGAGCTATCCGATCGAGCGCCTCGCCTACATGCTCGAAGACAGCCGGCCGATCGCTTTGCTGACCCAATCGGCCTTGCGTGCGGCAATGCCGATGCTGGAAACGTCGCCGCTGCCGGTGCTGGTGCTCGACGACGAGTCGTTGGCGACTTACAGCGAAAGCAACCCGAGCATCGAAGGGCTGACACCGCGTAGTTTGGCCTACGTGATCTACACCTCCGGTTCGACCGGCCAGCCCAAGGGGGTGATGGTCGAGCACCGCTCGGCGGTGAACTTCTGGCGGGTGATGGGCGAAACCACCCATCGCGAACTGACCAAGCCGTCGCGCGTCGCGCTCAACGCGGCGTTCTCGTTCGACATGTCCTTGAAGGGCATCCTGCAACTGTTGTCAGGCCACGCCCTGGTGCTCATCCCGCAGTCGATCCGCGCCAACGGCCCGGCGATGCTGGACTTCATCGACCGTTACCGCATCGATGCCTTCGACAGCACGCCCTCGCAGTTGGAGGTATTGCTGGCGGCCGGCCTGATCGGCAAGCCGGGCCATCAGCCGACCAGCGTGCTGCTCGGCGGCGAGCCGATCGGCAAGGCGATGTGGGACAAGCTCAAAGCGTCGCCGAGCATCCACTTCCACAATATGTACGGCCCGACCGAGTGCACGGTCGACGCCACCATCGGCAGCATCCGCGACGCGGTCGGTGGGCCGAATATCGGCCGTCCGATTGCGAATACGCCGGTGTATTTGCTCGACGCGCGCGGCGAACCGGTGCCGGTCGGCGTGCCCGGCGAATTGTTCCTGGGCGGCGTGCAGGTCGCACGCGGCTATCTGGATCGCCCGGAGCTGACCGCCGAACGTTTCCTGCGCGACCCGTTCTCGACCGAAGCCGATGCGCGCATGTACAAGACCGGCGACCTCGGCCGCTGGCGCGCCGACGGCAGCATCGAGTATCTGGGCCGCAACGATTTCCAGGTCAAGATTCGCGGTTTCCGCATCGAGCTGGGCGAGATCGAAGCGCGCCTGGCCGCCTGCGACGGGGTGCGCGAAGCGGTGGTGATCGCACGCGAAGACGACAGCGGCGACAAGCGCCTGGTCGCCTACGTGGTGGCGGAGCAGGGCGCCGAGATCTCGGCGACCAACCTGCGCGAAGCGCTGGCGCGCGATCTGGCCGAGTACATGATCCCCAGCGCCTTCGTCGTGCTCGACGCACTGCCCTTGAACCCGAACGGCAAGCTCGACCGCAAGGCGCTGCCGTCGCTGGACCAATCGGCATTGGCGAGCCGCGAGTACGAAGCGCCGGAAGGCGAGGTCGAACAGACCCTGGCTGCGATCTGGCAGGACTTGCTCGGGATTGAGCGGGTCGGCCGCCACGACCACTTCTTCGAGCTCGGCGGTCACTCGCTGCTGATCATGCAATTGGCGATCCGGGTGCGCGAGCAGTTCCATGTGGAAGTGCCGTTGCGGGATTTGTTCGAACGTCCGCTGCTGTCGGTGCTGGCCGATGCGATCAAGGCCTTGCAGGTCGAGGTCTTCCTCGGCGACGAGCTCGGCGACATGCAGGACGAGTTGGATTCGATGTCGGAAGACGAATTGCGCAAGCTGCTGGAAAGGGAATCCGTAGATGAATAAGCAGGACCAGGCTCTGGAAGAGCTGAAACAGGCGATTTTGCGCAACCGGCTCAAGAAACGCATCGAACAGCGCGGCGACGACCTCGCCGCGACGACGATCCCGCTCGCCGACCGCAGCGCGCCGCTGCCGCTGTCGTGGGCGCAGCAGCGCCTGTGGTTTCTCGATCGGCTCGACCCGGCCGCCAGCGCCGCCTACCACATGCCGGTCGCGCTGCGCCTGAGCGGGCGCCTGGATCGCGACGCGCTCAAGGCCACCCTCGACCGTCTGATCGCCCGCCACGAGAACCTGCGCACCTGCTTCGTCGAAGTCGACGGCGTGCCGACTCAGGTCATCGGCTCGGCCGAGCGCGGCTTCGCTCTCGACGAGCAAGACCTCGGCGCGCTGGCGCCGGACGCGCGCGAAACCGCCATCGCCGAACTCGGTGCGACCGAAGCGCGGGCGCCGTTCGACCTCGCCGCCGGCCCCTTGATCCGCGGCCGTCTGCTGCGTCTGGCCGACGACGAGCACGTGTTGCTGCTGACCCAGCACCACATCGTCTCCGACGGTTGGTCGATCGGCGTGCTGGTACGCGAAGTCACCGCGCTCTACAGCGCTTTCAGCCAGGGCCAGGCCGATCCGCTGCCGCCGCTGGCGATCCAGTACGCCGACTACGCGGTCTGGCAGCGCCAATGGCTGCAGGGCGATGCCCTGCAGGGGCAACTGGATTTCTGGCGCGGCCACCTCGGTGGCGCGCCGGCCTTGCTGGAACTGCCGAGCGACCGGCCGCGCCCGCCGGTGCAGCGCTATGCCGGCGGCCGCGTCGATCTGCGCCTGACCCCGCAGCTGACCGCGTCCCTGCATGCCTTGTCGCAGCGTCACGGCACGACCATGTTCATGGTCCTGCTGGCGGCGTGGGCGACCCTGTTGTCGCGTTTGAGCGGCCAGGACGAAGTGGTGATCGGCAGCCCGGTGGCCAACCGCCGCCGCAGCGAAGTCGAGCCGTTGATCGGCTTCTTCGTCAACACCATCGCCTTGCGCATCGATTTCAGCGGCAAGCCCGACGTCGCCGCCTTGCTGGCCCAGGTCAAGGCCGCCACGCTCGGCGCCTATGCCCACCAGGACGTGCCGTTCGAGCAGGTCGTGGAGGCCCTGCAGCCGGCGCGCAGCCTGAGCTACGGGCCGGTGTTCCAGACCATGCTGGCGTTCAACAACACGCCGGGCAACAGCGAATTGAGCCTGCCGGGCCTGAGCCTGGAAATGCTCGGCACCTCGCGCTACACCGCGCATTTCGATCTGGAACTGGGGCTGCGCGAGATCGACGGCGCGGTCGAGGGCAACATCGGTTACGCCAGCGATCTGTTCGATCACGCCACCATCGAGCGTTATGCCGATTACTTCGTCAGCGTGCTCGAAGGTTTGGCCGCCGAAGGCGCCGAGCCGATCGCGCGCCTGCCGCTGATGGCGGCGGCCGAGCGCCAGCGCGTGCTCGAAGGCTTCAACGACAGCGCGGTCGAGTTTCCGCCGCAGCGTGTGCTGCATCAGCTGTTCGAGCAACAGGTGCAACGCACGCCGGACGCCTCTGCGTTGGTGTTCGAGGAGAGCCGCCTCGGTTACGCCGAACTCAACCGCCGCGCCAACCGGGTCGCGCATCGCTTGATCGCGCTCGGGGTGAAACCCGACGACCGCGTCGCGATCTGCGCCGAGCGCGGGCCGGAGTTGGTGGTCGGCGTGCTCGGCATCCTCAAGGCCGGCGCCGGCTACGTGCCGCTCGATCCGGCCTATCCCGACGAACGCCTGGCCTACATGCTGGGCGACAGCGCACCGCTGGCGCTGCTGAGCCAACACAGTCTGCTCGCCGAGGTGCCAGCCCTGGCCGCTTCTCGCGTGCCGCTGATCGACCTCGACGATGCCGCACTCGCCGCCGAGCCCGAGCACGATCCGCTCGTGGCCGGGTTGACCCCGGACCATTTGGCCTACGTCATCTACACCTCGGGCTCGACCGGCCAGCCCAAGGGCGTGGCGATGCCGCAGGCGCCGCTGGTCAACCTGATCGATTGGCAGTGCCGCGACCAGGCCGGTCGCGCCGCCGGCGAGAAGGTGCTGCAGTTCTCCGCGCTCGGTTTCGACGTCGCCTTCCAGGAGCTGTTCTATACGCTGGCCTCCGGTGGCTGCCTGATGCTGTTGCGCGAAGCGACCCGCCAGGACCCGTTCGCGCTGGTCGAATTCATCAAGCGCCATGAGGTGCAGCGGATCTTCCTGCCGTTCGTGGCCTTCCAGGGCCTGGTCGCGGCGGCCGAGCGCAACGGCGAAACGCTGCCGTCGCTGACCCGTGTGGTCACCGCCGGCGAGCAGTTGTTCGTCAACCCGGCGATCCGCAGTTTCTTCGCCCGCGTCCCCGGACGCGAGCTGCACAATCATTACGGCCCGACCGAAAGCCACGTCTGCACCGCCCACACTTTGGCGGGCGACCCGATGACGTGGCCGGCGACCCCGCCGATCGGCGCGCCGATCGCCAATGCGCGCATCTACCTGCTCGACGGCGAGCGCCAGCCGGTGCCGCCCGGCGTCAACGGCGAGATTTATATCGGCGGCGCCTGCCTGGCGCGCGGTTATCTCGGCCGCCCCGAACTCAGCGCCGAGCGCTTCCTGGCCGACCCCTTCGTCGCCGACGCCGATGCGCGCATGTACAAGACCGGCGATCTCGGCCGCTGGTTGCCCGACGGCACCGTCGACTACCTCGGCCGCAACGATTTCCAGGTCAAGATCCGCGGCTTCCGGGTCGAGCTCGGCGAAATCGAGGCGCGTCTGTGCGCTTGCGCCGGCGTGCGCGAAGCGGTGGTGACCGCGCGCGACGACCAGGCCGGCGGCAAGCGTCTGGTCGCGTATCTGCTGGCGGAGCAGGGCGCCGACGTGTCCGCGGCGACCTTGCGTGCCGCGCTGGCGCGGGATCTGGCCGAATACATGCTGCCGTCGGCGTTCGTCAGCCTGGACGCCTGGCCGATGTCGCCCAACGGCAAGCTCGACCGCCGCGCGCTGCCGGCGCCGGACCAGTCCGCGCTCGCGCTGCGCGAGTACGAAGCGCCGCAGGGCGAACTGGAACAGACGGTGGCCCGGGTCTGGTGCGAACTGCTCGGCCTGGAGCGCGCCGGGCGCCAGGACCAGTTCTTCGAACTCGGCGGCCATTCCCTGCTCGCGGTGCAGTTGGTCACGCGCCTGCGCGAAGCGCTCGGCGTCGAACTCGCGCTGCGCGAGGTGTTCGCTCATCCGAGCCTCGCTGCGATGGCCGCGGCACTGGCCGGCGCCGGTCGCGCCGACGACAGCGCCATCGCCGTGGCCGACCGTAACGGCCCCTTGCCCTTGTCGTGGGCCCAGCAACGCTTGTGGTTCCTCGATCAGCTCGACCGCGCCGCCAGCGCCGCCTATCACATGCCGGCGGCGTTGCGCCTGAGCGGCACGCTCGACCGCGGCGCGCTCAAGCGCACCCTCGACGGCATCGTCGCCCGTCACGAAAACCTGCGCACGAGCTTCGTCGATGGCGGCGGTACGCCGGTGCAGGTGATCGCACCGGCCGAGGTCGGCTTCGCCCTGATCGAACACGACCTCAGCGGAGTCGCCGCGGATGCGCGCGACGCCGCGGTTGCCGCACTGGCCGCGCAGGAAGCGCAGGCGCCGTTCGATCTCGCCGTCGGCCCGCTGATCCGCGGCCGTCTGCTGCGGCTGGCCGAGGACGAGCACGTGCTGCTGGTCACCCAGCATCACATCGTCTCCGACGGCTGGTCGCTCGGCGTGCTGGTGCGCGAAGTGAGCGCGCTGTACGCCGCGTTCCATCAAGGCCGCTCGGATCCATTGCCGCCGCTGCCGATCCAGTACGTCGACTACGCCCTGTGGCAACGGCAGTGGCTGCAAGGCGAGACCCTGCAGGCGCAGTTGGATTTCTGGCGCGAGCATCTGCGCGGCGCACCGGCCTTGCTGGAACTGCCCGCCGACCGTCCGCGCCCGCCGTTGCAGAGCTATGCCGGCGACCGCGTCGCGCTGAGCCTGTCGCCGGCGCTGACCGCGTCGCTGCGCGCCTTGTCGCAGCGCCACGGCACCACCTTGTTCATGACCCTGCTGGCCGCGTGGTCGGTGCTGCTGTCGCGCCTGAGCGGGCAGGACCAGGTCGTCATCGGCAGCCCGGTCGCGAACCGCCAGCGCGCCGAAGTCGAGCCGCTGATCGGCTTCTTCGTCAACACCCTGGCCCTGCGCGTCGACCTGAGCGCGGCGCCGAGCGTGGCCGCGCTACTGGCGCAGATCAAGGCCACCACCCTGGATGCCTATGCGCACCAGGACGTGCCGTTCGAGCAGGTCGTCGAAGCGGTGCAGCCGGCGCGCACCTTGAGCTACAGCCCGCTGTTCCAGAGCATGCTGGCCTTCAACAACACCCCCGACGGCGGCGCCCTGGAACTGCCGGGGCTGAGCCTGGAAGCGGTCGGCGGCACCCGCCATACCGCGCACTTCGACATCGAGCTGGCGGTCACCGACGCCGGCGCCACCCTCGAAGGTAACCTGGCTTTCGCCACCGATCTGTTCGAGCGCGCCACCATCGAGCGCTATGCGGGGCATTTCGTCCGTTTGCTCGAAGGCATGGCCGGCGACGATGCGCGCAGCGTCGATGCTTTGCCGCTGCTCAGTGCCGCCGAGCGCGAGCAGGTGCTGCGCGGTTTCAATGCCACCGACGCCGAGTATCCGCACGACTGCTGCATCCACGGCGTGTTCGAGCAACGCGCGGCCGAGCGGCCGACCGCGATCGCCGCGCGTTTCCAGGGGCGCAGCCTGACCTATGCCGAGCTGGATCGTAGCGCCAACCGTCTCGCCCACCGCCTGATCGCGCTCGGCGTGCAACCCGACGACCGCGTCGCCATCTGCGCCGAACGCGGCCTGGAACTGGTGGTGGGCCTGCTCGCGATCCTCAAGGCCGGCGCCGGCTACGTGCCGCTGGACCCGCAGCATCCCGACGAACGCCTGGCCTTCATGCTCGCCGACAGCGCGCCGCGCGTGCTGCTCGCGCCGGCCGCCTTGCGCGAGTCGGTGGCCGCGCTGGCACAGGCCGAGGCCGCCTTCGTGGCCATGGACGGCATCGCCGATGTGCAATCGCCGTCGCCGCTCGACCTCGCGCCCGAAGTGGCTGGGCTCGGCCCGCGTCATCTGGCCTACGTGATCTACACCTCCGGTTCGACCGGCCTGCCCAAGGGGGTGATGGTCGAACACCGCAACGTGTTGCGCCTGGTCGTCAACAACGAA
Source organism: Lysobacter sp. Hz25 (assembly GCF_046097045.1). Taxonomy (NCBI): domain Bacteria; kingdom Pseudomonadati; phylum Pseudomonadota; class Gammaproteobacteria; order Lysobacterales; family Lysobacteraceae; genus Lysobacter; species Lysobacter sp. Hz25. The sequence goes on from NZ_CP175666.1 coordinate 2,441,985, forward strand.
TGCGCGCAGTTCGGCGTCGACGATGTCATCGGTCTGTGCGCGAACCCGGCCTTCGACGCCTCGACCTGGGAGCTGTGGGGCGCCTTGCTCAACGGTGCGCGCCTGGAAATCATCGCCGCCGCCGACGTGCTGGAACCGGCACGCTTCGCCGCGGCCCTGATCGACGGCGGCGTGACTGCGTTGTGGCTCACCGTCGGTCTGTTCAACGAATACGTCGATGCTTTGGCGCCGGCCTTCGCCGGCCTGAACCATCTGCTGATCGGCGGCGACGCGCTCGACCCGCGCAGCGTCGCGCGCGCGCTCGGCCGCGCCCAGCGGCCGCGGCGCCTGGTCAACGGCTACGGCCCGACCGAGACCACCACCTTCGCCACCAACTTCGAGATCGCCGCGGTCGCCGAGGGCGCGCGCAGCATCCCGATCGGCAAGCCGATCGCCAACACTCGCGTGTACTTGCTCGATGCGCGCGGCGAGCCGGTGCCGGTCGGCGTCGCCGGCGAGCTCTACATCGGCGGCCCCGGCGTGGCCCGCGGGTATCTCAATCGCGATGAGCTCAGCGCCGAACGTTTCGTCGCCGATCCCTTCGGCGATGAGCCGGGCGCACGCCTTTACCGCACCGGCGACCTCGGCCGCTGGCAGGCCGACGGCAGCATCGAGTTCCTCGGCCGCAACGATTTCCAGGTCAAGATCCGCGGTTTCCGCATCGAACTCGGCGAGATCGAAGCGCGCCTGACCGACTGCGCGGGCGTGCGCGAAGCGGTGGTGCTGGCGCGCGAAGACCAGCCCGGCGACAAGCGCCTGGTGGCCTATGTGATCGCCGACGACGGCGCCGAAGTGTCGGCGGCAGCGTTGCGCGAGGCCCTGGCCAAGCACCTGGCCGATTACATGCTGCCGTCGGCGTTCGTGAGCCTGGCGGCGTGGCCGCTGACCGCGAACGGCAAGCTCGACCGCAAGGCGCTGCCGGCGCCGGATGCGTCGGCGGTGGCGGCGCGCGAGTACGAAGCGCCGCAGGGCGAGGCGGAAACCGCGGTCGCAGCGATCTGGTGCGAACTGCTCGGCCTGGAGCGGGTCGGCCGTCACGATCATTTCTTCGAACTCGGCGGTCACTCGCTGCTGGCCGTGCAACTGACTACGCGCCTGCGCGAGAGCCTGGGCGCTGCGCTGGCGCTGCGCGAGGTGTTCGCGAGGCCGACCCTGGCGGCGATGGCGTCGGCCCTGTCCGGCGCCGAACGCACCGACGAAGCGGCGATCCCGCGCGCCGATCGCGCCGCGGCCTTGCCGCTGTCGTGGGCGCAGCAACGCCTGTGGTTCCTCGACCGGCTCGACCCGGCGGCGGGCGCGGCTTATCACATGCCGACCGCCTTGCGCCTCAGCGGCCGTCTCGACCGCGATGCGTTGAAGGCGACCCTCGACCGCATCGTCGCCCGCCACGAAAACCTGCGCACTTGTTTCGTCGAAATCGACGGCGCCGCATCGCAGTCGATCGCGCCGGCCGATCGGGGCTTCGACCTGGTCGAGATCGATCTGCGCGAGCTCGACGCCGATGCGCGCGAACGCGCGGTCGCCGAGCTCGGCGCCGAAGAAGCGCGCACGCCGTTCGACCTCGCTGCCGGTCCGCTGATCCGCGGGCGTTTGCTGCGCCTGGCCGCGGACGAACACGTGCTGCTGTTGACCCAGCACCACATCGTCTCCGACGGTTGGTCGCTCGGCGTGCTGGTCAAGGAAGTCACCGCGCTGTACACGGCCTTCAGCCAGGGCCAGGACGACCCGCTGCCGCCGTTGCCGATCCAGTACGCCGACTACGCGCAGTGGCAGCGGCAATGGCTGCAGGGCGAAACCCTGCGTCAACAACTCGGTTTCTGGCGCGAGCACCTGCACGGTGCGCCGGCGCTGCTGGAACTGCCGACCGACCGGCCGCGTCCGCCGTTGCAGAGCTATGCCGGCGACCGCGTCGGCCTGAGCCTGTCGCCGCGCCTGACCGCCGATCTGCGCGAGTTGTCGCAGCGCCACGGCGCGACCTTGTTCATGACCTTGCTGGCGGCGTGGTCGAGTCTGTTGTCGCGCTTGAGCGGGCAGGGCGAGATCGTCGTCGGCAGCCCGGTCGCCAACCGCCAGCGCGCCGAGATCGAACCGCTGATCGGTTTCTTCGTCAACACCCTGGCCTTGCGCATCGAGGTCGACGGGCAGGCCAGCGTCGCCGATCTGCTCGGCCGCGTGCGCAGCACCATGCTCGACGCCTACGCCCACCAGGACGTGCCGTTCGAGCAAGTCGTCGAAGCGGTGCAGCCGGCGCGCAGCCTGAGCTACAGCCCGCTGTTCCAGACCATGTTCGCGTTCAACAACACCCCGGGTGGCGGCGCGCTGCAGTTGCCGGGGCTGGAGCTGGAAAGCATCGGCCGTCCGCTGCATACCGCCCACTTCGATCTCGAACTGGCCCTGGCCGACAGCGGCGACAGCCTGCAGGGCAATCTGTCCTTCGCCAGCGACCTGTTCGAGCGCGAGACCATCGAACGCTATGCCGGCTATTTCGTCAGTCTGCTCGAAGCCATGGTGGCCGATGCGCAGTGCCCGGTCGCTCGCCTGCCGCTGCTGTCGGTCGCCGAACGCGAGCGTGTGCTGGAAGACTTCAACGACACCGGCTTCGACTATCCGCGCGAGCGCTTGTTGCATCAGCCGTTCGAAGCGCAGGTGCGGGCCACGCCGGACGCGACCGCGGTGGTCTGCGGCGACCAGCGCCTGAGCTACGCCGAACTGAATCGCCGTGCCAACCGCATCGCTCATCGTCTGCTCGCGCTCGGTGTGCGCGCCGACGACCGTGTCGCGATCTGTCTCGAACGTGGCCCGTCGCTCGTGGCCGGGGTGCTCGGCATCCTCAAGGCCGGTGCGGCCTACGTGCCGCTGGACCCGAATTACCCGCCCGATCGTCTGGCTTATATGCTCGCCGACAGCGCGCCGATGGCGCTGTTGAGTCAGACGTCGCTGAGCGGCTTGCTCGGCGAAGTCGAGGTGTCGGTGTTATCCGCCGACGATGCCGCCTTGGCCGATCAGCCCGAGCACGACCCGGTCGTCGACGGTCTGACTGCGCGTCATCTGGCCTACGTCATCTACACCTCCGGTTCGACCGGCCAGCCCAAGGGCGTGGCGATCGAGCATGCGAACGCGGCCAATTTCGTCGCCTGGGCCAACGCCAACTTCAGCGCCGAACAACTGCGCGACACGCTGTTCTCGACCTCGATCAACTTCGATCTGGCGGTATACGAGTTGTTCGCACCGCTGAGCATCGGTGCCACGATCACGGTCGTGCGCGACGTGCTCGCGACCGATCCGGCCAGCCCGCTGAGCCTCATCAACACCGTGCCCTCGGGCATCAACGCCTTGCTGCAGAGCGGCGGGGTGCCGGCGACCGTGCGCACGGTCAACCTGGCCGGCGAGCCGCTCAAGCGCGCCTTGGTCGAGCAGATCTTCGCCCGGACCGAGGTGGCGATGGTCGCCAACCTGTACGGCCCGACCGAGACCACGACGTACTCGACCTGGGTGGCGATGGACCGTGCCGACGGTTTCGCCTCGCACATCGGCAAGCCGGTGGCGAACACCCGCATCTATATCGTCGACGCGCACCTGGAGCCGGTACCGGTCGGGGTGGTCGGCGAGCTGTATATCGGCGGCGAAGGCGTGGCCCGCGGCTATCTGCACCGTCCCGAGCTGACCGCCGAGCGTTTCGTCAACGATCCTTTCGTCGCGGACAAAACCGCGCGGATGTACAAGACCGGCGACCTCGGTCGCTGGCGCGCCGACGGCACCATCGAATACCTGGGCCGCAACGATTTCCAGGTCAAGATCCGCGGCTTCCGCATCGAGCTCGGCGAGATCGAGACCAAGCTGGCCGCCTGCGACGGCGTGCGCGAAGCAGTGGTGGTGGCGCGCGAAGGCGAGGGCGGCGACAAGCGCTTGATCGCTTACGTGGTGCCGCAGGACGGAATCGAACTGTCGACAGCGCGCCTGCGTGAGCAGCTGTCGCGCAGCCTGGCCGAGTTCATGCTGCCGAGCGCCTTCGTGACCTTGGCGGCCTTGCCGCTGACCCCGAACGGCAAGCTCGACCGCAAGGCGCTGCCGGCGCCGGGCGACGACGCGGTGATCCGGCGCGAGTTCGAAGCGCCGCAGGGCGAGGTCGAGACCGCGCTCGCGCAGATCTGGTGCGAACTGCTGGGCCTGGAACGCGTCGGCCGCCACGACCAGTTCTTCGAGCTCGGCGGGCATTCGCTGTTGGCCTTGCAACTGGTCACCCGACTGCGTTCGACCCTCGGCCTCGAGTTCGCCCTGCGCGAAGTGTTCGCGCAGCCGAGTCTCGAAGGCATGGCGCGTGCCCTGGATCGCATCGACCGCGCCGCCGAATCGTTGGCGCCGATCGCAGTGGCCGACCGCAACGGGCCGTTGCCGCTGTCGTGGGCGCAGCAACGCCTGTGGTTCCTGGATCAGCTCGATCCGGCCGCCGGCGCGGCCTATCACATGCCGGCGGCGCTGCGTTTGAGCGGCAGCTTGGACCGCGACGCGCTCAAGGCCGCGCTCGACCGGGTCGTCGCCCGTCACGAAAACCTGCGCACTTGTTTCGCCGAGGTCGATGGCGAGCCGGTGCAGCTGATCGCCGCGGCCGATGCCGGCTTCGCCCTGATCGAACACGACCTGCGCGAACTCGACGAGACAGCGTGCGAACACGCGCTGGCCGGCTTGAGCTTGCAAGAGGCCCGTGCGCCGTTCGATCTCGCTCGCGGCCCGTTGATCCGCGGCCGCCTGCTGCGTCTGCGCGAAGACGAGCACGTGTTGCTGGTCACCCAGCACCACATCGTCTCCGACGGTTGGTCGATTGGCGTGTTGGTGCGCGAAGTGGCGGCGCTGTATGCGGCCTGCCACGAGGGCCGCACCGATCCGCTGCCGCCGCTGCCGATCCAGTACGCCGACTATGCCCTCTGGCAACGCCAGTGGCTGCAGGGCGAGACTTTGCGCGAGCAAGTCGAGTTCTGGCGCGGGCACTTGCAAGGCGCACCGGCGTTGTTGGAACTGCCGAGCGACCGTCCGCGCCCGCCGGTGCAGAGCTATGCCGGCGATCGGGTCGAGCTGCGTCTATCGTCGCAGGCTTCGGCGGCCTTGCGCGCCTTGTCGCAGCGTCACGGCACGACCGTGTTCATGACCTTGCTCGCGGGTTGGGCGAGCCTGTTGTCGCGCTTGAGCGGGCAGGACGAGGTGGTGATCGGCAGTCCGGTCGCCAATCGCCAGCGCACCGAGATCGAGCCGCTGATCGGCTTCTTCGTCAACACCCTGGCGCTGCGCATCGGCGTCGACGGCCGGGCCAGCGTCGCCGAACTGTTGGCGCAGGTGAAGGCGACCATGCTCGATGTCTACGCCCACCAGGAGCTGCCGTTCGAGCAGGTGGTCGAGGCGGTGCAGCCAGCGCGCAGCTTGAGCTACGGGCCGTTGTTCCAGACCATGTTCGCCTTCAACAACACCCCGGGCGGCGGCGCGCTGAGCCTGCCGGGGTTGGCGCTGGAATCGATCGACAGCCCGCTGACGACGACCCAGTTCGACCTGTCGCTGGCCTTGGCCGACGGCGCCGACGGCATCGCCGGCAGCCTGGCGTATGCGACCGCGCTGTTCGACCGCGCCACCGCCGAACGCTACGCCGCCTGCCTGGTGTCGCTGCTCGAAGCGATGGCCGCCGACGAGCGCTGCGCCATCGCCGCGTTGCCGCTGCTGGGCGCGCCGCAGCGCGAGCAGGTGCTGCGTAGCTTCAACGACACCGAGGCAAGCTTCGATCTGCCGGCCTCGATCCATCGTGGCTTCGAGTTGCAGACACAACGCACGCCCGAAGCCGAGGCCCTGGTCTGCGGCGAACGCAGCCTGAGCTACGCCGAACTCAACCGCCGCGCCAACCGCATCGCCCATCGCCTGATCGCGCTGGGCGTGCGTGCCGACGACCGCGTCGCGATCCGGGTCGAACGCGAGCTCGAGACCATCGTCGGCGTGCTCGGCATCCTCAAGGCCGGCGCCGGCTACGTGCCGCTGGACCCGGCCTATCCGAGCGAGCGCCTGGACTACATGCTCGCCGACAGCGCGCCGGTGGCCTTGTTGACGACGTCCACGGCATCGCCGCTCACGACCACGCTGCCGGTGATCGCGCTCGACGACGCGGCGCTGACCGAACAACCCGAACACGATCCGGAGCTGACCGCAATCGGCCCGCAGCAGTTGGCCTATGCGATCTACACCTCCGGTTCGACCGGACGGCCCAAGGGGGTGATGGTCGAGCACCGCAACGTGCTCAATCTGTGGGCCGCGCTGGAACGCGAGGCCTTTGTCCATTGCGCGCCCGGTGCCCGGGTTGCGCTCAACGCCGGCCTGTCCTTCGATGCCTCGCTGCAGGCGCTGACCCAGTTGCTGTCCGGCCGCAGCGTGGTGCTGGTGCCGGCCGAGGTTCGCGCCGATGCCGAAGCGATGTTGGATTTCCTGGTGCGCGAGCGCATCCAGGCCTTCGACTGCACGCCGGCCCAGTTCGAGTTGTTGATCGAACGCGGCCTGCTGCGGCGCGACGGCACCGATCTGCGCATGGTGTTGATCGGCGGCGAAGCGCTGTCGGCGCGCGCCTGGGATGCGGCCGCGGCCTCGTCGCTGCGCTGCTTCAACGTCTACGGCCCGACCGAGTGCACGGTCGACGCCACCCTGGCGCCGATCCGCGCCGGCGTTGGCCCGCATATCGGCACGCCGATCGCCAACACCCAGCTCTACATCCTCGACGGCGAACGCCAGCCGGTGCCGGTCGGGGTGACCGGCGAGATCCACATCGGCGGCGCCGGCGTGGCCCGCGGCTACCTGCATCGGGCCGAGCTCACCGACGAGCGTTTCCTCACCGACCCGTTCGCGGACGCGGAGGGTGCGCGCATGTACCGCACCGGCGACCTCGGACGCTGGCTCGAGGACGGCCGCATCGAATACCTGGGTCGCAACGATTTCCAGGTCAAGATCCGCGGCCACCGCATCGAACTCGGCGAGATCGAGGCCCGTCTGGGCGAATGCGACGGTGTGCGCGAGGCGGTGGTGGTCGCACGCGAAGACCAGGCCGGCGACCAGCGTCTGGTGGCTTATCTGCTGGCGCGCGGCGATGCCGCACCGAGTGCGGCGGCGTTGCGCGAGCGGCTGGCGCGTTCGCTCGCCGAACACATGCTGCCGACGGCGTTCGTGGTGCTGCCGCGCTGGCCGCTGACCGCCAACGGTAAACTCGACCGCGCCGCCTTGCCGGCGCCGGATGGCGCGGCGCGGGTCCAGCACGCCTACGTTGAGCCGCAGGGTGCGACCGAAGCGGTCATCGCCGAAGTCTGGTCGCAATTGCTCGGCGTCGAGCGGGTGGGGCGGCACGACCGCTTCTTCGAACTCGGCGGCCATTCGCTGCTGGCGATCCGGGTGGTGCACGAACTGCGTGCGCGCCTCGGCGTGGCCGTGCCGCTGTCGGCGACCTTCTCGGCGCCGACCTTGGCGGCCTTGGCGGCGGCGATCGACGAGCAAGACGTGCGCCCGGCCTCGCTGTGCGTGCCGCTGCAAGCGGCGGCGACGGGCCGGCCGATGTTCTGCGTGCATCCGGTCGGAGGCCAGGTTTCGTTCTATGCCGCCCTGGCCGCGCGCTTGGCGGTACTCGGGCCGGTCTACGGACTGCAATCGCCGGAAGCCGCGGGCCTGCCGCAGCGCCCGGCTTCATTGCAGGCGATGGCCCAGGCCCAGGTCGAGGCCATCCGCACTGTGCAGCCGCAGGGTCCGTATCGCCTGCTCGGTTGGTCGAGCGGCGGCATTCTCGCGGCGACGATCGCCCAGCAGTTGCTCGCCGCCGGCGAGCGGGTCGAATATCTCGGCCTGCTCGATACCCATCTGCCCATCGCCGGTCTCGACAAGGACCCGATGCGTGCGGCCGAGGTCGCCCTGCGCGCCGAGTTGCAAGGGCGCGGTCTGGCCTGGCCGAGGTCGGTCGAGTTCGACGGGCTGGCCATCGAGGTGCTGTCGGCGCAGCGCTTCGAACAAGTCGAGTCGTTGTTGCAGCGCCTGGGCTGGCGCGATGCCGATGCCGCGGCCTTCGCCCATCTGCAGGCGCAGTGGCCGGTGACCCGTGCGCATCTGCAACTGTTGTCGGGCTATAAAGCCGGCCGCATCGACGCGCCGGTGCAGGCCTTCCGCGCCGATTCGTCGGACCGCGTCGCCGAAGGCATCGAAGCGATCAGCGGCGGCTTCGAGGCGACCGCGGTCGATGCCGGCCACTACGCCATGCTCGCCGAGCCGCACGCGCAGCGCATCGCCGCGGCCATCGCCGAGTTCCTCGCCCATCCCTCGTCCACGCGCACTTCCCGCATCGGCGCCGATGCCGAGCGCGCCCTCGCCGAGACCCTGACATGAGTTCGTCGCTTTCCTTGCAGACCACGCCGTGGTTGATCCGCACGCCGTCTTCGACCCGGCGCATGCGCCTGTTCTGCTTTTCCTACGCCGGCGGCAACGCCTTCAACTTCTTCCGCTGGCAGGAGGCGCTCGACCCGGCCGTCGAAGTCTGCGCGGTGCAGTTGCCGGGGCGCAGCGCGCGCATCGCCGAGGAGCCGATCGGTTCATTGCCGGGGTTGTTGCAGGCGGTGGCGCCGGTGATCTCGCGCATGGACGACCTGCCGTGCGCGTTCTTCGGCCACAGCGTCGGCGCCCTGGTCGCGTTCGAGTTGAGCCGTTACCTGCGCCTGCACGGCTTAAGCACGCCGAGCCATTTGTTCATGTCCGGCTGCCATGCGCCGCAGTTCCGCAGCCCGACCCGGCAACTGCACACCTTGTCGGATGCGCAGTTCACCGAGGTGCTGCGCGAGTACGAGGGCACGCCGCCGGAAGTGCTGGAAAGCCGAGAGCTGATGGAACTGCTGCTGCCGGCGATCCGCGCCGATTTTGCCATCGCCGAGAACTATCGCTATCGCCACGGCCCGCTGTTGCCGATGCCGATCAGCGTGTTCGCCGGGCGCGAGGATCTGAACAAGGAGCCCGGCCAGGTCGACGGCTGGCACAAAGAAACCTCGGGCGCCTGCCAGGTGACCTGGTTCGACGGCGGCCACTTTTTCGTCAACAGCCAGCGCGCCGCGGTGCTGGAGCAACTCAACGCGGAACTGACCGCAAGTTTGTGCGTATAGCCGCCGCGCCCGCATCGCGCCGGGCGAGACCGCAACCGCACAGTATTTCGAACGCTACGGATTTCAAGAACGACAGGGACCTGCCATGAACGTCAACGCGCTGTTCAACTCCGACCACCATCCGATCGTGATCACCCCCGCCGGCGATGCCAGCCAGGCGGCGCTGCACGATTACCTCGTCCAGAACCGCGAGCAGGTCCAGGCCTGGTTGCTCAAGCACGGCGGCATCCTGCTGCGCGGCTTCCAACTCGCCGGCGCCGAGGATTTCCGCGCCTGCTCCGAGCGCCTCGGCGCGCAGGCCTTCGACTACATCGGCGGCAATTCGCCGCGCAGCCGGGTCGCCGCCGACGTCTACACCTCGACCGAATACCCGGCCAGCGAAGTGATCAGCCTGCACAACGAGATGTCCTATCTGCCGCGCTGGCCGCGACGCCTGTTCTTCCACAGCGTGATCCCGGCCGCCTCGGGCGGACAGACCTCGCTGGCCAACAGCAGCGATGTGCTGCGCGCGGTGCCCGACGAGATCGTGCGCAAGCTGCGCGAGCGCGGCATCAACTACGTGCGCAATTTCCAGTCGAGCATCCCGCTCGGCAAGAACTGGCAGACCACCTACCAGACCCAGGACCGGGCCGAGGTCGAGAGCATCGCCGCCGAGCAGGGCTCGACCTGCCGCTGGCAGGCCGACGGCGTGCTGCGGGTGACCACGCGTTGCGACGCCTTCGTCACCCACCCGCAGACCGGCCAGGAGGTGTGGTTCAACCAGGCCGAGCAGTGGCACCCCTCGGCGCTCAACCCGCAACTGCGCAGCATGTACGAGCAGATGGTCGGCAAGGGCAATCTGCCGCACGAGTGCGAGTACGGCGATGGCGAGCCGATGGAAGAGGAAGCCCTGGCCGAGGTGCGCCGCGCGCTCGACGCCAGCAAGCTGCTGTTCGACTGGCAGCGCGGCGACCTGCTGATGATCGACAACATCCTGATGATGCACGGCCGCGAATCGTTCAAGGGAGAACGCAAGACGCTCGCCTACCTGTCCGAGACCTGATCCGGACCCGACGCGCCACGCCTTCTTCCAGCCCCACCTTTGGACACCACATGACTGCAGATTTTCCCACCTCGCGGCTGCGCGCCGGTTCGGTGCTGATGCTGACCCTGTTGGTCAGCTCACCGGCCTACGCCTCGATCGTGATCGACGGCAAGCTCGATGAAACCGAATGGGAACAGGCCAAGCGCTACGACGACTTCAAGGTCACCGAGCCGTATCGCCTGACCGCGCCCGACAGCGGCAGCGGCACCCAGGCGCGCCTGTTGTCGACGCCGGACGGCATCGTCGTCGCCTTCGTGCTCGAACAGGCGCCGGCGTTCGCGCGGGTCAAGCCGCGTCTGGAGCGCGACCAGGAGGACGTCATCGACGGCGTCAACTTCATGGTCGACTTCGACGGCGACGGCCGCACCGCTTACACCTTCAGCGTCGGCCTGTCGGGTTCGATCATGGACGGCGTGGTGACCAACGAGAACGTGCCCAACTACGACTGGGATACCGACTGGAGCTGGGCGGTCGAGGAGACCGAGAACGGCTGGCAGGTCGAGATGCTGATCCCGTGGACGGTGGCGCCGATGCGCGGCACCGACTCGGCCAGTCGCAACATCGCGGTGTATTTCAGCCGCGTGCTCGGCGGCAACGGCGAGCGCCAGTCCTACCCGGCGGTGTCGATCGAACGCGGCCGCTTCGTCTCCGGCTTCGAGCGCCTGGAGATTCCGCAATACCGCAAGGCCTTGCTGCACTTCTGGCCCTATGTCACCGCCAACCACGACATGATCACCGGCCGCACCAAGTACAACGGCGGCGTCGATCTGTTCTGGAAGCCGTCGCCGCGCTTCCAGCTCAGCGCGACGGTGAACCCGGACTTCGGCCAGGTCGAGTCCGACGACCTGGTGATCAACTTCGACGCCATCGAGACCTTCTTCAGCGACCGGCGCCCGTTCTTTACCGAGAACCAGGGCATCTTCGACCTCAGCACGCCCGACCAGGGGCGGTTGATCCACACCCGCCGCATCGGCGGCGATGCCGACGACGGCAGCGGCGCCAGCGACATCGACGCTGCGATCAAGCTCAACGGCTCGTTGGGCCGGCTCAGCTACGGCGTGCTCGCCGCCACCGAGGACGGCGAGGCCGGCCGCGATTTCTACGCCGCGCGTTTGCTGTTCCCGGTGCACGACAAGCTCAGCATCGGCTGGCTCGGCACCGACACCGAGCGCCCGTTCCGCGACCGCAGCGCGCAGGTGCAGGCGGTCGACATGAGCTGGCGGCCGAGCGATGCGCTGGTGATCAACGGCCAGGTGCTCGGCAGCTTCATCGACCAACGCGGGCGCAGCGTCAACGACAGCGGCGCCTGGATGCGCGTCAACTGGACGCCGTCGGAAAGCTGGCGCTATCGCTTCGAGGCCAATCACGTCGGCAACCACCTGGACTTCAACGACCTGGGTTACCAGCGCCGCGCCAGCCTCAACGAGGTCAAGCTCGCCGCCGACTACGTCCACCGCGTCAAAGACGAGGACGCGAACCTGCGCAGCGTGCGCTGGTTCGCCGATTTGCAGGCGCGCAGCAACGACCGCGGCGACCGTCTGCCGACCACCCTGGCGATCGTCAACAACTACAACTACCGCAGCGGCAACCGCTTGAATTTCAACGTCAGCCTGATCACTTCCGGTTGGGACGACCTGATCTCGCGCGGCAACGGGCTGTGGAAGCGTTCGCAGCGTTATCGCTCCGAGGCCGAATTCGTCAGCCGCCGCTACGGCGACTGGACCTACGGGGCGGCGCTGTCGATGCTGCCGCAGGGCCTGTCGGGCAAGGCCACGCCGGAGCTGGAGCTGAGTGCGGTCTGGTATCCCAACGACGATTTCAATGCCCAACTGATCTTCAGCCCGGACCGCGGCAGCGACTGGCTGATCTGGGAGGACGGCCGCAACTTCGGCCGTTACTCGCGGCGCGGCGACTACGCCAGCCTCAATCTGAGTTGGTTCCCGGGCCTGCATCACGAGGTGCGCCTGAAGACCGAATGGGCTTCGGTGCGGGCCGACGGCGGTCAGGGCTACATCCTGCAGCCGAACGGGCAGATGCTGGCGAGCGGGCAGGCGAGGGCGGACTTCGACGTCAACAACTTCGGCCTGCAGTTGCGCTATCGCTACCTGCTCGGCCCGCAGTCGGACATCTTCGTGGCCTATTCGCGCGGCGGCTCGACCTTCCTCGAACGCGATCCGCTCGGCACCTACGATCAGTTCACCGACGCGCTGGAACTGCGCGATTCCGACCAACTGCTGGCCAAGATCCGCTACCGGTTCTGAGCCGCGCCAACATCGTCATGCGCCGCGGCGGCTGCCGCGGCGCCGCGTTTCACAGGAGTACTGGACATGAATGCTTTCAAGGAAACCACGTTGTTCGCCGACGGCCGCGCACCGCGCGTATTCGAACCCGGCGCCGGCGAGCGCGATCTGGCCGCCTTCGTCTCGGCACGCCGCGAACTGATCGAAGAGCGTCTGCTCGAACACGGCGCCTTGCTGTTCCGCGGCTTCGACGTCGCTTCGGTCGCCGACTTCGAGGGTTTCGGCGAAGCGGTGTCGCCGCGCGCGCTCGACTATACCTATCGCTCGACCCCGCGCAGTTCGGTCGGCAAGGGCGTGTTCACCGCCACCGAGTACCCGCCCGACCAGGAGATCGCCCTGCATTGCGAGAACGCCTATCAGCGCGACTGGCCGCTGAAGATTGCGTTCTGCTGCCTGGTGGCGCCGCAGAGCGGCGGCGAGACCCCGATCGCCGACATGCGCCGGGTCGCCGCCGCCATCGGCGAGGAGCGTATGGACCGCTTCGAGGCGCGTGGCGTGCGTTATGTGCGCCACTATCGGCCCTACGTCGACATTCCCTGGGAGACGGTGTTCCAGACCTCCGACCGCGGCGAAGTCGCGCGCTTCTGCGAGGCCAACGGCATCGTCCACGAGTGGCTGGACGCGCAAACCCTGCGCACCGCCCAGACCAACCACGGCACGGCGCGGCACCCGCTGACCGGCGAACGCGTGTTCTTCAACCAGGCGCACCTGTTCCACGTCAGCAACCTCGGCGCCGAAGTCGCGACTTCCTTGCTCAACATGTTCGGTGCCGACCGGCTGCCGCGCCATGCCTATTACGGCGACGGCGGCGAGATCGCCGCCGAGGACCTGCAGGCGGTGCGCGAGGCCTTTGCCGGTGCCTCGATCCGGTTCCCCTGGCAGGTCGGCGACGTGATGCTGCTCGACAACATGCAGATGGCGCACGGGCGCAAGCCGTTCAGTGGTGCCCGCAAGATCGTCGCGAGCCTGTTGGATGCGTACTCCGAGCGTGCCTCGAACGAACCGGCGCCGCTTGCGGCGACGGCCTGAGCCGCGCCCGCTGGGCGCGGCGACGGCTTGAGCGAATACGTGCGGCAGCGCTCGTCTGCATGCCGCCCGGCGATGCTCCCGGCGCGGGCCGGGAGCATCGGGCTTACTTGAGCGGGTAGGAGGAGTAGACCACCGCGTTGATCTTCCAGCCCTGTTCGGTCTTGACCAACTGCCAGGCTTCCTGGCCCTTGCCGGTCATGCGCTCGTCTTCGAGGAAGACGAAGTCGAAATGCACGCTGGCGATGGCGCCGTCGGTTTCGATTTTCACGTTCGAGAACTTCTCTTCGAAGCGTTCCTTGCCCTGACTCATCTGCTCGGCGAACTCGACGTAGGTGCCGGGTTCGAGCTTCTTGAGCTTAGGGTTCTTGGCCTTGCGCTGGCGGAACTCTTCGTCGGAAGACACCAGGATCCAGGAATTGTGCTCGGGCAGGAACAGGCCCTTCAGGGTGGCCGAGTCCTTGGCGATGATCGCGGCCTTGAAGGTCTCGACGATGCTCTCGATTTCGCGTCTGGCTTGCGCGCGTCGGTCTTGCTCATGCTTGTCGGAGCCCTGTGGGGCCGCGGCCGGCGCCGTCTGCGCATGGGCGTGCAGGGACAGCGCCAGCAAGGCGAGGGCGCACAGATTCGGGATCGACTTCATGAGGGACTCCATTCGCTGGGGGGCGCCGCCGCGATCGGGCGCGCGAGGCTATCGAACCGCCGGCCGGCGGCCCGCTCATCATGCCCCAGGGCCTGTGCGGCGGAGTCGACCCAGTTCGCGTAATGGGCAGGCCGCGGCGCGGGCTTTACACTGCGGCCATGCATCAAGACTCGTTGTTCGCGGCGCCGGCCGCTTCGCCCGATGTTCATCGATTGTTCTTCGCCCTGTTGCCCGATGCGGCGACCCAGGCGCGCATCGCCGCGGTCGCGGCGGCCCTGCACCGCGAACACGACGCCGGCGGACGCCTGATCGGCGCTCACCGTTACCACCTGACCCTGCAATTCCTCGGCGACGCTTCCGAGTTCCAGCCCGAACGCGCGGCGCGGGCGCAGGCCGCGGCGGCGAGCTTGGTCCTGCCGGCGTTCGACCTGCGGCTCGACCGCGCCGGCAGCTTCCGCAACAAGTCGGTGCCCTGGTGGCTCGGCAGCGAGCACACGCCGGAGGCCCTAGAGGGCCTGTACCAGCGGCTCGGCGTGGCCCTGGCCAAGGAAGGCGTGCGGGCCGAGTCCGGGCGCGCCCTGGTGCCGCACGTGACCATCGTCCGCGATGCCGCGCGTCCGTTGCATCCTCCGCTCGCCATCGAGGCCATCGACTGGCGCGTCGATGCCTTCGTCCTGATCCACAGCCAGCTCGGCTCGCGCAACGTTTACGACGTGCTGGGGCAGTGGCCGCTGAGCGCGTAAGCGGCGCAGAATAAGGCCTCATCGCCAGACCGACGGTCGACCGCCATGAGCCAGCCCGATCCGCGCATCGATGCCTATATCGCCAAGGCGGCGCCGTTCGCGCAGCCGATCCTCGAACACCTGCGCGCGCTCGTACACGCGGCCTGCCCGCAGGTCGAGGAAGCGATCAAGTGGGGCATACCGAGTTTCGTTTACCGCGGCAAGCTGATGTGCAGCATGGCGGCGTTCAAGCAACACGCCACCTTCGGCTTCTGGCAGGGCGCGAACATCGGCGGTGCGCAGCGGTCCGCCGACAGCGATGCGATGGGCCAGTTCGGCCGCCTGAGCAAGATCGGCGACCTGCCCGGCAAGCGCGAGCTTACTCGGCTGGTGAAGCAGGCGATGGCCTTGATCGAAGCCGGGGTGACCCGTCCTGCGAGCAAGCGCGCGCAACCCAAGCCGCCGGTCGAACTGCCCGCGGATCTGGCCGCCGCGCTGGCGCTGAAGAAGAACGCGAAGGCCAAGGCGACCTACGAGGCGTTTCCGCCGAGCCAGCGGCGCGACTACGTCGAATGGATCGAGAGCGCGAAGCGCGAGGACACCCGCAAGGCGCGGGTCGCCCAGGCCGTGGAGTGGATGGCCGAGGGCAAGGGGCGCAATTGGAAGTACATGGCGAAGTGAGGCGCGGGGTTCGCGGCATATGCCGATTCTTGCGATTTGGGCGAAAGGCAAATCCTCCCAACCCCCCTTTGCAAAGGGGGGAACAGCACGGTGGAGCTGGCAAGCTTCGCTAATCGCTAATCGCTAATCGCTAACCGTTAACCGTTAACCGTTAACCGTTAACCGTTAACCGTTAATCGTTAATCGTTAATCGTTAATCGTTAATCGTTAATCGGTAGTCGGTAGTCGGTAGTCGGTAGTCGGTAGTCGCCACTCGCCGCGTCGCCGCGACAATTTGCCCCCTTTGAAAAAGGGGCAAGCGCCCGGCGTTGCGCTCATCGAGTAACGGTTCATGCAGCGCGGGGGATTTGCTTTCGCTTGGCTGCATCGGTCGACGCTACTGAGCGAAAAGCAAATCCCCCCAGCCCCCTTTTTCAAAGGGGGGAACAGCAAAGGTGCTCGACGGCTGAACGCCGGCCAAGTCTGATGGAGGCGACTGTCCGTCCGCCTCAGCGGCGGAAATCGACCGCGAAGGCGACCAGGGTGCCGGGGATGCGCGCCTTGCCGGCCGGGCAATCGGCATCCAGCGGAACCTGTGCGCGTTCGCCGCTGCGGCGGTCGACGCAAACTTCGAACTGCTCGCCGGCGCCGCTCTGGGTGACGCTGTAGTCGTTGTCGCTGCCGATCAGCACCAGGTGCTTGCCGTTGCGCAGGCGCGGGCCGATCGCGAGGCCTTCGAGTTTCTCGGGGATATCGTGGGCGCCAGCGCTGCGCAGGGCGGCCAGGATGTCGAGTTCGGGCGCCTTGTCGACCGGACGCACGCCGGCGGGCAGGTCGTTGCTGCCGGCCAGCGAGCGCGTGGCGACGTTAGTCGCGCCGCGCAACGAAATCCGGTACACGCGCTTGTGCAACGGCGCGGCGGTGACTTCGACGCCGAGGCCGCGGTTGTCGCGCTCGAGCACCAGGAAGTCGCGGTCGCTCAAGGCATGGATTGCGCTGAGGCCGATGCTGCGGCCCTGGTGGGTCGCCGAGAAATCGTCGTCGCTGGACGGATCGAGCGCGTTCAAGGTCGCGATCGGTTCGAGTTGGTAGACGTACTGGGCGTTGGAACGGCCGCTGCGCAGGTCGAACTCGACGATGCGGACGTTGCGGCTGCGGCGGCCGTCGTTGTTGGCGCCTTCCTGCACCAGCGGGTCCTGCATCACCGCGTACAGCTTGTCGCCGGACGGGGTGAGGGTGAGGCCTTCGAAGCCGCGGTTGTCCTGGCGCCCGCTGACCACGAGCTTGCGGTCGCCGACGTAGTCGAGCTGGCCCTGGGCGTTGCGCGGCTGCAGATTGGCGGGCGTGGCGAAGGCGCGCAGGAAGCGGCCGTTCGGGGCGAATTCGTACAGGCTCGGGCCGTATTCGTCGGCGACGTAGAAGTGGCCGTTGCGGCCCACGGCGAAGCCTTCCGGGTCGAAACTCAGGCCGAGCTTGGCGGCATCGCCGTTGAGCAGCTGCGGGTTGAGGCCGTTGAAGCTGTCGCCGCGGCGCGCGCTGAACAACACGGTCTTGTCGACGATGGGCTGGCCGATGCGGCCGCTGCGGCGGTCGTAGGGAATGCGCAGGCGCTGCACGCGGGTGGCGTAGTCGATCACGCCGCCGCCGGGGCCGCGGTCGGACAGGGCGTACCAGTAGCCGTCGCGCGGGTTATAGGTGAGGTCGGAATAGAAACCGAAGCGGTTGAGGTTGGCCTGGTCGGGCGTGCCCGGCGGCAGACGCACCGCATCGCGCTGGGTCGCCGGGGTTTCGACGAGGTCGGTCAGCGACCAGTGAGCGGCAATGGCGGGGGCGGCGAACGCGGTCGCGGCGCAGGCGAGCAACAACGAGGTCAGGGTCGAACGGATCATGCGGGGCTCCGGCGGGGCAGGGGAACCCACCCACGCTAGTCGCCGCAAGTGTCAGTTCGGTGACGCGCGCAGGGTGACGAGCTTGGGCCGGGTGCGCAGCTTGACCAGCAGGCCGAAGTGGTCGGAAGGCCAGACGCCCTCGCGGCTTTGCTTCAGCACGACGCGGGCCTCGACGAGTTCGAAGCCGATCGGGTCGTAGAAGACGTGGTCGATGCGCTGCGCCGGCAGGTAGGCGGGGTTGAGCGTGGTGTGGGCCGCGATATTCCTCGACGCATCGGGGTGGGCATTGCCGTAAGCGTCGCGATAACGCGCGGCCAGCGCGCGCAGTTCCGGCGAGTCGGCATCGCTGTTGAAGTCGCCGGCGACGATCACGTAGCTGCCCTGGGCGGTGGTGTCGATGAAATTCAGCAGGCTCGATATCTGCGTGGCGCGGACCGCGCCGCCGCCCTGGTCGTTGTGCAGGTGGGTGGCGTAGACGTCGATGCGGGTACGCGGCGGGCCCGGGCGCAGCCGGGCATGCGCGGCGGTGCGGTAGTCGCCGAGCGGTTCGAGCTTGCGCATCTCGCGCGTCTCGGGGCGCTTGCGGGTGAGCAGGGCGTTGCCGTAGCGGCGCACCGCGTCGGGCGGGTCGACCGAGACGAATTGCACCCGATAGCCGAGCGCGGCGGCGAGGTCCTCGGCCTGGTTGCGCAGGCCGTCGCGTTGCAGCACTTCCTGCAGGGCGATCACGTCCGGCTTCAGGCGCTTGATCTCGGCGAGGATCATGGCGCGGCGCTTGGGCCAATCGCCCTTGTCGTGCCAGAGGTTGAAGCTGAGCACGGTCACGGTGGTCGCGCGGGTTTCTACGCGCGCGGTGTTTTCGGTGGCGAGCGCCTGCGGCGGCGCTGCGATGGCAGCCAGCAGCGTCAATACGGCAAGCGCCGATGCAATGCGGCACCGAGCCAGGGAAAGCGCCGGAAACGGCAAGGTTCGCACGGGCATGCGACGCTCCGATCGGGACAGGCATCGAGCATAACGCGGCCTAAGTCCGCGAGTGTAGGAGCGGCGTGAGCCGCGACCTCGTTCCGGTTGCCGCGCGATACCGGTTGAGTCCTGGCTTCGGCGGTCGCGGCTTACGCCGCGCCTACACCTGGATGCGAGACGAAAAAACGCGCGGAGCCACTGGGGCTCCGCGCGTTGCGGGTCGTTACTTCAGCGCGCGCCGACGATCAGCGCGGCACCTGCTGCGTGCGCACCACCGGGTACTGGTTATAGCGAACGTCCCAGGCCGAATGCAGACGATAGAAGAAGTCCAGGCGTGCCTGCGGACTCTTGGCGAAGGCCGGATCGTTGTTGATCTTCGCCTCGAACTCGGCCTTCAGCTTCGGGTCCTTGGCCAGCATTTCGCGCGCCACTTCCTCGGCGACGTAGTCCTCCATGTACTCCTTGCGCTCGAAGGCGTTGTTGAACTCGCCCCAGGCCGCGAGCGAATCGGGCGCCTGCGGTTCCAGCAGGGCCATGACCACGCGCGCCTTGGGCTGGGCGATCGGCACGAACAGCGCGCCGGCGACCAGGCTCTGGTTTTCCGGCTTCCAGGCGCCGCTCAAAGTGGCGCGCTGGTGGCCTTCGACCGATTGCGCGGCGAACTCGGTCTTGTCGGAACGGAAGGTCTCGACCCGCGCATCCTTGAGCGCGGCGCCCAGGCGGCGATAGCTCACGCCATGTTGGTCGAGCTTGGCCGCGACCCACGGCGCCTGCGCGGCCGGCACCAGATAGCCGCCGCGCGGGGCTTCGACCACGCGGCTGGGCTGGATGTCGTACTTCAGCTTTACGTTCCAGACCTCGGGCTTGGTCTCGTCGTAGCGGGTCATCAGTGCGCCGGAGACTTCCGACGGTGTGCGCGTATAGGCATAGCCGCGGAAGGCGACGTCGCGGACCTTGTCGGTGGCCTTGTAGTCGAGTGCGACCGGTTGGCCGCCGAGCGCCTGCGCGCGCCGGTCGGCGGCCAGGGCTTCGCGGCGCCAGTCGCTGCCGTGGCCGGCGACCAGTTCGAGCACGTTGACGATGGTGTTGCGGGTGATCCGCACGCGGGTCGGATAGTCCTTCCACGAATGGGTTTCGACCAGCATGCCCAGGCGGTTGCGCAGCGGGATGTAGCCGTTGGAGAAGCGCGGCGGCGGCACCGCGTCTTCGAAGCCCGAGGCCGGGTTGTCGGTTTCGATGAAGGACGGGTAGAACGACACCGGCAGCGAGCCCTGCTTGGCGAGGCGTTCGATCACGCCGTCGCGCAAAGCCAAGCCGGCCGGGCGCAGCGCGGCGTCGCCGGAGTGCACCGGTTCGACCTGGATCGAGACGTCCTGTTCGAACTTGGCGCCGTCGGTGACGTGCAGGTCGATGTAGGCCAACGGGTCCCAGGTGCCGACCAGTTTGAGCATGGCCTGCATTTCCGGCGCATCGGCCTTGAGATAGTCGCGGTTGAGGTTGTAGTTCTGCGCGGTGGTGCGCCAGCCCATTTCCTCGGGGCCGCGCTGGTTGGGACGGTTCCAGCGGCCGAAGCGCTCGTGGCCGTCGATGTTGAACACCGGCACGAACAGCAGCACCTGCTTGTCGAGCGCGCCCGGCGCGGCCTCGCCGTCGAGGATCTGGCGCAGCGCGAGGAAGCCCGCGTCCTTGCCGTCGATCTCGCCGGAGTGGATGCCGCCCTGGATCAGGGTGACAGGCAGCGACTTGGCCTGGGCCTGCGCCGGCGTGAACGCGCCGCTGCGGGTCGCCACCAGCAGCTTCATCGGCCGGCCTTCCGGCGTGGTGCCGAACTCCTCGCAGCGCACCGCGTCGGGGTAGCGCTTGGCGAAGGACGCGCACATCGCGATCACTTCGTCGTAGCGGCCGGTCTTGAGGAAGCCGCTGCGCTCGGCGACGGTGGTCAGGGCGTCGTTGGCTGCGGCGGCATGCAGCGGGGTGGTGGCGGCCGCGAGCATCGCGGCGACCAGGACGGTGCGTGTGGCGGTACGTGGCATCGGATCGGTTCTCCCCGGAATCGCTCCGCATGGTAGCGAAGAACCGCACCTCTGGATTGGCCCGGAGGGCCCGATCCGCACACAAATACGCAGACTGCTGACAGCCTGCTGTCAGGAGGGCGGCTCCGAGGAGAAGGTGGGGGAATGGGGTGGTGCGATCATGCGATGTGCCGCTTCGGTGGTCGCTCGCGAGCGCAGAGCAAATCTCCCGCGCGATCGGGGTTCGCCAATGCATCGGACTTGCGCAGCGCGCAGCCCCCTTCTTCAAAGGGGGCGACTTTCAGAGGGACGACTTTCAGAGGGACGACTTTCAGAGGGACGACTTTCGGAGAGGCGACTTTCGGAGGGGTGACTTTCGGAGAGGCGACTTTCGGAGAGGCGACTTCATGGGAAGGCGACTTATTCCTGCCCCGTCAGCGCTGTTCCCCCTTTGTAAAAGGGGGGCAGGGGGGATTTGCTTTCGCTCTGCTCTGCGTCCAAGCATCCAACCCCCGCAACTTCCATCGCTCCCCTAGACTGTCGCCCTCACTTCCGGAGTCCACCGCATGTACGCGCTCTATTATTCGCCCGGCACCGCCAGCTTAGTCGTCCATTGGCTGCTCATCGAGATGGGGATCGAGCACGAACTGCGAGCGGTGGATATGGAAGCCCGCGCGCACAAGAACGCCGAGTACCTGGCGCTGAATCCGAACGGCGTGGTACCGACCCTGATCGTCGACGGACAGCCGCGCTACGAAGCCGCGGGCCTGGCGATGTTTCTTGCCGACCGTCATCCGCAGGCCGGCCTGGCGCCGGCGCTCGACGACCCGCAACGCGCCGAATACAACCAGTGGATCTTCAACCTCACCAATACCCTGCAATCGCCGCTGCGCCTGTGGTGGTACCCATGGGACCTGCAGGCCGACGACGAGGCGGTGCGTGCCGGTGCGCAGGCGCGCATCGAGGCCGCCTGCGAACGCCTCGACGCGCAACTCGCCAAGCAGGGCCCGTACCTGCTCGGCGAGCGCCTGAGCGCAGCCGATTTCTACCTGACCATGCTGATGCGCTGGACCCGCAAGATGCCGCGGCCGGCGCACGACTGGCCGCACCTGGGCGCGTTCGCGCAGCGCATGAAGGCGCGGCCGAGCTTCGCCGCGGTGTACGAGCGCGAAGGGCTGACCGAATGGGCTTGAAGCGCTGTACGGCGGCAACGCCGGCGATCTGAACGGGGTAGTCCGAGCAGGACCGGCCGAACCTAGCCAAACCCAGCCGAACCTAGCCAAGCCAAACCGGTTCAGGCGGGCCCGGCCGCCGGCCCTGAGCCGGCGGCTGCGGTCAGGCCGGCCGCCGGGGCGATCGGTTAGGCTGTAGGGCTGGACCGCCCGGTCGCCGTCGCGCCCGGGTCCAGCGGGGGCGCCTATCGACGGCCTCCGCGCCCGACCGCCGAGGACTGCCGTAGATGAGCCAAGCCGCCACCGCCCCCGTCACCGCCGATTCGCAGGGCAAGATGCCCCGCCAGATCGGTTTCATCATCGGCAACGAGGCGGCCGAGCGCTTCAGTTTCTACGGCATGCGCAACATCCTGACCTCGTTCCTGGTCGGAACCCTGCTGCTGGCCTCGACCTCCGACCTGGCCGAGCGCGAACACCTCGCCAAGGAGGTGTTCCACAGCTTCATGATCGGCACCTATTTCTTCCCCTTGCTGGGCGGCTGGCTGGCCGACCGCTATTTCGGCAAGTACAACACCGTCATCTGGTTTTCGCTGATCTACTGCGTCGGCCATGCCTGCCTGGCGATGTTCGAGCACAGCCAGGCCGGCTTCTATACCGGCCTGTTCCTGATCGCCTTCGGCGCCGGCGGGATAAAACCCCTGGTGGTGTCGTTCTGCGGCGACCAGTTCGACCAGAGCAACAAGCACAAGGCCAAGCTGGTCTTCGATGCCTTCTACTGGACGATCAACTTCGGCTCGCTGTTCGCCTCGCTGCTGATGCCGATCTTCCTGCGCGAGTACGGCCCGAGCATCGCCTTCGGCATTCCCGGCGCGCTGATGTTCCTGGCCACGCTGATCTTCTGGCTGGGCCGCAACCGCTACGTGCGGGTGCCGCCGACCCGCGACGCGCCCGATCCGGACTCTTTCTTCAACGTCGCCCGCACCGCGCTGGGCGCGCGCGTGGCCGGGCAGGGCAACCCCGGCGCGATCGTCGCCGGCCTCGGCGTGGCCCTGGCGGTCGGCGCCCTGGCGCTGACCGCGGTGCCGGCGATGGGCTTCGTCAAGAGCGCCTGCCTGGCGCTGGGCCTGCTGATCGGTTTCGGCGGCTACGGCATTTCCCTACAGCTCGACCGCGCCCGCGGCAAGCACCCCGACGCCGCGGTCGACGGCGTGCGCGCGGTGCTGCGCATCCTGATCGTGTTCGCTTTCGTGACCCCGTTCTGGTCGCTGTTCGACCAGAAGGCATCGACCTGGGTGCTGCAGGGCCAGAAGATGTTCGTGCCGACCGACCTGTGGTGGTGGCCGACCTGGCTGATCTCCGGCGAAGGCGGCGCGCGCGCCGCGGCCTCGCAGATGCAGGCGATCAATCCGCTGCTGGTGATGCTGCTGATCCCGTTCAACAACCTGCTGCTGTACCCGGCGCTGCGTCGGATCGGCCTGCAGCCGACGCCGTTGCGGCGCATGGGCTTCGGCATCGCCATCTCCGGCCTGTCCTGGGTCGTGGCGGCGGTGCTGCAGTTGTATATGGACGCCGGCCACCCCATGTCGCTGGCATGGCAGGTCCTACCCTACGTGCTGCTGACCCTCGGCGAGGTGCTGGTCTCGGCGACGGCGCTGGAGTTCGCCTACAGCCAGGCCCCGCACGCGATGAAGGGCGTGATCATGGCGCTGTGGTATCTCACCAGCACCTTCGGCAACCTGTGGGTGATGTTGACCAACGCCGCGGTGCGCAACGAGGCGGTGACCACCCACATCGCCGCGACCGGGCTCAGCGAGAACGCCTTCCTGATGTTCTTCTTCGCCGGGTTCGCCTTCGTCGCGGCGGCCGCGTTCGCCTTGTACGCGCGCAGCTACCCGATGCAGGACCACTACCGCCAGGCGGCGTAAGCGACGCAGCCCAGCTTGAACGCCCCCATCCGAACCCGCCCGGCGCCGCCGGGCGAGCCGACCTGAGCGAGTCCGGCCCGGCCGGACGCGCCGACGAGAATCCGAACCGATGCTGATCACCCTCATCCTGATCGCCGTGACCGCGCTGGTGACGTGGCAAGCCTTCGAGAAACGCAGCCTGTACGAGCGCCTGGTGCTGTGGCCGCCGGCAATCGAGCGTTTCCGTCAGTACGACCGCCTGTTGACCCACGGCTTCGTGCATGCCGACTGGATGCACCTGCTGTTCAACATGATCACCCTGTACTTCTTCGGCGGCGCGGTCGAGCGCCTGTTCGGCGAAGTGGTCGGGCCGTTCGGCTACGCGTTCTTCTATCTGTCGGCGATCGTGGTCGCGATCCTGCCGAGCTATCTGCGCCATCGCAAGGACGGCGGCTACGTCAGCCTCGGTGCGTCCGGCGCGGTGTCGGCGGTGTTGTTCGCCTTCGTGCTGATCAACCCCTGGAGCTGGATCATCGTGTTCGTGATCCCGGTGCCGGCCATCGTCTATGCGATCGCCTATGTCGGCTATTCGTATTGGATGGACAAGCGCGGCAAGGGCAACATCAACCACAACGCGCATTTGTCGGGCGCGATCTACGGCGTGTTGTTCATGCTGTTGATGGAGCCGCAGTTGTTCTGGGTGTTTCTGCAGCGGCTCGCGAGCCCGAGCCTGCCGAGTTTCTTCGGCGGCTGAGAAGGGCGGCAGCGGTTTCGGCCGCTGCCATGCTGTATCGCCGCGTCCCCGGTTTGCGGCTTTGCGAACGGCGGCTCAGGCCGCCGTTGCCGTTTGCGCGATGCTCAGGACAGGAGCAGTGCGGGCGTGGTGGCCTTGTCGTAGGCCTCGTCGCCGTACGAGGCGATCAGTCCCGCGTAGATCTGGGCATCGAGCCGGCGCAGCTCGGCTGCGTCGGGCTCGCCGGTGCGGGCCAGCTCGTAGAGGCGGGTGATGACGGCTTCGGCCTGCTGGTCGTCGTCCTGCGGCTTGAAGTAACGCATTTGAGACCCCCTTTGATTTTATTGTGTGACGTACTTCACATTGAAGCACATTCCATGCCAGCGATTTCAAGGGGTTTGAGCGTTCAAAAGTGACACATCGTGTCAACACCGGGCGGTCAGGATCAGGCGACTGACGTCGAGGGGCGAGTCTCACCTTTGCTCACCCGTCATGAAGGTCCCACGTGTTAACAAACAGGCACGGTCCTTGGGGGTGACCGCTCATCCGGAAAAACCGACAGGAGCAGGGCATGGCGATCAAGAAAGCCGGCAAATCCGTCAGCAAATCGGCCAGTAAATCGGCCAGTAAATCGGTAGGCAAGAGCGCCGCGGGCAAGAGCGCGAAACGCGCAGGCAAGCAGGTCGCGCGCAAGGCCGCGACCAAGGCGGCCAAGAAAACCACGGCCACGAAGGGCGCGGCGAACAAGCGCCCGGCGTCGAAGGCCGTCGCCAAAAAAGCGGTAGCGAAGAAAACCGTCGCCAAGAAGGCCGCAAGCAAGAACGCGCCGGCGAAGAAAGCCGCGGGCAAGACCACCGCCATCAAGAAAGCGGCGGCCAAGAAGGCCGTCTCCAAGAAGACGAGCGCCAGCAAGACGGCGAGCAAGAAGACGAGCGCCAACAAGGTCGTCGCCAAGAAAACCAGTGTCAGGAAAGTCAGCGCCAGCAAAGCGCCGGCCAGGCAGGCCGCGGCCGGCAAGCGCGGCGCGGCGAAGACCGCCAGCCGGGTGAGCGCCACGAAAACTATCCCGACCAAGCCGGCTTCGACCAAGCAGGCTGCGAGCAAGTCGACTGCGGGCAAGTCGGCCGCGATCGCGAAAGCGGCGAAAAACACCGCGAAAACGGCGTTGCCGAACACGGCCAAGCAGGCCGTGCCTGCAGCGAACAAGCCAGCATCCAAGCAACCGGCCGTAAGCAAAACCGTCGTAAGCCGGCCTGCCGCAAGCAAGCCTGCAGCCGGCAAGCCCGTCGCCAAGACGCCTGCACCGCGCGCGACCCGACCAGGGGCGGTGACACCGGCGGCCCCCTTGGCGCCGTTGATCGACAGCCGCGTCGCGGCGGTGACGCCGACCGATGCGGTCGTCGACACGCCCTTGGTGGCGACGCCGGCGGTGACCGGCGTGCCGGCGAAGGCCGCGGCCAAACCGCGCAAGGCCAAGAAACCGGCCGCGGCCGATACCTCGGCGGCCAGCTTTTCGCCAACGAGCCCTTCGCCAACGAGCTCTTCGCCAGCGAGCTCTCTGGTGGCCTCGGCAGCCGCGTCGGAGTCGGCGGCGCCGGCGCTGCAGGCGCAAACCCACCGCTCGCGGACTTCGCAATCGTCCGGCGCGGCCGGAAGCCTGGTCGCAGCCGGAGCCGCCGCCGAAGCCGAACCGGCCGGCGCCGACACGCCGCAGCGCGAGGATGAGGCGGCGATGGAGGCGGCCGAGGGCGCCGACAGCGGCCACGACGAGGGCGACCGTCCCCGCATCACCCCGGAGCAGGCCCTGGCCAACACCCGTCAGTTGCTGGAAGCCAAGCAGGAGCAGGCGCGCGAGGCCCAGCCCTGGCAGCAGCTCGATTCCAAGCACGGCCAAGTGCCGCAATCGGGGCCGCAGTCGCCCGGTGCGGCGCAAAAGGCCGAGGAACTGCATGCCGCGGAAAGCCGGATGGACGCCATCCAGGGATCGATCGGCACCCAGGACCGGCACAACCAGGGCAAGCGCGATAATCGCTGAGCCCCGGCACCGGGCCGGATACCGGTCCGGTTCGTCGCCCCGGCGGGGGCCGCTCGCGCGGCCCCCGATCGCGGCTCGATACTCCCCAACTGCGGCCTCCGATGGCCGCCCTTATCCGCATCCCAGGTAGACCCATGGCCGTTTCCGTTCGCCACGTTCCCGACCAGCAGCGTTTCCTCACCGAAGTCGACGAGGTGCAGGCCCTGCTCGAATACCACCTCAACGGCGACCAGCTCGTCATCACCCACACCCTGGTGCCGGATGCGATCGGCGGCCGCGGCATCGCCGGCGATCTGGTCAGGGCGGCGTTCGAATATGCCCGCGAAGCCGGCTACAAGGTCCGGCCGGCCTGTTCCTATGCGGCGGCCTGGATCCAACGCCACCCGGAATACACCGAGCAACTGGGCTGAGGCCCTGCGGCGCGGCACGTGGCCAGGCTGTAGCGCGGGAGGCTTGAGCCAGCCCCGAGCCCGCGCATCGGGCACCCGCCCCTGAATCCGAACGCGGCCAGGGGTCGCCAAGCCGGCGCCGCTGTGCCAGCCTACGCGCCCTTCGCCCGTCTGCTGCCGGTTTCCGGCATCCTGTCTTTATGCGTCTGAACAAACACATCAGCGACACCGGCTTCTGCTCGCGCCGCGAGGCCGACCGCTTGATCGCCGAAGGGCGGGTCACCGTCAACGGCATGCGCGGCGGGGTCGGCGCGGAAGTCGGCGAGGGCGACGAGGTCCGCATCGACGGCGAGGTCCTGCGCGCGCGCGCGGTGGTCAAGGGCAAGCGCCAGCACGTCTACATCGCCCTCAACAAGCCGGTCGGCATCGTCTGCACCACCGAGTCGACGGTCAAGGAGAACATCGTCGACTTCGTCGGCCACGAGCGCCGCATCTTTCCGATCGGCCGCCTCGACAAGGACTCCGAAGGCCTGATCCTGCTGACCAGCAACGGCGACATCGTCAACGAGATCCTGCGCGCCGAGAACAAGCTCGAAAAGGAATATCTGGTCGCGGTGAACCACGAGGTCACCCCCGAGTTCCTGCGCGGCATGGGCCGCGGCGTGCCGATCCACGGCCAGACCACCTTGCCGTGCAAGACCGGC
The DNA here is from genome assembly GCF_046097045.1 of Lysobacter sp. Hz25. Taxonomy (NCBI): domain Bacteria; kingdom Pseudomonadati; phylum Pseudomonadota; class Gammaproteobacteria; order Lysobacterales; family Lysobacteraceae; genus Lysobacter; species Lysobacter sp. Hz25. The sequence goes on from NZ_CP175666.1 coordinate 2,469,409, forward strand.
AAGCTCGGCCGCTTCGGTTTCCGGATCGTGCTGGTGCAGGGCTTGAACCGGCAGATCCGCCTGATGGCCGCGCACTTCGGTTTTCGGGTCAAGCAACTGCTGCGCGCCCGTATCGGCAACGTCAAACTGGGCCACCTCAAGCCCGGCCAGTGGCGCAACCTGACCGACCAGGAACTGCAGGGCCTGTTGCCTCACCGCAACGAGTGGTGAACGGCGCCGCGGATAGCGGCGGACCGAGGGCGATCTAGATGTGGACGTCACGCTTTGCGCGATAATGTCGCGCGAAACAACCATGGACGTCTGCCAAAAGGATTGCTGTATGAAGCGTGTCATCGCCGTCTCCCTGCTTGCGCTGGCCCTGGCGGCCTGCAAGAAAGAAGCCTCGCCTCAGCCCGGCGTCGCGCCGGCCGACCCCGCCTCGACCTTGCCGGCACCGGCGGTCGTCGTGGACGCACCGATCGAGCTCAAGGAAGTCGTCGAGACCACGCCGAACTACGTGGTCGGCATCACCTACGACACGCAGGCGGCGAAATACCCGGGCCTGGCGAAAGAGCTCAAGACCTACGCCGACCAGGCGCGCGCCGAGTTGATCGAGTCGGCTAACGGGCGCACCGCGAAAGAAAACCCGTCGCCGTACGAGTTGTCGCTGACCTTCAACGACATCCTCGACACGCCCGACCTGGTGGCGGTGTCGGCCGACGGCAGCAGCTACACCGGCGGCGCCCATGCCGCGCCGCTGATCGCGCGCTTCGTCTGGTTGCCCAAGCAGAACAAGCTGCTCAAGGCCGCCGAGCTGGTGCCGCAGAAGCAGGGCTGGGACGCGATCTCGCGCTATGTCCGCGAGCAACTGCACTCGGCGCTGTCGCAGCGCATCGATGCCGACGACCTGGCCCCGGCGGTGCGCGCCGAGCAGATCGAGACCGGCGGACGCATGATCGACGACGGCACCTCCGCCGACCCGGCCAACTTCGCCATGTTCGAACCGGTCAAGGCCGCCGACGGCAAGCTCAGCGGGCTCAAGTTCGTGTTCGCCCCGTACGAGGTCGGCCCGTATTCGGACGGCACCCAGACCGTCGAGGTGCCGGCGTCGGCGCTGCTGCCGCACGTCGCGCCGCAGTACCGCGCGATGTTCAGCGGCGGCGGTTGAGCGCCGCCGCGGCCCGGCGGTCCGATCGCCGCCGGAGCGCGCGCGAAACAGCCAAGCCCGGCACATCGCGCGGCGAGGCGTTTGTTATGGTGCGGCGACGCGGCAGGCGTGCGCGCTGGCCCTGGGCGTGATCCAGGGAACAGCGGGTCGATCAGCGCCGTGATCCGCAGGCAGTGCCGAGCGTTTCAACGACCGAGCCGAGGCCGACATGTCCGTTGCGTCGCTGCGTAAACGAGTCGAGGGGTTGCTGGAACTGGCCGACGTGCGCGTCGGTGGCCAGCGGCCCTGGGACATCCACGTCGAAGACGAGGCGTTCTACTCCCGGGTGATGGCGCAAGGTTCGCTCGGCCTGGGCGAGTCCTACATGGACGGCATGTGGCATACCGACTCGCTCGACGAGATGCTGGTGCGCCTGATGCGCGCCCATGTCGACGAGCAGGTCCACGGCTGGGCGGCGATTCTCGACGGCCTGCGTGCGCACTTGGTCAATCTGCAGAGCCACCGCCGCAGTTTCACCATTGGCGAGCGCCATTACGACCTCGGCAACGACCTCTACCGGGCCATGCTCGGCAAGCGTCTGGTCTACAGCTGCGGCTATTGGCGCGACGAGCGCGGCCAGCCGCTGCACGACCTGGATGCGGCGCAGGAGGCCAAGCTCGACCTGGTCTGCCGCAAGCTCGGTCTGCGCCCCGGCATGCGCGTGCTCGACATCGGCAGCGGTTGGGGCGAGGCCTTGAAGTTCGCCGCCGAGCGCTACGGCATCCACGGGGTCGGCATAACCGTGTCGCGCGAGCAGGCCGATCTGGCCGACGAGCTCTGCGCCGGGCTGCCGATCGAGTTCCGCCTGCAGGACTACCGCGAGCTCGACGAGCCCTTCGACCGGATCTTCTCGCTCGGCATGTTCGAGCATGTGGGGGTCAAGAACTACGCCGGTTACTTCGACGTCGCCCGCCGCTGCCTCAAGCGCGACGGCCTGTTCCTGCTGCACACGATCGGCGGCAACCGCTCGGTCACCCATTCCGACCCGTGGATCGCCAAGTACATCTTCCCGAACTCGATGCTGCCCTCGGCCAAGCAGATCGCCGAGCACGTCGAAGACCGTTTCGTGATCGAGGACTGGCACAACTTCAGCGCCGACTACGACCTGACCCTGCAGGCCTGGCGCGACAACGTCGAGCGCGGTTGGGAACATCTGGATGCGGCGCGCTACGACGAGCGCTTCCGGCGCATGTGGCGGTTCTACCTGGCCGCCTCGATGGCGACCTTCCGCAGCCGCCATGCGCAACTGTGGCAGTTGGTGCTGTCGCCCGACGGCGTGCCGGGCGGTTACGTCGCGCCGCGCTGAACCAGGTGCGGCCTCAGAGTAGGAGCGGCGCAAGCCGCGACCACGCAGCTACCGCCTCACCGCGTCAGCGGCCGCTGTAAGGCAACCCGTAAAGTAAGCCCAACGTGTATCGGCAGGGCCCGACGGGCCCTGCCGGCTTGGTTCAGGCCGCTTTCGTCAGGCCTGCTCTCGTCAAGCTTGTTCCTGCGCCAACTTGCTATGGCGCATGCCGTAGCCGAAATACACCACCAGGCCCAGGCTGACCCAGACCAGGAAGATCAGCCAGGTGATCGCGGCCAGCTCGGACAGCAGCCAAATCGAGAAGCCGATGCCGATCAGCGGGATCAGCGGCACCAACGGCGTGCGGAAGGCGCGGTGCAGGTCGGGCTTGCGCACGCGCAGCACCCACACCGAGGCGCAGATCACGATGAAGGCCGAGAGCACGCCGATGTTGACCAGCTTGGCGACCTCGCCGATCGGCAGGAACCCAGCGACCAAGGCGGTGAAGATGCCGAGCACTATGGTCGGGCGATGCGGCGTGCCGTACTTCGGGTGGATCTTGGCGAACCAGCCCGGCAGCAGGCCGTCGCGCGACAGCGAGAACCAGATGCGCGCCGCGCCGAGCATGAAGGCGAACAGCACGCTGGCGATGCCGATCACCGCCGAGATCGAGATGGCCGCGGCGATCCACGGCAGGCCGAGGCGGGTGAAGGCTTCCGAGACCGGGGCGTCGCCGCCGAGGGTGGTGTAGGGCGCGATGCCGGTCAGTACCAGCGACACCGCCAGGTACAACACCATGGACACGCCCAGCGACAGCAGCACCGCGCGCGGCAGATCGCGTTGCGGGTTCTTGGACTCCTCGGCGGCGGTGGTCAGGGTGTCGTAGCCGAACACCGCGAAGAACACCACCGCGGCGGCGGTCGCCACGCCCTGCAGGCCGAAGTGGCCGACGCCGTTGGCGTCGACGACGCGCTCGGGAATGAACGGCACCCAGTTGGCCGGGTCGATGTAGAACGCGCCGACGCCGATCACCAGCACCACCGCGATGACCTTGATCGCGACGATCAGGGTGTTGAAGCGTGCGCCCCATTCGGTACGGAACACCAGCAAGGCCGACACGCCGATCGTGGCCAGGGCCGCGATCAGGTTGAAGACGCGGCCTTCGCCGGTGCCGATGGCGCCCTGCGCCCACACCGGCAGATGGAAGCCGGCGCTGCCGAGCAGGGCCTGCACGTAGCCGGACCAGCCGATCGCGACCACCGCCACGATCAGCGCGTATTCGAGCAACAGGTCCCAGCCGATCAGCCAGGCCGGCAGCTCGCCGAGGGTGGCGTAGCTGTAGGTGTAGGCGCTGCCGGTGACCGGGATCATGCCGGCGAACTCGGCGTAGCACAGCGCCGCGGCGGCGCTGGCGATGCCGGCGAGCAGGAAGGCGAGGGCGACCGCGGGGCCGGCGTTGGTGGCGGCTTCGTGGCCGGCGAGGACGAACACGCCGACGCCGATGATGCCGCCGATGCCGATCGCGGTGAGCTGCCAGAGCCCGAGTACGCGGCGGAAATCCGTACGTTTGCTGGCCTCGGCCTGCAGTTGTTCCACCGACTTGTGCCGCAATACCTTGGCCACCAGGCTCATCGAACGCTCTCCCCGAATGATCGCCGCATCATAGCGGCTGCGGCGGGCCGCGCTTCAATACGGGACCGTTCTGGGGCGGGATCGTCAAATCGCGGCAATGCCCGGAGCGGATGATGGCGGGTCGGGCGCGGATGTCGCGCCTGTCGCGTCGGCACTGCGCGGGCGCCGGCACGCGGGCCGGCCGCATGGACGCGCCTGGATGCACGAGAACTAACGGAGAATCGACCGGTGAAGCGCAGTACATCTCTTAGACTGGCCTGGATCGTCTGCGGCGCGCTGGCCGGCGCGGCAGCGAATGCCACGCCTGCCCCCGTCGCTCCGGAGTCCTCGTCCGCCGTGCAGACCGCCGATAGCCCGCGCCTGATCGTGATCGCCCACCGCGGCGCCAGCGGTTATCGCCCCGAGCACACGCTGGAAGCCTATCGCCTGGCGATCCAGCAGGGCGCCGACTTCATCGAGCCGGACCTGGTCGCGACCCGCGACGGCGAACTGGTGGTCCGCCACGAGAACGAGATCTCCGGCACCACCGACGTCGCCGACCACCCGGAGTTCGCCGACCGCCGCGTCAGCAAGGTCATCGACGGCGAGCGCCTGACCGGCTGGTTCACCGAAGACTTCACCCTGGCCGAACTCAAGACCCTGCGCGCGCGCGAACGCATCCCGCAGATCCGCCCCGGCAACAAGCGTTTCGACGGTCAGTTCGAGATCGCGACCTTGCGCGAGGTGATCGCCCTGGCCAAGGAACACAGCCGCGACGGCCGCGTCATCGGCATTTATCCGGAAACCAAGCATCCGACCTGGTTCGCCCTCGAAGGCAAGCGTATAGACGGCACCCCGATCCAGGTCTCGCTCGGCGAGAAGCTGGTGCAGACCCTGGTCGCCGAGGGCTTCACCGACCCGGCGCGGGTTTACATCCAGAGTTTCGAGGTCGCCAATCTGATCGAGCTCAAGCGCAGGATCCTGCCGAAGGCCGGCATCGACCTGCCGCTGGTGCAGTTGTACGGCGACTTCGAGCGCGACCGTCCCTACGACTTCGTCTACCACCTCGCGCACGGCAGCGACCTGGGCGCGATCTATGGCGATCTGGGCACGGCGATACCGGGCGGCATCGGCGCCGGCACCGGTTATGCGGCGCTGACCGAAACCGCGGCGCTCAGCTGGATGCGGACGCACTACGTCGCCGGCCTGGGCCCGTCCAAGAGCAGCCTGCTGCCGCGCGTGGCCCTGCCGGCCAAGCGCGATGCCGACGGCGACGGCGACGCCCTGCTGGCGACGCGCAACACCGGCTTCGTCCATCCGGTGCTCGGCCGCGCCTTGCAGCTCGGTTTGCAGGTGCATCCGTATACGGTGCGCGCCGAGGAACCCTTCCTGAGCCAGACCGCCAACGGCGTGGTCCAGAGCGCGCTCGGCGAGGCCCTGCAGCTCTACGCCCTGGGCGTGCAGGGCTTCTTCATCGACCAGCCCGACATCGGCGTTGCCGCGCGCAAGCTGTTTCTCGAAAACAGCCGCATCGACCGCCGGCCGACGCCCTGAGCGACAGCGCACCACCGCTTCCGGTAGGAGCGGCGTAAGCCGCGACCCGGCGAAGCGGTGAAATGCCACGCTGTTGTCCGCGGGCAGGGGCTGCGACGTGCGAAAAACAAACGCCGATTGTCTGGGCTTCGGTTGCGGCGCTGGCGTTAACTTCTTCGGTTGGTCGCGGCTCACGCCGCTCCTACAGTCGGCGATATCGTTAACCGATTCCCGATTCCCGATTCCCGATTCCCGATTCCCGAATCCCGAATCCCGAATCCCGAATCCCGAGTCAGCCCAACGCCGCCTGCAAGGTCGCCGAACAATCGGCCTGCAGCTTGAGCGTGGCGATGTCGTCGGCGCGGGTCACGCCGCGGTTGAGCAGGGCCAGCGGCAGGCCGGCCTCGCGCGCGGCGCGGGCGAAGCGGAAGCCCGAATAGACCATCAGCGACGAACCCACCACCAGCATCGCGTCGGCTTCGGCCAGGGCCTGCTGGGCCGCGGCGACGCGCGCACGCGGCACGTTTTCGCCGAAGAACACCACGTCGGGCTTGACCATGCCGCCGCAGTGTTCGCACACCGGCGTGGCGAAGCGCTCGAACTCCAGGCCTTCCAGGTCGGCGTCGCCGTCGGGCAGGACCGCCGCGTCGAGGTCGACCCAGTCCGGATTGCGTTCGGCCAACTCGGTTTGCACCGACTCGCGCGCGCGCCGCGCGCCACAGTCCAGGCACACGATCTCGTCCAGGCAGCCGTGCAGATCGACCACGTCGCGGCTGCCGGCGCGTGCGTGCAGGCCGTCGACGTTCTGGGTCACCAGCGCATGCGGGCCATCGCGTTCCTGCCAACGCGCCAGGGCCTGGTGGCCGCTGTTGGGCCGCGCGCCGGCGAACGAAGGCCAGCCGACGAAGCTGCGCGCCCAGTAGCGGGCCCGGGCGCGGGCGTCGCCGACGAAGGCGCGGAAATCGATCGGCGGCTTGCGCTGCCAGGCGCCGTTCTCGTCGCGGTAATGCGGGATGCCCGAGCCGGTGCTGAGGCCGGCGCCGGTCAGCACGAACACGCGCCGGTGCGGACGCAGCCACTCGTACAGAGTCTGTGCGGCGGTGTGCGTATCGCGGGTGTCGGCGGCGTTCGGTTTCATTCGGGGGCGTGGTCGCAGGGGGGCAGGGCTGTGGGTTAGATGGCGGCGATGCGGTGGCTATCCAAGGTCGGCGCCGCGCCGCGGCAGCGACGGTCTGGCAAAAAGAAGACCGCCCGAATCGCTTCGGGCGGCCTGGCGTACCACGGCGGGGCGCGCGCGGTCGCCGGGGGGAGGTCAGGTTTCCGGGCTCACCACATCAGGCCGGCGCCGACGGTCACGCCGACATCGCCCTTGGAGTTGCTGTTGCCGGAGAATTTATAGACCCAGCGGCCGTCTTCGCTGATCGTCGAGACGCCGATCGCGAAGCCGGTTTCGCCGCGGAACGAGCTCGCCGCGATCGCCGCCATGCTCTTGCCGGGCATGTAGGACTGCGGCAGGCCCGCGACCGCCATCGCCGAAGCGACGCCGGCGCTGGCCTTGTCGTCGAGCTGGCCGATCTCGCGACGCAGGCCGTTGCCCCAGTTGTCGGTGTACTGGTTGGAGGTGGTGATGGCGCGGTTGACGCCGTCGTTGAGCTGCTGGACGTTGACCGCATCGGTGTTGGAGGTGCCGGCGCGGACGTTGCGGATCTGCACCGAGCCGCCGCCGTTGTTGAGGGTCACCTGAGTGGTGTTGACGCTGCCGTCGACGTTGGTGTCGTAACGCACCGTGCCGGCCTGCGAGGAGCGCAATTGGGCGACGTTGACCGCGTCGTTGTCCTGGCTGCCGGCGGCGACGTTGACGATCTGGCGCTGCGCGCTGGCGGTGCCCACCGAGACGGTGTTGGCGCGGTCGGCCACCGCGCCCTGGCCGAGCGCGACCGCGCCCGACGCCGTCACGCTGGCGCTTTCGCCGACCGCGACGGCATTGGTCGCCGACGCCGAGATGCTGCTGTTGGCGCCGACCGCGGTGCTGCCGTCGGCGTTGACCCGGGCGTTGCCGCCGATCGCGGTGTCGTTGTCGCCCGCGGCGTAGGCGTCGCCGCCGATCGCGACCCCATGCTGGCCCATGGCGCTGGCGCTGGCGCCCGCGGCGATCGCGCGGGTGCCGGCGCCGACCGTAGCGTTGCCGGTGCCGTCGATGGCGATGCGCGGTTCGGGGGTACTGCCCGGCGGCAGGTTGTCGATGCGGTTGTTGATGTTGGTCAGGCTGGCATCGACCGCGGCGAAGGCCGCGCCGACGTCCTGGTAGCTGCCGCCTTGCACGGTGAAGCTCGGTGCGCCGAAAACGCCGCCGCTGAAGCTGGCGCCGGCGCCGAAGATCGAGGCGATGCCGTCGCCGAAGCCCTGCACCTGGCCGCCGTTGACGGCCTCCAGGCTGCCGGCGGCGATCTGGCCGTTGGCGACGTTGTCCAGGGTCGTGCCGGTGCCGGCGGGGCCGCGCAGGGTGGCGCGGGTGTAGTCGGGGTTGCCGCTGCCGTCGTCGTCGTACTTCACCGCGAAGGCATCGTTGCCGGCCAGGCCGCCATCGAGCGCGCTCAGCGCCGCGCCGACGTCGTTATAGGTGTTGCCGCCGATGACGTAGTTGGGCGCGGTGAAGCCGCCGCCGATGTTGAAGGTGGCGCCGCCGCCGAACAGCGCCGCGGTCGAGGTGCCCAGGCTGAACAACTGGCCGCCGTTGACCGCCTGCAGGCTGCCGGCCGCGATCTGGCCGCCGGCGAGGTTGTCGATCACGGTGCCGGTGCCGGCCGGGCCTTGCAGGGTGACGTTGCCGTAGTCGGGGTTGCCGCTGCCGTCGTCGTCGTAGCGCACGGCGAAGGCGTTGCTGCCGGTCAGGCCGCCGTCGAGCGCGGTCAGCGCGGCGCCGACGTTGTTGTAGCTGTTGCCGCCGATGACGTAGTTCGGCGCGGTGAAGGTACCGCCGGCGTTGAAGGTGGTGCCGCCGCCGAACAGGTTCGCCACCGAGGTGCCGATGCCGAATATTTGGCTGCCGTTGATGGCGTCGAAGCTGGCGGCTGTGATCTGGCCGGCGGCGAGGTTGCCGATCAGGGTGCCGGTGCCGGCCGGGCCGCGCAGGGTGACGTTGCCGTAGTCGGGATTGCCGAGGCCGTCGTCGTCGTACTGCACGGCGAAGGCATCGGCGTTGGCCATGCCGGCGTTGACCGCGGCGAACGCGTCGCCGGCGTTGTTATAGCCGTTGCCGTCGATGATGAAGTTCGGCGCGGTCACGGTGCCGTCGGCCGCCACCGAGGCGCCGGCGCCGAGGCGCTGCGCATTGGACTGGCTGATCGCGAAGATCTGGCTGCCGTTCACCGCCTGGGTGCTGCCGGCGGCGATGACGCCGGCGCCGAGGTTGGAGATGACGGTGCCGCCCGGGCCCTGCAGGGTGACGTTGCCGAAGTCGGGCGTGCCGCCGAGGTCGTCGTACTTGACCGCGAACGGATCGGCCGCGGCATTGGCCAGCGCGCCCTGCAACTGGGCCACGTTGACCGCATCGGTGCCGGTGCTGCCGGCGGCGACGTTGGTCAGCTTGCGGGTCGAGCCGGCCGCGCCGATCGAGACTTCGCCGGCCGAGGTTTGCGGCGCGACCAGGCCGAACGCGGTATAGCCGGTCTGGGCGCCGAGCGCGGTGCTGGAACCGGCGCCGAGCGCGACGCTGTTGGCGTGGGTCGAGGTCGCGCCGAAGCCGAGGATGGTCTGGCGATTGGCGTTGCCGAAAGTGTTGTCGCCGATCAGCACCGAGTTGCCGAGCCGCGCGGCGTAGTTGGTGTCGGGGCCGCCGACGAAGCCCTGCGAGGCCGCGGTGACGGTCGGCAGCTGATGACGGGCGTTGGTGCCCATGACGATGGTGTTGGAGCCGTTGGCATAGCTGCCGTCGCCGATGATGACCTGGTTGTTCTGTGCGGGATTGGTGCGCCAAGTGCAGGCCAGGCCGATGATCACGCACGAGGCGTTGTTGTTGTTGCCGGTGTAGTTGCTGTCCTGGAACTGGATGTAGCTGTCGGACTGCACCGCGCCGATCAGGGTCAGGTGATTGGCCGGCTGGTTGCCGTCCAGGTCGAGCACGTTCGGCGCCTGCACCAGGTTGAGGATCAGCGACAGATACGAATAGTTGAAGTTGGCGCGGTCGATGGTCAGGCAGCCGCTGCCGAGCAGGCCGCAGGCCTGGTAGTCGTTGCCGAGCAACCAGTTGCTGAGATAGGCGCTGATGCCGGGCAGACTGTTATTGAGCGGGTCGGGCGGTTGGATCACGCTCATCGGCGAAGCCATGCCGCCCTCGTCGAAGGCCATCGAATCCCAGGTGGAACTGTTGGGTATGCCGTCGAACACCAGCGGCAGCAATGGTGCTTCCTCGTCGAGCAGTTCATCGCTGGGGGTCGGCTGTTCGCCGTTGGAAGACGAGGTGTCTTCGCTGCTCTCGATCGCAGGCGCGGACAGTGCCGAGCCGTCTTCGGCGGCGCTGGCGAGCAGAGGCGTTGCCGCCAGGCTCAGCGCGAGGCACCAACAGGCGGTCGATCGGAACAGGGAAGTGCGCGTCATTCGGATGCCGTGCGGGGCTGCCGATGAGGTGGCCAAAAGAATTCCGTTCTGCGTGTCGCGCTGATTCATGGCAACAGTCTCCGTCTACGATCGTTGCGGTGGGCCGATCGATAGCGCAGGACGGAGCAGATGCAAGCCGGCCGCTATGGCCGCGATTTCGTCTCAATCCGTTGGATATCATCGCTGCCGCGTTCGCTGGCACGACAGTCATCGGCTGATGCAGGCTAGGTAGCCCATCTACGCAATACACTCATGCAGCATCACCTTCACTCACGCGAGATCACGCGAGCCAGTGTGTGATTTGCACGGTTTCTCGACGTCAGCCGCCCCCTGCGGCTGCTATGAAAGTCCGCAGTGACTATTCAATTGTTCGCACGCACGATGGTGCACAGATAACCCATGCCGCGCACGGCGCGCAGAGGCAACGGCAGGGGGCTCATCAGCGCGACTTTCTTGCGCAGACGATAGATCAGCATTTCCAGGCGGTGCGGATCGAAATCGTAGACATCGCTGGTCAAGGAACCGATCAGGCTGTCGTGCGAAACCGGATGGCCGCCGGCGCCGGTGTTGACCAGGCGTAACAGCACGCTGCGCTCGGGCGCGCTGAGGTCGATCGAAGATCCGTCCGGCGTGCGCAGGGTCCAACCGTCGAGCGCGAGTTCCCATTCGCTCAGGCCGGCGCTGCTGCGCGACGGCATCGCACGCATATGGTGTTGCAGGCTGTGCATCGCGGTGATGACCGCCGCGAGTCCGTCGAGGTCGACCGGTTTGGGGAAACAGGCGTCGGCGATCTCGCGATAGGACTCGGTCTGGCAGCCGTTGCCGGTATCGGCATCGAGCATGACGATGCCGATGTCGGAATGTTGGCGCAGGTGCAGGGCGACCGTGCGCGGATTGTCGTCGGGCAGGTCGCTCGCGATCACTGCGATATCGCAGGGCGAGCTGAGCAGGTTGCGGTATAGCGCGGTGGCGTTCGCGCATTCGACGACGGCGAACTGGCGCATCTGCAGCGAATGCAGGATCTGTTGTCTCAACATCGGGTCGCGTTCGACCAGTGCGATGCGTCGGTCGTTGCGGTTGGAACTGGAACCGGACGAGCTTGCAGCTTGGACCACGGAGATGGCGGCCATCCTGATGTCCCCTGTTGATCGAAATCCTGCCGTTTCGCTTGCGCGCACCGACGCCGTCGATATCCAAAATCAGGTTAGTTGGGCTCCACTTGGACCGAATGTGACATAAGTCGAGCTTCGTCGAAAGTGCGGAAATTCCTTGGAAATCTTTAGATCGTGATAACGGTGGTTATGTGCCTTCCAACGACAAAAAGGCCGCCCACCGGACAGGTGGGCGGCCTTTTGCGTTGCAAAACCTGAAGGGCGGGCCTGAATTATTTATTCTTGGGCTCGCCGGCGGCCGGGGCGGCCGGGGCGGTCAGGCCGCGGCGCTCCAGCAGGGGCTCGATCTTCGGCTCATGCCCGGCAAAATCGCGGAACAGCTGCAGGGCGTCCTTGCTGCCGCCGCGCGAGAGCAGGGTGGCGCGGAAGCGGTCGCCGTTCTCGCGGGTCAGGCCGCCGTGCTGCTTGATCCACTGCACCGTGTTGGCGTCCAGCACTTCCGACCAGATGTAGGCGTAGTAGCCGGCCGCGTAACCGCCCATGATGTGGCTGAAGTACGGGGTGCGGTAACGCGGCGGCACCGGCGTGTAGTAGATGCCGTCCTTCTTCAGCGAAGCGGTCTCGAAGGGCATCACGTCCTTGGCCTTCGGCACCTGAGCGGCGTCGCCGATCTGGTGCAGGTTCTGGTCGAGCATGGCCGCGCCGAGGTATTCGGTGGTGGTGAAGCCCTGGTTGAACTTGGAAGCGGCCAGGACCTTGTCCAGCAGTTCCTTCGGCATCGGCTCGCCGGTCTGGTAGTGCTTGGCGTAGTTGGCCAGCACCGACGGCCAGTCGGCCCACATCTCGTTGACCTGCGAGGGGAACTCGACGAAGTCGCGCGGCACGCTGGTGCCGGAGAAGTAGGGGTACTTCACGTTCGAGAACATGCCGTGCAGGGCATGGCCGAACTCGTGGAACATGGTGGTGACCTCGTCCCAGGTCATCAGGGTCGGCTTGCCGGCCGGCGGCGCCGGGATATTGAGGTGGTTGGCCACCACCGGCAGGGTGCCGAACAGCTCCGACTGGTCGACGTACGAGTTCATCCAGGCGCCGCCGCGCTTGGAATCGCGCGCGTACATGTCGGCGATGAAGATCGCCAGTTGCTTGCCGTCGGCGTCGAACACGTCGTAGACGCTGGTGTCCGGGCGGTACAGCGGCAGGTCGGTGCGCTGCTTGAACTTCAGGCCGTAGAGCTGGCCGGCGGCGTAGAACACGCCGTTCTCGAGCACGTTCTTCATCTCGAAGTAGGGCTTGAGCTGGGCTTCGTCGAAGGCGAACTTTTCCTTGCGCACCTTCTCGGCGTAGAACGCCCAGTCCCAGGGCTCGAGCTGGAAGCTCTTCTCGCCCTTGGCGGCCTGTTCCTTGTCGATCATCGCCTGCAGATCGGTGGCTTCGCGCTTGGCGTTGGCGACCGCGGCCGGGGCGAGTTGGCCGAGCATGTTGTTGACCGCCTCGGGGTTCTTGGCGGTCTCGTCCTCGAGCACGTAGGCGGCGTAGTTCGGGTAGCCCTGCATCTTGGCGCGTTCGGTGCGCAGGGTGACGACCTTGGACACCAGCGCGGTGTTGTCGAAGGCGTTGCCGCGGCTGTTGCGCGCGACCGAGGCCTTGTGCAGCTTCTCGCGCAGGGCGCGGTTGGTCAGGTCGGTTTCCGGCGGCTGGCCGGTGGTGTTGAGCAGGGTCAGCAGGTACTTGCCTTCCAGCTTGCGCGCCTTGGCTGCTTCGGCCGCGGCGGCGATGCGCTCGTCGGACAGGCCGTCGAGTTCGGCCTTGCTGTCGACGACGATGGCCGAGTCCTTGACCTCTTCGAGCACGTTCTCGCTGAACTTGGCGCCCAGTTCGGCCAGCTCGGCGTTGATCGCCTTCAGGCGGGTCTTCTGCGCGTCGCTGAGATTGGCGCCGCCGCGGACGAAGTCGGTGTAGTAACGCTCGACCAGGCGCACGCCCTCGGCGTCGAGACCCAGCGAGTCGCGCTGGCCGTACAGAGTCTTGATGCGCGCGAACAGCTTGGGATTGAGGTTGATCGCATCGCGGTGCGCCGACATCTTCGGCGCGTATTCCTGCATGAGCTTCTGCCGCACCGGGTTGGTGTCGGTGCTCATCAGGTTGAAGAAGGTCGAAGTCGAACGGGCGAGGATGCGGCCCGAACGCTCCAACGCCAGGATGGTGTTGTCGAAGCTCGGCGCGTCGGCGCTGTTGGCGATCGCGTCGATTTCCTTGAGCTGGTCGGCCATGCCGCGATCGAAGGCGGGCGCGAAGTCGGCGTCCTTGATCTTGTCGAACTGCGGGAACTGCAGCGGCAGCGGGCTCTCCTGGAAGAACGGGTTCGCGTTCGATTGAGCGTTGGCGGTCACGGCTTGGTCTGCTTTGGTCTGGGCCTGGGCATTGTGGGCAAGGCTGGTACCGGTGGCGAACAGGGCCACGGCCAGCGCCAGCGCGAGGGGATGCTTCATCGTGCGGAACCTCGTCAATAGGAACCTTAAAGCCTAACCGACCCCGGGCCGGGGCGGCCCGTGACGAAAGACATGGCCGCCCGGGGCGGGCCCGCAAGGCCGGGCAAAGCATGACCAAGGGGCCAGGTTCGCCGGCGGCGGCCGGTTTACACTCCGGCCCAGTTCATCAGGGAGCGGGCGATGGCGCAGGGCAGCCGGCACACACGACGGGCGCCAGGACAGGCCCCATGACGGCGCCGAGCGCACAGCGTTTCGTGCCGATGCTGCACGTCGCCCAGGTGCCGCGCGCGGTAGCCTTCTACGCCACCTTCGGCTTCGCGATCGGCAACGCCCACTACGAGCCCTCCTGCGGCGACGATCCGGTCTGGGTCTCGCTGCAGAGCCCCGGCGGCGCCGAGCTGATGCTGGTGCTGGCCGACGGGCCGGTCGACGACACCGTTCAGGCGGTGCTGTTCTACGTGTATTGCGACGACGTCGCGGCGATGCGCGAGCGCGTGCTCGCCGCCGGTGTCGACGCCGGCGCCATGGCCTATCCGTTCTACCGCCCCAAGGGCGAGTTCCGGGTCACAGACCCGGACGGTTACGTCCTGATGGTCACGCATCACGACTGAAGCGTTCGCACGCTAGTGAAAGCTTTTGCATTCCAGGTTTCTGCCTATTCCATGCTGTTTCTTCCGGAGCACGATCCGATGCCTCAACTGCCGATGTCCCGTTCGACCCTGCGCGCGCCGCGCCTGCCCTCCGTCGCCCGCCTGGCCCTTGCGGTCTGCCTAGCCTCGGGCTTCGCTTCCAGCGCCTTCGCGGCCGAGACCACGCGCTACCTGGCCCTGGTCGACGGCGGCAAGCAGGCCGGCCAGCAGGTCGTGACCCGGGCCGACGACGGCACCGTCACGGTCGATTTCATCTTCAAGGACAACGGCCGCGGCCCCGAGCTCAAGGAAACCTACACGCTGGCGAAGGACGGCACCTACCAGACCTATCAGGTCCAGGGCACCTCGACCTTCGGCGCGAAAGTCGACGAGAGCTTCCGCCGCGAGGGCGACAAGGCGGTGTGGAAGTCGCTGTCCGATTCGGGCGAGGCGACCGTAGCCGGTCCCGGTCTGTACGCACCGCTCGGCGGCACCCCGGCGGGCTTCTCGGTGGTCCTCAACGCCCTGGCCAAGCGCAGCGACGGCAAGCTGCCGCTGCTGCCCAACGGCAGCCTGAGCGCGCGCAAGATCGACGAGGCCGAAGTCACTCGCGACGGCAAGACCGAGAAGGTGCAGCTGCTGGCGATGACCGGGCAGGGCTTCACCCCGAACTTCGCCTGGGCCACCACCGGCGCGGAACCGCGCTTGTTCGCCTTCATCTATCCCGGCTATCTGCAGCTGATCGAGGAAGGCTGGCAGGGCAACGCCGCGGCCCTGGAGACCCGCCAGAAGGCCGCCGAAGGCAAGCTGTTGGTGGATTTGCGGCAGAAGCTCGGCCACCGCTTCGCCGGCACCACCCTGCTGCGCGACGTACGCGTGTTCGATAGCGAGAAGGCCCAGCTCGGCGAGGCCACCGACGTGGTCGTCGCCGACGGCAAGATCGTCTCGGTCGGCAAGGCCGCGGCGTCGCTGAAGTACGACCGCAGCGTCGACGGCGGCGGCCGCGTGCTGATGCCGGGCCTGTTCGACATGCACGGCCACCTGTCGCGCTGGGACGGTGGCCTCAACATCGCCGCGGGCGTCACCACCGTGCGCGACATGGGCAACGACAACGCGACCCTGCAGCAGATGATCGGCGAGATCAAGGCCGGCACGCTGTTGTCGCCGAACGTGGTGCCGGCCGGCTTCATCGAGGGCGAGAGCAATTTCTCCGCGCGCAACGGTTTCGTCATCAAGGACATCGCCGGGGCCAAGTCGGCGGTCGACTGGTACGCCGCCAACGGCTATCCGCAGGTGAAGATCTATAACTCCTTCCCGAAGGAGCTGCTGCGCGAGACCGCGACCTATGCGCACAGCAAGGGCCTGCGCGTCAGCGGCCACGTGCCGGCGTTCATGCGCGCCCAGGACGTGGTCGACCAGGGTTACGACGAAGTGCAGCACATCAACCAACTGCTGCTGAATTTCTTCGTCGACGACAAGACCGACACCCGCACCCTGCAGCGCTTCTACCTGGTCGCCGACAAGGCCGCCGACCTCGACCTGGATTCCAAGCCGGTGCAGGACTTCATCGCGACCCTGGCGAAGAAGCAGATCGCGATCGACCCGACCCTGGCGACCTTCGAGTTCCTGCATCAGCGCGACGGCGAGTTGTCGCCGATCGTCGAGGGCATCGCCGACCACCTGCCGCCGGACGTGCAGCGCGGCCGTCGTTCGGCCGAGATGAACATCCCCGACGACGCGACCGCGGCGCGCTACAACAAGTCCTACGCCAAGGCGGTCGAGTTCGTCGGCCGCGCCTACAAGGCCGGCGTGCCGCTGCTGGCCGGCACCGACGAGGTGCCCGGCTTCACCCTGCAGCACGAGCTGGCCCTGTACGTGCGCGCCGGACTGACCCCGTCGCAGGCCCTGCAGGTCGCGACCTGGAACGCCGCCAAGGTCGCGCGGGTGCTCGACGACCGCGGCTCGGTAACGGCCGGCAAGCGCGCCGACCTGATCCTGATCGACGGCGACCCGACCCGCGACATCGCCGACATCCGCAAGGTCTCGTTGGTGCTGCAGGGCGACACCGCTTACTACCCGAGCGAGGTCTACGACGCCCTGGGCGTGAAGCCCTTCGCCGCACCGGCCAAGGTGGCCGCGGCGAAGTAAGCCGAAGCGAACCCGCCGAGCGGTTCGCAAAACCGCCCGAACCGTTCCCCCCTTTGGAGAAGGGGGGCAGGGGGATTTGCCCTGCTCGCGAGAGCCCGGCCACGCCGCAACAGCAAATCCCCCGCGCCGCAGGCCGCGGCCTGCGGCCCGATGCGTCGGGCGCTGGCCCCCTTTGCCAAAGGGGGCGATGGTTCGGCGGCTTCGGCAGCGGCGCTCCGCGTCGCTGGCGATTCGCGTCGGCCACTCGCTCCCCGAGCTGTTCCCCCCTTTGGAAAAGGGGGGCAGGGGGGGATTTGCTTTGCTCGCGAGAGCCTGCCGCAACCGCAAATTCCCGCGCCGCAGGCGCCTGTTCTTCGGCTCAAGGTGCTGGACGTCGCCCCCCTGCCAAAGGGGGCAGTGGTTCGGCGGGTTCGGTAGCCACGCCGCCCGCCGATCCGCCAGAAAGCCCATTCGAGCACGGGCTCTTTAATGGTTTGGTAACATTCGCCGGTCAATGAGCCGCCACCGGCGCGGGCAGTCCGCGTCACGGCCGTCAAGGGACGGTCCGATCGCCCATCGCCGTACGCGCGTGCCCGAGGGAGCACGGCGGCGGCGGTTTCCCACGAACTGGCGCCCCACGCGCCGCGTCCATCGAGAAACCCGACCATGTTCCAGCACTTGCGTGCTCTTCGCAGCCCTGCGCCCCGTAGTCACGCCCTGGCCGTCGCTATCGGCCTGACCCTCGCTTCCGCCGCCGCTTTCGCCCAGGAGCCAGCGCCCGCCGCGGCCGCACCGGCCGAAGGCGAGGCCAAGACCCTCGACGCGCTGATGGTCACCGCCCAGCGCAAGGTCGAACGCGCCAAGGACGTCCCGGTCGCGCTGACCACGGTCGACCGCGAGAAGCTGCATGTGCTCGGTTCCGGCGGCGGCGATATCCGCTTCCTGTCCGGCCGCCTGCCCAGCCTCAACATCGAGTCCTCGTTCGGCCGCGCCTTCCCGCGTTTCTACATCCGCGGCCTGGGCAATACCGATTTCGACCTCAACGCCTCGCAGCCGGTCTCGCTGGTCTATGACGACATCGTCCTGGAGAACCCGCTGCTGAAGGGCTTCCCGGTGTTCGACCTGGAGAACGTCGAACTGCTGCGCGGCCCGCAGGGCACGCTGTTCGGCCGCAACACCCCGGCCGGTGTGGTCAAGTTCGAGTCGGCCAAGCCGACCCGCGAGCTCGAAGGCTACGGCCAGGTCTCCTACGGCACCTACGGCACCACCAATTTCGAAGGCGCGATCAGCGGCCCGCTGAGCGCCAACTGGTCGGCCCGCGCTTCGGCGATGTACCAGCGCCGCGACGATTGGGTCACCAACACCAATCCGAACGCGCGCAGCAACGGCGAACTCGAAGGCTACGACGAATCCGCGGTGCGCCTGCAACTGCAGTACGACGGCAGCGACACCTTCAACGCCTTGTTCAACGTCCACTCGCGCCACCTCAACGGCACCGCGCGTCTGTTCCGCGCCATGCTGTTCAAGAAGGGGACGAACGATTTCGCCGACGGTTTCGACATCGACGAGGTCGGCATCGACGGCCGCAACTCGCAGGAACTCGACAGCTACGGCGCCAGCGCGCGCCTGAGCTGGGAGCTGCCGAACGACCTGACGCTGTACTCGATCACCGGTTACGAAACCGCCGACTCGCTGAGCCGCGGCGACATCGACGGCGGCGTCGGCGCGATGTTCCTGCCGGGCGGCAGCACCCCGGTCGGCATTCCGTTCGCCGCCGAGTCGGCCGACGGCCTGCCGGACCACCGCCAGTGGACCCAGGAATTCCGCATCGAATCGAGCTATGCGGGCCCGCTCAACTGGCAGGCCGGTTTGTTCTATTTCGACGAAGACATCACCGTCGACAGCCTCAACTACGACAGCCTCGCCGGCGGCGTGCAGGCCGGTCATGCGCAGCAGAAGCAGCGTAACAAGGCCTGGGCTGCGTTCGGCTCGCTCGAATACGACGTGACCGAGCGCTTCAAGCTGCGCGGCGGCCTGCGCTACACCCAGGACAAGAAGGACTTCAGCGCCAGCGTGCTGCAGAGCGCGCCGTTCGGTGCGCCGGTGTCGGGCCCGTTCAAGGTCCGCACCGACGTCGACGACGTCAGCTGGGACATCAGCGGCGTGTTCCAGGCCACCCCGGACATCAATCTGTACGCGCGCATCGCCAAGGGCTTCCGCGCGCCCAGCATCCAGGGCCGCCTGCTGTTCCAGACGCCGCCGCAGCCGTCGGTCGCCGACGCCGAGAAGGTGATCTCGTACGAAGCCGGCCTCAAGGCCGACCTGTGGGACAAGCGCGCACGTCTCGGCGTGGCTCTGTTCCGCTACACCGTCGACAACCAGCAGCTCAATGCCGTCGGCGGCGCGCTCAACCAGACCATCCTGGTCAATGCCGACAAGACCCTCGGCCAGGGCGTGGAAGTCGACCTCGACGCCTACGTCACCGACAACCTGATGGTCACCTTCGGCGCGAGCTACAACGACACCGAGATCCAGGACAGCAACCTGTTCGTGGCTCCCTGCGGCGGCGGCTGCACCGTCACCGACCCGACCGTGGTGCGCAACGGCCAGACCCTCGCGGCGATCGACGGCAACCCGCTGCCGCAGGCGCCGAAGTGGGTCTACAACGTCACCGCACGCTACAGCCTGCCGCTCGCCAACGGCAACGAGTTCTACGTCTACACCGACTGGGCCTACCGCAGCGAAGTGAACTTCTTCCTGTACGAAGCCCGCGAGTTCCGCGGCAAGGACCTGCTCGAAGGCGGCCTGCGCATCGGCTACCAGTGGGACAACGGCCGTTACGACGTGGCCCTGTACGGCCGCAACATCCTCAACGAAAAGCGTGCAGTCGGCGGCATCGACTTCAACAACCTGGTCGGTTTCGTCAACGACCCGCGCATCGTCGGTGCGGAGTTCAAGGCTTCGTTCTGATCCGAGCCTGCATCGCGATACTTCGAACGGCCCGCCTTGTGCGGGCCGTTCGTTTTTGTGGGGTGAGTGGATGCGCTTGCGAGCCACTGGCTCGCGCGTCCATGAACGCCAGGGCGCTGTAGCGAAACGCTGCTGCATGTAGCTTCAACTCCAAGCTCGTCATCCCCGCGAAGGCGGGGATCCAGAGACTTCACAGTGCGGTCGCGTTAAAGCCCTGGATCCCCGCCTTCGCGGGGATGACGGCAAGAGCGAAACGCTGCTGCCTGGAGGCTCGACGCCGTGCTCGTCGTCTCTGCGCAGGCGGGGACCCAGAGACTTCAGAGTGAGGTCGCGATAAAGCCCTGGATCCCCGCCTTCGCGGGGATGACGGCAACAGCGAAACGCTGCTGCCTGGAGGCTCGACGCCGTGCTCGTCGTCCCCGCGCAGGCGGGGACCCAGAGACTTCAGAGTGAGGCCGCGGTAAAGCCCTGGATCCCCGCCTTCGCGGGAATGACGGCAAGAGCGAAACGCTGCTGCCTGGAGGCTCGACGCCGTGCTCGTCGTCTCTGCGCAGGCGGGGACCCAGAGACTTCAGAGTGAGGCCGCGGTAAAGCCCTGGAACCGGCCTTCGCGGGGATGACGGCAACAGCGAACTGGATGCAGCTGCAACCTCAAAGCCGTATCCAGCCCCCAGACACCGCCACCGCGAAGCGTTATGGTGCCTCCAGTCCCCAGGGAGTCCCCGCGATGACCACCGCCTACGATTTCTCCGCCGTCGACATCGACGGTCAGAACCAGTCGCTCGATCGCTATCGCGGCAAGGTGCTGCTGATCGTCAACGTCGCCTCGAAATGCGGGTTCACCCCGCAGTACACCGGCCTGGAAAAACTCGAGCGCGACTATGCCGCGCGCGGTTTCGAAGTGCTGGGGTTCCCCTGCGACCAGTTCGGCCACCAGGAACCCGGCGACGAGGCCGAGATCAAGGAATTCTGCTCGCTGACCTACGAGGTGAGCTTTCCCCTGTACGCCAAGATCGACGTCAACGGCGACCAGGCGCATCCCTTGTGGAAGTGGCTCAAGGACGAGAAGGGCGGCTTCCTCGGCATCGACGCGATCAAGTGGAATTTCACCAAGTTCCTGGTCGGCCGCGACGGCAGCGTCATCAAGCGCTATGCGCCGACCGACAAGCCCGAATCGATCGCCGCCGACATCGAGAAAGCGCTGGCCTGAGCGAACGCTCCCCAGGGTAGGAGCGGCGCAAGCCGCGACCGCGTCGGCAGCCGAAGCTACGTGGTCGCGGCTTGCGCCGCTCCTACCCAGACGCCGTCGCGTCGTATCGAAACTTCGCGATCAGGCGGCCTCCACCGCCGGCCGCGAAAGACCGTCGGCCGATGCCGCCACCTGCATTCGGCCACCGCGCTTCGCCTTCAAACCGAAGCAAGGCCGCAGCCACGGTACCCGCCGGATCGCTTCGTGCAGCGCCCAGCAACCGAGCACGGTGCCGAGCAGAACGATGGCCGGCTCGACGACCGCGCCGAACTTGAGCGGCAGCACCCAATACGCGATCAGTACGGTCAGGCTCTGATGCAGCACGTACCAGGGGTAGACCGCTTCAGTGGCCCAGGGCAGCCAGCGGAACGGGCGGTTGAGCAGATGGTGCGACCAGCCGAGGATCGTGCAGATCGCCGCCCAGATGTACAGGCTGCGCACGGTCCAGATCGCGTATTGCATACTGTCGGGCACGTCCTCGGGCAGCAGCCGGATCATCGCCAGATAGGCCGCGAACAGCGCCAGTGCCCAGGCCAGGGTGCGGCGGCGAAGGCGCAGCAGTTCCTGCCACAGGCCGGCCTCATTGCCGAGCCAGTAGCCGTAGAGGAACACGCTGAAATAGATCGCGTGGCGGTACCAGTCGTGGATCAGGTCGCCGGTTTCCTCGAAATGCGGCTGCAACAGGATCGAGCCGAGCGCCAGCGGCAGCGCCGGCAACACGACCAATTTCCAACCGCGCAACGCGGCATGCGCGCGGCGGCCGACGCCGTTGCGGAACAACGGCAACACGGCCACGAAGACCAGGGTGTAGACCCACAGGTAGGCCAGGTACCACAGATGGTTCCAGGTGAAGCCGTACTCCCAGCCGTCGAAGGCCTCCGCCGGCCAGGGCTGGAAGCGGTAGTAGCGCAACAGGAAGTCGACGAAGCCCGGCTCGACCAGGCCGTTCGCCACGCCCTGGGCGTAGGGCTGGATCGGCACGACCACCAGGCAGCCGAAGGTCAGCGGCAGCAACAGCCGCCAGCTGCGTTGGGCGACGAAGCGGCCGAGCGAACTGCCGCGCAACAGAAAGTGCACCGACAGGCCGGAGATCAGGAAGATCAGGTCCATGCGCCAGCGGTTCACGAACAGCATCGGTAACTGCAGGGTCTCCGACAGGTGCGTGCTTTTGAGGTGCCAGCCCCAGTCGGCGACGTAGAGCATGGCCCAGTGATAGAGGATCAGCAGGGCGAAGGCGAGGGCGCGCAGGGCGTCGATGTCGTATCGGCGTTGCATGGGCGGTCACGGCAGTGGCGGAGCCGCCAGCCTGTGGCGACGGGCGTTCGCGAACGATGCCGGGGTGACCGATGGCGGTTCATGGGGACGAATCGCGGTCCCCGGGGGACGACCGGTCGTCGCGTTCGACGGTCGCCGGGCGAGAATGCGCGCATGAACGACGATGTGTCCCCGATCCCCGCGGCCGCCAGCGCCGCCGCCCTTCCTCCCACCCATCCGGCCGTCCCGCCCAGCGCCTGGGACCGCTACCAACCCTGGCGCCGCACCGCCGAGATCCTGGGCTGGGTGATCCTGTTCGGGGTCAATGCGGTCGCCGGCAGCCTGACCACCTTGATGGACATCCGTCGTGCCGGCCTCGACATCCCGAATTGGGCGCCGCCGGTGTGGGAGGGCAGCAGTTGCCTGGTCGCGCTGGCGCTGGTGCCGGCCCTGGTCTGGTACACGCGCCGGGTCCCGTTCCATGTCGATACCTGGCGCCGCGCCCTGTCCCTGCACCTGCTCGGCAGCGTGGCCTGGTCGGTCGCGCACGTGACCGGCATGGTGGCGATCCGCAAGGCGGTCTATGCCGGCCTAGGCGAAAGCTACGACTTCAGCCCCTGGGCGACCGAATACGTCTACGAATACCTCAAGGACGTGCGGTCCTACGCCTATATGGTGCTGTGGATCGAGGCCTATCGCCTGCTGCTGCGCCGTTGGCAGGGCGAAGCCAGCGTCTTGACCGTCGCCGACGACGTGCCCGAGCCGGTCGTTCCGGAACGGCCGGAGCGCTTCCTGGTACGCAAGCTCGGCAAGGAGTTCCTGATCGCCGCGGCCGAGGTCGAGTGGCTGCAGGCCTCGTCCAACTACGTCAACCTGCATCTGCGCGGCCGCGACTATCCGCTGCGCACGACCATGGCCGGCATCGAGACTCAGCTCGATCCGGCCCGCTTCGTGCGCGTGCACCGCAGCTATATGGTCAACCTGGATTGCGTCGGCGAGATCGAGCCGCTGGAAAGCGGCGATGCGCGCATCACCATGAGCGACGGCACCCGCATCCCGTGCAGCCGGCGTTACCGCGGCGCCCTGCGCCAGGAGCGGCGCGCGGCCTGAGTGGCGCGCGGTGTCGGGGTGGGGCGCCGCGCCGGCCCGGGCGGGCTTACTTCTCGACGAAGGCGCGCTCGAACACGTACTGGCCCGGCGTGCCGATGCGCGGCGAGGCGGTGAAGCCGCGCTGGTCGAGCACGCCGCGGAAATCGGCCAGCACCTGCGGGCTGCCGCAGATCATCGCGCGGTCGTGCTCGGGGTCGAGCGGCTCGATGCCGAGCAGGTCCATCATCCGGCCGCTTTCCATCATCTCGGTCAGGCGGCCGCGCTGGTCGCGGCCGGCGTACTCGAACGGCTCGCGGGTCACGGCCGGGCAGTACTTGAGCTTGGCGGCGATCTGCTCGCCGAGGAACTCGTGGTGCGGCAGCTCGTTGACGATGTAGTCGCGGTAGGCCAGGTCTTTCTCGTTGCGCACGCCGTGGCAGAGCACCACCTTGTCGAAGCGCTCGTAGGTCTCCGGGTCCTTGATCACCGACAGCCAAGGCGCCAGGCCGGTGCCGGTGCCGAGCAGGTACAGGTTGCGGCCCGGATGCAGGTCGTGGATCAGCAGGGTGCCGGTGGGCTTGCGCCCGATCAGCACGCTGTCGCCCGGCTGGATCGACTTCAGGCGCGAGGTCAGCGGGCCGTTCGGCACCTTGATGCTGAAGAACTCGAGCTGCTCTTCCCAGTTGGCGCTGGCGATCGAATAGGCGCGCAGCAGCGGCTTGTGCGAGCCGTCCGCCTGCTCGACCTGCAGTCCGATCATCACGAACTGGCCGTTCTCGAAGCGGAAGCCGTCGTCGCGGGTGGTGGTGAAGCTGAAGTAGTCGTCCGTCCAGTGACGGACGTCCAGCACCGTCTCGGTGCCAAAAGCGGAGGACATGCGAGGATCGATTCGGGTGTAGCGGGGCGCTCATTGTACCCGAGCGATGAGAACGGTTCTTAAAGAGAGGAGTGAGTGGAGAGGAGTGAGGAGCGAGCAAAGCCGATACCGCCTCGCTCCCGCTCGCTTCTCACTCCTCTTCGCTCGTTTTCTCATCCGCCCGCCCCAAAAACCCAGTCCTGTCAATGGGTTTCGCCTTCACGCCGGCATTGCGACAATCGCCCGGTCCCCCGCCAGCGGGGCTAATCGATTGGAAACGATGCAAGACCAGAACACGCAGTCCGCGCTGATCGCAAACAAGATCGCCAAACTCATCGCCGTCGAGATCGGCGCCCAGACCGCCCAGGCCCTGTCCGCCATCGCTTTGCTCGACGAAGGCGCGACCGTGCCCTTCATCGCCCGCTACCGCAAGGAAGTGACCGGCGGCCTCGACGACATCCAACTGCGCGACCTGGAATCGCGCCTGCGCTATCTGCGCGAGCTCGAAGACCGCCGCGCCGCGGTGCTCGAAAGCATCGCCGAGCAAGGCAAGCTGACCGACGAGTTGCGCGGCGATATCGAAGCGGCCGACAGCAAGGCGCGCCTGGAAGACTTGTACCTGCCGTACAAGCCCAAGCGCCGCACCAAGGCCCAGATCGCCCGCGAAGCCGGCCTGGAGCCGCTGGCCGACGGTCTGCTGGCCGACCCGACCCTGAGCCCGGAAGCCTTCGCCGCCGGCTTCGTCAGCGAGGAAAAGCAAGTCGCCGACGTCAAGGCCGCGCTCGACGGCGCACGCGCGATCCTGATGGAGCGTTGGGGCGAAGACGCCCGGCTGGTCGGCGAACTGCGCACCTGGCTCAGCGAGGTCGGCGTGATCCGCGCCCGCGTCGCTGAAGGCAAGGAGGCCGAAGGCGCCAAGTACCGCGACTACTTCGACCACGCCGAATCGCTGGCGAAGATTCCCTCGCACCGCCTGCTGGCCTTATTCCGCGCCCGTCGCGAAGAAGTGCTGTTCCTCGAACTCGAGCCCGGCGCCGATGCCGAGGCCGGCCACGCCTACGGCGAAGGCCGGGTCGCGCTCAACGCCGGCATCTCCGACCAGGGCCGCGCCGCCGACCGCTGGTTGCTCGATGCCTGCCGCCTGACCTGGCGCGCCAAGCTGCACCTGCACCTGTTGCTCGACCTGTTCGGCCAGGCTCGCGAGAAGGCCGAGGCCGAAGCCATCGACGTGTTCGGCGACAACCTCAAGGACCTGTTGCTGGCCGCGCCGGCCGGTCCGCGCGCCGTGCTCGGCCTCGACCCGGGCCTGCGCACCGGGGTCAAGGTGGCGGTGGTCGATGCCACCGGCAAGTTCGTCGCCCACGACACCATCTACCCGCACGAGCCGCGCAAGCAATGGGACCAGTCCCTGCACACACTGCGCGCGCTGTGCATCAAGCACGGCGTCGAATTGATCGCGATCGGCAACGGCACCGCTTCGCGCGAAACCGACAAACTGGCCGCCGACCTGATCAAACTGGTGCCGGAAGCCAAGTTGACCAAGGCCGTGGTCAGCGAGGCCGGCGCCTCGGTGTACTCGGCCTCCGAATTCGCTTCCAAGGAATTCCCCGATCTCGACGTCAGCATCCGCGGCGCGGTCTCGATCGCGCGGCGCCTGCAGGACCCGCTGGCCGAACTGGTCAAGATCGAGCCCAAGGCGATCGGCGTCGGCCAGTACCAGCACGACGTCGACCAGTACCGCCTGGCGCGCGCGCTCGACGCCCGCGTCGAGGACTGCGTCAACGCGGTCGGCGTGTACGTCAACACTGCCTCGGCGGCCTTGCTGGCGCGCGTTTCGGGCCTGTCGAGCACGGTGGCCGAGAACATCGTCCGCCATCGCGACGAAAACGGCCCGTTCGCCTCGCGCAAGGCCCTGCTCAAGGTGCCGCGTCTGGGCGACAAGACCTTCGAGCAATGCGCGGGCTTCCTGCGCATCGTCGGTGGCGAGCAGCCGCTCGACGCCTCGTCGGTGCACCCCGAGGCGTATCCGGTGGTCGAACGCATCGTCCAGCAATGCGGGCGCGAGGTGAAGCAGTTGCTCGCCGACCCGCAGTTCGTGCGCGGCCTGAAACCGGAAGCGTTCACCGACGAGAAGTTCGGCGTGCCGACCGTGCGCGACATCCTCAAGGAAATGGAAAAGCCCGGCCGCGACCCGCGTCCCGAGTTCAAGGCCGCGCGTTTCGCCGACGGCGTTGAGGACCTCAAGGACCTGCAGGTCGGCATGATCCTCGAAGGCGTGATCAGCAACGTCGCCGCGTTCGGCGCCTTCGTCGACATCGGCGTGCACCAGGACGGCCTGATCCACATCTCGGCGCTGTCGGACAAATACGTCAAGGACCCGCGCGAAGTGGTCAAGGCCGGCGACGTGGTCAAAGTGCGGGTGCTCGAAGTCGACATCCCGCGCAAGCGCATCGCCCTGACCCGCCGTCTCGACGACGCCGTGCCGGCGCCGCGTCCGCCGGGTGCGGGCGCCGAGCGCAACGAGCGTGGCGACCGCAACGACCGCAATGGCGGGCGCGGCAACGACCAGCGCGGCGGCCGTCGCGATGCGCCCCCCGCGCGCGGTGGCTCGTTCGCCCCGAAGGCCGCCGCACCGATGGGCGGCGCCCTGGCGGATGCGTTCGCGAGGGCGAAGCAGAAGTCCTGATTTCCCGGGGTTTTTGTCTTTGGTGACAACCGAAAGCCGCCTCCTTGAGAAAGGGGGCGGCTTTTTTTATGGGACAAGTTGAGGGTGTCGTTGACGGAAGCGGCGGAGCTGCCGCTCAGTCTTTGCCTTTGCCTTTGGCTGCCGTTGCGGTTGCCGTAAAGATGTTGCTGTTGCTGTTGCTGTTGCTGTGCGTCGTATCGACCTTGCGAAGGCAATCGAAGACCCTGAGGGCGGCCCGCATGGATGCGCGCCGTTTTTCATCGGGACAGGGATGTCCCGTATGAAAAATCCCCGCGGATGCATCGCTCGTGCGGGCCTGTGATTCAAAGCAAAAGCATTTTTCTTTGGTGACTTTCTTTTGTTGCTTTAGACAAAAGAAAGTTACCCGCCGCTTTAGTGGCGGAAGCTTTTATCGTTTGGTCTTG
Source organism: Lysobacter sp. Hz25 (assembly GCF_046097045.1). Lineage (NCBI taxonomy): Bacteria > Pseudomonadati > Pseudomonadota > Gammaproteobacteria > Lysobacterales > Lysobacteraceae > Lysobacter > Lysobacter sp. Hz25. The sequence goes on from NZ_CP175666.1 coordinate 2,496,506, forward strand.
CTTCCATTAAAGCCACAGGCAAGTGCGAAGTACCCCTGTAGGAGCGACGTAAGTTGCGACCACGCTCTGCCGGCCTCCGGCACAACCCTTCAAGAAAGAGCAGAGCTTCCGTCCGCTACGCGGTCGGGTTACTTTCTTTTGCTAAGCCCAAAAGAAATGTAACCAAAGAAAAGGGCTCTCCTTGCAAGGGCACAGGCCACGAGTGCGATGCCCGCGCCGGGATTTTCCGATAAGACGTCCCTGTCTTATCGGAAAACGCCGCACGTCCTGTGCGGCGCCCTCCGGGTCTCCAGGTGTTCTCGCGAGATAGCTACTGCGCCAAGGTTTCACGGCAAAGGCAAAGGCAAAGGCAAAGGCAACGGCAACGGCAACGGCAACCGGCGTCAGCCACCGATCACTTCTTGACCGGCGGCTCCAACCGCAACAACTTGCCCTCGTTCTCGTCGGTCAACACATACACCTTCCCATCCGCCGACACCCGCACATCGCGGATGCGCCAGTCGAGTTCCTTGAGCAGACGTTCTTCCTTGACGATCTTGTCGCCGTCCAGGCTCAGACGGATCAGGCTGCCGTCGGCGAGGGCGCCGAGGAACAGGCTGTCGTTCCACGGCGAGCCGCTGTGGCCGGTGTAGAAGGCCATGCCCGACAGGGCCGGGGATTTTTCCCAGACGTGGTAGGGCGATTCCAGACCCGGTTTCTCTTTGCCTTCGGCCTCGGAAATCTTCAGCCCGCTGTAGTCGATGCCGTGGGTGATCAGCGGCCAGCCATAATTTTTGCCGGGCTGCGGCAGGTTGATCTCGTCGCCGCCGCGCGGGCCGTGTTCGGCTTCCCAGACGGTGCCGGTGCGCGGGTCGACGGCCAACGACTGCATGTTGCGGTGGCCATAGCTCCAGATCTCCGGGCGCGCGTCCTTGCGGCCGACGAAGGGGTTGTCCTCGGGCACGCTGCCGTCGAGGTTCAGGCGCACCAATTTGCCTTGCAGTTTGTCGAGTTCCTGCGAGGCCATGCGCTGTTGGCGCTCGCCCTGGGTGATGAAGATGTGGCCTTGTTTGTCGAAGGCCAGGCGCGAGCCGAAGTGATTCGGGCCGACCAGCTTGGGCTGCTGTTGGTAGATCACCTTGACGTCGGCCAAGGCCGCCTCGCCGAGCGTCGCCGAGGCCACCGCGGTGCCGGCGCTGCCGTTGTCGCCGGGCTCGGCGTAGCTGAGGTAGATGCGCTGGCTGCTGGCGAAGTCGGGCGACAGCACGACATCGAGCAGGCCGCCCTGGCCTTCGGCCCAGACCGCCGGCACGCCCGCGATCGGCGCCGAGATCGCACCGTCGGCGGCGATTCGGCGCAGACGGCCGGGGCGTTCGGTGACCAGGAAGCCGCCGTCGGGCAACAGCGCGACGGCCCAGGGGTGTTCGAGCCCGGAGGCGATCTCGGTGACGCGTACCTCGCCGAGTTCGCTCTTGACCTGATGGGTGGCTTGTTGTGCCGGCGCCGCCTTGGCGGTCGCCGCTTCGGCCTCCTGGTTGCGCTGGCAGGCCGCCAGGCTCAGCAGCAGGGCGAGGGAAAGGACGCTGCGATGAAAAATCGGGGTCATGTGCGCTCCTGGATCGTGAGGTCGCGAGCGGCGTGCGCTCGGCAACGGCGCAGTCACCATAGCCGCCGCTGCGCACTGGGACAACGAGGCGCCGGTACAGTTCCGCCCGGCGGGTATCCGCTGCCGGCTCAGCGATAGCCGGCGGCTTGCAGCTCGAACAGCTCGGCGTAGCGTCCGCCCTGGGCGAGCAGTTCGACATGGGTGCCGCTGGCTTCCAGGCGGCCCTCGGCCAGCACCAGGATGCGGTCGGCCATGCGTACGCTCGAGAAGCGGTGGGAGATCAGTACCGCGGTCTTTTCCGCCGACAGTTCCTTGAAGCGCTGGAACACCTCGAACTCCGAGCGCGCATCCAGGGCCGCGGTCGGTTCGTCGAGGATCATCACCTGCGCGTCGCGCATGTAGGCGCGCGCGATCGCGATCTTCTGCCATTGCCCACCGGACAGGTCGACGCCGGTCTTGAAGCGGCGGCCGATCAACTGGTCGTAGCCGCGCGGCAGGTTCTCGATGACTTCGTCGGCCATGCCGCGTCGCGCCGCTTCGCGGATGCGCGCGGCGTCGCCCATCGCATCGATCTGGCCGACGCTGATGTTCTCGCCGGCGGTCAGGTGATAACGGACGAAGTCCTGGAAGATCACCCCGGTGTTGGCGCGCAGATCGTCGAGGTCGTAGTCGCGCAGGTCGCGGCCGTCGAGCAGGATGCGGCCTTCGTCGGGGTCGTACAGGCGCGCGAGCAATTTCACGAGGGTGGTCTTGCCGGCGCCGTTCTCGCCGACCAGGGCCAACACTTCGCCGGCGTGCAGTTCGAAGTCGAGCCCGCGCAGCGCCCACTGCTCGGCGTCGGGATAACGAAAGCCGACGTTTTCGAACACGAAGCCCTGGCGGATCGGTTTCGGGATCGCGAGCGGGTCGGCCGGCGAGACGATCTCCGGCTTGATCTCGAAGAACGAGAACAGGTCTTCCAGGTACAGGGCTTGTCCGGCGACTTGCGAGAAGCCGATCAACAGCCCTTCCAGCAACTGGCGCAGGCGCAGGAAACTGCCGGCGAGGAAGGTCAGGTCGCCGATGCTGAAATCGCCGCGCACCGTGCGCCAGGCGATGTAGCCGTAGGCGATGTAGTAACCCAGGGTGCCGAGCCCGGCCAGCACCGTGCCCCACAGCGCGCGGCGGCGGGCGAGGGCGCGGTTGGCCTTGAAGAACTTGCCGGCCAGCTCGCGGTATTTCGCGATCAGGAAGCGATGAAGATTGAAGATCTTCACTTCCTTGGCGGTTTCGACGCTGGCGCCCATCTGGCGCACGTATTCGAGCTGGCGCCGCTCAGGCGTCCAGGCGAAGTTGAGCGAATAACCCAGGGCGTTGAAATGCGCCTCGCCGATGAAGGCCGGAATCAGGGCCACCGCGAGCAGCAGGATCAGCCACGGCGCGTAGACCAACAGGCCGATGGCGAAACTCACCACCGTGATGGTGTCCTGGACCTGGCCGAACAACTGGCTCATCAGGTTCATGCGGCCCATGGTCTGGCGGCGCGCGCGATCGAGCTTGTCCTGCAGGTCGGGGTCTTCGAAGTCTTCGAGGTCGAGGGTGGCGGCGTGCTCCATCAGACGCACGCTGGTGGCGTTGGTGAACAGCTCCGACAGCAGCGCATCGCCGTAGGCGACGATGCGCCCGAGCAGGTCGGAGCCGATGGCCAGGCCGAACTCGAGCGCGAGCAGGCTCAGCAAGGTGTTCAACTGGCCGCCGGCCCAGGCCGAGGACAGCGAATCGAAGCCCGGGTCGGCGGCGACCAGGCGCACCGCCTCGTCGATGATCAGCTTGCCGACGTACAGGGTGAGCACCGGCAACAGAGCGCGGACCAGGCGCAGGCCCAGGGTGATCAGGGTCAGCGTCGGGCTGGTCGCCCAGATCTGCTTGAGAAAGGGGCGCAGATTGCGCAAGGCGTCGAAGCGTTCGCGCAGACTGGGCTTGCCGCCGTCGGCCTGCGCCTGGCGGGGCGACGGGCTCGCATCACTGGATGTGCTCATGCGGCGATTGTGCCCAAGAACCGGGGCGCAGAGTTGGGGTCTGGTCGGCGGTCGGGCCACGGCGACCCGATGGGCGGCGGTCAGTCCGGTTTGAACACCGGCCGGAAGAAACTGCGTTCGTAGCTGACGATGAAGCGCTTCTCCTGCGCATAGGCGAAGGCGGCCTGGCAGTCGGGATCCTCGAAGGAGCGCGTGCGGTAATCCTCGTACGCAGCCAGACTGGGGAACGAGAACATCGCCAGGGCGACGTTGTTGGTGCCTTCGGAGGGCATGAAGTAACCGTGGTGCTGGCCGCCGAATTTTTCGACCAGGGGAATCCAGAGCTTGCCGTAGTGCTCGAACTCGGCCAGTTGGTAAGGGTCGATGACGTAGCGCAGATAGCAGGTGATCACGGGCAAGGGCTCCAGGGGCGAAGGCAGACGCTCAATGTAGCCTGAGGCTGCGTGGGTTTCAGCGACGGCGTGGCGGAGCCGCGAAGCAGGTCGCACTGCCTCGCTCGGAGCGCTCGCTCAGAGTGTCTGCGCCAACTTGAAGATCGGCAGATACATCGCGATGACCGCCAGCGCGCCGGCGCCGATGCCGGCGATGCCGCCGAACAACAACGCGACCAGATCGCGGCGCCGCTTCGGCCACAGCATCCACAGCGCCAACACCAGCACCGGCAGCGGGCACAGCAGCCAGGGATAGTCGATCAAGGTCTGGGTGAGCAGCGGCAGATCCATGCCGAAGACCGCGAACACCGACTCGAACCGCGGCACCAGCAGCAAGGGGCTGACGCCGCCGAGCCCGGACAGCGCCAGGCCGATGATCAGCAGGGCCGGGTTGAAGTGGGCCGGCGCTTGCGGTGCCGGCGAGGGTTGCGGGGGCGAATGGGGCACGAGGGACCAGGGAGGCGGCCAGAACAGCCGCCAGCTTAGTCGCACAAGGCGGCCAGGATGGACGCCGGCTTTACGGCGTCCCGGCGGCTAGGGCGGACGCTGGCTTTGCCGCATCACGGTGCTCAGGATAGACGCCGGCTTTACCGCGTCCTCGGCGCCCGGCCCGTCCGCGCAAGGGCCCCGGCCGGGCCGGAAGGGTAGAATGGCGGTCCCCACCGCCAGCCTACGCCCGCCGTGACCGCCTCCCAGTCCCATGCCGTTTCCGCCGTGAGCGGACCCGTCGTCATCCGCCAGGACGACCTGATCCAGTCCGTCGCCGATGCGCTCCAGTACATCAGCTACTACCACCCGGTCGACTACATCAAGAACCTCGCCGCCGCCTACGAGCGCGAGGAAAGCACTGCGGCCAAGGACGCGATCGCGCAGATCCTGATCAATTCGCGCATGTGCGCCGAAGGCCACCGGCCGATCTGCCAGGACACCGGCATCGTCACGGTGTTCCTCGAGATCGGCATGGACGTGCGCTGGGACGGTGCGACCATGGGCGTGGAGGACATGGTCAACGAAGGCGTGCGCCGCGCCTACAACCATCCTGACAACAAGCTGCGTGCGAGCGTGCTCGCCGACCCGGCCGGCAAGCGCAGCAACACCAAGGACAACACGCCGGCGGTGGTCAACGTCAAGGTCGTGCCGGGCAACACCGTCGAGGTGATCGTCGCGGCGAAGGGCGGCGGTTCCGAGGCCAAGTCCAAGTTCGCCATGCTCAACCCGTCCGACTCGATCGTCGACTGGGTGCTCAAGACCGTGCCGACCATGGGCGCGGGCTGGTGCCCGCCGGGCATGCTCGGCATCGGCATCGGCGGCACCGCCGAGAAGGCGATGCTGTTGGCCAAGGAAGCGCTGATGGAGCCGATCGACATCACCGATCTGCAGGCGCGCGGCGCCAGCAACCGTGCCGAAGAGCTGCGCCTGGAGCTGTACGAGAAGGTCAACGCGCTCGGCATCGGCGCGCAGGGCCTCGGCGGCCTGACCACGGTGCTCGACATCAAGGTCAAGGATTATCCGACCCACGCCGCCAACCTGCCGGTGGCGATGATCCCGAACTGCGCGGCGACCCGCCACGCGCATTTCACCCTCGACGGCAGCGGCCCGGTCGCGCTCGACCCGCCGTCGCTGGAGGACTGGCCGAAGCTGACCTACGACTCGTCCAAGGGCCGTCGTGTCGACCTCGACACGGTCACCGCCGACGAGGTCGCCAGTTGGAAGCCCGGCGAAGTGTTGCTGCTCAACGGCAAGCTGCTGACCGGCCGCGACGCCGCGCACAAGCGCATGGTCGACATGCTCAACAAGGGCGAGGCGCTGCCGGTCGATTTCAAGGGCCGCTTCATCTATTACGTCGGCCCGGTCGACCCGGTGCGCGACGAGGTCGTCGGCCCGGCCGGCCCGACCACGGCCACGCGCATGGACAAGTTCACCGAACAGGTGCTGGCGCAGACCGGCCTGCTCGGCATGGTCGGCAAAGCCGAGCGCGGCCCGGTCGCGATCGAGTCGATCAAGAAGCACCGCTCGGTGTATCTGATGGCGGTCGGCGGCGCGGCCTATCTGGTGTCCAAAGCGATCAAGGCCTCGCGCGTGGTCGGTTTCGCCGACCTGGGCATGGAAGCGATCTACGAGTTCACCGTGCAGGACATGCCGGTGACGGTCGCGGTCGATTCGGCCGGCGAGTCGGTGCACAAGACCGGCCCGAAGGAATGGCAGGCGCGGATTGGCAAGATTCCGGTGGTGGTGGAGTAAGCCTTCGCGGTTTCGTTCGTAGCGTTCCTGTCGTGAACTCATGCAACGCCCGGCCCAGTGTCGGGCGTTGTCGCATACGTACCTTCGAATGCATTCGTTCGCATGTATCCCCCTGTAGGAGCGGCGTGAGCCGCGACCAGGAGACGCGCAGACACAACAATGCCGATATCGCTCATCGAAGCAGCGTGCTTTCGTTCGCCGGGGTAGGAGCGGCGTCCTACTGGATTTCCTTCGGTCACAAGCCGCGACCACGCTGCCGCGGGTTTGCGGCGTATCGCTCATGCAAGATCTAGATCTAGATCAAACGCCAAAAGCTTCCGTCGCTGAAGCGGCGGCTGACTTTCTTTTGTCTAAAGCAACAAAAGAAAATCACCGAAGAAAAATGCTTTTTTTGAATCACAGGTCCGCACGAGCGCTGCCGACGCGGGGATCTACATACGGGACATCCCTGTCCCGATGAAAAACGGCGCGCGTCCCTGCGCACCGCCCTCCGGGTCTTCTTTAGCCTTCGCGAGTGCCGGGCGACGCACAGCAACAACGGCGCCGTCGCTTCTGCTCCAAGGGTAGGAGCGGCGCAAGCCGCGACCGCGAATCCGCAAGCAACGGCGCCACGTTACGGGACGACGCGATCGCCCCTCAAAGCTTCTTAACCAACTGCGCCAACATCTTCTTCGTCGCCGGCCGAAGCAGATATTCGTTCGACAGTATCTCCAGCGCGGCGAGGTTGGTGGCGCTGGTGTCGTCGAGGTCGTCCAGGCCGACCAGCAGTTCGGTCTGCATCCGGTAATAGCCGTCGCCGACCAACTGCCTGGCGATGTAGTCGACCGAATCGGTGTTGCCGTCGAACAGGACGTCGATGATCGGCACCGCCCATTCCAGCGCGCCCCATTCTCGGGCCGAGTGCAGGTCGATGCTGCGGGTGCGTTCGCCGGTGCCGACCGACAGCACCACCAGGTCGCGGCTGTTGTCGACCTGGGCATCCTTGCGCATCGCCTCGGCGATGGCGCAGGCGGTCGGATTGTTGGCGACCACGCCGCCGTCGATCAGCGCGTGCAGCTTGCCCTGCAGGTGCATCGGATGGGCCGGGAAATAGGTCGGCGCGGCCGAAGACGCGCGACAGATCTCCCACACCGGCAGCTTGCGATGACAAGCATCGAAGCTCTTGAAGATCACCGGCGCGCGCGAAATCGTGTCGTAGCTGGTGACCAGCACCGGCGCCTTGAGCTGACCGAGGGTGGTCCTGCCGAATACCTTCTTGAGTACCTTCTCCAAACCCACGCCGTCGTAGCGCGGGGCCGAGAGACCGGCGTAGAACACGCGTCCCGCACGCGACCACAGTCGCCCGGCCAGATCCGGAAAGATCAGATGGCGTTGATCCCGATACAGCTCGGCCATGGCCGCGGGGCTGAGCCCATGAGCGAGGCCGCAGGCGACCAGCGCGCCGGTGGAACTGCCGGCGATCAGGTCGAAACTCTCGAGCAGGCCGGGCTTGCCGGACTGGATCAGCGTCCGCTCGACGCCGTCGAGCCAGTGGCAACTCACCAGACCGCGTATGCCTCCGCCGTCGAGCGAGAGGATGCGCCGCATCTTCATCGCGTTCTCCGTCGTTGTGCAGTAAACACGCCGTGCTTCGAGGACAGGAGCGGCGCGAGCCGCGACCGCGATCCTGCCGCCGCGACGCGAATCGCGGCGGCTGTGTTCAAGGCCCAGGCGGCGCCCTCACGACGGGCGCGCAGGCGGTCGAACTCAGTACCACTCCAACAACGACACACCCAGCCCGATGTAGGTCGCGCGATGGTTGTAGTCGATCATGCTCTCGCCGTAGCCGTCGAAGATCTGCAGATGGCCGCGCAACTGGTTGTGGATCGGGAAGCCCCAGTCGAACTGCAACGCGCCGTGCGAGCGGTCGCCGCCGCGCATCGAGTGGCGCGCCATCAGCGAGAATTCGTGGCCGCCGCGGCGATGCACCACGGTGAGGTCGCCGCGGCCGATGTAATCCTCGATGTCCGGATTGTCGTCGTCGTTGCCGTCCGACAAGCGCCACCACGGCCGCAGCATCACCGCCCAGTTCTCGCGGTCCAGGCCGACGTTGGCGATCACCCGGTTCCAACTGCGCGAGAACGGATCGGCGCGGCCGTTGGACTGGTGATTGATGCCGATCGCCGCCATGCGCCCGTTCCAGCCGCCGATGCGGTAGTTGTTGCGGAACACCAGCAGCACTTCCGGCTCGTAGTTGGTTTCGCGGAACGGTCGCGAGTCCTCGCCGTTATAGACCTGCCAGCGCGAGCTCTGGGTGTAGCCCATCCAGACGTCGCCGTTGTCGCCGAACAGGTTCTCGACCGCCTTGGTCTTGAAGCTGATCTGGAACTTGGCCTCGATGTCCTTGAGCGACTGCGGCTCGGTCACGTTGTTGCGCGGGTTCGGCGACGACGGCAGCGTGTTCGGGTCGTCGTTCCAGAACACCGGCAGCAGGTACACCGGTTTGTAGGCGCGGAAGTTGAACACGCCGAGCTTGGAGTCCTTGGCCAGCTCCCAACGGCTGTCCAGCAGGCTGCCCTTGCCGGCGTTGGCGATGGCGCTGTCGAGCGGGTCGTCGTGGCTGAAGACGCTGCCCGACAGGGCGCGCTTGGCGCGTTCGCCGACGCTCGGCTTGGGCTCGCCGGCGATTTCGTCGCCGACCGCGAGGTTCTGCTGGATCGCCTTGGCTTCCTTGGCCGCGATATCGGCCTGGCGCGCGCCGTCGGCGGGGCGGCCGAGCGCGGCGTCGTAGCAGGCCAGGCGATCGGCGTTGCTGGTGATCGCCACGCAGGCTTGCGGGGTCGCCGCTTGCGGCGCGGTCTGGGCGAAGGCGAGCACGGGAGCGCTGGCGAGCGCGAGGTAGATCAAGCTGCGTTGCAAGGGCATGGCGATACTCACGGCGTATGGATCGCGAACGACAAAACCGTTGCAGTCTTGCATTCGGACGCGAACGAGACGTGAACCGCGTCGCAGCGCGAGGGCTGCGACGCGGTCGCGCGCAGGCTCAGAAGTAAAGGATCAGAAGAACCAGGCGAACGCGAACAGGCCGACCATCGCGAAGGCGAGGCCGAGCTTGAGCACGGTGCCGGCGACGATGCCGACCCAGGTGCCGACCCCGACCTTGGTCGCCTGGCTGAGCTGGCGGGTGTGGATCAGCTCGCCGGCGAGGGCGCCGACGAAGGGGCCGATGAACACGCCGATCAGGCCGAAGGCCAGCCCGGCGAAGGTGCCGATGATCGAGCCGACGATCGCCAGCTTGCTGGCCCCGACCCGTTTGGCCCCCATCGCGGTGGCCGCGAAATCCACGCCCATCGACAGCACCGTCAGCACGCCGAGGATGACCAGCACCACCCAGCCGACTTTCTCGAATCCGGACACCCAGGAGGCGAGCACCATCCCGGCGAATACCAGGGGCAGGCCGGGCAGGGCGGGGAGCACCGTTCCGACCATTCCGACGACGACCAGCACCCCGGCCAAAATGTAATAAAACGTATCCAAATTCATGCCGAATCCCTTGTCCGGACAGGCTGTCCGGGCTGTTTGCATTTTGGCCCATGTCGGGGTACGTTGCGGTCGCTGCGTTTGCCAAGGGTCACCGTGAATCGTGGCCCCGATGCGGTAGATCCATCGATCCGCTACATCGTTGCACCTCGCTTCCTCCTTGCAACCAGCACGCGACGAAGGTCGTGTTAACAACATCACGTTCCAGGGAGAGAGTAGCGATGTCCGGCAAAGAAACGGGAACCGTCAAGTGGTTCAACGATGCCAAGGGTTTTGGCTTCATCAGCCGTGAAAACGGCGAAGATGTCTTCGTGCATTTCCGCGCGATCCAATCCCAGGGCTTCAAGAGCCTGAAGGAAGGCCAGAAGGTCTCCTTCACCGTCGTCCAGGGCCAGAAGGGCCTGCAGGCCGACGCGGTCGAACCGCTGTAAAGCTCGCACCGATGTTCGGCTGCGGTCTCCGATCGCAGCGCATAGAGTCAGAAAAGCCCGGCTTCGGCCGGGCTTTTTGCTGTGTATTTTTTGATTTTCGTCACAGTTCCGGATGTTGCCGGCTTGGCTCCAGCGCAATCGCAACGATTCCGGGCCTGTCGGATTCGTTGCGCTGCGAACGCAGCCCGGCGCGAATCCTGCGGATATGGCTCTACCCCAGGGTTATATCGATTGAATGCCGTCGGGCGAAAGCGCGGCATCGCTGCCCGCATCGCGAAGCCGCCGGTCGGCCGATGCGCCTGTGCGAATCCCGCAAGAGCGCCGGGGGCAGGAAGCCCCCGGCAACCCGACGGCCTCGCCGAGCCGTCCCGCGTCCTTGCAGCTGTTGCAGCGACCGGCGCTCCCGTCTCGCCCCGCGCCGTTCGCGCTTCCGAATCTCCATCCGGAAGGAGCCCCGCACGGCGCCGACCCGGCCTCGTCTCCCGGTCGGCGCCTTGCGCCATCCTGGCGCCCGCTTCCGCTTTCGCATCCACTTCCGGCGGAAGGCTCGTGGTTATCGAACGCACCAGTCCGATGCATGGGGTCGAGCGCGAACGGATTTCGCATCGAGGGCGGCTTCAACGCGAACGGCCCGCCGAGGCGGGCCGTTCGGAGCTCGACGGGCGAGCGCGCTGCGCGGGTGCGCGGCTCAGTTCTGGAACGGGGTGTTTTCGGCGAAGTACTCGTGGTTGTCGGCGTTGTCGAGCGCGGCGCTCGGGTTGCTGTTGGCGAGGCTCTTCGCCGCGCTCTGGCCGTAAGCGTGATCGTCGGTGCCGGCGACGACGGTGAAGTGGCTCATCTCGTGGATCAGGGTGCCGGCCTTGGAGTCGGTGCCGGTCAGCGGCGCGTTCCAGAACGCGTTGCAGACGTAAATCTGGTACGGCTGGTTCGGATAGACGTAGGCATAAGCGCTGCTGCTGCAACCGCAGTTGATGGTGATCTGGCCGTTGCTCTGGTCGATCGCCGAATCGATCGACACGAAGTGCGAGCGTGCGGTGCTGTAACGGCTGGAGGTGTAGGCGCCGAACCAGGTCGTGTAGCGCGGGCCGAGCGTGCCGGCGTTGAGATAGCCCTTGGCGTTCTCGGCATAGCTACGCGCGGCATTGACGGCCTGGCCGGCCGAACTCGTGCGCGAGGTGGTGCAACCGACATAGTTGACGCCATTGACGATCGCGCTCGGGCCGACCGGCGGCTTCTTCGCCGCAGGCGAGGCCTTGCTGCCGCCGAGTCGGTCGAGGCCGTCGACCCACAGGCTCAGCGGCGCGCTTTGCGCGCTCATCGGCAAGCCGTTGGCCTGGTGCAGCATGACCCGGTCGGAGGTCGAGGCGTGTTGCAGCGGCGCATTGAAGCTGACCACGTACTGGCCGGTCTGCGACAGGTCGTAACCAGCCGCGAGGTCGATCACGCGGCGATAGGTCTGGCCGGGTTGCAGGATCGCGAAATCCTCGGCCTGCGGCAGGCCGCGCTTGACCATCGCGCCCTCGTAGGCGACCGGCTGGCCGTTGTAGCTGACGTTGAACAACTTGGCGTCGAACTGATCCGACGGCAGCTGCCACTTCGGCAGGCGCACGGCCTTGCGGCTGGTGTTGGTGATGCTGATCTCGACCGAGCCGAGGAAATCGTCGGCGGCGCCGGAGACGGCGACCATGCCGACGCGCAGCGGATTGTTCTGGGCTGCGCCGGGTGCGGCGACGGCGGCTGCAATGGCGCCGGTGAGCACGGCGCTCGCGGAAACCAGATGCACGAAGCGAAGTTTCATTCCACGATCTCCTGATGTTGCGATGGGCGGGGTCCGGTGGCGGACTCGAAAACCCTAACCGAAGGCAAGATCGTGCAACGCGCGATAAGTGAGCCAGTTCCGCGCTTAATCGTGATGCGGGTCGTGAACGCGAAGCGCGGCGCGCGCGCACGAAAAAACGGCCCGCGATGCGGGCCGTTTTTTCTCGTTACTTCTCGTTACATTGTTTCATCGCGGTTTGATCGCAAGCCCGGGACGATGCCGCCCGGTTCGCGTTCGATCGGAGCGAGCCCGATCGCCGCCGGCCGTCGATCAACGAACGTAGGCGCGACCGTTGGCGACGCGCACGTAGGTGTTCTCGCGAATGCCAGCGAGGTCCTTCTGGCTGACCACGGTGGTGCGGCCGTCGTTCATGCGTACATAGATGTTGTAGGTCGGCGCGCCGACGCGGTTCTGGATGGCGTTGCCGGCGAGTGCACCGGCGGCGGCGCCTGCGACGGTCGCGGTGTTGCGACGGCCCTTGCTGTCGGTGTGGTCGTCGGCGATCTCGCGGCCGGCGACGGCGCCGACCAGACCGCCCAGGATCGCACCGGTCGCGCGCGGCGCCGTGCTGGTCGCGGTGGTCTGTTCGATGCGGGTCACGACACCGCAGTCATAGCAATTGTTCTGGTTGTTGTTGCCGTAGCTCGGTTGCGACGGCGGCGGGTAGCTGTTGCCGTAGCCTCCGCCGTAGCCCGGAGAGGTCGCACAGCCGGCAAGCGCCAGCGTAGCGACCGTGGCCAGACCCAGCAATCGGATGTTATTGGTGTTCATTCGAGGCTCCTGCGCTTTAGGGGCGTGTGGCGGACAGTTGCCACGCATCAGCCAAGCTATGCGCAGTCACGTGAACACGTGTTCAATTTTGGACCCTGTATCCGACTTCTTCCCCACCGCGTTCAGCTCGCGGCGGGGAAGCCGAGGCGATCAGCCGCGGAAGTCCTGATGGCAGGCCTTGCAGGCCTCGCCGATCTGTTCCGAAACGGCGCCGACGCCGGCGCAGTTGAGCGGCGGGCTGGTCAGCGCGCCGTCGAGCGCTGCGCGCATCTTGCTTGCGTGCTGGCCGAAGCGGGTGTCGTCCTTGAGGTCGGGGAACGCCGGTTCGAGATCGTCGGCCATGGTGCGCAGGGCCTTCAGATGCGGGAGCGTGTCGGTGGCTCCGCAACGGTTCTGTTCGACCTTGCCCTTGAGCTGGCCCAGATGCCACTGCTGCACTTGCATGACGCTGTCGGGGAAGTGGTCCTTGCGCTGATCCAGTGCGCGTACCGCCATGACGGTGGCGACGACGCCGCCGACCAGGCCGATGAGAAACAGAAACAAGTACTTCGAACCATTGCCTTTGCGTTTCGCTTCGGCGTTGCTGGGCTGGGTATCACTCATTGCCTGGCCTCCATCCAATGTCGGCGCACGATAGCACGCGCCAATGTGAGGTCCAGGTCAGAAACCTTTGGCGGCCAAGCCTTTCGGCGCCTTCGAAGGCACATTATTCGAGGAGCGGAGGCAGGCCCCCGGGGAGAGAAGGCCTGGTCAGGCGCGTTCGCGCGCCGCAGCGTCCCAGCGTTCGCGCCGGCAAGCCGTGCCGTCGCCCTTACAATATGCGCATGACCCCGCAATCCTCCGACACTCTCTGGCAAGAACGCTTTGCCGGCATCGACCGCCTGTACGGCCACGGCTCGGTCGCACGCTTCCGCCAATGCCGCATCGCCGTGGTCGGCATGGGCGGCGTCGGTTCCTGGGCGGTGGAGGCGCTGGCGCGTACCGGCATCGGCCACCTGACCCTGATCGATGCCGACGACCTGTGCGTGTCCAACACCAACCGCCAGTTGCCGGCCTTGGAAGGCCAGTACGGCCGCGCCAAGGTCGAGGCCATGGCCGAGCGTTGCCGCGCGATCAACCCGGCAATCGAGGTCGATGCGGTGCAGAGCTTCCTGACCCCGTCGAACCTGGACGAGCTGCTGGACCGCGGTTTCGACCTGGTCCTGGATGCTTGCGACAGTTTCCGCAGCAAGGTGGAACTGATCGCCTGGTGCCGGCGCCGCAAGCTGCCGGTGATCGTGGTCGGCTCGGCCGGCGGCCGCACCGATCCGACCCTGGTGCGGGTGCGCGATCTTTCGCGCACCGAACACGATGCGATGCTGGCGCTGATCCGCAAGAAGCTGCGCGGCGAATTCAACTTCCCGAAGAACACAGGCCGCTATTTCAGCGTCTCGGCGATCTACTCGCTGGAAAACGTCAAATACCCGCAACCCGACGGCAGCGTCTGCGGCCTGCGGCCGAAGGTCGCCGGCGATGCGGCCCTGAAGCTGGACTGCGGGGCCGGGCTCGGCGCAGCCACGCATATCACCGGCGTCTTCGCCTTCGCCGCGGTCGGGCGCGCGCTGGAGATCCTGCTCAAGCCTAAGGCGCAGGCGGCAGGCTAGGAACGGTGCGAGCCGCGACCGCGGGCTTTCAACCCGGTGCGAAGGCAGCAGTAGCGAAATCCATCGGCAACCGTCTTTGCGCCGTCGTTGCGATGGCGCGGTCGCGGCTCGTGCCGCTCCTACCCGGAGACGGTGTCTGAAGCCTGCGGCAGCTTGAACAAACGCTCGGCGTTGGCGCTGGTGGCGGCGGCGAGTTCGTCGAGCGATATCCCGCGCAGTCCAGCGATGGTTTCGGCGATGCCGGCCAGGCGCGCCGGTTCGTTGCGTTGGCCGCGGATCGCGGCATCGGGCTGGTCGGGCGCATCGGTTTCGAGCAGCAACTGCTCGATCGGCATCGCCGCGACGATGCGCCGCAAGCGCTTGGCGCGGTCGTAGGTGACCGGGCCGCCAAGCCCGAGCAGGAAACCCGCCTTCCACAATTGCTCGGCCTGTTCCTCGCTGCCGGAATAGCTGTGGACCACGCCGCGCAGGCCGCCGATGCGGCGCAACGCTGCGATGGTCGCCTCGACCGCGTGGCGTGCGTGCACGATCAGGGGCAAGTCGAACTCGCGCGCGAGTTTCAGCTGGCCTTCGAAGTAGCGCATTTGCTCGTCGCGATCGAGGCCTTCGACGAAATAATCGAGCCCGCATTCGCCGACCGCGAGCGGCCGTTCGCGCTCGATCCAATCGCGCAGTTCGTGCAGGTGCCCGGGTCGGTGCGAGGACAGATACATCGGGTGCAGGCCGTAGGCCGGATACAGACCGGGCGCGCTCGCGCAGACCTCGCGCAATTTCGGCCAGCCGGCCGCATCGACCGCCGGCACGACTTGGCGGGCGACGCCGGCCTCGCGCGCTCGCGCCATCACCTCGTTGCGGTCGAGGTCGAACTCGGTCGCGTCGAGGTGGCAATGGCTGTCGACCAGGGCGTGCATGCGCTCAGCGCGCGGGCGGCCGCGGCGGCTCGATGGTCGGCGGCGCCTTGCGGTTCTTCCAGTTGGCCAGCAGCAAGGTGCCCAGGCCCAACAGGATTTCGTCGGCGAGCGGGACGAAGTCGGGGACGACCAGGTCGACCAGGAACAGCGCCGCGGTGACCACGAACAGACGCGGGTAGCTCAGGCGTCCGAGAAAACCCAACAGGGGGGCGAGCAGAGGATTGGCCATGTTCGGTCGAGTTGTGACGCAGGTAGCAAACACGCTAGCACGCGGCCGCGCGACGATTCACACAGGGGACAGATTGGCGAAAATCAATAGGCACTGGTTCAGCTTTCGAGTGGTGGAATGGCGCCGTCCCCCCAACGGTCGGCAACGTATTCCGACCGTATGTATCTACATAGCTGCTCAGCGCGCCCCGGAGGCTCCAAATGAACAAGAACATGATAGCTGTAGCGATTGCCGCGCTGCTCGTCGGCGGCGTCGCCGTCGCGGCGTTCCAGAGCTTCCGAGGCAACGGCGCGCCCGGCCAGGCCGCGCTGGCTCCGGTCGCAGGCGCCGAACTCGCGCCGGCCGGCACCGTCGGCGACATCGCTGCCAACGGCGCGATCAACACCGCGCCGCAGGTCGATTACGCCGACGTGGTCAAGGTCAACCCGATCAACGAGAAGCAGAAGCTGTACGCGACCGTGATCGGCACCGATCCGGTCCGCGAGACCAACACCACCTCGACCCCGCGCGAAGTCTGCGAAGACGTGGTCGTGCAAGAGCGCCTGCCCGAGCGCGACGGCAACGTCGGCGGCACCGTCGCTGGTGCGGTCATCGGCGGCCTGCTCGGCAACCAGGTCGGCGGCGGCAACGGCAAGAAGGCCGCGACCGCGGCCGGCGCCGTGGCCGGCGGCTTCATCGGCAACCGCGTCGACCGCAACCATGTCGGCGGCCGCGTCGTGAACCGCACCGAGCGCCAGTGCCACACCGTGTCCGACAAGTCGCAGTCCTCGCGCGTGGTCGCCTACAACGTGACCTACCGCAACCCGGACGGCACCACCGGCACCATGCGCACCGAGAGCAAGCCGGGCAGCCGCATCGCACTGGGCAGCGAAGACAAGGTCGTCGGCTACGACGTGACCTACCGCTACCAGGGCCAGGAGCAGACCATCCGCATGGACGAGCGCCCGACCCAGCGCCTGCCGGTCATCGACGGCCAGGTCGTGACCCAGACCGCGTCGGCCGGCGTGCCGAGCCGCGGCTGAGTCCAGCGCAACACGCGACACCCGAACGGGGCCGGATCTTCCGGCCCCGTTTTTTTGCCTGGCGGTTCGACGACAGAGCAGGGGTAGGTGCAGCCGCAGCGCTGGCTCGGAACGGCCGGGGCGCTTCGTCGGAGCACGCGCGCCAACTGGCGGGACTGCTGATCGCGCGCGGTTTTGTGCCGGGTCGCAGGTGCGGACGAGAAACCCGCCCGCTGCCGTGCGGGCTTGCGCAAGAATTCCCCGGATACCGCCCAGTGCGCAGATCCGTGGGTTTTCGGCCTTACCCGGGCCGCAGCGGGCCATTACAATGACCGTCTTTCTGTCCTAGAGGTCTCCCAAGCGCGCCATGGCCCTGAATCCCTACGATCTCTACGACGTCCGTTCCTTGCTCAGCGACGAGGAGCGCGCCGTCCAGGACACCGTGGCCCGTTTCACCGATGAGCGCGTGATCCCGATCATCGGCGATGCCTTCGACCAGGGCCGCTTCCCGAAGGAACTGGTGCCGGAAATCGCCGCACTCGGCCTGCTCGGTTCCTCCTTGCCGGAAAAGTACGGCTGCGCCGGCCTCAATGCGGTCAGCTACGGCCTGATCTGCCAGGAACTCGAGCGCGGCGACAGCGGTATCCGCAGCTTCGTCAGCGTGCAGTCCTCGCTGTGCATGTACCCCATCTACGCCTACGGCACCGAAGAGCAGCGCGAGCGCTGGCTGCCGGGCATGGCCCGCGGCGAGATCATCGGCTGCTTCGGCCTGACCGAGCCGCACGGCGGTTCCGACCCGGCCAACATGAAGACCAACGCCAAGCGCGACGGCGGCGACTGGGTCCTCAACGGCTCCAAGATGTGGATCACCAACGGCAACCTGGCCGACATCGCCATCGTTTGGGCGCAGACCGACGACGGCATCCAGGGCTTCGTGGTCGAGAAGGGCATGCCCGGTTTCGCCGCCCAGGAAATCAAGCATAAAATGAGCCTGCGCGCGTCGGTGACGTCGTCGCTGTTCTTCGACAACGTGCGCGTGCCCGAGGCCAACCGCCTGCCCAACGTCAAGGGTCTCAAGGGCCCGCTGGGCTGCCTGACCCAAGCCCGTTACGGCATCACCTGGGGCCCGATCGGCGCGGCCATCGCCTGCCTCGACGAGGTGCTGGGCTACACCAAGGAACGCATCCTGTTCGAGCGTCCGGTCGCGGCGACCCAGTCGGCGCAGATCAAGATGGCCGAGATGGCGCGCCGCATCACCATGGCGCAGTTGCTGGTGGTGCAGCTCGGCCGCCTCAAGGACGCCGGCAACATGCAGCCGACCCAGGTCAGCCTGGCGAAGTGGAACAACTGCCGCATGGCCATCGACATCGCGCGCGAATGCCGCGACCTGCTCGGCGGCGCCGGCATCACCACCGAGCATGCGGCGATCCGTCATGCCCTGAACCTGGAATCGGTAATCACGTACGAAGGCACCGAGACCGTGCACCAGTTGGTGGTCGGCCGCGAGCTGACGGGGATCAGCGCGTTCTGAGTGTCCGCTTCCGCCTGATGCGATAGGCGGGAGATTGCGGTGTTTCCCTTCTCCCGCGCGCGGGAGAAGGTGGCCCGAAGGGCCGGATGAGGGCGCACGCCGCCTGGCGGCCCCGGGATGTAGCCGGACGCAGCCGGATCGCGCTCTCATCCAACCCCTCTCACATCAGCGGAAAGGGGCTTCCACATGGCGATGCTGGCGCAAGGGGAGAACCGAGCCGTGATGACGATTCCCGACATTAGACTGGAAACGCCGCGCCTGATCTTGCGCCCGCCGCGCCTGGACGACTTCGACGACTGGGCCGCCTTCATGGACGCCGGCGATTACCTGCGCTACATCGGCGGGCCGCAGCCGCGCTCGGTAGCCTGGCGCGGCCTGATGTCGGTGATCGGCTCCTGGGCCGCATACGGCTATGGCTTCTTCTCGGTCTACGAAAAAACCTCCGGCCGCTGGATCGGCCGCCTCGGCCCCTGGCAGCCGGATGGCTGGCCCGGCACCGAGGTGGGTTGGGGCATCGTCGAAAGCGAAGGCGGCAAGGGCTATGGCACCGAGGGTGCGACCGCCGCGACCGACTGGGCCTTCGAACACCTGGGCTGGAGCGAAGTGATCCACACCATCGACGCGGACAATCTGCCGTCGAAAGGCGTAGCGGCCAAACTCGGTTCGCGCTACATGCGCCAGGACCGCCTGCCGGCGCCGGCCGACATGGAAGTGGAGGTCTGGGGCCAGACCCGCGAGGAATGGCAGGCGCGGCGCAAGCGGGAAGCGGGCGCGTGATCACCGTCTACGGCTTCTCGCCCTCGGGCAATTGCCACAAGCTGCGCCTGTTGCTCGAACAACTCGGCGAGCCTTACGCCTGGGTCGAGGTCGACAGCAGCCGCGGCGAAACGCATACGCCGGAATTTCTCGCCCTCAATCCCAATGCCAAGGTGCCGGTCATCGAGCTGGACGACGGCCGCACCCTCAGCGAATCCAACGCCATCCTGTACTACCTCGCCGACGGCAGCGCGTTCTTGCCGTACGACCGCTGGCAGCGCGCGCAGGCCTTGAGCTGGATGAACTTCGAGCAGTACAGCCACGAGCCCTATGTCGCCGTGGCCCGTTTCATCGCCGGCTGGACGCCGCTGGATTCGCCGCGTCGCGCCGAGCTGCCGTCGCTGCGCGAACGCGGCCATCGCGCGCTGGCGGTGATGGAGCGGCATCTGCAGTCCCACGATTGGTTCAGCGGCGAGGCCTACGGCATCGCCGACATCGCCTTGTTCGCCTACACCGACGTCGCCGGCCACGGCGGCATCGCGTTGGCGCCGTATCCGGCGATCGAGGCCTGGCGCGCGCGGGTCCGCGCGACGCCGGGCTTCGTCGCCTTGCCCGATCCCGATCCGCAGGCGGCGCAGCGCATCGCGCAGACGCCATGACGGGTTCCGTCTAATTCTTCCTTGATGAGCCGGCCCGGCGACGGGCGGCGGAGTGTTCGATGTCAGCGCAACTGCAGTCTTCGATCTTCAACAACGTGCCGAACTTCAATGCGGTGCCGAGCCCGATCCCGGCACGCATGAAGGGCCTCAACCGGGCCGAGATCTGCGACGTCAATTTCGTCGAGTTCGTCAATCAGTGGAACGGCCGCGCCGATGCGCGGCCGGCGCCGGACGAGGCGATCCTGCAGGGCAGCGCGCTCGACGCGCGCGGTTTCCGCGAGCTGTTCGAGTCGCAGCTGATCAGCCGCCATCTCGACCTGATGGCG
This sequence comes from Lysobacter sp. Hz25, assembly GCF_046097045.1. Taxonomy (NCBI): domain Bacteria; kingdom Pseudomonadati; phylum Pseudomonadota; class Gammaproteobacteria; order Lysobacterales; family Lysobacteraceae; genus Lysobacter; species Lysobacter sp. Hz25. Next base: position 2,516,377 of record NZ_CP175666.1, read on the forward strand.
CGCGTGCTGCGCGTGCAGAACAAGGTCTTCTACACCATCGGTTCCAGCGGCCACGAAGGCAACGCCATGGTCGCGCGCTTGACCCGCCACACCGATCCGGCGTTCCTGCACTACCGCAGCGGCGGCTTCATGGCCGAGCGCTTCCGCAAATTGCCCGGCATGGACCCGGTGATGGATTCGGCGCTGAGTTTCGCCGCCAGCAAGGACGACCCGGCTTCGGGCGGCCGGCATAAGGTGTGGGGCAGTAAGCCCTTGTGGGTGCTGCCGCAGACCTCGACGATCGCCTCGCATCTGCCGAAGGCGCTCGGCACCGCGGTCGCCATCGAAACCGGTCGCCGTCTCGGCCACGCTCTGCCGATCCCCGACGACAGCATCGCCATCTGTTCGTTCGGCGACGCCTCGGCCAACCACGCCACCGCCCAGACCGCGTTCAACGCCGCCGCCTGGACCGCGTATCAAAAACTGCCGGCACCGGTGTTGTTCGTCTGCGAAGACAACGGCATCGGCATTTCGGTCAAGACCCCGGGCGGCTGGATCGCCAACCGTTTCCGCAACATGGACGGCCTGGATTATTTCGCCGCCGACGGCCTCGACCTGGCCAGCGGTTATGCCGACGTGCAGCGCGCGGTCGAGCATTGCCGCCGCAGCCGCCGTCCGACCTTCCTGCACCTGCGCACGACCCGCATCATGGGCCACGCCGGCACCGACTTCGAGATCGAATGGCGTTCTTTCGAGGAACTGTGCGCGGTCGAAGCCAGCGACCCGCTGCTGCGTTCGGCGGCGATCGCGCTCGAATCGGGGCTGATGTCGAAGCAGGACGTGCTCGACCTGTACGAGGCCACGCGCAAGCAGTGCTTCGCCGCCGCCGAAGAGGCCGATCGCCGGCCCAAGCTCGACCGCCTCGACGAGGTGATCGCGCCGCTGGCGCCGTATTCGCCCGAAGCGGTGCAGCAGGAGGCCAAGCGCGCCGATTTCGCCGAGCGCCGTCTGCAGGTGTTCGGCAGCGAAGCCAAACTGCCCGAGCAACAGCCGCCGCGCCATCTGGCGATCCAGATCAACAACGCCCTGCACGACCTGTTCGCCAAATACCCGGAAACGCTGCTGTTCGGCGAAGACGTGGCGCAGAAGGGCGGCGTCTACACGGTCACCAAGGGCCTGCAGAAAGCCTTCGGCCCGCGCCGCGTGTTCAACACCTTGCTCGACGAGACCATGATCCTCGGCATGGCCCAGGGCTTCGCCAACGTCGGCCTGATGCCGATCCCGGAGATCCAGTACCTGGCGTATTTCCACAACGCCTGCGACCAGATCCGCGGCGAGGCGGCGTCGCTGCAGTTCTTCAGCAACAACCAGTACCGCAACCCGATGGTGGTGCGCATCGCCGGCCTGGGCTACCAGCGCGGTTTCGGCGGGCATTTCCATAACGACAACTCGATCACCGCCTTGCGCGACATCCCCGGCCTGGTGGTCGGTTGCGCCTCGCGCGGCGACGACGCCGCGACCATGCTGCGCACCCTGACCGCGCTGGCCAAGGTCGACGGCCGCGTCTCGGTGTTCCTGGAACCGATCGCGCTGTACATGACCAAGGACTTGTACGAAGCCGGCGACGGCGCCTGGCTGACCTCGTATCCGAAGCCCGACGAGGCGATGACGCTCGGCGAAGGGCGAAGCTATGGAGAGGGCGACGATCTGGTCGTGTTCTCTTACGGCAACGGCGTGCCGATGAGCCTGCGCGCGGTGCGCGAGATCGAGCAGCAGCACGGTTGGAAGGCGCGCGTGATCGACCTGCGCTGGCTGGTGCCGCTCAACGATGCTTACATCGCCGAACAGGCGCGCGGCGCCAAGCGCATCATCGTGGTCGACGAAGGCCGGCGCAGCGCCGGCGTCGGCGAGGGCGTGATCACGGCATTGACCGAGGCCGGTTTCGGCGGCGTGCCGCTGCAGCGCGTGGTCGGCGTCGACACCTACACGCCGCTGGCCGGCGCGGCCTTCCTGGTGATCCCCGGCGAGGACGATATCGTCCGCGCCGCCGACGTGCTGGCCAAGGGCTGACCCTCATGTGCGGACTGGCCGGCCTGCTGTGTCCGCGCACCGATATCGGCCACGAGCATCTGCTCGAACTGGCCGGCGCGATGGGCGACGCCCTGCGTCACCGCGGCCCCGACGACGACGGCGTCTGGGCCGATGCGCAACACGGCATTGCCCTGGCGCATCGGCGCCTGAGCATTCTCGACCTGTCGCCGCTGGGCCATCAGCCGATGGCCTCGGCCGACGGCCGCTACGTGATCGCCTACAACGGCGAGGTCTACAACTTCGCCGCCTTGCGCGAAGAACTGCTCGAACTGGGCCACGCCTTCCGCGGCCACTCCGACACCGAGGTACTGCTGGCCGCGGTGGTGGAGTGGGGCGTCGAGCACGCGGTGGCGCGCTGCAACGGCATGTTCGCCATCGCCCTGTGGGACCGCCACGAACAGACGTTGTGGCTGGCCCGCGACCGGGTCGGCAAGAAGCCGCTGTACTACGGCTGGGCCGGCGACACCCTGGTGTTCGGTTCCGAACTCAAGGCGCTGTGGCGTCACCCGCAGTTCGACAACGGCGTCGACCGCAATGCGCTGGCCCTGTTGCTGCGTTACGACTACGTGCCGGCGCCGTACGCGATCCATACCGACACCTTCAAGCTGATGCCGGGCACCTTGCTGCGTTTCGACGCGGCCACGGTCGCGCGCGGTGCGGCGGCCCACGATCCCAAACGCGACCAGCACAGCTATTGGCAGGCGCGCGACCGCATGGCCGCGGCGATCCGCCACCCCTTCGACGGCGACATCGACGCTGCCGAGGACCGGCTCGACGACTTGCTGCGCGATGCGGTGGGCCTGCGCATGGTCGCCGACGTGCCGGTGGGCGTGTTTCTTTCCGGCGGCACCGATTCGTCGGTGGTGACTTCGTTGATGCAGGCCTTGAGCGCGAAGCCGGTCAAGAGCTTCACCATCGGTTTCGAGGGTTCGCACCACGACGAGGCGCCGCTCGCGCTCGAAGTCGCGCGCCATCTCGGCACCGCCCACACCGAGCTCTACGTCAGCGGCGTCGACGCCTTGGCGGTGGTGCCGCGGCTGTCGGCGATGTTCGACGAACCCTTCGCCGATGCCTCGCAGGTGCCGACCGCGCTGGTTTGCGCCTTGGCGCGCAGCCAGGTCACGGTGGCGTTGTCGGGCGACGGCGGCGATGAGTTGTTCTTCGGCTATACGCGCTACGAGCGCGCCTTGCGCAACCTGCGCCTGCAGCGGCGCGTGCCGGCGCCGCTGCGGCGCTGGCTGGCGAAATCCGCGAGCGCTCACGGCGAAGCCTCGCGCGCTGGCGGTTTCGCTGCGTTCGCGGCCGAGATGGGCGCGCAGGGCATCGGCGACGTCTACCGCAACCGCATCGTGCGCTGGCGCTTCCCCCAGGCCGCCGTGCCCGGATCGAAACTGCCGGCGACGATGTACGACCTCGCCGAGCCGCTGGGCGGCCTGGGCACGCCCGCCGACGCGATGATGCTGGCCGACTACAGCGTGTACCTGCCCGACGACCTGTTGTGCAAGGTCGACCGCGCCAGCATGGCGGTCGGGCTGGAGGCGCGCGCGCCCTTGCTCGACACCCACGTCGCCGAATTCGCCTGGTCCTTGCCGCTGCAGTTCAAGCGCGGCGACAGCGGCAGCAAGTACCTGCTCAAGCGCGTGCTCAAGCGCTACCTGCCCGACGCCATGGTCGACCGCGGCAAGCGCGGTTTCGGCGCGCCGGTGACGCAATGGCTGCGCGGCGACTTGCGCGAATGGGCGGCGGGGTTGCTCGACCCGTCGCGCCTGGCGCAGGAAGGTTATTTCGACGCCGAGTTGGTCGGCGGCCTGTGGCGGCAGTTCCTGGCCGGCGAGCGCCGCTGGCACACCCATCTGTGGAACGTGTTGATGTTCCAGGCCTGGCAGGCGCATTGGAAAACCGAGCGCAACGAAGTCGGGCGCTCGGTCTGGATGTCGACGACCGGCGAGGGCGGTTTGTAGGCGGCATGATCGACCCGCGCCGCTCCTACCCCTTACAGCCGTTGCGTCAACACATCGCGGCGCAACCCTTTGTAGGAGCGGCGCAAGCCGCGACCGCGGGGTTCCAGGCCACGGCGCCGTGCTGGCCGTCGCAGCGCAACCCCTTGTAGGAGCGGCGTGAGCCGCGACCGCGGAGTTTCGGGTCGCGGCGTTGCTGTCTGGTGGGCGCGCGGTCGCGGTTCGCGCCGCTCCTACCCAGGGGCAACGCAGGCAAGGGGTAGGAGCGGCGCAAGCCGCGACCGCGCTTCTGCAAGGCGCAGCGTCTGTCGGGGGTCACTGCGAACGGCTCATGCGGTGGATGTTTGGCCGCTTCGGTCGATGACGCGGGACCGGAGTTTTCTGCGCGTCCCGTGGTCGCGGCTTGCGCCGCTCCTGCTCCTGGAGGCGCAACTCCCTCAGCGCGCGAAACCTTCCAGCAGCGGCACTTCCTCGACCGCTTGGCCGCCGATGCTCAGCGCTTGTTCGGGGCGCTCCAGCGGCAGCACCGCCAGGGCGAGATGGGTTCCCCCATCGCTCGCCGCGGCGACCACGGTGCCCAGTGCTGCGCTTTCGCCACGCACTTCCGCTCCGGCCTCGATCGATGCGGAAGCGGCGAATGCCGCCACGCCGCGCTTGGCCTTGCCCAGGAAATGGGTGCGCGCGACGATCTCCTGGCCGGGATAGCAGCCTTTCTTGACGCTGAAGGCGCGCAGGCGTTCCAGCGACAGCTGTTGCGGGGTCCATTGTTCGGCCTGCGAGGCCGGCAGCCGCGGCAGGCCGTGGCGCAGGTCGGCCAGCGCCCACTGCGCGGTCGCTGCGGGGTCCTCGGGCGCACGCGCGTCCGCGACGATGCGCAGGCTGCGCGCACCGCCGTCGCCGCTGAAGTCCAGCTCCAGGCCTGCGTCTTCGTCGCCGCCGAGGGCGGCGCCGCGCGCCTGCGCCGGCTCGGCCCAGCGCCCTTCGGCGCTCAAGTCCTCGCGCAGGGCGATGACCACCTTGCTGCGGAAGACGAAGCGTTTCAACGCCTCGGCGATAGCCGCGGCGTCGGCGTCGGGGACCAGCAGCCAGACGCGTTGGTCGGACAGGCGGAGCAGGGCGAATAGCGCAATCAGGCGCCCTTTGGGCGTCAGCCAGCCGCTCCAGTGCCAATGTCGATCGGCGAGCGTCTTCACGTCGTTCATGAACTGAGACTGCGCAAAGGCTGCTGCGTCGCGGCCTTCGAGGGTAATGAGGCGTTGGCCGGGCAGGGCAAACGCCTGTCCGTGCAAGGGGTGCGGGTTGTCAGGCATGGGGGCCGGGAATTAATATTTAACGCTGTGATGATAGGCGAAACCACCCCGGAAGCACCTTCGGACTTTGTGTCCGAGACCCCGGCGACTCCCGTACCCGAGACGGGAGGCGATTCGTCTTCCGCCAAGGACGCTCGCAAAGAGCACGGTGGTCGCGAGGGTCCCGAACCGACCCGTTACGGCGACTGGGAAAAGAACGGCCGCTGCATCGATTTCTGATCCGACGTCCGACCGCTAGCCCTCACGCCCCCCACACAGCGCTCCCACGCTCCCCCCGCCACGCGGCGCCGCCGCCCAGCTGAGATTGCCATCGCATGGCGAACCGCGAACGACCCCTGTCACCGCATCTGCAGGTTTACCGCTGGCAGATACAGATGGTGACCTCGATCCTGCACCGGGCGACCGGTATCATCCTTTCCGTCGGCGCTTTGCTGATCGCCTGGGCGTTGGTATCGCTCGCGGCCGGTCCCGAAGCCTGGGCCCAGTTCACCGCCTGCGCCCGCTCGCCGCTCGGTTTCCTGATCCTGTTCGGCTGGACCTGGGCCTTCGCCTACCACCTGATCAACGGCATCCGCCATCTGGTCCAGGACGCGGGCTACGCCTACAAGGTCGACACCTTCGTGCGCAACGGCTGGATCAGCGTGATCGGCAGCCTGGTGCTGACCGCCCTGATCTGGATCGTCGCCATGATGTCGCGAGGTGGCGCATGAGCGCGAACAACAAGCATCTGCGCAATCCGCTCAAGACCGCGCGCGGCCTGGGCTCGGCGAAGGACGGCACCCACCACTTCGTGGTCCAGCGCGTCACCGCGGTCGCCCTGATCGTCCTGACCCTGTACGTGCTGGGCCTGATCGTGTCGTGGATCGGCGGCGATTACGCCTCGGTGCGCGCCTCGGTCGCCCATCCCTGCAACGCCGTGCTGCTGAGCGCGTTCGTCGTGGCGATGTTCTGGCACGCCAAGCTCGGCCTGCAGGTCGTCATCGAGGACTACGTCCACACCCCGGGGCTGGCGATCGCCTCGCAGCTCGCGGTCGTTTTCGTTTGCGTACTCGCGGCTCTCGCCAGCGTGCTCGCCATCATCCGCATCGCGTTGGGAGCCTGAGTCGTGGCCTCTGCCTACAAGATTCAAGAACACAAGTTCGACATGGTCGTGGTCGGCGCCGGCGGCGCCGGTCTGCGCGCCACCTTCGGTCTCGCCCAGAAAGGCCTGAAGACCGCCTGCATCACCAAGGTGTTCCCGACCCGCTCGCACACCGTCGCCGCCCAGGGCGGCATCTCGGCCGCGCTCGGCAACATGGGCGAGGACGATTGGCGCTACCACTTCTTCGACACCGTCAAGGGTTCGGATTGGCTGGGCGACCAGGACGCGATCGAGTACATGTGCAAGGAGGCCATCCCGGCCATCATCGAGCTCGAGCACCAGGGCGTGCCGTTCTCGCGCACCGACGAAGGCAAGATCTACCAGCGCCCGTTCGGCGGCATGACCACCAAGTACGGCGAAGGCCCGCCGGCGCAGCGCACCTGCGCCGCCGCCGACCGCACCGGCCACGCCATCCTGCACACCCTGTACCAGCAGTCGCTGGCGCACGACGCGCAGTTCTTCATCGAATACTTCGCCCTCGACCTGATCATGGACGAGACCGGCGCCTGCCGCGGCGTGCTCGCCCTCGACATGGCCGAAGGCACGCTGCACCTGTTCCGCGCCCAGGGCACGGTGCTGGCCACCGGCGGCTACGGCCGCGCCTATTTCTCGGCGACCTCGGCCCACACCTGCACCGGCGACGGCGGCGGCATGGCCCTGCGCGCCGGCCTCGGCCTGCAGGACATGGAATTCGTGCAGTTCCACCCGACCGGCATCTACGGCGCCGGCTGCCTGATCACCGAAGGCGTGCGAGGCGAGGGCGGCATCCTGCGCAACGCCAACGGCGAGCGCTTCATGGAGCGCTACGCGCCGAGCGTGAAGGACTTGGCGCCGCGCGACATGGTCAGCCGCTCGATGACCATCGAGATCCGCGAAGGCCGCGGCGTCGGCGAGCACAAGGATCACATCCTGCTCGACCTGACCCACCTCGGCCCCGAGGTCATCCACGAAAAACTCCCGGGCATCGCCGAATCGGCGCGCATCTTCGCCAACGTCGACGTCGAGAAGGAGCCGATCCCGGTCATCCCGACCGTGCACTACAACATGGGCGGCATCCCGACCAACTACCACGGCGAAGTCGTGCAGTTGAAGAACGGCGACCCCGATGCGGTCGTGCCGGGCCTGTACGCGATCGGCGAAGCGGCCTGCGTGTCGGTGCACGGCGCCAACCGCCTGGGCTCGAACTCGCTGCTCGACCTGGTGGTGTTCGGCCGTGCGGTGGCCAACCGCTGCGCCGAGACGGTCAAGCCCGGCGGCGCCCACGCCCGCCTGGCCGGCGACGCCTGCGACGAAGCGCTGGCGCGCCTGGACAAGCTGCGCAACGCCACCGGCAGCACGCCGACCGCGGTCATCCGCGACAAGATGCAGCGCACCATGCAGGCCGACGCGGCGGTGTTCCGCACCGGCGAGACCCTCGCCGACGGCGTGCGCAAGATGCGCGAGATCCACGCTTCGTTCGCCGACGTCAAGGTCAGCGACCGTTCGTTGATCTGGAACTCGGACTTGATCGAGACCTACGAGCTGTCGAATCTGCTCGGCCAGGCCTTGGCCACCATCGTCTCGGCCGAGAACCGCACCGAGTCGCGCGGCGCCCACGCCCGCGAGGACTTCGCCACGCGCAACGATGAGCAGTGGCAGAAGCACACGCTGTGCTGGGTCGACGAGAAGGGTACGACGAGCATCGACTACCGTCCGGTGCACAACTACACCTTGACCGACGATGTCGCCTACGTCCCGCCCAAGGAACGCAAGTACTGATCGGCGCTACGGCGCGCAGTTCCGCTGCGCGCCATTCACGCAACCCACCGCAGTACTGCCGCAAGCCGAGAGATCGCCAGCATGGCCGAATTCGCTCTACCCAAGAACTCCCAGATCCAGAAGGGCCGTCACTGGCCGACGCAGGGCGCCAAGCAGCCGCGTACCTTCAAGGTCTACCGCTGGAACCCCGACGACGGCCTCAACCCGCGCGTGGACACTTATGAAGTGGACCTCGCGACCTGCGGCCCGATGGTTCTCGACGCGCTGATCAAGATCAAGAACGAGATCGACCCGACCCTGACCTTCCGCCGCTCCTGTCGCGAAGGCATCTGCGGTTCGTGCGCGATGAACATCGACGGCACCAACACCCTGGCCTGCACCCGCGCGATCACCGATTGCGACAAGCCCGAGGTGCCGATCTACCCGCTGCCGCACATGTCGGTGGTCAAGGACCTGGTGCCGGACCTGACCCACTTCTACGCCCAGTACGCCTCGATCCGCCCGTGGCTGCGCACCCAGAGCGCGACCCCGTCGGACCGCGAGCGCCTGCAGTCGCCGGAAGACCGCAAGAAGCTCGACGGCCTGTACGAGTGCATCCTGTGCGCGTGCTGCTCGACCAGCTGCCCGAGCTACTGGTGGAACGGCGACCGCTACCTCGGCCCGGCGATCCTGCTGCAGGCCTATCGCTGGATCATCGATTCGCGCGACGAGGACACCGGTGCGCGCCTGGACGATCTGGAAGATCCGTTCAAGCTCTATCGCTGCCATACCATCATGAACTGCGCCCGCACCTGCCCGAAGGGGCTGAACCCGGCGCAGGCGATCGGCGAGATCAAGAAGCTGATGCTGGCGCGTCGCGTCTAAGGCGAACGCGGCACCGCCCGGTTCCAACCCACGACGGCGCCTCGGGCGCCGTCGTGCCGTCCAGCCAGTCGCAGGCGGCGTATCCGCGCCGCGCCAGGGGTGAGCGATGCAGTCGAAGGCGATTTTCCTGCCCGCCGTGGCGATGGTCGCGTTGACCTGCACGGTGTGGCTGCGCATGTACGCGGTGCGGATCGGGCAGATGCGCCGCGAGCGCATCCACCCGCAAGCGGTCGCGACCTCGGCGCAGGCCGTCGCCCGGCTCACCGACAGCGCCGCGGCCGACAACTTCCGCAATCTGTTCGAACTGCCGGTACTGTTCTATGTGGCGGTGGTCGTGGCTGCCTTGGCCGGACTGGCCGATGGCGCGACTCTCGTCTTGGCCTGGCTGTTCGTCGCACTGCGCATCGCCCACAGCGCGATCCACTGCAGCTACAACCGGGTCATGCACCGTTTTTTCGTTTACGCCGCCGGCGCGCTCGCGCTGTGGGCGTTGTGGTTCCATCTCGCAATCGGACTGCTGAGCTCATGAACAGTTTCTCCCGCGTCACCGCTTCGCGTTTCGCCCGTCGCACCCTGGCCGCGCTGGTCGCTGCTGCGTTCTGCGCCGCGCCGGCTTTCGCCGATACGGCCAAGGCCGCCGACGCCTCGCAGGGCGGCGCCCGTGTCGCCGATGCCCGCCAGTTGCTGGAGACGATGCGTTACGCCGAGATTCTCAAGCAGGGTTTGAGCCTGGTGTTCAGCCAGCCCATGCCCGGCAGCGAGGCGCTTTCCGACGAGCACAACGGGGTGATGAAGCGCTTGTTCGACAGCATGCCGGCCGGGCCTTTCCTCGACGGCGCCTCCAAGCGTCTGGCGCAGAGCGCGACTCAGGCCGAAATCGACGAGGCCCTGGCGTACTTTCGCGGCGCGGCCGGACAGACCGAGTTGGCTTGCGTGCGCGACACGCTCGGCACGCCGACCACGCTCGATTGCATCCGCGAGCGCGGCGGCGAAGCGCATCTGCAGGCGCATCGCGCCTTCGCCGAAACCTCGATCGAGAACAAGCTCGGCGAGATCATGGCCGGCGACAGCGGCGATGCCGATTTCGCCGCCTCGGCCAAGCTCGCGCTCGAACAGGACCCGGCGCTGGCGAAGGACCTCGACGCCTATTGCGGAAGTCATCCCGGCGGTCTGTGCGATGTGTTGAAGCCGGCCCAGGCCGCGCCCTGAGCGTTGGATGCGAGGAAGCGACGAGATGAGCGAAGACGAGACCAGCCGCGAGGAGCGCGACGAGATCGAATTGCGTCGCTTGCGCTGGCGTTGCCGGCGCGGCATGCGCGAACTGGACCAGTTGTTCGGGCGTTATCTCGACCGTATCTGGAAGCAGGCTTCCGACGCCGAGCGCGGGGTTTTCCTACGGTTGCTGGAAACCGAGGACGATAAGCTCTGGCACTGGTTCATGGGCCACGAAGCCGCCAGCGATGCCGAACTCGACCGTCTCGTCCAATCGATCCGCGCCCTGCCGCCTTGAGTGGCGGCCGTCGCGCCTGCTCGCGGCGGCGCTGATCGTTCTGGGGCTGGCGGCGGCGTTGTCGCTGTGGTTCAGCGAATGCCCGCGCGCCGTGGCCGGGCCGCTGGCGGTGCTGGCCCTGGCCTGGGCGCTGTATTCGGCGCGGCGCGAACTGCGCCGGCCGTCGCAGCGTCTGGTCATCGCCGGCGAGCGCGCCAGCCTCGACGACTTGCCGATCACCGAGCTGCGCCTGCACTGGCGCGGCTGGCTGGCCCGGCTCGATTTCACCGGCCCGGACGGGCAGGGGCGGCGCCTGTTGTGGTGGCCGGACCGCCTGGACGCCCGCGGTCGCCGTGAACTGAGGCTGGCCGTGGCGGTCTCAGCCCCTGCGCGCGATCCGCGTTCGATGGCACCATGAGGCCCGGATTTGAACGCGGCGATCAGGGCGCCGGGATTCGGGATGGGCAAGGCGGCCAGCGCCGAACCACCGAGCACCGCGCCTGTCCAAGCCGCCAGCACTAGAGAGACAGAGTTCACGATGAAAGCAATGTCCAGTCCCCAGCTTCCGGTCTCGGCCGCATAGATGTTCAAACCCATCTCCGTCGCCATCGGCCTGCGCTACCTGCGCGCCAAACGCCGCAACGGCTTCATCTCCTTCATCTCCCTGGCCTCGATCGGGGGCATCGCCCTCGGCGTGACTGCGCTGATCACCACGCTGGCGGTGATGAGCGGCTTCCAGCGCGAGATCCGCGACCGCATGCTGCAGATGGCCGCCCACGCCACCGTCAGCGCCTACGGCGAACCAGTGACCGAGTGGCGGCTGGCGATCGACAAGGCCACCGCCGACCCCCGCGTCGCCGGCGCCGCGCCGTACATCGAAAAGGAAGCGCTGCTGTCGTCCACGCGGCAACAGCCGGCGATCATCCGCGGCGTCGACCCGGCCGAGGAGAGCAAGGTCTCGGTGCTCGCCGACAAGATGGTCGAAGGCAAACTCAGCTCGCTGACCCCGGGCAGTTTCAACATCGTCCTCGGCAAGGAACTGGCCCTGTGGACGGGCGCCCAGGTCGGCGACAGCGTGGTGGTGATGACCGCAGACGGCCGCAGCACGCCGATGGGGGCGATGCCGCAGCTCAAGCGCTTCACCGTCAGCGGCATCTTCGAGGCCGGCTACAGCGAATACGATAAGGGCCTGGCGGTGGTCAACATGAGCGACATCCAACGGGTGCTGCGCATGGGCGACGGCGTCACCGGCGTGCGCCTGAGGCTGCACGACATGGACAAGGCCTGGGATGTCGCCCGCGATCTCTCGGTGGCCCTCGGCGGCCCCTACCGGATCACCGATTGGAGCAGCGACAACGCCAACATGTTCCGCGCCCTGAAGATGGAAAAAGTCGTGATGGCGGTCCTGCTGTCGCTGATCATCGCCATGGGCGCGTTCAACCTGGTGTCTTCGCAGGTCATGTTGGTCACCGACAAGCAGGCCGATATCGCGATCCAGCGCACCCTCGGGCTGACCCCGATGAGCGTGATGCGGATCTTCATCGTCCAGGGCACCCTGATCGGCATCGTCGGCACGGTGCTCGGCGTGGTCGGCGGTATCGTCCTGACCTTGAACCTCGAACACATCCTCAAGGCCATCGAGACCGTGCTCGGTGTGCAGTTGATGCCGGAAGACGTCTACTACATCACCGGCCTGCCGACCGACCTGCAGACCAGCGACGTGACCATCATCGCCTGCGTGGCGCTGGCGATGGCCTTCCTGGCCACGATCTATCCCGCCTGGCGCGCCGCGCGCACGGCGCCGGCGGAGGCGCTGCGTTATGAATAACCCACAGAACGCCGACGTCCGCCGGACCGTCGCCGACGACATCGTGTTGCGCTGCGACGGCCTGGCGATGACGTATTCGGAAGGCAAGCTGCACACGCCGGTGTTCCAGGGGTTGGAACTGGCGGTGCGCAAGGGCGAGACGGTCGCGATTCTCGGCGCGTCCGGTGCCGGCAAGAGCACCTTGCTGCATCTACTCGGCGGCCTCGACACGCCGACTGCGGGCGAGGTCTACGTCGCCGGCGAGCGCATGAGTGCGCTGTCCGATCGCGCGCGCGGCCTGCTGCGTAATCAGGCGCTGGGCTTCGTCTACCAGTTCCATCACCTGTTGCCCGAGTTCACCGCACTGGAGAACGTGATGCTGCCGGTGCTGCTCGACGGCCGTAGCCGTTCGGCCACGACCAAGCAGGCGTCGGAGCGGGCCAGGGCATTGCTGGAATCGGTCGGCCTGGGCCATCGTCTCGATCACAAGCCGGGCGAATTGTCCGGCGGCGAGCGCCAGCGCGCCGCGGTCGCGCGCGCCCTGGTCAATCGCCCGGCCTGCGTGCTCGGCGACGAGCCGACCGGCAACCTCGACGAAAAAACCGCCGCGGTGGTGTTCGAGCTGATGCTCGCGCTCAATCGCGACCAGGGCACCAGCCTGGTGTTGGTGACCCACGACCGCCGCCTCGCGCGGCGCCTGGACCGCGTGCTGGAATTGCACGAAGGCAAACTGCGGCAACTGGACGCCGCCGAGGTGTAGACATGCACGACGCGGCAAGGACGCCGCCCTTCGGAAAACTCGTCGCCTGCGCATTGCTGACCGGCATCGGTGCCGGGCTGGCCTTGCCGCATGCGTGCCCGTGGGGAGTTTCGTTACCGGCTTTGATCGCCGCCGCCGTCGCGTGGTGGCGTTTGCCGCGTTGGCGCTGGCTCGCCGCGGCGGTGTTGGGGTTCGCGCTCGCCAGCCTGCATGCGGCCTATGCGCTGAGCCTGCAGTTGCCGCCGGACTGGGAGAAGCGCGAGGTCGTCGTCAGCGGGCGCATCGTCGATCTTCCGCAGCACGAACCGCGCCGCAGCCGTTTTCTGTTTCGTGTCGACGAGGACGCGCAACAGCCCGTGCCCTTGCGCGGCCGCTTGTTGCGATTGGCCTGGTACGACGATGAACTCGAACCGCGTCGCGTGCTGCGGGCCGGCCAGCGTTGGCGTTTCCAGGCGCGGGTGCGGGCGCCGCGCGGCCTGCGCAACCCGGGCGGCCCCGACGCCGAAAAATACGCTTTGATGCAGCGTTTGGCCGCGACCGGCTACCTGCGCGAGCCGGAGCGCGCACGGCTGTTGGCCAAGGCGAGCGGGCTGGATGCCTGGCGCGAATCGATCTCCGACCGCATCGCCGCGACGGTGCGTTCGCCGTCTTCGCGCTTCGTGCGTACGCTCGCGCTCGGCGACACCCGCGGCTTGGACGAGCGCGACTGGAGCGTACTGCGCGCCGACGGCCTGACTCATCTGATCGCGATCTCCGGCTTCCATGTCGGCCTGGTCGCGGGCTTCTTCGCCTTGTTCGCGGGCCGGTTATGGCGGGTCTTCCCCGCGCTGGGGCGACGCTGCCCCGGGGTAGTCGCGGCGGCGGTCGCGGCGATGCTCGGCGGTTTGGCCTATGCGGCCGCGGTCGGCTTCGCCCTGCCGACCGTACGCACCTGGCTGATGATCGCGCTGGTCGCGGCGCTGCGCATGTCGCGCCGGCCTTTTCATGCCTTCGACACCTTGGCGATGGCGGCGATCGCGATGGCCTTGGCCGATCCTTTGGCCTTGCTCGGCGCCGGCTTCTGGCTGAGCTTTCTCGGCGTCGCCTGGCTGCTGTGGTGCCTGCCGGATTCGATGGCGGCGACCGGCTGGCGCGATCGGTTGCGCGGGTTCCTGAGCGCGCAGGGCGTGGCGAGCCTGGGTTTGCTGCCGGTGTGCGTGCTGTTGTTCGGCCAGGCGTCCCTGGCCGGGCCGTTCGCCAATCTGATTGCGGTGCCGTGGTGGAGCCTGGTGGTGGTGCCCTTGGCCCTGCTCGGCACCGGCCTGGAAGCGCTCCACGCCGGCGCCGGCGAGTTCGCCTGGCGCGGCGCCGCGGCTTGTTTCGATGCAAGTTGGCCCGGGTTCGAGTCTCTGGCCGACAGCGGTCTGGCCCTTTGGTGGTTGCCGGAGCCGGCCTGGTTCGCCTTGCCGCTGGCGATGCTGGGCGCGTTCTGGCTGCTGCTGCCGCGCGGCGTGCCCGGCAAGGCGCTGGCGCTGCTGTTGTGGCTGCCTTTGCTGTGGCCGGACCGGCATCTGCCGGAGCCGGGCGAAGCCGAACTGGTCGTGGTCGACGTGGGGCAGGGCTTGTCGGTACTGGTGCGCACGGCGAACCACAGCCTGCTGTTCGACGCCGGGCCCTCGGTGCGCGACGGTTTCGACGCCGGCGAGCGCGCGGTGGTGCCGGCCCTGCATGCGCTCGGGGTGCGCCGCCTCGACCGTGTCGTCGCCAGTCACGGCGACAACGACCACGCCGGCGGTGTGGCCAGCGTGCTGCGTGCGTTTCCGACGCCGGTCGTGTTCGCGCCGCCCGAGGTCGATGGCGAGGCGCTCGAGGGCATCCGCACCCGTCCCTGCGAGGCCGGGCGCAGTTGGGAATGGGACGGCGTGCGCCTGCGTTTCCTGCACCCGCCCCGGCATTTTCCCTACCTGGGCAACGAATCGAGCTGCGTGCTGCGGGTCGAAAGCCGGCACGGCGCGGCGCTGTTGACCGGCGACATCGGCGAGGTGATCGAGCGCGATCTGGTCCGCCGCGCCGGGCTTTCGCCGCAGGAGCGCGTGCGCGCCGAGGTGGTGCTGGTCGCCCACCACGGCAGCGGCGGCTCTTCCGACCCGGATTTCGTCGCCGCCACCGGGGCACGTCATGCCTTGATCTCCAGCGGCCATGGCAACCGCTTCGGCCACCCGCGCGCGGACGTGCTGGAACGCTGGCGGCGAGCGGGGGCGGGCACCCGCGATACCGCCGCCGATGGCGCCTTGCGAGTGGGGCTGCGTGCCGGCGGCATCGCCGTGGAAACGCGACGCCAGACACACCCGCGTCTGTGGGATGCGACCCGGCGTGCGGGCGCTGGGCTATCCTATCGGCCAGATTGATGTCGGCCACGGGCCGGAGGTTCGCGAGTGCTGGAACTGGTCAAGGCCGGCGGTTGGCCGATGATTCCGTTGTTGATCCTGTCGGCGGTGGCGCTGGCGATCATCATCGAACGCCTCTGGACCCTGCGCCGCAGGGCGGTGTTGCCGCCGCAGCTCGGCCAGGAAGTCCGCGCCTGGGCCGCGACCGGCAAGCTCGACCCGGCCCACATCGAGTCGCTGCGCGCGACCGCGCCGCTCGGCGAACTGCTCGCCGCCGCGCTCGACGTCCGCCATCGCCCGCGCGAAGAAATCCGCGAGCGCATCGAGGACGTCGGCCGCCATCTCGTGCACCGCATGGAGCGTTACCTGAACACGCTCGGCACCATTTCCGCCGCCGGCCCGCTGCTCGGGCTGTTCGGCACCGTGGTCGGCATGATCCAGATGTTCATGGTCATCAACGACCACGGCATCGGCGACGTCAACCAACTCGCCGGCGGCATCGGCAAGGCGCTGATCTGCACCGCGACCGGCATGATCGTGGCGATTCCGGCGCTGATGGCCCACCGCTGGTTCCGCGGCCGCATCGCCGAATACATCGTCGCGATGGAGCACGAAGCGATTGCCCTGGTCGACGTGCTGACCCCGGGCACGGTCGAGTCGCGCCAGCAGCATGAGGCGCGCGCGCCGGTGCGCCTGGCCGGCCAGGCCGGCTGAGGCGCCGACGCATGCGCATTCGCGACCATCGCTCCGACGATGAGCCCGAGATCAACCTGGTGCCGTTGATCGACGTGATCCTGGTCCTGATCATCTTCTTCGTCGTCACCGCCACCTTCGACGCGCGCTCGGTGCTCAAGCTCGAACTGCCGCGCGCCACCGGCGAGCCCTCCGGCGACGCCAGCAAGGCCCTGATCGTGCTCGTGAATGCCGAAGGCCGTTATTTCGTCGGCGACCGCGAGGTGCTGCGCGACGATCTGGAATCGCTCAAGACCACGATAGCGGAGGTCGCCGGCAGCGACCGCGACCGCACGGTCATGCTGCGCGCCGATGCGCGCACGCCGTACCAGGCCGTGGTCACCGTCTACGACGCGCTCGGCCAGCTCGGTTTCCGCAGGATCATGAGCGCGACCGCGCCGCCGCAACCCGGTGCCCAGGCCGCCGCGGGGACGGTGCGGTGACAGCCACCGCATCGCCCTGGCAGACCTACCGCCGGTTGCTCGAATTCTCGCGGCCTTACCGCGGACTGCTCTGGATCGCCGCGCTCGGCATGGTGATCGAGGCCGCCGCCGGCGCCGGTTTCACCAAGATCATGGAACCGATCATCAACCAGACCTTCATCGCCAAGAACTCGGCGTTGGCGATCTGGCTGCCGGCGGCCATCGTCGCCTTGTTCGTGCTGCGCGGTCTCGCCGGCTACCTCACCGATTACTACATGGCCAAGTCCGGCCGCGGCGTCGCCCGCGACCTGCGGGTGAAGGTGCTCGGCAAGTACCTGCGCTTGCCGGGTTCGCGCTTCGATACCGAGCCGGTGCCGTCGATGCTGGTGCGGCTGGGCTCCGACAGCGATCAGGTCGCGCAGGCCGCGGTCGACGCGCTCAAGGTCATGGTCCAGCAGTCGCTGCAGGCGCTCGCGCTGCTCGGCGTGATGATCTGGACGAGCTGGCAGGTCACCATCGCCGTCGCGGTGATGGCGCCGCCGCTGGCCTGGGTCATGGACAAAGTCGGCCGCCGCTATCGCCGCATCAGCCACAAGATCCAGGAGAGCGGTGCGCAGTTGCTGCTCGCGGCCGATCAGGCGCTGTCGAACCAGCAGGAAGTGAAGGTCTACGGCGCGCAGCCGACCGAGCTGACCCGCTACGGCGCCATCGCCGACGACTACCTGCGCCTCAGCCTCAAGGTCGAGTCCACCCGCAGCATCGCCTCGGCCATGGTCCAGCTGATGGGCTCGATCGGCCTGGCCTTGCTGCTGCTGGTCGCCAGCCACGAAGCTTTCGCCGGGCGCCTCAGCGCCGGCGGTTTCGTCGCCCTGATGATGTCGATGATGGCGATGATTCCGGCGCTGCGTCAGCTCACCAACGTGCAGAACATGCTGCAGCGCGGCCTGGCCTCGGCCGAGCGCTTGTTCGACGTGCTGGACGCTCCCGACGAATTGGACGAAGGCACGCGCGAACTCGCGCGCAGCCAGGGCCTGGTCGAGTTCCGCGACGTCACCGCGCGTTATCCGGGCCAGGACCGTCCGGCGTTGTCGGACATCAGTTTCGTTGCGCGTCCCGGCACCGTGACCGCCATCGTCGGCCGCTCCGGCAGCGGCAAGTCGACCCTGATCAAGCTGATCCCGCGCTTCTACGACCCCGAGGCCGGGCAGATCCTGCTCGACGGCCATCCCGTGCAGGACTACCGCCTGGCCGACCTGCGTCGCCAGATCGCCCTGGTCGGCCAGCAGGTGATGCTGTTCGACGGCACGGTCGCGGCCAACGTCGCTTACGGCGAATTGCAGGACAGCGACCCAGAGGCACTGCAACGCGCGGTCGGCGGCGCCAATGCCAGCGAGTTCATCGAACGCCTGTCCGAAGGCGTGAACACGCCGATCGGCGCCAAGGGCGGCAAGCTCTCCGGCGGCCAGCGCCAACGCTTGGCGATCGCGCGCGCGATGCTCAAGGACGCACCGATCCTGATCCTCGACGAGGCCACCGCCGCGCTCGACACCGAATCCGAACGTCTGGTCCAGGACGCGCTCGAACGCCTGATGCCGGATCGCACCACCTTGGTCATCGCCCATCGTCTGTCGACGATCGAGCATGCCGACCAGGTGTTGGTGCTCGATCAGGGCCGTATCGTCGAGCGCGGCAGCCACGGGGAATTGCTCGCCCAGGGCGGTCTGTACGCGCATTTGCACCGCATGCAGTTCCGGGAAGCCGAATGAGCGGCGCCTCGGATCGGCAACCGCATGTACCGGCGTATTGGTATGGCGACGTCCCGGTGCCCGCGCATGCGCGCCTGCTCTCGGGCTTGTACGGCGCGGTCACCGACCTGCGCCGCACCCTGTACCGCAAAGGCCTCAAGCGCCGCCGCCACCCCGGCGTGCCGGTGATCGTGGTCGGCAACATCACCGCCGGCGGCGCCGGCAAGACGCCGCTGACGATCGCCCTGGTCCAACGCCTGAAGCAGGAAGGCTGGAACCCGGGCGTGGCCAGTCGCGGCTACGGCCGCGACGACATCGCCACGCCGCTGTGGGTCGAGCGCGATACCGATCCGCGCGTGGGCGGCGACGAGCCGGTGCTGATCGCACGCCGCACGGGCGCCAGGCTGCGCGCCGACCGCGACCGCGCCGCCGCGGCGAAAGCCCTGGCCGACGCCGGCTGCGACATCGTGGTCTGCGACGACGGCCTGCAGCATTACCGGCTCGCCCGCGACATCGAGATCGAAGTCGTCGATGGCCGCCGTCGTTACGGCAACGGCCAATTGCTGCCGGCCGGACCGTTGCGCGAGCCGCCCGAACGCGGCGCCGAATGCGACTTCCGTGTGGTCAACATGCCCAACCTCGCCGGCGACGCCGCCGCCGCGACCACCGGTTTCGGCGAATGGCCGATGCGATTGATCGCCGACCAGGCGCTGCCGCTGCTCGGCGGCCGCCCGCTCAAGCTCGACGCCTTCGTCGGCCAGCGCGTGCACGCGGTCGCCGGCATCGGCGACCCCGAGCGCTACTTCGGCATGCTGCGCAGCCTCGGCATCGCCATCGTGCCGCACGCCTTCGCCGATCATCATCGCTACAGCGCCGCCGATTTCGAATTCGGCAGCCGCCTGCCGGTGCTGATGACCGAGAAGGACGCGGTCAAGATTCCGCTGGCGGGCGAGGGCGCATTCGCCTCGGACCTGCATTACAGCGTGCCGGTGCGTGCCGAATTGCCGGAAGCGTTCTGGGTTTCGCTGCTCGACAAACTGCCGGCGCGCGTCGCACGCTGACGTCGCGCGGCGGCGCGCCGGCGGTGTCCATCGATCCGTCCGAGGCGCCATCGCGCGAGCCCGGTTCGCCGGAGTTCCAAGGCTGGCAGCGGCGCAAGCCGCGCCCCTTCCGTCTATCGCTTCGCCAGCGACCAACCCGAGCTAAGCCGGCCTGATCTAAGCCGGCGCGACGTAAGCCGGCCCGACTTAAGCCGGCCTGACGTAAGCCGGCCTGTCGTAAGCTTGTCCCGCGCCGCACGTGCGCATCGAATTTCTCGCGGCCAGCCGCGATCGTTGGAGCGAACATGAGCCAGGATTTCGTCGTCGCCATTCCCGCCCGCTACGCTGCCTCGCGCCTGCCGGGCAAACCGCTGCGCGAGCTGGCCGGCGAGCCGTTGGTGCTGCACGTCGCCCGTCGCGCCCTCGCGGCCGGTGCGCGCGAGGTCTGGGTCGCGGCCGACGACGAGCGCATCGCCCAGGCGTTGAAGGACAGCGGCGTGCAGGTGGCGATGACATCGACCGAACACGCCTCCGGCACCGACCGTCTTGCCGAGTGCGCCGATATCGCCGGTTGGCGCGACGACACCGTGGTCGTCAACCTGCAGGGCGACGAACCCTTCGCACCGGCCGCGGGCATCGTCGCCACCGCGACCGCCTTGCGCGACAGCGGCGCCGAGATGTCGACCCTGGCCGCGCCGATCGCCGAAGTCGAGGTCTTGTTCGATCCGAACGCGGTCAAGCTGGTGCGTGCCGGCAACGGCGATGCGCTGTACTTCAGCCGCGCGCCGATTCCGTGGCCGCGCGACGCTTTCGCCAACGACCGCCAGCGCATGCCCGGCGGCGGCGAATGGTTGCGCCACATCGGCATCTACGGCTATCGCGCCGGTTTCCTGCGCAAGTTCGCCAAGCTGCGGCCGGGCCGGCTCGAACAGATCGAATCGCTGGAGCAATTGCGCGCGCTCGAAGCCGGCTACCGCATCGCGGTCGGCATCACCCCAGAGCCGTTCCCGCCCGGCGTCGACACCCCCGAAGACCTTGCCCGCGCCGAAGCGCATCTGGCCAGCCGCACGGCGGGCGAGGGTGCCTGAGCCATGCGTCTGCTGATCGTCTGCCTCGGCAATATCTGCCGCTCGCCGGTCGCCGAGGGCGTGCTGCGCGCCCGCATCGCTTCCTCGTCGGTGGCCGGGCGGGTCGAGCTCGATTCGGCCGGCACCGGCGACTGGCACGTCGGGGAGCCGCCGGACCGGCGTTCGATCGCCAACGCCGCCGAGCACGGCGTCGACATCTCCGGCCTGCGCGCGCGCCAACTCGCCGCGTCGGACTACACCGAGTTCGACTGGCTGCTGTGCGCCGACCGCGCCAACCTGCGGGACGTCCGTGCCCGCGCGCCGCGCGGCGCCAGGGCGCGCAGCGCGCTGCTGCTGGATTGGTGCGGCCTGGAAACCGAAGGCGAAGTGCCCGATCCCTACACCGGCGGGCCGGCCCAGTTCGAGCACGTGTTCCAGTTGCTCGACCGGGCCGCCGACGGCGCGATCGCGCGCCTGCGCGAAGAACTGCATCTGCGTTGATCGCCCGATGAGGCGGCAGGCCTCGGCACCGCGCCGGCGCCGGTCGACCCGGATGGCGGCGGGCGGGGGCACCGAACAAACGCCGCAGACTCGCCGGCCGGGCCGCCGCCATGGCGCGCACCGATTTGCCGTTCGCGGCTCGACCGCCTTGCCGTCCGGGCCGTTACCCGATGCATTCGGCCCCAAGGCCCGGTTCGGGCCCTTGCGCTCGCGCATAATCAACCCAATCCAGAACCCGGCCCTTTGTTTCCGGTTCCCCGATCTGCCGATGCCCGCCACCGCGCCCGCCCGTTCGAACGCTCTCAATCGTGCCGTCGCCGGCGCGCGGGCGATGCCCGCCTGTGCCGCGCCCGGCCTCGTCGCGAGCGTTCGCGCGCACCCGCAAGCGAGAGCCTCGTGACGACCGCCTCCCAGCCCGCAGCGTTCGACGGCAAGGCCTTCGTCAAGCATCTGAGCACCGCGCCGGGCGTCTATCGCATGATCGGCGCCGACGACAACGTGCTCTATGTCGGCAAGGCCGGGGCGCTGCGCAACCGCGTATCGAGTTATTTCAACGCCACGCCGAAGTCCACGCGCATCATGTCGATGCTGTCGCAGACGGTACGCATGGAGGTCACGGTCACCCGCACCGAGGCCGAGGCGCTGATCCTCGAGAACCAGCTGATCAAGTCGCTCAAGCCGCGCTACAACGTGCTGCTGCGCGACGACAAGAGTTACCCCTACGTATTGATGACCCAGGAAGCCTGGCCGCGCATCGCCATGCACCGCGGGCCGCGCGCGATCCCGGGCCGCTACTTCGGTCCTTACGCAAGCGTCGGCGCGGTGCGCGACACGCTCAACCTGATGCACAAGCTGTTCCGCCTGCGCAGCTGCGAGGACAGCGTGTTCCGCAATCGCTCGCGGCCTTGTCTGCAACACCAGATCGGTCGTTGCAGTGCGCCCTGCGTCGGCCTGGTGCCGGCGCGCGACTATGCCGAGAGCGTGCGTCGCGCCGGGCTGCTGCTCGACGGACGCAGCGACGAGCTCACCGACGAACTCGGCCGGAGCATGGAAGAGGCGAGCATGCGCCTGGATTTCGAGGACGCCGCACGCCTGCGCGACCTCATCACCGGCATCCGCACCTTGCAGGCGCGCCAGTACGTCGACGGCCGCGCCGCCGACCTCGACGTGCTCGCGGTGGCGATGCAGGGGGTCTCGGCCTGCGTGCTGCTGCTGGCGTTCCGCGACGGCCGCAACCTCGGCACGCGCGCGTTCTTTCCCAAGACCAACGGCAGCGACAACCCCGAGGAAGTGCTGGCCGCGTTCGTCTCGCAGTACTACGCCGAGCAACCGCCGCCGCGCGAAATCGTGCTCGATCGCGACCTGCCCGATCGCGAACTGCTCGAGCACGCGCTGTCGAGTTCGGGCGAGCGCCGGGTGCAGATCAAATGCAACGTGCGCGGCGAACGCGCCGGTTATCTCGACATGGCGCGGCGCAATGCCGAGCTCGCGCTCGGCACCGAACTGACCAGCCACGCCGCCCAGCTCGCACGCGCCGAGGCGCTGCGCGACCTGCTCGGCATGCCGTCGCTGCCGGCCCGGATCGAGTGCTTCGACATCAGCCACACCATGGGCGAGGCCACCGTGGCCTCGTGCGTGGTGTTCGATGCCGAGGGGCCGGTACGCGGCCAGTACCGCCGCTACAACATCGCCGGCATCGTCGAGGGCGACGACTACGCCGCCATGAACCAGGCGATTTCGCGCCGGTTCCGGCGCGCGGTCGAGGAAAACGGGGTGGTCCCGGACGTCCTGCTGATCGACGGCGGCGCCGGGCAGGTGGCCCAGGCCCGCGCTGCCCTGGAAGAGCTCGGGGTCGAGGGGCTGATCCTGGTGGGCGTGGCCAAGGGCCCGGCCCGCCGTCCCGGCGATGAAGAACTGCTGCTCCCGGACGGCCGGGTGGTCCGCCCGGGCGCCGAATCGCCGGCCCTGCAGCTGGTCCAGCAGGTTCGCGACGAGGCGCACCGTTTCGCCATCACCGGCCATCGGGGGCGTCGCCAGAAGGCCCGCAACAGCAGTAGGCTGGAAGACATTCCCGGTATCGGACCGCGTCGGCGCGCTAATCTGTTGCGGCATTTCGGCGGTTTGGGCGGCCTGAAGGCCGCCGGGATCGAGGAGATTTCCCGGGTCGAGGGGGTCAACGAAGCCCTGGCCGAGCGCATCTACGCCGCCTTGCACGGGCTGGACGCGCCCGCCGAGGCCGCGGTTACGGGCACTATCCAAAAGGGCGCCGCTGCGGCGGCGACGGGCGGCAAGAAGCAGGGGGCCGCGGTTGCGGCACCCGATCGCAAGCGGAGTGAAGGATGAAGTTGACCATACCCACCATGCTGACTCTGGCCCGGATCGTGCTGATCCCGGTGCTGGTGGTGGTGTTTTTCCTGGACTATCCGTGGACCAACTTCGCCGCCGCGTTCATTTTCGCCTTCGCCTCGATCACCGATTGGCTCGACGGCTGGATCGCGCGCCGTTACGACCAGTACTCGGCATTCGGCGCATTCCTCGACCCGGTGGCCGACAAGCTGATGGTCGCGGTGGCGCTGCTGCTGATCGTGCAGAAGCATCCGACGGTGTGGATGACCTTGTGGGCGGCGGTCATCGTCGGTCGCGAAATCGCCGTTTCCGCGCTGCGCGAATGGATGGCCGAGCTCGGTCAGCGCGCCGCGGTGAAAGTGGCCTCGATCGGCAAGATCAAGACCATCGTGCAGATGGTCGCGCTGGTTTGCCTGCTTTATCAGGAGCGCGTGTGGGGTTTGCCGATCTTCGGCATCGGCGAATGGTTGCTCGCTGCAGCGGCCTTGCTAACTTTGTGGTCGGGACTAGCGTATTTACGCGCGGCATGGCCTATAATGCGCGAGGACGCCAACAAGCCCACGAACTGATCGCATCGGTTCGGCGCGAACGAAGCCCTGGCAGGCAACGAACGCATCGGGGACTGAATCGTTTCCAGGCATCGAAAAAAAGTAGTTGACACTTTTCTTTCGATCCCTAAAATATCGCTTCCTTCAGCGGGAATAGCTCAGTTGGTAGAGCACGACCTTGCCAAGGTCGGGGTCGCGAGTTCGAGTCTCGTTTCCCGCTCCAAATTAGAGGACCTCCGGTAACGGAGTCACCCTCAGAAACAAAACCCCGCCCGCGGGGTTTTGTTTTTTCAGGCGAAGGCTTGCAGCGATTGCAAGCCGACGCAGCCGCAGGCAGTATGCTGTGGCAAGTCACCGGCCGGGTGGCAGAGTGGTTATGCAGCGGACTGCAAATCCGCGTACGCCGGTTCAATTCCGACCTCGGCCTCCAATTCGAAAAACGATCAGGGCAACCTGGTCGTTTTTTTTGCGCCATCGTTTCGTGCGAATCGACCGAAGCGGGACGGTTGCGCGGCGGCATCGCCGATCCCGGTTCGAGATTGCGTCGTGCGCATTCGGGGTCGGTTCGATCCATTCAGGCACTTGCGCAGGCGTACGTGCCGAGTTTGCCCGGAGGCTGCCCGGTACCCGCGTGCATCGACGATCGCGAGCATCCGCAGTGGGCCACTTCGCCGCGACGGCGTCGCGGATTCGACAGGCAGAGCGTCGGGATCGGATCGGGCACGCAGGCTGTCGTGCCCCGATCCGCAAGCGCATTGCCGACCCGTCCTCACGGCACAGTCGAGTGCGTCGCATCGCCGTTGTCCGGAGCAAGCGAAACCGTCCCCGGATGGTTCGGACAGCGCTCTTGGTGTCGTGTCGCGCACGGCTGTCGTAAGCTATCGCGGTCACCGCATCCTGCCCGGATGGCGAAATCGGTAGACGCAGCAGACTTAAAATCTGCCGGGGGCAACTCCGTGCCGGTTCGATTCCGGCTCCGGGCACCATCGCGCGGTTCTGGGAAAACGTTTGGATTTGCGCTTCCGGTGCAGCGCCCCCAGCGCGGCACGCGGCCTGCCGAAAACCGCTTTCCCAGCAGGTTTTTTCCACACTGCATCGGATATCGCGCTCGGCTCGTTCGGGTGCCGCGTGTGTGCCGATAACGAAGCGGCCGCGCCGGCCCGGGTCAAACCTTCTTCCAGAAAATGATCGTCCCGGTCAGCCCGCCATGCGGTTTGAGGGCGTAATCGGGAATCTCCCCGGCGCGAACGTAGCCCAGCTTTTCGTAGAAGGCCGATGCGCCTTCGTCGGCGGCGGTGTCGAGCACGAGCAACGAGCGTCGGTGCTCGACAGCGAGTGTTTCGACGGCGCGTATCAGCGATGAAGCCACGCCCCGGCCGCGATAGTCGCGGCGCGTCATCAGTTTGGCGATCTCGCCGCGATGCGGTTGATTGGGCGGGCAATCGAGCAACAAGGTCACGGTGCCCGCCAACGTGTCTTCATCGAAAGCGCCGAGCACGATGCGCGCGCCGAGATCGGCCGCGAGCAGCGAGTTGTGCCAGAACGCTTGGGCCTGTTCCGACGACAGGGGATGCATGAAGCCCACCGAGCCGCCGTAAGCGACGACGTCGACCAGCAGTTCGCTCAGCATCGATAGGATTTCGGCCGAGCAGGAGAGTGGTCGGATCTCGAAGGCGGGCATATCGATGGAGTGCGTATCGGTGGAAAGCATGCGGCTCAGCTCCTGGCCAGTACGACGAGGTAGACGCAAGGTCTCGGGGTGTCGTTGGCAAGGGTGACGTCCGACGGCGCGCCGAAGCCGAGGCAGTCGCCGGCCTGCAATCGGTGGCTTTCGCCGCCTTCGACGATGCTGAGCTCGCCCTTGGTCACCCGGATCGCCTGGCGGATGCGCGCGTAGGACGAGGCGGGCAGGCAGACGCGCCGTCCCGCGGGCATCTCGACCTCGACGATCTCGACCGGGTGGTCGGAGCGGACGAACACCTGTTTGCGCCGATAGCCGGTTTCCGGGTCGCGCCAAACCGGTTGCGCGTCGGCTCGCGACAGCCGGCCGGCATCGCCTTCGGCGCGCAGCAGCAGCCCGGCCAGGGTCAGGTCGAACGCGCCGGCCAGGCGGACCAGCAGCGCCGCGGTCGGGCTGGTCTCGCCGCGCTCGATCTTGCTGATCGCGGCCTTCGACACCTCCGAGCGCGCCGCCAGGTCGGCCAGGGACCAGCCGCGGGTTTCGCGCTCCAGGCGTATCCGGCGGGCCAGTTGCAGGCTGGAATCATCCAATAAAGTAGTCATTTGTATCTTTTACTAGACGGTCCCGGCTGGCGTCAATTGCCTTCCCGTCGAGAAGGGGCAGGCCGACCGGTAGCGCGTGAACGCTGTCGAGGAGGCCGTGCAGCAAGGCGCTCAGCCTGGGCCGACGGCGATTCGACCCGGCCGCACCGATGGAATGCGGCCTGCCGTGGTGGTCGTCGGCCAGCACAGGCCTGGATCGATTCACGTGAGGCTAACGCTTGGGGGCGCAGGCTGGCCCGTCACCACGACGCAATGTCGTATTCAGCCATTCAGGCGCAGAAGATTCTTTTCCTTCCGCATCAGCTTCGCACTCCCGCGTCCGGCGAGTGCACGGTCTTGGTCGTTTATCGCGTCGCTGGAGACCGTAAAGAACGATCGGCGTGACTGGCGTTTGCGGGTTCCGCATCCGGTGTTGGTGCGGCTTCGGCTGCAGCGCCGGCGCGGCACGACCGGATCGCCGGCGCGCCGAATCGTAGAGTCAACGATCCATCAGGAAAAGCGAGGCGGCGAGGAAAATCTTCGCCGTCGTTTAGGTGCGAGCCAAGGAGTCGACGGTGCGGGACTCGAAGTCCGGCACTGCCGCAACGGCTCGCGATGGAATCAGCCGGGCGCAACGCAACCCGTTCGCCGTGTGCCGGAGAGATCGATGCAAGAGAACGTCGAATGGTTCTATTTCACGCTGGGAAACGGCCAGAGCATCGGGCCGCTGCAACTGCGGCGAATCTGGATGGAAGCCTGCAGCTCCACCAATGTGAGCGTTCACCGCACGCATCGTCTGTTGTTGGGAAAACAGACGGCGATCTATTCCTTGCGCGCTTCGCCCAGGCTCGGCGATCTGCGCATCGTCGAGTCGCGTCTTCGCCGGCTGCTGGACGATTCCAGGCTCAGCAGTGTCTTAACTTTCGTGTCGCATTGAGGTTTTCATGCAGCTTATGTTCGATATCGCCGTTGGCAAATGCGAATCCATCGACCAATCGTCGGTGACGGTTCGCCTCGACAGCGCCATCGTCAGTCGTCTCATCCCCGGTCGTGCCTGGAGCCGCTCCGGCACCAGCATCCTTAAAATCAGCCTGCGCCTGTGCAGCGAGCGCAGGCCGCCCAAGGTCGGCAGCGAGACCTTCCTGCAGCGAGAGGCCTTGTTGCGCAATCCGATCGCCAGCCTCGATCTGCTCGGCGACGGCGAGTTCACGCCTGTCAGGCTGCGCTCGCTCGGCACCGATACCGATCCGCAGTTGCCCGAGGCGGCGCCCGTCCGCGGCAAGGCCGACCGCGCACCCTCGCGTCCGCGCAAGGATTCCTGACCCGGCTCGGCATGGCATAGCCCTTCGTGGGCGGCTCAGGGCGCTGGTCTCAAGTGCGACTGCGCCCGGATTCAGTCAATTCAGCGTTTGCTGCGACGCAGCATGTATGTGACCGATTTGGCACATACGCTCGTGAAGCGACCGGTCGGGTCGCCAGCCAATACCTGAAGCCAAAACCTGAAGGGCATGAGCCAATGAAGTCGTCATTTCGTATCGCCTTGCTGTGTGGCGCGGTGCTTTCCGCGCTCGGTGTTTCCTCCGCCGCGGTCGCCGGCGGCAGGCCGGACCTGGTCCTGGCCGGGCTGAAGGCCGGCCGTGCGCATCAACCGGGAGAGCTCCTGGTCAAATACCGCGACGGCAGCAATGCCGTGCAGCAGGCTTCGGCCCGCCAGGCGTTCGGGCTGCAGAAGCTCGAGACCCTGCGCGGCGGCAATTCCTCCCGCGGGGAGCTGGCGCTGATGCGGGTGCCGGCCGGACGCGATCTGGCGGCGACCTTGTACGAACTCGGCAAAAACCCGAGCGTCGAATACGCAGAACCGAACTGGCAGTACGAACATCAGGCCAGCTCGAACGACACCTATTACACCAACGGTTCCCTGTGGGGCATGTACGGCTCCGGATCGAGCCCGGCGAACCCGTACGGCTCGCAGGCCGCGGTGGCCTGGGCCGGCGGCCACACCGATTGCAGCAACGTCGTCGTCGGCATCATCGACGAAGGCTATATGTATTCGCATCCGGACCTGGCCGCCAACGCCTGGACCAACCCCTACGATCCGGTCGACGGCGTCGACAACGACGGCAACGGCTATATCGACGACGTGCGCGGCTGGGACTTCGAAGGCAACGACAACCAAGTCTTCGATGGCGCAGGCGACGATCACGGCACCCATGTGGCCGGCACCATCGCCGGTGCGGGCGGCAACGGGCAGGGCGTGGCCGGCGTGTGCTGGAGCGGCGTCAAGCTGATCAGCGGCAAGTTCCTCGGCCGCCGCAGCGGCACCACCGCCAATGCGATCAAGGCGATCGACTACTTCAACGACTTGAAGTCGCGCCACGGCCTGAACATCGTCGCGACCAACAACTCCTGGGGCGGCGGGCCGTTCTCGCAGGCCCTGCAAGACGCGATCGGCCGCGCCAACACCGCCGGCATCCTGTTCGTGGTCGCCGCCGGCAATGCCGGGGTCAACTGCGAAACCTCCGACTGTTATCCGGCCGAGTACCCGAACCCGAACGTGCTGTCGGTAACGGCGTTGCGTTCCGACGGCTCGCAGATCTACAGCTACGGCTCGACCACGATCGATATCGGTGCGCCGGGCTACGGCATCTGGTCGACCGTGCCGGTGTCGTCGAAGGGCAACGTCATACCCAGCTATGCGAGCTACAACGGCACCTCGATGGCGACGCCGCACGTGACCGGTGCGGTCGCGTTGTATGCGTCCTCGCATCCGGGCGCAACCGCGGCCGACATCAAGAGCGCGATCATGAGTTCGGCGATCGCGACGCCGTCGTTGAGCGGCAAGACGGTCAGCGGCGGGCGTCTCAACGCCAGCGGCTTCTGAGGCCTCGCTAAAGACCGGTCGTAAAAGACCGACCGTTAAAGAACAGGCCCCGGGAAACCGGGGCCTGTTCGTTGTTGCGACGGGTGAGGATCAGTTCTGCGCCGGCGTGTTCTCGGCGAAGTATTCGTGGCTGTCGGCGTTGTCGAGCGCGTTGGTCGGGTTGCTGATCGCGAGGCTCTTCGCGCCGGCCTGGCCGTAGACATGATCGTCGGTGCCGGCGACGGCATCGAAGTGGCTCATCTCGTGGATCAGGGTGCCGGCCTTGGAGTCGGTGCCGGTCAGCGACGCGGACCAGAACGCGCGGCAGACGTAGATCTCGTAGGGCTGGTTCGGATAGACGTAGGCGTAGTACTTCTGGTTGCAGCCGCAGTTGACGGTGATGGCGCCATTGCTCTGGTCCATGGCGGCGTCGATGGCGACGAAGTGCTGGCTGGCGGTGCCGTAGCGTTGCGAGGTGTAGGCGCCGAACCAGGTGGTGTAGCGCGGGCCGACGGTGCCGGCGCCGAGATAGCTCTTGGCGTTTTCCGAATAACCACGCGCGGCGGTGATGGCGCTGCCGATGGTGTCGATCTGGGTCGCGCTGCAGCTCTTGTAGGACACGCCGTTGACGACGCTGCCGCCGCCGCCACCGGGCTTGCCCTGGCCGCTGACCTCGCCCTTGCCGCTGACCCACAGGCTCAGCGGAGCGCTCTTGGCGACCAGCGGTAGGCCGTTGTCCTGGCGCAGCAGCTTGCCGTCCGACAGCGAGGCGAACTGCAGCGGCGAATCCAGGGCGACCACGTATTGGCCGCTTTGCGAGAAGTCGTAGGCCTTGGACAGGTCGACGACGCTGCGCAGGGTTTCGCCGGCGCGCAGGATGGTGAAGTCGGCCGCATCGGGCAGGCCGCGCTTGATCATCGGGCCGTTATAGGAAACCGCCGCGCCGTCGCGGCTGATCTCGAACAACTTGGACTCGGCGAGATTCGAGGGCAGTTGCCATGTGGGCACGCGAGCGGTGTGACGGCTGGTGTTGGTGACGGTGACTTCGACCTGGCCGCCGAAGTGTCCGTTCTGATCGGCGAGCGCCATCAAACCGATGCGCAAAGGATTGTTCTTTTCGTGTGGCGGGGCGGCGGTGACGGAGGCGATCGCGCCGGCGAGAACGACGCTGCCCGCGACGGCGGACATGAGACTGATTTTCATTCAAAAATCCCCGAGAAAATGAACGGCAAAGTCCGCGAGGGCGGACATGTCCACGTAACCAGAATGTCGCCCTGAATGCATTGTGCGACGCATCACGCTTTAATCGGTCGAGGTTAAGGCGTGCGGCGGATACTGCGGTGGAAGAGCCGGCAAAAACGTATGCTCGGCGCCTTCATCCGGACTTCACGCACGATCACGACGAGGTGTTTGCCATGCGGTACATGAAGCGAGCGGGTATGGCCCTATTGCTGGGTTTGAGCCTGGCCGGGGCCGCGCAAGCACAGACGGTCGGTTACAACATCCGCACCGGCGACGTCTGGGTCGATACGCGGCTTGGCGAGATCAACGACTACGGTCGCCGGTATCGCGAGCCCTTCATCAACGAGGTCAGCGGTTATTACGGCGCACCGCGTTCGCTGATCGACGAATTGCTCGATCGCCGCGGCTGGGCCCCCGGCGACGTCTACTACGCGTGCGCCATCGCGCGTTCGCTCGGCGTGCCGTGTCTGAACGTCGTGCGCGAATACGATCGCAACCCCGGCCAGGGTTGGGGCGCCGTCGCCAAGCGCATGGGCATCAAGCCGGGTTCGCCGGCCTTCCACGCGCTCAAGCGCGGCGCGGTCGGCACCTACGACCGTTGGGGCTATCCGATCACCGTCAATCAGTCGGTGCACGTCGATTGGGCCCAGCACGGACCCGGCAAGGGCAAGAGCAACGGACATCCCGGCGGCAAGAAGAGCGGCGCCGGGTCCTCGCATTACGACCACCCGAGTTCGAAAGGAAACGGCCGCGGCAACTCCGACAAGGGCGGCGGCCATGGCAAGGGGCAGGGTGGCGACAAAGGCCACGGCGGCGGCAAGGGCCAGGGCAAAGGAAAGGACAAGGGTCACGGCTGAGTCGGGCCGGTAAAAAACGGACCCGAGGCGTCAGCCTCGGGTTTCGTTCAATGCAACTGGCAAAGACTGTGCCAGTCGCTGAGATTTTTCGGGTTTAAGGCGCGGTTCGCGCGCCAGGCGCGAGCCGAAGCGCTGCGCCGAGGTCATCGCCGCGATACGCGATCGCAGTTCCCGATTGATCGAACGCAGACGCAGACGCAGCCGCAGCCGCAGCCGCAATGGCATGCGCGTCCGAACGCAGCGCAATACCTCCCCGCTTCTTACGAATAGACGCCGACGGCCCGCGCCGTCGCGGCGCCTGCGACGCCGATCGGCGATTCTGTCCCGGTCGCGATGCTGGCAGGCCGGGGAAGCTGCTTCATTCGCGGTCGACGTCAGGAATCTCGCATTCGACAGGGGAGTCGGCATCGAATGCGATGCTTCCGGCGCGCCGCAGGTCCAGGGACGACCGTCGGGATCGCCGATCTGCTTCATCACGACATTCCACCCAACGCAGGATGCGGCATGTCGCCGCGTGTCCTGTACGGCGCGACGGGCGCGCCTCGCGCCCGGCGTTTCATCGGCGCTCTTAAAAGGATATTCATGCGCTCCATTCTGCTTTCCAGCCTGGCCCTGTCGGCCGCGATGTTCAGTGCCAGCTCGCTGGCTTGCGACACCGTCGTCACCTCGGCCAATCCGCATATCACCGCGCCCGGAAAATACTGCCTGGCCGGGAATCTTGGCGTCCCCATCGTCATCACCGGCGAAGACATCGAGTTCGATTGCAAGGGACGGACCCTGGCCAATCCCGACCCGAACGGAGGCCCTGCCGCCATTACGGTCGATTCCTGGTCGAAGGTGACGGTACGCAACTGCCGCATCGAGGGCTATTCGCTCGGCATCCACCTGCGCACGCGATCCGGCGATCAACTGCTCAACAACACCGTGGTCCGCCCGTACGATGCGGGCATCGTGATCTTCGGCGACAGCCCGCCGGACGGTACAGGGGCGCGGGTGGTCGGCAATCGCGTCATCGATTACGGCAACCCGAACATCTCGCCGTGGCGCGAGGCCATCCAGATCACGATGGCGCCGCGCACCGTCGTCACCAACAACGTGATCGCCGGCTACAGCGGCGGCGGCCTGCTCGTCGACCGCTCGGCCGACGTGCAGGCGACCGGCAACCAGTTCCTCGATTTCCCGGACAATACCGATCGGATCATCGAGCTGCGTCAGTCGCCGCGGGCGCGGCTGGTGCACAACTCGATCATGCTGCGGACGCGTTCGGGCGTGCAGGGGCTGATCGGCGGCAGCAGTGCGACCTGCATCGAGAACGTCGCCATCAACACCGCGCGTTCGGGCTTCTCCGAGTGCGCGGTCACCCGCTACAACGTCGAAGAGCCGTCGCCGTTCATGCCGTAAGCCTGTGCTGAAACGCCGGCGCTGCGTTCGCAGCGCCGGCGTTCTCGCGCATGCGGCCCGCTTCTGCCGAGGCGCAGGAGCCAGCGGGGTTTCAGCGCTCTGCACATGGCGTCGCCACCGCAGCCTTGCTAGGCTTTGCGCATCCATCCAAGCCCGGGCCGCTGTCGCTGCGGCAGCGGGCGTGCGCGTCGCCAGGAGTCCGTCTCGATGTCCATCCTCGTTACCGGCAGTGCCGGCCACCTCGGTGAAGGCCTGATGCGCCGTCTGCGCGCGCAATCGCGCGACGCCGTCGGCATCGACATCAAGGCCTCCGGGTTCACCGGCCAGGTCGGTTCGATCGCCGATCGCGCTTTCGTCCGGCGCGCCATGCAAGGCGTGCGCGCGGTGGTGCACACCGCGACCCTGCACAAGCCGCACGTCGCCACCCACCGCTACCAGGATTTCGTCGACACCAACGTCACCGGCACGCTCGTGCTGCTCGAGGAAGCGGTCGCGGCCGGCGTCGAATCCTTCGTTTTCACCAGTACCACCAGCGCGTTCGGCGCAGCCTTGAAGCCGGTGCCCGGCGGCCCGGCCACCTGGATCACCGAAGCGGTGACGCCGGTGCCCAAGAACATCTACGGCACCACCAAGATCGCCGCCGAAGGCCTGTGCGAACTGTTTCATCGCAAGCACGAGCTGCCGGTGCTGGTGTTGCGGACCTCGCGTTTCTTTCCCGAGGACGACGACGACGCCTCGGTGCGCGACGTCTACGCACCGGCCAACGTCCAGGCCAACGAATTGCTGTATCGCCGCGCCGACATCGAGGACATCGTCGACGCGCATCTGCGTGCCGTCGAACGCGCGCCGGCGCTCGGCTTCGGCCGTTACATCGTGTCGGCTACCGCGCCGTTCGGTCGCGACGATCTGCTCGCCTTGCGTCAGGACGCCGCCGCGGTGGTGGAGCGGCTGTTCCCGGATTGCCGCGAGTTGTACGCGGCCAAGGGCTGGCGGCTGTTTCCGCAGCTCGACCGGGTCTACGTCAACGAACTGGCCCGCCGCGACCTGGGGTGGGAACCGCGTTACGGTTTCGCCTACGTGCTCGATTGCCTGCGCGCCGGCATGGATTTCCGCAGCGCGCTCGCCCACGAGGTCGGCGTGAAGGGCTATCACGACCGCGTGTTCGAGGGCATGCCGTATCCGGTGGCTTGAAGCGGAGCGGACCGCGCTGAGGTGGCCGCAAGCGCGGGGTAGCAGCGGCGCGAGCGGTGAGAGCGGCATTGCGCGCGGCCGCGGAGGTGCCTGGGCCGGAAGTTCACGGTCGCGACTTGCCTCGCTCCTACTCAAAAGCAGGGGCGGATCGTGGACGCAGAGCAGGGCTGGAGCGGTGTCGGCACGCGGCGATGACTGCTGCATCCGTTCTCGCAGCGCAGCAAGATGCGTCGCGGCCATCGTCTTTCGCCGCCTAACCGGTCTCGTTTCCGCGCCGTGTCGGGCCTGGAATAGGGAAAACCGCCGTCAGCTGGCTAGAATGCGGATCATCGCGATCGGAGCTTTGCGGCGGGTACGTCCGGTCGCCGACGCTCCGGCCGCCGTCGATTGGACGCAGCGCCGAGGAGTAGACGAGATGGCGATCGATTCTGGCCGGCCCCTGCCGCACCCGCCTGTAACCCGCCGCACCGCTGCGGCCCCGCGCCTGCGATCGCAGGCCGCCTCATCCATGCCGCGCCCGGCGTCGTCGGCCGGGACCGTTTGCGCTTTATGAGCTGGACCGCACTGATCTGCCTGGGGGCCAGCGACGGCCCGCGTGTCGAGAATCTGCTGTTGTCGGCGGCGCAGCTGCTGGCCGAGTTCGACGATGCCGCCGATGCAAGCGCCTTGCGCGCATGCTCGGAACTGTACGGCGACCGCCATCGCGTCCATCGCGGCGGCGCCACGGTTAACCTGATGCTGGCGATGAAGGTCGCGCCGCGCTGGTCGATCGAAACCATGGAGCGCCGTTTCAAACAGATCGAGGCGGCGTTCGGACGCGAGCGCGATCCGCAACGCGCGCTGCCGGTGCCATTGGACATCGACCTGGTCGGCAGGATCGACGGCGAGGTGCAGTGGCAGGATCGCTACGACCCGGCCCGGCCGTATCTGTTCCATGGCCTGCATCAACTGACATTGCCGTTGTTGCGCAAGGCGCTCGACGCCGTCGCCTTGCAGCGCGGCTTCCGCCCCGAACACAATGCGATGGGTTTCTATCCCTTGGCCGGAGCGGATTTCGTCGAACGTTTCCTGCACGCCCAGGCCGAGCCTGCCACCGCCGCCAAGGAGGCCAGCTGATGTCCGAACGCATCACTCTCGTTACCGGCGCTTCGCAACGCATCGGCCGGGCTATCGTCGAAGCCTGTCTGCAACGCGGCGAGCAGGTCGTCGCCCATCGCCGCCGCGCCGCTTCGACGCCGCCGCCGTACTCGGCGCCGGTGCACGAATGGAGCTGGGACATGACCGAGCCGCTGCAGGCCTTGCCGCCGGTGGAGGTGACCGACCTGGTTCTCAATGCCTCCCTGTTCGAGCGCGGCCATGCCTGGGGCGACCTCGGTGCCGGCGATACCGACGAGGAGCGCGAGCGCCTGGAGCGCCACCTGCGGGTCAACCTGATCGCGCCCTGGGAGCTGGTGATCGGCCTGCACCAGCGGCGTCCGCTGCGCTCGGTGGTGGTGATGCTCGACACCTATCTCGATCGCTCCTTCGCCGGTCATGCGGCCTATCAGGTCAGCCGCGCCGCCGGTGCCGGCATGGTGCGTGCGCTCGCCGCCGAGCTCGCGCCGACCCGTGTCAATGCGGTCGCCCCGGGCACCGTACTGCCGTCGGCGCGCGACCCGGCCGAACGCGCCGAACAGGAAGACGCGATCGCCGCGCGCACCGTGCTCGGTCGCATCGGCACGGTCGAGGCCGTGGTCGAGGCGGTGTTGTATCTGCGCGATGCCAGCTACAGCACCGGCGAAATCCTGCGCATCGACGGCGGCCGCTTCAAACTCTGAGCGCGGCGAACGCCGAGTGCGGCCTGCGCCGGTCGGCGTTGCAAAGGCGCGACAGGCCGGTCCATGGATGCGCTCGTGGCGGCGCCGGGCGCTGCCCATAATCGGCGCATTGCCATCGCCAACTCGCCAGGGAAGACCGCATGAGCGCCACCCACAGCCACGACTACGACGCGGTCATCGCGACCCTGGCGGATTATTTCGACGGTCTGTACTACAGCGACACCGCCCGATTGCGTCGCGCCATGCATCCGCAGGCGCATTACGTCTGTGCGACCGACGGCAGTTTGTTGAAGCTCGACATGGAGGCGTATTGGGCGGTCGTCGAGCAACGCGCATCGCCGGCCAGCCAGGGCGCCGCACGCGAGGATAAAATCGTCTCGATCGAATTCGCCGGCCCGGTGACCGCGTTCGCGCGGGTCGAATGCGCGATCCCGCCGAAGCGCTTCACCGATCTGCTGACCCTGATCAAGCTCGACGGCCGCTGGCAGATCATCTCGAAGGTGTTTCACTACGAACTCGACGCTGCCTGATCGGGCGGCAGCGCCGCGGCCTCGCTGTGGCGACGCGCGTCGGATGCGCTCGCGGACGCCCGGAGCGCGCAACGCGCTCCGGGGATGGGTTTCGAGTAGCGTTTGGCTCAGGATTGTGCGGCCAGTTGCGCCACGCGGCGCCCGATCTGCGCCTGCGCGGCCTCGGCGTTCTCTTTCGCGCGCTGCCACGCCGATCGCGCCGCGTCTTCGGCCTGTTCCCAGTTCAATACCGAGCCGAGACGGATGCGTTGATAGCGGGCCCTCAAGTCCAGGCGGGGATCGTCGAAGTCGCGGTCCGGATGTTCGAGGTGGGCGGCGATGCCGACGTAGAACGCAGGTGCGTAATCGCTGAAACGCAGGCCGTCGCGATAGAAACCGGCGCTGCGGAACTGACTCGCCCAGTAGCTCAAGCCGGGCGTGGTCGGGGCGGGGCGGCCTTGCAGGGTGCTCGTCATCACACAGGCTCCGCTCTGGGAACCCCCTGTGGGGCGAATCTTGCCCGATCCCGGCGTTAGTCTTTCGTGTACGGAACGTTCAATCCCCGCTGTCGGAGGCGGGGCGGCCGGGTTCGAGCCGGGGTGGGCCGGGTCCCGTACCCCGGGCCCCGACCCCGAGGCTGGCCACGGCCCTGGCGCCGGTCATCGGAAGCCGTCGGCGGCGGCCCGCTTGCGCATTCAGGCCCGGGCGAGCAGGGTATGCTGGTAGCCGCCGCAACCCCCGGCGGTACTCGTCTCGATGATCCAGGCCGCTGGGAGCGTGCGTGACTGGAATTGCCGACACCTCATTCGACCCGGTTCGAGCGACCGAACATCTGCGGTTCGTGCGCCGCATCTACCAGATGCGCACCCTCGGCCTGGGGACGGGGTTCTTCGCCGTCGCGGGGGTCTTGTACGAACACGATGCCAGCGCCTGGGTCTGGGCGCTGCTGTTCGCCAACGGCTATCTGTGGCCGCCGCTGGCCTATCTGGTCGCCTCGCGCAGCGTCGACCCCGAGTTCGCCGAGTACCGCAACCTGGTGATCGATTCGGCCCTCGGCGGGATCTGGATCGCGGTCATGCATTTCAACGTCGTGCCGAGCGCGCTGCTGGCCGTGATGCTGTCGGCCGACAAGATCAGCGTCGGCGGCTGGCGTTTCTTCGTGCGCACCGCGACCGCGCAGCTGTTCACCTGCGCCACGGTCTGGGCGCTGCTGGGCTTTCCGTTCGCGCCGGACAGCTCGATGCCGGTGATCCTGGCCAGCCTGCCTTTCATGTTCGTCTATCCCATGGCGATCAGCAGCGCGGCCTACGGCCTGGCGCGCAAGGTCGTGCGCCAGAACAAGCAGCTCGATCAGCTGAGCCGTACCGATCCGCTGACCGGCCTGCAAAATCGCCTGCATTGGGACGATTCGGCCACCGCGACCATGACCTACTGCGCGCGCTCCTCGAAGGGCGCGGCCTTGATCCTGATCGACATCGACCGCTTCAAGGAGATCAACGACTTCCACGGCCACCTGGTCGGCGATGCGGTGTTGCGGCGCGTCGCCGGCACCCTGCACGAGGTGGTGCGCCTGACCGACACCGCCAGCCGCATCGGCGGCGACGAGTTCGCCCTCATCCTCATGGACACCGGCCTGGAGGCGGCGGTGGCGATCGCCGAACGCATCCGCAATGCGGTCGAGGACGCGCGCTTCGACGAAGCGCCGGCCTTGCGCTGCACGGTCAGCGTCGGCGTCGCGACGACCGGGCCGAAAACCATCAGCGCGGCCATGTGGATGCGCCATACCGACAGCGCCCTGTATCGCGCCAAAGAGCTCGGGCGCAATGCGGTGGTGGTGGCCGAGGATTGAGATGAGCGGGGGACGCGCGCCGCTGATGTGGACACGCTGGACGCCGGGCCCGGGCTGGGCCGGCTTCGACGCGCACCGGGCGCTGTCGGACGCGATCTGGAGCGGGCTGTCCGAGGCCGACGGCGTTTGGCAGTACATGAATTTCAGCCAAGACCACTCGATCTGGGAACACCGCGCCGACGGCAGCGAGATCGTGATCCAGTACCGGGGCGAGCGCATCGACAGCCTGCATTCCAGCGCGGGCGAGGCGCAGGATTACCTGCGCGCGGCGTTGGCGCCGTTCGGCCTGATCGCGCAGGAAGGCCCGGCGCCTTAGCCGCAGTCGCCCAGTGCCCCGTGGGCGGAGCGATCCGGGTGTCTTTACCGGCGCCCCGGAACGCGACCGAGCGCACCGGTTTGCCAGTCCGGAAAGCGGGTCTCTAGAATCCATGACCGGACCGCCACCACGGCGGTGAACCCAGGGCAGGGCATGACGCAGTACGAAGGCAGCATCGCGCAAACGCGCATCGGCGTGATCGGTCTGGGCTACGTCGGCCTGCCGCTGGCCCTGGAGTTCGGCAAGCGCTACGACACCGTCGGCTACGACACCAATGCCGTGCGCGTGGCCCAGCTCAGCGTCGGCGAAGACCACCACCGCGAGAACGACGCCGACGAGATCGCCGCATCGACGCATCTGCGCTTCACCGCCAGCGCCGCCGACCTGAGCGATCGCGATGTCTACGTGGTCACGGTGCCGACCCCGATCGACGAGCACAAGCGCCCGGACTTCACGCCGCTGATCGAGGCCAGTCGCGTTATCGGCGGCTTGCTCAAGCCCGGCGACACGGTGATCTACGAGTCGACGGTCTACCCCGGCGCGACCGAGGAGATCTGCGTTCCCGAGCTCGAACGCGCTTCGTCGCTGCGCTTCAATGTCGACTTCTTCGTCGGCTACAGCCCCGAGCGCATCAATCCCGGCGACCGTAAGCGCCGCCTGGTCGATATTCCCAAGGTGACCTCGGGTTCGACGCCACAGACCGCCGAGCGCGTCGACGCGCTGTACCGCAGCATCATCCCGGCCGGCACCCACCTGGCTTCCAGCCTGCGCGTGGCCGAGGCCGCCAAGGTCATCGAGAACACCCAGCGCGACGCCAACATCGCCCTGATCAACGAGTTCGCGCTGATCTTCCAGAAGCTCGGCATCGACACCACGGAGGTGCTGGAGGCGGCCGGCAGCAAGTGGAATTTCCTGCCGTTCCGCCCCGGCCTGGTCGGCGGCCACTGCATCGGCGTGGACCCCTATTACTTGATCCAGAAGGCGCAGAGCGCGGGCTATTACCCCGACATCCTGCTGGCCTGCCGGCGCATCAACGACGCCATGGGCAGTCACATCGCCTCCGACATCGTCAAGTTGATGATCCAGCGCGGCGTGGCCCTGGCCGGTTCGCGCATCCTGATCCTCGGCATCACCTTCAAGGAGAATTGCGCCGACCTGCGCAACACCCGCGTGGTCGATCTGGCGCGCGAGCTCGGCGAGTACCGGGCCCAGGTGCAGATCCACGACCCCTGGGCCAACGCCGAGGAGGCGCGGCGCGAGTACGGCGTGGAGATGGTCGAGCAGCCCGACATGGCCGCTTACGATGCGGTGGTGGTCGCGGTCGCCCACGACGAGTTCCGCGCGCTGGGCGCCGCTGGCGCGCGCGCCTATGGCCGCCCGGGCGCCTTGCTGTACGACATCAAGAGCCTGTATCCGCGCATCGAGGTCGACGCACGGCTTTGATCGGCGGTGGGGGCGCGCATGGGCCGCAGGTTCGGGCGCGGCCACTGCGCCTGTTCGTGGCGCCATTGGACTGGCTGCCCTGCGTGGCGTCGGCCTGTTTGGGATGGCTCGGCGCTCATCCGCCCGGCCTCGTACAGCGATTGCACACGCGCAGGGTTATGCTCGCCCTCAGCTCGTGAACTGATCCGATCGCCATGCGCTATGCCGCTTATGTCGCCAGCCTGCTCCTGACCCTGATCTCGGTGGTGTTGGTGTTCCTGCACCACGCCGATTGGTTGTGGGGTGTCGGCTTGTTCGGCGCGCTCGCCGCGCTCGGCACCTGGGACTTGTTGCAGACCCGCAGCACGTTACGCCGCAACTATCCGGTGCTGGCGCATTTTCGCTACGGCCTGGAATCGATCGGCCCGGAGATGCGCCAGTACTTCATCGAGGCCGACACCGCCGAGGTGCCGTTCTCGCGCCAGCAGCGCGCCCTGGTCTACCAGCGCGCCAAGTCGGTCAACGACGTGCGCCCGTTCGGCAGCCAGCAGGACGTCTATGGCCTGGACTACGAATGGATCAACCATTCGATGGCGCCCACCGCGCACGTTTCGCACGATTTCCGCATCGTCATCGGCGAGAACACCGCGCATCCGTACTCGGCCAGCGTGTTCAACATCTCGGCGATGAGCTTCGGCTCGCTGTCGGCGAACGCGATCCGCGCTCTGAACCGCGGCGCCAAGCTCGGCAGCTTCTATCACGACACCGGCGAAGGCTCGATCTCGCCGTATCACCGCGAGAACGGCGGCGACCTGGTCTGGGAGATCGGCTCGGGCTACTTCGGCTGCCGCGACGAGCGCGGGCTGTTCAACGCAGAACGCTTCGCCGCCAACGCCGGCGACCCGCAGGTCAAGATGATCGAGATCAAGCTCTCGCAGGGGGCCAAGCCGGGCCACGGCGGCGTGCTGCCGGCGGCCAAGGTCAGCGCCGAGATCTCGGCCACGCGCGGCGTGCCGATGGGGCAGGACTGCGTGTCGCCGGCCGCGCACACCGCCTTCGACTCGCCACAGGGCCTGCTGCATTTCGTCGCCCGCTTGCGCGAACTGTCGGGCGGCAAGCCGACCGGTTTCAAGCTGGCGATCGGCCATCCCTGGGAGTGGTTCGGCATCGCCAAGGCCATGCACGAGACCGGGGTGTTGCCGGACTTCATCGTCGTCGACGGCGCCGAAGGCGGCACCGGCGCGGCGCCGGCGGAATTCATCGACCACGTCGGCGTGCCGATGCACGAGGCTTTGATGCTGGTCCACAACACCCTGGTCGGCCTGGAGCTGCGCGACAAGATCCGTATCGGCGCGGCCGGCCGCATCACCAGCGCCTTCGACATCGCCCGCACCCTGGCGATGGGCGCGGACTGGTGCAACGCCGGGCGCGGCTACATGTTCGCCCTGGGCTGTATCCAGGCCCAGAGTTGCCACACCGACCGTTGCCCGACCGGCATCGCGACTCAGGACCCGAGCCGTTGGCGCAAGCTCGACGTGCCGGACAAGGCCACTCGGGTATTCCACTTCCACGACAACACCCTCAAGGCTCTTCGCGATTTGCTGTGCGCAGCGGGCTTGAGTCATCCGGCCGAGATAGGGCCCGAACACATCCTGCGTCGTGTCTCGCCGACTGAGGTGCGTTCGCTTGGCGCGCTGTACAACTTCCTTGCGCCCGGCGACTTGTTGGGCAAGATTCCTGCGCATGCGGTGTTCCAGTCGTTCTGGGCGAACGCGCGCAGCGATTCGTTCGCGGCGCCGGATCGGTTGTTGGCGATGCGGGGCAGTAAGTCGTTTTGAGAGGCGGTGCGGATTTCCCGACTGTAGGAGCGGCGTGAGCCGCGACCACGGGATGCGCTGAGGCAGCAAGGCTGATGCTCTCTATCGAAGAGGCGTCCTGCCGCGAGGGTAGGAGCGGCGCAAGCCGCGACCGCGCTGCGATGGTCTTGCGCCGCATCGATCTATCGAGCGGGTTCGGGATCAAACACTAAGAGCTTTCGCTGTTGCCGTTGCCGTTGCCGTTGCCGTAAGAGCTTGGCGCAGTTCCGATCTTGCGATGCGATCGTAGACCCGGAGGGCGGCGCACAGGACGTGCGCCCAGCCTTTAAAAAGAAATGACTCGATAGGACAAGGATGTCCTATCGAAAAATCCCGGCGACAGCATCGCACTCGTGGCTTGTGCCCTTGCAAGGAGAGCCCTTTTCTTTGGTTACCTTTCTTTTGGGCTTAGCAAAAGAAAGTAACCCGGCCGCGTAGCGGACGGAAGCTCTGCTCTTGCTTGATCAATACCCGGCGAGATCGGTCGCGACTTACGTCGCTCCTACAGGAGTGACAACTCTGCATTTGCTTGGGGTTTTCAGAAGCAAGATCAAACGCTAAGAGCTTCCGCCACTAAAGCGGCGGGTTACTTTCTTTTGTCATAAGCAACAAAAGAAAGGTAACCAAAGAAAAATGCTTTTCTTTGAATCACAGGCCCGCACGAGCGGTGCCTCCGCGGGGATTTTTCATACGGGACATCCCTGTCCCGATGAAAAACGGCGCACATCCCTGCGCGCCGCCCTCCGGGTCTTCGATTGCCTTCGCGAGTGCTGGGCGTCGCACAGCAACAGCAACGGCAAAATCTTTGCGGCAACGGCAACGGCAACGGCAACGGCAACGGCAACTGCAACGGCAACGGCAACTGCTTGTCGCCGCGCCTTCGCTCAGATCAATTCCAGCACGCGCTCCGGCGGGCGGCCGATCACGGCGCGGCCGGCATGGACGAAGATCGGGCGTTCGATCAGGCGCGGGTGGGCGGCCATGGCGGCGAGCAGGCGTTCGTCGTCGAAGGCGGGATCGGCGAGGCCGAGTTGGCGGTATTCGTCTTCGCCGCTGCGCAACAGGTCGCGGGCGGTCAGGCCGAGCAGGGCCAGCAACTCGCGCAGTTCCTCGACGCCCGGCGCGGTGTCGAGATAGGCGACGAGGGTCGGTTCGATGCCGCGCTCCTGCAACAACGCCAGGGCGCCGCGCGATTTGGAGCAACGCGGGTTGTGGTAGAGGCGGGTCGGGGCGGCGTGGGTGTCGGTCATGGCGGTGTCCTCGCGGTTCGGTGGGCGCGGGCGGGGCTGCGTAGGTCGCGACCGGGCGATGCGTCGTGCCGCTACGCTGGCCGGCCTTCGCAGTGCGTTGCTGGACCTGGGCGGCGCGCAGGCGGTGGCGGCGACTGTGGTCCGGAAACGAAAAAAGCCGGCTTGCGCCGGTGCAGGGTTCGAACCTGCGACCCTTAATGGGCAAAGGCCCCGCGACGCGCCAAGGTGTTGCGGGGCTTTTCTTCTAGGCTAGCGCCTCATATCGCCAATGCGTGATGTCGTCATAGGCAAGCTGTGCCGGCACAACAAATCCCTGCTTTGGATCGTCTGGATTGTCGACGTATTTTCCATGCAGAACGTCGCCATTGCGAACTTTTACTAGCACCGACGTTGCGTGCAGCGGAAGGCGGTCATTAACATCGGTCCATTCGGCATCATTCATTTTTATTCCTCCATTACGCCTTCATGGTCGCATTGATTAGTTCATTTAGCTTAGAAAAATTGTCGGAAGTTTCATCGCTAAAGGTGCGTCCCTGGTGAGTCCTCAAAAGCGTTTCAGCGACTTCACCGTGGTCATACGCCTTTCCAATCTTGGCTTCGATTCGCTTGACGACCCGATCTCCCGGTCCAAGGTCGGCAGGCTTCAGTTTTGCCTTGAAGGTGTCGTTGTAAAGGCTTAAGTAGTCTTCAGCAGAGAATAGGTCTTCGATGTCGGAGTTTTTTTGTCTTGTTACCGCGTTCACAAGAATGAGTCTAGTGCCGGTAATTAGCTTCTTTTCAATCATCCCCGCGACACGTTGCATGCCTTGCGTGTCTGAATCGGCAAGGACGGTGATATCAAGATGCGGGCCGACAAGACTCACAAACGTTGGGATGTTAGTTGCGCCGCCGCTAGGAAGAATGCGCCAGCGTGAGTCTAGCGGCGTCTTTTTCTTCTGGCCGGCAACCTGGCTCATGATGGTCAGATAAATGAAGTCAGACGTTCCTTCTACAACAAGGTTGTTGGGGCCGATGAACAAGCTTTGCGCGATGTCATACCCCAACGCGGCTTGCAAAGGGAACAGGCTATCAGGATCGTTCGCTAGCGCGTCTTCTGAAATGATGGAGCCCTCGGGCGGGCCACGATCTTCAACAATTCGCACGCGCTCGAGGCGTCCCATTTCGACCATGAAAGGCGAGTGTGTCGTATAGATAACGGGGGATGCTACAGCGAGTCTCTCATTGATAAAGCGAAGGAAGTCCACCTGAGCCCGACCGTGCAATGCCAAGCCCGGCTCATCAAGAAGGACGACCGTGGATTTTTTGTTCTCAAACTCGCTGAAGGCAGCCAAGAAGGAGAAGAACCACTGGAATCCGGACGACCTTTGGCTGAAGTTGTTTGAGTACCCTGTGCGTCGGTCCCTCAAGCGGATGTCCAGGAACCTCGCCGCCACGCGCGTGCCGTTGTGCTGCGGTATCTCTTCCTTGTCCACGTCAATAATGACTTCCAAGTCAGGATTCTGTTTCCAGTAGTCGAATACTTGATTTGTCAG
Organism: Lysobacter sp. Hz25; assembly: GCF_046097045.1. Taxonomy (NCBI): domain Bacteria; kingdom Pseudomonadati; phylum Pseudomonadota; class Gammaproteobacteria; order Lysobacterales; family Lysobacteraceae; genus Lysobacter; species Lysobacter sp. Hz25. Next base: position 2,560,665 of record NZ_CP175666.1, read on the forward strand.
ATCAATCGAGACAGCTTCCATTTCACCGCGGCGCTGTTCGTAGTCATCTGCGCTGAGTTGTTCTGCCGTTGTCCCGGCTAACGCGATGAGGGCACGAGCGGTTTGCATAGCGCTGTTGCCCGGCTCTTCATTCGCTGCCGTCACCTCGCGCAAGTCGATCCGACCCGGAAGCGTGTTGTACCCCGTGAATCTGAAGAAGGTTGGAAGCTTGTCGCCAATTACTTCATGGACAAGATCGAAAGCTGTTGCCTTCAGTAAATTTTTCTCGGTTACAAGTGCTTTGGCTGCCTTAATCTCGCCTCCATCGACATTTTCATGAGCGGCAGCGTCAATTGCGTTGATTGCTTCACCTAACGCCTTAAGCGCCGATACCTTTCCGATGATCTTCTGAACATTCTTGGATAGTTGCCCGAGAAGATGCGCGGCTATCGCAGCCTCATCGGGGTCTAGATACCAAAGCTTGTTGCCGCCGTATGTGCGCGTGACTTTGAAGGAGTTATACTGGAAGAGCTTGCTGCCAAGTGCTTCTTCCAGTTCCGCGATTTCGTCAGAGTCGAGTGCGAATTCGGCGCTAATAAATTCAACTTCTGACAGGTTGCCGGCACGCCTATCCTTGGCGAGTAGCCAGCGCGGATATTGCTTTTCTAGATCAGGCTTGACTTTATAAGCAGGATTCAGCAAGTGCAGGGCTTCGAGCGCCCCCGACTTTCCGGCCTCGTTCTTACCTACAAGGCACGTGACCGGCTCGGATGCTTTCACTTGGCCGGAATCGACAATGTTCCGGAACTTCATGACACGAAATGACTGGAGTTGCATCGTCCATCCCCCTGAGCATTCGTTGAAGCGTAGCGCTTTCAACACGCGGTTAGCAGGGCGGAATAGAGGCGTGACGGTGCGTTTGCTGTCGCCATGTTGTCACGAAAAAGCCGGCGCTAGGCCGGCTTTGACGTAATCCACTGAATTAACAGTGAAAATTTGGTGGGCGGTGCAGGGTTCGAACCTGCGACCCTCGCCGTGTGAAGGCGATGCTCTACCGCTGAGCTAACCGCCCGAGTGGAATCGGGCCGCAGAGTTTACAGGGGGACTCGCGGAACAGGCAAGCCTCCGGATGAATCGGCCGCAGGGGCGGGCTCTCGGGCGCTCCGCCAGGCCCACGGGGGCGTGCGAGCGCTCTGCGAGCCGGGGCCCGCGCTTACTCCAACTGCTCCTTGGCATAGGCGGCATCCAGCGCCTCCATCGCGTCCAGCGGCTTGAGCTTGGCGGCTTTCTCGTAGGCCGCGGCGGCGGCGTTTTCCTGCTTGTCGCCGTGCAGGAGCATCAGCACGTTGCCGTACTCGATGTGGGCGATCGGCGAGTCCGGGGTCAGCTTGACCGCGGCCTTGATGTGCTTCTCGGCTTCGGCCGCCTTGGCGCCATAGGTCAGCCCGCCGATCATGCCGCCGATCTTGTTGATGATCTCGGCGTGGTACAGGGCCATCGCGGTATGCGCTTCGGCATGTTTCGGCGACAGCTCCAGCGCCGTCTCGAGCGCACTGCGGACCTTGCCGGCGATGCCGGCCTTGAGCGCCTTGGCGATGCTCAAGCCCTGGCTGTAGCGGCCCAGGGCGAAGGCGTGGCGATAGTGGCTGTTGGCGTCCTCGGGCAGGGCCTTGATCGCGGTCTCGGCGAGCTTGGCGGCCTGCTCGAAGCGCTGCAGCTTTTCGGCGTCGTCGTCGACCAGATAGGTGGCGTGAATGCCCATGGCCTTGACCGCGACGCTGGCGCCTACCGGGCCGAGCGCCTGGCCGGCGTCGAAGGCGGCCTTGAAATCGCCGCGATGGAAGGCGCGCCAGGCATCCTGCAGGGCGGCGGCGAGTGCGTCGGCATCGAGGCCCTTCGGGGCCGCCTTGCCGGCCGCGCCGATCAGCGCGCTGGCGCGCTTGGCGTCGGGGAAGGGCTCGGTATCGCCGGCGTGCAGCTTGGGCCAGGCTTTCTTGAGGGCGTCGCCAGCGTAGGCATAGCCCTTGGCATCATGGGGAAAGTTGGCCCAAGCGGATTTGGCAGCCATCTGCAGTCCTTGTCGACAGGTCGGGAAGGCAGCATCCCGCCGTCGCCTCGCCGTGGCAAGAGGGGAGGACGCATCGGTGCTTCGCCGTCAGAAAGCTGAAGCGGCTAGTGTGATTGCTCGATGCTCCGTCGCCACAGTGGCCTGGTGAAACCGCTCATCCGGAGCGGTCAGCGGAGCTAACGATGGCAGCAGTGAAACGCAAGAAACCGGCGGCGAGCGAAACCACGCTGCGCCATGTCTGGCTGGCCGGCCTGGGACTGGTGGTGTTGGCGCGTCGCGAAGCGATCGCCGCGGCGAGCCGCAGCATCGGCCGTGTCGATGCGCTGCAGCAGCGCGTACGCGATTTCGCCGACGACGCGCGCAGCAACGTGCGCGGCGGCATCGAGAACGTGCGCGACCAGGTAGAGCCCAAGGTCGTCAAATTCAGCGCCGAGGTCGAGGCGCGCCTGGCGCCGGTGCTGGACAAGCTGGGCCTGAAGAAGCCTAAGCGCGGCCAGCGCAAGGCCCGCAAGACCGTGGCGAAGAAGCCGCAGTCGCGCCGGGTGGCGGTGCGCAAGCCGGCGGCGCGTCGCGCCCGCAAGGCCTGATCGGTCGGCTCGCCGCGACCATGGCGGCGGGTCGGTTCGAGTGAATCGAGCGAGTGAAAGAAAGGGCGCCGATCGGCGCCCTTTCTGCGTTGCGATTTGGGGTTGGGTGCGGCGCCCGTGCAGGCATGTCGGCGAGCGCCCGCCGGTTCAGTCCAGATAGGCCCGGATCAGCGTGTTCAGATGCATGCGCTCGGCGTCGCGCAGGAACGGAGCCAACAGCATCATCACCTGGACGATGCCGTCGCGGATCGCGGCGTGCTCGTCTTTGTCGCCGCGCGCGGCGGCGTAGTTGAGCCAGAAGGTGGCGATGACCAGCACGTTCGTGGCCGTGGCCGCGAGCTCGTCGCCGGACGCGCGCATGATCCCGGCCTGCGACAGCCCGCGCATCACCATGTGGGCCTGTTCATCGGCGCGCTTGAGGATGCGGGCGAAGCGCATGCGCAAGCGGCGGTTGCGGCTGAGGATCTCGACCAGGTCGCGGTAGAGGAAGCGGTAGTCCCAGATGCACTCGAACACCAGGTGCAGTTGCAGCCAGATGTCCTCGAGCCCGGGCAGGCGGCCTTGCGGCGCGGCCAACGCGGCGTCCATGCGCTCCTCGAAGCGCGCGAACAGCTGCTCGATGATGTCGTCTTTGTTGCGGAAGTGGTAGTACAGATTGCCCGGGCTGATCTCCAGCTCGTCGGCGATGTGGTTGGTGGTGACGTTCGGCTCGCCCTGCGCGTTGAACATGGTCAACGCGGTGTCGAGGATGCGCTGACGGGTCTGTTTCGCCATCGGGCGTGCCGTGCAGGGGCGGGCGGGCGCGGCGTCAGCCGCGCAGTTTCTTGACCAGGTCGACGTACTTCTTCTGCGCGTCGGCCTGTGCGGTGCCCTTGAGCTTTTCCCAGGCTTCGTACTTGGCGGTGCCTACGAAGTCGAAGAAGCCGGGCTTGGGACCGCTGACGTCGCCCTCGGCGCCCTGCTTGTACAGCGCGTACAGGCGCAGCAGGGTGTCGTTGTCGGGGCGGTCGGTCAGCGATTGGACGTCTTTGGCGGCTTGTTCGAACGCGGACTGGATATCGGACACGGCGAGCCTCTCCTGGCGCCAGGGTGAAGCGGCATAACAGCATGCACGCCCGGGACGGTCAATACGGAAAGGAATTGTTCCGCGGCACGGGCTCTGGCACCGTAGTGTCATGCCGCCGCATTGGCGGTCGATCGGCCATCCAGGAGAGGGGTATGAGCTATTTCGTCACCGGCGCGACGGGTTTCATCGGTCGCTTCCTCGTCAGCAATCTGCTGAAACGCAAGGGCACGATCCACGTGCTGGTGCGCAAGGACTCGCAGAAAAAGTTCGACGCCACCGCAAAAAAAATGGGCTGGGACCTCAAGCGGGTGATCCCGGTCGCCGGTGACATGACCCAGGCCAAGTGCGGCCTGAGCGCCGCGCAGATCCGCGCGCTCAACGGCAAGATCAAGCACTTCTTCCACCTGGCCGCGATCTACGACCTGACCGCCAGCCCGGCCGCGCAGCGCGCCGCCAACATCGACGGCACCCAGCACGCGCTGGACCTGGGCACGGCGCTCAACGTCGGCTGCTTCCACCACACCAGCTCGATCGCCGCAGCCGGCATGTACCCGGGCGTGTTCCGCGAAGACATGTTCGACGAGGCCGAAGGCCTGGACGATCCCTACCTGCGCACCAAGCACGATTCCGAAGGCCTGGTGCGGGCCGAGAAGCGCATCAAGTGGCGCATCTACCGCCCGGGCATGGTCGTGGGCCATTCCCAGACCGGCGAAATGGACAAGATCGACGGGCCGTACTACTTCTTCACCTTCCTCAAGAAGCTGCGCGAGATGCTGCCGCCGTGGATGCCGATGCTCGGCGTCGAAGGCGGGCGCATCAACATCATCCCGGTCGACTACGTGGTCGATGCGATGGACCACATCGCGCACAAGCCCAAGCTCGACGGGCATTGCTTCCACCTCACCGATCCCGAGCCGCAGCGCGTCGGCGAGGTGCTCAACACCTTCGCCCGCGCCGGCCACACCCCGGAGATGACCATGCGCATCGACGCGCGCATGTTCGCCTTCGTGCCCAGCAGCGTGCGCGGCGCGGTCGGCAACCTGCCGCCGGTGCGGCGTTTCATCGGCATGCTCCTGCGCGACTTCAAGATCCCCAAGGAGACCTTGAAGTTCATCACCTATCCGACCCGCTTCGACAACCGCGAGACCGAGCGCGCGCTGCGCGGCAGCGGCATCAAGGTGCCGAACCTGGACACCTACGCCTGGCGCCTGTGGGACTACTGGGAACGCCACCTCGACCCGGACCTGTTCATCGACCGCACCCTCAAGGGCAAGGTCCGCAACAAGGTCGTGGTGATCACCGGCGGTTCCTCGGGCATCGGCCTGGCGACGGCGGAGAAGGTGGCCGCGGCCGGCGCGGTGACGGTGATCATCGCCCGCGGCGAAGACGAGCTGTTCAAGGCCCGCGACGCGATGAAGGCCGCCGGCGGCAAGGTCTTCGCCTACACCGCGGACCTCGCCGACATGGCCGACTGCGACCGCCTGGTCAAGCAGATCCTGGACGAGCACGGCCACGTCGACATCCTGGTCAACAACGCCGGCCGTTCGATCCGGCGCTCGATCGAACTCAGCTACGACCGTTTCCACGACTTCGAACGCACCATGCAGCTCAATTATTTCGGCAGCCTGCGCCTGATCATGGGCTTCATGCCGAAGATGACCGAGCGTCGCAAGGGCCACATCATCAACATCAGCTCGATCGGCGTGCTGGCCAGCTCGCCGCGGTTCTCGGCCTACGTCGCCTCGAAAGCGGCGCTGGACGCCTTCAGCCGCTGCGCCCAGGGCGAGTTGTCGGGCAAGGGCATCAGCTTCACCACCATCAACATGCCCTTGGTGAAAACGCCGATGATCGCGCCGACCAAGATGTACGACAGCGTGCCGACCCTGACCCCGGACGAAGCCGCCGACCTGGTGGTCAAGGGCATCATCGAGAGGCCGACCCGCATCGCCACCCGCCTGGGCATCTTCGCCTCGGTGGTCAACGCGCTGGCGCCGAAGGCCTACGAGGTGGTGATGAGCACGGCGTTCGAGCTGTTCCCCGACTCGGCCGCGGCCAAGGGCGACCGCAAGGGGCTCAAGGACGAACACGCCAGCAGCGAACAGATCGCGTTCGCGGCGCTGATGCGCGGCGTGCACTGGTAAGCGGCGCGCGCCCGCAGGTGGCGCGCACGGTGCCACGAACATCGGGGCGGCTCAGGCCGCCCCGATGCGTTTGCGCGCTTCGGGCCGCGCGGTCGCCTGTAGCAGCGGCGTAAGCCGCGACATAGGTCCGGTGCGACCCCGGGATCGCGTCGTGGGCGTGGTTGCGCGTCGCGGCTCACGCCGCTCCTGCAAAGGACGGGAGGGATCGACCCGGAGGCGGGTAGGAGCGGCGTAAGCCGCGACATAGGTCCGGTGCGACCCCGGGATCGTGTCGTGGGCGTGGTCGCGGGTCGCGGCTTACGCCGCTCCTACAAAGACGGGAGGGATCGACCAAGGCGTGAAACGAAAACAGCGCGCCGTTCGTCGCGGCGCGCTGTGCTCGGGTCCGGTCGGTTCGCTTTGACAGGCCCGGATCAATAGGCCCGACACTGGAAGAAGCGCACGCGTGCCGTGCTGCCCGGCGGCGGTTGCAACTGCACGCGCGAGGAACGCAGGTCGGGATAGGCGTCGAGGATCGAACAGATCCGGTCGATGTCCTGTTGCTGCGCGTCGGTCAGGCGATAGATCAGCAGGTTCGACGGCGTCGACCACAGGGCGCGTTCGACGCCGTCCAGGGTGGAAATGCTGCGGATGACCTGACCGCGTTCGGCGGCGGGGTTGCCGGCGGGGGCGACGGCCGTGGGCGGATTCGCCGGTCGCGTGCCGGCGGTAGCCACCGGAGCGGTCGCAGGCGGCGCTTGCGCGACCGGCGCTGCGCTCGGTGCGGTTGCGGCCGGCGTCGGCGCAGGCGTGGTCGCAGGCGGCGTTGCCGGCGCGGATGCGGCGGCGGGCGCGGCGGTGTCGGAGGGTGTTTCTTGCGACGTCGCCGCGTCGACCGGCGTCGCCTGCGCGGGTGCCGGAGTGTCGGGCTCGCTGGAAACGAATTGCGGCACGACGAAGCCAGCGACCAGGCCCAGCACGATCGCTATGGCCCAGGCCCCGACGATGGTGCCGATGCTGCGCTTCTGCGCGGCGGCGATGACCTCGTGCCGGGTCGAGGCCGGCAATTGCGGTTCGACCAGCTCCCACAGCGTCTCGCCGCTGTACAGGTCCAGGCCGTTGGCGACGCGCTCGGAATTGCTGTCGAAGCGCCCCGTGGTGACCATCATCCCGCCCGCGGCGCCGTTGAAGCGCACCGCATCGGCCAGTTCGGCCACGGTCGCCGCCGACACGCGATAGTCGGCGTCGCCGAGCTTGCACGACAGCAGCCAGGGTTTGCCGGCGCGCAGCAAGCGCAGCTCGGCCTGGGTGCCGCGAGCGAGAGACTCCTCGACCGACTCGGCTTCGAAGCCGCGTTCGCGCAGGGATTCGACGATCAGGCGGGCGAACTCGCGCCAGCGCATCTTGGCCAGGCCGGCGATACCGGTGGCGACCTCAGTGCGATGACGGCGGTAGGACCACAGATAGGCGGTGGACACCAATCCGATCGTCAGTGCGACGGCGGCAGCAGCCCACAGGGAAAAACTCGACATGAAGCGCTAGGCCCATAAAAGACGCTGAGGATATACGGCCTGCGACATCTAGCACTTATACGAACTGAGACGTGGTTCGCGAAATTGACGTGTTCGTTATCGGCCGTTCCATCAAGAACGACGATTCGATGTCAGCGTGAAGTCCATCCGCTACGGCATGGCGGATGCGCGGCGTTCGATGCGGGCGTCGTGGCGACCCGGCGGCGGTCGCAGGCATAAGAAAGCCCGCCAGTCCGAAACCGTAAGGGGAGGGGAGCATACGGAAGCGCGGACTGGCGGGCTTAAACGTCGCGCTGCGGACGACCCGCAGCGCAGTGAAACCGGAGTTGAAGCTGGGTTACGGTGCGACCGGCGGCTTCGGGCGCGCGATCGACTTGCGCGTGGCCTTCTTCGCCGCCGGCGACTTCTGCGCCTTCGGCTTGGCGGCCGCGGCCTTCTTCGCGGCGGGCTTGGCCGGTGCCTTGGCTGCGCTCTTGCGTGCGCTCGGGGCGCTGCCGCCCTGGCGACGCAGTTCGCGGGTCAGGGACTCGACGCGCTCGCTGAGGTCGGTCAGGTCGTCGCGGCCCGGCACGCCGAGCTTGACCAGGGCACGCTGGACGCGCTCTTCGAACACCTTCTCGAGGCGGTCCCAGGTGTCGGACGCGCGTTCGCGCGCCTGGCCGACCTTGGACTCGACCGCGTCGCGCAGCACGCCGGCTTGGCCGCCGGTGAACTTGCGCGCGGTCTGCTCGAGGTTCAGGCCTTCCTTGACCAGGCCTTCGAACAGCTTGGTGCCTTCGGCCTGGGCGCGACCGAACGCGCCGACGCCGGCCAGCCAGATCTGCTGCGCGGATTCGCTGAGCGTCTTGGACAGGCGCTCGGCCTGTTCCTGCGCGCTGCCCTTGCCGGCGCTGCTGCTCTTGCCGGGGGTCTTCTTAGCGGTCTTCTTGAACTTGGCGGCCATGGACGTCCTGTAATGAGTGCTATCGCTGTGCACTCAAGATGGCCCCCCTGTCTAGAGTAATCACACCAACCCACAGTGAGCGGCCAGTAATGAGAACGAGGAGTGAGAAACGAGTGAAAGCAGGCTCGCTCTTACTCGTTTCTCACTCCTCTTCGCTCACTTCCCGCTTCTGGCTGCAGACGCCGTCCTGCGGCGCCGCGGCCGCGGTTGCGCCACCAGCCGGTCGACGTCGTCCAGCGCACGCCGCAAGCGTGCGGTGGTCTCGGTGTCGCGCTTGGGCGGTGTGATGCCGTCGAGGATCGAGCGCTGGGCGTCGGCGATCACGTCGCGGCGCAGGCGCAGGCCGTGCGCGGCCAGCACCGGGCCGAGTACGTCGGCGCGCAGATGCAGGTCGGCCAGGGTGTTGCGGTAAGCGATCTCGCAGATGCGCTGGCGCGCCGAGAAGCTGAAGGCGTTGGTGAAGAACAACTCGCGGTCTTCGGCGTTGGGCTCGAACACCAGTTGATCGATGTCCGGGTATTGCTGGGCGTAGCGTGCCAGGCCGACCTGCATGCGCGACTGCAGCAGGGTGCGGAAGGTCTGCGACAGCACCGCCGGCAGGCCGCCCGCGGCGAGGCTGTTGTCCTCGGCGACCGGCACGCCCTGGTTGTGGTTGAACGGCACCAGCGGGTTGATGCCGATCAGCAGGTCGATACCGCGGTCGAGCACCACCGAGGCATGCATGGTCCGGCGCAGGGCGCCGTCGACGAAGTGGCGGCCGCGGATCTGCACCGGCGGGTACAGCCCCGGCAGTGCGGCGCTGGCCTGCACCGCCTTCGAGATCGGCACGTCGCTCCAGTTGTCGCCGCCGAAGCGCACCGCGTCGCCGCTGTCGATGTCGACCGCGACCACGTACAGCTCGGCGCCGAGTTCGCGGAAGTCGTTGCTGCGGCCGCGGCGGGTGAAGACCTCGCGCAGGAACAGCTCGACTTGGGCGTTGTCGAACAGGCCGTTCGGGATCAGGCCGCCGAAGCGGGTGATCAAGTCCGACCAGCGCGCCTCCAGCGGCGAGAACAGCAGCTCGCGCCACCACTCGGTCGCCAGGCGCGGAAAGCTCGCCGCGCGCTTGACGTACTCGAGGAAGGCCGGCCGCATGAAGGTTTCCGGGCGGAACTCGACATCGGCGCTGTCGCCGGTGACGAAGATCCGGCACATCTCGGCGGTGTCCATGCGGTTGGCCAGACCGGCGGCGAGGAAAGCGCCGCTGCTGACGCCGACGTAACAGTCCAGGCGGGTGAGGTCGAGGCCTTCGATCGCTTCGTCGAGCGCGCGCAAGGCGCCGAGCTCGTACATGCCGCCGATCGGACCGCCGCCGGCGATGGCCAGGCCGATCTTCGGTGCAGAAGTGTTGGTGCCGTGGGCCGTACGTTTGCGGCTCGCCCGGTTCTGGGCGGAATGGAGTGACAGCATGTGATAGGCAGCACGGCCCGGACGGAATTCGGTCGAGTGTAGCCCAGGACGGGCAGGGCACCAGGGGGCTAGGACCAAGGTCTGAGGCGGCTCGATGGGCCGGTCTGCGCCGGCTCGCCGGTCGGCTTGCGGAGGCCGGCCGGCGCCGCGATGATCGTCGCGATGGCCAGGACGACCGAACATAGCCAGCGTCTGGGGTGTCTGCTGGCCCGCCACCAGGCCCTGCACGACCCCGGGCGCGAACCGCGCAACCGGCTGCGCTGGCTGCCCGAACTGCGGCTGTGGCAGGCGCGGCGCCTGGAGGCCAGCTTCGACCGCTTCCTGCGCGACCCGCGCCGGCGCCCGGCGGCGCAGTTCTTCCTCAGCGACGTCTACAACGACCGCGACTTCAGCCGTCGCGACGCCGACATCGCCAAGGTCTTGCCGATGATGCAGCGGCTGTTGCCGGGCTCGTTGCTGAGCACGGTCGCCGATGCGATCGAGCTGGGCCTGCTGACGCACGCCTTCGACCTGCGCATGGCCGAGCGCCTGCAAGCGCTGGCGCCGCGCCGGCGCCGTCTCGACGGGCCGTTATACGCGCAGATCTACCGTGCCTGCGGCTTGCCGCGGCTGCGCGACCACCAGATCGACCTGATCGCCGCGGTCGGCCTCGGCTTGGGGCAAGCGGTGCGGATGCCGGGCATCCTGACCTTGCTCAAACTCTCGCGCAGCCCGGCCAAGGCGGCCGGCTTGTCGGAGCTGCAGGGCTTTCTCGAACGCGGCTTCGCGGCGTTCGGCCGGCTCGGCGACGTGCGCGAGTTCATCGCCGAGATCGAGCAGGACGAGCGCGACATCGCCGAGCGGCTGTTCGCCGGCGAGGCCGATCCCTTTCCACGTCTGGAGTGATCCGGAACTGGATTGAGCCGGCGCTGGATCGAGCGGGGTCGGCCTGGTGCAGGGATCGGTACGGGTAGGGCCGATCCCGGGCTCGGCCAAGGCTGGAGCGAACCGAGCCGTTCGTGGCGTTGAAGCGCAGCGGTCGCGCTGCGCCCGGGGCGACGCCGCTTACTTGAAGCGTTCTTCCAGCACCCGGCGGATTTCCGACTCGATCGGGCCCTTGAGGGCGCCGAGCAGGAAACCGAGTTGCGCGGTCACGTGCAACTGATTCGGTTGCAGCGAGATCTTGCCGTCGACGCCGCTGCGGACGAAGTTGAGGGTGTCGCCGACCCAGTCGTATTCGACATCGAAACGTTCGGCGAGCTTCTTCGCGACTTCCTCGACGGCTTTGCGGGCTTTGGCCGGTGCGAGCGAATGCGGATGGCGGATATCGATGCTGGACATGGTCTGGGTTCTCCCTGGAGGCCGGTATTGTGGGGGCAGGGACGGGCGCATCCAAGCCTGGGGCGCACTGCGCCGCAGCGCCGTGTTGCGAGCGGGCGAGGCGACGCGGCCGCTGGGTATCGGTTCGAACGCGCCGCAGCGCTGGGCTCGGTCCGCGCCCACGGGATGTACGCGATTCGACAACCTGCTAGATTGCGGCGGAGTGAGCGCCCTCAAACTTCGATACCCGAATCGCGAACATGCCGACCTGGCCCTCAAGCCCGGGGTGCATGCGATCGGCCGCGATTCGGTCGGACGCACCGTGCTGGTCGAAGACGCCGGCGCGGCGATCGCCCAACTCAGCGTCGACCGTCGCGGCGTGTGGCTGCAGGTGCGCGAAGGCCTGCGCGGCCTGCACGTCAACGGCCGTCCGGTGAAACGCGTGGCGATGCTGCGCGCCGGCGACGCGATCTTTCTCGACGGCGTGGAGCTGTTGCTGATCGACGACAAGCCCGAGCCCGCGCCGCCGTTCGGGGTCGACATCCCGGCCGATTCGCGCATGGTCGTGCGCGGCGTCGGCGGCATTCATCACGGGCGTTGCTACACCCTGGAACAGCCGCGCCTGATCGGCCGCGCCGGCGATTGCGACATCCGCATCAACGAACCGGCCTTCGCCGATCGCCATGCGCGCCTGGAAGCCCATGCCGATGGCGTGGTGTTGCGCGACGTCGGCTCGGTCGACGGCAGCGTGGTCAACGGTCAGCCGGTGCGTCACGCCCTGCTCAAACCCGGCGACCAGTTGCTGCTCGACGGCCAACACCGTTTCGTCATCGAAGCCCCGACCCGCCAGTTCAGCGCCGCCGAAGCCCTGCAGGCCCAGTTGGCCCAGGAAGCGGCCTCGAACGAAGAACGCATGCAGCCGCCGTCGGCCCTGCCGGCTTCGGTGCGGCGCATGCCCTGGTTGCTGCTGGCCGCCGTGGTCATGGCCGGCCTGCTGAGCCTGCTGTTGCTGTACGGCACGCGCTGAGCCCCACGACACTCGGAATAGGAGTCGCGTCCCACGGGGATTACGGCTTTCTGTAGGAGCGGCATAAGCCGCGACCGAGGTCACGCAGGAAATCATTCTCGACGCCGCTTGATCGGCGTCGTCGCGGCTTACGCCGCTCCTACAGGTGGGGTGAACCGCGGGCTCAGGGGCAGGAGAGGCGCCGTCCTGGTTCAGGCCGCGTCGCCCTTCCTGCCTATATCGCCGTTTGTTTTTCGTGGTCGCGGCTTGCGCCGCTCCTATCCGGGAACCGCGGCTTTCTGTAGGAGCGGCGTCCCACAGGGATTTCCTTCGGTCATAAGCCGCGACCGGGGCCGCGCAGGAAATCATTCTCGACGCCGCTTGATCGGCGTCGTCGCGGCTCACGCCGCTCCTACAGCTGGGGTGAACCGCGCTCCTACCCCTGGCGCGCCAAGGCCCTGCGCCGCAGCCTCGCTTCGGCGAACTTGCGCCACACCCGCCAGCCCAGCAGGACGGTCAGGATCGCGGCGTACAGCAAAGGCTCGCGAATGTCCGACTTCACCAGCCACCAGAAATGCAGCACGGCCAACACGGCGATCGGATAGACCAGTTGGTGCAACTGCCCCCAGCGCCGGCCGAGGCGCCGCATCATGCCCTGGGTCGAGGTGACGGCGAGCGGGATCAGCAGCAGCCACGCCAGAAAGCCCACGGTGATGTAGGGCCGTTTGGCGATTTCTTCGAAGATCTGCGTCCAGTAACCCTTGAGGTCGAGCACCAGGTAGGCGGTCAGGTGCAGGCTGGCGTAGAAGAAGGCGTACAGGCCGAGCAGGCGCCGGAAGCGCAGCAACACCGCCTGGCCGCTGAGTTGACGCAGCGGCGTGACCGCCAACGCGATCATCAGCAGACGCAGCGCCCACAGGCCCAGCCGATGTTCGATCTCGGCGATCGGGTCGGCGCCGAGCCCGCCGCTGCCGGTCAGCACTTCGGAGCGGATCTGCCAGGCCAGGATCGCCGCCGGGGTCAAGGCCAAGGCGTGCACGACGACCTTGGCCCAGATCACGCCAGCCGGAGTCCGGCGTTTCAATGCCACCCCGGGCGGTCGCCCGGAAACGGAAGACGAGGTGGACGAACGCGCCACCGACGCGGATTCCTTCGCCATCTCAGAACCAGAGCCGCAGGCTCATGCCGGCATACAAGCTGGCGACCTGGTCGCCGTAGCCGTTGAACAAGCGGGTCGGGATGCGGTCGACGAACAACTTGCTGCCGGTGCCGGCGATGCGGCGCTCGGTCTTCTGGCTCCAGCGCGGGTGGTCGACGCTCGGGTTCACATTGGAGAAGAACCCATATTCGCTGGGTTGCAGGTCGTTCCAACTGGTCAGTGGCCGGCGCTCGACGAAGGTGATGGCGATGATCGACTTGATGCTCTTGAAGCCGTACTTCCATGGCACCACCAGGCGCAGCGGCGCGCCGTTCTGTTGCGGCAGGGACTTGCCGTACAGACCGGTGGCGAGCAGGGTCAGCGGGTGCATGGCCTCGTCGATGCGCAGGCCTTCGCGATACGGCCAGTTGATGGACGGGTAGGCGAGGCCCGGCATCTGCTTGCGGTCGGCCAGGGTGGTGAAGGCCACGTACTTGGCCTTCGAGGTCGGCTCGAAGCGCTTGAGCACGTCGGCCAGCGGCACCCCCAGCCACGGGATCACCATCGACCAACCCTCGACGCAGCGCAGCCGGTAGATCCGCTCCTGCGGGGCCAGGCCCTTGATCAGGTCCTCCAGCGAGAGCTTGCCCGGCTTGGCGCAGGCGCCGCCGACCGCGACCGTCCACGGACTGGTGCGCAGGGTCCGCTCGGCCCGGGACGGGTCGGACTTATCGGTGCCGAACTCATAGAAGTTGTTGTAGGTGGTGATGTCCTCGTAGCGGGTCAGGACCTCGTCGGTGCGGAAGCCGGCCTTCATCTGCTCCGGGCTCGCCGCCGGCAGCGACCGCGGCGGCGGCGGTTCGGCCTCGGCGCAGCCGGACAGGCCCAGCGCCGGGGTCAGGGCGAAGGCGGCCAGCAGGCGCCGGCGTTCGCGGTAGACGGCCTCGTCGGTGATCTGAGAGGAGGGGATAGCGAGGGCATCGCGCAACGACATGAGACGGCTCCGGCGGGGCGGGTTCCGAGTCCTCCAGACATACGGGACTCGATGTGAGGATAGAGGCAGCCAACGGGGCAAAAGTTGCGCGAGAAACGGAGGCGCACACGGTGTTGCACTGCGGCATACTGAGGGGCCAACCCCCACTACGGAGTTTCCGATGTCCCGCGCTTTCAACTTTAGTGCCGGTCCCGCGACCCTGCCCGAACCGGTCCTGCTGCAGGCGCAGTCGGAACTGCTGGAGTGGAACAACGCCGGGGCCTCGATCGTAGAACTCAGCCACCGCGGCCCGGAGTTCATCCAGGTCGCCGCCGAGGCCGAGCGCGATCTGCGCGCGCTGATGTCGATCCCCGAAGATTACGCCGTGTTGTTCCTGCAGGGCGGCGCGACCGCGCAGCAGGCCCTGATCGCGCTGAACTTCGCCAACCCGGGCCAGACCGTCGACTACGTGGTCACCGGCCACTGGGGCAAGACCGCGCTCAAGCAGGTCAAGCCCTACGTCAACGCCAACATCGCCGCCAACGGCGAGGCCGACGGCTTCCGCACCATCCCGACGCGCGACACCTGGGCCCTGTCCAAGGACGCGGCCTACGTCCACTACACCGCCAACGAGACCATCCACGGCGTCGAGTTCCGCGACATCCCCGACACCGGCGACGTTCCGCTGATCGGCGACTTCAGCTCCAGCATCGTCTCCGAACCGCTCGACGTGTCGAAGTTCGGGGTGATCTACGCCGGCGCGCAGAAGAACCTCGGCCCGGTCGGCGTCAGCGTGGTCATCGTCAAGCGCGAACTGCTCGAACGCGCCGGCCAGCCGCGCGCCGAGATCTTCGACTACCGTGCCCACGTCAAGGGCGAGTCCATGCTCAACACGCCGCCGACCTGGAACTGGTATCTGGCCGGCCTGGTGTTCAAGTGGATGCTGGCCGAAGGCGGCGTGGAAGAATTCGCCAAGCGCAACGACCGCAAGTCCAAGCTGCTGTACGGCGTGATCGACAACTCCGGCGGTTTCTACCGCAACGAAGTCGCACCCGCCGCGCGCTCGCGCATGAACGTGCCGTTCTTCCTCAAGGACGAAGCGCTCGACAAGCCCTTCCTCAAGCAAGCGCAGGACGCCGGCCTGATTTCGCTCAAGGGCCATCGCGCCCTGGGCGGCATGCGCGCCTCGATCTACAACGCGATGCCTGAGCAGGGCGTGCAAGCGCTCGCGGCCTTCATGCAGGACTTCCAGCAACGGCACGGGTAAGCCGCCGCGCTTGGCCGATGCCGCATCGGCATCGGCCGCGGCTGCGAACGCCCGGCCTCGGATGGCCGGGCCGTGCGATCCGAAGGCTTCGTGTTCCAGCAGGGACGGCATCGCAACACCTTCGGTAGCGACGAGACGACAATGACCGACAAGTCACGCAAGACCAAGCAAGCAGACAGCAAGCCGCCGGCCAAGCCCGGCAAGCAGAAACCGGCCGCCGCCAAGGGCGCGACCGAAAAGAAGGCCGCCGGCAAGGCGAAAGCCGGGTCGGAACCGGCCGTGGTCAGTCCCGACCTGGCGCTGCTGCGCGAGCGCATCGACGGCATCGACCGGCACATCCAGGAACTGATCGGCGAGCGCGCGCAGTTCGCCAACCAGGTCGGCAAGGCCAAGGGCAAGCTCGCCGCCGCGGTCGATTACTACCGCCCCGAGCGCGAGGCCCAGGTGCTGCGCCGGGTGGTCGACCGCAACGACGGCCCGCTCAACGACGAAGTGCTGGTGCGCTTGTTCCGCGAAATCATGTCGGCTTGCCTGGCCCAGCAGGAGCCGCTCAAGATCGGCTTCCTCGGCCCGGAAGGCACGCACTCGCAGCAGGCGGTGTACAAGCACTTCGGCCATTCGATCCACGGCCTGCCGCTGGCGAGCATCGAAGAGGTGTTCCAGGAAGTCGAAGCCGGCAGTGCCGATTTCGGCGTGGTCCCGGTCGAGAACTCGACCCAGGGCACGATCCAGTCGACCCTCGACATGTTCCTGACCTCCAAGCTCAAGATCAGCGGCGAAGTCGAGCTGCGCGTGCATCAGCATCTGCTCTCGCGCAGCGGCCGCATCGAGGACATCGAGCGCGTCTATTCGCACCCGCAGTCGTTCGCCCAGTGCAAGGCCTGGTTGCGCGAGTACCTGCCGAAAGCCGAGAAGATCGCGGTGTCGAGCAACGCCGAGGCCGCGCGCCGGGCGCGCAATGCCGACGACGCCGCCGCGATCGCCGGCGCCAGCGCCGGCAGCGTGTACGGGCTGCGCACGGTGGCCGGGCCGATCGAAGACCGCCCCGACAACACCACGCGTTTTTTGGTGATCGGCCGCGAGCTGTTCACGCCTTCGGGCAACGACCGCACCTCGCTGCTGATCTTCATCAAGGACCAGCCGGGCGCGCTCTACAACGTGCTGTCGCCGTTCGCCAAGCGCGGCCTGAGCATGAACCGCATCGAGTCGCGTCCGGGCCACACCGGCCGTTGGCAGTACGCCTTCTTCGTCGACATCGGCGGGCACGTGCAAGAGCCGGCGATGCGCGAAGCGCTGGAAGAACTGGAAGAGCTGGCGCACGAAGTGAAGGTGCTGGGTTCCTACCCGGTGGCGATCGCATGAGCGCGCCGGCCACGCAAGCGCAAGAGCCTGCCAGTCGCGAGGGCAGGGGCACGCCGGCCTATGACGAAGCCTGGTTCGCCGCGCGCGCGCAGGCCGGCATCCAGCGCCTGAAGGCCTACGACCCGGGTCACGACCTGGTCGCGCTGCGGCGCCGTTTCGGCGAGGCCAACCTCGCCGAGCTGGGCTCCAACGAAAACCCCTACGGCCCGTCGCCGCAGGCGCGCGCGGCGATCCTCGATTCGCTGCACGCGCTGCATCGTTATCCCGACCCGCTCGGCGCCGATCTCAAGCGCGCGCTGGCCGCGAAGCACGGCGTCGACGTCGCCCAGATCCAGCTCGGCAACGGCTCGCACGAATTGCTGATGCAACTGGCGCAGGTGTTCGCCGGCCCCGGCGACGAGGTGGTGTTCTCGCGCTACGGTTTTGCCGTGTTCGCGCTCGCGACCCAGGCCGCCGGCGCGACGATGCGCATCGTCGAGGCCCTGCCGCGCGACGCGGCGATGCCCTGCGGCCACGACCTCGATGCGATCGCGGCCGCGATCGGCCCGGCCACGCGCCTGGTTTACGTGGCCAATCCGAACAACCCCACCGGCACCTGGTTCGGCCGCGAGGCGATGATCGATTTCCTCGATCGCGTGCCGTCCGACGTGCTGGTGGTGATGGACGAGGCCTACGCCGAAATGGCCGACGCGCCGGACTACGCCAGCGCGCTGTCCTTGCTCGGCCGTTATCCCAACCTCGCCATCACCCGCACCTTCAGCAAGGCCTATGGCCTGGCCGGCTTGCGGGTCGGTTATCTGCTCGCCCAGCCCGGCCTGGTCCAGGTCATGGACCGGCTGCGCGAAAGCTTCAACGTCAACGGCCCGGCCCTGGCCGCGTGCGTCGCGGCGCTCGCCGACGAGGCGCACCTGGACTGGGCCTGCGCGCGCAACGCCGAGCAGCGCGCCGCGCTGGCGGCGGCCTTGCAGCAGCGCGGCCTGCGCGTCTTCCCCTCGCAGACGAATTTCGTCCTGGTCGAGTTCGGTCCGCGCACCGCGCAGATCGAAGCGGCCCTGGTCGAGCGCGGCGTGATCCTGCGGCCGATGGCCGGCTACGGGCTCGCCGATTGCCTGCGGATCAGTGTCGGCTCGCCCGACGAAAACCGCCGCCTGCTGGCGGCATTGGACCAAGTGCTGACATGAGTGCGCTCATCGAAGAACAAGCGGCCTGGACGGCCGGATCGGGTTCGCCCCTGCGCGGTTCGCTGCGCGTGCCGGGCGACAAGTCGGTTTCGCACCGGGCGGTCATGCTCGGCGCGCTGGCCGAAGGCGTCACCCGCGTCACCGGTTTTCTGGAAGGTGAGGACACCCGCGCCACCGCGCGCGTGTTCGAGCGCCTGGGCGTGCGCATCGAGACGCCGAGCGCGAGCGAACGCATCGTCCACGGCGTCGGCATGCACGGCCTGCGCGGCGTCGCCGAAGCGCTGGACTGCGGCAACGCCGGCACCGGCATGCGCCTGCTCGCCGGCGTGCTGGCCGGGCAGGACTTCGACAGCGTGCTGATCGGCGATGCCTCGTTGTCGAAGCGGCCGATGCGCCGCGTCACCGAGCCGCTTGCGGCGATGGGCGCGCAGATCGACACCGAAGACGGCGGCCTGCCGCCGCTGCGCATCCGCGGCGGCCGTTCGCTGCAGGGCATCGAATACACCTTGCCGGTCGCCAGCGCGCAGGTGAAGTCGGCGCTGTTGCTGGCCGGCCTGTACGCCTACGGCGACACCGTGGTGCACGAACCGCACCCGACCCGCGACTACACCGAGCGCATGCTCGCCGCGTTCGGCTGGCCGATCGAATTCTCGCCCGGCTACGCGCGCCTGAGCGGCGGCCACGTGCTGCGCGCGACCGGCATCGCCGTGCCGGCCGACTTCTCCTCGGCCGCGTTCTTCCTGGTCGCCGCGAGCGTGGTGCCGGGTTCGGATCTACGCCTGGAAGCGGTCGGCATGAACCCGCGCCGCACCGGCCTGCTCGCCGCGTTGCGCCTGATGGGCGCCGACATCGTCGAGGAAAACCCGCGCGCCGAAGGCGGCGAACCGGTTGCCGACCTGCGGGTGCGCTATGCGCCGCTGCACGGCATCGACGTGCCGGAAGCGCTGGTGCCGGACATGATCGACGAGTTCCCGGCTTTGTTCATCGCCGCGGCCACCGCCAAGGGCCGCACCACGATCCGCGGCGCCGCCGAGTTGCGGGTCAAGGAATCCGACCGCATCGCGACCATGGCCACCGGCCTGCGCGCGCTCGGCGCGAACATCGTCGAGACGCCCGACGGCGCGATCATCGAAGGCGGCGCCTTGCACGGCGGCGAAGTCGACAGCCACGGCGATCACCGCATCGCCATGAGCTTCGCGATCGCGGCGCAACTGGCGAGCGGCGAAGTGCGCATCGGCGACGTCGCCAACGTCGCGACTTCGTTCCCGGGCTTCGAGGCCTTGGCGGCGAAGGCGGGCATGCGGGTCGGCCCGGCCGAGTAGGGCGCCGACGCTAGCGTGTTAGCAACGAAAACGGCGGCCTCGGGGCCGCCGTTCTTGTGTGAGCGCGATGCTGGAGAGTCAGCGAATGGCGTAGTGGCCGGCTTTCGCCATCATGGCCGCTTATCTCGGCTTACCGCCGCGATGTTCATTGAGAGTGTCGCGATTGCCTGCTTTCACCATCATTGGCCGCCTATCTAGGCTTGCGGCCGGAATATTCATTGACGTGGCTTGAACTCCACCGGTTGCTCCACCACCGAGGCCACTTCGCGGCCGTCGCGGGTCGCCGGACGGAAGCGCCAATCGCGCACCGCGACCAGGGCGGCGCGGTCGAGTTCGCGCGAACCGCTGTGGCGCGCGACCTCGACTTCTTCGGGCAGGCCGTCGGCGCCGACGTTGACGCGCAGGATCACGGTGCCGCCTTCGCCGCGGCGCAGAGCGCCGGCCGGGTAGCGCGGTGCGGCATTGTCGGCGGCCAAGGGCCGTGCCTCGGTCGAACGCGGCGGGTCGATCTTCGCCGTAGCTTCGGTCACCGGTTTCGCCGAGGTTTCGGCGGCGGCCGCGGCAACGGCGGTCTTGCGCGCGATGCTGGGCGTCGCCTCGGCGACTGCGTTGCGCTCGATCGGCGGGACGATGACCAGCGGCATCGCCGGGGCCGGCGGCGGCGCCGGCGGACGCTTGCCGTAGTAGTACCAGCCCATGAAGGCGGCACCGAGCAGGAGCAGCAGCAACCACAGACCGGTGGAACTCGGTGCGACTTCGGTCGCATCGGCCTCGGGGGCCGGCGTGACCTCGAAATCGTGGCTATTCGGGTCAAGTGGATGTGATGCAACGCTCATTTTTGGCCTCCTTTCTGCGGTCCCGGGGGCGCGACCGAGCGCCGAGCTTCCAAGCGCGGTCGTTAGCCAGCGGTGAACGGAAGGTAAAGAAGATTCAGGCGAGCGACAGGCAAGCCGCGGATTACAAGACGCCGATCACTGGTTCGCGTTGAAGGTGATCGGCACGATCACCGCATCGGCAACCGGACGGCCGTTGCGCATCGCCGGGCGGAAGCGCCACTGGCGCACGGCGGACACCGCCGCGCGATCAAGCAGGCGCGAGCCGCTGCCTTCGACGATCTGCACATCGCCCGACGAACCCTGTTCGTCGACCGTCACCCGGATCCGCACCGTGCCGCCTTCGCCGCGGCGCAGGGCCTGCGCCGGGTACTGCGGCGGGCGGTTGCCGGGCAGCGGCGTGGCCGGCGTCTGCGCGGCGGTGGAAGCGGCGGGCGCGGCCGGCGGCGCACTCGGCATGCTCTGCGGCGGTGCCGGCGGGTTCGGGTTCTCGACCAACTCGGCGCGCTCTTCGTCCTGGCCGGGCGCCGCGGCCTGCGGCGCTTGCTGTGCAGACGGGGCGACACCGTCGCCGCCGGCCCCGGCCGGCGCCGGCAAGGGCGCGTACTGCGGCGTGGTGCCGGCCGGCAGCGCGCCGTCGGCACGGTAGAAGTCGTCGCTGTTATTGCGGTTGCTCGACCACACCCATGCGAACAGCCCCAGGCCGATGGCGAAGGCCCCCAGCACCAACAGCCAGGCCTTGCCCGAAGGGCGCCAGGCGGCGAAATCGAAGGAGCGGCGCGACGGAGCGGGGGGCGTGGTCGACATGGGCGGTCCGAATGTGCGTTGGGCCGCATTCTGCAACGAAATGCCCGAAAGCGTCCTCCGCGGACTCCGATCGCCCCCTATTGCGTCCTCGATCCGGCCCCGATCCGCCGTCTCCGGCAAGCGCAAGGTTCGCGAAAACCGCCGAGTGACGCGATAATCTGCGGTTCTTCTCGCCACTGCGACCGGCTACGCCATGCTCGATCCGACCCTGCTGCGCCAACAGCCCGCCGAACTCGCCGCACGCCTGCGCGAAACGCGCGGCTACGCCCTCGACCCGGCCGTGCTGGAATCGCTGGAAAGCGAGCGCAAGCAGATCCAGGTGCGCACCCAGGAGCTGCAGAACCTGCGCAACACGCGCTCCAAGGCGATCGGCCAGGCCAAGGCCAAGGGCGAGGACGTCGCTGCGCTGATGGCCGAAGTCGCCGCGTTCGGCGACGAGCTCAAGGCCAGCGAAGCGCGCCTGGAAACGATCAAGGCCGAAATCGAAGCGATCGCGCTCGGCATCCCGAACCTGCCGCACGCCACCGTGCCGGCCGGCAAGGACGAGACCGACAACGTCGAGACCCATCGTTGGGGCACCCCGCGTACGTTCGATTTCGAGGTCAAGGACCACGTCGAACTCGGCGCCCGCAACGGCTGGCTCGACGGCGACACCGCGGCCAAGCTGTCCGGCGCACGCTTCACCGTGCTGCGCGGCGGCCTGGCGCGTCTGCATCGCGCCCTGGCCCAGTTCATGATCGACCTCCACACCGAGCAGCACGGCTATCAGGAAACCAGCGTGCCCCTGCTGGTCAACGCCGACTCGATGCGCGGCACCGGCCAGTTGCCGAAGTTCGAGGACGACCTGTTCGCGACCGTGGTCGGCGAGGGCGAGGCGGCGAGCAAGCGCTATCTGATCCCGACCTCGGAAGTGCCGCTGACCAACATCGTCCGCGACGAGATCGTCGAAGACGCGGCGATGCCGCTGCGCATGACCGCGCACTCGATGTGTTTCCGCGCCGAAGCCGGCAGCCACGGCCGCGACACCCGCGGCATGATCCGCCAGCATCAGTTCGAGAAGGTCGAGCTGGTCAGCATCGTGCGCCCGGACGAAAGCTACGAGGAACACGAGCGCATGACCCGCTGCGCCGAAGTCGTGCTGGAAACTCTCGGCCTGCCGTACAAGCGCATGCTGCTGTGCACCGGCGACATGGGTTTCGCCGCAACCAAGACCTACGACCTGGAAGTCTGGCTGCCGAGCCAGAACACCTACCGCGAGATTTCCTCCTGCTCGAACTGCGAGGCCTTCCAGGCCCGCCGCATGCAGGCGCGCTGGCGCAACCCGGCCACCGGCAAGCCCGAACTCGCCCACACCCTCAACGGCTCCGGCGTCGCCGTCGGCCGCGCCATGATCGCGGTGATGGAGAACTACCAGAACGCCGACGGTTCGATCACCGTGCCCGAGGCGCTGCGCCGCTACATGGGCGGCGTCGAAGTGCTGAGCTGATCGCTGGCCGCGGCGCGCATGGATTCGGCGCTTTATTACCTTGCGCTGACCGCAGTGCCGACCGCGGTTTTGTTCCTGCTCGAATTCGCCGTGCTGCTAAGGCTGCGCCAAGTTAAACGCTTTGCGTTGGCTTGGACCCGGTTGGCCTCGCATGCGGCGGTCGCGGCGACGATCGGCTGGCTCGTGTCGACCCTGGTCTTCCACGCCGTCGTGTTCGGGCCGTATTGGTGGACCGGCGACGACCAGTGGTTGCCGCGCCGGATGGGCGGCCCAGGAATTCTCGCCGCGGTTGCGAGTGCCATTTCGTCCGCATACCTGGCCGGCCGCTGGTTGCTATGGCGCAGTCGCCAAAACCAGGCAAGAAAAAAGCCGGGCCTGTCAGGACCCGGCTAATTCCGACGCGGGGGGAGGAAGCGTCGGACTTGGAGCTACACGGTTGGGCGGGGCAGACTCGATCGCGAAGACTTACGCGGCCCGACGCAACGGCAATGGAATCGATGCGTGCGCCGCAGCGAGCGCGTCGGCACGATGCTGAGGCGAGTAGGCCACACCTTCCGCTCGCACGAACTCGACCTCCGTCACGCCGATGAATGCGAGTACGTGACGCAGGTAGGCCTCTTGGAAATCGCTCGGCGCATCGGTGTGGAAACCGCCGCGGCCGCTGACCACGATCGCGCGCTTGCCGGTCGCCAGACCCTCCGGACCCTTCTCGGTGTAGCGGAAGGTCTTGCCGGCGACCGCGACGCGGTCGACCCAGGCCTTCAGGGTCGAAGGAATGCCGAAGTTGTACATCGGAGCGCCAAGGACAATCACGTCGGCCGCCAGGAATTGTTGCAGGATGCGCTCTGACTCCTCGGCTTCGGCCGGATCGGCCTTGGCCAGCGAACGGCCGGTAAGATGCGGGATCGGGTCGGCATCCAGGTCGCGGTAGTCGATCGTCAGGCCCGGCACCTCGTCCTGCCAACGCGCCGCCACCGCCGCGCTAAGCTCACGGGTCACGGAATTGGCGCCCAGGGCGCTCGAATCGATATGCAACAGCTTCATGGTGGACCTCGGTGGCTCGGTCGGAGCCGGTAAAGCGGGCGTCGCCGCGTTGGAGCAAAGTCTGTATCGTTGCTTCGGTGGGATAAAGATGCTTAAATGTCACTTATTGTTCTAATATTGGAACTATCGTCATGCACGATTTGAACGACCTGTATTACTTCGCGATGGTCGTCGACCACGCCGGCTTCGCCGCCGCCGAACGCGCGCTGGGCATTCCGAAGTCGCGCCTCAGCCGGCGCATCAGCCAGCTCGAGACCGACCTGGGCGTGCGCCTGCTGCAGCGTTCCACCCGCCGCTTCGCCGTCACCGAAGTCGGCAACAGCGTCTACCGCCATGCGCAATCGATGCTGGCCGAGGCCCAGGCCGCCCGCGAAGTCGTCGATCGCCTCAGCGCCGAGCCGCGCGGCGTGATCCGGGTCAGCGTGCCGGTCGGCCTGGCCCAGCAGCAGATCCCCAAGCTGCTGCCCGAATTCCTCGCCAAATACCCGCAGGTGCGGGTGCAGTTGAACGTCAGCAACCGCCGCGTCGACATCATCAACGAAGGCGTCGACGTGGCCCTGCGCGTGCGCTCCAAGCTCGACGACGACGGCAGCCTGGTCATGCGCAGCTTCGGCCAGATCCAGGAACTGCTGGTCGCCAGCCCGAAGTACCTGACCCGCATGGGCCGCCCGAGCAACCCCGACGAACTGTCCGACCACGTCACCCTGAGCATCAGCGAAGACGACGCCCGCCAGCGCTGGGAACTGCACGGCCCCGACGGCGAAGTGCGCCGGGTCGAACTCAAGCCGCGGGTGATGGGCTTCGACTTCCCGATGCTGATGGCGCTGGCCGAGCAGGGCGTCGGCATCACCCTGCTGCCCGAGACCGTCTGTGCCGAAGCCGTGCGCCGCGGCGACCTGGAAGTGGTGCTGCCGAACTGGCGCCTCCCGCAGGGCATCTTCCACGCCGTGTTCGCCTCGCGCCGCGGCCTGCTGCCGGCGGTGCGCGTGTTCATCGACTTCCTGGCCGAGAAGGCCCCGTCCCTGGTCGAGTCCGCGCGTCTGCAGTGCAGCGACATCAAGGGCATCCCGTGCCCCGACGGCATCGCCCGCCACGACAAGAAGCACGACAAGTCGGTGAAGATTTCCGCTCCGGCGGGTTGAAAGCCGCCAGTGCGAGGCCGGCGACGTAACCGCCGGCGGCATGAGAGAATGCCCCGCGCCCGGTGCTAGACCGGGCGCCCAGGGCGGTTCGCAAGGAACCGCCCGCGACGGCTCCAAGGACCGTCGCCGCAAGACCTCAACGGAGAGATGGCCGAGTGGTTTAAGGCAGCGGTCTTGAAAACCGCCGAAGGGTTAAACCTTCCGTGGGTTCGAATCCCACTCTCTCCGCCATTCCATCTTCCTCACGATCGATCCGGCTCAGCCTGGCGTTCTTCCTCACGATCGATCCGGCTCAGCCTGGCGTTATTTCCGTGCCCGAATCGGTTGGAGCGATCACTGCTTGGGCTCGTCGGCAGCAAGGTTGTTGTCAGCGAAGCGCTCGCAAATGAAGGCAGATACGTAGTTCTGGAGGGGGCGGCCGCCGACGCCGATGCCGCGCTGAAGTAGGAAATGACTCTGTGGATAAGCTGCGGCGATGCGCCGGAGCACCTTTCTTTCGTCGGGATACTCGATGTCGTAGCGCATCAAATTGCGGTAGACGTTGTAGCGTCCGTGCTCGTTCTTCAGCTGGCTAAGCGGTTTGATCTGGATTCTTCCGATCTCGAATTCGCGTGCGCGTCGGGCAATGTCCGTCGCGATCCAGCTAGCGTATCGGAATCGCTCCTCTTCTCCGGGCCCCTCGCACCAAATGATGTCCAGGCTGGTGCCATCATAAATATTGCGAACTAATATCTTGTGCCGTGAAGCCGAAGCAGAACTGGTTGAAGGCGGTGTCGCCGACCGCGCCGTCGGCACGACAGTGATGCTCGCGGCAGGAGCGGGTTTCGCCGCCTGGGATGGTGCCACGGCTACTGCAGTCATTGCCGGCATCGAAGGCTTGAGTCCAGTGAACGGATCAAACGCCCGGTCTGGACTGTGTTTCAAGGCGCTGAAGGCCGGTCCGGTGTTGGTCTCGGTATACGCGTCGAGTTTTCCGCTGTTGTAACGCTTGTAGATCTCCACATCCACGCGCGACATGATGTCGCCGATATCTCCGCCTTTGGCAATTTCCTGGCTGAGAACCTCTGCATATGGGCTGTTTTCAGGGTTGTCGATGGAGCTGTCTCCGGCGCGGTCGCCAGCGGTCGTGGCGTACTGGATCAGTGTGTTCGGACGTGTGCGTATCGAGACGGCATTGTTATAGACGGCTTCGTCATCGACTCGCTCCTCAGAATCCTCGCCGAAAGGTGAGTTTCGACAGTTGTCGAGTGCGACGACCAAAGCGATATTGTCGTCGTCGTTAAGCCGCTCCAACAGGCGAGCGATGCTGTTTGCGTTGTCTTTGAAGAACTTCAGTCGCTCTTTGGTCTGCTTCTGTTCGATAGTGTTTCGGTCGAACCGGATCAGGACCGGTAGAGCGAAGGCCTGTCCCAGGTATTGAATGCCGTGGCCGGCGTAGTAGACGAATACGATGGACCCTTTGGGTAGCTTCTTGGTGGAATTCGAGAATTCGTCGATGTTGCGTTCGAACGCCGCACGATCGCTATTGCAGTATTCGTGAATCTTGAAACGATTGTGCTCAAGTAATGGCCGTAATCGTTCGATGTCTCGGCATGGATTGCTCAAATCGGAAACGAACGGGTCCGAAGGTTCGTTGTCAAATTTCCGGTTCATGTTGTAATCCCAGTTGCCTATCAGCAAGGCGACACGATGCGTGCGCTCGCTTTGGGCTAAGGCTGGCGACGCGATAGTGAAAGAAGCTGATGCCAGCAGCACCACGCACAACAGCCGGGTCATTGACATGATCGGACTCCGTTACGTTCTGATTCCTGTTGACAGCGCGCTCAGGCGGTCAAGCCTCGCTCGAACAGTTTGGCTTCCAAGTCACGGCGGATCAGCAATCCCCTGAGCTTTGGTTGCCCTGCCCACAATCGTTTCATCGCACGGATTTGTTCCGGGACCTCTTCGGGCTTTCCGCTCCCGATCAACTCGTGAATCTTGCGCATTTCCTTGTAACGGTCGCCTTGCTTTCGGAAGCTGGCGCCGCGGTTGTAGACCAGCGATACCAGGGCCCCTAGAGCATCGTCCGAAAGAGTCGCGGCTTTCGGCAAAGACTTGAGCGTCTGCGCGATGTAACGCGGCAGCACTTGCTTGCGGAACTGCGGGTTGGCGTTATCCCAAGGAACTGCCACCGTCTGGAAGCGCGGCAGAGCGTCGCGAGCGTCTTCGCCGGTCAAGCCGCAGGCGGGAGCCAATAGAGAGAGTTCTTGCTCCGAAAGGTAGTCCTTCCAGTCGCTGCGCAACCAGGATTCGTTGACATAACCGGCGTCATAGCCGATTCCGATAGTCACGCCGGATGCCCCGTGCGGCCAGATAGGGCGCTGGAACTGTTGTTCGTATCGCGTCTGACTGGTTACCTCGAAGAGCACGATGAGTTTCATTGCATCTTCGGAGATGGCCCGGCTGGACGCTGGCAGATTGGGCGTGATCGCGCGACTGCTCCTCTGGCTGAGGAGACCCTCGCGCACTTCTCTAGAGGCATCCAATGCGTCGGTGTCCTGCGCTGCGGCCTGTAGCAGCGATTCGAACGACAGATCCTGCGCCCGGCAAGTGCGATTGGAGGTCATGGCGATAAGGCCCATTGCCATTGCGCTGCCGAGGAATTCACGTCTCGTGTACATGGCACCTATCCTTCGTCGGAGTGATTACGAAACGAGGTGTGGCCGCGCATGCTCCCCCTTGCCGAACCTGCGTCAGGGGGGCTTGCAGTCGGTCGTTCTGGCGTCAGTCCTAGGTATCGAGATTGGGCTGGGAGCCGAGCCTATCGATAGCTAACGCAGAGGCGGGGGGATTCCGGCAAAGAAGGCTGCGGCCGCTGCCGCCGGGCTGCGGATCTGATTCAACTGAGTCTCATGCCAATGTGAGCGGCACGCTGCTGGACGCCTTCGAGGGCAATAGCAGCCAAGTCAAAGGATCAGATTAATTTCGGAAACCTTTCTTGGTAGTGTGAAAAAGGGGGCAGGTTCATTTTCTGGGAATTTGGGATGGGCCTGCGAGGTGGCTTCGTTGATGCCGCTGTTCGGGAGAATCTTGCTCTGGAGAATCCGGGCGTGGGTTTCCTTATCCAGATGGTCGGCCGGAACGCTCATCCTTGATTCTCCTTGGCACCGTTGAAGTACGTCCACAATCCGTTGAGGTCGCGCAGGCCGATATTGGGCGAGCGGGCGCGGAACATCAGGTTCAACTTGTCGTCGGCGCGTTCGATGGCCTGTGCATTGCCGCCGGCTTCGGCTGCTTCGAGCTCGTCACGGGCGTCGCTGATGAAGCGGCTGAGCATGTCCTCCAGCGCCCAGACCGCCATTTCGTACGGCGGGTTGCCACGGGGATTGGTCGCGGCGTCGTTGAGCGTACCGGCGAGTGCTGCAATCAGCTCGGGGTAGTCCTTCAGGATGTCCTGCAGGCGTTGCGGGACAGGGGGGGATGTCTGGTCCATACGGTGCGTCGTTCCTTGATTGGGCCGCGGGACAGGGCCATCGTACAACGGTCTGAAATGGAGCGGTCAAGGAGGGGCGGTTCCTCGGTTAATGGGTCTGGTAAATGATGGGGAGAAACATGTCGCCGGAACTAGCGGATTACAGCCGGGATTGGCGGCAGCGTTAATAGAATTGTCGGCGAGTGCGACGATCTGGCCGGGATAATCTTCGGCGGTTAGGTCGCTTCTTCCGAATGAATCAGGCCCCGTGTCGTTCCGGGACGCATAATGCGATTAACGCCCGATTTCGAACCTCTCCGCACAAGTGTGATTGTGTTGCAGCCGATTCACCGCTGTATTCGTAACCTCCGGGCAGGCTCGGCCGTGCCGGGTCTGTCGATGTACTGCGTCGCAGGCATCGATTTGGAAATGGTCCAGGAGCTATCGAATGAAATTTGCAGCCGTTGCAGCTATGGCGCTGTTTATCTTGAGCGGCGCCACGGTCGCGGGGAAAAGGGAAGTCGACGAAGTGCGTGCGCGCTCGGAGATGAGCATGGTCGTCACCGGCAAGGTCCGCATCAAGGCCGATGGTAGTGTCGAAAGCCTGGATGTGGACAAGACGAGTGAGCTGCCGAAGGGCGTGGTGGAGATCGTGCAGCACACGGTACCGACTTGGCGGTTCGAGCCGGCCGCTGCCGGCCAGGAGGCAGTCGAGGCGTTGAATATGTCGGTTCGTGTCGTCGGCCGCAAACAGGCCGACGGTAATTATCAGTTGACGATGCGGAGCGCGAATTTCGCCGATCCCGATCCGGGCACTGTGTTGAAGGCGCGATCGCTTCCTCCGCCGAGCTATCCGAGCGCGTTGAAAGGCACGAATGCCGCGGGTACGGTGTACGTGCTGGTGCGGGTCGGCGAGGCGGGTGATGCGCAAGAGGTGTTCGCCGAGCAGGTCAACTTGAGCGTGGTTGCCGAAGAGAAGGAAATGCAGAGGCTTCGCAAGGAGTTCGCGCGTTCGGCGGTCAGCGTGGCCAAGCGCTGGAAGTTCGAGCTGCCGAAGAACGATGGAGAAGCCAGTGCCTGGACGGCTCGGGTTCCCGTCGAATATGTCCAGCTCGGCCAGAAGCGCGTTAAATACGGGCAATGGGAGGTCTATGTCCCAGGTCCCCATCAGCAAGCCCCTTGGTACAAGGACGACGACACCGCCGGACCCGGCGTGGATGCGTTCGCCAACAACGAACCGCAGTTGCTCGGGCAGGGCCGCCGGTTGTTGACGAAGCTGGCGCCAGAGTGATCGTGTGCCGCGCTCAGGCTACGGAGCTATCTTGGGCGCATTGTTTCTCCATTGAGCGGGGCGGGAACATCGAATGCATGACCTGAAAAAGAGAGCGGCGGCCGTGGCTATCGCCGTGTCGGTGCTCGCCGCGAACGCGGCCGAGCTGCCCGCGGCCAAGGCCGATGAGCGTGTCGGCAGGATCGAGGAAATGCTTGGGGGAAAGGCCGGAGCCGCCGCGGTCAAGGCCTGTCTGGATGCGCACGCATCGGAAAAGTTCGTGCCGATGATCGAGAGCATATGGCACGCGCATTTGGACGGGGTCGGAATGACGACCGTCGATATCACCGGCAAGCGCCAGAGTTGCTACTACAACGTCAAGACTCGAAGCGTAGAGCGGCTGCACTCGCCGTTCGACGCTACCGGGCCGCTCTTTCTCGCTGCCGAGGCGCATCCGGCAAAGCCCGAGGGCGAGTGCATCGTCGCCAGGCGCGTCGAGGTGGCAGGCGTGTTCCGGGGTTGGATGGTGGCGCAGCGGCCGCCGCAGGCCGAGCCTGGGCCGGATGCCTGTTCCGTGCCGGTTTGGGAGGACATCCGCTAGTTCGTCGAGCAGATGGATTCAAGCCATCGTGGTGCGAACGGCGGGGGTGACTGTCGTCACTTTTGGCCGGCGCCTGGGTATGAGGTGATGTGCGCGTCGACGCGCCCGGGCAAAGCTTCGGGCGCGTCGGTTCGTCCCATTCGACAGCCGATGTCCGGCTGCATAGACCCTCCAGGATCGAGATCGTGCCCAAGTTACCGCGCTGCGCAGTTTTCCTGTCCTTGCTCGCTGCATCTTTCTTCGCACAGGCGGCGCCTAAGCAAGAACCCGAGATATTGATCGAGGACGTCACGCGCTTCTATGCGCTGTACGACGCCACCGGCGGCAAGCCGACGGTGGAGCAGATCGAGAAGGATTACCTCGCCAAAGGTACGCCGAGCTTGAGTCTGTTCGCCAAGTCCAGGCGGGTGACGGCGCAGAGCATCGTCGACCGGCTGGCCAAGGACCCGGCCGTGTATGCGAAGGCGAAGGAATGTCTGGTCAAACTGCCTGCGGTGAAGCGGCGGGTCGCTTTGGCGCTCGACAAGCTCGCGGACCTGTATCCCGCGGCGCGGTTTCCGCCGGTGGCCATCGTGGTCGGCCGCGGACGCCCGGTCGGCATGGGCGATCCGAACGGGCTTACCATCGGTCTGGAAGCCTTGTGTGCGGCTGAATTCATGAACCCCGACGCGGAGGACCGCTTCGTCCATGTCATCGCCCACGAGTACGCCCACATCCAGCAGACGGCGCCGACCGAATTCGCGGAAGGCGACCCGACCGCGACCGTGCTGCGGGTCGCCCTGGCCGAGGGCGTCGCCGAGTTCGTCGCCGAGTTGACCTCCGGCAACGTCGGCAACGGGCGCCACGCCGAGTGGACCCGCGGCAAGGAGGCCGAGATCGAGAAGGCTTTCGTCCGCGACATGGACGGCACCGAGTCGTCGGCGTGGTTCTCGAATTTCACCGGTCCGGACCAGCCCTACGACCTGGGCTATTGGGTGGGGTACCGGATCGTCAAGGCTTACTACCTGCAGTCGAAGGATCGCAAGGCCGCGCTCAAACGCATCATCGAGATGGACGACCCGAAAGCCTTCCTGGCGCAAAGCGGCTGGACGCCGGGCAAGCGGTTGCCGGCTTCTGTTTTCGGCACGGACTGAGGCGCTCCGGTCGGGTCGCGGTTGAGGCCGAGAGCGGGGTGATTGGCTCTCGGCCCCGGATGATCCAGTGCGAGTCCTGCGCGCCGAAGCCGCCGGCATGGCCATGCTCTGCGCGGCATTCGGTTTGTTTGTCGTGCGTGCCTGACGCTGCGGTAGCGTTACTTGGTCGTCTTGAGATCCCATCGAATCTGCAAGGCGTCTTTGTCCTTCCACGCACCGATATGGATATGTGGGGAGCGGCCGTAACCGTTGTTGCCGACCTTCGCGATGACCTCCCCGGCGCTTACTCGCTGATCCTTGGTGACCGTGGGGTCCTTGACGTGAGCTAGCAGGAACTTGGTGCCATCCGCACGCATCAGCAGGATGAACGATGCCGGTGGTTGACCGTGCTTCCCAGGCTCGTTGGTGACCGGATTGACCCTGACGGCCAGGACCGAGCAATCGCAAGGGGACAGCACGGGCTTGTCCCATCCGTACCAGTCTTCGTTGCGATATCCGTCGTTCTGGAACGTCCTCGGGAACAGTCTGCCGTCGGTGTCGATCATTTTCTCGATCACGCAATCCTGCCCCAGGTCGTCGCCGACCGAGCGCAACTGGCCCGCGGGGTGCTGCGAGCAAGTGAAGGTTTCATCGAAGATGGCGTGAGCCTCTATCGAGGCGATGGCGCGATTTCTGGAATCGGAGGCTTCTTCCTGCGCATGCAGATGGAGCGGTGCCAGGGCGAACACACACAAGATCGCGTTGTGGAATTTCATGTGGGACGTCCAGTAATGATTGTCCGGGGCGAATACGACGGCGCGCAGCCCCACCATCCGATCGGGGCTGCGCTCGGCAGCGATTGTTCATTAAGGCCCGCGCGGATAAAGCACCGCTTCCGACGGAACCGATGGAGCCAATGCTTCAAGCGCGACCATGCCCGGGTAATCGCGAAGGCTGGGGTAGCGACGACGGTGATAGCAGTGCCAGTAGCTGATCACCCTTCGCCGCGTGGTCGCCATGAATCCCGGGTTTTCGCGCGCGAACGCCAGCAGATGGACGGGGACGGCGTCACCGAACGATATCGCGACGGCGTCGACGATTTCGATGACGTATTCGCCCAGCAACTGGACGATGAAGGGTGCGACCCAGGCGCGATCGACGCCGAGCACGTCGCGCAGGTACTTTTCGCGAACGTGACCGTCGCAGTGGCGGGTGCCCAGGCACTGCGCGAGCAAGCGCGCATCGCCGGTCTCGCGGTCGACGATCGATCGCAGGCGGCCAGGTGCGCAATAGAGTCGGGAGGGCAGGGACAAGCGCTCGCCGCGTATCAGCAGATCGGGGCCGGCGATGGTCGGATGGGCTTGATGCTCCAGCTCGTGCATCAACCTGGATGCGAACGGCTGGAGTTCTGCGGGGTAGTGGGGCGGGTGTGTCATGGGAGCCTGCTGCCGGAACTCCGTCGCTCGCCGACGGTCGCGCCTGACAGCGGAAGTTCCGCCCAGGGTGCGAGATTACTCGATCCTGTTCTGCCGGGCCATCGCGTAATGCGCCCGCATGTATTCGGTGAACGCGCGGACTTTCGGCGTTAGTTGGCGCGCGTGAGGGTACAGCGCGAAGTAGTGGCGTTGGCCGGTGTGATGCTGCGGCAATACGCGCAGCAAGCGGCCGGCGGCGAGGTCGTCGCGGACGGTGAGGAAGGTAAACGCGGCGACGCCCTGACCGGCCATGACGGCCGCATGCAGGGCGAGG
The DNA here is from genome assembly GCF_046097045.1 of Lysobacter sp. Hz25. Classification (NCBI taxonomy): domain Bacteria; kingdom Pseudomonadati; phylum Pseudomonadota; class Gammaproteobacteria; order Lysobacterales; family Lysobacteraceae; genus Lysobacter; species Lysobacter sp. Hz25. The sequence goes on from NZ_CP175666.1 coordinate 2,593,452, forward strand.
ATCGAATCCAGGCGCAGCCGGGTGCCGAACTTGACCTCGGCTTCTTCGCCGCTGTTTGAGGTCAGTTGCAGAGCAGGGCCATCGGCGGCATAGGCCAGCAACGGGTGGCTCTGCAGGTCGTCGGTCGTGCGCGGCAGGCCGCGATGCGCCACGTACTGCGGCGCGGCCACGAGCACCCGTTCGGACACCGCGAGTTCGCGCGCGCCCAGGCTGCTGTCGGCCAGCGGCCCGGTGATGCGGATGGCCATGTCGAAGCCGCCCTTGACCAGGTCGACCATGCGGTCGTCGCAGGACAGGTCGAGGTCGATCTTGGGATGGCGCTGCATGAAGCCGGGCAGCCACTGCGCCAGTTCGAGCGCGCCGATGGCATGCGGAAGGCTGAGCCGCAGCACGCCGGACGGCAGCTCGGGGTCGGTGTTCAGTCGCTGCCGGGCTGCGTCGATCCGGTCGAGGATGTCGACGCAGTCGCGGTAGTACTGCGCACCGGCCTCGGTGGCGGTGAAGTTGCGGCTGTTGCGGTTCAGCAGGCGCACGCCGAGCTGGGTTTCCAACTGGCCCAGCTGGCGCGAGACCGAGGTATGGGTGGTGCCCAGGCGCTCGGCCGCCTTGGTGAAACTGCCGGATTCGATGATGCTTCGGTAGGCGCGCATGGCCGACAATTGATCCATCACTCGACTCCGGTCGTCAGCACTCCGGCGAAGGGTATCAGCGGACCGGCAACGAAAGAATCTGATCGGTGCTCAGCACCTCGCCGAAGGTGTCCTCGATTTCGGCCAGGGCCGATGCGTGCAACTGGGCGGCGCCGACCCTGCTGCCGTCGCGCAGGTCGAGGTCGCGGGTGGCGGTGGCGTCGGAGGACACGATGACCTGGTAGCCGCGCGCTGCAGCGTCGCGGGCGGCGCCGGCGACGCAGGCGTGGGTCTGCAGGCCGGCGATGATCAAAGTATCGGCGCCGGCCTCTTTCAAGGCCTTCTCGATGGTGGCGGCGGAAGCGCCGGCGAATACGCTGACGGCATCCTTCTTCACCACCAGCTCGCCCTGGCGCGGCTGCATCGCATCGACGAACTTCACCGTGTTGCCGCCTTCGGCGAACAGGGGCGCACCGGCCGGCAGTACGTGCTGCACGTGGATCACGCGGATGCGGTGGCGATCGGCGAGATCGATCAGGCGACGGGTTTGCCGCAGCGCCGAATCGGCGTCGGCGATCGGCATGCGTCCGCCGGGGAAGTATTCGTTCTGGAAATCGATGACGAGCAGGGCGGTCTTGCCGGCCTGCAGTTCCGACACCGGCGCGGCCCCGGCCATGGCGCGGATGGTCGGGTGGAATGTGGGTTTCGACGCCTGCGCGTCGATGCCGCCGAGCCCGGCGATGCCGAGCGTCGCAAATCCGATCAGAGAGGAAATTCGCATCCGGGAAGCCTCGTAGTGGTGGAGGCGCCATGATGAAGATCCGAGGGCGAATGCCCAGGTGTCTGTGCGAACAGCAACTGTGCGGTTCGCGCACGGATCCAGGTGCGCCCGGCGGGTTCCTGCCGGCCTTGCGCCGCCATTCCGCTTCTCGCTGCGGGCTTAAACCTTGCGGCCGAGCGATGCATCCCACGCCCTCTGGACTGACACCGCTGGATGCGACACCGCAGGACACACCGTTAGCCATCACTTCATCGGCGACTCCGCCTCAGGAACCTCCATGCTGTCTGCAAAGAAGCGCTGCACCACCATCCTCGCCGTTGCCCTGCTGTCGCTTCCTGGCCTTGCCGGCGCCGCGAGCGCCTCGGAGCAAGCGAACGAGCGTACCCGGCAATGGATTCGGCAGACCATGAAGGACAAGCGCATACCGGGCTTGCAGATCGCGGTGGTCGAGGACGGCCGGGTGGTCTTGTCCGAGAGTTATGGTCTGGCCAACGTCGAGAACCGCGTGCCCACGACCCGTACGACCCTGTTTCCGATCAATTCGGCCACCAAGTCGTTCACCGGCGTGGCGATGATGCAACTGGCGCAAGCGGGGCAGGTCGATCTCGCGGCACCGGTGACGCGTTACCTCGACGACCTGCCCGTGGCGTGGCGCAACATCCGCGTGCGCCAACTCCTGGCCCACACCTCGGGGCTGCCGGACATCGTCGACCAGAACGGTCTGGTCGCAGGCGCCTCCGAAGCGGACGCATGGAAGGCGGTGAGGGAACTGCCCATGGCGGCTCCCTCCGGCGAGCGCTTCCTCTACAACCAGACCAACTACGGCCTGTTGGCGCGCATCATCGCCAAGCAGGCGAAGATGCCGTACGAGCGCTACATCGCCGAGCGCCAGTTCGCTGCCGCGGACATGCGCCTGTCGACCTTCGGCGACAGCTACGACCTGGTCGCCAATGCCGCCACCATGTACAGCTATCTCCCGCGCAAGACCGACGCGGAGAACGCCGAACCGCGTCTGTCGCACTGGTTCTACGACATGCCGCAGGGGCTTTGGGCCGGCGGCGGCATCCAGACCACGGCCGATGAAGTGGCCGGCTGGATCATCGCGCTGTCGAACGGGCGCCTGATCGATCGCGCCCAACTCCAACGCATGTGGACGCCGGAAGCATTGAACAGCGGCGCTGACGGCGCCTGGGCGGCTGGCTGGCCGGTCCTGGCGAAGTCGCCCGACCGCCAGGTGGCCGGCATCGGCGGTGCGCGTGCCGCCTTCGTGGTCTATCCGGACCGGCGATTGGCCATCGTGGTGTTGACCAACCTGGTTGGCGCCAACCCGGAAGGCTTCATCCCGCAGATCGCGGAGTTTTATCGGCCTTCGCAGGCGAAGCCGGCCGGCTGATCCGGAAGGTGCCGACAGACCCCAGGTAATCGGTCGGCATCTTGCACGGGCGTGCCGGCCGATTCCCGTCTCGGGGCGAACGGCTTGACCGGCGGCCGACGCCCGTCGAGTATCCATGCCAGCAGTAGGCCTGCTGGCGTGCCCGGTCGATCGCATCGCTGTCATGGTTGCTGCGCAAGGGCGACGGCGACATCGACGGGGAAATGGATGAAAACCGGCTACAAGCTCGGCGCGGCACTGGCTGTCGTGCCTTTATCGCTGCTGCTGACCGGCGCGACGGGCAACGGCTATTGGATGATCGGATTGCCGCTGGGACTGGTGGCCGCGTGTCTTTATGGGAACGATTTTCATGGCGAGCTGGTGAAAGCCACCGACATGAAGGCGTGGTCGCTGCGCAGGGTGATGTTGCAGTTGCCGCAGTTCGCTACGGCCGTGGTCTGCGTGATCGGCGGCGTCATCGCCCTGGCGGCATTGCTGTGGTCGCTGCGGGACGGCCATGAGCTCGGTTCGAAGTCGCTGATGGCGGTGTTGCTGGCCTGCTTCATAGCCGGCGGCGTCGCCCTCTTCCTCCAGGGCATTCGCGGTCCTGCGCCGGAGATAAAGGATTGGTTCGCGGTGGAATTCGACGATGTCGATGTGCGGATCCGCGCAAATTCACCGCGTTCGTCGCCGGTCGATACCGGCTTCCCGTGGGCTTCGATCGAACGCGTCATCTTCGAAGACGGGGGCTTCGGCAGCAGCGACGTCTTCTACCTCTTCACCAGCGTCGCTACCGATCCTTTCGTCGTACTGACCGAAGGCGAGGGCGGCCCGGAGTTCTCTGGTGCCTTGTGCGAGCGGGGGTACTTCCCGCCGGAGATATTTGCGCAGGCAATGCGCTCGTCGGGCGGCGGTTGTTATGTATGGCCGCCGGCGACGTCCGCCGAGTAGAGGCTCGTGTGACAACGTCCTGCCCATGTCCAGGCAGGAGAGGGCGCCTGAGCCCGCGTGAGGCGTACTCGGCTCGGGGGAGTGTCGCATCGGCGTAATCCGAGCGCCGGCCGTGCAACTAAAGATTTCGATAGCGCCGTCGTGCCGGTTCGCGGTTTCCTATGCCTGCCCGATCCGCGGGCATCACGGAAACGCACGATGTCGATCAATCCAGCAACAGCCCCGAATTCCCAGGCGACCCAGAATCGTCGCGTCGCCGTGTTCGGCGCTTACGGCCATACCGGCCGTTTCGTGATCGCGCGTTTGCGCGAGCGCGGCTGGGTGCCGGTGGCCTGCGGCCGCGACGCCGAGCGCCTGGCCGCACTCGATGACGCTTTCCCCGGGATCGATCGGTTCGTCGCCTCGGTCGACGACCCGGCTTCGCTGGATCGGGCGCTCGCAGGCACGGTCGCGGTGATCAACTGCGCCGGGCCGTTCAGCGATACCGCGGTGCCGGTGGTCGAGGCGGCGTTGCGTGCAAAGGTGCACTACCTGGATACGGTGGCCGAGCAACAGCCCGCGTTGGTCTTGTTCGAGCGCTACGACGAGGCGGCGAAGGCGGCCGGCATCGTCATCGTGCCGGCGATGGCGTTCTACGGCGGGCTGGCCGATCTGTTGGCGACCAGTGCGATGGGCGATTGGGACACCGCGGACGAGATCCTGATCGCGGTCGGCTTGGACAGTTGGCACCCCACCAATGGCACCCGGGTGACCGGCGAGCGCAACAAGGCGCGGCGCGTGGTGGTCTCGAACGGCGCGCTGGATTTCGTGGCCGACCCGGCGCCGATGCGGGACTGGGCGTTCCAGGCGCCGTTCGGTCACCAGGAGGTGGTCGGCGTGCCGCTCAGCGAGATCGTCCTGATCTCCAAGCATCTGCATGCGAGCGAAGTGCATTCGTTCTTGAATCTCGTATCGCTCAAGGACGTGCGCGACCCCACCACGCCGGCGCCGGTTGCGGCCGACAGCAGCGGGCGCTCGGCGCAGGTGTTCCTGGTGGAGGTGATGGTGCGCAAGGGCGAGGCGCAACGTCATGCCAGCGCGCAGGGCCGCGACATCTATGCGGTCAGCGCGCCCTTGATCGTCGAGGCGATGGAGCGGGTCGTCGACGGCCGCCGCACTCGCACCGGTACGGTCCCCGCAGGCGAAGCCTTCGATGCGCCGGGTTTCCTTGCCGCACTCGCGCCCGAGCATCTCGTTCTCGCTTGATGCGGTCCTGCAGCGCGGCGATCTCGATGGCGATCGCCGCGCTCGAATGCAACGCTTACTGCCGCGGCGGATCGTCTTCGATGCGGTTCATGAAAACCCGTCGCAGCAGAGGCAGGTCGCAGGCCGGCGCGGTGACGCGATAGCGCGTGGGTGCCTCGTTGCACAGCTTGGGGGTTGGTCCGAGCAGTTTGCCTTCTTTGCAGGCTTGGCACATGCGGGTCAGCCCGGCTTCGAGTTGCAGCGAGTAATCCAGCGGCCGCGCCGGGAACGTCGGATCGACCAAGTCGCCGCCGCGGGTATTGCGGAAGTAGTCGCTGACGTTCTTCTCGATATCGGCTTCGCTCAGCGGCGGTTGCGGGCCGTTGGGGCCGACCGGGTAGGTCGGCACGATGCTCAGGGTCGGGTTGCGCGGCCACTGAGCGAGGGCGTGGCAGGACAGGCACGACGAGCGCATGTTGTCGGCCGGCCCGTTCAAACGGCCCTGGAAGCCCGGGAACGGCCGGTGCAGCCAACTGCCGGGCGTGCCCTGCCAGAGCACGCCGGCCAGGTCTTTATTGATCCGGCTCTGCTTGATCGGCGCCCAAGCGCCCCAACTCGCATCGTGCACGTTCGGGTCGTTGCCCCACATCAGGCCGACCGGCACCAGATTGTCGAGGAAGCCGTCGCCGCGGGCCGGGCCTTTCCAGATGAAGGTGCCCATGACCCAGTCGGTTTCGTCCGCGTCGGGGTCGCGAATGGCGATGTCGACCTGCAGCAGCTTCAGGCGCTTGGCGCGGCTGTTCTTGTCGATCTTCGCGAGCACCGTGGGCGCGCCGTCGAGATAGTCCAGGCCGGTGGCGTTGGAGAACAGCATCTTGAATGAGACGGTCTTGTCGGGAAACTTCAACCCGGGAGCGTCGCGCGCGGGCAGGACCGGATCGCAAGGGTCGGCGAATACCTTGCCCAGCCCGACCGCGCCTTCGCTGTTGTACCAACCGATCGCCCACACGTCGAAACCGCCCGGCGAGGTCGGCGAAAGATCGAGCGGGTCGGGGCTGCGTTCCTTGGTCAGGCCGTTGACGCGTTCGCGCCCGTTCGAACCGTAGTCCATCCAGGGCGCGATCCACCAGGGCGAACCGGCAGGCATGCGGATCTTGCCGGCGCTGTCGATGCTGATGCCCGAATCGCGGACGTCCTTGAGCACTGCATCGGTATAGCGCCTCCAACTGGTCTTGAAGCTGATCGATTCCCAGCTGTAAGCCGGATGGCTGGGAACCGAAGCCGGATAGTCGGTGCGCCACGGCAGCGTGATCTTCTTCGCGGCCGGGTCGTAGGCGGTGCTGTTCTTGGCGTCGAAGCGACTGCAGGTGCCGGCCTGGGCGGCCAAGGGAAGTGCGGCCAACAGCACGAGCTTCGCGAAAAATCCGTTCATGGATCGATCCTTCCTGGCCCCTGTTTGCCAGATAAACGCCGTTTGCGCGGGTCAGCGGCCAGGGCCGTCGGGATCGGCAGCGAGGCTGTGTTTTTTCTCGAAAGTGAAACCGGGACGATGGCAGGGCGGTTATCGGCCACTCGATGCTCGGCTAGCCTTTACCGACCATCTTTCGCCGACCGCTCATCGGAGATCCCGCCTTGGACTTGTTCGTGCGTCGCTCTTGCCTGTCGTTCGTGCTTGCAGTCATTACCGCGACGGCGGCGGCCGAAGCGCCCGATCCCGAGGTCGCGGCGCGTTACATCGCCGAGCGCGACGCCGCGTGTCGCGCTGATGCCGGCCAATTGTGGGGTGAGCCGCTGTGCGCGCCCTTGCTGCTGGTCGATGGCTCCACCCGTTCGACCGTGGCGAGCCAGGCCGTCGAGGGCTTCGTGGCGAAGGGCGAGGTGTTCGTCGGCACCCTGCCGAAAGAGCGCAACGTGGCCAATACCGCGGTGGACTGGAGCGGCAGGCGATGGGCGATGGTGCTGTGGCCCTTGCCCGAGGATGCGTTCGAGCGGCGCCAGTTGCTGATGCACGAATCCTGGCATGCCGCGCAGGATCGGCTGCGCTTGCCCGCGCGCTCGCCGACGCCCGCGCATCTGGCCGGCTTGGAGGGGCGCATCGCCCTGCGCATGGAATGGCGCGCCCTGGCGGCGGCATTGGGGGCGAGCGACGACAGGTCGAGGAAGCACGCGATAAGCGATGCGTTGGCGTTCCGCGCCCTGCGCCGCGCCGCCACCGCGCAGGCGCGCGAACTCGAGAACCAGCTCGAACTCAACGAAGGCCTGGCCGAATACAGCGGCCAGCGGCTCGCCGGCCGCCCCGAAGCCGAGGCCTATGCGGCCGCGCAATTGGCCAGGCACGAGGGCGACGACTCCTTCGTGCGCAGCTTCGCCTATCGTTCCGGGCCGGCCTACGGATTGCTGTTGGATCGCTACGGCGATTGGCGTGCCGGTTTGACCCCCGATTCGGACCTGGGCGAACTGTTGGCGGGCAAAGCCGGTGTCGTGGTCACGCAGGACACGGCGAGCGCCGCGAAGCAGGCCGGAGCGCGGTACGACATCGACGCCGTGCGCGCGGATGAGATCGGCCGCGATCTCGCGCGTCTGCGCCAGGCGGCCGAATGGACCGCCAAGCTGATCGATCGGCCCGGTCTGCGCGCACCGTTCGTGGCGATGAACATCTCCTTCGATCCGCGTGCGCTGTTTCCGCTACCGCCGCACGGCACGGTCTATCCGACGCTGAGGGTCAGCGACCAGTGGGGCATTCTCGAAGCGAACGCCGGTGCCTTGATCGACGAGGCCTGGAGCCAGGCGCGCCTGCCGGGCCCGGGCCGGCTGCGCAACAGCGATGGCCTGTGGGTGGGCGAGGGATGGACGTTGAAGCTCAACCCGGGCTGGACCGTGAGCGAGGACGACGGCGGGCAGATCCTGCGGCGCATCGGTGGCGCTGCTGCCGGCACGGCGAGCCGGTCGCGATAGTCGCCGAGCAGCCACGGCCGCCATGCAAGCCATCGATGCGAGCCCTCGTTCGATGATGCCCTCAGGCTGTGCTCAATGCGAAACCGGCAAGCGCACGCCGCGTCCGTAGCGCTCGCCGTCGAGCTTGCCATGCTTGATCCAATCCAACTGCATGGCGATATAGCCCTCGGCCATGCGCGTGTGCAGGCGCTCGCCGGTGGCATCGGTCTCGAATTCGAGAATGCCGTGGTCGGCCTGCGGGAATACCGCGCCCTCGATCGCACGGCCTACGGCGGCGAGCGCGCTCAAGCGGCGTTGGGTTTCCTGCGAAGGCGCCTCGGCGTCGTCGCCGCCGAGGATCCACATCTGCGGCTGGGTCAGCTTGCGCAGCACCGGCATGGGGTCGTAAGTCCAGCTGACGTCGCTGTCGAGCATGGCGATCTGCATCAGGTCGTCGCCGCGGCGGCGCTGCACGACCTCGCCGGTGTATTCGCCCTTGAGCGCCTTCCACCAGGGCTCGTGCTGGTATTGCGTACGTAATGCCTCCAGCTCGTCCCAACCGCGCTGGCCCTTGCTCGCGGCCAGCAGGCCGGTGGCGTCGCTGACTCGGCGTGCCTTCGCCAGTGTTTCGGCGTCGCCGAAACCGGCCGTGCGCAGGTCGGCGGCGACCTGGTCGCGATCCTCCGACAGCACGCTGTCGGCGAGGCCGAACACCACCATGACGAACTGCGCCTGCGGCGTCTTGCTCGCCGCCAGCGGCGCGACCCAGCCGCCCTGGCTGCTGCCATGCAAACCGATACGCGAGATGCGCGCGCCGCCGAGACGGCGGGCCTCGGCGAGCGCGGCGACGGCATCGTCGGACAGCAGGTCGAAGTCCTTGGAAAACTTGCCCTCGGACCCGCCGGTGCCGCGCTTGTCGTAGACGAACACGCCGACGCCCTGCGACGGAAACAGGTTCTGCTGAAAATAAGCGTCGACGCCGGACACTTTCTCGGAACCGTGCACCAGCACCACGACCGGCACCTTGTCCTGGCCGCGCGGAAGCACCAGGCGCCCGCGCAAGCTCAGGCCATGGCTGTCGAAGCGGGTCTCGGCGATGTCGAAACCGATCTTCCTGCCACGGTGGCCGTCGAAGCGGATGCGGGACTGACTGCAGGTGCCGAACGCCACCTTGATGCCGTCCGGTTGCTCGGTCCAACCGCGGGTGCTGATCCACGCGCCGTTCTCGCGGACCAGCTTGCCGGTGCGCCCGTCGAGCAGGCGCCAACGCAACTTGCCGGGGGCATCGGACGGCATCACGCTGACGACGCGGCCGTCGTCGAGCCGGTAGGCGCCGACGTGGCAGCGCGCATCCGCTGCTTTGGAACTCTTGATCGAAGCAGAGGCCGCGTGCGCGCTGGCGCATGCGAAGGCGATCGCGCCGGCGATCGCAACGGCGAAGCAGAGTCGGAACAGGTTCATCGGCAAGTCCGTCTAGGGTGACTGCCGAATGTGATGCGGCGACTCAGCGAAAGGTTGTAGCGCACCGCCGAGCTTGGAGGTGGACAAGGCGCCTTGGGTCGAGTCGAGCCGGTGTCGTTTCTAGACCATTGTTTTCTCGCAATCGAAGAATTGGACGTAGGAGTCGTTGATATTGTGGGAGATCGCGCCGCCGACCAGAAAGTCGTGGTAGGAGAATGCCCGCGTCTTGACGGTAAGCGGCATTTCGCAAATGCCCCATTCGGCTTTGATCGAGAAGCCTGCGTCGACCAAGACCCGGCGCAACTGGTCCGGGGTGTATTCGATTTTATGATCCGGATGGATAAAACCGCCGCCGACGGTCGCGGCATGCAACTCGGTCACCAATCGGTTGGGCGTGTCCAGGCAGAAATGTCCGCCCGGCTTGAGGACTCGGAAGGCCTCGTTGCACATTCGTATGCCTTGCTCGGGGCTGACATGTTCGATGCTCTGGCCCGACCACACCAAGTCGACGCTCGCCGAATCGATTCCCTTGAGGTCGGTCATGTCTTCATAGCGAAGAAAGACCTTGCCGTCGCTGTCGTCGAGTTCGACCTGGAAGTCCCTGTGGCGCTCTTCGGTCGGCAGATCGATCAAGACGACTTTAGAGTACTCGTGCGGATATCCCATCTTGTGCAGAGGGGAATTCGCACCGCCGAGATCGAGGATAATTTCCCCGGCGGGCAACAGATGTCGGATCATCTTGAGCCTGGCGTTGTGCATCAGATAAAGGTGCAGGTCCATCGCCCGGGAACTGAGATTGTCCAACCCGTCCTTGGACAGCATTATCGCGCTTGCCAGGTCGAACTGCCGTTCGAGTGAGGAATAATCCTTGTCGATGATCTCGACGCTCTTTCGCGGCAAGTCCTGGCCGAAGAGGCGGTAGGTATTGCGAATGGTTTTCTGCCGTTCTGTCCAGCCGAACATAATATGCAGCCTCCAAGGCCCGAGATCATGCTTGTTTGCGGTTTGAGAATGTAACGAGCTGCCGTGTGCGACTCGGCCGATCTTACCCCCGGATCGGCCAGGATATGCTAGATGGCCCCTCGACTGTGGATAGGACTGTAACGCCCCGGGTGGCCCTGGCCCATCGGCCATTCGCTAAGGAGGCGGGCAGTGCCGATGCGCAGCGGATAGATCGATGCGGGTCCCGCCCGGCACAAATGTGCTTGCCCTTGGGAACGCAGCCGCGATCACGAAAACACATCTGGATACGTATCGGATCGACGAAGCGCCGGGCGCATCACGCCGTCCGCTGCGGCGGCCCACTAGCCTGGGCCACTGCTGGATGGCGTGCATGCGGTATCGCAGCGACCGTTGCGCAATGGGGATGTTGCCGGCGATTCGTGCAGGGCGGATTCGAGCAGGGCGGGGATGGCGTGCAGCGGCCGGAGCGTCTTCGGCCGTGCGCCGTCGCGGCCGGCTGCGCCATGCGCTGCGATCCGTCGGGCCTCGGCTGTGTGGCCGACCACGGCGATGCCGTCGCAGCCGTCCAGCACACGCTGCCTCTCCGGATGCTTCCGGAGTCGGCGCTCTCCGTTTCGTAACGACCAAGGATCATCGATGCTCCGCACAGCGAATCCCCCATCGCCCCGACGCCGCCGCCTCAGCGGCGCGTTGATCGCCATCGTCGCCGGCTTGTTCGCGGCCGGCGCCGTGTTTTCCGTCAGCGCCGCCGACCCGACCGCGAACGTATTTGTCGATTTCACCGCGCATGGCCAACCCACGTCCGAGTACTCGCTCGGCGGCACGATTTCGACCTATTCCGACGGCGGCACCAACCTGATCAAGGGCAGCAACCGCACGTTGTGGACCCAGTACCTGCGCGACCTGGGGCCGCTGGTCTGGCGCGTGCCGCTGTTCCATCACAACGGCCAGGTCGGCTCGTCGGCCGGCAACATCCACGGCGGCAACGAAGGCGAAGCCTATGTCCGCGGGATCAAGGGCATCGGCGGCATTCCGATGATCGCCATCGGCGGTACGACCGGCGACAACGACATTCGCGCGACCGATGCGGCGGCGCTGGTGCGTTACTTCAACGACAACGGCGGCCAGCGCGGCGGCCCGGTGGTCGACTACATCATCGGCAACGAGCCCGACAACGGCTTCGGCGTCGGCAACTACATCGCCGGCGGCAACGGCAGCGACGGCTTCCACAACATCGCGGTGGCGATGCGCCAGGCCAGTGCGCAACCGTTATCGCTGGCCGGGCCGTCGCTGGTGACCTGGGCCGACTACAAATACGGCGATTTCCGCCAGTTCTTCGCCAGCAGCCACGCCGATACCGATGTGGTCGATTTCCACAAGTACGGCGATGGCCAGCCGCTGGGCAACCTGGGTGCGACCTCGCAGTACGGCGACGCGATCGCCTGGCTGCGCAACGAAATCGACCTGAGCTTCGGCGACCGCGCCAATGGCATCGCCATCCAGGTCGGCGAGTTCAACTACCACACGCGCTACGATGCTCAGTGGCGTAATTCGTTCTACACCTCGCGCAACGTCGTCCACACCGCTTCGGTGATCGGCCACGTGCTGCGCGCCGGCGGCAGCGCTTATCAGTACTCCGACAACAACGGCCCGCTGGGACTGATCAGCGACGGCACCGACCTCAACGATCAGCCCGGCGGCCGCCACGTTCGTTTGCCGGCGTATTGGGGCGTGTCGGCCTGGAGCGGCGGCGCCTGGTCGCGGCGCTACGGCCAGAGCATGGTCGCGGCGACGACGGCGGTGCCGGACCTGGAAGTGTTCGCCACCGACAACGCCAAGAAGATCGTCCTGATCAACAAGTCCGAGACCACCGATCGCCAGGCCGTGCTCGCCCTGACCGGCAAAAGCAGCGGCACCTACACGGCGTGGCGATACGGCCGCGGCATGGACCCGGCCAACTTCACCAGCGGCGCGCAGTTCCTGCCGCCGGTGAAGATCGCCACGGCGAGAGCGTTCTCGCAAGGGCGGGTGGTGGTGTCGGTGCCGTGGATGAGCGTGGTCGTGATCAACGTGGATTGAGGCATCGGGTCACGGCGTTCGTCCTCGCGGGCGAGCGCCGTGGCCGCAGGTCCCACGACGGATCATCGCGAAGCGGTCGGTCAACTTCCGCCGCAGCCACCGCAGCCGCCGCCGCAACCTCCGCCTCCGCCGCCGTCACCACCCCCTCCATCGCCGCCACCTCCGCTGCCGTCGTTGTTGAACGAGGAGGGCGTACGGATCTGTTGATAGTCGGAGAACGGGGTGCCGATCAGGACCGCGGTGCCGGCCAGCGCGACCGTGGCGGCCGGATCGCTGCCGTCTGCGCGTCGTTGCCGGTCGGCTTTGTACAGTTCCCAGTCGCCGGCCCAGGTGCGGGGCCGCTCCTGGGTCGATAGCGCGCGAAACAGCGCGATGAGCACGGACAGGACGGTCAGGGCGATCAGGAACCCGACCGGGTGTTCCAGTTGCAGACCAATCATGATCTTGCGCAGGCCCAGAGCGGCGACCGCGGCCAGGGGCAGGGCCGACAGCAAGGCCGCCCAGGCTTGCTGCCGCGGGCTCATCAGCCAGCCCTTGCGGTGCAAGTGTTCGTCCTGCGATCGATGACGTTCGCGCAGCGCCAACAGGATTCGGGAGAGGGTCTGTTTCTCGGCGACCACTTCCAGAGCGTCGCGCAGCACCGGCGACAGCGTTTCGAGCTGCTCGGGCGGCAGGCGCGGGCGCAACCACACGCGATCGTTCTCGTAGGCTTCGCGCGCCTTCTTGCGGTCGTACTCCAGGCTGACCGCGTCCAGCGCGAGCAGGTCGACCACGATCGCGTCGGCGACCCGATCGCTGCCGCCGGACAGATAGGCCAGCTCCCAACGGTCGGCCTCGTGACTCCGCCCCGGGCCCTTCGGCCCGCGCATGCCTTGCCGCAGCCAGGAGCCGGCGATCAGCGCGGCGACCATCAGAACGACGAACCAGGCCAGGAACAGGCCGCCGGTCCAATGCAGCGGATTGCTCTCGTTGGCGATCAACGCCAACAGCGCATAGGTGCCGACGACGGCGACGATGCCGAACCGCATCGGCCGCCACGGTGCGCGCGGCTCAGCGAGCGCGACGGTGGCCGCCACCGACGGCGGGCGCGGTGCGCGCGGTTCGGGCCAGAACCGGCTCGGCGGCAGGCCGAAGAAGCGCCGATAGCTGTCCAGGGTATCGGCATACTGCTGCTGGTGTTTCAGCTCTTCGCCGTTGCCGCCGCGCGAAGGCACGTGATGCAGGTCGTACTGCAGTACCTCGGTGCGGAAGTGCTCGTAGCGCCGGGTGTCGACGATATGCGTGTGCCAGACCTCATCGACGAGCTGACTCGGAGTAACCGCATGGGCGACGGTGACGGCGAGAAAACAGAAACGGCGGTATTCGTCGAGCGCCGCTCGCGCTTCGCTGAGAGCGAGCAGGGAAGTCGTGGCGACGCGGGTCAGGAACTCGTTGGAATCGTCGTCGTCGAATCGGTAATCGCACAGGCGTTGCCACAAGGCGCGCTGCGCGTCGGTCCATCCGGCGGTGTCTGCCGTCGCTCGGTTCGGATCGTTCATGATCGTCCCTCGGTAGTCCATCCATTGAACTGCCTGCCTATCGACCTGGGTGGCGCATGCCTCGGAGGACGCGCCGGTCCGGCTTGCGGCACAAGCTACGGCAGGCGCGGTTGCGGCGAAATAGCCCGTTGCGGCTAGTCGGCGAGCTGCATCCCGCCGGGCGAGAAGTGCCTGTTTAGGTCTCGCGGCGTAACGCTCAAGCAATATCACGATCAAGATCAAACGCTTAGAGCTGCCTTCGCTAAAGCGGCGGGTTACTTTCTTTTGTCATAAGCAACAAAAGTCCGTCTGGATTCCCTTCGGTCAAAGGTAACCAAAGAAGTTGCCTTTCTTTGAATCATAGGCTCGCAAGAGCGGTGCCTCCGCGGGGCTCTACATACGGGACATCCCTGTCCCGATGAAAAACGGCCGGCATCCATGCGGGCCGCCCACCGGGTCTTCGATGGCTTTCGCGAGTGCGGGGCCGCGCACAGCAACAGCAATCCTGCAGCGACGGCGCTTCAAAGGGTAGGAGCTGCGTTGCAGAGGGATTTCCTGCGATCACAAGTCGCGAGCACGCAGTCACGATCGCCCGCGCCGGCAGCCGTGGATTCGCAGTCGCGGCTTGCGCCGCTCCTACCCTTAGAGCACGGCAGCTGTTGCCGTTGCCTTGAAAGCTTGGCGCAGTTTCGGACTTGCGATGCCACTGTAGACCTGGAGGGCGCCGCACAGGACGCGCGGCGTTTTTCGATAAGACAAGGATGTCTTATCGAAAAATCCCGGCGCGAACATCGTACTCGCAGGGGAGCTTCGCCAAGGAAAAGCACTTTTCTTTGGTGACTTTCTTTTGGGGCTTTGACCAAAAGAAAGTTATCCGCCGCTTTAGTGGCGGAAGCTCTAGGCGTTTGATCCTGATCTTTATCTTGTTCAAAGCGATACGTTGCGAGACTGTTGCAGCCCGGTCGCGGCTTGCGCCGCTCCTGCCCGGAAACCGTGCCCTTGCAGCAGGGGACCGCGGCCCGGGTATAGTCCGGTGCGAATCGCAAGGAGACTGCCATGCGGTATGCCGTGCTGTTATCGACCGTGGCCGCGCTGACGGCCTGCGCCAGCCTGCCGGACCCGACGGCGGGCCTGGTCGACCCGCAGGTGCGCGTGCGTTATGCCGGTGACGACGTGATCCGCGAATATCGCGCGCCGGGACGGCCGGGGCGGATCGTCAAGATCACTCCGGCGAATGGCCTGCCGTTCTATCTGTTCGACGATGACGACGATGAGCGCATCGACCGGCACCTCGGCGATATTCCGCCGAAGTACCAGGATGCGCTGAGGTTCAAGGTCCGCTTCGAGGATTACGGACTGATGCGCTGAGCGGCGCCGTCGCTCAGCGGTCTACGAACAAGGCGTTGAGTTGCGAGTAAGCCATGACGTCGGCGCCGAGCGGACGCGAGTCGCCGTCGCTCAGGAACCCGCTGGCCAGCGCGCTGGTTCGCGCGAATACCGACTGGGAAATGTCCGAGCCCGCGCTGAGGCGGCGCACGCCCCAGCGTTCCAGTTCGGCCGCGGGCGGCAGGGCCGGACGCGCGAGCAGGTTCAGGGGCAGGCCGGCATCGGCGGCGATCGCGCGTACTTGCGCTTCCTCGGTCAGGCCGGGCACGAACAGGCCGTCGGCACCGGCGGCGCGATAGCGCGCGGCGCGCGCCAGGGTCTCCTCGACGCGGCGCTCCGGCGGCGCCAGGCCGCGCAGGTACACGTCGGTGCGGGTGTTGACGAACAACGCCACGCCGAGGCGTGCGCTGGCGCGCTTGATGTGTTCGATCTTCGCGCACAGCAGCTCGGGATCGCCGCCGCCGTCTTCCAGGTTGATGCCGACCGCACCGACGTCGATCAGGCCGGCCACGGTTTCGGCGACCGCGGCCGGGTCGTCGGAATAGCCGCCTTCGACGTCGACGGTGAGCGGCACCCGGATGACGCGGACGATGTCGGCGACGGTCGCGACCAGGCGCCGCACCGGCAGCAGGTCGCCGTCGGGATAACCGTGCGACCAGGCGACGCCGGCGCTGGTGGTGGCGACCGCCTTGGCGCCGAGGCTTTCGATCAGGCGCGCAGTGCCGGCGTCCCAGGCATTGGCGAGCAGCAACAGGCCGTCGCGGTGCAGGCTGTGGAAGTGATCGGCTTGTTGGGCTTGTGCGCTCATGCGAAAGACTCCGAAAGAAGAAAGGCGAGAAGAAAGAGGCGACGGCGTAAGAATCTCACGCCGCGCGCCCGTGGACTCGCCGTTTTCGGCTATTGACGTGATCGGTCAATTTTGAGCCGCATCCCATTGGCGGATCGCACGCTCGACCGCATCGACGCCGCGCGCGGTGGCGGCCGCGTCGATCTGGTCGACGGTGTCGTTATCGCTGTGGATCACCTTGATGACCTTGGCCTGGGTGGCGGTTTTCTCGCCCTTGAAGAAGGACAGGATCAAGGGCACTTCTTCGTTGCCGATCAGCGAATACGACACCGCCGGCCAGCCGGCCTTGAGGAAAGGCAGGTGGTCGCTCGGCGGATACTCGCGGCCGGCGGACAACTGCAGGCCGGAGGCTTTCACCGCGTCGCGGCTGGCGCCGACCAGGGCGCTGTCTGCATCGGGGGTCATCATCCACAAGGTGTCGCCCCAGCCGAATACGTCGAAATTGACGTACAGCGCGGGCTTCTCGCTGCCCTGGGCGATGTAGGCGCTGGAACCGAGCAGGCCGGCTTCTTCCAGGTCCCAGAACGCCACCGCGACGCGATGGTGGGCGAGCGGCTTGTGCTTGAAGCGTTCGGCCAGGGCCAGCACGGTGGCGCTGCCGGAGGCGTTGTCGGTCGCGCCGTGGCCTTCCGCGACCTGGTCGAAATGCGCGCCGAACAGCAGCAACGGCGCTGCGGTGGCGCCGGAGACTTCGGCGATCAGGTTCTGCCCCTGTTGCTTCTTGGCGGTTTCGAAGGCGACCGCTTTCCACTTCAGGCCCAGGCCATCCAGACGCTTTTCGATCGGCGCGCGGCGGTTGCCGGCGCCGGCCTGCGACAGGCTGCGGACATCGCCGAGCCACGAGCCGGTCGTGGCGGCGGGCGCGCTTGCGGGCGTGCCGGCAACGGCAGCACCTTCGCGTGCGCTCGCGGCGGCCATTGAAAGCAACAACAGGGATGTGACGACGGTTGTGACGATCGGCGAGAGTTTCTGAGAACGCATTGGGTCTTCTCGAGAGAGCGTTGGAGGGCCGGATGTGAAGCGCATTGTGCCCACTTTCACATTATGAATGCCTTGCACCGCACCATGCCGGCGCGTAGCCTCGTTGGCGTTGCAGGCCTGGGTCGTAGGGGAAGGGACAATGACTATCCGTGTATTCATCGTTGACGACCATGCGTTGGTCCGCACGGGCATGCGCATGATCCTGTCGGCGGAGACGGATATCGAAGTGCTCGGCGACGTCGAGAGCGGCGAAGAGGCCATGCCGCTGATCCGCAAGCTCAAGCCCGATGTGGTGCTGTGCGATCTGCACCTGCCCGGCGTGAGCGGGCTGGAAGTGACCGAGCGCATCGTCAAGGGCGACCACGGCACGCGCGTGATCATCGTATCGGTGCTGGAAGACGGGCCGATGCCGAAGCGTCTGCTCGAAGTCGGCGCATCCGGTTATGTCGGCAAGGGCGGCGATGCCAGCGAACTGCTGCGCGCCATCCGCGACGTCGCCCGCGGCAAGCGCTATCTGGCCAGCAACATCGCCCAGCATCTGGCGTTGTCGAACATCGACGGCGGCAACTCGCCGTTCGACGAGCTGTCGCCGCGCGAGTTGGAGATCGCCTTGCTGCTGGTCCAGGGCTTCCGCCAGGAAGAAATCGCCAAGCGCCTCAGCCTCAGCGCGAAGACGGTCAACACCCACAAGACCCGCTTGTTCGAGAAGCTGGCCATCACCGACAGCATCGCGCTGGCCCGCCTGGCCGCGCAGTACGGACTCGCCGATCCCGCGCATTCGCTGTAATGCGGCTGCGCCGGCGCTGTGTTCGCGCCGGCGTCGCTCCGGGGCCCGCGGCCCCGGTTGAAGCGGCCGCGCCGCTGCATGAATGCACTGACGCTCCGGCTCGAACGAGCCCGCTTGCCCGCGCCGTCGATTCACTACTCAGACGGGTGATGTCCCGGGGCGCTGACCGGTGCGTGTCGGCAGCGGCGAGCTAGCGGCGCCGCCAATGCGACGCACAAAAAAAACCGGCCGCATCAGCGGCCGGTTTCTTGACGGTTGCCTACCGGATTACGGTCCGGTTGGAGCGTCGCCGGTCAGGCGCGACGCTCGTCGTCGGACGACCCGTCGGTGGCATCCTGCTCGCCTTCGACCGCGGCATTGGCCGCGTCGGTGCGGGCCGGTTCGACCGGATGGGGCAGGGCATCGAACAGGCCAGCGGTGCGCGGCGTCGTTGCCGGCGCTGCGTTGCCGGCGTCGGCCTGGGCCGGTTCGACCGGAGCAGTTTCGACTGAGGCAGTTTCGACCGGAGCAGCCTCGATCGAAGCGGCTTCGACCGAAGCGGCTTCAGCGGCAGCGGTGTCGGCGGCCTTCGGTTCGACCGAGCCGGTCGCAGCGGAGGCCGCAACGGCCGGTTCGACCTGTGCCGGCGGGGCCACCGGCTCGATCACGGTCGGTTCGACCGGGGTCTGCTCGATCACGGCCTGTTCGACCACGGTGTCCTCGACGCGGGTCTCTTCGACCAGGGCCGAAGTCGGCTCGACGACCGGTTCGACATCCTCGTTGCGCGGCGTTGCAGCCTGCAGGGCGGGCTGCGCCTGTTCGATCGCCGCGACGGCGCTCTGCGCAGGCGTGACGATTTCGGCAGGCGCCGCAACCGCGTCCTCGGGCAGGCGGGTGATGACCGGCATCGCCGCTTCCAGCACGGGCTCGACGACATGCTCGTTCACGACCGGCTCGGCGGCGACATAGGCGTTGCGCGAGGGCTCGACCCGGACCGACTCGATCTGCGGCTGCGCGGACGACGGCTCGCTGGCGACGGGCTCGCCGACCGCAGGCTGGGCCTCATGGCCGAGGTTCGCGAACGAAGCCTTCGGCTCGGCCGCCGTTTCCGGGGCCGGGCTGAACACGCGGCTGGCGACGGCGGCAACCGCTGCGGGTGCAGCGACTGCGGCAGCAGCGGGCGCGGCGGCCTGGGCACGCGGCGCCGGTGCGCTGCCTTCGTCGTCGAAGTCGAACTCGGGCTGCGAACGGTTCGCCGCGGCCGGGGCCGCTGCGGGTTCGCCGCCGACCTCGTCTTCGTCGTCGAATGCGTTCTCGTCCTGGCCCTGGCCTTCGCCACCGGCAGCGGCTTCACCGTTGCCACGACGACGGCGACGGCCACCGCGGCGGCCACGACGGCGACGGCCGCCGCCTTCGCCTGCGGCTTCGTCGGTGTCGCGCGGCTCGCTGCCGGCATTGTCGGCGGCGACGGCCGCGACAGCGGCTTCGGTCTTCAGTGCGGTCTCGTCGCTGACGCTCGGCACGGCCGGCACGGCGATGGGAGCGCCGGCGCTGACCGATGCGGCGGCCACGGCGGCCGGCACGATCGCCGCGGCGCTGACGGCTTCAGCCGGAGCCGAGGCGTCCTGGCGCGGCGGCCTGGGTTCGCGCGGCGGACGCGGGGTCCCGCCGGCGGCCTGGGCGGCACGCTCTTCGTTCTGCGGCTTGGGCGTCTTGGGCTGTTGCGCCTGCTGCGGTTGCTGCGGCTTCGGCTGCTGCTGCGCTTGCGGCTGCTTCTGCTTGGGCTGCTGCTGGGCGGCCTGCGGCTGGGCGTTCTGCGCCGGCTGCTTGTCGCGACGCTGCTCGTCGCGACGCGGTTCGTCGCGGCGCTGCTGCTCGTCGCGGCGGCCGCCATCGCGTCCGCCCTTGCCGGCGTTGTTGCGGTTCTCGCCACGGCGCTGGCCGTTGCGGTCGTTGCGGCCACGGCCTTCGGAACTGCGCGCGGCCGGTTCGGCCGGGGCCGGAGCGGGCTGCGACGGGCCGCGGAAGATGCGCAGGATGCGCTCGACCAGGCCGACCGAATGGGTCGGCGCGGCGACCGGCGCCGGTGCCGGGGCGGGAGTCGCGGCCACGGCGGGCTCGCGGGGTTCGCGCAGCGGAGCCGGCTGGAGCGGCTTGACGTTGGTGACGATCGGCGCATCCGGAATGTTCAGATGAGCTTTGGTCAGCGCATGCAGCGGCAGCTTGCGCTGGGTGCCGCGCTGGTAGCTGGGCTTGGACGACTCTTCGCCGATCTCGTTCTCGCGCACACGGGTGACTTCGTAATGCGGGGTCTCGAGCTGCTCGTCGGCGACGATCACGATCGGCGCGCCGTGGCGCTGTTCGATCTCGGTCAGCGCGCGGCGCTTCTCGTTGAGCAGGTAATTGGCGATCTCGGTCGGGGCCTGCACCAGCACCTGTCCGGTGTTCTCCTTCATCGCATGCTCTTCGGCGATGCGCAGGATCGACAGCGACATCGACTCGACGCTGCGCATGCGGCCGTGGCCGTCGCAACGCGGGCAGACCAACTGGCTGGACTCGCCGAGCGACGGACGCAGGCGCTGGCGGCTCAGTTCGAGCAGGCCGAAGCGCGAGATGCGGCCGATCTGGACACGGGCGCGGTCCTGCTTGAGGGCGTTCTGCAGGCGGTTCTCGACGTCGCGCTGATGGCGGTTGGAGGCCATGTCGATGAAGTCGATGACCACCAGGCCGCCGAGGTCGCGCAGGCGCATCTGGCGCGCGACTTCTTCAGCCGCTTCCAGGTTGGTGTTGAACGCGGTTTCCTCGATGTCGCCGCCCTTGGTCGCGCGCGCCGAGTTGACGTCGATCGCGGTCAGGGCTTCGGTCTGGTCGATCACCAGGGCGCCGCCGGAGGGCAGGCGGACGGTGCGCTCGTAGGCGTTCTCGATCTGCGACTCGATCTGGAAGCGGTTGAACAGCGGGGTGTCGTCGGCGTACTTCTTCAGCTTGCGCAGGTTGTGCGGCATGACCTGCTCGACGAACTCGCGCGCTTCGGCGTACATCTCGTCGGTATCGACCAGGATCTCGCCGATGTCCGGACGCATGTAGTCGCGCAGGGCGCGGATGATCAGGCGCGATTCCTGGTAGATCAGGAACGGCGCCTGCTTGCTCAGGGCGGCGTCGGTGACGGCCTTCCAGACGCTGACCAGGTAATCCAGGTCCCACTGCAGTTCTTCGGCATCGCGGCCGACGCCGGCGGTGCGGATGATCACCCCCATGTCGTCGGGGATGGTCAGCTTGTCCATCGCATCCTTGAGCGCGGCGCGGTCCTCGCCTTCGATCCGGCGCGAGACGCCGCCGGCGGTCGGGGAGTTGGGCATCAGCACCATGTAGCGGCCGGCCAGGGAGATGAAGCTGGTCAGGGCGGCGCCTTTGTTGCCGCGCTCTTCCTTGTCGACCTGGACGACGATTTCCTGGCCTTCGCGCAACAGCTCGCGCAAGCCGGCCTTGTTATGGTCGACCCCGGGCTGGAAATAGTCGCGGGAGATTTCCTTCAGCGGCAGGAAGCCGTGGCGGTCGGCACCGTAGTCGACGAACGCCGCTTCCAGCGAAGGTTCGAGCCGAGTGATGCGGCCCTTGTAGATGTTGGACTTCTTCTGTTCCTTCGACGGCTGTTCGATATCGATGTCGTACAGGGATTGGCCGTCGACGATGGCGACGCGCAGTTCTTCCGCCTGCGTCGCATTGATCAGCATGCGCTTCATTGTTGCGTTCCTCGCGCGCTCTACCGCGCGGAACGCCATGGCGTTTCGCTATCTGGGAACTGAGACTTCGCCGTCGCGATCGTCGGCCGCAGCGAATGCGGGCCGCCCGCGCGCCGGCGAGGTCTCCACTACCAGCGCTACATCACCACGGCACGCCGCGGGAGCGCTTCTTACCTACTCGGTTCTTTCGGGGCCGGCGACGCGAACGTCGCTCGGGGCGGGCGGCGACGCGTCAAGCCGGCTCTCAACGAGCCTCAGGCTTGGGCGCCGCACGGGTGTTCATCTCGACGGTTTGACCCATCGGGCGCTGGCCGGTTCCGCCGGTCCGTCGCTGCTAACATGGCTACCCCGTGGGCAGTGGTTAGACGCGGACCGGAATCGCGGGAGGGGCTTTCGGCCCCGTACCGAACCGCACGCTTGTCAGGCGACGCGGTCGGGTACAACTCCCAGCGAAATCAAAACCTTATCTCGCGTCGCGAGTGTAACAGATAACGCTTCGGGATGACCCAGACAGCAAACTCCGGTAACACCGGCGCACGGACGGTGCGTGTACCCGAAGATCGTGAAGGTCAACGGCTCGACAATTTCCTCCTGGGCCAACTCAAAGGTGCGCCCAGGTCCTTGATCTACAAGCTTGTGCGCTCCGGCCAGGTGCGTGTGAACGGCGGCCGCGCCAAGGCCGAGCGCAAGCTCGAGGCCGGCGACGAGGTGCGCATTCCGCCGGTCCGTCTCAGCGAGGCCGGCGACAAACCGGCCCCACCGAAGGGGTTCATGGACGCGCTCGACGCGGCGATCGTGTTCGAGGACGCGCGCCTGCTCGCCCTGAACAAGCCCTCCGGGGTCGCCAGCCATGGTGGCAGCGGGATCAGTTTCGGCGCCATCGAGACCCTGCGCGCGCTGCGCCCGGGCCAGACCCTGGAGCTGGTGCATCGGCTCGACCGCGACACCTCGGGCCTGCTGATCGTGGCCAAGAAGCGTTCGGCGCTGACCGAGATGCAGGCCTTGATGCGCGAAGAAGGCGGCATCGCCAAGCGCTATCTGGCGCTGCTGACCGGGCGCATGCCCGAGGGCGTGATGAGCGTGGACGCGGCCCTGCACATCGGCCTGCGCCAGGGCGGCGAGCGCCATGTCCAGGTGCACCGCGACGGCAAGCCGTCGCTGAGCCACTTCAAAGTGCTGGAGCGGCGCGGCGGACAGTCGTATTGCGAGGTGCGGATCGAGACCGGCCGCACCCACCAGATCCGCGTGCACGCCCAGCACATCGGCCATCCGGTCGCCGGCGACGACAAGTACGGCGAGGTCGAGGCCAATAAGCGCCTGCGCGAGCAGGCCGGTCTCAAGCGCCTGTTCCTGCACGCCTCGACCCTGGAGTTCGCCCTCGACGGCGGCCGCGAGCCGTATCTGCTCAACGCGCCGCTGGCGCCGGAGCTGGTCGAAGTGCTGGATCGCCTGGGCTGAGCCGAAGTCCCCGCGCAGTCGCTGCCTGCGGGGAAGTGGCCCGGCGGGTCAGGCTTCGGCACCAGGCGCTCCGGCCTGATGCGATTGCTCCGAACGGACAACGCCGGCTCAGGCCGGCGTTGTCGTCTGACTGGATTTACTGCGCGCAGTGGCCTCAGCCGCAATGCTCCGGGCGTGTCGCCGGCGAGTGGAAGGTCACCGGGACCTGGATGTCGGTCGACACCGGCTTGCCGTTGCGGGTCGCGGCCTCGAAGCGCCAACGCTGCACGCCCTTGATCGCGGCCTGGTCCAGCGCCGGCGTGCGGCTGCTTTCGAGCACGTCGACTTTCTTCGGCTTGCCGTCCGGGCCGACGCTGAGCTGCAGCACGACCTTGCCGCCGATCTGGTCGCAACCGATCTCCTGCGGGTAATCCGGCGGCGGCGTGTCGACCGCGCGCAGCGGCGTGGACGGAATGATCGGCGCGTCCGCGGCGCGTTCGCCGCAGCCGGCGGCGACCAGGGCGAGCAGGGCGGCGCCGAGCATCGGGAGCAGGCGCGGCGAGAGGCGGGAGTTGCTGCGGATTGGGTTCATGGCGGGATCAACCGGTCAGAGCGTCGGCCTTGGCCGCGCAGATGAAGTCGTTCTCGCTCAGGCCACCGACGTCGTGGGTCGAATACCGCACCACACAACGGTCGTAATGGACGCCGAGATCGGGATGATGGTCTTCGCGATTGGCCATGAAAGCCAGAGCGTTCACGAAAGCCATCGTTCGATAATAGTCGTCGAAACGGAAGGTCCGGGTGAGGGCATGGCCGTCTTCGGCGAGCTCCCAGCCCGGCACCTCGGGCAGCAGCTCGCGGATGCGGGCTTCGCTGAGCTTGTGTTCGATGCCGCGGCGCACGATGCAGTGGGCCTGGGACAGGGGGATGAGATCGTTCATGCTGCGGACTCCTGGGCGGCCCGGCGATGGCGCCGCGGCATAGCTTCTGCGCGGCGACCGCCTTCCATGAACGGAATCGTATCGCCGACGGTCGTAGGATGCATACGCGGCTTCACGCCGTGCTGACCCCGCTAGAATAGCCCGATGATCAATATTTCCGAATCCGCGCAAAACCACTTCCGCAAGCTCATCGAGCGCGAGGCCCTGCCGGGGCTCGGGGTGCGGCTGTCGGCGGTGCATCCGGGCACGCCGCGCGCCGACGTGCGCCTGGAGTTCGCCGAACCGGCCGATCTGGCCGGCGACGAGTGGGCGGTGGATTGCGAGGGCTTCACCTTGTGGCTGCGCGCCGACAGCGTGCAGTACCTCGACGGCGCGGAGATCGATTACGAGGTCAAGGCCACCGGCGGCCAGTTGCAGATCCGCGCGCCCAAGATCAAGGGCGAGGCGCCGACCGATTCGGCCTCGCTGGTCGAGCGGGTGCGCTGGGTGGTCGAGCACGAGGTCAACCCGCAGCTCGCCCAGCACCGCGGCCATGTCTCGGTGCAGGAAGTGACCGCCGACGGCGTGGTCGTGCTGCGCTTCGGCGGCGGCTGCCACGGTTGCGGCATGGCCGACGTGACCCTCAAGCAGGGCATCGAAACCACCTTGATGACCAAGGTGCCGGGCGTGACCGCGGTACGCGACGCCACCGATCACGAGACCGGTGACGCGCCGTACATCCCCCGAGACACCGCCGCCTGATTCCGGCGCGGCGCAGCCTATGCCCACCGCCGCCTCCGTCATCGAAGTACTGCAACGCCGGTTGCGGCTTTCCATGCGGCGCGATTCGCCCCCACCGGGCGAATTCCCGGCGGGCTGGCAAAGCTGGCTGGAGTCGTTGCAGGAACGCAGCGGCGCGGTGACCGGCGCGACCTCGGACGCGCTGGTCGCGGTGATCGCGCAGCGGCCCTTGGCGCAACCGCCGCCGCGCGCGGCCATGCTGAACCGTTGGCAGGCCTTCGCGACTCTGTGGCGCCAGCAGTGGCAGCCGCCGGAGCGCGAGGAGCGCTGGCTGCGCTGGATCGCCGGCGCGTTCTCGCTGGTCTGGCATATTTTCGTCGCCGGCCTGCTGATCTGGCTGATGTATCTGCAGTTCTTCGCCACCCGGCCGCCGCCGGAAGGCGAGAACGTCACCATGATCGAATACATCGGCGAGGGCACGCCGAAGGAACCCGGCGGCGGCTCGCAGCAGCCGAGCGATCAGCCGCAGGCCGAGGCCCCGCAAGCGCAGCAGCCCACCCAGCAACAGCCGGCCCAGGCCGAGCCTTCGCCGCCGCAACTGGCTGCCGATACGCCCTTGCCGACCCCGGAACTGCAGGCGACCTTGCCCGAGGTGCCGCAGCGCGACGTGCCCGAGCCGCAGGTGCCGGCGCCGACCGTCGAGCAGCCGGTGATGGTCAGCAAGGAAGTGCCGGATTCGCCGCAGATCTTCGTGCTGCCGCCGACGCGTCGCCGCCTCGACGACACCCCGCGCGTGCCGCAACTCGAAGCCAAGACCCAGCCGGTGCCGTCGCTCGACGTGCCGGCGCCGGTGCAGCCGATCGCGCGCGAATTGCCGCAGCGCGAGATCGCCGCGCCGAGCATCGCGGTGCAGCCGCGCGAAGTGAGCGTGCGCGACGTGCCTGCGCCGCTGTCGCGGGTGCCGGTGCGCGAGTTGCCGACGCCATCGATCGCGGCGCCGCAGCTGCGTTCGACCGCGCCGCAGGTGCGCATCGCCGACATCCCCACGCCGTCCGCGGCCGCCTCGACCGCGCCGTCGCCGAGCACCGCGCCGGCTGCGCCGCCGTCGTTTCCAGCCTCGGCTGCGACCGCCACCAGCGCGCCGGCAAGCGTGTCCAGTTCCAACGTGTCCAGCTCCAAGCCCGCCGCCTCGAGTTCGGCCCCGGCCGCGAGTTCGGGGCCGCCGGCGGCGACCGCCGGGGCCGGCCCGAAACCGACGCCGGCCCCCGGGACCTGGTCGACGCCGAAGCGCGGCGACGACTGGGGCGATTCCACCCGTAACCAGCCGGGCGGTCAGCGCGGCGACACGCCGGGCCTGTACAACAGCGACGGCAGCGTGCGTCTGGCCGACGCGCCGGGCTCGGCTTCGCCGGGCAAACCGCCGGGCACGATCACTGCCGAGATCAAGGACCTCGACCGCGCCGGCACCTGGTTGCGGCGCAAGCCGACCGATTACGAGCCGACCGCGCTCGACAAGTACTGGCGCCCGAACGAAACCCTGCTGGCCGAGTGGGTCCGGCGCAGCGTGCAGACGGTGATGATTCCGATCCCGGGCAGCAAAGGCAAAAGCATCCAGTGTTCGGTCGCCCTGCTGATGCTCGGCGGCAGTTGCGGGATCAACGACCCGAACCTCAACGAACAACCGGCCACCGCGCGCCCGCCGCCGGATATCCCGTTCAAGCCGCATCTGCAGGAAGACAACGGCAGCGTGCGGCCGCCGCCGGGCGGGTGAGGGCGGTCGCTGGGTTGGATGTCTAGTTCCAGGAGGCTGGGCCGCACGGGTTGCCGCGATGGCGCAGCTCGCCAGGGCTCAGGCCGCAGCGGCTCTTTCGCAAACGCCGCCGCAAACGAAAACGGCCCGCTGATGCGGGCCGTTTGTTGCTGATCGAGTGGGCGGCGAGGCCGCGCGACGGCTCAGTGGATGCCGTGCAGGTCGCGCAGCTGGCCTTTCTCGCGCGAACCGAAGTAGGCGGAGAGGTCGGCGATCTGCTGGTCGTTCAGATCCTTGGCCTGGCTCGACATCAGCGCATGCTCGCGGTCGCCGTCGCGGTACATCTGCAGCGAGTGCGCGATGTAGTCGTGGTACTGGCCGGCGAGCTTCGGGTAGGTCGGATCGATCGGCGCATTGCCTTCGGCGCCGTGGCAGTCGACGCAGGACTGGCCGGTGGCCTTGCCCTTGACGCTGGCGAGCTTTTCGCCCGCGGCGACGTTGCCGGCCGGCAGGCCCGCCGACGACGAAGTGTGGCCGGCGTCGCGGTCGGCCGAAGAATGGCCGGCCGGGACTTCACCGCCCTGCGAGCAGGCGGCGAGGGTCAGGACCGAGAACAGGGCGATGGCGAGGCCGCTCTTGAAGAAGCTGGAGTTCGTCATGGGGCGGCTCACTTGGCGCTGGAAAGGAAGGCGGCGATATCGGCGATGTCCTGGTCAGAGAAGCTCTGAGCCTGGGCCTGCATCGTCGGGTGCTTGCGCGTGCCTTTCTTGTATTCGGTCAGCGCATTCGTCAGGTATTCCGGCGACTGCCCGACGATCTTGGGAACGTGATAGTTCGGGTACGCGTTCTTGTAGCCGGTGACGCCGTGGCAGCCCTGGCAGGTATAGGTGAGTTGGCGGCCGGTCTCGGCATTGCCCTTGATGGCCGGCGCGGCGGCCGGAGTGGCCGGAATGGCGGCGGCGGGGGTGGGGGCCGGCGCCTTGGCGGGTTCCTGAGCGTGCGCCGTCATGGCGGCCAGGGTCAGGGCAAAGCAGGCGGCGATCGTCAGCGGTCGCATCATGTCTAGTCCGCAATCTCGAATGGCTAGCGAAAGGTGGTGGCTGGCTGTGCAGGGCCGGAGCCGCGCATAAGTCGGCGAGTATAGCCGGCCATGCGACTGCAACGAAGTCGTCCTTGAGCGCATCCATACTCGGCGGGTGGCGCTGGCGCGCCGCCCGAGGCCGCCGCAGGCGCGCGATCGGCATCGCTCGCGCTAACCGTGCCTCAGAATAAATGCATGGCTCCAGTCACCATTACCTTCGGCGGATGGTGGTTTTCAGGGCCGGTGATATACCTATATACAACACCGGCATACGACCGGTAACCGACGAAAAAACTAGAGCTTGGGGTCGTCTCGAATGCGTCAACTCACCAATATCCGCAAGAGCGGTCCGGCAATGGGCGGCACGGTGGCAGTCGCCGCCCTGGCCCTGGCCTGTGTGCTCGGCCTGTCGGCCTGCAAGGGCGGCGCCGGCGCTGCGGAAGCGCAGGCCAAGGAAGCCAAGGACAAAGCATCGGAAGCGGTTCCGGTCGAGGTCGCCCAGGCGACGCGGCGCGCGATCGCGGCCAGCTACACCGGTACCGCGCCGCTGGAGGCGCGGGCCGAATCGCAGGTGGTGGCCAAGACCTCGGGCGTGGCGCTCGCGGTGATGGTCGAGGAAGGCCAGCACGTGCAGGCCGGCCAGGTCCTGGTCCGGCTCGACTCGGCGCGCGCCGAGCTGCAGGCCGCCCAGACCAACGCCACCATGCGCAAGCTCGAGGCCAACTACGCCCGCTCCAAGCAACTGGCCGAACAACGCCTGCTCAGCGCCAACGACAACGACCAACTGCGCTACGACCTGGAGAACGCCCGCGCCGCCAATCGCATGGCGAACCTGGAGTTGTCCTACGCCAAGGTCGAAGCGCCGATCTCGGGCATCGTCGCCTCGCGTTCGATCAAGACCGGCAACTTCGTCCAGATCAACTCGCCGATCATCCGCATCGTCGACACCTCGCGCCTGGAGGCCACGCTCAACGTGCCCGAGCGCGAGCTGGCCACGCTGAAAGCGGGCTTGCCGGTGCAGATGCAGGTCGATGCCATGCCCGGCAAGGTCTTCACCGGCACGGTCGACCGCGTCGCCCCGGTGGTCGACTCCGGCAGCGGCACGTTCCGGGTGATCTGCGCTTTCGAAGGCGGCGGCACGCTGCAGCCCGGCATGTTCGGCCGCCTGCGCATCGATTACGACAACCGCGCCGATGCGCTGGTCGTGCCGCGCGCGGCGCTGCTCGACGACGAGGGCGACCCGGCGGTGTTCGTGGTGCGCGGCAAGAAGGTCGCGCGCGTCCCGGTCAAGCTGGGCTATCTCGACGGCGCCTGGGCCGAGGTCCGCGACGGCCTCAAGCTCGGCGACCAGGTCGTGGTCGCGGGCAAGACCGCGTTGCGCGAAGGGACCGAGGTGCAGTTGATCGGCCAGTCCGCGCCGCGCGAAGTCGCCGCCGCGAAGCCCGCCGCACAGAAACAGTAAGCAAGCGCGCGTCGTACGCGCGCCCTTGCCGCTGCCGCGGTCCACCGCGGCGGCGGCCCACATAACACTTAAAGAACGTGGGGACTGACTGTGGCTCAGCCTTCGGACACGACGTCCTTCAACCTCGTGGAATTCTCCACGCGCCGCCGGGTCACGGTGGCGATGGTGACCATTACCTTCCTGCTGTTCGGCGTGATCGCCCTCAACAGCCTCAAGGTCAACCTGCTGCCGGATCTCAGCTACCCGACGCTGACGGTTCGCACCGAATACACCGGCGCCGCGCCGACCGAAATCGAGACGCTGGTGACCGAGCCGCTGGAAGAGGCGCTCGGCGTGGTCAAGGGCTTGCGCAAGCTCAAGTCGGTCTCGCGCACCGGACAAAGCGACGTGGTGCTGGAGTTCGCCTGGGGCACCGACATGGACCAGGCCAGCCTGGAAGTGCGCGACAAGATGGAAGTCGTGCAGTTGCCGCTGGAAGTGAAGAAGCCGGTGCTGCTGCGTTTCAATCCTTCTACCGAGCCGATCCTGCGCATCGCCCTGTCCAACAAGGGCGCGGCGGTGGACGACGCCGATGCGATCAGGCGCCTGACCGAGCTGCGCCGTTACGCCGACGACGACCTGAAGAAGAAACTCGAACCGGTCGACGGCGTCGCCGCAGTCAAGGTGGGCGGCGGCCTCGAGGACGAGATCCAGGTCGATATCGACCAGCAAAAGATTTCCCAGCTCAATCTGCCGATCGACACCGTCATCCAGCGCCTGCAGCAGGAGAACATCAATATCTCCGGCGGCAGCCTGCAGGAAGGCAACCAGCGTTATCTGGTACGCACGGTCAATCAGTTCGCGACCGTGCCGGAAATCCGCGAGATGCTGGTCACGACGCAGGCGGCCGGCGGCAACGCCGCCGCGGACGCGGCCGCGGAAATGGCGCGAGTCGCTGCTGCATCCGGGTCGGCCGACGCCATGGCCGCCGCGGCCTCGGTGCAGAGTGCCTCTTCGGGCGAGCAGAGCACCCCGGCCGGCGGCAAGCCGGTGCGGTTGAAGGACATCGCCGAAGTCCGCCAAGGCTACAAGGAGCGCGAAGCGATCATCCGTCTGGCCGGCAAGGAAGCGGTGGAGCTGGCGATCTACAAGGAAGGCGACGCGAATACCGTGGCCAGCGCCGACGCCATCCAGGCGCGGCTGGAGGCGATCAAATCGCAGATCCCGACCGACGTCGAGCTGACCACGATCGACGACCAGTCGCAGTTCATCCGCCACGCCATCGCCGACGTCAAGAAGGACGCGGTGATCGGCGGCCTGCTCGCGATCCTGATCATCTTCCTGTTCCTGCGCGATGGCTGGAGCACCTTCGTGATCGGCCTGTCGCTGCCGGTCTCGATCGTGACTACCTTTTTCTTCATGGGCCAGCTCGATCTGAGCCTCAACGTGATGTCGCTCGGCGGCCTGGCCTTGGCCACCGGCCTGGTGGTCGACGACTCGATCGTGGTGCTCGAAAGCATCGCCAAGGCGCGCGAACGCGGGCTCGGCATTCTCGAAGCGGCCGTTACCGGTACCCGCGAGGTCAGCATGGCGGTGGTCGCCTCGACCCTGACCACGATCGCAGTGTTTCTGCCGCTGGTGTTCGTCGAAGGCATCGCCGGCCAGTTGTTCCGCGACCAGGCGTTGACCGTAGCCCTGGCGATCGGTATCTCGCTGATCGTGTCGATGACCCTGATCCCGATGCTGAGCGCATTGCGCGGACGGCCGGCGATGGGTTTCCAGGAAGAAGCGCCGCATCCGCGTTGGCGGCCGCGCAACCGCGTGCTGAAAGTGCTGTCGTGGCCGTTTTACGCGATCGTCGCGGCGGTGCGCTGGAGCTTCTTCGGCATCTCCTGGGCGATCGTGCGCGCCTGGCGTATTCTCGCCGCGGTGGTCGGCCCTGTCATGCGCAAGGCCAGCGATCTGGCCATGGCGCCGTACGGTCGCGCCGAAAGCACTTATCTCAAGCTGTTGCCGGCGGCGTTGGGGCGACCGGCCCTGGTGCTGCTGCTGGCCGGCGCCGCCTTCGTCGCGACGATCGCGACGGTGCCCTTGCTCGGCACCGATCTGATCCCGCAGTTGGCCCAGGATCGCTTCGAGATGACGGTCAAGCTGCCGCCCGGCACGCCGCTGCGCGAGACCGACAAGCTGGTACGCGAGCTGCAGCTCAAGCACGACAAGGACCCCGGCATCCGCGCGCTGTTCGGCGTCAGCGGCAGCGGCACTCGCCTGGACGCGAACCCGACCGAGAGCGGCGAAAACATCGGCAAGCTGACCGTGGTGATGGCCGACGGCGGCAGCAAGGAAGTCGAGGCGGGCGAGACCGAGCGCCTGCGCGAAACCATGCGTGCGCATCCGTCGGCCCAGGTCGGCTTCGCTCGCCCGCAGTTGTTCAGTTTCTCGACGCCGCTGGAAATCGAACTGCGCGGCCAGGACCTGGAGACCATCCAGCGCGCCGGTCAACGTATGGCGGCGATGCTGCGCGCCAACCCGCACTACGCCGACGTCAAGTCGACCGTGGAGCAAGGTTTCCCGGAGATCCAGATCCGTTTCGACCAGGACCGCGCCGGTGCGCTCGGCCTGACGACGCGCCAGATCGCCGATGCGGTGGTCAAGAAGGTGCGCGGCGAAGTCGCCACGCGCTATAGCTTCCGCGACCGCAAGATCGACGTGCTGGTGCGGGCGCGCGAATCCGACCGGGCCTCGCTGGAAAGCATCCGTCGTTTGATCGTCAATCCGGGCAGCAGCCGGCCGGTGACCTTGAGCTCGGTCGCCGACGTGGTCTCGACCACCGGCCCCAGCGAGATCCATCGCGCCGATCAGGTTCGAGTGGCGATCGTCTCGGCCAACTTGCGCGAGATCGACCTCGGCGGTGCTATCGACGAGGTCAACCGGATGGTCGCCGAGCAGCCGCTCGGCCCGGAAATCGGCATGCACATCGGCGGCCAGGGCGAGGAGCTGCAGCAGTCGATCAACTCGCTGCTGTTCGCGTTCGGTCTGGCGATCTTCCTGGTCTACCTGGTGATGGCCTCGCAGTTCGAGTCGCTGCTGCATCCGTTCGTGATCCTGTTCACCATCCCGCTGGCCCTGGTCGGCGCGGTACTGGCCCTGGTCATGACCCGTTCGCCGATATCGGTGGTGGTATTCATCGGCCTGATCCTGCTGGTCGGTCTGGTGGTCAAGAACGCGATCATCCTGATCGACAAGGTCAATCAGTTGCGCGAGGAGGGCGTGGCCAAGCGCGAGGCTTTGATCGAAGGCGCGCGTTCGCGACTGCGCCCGATCGTGATGACCACCACCTGTACCTTGTTCGGTTTCCTGCCGCTGGCGATCGCCACCGGCGAGGGCGCCGAAGTGCGCGCGCCGATGGCGATCACGGTGATCGGCGGCTTGCTGGTGTCGACGCTGCTGACCTTGCTGGTGATCCCGGTGGTGTACGACCTGCTCGACCGCCGCTCCGACGAGCACTATCGCGAGCGCGCTCGTCGCGCCCGCCGCGACTCCAATGCGGTCGCCGAACACATCCACGACGAGCAGGCGCCTTTGCACGACGCCGACCTGCATCATTCGCCGCACGGCCACCAGCCGGGCCAGGCCTGAGGAGCACCCAGGATGAGCGTTGCTGAGTTCAGCATCCGGCGCCCGGTCACGGTCATCATGGCCTTCGTGTCGATGTTCGTGATCGGCCTGATTGCGGCGGTGCGCCTGCCGCTGGAGGCTTTCCCGTCGGTCTCGTTCCCGTTCCTCGTGGTGCAGATGCCGTACACCGGCTCGACCCCGGAAGAGGTCGAGCGCACGGTGTTGCGCCCGACCGAAGACGCCTTGTCGACGATGACCGGCATCAAGCGCATGGAGGGGACCGCGCGCGCGGACAGTTCCGAGGTGGTGATCGAATTCGCGAACTGGGACCGCGACATCGCCATCGCGGCCTCCGAGGCCCGCGAGCGCATCGATGCGATCCGCAGCGACCTGCCGGACGATCTGCAGCGCTACTTCGTGTTCAAGTTCTCGACGACCGATCAGGCGTTCTTGCGCATCCGCCTGGCCGGCGAGCACGACCTGTCCGGCTCCTATGAACTGATCGACCGCGAGTTCAAGCGCCGTATCGAGCGCCTGCCCGGGGTGGCCAAGGTCGAAATCTCCGGCGTCTCGCCGAACGAAGTCGAGATCGCGATCGCGCCGGACCGGCTGACCGCGCACAACATCAGCCTCAATGAGTTGACCACGCGCCTGCAGGCGGTCAACTTCTCGGTTTCGGCCGGCGAGATCGAGGACGGCGGGCGTCGCTTGCGGGTGCAGCCGGTCGGGGAAATCACCGACCTGCAGCAGTTGCGCGACCTGGTCATCGGCACCAACGGCACCCGTCTGGGCGACATCGCCGAGGTCCGCTACAAGCCCAAGCGCATGGCGTACGGCCGGCGCCTCGACGGCAAGCCGGCGGTCGGGCTGGACATCTTCAAGGACCGCAGCGCCAATCTGGTCGAAGTGTCGCGCCTGGCGCTGGCCGAGGTCGAGAAGATCAAGTCCGAGTCGGCGTTGCGCGGGGTGCAGTTCAAGATCATTTCCAACGAAGGCGAGGAGGTCACCAGTTCGCTGCTGGAGTTGGCCGAGGCCGGCGCGGTCGGCCTGGTGTTGTCGATGGCGGTGTTGTTCTTCTTCCTGCGCCATTGGCCGTCGACGTTGATGGTAACCCTCGCGATCCCGATCTGCTTCGTGATCACCCTGGGCTTCATGTACTTCGTCGGCGTGACTCTCAACATCCTGACCATGATGGGCCTGCTGCTGGCCGTCGGCATGCTGGTCGACAACGCCGTGGTGGTGGTCGAGAGCATCTACCAGGAGCGCGAGAAGATGCCGGACCAGCCGCGGCTGGCCTCGGTGATCGGCACTCGCCACGTCGCCATCGCCCTGTCGGCAGGCACGCTGTGCCACTGCATCGTGTTCGTGCCGAATCTGTTCGGCGAGACCAACCAGATCAAGATCTTCATGTCGCAGCTCGCGATCACGATCTCGGTCTCGCTGCTGGCCTCGTGGCTGGTCGCGGTGAGCCTGATTCCGATGATCTCGGCGCGGCTCAAGACGCCGCCGACCATCAACCGCAGCACGGGCCTGATTCCTTACCTGCAGCGCAATTATGCCCGGCTGTTGCGCTGGAGCCTGGAGCACCGCGGCTGGAGCGTGTTCGGCATCCTGCTGATCATCGCGATCAGCATCTGGCCGATGACCCAGACCAAGTACGACATGTTCGGCGGCGAGGGCGGCGACAGCGCCCGCGTCTACTACCAGTGGAAGGGCAGCTACACCAAGGAGCAGATGTCGGACGAGGTCAAGCGGATCGAGGACTATCTCGACGCCAACCGCAAGAAATTCCACATCACCCAGGTCTATTCGTATTACAGCGAGGACGGCGACGCCAACACGGTCATCACCTTCGACAAGGAACTGGTCAAGAAGACCAAGCCGATCACCGACGAGATCAGCAAGGGCCTGCCGAAATCGGCGCGCGCCGGCATCGGCATCGGCGACGAGGGCGATCAGGGCCAGCAGAATCAGGTCCAGGTGCAATTGGTCGGCGATTCCAGCGCCATGCTGGAACGGCTGGGCCAGGACATCGTGCCGATCCTGGCGCGCAGCCCGCGCTTTCGCGACGTGCGGGTCGAAGCCGGCGACCGCAACAACGAGCTGCGCATCCGGGTCGACCGCGAACGCGCCGCCGCGTTCGGTTTCAGCGCCGACGAGGTGTCCAAGTTCGTCGGACTGGCCTTGCGCGGCGCCACCCTGCGCGAGTTCCGTCGCGGCGACAGCGAGGTGCAGGTATGGGCGCGCTTCGCCGGCGCCGATCAGTTCAGCACCGCCGAGATCGCGTCCTTCACCGTGCGCGCGCCCGACGGCCGCAGCGTGCCGCTGTTGAGCATGGTCGAGGTCGACGTGCATCCCTCGGCGACCCAGATCAGCCGGGTCAACCGCCAGACCACCTTGACCATCAAGTCCAACCTCGGCGACAAGGTCACGGTGCCGGAGGCGCGCAAGGAAATGGAAGCGATCCTCAAGCGGGTCGCGTTCCCGCCCGGTTATAGCTATTCCTTCGACGGCAGCGCGTTCCAGCGCGACGACGAGGCCAACCAGCAGATGCTGTTCAATCTGCTGATCGCCCTGATCATGATCTATGTGGTGATGGCGGCCGTGTTCGAATCGCTGTTGTTCCCTTCGGCGATCATGAGCGGCGTGCTGTTCTCGGTGTTCGGGGTGTTCTGGCTGTTCTGGATCACCGGCACCACCTTCGGGATCATGTCCTTCATCGGCGTGCTGGTGCTGATGGGCGTGGTGGTGAACAACGGCATCGTCATGATCGAGCACATCAACAACCTGCGCCGTCGGGGCCTGTCGCGCACCGAAGCACTGGTCGAAGGCAGCCGCGAGCGCCTGCGCCCGATCCTGATGACGATGGGCACGGCGATCCTGGCGATGGTGCCGATCGCGTTGTCGACCAAGACCAGCGGCAATATGCCGCCGTACTTCCCGATGGCGCGCGCGATCGCCGGCGGCCTGGCGTTCTCGACCGTAGTCAGCCTGCTGTTCCTGCCGACCATCTACGCCATCCTCGACGACCTGCGCAGCGGCAGCGCCAAGCTGGTGCGGCGCGCCCGCGGCGTGCCGACCGAGGCGGGCACTGCGTCACAACAGGTTTGAGCCGTGCGTTGACGCCGCTATTGCGGGTCGCTAACTCGGTGGCGCACGGCGATGGAGCCGTGCGCCACATCTCATGCAGGAAAGATGCGCAAGAAGACCTGGGCGGTTCTGACCCTGGCGGCGATGCTGACCGGTTTCGCGAGTTCGGCGTTCGCCGGCGATGGCGGTATCGGCCTGTGCCGACGCGTCAACGAAGTTTGTCGATTATCACCCTGCCTTGCGGCTGACGCGGCGAGCACCCGCCCGAAGCGTCCCCCGGCTGGTCGGGGCGCTGGTATATCCCTTCCACGGGGGGCGTGGGCGCTTCAGAGGCCGAAACCGGCCGGAACGCACGTTCCTTTTGTGCCGCGCGCAGTCCCGGCGAGGGCAGGGCGCGCGCCAATACGATTTCGTGGCAGGCTAGGCGCCTCAAAGCCACGACGACGCGCATGTACCTCGAGCACTATGGCCTGAAGGAGCCGCCGTTCTCGATCACGCCCGATCCGCGCTTCGTGTTTCTCAGCGAGCGCCACCGGGATGCGCTCGCGCACCTGCTGTTCGGTATCGGCCAGGGCGGGGGCGGCGGTTTCGTCCAGCTCACCGGCGAAGTCGGCACCGGCAAGACCACCCTGTGCCGGCTGCTGCTCGAACAACTGCCCGAGAAGACCCACGTCGCCCTGGTGCTGAACCCGCGCCTGAGCCCGGTCGAGCTGCTCGAAACGATCTGCGAGGAACTGCACCTCGATCTGGCCGGCAAGCGCGGCAGCGTCAAGGCCCTGGTCGACGCCCTCAATGCCTACCTGCTCGGCGCCTATGCGCAGGGCCTGCGGGTGGTGTTGATCATCGACGAGGCGCAAAACCTCTCGTTGGAAGCGCTGGAGCAGGTGCGGCTGCTGACCAACCTGGAAACCGACACCCAGAAGCTGCTGCAGATCATCCTGCTCGGCCAGCCCGAGCTGCGCGTCATGCTCGCGCGCCCGGACATGCGCCAACTCTCGCAGCGCATCACCGCACGTTTCCACTTGACCCCGTTGAGCGCAGACGAAACCACGGCCTTTCTGCGCCATCGCTATCGCATCGCGGGCGGCCAGCGCTTGCCGTTCACGCCCGGCGCGATCAAGCGCATTCACGCGCATTCCGGCGGCGTGCCGAGACTGATCAACGTGATCGCCGAACGCGCTTTGCTCGGCGGTTACGCTCACGACAACATCCAGGTCGACGAGAGCACCGTAAACCGGGCCGCGGCCGAAGCGCTGGCGCCGAGCCAGCGAGGCGTTTCGCACCAGCGCCTCGCCATTCTTTCTGCCGCGGCCTTAGTCGCGTTGGCGCTTGGAGCGCTGTGGTGGTGGACGCAGCCGCCACCGGCCACGGCGAACGCATCGGCGGGCCAGGCCGGGGCGGGGAACAGCGCGCTCATCGCGAAGACGCCGGCGAAGCCGGGCGGCCAGGCCGGCGCCACGGATGCGGATAAGACGCCATCGGCAGCGAAGACCGAAGCGGGCGCGGAACGGGCGGCTGTAGCGAACGACCCGACTGCAACGCCGCAGCTGGACGAGACCGCTTTCGCGCAGCGTGTCGCTGCGGCCGAGGTCGCTTCGCTGCCGGCATGGCGGCAGTTGCTGAGCGCGTGGCAGCTGCCGACGGATGAGGTCGCCGTCGCCGCAGCGTCGCGATGTGTCCCCCCTATCGCTCCCGGAGTCTATTGCCTGCGCGGTGAGGCGAGTCTGGAAAAACTGATCGAGTTCGGCCGTCCGGTGCTGCTGCATCTGCGTCTCGGCGTGCGTGATCCCTGGGTGCTGCTGAGCGGGGTGGATGCGAACAAGGTGCGTTTGTCGCTGGACGGGACTTCATTCGACACCGAGCGCGCCGCACTCGAACGTTTATGGACCGGCGAATATGCCGCTGTATGGCGCGGCCCCGAGGGCTTGGGGTCGTCGTTGTCGCCCCGCGCCGGCGGTGTGCGCGGCGAGTGGTTGCGCCAGCGGCTCGGCGCCACCGCGGCCGGCGGCGCGAGCATCGAGGACGTGCGCCGTTTCCAGACCGCACGCGGTTTGCTCAGCGACGGCGTCGTCGGTCCGGAGACCATGCTCGCGCTGTCGTCAGGCGACGAAGGCCCGCGTCTGCAGCCGGTGCTGGAGTAAACGATGTCGTTGATTCTCGAAGCCCTGCGCAAATCCGAGGCCGAACGCCGACGCGGCGAGTCGCCCGATTTGTACGCGGAACTGCCGCCGGTGACCCGCGTGCAGCCTCAAACCAAGCCGATCTGGTGGTGGCTGGTGCTCGCTGCGGTCGTCGTCGCGGCGCTCGCCTGGTGGCTCGGCAGTCGGCAGAGCCCGCCCGTCGAACCCCTCGCCGATAGCACGGGCGAAGTGGGCCAGCGCGATCGGATCGCCGATGCCGGGCCGCCTCGGATCGAAGCGCCCGCGATCGCCGAGTCGCCTGCTGCTCCGGTCGAGCCGTTGCCAGAATCAGAATCGGAACCAGAGCCAAGGCCGGCAGCACCCGCACCGGTGCCGGCGAGCCCGGCCGTCGTCGCGGCGCCAGCGCCCCTGGCGCCTGCGGATACGAAGCCGGAGAGGGAGACGAATAAAGACACTGTCGCGGTCGCGCCGCGCGCGCCGCCGGCGCCGGCGCCGGCGCCGGAGCCGGAGCTGGAGCCTCGGCCGGCGCCGCCCATCGCGGTGCCGGAACCGTTGCCGCTAGCACCGCCCGCGCCGCCGGCGCCGGTGGCCGTCGAGCGCAACGAAGGCCTGTTGCTACTCGCCGACCTTCCGGTCGCCGAGCGCAAACAGCTGCCGCCGCTCAAACTGAGCATGCACATGTGGAACGACGCACCGGCGCAGCGGTTCGTGATCATCGACGGCCAGCGCCTGTCCGAAGGCGGCCG
Source organism: Lysobacter sp. Hz25 (assembly GCF_046097045.1). NCBI lineage: Bacteria > Pseudomonadati > Pseudomonadota > Gammaproteobacteria > Lysobacterales > Lysobacteraceae > Lysobacter > Lysobacter sp. Hz25. Next base: position 2,632,051 of record NZ_CP175666.1, read on the forward strand.
CATCGGCGATGCCGTGCTGGTGGCGATCAGGACCGACGGTGTGGTCCTGGACTGGAACGGACGGCGCCTGAAGCTGCCGATTCGTTGAGCCTTAGCGATACGGAAGCTTCTTCATTCCGATAGCCGCTCTTCTGCCTCGATCGCCTCGTCACATTTTCCCCTTGTAATCAGGGGGCAAGGGGAGCTTGCTCTTCCACGCAGCGTCATCGGTGCAGAGGCGCCCCCGCGCTCGGTCTTCTCGTCTGCAACGATCCTGCGCCGGGCGCTTGCCCCCTTCTCAAAAGGGGGCGATAGGGTGTGACGGCGAAGCTGCGCGGCGTAAATCCGGCCCCTTAACCGACCAGCTTGCTCGCGATGCGGAACCCGGCCAGCCACACGCCGATGCCGGTGCCGATGTTGGTCAGCATGAAGTTCAGCACCACGCGGGCGACGCGGTTGCGGTACCAGCCTTTGAGCGTCTGCGCGTCGTCGCGCAGCGCCATGAAGTCGCCGTAGGCCGGCTTGCGCCGATGCACTTCGACCAGGGCGCTGAGCGCGCCGGTCGGTACGCCGGGGCGGAACGGTTTCAACGGCGCGACCACCGCGGCGGTGATGATGCTGAAGGGATGGCCGCCGGCGAGCAGGCAGCCCAGCGCGGCCAGGCCGCCGGTGAACAGCACCCATTGCAGCAGCAGGTCGGCGCCCATCGCCGCGCCGCCCTTCCAGAAGCCCCAGGCGATGCCGGCGATGATCAGCGAGGTGATCACGATCATCACCCACGGCACCTTGCTCTTGGTGGTGACCTGTTCGAGCGCGGTGCGTTGGGCGACCGGGTCTTCGGTGTCTTCGCGCAGATGCCGGGCCAGACCTTGCAGGTGGCCGGCGCCGACCACGGCCAGCACTTCGCGCGCATCGCCGTGGGTCTCGCGCAGGCGTGCGGCCATGTAGCGGTCGCGTTCGGCGATCACGGTCTCGTACAGCTCCGGGCTTTCGGCGGCGAATTCGCCGAAGCTCGATTCGAGCATGTCGCCTTGCTTGAGTTTCTCGATCTCTTCTTCGCCGACCTCGTCGGCGGCGAACAGGCCGCTGATCAGGCCGACGCCGAGTTTGGCGCGGCCCCAGAAACCGAGCTTGGAGGAGGCGCGTTTGAAGGTCAGGCCGACTTCGCGATCGATCAGGTGCACCGGCAGGTCGCGTTGCCGCGCTTCCAGCACCGCACGCTTGAGCTCGGCGCCGGGTTCGATGCCGAGCTGTTCGGCGAGCCGGCGCTGGTATGCGGCCAAGGCCAGATTGGCGGCGAACAGTGCGGTCTTGCCGGAACGGATCACCTGGATCAGGTCGAGCTTGGCCAGCGCGTCCGGATCGGTCAGGGCCTGCAGGCGCTGCGGGTCGAGTTCGACCGCGACCGCATCGAAGGCGCCGCTGCCGACCGCATCGCGCACCGCATCGACGCTGGCCTGCGATACGTGGGCGGTACCGAGCAGGGTGTAGCGCACGCCGTCGCGTTCGACCACTGCGTGCGGCTGCGTGGCGAGCACGTCCTGCAGGCCGGTGCCCGCCGGCGCCAACAACGACTCGCTCATGCGCGCAGCCCGCGCAGTCGACGGATGGACGAACTCGAGAACGGATGCATGCAGCGGCCCGGTGGCGGCCCCGGCAAACACAACGGCGCCCAAAGGCGCCGTCTTGTGCCGAAGCGGGTGGAATCGATGGGGTGAAGCCGCTCCGTTGCCGGACGGCGACTCCTACCGTATGGGGGCAGAGCTTAGAGCCTGCAACCGGGGCCGGCAATGAACGCGGTCGCGTTCACGAAACGGCCGGGAGGGCATTGCAGCGTGCCCGCCGCGGCGGCTCTCCGCGGCGGCTCTCCCCGCGAGCGATTTCCCATCGAGTCGCGGCGGCCGGTGTTCGCGGGCGCCGCTGGGCCGGGTTCAGGCGAAGCCGTAGGGCAGGTTCTCGCTGGACACCACTTTGTCGCCGACCTGTTCGCCGTGCAGGAAACGCAGGGCGGCGACGATCACGTTGCCGTCGTCGGCGATGCGGTTGTGGCCCAGTCCCTGGGTGCTGAGCAGACGCGAATCGGGCCAGTAACGCGCATAACGTTCGCCCTCGGCCCAGGGCACTTCGCGGTCGTCCAGGTCGTGCACGATCAGGGCCGGGCTGGCGATGCCGGGCGCGTTGCGGTGCGCCTGCTGCGAATCGAAGCTGATGCCGATATGCGCCTCGTAATAGGCGAACAGGCGCCGGCAGATGTCTTCGCCGACCCACAGGAAGCGGGCGAAACGCTTCACCGCCGCCACCGGGTCGGCCGCGGGCGCGATCAGCACCGCGCGTTCGGCGCGCATGCCGCGCGCCATCGCCAACAACGCCGCGGCGCCGCCGAGCGAATGACCGATCACCACCGCAGCCGGGCCGTAGTGCTGGCCGACGGCGAACAGGTGGCGGGTGAAGTCGGGCAGGGTGGCGAGGCGGCCGGCGCTCTTGCCGTGAGCGGGCTGGTCGAACGCCACCACCGCGTAGCCGGCAGCGGACAGCGCCGGTAACCACTTGGCGATGCGGGTGCCATGGCTCGACCAGCCATGGGCGAACAACACATAAGGCTGGCGCTGCGGGTCGCCCCAGACATAGGTGGCGATGCGCTGGCCGTCGACCTCCAGCGACTCCTCACGGGCGCCGTGGGTCGGCGCGGCGAGCGCGCGCGTGCGGGTCGAAGCGAACGGCGTGCAGAACAAGGTCGCCACCCGGTGCATGGTGGCGTCGGGCGCGAACCAGGCGCCGACCAGGAAACCCAAGCGCAGGCCGTACAATTTCAACATGTTACGAACGGTCGTGCTAATTTTGGCGATAAGCGGATACATGACGAACCTCGTCGGTCGCTCAGGCGGTGGGGGAGGAAGCGTAGGAACGGATCAGGCGCTCGTAGGCGCGGTGCCCGCGTTCGGTCGCGGAGTCGTAGCCGAACAGGCCGGAGTCGTGGTGCACGACCAGGGCCACGCCGTAGATTTCGAAGGCGAGTTGGGCGGTGTCGGTGTCGGCGCCGAGTTCGCCGGTGTCGATGGCCAGTTGCACGGCCTTGCCCAGCACCTGGTGCCAGCGCTTTTGCTGGTCGACCACGGCATCGCGCAGCGTGCCGGGGCGGTCGTCGTACTCGCTGACCGCGCCGAGCAGGACGCAGCCGCCTTCGGTGTGGCGCGCCCAATCGAACCAGGCATCGACGATGGCGCGCAGGCGCGGCAGGCCGCGCGGGTGTTGCAGTGCCGGCAACAGCACATATTCGACGAAACGCTGGCTGGCCATGTCCAGCACCGCCAGCTGCAAGTCTTCGCGCGAACCGAAGTGGGCGAACACGCCGCTCTTCGACATGCCGACCGCGGCTGCCAGCGGGCCGATCGACAAGCCTTCCAGCCCGGCCGACGAGGCGATGCCGTAGGCCTGTTCGAGGATCGCGTCGCGGGTGGCGGCGCCTTTGACGGTAGCGGTCAGCATCGACATGAATTCAAAATAGCACGTCCGTTCGTTTTATTGCGACCGTTCGTCGGCAATCGCTGTTCAGCTTACCGGACGAAGCCGGCCTTGCCACGGGCCTGGGTCGCAGTGCGATCCCGAGCGCTCTGCTACTGCACGTAATGAGAACTGGGACCGCGGCTATCGGCGGTCACGACCGGTCGCCCGGAGTCCGGCATGGGCATCGGCTGCGAGAGGGTTCAGACGGAGGGAACGCCAAGACCTCGATGACGGCGTGACGCGTCGAAGCCCATCGCCGGATGGCGATCAGCGCAGGCCCGGCACGCCTTCGTCGGGCTCGCCCTGGTCGCCGTCGCCGAGCGCGCGTACCAACTGCACGGTATCGAGCCAGCGGCCGTGCTTGCGGCCCAGGCCGGGGAATACGCCGCCGGGCTTGAAACCCAGGCGTTCGTGCAAAGCCACCGAGGCCTGGTTGCTGCCGTCGCCGATCACCGCGACCATCTGTCGGAAGCCGAGCGCGGTGCAATCCTCGATCAAGCGCTGCATCAGGGCGCGGCCGATGCCGCGGCCGTGGAAGTCCGGGGCGACGTAGACCGAGTTCTCGACCGTCCAGCGATAGCCGATGCGGCTGCGGTAGGCCGTCGCATAGGCATAGCCGGCGAAAGCGCCGTCGTGCTCGGCGACCAGGTAGGGATAGCCGGCGTCGACGATCGTGCGCCAGCGTCGGCGCATCTCGGCGGCATCGGGTTCGTCGTACTCGTAGGTCGCCAGGCCCTCACGCACTTCCCGCGCATACAGCGCGGTGATCGCGTCGAGGTCGGCGTCGACCGCAGGACGCAGCAAGGGCGAGGGACGAGCGTCCGCGTTCAATCGCGGTACCGCTTGAGCAGGTCGGCGTAGGCGTCGATGCGGCGGTCGCGCAGGAACGGCCAGATCCGCCGCACGTGCTCGCTGCGGCCGAGGTCGACTTCGGCCATCACGATTTCCGGCTCCTGGGTCTTGGCCTCGGCCAGGAACTCGCCCTGCGGCCCGAGCACGTGGCTGGAACCCCAGAACTGGATGCCGGAGGCGCCGATCGGTGAGGGTTCGTGGCCGACCCGGTTGACGCTGAGCACCGGCAGGCCGTTGGCGACCGCGTGGCCGCGATGGCTGAGGATCCAGGCGTTGCGCTGGCGGTCCTTCTCGTCCTGCTGGTCGTCCGGGTCCCAGCCGATGGCGGTCGGATACAGCAGCAGCTCGGCGCCGGCCAGGGCCATCAGACGGGCGCCTTCCGGGTACCACTGGTCCCAGCACACCAGTACGCCGAGGCGGCCGACCGAGGTGTCGATCGGCTCGAAGCCGATGTCGCCCGGGGTGAAGTAGAACTTCTCGTAGAAGCCCGGATCGTCGGGGATATGCATCTTGCGGTACTTGCCGGCGATCGAGCCGTCGGCCTCATAGACCACCGCAGTGTTGTGGTACAGCCCGGCCGCGCGACGCTCGAACAGCGAACTGACCAGGACCACACCGTGTTGCTTGGCCAGGGCGGCCAGGCGCTCGGTGCTCGGGCCGGGAATCGGCTCGGCCAGGTCGAACTCGGCGACCGACTCGTGCTGGCAGAAGTACGGCCCGTTATGCAGTTCCTGCAGCAGCACCAGGCGCGCGCCGCGCTTGGCCGCTTCGCCGACGCGGGCTTCGATGTTGGCCAGGTTGGCCTCGCGCGAGCCGTGGTCGCGGTCCTGGATCAGGGCGACGGGCAGGGTGGTCTTCTTCATGGGTAAGCGGTCCAGACGAGGTGCGATGTCATTGTAGACGGGACGCGTCGGACGTCCGCGCGGTGGCGGCGTCGATCACCTTCAATCGCGATTTCTTTCCTGATCGATCGCGGCGTCGCAGGCCCAGATTGCGAAGGTGGCTACGCCGCTGATGAGAAAGCCGGTAAAAGTCCATTTGAACGCATGGTCCCAACCGATCGATTTGGTCGCGATCATCAGTACCAGGCATTGCAGGCTAAGCGCTTACGCAGTCATGCCCCAAGGGCCTGTGCGCACACCGTCCTGCCAACGCGGACGGAACGGCATCAGCCGCCGCAATGACGGCGCCCACCATGCGGCCGCGATCAGGCCGAGGCAATACAGGCTGATCGCCACAGCGGTGGCGATCAGCAAGGCGATGCGCATGTCCTGCATGGAGCGGGCTCAGTCGCCCGCCACCAGCCCCTGCGGCAACTGCATGGTCACGCAATGCAGGCTGCCGTTCTGCCAGATCAGGGCGCGGCAGGGCACCGGCACGATGTCGCGATCCGGGAAGGCCTGGGCCAGCACGGCCTGGGCTTCGGTGTCGGCGGCATCGCCGTAAGCCGGCATCAGCACGGCGCCGTTGATGATGAGGAAGTTGGCGTAACTAGCCGCCAGCCTTCGGTTTTCATCGATCACCGGCTGCGCCCATGGCAACGCGAACAAACGATAGGGTTGGCCGTCGCGGGTGCGCAACGCCGCCAGTTCGGCGGCCATGGCCTGCAGTTCGGTGTAGTGCGAATCGGCCGGGTCGTCGCAGCCCTGGTAAACGATGGCGTCGGGCGCGGCGAAGCGGGCCAGGGTGTCGATGTGGGCGTCGGTGTCGTCGCCCTCGAGATAACCGTGGTCCAGCCACAGCACCCGGTTCTGCTGCAGCCAGCCGGCCAGCTTGGCGGTGATGTCCTCGCGGCTGGCCTGCGGGTGGCGCTCGTGCAGGCACTGCCAGGTACTCAGCAAGGTGCCGGCGCCGTCGGTCTCGATTGCGCCGCCTTCCAAGGCAAAATCAATGCTTTGCCGCACACTGTTCGAGAAGGTTCCCATCTCGGTGAGGCGTTCGACCAGCAGGTCGTCCTGGCTGGCGTCGAACTTGCCGCCCCAGCCGGTGAAGCGGAAGTCGAGCAGGCGGAAGCCATCGCCGTCGCGCAGGCTGATCGGACCGGAGTCGCGCAGCCAGGTGTCGTCGTAGGGCGCTTCGATGAAGCGCACCCGGGCCATGTCGATGCGCGCCGAGGACAGGCGCGCGCGGGCATAGGCCTGGACGTCGTCGTCAGCCACGCAGATCAGCACGGGCTGGTAGCGGACGATGGCCGCGACCAGGGCGATATAGGTTTCCTCGACCTCGCCCAGGCGCTCGGCCCAGTCGGTGTCGGCGTTCGGCCAAGCGATAAGCACCGCGGACTGGGGTTCCCACTCCGCGGGGAAGCGCAATACGTTTTTATTCATAGCCTCAAAGGATAGGCGGTTTCGGCCCGATTTCCTCGGCGTCGGCCTTGTTGGCGACCACGTCGATCACCCGGCTCTTTTCGAAGTAGACGGTGAAAGCCGGGTAGACCCAACGGTTGATCTGCGGCCACTGGCGCTTCTGGCCGCCGCGCGGGTCCATGCGCTGGGTCGGCTCGCCGTAGCGCGCCTTGACCTGGTCCATGCTCTGGCCACGGGCCGGCAGCAAAGCCTTGCCTTCCTCCTGCACGCGCTGGATCAGCAGAGTCTCGGCAGAGACGGCGCCGGAAAAGGCGAGCAGGGCGAGCAACAGCGGGGCAACGGCGATACGCGATTTCATGGAAGAGCCACCTCGTCAAAGGACGCGGGGATTCTAGTCACAAGCTGACGCTTAACGGCAGCGTGCGGCCGTCACGGTTTGGCGAAGCCGAGGGGTGGGCGGCAATAAGAATGAAGAAAGCCGCCTTGCGGCGGCTTTCTACTTCGAACCTCGGGCGGCGGGAGCCGCCGGCGAGCTTCAGCGCTGACGCGCTTTGACCCGGCTGGTTCGTTTCAGCGCTGACGCGCTTTGAAACGGGGGTTCGACTTGCAAATCACGAAGACCTTGCCGCGGCGGCGGACGACTTTGCAGTCGCGGTGACGGGCCTTCGCCGACTTCAGGGAGGACAGGACCTTCATGAGAGACCTCGGCAAAAATTAGGTGAAAGAAGCGGGGTGGAAAAGTTAGCCCGCGATTGTAGCGGACAAATCTTCGTCCGATCAAGTGCTTGCGTGAAAAAAATCCAGCCGGCGCCGACGAAGGGCGAAATCGCCGCGTTGGCGACGATGCGCTATGAGCCCATGGCCGCAAGGTGCAGGCTCGGGCTTGCCGGCCCGATTCGGTGGCGGCCCCGGGCCTGCGCCCTGCGGCGCCTGGCGCCGATCGGCCGCGATCGCGAGCCGAAAACCCCTGCTGCCGTCGCATAATGATACGCATGAACAGCGCATCCTCAGACAACAGCAGTATCCCGGTCCTCACCATCGACGGGCCTTCGGGCTCGGGCAAGGGCACCATCAGCCGCCTGGTCGCGCAGCGCCTGGGCTGGCATTACCTCGATTCCGGCGCCCTCTACCGTGCGGTCGGCGTCGCCGCGGGCTGGGCCGATCTCGACCTGGCCGACCCGGCGGCCCTGGTCCGCTGCGCCTTCGACACCCACATCGGCTTCCGCGACGACGAGCGCGGCGAGCTGAGGGTCCTGGTCAACGAGGTCGACGCCACCGACGAGCTGCGCACCGAAACCGCCGGCGCCGCGGCCTCGGCGATCGCCGCGATCCCGGAAGTCCGGGCCGCCCTCAAGGACCGCCAACGCGCGTTCAGGCAGGCGCCGGGGCTGGTCGCGGACGGCCGCGACATGGGCACGGTGATCTTCCCGGACGCCCCGTTCAAGGTCTTCCTGACCGCCAGCGCCGACGAAAGGGCCGAAAGGCGCTATAAGCAGTTGAAAGACAAAGGGGTTTCGGTTACTTTAGATGGTCTGCTGCGGGAGATTCTTGCCCGCGACGCCCGCGACGCCCAGCGTTCGGTGGCGCCGTTGCGTCCGGCTGAAGATGCCGTCCGCATCGATACCACCGGTCTGGGCATCGACACGGTAGTCGAACAGGTGCTGGCTTTGTTGCCTGCGCGCTGAACGGCACGAGCGCACGCGATGCATCCGCAGCGGAGGCAGTTTTAAGCAGGTGCAGTCGTAAGCAGGTTTGTAGTAGCAGGTTTTGGTTACAGATCGCTTTCGTTGCAAGAAGTTCCGTTGCAAACGTTGTTTCACAGCCCCGTCGCAATCCTGCGCCGGATCAACCAATAACACATGGTGCAGCTCCATCGCGCCACATAACGGGTGGGTCGACCACGTACTGCTTGCGTTGCCAGTCCGGCAACGATGTCAGACGGTGCGGCCCGTGTGTTTAACCGAGATATCCAATCCAATGACCGAATCATTTGCCGAACTGTTCGAGCAGAGTCAGCAATACCTCGCCAAGCTGAAGCCCGGCGCCATCGTCACCGGTACCGTCGTGGAAGTCCGCGGCGACGTGGTGGTGATCAACGCCGGCCTGAAGTCCGAAGGCATTGTGCCGATCGAACAGTTCCGTAACGACGCCGGCGAGATCGACGTTGCCGTGGGCGACGAGGTCAAGGTCGCACTCGACTCGATCGAGAACGGCTTTGGCGAAACCGTGCTGTCGCGCGAGAAAGCCAAGCGCGCAATGGTGTGGGACGAGCTCGAAGAGGCGCTCGAAAAGAACGAGACCATCACCGGCCGCATCAGCGGCAAGGTCAAGGGTGGTTTCACCGTCGACATCAAGGATGTCCGCGGCTTCCTGCCGGGTTCGTTGGTGGACGTGCGCCCCGTGCGCGACTCCGCCTACCTGGAAGGCAAGGAACTCGAGTTCAAGCTGATCAAGCTGGACCGCAAGCGCAATAACATCGTCGTCTCCCGCCGCGCGGTGGTCGAGAGCGAGTACAGCGTCGAGCGCGAACAGCTGATGGAGAAGCTGCAGGAAGGCGCGATCCTCAAGGGCGTCGTCAAGAACCTCACCGATTACGGTGCGTTCGTCGACCTCGGCGGCATCGATGGCCTGCTGCACATCACCGACATGGCGTGGAAGCGCGTGCGTCACCCGTCGGAAGTCGTGGAAGTCGGTCAGGAACTCGACGTCCGCGTGCTCAAGTACGACCGCGAGCGCAACCGCGTCAGCCTCGGCCTCAAGCAGCTGGGCGAGGACCCGTGGGACAACATCGCCCGCCGCTACCCGGCCAACACCCGCGTGTTCGGCAAGGTCAGCAACGTCACCGATTACGGCGCGTTCGTCGAGATCGAGCCGGGCGTCGAAGGCCTGGTGCACGTGTCCGAGATGGATTGGACCAACAAGAACGTCAACCCGTCCAAGATCGTGCAGGTCGGCGACGAAGTTCAGGTCATGGTCCTCGACGTCGATGAAGAGCGTCGTCGTATCTCGCTGGGCATGAAGCAGGTCACCTCGAACCCGTGGGAGACCTTCGCGGCCATCCACAAGAAGGGCGACAAGGTCGAAGGCCAGATCAAGTCGATCACCGACTTCGGCATCTTCATCGGCCTGGACGGCGGTATCGATGGCCTGGTCCACCTGTCGGACATCAGCTGGAACACCACCGGCGAAGACGTGGTCCGCAACTACAAGAAGGGCGACACGCTGGAAGCCGTGGTCCTGGCCGTGGATCCGGAGCGCGAGCGCATCAGCCTCGGCGTGAAGCAGCTCGAGCAGGACCCGATGGGTCAGTACGTGGCTTCCAACGCCAAGGGCTCGATCGTCAAGGGCACGGTCAAGGAAGTCGACGCCAAGGGTGCGACGATCGAACTGGCCGACGGCATCGAAGGCTACGTCGCCGCGCGCGACATCGCCAAGGAGCGCGTCGAAGACGCTTCGCAGTACCTCAAGGTCGGCCAGGAAGTCGAAGCCAAGATCATCGGCACCGACCGCAAGGGCCGCAGCATGCAGCTGTCGATCAAGGCCAAGGACGAGCACGAGCAGCAGGAAGCGATGGCCGATTACAACCGCCAGACCTCCGAAGCCGCCAGCGGCACCACCAGCCTCGGCGCGTTGCTGCGCGAGCGTCTGGGCGGCAAGTCCGAGTAATCGCTGCACGCGTCACGCTACAGGCAATACGGCCCGGTCGATCCGGGCCGGCAACACCGAAGTATCCGCCGAGGCGGCCCGGCATGGCCGGGTCGCCTTCGGTCTGCGGTAGGGGATCGCAGCCGATCGCGACGTCCGCACGACTCTCTCACGACCTTCCTAAGGCAAGGCCACGCTTCGTCCATGACCAAGTCCGAACTCATCGAGATCCTTTCGCAGCGTCAGGCCCACCTCAAGGGCGACGATGTGGATCTGGCGGTGAAGGCTTTGCTGGAAATGATGGGCGGCGCCCTGTCGGCCGGCGAGCGGATCGAAATCCGCGGCTTCGGCAGCTTTTCGCTGCACTACCGTCCGCCACGCCTGGGCCGCAACCCGAAGACCGGCGAGTCGGTCGCATTGCCCGGCAAGCACGTCCCGCATTTCAAGCCCGGCAAGGAACTGCGCGAACGCGTCAGCGGCGTGACGCCGCTCGACGAAGAGGCCTGAGCGCCCGCGTTCGGCCAGGTTTGTCCCGGCATCCCGCGATGCCGCCTTCCTTATATACCGTCCCGACCGCACCACCGACCTCCGGGCCGGCTTCAGGGCGGGCCATCCTCGTCCTTTCCCTTAATCCCAGCCCGCCCGGCGTCTACGCTGCGGCCGCGCCTGTCCGTTAAGCTAGGCGCGACACGCACGAGATCGTGCACGACCTCCGGAACTCTCCCATGCGCGTGATCCGTCTCCTCATCGCCCTGGCCTGCCTCGCGGCAGGGGCGATCCTCGGCGCTTTGAACCGCCAGATCGTCAGCATCGACCTCGGCATCGGTTTCGTCCCGGCGACCTCGCTCGGCATCGCCCTGATCGTCGCCCTGTTGCTCGGCGCCCTGATCGGCGGCCTGGCCATCAGCGCCAGCGTGGTCCTGCCGTTGCGTCGCCGCCTCGGCCGCGCCGAGCGCGCGGCGAACGCCGCGCCGGCGCCTGCGCTCACCGGCCCCGAGGTCTGAGCATGGAATTCATCAGCCAGTGGTTCTGGTTCTTCCTGTTGCTGCCGGTCGCGGCCGTGAGCGGCTGGGTGATCGGGCGGCGAGGGGGCGAGCGGCACAGCGACAACCAGGTCAGCCGGTTGTCGACCACCTATTTCCGCGGCCTCAACTACCTGCTCAACGAACAGCCCGACAAGGCGATCGAGTTGTTCCTGCACATCGCCGAGCTCGACAAGGACACCTTCGAGACCCAGGTCGCGCTCGGCCATTTGTTCCGCCGCCGCGGCGAAGTCGACCGCGCGATCCGCCTGCACCAGGCCCTGGTGCAACGGCCGGGCCTGAGCGATCAGCAGAAGGTCCAGGCCTTGCTCGCGCTCGGCGAGGACTACATGCGTTCGGGCTTGCTCGACCGCGCCGAGACGGTATTCAGCGATCTGGTCGCGCTGGACATGCGCGCGCCGCTGGCGCTGCGTCATTTGATCGGCATCTATCAGTCCGAACGCGACTGGGACAAGGCGATCGAGAACGCCCAGCGCTACGAAGCCGCGACCGGCGAGCCGATGGGCAAGCTGATCGCCCAGTTCGAGTGCGAGCTGGCCGACCGCTACCGCGCCGCCGGCGACACCGATGCCGCGCGCGCGGCGGTCAAGCGCGCCTACGAGGCCGATGCCAACTCGGTCCGCGCCGGCATGCTGGAAGGCCGCATCGAAGTGGAAACCGGCAACGATGCCGCGGCGATCCGCGCCTTCGAGCGCGTCGCCCGCGCCGACCCCGATTACCTGCCGGAAGTACTGCCGGCGTTGCTGAGCTGCTACGAACGCGACGGCGACGCCACCGGCGCGCGCGCCTTCCTGGCCGAGATGTGCGAGCACTATCGCGGCATCGCCCCGGTGCTGGCGCTGACCCGCATGGTCGAAGCCGAAGACGGCGTGCCGGCCGCGCGCGCCTATCTGGCGCGCCAGCTCAAGGATCGGCCCTCGGTGCGCGGCGAAGCGGCGCTGATCGACCTGACCATCGCCGAGAACGCCGACCCGCTGGCGACCCTGCACGACCTCAAGCACATTACCGACCAGTTGCTGGTGCGCAATCCGAGTTACCGCTGCAACCGCTGCGGCTTCGGCGCCCGTAGTCACCACTGGCAATGTCCGAGCTGCAAGGAATGGGGTTCGGTCAAGCCGCTGCTGAACTACGCGGTGGTCTGAGCGATGTGGCAATGGATCGCGATCTACGCGGCGCTCGGCGCCGCCGGTACTTGGCTGGCGCGCGTCTATGCGCTGCACAGCCGGCTCATCGACGAGCCCGGCGAACGCCGCAGCCATAGCGTCGCCACGCCGCGCGGCGGCGGCATCGCCATCGTCGCCGCGGTGTTGATCGCCACGGCCGCGCTCGGCATTCGCTTCCCCTCGCACGCACCGCTCGCGTTGGCGTTCGGCATCGGCCTGTTGGCGATCGCCGGCATCGGCTGGGTCGACGACCACCGCCCGCTGTCGCCGTGGCTCCGCCTGGGGGTGCATGCCTTCGCGGCGGCCTTGCTGGCGTTCGCGGTCTGGTACGTCCTGGGCAATGTCTGGCTGGCGCTGGCGGCGTTCGCCCTGGCGGTCGGACTGACCAACGTCTGGAACTTCATGGACGGCATCAACGGCATGGCCGCTTCGCAGGCGGCTTTGGTCGCGCTGGCCCTGGTCTGGCTCGGCGGGCCGGTCTGGAGCTGGCTGGCGCTGGCCTTGCTGGCGGCCTGCGTCGGGTTCCTGCCGTTCAATTTCCCGCGCGCGCGCATCTTCATGGGCGACGTCGGCAGCGGCGCAATCGGCTATGCCGTGGCTGCATTGTGTGTGCTCGCCGCGAGCGGGCTCGGCCTGCGTTCAGGCCTGTTGCTGCTGCCGCTGACCGCATTCATGGTCGACTCCGGCTTGACCCTGCTGCGGCGGGTCCGACGTGGCGAACGCTGGTGGACGCCGCATACTCAGCATGCTTACCAGGTTTGGGCCAGACGCATCGGTCACACCCGGGTGACCCTCGCCTATGCGGTTTTCACGCTGCTGTCCGTAGTCTGCGTGCGCTATGTGACCGAAGTCCGAACCGGTTTCATCTTATGTATGGGAGGCGCGTGGTATATGTCCGGCGCTTTTTTCTGGTGGTTGATCCAGAAGACCGGACGCGAAACCGGCGACCCGATCAGCTTGGACGAACCGAGCGGCCGAGCGGGCCGAACCGATTGATTTTCTTCAGTAGGGGCAGGGAATGAGTTCATTGCGCGATCGTCTGAAAAGCGGCCTGCCCCGGTTGGCGGTGGTTGCGCACGATCTCGCGATGGTCTGGCTGGTCTGGCAGGCGCTGCACAAGCTGCGCTTCGGCATCACCGCGACCCCTCCGACCCTGCCGCTGTGGTCAACCGAGATCGCCCTGGTCCTGGCCGCGCAAGGATTGGTGTTCTGGCAGGTCGGCCTGTACCGCGGCCTGTGGCGTTTCGCCGGCGTGCCCGACCTGTGGAACATCTTCAAGGCCTGCATGCTGGGCCTGTTCGCGATCGTCCTGGGTCTGTTCCTGTATAACCGCGTCGATGCCGTGCCGCGCACCGTGCTGGTGCTGTACCCGCTGGTGCTGATGGGCATGCTGGGCGCGCCGCGCCTGCTGTACCGGGCCTGGAAGGACAGCCGCATCGACAGCGCCAATGCGGTCTCGGTGAGAATTTTGATCCTCGGCGCCGGCCGCGCCGGCGAGGCCCTGGTCCGCGACCTGCGCCGCTTCGGCACCTACCACCCGATCGGTTTCCTCGACGACGCTGCGCGCTTGCGCGGCAGCAAAGTCCAGGGCGTGCCGGTGCTCGGCAACGTCGACGACGTCGCCGAGATCGCCCGCGAGACCGCAGCCAAGCTGCTGGTCATCGCCATGCCCTCGGCCGATGCCAATGCGATGCAGCGCGTGGTCATGGCCTGCGAACGCACCGGCGTGCCGTTCCGCATGGTGCCGCGCCTGCAAGATGTGCTCGAAGGGCGCTCGCTGCCCGGCGAGCTCAAGGAAGTCGCGATCGAGGACTTGCTCGGCCGCAAGCCGGTGCTGCCGGATTGGAAGGCGATTCGCGCCTGGCTCGGCGCGCGTTCGGTCCTGGTCACCGGCGCCGGCGGCTCGATCGGTTCTGAGCTGTGCCGCCAATGCGCGCGCCACGGCGCCGGGCGCATCGCCCTGATCGAGATCGACGAGCTGGCCCTGGTCACCACCGAGACCGCGCTGCGCCGCGATTTCCCCGACGTCGAATTCATTCCGATCCTCGGCGACTGCGGCGACAAGGCGCTCATCGAGTACGCCCTCAAGCTCGCCGCACCCGACGCCGCTTTCCATGCCGCCGCCTACAAGCAGGTGCCGTTGCTGGAAGCGCAGTTGCGCGAGGCGGTGCGCAACAACGTGTTGACCACCGAAACGGTGGCGCGCGCCTGCCGCGCGGCCGGCGTCGGCACCTTCGTACTGATCTCCACCGACAAGGCGGTCGACCCGGTCAACGTGCTCGGCGCGACCAAGCGTCTGGCCGAGATGACCTGCCAGTCGCTGGCCGACCAGCGCGCCACTCGTTTCGTCACCGTGCGCTTCGGCAATGTGCTCGACTCGGCCGGCAGCGTGGTGCCGCTGTTCCGCGAACAGATCCGCAGCGGCGGCCCGGTCACGGTCACCGATCCGGAGGTCACGCGTTTCTTCATGACCATTCCGGAAGCCTGCCAGTTGATCCTGCAGGCTTCGGCGATCGGCACCCACGAAGCGATCTACACCCTCGACATGGGCGAGCCGGTGCCGATCCGCCTGCTGGCCGAGCAGATGATCCGCCTGGCCGGCAAGACCCCGGGCCGCGATGTCGCCATCGTCTACACCGGCCTGCGCCCGGGCGAGAAGCTGCACGAGACCTTGTTCCACGCCGACGAGCGTTATCGCCCGACGGTGCATCCGAAGATCCTCCAGGCCGAGCCGCGCGACGTCGCGTCGGTGGCGCTGGAAAATTCCTTGCAGCAACTGCGCGAGGCGTCGATCCGCTACGACCGCGAGGCGCTCAGCACGCTGTTGCGCATCGCCGTGCCGGAGTTCCGTCCGGTCGGTGAACATCCTGATTACAAGGAATCGGCTACGGTGGTGGCATTCCCCGCCCGCAACGCCAGGAAGATTTGATGGCCGCACGTATTCGCAAGGCTGTTTTTCCGGTCGCCGGCCTCGGCACCCGTTTTCTCCCCGCGACCAAGACCGTGCCGAAGGAGATGCTGCCGATCATCGATCGGCCGCTGATCCAGTACGCCGTGGATGAGGCGATCGAAGCCGGTTGCGACACCCTGGTGTTCATCACCAACCGCTACAAGCACGCGGTCGCCGACTACTTCGACAAGGCCTACGAGCTCGAACACAAGCTCGAACGCTCCGGCAAGACCGAACAGCTCGAACTGATCCGCAACGTGTTGCCCGAGGGCGTGCGTGCGGTGTTCGTGACCCAGGCCGAAGCGCTGGGCCTGGGCCATGCGGTGCTGTGCGCCAAGGAAGTGATCGGCAACGAACCCTTCGCGGTGTTGCTGCCCGACGACGTGATCTGGAATCGCGGCCCGGGCGCGCTCAAGCAGATGGCCGACGCCGCGCAGAGCAGCGGCGCCAGTGTGATCGCCGTGCAGGACGTGCCGCGCGAACAGACCGCCAGCTACGGCATCGTCGCCACCGACGCCTTCCAGGCCCGACAGGGGCGGATTCGCGCCATCGTCGAGAAACCCGAGCCGGACGTGGCGCCGAGCACGCTCGCCGTGGTCGGCCGTTACGTGCTCAATCCGGGCATCTTCGAATTGCTCGAAACCACCACGCCCGGCGCCGGCGGCGAGATCCAGCTCACCGACGCCATTGCGACCCTGCTCGAACGCGAGACGGTCAACGCCTACCGTTTCCAGGGCACGCGCTTCGACTGCGGTACCCACCTGGGCCTGATCGAAGCCACGATCCGTTACGCCCTCGACCACGAAAAGCTCAGCGACTCGGCGCGCCAGTTGATGCAGAACGCACTCAACGAACTCGGCGTCGAAGATCTCGAGTAGTTCCGCCCGGGGGCACGATCGTACGACTCGTGGGCCGCGAATGCGGCCCACTTCGTTATCGAGCGCTGGCTGCGCTCAGCTGAGCCAGATCCAGGCCGCTACGGCCGCCGCCGCGAATGCTCCGGCGGCGCCTTGCGCGATACGGCCCAGGCGCTCGCTGCGCCGCGACCATTGCAATGCGGCCTGTTCGCGCAGTACCCGGACGTCGCGGTAGGTCTTCCAGGCGCGCGGCGGAAACCGGCCCTCCTCGCGCGCGGCCCGGCCGAGCCGGCGCAGGCTGCGCCCCCACAGGGCGCTCGGCAAGGCCGGCATGATCAGCATCGCGGCGATCGCGCCGCGCAGCCAGCGCCGCGCTTCCTGTGGCGTGCTGGCCAGCGCATGCGCCTGTACCGTCTGCAGCCAGCCGTGCAACAGCCACAACCCGATCGCGCAAACGCCCAGGAGCGCGGCCAGCAGCCACAGGCTGCGTCTGCGGTAGGCTAGGTCGGCGCGGTGGATGTCCATCGTCTGCGTCTCGGCGTTCGGTGTGGCGGCGCGGTCAGGCACCGGTCGCCGCGACGGCCGACCGGCATCATCAAACCCGTTGCGACCCGCTCATGTCCATACCCGCCGAAAGCTATTACCGCGCCAGTCTCGAACGCCAGCCTTCCTGGCCCGTGTTCGAAGGAAAGCGGCAAACGCAGGTGTGCGTGATCGGCGGCGGTTTCGCCGGGCTCAACACCGCCTTGGGCTTGGCCGAGCGCGGCCTGAGCGAAGTGACCCTGATCGAAGCGCAGGAGATCGGCCATGGCGCCTCGGGCCGCAACGGCGGCTTCGTGTTCGGCGGTTTTTCGCGCGGCGAGGACGCCTTGCTGCGCGAACTCGGTCCGCAGCGCGCCCGCGCGCTGTACGCCGGCACCACCGACGCGGTCGAACTGATCCGTTCGCGCATCCATCGCCACGGCATCGCTTGCGATGCCATCGAGGCCGGGGTGATCTGGGCCAACTGGTTTCGCGACCCCGAGGTGCTGCGCTCGCGCCAGGCCTTGTTGGCCGGCCACTACGGCGTCGACTGGCAATGGTGGTCGCGCGAACGCCTGCGCGAGCAGGTGCGCAGCGAGCGCTACCACGAGGCCTTGTTCGAGCCGCAGGCCTTGCATTTTCATCCGCTCAAGTACGCCCATGGCTTGGCGTCCTTGGCCGAAGTTCTCGGTGTCGCCGTGCACGAACGCAGCCCGGCGCTCGCGCTGGAGCGTCAGGGCTCGGCCTGGCGGATCAAGACCGAACGCGGCGAGATCGAGGCCGAGCAAGTCGTGTTGGCCTGCGGCGGTTACCTGGCCGGTCTGCGCCGCGAGGTCGATGCGGGGGTGATGCCGATCGCGACCTATGTGATGGTGACCGAGCCGCTCGGCGACCGACTCGGCGATGCCTTGCATACGCGCGCCGCGGTGTACGACACGCGTTTCGCCTTCGACTACTATCGGCCGCTGCCGGACACGCGCCTGCTCTGGGGCGGGCGCATCTCGGTGCTGGATCGCTCGCCTGAAGCGGTCAAGCGCTTGCTCTACCGCGACCTGCTCAAGGTATTCCCGCAATTGGCCGGTATCCGGATCGACTACGCCTGGTCGGGGCTGATGAGCTATGCGCGCCATCAGATGCCGCAGGTCGGACGCATCGGCGACGGCCTGTGGCTGGCCCAGGCGTTCGGCGGTCACGGCGTCGCGCCGACGACCTTCGCCGGCGAGACCGTCGCTGCGGCGATCGCCCAAGGCGACGAGCGCTGGCGCGAGCTGTCCGATTACGGCCTGGTCTCGGCGATGAAGCCCGCCGGCCTGCTGGCGGCGCAACTGAGCTACACCTGGGCGCAACTCAAGGACGCCTACAAAGAACGCAGCGAAGGAAGGGCAGGATGAGCGATACGAACGGCAACGAGACGGGCCTGATCGCGTGGAGCGACTTCGAGAAAGTCGTGATCTGCGCCGGTACCGTCACCCAGGTCGAGGAATTTCCGCAGGCGCGCAAGCCGGCCTGGAAGCTGTGGGTCGATTTCGGCCCGCACGGCCTGCGCAAGACCAGCGCGCAGATCCGTCAGCTGTATTCGGCCGAGGAACTGGTCGGGCGGCAGATCGTCGGGGTGATCAATTTCCCGCCGAAGCAGATCGGGCCGTTCGTGTCCGAATTCCTGCTGACCGGTTTCCCGACCGAGGACGGCGTGGTCATCACCACCCTCGAACGGCCGGTGCCTAACGGTACGCGGCTGGCGTAAACGCCGGCGTTCTCACGTAGTAATCCGGCTTCAAGCAAAGGTGCGGCACCTAAAACGAAAAACCCCGGATCGCTCCGGGGTTTTTCGTGCCTGGGACCCGCGTGCGGGCCGCGGCCGTTTACAGCGCTTCGAACACGCCGGCCGCGCCCATGCCGGTGCCGATGCACATCGTCACCAGGCCGTACTTCTGCTTACGGCGCTGCAGGCCATGCACGATGGTCGCGGTGCGCACCGCACCGGTCGCGCCGAGCGGGTGGCCGAGCGCGATCGCGCCGCCGAGCGGGTTGACCTTGGACGGGTCGAGATCGCTGTCGCGGATCACCGCCAGCGCCTGCGCGGCGAAGGCTTCGTTGAGCTCGATCCAGTCGATCTGGTCCTTGGTCAGGCCGGCCTGCTTGAGCGCCTTCGGAATCGCGGCGATCGGGCCGATGCCCATCACTTCCGGACGCACGCCGGCGACCGAGAAGCTGACGAAGCGGGCGAGCGGGGTCAGGCCGTAGTCCTTGACCGCCTGGCCGGAGGCCAGCAACACCGCCGCGGCGCCGTCGCTCATCTGCGAACTGGTGCCGGCGGTGACGCTGCCGCCGAACTGGCCGTTGCGGAACACCGGCTTGAGCTTGGCCAGCGCTTCCAGCGAGGCGTCCGGACGCGGGCCTTCGTCGAGTTCGATCAGGCTCTTGCGCAGCTTGATGGTATTGCCCGACAGATCCGGCACGTGCGAGACGACTTCGAGCGGGCTGATCTCGTTCTTGAACTCGCCGGCCTGGATCGCGGCGATGGCCTTCTGGTGCGAGGCCAGCGCGAACGCATCCTGGTCTTCGCGCGAGATCTTCCACTCCTCGGCGACCTTCTCGGCGGTGATGCCCATGCCGTAGGCGATGGCGACGTGGTCGTCGTTGAACACCGATGGGCTCAGGGCGACCTTGTTGCCCATCATCGGCACCATCGACATCGACTCGGTGCCGCCGGCCAGCATCAGGTCGGCGTTGCCCAGGCGGATTTCGTTGGCCGCCAGCGCCACGGCCTGCAGGCCGGACGAGCAGAAGCGGTTGATGGTCTGCGCGGCGATGGTGTTCGGCAGGCCGGCCAGCAACACGCCGATGCGCGCCACGTTCATGCCTTGCTCGCCCTCGGGCATGGCGCAGCCGATGATCGCGTCGTCGATGCGGTTGACGTCGATGCCCGGGGCCTGCGCGACCACGGACCTGAGCACGTGGGCGAGCATGTCGTCGGGACGGGTATTGCGGAACACGCCGCGCGGGGCCTTGCCGACCGGAGTACGGGTGGCGGCGACGATGTAGGCTTCCTGGATCTGTTTCATGGCTTTCTCCGAAAGCCGGGAATCGGGAATCGAAAATCGGGAATCGTCGAGGCAAAGGCCCGGCGGCATTCCGATTCGATTCTTGCTCCCGGTTTTTTCAATATGGGGACAGGAGAGGGGAGGCGGGAGAAGAAGCCGAGCTTCTTCGATTCCCGATTCCCCATTCCCGATTCTCAGTTCCGCAGCGGCTTGCCGGTCTTGAGCATGTGCGCGATGCGCTCTTGCGTCTTCGGCATCTGCGCCAGGGCGACGAAATGCTCGCGTTCGAGCTTGAGCAGCCATTCCTCGTCGACCAGGGCGCCGCGGTCGACTTCGCCGCCGCAGATCACCGTGGCGATGCGGCTGGCGATTTCGTAGTCGTGCGGCGAGATGAAGCGGCCTTCGAGCATGTTGACCAGCAGCATCTTGAAGGTCGCGATGCCGACGTCGCCGGCGACCTGGATGCGGCGGCCGGGCAGGGGCGGGCGGTAGCCGCTTTCGGCCAGCGCGCGCGCCTGCGCCTTGGCCACGTGCAGCAGCTCGAAGGCGTTGAAGACGACGCGATCGCCGTCGCGGGCGAGCTTGAGTTCGCGCGCTTCGAAGGCCGAGGTGGAGACCTTGCCCATCGCCACGCTCTCGAACGCGGTCTTGAGCTCGGCGAACACGTCGCCGCCCGGACCGGCCGCGTCGGAGGCGCGCACCGCGAACTCCTTCAGGCCGCCGCCGGCCGGCAGCAGGCCGACGCCGGCCTCGACCAGGCCGATGTAGCTTTCCAGCGCGAACACCGTACGCGCCGAATGCATCTGGAACTCGCAACCGCCGCCGAGCGCGAGACCGCGCACCGCCGCGACCACCGGCACCAGCGAGTACTTGATGCGCTGGCTGGTGGCCTGGAAGTTGGCGACCATCGCCTCGAAGCCCTTGAGGTCGCCGGCCTGCAACAGGCCCAGCGCGCCGGACAGGTCGGCGCCGGCCGAGAACGGTTCCTTCGGCTGCCAGATCACCACGCCCTTGAACTTCTGCTCGGCGATGGCGATGGCTTCCTGGATGCCGTTGAGCACGTGGTCGTTGACCGTGTGCATCTTGGTCTTGAAGCTGATCACGGCGATGTCGTCGCCGTCGTCGGCCCACAGGCGGATGCCGTCGTTCTCGAACACGGTCTGGCCCTGCGAGAAACGCTCGCCGAGCAGCGCGTCGGGGAAGCGCTGGCGCGCATATACCGGGTTGGACGAGCGCGGCACCTGGGCGTTACGGCCCGGGCTGTAGCTGCCGTCCTTGCCGTGCACGCCGTCGCGGCCGTCGAACACCCAGTTCGGCAGCGGCGCGCTGGCCATGGCCTTGCCGGCGACGATGTCCTCGGCGATCCAATCGGCGACCTGCTTCCAGCCGGCGGCCTGCCAGGTCTCGAACGGGCCGAGCGACCAGCCGTAGCCCCAGCGCATGGCGAAATCGACGTCGCGCGCGGTGTCGGCGATGGTTTCCAGGTGGAAGGCGCTGTAGTGGAAGCTGTCGCGGAACACCGCCCACAGGAACTGCGCCTGCGGATGCTCGCTGGCGCGCAGCGCGGCGAACTTCTTGGCCGGGTCCTTTTCCTTGAGCAGGGCGGCGATGTCGGCATCGAGCTCGCCGGCCGAGGCGCGGTAATCCTGCGCCTTCAGGTCGAGCACCAGGATGTCCTTGCCGCGCTTGGTGTAGACGCCGGCGCCGGTCTTCTGGCCGAGCGCACCCTTGCCGATCAGCGCCGACAGCCACTTGGGCGCCTGGAAGTACGAGTGCCACGGGTCGTCGGGCAGGGTGTCGGCCATGGTCTTGATGACGTGGGCCATCGTGTCCAGGCCGACCACGTCGGCGGTGCGGAAGGTCGCCGACTTCGGCCGGCCGATGGCCGGGCCGGTCAGCGCATCGACGGTGTCGAAGCCCAGGCCGAACTGTTCGGTGTGGTGCATGGCGGCCAGCATCGAGAACACGCCGATGCGGTTGCCGATGAAGTTCGGGGTGTCCTTGGCGATCACCACGCCCTTGCCGAGGGTGGTGGTCAGGAAGGTTTCCAGGCCTTCCAGCACCGACGCGTCGGTGGTCTTGGCCGGGATCAGCTCGGCCAGGTGCATGTAGCGCGGCGGGTTGAAGAAGTGCACGCCGAGGAAGCGGTGGCGCAGTTGCTCGGGCAGCACTTCGGCGAGCTTGTTGATGCCCAGGCCGGAGGTGTTGGAGGCCAGCACGGCGTGATCGGGCACGTAGTCGGCGATCTTCTTGTACAGGTCCTGCTTCCAGTCCATGCGTTCGGCGATGGCCTCGATGACCAGGTCGCAACCGCGCAGCTGTTCCAGGCCGGTGTCGTAGTTGGCGGCGGTCAGGCGCTCGGCCAGGGCCTTGCTGGCCAGCGGCGCCGGGCTCAGCTTGGCCAGGTTGGCGATGGCCTTGTTGACGATACCGTTGGGGTCGCCTTCCTTCGCGGCCAGGTCGAACAACACCGTGTCGACACCGGCATTGGTGAGGTGCGCGGCGATCTGGGCGCCCATGACGCCGGCCCCGAGGACCGCGGCACGGCGGACAAGCAATTGCTTAGACATCGTCTACAACTCCTTGAAGAAAAACGAGAATCTTGGATGTGGGCGAGGGGAGAGGGCGGGAGTCCAGAGGGAAATCCTGGAGGCAATCCAGGAACGACCGGCGGCGCGGGGCCGTCCGGCGATGCCGGTCCCCGCCGGGACCGGCATCTGGCGCCGCTCAGCTCTTGAAGCCGGCGGCGGCGAAACGGATCAGTTCGCGGGCGGCACGCTCACGGTGCGCCGCTTCGGTGACACCGGCGGGTCGCTTGATCAGGCCGAAATCGGCCATGGCGTAGGTCAGCGAACCGGCCAGGAAGTCCAGGCGCCAGTACAGCTCTTCCTTGCTCAGGTTCGGCACCGCGCCGGCGATGGCCTTGGCGAATTCGCGCAGGACATGGCCGTAGTGGTCGGAGAGGAACTTGCGCAGGCTGTCGTTCTTCTCGGCGTAGGCGCGGGCGATCACCCGCACGAAGGCGCCGCCGCCGTTGCGGTCCTGGGCCAGCGCCAGCGCGGGCTCGACGAAGGCGGCCAGGATCGGTTCGAGCTCGCCGGGGTGCTGTTCGACCGCGGTCTTGAGCGCACCCATGCGCTGCTCGGTCATCTCGTCCATGCGCCGGCGGAACACCTCGTTGACGAGGTTTTCCTTGCTGCCGAAGTGGTAATTGACCGCGGCGATGTTGACGTCGGCGCGGCTGGTGACCTGGCGCAACGAGGTGCCGGTGAAGCCGAACTGGGCGAACAGCTCTTCGGCGGCGCCGAGGATGCGGTCCTTGGTCGAAAAATGGGCGGTCGTGGTCATGGGGCGCGGGCTACTCCTGGACGACCGTCGCGACGGCCTGAATCAAACGCTTGTTTGATGCTAGTCCCGGTCCCCGGAATCGTCAATCTCGGTGCCGCGAAGACCCGTCGGCCGGCCGGCGGGAGGATGTAAACCAAGTGATTATTCCGTTAGAATTACCGCAGCCATATCGGCTAAACCCGCGTCCCGTCGCGGGTTTTCTGTTATTCTCGGGCCGACCGTAAAGCGGCCCGCCTACCCGGAGACTTTCCATGGCGCTGGAGCGCACCCTGTCCATCATCAAGCCCGACGCCGTTGCCAAGAACGTGGTCGGCGAGATCTACACCCGTTTCGAGAAGGCCGGCCTGAAGGTCGTCGCCGCCAAGATGAAGCACCTCTCGAAGCAGGAAGCCGAAGGTTTCTACGCCGTGCATCGCGAGCGTCCGTTCTTCGCCGCCCTGGTCGAGTTCATGATCAGCGGTCCGGTGATGATCCAGGCGCTGCAAGGCGACAATGCCGTGCTCAAGAACCGCGAGCTGATGGGCGCCACCAATCCGAAGGACGCAGCGCCGGGCACGATCCGCGCCGACTTCGCCGACAGCATCGACGCCAACGCCGTGCACGGTTCGGACAGCCTGGAGAACGCCGCGATCGAAATCGCGTACTTCTTCCCGGCCACCGACGTCTACGCGCGCTAAGCGAAACCTTAGAGCACGACAGTGAACGACATTCGCGACAACGCCAACGATCTTCCTCTTGCCGGCACCGCGCAGGCGACGGAAACCGCGGCCGCGCGCGCGGATGTCGCCGGCACCCCGGGCGCGATCCCGAGCGTGCTGATCGGTAACGCGGCGGCGCCGGCTTCGGCCGGCACCGCCGTTCCCGACAACGGCAAGACCAACCTGTTCGATTTCGACCGCGTGCAACTCGAGGATTTCTTCGAGCAGACGCTGGGCGAAAAGCGCTATCGCGCGCACCAGGTGATGAAGTGGATCCACCACCGCTACGTCACCGACTTCAACGACATGACCGACCTGGGCAAGGCCCTGCGCGGCAAGCTCGAGGCGCATGCGCAAGTGCGCGCGCCGATGGTCATCTTCGACAAGCCCTCCACCGACGGCACCCACAAGTGGCTGCTCGGCATGGACGCGAAAAACGCCATCGAGGCGGTCTACATTCCCGACAAGGGCCGCGGCACGCTGTGCGTGTCCTCGCAGGTCGGCTGCGCGCTGAACTGCCAGTTCTGCTCCACCGCGACCCAGGGCTTCAACCGCAACCTGTCGACCGCCGAGATCATCGGCCAGGTCTGGGTGGCGGCGCGTCACCTCGGCAACGTCCCGCACCAGCAGCGCAAGCTCACCAACGTGGTGATGATGGGCATGGGCGAGCCGCTGATGAATTTCGACAACGTCGTGCGCGCCATGAGCATCATGCGCGACGACCTCGGCTACGGCCTGGCCAACAAGCGGGTGACGCTGTCGACCGCCGGCATGGTGCCGATGATCGACAAGCTCGGCGAAGTCAGCGACGTCTCGCTGGCGGTGTCGCTGCATGCGCCCAACGACGAGCTGCGCACCGAGCTGGTGCCGCTCAACAAGAAGTACCCGATCGAGCAGTTGATGGACGCCTGCGTGCGCTACGCGCTGCGCAAGCGCGGCACCTCGGTGACCTTCGAGTACACCCTGATGAAGGGCGTCAACGATCAGCCGACCCACGCGCGTCAGTTGGTCCGCCTGCTGCGCCAGTTCGACAACGCGGTGCAGATGAAGGACGCCGCCAAGGTCAACCTGATTCCGTTCAACCCGTTCCCGGGCACCCGCTTCGAACGGCCGGACGAGACTGCGATCCGCGCCTTCCAGAAACTGCTCAACGACGCCGGCATGATCGCGCCGGTGCGCCGCACCCGCGGCGACGACATCGACGCGGCCTGCGGCCAGCTCAAGGGCCAGGTCATGGACCGGACCCGGCGCCAGGCCGAGTTCCGCAAACAACTGCAAGCCCAAGGCCTCGACCAGGATGTCGGCGATGCTGCTGCCTGAGTTTCCGCGCTCCACCGTATCCAACCGCCGTCCCGCTGCGCCGCGCGTCCGCGCCGCACGCACCATCGCCCTGCTCACCGTCGTCGTCCTGGCGGCCAGCGCCTGCAACCGGCTCAGCTTCATCCGCCCGAACATGGAGCGCAAAGGCTTCAAGCAGACGGCGGTGGAATACGACATCGGCGACAAGCGCGGCGGCGGCTCCGGCGGCGAAGCCAGCGCTTTGGGACGCATCCAGTCCGCGCAAAGCCATCTGATGGCCGGCGACCGCGACAAGGCCCGCTCGGAGATCAAGCAGGCCCTGCAGTTCGACCCGAAATCGGCCGAGGCCTACAGCCTGCTGGCGGTGATGGCCGAGCAGGACGGCAACAACGCCCAGGCCGGCGCCCATTACCGCAAGGCCGCCGAGCTGGCGCCCGACCGCGGCGCCGCGCTCAACAACTACGGCGTCTGGCTGTGCGCGAACCACCGCGCCAGCGAGGGCCTGACCTGGTTCGACAAGGCCCTGGCGGATCCGCGCTACGGGACTCCGGCGGTGGTGCTGGCCAACAGCGGCGCCTGCGCCGACACGCTGGGGCAGGGCGATCGCGCCGATCGCGACCTGCGTCTGGCGATCTCGCTCGATCCGACCAATGCCATGGCGCTCGGCGCGATGGCCAAGCGGCAGTTGCGTTTGGGCAATGCCTTCGAGGCGAGGGCCTTTTCTGAACGCCGGCTGGCCGTTGAGCCAATCACAGCTGAAGCGCTGATGACTGCGTCACAGATCGAACAAAAACTCGGCGACACGGCTGCCGCCGCAAGATACGTTCAGCGAATGAGGGCGGAGTTCCCTGACGCGCAGGGCTCCGGAACGGGGGATGGCGGTAGGTGAAGATGCAGTCGAACGAATTCGCGCCTGAAGGCGGCGGAAGCTGTGGCGCGCGTCTGAAACAGGCCCGCGAGGCAGCGGGGCTGTCCATCGAAGACGTCGCGGCACGGCTGAAAATGCCGTCGCGGGTAGTGCAGTCGCTGGAAAACGACGACACCGGCAGCGCCGGTGCGCCGGTCTTCGTGCGCGGCCAATTGCGCAGCTACGCGCGCCTGGTCGGCATCGACCTGGAAGACCTGCTCAGCGGCACCCCGCTCGCATCGACCGCACCGTCGGAACTCATCAGCCATACCCACACGCCGCGCTATCGCCGCGTGTTCGAACAGACCACCCGCCGCGCCATCTACATCGTGATGACCGCGGCGATCGCGGTACCGGTGATCCTGGCGACGCGGCCGCACCTGAGCAACAGCGGCAACGTGCAATCGCTGGAAATGCCCGCCAATTTGGTCGGCGCCGAGCATGCTGTGGCGCAGGCCGCAGCGCGATCGGCCACGGCCGCGGCCACGCCGCCGCAGCGCACGCCCCTGGTCGCCTCGATGGCGCCGGCGCTGTCGCAGATCCAGGCCAGCAAGACCCTGACCCTGAATTTCACCGGCGAAAGCTGGATGCAAGTGCGCGGAACCGGCGGCCAGGTGCTCGACGAGGGCACCGTCCAGGCCGGCCAGGTGCGCAGCTACAACCTCGGCGAAGTCGGCTACGTCAAGCTCGGCAACGCCTCCGGCGTGGAAGTCCGCAAGACCGGCGAGTCGGTCGATCTGGCGCCGTTCAGCCGCGGAAGCGTGGCCCGCTTTACGCTATCCTCTGACGGTTCCCTCGCGCCAGCGTCTAATTGATCCGCGCTGCGGGTTCGCGACCATCACCGGCCCGCGTTGCGGGCCGGTCCTCATTGACTTCGGCTTCGCCCTCGCGGGCGAGGACCTAGCACGGCGGCCTACGGCGTACTCATGGCGATAGACGATCTGCTCGACGAACACGAACAAAGCGAACGGGTACTGGCCTGGTTGCGCGCCAACGGTGCCGGCCTGATCGGCGGCATTGCCCTCGGTCTGGCCGCGATCGGCGGCTGGAAGTGGTGGGGCAACCACCAGCTCGAAACCCACGGCAAGGCCGCCACCGAATTCCAGACCGCGGTCGATGCGGTCCAGGCGAAGGACAAGGCCGCCGCGGCCAAGGTCAAGGCGCTGCCCCCGGGCATGTACCAGACCCTGGCCTCGCTCGACCTGGCCAAGTCGCAGGTCGACGCCGACCAGCGCGACGCCGCGATCGCCACCCTGCGCGGGATCAAGACCGAGGACGCGGCCATCGCCGAGATCGTCAAGCAGCGCCTGGCGCGCTTGCTGATCGACGCCAAGCAGCCGGCCGAAGCGATCAAGTTGCTCGACAAGTCGACCTCGCCGATGGCGATCGAAGTGCGCGGCGACGCCCAGTTCGCGCTCGGCAAGGCCGATCTCGCCCGGGCCGATTACGGCACCGCGCTCGCCAAGCTCGACGAGGCCTCGCCGCGTCGCCGCCTGCTCGAACTCAAGCTCACCGAAGCCGGCGGCACGCCGGCCAAGCCCGAGGCCAAGTCTTGATGAAGTCCGCTGAAAACAGGTTCTCCGGCCGCCCCGCCGTCCGCAATACCGCCGCGATCGTGCTGTGCGCGTTCGCGCTCAGCGGTTGCACGACCATCAAGGGTTGGTTCGGCGGCGGCAAGAAGGACGACGGCAAGCCCAACGAGCCGACCGAGCTCACCGACATCACCCCGAGCGTCAAGGTCGACAAGATCTGGTCGGCCAACGCCGGCAAGGGCGAGGAGCGCATCGGCATTCGCCAGGGCCCGGCCGTGGCCGACGGCCGCGTCTATGCCGCGGCGGTCAAGGGCGGTGTGCATGCCTACGACCTGCAGACCGGCAAGCAGGTCTGGCACTTCCAGCCCATGCGCACCGACAAGGACAAGAAGGACAAGGACATCCGTCTGTCCGGCGGTCCGGGAGCGGGCGATGGTCTGGTCGTGGTCGGCGGGCTCGACGGCGAAGTGATCGCGCTCGACGCGGCCACCGGCGCGCAGAAGTGGACCGCGAAGGTCTCCAACGAAGTGATCGCCGCGCCGACCATCGGCTTGGGCATGGTGTTCGTGCGTTCCAACGACGGCCGCGTCACCGCTTTCGACGCCGCCAGCGGCGAGCGCCGCTGGTTCTGGGTGCATGAAGTGCCGATGCTGACGGTGCGCGGCAACGGTTCGCCGACCCTCGGCCCGGGCTTCGTCTTCGTCGGCAACGACGACGGCACCGTCAGCGCCCTGTCGGCGACCGACGGCCGCCCGACCTGGGACCTGCCGGTCGCACAGCCGGAAGGCCGCAGCGAACTCGACCGCATGGCCGACGTCGACGGCACGCCGATCCTGGAAGGCACCACCCTGTACGCCAGCAGCTTCAAGAAGCAGACCATCGCCATCGACGCCCCGAGCGGCCGGCCGATGTGGGTCAGCGAACACGGCAGCGTGGGCCGTCTCGGCGTCGCCAGCGACCGCCTGGTCGTCAGCGATCCGACCGGCCTGGTGTTCGGCCTCGACAAGTCCGGCGGCAGCGCGCTGTGGCAGCAGCCTGGCCTGGCGCGTCGCAGCCTGACCGGCGCGGCGGTGCAGGGCGATTACGCCGTGGTCGGCGATTTCGACGGCTACGTGCACTGGCTCAAGCTCGACAACGGCGAGTTCGCCGCGCGTGCGCGCGTCGGCGGCAAGCTGCTGCGCGCCGCTCCGGTGGTCGCCGACGGCGTGCTGATCGTGCAGAACGTCGAAGGCGAGCTGACGGCGTTCAAGCTGCAATAAGACCGGGAATAGGGAGTCGGGAACAGGGAATCGGTGGTTCCGCGCGGTTTGCCGCTGCCGTGCCTCCGGCTAGATTCCCGGCCCTCGTTTCTTGAGTTATCGCGGCCCGGGTGGCGATCAGCCGTCCCGGGCCGTTTGTTTGAGCGGTTTCGCCCATCGTCCGCGCCCGTTCCGGCAGGCCCGGCTCCAGAGTCCGGCCCCGACCGCTCGCCGCGCCGTTTCGAGTCGCGAAAGCGCCGTCGCGGCCGGTCTGGCACTATGGCGCCCTGCTGGACGGCTTGTTTAAGGCTCGTCCCGGGGCAATCCGAAGGCCGGCGCCGCACCAGGCGGCTGCGTTGCCTGCGATTCCCGAATCCCCATTCTCCATTCCCGGCTCCAAACACATGCTTCCCTTAGTCGCCCTCGTTGGCCGCCCCAACGTCGGAAAATCCACCCTCTTCAATGCGCTCACGCGCAGCCGCGACGCGCTCGTCCACGACGAACCCGGCGTCACCCGCGATCGTCACTACGGTGTGTGCCGGCCCGAGGGCCAGCGCCCGTTCGCGGTCGTGGACACCGGTGGCATCGCCGGCGAAGACGAGGGCCTGGCCGGCGCGACCGCGCGCCAGGCGCGCGCCGCCGCCGAGGAAGCCGATCTGGTGCTGTTCCTGGTCGACGGCCGCGAAGGCGCCTCGGCGCTCGACGACGAGATCCTGGCCTGGCTGCGCAAGACCGCGCGCCCGACCTTGCTGGTGGTCAACAAGACCGACGGCCTCGACGCCCGCGCGGCGGTCAACGATTTCGCCCGCTACGGCATCCGCGATGCGGTCGCCGTGTCGTCCGCGCACCGCCAGGGCATCGACGAGTTGCTCGCCGAAGTGTTCGCGCGCTTGCCGGAAGAGGGCACCACCAGCGAACTCGATAACGACCCCTCGCGCGTGCGCGTGGCCTTCATCGGCCGCCCGAACGTCGGCAAGTCGACCCTGGTCAATCGCCTGCTCGGCGAAGAACGCATGATCGCCTCGGAAGTGCCGGGCACCACGCGCGACTCGGTCGCCGTCGACATGGAGCGCGACGGCCGTCTGTATCGCCTGGTCGACACTGCCGGCGTGCGCCGCAAGTCCAAGGTCGAGGAAGCGGTCGAGAAGTTCTCGATCATCAAGACCCTGCAGGCGATCGAGAACTGCCAGGTCGCGGTGGTCATGCTCGACGCCGGCGAAGGCGTCACCGACCAGGACGCCAGCGTGCTCGGTTATGCGCTCGACTCCGGCCGCGCCCTCGTGGTCGCGGTCAACAAGTGGGACGGGCAAACCGAATACCAGCGTCAGCAGACCGAAAACCTGCTGATGCGCAAGCTGGCGTTCGTGGAATGGGCCGAGAAGGTGCGGATCAGCGCCAAGCACGGTTCCGGCCTGCGCGAGCTGTTCAGCGCGATCCATCGCGCGCACGCCTCGGCGACCACCGAAATCGGCACCAGCGAAGTCACCAAGGCCATGGAAGTGGCCTACGAGACCAACCCGCCGCCGGTGGTGCGCGGGCACGTGGCCAAGCTGCGCTTCGCCCATCCAGCTGGCCTCAATCCGCCGACCTTCGTCGTCCACGGCACGCGCCTGCGCACGCTCGGCGATACCTACAAGCGCTATCTGGAAAACTTCTTCCGCAAGCGCTTCAAGCTGGTCGGCACGCCGATCCGCTTCGTCTTCAAGGACAGCAGCAATCCTTACGAAGGCAAGAAGAACGTGCTGACCGAACGCCAGGTGGCGAAGAAGAAGCGCCTGATCCGTCACGTCAAGCGCGGCAAGTAAGTCCACAGCCGGCGAGAGCGCCCAGGACACGCGAGGAGAGGCCATGCAGTGCATACGCGCCGACCTCAGCCTGGGTATCCTCGCTGGCGGCCGCGCCTCGCGCCTGGGCGGTATCGACAAGGCCTGGCTTCGCCGCGACGGCGAAGCGCAGGTGCTGCGCCTGGCGCGTGTGTATCGAGAGCAGGCCGCACAGGTGTGGGTCAGCGCCAATCGCGACCTCGCGCGCTATCGGGGCCATGGCTTGCAGGCGGTGAGCGATTCCACGCCCGACCTCGGGCCGCTCGGCGGCCTCGCGGCCCTGGCCGCGGCCTGTACCACGCCCTGGTTGTTCACGCTGCCGGTCGATGCGGTCGCGCTCGACGGGCGACTGTTGCCGGCGCTGATCGAAGCGCAGGACGGGCAGGGCGCCTATGCGGTCGACGACGATGGCGTGCAGCCCTTGTTCGCCTTGTGGCCTGTAGCGGCCCTGCGCACGGCCTTGGCCCAGGCCTTCGCGCAACGGCGCCTGGCGGTGCGCGAGTTGCAGGCCGGACTCGGCATGGCGGCGCTGCGCCTGGATGGCCTACGCTTCGGCAACCTCAACAGCCCCGAGGATCTGCTTGCCCACGGTTTCGTCGCCGACGACGCGCCGGGCCGCTGATCCGCCCCTCCCTGCGAGCGATACCCCATGAGCGATTTCCCGAGCGGCCTGTTGTTCGACGAGGCGATGGCGATCGTCGCCGAAGTCGCCGCCGCGCACCGGCTCGAAACCGAAACCTTGGCTTTGTCGCGTTGCCACGGACGCGTGCTCGCCAGCGACGTCGATGCGCCGCTGTCCTTGCCGCCGTTCGACAACAGCGCGATGGACGGCTTCGCCTTTCGCCATGCCGACCTGACCGGCGAGCAGACCGTACTGAGGTTGATCGGCGAGCAGTTCGCCGGCCTCGACGGCGCTTGGTCGCTCGGCGCCGGCGAATGCCTGCGCATCACCACCGGCGCGCCGCTGCCGGCCGGCGCCGATACGGTCGCGATCAAGGAGAACGTCGTCGTCGACGGCGAGCGGGTGAGCGTGCCGCGCGTCGCGCTGGGCCAGAACGTGCGCTACGCCGGCGAAGACGTGCGCGAAGGCGAACGCGTCCTGCACGCTGGACAATTGCTGACTCCGGCGCGGGTGTCGCTGGCGGCCTCGCTCGGCCTGTCCTCGTTGCGGGTGCGGCGCAAGCCGACCGTGGCGGTGTTCACCAGCGGCGATGAGCTGGTCGAGCCCGGCATGAGCCTGCAGCCGGGGCAGATCTACGACAGCAACCGCGATCTGTTGATGGGGCTGTTGCGCGCCGACGGCCTGGAGCCGACTGCGTGGCCGCGCCTGCCCGACGACCCGAAACAGGTCGAGATCGCCCTGCGCGATGCCGCCTGCGCCTTCGATCTGGTGTTCACCTGCGGCGCGGTGTCGGCCGGCGAAAAGGACCATATCCCGGCGGTGCTGCGCGAGTTCGGCCGCATCCACCTGTGGAAGGTGAAGATGCGCCCGGGCATGCCGCTGCTGTTCGGCAGCATGGACCAGGCGCGCATGCTGGGGCTGCCCGGCAACCCGGTCTCGGTGATGGCGACCTACATGACCTTCGGCCGTGCCCTCATCGACGGCCTGCAAGGCCGCAGCGAGGCGCGCCCGCGTTTCCGCGCGCGCCTGGTCGGCTCGATCGACAAGACCCATCCGCGCCGCGAATTCATCCGCGCGCGGTTGTTCAGCGACGACCAGGGCGTGCTGCGGGTCGACCCGAACCCGGCCACCGGTTCGCACCGTTTGCGCGCCGCGGCCGATTCCGATGCCCTGATGGTGGTGGCGGAAGGGCCGCAGGCGCTGGCCGAGGGGGCGGTGATGGAGGTCCTGCCGTACTGACGGCCGGCGCAACACAGCATCGCCGCAGGCGCGACCGATCCGCCTGCGCGCGAGCATCCGAAAGCGGATAATCCGCGCATGAGCATCGAACAGATTTCCCCGGCGCAGGCGCGCCGGCGGCAACAGGCCGGCGCGGTCCTGATCGACGTGCGCGAGGCCCACGAACGTGCCGGCGGCCAGGCCGAACACGCGCGCGGTATCGCCAAGGACGCGCTCGAATCCGAGCCCACGGCGTTCTTGCCCGACCGCGACACCGAGATCCTGCTGATCTGCCAATCCGGCGCGCGTTCGTTGCGCGCCGCGCAAACCTTGATCGAAGCCGGCTATGCGCGCGTGGCCTCGGTCGAGGGCGGCACTTCGCGATGGATCGCCGAGCGCTTGCCGCTCGCGGTGCTGGAGCAGTCCGACGAAGAGCGCGATTTCTACGACCGCTATTCGCGCCATCTGCGCTTGCCCGAAGTCGGCGAGGCCGGGCAGCGCAAGCTGCAGGCCGCGCGCGTGGCGATGGTCGGCGCCGGCGGCCTCGGCTCGCCGGCGGCGTTCTATCTCGCCGCGGCCGGCATCGGCACCCTGGTGCTCGCCGACGACGACGTGGTCGATCGCAGCAACTTGCAGCGGCAGATCCTGCACACCGAGGACCGCATCGGCGTGTCCAAGGTCGAATCGGCGCGGATCGCGCTGGCGGCCTTGAACCCGCGCGTACGCGTGGAAACTTTCGCCGAGCGCATCGGCGCCGACAACGTCGAGCGGCTGATCGAGGGGGCCGACGTGGTCTTCGACGGCGCCGACAATTTTCCGGTGCGCTATCTGCTCAACGATGCCTGCGTGAAACTGGCCAAGCCTCTGGTCTACGGCGCGATCCATCGCTTCGAAGGGCAGGTCAGCGTGTTCGACGCCGGCCGTCGGCGCGGCGTGCGTCCCTGTTATCGCTGCCTGTTCCCCGAGCCGCCGCCGCCGGAAGCGGCGCCGAACTGCGCCGAGGCCGGCGTGCTCGGCGTGTTGCCGGGCGTGGTCGGGCTGGTCCAGGCCACCGAAGTCATCAAGTTGATCCTCGGGCTGGGCGAATCCCTGGCCGGGCGCCTGCTGCATTTCGACGCCCTGGGCATGCGCTTCCGCGAAACCCGGCTGGCGCCCGACCCGGACTGTCCGGTGTGCGCGGCGGGTCGCGAGTTCCCGGGTTACATCGACTATCAGGCGTTTTGCAGTGCGCACTGAGCTCGCCGCGATCGCCCTGGTCCTGGCGGCGTGTTCGGGCGCCGTCGGCGCGAAGCAACCGACCCTGCCGGCCTTGACCCGCTTGGCCGAGCTCAGCGCCCAACGCCTGCTGCTCGCCGATACGGTGGCGGCGAGCAAGCGCCAGTCCGGCAAGCCGGTCGAGGACGCCGCACGCGAGAGCGAGCAACTCGAACGCCTCGGCGCGCAAGCCGCCGCGCATGGCCTGACCCAGGCCCAGGCCACGGCGTTCTTCAAGGCGCAGATGGAAGCCAACAAACTGATCCAGTACCGCTTGCTGGCCGAGCCCCGTTTCGTGCGTCGAGCGTCCGCCGCGGTCGACCTGGGACCGGTGCGCGAGCGCCTGGACCGTATCAACGTCGAGCTGTTGGATACGCTCGCACCGGCCGTGCGCGAAGCGCAAGGCGAGGGCTGCGTGGTGCGCGCCGACCGCGCGCAGCGGCTGGCGGCGCGGCGTCATCGACTGGATGCCTTGCACCGCACCGCGCTGGTACGGGCCTTCGGCGATCTGTGCCGGATGCCGTAAGGCTCAGTCGGCTGCGATCGCCTCGATCTCGACCAGCCAGCCTTCTTCGTACAGACCGGTGATGATCACGGTCAGCGCCGGCGAATGTTCGCCGAGCAGCTCGTGGCGAATCTCGTAGTTGCGTTGGCGATGGCGGCGATCGGTCAGAAAGGTCGTGACCTTGACCAGATGGCTGTAGTCCATGCCGGCAGCCGCCAATTGGCGCGCGACATTGGCCCAGGCCTGGCGGCATTGGCCGTCGAAATCGTCTGCGAGCGCGCCGTCGTCGCTTTGCGGAATCTGGCCGCTGACGAACAGCATCCGCTTGAAGTCGCCGATCTCGTACGCCTGTGCGTACGAGACCGCGGTCGGGTGAATGGCGCGTCGCTGCATGGCCGCGTCCTCAGTCCATGAACTCGCGCAGCGAGTCGCCGTAGGCCGGGTAGGTGCCGATGTTGTGGTGATCGGCGCCTTCCAGTTGCACCACGTCGACGCCTTGCGGCCGGGTCTGCAGCGAATGGATCAGGCGTTGGGTGTTCGGCGCCGGAATCACGTCGTCGGCGGTCGCGCGCACCACCAGGACCGGGCCGAAATAGCTGCGCAGGTGGGTCACCGAGTCGTAGCGGTCCTTGACCAGCCAACGCGTCGGCAGCCAGCGGTAGTGCGCCTGCGCGGTCTCGCGCAGGCTGTCGAACGGCGTCACCAGCGCCAGGCGTTCGACCGGGCGATGGCCGGCCACGTAGCTGGCGACGCCGCTGCCGAGACTGCGGCCGACGATGGCGACCGGCTGCCCCGGGTGTTCGCGCGCGACCTGATCGAACACCGCCAGCGCATCGGCGAACAGCGCCGATTCCTCGGGGCGGCCGTCGCTGGCGCCGAAACCGCGGTACGAGATCAGGTAAATGGTGCGGTCGGGAAACCACTGCGCCAGGGACTCGCGCATGTTCTCGATGCGTTCGGCGTTGCCGCCGAAATAGATCAGCGCCTTGCCCTGACCGGAATTAAGCCGCCAACCGCGCAGCACGACGCTGCCGTGCTTGACCGTGTAGTCGGTCATCGCCGCGCCCAGGCGCGTGTTCTGCGGGAAATACAGCAAATCGCGCTGCTTGAAGTAGAGCCAGCCGCAGACGCTGAGATAACCGGCCGCGGCGACGCCGGCGAGCATGGTGAAGGACTGGAGCAGACGCGGATTACGAGCCATCGATGCGGAGCCTTCCAAGGCGGGCAAGGGAGCGCGGGCGTTGGATTGCGCGCGCGCGGTGCGATCCGGAGGACGATAACCCGCGGCGTCGGTTTCTCGCCAGCGCTGCCGCTATCACACGACTTGCACAGACGATCCATAGGCTGGGCAAGGGCGGCCGATTGATCGATCATGCCGCCACCCCACGCGGCGTCGTCGTTCGACGGACCGTACCGTCGTTTCGCCGTGCCGCACGGCACCGCCTTGGAGAAGTGCCGATGTTCCGTTCGCTCGTGTTCGCCTGTCTGTGGCTGTCGGCGGGCGCCGCCGTCGCCGCCGATGCCTGTCCGGCATTGCGCGGGCAGACCGCGGCGCCGGATGCGGCGACCCGCATCGCCGCGGCCGCCTGCACCGAGAACCTGCAGTGGTTCCGCCCCTTCATCGACGTGCAGGGGCGGCTGGCCAGCGCGACCCTCAGCGAAGCCGAGACCAGCCGGCTCGAGGACGGCGCCACCGAGACCTGGCGCCGCACCGTCAGTTACTGGCGCGATACCGGCCTGCTGCAGCGCATGGCCGGTTTCGCCGGCGCCAACCAATGCAGCGATCCCTACGGCGGCAGCTATCCGGCGGTCGCCTGCCGCGCCTTCCTGGTCGACAACCCCTGGTCGGCGGCGTTCGTGTCTTACGTGATGATGAAAGCCGCGGTCCCGGGGTTCCGGCCGTCGGCCAGCCATTACGACTATGTCCGCGATGCCTACCGCACGCCCGACCAGAGTCCGTTCCAATACCTGGA
Source organism: Lysobacter sp. Hz25 (assembly GCF_046097045.1). Taxonomy (NCBI): domain Bacteria; kingdom Pseudomonadati; phylum Pseudomonadota; class Gammaproteobacteria; order Lysobacterales; family Lysobacteraceae; genus Lysobacter; species Lysobacter sp. Hz25. The sequence continues at coordinate 2,668,333 of NZ_CP175666.1, forward strand.
CCCGAGCACCGCGCGCCCGGCAGCGGGCGACCTGCTGTGCGCGGTGCGTTCGGGCAACCGCGTCTACGGCTACGAAGGCCTGGTTGCCGCGCTCGATGGCGCCAGCGGCGCGCTCAACATGCATTGCGACATCGTCGTTGCGGTCAATCCCAACAACGACGGCAAGGCCTATCTGATCGGCGGCAACGTCCAGCAGGGCGCGACGATGCGGATCATGGCGGTCAACCGCAACGGCGAATTCTGGCCCTTGCCGCGTCGCAGCGAGACCCAGGTCGAGTGTTCGCCCGACACGGCTTCGGCCTGCGACATGAACAAGTTGGACTGGGCGGCACTGCTGAAGCTCAAGCCCGAGGCCTCGCTGGCCCAGCTCGCGCCTGCGATTCCCTTGTATGCCCCGCAGATGGCGCCGCCGGCGTCGACCCCGCAGGGCTGCTGCGTGCAATGCGTGGTGGGCTCGGGCGTGCCGCGTTGCCCGAATCCGAATGCGCCCGGGGTGCGGCCGCAGCAGCAATAAGCGCCAATGCCCCTATAGGAGCGGCGTGAGCCGCGACCGCGGGGCTCCAAGTCGGCGCGGTCTATTTCTTTGTCACGGCCTTGGCTGTTGCTGTTGCTGTGCGCAGCTTCGCACTAGCGAAGGCGATAGAAGACCCGGAGGGCGGCGCGCAAGGATGCGCGCCGTTTTTCATCGGGACAGGGATGTCCCGTATGAAAAAGCCCCGCGTATGCACCGCTCGCGCGGGCTTGTGATTCAAAGCAAAAGCATTTTTCTTTGGTGACTTTCTTTTGTTGCTTTAGACAAAAGAAAGTTACCCGCCGCTTTAGTGGCGGAAGCTTTTATCGTTTGATCTTGCTTGTATGAAAGCCACAAGCAAGTGCAGAGCTTCCGTCCGCTACGCGGCCGGGTTACTTTCTTTTGCTGGCCCAAAAGAAAAGTAACCAAAGAAAAGGGCTCTCCTTGCAAGGGCACAGGCCACGAGTGCGATGCCGGCGCCGGGATTTTTCGATAAGACGTCCCTGTCTTATCGAAAAACGGCGCACGTCCTGTGCGCCGCCCTCCGGGTCTCCATTGGACCGGTAAAGCGGCAAAGCAGATCAAAATCTCTGCAACTGCAACTGCAACTGCAACTGCAACGACGACGCCGCTCTTGGGTAGGCGCGGCGCAAGCCGCGACCAAACGAAGAGGTTTAATGCCACGTCGCTGTCCGAAGCCCTGCTGCGCAGTGCGGAGCCGGAAAGTCTCGGCCCCGGTCATTGCGCTTGCGTTCGTCGCTTCGTTTGGTCGCGGCTTGCGCCGCTCCTACCCCTAAAGGCAACGCCGCCCAAGCCGGCGGCCCGGAGCCGCCGATCGGGATCAGCCGTGCTGCTTCTGCGCGGCCTCGAATGCGGCCAACTGCTCCGGGGTGGTGTCCTTCTGATGCTGGGCCTTCCACTGCGCGAACGGCATGCCGTACACGGCCTCGCGGGCTTCGTCCTTGCTCATGGCGATGCCGCGCGCGTCGGCGGCTTCGCGGTACCAGTCGGCCAGGCAGTTGCGGCAGAAGCCGGCCAGGATCATCAGGTCGATGTTCTGCACGTCGCTGCGCTCGTGCATCAGGTGGGCGATCAGGCGCCGGAAGGCGGCCGCCTCGATCGCCAGGGTTTCGTGGTCCTGAGGGGGATGGTCGGGGGGCAGGGTGTGGCTCATGGCGGCGCTCGCGGTGACCCGGCAAAAAACGCGGGTGGGAATAGGGGATAATGCGCGGCCTCGACTCTACCGCAGCGCATCCGACCTCGCATGACGTCCACACCCCATTCGGCGCATCCGGCCCGCATCCTCGACGGCAAGCGCATCGCCGAGGATCTGCTCGACAATCTCAAGGCCCAGGTCGATGCGCGCATCGTCGCGGGCCAGTCGCGGCCGGGTCTGGCAGTGGTGCTGGTCGGCAACGACCCGGCGTCCAGCGTCTACGTGCGCAATAAGCGCCGCGCCGCGCAGAAGGTCGGGATCCGCGCGATCGACTACGACCTGCCGGCCGATACCAGCGACGAGCAGTTGCTGGCCCTGATCGACCGTTTGAACGCCGATCCCGAGGTCCACGGCATCCTGGTCCAGCTGCCGCTGCCGGACCGCCGCGACGCCACCGCATTGATCCACCGCATCGACCCGCGCAAGGACGTCGACGGCTTCCACCCGGAAAACGTCGGCCACCTGGTCCTGCGCCAGTTCGGCCTGCGCCCGTGCACGCCGCGCGGCATCACCACCTTGCTGGGCTATACCGACCGCCCGGTGCGCGGGCAGAGCGCGACCATCGTCGGGGTCAGCAATCATGTCGGCCGGCCGATGGCGCTGGAGCTGATGATCGCCGGCTGCACCGTCACCAGCTGCCACAAATTCACCCCGCCGCAGGTCCTGGAGGCCTCGGTGCGCGGCGCCGACATCCTGGTGGTCGCGGTCGGGCGTCCGCAGCTGATCCCGGGCGAATGGGTCAAGCCGGGCGCGGTGGTCATCGACGTAGGCATCAACCGGCTCGACGACGGCCGCCTGGTCGGCGACGTCGGCTTCGATGCCGCGGCCCAGCGCGCCAGCTGGATCACCCCGGTGCCGGGCGGGGTCGGGCCGATGACGGTCGCGACCCTGATGCAGAACACCCTGGAAGCGGCCGAGGCCGCCGATAAGGTCGGTTGAAGGCACTGCTTCGCAGGCACCGGACGGGCCGGAGCTCCACTCCAAGGCGTCATTCCCACGAAGGCGGGAATCCAGAGACTTCAGCTGGCGGTTTCCGGAGGCCTGCAGTCGAAACGGCCGGACCTTAGTGGTTCTTGCTCGAGAGCCCTGGATTCCGCCTGCGCGGGAATGACGGTTGCAGACCGCCTCGCCCGGTCTCAAGCGAGGCTTAATGGCCACCTTCCCCCCACCCGCAGAACGCCTCTTTCTGCTGGCGCAGCGGGCAGGCAGGGGGTGTTTCGGGTTAGAATGGCGCGCTTCATCCTCCCGGGCCCGCCCATGCTGCGCATCCAGGCTGAAGCGCTTACTTACGACGATGTGTCCCTCGTCCCCGCGCATTCGATCGTCCTGCCTAAGGACGTAAACCTCTCGACCCGCCTGACCCGCGACCTGTCGATCCGCCTGCCGATCCTGTCGGCGGCGATGGACACCGTCAGCGAGGCCCGCCTCGCGATCGCGTTGGCCCAGCTCGGCGGCATCAGCATCATCCACAAGAACATGAGCCTGGAAGCGCAGGCCGCGCAGGTCGCCCAGGTCAAGAAGTTCGAGGCTGGGGTGATCCGCGAGCCGTTCACCGTCGGTCCGGAAACGACCATCGGCGAAGTGCTCAAGCTGACCCGTGCGCGCAACATCTCCGGCGTGCCGGTGGTCGACGGCGGCCAGTTGGTCGGCATCGTCACCAGCCGCGACATGCGATTCGAGACCAAGCTCGACGACCCGGTGCGCCACATCATGACCAAGCGCGACCGCTTGATCACGGTGCAGGAAGGCGCCAGCGACGACGAAGTGCTGCAACTGCTGCACCGTCACCGCATCGAGAAGATCCTGGTGGTCAACGACGGCTTCGAGCTGCGCGGCCTGATCACGGTCAAGGACATCCAGAAGAAGACCGACAACCCCAACGCCGCCAAGGACAGCGCCGAACGGCTGCTGGTCGGCGCGGCGGTCGGCGTCGGCGGCGACACCGAAGCGCGCGTCGAAGCCCTGGCCGCGGCCGGCGTCGACGTGGTCGTGGTCGATACCGCCCATGGCCATTCGCAGGGCGTGCTCGACCGGGTCAAGTGGGTCAAGACCCGATTCCCGCAGTTGCAGGTCATCGGCGGCAACATCGTCACCGGCGACGCCGCATTGGCGCTGATGGATCACGGCGCGGACGCGGTCAAGGTCGGCGTCGGCCCCGGTTCGATCTGCACCACGCGCGTGGTCGCCGGCGTCGGCGTGCCCCAGGTCACCGCGGTGGCGATGGTCGCCGAGGCCCTGCAGGACCGCATCCCGCTGATCGCCGACGGCGGCATCCGCTATTCGGGCGACATCGGCAAGGCGCTGGTCGCCGGCGCCTCCACGGTGATGGTCGGCGGCCTGTTCGCCGGCACCGAAGAAGCCCCGGGCGATATCGAACTGTTCCAGGGCCGCAGCTACAAGAGCTATCGCGGCATGGGCAGCCTCGGCGCGATGGAGCAGGGCTCCAAGGACCGCTATTTCCAGGACGCTTCCGACGCCGACAAGCTCGTGCCCGAAGGCATCGAAGGCCGCGTGCCGTACCGCGGCCCGCTGCACGGCGTGGTGCACCAGTTGGCCGGCGGTCTGCGCGCGACCATGGGTTACGTCGGCTGCGCGACCATCGAGGACATGCGCAAGAAGCCCAGCTTCGTGCGCATCACCAACGCCGGTGCGCGCGAAAGCCACGTCCACGATGTGCAGATCACCAAGGAACCGCCGAACTATCGCGCCGGCTGATGCCGGCGCGCGGGATTCGGGAGTAGGGATTAGGGATTTGTCGTAATCCGCTCGTATCGCCGCCGCTTCGCTTTGGCTTTAACCGAATCCCGAATCCCCCCTCCCGAATCCCGGCACCATGACCGACATCCATAGCGACAAGATCCTGATCCTCGACTTCGGCGCGCAGTACACCCAGCTGATCGCCCGCCGCATCCGCGAACTCGGCGTGTACTGCGAAATCTGGGCCTGGGACCACGATCCGGCCGAAATCGCCGCGTACGGCGCCAAGGGCATCATTCTTTCCGGCGGCCCCGAATCGACCACCGAGCACGGCTCGCCGCGCGCGCCGCAGCAGGTCTTCGACGCCGGTCTGCCGATCCTCGGCATCTGCTACGGCATGCAGACCATGGCCAAGCAGCTCGGCGGCGACACCGAGGCCGCCGACCAACGCGAATTCGGCCATGCCGAAGTGTCGCTGGTCGCGCACTGCCGTTTGTTCGACGGCCTGAAGGATCACCCGGGTTCGCCGCCGCGCCTGGATGTGTGGATGAGCCACGGCGACCACGTCTCCAAGGCCCCGGACGGCTTTACCGTCACCGCCAAGACCGACCGCATCCCGGTCGCCGCCTTCGCCGACGACGCGCGCCGCTGGTACGGCGTGCAGTTCCATCCCGAGGTTACCCACACCAAGCAGGGCCAGACCCTGCTGCGCCGCTTCGTGGTCGACATCTGCGGCTGCCAGACCCTGTGGACGGCCGCGCACATCATCGAAGACCAGATCGAGCGCGTGCGCGCCCTGGTCGGCAGCGACGAGGTCATCCTCGGCCTGTCCGGCGGTGTCGATTCCTCGGTCGTGGCCGCACTGTTGCACAAGGCGATCGGCGACCAGCTGACCTGCGTCTTCGTCGACACCGGCCTGCTGCGCTACAACGAAGGCGACCAGGTCATGGCGATGTTCGCCGAGCACATGGGCGTCAAGGTCGTGCGCGTCAACGCCGCCGACCGCTACTTCGACAAGCTCGCCGGCGTCAGCGACCCGGAAGCCAAGCGCAAGATCATCGGCAACCTGTTCGTCGACATCTTCGACGAAGAGTCGAACAAGCTCGCCAATGCCAAGTGGCTGGCGCAGGGCACGATCTACCCCGACGTGATCGAGTCGGCCGGCAGCAAGACCGGCAAGGCCCACGTCATCAAGAGCCATCACAACGTCGGCGGCCTGCCCGAGCACATGAAGCTCGGCCTGGTCGAGCCGCTGCGCGAGCTGTTCAAGGACGAAGTGCGCCGCCTCGGCGTCGAACTCGGCCTGCCGCGCGAGATGGTCTATCGCCATCCGTTCCCGGGCCCGGGCCTGGGCGTGCGCATCCTCGGCGAAGTGAAGCGCGAATACGCCGATCTGCTGGCCAAGGCCGACCACATTTTCATCGACGAACTGCGCAAGGCCGGCCTGTACGACAAGACCAGCCAGGCCTTCGCGGTGTTCCTGCCGGTGAAATCGGTCGGCGTGGTCGGCGACGCGCGCGCCTACGAGTGGGTGATCGCGCTGCGCGCGGTCGAGACCATCGACTTCATGACCGCGCATTGGGCGCACCTGCCGTACGATTTCCTCGGCACGGTCTCCAACCGCATCATCAACGAACTGCGCGGCGTCTCGCGCGTGGTCTACGACATCAGCGGCAAGCCGCCGGCGACGATCGAGTGGGAATGAGTCGTCGCTGAGTCCGTCGGGGCCGTCGCCCCGACGACCGGGGTCTTGCCGCAAGCGCGGCAAGGTCCCGACGCGGTCTTATCGGTCGAGGCATGCGCGGGCCACGTCCGCGCCGGCTGGGTAAAGCCGAGTCGACTCTTGCAGGAACGGGTGGCGTTGGCCGCAGTTCGCGCATCTTCCTGTTTACTCCCAACCTGTTTACTCCCAAGAGCGTCTCGAAGAGAGCGGCAGCGAAGCATCGTGCCGGCGCCTGCCGTTCGGTTTCTAAGCGGCTGTCCGAGCGCGAGCCATCCTATCGGCGACGCATCAACCCAAGCTTTGATAGTGCTGCCTTCCGACGCTGGCGTCGGGGCAGGCAGCCCGCGCCCATTCCCGAGTGCGGTTGTGTGATTCGCAACGCGTTTCCGCGGGCCTGACGCCGCTAGGGTGCGAACGGCATCCGGGTATCGGCCCGGGCCGCCAGGGGACACAAGGATGTCCGCACCCGCTTGGATGGGCTGCCTCATTACCGTCGTGTTTCGCGAAGCCGACGCGCGGCCGGGGTGGTCGTCGCGCCGCCGCGAACCGCCATGTTCCTGTTTTCGGGCGCCGGCGCCGACCGGGCCCGCAGCTGGTCTGTCCGCCATTGAATCTTCGACATCGCCGGTCTGCACGACCGATGCGCATGAGCGTCATCCGCCTGCTCAGGGCTTGAAGACTGTTGCGACGAAGCGCGTGCCGCCGTTGGTGCGCGCTCGCTCCGTCGAGGAGCGAGGCGAGCAAGCACTGCGAAATACGAGCTCGCGACGGCGAAACGCCGCATCGCGGGACCGATTGGCTGCGGAAGGAGTCGCGGCGAACCCGCGCTGGACGGCATCCGCCGTCGGCGTCCGAGACGGCGGGGAAGGAGAGCTCCGGTCGTCCCATCACCATAGGAGAAGGCGATGAATAGGAAGTCCCGTACCAAGGTATTGCTGGCCTGCTTCGCGTTCGGCTTGGGTCTCAGTGTCAGCCTCAGCGCGTTCGCGCGGCCCTGCTGCAGCAGCTGCGACCCGGACGATCCGGATTCGCGTTGCTGGGCGATCTGCACGCCGGGCTGCTGATTCCGGCACAGGGAAGGGGCGGGTTCACCGCCCCTTCCTTCGATCCACGAGGACCGCGGCTTTGGCCGCTGTTCGCAGCCGATGCCGGCCTCGGCAAGCGAAGCTCCCCACCACAGATCCCAGAGCCGAGCCCGGCGCACTCGCCGGCGCCGCCGAGTGCCTGCGACACCCAGTCACGTCCGATGGATAACTGCGTCTCGGATCATGACATCGCCGCAGTGGCGTCTTCGATTTAGGACAAAGCCAGTCCGGAATGGGGCGTAGTTTCGCCGCATGACGATGTGTCCCGGGGCCCCGATTCGGGCGGCTCACGGGCATCCGTTTGCGCGCAGAAGCCGGGTACGTCGAGCCGCCTTTCGCGTTTGCGCGTGATCGCTGTCGATTTTGGAGTGCTCGACTCGTCGTTTCTTCAGTGCCGGCCGATCCAGGCAACCGCCGTGGCCGACCTGCATGAGGAACGACCTTGATAAGGAGAGGTTCGATGTCGAGATATCTGCCGGTGGTGGCGGCCTTGCTGGCCTTGCCGCATCTGATCGCGGCCGCGTCTGCGCGGACCGAATCGGATGCGGCGCGCAGCGAACATGCGATCGAGCTGGAACGGGCCCGCTGCGACGCGCTTTACCGGAAACACCCCGTGGCGACACCCAGAAAGACCGCGAAGCCAATCGTGGCCTCGCCGCGATCGCTCGGTGCGCACTGAGCGCGCCAGCGCGCTTGCTTCAGGCTGAGGGCCAGGCGCGCATCGCGATGCGCACGACCTGCGCCAGCTGCGCCGTCGTCGCACCGTCGCGTGCCTGGATCGACAGGCCCTGGGTCAGGGCGGTGAGGAACTTGGCCAACGCTGCCGCATCGGTATCGGCCGGCAAGTCGCCCACGCGCATACCGCGTTCGATGCGCAGCAGGAATTGGCTCTCGAGCGCGCTGCGATAGCGCGCGAGCTCTTCGCGCAGTTCGGCCGGCAGGCCGCCGGCCTCGGCCGCGATCAACATGCAGCCGGAGCGCTGTTCGGACTCGACGAAACTCTGCCCGATCGCCTCGAAGAAGGCCTCGAAGGCCTGGCGTGTGCTCATGCTTTCGTCGGCGAGCACGCTTCCGCCGTTGCAGCGGTAGCCGTCGATGTAGCGGGCGATGGCGGCGCGGAACAATTGCTCCTTGCTGCCGAACGCGGCGTACAGGCTGGGGGCGGCGATGCCCATCGCGGCGGTGAGCTCGCTCAGCGACGTCGCTTCGTAACCCTGGCACCAGAACAAGCGCATCGCCGTTTCCAAGGCCTGCTCGCGGTCGAACACCCGCGGCCGGCCGCGTGGGCGGGGCGCTTGCTTGCAGCTGTCCGAGGCCTCGGCGAGGGGCTCGGGTTTCGCAACGGGTATTTCCATAGCGATCGATAATAAAATCGTTGACCCGGCCGGGGCAAGCGGCCAGAATCCCGCTCGCATTCCTTAGCGGTCGCTACATTAAGCTTCCGGCCGGGGATCGCCACCGCTTATGTGGCGCGAGCTGGCGCCGTGCAGTCGGTTCCGATCCATCCGCAAGCAGCTCACCGGCGCGCCGTCCGACGGCGGCGCGTTCGCCACCACGCCACCCAGAGAATCCCCATGAATCTATCCTTGTACGACATCTCGGTACCGAGCCTGTTGCGCGGTCTCGACACGCTCTCGCACTTGCTCGACAAGGGTGCGGCGCATGCGCAGGAGCAGGGCATCGAGGTCGGGCAGTTGCTGGGCGGCCGTCTCGCCCCCGACATGTACACGCTGACCCGCCAGGTGCAGGCGGCCAGCGATGCGGCCAAGTTCGGCGCCGCGCGCCTGGGCGGCATCGCGCCGCCGAGCTTCCCCGATACCGAAACCACCCTGGACGAGCTGCGCGAGCGTATCGCCCGCACCCAGGAGTTCGTACGCAGCGTGCCGCGCGAGAGCATCGAGGGCCAGGAGCAGCGCGAGATCGTGATCCGTCCGCCCAACGCACCGGAGCTCAAGTTCGTCGCCGCCGACTACATCCGCTTCTTCGTGCTGCCGAACTTCTATTTCCACCTGACCACCGCCTACGGGATCCTGCGTCACCAGGGCGTGGCCCTGCGCAAGCCGGACTTCCTCGCCGCCGGCTCGATCTGAGCCGCAGCGACCCCGCACGCAGGCGCACCGGCACGGCCGGTGCGCCGCCGCCGCGCGTCGGCGATAATCGCCGCTTTCCACGAGCGGGACCCGCGCCGAGTGAGCGAGCTGGCCGACATCGACGAACGCTGGATGCGGCATGCGCTGGCGCTGGCCGAACGCGCCGAACGCGAAGACGACGAAATCCCGGTCGGGGCGGTGTTGGTCTCGGCCGGCGGCGAGGTGCTCGGAGAGGGCTGGAACCGCAACATCGGCAGCCACGACCCCAGCGCGCACGCCGAGATCGTCGCCCTGCGCGAAGGCGGCCGGCGGCTCGCCAATCACCGTCTGATCGGCACGACCCTGTACGTGACCCTGGAGCCTTGCGCGATGTGCGCGATGGCGATGGTGCATGCGCGCGTTGCGCGCGTGGTGTTCGGCGCCGGCGACCCCAAGACCGGCGCGGCCGGCAGCGTGTTCGACCTGTTGACCGATCCGCGCCACAACCATCGCATCGAGGTGCGCGGCGGGGTGCTCGGCGAAGAGGCCGGCGCGCGTCTGACCGCGTATTTCCGCCGCAAGCGCGGCAAGCCGATCGCAGGGGCGTAGCTCGCATCCAGCGAGTTTCTGGCGCGGGCCGGGTAAACGCCGACTTGTGCGAGGCCTTCGCTCTCAACGCGTGTCGTCGCGCATCAGCGCCGCTTCTGGCGCCCGTTGTCGCGGTCGAATTCGCGCTTCACTTCGGCATCGAGCATGCTCACGCTCATGCGCGCTTCCCGGCCCATGTTGATCGACGCGGCGAGTACCAATAGCACGCCGCACATCGCCAGGCCGGTCGGCACGCCGCGCAGCCGGTAGTCGGTGAACTGGTCGATGCCGATCGCCAGGCTGGTGGCGACGAAGGCGGTCATGGCGCCGTACAGCAACTGCAGGCAGATCAGGATCAGGCGCACGCGTCGGCGGTGCAGGATGATGCGCGCTTCCAGATAATCGCGGGCCTGCTCGTCGACGGTGTCTTCGAGCTGGTTCAGTTGCTGGCGCATGCGGTCGACCACGCGCGCCAGGCGGTTGTTCGAGGACACCAGCAGCGAGGCGGTGGCGGTCAGGAAGAACGCCGGCGTGATCATCGCCGAGACCACGGTGTAATGGCTGCTCAGTTGCAGCAGAGGGTCGGCCATGACGGGCTCCAGGATCGATGCGCGCGAAACCCGATGATGCCGCAAGCCGGGCCGCAGCGGTTCATGCGCGCGGCTTGGACCAGCGCTTCATCGCGGTGATGTGGCCGTGGTCCATTTCCTCGTTGACCGCCTCGACCGCCAGCGAGGATTCGCGCGCGAGCAGCAGGCTGGCGGCGAACATCGCCAGCACCCCGAGCGCGGCGAGGATCGTCGGCACCGCGCCGAGCCGGTAGCCGAGGAAGGCGTCGCCGGCCACGCTCAGGCTGGTGCCGACGAAGAAGCTGATCGCGGTGTAGAGCAACTGGCTGCCGCGCAGGATGATCTTGCTGCGCTTCTTCTGGCGCAGGATGTGGCGTTCGAGCTGGTCGCGCTCCTCGGCGTCCTCGGTCTCGGCCAGTTCCTTCAGCAGGACCCGGGCGCGGTCGATCACCCGCGCCAGGCGGTTGTTGGCCGACAGCAGCAGCGAGGCGGTCGCGGTCAGGAAGAACGCGGGGGCCAGCATCGCGGTGAGGATCGCGTAGTGGGCGAAAGAGGCGGCGTTCTGGCTCATTGCGGTACGGCAGCGGGGAAGGGGGCTGGGCTATCATGCCGCGACACGGGCACGACGGCGAGGCTATGAGCGACAAGACAGGGCAGGAGCACCGGCTGATCTGGATCGATCTGGAGATGACCGGGCTGGATACCGACCGCGATTCGATCCTGGAAATCGCCACCGTCGTCACCGATGCGCAGCTGCAGGTCCTGGCCGAGGGGCCGGAACTGGCCATCGCCCATCCGCTCGAACGCCTGCAGGCGATGGACGAGTGGAACCGCCATCAGCACGGCAAGTCCGGCCTGTGGAAGCGCGTGCTCGAACAGGGCGTGGCGATGGAAGAGGCCGAAACCCGGACCCTGGAATTCCTCGCCCAGTGGGTGTCGCCGAACACCTCGCCGATCTGCGGCAATTCGATCTGCCAGGACCGCCGTTTCCTGCACCGTTGCATGCCGCGGCTGGAGAAGTACTTCCACTATCGCAACCTCGACGTCAGCACGATCAAGGAGCTGGCGCGGCGCTGGGCCCCGGACGTGCTGGCCGGGTTGAGCAAGGACAGCAAACACACCGCCCTGAGCGACGTCATGGACTCGATCGCCGAGCTCAAGCATTACCGCGCGGCGATGGGCAAGTTGGGCGGCTTGGGCTGAGGCTGCCCTGACACCGCGCGGCCTTTTGTAGGAGCGGCGTAAGCCGCGACCAACCGAAGAGGCCGAATACCACGCCATCGTCCGAAAGTCCGCTGCCCGCCGGTCCAGGCCCGGATATCGGGGCTTCGGTTCCTGGCGCTTGCGTACACCATTTCGGTTGGTCGCGGCTTACGCCGCTCCTACCCTAAGGCACCGCCTCGGGGATCGGCGAAGCGGCTGCGGTCAAGCCTTCGGCTTGACCACCGGCTGGGCCACATCGCCGTCGTCGGCGATGGCCTTGGTCAGCACTTCGGTCAGCGGGCGGCCGTCGGCGTCGTGGTGATACACGTGCAGATCGCGCTGCGGGTAGGGGATGTTGAGGCCCTTGCCGATCAGCTCGTTGCGGATGCCCTCGACCAGGTCGCTCTTGGTCCGCATCAGGTTCGCGGTCTTGACCCAGGAGCGCAGCTCCAGGTTGACGCTGCTCTCGGCCAGGGCCGTCACCAACACTTCCGGCGCCGGGTCCTGCAGCACGTTCGGATGCGCGGTGGCCAAGGCCAGCAGGGTTTCCTTGGCGACCTTGAGGTCGTCGTCGTAGCCCACGCCGACGGTCAGGTCGATGCGGCGCTTGGGGTTGGCGGTGAAGTTGATGATCGCCGCGGTGGTGATCAGGCTGTTCGGCAGCACGATCACGCGGTTGTCGATGGTGCGCAGGCGGGTCTGGAACACGCGGATCTGTTCGACCGTGCCCTCGATGCCGGCGGCCTGGACATGGTCGCCGGCCCGGAACGGGCGCAGCACGATCAGCATCACGCCCGAGGCGATGTTGGACAGCGAGTCCTTCAGCGCCAGGCCGATGGCCAGGCCGGCGGCGCCGAGCACGGCGAGCACCGAGGTCATCGGCACGCCGAGCTGCTGCAGGGCCGCGACCGCGACGATCACGATCATCGCCGCGTAGGCGATGTTGCGCAGGAAGCCACGCAGGGTGACTTCCATGTTGGCGCGGGTCATGACCCGCTCCAACGCGCGCGACAGCCACTTGGCCAGCCACAGGCCGATCAGCAGGATCGCCAGGGCGCTGATCAGGACCAGGCCCTTGGTCTGCGCCCAGGCGAGCAGCTTGTCGATGTCGAAGCCGGCCTCAAGCCCCAGCAGGGACTTGGGGACCAGCGCCTGCACCGCGTCCTTTTCCGTCATCGTGCGCTCAGGCCTGGGCCTTGGCTTTCGCCTTGGCCAGACGCAGCCAAGTGTCGACCACGGTGTCCGGGTTCAGCGATACCGACTCGATGCCCTGATCCATCAGCCATTCGGCCAGGTCGGGGTGATCGCTCGGGCCCTGGCCGCAGATGCCGACGTACTTGCCCTTGGCGCGCGCCGCCGAGATCGCCATCGCCAGCAGCTTCTTGACCGCCGGATCGCGTTCGTCGAACAGGTGGGCGACGATCGCCGAGTCGCGGTCCAGGCCCAGGCTGAGCTGGGTCAGGTCGTTGGAGCCGATCGAGAAGCCGTCGAAGATCTCGAGGAACTCGTCGGCCAGCAAGGCGTTCGAGGGCACCTCGCACATCATGATGATCTTCAGGCCATTCTCGCCCTTGCGCAGGCCGTTCTTCTCGAGCACTTCCAGCACGCGGCGGCCCTCGTCGAGGGTGCGCACGAACGGGATCATGATCCAGCAGTTGGTCAGGCCCATTTCCTCGCGCACCTTCAACACCGCCTGGCATTCCAGGGCGAAGGCGTCGGAGAAGCTCGGATCGACGTAACGGCTGGCGCCGCGGAAGCCGATCATCGGGTTCTCTTCGTGCGGTTCGTAGCGGGTGCCGCCGATCAGGTTGGCGTATTCGTTCGACTTGAAGTCCGACAGGCGCACGATCACCGGATGCGGCGCGAACGATGCGGTGATGGTGGCGATGCCTTCGGCCAGGCGGTCGACGTAGAACTGCACCGGGTCGTTGCCGTAGCCGGCGATCTTGGCGTCGATCTTCTTCTTGGTATCGGCGTCCTGCGAGGCGTATTCGAGCAGCGCCTTGGGATGGATGCCGATGTGGCTGGCGATGATCATCTCCAGGCGCGCCAGACCGACGCCGGCGTTCGGCAGCATCGCGAAATCGAACGCGCGCTCCGGGTTGGCGACGTTCATCATCACCTTGAGCGGCGCCGGCGGCATCTTGTCGAGGTCGGCGACGTGCCGCTCGAAGGGCAAGCTGCCGTCGTAGATGAAACCGGTGTCGCCTTCGGCGCAGCTGACCGTGACGACCTGGCCGTCCTTGATCGTCTCCAGGCCGTTGCTGGTGCCGACGACCGCCGGCACGCCGAGTTCGCGGGCGATGATCGCCGCGTGGCAGGTGCGGCCGCCGCGGTTGGTCACGATCGCCGCGGCGCGCTTCATCACCGGCTCCCAATCGGGGTCGGTCATGTCGGCGACGAGCACGTCGCCCGGCTGCACGCGGCTCATGTCGTCGAGGTTACGCACCACGCGCGCCACGCCGCTGCCGATCTTCTGGCCGATGGCGCGGCCTTCGGTGATGATCTCGCCGCGCTTTTCGAGCTGGTAGCGCTCGATCTGGGTGGCCTTGCCGCGCGACTTCACCGTCTCCGGACGCGCCTGGACGATGAACAGCTTGCCGCTGACGCCGTCCTTCGCCCACTCCACGTCCATCGGACGGCCGTAATGCTTTTCGATGACCAGCGCCTGCTTGGCGAGCTCGTGCACGTCGGCATCGTTGATCGAGAACGTCGCGCGCAGTTCGGCCGGGGTGTTCTCGGTGCGCACGCGCTCGCCGGGCTGGTCGGAATAGACCATGCGCAGCTGCTTGGCGCCGACCGAGCGGCGCAGGATCGCCGGCTTGCCCTGTTGCAGAGTGGGCTTGTAGACGTAGAACTCGTCGGGGTTGACCGCGCCTTGCACCACCATCTCGCCCAGGCCGTAGCTGGAAGTGATGAAGACCACGTCGCGGAAGCCCGACTCGGTGTCGAGGGTGAACAACACGCCGGAGGCGCCGACGTCGGAGCGCACCATCAACTGCACGCCGGCCGACAGGAACACGTCCTCGTGCTTGAAGCCGTGGTGCACGCGATAAGCGATCGCGCGGTCGTTGTAGAGGCTGGCGAAGACTTCCTTGACCTTGCGCACCACGTCGTCTTCGCCGGTGACGTTCAGGAAGGTTTCCTGCTGGCCGGCGAAGGACGCGTCGGGAAGGTCTTCGGCGGTGGCCGAGGAGCGCACCGCGACGGCGACGTCGCCGCCGCCGTTCTCGTTACAGAGCTTGCGGTAGGCGGTGCGGATGTCCTGGTCGAGATCGTCCTGCAGCGGCGACTCGATGACCCAGCCGCGGATCTCGGCGCCGGCGGCGTTCAGCGCCGGCACGTCTTCCACGTCCAGCGTCGCCAGCTTGTCGAAGATGCGCTGGTGCAGGTTGTTATGGGCGATGAAGGCCTTGAAGGCTTCCGAGGTGGTGGCGTAGCCGCCTGGCACCGATACGCCGAGGTTGGCGAGGTTGCCGATCATCTCGCCGAGCGAAGAATTCTTGCCGCCTACGCGGGCGAGATCGTTGAGGCGTAACGCGTGCAGCCAGAGGATGTTCTCGTTCAAGACACACAATCTCCGAGGGGGGAGGACACGTCAGGGGCGCGGCCAAGCGGCTATGATCGCCCGGGCGTCGGGTGCATACAAGCTTGATCCGACGGGCTTTTTCGTATTGGTGCAGCTTCGAGACGGGGTGGGCGATGGCAGGAACAAGACCGGTTTTCTACGTTTCCGACGGTACCGGCATCACCGCCGAGACCATCGGTCACAGTTTGCTGACCCAGTTCACCGAGACCCGGTTCGTCACCGATCGCATCGCTTTCGTGGACAGCGTCGAGCGCGCCCAGGACGCCGCGGCCAAGATCCGCGAGGCCGCGGTGGTCCACGGGGTGCGGCCGGTGGTGATCAATTCCTGCATGGACGGGGAGGTCGGCGCGGCCCTGGCCGAGAGCGGGGCCCTGATGCTGGACGTATTCGCGCCGTTCATAGAACCGCTGGAGCGCGAGCTGCACGAGACCCGCCAGCGCCGGGTCGGCCAAGCCCACGGCATCGCCGACTTCGAGACCTACCACCGCCGCATCAACGCGATGAATTTCGCCCTGACCCACGACGACGGGGCCAGCGTCGACTACGCCGAGGCCGACCTGATCCTGGTCGCGGTATCCCGGGCCGGCAAGACCCCGACCTGCGTTTATCTGGCGCTGCATTACGGCGTGCGCGCGGCCAACTATCCGCTGACCGAGGAAGACCTCGAGCACGACCGCCTGCCGCCGCGCCTGCGGCCCTACCGCAACAAGCTGTTCGGCCTGACCATCGATCCGATCCGGCTGCAGCAGATTCGCCAGGAGCGACGGCCGAACTCGCGCTACGCCCAGTTCGAGACCTGCAAGCGCGAGGTCGCCGCGGCCGAGATGATGTTCCGGGCCGAGCGCATCCCGACCCTGAGCACCACCCACACCTCGATCGAGGAAATCTCGAGCAAGGTGCTGACCACCCTGGGCATCCATCGCGAAATGTTCTGAGCACGGACCTGCGCCGCGCCGCCGTGCGCGGCGCGGGTGCGGACGCGCGAA
Source organism: Lysobacter sp. Hz25 (assembly GCF_046097045.1). NCBI lineage: Bacteria > Pseudomonadati > Pseudomonadota > Gammaproteobacteria > Lysobacterales > Lysobacteraceae > Lysobacter > Lysobacter sp. Hz25. Next base: position 2,684,569 of record NZ_CP175666.1, read on the forward strand.
TGCGCGAGCACGGATGGGGCAGGGCGGGCCCTGAATGCGATGCGGAGCAGGGAAGGCGGCGAGGCGATGGCTCGCGGATGAGCGCATGAACCGGGGCGTAGGACCACGCGCCGCAGTGGGGTTCGGGGCTTGAATTCCGGAGCGCGTTCCCCAGCGTGTTTCCGGTCCCGTTCGCCTTGGCGAAGAGCCTACAAATTAAGGCTTTTTCGCCATTGCGTCAATGCTGCCGCGCGCTGCGCAAGGCGTGTAGGATCGCGAACATGAGCACCGCCGCCTCCCGCTTCGCGCGCCTTCCCAAACTCAGCCGTTTCGGCTGGTTGATGGGCTTGTACGCGGAGAATCACGATCGTCTGTCGCGCCTGTTTTCTCCGGCCGAGCTCGCGCGCGGCGTGTACCTGTCCGATGTCGGCGACGGCCTCGACCTGCGCCTGGACGTGATCGAGCAGCATCGCTATACGACCGAAATGCGCTTGACGTATGCGCTGCAGGACCCCCTGACCGGCGAGCCCGACCCTTCCGCGTATCTGCGCCTGTATCACGACGCGCACCAGGTCGAAGCCACCCATTGCTATGTCGGCCGGCGCTGGCAGGACGTCATCGGCATGTACCCGCCGCCGGCGGAGGTGATCGGCCACCGCATGCGCATGAATACTTTTTTAGGAAAGTGGCTCGAGTATCTAGCGGAACGGGGTCATGGCATGGCAACATTGCGCCCGGTCGAACACGACCCCGCGCAGCCCGATCCATTCGGCCCAGGCGACGCGGGACCGGGAAAAAATTTAGCGATGAATGCTTGACGACATCGCTGAACGCCCGCTAAGATGTTCGTCTTTCCAGCACGTGGGGCCATAGCTCAGCTGGGAGAGCGCTACAATGGCATTGTAGAGGTCGCCGGTTCGATCCCGGCTGGCTCCACCACTCTTCGGAACTGAAAGGGTTTCCGGACGAGTTAGCTGCAAGAACAACAAGTTTTGTCCCCATCGTCTAGAGGCCTAGGACATTACCCTTTCACGGTAGCGACCGGGGTTCGAATCCCCGTGGGGACGCCAAACACGAATCAGGGCTCGGGAAACCGGGCCCTGATTTGTTTTGCGTGTCTGTCGTTCGCACGCGCCGAATCGGCCGGCGAATCACTTAGAGAATCTCCCTTCCGAGTTACGAAGCTAAGTCGCTCGATCTCGATGATCGAACGCATGTCGAAGCATTCGCCATATACGCATCGCGTTTCGATCGCGCGATGCCCAGCGGTCGATATGCGATGGCAACGGCGGCGATCGCGCGTCGCCGCACACGAACTTACTCCGCGCTCTTCTTCAACATGCCGTCGGTAACCACATCGATGACGTCGGCGTAGCTGCCGGTTAGCCACGGCTGGCCGTTGCCGCCGTAGAGATTGAGCACGCCGTCGATCTCGCGCGTGCCGGCGGCGGTTTCGAACGAGCGACGGTAGCGGTCGAAACCGTCGACCAGGAAGTCGGTGGTGACGGCTTTCGGATCGTCGTTTTCGCTCGCCAGCAATTGCTCGATGCTCTGGTCGAGCACCGGCACTTTGCAGCGATAGGCGACTTTGGCGATGCGTTGGTTCTCGACCGCGTCGTTCGCAGTTTCCTCGCGCGACAGCGCGCGGCATTCGGCGCCGGCGACGGCGGCATGCTGGGCCAGCATCGCGGCGACGATCGCCGGTTTGGCGCGCGCCGGGTCGACCTTGGGCAAGGATTTGAGCAGGGTGTCGGCGTACTCCTCGTACATCGGCTGCATGAGGCCGGGCACGGTCGCCAGGTATTCGATGTTCAGCGCTTCCTTGCCGTCGAATGCGGGCTGCAGGTAGTCGTTGAGTCGCTTGCCGGCCTCGACGTCGTTGCGCAGGGCGAGGCGCAGATAGAGTTCGGCCACCCGTTCGGGTGTCATCTCGGCGTTGGCCGAGGCCGGCGCCGCGTAAACAGGGGTAGCGAGGACGGCTGCCGCGAGTGCGGCGGCGAGGGCGAGCTTCGAGGTCCATCGTGACGGCATGGCGCTTCCTTTGCGTGGATCGGGCGGATGGGTCAGGCCGGCCGTGCGACACCGAAACCACGGGGCGAGCCCGCGAATGCGGGAATGCGTTCGAGCACGCCGCCGGCGTAGTCGCGCTGGAACGGCAGGTCGGGGCGATGCGCGTAGCCGATGTAACAGTCGCAACGCGAGTTCGGACAGCTGCGGGCGCGCAGTTGCGCGGCGTAGCTGCCGTCGTACAGGTTGCCGAGCGGTTCGGCGACGAAGTGGCAGCGCTTGACGTTGCCGTCGCCGTCGACCGAGACCACGCTTTCGCCGGTCAGGCAGGGCGCGCCGAGACTCGGCGCCGGGTCGAGGTTGTAGCGGAAGTGCGGGTCGATGCATTGCAGGCGCTCGATCTGAGCCTCGTCGTAGTAACCCGGCGGACGCTCGTCATAGGCGTTGAGCCACAGCGGCGTGTGCGCCGGTAGTTCGGCCCGCAGCGCTTCGATTTCGTCCAGGTGCTCGTGCAGGGCGACCATGCCGACGCTGTGGCGCACGCCGCGGCGCGCGAGTTCGCGGCAGCGGGCGAGGAAGGCCGCGCGGCTGACCTGGGTCGGGTGATAGGTGCACCACAAGGCGAGCGTGCGGGTATCGACGTCGTCGAGCCAACGCATGCCGACGCACAGGTTGGTCTGGATGGCGACCCGGCGCACCTGCGGCAGGTGGCTCAAGCGGGTCATCGCGTCGCGGTAGTGGCGGCGCACCAGGCCTTCGCCCCAGGGCGTGAACAGGATCGACAGGTCCATGCGCTGCTGCGTCGCCCAATCGACGAAACGCGCCAGGTCGTCGGCGTCGCGACGCAGGGCGGCGCGGCTGTCGTAGGTCTTCGCGAACGGGCAGTAAGCGCACTCGTAGTTGCAACTGCTGAGCCGGCCGCGATAGAGCAGGGACAGGTGCATGCGCTCAGCCGAGACGGTAGTCGTGCATGCGCTCGGCGATGCGCGCCGAGGTCAGCCAGGGGCCGATGGTGTCGGCGCGGGCGAGGCCGGCGTCGGTGAGGGCGAGCATCGTCTCGTCGCCGTGGGCCAGGTCGAGGTCGAGCAGATCGCGCAGCTGCGGCAAGTCGTCGAGGCAGTCGGCGCCGAAACGGCGGCGGTAGTCGTCGCGGTCCAGGCCCGGGCGGATCAGCAGGGATTGGATGACGTGGCGGCGCCGGCGTTCGTCGTCGTCGAGCTCGATGCCGTAGTCGGCATAGGCGAACGAGGCCGGGTCGCGGGCGAGGTAGTGGTCGAGGATCTCGGCGACGCTGCGCCGGGCTACACCGTACTCGCTGGAGTAGTGCAGGGTGCCGGTGTACGAGCGCGCACCGCAGCCGACCCCGACCATGCCGTCGCTCTGGCAGCAATAAACCGGCGCGGCGATGTCCGGCGAATGCGGGGCGCGGAACATGCGCATCGAGACCTGGGTGTAGCCGGCTGCGAGCAGATGGTCGCGGCCGGCCTCGTACAGCGCCAGGCGCGTGTCCAAGGGTTCGGGTTGCAGGGCGAACCCGGGCTTGGCGCCGGCCTTGGCCTCGATCCGGCCCAGGCCGGTCAGCGGCCGCACGTACAGCGGATACAGATAGATCTCCTCGGGCTGATGCGCCAGGGCACTGTCGATCGAGGCGAGAAAACTCGTCACCGTCTGCCCGGCGATGCCGTAGATCAGGTCTAGGTTGAGGATCGGGAAGGCCTCGGCGCGGATCGTCGCGATCGCGCGCTCGACCACCTCTCGCTGTTGCGGCCGCACCAGCGAGCGCACCTCGGCATCGCTGAAGCTCTGGATGCCCATGCTGACCCGGTCGATGCCGGCTTCGCGGCAGACCCGCAGCTTGTCGGCATCGACGGTTTCCGGCGACACCTCAATGCCGGCCGGCGTGGTCTTCAAGTCGATCGAGGCGTGGCGCTCGACCATCGCGAATACCCTGCGCAACTGGTCGACGTCGAGGTAGGTCGGGGTGCCGCCGCCGAGCGCGAAACGCACGAAACGGTGATCGCCGAGCGCCCGCGCGGTGGCCTGCAGCTGCCGCTCCATCTGGTCGAGATAGGCGTCGACCTTGGCCGGTTCCGGCCGCGCCAGCGCGAACAGATTACAGAAGCCGCAGCGGTAGGAGCAGAACGGGATGTGCAGGTACAGAAACAGCGCATCGCGGCGTTCGCCGGCCCACAACTGCGACAAGGGCTGCGCCGGTTGGATCGGGCGATAGGCGGTCTTGTGCGGGTAGGAATACGAGTACGCCTGGTAGGGCGGCAAGTTGAGCAGGTCGGCGAGGCCGGGCGAAGCAAGGGGAGCGGTCATGGCGTGAGTATGAAATGCGCGTAGGGCACGGTCATCACCACTTCGTGGGCGAGGCGATGGCCGTGGTAGCCGTCCTCGCCGTAGGCGGTGCCGTGGTCGGAGCAGGCGATGACGAAGGCGCGTCCGCGTTCGCGCAAGGCGGCGAACAAAGGCGCGAGCGCGGCGTCGACGTAGCGCAGGGCGGCGCAATGGCTGTCGTAGCCGTCGTGCTCGGCGCCGGCGAGGTAATGGCGATTGGGCTGGTGCAGGGCGGAGACGTTGATGAAGACGAAGCAGCGGGTATCGCGCAGTTCCTCGCTGAGCAAGCGTGCGCAGGCCAGCGCGACCTGGCGCTCGGTGGAGTCCACCGCGGTGACGCCGAAACCCGGCTCCCAGTGGCTCTCGTCGAACAAGCCCGGCAGTTGCGAACCGAGCGGGTTGCGCTTGTTGAAGAAGCCGACCCCGCCGATGCAGATCGTGCGATAGCCGGCGTCGCGCAGGCCGGAGACGATGTCGGCGCGGTCGCGGAACACGTAGGTGTGGGCGGCGGTGGTTTCGCTGCCTTCGAAGTCGAGCGCGAACAAGCGCGGATGCGGGCCGGGCGAGGCCGGGGTCGGCAGGAAGCCGGCGAAGAACGCCGCGTGCGCGGCATAAGTGAAGCTGCCCGGCGTGTGCCGGCGCTCCCACCCGCCCGGAGGCAAATGCGGTCCGAGCACCGGCAGTTCGCCGCGCTCGAAGCAGGCTTGGGCGGCGTCGTAGCGCAAGGTGTCGAGGGTGATCAGGACCAGGTCGTGATCGCCGACGATGGCGCGCATGTCGGGCAGGGCATCAGGCATGGGCGAGGCTTCGTTGCGGGCCGGTCGTGGTGTGCGGCGAGGGCGTCAGCGCGGCCTGATCGTCGTAGGTGCCGCGACCCTGCCACAGCAGGTTGGGCAGCAGGTCGCCGAAGGCATTGGCTTCGAGCAGCCAACTGCGGTGGCCGCGCAGGATCAGGTCGAAGCCGATCATGCGGCTGCGCGGGAACACGCCGGCGGCACGCTCGCTCGCGCTTTCCAGCGCCTGCATCGAGTCCGTATCGAGCCAGGCCTCCAGCGCGCCGCGGCGGTTGCCCAAGTGCAGATTGGTCAACGGCCTTCGGCTGACCCGGGCGACGCGTTGCCGTGGCTGGCCGTCGAGAGCGACTACGCGCAGGTCGTAGTGTCCGCCGAGGGCATCGGGCGCGCGCGGCTTCGGTATCCAGCGCTCGGCGTATGCGTCTTGTGCGGCGAGGCGGTCGACAAGGCGGGCGATGTCGCGCGTGGCGGTGTAACGACGCGGGCGCAGCGAATTGAACACGCGGACATGCCCGCCGCTTTCGACCAGTTCGGCCGAGCCGTAGGCGATCTCGCGGCCGGCGCGGTTGCGCCGATACGCCAACACGCCGGCGCCCGAGGAACCGTAGCGCGCCTTGACGAAGGCCTGGTCGCAGCCGGTATCGCGCAAACGTTCGCGCAGTTGCTCGTAACCGGCGATCGGACCGAGCAGCGGCGGCACCTCGATCCCGGCCGCGATCAAGCGCTGCTGGCAGGCCAGTTTGTCGCTCATGCAGGCGATGTCGTCGGGCGGGTTGAGGTAGGCGGCCTCGGCCGGCAGCGAGCGCAGCAGATCGGCGAAGCCGGCGTACCAGTAATGCTGATAGGCGAGTTCGCCATGTTCGAGCGGTTGCGGCGCCGGGCCGGGCGCGCCGAGCCGATGCCAGCCGCGTTCGATCAGGGCGGCGTGCAGGGTCGGCGTTTCGCCGGGCGATTCCAGCTTGACCATAGCGCCGCGATGGCCGCCGATCGCCTCGGCGGCGCGTTCCGGCGCGCTCAGCAGGGTCTGGTAGTCGACGACCTCGGCCGCAGGCAGGCCGCGCTCGCGTAAGGCCTGCTGCAATCCCTGGACCCGGCGGCTGGTGCGCGGGCCGAACAGCAGCCAGGGGGTGGCGGACACGTCTTACTCGGCGACTGCGACGTAGCGCTCGCCGTCGTCCTCGTCTTCATGCTCGTCGAGCACCACTTCGCAGGGCAGGCTGGCGAGTTTCTGCTGCCATTCCGGCGAGATGTAGTGGTGGCTCAGGTTGATGCGTTCGATGCCGCCGAGGTTCGGGCTTTCGAACAGGGCCTGCGCACCGACGTCGCCGATGGTGCCCAGTGACAGGTCGAGGGTCTGCAAGCCGCCCAGCCAGGGCTGCGCGGCCAGCCATACGGCAAGCTCGTCGCTGATGCTGGCGTTGCGCAGGCCCAGGTAACGCAGGCGCTCGGGCTGGATCGCGGTGAACAGGCGCTGATAGGTCGCTAGGTCGCCGTCGTAGCCGTAGTTGTCGTCGCCGAGCCACAGTTCGAGGTGGTGCAGCGCGGGCAGCTTGGAGCCGGCGAGGGCGTCGACGATCTTCGACGGCAGGCCGCCGCATTCGATCGCCAGTTCCTGCAGGTGCTCATGCTCGAAGGCCTGCAGTTCCAGGCCGCTGGAACCGCGGATGCGCAGGGATTCCAGCGCCGGATAGGCGGCGAGCAGGGCGTTGTACGAGGTCTGGATGATCCAGGAGATCTCGCAGTCTTCGTACGTCATGTCGCCCACGAACAGCCCCTTGAGCGCGGGCAGTTCGGCGCGGCGTTCGATCAGCAGGTCGAGATAGCCTGACGGGCCTTCGTCGTGGGCTTCGCTCCAGGGGCCGATGACCAGTGCATCGAGCGTGCCCGGGTCGACCTGCGACAGCAGACTGCCGAGCAGATCGCCCTGGCTTTCGGCGCTGTCGTAGTCCTGGTGCAGGCGGTAGACGACGTCGCCGCCGGCGGGCGTCTCGCCCATGCTGAAGTTGACGATGCGCTTGCCGCGGTAGATCTGCGAATACTCGCCAATGGCCACGAGTGGCTCCTTGCCTGAATGTGCCGCAAGCATACCCAAGCCCGGGCCGACCGCGTAGCCGCGCGCAGTTTGCGCATCGCGGCGGTCGGCACAGCATCGGCGCATCGACCGGCCCTCATCGCGCGGCCGTGCTGCCGACACAGCGCGCAGCAACAGGCCGTTGCTATGATCGGATCAAATCATGGAGGCGGCGATGGCGAATTTCGGTTTCGGCTCGACTAATCCCGGCGATTTCGGCGCCGGCCCCGATCTGGATGCACTGGCGCGACAGTACTGGAGCGCATGGGGGCAGATGATGCGCGGTGCCGGCGCGCAGCCGTCGCAGCCGTCGGTTCCGGGTTGGAACGAGGCCGTGAACTGGTGGTCGCAACTGGCCAAGGGCGCAAGCCCGCAAGCCGACGAAACCCTGGACCGCTTCAACAGCCAGGCGCGCGGCTGGTTCGGCGAAATCCAGAAGTTGGCGGCGCAGTTCGCCGGCAGCGACGCCTCGGCCGGCGACATCGCCGGGGCCTGGAAACGCGCGCTCGGCGGCAATGCCGCCAATCCCTTCGCCGACGTGTTCGGGGCGATGCGCGGCCCGGGCCAGCAGGATCTGTCGCGTTGGGTCGAGCAGGTCGCGCCGTTTCTGGAGCGCCTGCAAGGCCAGGGCCCATCGATCCTCGGCCTGCCCGCGTTCGGTTTCGCGCGCGAGCACCAGGAGCGCCTGCAGGCGCTGGCCCAGGCGCACGTCGATTACCAGAAGCAAAGCCAGGCCTACCACGCCTTGATGGCCGAAGCCGGCCAGGATGCGTTCTCGCGTTTCGAGGACAAGCTGGCCGAGCGCAGCGAGCCCGGTCGTCAGCTCTCCAGCGCACGCGCGCTGTTCGATCTGTGGATCGATGCGGCCGAGGAAGCCTATGCGCAGATCGCCTTGTCGCCGCGTTTCCGCGACGCGTATGCGGCTCTGGTGAATTCGCAGATGCGCCTGCGCGCCGGCGTGCAGAAGGAAGTCGAGCAGGCCAGCGGCGGCTTCGGCATCCCGACCCGCACCGAGATCGACGCCGCGCACCGCAAGATCGCGCAACTCGAACGCGAATTGCGGCGCCTGCGCGATGAAGTGCAGCAGGCGCGGTCCGCCGGCGCGAACGAGGCGCCGCGCCGGGCCGCGGAAGCGCCGCCCGCATCGGCCCAGCCGGCGGCGAAGCCCGCAGCAAAATCAGCGGCAAAGTCGGCCAAGCCCGCGCCGAAGAAAACCGTCAAGCCGCGCCCGGCCCAGGCCGCGGCGGCCGCCGCCAGCAAGTCGGGCGTTGTGTCGCCGGGCAAGCCCAAGCCGGCGAAGAAGACCGCGATCGCCCGTCCGCAACCGCCGGCCCGGCCCAGCGCCGCCGCCGCGGTGAAGCCGGCCAAGACCACGAAGAAGGCGCGCTGACATGACCTCACCGATCAATTTCAGCGCCGAATACCTGGCCCAGGAAGCGATGCAGGCGCAGAACAAATTGCGCGCCGGGCTGGACTCGCTGCACCAGGTCGGCAACATCGACTACGGCGCGACCGAGCGCGAGGAAGTCTGGCGCGACGGCAAGGTCGTGTTGTATCGCTTCCGCGGCGACAAGGCGCCGACCGCGAAAGTCCCGCTGCTGATCGCCTACGCCCTGGTCAATCGCCCCTACATGGTCGATCTGCAGGCCGACAAGTCGATCGTGCGCGGCCTGCTCGAACGCGGCGAAGACGTCTACATCCTCGACTGGGGTTATCCGGACCGCTCCGACCGCTATCTCGAACTCGAGGACTACATCCAGCGGTTCCTCGGCGGCGCGGTCGACCACCTGCGCCGCGAGTACCGCATGGACGCGATCAACCTGCTCGGCATCTGCCAGGGCGGCGCGTTCTCGCTGTGCTATTCGGCCTTGAACCCGGGCAAGGTGCGCAACCTGATCACCATGGTCACGCCGGTGGATTTCCACACCGACGACAACATGTTGTCGAACTGGACCCGCGGCCTGGACATCGACCAGTTCGTCGACACGCTCGGCAACGTCCCGGCCGACGTCATGAACTGGTGCTACCTCACCTTGAAGCCATGGCGCTTGTTCGTGCAGAAGTACGTCGGCCTGATCGACATCCTCGACGACAAGCGCGCGCTGGAAGACTTCCTGCGCATGGAAAAGTGGATCTTCGACTCGCCCGACCAGGCCGGCGAAGCCTTCCGCCAGTTCATCAAGCAGTTCTACCAGGGCAACGGCTTCGTCAACGGCGGCATCGACATCGGCGGCCGCGCAGTCGACCTGGCCTACATCGGCATGCCGGTGCTGAACATCTTCGCCGAGCAGGACCATCTGGTGCCGCCGGCCGCGTCGCGGGCGCTGGCCAAGTTGGTCGGCACCGAGGATTATTCGGAGCTGTCGTTCCGCGGCGGCCACATCGGCATCTACGTGTCCGGCCGCGCCCAGCGCGAAGTGCCCCAGGCGATCCACGACTGGCTGGCGCAGCGCTCGCGCTGAGGCAGTCGAAAGAACGACAGCGCCCTCGCTACGCGTCGCGAACCGCTCCCTCTCCCGCTGGCGGGAGAGGGCCGGGGTGAGGGCAGGCGAGTCCTGCGCATCGGCCGCCAAGATGCATCGTCCCGCCGGGACGTTTAGTCTCGGCAACTCGTCAGTCAGAGAACGCCCATGCGCCGCATCCTGTTTCCCTTGCTGCTGGCCCTGCTTTGCGCCTGCGCCAGCACCGCGCCGACACCCGAGGCCGCAACGACGCCCGCAGCGGTTCCGGCTGCTGCAGAAACCGCTCCGGCCAGCACCGATTCCAGCCGCTGGGAAACCGACATCCAGGCTTTCGAGCGCGAGGACGCGGTGGTCCGCCGCCGACCCGGCAGCATCGTCTTCGTCGGTAGTTCGTCGATCCGTTACTGGCAAAGCCTGGATACGGATTTCCCCGGCGTGGCCATCATCAATCGCGGCTTCGGCGGGTCGCGCGTCTACGATTCGCTCTACTACGCCGACCGCATCGTCACCCCGTACCAGCCGCGCGCGGTCGTGTTCTATGCCGGCGACAACGACTTGTCCGAAGGCCGCACGCCGGTGCAGGTGCGCGACGACTTCGCCGCTTTCGTCGAGCGCGTGCGTGCCGCCGCGCCGCAGGCGCGGATCGGCTTCATCTCGATCAAGCCCAGCCCCTCGCGCGCGGCCTTGCTGCCGCAGGTGCGCGAAGCGAACGCCCTGGTGCGTGCTTATGCGCAACAAGCCAAGGGCGTGGACTATCTCGACGTCTATACGCCGATGATGCAGGCCTCCGGCGCGCCGCGTCCCGAGCTGTTCCTCGAAGACGCTCTGCACATGAACCGCGGCGGCTACGAAATCTGGACCGACGTGGTCGGCGCCTGGCTGCGTACGATCTAATGTGCCGCATGGACATCGCCCGCACCCGCTTCCGCCTTCCCTTGATCCGCGCCCTGGCCACGGTCGCCTTGCTCGTCGGCTTCGGTGCCGCCCAGGCTGCGCCATCGGCCCAGGCCGAGCGCGAGATCGAGCAGCTGATCCAGGCGCTCGGCAGTTCCTCCTGCCAGTTCGAACGCAACGGCAGCTGGCACGACGCCAAGGCGGCGCAGGCGCATCTGCGCAAGAAGCTGGCCTACCTGCGCAAGCGCGACCTGGCCGACACCGCCGAGCAGTTCATCGAACGCGCGGCCAGCGAAAGCAGCCTCAGCGGCCAGGCCTACCGGGTCCGCTGCGGCGGCGCCCCGCCGGTCGCTTCGGCCGCCTGGCTCAAGGCCCGCCTCGTTCAGCTGCGCGCCAAGCCGGCGACGACGCCATCACCCTGACGCGCTAGACTGATTCCGGGCCCGCAGGAACCCGGAGCACGCCCGGATGAGCAGTACCACGCGAACGTTCTGCCGCTCGCGCCACGATCGCATGATCGCCGGCGTCTGCGGTGGCATCGCCTTGCGGATGCATTGGAATCCGGTGCTGGTGCGCGGCGCTTTCGTCGTCCTGGCCCTGGCCACCTTCCTGCTGCCGGTCGCGCTGCTATACCTGATCCTGTGGCTGTTGATGTCGGAAGAGGGCTGCTGACTGGCTGGCCTGTTGCGAATCGCCGGCGGCACGCTCGGCATGCTCTGGACCTCGCCGATCACGGCGCTGGGTCTGCTCGCCGGCGTCGTCGGCATGCCGTTCGGCGCGCGCCTGCGTTTGCGCCGCAGCGACCTGGCCCTGGTGTTCCAGCATTGGCCGTGGGGGCCGGGCGGGGCGATCACCCTGGGCAACGTCATCCTGCACACCGGCGACAGCCTCGATTCGCCGTGCTTCACCTATGCCCACGACGCCGGCCATGGCGACGAGCCGCCGATCCTGCTCGCCGATCACGAGCGTGCCCATGTCTATCAGTACATGGTGCTGGGGTTGTTGTTCGTGCCGCTGTATCTGATTTGCGGCGGCATCAGCGTGCGCAATCCGTTCGAGCGCGCCGCCGATCGCTACGCCCAGACCGGCCGCGGTTGGTGGCCTTGGTCGAAGTGAATCAGGCGAGGAACGAGTGGTCAGGAGCGAGGAATGAGTAGGTGCCCAGGCTGCGGGCGATCTCTCTCACTCCTGGTTCCTAGCTATTCGTCCCGACTGCTGAACGCGCCGCCGAGCGTCCTGAACAGGTGCGCGTCAGATTTCGCTTACGAAAATTTGATCGGCCGGTAACGCCGGCGGCGGTAACTTACGCCCATCGGAGAACAACCAACGGACGAAAGTCCGATGCAATCGCTCCGATACGGAAGGCCCGGACACCCGAGGAAATCTCGAAGGCCCGGGTCTTCTCATTGCGCGTTTGGTCAGTGCGCGCGCCCGCAACTCAGCTGCGCGGCGACAACGGCAACAGCGTCGCCGATTCGCCGCCGGCCGCGCCATTCGGGCCGAAGCGACGCTCGACGAAGGCGATCGAATCGGCATCGATCAACACCACCGTGCTGCAACGCGTGCCGTAACGCTCGCCCAGCACGAACGGCGGCGACAGCATGCGTTCGAGTTCCAGCCCCACGCCGGTATCGGGCAGAGCCTCGTCGGGCGCGGGCGTGGAGTCGGCAAGCGCCGACAACAGCATTTCCAATTGGTCGGTGCCCGATTGCGGCAGGGTCGATGCCGACGAGTCCAGCCATGACGACAAGGCACGGGTGGCGTGAGTGCTCTTCGGCCACGGTGCGTCGAAGGCGCCGTTCGACATCGCATGCACGCCGGGCGCGACCGGCCCGGCGACGAAATGCGGATGATTGCTGGCGAACATCAAGGCCTCGCCGTCCCATAGCAGCAGATTGAAACGGCCGAACTCGGCCGCGTCGGGACGCAATGCCTCGAGATAATCGGCTGCGCCGATGCGGTCGCGCACGAACTCGCGCACCAGTCCGCCGCGCGATCGCGGTGCGGCCTCGGGATTGAGCCCGGCGCGCACGTTGGTGACCGCGGCGAAGCGGCCCGCGCTCGATGCCATCAGCCAACTGCCGCCCTGGAGCAGGTCGCGGCCGCCGTAGACCTCGGGACTGTCGGGGTCGGGCCCCGCGGCCGCGGTCGGGCGTTGATGGGCCTCGTCGCGATTGGCGATCAAGGCCAGGCGATAGCGGGGGTGATGTTGCCAGGCGAGGGCGATCAGACACATAGCGCCATTCTAGCCGTGCCCGCGCCGCCGCATCGCTCACGGTCGGGGGCGATGCGCAAGCGGCAAGCGTCGCAGCGCCGCCAAGACGAATGGCAGGGGCGTCGCGGCGGACCTGGCCATATTCTGGCCATCGTCTCATCGGCTGAGATCGCTCCGCGTTCTGCTAGCTGGCGCAGAAGGGGAGACGTGTCGATGAATCGTGGTGCCAGGATGTTGCTGCAGTTGTTCGCGCCGGCCTTGGTGATCGCCGCCGGCGGCATCGCGGCCGGTACGGTACTGCTGGAACTGGGCGATACGCCCGCCGGTGCGGCGTTCGCACCGATCGCACGATCGTTGCAGCTCGGCAGCGTATGCGCCGGCTTCACGATGATGATGTATTCATTCTGGCGTCTGTGGCGCTGGGAACGCGGCTTGGAGCCGCAATGCCCTTGTGGCGGTCTGTTGTCGCGGCCCGCGTCGGGCCGTCGTGGCCACACCCGGCGATGCCTGGGCTGTCGTCGAACTCATTCAGAAAACTGATCCCCATGCTCGCAACCGCCGCCGCCATCCGATGCACCGTGACCGCCTGGCAGGCGGCGGCGCGGATGAGCACGGCGGAGCGCGCGGAGTCGGTGGCGGAGCCGCAAGAAACCGGCGATGCCGCGGCCGCTTCGATGACCGCGGCGTTCGGCGCCGAGGACGATGCCGGCGAGCCGAACTGAGTCTCGGTCTGGCGTCGCGATTGGGTGAGCAAGGCAAATTCGCCCGCCTTCTTTCAAAGGGGAGGCTTCAGTGGAGGTCATCGCCGCGAACAGACCTGTGCTGTTCCCCCCTTGATAAAGTGGGGCAGGGGGATTTGCTGTTGTTGTTTGGCTCGCGTGGAAGACGACGGCGAAGCCGAAGCCGGCCCCTTGCCACCCGAGCGGCCGTCGCGCTCCGCGCCCCTTGCCGAACGCGTGTCGGGCTTTGCGGCATCCAACCTCATCAAGACGTGCAGACGCGGAGCGTTTGCCTGGGTATACTGCGCAGCCGCTGCCGGAGTGGCGGAATCGGTAGACGCAGCGGACTCAAAATCCGCCGCCCTTAAAAGCGTGTGGGTTCGAGTCCCACCTCCGGCACCATGAAAAACAAGGGCTTAGCCGCAAGGCTAGGCCCTTTGTTTTTGCCCGCCCCTCGCGCATCGACGGCGGTGCCTAGGCCGATGCCCATGCCGATCCGGCTGCAGTGTCGGGCCCGACGTGGCCCGCCTGCGAGGTGCATCGGGATCGGCAGCCGCGGTGAGGCTGTAGCGGTCTTCAGAAGCCGCCGTAGCGCGCCATTGCCGCGGCCAGCACGAAGATCGTCGCGATCAGGACCAACTCGAAGCGCACGATGCCGCGCATCTTCGCCACTTCGCCGGCATCCGGCAGATAGCCCGGGTCGAGCGACCAGGCCTTGCGCCAGCGCAGGAAACGCACGGTCGGCAGGATCGACAGCAGGCCGACCAGGACGTAGGCGCCGAGCTTGGCGTGGAACCACGGGTTGTGCAGATAGAAATCGTGACCCTTGACGCCGTACCACACGCGCGCCAGGCCGATCAGCAGCAACAGGCCGGCGCAGCCGCCATAGGCGGAGTCGAGACGGGCCAGGCGTTGCAGCACGCCGCCGTCGATGGGGCCGCGCAACAGGATCGATTCGGCGACGAGCATCGACACCAGGGCGAAGATCAGCAGGTGGTGCGAGGCGGCGAGCAACAGGTCGGTCAGCATCGTCTGATCTCCGGGCGGCGGCTGAGAGAGGCAAGAAGCGAACGCGCGAATGCTACCCGGTGCCGGGCGCGCCGGCATGGGCCATCAGCAGGTTGTGTGCGGCGCCGTGAGGGGCCGATGGCGCGTGTGCGCGCCGCTATCAGGCCTGCGGGCGATGCGGTGGTGCGGCGCCGCGGTGCGGCGCACGGCGGCTCAGGCCGCTTCGTCGGTTTCCAGCGATTTGTCGACGCGGCGGAACCACTCGCCGTCGCGCGGCACGAACATCGAGCAGGCTTCCATCGGCGCCTTGTAGATGTGCAGGGACACGGCAACCGAGTCGTTACTGGCGTTGCGGATGGTGTGGTACTCGTGCGGCGGGATCAGGCTGCCGGCGCTGCCCGGGCCGGCGTGCATGCCGCCGGCGGCGCGGAAACGGAAGTTTTCGCCGTTGCGTTCGAGCAATTCGAACTGAGTGATTTCGAGCTCGCCGTCCCACACGCCTTCGACGCACCACAGGCCGCTGTGGTCGTGCATCGGCGTGCCCTGGCCTGGGCCCCAGGTCATCGCCACGACGCTGTAGCCGAGCTGCGGGCTGCGGTAGATCTCGCGCCGGGCGTAGTGATCGTCGATCGGATCGAACACGCAGTCGGGCAGGTGTACGTCGCGGTCGCGGATCATCTTGCACAGGGTGTTGCGCAAGGCGGCGGTGACCGCGTGTTCGTCGCCGGAAGCGACGGCATCGTCGATGGCGGCGACCAGTTTGTCGTGGCCGGGGAAGTCGAGGTCGGGCAGGGCGTCGGTGGCGTTCATGCGGTCCATTCTACGTCTGTCCTAGCGTCCCCGCAGCTCGGCCAGAAATCCTGCGATGGCCGGCCCAAAACGGCCGATGTCGACCAGGAAGGCATCGTGCCCCTGCGGCGATTCCAGCGGCAGGAAGCGCGAATCGGCGCCGCCGGCGCGCAGGCCCTCGGCGATTTCCTGCTGTTGCTGCAAGGGGAACAGGATGTCGGTCTGGACGCCGATCGCCAGGGCTTTCTCGACCCGGATCGCGGCCAGGCCGAGCCGCACCTGTTCATCATTGTCGGCGAGGGTCTGGCCGCAGTAATCGCCCAGGTCGAACCAGTCCATCGAGCGGCTGAGATACAGATAGCAGTTGGGGTCGAAACGGCGGACGAAGCGGCGGGCGTGGCCTTCGAGGTAGCTTTCGACTTCGAATTCGAGCCCGAACGGTTCGTCGTCGGCGCGGTCCGATTCCAGGCGCACGCGGCCGAAGCGGCCGTCCCATTCCAGCGCCGAACGATAGGTGATGACGCCGAGCTTGCGCGCCATGCGCATGCCCGACTCCGGGTAATGCTCGTCGTCGTAGCGGCCCTGGTTCCACTGCGGGTCCAGGCGGATCGCCTCGCGCTGCAGCGAGCGGATCGCGATCGAGAACGGCAAGGCGCGGGCGGCGCCGGAGATATTGATGTGGTTGCGCGCCAGGCCCGGATGACGGATCAACAAGGCCAGCGCGGTCATGCCGCCCATCGAATTGCCGATCACGCAGGCCAGGTGCTCGATGCCGAGCGCGCGCACGACATGGGCGGCCGCATCGGCGCCGTCTTCGACCGACAGCTCGGGGAATTCGAGGCGGTACAGCTCGCCGGTGACCGGGTCGACCGAAGCCGGGCCGGTCGAGCCCTTGCAACTGCCCAGCGAGTTCACGCAGATCACGAACCAGTGCTCGCTGTCGATCGGCTTGCCCGGGCCGAGCATGGCTTCCCACCAGCCCGGTTCCGGATTGCCGGCATTGGCCGCGGCATGCGCGTCGGGCGACAGGCCGGTGACGATCAGGATGGCGTTGTCGCGGGCGGCGTTGAGCTCGCCCCAGGTTTCGTAAGCGATGCGGGCGCCGTGCAGCGCGCCGCCGCGCTTCATCGGGAACGGCGACGGCAGGTCGATGTGGCGGGTGCCGGGCGGTATGAATTCGGTCATGCCTTGCGCTCGTCTGGCCGGCCGTGGGCCGGTGTCCTTGGGGTCGGAGGGGAAGGGCGGAGCGGGAAGCGGAGGCTGGCGAAGTTCGTTTCCTCCGCTCGCCCGCATCGATCGCCGTGCAGCCTAAACCATTGTTTCGGCGTCCGTGGCAGCATCATCCGTTCTGTCGTCATGCGCCCGTTCCGGGGGCGAAACAGGCCTCGTTTCGAGGCCGGGTCCGGACAGGCCCGGCCGCGATCATTCGACCACGCGATCGATCACGATCTCGACCGTACCGCTGTCGGCCACACGCACAGTCGTCGGCGCGGAGGCGAGGTCGCCGGGCTGCGGAATCGCATTGCCCGACGCCGAGACGCGGGCGAGCACCTGAACCTCGCTGAGCTGGGACAGTTTCATGGTCGGCATCGGGCTGTCGCCGTCGTCGAGCCGGACTTCGATCGGGAAATCCTTGGCCGCATGTTTCTCGACCGCGACCGGCATCGGCGCGCCGTTGGTCTGGCGGGCCAGCACGAACAAGCTGGCGTTGGCCGGCAGCTTGGCCGCCAGGGTCGGCGCCAGGCTGACCTTGATCGCGATGCCGGGGCCCGCGCTTGCGGCCACGGCCGTCTTGGCCGGCGCTTGCATCGGTTCCAGCCCGGCCTCCAGGCGCGCGCCGTTGATCTGTTCGAGCAGGCTCGCGGCGGTGCGAGCATCGACCACGGCGAGCAGCGGCTCCCAGGTCTTCGCCGCTTCGGCCGGTTGCTCGGCCTGGCGCTGGGCGATGCCGAGGAACCAACGTGCGCGCTGGTGCATCGGCTGCTGTTGCAAGGCGTGTTGCAGCATGGCCACGGCTTCGGTGTCGAAACGCCGGTCCGGCATCGCCAGCGCACGCGCCTCGGCGGCTTCGGCGAGCAGGTCGGGGTTGTCGGGGGCCAGCTTGACCGCGCGCGCATAGGCATCGCGCGCTTTCGCGCTCAAGCCTTCGGCGGTGTAGGCGCTGGCGAGCAGGCGCCAGCCTTCGATCTGGTTCGGATCGCGTTCCAGCTCGGCTTCGAGCTGGGTCACCGCTTCGGCGAGGGTCTGGGGTGCCTTGACCTGCTGCGGATTGAGCGCGGCCGGCGTGCCGATCGCGAGGTACAGCGCCGCGGTCACCGCCGCCAGCGCCAGGCCGACGCCGGCACCGAGCCACGGTCGCGAGCGCCACAGCGGATACAGGGCGAATCCGAGCGCGAACACGACCAGGGTCGTGCCCGCCACCACGAACATCGTCATCGAGGTCGAACCCATCGCCACGGCCATCACCACTCTTGCTCGTCGTCGTTCGGCGCGGGCGTCGACGCCGCGCTGCGCTGGCGCACGATGCGCGCGACCACGAAGCCGCCGGCCAGCAGCACCAGGGCCGGGCCGAACCATAGCAACCAGGTCTTGGATTCGACCTGCGGCCGGTAGAGCACGAACTCGCCGTAACGCGCGACCAGGAAGTCCTTGATTTGCGCGTCGTCCTTGCCTTGGCGCATCAGGTCCAGCACTTCGCGGCGCAGATCGTGGGCGATCTGCGCGTTGGAATCGGCCAGCGACTGGTTCTGGCACATCACACAGCGCAGCTCGGCGACGAGGGCATGGAAGCGCCGTTCTTCGACGCTGTCGTTGAAGCTCAACGGCACCGGGTCGTTGGCGGGCTGCGCCGTCAGTGGAGCGGCAAGGGCCAGGGTCAGCAGCAGTGCGAGCGAGAGGGGGCGTGCGATTTGGCGCAGCGAGCGGGCGAGGACGGCAAATCCCCCCCGGCCCCCCTTTTTCAAAGGGGGGAGATCTTCGGTGGAGAGCGTCGTCACGGGCGAGACAGGAATGCGTCGGGAGACTGAGTCGGCACCAACGAACCCGTGCTGTCCCCCCCTTTGAAAAAGGGGGGCCGGGGGGGATTTGCTCTTGCGCTCGAAACTCATCGCGCCTTCTCGACTTCCGCCAGCTTCGGCAGCAATTCGTCGCGGATGGTGGCGTCGGTCAGCGGGCCGACGAACTTCCAGCGCACGATGCCCTTACCGTCGACCAGGAAGGTTTCCGGCGCGCCGTAAATGCCCCAATCGATCGCCGACTTGCCTTCGAAATCGGTGACCACGACCCAGTAGGGATTGCCGAACTGCTCCAGCCAACGCAGGGCGTCGGCGTGTTCGTCCTTCCAGTTGAAGCCGATCACGCGCACGCGCTTGGTCTCGGCGAAACGGGTCAGCACCGGATGTTCGTCGCGGCAGGCCGGGCACCAACTGCCCCAGACGTTGAGCAGGTAGGGCTCGCCGCGCAGGTCGTCGGACGAGAGCAGGCGGCCGGCTTCGTGCAGCACCGGCAGCGAGAATGCCGGCGCCGGCTTGCCGATCAGCGGCGACGGCAGCGCTTCGCGGTTCGGCTTGCGGCTCAGCCAAACGCCGGCGGCGAGCAGCACGGCCAACGCAGCGAATACCGCCAACGGCAACCAGCGGCTGTTGTTGCCGCGCGGGGTGGGGGTATTCATGCCTGTTCTCCTGCAATGGATCCTGCGACCGCGGCGGTCGCAGTGGACACGGCCGGACGCGGTTCGGGCGAACGTTCGCCCCCCTCGCGCGCATCGGCCTTGACTCGGAAACGCCGGTCGGCCGCTGCGACGAAACCGCCGAGCATCATCAGCAAGGCGCCCAGCCAGACCCAGCGTACGAAGGGTTTGATGTGCACGCGTACCGCCCAGGCGCCGTCGCCCAGCGACTCGCCGAGGGCGACATACAGATCGCGGGTGATGCCGCGTTCGATCGCCGCTTCGGTCATGACCTGGCCGCCGCTGGCGTAGGCGCGTTTTTCCGGGTGCATGACCGCGAGCACTCGCTCGCCGTCGAACACGGTGACGGTGCCGTAATCGGCTTCGTAGTTGGGCCCGACACGATGGTCGACGCTGTCGAAGCGGAACGCGTAGCGGCCGAGGTCCAGGCTCTTGCCCGGCGTCAGCGCGACTTCGCGCTGCACGCTGAGGCCTTCGACCAGCAGGGCGCCGACCAGGAACACGGCGACGCCGAGGTGGGCCAGGGTCATGCCGAGCATTTCGGCGGTGTAACGGGTGCCGTTGCCGCGCACGCGCGTCCACACGAAGCGCAAAGTGCCGGCCGCGACCCACACCGCGCCGCCGACGCCGGCGGCGACTTTCCACGGCCCCTGCGGCGCGAGGAAATAGGCCGCGATGGCCGCGCCGAGGGCGAGACCGGCCCAGGGCACCAGCATCGCCAAGGGGCGCGAGGGCTGCTCGCGCTGCCAGCGGAACAAGGGGCCGAACGGCAGCAACAACACCAGAGGCGTCATCAGCAGCACGAACATCAGTGAGAAGTACGGCGGGCCGACCGAGATCTTGCCGAGTTCCAGCGCATCGGCCAGCAAGGGATACAAGGTGCCCAGCAGGACCATCGCGCAGGCGGTGGCGAGCAGCAGATTGTTGGCGAGCAACAGGGTCTCGCGCGAACTGAGCTCGAACGGCTTGCCGCCGTCGTCGTCGCCGGACGGCACGCGCAGTGCGTACAGCAGCAGCGAGCCACCGATGACGATGCCGAGGAAGATCAGCACGAACAGGCCGCGCGAAGGATCGGCGGCGAAGGCGTGCACGCTGGTCAGCACGCCGGAGCGGACCAGGAAGGTGCCGAGCAGCGACAGCGAGAACGCGGCGATCGCCAGCAACAGGGTCCAGCCGCGGAAGCTGCCGCGCTTTTCGGTGACCGCCTGCGAATGCAGCAGGGCGGCGCCGGCGAGCCAGGGCATGAAGCTGGCGTTCTCGACCGGGTCCCAGAACCACCAGCCGCCCCAGCCGAGTTCGTAATAGGCCCACCACGAACCCAGGGCGATGCCGAGAGTGAGGAAGGCCCAGGCGATGTTGGTCCACGGCCGCGTCCAGCGCAGCCAGCGCGCGTCGACCTTGCCGTCGAGCAAGGCGGCGATGGCGAAGGCGAACGGCACCGAGAAGCCGACGTAGCCGATGTACAGCATCGGCGGATGGATGATCAGGCCGGGGTCCTGCAGCAGCGGATTGAGATCGCGGCCTTCGGCGACCGCCGGCAGCAGGCGCGCGAACGGATTGCTGGTGAAAATCAGGAACGCGAGGAAGCCGACGCTGATCACGCCCATGACCGCGAGCACGCGCGAGATCACCTCGGGCGGCAGCGCCCTGGAGAAGCGCGCGACCGCCGCGGTCCACAGCGCCAGCACCAGCGCCCACAGCAGCAACGAACCTTCGTGCGCGCCCCACACCGCCGAATAGCGATACGCCATCGGCAGCAGCGAATTGCTGTTCTCGGCGACGTAGCGCAGCGAGAAATCCTGAGTGACGAAGGCTTCGGTCAGGATCAGGAAGGCGAAGCCGACCAGGATCAGCTGCGCGTACGCCGCCGGCCGCGCGATCGCCATCCACGGCGCGATGCCGCGATGCGCGCCGAGCATCGGCAGGCTGGCCTGCACGATGGAGATCAGCAGGGCGAGGATCAGGGCGATCTGGCCGAGTTCAGGCAGCATGGTAGGCGCCCTTGCAGAAAATCAGGGATGGGGCAACAGCAACGGCAAATCCCCCTCGGTCCCCCTTTTTCAAAGGGAGAAGACCAGCGGAGTTATCAAAGCGAGTAGATCCCCGAGAGCCAGTCCGCGCTGTTCCCCCCTTTGAAAAAGGGGGGCAGGGGGGATTTGCTCTCGCTACCGCAACGGTCACTGCGATCAACGCGCCGGCTCCGCGCCGCCGGGGGCAGCGACGTCGTGCTTCTTGTGCGCCGCGCCCATCTTGTCGGCGACTTCCTTCGGCATGTAGGTCTCGTCGTGCTTGGCGAGAATTTCCTCGGCGACGAAGGTGTCGCCCTGCATGCGGCCGGTCGCGACCACCGCCTGCTTCTCGCGGAACAGGTCGGGCAGGATGCCGGTGTAGGCGACCGCCAACTCGGCGTCGCCGTCGGTGACGCGGAACTGCGAATCCAGGGTGCCCTGGGTGCGCTTGAACGAACCCGCCGCGACCATGCCGCCGAGGCGGAAACGCGCGCGCTCGCTGGCTTCGCCGCGCAGGATCTCGCTCGGCGTGTACAGATAGGCGACATTGCGCTGCAAGGCGGTGGCGACCAGGGCGGTCGCGGCGCCGGCGGCGGCGACCAGTCCGACCACCCAGAGCAGGCGGCGACGGCGAGTGGGGTTCATCGGCTCAATTCACTTGTCTGGCTACGCGCTGCGCCGCGGGCCGCGCGCGCGCGCGCCAGGCGCAATTCGCGGCGGATCTGCAACCGGCCGGCGACGAAGTCCCAGCCCAGCACGATGGCGAAAACCGCATACGCGGCGATGATGTATTCCTGGTATTCCATTATCGGCGGCCCTCGCTCGTGGCACCGGCGAGTTCGGCGACCCAGGCCTTGCCCTGTTCGCGGCGCAGGTTGTCGGCGCGCGCCCGGGTCAGCAGGGCGCCGATGAACCACAGCTTGGTGCCGACGATCATCCAGATCAGCGGCGCCATCATGCTCGGGTCCATGCTCGACTTGCCGAGCAGGCTGATGGTCTGGCCCTGGTGCAGCGAGTTCCACCACACCACCGAGTAACGGATCACCGGTAACAGCGCCACCCCGACGATCGCCAGCAAGGCGGCGGCGCGCGCGGCGGCGCGGCGGTCGTCGATGGCGTTGTACAGGCCGATCACGCCGAGATACAGGAACAGCAGGATCAGCTCGGTGGTGAGGCGCGGGTCCCAGTCCCACCAGGTGCCCCACATCGGCTTGCCCCAGATCGAGCCGGTCGCCAGCGTGATGACGGTGAAGCCGGCGCCGATCGGCGCGCAAGCCATGGCCAGGATCTCGCACAGCTTGATCCGCCAGACCAGGGCGATGGCGGCATAGAACGCCATCAGGGCGAATACCGCCATGCTCATCCAGGCGCTGGGCACGTGGATGTAGAGGATGCGGAAGCTGTCCTTCTGTTGGTAGTCGGCCGGCACCAGGAACAGGGCCGAGTACAGGCCCCAGGCCATGACCAGCAGGCCCAGGCCGTAGCCCCAGGGCGCCCAACGCGCGGCGAAGCGGTCGAAGTAGGGCGGCGAGCCGAGTGTGTGGAACCAGCGGACGAGGGGATTCATTCAGTGGTTCGTTCGGGGTCTGGGTGTCTGGGTCGCGAGCGGCCTGGAGCGGTGGGACGCGGCCAAGCGGCGGCCGCGCAGGATCTGTTCGGTGCGATCAGTTCAATGCGATGCGGATCGCCGCGGCGGCCGCCAGCGGCGCCAGCAACAGGGCGACCACCAATCCGGCGGCCAGCAACAGCAATGCGCCAACCGGGTCCAATCCCTGGGCCGAGCGAGCCACGCTGCCCGCCCCGAACACCAGCACCGGGACATACAGCGGCAGCGCCAACAAGGCCACAAGGATACCAGAGCGCCGCATCCCGACCGTCAGCGCGGCCACCACCGCGCCGAGCAGACTCAGCAGCGGCGTGCCCAGCGCGAGCGAGGCCAGCAGCACCGGCAATTGCTCGCGCGGCAGGTACAGCAGCTCGCCGAGGAAGGGGGTGGCGACCAGCAGCGGCAGGGCGGTGGTGGCCCAGTGCATGAAGGTGCGCACCGCGACCAGCCAGCCCAGCGGCACCGGCGCCAGCATCCATTGCTCCAGCGATCCGTCCTCGGCGTCGCCGCGGAACAAGGTGTCGAGGGCGAGCAGGCCGGCCAGCAGCGCCGACAGCCACAGCACCCCGCCGGACACCTTCGCCAAGGCCTGCTTCTCGCCGCCCAGGGCCAGGGCGAACAGCACCACCACCAGCAAGGCGAACAGCGCCGGCTGCAGGGCGTCGCCGCGGCGGCGCCAGAGCAGGCGCAGGTCGCGCGCCATCAGGGCGCGGGCCGAGCCGATCAGGCCGGGCGTGGCGGCGGCCAGGCTGGGATTGCGTTGGCGCGCGCTCATACCGCCTTCTCCATGACCAGCATGCGCGTGCGCACCGGCGGCGCGGCATAGGCGCCGTGGGTGGTGACCAGGGCGGCGCCGCCCTCGCGCAGGTGAGCCTGGACCATGCGATTGACCAGTTCGATGCCTTCCAGGTCGAGATTGGCGTAGGGCTCGTCGAGCAGCCACAACGGCGCCGGCGCCATCCACAGGCGAGCCAGCGACAGGCGTTTCTTCTGTCCGGCCGACAACTGACGGGCGAGGGCATCCTCGTAGCCGGCCAGACCGACGATGGCCAGGGCGTTCTCGGGCAGCTGGCCGCGCCGGCGCCCCTGTAGGCCGCACAGGAAGTTCAGATTTTCCATCGCGCTGAGGTCGGCCTTCAGCCCGGGCAGGTGGCCGAGGTAAGCGATCGCCCGGGCGCGGCGCGCCGGGTCGGACGGTTCGCCGTCGAGTTCGATCTCGCCCCCGTCGGCCCGCAATAGACCGGCCAGCACCCGCAGCAGCGTGGTCTTGCCGGCGCCGTTGTCGCCCTGCACGAGCAAGGCCTCGCCGGCGTCGACCGCGAAGTCGAGCGGCCCGAACACGGGCTCGTCGTTGCGCGCAAAGCGCAGTCCGCGGGCTTGCAACAGCGGCGGGGCAGTACGTTCGTGTGAGGTCATCGGTCGGGTGCGGGCGCCCGGTCGGGCCGCGGAGCGCGCATTTTATGCGAGTCCGCCGCCAATCCCCCATGAGAGAGCAAGGGCGAGAGCGAGGGCGGGGGCGACGACGGCCGCGCCGGCCCGGATCGCGCCCGACTCAATCGCCGAGCCAGTCGGTGTATTCCGAGCGCTCGGCATTGGCCGGGCGCGCGATCAGCATGCGCAAGCGCACCGGCTCGCCACGGCGCCAGGCCAGCACCCCGGCCTGGCCGAAGTCGCGGGCCAGGGCATGGGCGAGGCTTTCGTCGAGGTCGGCCAACAACCAGCCCGGCTCGCGCCATTCGCCGGCGCTGTCTTCGGCCCAGGCAGCGTGGCGTTGCACCCCGGCGGCATCCAGGCGCGCCACCAGTCGTTCGTCGGCGGCGCGGTTGGCGCTGTCGGAGTGCGGTTCGGACGCCGGGTTCCAGGCGGTCACGAACATATAATGAGTCGCCGGCCAGTACGCTTCCAGGTCCCGGGCCGGGCGGCCGACCCGCAAGGGCAGCGCGTCTCCGTCCAGGGCCACCGCATAGTCCGCGGCGGCGTAAGCGACCGCCAGTTCGGCAGCATTGACGACTTGTAGTTCGCGCATGGGCGTCAGTGTCCCGAGCCTGGACGGACAGTGCAATGCCCGTTGATCGGCGGCTGTCCAATGGGTCGGGCGCATATCGATATGTCGACTCGGACGGCTTGCGGCCGGATGCGATCTAACGGCCTGCAACACCGCACCGTTACACTCGATGCCCCGTACGCGATCCGTTCCCGGCCCATGACGCTCGAAACCAAGCTGCCGAAAGTCGGCACCACCATCTTTACCGTGATGTCGCAGCTCGCCCTCGAGCACCAGGCGGTCAATCTGGGCCAGGGCTTTCCCGACTTCGAGGTGCCGGCGCGGCTGGTCGAGTCGCTGGCGCGGGCGATGAAGGACGGCAAGAACCAATACGCGCCGATGACCGGCATCCCGGCCTTGCGCCAGGCGATCGCCGCCAAGACCGAGCGTTGCTACGGCTACCGTCCCGACGCCGACGCCGAGGTCACCGTGGTGTCCGGCGCCAGCGAGGCGATCTTCGACGCGGTCCAGGCGGTGGTCCGCCCGGGCGAAGAAGTGATCGTGCTCGATCCTTGCTACGACAGCTACGAGCCGGCCATCGATCTGGCCGGCGGCCGCGCCGTGCATGTCCCGCTCGACCCGCAGACCTTCGCCGTCGACTGGGACCGGGTGCGCGCCGCGATCACCGCCAAGACCCGGCTGTTGATGATCAACTCGCCGCACAACCCGTCCGGGGCCATGTTCGATGCGAACGACATCGCGCGCCTGAGCGAGCTGTTGCGCGAGCACGATATCTGGCTGTTGTCGGACGAGGTCTACGAACACATCGTGTTCGACGGGCTGCGCCACGAATCGATCCTGCGCTACCCGGAGTTGCGCGCGCGCGCCTTCGTGGTGTCGAGCTTCGGCAAGACCTACCACTGCACCGGCTGGAAGATCGGCTACTGCATCGCGCCGCCGGCGTTGTCGGCCGAATTGCGCAAGGTCCACCAGTACAACAGTTTCTGCAGCTTCGCCCCGGCGCAGTGGGCTTTCGCCGAGATGATCGAGGCCGAGCCGGAGCACTACCTGGGCCTCGGCGATTTCTACCAGGCCAAGCGCGATCGGTTTCGCGAGCAGCTTTCGACCACGCGCCTCAAGCCCCTGCCGGTGCCGGGCGGCTACTTCCAACTGGTCGACTACTCGGCGATCAGCGACCTCGACGACGCGGCCTTCTGCCGTTGGCTGACGATAGAGAAGGGCGTCGCGGCGATTCCGCTGTCGCCGTTCTACGAGTCGCCGCCGACCGGGCAACGATTGGCGCGCCTGTGTTTCGCCAAGAACGAAGCGACCCTGGACGCGGCGATCGAGCGCCTGGCCAGACTTTGAGTCGCAACTCTAGATTGCACTTTTTTCGTCGACCCACTTGCCGAAAGCTTTGACTTCGGTCTAATCTTGGTCTACGAGTGTCGTCAGACACACGTTTAACGGTACTACCGTGCTGTAGGGGAGTTCATGGACAGAACGATGATTACGCGTCGCGCGTCTCGCGCGGCCTTACTTTCGCGACCCGTTGCAGAAAGGGCAGGCGTGTTACGCACTGCCGCTGCAAAGGTGTCCGCCGTCTCATTTTGGCCGGCTTCGGTCCAGCAAATCCGTTACCAACAATGACCGCGGCGGGGCCAGTCGCGACGCACTGGCGAGTCCAGGCGTGGCTGGCGGCCTCAGCGGCGATTTCGTGCGTCAGTTCAATCAAATAAAGCCGGGGAAAGCGTGAGACATACAACTGCAACCAGCCCTCGTTTGTGGGTCGCGATTTTGCTGGCGATTGCGCTGGCAGGCTGCGCCACTCGACCCGCGCCGGATTTCGGCGGCCGCTGGAAGCCGGTCAACCGGTATTCCGAGGCACCGAGCGAAATTCCGCTGCACCAGTCCTACGTGTTCTATCCGTCGCCGATGGACGGCACGTTGAAGAACATGCTGACGCGCTGGGCGACGGATTCGAATATGACCCTGGATTACCAGCATTATTCGGACTTCACCCTGCACCAGGCGGTGTCGCTGATCCACACCACCAGCCTGCCCGATGCGGTTTCGCAGCTGAATTCCGCGTATGCGGCGCAAGGCGTGGTGATCGCCCGCGAAGGCGACAAGATCGTGGTGCGCTCGGCCGTCGCCGCGCCTGCGCCGGGTCCCGCCGCGGCGCTGCCCGAGCCGGAGTCGAAGGCTGCCCATCACGCCAAGACCAAGAGCGAGGCGGCCCCGGCCGAATCGCCCTCCGCGGATGCGGCGCCCTCGTCGGTCTCGACGACGGCGGTCGCGCAAGCCGCAGCTCCGACGCCTTAACCATCGAACGGCTAACGCCGACCCGCCTGAGCGATCCGGTCTGCGTGCGCGAGCACGCCCGGTCGCCGGCAACGATTCCATAGTTATGGATGCAACATAAGATGTTCGGAAAAAAGCCCGTAACTCCGCAGATCGAGAACGCCGTCGCCAAGGCGGCCAACTACGAAGTCACCGTTGCCGACATAGCGCGACGCAGCGAGCGCCGCGCCTGGATGGTGGCGTTCGCCTCGTTGGTGATGTCGCTGATCCTGGCCGGCGGATACTTCTACTTCCTGCCGCTCAAGGAAAAGGTGCCGTATCTGGTCATGGCCGACGCCTACACCGGCACCTCGACCGTGGCCCGCCTGCGCGACGACTTCGTCAACCCCAGCATCAGCACCAGCGAAGCGATCAACAAGAGCAACATCTCGCACTTCGTGATGGCTCGCGAGTCCTACGACCACTCGCAGATCGGCGAGCGCGACTGGAGCACGGTGTTCGCGATGGCCGCCCCGTACGTATCCAGCGGTTATTCGCAGCTGTACGGCAACACCAATCCGAACAATCCGATCACGATTTTCGGCAAGGCCAAGGCGGTTCGGGTCAAGATCCTCAGCATCCAGCTCAACGGCGAGCAGAACACCGGTCCGAAGCCGAAAGTCGCCACGATTCGTTTTCAACGCAGCGTGCTGAACAAGGACACCGGCGGTTCCGAGCCCCTGGACAGCAAGATCGCCACGATCGAGTACCTGTACAAGTCGAATCTCAAGATGGACGAGCGCAATCGCGTGCTCAATCCCTTGGGCTTCCAGGTCACCAGCTACCGAGTCGACAACGATTACGCCGCTTCGCCGCCGATCCAGAGCGAGTATCCGACCACGCCGGGCGCCGCTCCTGCTCCCGCGGCTGCGCCGCAGGGCCAGCTCATGCCCGACGGCACGATGGCGCCGGCGCCCGCTTATCCCGGCGCGGCTCCGGCCGCTCCCGGCGCCGCCCCAGGCTACCCGCCGACGGCACCGGCCCAGCCGGGCCAGCCCGGCGCGCCCGTTCCCCCCAATCCCGCCGCCAATCCGGCAATGACGCCGGCGGCACCCGCACCTGCACCGACTGGCAATGCGAATGGAGTCAGCAACCGATGAACTGCCTGCGTAAACACCGCTTGGCCGCCCTGCTGTTTCTGGCGGTTTCCGGCCTCGCGCTACCTGCCACGGCCCAGGTTATCCAGGAATACGAATACGAAGCCAACCGTATCTATCCGGTGCGTACCGGCCTGGGCATCACCACCCAGATCGAGCTGAGCCCGAGCGAGAACATCCTCGACTACAGCACCGGCTTCAGCACCGGCTGGGATCTGAGCCGCCGCGACAACGTCTTCTACATCAAGCCCAAGAACGTCGACGTCGACACCAACATGATGATCCGTACGAGCACGCACTCGTACATCTTCGAGTTGAAGGTCGTCGCCACCGACTGGCGCGTGCTCGAGCAGGCCAAGCAGGCCGGCGTGCAGTACAAGATCAAGTTCGTCTATCCGAACGGCACCGAGTTTTCCGGCGCTCAGGAGACCAAGGTCGAGCCGGTTCCGGAGTTGAACACGACGCTCGACAAGAACCGCGTCTACAACTTCGACTACCAGTATTCGACCCGCAAGAAGCCGTCCTGGCTGGTGCCGACCAACGTCTACGACGACGGCCAGTTCACCTATATCAAGATCAGTGGACTGAAGAGCCTGCCGACCGGCAATTTCCCGGCTGTGTTCGGTCGCGAACGCGAAGGCAGCGAGGATTTCGTGGTCAACACCACGGTCGAGAACAACACGATCGTCGTCCACGGTACCTATCCCTACTTGATCATCCGGCACGGCAATAACGTCGTCGGTCTGCGCAGGAAGAAGCAGAAATGAGCCAGAACATGCCGCCCAACCCGCCTGGCCGCCCCGAGGACAACCCGGGCACGTCGCAAGAAGGCAACTACGGCTACGCCGGTGCCAATCCCTATTACGGCCAGCAGGCCAGCGGCCCCGCGCCGGACCTGGATGCCGGTACCCCGACCCTGAAGTCGGCCGAAGCGCAGAAGCTCAACCGCAAGGCGCTGCTGTTCCTCGGTGGCATCGTGCTGTTGTTGATCATCGCCGCGCTGTGGATGTTCAACCGCGCGACTTCGGACGAAGACGACACCAAGAAGGTCAAGGAAGAGGAAATCAGCATCCCGGCGCTGCCGAAGCCGATCGAGGCGCCGTTGCCTCCGCCGGAGCCGATGCCGCCGATGCCGCCCTTGCCGATGGCCGAGCCGATGCCGCCGCCGCAGCCGCAGATGAACCAGCAGCCGCAGGAACAGATCGAAGCCGGTCCGCGCGGCCCCAGCCTGATGGAACGCCGCATGGGCGAAATGGCCGGGCAGGGCGGCGGTAGCGGTGGACAAAGCCAAGAGGACCGCGTCGCGGCCCAGATCGCCGCGGCCGAAGCCCGCCTCAACCCGAAGCCGGCCGTCGTCGAGCCGCCGAAGGAAGTCGCCTTCGCCCAGCCGATCTACAACCCCGATACCTTGCTGGTGCGCGGTACGTACATCCGCTGCGTGATGGAAACGCGAATCGTCACCGATCTGCCGGGCTTTACTTCGTGCATCGTCACCGAGCCGACCTACTCGATCAACGGCCGGCGTCTGCTGCTGCCGAAGGGCTCGAAGATCTCCGGTCGCTACCAGAACGAGAACATCAACGGCCCGCGCGTTTCGGTCATCTGGGATCGCATCACCACCCCTAACGGCATCGACGTCAACATGGCCAGCCCGGGTATCGACAACCTCGGCGGTGCCGGCCACCCCGGCGATTTCAACGCGCACTGGGGCAGCCGTATCGCCTCGGCCCTGATGATCAGTCTGATCAGCGACGCGTTCAAATACGCAGCGGCCAAGAACGGTCCGGAAAGCACCACGATCACCAATAGCGGCAACGAGATCCAGCAGCCGTACGAGAGCAACACCGCCCGTGCGATGGAGCGCCTGGCCAACCAGGCCCTGGACAAGAGCATCAACCGTCCGCCGACCGTGACCATCAACCAGGGCACGATCGTGAACGTCTATGTCGCCAAGGACGTCGACTTCTCGTCGGTCCTCAGGTGATATCGACCACAGTGGTTAGTTGAGAGAAATGGATACAGACAATTCACCGATCGCCCAGGTATCCAACGCGTTCCTGGAATACCAGTACCAGGTGCTGGGCATCCACGAGTACATGAGCTCGCCGGATGTGACGGAAATCTGTATCAACCGGCCGGGGGAGCTCTATCTGGAGACCCGGTCGGGCTGGAACCGGATCGAAGTGCCGGGCCTGACGTTCGATCGGGCCCGGCAGTTCTGCACCGCGGTCGTCAACGAGAGCAACACCGGCCAGCGCATCACCGATGCCGACCCGGTGGTCTCGTTGACGTTCCCGACCGGCCAGCGCGCCCAGTTCGTGATCCCGCCGGCCTGCGACGCCGGCAAGGTCTCGATCACGATCCGTTTGCCGTCCAAGCACAGCAAGACCCTCCAGCAGTACGAGGAGGACGGCTTCTTCGCCCAGGTCGTCGAGCAGACGCACGTGCTGAGCGAGCACGATCGCGAGCTGCTGGAGCTGCGCGCGTCGAGGAACTACGCCGAATTCTTCAAGAAAGCCGTCCAGTACAAGAAGAACGTCGTCGTCGCCGGCGCTACCGGCAGCGGCAAGACCACCTTCATGAAGTCGCTCGTCAACCACATTCCGGCCTACGAACGGCTGGTGACGATCGAGGACGCGCGCGAGCTCTTCATCGAGCAGCCGAATGTGGTGCACTTGCTCTACTCAAAAGGTGGACAAAGCACGAGCAACGTCACGGCCAAGAGTTGCATGGAGGCCTGCCTGCGTATGAAGCCCGACCGGATCATCCTGGCCGAGTTGCGTGGCGACGAATCGTTCTACTTCATTCGTAACTGCGCCTCGGGCCACCCGGGATCGATCACCAGCTGCCACGCCGGCAGCATCACCCAGACCTGGGATCAGCTGGCGTTGATGGTGAAGGCTTCGAACGAGGGCTCGGGATTGGAATTCGCGGTCATCAAGCGTTTGTTGATGATGACCATCGACATCGTCGTGCACATCAAGGCCCACGCCGGGCAGCGCTATATCACGGGCATCGATTTCAATCCGGAACGCGCGCACGCCGAATAGGTGCGCTGCGTTCGCGAAATTCGTGAAAAAGTGACGTAAGTGTGCATAGCCATTGACAATCCTGGCTCCAACATGAATCATTGCGGCGCCGTTCCAACTGCTAGCAACCTATTCATTTTTGGTCTGTTTACAGGAGGTCGGCGCCAAGGTCGGCAGGGGGGATCAAGGAATGTTGCCCGGAATTGAGCTGATGAACTGCCCGGGCTTGGCAGTTCCACATGAAGTGATGCACCACGTCGTGCGCGTGGAGTCGTCCTTTAATCCCTACGCCATCGGCGTCGTGGGCGGCCGTCTCGTGCGCCAGCCCAAGAATCTTCCCGAAGCGATCGCCACCGTGCGCATGCTCGAGCGCCGCGGCTACAACTTTTCGCTCGGCGTCGCCCAGGTCAACCGCTACAACCTCGGCAAGTACGGCCTGGACTCCTACGAGAAGGCCTTCGAGGCCTGCCCGAACCTGCAAGCCGGTTCGCGCATCCTGGCCGAGTGCTATAGCCGCTCCAACAACGACTGGGGCAAATCTTTCAGCTGCTACTACTCCGGCAACTTCGTCACCGGTTTCCGGCACGGCTACGTGCAGAAGATCTATGCCTCGATCAACCGGGCCGCGAGCGAAGTCTCCGACGGCCAGGCCATCGCGGTGATCAGCAAATCGCCGCGTGCCGAGCCCGTTGGGGCGAGCGTCGCCGCGGCCGCCAAGCCGGTCTACGCGCCAGGCCGGCAGTCCGGCCCCCAGCGCCTGGCCGCCGCGCTGGCGACTTCGCAGCCGGCCCCGGCCCCGCCGCCGATGGCCGCGCCGATGCCCCAGTTACCGTTATCAGCTACACCAACGCCAATTTCTTCACCGTCTGCGGTCCAACCCGTTTCGATGGGCGTGGCCGCACTGACCCTGCAAGCGTCTCAACCGGTAAGAGTCATGCCGATGAACGCTGCCGCGGGGCCAGCCGCTGCGGCTGCTCCGGCCAAGGAGCCGTCGCCGGGAGACCAGGCCTTCGTTTTCTGACCACCGATCCACCAGCGCCAAACCCCTAGCTCCAATTCCCTAGCTTCAATTCCCTAGCTCCATCCCTAGACCCACGATTCTTCTCCACCACCTTTGTCCACTCGCGAACTAGAAGGGATCTCTTCATGAACAACACCATCCTCAAGAACTTCGTCTCTGCCTTCGGTATGGCGGCTCTCTTCGTCAGCATGCTGGTCCTGCCGGAACTGGCGTTCGCTCAGCCGGGCGGCGGTGCCAATGCGGAAGAGCGCGTCAGCGGCTTCATCAACAACCTGAACTCGCTGCTCAACATCGCTTCGATCGCGGTCGTGACCATCGCCGTGATCTTCGCCGGCTACCAGATCGCCTTCGCTCACAAGCGCATCGCCGACGTCGCTCCGGTCCTGATCGGCGGCTTCCTGATCGGCGCCGCTGCCCAGCTGGCCAACATGGTGATCCCGGAAGACGTCGGCCAGAACGTGATGGTGATGACGGCCCTGTCCTCGTATGCATAAGAACGCGTTGTTTCGTGGCTGTACGCGCCCGCCGATGTTTCTCGGCGTTCCGTACATTCCCTTCGCCTTCGGCGCCGGGACCTCGATGCTGCTGACGTTCTATATCGATATGTGGTGCATCTTGTTGCTGCCGGTGGTGATTTTCATCATGCGGCAGATGACCCGACGAGATGAGCTGATCTTCCGCTTGCTGGGTCTGCGCTTCCAGTTCCGCACCCGTGTGCGGAACCTGGAGCATCACCAGGGCATGTGGGTGTTCACGCCGAACCTGTATCGCAGTCCCAGCGACAAGAAAGCGAAAAAATGAAGTCCCGGACGTCATTGCGGCTTGCCCGCAATGACGTCCGGTTTTGCCGGCGGCGGTTCGCCGCCAACTGCTAGCCCAGTTCGCTGTTAGCCGAGTTCATCGATCGGTCCCGCCGTCCCAGCCGTCCAGCCTCAAAGCCGCTACATCCACCCCAGAAGGCACGTACTCACCCTATGTTGACGCCCGACGCTCCCATCAGCGAGTTCATCCCGCTGTCCACCCACGTATCGCCGACGGTGCTGAAGACGACCGGGGGCGACTTCCTGTTGGTGTGGCATTTGGGTGGGTTGCCTTTCGTCGGGCGCGAGGAGTGGGAGCTGGAGCACCGCCACAACACGTTCAACCGGATGCTGCAGACCTTGCGTGCGCCGGACTTCGTCAACGTGGCGTTCTGGGTGCACGACATCCGTCGTCGCCGCCGCGTCAGCACCAAGAACCAGTTCGACCAGGTCTTCAACCAGGAATTGTCGGACGGCTACTTCGCGTCGCTGTCCAGTCAGAAGCTCATGCAGAACGAGCTGTACCTGACGATGATTTACCGCCCGATCGTGTCGGGCAAGCGCTTCGTCGAGAAGTCGACGAGTGTCGAGCAGCTGAAAGAAGAGCAGGACCAGGCGATCGGCAAGCTCATGGAGCTGGCCAGCAACGTCGAGGCGGTCCTGAAGGACTACGCGCCGTACCGCCTGGGCATGTACGAAGCCAAGAACGGCCTGGTGTTCTCCGAGGCGCTCGAGTTTTTCGGCTATCTCCTCAACCGCATCGACGAGCCAGTGCCGGTGCTGCCGGCGCCCGTTTACAACTACCTGCCGGTCAGCCGGCACATGTTCTCGAGCAAGTCGGGCGACTTCGTCATCAATACGCCGAACGGCGTGAATCATTTCGGCGCGATCCTCAACATCAAGGAATACACCGACGCCACGTACCCGGGCATTCTCAACGGCCTGAAGTACCTGGACTTCGAATACGTCGTGACGCATTCGTTCAGCCCGATGGGGCGCCAGGACGCGCTGAAGGCGCTCGACCGCACCAAGGGCATGATGATTTCGTCCGGCGACAAGGCGGTCAGCCAGATCATCGAGCTCGACATGGCGATGGACCAGCTCGCCTCGGGCAACTTCGTGCTCGGCGAGTATCACTTCACCTTTACGGTGTATGCCGACAGCCAGGAAAAACTCGCCCAGCACCTGGCCATGTCGCGCGCCGAGTTGTCCAACGCCGGCTTCATTTCGGCCAAGGAAGACCTGGCCGTGGCGTCCTCGTTCTACGCCCAGTTCCCGGGCAACTGGAAGTACCGCACGCGCCTGGCCAATGTCAGCTCGCTGAACTTCCTCGGCCTGTCGCCGCTGCATAACTTCGCCACCGGCAAGAAAGAGAACAATCCCTGGGGCGACTGCGTCACCACCTTGCAGACGACCAACGGCCAGCCGTATTACTTCAATTTCCACGCGACCCATCCGGCCGAAAATTCGCTCGGCGAGAAGGCCATCGCCAATACCATGGTGATCGGTAAGTCGGGTACCGGTAAGACCGCGCTGATCAACTTCCTGTTGAGCCAGGTGCAGAAGCTCAAGCCGGTGCCGACGATCTTCTTCTTCGACAAGGATCGCGGCGCCGAGATCTTCGTGCGCGCCTGCGGCGGCAATTATCTCGCCCTCGAGAACGGCCAGCCCACCGGCTTCAATCCGTTCCAGTGCGAAAACAACGAAACCAATACCCAGTTCCTGTCGGACCTGATCAAGGTGCTGGCCGGCAAGACCGTGTATTCGGCGCGCGAGGAAGAGGACATTTTCCGCGCGGTCGAGAACATCCTCGACACGCCGCCGCACCTGCGCAGCATGACCAACCTGCAGAAGAGCCTGCCCAACATGGGCGACGACGGTCTGTATGCGCGCCTGCGCAAGTGGACCGCGGGCAATTCGCTGGGCTGGGTGTTCGACAACCCCGTCGACACGATCAATCTCGAGAAAGCCAGCATCATCGGCTTCGACTACACCGACGTGATCGACAACCCCGAAGTGCGCGTGCCGGTGATCAATTACCTGCTGCACCGCCTCGAAGAGCTGATCGACGGTCGTCCGCTGATCTACGTCATGGACGAATTCTGGAAGATCCTCGACGGCAGCGGCGGCCTCAAGGAATTCGCCAAGAACAAGCAGAAGACCATCCGTAAGCAGAACGGTATGGGCATCTTCGCGACCCAGAGCCCGGAAGACGCCCTGGCCAGCGACATCTCGGCATCGCTGATCGAACAGACCGCGACGCTGATCCTGCTGCCGAACCCGAACGCGAGCCGCGAAGACTACATCGAGGGCCTCAAGCTCACCGATGCCGAGTACCAGGTCGTGAAGGGTCTCGACGAGCGTTCGCGCTGCTTCCTGGTCAAGCAAGGCCACTCGGCGGTCGTCTGCCAGCTCAACCTGCGCGGCATGGACGACGCCTTGGCGGTCATTTCCGCTTCGACCGACAACATCGACATCATGCACCATGTGCTCGAGAAGGCGGCCCACAAGAAGGGCGTGACCCAGGACGACCTCGTTCCCGCCGATTGGCTGCAGGACTTTTTCGACAACCGCAAGGGTTCGGGCAAGGGCCCGGCCAAGAAGGCGGTTTCCGATTCCGCCGCGGCCTGAGCCTGGCGAACCGTTTATTCAGCAGTATCTGACGTCAACCATCAGATCAGGAGAAGGAAGATGAAATCGAACATTGCCAAGCAGGCGCGCACTAAGAAACTGGCTGTCTGCGCACTGGCGTTCAGTAGCGTGATGGCGGTCGGAAGCGTGAATGCGCAATGGGTGGTTACCGACCCTGGTCATACCGTTCAGAACGTCGTCCAGCAGATTATGGTCTCGGGCGAGCGTGCGATAGAGTTCGGCAAGCAGATTGACGAGTGGAAGAAACAATACGAGCACTTTCAGCAGCAGCTCATCAAGTTCCAGAGCTTCCTGAACAATCCGATCGCCTTGCCGAATTCGGAGCCCTGGGTCGAGTTGAACAAGGCCGAGGTCGTCAAGCAGAAGTGCGGCGATGCCGGCGGCAGCCTGCTGGGCCGGCTGATGGACAGCGTCGGTTTGCAGCTCAACGGCGACCTGGCCAAGCAGCAGTTGCAGGTGTGCGTGAACATCGAAAGCGCCAAGGTCGACAAGTTCAACTACACCGTCAAGTTCGCTCGCGACTCGGTGCCGCAGATGCAGAGCCTGCTCGGCAAGATCCAGGGCCAGCGCGGGACCAGCAGCAGCCAGGGCAACATCCAGGGCGTGGACAGCGAATCGATGCGTCTGGCGAACGACCTGGACATCAAGTACCAGTCCTGGCAGGCGCAAATGAAGACTTACGATGCCTACATCGCCGCGATGATGGATAAACAGAACACCTTGGCCACGCGCGCGCTCAAGGGCGAACCGAGCATGCTCGGCCAGGCGCTCAGCACCGCGGCCATGGCGGGCGCGCTGCAGTAAGTCGGGCTCATGAATCACTGATCGGCAATGCCAGTGGCAACTATCGGATCGGGAGAGGGAAGATGAAAACGAATGCCAAGCAGGCGTACAAGAAGAACCTTGCGGTTGGCGTCCTGGCGCTGGGCTGTGTGATGGCGGCCGGCAGCGTCAACGCGCAATGGGTCGTCACCGATCCGGGGCATATGGCCGCGAACATCGGTCAGCAGATCAAGACCAGTGTCGAGCGCGCGGCAGAGTTCGGCAAGGAAATGGCCGAGTGGAAGAAGCAGTACGACCACTTCCAGCAGCAGCTCATCAAGTTCCAGAGTTTCCTCGACAACCCCATCGCCTTGCCGACCTCCGAGCCCTGGCGCGAGTTGGATAAGGCGCAGGTGGTCGAGCAGCGCTGCCGCCAGACAGGCGGCGGCAGCATTCTGGGCAATCTGATGTCCCGTGTGGGCCTGAACCTCGACGGCGACTTGTCCGAGCAGCAGATGCAGATCTGCGTGAACATCGAGAGCGCCAAGGTTGAGAAGTTCAACTACACCGTCAGGTTCTCGCGCGACACCGTACCGGAAATGCAGCGCTTGCTCGGCCAGGTGCAGAGCCAGCGCGGGACCAGCAGCGATCAGGGCAACGTGGAAGGCGTCGACAGCGAATCGATGCGCCTGGCGAACGATCTCGATATCAAATACCAGATGTACCAGGCGCAGATGGCTATCTACGACGCCTACATCGTGGCGATGGTCGACAAGCAGAACACGCTCGCCAAGCGCGGCCTGAAAGGCCAGCAGACGCTGATCGGCTCGGCCATCAGCACGGCGGCGATGGCAGGGGCTCTGCAATGACAAGGGCGAACGGCGACGTTCGAATCAAGGCCGCTCTCCGCATGCGGATGAGCCGGGCCGGCAACAGCGATTCCAGGGATAGCGGGTGCAGCGATGATTAAGGGACTTAACCTCACCGGCGGCTGGCTGCCGAATTCCAGTCCGTTGGACTGGCTGAACCTGCGTGTCGATTCGGTGGGGGACTTTATTTTCTTCCGCCTGATCCTGACCTACTTGCGTCGCGAAATCCAAAAGTTCGGCCTCGACCTGATGGGCAACGCCATGCAGTGGGTCGGCGGTATCGCGCTGACCCTGATGACCTTGTGGATCCTGCTGCAGGGCTATCGCATCGTTACCGGCATGTCGCGCGAACCGATGATGGCCTTGGTGACCAATTCGTTGCGCGCGACCTTCATCGTCGCCATCGCTACCTCGATGGGCGTGTTCGGAACCGACTTGCACGAATTCCTGACCGACGACGTCAAGAAGGAAATCAACTGGGTCGTCACCGGCGACCGGAATTCCACCCCCGAGCAACAGATCGACAAGAACCTGGGGTGGATGCAGTTGGCCTGGTCGAGCATCGACGCGATGCAGGTGGTCAGCGATCCAGCCTTGACCGACGAAAAGACCCGGGCGATGTGGGCGGTCGGTTTCGGCACCGGCGGGCCTGCGATTACCGCGGGTATTTCCCTGCTGCTTTATGAAATTGCGATGGCTTTGTTTATCGGATTGGGACCGATATTCATATTGTGTTTGCTCTTCGACCAGACAAAGCAACTGTTCAGCAAGTGGCTGTACTATGGCATCGGAACCATGTTTTCGATGGCGATGTTGAGTGCGATGGTCGCGATTGCCATGGAGATGGTCGCCAAGGTGGCGGCGGTTTTCTGGGGCACTGCGATCGCTGGTGCGATTTTGGGTTCCCAGTTCACCTCGGGCATGTCGAGTCAGGCGTTGCAGCAGGGCGGCTTGGGTTTGATCCTGACGGTGCTCATCATCAGCGCACCGCCGATGGCCGCGATGTTCTTCCAGGGCGTGTTGGGTCAGTTCAGTTCGTACAACCAGTTCCAAGGTCAGACCGGTCAGTCGGGTTCGCCGGGCGCGGGCATTCCGCCGCATTATAGCGGTGGTGGCGCGGGTGCTCCGCAGATGCAAGGACGAGAGACGTCAAGTCATAGCGGTTCCAGTGGCTTTGGTGGTGGCGCTCCCTCGCCAGGTACTCAGGTCGGTGGCGCCGCTGGCAGCTATCAAGGCAATGCCAGTAATTTCAATGCGGATGTGACAAAAACCGAGCCTCGGCGTTCTCGCGAGTGAGTGAACTAGTTTGGGAGGTCATGCTGTGAAAGCTGTTTATCTTGTAATGCTCGGCTTTCTAGCGATCAGCTTTGACGCCAATGCTCAATGCCCGGCAGGCATACCGTCCGGTGGCAATCCTTCGTGCATACCTCCCAGTGCTTGGCCGCAGAATGCTCCAGCTCAGCAATCCGCTCCGCAGGAACGCTGGGAGAGCCGTTGGGGAGCTATCGCTACGGATGCCCCTAACGCTGCACTCGGTACATCGACAGGAATGAGATCCAAGCGCCAAGCCGAAAGGCAGGCACTGTCGGAATGCAAAAAAAAGGGCGGAAGCAAATGCATACTAGATGTCTCGTATTTTGACCAGTGCGCAATTCTTGTTACCGGCGATAAGAAATACAGTGTGCATACCGCTATATCGGTTGAAAGGGCGTCGGAAATAGGTATGCGGCAATGCAGCAATGACGACACCAATTGTCGTGTGTATTACACCAATTGCAGCGTGCCGCAGCTTGTTCGATAAGTCAGTCGCCATTTTTACCCTGACGACCCACGCCATTCGGTGTGGGTCGTTTCGTTTTTAGCTGGATAAAAACCTATTCGATGAGTCGTTTGCGCCAGTGGAGCAAAGTGACAGGGAGTGTTGAAATGAAGACGATATATCTAACGGGACTTGTCGTCTTTTGTACGCTGTGGGGCCGGGCTGCTTCGGCACAATGTCCGGCAGGCATACCCGCCGCGGGTAATCCTCAATGCATCCCTCCGAGCGCATGGCCGCAGAATGCGCCAGCCTCACAGGCGGCACCGGTCGGGCCTCACTGGGAACTGACTTGGGGCGCGATCGCCATTGACCTCGATAGCGGTGATGTTGGCACTGCGGTCGGCAAGCCGAGCAAGAAGAAGGCGGAGCGCGAAGCTCTGGATCGTTGCGAGGCCAGTGGCGCGAAAGGCTGCCGGCAGGTGTTGTTCGCATATGAGAACCAGTGCGCGGTGATCGCCTGGCCTTCGGTGGTCGGAGTAGGCGCGGGGGTGATCGCGCAAAGCGCGGCCACGGTCGAGGCCGCTAGCCAGATCGCGCTCAAGCGATGCGTCGGTACGAGCGTCGGCGACAGCGGCGGTTGCCGGGTCGTCTATTCGGAGTGCTCGGAGCCGGTACTCGTGCAGTCTTGATCAATACGAATTGAGCGCGATAGCGGCGGCTCGAGCAAGCTCGAGACCCGTCTGCAGGGTTGTCGATCTTCGACGCCCGGTCTCCGTCGTCACGGATGCCTCACCGATGAACAGGGCACGGCGACATAGCATCGTGGCATGCCTCCGAAGCAACCGACTTTGCCTCGTTCATCGGCTTCACCCCGGCCCGATTCCGTCGGGTCCGCAGGCTGTCCGAGTGCGTTTGCGGCTGTGCTAACCTGCGGTTCTGGACTGCAAAGGAGTCGCAGTGAAGCCGAATCGAATCATCCTGTTGCTGTTGGCCGCCTCGCTCTGCGCATGCAGCGCGGACTCGGGCCGGGGACAGGCGGACGCGGCGCCAGCGGTCAAAGCACAAGCGCAAACCGACAGCGCTGCGCCTATGGAGAACGCGATGGATAGCAACGCTTCCGAAGCCACGGCCGAAGCGGTCGTCGCCAAGAGCCCGACCCGCTCGTCGACCGAGTTGCAGGCCGCCTTCAAGAAGGACATGGCCTACGCCGATCTTCGCAAGCTGGTGCTCGAGGGCGGCTGGACCCCGGTGGTGGAGCCGGCCTGCAAGAAAAATGTGGGCGGCGAAGCTGAAATTTGTGATCTAATTCCCGAATTGGATGCTTGCAGCGGCGACGGCTACTGCATAATGCACTTTGAAAGCGTCAGCAGCGGCGAGAAGTTGGACGTGACGACCTATGGAATGGTCGAGGACTGGAACGTCGCTGGTGAGGATTCGCGCTTGAACGTTACCGAGTGGGGCTTCGCGAAAGCCTCCAAGGGCTGAGGACTGGCCAGGAGGCCGCTCCAGCTCGCAAGAAATCGTGGCGCAGATGCGCCATTGCGGTCCCGGGTCTGCAAGTGCCCGGTCCGTAAAGTCGAAGTCGGCTCCGGCCGGTTTCGCATGGCCTGGAAAGATTCAGGATGAATCGGTTTTCCAGGTAACCATCGACTTACTTGCTTGAGCTGGAGGCTCACTACAAAATGGGAAACAGACTAGGCGACCTCATCGCGCAAGGTGAGGGCGGATACAACTCATACAATCGCGGAAGCGCGGGCGACGCCCGTGGCGCCACGATTGATTTTTCGCGCATGACCGTCGGCGAGCTGCAAGAAGCGCAGCACCTGCCGCGACGCGATCCCGACCGCCTGTTCGCGGTCGGCAAGTACCAAATCATCCCCAGCACCATGGACGGCGCAGTCCGCGGGCTTCGGCTCGACCCGGACCAGCGCTTCACCCCTGAGCTGCAGGAGCGGATCTTCTCCGACTACCTGATCGTCCAAAAGCGCCCCGACATCCACGGCTACATCACCGGCAAGCCCGGCGTGTCGCTGCACGATGCGCAGGAAGCGATGGCGGCCGAATGGGCCAGCGTGGCCGACCCGGACACCGGACGCAGCCGTTACGGCGGAATGGGGGGAAATCGCGCCTCCATCTCGGCCGAGCGGGCCGGCGAAGCGCTGCAGGCGATGCGGGCCGAGTACAAGGCCGCGATCGACCAGGGCCTTACTCCGCAAGCCGCCTGGCGGGCCGTCAACGACGCATCCCCGACCCAGGGCCAGACCCAGACGACGCCGCGCGCACCCGAAAGGGATGCGATGGCCGATGGCGTGTTGAAGCGTGGCGAGCATGGCGCGGAAGTGCGCGGCATGCAGGAAACGCTCAACAAACTCGGCTACCGCGACGCGCAAGGGCAGCCGCTCAAGGCCGACGGCGACTTCGGCGATCGCAGCAAGCAAGCGCTGCAGGCGTTCCAGCAGGCCCATGGCCTGAAGGACGACGGCATTGCCGGCCCCAAGACGCTGGAAGCGTTGAAGAAGGCCGAGCAGGCGCCCTTGTTGTCGAATGCGGCGCATCCGGACCATGCGATGTTCAAGGGCGCGGTGGACGGGCTGGAAAAGCTCGGTCCGCAGGCGTTCCACAATCGCCAGGAACTGGAGCGCGCCGCGGCGACGCTGACGTACGAGGCCAAGGTGAGCGGTCTGAACCGGATCGATCACGTGGTGCCGAATGCGGACGGAAGCGGGCTGTTTGCGGTCCAGGGCGGCTTGACCGACCCGG
Organism: Lysobacter sp. Hz25; assembly: GCF_046097045.1. Taxonomy (NCBI): domain Bacteria; kingdom Pseudomonadati; phylum Pseudomonadota; class Gammaproteobacteria; order Lysobacterales; family Lysobacteraceae; genus Lysobacter; species Lysobacter sp. Hz25. The sequence goes on from NZ_CP175666.1 coordinate 2,726,226, forward strand.
GCAGCCAACGCGCCCACGTCAACAAGGCTCAGGCGGCGAACCAGCCGGTCGAGCAGTCGACGTTCCAGGTCCAGCAGGATGCACCGCAGCAGGCCGCGTCGACGCAAGAGCACAAGCCGAAGGTCCTGACCGCCTAAGCATGCGGCGCTCCGTTCGCACATGCGATCGGAACGCCGTCTTGTTCGGTCGGCGTCGCCTCGTGCCCGTCGTTGCGTGCGCGCAAGCGTGCGTGCCGGCGCAGTGGTGGTCGCGTCCGTTCGGTGGCTCCCAGTTCTTTCGTCCTCGTGCGTGCGCCGGTCTGGCCAGGCCGTCCCGGTCGTGCCCGTATCAGCGACTTTCTTTCAGCCAGCCGGGCCCGGCCAGCACTGCGAACGCAGTCTGTTCCGCTGCTGCGTTCGGCGATTGAATGCCGGTTCAATTGAATGCGAATCCAATTGAGCACGGATCCAATTGAGCACGGGTCCAATCGAATACGGATCCACCCGCGACACCCCGTTACCTCGATCAGTCAAGGAATTGCTATGAAATCTGTGAATCTCTTGGGCATCGCACTGTTGACCGTGTTGAGCGGCTGCCAGGGCGGCACCGCGGCGAACGGCGAAACGTCGGCAGCGCCGGCGGCCGCGACCACCGCTGCGACCGAGACGGCATCGCAAGCACCGGCCCCGGCAACCGCGGCTCCCGCAGCGCCGGCACCGGCTGCGACCGCAGCGCCCGCCGGCGACGGCCGTTCGCTGTGCGCGGCCGACGAGGACGTGGTGATCTCGTGCACCCTCGCCGGCGCCGAGAAGAAGCTCGCGTCGCTGTGCGCATCGAAGGGCGTGACCGACCAGTCGGGCTATGTCTACTTCGCCCAGGGAACCGCAGGTCATAACGATTACGTTTACCCCGCGGACAAGTCCGCTCCGGCGCGTCGCTTCAAGCGCACGCAACTGGGTTTTGCCGGCAACACCGGCGGTTACGCCTATTCGTTCGAGGACGGCGGCCGCAAGCGCATCTTCTATTCGGTGTCCGGCGAAATGGGGCTGGAAGAGCAGGGCGTGATGGTGGTGGCCGACGCGGCCGCGAAGCCCGAGACCGCGCTGAGCTGCGAGAAGGACAGCGTGATCCGCAACGAAGACAACGTCCTGTTCAAGTTCACCCGTAGCTGGGACCGCGACGCGCAGCTCGATAAGCGCGGCCTGCCGCCCAGGAATTAATTCATCGGCCGGACCGGGTCCGGCCGCTATCAAAGATCCATCAAGGAGGAATTATGTCGACCCCAAGCAATCGTGATTTTCTGCTGCTCCGCGCCTATGAAGCGGGCATCCGCGATCCGAAGGAACTGGCCGGGTTCATGGGCCAGATGCAGGTCGAGTCCGGCGGCTTCAAGAGCATGCACGAAGGGCTGGGCTACAGCAGCGAGCGCCTGCTCGAAGTGTTCCCGGGCCGCAACGGCATGGACACCAAGGCCGAGGCCGACGCGATCGTCAGCGGCGGCCGCGATGCGATCGCCAATGCGATCTACGGCGGCGCCTGGGGCCGCGAAAACCTCGGCAACACCGAGCCGGGCGACGGCGCGCGTTTCCACGGCCGCGGCTATGTCCAGCTGACCGGCCGCGACAACTACGAGCGCGTTGCGCGCGAGATCGGCATCGACGTGGTGCGCAACCCCGACCTGGCTTCCGATCGCGAGAACGCGGCCAAGATCGCCGTGCACTACTGGCAGGGCCGGGTGGTGCCGAACGGTCACCAGACCAATGTTCGCGAGGCCACGCACGACATCAACGGCGGCTACAACCACCTCAAGGAACGCCGGGAAGCGGTGGAGCAGTGGGAACGCGCGCTGACTCCGGAAGTGATGGAACGCTTGGCGCGCGGCGAAGTGGCGCTGCCGGCCGCCCCGGGACAGCGCGATGCGATGGCCGACGGCGTGCTCAAGCTCAACGAGCGCGGCCCGGCGGTGCAGCAGATGCAGGAGCAGCTCAAGCGCCTCGGCATTCGCGACGGACAGGGCAACGAGATCAATCCCGACGGCCATTTCGGCGCCCACACCAAGGAAGCGCTGCAGACATTCCAGCGCGAACACGGCCTCAAGGATGACGGCATCGCCGGCAGCAAGACCCTGGAAGCGCTGCGCAACGCGCAGCCGAACCAGCAGCAGGGCGCCCGCGACGGCGCTCAGCCGGCTGCGCAGGATCGCGCCCAGCAGGAGACCACCCAGCAAGGCCGCGCCACGCCGACGCCGCAGCAGGCCGATCCGGCGCGCGCGCCGTTGCTGTCGGACCCGGCCAACCGCGACAACGCGATGTATCGCCAGGCCCTCGAAGGCGTGGAGCGCCTGGGCCCGCAGGCCGGCTTCCGCAACCGCGAGGACATGGAGCGCGCCGCGGCCAGCCTGACCTATGAAGCGCGGGTCAGCGGCCTGAGCAAGATCGACCACGTCGTGCCGAGCGCGAACGGCACCGGTCTGTTCGCGGTTCAGGGCGAACTCGCCGATCCGGGCAACCATCGCGTGCACGTCGACGGCCGCCAGGCGCGCCAGCAGACGGTCGAGCAGTCGAGCCAGCAGTTGCAGCAGGACGTGCAGCAGCAGGCACCGCAGACGCAGGAAGCGCGTCAGCAGCAAGCCAGGCCGATGATGGCCTGACCGAGTGGCCCTTCGCTCCCGCAGGACGCGGGAACGTGGGGCGGTGGGGTCTGGTGCGTCCGCCGCCGATACGGCGGGCGTGCCAGACCGGCTCGTGTAGTGCGCCCCGGGCGGTGTTCGTCGCCCGCGGCTTCAATCACTGGACTTGTTGGACCGGCTCATGACGACGAACCCGTACACCGCATTGCTCGCTGTATCCGCTCTTACTCTCGCGCTGGCTGCGTGCAGCGCCGATCCGGCCGCTAACGCGTCGGTGTCGACGCCGCAGCCGCTGGCCTCGGCGGCGAACGACGGCGTGCCGAGCGACGCCCGGGCCAAGAGCACCGATATCCCGCCGGGGTTTTCTTCCTATGCCTCGGAATCGATCGGCGACAACAAGCAATGCGTGGTCGGTGCGGCGGTCGACGACGACGGCATGAACCAGCGTCCCGTGGCCTACGTCGCCGAGACCTCCGGCAAGGCCTTGTGGACGCGCACCCTGGAGTTGCCGAGGCAGACCTACCAGAGCCGCGCGACCCATTGCGTGCGCGAAGCCGATTCGGTGTACGTGTTGTTGCAGTCCGACACCCAACCGCAACAGGCCTCGTCGCAGACGCTGTTGCGCGTGGTCAGGCTCGCGCTCGGCGACGGTGTAGTGCAAGGCCAGGCGGACGTGCCTGTGCCGGGCGTCAAGGATCCCGTCTCGGCCTGGGTCGAAGAGGGGGCGCAGGGATTGCGCTGGAGCAATGGCGGCCTGATCGTTTCCGGCCAGTACTACCGTCTCGACGACAGCGATCGGCGCAACACGTTCCAAGTGGGACTGAAACCCGATCTGAAGTCGTAGGCGGCAGGTTCGGAGCCTTGCCCTCGATCCGCACGGAAGCGGCAGCAAGGAACCGGGCATGGACCAGGAGCATCAGCAGGGCCACGGAAGGTGGCAGCGGCGCAGGCGCCGCTCGACGGGGGCCGATGGTCGGCCCGCTGCGACAGGCCGTAGTGTTTGGGGAAGCAAGATGAACTGCAAGAAAGTAGTACTGCTGACAATGCTGGTGTGGCTGGGGGGATGCGAAGTCGCCTCCAGAGGCCCGGGCGCGACGGCGCCTGCGGATAAAGCCGCGGCCCCGGCCAAGACCGCGGCGGCTGCCGCCGGCAAGACCGGCGTGGCCTGTCCTTCGCAGCAATTCGACGCCTTCCTGGCCGCGTTCATGGAGGACGTCGCCATCCAGAAGGCCTTTACCGCAAGTCCGCTGCAGAGCGAGACGGTCGATGCGAACGCCGATCCGGAACCCAGGCCGGTCACGACGATGCTCGACGCGACTGCCTTGCGCTTCCCGGTAATGCCGGGCGCGCAGCAGCAAAAGCGCGATGGACTCGTGCTCAGTCAGACCGAATTGAACGGCGACAAGGAAGTGATGCTGGCCAAGCCGGACACCGACTACCAGATGTCGTTCTTCTTCAAAAAGGGCGAATGCTGGACCTTGTACCGCACGCGCGACGACTCCCTGTGAGCGCCGCCCGATGCAAGCCAAGCCCATGAGGAGAAGCTGACATGTCGTACCAGGACACCATGAACGTGATCCTGCCGCCGCAACACGGACGCTCGGCGCACATCACCGGCCATTACGGCGAACACCGCGACAACGGCGCCCACGGCGGCTCCGACTTCAATTACGTCGGCGGCCAGGCCGGCGTCAACCTGACCCATCCGACGATTCATTCGCCGGTCGCCGGCACCGTCGAATTCGTCGGCGGGCGCTACGGCACCATCAGCATCCGCGATGCCGAAGGCAACAGCCATCAGCTGCTGCATACGCAGAGCCAGTCGGTGGTGGTGGGGCAGCGCGTCGAACCCGGCACCGAGATCGGCACCATGGGCGGCCGCGGCCCGCGCGGTTCCGAGCAGTACGCCCAGCACGTCCATTACCAGATGAAGGACAGCGAGGGCCGCAACCTCAACCCGGAAACCTTCTGGAATCAGCGCCAGACGGTCGGCGCGCGCGGCGGCCAGGCCACAGCCGACCGGCCTGCGCTCGACGACGGCGTGCTGCGCCAGGGCGAGCGTGGCGCCGACATCCGCGCGATGCAGGACCACCTCAACAAACTCGGTTATCGCGACGCCCAGGGACGGCCGCTGCACGCCGACGGCGATTTCGGCGAGCGTACCCGCGAGGCCTTGCTGGCGTTCCAGCGCGACCAGGGTTTGAAGGACGACGGTATCGCCGGCAAGCGCACGCTCGACGCGCTCAAGAAGGGCGAGCCGTCGAACCTGTTGTCGAACCCGAACAACCCGCATTACGCGATGTACCAGCAGGCGCTCGGCGGGCTGGAAAAACTCGGGCCGCAGGCCGGCTTCCGCGGCCGCGAGGATCTCGAGCGCGCCGCGGCGAGCCTGACCTACGAGGCGAAGGTCAGCGGTCTGAACAAGATCGACCATGTCGTGCTCAGCACGAACGGCAACGGTCTGTTCGCGGTGCAGGGCGGGCTCAACGACCCGGCCCATCACCGCGTGTTCGCCAACAAGGACATCGCGATGAACCAGTCGCTCGAGCAATCGACCCAGAAGCTGCAACAGGACTTGCCGCAGCAGGCCCAGACCGCGCAGCAGCAGGCCCAGGAACCGCGTCAGCAGCAACAGCCGCCGAGGATGCACACGATCTGAGGGCGGGCACGGCCGATCCGCGCCCCGCATCGGCCCTGCCGCCATCGATCTCCACGCTCCTCGCAAAGCACCCCCGCAAGATCCTCCCGCAAAGATCGCCATGCACCGATCGCCACGCACAAGGAAGACAGGCATGAATCTCCCCCGGTTTCTGGTAATCCCGTTGACCCTGGCGCTCGTCGCTTGCGGCGCGAGCTCGGGCGACGCCGCGCAGTCGGAATCGCCGTTCAAGGAACTCGAAGGCGCGAGCTCGAATGCGGTGCCCGCAACGCCGGCGGTCGGCGCGACGGCGACGCCATCGACACCCGCTGCGGCGGCCCCTGCGGCTGCGGCCGCGTGCCCCGCGCAGGGTTTCGACGATTTCCTCAAGGCCTACGCACGCGATGCGCAGACCAAAATCCGTTTCACCTTGCCGACGGTCAAGGTCGTCGACCTGGTCGACGTCGGCGAAGACACCCAGCAACGCACCGAACAGGTGCCGGGCAAGGACTACACCGGCTTCAACCTCGCTTATCGCGACGACGGTTTCCATGTCGTCGACAGCGCCGGCGCGGTCGATCCCAAGCCGGTCGCGGTCGAGGTCAAGGCCGAGCCGGCCGACGCCTATTTCGTCCGCTACCAGTACGGCATGTCGGAAGGTAATTCGTACCGCTTCGTCAAACAGGAAGGTTGCTGGTTCCTCGCCGAGGACCCGGAACCGTCCGCCCCCTGATCACGAGTTCAGCACCCTCTCAATCACTCAATGGAAGGACTCTCATGAGCCGCTATCGCATTACGGAAAGCGTGGGCCGCCGCGTCGAGCACGTTCACAGCTACGACGACCTCGACATCCATCACCCGAGCCGCAACGCGCGCGGCCTGCAGACCGGCCGCGACGCCGACTTCGAGCACGGCCGCGACCATGCGCGCGTCGACGGCGAGTTCGAGGAAATCCGCCGCACCAACGACGGCCGCACCCTGGTCAAGAAAGACTTCATCCTCAGCCAGGACAGCCCGGGCCGGGTGCAGATTCCGGCGCCGGTCGAAGGCTATGTGCACTACCTGCCGAACGACCCGACCGCCGCGCTGCGCATCTACGACCGTCCGCACGATCAGCCCGGTGCCAAGCTGGTGGGTCAGGTCCTGCACATGGACCCCCACTCGTTCAAGCTCAAGGAAGGCGCGCACGTGCAATACGGCCAGCCGCTCGGCGCGATGTCCGACACCGGCACGCCCGGTTCGGTGCACGCGCACGTCGAAGTCGAGGCCGATCAGTTCAAGCGCTATATCCAGGACATCGACCGTGGCGTGATCACCCCGGACCGTTATCCGGCCAAGAACGGCCAGACCGCCGAAGCGCCGGCGCGCGAGGACGTGCATCGCGAAGCCGGGCATCGCGAAGCGACGCCGCGTCCGGCCAGCCGCGGCGCCGCTGCCGACGGCGTGATTCGCGAAGGCGAACACGGCCGCGACGTGCGCCTGCTGCAGGAGCAGTTGAACAAGCTCGGTTACCGCGACGGTCACGGCCATGCGCTGAAGTCCGACGGCGACTTCGGCGATCGCACCCGCGAAGCGGTCAAGGCTTTCCAGCATGCGCACGGTCTCAAGGACGACGGCATCGCCGGCCCGAAGACGCTGGAAGCCTTGAAGAAGGCCGGCGAGGCGCCGCTGCTGTCGAATCCGGTGCACCCCGACAACGGCATTTACCGCCAGGCCGTGGCCGGGCTGGAGAAGCTCGGGCCGAACGGCGGCTTCGGCAATCGCGAGCAGATGGAGCGCGCTGCCGCTGCGTTGACCTATGAAGCGAAGGTCAGCGGCTTGACTGCGATCGATCACGTCACCCGCAGCGCGAACGGCAACGGCCTGTTCGCGGTGCAGGGCGAACTCAACGATCCGAGCCAGAACCGCGTCCACGTGGAAAAGAAGTACGCGGCCGAGCAGCCGGTCGAACGCTCGACCTTCCAGGTGCAACAGGACGCACCGACGCGCGAGCAGGCCCAGGCGCCGCAGAAGGAAGCTCCGAGGATGCAGATGGCTTGACCCTGGGCCGGCGCACAACTCTGGTGGAGGAGAGCGCCGATCCGGATCGGGGACATCGCAGGCAAGGGATTGCGTTGCAACCACTGCGATGTCCGGACAAGGACGTCGTCGCTTCGCCCGCAGGGGCGGAGCGGGCAGGGCAGGCTCGATCGCTAGGGAGATCGAGCCTGTCGCTGCCGCTTTGCCGCCCGCCCGCGATCGGGCGGGCGGACACGGCCGGCGACGGCGGGGTTGGGATACCAGTGTTTCCGACCAGGCCGGGCTGCGCGCACCGGCCCGGGCGCCTCGCCCTTGTGGGGTTTCCGCTATTGCGCGAGCATGACGATTCGGTTCCGGCCGGAGGTGCAACGATGAACGGAAGCACTCAGGAACAGCAATTGAAGGTCGATGGCCAAGCCACGACCCAGACGCTGGACGACATGCGCCGCGCCGAGCAGCGCTCGCTGCTCAGCAGCCCCAGCCATCCGCATCACGACCTGTTCTCGCAGGTGCGCGTCTGCCTCGACAAGCAGGACATGGGGCTCAAGGACTATTCCGGCGATCAGCGCGACAACCTGGCCGCGGCCCTGGCCCTGGAAGCGCGCACCGGCGGCCTGCGCAGCGCCGACCACGTGGTGCTGAGCAAGGACGGCTCGCGCGCCTTCGTGATCGAGGGCGAGCTGGATTCGCCGAGCCGGCGCATGAGCTATGTCGACACCGCCCAGGCGGCGGCGCAATCGATGGAACGGAGCAGCCAGCAGCTGGCCCAGCTCGATCGCGAACAGGAACTCCAGGACCGGCAACGGCAGGACGAGCGTCAGGCCGAACGTCAGGCCGAACACCGCGGCGAGCGCGAGCCGTCGCTGGCCCGGGCCCTGTTCAAAGACAAAGACTGAAACGCCCGCGTCGCCATAGCGCGCGCGAAGGCATCGGAGGCCTGCAATGAACGAATACCGTCATCACATCCTGACCCGCGGTCGTTACCAGATCGTGGCCCTGACCCCGGACCCGCAGTTCGAGAGCGACGACATCTACGCCTATGCGGTGATGTCCTCTTCCGGGCTCAAAATGCGTCAGGAACTGACCCTGACCGACGCCCGCAACTGGCTGGAATTCTGGATCGAGCAGGAAAGAGCCTCCAGCGGAGGCTCGTCGCCGGATATGATGGAGCCATCGCCTCCGGGGGAGCCTTCCAGGCTGCAGGCCGCCCGCAAGCGACGCTGACCGACAGCGGGTTCGGGGAAACCAAGCAGGAAACATGACGTGAAAGGGAAGCTGATTTTTGCCCTGGCGGTACTGGTACTCGTACTGGCCGCGGGGACGTATCTGTCGGGATACGTGACGTTGATGTTGATGAAGATCGACACCAGTGCGCTGAAGTGGACCACCTACCTCGATTACCTCAAGGTATTGGACGTCCCGCAGTACAAGCCCTACGTGGGCAAGATCAAGGCCGGCGGCTTCATCGGCTATGGCCTGCCGATGGTCGGCTATCTGATCCTGACCGTGCTGATGCTGAAGCCGAAGAAGAAGTCGATGCACGGCGACGCGCGTTTCGCGCGCTCCGGCGACCTGTCGGCCAAGGGCATGTTCAAGTCGACCCCGACCAGCATCGTGGTCGGCAAGTTCAACGGCCAGCTGGTGCAACTCAGCGGCCAGCAGTTCGTGATCCTCGCCGCGCCGACCCGTTCGGGCAAGGGCGTCGGCATCGTCATTCCGAACCTGCTGAACTACCAGGGCTCGATGGTCGTGCTCGACATCAAGCAGGAAAACTTCGACCTGACCAGCGGCTGGCGCGCCGAGCAAGGGCAGGAGATCTTCCTGTTCAACCCCTTCGCCGAGGATCGCCGCACCCATCGCTGGAACCCGCTGACCTATGTGTCCAGCGATCCGGCGTTCCGCGTCTCCGATCTGATGAGCATCGCCGCGATGCTCTATCCGGACGGCTCGGACGACCAGAAGTTCTGGGTCAGCCAGGCTCGCAACGCCTTCATGGCCTTCACCCTGTACCTGTTCGAGGCCTGGGAAGACGCCAAGAAGGTCGGCTTCCCGTTCGGCACCATCCCGACCCTGGGCGCGGTGTACCGCCTGTCTTCGGGCGACGGCAAGACCGAGCTCAAGCCGTTCCTGCAGGGCCTGTCGCAGCGGCCCTTCCTCAGCAGCAACGCCAAGTCGGCGTTCGCCAACATGCTGTCGCAGGCCGACGAGACCTTCGCCTCGATCCTCGGCACTTTCAAGGAACCGCTCAATCCCTGGATCAACCCGGTCCTGGACGCGGCCACCAATACCGACGATTTCCTGCTGACCGACCTGCGCAAGAAGAAGATGACGATCTACGTCGGCATCCAGCCCAACAAGCTGGCCGAAAGCCGTCTGATCGTGAACCTGTTCTTCAGCCAGATCATCAACCTCAACACCCGCGAGCTGCCGCAGAACAACCCCGAGCTCAAGCATCAGTGCCTGTTGCTGATGGACGAGTTCACCTCGATCGGCAAGGTCGACATCATCGCTTCGGCGGTGTCGTACATGGCCGGCTACAACCTGCGCCTGCTGCCGATCATCCAGAGCATGTCGCAGCTCGACGCGACCTACGGCAAGGACATCTCGCGCACCATCATCACCAACCACGCGCTGCAGATCATCTACGCGCCGCGCGAGCAGCAGGACGCGAACGACTACTCCGACATGCTCGGCTACACCACCGTGCGCAAGGAGAACATCACCCGCGGCCGCGAAGTCTCGCGCAGCGAGTCGGAAGAGCGCCGCGCGCTGATGCTGCCGCAGGAGCTCAAGGCGATGGGCTTCGACAGCGAGGTGTTCCTGTACGAAGGCATCCCGCACCCGGTGAAGTGCGACAAGATCAAGTACTACCAGGACAAGCTCTTCACCCAGCGCCTGTTGCCGAAGGTATCGGTGCCGGTGCTGGACATCGGCACCGGCTGAGCCGGATGAGTCGTGCGTCGCGTTGCCGGGCACCGGCCCGGCAACCGGCGCGGCTTCGCGGGCATAATGTCCGCAGACCCCCTGTTCGGTAGCTCGTATGCGCGACCTTCGCATCTCGCTCGTCCAAGGCGCCACCCGCTGGCACGACCCGGCCGGCAACCGCGATTACTACGGCCATCTGATCGCTTCGCTGCGCGGCATCACCGATCTGGTACTGCTGCCGGAGACCTTCACCAGCGGCTTCAGCAACGACGCCATCGGCGACGCCGAGACCATGGACGGGCCAACCGTCGCCTGGATCCGCGACCAGGCGGCCAAGCTCGGCGCCGCGGTCGCCGGCAGCGTGCAACTGCGCACCGACGAGGGCGTGTTCAACCGCCTGTTGTTCGCCACGCCCGACGGCGAGTTGCAAACCTACGACAAGCGCCATCTGTTTCGTTACGCCAAGGAACACGAACGCTACGCCGCCGGCCGCGAGCGCCTGACGGTGGAGTGGAAGGGGTGGCGGATCTGCCCGATGGTCTGCTACGACCTGCGTTTCCCGGTGTTTTCGCGCAACCGTTTCGACGTCGAGCGCCCCGGCGCGCTCGATTTCGACCTGCTGCTGTACGTCGCCAACTGGCCGGCGGCGCGCGCCTACCCGTGGAAGACCCTGCTGCGCGCGCGCGCGATCGAGAACCTGTGCTACGTCGCCGGGCTCAACCGCGTCGGCAGCGACGGCAACGGCCTGAGCTATTCCGGCGACAGCGCGGTGATCGATTTCCTCGGCCACCCGATCAGCGAATGCACCGACGAGGAAGTGGTGGTGACCACGACCCTGCAGGCGGCGGAGCTGGCGGCGCACCGCGAGCGTTTCCCGGCCATGCTCGACGGCGACCGTTTCGAACTGCGCTGAGCATCTCGAGCGTTGGCGGCGCCGCCGTCGTTGCTCTTGGGTAGGAGCGGCGTAAACCGCGACTGCGCAGCTGGCGGTTGCGACGCCTCTTACCGCAGAGCGGTAAGGCAACATCTAAAGCTTCCGTCTGCTGACGCGGCCGGGTTACTTTCTTTTGCTGGCGCAAAAGTCCGTCTGGATTCCCTTCGGTCAAAGCTGACCGAAGGGAGGCCCTCCTTGACGAAGCTTTCCTGCTAGGTCGTAGCTGTCGCCGGGATTTTTCGATAAGACGTCCCTGTCTTATCGGGTCATTTGTTCAGAAGCCGGGCGCAGGTCCTGTGCGCTGCCCTTTGGGTCTACGCTTGCATCGCGAGCTCGGCGCTGCGCCAAGCTTTATCGGCAAGAGCAAGAGCAAGAGCAACAGCAACGGCAGCGGCAGCGGCAGGAACAGTTCGGGCAGGCCGTCGCTGCTTTTGGCGCGAGCACGCCGCTTCGGTGGATAAGGGACTGCGGGCGTTCAGCGCAGGCGGTCGTGGATCTGCAAGCCCTGGCTCGGGTCGGCGGCGTCGTAACGCACGGTGACCTCGCGATCGGGTTCGCCGTCGCGCCCAGGACGCAGCAAGGACACGCGCAGCGAGCCATCGGCGGCGACGACACGCTCGCCCGCTTCGATCGACTGCAGACAGGACGCGATGCGGTAGGCGTCGTGCTTGCGCACCTGCAAGCTGGAGTCGAGCGCCAGCCAGACCAGGTCGGTCTCGATGCCGGCGCCGCAATGGGCCTGCGTGCGGTCGGCGCGGCTGGCGGTGTCGACCTCGATCAACAGATAACGCAGTTCGGCCGGGCCGTAGCCGGAGTCGGCCAGCAGTGCGCGCCGCTCGACGACGCCGTCGACATCGGTGATGCGCGCGAGCTTGAGCGGTTTGCGCCGGGCGCCGTCGACCAGCACCAAGTCCTGCTGGCGCGAGTCGATCTCGACCTGCAAGGCGGCCGCAGCGGACGCAGCCATCGCGTCCCCGTAGGCCAAGGCGGCGGCCAACAGACAGGCGAGCGCAGCGGGCAGGGCAGACAGGGTCATGCGTTCACTGTACGCCGGCTCGCGGGTGTCGAGCGCGCCGTCGCACATGTTCACAGGCTTTCTGAAGGCCGCGATGCGGCGGCCTCGTCCGGCTCGCGGCTGCCGCGTTTGTGGAAATAGACCTGTTCGGCGGCCCAGCGCAGTGGCGCCGAATGCAGCAGCAGGTCGAACGGCCAGTCGAACTGGAAGTGATCGAAGGCCCAGCGCAGCGCGCGTTTGCGGCGGAAGCGCGGGGCGCTGTCGCGGGCGACCGATTCCGGCGCCGGGCCCTGTCCGAGCGCGTGCAGGGCAATCGCCTGGCCCAGGGTTTCGCCGTGCGCCCAGGCCGAGTGGATGCCGCCGGCCGTCACCGGCGAGACGATGCCGGCGGCGTCGCCGGTCAGCATCACGCCGTCGCGGGCGAGCGGGAACACCGGTCCGCCGCAGGGAATCAGGCCGGCGCGGGTCGCGGCGGGCTGCACCTCGGCATCGAGGCCGACCACCGAGCGCACCCGCTGCAGGAAGCCGTCGATGTCGGGCACGCGCGCGCGCTCGGGGTCGTGGCGCACCGCCAGGCCGGCCTGGACGCCGGTCGGGTTCTGCGCCACCCAGCCGATGTAGCCGGGCGCGTAGCGCTTGCTGACGAAGCAGTGCAGGGCGCCGGACTCGGGCAGGGCGGCACCGGGGAACTCGTACTCGATGCCGTACAGGAACTCGCGCGTCTGGCCCAGGCCGGTGCGCTCGGCGACGCGCGACTTGGCGCCGTCGGCGCCGACCAGGAAACGGGTGCGGCCCACGCCTTCGATACGCCAGCCGTCGTCCTCGCGCTCGGCCTGGGTGAAGGAGGTGCCGAGGCGCAACTCGACGCCGTGGCGGACCAGCTCCTGGGTCAGCCAGCGCATCAGCCTCGGCGTGTCGGTGGTCAGGAAGTAATAACCCGGTGCACTCAAGGCCATGCTGCGCAGGCGCGGCGAATACAGGCGCACGCGTTCGACGCGGTGCAGGCAACCGGCCGGCGCGCGGCTCAACCAGGTCTGTTCGGCGGCTTCCTTGACCACGATGCCGGTGGTGCGCAATTTCTCGCCGGGGTCGCGCTTGCGTTCGAGCACCACCACGCGCAGACCGGCGCGCGCGGCGGCCAGGGCGCAGGCGGCGCCGGCGAAGCTGGCGCCGACGACGACCAGGTCGCAGTCGTAGGCTTGGGGGTCGAGGTTCATTCCGGTTTCTCGTGGGGAGACCGGTGCAGTCTGGGCAGGCTCGACGAAGCCCGTATGGGGTCTGTGTGAAGTGTGTCGAGCCTGCAACGGGGTTCACGCACGACGCGTGACGCGGGGCGCGTTCTGCTCGGCGTTTCGCTCAGCGATTCGCGGCCGACAAGGCGTCGATGGTCAGCGCGAGGCCGTTCAGGGCGTCCTGCGCAGCGGCGGGATCGGCGGCAGCGCGCACGATCGCACCGTCGAAGGCCTGAGCGATCGCCGCGGCGCGTGCATCGCGTTCGGCCGACGCCGGCAGCAGCGCGGCGATGCGTTCGGCGAGTTCGCGCTTGTGCTGGCGCGAGCATTCGACCGCTTCGGGCAGCGCGGGGCCGATCTCGGCCACGGCATTGATGAAGGCGCAGCCGCGGAAATGCGGATGGGAGAACCATTCCGCCAGGGCCGGCACCAGCGCCTCGGCGCCGTGTCCGGGCGCGGCGCCGTGGCGCTGCAAGGCCGCATCGAACCAGGTCATCCAGCGCTCGTGGCGGTAGTGCAGGAACGCCAGGATCAGGGCGTTCTTGCTGGGGAAATGCCGGTACAGCGTGACCTTGGTGACGCCGGACTCGGCGATCACCCGGTCGATGCCGGTGGCGCGGATACCTTCGAGGTAGAACAGATCGTGGGCGGTGTGCAGGATCCGCTCGCGGGCGGGCACCGGCTGGGCAGGCGAAGCGGCTTTGCGGTTCATGGCGCGATGGTAGACCGATTCGTCTACCGGCGCCAATCGTGTAGACAGATCGGTCTACATGGAGTAATTTTGCCGTGTAGACCGATCTGTCTACAGCGATTTTTATCCAAGTAGACTAATTCGTCTACATGCGCTCAGGAGCCGCCCTCATGCATACCCGTCCGCCCTTGCCGCCGTTCACCCGCGACAGCGCCATCGAAAAGATCCGCCTGGCCGAAGACGCCTGGAACTCGTGCGATCCGGCCAGAATCGGCCTGGCTTATTCGCTCGATACCCGTTGGCGCAACCGCGCCGAGTTCGTCGACGGCCGCGAAGCCGCGGTGGCCTTGCTCGAACGCAAATGGACCCGCGAACTCGACTACCGCCTGATCAAGGAACTATGGGCTTTCGACGGCGCTCGCATCGCCGTGCGCTTCGCTTACGAGTGGCGCGACGATTCCGGGCAATGGTTCCGCAGCTACGGCAACGAGAACTGGGAGTTCGGCGACGACGGCCTGATGGCGGTGCGCCTGGCGAGCATCAACGACCGGCCGATCGCGGCGAGCGAACGCAAGTTTCATTGGCCGCAGGGACGGCGTCCCGACGATCACCCGGGGCTCAGCGAACTGGGGCTGTAAGACTGCGCGTCGCCGGCCTCAGTCGACGACGATCAGCTCGATGCCGAGACGCAACAGCCCCTGGCTGTATTCCGGGCTGATGCTGGAGTCGGTGATGATGGTATGCACGCATTCCAGCTGGGCGATGCGGTGCAGGCCGACGCGGCCGAACTTGGACGCGTCGGTCAGCACGATCACCTTGCGCGCGCGTTCGACCATGCGATGGTTGAGGCTGGCTTCGCCTTCGTGATGCGTGCTCAGGCCGAACTGCAGGTCGAGGCCGTCGACACCGAGGAACAGCGCATCGAAGCTGTAGCTGGCGAGGCTGGCCTCGGCCTGCGCGCCCTGGAACGACAGCGACTGCTTGCGCAACAGACCGCCGGTCAACATCACCTCGACACCCGGCGCGTTGGCCAGTTCCCAGGCGATATTGAGGCCGTTGGTCATCACCGTGACGCCCTCGGCGTGGCGCAGATGGCGCGCCAGGGTCATGGTGGTGGTGCCGGAATCGATGATGACGTTGTCGCCGGCCCGGATCAGCTGCGCCGCGCGGGCGCCTATGGATTCCTTCAAGCTGCTGTTGAGGCTGTCTTTCTGATGGATGTCCTGTTCCAGCGGCGGCGTGCGCACCAGGGTGGCGCCGCCATGGTTGCGCTTGGCCAGGCCCTGCGACTCGATCTGGGCCAGATCGGCGCGGATCGTCACCGTGGACACGCCCATCGATTCGGCCAGATGCGCGACGTGCACGCTGCCGTGCTTGACCAGCATCTGCAGGATCCGTTCGCGGCGTTGGCGGGTGTTTCGCATCGGTGTTTCTCGGTGCAGAACGGGGCGGAAGCGGATGGCGTCAGCGTTGCGGCGTGTCGTCCTGCGTCGGGGTGTGAGCGCGCCGGCGATCGGCGCGGGGCATAGCCGGGATGGTGCCACCTTTCGGCTTGGGCTGCGGGCTTCGCGGAACCCCGGGCGCACGGCGCATGCACGAGACCTGCGCAGGTCGAGGTCTCCGGCAAGCCTGCGGGTTCGAAAACGAAAACGCCGCCATCGCAGGCGATGACGGCGTGGTGTGCGGGCTTCGATGAAGCCGTCGCATCCGGGCGGCGGCACTCAGGAAACGAGCCCTGGTTCGGGCGGGCAGGGGATCAGGGATTCAAGCGCCACTTCTGATAGCCATTGCCGAGGCAGGTATAGACACGCAGATAAGCGCCCTGGGCGGCATTGTTGAGCGGGTCCAGGCAGGTGCCGCTGGCGACGTTGTACAGCCCATCCGAGCCCGGCATCGGCATCCAGCGTTGCGCCGAACCGTTGCCGCATGCCGCGAGCCGGACGCTGCCGTCGCTTTCCGCCTGCAGGCACTGGCTGCGGCTGCGCATCATCATGCGGAAGCCGTCGTCGCGTTCGATCAACTGGTTGTTGTTGTTCGCGCAGCTCCACAATCCGGCTTGGGTGCCGCCGGCGAGGGTGTCCAGGCAATAGCCGCTGTAGGTGTTGAGCAGCACCTTGGGCGAACCGATCGTGCCGAACTTGTTGTCGGCGGCGATGCAGTCCTGCTCCGCGGTGCAGGAGGCGCGGGCGATCGATTCGCAGTTGCCGTAGGTCTTGCTGGTGCTGGTCGATGGCGCGACCGCGCCGTTCTCGGCGCTGGGGCGGAAGAACACCGCACTGGTCGCCGGCGCGGCCGCGCAGCTTTCCAGTTGATCGGCGCCCTGGGCGAAGTTCTCCAGGAACTCTACGGTCTTCTCGTTGAGGCCGCCCCAGGTCTGCGGCACTTGGATGCTGGCGACCTTGCGGCGCGCGCCGGTCGCGACATCGGTGATGTAGGCGCTCCAACTGCCGGCAACTTCGCTCACGATGCGGATCTTGTACTTCTTGCCCTGCACCCAAGGGTAAGCGACCCAGCACTGCACGCCGCTGCCTTCGTGGGAGAAATGGCTGCACAGGGTGCCGTTTTCGGCGACCCAGCCGGTGGCCTGCCAGATCGAGAAATTCAGCGCCTTGTCGGCATTGCTGCGTTGTTGCAGGCCGACGTAGCCGCCGTCGCCGTTCTTGAGTGCGAACTGATGCGCCCAATAGGTGCGCCCGTTGTAGCCGGGCTCCTGGGTGATGGCGATGCTGAAGTCCATATCCAGGTAACCGCCGGGCTTACTCGGCCAGGTGCGGTCTATCGCGACCATGCCGCCGGCGACGACGGCTGCGGCGGTGCCGTGCAAGGTCAGACAAAGCAGTAGCAGGACGATCTTCGCGAAGCGCATACGGACTCCTATCGACGACGGGTTGCGGACTGCCCATGGCGAGATCTCGGCTTGCTCATGGACGCATCGGGTCTAGGCCGCGATGGAGGCGGCGTGTCTGGTGGGTGGCTCGGATTCGATGGATTGGCAGGGACGGGTTCGGGTTCGATCTCGGCTCGGCCGGTGAGGCAGGAGAGGGTGACCGCGGCTACGACAGCGCTCGTTGCGGTCGTCGATTCGCGCTCCGGCGAATGCTTGCTGCTCGTAACCGATGCCGCGAATTCGGCGATTGAGCATGAGCCGCGGGGACGCGTCAACAAGCGCGTCGGAAACGAAAGTTCCTTGTTTTCCAGGGTTTCGTTGCAGAGTTTTCGGCGAGGACGCGAAACGAAACCTCGCATGGCGCACAGGTTTCGTACTCGGCTTTCGATGACGCCGATAGCGTGATGGATGTGGCGGTACGGACGCGTTTGCGCTTGTTTTCAGCGGCAATGGCAAGCAGGCGCGTCGATTTAATGTGCTATCTGAATCGGCGAGAGTACATTCGCTGGTGCGTACGACTCGCAGTGCGAAGGAGCGATTTGCTGCGAACGCATATTCGATTGCGCGGACAGGCGCCCGGATCGGAGGCGAGTATCGGGATTAAAGAATTAGCGGCGGCGCAATCGCGAGCGAAGTCGTTGTGGCGCAAGTGGTCGCCGCGTGGTCGCGGCTCGTGACCGCAGGAAATCCGCGTGGGATGCCGCTCCTGCTCTTGAAACGGTTGGGTGGGGCGATGTGGTTGCGGCTCAAGAGGGCGTCGCGCGGTCGCGGCTTGTGACCGCATGAAATCCGCATGGGACGCCGCTCCTATTCTTGAAGTGGTTGGGTTTCGACGGGTGCGCGGCGCAGTGTCTGGCGCGCATAAAAACAAAGGGCGCCGAAGCGCCCTTTGTCGTGTCTTGCTTCAGCGTTGCTGACGTCTGGATTCAGACGCCGCCGCGCGGACCGCGGCCGCCGCCGGGGCGGCCACCGCCACGCGGGCCGCCCGGACGCGGACCGCTCGGGCGGGCTGCGCCACCGGGACGCGGTGCGCCGCCGGGACGGGGCGCGCCGCCCGGACGGGCATTGCCGCCGGGACGCGGGCCGGCACCGGGGCGGGCGCCCGGACCGGGCTTGCCGCCGGCCGGACGCGCATTGCTGCGCGGACGTTCGCCGCCGTAAGGATTGAAGCTGCCGGGGTTGGCGTGGTCGGACGGGAAGCTCGGCGCATTACCGGGGTGACCGTAGGGACGCGGAGCGCGCTGGCCCTGACCTTGGCCTTGACCCTGGCCGCCGCCGCTGCGGCGCTCGCCGCCGTAGGGCGTGTTGCCGTTGCGTTCGCCGCCGAAGCCGCCGCCACCGGGGCCGCCGCTGTGCGGACGACCGCGACCGGCGCCTGCACCGGCACCCGCGCCGGGACCGCGTGCGCCGCCCGGCTTGCCGGCGTAGGGCTTACGGCCCTGGCCGTCGGGATTGCGGTGACCGCTCGGGCCGGTCTCGACGCCATCGGGCACATACCAGGTACGGAACGCAGCCGGATTGCCGTCGGGCAGGGGCTTGGGACCCTTTTCCTTGCGCTGCTTGAACGGCTTGTGCGACTGGTTGGCCGCGGCTTCGCCGCTGACCGTCAGGCCACCGTGCTTGCGCGGACCGCCGCGGCCGCGACCGCCGCGGTCTTCGCGAACGTGGTCGAAGCGGCGCAGCTCGCGGCCTTCGTCGGCGGTGTTGTGGCCGCCGACGTAGCCGTGCGAGCGCTCGCCGGACAGGTGCACGGTCGACTTGGCGGCCTTGCGCTGGCCGATCACCGGCTGCAGGGTCAGCGCCGAAGGCGTGCCGTCTTCCAGGCCGAGGTCGCCGCGCAGGGCGTCGACCTTGTCGCCGACCAGCTCCTGCGAGTGGCCGCGCAGCAGTTCGCGCGGCAACGACACGGTGCCGTAACGGATGCGCTTAAGGCGGCTGACCTGGCAGCCCTGCGATTCCCACAAACGGCGCACTTCGCGGTTGCGGCCTTCCTTGACCACGACGCGGAACCAGTCGTGCGAATCGCTGCCGCCGATGCGTTCGATCTCGTCGAACTTGGCCGGGCCGTCCTCGAGGGCGACGCCGCGGGCGAGGCGATCGACGAGATTGTCGGGAACCTGCTCCTGGCCTTCCGGTGCGCGCACGCGGCAAACGTACTCGCGCTCGACCTCGAAGGAGGGATGCATGAGCGCGTTGGCGAGTTCGCCGTCGGTGGTCAGCAGCAGCAGACCGGTGGTGTTGATGTCGAGGCGGCCGATCGCGATCCAGCGCGCGCCCTTCAGCGCGGGCAGGGAATCGAAGATGGTCGGACGGCCTTCGGGGTCTTCGCGCGTGGTCACTTCGCCTTCGGGCTTGTTGTACATCAGCACGCGCGAGGGCTCGGTCAGGGCGCTGGCGATGAAGCTGCGGCCGTCGAGTTCGATCTTGTCGCCGCCCTTGATGCTCATGCCGACTTGGGCGGTCTCGCCGTTGACCTTGACCAGGCCGTCGGCGATGCGCTGTTCGAGCGCGCGGCGCGAGCCCAGGCCCGCTTGCGCGAGGACCTTGTGCAGGCGTTCTTCCAGACGCGGCGCCTCGGCGGTGGCGCCGGCATCGCTGCCGCGCTTCAGTGAGAGCTTGCGGCGGTTTTCTTCAGTCATTTCTGTTGCTCCGGCCGGTCGTCTTCGGACTCGGCCTCAAATTCCGGAACGGTCGTCGTCTCGACGGCGTGTTGGTCTTGCTCGTGATCGTTCGCGTCCGCCGCGCGCTCGCCCGGCGCGGCTTCGGGGTCGTCCGAAAGGACGGTTGTATCGGTGTGGGTATCGGTGTCGCTATCGGTATCGCTGTCGGCGTCGGCGCTGGTGTCGGCGCCGGCGTCGTCGGATTCGGTGTGGGCTTCGTCGTCGTCGACGCTGTCGCCGGCGCCGTCGCTCGGGTCGCCCGATTCGGTGGACCCGGTGGATGCGCTGGAACCGGCGACCGAGTCGCCGTCGTCCTCGCCGGCTTCGGCATCGTTGCTGGCCTGGTCGAGGCTGGTTTGATCGAGGCCGGTCTCGTCGTCGTGGCCGGTGCCGATGCCGCCGGCGGCGATCGCTTCGCCGTCGAGCGGCAACTGCGGTTCGAGCTCGCCGATGTCCTTGAGCTCCGACAGCGGCGGCAGTTCGTCCAGGCGCTTGAGGCCGAAGTAATCGAGGAAGGCCTTGGTGGTGCCGAACAGGGCCGGCTTGCCGGGCACGTCGCGGTGGCCGACCACGCGGATCCACTCGCGTTCTTCCAGGGCCTTGATGATGTTGCTGCTGACCGCGACGCCGCGGACCTGTTCGATCTCGCCGCGGGTGATCGGCTGGCGGTAGGCGATCAGCGCCAGGGTCTCGAGGGTGGCGCGGGTGTAGCGGGTCTGGCGCTCGGTCCACAGGCGCGCGACCCAGGCGTGGACGTCGGCCTGGACCTGGAAGCGGAAGCCCGAGGCCAGTTCGACCAACTCCACGCCGCGCTCGGCGCAGCCCTCGCGCAGGGTCTCCAGCGCGGTCTCGACGCTGTCGGCCGGAGCCGGCTGGTCCTCGGGGAACAGGGCATGCAGCTGCGCCAGCGTGAGCGGCTGGTTGGCCGCGAGCAAGGCGGCTTCGACGATGCGGGTGACGAGGAGTTGGTCCATGGAATGCGTCTGAATCGTTGCGTTGGCGATCGGCCCTGGAGCCTGTGCGGAATCGGTGCCTGGGTCGGTGGTCGGCCGGTTGGCGGCCGATCTAGCTATAGCGGAAGCGGGCGAGGCGGGAGCTGCGTGTCCGGGCCATCACGGCCGCGTTCGCGGAATCCGGAGGCTGAAGTGCAGGAACGTTCGGGCGAGGCGGATCCGGCCCCTGCCGGGATCAAGTCCGTCCCGATCGAATCCGCCCCGGCGAGGCGGAACGACGGCGAGAGCCGAGTCACGACAGCCAAGTCACGAAGCCCGGTCATCGTTGGCGGCATCGTCGAACTCGCTGCTGAGTTCGATCTCGTCGGGGTCCTTCATGAGCGCCAGCGACTTGACGTAGATCGGCGCCGGCGGGCGGCCCTCTTCGGGCTGCTCCTGGACGATCTCGATCAACTGTTCCTTGGCCAGGGTCAGCAGGCCCAGGAACGTTACCACTATGCCGAGCCGGCCTTCTTCGACCGTGAACAGCGATTCGAAACGATGGAACACGCCATCGGACATGCGGGTCAGCAGTTCGCCCATGCGCTGGCGGACGCTCAATGCATCGCGTTTGATCGCGTGCTGGGTGTACAGCTCGGCACGCTTGAACACGTCGTGCAGGGCCAGCAACATCTCGCGCAGATCGACCGGCGGCGGCAGTTTGACCGAAGCCCGGTCCGGCACGTAGGCCTGCGCCGGGCTGGTGTCGCGGTCCTGGCGGGGCAGGGTGTCGATGTCCTCGGCCGCCTTCTTGAAGCGCTCGTACTCCTGCAGGCGGCGGACCAGCTCGGCGCGCGGGTCTTCTTCGATCCCTTCCTCGTTGGCCGAGCGCGGCAGCAGCATGCGCGACTTGATCTCGGCCAGGATCGCGGCCATCACCAGGTATTCGGCGGCCAGCTCGAAACGCATTTCGTGCATGGCCTGGATATAAGTCACGTATTGCCGGGTGATCTCGGCGACCGGGATGTCGAGAATCTCCAGGTTCTGACGGCGGATCAGGTACAGCAGCAGGTCGAGCGGGCCTTCGAACGCGTCCAGGATGACTTCGAGCGCGTCCGGCGGGATGTAGAGATCCTGCGGAATCTGCAGCACCGGCTGGCCGTGGACCATCGCCAGCGGCATTTCCTGCTGCTGAGGCGTCGTCGGGGCTGGGCTGGATTCGGTCGCGACGGGCGCGGGTTCGTTGCTCATTCGAAACCGGCCCCTCCGGGCCGTGGGCACTGCAGTTACGACGATGCTTGCGGCGCATGACCGCATCGAGAGCCGCGCCAGGTCGTGCAAGGACCGGGATCGAGCTTCCCTGCGGGTGCTACGGACCACTCTATAAAGGCGTGTGCTTTAGGCCCGAACGGCCCCGGCCTGCGCGTCACGACAAGGCGTGGCGGCTGAGACGAAGGGGGTTGCGGGCGTGAGCCGGTGGTCTGCAGCTGTGCACTGGCGTACTGGCGCACCGATGATGTGCGGGGAAGTACGGGTGCTGACGTGGCGACGGCTTGAGTCCTGTCGCGACGGGCCGCTGCATCCGGCCTCGGGCAATTGACAGTTAGGGTAAGGGCTGGGGCGGGCAGTGTCCAGCGCCGGCATGAACGCCGGCCGGGTCGGGGAGCGGTGTCGGCCGGCCGGCTCCGGGCCGCCCGGGGTCGCGGGCGCGACGGCGCCCGGGTTTGCCGATCGCCGCGGCGGCCTGTGCAGGGCCTGTCGCCCGGCCGTACAGCTAATTAGACTGGGCAGGCACAACTAATGGACTGGGGAATCGCAATGAACCAAGCAAGGACCGTCGCCGCCGCCCTGGTGTTGGCTCTGGCGGGCTGCAACGCGCCCGCGCCGGAGGCCGGCAAGGCCAATACGGCCGATCCGGCCGCGACTCCGGCTTCTGCCGGGCCCGCCCCGGCCGAGCCCGCAGCCATCCAGCCGGCGCCGGCCGAGGCCACGCCTTCGGCCCCCGCCAGCGCGGCGGTGCAGTTGCCGGCCGAGGCCTGCGTGAAGAGCGAAGAAGGCTTCGCCTCGTTCTTCGAGCAATTCGTCTACCAGGCGAACGTACGCTCCGCCTATTCCGCGCCGAAGATCGAGATCCGCGACCTCAAGGACCCGGGCAAGCTGCTGGAGTCGCAGACGCCGCAGCAGGCCGGGCCGTTCAAGATCGCCCTGGTCGACAACCAGTGGTCGTACGACGAGCCCGGCAAGCAGGCCGGCCAGCTCGACCGGGTCAAGATCGACCGGACCCTGAGCGGCGACCGCATGCGGGTCGACTTCGTCAAGGCCGAGTTCTCGCCCGACGAGGACGTGGTCAAGACCCTCGGCAAGCCCGAAGCGTATGTGTTCGAGTTCAAGCAAGGGTGCTGGCAGCTGACTCAACAGCTGCGTTGAACCCCGGCCTCTCCCGCGAGCGGGGGCGGCCGTCCGGATAACCCATCGACAAGGAGAAGTACGATGCCCAAGTATTCGATCGTCGAATCGGTCGGTCGCGGCGTACAGCACGTCCACGATTACGAAGACCTCGAGCGCCACCATCCCACCCGCGGCAACGAGCGCGGCCGCGTCTACGGCACCGTCAACGGCGAGCGCGAGGAACTGCTCGGCAACTACGCCGGCACGCCGACCGTCTCGCGCGACGGCGACCACTACGTTTCCAAGGACTTCGTGCTGCAGGCCGGCGGCTCCAGCGCCGTGGCCGTGCCCGCGGTCGCCAACGGCTACATCGGCCGGGTCGACCCGCGCGACGGCATCGTCCAGATCTACGACCGCCCGGCCAACGACCCCAACCGCGAGATGATCGCGCAGTACCGGCACATGGATCTGCGCAACACCGAGCTGAAGGTCGGCGACCGCGTCGAATACGGCCAGCCGCTCGGCATCCAGGGCGGTTTCAACAAAGGCGATCCGAACGCCTTCGGCAAGCACGTCCACGTCGACATCAACACCGGCTACCTGCCGCAGATGGAGCGTTACGTGCGCGACATCGACAGCGGCGCGATCAGCACCGATCGCCGTCCGCCGCATTCGGACAACCTGACCGGCCCGGCGCAAGTGAGCAACGTCTCCGGCAACGGCCGCGCCGTGCACACGCCCGGCGGCCCCGGCTCGACCACCCAGGCCGCGGCGATGGCCGACGGCGTGCTGCGCAAGGACGAGCGCGGCCCCGAGGTCAAGGCGATGCAGGAGCAGTTGGCCAAGCTCGGCTATAAGGACGCGCAGGGCCATGCGATCGTGCCGGACGGCAAGTTCGGCCAGCACACCAAGGAAGCGGTCGAGGCGTTCCAGCGCGATCATCACCTCAAGGTCGACGGCATCGCCGGCCCGCGTACGCTGGAGGCCTTGAAGAAGGCCGAGCCGGCGCAGGCGCAGGCCCACGACGGGCACAGCCATGCGCGCACCGCCGACCCGGCGCGTGCACCCTTGCTGTCGGATGCGACGCACCCGAACAACGCGATGTTCCGTCAGGCGGTCGACGGCCTGGAGAAGCTCGGCCCGCAGGCCGGTTTCAAGAATCGCCAGGAGGTCGAGAACGCCGCGGCCACGCTGACCTACGAGGCCCGCGTCAGCGGCCTGACCAAGATCGACCATGTCGCGCTCAACGCCAACGGCAATGGCTTGTTCGCGGTGCAGGGCGGTCTCAACGACCCGACCCACCACCGCGCTTACGCCGACAAGGCGATCGCGGCGAACCAGCCGGTCGAGCAGTCGAGCCAGCGCCTGCAGCAGGACGTGCCGCAAGCGGCGCAGCAGGGCCCGCAGGCGACGCAGCAGCAACAGCAGCAAGCGGCGCGGCCGATGGTGGCGTGACCGCCGCGGCCGATGGTGGCGTCACCGCCAATGGCCCGCGTCTGCCGGCGCGGGCCGCTTCATCGGCGCAAGGCCGGCACGCCGCTGCGTTCGGGCGTGCGCCGCATGCGAATACAGCCGACCGGGTGCGCGCAAGCCGGCCCGGAGCCTGCGAGAATGCAGCCTCGCGCGGCGTGCGCGTTCCTCACGAGGGCGAAGTCCAGGCATGTGGTATCTGATCGAAGGTTATGACGTCGCCGATTCCTTGCCCGCGCGCGGCGCGGCGCGTCCCGCGCATCTGGCGCGCCTGACCGCATTGCGCGACCAGGGCCGTTTGTTGCTGGCCGGGCCGTGCCCGGCGATCGATGCCGAAGACCCGGGTCCGGCCGGTTTCAGCGGCAGCCTGATCGTCGCCGAGTTCGAGTCGCTCGAGGCCGCGCGTGCCTGGGCCGATGCCGACCCCTATGTCGATGCCGGCGTGTACGCGCGGGTCGAGGTGCGTCCGTTCCGCAAGGTGCTGCCGTAATGGCGCTGCCGCGCGAGCAACGCGTCGAGGCGATCCGCCATGCGATCGAGACCGCGCTGGCGCCGGTCTCGCTGGAGGTCGAGGACGAAAGCCATCGTCATGTCGGCCATGCCGGCGCCCAGGACGGGCGAGGGCATTTCCGCGTCGCCGTGGTCAGCAGCGCCTTTGTCGGCCTGAACCCGATCGCGCGTCATCGCGCGGTCTATGCCGCGCTCGGCGATCTGATGAACACCGACATCCACGCGCTGTCGATCAGTGCGCGTACGCCGGACGAAGGCGCCGGCTGAGCACGTCGGATAAACATGGCGGTCGAGCGGAGCGCTGAATCGCACAGCGCATGTCGCGCTGCAGCATGCGCGCCTGCGCAGGAAGCCGCTAAACGCTTTTCATAACAAGCGCTTTACACTTGTTCTTGAAAACGTTTACAGTCGGGCCACTTTCCAGCCGCGAGGGGCGGTCCAGGAACGTGATGAGCGTGACGATCAAAGATGTCGCCCGTGCGGCGCAGGTGTCGGTTGCGACGGTGTCGCGGACCTTGAACGGCCATGGCAACGTGGCCGAGGAGGTCAGGCGCCGCGTGCTCGCGGTCGCCCAGGACCTGCGCTATACGCCGCACGCCGCCGCGCGCAGCCTCAGCAGCCGGCGCACCCACACCTTGGGCGTGGTCCTGCCGGACCTGCACGGCGAATTCTTCTCCGAACTGGTGCGCGGCGTCGACCAGGTCGCGCGCGAACATCGCCTGCACCTGTTGGTGTCGAGCTATCACGGCCGGCCGGAAGAGCAGGCGGCGGCCTTGCGCGCGATGCGCGGCCGCGTCGACGGTTTGCTGGTGATGTCGCCCTATGTCGCGGCGCAGGCGCCGATCGTCGACGAACTCGATGCGGCCATGCCGATCGTGTTGATCAACACCCAGAGCGCCGTGCCCGGCCTGTTGTCGCTGAGCGTCGACAATTACGGCGGCGCCCAGGCCATGGTCGAGCACTTGGTCGATTGCGGTCATCGCCGCATCGCCTTCATCGCCGGCCCGGAAGACAATTTCGATGCCCACGAACGCCTGCGCGGTTATCGCGAAGCGCTTGCGCGGCTGTTGCCCGATGCAAGCGAATGGGTGCTGCCGGGCCAGTTCGACGAGGCCTCCGGCCATCGCGCCGGCCAGGCCTTGCTGGCCGCGCCACAGCGCCCCGATGCGGTGTTCGCGGCCAACGACATGATGGCGCTGGGCTGTTTGTTTTCGTTCGTGCAGGCGGGCCTCAAGGTGCCCGACGACATCGCGGTGGCGGGGTTCGACGATATCCCGCTTGCACGCTATGTCCACCCGACGCTCACGACCATGCGGGTCAATATCGCCGAGCTCGGTGCCCGGGCGGCGCGTCTGCTGTTGACGCAACTGGGCACCGATGCCGCTGTGCAGGAGCAACAACCATCCATGGACGAGCCGCGGCAGAGCGAACCGCTGCGGCCGGAACTGATCGTGCGCGAGTCCGGGGTACGCCGAGGGGGCGGTGGCTGATCGCGTCGAAAAAAATTTGGACGAACGTGTAAGCGATTACAGAGCAGAGATTGCTCCACCGTTGCAACCTTGCAGTACGTGCTCCTTGGAGGGAGGAAAGCATATGAACCCACACCACTCGCGTCGCGCCAGTTACAGATCCGACAATGAATCCGGCCATTCCAGGCCCAGCCGCAGCTTGCTGGCCTGCGCGCTCGCCAGCTGCCTGGCGATGGCCGCGCCGATCGCTTTCGCCCAGGGCACCGCCGCGACGATCCGCGGCGTGGTCAGCGGCAATGCCGGCCCGGCCGCGAACGCCAGCGTCACCGCGACCAATCTCGCCAATGGCCTGACCCGCAAGGTCCAGACCGGCACCGACGGCAACTACACCCTGGCCGGCCTGCCGCCGGGCACTTACCGCATCGACGTCAGCGCCGATGGCCAGAGCAATACCCGCAACGTCACCGTCGCCGTCGGCCAGGCCGCGACGCTCAACGTATCGACCGGCGGCGTCGCCGAGGCCGCGCCGAGCGGCGAGGCGACCGACCTGGACAAGGTCACGGTCACCTCGACGGCATTGGTCGAGACCCGCACCTCGGAAATCGCCACCTACGTCAGCAACAAGCAGATCGCCGCGCTGCCGCAGGCCTCGCGCAACTTCCTGGCGTTCGCCGACATCGTCCCCGGCGTGCAGTTCAAGACCGGCACCGAAGGCTCGACCTCGCTGCGCAGCGGCGCCCAGCTCAGCAACGGCATCAACGTCTACGTCGACGGCGTCGGCCAGAAGGACTACGTGCTCAAGGGCGGCATCACCGGCCAGGACTCCAGCCGCGGCAATCCGTTCCCGCAGCTCGGCATCGCCGAGTACAAGGTCATCACCTCCAACTACAAGGCCGAGTACGACCAGCTCAGCAGCGCCGCGATCACCGCGGTGACCAAGTCCGGCGGCAACGAATTCCACGGCAGTTTCTTCTGGGACCACACCTCGGACCAGTGGAACGCCAAGACCGTGCGCGAAGAAAAGGGCGAAGTGCCCAAGGCGCAATCGAAGGAAGAGCAGTACGGCGCCTCGTTCAGCGGCCCGTTGATCCAGGACCGGATGCACTTCTTCGTCACCTACGAGGCCAAGGAATACAACTCGCCGCGGGCGATCACCCCGGGCCGCAATTTCCGCATCGACCAGTTGCCGGCGCCGTTCCAGGAGATGGCGCGGCAATCGATCAGCGCGCCGTTCAAGGAAGACCTGTACTTCGGCAAGATCGATTGGGCGCCGGGCGATGCCCACCTGATCGAGCTGACCACCAAGTACCGCAAGGAAGACGAGCTGACCAACATCGGCGGCGCCCGGCTGGCCGAATACGGCACCCTCAAGGCCGGCGAGGAAACCCGCGTCGACCTGCGCTATCAATATAGCGCCGCCGACTGGATCAACGACGCCCACCTCACCTACGAGGACGTGACCTTCGGGCCGCGCCCGGCGACGCTGAGCAACGGCTTCAACCTGCGCGTGCCGCGCCAGGGCCAGGAAGCGCGCAACAACCCGGAGATGGAGGAAGTCCTCAACTTCGGCGGCGGCGGCGACTTCCAGGACAAGGGCCAGAAGGGCTATGCCTTCCAGAATGATTTCACCTGGAACGGCTGGGACGGCCACACCGTCAAGGCCGGCCTCAAGTACAAGTCCATCGACATCACCGCGATGGAGAAGCAGCCGTATACGCCGCAATACCGTTACGACATCCGCAATTTCGCCACCCCTTATGAAGTGCGTTTCTCCGGTTCGGCGACCGGCTTCCCGCCGGCGGTGAAGTCCAAGAACAAGCAGTTCGGCATCTACCTGCAGGACGACTGGGAGGTCAACGAGCATCTGACCTTGAACCTGGGCCTGCGCTGGGATTACGAGACCACGCCGAGCTACGAGGATTTCGTGACCCCGGCCAACCTGGTCGCGGCGTTGAATGCCTACCCGAACATCCACAACGCCAACGTCGATTACGACATCAACGACTACATCAGCACCGGCAACAATCGCAAGGCGTTCAAGGACGGCTGGCAGCCGCGCCTGGGCTTCTCCTACGATCTCAACGGCGACGAGCGCCATGTGATCTTCGGCGGCGCCGGGC
This sequence comes from Lysobacter sp. Hz25, assembly GCF_046097045.1. Lineage (NCBI taxonomy): Bacteria > Pseudomonadati > Pseudomonadota > Gammaproteobacteria > Lysobacterales > Lysobacteraceae > Lysobacter > Lysobacter sp. Hz25. Next base: position 2,754,724 of record NZ_CP175666.1, read on the forward strand.
GTTCGTATAACCGCAACCAGTTCGATTACCTGTCGTTCGAGCGTTATCGCCTGGCGTTCCAGCAGATCACCTACCAGTTCAATTCGCCGAACCACACCTGCACGGTCACGCCGACCGGCAACTGCTTCAACTTCGATCCGAGCTTCAACGATCCGGCCACGTTGGCGGCGTTGGCTTTGCAGCGCCCGAACGCCGGCAACGAAGTGTTCCTGCTCAACAACGACTTGAAGACGCCGTATTCCGATCAGTTCAGCCTCGGCATGCGCAACGCCTTCGCGATGTTCGGCCACGACTGGAATTCGTCGGCGACCCTGCTGCATATCCGCAGCCACGACGGCATCTTGTTCACCCTCGGCAACCGTCTCCCGAACGGCAACTTCTACCCGCCGGGGGTGAGCTTCGGCAGCCCGCCGTTCGGCCAGAACCTGCCCGGTTTCGGCAACTTCTTCATCGGCAACAACGCCGTCGAGACGCGCTTGAACTCCTTGCTGCTGTCCCTGGACAAGCCCTTCACCGAGGAATCGGGCTGGGGCGTCAGCCTGGCCTACACCTACAGCGACGCCAAGGAGAACCGCAACAACTCCGACATCTTCGCGTTCGATTATCCGAACCTGGACGATGTCGGCTTTACCCGCGCGCTCGGTATCTCCAAGCACCGCCTGGTCGCCACCGGCATCATGGATTTCTACGGCATGACCCTGTCGGGCAAGCTGACCCTGGCCAGCCCGGAAGCGGAGGAATCGCTGAACTGCATCACCAACGGGCCGAACCACTGCTATTTCCAGCCCTACACCCCGGGCGACACGATCGGCTTCAAGCAGTTCGACCTGGCCTTGCAGAAGGAGTGGGACACCGGCACCGACTTCAAGTTCTGGGTGCGCGGCGACGTGCTGAACGTCTTCAACTGGCGCAACTACATCGATTTCGACACCTATCGCGGCGTGGTCGGCGATCCGAACGAACGCCTCGGCGAGCGTCGCGACAATATCGCGCTGCCGACCCGAAGCTTCAAGCTGTCGATGGGCTTCAACTGGTAAGCGACAGGCGCCGGCCGTCTGCGGACGGCCGGCGCCGGGTTCTGCGATCGCTGGCCGGCATGCATGTCTGCGGCAACGAACTTTTCTTCATTGCATCGATCTAAATCTCAACACGAAGACACAGGGGTCTTTCGTTTCATGCACCACGTCAAGTCGACCACACGTGCGGTCTCCATCGCTGTCCTGGGCGCGCTGCTGCTCGTCTTGTCCGCCTGCAAGAAAACCGAGACCGGCTCGCAGACGCAGCCGATCGTGAGCGCCGAACCGGTGGTGATCGAGCCGCTCAAGCAGGAGCGGTTGGAGCTGCCGCCGCTGTTCCGCGATATCGAGAAGCGCACCTTCCAGTTTTTCTGGGACACCACCAACGAACAGAACGGCCTGACCCCCGACAGGTATCCCTCGCGCCCGTTCGCGAGCATCGCCTCGGTCGGCTTCTCGCTGACCGCGTATCCGATCGGCATCGAGAAAGGCTGGGTCAGCCGCACCCAGGCGGTCGACCGCACCTTGTTGACCCTGAAGTTCCTGCGCGACCTGCCGAGCGGCCCGCAGGCCAGCGGCAAGGGCAGTTACAAGGGTTTTTACTATCACTTCCTCGATATGCAGAAGGGCCAGCGCTACGACAGCTGGGTCGAGCTGTCGAGCGTGGACACCGGCTTGCTGATGATGGGCGTGTTGTTCGCCCAGTCTTATTACGACCGCGACGACCCGCGCGAGAAAGAGATCCGCGAAGTCGCCGACACCCTATACAAACGCGTCGACTGGACCTGGCTGCAGCAGAACAAGCCGCTGATCTCGATGGGCTGGTTCCCCGAGAGCGGTTTCATCAAGCACGACTGGGTCGGCTACAACGAGGCGATGCTGCTGTACGTGTTGGCGCTGGGCTCGCCCTCGCATCCGGTCGGCCCGGAAGCCTGGACGGTGTGGACGCGCACCTACAACGACGTCTGGGGCGTGTACCAGGGCGAAGAGTTCCTCGCCTTCGGCCCCTTGTTCGGCCATCAGTACAGCCACGTCTGGATCGATTTCCGCGGTATCCAGGACGACTACATGCGCGAGCGCGGCATCGATTATTTCGAGAACAGCCGTCGCGCGGCTTACGCCCAGCGCGCCTACGCCATCGCCAACCCGATGAAGTGGGAGGAATACGGCCCGGAAGTGTGGGGCCTGACCGCGAGCGACGGCCCGCAACAGACCTTGCAGGAATACCGCGGCGAGCAGCGCCAGTTCCGCCATTACTCGGCGCGCGGCGCCGGCCTGCGCGAAAACTTCGACGACGGCACCATCGCGCCGACCGCGGCGATCGCCTCGCTGCCGTTCGCGCCGGAGATCGTGATCCCGACCACGGTGACCATGCACGAGCGCTACGGCGAGTACATCTATTCGAGCTACGGCTTCCTGGACTCGTTCAACCCGAGCTTCAAGTACGACATCCCGCTCAAGACCGGGCGCCTGGTGCCGGACCAGGGCTGGGTGTCCAGCGACTACATCGGCATCGACCAGGGGCCGATCCTGGCCATGATCAGCAACTACCGCAACGAGTTCGTCTGGAACGTGATGAAGCGCAATCCCTACATTCGCGCCGGACTCGAACGCGCCGGGTTCAAGGGCGGGTGGCTGGCTCCGGCGGATGCCAAGGGCGCCGACGCGAAGGGCAAGGACGGCGAACCGGCGAAGGCCGGCGCAGCCGCAGCGGCCGCACCGGCGAAACCGGCCGGCGCCATGGACCCGGCGACCGCACGCGCGCTCGGCGAGGCCGAGTCGCGCGCCGGGCGCAGCAATGCGCCGTCCAAGCAGACCCCGCCGAAGCCGGAATGAGCGCTTGAACGGTCCATCGACGACCATCGGCACTTCGCTAGCCGACGTACGCGTCGGTGGCTGGGGCAGAGCGCTGCGAGGCCTGGTCGCGCTGTGCGCGCTGGTCCTGCTCGGCAGTTGCAGTCATCGCGACGACGGCCGCGAAGTGGTGCGGTTCTGGGCGATGGGCTTCGAGGGCGAGGTCGTCACCCAACTGATTCCCGAATTCGAGCGCCGCCACCCCGGCATCCGCGTCGAAGTGCAGCAACTGCCGATCACCGCCGCGCACGAGAAGCTGCTGACCGCGTTCGCCGGCGACGCCTTGCCCGACGTGTGCGCGATCGGCAACACCTGGATCTCCGAATTCGCCTTGCTCGATGCCTTGACGCCGCTCGACCCGCGCCTGGCGCAGACGCCGTCCGTGCAGGCGCGCGATTATTTTTCCGGCGCCTGGGACACCGGCGTGATCGACGGCCATGCCTATGCGGTGCCGTGGTATGTGGAAACGCGCTTGCCGTTCTACCGCCAGGACCTGCTCAAGCAAGTCGGCATCGCACGGCCGCCGGCGACCTGGGCGGAATGGAAATCGGCGATGGCGGCGATCAAGCGCGAGGTCGGCCCGGATCGTTACGCCGTGCTGTTTCCGCTCAACGAGCCCGAACCGTTGCTCAACCTCGGCATCCAGTCGCCCGACCCGTTGCTGCGCGAGGACGGCCGTTACGGCAATTTCCGCAGCCCCGGTTTCAAGCGCGCCCTGAGCTTCTATCGCGAAGTCTTCGACCGGCGCTGGGCGCCGCTGGCGAGCAATACCCAGATCGCCAACGTCTGGAACGAATTCGGCCGCGGCTATTTCAGTTTCTACGTCAACGGCCCCTGGAACATCGCCGAATTCAAGCGACGCCTGCCGGCCGGGCTGCAGTCGACCTGGATGACCATGCCCCTGCCGGGCGAGAACGGGCCAGGCGCCTCGGTCGCAGGCGGTGCGAGCTTCGTTTTGTTCCGCAGTTCGCAACACCAGGACGCGGCCTGGAAGCTGATCGCCTATTTGTCCGAACCCGAGGTGCAGGTGCGTTTCCATGGCCTCAGCGGCAATCTGCCGCCGCGCCGCGCGGCCTGGGATGCGCCGGTGCTGGCCAACGACGTCTATGCACGCGCGTTCCGCGATCAGCTCGAACGCGCGCGGCCGACGCCGAAGGTGCCGGAATGGGAGCGCATCGCCATGGAGATCAAGCTGGTCGGCGAGCAGCTCGCCAACGGCCGCCTCAGCGTGGACGAAGCCGCGGCGGAACTGGATAGACGCGCCGACCGCATTCTGGAGAAGCGACGCTGGATGCTCGATCAGCAGGCCGCGCCCCGGATGCCCGCGGCCGGAGCGTCGCGATGAAGCCCGCCACCGCCGGCTGGGTGTTCGCCGCGCCCGCGCTGAGCGTGATCGGGCTGTTCTTCGGCTTGCCGGTGCTGGCCGCGCTGGTGCTGAGCCTGACCGATTTCGATATTTACTCATTGGCGCATATCGACAACCTGCGCTTCGTCGCTTTCGACAACTACATCAACTTGCTGCGCAACCCGCTGTTCTGGAGCGCGCTCGGCAACACCTTGTACTTCGTGGTGGTCGGCGTGCCGCTGTCGATCGCGGTCTCGCTAGGCGCGGCGATGTTGCTGCATTCCAAGCTCGGCCTGTTCAAACCGTTCTTCCGCACCGCGTTCTTCGCCCCGGTGGTGACCACGGTGGTGGCGGTGGCGGTGATCTGGCGCTATCTGTTCCACACCCGTTACGGCCTGGTGAACTGGGTGCTGTCGTGGGTCGGCATCGACCCGGTCGACTGGCTCGGCGACCCGCATTGGGCGATGCCGACCATCATCCTCTTCGCGGTGTGGAAGAACTTCGGCTACAACATGATCATTTTCCTGGCCGGCTTGCAGGCGATTCCGGAAGACCTGTACGAGGCCGCGCGCATCGACGGCGCCAGCCCCGCGCGCCAGTTCCGCCACATCACCTTGCCGATCCTGGGGCCGGTGCTGCTGATGGTCAGCATCCTGACCTTGGCCGGTTATTTCCAGTTGTTCGCCGAGCCCTACGTCATCACCCAGGGCGGCCCGCTGCAGAGCACGGTCAGCGTGCTGTACCTGATGTACGAAGAAGGCTTCAAGTGGTGGAACCTCGGCAACGCTTCGGCGGTGGCCTTCCTGTTGTTCGTGCTGATGACGGCGGTGACCAGCGGCCTGATGTGGGTCGCGCGCCGCAAGGGGGTCGAATGAACGACTCCGGCATGAGTCCGCGCCTGGCGAAGGCGATCGTCAACGGCCTGTTGATCGGCCTGGCGGTGTTGAGCCTGGCGCCGCTGTTGTGGATGTTCGCGGTGTCGCTGATGCAACCCGGCGAAGCCAGCGCGTTTCCGCCGCCGTTGTGGTCCTCGTCGCCGAGCCTGCACAACTACCATGAGCTGTTTTCGCGCATGGGCATGGGTCGGTATCTGTTCAACAGCTTCCTGGTCTCGACCCTGGTCACCGTGATCGCGGTGTTGCTCAACACCCTGGCCGGTTATGCCTTCGCCAAGCTCGCCTTTCCCGGGCGCGAACGGATATTCCGGCTGTTGCTCGCGGCGCTGGTGATCCCGGCCCAAGTCTCGATGATGCCGCTGTTCCTGATGCTCAAGCAGCTCGGCCTGATCAACAGCTACGCCGGCGCGGTGGTGCCGGGCATGGCCGGCATCTTCGGCATCTTCCTGGTGCGCCAATACGCGCGCTCGATTCCCGACGAGTTGCTGGAGGCGCCGCGCATCGACGGCGCCGGCGAGCTGCGGATCTTCTTCCAGATCGTCCTGCCGGCCCTGCGTCCGATCCTGGTGACCCTAGCGATCTTCAGCTTCCTCGGCGCCTGGAACGATTTCATGTGGCCGCTGATCGTGCTCAGCAATGAGAACCTGCAGACCCTGCCGGTCGCACTGGCGTCGCTGTCGCGCGAGCACGTGCAGGACAACGAGATGATGATGGCCGGCTCGGTCGTGACCGTGGTGCCGGTGCTGCTGCTGTTCCTGGTGTTGCAGCGTTACTACCTGCAAGGCCTGCTGGTCGGCAGCGTCAAGGGTTAGAACCGTCCCGCCGCGCGCCCGCGCGGCGCCAAGAGGTGGAACGAATGTCGCAACGCAAGCAAGCCGTCGCGCCGCGTGGGCGTTTGTGCGTCACCCGCGCCCATAAACCGGTCGCGAACGCGTTCGCCCTGTGCCTGGCCCTGATCTCGGCGCCGTTGATCGCCCAGGAACGACCGCGCCTGCCAGAGCCCCGCTTGCTGGATGGCTTCGAGTCCGCGGCGCCATGGACGGTGGTCGCCTCCAACCAGGTCAGCGCCAGTCTGCGTTCGGTCGCGGGGGCGAAGGGCCGGGGCCTGTGTCTGGATTACGACTTCAACGGCGTGTCCGGTTACGCCGGCCTGCAGCGCGAACTGCCGCTGGAGTATCCGGACGACTATCGCTTTGCGTTCCAGTTGCGCGGCGATTCGCCGCACAACGACCTGCAGTTCAAGCTGGTCGACGCCAGTGGCGACAACGTCTGGTGGGTCAACAAGCCCAAGTATGTTTATCCGAAGCAGTGGACGCCGGTGGTCTACAAGCAGCGCCATATCGGCCGCGCCTGGGGCCCGGCGGCCGATCCGACTCTGCGCAAGAGTGCCAAGCTCGAGTTCACCGTCTACAACAGCGTCGGCGGCAAGGGTTCGGTCTGCTTCGATGAGCTGAGTTTCCAGGCCGTGCCGAAAGACCCCGGCGGTCCGCTGACCGGTACGGCGGTGGCCACTTCCAATGCCGAAGGCAGCCGCGCCGAGTACGCGGCCGACGGCGATCCCGCCACCGCATGGCGGGCCGGTTTCGAGGAGGGCACGGCGCCGAGCCTGACCCTCGACCTGGGCCGCGTGCGCGAATTCGGCGGCGCGATCCTGCAGTGGGCCCCGGACGAGTACGCCTCGCGCTACCGCATCGAACTGTCCAAGGACGGTGAGCACTGGGACAAGCTCAGTTTGATCGAGCACGGCGACGGCGGCAGCGATTTCGTACCGCTGCCGGAGGCCGAGGCGCGCTATCTGCGGCTGTTGCCGGATCGCGGGCCGGGCCCGGGCTTCGGCCTGGCCGAACTGAGCGTGCAGCCGTTGGCGTTCGCCGCGACGCCGAACGATTTCATCAAGGAACTCGCGCAGCGCGCGCCGCGCGGCGATTATCCGCGCGGCTTCAGCGGCGAGCAGCCGTACTGGACCGTGCTCGGCACCGACGGTGGCAGCTCGCACGGCCTGATCGGCGAAGACGGCGCGGTCGAAGCCTACAAGGGCGGTTACAGCGTCGAACCCTTGTTGCTGATGGAGGACGGGGCATCGCCTGCAGCGAATCGCAGCGCGCTGAAAACCTGGGCCGACGTCGAGATCGGCCAGAGCCTGCAGGACGGTTATCTGCCGATCCCGAGCGTGAGCTGGCAGGCCGGCGATCTGCAACTCAGCGTCACCGCGTTCGCGCCGCTGCTCGAACAGCGCGACCTGATCGTCGCCCGATACCGGCTCAGCAATACTTCCAAACAGCCGCGCGATGCCACCCTGGCCTTGGCGATCCGACCGTTCCAGGTCAACCCGCCGACCCAGTTCCTCAGCACCACCGGCGGCGTCAGCGCTATCGGCCGCATCGAGATCGACGCGAAGGCGGGCACGGTGAAACTCGACGGCCGTCCCAGCGTGCGCTCGCTGACGCCGGTGGGTTCGGCCTTCGCCGTGCCGTTCCAGGACGGCGACGTGGTGCGCCATCTGCGTGCGTCGGCGACGCGCTCGGGCGAGAGTGAAGTGTTCGACCTCAACGGGCTGGCGTCGGCGGCGTTGTTGTACCCGATGCGACTGGCGCCGGGCGAAAGCCGTGAAGTGGCCTTGTACTTGCCGCAGGATGGGGCGGACGATCCGCCGTCGATCGATCCGGCGCAGGCGGCGCGATGGCAGGACGAAACCGCGGCGCAATGGCGCGACAAGCTCGACCGGGTCAAATTGCGCGTGCCGGCGCAGGGCCAGCATGTCGTCGATACCTTGCGCACCGGCCTGGCGCACATGCTGATCAGCCGGGTCGGTCCGCGCCTGCAGCCGGGCACGCGCTCGTATGCGCGTGCCTGGATCCGCGACGGCGCGATGATCGGCGAGGGCCTGCTGCGCATGGGGCGCGAGGACGTCGCCGAGGAATTCCTGCGCTGGTATGCGCCGTATCAGTTCGACAACGGCAAGGTGCCGTGCTGCGTCGACGACCGCGGCAGCGACCCGGTGCCGGAGAACGACAGCCACGGCGAGTTGATCTTCACCGTCGCCGAGGTCTATCGCTATACCCGCGACAAAGCCTTGCTCGAATCGATGTGGCCGCACGTGGAAAAGGCGGTCGCGTACATGGACGAGCTGCGCTTGAGCGAACGCACGCCGGCCAATCGCGCGCTGAATCCGGCCTTCTACGGAATGATGCCGGCCTCAATCAGCCACGAAGGCTATTCGGCCAAGCCGATGCATTCGTACTGGGACAATTTCTGGGCCCTGCGCGGCTACAAGGACGCGGTCGTGATCGCGCAATGGCTCGGCCGTAACGGTGAAGCGGACGCCTTCGCCGCATCGCGCGACCAGTTCCGCGAGGATCTTTATGCCTCGCTGGAAGCGGCGACCCGCGCGCACAAGATCGATTACCTGCCCGGTGCCGCCGAGCTCGGCGACTTCGACGCCACCTCGACCACCATCGCCCTGGCGCCCGGCGGCGAACAAGGGCTGCTGCCCGAAGCGCTGTTGCACAACACCTTCGAGCGTTACTGGAAGGAATTCGTCGATCGCCGCGACGGCCGCCGCGAATGGAAGGACTACACGCCGTACGAGCTGCGTACTATCGGCAGCTTCGTGCGCCTGGGTTGGCGCGAGCGCGCCCACGAGGCGCTGGAATTCTTCTTCAAGGACCAGCAACCGCGCGCCTGGAACCAGTGGGCGGAAGTGGTCTCGCGCACGCCGCGCAAACCGTTCTTCGTCGGCGACCTCCCGCATGCCTGGGTCGAGTCGGACTACGTGCGCTCGGCGCTGGATCTGTTCGCCCACACCCGCGACATCGATCAGGCGCTGGTGATCGCGGCCGGCATTCCCGCGGGTTGGCTGCAAGGCGAAGGCGTGAGCGTGGACGGCCTGCGCACGCCCTACGGCGCCCTGGGCTATCGCTTCAAGCGCGAAGGCCGGCAGGCGAAGCTGGAGATCGCCGCGGGCATCGAAGTGCCGCCTGGCGGGCTGATCCTGCGTTGGCCGTTCGCCGGTGCGCCGGGCAAGACCGTGGTGGATGGACAAGCGAAGGCTTGGCGGCAAGGCGAGCTGAAGATCGAGCGCGTGCCGGCGACGGTGAGCGTCGCGATCGAGGAGTAGGAGCGGCGTCCCAAAGGGATTTTCTCTGGTCACGAGTCGCGACCGCGAACCTGCGTCGAGCTGCGCGGCCAACATGAAACCCCGCGGTCGCGACTTGCGTCGCTCCTACTCCAAGAGGCTACGGGTACCAGTGCACTTCGAGCGGGGTCGCGCCTTCCAGCCCGATCAGCACCGGCCAGCGCTGCACGTCGCCGCTGGCGAGCGCCTGCTGGAAGGCCTCGCGCTTGGCCTTGCCCTGGATCAGCAGGAAGCGCGATTGCGCCTGGGCCAGGCCGCTCGGGGTCAGGCTGATGCGTTTGCTCCACTGGCGCGCGCTCGGGCTGCCACTGGCATCGACCACGACATAGGCCAGGCGCGAGGCCAGGCTGCGCTGCAGGTCGGGCATGTCGGGAAACAGCGAGGCGGTATGGCCGTCCTCGCCCATGCCGAGCACCGCCGCGGTGGCCGGCTGCAAGGCGTGGGCGTTGGCGAAGGCGGCCGACTCCTGGATGCTGCGGCCGGGCCGGGTCAGCGCTTCGAAACGCGCCGCGGCGGCGTTGTCGCGCAGCAGATGCTGGCGGACCAGCCAGGCATTGCTGTCGGGGTCTTCGGGTTGCAGCCAACGCTCGTCGACCAGGGCGACATCGACCCGGCTCCAATCCAGCGGGGCGCGGGCGAGGGCGCGGTACACCGGCGCCGGCGTGGTGCCGCCGGACAGCAGCAGGCGCACGCGCGGGCGCCGCGACAGATCGCGGCGCAACTCGGCGGCGATCGCCACCGCACAGGACCAGGTCCAGGTATCGAAGCTGCGATGCTCGTGCCACCGGTAGGGCACGGTGTCCGGTTCGGCGGGGTCGTGCGGGACGGGCGAGGGAGCGTCGAGCATGTCGACGATTCTGGCACGGCCGACTTCAAGACGGCGTGCTCGTCGAGGCGGCTGGGCGACGGGCGCCACGGTAAGGGCGGCATCCCATAGCGATGCCGCTGCGGTCGCAAGACGCGAGTCCGGGCTGGCGGGCGCGCCGCGCAGCCACGTGTGCGATCGCGGTCGCGGCTTGCGCCGCTCCTACCCTGGAGCGCGCCGGATCAGGCCGCGCCGGATCAGGCTGCGTCGGTGCGGTCGACTGCAGGGGCGAACTGCGCGGCGAGCGCCGCGGCGCCGAGCAGGCCCGGCTGCGGATGGGTCACCGCCAGGGTCGGCACCCGCGCCATGGTCGGCGAGAACCGGCCCTTGTGCTCGAAGCGCTGGCGGAAGCCGGAATGGGCCAGCCACGGCATCAGCTTCGGTACCAGGCCGCCGGGCAGGAACACGCCGTCCCAGGCGCCGAGGGTCAGCACCAGGTCGCCGGCGGCGGCGCCGAACACCGCGCAGAACACGTCGATGGCGCGCAGGCAGCGGGCGTCGCCTTCGCGCGCCATCGCGGTGATGTCGGCCGGCTGCAGCGGGCCCGGGTCTTCGCCGGCGATCTGGCTGAGGGCGCGGTGCAGATTGACCAGGCCGCTGCCGCTGAGCAGGCGCTCGTTGGAGACGCGACCGAACTCACCCGACAGGCGCTGCAGCACTTCGATCTCTTCCGGCGTGCCGGGGGCGAAACTGACGTGGCCGCCTTCGGTCTGCAGCGGGTAGTAGCGGCCGTCGCGGCGCAGCAGCGCGCCGACGCCGAGGCCGGTGCCGGCGCCGATGATGGCGTAGGTGCGGTCGCCGGATTCGTTCCAGCCGCGCCAGGCGACACCGCCGATCGGCACCACGTCGGCCGGCTGCAGCAGCGACACCGCCATCGCCTGGGCGGCGAAGTCGTTGACCAGGTCGATGCGTTGCAGGCCCAGGGCGATGCGGGTGCGTTCGGCCGAGATCACCCAGGGGTGGTTGGTGATGCGCGCCTCGTCGCCGTCGACGCGCCCGGCCACGGCGAACACGCCATGGCTCGGGGTGGCGCCGGTGCGGTCGAGGTAATGCCGTGCGGCATCGGCCAGCGAAGGGAAATCGGCGACCGCGAAGATCTGCACACTGTCGGGCAGCAACTGCGGCGCGGCGCGGTCGGGTTGGGCGAGGGCGAAGCGGGCGTTAGTGCCGCCGATATCCGCGAGCAGGGCGCCGCTCATGCCTGGCCTCCACGATGACCGTTGACCGGGGGCAGGAAGGCCTCGGCTTCGGCCGGCCCCCAGGAGCCGGCCGGGTATTCGACGATGGGTTGCGCGGTCTGGGTCCAGGCGCGCTCGATGCTGTCGATCCACTGCCAGGCCGCTTCGACTTCGTCGTCGCGCACGAACAGGGTCTGGTTGCCGCGCAGGGCGTCGACGAGCAGGCGCTCGTAGGCGATGCGCCGTTGCGGCGAGGACGACGCCGACAGGTCCAGCGACATCGGCCGCAATTCCAGCGCGCCCCATTCCGGCGCGGCCAGGCTGCCCATCAGGCCCAGCTCGATGGTTTCGTCGGGCTGCAGGCGCATGCGCAGGTGATTGGGGCGTTCGCGGCCGCGGCGCGGGCGCTCGAACAGCCAATGCGCGACCGGCCGGAACGTGATCACCACTTCGGTCGCGCGTTCGGCCAGGCGCTTGCCGGTGACCAGGCGGAACGGCACCCCGGCCCAGCGCCAGTTGTCGATCCAGGTCTGCACGGCGACGAAGGTTTCGACCGGCGCATCGTGGACGAAGCCCTTGACCGCGCGGCCCTCGACCACGCCGGCGCCGTAGCGGCCGCGCACGGTGTTCGCGGCGACATCGGCCTCGGTCATCGGCCGCAATGCACGCAGCACCTTGCGCTTTTCGTCGCGGATGCTGTCGGCGTCGAGCGCCGACGGCGGCTCCATCGCGATCAGCGCCAGCAGCTGCAGCATGTGGTTCTGGACCATGTCGCGCAGCGCGCCGTAGTTGGCGTAATAGCCTTCGCGGCCGTCGACGCCGGCGGTCTCGCCGACGAAGATGTCGACCGACTCGATCCAGCGGTGTTGCCACACCGCTTCCAGCAAGGTGTTGCCGAAGCGCAGCGCCAGCAGGTTCTGCACCGCGGCCTTGCCGAGGTAATGGTCGATGCGGAAGATCCGGCTTTCGTCGAGGCAGGCGCGCAGCGCGGCGTTGATCGCGCGCGCCGAGGCCAGGTCGCGGCCGATCGGTTTTTCCAGCACCAGGCGCGACTCGCCTTCGAGCAGGCCGGCCGCTTTCAATCCCTGGGCCACGGGAACGAACAAGTCCGGCGGCGTCGCCAGGTAGCTCACGCTCGGGCGGTCGGCGTAGCCGGCCAGGGCCGCGGCGATCGCCGCCTCGTCGCGCAGGTCGACCGAGACGTAGGCGATGCGGCCCAGCAGTTCCTCGACCACCGCCGGGTCGTCGGCGACCTCGTTGGCCATGCGTTCGCGCAACCAGGCGCGGAACTCGTCGTCGCTCAGGGCCTGGCGGCCGACCGCGACGATGCGGAATCCGGGCGACAGCAGGCGGTCGCGCCACAGGTGGACCAGCGAGGGAAACAGATAGCGCTGGGAGAGATCGCCGGTGGCGCCGAACAGCAGCAGGGTGTCGTGCATGGAACCCGCAAACCAAGATTGAGGGGAGGTCGAGCGAACGCCGCCGGGCGTCCTTTACGCCGCCGGGATCGTCGATCCCGGCCGGGGTCCAAGCATATCGCCGCTTGAGCGCCCGGCGGCAACATTCGACGCCGCAGGGTGCCGTTGCTGCGCGCGGCACATAAAACATAGCAACGGCCGCTGCTTGCATTGCCGTCCCCGCCACGACGTAAACGACGCGGCGGGCCCTACGCCGCGACCGCAGTCGTGCCGCGGCGTGCGGCCGGTCTCAGTACGGCAGGGGCTCGGCGAGGTGGGTGCCGTTGCTCGCGATGACCTTCGAATACCAGCGTGCGCTGTCCTTCGGCGTGCGCTCCTGGGTGCCGTAGTTGACGTGGACCACGCCGAAACGCTTGGAATAGCCCAGCGACCATTCCAGGTTGTCGAGCAGCGACCACACCATGTAGCCGCGGATGTCGCAGCCGGCCTGGATGGCGTCGTGGATCGCGCCGATGTGTTTTTGCAGATAGTCCATGCGCAGCGGGTCGCGCACCCGGCGCTCGCCGCTGGCATCGGGCTCGGCCACCGGCGGATCGAAGAAGGCCGCGCCGTTCTCGGTGATGTACATCGGGATGTCGCCGTAGCGCTGCTTGACCCAGGTCAGGGTGTCGGTGAGGCCCTGCGGGAACACTTCCCAGCCGGTCTCGGTGTAGGTGCCGAGCGGCTGGCGCACCACGCCGGTATTGAGCGGATAGCTCTCGGCGGCCTTGGTGACGCTGCGGGTGTAGTAGTTGACGCCGATGAAGTCGAGCTTCTGCTGGATCAGCTCAAAGTCGGCCTGCGGCCATTCCGGCCAGGCTTCGCCGAAGATCTCGCGCAGTTCCGGCGGATAGCTGCCGAGCAGGGCGGGATCGAGGTATTGCTCGTTCATGTAGGCATGGGCGCGCTCGACCGCGGCGGCGTCTTCGGCCGAATCGGTGGCGGCGTACTTGGGCTCGATGTTCACCACCAGGCCGATCTCGTGCTTGCCTTCGGCGCGATAGGCCTGGACCGCGGCGCCGTGCGCGCGCATCAGATTGTGCGAGGCGATCGGCGCCTCGAAGCGGCTGCGATGGCCCGGCGCGAGCGCGCCGTGCAGATAACCGCCGTCGGTGATCACCCAGGGTTCGTTGAGGGTCACCCACTTCTTGACCCGGCCGTCGAGGGCGCGGTACATGACTTGGCCGTACTCGGCGAACCAGTCGGCGCAGTCGCGGTTGAGCCAGCCGCCGCGGTCGTCGAGCGCGGCCGGCATGTCCCAGTGGTACAAGGTCAGCAGCGGTTCGATGCCGTTGGCGAGCAGCTCATCGACCAGGCGCGAATAGAAATCGAGCCCGGCCTGGTTCACCCGGCCGGTGCCCTCGGGCAGGATGCGCGACCAGGACACGCTGAAACGGTAGGCCTGCAGGCCCAGTTCGCGCATCAGTTTCACGTCGTCCTTCCAGCGCCGGTAGTGGTCGCAGGCCACGTCGCCGGTGTCGCCGTTGAGGGTCATGCCGGGGGTGTGGGCGAAGCGGGTCCAGATGCTGGGACCGGCGCCGTCGGCCATCGGCGAGCCTTCGATCTGGTGGGCGGCAGTGGCGGCGCCCCACAGGAAACCTTCGGGAAAACGACGTTCGGACGTGGGGCGAACAGCAGCAAGGCGGGGATCGGTCATTCGTCGTGGCCTCCGGAGCCAATCGGACGTGCATGAAAACGGTTACATGGCAGAATAGCCCAGGGCGAGGACAAATGCATCGCTCCGGTCGCATTGTCGGGAGAATTCATGGCGAAGGTCACGTTGGATCGTCTGCGCAAGGTCTATCCGAACGGTTACGTCGGCGTGGCCGATGCCAGCTTCGAGATCGAGGACGGTGAATTGTTGGTGCTGGTCGGCCCCTCGGGCTGCGGCAAGTCGACCCTGTTGCGGATGGTCGCGGGGCTGGAAACGATCAGCTCGGGCGAGCTGAGCATCGGCGAGCGTCGGGTCAACGACATGCCGCCGAAGGACCGCGACATCGCCATGGTGTTCCAGAGCTATGCCCTGTATCCGCACATGACCGTGGCCGACAACCTCGGCTTCGGGCTCAAGCTGCGCGGCATGGGCAAGGCCGAGATCGCCGAGCGGGTCGGCGCGGCCGCGGCGATGCTGGAGCTGGAGCCGCTGCTGCAGCGCAAACCGGCGGCGCTGTCGGGCGGGCAACGCCAGCGCGTCGCCCTGGGCCGCGCCCTGGTGCGGCAACCGCAGGTGTTCCTGCTCGACGAGCCGCTGTCGAATCTCGACGCCAAGCTGCGCATGGGCATGCGCGTGGAAATCGCGCGCCTGCACCGCCAGCTCGGCACCACCATGATCTACGTCACCCACGACCAGATCGAAGCGATGACCCTGGGGCAGCGCATCGTGGTGATGAAGGACGGCAAGATCCAGCAGATCGACACGCCGATGGCGTTGTACAACCGGCCGATCAATCTGTTCGTCGCGACCTTCCTCGGCAGCCCCAAGATGAACATCCTGTGGGGCCAGGTCGACGAGCGCGACGGCGAGCTGTTCCTGCGCATCGGCGAGGGCGTCGCGCTGAATCTGCGCCCCGATGCCGAGACCCGCGAAAAGGTGCGTGCCTATGTCGGGCGCGAACTGACGATCGGCCTGCGGCCGGAAGACATGCACCTGGCCGAGGCCGGTCCCGACACCCTGGCGGCCCAGGTCGAAGTGGTCGAGCCGGTCGGCAACGAGGCCTTCCTCAATCTCGGTTGCGGCGGTTGCGAGCTGGTCGTGCGCCTGCCGCCGTACAACCTGCCGCGCGCCGGCGACACCGTGCATCTGTCGTACGCCGCCGAGCGCATGCATTTCTTCGATCGCGAAAGCGAGCTGCGCCTGTAGCGCTATCGCAGGCCCTGCATGCATGCAGGCACGACGCGTGCGTTCCAGGCGCCCGCGCCGCGCCGCACTTGAGTCCGACGATGCAGTGAGGGCACACTGCCACGCTGCGCCGGGGGACACGGCGACGGGTCGCGTGCGATCCGTACGGTGGGCGCAGATCGCAGCGAGTGCTAACGTGGCCGGGCCCGAGCGGCGCCGGTCGCGATGCCGCATCGCATTCGCCGCTGCACGATCCAAGCGCCATTCCAGGTTCGCAGCCTGGCGCCGTTCGGCCTCGCGTCGGACGAAGCTTCGCTGCGTTTCGCGCGCCGTCTGCGGCGCGTTCCGTTTCGCTATCCGATCCTCATGACCGACGAAAACGATATCGACCGCACCTTCGCCCGGCTGGTCGAAGCGGCCAGGCACCAGGACGGCGCCGCCTTCAAGGCGGCGACCCGGGACTATGCCCAGTCCGCCGATGGCCAGGCCTGGCTGCAAAGCGGTCACGACCGCTACCAACAGATCAAGGCGGAACTCCAGGCGCGGGCGCAAGCTCCGCAATCGCCGCCCGGCGGCTCGAGTTCCGGCCCAAGCTCCGGCCCATAACCCGCACTTAGGGAGAACCATCGTGCAGGACGCGCAAGACCTGAAACGACTCGCCGCCGATCTGGCGGTGTTTGCCCAACATCTGCAAGACCAGAGCGAACGCGCGGTGCAGCACGTGGACCGCAGCGCCGAGGAACTGCATCGCGCCGCCCAGGGCGTAGGCGCCGGCGCGCAGGAACTCGCGCAACAGATCGTGCAAGCGGTGCAGGCGCAGGCCCAGGACGCGGTCGGCCGCGGCGCAGAGTTGGCCTTCGGCTCGATCGGCACGCAACTGCGCGACAGCGCCGATACCGCCACGCGCGCCGCGCAGGGGCTGGAAGAGCAACGCAAGAAGCTCGAGCGCGCGCAGCAGAACCTGATCTACAAGAGCGCCGTAGCGCTGCTGATCGGCTCGCTGTTGGCGGTCGGTGGCAGTTGGTACTTCGCACGCAAGTCGCTGCGCCTGATCGAACGCGCCGAGTTCGGCGCCGAGATTCTCGATGCGACCAAGGCCGGCACTCTGACCCGTTGCGACGGCAAGTTGTGCGCGCGCGCCGGCAAGCGCTTCGGCGCCAAGGGCGAGTACGTGCTGATCGAATGACCGGCGAACCGCGCGAGCGGCTTGGCGGCTTGCGGCATTCGTCGCGGGCCGGCGCCGCTCGCGGCGCTAGAGCGGTCCGGCTGTCGCGACCGCCGCGCCCGAGCGGGCGCGGCGAGGGCCGTCAAAGGAATTCCGCGCGAATCCGGTCGACGTCGAAGGGGGTGACGCCTTCGTGCATCGAGAACACCGTATCGGCTTGGTCCGGCGATTCGACGACGCGGCCGCGGGCCTGCGCGTGCAATTCGAACAAGCTGTGCAGATTCGGCGTCGCCAATGCGGTCATTGCGCGCAGGATCAGGGAAATGCCGCTCAGGTGGTTGGCCGCGTTGTTCCAGCGCGGATAGCCGCCCAGGCCGATGTCCGTCCAGATGATCTGATCGGTTTCCAGGTCCAGCACGAAGGGCAGGCAGCTTTGCTGGTTCGAGGCCAGGTCCAGCCGGTCCTCTACCGTGCGCGCCTCGAACGGTTCGCCCGAGTTCGCGTCGCTGCGCGCCATCCATCCGGCGAAACACTCCGGCAAGTCGCAATAGGGCTGCTCGGTGTAGCTGTGGATGCTGACCACGACGAAACGCAGGCCGAGCCCGCGCAAGCGCTGCAGATCCAGGTCGATGAACTCGGCGGCTCCCTGCGGCGCATCGACGATGTCGCCGCTGTGATGGCCGCCGTAACCGCTCAGGTTGTAGTAGGCGACGACGTCGCGAAACACGAACTCGCGGTCGAAGAACGCCGCCGACAGATCGATATCGGTGCGCTGGCGGCCGTTGCTCCACCACAGGAACAGGCGGATGAAACGCGTATCGGGCAAGGGCAGGCGGCTGCCGCGCACCAGGGTGCGCAGCGCACGCGAGGCCGAGCGCTGCGCCAGCGGCGCGCGCATATGCGCCAGGGCCGGATCGATGTAGCAACGGCCCAGCGGCGGCAAACGCGCGAAGCGGGCGCGCAGTGCATCGCGGCAGACGGCGATGGCATCGCTCAGGACCCGGGCGTCGATCGGTGCGCGCTGGTCCTCGAGCGACCAGGCGCGCGCGGCGTCGCCCTTGGGAAAAAAGGTGCGCAGCGCCGATCGCCCGCGATGTTCGAACTGGCTCAAGGCCTGCAGCAGGACCGGGGTCGACACATGCTCGGCGACGGCACGGAAACGGGCCAGCACCGCCTGCGGCTCGGTACCGCTGCGCAGCAGATGATCGAGCCGGCGCGCGAACTCGCCCGGACGCGCGGCGAGTCGTTGAGCGACCGCGTCGGTGCGGCCTTGCTCCAGCGCATGCTCGATCGCGCCGTTGAAAGTCGCGAACGGCAGGTCTTCGCGCAGAACCTGAAAGGCGCGCCAGGTCTTCGGAAAGCGTTCGCGGTAGTCGCCCGGGTGCAGCACTTCGCCCAGGCGTTTCCAGCGCTCGCGCCAGCGACGCATGTCTTCGGTGGGATCGTCGAGGGCCTCCAGCTGCTGCAGCAGAAAACGGCGTTCGCCGCGTTTCATGCGCTTGAAGCGGGTCGGCTCGGCCAGCGACACATCGCCTTCGCTGAGAGCCACCGCCAAGCGCAGGGTATCGGTCGCGGTTTTGAGATGGGTTCGCAGGAACGCGTCGGTGGGCTCGCCGGGCGCATGGCGCAGCAGGCCCGCGCCGACGACGGCGAGATTCTCCTTGAACGGAATCTCGACAGGCAGCAGCCGGACGACCTGTGCGCGGTACTGCGCGATGAACCAGCCCAGGTCGGCTTTGTCCTGCAGCGACAGCGATGTGCGCGAGGCGGCGAGCGTGGTGCAGATGTTCTCGTAGTCGTCCAGCGTGCCCAGCTCGATCTCGCGCGGGGCGCGGCCGTTGAGCAGCGGCATGGTTTCGGCCGGTTGTTCCAGGTGCAGTCGGCGCCGGGTGACGTAGTGATACACCGCGCGCATGTACAACTCGGCTTCGGCCAGGGCCAACGAGCCCCGGGGGAAATCCGGGAATAGCGGCCGATGCTCGCGGTGGGCGCCGGTCATCGCCGCCAGATGCTTGCGCAATTCGCGCAGGACGCGGGTGAGTTGCTCGGTCGACAAGGTGCCGAGTCGTTCGATCACCGCTTCGGACAAGATGAACCCGAACGCTTCGGTTTCCTTCTGCACCATCGCGACTTGCGCCGCGCTTGCGCCGCCGTCGCCGGCCTTGAGATACAGCTTGCCGCGCCGGCGCAGATAGATTCCGTTCATGCCCCTCTCCAATGAAAAGCCCGCCGGGAGGCGGGCGATGTGGGAAGCGGGCACCCTAGTTTCAGAGTAGAAGGAAGGACGCCCATAGCCACGAGGCCGAGCATAGCCGAGCCTCGCGAGAATGAGAACGCCGCCGATCGGCGGCGAACGGCAGGGCAATCAGGAGGGCGCCATGGCTGCGCGTTCGGCCAGGCCCGACTGGCGCTTGAGCAAGGCGATCGCGAGCAACAGCATCGCCATCGGCAGCAACGACAGATAAAACGCGGTGCCGCCGCCGATGCGCGCGAACAACTGGCCGGTGATGAACGAACCGGTGGTGCCGCCGAGCGCCGAGAACACCACGATCAGGCCGGTCATCGCCGCGTGCCGCGACTTCGGTAGCGAGCTCAGCACCACCGAATTGATCGCCGGATAGATCGGCGCCATGAACAGCCCGATCAGCGGGAACACGTAAGCCGCCAGCGGCGCGTGCGCCCAGCTCATCGCCGGGTCGGGCTGCAGGTTGCGCGCCAGCGGCAGCGCCAGCAGCACCAGGGCCGCCATCGCCAGCACGCAGACCATCAGCAGCCAATGCCAGGGTACGCGGCGCAGGGCCACGCCGGCAGCGAGCCGGCCGAGCGCCAGCGACACCGCGAAGATGCTCGCCGCCTGCACGCTCATCGTGGTCGGCAGGTGCAGGATTTCGCGATTGAAGGTCGGCAGCCAGGTGCCGACGCTTTGTTCGATCAGCACGTACAGGAAGGCCGAGACCAGGAACACCGCGACCAGCGGCTGGGCGACCAGGCGGAACATGTCGAGAAAGGAATCGCCGACCGCGTGGCCGTCGCTGGCGGCGCGTTCGTCCATGCGCGAGGTCGCGAGCAGGATCAGGATCGCCGCGGCCATCGCCGCGAGCAGCCAATACACGCGCAGCCAAACCGGGTCGCCGGGCGATTGCGGATCGATGAACCAGGCGAAGATCCAGTAACCGGCGAGCACGCCGACCATGAACCAGCCTTCGATGGTGCTGGTCAGGCTGGCGTGCGCCTGCTTGTCCTCGGTGAGCAGGCCGATCGAGGAATACACCGAAACCTTGACCAGGGCGAAGGACACGCCGGTGGCGACGAACAGCAGCTTGGTCATCCAGAACGACGCCAACAGCGGCATCAGCAGACAGGCCGCGCCGACGAAGCCCAGGCCCAGCATCATCGCGCGGCGATAGCCCAGGCGCGGCATCAGCGAGGCGGTCAGGAACGAGATGATGGCGATCGGCAGGTCCTTGAAGGCCTCCAGGATGCTGGCGTCGCTCTTGCTGACGCCGAAGCCCTGGATCGATTGCAGGATCACCGTGCCGACGCTGTTGAGCAGGATCCCGAACACCATGTAGGTGAGGATCATCGCCAGGATCATGCGGCCTCGGTTCATGCGGGCGTGGCTCCGGTGAGCGGTCCGGCGTCGGGCCGGAGAGCGGATAAGCGGTCCGGCGCGACGCCGGACCAGGAGATAAAAGACCGTTCGCGACGGTTTGCCAAGTGCGCACGCCGGAGAGAGGGGGAGGGCGACAGCTTCCGGCAAGGCCGGCGCGAACGGTGAGGTAAGAGGAAACCGCGCAGGCGGCATCGGGCCGCCCGCTGAAACTCCGCGTCGCCGCCGTGCGGCGACGCGGAGTCTGGATCACCAGCGATAGGCGGCCGAGAACAGGTAGGAGCGGCCTGCGATCGGGCGGCCCATGAACACGCCGCCGGTGGCCGCGCCGGGCACGCGCACGTTGCCTTCGGTCAGGCCGAGTTCGTTGGTGACGTTGCTGCCGGTGAGCGCGAACTCCCAGTTCTCGCCGACGTGCATGTTCGCGCCGACGTCGAGCGTGTGGTAGGAGGGCAGCTTCTGGGTGTTGGCCAGGTCGGCGTAGCGGTCGCCGATGCGCGAGTAGGTCGCGAAGACCTTCAGGTCGCCGAACGGCAGGTTCCAGAAATAGCTCGGGGTAAAGCGGAACTGCTGCTTCGGCTGGCGCATCACCTGGTTGCCGGTGAATTCGCGGTAGTTCTCGTACTTGGCGTCGAGCCAGATGCCGGTCAAGGCCAGTTCGAGCCCGCCGACCGGTCGCACCGCCGCTTCCACTTCCACGCCGTAGGCTTCCGAATCGCCGGCGGTGGTGAAATTGGTGCCATCGTCGAGGAAGGCCTGGAACGGCGAGTTGGTGAAGCTGTTGTAGAACGCGGTCAGGTACAAGTCGTAGACCGAATTGCCGGACTTGAAGCCGAGTTCGTACTGGTCGATTTCCTGGGTCTTGGTGTTGCCGTCGCGCAGGTTGTCGAACGCCGGCAGCTTGTAGCCGGAGTTGGCGCGAGCGAACAGGCTGGCGCTGTCGTTGAGCTTGTAGTTCAGGCCGAGGGTCCAGGAGAAATGCTTGTCGTCCTGGTCGATGCGGCGCGAGGTCGGCAGCGACACCGAGGTGGCGTTGTCGTAGAGCGTGTTCGGATTGCCGTCCAGATCGACCGAGGCGACGTCGTGCACGGTGCCGTCGACCTGCTGCCACTCGTAGCGGATGCCCCCGTCCAGGCGCAGGCGGTCGTTGATCTGCCACTCGTCGGCGAGGAACACCGCGGTGTTCTGGCCGTCGTAATCGCCGCGCAGCGAGAAGAACGAAGTGCCGGTGAAACCGTCGCGGGTGACCTGGCGGCCGTCGGCGAGGCTCAGGTTGATCCGGCGCGCGTTGTTCTGCGCGGTCAGCAGCATGTTGTTGCCGAGGTACCAGGTGTCCTTGGACGAGTAGCGCGCGTAATAGACGCCGGCGGTGAGGGTGTTGCCTTCGAACAGGTCGCGGCTGAAGCGCAGGTCGTTGGTGAACGATTCCAGCTCCTTGTCGACCACCCAGAAACCGGCCGTCAACACCTGCTGGTTCGGGTCGACCGCGCCGCCGCCGTTGACGTAGGTGGCGGTGCCGGCGCTGCCGTAGCCGGCGATGAAGTCGGCCATGGTCTTGGGGCTGGCGCCGGTGAACAGGCCGTTGGTCGGCGCGCTGCCGCTGACGTAGTTGACCCGGTCGCTGATGGTCCAGTCGCCGACGTAGAAGTCCATCGACGCGCCGAACACGTCGAGGTTG
Source organism: Lysobacter sp. Hz25 (assembly GCF_046097045.1). Classification (NCBI taxonomy): domain Bacteria; kingdom Pseudomonadati; phylum Pseudomonadota; class Gammaproteobacteria; order Lysobacterales; family Lysobacteraceae; genus Lysobacter; species Lysobacter sp. Hz25. The sequence continues at coordinate 2,776,762 of NZ_CP175666.1, forward strand.
ATGCCGCGGCCTTCGGCGAGGTCGCGGGTGATGCTCTGGCCGTTCGGACCGGTCGGCAGGGTCACGTGGCGGAAGTCGTTGCCGAGCAGGGTGCCGGTCTGCGCGTCCAGGCCCGGGAAGCTCGACAGGCTGCTGCCGTTGTTGCGCGAAAGCAGCGGGATCGGAGTGAAGAAGGCGTTCTTGTCGTTGGTGTGGCGCGCGTAGACCGTCACTTCGCCGCTGTCCCAGCTGTGGGTCAGGGTGGCGCTGAGCTGGCCGCCCTTGTCGGCCGGGAACTGGGTGTCGCGCACGCCGTCGGTGGTGCGGTAGAAGCCGCCGACGCTGTAGTACCAGCCTTCGCCGAGCTTGCCGCTGTTGAACAGGTCGACGCGGCGCAGGTTATCGCTGCCCAGGCCGACGCGGACGCTGCCGGCCGGTTCTTCGCCGCCCTTCTTCTGGATGAAGTTGACCGTCGCGCCGGGCTGGCCGTTGGAGAAGATCGGGCTCGGGCCGCCGCGCAGCACTTCCATGCGCTCGATGGTGTCGTCCATGCGGAACAGGGTCGAGTTCTCGAGGAAGGACAGGGTCGGCGGCGGGTACAGCGGCGCGCCGTCCATCTGCACGGTCACGAACGGGGCGTCGCCTTCCGAGGGCATGCCGCGCACGAAGATGTTGGCGCCGGTGCTGCCGCCGGCCGATTCGGCCCAGATGCCCGGCACGACCTTGAGCGCGTCGGCGGTGCTCAGCGGCACCGCTTCCTGGATCTGTTCGAGCGAAGCGGTGGTGATCGAGAAGCTGGCGTCGCGCTTGCGGATGCCCTTGAAGCGCGCGGTGCCGCTGACGATGACCGCGTCGAGGGTGGTCGCCGATTCGCTGCCGCTTACGGCCTGCGGTGCCGGCGCCGCTGCGGCGGCCTCCTGGGCCAGGGCGTAGCCCGGCGCCAACGCGGCGGCGATCGCCGCGGACAGTGCCAAACGCATCAGTTGGCGTTGCTTGGTAGACGTGTGCTGCATGGTGTTCTCCCCACTCATCTTGTATTGGTTATGCAAACGGATCGATCGGTGGTGGTATCCCCGCCGCGGCAGTGCATGCCGCGCGCGGTCAGGGCAAAACGAAAGCGTCCAGGTCGAAGGAGGCGATATCCGGCAGGCAGGCATCGGCGCGCGCCAGGGCGAGGGCATCGCCGATGCCGACCGCGGCCATCCCGGCCGATTTGATGGCGACCACGCCGGCGGCGGCGTCTTCCAGGCCGATGCACTGCGACGGCGGCACGCCGAGCGCGGCGGCGACGGTCAGGAAGATTTCCGGGTCGGGCTTGGCGCGGGCGATGTGCGCCGAGTCGGCGATATAGTCGAAGCGGTCGGCGATGCCGAGCCGTTCCAACAGCGCGCCGGCGTTGCGGCTGGCCGAGGCCAGGCCGAGCTTAAGGCCGCGTGCGCGTGCCTGTTCGAGCAGGCGCTCGACGCCGGCGAACAGATCCTTCGGCGTGACCTCCCGGATCGCCTCGACGTAGTAGGCGTTCTTGCGTTCGGCCAGGGCGAGCTTTTCGTCGCGGCCGAGCACGCGCCCGGCATGGCGCAGGATGATGTCGAGCGAGGCCATGCGGTCGACGCCCTTGAGCAGTTCGTTGACCTGCTCGTCGAACGGCAACCCTTCCTCGTCGGCCATGCGCTTCCAGGCGCGGTAATGGGTCTGGGCGGTGTCGGTGAGCACGCCGTCGAGGTCGAAGATCAGGGCACGGGCCGGACGCGGAAAGGCGAGTGGGGCGGGGCCGCCGGGTGCGGCCAGCGGTGCGCGCAGGTCCGCAACGCGGTTGAGTTCGACGCGGCGGCCTTCGTGTTCGATCGTCAGCGGCGCGCCTTCGAGCAAGCGGTACTCGACGCCGTCGCGGCTCACCCGCAGGCGCAGGCGCCGGCCCTGCCAGCGCAGGCCGAAGCCGTAGCCGTTCCAGCCGGAGGGCAGGGTCGGGGCGAAATGCAGCGTACCGTCGACCGCGCGCAGGCCGGCGAAGCCGGAGACCAGGCCGAGCCAGGTGCCGGCCAGCGCGGCCATGTGCACGCCGTGGTCGGTATTGCCGTGCAGATCGTCGAGATCGACGCGCAGGTTCTCGGCGAAATATTTCGCCGCTTGTTCGGCATGGCCGACTTCGCTGGCGAGGATGCCGAACACCGAGGCCGACAGGGTCGAGTCGTGGGTGGTCACCGCTTCGTAGTAATCGAAGCTGCGGCGCTTGACCTCGGCGGGAATGCCGTCGCCGGCCAGCACCAGGGCCATGATCACGTCGGCCTGCTTGCAGACCTGGTGGCGGTAAAGGGTGAGCGGATGGAAGTCGAGCAATAAAGGACGATGCTCGCCTTCGTGTTTCGGGAACGGCCAGCGCGGCTTGTCGAGGAAGGTGTCGTCCTGGGCGTAGATGCCCAGGGCTTCGTCGTAGTGCAGAAACATGGCCTCGCCGGCGCGGCGCCAGCTCTCGACTTCGTGCGCGTCCAGGCCCAACCGTGCCGCCAGCTCGGCGACCTGTTGCGGGCGCTCGGCGTGCAGTCGCTGCCACACCTGCACTGCGCGCAGCAGGTGCTGCTGGGCCATGCGGTTGGTGTAGAAGTTGTTGTCGACCAGGGCGGTGTACTCGTCCGGGCCGGTGACTTCGTGGATGCAGAACGCGCCGCCGCGGCGCGGGTTGAAATGGCCGATCTGCGGCCAGATGCGTGCGGTTTCGAACAGGATCTCGGCGCCGCTTTCGAGCAGGAAATCGACATCGCCGGTGGCGTCGACATACAGCCCGATCGCGTAGGCGACCGCGGCGTTGATGTGATAAGCCGCCGAACCCGAGGGGTAGTGCGCCGAGCATTCGCCGCCGGTGATCGTGCGCCACGGGAACAGCGCACCGCGCGGATGGTTCATCTCGCGTGCGTGCCGGCGCGCGGGCTCCAACGCAAGGTAACGCGCATGCAGCATGGCGCGGGCCACCTCCGGTGCGGTGTACACCATCACCGGCAACATGAAGGCTTCGGTGTCCCAGAAATAATGGCCTTCGTAGCCTTCGCCGGTGAGGCCCTTGGCGGCGGTGCCGTTGACGCCGTCGCGGCCGGCCGATTGCAGCAAATGGAACAGGTTGAAGCGCAGCGCCTGTTCGGCGGACGCATCGCCGTCGATGGAGAGTTCGGCGCCGTCCCAGAATTCGGCCAGGGCAGCGGCCTGTTGCGCGGCCAGGGCATCGAACCCGGCGACGACAGCGCGTGCGACCGCCTGCGTCGCGCGTTCGGCCAATTCGCTGTCTTCGCTGCCGCTGGCGTAGGCGACGAATTTTTCCAACGTCAGCGAATCGCCGGGCTGCAGCGTGCCGTCGTAGCGTTGCAGCACGTGTTCGTCGGCGCGTTCGGCCGCGCCGAAACCCAGGCCGCCGTCGAGGCGATGGGCCTGCGCGCAGGCCACGCGCACGTTGCTGTGGCGGGTCGATTGCAGGACGTGGGCGCCGTGTTCGTCGGCCTGCGCCGCCAACAGCCGCAGCCCTTCCGACACCGCCACGCCGATGCGCGGGTCGTCGCCCTGTTCGGCGGCCTGGTGGCCACATTCGATCGCCGAGGCCAAGCTCAGCGGGCCGCTGTAATCGATCGATTCGACCCGGTAGCGGATCGCCAGCAGGTCGACGCCTGATGTTGCGGCGTCGAAGGGCAGCACGCGTTCGGCGTGGATCTGCAGGGTCTGGCCCTGGGCGGTGCGCAGCCGCAGGCGACGGCTCAGGCGGCCGCTGCGCAGATCGAGTTCGCGCTCGAACGCCAGCCATTCGGCATCGTCGATGTCGAGGCGTTGCTTGCCCAGCCACACCGCGATGCGCTGGCCGTCGGCGACCGGCAGGCGGGTGTCGGTGCTGCGGGCGAAGCCGGGGAAACGTTCGTGGTAGTGGATCGGATGCTTTTCGTAGACCGAGGCCAGGAAGCTGCCGTCGCTGCCGCCGTCGGCTTCCTCGAAGCCGCCGCGTACGCCGAGCGAGCCGTTGGCGAGTGCGTACAGGGTTTCGTCGCGGCGGCGCTGGGCCGGGTCGAAGCGGTCCTGGCGCAGGCGCCAGGCATTGGCCTCGGGGGAAGCAGGGGGAAGGTGCGGTGGGGCTTGGGGCTGGATCACGCGGCGGGGACCTGAGTGCGTCGTTGCCGCGGACCGTAGAGAGGCGTTGTTATCGATGTCAAGTTATCGATAACAATCGACTTCGATAGTGTGCTTCAGTGCTTGTTTTTCCAGGCCGACAGTCGCGTTCTTGGCAAGGCTTAAACGATGCGAATCAGCGGCTTAAACGATTGCTGCGGTGCGGGAGAATCCGCCAGGTTTCGACCCGCCGCGACGAAATTCGCGTTGCGATGCAGCATCGCAACGCGCATCGGGCCGAAACGTTCAGGTGACGCGCGCCACCAAATGGGTCGGCAGGATCTCCGACTGCGCCGGGCGGCCTTCGATCATCGCCAGGATCTTGCGCGCCAGCGACACGCCGGCGTCGACGAAGTTCTGGTGGATCGAGGTCAGCGGCGGCAGATAGGTCGCGCCGAGCGGGGTGTCGTCGTAGCCGATCACCGAGACGTCCTCCGGCACCCGCCGGCCGCGCTCGATCAGGGCGCGGATGGCGCCGATCGCGAGCAGATCGCTGGCCGCGAACAGGGCATCGAACTGCGGGTGCTCGTCGAGCAACTGGTGCACCGCCTGGGCGCCGGCGCTGACAGTGAAGTTGGCCACGTTCGGGGTCAGCGGCACGATGCCGTGTTCGGCCAGGGTTTCGGTGAAACCTTCCAGGCGTTCGGCGAATTCGCCGTGGGCGCTGTCGCCGAGGAACACCGGCCGGCGCCGGCCGAGGGCCAGGAAGCGCTCGGCGGCGAGCTTGCCGCCGCGGTGATTGTCGCTGCCGACCACGACCTGGGTCTCGTGGCGGCTGACCGCCCCCCAGACCACCATCGGCCGACCCCAGCGCTGCACCTCGTGCATGGCGTCTTCGTGCGCGCCCTGGCCGAGCAGGATCACCCCGTCGGCGGCCTGCACGCTCGGCAGGGCGCCGCCCTGCAGCGAGGTCAGCAGCACGCTGTAGCCGGCCGAGGTCAGCTCCTGGCTGATGCCGCCCAGTAGGTCCAGCGGGTACGAGCCGGACATCTGGCGCTCGACGGTCGGCTTCATCTCGACCACCACCGCCACGGTCATGCTGCGGCGCAGGCGCAGATTGCGCGCGCTGATGTTGAACTGATAGCCCTGTTGCTCGGCCAGTTCCTTGATCTTGGCCCGGGTCTCCGGGTTGACCAGGGGGCTGTCGCGCAGGGCGCGCGAGACGGTGATCGCGGAAACGCCCGCCAGTTCGGCCAGATCGGCCATGGTCAGGTGTTCGCCGGCCTTGCGGGCCGGATTGGGGTCGCTCGGACGGCTGCTGCGAGAGCTCATGCGATGCCGTGTCACTCCCTGTCATGGCGGCGGGCGAATGCGGTCGATTCGCCGAATCGCCCATGTTTACCATGAACGCGTGGCGGGACGGAGCCCGTCCGGCGCGGCGGCGGGCAAATCGACGCGGTTCGGCACAGGCCGCCGGCAGGTCGGCGCCATGGCCGCCTGAGGCAGCGCTGAAGCCGTTCGCGGCGAGCCTCGCGCTGGCCCGCTATACTCGCGAGGGAGCGCCGTCCAAAGCGGTATCTCTTCCAAGTGATTCAATAACTTGGGTATGTTGTCTCATCCATTTTCACGTTTTCACGGCGGCGCCGCCCGGCGCGCCAGGGACCACACCCGCGCATGCGTCTGTCCACGATCAAGCTGTCCGGTTTCAAGTCCTTCGTCGATCCGACCACGCTGCATCTGCCCACCAACATGACCGGTGTGGTGGGGCCCAACGGCTGCGGCAAGTCGAACATCATCGACGCAGTGCGTTGGGTCATGGGCGAAAGCTCGGCCAGCCGCCTGCGCGGCGACTCGCTGACCGACGTGATCTTCGCCGGCTCTTCGGCGCGCAAGCCGGTCTCGCAGGCGATGGTCGAGCTGATCTTCGACAACTCCGACCACACCATCACCGGCGAATTCGCCGCGTTCAACGAGATCTCGGTCAAGCGCACGGTCAGCCGCGACGGCACCAGCCAGTACTACCTCAACGGCGGCAAATGCCGCCGTCGCGACATCACCGACCTGTTCCTCGGCACCGGCCTGGGGCCGCGCAGCTACTCGATCATCGAGCAGGGCATGATCAGCCAGATCATCGAGGCCAAGCCCGAGGACCTGCGCGTTTATCTCGAAGAAGCCGCCGGCATTTCCAAGTACAAGGAACGGCGCAAGGAAACCGAAACCCGTATCCGCCACACCCGCGAGAACCTCGACCGCCTCAACGATCTGCGCGAGGAAGTCGGCAAGCAGCTCGAACACCTGCGCCGCCAGGCCCGCCAGGCCGAGCAGTACCAGGCGATCCAGGCCGAGCGCAAGGTCAAGGACGTGGAGTGGAAGGCGCTGGAATACCGCGCCCTCGACCAGAAACTGCAGAGCCAGCGCGAGCGCTTGTCGCAGCAGGAAACCCGTCTGCAGCAATTGATCGCCGAGCAGCGCGAGGCCGAGCGCGAGCTCGAGACCGGGCGCGTGCGCCGCGAAGAGGCCGCCGAAGCGCTCAACAAGGCGCAGGCCGCGAGCTACGAGGTCGGCGGCGTGCTGGCCCGGGTCGAACAGCAGATTCAGCACCAGCGCGAAATGTCCGGGCGCCTGCACAAGGCGCGCGACGAAGCGATGGCGGCCCTCGCCGAGATCGGCGAACACATCGGCAGCGATCAGGCGCGCCTGGACGTGCTGCTGGCGGCGGTCGCCGACGCCGAGCCGCGCATCGAGGCGATGCGCGAAGACGACGAAGCGCGTCAGGACGCGCTGCGCGATGCCGAAACCAAGCTCAACGACTGGCAGCAGCGTTGGGATGCGCACAGCCGCGAACAATCCGAGGCCGCGCGTGCCGCCGACGTCGAGCGCACCCGCCTGGAAGGCCTCGATCGCCAGACCCTGGAAGCCGATCGCCGCCGCGAGGCGATGACCGCCGAACGCACCGGCCTGGACGTCGCCGCGCTCGCCGAGGCCTTCGAGCAATTGCAGAGCCAGCACGACCTGCAGAAGGAATCGCTGGAAAGCCTGACCGACGAGTTGGAGACCCGCAAGAGCACGGTTTCGGACCTGCAGGAGCAACAGCGCGCCACCCAGAACCAACTGGCCGAGGTGCGCAAGCAGGCGCAGACTTCGCGCGGCCGTCTGTCCTCGCTGGAAACCCTGCAGCAGGCCGCGCTCGGCCTGGAGCAGGGCGCCGCGCTGACCTGGCTGCAGGCGCGCGGGCTGGATTCGGCGCAACGCGTCGGCGAAACCCTGACCGTCGAGGCGGGCTGGGAAAACGCGGTCGAAAGCGCGCTCGGCCAACTGATCGAGGGCGTGCTGGTCGAATCGCCGGAAGCGCTGGTCGATGCGATCGGCGAACTCGGCGAAGGCCGCCTGACCCTGGTCTCGCCCGCGCGCGACGACAGCGTTTACGCGCCGACCTCGCTGGCCTCGAAGGTGCAGGGCCCGGCGGCGATCCGCCGCCTGCTGTCGCGCCTGCACGGCGCCGACGACCTGGCCGCGGCGCGCGCGCTGCAGCCGTCGCTGGGCGCGGAAGAAACCGTGATCACCCGCAACGGCGAGCGCCTCGGCGCCGGCTGGGTGCGGGTGCTGCGCTCCGGCGCGGCCAAGCAGGGCGCGCTGCTGCGCGAACGCGAGATCCAGAGCCTGCGCGCCGAGATCGAGACCCTGCAGAGCCGCGAGCGCGAGCTCGAACAGACCCAGATCCAGTTGCGCGACCGCCTGCTGGCGTCCGAGCAACAGCGCGAGGACGCCCAGCGCGCCCTGTACATGGCCCACCGCGGCGTGTCCGAACTCGCCGGCCAGTTGCAGAGCCACCAGGGCCGCCTGGATTCGGCGCGCAACCGCATCGAGAAGATCGATGCTGAACTCGAACAGTTGCTGATCCTGATCGACGCCGGCGGCGAGCAGGCGCGCGAAGCGCGCACCCGCCAGGAAACGGCGATCGAGCGCATGGGCGAGCTGGAAGACGCGCGCCTGGAGCTCGAATCCGAACGCCGCCGCTTGTTCGAAGCACGCGACGCCGCCCGCAACGCCGCGCGCGAATCGCGCGACGCCGCGCATGCATTGAGCCTGACCCTGGAAACCCAACGCGCCCAGATCGCCGGCCTGAGCCAGGCGCTGGAGCGCATGGGCGGCCAGCGCGGCCAGCTCGACTCGCGCCTGGGCGAACTGTCGGCGCAGCTTGCCGACGGCGACCAGCCGGTGCTGGCGCTGGAGCAACAGCGCCAGGTCGCGCTGGAGCAGCGCGTCGTCGCCGAACACGACCTGACCGCCGCGCGCACCGCGCTCGACGGCATCGACAACGACCTGCGCAAGTTCGAGCAGACCCGCCAGCAACGCGACGAGCAGGCCCTGCAACAGCGCGAAGCCATCGGCCAGCGCCGCCTCGAACAGCAGGCGCTGGTGCTCAAGGCCGAAACCCTGACCACGGCCATCGCCGAGGCCGGCGCGGTGCTCGAAGACGTGGTCAACGCCCTCGACGAGAACGCCGAACCGCAGGTCTGGGAGCGCACGGTCGCCGAACTCGACGGCAAGCTGCGGCGCCTGGAACCGGTCAACCTGGCGGCGATCGCCGAACACGCCGAGGCGGCGCAGCGCAAGGACTACCTCGACGCCCAGTTCACCGACCTCAACACCGCGCTGGAAACCCTGGAAGATGCGATCCGCAAGATCGACCGCGAGACCCGCGGCCGCTTCAAAGACACCTTCGACCGCGTCAATTCCGGCGTGCAGGAACTGTATCCGCGCCTGTTCGGCGGCGGCCACGCCTACCTGGAACTGACCGGCGAAGACCTGCTCGACACCGGCGTGGCGATCATGGCGCGCCCGCCCGGCAAGCGCGTGTCGAACATCTCGCTGCTGTCCGGCGGCGAGAAGGCGATGACCGCAGTGGCGCTGGTGTTCGCGATCTTCCGTTTGAACCCGGCGCCGTTCTGCCTGCTCGACGAAGTCGACGCGCCGCTCGACGAAGCCAACGTCGGTCGCTTCACCGCGATGGTCAGCGAGATGAGCGAACAGGTACAGTTCCTGTTCGTGAGCCACAACAAGGCGACGATGGAAGCCGCGCAACAACTCTCCGGCGTGACCATGCGCGAGCCCGGCGTCAGCCGTCTCGTCTCGGTCGACCTGGCCGAGGCGACGCGTCTGGCCGGTGCGGCGTAAGTCGCGCGGTCGGGATGAATGATTCGGGACGCAGGACGGGCGACAGCCGAGGCCTGCGTCGTATTCGTGATTAAGTTAGGGAGTCGGGACAGGGCAGGGAATCGAGAGCCGGCGCAGCCGCTTTGACGAATCCCCAATCTCCCATCCCGAATCCCTGCATCAAAAGGAGCAACCGATGTCCGACGTGACACTGCTGCGGATCGGCATCCTCATCGCCGGTCTGATCCTGATCGGCGCGATCGTGTTCTTCGGCCGCCCGCGCAAGCCGGGGCAGGGCAAGCGCGTCGCCCGAGAGGAAACGCCGCGTACCGGCGAGCGCAAGCCGGGTACCCGCCAGGAGCCCTCGTTGGGCGAGCAGATCGAAAACGAGCTCGGCGAATCCTCGACCGTGCCGGGCGAGGCCACCACCCAGGCCGAGCTGGAACTGTTCGACCGCACCCTGGAAGGCGGCGCCAATGCCGCCAACAGCGATCTCGGCCGTCGCGTCAGCGAAGAGTTCGACAAGATCGTGACCCTGTACCTGGCCGCGCGCGCCGGGCAGAAGCTGCACGGCCCCGACATCGTGGTCGCCGCCGAAAAGGCCGGCCTGGTCTATGGCCACATGGGCGTGTTCCACCGTCTGGTCGAAGGCCACCCCGAGCGCGGCCCGGTGTTCAGCGTCGCCAACATCATGAAGCCCGGTAGTTTCGACATGGCGACGATCCAGTCGCTGGAGACCCCGGCAGTGGCGTTCTTCCTGACCCTGCCGGCGCCGATCCCGGCCCTCGATGCCTGGGAAACCATGCTGCCGACGGCGCAGCGCATGGCCGAGTTGCTGGATGCGGTGGTGCTGGACGAGCAGCGCAATGCCCTCGGCCGCCAGCGCATCGCTCATTTGCGCGACGAACTGCGTGCCTACGATCGCCAGCGCGAAGCGCCGCCGTTGAGCAAGCCGACGCGTTGGTGAACCGATAGCGGCGCTATTCGCGCCGCTGCGGTGTTGCAGGGTTAGGCTTGGCCCTCTGTAGGAGCGGCGTGAGCCGCGACCACGGGACGCACAGAGCCCGCAAGGCAGACGTCATCCATCGAAGCGGCGCACTTTCCGCCAGGGTAGGAGCGGCGCAAGCCCCGACCGCGGGACGCGCAGAGTCCGCAATGCCTTAGTCATTGAAGGGCCGATTCGTCGCCAGGGTAGGAGCGGCGCCCTACTGGATTTCCTTCGGTCACAAGCCGCGACCGCGCTGCGACGGTCTTGCTGCGTACCTCTGCATCAAGATCAAGATCAAACGCCAAAAGCTTCCGCCACTAAAGCGGCGGGTTACTTTCTTTTGTCATAAGCAACAAAAGAAAGGTAACCAAAGAAGTTGCTTTTCTTTGAATCACAAGCCCGCACGAGCGATGCCGACGCAGGGATTTTTCATACGGGACATCCCTGTCCCGATGAAAAACGGCCCGCATCCATGCGGACCGCCCTTCGGGTCTTCGATTGCCTTCGCTAGTGCGAGGCTGCGCACGGCAAAGGCAAAGATCTTTACGGCAACGGCAACGGCAACGGCAGGCGGAAGCTCGTCGCCGCGGGCGATCCGAAGACTGAATCCTCCACCGCATACCCATCCCACCCGAAGGATTCCCCCCTTTGGGGGGGGGGATTTGCTTCTGCTCTCGGCATCAATCACCCCGATTCCGCCGGTCATCGCGCCCTGCGCGACGCCGACCGTCCACAATCGTGCGAATCCCGTTCAAAATGCCATCCGCCCCGCCGCATCGGCAGCGCCAGGACCCACGCCCGTGACGACCGAATCCAAGAAAGACGCCGCCCAGGCCGCGAAGCGCGCCGGCGAGCTGCGCCGCCAGCTCGAAGACGCCAACTATCGCTATTACGTCCTCGACGACCCGACCCTGGCCGACGCCGATTACGATCGTCTGCTGCGCGAGCTGGAAGCGCTCGAAGCCGCGCATCCGGACCTCGCCACGCCCGATTCGCCGACCCAGCGCGTCGGCACCGCGCCCTCGGGGGCCTTCGACGAGGTTCGCCACGCGGTGCCCATGCTCTCGCTCGGCAATGCCTTCGCCGACGAGGAAGTAGCCGATTTCGTCCGCCGCATCGAAGAGCGCCTGGATCGCACCGCGCCGGCGTTCTCGGTGGAACCCAAGCTCGACGGCCTGGCGATCAGCCTGCGCTACGAGGGCGGCCGTTTCGTCCAGGGCGCGACCCGCGGCGACGGCGCCACCGGCGAGGACGTCACCCAGAACCTGCGCACGATCAATGCCATCCCGATGCGCCTGCGCGGCGAGCACTGGCCGCCGGTGCTGGAAGTCCGCGGCGAAATCTACATGCCCCTGGCCGCCTTCAAGGCCTATAACGAGAAGGCCCTCAGCGAAGGCGGCAAGGTCCTGGCCAATCCGCGCAACGGCGCCGCCGGTTCGCTGCGCCAGCTCGACCCGCGCATCACCAAGCAGCGGCCGCTGGCGTTCTATGCGTATGCGGTCGGTCTGGTCGAAGGCTACGAACTGCCGCCGACCCATTCGGCGACCTTGAAGCAATTGCGCGACTGGGGCTTCCCGGTCAGCACCGAGAGCGGCGTCGTCGCAGGCACCGACGGCTTGCTGGGTTATTACCGGCAGATGGGCGCCAAGCGCGACACGCTGCCGTTCGATATCGACGGCGTGGTCTACAAGCTCGACGACTACGCCGGCCAGCGCGAGATGGGCTTCGTCTCGCGCGCGCCGCGTTGGGCGATCGCGCACAAGTTCCCGGCGCAGGAACAATCGACGGTGCTCGAAGGCATCGACATCCAGATCGGCCGCACCGGCGCGGCGACGCCGGTCGCGCGCCTCAAGCCGGTGCAGGTCGCCGGTGTGGTCGTGACCAATGCGACCCTGCACAACGCCGACCAGATCGCGCGCCTCGACGTGCGCATCGGCGACACCGTGATCGTGCGCCGCGCCGGCGACGTGATCCCGGAAATCGTGAGGGTGGTGCCGGAATATCGCGACCCGAACGCGCCGCAATGGCAGATGCCGGGCGAGTGCCCGGTGTGCGGTTCGGAGATCGTGCGCGAAGAGGACGGCGTGGTGTGGCGCTGCTCGGGCGAGCTGACCTGCGCCGCACAGCGCAAGGAGGCGATCCGTCACTTCGCCTCGCGCCGGGCGATGGACATCGAAGGCCTCGGCGATCGCTATATCGAGGATCTGTCCGACCTGGGCTATCTGCAATCGGTCGCCGACCTCTACAAACTCGAGCTCGACGATCTGCTGCAGATGAAGCGCCGCGCCGAGGAACGCGACGGCACCACGCCCGAGACCGTAAAGGCCGGCAAGGTCGCGACCAAGTGGGCCGACAACCTCATCGAGGCGATCGACCACAGCCGCAGCACCACGCTCGAACGCTTTTTGTTCGCGCTCGGCATCCAGCACGTCGGCGAGAGCACGGCCAAGGCCTTGTCGGTGTGGTTCGGCGATCTGGATTTGATCCGGCATCTGCCGTGGCCGTTGTTCAAGCGCGTGCCCGACGTCGGCGGCGAAGTCGCGCGTTCGCTCGGTCATTTCTTCGATCAGCCTGGCAATCAGCAGGTCATCGACGACTTGCTCGAACGCAAGGTCAAGATCGGCGACACCCACGCGCCGTCGCCGAAACTGCGCGAAAGCCTGAACCTGGCGACCTTGCTGGTCGACATGGAAATTCCCAAGGTCACGCGCATCCGCGCCGATCAGCTCGCGGCCGCGTTCGGCAGCGCCGAGAAGCTGCGCGATGCGCCGGAGCACGCCTACATCACCGCCGGCTTGCCGGCCGACAGTGCGCAGGCGCTGACGACGTGGTTGAACGTGGACGAGAACGCGCGCTTGCTGACCCGCGTCGGCGACGCGCTGGCGCGACTGGATGCGCTGACGCCGGCCGCCTCGGCCGCCGCGAGCGGCCCGCTCGACGGCCAGACCGCGGTATTGACCGGCAGCCTGACCGCGTTGACCCGCGACGAGGCCAAGGTGCGTCTGGAGGCCCTGGGCGCCAAGGTGGCCGGCAGTGTGTCGAAGAAGACCAGCTTCGTCGTCGCCGGCGAAGCCGCCGGTTCCAAGCTCGACAAGGCGCAGGAACTCGGCGTCGAGATCTGGGACGAAGCCAAGTTGTTGGCATTCCTGGCCGAGCACGAGCTGGCCGAGCACGAATGAGCCGGGACGAACACTGGAAGCCGTCGGCATCGTTCGAGTCGCTGCGCCTGCGCGCGCGGCTCAATGCGGCAATCCGCGCCTTCTTCGCCGAACGCGCTGTCGTCGAGGTCGAAACCCCGGTGTTGTCGGTCGCCGGCAACACCGACCCGAACATCGCCTCGTTCTCGTTGCAGTTCAGCGGCCGCACCGACGGCGCGCCGCGCACGCGTTGGCTGCGCACTTCGCCGGAGTTTCCGCTCAAGCGTCTGCTCGCGGCCGGCTTCGGCGATTGCTACGAACTCGGCCGGGTGTTCCGCGACGGCGAGGCCGGCGGCCGCCACAACCCCGAGTTCAGCATGCTCGAGTGGTATCGGCTCGGTTGGGATCATCGCCGCCTGATCGACGAAACGGCGGCCTTGGTGCGCACGGCCCTGGGTCTGGTCGGCCGCGATGCCGGCCTGCAGTCGATCACCTATCGCGAGCTGTACCGCCAGCGCCTCGGCCTGGACCCTTTCAGCGCCGACGAGTCGGTACTGCGAGCCGCGCTCGGCGAGGTGGTCATCGATCCAGAGGGCTTGAACCGCGACGATTGGCTCGACCTGTTGATGACCCATCGCCTGCAGCCGACCTTCGCCGCCGACGGCCTGCTGGCCGTGCACGATTACCCGGCCTCGCAATGTGCCCTGGCGCGCTTGCGCGACGACGGCGACGGTTGGCCGGTGGCCGAACGCTTCGAGCTTTATCTCGGCCCCCTGGAACTGGCCAACGGCTACCACGAGCTTGCCGATTCGGCCGAACAGGGCGCTCGTTTCGATCGCGACCGCGCGCTCCGCGCCGCGCGCGGCGTGCCGGTGCCGCCGCGCGACGAGGCCTTGCTGGCCGCGCTCGGCAGCGGTTTCCCGGCCTGCGCCGGTGTCGCGCTCGGCGTCGACCGCCTGCTCATGGCGATGCTCGGCACCGGCCGCATCGCCGATGTGCTGAGCTTCGATTTCACGCGCGCGTGACGGCGATGAACCCCGCATGCAGCGGCGAACGGTAACTGCCGCGTTTTGATTGCAGTTTCATCGATCGCGGTTAGAGTGATCGGGTCGGGTGCGGGGGGACGTGCATGCGTGGTGTGATGATCGCGATCCAATGGCTGGCGTTCGCCGGTTTGGCGTGCACGCAGGCTCGCGCAGAGCCGGTGGGCGAGCGCCTGTACGGTGGGCGTCTGTTGCGCTGCGCTTCCAGCGGCGAGGAAGTCGTGCGCTGTCCGGCCGACACCCGCGAAGGCGTGCGCCTGGTCCATCGCACTTCCGGAAAGCCTTGCGTCGAGGGCACGAGCTGGGGTGCCGACCGCGGCGGCGTGTGGGTGTCGCAGGGCTGCGCGGCGGATTTCGTGCTCGGCAAGGGCGGCAGCGGCCGCGACAGCACCACCGGTGCGCGCGTGATCAAGTGTGAGTCGCGTGGCGGCCGCTGGAACCACTGCCCAGCGAAGATCGGCGAGGGCGCGGTGCTGGCCCAGCAACTTTCCAAACAACCTTGCCTGCGCAATCAAAGCTGGGGCGCCGACAAGCAGGGCATCTGGGTGTCGGGCGGTTGCCGCGCCGAATTCCGTCTGCTCGGTGTCGAGGAACCGGCCACGCAGGCGCGCAAGCCCTTGCTGCGTTGCGAATCGCAGGACCGGCGCGCGCGCCGTTGCGATGGCGAAACCGGCCTGGGCGTGCGCATGGTCAAGCAGTTGTCGAAGACCGAATGCATCGAAGGCCGCAGTTGGGGCTATGACGCGCACGGGGTGTGGGTGGAGGACGGCTGCCGTGCCGACTTCGAGCTCGATTACCGGCGCGGCGGCGGTTGATTCGAGTCGGTAAATGCATCGCGTTGTTTTGCCGAACGAGGCGCGACGTTGCAGTGCAGCAATCACGCAAACTAAGCGACTCATGAACGTTTTTTCCTCTCCGTTGCCGATGGCGGAAATCTTGGGCTGGCGTTAAGCGGGTTCAGATAGAGTCCATGGCACATTGACAAGGAGCACGAACATGTCCGCACGCATTCTTTCCGGTCTGGGCCTGATGGTCGGCCTCGGCATGGCCGCCGGCGCCGCACAGGCCGCGCCGCAGTACGACGATTACGGTTCCAACAACGTGATCCGTTGCGAATCCAACGACAACCGCGAGCGTCGTTGCGACGCCGATACGCGCGGCGGCGTGCAGCTCAGCCGACAGTTGTCCAAGTCGGCGTGCAGCCAGGGGCGCACCTGGGGCTACGACCGCTCGGGCGTTTGGGTCCGTGAGGGTTGCCGCGCCGAGTTCACCCTGGGCCGTGGCGGCGGTTGGAACGGCGGCGGCGGTGGCTGGAACGGCGGCGGTGGCGGCAGCGGCGAAGTCGTGCGCTGCGATTCCAACGACAACCGCCCGCGCACCTGCCGCATCGACGGCAATCGCGCACGCCTGCAACGCCAGATTTCGAGCTCGCCGTGCATCGAGGGCCGCAGTTGGGGTTCGCGCCCCGGTGAGGTCTGGGTGAGCGACGGTTGCCGCGCCGAATTCGTCGCCTCGCGCGGCGGTGGCGGCGGTGGTGGCGGCTGGAACGGCGGCGGTGGCGGTTGGGGCGGTGGCGGCCAGGAAGTCAGCTGCGAGTCGCGCAACAATCGCCAGAACCGCTGCAACATGTCGATTCGCCGCGACGCGCGCCTGATCAAGCAGAACTCCGGTTCGCCGTGCATCGAAGGCCAGACCTGGGGCTGGGACCGCAATGGCGTGTGGGTCGCCGGCGGCTGCCGCGGCGTGTTCCGGGTCAACTGATCGCGATACCTGCATCGTCCGCATGCAACGACGCCCCCGGTCGCAAGGCCGGGGGCGTCGTCGTTTCGGGGCCGGCACGCGCATCCGTTAAACTGCGCGCATGAACGACGCCATCGATTTCGACCGCTACGACCGCATCCGTCCGATCCGTTGGACCGGAGACGCCCTCGAACTGCTCGACCAGCGCAAGCTGCCTTTCGCCGTGGACTACGTGCGCTGCGACGACAGCGACGCGGTCGCTGAGGCGATCCATGCCCTGACCGTGCGAGGCGCCCCGGCGATCGGCATCGCTGCGGCCTGGGGCGTGGTCCTGGCCGCGCGCGAGGTCCAGGCCGGCAGCGGCGTGGAAGCCCTGGCGGCGATCGAGCCGGCCCTGCAGCGCCTCAATGCGGCGCGCCCGACCGCGGTCAACCTGGCCTGGGCCCTGGCGCGGATGCGCCGGGTGTTGGCCGGCGCCGGCGGCGATTGGCGCGAGGTCCTGGCGCGCGAGGCACAGGCGATCGCCGATGAGGACCTGGCCGCGAACCGGCGCATGGGCGCGCTCGGCGCGGCCCTGATCGAGCCCGGCAGCGGCGTGCTGACCCATTGCAACACCGGCTCGCTCGCGACCGCCGGCTTCGGCACCGCGCTCGGCGTCATCCGCGCCGGCGTCGCCCAGGGCCGCATCGATGCGGTGTTCGCCGGCGAGACCCGGCCCTGGCTGCAGGGCGCGCGCTTGACGGTGTGGGAGCTCGAACAGGACGGCATCGCGCCGACCCTGATCGCCGACTCGGCGGCCTCGCACTTGATGAAGACCGGCAAGGTGCGCTGGGTCATCGTCGGCGCCGACCGCATCTGCGCCAACGGCGACACCGCCAACAAGATCGGCACCTACCAGCTGGCCATCGCCGCGCGCCATCACGGCGTGCGCTTCATGGTCGCCGCGCCGTCCTCGACGGTCGACATGGACACCTTGTCGGGCGATGCGATCGAAATCGAAGAACGCGACCCGGGCGAGCTGTTCGCGGTCGGCGGCACGCGCACCGCGGCCGAGCGGGTGGGCGCCTGGAACCCGGTGTTCGATGTGACCCCGCACGAGCTGATCGACGCCATCGTCACCGAGCGCGGCGTGATCGAGCGCCCCGACGAGGCAGCGATGCGGGCGGCGTTCGGCGCCTGAGCCGACGCCTCGGCGGCCGGCTCAGGCTTCTGCGGGTCGTCCGCGAGCCGGGCAGCGCCGCTGCGGGGTGCGCGTGCACAGCGCTTGCTGGCGGCCGTCCAGGGCGTTGGCCTGGCCCCGGCGCGAGCTGGGTCGACTGCCCGCTGGCTTCGTCCGCCGAGCCGGCTGTCTTTACCGGGGCGGCCGTCTTTCCGAACTGGCCGTCTTTCCGAGCTGGCGCAGGCGGGGTTCGCCGGCGGCCTGGCAGACCCGTTTCGCCGCTTGCGCGCGTGCCTTTGCGGCCGCCGGCAGTCGCCTTGGCCGAGCGTATAGCGAGAACCCCGCGACGGATGCTGCAGCGCAGCTGAAAATCACATCCAAGTGATTGTTTCTGCGTGGGAATCAGGCCCCTGTGAAACCGCGTTTCGTGGTATGATTTCAAGTCACTTTTACGCCGCCCCGAGCGAGCTGCAGGACAGGCCCGCTGGGACCCTGTTGGCGGCATTCCGACTGGAATGCCGGTGCCGTTCGTCCGGGGCGTCCGAATCACCGCACGCAACGGAACCCTGATGGCCGAACTCGCCAAGGAAATCATCCAGGTCAATCTCGAAGACGAGATGCGCCGCAGCTATCTCGATTACGCCATGAGCGTGATCGTCGGGCGCGCGCTTCCCGACGTTCGAGACGGCCTCAAGCCTGTGCACCGCCGCGTCCTCTACGCCATGAGCGAACTGGGCGCTCACAGCAACAAGCCGCACTTCAAGTCGGCGCGTATCGTCGGTGACGTGATCGGTAAGTACCACCCGCACGGCGATCAGTCGGTCTACGACACGCTGGTGCGCATGGCTCAGCCGTTCTCGCTGCGCTACATGCTGGTCGACGGCCAGGGCAACTTCGGTTCGGTCGACGGCGACTCCGCCGCGGCGATGCGTTACACCGAGTCGCGCATGGCCAAGCTCACCCACGAGCTGATGGCCGACATCGACAAGGAAACCGTCGATTTCCAGCCCAACTACGACGAGAAAGAGCTCGAACCCACGGTCATGCCGACCCGGGTGCCGAACCTACTCATCAACGGCTCGGCCGGTATCGCCGTGGGCATGGCGACCAACATCCCGCCGCACAATCTGTCGGAAGTGATCGAGGCGACCATCGCCCTGATCAACGATCCGGAGTTGGACGTCGATGCGCTGATGGAATACATCCCCGGCCCCGATTTCCCGACCGCCGGCATCATCAACGGCACCGCGGGCATCATCAACGCCTACCGCACCGGCCGCGGCCGCGTGCGCATGCGCGCGCGCGCCGAGATCGAGGTCAACGAGAGCACGGGTCGCGAGGCGATCGCGGTCACCGAGATCCCGTACCAGGTCAACAAGGCCCGCCTGATCGAGAAGATCGCCGAGCTGGTCAAGGAAAAAAGGCTCGAAGGCATCAGCGAGCTGCGCGACGAGTCCGACAAGGACGGCATGCGCATCTTCATCGAGGTCAAGCGCGGCGAATCGGCCGAAGTGGTGCTCAACAACCTCTATCAGCAGACGCAGATGGAGTCGGTGTTCGGCATCAACATGGTGGCGCTGGTCGACGGCCGCCCGCAGTTGTTGAACCTCAAGCAGATCATCGAAGCCTTCATCCGTCACCGCCGCGAAGTGGTGACCCGCCGCACCATCTTCGAGCTGCGCAAGGCGCGCCAGCGCGCGCACATCCTCGAAGGCCTGACGGTCGCGCTCGCCAACATCGACGAGATGATCGAGCTGATCAAGACCTCGGCGAACCCGAACGAAGCGCGCGAGCGCATGCTCGAGAAGACCTGGGAGCCGGGCCTGGTCGGCGCGTTGCTCGGTGCCGCCGGCGCCGAAGACTCGCGTCCGGAAGACCTGGCGGCCAATGTAGGCCTGGTCGACGGCCGTTATCAGCTGACCGAGGTCCAGGCCACCCAGATCCTGGAAATGCGCCTGCACCGCCTGACCGGTCTGGAGCAGGAAAAGCTCACCGAGGAATACCGGCAGCTGCTCGAGGCCATCCGCGGCCTGATCGAGATCCTCGAGAATCCCGACGTGCTGCTGGAAGTCATCCGCACCGAACTACGCAACCTCAAGGAAGAATTCGGCGACGCGCGCCGCAGCGAAATCCGCGCCAGCGAAGAGGATCTCGACATCCTCGACCTGATCGCGCCGGAAGACGTGGTCGTGACCCTGTCGCATTCGGGCTATGCGAAGCGCCAGCCGGTCAGCGCCTATCGCGCGCAGAAGCGCGGCGGCAAGGGCCGCAACGCGGCCTCGACCAAGGACGAGGATTTCATCGACAAGCTGTGGCTGGTCAACACCCACGACACCTTGCTGACCTTCACCAGCGCCGGCCGGGTGTTCTGGCTGTCCGTGCACCAGCTGCCGGATGCCGGCCCGAATGCGCGCGGCCGTCCGATCATCAACTGGCTGGCGCTGGAAGCCGGCGAACAGGTGCAGGCGGTGCTGCCGGTGCGCGCCTACGACGACGATCACTTCGTGTTCTTCGCCACCCGCAATGGCACGGTCAAGAAGACCCCGCTGAGCGAGTTCGCCTTCCGCCTGGCGCGCGGCAAGATCGCGATCAACCTCGACGACGGCGACGCCCTGGTCGACGTGGCCCTGACCGACGGCCAGCGCGACGTGATGCTGTTCGCGAGCAACGGCAAGGCCGTGCGCTTCTCCGAGAGCTCGGTGCGCGCGATGGGCCGCACCGCGACCGGCGTGCGCGGCATTCGCCTGGCCGAAGGCGAAGAGGGCGAGGGCAACAATGCGTTCGTCGTCAGCATGGTGGTGATCGACGGCGACGGCGACATCCTGACCGCCAGCCAGCGCGGTTTCGGCAAGCGCACCGCGGTCGAGGAATATCCGTGCAAGGGACGCGGCACCCAGGGCGTGATCGCGCTGAAGACCACCGACCGCAACGGCGCCCTGGTCGGTGCGATCCAGCTCAGCGACCATCACGAAGTGCTGATGATCTCCGACGGCGGCACCTTGGTGCGCACGCGCGCCGACGGCATTTCGCAGGTCGGCCGCAACACCCAGGGCGTGACCCTGATGCGTTTGGCCGAGAACGAAAACCTGCAGACCATCGAACGCCTCGACGCATCGCTGGACGATGCCGAAGAGGGCGGCGAGACCGAGCTGCCGGCAGTGCCGGGCGGCGCGATCGAAGCCGCTGCGGCCGTGGATGCGCAGGAGCCTTCGCCGGAAGCGTGATGCCGGTGGTTTAGCCGCTCAGGAAAACGCCGCCTTCGGGCGGCGTTTTTTTTTCGGCACGGATCGCTTGCGCCACGCTCGCCGGCATCGTCCGCGGGCGGCCTGCTCTGCACGACGATGTCTGCGCGCGGTCCATATGGGGGCATGAACAGGCGCAAGCTGACGCCGCGCTGACGCCAGGCTGACATCCGGGGAGGAGTTTGCGCACGAACGCTCAATTCGCGCGCCCGCGGTTGCGACCCGCGAAGCGCCGGTGCTAGCTTGGCCGGCACCTTCGCTTCGGATTCCGCGATGAACACAGTCATCCGTTCTGCTCTGGCTACGTTGGCGCTGTTGGCCGGTTCGTCCCTCGCAGGCGCTGCCCAGGCGGCACCGGTGACCTACAAGATCGACCCCACCCATACCTATCCGAGCTTCGAAGCCGACCACATGGGCGTGTCGGTGTGGCGCGGTAAGTTCAACAAGTCCGAAGGCACGGTCGTGCTCGACAAGAAGGCCGGCAGCGGTACGGTCGAGGTCGTCGTCGACACGAAGAGCATCGACTTCGGCCTGGATGCGATGAACGAACATGCCAACAAGCCGGAGCTGTTCGATACCGGGAAGTTTCCGACCGCGACCTACAAGGGCAAGTTCGTCGATTTCGTCGATGGCGCGCCGACCCGGGTCGACGGCGAGCTGACCCTGCACGGCGTGACCAAGCCGCTGAGCCTGAAGATCGCCAAGTTCAAGTGCATGCCGCATCCGATGCTCAAGCGCGAGCTGTGCGGCGCCGACGCCAGCGCGAGCTTCCAGCGCGACCAGTTCGGCATGTCCGCCGGCAAGGACTACGGTTTCAGCATGAGCGTGGATCTGCGTATCCAGGTCGAGGCGATCGCCGCCGAATAAACGGCGAGCCGCCGCGCGAGCCTCGGCAGGCCCATGACGCAACGCGCCGTTTTCGAAGCGGCGCGTCTGTTTTAGCCGTGCCCGCGCACGGTCCGCGCCAGGGGCCACGGCAGGCCGCAGCGGCATTGCCAAGCCGGCGCACGGCTCCAGCGCCCGATTCCACGCGATGATCACGCTGCGTTTCCAGTGGCTGGGTTACTCCTGCGCGGGCCCGTCATTGCAGGCGCGGCTGTCGTTGCATCCTGCGCAGCGTCGCTGCCGGTCCGCCATACCGACGACCAGACGGCTGGCGCGCGTGTCCGGATGCGGCTTCCGAGTGGAACCGGGTCGTAATCGGGCTTGGTTCGCCCCTGAAACCGGGGACTGTCCCCGTTAGGAGGAGGTATGAATTACGTCGATGGTTACGTGTTGGCGGTACCGAAGAAAAATCTCGCCGCCTATCGCAAGCTGGCCAGCCGGGCCGGCAAGATCTGGATGGAATACGGCGCGTTGCAATATGTCGAATCGGTCGCCGACGATGTCAAACCGGGTAAAACCACTTCGTTTCCGCAAGCGGTGAAGCTCAAGGCGGACGAAGTCGTGGTGTTTTCCTGGATCGTGTTCAAGTCGCGCGCGCAGCGCGACCGCATCAACAAGAAGGTCATGGGCGATCCGCGCCTGGCCGACATGATAGACCCGAAGGCCATGCCGTTCGACGGCAAGCGGATGATCTTCGGCGGCTTCAAGCAGGTGGTTTCCTACTGAACCCGGAAGCGGCCGCCGGCCGTTCGCGACGGGAGGCCGCGCAGAACAGAAAACCCCGGCCGAAACCGGGGTTTTCCTTGTCCTCAACCGGACATGTTCGTTACCGGAGCGATCCGGTTCAGAACGTGATGCTCCAGGTGTCGATACGGCCGACGTCCGCATTGGCGTTGTCGTTCACGCGCAGCTTCCAGGTACCGTTGAGCGGTTCGCTGGACAGGTTGAAGGTGAAGGTGCCGCTGAGGTTGTCGGCGCTGCCGCCGGCGCGGTTGCTGATGTTGTACAGCGAGCCATCCGGAGCCACCAGGTCGACCTTCAGGTCGCCGCGGTAGGTGTGGATGATGTTGACCGACACCGAAGCGTTGGTCGGGGCATTGCCGGTACGGCCGGACACGGTGATCGGGCTTTCGACGGTGGAGTTGTCGTTGATCGCGTAGTCGGTGCCGTTGGTGTACGTCGTGCCCGGACCCGGGCCCGGGCCGCCGGGGCAGTCGACGCCGACGGTCAGGAACGCGGCCGAAACGTCGGCGACGGCATAGCCCAGATCCGTGGCGGCCTTCTCGACGCCGCAGGCGCCGTTGTTGAAGTCGGTGCTCGGGGTCCAGTAGTCCTTGTTGGCCTTGGCGAAGGCCTTGAACGCCTTCGGCGTATCCCAGCCGGCCTTGGTGGCGAGCAGGTAGAACGCCTTGTTGTACACGCCGGACGAGTAGTGCACGTCCATGCCCGAGGTGTAGTTGCTGGCGTGGCCGATCGAACGGCCGTCCTGCGGCGGGTTGGCCATGTAACGCAGCGCGCCGGTGCCCTTGAAGATCTGCGCACCGACCAGGAAATCGTTGCTGCCGTTCATGAAGAACTCGGCGGCTTCGCCGGCGATGTCGGAATAGGCTTCGTTGATGCCGCCGGACTGACCCGAGTAGACCAGGCCCGACTGCTGTTCGGTAAAGCCATGCGAGACTTCGTGCGCCGACACGTCCAGGCTCACCAGCGGATAGAACGTGGTGCGGCCGTCGCCGAAGGTCATGGCCGAGCCGTCCCAGAACGCGTTCTCGTAGCTGTTGCTGTAGTGCACGCGCATGCTCAGCTGGAACGTCAGCGGCGGGGTGCCGACGTAGCTGTTGTACATGTCGAACACGACCTTGCCGAAGTAGTGAGCGTCGTTCAGCGGCGAGAACGCGCCGTTGATCGCCTTCACCGTGTTGCGCGGGCAGGTGAACGAGTACGCCGTGCTGCCGCTGGTGCCGTGATTGAGGTTCACGGTCTTCACGTTGGCGTTGTTCATCGTGCAGGTGCTGCCGCTCTGCGTGACGTCGTTGAAGCCGAAGTTGGTGCCGTATTCGTACTGGCCCGTCTTCTGGTTGCCGCCGGGGCCGGTGCCGACCAGCGCGTGGTTCAGGCCTTCCCACTGCTTCAGGACCTTGCCGCTGTTGGCGTCGACGATCACGAACGGACGCGTCGGCTCGCCGCCCTGGGCGGCATCGGCGAAGTAGTTGACGACATAGGCCATGTGGGCGCGGCCGTTGTCGTCGATGTAGATCATCTGACGGCTGCTTTCATTGCGCGTCTGCAGCGCGCCGACGCGCTTGCCGAGGCCGGCGCTCTTGGCCACGCTCAGGGCCTGCGCCTGACTCAGCTTGGGGGCGGTCGCCGGCAGTTCGGCGGCGAGGCCTTCGACCGAACGGCCGAACAGGCTACGCACGTTGCCGCTGGCATCTTCGCTGACGACGACATGTTCGCCGAAGATCGGCACGCCGCGGAAGCTCTGCTGGTAGCGATAGTTGCGGGTGCCGTTATCGTCCTGGCTGCTCTTGAGCACGCTCAGGCTGGAGTTGGAATCCAGCGCGATCAGTTCGGCATGGCGGACGTTGGCCTTGGCGGCGGCGCCGGACTTGGCGACGGCGGCCTGGTACTGCTTGTTGAGCTGAGCGACGTCCTTCTGGTGCAGGTCGACGCGCTGAGCGGCGCCTGCTGCCCCCGAGATGAGCGCGAACGACATGGCGATGGACAGGGCATGCAGGGTCGGTGATACGTTGCGATTCACTGGTATTACCCCCGAAACGAGTGTGGATGATGGCCGCGGGCGCGGCCGGCTCATTGCTCGTGCATCCGTTCCCCCGTAGCCCGACGCCCCAGCCACCGATGCGATGTGGTTTCGGCGAGTGGGTGGGCAAGCTCCGTGCGGATACCGCGCCGACGTGCGGCGTGGCGGAGGGACGCTAGGGGCGGGTCAAAAAAGCCGTCAACGCACGCTACGAAGATCACAGTGCGAATGCGACGTGCACGCAGGGCTTCAGAAATTGATTTCTTCTGAAATCGTTCTGCGATCAGGCTTGGCGCGGCACGGCGGCGAATTTTGTGAATATTCCTGAGTGTAATAATGTTGCAAGAAAATTGCTGCTGTGCAGCAACTTATTGCGTCCCTTAGGTAGGGAGATATTGCGCCACTGCGTTTTTATTATGTGACGCCAGTGGCCTTTGAGGGCTGGCAGAAACGAGGCCCCTGTCTGCAGCGATGCCGAAGATAGCCGGCGGTTCGGCGCGATTTCGCAGTTTTTAGGCGGCCTGGATATTTCCATCCCCGGCTGTGACACGGGTCCGGATGATTCTGTAATCGTGCTCGCACAAGCCCGTTTATTATCTTTCGGCATAAGCGCTTGCAAATCGCGGATCGTACCGGTTTCCACGCGCAGGGCTGCTATCGAGTTTCACCCCGGTAACTGGCCCGATTCGAATCGACGCGGGGCGAGTTTCCAAGGAATCGATGACCCTTCCGCGGCCGGGCACGACGGCGGCGCCCCGGTCTGGCCTGTCCTTCGCCAACCGCCGCTGCGAGGCCGGCGGTCGGCGCCGTCGAGCGACCGCCGGATGCAAGCTTCGCAACGCGCGCCCTCGTTCGTTAGCTGGGACATCACTGAGTGCGGCGCGCAACTGCGCTGCCTGGCACGGATGCGATGGATGATTCCTGGAGCGCCGTCGCACTCTATACTGCGCGCATCAGCGTGGAGATCTTCATGGAACGAGTGAGTTCAGCGACGAAAGGAAACGTTCGCGCCGTCATGGCGCGTGTCCTGTGGATGCTGTTGATCGCAACGACGCTGGCGGTCGCCGGCTGCAAGCGCGACACCAGCGGACAACTGCCGGAGATCACCGGCGAAGCGATCCAGGCCAAGCGCGATGCGATCAAGGGCTTCGCCCTGGTGGCGGCCTATCCCGATCAGAAAGGCAACGACGAGCTCGCCATCGCCCTCGAATTCAGTCAGCCCCTGGTGGGCACCCAGAGCTTCGACGAGCTGCTGGCGGTCGCCGACAAGAACGGCGCGGCGGTGCAGGGCAGTTGGGTGCTCGACGAGGGCGGCAAGATCCTGCGCTTCCCGCACGTCGAAGCCGGCAAGGACTACGTGGTCACCATCAAGGCCGGGCTGACCGCCGCGGCCGGCGACCGCATCGGCCAGCAGATCAGCAAGCCGGTCCACACCGGTCCGCTCGATCCGGTGGTCGGTTTCGCCTCGCAAGGCAGCGTGTTGCCGGCGCGCGACAGCCGCGGCCTGCCGGTGGTGTCGATCAACGTGCCCGAGGTCGACGTCGAGTTCCTGCGGGTCAAGGAAAAGGAACTGCCGAAGTTCTTCTCCGAGTACCAGCGCGGCGGCCGCCGCGGCAGCTGGGACCTGGAACGCGACTGGGACGACAAGAAGCCGCTGTCGAAGTTGGCCGAGCCGGTCTACGTCAATCGCTTCGTGCTGGGCGGCAAGCCCAACGAGCGCGTGTTGACTTACCTGCCTTTGCAGGACATCAAGGAACTGCAGGAACCGGGCCTGTACTTCGCGGTGATGAAGCGCGCCGGCCAGTTCAAGGACGAGTTCGAGACCGCGTTCTTCACCGTCAGCGACCTCGGCCTGCATGCGCGCGCCTATAAGGACAAGCTGTTCGTGCATGTGGCCTCGTTGCAGGGCGGCGAAGCGGTCAGCGGCGTCGAATTGAAGGTGCTCAACGCCGAAGGCGAGCCGGTGCTGAAGGGCGAGACCGACGGCAACGGCAACGCCATGCTCGGCTACAAGCTCGATGCCGGCCATGTGCTGATCGCCCAGCGCGGCAGCGACGTGTCGATGCTGCCGTTCAACCAGCCGGCGCTCGACCTGTCGGAATTCGCCGTCGCCGGCCGAGAACAGGCCTGGTTCGACGTGTTCGCCTGGTCGGGCCGCGACCTGTACCGCCCCGGCGAAACCGTGCGCCTGTCGGCGCTGTTGCGCGACCAGGACGGCAAGCCGGTCGACAGCAAGGGCAAGGCGCTGCAGCCGCTGTTCCTGCGTTACGTGCAGCCGGACGGCAAGACCTTCCTGGAAACCCGCCTGCAGCCCGACGCGCAGGGCTACGTGCGGCATGCGCAGCTGATTCCCGCCGACGCCGCCACCGGCCGTTGGCGCGTCGAATTCCGTACCGACCCGAGCAGCAAGGAAGCGGTGCAGGGCATGACCCTGCGCATCGAGGAATTCCTGCCCGAACGCCTGAAACTCGAACTCGATGCGCCGGCCGTGCTCAAGCCCGGTCAGCCGTTCAAGCTCGGCGTCGATGCCGCCTACCTGTATGGCGCGCCCGCCGCGGGCAACCGTTTCACCGCCAAGCTCGCGGTGATGATCGAGCAGCATCCGCTGGAGCAGTTGCCGGGCTATTTCTTCGGCGACCCGACCATCACCCTGCCCAAGGAAGCCAAGGACGTCGTCGACACCAGCCTGGGCGCCGACGGCAAGTTGCAGCAGGACATCGCCTTGCCCGACGAGGCCAAGCCGGTCAGCACCATCGCCGCGATCGTCACCGGCAGCGTCTACGAGACCGGCGGCCGCAGCGTCAACCGCAGCCTCAAGCGCGTGCTGTGGCCGGCCGATGCGCTGGTTGGCGTGCGCCCGCTGTTCGACGACAAGGACGGCACCGACGCCGACGGCAACGCCGGCTTCGAGATCGCCCGCGTCGGCAGCGACGGCAAGCCGCGCCCGGCCACCGGCCTGCGCGTGACCCTGATCCGCGAGCACCGCGACTATCACTGGAACTACGGCGACGAAGGCGGTTGGGACTACGACTTCACCCGCCGCTACGAAGACATCGAAGTGCGCAACGTCGACGTCGGCGCCGCGCCGGTCAAGCTGAACTTCCCGGTCAAGTGGGGCGAGTACCGGGTCGACGTCTACGACCCGGCGACCAAGCTGACCACGCGCTATCCGTTCCGCGCCGGCTGGAGCTGGGACGACCAGAACCGCGGCCTCGACGCGCGTCCCGACAAGGTCAAGCTCGCGCTCGACAAGACCGCCTACAAGGCCGGCGACACGCTTGAAGTCACCCTGACCCCGCCGCACGCGGGCCCGGGTCTGTTGATGGTGGAGAGCGACCGCATGCTGTACGTGCAGTCGATCGATGCCAAGGCCGGCAGCAAGTTCAAGATCCCGGTCACCGCCGACTGGGAGCGCCACGACGTCTACGTGACCGCACTGGTGTTCCGCGGCGGCAGCGCGCCGAGCAAGATCACCCCGGCGCGCGCGGTCGGCGTGGCCCACGTCAAGATGGACCGGCGCGAGCGCAAGGTCGCGGTCGGCCTCAACGTGCCCAAGCTGATGCGTCCCGAGCAGGATCTGCCGGTCATCGTCAGTGCGCCGCAGCTGGCCGGCAAAGAGGCCTACGTGACCGTGTCCGCGGTCGACCTGGGCATCATCAACATCACCCGCTTCCCGGTGCCGGACGCGGCCGCGCATTTCTTCGCCCAGCGCCGTCTCGGCGTCGACGGTTACGACGTCTACGGACGGGTCATCGAAAGCTACGAAGGCGAGACCGCCAAGATCCGCTTCGGCGGCGACATGGCCTTGCAGGCGTTGCCGCAGGCGCGGCGACCGACCGCGCGCGTGCAGACCGTCGATCTGTTCGCCGGTCCGGTCAAGCTCGACGCCCAGGGCATCGCCCGGATCAAGCTGGCGGTGCCGGACTTCAACGGCACCCTGCGCGTATCGGCCCTGGTCTATGCCGGCGGCAGCTACGGCAATCGCGACGCCGAAACCGTGGTGCGCGCGCCGGTGCTCGCCGAGGCCAGCACGCCGCGCGTGCTCGCGCCCGGCGACAAGAGCAACGTCACCCTGGACGTGCAGAACTTCACCGGCAAGCCGGGCGAGTTTGAGGTGCGCGTGGAAGGCATCGGCCCGCTCGGCCTGTCCGACGGCCAGCACAAGCTCTCGCTCGGCGTCGAAGCCAAGCGGACCCTGACCTTCCCGATCGTCGCGCGCGAGGGCTATACGACCGCGCAGGTGCGGGTGCGGGTGGACGGCAACGGCTACAAGGTCGATCGCCGCTACGACGTGCCGGTGCGCCCGGCCTGGCCGTCGGTGCTGCGTTCGCGCACGCGCGTGCTCGACGAGCTCGGCACGGTCCAGCTCGGCGCCGACTTCGCCGACGGGCTGATGCCCGATTCGGTCAACGCGCGCATGGTGATCAGCGCCTTGCCGCCGATCCCGTTCGCCAGCGCCTTGCAGGGCGCGCTGGAATACCCGTACGGCTGCGCCGAGCAAACCACGAGCAAGGGCTATGCCGCGCTCGAACTCGACGACGCCACCGCCAAGATGCTCGGCGCCAAGGGCCTGGACGCCAAGCAGCGGCGTGCGCGCATGGAAGGTGCGTTCGGCCGTCTGGCGGCGATGCAGATCGGCTCGGGTCACTTCTCGATGTGGGGCGACGGCGACTACGTCAATCCGGCGATCACCCCGTACGTGGTCGAGTTCCTGCTCGACGCGCGCGACGGCGGCTTCGCCGTGCCCGAGGCGATGCTGCAGAAGGCGTTGAAGGTGCTCAACGAGGATCTGCTGTCGGGCAATGCCTCGTTCTACGGCTACGACCGCCGCGAACACCTCAAGTTCGCCTATCAGTCCCACGCCGGCTACGTGCTCGCACGGGTCAACCGGGCGCCGCTGGGCACCTTGCGCGCGCTCTACGACAACGACCGTAAACAGAGTCTGACCGGCCTGCCGCTGGTTCACCTCGGCCTGGCCTTGTCGCTGCAGGGCGACAAGGGCCGCGGTGCCAAGGCGATCAAGGAAGGTTTCGCGCGCGACCCGGCCGAACGCCCCGAGTACCTCGGCGACTACGGCAGCCGCCTGCGCGACGACGCCTTGATGATCGCCCTGGTGCACGAGCACAAGCTGTCCAAGCCCGAGTACGAGGCGCGTGTGGTCGGCATGGGCCGCGAGCTCGACGCGCGCCGCAACAGCGGCTGGCTGTGGCTCAGCACCCAGGAGCAGGTCGCCCTGGCGCGGCTCGGCAAGGCCTTGATGGCGGACCAGAGCAAGCAGATCTCCGGCCGCTGGACGGTCGGCGACAGCGCCTCGGACGCCGACCCGGCCAAGTTGATCGGCCGCGTGTTCGACTACGCCGCGCTCGCCCGCGGAGTGAGCTTCAGCCCGAGCGGCCAGCCGCCGTTGTACGCCAGCATGGAAATCGCCGGCGTGCCGCGCACCGCGCCGGCCGCGGACAGCTCGATGATCGAAGTCGGGCGCAAGTACTACACCACCGAAGGCAAGGAATGGTCGGGCGGCGGCCTGGTCGAAGGCGAGGCGCTGATCGTGCAGGTCACCATCAAGGCCCGTCGTGCGATGCCGGATGCGTTGCTCACCGACCTGTTGCCGGCCGGCCTGGAGATCGAGAACTTCAACCTCGGCGACGCCAAGCAGTGGGCCGGCGTGGTGGTCGACGGGATCGAGATCTCCGAACGCAGCAGCGCCGCCGAAGTCCGCCACGAGGAGTTCCGCGACGACCGCTACATCGCCGCGCTCAAGCTCGAGCAGAACCAGACCGCGCGGGTGTTCTATCTGGTGCGTGCGGTCACGCCCGGCACGTATACGGTGCCGCCGTCGCTGGTCGAGGACATGTACCGTCCCGATCTGCGCGGCGTCGGCCGGGCCTCGCCGGCCTCGCTGACGGTGCGTCAGCCTTGATCCGGAGCAGGGCGGCGGGAAGCGCGATGCTTTCCGCCGCGCTGGCCTCGCTGCTGGCGGCCTGTACGCTGCCGGCAGCGCCAGCGGCGTCGGACCCAGCGCCGCAGGCGACGGCGACCGCCGATGCCACCGCGGTCGCCGTGGCCGAGGCTGGGGCCAGCCCGGCCCCGCCTGTCGTCGAAGCGGCGCCGCCGGCCCATCCCTTGCAGGTCGCCGCCGAGGCCTTGATGCGCAAGGACACGCCGGAATTCGACCGTTACTATGCCGACTACGCGATCGGCGACCTCGATCGCGACGGCCGCGACGATATCGCGGTCGAGTACGGCATCGGCGAAGAGGGGGCGATGCGCCATGTCGCCAATCACGTGCGCATGCTGATGGCGCGCGAAGGCGGGCTGCAGTTGCTGGCCGACGACGGCGAGAATCTGTTCGGCTATTGCGCGGCCCTGCGCGGCATCGTCGACGGCGTGCTGCGGGTCGATGCGCTGGAAGCCTGCATGGTGCCGTTCCCGAAGGCCATCGCGCATCACCGTTACGAATGGTCGGGGCAGGGCTTGCGCCCGCTCGATGAGGAATCGCCCGAGCAACGCGTGCTGTCGCAGTTGGCCGAAATCGAAACCGCATTGCGCGAACGACGCGATGAGGTGCTGATCCGCCATCTGCGCGAGCACCCCTCGTCGATCCGCCCCGGCGCGGCGCCGGCACCGGCCGAGCAGGGCATCGACCGCTCCTTGTTCGTTGATGCGCCGCGGCGCGAGGCTTTCGCCACGGCGGTCGAGCGCTTGCGCAAGGCGGGATTGCAGTCGCTCGGCAGCGACGAATGGCAGGCCACGGTGCGCGGCCGCGACGCCAGCAGCAGCGGCGAGTATCGGTTGCAGATCGATCTGAGCCCGGACCAGGGCTTGATCGAGACCGACGACGCCAGCTACGTGGTCGATGCCGAGGTCATGCTGGAATGGCCGCAGCGCGACGGCAGCCATTACCACGCCAATTTCCGTCTGATTGAAGGCGAGCTGTACCTGCTCGACCATAATTCCGATGAAGTCTGACGTCTTCTGAACCCACGCGACCGGCTCCGCGCGAGTCGGTTCGTCCGTATTGCCCACGGTCCGGCCCGAGGCCGCGACCGACACCCACGCAAGGAGCGAACATGCGCAAGATCGCAGTACTGTCCCTGATGCTCGGCCTGGCCGCCTGCCAGTCGGGCACCGACGCCGCGCCGGCCGATGCGGCCGCGCCGAAAGATCCATCCGTTGCAGCGCCGGCGGCCACTGCCGAGGCGCAAAAAGTCACCGCCGAGCGCGCCTTCGCGGCTTTGCGCAAGCTCGACCCCGGGTTCGAACGGCTGGGCTTCGAACACCTGGTCGGCGATCTCGACCGCGACGGTCACGACGATGTCGTGGTCTTGTTCGGCCAGGGCACGCCCGATGCGACCATGGCCGCGTCGAAGAAGCTCGTAGTGCTGATGAGCCGCGGCCAGGAGTTCCAGGCGCTGCCGCAAGCCGGCATGCCGGAGTTCTGCCCGGAGCTGGACAAGATCTCGACCGGCCGCCTGTACCTGCGCGCGATCGACATCTGCTCGGCGGCGCGCCCCAAGACCACCGACTACTACGTCTACGCCTGGAACGGCCAGACCGTCGCCCAGGCCGAGCACCAGAGCCGCCAGCAGCGCGTCCTGTCCGAACTGGCGGAGCTCGGCCGGGCCTTCCGCATGCGCGACAAGAACAGCGTGCTCGGCCGCATGAACTTCCCGCTCGAGGCCGTCGGCCTGCCGATCTACGAGACCGAGCTGGAAAAAGCCGCCAAGGCCGCCGGCGGCAAGATCGATCGCGCCATGGCCGAGAAGCACTACACCGACCTGTTCCCGGATTCGCGCGCCGACACCTATGCCGAGACGATCGAGCAGGTGACCGGCCAGACCTTCCAGAGCGAGCCGGACGGAACGCTGGTGGGGATGCGCAAGCGGCAGCGCGGCAAGACCGAGGAGGCGTATTCGATCAGCATCCGCCCCGACCCGGACGCCGACCGCGAGGAGGGCAACGACGAGCTCATCGACGCCGAGGTGTCGGTGATCGCAGCGGCGGCCGAAGAGGTGGAAGTGGCCGACGGCGAAGGCGGCAAGAGCGTCGAACGCCAGGAGGGCGCCGAAAGCCTGATCCTGTACCTCATCGATGGGCGCCTGCGCCTGGCCGCGTTCAACGTCGCAGGCTGAGCGCCTGCCGCGCGCGCCGCTGCCTCCCCGGCAACGGCGCGCCGCGCTGACGTAAGCTGATCATGGTCTTTGCCGGTCGTAACGTGTCCACCCTGTCCACCGAAACCTCCGTTCCGCCCCGGCGCGAGCCGTCCCGACGCGGTTCGCCCCGGCGCCGTGTCGTGCTGAAAACGCTGTTGGCGCTGATGCTGTTCGCGATCGTGGCGATGCTGCTCGATCTCGCGTTTCCGTTGCCGCTGCCGAAACCGCGCGACGCCGGCGCGGTCGTCACCGCGTCCGACGGTACACCGCTGCGCGCCTTCGCCGACCGCGACGGCGTCTGGCGTTATCCGGTGCGCGACAGCGAGGTCTCGCCGCTGTATCTGCAGGCCTTGCTGAACTACGAAGACCGCTGGTTCTGGAAGCACCCGGGCATCAATCCGGTGGCGATGCTGCGCGCCGCCGGGCAATGGCTGCGCAGCGGCCGCGTGGTCTCGGGCGGCTCGACCCTGACCATGCAGGTGGCGCGCATCCTCGACGCCGCGCCCGGGCAGAACCGGCGCAGCCTGTGGTCGAAGAGCCGGCAGATGCTGCGCGCCGTGCAGCTCGAAGTGCATTTGTCCAAGCGCGAAATCCTCGGCCTGTATCTCAACCGCGCGCCGTTCGGCGGCACCGTCGAAGGCGTGGAAGCGGCGAGTTGGGCGTATCTCGGCAAACCCTCGTCGCGTCTGTCGCATGCCGAGGCCGCCCTGCTGACGGTACTGCCGCAATCGCCGAGCCGGCTGCGGCCGGACCGCGAGCCCGAGCGTGCGCGCAAGGCACGCGACAAGGTGTTGCAACGCATGGCTGCGCTGAAGGTCTGGTCGCAGGACGAAGTCGCCGACGCCCGGGTCGAACCGGTGGTCGCGCGCTCGCTGCAACCGCCGCGTTACGCGCCGTTGCTGGCGCAGCGGTTGCGCGTGGAGAACCCCAAGGCCTTGCGGGTCGCGTCGACCATCGACCTGGAGCTGCAACGCACCTTGGAAGATCGCGTATCGGCGTATTTCTCCAGCCTGCCCGAGCGCACCTCGGCGGCCTTGCTGGTGGTCGACAACGCCAGCCTGGAAGCGCGCGCTTATGTCGGTTCGGTGACCTTCGGCGATGCCGCGCGGCTCGGCCACGTCGACATGGTCAAGGCCTGGCGTTCGCCGGGCTCGACCTTGAAGCCGTTCCTGTACGGACTTGCGCTCGACGACGGCCTGATCCATTCCGAAAGCCTGTTCGTGGATGCGCCGCAGTCCTTCGGCGGTTATCGCCCGGGTAATTTCGACACGGCCTTCAACGGCCCGGTCGGCGCAGCGACGGCCTTGCGCCTGTCGCTGAACATCCCCGCGGTCGATCTGCTCGATCGGGTCGGCCCCTCGCGTTTTTCCGCGCGCCTGGCCCATGCCGGCATCGACCTGCAGTGGCCGCGCGGCGCGACCCCGAACCTGGCGATGATCCTCGGCGGCACCGGTGCGCGCCTGGAGGACTTGGTCGGCGCCTATTCGGCGTTCAACCGCGACGGCATCGCCGGACGCGTGCGCTAT
The DNA here is from genome assembly GCF_046097045.1 of Lysobacter sp. Hz25. NCBI lineage: Bacteria > Pseudomonadati > Pseudomonadota > Gammaproteobacteria > Lysobacterales > Lysobacteraceae > Lysobacter > Lysobacter sp. Hz25. Next base: position 2,810,612 of record NZ_CP175666.1, read on the forward strand.
CAGCGCGATGCGCCGACGCTGGAACGGCGGCTGTTGTCGCCGGGCGCGGCCTGGATCGTGCGCGAGATCCTCGAAGCCAACCCGCGTCCCGGCAGTGTCGAGGAAACCTTCGATACCCGCGGCCGGCCGCGGGTGGCATGGAAGACCGGCACCAGCTACGGCTTCCGCGATGCCTGGGCGCTCGGCAGCACCCGCGGCTACACGGTCGGGGTCTGGGTCGGGCGGCCGGACGGCACGCCTTTGCCGGGCCAGTACGGCGCGGTGACCGCCTTGCCCTTGCTGTTCGAGGTGATCGACAGCCTGCCGCGGCAGAACGGCGACGCTGCGCTGCGGCCGCCACCGAAGAACGTAGAGCAGATCGAGATCTGCTGGCCGCTCGGCATCGCGCCGGATCCGCAGGCGCCCGAACTCTGTCATCGGCGTCTGCAGGCCTGGACGCTCGACGGTTCGGTGCCGCCGACTTTCGCCGAACGCGATGCGCGTCTGTGGAATGCCGGGCTCGAGCGCTATGAAGCCGATGCGCGCACCGGTCTGCGCGTGTCCGCCGAATGCAGCCTGCCCCACGAACGCCATGCGCGCGAGCTGGTGCGTTGGCCGGCGCTGGCCTCGCCCTGGCTCGCCGCCGAAACTCGCCGGGCCGCGCGCCTGCCGCCGTTGGCCCCGGACTGCAGCGACGACGGCCGCGACGCGGTCGAGGAACTGCGCATCGAAGGCATCGACGACCAAGCCACGCTGGCGCGCGCGCCCGGCAACGCGACGCCGCTGCGCCTGTCGATCCGCGCGCTCGGCAGCGATGCGCGGGTGCGCTGGTTGCTCGACGGGCGCCTGATCGGCGAATCGCAGGGACGTGCGCGTTTCGACCACGACTTCGGCGAAGTCGGCGAGCACACACTGACCGCGTTGGCCGATACCGGCGCCTGGTCGCGGGTGAGGTTCCGGGTGTTGCGCTAGGGCGCGCACGAAGCGCGAGTCGGTCCTCGCAGGAGGATCCCCGGCGCTTGACGAAGAAACATACCAAAGGTAACTTACATCTAGTAAGTTACCTTTGGTAATTAATCTTTCTTCTGCCGGATACCCTCATGAACGCACTCATCGTCGTCGCCCATCCCGACCCGCAATCGCTGACCCATGCCGTCGCCGCGCAACTGGCGGACGGGTTGGCGCAGTCGGGCCACGCCTTCGAGATCGCCGACCTGGCGGCCGAGGGCTTCGACCCGCGCTTCAACCACGACGATGTCGCCGGCTTTCACCTGCGCGCTGCCGCGCCCGAGGACGTGCGCGCCGAGCAGGCGCGGATCGACCGGGCCGATGCGTTGGCCCTGGTGTTCCCGGTGTACTGGTGGTCGATGCCGGGCCTGTTGAAGGGCTGGATCGACCGCGTATTCGCCAACGGCTGGGCTTATGAGGAAAAGGACGGGCGGGTGGTCAAGAAACTGCAGCGCCTGCGCGTGCATTTGCTCGGCGTCGGCGGGGCCGGCGCCGGCACCTACGTCAAGCACGGTTACGGGGCGGCGATGAAGACCCAGATCGACCACGGCATTTTCGATTACTGCGGCGCCCGCGTGCTGACCTCGGAGCTGCTCCTGCATACCAACCCCGACGAAGCCGCCGCCCACCTGCATACGGCCTTCGCGCTCGGCCGCGGCCTGTTCGCCGAGGCTGCGCAGGGCGAGGCCGCCTGAGGAGGCGAAGCGAACGGGAAGCATCGCGGTCGCGGCTCACCGCTCCCGCATGAGCGACTGTGTCCCGCCCCTGTAGGAGCGGCGTGAGCCGCGATCACGGGACGTGAAGCGTTCGCACCGCCTTCGCGAGTAATCGAAGGTGTGAACTCCCGCGGGTAGGAGCGGCGTGAGCCGCAATCACGGGACGTGAAGCGTTCGCACCGCCTTCGCGAGTAATCGAAGGCGTGAATTATCGCGGGACAGGGACAGACGCCATCGTCCTGAGTGTGCGACCGTCCGGGAAAGATCGCGGTCGCGGCTCACGCCGCTCCTGCAGGGGCGGGGCGAGCCGCGGCCGTTGGCTGTTGCGGCTTATCCGCCGGTCCAGCCGTTGAGCAGGTCGGCCAGTTCGTCGGCGTGTTCTTCTTCCTGCGCCAGGATGTCCTCCATCAGACGCTTGGTGGTGGTGTCCTGGTCGCCGATGTAATCGATGATCTGCCGATAGCTGTCGATCGCGATGCGTTCGGCGACCAGATCTTCCTTGACCATGTCGCGCAGGTCGGTGCCTTCGACGTATTCGGCGTGCGCGCGTTTGGACAGCACGTCGGGATTGAAATCGGGGGCGCCGCCGAGCTGGACGATGCGTTCGGCGATGCGATCGGCATGCGCCTGTTCTTCGTTGGCGTGTTCGAGGAATTCGGCCTTGATCGCGTCGGCCATCAGACCGCTGGCCATGAAGTAGTGGCGCTTGTAGCGCAGCACGCAGACGATCTCGGTCGCCAGGGCTTCGTTGAGCAGCTTGATCACCGCCTCGCGGTCGGCGCGGTAGCTGTCGGTGATCGCGCCGTCTTCGATGTGCTTGCGGGCACGCGCGCGAATGGTGGCGAGGTCGGTGACGAACGCCGAGGGTGTGGCGGCGGACGACGGCGTGGACGCCGGACGGGCGGTCTTGCTGACGGGCTTGGCAGGCATGGTGCCTCCTGGCTGGTCGGGGGAAGAGAGCGGGGAACCTCGTGCAAGCGGGTGAAGAGGAGACGCAGCGGCGCGTCGATGGAGTCGATGAAGCGAGCGGCCCGGAGCTGCGGCGATCCGGGCCGGCCGGGGCTCAGACCTGTTGCAGCATGTATTCGGCCGAGGACACGCGGTACTCGCCGGGTTCTTCGACGTGCAGTTGCTTGACCACGCCATCGTCGGCGTACAGGGCGAAGCGCTTGGCGCGCGTGCCCATGCCGTAGGCGCTGGCGTCGAGCTCCAGGCCGAGCGCGCGGGTGAAGTCGCCGTTGCCGTCGGCCAGCATGATCATGCCGTCGGGCGCGTGCTGGCTTTGGGCCCAGGCCTGCATCACGAACGGGTCGTTGACGGCCAGGCACAGCACTTCGATGCCCTTGTCGCGGAACTCCTGGAAATGCTGGACGAACCCGGGCAGGTGCTTCTCCGAGCAGGTCGGGGTGAAGGCGCCCGGCACCGCGAACAGCACGGCCTTGCGGCCGTCGAACAAGGCCCGGGTATCGACGCTCTCGATGCCTTCGTTGATGCGCTTGAGTACGACTTCGGGAAGGCGTTCGCCGACCTGGATGCTCATGGAAATCTCCTGTGGGGGTTCGAGTCTAGGCAGCAGGTGCTAAATACCGCGTCAACGCGACTTGAAATCGCGGTCGTCGCCGCCATGCTGTCAGGCTAATGATGCGTCAAGACGGCGTGAGTGGGCTGCGCCGCGTATGGCGCTTGCGAGTGGGGAGCACCGATGCAGTTCAAGGATTACTACGAAACCCTCGGCCTGGAACCGAGCGCGGGCGAGGCCGAGATCAAGACGGCCTATCGTCGCCTGGCGCGAAAGTACCATCCCGATGTCAGCAAGGAGGCCGGCGCCGAGGAGAAGTTCAAGGCCGTCAACGAGGCCTACGAGGCGCTGCGCGACCCACAGAAACGCACGGCCTATGATCAGCTGCGCGCACGCGGCTACCGGCCCGGCGACGAAGTGCAGCCCAGCGCGGGCGGCTATGGCGGCGGCAGCCCGGACTTCGAGGAGATCTTCGCCGGCGGTGGCGCCGGCGGCGGTTTCAGCGATTTCTTCGAGACCCTGTTCGGGCGCGGCCGCTCGGCGGCCGGCGGTTTCGGCCAGCAGGGCGCCCGCAGCGCGCCGCCGCGCGGCGATACCCGGGCCAAGCTCGCGGTGTCGCTGGAAACGGTCTACGAAGGCGGCAGCATCCGCATTTCGGTCAACAACAAGACCCTCGACGTGCGCGTGCCGAAGGGCGTGCGCCCCGGCCAGCTGATCCGCCTGGCCGGGCAGGGCGCGCACGGCGACCTGCTGCTCGAGATCGAATACGCCGCGCATCCGCATTTCGAAGTCGACGGCCGCAACGTGATCTACATGTTGCCGTTGGCGCCGTGGGAAGCCGCGCTCGGCGCAACCGTCAGCGTGCCGACCCTGGGCGGCCCGGTCGAGCTCAAGATCCCGGCCAACTCCGAAGCGGGGCGCAAGCTGCGCCTGCGCGGCCGCGGCCTGCCGGGCACCCAGGCGGGCGACCAGATCGTCGAGTTGGAAGTGCTGGCGCCGCGCGCGGAAACGCCGGCGCAGCACGATGCCTACGAGGCGATGCGGGTGGCCTTCGGCGAGGATTGGCGGCGGATCTGAGCGCCGCCGCGGCCATCGGCCGCGTGCGGCGTCATGGCCGGTCGACTGCGATGCCGCAGCCGATGCGGCGTGATGCGAGTCCGCCGCCGATGCGCTGAAGCGGCCTTGGAAAGGACAAACCCGGCTTGTGCCGGGTTTGTTCGTTCTGCTGCGAGGCGCCGGCCTGCCGGGCCCGCGTGCCGCATTCAGGCGGCCGAAGGCAGCAACTGCGCGATGATCTCGGACAGATCGGTCTCGCTGAACGGCTTGGTGATGTAGGCCTTGGCGCCCTGGCGCATGCCCCAGACGCGGTCGGTGTCCTGGTCCTTGGTCGTGACCAGCACGATCGGGATGTGTTTCGTCGTGGATTCGCGGCAAATCGAGCGCGTCGCCTGGAACCCGTTGAGGTTCGGCATCACCACGTCCATCAGGATCATATCGGGCAGCTCGCGCTTGGCCGCTTCGACGCCGGCGGCGCCGTCCTCTGCGGTCAAGGCTTCATGCCCCAGTTTTTCGACGATGCGACGAATGCCCATCAGCTGGGACGGCGAATCGTCGACGATCAGAATACGCGCCATGTGTTTCCCCCAAGAACCTGCGGCCGATTGTAGCGACGCGCCGCGCCGCTGCAATGCCAACTAGATCACGACGAGGGTCCGGCCGACCGAACCGCCGGCCAACATGCCCGGAAATACCTGCGGCAGCTCGGCCAGACCGACTTCGCGGGTGCAGATCCGGTCCAGATGCGCGGGCTTCCAGTCGCTGCCCAGGCGCTGCCAGATCTCGTCGCGGATGCTTCTTGCGGTGCCCGCCGAGGCCACGCCGAGCAGCGACACGCCGCGGATGATGAACGGCATGACCGTGGTGGCCAGCTCGTGGGTGGCGGCGAGGCCGGCGGTGGCGACGTTGCCATAGGGCGCGGTCTGGGCGAGCAGGCTGGCCAGCATCGGCCCGCCGACGTTGTCCAGGCCGCCGCCGAAGCGCGCCGACTCCATCGGCCGCTCGGTCTGCAGGGCGTCGCGGCCGAGCACCTCGCGGGCGCCGATCGAGCGCAGGTAATCGCCTTGTTCGGGCTTGCCGCTGATCGCGTGCACCTCGAAGCCGGCGCGGCTGAAGATGTCCAGCGCCAGCGAACCGACGCCGCCGGTGGCGCCGGTGACCGCGAGCGGCCCCTGCGCCGGGGTCTGCCGGTTGTCGAGCATGCGGTGCAGGGCGAGCGCGGCGGTGAAGCCGGCGGTGCCGAGGATCATGCTCTCGCGCAGGCTCAGCCCCGCCGGCAGCGGAATCGTCCATTGCGCCTGCAGGCGCGCGTATTGGCCGTAGCCGCCGTCGCGCACCTCGCTGAGGCCGCAACCGGTGACCAGCACCGCGTCGCCTTCCTTGAACGCCGGATCGCTCGAGGCGACCACGTGGCCGGCGACGTCGATGCCACCGACCAGCGGGAACCGGCGCAGGATCTTGCCTTCGCCGGTGCCGGCCAGCGCGTCCTTGAAGTTGACCGACGAGTACGCGGTCTTGATCACCACCTCGCCGGGCGCGAGATCGTCCAGGCCGACCGACTCGATGCCGCTGCGGTAGCCGCTGGCGTCGTTGTGGATGCGGAAGGCGTCGAAGGAGGCGGGTAGGTTCATTGCATGCTCTGGCGGCGGTACGGGGCGTGGAGCGGCACCGGGTGGGACGGGTGGACCGTGATGGGGGATGATAGCCGAGTGGGTAATCGCGGTCTTTTTGCTGTCTGGCAGGGGCGCTCGCGAGTGGTTGCAGCCCCTTGTAGGAGCGGCGTAAGCCGCGACCGAGGGACGCGCGGACACGGCAACGCCGACGTCATTCATCGAAGCGGCGTGCCGTCGCGGGGGTAGGAGCGACGCGAGTCGCGACCGCGTGGTCTCCCGTTGCTGTGTCTTCAGTCGAAAGGCGCTGAAGCAACGGCAACATCAACAGCAAAGCTTCCGTCCGCTGACGCGGCCGGGTTACTTTCTTTTGCTAAGCCCAAAAGAAAAGTAACCAAAGAAAAGGGCTCTCCTTGCAAGGGCACAGGCCACGAGTGCGATGCCTGCGCCGGGATTTTCCGATAGGACATCCATGTCCTATCGGAAAACGCCGCACGTCCTGTGCGGCGCCCTCCGGGTCTCCACTTGACCGGTAAAGCGGCAAGGCAGATCAAAATCTCGGCAACGGCAACGGCAACGGCAACGGCAACGGCAACGGCGTCACGGTTGAGACATGGGCACCTATCCCGGCCGACGATAGAGGCTGAACGAACGCGGTCGCGACTCGCGCCGCTCCTACCCAAGAGCAGCGTTGCCTGCTGTTGCCGTTGTCGTTAGCTGTTGCTGCTGTTGCTGTGCGTCGTCTGGCACTCGCGAAGGCAATCGAAGACCCGCAGGGCGGCGCGCAGGGATGCGCGCCGTTTTTCATCGGGACAGGGATGTCCCGTATGAAAAATCCCGGCGTCTGCACCGCTCGTGCGGGCCTGTGATTCAAAACAAAGCATTTTTCTTTGGTTATCTTTCTTTTGTTGCTTATGACAAAAGAAAGTAACCCGCCGCTTTAGTGGCGGAAGCTTTAGGCGTTTGATCTAGATCTTGCTTGAGCGATGCGCCGCGAGACCATCACAACGCGGTCGCGGCTTGCGCCGCTCCTACCCTGCGACGGCACGCCGCTTCGGCAGATGAATTCGGCATTGCGGTTTATGCGCGTCCCTTGGCCGCGGCTCGCGTCGCTCCTACCCTTCGCGGAAGCACGCCGCTTTGATGAGCGCTGTCGGCGTTGTCGTTTCTGCGCGTCCCGCGGTCGCGGCTCACGCCGCTCCTACAAGGGGCGATCCGCAACGAGGGTGATTCGTCGCACCGGAACGCCTCGCCTTCATGGCTGCACGGCACCAGCATTCGCCGCTGCGCCGAACGACGGCAAGCGGCAACGCTCCGGCGGCGACAGCCGGGGATCGTTGGGGTCCCGCGGGGGACGGGTTTGCGCGGACCAGTAGCCGGCGCAGCTGGCGGTTTCGATCAGGGCGACGGTCTCGCAGAACACATCGGGTACGAAACGCGCTTGCGGGGCGATAGAGGTGGACGACAAGGCGCCCGGTTTCTTACTGTCGCGCAGGCAGGCGACGGCGCTCTGGGTGACGCGGCGCTCGCCAGATGGCGTGTTGACGGTGATCGTCGTGGTCGGGCCGTCGGACACGCCGCTGGAGTAGTCCGGCAGCAGTTCGGCGAAGGCCTTGGAGTTCACTCGCTGGAACAGGGCGCGACGGTCCTTGTCGGCGATTTCGTGCGGGATCACCAAGTCGCCGCTCGCGCTGCGCAGCGGGTGGCGGCCGGTGAAGTCGCGGGCGCTGAAGATCGCCACACCGTCGGAGTTGATGCGCAACTTATAGACCGGACAGCTGTCGAGGCAGCCGCTACGTTCGATCTCGACCGTGGTGCGGTCGATGTCGCTCGCGGGAGGCCGGGCCGGCTTGCACGCCGCCACCGCGAGCATGAGCAAAGGCAATACGATCCAGCGCATGGTCCGGCCTCCTGTCCCTAGAGTCTTGCTGCTTATCGAGTCTTGCAGCTCAGCGCAGGGCGTTGCGCCGCTTCTCGTCCATCCACTTCGATGCGGCGGCCGGCTGGTACTCGCTCATCCAGGCCAGCATCGTGTCGAGGTCGTCGCCGTGCCACAGGTCGCGGCGCTGGTCGGCGTGCAGGAAACGTTCTTCGACCATGCGGTCGAGCATCGACATCAGCGGCGTGTAGAAGCCGTCGATGTCGAGAAACGCGCAAGGCTTGTTGCCGATGCCGAGCTGGCGCCAGGTCAGCATCTCGAACATTTCGTCGAGGGTGCCGAAGCCGCCGGGCAGGGCGACGAAGCCGTCGGCGAGGTCGAACATGCGCGCCTTGCGCTCGTGCATCGAACCGACGATCTCCAGCTTGGTCAGGCCGCGGTGGGCGACTTCCCAGTTCACCAACTGCTCGGGAATCACCCCGATCGCTTCGCCGCCGGCTTCGAGCACCGCATCGGCGACCGTGCCCATCAGGCCGACGTTGCCGCCGCCGTAGACCAGGGCGATGCCGTCCTTGGCCATGCGCGTGCCGAGCGCCATCGCGCGTTCGGTGTAGATCGGCTTGGAGCCGGAGTTGGAGCCGCAGTAGACGCAGAGGCTTTGCATAGGGATTCGAGATTTGGGATTCGGGATTGGCAAAAGCAGGGTGAGGGCGATTCGGTTTCGGGAGCCTAAACGCAAAACGCCAGGCAAGGCCTGGCGTCTGCGTGGGGCTTCAGGCGAGGCGGGAACGCAGTTGCGAATCCCGAATCCCCATTCCCGAATCCCGGCCGTCAATTGGCCTTATGAATCGCGCGCTTGTCGACCGCCATCGCCGCATCGTGGATCGCTTCCGACAGGGTCGGGTGGGCGTGGCAGATGCGCGCGAGGTCGTCGGCGGAGCCCTTGAACTCCATGGTCAGCACGCCTTCGTGCACGAGCTCCGACACGCCTACGCCGACCAGGTGCAGGCCGAGGACGCGATCGGTTTCGGCGTGGGCGATGACCTTGACGAAGCCGGCCGGCTCGCCCATGGCCACCGCACGGCCGATCGCCGCGAACGGGAAGCTGCCGGTCTTGTACGGCGTGCCTTCGGCCTTGAGCTGCTGCTCGGTCTGGCCGACCCAGGCGATTTCCGGCTCGGTGTAGATGACCCACGGAATGGTGTCGAAGTTGACGTGGCCCGGCAGGCCGGCGATGAGCTCGGCCACGGCGATGCCTTCCTCGAAGCCCTTGTGCGCCAGCATCGGGCCGCGCACGCAGTCGCCGACCGCCCACACGCCGTCGACGCCGGTGTGGCAATGCTCGTCGACTTCGATCTGGCCCCGCTCGTTGAGTTTGACGCCGGTGCCTTCGGCCAACAGGCCCTTGCTGGCGGCGCGACGGCCGACGGCGACGAGCAACTTGTCGACCACCAGTTGCTGGTCGGCCTTGCCGTCGTTATAGGTCAGGTGGACGCCGTCCTTCTGGATTTCGGCCTTGCTGACCTTGGCGCCGAGCTTGATCTCCAGGCCCTGCTTCTTGAATTCCTTGGCGGCGGTCTTGGCCACTTCGGCGTCGGCCACGGCGAGGAAGTCGGGCAGCGCTTCGAGGATGGTGACCTCGGCGCCCAGGCGCTTCCACACGCTGCCGAGTTCCAGGCCGATCACGCCGGCGCCGATCACGCCCAGGCGCTTGGGCACTTCGGTGAAGTCGAGCGCGCCGACGTTGTCGACGATCTTGTCGCCGTCGAACTTGGCGAACGGCAGTTCGATCGAATCCGAACCGGCGGCGATGATGACGTTGGTGCCCTTGAGCTCGACTTCCGAACCGTCGTGCTGCTTGACCTTGACGATGTTGCCCGGGTGCAGGGTGCCGAAGCCGTAGTACGGCGTGACCTTGTTGGCCTTGAACAGCATCGCGATGCCGCCGGTGAACTGCTTCACGATCTTGTCTTTGCGACCGACCATGGTGCCGACGTCGATCTTGGCGTTGTCGGCGCTGATGCCGTGCTCGCCGAACAGGTGCTGCAGGTTCCAGAACTGGCGCGAGCTGTCGAGCAGCGCCTTGGACGGAATGCAGCCCACGCGCAGGCAGGTGCCGCCGAGGGCGGGCTTGCCGTCCTTGCCGAGTGCGGCGTCGATGCAGGCGGTCTTGAGGCCCAACTGGGCGGCGCGGATGGCGGCGTGATAACCGGCCGGACCGGCGCCGATGACGACTACGTCGAATTGTTCGCTCATGGATTCGCTCACGGGATTCGGGATTGGGGCTTCGGGATTCGTTCAAAGCGCGTCAGCGCTGCGAATTCCGAAGCCCGCGAAAGTGCTGCGATAAAGCCAAGGTTTCGGGAGAGGGGAGGAACCCGCGTGGGCTTTTGCCCTTGCGAATCCCGAATCCCCATTCCCGAATCCCGGCTCGGCATTACATGCCGAGCAGCATGCGATGCGGATTTTCCAGCTGGTTCTTGATGTCGACCAGGAACAGCACCGCGTCCTTGCCGTCGATGATGCGGTGGTCGTAGGACAGGGCGATGTACATCATCGGCGCGGCGACCACGGCGCCGTTCTCGACGATGGCGCGTTCCTTGATCGCGTGCATGCCCAGGATGGCCGACTGCGGCGGGTTGACGATCGGGGTCGACATCAGCGAGCCGAAGGTGCCGCCGTTGGTGATGGTGAAGGTGCCGCCCTGCAGGTCTTCCAGGGCCAGCTTGCCGTCGCGCGCCTTCTTGGCGTAGTCGCCGATGGCCTTTTCGACGTCGGCGAAGCCCATGCGCTCGACGTTGCGCAGGACCGGCGTGACCAGGCCCTTGTCGGTCGACACGGCGATCGAGATGTCGGCGTAGCCGTGATAGACGATGTCGTTGCCGTCGACCGAGGCGTTGACCACCGGGTGGCGCTGCAGCGCGTTGGCGGCGGCCTTGGCGAAGAAGCTCATGAAGCCGAGCTTGACGCCGTTGGCCTTCTCGAAGGACTCGCCCAGCTCCTTGCGCATCGCCATGACCTTGCCGAGGTTGACTTCGTTGAACGAGGTCAGCATCGCGATCGAGTTCTTCGACTGCATCAGGCGCTCGGCGATGCGCGCGCGCATCCGGGTCATCGGCACGCGCTCTTCCGGGCGGGCGCCCGAGGCATTGCCGACGCCGCCGGACTTGGCGTAGTTGAGGATGTCTTCCTTGGTCACCGCGCCCTTGCGGCCGGTGCCTTCGACCTGCGCAGCGTCGATGCCTTCCTTGTTCGCGGTGAAGCGCGCACCCGGCGGCAGCTGGTCGTTGGAGGCGGCGGCGTTCGCTCCGACCTTGGGAGCTTCTGCCTTCGGCGTGATCGGCTGGGCGCCGGCGGCCGGCAGCGCTTCGGCCTTCGCGGCGGCCGGAGCGGCCGCTGCGGCGGCGGGCTGGGCTTCGGCGGCGCCGCCGGCTTCGACGATCGCGAGCAGCTGCTGGCTGGTCACGGTCGAGCCTTCCTCGAACTTGATTTCCTTGAGCACGCCGTCGACCGGCGAGGGCACTTCGAGCACGACCTTGTCGGTTTCCAGATCGACCAGGTTCTCGTCGCGCTTGACCGCATCGCCCGGCTTCTTGTGCCACGTGGCGATCGTGGCGTCGGAGACCGACTCGGGAAGGACGGGGACTTTGATCTCGGTGCTCATGGGGCAGGCATCCTGGAGTGCTTGAAAGGGTGTGTGTCGTTCTTGGATGTAGGGTCGGCAGGCCAGCGCTTATTCAGCGCTGGACTCGCCTTGCAGCGAATTGACCAGCGCGTCGGCGACCAGCTTGGTCTGCTCGGCGACGTGGTCGGCCAGGTGGCCGGCCGCCGGCGACGGCGAACGCGCGCGGCCGGCGTAGTGCAGGCTCTGCTTCGGCGCCAGGCAGGCGGACAGGTGGTGGCGGATCTGGTACCAGGCGCCCTGGTTCTGCGGCTCTTCCTGGCACCACACCACGTCCTTGGCCGCGCTGTAGCGCTTGAGTTCGGCCGCGAGCAATTCGCGCGGGAACGGATACAGCTGTTCGATGCGGACCAGCGCCACGTCTTCCAGACCGTCCTTCTGCGCCTGCTCGAACAGGTCGTAATAGACCTTGCCCGAGCACAGCACGACGCGCTTGACCTTCTTGACGTTGGCCTGGGCATCGGGGATCAGGTGCTGGAACTCGCCGTTGGCCAGTTCGTCCAGGGTCGAGACCGCGAGCTTGTGGCGCAGCAGCGACTTGGGCGTCATCACCACCAGCGGCTTGCGCGTGCTCATGCGCATCTGCCGGCGGATCATGTGGTACGCCTGCGCCGGCGTGGTCGGCGCGCAGACCAGCATGTTCTCGAGCGCACACAGCTGCAGGAAGCGTTCCAGGCGCGCCGAGCTGTGCTCGGGGCCCTGGCCTTCGTAGCCGTGCGGCAGGAACAGCGCCAGGCCGCACAGACGGCCCCACTTGGCTTCGCCCGAGGACAGGAACTGGTCGATCACCACCTGGGCGCCGTTGGCGAAGTCGCCGAACTGGGCTTCCCAGATGTCCAGGGTCATGGGATCGGCGGTCGAATAGCCGTACTCGAACGCCATCACCGCTTCTTCGCTGAGCAGCGAGTCGATGATGGTCATGTCCGACGGCGTGCGCACCAGCTCGCGCAGCGGCATGACGTAGGCGTCGGTGCTCTGCTCGTGCAGGATCGCGTGGCGGTGGAAGAAGGTGCCGCGGCCGCTGTCCTGGCCGACCAGGCGCAGCTTGTAGCCTTCGCTGAGCAGGGTGGCGTAGGCCAGGTTCTCGGCGAAGCCCCAGTCGCCGCCGAGCTCGCCGGCGGCCATCTTGCGGCGGTCTTCGTAAATCTTGGCCACGCGCGGGTGCAGCTTGACGTTGTCGGCGACCGCGTTGATCTGGGTGGCCAGCGCGTCGAGCTTGCTGCGCTCGAACTTGGTGTCGACCGGGTCGCTGAGCTTGCCAGACAGATACTTGGACCAGTCGATGGTGAACTCGTCCGGCTTGACCTCGACCAGCTCGGTGGTGACCGCGCCCTGGTCGAGCTTGTCGCGGTAGTTGTCGACCAGCGCCTGCGCGTCTTCGGCCTTGAGCACGCCTTCGGTAACGAGGCGGTCGGCGTACAGCTCGCGCGGGGTCTTGTGCTTGCGGATCACCTGGTACATCAGCGGCTGGGTCGCCGCCGGCTCGTCGGCCTCGTTGTGGCCGTGGCGGCGGTAGCAGACCAGGTCGATGACCACGTCGCGGCCGAAGCGCTGACGGAAGTCCAGCGCCAGCTCGGCGCAGAACACCACCGCTTCCGGGTCGTCGCCGTTCACGTGCAGGATCGGCGCGCCGACCATCTTGGCCACGTCGGTGCAGTACAGCGTGGAACGCGCGTCCTGGCGCTCGCTGGTGGTGAAGCCGACCTGGTTGTTGATGACGATGTGGACCGTGCCGCCGACCGCGAAACCGCGCGCCTGCGACATCTGGAACAGCTCCATGCCGACGCCCTGGCCGGCGAACGCGGCGTCGCCGTGCAGCAGCACCGGCAACACTTGCGCACGGCCGTTCTCGCCGCGGCGGGTCTGGCGCGAACGCACGCTGCCGGCGACCACCGGGTTGACAATTTCCAGGTGCGAGGGGTTGAACGCCAGCGCCAGGTGGACCGGGCCGCCCGGGGTGGCGACGTCGGCGCTGAAGCCCATGTGGTACTTCACGTCGCCGGTGTGGGCGTGCTCGTCGTGGTCGAACTTGCCTTCGAACTCGTCGAACAGCTTGCGCGGCGGCTTGCCGAGTGTGTTGACCAGGACGTTGAGGCGGCCGCGGTGGGCCATGCCGATCACCACGTCCTGCACGCCCTGTTCGCCGGCGCGGCGGATGGTCACGTCCATCAGCGGGATCAGCGCGTCGCCGCCTTCCAGCGAGAAGCGCTTCTGGCCGACGTATTTGGTGCCGAGGTAGCGTTCCAGGCCGTCGGCCGCGGTCAGCCGCTCGAGAATGCGCTTCTTGTCGTCGGCGCTGCGGGCGAACTTGCCGCCGGCGCCTTCCAGGCGTTCGTACATCCAGCGGCGCTGTTCGGCGTCGGCGATGTGCATGAACTCCGCGCCGATCGGGCCGGTGTAGGTGGCCTTGAGCAGGGCGAGCAGGTCGCCGAGCTTCATGCGTTCCTTGCCGGCGACGCCGCCGGTGCTGAACTCGCCCGACAGGTCGCTCTCGGACAGGCGGTGGAAGCCCAGCGCCAGGTCCGGCGCTTCCGGCTTCTCGAGCAGGCCCAGCGGATCGATGTTGGCGGCGAGGTGGCCGCGCGAACGGTAGGCGGTGATCACCTTGCCGACCGAGCGCTCGCGTTCGTCGCTGGCCTGGGAACCGCCGGCGGCGGCCGTTACGACGCCCCGGGAGGCGGCGCGGCTGGCGGCGGCGATGCTTTCGATGGCGGCCGAATGCGGGATGTCCCCGGCTTCGCGGCCCTTGAACCCGTCGAAATAGGCTTTCCATTTGCCCCCGACGCTTTCGGGGTCGACCAGGTACTGCTCGTACAGGTCTTCGATGAAGGCGGCGTTGGCGCCGAGTTGCGAGGATTGCGAGAACTGCTTCAGGAGACTGTCCACGATGGCTATCGGGAAACTCTAGGTGGGCGGATTGGGGTCGCGCATACGCCAGGGGCGCGCGGACAAGGCCCGGAATTATAGCGGTAGTGTTAAGGCCAGCGGCATAACTACTTATGTCTAAGCGGCCGATTTTGTTCGATATCCGATGCCGGAGCGGATACGGACCGTTCCGGCAATGCCGCTTGGGCGCAAGAAGGCCGGTCGCCAGCGGGCCGCGGGCCGGCGCCGAGCGTGGCCGAAGGCGGTTTACCCGAGCCTCAGATTCCGAGCGCGCGGTACTCGCTGCAGGGGCGGGCGCGCTCCCAGACCGGGTCGAAATGCGCGCGCAGCTGGCGTGCGCGTGCGCCGCCGTCGAGCCGGGTCTCGCCGTCGTAGCGGTGGCCGAGCGGGCGGTAGTACCAGCCGTCGCGGTCGTTGACCACATAGGCCGAGGGGTATTTGAGGTCGACCGGCTCTTCGATGGCGCGGAACTCGAACACGCTCGACAGGCGCTGGCTCAGCCCGATCAAGGGGGCGAGCGCGCGTTGCGGCGCGCCCGGGTCGTGCAACAGCACCCGGATCGCGCCGCCGGAGGTGGCGAGCCGGCGCAGCGCGGCGACCACCTCGGGCCGGTCGAGCAGGCCCGGGTCGAGGTCGCGGCTGTAGATCGACAGGCCGCGGCGGGCGTTGGCGATGACTCCGGCCAGGGCGGCGAGGGCGGCAGCGCGGGTTTCGACCGGGTTGGCGGCGTCGAGCAACAGGCGCATCGACTGGTGGTCGATGCCGGCCTCGACGAAGCGCTCGCCGAACGGCAGGAAGCCGCGGCGGGCATAGAAACCGATCGCCGAGGCCTGGGCGTGCAGGGACAGCTCGCGCCAACCGAGTTGGCGGGCGCGTTCGATCAGGGCATCGAGCAGGGCCTCGCCGACGCCGCGGCCGCGCCAGCCGGCCAGCACGGCCATGCGGCCGATGCGCCGGTCCGGGGTCAGGCGGCCGGTGCCGATCGGGCGGTCTTCGGCATCCAGGGCCAGCACGTGTTGGCACAGCGGGTCGTGCGCGTCGAGTTCGATCTCGGCCGGGACCTGTTGCTCCTGCACGAACACGGCCTCGCGCACCGAGCGCAGCGCCGCCAGGGCAGCGGCGTAGTCGGCGACGGCGACGACCCGGAACCCGGTGCTCATTCCTCGGCCCCGCCGTCCTCGTCCTCGCCCTCGTCGTCGAGGCCGAGGCGGTAATGGCCGGCGGCGATCAGTTCCTGGACGCAATCGCGGCCGGCTTCGGACAGCGCCGAATACACGGCGGCGTCGATTTCGGCGGCGGCCGAGATGGCCTGGGCATCGCCGGCGGGCAGGGCGAATTCCTGGCCGCTGACGTAGAGCCGGGCCACGGCGCCCTGCGCCTTGGCCTGCCTGGCCGGCTGCGCATGCGCCTTGCGCCAGGCCATGCGCGACCACGGGTGGCGCCACAGGCTGGCGCCGCGCTCGAGGTCCCACTCGATCTCGATGCGCGAGCGCGGGTCTTCCTGGCCAGACGAGACTTCGCCGGCGGCGCGGTAGACGGTGATGAAGCGGCCGAACCAGTCGCCGAGGCGGTCGGGGTCGTTCATGCGCAAGACGTTCAAGGCCTCGACCACCCGGCCCATCGCCGCGGCGTCGATCTCGTTGGGATCGGCCGGCGGGCTCAGGTCGGGGTCGTGGTAGCGCAGGCTCTCGTCGGCTTCGGCGGCCAGGGTGTCGATGAAGTCGCCCATCAGCTCGGCCGCCGACGGCGCGCGCATGCCGACCGAGAAGGTCAGGCAGGCATCCTCGGCGACGCCGTGGTGCGGCACGCCGGGCGGCAGGTACAGCATGTCGCCGGGGCCGAGCACCCAGTCGTGGCTCGGTTCGAACTCGCGCAGCAGCTTCAGCTCGGCGTCCGGGCGGAAATCCTGCGGCGCGCCGGGGCGGGCGTCGATCTGCCAGCGCCGATGGCCCTGGGCCTGCAGCAGGAACACGTCGTATTGGTCGACATGGGCGCCGACCGAACCGCCGGGCGCGGCGAACGAGACCATGATGTCGTCGATGCGCCAACGCGGCAGGAAATCGAAGGCCGGCAGCAGGGCGGCGACGTCGGCGTCCCACTTGTCCACGTCCTGGACCAACAGCGTCCAGTCCTGGTGCGGCATGCCGGGGAATTCGGACTCCTCGAACGGCCCATGCCGCAGCGAATAACGATCGCTCGCGCGATCGTGCTGGATCAGCCGCGCCAGCACGCCTTCTTCGCAGGCCAGGCCGGCCAGGTCTTCGGGTTGGATCGGCGATTGCAGGCCGGGGAAGGCGTTGCGGATCAGCAGCGGGCGTTTCTGCCAGTAGTCGCGCAGGAACACGGCCGGCGGCATGCCGAGCGGCGGGCGTCGAGCGGCGTCGACTTCGATGAGAGGCGATTTCATGGGCGCGAAGTCTACGCCAGGGGCGTCGCGCTTGGCGTCGTCGCGCCGGCTGAAGTCAGCGCGGCGTCGACGCGTCTTTCAATTTGCTTTCCCGGTGCTCGATGTCGGCCTTCAGATCGACGACGGACGCGGCTTCGCCCCCGCCTTGGGCCAGGCGCAAGCGCTGCAGATGCGCCGGCTCGCGCGGCAGGGTCAGGCCGCGTGCGGCGAGCAGTTGCTGGCAGCGCTGCTGCCATTGCGCGAGCTGCGGGAATTTGCCGCCGTCGACCGGCCACCAGTAGACGTTCTCGACCACGGTCTGGGCGCCGATGCGCTCGGGCTTGGCCGCGCTTTCGAGGCGGTGAGTGGGGTCGGCGCCGCGTTCGAGCAGCCAATGAGTCTTGTCGAACTGGCCGCGCGAGTAATACGTCAGCAAGGAGTCGCCGCTGTCGCCGTGGGCCGGGGCATCGATGTCGGCGCCGTGCTCGATCAGCAGCTTGACGTTGTCCCACTGCCCGGCGAGGGCGGCGATCCGGGTCAGAGGTTGCCGGTCGAGATCGCTGGCGTCGGCGCGGCCGCCGCGTTCGAGGAAGGCGCGCAACACCTCCGGCGATTCGGCTTTGGCCGCCCACACCATGACCGTGCCGACGGCGGGCACGGCGCGGTTGGGGTCGGCGCCGGCCTCGATCAGGGCGGCGACGCCGGCGGCGTTGCCGTGCAGCACCGGCCAGGCCAACAGCGGCAGGCCGCCCGGGGACACTGCATTGGCGTCGACATGGGCTTGCTTGACCAGCCGCTGCACCTCGGCGCCGCGGCCGGCGGCGGCCGCCTGCGCGAGTTCGAGTTCGGGACCGCTGAAATGTTGCTCGATCTGCAAGTTGGGGGTCATGGCGACGACGGGCTCGGCAGAAGGTATGGATGCGACGGCGGGCATCGGTGCGGAGTCGCTGCAGGCGCACAGCGCCAACAGGACCGAAGGCGCCCAGACTGGCCGATAGCCGGCTGGATCAGAGCCGACTGGATAAAGGCGGCCTCGGCGGAAGGGCGCGCGGGTCATGTCGGCAGTATGGCCACTGTGGCGATCCTCCGGCGTGAGCCCGGCTCGGCAAGGCGCATCGGCCCCGGTTCAACCGTCGAGCTGTTCGCGCAAGGCCGCTTCCTCGCTGTCGATGTGGCTGGCCATGGAGTCGTCGAACACGCCGAAGCTATGCCGATCGACCATTTCCAGCACGCTGGGGATGGTTTCGGGCTCCAACCCGGCCTCGATCGAGGTGGCCACGCCGGTCTCGATGGCGTCGGTCGCGTCGGCAGCGAGATCGCCGCCTTGCTCGACCAGGTCGCCCAGCGATTCGATACCGTCGCCCAGGGTCTCCACGCCGTCGCCGAACGCGCCGAGGATCGCGCCGGCCGGACCGGGCAGATGCTCGTCGATGAATTCGGTGCCGCTGTCGACCAGGTCGGTGAAGCCGCCGACGATGTCGCCGAACAGGCCGCCGCCGTCGCCGACGGTCTCGGCGATGTCGCCGAGTTCGCCGATCGGCAACTGGTCGGAGGCGGCGTTGATGCCGTCGATGGTGTCGTCGAGCGAGACGATCTCGGGACGCGCTTCGCCGCTCTCGTCGGTGGCGTCGAGGGTGACGCGGCGGCCGACCGCGTCGGGCAGGTTCAGCACGCTGTCGGCGGTGGCGTTGGTCGGCAGCACCACATCGTCCTGCAGACGGTTCGCGGCCAGGCCGACGCCGTTGAGAATGGCGGCGAAGCCGGCGGCGTTGTCGTCGGACAAGCCCGAGGTCGCGGCCTGCAATTCGGTCAGCAGGTCGCCGTCGACCGCATACGTGGTGATGTTGCCGTCGGCCTGCTCGAAGCTGAGGCCGCGCTCGGCCAGCGCCGCCTCGACCGTGGCCGGGTTGACCCCGGCCGGGTTGGAGACGATGCCCCGGTTGCCGGTGACCAGCGCCGCCGCGGTGGCGAGGCCGCCGCCGAGCGAGTGGCCGCTGAAGATCACGTTGTCGCCGCCGTGTTCGGCGACCGAGCTGGCGATGTCGATGGCCTGGTTGTAATAGGCCTCGTCGTTGCCGAGCGCCTGGGCGACGTCGGCGTTGACGTCCTCCAGGTCGGCGAAGTCGGTGCCTTCGAACTGCAGGACCGGCGCGGCATCCGGGCCGAACACCGCCGGGTCGGGGATGAACAGTTCGGCATTGAAGCCGGAGCCTTCGGGATGCAGTTGCTGCGGGGTCAGCCCGTACTGCTCCAACTCGGCCTCGCTCGCGCGATGCCAGCCTGCGGGCACTTCGTCGTCGGCGCCGAGCGAGCGGCTCAGGGCCAGCACTTCGCGGTCGTGGTACAGCGTTTCCAGCGCTTCGGTTTGCTGCCACAGCGCGCCGTCCTGATCCTGCTGCGCCTGGGTATAGCCCTGGGTCAGCAGCTCGCGTTGCTCCGGGTTCGAGGTCGCGGCATTGACCCGCGCTTCGATCTGCTCGGGAGTTTGCGCCGGCGGCGGAGGCGGCGGCTCCTGCTGCAGGACGTGTTCGACGACACGGGAGACGCTTTGGACGAAATCGGTGACGAAGGACATGACCGCAATCCGGGCTGTGACGGCTGCCACGAATCTCGCCACAAGCTGCGCTGCTCCGCCATCCGGGCGGACCCTAGCCTAGGGTTCGCCCGGGGGACCGGAATCAGGCCTGCTGTCTGCCCGGGGGCGACTCGACTTAGGCGCGCTCTCCGCCGCGGGGCCGAGCCGAACTCAACCCGGGTCCGCGATCTCGTCGTAACCGCGGCCGACGAACTGCAGCAGGCACCAGCCGTGCCCGAACGGATCGGCGATCTGCACGATGCGGCCCCAACGGGTATTGCGGATACGGTCTTCCTGGATGGCTCCGGCGGCGACCGCTCGGGCGAGTGCGGCTTCGGCGTCGTCGACGACCACGTCGCAATGCACCGGCGTCCAGTGACGCGAATACACCCGCACGTCGTGGCCGGCCGCCTGGCTGCCTTCGGTCTTGAGCAGCAGGTAGATCGGCGCTTCGCCGCCGAGCAACTCGACCACCTGGTCGCCGAAGCGGCGGCCGACCCGCAGGCCGAAGGCTTCGGTGTAGAACGCGGTGGCTTCGTCGAGGTGCGGTACGTCGATGTTGATCAGTTGTTTCATCGGGCGGCTCCGCGGGCGATAGCCGCCGATCATGCGCGCTCCCGCGCTAAGGCTGCGTGGCGATGCGGGCCATGCCGTTGCCGGCGCGGCCCGAATGCGGGGCAAGCAAGCGCGGGCTCAAGGCGCCGATGCGCGCTCCTTGGCCAAGCGTTCTTCGAGCTTGCCGGCGCCGGTCGCGGCGTAGGCGCGGCAATCGTTGGAAGTGCCCGACGGCGTGGCTTCGGACGCGTCCAGTCGCGCGAGCAGGTTGCTGGCGTTGGGATGCGGGGTCACCAGGATGTCGCAGGGCAGTGCGGCGACGGTCTCGATGCTGCGTCGGAACGCGGCGACCACGCCCGGGTGCGCGGTTTCGTCGCTGTAGCGGTAAACATCGTCGCTGATCGGGGTGAGGCTGTCGGCGTAGGCGATGCTGCGGCACTCGCCGGCCTCGTCGCAGGCGCGCCAGCTCCAACTGGTGCCGCCGGGCGTGTGGCCGGGGGTGGCGTGCGCGGTCAGCACGATCGGGCCGAGGCTCAGGGTGTCGCCGTCGCCGATGGCGCGCACCGCGGTCACCGGCGGGAACGGCGACACGCTCAGGAATTGGGGATCGCCGCGATTGCTCTTGCCGGTTTCCAGCGCGGCGATGGCCGGCGCGCGCGCGACCACGGTCGCGCCGGTGACGCGCTGCAGATGGGCGAGGCCGCCGGCATGGTCGTTGTGTTCGTGCGAATTGAGCAGATAGCGGACCTGGCGCGGGTCGAAACCGAGTTTGCGGATATTGGCTTCTATCTGCGGCGCGGCCTTTTCGGTAGCGCCATCGACCAGCACATGGCCCGGGTCGGAAGTGATCAACACCGCGCTGAGCCCGCAGGTGCCGACGTACCAGGTATTGCCGTGGATGCGGCGCGGCTGGGTAGGCTGGTGCCAGTCGGGATCGGCCGCGCACGGCGCGACGGCGGCGGTGGCGCTTGGCGCGGGCGTCGACGCGCAGGAGGCCAGTACGCAGATCAGAGAAGCGGCCAGCAGGCCGTCACGCAGAGACATCGGCGGATCCGAACGGAAGCGAAGGGGCACTCACTATGTTCGATCGCGTCTTGCAGTGGAACCGCGCAATGTCGATTGCGACGGCCTCCCTGTAGGAGCGGCGTGAGTCGCGACAGCGTCGCTTCCTGATGGCCGCGCCGGTACATGCAATCCCGCAGTCGCGGCTCACGCCGCTCCTACAAGAGCAGCGGCGCGGCTTTTGGGGTAAGAGCGACGTAAGTCGCGACCGCGTCGCTTCCTGATCGCCGCGTCGGCCCATGCAATCCCGCGGTCGCGGCTCACGCCGCTCCTACAAGAGCAGCGGTGCGGCTTTGGGGTAGGAGCGACGCGAGTCGCGACCGCGTCGCTTCCTGATCGCCGCGCCGGTACATGCAATCCCGCAGTCGCGGCTCGCGCCGCTCCTACAAGAGCAGCGGTGCGGCTTTTGGGGTAGGAGAGACGCGAGTCGCGACCGCGTCGCTTCCTGATCGCCGCGCCGGTACATGCAATCCCGCTGTCGCGGCTCACGCCGCTCCTACCCGCAGCGGCTTCCGCGATCGCGTCGTCGGTCAGCGCGTCAGATCTCGCGCGCCAGCTTCTCGGCCAGGCCGGTGTAGCTGCCCGGGGTCATCGCCATCAGGCGTTGTTTGTCCTCGGCCGGCAGCTCCAGCGAGGCGATGAATTCGCGCATCGAGGCTTCGTTGATGCCGTGGCCGCGGGTCAGCGCCTTGAGTTGTTCGTAAGGATTCGGCAGGCCGTGACGGCGCATCACCGTCTGCACCGCTTCGGCCAACACTTCCCAGGACGCATCGAGGTCGGCGGCGAGGCGCTCGGGGTTGGCGCTGAGCTTGCCCAGGCCGCGCAGCAGCGCGTCCAGGCCGATCAGGGCGTGGCCGAAGGCGGTGCCCAGTGCGCGCAGCACGGTCGAGTCGGTCAGGTCGCGCTGCCAGCGGCTGATCGGCAGCTTGGCGGCGAAATGCTCGAACAGGGCGTTGGCGATACCGAAGTTGCCCTCGGCGTTCTCGAAGTCGATCGGATTGACCTTGTGGGGCATGGTCGAGCTGCCGACTTCGCCGGCCTTGACCGACTGCTTGAAGTAACCCAGCGAGATATAGCCCCAGACGTCGCGGCACAGGTCGATGCAGACCGTGTCGATGCGGCGCTGCGCGTCGCAGACTTCGGCGATGCCGTCGTGCGGTTCGATCTGGGTGGTGTAGGGCTGCCAGTCCAGGCCCAGCGAGGCGACGAAGCGTTGGGCGAAGGCCGGCCAGTCGATGTCCGGATAGGCCGAGAGGTGGGCGTTGTAGTTGCCGACCGCGCCGTTGATCTTGCCCGGCATCTGCGCGCCGGCCAGGGTCTCGCCCTGGCGCTGCAGGCGCGCGACCACGTTGGCGATTTCCTTGCCGACCGTGGTCGGCGAGGCGGTCTGGCCGTGTGTGCGCGACAGCATCGGCAGGGCAGCGTAGTCGTGGGCCATCGTGCGCAGCTTCTGGATCAGCTCGTCCAGGCGCGGCAGCAGCACGTGCTGGCGGGCCTCGTTGAGCATCAGAGCGTAGCTGAGGTTGTTGATGTCTTCGCTGGTGCAGGCGAAATGCACGAACTCCAGGGCCGGGCCGAGCTCGGCGTCGTCCTTGAGGCGTTCCTTGATCAGGTATTCGACCGCCTTGACGTCGTGATTGGTGGTGCGCTCGATCTCCTTGACGCGTGCCGCGTCCTCGATCGACAGCTCGTCGGCGAGCTTGCGCAGGCGAGCGGCGGCGGCTTCCGAGAACGGCTTGAGTTCGACGATGCCGGGCTCGTTCGCCAGCGCCAGCAGCCATTCCACCTCGACCTTGACGCGGGCCTTGATCAGGCCGAATTCGGAAAAGATCGGCCGCAGCGTGTCGACCTTGCCGGCATAGCGGCCATCGAGCGGGGACAGGGCGAGCAGGGTGGTCTTGGGGTCGGCTGACATGGCACGCGCAGGGCAGTAAACAGTCCGCCATTCTACAGCCACGCCGCCCCGGGCCGCTCCGGGCCCCCGTGCCGCCTCCAAGACGCCCGGACAGGACGCCCCGACAGGACGGCCCGATAGAGCCGGATTTGGCGGTTCGCGGCTGCGCTCTCGACGCCCGCCGCGGTCGTGGCCATGATGGCGCCCGCCAGCCGCTGCACGCGCCAGCTCCCATGATCCGCCGGGCGTATCCTCGCAGCATCCGCGATACGCAGCGGCGCCTCGCGTCCCCCTTGAATCGATGGAGCTGGCCATGGCGACTTCCGCCAAGAACAAAAGCAAGACCGCAAGCAAGACCGCGCCCAAGCGCGAAGGCAAGGGCGCAGCGGACACTCCGCGGGCGGGCAAGGGCGCGACAGGCAAGCCCGCTGCCGGCTTCCGCCTCGAACACGACAGCATGGGCGAGCTCAGCGTGCCCGCCGAAGCCCTGTGGGGCGCGCAGACCCAGCGTGCGGTGCAGAACTTCCCGATCTCCGGCGTGCCGATGCCGCGCGAGTTCATCCGCGCGCTGGCCCTGGTCAAGGGCGCGGCGGCCGAGGTCAACGCCGGTTTCGGCCTGCTCGGCAAGGGCCCGGCGGCGGCGATCCGAACCGCCGCGGCCGAAGTCGCCGGAGGCCGCCACGACGCGCACTTCCCGATCGACGTCTACCAGACCGGCTCGGGCACTTCGAGCAACATGAACGCCAACGAGGTCATCGCGACCCTGGCCACGCGTGCCGGCAAGCATGCGATCCACCCCAACGACCACGTCAATCTCGGCCAGAGCTCGAACGACGTCATCCCGACCACGATCCGGGTGTCGGCGCAACTGGCGGTGACCGAATCCTTGTTGCCGGCACTCAAGCACCTGCGCAAGACCATCGAGGCGCGCGCCAAGGAACTGGCCAAGGTCACCAAGACCGGCCGCACCCATCTGATGGATGCGATGCCGCTGACCTTCGGCCAGGAATTCGGTGCCTGGGCGGCGCAGTTGAGCTCGGCGCAGGCGCGCATCGAGGACAGCCTGAAGCGGTTGCGCCGCTTGCCGATCGGCGGCACCGCGATCGGCACCGGCATCAACGCCGATCCGCGCTTCGGCAAGGCCATGGCCAAGGCCTTGTCGGCCGCGACCGGCAGCAAGTTCGAGTCGGCCGCGGACAAGTTCGAGGGCCTGGCGGCGCAGGACGACGCGGTCGAGCTGTCGGGGCAACTCAATGCGCTGGCGGTGGCGCTGATGAAGATCGGCAACGACCTGCGCTGGATGAACTCCGGGCCGCTCGCGGGCCTGGGCGAGATCGAACTGCCGGCACTGCAGCCGGGCAGCTCGATCATGCCGGGCAAGGTCAATCCGGTGATTCCCGAAGCCCTGGCGATGGTCTGCGCCCAGGTCATCGGCCACCACGCGGCGATTACCGTGGCCGGGCAAAGCGGCAATTTCCAGCTCAATGTGATGCTGCCGCTGATCGCCCACGACCTGCTCGATTCGATCCGCCTGCTCGGCAATGCCATGCGCCTGCTCGCCGACAGCAGCATCGCCGGCTTGAAGGTGCGGCAGGCGCATGTGCGCGAAGCCCTGGACCGCAACCCGATCCTGGTCACTGCGCTCAACCCGATCATCGGCTACGAAAAAGCCGCGGCGATCGCCAAGCAGGCCTACAAGGAAGGACGTCCGGTGCTGGAGGTGGCGATGGCGGCGACCGGCCTGCCTGAAAAACAGCTGCGGCGCCTGCTCGATCCAGCCGCGCTGACCCGCGGCGGGATTCACGGCGGCGGTGGCGGTGGCTGAAGCGGCTGAACCGGCCGGGGGCGGCAACCGAGGGGCTGCCGGCGCTTTGGCCGGGATGCCCGAACGCTCCGATTTCACGGCACATTCACGGACGTAGCCCGGACATCGCGCCCATCAACGAATTGTTCGAGGATTTTATTTCGCGACCTGAGTGGGGTTTCGCGACGAGGCCGTTTCGCTATCCTCGCTGCGCATACAGGCAGCAATTCAGTCGCCGGGACATACTCGGCGGCAGTCGGACAGACCGGCAGGGGCGGTCGAGCGACAACCGGCATCCGGGCCATCGGCCCGGTCTAGGTCGCGTCGAACTCAACCCCCATCGGACTCATCCGCCGGACGCCCTTTCGCTCCGCGGCATGGGACGGTGCGTCCGCCGTTTTCCAGTTTTCGCACGCTTGCCGACGACCCGTCGCGCAGCCGGTTATTGAGCGGTAATCGGTCTGCAACGCCAGGTGTATATCGAGCGGTTCATGTCCCAACGTCCGGCCGACCGTCGCCAAGCGGTGGCCGGACGAGCTGTTTCCCCCGACCCCCGGATCCGATCCGGTCAGCCATAACCAGAAGTGGAGCTTCGCTCATGAATTCGATTCGATTCTTTCGGTACGCCGTCGTCCTGTCCCTGTTCGCCTGCGCCGGCTGCAACCCGCAGAGCGTGCCCATCGGCGACGAGCTGAAGTCCGAGCTGTTGGCCAGCCATGCCGCCCCGGCCGTCGCTGTCGCGGCCCAGGCCACGGTCGACCAGGTCCGCAAGGCGCACTGAGCGGCGCTGCCATAGGCGCCATCCGGCCGTGCTTCGGCACGGCTGGACGGCGTTTGCCGTGCCCGCCTCTTGCGGGCGGACGTTTTGCTCGATCGTCCTGCGGCCAGATACGCCGCCGCCGGAGACGGTGCGGTCGCGGCTTACGCCGCTCCTATCTGAAGGCGACGACGCCGCCGATGTCCGCATCGCAAGGATGCGGATGCCGTTGCCGAAGATTTGCTTCCTCACAACGCGCGGTCGCGACGAACTGTCGCGACCGCGGTCGGTTCCGCGCTTGCGCTCAGCTGCGGCAGTCGCCGACCGAGCTGGCCTCGATCGCGGCGAAAGGCTCGAACGCGGGCAGGCTTGCAGTGAGCTCCTCCTGCGCGGTACGCAAGTCGGCGAGCCGGTCGCACATGTTCTGCGCGCGCTGTTCGAACACCGCCGCGTCGGCCTCGACTTTCGTGCCGATCGAATCCGGATTGCCGCTGGCCAGGCCGCTCAAGATCGTGCTCACGGTCTTGCCGGCGAAGGCGGCGCCGTCCTTGCCGATGGCGACGCCTTCCTTGCTGATGTTCATGGCGTGGGCGAAGTAGCGCTGGCTGATCGCCCTCTGCTCCGGGCTGAGAGCGACCGCGTTGCCGTCGAGGCTCAGGGTGCCGTCGGCGCCGATTTCCGCATAGGCGCCGTCCTTGCCGCGCAGGATCACCCGATCGTTGGCCAAGCTCATCGGTGCGATCACCGAAACGTTCACGCTGGCATCGGGCGCCTGCGAGCAAGCGCTCGCCGACACGGCGATCAATAGGGCGAAGGGAAGCGAGAGCGAACGTACGGCTTTCATGGCGGGCTTTCCTGAGCGGTTTAAGGACGGCCTGGACGAGGGGCCGGATCGAACGTCCCGATCAATCGTCTTGCGGCAAGTGGACGCGGCCGGCGACGCCGTTGTGGACCACCGAGCCGCTGCCGATCGAGTGCACGCGCAAGTCGCCGCGCACGCCATTGACTTCGAGGTCGCCCGAGCCGATGCGGCTCAATTCGACCGAGCCGCCGACGTTGCTGAGTTCGACGTCGCCCGAGCCGATCGAGCCGAGCTTGGCGTCGCGGGCGATGCGCTTGGCGGTGAGGTCGCCGGAACCGAGCGAGATCAGCTGCAGCGAGCCGATGTCCTGGAAATCGACGTCGCCGGAACCGACGTCGGCGGTGGCCAGGCCGCGCACGTTGCTGACCTTGATGTCGCCCGAGCCGACATCGGCGCTGAGCGAGGCGACGCGGTCGACGTCGACATCGCCCGAGCCGACCTTGAGCTGGACCATCATCGTGTCCGGCACGGTCGCCTGCAGCTTCATGTAGCTGTAGCGGTTGAGGCCGAAGTTGATGTTGGAGCGGTGCTGGGCGAGGACCACCAGCTTGTCGCCGACCCGCTTCTGGGTGACGGTCATGCCGG
This sequence comes from Lysobacter sp. Hz25, assembly GCF_046097045.1. Classification (NCBI taxonomy): domain Bacteria; kingdom Pseudomonadati; phylum Pseudomonadota; class Gammaproteobacteria; order Lysobacterales; family Lysobacteraceae; genus Lysobacter; species Lysobacter sp. Hz25. The sequence goes on from NZ_CP175666.1 coordinate 2,837,427, forward strand.
GCAGGTCGGCGGCATTGGTGGCGCAGGCGCGACCGCTGACCGCGGCCTTGGCGCCGGGCGAGCCGGTCACGCTGAGCTCGTCCGGGCCGATGTCGAAGACCACTGCCTTCACCCCGGTCAGGTCGAGCTGCAGATTGCGCGGTGCGGAAAATTCGCAGCGTTCGGCGGCCTGGGCGGCGAACGGCAGCGACAGGGCGAGGGCGAGCAGGGGGATCGTATGGCGCATCGGGCGCTCCGGAGTTGAAGGGTCGGTTCGATGGATGCGGCGCGGGCGAGCGGGGTTGCAATTATTTTCGCGGAACGGGATTTGGCGGAGCCGGTTTTCGCGGAGCCAGCTTCGCGGAGAGTGACTTGGTGGCGCGGGACTGGGTCGAGCCGGGGTTGCGGTGGAACTCCGGTCCCGTCCGCGGACGGGACCGGAGGGCCGGCGATCAGCCCTCGTCGCGCCAGCGGCGCAGGCGGATCGCGGCATAGACCATCAGCGCGCCGAGCACCGCGCCGATCCACAAGTCGACCGTGGCGAAGGCCTGCAGGCTGCTGGTGAAGTCGATCGAGCGGGCGATGTCCTCGGGGCCGTTGATGACGCTGTTGGTATCGACGCCGTTGATCTGCGGGCTTAGGTACCAGCTGCCGGGGACGATGCTGAGCAGACCGCGGAACGCCACCGTGTACCAGATCGCGTCGTGCGGGATCTCGATGCCCGGCAGGATGTCGAGCCAGCTGATGAACATGCAGGCCAGCAGCGGGATCACCACCGCCCAGACGAAGGGCACGCTGCGCGCCCACGCCGAGCACAGCATCAGCCAGCCGACCGTCGGCAGGGCCCACAGCGCGTACACCGGGATCGAGCACAGGATCTGCAGGACCAGGCGCAGCGGATGCGCTTCGGTGAAGACCCCGCTCGCGCCGGGCACGCCGTTGAGCAGCACCGCGACCCACGACAGCAACCACATCACCGCGCCGATCGCCAGGCCGATGCCGATCGCCAGCACCGGGGCCAGCACCAGCGCCCACAACAGCTTGGACAGCACCGCCTGGGTGTCGGAGACCGGCAACGACTTCCAGAACAGGATGCTGCGGTCCTTGCGTTCGTCGTAGATCGAGCCCAGGGCGTAGAAGAACACCACGAACACGAACACCACGCAGGCCAGGCCCATGCCGCTGAGCAGGGCGATGTCGCCGGCGAGGCCGAACGCCGACTCGTGGCCGGAAACGTTGATGTTGACCCCGTCCATGTGCACGTCGCCGCGACGGATCGCGCTCTGCAGCATGATCGAGCTGGCGACCACGCCGAACAGGGAGAACACGATGGCGACCAGGCCGGTGATCACCGGGGCCCAGAAGAAGCCGCCGCGGTGTTCCCAGAACTCGCGCCGCAACAGCATCTTGAAGGTCTGCAGCGGCGGGATAGCGGCGACCGCGCGCGGTGCGGCGGGGGCGGCGAGGATATCGTCGGCGACGTTCATGCGTAGGTCCCCTTCATGGTGGCGACGAACAGATCGGCCAGGCCGGGCGTACGTACTTCGCCGAAGCCGGCCAACTGCTCGGCCGGAACGCCGTCGAACAACATCACGGTCTTGCCGAACGGAAGCGAGCGTTCGTCCAGCGGTTTGAGCGCGCGCGCCTGGGCGGCGGAGTCGGTGTTGACCAGCACCTCGATGAAGCGCTCGCCGAGCACTTCCATCGGGCTGTCGAGCACGACCTTGCCGTCGCGGATGAACATCACGTCGGTGAGGATGTGCTCGATTTCCTCGACCTGGTGAGTGGTCACCAGGATGGTCTTGTTCTCGTCGAAGTAATCCTCGAGCAGGCGCTGGTAGAACTGTTTGCGGTAGAGGATGTCCAGGCCGAGGGTCGGTTCGTCGAGCACCAGCAGGCGCGCGTCGATGGCCATCACCAGCGCCAGGTGCAGTTGCACGATCATGCCCTTGGACATTTCGCGCACGCGCAGGTTGGGCTTGAGTTGGGTGCCGTGCAGGAAACGCTCGCACTTGGCCCGGTCGAAGCGCGGATGCACGCCGGCGACGAACTCGATCGCTTCGCGCACCCGCAGCCAGCGCGGCAGCACCGCGACGTCGGCGATGAAGCACACGTCGCGCATCAGCGCGTCGCGTTCGTGGCGCGGGTCGCGGCCGAGCACCGACAGCTCGCCGTCGAAGGCGATCAGGCCCAGGATGGCCTTGAGTGCGGTGGTCTTGCCTGCGCCGTTGGGGCCGATCAGGCCGACGATGCGGCCGGCCGGGATGTCGAAGGCGGCGTTGTCGAGCGCGAGCTTGTTCTTGTAGACCTTGCGCAGGCCGCGCGCGGTGACGATATGACCGGGGTCGATATGGATGGCATTGGTCATGGTGCGTCCGCCTTGTCGTTGCCGGTGCGCGCACCGAGCAGTTCTTCGTTGCTGAGGCCCAGGCGCTGGATGCGCTCCAGGACCAGCGGCCATTCTTCGCGCAGGAAGCGTTCGCGCTCGTTGACGAGCAGTTTCCTTGCGGCTTCTTCGGTCACGTACATGCCCAGGCCTCGGCGTTTTTCGACCAGCGCCTCGTCCGCCAACTCCTGATAGGCGCGCGAGACGGTGATGGGGTTGAGTTGGTATTCGGCGGCGACCTGCCGCACGGACGGCAGGGCATCGCCTGGCTTGAGGACGCCGTCGAGCATCATCGCGACGACGCGCTCCTTGAGCTGGCGATAGATTGGAGCGCCGTCGCTCCATTGGATTGCGGTCATGGTTCAGCCCCGCGGCAGGAAGGAGAAGTAAGGCATAACGAGGTTCCGTCGGTTACGGCGCGCGGCGGTCCCGGCCTTGCGTTTGGTTTCGGTGCTTGCCGGCTCCGCGGCAACGAGGGGCTCGACCGCGTTGGCGATCGCGGTGAGGTCGGCGACTTCGTTGGCGATGCCGGCGACGAACAGGCTGACTTCGGCGGCGCTGGCATCCTGGCCGAGCCGGTCGGCGCTGGCTTCGATGCGGCGCGCGATGGCGGCGACGTCGGTTTGGCGGCTGCGGGCGCGCGCCACGAAGTCGCGGTCGAAGCTGATCTGCGCCTTGATCTGGCCCAGCTCGACCTGGATCGGGCGGGTCGCTACCGCGTCGCCGGCCAGCATGGCCAGCTCCGGGGCGGCGGACGCGACCGGCGCGGGCGAGGGGAAGGCGACTACCAGGCCCAGAACCAGGGCGCCGCCGGCGGCCATCAGGGCTGAAATGGAATTGTGGAGCTTGCGGTTCATATCGAACGTCCTGCTCGTTAGTGGGCCGGTGTTGTATGCAACTATAACACCTAAACACACAGCGTCAATCGATACCGACCCAACTAAAGTCATACTTGGCCCAGCCAGTCCGGCTCCGCCGGCTTTCCCTCCATCGATCCTCCCGAGGCTGCCCGATGACTTCTTCGCTCCCCCGTTCAGGCCTGGCGCGTTGCGCGGGCCCCGTCGCCCTGCTGTCCCTGATGCTGGCCGCCGGCGCGGCCGTCGCCGCCGGTGGGTCCATGCTCGACCGCAGCTTCCGTCCGCTGGCCGGCAAGACCGCGGTCAACCTCGACGCCCGCTACGGCGGCGACGTGGTGCTGGTGGTCAACACCGCCAGCAAGTGCGGCTACACCCCGCAATTCGAGGCCCTGGAAGGCCTGCAGGCCAAGTACAAGGGCAAGGGCTTCGCCGTGCTCGGTTTCCCGTCGGGCGACTTCAAGGCCCAGGAATTCGAGGACGAAAAGCAGATCCAGGCGTTCTGCACCCTGACCTACGGGGTCAAGTTCCCGATGTTCGAAAAGGTGCACGTGATCGGCGAACAGGCGACGCCTCTCTACAAGGACTTGGCCAAGGCCGCCGGCGAAGCGCCGAAGTGGAACTTCCACAAGTATCTGCTCGGCCGCGACGGCCGCCTGATCGCCAGCTACGGCAGCAAGACCACCCCGGACGACCCGACCGTGGTCGCCGCGATCGAGCGTGCCCTGACGGCGCCGCGGCCGAAGGCCGCGAAAGCGCCGGCCACCGCCGCCGCCCCGCAGCCGGCAGTTGCCCGCTGATCCTCCAGGCCGGGCATCGGCAGCGCTCGGGCGCGGCATCGCATCGCGCCCGAATGGGGCGCTGCGCGCGCGGATCTGCGCAGGCGATCGGGTTTCCGGCGCTCACGAGCCGCGGCGGGATGGAACTTCCGGGCTTGTCCGCCGTCACACTGGAACATTGCCGCCGTAGCGCCGGCCCGCGACAATGACGGGCTTGCGCCGGACTGCGGCGTATCGATTCGCAAAAAGGAGCGGGACCCGATGAAGGCTTTCGTGCGCGGCGCGGCCGTGTTGATCACCACTGCGGCGCTGTTCAGCGGCGTCGCCTCTGCCCAGGACAAGACCGTGCTCGCCAACGACCGTGAAAAGATCAGCTATGCCATTGGCCTGGATGTGGCCAGTTCGCTCAAGCCGGTCGGTCCCGATCTCGACACCGCCGCCTTCGAGCGCGCGGTCAAGAACGTCTTCGACGGCGGCAAGCCGCTGATTACCCAGGAAGAAGCCCGCACCGTCGACCAGGCCCTGCGCGCGCGCATCGCCTCGCGCGACGGCAAGCCGGTTCCGGGCGCCGCCCCGGGCGCACCGCCGCCGTCGGTGGCCAAGGACAAGGTCGGTCTGTTGATCGGCACTTTCATGGTCGGCCCGTCGCTGCAGCAGATCAAATCCGAGATCGAACTGCCGCTGCTGGTGCAGGCACTGCGCACCTCGCTGAGCGGCGGCAAGCCGCTGCTCGCCGAAGCCGAGGCCCGCACCGTGCTGACCGGTTTCAGCGAACGCCTGCAAACCAAGATGAAGGCCGAGGCGGCCGCGGCCGGCGAAGCCAACCTGAAGAAGGGCAAGGACTTCCTCGAGACCAACAAGAAGGTCAAGGGCGTGTTCGTGACCGGCTCGGGCCTGCAGTACATGGTGCTGCGCCAGGGGTCCGGCGAGCGCCCCAAGCCGACCGACAAGGTCAGCGTGAACTACAAGGGCACCTTGCTCGACGGCAGCACCTTCGACAGCTCCTACGAGCGCGGCCAGCCGGCCGAGTTCCCGGTCAACGGCGTGATCCAGGGCTGGCAGGAAGGCCTGGCGATGATGCCGGTCGGCAGCAAGTTCAAGTTCTGGATCCCGGCCGAACTGGCCTACGGGCCGTCGGGCGCGCCGCCGAAGATCGGCCCGAATGCGACCCTCGAGTTCGAAGTCGAGTTGCTCGACATTCTCTGATCGTTCGCCGCCCAGACTCGTTGCGTTCAGCCGCCGGCTGGCAGTTTGTCCAGCCGCCGGCCCGGTTCCCACCCTCGTTTTCGGTTATTTCGTCCTTAGGAGTGCAGTTTGATGAAGCCTTTCATGCGTAACACCGCCCTCGCGTTCGCCGTGGCCTCGATGGCGCTGTTCGCGTCCGGCTGCAACCAGGCCGGCAAGCCGGCCGACGGCAAGGCCGCCGACGCCAAGCCCGGCGACAAGGCCGATGCCAAGAGCGACGTCAAGGCGCTCGGCGGCATGAAGACCGAGAAGGAACAGGAAAGCTATCTGATCGGCATGGACATGGGCCGCTCGCTCGAGCTGCTTAAGGACGATCTCGACCTGGCCGTGCTGCAGAAGGCGATGCAGGCCAACATGAAGGGCGACAAGCCGCTGCTGAGCGACGAGGAAGCGCGCCAGGTCCGCGAGCGCCTGCAGGAAAAGGTTCGCACCAAGCAGATCGAGAAAATGGTCGCGACGGCCAAGAAGAACCAGGAAGAAGGCGACAAGTTCCTCGCCGCCAACGGCAAGAAGCCGGGCGTGGTGACCACCGCGTCGGGCCTGCAGTACCAGATGGTGACCGAAGGCAAGGGCGCCAAGCCCAAGAGCAGCGACACCGTGCGCGTGCACTACAAGGGCACGATGCTCGACGGCAAGACCTTCGACAGCTCCTACGATCGCAAGGAACCGGCGGTGTTCCCGCTCGGCGCGGTGGTCCCGGGCTGGCAGGAAGGCATCGCGCTGATGCCGGTCGGCAGCAAGTTCAAGCTGTGGATCCCGAGCAAGCTCGGCTACGGCGAGCAGGGCACCCCGGGCGGTCCGATCGGCCCGAACGCGACCCTGGTGTTCGACGTCGAACTGCTCGACATCGTCAAGCCCGGCGCGGGCGGTCCTGCCGGCGGCCCGGAATCGGCCGCGATGGGCGGCACGCACCCGCAGCACTGAGTCTTACGCCGCTCCGTGCCCGCGCGTGCGGGCACGGAGTCCGGCCGCAGGGCCGGGCAATACCTTCGATAGAGAACACCCCATGCGCGTCACCATCTTCGGCACCGGCTACGTGGGTCTGGTCACCGGAACCTGCCTGGCCGATGTCGGTCACGACGTGGTCTGCGTCGATATCGACCAGGCCAAGATCGAGGGCCTCGAGCGCGGGGTGATCCCGATCTACGAGCCCGGCCTGGAGCCGATGGTCAAGGCCAATCACGCCGCCGGCCGTCTCCACTTCACCACCGACGCCGCCGCTGCGATCGTCCATGGCGACCTGATCTTCATCGCCGTCGGCACGCCGCCCGACGAGGACGGCAGCGCCGACCTCAAGTACGTGCTCGCCGTGGCGACGACGATCGGCCGCCATATCGAGCGCCAGGTGGTCGTGGTCAACAAGTCGACCGTGCCGGTCGGCACCGCCGACAAAGTCCAGGCGACGATCGCCCGCGAACTGCAGGCGCGCGGCGTCGACGTCGCCTTCGACGTGGCCTCCAACCCCGAATTCCTCAAGGAAGGCGATGCGGTCAACGACTGCATGCGTCCCGACCGCATCGTGATCGGCGCCTCCAGCCCGGTCGCGCTGGAAAAACTCAAGCGCCTGTACGCGCCGTTCAACCGCAATCACGAACGCATCGTCTACATGGACCTGCGCTCGGCCGAACTGACCAAGTACGCCGCCAATGCGATGCTGGCGACCAAGATCAGTTTCATGAACGAAATCGCCAACATCGCCGAGAAAGTCGGCGCCGACATCGAGATGGTCCGCCAGGGCATTGGTTCGGACCCGCGCATCGGCTGGCACTTCATCTACCCCGGTGCCGGCTACGGCGGGTCGTGCTTTCCGAAGGACGTGCAGGCGCTGGCCCGCACCGCCCAGCAGCACGGCTACCAGGCGCGCCTGCTCGACGCGGTGGAAGCGGTCAACGACAGCCAGAAGGGCCACCTGTTCGAGCTGATCCAGCGCCACTACGGCGGCAACATCGCCGGCAAGACCTTCGCGGTCTGGGGCCTGGCGTTCAAGCCGAACACCGACGACATGCGCGAGGCCTCGAGCCGCACCTTGCTGAACCAGTTGTGGGACGCCGGTGCGCGCGTGCGCGCCTACGATCCGGAAGCCAACGACGAAGCCGAGCGCATCTTCGGCGAGCGCGAGGACCTGGCGCTGTGCGATTCGGCGCGCGCCGCGCTGGCCGATGCCGACGCCCTGGTCGTGGTGACCGAGTGGAAGCAGTTCCGCAGTCCGGATTTCGTGCGGGTGCGCCAGGCCTTGGCCGACGGCGTGATCTTCGACGGGCGCAACCTGTACCATCCCGACGAGGTCGAGGCGGCCGACCTGGCCTATTACGGCATCGGGCGCGGGCGCTCGATCCTGATCGACGGCGATTGAGCCGTCGGCACGCATGGATTACCGCCTGTGACTTCCGAACTCGAGCAACGCCTGATCGATCTGGAAACGCGCGTAGCGTTCCAGGAGCATGCGCTCAATGAACTCAGCGACGCACTCGCCGCGGCACGCAGCGAGGAAGCACGCAATTCGCTGCTCATGTACCGCGCGCTCGATGAAATCAAGCAATTGCGCAGTGCCATGGCGGCCACGCCGCTCACCGGCGGCGACGCCGCCGGCGAACCACCCCCGCCGCATTACTGATACCGGATCATGAGCGACACTCTTCGCGATCAACTGCTGGGCCTGGGCTTCAAGCCGGCTCCCAAACCCGAACGTCCGGAACGCTCCGAACGCAGCGGCGACCCCAAGCGCGGCGGCAAGCCCGGCGAGCGTTCCGGCGCCGCGCGTCACGATGCGCGCAAACCCGGCGAGCGCGGCGCACGACCGCACGGCGAACGGCCCGGTGCCGACAAACCCGGCTCGGACCGCCCGAATGCCAACCGGCCGCAGGGCCAGCGTCCAGGCGCCGGCAAGCCCGGCCAGGGCCGCCCTGGCGCCAATCAGGGCTCGGGCCGACCGGGGCAGGGCAAGCCGCGCACGCGCGAAGACATCGATCTGGCCAAGGCCTATGCGATCCGCGCGCAGCGCGAGAAAGACGAACGCATCGCCGCCGAGCAGGCCAAGCAGGAAGAGGCGCGCCTGCGCCGCGAAGCCCGCGCCAAGCTCGCCGAAGCGCTCAAGGACCAGGCGCTGAACGCGCCCGATGCCGAGATCGCCCGTCACTTCCCGTACGGCGGCAAGATCAAGCGCGTCTACGTCACCGAAGCGCAACTCAAGCAGCTCAACGCCGGCGAACTCGGCGTGGTCCAGCTCGAGGGTCGCTACGTACTGGTGACCGCGGCGATGCTGGAGCAGGCTGAGGCGATCTTCGCGCCCGCGGTCGCGCTGAAGGTCGATCCGAATGCGCCGGCCGAGGACGATCCTTACGCCGATCCGTTGTATCAGGTGCCGGACGATCTGGTCTGGTGATCGTGGGCGGCGCGTCTTGCGCCGCCGTGGTCCTTTAATCTCGCTTCGTCGCGTTCCGCAGTCTGGTGTAGGAGCGGCGTGAGCCGCGACCACGGGACGCGCAGTGGCAGCAGCGCCGACGCCGCTCATTGGAACGGCGTCGTACCGCGAGGGTAGGAGCGGTGTCCTACTGGATTTCCTTCGGTCACAAGCCGCGACCACGGGACGCGCAGAGAGCGCAATGCCGATGACGTCCATCGAAGCGACAAGCTTTCGCAGGGGTAGGAGCGGCGCGAGCCGCGACCGCAGTGTTTCGGTCTTGCGGCGCATCCATCAAGCAATACCAAGATCAAACGCTAAGAGCTTCCGCCACTAAAGCGGCGGGTTACTTTCTTTTGTCTAAAGCAACAAAAGAAAGGTAACCAAAGAAAAATGCTTTGTTTTGAATCACAGGCCCGCACGAGCGATGCCGACGCAGGGATTTTTCATACGGGACATCCCTGTCCCGATGAAAAACGGCGCGCATCCTTGCGCGCCGCCCTCCGGGTCTTCGATTGCCTTCGCTAGTACGAATCGGCGCACGGCAACAGCAAAATCTTTATGGCCATGGCCATGGCCATGGCCACGGCGCGTAGCGGCTTGAGGGGTAGGAGCGGCGTCCTACTGGATTTCCTTCGGTCACAAGCCGCGACCGCGAATCTACGGCGGCCGGCGCGGGTAATCGTAGCTGCGCGGTCGCGGCTTGCGCCGCTCCTACCCTAAGAGCACAGCAGCCGCTCCTGTTGCTGTTGCTATGGAGAGCTTGGCGCAGTACCGAGCTCACGAGAACACCTGGAGACCCGGAGGGCGGCGCACAGGACGTGCGGCCGGCTTTAAATGGAATGACCCGATAAGACAAGGACGTCTTATCGAAAAATCCCGGCGCGAGCTTCGAACTCGTGGCCTGTGCCTCTGCAAGGAGAGCCCTCCCTTTGGTTAGCTTTGACCGAAGGGAATCCAGACGGACTTTTGGGCTTAGCAAAAGAAAGTAACCCGCCGCTTTAGTGGCGGAAGCTTTTTATCGTTTGATCTTGCTTGAAGAAGCGCCGCAAGACCGACCCAGCGTTGTCGCGGCTCGCGCCGCTCCTACCCTCGCGACAGGGCGGCGCTTCGATAGAGCGTATCGGCGTTGTTGCCTCTGCGCGTCCAGCGGCCGCGGCTCGCGCCGCTCCTACCCCTGCGACAGCACGCCGCAACACGACCTCAACCGTTGACGGCAGCAGCCCAAGTCGCCGGTTCCTCGTCGGCAACGGCCGGCCGCATCCCCTCGATCATCGCCGCGATCGCCTGCGCGGTGTCCAGCGGCCGTTCCATCGGGAACAGGTGGCCGCCCTCGATCCAGCGCCAGCGTTCGCCGACCAGTCGGTGGGTCGGCGCGGAACCGGCGTTGCGCAATTCGCGCGAACGCGTGCCGGCAAGAAAGCCGACCGGCACGCGCACCGACGGCGCTAGGCCGCTGAGCGCGGTGGTCGGCAGGGTGTGATAGATCCGGTACTCGATCTCGCGCTCGAACGCGAGTTCGCGGCTGCCGTCGGCGGCCGCGCGGGTGCCATGTTCGACGTAATCGTCGAGCACGCGCTCGTCCCAGCAGGCGAACGCGGGTTTGGCCAGGAAGTGTTCGCGCACCGCGGCGCGGTCGGGCCAGAGCCGGCGGCGCTGCAAGGTCGCGCGCATCGGCATCAGCAGATTGTCCAGGCCGGTGCGGCGGCCGATCGAGACCAGGCGCGCGCGCCAGCCGGCGATCAAGGGCGAATCCAGCATGACCACGCCGGCGACGCGCCCGGCCAGAGCCGAATCGGCCAGCCGATGCGCCGCGAGCAGGCTCAGGTAGCCGCCGAGCGAGTGGCCGACCAGCCAGATCCGGCGCGCGTTGCCGGCGGCGTTTTCAGCGCGTGCGACCAGTTCCTCGACCAGATGCGGCCAATCCGGGGTGACCGGGTAACGCGGGTCGTGGCCGATGCGTTCGGGCCGGACGACATGGAAGCGCTCGGCCAGGGCAGCGAGCATCACCCGATAGACCGGAGCCGGGAATCCGTTGGCGTGGGAGAACAGCAGCAGGTCGTGCATGGCGATCCGTGGGCGGGTCGGGCGCAGGTCGCGACGAAACGGCGCGGCCGGGCCAGGACGACGTCACCATACCATTGCGTATTGAAGTGCGATAGCGGCGCAAGTCGCGTTTGCGACCCGTATCGGATCGGCCGTTCCCGGGAGAGGTACCCGGCAGCACGAACGCCTCCCACCATGTTCGGTCGCGGACGGCGCCTGCGTCATGCGTACCGGTGTTGCATCGCGGCACGCTCGCGGACGCGTCAGTCCGAATCGAGTGCGCTGCTCAGCCAGTGTTTCGACTTGTGACCCAGCTCGCGGATCGTCGATACGCCCAGGTCGCGGATGATGCGATGGGTGCGGTGCGGCAGCGGCGACTCGTCGATGTCGTGCGGGGCGATGTTCTTGCCGGGCACGCCGGGCAGGAATTCGATGCCGGCGGCGTGGTAGCAATGCTGGACCAGCGCCGAGCAGTACAGCGCGCCTTCCTTGGCCAGCAGGTTGCTACGTCGGCGCAGACGGCGGCTGTGCATCGCCATCAGGGTGCCGACCAGTTCGCTGATCGAATAGCTCGACAGGCCCGACAGCAGGTCGAGGCCGGCGACCTGGATCTTGTGGACCTGTTCCGGGCTCAGGTCGAAATCGAGGATGGCGATGTTCGGAAACGCGTCGGCGTCGTAGTAACGGTCGACGCGGTTCTCCTGCACGCCCAGGCGGATCTGCTTGTAGCGCAGGTCGAGGTCGGACTCGATCACCCACCATTGCCCGTCGATGCGGCGTTCGCTGAAGACGAAGGCGTGCGACCACAGGCTGCGATGACCGTCTTCGGTCAAGGGCGATTGCGCCTTGCGGATCAGTTTGTTGATCCAGTCGCGCCCGCCGCACAGGCCGATGCGGCCCGGGGCTGCGTGTTTTTCGATGAAGGCGGCGTTGCCGAGCGCGTCGCCGGCGCGGTCGGCCGCCGCCTCGATGCCGTAGCCGCCGCCGGGTATCAGGATCTCGCTCATCCGTGCACGCTCGTGTTGACCAGTCCCTGGAGGGGGCGGCGGTGCGCCGCCCGTCCGTGTTACTCGGGATCGTAATCCAGATTCGAGGCCAACCAGCGTTCGGCTTGCGCCAAGGTCGCGCCCTTGCGGCGGGCGTAGTCCTCGACCTGTTCCTTGGAGACCCGGCCGACCACGAAGTACTGGCTGTCGGGGTGGCTGAAGTACAAGCCCGAGACCGCCGCGGTCGGGTACATGGCGAAGCTCTCGGTCAGCTCCAGGGTGGTGTGGCGGGTCGCGTCGAGCATGCGGAACAAGGTGCTCTTCTCGCTGTGCTCGGGGCAGGCCGGGTAGCCGGGCGCAGGGCGGATGCCGCGGTAGCCTTCGTCGATCAGGGCCTCGTTATCGAGCGTCTCGTCGGCGGCGTAACCCCAGAACTCCTTGCGTACGCGCTGGTGCATGCGCTCGGCCAAGGCCTCGGCGAAGCGGTCGGCCAGGGCCTTGAGCATGATCGCGTTGTAGTCGTCGTGATCGGCCTCGAAGCGGGCGACGTGCGGCTCGATGCCGATGCCCGACGTCACCGCGAAGCCGCCGATCCAGTCCTGCCGGCCGGAGTCCTTCGGCGCGACGAAATCGGCCAGGCACAGGTCGGGCCGGTCGACCGGCTTGTCGACCTGCTGGCGCAGGAAGTGCAGGCGCACGGTCTCGCTCTTGCCTTCGCCGGGAACTTGCACCTCGACGTCGTCGCCGACCGAGTTCGCCGGCCACAGGCCGAACACCGCTTTGGCCTGCACCCATTTCTCGGCGACCATCTGCTTGAGCATGGCGCGCGCGTCGCGGTAGAGCTCGCTGGCCTGGGTGCCGACGATTTCGTCGGTCAGGATCGCCGGGTAGCGCCCGGCCAGTTCCCAGGTGTTGAAGAACGGGGTCCAGTCGATGTACTCGACCAGCTCGTCGAGCGGGTAGTCGTCGAACACGTGCAGGCCCGGCTGCAGCGGCGCCGGCGGTTCGTACTCGCTCCAGTTGCCGTTGAAGCGCTGGCCGCGGGCCTTCTCCAGCGAGACCAGGCGCTTGCCGTCGCCGCGGTTGCGGTGGCGCTCGCGGATCTCGGCGTAGTCGGAGGCGTTGGCGGCGACGAAGGGCTCGCGCAGTTCGATCGAGATCAACGACTGCGCCACGCCGACCGCGCGCGAGGCGTCCTTGACCCAAATCGTCGGCGACTTGTAGTGCGGGTCGATCTTGAGCGCGGTGTGCGCGCGCGAAGTGGTCGCGCCGCCGATCAACAGCGGCATGGTGAAGCCCTGGCGCTGCATTTCGCGGGCGACGTGGCTCATTTCCTCGAGCGAGGGCGTGATCAGGCCGGACAGGCCGATCAGGTCGGCGTTTTCGGCCTTGGCGCGGTCGAGGATGGTCTGCGCGGGCACCATCACGCCGAGGTCGACCACGTCGAAGTTGTTGCAGGCCAGGACCACGCCGACAATGTTCTTGCCGATGTCGTGGACGTCGCCCTTGACCGTGGCCATGACGATCTTGCCGTTGGATTTGCCGGCGTCGCCGGTGCGCAGTTTCTCGGCTTCGATGTAGGGCAGCAGATAGGCCACGGCCTTCTTCATGACCCGCGCCGACTTCACCACCTGCGGCAGGAACATCTTGCCGGCGCCGAACAGGTCGCCGACCACGTTCATGCCGGCCATCAGCGGGCCTTCGATCACGTCGAGCGGACGCGTGGACTCGGCGCGCGCGGCTTCGGCGTCCTCTTCGATCCACTGGTCGATGCCGTGCACCAGCGAGTGGCTGAGGCGGTCGCGCACCGGCTTGTCGCGCCAGGCCAGGTCCTCGACCTTCTTCTCGCCTTTCTTGCCCTTGTAGCGCTCGGCCAGGGTCAACAGGCGCTCGGTGCTGTCGTCGCGGCGGTTCAGCACCACGTCCTCGACCGCTTCGCGCAACTCGTTGTCGAGGTCGTCGTACAGCGGCAGGCCGCCGGCGTTGACGATGCCCATGTCCATGCCGGCCTTGATGGCGTGGTACAGGAACACGGTGTGGATGGCCTGGCGCACCGCCTCGTTGCCGCGGAACGAGAACGAGACGTTGGAGACGCCGCCGGAGATGTGGCTGTAGGGGAAACGGCGCTTGAGCTCGCGCGTGGCCTCGATGAAATCGACGGCGTAGTTGTTGTGTTCCTCGATGCCGGTCGCGACCGCGAACACGTTCGGGTCGAAGATGATGTCCTCGGGCGGGAAGCCGATGCGTTCGGTCAGCAGCTTGTAGGCGCGCGAGCAGATCTCGACCTTGCGATCGATGGTGTCGGCCTGGCCGACCTCGTCGAAGGCCATCACCACCACCGCGGCGCCGTAGCGGCGGACCAGGCGGGCCTGGCGCAGGAACTCGGCTTCGCCTTCCTTCATCGAGATGGAATTGACGATGCCCTTGCCCTGCAGGCATTTCAGCCCGGCCTCGATGACCGTCCACTTGGAGCTGTCGACCATCACCGGGATGCGGGCGATGTCGGGCTCGGCCGCGATCAGGTTGAGGTAGGTGACCATGGCCTGCTCGGAATCGAGCAAGCCCTCGTCCATGTTGACGTCGAGCACCTGCGCGCCGTTCTCGACCTGTTGGCGCGCGACCACCACGGCCTCGTCGTAGCGGGCTTCGGTGATCAGCTTGCGGAACTGCGCGCTGCCGGTGACGTTGGTGCGTTCGCCGACGTTGACGAAATTGCTTTCGGGCGTGATCTGCAGCGGTTCGAGGCCGCTGAGGCGGGTCTGGCGGGGGAGGGCGGTCATGGCGTGGGGGTCGTGATCGCTGGGGTGTGCGAAAGATGCGGATGCAGGCCGCGCGCGGTGGAAGACAGGAGTGCCGAAGCGGAGGTCATGCCGCCTCTACCAGTTGCAGCGGACGCCGCGGCTCGACGCCCTCGACCACCGCGGCGATCGCGGCGATGTGCGCCGGGGTCGTGCCGCAGCAGCCGCCGACCAGGTTGAGCAGGCCGGCGCGGGCGAACTCGCCGAGCACCGCCGCCATGTCCTCCGGGGTTTCGTCGTAACCGCCGAAGGCGTTCGGCAGGCCGGCGTTCGGGTGGGTGCTGATGTGGGAATCGGCGATCTGCGCCAGCACGTCGATGTGCACGCGCAGGTCCTTGGCGCCGAGCGCGCAGTTCAGCCCGATCGCGGTCGGCTGGACGTGGCGCACCGAGTACCAGAAGGCCTCGGCGGTCTGCCCCGAAAGGGTGCGGCCGGAGGCGTCGGTGATGGTGCCGGAGATCATGATCGGCAGGCGCGCGCCGCGCGCGTCGAAGGCTTCCTCGACCGCGAACAATGCGGCCTTGGCGTTGAGTGTGTCGAAGATGGTCTCGACCATGATCACGTCGGCGCCGCCGTCGATCAGGCCGTCGGTGGCCTCGCGGTAGGCGATGCGCAACTCGTCGAAGGTGATCGCGCGGTAGCCGGGCTGGTTCACGTCCGGGCTCAGCGAGGCGGTGCGGCTGGTCGGGCCGAGCACGCCGATGACGTAGCGCGGCTTGGAAGGGTCGCGCGCTTCGGCCTCGTCGCAGGCCTGGCGGGCCAGGCGCGCGCCTTCCTCGTTGAGCTCGCGCGCCAAGTGCTCCAGGCCGTAGTCGGCCAGCGAGATCGTGGTCGAGTTGAAGGTGTTGGTCTCGATCAGGTCGGCGCCGGCGGCCAGGTACTCGGCGTGGATGCCGCCGATGATGTCGGGCCGGGTCAGGGTCAACAGGTCGTTGTTGCCGCGCTGGTCGCGCGAGCAGCCGCAGGCATCGCCATGGACGTGCTCGGTCTCGCCGTCCTGGCCGCCCGCGTACAGCCGGTCGTAGCCTTCGGCGAAGCGCTCGCCGCGGTAGTCGGCTTCCTGCAATTCGTGCTGCTGGATCATCGTGCCCATCGCGCCGTCCATGATCAGGATGCGTTCGTCCAGGCCGCGCAGCAGCGTGCGCGCGCGTTCGGGGTTGAGCCAGGGCAGGGTTTCCATCGGCAGGGCCTCGTTATTTCTTCGCCGGCTTGCGCGCCGGTTCGGCGGCGGGTTTGCGCGCCATCAGGGCGATGACTTCGAAATGCGGCGGGCGGCGTTCGCGGGTCACGGTTTCGCAGCTGACGATGTCGAAGCCGGCCTTGGCGGCGAACTTCTGCAGGTCCTTCTCGGCGAAACCCAGGTTGACGTGGCCGAAGGCCTCGACCGCGCCGCGGTGTTCGTGGCTGGCCAGGCTGGTCAGCAGCAGGCGGCCGCCGGGGCGCAGCACGCGCGCGGCTTCGGCGACGGCCTGGGCCGGGTGTTCGGCATAGGTCAGCGCATGCATCAGCACCACCAGGTCGAAGGTGTCGGCCTCGAACGGCAGCGCGTGCATGTCGCCTTCGCGCACCTCGACGTTGCGCAGCTTGCGCAGGCGTTCGGAGGCGGCGGCGACGACCTTGGTGCTGGCGTCGAGGCAGACGTAGCGGTTGGAGTGCGGCGCCAGCAGTTCGGCCAGCACGCCGTCGCCGGAGGCTATGTCGAGCACGTCGCCGGGTTGCAGCAGGGGCAGGGCCGAGCGTGCCAGGGCTTCCCAGGTGCGGCCCGGCGAGTAGTGGCGTTCCATGTCGCCGGCGACCGAGTCGGCCCAGTTCTGGTCGGAGGCGCGCATCGCCAGCACCGCGGCCACGCGCTCGGCGTCCTGGCGCAGCAAGGGGTCGTCGCTGCCGGTGCTGAGGGTCTGCCACAGCGCGCGCTGGGCCTGGTCGAGGGCGCCATCGTCGAAGCGGTAATAGGCCGACACGCCGGCGCGGCGGTCGCGCACCAGCCCGGCTTCCTTGAGCTTGGACAAATGGGTCGACACGCGCGGCTGGGCCAGGCGGGTGATCGCCGACAGCTCGGCCACGGTCAGCTCCTCGCCCTCGAGCAGAGCGAGCAGACGCACACGGGTGGCGTCGGCGAACACCTTCAAGCGGGACGACCAGCCTTCGAGATCCATAGGGCAACCTTGGGAATAGGGAATCGGGAATGGGGAATCGAAGGTGGGCAACGGGACAGTCACTAGGACGATTCCCGATTCTCCATTCTCGTGTTCTATCAACGTATCGCGATATAGAGATAAGTGTGTTCCCGGAGGGGCTTGCAGGTCAAGTCGGGGCCGGCCCGGCCGTGGCCGCGCAGACGCCTCGCGGCGCAAACCCTGGCGCAGGGGCGGGGCAGGCGCATGGGTGGGGTTATTCGGCGCGCGCGGCTACAATTCGCATTCGCGGCCATCGACCGGCCGCGGACCAGGACGCAGAACCATCGCGCCGGTCGGGGATCGACGACGGCGCCGCCTACGGGCTGCCGCGCGCCCCGGC
The DNA here is from genome assembly GCF_046097045.1 of Lysobacter sp. Hz25. Taxonomy (NCBI): domain Bacteria; kingdom Pseudomonadati; phylum Pseudomonadota; class Gammaproteobacteria; order Lysobacterales; family Lysobacteraceae; genus Lysobacter; species Lysobacter sp. Hz25. The sequence continues at coordinate 2,854,417 of NZ_CP175666.1, forward strand.
CGCAGTGCTCAAACCAGCAGAGGTGCCGACGTGGATTTTGGCTTTACCGAAGAGCAGTTGATGATCCAGGACGTGGCGCGACGTATCGCCCAGGAAAAGATTGCTCCCAGCGCCGAGCACCACGACCAGACCGGCGAGTTCCCGCTCGAGAACATCCGCACCCTCGGCGAGAACGGCCTGATGGGCATCGAAGTGCCGGCCGAGTACGGCGGCGCGGGCATGGACCCGATCTCCTACGTGCTGGCCATGGTCGAGATCGCCGCCGGCGACGCCGCCCATTCGACCATCGTGTCGGTCAATAATTCGCTGTTCTGCAACGGCATTCTCAAGTTCGGCACCGAGGCGCAGAAGCAGCTCTACGTGCGCGCGATCGCCGAGGGCCGCGAGATCGGCGCCTTCGCCCTGACCGAGCCGCAGTCGGGCTCGGACGCCACGGCGATGCGCTGCAAGGCGGTCAAGCAGGCCGACGGCAGCTTCGTCATCAACGGCAAGAAGAGCTGGATCACCTCCGGCCCGGTCGCCAAGTACATCGTGCTGTTCGCGATGACCGACCCGGACAAGGGCGCGCGCGGCATCACCGCGTTCATGATCGATACCTCCAAGCCGGGTTTCCACCGCGGCAAGACCGAGCCCAAGCTCGGCATCCGCGCCTCGGCCACCTGCGAGATCGAGTTCGAGGACTACGTCGCCGCGCCGGACGACGTGCTCGGCGAAGAAGGCCACGGTTTCAAGATCGCCATGGGCGTGCTCGACGCCGGCCGCATCGGCATCGCCAGCCAGGCCATCGGCATCGCCCGCGCCGCCTACGAGGCCACCCTGACCTACGTGCGCGAGCGCAAGGCCTTCGGCCAGCCGATCGGCGCCTTCCAGATGACCCAGGCCAAGATCGCCGACATGAAGTGCAAGCTCGACGCGGCCCTGCTGCTGACCTTGCGCGCGGCCTGGAAGAAGGCCGAGACCGACAAGCACGGCGGCCGCTTCAGCAACGAGGCCGCCATCGCCAAGCTCACCGCATCGGAAGCGGCGATGTGGATCGCCCACCAGGCCGTGCAGATCCACGGCGGCATGGGCTATTCCAAGGAAATGCCGTTGGAGCGTTATTTCCGCGACGCCAAGATCACCGAGATCTACGAAGGCACCAGCGAGATCCAGCGCCTGGTCATCGCCCGCAACGAAACCGGTCTGCGCTGAAGCGACAGACGATGAAACGTTTCGGCTCGTCACGGCCCACCGCCTGTCCTGAGGACGGCGGCATGGGCTCGCGCGCTTCGAACGGCCTCGCCGTGCACGGTCCGCGCCCGATGGCGCGTGGCCGCGTGGGCGCGTCGCTCGATTACGGCGCCGCGTCCATTGCCGCCCTGCAAGCCTCGAACCGCAAGCACTAACCACTTCTCTTGGCCCGCGCGAAAGCGTGGGCCTCATTCCATCCGGACCTCAGAGTTCCCATGAGCAACAAACCCAAAGCCGCGTCCAAGCAGGAACCCGCCAAACCAGCCTCGGCCAAGAAAGCGGGCAAGCCCGCCGCCAAGACCGTCGCCGCGAAGCCTGCCGCAAGCAAGCCTGCTACGACCCAGCCCGCGGCCGCGAAGAGCGCCACGGCCAAATCGGTCACCGCCAAGCCCGCCGCCAAGAGCGTTGCGCAGGTCGAGGCGCAGAGCGCCAGCGTCTCGCTTGAGCCGATCGTCGCCGCGATGCGCAAGCGCCTGCCGAAGGCGCGCCACGCGGAGGCCGAGGCGTTCGCCAAGGCGTTCTACAAGCGCATGAGCCTGGACGAGCTGCCGCAGCACCAGGCCGACGGCTGGGCCGCGCTGGCGACCGATTTCCTCGACTACGCACGCGACCGCAAGCCGGGTTCGGCGCTGGTGCGCCTGTTCAACCCGACCCTGAAGACGCACGGCTGGGAATCGGCGCATACGGTGCTGCAGATCGCCAACGACGACATGCCGTTCCTGGTCGATTCGGTGACCATGGCGCTGGCCGACCAGGGCATCGGCGTGCACGTGCTCGGCCATCCGGTGGTGACCTTCCTGCGCGACAAGGCCGGCAAGCTGGTCTCGGTCGGGCAGGGCGTGCCCGAGTCGTTGATGCACCTGGAAATCGACCGCCTGACCAATGAGTCGATGGTCTCGGCCAAGAAGGCGCTGGAAACCGTGCTTGCCGACGTGCGCGCGATCGTCCGCGACTGGTCGCAGATGCGCGACAAGATGAACGAGGTCGCCGACGGCATGATCGGCGAGCGCATGCCGGTCAACGAAGACGGCAAGCGCGAGGCGCAGGCCTTCCTGCACTGGGCCGCCGAGAATCACTTCACCTTCCTAGGCTACCGCGAGTACGAGGTGATCAAGCACGACGGCCAGGACGTGCTCAGCGCGATCAAGGGCAGCGGCCTGGGCCTGCTGCGCGGCAAGGACGCCGGCAAGCCGCGTCCGCTGACCTCGCTGGCCGCGCACTACATCCCGCAGTCGGGTTCGGTCGATGCGCTGATCCTGACCAAGACCAATGCGCGCTCGACCGTGCATCGTCCGGGCTACATGGACTACATCGGCGTGCTGAGCTTCGACGACAAGGGTCGTCCGGTCGCCGAGAAGCGCTTCCTCGGCCTGTACACCTCTAGCGCCTACAACCGCCGTCCCTGGGACATCCCGCTGGTGCGCCAGCGCCATGCCTATGTGATGGAGCAGTCGGGCCTGGCCCCGGACAGCCACAGCGGCAAGGCCCTGCGCCACGTCCTGGAAACCCTGCCGCGCGACGAGCTGTTCCAGTCGAGCGAAGAGGAACTGTTCAAGACCACCTCGGGCATCCTCGGCCTGCAGGAGCGCGTGCGCAGCAAGATGTTCCTGCGCCGCGACCGCTACGGCCGCTTCTTCTCGGGCCTGGTCTACATCCCGCGCGACCGCTTCAACACCGACGTGCGCCTGCGCGTGGAGGCGATGCTCAAGCGCCGCCTGCACGGCGAATACATCGACACCACCGTGCACATCGGCGAATCGCCGCTGGCGCAGATGCACGTGATCGTGCGGCCGAAGTCGGGCGAAGCGATTCAGATCGACCACGTCGCGATCGAGGCCGAACTGACCGAGATCGTGCGCAACCGCCAGGACGAACTGCGCGACGCGCTGGTCCAGCGCCACGGCGAGCAGCAGGGCCTGGCCCTGGCCAACCGCTACGGCCGCGCCTTGCCGGCGGGCTATATCGAGGAAGTCTCGGCCGGCGTCGCCGCCCAGGACATCGCCCACCTGGCCGCGCTGACCGGTCCGGACGATCTGCGCCTGAGCCTGTGCCGCACGCGCCAGGGCGAGGGCGGCCTGCGCTTCAAGTTCTACCGCCAGCTCGACGACATTCCGCTGTCGGACGCGCTGCCGATGATGGAGAACATGGGCCTGCGGGTGATCTCCGAGCACCCCTACCGCCTGCGCGTCGACGAGCAGCCGGTCTACATCCAGGACTTCGAGGTCGAGACCGCCAACAACGACATCGACATCGACAGCCTCGACGAGAACTTCGAGGACGCGTTCGCGCAGATCTGGCGCGGCAACGCCGAGAACGACGGCTTCAACCGCCTGATCCTCACCGCCAACCTGTCCTGGCGCCAGGTCGCGATGCTGCGCGCCTACTGCAAGTACCTGCTGCAGGTCGGCGTGCCGTTCTCGCAGAGCTACGTCGAGGAAACCTTCTCGCGTTATCCGCTGCTCGCGCGCCTGCTGGTGGAATTGTTCGAGGCCCGCTTCGACCCCTGCACCGGCAAGGAGAGCAAGGCCGAGATCAAGGCCGGCCAGGACCTGCTGGTCCAGCAGTTGCACGCCCTGTCGGGCGGCGACGCCGCGGTCATGGCCGCGGTCAAGCCGGTCATCGATGCGCGCAACGGCAAGCGCGACGAGCAGGCCAAGGCCACGGTCGATGCGATCAAGGCGCTGCTCGACCGCGTCTCCAGCCTCGACGAAGACCGCATCCTGCGCAGCTTCATCGGCGTGATCAACGCGACCCTGCGCACCAGCTACTACCAGCGCGCCGCCGACGGCGCCGATCGCGGCTACGTCAGCTACAAGTTCGATTCGGCGCAGGTGCCGGACCTGCCCAAGCCGCGCCCGTACCGCGAAATTTTCGTCTACGGCCCGCGCGTGGAAGGCGTGCACCTGCGCTTCGGCCCGGTCGCCCGCGGCGGCCTGCGCTGGTCGGACCGTCGCGAAGACTTCCGCACCGAGGTGCTGGGCCTGGTCAAGGCGCAGATGGTCAAGAACACCGTGATCGTGCCGGTCGGCTCGAAGGGCGGCTTCTTCGCCAAGCGTCCGCCGGCCGGCGGCGACCGCGACGCCGTGCTCGCCGAAGGCATCGCCTGCTACAAGATGTTCATCAACGGCCTGCTCGACATCACCGACAACATCGTCGACGGCAAGATCGTCGCGCCGCGCGACGTGGTGCGTCACGACCAGGACGATCCCTACCTGGTGGTCGCCGCCGACAAGGGCACCGCGACCTTCTCCGACATCGCCAACGGCATCGCCGCCGAGCACAAGTTCTGGCTCGACGACGCCTTCGCCTCGGGCGGTTCGGTCGGTTACGACCACAAGGGCATGGGCATCACCGCCAAGGGCGCGTGGGAGTCGGTCAAGCGCCACTTCCGCGCGATGGGCCGCGACAGCCAGACCCAGGACTTCACCGCGGTCGGCATCGGCGATATGTCCGGCGACGTGTTCGGCAACGGCATGCTGCTGTCCGAGCACATCCGCCTGATCGCCGCGTTCGACCACCGCCACATCTTCCTCGACCCGAACCCGGACGCGGCGAAGACGTTCAAGGAACGCGAGCGCATGTTCAAGCTGCCGCGCTCGAGCTGGGACGACTACGACAAGAAGCTGATCAGCAAGGGCGGCGGCGTGTACCCGCGTTCGGCCAAGTCGATCCCGCTGTCGCCGGAGATCAAGGCCGCACTCGGCATCGATGCCGGCATCGCCGCGATGAGCCCGGTCGAGCTGATGAGTGCGATCCTGAAGTCGCCGGTCGATCTGCTGTGGAACGGCGGCATCGGCACCTACGTCAAGTTCAGCGGCGAGACCAACAGCGACGTCGGCGACCGCGCCAACAACGGTCTGCGCGTCGACGGCCGCGACCTGCGCTGCAAGGTGGTGGGCGAGGGCGGCAATCTCGGCCTGACCCAGCTCGGCCGCATCGAGGCGGCTCAGCACGGCGTGCTGCTCAACACCGACTTCATCGACAACTCGGCCGGCGTGGACACCTCGGATCACGAGGTCAACATCAAGATCCTGCTCAACGGCCAGGTGCAGGCGAAGAAGCTGAGCCTGCCGGACCGCAACAAGCTGCTCGCCTCGATGACCGACGAGGTCGCCGAGCTGGTGCTCAACGACAACTACCGCCAGAACCAGGCGATCAGCCTGATGGAGCGGATGAGCCAGACCCGCCTGGGCTCGAAGCAGCACTTCATCCGCACCCTCGAAGCGCAGGGCCTGCTCGATCGCCAGATCGAGTTCCTGCCGTCGGACGCCGAGATCTCCGAGCGCAAGGCGCGCGGCCAGGGCCTGACCCGTCCGGAACTGTCGGTGCTGCTGTCGTACTCCAAGCTGGTCGCATTCCAGCAGATGCTCGACTCGGACGTGCCGGAAGACCCGTACCTGTCGAAGGAACTGGTGCGTTACTTCCCGCAGCCGCTGCAGACCAAGTACGCCAAGGCGATGGAGAACCACCGCCTGAAGCGCGAAATCATCGCCACCGCGGTGACCAACTCGACCATCAACCGGATGGGCGCGACCTTCCTGCTGCGCATGCAGGAAGACAGCGGCCGCACCCCGGGCGAGGTCGCCAAGGCCTTCACCATCACCCGCGAGACCCTCGACGCGCGCGATTTGTGGGCGCAGATCGACGCGCTCGACGGCAAGGTGGCCGAGTCGACCCAGATCGACGCCTTGCAGGTGATCTGGAACCTGCAGCGCTCGTTCACGCGTTGGCTGCTGTCGCGTCCGGGTACGATCCCCGACATCACCACCGCGGTCGAGCGCTACCACGACGGCTTCAAGAACATCCGCGCCGGCCACGGCATCCTCGGCGACGGCCAGCGTCCGGCGCACGATGCCGCGTTCGCCGACTGGAAGGCCAAGGGCGTGCCGGAAGCGCTGGCCGCCCAGCTGGCGGCGCTGCCGTACCTGGAACCGAGCTGCGACATCATCGAACTGGCGCGCGAGCGCAAGCTCAAGCCGGTCGAGGTGGCCAAGGTCCACTTCCGCCTCGGCGAAGCGCTGCGCCTGCCGTGGTTGCAGGAACAGATCGACGCACTGACCGTCGATGGCCGCTGGCATGCGGTCGCGCGCGGCGTGCTGCGCGAAGAGCTGGGCGCGCAGCAGCGCATCCTGGTCGGCCAGGTGCTGTCGATGCCGGGCGCCAACGCCGACGCCAAGATCGCCCATTGGCTCGGCCGCGACGACGTCTCGCTGCGTTTCACCCTGGCCATGCTCAACGAGCTGGCCGCGCAGAAGTCGCTGGACTATCCGACCGCGTCGGTCGCGGTGCAGCGCCTGTCGCAGTTGGCTGCGCGCGGCTGATCGAGGGCCGACGCCCATAGCCTGCCGTTGTTCTGAGCCCCTCTCCCGTTGACGGGAGAGGGGTTGGGGTGAGGGCGCACGAGCCGGGCATCGACAGCAGCATCCAAACAAGAGGCCCTCATCCGCCCTTCGGGCACCTTCTCCCGTAAACGGGAGAAGGGAATGCGGTTGCCGTTCTGGTAGCGTCCATCCCCAAAATCCGGCGACACGCAACAGAATTCCGCCACGCCCTCCGGGTTATGCTGACGGCATCCTTCCGGAGCCGCCGATGACCGCGACGCAACGCATCGCCTTCCTCGCCAGTCACACCGACGAGGCCCAGCGGGCGCTCGCCGATCTCGTCGCACGCCATGGCCAGCACGAGCCGGATGCGGCCGATGTCCTGGTCGCGCTCGGCGGCGACGGCTTCATGCTGCAGACCCTGCATCGCCATGGCGGCCTCGGCAAACCGGTGTACGGGATGAAGCTCGGCACCGTCGGTTTCCTGATGAACCAGCACAACGGCGAGGACCTGTTCGCACGCCTGGAGGCGGCCGAGCCGGCGGTGCTGCGTCCGCTGGAAATGGTCGCCCAGACCGAGTCGGGCGCGACCTTCGGTTCGCTGGCCTATAACGAGGTGTCGTTGCTGCGTCAGACCCGCCAGGCCGCGCACATCCGCATCGATCTCAACGGCCAGACCCGGCTCGACGAATTGATCTGCGACGGCGTGCTGGTCGCGACCGCGGCCGGCAGCACCGCCTATAACTTCTCCGCCCACGGCCCGATCCTGCCCTTGGGCTCGGCGGTGATCGCCCTGACCCCGATCGCGGCGTTCCGGCCGCGGCGCTGGCGCGGCGCCTTGCTCAAGGCCGACACCGAGATCCGCTTCCGCGTCCTCGACCCCTACAAGCGTCCGGTCAGCGCCACCGCCGATTCGCACGAGGTGCGCGACGTAGTCGAGGTGATGATCCGCGAGTCGCGCGACCGCACCGTCACTTTGCTGTTCGATCCCGAGCACAACCTCGAAGAGCGCATGCTGATCGAGCAGTTCACCAGCGGCTGAGCGGGCTCAGCCCAGCCGCAGCAGAACCTCGCGCAGGCGCGGATCGGCCAGGTCGGGCAGGGCCGCCGCTTGCGCCGCTGCGAACCACTGCAGGCCTTGATGCTCGTCGCCTCGCGCCTCGGGTTCGCCGTCCCAGGCTTCGACGCGGTAGATGCGCAGTACCAGGCCGTCGCAGGCGAATTCGGCGACCACGCTGGCTGCCGCCGCGGCGTGCTGGTCGGGCCTAGCGAGCACGGGCGGGCCGATGCCGGCTTCCTCCTTCAGCTCCCGCCACAGGGCTTGTTCGGGCGTCTCGCCGGCCTCGACGTGACCGCCGAGCATGTCCCAGCAATTCGGCGCCAACCGCTTGTGCGCGGCGCGCAGGCCCAACAGCACGCGGCCTTGGCGCCACAGCAAGGCGCCGACCAGATCGATGCCGTGTTCGCCTGCGCTCATCGTTTGCGGCGCTCCTTCTTGCTGCGCGCTCCTCCGGTAGGCGAACGATAGTCGACCCTGCTCGAAACCGCTTTAAGTTACAGATAAATAACTCTAAATATCAATTATTTAAATGGCATAATTAACGTCAATTGCCACTAACGGTTTTGCTGCGCATCCGGCGTGCGACTTCGCTGGCCGCGGCGATGAGCAAGGTCAGGGCGATCGTCGACAGCAACTGCAGACGCGGGCCTTCGATCGACAGCGCCAGCACGAACACCAGGCCGAGGATCGCCAGGCCGGCCCAGGTCACGTAAGGGAAGGCCCACATCTTGAACGGCAGCACCGTGCCGGCGCGGTCGGCGCGGCGGCGCAGGATCAGCTGCGAGACCAGCGACAGCGCCCACACCAGCAAACAGGTCGAGCCGACCACGTTCAACAGCGCCGGCAGCACCTTGTCGGGATACAGCAGCTCCAGCGCGGTGGCGACGAAGCCGAAGGCCACGCTGGCCAGCACCGCGACGGTCGGCACGCGGCTGCGGCTGAGGTGGGCGAGCGCGCGCGGCGCTTCGCCGCGTTCGGCCAGCGAATAAATCATGCGCGAGGCGCCGTAGAGATTGGCGTTGAGCGCCGACAGCAAAGCGACCACCGCGACCAGGGTGATCGCGGTCGCCGCGCCGGGGATGCGCGCGACTTCCAGCACCGCGGCGAACGGCGAATTCAACGACTCGCTGGTCCACGGCACCACCGCGATGATCACCGCGAGCGAGCCGATGTAGAACACCAGGATGCGCCAGGCCACGGTGCGGATGGCGTGGGTGATGCTGCGCTCAGGGTCCTGGGTTTCGGCCGCGGCGACCGCGACGATCTCGGTGCCGCCGAAGGCGAATACCACCACCAGCAAGGCCGCGCCGACGCCGGCCCAACCCTTCGGTGCGAAGCCGCCGTGGTCGAAGAAGTTCGACAGCCCCGGCGAGGGCACGTTGGGCAACAGGCCGCAGACCAGCAGTATCCCGATGGCGATGAACGCCAGGATCGCGGCGACCTTGAGGATCGCGAACCAGAACTCGAACTCACCGAAGTTGCGTACGCCGAGCAGGTTGACGCCGGTGAACACCGACATGAACACCAGCGACATCAAGGCCACCGGCAATTGCGGCCAGACCGTGGCGAGCAGGCCGGCGGCGCCGACCGATTCGGCCGCGATCACGATCACCAACTGCGCCCACCACAACCAGCCGAGGGTGGCGCCGGCGGTCGGCCCCATGGCGTCGGCGGCATACACCGAAAACGCGCCGCTGGTCGGCCGCGCCGCGGCCATTTCGCCGAGCGCGCGCATCACGATGATGACCAGCGCACCGGCGATCAGATACGACAGCAACACCGCCGGCCCGGCGCTGCGGATGCCGACCCCCGAACCGAGGAACAGGCCGGCGCCGATCGCGCTGCCCAGGCCCATCATCACCAACTGGCGCGACTTCAAGGCATGGCCGAGCTGGGACGCGGCGGCGCCGTTCATGAGCGTGGCGGTGCGGGCAGGGACTTCGGTTGGGGACATGTCGGGCGTCCGGACGATGAGGCGGTGCGGAACGATACCTTGTCGCCGCGGTCGGCAACGAGGCCTGCGGCGATTCCGGCCCTAAACCGCAGGAATCGGCCGGCCGGCGCCGCTGTCGCGCGGCTAGTCCGAGCGCACGGCTGAGCCTTCCGCCGTCCCCGGCGCGCCCTGGGGCGAACCCGCAGCGCCCGCCACGGCGAGGCTCACCACCATCGCCCCGGCCTCCTCGTCGAGGCGCAGGTCGACCCGGTAGCGTTCGCACAGGCGCTGCACGATCGCCAGGCCCAGGCCGAGGCCGGCGCTGCCTTCGCGTTTGCGGAAGGGCTCGTGCAGGCGTTCGCGCAGTTCGGCCGGGATCGGATGGCCGCGGTTGGCGATGCGCAAGCGTCCGCCGGCGATGCCGATGTCGACCGTGCCGGATTCGGTGTGGGCGAAGGCATTGCCGATCAGATTCGACAACAGGATATGCAGCACCGGCTGCGGCAGATCGATGCGCGTCTCGCCGTGCACGTCGACCTCGACCTCGACCGGCTTGCCGTCGAGCCAGACCGCTTGTTCGATCACCACTTGTTCCAACACCGGCAACAGCGCGATCGGCGCATTTGGCAACACCGACGGCGCCTCGCGCGCCAGGGTCAGCAGGGTCGTTACCGTCTGTTCGAGTTGCCAGGCCGATTGGCGCAGGTGCAGCAGATGCTCGCGGCCGGCCGCGGACAGGGCAGGCTCGGCCAGCAGGCGTTCGCCGGCGCTGCGGATCACCGCCAGCGGCGTGCGCAGTTCGTGGCTGGCATCGCGGGTGAAGGCCTGTTCACGCTCGATGAAGGCCTGGGTGCGTTCGGTCATCGCATCCAGGCCGCGTGCGAGCACGCCGACCTCGTCGTCGGGAAAACCCGCGGCGATGCGTTGCGGCCAGCGGTTCGGCGCCATGCTGTCGACCAGCGCGGCCAGGCGCGACAGCGGTGCGGTGCTGCGCCGCGCCAGCCAGGCGCCGAGCGCCAAGGCCAGGCCGACCACGGCCAACGCCGACCAGCCCAGCCATTGCAGGATGCGGTCGCGCATCGGCCGCACCACCAGTTGCCGGCTGACCTCGGCGACCAGCCAGGCGCCTTGCGCCGGCGCCGGCGGCTGCAGCGCCTTGACGTGGTAATGGCGGCCGTCGCGGCCGGCGAATTCCGAACGCCAGGGCTCGGACTCGCGCGCGGCGAGCAGATCGGCGGGGAAATGTTGCGTGTCCGGGTAGACGCGCATGAAGGCTTGTTGCGGCTCGGCCCAAGCGCCGTCGAGCGCGTGCCGGCGCAACTGCGCCTCGGCTTCCTGTTCGAGCATCGACTCGAAGAAGGCGTCTTCGGTCGCGTACATGAAGGCCACCGCATACAACCCGAACAAGGCCGCGACCGACAGGGCGAAGCCGGCGAAAGCGAGCATCAGGCGATTGCGCAGGCGCCGCTTCGGTCGTTTCGGCGTGGCGCTCACGGCGTCGCGTCCTCGTCGCTTTCGAGCTTGAAGCCGACGCCGTGCACGGTGCGCAGCATCGGCCGCGCGAACGGCTTGTCCAGCGCCTGCCGCAACAGATACAGGTGCGAACGCAGCGGATCCGATTGCGGCGGCACATCGCCCCACAGGCGCTGGATCAGCTCGCTGCGGGTCAGGGTGCGCGGCCAGGCTTCGGCGAGGATGGTCAGGATCCGCAAGGGGGTGTGCTGCAGTTCCAGGGCGCGCCCTTGGCGCCGCACTTCGCCGCTGCGGCGGTCGATGCTCAAGCTGCCGATGCGCAGGTCGTGCGGCTCGCCCGCGCGATGCCGGCGCGACAGGGCCAGACAGCGCGCGAGCAATTCTTCGCCGGCGAAGGGCTTGACCAGATAGTCGTCGGCGCCGGCCTCGAAACCGCGCAATTTGTCGTCGAGGCCGTCGCGTGCGGTCAGCATCAGGATCGGCACGTGGCGGTCGGCGCGTGCGCGCAGTTCCGCGCACACGCGCAAGCCGTCGAGGCCGGGCAGGGTCAGGTCGAGCACCAACACGTCGGGCGGATCGCTCAGGGCCAACTGCAGGCCGGTGCGGCCGTCGGCGGCGAAATCGACGGCGTGGCCGTGCGATTCGAACATCGCCGCCATGGCCGCGCGCAGGGCCAGGTGGTCTTCGATCACGAGGATGCGCAAGCGGTCGTGCATCAGCGCTCAGCCGTCGATCCGTTCGAGAAGGCGCTTAGCATCGGCCATGTCCGGGTGGCTGACCAGCACCTCGCCGACCATGGCCCGTGCCTGGGCTTCGTCACCGAGCCGCCAATGCGCTTCGGCCATGCCCAGGCGCAATTGCGGTTCGGGCATGTACGGCGCCGCCAACTGCATGATCGCCAGGGCGGCGCGGGTGCGGGCCGGCTCGGGATGCGCCTGCAACTGGTAATAACCGATCAACCCGATCAACTGCACGTGGTAGGCGTCCGGCTCGTCGGCGAGCGCTTTGTGCGCGGCCTCGCGCTCGCCGGCGAGCAAACGCTCGACCAGGGCCAGGCTGCGTTCGTCGCGCCAGGGCGTGCGCGCGACCGGCGTGCGCCCGAGCGCGGCGACGATGGCTTCGGCGACGGCCGGAGTGGAGTAGGGGTTCTGCCCGGTGATCAAGCGGCCGTCGACAGCCAGCCCCGGCATCATCAAGGGCGCTTCCTGCCAGCGTGCGCCGCGTTCGCGCAGGGCGTCTTCGAGCTGGAAGCGGAACTGCCTGGCCCAGCGCTTGCCGAAGATCGCTTCTTCCTCGTTGCTGAAACCGGTCAAGGCGCGGCCGGCGACCAGATAGGAACCATCGTCGAGACGCACGTCGACCAAGGCGGCCGGGCCGTGGCAGACCGCGGCGACCACGCCGCCGCGTTCGTACACCTCGGCGAGCAGTTTCTTCAGTGCCGGGTCGTCGGGCAGATCGAACATCGCGCCCTTGCCGCCGACCACGTAGACCGCGGCGTAGTCCTCGGCGCGTGCGGCCGAGGTGGCCAGGGTCGTGTTCAACTGGTTCAGGCCGTGGCCTTCTTCGAGCAGGCGTGCATTGAAGGCGAGCTTCGGGTCGTACTTGTCGGCCTCGGCGGCGCCGCCGCGCGGGCTGGCGACGTCCACCGCCAGGCCGTTGTCGCGGAAGATCAGATAGGCCTGGGCGAACTCGTCCATCTCATAGCCGGGCCGGGTCTTGCCCTGGTCGCGGCCTTCGCTGCTGACCACGATCAGGACCTTGTCGGCGGCTTGGGCGATGCCGGTGCCGGAGCACGCCAGCAGCAGGCCCAGGGTCAACTGGCGCACAGACGGGAATCGGAGGTTCATGGCGAGGACTGCGAATGAAGGAGGGCCAGTCTCGCGAGCGCCTGTGAAGCAAACTTCAAACGGCATCGAAGCGGGCCCGGCCATACGCAGCCGTGAGCGCTCCGCTTGCGCCCACGACGACCGGCGGGGCCCGACATGGGGCAGTCCGTCCTATCTGCGTGGCGCGCGACAGGGCACAATGACGGCATGCCTGACCGTGATGCCGACCCGTTGATCGTCGCGATTTCCTCGCGCACCCTGTTCGACATGGAAGAGAGCCATACGCTGTTCGAGCGTGAGGGCATCGACGCCTACGCCGACTTCCAGCGCGAGCACGAGGACGACTTTCTGCGTCCCGGCGTCGCCTTTCCGCTGGTGCGCAAATTGCTGGCGCTCAACCAAGGCGCGCCGCCGGAGGCGCCGCGGGTCGAGGTGATCCTGATCTCGCGCAACTCCGCCGACAGCGGCCTGCGCATCTTCAATTCGATCGCCCATCACGGCCTGTCGATCAAGCGTGCGGCGTTCAGCAACGGCGCGCCGCCGTTTCCGTACATCCGTCCGTTCGGCGCCGATCTGTTCCTCTCGGCCAATGCCGAAGACGTCAGCGCCGCGCTCGCTGCCGGTGTCGCCGCGGCGACTTTGTTGCCGGCGATTCCGCCGTCGCGGCTGGCGCCGCATCTGCGCCCGGACCAGTTGCGTATCGCCTTCGACGGCGACGCGGTGATCTTCGACGACGAGGGCGAGCGGGTCTCGCGCGAGGGCGGCCTGGCCGCGTTCGCCGAGCACGAGCGCAGCCATGCCGGCGAACCGCTCTCCGGCGGCCCGTTCCGCGGCTTCCTCGATGCCCTGCATCGCTTGCAGAAGGCCTTCCCGGTCGGCCAGGACGCGCCGATCCGCACCGCCCTGGTCACCGCGCGTTCGGTGCCGGCGCACGAGCGGGTGATCCGTACCCTGCGCGAGTGGGGCATCCGTCTCGACGAGGCGCTGTTCCTCGGCGGCCGGCCCAAGGGGCCGTTCCTGGAAGCTTTCGGCGCCGACATCTTCTTCGACGATTCCGAGCACAACATCCTGTCGGCGCGCGACCACGTCGCCGCGGGGCATGTGCCGCACGGGGTTGCTAACCGCTAACCGTTCCTGGTTGGCCCGAGAAGCTCAGCGCAAGCGCCCGGGCTGGAACCGCTCGCTCAATCGTCGTGGCCGTTGTGGCGATGACCCAGTTGGCTGCGCACCTCGCCGCCCGGGAATTTGCTGGTGTGCACGTTCGCATAGGCGTTGCCGCCGCGCAGCGCACGCAACAATTCCTCGAACTCGCCGGCGGCGATGCCCTGGCCGGCCGGGCCGACCACGTCGGCGGCCATGATCACGCCCTGGATGGTCGCCGGTGGCGGCGGACACGGTTGTACGCCCGCGGGCGTCGGCGGGCTGGCCAGGTTCGAGCACAGCCACACGGCGATGCCGCCGTTGACGCTGCGCTGGCCCACGTGGATATGCGCCTGGGTGACGTCGCCTTCGAGACCGGAATACGAGAGCTGGTAGTGGATCGTGCCGCCGTCGCCGATGCGGGCGCGGAACCCGCCGCTGGCGCCGGTGGAGACCAGCGGAACTTCCTGGCTGCCTTCCAGGACTGCGCGGAACTCGCGGTGTTCGGCCTGCGCTGAAACAAGCGGAAGCAACGCGACCATCGCAAACGCAGCGATGCGTTTCATGTCGTCGTCCTCGTGGATCGTTCCCGCATTGCGGGCGGACGCGATACGCGTCCGATCGGACGCTGCTCCCAGCGCCGTTAGCCGCGGGTGAAAATATTCCCGGCATCAAACGTGCCAGAAATACCCGGGTTTCTGGCTCGATTCGTGCAGGCGCCACGCCCCGCGCAAGCCTATGCAGCAATGGCAACGGCACGGCACTGTCAAAACTGCCGTTGCCGTAACGATTTTGCTTCTGCCGTGGCTGTGCGTCGCCTCGCACTAGCGAAGGCCATAGAAGACCCGGAGGGCGGCGCCCAAGGATCCGCGCCGTTTTTCGTCGGGACAGGGATGTCCGGTATGTAGATCCCTGCGTCGGCATCGCGCGTGCGGGCTGGTGATTCAAAACAAAGCAACTTCTTTGGTGACTTTGACCGAAGGGAATCCAGACGGACTTTTGTTGCTTTAGACAAAAGAAAGTTACCCGCCGCTTTAGTGGCGGAAGCTTTTGGCGTTTGATCTTGTTTCTTCAGAAGCCACAGGCAAGAGCAGAGCTTCCGTCCGCTGACGCGGCCGGGTTACTTTCTTTTGCTAAGCCCAAAAGAAAGGTAACCAAAGAAAAGGGCTCTCCTTGCAAGGGCACAGGCCACGAGTGCGGTGCCTGCGCCGGGATTTTCCGATAAGACGTCCCTGTCTTATCGGAAAACGCCGCACGTCCTGTGCGGCGCCCTCCGGGTCTCCACTTGACCGGTAAAGCGGCAAGGCAGATCAAAATCTCGGCAACGGCAACGGCAACGGCAACGGCAACGGCAACGGCGTCACGGTTGAGACATGGGCACCTATCCCGGCCGACGATAGAGGCTGAACGAACGCGGTCGCGACTCGCGCCGCTCCTACCCAAGAGCAGCGTTGCCTGCTGTTGCCGTTGTCGTTAGCTGTTGCTGCTGTTGCTGTGCGTCGTCTGGCACTCGCGAAGGCAATCGAAGACCCGCAGGGCGGCGCGCAGGGATGCGCGCCGTTTTTCATCGGGACAGGGATGTCCCGTATGTAGAGCCCTGCGCATGCACCGCTCGTGCGGGCCTGTGATTCAAAGAGAAGCAACTTCTTTGGTTACCTTTGACCGAAGGGAATCCAGAGGACTTTTGTTGCTTTTGACAAAAGAAAGTAACCCGCCGCTTTAGTGGCGGAAGCTCTTGGCGTTTGATGTTGATCTTGCTTGAAAGAGGCGCCGCAAGACCATCGCAGCGCGGTCGCGGCTTGTGACCGAAGGAAATCCAGTAGGACGCCGCTCCTGCCCTGGGGCTGCCGAAAGCGCCTCGCAACGGGAGGCGCTGTTCAAGCTCGCTGCGGCCCGGCCGTTGAAGGCTGTCGTCGCCGGCGTTTTTGTTTCAGGGCAGCATCTTTTCCAGCGGCAGGCGCACGTCGGTGACCCGCCACTTCAGGCCGTCGCGGGTCAATACGAACACCACCGGGTCGCCGTCGGCGTTGTTGACCGTAGCGGTGAAGCGCGACGGCGATTCGAAGCGATAGCTCGGATGCTTGAGCGGTTCCGCCGGCGGCACTTGCGCATAGGCGTCGCGGCGCGGCGCCGACGGATCCAGGCGTCGCAGCAGATTGCGGCCTTCGAGCACCGCGCCGATGCCGACCGGGGTGGCGATCGCATCGACCGCGGTGCCGGCGACGCCGCTGGCCAGGCTCAGGCCGAGCGCGGCGAGCGGATTCGACTGCAGCTCGGGGCCGGCGCGGCGGACGATATAGTCGTCGACTTGCGCTTTCAGGCTCAGGCGCAGCGCGGCGAAGTCGACATGCTTGCTGAGCTCGCCGGCGTTGCGCTCCTTGACCGCGCTGCGGATGGCGTTGACGGTGAGGAACGGTCCGGCGGCGACATAGCCGAGCAACAGGACCAGGGCCAGGACCAACAGAGCTATCCATTTCTTCATTGCGGCGATCCAGGTGACGGACCGCCAGAGTAACGGCCTTGGCCTTACCTTGGCTTAAGAGACGGGGCGGTGCCGGAACTAACTGCTTCTCCGAGAGGTGGGAGAACGTCATCGGCCCCCGTCCCGACCCTCTGCGTGAACGGGATAAGGGCGCGCGGCTCAGGCGGTCTCGGCCGGGCGCGGATCGCGCGCGTAGCGTTGCGCGGCCAGGTGCAGCGCCAGAGCAGCCACCGAGCAGACCGAGCCGGCCATGAACGCCGCCGTGCCACCGCCGTGCTGCCAGGCCAATGCGGCCATGCCGGCGCCGAGCACGCCGCCGATGCCGCCGCTGAAGCCGGACAGCATGCCCTGCGCCGACGCCATGTCGTGGCGCGCCGGGAACAATTCGGCCATGCGCCGCATGCAGCCGGCGTGGAACGCCGCGAAGCTCAACGAATGGCCGGTCTGCGCCAGCGCCATCCAGGCGAAGGAATCGGCGAACCAGGCCACCAATACCCAGCGCAGCGCGGTCGCGAAGATGCAGGCCGCGATCAGGCGATGCGCACCGAAGCGCTGCACCAGCCGCGGCGCCTGCCAGAACATCAGGATCTCGCACACCACCCCGATCGCCCACAGCAGGCCGACGGTGAAACCGTCGTGGCCGTGAGCCTGCAACTGCAGGGTGTAGAACACGTAGAACGGCCCGAAGCCCAACTGCACGAGCAGCACGGTGCCGAGCAGACGGCGCGTGCCGGGACGGCGCCACAGACGCTCGCGCGGCGTGCCTTCGAGCGGCGCCGGCGAGGGCGGATCGCCGCGATGCAGCCAGGCTGCGGCGACGGTCAGCACCAGCCAGGGCAGGCTCAACCAGACGAAGGCGTCGTTGCCTAGCCGGTCGAGCAACCAGCCGTAGCTCGCCGCGACGATCAGGAAGCCGACCGAGCCCCACATGCGGATCTTGCCGTAGTCGTGATTGCGCGTGCCTAGCGCGTTCAGGGTCATCGCCTCGAACTGCGGCATCACCGCGTTGAAGAACAGCGCGAACGCTCCCATCACCACGAACAACATCACGCCGCCGTCGAAGCGGGCGAAGCCGGCGAACGTCGCCAGCGCCAGCAGGCAGCCGGCGACCAGCCAATGCCCCGGCGCCCGGCTGCGCGCGACCTGCCGCGCCCAGGTCGGCGGCGCCAGGATGCGTCCGCCGTACCACAGCGCGAGCATCGCTCCGACCGCATAACCGCCGTGACCGTTGGCGCTGACCCAGCGCCCGATATAGGGCGTATAGGCACCGAGCATGCCGAAGTAGCCGAGGTAGAACAGGGCGTAGCGGCGGAATTCGGCGGTGGACAAGTGAGGCTCGGCGAGGCGCGGCGGATGCCGCTCACGATACCGGAAGCGGTGTGGGATTCGGTTGCCGTGGGGCGCGGTTTCGGGAGGTTTTTTTCGGTCGGTCAGGCCGGGCTATGAGGTGTCGGATCGATAGGCCGGACCTGAGGGGCGGTGAGCGTTCGAGGCATCGCAGTTTCTTCGATCGGGGCTTGCGCCGCTCCTACCCAAGAGCAGCGACGCTAGGGGGGTTGCTGTTGCCGTTGCCGTTGCTGTGCGTAGCTTCGCACTAGCGAAGGCAATCGAAGACCCGGAGGGCGGCCCGCATGGATGCGGGCCGTTTTTCATCGGGACAGGGATGTCCCGTATGAAAAATCCCTGCGGAGGCATCGCTCGTGCGGGCCTGTGATTCAAAGCAAAAGCATTTTTCTTTGGTTACTTTCTTTTGTTGCTTTAGACAAAAGAAAGTTACCCGCCGCTTTAGTGGCGGAAGCTTTTATCGTTTGGTCTTGCTTCCATTAAAGCCACAGGCAAGTGCGAAGTACCCCTGTAGGAGCGACGTAAGTTGCGACCACGCTCTGCCGGCCTCCGGCACAACCCTTCAAGAAAGAGCAGAGCTTCCGTCCGCTACGCGGTCGGGTTACTTTCTTTTGCTAAGCCCAAAAGAAATGTAACCAAAGAAAAGGGCTCTCCTTGCAAGGGCACAGGCCACGAGTGCGATGCCCGCGCCGGGATTTTCCGATAAGACGTCCCTGTCTTATCGGAAAACGCCGCACGTCCTGTGCGGCGCCCTCCGGGTCTCCACTTGACCGGCAAAGCAGCAAAGCAGATCAAAATCACGGCAACGGCAACGGCAACGGCAACGGCCGTCACAGATGCAACCGCAACCCCTGTTGAGTAGGAGCGGCGTCCTACTGGATTTCCTTCGGTCACAAGCCGCGACCGCGCCGCCTCACTTGTCGGCGCCGCCACGAACTACGATCAAAACCCGAAAATCAGAACTCCAGATCCAACGCCGCGCACAGGTAATCGGTGAACGGCGCCAGCCCGGCCAGATCCTTCTCCAGGGTCTTCAGCAAGCGCGGCCCGGTCATGGTCTCGTCGTCGATGGCCCGCAAGGCGACGAAATTCTTGCGCCTCAGGTCGTCGGCGAACTCGAAGTCGGCGGGAAAACCGCGCGGGGCGCGGGTCAGCATTTCGCTGTCGTCGAGGTCGTAGCGCTTGCGGAACTTCGGGTCGTGCGCAGCGGCCTTCCAACTGCCCGGGTTGTCGAGCACGAAGTGACGGATCTTGCGCAAAGAGTCGGGCTGCGGGTGCCACACGCCGGAGGCGATGAAACAGTTGCCGCCTTCCAGGTGGATGTAGAACGACGGCGCTTCGATCTGGCGGCCGCGCTCGTGGAACAGCCGCGCGCCCTGGTGGGTCTTGTACGGCGCCTTGTCGTTGGCGAAACGGGTGTCGCGCTGGATGCGGAACAATGAACCGCCGACGTTCTTGGGCTCGGAGCGGTAATGCGGGCTGACTTCGGCCAGGACCGGTTGCAGGTCGGTCAACAGGCGCAGGAAGGGTTCGCGCACATGGCTCTCGAAATCGGGCTTGTGGGCATGGAACCATTCGCGGTTGTTGTGACGCGCCAGCGAACGCAGGAACTTGAAGCTGGCTTCGGAAAAATAGCGGCTCATGCGGCGGGCTCTTGGGCTTGCTCGTAACGGGGGACGGTCAGTATCACAGGGCCGGCTTGAGGCCGGCGTCGATGTCGCGGGCCCAGGCTTCGAGGCGGTCGAGCAAGGCCTGTTTGCCGCCCTCGGCGCCGGCGAGTGCGCGGGTCTGGGCGAGTTCGGCGTGGAAACGCGCGAAGCTGTACTCCGACAGGCCGGCCTCGTCGTACAGGCGGTGGCGGCGGTAGTCGTCCCAGCGTTCGCGCTCTTGCGCGTCCAGAGTCTGCGGCCAGTTGCGGGCGCGATAACGGAACAACAGCTCGGGCAAGCGCGCGTCGCGGAAATCGAAAGCCGCCTGGGCCAGCGCCGGCGGCGGGGTGGTGCGAACCTGGCGGAACAGGCGCTTGTCGCCGTCGCCGATGAAGGCGTCGTACAACGAGGCGTCGACGTCGGACGGCTCGCGGGCACGGTCGTTGGCGTAGACGCGGCGGACCTTCTCGACCAGTTCCGGACCGGCTTCGCGGATCTGCGCGGCGCGGTACTCGACCTGGGCCGGGTCGATGCTCAGACGCTCGAAATCGGCCGGGCGCAGGTGGTTCCAGGCGATCAGCGCCGGGCAGCGGTTCAGATGCACTTCCTTGAGCGCGACGCGTTCCTCGCCTTCAGGCAGGTCGGCGGTCGGCGTGTACAAGCGGTCGGCGATCTCGTCCGGCGCCAGCCGCAACAGCGCCGCCGGGTCCTGTATCAGGTCGAACACCAGCACGCGGTTGTCGATGCGCGGATGCCGCGCCAGTGGGATCACCGGCGCCGCGCACAGGCGGCTGGCCGGATAGCGCTGCGAGACGTGCAGGGCCGGGGTCATCGCGATGGTGTCGAGCAAGGTCGCGGCGAAGCGCTTGTCGCGCAGGCGCAGGGCGTACTCCCACAGCTTCGGCTGCGCGGTCTTGAACTTGCGCGCGATGCCGATCAGGGCGCGTACGTCCGATAAGGCTTCGTGGGCATCGCCTTCGCGCACGCCATTGGCCTCGGCGAGGTGTTCGAGCTTGAACGAGGTGGTGCCGTCTTCGCGCTGCGGCCAGACCACGCCGTCGGGGCGCAGGGCGTGGGCGAGACGCATCACGTCGAGCAGGTCCCAGCGCGAATTGCCGCCGCGCCATTCGCGTTCGTAAGGATCGTAGAAATTGCGGAACAGGCCGTAGCGGACGAACTCGTCGTCGAAGCGCAGCGAGTTGTAGCCGGCGCTGCAGGTCTCCGGTCGCGACATTTCGTCGGAGATCAGGGCGAAGATCTCGGCCTCGCTGACGCCATCGCGCAGGGCGTCCTGCGGCGCGATCCCGGTGATCAGGGTCGCCACCGGCGAGGGCAACAGGTCGTCGGCGGGCTTGACGAAGACGCTGATCGGCTCTTCGACCGGATTCAGGTCGGCGTCGGTGCGGATCGCCGCGAACTGGGCGATGCGGGTCGTGCGCGGGTCGGCGCCGAAGGTTTCGAGGTCGTAGAACAGAAAACTGGCGGGCATGGGATCAATCGTCCGCGGGCAGGGGCGACAGACGCTCGCGCACCAGCGCGTCGACCGCCGGCCAGTCGAGAGTGGCCAGGCTGTCGTGGCCGCGGGTCAGTTCCACCAGCAGCTCGCGTTGCTGCAGGCCGCGGGCATAGGCCACTTCGTAAGGCATGCGGTGGAAGGTCACCATGGCGTAGCGCGGCATGAAGCGCTCGGGATGGCGTTCGGCGAGTTCGTGCTCGAGAGCACGTTGCAGCAGGTAGTCGTCGTTGTCGACGCGGTCGCGCATCTCCAGGTAGTTTTCCAGCGCCATAGCCTGGATCGCGCGCGCGCTCGGCAGGCGCTCGGCCTGGAACGCGGCGAAGGCGGCGGCGCGGTCGTCGTCGGCGAGCAGGCGCTCGGCCAGGGCGACGCAGTCCTCGAAGGCGCAGTTCATGCCCTGGCCGTGGAAGGGCACCATCGCGTGAGCGGCGTCGCCGAGCAGCACGGCGCGGTCGTCCAGGTGCCAGCGGTCCAGGTACAAGGTGGCGAGCAGGCCGGCCGGGTTGCGCTCGAAGTCTTGTTCGAGTTGCGGGATCAAGGGCACCGCGTCGGCGAAGTCGCGCTCGAACAAGGCGCGCGCATCGGCGCCGTTGCGCACGGTCTCGAAGCTCGGGTCGCCTTCGTTGGGCAGGAACAGGGTGACGGTGAAGGTGCGTTCGTCGTTCGGCAGGGCAATGCACATGTAGCGGCCGCGCGGCCAGATGTGCAGGGCGTTCGGCTCGATGCTGAAACCGCCGTCGGGCGACGGCGGGATCTCCAGCTCCTTGTAGGAATGGCCGAGGAACTCGGTGCGTTCGCCCAATTCGACCGCGTGCTTCATCGCACCGCGCAAGGCCGAGCCGGCGCCGTCGGCGCCGACCAGGCTGTCGAACACGATCTCGTGTGCGCTGTCGTCGCGGTCGTCATGGAACACCGCCAGGCGGCGCTCGAAATCGACCGATTGCAGGCCGCGATGGAAGTGCAACTGGGCGCCGGCGTCCTCGGCGATCTGCAGCAGGATCAGATTCAACTCGCCGCGGTGCACCGACCAGATCACTTCGCTGTCGTCGCGCCCGTAGCGCTGCAGGTCGCTGCGGCCGTCGAGGAAATGCACCATGCGCCCGCGCATCATCACCGCCTGCGCCATGACCGCATCGTCGGCCCCGGCCAGGCGCAGCGCATGGCGGCCGCGTTCGGCCAGGGCGAGATTGATCGAGCGCCCGCCCTGATAGCCCTTGAGGCGCGGATCGCCGCGCTTCTCGTAGACATCGACCTCCCAGCCGCGCCGCGCCAGCAAGGTGGCGAGCAGCGCGCCGGCGAGGCCGGCGCCGATGATGGTGATGTGCTTGGGGTATATGTTTGCGTTCAAGCGGCGAGTCCTATGGCGAGTCGCGCGAGGAGGGGCAGGGAGCCGTGGATCTTCATACCGTCATTCCCGCGAAGGCGGGAATCCAGAGGCTTCAGCCGGTACTCGCGATGTCCTGCCATAAGTCGCGCTATTCCGGATTGTTCTCTTCGATCAGTTGGATCTTCCATTCGCGGTTCCATTTCTTTATTTTCTTCTCGCGTTGAATGGCGCTTTCCATGGTCTCGTGCTGTTCGTACCAAACCAGTCGATCGACGCCATAGCGTTCGGTGAAGCCTTGTGCCAGGTGCTCGCGATGTTGCCATACGCGTTGGATCAGGTCGCTCGTAACGCCGGTATACAAGGTGCCGCGTTTCGCGCTTGCAAGGAGGTACACGGCGGGCGACCTGGACACTTCAACCTCACTTTGGATTCCCGCCTTCGCGGGAATGACGGTAGGAGGGTTCGCCGGACCTGAGCGGATCCAGGTGGGACGAAGCCAGAATCAATCGCCCCTCCAGGCTTCCACCGCCCGGGCAAAGCGCAGCACGTCGGCGTGGGTGTTGTACAAGGGCGCCGGCGAGATCCGGATCACGTCGGGCTCGCGCCAATCGCCGAGCACGCCGTTGGCGGCGAGATAGTCGAACAGGTCGCGGCCGGCGGCGCGGCCGCTGAGGCCGCGGCCGCCGATCACTCGCAACGACAGCTGACAACCGCGTTGCGCCGGGTCGGCGGGAGTGACGATATCGAGCGTATCGGCGAGGCGTTCGCGGATCAGCGCTTCCAGATAGCCGGTCAGGCGCTGCGACTTTTCGCGCAGAGCGGGCATACCGACCCGGTCGAACAGGTCCAACGATGCGCGCAAGGGAGCGAGGCCCAGGATCGGCGGGTTGCTGAGCTGCCATCCTTCGGCGCCCGCGGTCGGGACGAAGTCCGGCCCCATGCGGAAACGGGTCGAGGTTTCGTGACCCCACCAGCCGGCGAAGCGCGGTCGGTCGGTGCGGGCGTGGTGTGCGTGGACGAAACAGCCGGCGACCGCACCGGGGCCGGAGTTCAGGTACTTGTAGTGGCACCACACCGCGAAATCCACGCCGCTGTCGTGCAACTGCAGTTCGAGGTTGCCGACGCCGTGGGCGAGGTCGAAGCCGCACAGCGCGCCCTGCGCATGCGCCAGGCGCACGATCGCCGGCAGGTCGAAGGCCTGGCCGCTGCGGTATTGCACGCCGGGCCACAGCACCAGGGCCAGGCGCGGGCCGTGCTCGGCGATGGCGCGTTCGATCGTCGCCATCGAGATCAGCCCGCCGGGTTCGTCGGGCTCGACCTCGATGAGGTCGGTGGCCGGGTCGAAACCGTGGAAGGCGATCTGCGAAGCCACGGCATAGCGGTCGGACGGAAACGAACCGGCTTCGATCAGGATCGCCGGGCGCTCGCGGGTCGGCCGGTAGAAGCTGACCATCATCAGGTGCAGGTTGGCGGTCAGCGAATTCATCGCGATCACTTCGCCCGGGTGGGCGCCGACCAGGCGTGCGAGCGGGTCGCGCACCAGTTCGTGATACGGCATCCACTGCGCCTGGCCGGTGAAGTGGCCTTCGACCGCTTCCATCGCCCACTTGTCCAGCACCTCTTCGACGTGCGCGCGTGCGCCGCGCGGCTGCAGGCCGAGCGAATTGCCGACGAAGTAGGCCTGCTCCTCGTCGCCGTGGCGGGGAATCAGGAATTCGCCGCGCAGGGTCGGCAGCGGGTCGGCGGCGTCGAGCGCGGCGGCATGGGCGGGGGACGACAGATCGGTCACGGGAAAGGCCTGGCAACGTGGAGCGGTGATGAGAGATGAGTGACGAGGGGGCAAGGGCGGGCTTCGCCCGGCACTCACTCGAAGCGCGATTTCGACAGCCCCAGCCATTCCAGCGCGGTGCCGTGATACAGCCGCGCCTGGTCGGCCGGCGGCAGGTCGAGCGAGGCGATGCCGGCACCGGGCGTCTGTTCGCCGAGCGGGAACGGGTAGTCGGTGCCGAGCATCACCCGCGAC
This sequence comes from Lysobacter sp. Hz25, assembly GCF_046097045.1. Classification (NCBI taxonomy): domain Bacteria; kingdom Pseudomonadati; phylum Pseudomonadota; class Gammaproteobacteria; order Lysobacterales; family Lysobacteraceae; genus Lysobacter; species Lysobacter sp. Hz25. The sequence continues at coordinate 2,878,741 of NZ_CP175666.1, forward strand.
ACGCCGCAGGTGTCGAGCAAGTATTCGAGCGCGCGCGGGTCGGCGACCCAGGAATCGAAGTAGAACTGGTTCAGATAGTCGCGCGGGTTGCGCGGGTTGTCGGTCGCGACCAGGTCGGGGCGCATGTTGAAGCCGTGTTCGATCCGGCCGATGGTGTAGGGGAAACTGCCGCCGCCGTGGGCCAGGCAGATCTTCAGCTTCGGCAGGCGTTCGAGCACGCCGCCGAACACCAGGCAGCAGGCCGCGCGCGATTGCTCGGCCGGCATGCCGACCAGCCACGGCAGCCAGTACTTCGGCATGCTCGGCGTGCCCATCATGTCCCAGGGATGCACCAGGATCGCCGCACCGAGGTCACTGGCCGCCTGGAAGAATTCGAACAACTCCGGCGCGTCGAGGTTCCAGTCGTTGACGTGGCTGCCGATCTGGCAGCCCTGCAGGCCGAGCTGGTCCATGCAGCGTTCCAGTTCCTGCACCGCCAGGCGCGGCGACTGCAGCGGCACCGTGCCGATGCCGGCGTAGTGGCGCGGGTAGTCGCGGCAGGCCTGCGCCATGTGATCGTTGAGCGCCTGGTGCAGGTCGAGCGCCTGGTTGGCCTTGGCCCAGTAGCTGAACATCACCGGCACGGTGCTGATGACCTGCACCTGCACGCCGAAGCGCGCGTAGTCGTCGATGCGCTCCTGCGGGTCCCAGGTCTTCGACCAGATCTCGCGGAAGAACTTGCCGTCCTTGTAGATGCGATGGCGGCCGTCGTCGGTGTGGTGGATCACCGGGAAGCGCTCGTCGCCGTACTTGCGCGCCAGGTCGGGCCAGTCGCGCGGCAGATAGTGAGCGTGGGTGTCGATCTTGAGCATCGTCGCCTCAGGTGTCGGGCATCACGTAGCGGCCCGGCGCCGGGTTCAGATGGCCGCAGTCCATGCAGGTCCGATGTTCGCGCGAGGAATAGAAACGCTCGAACACCGGCGGAAAGTCGGCCTCGATGTCGTGCAGGTGGAAGAATTCTTCATAGAGCTTGTGGTTGCAGCGCTCGCAGTACCACATCAGGCCGTCGTCTTCGTGGGCCAGGCGCTTGCGCTCGATGACCAGGCCGACCGAATCGGGCATGCGCTGCGGCGAATGCGGCACGCGCGGCGGCAGCAGGAAGGTCTCGCCGGCGCGGATCGGGATGTCGCGCACCGCACCGTCCTCCTGGATGCGCAGGACCATCTCGCCTTCGAGCTGGTAGAACCACTCCGGGCCTTCGTCCCAGTGATAGTCGGTGCGCTGGTTAGGGCCGCCGACCACCATGACGATGAAATCGCCGAGGTGGATCACCTTGTTGCCGACCGGCGGCTTCAGCAGGTGCCGGTGTTCGTCGATCCATTGGTTGAGGTTGATCGGTCCAGGAAGCATTCACGTGCCCTCGGGCGGTGCGCCGTTTCGCTGCGGGGCGAAGGCGGCGATGCATTTGAGTTCGATGGCGATCGGCGTCGGCAGCGCGGTGATGCCGAGGGTGGTCCGGCACGGCGCCCGTTCGAGGTCGGGGAAATACTCGGCCCAGACCGCGTTATAGGCGGTGAAATCGCGGGCCATGTCGGTCAGGTACACGGTCACGTCGACCAGGTCGTCCCAGCCGGCGCCGCTGGCTTCGAGCACGGCGCGGACGTTGGCGAACACCGAGCGGCACTGCAACTCGATGTCGTAAGCGATCAGGCGGCCTTCGGCGTCGTGGACGTTGCCGGGGATGGCGTTGCTGGCGGCGTCGCGCGGGCCGATCCCGGACAGGAACAGCAAGTCGCCGACCCGGCGCGCATGCGGGTACAGGCCGACCGGCCGCGGCGCCTTGGCGGCGCTGATGCCGCCGCCGCTCATCGCGGCGAACCGCCGTGGGTCGAATGCACCGTGGCGACGGCGCGTTCGTAGGTGTCCTGCAGGGCCTCGAAGCTGTCGATGTTCATGCCGGTGTCGTGGACGCGGCCGTTGCGCAGGCTGTAGACCCAGCCGTGCACGGCGAGCGGCTGCTGGCGCGCCCAGGCATCGCGGACGATGGTGGTCAGGCTGACGTTCTGCACCTGTTCGATCACGTTGAGCTCGCACAGACGGTCGTGACGCTCGTCGGCATGGGCATGCGAGATGCAGGCCACGTGCTTGTCGGCGACGTCGCCGACATGGCGGATCCAGTTGTCGGCCAGGCCCAGGCGCTGGCCGTGCAGGGCCGCATGCACGCCGCCGCAGCCGTAGTGGCCGACCACGAGGATGTGCTTGACCTTGAGCACGTCGACCGCGAACTGGATCACCGACAGGCAGTTGAGGTCGGTATGCACCACGACGTTAGCGATGTTGCGATGGACGAAGACCTCGCCCGGGGCCATGTCGATGATCTGGTTGGCCGGCACGCGCGAATCCGAGCAGCCGATCCAGAGGTACTCCGGCGCCTGTTGGCGCGAGAGGCGGGCGAAGAATTCAGGGTCCTCGGCATTGATGCGCTCGGACCATTCGCGGTTTCGTTCAAGCAGGTCGTGCAACGGACTCATACTACGGTCATCCCAGGTGAAGGCCGACGTTCTTGGCGTCGGTGAAGAAACGCATGGCCTCGGCGCCGCCTTCGCGGCCGAGGCCGGACGCGCCGACGCCGCCGAACGGCGTGCGCAGGTCGCGTTGCAGCCAGGTGTTGACCCAGACCATGCCGACGCGCAATTGCGCGGCGAGGCGGTGGGCGCGGGCGAGGTCGCGGGTCCAGACCGACGCCGACAGGCCGTAGTCGCCGGCATTGGCCAGCGCCAGCGCCTGCGCGTCGTCGTCGAAAGCCTGAAGCGTCACGACCGGGCCGAAGATCTCTTCGCGGTTGCTGGCGCAGTCCGGGCCGAGGCCTTCGATCACGGTCGGCGCCACGTACCAGCCGGGCCGGTCCAAGGCATGGCCGCCGCACAGCACGCGGCCGCCTTCGCCGCGCGCGCGTTCGAGCGCGGCCAGGACCTTGTCGTAGTGCGCCTGCGACACCAGCGGGCCGAGCGCGGTGCTCTCGTCTGCAGGCTCGCCGATCTTCAGCGCCTGGGCGCGTTCGACCAGGGCGTCGCGGACTTCGTCGTAGATCGAGCGCTCGATCAGCACACGCGAGCCGCACAGGCAGATCTGCCCCGAATTCTGGAACGCCGAGCGCACCAGGGTGTCGAGGTTCGCGCGCCAGTCGCTGTCGGCGAACACCAGGTTCGGGTTCTTGCCGCCTAGCTCCAGCGAGACCTTGCGCAACAGCGGCGCGGCGATGCCGGCGATGCGCTGGCCGACCGCGGTGCTGCCGGTGAACGAGATCGCGCGCACCGCCGGGTGCCGGACCAGGCTTTCGCCGACCTCGGGGCCGAGGCCATGGACGATGTTGAGCACACCATGCGGGAAGCCGATTTCGGCGGCCAGCTCGCCGAGCATGCTGGCCGTGGCCGGGGTCACTTCGGAAGGCTTGGCGACCACGGTGTTGCCGGCCGCGAGCGCCGGGGCGATCTTCCAGGTGAACAGGTACAGCGGCAGGTTCCACGGCGAGATCGTCGCGACCACGCCGAGCGGCGCGCGCAAGGTGTAGTTGAGCCCGGCCTGGCCGTGGTGGGATTCGCTGGCGAACTGGGTCGCGGCGTGGGCGAAGAAGCGCAGGTTGGAAACCGCACGCGGGATCTCGGCTTCGCGGGCGAGCCGGATCGGCTTGCCGGCGTCCCGCGATTCGGCTTGGGCGAAGTCCTCCAGGCGCGTTTCCAACGCGCCGGCCAAGGCTTCGAGCCAGCGCGCGCGTTCGCTGTGGGGCAGGGCCGACCAGGCCGGGAACGCGGCCTGCGCCGCGGCGACCGCGAGCTCGACGTCGGCGGCGTCGCCGGCCGCGACCTGCGCATACGCTTGCGCATTGGCGGGGTCGTGGACATCGAGCCAACGACCGCCGGCCGCATCGCGCGCCTGGCCGTCGATCCAGTGCCGGAATCTGTGCATGCGCCAAGCTTAACGCGTGGGCGCGGCAGCGCCCATAGCGCGGGGCGGCGGCAGGTCGCGGTTCCGTGAAGGCGGGTCCGAATGGCGTGTGCTTTGGGGTGGGAGCGGCGCAAGCCGCGACCGCGACATCCGGCCGGCGACGGCCTTTGGAGGACGAGGTCGCGGCTTGCGCCGCGCCTACCCTGAAGGCCTTCGCGAACAAATGACGCTGCCTCCGACTTTGCCGATCCGGTCCATGGCACGCGCACATGACCAAAGTCATGCATGACTGTTGGCCCAGGTGCGCCGCAGCAAAGTCGCCTCGCGCAGTTGCGAGGACACGCAGGGGGCGGTCGGGAACGGAGGCGAAATACCGCGAAATAAGATGAATCGCTGCGCCTGGCGTCTCGTATCGGCAACCCCGATCGGCGCAACGACGGCATCGCGAGTCACTGTCTCCCGGCACTTGACTGCCCGCGCAAGCACTGCGCACATTCCGAGAGGTGACTTTCATCCATGCCTTGCGGCGGCAACCAGCACTGCCGATCGGGCCCACAACGGCGGAACAATCTCGTGGATAGACGCAACTTCCTGACCATGTCGGGGCTCGGCATCGCCGGGCTGATGATTCCCTACGGCAGCGCGATCGCCGCCGAAGCCCTGTTGACGCCGCTGGATGTGGCCAAGAAAAAAGTGCTTGCCGACACCGCGCTGACCGCGGCGAAAGGCGCCGGCGCAACTTACTGCGATGTACGCATCGGCCGTTATCTGCGCCAGTTCGTCATCACCCGCGAGGACAAGGTCCAGAACGTGGTCAACACCGAGTCGACCGGCATCGGCATCCGCGTGCTGGTCAACGGCGCCTGGGGCTTCGCCGCGACCAATCAGTTGAACGCCAAGAGCGTGGCCGAGGCGGCGCAGCAGGCCGCTGCCATCGCGCGTGCGAACTCCAAGACCCAGACCCAGCCGGTGGTGTTGGCCAAGACCCCGGGCGTCGGCGAGGTGGCGTGGAAGACGCCGATCCGCAAGAACGCCATGGAAGTGCCGATCAAGGACAAGGTCGACCTGTTGCTCGGCGTCAACGCCGCCGCGGTCAAGGCCGGCGCCGACTTCGTCAACTCGATGCTGTTCCTGGTCAACGAACAGAAATACTTCGCTTCGACCGACGGCTCCTACATCGACCAGGACGTGCACCGCATCTGGGCGCCGATGACGATCACCGCGATCGACAAGGCCAGCGGCAAGTTCCGCACCCGCGAAGGCCTGTCCTCGCCGATGGGCATGGGCTTCGAATACCTCGACGGCGCCGCCTCGGGCAAGAGCGTCTCGCCGAACGGCGTGGTGAACTACAGCAACTCCTACGACATGCTCGAAGACGCGGTCGCGGCCGCCAAGCAGGCCCGGCAGAAGCTCACCGCGCCCTCGGTCAAGCCGGGCAAGTACGACCTGGTGCTGGACCCCTCGCACACCTGGCTGACCATCCACGAATCGATCGGCCATCCGCTCGAACTCGACCGCGTGCTCGGCTACGAGGCCAATTTCGCCGGCACCAGTTTCGCCACCGTCGACAAGGTCAAGAGCGGTTTCAAGTACGGCAGCGACCAGGTCACCGTGTTCGCCGACAAGACCCAGCAGGGCAGCCTCGGCGCGGTCGGCTTCGACGACGAGGGCGTCAAGACCAAGCGCTGGAACCTGATCAAGGACGGCATCCTGGTCGACTACCAGACCATCCGCGACCAGGCCCACATCCTGGGCAAGAGCGAGTCCGACGGCTGCTGCTACGCCGACTCCTGGTCGAGCGTGCAGTTCCAGCGCATGGCCAACGTGTCGCTGGCGCCGGGCAAGAACAAGCTCAGCGTCGCCGACATGATCAAGGACGTCGAGAACGGCATCTACATCGTCGGCGACGGCTCGTTCTCGATCGACCAGCAGCGCTACAACGCCCAGTTCGGCGGCCAGCTGTTCTACGAGATCAAGAACGGCAAGATCACCGGCATGCTCGAAGACGTGGCCTACCAGATCCGCACCCCGGAATTCTGGAACTCCTGCGTCGCGGTCTGCGACGAAAGCGACTACCGCCTCGGCGGCTCGTTCTTCGACGGCAAGGGCCAGCCGGGCCAGGTCTCGGCGGTCTCGCACGGTTCCAGCACGGCGCGCTTCAACGGCGTCAACGTCATCAACACCGCCCGCAAGCTCGGCTGACCGGCGCAGGAGAATCCACCCATGAGCATCTTCACCGAAGCCGAAGCCAAGGCCATCCTCGACAAAGTCCTGGCGCTGTCCAAGGCCGACGAGTGCACCGCGACCCTGACCGGTTCGATCGCCGGCAACATCCGTTTCGCCCTCAACAACGTGTCGACCAGCGGCATCGTCAGCAACAGCAACCTGGCCGTGCAGTCGGCCTTCGGCAACCGCGTCGGCACCGCCAGCATCAACGAGTTCGACGATGCCGCGCTGGAACGCGTGGTCCGCCGCGCCGAAGACCTGGCCAGGCTGGCGCCGGAAAACCCGGAGTTCATGCCGGCGATCGACAAGCAGAGCTATAAGCCGAGCCCGACCTTCAGCGCTTCGACTGCGGCGATCACGCCCGAGTTCCGCGCCCAGGTCGCGGCCGACTCGATCGCGCCCTGCCGCGAAGGCAAGCTCACCGCCGCCGGCTTCCTCGAAGACGGCCAGAGCTTCGTCGCGGTGGCCAACAGCAAGGGCAACTTCGGCTACCAGCAGGCCACCAATTTCGACTACACCTGCACCGTGCGCACCGACGATGGCCGCGGTTCCGGCTGGGTCGGGCGCAACCTCAAGGACGCCAGCGAGTTCAAGGCCGACAACGAAGTGCGCATCGCCATGCGCAAGGCCACCGAGTCGGCCGAGGCCAAGGCGCTGGAGCCGGGCAAGTACACGGTGATCCTGGAGCCGGCCGCGGCCGCCGGGCTGATCTCGTTCATGATGAATTTCTTCGATGCGCGCCAGGCCGACGAGGGTCGCAGCTTCCTGTCGAAGAAGGGCGGCGGCAACAAACTCGGCGAGCAGGTCTACGACCCGCGCGTCAACATCAGCGCCGATCCCTGGGACCCGCGCGCCCCGGTGTTGCCGTGGGATGCGCAGGGCCTGGCCCGCGAGAAGATGTCGGTGGTCGAGAACGGCAAGGTCGCCGCCCTGGATTACTCGCGCTACTGGGCCAAGAAGCAGGGCAAGCGCGCGGTCGGCACGCCCGGCAACCTGCTGATGGCCGGTGGCGACAAATCCACCGCCGAGCTGATCAAAGGCACCCAGAAGGGCATCCTGGTCACTCGCACTTGGTACATACGGATGGTCGATCCGCAGACCGTGCTGCTGACTGGCCTGACCCGCGACGGCACCTTCTACATCGAGAATGGCGTGATCAAGCACCCGGTGAAGAATTTCCGCTTCAACGAATCGCCGGTGATCATGCTCAACAACATCGAGGAACTCGGGCGGCCGGTGCGCGTGGCCGGCGACGAGTCTTCGTTCGTGATGATGATCCCGCCGATGAAACTGCGCGATTTCACCTTCACCTCGTTGTCGGACGCCGTCTGATTCATCTTTGAAACGCGGCGCGGCCGGCGATCCGGCGCGCCGTCTGCATCGGTTCGCTGTACCAGCGTTCCGTCGATCCGCCGAACCCGAGCCGCCCGATGCAACGACGCGATTTCCTCAGTTTCACCGGCCTGGGCCTGGCCGGCCTCGCGCTTCCCTACGGCCGCGCGATCGCCGCCGAGGCCTTGCTGGAGCCGGCCGATCTCGCGCGTCGGCGGCGCCTGGCCGACACCGCGCTGAACGCCGCGCGCGAGGGCGGGGCGGACTACTGCGACGTGCGCATAGGCCGTTATTTGCGCCAATCGGTGGTGACCCGCGAAGCGCAGGTCCGCAACATCGTCAACGGCGAATCCGCCGGTGTCGGCATTCGCGTGCTGAGCCAGGGGGCGTGGGGCTTCGCCGCCACCGCCGCCTCGACCACGGACGCGGTCGCTGCCGCCACACGCCAGGCGCTGGCCATCGCTCGCGCCAATGCGCGCATACAGACGCGCAAGGTCGAGTTGGCGCCAGTCGCCGGCGTCGGCGAAACGCGCTGGGCCACGCCACTGCGCAAGAACGCGATGGCGGTGCCGATCAAGGAGAAGGTTGAGCTGTTGCTCGGGGTCAACGCCGCCGCGCTCAAGGCCGGCGCCGACTACGTCAACTCGACCCTGTTCGTGATCAACGAGCAGAAGTATTTCGCGTCCAGCGACGGCAGCTACATCGACCAGGACATCCACCGCATCTGGCTGCCGTTCACCGCGACCGCGGTCGACAAGGCCAGCGGCAAGTTCCGCACCCGCGACGGCCTGTCGGCGCCGATGGGCATGGGCTACGAATACCTAGACGCCGATCCGGCCGGCAAGGTCGCGCTGCCCGGCGGTCTGACCGGCTACGGCCGTTCCTACGACGTGATGGAGGACGCGGTCGCCGCCGCGAAGCACGCCCGCGCCAAGCTCAAGGCGCCGTCGGTCAAGCCGGGCAAGTACGACCTGGTGCTGGACCCGTCCAACCTGTTCCTGACCATCCACGAGAATGTCGGCCACCCGCTCGAACTCGACCGCGTGCTCGGTTACGAGGCCAACTACGCCGGCACCAGTTTCGCCACCCTCGACAAGCGCGAACAGGGCTATCGTTACGGCAGCGAACGGGTCAACTTCGTTGCCGATAAAACCCGTCCCGGCAGCCTCGGCGCGGTCGGCTACGACGACGAAGGCGTCAAGACCCGCGAGTGGGACCTGATCCGCGACGGCATCCTGGTCGACTACCAGGCCACCCGCGACGAGGCGCATCTGCTCGGCCATAAACAATCGCACGGTTGCAGCTATGCCGATTCCTGGTCGAGCGTGCAGTTCCAGCGCATGGCCAACGTCTCGCTGAAGCCCGGCAAGCAGCCATTGAGCGTGGCCGAGATGATCAAGGGCGTCGAGCGCGGCCTGTACGTGCACGGCCGCGGTTCTTACTCGATCGACCAGCAACGCTACAACGCCCAGTTCGGCGGCCAGTTGTTCTACGAGATCAGGAACGGCCAGGTCGCCGGCATGGTCGAGGATGCCGCCTACCAGATCCGCACCCCGGAGTTCTGGAACGCCTGCGTGGCGGTCTGCGACGAACGCGATTTCCGCCTCGGCGGCTCGTTCTTCGACGGCAAGGGCCAGCCGAGCCAGGTCTCGGCGGTCTCGCACGGGTCGAGCACGACGCGCTTCAACGGCGTCAACATCATCAACACCGCGCGTGCGCTGTAGCCGGTGGGGTTGAGGCAAGGCATGGTCGTTCCAGGCTGCATCGCGGCAACACAGACCGACGCAGGCAGGGCCCGGTGAACCGGGCGCAATTCCTGCGGCTGATGCTCGGCGGCGCTGCCGGCGCCTGGTTGGCGCGTTCGCCGCTGGCGCAGGCCGCCCGCGCCGACTACGACTTCTGGTTCACCCGGCTCAAGTACGACTCCGGCGACTGGGACGTCGACCAGCGCATGCCGGCCAACCTGATCACCTCCTTGATCGACTACACCAACCTGAGGGTCGACCCGAAAGAGCACGTGCTGGCCTTGGCCGACCCGAAGATGCTCGGCGCGCCGTTCTGTTACCTGGCCGGGCACAAGCTGGTCGAGTTCAACCCCGACGAGCGCCGCAACTTCGAGCGCTACGTGCGCAACGGCGGCTTCGTCTTCGTCGACGACTGCAACCACGACATCGACGGCCTGTTTGCAAAATCCTTCGAGGAACAGATGGCGAAGATTTTCGGCACCAAGGCCTTGCGCCGGTTGCCGAAGAACCACCCCATCTACCGCAGCTTCTTCGTTTTCGATGGTCCACCGGCGACCGGCTTCGAACTCAACGGCTGGGGCGACGACCTGGTCCACGATTACCTGCAAGGCATCGAGATCGACGGTCGCCTGGGCGTGCTGTACAGCAACAAAGATTACGGCTGCGAGTGGGACTACGACTGGCGCAACAAACGCTTCCTGGCCGAGGACAACACCAAGTTCGCGGTCAATATCGTCATGTATGCGTTGGGGGCTTGAGATTCGGGAATAGGGAATAGGGAATCGAGGGTAGGGAGTAGCGACGTCAGCACGATGAAGCGCGTGCTTGCTGTTGCCCCCTTTGCAAAGGGGGCGGCGACCGCGCAGCGGACGCGGGGGATTTGCTGTTGCTGTTGCTTGCTTGAACGAATGCTGGCTTTCGGGATGACGAAATGAACACGAACGTGGCGACCGGCGGCAACGAAGCCGAACTGAAAATGCAGCTCGATCGCTTGGGCGCCCTGCGCGAAGCGATCGCCCAGGCGATCGTCGGCCAGCACGAGGTGGTCGAGCAATTGCTGATCGGCCTGCTGGCCGGCGGCCACTGCCTGCTCGAAGGCGTGCCCGGCCTCGGCAAGACCCTGCTGGTGCGCTCGCTGGGGCAGGCGCTGGAGCTGCAGTTCCGGCGCGTGCAGTTCACCCCCGACCTGATGCCCAGCGACATCCTCGGCACCGAGCTGCTCGAAGAAGACCACGGCACCGGCCATCGCCATTTCCGCTTCCAGCCCGGGCCGATCTTCACGAATCTGCTGCTGGCCGACGAACTCAACCGCACGCCGCCGAAGACCCAGGCCGCGCTGCTCGAAGCGATGCAGGAGCGCACGGTCAGCTATGCCGGCGTGACCCACGCTCTGCCGGCGCCGTTCTTCGTCCTGGCGACCCAGAACCCGCTCGAACAGGCCGGCACCTATCCCTTGCCGGAAGCGCAGCTCGACCGCTTCCTGCTGCATATCCGCGTCGGCTATCCGAGCGAGCGCGAAGAGCACGACATTCTGTTGCAGACCACCGGCACGCGCAGTGCCGAGGTGCCGCGGGTGATGGGCGGCGAAGAGATGATCGCCTTGCAGGCCCGGGTACGCGAGGTACATTTGGGCGACGACCTGCTGGTCTGGATCACGCGCCTGGTGCGCGCCAGCCGTCCCGACGAAAGCGCCTTGCCGGAAGTGCGGCAATGGGTGAAGTGGGGCGCCGGCCCGCGTGCGGGCCAGTCGCTGGTGTTGGCGGCGAAAGCCAGGGCGTTGCTGCACGGGCGCTATGCGGCGACCCGCGAGGATATCGTCGCCCTGGCCGCGCCGGTGATGCGTCACCGCCTGCTGCTGTCGTTCGCCGCCGAGGCCGAGCTCAAGAGCGCCGACGACGTCATCGCCGCGCTGCTGCGCGGCGTGCCGTTCCCGGGCGCCTGAGCACAGGCGCCGGAGCCTCGTGAAGGATTTCATTCCACCGTCGGTACGGGCGCGGCTGCGCAGCCTGCGCCTGCTGTCGCGGCGCGCAGTCGGCACCCATGGCATCGGCCTGCACAACAGCCGCAGCCGCGGCGCCGGGCTCGAATTCGCCCAGTATCGCGCCTACGAGCCCGGCGACGAATTGCGCCAGGTCGATTGGAAGTTGTATGCGCGCTCGGACCGGTTCTTCGTGCGCGAAGCCGAGCGCGAAAGTCCGCTCGCGGTCTGGCTGCTGGTCGACGCCACCGCGTCGATGAACCAGTGCGATGCGGCGCGCCCGGATTGGTCGCGGCTCGACGCAGCCAAGGCCTTGGCCGCGTGCGTGGCCGAGCTGGCATTGCGCCAGGGCGACCGTTTCGGTTTGATCGCGCTGCGCGAGGACGGTGTGCGCCTGGTCGCGCCTGCGACCGGTGCGCGCCAACGCGACCGCTTGTGGCTGGAGCTGCATGCCTTGTCGGCGCAGGGCGCCTGGCCGGCCGCGCAACGGCTGCGGCCGCTGTGGGAACGCATCGCCGCCGGCGACCTGGTGCTGATGATCGGCGACGGTTTCGACGATGGCAGCGATGAAGGCGCTGTCGCGATCGCCGAACGGCTCGCATCGGCGCGACGCGAAGTGCTGAGCATTCGCATCCTGACCGCGGAGGAACGCGACTTCCCGTTCCGCGGTGGCTACCGCTTCCGCGACCCGGAAACCGGCGAAGAATTGCTCGGCGACGGCGCGGCCTTGCGCGACGAGTTCCTCGTGCGGTTCGCCGCCGCGCGCAAAGCGCTCGATGCGCGCCTGGACGCCAGCGGCATCCGCCACACCGAGTACGTGCTCGACGAGGCGCTCGATCTGCCGCTGCGACGCTTGTTCGGCGCCCGCGACATGGCGGAGCAGACGTGAACCTGAGCCTGCTGCTGCCCGCCGCGCTGGCCGCCCTGGCGGCCTTGCTTCTGCCGCTGTTGATTCATCTCGCGCGGCGCAGCGAGCAGCGCCCGACCGATTTCGCCGCCCTGCGTTGGCTGCGGCAGCGGCCGAAGCCGCGTCACCGCATCCGCTTCGACGAATGGCCGCTGTTGCTGCTGCGCCTGTTGCTGCTGGCCTTGCTCGCAATATGGCTGGCGCGGCCAGTGTTGTTCGGCGCCGAAAGCGCGCGGCCGTGGATCGTGGTCGCACCCGGCGCCGACGCACAGGCCGCAAGCGCCCAGGCTGCCGCATCCGATGCGCGCCTGCACTGGCTCGCGCCGGGTTTTCCGCGTATCGATGCTGCCGCGCCGCAGCGGTCCGCGCCGCTGTCGAGCCTGCTGCGCGAGCTCGACGCGGACCTGCCGGCTGCTGCGGCGCTGACCGTGTTCGTGCCCGAGCGCATGGGCGGTGCCGACGGACAACGGCCGCAGTTGTCGCGGCCGGTCGAATGGCGGGTCGTGCCCGGCACGACGCCGGCTGCGACCCCGGCCAGCGCGATGGCCGCGCCGTCGCCGGCGATCCGTTATGCCGCCGATCGTGCAGCGGCGCTGCCGTATCTGCGCGCAGCGATCGCCGCCTGGCGCGATCCTGCAGCGGGCAGTCGCGCAACGGAATCGGTCGCGCCGAGTACCGAGGCTTGGCCGGCCGACAGCCGCGAGTTGATCTGGTTGGCGCCCGGCGCTGTGCCGACGCAGGTGCGCGAGTTCGCCCGCAACGGCGGACGCGTGCTGCTCGATGCCGGCAGCGAATGGCCGCGCGATGCTTCATCGCTGCGTGCGCCGTTGTGGCGCGACGCATCCGGTGCGGTCCTGGTCGAGGGCATCGCGTTCGGTCGCGGCCGGCTCATGCGCTTGACCCGTGCGCTGGCGCCGCAGGTGGTGCCCGAGTTGCTCGAACCGGGCTTCCCGCAACGTTTGCGCGGCTTGTTCGAGCCGACCGCTCCCGTGCCTTCCTGGGTCTCGGCTAAAGACCATGCACCGGCGACTGGAGGCGCGTCTTATGCCTTGCCGCCGCGCGAGCTGCGCCTGTGGTTGGCGCTGTTGATCGCACTGGTGTTCGTGCTCGAACGCTGGCTGGCGACGCGCGCACGACGCGGAGCGACGCCATGACCGCGGCGACGATCCTCGCAGGCCGGCTGCGTTCGGCGCGCACCCGCCGCGCCCTCGATCTGGCCCTGCGCCTGCTGCCGTGGGCGCTGGTTGCGGCGGCATTGACGTGGCGTATGCACGGCGTCGCCCTTGCACTGGCGGTTGCGGCCGCGGCCGCCAGCGCGGTGACCGTCGTCGCCTGGCGTCGCGCCCGGCGCCTCGACCACGCTTGGCTCGCGCGACGCCTCAACGCCACCCGCAGCGACATGGACGACAGTGCCGATCTGTTGTTCGCGTCGGGCGAGGGCTTGAACGGCTTGCAGCGCTTGCAGCAGGCGCGGCTGCGCGAGCGTATCGAAACCGCAAACGGTCCCGAGCTGGGCCCGGGGTGGTCGGCACGGCGCCTGCTCGTGTCGGCGCTCGCTGCCATGCTGGCCTTGGTTGCGATCGGCCTGTGGCCACGCGCGCAGAGTGGCGCGCGCGATCTCGAAGCCTTGTCGCCGGCGCCGCAGGTCGCCGCCTTGCCCGGACAACCGCGCCTGATCGAACAAGGCCTGCGCATCGATCCGCCGGCGTATACGCGCTTGCCGCCGCGCAGCGAACCCACCCTCGAAGGGCGTGTGCCCGAGAATGCGCGCTTGCGCTGGAACCTGCGTTTCGAGCCGCAGCCGAGCGCGGCCGAGCTGGTCTTCCACGACGGCCAGCGCTTGGCGCTCGCACGCCAGGGCGACGGGCGCTGGAGCGCCGAGCGCGTGCTGGCCAAGCCGGCCTTGTATCGGATCGTCGCCGCAGGCGCGCCGGACGCCCAGACGCGCCGTCTGTACCGGCTCGACGTCACCGTCGACCGCGCACCGCAGTTGCGCGTGCTCGAACCCGATCGCGGCCTGAGCCTGATGAGCGCGGGCCAACGCAACTGGCCGCTGGAGTTCGAAGCCAGCGACGATTACGGACTGGCCGCGAATGCGCAGCTGCGCATCACCCTGGCCCAGGGCAGCGGCGAGAACATCACCTTCCGCGAGCAGCGCCTCAGTCTGCGCGGCACCGGCACGGCGACCGCCAAGCGTTATGCGCAGCGTCTCGACCTGGCCAGTCTGGGCTTCGCCAGCGGCGACGATCTGATCGTCCAGCTCAGCGTCGACGACAACCGCTCGCCCAAGCCGCAGACGGCGCTAAGCCCGAGCCTCATCCTGCGCTGGCCGGCCGACCTGGGCAGCGAGGCGACCGGCCTGGACGGCATGGTCAAGACCACTTTGCCGGCGTATTTCCGCAGCCAGCGCCAGATCATCATCGACGCCGAGGCCTTGATCGCGCAGCGGCGCAAACTCGACGAAGCGCGGTTTATCGAACGCTCCGACGCGATCGGTGTCGATCAGCGCCTGTTGCGCCTGCGCTACGGCCAGTTCCTCGGCGAAGAATCCGAGGGCGCACCGCAGTTGCCGACCAACGACCGCGACGAACCCGAACCGCACGACGAACATACGGCTGCGGATAAGGGCCAGGGGCAAAGCGCGAATGCCTCCGCGCCGGACGAACATGATGAGCATGCGCACACGCCGAAGCCGGCGGCGCCTGCCTTCGGCGAGGAAGGCTCGGTGCTGGAGCAGTTCGGCCATACCCACGATCACGCCGAAGCCGCGACCTTGCTCGATCCGGACACGCGCAAGCTGCTCAAAGCCGCGCTCGACGAGATGTGGCAGTCGGAACTGCATCTGCGTCAGGGCCATCCGCAGCAGGCGCTGCCGTATGCGTACAAGGCATTGGGCTTCATCAAGAAAGTGCAGCAGGCCACGCGCATCTATCTGGCGCGGGTCGGCCCCGAGTTGCCGCCGATCGACGAAAGCCGCCGTTTGAGCGGCGATCGCGTCGGGCTGGCGCGACGCGGCGAGATGCTGGCCTCGGTGAAGACGGCCGATCCCTTGCTCGAATCGCTGTGGCGCGAGCTGGAGCGAAGCACGCGCGCGAGCAAGCCGGCCCCGATCGACTACGCCGGTCTGCAGCGTTGGTTGCGCGAGCACGAGTCGCGAGTGGCCGACCCCTTGGCCTTCGTCGCCGCCTTCGATGCCCTGCGCAACGAACCCGAATGCCTGCGTTGCCGCGCCGAGCTGCGGCGACTGCTGTGGCCGCTGCTGACGCGGCCGCCGGCGAGCGTGCAACGGCGAGAGCAGGGCGACGCGGTCGACCGGCGCTACTTCGAAGCCTTGCAACAGGAGGCCCGGCGATGATCGGCGCCATGGATTTCGACAGCGGCCTGCAAGGCAGCCTCGAAACCGCGATCGCCGGATTGCTCGGCCTCGCCGCCGTGCTGGCGGTGGCGAGCCTGATCCTGCGGCACTACCGAGCCGAGGCCGGGACGCGTGCGCGCGGTTGGCGGCTTGCGTCGTTGCTGATCGCGCAACCGCTGATGGCGGCCTTGCTGTATCTCGCGCTGTTCCCGCCGCTCGTATACAGCGAAGCCGGCAGCATGGTGGTGGCGACGGCCGGTGCGAGCGCGAGCGACGCCACGATCGCCGGCGAGACCCGCATCGCCTTGCCCGAGGCCTCGGCCTCGACCGACAGCGAACGCGTACCCGACCTGGCCACTGCGTTGCGTCGCCATCCCGGCACGCAGCGGCTGCGCCTACTCGGCGCCGGCCTGGAGCCGCGCGATCGCTATGCCGCGCGCGGGCTGACGATCCAATGGCAGCCGACGCCGTTGCCGCGCGGACTGAGCGGCCTGTGGGCGCCGCGCGAAGTCGCGGCCGGTGGCGAGTTCAGCGTGACCGGAAGCGTCGCAGCGATGCCCGGTGCGGTGGTGGAATTGCTCGACCCGGGCCTGCAGCGCGTCGACCGCGCCACCTTGGCGGCGGATGGCGGCTTCCGCGTCGGTGCCGTCGCACGCATTCCGGGCTTGACGAATTTCAGGCTGCGTTTACGCGATGCGCTCCAGAACGTCGTCGAAGAGATCGAGCTGCCTTTGTCGGTGGTCGCCGATACGCCGCCGCGAGTGCTGCTACTGGCCGGCGCACCGAGTCCGGAGTTGAAGTACCTGCGACGCTGGGCCTCGGATGCCGGGATCAAGCTGCATACCCAGATCGATGTCGGCGCTGGGCTGCAGCTCGGCGATGCGCCGCTGAACGTGAACGCCTCGACCTTGGCCGGTTTCGATCTGGTCGTCCTCGACGAACGCGTCTGGGAGGGCCTGGGCGAATCGCAGCGTAACGCCTTGCTCGGCGCCATGCGCGACGGCCTCGGCGTGCTGCTGCGCATCGGCGGTCCCTTGTCGCCACGCATGCGTAAGCAGCTGCGGGCGCTGGGCTTCGAACTCGGGGCCGGCGCAGACTCGGTGGAAGTGCGCTTGCCGCCATCGAACGCGGATGAAGAAGCGACCCGCGCCCGCATCGGCCCGGGCACGACCGACGCGCCCCGCAGCCGCGATGAAGCGGTGGCAGAGTTGCCGGTCTTGAACCGACGTGCGCTGACGATCGATGGCGCGGGTGCGCACAGTCTGTTGCGCGGTGCGGACGGCAAGGCTTTCGCCAGTTGGCGCAGCGCCGGCCGTGGCCGGCTCGGCGTGTGGACCCTGAGCGACAGTTTCCGCCTGACCCTGGTCGGTCGCGACGATCTGCATGGGCAGTGGTGGAGTGCCGCTTTTGGCGCATTGGCGCGGGCCCAGCCGAAGCCGATGCTGCGGATCGATGGCGAGGCGCGTCAGGACCGGCGGGTCTCGCTGTGCGGCTTGAGCGATGGGGCGCAGGTGCGTACGCCGCAAGGCCATGACATCGATGTGCTGATCGATCCGGCCAGCGGTAGCGAACGCTGCGCCGCCTTCTGGCCGACCGACGCGGGCTGGCATGTGTTGCGCCAAGGCGAGCGCTTGCAGCCCTTCGCGGTGCGCGGCCGCGATGAGGCGCCGGGCTTGCGTGCTGGCGAGCTGCGTGAGGCGACTTTGCTGTTGATGGCTCAGGCGCAGGTCGCGAGTGGTTCGGCCCCGCTGTCTGCCGCGTCGTCGACGCAGGCTCAACGGGGTTCGTCCTGGCCGTGGTTTCTGGCTTGGTTGTTCGTAAGTGCGGGAGTGTGGTGGTTAGAGCGCTCGCGGCGCGGACGAACCACTGATGTGGAAATACCCACGAAGCCTAACGAATCCATAGGGCAGTAGCGGCGTCCTGCTGGATTTTCTTCGATCACAAGCTGCGACCGCGGGACGTGCAGAAGCAACGCCGGTGCTCTGCATCGAATCGACGTACTTTCGCGAGGGTAGGAGCGGCGCAAGCCGCGACCGCGTTGCTTGTCGTTACGGTGCTTCTTACCGCAGAGCGGTGAAGCCAAGGCTACAGTTAGGGCTAGAGCTAGAGCTAGAGCTAGAGCTAGAGCAAAGCTTCCGTCCGCTGACGCGGCCGGGTTACTTTCTTTTGCTAAGCGCAAAAGTCCGTCTGGATTCCCTTCGGTCAAAGGTAACCAAAGAAAAGGGCTCTCCTTGCAAGGGCACAGGCCACGAGTGCGATGCCGGCGCCGGGATTTTCCGATAAGACGTCCCTGTCTTATCGAAAAACGGCGCACGTCCTGTGCGTCGCCCTCCGGGTCTTCAGGTGTTCTCGCGAGCTCGGTGCTGCGCCAAACTCATCACGGCAACGGCAACGGCAACGGCAACGGCAACGGCAACGGTGATCGGCCTCTGTAGGAGCGGCGTGAGCCGCGACCACGAACTATGGATGGCGACGATATTTCGCAGGCGGCGTCAAATCCGGCTCTCGGCCAAGGTTTGAGCTTGGTTGTTGCTGTGCGCCGTCTCGCACTAGCGAAGGCAATTGAAGACCCGGAGGGCGGCGCGCAGGGATGCGCGCCGTTTTTCATCGGGACAGGGATGTCCCGTATGAAAAATCCCTGCGTATGCACCGAACGTGCGGGCCCTTGATTCAAAGAAAAGCATTTTTCTTTGGTTATCTTTCTTTTGTTGCTTATGACAAAAGAAAGTGACCCGCCGCTTTAGTGGCGGAAGCTTTTGGCGTTTGATCTAGATCTCGGTCTTGCTTGAGAGTTGCGCCGCAAGACCATTACAGCGCGGTCGCGGCTTGTGACCGAAGGAAATTCAGTAGGACGCCGCTCCTACCCTCGCGGAAACACGCCGCTTCGATGCGCGGCACCGGCGTTGTTGCTTCTGCGCATCCCGCGGTCGCGGCTCACGCCGCTACAGTGGGACAACGCCGGATTCGGCACGAGATCGTTCCCGGAGGGCGAAGGCATTCGCCCAACCATCAAATCAAATCGACTGCATCCGCCCACCATCCACCGCCAGGCTCACGCCGTTGACGTAAGCCGCGGCCGGCGAACACAGGAAGGCGATGCAGGCGGCGATCTCGCCAGGGGCGGCGAAGCGGTTCGCCGGTACGGTCTTGCGCATGGCTTCGATCACGGCCTCCTGGGTTTGGCCGCTGTTGCGGGCGCGGTCGCCGATGATCTGTTCGATGCGCGCGGTCTGGGTGTAGCCGGGCAGGACGTTGTTGACGGTGATGCCGTCAGCACCGAGTTCGCGCGACAAGGTCTTGGCCCAGCTCGCAACGGCGCCGCGGATGGTGTTGGACACGCCGAGGCCGACGATCGGTTCCTTGACCGAGGTCGAGATCACGTTGACCACGCGGCCCCATTGCGCCGAACGCATGCCGGGCAGCACCGCGCGCACCAGGGTTTGGTTGGCGAGCAGGTGGCGCTGGAAGGCGTCCAGGTAGGCGCTGTCGAGCGCGGTATGCGCCGGGCCGCCGGGCGGGCCGCCGGTGTTGTTGACCAGGATCTGCACCGGCTTGCCGGCTGTGAGCGCTTCGACCTGGGCGGCGAGGGCGGTCGCGTCGGCGACGTCGGCGGCGATCCAGCCGTGCGCCTGCGCGCCGCTGCACGGCAAAGCCTGGGCGACCGCGGCCAGGGCGTCGGCGCGGCGCGCCAGCACGGTCACGTCGCAGCCCAACAGGGCCAGCTCGTGCGCGGCGGCGCGGCCGATGCCTTCGGAGGCGCCGCAGACCAGGGCGTGCTTGCCGCTCAAGTTCAGATCCATATCAGTCTCCGCTGCTCGGTAGGGCCATGCGCTCGCGCATCAGGGCGGCGACCGCGCGGCTGTCGTCGCGGTCCTGCGCCTGCAACTGGGTGGCGACGTTTTCGCGATTGGCCAGGGGATGGTTCTGGCTGAGCTTGAACTTCAGGGTGATGCGTTCGACTCTGAGACGAAAACCGACGATGCCGCGCAATTGCCGGCGCAGTTCCTCGCGTTCGACTTCGAAGCGCCAGTCGCTGCCGATGCGGCCTTCGTGGCGGGCGCTGAGGTCGTCGACGAGTTGGGCCAGGCCGGCCTCGTCTTCGAAAGTCTGCAATTCGCCGTGCAGGTGGGCGATGGCGTAGTTCCAGGTCGGCACCCGCGCCGCGCTTTCCTTGTCCGTGTACCAGCCTGGGGACACGTAGGCGTGCGGGCCTTGCAGGATCGCCAGGGCCGGGCCGGCGTGGCGCGCCTGCGGGTTCGGGCGCGCCCAATGGCCGCGCAGTTCGACTTGCTCGCCGTCGCGTCGGTACAGCAGGGGCAAGTGGCTGATCGTCGGCGCGTCGTCGCGCACGGTGATCAGGGTGGCGAAGTCGTAGGCGTCGGCCAGGCGGTCGAGCGCGCCCAGGTCGGTTTCGGCGAAGGCGCGCGGCAGGTACATGGCGTCGGGCTCAGTGGCGTTGCGGCAGTTTCTGGATCATCAGCGTGCCCAGCGTCTCGTCGTCCTGGGCCTGCGGGGGTACCAGCTCGTCGAGCGCGAAGCCGCGTGCCTGCGCGTCCTCTTCGTCCAGGCCTTCGAGCTCGACGAACTCGGCGTCCATCAGCGCGGCGCGGGCGGTGTCTTCGCTGTCGTAGGACAAGGTGTTGGCGTCGCTGTCGAAGACTTCGGCGGTGCCGGCCTCGCGTATGCGCAAGCGCGCCCAGACCACGGTGCGGCCGAGCGTGGCCAGCCACCATTGGCCTTCGCCGGAAGCCGGGGTGGAATGGGTGTCGTATTCGTTTTCGGTCATCAGGGCACCATCATGGAAAGCAGCCAGAGCAGGCCCGCGCAGGCCAGCGAAGCGAACACGATCAGCAACGAAACCCGCGCCGGCGTGGCCAGGCCGTCGAGGTTGCGGTCGCTCGCGGCGCGATAGCGCTGGCGCAGCAGCCAGCCCCATGCGGACGGATTGGCGAAGGCGGCCTCGCCGAGTTCGCCGCGCAAGGCCGGATGGCGGTCGCGCAGGTGGACCAGGGCCAGCGGCCAGAAGATCGCGAACGCGCAGAACGCGGAGATCGCGATGCCGACGAAGGTCAGGGCCAGGAACAGGATCACGTACGTCTTACCTCTGTGGCCCAAGGGCCTGAATCGATGCCGGAAGCCATCATGTGCCGCGGCCGTGACGGGGTAAAGCGGCGGGGAGTCGCGGGCGCTAGCGCCCGATCATGCCGAACTTCCGGGCCGTCATCCCCGCGCAGGCGGGGATCCAGGGCCCTTCGTGCGAGAGCCTGCAAGGTCGTTGGATCCGCGCCTGCGCGGGGATCACGGGCACGGATCGAACCGAGCGATGTCGTCACGAACACGGCCGCAGCACGCCGGCACGGGCGGATCAGAACTCGGCGCTGCCCGGTGCGCGCGGGTAGGCGATCGCGTCGCGGATGTTGCTCAGGCCGCACACGTAGACCACCAGGCGCTCGAAGCCGAGGCCGAAACCGGCGTGCGGCACGGTGCCGTAGCGGCGGAAATCGCGGTACCAGTCGTAATGCGCCGGGTCCAGGCCGAACTGCGCCATGCGCGTGTCGAGCACGTCGAGGCGTTCTTCGCGCTGGCTGCCGCCGATGATTTCGCCGATGCCGGGCGCCAGCACGTCCATCGCCGCGACGGTCTTGCCGTCGTCGTTGAGGCGCATGTAGAAGGCCTTGAAGTGCTCGGGGTAGTTCAGCACCACCACCGGGCGGCCGACGTGCTGCTCGGTCAGCCAGCGCTCGTGCTCCGTCTGCAGGTCCAGGCCCCATTCGACCGGGAACTCGAACTTCTGCCCCGACTTCTGCAGCAGCGAGATCGCATCGGTGTAGTCGATGCGTTCGAAGGGCGAGTTGACGAAGGTCTCCAGGCGGGTGATCGCATCGGGCTGGACGCGTTCGGCGATGAAGGCCATGTCGTCGCCGCGCTCATCGAGCACCGCGCGGAACAGGTACTTGAGGAAGTCCTCGGCGACCCGCGCGTTCTCCATCAGGTCGGCGAAGGCGATCTCCGGCTCGATCATCCAGAACTCGGCCAGATGGCGGGTGGTGTTGCTGTTCTCGGCGCGGAAGGTCGGGCCGAAGGTGTAGACCTTGCTCAGCGCCAGGCAGTAGGCCTCGACATTGAGCTGGCCGGACACGGTCAGGAAGGTTTCCTTGCCGAAGAAGTCGCGCGAGAAATCGATCGCACCGTCCTTCTCGCGCGGCAGGTTGGCCAGGTCCAGGGTCGAGACCCGGAACATCTGGCCGGCGCCCTCGGCGTCGGAAGTGGTGATGATCGGCGTGCTGATCCAGTAGTAGCCGTTCTCGTGGAAATAGCGGTGCACGGCCTGCGACAGGCAGTGGCGGATGCGGGTGACCGCGCCGAACAGGTTGGTGCGCGGGCGCAGATGGGCGAACTCGCGCAGGTACTCCAGCGTGTGCGCCTTGGGCTGCATGGGGTAGGTGAGCGGGTTCTCGACCCAGCCGACCACCTGCAGGCTGGAGGCCTGGATCTCGTAGTTCTGGCCCTGACCCTGCGAGGCGACCAGGATGCCGGTGGCGATCACCGAGCAACCGGCGGTGAGGTGTTTGACCTCCTCGTCGTAGTTGGACAGCGTATTCGGCGCCACGACCTGGATCGGTGCGAAGCAGGAGCCGTCGCTGACGTTGACGAAGCTCAGTCCGGCCTTGGAATCGCGACGGGTACGCACCCAGCCGCGTACCGTGACTTCGCCGCCCGCCGGAATCTTGCCCGCGAGTGCCTGTTCGACGCTAACCACCGTCATGTGATGCCGCCCCAGCGCGTTGAAAAGTAAAGGACGGCGATGATAACGGATGCTGCCGGCACAGGGCGTGCCGGTCGCCGCGGCCTTAGACTGCGCTTTGGATCACGGGGGGCGGGGCGCGGCATGAATCGGGTTTGGCGATGGGGCGGGCGATGGGGACGCGGGTGGGCCGGCTGGATGCTCGCCATGGCGGCGGCCGCGACATGCGCGCAGGCGGCCGCAGCGGCGCCTGCGCCTGAGCCCCTGCCGGTGGTCGTGCTCGACGAGGCCCGTGCCGGCCATTTCGCCGGCTTGGCGCTGAGCTGCGTCGGCCGCGAATACCCGAACAAGATCAGCCATCGCCTTGAAGGCGCCAAGGACGTGGCCGCGCCGAGCAAGCTGTATCCGGCCTTCTACGGCTGCTACGACTGGCATTCCTCGGTGCACGGGCATTGGCTGCTGGCGCGGCTGGTCGAGCGTTTCCCGCAGGCGCCGTTCGCCGCGCCGGCGCGGGCCGCGCTGGCGCGCAACCTGACCGGCGAGAACATCGCCGGCGAACTGGCGTATCTGCGCCGCAGCAGCGACGAGACCTTCGAACGCCCCTACGGCCTGGCCTGGCTGCTGCAATTGGGCTCGCAGCTGCGCGGCTGGGACGACCCGCAGGCGCGGCAATGGGCGGCGGCGCTGGAGCCCCTGGAGCGCGAAGCCGCGGCGCGGCTGCTGCGCTGGCTGCCGAAACTGACCCGCCCGATCCGCGTCGGCGAACACAGCCAGACCGCGTTCGCCTTCGGCCTGGCCCTGGACTGGACCCGCCGCAGCGGCGACCAGGCGCTGCGCGATGCGCTGATCGCCCGCTCGCGCTTCTTCTACCAGGGCGACCGCGACTGCCCCTTGGCCTACGAGCCGTCCGGACAGGACTTCCTTTCGCCTTGCCTGGCCGAAGCCGATCTGATGCGGCGGGTGCTGACACCGGACGAATACGCCCGCTGGCTGCGCGAATTCCTGCCGCAGGTGCCGCGCCGCGCTCGCGCCGATTGGCTGGTTCCGGCGCTGGTGCTCGACCCCGAGGACGGCAAGCTCGCCCATCTCGACGGCCTCAACCTGAGCCGGGCCTGGATGCTGGAAGGCATCGCCGCCGGATTGCCGCCGCGCGATCGGCGTATCCGCGCCTTGCGTGCGGCCGCCGCCGTGCACCGCGAACTCGGCCTGATCGCGGTCGGCGACAGCCATTACGCCGGCGCCCATTGGCTCGGCAGTTTCGCCACCTATCTGATGGCGCCGCCGGATGCGGCCCCGGCTCCGGCCGCGGCGTCCGGGGCAGGGCGCAGCGACTGAGGCGTTCAGGCCCGAAGCAGCGTCTTTGCCAGCGCTGCGACAGGCTGACCGGGCTGGCGGCGACAGGCCGCCTGCTTGAACGCCATCCCAATGCCGCCATATCGGGTACAGCCCGCCGATGCCAGGCTGCTACCATTCCGGTAGCGCCGATCCGGCCGCCGCCTTCCCGGTCGCAGCCGGCATCGAGTCAACATTCTTACGAGTACCGCCATGTCCGTGACCCTCGCCCCCGCCGCGCTCGCCCGTGTCCAGCATTTCCTGACCGAGACGCCGACCGCGCTGGGCCTGCGTTTCGGCGTCACCCGCACCGGTTGCTCGGGCTGGCAGCACATCGCCGACCTGGCCCGCGACGAGCGCGAAGGCGACACCGTGTTCGAGCAGGACGGCGTGCGCATCTATGTTGACCCGATCAGCCTGCCGCTGGTCGACGGCACCCGCATCGATTTCCTCAAGCAGGGCCTCGGCGAGATGTTCGTGTTCCAGAACCCGAACGCGGCCGCCGAATGCGGTTGCGGCGAAAGCTTTACCACCCAGGCCGACGCTGCCTGAGGCTGCGCGGCCCGAAACCGGGCCGGCGGATTGCTAAT
This sequence comes from Lysobacter sp. Hz25, assembly GCF_046097045.1. Classification (NCBI taxonomy): domain Bacteria; kingdom Pseudomonadati; phylum Pseudomonadota; class Gammaproteobacteria; order Lysobacterales; family Lysobacteraceae; genus Lysobacter; species Lysobacter sp. Hz25. The sequence continues at coordinate 2,902,875 of NZ_CP175666.1, forward strand.
TATCGCTCCGGTTGGCTGGAAGGCGCGCCGTCGGCGTTAGGCTGACAGCCGACGGCGAGACGGCCGCAGACGCGCACGGGCTGGCTGTTCTTCGGGCCCATGCTCATCCGGGACAGGGAGATGCCTAGCGAGCGTGGATCCTCGCCGATTCCGAGTTGCTGCGGCGAGGTCGGCTGCGGCACGCGGATCACCAGGCTTCGCGCATCGACCACATCGGGAAAGTCCAGCGTGTGGACCTGCGCCGTGGCCCCCAACTGCAACGGCCGCTCCACTTCGCCGAGCGCAATGGCGAAGCGGCGACCGACGTTGGGCCCGAACGCGCTGGCTTCGATAGTCACCTGTAGGTCGCCGGAGATCGGCTCATTGAGAACGAGCACGACTTCCTTGTCCTGCGACCAGCGTCCGAACGATTCCGGCTCCGCCAGGCCTTGCGCCGATTTCACCGAGGCCGGTAGCGGCTTGCTGAAATCCAGCGCATCGGGCTTGCGCAACCAGTAGACTGTGAAGCCCTCGTACGCATGCTTGCGGCGGTAAGTGCCGGGCGGGAGTTCCCAGCCGTCGAAAAACACCGCGCTGTCGCGCGTCCAGTCCAGACCTTTTTCGAAGCCGCCGCTGGAATTGGTGACGTCGATTGCGAGTGTGCTTGAGTCGGCATAGAACTGCGCCTTGAGCATTCCGGCGTATTGATCGCCGATCAACTGCCCATTCCGGGCGACATCGGGATGCTGGGTCCGGAGCAACTGCCCGGCCTGCGCGTACACGTCGGCATAGGTGCGCGACCGCGTCGTTACCGTCGCCGCGGTCGTACCCGCGGCGACGATCAGCACGTAGTAGCCCAGGGCGGCCAGACGGGCCTTGCGCAGGTCGTCGAAAAGGAAACTCAAGCAGGCGATCGCGCCGATGCCGCCGATCAGCGCCGGCAACAGACGCCGGCCCTGGACCCAGCTCAGTTCGGGCGAATCGACGAAATAGGGAGTGTAGGTCTGCAGCCCGCTGGTGGCTGCATACAGCATCAGCAGCGCAATGATCACGGTCGCGGCGCGGGTGAGCGTCTTCTTCCACGCCGCCGGATGGGCCTCCAGTCCGCGCCAGGCGAGTGGACCGAGCAACAGCAGCGGCAAGCAGAAATCGTAATAGCGCTGGTGCAGGCGGCCGAGGTTCTCGCTATAGCTCATGCTGGCGGTGAAGTACGCGGTGATCGTCACCAACGCCGCCAACATGGTCAAACCGAACAGGACCGCGCTGCGCGCGCGTTGCGACTGCGCGTCGTTGCCGCGCACCAGGTTGAACGCAGCGGCGACCAGCAACGGTCCAAACAGCATGCACAGCCCGAGCACATGGCCCCAGCCGGACCAGATCGTGTTCCGGATCAGCTCATTCAGCGGAAGTCGTCCCTTGCTGAAGCTCGCCTGGGTCGAATAGAACTCGCCCATCAAGCTCAGCGCGCCCTTTCCGCCGAGCGCATAGCCCAGGCCGAAGCGCACCGCGAAGAACACCGCGACGGTTGCGGCCACTACGATCAATGCCGGCTTGAGCCGGCCGCGTACTCCGGGCCAAAGCGCGTCGATCAGCACAAAAGCGCATAGGCCGCCCAGCAAGAACAAAGCATGCAGCTTGACCAGGCACATCAGGCCCAGCACCACGCCGCATTGGACCGCGTAGCGCCAAGGTCGGGCGGCATACGGACGCAGCGCCACGAAGCTCAGCACCCAGAACATGAAGAAGTACAGCGATTCGGGCATGAACAGGGTGGCGAACGAATTGGCCGGCGCGGCGATCGCCACCAGCGTCAGCGCCACGGCTTTTCCCGGGCTGGTGTAAGGCTTTAACACCGCATAGATGAAAGGAGCCGCGGCGACGAAGAAGATCGCGTTCAACCAGCGGGCGCAGCTGAGAAAGTCGGCGCCGCATTGATTGGTAAGCCGGTATATCCACAAATACAGATAGGACGGGATTTTCGCATCCGCGATCGGTGCCAGGCGCGAGTTGGAGCTGTAAGTCCATTCATCGCCGAATACCGATGCGTACAGGCCGGTATCGCGCACGACGATCGCCGCCAACACCGCGACGGCGCCCAGCGCGAGAACTGCATTCCAGTGATTGAAACGGGGCGGATGATCGAGCTTCAACAGAGCTTGTCCTTGCGAGGAAGATGAGGCGCACGGCTCGGTGCGCGCCGCCGATCGACTGTCGGGCCGACGCGAGCGCGGTTACGGGGCCTATCTATTGCGAAGCGTGTCCGGCAGCAGGGGAGCGATGCTGCGGGTCGGAACATTGGCCACGTCGAATGAAACGAAGGCGAGCACGAACTGCAAGCCCACGATCAACGGCAGCGCTGCGAATGTGCTTGCCGAGGAACTCGCCGAAGATCTTGCGGATGTGCAGGTTGCTTTCCTCGTCGGCGTAGACCGCGTCCATCGGAATGTCCAGCACGGTCGCGCGGGCGATGTTGAGCCGGAACAGCAGATCGGTCTCGAAGAAATAGCGGCGACTGATGCGGTCGAAGGGCAGGTGCGCGGCGACCCGGGTGCGGATGGCGGTGTAGCCGTTGGTGGGGTCGAAGGTGTTCCAGTAGCCGGTCGACAGCTTGCTCAGGAACGACAGGCCGGCGTTGCCGATCAGGCGGATCTTGGGCATGCGCTGGATCTGCGACAGGTCGTAGAAGCGGTTGCCCTTGGCGTAATCGGCGCGGCCTTCGAGGATGGGCTGAACGAAGATGGGCAGCAGACGCGGGTCCATCTGGCCGTCGCCGTCGATCTTGACCGCGATGGTGAAGCCGTCCGCCGCCGCAGCCGAGTAGCCGGTCATGACCGCGCCGCCGACGTCCTGGTTGACCTCATGGCGCAGCACCACCACACGCGGGGCGCGGCAGTTCTCCGCGACATAGCGTCCACTTTCTTCCAGGCACTGGCCATCGACCACGTAGACGCGCTCGACCTCCGGCCCGATCGCGTCGATGACGGCCAGGATGTGCCGGCGCACTTTGTAATTGGGGATGATTACGGCGATCCGATCGGGCGCGGCGTGGGCAGGCATCTGTATGGCGAACCCGAATGAGCGGACGTGCGCTGCCGCGACGTGGGCAGGGCATTGATATGACTTGGATTTTCTACATGGTAGCGAATGGAGCGCCGCGGATGTGAGCGGGTTCGTGGCCGGTTACGAAAAAACGCATCTCGCCCGTTTGGTTCATGTCGCACACTGCTATGGCAACCCCCCATCTTTCGTCACGCGGCCGCGCCGGGGTGCGGCGGCTAAACTGCAGCGCTCACCACGCTGGAAATCCCACATGCTCCGTTCCGTGCTGCTCGCCTCGGCCCTGGCCTGCGCGTGCGCGACTTCCGTCGCCGCCGCGCCGGCGGCGTCCGCCGCCGCCACTGCCGCCCCCGTCCGCAACGCCGCCACCGAGGCGCTGCATCGTTTGTTCGACGAGGAGTGGGAGCGCGGTCTGCGCGAGAACCCCGAAGGCGCCAGTTTCAACGGCGACAAGCGCTATAACGACCGCTGGACCGACGCCAGCCTGAGTGCGATCCAGGCGCGCCAGGAAAGCGACCGCCAGGCGCTGGCCAAGCTCAAGGCCATCGACCGCAGCCAGCTGTCGGAAGCCGACCAGCTCAACTACGACGTGTTCGGCTGGAACCTCGGCAAGAGCATCGAGCGGCAGAAGTACCGCGAGTACCTGGCGCCGGTCGGGCAGAGCGGCGGCGTGCAGACCGCCGACGGTCTGGTCGAAGCCTTGTCGTTCGAGCAGGTCAAGGACTACCGGGACTGGCTCGCGCGCATGCGCGCCTTGCCGGTGCTGATCGAACAGAACCAGGCCCTGCTGCGCGAGGGCGCCAAGGCCGGGATCACCCCGCCGCGCGTGCTGATGCAGCGCGTGCCGGGCCAGATCGCCAAGCAGATCGTCGACGACCCCAGCAAGAGCCCGTTCTACAAGCCCTTCAACCGCTTCCCCGACAGTGTGCCAGCGGCCGAGCGCAAGGCGCTGCAGGCCGAGGCGAAGAAGGTCATCGCCGAGACCATCGTGCCGGCCTACCGCGAGTTCGGCAGCTTCTTCGAGAAGGAGTACCTGGCCGCGGCGCGCACCAGCATCGCCGCCAGCGACTTGCCCGACGGTAAGGCCTATTACGATTTCCTCGCCGCCGATTTCACCACCACCAATCTGAGCGCCGATGCGATCCACAAGATCGGCCTCAAGGAGGTCGCGCGCATCCGCGCCGAGATGGAAAAGGTCAAGGCCGAGGTCGGCTTCAAGGGCACCCTGGCGGAGTTCTTCACCTACCTGCGCAGCGACCCGAAGTTCTTCCACAAGACCCCGGCAGCGCTGCTCGAGGCCTACCAGGCGATCTCCAAGCGGATCGACCCGGAGCTGGTCAAGATTTCCAAGCTGATCCCGCGCCAGCCCTACGGCGTGCGCCCGATCCCCGACAACGTCGCCCCGGACACGACCACGGCGTATTACCTGCCGGGCGCGGTTGACGGCACCCGGGCCGGCTATTACTACGTCAACCTGTACAAGCCCGAGGTCCGCCCGACCTGGGAAATGATGCCGCTGTCGCTGCACGAAGCGGTGCCGGGCCATCATTTCCAGTTCGCCCGCGGCCTGGAGCTGCCGGACGCGCCGATGTTCCGCCGCACCGGCTACTTCGTCGCCTACGGCGAGGGCTGGGGCCTGTACGCCGAGCGCCTGGGCTACGACATGGGCCTGTACGACGACCCTTACGACCGCATGGGCCAGCTGTCCTACGACATGTGGCGCGCGGTCCGGCTGGTGGTCGACACCGGCATGCACAGCAAGGGCTGGAGCCGCGACAGGGCGATCAAGTTCTTCATGGACAACGCCCCCAAGACCGAGCAGGACGTGGTCAACGAGATCGACCGTTACATCGGTTGGCCGGGCCAGGCGCTGGCCTACAAGATCGGCCAGCTGAAGATCTCCGAGCTGCGCGAGCGCTCGCGCAAGGCGCTCGGGCCGGCCTTCGACCTGCGCGATTTCAACGACGAAGTGCTGTCGACCGGCTCGGTGCCGCTGCAGGTGCTGGAGAAGCACATCGATACTTGGATCGCGGCGAAGAAGCCGGCACCGGCAAAGGCGCCCGCCAGATCGAAGAAGCGCTGATCTCTTAGAGTGCTGAGATCGGGGCCGGAGCCCGGCCCCCAAGGGGTAGGAGCGGCGCGAGCCGCGACCGCCATGGCCCAGGCGCCGTATTGCCGCCGCCGCCCGCGTTGGCGCGGTCGCGGCTTGCGCCGCTCCTACCCAAAGCGGGGCCGCTGCGGCTCGACCACTCCGCATTGCACCTAAGCCCTTGTCCTGCCATACTTTCCGGCTCTCGAACGGCCCAAGGCCGGTCGGGCCCTTGCTCCACCGCGTCCGCATCCGGACCCCGGGGGGCTGAACCGGGTCGCCATCGGCGATCCATCATCCACAAGGAAACACACCCATGCGTCATTACGAAGTCGTGTTCCTGGTCCATCCGGACCAGAGCGAGCAGGTGCCGGCCATGATCGAGCGCTACAAGTCGCTGATCGAAGGCGGCGAAGGCAAGATCCACCGTCTCGAAGATTGGGGCCGCCGTCAGCTGGCCTATCCGATCGAGAACCTGGTCAAGGCCCACTACGTCCTGCTGAACATCGAAGTCACCCAGACCGTGCTCAACGAGCTCGTCGACGGTTTCCGTTTCAACGACGCCGTGCTGCGTCACCTGGTCATGAAGCGCGACGACGCCGACACCGAGCAGTCGCTGATCATGAAGTTCAAGGACGAGAAGGGCGACAAGCCCGAGCGCGGCGAGCGCGGTGAGCGTCGTCGTCGTGACGACGATAGCGAGACCGCCGTCGGCACCGCCGACAACGCCGACGACAACGCCGAAGCCGCCTGAGGATTGCCCCCATGTCCAAGTTTTTCCGCCGCCGCAAGTTCTGCAAGTTCACCGCCGAAGGCGTCAAAGAGATCGACTACAAGGATCTCAACACCCTGCGCCAGTACCTGACCGAGACCGGCAAGATCGTGCCGAGCCGCGTCACCGGCACCAAGTCGAAGTACCAGCGCCAGCTGGCCACGGCGGTCAAGCGCGCTCGTTTCCTCGCGCTGATCCCGTACACCGACAACCACAACGCCTGAGTAAAGCCGTTCGCTTCCACAGGAGGCGAACACTTATTCCCCCTCTCCCGTTGACGGGAGAGGGCAGGGGTGAGGGCAGCCAGCAGCGAAGTTCTTCTCGAACCCCGCTTCCGGCGCCGCCAAACTCGAAACCGATTCCAGCTCTTCGGACAGCGAATCCCGCTGCGGACCTACAGGCCCGCTAACGAACACGGAGCAAGACCATGCAACTGATCCTCCTGCAGAAAGTCACCAACCTCGGTAACCTCGGCGACAAGGTCAACGTCAAGCCGGGCTACGGCCGCAACTACCTCGTGCCGCAGGGCAAGGCCGTTCCGGCCACCGCCAGCAACCTGGCCGACTTCGAAACCCGCCGTGCGGAGTACGAAGCCAAGGCCAAGTCGCTGCTGGAAGGCGCCGAAGGCCGCAAGGCCCGTCTGGAAGGCGCTTCGGTGACCGTCCACGCCAACGCCGCGACCGAAGGCAAGCTGTACGGCTCGGTGACCCCGCGCGACATCGCCGAGGCGCTGACCAAGGCCGGCTTCGAAGTCGGCAAGTCGGAAGTGATCATGGGCGAAGGCCCGATCCGTCGCACCGGCGAATACGACGTGCTGATCCACCTGCACGCCGACGTCGAAGTCACGGTCAAGGTCATCGTCGCCGGCGAAGCCGCTTAATCGCGACCGCCCGATCGTAAGACTGCGAAGGGCGCCGAAAGGCGCCCTTCGTTTTTTCCGCGGGTGTCGGATCTCCGGGCAGGACCCTGGCCGTCGCAGTCTGTGCGACGCGCTCGTGACATAGAAAGGGCAAGTTGTCCCCTTCTTATCCACAGGGTTATCTGCAACGGGCACGACCCGATCGCGACTACGATGCGTGTCCGGCCTCCTTCCTGCGACGTCGACCGACACCCATCGACGCCGATCCCCGGATCGCCGGCGCCCTCACCAGCCCCTGAGCCTTGATCGGCTCGATTGGCCGCACACGCGGCCGAACGACGAGGATCGTCTTTCCCGATGAGCGCACGTGGCGGATTCCGTAGCGAAAAACGTTTCGAGACCCGCGCCGAACAGCGCGTGGACCAGCTTCGGGTGCCGCCGCAATCGATCGAGGCCGAACAGGCCGTGCTCGGCGGCCTCATGCTCGCGCCCGACGCCTACGACCGCGTCGCCGACCAGATCGTCGAGGAAGATTTCTACCGCCGCGATCACCAGCTGATCTACCGCGCGATCCGCGACCTGGCCGAGAAGAGCCGGCCGTTCGACGCGGTGACCCTGGGCGAGTGGTTCGACTCGCAAGGCCTGTCCGAACAGGTCGCCGGCGGCGCCTACCTGATCGAGCTGGCCAGCACCACGCCGTCGGCCGCCAACATCACCGCTTACGCCGAGATCGTTCGCGACAAGGCGGTGATGCGCAAGCTGATCGAAGTCGGCACCGAGATCGTCAACGACGGCTTCCAGCCCGATGGCCGCGACAGCGGCGAGATCCTGGCCAAGGCCGAGCAGCAGGTGTTCGCGATCGCCGAAGCCGGCGCCCGCGGCCGCACCGACTTCACCCCGGTCACCAAGGCGCTGTCGGAAGCCTTCGACGTGCTGCAGACGCGCTACGCCAGCGGCGGCGCGGTCACCGGCCTGGCCACCGGCTACACCGAATTCGACGAGATGACCGCCGGTCTGCAACCGACCGACCTGTTGATCCTGGCCGCGCGTCCGGCGATGGGCAAGACCACGCTCGCGCTGAACATGGCCGAGTACGCCGCGTTCCGCAGCAAGAAGGCGGTGGCGATCTTCTCCATGGAAATGTCGGCGAGCCAGCTCGCCCTGCGCCTGATCTCCTCGGTCGGCCGCGTCAACGCCCAGCGCCTGCGTTCGGGCCAGCTCGAGGACGAAGACTGGAGCCGCGTGACCAGCGCGATCCGCCAGTTGCGCGAAGCCAAGATCTTCATCGACGACACCCCGGGCCTGTCGCCGGAGGTGCTGCGCGCCAAGTCGCGTCGCCTCAAGCGCGAGCACGACCTGGGCCTGATCGTGATCGACTACCTGCAGCTGATGTCGGTGCCGGGCAACAGCGAAAACCGCGCGACCGAAATTTCCGAGATCTCGCGTTCGCTCAAGCACCTGGCCAAGGAACTCAACCTGCCGGTGATCGCGCTGTCGCAGCTCAACCGCTCGCTGGAACAGCGCGCCGACAAGCGCCCGGTGATGGCCGACTTGCGCGAATCCGGCGCTATCGAGCAGGACGCCGACGTGATCATCTTCATTTACCGCGACGACTACTACAACAAAGAAACCTCGCCGGACAAAGGCCTGGCCGAGGTCATCATCGGCAAGCAGCGTAGCGGCCCGACCGGCTCGCTCAAGCTGAAGTTCTTCGGCGAATACACCCGCTTCGACAACCTCGCTCACGACAGCATCGGCTCGTTCGAGTAATCCTCGGGCGTCGAGCCGGAGGCTTCAAGCAAGACACGACGACGGCGCCTCGACGGCGCCACCGTCGTTTTCAGACGGCGCGGTTTACAACGCAATCTCCAACTGCGCTCGCAGCAACAGCGAGGTCGGGCGCCGGCGCTGCGTGCCTTGCCAGCGTTCCTCGTCGAAATACTCCGCGCCGCTGACGATGTCCTGTTCGAGCAGGTTGCTCAGGCTCAGGCGCAACTTGCCGCGCTTGCCCAATTTCATCGAGGCATAGGCGTCGAGCTCGCGTCGCGGCGATTCGCTTTCTATTTCGTGCAAGCCGGTCCGTACCGAGCCGCCGCTGCGATGGCTGTAGCTCGCGCCGACCGTCCAGACCGGGTTGACGACATAGTCGGCGGCCAGGGTCCCGGTCAGGCGCGGCTGGCTGTCGATGCGGTTGTGCGGGCCGGACACCTCGTCGACGTGCGACCAGTTGCGGGTGAGGTTGAAGCGCACGTCGACCGGCAGCGCGGCGAACCAGCGCGACAGCGAGAACTTGCCGTCGACTTCGAGCCCCCAGCTGCGAGCGCGGCCGCCGTTGCCCGGCAGGGCCACCCAGCGCCCGTCGATCAGCCGAGTTTCGGTGCGGATCAGATCGTCGATCTCGCGCAGGTAGGCGCCGAGGCTGAGCATCGCGCCCTGGTCCCAGTATTTTTCGTAGGCCAGGTCGAGGCCGGTCGCGAGCTCCGGGCGCAGGTCGGGATTGCCTTGCTGATCGGGGTCGAGCGCGCGGTTGTTGGTCGAGGTGTAGGGGCGCGGGATCAGCGAACGCAGTTCGGGCGCGCGGTAACTGCGGCTCAGGCCCAGACGGATCTGGTCGTTGCGGGTCTTGGAGAGTTTCCACAAGGACTGCAGCACCGGCGACAGCACGCTGGCATCGTTGCGCACCGTGGCGAAGCGGTTGCCTTCGCTGCGGGTGTCGATACGCTCCCAGCGCGCGCCGAGATACAGCGACCAGGCCGGGCTCAGCGTCCATTCGTCCTGCGCGTACAGCGCCAGCCGCCGCAGGGTGGCGTCGAAGGAGAGGTCGCTGATCGTTTCCGGCTCGCCGGCGATGGCGCGCAGATGCTGCAGGCGCGATTCGCGGCGACGTTCCAGGCCGGCCTCCCAGCCGAGTTCGAGTGCGTGCCGGCCATTGTCGCTCGCATCGGCTTCCGATAGCGGCAAGGCGTACTTGCCGCTGGAACTCAGCGCATGCACGCGCAGCCGGCCGTCGGTGGCGTCGTCGAGGTTCTGATTCGCGTCGATCCCATAGCCCTGCTCGCGGAAACGCGAACGCTCGCGATTGCCGCTGAGGCCGAGTTTGCTGCTGAGCTTGCCGACCTGGGCGAATTCGCGGCTCCAGTGCAGGTCGGTGCGCAGTTGCACGACGTCGGTGCCGGTGAACTGGCGGTAGCGGACATGATCGAGCTCCGGGCCCAGCGAAGTGGTCCAGCCGATATCGGCGTATTTGCGGGCATGGCCGGCGTCGAGCCAGGATTGCAGGGCCAGGGTGTCGCCGTTCTGCAGGGTCAGCTCGAAACGCGGCGCGATCGCCAGTGCGTCGCGATAGCCGTCGACGCGCAGGCGGGTGTCGCGTTGTGAAGACTGCATGCCATCGCGGTCGCGTGCGATTTCGCTGCCGGTTTCCTCGACCAGGTATTCGCGCCGCGTCGACGAGGCTTCGAGCGAATGGCTGCGATAGCCGTCGCGGCGCGAATGGCTCCAATGCAGGCTCGGCAGGTGTCGGCCGTTCGACAGCCCCAGGGCCAGCTTGAGTTCGTCGCTGTCGCGGCGTGCCTGCCGGGCGAGCACGATGTTGATGGTTCCGGCGATGGCGGCGCTGCGCAGGTCGGCGGTCGTGGTGCGCAGGATTTCGACCCGCTCGATCATGTCCGGCGACAGCGCGCCGAGGTCGAAACCGGGCGCGGCCGCTTGTCCGTCGACCAGCAACTGGGTGTAGCCGCTGCCCATGCCGCGCAGCGAAATCGCGCCCGAGCTGCCGGGCGCACCGGTGCCGATGCTGACGCCCGGCAAACGCTTCATCGCTTCGGCGAGACTGGCGTCGCCGAATGCGAGCAATTCGGCGCGCGTGACCACGGTGCGCGAGGCGGTGTCGTCGCGGCGCGCGTCGTGGCGTTCGCCTTCGACCACCACGGTGTCGAGTTCGGCGACCGCAGCCGCAGCAGCAGGGGGCGCGGGCGCGGGCTGGGGCGGCTTGGCGCCGGCAGGGACGCAGGCCAGCATCGCCTGGGCGAGCAGGGCCAGGCGGCATGCCTGGCGCAGTGGTGTCGAGGTGGGTGACGACGTCGATTGCATAGGGACCGGGATAGAGGGAGGCGCAGTCGCGCGACCGGCGCGTCTGTGGGCGACGGAGCGGGCGAAGATCGCGGGCAAAGGCCGGCCCTCCCCATGAGCGGGGCATTCAATCAGGCAGGCCGGGTAGGGCGGCGACGCGGTTCGCGCGTCGCCGCAGACGATTACGCAGTCATCGGGCTGACGGCATCGGACTCATCGCAGCAGCGGCTCCGGGTCGACGCGTTGGCCGTTGTGCAGCATCTCGACGTGGACGTGCGGGCCGGTGACCTTGCCGGTGGTGCCTACGCGGCCGATGCGCTCGCCGCTCACGACTTGCTGGCCGACCTGGACGTCGTATGCGTCGAGATGGGCGTACAGCGACTGCCAGCCGCCGCCGTGATCGAGCACGACCACGGTGCCGTAGTTCGGCGCGTTGTCGTAGCGTTCGGTGGCCGCGACCACGACGCCAGCGGCCGGCGCGTGCACCGGCGTGCCGCGAGCCGCGGTGAAGTCGAGGCCGCGATGCGGGTTGCTGCGCGGCGGGCCGATCTCGCCGAAGTGGCCGCTGATCTTCGGCTTGCGCATCGGCGAGGAGAAGTCGATCTCGACACTGGCCGCGGCCGCGGCGACGGCCGGGTCGGGTGCCGGCTTGACCGCTGCGTTGGTCGCCGCGCTCGTCGGACCGATCGTGGCGGCCTGCGTGGTCGTCGCCGGCGTCGCGGCGATCTGCACCGAGGCGATCGCGGCGCCGGCGACCAGCGCCGTCGCCGCCAGCACCCAGCGCAAAGCCGGAGGCACGCGGCGACGCCGGTCGCCCTCGATCATGTGGGCGATGCGCAGCCGGTGATGGCCGGGGTCCTTGCGCGAGAACGCCGCGGCCGAGGCCGGCAGGGGCACGCCGGCGGACAGGCGCAAGGTCTGCAGATAGGCCTGGGCATAGCTGCGGCGACGGTCGGCGCGGTCGGCGATGGCGGCGGCGTCGCAGCGCAGCTCGGCGGCGATCTGCACGCGTTGGGCGATCAGGCGCAGGAAGGGATCGAACCACAGCAGGACCTGGACCAGGCGCATCCCGGCGGCGCGCTGCGGGTCGCGACGGGCGAGATGGGCCGCCTCGTGGCGCAGCACCATGCGCAGTTGCTCATCGCTCATCTGCGCGCTCAACGCGGCCGGGACCAGAATGGTCGGCCGCGGCAGGCAGACCGCGAACGGGCTCGTCGCATCGTCGATGCTGCGCACCTCGATGCCGGCCTTGGCCAGGCGCCGGCATTCGACGGCGACCGAAGTGTCGTTGAGCGCGCCGTCGAAGGGACGCGAAGCCGCGACGATGCGGCGCACCGCATGCAGCCCCGAGCACCAGCCCAGCGCGGCGACGATCGCGCCGCTGAGATACAAGGCGGCCAGCAGCGGTTCGAGCCAATCGCGCAGCGCGGTCGTCGCGGCCGCCGCGACCGGCGACGTCGCGCCGGCCATGCTCGACCAGGCGCCGCCATCGCTCAACATCGGCAGCGGCAGGCTGGGCGTTATCGGCCAGGATGAGGTCTCGGGCCCGAGCCAACGCAAGGCGAGTGCCGCGGCGGTCGGCAACGCCGCCAGCGTCCATACCCCGAGCCAGTAAGCACGCGAGGCATGCGACAGACGCAGGGCACGATGCAGGCCGAGCCCTGCGACCCAAGCCAGCGCGCCGGTCGCCAGACAAGCGCCCAGGTGCAGCGACCAGAATTCGAGGCTGGGCAAGGTCATGCCTGCGACTCCGGTTCGCCGTCGCGCAGCATCGCTTCGAGCTGGTCGATCTCGTCTTCGTTGAGCAGACGGCTGTCGGCGAAGGCCTGGGTCGGCAGCGGCCCGTCGATTTCGAGCACGCGCTTGGCGAAGTCGCTGCTCAGCGCGGCGAGCACCGCGACCTTGCCGACAGCGGCACGGTACACGTTGAGCCCGTGCTCGCCGATTTCCTCGACCAGGCCCTTGTCGACCATGCGTTCGAGGGTCTTGCGCGTCGACGAATACGACCAGTCCAGCAGCGGCGCGACGCGCTCGTGCAACTCGCGTGCGCTGCAGGCGTTTTCGCGCCACAGGCACTTCAGCAATTCCAGTTCGGCATTCGACGGGCGGATCATCGCAGGGCTCCCAGAGTCAGATGTCGTAAACATGCGACAAGTGTCGCATGGTGTCAAGCCGAGCGAATCACGACAGCGGTCGAGGGGCTCAGTAGCCAGTGCTGGGCTGCTGGCGCGACGACGCAGCCTTCGCGGGCCGCCAAGCGCGGTTCCCTGCAACGGCCGGTCGCAACTGTGCCGGCATCGAATCGGCGACGGCATCGGCCCGAGCGAATGCGCCGGCGAGCGACCTCGTTGTGTATCTCGATTCGAAGCCGTCACTGCATCGCGCATCGACGCGGCAGTCGCGATGCGCGTCGTACGCGCAGCGCGTCGCAGATTCGTCGAACGACCGTGTCGAGACGCATGCCTGCCTGCGCGCGTTCAGCATCGCGACGTTAGCCTTGCGAACATGCGCGGCAGCGGCGTTGCGACTGGGTTGACGCAGTCGTGACGGATGCCGGCGCATCGTGCATCCCGTCCATATTCCTATCGGTGAGTCCATGAACTCCAAGCTCAAATCCACGATCGCCGTCGCCCTGATGTCCTGCGTCATGGTGACCGGCGCGGCTACCGCGCAGACCAAGTCCAAGTCCAAGGCGCACCAGCCGCGTTGCTACGACGTCGAAGTGCAGCGTCCGAAGCAGATCAAGGATCAACACAAGATCGCCGGCACCGCCATCGGTGCGGTCGCGGGCGGTCTGCTGGGCAACCAGGTCGGCGGCGGCAGCGGCAAGAAGCTGGCGACCGCGGCCGGTGCGGTCGGCGGCGCCTTCGCCGGTCGCAAGATCCAGGAAAACCAGCAGAACAAGATGGAAACCGTGATCGAGCGCCGCTGCGACTGAGCCGCGCCGGCCCCGATTCGACCGGTCCTGCCGGTCCGACTCGATCGGTCCGACCCGAAGCCGCGCAGGGTTCGCCCCGCGCGGTTTTTTCTTGGGCGAGGTTTTGCCGCTCGCGTCGTTTGCGCGGGATCGTTGCGGCGACTCGCATGCGAGCGTTCTGGCGCGCATCGGCGCCCGCTAGAATAGGCGCATGGCACGACCGACTTCCGCAAGCATCCACACCGACGCGTTGCGTCATAACCTCGCCCAGGCGCGCAGCATGGCGCCGCACAGCCGAGTCATGGCGGTGGTCAAGGCCGACGGCTACGGCCATGGTCTGGAGCGCGTGGCGCGGGCGCTCGAAGGCGCCGATGCGTTCGGCGTGGCGGCCTTGTCCGACGCCGACCGCCTGCGCGCGGCCGGTCTGTCGCAGCCGATCGTGTTGCTGTCGGGCTTCGACGAAGCCGACGACCTGCCGCAGCTGCGCCGGCTCGGCGTCGAGACCGTGGTCCACCACATCAGCCAGGTCGAGATGCTCGAACAGGCCGCTGCCGGCGAGCCGATCCGTTGCTGGCTCAAGGTCGACAGCGGCATGCACCGGCTCGGCTTCGCTCCGCAGGACGTGCGCGAGGCGCATGCGCGCCTGGCCGCGGCTTCGAGCGTGGCCGAGGGCATCGTGCTGATGAATCACTTCGCCAGTTCCGACGAATTCGACAAGCCGCAGACGCGCCAGCAACTGCAGGCCTTCGCCGCGGCCACTGTCGACTTGCCGGGCTCGCGTTCGCTGGCCAATTCCGCGGCCGTGCTCGGCTGGCCCGATGCCCACGCCGACTGGATCCGGCCGGGCGGCCTGCTGTACGGCATCAGCGCGGTCGAAGGGCGCACCGGCGCCGACTTCGGCCTGCGTCCGGCGATGACCCTGTCGACCCGCCTGATCGCGGTCAACCGGGTCGGCAAGGGCGAACGCATCGGCTACGCCGCAACCTGGGAATGCCCAGAAGACATGCTGGTCGGCGTGGCTGCGATCGGCTACGGCGACGGCTACCCGCGTGCGGCGCCTTCGGGCACGCCGGTGCGGGTCGCGGGCCACGACACTCAGGTCATCGGCCGGGTCTCCATGGACCTGATGACGATCGACCTGCGCGGCGTCCCCGAGGCCAAGGTCGGCGATCCGGTGGTGTTGTGGGGGCCGGAACTGCCGGTCGAACGCATCGCCGAGGCCAGCGGCACCATCGGTTATGAGCTGACCTGCTCGATCACCCGGCGGGTACGCTTCGTCGAAGCCTGAGCGCCTCGGCGGCTGCGACCCTGGTCCAGGGCTGGCACACCGCCTCGCGGGCGCTGGCTCGCGGGCGCTGGTCGCCCCGGTTTCGGTAGGCGTCGCGAGGCCGCGAATCGGCCGCCGAGCCCCTCCCTCGCGGGGGCTTTGAAAGGCGCAACGCATAAACGGGATGACCTCCCTACAGGCGGCCAAAGTTGTCGTTCATCAGTATAAATTTGTGATATACGTCACAAATTAGAGATTCGCCTGGGCGATTTCTCCCATTCCCAGCCGATCCCCGAGCGCGCTAGCGTCGCTGGAGCGTCGCGGCCAAGACCGCACGCGGCTAACCGGCCCGGACCGCGTCCGGGCCGCAATCTATCTCGGGGAGTCACGAATGAAGCAACGCAATTTGGTGAGCGCACTGGGTCTGGGCCTGACGATGATGGTCGCTTCGAGCATGGCCAACGCCGAAGGTCCGAACCCGAACCGGGTCTGGGTCAAGTTCAAGTCCGGTGCCGGCGCGGGCGCCGCCAACCGCGGCCTGGTCCAGGCCAATGTGCAGCAGAAGGTGCAGGCGTTGCGTACCCGGCTGGCCGCGGCCCACGGCGGCGACGCCACGGTCAACTTCCAGTTCGACAAGCTCAACGCCGCGGTGCTGACCCTGCCGTCGGCCGATGCGGTCAAGGCCCTGCGCGACAACCCCGACGTCGAATCGGTCGAGATCGACCAGCCGCGCTATCCGATGGCGCAGAGCGTTCCCTACGGTATCGACCAGGTCCAGGCCCGCGACGTATGGGACGCCAATCGCGACGGCGTCATCGACACCGGCGCGGCCACCGGCGAAGGCATCAAGGTCTGCGTGATCGACTCGGGCATCAACTCGACCCACGAGGATTTCGCCGGCATCGCCCTGACCGGTTATCCGACCGGCTGGAACACCGACACCTGCGGGCACGGCACCCACGTCGCCGGCACCATCGCCGCGGCCAACAACAGCACCGGCGTGGTCGGCGTCAGCCCGGGCAAGGTCTCGCTGCACATCGTCAAGATCTTCGGCAGCAACGGCTACAACGGCAGCAGCCACGGCCAGTGCTCGTGGACCTACAGCTCGACCCTGGTCGACGCGGCCAACCGCTGCGCCGCGGCCGGCGCCAAGATCATCAACATGAGCCTGGGCGGCGGCGGCAGTTCGACCACCGAGAGCAACGCCTTCCAGACCCTGGCCAACAACGGCGTGCTGAGCATCGCCGCGGCCGGCAACGACGGCAACGCCACCCTGAGCTATCCGGCTTCGTACCCGAGCGTAGTGTCGGTGGCGGCGATCGACCAGAACAACGCCAAGGCCGATTTCTCGCAATTCAACAGCGAAGTCGAACTCGCCGCGCCGGGCGTGGACACCTACAGCACCACGCCGCTGGCCAACGACCCGCTGGTGGTCGGCAACAGCCAGTTCGCCGCCAACCCGATCAGCGGCTCCAGGCAGACCACCGCCAGCGCCGGCTGGGTCAACGGCGGCCAGTGCACGGCCTCGTCGAACACCTGGCGCAACAAGGTCGTGCTGTGCCAGCGCGGCACCAACACCTTCACCGACAAGGCGACCAAGGTGAAGACCGGTCGCGGCCTGGCCATGGTGGTCTACAACAACGTCGACGGTCCGCTGCAGGCCGGTCTGTACAGCTCGGCCACGCCGCCGCAGCCGGTGACCAGCACGCTGCCGGCGGTGGGCATCAGCAAGGCCGACGGCGAAACCATCATCGCCACCCTGGCCGGGCAGACCGCCACCGTCGATGCGACCCCGTCGGTGAGCAACGTCGCCTACGAGAACAAGAGCGGTACCTCGATGGCGACCCCGCACGTGTCCGGCGTGGCGGCGGTGGTGTGGAGCGCCAAGCCGACCGCGACCGCGCAGCAGGTCCGCGACGCCCTGGCGACCACCGCGGTCGACCTGGACGCCGCCGGCCGCGACAACAACACCGGCTGGGGCCTGGTCCAGACCCAGGCCGCGATCACGGAACTGCAGTCCCAGTAAGCCGGGATCGCACGGACGGGGTTCGAGCATGAACCCCGTCCGTTCCGGATGCCGGGGGACGCGGCATACTGCCGCCTCCTCGACCTTGCGGCTGCCGCAATGCCCGACGCCAACGCGACCGCGCTGATCTGGTTCCGCAACGATTTGCGTCTGGCCGATCATCCCGCGTTGCGTGCCGCGCTGGAGGCCGGCTACACCCCGATCCCGATCTACATCCACGCCCCCGACGAGCACGCCAGTTGGCGTCCCGGTGCGGCGTCGGATGCCTGGCGGCAGCGTTCGCTCGCCGCGCTCGATCGCGACCTGCGTAAACGCGGCTCGCATCTGCGCCATTTCTTCGGTCCCAGCCTGGCCACGCTGCAGTCGCTGATCCTCGCCACCGATGCCCAGGCGGTGTTCTGGAACCGCCGCTACGAGCCGCACATCGAACGCCGCGATACCAAGATCAAGCAGACCCTGCGCGGCATGGGCCTGGAGGTCGAAAGTTTCAACAGCGCGCTGATGTTCGAGCCGTGGACCCTGCGGACCAAGCAAGGCGGGCCGTTCAAAGTGTTCACCCCGTACTGGCGCTCGGCCCTGGCGAACTGGAAGGAGGAGCCCTCGTGGGAGCCGCCGGCCTCGCTGCCGAGCACCCGCGAAGGGCCGGACGGCGTGCTGCTGGCCGCACTCAAGCTGGCGCCGGAGCGCGACTGGGCCGAACCGTTCTGGAGCCATTGGACGCCGGGCGAGGCCGGCGCCCGGGCGGCGCTGGAGACCTTCGTCGACGGCGCCTTGCGTGGCTACACCGAGCAACGCGACCGCCCCGACCGGGTCGGCACCTCGCGGCTGTCGCCGCATCTGCATTTCGGCGAGATCGCGCCGTGGCGAGTGGCGAGCGTGCTGCGCGGGCATCGCAATGCCGGTAATGCCCGCGACGTCGACTCGGCGGTGCGCGAGCTGGGCTGGCGCGAGTTCGCCCATCACCTGTTGCACCACTTTCCCGAAACGCCGGAACAGAACTTCAATCCACGCTTCGCCGATTTCGACTGGGCGCGTTTGTCGCAGCCGCGGCTGGAGGCCTGGCAGCAGGGCCGCACCGGCATCCCGATCGTCGATGCGGGCATGCGCGAGCTGTGGGCCACCGGCTGGATGCACAACCGCGTGCGCATGATCGTGGCCAGCTATCTGACCAAGCACCTGCGCTATCACTGGCGCCACGGCGCGCGCTGGTTTTGGGACACCCTGGTCGATGCGGACCTGGCCAACAACAGCCTGGGCTGGCAATGGGTCGCCGGCACCGGCGCCGATGCCGCGCCGTATTTCCGCGTGTTCAATCCGGTGACCCAGTCGGAGAAGTTCGATCCCGACGGCGACTACATCGCGCGCTGGGTGCCCGAGCTCGCCGGCCTGCCGGTGCCGCTGCGCTTCGCGCCCTGGCGCGATGCGGCGCTGTTGCGCAAACACGCGCCCGACTATCCGCCGCATCCGCTGGTCGACCTGGCGGCGGGCCGCGACGACGCGCTCGAGGCCTACCGCAAGTTGCGCGAGTAGGACGAAGGCGAGGGCGCTGCGGCGTGCGTGGCGTCGCAAGCCGCGCTCGGCAGGAGCGTCGAGCGCCCGCTTCGGCGCGGCTCGCGTTGACGCCGCTCGCGGCAGCGTGATTCACTCGACGCTGACGCTTGGGAGGGCGCATGGCCAAAGCAGAAGCGGGGGCAACATCGCGCAAACGCGCGCGTCGCGAGGCGATGTCGCGGGTCGACACGGCCTGGTTGCGAATGGAACGGCCGACCAATCCGATGATGATCACCGGCGTGCTGATGTTCGCCGAGCCGATGTCGCTGGACGCTCTCAAGCGCGTGGTCAAGCAGCGTTTCCTGGCCTATACGCGTTTCAGCCAGAAGGCCGTGGACACCGCCGCGGGCGCCTATTGGCAGACCGACGAAGACTTCGATCTGGACTGGCACGTCCAGCACACGGCGTTGCCGGGGCGCGGCGGCAAGCGCGGCCTGGAGCGTTTCGTCAGCCAACTGGCGTCCAGCCCGCTCGACGGCAGCCGGCCGCTTTGGCAGTTCCACTTGGTCGAGCGCTACAACGGCGGCTCGGCGCTGATCGCGCGCATCCACCACAGCTATGCCGACGGCATCGCCCTGGTCCAGGTGCTGCTGTCGTTGACCGACACCACCGCCGAGCCGGCCAAGGGCAGCGACCTCGCGCACGCCTGGCTCAAGCAGGACGGCGTCGAAGTCGCGCGCCGCGTCGGCGCGGTCGACCGCTACATGAAACTCGGCAGCAAGGTGGTCGAGAAGAGCATGGAGATGTACCGCGACCCGACCCTCGCGGCGATGCTGGCGAAGGAGGGCGGCGAGATCGCCCGCGAATTGCTGCATGCCTTGTCGCTGCCGGACGACCCGCCGTCGCTGCTGCGCGGCAAGCTCGGCGTCAGCAAGCGCGTGGCCTGGGCCGAACCGCTGGACCTGGAAGAGGTCAAGGCGGTCGGTCGCGCCTGCGATTGCACGGTCAACGACGTGTTGATGGCCACCGCGGCCGGCGCGCTGCGCAGCTACATGATCGAGCGCGGCGACAACGTCGACGGGCTGACCCTGCGCGCGACCGTACCCGTCAACCTGCGTCCGCTCGAACACGCGCGCAAGCTCGGCAACCATTTCGGCCTGGTCTTCCTCGACCTGCCGGTCGGCGAGGACAACCCGATTCGGCGGGTGGAGCGCGTCGCCGAGTGCATGAACAATCTCAAGAATTCGCGCCAAGCCATTGTTGCATTTGGTCTTTTGGCCGCTCTTGGAATGGCGCCGGCGCAAGTGCAAGGCTTGGCGTTGGAGCTTTTCAGCCGCAAGGCCACGGCGGTGGCGACCAATGTGCCGGGCCCGCAGCAACCGCTGTACCTGGCCGGCTGTCGTCTCGACGAGATGATGTTCTGGGTGCCGCAGACCGGCTCGATCGGCATCGGCATCTCGATCCTGAGCTACAACGGCCGCGTGCATTTCGGCCTGATCGCCGACGGCAAGCTGATCCCCGATCCGGATGCGGTGATCCAGCGTTTCGGCAGCGAATTCGACAAACTGCTGTACCTGTCGCTGATGGGCAATTGGGACGTCACGCTTAATGCCGAGGCCGCCGACGCCCTGATGCCGGCGCTTTGACGGTCTAGCGACCGGCAGCGGTCTGCGGTGTGCGGACCGCTCTCCGACCGCGACCTGAATGTGGATGTCCCTCGTCACTCGTCCGCGACGGCGGCGTGATTAGCTTGTCTGGGTCCA
This sequence comes from Lysobacter sp. Hz25, assembly GCF_046097045.1. NCBI lineage: Bacteria > Pseudomonadati > Pseudomonadota > Gammaproteobacteria > Lysobacterales > Lysobacteraceae > Lysobacter > Lysobacter sp. Hz25. Next base: position 2,923,166 of record NZ_CP175666.1, read on the forward strand.
GCAACACAGACGAGGAATTCCCATGAACACCCAAATCAAGCTCGCCCTGGCCGCTGCCAGCATGACCGTGTTGCTCGCCGGTTGCGCCACCGGCGGTGGCGGCTACTACGGCGGCCAGCAGCAACCGTATCCGGGCCAGAACCCGCCGCCGGAACAGCAGGGCGGTATGAACCGCACCCAGAAGGGCGCCCTGATCGGCGCGCTCGCCGGCGTCGCGGCCGGCCTTCTCAGCGGCGACGACGCCACCGAACGCCGCCAGCGCGCCCTGATCGGCGCCGGTGTCGGCGGCCTCGCCGGCGGCGCTATCGGCAACTACCAGGACCGCCAGGAACGCGCGCTGCGCGACCGCATGGCCGGCACCGGCGTCGACGTGGTCCGCCAGGGCGACAACATCACCCTGAACATGCCGAGCAACATCACCTTCGCTTTCAACAGCGCCAGCCTCGACCCGCAGTTCTATTCGGTGCTCGATAACGTCGCCAGCACGCTGACCGAGTACAACCAGACCATCGTCGAGGTGGCCGGCCACACCGACAGCATCGGCAGCGACGCGGTCAATCAGCGTCTGTCCGAGCAGCGTGCCGCGAGCGTCGGCAATTACCTGATGTCGAAGGGGCTGGTGCGCGACCGCTTCATCCTCACCGGCGCCGGCAAGACCCGCCCGATCGCCAGCAACGACACCGATGCCGGCCGTGCCCAGAACCGCCGCGTCGAAATCACCCTGGTGCCGGTGCGTTCCTGATTGGTGCGTTCCTGATCGGCTAGGCGAGAGGCGGCCGTCGCTACGGCGGTCGCCGCCTCAGCTTGCAACACCGCATTACCGGAACGGGCCGCATCGCGGCCCGTTTTGTTTGGGTCCGACTCAGGCCTGGCCTCAGCCCGCCCGCTCGAACGAGAACAGCCGTGCCAGCGGATGCGGTCGGCGTTCGATTGCGGCCCGCAACATCCCGGCGCCGATCATGCTGTAGGTGATGCCGTTGCCGCCGTAGGCCATGGCGAACTGCACGCGCCGGCCGTACTGCGGATGCGCACCGAACCAAGGCAGGCCATCGGCGGTTTCGGCGAAGGTGCCGGCCCAGGCGAAGGCCGGTTGCAGTCGCAGGCCGGGGAAGCGCTCGCCGATCTTGCGCACCAGCTTGCGTGCGCGCGACTCGACCCGGCGGTCGCGTCGCGCCGGCACATCGACGGCATCGTCGCAGCCGCCGACGATCAGGCGGCCGTCGCCGGTGGCGCGCAGATACAGGTACGGGCGCGCCGATTCCCAGACCAGGGTTTTGCCGAGTCGACCCAATTGCTCGGCTTCGAGCGGATCGGTAACGAAGGCGTAACTGCTGCGATTGCGCGCCAGGCGCCGATCGATCCATTGCTGTCCGGCGTAACCGGCGGCGATCACCGCGTGCTCGGCGCGGATCCGTATGCCCTCGCCGGTGCGCAGTTCGACCGAACGCGAAGTCGCGCGCAGATGCTCGATGTGGGTGCGGTCGAACACGCCGACGCCGCGCCGTTGCAAGCGCGCCAACAGCCGCAAGGTCAATCGATACGGGTCGACCGTCGCGGCGCAGGCGCTGAGGATGGCGCCAGGCGCTTTCAGCCCGTAGTCGTGCGCCAGTGCTTGCCCGTCGAGCCAACGCAGCTTCAGACCGTGGCGCTGGCGCAGTGCGGCCTCGTTGCGCAGCACCGGCACATGCGCCGGCTTGCTGGCGAAATACAGGCTGGAGCAGCGCTGGAAATCCACGCCGCGCAGTTCGCGCGCGATCGCCTGCAGGGCCGGAATCGCCTCGGCGCAGGTGCGGTAGGCGAGGGCGGCCTGGTCTTCGCCGTATTGCCGGCACAGATCGCTCAGGTGGGTGTCGATTTCGTACTGCAGCAAGGCCGTGCTCGCGGCGGTGCTGCCCCAGCCGATGTCGCGTTGTTCGACGACGGCGACGTCGTGGCCGTGTGCGGCCAGTTCGTCGGCGATCAGAGCGCCGCTGATGCCGCCGCCGATCACCGCGACTTCGCAGCGCAGGTCTTCGCTCAAGCGCGGAAACGCATGCATGAGGCCGTTGCGGATCGGCCAGAACGGGTAGCCGCTTTTCAGGTCCATGCGTTGGCGAGCCGGGACGACATGCGCCCAGCAGAACCGTTGCGACGTCGTCGCAGGGTGATCGTGCGGAGCCTCAGGCCCCGCGGCGAGCCGTCAGTGACGGACTTCGCTGGCTTCGTGCAGGCCGCCGAGGCCGGGCTGCGGCTCGACCGCGAGCTCTTTTTCCAGTTCGACCCGGAACTCCTCGAAGCTCAAGCCGCGTTCGGCGACTTCGGTCTGCGCCGCGGTGCGCAGCGCGGCCGAACAGCCCAGGCTGACTTCGCGGCCTTCGCCGCGGTGCAGCGATGCGGCGCGCTCGAGCAGGGCGAGGACCCGCGCCGCGCTTTCCGAACCACCGACGATGCGGCCGCCGAGACCGAGCGTCCACTCGCCTTCGCGGCGCACGATGCCGCCGAGCAAACGCCCCTGGGCGTCGCGCAACTCGGCATGCGGCTCGATGCTCGGGCCGGGCAGGGGCGCGTTGCGGGCCTTGGCGATCTTGCGTTTCTTGGCGTCGCGGCGGGCCTTGGAATTGATCGACATATGTTCCTCGGCTCAGCCGGTTCGTCCTGGAAAGATCATAGCCTGTCGAGGTGATGGGGCCATAGCGTCGGGCCGGGCAGAGGCCCGGCCCGCTTCAGTCCGCAGCCAGATTGCAGGCCGTGGCCCGCCCTGCGCGGACTGGCTTCGGTGGCGCGCCCGGCCGCCATGGCCGGGCGCACTCGCAGGCTCGAAAGCGGTGCATCCTCAAGATCGGTGCGTGTTCAGAACCACAACCGCACGCCGGCCACCAGACGGGTGTCCTCGATGCTTTCGCCTGCGTCGCGGCGGTAGTCCGCGGTGCCGCCGAACGCGCGCTCCCAAGTCACGCCGACATAGGGCGCGAACCGGCGGGTGATCTCGTAGCGCAGGCGCAGCCCGGCCTCGACGCTGCTCAGGCCGGAGCCGATGCCGCGTTGCGGATCGTCGCGGCCGGACAGATCGATCTCGACCAGCGGTTGCAGGATCAGGCGATTGGTCAGCAACAGCTCGTACTCGGCCTCCAGGTTCAATGCTGTGCGTCCCGACTCGCCGACGTAGGCCGTCGCGGCGACCTCGAACTTGTACGGCGACAGGCCTTGCACGCCGATCGCTGCCCAGGTCTGCGGACTCGCCGGTGCGAAGTCGTGTTTGAGGCCTGCGACGAGGTCCCACCACGGCGATATCGCGCGGCCGTACAGGACTTCCAGATCGGCCGACTCGGTCCGCCCGTGTTCTCGCTCGCCTTCGCTGCGCAGCCATAGCCGATCGGTATCGGTGCCGACCCAGCCCTGGGCTTCCCAGGCTTGGGCGCTGCCGTGTTCGACCTCGACCGCTTCCAGCCGGTTGATCAGCAGATAGCTGTTGACCGACGGCGCATGGCGCATGTGATGCGACACCGGCGGGAACGCCGCGGCGCGATCGGCGTCGGTCGGGGTCGGGATCGGCTCACGTGGTTCGCCCGAGGGCGGCGTGCTGCCTGCGTGCGGCCCGCCCGAATGATCCATGCCCGAGTGGCCCATCTGCGAGTGGTCCATTTTCGAGTGGTCCATCTTGGAATGATCCATCTTCGAACGATGCGCGGGCGTCGACGCGGCAGGCGTCTGTGCGCGCGGCGGATCCTGCATCGTCGCGTGGCCCATCTGCGAGTGATCCATCGCTGCATGATCCACCGAGGAATGCTCCGATGCTTTCGCATCGGCCGCAGCCGGTTCGACGGCGGGCTTGTCGGCGGTTTGTTGCGCGGCGTGATCGGTGTGGTCCATCGTTTGCGCGCAGACGCCGCCAGCCCACAGCAAGGCCAGCGTCAGCGCGGAGCGATGCAAAGTGCGTGAGGTCTTCATTCTTCGACCCTCACTTCGCGCATCATCCCGGCTTCCATGTGGTACAGCAGGTGGCAGTGATAGGCCCAACGCCCGAGCGCGTCGGCGCGCACCCGATAGCTGCGGCGGGTGCCCGGCGGCATGTCGATGGTGTGCTTGCGTACCTGGAACTCGCCTTGCTCGTTCTCCAGGTCGCTCCACAAGCCATGCAGATGGATCGGGTGGGTCATCATGGTGTCGTTGACCAGGACGATGCGCAGGCGTTCGCCGTAGGTCATGCGGATCGGTTCGGCGCCCTCGAATTTCTGGCCGTCGAAGGACCAGGCGAATTTCTCCATGTGGCCGGTGAGGTGCAGCTCGATCTCGCGGTTCGGCTCGCGCCCGTCCGGGTCGTCGAACAGGCTGCGCAGGTCCGCGTAGGCCAGCACCTTGCGGCCGTTGTCGCGCAGGCCGATGCCGGGGTCGTCGAGCTTGGCCGAAGTCGCCATCGCGCGCATGTCGATCAAGCGTTCGTCGCCCGCCGCCGGCTTGGATGCGGCCGCGCCGGCCTGCATGGCCGAATGATCCATGCCGGCCATGTTCTGCATGCCCATGTTCGCGCCGCAACCGCCTTCCATGCCCTTCATCTGCGACATGTCGCGGCTGCTGCCATGCGACATGCTGCCATGCGACATGCCGCCGTGGCCCATGTCGTCCATCGTCAGCAGCGTGCGTGGGTCGTGGCGCGGCACTTCGGCCTGCAGGCCTTCGCGCACGGCAAGGGTGCCGCGGGCATGGCCGGTGCGGGCGTTGTCCTGGGCGAAGATCGTGTAGGCGTCCTGGCCCGAGGGTTCGACCAGCACGTCGAAGGTTTCGGCGACGGCGATGCGGAACTCGTCGACGCTGACCGGATGGATGTACTGCCCGTCGGCGGCGACCACGGTCATCTTCAGGCCGGGGATGCGCACGTCGAAATAAGTCATCGCCGAGCCGTTGACGAAGCGCAGCAGCACTTTCTCGCCGGGCCGGAACAGGCCGGTCCAGTTGCCCGCGGGCGCAATGCCGTTGAGCAGATAGGTATAGGTGTGCCCGTTGACGTCGGACAGGTCGGTCGGGGTCATGCGCATGCGCCCCCAGTCGCCGCGGTCGCGCAGGGTCGCGGCGAGGCCGCGCTCGCGCGCATCGCGCATGAAGTCGCCGACCGTGCGCTTGTAGTAGTTGTCGTAGCTCGACATCTTCTTCAAGCGCCGGAACAGTGCGCCCGGGTCGAGGTCGGTCCAGTCCGACAGCAGCACCACGTGCTCGCGGTCGAAATGGAAGGGCGCGGCCTCGCGCGGATCGATCACGATGGCGCCGTACAGGCCGGCCTGTTCCTGGAACAACGAGTGGCTGTGATACCAGTAAGTGCCCGACTGGCCGACGCGGAAGCGATAGGTGTAGGTCTCGCCGGGATGGATGCCGTCGAAGCTGAAACCCGGCACCCCGTCCATGTTGGACGGCAGGATCAGGCCGTGCCAATGGATCGAGGACATGCCCTCGGCCAGGCGATTGGCGACGCGCAAGGTGACGGTGTCGCCCTCGCGCCAGCGCAGGATCGGCGCCGGCAAGGTGCCGTTGACAGTGATCGCCGGGCGCGTGCGGCCGGTGAAATTGACCTGCGCGGCGCCGATCGAGAGGTCGAACTCGGTGCCGCGCAAGGTCTGCGCCGTGCCGGCCAGGCCGGTCGAGGCGAATGCGGAATGCCACAGGCCGGTGCCTGCGGCGAGGCCGCCCACGGCCAGGCCGGTGACGAAGCGGCGGCGGCCGGCATCGATCGGCGCGGCGCCGTCGAAGCGGTTGAATCGATTCATAAGGTTCTTCCTGTTGGTGGAAGAGTCGCAACGGTGTGCGAAGCGCGCAGTCCGCAACGGCCGGTCGAGCCGGCGTACGAAGCTTGCGCGGGCGGGCGGCGCAGGGCGCGGTATGAGCGCCTGGGCCGCGGGCCGGGCGCGAAGCCCCGGCCTGACGGATCTCAGGCGATAGGAGGCCGGATCGGCAGGCTCGACACGCCGCTGGGTGCGGCGGCTTCGACGGGCAAAGCGAGCAAGGTGTTCGACAACGGCGGGGGCATCGGCAGGGCGATGCGCACGATGGCGACCGCCTGCAGGCAATCGCACTGGCAGCGGAACTTGCCGCAGCAATCGTCGGCGGCTTCCTGGTCCGGTTCGGCCGGCGCTTGCGGCTGCGCCGCGAGGGCAGGGGCCGCGCCCAGGTCATGGCAATCGGCGTCCATGGCCGTCTGCGTGCCCATCGCCATTGCCGGCTCGGCGGGTGGCGGCATCGCCATCGGCGCCGTCGAGGCATGCATGGCATGGGCGCCGCCCACCGACATCGTCGCCGCGGCGTAGCCATTGAGGCTGATCGCCACGATCAACAGCACGCGCAGCAGGAGCGGGAAATAGGCCATGGAGCGTCGGATCGGAGACGGCACAGGATGCGGCAGGAGACGGGACAGTTTCAACGGTTTCCGGATTCGCCGCGTTAACCGTTCGTGAGAGGCGCTGTCGACACGATGGGAAGGTTGCTCCGCTCGGCCGCGAGCTCAGCGGGCGAGGTCGCCATATTCGGCGTAAAGCGTGCGCTCGACCACGGCGCCGCCGATATGGTCGCCGGGCTTGAGCTCGCCGCTGCTCGTTGCCGCTGCGGTTTCGACCAAGACGCGCTCGCCTTCGCCATGCGCCGCCGACACCTGCACGACCTGGTCCATGTCGGGCGCGCCTTCGAGGCGGTGGGCGAGGAAATGCTCGCGGCCTCGGCCGAAGGCGATCCATTGCCGCGGCTCGGGCTTGCGCCCGGCCTCGAAGCGGCGGAAGTGCACGATCCGCTCGACCTTCACCTCGATGCCGGTGACGATGGGCGTGCCGCCGCGTTCGAAGTGGCCTCGGTACAGGTCGGCCTTGAAGCGGCCGTCGGGACGGACCGTTTCCGGCAACACCCACTGCTCGCTCGGCGCCAGCGTGTAGTACTCGCGCGGATGCGATTTCGCGTCGGCGCGGTACTGCGCCAAGGCGTCGGCGGGCAGGCCGGCTTCGAAGATCAGCTGGTAATCGTGCGGACGATGGAACATCGGCAGATGCGAGAGATAGACCATGTCGGTGCCGGCGACCAGCATGCCGTGCGTGTTCGGCTTGTCGGCGAACTCGCCGGGCTGGGCGATGCGCGCCAGTACGAATTCGTCGCGCACTTCCTCGTGGAGGAAATCGCCGAGCTCGGCGCAGGTCTTCTGCCATAGCGCCAGACTCGATGCGTCGAGGGCGAGGGCGTGCTCGTCGGGTTGGTAAGCGCTGCCCAGCGGATACAGCTGGCCGGCGCGCGCACTCATCTCGATGTGCGCGCCGAGCACGCGCTCGACCCGGTGGCGTTGCGCGAACGAGGCCAGGCGTGCCGCGCTGGCGCGATAGGCCGGCCAGTCGCGCACGGTCAGCAAGCCGGGATACAGGCTGTCGCCGCTGAACAGGCTGGCCGTCTGCGCATCGTAGATCGCGATATGCGCAGGCTCGTGCCCCGGTAACGGCAACACCGTGAGCGTGCGACCGCCGAGATCGAAACGCGCCTCGCCGTCGGGCCAGCGGTCGAGGCCGAAGAAGGCGGCGACCTGCTGCGGCTGGGTGCCGACGATCCGGGTGTCGGGACGATCGCGGAACTGGGCATCGCCATGGACGTGGTCGCGATGGCCGTGGCTGTGCGCGACCACCAGCGGCAAGGCGTCAAGCTTGCGCTGGCGCTGCCACTCGCCGAGCAGGCGATCGACCGTCGCACGCAGCGGCAGCTCGCTGTCGGCAGCCTCGCTGTCGCCGGCCTCGCTGTCGCTGGCATGTTCGGCGCCCGTGTCGAGCAGCAACGCGCCTCGGTCGCCCGCCAACAGGTACAGGAACGGCGCTTCGAAATTGCTGGCCTTGGACTGGCGCAGGATCCACAAACCGGGCGCGGCCTCGTGCACTTGCAAACGGGCTTCGCCGGGCGCGCCATGGACCCACCGGTCCGGCATGGTCACGGCGGGAAGGGCGGGGGCGGGCAGGTTGGCCGCGCCGGCCGGGCTGGCGGTGGCGAGGACGAAGAACAGCAGCAGACGGTGCAATGCAGTCATACGCAGGCGGCGGAACGGCGAACGGGCGGGGATTATCCGGTATTGCCGCGCTTCTTGCCGCCAAGCCAGGCTGTCATCCCCGCCGAGGCGGGGATTTCGCGAAGGCGGATATCCGGAGACTTCAGAGTCACGAGACTTCAGCGCCATATCGCGGTTCCCAGCCGTCGACGCACACGAACTGGATCAACCAGTCGGTCGACGCTCATGCCGCCGTCATCCCCGCGAAGGCGGGGATCCAGAGACTTCAGAGTCATGCCGCGATAAATCCCTGGATCCCCGCCTTCGCGGGAATGACGAAACAAGAGCGGAGATGGTGGCGATACGCGCAGGCGCACCGACGCGTAGCCGCTCGATCCCGCCTGCTGTCGTGCAGCATGCCGCCGCCGCGCATCCGCGCTTACTACCAACCAGCCCACATGCATTGTGTGAACCCGTCCAGACAAAAGGAAAGGCGGGAAAAACAGCCGTTGACAGCGCTGTCATGAAATTCGAGCTTGGCCCCGGGCCTGCCACCGGCAGGCGCTATGTTCAGCATCGGAGCCGATCATGAACCTCGCACGCGTACTCGCTTTCTCCACCGCGGCCCTGATGGCCGCGGGCCTGGCCATGACGCCTCAGGCGGCGCAGGCGCAGACCCTGGTCTGGGAAGACAACTTCAACGGCCCGTCCATCGACGGCAACAAATGGATCTACGACGTCGGCGACGGTTGCCAGATCGGCCTGTGCGGCTGGGGCAACAGCGAGCTGCAGTACTACACCAGCCGCCCCGAGAACGCGCGCATCGAGAACGGACGCCTGGTGATCGAAGCGCGACGCGAGAACTTCGGCAGCCGCGGCTTCACCTCGGCGCGGCTGAAGACCGAAGGCCGCATGCACTTCAAGTACGGCACCTTGGAAGCGCGGATCAAGGTGCCGGATCTGCGCAACGGCTTGTGGCCGGCGTATTGGATGCTCGGCACGGTCGGCAACTGGCCGGCGCGCGGCGAAATCGATCTGATGGAAATGGGCTCGGCCGCGGCGATCGCGGCGGGGCGGACCAATCGCCGCGCCGGCGCCGCGGTGCACTGGGACCACCAGGGCTCGCAGGCCGACTACGGCCGCGACCACGAAAGCGCCAGCGACCTCAACGGCGGCTTCCACGTCTACCGCATGACCTGGGACCCGCAGTTCATCCGCGTCGCCATCGACGGCCAGCAGTTCTTCGAATTCGCCATCTCCAACATCGAAGGCGCCTCGCTGCACGAGTTCCATCATCAGTACTTCCTGTTGCTGAATCTCGCGGTCGGCGGCAGCTACACCGGCATCCTGTCGGGCAACGGCATCACCGCGCCGTTGCCGGCGAAGATGGAGATCGATTACATCCGCCTGTACCAGAACCCCGGCAGCGAACTCTATGTCGGCGGGGCGGCGCCGAGCGGTAAGTTCGGTGTATTCACCGAGCGCAGCGACATGAACGACCGCCTGCGCTACGACGGCGATGCCGATCTGTACCTGTGGAACAACCTCGCGCCGATTTCTGCGCCGGCCTTCGAGGGCAATCAGCTGATGGCGTTCCGCGCCAACGCCGGCGCCTGGTATGGCCTCGGTGTGGCCACCGGCTATCGCAACATGAGCCGCTTCGGCAACGGGCGTTTGAAGTTCCATATGCGTACGACCACCCCGTCGACGTTCAAGATCGGCATCAACTCGTCGTTCGGCGACAGTTGGATCGACTTCGTCAACGACGGCCAGCAATACGGCCTGGTACGCGATGGCCGCTGGCACGAGGTCAGCATTCCGTTCAGTGCCTTCCACGATCTCGACCTGCATGCGGTCAAACAGATGTTCATGCTGGTGTCGGACCCGCCCGTGGCGAACGTCGATATGCTGATCGATAACGTCTACTACCAGGATCACTGACGCGCACTGGATGTGATGCGCGTCGCAGGGCGGCGCTTCCGCCTTGCGACGCGCAACCGCGCCGGTTTGTGCGAACGCCTGCGCAGTCCGCGGCATTCGTGTGTCGCTCATATCGAAAGTGAACGATGCGAGCGCGACGCCTGGCTTGCCAAGCCAGGTGGCTCGGCGTACTTTAATCCGCAGTCGGCGACCCGCCGGCGCATGACGATTCCATGACGGGCACGATGCCCGTCATCACTCAGCCAGCCGGCGTTCCTGCCCGCAAGCTCGATCACATCCAGAGCCTGCAGGTAATCACAGTGAACGCATACCGAGGCGCGGCTTGCGCGTCCCCACGTGTCCGATCGTCTGCCGCATCGCGGCGGCGGCTCGTTTCCGTTCGTCCCCAGTTCGTTTCGACGCGGGCAGGGGGCGGGCGATGATCGGCGAAACGCATGCCCTGACGGCGGTGGAGTCCCCAAGCCATGGCGCTCGCTCGCCTGCGACTCCGGCTTTGTTGTCGAGCTATCTGACGCACGATTCGCTGTTCTCCTCGGCGACCCATCAACTGCATGCGCGCGGCGTGCTGGAAACCCTGGTGCATTCGATCGATGCCGATCTGGCCGGCGAATCCGAGCGATTGCTGGCGCGGGTGGCCGCCGACAGCGGGCGTCTGCCGTTGATGGGCGCGGTGCCGTTCAGCGCCTCGGAAGCCTCGTGCCTGTGGGTGCCGTCGCAGGCCGCATTCGCCGCGGGGCGTGCGCGTCACCGCGGCGCTGCCTTGAGTTCGCTGCCGTCGGATCAGAAGTCCGCACCGCGGGTCGAGTCGGTGCCGGCGCCGGCGCAGTTCAAGCGCAACGTCGAACGCTCGCTCGACCGCATTCACGACGGCGGCATCAGCAAGGTGGTGATGTCGCGCAGCCTGCGCATCGCCGCGCGCGTCGACGTGCCGCAGTTGCTCGCGCAATTGCTGACGCGTGCGCCCGGCGCTTACACCTTCGCCATGGACTTGGCCGGCGCGGCCGGGCCGAAGGCCTGCCTGATCGGCTCCAGCCCGGAGTTGCTGCTGTCCAAGCGCGGCGCTCGGGTGGTTTCCAACCCGCTGGCCGGTTCGATTCCACGCGTCGCCGATGCCGAGGAAGACCAACGCCGGGCGCGCGGACTGCTCGAATCGGCCAAGGACCGCTACGAGCACGCCCTGGTCGTCGATGCGGTCGCCGCGGCCTTGCGTCCCTATTGCCGCGATCTGCGCGTGCCGAAGACGCCGTCGCTGGTGGCGACGCCGACCATGTGGCATTTGTCGAGCGTGGTCGACGGCGAGCTGATCGATCCGAATACCAGCTCGCTGCGCCTGGCGCTGGCCTTGCACCCGACGCCGGCGGTCTGCGGCTATCCGACCGAACCGGCGCGCGGCGTGATCCACGAACTGGAAGGCTACGACCGCGGTCTGTTCACCGGCCTGGTCGGCTGGTGCGACGCCGAGGGCGACGGCGAGTGGGCGGTGACGATCCGTTGCGCCATGGTCGAGGAAGACAGCGCGACCGTGTTCGCCGGCGCCGGCATCGTCGCCGGCTCCGAACCCGATGCCGAACTCGCCGAGACCACCGCCAAGCTCGGCACCATGCTTAACGCGATGGGCCTGACCCAGGCGGTGGAGGCGACCGGCGCGGAGGGCAGGGCATGAGCGGGACTGATCTGCTCGACGGTTGCACGCCGTGGCCGGAGGACTTCGCCGAGCGTTATCGCGCGCTCGGCTACTGGGCCGGGGTCGGCCTGTATCAACGCCTGGCCCAGGTCGTCGCCGAACACGGCGAACGCATCGCCGTGGTCTGCGGCGAACGGCGCTGGAGCTATGCGCAGTTCGACGAGAAAATCCGCCGCTTCGCCGCGGGACTGACCCGCCTGGGCATCGGCCCGCGCGATCGGGTCGTGTTGCAGTTGCCGAACCTCGGCGAGTATTACGTCGCCTGCTATGCCTTGTTCCGCATCGGCGCCTTGCCGGTGTTCGCCTTGCCGGCGCATCGGCGTTCGGAGATCGCCTACTTCGTCGAGCATACCCAGGCCCGGGCCTGTGTGATCGCCGACCGCGATGTCGGTTTCGACTACCGCGAGTTGATGCGCGAGGTGCGCGCATCGCAAGACTGCCTGCACGAGGTGATCGTGGTCGGCGAGGCGCAGGAGTTCCACGCTTTCGATTCGCTCTACGATGCGCCGATCGATCAGCCCGGGCCGCAGGCCGGCGACATCGCCTTCCTGCAGTTGTCCGGCGGCAGCACCGGCGTGCCGAAGCTGATTCCGCGCAGCCACGACGATTACCTCTACAGCGTTCGCGCCAGCGCCGAGATCTGCGGGCTGGACCAGGACTGCGTGTATCTGTGCGTGCTGCCGTGCGCGCACAATTTCCCGATGAGTTCGCCGGGTGCGCTCGGCGTGTTCGAGGTCGGCGGCCGCGTCGTGCTCGCGCGCCAGGCCGAACCCGATTTCTGCTTCGGCCTGATCGCCGGCGAGGGCGTGACCCTGACTTCGCTGGTGCCCTCGCTGGCCTTGGCCTGGCTGGAGTCGCGTGCGCGCGAACGCCACGACCTGTCCAGCCTGCGCACCATTCAGATCGGCGGCGCTCATCTCGCCAACGAAGTCGCGCGGCGCGTGCCGGGCGCGTTCGCCTGCCGCTTGCAGCAGGTGTTCGGCATGGCCGAAGGCTTGGTCAACTACACCCGCGACGACGATGCCGAGGAACTGGTGTTGAGCACCCAGGGCCGCCCGATCAGCGCCGACGACGAGATCCGCATCGTCGACGACGACGATCGGCCGGTAGCCGAGGGCGAAACCGGTCACTTGCTGACGCGCGGGCCGTACACCATCCGCGGCTATTACCGCGCCGAGGCGCATAACGCCCGAGCCTTCACCGAGGACGGTTTCTACTGCACCGGCGACCGCGTGCGGCGCCTGGCCTCGGGGCATCTGATCGTCGAAGGCCGGGCCAAGGACCAGGTCAACCGCGGCGGCGAGAAGATCGCCGCCGAGGAAGTCGAGAGCCATCTGCTTGCGCATCCGGCGGTGTTCGATGCCGCCCTGGTGGCGATGCCGGACCGCTGGCTCGGCGAAAAATCCTGCGCCTTCGTGGTCCTGCGCGAGCCTGCGCCGAGTCCGCGCGAACTGCAGCGCTTCCTGCGCGAACGCGGCATCGCCGCGTTCAAGATTCCCGACCGCATCGAGCCGATCGAGCGCCTGCCGCGCACCGCGGTCGGCAAGATCGACAAGAAACTCCTGCGCGCCCGCTTCGTCGCGCCGCCGGCCGACGCCTCCGTCCCTCACTCACTTCTCGCCGAAACGCTGTCATGACGATTCCGACCATCGCTTCCTATCCCATGCCGGGCACCGACCGTCTGCCCACCAATCGCGTCGACTGGCGCCCGGACCCGTCCCGCGCCGTGCTGCTGATCCACGACATGCAGGATTACTTCCTCGCTTTCTACGACCGCGCCCAGGCCCCAGTGCCCGAACTGCTGGCGAACATCCGCGCCTTGCGCGATGCCTGCGACGATGCCGGCGTGCCGGTGGTCTACACGGCGCAGCCGACCGAGCAAAGCGCGGTGCAGCGCGGCCTGCTGCAGCCCTGGTGGGGGCCGGGCATCACCGCCAAGCCGGAGCTGGCGCCGGTCGCGGTCGAGATCGCGCCGCGCCCGCAGGACGTGGTGCTGACCAAATGGCGCTACAGCGCTTTCGTTTCCAGCGACCTGCGCGAACGCATGCGCGAGCAGGGCCGCGACCAGCTGATCGTGTGCGGCATCTATGCCCACATCGGCTGCATGATGACCCTCGCCGATGCCTTCATGCACGACATCCAGCCGTTCATGGTCGCCGATGCGGTCGCCGACTTCTCCGCCGAGGAGCATGCGATGGCGCTGGATTACGTGTCGCGGCGCTGCGGTGTCGTCATCGATCGCACCGCCTGCATCGATGCGCTCGGCGCTGGCCTGGGCTTGCCGCGCAGCCTGATCGCCTTGCGCAGCGAGCTGGCGCAGATCATGGAAGTGCCGCTCGACGACATCGCCGCCACGGACAATCCCTTCGAAGCCGGCCTGGACTCGATCCGTTTGATGACCTTACTGGAACGATGGTCGAGCCGCGGTGAGCGCATCGGCCTGGTCGAACTGGCCGAGCGCGGCAGCGTGTCGGAGTGGTGGCAGCTGATCGATTCGCGACGGGCCGCCTGATGGACCCGAACACGCTTGCATTGCCGTTGACCGGCCCGCAGTACGGCATGTGGGCCGGGCAACACCTCGATCCCGACAGCCCATCGTTCTGGACTGCCGAGGCGATCGAACTGACCGGTCCGCTGGATACGCCAGCGCTGGAAGCCGCGCTGCGCGACACCTTGTCGGCGTGCGATGCCTTGCACATGCGCTATCGCCTGCAGGGCGAAGAGGTCGTGCAGATTCTCGACGCGGCACGGCCGGTGGTGATCGCGCACCAGGACTACTCGAATTGCGAGGATCCGTGGCGCAGCGCCCGCGCCTGGATGGACGAGGACCTGCAGCGCAGCGCCGACCTGGCGCAGCGGCCCTTGTTCGCGACCGCACTGATCCGACTCGGCGAACACCGCCACCTGTGGTATCTGCGGGCCCACCACATCGCCCTCGACGGCTTCGCCTACCTGCTGTTGATCCACCGCGTCGCCGAACTGTATTCGGCCCGTGTCGGCGGACGCGCGGCGGCGCCGGCGCGCGACTGGTCCCTGGCGGCGAGCATCGCCGACGAGGCGGCGTATCGCGCCTCGCCGCGGTTCCTCGCCGACCGCGATTACTGGACGCAGCGTTTCGCCGACGTCGGCGAGCCGGTCACCCTCGGCCCGAAGCGCGCGCCCGACGACAGCTCGCATTCGCAACGCCGCCTGCTGGCGCCGGCCGAGTACGCGCGGTGGCAGACGGCGGCGCGGGGGCTCGGAGTCGATTGGGCGACCTGGCTGATCGCCTCGATTTTCGCCTGGCTGCATGCGCGCAGCGGCGCGAGCGATCTCAGCCTGGGCTTGCTGGTGATGAACCGGCTCGGTACGCCCGCACTCGCCGTGCCTTGCATGGCGATGAACGTAGTGCCGCTGCGCCTGCGCATCGGCCCGGAGCAGAGCTTCGAGGGCCTGGTGCGAACGGTGGCCGGCGAGCTGCGCGAACTGCGCAGCCACCAACGCTATAACTACGAATGGATGCGCCGCGATCTCGGCCTGGCCGACGGCCACGCCCAGCTCTACGGCCCGGTGGTGAACCTGATGCCGTTCGATCGCGGCTTCGTCTTCGAAGGACTGCACAGCCGTGCCCACCCGATTTCGGTCGGCTCGGTCGAGGATCTCGACATCACCGTCTCGCCGATGGCCGAAGGCATCCGTTTCGACATCGAAGCCAATCCGCAGGCTTACGATGCGGCGACCCTGCAGGCGCATCACGCCGCGCTGTGCGAGGTGCTCGAAACGGTGATCGCCGAACCGGCGATCTCGGTCGATGCCCTGGCCCGGCGGGTCTCTTCGCCACGCACGGCGGAGGCGGCATGAGCGGCGCACGTCCGCGCCTGCTGCGGGTGCTGCGGGTCGTCGAGCTGACCCCGCATATGCGCCGCTTCACCCTTGGCGGCGAAGATTTGATCGGTTTTCCGAGCGGCAGCGAAGGCGCGCATATCAAGCTGTTGTTCCCCGACCGCGCCGGCGAAACGCCGGTATTGCCGAGCCTCGGCGAGCGCGGCCCGGTCTGGCCCGAGCATGCGGTGCGACCGCATGTGCGTACCTATACGGTGGTGCGCATCGACCCGGACGCGAACGAGATCGACGTCGACATCGTCCTGCACGGCGACGACGGCCCGGCCTCGCGTTGGGCCATGCGCGCCGGCGCCGGCGACCCGCTCGGCCTGGCCGGGCCGGGCGGGCCCGATCTGTTCCAGGGGCATGCGCGGCGCTTCGTGCTGATCGGCGACCCGAGCAGCTATCCCTTGCTGTACGCGGTGATCGCCAAGCTGCCGGTTACGGCGCAGGTCGATGTCCTGATCGAGGTGCCGGATGCGAGCGAAGTGCAGCCGCTGCCGCCGCACCCACGCTTGAATGCGCAATGGCTGTCGCGCCATGGCGGTCCCGCCGGCGCGAGCCGTTTGTTGCTCGATGCGGTGCGCAAGCTGCCATGGAACCAGGCCGAGACCGTGTCGGTGACCTTGGCCGGCGAAAGCGCGCAAGTGGTCGCGATCCGCGATTTCCTCGCCGAGGTTCGCGGTGTGTCGCGGCGGATGATGTACGCGGTGCCGTACTGGAAAGACCGCTGGGACGAAGACCGTTACCACGACGAACGCCATCGCATCATGGACGCCTTCGACGAGGCCGCGGCTTGAGCGCTGTCGCGTTGAAGCCCGGCGAGTTCGCCGGCCGCACCGTGCTGGTGACCGGCGCCGCGCAAGGCATCGGCGCGGCGACGGCGCAGCGTCTGGCGGGGGAGGGCGCGCGACTGGCCCTGGTCGATCGCGACGCCGACTTGCTCCAGGCCGTAGCCGAAGGACTGCGCCGCGAGGGCGCGCAGGTCCATGCGATCGTCCTGGACCTCGCCGATGTCGCCGCGGTCGATGCGGCGGTCGCGGAGGTCGAAGACGGCTTCGGCGCGATCGAACACCTGGCGCATGTCGCCGGCATCTTGCGCGTCGGCGAATCGCTAGATCTCGACCTGAAGGACTGGGAGGCCTGCATGGCGGTCAACGCCCGCGGAGTGTTCGCGACGACGCGGGCGGTGGCGCGGCGGATGGTCGCCCGCGGCCGCGGCAGCATCGTCCTGGTTGGCTCCAACGCCGCCTCGGCGCCGCGTTATGGCATGTCGGCCTATGCGGCTTCAAAGGCCGCGGCCACTCAATATCTGCGTTGCCTGGCGCTGGAGCTGGCGCCGAAGGGCGTGCGTTGCAACATCGTCTCGCCGGGCTCGACCGACACCGCGATGCAGCGCGCCTTCGTGCGCGACGAAGCGGCGCGCCGCGACATTCTCCATGGCGCCGCCGATCGTTTCCGCCTTGGCATTCCGCTCGGACGCATCGCCGATCCCGACGACGTCGCCGAGGCGGTCTGCTTCTTGCTGTCGGACCGGGCGCGGCATATCACCCTGCACGATCTGCGCGTAGACGGCGGCGCCACGCTCGACGCCTGAGCCGGCGCCGTTCGAACGCCGGCTTCTGCGAGCGCGCTCCAGTCGCAGACCGCCTCGAGGTCGCCACCTTGCGCACGGTCTTGTGCAGGTAAGGCGCCGGTTGCTCGCGCAGAATGACGATGGAGGCACCTTCAGGCATCGGCAGCGCTCGCTTGCGCCCGGCACAGCGCTTGAAAGCTCAGCGCATCGTCGACGGCATGGCCGGCGGCGGTGTTGTCGAAGATGCACCAGGTCTCGGCTTGGGCGCGATCCTTGCCGCAAGCGGCCGCGGCCATGGCGTGCAGTCGCTGTTCGCCGTAGCCGCTGTAGTAGATGCGCGGCGAGCCGTGCCAGCGCCAATAAAGGACGCGTCCAGCCTCGCCGGGCGTGGCCGCCGCGGCGAGCGGCTGCGGCGGGTCGACGCCGGCCCGGGCGACCGCATGCCGTTGCAGCAATTCGATTGCGGCCGGTTCGAACCAACTGCGATGGCGCGGCTCGCAGACCACCGCGGCCGGCGTGCGCCGTTCGAGCATGGCGAAAAAGCGCGCCGCCGTCGCTGCATCGAAGACCAGGCCTGGCGGCAATTGCACCAACAGCGCGCCGAGCTTGTCGCCCAGGCCGGAGACTTCGTCGATGAACGTGTCGAGCGGCTCGGCGACGCCGTGCAGCCCGGCGTCGTGGGTGATGCTGCGCGGCAGTTTGGCGCTGAAACGGAACCCGTCCGGTACGGTTTCGCTCCAGCGCTGATAGGTGCTGCGTCGGTGCGGCCGATAGAACGACGAGTTGATTTCGACCGCGTCGAAGCGCGTTGCATAGACCGCGAGCACGCTGTCGCCGCGCCCGAACCGGGACTTCACCGCCGAGGGCAGTGCCCAACTGGCGCAGCCGACGCGGATACGGGAGGTGCGAGCGTCGGTCAGGATCTTTACGTTGCCGGTCGCCATGCGATGAGCCTCGCGGTGCCGGCGTAGCAACGACGTGAATGCGGAATTCTTCACCTCGCCACGTTGCGCGCTTAACGCCGGGCCGGCCAGGCTGGGGGAAACCCGGGAGGTCGCATGAAGCACAAACGCTTCCGTTTCGGCAAAGGATTCCGCGTGGCCTTCGACCTGCGTCGGGTCCAGGCCGCGGAGATGGTGATCGCCCCCGGAGACGGCGAAGGCGGTCCCGACAATCGCCATCGCGGCGCGGACCAATGGCTGTATGTCGTGTCCGGACGCGGCCTGGCGATCGTCGAGGGACGACGTCAGCCGCTCGCCGCAGGCAGCCTGTTGCTGGTCGAACGCGGCGAGCGCCACGAGATCCGCAACACCGGGCGGACCTTGTTGAAGACGGTCAACTTCTACAGCCCGCCGGCGTACGACACGGACGAGCATGCTTTGCCTGCGGGCAAGCCCTGATCGATCGCGAGGATCAGCACTCGGCTAGGCGCGCCGGCTCGTCGAGAGCCGGCGCGCGATGCCCCACCGGCGGAACGGCGTCCGCCGGCAATGGCTCAGGGCACGATGATGCCGCGATCGTCGTTCTCGCCGACCACGCCGCTGTCGGTGCTGCCGTTGAAGCTCCACACGATGTAGAGATACTTGCGTTCGCCCGGCGCCGGATCGCCGTAGTCGCCGTTGTTGGCGATGAACTTGCGCTGCCCGTTGGCGTACTGCTGGGTGACTTTGCTGGTGACGTCGTTGGTGCTGTTCCAGACGCCGTAACCGGCGAAGGTGATGGTGGCCATGATCCTGTCCTCACTGTGCAGACGACTCTCGCTCGCATCCGATGCCGGCGAGCCGCGCCGGCGTCGTCCTGGCCGGCGGCAGGACGGAGCATCCACGCTTGCGCCCGGATTCACCTGCCGGGAACCTTACGGTTTGGGTTCGTAACTCGATCAATGGCTTAGGGCGGGTTCGCATGCCGGTAACACCGGCGTCATCCGGCGAGCGCCCGGTATCCGCACAGCGCTCGCGCATGCGGCATGGCCATGGAGCCGAGCCGAGTCGAAGCAATCGCCGGAATCTTCGACAGTCCCGTGAAGCCCGAATGAGGTATCGTGCCGCCATGTCCGTTTCCGCCATCGCGCTGCGTTTGCTGCTGAGTCTGGTTCTTATCCTCAACGGGATAGGGACGGCGAATGCATCGATACGCATGTTGGGCGCAATGGCGATGCCGGCCGCTTCGTCATCGGTTACGGCGGCAGCGAAGAACGGCGCTGCGCCCTGTCTGGAGCATCATGCGGTGCCGCCAGGAAAGTCAGGTGCCGCAAGCGATGCCTCCGGGCCGGCTCCCGATGGCTGCGCCGATCCCGCACCGGATTGTTGCGAATCCTCCGCATGCGGTTGCGCATGCACGCAGAGCTGCGCGTTCGCGGTGCCGGCCGTCGCGCAGCCCATGCTGGTCATCGCTCGCGATCCGTCGATCCGAGCGATGAGCTCGGGTCACCCCGCGCCCGCGCTCCCGCATCTGATTCGACCTCCCATCGCCTGAGCGTTCGCCGGCGCCGCAAGGCGCCTGCCGTCGTGCATTCGGTCTGCCCGAGCACGACGGTCCTGCCCACTCCCGCGGGCGTCCCTGGCGCATGCAGAACTCGCCATGCCATTCGATTCCGTCGCTGCTTGCGCCGGCGGATCGCTGATTCGATTGCGCGCCGGCTTGGCCGAGCCACGCGTCGGAGCGGCGATCCTGCGCCTCGCATCGGCGCAGGTTCGAGCAGGGTCGAGGCCGCGCCCAGCTGCGCGACGAGTTCGCCAGCACGCTCGCGCGTTCGCACAAGATTCACGAGAGACTCCATGAAGACCATCCACACCTCCATGCTCGCGGCCACGGTCGCGATCGGCTTAGTCGCCGTCGCCGGCGCGGCCACCGTATATTCCGGCGTCTACAACGTCGCCGCTGACGAGCCGCATACGCCTGCGGTCTACGCAGTGCTGGAAACCGCTCGCGCTCGCTCGATCTCCGTACGAGCGAGCGAGTTGCAACTGCCCTCCGGTCTCGACGATGACGCGCGCATCCGACAGGGCGCGGGCAACTACGCCGCGATGTGCGCGGGCTGTCACCTGGCGCCAGGCAGCGGGCCGACCGAACTGAGCAGGGGCCTGTATCCGGCGCCGCCGGACCTGACTCGGAAAATGGTGTCCGCCGCCGAGGCGTTCTGGGCGATCAAACACGGCATCAAGGCCAGCGGCATGCCGGCCTGGGGCAAGAGCATGCAAGACGAGTACATCTGGAACATGGCCGCGTTCCTGCAAAAACTACCCAAACTCGACAAAGCCCAATACGAGGCCTGGGTCGCCAGCAGCGGCGGGCACTCGCACGGCGGCGGAGAAACCGGTGGGCATGCGCATGCGCCGGGCCAGCGCGACGCGCACCAGGAAAGCGGCGGGCCAGTGCATGAACAAGCGCATCCCCGGCAGAGCGACGAAAGCGATGCCGCAGGAGCGAAGCCGGGTAGGGCGTCGGAAGGCGGAACCCGCCATACCCACGCAAATGGTATGCAGCACCTGCATGCTTCGACGGTAAAACCGTCCGGGCCGAAACCGCCGACAAAACCCCAGGCCGCCGATCCCCATGCGGGGATGGCCATGCCGGAAGCGAAACCCAATCCCCAAACCCATCCAGCCGGCGACGATGGCCATGACCACCAACATTGACCGTTCACTTACCCGGGAGAATAAATCGATGCCTTTGCGCTTACTGACCTGTTTCTGCGTGGCCGCACTGTTCGCGTTGCCGGCACCGGCCCACGATGGCAAGCACGCATCGCCGGCCAACAGCGATGTCTCGGCGGCCGCGAAGCCTGCGCTCGAAACGGTCGAGCGCTTTTCCTCGGCGCTCCAATCCGGAGACCTGGCCCAGGCGGGCTCGTTGTTGGCGAACGAGGCGCTGATTCTGGAAAGCGGCGGCGCCGAGCATTCGCGCGAACAGTACCTGGGCGGGCATGCCGCGCACGATGCCGCATTCCTGAAAACGGCGCGCGTTCGAGTGCTGCGCCGCACCGCCCGCGCCGAAGGCGATCTGGCCTGGGTGGGCACCGAGAGCGAAGTGCATACCAGTGGGGATGGAAAGGCCGCGATCTTGCTGAGCTCCGAAACGATGGTGCTCGAGCGAGCGCAGCCAGGCTGGCGAATCGTGCATATTCACTGGTCTTCGCGGCCCAAACGCTAAGGAACGCCTTCATGCGAATGAACAGATATCAAGCCGGACTGTGGCTGGCGATGGCAGCCAGTCTCGCCTTGAGTGCCTGCGCGCGGTCGCCCGATAGCGCGGCGGCCAGCACGCCTGTCGTGTCGGCCCCAGTGAGCCCCGTGGCATTGCCGCAGGTTCTGGTGCACAAAGACCCGGCCTGCGGTTGTTGCCATCTGTGGGTCGAGCATCTGCGCAAGGCCGGCTTCCAGGTCGAGGCGCGCGACGAGGACAATCTCAACCCGATCAAGCAACGGCTCGGGGTTCCGCATGGCAAGGGGTCGTGCCATACCGCCGAGATCGATGGCTACGTGATCGAAGGGCATGTGCCGGTGCAGGACATCCATCGTCTGCTGGCCGAGCGCCCCCGGGCTCGTGGCCTGGTGCTTCCGGGTATGCCTGCGGGCTCGCCGGGGATGGAACGGCCCGACGGCAGCGTATCGCCCTATACGGTGGAGCTCGTGCTGCTGGATGGCAGTACGCAGGCCTTCAGTCAGCATGGCGGCGAAGCGGCGCCGTAGATCGGTACGGGCCGGTCCGATGCACGATGACGGCCAGGCTGGCCGTCATCGTCGTATGCGCGAACCTCCCCTTCCCGCAGCCGTGTCAGAGCATCAATTCCAGACTGAGTTCGTCGCTGAAACGCGCCGACCAAGCGCCTGTCGCCTTGGCACGCAAGTCGTACAGCCCGGTCGGCGCGACCAGGGCGGCGCGGGTCAGTTGGCCGTCGCGGTCGAGCGCGATCACTTGCAGTTTTCGAGTGGGCCAGGATTCGGCCGCGTCGAAGTAGCCGCCGAGCGAATTGGCGGCGCTGAGTTGGCCGATGCAACGGCCGTCGACGAGACGAAAGCTGAGCTCGCCGTCGAAGCGGCGTTCGCCGAGGCTGCCGCGATAGCGCGTCGCCGCGAGCGGGCAGGGCCGGGGCAGCAGGCCCTGCGGCCGAGGCCGGTGCGGTGCCGCCAGCATCATCGCGGTCTTGTCGATCGCCGAAACCCACTGGGCGTTCGACAAGACGCCAGCGGCGAGATCCTGCTGCGGCCACAGCACCAGCGCGCTGCGTGCGCCGTCGGTGGTGCCGGCGTGATGGGCGATGCCTGCGCCGTCCTCGTCCTTGCCGATGCGCCAACCCAGGCCGAGGCCGTAGTCGCGTTCGCGCACCGGTTGGCCGTTGGCGTAGCGGGTCGGCTGCAACATCGCCTGCCACGTCTTCGGCGAGACGATGCGGCCTTGCAGCAGGCGCCCGCCGAACCGCACCAGCGCCTCGGGCGTGCCGGCCATGCCGCCGCCGGGCCAGGTGTAACTGAAATCGTTCGGCGGGGCAGGGCGCGGCGCGCCGTCGCCGATCTTGTACAAACGTGAGACATTCTTGCCGAGCCCGTCGGTATCGGCCTGGATGGCAAGGCCCGGGGTGATCTGCTCGGCGAGATAGTCCAGGTAATGCTGGCCGGATCGGGCTTCGATCACCGCACCGATCAAGGTATAGCCCCAGGACGAGTATCGGTAGGTCGTGCCTGGCACCGACAACAGCTTGCGCCCGGCGAAGATGCCGACCGCGTCGCGGCCGGTCGTGTAGTGACGCTGGCCGGCGTTTCTGTCTCCGAGCTGGTAATGCGGCATGCCCGAGATGTGCGCCGACAGCTGCCGCACGCTGATCGGCGACCAGTCGTTGCGCAACCACGGCAACATTCCCGAGACCGGTGCATCCAGGTCGAGCCGTCCTTGTTCGGCGAGCTTGGCCGCGGCGGTGATCGCCAACGGCTTGGACACGCTGGCCAGACGGAACACCGTGTCGCGCTCGACCGGCAAATTCGCGGCGATGTCGCGCAAACCGCTGCAACCGGTCCATACGACCTCGCCGTCGCGCCACACCGCCGCCCCCATGCCGGGCACGCCGTTGGTGGCGCGCAGCGCATCGAGCATCAGTTGCGAGGTCTTGGCCGCGGGCGAGTTCGACGCGGCGGCGCAGCTGTCGGCTGCGAGCGCGGTATGCCAGGGCGCGATGGCCAGGCTCAGCGCCAGCGCAGCCTGCAGGCGAGGGGCTAAACAAAGTGTCCGAGTACGCGACATGCGGCGGTGCTCCTGGGGCGGTGACGCTACTCTAGTCGCGTGATTCGGGCCCGGATCGGCTACTGCGGTCAGTCGTGCACGGCCTGCGCCGAGTCGGTGCGTAACGCTGCCGCGGCGCATCCCGGTGCGTCTACGTACGAGCGCCGTGCAGCCGCGCCAGCAGCGTGTCGATATACGTGCGGCTGACCCGCAACGGGGTGCCGTCGTGCAGACGCAGCATGGCATCGCGATTGGTCTGAGCCTGCAGTTCGGCGATACGGTCCAAGCGCACGATGGTCGAACGGTGGATGCGTACGAAGCAGTCTGGGTCGAGGCGGGTGGCGAGATGATGCAAGGACTCGCGCAACAGATACACGCGGCCACCGGCGTGCAGACTGGCGTAGTCGCCATCGGCTTCGATCCAATCGATGTCGGCGGTGGCAACGAACAACGAACGCCGCCCGACCCGTGCCGAAAAACGCGTCGGCCAGGCGGGTTCCGGGACGATGCCGCCCGGCGTTTGCGCCGCCGTGCCGCCGGCATGCCAGGCGAGCAAGCGCCTTGCGCGGTCGAGCGCTTCAGCGAAGCGCAGCTCGTCGACCGGCTTCAGCAGGTAATCCACCGCGTTGAGCGCGAAGGCCTGGACCGCGAAACTGTCGTGTGCGGTCAACAGGATCGCCAACGGCCGGCACGTCGACGGCAGCGCGGCCAACACTTCCAGCCCGGTCATGCCCGGCATCTGCACGTCGATGAACACCAGGTCGGGGCTGCGCTGTTCGAGCCCGGCCAGCGCCGAGGGGCCATCGGCGTATTCGCCCTCCACCACGACATCGGTACAACTGGCCAGCCGCGCGATCACGCCGCTGCGCGCCAAGGGTTCGTCGTCGACCACCGCCACACGCATCATGCGGCCGCCCCTGCATGCAGCCGCAACGGAAAGGATAGGTCCACCCGATAACGCCCATCGGCGCCGATGCCGGCGCTCAATTGATGATCGCCGGGATACAGGTTGACCAGCCGAGCGCTGATGTTGCCCAGGCCCACCGGCTCTGCCCGCGCGACGCTGTCGTCGGGGCCACGGCTTTGCTCAGCGCACAGATCGTTGCTGACCTGCACGCGCAGCCGTCCAGCCTCGTCGCTGATATGAATATCGAGCCGCCCCGGCGCAGTACGCGCGGCGATGCCATGGCGGATCGCGTTCTCGACCAGAGGCTGCAACAACAGATAGGGCACCTGCGCCGTCAGCAGGCCGGGGCCGAGTTCCCACCTCACCAGCAGGCGCGAACCCAGGCGCGCCTTCTCGATGTCGAGATAAGCCTCGGTGAGGGCGACTTCATCGGCCAGGCCGACTTCATGCCCGTGCCCGCCGTCGAGCGTGGCGCGCAGAAAATCGCCCAGGCAGGCCAGCATCTGCTGTGCTTCGCGATTGCGCCCCTCGGCCACCAGCGCGGAGATGGCGTTGAGGGTATTGAAGAGGAAATGCGGCTGCAGTTGATAACGCAGCGCGCGCAGCTCGGCGTCGCGGATCAGGGCCTGCGACTGCAGATGGCGCGCCTGGGCCTGCTGCAACTCCGCGTAATACACCGACACCGCGTGGATGGCGCAGTAGGCCACCAAGGCCAGCCAAGCGCCTTCCAGACCGCGGAAGATCAACCACCAGTTGAAGCCGTCTAGCGGGGCTCCCTTGCTCCAGGCGATCATCACCACGCTCAGGGCCTTGGTCGCGACCACCATGGCATAGCTCGCCGGCAGCAACACCGCGGCCATGGCCCAGCCGGCCACGCCGCGACGCCACAGACCGCGTTGCAAGGCCGTCAGCGGCAACATCCACAGCGCCAGCGCCAACAGATACAGCGTGCGCGACATCGTCGCCACACCGTGATCCAGCAGCGGCACCGCGATCAATAGCAGCCCCAGGCCCAAGGGCAGGCCGGCCAGCAACGGCAGCCAGAACGGCGGTTCGGTGCGGGGTAGGGGGCTCGAGGCCGGCTTGGGGCGAGCTTCGGTCGACGCGGTCATGGTCCTGGGGCACGAAAGATCAGCCCGATTGCATCCGATCCGGCGGCGTTTGGCCAGCGCGACAGCGCGGCCATGCGCCGAACCGGTGGCTGGATGCGGTGTGGTGGCGCCCGGCGTGCCCGCGGCCGCGATGCCGCTTTACCGGGCCGGTGCAGTCGTTTCTTTCTCAGGCGGCGCCTGCGGCAATGACTGCGTGCTGCAATGAGGCGCCTCGCACTTCGCAGGCGCGTCCGTTTTGCTTACCGGGTCGATCTCGCCGATGCGCAATTGGGACAAACCGATTCCGAGCAGGCGGGGATCCTGTCCCATGCCCAGACTGGCCGGTGAAGTCGGCTGCGGGATGCCGATGCGTATGACCTGAGCGTCCTTCACGCCGTGAAACTCGAGCACCCTGGTTTGCGGTTCCTGTTCGAAGGTCATCGACCGAGCGACGTTGCCGATACTGATCGGAATGGGCTTGCCGACATTGGGGCCGAACGCGATCGCCGTCAGCGTGATGCGCACATCGTTCGCCATCGGCGCGTCGAGGGTGATCAACACTTCTTGAGCGTTCGACCAACGGCCGAATGTTTCCGGCGGCGACAGCCCGCTCATCGAGCGAATCTGGCGCGGCTGCGCCTGCTTGAAGTCGATGGCATCGCCCTTGTCGAGCCAGTACAGCGTGAAGCCTTCGTGCGACTGCTTGCGGACGTAGGCACCCTCGGGCAGCGTAGTTTCGCCGAACGAAACCACCAGATCCCGTGTCCAATCGACGGAGGGCTCGGCAGCGGAGCCTTTGTCCAGCGGCGTTAGCACTGGCGCAAGCGAGTCGGTATAGAACTTCGCCTTGACCAGAGTGAAGACGTTGTCGCCGATGAATTGGCTGCGTTCGAGCAAACCCGGATGCGCGGATCGCAACAGATTCCCTGCGTTCACCGCGGCATCGGTGTCCTTCTGGTGACGCACGAACTTGCTTGCGGTGTGGGTGCTGAGTCCGATGATCAACAGGTAGTACACGATGGCATGCCAACGGGCCTTGCGGAAATCCGACCACAGGAAGCCCAGGGTGGCGGCGGCTCCGAGCAGGCCGATCAAGATCAACAGCCGCTTGCGGCCGTTGATCCAGATCAGCTCGGGCGCGTCAACGATGAAAGGCGTATAGGCACGCAAACCCATGGCGCCCGCATACAAGGCGAGCAGGGCGATTACGATCAGCGCGGCGGTCGCCAGACGTCTGAGCCAGACGCCGCTTGCCTCGGAGCCGCGCCAGGCCAGAGGCCCCAGCAGCAACAAGGGAAGGCAGAAATCGTAGTAGCGCATATGCAGCCGCGCGCCACTCTCGATGGTGCCCATGCTGGCGGTGAAATAACCGGTGATGGCCACCAGTCCGCCCAGGGTGGCGAGCGTGAACAACATCGCACTGCGGGCGCGTTCCGCGGCTTCATCGCCCGAGCGGATCAGGTTGACGACGACGCCGGCCAGCAACGGTCCAAACAGGAAGCACAAGGCCAGCAGATGGCCCCACGCCGATTTCAGCGTACCCCAGGCGAGCGCATCCAACGGCTGCTGCCCGCTGCTGTTCTGGGCCTGCACCTGATAGAACTCGCCGAGCAGACTCAGACTGCCGGGGCCGCCGAGCACGTAGCCTAGACCGAAACGCGTCGCGAAGAAGCACGCGATCGAGGCCGCCAATACAGCCAGGGCCGGCTTCCCTCTGCCTCGCGTACCCGAGCAGATCGCATCGGCCAAAACGTATGCGCAGAACGCGGCGAGCATGAATAAGGCATGTAACTTGATCAAGCACATCAGCCCCAGAATCAGTCCGCTGACGGCTCCGTACGACCATGGGCGCTGCGCATACGGGCGCAATACCCAGAAGCTCAGGATCCAGAAAAATAAGTAGTACAGAGACTCGGGCATGAAATACACGGTAAAGCTGTTGGCCGGCCCGGCGATCGACGCCAAAGCCAGCACAACGGCTTTGCCGGGGCCGGTGAACTTCCTGAAGATGGCGAACAAGAAAGGCGCCGCGGCGACGAAGAACGCCGCGTTCAGCACCCGCGCACAATCCAGGAAACCGCTTCCGCACTGATTGGTCAGGCGGTAGATCCACAGATACAGATAGGACGGCAACTTGGCGTCGCTGATCGGCGACAGGCGCGAGTAGGAACTATACGACCACTCATCCCCGAATACCGAGGCATACAGCCCATGGTCGCGGAACATCAGTCCGGTCAGGATCGCCGCCATGCCGGCGAGAAGCACGATGTTCCAGGGGATTTTCTGCGCGGTCGGATCGTACTTCAATGCGTCGGGCCTTTCGGGAAGTTCTTATGGAAACCGGCCGTCTCGCTCGGGAGACGGCCATCGCCGCAGATACGGGATCAGTCGGCGCGGTGGTTCTTCTTGGGGAGCAGGGGAGCGATCGCACGCGACGGTACGCTGGAGACATCGTAGGAAACGAAGGCGAGCAGGAACTGAAGCCCCACGATCACCGGCAACGCCGCGAGCATGACCGAGCCTGCCGGCGTCGCCACGCCCAGCCGCATCGAAGCCGCCCATTGCCAGCTTCCATAGACGAGCCCGAACGCGATGAGTGCGGCTCCGAACGCGAGTTCGAGCGATGCGGCCGACATGTCGCGCAGGAAATAGTTGTAGAAGATGCGCTTGCAGAAATTGCGAATATGCTTGCCGAGGAATTCGCCGAAGATCTTGCTGATCTTCAGATTGCTTTCCTCGTCGGCGTAGACCGCGTCCATCGGGATGTCCATGACCGCGGCCCGAGCGATGTTGAGCCGGAACAGAATGTCGGTCTCGAAGAAGTATCGGCGGCTGATCCTCTGCAGGGGCAGGTGAGCGACCAGGCGGGTATCGATCGCGGTATAACCGTTGGTCGGGTCGAAGGTGTTCCAGTAGCCGGTCGACAGTTTGCTCAGGATCGACAGCCCCGCATTGCCGATCAAGCGGATCTTGGGCATGCGCTGGATCTGCGACAGGTCGTAGAACCGATTCCCTTTGGTGTAATCGGCGCGGCCATCGAGAATCGGAGCGACGAACATGGGCAGCAGAGCGGGATCCATTTGCCCGTCGCCGTCGATTTTCACAGCGACGCCGAAGCCGTCGGCAGCCGCGGCCCGGTAGCCGGTCATTACCGCGCCGCCGACTCCCTGGTTGGCCTCGTGACGAAGCACGACGACCCGCGGGTCCTTGCAGTTTTCCTCGACGAAGCGGCCGCTGTCGTCCGGGCATCGGTCGTCGACGACATAAATGCGTTCGACTTCCGGCCCGACCGCGTCGATGACGCCAAGAATGTGCCTGCGCACCTTGTAACTCGGAATGACTACTGCGATCCGGACCGAAGCGGCGATGTGTGCGGGCATAGGGATTAACGATTCCTGCGCGGCCGCGGCAGCGGCGTTTCGGTGTTACCGGCCGACCACGTGAACGCCGTTATGTGAACTTATGTTCCACACGGGTGTGCTGAATCGCGGTGTCGACGAGCGACGGCCATGGTAGCGAATCAGCGTTGCTTGGATAAAGTCCGGCGGAATGGGCTGTCGGTATCGGCCACGACATCAGGACGTGCGCAGTAACGAAATCCGTGGAACCATCAGCGGGAGGAAC
Organism: Lysobacter sp. Hz25; assembly: GCF_046097045.1. Classification (NCBI taxonomy): domain Bacteria; kingdom Pseudomonadati; phylum Pseudomonadota; class Gammaproteobacteria; order Lysobacterales; family Lysobacteraceae; genus Lysobacter; species Lysobacter sp. Hz25. The sequence continues at coordinate 2,952,035 of NZ_CP175666.1, forward strand.
CGTGGTCGGCACCTTACCTAGTCATGAGAATGAATAGATGACTAAGTAACCTATTGATTTATTTGAATATTTTTGACTGGTGCCGGCTTGAAACGGCCGCGCATGGCTCGGCCGGAGGGCCGAATCTGCGGGTATGCCGTAACGTGCCGAACGGAGTCTGTGCCGCGTTCGTGGCAGTGACTCAGCAGAGAAGCCCGATCGCTCAAAGGCCAGTGAGGGGCCAGACTTGCGGTCGTCAGCCGAAGCCGCGACAGAAGGCACAGGCTCCGCTCTCGGTCAAAGACGCCCAGCCTCTCGCTCGCTATCACGGCTTGCGTGACTGCGGTCCTTTTGGGGCGGTGCGCGAGAGGCAGTCCTCGCGAAGGAAGGGAAGGGAGGCGCGAAGCAGCGCTGCTTTCGGGCATCACTGCGTTCGAGCATCCAGCGGCTCCGCCAAGCCCCGCTCCCGCCACAGGAACGGAGCCTGGCGCGTTGCCGCGAACGTATCAATAGTCGAAGCGGACGCGCAGGCCGACCGTGCGCGGGTCGTTCCAGTAACCGCGGATGAAGCCGCCGGCATCGTCGGCCCAGTTCTTGGTCATCTTGTCGGTGGCGTTGAGCACATACAGCTCGGCGCGCCAGAACGACGGCGACTGCAGACTCAGACTGGCATCGACCGTCGTATAAGCCTCCTGCGCGTCGGAGACATGCGCGTTATCGAGGTTGCGCAAGGTGAAGTACATCTTGTCCTGCCACTTCACGCTGAGCCATGGCACCAGTTCATAGCCATTGTCGAACTTGAAGGTGTGGGAAACGTTGACACCGGCGGTGAACTTCGGCGTCATCGGCAGGTGGTGGCCGGTGATGTCGTAGATCTGGCGGCCGGCCAGAGTGGGGTCGGGGCCGCTGTAGGGCTCCGGGCAAGGCACGGCGCCGAACTCTTCGCGCACGCCGCAGTTCCATTCGTCGCTGAAGGTGGGGTAGTCCTTGATCTTGCTGTCGATGTACGAGAAGAAGCCGCCGATACGGGTGTTGGGCGTGGGCAGGTAATCCACTTCCACTTCCAGGCCCGGGATGTTCACCGTTCCGACGTTGACGGTCTGCCACTTCTTGATCACGTCGCAAGTCGGGTCCCAATCCGGGCAGGGTTCGTTGACGTGCACCTTGGCGGCGAAGAAGTCGCCGGTCACCTGCATGTCCTTGTAGCGGCTGTAGAACGCGGTGACCGACAGGCTCAGGCGCTTATCCAGCAGCAGGCCCTTGTAGCCGATTTCGAAATTGGTGACGGTTTCCGGCTCGTACGGGAAGAAGGTGTACTGCGGGCCGGGCGGACCGTCGATGCAGACTTTGCCGCCGCAGGCATCGTCCTTGTCGCCGAAGCCGCCCGCCTTGTAACCGGTGGACAGCGAAGTGAACAGGATTTCGTCATCGGACAGGTCCTTGGTCAGGCCCAAGCGCCAGGTGACCTTGCGCCAGGATTCGGAGTGTTCGTTCTCGGCCGGCGGTCCCCACAGTTTGTAGGCGTCGATACCGCCGAACGGCCCCATCCGTTCGGTCAGCTCGCGGCCGTTGTGGGGGCGGAAGCCCGGTTCGCCCGGCGTGCCCGGGTGGTACAGGCCGTTGTAATAGGCCGTCGATTCGGCATCCCAACCGCCATACACCTGGCCGCCGCGGTCGGTTTTTTCGTCGCGGCTGTAGCGTGCGCCCAGCGTTGCGGTCCAGGTGGGAGCGAAGCGCCAGTCGGCCTGGGAGAAGATCGCCTTGGCATCGATCTGGCGGTTGGGCTGATGGTAGAACTGGCTGATCGGGTAGCCGAACGGCGCGTTGACCAGCATTTCCTGGGCATAGTCGATCGAGTTCTTCTCGTGCATCCAGAACAGGCCGGAGACCAGCTTCAGGCGTTCGCCCTGATGCTTGAACTGCAGTTCGTGCACGAACGACTTGTACTTCGAATCCAGGGTGATCGAGGTGTTGTCGCGCACCGGCCACACGCCCCAGTCGCCCGCCGCCGGTACCGGCAGGGTGGCGGTCACCTGCGAGGGGATCTCGTGGTAGCCGCCATCGTCGTCGGCGATCTGCGAGCGTTTCTGCGTGGCGAAGGCCACGCTGTATTCGATGCTGTTGGTGTCGCTGAGGAACCAGTTGAGGTTGGAGCGCACCGTGTCGATCGACATGTCGGTCTTGCCCGGCACGTTGATCTTTACGTCCCACTTGCCGCCTTGGCAGGCGAAGCGGGTGCCGGCCGCCTGCTTGCAGTCCTTCAGCCCGACCTGGCCGGCGCCGGAGTTCTGGAACTTCTCGTAGGCCAGCAGCCACTCGACGTCGTCGGTGATGGCGAAGCGGGCGGCGAGGCGGACCGCCCATTCGTCGCGGTTGTAGTAATACTCGTCGCGCCCCACTTTGACGTTGCGGCGTTGGTCCACGTCCGGGATGCCATCGGCGATGAAGCCCCGCTCGGGGATATCGACGTCGGTGAAGTCCTGCCGCTGGTCGATCCAGCCATCGCGCTCGACCTTGGTGGCGGACAGGCGCAGGGCGAAGCGATCGTTCACCGCGATGTTCTGGATCAGGTTGAGCTGGCGCAGGTTGTAGCTGCCGACTTCGAGCTCGGCGCTGCCGAAGCTGGAATCGAAACGGGGCTTGGCCGGAATGATGTTGATGCTGCCGCCGGTGGAGTTGCGGCCGAACAGCGTGCCCTGCGGGCCGCGCAGCACTTCGACCTGGTCGACGTCGAACATCAGCGCCAGCGCGCCTTGCGGACGCGGCGAATACAGGCCGGCCACGTGCAGGCCCACGGCGGGGTCGCCGATCTCGGTGAAGTTGTTGGCGCCGATGCCGCGGATGCTGACCTGCACGCCGGAATCCGGGCCGGAGGCGATCTGCAGATTGGGCATGCTGCCGGACAGGCCGCGCACGTCGCGGATGCCCTCGCGGGTCAGTGCTTCCTGGGTGACGGCGGTGACGGTCACCGGCGTCTTCAGCAGGTCCGATTCGATGCGGGTGGCGGAAACATGCACGGTTTCCAGTGTCGTTCTGGCTTCGCCAGCGTCGGCCTGCCCGGCGCTGACCTGTTTGCTGTCCTCGCTGGTACTGGACTGGGCCATGACCGGCGCGCTTGCGCAGCCGATCAATACCGCTGCGATTGCGACGGCGATGCCGGTCGGTCGGACATCGCGGGGATGCTTCTTCATTATGGGCTCCTGGTTGTACGGCGACTCGGGCCGGCGGACCCGCGCAGTGGCTGGTGCGGTTGCCCGTTCAGGGCGAGGCGGGAGTGTTCGAGGCGGGCGTGTTTTTCGCGGAATACACGGTCTGGTTGCGTACCAGTGGCCTGGCCCAGGCACCGACGCTGAGGATGTAGAGCAGGGGGATGAAGACCAGCGACAGGCCCACGCGCAGGCCCCAGTGGTCGGCGATGAAGCCGATCAACAGCGGCACGATGGCGCCACCGAGAATGCCGGTGCACAGGATTCCCGAGAACGCACCGTGATGCTGGCGCACCGAGTTCAATCCCAGCGAGAAGATCACCGAGAACATCACCGACAAGAAAAAGCCCGCGGCGGGGAAGGCCAGTAGAGAGATGTCCGCGGAGCCGAAAAGAGCGAGGGCTAGGCAGGCGATGGCGAGCGTCGAGAAGATCGCCAGCACCCACTTCGAGTCGATGAGTTTCAGCAGGCCCAAGCCGGCCAGGCAGCCCAGCGACATCAAGCCCCAGAAGCGGCTGACGGCAATCGCACCTTGCTCGGTGGCCGACATGCCGTGGTAGCTGTGCAGGAACTGCGACATCCAGTTGGCGAGGGACTGCTCGGTGCCGACATAGGCGACGATCGCCAGGAAGAACAAACGCACATCACGGCGGCGCAGCAGGCTGCGATAGGCCTCGCGGCTGCCCGCGCGTTCGTCGTCCTTCAATTCCACCGCCGGCAGCGGCAGCTTGTAGTTGAGCAGGGCCAGCAGGACGAAGGCGGCGCTGAAGAACCAGTAGAACGTCAGCCAGGCCAGCGGCTGCCCCTCCACGCCGGGACGTTGCATGTAGAGCCGGAACGCCAGCGGGCTGAGGAAGGAGGCCAGGCCGAACACCAACTGCGCCATCACCGAGAAGAAGGCGAAGTGCTGCTCGCCGCCGGCCGTGCGCATCAGCGGATTGATCACTACCTGCAGCAGGGCCATGCCTAAGCCGATGACGAACAGCCCGGCCACCACCGACACGTACCCCGGCATCACGGCAATGGCCAGGGCGCCGATGAAATTCAGCGCGAACGCGGTAAACAAAGTGAAGCGCGTGCCGCGGACTTCGATCAACAAGCCGCCCGGGATCGAGATCAAGCCGTAGGCCAGGAAGAAGGAGAACGGCATGAAGCCGGCCATGGTCAGGCTGAGCTTGAAATCCTGGATGGCGATGGGCATCAGCGGCCCGATCAGATTGGTGATGAAGGAGATCGCGAACCAGATCAGGAGGATGTAGCTGATGATCATCGGCTGGTGCTTCACGATCGTCTCTCCGGGGTCAGGACTGCGGCTGCAGGCAATGGGCGAGTTCGCCGGCGGCGATGCGCTTGCGCGGGAAGCGGGGCAGGATCGCGCTGGCGGTGCGGCAGCCGGCCGCGAGCGCATCGCGCAGGCTGGCCTGCTTCGTGCTGGCCTGACTCGTGCTGGTTTGACTCAGGCGTGCCGCCAGATAGCCGGTGTTGAAGCTGTCGCCGGCGCCCACGGTGTCGAAGATTTCGCGGACCGCCTCGGTGGCGTAGCGGGTGCTCCGGCCATCGACGTGTCCCAGCGCGCCGGCGGCGCCCAATTTGACGATCAGATGGGCGCCGGGCTTGAGCAGGCGGGCGACGTGTTGCACCGCGAGCTCCAGGTCCCGGTTGTCATCCAGACCCTGGCCGTCGTCCTGGCTGCCGGCGATGCTCATCGCCTCCAACTCGTTGACCAGCAGATGGTCGCAATGCGCCAGCCAGCCTTCGACTTCCTGATGCACCTGCGGCGTCCAGCCTTCCGGCGGCCAACCGGTATCCAGCGCGACCTGATAGCCCTTGGCCGAGGCCGCGGCCAGCAGCTGGCTGAAGTGCTCGCGCAGGCCCGGCAGCAGGAAGGGGGCGGTGAACAGGACGATGCTGCCGGGGGATGCCGGCGGCAGGTGTTCGAGTACGAAATCCGGAGTCAGATGCTGCAGATGCCCGCAACTGGTGAAGAAGGTGCGTTCGCCATCGGCATGCATCAGCCCGACCGATACGGTGGTATCGCTGGTACAGGTCTGCAGTTCGACTCGGATACCCGCCAGTTGCAGCAGCAGCCACTGGGCCAGGTCGTCGTCACCGATGGCGCCGATCAGATGCGGGCTCAGGCCGAGGTGGCGGGCTGCGAGGGCGGCGTTGGCCGCCGAACCGCCGGCGCGCAGCTCGCTGCGCGGCAGCAGTTGTTCGGTGCCGATCTTGGGCCAGCCGTCCAGCGTGCCCAGGACCAGGTCCACGCTGACGTCGCCGACGATGCTGAATTGAGGTGGGCTTAGTTGAGGCGGATCGAGCTTCATGGGGGCGACTATAGTCACCCCAATTTTGCTCTGTCAATAAAAATATCCAGTGGAAGTATAATTAAATTCGACGCCCCCCGGCCGCCGGGCGGTGACCCAGCAGCTCGGCCGTCTGCAGCTCCCCGAGTTCATCTTTCTGCAGGCCTTCCAGGCGCGGCGAGAGCAGCTCGTGGATGGGCAGCACCGCGGCGCCCAACAGCGAACAGTCCTCCTCGCGTTGGGAAATCATCACGCGCGGCCATTCCGGGGCAGGGCGGCCGCGTACCGAGCGGTGCCACGGTTGGGCCAGGTCGACCAGGCGCTGCACCAGTTTCTGCGGCGCCGACCCGCCGATGACGATGGTCTGCGGGTCGAGCATGTTCTCGATCATGCAGATGGCATCGCGCAGCCGCTGGGATGCCTGCCGGCACCACTGCTGCAGGGGTTCGTCGGCAGCGTCGTCCAAGCGCTCGAGCACGTCCGAGGTACGGATCTGCCCGTCGTCCAGGCCCAGCGCCTCGGCCAGCGAGTGCAGCGAGAGGTAGCGCTCCAGGCAACCCTGGTTACCGCAATAACAGGGCGTGCCGCCCGGGACCACCGGCACGTGGCCGATCTCGGTGGCGTTGCCGTCGGTGCCGCGGTAGGTATTGCGAGCGACGATCAACGAGCCACCCAGGCCCATGCTCAGGTGCAGGTAGAAGAAGTTGTCGAGGTGCCGGGCGACCCCGTACAAGGTCTCGCCCAGCGCGCCCGCCACGCTGTCGACGCTGTGGAACAGGGGCAGGCCGGTGGCTTCCTGCAACTGGTCGAGGATGGACAGGTCCTTCCAGCCTTCCAGCGCGGTGGGGCCGACGAAACTCAGTTCGGTGTCGCCGAGCGGGCCGGGCAGGGCCACGCCGATGCCCCACAGCCGGGCATTGGCCTGCCGGCGCAGCTTGGCCACGAGCTCGAGCAAGCCGGCCAACAGCTGCGAGCGATCGCAGCCCTGCAACTGCACCTCGCAGCGCGCATCGATCTGGCCCAATAGATTCACCAGAGCGCCCGAGGCGCGGCCCGGTTCCAGGCTGATGCCGATCGACTGGCCGGCGTCGGGATTGATCTCGAAGGCGATCGGCGGCTGGCCGCGGGTTTTCAGGTCTTTTTGCCGGCGCGAGACGATCAGGCCGATGGATTCCAGCTCATTGGTGATGTTGGCGACCGTCTGCGGGCTGAGCGAGACCTTTTCCTGGATGTCCTTGCGCGAGGCCGCGCCATGCTGGCGGATGAAATCCAGCACGAGGCGGCGGTTGTAGGGAGCGCTGGATTGCTGGGTGGCGCCGCGGCCGATATTCATAGGCGTTGAAACCGCTTGAGCGTAGGGGAGGGGGAGTTCGTATTATTCATACATCCATGTGAAGTATTTATTGACGGCGGCCGACCAGATGGCTAAGTTGCGGTGGCCAGTCTATCCGGAACCGTGCCAATGACCGCTGCGCCGCATTCCCGCAAGACCGCAATTCGAGCGATGGCCGCGCTGGCGATCGCGTTGTCCAGCCTGCCGCAGATGGCCATCGCGGCATCGACCGAAGCGTCGGCGACGAAGCCGAAGACCACGGTGTCGGTGAGCCTGCCCAAACAGCCGCTGCTGATACAGATCAACCAGGTGGCGCTGGAGCGGTTGGGGCCGAAACAGGCCATCGTCGAATATGCGGGCGAGGCCGGGGAGGGCAGCTACACCGTGCTGCGCGATGGCAAGCCGATCGCGAAAGGCGATCTGCGGCCGCTGCAGCCGTTTGCCGAGTGGGGCATGGGCAAACGTTACTTCAGCGTCGACTTTTCCGATGCGCAGGACGCGGGCAAGTACGAAGTGGAAGTGCGCATAGGCAAACAGCGTGCGGTATCGGCCCCGGTCTTGGTGCGCGACAACGCAGTCTTCGCCACCACCGGCGCGCAGTTGCTGGGCTACTTCAAGCGAAGCCGCCACACCGATAATGCCGACCGCGAGCTACGCATCTTCCAGACCTCGCGCAAGGTGAACGTGTGGGGCGGCTGGCAGGATGCCGGTGGCGACAAGGGCAAATACCTCTCGCACCTGGGCTACGCCAACCATTTCAATCCGCAGCAGGCCTCGATGGCGGCCTGGGTGCTCGCCTATGGCGCGCATGCGCGCAAGGCCCTGTTCGCCGCCCACGACTTGCAGACACAGGTCGAGGACGAGGCGTTCTGGGGCGCGGACTATCTGCACCGCATCCTCGATGCGGAGGGCTACTTCTACACCACCGTGTTCGACCAATGGGGTACGCCCGGCGTCGAGCGCATGGTCACCGGTTATGAAGGCTCGGCCGGAACGTTTACTACCTTGTACCGCTCGGCCTTTCGCGCCGGCGGCGGCATGGCCATCGCGGCGCTCGCGCGCGCTTCGATGTTGGCCAAGCAAAGCGGCCGCCATGGCGAATTCGACGGTGCCCAGTATCTGGCCGATGCAGAGCGTGCCTACGCGCACCTGCGCCGGTTCAACCCGCAATACGGCGCCGACGGTAAAGAAAACATCATCGACGACTACACCGCGTTGATGGCGCTGGTGGAACTGCACAACGCCACCGGCCAGTCGCGCTATCTCGATGATGCGCGCGAGCGCGCCGCAAGCTTGATGGCACGGCAGCAGGCCGACGGCGGTTTCGTCAGCGATGGCGGCAGCCGTCCGTACTACCACGCGGCCGAGGCCGGCTTGCCGGTGATCAGCCTCTCGGCCTATGTCGATATCGAACCGGAGCAGGGGCGCCGCCAGCGTGCGCTGGATGCCATCGGCTCGGCGCTCAAGCACGAGTTGGCCATCACCAATTCGGTCGCCAATCCGTATGGCTACGCCCGCCAGCGCTTCCAGCTGACCCAGGACGGCAAGGCCACAGGCGAGGTACTGGAAGGGTTCTTCATCCCGCATCGCAACGAAACCGGCTACTGGTGGCAGGGCGAAAGCGCCCGCCTGGCGTCGCTCAGCGCGGCCATGGTGATCGGCGGCCGCAAGCTCGCAGACCATGGCGCCGCCGGCTATGGCCTGCCCGCCGATCGTGCGGCTTATGCGCAGGGCCAACTCGACTGGACCCTGGGCCGCAACCCTTACGGCATCTCCATGCTCTACGGTTTCGGCCAGAAGAACCCGCCGACCGTGCTGGAGAGCGCCGGCGAAATGTTCGTGGGCGGCATCTCCAACGGCATCACCGGTGCACCGGGCAGCGACACCGGTGCCGGCATCAGCTTCGCGCCTGGCCCGGATTCCGAGCAATGGCGCTGGGTGGAGCAGTGGATTCCCCACACCACCTGGATGTTGTTTGCGGTTATGGCGATGACGACTGACGAAACACGCTGAGCTGGCTGCAGCGTTCGCACCGAATCGGCAAGAGTTGGACTGAGCGGCTGGCGTCGCCGTGGAGCGGCGTTAGCCTATGCGCAGGGCGCGGATCAGGGCGGAAAGCGCCGCCGATTGATGGCGACGGTCCGGGTAGTAGACGAAGAAACCGGGGAAGGAGGGCGACCAATCTTCCAGCACCCTGATCAGCTTGCCCTCGTCGATGTAGCCCGCCACCTGATCTTCATAGGCCAGCGCGATGCCTACACCGGCCAAGGCGCCGTGGATGGCGAGGCTCGTGTCATCGACGACGAGCGACCCGTTGGCGGTGATCGTCACGGGCGCGCCGCCTTTCTCGAATTCCCATCGGTACGGGCCGCCCGGAAGGCGCAGCCCGATGCAGTTATGGGCGCTCAGGTCCCGCGGTTTCAGGGGGCGGCTGCGCGTCGCGAAATACCCGGGCGAAGCGACGGCGGCCAGGCGTAGTTCCTGGGTCACGCGCACGGCGATCATGTCCTTCTGAATGAATTCTTCCAGTTGGATGCCGGCGTCGAACCCGCCTGCGACCAGATCCACCGGGCCCGTGCAGGTGGACACATCAAGCACCACCTCGGGATAGGCCGCGGCGAACGCCGGAAGTTTGGCCAACAGCACCGACACAGCGGCGGATTTCGAGACGGCAAGACGAAGGCGGCCGGTCGGCCGGTCTCGCGCGGTGCGAACCTCGTTGAGCGCCCGATCGATCTGCTCGAGCGCAGGCGAGAGCGTCTTCAAGAGCGCGGCGCCCGCGGAGGTCGGCGCCACGCTTTTGGTCGTGCGCGCGAGGAGCTGCAGTTCCAGCCGACGTTCCAGGCCGCGGATCGTGTGGCTCAGCGCGGACTGTGTGACCCCCAGCCGCGCCGCAGCCCGGGTAAAGCTCCGCTCGGTGGCGACGACGGCGAACGCCGCGAGGTCATTGAGTTCGCTCTTCATGAAATCCGCTCATGAGTCCTATATGGGTATTCGCAATTTACTCATATATAGGCGCGATCTAAAGTCGTTCATGTGGCGACCGGGAGAGCACGCCCCAGAGCGGAAGAGCGGACCCGCCGTCCTCGCTTTCGCAGCAATCTCCGACATCAGGCAGTTAAATCTATGGAAGACGCTGAAAACACCTTGCGAGCCTTGGCTCAAGTCTATTTCGATGCCGCGTACGACATGGACGCCGAGCAGTTCCAGACGATATTTCACCCCCTCAGTGCCGTAACCAGAATCGGCGACGACGGCGAAGTCAGCGTGATGCCGATCGAGACCTGGCTGAACGGCGTGCGCAATGCGACCGCTCCGCGAAAACTCGGCCTCGAGCGCAAGGACGAGGTCGTCGCGATCGACGTTTCGGGCCATCTCGCCCTGATAAAGCTGAAGCTGCAAATGCCGCCGCGTCACTTCACCGACCTGCTGTCGTGCCTGAAGGTGCAGGGCGGCTGGAAGATCGTTCAGAAGGTGATGTCGGTCGACGTCCGCTAGTAGATTCGACCGAAGCAGGTGGAGCGTCGCCGCCACAGCGGGCCACCAATTCGCTGTCGACGTGCCTAGGCTGGCCGCCGGCACGGAACCAACGAAGAACGCCGCCCAGAGGTAGAGCCGCCGCGTATGCAGCGACCGCCGCAACGCGGCCAGGTAGCGAAGAAATCGCTCGATCGCTGCCTGTTGAGCATCCGACAGGTCGCCGTGCTCGGCGACCTCACATAATTCGAGTGGTATCACTGGTTCCTGCCAATGCAGGCGCCCACAACAGGCGTCAGGAGTCTGAGAAATCTGGACCGCAAATTCGCATGTAAAGCCCGTAAAAACAGACGTCTGCGAGAGTCGGCAAGTCCCGGCCAAGCAGATGCCCCAAGCCGACCGGCTAGGCTTGAACATAATAGGCATTATGCGAAGTGGGTTGCGGTCGCGGCTGGTGCGCTGGCTGCGTGGTCTCCTGGACCTACTCACAACGACAGGAGGTCCCCGTGACTACTCGCCCGCCATGCTGGCCCGCTAACTCCCCTTGCCCCAACGACTGCGCCGCTGCGCTGCTACACCGTGAGGCTTACAACCACGTCGACCTAACAGGACCCTGGACCGGTTGGCGGCTTCGCGGTCGCGACCTTATCACCCCAGGTGGCGAACGCTTTACACCGGAGCGCCTACGCGGCTTGGCGTGGCGCCAGGAATACGAACAACGGCGTGACGGGGTTCGCGGCAGGAACGCCGCGCGGAAGTCGAAACGGCAGTTGATCAAGGTCGTCGTGATCGACCTGGGCGACTACCGCGCTAACGGGCTCGCCGTGGGCTGAGATTCCGGCGATCGCCAGAGCTGAACGAAGAAGGCCCCCGATCTGGGGGCCTTTTTCATTTCTTCTTGTGCTGGTCTTCGAACATCGCCCTGATAACAGGCCTCGCGATGAAGGCGGCGAGCATGATGCCGTTGACGAAAATCGCGATGTCTAAGGGGTCCATGTGAGCTTCTCCAAGCGGTTTTCAAGGGGAGGTTGTACCGGCCGAGACGGTAGGCGGCAAGACGGCTCCTGCGATCACTGCGCCGGGCTGTGGCTGCGTGGACGGCGTCCCCGTAGGGGGCGAGCCCCCTACACCCCCGGCCACGTCCTGGGGCGCACTGGCGACGTCCTGCGAGCGCTCGCGATACGGATTGTAGATCGGGCCATAGCGAGCAATCCGCTTGCATTCGCCTTCGGAAATCTCGTAGCGCGTGTTCTGCTCGGTGACGCAGGTGCAGCTCGCGGCCTGGTGCTCCCCGTTGGCATCGGTGCCCTCTTCCGCCGCCATGCACAGGAGCTGCGGATCGGCGGTTACTGCACGTTGATCGTAGACAGGCGCCGTCCAGGGCATGGTCGCGAACCGCGGCAAGTGCGCCTCCGCATAGTCGGCCGGAGTGTTGTATTGGACGTCCGACGCGTCAGGCGCACCCGCGCGCACACGCACAGGTGCGCCCGACACGCCGGCCTGCTGACTCGGGTTGTCAGCGGCGTATTGCTCCATCTTCTTGTCGTAGCCGCGTTTGAGGTAGAACGCGAGCCCACCCAGCACGATGAGCAGAACGGCGATCCATTGAAGCCACTTCGGCACATGCAGCTTGCTCGTATCCAGCTCGGTGCTTTTGTAGTACTGGAAGACGTACTTGGGCCGAACCCAGTCGGACGCGTCAGCGCAGAGCCCTTTTACGTTCGACTGATACGACGACCAGCGAAGCCGCTTCGTGTACTTGCCGAACTTCTTCTTGATGTGGATGTGCTCATCGTAAAGGCCGCGCAAAAACGGGTCGAGCTGGATGCCCTGCTGAGCAATCAAAATGAAGTCGTAACCGAAGTGCCGATGCCGCGCCATCGCGTCCACGTGGTCCGGCACCTTCGACGCAGGATTGCGCGCCGGAAAAGGTCCGTAGCATTCGTCCATGATGATCACTGCACCGTGCGGAACTTCGAGATGCCAGTTCTTCGGGTTCTCGATAGGCTTGAAACCGGTGGCCTCGTAGTCGAGTCCCGGAACGCCATGTGCGTAAACCTCGCGGCCAGCCTTCTTGAAATCGAGTGCGAGCACCATGCCGTAAGCGGATTTGCCGTGGCCGGGCTGGCCAGTCAGTAGCGTGATCATGCGTGGTTATCCGTTGATCTTGGCAAGCATGGCTTTCTGCGTGGCCTTGGCAGCCATGGCGGAAAGAATGAGGGTGATGGCGATATCGAGCTTGAGTGCGCCGAAGTAAGCGACGAACAGCGGCGGCAGCGTCATCACCTTGGTTTGGATGATCTGAATCAGCGCGGGAAACGCGACCTCTTTCATCGCGACACCGATGCCGAGCATGAGCAGCACGCGGCCGATGATGCCCGGCAGGTATGTGCGAAGCGCGGTCAGGATCGCGGCGACGATGGCGCCAATGATTACGGGCATGGTTAAGGCCTCGCGAGAATGTAGATGGAAGAAACCAACGCGAAGACGTTGATAATCAAGGCGCACCACGTGATAAAGCTGCACCACATCGGCGGCGGTGAAGCCATCATTGCGAAGAAGCCGGATGACAACGTGCCGCCGCCAGTCGACGGAAATCCGGGGCACGCACCCGCGCCACCGATGAAGCCGCTGCTGTTGAGGCCGGAGCCGTCCACGACCTCGTTCGGCGCCCAAATGTCGGTATCCCCCGCACTGCTGCCGGCGCCCGGGTCCTGGTTCATGCCGTCCGCTTTGGTCCAAGCCGGCTGCCCTTCCCCACCACCGGTGCCGCTGTTCTGCGCGAGCTTTTCGAGCGCGCACGTAGACCGCCACTGCTGCAAGAGCTGCGCGTATTCGAGCGCGTCGCACTTGTCGCCCGTGCAGATCGGCACGGCGTTGCAGCCGCCGCCGCTGATGTTGTAGTTCTTGCGCGTGTTGCAGTCGATGCGCCACTGAATGCGAGCCTGACCGCACAGGATGTTGTCGCCGCTGCACTGCGGGGGTTCGTCGCAGGTGTTGCCGCCGGAGAACTTGCCATCGTCTTCATCAGCGTTCGGCTTGCCGTCGCCGTCGTCGTCCTTCTTGCAACTGCCGTCCTTGCCGCGTGCTTGACCTGCAGGGCACTTACCGTCGTCAACGCAAGAACCGTCAGGGCCTTTGATCTGACCCGCTGGACATTCGTTTTTCTCAGGCACACACGTGCCCTTATCGTCTTGCTTCATGCCGCTTGGGCACGCTTCCTCGCGCTTGCAAATGCCGTTGACGAGCGTTTGGCCTTCCGGGCACTTGTCGGGAATGATCGGAATGCAATCGCGCGAGGTGAGCCAACCCGGCGCGGCGCCGCCAGGGCGATAGCCCTGCGGGCACGTGTAGTTGTCGGGATTGCAGGTCTCGCCCGTTGCAATACCTTCCGAAAAAACGATGCCGTTCGCGTTCGGCGCCTTGATGAAGAAGCGGTGCACGCAGCCCTTGTTGCATTGAAGCGCGTTGTTCGGGTGATTCGTTTCCGTCACCGATGGACGCGACGTGCAATCGTTCTTGTAAAACGCGAACGCTATGTTGCGGTAGTCCCATGCCTGCCCCGGGCTGCCATCGGCTTTCTTACACATAAAGCGGCTTGAGTACGAGCCAGTCCCGCCCGAGCTGGGGGTATGCGAATGCACCTCGGTGCGCTGAAGGCCCGCCGATCCAGGTGCGACGCACAGCGCGTTGCCCGCTTCGCGAGCTTGCCTGTCTGCGTCGTTGTACGCCTCAGGCTGCGAACAGCGGTAAGGATTGTTGGGGCACTGAGTGGCAGCAGATGCAGCGCCGCACCACGCGAGTCCGAACAACAGCAACAACGCGAGTACGGCGCGCATGATCAACCCTCGAAGGCCAACCATACCGAAGGCAGGATGGCGAGCATGATGAAATAGCCGATGTAATCCATAAACGAACAAGGGGCGGTTGCCCGCCCCTGCCCCGGTTCTGTTAGTTGGCGACGCGCTTGCCGGACTTCACGAACAGGACGATGCCGGCAATCGTCAAGACCACGATGCCGATAGCGATCAGTTCGGCGTTGTCCACGCCGGCCTTGACGGCATCGGCCGCAGCGCCGGCGCTGGCGGCAGTGGCGACGAGAGCGGCGGCGGTGCCGACAGCGGCTTGCTTGATGCGGGTGGTGAGCTTGCGCATGGGTAGAACTCCTAGGTATTTGCAACGCGACGTGCCTGCTTGATGTAAAAGCCGATGGCCCACGATCCGATGATCACAACGGAAACCGCGAAGCCTTCGGCCGCGTCGAGCACAGGCGGGAAACTCGACGCAGGACCGTAGAAAGGCGCAACGCATTCACCGGTAGCGGCGTTGAAGTCCGACGCTTTGCAGTACTGCACGAGCAGTTGAGGTGATGCGGGTTGGTCTTGCATGGTCCTGTCTCGCTACGCGAGCCACCCGCCGCAAGCGACGGTCGGCCCGCGTGTGGGGATTACTTGGTGGGAGGAAGGGACTTCGAGGAACCACCGAGCGGCAACAGGCGAAGGCCTTTGATCTTCAGGTTGCCCATGTCGTCGCGGGTGAAGCTGCGCGGGTCGATGGTGTACTGGCCGGGCGGGTACTCGTGACCCTGCTCGACGTTGACCTTGATCGGAAGCGGGTAGTCGCCACCGTTGAAGATCGCGCAGCCCTGTTCGCCGTACTGCTTGTTGTTGTAGGGGCGCAAGCGGTCGAGCTGGGTCGAGCGCACTTCGATGATGATTTCGTTAGCCATGACTGATTGCCTCACATAGGACAAGTACCCCGCCGAAGAAGACGACTCGGAACGGGCTGGCGAGGAATTCGCCCGTCGGTCGATTGACGTAACCGCCTTTGATGCGGCCGACGTCCGTGATTTCGTTCCAGACCTCGCGCAACCAGCGAGGCAACTTCCACCATCGAAGCTCGATGCGTGCGAGCTTGGACAGGCCGCCGTTGCCGCTCAGGCGTGCGCCTTTCGGCAACGTGCGCAAGTCGTAGTCGTCGCCCTTGCTCGCATACTTCGCGAGATAGCCAACCGCGTTGCGCGCCCACTCGATGCGGGTCAAGCCGTGCTTCCACCAACCCTGCTTGTCGGGTTTCGGAAGCGACCGCCCTTTCGGCAGCCACACGAGCACGTGGTAATGCGGGCGACCGCGCTTCGTCAGCTCAAGCACCCAGGTGTAACGAGCGGTGAAGCCTTTGCGCGATGCGTACTGCCGAATGCACTTCAACAGCTCGGTGACCTGCTTAGCGACCCAGCGTTCGTCATCGCGGTACGTGAGCGTGAGCATCGCCCAGCGGCCGCGAAAGCCGCCGCGCTGGCCTTCTTCAACGAGCAAACGCGCAGAGGTGATCACGTTCTGTTTCATCTTCCGCAAGCGCTTCTCGCGCTGCTCCGCTGCGGTGATGATTTTTTTACGAGCGAACAAGCGCGTGGCACTTGTTCCAGTATTGACAAGCCCAGCGGCTGCGCCGCTTGCAAAGCCGCTGCCGTCAGCCACGGCGAGTGCCTTTGCCCATGTAGTACAGGCCAGCAAAGACGTTGGTTGTTCCCGCCACGGCCATGAGTGCGCGCTCACGCTCAGGCAGGTAGGCATGAAGAAGTGCAGCGGCGACGACGAAAGCGAAGCCTGCTGAAGCGAGGATCGCGCCGAATAGCGCGTCGCTAAGGTTATGCATTGGTGCTGCCCTCCTTGGCATCGACCACGAAGGCAGCGTTGCGCAAGGAGGTCTCGGAGAGCGCGACACGCTCGCACGCGAGATACGTTTCGAACCAGAACGCGCGGGCGTCCCGTTCTTCGATCACTTCGACTAAGTCGAGCTGCTGGCCGGTGATGTACCGCGCGGCGTGCGCGCTGGCCTGCTCGTATCGCTCCCACGCCTGATCGGCGAGTGCGCTGCTGATGTGGTCCATGCCCTACCCCCGTAGTTGGCGGGGGCGGCCGCCCTGGTCCTAGGGGGGTGGCCGGGGCACCGCCCCCGCCGGTCGCCCTGTAGCTCAAGCGTCTTGAGCTTCGGACGTGATTCAATACCCTTGATCTCCGAAAATCAAGAGGCTTGAGTCGTGAACGCTACGAATAAATTGCTTGACAAATGGATCGAGTGGCGCTCTCTCAAGCAGGGCGCGGATTTGCGGCAGTCAGCGATCGCGCGCGATCTCGGGATTCGGGCGACCTCGATCTCGAACTACAGGGCCGGAACGTCCCAGGCTGCGCCCCACGTCATCAGCAAGATGGCTCGTGACCTTGGCGAGAACGAAGCGGCTTGGCTTGCGCTAGTGGAATCAGAGCGCTCGAAGGACGCTGAAGATCGGAAGACGTGGGCGCGATTGGCGCGCCAACTCGGGGCGGCGGCGGCGGTCTTTTTGATGCTGTCGAACGTCGCCCTGCCGTCGTTTGCGAGTGTGCAAAACACGGGTGTGGAGCCTTCGAACGTAGGCATTATGCGAACTTCTGGTATATCTAAGGGTGTTGCGTAAAGAAGGCTTCCAGCCCTCAAGAACCACAACAGCAACATGATGAATGGTAAGAAGTCATGTTGCGCCCTAGGTGAGATATGGATGACTGTAGGTTGCCTCGCTACTGGGGCAACGTCTGGCTATTGATGTCGGGCGCTGAGCTCGCTTCATCGAGCCAGATCAAGAGGCTTCGTTACGTTGAGAGCCTCTATGCCCACGCAGACCGCTTGTTCGGCCGACGAATCACGCTGGAGAACCGGGTTCTCGTTTGTAAGTTCAATCATCACCTGGCTGTCCAAGACAACACTACCGACAGACCGACTCAAGAAAATTGAAGCTCGGTTGCATCGGCTTTCCAATCTCTATGGCCAACTGCACGTCCGAAGGCCTATGACAACGAGCCAGATTCGCTCGTTGCCGAGTGTTGTAGTTGAGGCACTGTATGAAGTTCTGGATCCATCGTCAGCGAACAATCCGTTTCCGCGGGTGCACGCCAGGTGGCTAGCCTTCATGGCTTTCCTGTTGATGCTCCACCAAGGACTTAGGCGAAGTGAAATGCTGCTGCTTACGGCTGATGTCGTGAAAAGTGGTTTCGATAAAAAACAGCAACGCTCGCGCAATTGGCTAAACGTGCAAAAAAGCAACTATTCGGATGAAGAAGATGACCCGAGGTGCTCGCGACCTAGCATCAAGACCGCAAGCTCCGTGCGCCAACTCCCTGTAAGTGATGTGATGGCCGGACTAATCCAAGCGTATGTCGAGAATTACCGAGGGAAACCAAACCACGCGTTTCTTCTGAACACTCAGCAGGATAGCCCATTGTCGACGGAGTCCCTGACGAAGATGTTCACCAAGATATCGCGAGCGCTCCCTCCTCTTGTTCTTAAGGAGCTAAAGGATCGCACCGGAAAAAGTTCAGTTACGCCGCATGACCTTCGCCACACATGCGCAGTCGTTCGTTTGAATCAGCTGCTTCAGCAAGGCGATCACATGGATGAGGCTCTGCAGAAGATCCGGGGATTCTTTGGATGGTCCAAAGATTCGCAGATGCCGACCCGATATGCCCGCGCGGTGTTTGACGACCGGCTTTCGTCGATCTGGAATAACGACCTGGATGAACGCGTCGCAATTCTAAGCGCGCTACCGTCATAACGGCCCGGAGCCTTCGATGCCTTTACTGCGCGAGCAAGATCAATTGCCAAGCGAAGCGATCCTTCGCGACTTCGCCTCTCAACTCCCGCCGTTGCCGCCCGCAATCCGGTACTACGACGACTACGAAGGCAAGCTCCGTACGATACGTTACCCGCAAAATTTGGAACGATTCGATATCCATGCTGATGGTCGAATCCTCCCGATTTCATTCGATCTGCGTTCTGATGCCCTTGTCGCCCTGCTCAAACATGTGTTTCTGCATCTGCTCGGCGCAGACCTGGCTGCGCGAACTGCTGCAAATTACGTGCTAGCTGGAAAGCGTCTGAGTGTGAGTGATGTTGCCAAGTTTTTCGAGACTGGACCAGCGAATGTTCAATCATGCTGGGCGGTACTGACTGCAAAACAGCTGCAGCGAGATGTGTATCTTTGCATGAAGACCTTGCTCAGGGTGATTTCTAGGTATCGAATTGGAGGTTGGGCGGAGTCCTACAACGATGTCATTTCTGCCCTACCCCTGCCCTACATGGACAAATATGCATCCGTTCGTTCAGGCGATGCTTTCCTGTCTGTCAATGGCGAAGCCGCGGTCGTCAGGTATTTGAACGATGCTGCATTGAAGTCAGGCGAATCCATGGGTGATGACGAGCTTCGAGAAGCCGCCATGCTGCTTTGCTGCTATCAATTTGGAATGCGCCCCATTCAAATCTCAATGCTGACGTTGCGAGACATGCGGGTACGTCATGAGCCACAAGAAGCATTTTCGACGGTGCATCTGACATTTCGCATGGTCAAGCAGCGGAACTCCACAGCCACGAAGCCGCTGCCACGGCGGGTGAAGCAAGAGTGGACTCCAATATTCGCAGAGATCGATCGACGATCGCGGGAAAGCGGCCAGGACTCAGCTGAAAAAATATTTGGGATGAAATCGACGCTGGAAGCGAGTCAGCGCATCATTGGCGATATTTTAAGAAACTTCATTGCGCCTCCCCCGATAGCTCGTCGTTCAGCTATTACAGTCCGAACTCCCGTTTGAAGCTCGACAGAACGTCATTGGTGTAGAAGTAATCCGGCTCGTGCTTTGCGGCGCGCACCATTACCTGGAACTCTGGATTCTCCGGATCATCCGCATTGAATTTGACTAAGCCAATACCGACAACACCCGCAAGTGCGTCGAGGCGCTTCAAATCATTCGGGTTGGAGTTTCGCGGCACGGCGATATATACGCGATGTGCGAAGAGCTTGTACGCGCAAGCCTGGCCAAAAGCGACGATAAGGCTCTGTGCATCGATCTTGATTTCGACGGCCACGACTTCGGTGGTGAACTTAATCGGATCGGAAGGTCTGGCTTCATAGAGGCCTATCACGTCTGGAGTCCCCCACTTTCCGCCTGCCCCGTTGCCGCCGATGGGCTCGGCACGCGTGGCCTCTTCAAGGTCGCCTACAAGGAAATCAGCAAAAGGCTGATAGAAATCTGCCTCCCGGTGCTTGGACGCGGCAGGCGTTGCCGTAGGCGCCGGTTCTTTGGTGACTCCGCCACCGATGGCGTAGACGCCTCGATCCGGACGCGAGACGCCCTCCGGCAAGTGGACGCGGAAATGATGGAGTGAGCCGTTGACCGTGTTCGGGTTCTCGTCAGGGAGCGCGGCACGCACGGCGCGGTGCAGATCCGCCCAGCGAATTCCGTCCGGGTTCGCCCTAATGACTCTGAGTGCGGCTTCAGCCACACGCTTGCGTGCCGTGGTCATTTCATTCCCCTTTTTATATACGTAAATGCAACGCGCGTCGGCTCGCGCGTCGGACCCATCAGGCGCTGAGAAGCTCCAACATTGCATCGATGTACTGATACTCGCCCTCGGGAAACCAGATAGCCGAGATGTGTGCATCGGCGAGGCGTTGTTCGAGACTAACTCTCTTGGCCGCGTCGCCAGGGCTGGCGAGGATGGCGTAATGGTGCGGGAGCGAGTCCGCACCCAAGTCCTGGGCTATCTTAGCGAAAGTCTGGATGGTGCGATCGTAGCTCAGACTGCAGCCAAGAAAGAGGAAACTGAAACTGGTGTAAAGGCGTTTCAGGAGCTTAGGTAGAGGAAAATCAAAGTGGATGTTGCCATCGTTGCCATAGGCGGAGTCGTATTCCCCACGATTTAGCACGCGCTCGGCGGCGTTATTGAGATTGCCGTGAAGTTTGAGCAGGTGCCGGTCACCGGCGGGGATGGCCCGATAGAAGGCGTTGATGGAGCCAGTCGGAGCGCGGCCAGTGGTCTTTTCCACAAAGCCTTTCCCGCACTTCTCGTAGGCCATCTCCAGCACGCGGTCGAAATTTGTGGTGATGACGCAGTTGTCGAAGAGGTCGGGTAGCCTTAGAACGGCGCAAGCGAGGTCACCCGGGGGCGTGAAATCTCGCTCGAAATCGAGATTGAACCGCGCCTCTCCCAGTTTCGTCACGAGGTCGTGCATGACGCCCTCGTAGTCTCCGTGGTCTTCCAGGCGCTGACGCATCGTCGCTTCATCGAATCCCGACTCGGGACAGAGATTGAGCAGGTATTCCTTCCACTCCGGGCATCCCGCGCTCTTAGACATACCCGCGCCAACGAAGGGAATAACGAAACCGCGCTGGCAGGCGCGCTTCAGTTCGTCGAAACGCTTTTCATTGCGAGGAAACAGGTCGGAGTTGAGTACCCGTTGCTTTTCTCCAAGGTCATAGCGGGAGGCCTCCTCCTTGTAGAGGATTCGGTCGCCGAAATAGAAGGCGCGAGCGGGATTGGCCAAAGGAATTTCGGTGCCGTCGGCTCGCTTGCAGACGACCTGGATGGCCTCGTCACCCTTGTCGTCCACCACGGCGTCGAAGGCAGCGTGGCGACCGATGCCGGCGATTTCCTCGACGGTAGCTTCTGGATCAAACTTCAACGTCGGCATCGGCTTCCTTCCCGTACGTGAGCTCGGCGACGGCGGCAGCGAGGAGGTTCGCGGCGGCGGCACGGGCGGTGGCAAGCTGAGCTTCGAGCGAGTCCACCAGAGTCATGAGTTCGTCCATCTTCGCCACGATCCGGCGTTGTTCGGCGACGGGGGGGATTGGAACTGGAATTCGCTCCCATTTCCCTTTGTTGATGATCGGAGTCGCAGAACCCGAAGCGCTTTCGCGAACTTGATCCTGAAAGTAATCCGCCGTAACCGCGATATAGATGAACTCTGGCACGTCGCGCTTCAGCCGCAGCGAATTAATCTGCTGATTGAATCCAATTGATTCTCGGCAGATTGCCGCCTTACCAATAGAGCCACCAATACACACCATGAGAATGTCGCAGGAACTTGCCTCCGTGCTGTTCGCCAACCCCTTGGCTGTAATGCTCTTTTCGGCCGCAGTGAAACGGCCGCTCACAGTGATCTGCCCGGGACCTATGAAAGGGAATCCTTCACCATAATTCTCAGGGTCGCTTGTTGGCGGAGTCTTTCCGGTTCTGCAAAGTCCCAAGGTTCCGAGCGGTTGCCATCGCCAGCTTGGCGGAAGGTCAAACAGTGAATCGCATTCTGCAGAATCTTCCAACGGTTCATCGTCTGAGTCTTGGGCGACGAGTTTGCCTTGGACAGCGAGAGTAAGGATCAACTTACGTAAGTCTGACGGAGAAATGCTGAAAGAAGAATGGAAGAGCGAATTGAGGTTGGCCGGGGTGGGCGCTCCGGCGAAGCGGGCCAGCGATGCCCGCACCAGGGCATCGCGCCGCGCCGCCCTTTCCTGCTGCTGGTCCTCCAACAGATCACACAAAGCCATCAGCTCATCCACCTTTGCCACGATCCGCTTCTGCTCGGCGAGGGGCGCAAGGGGCACCGGAATCTGAGACACGATCTTCCCAGACACTTCGCGGAAGGTAGTTCCCGAAGCTTCACGGTCGATGCGAGCGGCCGCGCTTTTCAGGTAGTAATAAAGAAACTCGTTCGTTTCAGTGATGAACGGGACGCAGGACTTGAATCCTTGATTGGTTGCCAGGTTGGTTCCGGAAATCGCAACGTAGCCAATCGGCGCTCGGCTGGAGAAGAGAACAGAACCGATGGGTAGGAGTCGCGCTGAGCTCTCTTCAAGACCTTTCTTTGTTATGCAACGACGTCCGCGAAGAATTCTTTTCTCCTTGAAGCCGTTAAGGTCCGCTGGAGTAAGCCAAGGAATTCCGTCGTCGGCGAAGTAGTCTGAGTTGTCGGAACGAGGGGTGCCGCCTCCGACGATGTCTCCGATAGCTCGGAGTGGAACCCACCGCCACGAAGCCGGCACCTGATGCCAGCCCTCCACAGCAAATGAATCCTCCGATTCGATCTCTTTGCTCGCTTTGGCGTGACCATTCTTGCGAGCAACTGCAATCGCTTCGAGTAGAGCGCTGACATCGCCTTCGGCCGGCTTTTGCTCGACAAGCTTTCCTTGCATCGCGAGCTGAAGCACCAGTTCGCGCATCTTCGCCACCGCGTCGGGCGCCTCTGTGAACTGCTCAAACTTCTCGAAAAACGTCTCTAGCTTCATCCGACCGTTCCGGCGGTAGCTGCGAGGGCCTGACGCAGCTCCTGTTTCAGTTTCGCGCGGGTCTCGGCGATCTGGGCGAGGAGCTTTTCGTATTCCGGTAGCAGGTGGTCCACGTCGCCGGGGCTGGCGTCGGGGTTGTGCGGGTTCTTGAGGTCGAGGTTGAAGTTACCGGCCTTGATCTGGGCGAGTGAGACGCGCCAGGCGTATTCGCTTTCCACCCGGGCCGCAAAGCCATCGGCTTCATCGCCCCACCACGCTTTCTCGGGCTCGAACTCCTCGATGCGAATGGGCTTGCCCTTGTTGTAGCTCTTGGCACCGGGCGGATACGGATGCTCGTAGTACCAGACGTCACTCGTCGGCGCTCCCTTGGTGAAGAAGAGCAGGTTGGTGCGGATTCCGGTGTAGGGATTGAAGACCCCATTGGGCAGGCGGACGATGGTGTGGAGGTTGCACTCGGTAAGGAGAGCCTCCTTGATGCGCGTCTTCACGCCTTCGCCGAAGAGAGTGCCGTCGGGAAGCACGACCCCGGCGCGACCACCGGGCTTGAGGAGCTTCATGAGTAGCACGAGGAAGAGGTCCGCGGTCTCGCGGGTGCGGAACTCGGCGGGATAGTTGGCCTCGATACCGTCCTCCTCCATGCCGCCGAAGGGCGGATTGGTGACGATGACATCCACGCGCTCCTTCGGGCCCCAGTCACGCAGCGGACGGGCAAGCGTGTTGTCGTGCCGGACGTTGGCGGGCACGTCAATTCCATGTAGCAGGAGATTCGTCATGCATAGGACGTGCGGAAGGTGCTTCTTCTCGATGCCGGCGAAGCACTCCTGGATGATGCGCTCGTCAGCATCGGTCTTCGCTTGTTTGCGCAGATGCTCAATGGCGCAGACCAGAAAGCCGCCGGTACCGCAGGCGGGATCGAGTAGGGTCTCGCCGAGGCGCGGATTGACTTGTTCCACAATGAACTGAGTGACGGCGCGCGGGGTGTAGAACTCACCTGCGTTGCCTGCGGACTGAAGGTCCTTGAGCAGCTTTTCGTAGATGTCGCCGAACATGTGGCGGTCATCGGAAGCATTGAAGTCGATGCCATTGATCTTGTTGATGACCTGCCTCATCAACGTGCCGTTCTTCATGTAGTTGTTGGCGTCTTCGAACGCGGCGCGGATGAGGCCGGACACGCGGTCACCGCCGACCGTCAGGTTCTTCAGTTTTGGTAGGAGGGCATTGTTGACAAAGTCGAGGAGCTTGTCGCCAGTCATGCCCTCCTCGTCCAAAGCCCAGTCCGACCAGCCCAGGTGCTGCGGGAGAGGAGACTTGTAATCGTCGCGCAGGAGTTCGAGTTCCTTTTCGCGATCGTCGAAGATCTTGAGGAAAAACATCCAGCCCAGTTGTTCGAGGCGCTGCGCGTCGCCGTAGGTGCCGGCGTCTTTGCGCATGATGTCCTGGATGGTTTTGACGAGGTTCGAGACGTTGGGCATGGATCAGGCAGCTTCTTGGTAAAGGGCGGTTTCGAGTTCGCGGATCGCGGCGAGATAGGCTCGCTTCCCGCCAAAGAGATTGACGATTTCCGTAGGGGTGCCGAGGGACGGCAGCGGAGTGACTTTGAGAATGTCCATTGATTCCACGCTAGCTATGCCGCTGTCGGCATATTTCTGGAGCAAGGCATCAATGACAGCACGGGCTTTATCGCCATATTTGCCAAAAATGTCGCGCTTCTTCACCTTCTCGGCGCGCTCCTTGCGAGTCAGCGGTGGCGCATCGAATGCCACATGGCAGACGAGGTCAAAAGCGTCGTAATCGCGCCCGACCTGCTCGGCGAGTTCATCGAGGAAAACGCCCTTGGTGGCGAGCTCCTCAAGTACGGCCTGCTTCTTCTCGGCATCGTTCCAGACGGTCAAGAATGCATCGAGGGTAGCGTAGGTATTACGGACGGTCTTGCAGGTGTAATCGGTCAACGACTCAGTAATGAGGCGAGCGTCTTCGTCTAGATACTGAACGCGCTCCACGGCGACAGAAACAGGGACGTTATTGACTACATAGCGCCGGGGCGGCTCCGACCCATCGCCGCCGGGACCGAGGCCGGGATCGGGAGGAATGGGGGCATCAGGGGGTTCGCTGCTAGGCGATGGCTCCACGGGCGGTACGGGAGGATCGTCCGGGCCAGGCTCGTAGATCTGCACGGGGTCGCCGTCGAAGGTCGGATCGGCGAACAGTGCGGTTGCCCCGCGAAAATCCATGATGGTGAAGAAGAGCTTGCCATAGTCCTCGTTTATGCGCGTGCCACGCCCAATGATTTGCTTGAACTCCGTCATCGAAGCGATGCGTTTGTCGAGGACGATGAGCTGGCAGGTCTGAGCATCCACGCCGGTGCTCATAAGTCGCGAGGTGCAGGCTACGACGGGATAGGTGGCCTCCGGGTCGATGAAGTTGTCGAGCTGGGCCTTGCCCTCGTCGTCATCGCCGGTGATGCGCATGACGTATTTGCTGTTGGCTGCAGCGAGATCTGGATTGGCGTTTACCATAGCCTGCCGCATGCGATCAGCGTGGTCAGTGGTCTCGCAGAAAATGATGGTCTTTGCAAAACGGTTTGTGGCGCGAAGAAACTCTGTGACCTTCGCGGCGACTAGTTCTGTGCGCTTTTCGAGAATGAGATTCCGATCATAGTCGCTCAGGTTGTATTCGCGGTCCTCGATGAGATTGCCGTATTTGTCCACCTGCCCCTGCTCTGGTCGCCAGCCGAGAACGTCCTTGTCGAGGCCGATGCGTACGACCTTGTAGGGCGCTAGAAACCCGTCGGCGATGCCTTGGCGCAACGAATAGGTGTAGATCGGCTCGCCGAAGTATTCGATGTTGGAAACGTCCTTGGTCTCCTTGGGCGTGGCCGTCAGGCCAATCTGCGTGGCGGAGGAGAAGTATTCCAGCACCTGCCGCCAAGCTGCATCGTCGTCGGCGCTGCCGCGATGACACTCATCGACGACCACAAGATCGAAGAAATCGGGCGAGAACTGCTTATAGATGTTTTTGTCCTCCTCCGTGCCGGTAACGGCTTGGTAGAGGCATAGATAGATTTCAAACGCCTTGTCTACCGTGCGATTGACGATCTTTGTCATCGCAGTACCAAAGGGCTTGAAGTCGTTGGTCTTGGTCTGATCGGCTAGGATGTTGCGATCCACCAGAAATAGGATGCGTTTCTTGGATCCTGACTTCCAAAGCCGCCAGATGATCTGGAAGGCAGTGTAGGTCTTGCCCGTACCGGTGGCCATGACGAGTAGAATGCGATTTCCCCCGCGAGCGATGGCTTCGACGGTGCGGTTGATCGCGATGAGCTGGTAGTAGCGCGGTGATTTTCGGGATCCATCGTCGTAGTAATCTTGGGTGCTGACGGCAATCTGTGGCTGGGTCAATCCTTTGGCAGCGCAGAGACGTGTCCACAACTCCTCGGGCGATGGAAACTTATCCAGTGGAATCTCGCGGGTCACGGTCCCGTTGGTGGCCGTACGATCGTGCTCCAGGAATGCGTCGCCGTTGCAACTGTAGGCAAAGGGCACATCCAAGATCTCCGCGTATTCCAGCGCCTGCTGCATGCCGTCGCCGATGGTGTGATTGTTGTCCTTGGCCTCGATTACTGCGATCGGCAGGTTGGGTTTGTAGTAGAGAAGGTAGTCGGCCTTCTTGGCCGCGCCCCGATGAACGGTCTTCCCGCGCACGACGACTCGCCCCTTCGTGAAGTAAGCCTCCTCCTTGAGCTGGGTCATCAAATCCCACCCCGCGCCGTTTGGGCCGCAAAGCGCCGGCGTAATGAATTTCGAACGGATGTCCGTCTCTGAAAGGAGTTTCTTGTTCATTTGCTTGGCGTGTCCGGCTCGCAATAGCTACGTGGGGTTACTTTACTAGCTGCAACATGGGCTTCGCCCGCGGGGGCACGTCAAGCTCCGGGCTGGCGGGCAAAATCTGAGCGAGTAGCGCAGGATTTACGTCCAATTGCCTGGCCACCGCATCCCGACCGAGCTTGTGATGAACGCGAAGAACGTCCAGCGCCTTGGTTACGATCTCTGCCTCTTCCTTCTGGCAAAACGCGTCCTCAGCCTCCTGAATCGCCTCGCCTCGGTTCTTCAAGGTGATCACAGCACCACGGTATTGGTCATCGTCGAGCAACTCTAGGGACTTTGCTCGGTACAAAATCGCGGCCTTACTGACTTGGAATTCCAGCTTCAAAGCTCGGATGCCCGCCCAATCGATGCGGCTCCCACGTTTGGGGAAAACCTTCATGAAGGTCGAGCGAGGCATGAGGAACGCCGAAGCGAACCTATTAGCCTCCGTTTCGGTCTTGCGATCTCCGGTGACATGACCTTCGTGCAGGACCAGATGTCCGAGTTCGTGGGCAATGTCGAAACGCATGCGAAATGGGCTCGTTTTTGCATCGTTCCGGACAATCACGGGGCGGCGCGACGTGATCGACAGCGCATCGACCTCGGTTGAGGCATCCTTAAAAAATGCGACGACGGCACCGGCGCGCTCCACCACGCGAACCATGTGAGCAATCGGCCCTACGCCAAGTGACCAGTGGCGGCGAACACGCTCCGCCGCAAGCTCGATTTCCTCAGCGGTGTGAGCGCCGGAAACATCCGGGAAATCGACTTCTGGCAACTTCACCTTCGTGTCGATGAACTCAACAACCTGATCGAAAATCGTGCCCATCGCCAGTACCCGCTGCCGAGTACTAGTCTTCGTGGAGGCCAACTTTCGGAAATGCGCCTGATCTTCAGACAATAAAGTACTGGCAGACTTGTAAAAGAACGCCGGCATGACCTGGAGGGAATCCGCCAAAGCAAGGACTATCGGGTCGTCTGATCGAGGTTTGGCTTTGCCGGTCTCTAGCTGAGATATGTATTGACGGGTTTTGTCGATGTCGATCGACACGTCATTGAGTGTCTTTCCCCAAAAATGACGCGCGAGCCGAAGCTGCCCCCCGTTAAACGTCTCGGTCACCAATGGTGTTGTTGGAAGGGTTGGCTTCATAGGAATCACCAGATGTTGCTTCGTCGTCGTAGATAGGTGCCAGATCAATCGGCGGGAGTTCGGCTGCAGCCGGGATGTAGTCATCCACGGCGAAGAAGGTGCGAGCCGAATCGGTGTATTGCCACTGAGCAACAACCTCTTTCATCCGGTTGTACCCTACGAAAAAGACGCGATGTTCATCATCCTCGGTGAGCGCTCGTTCCACGATGAAGCGCCACAGATCCACCGACTTGTCGCCGCTTTCGGGCAGCAACTCCAACTGGTGCATTTCACTATCGGTCGGATTCAGCACGCGAATCTTGCGCGGATTAAGGTGGTCATCCAGAAAGAAGCGCACCGGATGCGGCCCGAGTCCGATCAACAGGTCGTTACCGGCGTGCTTGATGGTGAGCCATGGATAACGCCGTGAAGCGACGAGCTGCCTCAGCGCATTGCGGATGCGCCCCCAAGGGAGAGTGCCTTGGGTATAGGCGCAGTCGTGTTCAGTGCTGGCGTCGAGGAGAGCCTTATGAAGAACCTCGAGCATCAGCTGCGCGATGATGCTCAGGCGTTCCGGGGCCAACTCTTCGGAGATTTCTACGGGACTTGCCAGTTTTTCCACTTTACTGTTCCCAAATGGAGTTCTGTCAAGTCAATAATTATGCTGTTTTCGGAGTTTGTCAACTCCATTACGCAACACCTTTGTGGGTGCCTCGTTCCGCCCAGGCTCCGACGTTGCGCCTATGGGTGAGCTAGAGTGCAACAAAGAGGGCTCGCGTCCATCTGCAACAGTCGTTGATGGGCTTTTTACAATTTTGCCCGAGAAAAATGAGATTACTTCGATGCAACATAGACAATTTATACCAAGATTACGAAGTAATAGATGGGAGTGCGGTCACCCAGCGTGCACTGGGCTCGCGACCCGCTCCCGCTAACCAGGATCCCCAGATGACTCGCCCGCCTTGCTGGCCCGATAACAGTCCTTGCCCCAATGACTGCGCCGCTGCGCTGCTGCATCGAGAGGCCTACAACCACCTCGATCTGACCGGACCCTGGGCCGGTTGGCGACTGCGAGGCCGCGACTTGATAACGCCCGACGGCGAACGCTTCAGTCCTGAGCGACTACGTGGCCTGGCTTGGCGTCAGGACTTTGAACAACGACGGGATGCAGCGAGCAGCAGGAACGCCGCAAGGAAGTCGACGCGGCAACTGGTCAAAGTCGTCGTGGTCGACCTCGGCGAGTACCGCGTAAATGGCCTGGCCGTTGGTTAGCCGATAACGAAGGCCCCGTCAGGAGCTTTTCATTTGCAGGCGTCGTAGACGCGATCGTTCCAGGCTCTGCGCCCGTCGTAGCCGGTATGCCGGCCCTGTTCCGACTCAAGATACGCATCGCGCCTGCGTTTCATGTCCTCGCAGGCGCTGCCGCCGGAAGCCGCCGTAATCCGTGTCCCTTGCGGGCGCGGCCTGGGATAGCCGTCGGTGCCGGCCATTCGCGACAGATAAGCGGACTCGGCGCGGGCGCGTTGAGCGCGAAGTCGTGCAGCTTCTTTTTGTTGGGCCGTCAGCGGCGCATCAGGCACGAAAGACCGTGTCTTGGATTCACGATGCCCTACCGGACAGGCTTCGTTCTGATAGGTGACGTCACCCCGCGAATCGACGCATTTGCGAATGATGCCGTCGCCAGGCTGCGGCGTATCGCATGGCCCGTCCATATAGATGGTTTTGCCGCCTTGGACGCACTTGTGAAACGACTGCGCCGCGGCATGCGTGGTAACCGCGAACAACAACAGCAAAGCGATCCGTGCCTTCATGGAGCCCCCTAGCCCATTCCGTGAAGTCAGAATAACAGAGGTCTCTCGCCTCGGGCCTTGCCTCGGGCGCCGCACCTGACGCAGCGCTGTCATATCCGCTGCTCATCATTCCGGGCAATTTTTCGCCCGGAGATTATGGCCATGCCCGTGTTATCCCGTGCTCTTCGTCACACTGCGGCTGCCGCCTGTGCCGCTGCCCTGTTGCTCACCAGCGCCGCTGCGCAGGCGCATAAGCAGGAAGTCCATCGCCGCATCGTCCTCGATGCGGTGGCCTTCATGAAAGCCAATCCGGGCATCACCAACTACAACCGCTTGCTGGCCGGTGTGCAGGCCGCGGGTTACACCATCGACACCTTCGCTGCGGCGATCGGTCAGGGCGCCTACGACGTCGACGATTTCTCCGATACCTACATCTGCGGCGCGATCACCGGCGATTGCGTGAAGGCGCCGTTGTGGGGCACCACCTCGTCTCTCGTCAACTACACCTCGTACTGGCACTTCCAGGACCACGCCAATAGCCGCGACGTGCACGGCAACACCTACGGCGGCTACAACTACGAGCGCAGCGTGATGAAGGGCGACATCGACAACCTGGCCGCCGACTGGTTGTGGAACGACCATCTGGACGACGGCGCTGGCGGCATGAAGGGTTGGTTCGGCGATACCAGCCGCTATAACACCTACGGCGTGACCGAGAGCAAGTACCGCATCGGCAGCAGCTCGAGCGCGTCGATGTACGCCGACTTCCAGAAGATGCCGTTCCAGCCGATCTCCAATCTCGGCCAATACTGGTTCACGCAATTTCTCTCCAGCCCGACCGCGCAGTCGCTGGGTTTCATTCTGCACACCACCGACGTCAGCGTGCCGCAGCACACCTGGTCGACCTCGGGCAACAACCATTCCGATTACGAAGGCTGGGTCGAGAACTACTACTACACCGAGAAGCTCAACGACCCGGCGCTGGTGAAGCTGGCGCTGAACGATATCCCGGCACTCTCGGCCACCGCCACCGACGTGCGTCCGCTGATCCACCAGCTCGGCGCCTATACCTACCAGAACGGCGCGCTGGCGCTGTCGTCCACGGCCTACTCCGACCGCCTCGAGGTGTCGCGCAAGACAGTGCCGCGCGCCATCGCCATGGTGGTGCGTGTGCTCGACCGCGCGGCGGAGCGTCTATCGCCGTGAGGCCGTTTTCGGCGATGGGATTCGTGGCAGGGCTGATCACCGCCCTGCTCTTCTCCGCGCCGGCACTCGCGGTGTCCGGCGTGCCGATCGACGGCACTTTGCCGGAACCGCGCAGCGCGCTGCGGGTGAACGACTGGACCTTGTCCACGGCCGCGCTGGACGCGCTGTTGCGTGTGGTGCGCGAGCACAAGCCCGGCGTCACGCCTTCGCAGGTCGTGACGGCCGCGGCCGAGGATCGCGTGCTCGGCGGCTATGCGCAACGCCGCTACGACGATGCGAAGCTGTTTGTCGGCGAGCGGGTGCGATTTTCCCCGCAGGCGTCGGTCGAAGCGTCGCTGGCGACGACCTTGCAGGCGGCCTTTCGCGAGCCCCTGGCGAAGGCGATGGGGCCGGCCGAAGGCTATATCGTGAAGCGCCATCCGCTGACCCGCGAGCGCCTCGTCGCCCTGCTGGACAGAGGAGGCAAGCTGCGCCTGGACGACCGCCTGCCGGCTGCGCGCGCGGCGAAGTTGAAGGACCTGCCTTTGATCGACGGCCGCGTCGGGACGCAGTCGTATCGCATCACCCTGTACGACGTCTGGGAACGGCAGGACGTGCAAGGGCGCGATGCCTTGTATCGATTCGATGCCGGCTTCGCGATGCAGCAGGCCAGGCAACTGGCTCGCGACCGCTTCGCGCTGGGCTGGGTCGCTCAGAACAGCGGCCTGGGCGCCGCCGGCGTGGAGCAGCTTCGGCAATTGGTGGCGGACCGTAACCGCCGCAATGCCCTGGCGCGCCTGTTGGGCAGCGGCGAGGATCCGCACTACAGCAGCCCCGAAGTCGAGCGCTTGCAGCGCAACGTCGAAGCCGCGGCCATTCGCAAGTACTACGACAGCCACAAGGCCGAATTCACGCGTACCGAAAAGGTGTCGATGCGGTCGATGCGCTTCGCCGACGAGGCCCAGGCGCGGGCCGTCGCCGCCGAGCTGAGCAAGGGCGCGCGCTTCGAGGACGTGATGCGGCGCCGCGCCGCCGGCGACGGCGTCGCGCGATGGGTCGACAGCGACAACGCCCGTCGTTCGTGGATCGCGCAGCTCGCCTTCGCGCAGCCGCCGGGACCGGCATCGCCTCCGATCCGCGAGCCCGAGGCGGGAACGGCGGCGCCGGGCTGGGTCATCGTCAAGGTGGACAAACGCGTGACCGGGTTGCACCCACCCGACAGCGAAACCGTGCGCTTCGCCGCCAGCGAGGCGATTGCGCGTCAGCGCGCCGCGTCGAACTTCGCCGGCCTGAGAGCGCGCCTTCTGGCCGAGGCGCGCATCGAGGTCAACCCGGCAGCCCTGGGCGTCCGCACCGCCCCGAAGCGGCTGGAGTCGGGGCTATGAAGTGGCCGATTGCGGTTGCCGTGTTGCTGGTCGGCGCCGCGGCGTGGTGGCTGGCTATGCCAGGCGCACCCGGCGCTCGCCCGCCTTCAGCGGAGACGTCTGCCCCCGCCGATCTGTCACGGCAGACGCCTGCAGGGGCTGGATCGGCCGCAATGGCGGAGCTCGCCCCAGGGCCCATCGTTCCGATCCCACCGCAGTCGCCACCGGCCTGGCAAACGATGGCCGAAGCGCGCGAGCACGGCGACGATCGCGCCCCACCGATCGAACGCCCGGTGGCGGAATCGCAGGCCCCCGGTGCGACCGCATGGGAACTCAGCGACCCCGTCCGTTATCGCGAATACGAGTTGCGAGGCCAGCGACGGCTACGTCAGGAGTACCTGATGGCAGCGGAACAGGAACTGCCCAAGTGGAAGGCCCTGCTGGACCGAGCGCGCGCTAGCGGCGCTCCGCCGGCCGTCATCGCCGAGGCGCAAGACAAGATCCTCCGCCTCGAAGCGCGGCAGATTGCATTGCGCAATAGCGAACCCTCGCAAACGGGCAAGGAATGACCCGGCGACGTGGTGGTCTGGCCCCTGCCGACCGAATCTCTATTTGGCCTTGACGCAGGCCCGCAGTTTGTCGCGTGCAGCGAGCCCTCCGCTCCACTCGAGGATGTAGAGCACGTTTTCGTGTTTGCGATCGAAGACTTCGAATCGATGTTGGTCGAGCATCCCATCGAGCAACGTGTCCACGTTCTCGACGGCCATTGGAGGGCGTTGTTCGGCGATCGATGCTGCAGCCCTCCCCTTCCCCGGCCATTCTGGCGGCCCCTAGGCAGTCAGCACTGGGCCCGGCCCTGGTCGCCTCGCTGGTCCCGGCGAATTTTCTGTCCGAGATCGCCCAGGCACTGCCCAAACCAAGACCCGATGAGCTTGCTCGACCGCTGCGGGACCATCGAGATTGGACCGCCCGGCTCTCGCTGCTGCGAGCACGCCCGCAATCTACGCAATTTGTGACTGTCGACACGCTTGCCGACGGTCTGGCGCGTCCTGTCGAAATGCCGCCGCACGTATCCCCTAGAGCGTCGATCAGTGGAGCGCCCCGTGCACGAGCCCGAAAACGAAACCGAGCAGGACGTCAGCGCATTGCTCGACAGTGTCAACGATATCGACGCCGACACCATCGAGTACGCCAATCTGAAACAGCTGTTCGCCGACTCTCCGCATCTGCGAAGTCAGTTGCGCAGGGCCATGGCCGAGGGTGGGCTGACCTCGATCGTCCTGTTGCCGGAGACATCGGCATTAGGCGGACTTTATACCTATACGAACGGGGTGATATCGCTAAGTCGCGAGGCCCTGTCGAAGTCTCCTGCCGAGGGCGGCACCGCAGCGGCTTGGATCGTGGGCCATGAACTCGAACATTGCCTCAGGTCCGCCGAGCTTCATGCGCGTGTCGGCCGCGATATCGAAATCGCAAACATATTTGCGACAGACAGTACTTACGACTACACCGACGTGGTCGGGTTCTATGTGCAAGCAATGCGCGAGGACGAAGCGTATTCGGAGATCGCGGGCTGGAATGCGCATTTGGACGTCCTCAAGAAGAACGGCGGCAAGGACGTGCCCGACGCCAACGACATCGTTGTGTCGGTTCCAGGTCGGAAAGACCTTTACTTCCAGTCCAGTGCCGGTAGCCTGGGTTACGATTTCAAGCCGGAGATCCAGGCGGTTCTGAACTCCGACCGGAGCATGCCGGCCAGCACCGAAGCCATCGCCAGGATATCGGAGTGCTACTTCGACGCTCCGCCGGAGCGCTCGCGCCTGGGCCCGTCGGGTAACTGCGACTATCGGCACTACTACGCGGCCATGGCGATCGCGGAAATCCATCAAACCGCCTCCTCGCAAATCCAGGTGCGGCTGTCTGCGCTCCATCTCGATACCGCGACCCTTTGGGCCAGCGGGGTAGATCTCAGCCCCACCGGCATTCCGATCTTCAGCGATGCATCCGTGCCGGCGCCGGCGACCGACCCGGTAGAAACCGCAACGCTGCCCGCTCCTGGCCAACCCGAGCCCAGGCCATTGTTTTACGACCCCTTATCGCTGGGCATGTCCGAGCAGCGTTTGGGCGACGAATATGCCACCAGCAGCGATGCTGTCGACCTCAGTGGCAGCTCACTGCTCGAGACGAGGATGTCTGCCAAGTGGATTCCGGATGGTCAAGCGCCGGTCCCGTTCAGCACGCCTCCCGGATCTCCGCCGCTGCCGCCCGTGCCGCAATCGCCCGAACTCTTGGATCTTTGGATCGCCTCGCTGCTCAGCGACGAAGTTGGGCCGAGTACCGGCAGCGCGCTCGGCAAACGCGAGTTCGACGACGAATCGCCTGGGCCAAGCCAGGGCAGTCCGAAAATTCCGCGCATCGACCGAGAATTCAACCTGACGCAGCCACCCGACCCGCCACAAACATCTTCCAGTACCCCGCAATCGCAGCATTCGCTGTACCTGCAAGCCTTGCACGCGCTGCAAACTCACTCCGACCCGGAGCTTCGCGGCCGTGCGCCGGAAACCTTGCAGCGCCTCGCCGCCGGGCTGGCATATGAGGCGCAGAAGTCCGATCTGGGACGCATCGATCATGTCGTCGCGTCCGAGCACAACGAGTATCTGTTCGCTATCCGGGGCGGCATACCGAACGATCCCGCTAATCAGTACGTGCAGGTCGATCAACGTGTCGCCAGCGCCATGCCGCTGGAACGATCGCTGGCGGAACTGGCCGCGATCACACCACCCGACGCGGCGCATGCCATGGGCGCAACATTGCAAACGCCGCACGAACGCCATCTGCCCCCGCATTGATCGTCCGATTCACACACGCTTCCGTCACGGACAGAGCGGGCTCGACACGGAAACGCCCAGCCATGGCCGAGCGTTTCCGCGCGTTGCATCGATCGAACTTCTACTTCTTGCTCTGCGCCTTATGAGCCTTGAGCGCCTCCGTCAGACCAGGCACGCCGTCGGCACCGTGCGGTACGGACAAGCCTTGCAGGTCCTGACCGATAGGCTCGACCCATGCGCCCAGGCACTTGCCGAGAAACCCTTCGGTCAACGCATCGCGAACGAGTCCGGTGCCCGTCTTTCGATCATCCGCCGGGCCGGGCCGTCATCGGGCGGTGCAAGCCTCAGGCATGCACCGCCCCTGCCCTCACCAGCGAATCCGCACGCCCAGGTTAGCCTGACGCTGCTTGACGTCGCTGCCCTCCAGGCTTTCTCCGTAGGACAGCACGCCGAACAGGCTGACCGATTCGTTCAACTCGGCTTCCACGCCGACGTCGACGGTCGCCATCAGGCCCAGTTCGTGGTTCGGGAACGCCTGCGGCTGCGTGCCGGAGCCGATCGGCACCACCAGCAAGGCATCGTCCTTCTCGCCCAAGGTGTCCTGCAGGCCGAGCGTCGCCCACGGGCGGATGCGTGCGCCGCCGGCCGTCTCGAAACGCTTCTCGGCACGCACCGCGGCGCGCACCGTGCCCAGCAGGTCGTCGTCCATCACCAGTTGCTTGCCGCTCGCATCGCGCTGGTCCTGCCACTGCATCGCACTGGCGCTGAGCTGCAACTGCGGCTCGACGGTCCAACCGTTGCTCAGTGAGAAGCGATGGCCGAACTGTGCGCTTGCGGTCACGCTGCTGCCGCCGATGTCTTGGTTGAAACCGTCGGCCACCGCGACGCGGGCCTCCGGCCGTTGCCCGACCAGGGTCATGTCCAGATACGTCCCGCCTTGCCAGCTGACGCTGCCGTACATGCCGACCATCGGCGTATCCACGCGCACATGGGCCTGGCCGATGCCCTGCAGATCGGTCGAATTGGCGCCGTCGGCCCAGTAGTTGCCGTGTTGGTAGCCCAGGAACACGCCACCGCGGAAGCTGCGCGTCTCGCGGTCCTGCAACAGCACGTCTATGCCAACGTACAGGCCGAGCGTGTCGCCGCTGAAAGCGAAGCCCGGGTTGGCGCCCATTTCCAGCTCGCTGCCGCTCGCCGCCACCCAGAAGCCATGGCAGTCGCCGCGCAACGACGTATAAGCGCGCCGTGCGCCCTCCTCCTCCGCGCCGCAACGTGGCGTGTCGCCGCGTACGCCGCTCATGCGTTCGAACAATAGCCGGTTGCTGCTCTGGATATCGGCCAGGCCGATGTCCGGCAGCACGGCGTAGCCGCCGATTTCTGGCAGGATGTCGCTGGCTTCGGTGTTCAGATACCAGCCGTCGCCCTGGCGGTCGAACGTCCACGGGAACACGCTGCCGTTCAAGCGCACCACGCCGTCGCTCGCGCCGGCCGCGGTGAAGCTGCCCGCGGTCGCCGCGTTGTCGTTCGGGGCCGAGATCACCCGGATCGACGCCGGCTGCTGCGGGGTTTCGCTACCGTCGCCGAGGAAGGTCACCGCGGTGGTGCCGGCGACGTCGCCGCCGATGTCCAGACCGCCCGAGGTCTGGTTGCCCGGCGATACCGTCAGTGCCAGCGCGCCGCCACCGGTGTAGTTGCCGCTGATGCCGAAGCGGGCGCCGCCGACCGTGATCACACCCGAATTGGCCACGCTGCCGGTCAGGTTGGCGCCGCTCATTGCAATCAATTCCGAGGTGCCGTCGATCGACAGCAAACCGCCGGCCAGGTTCAGCGGTGCGTTCAAGGTCAGGTGGGTGCCGGTGAGCAGGTCGACGCGCTCCCAGTTGGACAGCGCGCCTACGTCGCTCTGGTCCAGGGTCATGCCGTGGAAGTTCACCCGATCCTCGCCGCCGGCGCCGCCGTCGAAGCGGGTCAGCCCGCTGAGCTCGCCGCCGCGGAAATCGGCGCTGTCGTTGCCGGCGCCGAATTCGAAGTTGCCGATCACCGTGCCCGACGATGCGAAGCTGTCGTTGCCGGCGGTGCCGCTGTAGAGGCCGGCGGCCTTCAGGGTCGCGCTGGCGGCCACTGTAGTGTTCTGCGCGGACACGCTGCCGGCGGCGGTGACTTCGAGCAGGCCGCCGATCACCTCGACGTCGATGAATGCCGACGGCCCGTTGATCTGCAGCGCACCGGCGCCGGACTTGGCCAGCGATTCGAAGCCGAGCATGCTGCCGAGCGGCACGTTGAAGCCGGCGCCGATATTGGCCTCGAGCGTGTCGTTGCCCAGACCGCCTTCGACCGTGCCCTGGGCTGCGGTGGTTTCGTGGACGATGAAGCGATCGTCGCCGCTGCCGAGTGCGAAGATGCCGCTGCCGGTGTCGAGCGTGCCGGCCAGGTCGAACACATCGTCGCCGTCGCCGAGGTCGCCGGAAGCGAGCAGGCTCGCGCCAGCGGCCACTTCGACGGTGTTGACGCCGGCGCTGCCGGTCAACACGGTCTGGCCTGCGGCCATGCCTTGCACGCGGCCGTCGATCGCGAGCGTGGTGCCGTCGGCCATCGCCAAGGTCGGCGTTTGCAGAGTTCCGGCCACGCTCAGAATGCCGCCGTTGAGGGCGGTGCCGCCGCTGAAGCTCTGGGTGCCGGTCAGCGTGGCTTCGCCGGCGTTGTCCTTCTGCAGGAACTCGAAATTGGTGGTACGGCTCGCATCGAAAGCGAAAGCATTGGCGTTGTCGAGCACCACCGTGTCGCCGCTGCCGTGGCTGCCACCGCTGACGGTCGCGTTGAGCACCGCCCCGTCGCCCAAGGTCAGGGTGTCTTCGCCGCCGCACAGGTCGATGCTGCCGCTGCCCGAGACGGTGCCGGACACCGTCATGCTGTCGTTGTCGGCGCCGCAGCCGAAGCTGCCGTCGACGTTCAAGGTGGCGCCGGTCGCGACCACCGTCGTCAGCGAACTGCCTGCGGTCGCCACCACGCTGCCGGCCGGACCGATGTTCAAGACGCCGTCGAGCACGCTGACCTCCTGCAGATCGGTCGCGCCCGGGCCGGTGACGTTGAGCACGCCTGTGCCGGTCTTGGTCACGCCTTCGAAGCTGGCCAGCGAGCCCAGGTTGGCGCTCAGGTTGATGTCGTAGACGCGCGTGTCCAGGCCGGCGCCGCCGTCGATGGTGCCGAGTACGGTGGTGCCGTCGTGGACGATGAAGCTGTCGTCGCCGTCGCCCAGCGCAAAGGTGCCGCCGACCATGTCGAGCGTACCGACCACATCGAGCACGTCCTCGCCCGCGCCCAAATCGCCGTCGGCCAAAGCCGAACCGTTGATGGTCACCGTGTTGATGCCGGCGCTGCCGGTGATCGCGGCGGCAATGCCCGCCCCTGCGTCCAGACTGCCGTCGACGGTCAACGTGGTGTCGTCGTTCATCGCCACCGTCGGTGTGCTCAGCGTGCCGCCGACCGCCAGTTCGCCGCCGTTGAGCGTGGTGCCGCCGCTGAAGCTCTGCGTGCCGGTCAGGGTCGCGGTGCCGACGTTGTCCTTCTGCAGGAACTCGAAGTTGACCGTATTGCCGGCGTCGAAGCTCAGCGCGCCTGCGTTGTTGAGCAGCACCGTATCGCCGGCACCGTGACCGCCGCCGTCGATGACGTTGTTGAGCAGTGCGCCGTCGTTGAGCGTGAGCGTGTCGTCGCCTGCCGCCAGGCCGATGGTGCCGCTGCCGGCGACCGTGCCGGACACGTTCATCGTGTCGGCGCCGGCCGAGCCGGTGTAACTGCCGTCGGCGTTCAAGGTGGCGCCGCTGGCGACCGTGCTGGTGACCGCACCGTCGATGCTGCCGGCAGCGCCGATGTCCAGGGTGCCGCCGTTGACGTTGACGGTGGTGAAGGCCGATGCCGCCGGGCCGTCGATGTTCAAGGTGCCGGTGTTGGTCTTGGTCAGGGTCTCGAAGTTGATCGCACCGCCGAGGGTCGCGTTGCCGGCGAGATCGGCCACGAAGGTATCGATGCCCGCGCCGCCGTCGATCGCGTTGCTCAGGCCCGACAGGTCGGCGCCATCCTGGATGGTGAAGCTGTCGTCGCCGTCGAGCAGATCGAGGGTGCCGGCGCCGGCCACCGTACCGGCCACGGTGAAGCTGTCGTTACCGGTGGTGCCGCTATAGCTGCCGTCCATTTGCAAGGTGCTGCCGGCGGCGACCGTGGTGGTCTGCGCGGCCACGCTGCCGCCCGCGGTCACGTTCAAGGTGCCCGCCGCGACGTTGACGGTGGTGAAGTCCGAACTCGCCGGGCCGTTGATGTTGAGCGTGCCGATGCCGGTCTTGCTCAGGGTCTCGAAGCCTTGCACTGCGCCGAGGTTGGCGAGGGTCGCGATGTCGGTGTTGAAGGTGTCGTTGCCGACCCCGGCCGCGACCGTGCCGATGAGGTTGGTGCCGTCGTGGATGGTCAGGGTGTCGTCGCCGGCGCCCAGGTCGAAGACGCCACCCTGCGTGTCGAGCGTACCGCTCACATCCAGGATATCGCTGCCGTCGCCCAGATCGCCGGTGGCGAGCAAGCTCGCACCGGCGGCCACGTTGACGGTGTTGGCGCCGGCGCTGCCGGTCAGCGTTGCCGTGGTGCCGCCTGCCGCCTGCAGGCTGCCGCCGACGTTCAGCGCGGTGCCGTCGGCCAAGGCCACGGTCGGCGTTTCCAGAGCGCCGGCCACGCTCAAGGTGCCGCCGTTGAGGGTGGTACCGCCGCTGAAGCTCTGCGTGCCGGTCAGGGTCGCGGTGCCGGCGTTGTCCTTCTGCAGGAATTCGAAGTTGACCGTATTGCCGGCATCGAAGCTCAGCGCACCGGCGTTGTTGAGCACCACCGTATCGCCGGTGCCGTGACCGCCGCCGTCGATGACGTTGTTGAGCAGCGCGCCGTCGTTGAGCGTGAGCGTGTCGTCGCCCGCCGCCAGGTCGATCGTGCCGCTGCCGGCGACCGTGCCGGACACGTTCATGGTGTCGGCGCCGGCCGAGCCGGTATAGGTGCCGTCGACGTTCAAGATGGCGCCGCCGGCCACCGTGGTGGTCACTGCACCGTCGATGCTGCCGGCAGCGCCGATGTCGAGGGTGCCGCCGTTGACGTTGACGGTGGTGAAGGCCGATGCCGCCGGGCCGTCGACGTTCAAGGTGCCGGTGTTGGTCTTGGTCAGGGTCTCGAAGTTGATTGCACCGCCCAAGGTCGCGCTGCCGGCGAGATCGGCGATGAAGGTGTCGGTGCCCGCGCCGCCGTCGACCGCGTTGCTCAGGCCCGACAGGTCGGCGCCGTCCTGGATGGTGAAGCTGTCGTCGCCGTCGAGCAGATCGAGGGTGCCGGCACCGGCTACCGAGCCAGCCACGATGAAGCTGTCGCTGCCGGAGGTGCCGCTATAGCTGCCGTCCACTTGCAAGGTGGTGCCGCTGGCGATCGTGGTGTTCTGCGCGACCACGGCGCCCGTCGCGGCGACGTTCAAGGTGCCGGCCAGCACGTCGACCGTGATGAAGTCCGAACTCGCCGGGCCGTTGACGTTGAGCGTGCCCACACCGGTCTTGCTCAGGGTCTCGAAGCCTTGCACCGCTCCCAGGTCGGCGCTCAGCGCGATGTTGGCGTTGACATTGTCGATGCCGACCCCGCCCGCGACCGTGCCGACGATATCGGTGCCGTCGTGGATGGTCAGGCTGTCGTCGCCGGCGCCCAGGTCGAGAATGCCCGCACCGGTGTCCAAGGTGCCGGACACGTCGAGCAGATCGCTGCCGTCGCCCAGATCGCCGCTGGCGAGCAGGCTCGCACCGGCGGCCACGTTGACGGTGTTGACGCCGGCGCTGCCGGTCAGCGTCGCGGTGGTGCCGCCTGCCGCTTGCAGGCTGCCGCCGACATTGAGCACGGTGCCGTCGGCCAAGGCCACGGTCGGCGTTTCCAGGGCGCCGGCCACGCTCAAGGTGCCGCCGTTTAGGGTGGTACCGCCGCTGAAGCTCTGCGCCCCGGTCAGGGTCGCTTCGCCGACATTGTCCTTACGCAGGAATTCGAAGTTGACCGTATCGCCGCCATCGAAACTCAGCGCGGCGGCGTTGTTCAACACCACCGTATCGCCGGCCCCATGACCGCCGCCGTCGATGACGTTGTTCAACACCGCACCGTCGTTGAGCATGAGCGTATCGTCGCCGCCCGCCAGGCCGATCGTGCCGCTGCCGCTGACCGTACCCGACACGGTGAAGCTGTCGGCCAGTGCGCCGCCGCTGTAGCTGCCGTCCACGTTCAGCGTTGCGCCGCTGGCCACGGTGGTGGTCAAGGTGTTGCCCGGCGCCGCGATCACGCTACCGGCGGCGGTCACGTTCAAGCTGCCGGCCACCACGTTGACGGTGGTGAAGTCCGAGCTCGCCGGGCCGTTGACGTTGAGCGTGCCCACACCGGTCTTGCTCAGGGTCTCGAAGCCCTGCACCGCGCCGAGGTTGGCGCTGGTCGCGATATCGGTGTTGAAGGTGTCGTTGCCGGCCCCGGCTATGACCGTGCCGATGATGTTGGTGCCATCGTGGATGGTCAGGGTGTCGTCGCCGGCGCCGAGATCGAAACTGCCGAAGCCAGTGTCGAGGGTGCCCGCAACATCGAGCAGGTCGCTGCCGTCGCCCAGGTCGCCATTCGCCAGCAGGCTGCCGCCGGCGCTCACGGTCACCGTGTTGGTACCGGTGCTGCCGGTGATCGCCACCGCCGTGCCGACGCCCGCCTGCACGCTGCCGTCGACGTTGAGTGCGGTGCCGTCGGCCAGGCTCAAGGTCGGCGTCTCCAGGGCGCCGGCCACCCGAAGGGCGCCGCCATCGACGGTGGTGCCGCCGCTGAAGCTCTGGGTTCCGACTAGAGTCGCCTCGCCGACGTTGTTCTTCTGCAGCAACTCGAAGTTGGCCGTGTTGCCGGCATCGAAGATCATCGCATTGAGGTTGTCGAGCACCACGTTGTCGCCGGTGCCGGTGCCGCCGCTGATCGCAGCGCTGAGCAGCGAGCCGTCTTTGAGGGTCAAAGTGTCGTCGCCGCCGCACAAGTCGATGGTGCCGCTGCCCGACACCGTGCCGGAGATCGTCATGCTGTCGTTGTCGGCGCCGCAACCGTAACTGCCGTCGACGTTGAGCGTCGCGCCAGTGGCCACGGTTGTGGTCAGGGTATTGCCCGGCGCCGGGACCACGCTGCCGCTCGGCGTCACGTTCAAGGTGCCGGCCGCGACGTCGATGGTGGTGAAGTCCGAACTCGCCGGGCCGTTGATGTTGAGCGTGCCGACGCCGGTCTTGCTCAGTGTCTCGAAGCCCTGCACCGCGCCGAGATCGGCGCTGGTGGCGATGTCGGTATTGAAGGTGTCGTTGCCGATGCCGGCGGAGATCGTGCCGGTGATCGTAGTGCCGTCGTGGATGGTCAGAGTGTCGTCGCCGGCACCGAGCGCGAAGGTGCCGCCGCCGGTGTCGAGGGTGCCGGCCACGTCGACGACATCGGCGCCGTCGCCCAGGTCGCCGCTCGCCAGCAAGCTGGCGCCTGCTCCCACGAACACTGAATTGACTCCGGCGCTGCCGGTGATCGTCGCCGCAGTGCCGACGCCCGCCTGCACACTGCCGTCGACGCTCAGGGCGGTGTCGTCGGCCAAGGCGATGGTCGGCGTGGTCAGGCTGCCGTCGACGTCGAGCACGCCGCCGGCGATGGTGGTGCCGGCGCTGAAGCTCTGGCTGCCGGTCATCGTGGCGATACCGGTGTTCTGCTTGAGCAGGCTTTCGAAACCGGCGGTGGTGGCGCCGTCGAAGCTCAGGGGCGAAGCATTGTCGAGCACCAATTGGTCGTTGGCGCCGCTGCCGCCGTCGACGCCGATGCCGCCGATCGTCGCGCCGTCGTTCAAGGTCAGCGTATCGCTGCCGGCGCCCAGACTCAGCGCGGCGGCACCGGTGTTCAAGGCGCCGGCCAAGGTCAGCGTGTCGCTGCCGTCGCCAAGGTCGCCGTTGGCGCTCAGACTCGCGCCGGCATTGACCAGGATCGTGTTGACGCCGGCGCTGCCGGTGAGCGCCGTCGGCGCCGGGCCGGCGGCCTGCACGCTGCCGTCGATGTTCAAAGTAGTTCCGTCGGCCATCGACACGGCGGAGGTGTCGAGGGTGCCGTCCACATCCACGGTGCCGCCGTCGATCGCGGTGCCGGCGCTGTAGCTTTGGCTGCCGGTGAGGGTCAGCACGCCGGTGTTCTGTTTGGTCAGGCGCTCGAAACCGGCGAAGCCGGTGCCGCCGAAGCTCAACGGCAACGCATTGTTGATCGCCAGGTTATCGGCGCTACCGGCGCCGGCGTCAATGCCCGCGCCGACGATCGCCGCACCGTCGTTCAAGGTCAGGGTGTCGTCGCCGGCGCCGAGGTTCAGCACCGCTGCGCCTGTATCGAGCGTGCCGCTCACGTTGACCGCATCGCCGCCATCGCCGAGATCGCCGTTGCCGCGCAGGATTCCACCGCTGTTGACGTTGATCGTGCTGGCGCCGACATCGCCGCTGAGCAGCGTCGGTGCGGCGCCGGCGGCTTGTACGGTGCCGTCCACGTTCAGGGTGGAAGTACCGCTCATCGCGAGCGTCGAGGTGTTGAGGATGCCGTTGACGTCCAAGGTGCCGGCACTGACGGTGGTGGCGCCGATGCTGTTGTTCGCGGTCAGCGTGGTGGTGCCCGTGCCGACCTGGGCGAAGGTACCGGGGCCGCTCATGATGGCGTTGAAGACGACCGTGTCGCTGCGGTTCATCGACAGCGTGGAGGTCGGCGAGTCGACGATCACGTTGCCGGTGCCCAGATTGCCCGACGTGCCGCCGTTACCGATCATCAGGTTGCCGTTGTTGACGACGGTGTTGCCGGTGTAGGTGTTGTTGCCGGTCAGCGCCCAGGTGCCGCTGTCGTTCTTGGCCAGCGTGGTGATGCCGGTGCCGGCGTTGCCGATGATGCCGGCCAGGGTGTTGTTGCCGGTGTTGGTGCCGCCGAGCGCGATGGTGCGCGCCACGTTGGGATTCGCCAGCCCGATCGTGCCGGTGTTGGTGAAATCGACTGCGCCGGTGCCCGACGACTCGATGAAGGTCACGCCCGACGCCAGGGTAAACAGGCGGTCGGTGCTGTCGCCCGCGCCGGTGTAGCGCAAGGTGGAGCCGTTGCCGATCACCAGGTTCGACGCCGCACTCGAGGAAGCACCGATGCCGCTGGCCGCACCGCCGTTGGCCAGTTGGCTGACGCCGAGCACACCGCCGCTGATGGTGGTGACGCCGGTATAACTGCTGTTGTTGTTGGTCAGGATCCAGGTGCCGGTGCCGGTCTTGGTCAGCGAGCTGACGCCGGTGCCGTTGTTGTCCAGTTGCGCCGCCAGCGTGTTGTCGCCGGTGTTGGTGCCGGAGAGCGTGAAGGTGCGCGCTGTATTGGTGCCCGACAACGCGATGGCGCCGGTGTTGGTCAGGTTCAACGCACCCGTGCCCGAGGCATCCAGCGTGCCGCCGCCGACACCTACCGTGAACAACCGATCGCTGCTTTGGCTCGGACCGGTGTAACTCAACGCGGCGCCGCCGCCGATGACGAGATTGCCGGCGGCGGCGCTGCTGGCGCCGATCGCACTGTTGCTGCCGCCGTTGGCCAGGCAGTCGACCGACAAGACCCCGCCATTGATGGTCGTAGTGCCGGTATAGGTGCTGTTGCAGCCGGAAAGACGCTGGTACTGCGCGCCGTTCTTGACCAGGTTACCGGTGCCGCTGATGTTGCCGGCGTAGACGACGCCACTGGTGATGTTGCCGTTGCCCGTGCCGATCGTCAGTGTCTGTGCGCCCAGGTTGATGTTGCCGCCGGTGGTGCCGCCGCCGGCGATCCAGGCGAACGCAGCGTTGAAGCCATTGAGATCCAGCGTGGCGCCGGCGGTGTTGTTCATGTCGAGTTGGCCGGTGCCGAAGGCCGTGGCCGAACCGGCGCGCAGAATGCCGCCGGTGACATGGGTGCCGCCCGAATAGGTGTTGTTGCCGGACAGCACCAGCGTGCCGGGACCGTCCTTACGCACGCCTGCTCCGCCCAAGACCGTTCCGCTGAACCCCAGGGTGGTGGCCGCATTAGTCACCTCGATAGCGGCTACACCGCTCTGCGAGGTGAATCCGCGGTCGATGCTGACGCTGCCGCCGGTATATCTGAGGATGCCGGTATTGAACAGCAGATTGGACGACGCGCTGGAGGATGCGCCAATACCGCTGGCGAGGCTGCCGTTGGCCAGGCAGTCCACGGTGATGATGCCGCCGTTGATGTTGGTGACGCCGGTGTACGTATTGTTGCAACCGGACATGATCTGGCTGACGGAGAATCCACCGCCCCGAGTGAAGCCGCCGCTGCCACTGATGACCCCGCTGAACGTTCCGTTGGCGGTGGTGGATGTCAGCGTGGCCGAG
The DNA here is from genome assembly GCF_046097045.1 of Lysobacter sp. Hz25. Classification (NCBI taxonomy): domain Bacteria; kingdom Pseudomonadati; phylum Pseudomonadota; class Gammaproteobacteria; order Lysobacterales; family Lysobacteraceae; genus Lysobacter; species Lysobacter sp. Hz25. The sequence goes on from NZ_CP175666.1 coordinate 2,997,011, forward strand.
CCCAGGGTCACGTTGCCGCTGCCAAGGAGCGCCCCGATCGAGGTGTTGAACCCGTTGAGATCCGCCGTGGCGCCGCTCGCCACGCTCAGATTGTTGTTGATGTGGCCGAAGGCCTGGGTCGACCCCGCCCGCAGGGTGCCGGCATTGACCGCGGTACCGCCCGTATAAGTATTGGTGCCGGACAACACCAGGGAGCCTGGACCTTCCTTACGCAAACCGTCGTCGCCCACCGCCGTGCCGCTCACGGTCAGGGTGGTCGCGGCATTACTGACGTTGATGCCGCCGCTGCCGCCGCCCGCGGCGAGGTTACCGACAGTGAAGCCGCGGTCGGTGCTGGTCGTCCCTCCGGTGTACTGGAGCGTGCCGCTGTTGAGGACGAGATTGCCCGAGGCGTTGCTGGAAGCGCCGATGCTGCTGACCAGCCCGCCGTTGGCCAACGTGGTGACCGACAAGGTGCCGCCGTCGACGCGGGTGATGCCGGTGTAATCGTTGCCGGCGTTGCTGAGGGTCAAGGTGCCGGGACCGGTCTTGGTGAAGTTGGCGCCGTCGGCGCTGGTGACTTGGCCACTGAAGCTCAGGTTGGCCGCGGCATTGGTAACTTCGATGCCGCCGCCCAGGATCGCGCCGGACTTGGCGAGAGTGAAGCCGCGGTCGCTGCTCGTCGTGCCGCCGGTATAACGCAGCGTGCTGCCTTCCAATACCAGGTTGGACGAGGCCGCGGACGAAGCGCCGATGCTGCTCGCAGCACCGCCATTAGCGATGCTGTTGACCGAGAGTATCCCCTGCGACACGCTGGTGCCGCCTGTGTAGTTGTTGCTGGCATTGCTGAGCGTGACCAGCCCGGTGCCGGCCTTGGTGAAGCCGATGCTGCCGCCGTTGTCGACGATCTGCGAGGCGATGGTGAAGTTGCCGGTGCCGTTCTGCTGGATGCCGAGCGTGCCGCCGCCGGCCATGCCGGTAAGCGAGCCGCCGGTGATCGTCTGGTTATTGGCGCCGACCGACGGCGCGACGATGATGGTTCCATCGATGCCCAGCGTCTGGCCGGCGGCTACGGTAACGGTGGTGGTCGCGTCGGGGGTGGTGAATTGCAAGCCCCCGAGCTGAGTATTGCTGCCGACCGTGCCGAAGAAGCTGTCGGCATCGGCATCGCTGTCGGAAATGAATTCGCCGGTCAACCAGGTCGATGCGTCGTCCTTGTCGGTGTAATCGGCATCGGTAAAAGCGAGGATGTTGCCGCCGACCACCTTGGCGTAGTCGGTGCCGTTGACCGTGGCCCAACCGCCCAGGAGGGTGTTGGTGGTGGTGATGTTGCCGCTGCCGGGTAAATTGAAGTTGATCAGTCCGCCGGTGCGGGTGATGGCGCCGAGGTTGACGGTCATACTGCCGCCGGCGCCGGAGGTCGCACCGATGGTGTTGTTGCCGGCGACGACGTTCAAACCGTTGAAGGTCTGGGTATTGGCCTCGCCGGCGGCGCCGACCGCATTGAGCGTGCCGCCGCCCATGGTCAGGGTCGAGGCGCTGGAGATGATGTTGCTGGCGGGCCCGCCTGCCCCGGCGAAGTCCAGCCGCAGCGTGCCGCCGTTGACCGTAGTCGTGCCGGTGTAGGTGTTGGTTCCGGTCAGAGTCTGGGTGCTGGCGCCCTCCTTGGTGAGGCCGCCGCTGCCGGTGATGTTGCCGGCATAGCTGGTGTTGGTCGCTGCAAGCGCATTGAGGATCAGCGTGCCCGACCCCAGGTCGACGATGCCGCCGGTACCTGCCAACGAGGGCAGCGTGAAGTTGAGATCGTTGAGGTCCAGCGTGCCGCCGTTGACCACGGCGCCGTTGGTAGCGCCGAAGGCCGTCGTGCTGCCTGCGCGCAAGATACCGCCGTTGACGGTGGTGTTGCCGGTGTAGGTGTTGATGCCGTTGACCACCCAGGTGGAGGCGCCGCTCTTGGCCAGGCCGCCGGCACCGGAAATGACGCCCGAGAAGAGGTTGTCGGCACCGACGAAGCTGCCGCCCAGCGTGCCGGTGTTGGTGAGCCCCAGGGTACCGCTGAGCGACAACGCACCGGTGCCGTCGCTGTTGATCGTGCCGTTGTTGAGCCCCCAAGCACGGTTGCTGCTGGCACCGGCACCGGTATAGCTCAGCACGCCATTGGTGATGCCGACAGCACCGCTCGTGCCAAGCGAACTGGCGACGCCGGTATTGGCCAGCGTGCTCGCCGAAACCGTCACATTGCTGATGTTGGTGGTGGTGGCGGTGTAGGTATTGGCCCCGCCCAGCGTGATCGTGCGGTTCGTACCTCCGCCATTCAAAGTGAAAACAGGTTGGCCGCCGCTGATGACGCCCGACAACACCAGGTCCGCGCTTTGCGCGCTGAAGAAGGTGCCGCGCGCCGAGAAGGTTCCGTTCTGGTACTGGCCGAAGATGTTGCCGGTCAGCGTGAGGGTGCCGGTGCCCGAGTTGGTGATGCCGCTACTGCCAAAAAAACGTGAGAACACCTGCCAATTACGATCGGAGCTGGAGCCGCTGCCGGTATAGACCGCGTTAATGCCGGAGTCCGAAGGATTCAGAACGATCGTGCCATTGGCCATGGTCGTCGGCGCACCCAGGGCACTGGCCCCACCTCCTACATTCGCGATGGAACTGAAGGAAAAAGTGGCATTGACGCCGACAACCGTTTGCCCGGTGTAGTCATTGGCATTATTGGTCAACGCAATACCGTTCCCCACGTTGAGCCCGCCGGCACCCGTGTAGCGCACCGCGCCGACGCCGGCGTTGCGAATGGCGATCGAGCCACTGGTGAGCGTCACCACGCGGCTGGCGCTCAGCGCGGCGACGGAGCTCAACGCCGAACCGTTGGCCATCACGATGCCGTTGCCGGCATTGCCGAGCGAGGCATCGCCGTTGACCGTCAAGGTGCCGGCGTTGACGTTGATGGTTCCGCTGAAGGTATTGACGCCGGTGAGCGACAGCCCGCCGGTACCGGCCTTGGTCAGGCCCGCGCTGCCGGCGACGACCGAGCTGATCGAGGCATTGACGCCGGCATTGGTGGTGATGGTGGGTGTGACCCCGCCCAGGGTCAGGGTATTGCCGGTGATCGTGTAACCATCGGTCTCGAAGGTTAGGTTGTGCACGCTGATCGGCACACCCAAGGTCACCGCGCCGGCGGTGCCGCCGAAGAAGGCGTCGTCCAGCGCGGCATTGTTCCAGGCGCTGTAAGGCCCGCTCACGCCATCGCCATTGGGGCTCCAGAACGGACTGGTGGTGTTCCAGATACCGGTGCCGCCGCGCCCCACCGCGGTGCCGTTGACGTCCCAGAACCGATTCGCGGCTTGCGCCGGCGCATACAGCGACAGCAACGCCGCGAACACGGCCAACTGCAAGGGCCAACTCCGTACGGGCGGCGAGCCTCCGACCTGATCGCGGTCCAGCATCAACACCTGCGCACGCCCGCGCTTGTCGAGCCCTCCCCCGCTCTTGCCACGGCTCGTGGCGAGTTCCGAAACGACCACCCACGCGTTCAGCGCCTGCGACCAGAGGATGCGGAAGATGCGGTTCATGTTGTTCTCCGAGTGACTCGCGAACGCGTGACGGACGAGGCGCCGTCGGCTACGTCGGTGACCGTCTTTCAGATACGGCTAAGTCGATGGCTGGATGAAGCAGGCACGGCTGCGTGCAGCAAGTCGGCGAAGTGCGGCCAAGTACGGCCAAGTGCGACTGGGTATGACCAGATACGTCGATGCGCTGGAGGAAGCCTTCGCGAAACGGACGAGACAGCGGCTTGAGATCGGGGTAAGCGGCACAGACAGGCACGATGCACGGCATCGTAACGGCGCGAGCCTCCCCTGCCAGGCCAAGCGCTATCGACGGATGTCAGCGAGATATCTACACCCGAAAATAGCGAAGTCGCAAGCGGATTCGGCGTGTCGCGCCGCACTTGGGACACAAGATGCGGAAAACCGCGGCGTTTCTCGGGTCGGCTTCGCACACGGCGTTGTCTGGCGGTGAGTCGGCGTTAGTTTCGGTGAGCATCGGATAGCGAAACTTCCGCGCTGGCGACTGCAGATAGTGCTGGTTCGTCCCAGACTCGCCGCAACATCGTGTATCGAACACGCGCATCACTCGCCTAACCCGATCGGGGTCGGGCTGGGATTGCGAATAGTCGGAACGTTCGCACAGATGCCCGCTATCCGTGACCGCATCCACGAAAACGAGATTCCGGTCGAGCCCGGATGCCGGCAGCCGGGCGCGAGCGCAGAGGATGGGCGGCGATCGGCGGCGATCGGGATGCGCGCCAACGACGGGCTATCGCCTACTTCCCGCCTGCCTCGTCCTCGTTGTCCAGATAAGCGGCGACGCGCATCATCACCGCGTCGAGTTCAAGCCGTGTGGCCGCGAATTCTTCGGCGATGGCACGGCCGCCAGCCTCGCCGTGGACGCCAAGCTCGATCGCGGCCAGCCCCCTGGCTGCAGCCGCCTCGCCGAGCTGCTGGCATCCGGATTTCATCTTATGCGCCAGCGATCCCACCGTGCTCCAGTCCTGGCTCGCATAGGCCGTGTCGAGGCGTTCGAGGTCCTGGCGGGTACTCGTCGCGAAGATGCCCAGCACTTGCCGAACCCGGCCGGCGTCGCCCCGGAACAGACGATTCAACGACTCGAAGTCAGAGGTTCTCACCGAAGCTTCCCCTTCACATCAACGATTCACCGCATGCAAGCCGATCGTCCCCTCGATCGCTTCGCGTCTGTTAGCCTTTTAGGACAACTCGCTACGAGTGTCCATGAGATAGTGGCCTGAGTGTCCAGTTCACCCTGCCCGCTCGGATTGAGGACGCTGGTCGTCGACGACGACCCCGTGATGCTGGCCATCATTTCGGCGCTGCTTGAAGACGCCGGTTTCGAGTCGTTCGAAACCGCGCACGACGGCTCGGCCGCTCTCGAACGACTGGCCGATCATCCTTTCGAGTTGATGATCTGCGACCTCAACATGCCGGGCATGGACGGCATCCGCCTGATGAGCCGGCTAGCCTCGCTCGCCGCCCTTCCAGCGGTGGTCTTGCTGAGCGGCGAGGACCCGCGTGTGCTGGACGTCAGCCGACAGTTCGCCGAGGCCAAGGGGCTGACCATCCTCGGCGTTCTGCCGAAACCCGTGGACCACGATGCGCTGATGGCGGTGTTGCGGCTATATCGCCCGGCGGCACCGCAGCCGGCGGCGAGCGCGTCCCCGGCCGTGCTGACCCACGATGCGATCCGCAAAGGCATCGCCGGCACCGCCCTGCAATTGGCGTATCAGCCCAAGGTGGAGCTGGCACGGGGCGCGATCGTCGGCGCCGAAGCGCTGTTGCGCTGGCAGGATCCGGACCTGGGCCGGGTCGCGGCGCCCGACGTGATACGCGCCGCCGAGAACGCGGACCTCATCGACGCGCTAACCCTCGCCGTTCTGCGGCGTGCGGTCGGCGATCGCGGCAGCCTGCTGCGGGCGGGTGTCGACATCAACCTCGCCTTCAACGTCTCGATGCACAACCTGCATAACCTTTCGATCATCGACCAGATGTCCGCAGTGGTGGCCGGCGCTGGCGATCGAGCGCAAAGCTACACGCTGGAAGTGACCGAAACGCATCTCATGGACAAGCCCGCGCACGTGCTGGAGGCGCTGATCCGCTCGCGCCTGCAAGGCTTCAAGGTCGCCATCGACGACTATGGAACCGGTGCGGCGACGATGCAATTCCTGATGCAACTGCCCAGCACTGAACTGAAGATCGACCGCAGTTTCGTCGGTGCGGCTCCGCTCAGCGAGCATGGGCGGGTCCTGTTCCAGTCCGCGATCGACCTGGGCAGGCGACTCGACCTGACGGTCACCGCCGAGGGCGTGGAAACCGAGACCGAAGCCCGCCTGGCGCTCGAACTCGGATGCCACCTGGGCCAGGGCTATTTCTATGGCCGCCCGATGAGCCTGGACGAGCTGATCCGGTCGGCATCCGCAACGAACTGACGCAATGCCTTAGCGAACGGTCCTGCCCCTACCCGATCCGGACGATCCCAGCATGCACGCGATGATCGATTGGGCCAACGATATCTACGCAGCGTTTCCGCTGCTGTTCCTGGAGACCTGGGGGCGGTTCGCCTACGTGCTGGGGCTGGTCTTGGTTTTCTGCGCCTACGGCGGATTCACCCTGCGCCCGAACGGGCGCTGGGGCCTGGGCACGGAGCGCATCGGCTGGGACACGAAGGCGCTGCTGAGTGTGGCCTTGACCATCGTGCTGGTGATGGGGGCCGGCTATCTCGGCTCGTCCATCGTACTGGTGGAAGGCGCGCAGACGCTGGAATCGCTGAAGGACGCGATGGTCTTCGTCTGCATCGTGTTGTTCGGATATCCGGCCCTGATCGGCGCGGTGGTCGCCTATGTTCTCTCGGACATGATCGAAGGCGTATCGCCGGACGTCGTCTGGCGTTGGATCGAATGCTTTCCGATGACCGAGGCCTACTGCTGGATCGGCTACCAGTTCATCGGCAAGGACCCAGACTTCCGCAAGCTGCGCACCTGGGGCTGGTATGCGTTGTTCGTCGCGATCTTCATGGCATTCATCCCTCCGCTGTGGGGGTTCGCCTGCGGACCGCTGTCGGGGGTGTTTTCTGCACAGGATTCCTACTACAAGATCACCCCTGCCCTGTTCCTCACGCTTGTCTTCACCTGGATCCTGGTACCGCCGCTGATGCTGGGCGCGCTGCCGCTGGCGCGCCGGCTCGGGCTGTACTGGGCCGATATTCCCGGACGGGTGCGCGAACGCCGGCTGGGCCGCAAGGAATGGGTGTGGGAGAGCGGCCAAGGCAACTTGAACCCGGGGACGCAATACGCTCATCAAGGGCTGCCGATCCGGATCCTTGTGGCCGTGCCCTTCATTGCCCTGGTCTTGATCATGGTGGGTCTGGTGGCCTTTCTTTCGCTGCGCAGCGGCGCGACCTCGGCGACCCAGCTAGCCGAGCGACTGCAGGCCGAAGCCGCGAACACCGTTCGCCTGCGATTGGACGACGCGCTCGCGGTTCCCGGGTTCGACGCGGCGCTGGAGCCGGCCTCGCTGGACGAATTGCTGCGCCGGACGGATATCGCGAGGTCCGGGCGCGCTTTCATCGTCGATCGCGATGGCCGGGTGGTGGCATCGTCGGAGCGGCAAGGCCCGCCGGTTGGGAAATTCGACAACTCCCCGTCGGTGGTGGCGACGGCGGTGCGGAGCCTGCGCGAGGAACCTGGCGGCATCGCGGCGAAGCAGACGCCGGCGTCGTTCCGATTCGCGATCTCCGGAATGCAGCCGTTCGGCGGCGAAGCCTGGCTCGGCCGAATCACCCCTTACCGCAGCCAGGCAGGCGACAGCCAAGCGAGCGGCCCGGCTTGGTGGCTGGTCACGGCGCTGCCCGAATCGGACTTCCTCGGCATCATCCAGGAGGGCAACAGCCGCGCCGCCATGGTGTTCACCGTGGCGCTGATCGTGACCGTGCTGATGGCCGCCTTTCTGGCCACGCTGGTCACCAAGCCTCTGCGCGACATCTCCAATTCCGCACGCGCCATGGCCCGCGGCGACTTGTCCCAACGGGTGCCCGACAGCCGCCTCGAGGAGCTTGAGACGCTCTCGGATAGTTTCAATCACATGGCGAAACGGCTGGAGGAATCTTTCGCCGAGATCCGCTCGGCCGAAGAGAGGCTGCGAAGCCTGCTGTCGATCGCGCCGCTGCCGATTTCCTGGGTCAACGATGAGGGCGTGATCGAATTCTGGAACCCGAAGGCGTTGGAACTGTTCGGCTATGCGCCCGAGGAAATCGCCACCGCGGAGCAATGGTTCGAGCGCGCCTACCCGGACCCCGAGTACCGCAAAAGCGTGATCGAACGCTGGAACGCCGCCGGCGCCAGCGGCCCCGACGGCGAGATCCATCGCGGCGAATACGACATCACCTGCAAGGACGGTCGCGTGGTTACCGCGGAGATCGCAGGGGCGCGCTATGGCAGCCTGTCGATTGCGATCTTCAACGACATCACCGAACGCAAGCGCAGCGAGGCGGAACTGCGCAAGAGCCAGGCGCAGTTCAAGCTGTTCTCGGATGTCTCGCCGCTGGCCATCGCGGTGCTCGCCGGTCCGGAGCGGGTCGCGGAATACGTCAATCCCAAATTCGTCGAATTTTTCGGTTATACCCGCGACGACATTTCGGACATGGCCGGATGGGGCGTCCGCGCCTACCCGGATCCTGTCTACCGCCAACAGATCGAGGATAGATGGAGGGGCCAGACCAGCGCTCCGGAACCCTTCGAAACCCGGGTGACCTGCAAGGACGGCTCGGTCAAGAGCATGCTCTGGGACTTCGTCGGGGTGCCCGGTAAAACCATCGTTTTCGGCCTGGACCTGACCCCGCGCAAGGAGGCCGAACGCGAGTTGCATCGGGTCTCCGAACGTTTGCAGGTGGCCACGCAGGCCGCGGGCATCGGCATCTGGGATTGGGACGTCGCGCGCAACGAGATGGTCTATGACGACGCCATGTACCGGCTTTACGGTGTCGATCGCGCAGACTTCAAGGCGGGCTACGACGCCTGGCAGCAGATGCTGCACCCGGAGGACGCGGAGCGGATGGAGCACGCCGTCCAGGCGGCGCTGCGCGGCGAAAGCGAATACAAAGGGGAATTTCGCATCGTGCGGCCGGACGGCTCGCTGCGCTTTCTGCAGGCTTATGGCCGGACCTCGCGGGACGCGGAGGGCAACCCGCTGCGCATGGTCGGCGTCAACTACGACATCACCGAGCGCAAGCTCGCCGAGGAAGAGTTGCGCCGTCACCGCGATCACCTGGAAGAACTGGTCGCAGAACGCACGGATGAGCTGGCGGTGATGACCGAACGCTTGCAGATCGCCACCCGGGCCGCGGACATCGGCATCTGGGACTGGAATCTCGCCGAGGACGAACTGACCTGGGACGACGCCATGTTCCGTCTTTACGGCATTCGCAGCGAGGACTTCAGCGGTATCGAATCCTGGCGCAAGGCCTTGCATCCGGCGGATGCGGAGCGCTTGGAACGCGCTCTGGATGCGGCATTCCGGGGCGAGCGAGAATACAGCGAAGAGTTTCGCGTGATCTGGCCGGACGGCTCGGTGCACCACCTCTATGCGACCGGCAGGACGTCGCGCGACGCCGATGGCAACCCGCTGCGCATGGTCGGCGTCAACTACGACATCAGCGAGCGCAAGACCTCCGAAGAGGCGCTGCTGCTGACCGAAGCCCGCCTGGATCAGGCGCTTTCGCTTACCCGTGCGGGCCATTGGGTCGTTACCCTCGACGGCTCCGACCATTACACCAGCTCGGAACGTACCGCGGCGCTGTTCGGCGACCTGCCGAATCCGCAATGGCGCTACAGTCTGGCTGCATGGCGCGCCTGCATCGAAGCGGTTTCCCCGGAGATCGCCGCGGCCACCGCGGAAAAATTCGCTCAGGCCTGCGCCGGGGATATCCCGGTCTACGACGCCACTTATCCGTACCGACGCCCCTGCGATGGCCGCATCGTCTGGCTGCACAACCTGGGCGTCGTCGTCCGCGACAAGCTCGATCGGCCTCCCGAGTTGTACGGCGTCTGCCAGGACGTCACCGAAGTCGTCGAGGCGAAACGCGAACTGGAGCAGGCCAAGGCGTATGCCGAAAAGGCGAGCAAGGCCAAGTCCGAGTTCCTCGCGAACATGAGCCATGAAATCCGTACGCCGATGAACGCCATCCTCGGCATGTCGCATCTGGCGCTCAAGGGCAGCGCCGACCCGCAGCAACGCGACTACCTCGGCAAGATCCAGCGCGCCGGCCAGCACTTGCTCAGCGTCATCAACGACATCCTCGACATCTCCAAGGTCGAGGCCGGCAAGCTGTCGATCGAGCATTCCCGTTTCACCCTGTCGCAACTGATCGACGACGTGGCCAACGTGGTCGGGGAAAGAGCGGCCGCCAAGGGGCTGTCGCTCGCCTTCGATGTCGCTCCGGACACGCCTCACGACCTGGTCGGCGACAAGTTGCGTCTTGGACAGGTGCTGATCAACTACGCGAGCAATGCGATCAAGTTCACCGAGCAAGGCGGGGTTCGCGTGTCGGTAAAGGTGCTCGAACGCCGCGCCCAGGGGCTGGTGCTCCGCTTTGCCGTGCAGGACACCGGCGTCGGGCTCGGTCGCGAACAGATCGCGCGGATTTTCGAAGCCTTCCAGCAAGGCGACAGTTCCACGACACGTCGTTATGGCGGGACGGGACTGGGGCTGGCCATCTGCAAGAACCTGGCGCAGATGATGGGCGGCGAAGTCGGCGTCGACAGCGAGCCGGGCCGCGGCAGCACGTTCTGGTTCACCGCAACGGTGGGTACGAGCCAACTGCAGGCGCGTGCGGACAGCTTGAACCCGGACCTGCGCGGAAGCCGCATCCTGGTGGCGGAACCCCCCGGCCGGAAACCCGACGGCCTGTGCGTCGCGCTGACCGGACTGGGCTTCATCGTCGCCTCCGCCGATGCCGGCGACGTCGTCGACGCATTCTGGGAATCGGTCGAATCCGAGCGGCCGTTCGATGCGGTCGTGCTCGACCTGGATACGCCGGGGCTCGACGGGTTCGCCGTCGCAGAGCGAATCGGGTCGCTGGTCGGGGGGCACCGGCAGCACGTGGCGTTCGCGATCCCCCGGGAGCGGGACGATTGCATCCAACGTGCGCTTGAAGACGGGATCCATATCCTGACCAAGCCCATCGAAGCCTCGGACCTGCTGGATGCTTTGGCGGGAATGCTCGGGGCAGCTCGCACGCAGACATCGCCGCAAGCCATGGACCCGAGGGACGTCGAGGCCTTCAAGGGCGCGCGGGTGTTGGTCGCGGAGGACAACGAGTTCAACCAGGAGGTCGCACGCGGCATCCTGGGCGATGCCGGCCTGACCGTCGATGTGGCCGGCGACGGCGCAGCGGCCTTGAGGATGGTGCAGGCCTGCCGCTACGACCTCATCCTGATGGACATGCAGATGCCGGTCATGGACGGCATCACCGCCACGCGCGAGATCCGGCGGCTGATACCGAAGCCGGCGACGCCCATCGTGGCGATGACCGCCAATGCCATGCAGGAAGACCGCGAGCGCTGCTTCGAGGCCGGCATGAACGATTTCGTGACCAAGCCGATCGACCCCGACCGGCTGCTGGCGGTATTGGCCAGGTGGATACGGCCGCATTGAACCCTCGCGGTTCGATGAACCGATGCGCTCATGAGCCGGGTCGGGACGGAACACGCTAGTGCAATGCGAGACGGCCGCCGCTGGGCGATCTGCACCGATAACCTGATGCAGCAGGCTAGCGCGATGCGCCTGCTCGTCCTCGAAGATCAAGCCGATTCGCGCCGGGCCGTTGCCGGGCGCCTGCGCTCGCAGGGGCATACCGGTCGACTAGGCGCCCGATCGCGGCACGGCGAAGTCGTTCGTGCGTTCGTATGCCTACGATGCCTTCGTGCTCGACCGACTGCTGCCGGATGGCGATGGCCTGTCGCTGTTGCGGCAATGGCGCGAACGCGGCGTGTCGACGCCAGCCTTGTTTCTCACTGCCTGCGACCGGGTCGAAGACCGTCAAGCCCGCTGCATGCGCAGGGCGCTACATACGGGATATCCCTGCCCCGGTGAAAAACGGCGCGCATCCTTGCGCGCCGCTCTTCGGGTCTTCTATGGCCTTCGCTAATGCGAAGCGACGCACCGCAACGGAGAACTGCCGCTGCGACGCCTCAAAGTGCAGGAGCGACGTCCGACAGGGGTTTCCTGCGGTCCCAAGTCGCGACCGCGCTGCAACGGCCACGCGGCGTATTGCTTCCGCAGGAGCTAGATCAAACGCCTCAGAAAAAACCCGCCGGCATCGGCGGCGTCGCATCGTCGAGGAAGGGCACGGTCGCGGCTACGACGGTTTCGGCTTCGGCCATGATGCCGATATGGGAGGTGCCTGGCAGGACCAGCAGGCGGGCCGGCGGCGGCGCCGACAGGAAGCCTTGCGCCGCGAGCGCAGGGGCGCCGCCGCCGCGCATGCGGAACATCTCGACGCCGTGTTCGGGGCCCATGATGTCGTAGTCGCCCATGACGATCATGGTCTTGTGCTTCAGCGCCTTCATGCCGGTGCCCCAGTCGAACGGCGTGGCATCGAGCACTTTCAGCTTCTCGACGAGCACGGGAAAATCCTCTCGCCGGGGCGCGAGCCGGTCGTACTCCTTCCTGATCGGCGTGTTGTCGAACACCGCTGGCGTGATCTGTCCGATACCCGCCAACACTTCCTTGTAGGCCGCGTCCAGGCGAGTGCCCGCCGAGGCGGTGACCAGTTTCGCGACCTTGGCCGGATGACGGATGGCGAGTTGGATGGCGGCGCCGCCTCCCATCGAGTAACCGAAGACATCGGCCTGCCTCACGCCCGCCGCGTCGAGCACGGCCGCGGCGTCGTCGGCCAAGGCTTCATAGGTGATCGGGCCTGGGCCGTCGCCGGTGCGGCCGTGGCCGCGTTGATCCAGAACGATCACCGGACGCGTGCGGGCGAAACGGTCGACGATGGCGGCCATGCTATCGGCCGACATATAGGCGCCGTGCAGGACCAGCAGCGGGGCCTTGGCCGATTTCAGGTCGCCGACGATGTCGTAGTGAATGGCCAGGTCGTCGCGTTTGACGAGGGCGGCACGTTTGGCGGGCGCTGCCACTTGCGACGGTTCCGCCGCGAGTGCGGTGACGGTGGGCGCGACGAACAGCGCCAATCCGGTCAACACGGCCGCGGCCAGCACTCGACAACCGGAATGAGACAGGGACATAGGGGCTCCTTTACTGGTTCGGTGAACGTATTGGGTGAGTGTTTGGGTTCATCGGGTACTGGATCGTCAGCGCCGTCGCCGGCCATCCAGAACGACCGATCTATGGATTAGACGAACGAGGAATCGGCGATTCGACATGCCCTCGATGTTCCGGGTCATAGGCCAGCCGATGCCCGGCTCGTTGCGGCGGCCCGGGCCGGCCGCCGACGGTCAAGGCTTGGGTTCGGGCGTCAGCACCAGCGAGTAGATCGCAGCACCCGGCAGGAACGGCGAGCGCCGCCCCTGCACCCAATCGTCGTGCCCGCGCCCCCAGAACGGCGAGAACAGGTGGCCGCTCTGCCCGCCCGGCATGTGGGCGATGCCCGAGTCTTCGTGTCCGGGCGAGACCACCATGCGTTGGGTGGCACCGAAGCCCGGGCCCTGCACCCGCGGCATGCCGCTGTCGCCCGGCAACGGCTCGCGCGGCATGCACAGCAGGCGCTTGCCCAGCATCGGTACGGCCGAGGCCAAGGGGTGGCATATCGCCGCGGTATTCCGCTCGCCCCAGCTGCGTTGCGCAAGCGCTCCCTGGCCGGACAGCTCCTGCCGTACTTCCTGCGCCGCATCCTCGAACAGCGCCTCCCAGGACGGATAGCGCCTCGACAACAGATGCTTCGGTTGAGCCGTGGCCAGGGGCCAGGCCACGCCTTCGAACTGCGGCAACTGCGGCATGACGAAACGCTGCTTCATCGCCGCCTGGGCCGGCGCGGTCAGGCCCTCGAGGATGCGCGCATGCACCGCCAGCCGCCATGCGCGTACCAAGCGGTAACTCACCGAGTCGGTGCTCGCGCGTCCCTCCCAGCGAGCGGCCGCCTGGGCCATTGCAGCCAACGCGGAATCGCTGCGGCCGCGACGCGCCTGGGCCTGCATCAGTTCCCACCAGGGCGCGAGCAACAGCGCGCGGTCGTCGAGCTGGACCGCCAGGAGATCGGACTCGGCGAAGGTTTGCTGCTGGCGCAATGCATCGCGTATCTGTGTTGCGCGTGCGCCGTGCGAATAGCCGCCATCGCCTATCCGGTTCAGCGACGCCGCATCCAGGGTGCGGTTGTTCGCGGTCCACAGGCGATGGTCCGGCGGATCGATGATGAAGGGCGGGATGAAGGGCGGGATGGAGGGCGGCGCAGCGGGTTCGGCCGAGGCGTTCGCGCAGCTTCTCAGCATCGAACTCTCCGGGTCCGTTTGCGTCGTCGTTCGCTCGATCGGCGCTCGCCCGCCCCAAGGCCATCGACAATCGCTGGACTCATGCGCGGGTATGGTCGGGCCGATCAAGGTCCAGGCAATCCGGCCGTGGCGATCGGCCAGCATCAGATTGGCCGTGGGCAGGCCCACCGTGCGGGCCTGGGACAATGCCTCGTGCACGTCGCGGGCATGGTGAAGCGTCGCCAGATCGAGGTTGAGGCCTTCGGGGCGATAGGCCGTCCAATGCAGTTGCATCGGTGGCTGGCCGACCGCATCGACGATCAAGGGGCCGCGTTCGTCATCGAGCACCTGAAGCACAACCGGGTCGTGCCCCTTGACCCGGATGATTTCCACCGCGGGTTTGCGTTGCAGCAACGCGGTGCAGCCGCTCGCATCCTTGCCCCCGCAATGCGGATCCCAATCGAGCGTGTCCGCATAGCCGTTGGTGAACCCCCAGGCGAGCTTGCCGTTGCTGCCTGCGACGACCACCGGCAAGCCCGGCAGGGTGAACCCGGAAACGTCCACCCGCCCGGTTTCGTGACCGTAACGCAGCCGCGCCCGGAACCACACGTTGGGAACGCTCAGCCTGGAGTGCATGTCGTCGGCCAGGATCGCGCGCCCATCGCCGGTCAGCGCTCCGGCGACGGCGAAGTTGTTGCTGCCGGGCGTGCCGCTGCTGTCGATTGGGGCCGGGCGCGGCCGAACCGGGCCCGGCAGTTTGCGCAGATCCACGGCGTCCGCATCCGGCAACACGGCGTCGCCGCGGGCCTGTCCCTGCATCGGTGCGTCCCAGCGGGTTCCGTCGCGCATCAGCAGATCGAACACGGCCGCAGGCAGGTGCGGCCGCGCGGAACGCAACGCGGCCTCGCGCCCGTTGGAGGCATCCTGCAGATTGACGTACATCGCATACCCCGCCAGTGCCGAGTCCTCCGCTCGCCATGGCTGGGGCGCCTGGCCCAGCAGCAGATAAGGCCAAGGCCGCACTCTCAAATGCGCCAGGCCGGCGTTGACGCCCTCGGTGTAGGCACGCAAGGCCTCCGCGTGCGTACCGGCGAAGGCATCGGCCTGGACCCGGGCACGATGACGGAAACGATGGATCCGGCGCTTGCGGTCGGCATCGAGCATGGAGGGGCCCAGCAACTCGGCCAATTCGCCGGCGGCGGTGCGGCGCATCAGATCCATTTCGAAGTAACGCTCCTGCGCATGGACATAGCCCAAGGCACGCGCGGCGTCCCGCTCGTCGGCGGCTTGGATGGTGACGACGCCGTTGCGGTCCCGCGCCACTTCGACTGCGGCGGAAAGCCCGGCCAATTCCAGCCGCCCGTCCAAGGTCGGCAGGCTGCCGCGCAGCAGCCACCAGGCCGCGAACGCCAGCAAGGCGAGCAGCGTTGCCAGCATCCATAAGATCGACCGCAACCGCTTCGCCATTTCGCCCCGCCGATGAAGGTGTCGATCCGCCGCCGTGGCGGAGAGGAATGATTCTGCCCTTGCGCTGCAGCGCAGGGCCATACCCGAGTTATCGCCGCCCTGCTCCCTCAAGGATCGTTGCGCCGGCCCTGCTCTGGCCCGGGCTCCGGTTCCCAGCCTGCCTGCGGCCATTGCCTGCAAAGCATCGCCGTTTGCAGCGACTGCGCTGTCGCCTGGTCGGCCGGCAGGAAGGTCTCGATGGCCAGTTCGCACAGCGTCACATCCACGGGGGTCTTGAACATCGTCGTGGTGCTGATGAAGGACAGCACGCCGCACGACGTGCGCAGTCGCATGGGAACGGCGAAGCCGTGCACGGACGACGCGAGCGCATCCTCCGCCGGGCCGGGGTAGCCGCTCAATTCTTCATGCAAGGCTTGAAGCACGGGGTCGGCAGTGGCGCCGACTTGCCGGCGCAGACGATGAAGCAGATGCGCACGCCATTGCCCCAGGTTGACGATCCGCGGCGCCAAGCCCTGCGGGTGCAGGCTCAGGCGCAGCACGTTCAGCGGTGGCTGCAGCAGGAACGGGGCGATGCCGCCGTCGTGCAAGGGGCCCAGTGCGCGATTACGCGCCAACAAGTTCCAGTGACGGTCGACGGCGATCGCCGGGTACGGTTCGTGGCCGCGCAGCACCAGCTCCACGGCCTCGCGCGCCAGTGCGAGAGCCGGGCCGTCCTGGATGCGGTGCTCGGGATAGATCGCCGACCACCCGGCCGCCCTCATCAGCACGTTGCGTTCGCGCGGCGGCACCTCGAGGCGATCGGCCAAACGCATCAGCATCGTCCGGCTCGGCTGCGAACGGCCGGTCTCGATGAAACTCATGTGGCGCGCAGAGGTATCCGCGAGCTCGGCCAGGTTCGACTGGCTGAGCCCGCGGCGCTGGCGCCAATCGCGAATGAGTTCGCCTACGGGTCGGATCGCGTTCATGCCGCAACGATAGCCAGGGCGCAGGAGTTGGCCATTACCTGCGGGGTAAGCGACATGGCCGACCCATTGGCTGCGCTGCCGCTGTCGATGCGCCTCACCGAGGCGACCATCGCGTCGCTCCGTGTCCGCTGTGCGCTCGCCGATCCGTGCCGCCGGAGCCGAGTGGTTCGGGCGGCCGCCTCGGTGCCGTGCCGCGCTATCGGTGTGCGCTGCGTCGGGTCGTGTGCAGCGCATGCGATCGCGCTTGCGCCCGGGCCCAACGATGAGGGAAACACGCCAAACGCCCTGCCCGACCGCCCCTGCGGTAGTCGGTAAAGAAGTCGCCCGGACGCACCGGGCGACTCCTGTTCTCGCAGGCGCCGCCGGCTTTCCTGCGAGCGTTTACATCACGCAGCCGGCATACACCTTCGACTTGTTGGTGACCACGCCCCAGCCCGGATCGCCGCAGGCGGCGGGCTGGCGTATGCCGACGACGGTGCCGGCGGCGTCGTAGTACACGACCGAGCAGAAACAACCGGCGGAACTGCTGGCTGCGCCGGCGCCGGCGGACATGGCCAACAGGGTTCCCAATACGATCAACTTGAAGCGATGCATCGCACTCCTCCCTTGGCATTCTTGCGACAGGGTGCCGCGCTGGGAAGATACAACGAGGCAGACACGCGGCGACCGCCGATGTAGAGAAGGCCCGATAACGCGATTGCCGACGCAGTCGGGTTGTGAGCGCGATCATGAAGCCGCGCGATGCGGTGCAACAACCGCGCCGACCATAGGGGCGGTATGTGGCAACCGGGCGATTCGGCGAATCCGCGCGGCCCTGCACTTCTCTCTAGAACAGTGCTCAGGCCGCCCTAGCGACGGACGTGGAAGCCGCCGCCGGCGATCAAGTCGTTCACGTCCTGGGCGCTGACCAGGTTGAAGTCGCCGGGCACGGAATGCTTCAGGCTGGCCGCGGCCAAGGCGAAGCTCAGGCCGTCTTCGTCGCTCATCCCGTCCAACAAGCCATGCAGGAAGCCGGCGGCGAAGGCATCGCCGGCACCGATCCGATCGACGATGCCGCGCAGCTCCCGGGACGCGGTATGCAGGACGCTGCCGTCGCGATGGAACAGCGACGCCGACAGCAGGTGATGATCGACGTCGCGTTGCTCGCGCCGGGTGCAGGCCAGCCGTTGCAGGTTCGGGAAGGCCTCGAACGCGAGCCGCGCGGCGGCGGCCGTGTCGTCGCCGCTGGAATGTCCGCTGGCCTTGGCTCCGAGCACGACCGCGATGTCGCGGTGATCGGCGAACGCCAGGTCGGCCAAGCTGATCAAGGTATGCAGGATCGGAGCCGGGTTGCACTTGGATTCCTGCCATAACGAGCTGCGGAAATTGCCGTCGAAGCAGACCCGGACGCCGGCATCGCGGGCGGCACGCGCGGCGACGATGGCGGCTTCCGCGCCGCGTTCGCCGAGTGCGGGCGTGACGCCGGACAAATGCAGCCAGCAGGCGCCGGCGAGCAAGGCAGGCCAGTCGTAGGGCGCGGTCCCCGCGATCGCGAACGCCGAGCCGGCGCGGTCGTAAAGCACCCGGCTGGGCCGTTGTATCGCCCCGGTTTCGAGGAAATACAGGCCCATCCGCCCGGCTCCGGTCAGTACCGCCCGGGTGTCGACGCCCTGTCGCCGCAGTTCGCCGCGTGCGGCGTCGCCGAGCGGGTTGTCCGGCACCAGGCTGACCATCGCCGCTTCGTGCCCGAACCGGGCCAGGGATACGGCGACATTGGCCTCGGCGCCGCCGACATGCACCTCGAGTTGCGGCGACTGCAACAGCCGCTGACGTCCGGGCGCGCCGAGCCTGAGCAACAGCTCGCCGAAACATACGACTCGTCCGCTCATACCACCCCCATCAGAATGATCCGCCGGCCGATCGCGACCGGCCTCCCATAAGCGTTTGCGCACCGCAGCATGCTGTTCGGTCAAGCTTTTGTTAGGGTTTTGACCAGCGGTGTCATTTTTGTTCAGGGGACACCATATCAGGCGCAGCAAGCCCGTCAAGACCGGTTCCCGAGCGGTCTGGCACCTTCGAAGGGGAGAGGAATGCAAGTGCAACTAGAGACCAGAAAGACACCGGTTACCGTGCTCGCCGCCGCGATCGCGCTGGGGCTGTCGATGTCGCCATCGACAGGGTATGCGCAACAATCGGCGCAACCGGCCCAGGCCGGTGCCGAGGCGGCTCCGGCAGAGGCGGCTCAATCAAAATCGGCGCCGCTCGAAGACGCCAAGAATCTCGATGCGGTCGTCGTCACCGGCTTTCGCGCCAGCCTGCAGCAGGCGCTGGATATCAAGCGCGAAGAAGTCGGGGTGGTCGACGCCATCGTCGCCGAGGACATCGCCGACTTTCCCGATCTCAACCTGGCCGAGTCGCTGCAGCGCATTCCCGGCGTCTCGATCGCGCGCGATGCCGGCGAAGGCCGGCAGATCTCGGTGCGCGGCCTGGGCCCGGATTTCACTCGCGTGCGCATCAACGGCATGGAGGCGCTGACCACCGCCGGCGGCACCGACAGTTCCGGCGGCGCCAATCGCGGCCGCGGTTTCGACTTCAACGTCTTCGCCTCGGAGCTGTTCAACAGCCTGAAGGTGCGCAAGACCGCCTCGGCCGACGTCGAGGAAGGCTCGCTCGGCGCCACCGTGGACCTGCAGACCGCCCGCCCCTTCGACTACGACGGCCTGACCTTCGTCGCCGGCGCTCAACTGGGCTTCAACGATCTGTCCAAGGACATCGACCCCCGCGCCACCGCGCTGATCAGCAACACCTGGGCCGATGGCCGCTTCGGCGCCCTGCTCTCGGTGGCCTACACCGACCGGCGCCTGGTCGAGGAAGGCCACAGCACCGTGCGTTGGGACAACGGCCCGAGCAGCGGCGGTTTCGCCGCGAGTTCGCCGTTCGCCGCTGCCCGCCTTCCAGGCACGTTCCATCCGCGTATCCCGCGTTACGGGGTGATGGAGCACGACCAACAACGCTTGGGCATCACCAGCGCCCTGCAATTCAAGCTCAGCGACAAGACCGAGCTCGGCCTGGACCTGCTGTACGCCAAGTTCGACGCGACCCGCACCGAGAATTTCCTCAACGGCATTTCTTTCAGCCGCACCGGCACCGGCAAGCCGCAGACCGTGGTCCTCGACGGCGAAGTCGACGAACGCGGCAACCTGGTCTACGGCCGCTTCAACAACGTCGACGTGCGCTCGGAAGCGCGCTACGACGAGCTCAGCACCAAGTTCAGCCAGGCCAATTTCTACGGCGAACACAAGTTCAGCGACGACTTCGCAATGAGCGGCCAGATCGGCCGGGCCAAGTCCGAATTCGACAACCCGATCCAGACCACGATCACCCTCGACCGCAGTAACGCGCAGGGCTATGTCTACGATTATCGCGACAGCAGTCGCCTGCCGATCATCGACAACGGCTTCGACGTCAACGACCCCAATGCCTGGAGCTTCGCCAACGGCGTGTCCGAGATCCGCCTGCGCCCCCAGGCCTCGGAAAACACCTTCGATAACCGGCAACTGGATTTCCGCTGGACCCTCGCCCCGGGCTTCAAGCTCAAGGGCGGCATCCAGTCGAAGAAATACCAGTTCGACAGCAGCGAGATGCGTCGTGTTTCCGAGCTGGCCGTGCCCTCGTTGCCGGCCGGCACCAATCTGGCCGACCTGACCCGCTCGGTCGCCTTGCAGGGCACCAGCGTCGGCGGCGCCAACGATTCGCGCTGGCTGATCCCGGACATCGGCGCCTTCGACCGGCTGTTCGACATCTACAGCAACTCCGGCACCTTCGCGCTTTCGCCCGACGTGGCCAGCGCCCGCGGCAACAACCGCAGCGTCGAGGAAAAGGACCTGGGCTATTACCTGCAGACCGATTTCTCGACCAACCTGGGCGAGATCCCGATCAGCGGCAACTTCGGCGTACGCCACGTCAAGACCAAGCAGTCTTCGACCGGCTTCGCCCTGGCCGGCACCACGCCGGTATTGACCACGGTCGAGCGCGAGTACAACGACACCCTGCCCTCGTTGAACCTGGTCGCCGACATCACCCCGGACTTCCTGATCCGCTTCGGCGCCGCCAAGGTGATGTCGCGGCCGGGCCTGGCCAATCTGACCCCGGGCGTGACGGTGAGCGTGAGCGGCGGCAACCGCGTCGTCGCCGGCGGCAACCCCCTGCTCGACCCGTTTCGCGCCAAGACCTACGACCTCGGCCTGGAATGGTATTTCGCCGAAGAGGCCCTGCTCGGCCTCGGGTTCTTCTACAAGAACATCGACAGCTTCGTGCAGACTTCGCGCGAGATCCGCCCCTACAACACCTCCGGCCTGCCCAATGAATTGTTGGCCGGGACCGGCGCGCTGCCGACCGACGAATTCCAGTTCAACATCCCGGTCAACACGCCGGGCGGCAAGCTGCGCGGCGTCGAGTTGAGCTATCAACAACCCTTCAGCTTCCTGCCGGGCTTCTGGAACGATTTCGGCGTGCAGTTCAACTACACCTACGTCGATTCGAAGATCCAGTACGTCACCGCCGCCGGCGCATCGGCGCTCAAGACCGACCTGGTCGGGCTGTCGAAGAACGCCTACAACGCGACCCTGTACTACGAAGGCGAACGTTTCAGCGCCCGGGTCTCGGCGGCCTATCGCGACGACTACCTGACCACGGTGCCGGGCCGTAACAACGCCGACGTCGAAGGCACCAAGGGCACGACCACCATCGACATGTCGGCCTCGTGGAAGATCAACGACAAGCTGGAGCTGACCCTCGAAGGCCTCAACCTGACCGACGAATACAACGATCAATGGGTCGATTCCCTAGCCGATCGCGTCTCGGTCTATCACCACACCGGGCGCCAGTACTTCCTCGGCCTGCGCTTCAAATTGTAAGGCGTCGCCTCGCGACGCGAACCGGTGCGGCTCGCTCGAACGAGTCGCACCGGCTGCGACGGCCGCGTAGAACTCCGCAACTCATCCCTGCCCTTAACCTGCTCATCGGTGCGTCGATGCGTGCATTGCTGTTGATTGCTTGCCTGGCCGTGTGGCCGCTGGCTGCCTGCGCCGATCCGGTACCGACCGTGTTCCTGGCCGGCGATTCGACGATGGCGATCAAGCGCGCCGAGAAACGCCCCGAGACCGGTTGGGGCGAGGCGTTCGAGGCGCAATTCCAGCCCGGCCGGATCAGGCTCGACAATCGCGCCATGAACGGTCGCAGCACGCGCAGTTTCATCGAGGAAGGACGCTGGCAGGATCTGCTCGACGAGGTCGGCGCGGGCGATTACGTGTTCATCCAGTTCGGCCACAACGACCAATCCAGGCACAAGGCCGACCGCTACACCCCGCCGGCCGACTACAGGCGCAACCTCGAAGGTTTCGTCGATCAGGTCCGCGAGCGCGGCGCCACCGCGGTCCTGCTGACGCCGGTGGCGCGGCGCCGCTTCGACCGGGCCGGCGCAGTGCTCGACAGCCATGGCGACTATCCGGGCCTGGTCAGGCAAGTCGCGGCCGAACGCGCGGTGGCGTTGATCGACATGGAGCGGCGCAGCCAGGCCGTGCTCGGCGCATGGGGCGATGCGGGTTCCAAGGCCTTGTTCCTGTGGCTGCAGGCGGGCGAACACGGCAACTACCCCGAAGGCCTGCGCGACGACACCCATTTCTCGCCGCAGGGCGCGCGATGCATGGCCGCGGAAGTCGCCGATGGCCTGCGTCTGCTCGGCCTGCCCTTGAGCGCATCGCTCAAGCCGTCGGCACGATGCGTGCGGCCGGTTCCGGCCGGGGCCGCAACGGCTCGACCGGGCACGGCTTTGCGAGGCTAGAACGTCCCGCGCTGCACGAACGGCACACGCTCATACAGCCTGCGCTCGCCGGCGCGCGGATCCTCGACCAGGCGCGGCTGCGCATCGAACAACAGGGTTTCGCGCCGCTGCAACGAGTACCGCGCCCAGGCCGGCAAGCCGACGTGGTTCGGGTCGCCGTGCCGCGCCAAGGCGATCAAGGCATCGCTCATGCGCGCCGCCAGTGCCCGTGCTTGCGCGTCGTCGCCGGTGCGCGAGCCGGCTTGGCCGGTGTTGTCGAACACCAGGGCGATGTCGAGCGTATGCATGGCGCCCCATCGCCCGCCATCGAGCGGCGAACCCCAATCCAGTTGATAGACCCAGGTCGGTGCGCCCTGGCGCGCCCGGGCTTCGGCCTCGATGATCGCCGCGCGCCAGGAGCGGCCGGCGGTGGTCGCGGCGAAGAAGATCTGCGACGGCGTGTAGCCGGGATACAGGCGGCGGTACTCGGCGATCACCGTGTCCGGGTCCAGGTCGACGTACTGGTGCTCGCGCAGTTTGCCCGGCAGTTGGTCCCAGCCCAGGGCGAGGTTGGCCGCATCGCCGGCGAGGAAAGCGCGGGTTTCGTCGCGGGTGTTGCCGATCACCATCGGGATCGCGGCCGATTGTGCGGGCGCGTCGGGATAGAACGGATGCCGGTGCAGAGATTTCGCATCCAGCACCGGCCCGAAATACAGGGCAGTGTCCTCGATACGCGAAAGATCGCGCAGCGACGTCGCCTCCACCAGGGCCTGCATCGGCAGTGAGCGCAGCCGCGAGAGACCCTCTGGCGCGATCTTCAGCGCATCGAGCAGGCATAGCGCACGCTGCGTCGCGGCACGCGGCCCGGCCGCGGTGACCTGTTGCCCGCTCATGGTCAGGGCGCGGTGAAACAGCCCCTGCGCCGCAGGCATCGCCATCAGGGTGGCGATCTTGGCGCCGCCGCCGGACTGGCCGAACAAGGTCACGTTGCCGGCATCGCCGCCGAACTCGGCCGCGTGATCGCGCACCCAGTGCAGGGCCTGGATCAGGTCGAGTTGGCCGACGTTGCCGGACCAGGCGTAGTCGTCGCCGCCGAGCTGCGCCAGGTACAGATAACCGAAGGCGTTCAAACGGTGATTGAGGGTGATCACCACGACATCGCCGCGCCGGCACAGACGCACGCCGTCGTAGAGCGGGCTGCTGCCGGAGCCGCTGTCGTAGCCGCCGCCGTGCAGATACACCAGCACCGGCCGCGCGACGCCATCGCGCAATGCCGGGGTGAACACGTTCGCGTACAGGCAGTCTTCGCTGATGCGGGCGTCGGGTTTGCGTTGCGGCGCCGAAGCGCCGTGTGCGAGCGCATCGCGAACGCCCTGCCACGGC
The DNA here is from genome assembly GCF_046097045.1 of Lysobacter sp. Hz25. NCBI lineage: Bacteria > Pseudomonadati > Pseudomonadota > Gammaproteobacteria > Lysobacterales > Lysobacteraceae > Lysobacter > Lysobacter sp. Hz25. Next base: position 3,020,595 of record NZ_CP175666.1, read on the forward strand.
CGCTCGCGCAGCGCCGGCATGAAGCGGCGCGTGGAGGTGTCGGCGCCGTAGGGAACACCCTTGAACACCAGTACTCCGCGGTCGCGGTAACCGCGCACGCGGCCGCTGCGGGTGGTCGCGACCGGGGTCTCGGGGCTCGGATGCGCAAAGCTGGCCGCCCCGGCCGCCGATGACGCGCTTTTAGCGGCCACCGCCGCCACGGACGGCAAGCAGATGCCAGCCAGCGCGCCTGCAAGCGCCTTCAAGGTGTCGCGACGCCCTGGATCCCACATCGCCGCCTCAGCGCAAGGGCGCGCGACGCGGCAGCGGTTTCAACGGCTCCATCGTCGCGAGGTCCCAATCCGCGGCGACGAAGGCTTGCCGAGTCGGCTCGACCTTCGGATAGCCGCCGACTTCGTTCTCGCTGTCGATGATCTTGCCGCGGCCTTCGACGGTGTCGGCCAGGATGCGGCGATCGATGTCGTCGCGGTCCCAGGGCCGCGCACCGGCATCGGCGATGACCGCGTCCTGCACCTTCGATGCCGGCAGCAGGCGCACGCCGAACGGCAGCGCCGGCGCCTGTTTCATTTCCCTCACTGCGAGCGGCGTCGTGGTGTAGCGACCGGTCTGCGGCAAAGGCCGGCCGAGCCGGTCGACCGCGATATTGTCCTCGGCGAAGTACGACAGCGCGCCCGAGCCGCCGACCATGAGCAAGGCGACGTCCTCGGTCGATGGCCCGGCGCGCATCACGTTGCCGCGTAGCACCATTTCGCCGCTGGAATAGGCGTGGCCCAGCCACTCCTCGGCGATCAGGTTGTAGTGCGCCGCTCGCTGCCCCGGGTCGTAGATCAGGTTGTTGAGGACCTGGCCGCGCGCTCCGCCCTTGAACAGCGGATTGCGCTCGTAGTTGTGCGCGTACAGGTTGCCGACGATCAGGACGTCGTTGACGTGGTCGTGGATCAGCGTGCCTTTGGAATGCTCGCCCTTGCCGTGGGTGGCGTTGGCCAGGCCCTCGGCGATCAGGTTGTTGCTGAAGGTGATGCGCCTGGAGGCCGCCTGCATCCACTCGGCCTCGGTTTCGCCGGCGAAGCGCGTGCTCGAGGCCGACAGGTTTTCGTCGGTGGCCCAGGTCAGCGAGCAATGATCGACGATCACGTCGTGGGCGCCGCGCACGGTATTGATGGCGTCGAAATCCACGCCTGCGCGTTTTTCCAGCCCGGCCTCGCCGGGCCGTATCCGGATGTGGCGCACGACCACATCGTGGGTGGCGATGGTCAGGCCGCCACGGATGAAGGTGACGCCCGGTTGCGGCGCGGTCTGGCCGGCGATGGTCAGATAAGGCTCGCTGATGCGCAGTTCCTTGCGGGCCAGATCGATCACGCCGGCGACCTCGAACACGACGATGCGCGGGCCCGGCGTCGCCACCGCTTCGGCGAACGAACCGGGGCCCTCGCCGGCCAGGGTCGTGACCCTCAGGATCTTGCCGCCGCGCCCTGCCGGCGTATGCGCCGCCCACCCCATGGCGCCGGGGAAGGCCAGGGCCCGCGCCGCGCCATCGGCGGCGAAATCGGCAGCGGAATTCGTCGATGTCTGCGCCGTCGCGATGCCGGCGATCGCGGCGAACATCGCGAGCAGAACACTGCGCGCCGCCCTGCTCCGATCGTTTTGCCGATTGCCGCGCCGGCCGCCGTCGCGATGGCGGGTTCGATCAGTCCCTGCGGCCTTGCCGTCGATGCCTTGCCCCACCTCGCCACTCCCCATCGCGCCCTCCCAGGTCTGATCCGAGCATACGCCGGATTGTCAATGACACCGGTTTCCTATACAACACCCGGACGCACAATCGAGCCCCGGGGGGACCGTTCAGGCATGCCAACACACCCGTTCGATGACCAGCGCGACGAGCTGGCGATCGCGATCCGCCTGGTGCGGGCCCGCTGGCAGGCGAAGGCGCTTGCGGCCTATCCAGGCCTGCAACCGCAGACTCTGGACGCCGGCTACCGGGTCCAGGACCAGGCCATCGCGCTATGGCGGCAAGCCGTCGCGGGCTGGAAGGTTGGGCGCATTCCGGACGCCTGGCAGGCCACGCTCGGCGAAGACCGCCTGGTCGGCCCGATCTTCGCTGGTGCGGTGCAGAATGTCCCGGGGGGACAAACGGGCCGTTTCCCGGTGATCGAACACGGCTTCGCCGCGATCGAGGCCGAATACGTATTCACTCTCGGCAGCGATGCTCCTGTTGGCAAGACCGAGTACAGCGAAGACGAAGCCGCGGAACTGGTCGCTTCTCTTTCGATCGGCATCGAACTGGCCGGCAGCCCCCTGGCGTCGATCAACCGCCTCGGCCCGGCGGTGGTGGTGTCGGATTTCGGCAACAACGCCGGGCTGATCGTCGGCCCGGCGATCGCCGACTGGCGCCGGCTCGAAGATCGCGAACTGACCTGCGAAAGCTTCATCGACCAGCGCTCGGTCGGAACCGGCGGCGCCGCTTCCATACCCGGCGGGCCGTTGGCGGCCTTGGCCTTCGCCCTGGGGCGTTGCGCGCGGCGCGGTTATCCGCTCAGCGCCGGCATGCACGTCACCACTGGCGCGGCCACCGGCATCCACGACATCCTCGCCGGTCAGTCCGCCTGCGTGGATTTCGGTCGCTGGGGCCGCCTGGCCTGCGAGACCGCCACCGCCACCGCGACGACGGAGAGCCTGCCATGACCACGCGACGCAAGTTCCTGCTCGGCCTCGGCGCCGCCGGCCTGTCGGCGAGCGCGGTTTCCACCTCATGGGGCAGCGGCGGCGACGGACGCGTGCTCACCGCGACCGACGTCCACGTCAAGGACTATCCCACCGTCACCGCGGTCGACTGGATCGGCCGCCAACTCGAGGAGGCGACCGGCGGACGTCTGCGCCTGCGCATGTACCACTCCGGCCAGCTCGGCCGCGAGTCCGAGGCGATCAACATGGCGCGCTTCGGCGCGATCGACATCACCCGCGTCTACAGCGGCGCGCTCAACAACGCCTTTCCGCTGACCCAGGTCTTGTCGCTGCCCTATGTGTTCGACTCGGTCGCGCACCTGCGCCGGGTGCTCGACGGCGCGGTAGGCGCGCAGGTGCTGCGCGGCTTCGCTGCGCGCGAACTGGTCGGCCTGGCGATGTACGACTGCGGAGCGCGTTGCTTCTACAACGTGCGCCAGCCGATCCGCACGCCGGCCGACATGCGCGGGCTCAAGTTCCGGGTGCCGTCGTCGGACATCTTCATGCGCATGATCCGCCTGCTCGGCGGCAACCCCACGCCCCTGGCCTACGGCGAAGTGTTCTCGGCCCTGCAGACGCATTTGATCGACGGCGCCGAGAACAACCTGCGCAGCTTTCATTCGAGCCGGCAGTTCGAGGCCGCCCGGCATTGGTCGCAGAGCGAGCATTCCTATGCGCCGGACGTGCTGCTGATGTCGAAACGCAGTCACGACGCATTGGCTCCGCGCGACCGCGGCTTGCTGCTGGAGATCGCCCGGGCCTCGGTGGCAGTGATGCGACGCCTGTGGGACGAATCCGAGGCGGTCGCGCGGCGCTCGCTGGTCGAGGCCGGCGTGCGCATGAACGACTGCGACCTGCCCGCCTTCCGCAAGGCGGTGGCGCCGCTGTTGGACGACTACCACCGCGTGCCCGCGCTCGAAGCGCTGTACCGCGACGTACGCTCACTGGCTTGAGGCCCTACCCGTGAATGAAGCACGCGATGTCGATCCGCAGGTCCTGCCCTCCACGTCCAGCGGCATGCTGGACCGTATCGCCGCGCTTGCCGTGGCCGTCGCCAGCGCCGCCCTGGTCGGCATGGTGGCGGTGCAGGCGATACAGGTGTTCGCCCGTTACGTCCTCAACGATTCACCCGGCTGGACCGAGCCGGTCGCACTGATCCTGCTCAACACGGCGATGAGTTTCGGCGCCGCGGCCGGCGTGCATCGTGGCTCGCATTTCGGCTTCTTCATCCTGCTGCATGTCGTGCCGCCACCGTTGCGGCGGTTCCTCACCGCCCTGTCGCAAACGGTGATCGCGATCATCGGCGCCGCATTGGCGTTCTGGGGCGGCGAACTGCTGCTCGATGGGCTGGACATACCGATGGCCGGCGCCCCCTTGCCGCAAAGCGCCGCGTTCGCGCCGATGGCGATCGGCGGGGCATTGATGACCGTGTTCGCGCTGCAACGCATCGTGCAGGTGTATGCGCCGTCGCCCCGTATCGAAGGGAGCCACTGATGGAAGTCACGATCCTGTTCGGCGTGTTCGCCGTGCTGTTGCTGATCGGCGTGCCGGTCGCCTATTCGCTGTCGTCGGCGGCGCTGGCGACGCTGATGTACATCGGCCTGCCGCCGATCGTGGTGGTCCAGCAGACCGCCGCGGGCGCCGGATCCGCCTCGCTGATCGCGATCCCGCTCTTCATCTTCGCCGGCGAGATCATGCTGCGCGGCGGCATCTCCGAACGCCTGATCGGCCTGGCCTCGGCCCTGGTCGGGCATCTGCGCGGCGGCCTGGGCCAGGTCAGCGTGCTGTCGTCGCTGTTCTTCGGCGGCGTTTCGGGCTCGGCCATCGCCGACGTCTCGGCGATCGGCGGGGCGATGATCCCGCAGATGGTCAAGCGCGGCTTCGACCGCGATTTCGCCGTCAACGTCACCATGACCGCGGCGATGGTGGCCCTGCTGGTGCCGCCCTCGCACAACCTGATCCTGTACTCGGCCTCGGCCGGCGGCAGCATCTCGATCGCCGACCTGTTCGCCGCCGGCATCGTGCCGGCGTTGCTGATGACCGTGACCCTGATGGTGACCTGCTGGATCATCGCGCGCCGGCGCGGCTACGCCATCGAGCCGTTTCCGGGCTTCGGCATCGTGCTGCGGCGTTTCGTCTCGGCCCTGCCGGGGCTGCTGCTGGTGGCCTTGATCTTCGTCGGCATCCGCGCCGGCATCTTCACCGCGGTGGAAAGCGCGGCCATCGCGGTGGTTTATGCCTTGCTGGTCACCACCGTGGTGTACCGCAAGCTGCGCTGGAAGGATTTCCTGGAGACGGTCGCCGGCGCCGCCCGTACCACCGGCATGATCCTGTTCGTGATCGCCTCGGCGGCCTCGTTCGGCTGGCTGCTGGCCTATCTGCAGGTGCCCAGCGCCGCGGTCGAGGCCCTGACCGGGCTGACCACCGACAAGAACCTGCTGCTGTTGCTGATGATCCTGATCCTGCTGGTGCTCGGCACCTTCATGGACCTGGCGCCGATGATCATCATCTGCACGCCGATCTTCCTGCCCCTGGCCAAGGCCATCGGTGTCGACCCGGTGCACTTCGGCATCATCCTGGTCCTCAAGGGCGGCATCAGCCTGATTTCGCCGCCGTTGGGTTCGGTGCTGTTCGTCGGCACCGCCATCGGCCAGATCAGCATCGGCGAGACCTTGCGCACGATCTGGCCGTTCTGGCTGTCCGCGCTCGGCGTCTTGCTGGTGGTGACCTTCGTGCCGGAACTGTCGCTGTGGCTGCCGGCCTTGCTGAAGCATTGAGCATGGGGCGCGGATCGTCGCCGCAGGCGGGCGCGCTCGGCCTGCGATGCGGGCTAGAATCCCCCTATCCCTTCGGTGCCCCTCGCCTTGTCCATGCCGCCGCGCAAGAAAACTGAACGCATCGCACCGCCGGCCAAGCGCGCGAGCGCGGTGCCCGGCAAGGCGCAGACGATCAACGACATCGCTCGCCTGGCCGAAGTGTCGAAGAAGACCGTCTCGCGGGTGATCAACCAATCGCCGCTGGTGCACAAGGAAACCCGCGACCGGGTCGAAGCGGTGATGCGGGAGTTCAACTACACCCCCGATCCGTTCGCCCGCGGCCTGGCCTTCCGCCGCTCGTTCCTGATCGGCATGGTCTACGACAACCCGACCGCGCAATACATCGTCAACATGCAATACGGCGCGCTCGATGCGATCCGCGATTCGGGCTTCGAGCTGGTGGTCCACCCTTGCGACAGCCGCAGTCCGGGCTACATCGATGGCGTGCGCCGCTTCGTGCAACAGCAGAAGCTGCACGGGGTGATGCTGGTGCCGCGCGTATCCGAAGACCAAGCCCTCGCCGACATGCTGGCCGAGATCGACTGCCGTTATTCGCGCATCGCCTCGGTCTCGCTGGACGAGGCCTCGCGCATGGTCATCACCCACGACCGCGACGGTGCCGCCGAGGCCGCCGACTATCTGCAATCGCTCGGCCACCGCGACATCGCCCTGATCACCGGCCCGAGCAGCTATCGCTCGGCGCACGAGCGCACCGCCGGCTTCGTCGAGGCGCTGGCCAAGCGCGGCATCGAACTGCCGCGCGAGCGCGTCGTCGAAGCCGGTTACACCTTCGAGTCCGGCGTCGCCTCGGCCGAGCGCCTGTTGGCCGGCAATCGGCGGCCGACCGCGATCTTCGCCGGCAACGACGAGATGGCCGCGGGCGTCTACAAAGTGGCCTTGCGCGCCGGCATTAGCATTCCGCAAGAGCTGTCGGTGATCGGCTTCGACGACAGCCCGTTGGCCTCGCGCCTGTGGCCTGCGCTGAGCTCGGTGCGCCTGCCGATCCGCGACATGGGCCGCATCGCCGCCTCGATGCTGCTGGCCGAGCCGGCCGCCGCTTCGGCCCTGGCGGCGGCCAGCGTCCGCCCCCACCTGATCGTCCGCGACTCGTGCCAACCGCCGGCGCGTTGATCCGCCGGGCAGTTCGAGCTCGTTGATTTCTTTGTAGTGCATGAATGGTTTCGGGCCGGCAGTTGCCGAGCGTGCCGTTGCCGTAAAGATTTTGCGGTTGTTGTGCGTCGCCGCGCACTTGCGAAGGCAATCGAAAACCCGGAGGGCGGCGCGCAAGGATGCGCGCCGTTTTTCATCGGGACAGGGATGTCCCGTATGAAAAATCCCTGCGTCGGCATCGAGCGTGCGGGCCTGTGATTCAAAGAAAAGCATTTTTCTTTGGTTACCTTTCTTTTGTTGCTTATGACAAAAGAAAGTAACCCGCCGCTTTAGTGGCGGAAGCTTTAGGCGTTTGATCCTGATCTTGCTTTTGAAGAAGCCACAAGCAAGTGCAGAGCTTCCGTCCGCTACGCGGCCGGGTTACTTTCTTTTGCTAAGCCCAAAAGAAAGTAACCAAAGAAAAGGGCTCTCCTTGCAAGGGCACAGGCCACGAGTGCGATGCCTGCGCAGGGATTTTTCGATAGGACATCCTTGTCCTATCGAAAAACGGCGCACGTCCTGTGCGCCGCCCTCCGGGTCTACGGCTGCATCGCAAGTTCGGAACTGCGCCAAGCTCTTACAGCAACAGCAGCCGAAGGCCTAGCTTTGGGTAGGAGCGGCGCGAGCCGCGACCGCGAATCTCGGCTGACGAAAATCGCTCGAAACCATCGTGATCCAAAACCCTTAGCTCTGGCCCTGGCTGTGCGCCGCCGCGCACTCGCAAAGGCAATCGAAGACCCGGAGGGCGGCCTGCATGGATGCAGGCCGTTTTTCATCGGGACAGGGATGTCCCGTATGAAAAATCCCCGCGGATGCAGCGAGCGTGCGGGCCTGTGATTCAAAGAGAAGCATTTTTCTTTGGTTAGCTTTCTTTTGTTGCTTATGACAAAAGAAAGTAACCCGCCGCTTTAGTGGCGGAAGCTTTTAGCGTTTGATCTTGATCTTGATCTTGATCCTGATCTTGCTTGAGCGAAACGCCGCACGATCAAAACGGCGCGGTCGCGGCTTGTGACCGAAGGAAATCCGGTAGAACGCCGCTCCTGCCCTCGCGACGATCCACTCCTTCGATCGATGACAAAGGCGTTGCGGATTCTGCGCGTCCCGTGGTCGCGGCTTACGCCGCTCCTACAGGAGCAGGTACATCGCGACCGCCCGGTTTCGCACTCGCGGCGTGGCTTACCCAGCTGATTCGGCACCTCAGATAACGGCAGTAATAGGCTGATTTAAAAAGATATTCATGGCAGCCGCCATGCCTGACTGCCCGTCCGAAAGCGCCCACAGCAACCTCAAACCTATCGCCGTCGCGAACGAATGACACCGGTTAACCTTCCGGTCTAGAATCGTCCCTACCCCGGCCCCGCCGCCGGCCCGGGGCCCCGACCCGACGGAGCTTTCGATGTTCCAAAAGACCTACCACGCCACCCATCCCGACATGATGGCCGGCGCCAGCAACGAGCAACTTCGCGATCGCTACCTCATCGGCGATCTGTTCGCCGACGGCGAGGTTCGTCTCAACTACTCGCACAACGAACGCTTCGTCATCGGCGGCGCCGCACCGACCCACGCGCCGATCGCGCTGCCGCCGCACAGCGAGCCGGCCTCGGCGGCGGGCAAGTCGTTCCTGGAACGCAGGGAACTCGGCATCGTCAACGTCGGCCAGGGTGCGGGCAGCGTGCGCGTCGACGGCCAGACCTATGCGCTCAAGCCGAAGGACGGCCTTTACGTGCCGATGGGCACGCAGAACGTCGTGTTCGCTTCCGACGATGCGGCCGAGCCGGCCAAGTTCTATCTGGCCTCGACACCCGCGCACGCGCGCCACGAGACCGTACACATCTCGATCGACCAGGCCGTGCCGCTGCAACGCGGCGCGCTGGAGACCTCGAACGAGCGGGTGATCTATCAGTACATCGTGCCGGCCACCTGCCGCTCCTGCCAGTTGCTGCTGGGCCTGACCGTGCTCAAGCCGGGCAGCGTCTGGAACACCATGCCGCCGCATCTGCACGACCGCCGCTCCGAGGTCTATTTCTACTTCGAACTCGGCGACCAGCGGGTCATGCACTTCATGGGCGAGCCGGCCGAGATGCGCCATATCGTGATCCGCAACGACGAGGCCGTCGTGTCGCCGCCGTGGTCGATCCACATGGGTTCGGGCACGCAAAACTATTGCTTCATCTGGGCGATGGGCGGTGAGAACCTCGACTACACCGACATGCACCAGCTCGACATCTGCCAACTCAAGTGAGGGCGCGCGCATGAATACCGATCCGCATCCGCGCAACCCGTTCGGCCTCGACGGCTCGGTCGCCCTGGTGACCGGCGCCAATCGCGGACTCGGCCAGGCCATCGCTCTGGCGCTGGCCCAGGCCGGCGCCGACATCGCCGCGGTGGCCAGCGGCACGATGGACGAGACCGCCGAACTGGTGCGCGGCCTCGGCCGCCGGCTACTGCCCTTGCAAGCCGATCTGTCCAGTCTGGAACCGATCGACCGTATCGTCGCCGAGACGGTCGAAACCCTGGGGGCGGTCGATATCCTGGTCAACAACGCCGGCCTGATCCGACGCGCCGACGCGCTCGATTTCAGCGAGGCCGACTGGGACGCGGTCATGAACGTCAATCTCAAGAGCGCGTTCTTTCTGGCCCAGGCGGTGGGGCGCGGCATGGTGGCCCGCGGACGCGGCAAGATCATCAACGTCGCCTCGATGCTGTCGTTCCAGGGCGGCATCCGCGTGCCTTCCTACACCGCCAGCAAGTCCGGCCTGGCCGGCATCACCCGCCTGCTCGCCAACGAATGGGCCGGCAAGGGGCTCAACGTCAACGCGATCGCCCCCGGCTACATGACCACCGACAACACCGCGCAACTGCGTTCCGACGAGGCGCGCAACCGCGACATCCTGGCGCGGATTCCGGCCGGGCGCTGGGGGCAACCGTCGGACATCGGCGGCGCGGCGGTATTCCTGGCAAGTCGTGCCTCGGACTACGTCAACGGGGCGGTCCTGCCCGTCGACGGGGGCTGGCTGGCGCGCTGAGCGTCGTTATCCGCGGAGATCCACCATGATCCTGCCATCGATTCGCCGATGCTCGGCCGTTGCATCGGCCTTCGTCTTCGCCGCGACGGCTATCGCGCCGGCTATCGCGCCGGCTCATGCCGCGGCCCCGTCTCCGAAGCCGCGCTCGGATTCGTATGTCGAGCAGGCTCGCGACATCGCGCAAGCGCAGCCGGGCCCGCACGAAGGCGAAGGCCGCACCACGGCCTATCCGTTCTTCGCCCATGCCGAAGGCTTCGATATCGTGTTCCGTCAGCGCAGCCTGCATCCGGGCGCGAGCATCGGCGAGCACACGAACGACAAAGACGAGATCTATTACGTCCTGTCCGGACGCGGCGAGCTGATGCTCGATGGGCGCCGCCGCCAGGTCGGTCCGGGCGACGCGGTCCTCACCCGCGACGGCAGTCGCCACGGCCTGCGCCAACTCGGCGATGAAGACCTGACCATCATCGTGGTCTACCGCAAGCCGGCGCCCTGACCCGCCCGTGCGCTAGAAGCTCGCGCTGAGATTGAAGCCGAAGCTGATGTCGGCGGTCGGATAGCCGCTCGGTTTGGAGATCGGCGCGCCGGCGAACAGGTCGTAACTCAAGCGCTTCCAGCCACCTCGGGCGCCGACCACGCCGCCGGCGAGGTCGCGGCCGATCAGCTCGGCGACCGAGCGGCCGCCGACGCGGCCGTAATCGATGCCGACATAGAGCTCGGTGCCGCCCTGCCCCGGAACCCAGCCGAGGTCGTTGCGGATCAGCCAACCGCGGTCGCTGACCAGGCTGGTTTCGCCGTCGAAGCCGCGCACCGAATAGCGGCCGCCGATCGCGAAGCGATCCTGCGGAGTCAAGGGCGTGCGGTTCCATTGCGCACGCACCAAGCCGACATAGCACAGCCGGCGTTCGCCGCCGGCGAGCTTGAGCTTGAACGGTGCGGTAAGGCTGACTTCGGCGGTATACAGCTTCATCCGCGATGTGCCTTCGCCGAAGTTCTCTTCGGGAGAAACGATGGAACCGAAGGCGCCGGTGCCGCGCTTGTGGGCGACGGTGGCTTCCAGGGTCGCGCTGCCGACGAACTCCTTGTGATTGAGACTCAGCTCCCAACCCCCGACCACACGGTGCTGCACTTCGATCTCGGTGTCGTCGACGAAGTTGCGCGAGGAGCGACGGAAGGCCTTGAGCGCCATCGCGGTCTTGCGGTGCTGGTCGCGGTACAGCAGGCGCGAGAGTTTGACCTCGCCGTTGCCGCTCTCGCCCGAATAAACATAGGCCTGGTTGAGGCCGGCGACGCGCTGGTGATACTCGCTCTGCGATGCGGTCAGGGCCAGCGCCCAATAGCCGTACGGCAATGAGTAATGCGCGGTCTGGCTTTCGTTGCCCTTGGCGGCGCCGTGGAACAGCGGGCTGGCCACGCCGTGGTTGGCGCTTACGTAGAACAGGTCGTTGAGGCCGAACGGATTATCCAGCGACAAGGTCGCGCCGCCCTGGTTGCGGCCGGTCGAATCGGTGCCGCTGTCGTCGAGGTTCAGGCTCACCCGCCAATGGCGCGGCTGCACGTACTTGACCACCAGATCGCTGTCGCCGGGCTTGGCGTCCTTGGCGCTGGACGGCTCGATCTTGATGTCGGCGTCGGCGGTGGGCGCGCGCTTGAGGTTCTCCAGGCCTTGTTCGATGTCGCGCAGGTTCAGCAGATCGCCGACGCGGGCCGGAATCGCGCTGAGCAACAGCGCCGAACTGCCGAGCAGCGGCGACGCCGAATCGGCGCCGAGCCGGATCGCGGCGATGCGGCCCGGCAACAGGGTCAAGCTCAGCGTGCCTTTCGATAGGTCTTGCGGCGCGGCGAGTACGCGGGTGGTCACCCAGCCCTTGGCGATCACCGCGGCCTGGACACGCTCCATGACCACGTTGACGCCGTCGGTGCCCAGGCAACGGCCGAGCGCCGGGTCGTCGCCGCCGGGGCCATCGAGATGATCGAGGGCCCATTGGAACGACTCGGCACGGTCGCCGACCAACAGCACGCGGTCGATACGGAAGCACGGCGACTCGGACTCGGGTATGCGCTGGGTCGGCGCAGCCAACGCGGTCGGCAGGCGCTCATCGATGCTGCGTTCGTTCTGTTCGCGCAAGGCGCGCTCGCGCTCCTGCTGGCGCTGCTGCTCGATGATGGGTTGAGGGGGAGTGGCGACCTGGGCCGCGCAGATCGCCGGTGCGGCGACCGCGCAGGCGATTACCGTCGCGCGGGTGGTGGCTCGCATCGAGCCGCGAATGAATCCGTTCAAGAACTTCTCCTGACCTGCCGTGCCCGCGAGCGATGCAGCCGGGTTTGCGATGAATGAGCTGACTTGCGGCGAGCGCGGCTTAGGCCTTCGCTACATCCAGGGCACGCCTGAGCGCCGAGCCCAGTTCGAGGTCGGAGGCAACGGGTGCGATCTGCAACGGCGGCGGGTCCTCGATCCACGGTGCCGTCGGCCCGGTGTTGTCGGCGGAGCGGAACTCGATGCGATCGGCATAGACGCTGACCGACACGATCCGGGTGCCCTTGAAGAAGGCCTTGTCCGACTCGACCCCGCGGTCCTTGCGGTACTCGGCCATGACCGCCTGGAAGGCTTCCTTCTCCCGGTGCATATGCGGGTGATAGAAGCCCGGCTTCCTGTCTTCGAGACGGGCCCGCAATGCGGCGCCGATCGCCTCGTCGGTTTCGTCGATCTGCAGCTTCGCGAATTTTCCGTGCCCGCCGAGCAAGCCGTTCGAAGCGCGGGATTGCGCCAGTACCAGCAATTGCCCGTTGCGCCGCAGATACACCGCGGCGCCTTGTTCACATCGTTCCATGGTTCATTTTGCCCTGAAGACTCGTATCACCACACCATTGTCGCGCCCGTACTGCAAGGCCCGGTTGATAGCGGCCATCTGTTCCGGCGTACCGCCCTCGGCCGGCAGGACCAACTCGAAGGCCTTGCGCTTGATGTCGGCGGGCTCGATCTCGAAGGTCTTGTTTCCAACGAGTCCCTTGCCGTCGGTGCCTTCGTAATCGATCAGTTGTTGGATCTGCCTCTTGATGTCCGACTCGGCCTTGTTCGGGTTCTTGATGCGGGAGTCGGTGTTCCAATCATAGCTTTTGATGCTGACCGCATCGCCCAGGATCTCATCGAACACGTCGACCGCGCGCTCGTTGTTGTGCAGGCCGATGCCGCGCTCGTTCCGATCCAGCACTTCTTCGGCCAGCGCACCGCGCCTGTTGTTGTCCGGCGACCAGATGGATCCGTCCTTGTGGGTCAGCACCGGTGCATCGCGCACCGTATCGCCGGTCCGCTGAGTGGGTATGTTCCACTGCAGGTCCTTCATCGAGGGGATGTGGCTGGCCACCTCGTTGCCGTTCGCATCCCGATAGACCGAAGCGGTATAGGTCTTGATGGAACCGCTGTAGTTCGGCAGCTCGTTCAAGGTCTCCTTGACCGACTTGATCTCGCCTGCGCCCGGCAGCGATTCGACGATCTCCTGGACCTTCTTGGCGCTGCCGGCTCCGGCACCGGCCCCCAACAACGGCCCCACGCTGGCGACTTCGCCCAGACTGGTGCCCACCGGGTTGCGCGGCGGCTGGCCGGTGCCCCAGGCATTGGCGATGTCGCTGCCGGATCGGACGCTGTCGTACTGCTTGAAGATCGCCCAGTACAGGTTGTTGTTGTCGCCGCGCGACAGTTGGTAAGCCCAATCGGCGACCGGCGCGGCGATATCGCGGACTTCGAGATTGCTCTTGTCGATGTAGTCCTTGTAGTCCTTACCGGTGATCAGACCGTTGATGTAGGCGTTGCGCATCGCCGACTGCTGTTCCTGGATCAGCTCGTAGGCCGCGGTGGCCTCGCCGATCTTGGAGCGGCATTGCGGCGAATCGGGCGATGCGCAGGCGACGTTAAGCTCGGCCTGGCGGCCGGCGTCGAGCTTGTTGAGATCGTCGCGCGCCCTGCATGCGGCGGCATCGCCGGTCTTGCAGGCGTTGTTGCTCTTGATCCACTGCTGGATCTCGGGGTGCTTGAGGTAGTTGTTGGAGGTGGCGGCATTGGCCACGTTCGCGCCCAGGGCGGTGTCGCCGCCGGAGGCGCCGATGGCGGCGCCGAGCATGGTCGAGCCGGCCAGCAGCAGGTCGTCGTATTCGGCCTTGATGCGCTTCTTGTCGCTCTCGCTGAGCCCGGCGGCGTTGTAGTCGTAGCCGTTCTCCTTGAGGAATTTGGCCATCACCGGCAACAGCGCTTCATTGACCGCGCCGGCCGTGGCACCGATCGCCGCATTGCCGTCGCCGAGCTTGGCCCGCACCAGACCGGCCAAGCCGTGCAACAGCACCTTCTGCGGGCTGCCCTCTTTCCATTCGTACTTGCTCGCGACATCGCCGATCACGCTGGTGATCACGCCACCGACCATCTCGGCGATGCGCTGCCGATCCTTGACCTCCTGCTGCCGCTTCGGAATCTCCTCGGCCTGTTGCAGGGTCAGGGTATTGACCAAGGCTCCGTTGGCGGTTTCGGGATCGCGAACGGTCAAGGTGGCGACGTTCTCGCGGCTCTTGTCGTCGATCTCGGCGTTGCCGGTGCCGGTGATCTTGATGTTGCCCGGGCTGATGACGCTGAGCGTTTGACTGGTTTCGTCGTTCTTGGCCGGCAGACCGGCGCCGCCGTTGATGTTGGCCAAGGCCGTGCTCATGACGCTGGAGCGAACGTTGCTGGCCAGGCTGGTGCCCTGCGAATACGCGTTCGCGCCCGAGCTGAAACTCATGTTCAGGCTCGAACTGGACGAATTGGTCTTCTGCTGGTTGACCAGGTCGCTGCTGGTCAGGCTGGCGGTGGTCAGGCTGTTCTTGTCCGGCGCCGCGGTGCTGGTGATGGCGCCGCCCTTGAGGTCGGTGTTGCCGCGCACCACGATGTCGTAGCCGCCGTTGCCGGCGCTGATGCCGCTTTGCCCCGTGGCGCTCTGGTAAAGGTGATTGACGCGCTGGCTGGAGGCATTGACCGAACCCGAGACGTACTCGCCGTAGCAGATCGGCGGGATGCACAGGCTGAGGCTGAAGCCGCTGCTGCTTTCGCGGCTGACGTAGCTGGTGACGTCCTGCAGCGACTCGATGTTGAGATTGCGGCCGACGTTCATCTCGACGCTGTCGCCGGCCAGCTGCGCGCCGCGCAGGTTGGTGTCGCGGCCGCTCTTGACCTTGAGCGAGTCGGTCGCGGTGACGAGGGTGTTGTCGTGGCTGACCTCGAAGCCGGTCTGGCGCCCCGACTTGTTGCCGGCCTCGACCTGGATGCTGAAGCCGTTCTGCGAGCCGAAGCCGAAGGTAACGCCGCCGCCGAGGTTACTGCCCGAGCTCGTGCCGAGGGTCGCGGCGGTGTTGCGCGCGGCGTACAGGTTGATGTCGCGCTTGGCGTCCAGGACGATGTCGCGCGCCTGCAGCTTGCCGCCTTCGACATTGATGTCGGATTCGCGGGCGGTGATGTCGATGCTGCCGGCCTGGATGTTGGTGCCGCGCTGGCTGCTGCTGACCTTGACCGTGTCGGAACGCTCGCGGGTACGGCTTTCGCTGACCGCGATGCCGAACGCCGCGCCGGACGGATTGTTGGCCAGGGCCGCCTCGCTGCTGCCGGCGGCGACCGCGGAGGCGACCTTGGTCGGGTCCTGGGCCTGGCCGAAGCTGTTGACGCCGTTGGCGATCTTGTCGCCGCTGGCCAGCTTGTAGGCGTCGTAGCCGGATTTCAGCACCAAGGCGCCGCGCAGGCGATCGTCGCTGGTGGTGCGTGCCGACTCGACCCGCTTGTACAGGCTGGTGATGGCGCCGCCGACATAGCCGGTGAGTTCGGCGCCGATGGTGTGGCCGCTGCTCTCCTTGTGCTTCTTGCTGGCCTCGCTCGAAGTCGCCGCCATCAGGTTGACTGCGTTGCCGGAAATGCTGACCCGGTTCTTGGCCAACAGGTTGGCGCCCTCGGTGGTGACGTTGCCCTGCCCCGTGCCCGCGTACTTGGGGTCTGCGCCGGCATACAGGCTGAGGTTGCCGTTATTGGCGCTGATCAGGCTGGTGACTGCGGTGCTGGACTGGCCGGTGCCGTCCTCGCCCTTGCGGGTGCGGCTATAGAACGTCTGCTTGGGCGCGTAGCCGACGCGCAGATTGAGGGTGCGGTCGTTCTTGTCGCTGGCCGAGATCGTGTTGCTGGTGTCTTGCGCGGCCAGGATATCGATGTTGCGGCCGGCGGTGATGCCGACGTTGCGGTCGGCGATGACGTTGCTGGCGATGATCTGGGCATCGCGGCCGGCTTCGATGCTGACGTTGCCGCCGCTGACGCTGCTGCCGACCTGTTCGGTGCGGCTGCCGATCTCGAACTCGCTGCGCGAGCTCTTGTTGTAGGTCAGGCCGTCGGTCAGGTTGCGCTTGAAGCCGCTGCTCTTGCTGGAGGCGAAGCTCGCCGACTGCGAATGCTCCTGCGCACTTTCGATGCGCACGTCGCGACCGGCGCTGAGCACCGCCTGGTTGACGGCGGAGACGTCGCTGCCGCGCACGACCAGGTCGTTGCCGGCCGACATCACCACGTTGTCGCCGCTGAAGCTGCTGCCGATGACGCGGGTTTCGCTTTCGCCGTCGAGCTTGTCGCTGCTGCTGCGCGAAAGCAGCTTCTTGCTCGAAGTGTGGCTGACCGCCAGCATCGCGCTGGCGGACTGGCCGGCGTCGATGCGGATGTCGTTCTCGGCGCTGACCGCGAGGGTGCCGCCGGCGGCCACCTGGGCCGCGCGTGCCTGCACGTCGTGACCGGCGCTGATCGCAACGCTGCCGCCGCCGACGATCTGCGAACCGACCTCGCGGCTGTGCGCGGCGATGCCGCTGGCGGTGGTGTCGCCGCTGCTGCCGCTGACGTGGGCCGAAGTGGCCATCGTCACGGTGCCGAGGTTGACGTCGCGGCCGGCGTTGGCCAGCGTGCGGCTGCCCTGGCCGACGTTGGCGAGGATCGCGCCGGTCAGGTTGAGGTCGCGTTCGGCCGAGGCCAGCAGCACGCCGCCCGGATCGGTGACGTAGACGCCGGCGACGCGGTCGATATTGCTGCCGGTCAACAGACCGGTCGAGCTCTGGGTGGTGGTGCGGATGTTGATGTCGCGACCGGCGGTCAACACGGCCGAGTCGCGTGCGGTGATGCTGCCGCCGATGTTGTTGAGGTCGTTGCGCGCGTCGATCGCCACGTTGGCGCCGGCGATGCGGCCGCCGAGGTTGTTGACGTTCTCGGCGGTGATCGACACCAGTGCGCGACCGGCGATGGTGCCGGTGTTGACCACGTCGCCGGCGCTGTTGATGCGGGTCGCGTTGGCGGCCAACAACGCACCGGAACCGTCGATGTCGCCGGGGCGCACGCGCACGTACACCTGCGGCACCAGCACGCGCTGGGTGCCGCCGTCGGGCAGGCTCACGGTCTGTTCGACCAGCCAGACGATGTCGCTGGTCAGCTGCGCCATTTGCGCCGCCGACAAGGCCACGCCCGGACGCAGGCCGTATTGCTGGGCGAAGGTCGCACCGGCGTTCATCAGCGCGGTGTATTGGGTTTCGTCGCTGCCGAAGCCGTCCAGGTAGCGATAGCCGGTCAGTTGCGCGACCTGTTCGCGGATCAGTTTCTGCTCGTAGAAGCCGTCGCCGAGACGCTTGAGCAAATGCTCGGGCTGGAAGCCCATGCGGCTCAGCAGATAGTCGCTGCTCAGCCACTGGCGGTGGTTGGCGAAGCGCGGGTCGGTCTCGATCAGGTAGCGGCTGGCGGCATCGGGCCGCAGGCCGAACAGGCTCGCACGCGGCACCGTCGCATTCGGCAGGCTGGTGCGCACGACCATCGGGATGGTTTCGTTACTGCCGGTGCCGTCGGCGCCATGCGCACCGCCGGCCGTGCCGGCGCTGGCGCCCGAGGCGCGGATCACCGCGCCGACCTGGGCCGGCACTTCGACCAACGCGCCCGGACCGGCGCCGCCGTTCACCCCGCCCGCGCCGCCGCCGTGGGCGTCGACGTTGGCCGTGCCGGCCGCGCCGGGGTTGTAACCCTGCACCGCGTTGACGTTCTGCAGCGGGGTGTATTTCTCCAGGTCGATGGTTTCGTTGATGTCGGGGTGGCTGACGCTGCCCTGGATCTCGCCCTTGTGGCTCATGACGATCGTCGAGCTGACGATGCGGCGGTTGCCGGTCAAACCTTCATTAGTCACGTCGCTCGCGGTCAGGGTGCCGCCGGCGATGATCTTGCTGCTCTTGTTGTGCACGGCGCCGGACAGCGCCATGTCGCCGCCGGCGACGATGCGCGAGGGGTCGACATCGGTCGCGGTGTCTTCGGTGACCGCGTACGAGGTCGTCCACAGGCCGAAGCCTTCGACCGTCAGCAACTGGCCCGGTGTGCCGTCGGGGTTGCGCAGATAGACGATCGGCGAGCCCATGACGAAGATGACTTGGTCGAGGGTGTAGAAGCCGCTGCCGCCGATCGGGGCCAGCAGTACCGTCGGAGCCTTCGGCGGCGTCGCCTGCGGCCCCTTGCGGATATGCACGTCCCAGTTGTTGATGCGGCCCATCGCGATCGACAGGTCGCCCAGCGCTTCGATGTCGGCGCTGAAGTTGTTGAGCGTGCCGCCCTGCCCGGTCGCTTCGCGTGCGCCGTTGAGCGCGCCGCCGATGAACAAGTCGCCGGCGCTGAAGATCAACGCGTGCTCGCGGTTGTTGAGGGTGCCCGCGCCGATGTCCAGGCTGCTGCGCGCGGCAATGGTGCCGGCCTTGATCGTGCCGCCGACGTTCTCGGCGTCGTTGTTCACCGTACCGGCGCCGATCGAGACCACGTCGCCGTAGATGCGGCCGGTACCGATGTTGTTGAGGGTGCCGGCGTCGAGACGGGTGTCGTGGCCGTCGATCAGGCCTCGGTTGGTCAGCGTGTCGGCGGCGCGGACGATGGTGGTGCCGGCGCTGATTTCGGCGCCGGCGGTGTTGTCGACGTTGCGCCCGGCGACGGTCAGGGTCTGGCCGGCGACGAGCTTGCCGTGATTGGTGAAATTGCCGGTCGTGGTGTAGCTGACGTTGCCGTTGGCGCCGACTTCGCCGTTGTTCACCACGTCCTGGGTCAGGGCGATGCTGAGGTCCTTGCCCGACACCGCGCGGCCGTCGCCGCTGAAGCGCGCGGCGTCGATCTTGAGCAGTTTGTCGGCGACCAGGGTGCCGTTGCCGTTGATCAGGTCGAGCGTTTTCGCCGCCGGGTTTGCGGCGTTGGGATCGACGATGGCGACGGTGTCGCCGGCCGATATCAGACCACCGCGGTTGTCGACGGTGCCGCCGCTGGCTATGGTGACGTTGGCATCGGCGCGGATCGCACCGGAGCGGTTGTCGAGGCCGCCGGTGTTGATCGCGACGCTGCCGCCCTCGATGCCCTGGTTCGCGCCCGAGGTGCCGGCGTTGACGACGTGGCCGGCATTGAGCGTGGTCGTGCCGAGCGAACGGATCAGCGCGCCGCTATTGTCGAGCGCACCGGCGCTGATCGTGAGATCGCCCTTGGCCTGGGTCCGGCCGCCGCGGTTGTCGTAGGTCGCGCCATGGGTGTCGATGCTGATGCCGCTTTCGCCCAGCACCGTGCCGCCGCTGTTGCTGACTGCACCGGTGTTGGCGACCAGCGCCTGCTTGGCGCCGATGAAGCCGGCGTTGTTATTCAGCGTGCCGGTATTGAGCGTCAGAGTGTCGGCGCTGCTGATGCCGCCCTGGCCGTTGCTGGCGCCCACGGCGTTGGTGTTGATCAAGGCCTGGCCACCGGTATCGATGCTCATCGCCTTGCCGGACTGGATCACGCCGCTGTCGTTGTTCAACAGGCCCGATTTCAGGGTGACGGTTTGGGTGGCCGCCAACGCGCCCTTGCCGCTGTTGTCGAGGGCATTGCCGCGGGTATCGACCGACAGGCTGTCGCCGAACACCTTGCCGCCGCGATTGCTCAAGCCGCCGTTGGCCAGCGTGGTGCGGGCGCCGGCCTGCAGGCTGCCGCCGTCGTTGCGGGTCAGGCCGGCGGTGGCGATGTCGAGGTTGCCGCGCACCGCGGCGACGGTGCCGCCGCTGTTGTCGAGACTGGCCGCAAGGATGCGGGCATTGCCGTTGCCGGCGATGGTGCCGCCGATGTTGGTCGCGGCGCCGCCCTGGGTGTCGACGGCGACGTCGCCGACCGAGGTGATGCGGCCGCTGTCGTTGTTCAAGCTGCCCGCGCGCACCTCGACGTTGCCGCCGG
Source organism: Lysobacter sp. Hz25 (assembly GCF_046097045.1). Lineage (NCBI taxonomy): Bacteria > Pseudomonadati > Pseudomonadota > Gammaproteobacteria > Lysobacterales > Lysobacteraceae > Lysobacter > Lysobacter sp. Hz25. Next base: position 3,040,550 of record NZ_CP175666.1, read on the forward strand.
CGCCGATTTCGCCCTTGAGGCTGTTGTCGAGTAGACCCTCGACGCTGAGGCCGAGCGCCGAGCCCTCGGCCGCACGCAGGGTGCCGGCCCGGTTGTTGAGGCTGCCGGCGGCGACGCGGGTCTGGCCGTTGCTGGCGAGGATGCCGCCGGCGTTGTCGAGCGCGCCGCGCACGCCGATGCGCGTGTCGGAGGCGCCGGTCTGGACGACCTGTCCGCCGCGATTGCTCAGCGCGCCGGCCTCGATGGCGATCTGCTTGGCGCTGGTCTTGCCGCCGTCCTGGTTGAAGGCGTCGGCCAGCTCGACGAGCAAGCCACCGTTGCCGGTTATGTGGCCGTTGTCGCCGTCGAAACGGCCGCCGGCGATCTTCAGCGCGCCGCTGCCGGCGTGTTCGATCTTGCCGCCGCGGTTGCTGATCGCCGCGCCTTGCAGCCCCAGGTCCTGGCCGTTGCTGGCGATACGGCCGCCGTCGTTGTTGAGCGTGCCGCTGACCGCAAGCGTGCTGGCCGCGGTGCCGGTCTGGACGATCTCGCCGCCCTGGGTGTTGGCGATGTTGGCGGCGCGGATATCGAGTTCGCCGGCATTGAGTTTGCCTGCTTGGCTGATCAGCGACTGCGCGCCGTTCGTGTTGGCAGTGACGCTCAAACGGCCAGCCGTGGCCACGGTGGCGCGGCTGGTGTCGACGTTGCCTTGGGTGGCGGTCAGCGCGATCTCGGCAGCGCTGGTCTGGCCCGCGGAAATATCCACGCTCGCGCCCTGCAGGGTCGCTTTGCCGGCGGCAAGCTGGGTGCCGTGGGCGACCAATGCCCCGGTGGTGGTGACCTGCAACTGGCCTGCGCCGGCGAGTTTGCCGTCGGCCTGGATGCCGGCGCCGAGCACGCCGCTGCTGCCGCCTTGCAGGCTGCCGGCGGTGATCAGTGCGTTGCGACCGGCGGTGATACTGCCGTCGTTGCTCAACACGCCGCCGGTCGCGATCGTCGCGTCGTTGGCGCCGCGCAGGTTGCCGCTGTTGGCCAGGCTGCCGGCATGCAAATGCAGATCCCCGGCCGCGCCGATCTGGCCCTGGGCGTTGCTCACGGCGCCGACCACGTTCAAGCGCGTGCCGGCCTGCGCCGACTGGATGCTGCCTTTGGCGTTGTCGAGCGTAGCGGCGGTCAGGCCGACACCGCGATTGGCCATCAAGGTGCCGGCCTTGTTGATCGCCGCGCCGTTCACTGCCGCGGTCAGGGCGCCGGTGGCGGCGATGGTGCCGCCGCTGTTGTCGAGCGTTCCGCCGACCGAAAGCTGGGCATCGCCGGCGCTGGTCAGCGTGCCGTCGCGATTGAGCAGCTCGCCGCTCGCGCTGATGTTCAAGCGGCCGGCGTTGAGCTTGCCGCCGCTGTTATCGAACTGTTCGACCCGGGCGTTGAAGACGTTGCCGATATTGAGCGTGCCGCCGCGATTGTCGAAGCGCGGCTGATCGACCGTCATCTCGGCAACGCTGAGGCTGCCGCCCCGGTTGTCCAGGTTCGCGCTCTGCAGCGAGATCGCGCCGCCGGCATGGATGCGCCCACCGTCGTTGCGCACCGCGCCGGCCGCAGCGATCAGGCCCGGCGACGGCGGCTGGTACGGCGGCGGCACGACGCCACCGCCTTCGCCGCTGCCCGGAGTGCCGCCCCCGTTGCCCGGTGTGCCGCCGCCAGGCGTGGTCGGCGGCGTGCCGCCGCCGGTGCCCGGCCCGGTGCCAGGCGTCGGCGTCTGCGCGATCGGCTCCAGGCCGATGTTGCCGCCGCGGTTGCTCAGGCTCGGCGCATTCAAGGCCAGCGCCGCGCCGCTGGTCTGGCGCAAGGTGCCGCCGCGGTTGTCTAGGTCGCCTGCGCTGCTCAATTCGAGGCGCGAACCTTCGAGCGTGCCGCCTTGCTCGCCGAGGCGGTTGTTGAGGGCGCCCTGGGTGGCGATCTTGAGATTCGCGCCGCTGGACACGCGGCCGCTGTTGTCGAACTTCGATGCGCTCAGGCTTGCGTCGGTCGTGGCCTGCAAGGTGCCGATGTTTTCCAGGCGCCCGGCGCTGGTGACGACGAGTTGGCCGGCGCCGGCGAGCTGCGTCGCCGACGTCGACGTCGACGCCGCCTGCAGCGTGCCGGCGTTGCGCACACCAAGGCCGGCTTCGGTGCCGACCAGGACGATCTTGCCGGCGTACATGCCGCCGAGTGCCGCCACATCCAAGGCATAGGTCGGTGTGCTGCCGGAGGCGCCCGCCGCGGCGACCTGGGCGTGATCGGCTGAGATCCGGTTCGCCCCGGTAACGACCTTGAGCTCGCTGGCCCAGATGCCGGCGTTGGCCTGCACCGCGCGGGCGAGGATCGCCGCGTAATCGGTCTTGCTGGCGTCCAGGCCCTTGCCGTCGATGGTGATGGTGCCGCCGCGGACCAGGAAGCTGTCGAGGCCGCCGAAGGAATTGAACTGCGGCGTGCCGGTGCTCAGGGTGGCGCGGCTGGCGTTGATGAAACCGCCGCCGTCGACCGCGATGCCGGCCGGGTTGGCGATGATCACTTCGGCGCGTTGGCCGCCGACTTCGAGGTAACCGCGCAGGCGGCTGGCGTCGCCGCCGTTGACCTCGTTGAGGATGATCCGCGCCGGCCCGGTGGCCAGATTCGGATTGCCCTGCACCCAACCGCCGAGTTGGGTCTGGACGTTGCCGCGGCTGTTGTTGAGGATCGCGCCTTCGGGGCCGACATTAAACTGTTGGTAGACGTTGCGGCTCACACCGGCCGCCGACGGTGTCTGGATGTTGACCAGGGGCACGCCGTTGGGCGCGGTCAGCAGCACCGGGCGCTGCGTCGCCGGCGCTTCCGGCGCCGCGATCATTTGTCCCTGGCTCGGCGAAGCCGAGAGTGCGGCGACCAGGACCACCGCCGCAGTCAGCGGCGCGGTGGCGCGGTGCGCGCACGCGCCCTCGCCGTCCTTGGCGAGTGCCGGCTTCGTCCCGGAAGCCGACGCGTTCGGTTGCGTGCCGTTAGCACGCGCACGGGCGATGCGAGGCGGAAGGCGGGTCATGGTCTGTCGTCCTTGAAAGAATGGCGCGTCGTCGCCGTCGGCATCCCACCCCGAAGGGCATGTGCTGGCGTTCGCCTATAGAGACGAGGCAACAGCGGCGATCCCTACCCCGCCCCCTGCAATCGCCGTGACGTGCGACTCAGGTCACACTACGGCACCGGTAACGGCGTGAAGACGAAGCCCTGGCCCGGTCTTCGCGGCCGTTCGGCCCCTCCGAACAGGCCGAGAGCCGCAAGCGAACGAGCGCCGTCCGGCCGACGACTGTGCCGTTATCCGCATCCGGAGCGCGTAAGCGATGCAAGCCGCGTCGGCGCGCGGGTCCGACCATGGCCCGGGTCCTGTCCGGAGGCGCCATGCCCCTCGTCGAATTCGTCAGCCGCTCGCCCTCGCCGCTTGAGGCACTGTCGTGAATCGTCCGAGCCTCGAGGTCGCCCTGCTCTGGTCGGCCCTGGCCTTGTTGGCGCTGGCCTATGCCTGGCGCTGGTACGCGCTGGAGCGTTCCCGCCGCCAACGGGATCGCGATGCGGACGCGGGTGTGTCGCCGTGGCCCCGTCCAGGCGATGGGCTGACCGGCTTCGTGGCGAATTTCTTTGACACCCTCGGCATCGGTTCTTTCGCCACCACCACCGCGATCTTCAAGTTGCGCGGCCGGGTCACCGACGATCGCATTCCCGGCACCTTGAACGTCGGCCACGCGCTGCCGACCATCGCCCAGGCCCTGATCTTCATCGCCGTGGTCAGCGTCGACTTCGTCACTCTGGCCGGGATGATCGCCGCCGCGGTCGCCGGCGCCTGGGCCGGCGTGCGGGTGGTGGCGCGGCTGCCGAAGCGCGCGATCCAGATCGGCATGGGCATCGCGCTGTTGGTCTCGGCGCTGTTGTTCCTAGCCACCAACCTGCAATGGCTGCCGGGCGGCGGCGACGCCTTGGGCCTGCACGGCGCGACGCTCGCCTTCGCCATCGCCGCCAGCTTCGTGCTCGGCGCGTTGATGATGCTCGGCATCGGGCTGTACGCGCCGTGCCTGATCCTGGTCAGCTTGCTCGGCATGAACCCGCTCGCGGCGTTCCCGATCATGATGGGCGCCTGCGCGTTCCTGATGCCGGTCGGCGGCGCGGCCTTCGTGCGCAGCGGCCGCTACGACCTGCGCGCGGCCTTGGGCCTGACCTTGGGCGGCATTCCCGGGGTCTTGATCGCGGCCTTCCTGGTCAAATCGCTGCCGTTGGAATGGCTGCGTTGGCTGGTGCTGGCGGTGACGCTGTACGCCGCTGTGCAGATGCTGCTGTCGGCGCGGCGAGCGCGGGCGGAGGCATCGGCTGCGCTGGAAGTCGATCGCGCCTGAGCGGCGGCGGCCTCATTCGGCCAATAACGCCACGACCCGCGCACCAACTCGGATACGAACCCATCGCGCAAAAACCTGCGTGCAAGCACTTCAGTTGGCTGGCGAGATCTCGTGACGCCCGCCCGGCGACCCGGCTCTGGCCGGGACGCGCAGGCCGCGCCGGCGACTAGGGCACGTTGCACTGGAACACGAAAGTGACCTGATTGCTGCCGGGCGCCGCGGACAGGGTGCCGAGCGTCACCCCGGCCGACAGCGCGCCGAAGGTCAACGGCCCTGCCGGGCACGCGCCCGCCGGCCCGGTGCAGGTCACCACGTTACCCGCCGGACAGACGATGCCAGGGCCGGCCGTGTCGCTGACCAGCGCTCCGACCACCGCGTCCGGGCCTACGTTGGTCACCACCACGGTATAGGTCGTGGTCGCTCCTCGCGTGACCGTGTCGTTGGCCTGGTCGATGTCGTTGTTGATGCCCGGCGTGTTGGTCTTGGTGATGCGCAGGTCGGCCTGCCGGCGCGTATTGGTGATCGTGCAGACGATCGCGGTGTCGTTGTCGCCGACGGTCAGCGAATTGCCCGACAGGCCGCCGGTGCCGGTGCAGGCCCAGGCGCTCGGGTTATACAGGCCGATGTTGCCGGCACCCAGTATCTCGGACAGGGTGAACACAGTGCCGGTGTCGACCACCACCGCCGCACCGGTGTCGGTTTCGTTCGCGCTGTTGGCGACCGACGTCAGCGTCGGGTTCGCCACACCGCCGGTCGCGCTCAGGTTTGCACTGTCGTTGACGACCGCGCCGCCCCAGGTCTTGGCCAACGCCACCGACGCGGTCTTGCGCGTATTGGTGAAGCTGCAGGTGAAGTCGGTGCCGGCCACCACGTCGGTGGAGGGAATGGTGAAGGTGGTGCCGCTCAGACTGCCGACGTTAGCTGTGCCGTTGCTGCAGGTTGCGCTGCCGAGTTGGTAAATCGCCGGCAGCGCGTTCTCCTGGATCGTGATCGCCGTGCCCGGCGCAACGATGCCGAACGGTTGCACGCCTGCGGCGGCGTTGCCGTCGACCTGCGCCGCGCCCGATGCCGGCGTGCTCACCGTCGCGGCGGTCAGCGCGGTATTGGTCAGGGCGAAGCCGAAGGTCGCAGCCGCGGCCGGACTGGTGGTCTTGCTCAGGGTCAGGCAACCCGGGTCCACCACCGCCGTCGCGGTGTTGTTGGCGGTGCCGCCCGGCGCTGGCGTGACGAACAAGGCCTGCGCGCTGGTGCCCTCCTCCATTGGCGCGATCACCGCGACCGTGCTGGTGTTGGTGGTTGCCGCGCACTGCGCCGGGTCGAGCGTGCCGGTGATCGTATAGGTCAGGGTGCCGCCCGCGGCCGCGTTGCCGGCCGGCAAGGTCGCGGTCGCGGCGATAGCGCCGGTGCCGCTGGCGGCCGGACACACGGGAGTGGGTGTGCCGCTGGCGGCGCAGGTCCACGAGAACGCGGTGAAACCGGCCGGCAGCGCATCGGCGATCGTCACCTGAGCGTCGTGCACGTTCAGATCGCTGCCCGTGCCCACGGTCGGGCGCGCGGTGTTGTTCTGGTAGGTCACGGTGAACACCGTGCTGCCGCCGGCTGCGGGGCTGGCGTTGCTCACCGTCTTGGTCGTGCGCGTGTCGACGTCGTTGTCGAGGACGGTGTAGGTCGAGGTCTGCACGAACGGCGGGCCGCAGGTGGACGTGCTGGCGATGGTGTAGGCCGCGGGATTCGGCTGCACCGTCATCACGATCAGTTCGTTGTTCTCGACGACGGTGTCGTTGACGATGACGATGCCGGTCGGGAACTGGCTGCCGACGTTGCCGTCGTAGTCGCCGGCCGGGATCGTCATGGTGAAAGTGTTGGTGCCCGACGGCGTGGTGTAGTCGCTGCCGAGCGTCGCTGTGCTCGCTGCCGTGACCTGGATGGTTACATTCACCGGTGCGGCGAGAGAGCCGGAAACTGCAATGAGCGGGCCGCCGCCGGTGGTGACGGATTCCGTTCCCGATGTGGTCGCGGTTTTGAACTCCAGGTAGGGGGTCAGGAAGATCTGGATCTCGTCGAGGAAGTTGCCGACGGTGCTGTCGCCGGTCGAGGTGCTGATGGCCTCGAAGCCGAAATCGTGGATGCCGGAGGTGCCTGCCCAGGTGAAGGTGCCGGTGTAGTCGGCCCAGGTATTGGTCGTCGTCGGCGCGGCGCAACTCGCGCTGCCGATCAGACCGCCGCCGCAGGCCTGCACGGTGCCGCCACCGCTGGTGTTGGTCGCGAAGCGGCCGATCTGGTTGACCGTGGCATCGATGTTGAACGCCATCACGTCGATGCCGGTGCCGCCCGGGGATCTGGCACGGTGGCTCAGCCGCCACTGCACCTGCTCTCCGGTGACCAGGCATACGCGCTGAAACAAGCGCGAGGGCGTCTGAGCATTGAGTTCGGCGAAATTGCTGCCGGCCCGCGACGGCACTCCGGAAAAGCCGTTGCTCCACAGTTCGATCAAAGGTCCTGTTTCGTCGCTTGGCGGGCTGGTGCAGTTGCCGTTGGATGTGGCGCTGAAGTGAGTCGTGGTCCAGCCCGTTACTCGCGAATCCACGGTTTGCTTGAAGCAGCCCGCCGGTACCAAGATGGGCTCTTCGAAGCCAAGATTGAGGAAACTGCGCTGGATCTGCGCAGTTGCCGGAAACGCCAGCAGCGGCAGCAATACCAAGGCCGCACGGCAGGCATACAGGCGCCCACCGCGTGTACTGGCGGACGGGCATCGACGACGATGGTTGAACAAACGGCACCCCCTCATTGCACAGGCCAATCAGTGAGTCGGCGTCGAGCGACAATCTTGCAGCTCGATACGTGCGCTTCAGGACAGCGCTGCCACGGAGCCCCAAGGGGCAGCGACTCTCGATTGGTGACTTGCCCAGGCGTCCAGGCCACCGGCACTTCTGTGACTTATATCTCAGTTTTTCGCCCCTCTCAATCACGAGGTGCCTTTTCTTAGTCGATTTACTTCATTCGGTGTGCTTTTTGCGCAAAGGCACAGCGGAGTAAACAACCGGTCATCGAGGATGAACGGTCGTCCTTGTCTCGCTCCCGCCCGTTTCCCGGTCTCGATCGAGGCGTGTCGCAGGGCCGAACGCCGGTTGACGCATGTCGGCCGAAGTCACCGGCGACTCCGTTTATGTGTCTCGATGCCCGCTTCGACCGAAGGTGCCACACCTGCCTGCTCACGCCCGCACCGCCCGTCGGCGCCGCCTCCCCGTCGACGCAAGCCTAGTCCTAACGTTCCTGCGGGTCCGCCCACGGCGCCTTCTCGAACTTACGCACCAGGTAATCGATCAACACCTGCACGCGCGCCGGGCGGATCCGGCCCGGCGGCGTGACGACGTGCAGGGCGATCGGCGGCGGCGCCCACTCCGGCATCACCACTTCGAGCTTGCCGTTGCGCAGTTCGCGCCAGACCAGGAACTCGGGTTGCAAGGCCAGCCCCTGCCCCGCGAGCAAGGCCGGGTTCAAGGCCTCGGCATTGTTGACCCGCAACGGCGTCGCCACGCTGATCGAGAAATCGCCGTGGCGCTTGTGGCTGAAACGCCAAGCGTTGCCGAAACGCGAATAGGTGTAGAACAGCGCGTCGTGATCGGCCAGCTGCCGCGGATGCTTCGGCCGTCCGCGTCGTTCCAGATAGGCCGGCGACCCCACCAACAGGATGCGCACGCCGCACAACCGCCGCGCCAGCAGGCTCGAATCGGCCAGGGTCGAAATCCGCAGGGCCAGATCGTAGCCACCGCCGATGAGGTCGGTGACGCCATCGTCGAACACGATCTCCAGGGCGATGTCGGGATAGCGCGCCATGAATTCGGGCAGCAGCGGCGACAGGTGAGCGATGCCGAACGACATCGGCGCGGCGATGCGCACCTGCCCGCGCGGGCTCGCGGCCTGGGCGGTGATTTCGGCCTCGACCGCTTCGCCCTCGGCGAGGATGCGGCTGGCGCGTTCCAGCGCGCCGCGCCCGCTCTCGGTCAGCGACATCTTGCGCGAGGTGCGATGGAACAACACCGTCTTCAGCCGCGTCTCCAGGCGGGTGATCGCCTTGGACACGGTCGCCTGCGACAGGCCGAACTCGCCGGCGGTGCGTGCGAAGGATCCGGTTTCGGCGACCTTGGCGAAGATCGCCCAGGCCTCCAGGTCGGGCAGTTTCTGCATGGCGGGCGTCCATATCAATTTTGGAAAGAATGGTTTTCCATTGGTTCCATTCTAAACCTGATCGCATCGGCCTATCGTTCTCCTCAAGCCACACGGCACTCAACCACGAGGACACGGACATGATCGAACTTCGCCCCTACGACAGCCTCGGCGGCGCCGACCACGGCTGGCTCGACGCCAAGCATCACTTCTCCTTCTCCGGCTACCGCGATCCCGAGCGCATGGGCTGGGGCGCGCTGCGGGTCTGGAACGACGACACCATCCAGGCCAACACCGGCTTCCCGCCGCATTCGCACGCCGACATGGAGATCATCACCTACGTCCGCGACGGTGCGATCACCCACCAGGACAACCTCGGCAACCGCGGCCGCACCGAAGCCGGCGACGTCCAGGTGATGAGCGCGGGCACCGGCATCCAGCACGCCGAATACAACCTCGAATCCGACACCACCCGCATCTTCCAGATCTGGATCATTCCCGATCAGCGCGGCGGCGCGCCGACCTGGGGCAGCAAGCCTTTCCCCAAGGGCGACCGCGCCGGCCATTTCGTCACCCTGGCCAGCGGCATCGACGGCGACGAAGACACCTTGCCGATCCGCGCCGATGCGCGCGTGCTCGGCCTGACCCTTGCTGCCGGCGAATCGGCCGAATACGTCTTCGCCGACGACCGCTATGGCTATCTGGTGCCGGCCAAGGGCAGCGTCGAGGTCAACGGCGTGCGTTTGCAGGCTCGCGACGGCGCGGCGATCCGCAACGAGGGCGCTATCCGCGTCGTCGCCATCGACGATGCCGAGTTGGTCCTCGTCGACACCGCGCCCTGATCTCGGCTTTCGCAGTTGACGCTACGCGTTCAAAACGACTCCCTGCGACACCGGTCAACGCCGGTGTCGCCCGCATCGACCACACTCTCCCTTCTTCCCCACCGCACAGGAGCGACACCATGGGCACTTTCACCACCAAAGACGGCGTGCAGATCTATTACAAGGACTGGGGCCCGCGCGACGGCGAGCCGGTGGTCTTCAGCCACGGCTGGCCGCTCAGCGCCGACAGCTGGGAAGCGCAAATGCTGTTCCTGGCCGAACACGGCTACCGCACCATCGCCCACGACCGCCGCGGCCACGGCCGTTCCAGCCAGCCCTGGGACGGCAACGACATGGACCACTACGCCGACGACCTGGCGCAGTTGCTCGAACATCTCGACATCCAGGGCGCGAGCCTGTTCGGTTTCTCCACCGGCGGCGGCGAAGTCGCGCGCTACATCGGCCGTCACGGCACCAAGCGGGTCAAGAAGGCCGGCCTGATCTCGGCGGTGCCGCCGCTGATGCTCAAGACCGATGCCAACCCCGGCGGTCTGCCGAAGGACGTCTTCGACGGTCTGCGCGCAGGCTCGATCGCCGACCGCTCGCAGTTGTACCAGGACCTCGCCGGCGGCCCGTTCTTCGGCTTCAACCGTCCCGGCGCGAAGAAGTCGCAGGGCATGATCGATTCGTTCTGGGTCCAGGGCATGCAGGGCGGCCACAAGAACACCTTCGACAGCATCAAGGCGTTCTCGGAAACCGACTTCACCGAAGACCTGAAGAAGTTCGACGTGCCCACCCTGATCCTGCACGGCGACGACGACCAGGTCGTGCCGATCGACGCGGCGGCGCGCGCCTCGGCCAAGCTGGTCAAGAACAGCAAGCTGGTGGTCTATCCCGGCGCTCCGCACGGTTTGACCGACACCCACAAGGAAAAACTCAACCAGGACCTGCTGGACTTCCTCAAGTCCTGATCGCAAGCGCCGCGCCGGGGTTCCGGCGCGGCTTACTTCTCGTCAGGCATGCGGATCGCAAGCCTGGCCGCCTGCTTCGCCTCAGGCGGCCGGCGCGGCCAACGCGGTCGCGATCCGCACTTCGCCGGTCAGTACTTTGTGGATCGGGCAGGCATTGGCGATCTGCAACAGGCGTTCGCGCTGCTCGTCGCTGAGTTCGCCGCTCAACATGATGCGGCGGCGGATGTCGGTGCCCTCGGCCGGCTTGCCGTCGGGGTTGAAGCTGAGTTCCACTTCGACCGCGCTGAGCGGCCACTGCTTGCGCGCCGCATACATGCGCAAGGTGATCGCGGTGCAGGCGCCGAGGCTGGACAACAACAGGCGCTCCGGCGGCGGGCCGCTGTCGGCGCCGCCCTGCTCGGCCGGTTCGTCGGCGAACCAATGATGCTCGAGATCGTCGCTGAGACGGACCTGATACGGCGCGCCGTCGCTCACGGCGACGACGGTGGGGATGGCGGGCATGCACGACTCCGAAACGATACGTTGGATCGGTTATCGCATGCGTCCGTCGAAAGCAGAAGCGTTCGCGGCGGAACGCTGCATCGGAGCCTCGGGGCTTGCTCGGGGCGGGGCTTGCTCGGGCGGGGGCGATCGGGCTTCGCGACCGATCGCGAGGCTTCAGTTCACCACGCAGCTCAAGCTCACCACCACCGCCGCGCCGTTGGCGAGCGCGCCCAGGGTCACGCCGCTGTCCAACTGCGCCACGCTCAAGGGGCCGGCCGGACAAGCCGCACCGCTGCAGGTCGGCGGCGTATTGCAGCTCAGGCCGCTGCGCCCGGCGATCGGGTCGCGCAGCACCGCACCGGTCACGCCGTCGGGACCGTGGTTGACCACTCGGATCGTGTACACCGTCGTCGCGCCGCGGGTCAGCGTGTCGTTAGTCTGGTCGACATCGCCGTTGATGCCGGGCGTGTTGGTCTTGGTGATGCTCAGATCGGCGAGCGGATTGCGCGTGTTGCTGAAGGTGCAGGTCAGATCGTCGCCGGCGACCGCGGTCAGGTTGAAACTGGCGCCGCTGCCGCTCGGCGTTTGCCCACCGGCCAAGGCGTTGCTGCAGGAATAGCCCGCCGCGTAATTGGCCAGATTCGCGCCGCCCGCGCTGGTCTCGCTGAGGACATAAACGCCACCGATCGTTGCCGGGTTCAAGCTCGCGATTTCGGCAGGGGTGTTGGTCACACCGGTGGTGGTCGCGACGGCGGGCCCACCCGGGCCGGAGATGCTCAAGGCGAACTGATCGGAAACGGAGAAGCGGCCGAGCGGCAGCGCTTTCTGCAAGCGCAGGACCGGCTGTTTGCTGTTGCTGAAGGTGCACACGATCGGACCGACGGTGCGAGTGGCGGCCGCATCGAGCAAGACCGAGCGCGTCGCCAGGTTCGGCGTCGCCACGCCGCCGACGCCCAGCCCGGTGCATGCGATCCCCGTCAACGAGAAGCCAGCCGGCGGATCGGATTCGGTGACCGTGGTCGCCGCGCCGGCCGCGCTGAGCGTCTGGGTCGCGCCGGCGGCCGCGGTGCCCGCCGTCGCGGTGACGATGTCGTGGGCCTGGATGCCGTTGTCGCCGCTGAAGTTGAAGGTGCCGATGCCGCCGTTGCTGATCTTCTGCACCTGCAGGGTCGGACAGGCGACGGTGAAATTCACGCTCGCCGAGTTGTTGGCGGTGTTGATGTCGGAGAAGCCGTCGGTGGCCGAGAAATCGGCCGTGGCGGTGTTGGCGACGGTGGCGCCGCAGGTCGCCGTGGTGGCGACGGTGCCGGTCAGGGTGAAGGTCAGCGCCCCGCCCTTGGCCAGCGTGTAACCGCCGGCGACCGCGAGGTTGCCGGTGCCGCTCGCGGCAGGACAGGTCGAACCGACGCTGGCCGAGCAGGTCCACGATTTGCCGGTCAACTGCGCCGGCAAGGCGTCGTTGATGTCGGGCGCGTTGCTCGCATCGATGTTCGGCGATTGATCGCCGGGGTCGTTGGCGTTGATGTCGTTGTTGCGTACGGTGACCGTGTAGGTCACCGGTTGCCCGCGCAGGATCGAGGCCGCCGATACGGTCTTGGTCACCGCGATATCCGCCGGGGTCGAGATCGCCAGATTGCGCACCTCGTGGATGTTGGTCGAACCGCCGGTAGAGCCGGCGATGCCGATGCGCAACTGGGTCGGCGCGACGTGCAGGAAATCCAACGCGTTCACCACCGTGGTCGGCGCCGCGCCGGCGGCGCCGTAGGCCACCGAAATGCGGTAGCCGCCCGAGCCGTTGGGCACCAGGAAGTAACGCACGCGGTTCGGCGTGGGACGCGCCAACACCCCCGGGGAATCGACACCGCTGGCGACAGTGGCGCCGCCGATGTAGATGTTGTTGGTCGAGGCCGGGCCGCGCACGACGACGCTGTCGGGCGTCGAGCCGGGACCGCCGCCGCCCGAGCAGCCGCCGGAGGCGCCGGCGCTGGAGAAGTTGCCGAATTCGTCCAGGCCGATGCCGAGGTAGGCGCCGTTGCCTTTGCAGTAACCGAGCGAAGCGCCGGCGAGCGCGCCGGCCATGGTGCCGTTGGCGTCGTAGAGAAATACGCTGAGCCCATCGGCGCCGGTGCCGCCCCAACTGACGTAATCGAATTCGACGATGATGCCGAACTGCGGCGAGACCGTGCCGCCGCTGTAGAGCGCGCGACCCGATTGCCCGCCCAGATTGGTGGTCAGGCGCAGCCAGCCGTTGCCATTGCTGTCGTTGACGCCGTTCGGAATCGCGCCGTAGCCGCCGGTGAGAATGCCGCTGTCGTTCGTGCCGAGGTTGTCGGTGCCGGTGATCGTCCAGCCCGGCTCGGTGCTGTTGCGGAAACTGCTGTTGACCTTGAACTGCGCCGCTGCCGGCAGCGCCGCGCACAGGCCGAGACAGAGCAAGGCGGCTGCGGCGATCGGCTTGGTGGGTTGGTTCTTGCTCCCGGTGTGCGTGTGCGAATGGCGACCGTCCGTAGTTCTTTTCATGAGTCTGTTCGAGATTGAGAGTAGCGACGGCCGGACGCGGTCCCTCGCAGCGACGTCTTCGGGCGGACGGCTGTGGAAGCGATTCGGCGGTGGGAGCGCCGACCTCGAGCGGTCGGCATGGAGCGGCAGCGATCGGCCGCTGCAAACCGCGAGCCGGCAGATGACCGTCAATGTGATTCAAATCACATTTTGATCAAAGCGACGTGAAAATCGCGTATTCGCACCGTTCAGGTGATTAACTTCGCTTAATTACGTAAGCGAGCCAGCGTCTAAACAATGTCGGATCGAAGCGGTTGGGCGCCCTGGGCGCCGCCGGACTTATGGCTTTCGCCGCCGCCCTGGCCCGCATCCTAGGCCGTACCGGCAGGAGCCTCACTGGGCGCCGCGCCAGGTCAATCCAGGCTCGCTCGCGGGTCGTTTGGCCGTTTGCGCGGACGATTCGCGTACCCCGTTTAGGCGGCCGCGACGGCCGCATCGAATCGATGCGCCCGATCGGCGCGACAGTTGGCTAAGAGGAGAACGGCATGACCCAGGGCAGTGGCGCGGGCAGCAGCGTGCTTGCGGATTTCGGAACCCGCGACATCGTGCTCGAAGTGGTGGCCGATACCGCGAGCCAGGACGGAGCGCCCGAACTGCAGGTGACCTTGCTGGTGGCCGGGGTGCTGATCTCGGGCACGGTCGTCAGCTTCAAGCGCTACGCCCAGCACCACCCGATCACCGCGCGCATCCACGAAGCGGTCGAAGGCCTGGCCGCGAGAGCTTCCAGTGAAGAAGGCGCGCCCCGGCCCGGCCCGCCGCTGTACCTTCATCTGAAGGACGCGACCTACTACACCCCCGGAACGCAACAGGCGTTTCCGTCCGACCGCGGCGTGTTCTGCCGTGTCGCCTTGAAGGACGTGTCGGCATTCAACTTCGGCAGCATCGGCTGGTCGCAGCCGGGCTGAAGCCACCTGCGGCGATCGCGCCGCTGCGACGATCGCGTCGTCGCGGTCGTTCCCGATGCGCTGCGCCGCTCAGAATGCCGGCGCGCTATGCCATTGCCAGGCGCTGTCGATGATGTCTTCCAGGCGGGTATAACGCGGGGCCCAACCCAGTAGCGATCTCGCCGCATCGCTGGCCGCGACCAGCACCGGCGGGTCGCCGGCTCTGCGGGGCGCCAGCGAGTAAGGGATGCGGCGGCCGGCGATGGCCTCGGCCGCGCGTATCACCTGCAGCACGCTGAAGCCCTGGCCGTTGCCGAGATTGAAGCGATGCGCGCCCGGCGTGCTGTCGAGCCAACGCAAGGCGCGGATGTGCGCGTCGGCGAGGTCGATCACGTGGATGTAGTCGCGCACGCAGGTACCGTCGACGGTGTCGTAGTCGTTGCCGAACACCTGCAGCGCCTGCGCTTCGCCGAGGGCCGCGCGCAACACGTTGGGGATCAGATGGGTTTCCGGATAATGCGATTCGCCGATGCCGGCATGGGCCGCGGCGCCGGCGGCGTTGAAATAACGCAGCGACACCGAACGCAAGCCGTAGGCCTGCGCGGCGTCGGCGAGCATGCGCTCGACCATGAGCTTGCTGGCGCCGTAAGGATTGATCGGGTCGGTCCGATGCGCCTCGTCGATCGATACCGAGTCCGGCTCGCCATAGACCGCGGCCGTCGACGAAAACACCAGGCGACCGACGCCATGACGCTGCATCGCCTGCAACAGATTGAGGCTGCCGACCACGTTGTGCCGGTAGTAGTCGTACGGCGCGGCGACCGATTCGCCGACCAGCGAGCGCGCGGCGAAATGCATCACCGCATCGACCGGACGCTCGAACGCGGCATCCAGCGTTTCCGGTTTCAACAAGTCGGCGGCAATCCAGCGGCCCCAGCGCAAGGCCTCGCGATGACCGGTGCTGAGGTTGTCGAGCACGCTGACTTCGAAGCCTTGATGCGCGAGCGCGTAAGCGGCGTGCGCACCGATATAACCGGCGCCGCCGCAGACCAGGACGTGACAGGAATCGTGTGAGGAAACAGTGAGCGGAACCGGTGCGACGCTTGCGGGATGAGTCACGAAAGCCTCTGGAAACTGAAGGTTTTTCCTGGCCTGCCCTTGTGGCTCCGAGCATGCCGTGGGAGTATGCGTCGGACTAAAACTGTGATGCAAATCACTTAATTATCTTCAGATTTATGAATGAACTGGTCGGATAAGGAATCGAATCGGCCGGCCTCGAAGCTCGCGCGATTCCGGTGCGCGGCTGCTGTGGTCACAGCCTGCAAGGACGCGTCGTGCTGATTCGCCAGACCCTGCTGTACCTGCCCGCACAACTGCTCGGTCCGCTCGCGCAGTTGGCGGCGATCGTGTTGTGGACGCATTGGCTCGATCCGAACGAGTTCGGCCTGTTCACCCTGGCCCTGGCGATGCAGGAAGCGGTGTATCTGCTGTTCCTGGCCTTCTGGTCGTATTTCCTGCTGCGTTTCCTGCCCGGCGCCGATGCGCTCCTGCGCGAGCGCATGGACGTGATCGAGAGCTGGGTGTTCTTCGCCAACGGCGTGCTGCAGGCGGCGGTGCTGCTGATCCTGCTGCGTTATGTCTCGCACGACTGGCCGTCGCCGGCTCTGTGGACGACGTTGTTCGTGTTCACCTTGACGCGTTCCTACTGCACGCACCTGGCCGAGCGCGCCAAGGTCGCCGATGCCATCGGCGTCTACACCGCTTTGCAGAGCATCGGCCCGGTCGCCGGCCTGGCGATCGGCTGGACCTGGGCCAGCCTGGCGGCGAATGGCCCGGCCCAGATCGGCCCGCTCGAAGTGCTGGCCTCTTACGCGATCGCGCAAAGCCTGTCCTTGTTGTACGCGGTGTCGCGCCTGCGCATGCGCCTGCAATTACGCAAGCCGGACCGGGCTACCTGGCGCCGGATCTGCCTCTACGGTTTGCCTTTGGCGATCAGCGGCGTGCTCGCGTGGGTGCCCGGCAACGGCATTCGCTTCGTCGTCGAACACGGCATGGGCCTCGCAGCGGTCGGCCTGTTCTCGGTCGGCTGGACACTGGGACAACGCGCCTGCGCATTCGCGGCGATGCTGGTCACCGCCGCCGCGTTCCCGATCGCCTTGCGCCTGGAAGCCCAGGGCGAGAAGCACCGGGCGCTGGAACAGGTCGCCCTCAACGGCGCCCTGCTCTGCTCGGTGCTGGTGCCGACCGCAGCCGGCCTGATCCTGCTCGCCGAGCCGCTGTCGCGTGCCGCGGTCTCGGCGCCGTACATCGCGACGACCTTGAGCATCCTGCCGCTCGCGACCCTGGCCGGGCTGATCAAGAACCTGCGCAGCCACTTCGCCAACCAACCCTTCCTGCTCGCGCAGAAGACAGCTTGGACGCTGGCGATCGACGTGATCGAAACCGCCCTGTTCCTTGCCGCCGCCGCCATCGGCCTGCGCACGATGGGCCTGGTCGGCGCCGCCGCCGGCGCGCTCGCCGCGGTGAGCGTCGGCGCGCTGGTCTCGTTCGTCATCGCGGTGCGCAAACTCGGCATGCCGATGCCCATCGCTCACCTGGCCCGCATCGCGCTGGCGAGCGCAGTCATGGCCGCAAGCCTGTCGGCCTTGCCACCGCTCGCCGGCTGGGCCCCACTCATCGCCGCCGTCGCACTCGGTGCGACGGTGTATGCCGCAGCGCTCGCGCTGACCTATCGCGGCCAGCTCGGCCAGTTGCGCAGCGCGCTTCGTCCCAACTCCCCTTAGCGGAACGCCGTCATGCTCGAACCCACCACGCATCCCTTGAGCAATCTCGGCCCGCAGTCGCCGGCGCAATGGCAAGCCGCGCCGCTGCTGTTCGAGCACCGCCTGCACCTCGACCCGCGTTTCAGCCGCGAGGCCATCGCCCGCACCATCGAGCGTTATCCGCGCCGTCATTACTCGATCGTGCACATGGGCGAACAAGGCGCGAACGGCAAGCGGGTCTGGCGCGAAGGCGAGTTCGGCGGGCTCGACGGCGAGCGCGTGCTCGAGGCGATCGAACGCGGCCGCCTGTGGCTGAACCTGCGCAACGGCCAGGACCTGGAACCGCACTGCCTCGAAGTGCTGATGGGCCTGTTCGGCGAGGCCGGCACGTTGTCGCCGCCGCTGTCGAGTTACGACCACCGCGTGGGCTTGCTGGTGTCCTCGCCCGGCGCGCAGGTGTATTACCACGCCGACCTGCCCGGCCAGGGCCTGTTGCAGCTGCACGGCCGCAAACGCATCTACGTCTACCCGCCGCGCCTGCCCTTCCTGAGTGCAGAGGGCCTGGAAAACATCGCCCTGAGCCAGCTCGAAGTCGGCCTGCACTACGACCCGGCTTTCGATGCGCAGGCTGCGGTGTTCGACCTGGAACCCGGGCAAGGCCTGTTCTGGCCGCTGAATTCTCCGCACCGGATCGAGAACCACGACTGCCTCAACATCTCCATGACTCTGGAGTACTGGACCGAGGAGATCCGCCGCAATCACATGATCAACCTCGCCAATGCCATCCTGCGCCGGCATCTGGGCTATACGCCGCATACGCGCAAACTCAGCGGGCCGTCGTTCTATGCCAAGGCCGCGCTGCAGGCGGCGTGGCGCCGCAGCGGGCGCCTGGATGCCTTGCGGCGTACCGCGCGGCCGGTCGATTTCCGGCTCGATGCCGAAGTGCCCGGCCGCATCGTCGATCTGGCGGAGCCGGCACGGTGACGGCGAGTGCGCAAGCGGTTCGTCGGGCGAGGCAAGACTATGTCGCGACGATCGAGACCGATGTGGCGACCGCGCTACAGCGCTGGCGCGAATGGATCGACGACGGCGCCGCGATCACCGTGTTCCAGAGCGAGCGCTGGCTGTCGACTTGGTACGCCACCCTCGGTGCGCAGGCCGGGCGCAGACCGTTGCTGGCCAGCATCGCGCGGCGCAGCGACGGATGCGTGCTGATGGCCCTGCCCCTGGTCGCCGAACATCGCGACGGCCTGCAGCGGATCGGGCTCGCCGATCTCGGCGTCAGCGACTATGCCGCGCCGCTGCTGATGCCCGCTTGCCCCGACGATGCGACGCAGGTCCGCGCGATGTTCGCCGCCCTGCGCAAGGCCTTGCCGCACGCCGATCTGCTGGCGATCGAGAAAATGCCCGAAACCGTCGGCGCGCGCGCCAACCCGCTGCTGCATCTGCCCGGGGTGCGCGCATCGGCCTTGTTCGGCAACCCGGCCACGGTCGGCGACGACTTCGATGCCTGGCGCTTCAGCCGCGAAAAAACCCATCGCAAGGAACTGGAACGTTCCTGGCGGGTGTTCACCCGTCACCCTGACGCACGTTTCGAGCAAGTGTCCGACGCCGTCCAGGCGCAGCGGGTCATGGACGCATTGGAACAACAGCAACGCAGCGCGATCTCCGGTAAGGGCTGGGCCTATATCCTCGATGAGCCTGGGTATCGCGATTTCTATCGCAAGCTGGTCGACGAAGGCCTTGCCAGCGGCGAGGTGGTGCTGACCGCGCTGATGGCCGGCGACGAAGTCGTGGCCGCCCTGCTCGGCCTGCGTCGCGGCGGCGAGTACGCGATGATCCGCATCGGCAGCGCCGCCGGCGAATGGCGCAGTTGCTCGCCCGGCCGGCTGATCATCGAACGCACCATGGCCGCCCTGCATGCGCAGGGCGTGCGCCGTTTCGATTTCACCATCGGCGATTACGCCTACAAAAAGGGCTTCATGCCCGAGCAACTGGACTTGTCCGATCTGGCGGTGCCGCTGTCGTGGAAGGGCCGTCCGCATACCCTGTGGATCGGGCTTCGCCATCGCCTCAAGCAATGGTCGCATGCGCATCCGCGCCTGCACCGCGGGCTGGCACAAGCCCGCGATGTCTGGACCCGCGCACGCGCCGGGCGCAAGGCCGCGTCTTAAGCCGAACCGCTCGGGGCGATCCGCGCGAACAAGGCGAGGTATTCCTCGACGCTGCGTTCGACGGTGAACTCCAGGGCCCGCCGCGTCGCCTCGGCCTGATCGCCCGGGCGTTGCAAGCGGCTTTCGATGGCCGCAGTCATCGCCGAAACGTCGCCGACCGCGACCAGGTCGCCATAGCGGCCGTCGCCGAGAATCTCGCGCGGCCCGACCGGGCAGTCGCTGCTGATCACCGGCGTGCCGCAGGCCATTGCCTCGATGAGTACGTTGCCGAAACCTTCGAACAACGAAGCCAGCACGAACACGCGCGCCTGCCGCATATAGGCATAGGGATTGGCGCGCTGGCCGAGCAGGCGCACCCGCTGGCCCAGGCCGAGTTCGTCGATCAAGGCCTGCAAGGCCGACCGCTCCGGTCCTTCGCCGATGATCGCCAGGCGTGTCTGCATCGGCATGCGCACGCCGGCGAAGGCGCGGATCAGGCCGGCGAAATTCTTTTCCGGGCTCAGACGCCCGACCGACAGCACCAGCGGGGCGGCATCGGCGCCGAACCAGGGGTCGTCGATCGCCTCGTGGGCGAGCGAGTTCCAGTCGCGGCGCAACACCGGATTGGGAATGACTTCGAGCCGAGCCCGCGTGCCCTTGGCCAGGCGCGGCGCGAAGTCGTCGCGCACGCCCTGCGAGACCGCAACCACGGCGTCGGCGAGGCGATACGCCCAGGGCATCAGACGCAGGGTCGCGCGATAACGCGCAGAAGGATCGAGCTGCCGCATCGACGACACCGGCGCATGCTCGGTCAGCACGACCCGGGTCGCCCCGCCCGCCCATCGCGCCGCGACCGCAGCGACGATATTGCTATGAGTCAAGGCCGATACCAGTACGTCGGGACGGCGCCGGCGCAACAGTCGAGCCAGCCGGGTCGCCGCCGACACAGTGCGATCGGCGTCGAGCGAGACCAGCTCGATATCGCCGGCCAGCGCCCTCGCCTCGGTGTCGGCGCGATGGACGACGAAGGCCGTCTCCATGCCGCGCGTGCGCAGGCCCTGGGCCAGGCGCAACAGCGAGATCTCGGCGCCGCCGACCTTGAGCTGGGGCAGATACAGCAGCGCGGTGCGCATGCGCGAGGCGCCGGCAGCGTGCGGGGTCATTCGCCGGCTCCGCCCGGCGAACGCCGACCGCGGTAACGCAGCTTGCGGCCGAGTTCGTGCAGATTGAACACGTAACGCTTGCCGTCGACGAGAGTGCGTTCGCCCCAGGACGAGACGGTGTGCAAGCCATGCGGATTCGGCCCGCGCGGATCGGGACGGCAACGGCGCACCACTTGTTCGCGATAACGCTGCGGCGTACACACCTCGATGCGGTTGATCGCGATGGCCGCACCGTAGCCCGCGCTGCAGTCCTGCGCCGGCCGATACAGCGCGCCGCCGTGCACGAACGGCGTGCCGGCCGGGCGCGAACTGCAATGATCGAGCTTGACCGGATGCAACGCATGCGGATGCCACGGCCCGCTTAGGTCAGCGGCATAACTCAGACACAGATTGTCGAAGGCGCCCAGGCCGAGATCGGTATAGGCCAGCCAGAACAGGCCCTCGTGCCGAAACAAACTGGCATCGGCGGCGGCGACACCGTCCAGCAACACCGCCACCGGCCGCCATTCGCCGTCGGCCTCGATCCGGTACAGCTCGCAACGGCGGCTCGCCGAGGTTTCCGGGATCGCGTACAGGCCGCCGTCGTGCTCGAACAGATAGGGATAGGACAGGTGCATCGGCAACTGCAGCCGGGCCGGCCCGGCCTGTACGATGCGGTCGCCGCGATCGAGTTCGATCGCCTCGATGCGGCCGAGGCCGTCGCGATAGTCGTAGACCTCGCAATACAGACGATGGCGGTCGCCGGGAATGCCGAAGGGGTCGGCGCGGTAGTGGGTCGAGCCGCGTCGGCCGAGCCAGCGGACCTTCGAGGCCAGCGGCGTCTGGATCAGCTCGTGGATCGGCGCATCGATCACCCCGATCATCCAGCTTTCGCTGAGCCAACGCGCCACCAGCCGGCGCCGCCAGGCCAAGGCCTTGCCGCGCAAGCCCCGCACCGCTCGCCGCAACGGCGTCGGCGCAGGCTGCGGTGCGAATGCCGTCGTCGTGGGCAATGCCTCGCCGACGATCAGTTCCTGCACCGCGCCGCGCAGCAGGGTCGCCACTTCGCCATAGATGCGCTCGAACGAACGCGGATAGTCCGGGTCGGCGAAAAAGCGCACGGCATCGAGCACGCTGGCGCCGTCGCGCACCAGCAACAGTTCGCCGCCGAGACCGGCGCTGATCGCCGCATGACAGGGCCAGGCCGCGGCGAGATGGATGCCCTGCGCATCCAGCGGCTGCCACACGCCATGCCGACTGGCGGCGCGCCAGGCCCGCCATTGATCGCCCGCACCCGGATCGATGCCGGCCAGGTCGATCACCGCGTCCCAGCACGAATCGCCGGGCGATTGCAGGTCCGCCGAGGGTGCCGGCGTCTCGGCCAGCATCGCGGTCGCGCGTTCGAGTCGGTTCCAATCCGGCCGATAACAATCCGCCACGCGGACACGGCGCACGTCGACCTGCACGCCGGGAATGCTGCCGAGGGCGGCGCGCGCCAGCTTCTGCCAGGCGCGATGACGATCCGCCGGCAACAGCACCGCGATCCGCAGCCTTGCCGCAGCCTGGGCGGCGTCGGCTTCGAGCGGGTCCGGGCGCGGCGTGACCAGATTGCCCGGCGGTGTGCCCGCCGGCCTGGATTCAGAGTCGATCATGCAAGGCGCGTGGCAGATGAGAGCGATGTTTGTTGAGGATGGAGCCGAACACTTGGGCGTTGACCGCGGCGAGATCGTCGAGCAGCTTGCGGATCGCCGAAGCGCGCGTGACTTCGGCTTCGACCACTACGATCACGCCGCTGGCGCGGGCCGCGGCGACCAGGCCGAACGCCGGCTTGGCGTCGACCACGATCTCGTCGAAGCGCTCGCACAGACCATTCCACACCGAGGCGTCTTCGATCGCCGCGTAATTGTCCCGATAGCCGCGGGCGTCGCTGGACAGCCGGGCGTGGGTGACATCGCCGTTGGCATCGTCGGCGTAAACGGCCGTAATCGAAGCGCCGGCGCGATCCAGCGCTTCCTCGACCAGGCTGGGCCAGGCGCGCTCGCGGTCGAGGTCGTCGGACAACAGCAGGACCTTGCGCTTGCGCAGACGTGCCGAGGCTTCGGCGTAGGCCCGCGCCAGCGAACTGACGCCCTCGCCCGGGCGCGCGGCGATGAACTGCACGATGCGTCGGCCGCCACCCGCCATCTGCGCATCGAGGCGCTGCACCAGGCCGGCCATGCGTTGCTGGGGCTGCGCAAACAAGGGCTCGGCATCGACGGACATGGACGAACGCTCCCTGGGGCTTGCATCGGTATCGACGCCGAGCGCAGCCGCGCCCAAGGTTTCGCGTTCGTCGCCGCTGTCGCAGGCCAGGCGCAGCACCCGCCACAGGAACCGACCGCCGCCGAGCACGTAGCGACGCCATAAACGGCGCGGCTCCTTGAGCAATCGGTACAGCCATTCCAGGCCGATGCGCCGCAGCCATTGCGGTGCGCGCGGGAAACGTCCGCCCATGAAATCGAGGATCGCGCCGCCGTTGACGATCAACGCCGGCTGTTCGAGTTCGCCGGCCAGGCGCGCGGCGATGCGTTCCTGGCGCGGCATGCCCATGCCGAGAATCACCAGGTCCGGACGCGCGGCGGCGATGGTCGCCACGCAACGGTCCTCGCCGCCGAAACCGTCGATCGAGCAGACGATGTCGAGGCCCTGTTCGCGTAAATGCTGCACGGCGCGTTCCAGATACGGCTGGTCGGTGCCCGCCACCGCGACGCGTCGGCCGCCAAAGGCCGCAACCAGTTGCGGAATCAGGTCGGTGCCGTTCATGTTCAAGCCCGGTGCGCGCGCGAGCAGGCGCAGGCAAGCGGCCACGCCGACCCCGTCGCGCAGCAACAGCTCGCTGCGCAGCAAATCCTCGCAAAAGACCGGATCGGTCCAGGCCAGATTGAAGGCGTGCTGGTTGAGGAACGACACCACGGTGGTGCGCTTGGGCTGGCGCAGTTCGTCGAGCAGGCGCCGCTGCCGGCGCGAATCGGCGACGATGTCGAGACGCTCGAGCAATGCCCGGATGCGCGGCATCGCCGCGACGCAGTCGTGTTTGTCTGTCATGCGAAGGCGCCTTCCGCGCGTAATTCTTCATAGACCGCGGCGACCTCACGGGCCATCGCCAGGTCGGAGTAGCGTTCGCGCTGGCGTTGCAGGCCGACCCGCGCCATCGCCCCGGCGCGCTGCGGTTGCTCGATCAAGGTGGCCACGGCGTGGGCGAAGGCGCCGGCATCGCCGGG
Organism: Lysobacter sp. Hz25; assembly: GCF_046097045.1. NCBI lineage: Bacteria > Pseudomonadati > Pseudomonadota > Gammaproteobacteria > Lysobacterales > Lysobacteraceae > Lysobacter > Lysobacter sp. Hz25. The sequence goes on from NZ_CP175666.1 coordinate 3,064,125, forward strand.
CTCCACCAACAGGCCGGCGCGGCCGTTGCCCAACACTTCCGGGATGCCTTCGTTGTCGGTAGCGACCACCGGCAGTCCGACCGCGAGCGCTTCGATCAAGACCATCGGCAGGCCTTCGCCGTACAGGCTCGGCAAGGCGAACACATCGATCTGCGCCAGCTCGGCGCCGATGTCGCGGGTAAAACCGGTCCAGACGATATGCTCGGCCATGCCCTGAGCCTTGGCGTACGCCAGCACCTGCTGTCGGTAGGCCTCGCTCTCGAAGCCGCCGACCGCGCGCAAGCTCACCGGCCGGCCGGCGGCGCGCAGACTCGCCAAGGCCTCGATCAGAACCTCGATGCCCTTGCGCGGGCGGAACAGGGCGACCATGCCGAGCACCCATTGCGATTCCGGCGGCCGCCACTCGCGCACCTCGGCGACCGCCGGCACGCCGTTGGCGACGGTGCGGATCAGGCCGTCCTCGTAGCCGATCCGGCGCAAGTAGTCGCGGGTGCTGTCGGAGACCGCGATCAAACGGTCTGCGCGCCGCAGGCTGAAGTGCTGGATCGCGCTGTTGATGCGGTTGCGCACGGCGCTCTCGGTGTCGCGGTCGGTGCGGCTGTGGACGTGGTGCACCATCGGCTTGGCGGCGCGGTGGGCGGCGAAACGGCCGATCAACGCCGAGCGCGCGGTATGCGTGTGCAGCAGGTCGTAGCCGCCCTCGCGCAACAGCCGCGCCACCTCGCCGGCCGGCTTGAAATCCAGGCGCGAACGCATCGGCACGGTCGTCAGCGCGCTGCCGCTCGATTCGCGCACCCGTTCGAAGGCGCCGGCCTTGAGGCAGGCGAAATCGACCTGCCAGCCGAACCTGGGCAATTGCAGGGCGAGCAGATCCTGCACGCGTTCGGCGCCGGCGTAATGCTCGCCGTTGATCAAGTACAAGGCCCGGCCCGGGCGCGGCGTTGCGATGACGATGCCGCTCATGCGCGGGCTCCGATACGTGAGAATGCTTGCCGCGGCGCGCTGCGGCGTTCGGCCGCGGCGGCCTCTGCGCCGAGCGCGCGATAACCGGCGACGCCGCACAGCACCGCGAACAGCAAGGTCAGGGCGCTGGTCTTGGAAGCCAACGAGTTGGTGGTCGAGGCGGTGATGAGAAACACCAGCAAGGTCCAGCGACCGCCGCTGCCCGCGCGTCGCCACAGCAGCCAGAACGCGCAGAGCAGGCCGAGCGCGAACACGGCGAAACCGAACACGCCCAGTTGCAGCAGCATGAACAGCCAGAAGTTCTCGATCGCCTCCAGGTTGGCGCTGAGGCCGACCCGCGCCGAGACTGCGTGGATCTGCGCCGGCGAGATCCCGAACAAGACATCGAAGCGGTCGAGATGATCGAAGACGCTGAAGATGCGCAGGCGCACCGTGGCGCTGTCGTCCAGGTACAGTCCCTCGAAGATGCGCGCGCCCAAGCCGCTGCGCCAGACCAGGGCCATCGCCATCGGCAGGGCCAACAGCATCGCGATCGACGCGCCGACGATGTGCAGATAGCCATAGCGCCCGGCACGCAGGCCGTGCAGCGCACCCCAAGCGGTATAGGCCAACAAGGCCAGCGTGGTCAGCACGAAACTGGTGCGTCCGCCGAAGGCGAGCAAGGCCAGCACCAGGAATGCAACCAGCGAGGCGCGCCACAGCGGCGACATCGGCCGGTCGAGCGAGGCCAACAGGACGATGCTGGTGATCAGCGCATTCTCGAGCGGATGACCCAGCAGCGCGGTGGCGCGGAATTTGTCCTCGATGACCGGCACGCCGCCGGCGACCGTATACGGCACCAGGTGATGTTGCATGGCGGCTTCGACCAGACCGAGCGCGGCATTGGCGATCGCCACGATCAGGATCAGGCGGAACAGACCGCGCAGTTGCGCGGCGTCCAGGCGCAGCAGGATCAGGGCGATCGCCGCCGGCATCATCAAGGTGTCGATGAAGAAGGCCGAACCGGAGGCGCCGTAACGCAGCAGCGAATAGACGAAGCCCGACAGCATCGCGAGCAGGTACAGGCCCAGCAGCGGCTGCCCGGCGAGGCGGCGCAGCAAGGCGACGAGCGGATTGCCCTGCGCGGCCAGCGACAAGGCCAGCGCGATGGTCAGCAGATAGCTGCCGGGATGCAGCTTGAACACGAAGCTGCCATAGGGCGCGTCGTAAGGAATGCCGAGCACCGTCAACATGGCCGGCGACAGGCACAGGTAGGCCAGCAGGCTCAGGACCAGGAACACGCGGCTGGCGCGGTCGAAGGCGCTTCCTTGGCCGTCGTACGCCTTCATCGTGCGCGCCGGCCCTGCTCCAGCCGGCCCTGCTCCAGCCTGCTCAGCCCCAGTGCGCGCAACGCCGGCGCTTCGAGCTCGCCGCGCTCGCGGCCTTCGGTGTTGCTGCCGCTGGCGATGCCGAAATCGTCGGCATAGTTCCACAGCGACCAGCCCCAGCCGTTGCTCTCGGCGAGGGCCCGCACGTCGCCGATCCAGGCATAGCGCGACGCCGGGTCGACGCCGTCGCGGATCACCCCGAACTCGCCGCAATGCACGCGCACGCGGTGCTCGCGCGCCCAGGCCGTCAGCGGCCGCCATTGCGCGGCGATGCGCTGGCGGTTCCAACCGCTCCGGAAGTACTCGGCGAGCTCGTCGGTGGCGCGTTCGGCCGCGACCTGGCCGTCGCTGCGCGGCAGCTTGAGCCGCGCCTGCAGCGCCGGATAGCGCACGCCGCGCCAGTGCCCGGCGGTGGTCCAAGGATCGCCTTGCATCCAGCTCGCGCCCTGGTGGGTGAAGATGTAAGGCAGGTAGTAATGGAAGCTGTAGATCAGGTTCGGATCGTCGAGCGGCTCGAGTTCGACCAGGCCTTCCAGGCTGCCGCCCTTGCGGCCGCTGACGATCAGCGCATGCGCCGGCAACACCTCGCGCACCGCGCCGACCAGGCGCTGCTGATATCGGCTCCACAGATAGCCGCCGGCGATGCCGTAATAGCCCGGTTCGTTGAACAACTCGAAAACGACCCGCTTGGTCGGCGTGCGCTTGAACTCGCCGGCCAGGGTTCGCCACATCGCGATATAGCCGTCCGACCATTGCGACTCGGCTTCGATCGCCTGCTTGGTCTGCTCGTTCGGATGCAGGTCGACGATCACGTCGAGCCTCGCCTCCAGCGCCGCGTCGACCGCACCGCGCAAGCGCGCAAGCCCGCTCAGTTGCGGCCCGCGTTGCGGCGACCAGCCCAGCGCGACCGGATCGACCGGCAGGCGCACGTGGTCGAAACCGGCCTCGTGCAGCTTGCGCAGCTCCTGCGCCGTCACCGGCGTCCCGCCGCTGGCTTCGAGCCAACGGCTCAGGTTGATGCCGCGTTGCAGCGACTGAGCATTCGTCGCCGTGGCGATCATCAGCCCGACCATCAGACATGCGAGACGGAACGCCCGTCCCGGGGCCGTATGGCGGTGTCGATGCCGCGTCGGCGCGCTCGCCGCGCTCATCCGCGTTCCACCATGGGCACGGTCGCCAGCACCGGCAAGCCGAAGCTGCGTTCCAGCTTCTCCGGCGAAAGGAAGCTCGAACGCAGCGCTTCCGACAGGAAGGCGACGATCAGGGCCACGCCGAGGCTGAGAAAGAAGCCGATCGCCAGGATCGGCAAGCGCACGCTCTTGGGTTTGAGCGGCCAGCTCGCGGCCTGCAGCACGCTGACGCTGGTGCGCTGTTTCTGGTCGCGCGCCTCGGCGATGCGCGCGCTTTCGAGCTTGCGCGCATAGTTGGCGTAGCTGTCTTCGAGCAGCTTCTGCTCGCGGGCGAGGCCGGCGAACTCGGATTGCTGGCGGGTCAGTTCGGCGGCGCGGCGTTTGAGCTGGTCCAGGCGTTCCTGCAAGGCCTTGCGGCTACCGGCGAGCGCGGACTCGTCCGAGGTCGCGCGCAGCAGATCCAGCTCGGCGGCTTCGCGCACCGGGTTGCGCCCGGTGCGTACCGTGGTCGGCGGCGTACGGCGCTGCTGTTGGATGAAGGACTCGGCCTTGGACACGTCCTTGCGCGCATTCACCACCAGCGGGTTGTCGTCGAGATAGCGCGAACTCAGCCCCTGCTCTTTCAACTGCAGGTCGAGCAACTGGCGCGGGATCTGCGGATCGCCGAGGGTTTCGCTGAACTGGACCAGGTTGGCCGGGGTCTTGCTGGCGATCTGCTTGAGGGTCTTGGCGCGCGCATTGGCGGTGCCGGCCTGCTGGCTGGTCTCGTTGAGGCGGGTTTCCAGGTCGTTGCCCTGTTGCACCATCAGGCCGAGCTGCTGCTCGTAATTGACGATGCCGTGCGCCTGCTTGAACTCGGCCAGGCGCTTCTCCGCGTCTTTCAGGCGCAGCTCGACCCCGGCGACCTGGCCTTCGAGGAAACGCACCTGGTCGTCGGAGAAGATCGCGCGGCGGCGGTCGAGATAGGTCGCGACCAGGGTGCGCAGCGCCGACTGGGCGATAGCCGGGTCGGGATGAGTAAAGCGCAGCTGGATCACCGTCGCGCCCTTGAGCAATTGCGCGTCGAGGTTCTCGCGGAACAGTTCGACCGCCTGGTCGAGCTTGGGCCGGCGCGCGTCGTCTTTCTGCTGGGCGATCGAGGGATACAAGCGTCCCATGCCGATCCGCACGACCACTTCACGGATCAGATCGCGGCTGGCCAGGATTTCGTTCTCGGCGCTCAGCGCCTCGCTACGGTCGAACATCAGCGGCGTGGCGCCGCCGTTGCCGTTGCCTTCGGAGGTGTCGGCAACGTAGACGTATTCATGCCCGAGCCGGACCAGGAGGCTGGCATCGGAGACGTACCGCGTGGTCGGCAGCAAGGAGGCGATCAGCACCAGGCCGAAGCTGATCGCGAACGCGAGCCCGATCCGGCGCCGGTCCCTGAAGGCGGTGCCGAGCAACTCGCGCAGCGAAAACGCCGAGGAAGGCCGCGAACGGGATGGGACTGCGAAGGCGTCCTGCGGTGCGCTGTCCATTCAGTAGCCCGAGCGATTGTCGTTGAGGTCGTAGGAGAAGCCGACGTTCACCGGCAGGTTCCGGCGGATGTACTGGTCGATCCACTTGTTCAGGCGCGACACGTGCGAGGGCACCGCCAGCACCACGTCGAAGGGCTGCAGCAACGGGTCGTTGGCGGCGTCGGCGCCCTTGCGCGATTGCGAGGCGACATCGACCCGGATCACCTGGGCGCGGCCGTCGTCGCCGCGGCGCAGGATAACCACGCGGTTCGCCGCGGCGGTGTCGCGCAGGCCCTGGGCGACGATCAAGGCCCGCATCACCGTCAGCGACGGCAACAGCGGCTGTGCGCCGGGACGCCCGACTTCGCCGCCGACGAAGACCTGCTGACGGGCGAAGCCCTTCTCCACTTCCACCGATACCTCCGGCTGGCGCAGGCTGCCGGCATAGGCGCGCTTGAGCGCGGCGGCGAGTTCGGCCGGAGTGAGATCGGCGGCCGGCACTTCGCCGACCAGTTGCAGGTGGATGCGCCCGTCGGGCCGCACCGTCACGTTCTCGTTGAGCTCGGGCACATAGAAGAACTTGAGCGCGAGTTCGTCGCCCGGCGCGATGCGGTAGCCGGCCGAGTTCGATGCGGCGCCTGGCGCGGACACGGTGCCGGGCGCGGCGCGCTCGGCGGTTTGCGCGGCCGCCGACAGCGGCAGGATCAGCCACAACAGCGCAAGGCACACCCGATGAAACCCAGACGCCGACCGCAATAATGTGTAACGAGGCACATCTGCATACGCCGCGACGGCCTGCATCCCTGCCCTATTTCCGTGCTCGATCGGCGCTGGTCGGCCGGTCTTCCGGAAGCGTTTGCTCATGCCTTCAATCCTGACCTGACAACATTCATTGCGAAAGCTCGGTAATGCATTGATTACTAATCGATACATGTCGCAATCCGTCGCGATACCGGACTTCGTCGCAGAATTCATTATGTGACGTGCATCACGAATATGTGGACCTTAGCATCCCCATGTCGAGATGGGGCGAAGACCGTCGGGCGCGATGCTCGATCGCCGATCAGGCTGCTGAACGAGCAGCCGTTCGATGCCGGCTCTCCGATGCCCGAGCTTCGATGCCGCAGCTTCTATGCCGGCTCTCAATAAGCCGCTTCGGCCGAGAGCACCGCCGGCACGGTGCGCAGCAGGATCGACAGGTCCAGCCACAGGGACCAGTTCTCGATGTATTCCAGGTCGTACTCGACGCGCTTCTGGATCTTTTGGAGGGTGTCGGTTTCGCCTCGATAGCCGTTGATCTGGGCCAGGCCGGTGATGCCGGGCTTGACCCGGTGGCGAGCGACGTACTCCTCAACCGCATCCTCGAACAGCACGTTCGCCGCCTTGGTCGCGGTGGCGTGCGGGCGCGGCCCGACCAGGGACATGCTGCCGCCGAGTACGTTGAACAGCTGCGGCAGCTCGTCGAGACTGGTCTTGCGGATGAAACGGCCGACCCGGGTCACACGCGGATCGTCGCGACCGGTCTGGCGCTCGGCGTGCGCATCGCGCAGGTGGTGATGCATCGAACGAAACTTGTAGACCTCGATCAGGCGCTGGTTGTAGCCGTAGCGTTTCTGCCGGAACAGCACCGGCCCGGGCGAATCGAGCTTGACCGCGGCCGCGACCAACAGCAGCAAGGGCGACAAGGCGAGCAACGCCAGCGATGACAGGATCAAGTCCTCGCACCGCTTATAGACCGGCGACCAACCCTGCAGCGGCGGCTCGGCGACGACGAACATCGGCACCCCGCCTACCGGCACCATGCTGCGATGAGCGAAGCGGAAAGTGCTCATGTCGGGGATCAGCAGCACCTGCACCGACAAGCGACGCAGACGCTGGGCCAGGGCCTCGTTGCGGCCCTGCGCGCCGGCCGGCAAGGCCACCAGGATCTGGTCGACGCGGCCGTCGCGGACCAGGCCTTCCAGCGCATCCAGGCCGCCCAGGTGCGGCAGCGACGGCGGCGGCGCTTCGCGCAGGCGATGCACGGTGCGATCGTCGATGTAGCCGATCAGGCCCGAGACCACGTCCGGGCGGTGATGGACGTGGTCGGCCAGGCGCATGGCGTTGTCGGTCATGCCCAGGATCACCGAGCGCTGGATGAAATGGCCCTGGCGAATGCGCCGCTGGAAGAACGCCAGCATCGCCATCCGGCTCAGCAGGAAACCGGCCAGGCTGAGCCCGTACCACAGCGACAGCAGCTCCAGCGGCACCGCGGCGATGAAGCGGAACAGCAGGTGCAGCAGCACCATCAGGCCGAATGAAGCGCTCCAGGCGATGACGGTGCGGCGGATCAGCAACAGGTTGCTGAACATGTCGCGGCCGTACATGTCGAAGCTGTTGAACACCAGCAGGCACAACAACCCGGAGAGCATCGACATCGCCAGATAACTGCGCACCGCGACGGGCTGATCGACCTGCAGCAAGGCCACCACCAGCACGCTGGGCGCCGCGGCGACGACGAAATGGATCAGGCGCGCCATCGCTACCGTGTAACGGATCGCCGTCGGTTTGGCGAAGGCGAAAATGGCGTTGGAAAACGGTAGTCGCATCTTGGATCGCAATGCCCACTGCAGACGGGAACAGGGGCATACGGCGGTCGACGTCCCTGCCAATGTGCTCCGGGCTCGGATTCTGTGGGTTCGACCTGTGACGGCTTCGCGAAGAGTTTGCGCTACACATCACGTTTTAATGTGCTTTAAAACACATTGATCGAAGCAGCAGTTCGACTTCCATCGCCGTGCGACGACACCGATGAGCCCGTTGAACGCGCCACGACCGTTCCGACTATGGCGATGCGCAATGTGCTTCGCCACACGCCTGCCATATGCGGACGTTAGGGTTTCGCCACCTCGTGCCGAGCCCGCGCCATGCACGCCAACGATCCGCATCGCCGTCGTTTCCTCGTCCGTTCCGGCAACGCCCTCGGGCTCGCCGCCGCCAGTTGGGCCCTGCCCGCCGGCGCCGCGCCGGCCATCCTCACCGCCGAGTCGGCGCGTCCGCGCCTCGACTACGGCATCCAGTTCGGCGACGTCGGCGTACGCCAGGCGACAGTCTGGGCGCGCAGCGACCGCGCCTCGCGCATGTGGGTGGAAGTCGCCGACAACGAAGCTTTCCGTCGCGCCCGTTCGCTGCGCGGCCCGCTCGCGAGCGCAGCCTCCGACTACACCGCCCGCCTCGACCTGCCCTTGACCCACGGGCCCGCGCAACGCTTCGTGCGGGTCGCCTTCGAGGACGCGCGCAGCGGCATCCGCAGCGCCTGGACCGAAGGCCGGCTGCGCAGCGCACCGCAGGGGCGCGCCGATGCGCGCCCGATCCGCTTCGTCTGGGGCGGCGACGTCGCCGGCCAGGGCTGGGGCATCAACCGCGAATTCGGCGGCATGCGCATCTTCGAAGCGATGCGCCTGCGCGACCCCGACTTCTTCCTGAACTCGGGCGACACGGTCTATGCCGACGGCCCGATCCAGGCCGAAGTCGCGGCCGAGGACGGCCGCGTGTGGCGCAACCTGGTCGCCGAAGGCGTGCACAAGGTCGCCGAGACGCTCGACGAGTACCGCGGCCGCTATCGCTACAACCTGCACGACGACAACCTGCGCCGCTTTGCCGCGCAGGTGCCGCAGTTGTGGCAGTGGGACGACCACGAAGTCGTCAACAACTGGTCGGCGTCGAAGGACCTCAGCGCCGACGCCCGCTACACGGTCAAGGACGTCGCCGTGCTGGCGCGCCGAGCCCGCCAGGCCTTCCTGGAGTATTCGCCGCTGCGCACGGACTGCGGCAGCGAACGCGCGCGTATCGACCGCGTGATCCGTTACGGCCCGCAACTCGACGTGTTCATGCTCGACATGCGCAGCTATCGCGGCCCCAACACCGCCAACCTGCAGCCCGGGCCGGACGCCGACACCGCCTTCCTCGGCCGGCGCCAGTTGCGCGAGCTCGCCCAGGGCCTGCGCCAGTCGCGCGCGACCTGGAAGATCGTCGCCGCCGACATGCCGCTGGGCTTGCTGGTGCCCGACGGCGTCGACGCGCAGGGGCGTGCGCGCTGGGAAGCCGTGGCCAACGGCGACGACGGCCTGCCGCGCGGGCGCGAACTCGAATTCGCCGAACTGCTGCGCGCCATCCGCGAGGTGCGCAACGTGGTCTGGCTGACCGCCGACGTCCACTACTGCGCCGCGCACTACTACGACCCGGGTCGCGCCGCGTTCCAGGACTTCGCGCCGTTCTGGGAGTTCGTCGCCGGCCCGCTCAATGCCGGCTCGTTCGGCCCGAATGGATTGGACGGCACGTTCGGCCCGCAAGTGGTGTTCCAACGCGCCGCCCCTAAGGCGAACGCCTCGCCCTTCGCCGGCTACCAGTTCTTCGGCGAAGTGAACATCGATGCCGACAGCTCAGCATTGACCGTGGACCTGCGCGGGCTCGACGGCGTCAGCGTGTTCAGCAAGCGCCTGCAGGCGCAGTGAGCGGCGCCCGCACGGCTTAGGCGCCGCTCGCACGCGCGAGCGCGCGCCCGGATGCGGCGGCCGCGGGCTGGAACGCAGCGATGCGCCGGCCGCCGTGGCGGCGGACGGAGGCTGCGCTTAGGATGCTTGGCCAGCTTCCGGAGCCGAGCCCGCCATGACCGACTTGCGTGTGTATCAGATCGACGCCTTCACCCGGCAGCGCTACCAGGGCAACCCGGCCGGCGTGGTCGCCAACGCCGAAGGGCTCAGCGACGAGCACATGCAGTTGATCGCGCGCGAACTCAACAATTCCGAGACCGCCTTCATCCTGCCGGCCGAAGCCGCGGACCACGACCTGCGCGTACGCTTCTTCACTCCGACCACCGAAGTACCGGTCTGCGGCCATGCGACGGTCGCCGCCCACTTCGTCCTCGCCCTCGAACGCGGCCTGCCGGCGAAGCCCTGTCGGCAACTGACCGGCGCCGGCATCCAGGTCATCGAGACCCTGCGCAGCGACGACGGCTTTCGCATCGCCATCGAACAGAACCGGCCGAGCTTCGAGCCGAAACTGTCGCGCGCGCTCGCCGCCGAAGTCGCGGCGGCCCTCGGCGTCGACGCCCGCGCCCTCGACCCACGTTGCCCGGTGCAGTTCGTCTCGACCGGCCACGGCAAGTTGCTGGTCGGCTTGCGCGAGCGCCGGCAGTTGCAGGCGCTGGTACCGGACGCCGCGCAGTTGATCGCGCTCGGCCCCAAGGTGGGCGCCAAGGGTTTCTTCGTCTTCAGCCTGGACCGTGAAGACGGCGACGACGCCCTGACTCATGGCCGCATGTTCGCGCCGGCGATCGGCATCGCCGAAGACCCGGTCACCGGCAATGCCAACGGCCCGCTCGGCGCCTATCTGGTCAAGCACGGTTTGCTCGAAGCCCGCGACGGCGTCGCCCGGTTCCGCGCACGCCAACAAGCCGGCAACGGCCGCGGCGGTCAGATGGACGTCACCGTCCGGGTCGAACGCGGCGAGCCGAGCGGCGTGCGCATCGAGGGCGATGCGGTGACCTGCTTCTGGGCGACCTTGCCGCGCACGTTCTGAGGCGCATCGATAGCGTCTTTCGGGTTGCTCCGCCATAGCCGGCGACGAAAGAACGCGGCAAAGCAAATCCCCCCAGCCCCCCTTTTTCAAAGGGGGAAGCAGTCGCGCAGCTTGGACCAGACCGGATATCGCCCCTCTCGCCGAATTCCCCCCCCTTTGAAAAAGGGGGGCTGGGGGGATTTGCTCTTGTCGCCATAAAGACGCCCTGGAGCAGATCGCCGCAGCTTTCATCGGTTAGCCGATCGATGCCCCGCCAATCGGCGCTCGTGCAGCAGGTCGATACCCGTGATCCGAACAGCGATGGTTTCGATACATCGACCGATCCGAAATCGACCGATCCGAATTGGCGCTGCCGCCCCATCGAAACGATTCGGCGTGCACTTGCAATCGGAAACTGAGACGCAGCGCGTGAAGGCCGTCGCTTCTCGATCATCGCGCTTCGCGATTTTCTATGCCCTTCTTTCCGACGTCGGTCACGGATCGATAATCGGCGAATTTCCCCGGTAAAAAAGCAATTTCCGCATACTCGACAAAGCCGTCCGAAGGCATTCACGCGGCAATCACGATCCGGATTCTGTGACCACGCACGAACGATAATGCGATATGCATCGCTACTTCGATCGACAAACTCGCTGAGTCGTTGACCGCCCTGACAACAGGACGTAACACTGTCTGGGCAAGATGCAATCCAAGGTTTCGTCGAACAACGCCTCGCGCACTAAAAACAACAACAGCGAGCCGTTCCATTCCGATCCGTCCGCACTCCGCCGCATGGAATGCGCGACGATATTATTCGTGACACGGAGCAAGTCGATTGAAAAACCCCAGCGCTATCGCCGCGGGATCGGTCCTACCCACGATCCCATCGATTCGGATCCTTCCACCGCAGGCGTCCATGCGCTCGGCCCGGTCGAACGGCACCGTGCCCGAACCCTGTCCGGGATGATCTGTCCGGAATGATCCGCAGGCCATAGCGCGGCGGCAGCGTCGATTCCCATCGAATCCGCTGCCGATCAAACCCTGAGCAACGCAACGTGCCGATCGGCATGCGTTCTGCGCGTGCCGCAAGAGTTCATCGCGCCGATTCGGTGCGCGATCGTCCGTGGCCGCAATCCGGCCGGGCGAAGAGAACCAGCCGAAGAAAAACCAGTGCAGTCACCTCACCGCCGTCCTTTCGTGGAGTTCGCATGAGCAGTTCCTACAGCGACTTGTGGCGCCTGATCCGCACCGGCAAGCCGTCCCTCGCGTTGCTGTCGCTGGCGGCGCTGACGGCGATGGCCTCGGTCGCCGGCACGCTCTGGTTTCCGATCCAGACCAAGCAATTGATCGACGATTTCGGCAACGGCGGCATCGACCCGAGCCGCATCGCGATCCTCGCCGGCATCCTGATCGCGGCCAACCTGGTCGGCGCGATTTCCGCCTACTTGCTGGCGCGGGTCGGTTACCAACTGGTCGCGCGCCTGCGCGCGTCGCTGGTCGACAAACTGCTCAGGCTGCCGATCGCGTCCTTCGACAGCGAAAGCAGCGGCGAGCGGGTCAGCCGGGTGGTCCGCGATTGCGAGTCGATCTCCGAACTGACCACGCGCCAGGCGATCAATCTGCTGACCGGCGTGCTGCTGCTCGGCGGCTCCATCGTGGTCCTGCTGCTGCTCGACGTGCGTCTCACCCTGACCTTGCTCGGTTCGATCGGCGCCGCCTTCGTGGTGATGATCCCGATCGCCTTCCTGCTCGACGGCCTGTCGCGCCGCATCCAGGACCGCACCGCGCGGCTCAGCGGCATCCTCACCCACGTGTTCCAGGAGATCCGCCTGGTCAAGGCCTTCACCGCCGAGCCGCGCGAACGCGAGCGCAGCGAAGAAGAGATCGAAGGCCTCAAGCAACTCGGCTGGCGCGTGGCGCGGGTCAACGCCGCGCTGGAGCCGCTGATGAGCCTGGCGATGACCCTGGCGATCATCGTGATCCTGGTCTACGGCGCTTCGCGCGTCGCCGCCGGCGAGATCACCATGGGCACGCTCACCGCCTTCATCCTGTACATCTTCAACGTCGCCAACCCGCTGGTCCAGCTGACCAACTTCACCGCCGAACTGCAGAAGGCGAAAGGCGCGTCGGGGCGGATCAGCGCGATCCTCGCCGAGCCCGAGGAAGAACCCCACCCCGGCCGCGCCGAGCGCCGCAGCGGCGGCATGCTGGAATTCCGCAACGTCTCCTTCGGCTACGCCGGCCGCGACACCACCGTGCTGCACGGCATCGACCTGCAGTTCGCACCGGGCACCACTACCGCCCTGGTCGGCACCAGCGGCAGCGGCAAGACCACGATCCTGTCGCTGATCGAACGCTTCTACGAGCCCAGCGGCGGCGAGATCCTCTACGACGGCCAGCCGATCTCCGGCTTCCCGCTGGTCGACTGGCGCGGCAGCATCGGCTACGTCGCCCAGAACGCGCCGATCATGCCCGGCAGCGTGCGCGACAACATCGCCTACGGCCTGGCCGGCGAATTCTCCGACGAAGCCATGCGCTCGGCCGCCAAGCGCGCCGGCGCGCTCGACTTCATCGAACGCATGCCGCAGGGCTTCGACACGGTCCTGATCGAACAGGGCAACAACCTGTCCGGCGGCCAACGCCAGCGCATCGCCATCGCACGCATGTTCCTGCGCGACCCGGACCTACTGATTCTCGACGAGGCCACCTCCAACCTCGACAGCGAAACCGAACACCAGGTCAAGCTGGCCCTGGAATCGCTGATGCAAGGGCGCACCAACATCATCGTCGCCCATCGCCTGTCCACGGTCATGCACGCCGACCGCATCTGCTTCCTCGACAGCGGCCGGATCTCCGGCGTCGGCAGCCATGGCGAGCTGATCGCCACCCACCCCTATTACGCCCGCCTGGTCGAGCGCCAGTTCCAGCGGGCGCCGGAGCCGGCCTTGCTCGAAGCCGACTGACTCGAACCTAACGCATCGGGCCGCGGCACCGCGGCGCCGGCCGCTGCCGCACCGGGTACTCCGGCGAGGCAGCGATCGAAACGACACCCCAGCGCTCCATCTTCAGCACACCGGTGAGTTCATGAGCAAGGCAAATCCGCGCCCCCTGTCGGCACCGCAATCGGAAATGTGGTTCGCGCAGGCGTTCGACCCGGACAACGCGTACTACGACACGCGCGGTTACGTCGACATTCGCGGGCCGCTCGACGTCGAGGCCTTGAGCCGCGCGGTCGACGCCTTCGCCGCCGAGGCCGACACCTTGCGCCTGCGTTTCGAGCACGGCGTCGACGGGCCGGTGCAATGGCTCGGCGAGAGCCGAGCGTCGATCCTGCAGATCGTCGACCTGTCGATGCACGCCGACCCGATTGCCGAGGCGCATACGCGGATGCTCGCGGACGCCGGCCAGGTCTACGACCTCGCCGCGACACCGTTCAACCAGATCCTGTTCACCCAAATCCTATTCAAGCTGGGCCCGGCTCATCACCAGTGGTACCAGCGTTATCACCACATCGTCATGGACGGCTACGGCTATTCGCTGGCGACCGCGCGCATCAGCGAACGCTACAACGCCCTGCGCCAAGGCCTCGAACCGGCCGGCGAACTCGCCAGCGTCATGGAGCTGGTCGACGAAGACCTGCGCTATCGGCAGTCCGAACGCTACGCCAAGGACGCACAGCACTGGCAGGACTATCTGCTCGACGCCCCGGAGCGGGTCGGCCTGGACGGCCGCACGCCGCGGCCGTCGGTACGCTTTCATCGTCGCAGCGCGCCGATCCCGCACGCTTTGGTCGAGCGCTTGTTCGAAGCCGAACAATGCACCGGCGTCAAATGGCCGCAGTTGATGACCGCCGCGGTCGCCGCCTATCTGCAGCGGATCGCCGGCCGCGACGAGATGCTGTTCGATTTCCCGGTGGCGGGACGTTCCAAGGCCGCTCGCGGCATTCCCGGGACCGTCGCCAACGTGCTGCCGCTGCGCCTGTCGTTCGCCAAGACCACCACCTTGCAGGAACTGGCGAGCGCGACCGGCCGCGAAATCGGCAAGAGCCTGCGCCACCAGAACTACCGCGGCAAGGACATCCTGCAGTCGCTCGCCGACGGCGGCCAACAGCGCTGCTTCGGGCCGCGCATCAACATCATCCCCTTCGACTACGCCTTCGATTTCGACGGCCAGACCGGCATCCTGCATTCGCTGGCCAACGGCGTGGTCAACGATGTCGCGGTGAACCTGGAAGGCCAGATCGGCCGCGACGGTTGCCTGCTGCATTTCGACGGCAATGCCGAGAGCTACGACGAGGACGAGATCGCTGCGCATCTGCAGCGCCTGCTGGCCTTCGTCGCCGCCGCGGCGGCCGACCCGCAGCGGCCGCTCGCCGCGATCGAGTTGCTCGATGCGACCGAGCGCCAGCGCGTGCTGCTGGACTGGAACGACACCGCGCATGAGGTCGAGCCCGAATCGGTCGCGGCCGCGTTCGAGCGCCAGGCCCTGGCCACGCCGGATGCCATCGCCGTGGTCGGCGAGCACGGCGCACTCACCTATGCCGAACTCGACCGCCGCGCCGACGCGCTCGCCTACGAACTGCTGCAACGCGGCGCCGTGGCCGAACGCGGCATCGGCCTGTTGCTGCGCCGTTCGCCCGACCTGGTCGTCGCCGTGCTCGCCGTGCTCAAGACCGGCGCGTATTACGTGCCGCTGCACGAGCAGCATCCCGATGAGCGCCTGGCCCAGGTGCTGGCCGAGACCGACGCGACGATACTGATCGCCGATGCCAGCCTCGATGCGCGCGCCCTGACGCATCCGAACCTGCTGCGGCTGGATCTGATGGAGCCGGACCTGATGGGGCCGGACCTGATAGGGCCGGATCGTTTCGATTCCGTCGAACGCGCCGAGCGCGTCGATCGCCGCCTGATCAAGACCGGGATCCATCCCGAACAGCTCGCCTACGCGATGTTCACCTCGGGCTCGACCGGCGTGCCCAAGGGCGTCGCCGTGCGCCATTGCGACATCGTCGAGTTCGCCCGCGACCGCCGTTTCGGCGACGGCCACGAAGTCGTGCTGCTGCATTCGACCCACGCCTTCGATGCCTCGACCTACGAGCTGTGGGTGCCGTTGTTGAACGGCGGGCGCATCGTCGTGGCGCCGGCCGAGGCCGCCGATGGTCGCGATTTCCAGCGCCTGATCGAGCGCTTCGGGGTGCGCAGCCTGTGGCTGACCGCGGGTCTGTTTCATGAATTCGCCGAGTCGACGCCAGAGCTGTTCGCCTCGCTGCGGCAAGTCTGGGCCGGCGGCGACGTGCTGTCGGCCGATGCGATCCGCCGCTTGCAGGCGCGCCATCCGCGGCTGCGCATCGTCAACGGCTATGGCCCGACCGAAACGACGACCTTTGCCCTGACCTGCGAAGTACCGGCGTTGGCGGCCGACGCCGAACGCGTGCCGATCGGCGCACCGCTCGACAATATGCGCGTGTACGTGCTCGACGCCTGGTTACGGCCGGTGCCGGTCGGGGTGCCGGGCGAGCTGTATATCGCCGGCGCCGGCGTGGCCCGCGGCTATCTCAAGCGACCGGCCCTGAGCGCCGAGCGCTTCGTCGCCAACCCGTTCGAGCACGGCGGCCGCATGTACCGTTCCGGCGACCGGGTGCGTTGGCGCGGCGACGGCCGCATCGATTACCTAGGCCGCGCCGACCAGCAGATCAAACTGCGCGGCTTCCGCATCGAGCTGGGCGAGATCGAAGCCGCCCTGGCCCGCGCCGGCCATGCGCAGAGCGCGGCGATCCTGCGCGAGGACCGGCCCGGCCAACCGCAACTGGTCGCCTACGTGGTCGGCGACGCCGTCGACGGCGTCGCGCTGCGCGGCGCCCTCGCCGCCCGCCTGCCCGAGTACATGCTGCCGAGCGCCTTCGTCGCCGTGCCGGCCTTGCCGCTGACCGGCAACGGCAAGCTCGATCGCAAGGCCTTGCCCGCGCCGGAAGTCGAAGGTCGCAGCCATCGCGAACCGCGCGATGAGCGCGAGCGCGTGCTGTGCGAGTTGTTCGCGCAGGTGCTGGGGGTGGAACGCGTCGGTATCGACGATCATTTCTTCGCTCTCGGCGGGCATTCGCTGCTCGCGACCCGGCTGATCGGCCGGGTCCGCGCCGCGCTCGAGGTCGAGCTCAGTCTGCGCATGGTGTTCGAGGCGCCGACGGTCGAAGCCCTGGCCCGTCGCTTGAACGAAAGCGCACCGGCGCGACCGGCACTGACCCGGCGGACGCGTCCGCTGCAGTTGCCGCTGTCGTTCGCCCAACAGCGCCTGTGGTTCCTGCACCAAATCGAGGGGCCGAGCCCGACCTACAACATTCCGCTGGCTCTGCGCCTGGATGGCGAGCTCGACCGCGAAGCGTTGCGCCTAGCGATCGCCGATCTGCTCGAACGCCACGAGAGCCTGCGCACCGTGTTCCCGGACGGCGACACGCCGCAGCAGCGCGTGCTCGATGCGGCGGTAGCGCCGTTCGAGGTCGTCGACTGCGACGAGGCCGAGCTCGACGAGGCGCTCGCCCGTGCGGCGAGTCACGGCTTCGACCTGAGCCGCGAAATTCCCTTGCGCGCGAGCCTGTTCCAACTTGGGCCGCAACGTCAGGCCGTGTTGTTGCTGATGCATCACATCGCCGCCGACGGCGCTTCGCTGGCGCCGCTGGCCGACGACCTCGCTCAGGCCTATACCGCCCGTTGCGAGGGCCGCGCGCCGACTTGGTTGCCGCTCCCGGTGCAGTACGCCGATTACAGCCTGTGGCAGCGCCGACTGCTCGGCGACCTGGACGATGTCGCGAGCCTCGCCGCACGCCAACTCGCTCACTGGACCGAGGCCCTGGCCGAGCTGCCCGAACGCATCGAACTGCCGACCGACCGGCAACCGCCGCAGACCCCAAGCCACCGCGGCCACAGCCTGCGTTTCGCCATCGATGACGAAACCTGCGCGGCCCTGCAGGCCTTGGCCCGGCGCCACGGCGTCAGCTTGTTCATGCTGTTGCAGAGCGCGCTCGCCGCGACCCTGAGCCGGCTCGGCGCCGGCAGCGACATCGCCATCGGCACCCCGGCGATCGGCCGCGACGATCCGGCGCTGGAGCGCCTGGTCGGCATGTTCGTCAACACCCTGGTGCTGCGCACCGACACCTCCGGCAACCCGAGTTTCGCCGAGCTGATCGAGCGCGTGCGCCGCTTCGACCTGGCCGCCTACGCACAGCAGGACCTGCCGTTCGAGCAATTGGTCGATGCGCTCAACCCGGTCCGCAGCCTCGGCCGTCATCCGCTGTTCCAGGTGATGTTGTCGCTGCAAACGGCCGCACCCGCGTTGCCGGCCCTGCCCGGCCTGCGCAGCGAACTGCTGGCTTTCGACGCGCCAATCGCCAAGTTCGATCTCAGCTTCGATTTCACCGAGCACCACGCCGACGGCGCCTCGCGCCTGAGCGGCCTGCTGGAATACGCAACCGACCTGTTCGACGAAGCCACGGCGCGATCGATCGGCGACGGCCTGATCCAGGTTCTCGCGGCGATGGCCGCCGATCCGCAACAGCGCATCGGCGACGCGGGCCTGTTCGATGCTGCACAGCGACAACGTTTGCTCGAGGCCTCGCGCGGCGAATCCGTCGCGGTGGAAGCGACCGCCCTGCCGCAATGGTTCGAGCGCCAGGCCGCGGCCACGCCGGAAGCGATCGCCCTGGTCTGCGGCGACGACGAACTGGACTACGCCACCCTCGAACGACGCGCGAACCGTCTCGCCCATCTGCTGATCGGCGAAGGCGTCGGCGCCGAAAACATCGTCGCCCTGGCCCTGAACCGTTCCGCCGACAGCGTCGTGGCGATGCTGGCCGTACTCAAGGCCGGCGCCGCTTATCTGCCGCTCGACCTCGAACATCTCGGCCCGCGCCAGCGCGAGATGCTGCTGGATGCGGCGCCGACGCGGGTGCTCGCCCATGCCGACATCGCCGCCCGCCTCGGCTCCGACCTGCCGCTGCTGGTGCTCGACGAAGCCGCGTTCGAGGCGCGCCTGCAGTCCATGCCCACGCAGGCACCGACCGATCTCGAACGGGTGCGGCCGCTGCATCCGCAACACCCGGCTTATCTGATCTACACCTCGGGCTCGACCGGCAAGCCCAAGGGCGTGCTGGTCGCCCACGCCACGCTGTCGCATCTGTTTCAGCACCAACGCAGCACCCTCTACAGCGCGGTCGCAAGCGACAACGACACCACGCGGGTGCGCTTCGCCCTGACCGCCACCTTCGCCTTCGACACCGCCGTCGAAGGCCTGCTGTGGCTGTGCGCCGGCCATCAGTTGGAACTGATCGACGACGACACCCGCCGCGACGGCGAACTGCTGATCGCGCGCCTGCGCGAGCGCCGCATCCATGCCGTCGACCTGACCCCGTCGCACTTCGAACCGCTGCGCCAGCGCGGCCTGCTCGATCCCGCGCATTGGCACCCGCGCAGCGTGATCCTCGGCGGCGAAGCCATCGCCCCGGCGCAATGGCAGGCCTTCGCCGAACGCGACGACGTGCGCGGCTACAACGCCTACGGCCCCACCGAGTACGGCGTCGATGCCGCGTTCACCGCGATCGAGCGCGAGGCCGCGGCGCCCTCGGTCGGCCGCGCAATCTGGAACACCCGCGCCTACGTGCTGGATGCCTGGCTGCAGCCGGTGCCGGAGGGCGTGGCCGGCGAGTTGTACCTGGCCGGCCCCGGCCTGGCGCGCGGCTATCGCGAGCGCGCCGCGCTCACCGCCGAACGCTTCGTCGCCGACCCCTTCCAGGCCGGCGAACGCATGTACCGCAGCGGCGACCGCGCACGGCGCCGTCGCGACGGCCGCCTGGAAGTGCTCGGCCGCGCCGACGACCAAGTCAAGATCCGCGGCTTCCGCATCGAACTCGGCGAAGTGCAGGCTGCACTCGCCGAACTCGGCTACGCCGACAACGCGGTGATCGCGCGCGAGGACAGCCCCGGCCATAAGCGCCTGGTCGCCTATGTGGTCGGCGAAGCCATCGACACCCAGGTCGTGCTGCGGCGACTGGGCGAGCGTCTGCCCGATTATCTGCGCCCGGCCGCGGTGGTCGCGCTCGACGCCCTGCCGCTGACCCGCAACGGCAAACTCGATCGCCACGCCCTGCCGGCGCCGAGCGTCGAGGCGGCGCGCGGCGCGGCGCCGGAATCGGCGCAGGAGCGTTTGCTCGCGCGCTTGTTCGCGCAGGTCCTCGGCCTGGCCGAGGTCGGTGTCGACGACGGCTTCTTCGCTCTCGGTGGCGATAGCATCAGTTCGATCCAGTTGGTCGGCCGCGCCCGTCAGGCCGGGCTGCGCCTGAGCGCCCGCGACGTGTTCCAGCACCAGAGCGTGCGCTCGCTGGCCGCGGTCGCGACCGCGCTCGACCCGCTGGCGACGCCGGCGCAGCCGACGGTCGACCCGATCGGCGAGCTGCCGGCCACCCCGATCGTGCGCGACCTGTTCGAGCAGGACGGCCCGTTCGGGCAGTTCCAGCAGTCGATGCTGCTGCGCGTGCCGGCGCTGCGCGAGGCGCCCTTGCTGAGCGCGCTGCAGCGCCTGATCGATCATCACGATGCGCTGCGTCTGCGCCTCGATGCCGGCCTGGCCTTGCACGTCGGCGCCGCCGGCAGTGTCCAGGCGCGGGATCTGCTGCGACGCATCGACATCGATATCGACGGGTTCGACGCCGCCGCGCGCAAGCGGCTCATCGAAGCCGAGGCCCAGGCTGCGCAGGCCCGGCTCGATCCTCGCAACGGCCGCATCCTGCAGGCGGTCTGGTTCGACGGCGGCGACGATTCGCGGCTGCTGTTGACCATCCATCACCTCGCCGTCGACGGCGTGTCCTGGCGCATCCTGGTGCCCGACCTGCGTGCGACCTGGGAGGCCTGCGCCGAGGACCGCCCCGCGTCGCTGGCGCCGGTGCCGACCTCGTTGCGGCAATGGGCGCTGGCCTTGCCGGCCGCCGCCGAACGCCGCCGCGCCGAGTTGCCGTTCTGGCGCGCGATGCTCGACGGCGATGCCGGCGCGGTCGCCGCGCGCCCGCTCGACCCGCGACGCGACACCCTCGCCGGCCAGCGCAGCCTGAGCCTGCGCCTGGACAGCGAGAGCACGCGCCTGTTGTTGACCCGCGCGCCCGAGCTGATCCACGGCCGCATCAACGACGTGCTGCTGACCGCGTTCGCACTGGCCCTGTCGGCCTGGCGCGGAGCGAGCCAGTGCAACGACGGCGAGGCTTCGGTGCTGTTCGACCTGGAAGGCCACGGCCGCGAAGCCGGCCTGCTCGACGGCGCCGATCTGTCGCGCACGGTCGGCTGGTTCACCAGCCTGTTCCCGCTGCGCCTGCACCTGCCCGAAAGCGGTGCGCAGGCCGCGCTGCGCGGCGGCAAGCCGCTGGAACGCGCGCTCAAGTCGATCAAGGAACAACTGCGTGCACTGCCGGACAACGGCATCGGCTACGGCCTGTTGCGCCATCTGGACGACGAGGGCCGCTACGCGTTGGCCGGTTGGCCGTCGCCGCAGGTCGGGTTCAACTATCTGGGCCGCTTCGATCTCGACGCCGGCAACGACGCTCTGTGGAGCGCCGCCGAGCCGGGCCTCGCGCTCGGCAGCGGCGGCGATGCGGCGATGCCGCTCGCGCATGCGCTCGAACTCAATGCCCTGACCCTGGCCGGCGAACACGGCCCGGAGCTGTGCGCGAACTGGAGCTGGGCCGGCGAACTGCTGCGGCAAGACGAAGTCGAGGCCTTGGCGGAGCATTGGTTCGCGGCGCTGCGCGCCATTGCCGACCATGCCGCCGGCAGCGACATGCGCCGGCTGACGCCGTCGGACCTGGAGCTGGTCGCGCTCGACCAGGACACGATCGAACGCCTGGAGTCGAGCCAGGCCCTGGCCGAGGTGCTGCCGCTGTCGCCGCTGCAACAAGGCCTGCTGTTCCACACTTTGTACGATCGCTCCGCGCCCGACGCCTACCTGACCCAGATGGTGTTCGAGCTCGACGGCACCCTCGACGGCGATCGCCTGGAACGCGCCGCACGCGACCTGGTCGCCCGCCATCCGCATTTGCGTGCGGCCTTCGTCCACGACGGCCTCGACCAGCCCTTGCAGTTGATCCCGCGCGACAGCCTGCTGCCGTGGGAAGTGATCGACCTGACCCCGCTGACCGCGGAACGCCGCGACAGCGAACTCGAACGGCTGCTTGCCGACGACGCCCAGCGCAACTTCGACCCGGCGCAGTCGCCGCTGCTGCGCTTCACCTTGCTGCGTTGCGCCCGCGACCGCCACCTGTTGGCGTTCACCAGCCACCACCTGCTGCTCGACGGCTGGTCCTCGCCGATCCTGATGCGCGAGTTGTTCGCGCTGTATCGCGACGGTGCCGAGGCCGCGCTGCCGCGGGTCACGCCTTATCGCGACTACCTGCGCTGGCTCGCCGGCCGCGATGCCGCCGGTGCCCGCGAAGCTTGGCAGGCGGCATTTGCGGGCTTCGACGAACCCACCCGCATCGCCGCGGCCACGACCGCCACAGCGACCGCAGCGGAAGTGCGCCGCTACCTCGCCGATGCCGCGCTCACCGCACGCCTGGAAGCGCAGTCGCGCAAGCTCGGCGTGACCCTGGCCAGCTTCGTCCAGGCCGCCTGGGGCCTGGTGCTGGCACAGCTCGCCCATCGCGACGACGTCGTGTTCGGCGCCACCGTGTCCGGACGCCCGCCCGAACTGGCCGGTGTCGAGGACATGATCGGTCTGTTCATCAATACCCTGCCGCTGCGCCTGCGCCTGCAGCGCGACGAAACCGTCGGCGCCTTGTTGCAGCGCCTGCAGAGGGAACAATCGGCGCTGCTCGACCACCAACACCTCAGCCTGACCGAGATCCAGCAGTCGGCCGGTCATGCCGAGCTGTTCGACACCCTGGTGGTGTTCGAGAACTTCCCGATCGGCGCCGACGCCACCGGCACGCTCGAAGTCGGCCCGCAATTGAGCGCGCGTTTCCACGGCCACCGCGGCGGCGATGCCTCGCATTACCCGCTCGGCCTGGTCGCCGTACCCGGGCGCGAACTCGCGCTCAAGCTGAGCTATCGCCCGGATCTGTTCGACGCCGCGACCATCGACCGCATCGCCTCGCGCTGCCTGCTTGCGCTCGACGCGCTGGCCGGCGATCCGCAGGCGCGGGTCGGCGAGATCGAGCTGTTGCCGAGCGAGGAACGCCGGCAAGTCCTGCAGCAGTGGAACGACACCGCCCATGCCTTCCCGGCACTGCCGCTGCCGGCCCTGTTCGAACGACAGGTCGCGCGTACGCCCGACGCTGTCGCCGTGGTGTTCGAGGGCGAGCGCCTGAGCTATGCCGAACTCGATGCCCGCGCCAACCGCCTCGCCCACCGCCTGATCGCCGACGGCATCGGCCCGGAGAGCATCGTCGGCGTGGCCCTGCCGCGTTCGGTCGAGCTGATCGTCGCCCTGTACGCGGTCAGCAAGGCCGGCGCAGCGTATCTGCCGCTGGATACCGATTATCCGGCCGAGCGCCTGGCCTACATGATCGGCCACGCCGCACCGGTGCGCGTGCTGACGCGCTCGGACGTCGCCGCGAAACTGCCGGCGCAGGCCGCGTTGTTGCCGCTCGACGATGCCGCGCTGCTCGCCGCCCTCGCGCAGGCCAGCGACCGCGCGCCGACCGATGCCGAACGAGTCCGCCCGCTCGAACTCGATCACCCGGCCTACGTGATCTACACCTCCGGCTCGACCGGACGCCCCAAGGGCGTGATCAACTCGCACCGCGGCATCGTCAACCGCCTGGCCTGGATGCAGGCCGAGTACGGCTTGCGCGGCGACGACGCGGTGCTGCAGAAGACCCCGTCGAGCTTCGACGTGTCGGTGTGGGAGTTCTTCTGGCCGCTGCTGGAAGGCGCGCGCCTGGTGGTCGCCCGTCCCGACGGCCATCGCGACCCGGCCTACCTGGCCGAACTGATCGAGCGCGAAGCCATCACCACCGTGCATTTCGTGCCGTCGATGCTCGACGTGTTCCTGTCGGAACTGTCCATGCGCGGCGCCGATGGCGCGGCCGGCTGCGCCGGCTTGCGCCGCATCCTGTGCAGCGGCGAAGCCTTGTCGGGCGAGCTGCGCAACCGCGTGCGCGAGCAACTGGCGCGGCCGCTGCACAACCTCTACGGCCCGACCGAAGCCGCGGTCGACGTCAGCGCCTGGGCCTGCCGCGACGACGAAACCGGCGCGCAGGTGCCGATCGGCGCGCCGATCTGGAACACCCGGCTGTACGTGCTCGATGCCGCACTGCGCCCGGTGCCGGTCGGCGTCGCCGGCGAGCTGTACCTGGCCGGCGTCGGCCTCGCCCGGGGTTATCTGGCCAATCCGGCGCTCACCGCTGAGCGCTTCGTCGCCGATCCGCATGCGGCCGACGGCTCGCGCCTGTACCGCACCGGCGATCTGGCGCGCTGGCGCGCGGACGGCCAGGTCGAATACCTCGGCCGCGTCGACCATCAGGTCAAGCTGCGCGGCCTGCGCATCGAACTCGGCGAGATCGAAGCGGCGCTGGCCCAACTCGGCCATGCCCAGCACGCGGTGATCGCGCGCGAAGACCGGCCCGGCGACAAGCAGTTGGTCGCCTATGTCGCGGCCGAGTCGATCAACGTCGAAGCGCTGCGCCAGGGCCTGGCTGCGCGCCTGCCCGAGTACATGCTGCCGAGCGCCTTCGTGCGCCTGGACACCCTGCCGCTGTCGCCGAACGGCAAGCTCGACCGCAAGGCGCTGCCGGCGCCGGACTACGCCCCGCACGCGCATTCGCGCGGGCCGCGCGACGCCACCGAAGCCCTGCTGTGCGCGCTGTTCGCGCAAGTGCTGGGACGCGAACGCGTCGGCATCGACGACAGTTTCTTCGCCCTCGGCGGGCATTCGCTGCTGGCCACGCGCCTGATCGGCCGGGTCCGCGCCACCTTCGACGTCGAACTGCCGATCCGCGCCTTGTTCGAGGCGCCGAGCGTGGAAGCCTTCGCCCGCCGCCTCGGCGAGGGCGGGCGTGCGCGCTTGCCGCTGTCGGTGCAGGAGCGCCCGCAACCGCTGCCGCTGTCGTTCGCCCAGCAGCGTCTGTGGTTCCTGCATCAGTACGAAGGCGCCAGCGCCCTCTACAACCTGCCGCTGGCGCTGCGCCTGCACGGCGAGTTGGATGCGGCCGCCCTGCATGCGGCAATCGCCGACCTGGTGGAACGTCACGAAAGCCTGCGCACCGTGTTCCCCGGCGGCGACACGCCGCAGCAACAGGTCCTGGCCGAGGTCGCGGTCGAACTGCATGCGTTCGACTGCAGCGAAGCCGACTTGCCCGAACGTTTGAGCGCGGCCGCGGCCCATGCCTTCGATCTCGAACGCGAGATTCCGCTGCGTGCGAGCCTGTTCAAGCTCGGCGCGCAGGATCACGTGCTGCTGCTGTTGCTGCACCACATCGCCGCCGACGGCGCCTCGCTGGTGCCGCTGAGCGAGGACCTGGCCGAAGCCTATGCCGCACGTCTGCAAGGGCTGACGCCGGCCTGGGCGCCGCTGCCGGTGCAGTACGCCGACTACAGCCTGTGGCAACGGCGCGTGCTCGGCGCCGGTCCGGCCTCGGGCGCCACCGACGACGACAGCGTGTATGCGCGCCAACTGGCCTGGTGGACCCGTCGTCTCGCCGCCCTGCCCGATCAGCTGAGTCTGCCGAGCGAGCGCCCGCGTCCGCAGGTCGCTAGCTACCGCGGCGCATCGCTGTCTCTCGCGATTCCGGCCGATCTGCATCGCAGCCTCGCCACGCTCGCCCAGCGTGGCGGCGCGACCTTGTTCATGGTGTTGCAATCGGCGCTGGCGGCGATGTTGACCCGCCTCGGCGCCGGCACCGACATCCCGATCGGCAGCCCGGTCGCGGGCCGTACCGATGCCGCGCTCGACGGCCTGGTCGGTCTGTTCCTCAACACCCTGGTGCTGCGCACCGACACCTCCGGCAACCCGGCCTTCGAGCAGTTGCTCGAACGCGTGCGCGACGCCGACCTGGCCGCCTACGAGCACCAGGACCTGCCGTTCGAGCAACTGGTCGAAGCGCTGAACCCGGTGCGCTCGCTGGCCCATCACCCGCTGTTCCAGGTGATGCTGGTGCTGCAGAACAACGCGCCGCCGCAAGCGGCGCTGGCCGGCCTGCGTTGCACGCCGCAGCCGATGGCGCTGGCCTCGTCGAAGTTCGACCTGAGCTTCGATTTCAATGAACGTGTCGATGGCGACGGCGCCCCCGCCGGCATCGACGGCACCCTCGAGTACGCCCTCGATCTGTTCGACGAGGACGGCGCGCAAGCGCTGGCGCAGCGCCTGCTGCGCGTGTTGGCCGCGGTCGCGGCCGATCCGTCGCTGCCCTTGGATCGCATCGAGCTGCTTGACGACGCCGAGCACCGCCGCTTGCTGGTCGAAGCCAACACCACCGCACGCAGCCAACCCGGCCTGACTCTGCCTGCGCTGTTCGAGGCCCAGGTCGAGCGCACGCCCGAGGCGACCGCCGCGGTCTGCGCCGAGGCCCGCCTGAGCTACGCCGAACTCGACGCCCGCGCCAATCGCCTCGCCCACCTGTTGATCGCGCAAGGCATCGGCCCCGAGGCCATCGTCGCGATCGCCCTGCCGCGTTCGCTCGACATGCTGGTGGCCCTGCTGGCGACACTGAAGGCCGGCGCCGCTTATTTGCCGCTGGACCCGGACTATCCGGCCGAACGCCTGGCCTATATGGTCGAAGACGCCGGCCCGGCCTGTCTGATCGGCGACGACGACACGCTCTCGTTGCTCGCCGAGGCCGAGGTCGCCTTGCGCTGGTCGCTCGACGCGGCCGACCTGCGCGAGCGTCTCGCCGGCGCCCCGGCACACGGCCCGCGCCAGCACGAACGTGCGCGCGCCCTGCATCCGCGCCACCCGGCCTACGTGATCTACACCTCCGGCTCGACCGGCCGTCCCAAGGGCGTGGCGATCGAACACCGCGCGCTCGAGAACTTCCTGTGCGCAATGCAGCGCGAGCCCGGCCTCGACGCCGGCGACCGCCTGCTGGCGCTGACCCCGATCTCGTTCGACATCGCCGGGCTCGAGTTGTACCTGCCCTTGCTGTGCGGCGCCGAACTGCACATCGCGCCGCGCGAGGTCGCGACCGACGGCGAGCGCCTGCGCGAGCACATCTCCGCGATCGCGCCGAGCACGATCCAGGCCACCCCGGCGACCTGGCAGATGCTGCGCGCCGCCGGCTGGGTGCCGCCCGGCGACCTGCGCGTGCTGTGCGGCGGCGAAGCGCTGCCGGCGGAACTCGCCGACTTCCTCGCCGCCGATGCCGCGGCACTGTGGAATCTGTACGGCCCCACCGAAACCACGGTCTGGTCGCTTGCCAGCCGCGTCGTCGCCGGCGAGGCGGTGCGCATCGGCGCGCCGATCGACAACACCCGCGTCTACGTCCTCGATGCCGCGCTGCGGCCGGTGCCGAGCGGCGTCGCCGGCGAGCTCTACCTGGCCGGCGACGGCCTGGCGCGCGGCTACTTCCGCCGGCCCTCGCTGAGCGCCGAACGTTTCGTCGCCGATCCGTTCCAACGCGGCGAACGCATGTACCGCACCGGCGACCTGGCACGCTGGGGCTTCGACGGCCGTCTGGATTTCCTCGGCCGCCTCGACCATCAGGTCAAGATCCGCGGCTTCCGCATCGAACTCGGCGAAATCGAAGCGGCCCTGGCCCAGCTCGGCCACGCCCGCAACGTGGTGGTCGCACGCGAGGACCGCGAAGGCCTCAAGCGCTTGGTCGCCTATGTCGTCGCCGATGGCCTCGACGGCGGCGCCCTGCGTCAGGCGTTGGGCGAGCGCCTGCCCGAGTACATGCTGCCCTCGACCTTCGTTGCCCTGGACGCGCTGCCGCTGACGCCGAACGGCAAGATCGACCGCAAGGCCCTGCCGGAACCCGGCGAGGGCGATCGCGCCGCGGAAACCTATCGCGCTCCGCAGACGCCGCAGCAAAGCCTGCTGTGCGAGCTGTTCGGCGAGGTGCTGGGGGTCGAACGGGTCGGCCTCGACGATCACTTCTTCACCCTCGGCGGCCACTCGCTGCTGGCCACCCGTCTGGTCAGCCGGATCCGCGCCGCACTCGGCATCGAACTGCCCTTGCGCGCCCTGTTCGAGGCGCCGACCGTGGCGAGCCTCGCCGCGCGTTTGCCGCAGGCCGAGTTGGCCCGCCCGGCGCTGCGTCCGCAAGCGCGTCCGGCGCTGCTGCCGCTGTCCTACGCGCAGCGTCGTCTGTGGTTCATCCAGAAGTTCGAACAACACGCGGGCACGGGCGACAGTGGCGCCGCCTACAACATCCCGATGCCGCTGCGCCTGTCGGGGCGGCTGGATCTGGACGCCTTGCGCGCCGCGCTGAGCGATGTGGTCGCGCGTCACGAAAGCCTGCGCACGATCTTCCCGGAAGCCGACGGCACGCCTTACCAGCAGGTGCTGACGATCGCCGAAAGCGCTCCGCAGTGGTCGCTGGTCGACGCCACCGCCGACACCCTGGCCGAGCTGCTGCATGCCGACGCCATGCACGTGTTCGATCTCGCCCGCGAGACGCCGCTGCGCAGCAGTCTGTTCCGTCTCGACGAGCAGGAGCACGTGCTGCTGGTGGTGCTGCATCACATCGCCGGCGACGGTTCCTCGCTGGCGCCGCTGGCGCGCGACCTCGGCCAGGCCTATGCCGCTCGTCTGCAGGGACATTCGCCGACCTGGGCGCCGCTGCCGGTGCAGTACGCCGATTACACCCTGTGGCAGCAACGCCTGCTCGGCAGCGAGCAGGACCCGGACAGCCTGATCTCGCAGCAGTTCGGTTACTGGAAGGCGCAACTGGCCGACCTGCCCGAACGCATCGAGTTGCCGACCGACCGGCCGCGTCCGCTGGTCGCCAGCTATCGCGGCCGGCAATGGGCGCTGAGCATAGATCCCGAACTGCACGCGCGCCTGCTCGACCTCGCTCATCGCCACGAAGCCAGCTTGTTCATGGTGTTGCAGGCCGGCCTCGCCGCATTGCTGCACCGCCTCGGCGCCGGCGACGACATCGCTCTCGGCAGCGCCATCGCCGGGCGCAACGATCAGGCCCTGGACGATCTGGTCGGGTTCTTCGTCAACACCCTGGTGCTGCGCGCCGATCTGTCCGGGCAGCCGAGCTTCGAGACCTTGCTCGGCCGGGTCCGCGCCACTGCGCTCGCCGCCTACACCCACCAGGACGCGCCGTTCGAGCGCCTGGTGGAACTGCTCAACCCGACCCGCTCGACTTCGCACCATGCGCTGTTCCAGGTCGGCATGGTCCTGCAGAACGTCAGCGAAGCCGAGCTGCGCCTGCCCGGCCTGACCGTGTCGATGCATAGCGCCGACTTCCGCAGCGCCAAGTTCGATCTGTTCTTCAACCTCGGCGAACGCCTCGCCGCCGACGGCGTGCCGGCCGGCCTCGACGGCGTCATCGAGTACGCCACCGATCTGTTCGACGAAGCCTCGATCGAACGCCTGTGGCAGCGTTTGCTGCGCCTGCTCGATGCCGCCGCCCGCGACCCGCGGCGCAGCATCGCCGCCATCGACCTGCTCGATAGCGACGAACGCCAGCGCTTGCTCGGCGACGCGAACCGCACCGTGCTCGGCGACGCGCACGGCGCCATCGCCGACGCCACCATTGCGGCCCTGTTCGAGCGCCAGGTCGCGCTCGATCCGGAAGCGCCGGCCTTGCTGTTCGGCGACGCCTGTCTCAGCTACGGCGAACTCGACCGCCGCGCCAACCGTTATGCGCATGCGCTGATCGCCCTGGGCATCGGCCGCGAAGACCGCGTCGCCATCGCCCTGCCGCGTTCGCCGGAAATGGTCGTCGCCGTGCTCGGCATCCTCAAGGCCGGCGCGGCCTATCTGCCGCTGGACCCGGACTACCCGCCGGAACGCCTGGCCTACATGCTCGCCGACGCGAAACCGGCGCGATTGATCAGCCGGCGCGAGATCGAAGCCCGCCTGCCCGAACACGGCGTGCCGACCTGGCTGCTGGATCTGCCGGAAACCTTGCAGACCCTCGCCGCGCAAGCGACCGACGCGCCGCAGCTCGTCGCCGCATCGCCGGCCGATGCCGCCTACGTCATCTACACCTCCGGTTCGACCGGGCGACCCAAGGGCGTGGTCGTCACCCATGCCGGCGTGCCGAGCCTGCTCGCCAGCCAGATCGCCGCCTTCGAAGTCGGCCCGGGTTCGCGCGTGCTGCAGTTCGCCTCGTTGAGCTTCGACGCGGCGTTCTGGGAACTGTGCATGGCGCTGCTGTCGGGCGCGGCCCTGGTCGTCGCCGAGGCCGACCGGCTGTTGCCGGGCGAGGCCCTGGTCGAGACCATGCAACGCCACCGCGTCACCCATGCGACCTTGCCGCCGGCCGCGTTGTCGGTGCTCGGCGCCGATGCGCTCGCGACCTGCAGCGACCTGATCGTCGCCGGCGAGGCCACCGCGCCGCAGTTGGTCAAGACCTGGTCGCAGGGCCGGCGCATGACCAATGCCTACGGTCCCACCGAAACCACGGTGTGCGCGACCATGAGCGCGCCGCTGGCGGGCGCCTCGGTGCCGCCGATCGGCACGCCGATCCTCGGCAGCCGCGTCTACTTGCTCGACGCCGGCCTGCAGCCGGTGCCGGTCGGCGTGCCGGGCGAGTTGTACCTGGCCGGCAAGGGCCTGGCGCGTGGTTATCTGCATCGCCCCGCACTCAGCGCCGAGCGCTTCGTCGCCGATCCTTACCTCGCCGGCGAGCGCATGTACCGCAGCGGCGACCTGGCGCGCTGGCGCGACGACGGCCAACTCGAATTCATCGGACGGGTCGATCATCAGGTCAAGCTGCGCGGCTTCCGCATCGAACTCGGCGAGATCGAGGACGTGCTGCAGCGCCACGCCGCGGTCGCGCAATCGATCGTGGTCGCGCGCGAAGACGTGCCGGGCCATAAGCAACTGGTCGCCTATGTCGTGCTCGAACACGAACGCGACGCCGACCGCGACCAGGGCCAGGAATCGCGCCTGATCGGCGAGTGGGAAACCATCTACGAGACCCTGTACGGCGAAGAACCGCCGCAAGCGGTCGAGTTCGGCGAAAACTTCCACGGCTGGAACAGCAGCTACGACGGCTCCGAGATCGCTCTCGAACAGATGCGCGAGTGGCGTGCGGCCACGGTCGAACGCATCCTCGAACTGCAGCCGAGGCGCGTGCTCGAGATCGGCGTCGGCAGCGGCCTGATCCTGTCGCAGGTGGCCCCGCACGTCGAGGCCTATCACGGCACCGACCTGTCGGCGGCGACCATCGAACGCCTGCGCGGCGAGATCGAACGGCAACCGCAGCTGGCCGGCAAGATCGAACTGCATGCACGGCCGGCGCACGAGATGCACGGCCTCGGCGACAGCCTGGCGAGCGACGGCCAGGACGGCCGCTTCGACACCATCGTCATCAACTCGGTGCTGCAGTACTTCCCGAACGGCGACTATCTGCTCGAAGTGATCCGCCAGGCGATGGACTTGCTGGCGCCGGGCGGCGCGCTATTCCTCGGCGACGTGCGCAATCTGCACCTGCAGCGCAGCTTCGCCACTGCGATCCAGTTGCACCAGGCCGATGCCGACACCGACGCGGCGACCCTGCAACGGCGCATCGAGCAGATCCTGCTGGCCGAGAAGGAACTGCTGGTCGCACCGGAGTTCTTCAGCCAGTTGCCGCAGCGCCTGGACGGCATCGCCGCGGTCGACATCCAGACCAAGCGCAGCGCCTACGGCAACGAACTCAGCCGCCACCGCTACGAGGTGGTGCTGCGCAAGGGGCCGCTGCCGCTGCGCTCGCTGGCGTCCTTGCCGGTGCGCGCCTGGGGCGCGGATTTCGACGGATTCGATGCCGTCGCCACCCATCTGCTCGACCACCAGCCCGCCGGCCTGCGCCTGCGCGGCGTGCCCAATGCGCATCTGCAACCCGAGCTGGACGCGCTGCAGGCCCTGGCCTCCGGCACCGCTATCGCCGAGGTGCGTTCGCAGCTGATCGCCGAGGGCAGCGCCATCGAGGCGACCAGCGAAGCGCTGGTGCAACTCGGCCGCCGCCTCGGTTACCGGGTCGCGACGACCTGGTCCGGCGGCGCCATCGGCGACGGGCTCGACCTGCTGTTCGTGCGCGCTGACGACGCCGCCGCGCCGGCGATGTGGACCGATCTGTACCTGGCGAACACACCGCGCGAGCTCGCCGCCTGCACCAACAACCCGGCCAACTTCGACCAGTTCAGCGACCTGCGCCGCCACGTCGCCGCGCAGCTACCGGACTACATGCAGCCGGTGATGGTGTTGCTGCCGTCGATGCCGCTGACCCCGAACGGCAAGATCGACCGCAAGGCGCTGCCGGCTCCCGATTTCACCCCGACCCACCACCGCGCCGCGCGCAACGACCGCGAGCAGGTCCTCGCCGAGCTGTATGCGCAAGTGCTCGGCCTGCCGCGGGTCAGCATCGACGACAGCTTCTTCGATCTGGGCGGCGACAGCATCATCTCCATCCAACTGGTCAGCCAGGCGCGCAAGGCCGGCCTGCTGATCACCCCGCGCGACGTGTTCCAGCACCAGAGCGTCGCCGCACTGGCCTTGGTCGCCCGCGATGCCGACGAGGCCGCACCGGCCCTGCTCGACGAACCGCTCGGCGAACTGCCGGCGCTGCCGATCCTGCGCTGGTTCCTCGACCGCGAGGTCGCCCTCGACGGCTTCAACCAATCGGTGCTGCTGCGGGTGCCGGCCGGCCTGGCCGAAGCCGAGCTGCGCGATGCGCTCGCCGCCTTGCTCGATCACCACGACGCCCTGCGCCTGCGCCTGGGCCGCGACGACGCCCAGGCCTGGCGCCTGCGCGTGCCCGAACCCGGCAGCGTCGACGCCGCGGCCTGCCTGCGGCGCATCGACGTCGCCGGTCTCGATGGCACGGCGCTGCAGGCCCGCATCGACGCGGCCGCGGCCGAATCGGCGCAGGCCTTGTCGTGCGAGCGCGGCGATCTGCTGCGTGCGTTCTGGTTCGATGCCGGCGAGCACGGCGGCCGCCTGTTGTTGACGATTCACCACCTCGCCGTCGACGGCGTCTCCTGGCGCATCCTGATTCCGGATCTGCGCGACGCGGTCGAGGCGATCCGTGCCGGCCGTGCGCCGGCGTTCGCGCCGCGCAGCCATTCGCTGCGCACCTGGGCGCAGCAATTGTCCGACGACGCGCATTCGCCGCAGCGCCTGGCCGAGCTGACGCATTGGACGGCGACGACCGATGGGTCCGACCCGCCGCTGTCGCCGGTCGCGCTCGATCCCGCACGCGACACCGGCGCCAACAGCGAGCACTTCAGCCTCAGCCTGCCGAGCGAAGTCACCGCGGCCCTGCTGACGGCGTTGCCGGCGCGCTTCCACGCCCGCATCAACGACGTGCTGCTGAGCGGCTTCGCCCTCGCCGTGAGCGACTGGCGCCGCCGCCACACCGGCGCCGTAGTCGATGCACTGCTGCTCGACCTGGAAGGCCACGGCCGCGAGAGCGATCGCAACGGGCTCGACCTGTCGCGCACGGTCGGCTGGTTCACCAGCCTGTATCCGCTGCGCCTGTCGCTGGACGAGATCGACCTGGAGCGCGCCTTCGCCGGCGACGGCGAGCTCGAACGCTTGCTCAAGCGTGTGAAGGAGCAATTGCGCGCGGTGCCCGACCACGGCCTCGGCTACGGTCTGCTGCGTCATCTCAACGCCGATACCGGCGCGCTGCTCGCCGCGCAGCCAGCCGCGCAGATCAGCTTCAACTACCTCGGCCGCTTCGGCGTCTCGGAAACCCGCGATTGGGAACAGGCCGAGGAAGAAGTCGCCAACAGCGGCGGCGATGCGATGCCGATCGCCCACGCGATCGAACTCAACGCCCTCACCCAAGACCGCGCCGACGGCCCCGAGTTCGTCGCCACCTGGTCGTGGCCGCGGGCCTTGTTCGACCGCGCCCAGATCGTCGACCTGGCCGAAACCTATGCACGCGCCCTGGGTGCATTGGCGTCGCTGCTCGAACGCGAAGACGCCGGCGGCCTGACCCCGTCCGACCTGCCGCTGGTCGCACTCGACCAGACCACCATCGAAACCTTGGAACGCGAACACGGCGGCGCCCACGCGGTCGCCGACATCCTGCCGCTGACGCCGTTGCAGCAAGGCCTGCTGTTCCACGCCCTGTACGACCACGAAGGGCCGGACCCGTATGTGGTGCAGGTGCATTTCGATCTCAACGGCCCGCTCGACGAAGCGCGCCTGCGCGACGCCGCACGCCGGCTGATGCAGCGCCATCCGCACCTCGGCGCGGCCTTCGTCCATCGCGGGCTGGAAACGCCGGTGCAGTTGATTCCGCGCGAGGTGCCGCTGGACTGGCGACGGGTCGATCTCGACACGGTGCCGGCCGCGCAACGCGAAGCCGAAGCAGCACGGGTCGCCGAGACCGAGCACCTGTGCCGCTTCGAGCTCGATCGTGCGCCTTTGCTGCGTTTCACCTTGGTCCGCCTCGACGATGCCCACCACCGTCTGCTGATCACCAACCATCACATCCTGCTCGACGGCTGGTCGCTGCCGGTGCTGGTGCAGGAGTTGTTCGCGCTGTACGGCGGCGCCGAGTTGCCACGCGCCACACCCTACGGCGACTACCTTGCGTGGCTGGGCCAACGCGATCCGGACGCGGCCGAACAGGCCTGGCGCGAAGTGCTCGCCGACATCGAAGAACCGACCCTGTTGCTGCCGTCGCGTCCGGCCGCGTCGGGCGAACAATCGCACCACGCCCTCGATCTGCCCGAACCGCTGTCGCGCACCCTCGCCCAGTTGGCGCGCCGCCACGGCCTGACCTTGAACACCCTGGTGCAGGGCGCCTGGGCGTTGTTGCTCGGGCGCATGCTGGGCCGCGACGACATCGTCCTCGGCACCACGGTCTCGGCGCGTCCGCCGGAGCTGCGCGACGTCGCCCAGATGATCGGCCTGTTCATCAACACCGTGCCCTCGCGCGTGCGCCTGCAGGCCGGCCAGAGCTTCATCGACCTGCTGCTGAACCTGCAAGCGCAGCAGGCCGGGCTGATCGAGCACCAGCACCTGAATCTGTCCGAGCTGCAACGCCTGGCCGGCTTCGAGCGTCTGTTCGACAGCCTGTACGTGTTCGAGAACTACCCGATCGATCACAACGGCCTGGAGTCGGCGCTCGGCGAGCTGCGCATCAGCGGCTTCCACAGCAGCGACGCCACCCACTATCCGCTGAGCCTGCTGGTCACGCCGGGCGCGCGACTGTCGTTCCGTTTCAACTACGACCCGGCGCGGTTCGACGCGCTCAGCATCGAGCGCTTGGCAGAGCGTCTGTCGCGTCTGCTCGATGCGATCGCCGCGCATCCGCAGCGGGCCCTCGAACAGTTCGACCTGCTCGACGACCGCGAACGCCGCCGCGTGCTCTACGACTGGAACGGCAACGAGGTCGAGCTGGCGCAGCAGACCGTGCCGCAGTGGTTCCAGCAACGCGTCGCCGCCGCGCCCGAGGCAGTCGCCGTGGTCTGCGCCGGCCACGAGTACAGCTACGCCGAACTCAACCGCCGCGCCAACCGCTGTGCGCATGCGCTGATCGCGCACGGCGTCGGCCCCGAGGACCGCATCGCCATCGCGGTGCCGCGTTCGCTCGACACCGTGGTCGCAGTGCTCGGCATCCTCAAGGCCGGTGCCGCCTACCTGCCGCTCGACGCCGATCACCCGGCCGAGCGCCTGGCCTGGACGCTGGCCGATGCGCGTCCGCGCAAAGTCGTCGCCACCCGCGCCAGCGCGACGCGCCTGCCCGCCGATGCCGAACTGCTGCTGATCGACGACGACCACGGCTTCGGCGCCGAGCTCGTGCATGCGCCGAGCCACGACCCGGACGACCGCGAACGCATGCGCGCGCTCGATCCACGCCATCCGGCCTACGTGATCTACACCTCCGGTTCGACCGGGCGGCCGAAGGGCGTGGTCGTCACTCACGCCGGCATTCCCAGCCTGACCCACAGCCAGATCGAACGCTTCGGCCTGGATGCCGACAGCCGCGTGCTGCAGTTCGCCTCGATGAGCTTCGACGCGGCGGCCATGGAAATGCTGATGTGTTTCGCCGCCGGCGCGACCCTGGTATTGCCGCCGCCGGGCCTGCTGCTCGGCGATGCGCTCGCCCGCACCCTCGACGAACAGCGCATCAGCCACACCCTGATTCCGCCGAGCGCGCTCAGCAGCCTCGACCCGGCCGTGCAGACCTGGCCGAGCACCCTGATCGTCGGCGGCGAAGCCTGCCCGCCGCACGTCGCCGCGGCCTGGTCGGCCGGGCGGCGCCTGGTCAATGCCTACGGCCCGACCGAGATCACCATTTGCGCGGCGATGAGCGGAGTGTTGTCGCCGGCTTCGCTGGCCGGCGCGGCACCGCCGCTCGGCACACCGATCGCCAACACCCGCTTGTACGTGCTCGACGCCATGCTGCGTCCGGTGCCGGCGGGCGTGGCCGGCGAGTTGTACATCGCCGGCGCCGGCCTGGCCCGCGGTTACCTCGACCGCCCGGGCTTGAGCGCCGAGCGTTTCGTCGCCGATCCGTTCGTGATCGGCGAGCGCATGTACCGCAGCGGCGACCGCGCCCGTTGGCGCGAGGACGGCCAGCTCGACTACCTCGGCCGCGCCGACCAGCAGATCAAGCTGCGCGGTTTCCGCATCGAGTTGGGCGAGATCGAAGCCGCGCTGGCGCAATGCGGCCATGCCGGCAACGCGGTGATCGTGCGCGAGGACCGGCCCGGCCATCCGTTGCTGGTCGCTTATCTGGTCACCCACGAAGCCATTGACGAGGACGGCCTGCGCCGGCGCCTCGGCGAACGTCTGCCCGAGTACATGGTGCCGTCGGCTTTCGTCGCCCTGCCGGCGCTGCCGCTGACCGCCAACGGCAGCAAGCTCGACCGCAAGGCCTTGCCGGCGCCGGAGTTCGCCGCACAGCCGGCCTCGCGCGGCCCGCGCAACGCCGCCGAAGCGATCCTGTGCGCCCTGTATGCGGACGTGCTCGGCCTGGAACGGGTCGGCGTCGGCGACAGCTTCTTCGCCCTCGGCGGCCATTCGCTGCTCGCCACCCGTCTGATCGGCCGCATCCGCGCGACCTTCGACGTCGAGTTGTCGATCCGCACTCTGTTCGATGCGCCGACCGTGGAAGCGCTCGCGCGGGCCCTGCCCTCGGGCGGCGGCCGGCGTGCGCCGCTCATCGCGCAACCGCGACCGCAACGCCTGCCGTTGTCGTTCGCCCAGCAACGCCTGTGGTTCCTGCATCAGTTCGAAGGGCCCAGCGCGACCTACAACATCCCGCTGGCCCTGCACCTGGACGGCGAACTCGACCGCGATGCCCTGCGCGCCGCGCTCGCCGACCTGGTCGCGCGCCACGAAAGCCTGCGCACGGTGTTCCCCGCGACCGCCAGCGCAGGCGAAGCACCGAGCCAGTGCGTACTGGCCCAGGCCGAAGCGCCATTGGCAATCGCCGATAGCAACGACGAGCGCCTGCGCACCGACCTGTCGCAGGCCGCCGCCTACGCTTTCGACCTCAGCCGCGAACTGCCCTTGCGCGCCCATCTGTTCGCGCTCGACCCGCAGCGCCACGTGCTGTTGTTGCTGCTGCACCATATCGCCGGCGACGGCGCTTCGCTGGCGCCGCTGTCGCGCGACCTCGCCCAGGCCTATGCCGCGCGTCTGCGCGGCCGCGCCCCGGAGTGGTCGCCGCTGCCGGTGCAGTACGCCGACTTCAGCCTCTGGCAACGCCAGGTGCTCGGCGACGAGGGCGACGACGCCAGCCTGCTCGCGCAACAAGCCGAGTACTGGAAGCGCACCCTCGCCGATCTGCCGGAACTGATCTCGCTGCCGACCGACCGGCCGCGGCCGCCGACCTCGAGCTACCGCGGCGGTCACCTGGCGCTGCCGCTCGACGCCGCCCTGCATGCGCGCCTGGCCGCGCTTGCCGGGCGCCACGGAGCGACCGTGTTCATGGTCCTGCAGGCCGCGCTCGCCGCCACCTTGAGCCGGCTCGGCGCGGGCGACGACATCGCCCTCGGCACGCCGATCGCAGGCCGCTCCGACGCCGCGCTCGACGATCTGGTCGGCGTGTTCCTCAACACCCTGGTGCTGCGCAACGACACCTCGGGCAACCCGAGCTTCGCCGCCCTGCTCGGCCGCGTGCGCGAGACCGACCTGGCCGCCTACGAGCATCAGGACCTGCCGTTCGAGCGTCTGGTCGATGCGCTCAAGCCCACCCGCTCGATGGCCCATCACCCGCTGTTCCAGGTGATGCTGTCGCTGCAGAACCACGCCCAGGCCGAGCTGGAACTGCCCGGCCTGCGCAGCCGCAGCGCCGAGTTCGACCTCGACATCGCCCAGTTCGACCTCAGTTTCGACTTCACCGAGCTGCACGACGAACGCGGCGCAGCCGCCGGCCTGCACGGCATGATCGAGTACGCCGTCGACTTGTTCGACGCCGACACCGCCCGCCGCATCGGCGTCTACCTGGAACGCATGCTGCGCGCGGTCGCCGCCGACGCCGGCCGCGCCATCGGCGATATCGAGCTGCTCGACGCCGACGAACGCGAATGCCTGCTGGTCGGCTGGAACGGCGCCCGCACCACAGCGTCCGGGCGCTCGTTGCCGAAGTGGTTCGAGCACCAGGTCGCGGCGACGCCGGACGCGATCGCCGCGGTCTGCGGCGAACTCTCGCTGAGCTATGCCGAACTCAACCGCCGCGCCAACCGCATCGCCCACGGCCTGATCGCCGCCGGCATCGGCGCCGAGGACCGGATCGCCCTGGCCCTGCCGCGTTCGCTCGACACCGTCGTCGCCATGCTCGGCGTGCTCAAGGCCGGCGCGGCCTATCTGCCGATGGACACCGAACACCTTGGCCCGCGTCTGCGCGAGCTGCTCGCCGAAGCCGCGCCGCGGATGTTGCTCGCCCATGGCGCCATCGCCGATGCGCTTATCGACCATGCCCCGCTCGCGTTCGACGTGCCGATCTGGCGCCTGGACGACGTCGAAGGTGTGCAACGCCTTTCGGACGCGCCGGACCACGACCCGACCGACGCAGACCGTTCGGTGCCGCTGCACGCCCTGCATCCGGCCTACGTCATCCACACCTCGGGCTCGACCGGCAAACCCAAGGGCGTGGTGGTCACCCACGCCGGCGTCGCCAACCTGTTCGAGGAGCATCGCGAGCGCCTGTTCGCCGAGGTCGTGCGTCATTCCGGCGAAGCCCGCATCCGCTTCGCCCTGACCGCGACCTTCGCCTTCGACACCTCGCTGGAAGGTCTGTTGTGGCTGTGCGCCGGCCAGGAACTGCACCTGATCGACGACGACACCCGCCGCGAAGGCGAGGCCCTGCTCGACTACATCGCCAGCCGGCGCATCGACGCGGTCGACCTGACCCCGGCGCATTTCGAACAACTGCGCGCTATCGGCTTGCTCGACGAAGGCCGCACTCACCCGAGCACGGTCGTGCTCGGCGGCGAAACCGTCGGCGAATCGCAGTGGAAGGCGCTGCGCGAGCATCCGGTACGCGGTTACAACTGCTACGGTCCGACCGAATGCACGGTCGACGCCAGTTACGTCGCCATCGACGAGATCGAAGAAGGCGACCGCCCCAGCATCGGCACGGCGCTGCGCAACACGCGTTTGTACGTGCTCGACACGCGCCTGCGGCCGGTGCCGGTCGGCGTGGCCGGCGAGCTGTATATCGGCGGCGCCGGCCTGGCCCGCGGCTATCTCGGCCGCCCCGACCTCAGCGCCGAGCGCTTCGTCGCCGATCCTTACCTCGTCGGCGAACGCATGTACCGCTCCGGCGACCTGGTGCGCTGGCGTCGCGACGGCCGCCTCGAACACCTCGGCCGCGCCGATCACCAGCTCAAGATCCGCGGTTTCCGCATCGAACCGGGCGAGATCGAAACCGCCCTGGCGGCAGTCGGTTATGCCGCCAATACGGTGATCGCACGCGAAGACCGGCCCGGCCAGCGCCAGTTGGTCGCGTATGTCGCGGCGCCGCAGATCGATGCCGCGCAGCTGCGGCGCGAACTCGCCGAACGCTTGCCCGAGTACATGCTGCCGGCGGCCTTCGTCGCCGTTCCGGCCCTGCCGTTGACCGCCAACGGCAAGCTCGACCGCAAGGCGCTGCCGGCGCCGCAAGTGCAGGTCGACGTCTCGGCCGCGCCCGGCAGCGAGCTCGAACAGCGCCTGTCGGTGTTGTTCGCCGAAGTCCTGGGGTTGGCCGCGGTCGGTATCGACGACGGCTTCTTCGCCCTCGGTGGCGACAGCATCAGTTCGATCCAATTGGTCAGCCGCGCCCGCCAGGCC
The DNA here is from genome assembly GCF_046097045.1 of Lysobacter sp. Hz25. Taxonomy (NCBI): domain Bacteria; kingdom Pseudomonadati; phylum Pseudomonadota; class Gammaproteobacteria; order Lysobacterales; family Lysobacteraceae; genus Lysobacter; species Lysobacter sp. Hz25. Next base: position 3,103,989 of record NZ_CP175666.1, read on the forward strand.
GGCCTGCGCCTGAGCGCGCGAGAGGTGTTCCAGCACCAGACCGTGCGCGCACTCGCCACTGTCGCCACTGCGCTCGAACAAGCCGTTCGACAGCCAGCGGTGGCCGCGACCGGGCCGTTGCCGGCGACGCCGATCCTGCGCGACTTGTTCGAACAGGCGGGGCCGTTCAAGCAGTATCAACAGTCGATGCTGCTACGGGTGCCTGCGCTCGACGCCGCGCCCTTGTTGCACGCAATCCAGGCCCTGCTCGACCACCACGATGCGCTGCGTCTGAGCGTGTCGCCGACCCATGAGCTGGAGATCGCCGAGCCCGGCCGCATCCGTGCCGACGACTGCGTGCTCGCGGTGTCGCTGCACGGGCTCGATGCGGCCGCACGCGAAGCCGAGATCGCCGCCCAGGCCCAGGCCGCGCAGGAACGGCTCGACCCGCAAGCCGGACGCCTGCTGCAGGCGGTCTGGTTCGACCACGGCGAACGCTCGCGCCTGTTGTTGGTGCTCCATCACCTGGTGGTCGACGGCGTGTCCTGGCGCATCCTCGTGCCCGACCTGCAATCCGCCTACGAACAGGCCGCTAGCGGCGTCGAGGCGATCGCGCTCGAGCCGGTGCCGACCTCGTTGCGCGAATGGGCGCTGGCCCTGCCCGAGGCGGCGCAACGACGCAGCGCGGAACTGCCGTTCTGGCGTTCGATGCTCGAAGACGCCTCGCCGTCTTGGTTCGCGCGCCCGCTCGATCCGCAACACGACACCCATGCCAGCCTGCGCAGCCTCAGCCTGAGCCTCGACGTCGCCACCACCGAGCGCTTGCTGATCCAGGCGCCGGAACGCATCAATGGCCGCGTCAACGACGTGCTGCTGACCGGGTTCGCGCTGGCCGCGTTCGCCTGGCGGCGCGAACGCGGCGACCCGCTCGATGCGGGCAGCTTGCGCTTCGACCTCGAAGGCCACGGCCGCGAAACCGCGATCGTCGACGGCCTGATCGACGGCGCCGACCTGTCGCGCACCGTCGGTTGGTTCACCAGCCTGTTCCCGGTGCGCCTGGATGCCTCGCAGTTCGACCCGGTCGAGGCGATGAGCGGCGGCAAGGCCATGGAACGCGCGCTCAAATCGGTCAAGGAGCAATTGCGGCAAGTGCCCGACCAAGGCATCGGCTACGGCCTGTTGCGGCATCTGCACGACGAGGCCGGGCGCGAGCTCGCCGCGTTCGCGGCGCCGACCATCGGTTTCAACTACCTCGGTCGCTTCGCGGTCGGCGCCTCCGACGACGCCGCGGCCTGGAGCGTCGCCGACGACCCCGGCGCCTTCGGCGGCGGCAGCGACGAGACCCAGCCCTTGCCGCACGCGATCGACCTCAACGCCCTGGTCCAGGACGGCCCGGACGGTCCGCGCCTGTGCGCGAACTGGAGCTGGGCCGGCGAACTGCTCGACGAAAGCGAGGTGCGTGCCTTTGCCGAGGCCTGGTTCGACGCGCTCACCCGCATCGCCGACTTCGCCGCGGCCGCCGACACGTCGACCCTGACCCCTTCGGACGTCCCCATGGTCGCGCTCGACCAGTCCGACATCGAACTCCTGGAATCGATTTATGCGCAACTCTCAGATTGAAGACCTGCTGCCGCTGTCGCCGTTGCAGCACGGCTTCCTGTTCCACGCCCTCTACGACCACGAGGTGCAGGACAGCTATGTCGTGCAGATGGTGTTCGCGCTCGATGGCGCGCTCGATGCGGCAGCGTTGCAAGCGGCGGCGCAGGCGCTGTTGCGGCGCCATGCCAGCCTGCGCGCGGCCTTCGTCCACCACAAGATCAAGGAGCCGGTGCAGGTCATCCAGCGCGAGGTCGAGCTGCCGTGGCGCGAGATCGATCTGGGCGATCTGCCTGCAGACGAGCGCGCCAAGGCGTTGGCGCAGGCGATCGCCGACGATCAACAGCAGCGCTTCGAACTGACCCGTGCGCCGCTGCTGCGCTTCGTGCTGGTGCGCCAGTCGGCGACCCGGCATTACCTGTTGTTCACCAGCCACCACATCCTGCTCGACGGCTGGTCCTCGCCGATCCTGCTGCAGGAGTTGTTCGCGTTGTACCGCAACGGCGCCGACGCGCAGGCACTGCCGCGGGTCACGCCCTACCGCGACTACATGCGCTGGCTGGCCTCGCGCGACGCCGCCGCGGCGCGCAGCGCCTGGCGCGATGCCTTCGCCGGCTTCGAGGAACCGAGCCGGATCGCAGCGGCCACGACCGCGGCGGCGGTGCCCGACACCTTGCGTATCGACCTGCCCGACGCGCTGGTGCAGTCGTTGACCCGACTGACCCGCGGCCTGGGCGTGACCCTCAACACCGTCGTGCAGGCCGCCTGGGGGCTGTTGCTCGGTCGGCTTACGCATCGTCGCGACGTCGCCTTCGGCACCACCGTGTCGGGCCGTCCGCCGGAGCTGGCCGGGGTCGAGCAGATGGTCGGCTTGTTCATCAACACCTTGCCGCTGCGCTTGCAATGGCGGCCGGACGAATCGGTGCGCGACCTGCTGCTGCGTCTGCAGCGCGAGCAATCGGCGCTGCTCGATCACCAACACCTCGGCCTGACCGAGATCCAGCGCCTGGCCGGTCACGGCGAGCTGTTCGACACCCTGGTGGTGTTCGAGAACTTCCCGGTCGGCGACGGCGACGACGACGCGCCCGATGCATTGCGCATCGCCCTGCACAGCCACCACGGCGGCGACACCTCGCACTACCCGGTGGGCCTGGCGTTGATTCCGGGCCAGCCCTATCAACTCAAGCTGAGCTACCGGCCCGATCTGTTCACACGTGACGAAGTGCTGCGCCTGGGCGGCCGCTATCAGCGATTACTCGAGGCCTTCGTCGCCGATGCCGGGCAGCCGGTCGGCCGTATCGAACTGCTCGATGCCGCCGAGTCGGCCCAGGCGCTGCGCGACTGGAATGCGACCGAGCACGCGGTGCCGGCGCGAACCCTCGCTGAACTGCTGAGCGCGCAGGCTGTGCGCACACCCGATGCGGTCGCCATCGTGTTCGAAGGCGAGCGCTTGAGTTACGCCGAACTCGACGCGCGCGCCAACCGCCTCGCCCACCGCCTGATCGCCGACGGCATCGGCCCGGAAGACCTGGTCGGCGTGGCCTTGCCGCGTTCGCTGGAGTTGGTCGTCGCCCTGTGTGCGGTGCTCAGGAGCGGCGCGGCCTACCTGCCGCTCGACACCGATTACCCGAGCGACCGCCTCGCCCACATGATCGCCGACGCGGCGCCGGTGCGAATCCTGACGCGTGGCGACGTGGTGGAACGCCTGCCTGCGCATGACGGCTTGTGGCAGATCGACGAAGCTCGGTTTGCAATCGAGTTGGCGAGCTATGCGGATACGTCGCCCACCGACACCGACCGCACACGTCCGCTGCAGCTCGATCACCCGGCCTACGTGATCTACACCTCCGGCTCGACCGGCACGCCGAAGGGCGCGGTGATTCCGCACCGCGGCATCGTCAACCGCCTCGCCTGGATGCAGGGCGAGTACGGCTTGCAGGCCGACGACGCCGTGTTGCAGAAAACCCCGACCAGCTTCGACGTGTCGGTGTGGGAGCTGTTCTGGCCGTTGCTGCACGGCGCCCGTTTGGTGGTCGCGCGCCCCGACGGCCATCGCGACCCGGCTTATCTGGCGTCGTTGATCCAGCGCGAACAGGTCACCACCGTGCACTTCGTCGCCTCGATGCTCGAAATGTTCGTGCAGGAACCCGGCGCGGCCGCCTGCACCAGTCTGCGCCGGATCGTCTGCGGCGGCGAAGCGCTGTCGGCCGATCTGCATCGCCGCGTCGCCGCCCACATCGGCCGGCCGCTGCATCACTCCTACGGCCCGACCGAAGTCTCGATCGGCGTCACCGCCTGGCCCTGCCGCGATGTCGAAGACGGGCCGATCCCGATCGGCGGGCCGATCTGGAACACGCGCTTGTACGTGCTCGACAACGCGCTGCGGCCGGTGCCGGCCGGGGTCACCGGCGAGCTGTATATCGCCGGCCCCGGGCTGGCGCGCGGTTACCTGCGCCGCGCCGCGCTCAGCGCCGAGCGTTTCGTCGCCGACCCGTTCGTCGCCGGCGAACGCATGTACCGCTCCGGCGACTTGGCCAGCTGGCGCGAGGACGGGGTCATCGTCCACCGCGGTCGCGTCGATCACCAGGTCAAGCTGCGCGGCTTCCGCATCGAACTCGGCGAGATCGAAGCCGAGCTCGCCCGCGCCGGTTATCCGCGCAACAGCGCGATCGTGCGCGAGGACCGGCCGGGGCAGAAGCAGATCGTCGCCTATGTGGTCGCCGATACCACGAAACAGAACGAGATCGACCGCGACGCGCTGCGCGAGACCCTGGCCGCGCGCCTGCCCGAGTACATGGTCCCGGCCGCGATCGTCGTCCTCAATGCCCTGCCGCAGTTGCCCAACGGCAAGCTCGATCGCAAAGCGCTGCCGGCGCCGGACTTCGTCCCGGCCAGCCAGCGCGCCCCGCGTACTCCGCGCGAACAAACCCTGTGCGCGCTGTTCGCCGAGGTGCTCGGCCTGTCGGACGAGCACGCCGCCCAGCTCGGCATCGACGACAGCTTCTTCGTCCTCGGCGGCCATTCGCTGCGGGCGATCCGCTTGATCAGCCGCATCCGCGCCGAACTCGACGTCGAGCTGTCGATCCGCAGCCTGTTCGAGCACCCGACCGTCGCCGGTCTCGCCGGCGCGCTCGATCCGAGCCAGCACCGGCGCCTGGCGCTGCGGCCGATGCCGCGGCCGCAGACTTTGCCGCTGTCGTTCGCGCAACGCCGGCTGTGGTTCCTGCACCAGTTCGAAGGCCCCAGCGCGACCTACAACATGCCGCTGGCCTTACGCCTGGACGGTGAGTTGAACGTGGACGCGCTGCGCGCCGCGCTCGCCGACCTGTGCCAGCGCCACGAAAGCCTGCGCACCGTATTCCCGGTCGGCGAGGTGCCGAGCCAACAAGTACTCGAACATGCGGCACCGGCGCTGGAGACCCTCGACAGCGACGAAGCCGGCCTAGCCGACGCGCTGTCCGCGGCCGCCGCCTACGCCTTCGACCTGCGCCACGAGATCCCGCTGCGCGCGACCCTGGTCCGGCTCGGCCCGCAACAACACGCGCTGCTGCTCTTGCTGCATCACATCGCCGGCGACGGCGCCTCGCTGGCGCCGCTCGCGCGCGATCTGGCCGAAGCCTACGCCGCGCGTCTCGACGGCAACGCGCCTATCCGCGCGCCCCTGCCGGTGCAATACGCCGACTACACCCTCTGGCAACAGCAACTGTTGGGCGATGACGCCGATCCCGACAGCCTGATCGCGACGCAAGTCGCCTATTGGCGCGACACCCTGGCCGGCCTGCCCGAACAGATCGAACTGCCGAGCGACCGCCCGCGCCCGCCGCGCGCGAGCTATCGCGGCGGCCAGTGCGGCTTCGCCCTCGACGCCGATACCCATGCGCGCCTGCGCGCCGTCGCGCGACGCCACCATGCGACCTTGTTCATGGTGCTGCAGGCCGCGCTCGCCGCGACCCTGACCCGGCTCGGCGCCGGCACCGACCTCGCCATCGGCACACCGGTCGCCGGCCGCCAGGACGCCGCCCTGCACGAACTGGTCGGGTTGTTCCTCAACACCTTGGTATTGCGCACCGACACGAGCGGCAACCCCCGTTTCAGCGAGCTGCTGGCGCGGGTACGCGCCACCGACCTGGCCGCGTTCGAGCATCAGGACCTGCCGTTCGAGCAATTGGTCGACACGCTGAAACCCGAGCGCTCCTTGAGCCACCACCCGCTGTTCCAGGTGCTGTTGGTGTTGCAGAACACCGAGCAGGCCGAGCTGCACCTGCCCGGCCTGCACGCCCGCGCGGCCGAGTTCGCCCTCGATGTGGCCAAGTTCGATCTGAGCTTCGCCTTCAGCGAACGCTTCGACGACGCCGGCCAGGCCGGCGGCCTCGACGGCGCGCTCGAATACGCCAGCGATCTGTTCGACCCGGCCACTGCCGAGGCGATCGCGCTGCGGCTGCAGCGCATGCTGGTCGCCGTCGCCGAAGACGACCGCCGGCCGATCGGCGCGGTCGAGTTGCTCGACGCCGATGAGCGCCGGCGCCTGCTGCGCGAGTGCAACGACACCGCACACACCGTCGAACTCGAATCGGTCGCGGCCGCGTTCGAGCGCCAGGTCGCGTCGACCCCGCACGCCATCGCCGTGATCGGCGACGGCGTCGAGTGGAGCTACGCCGAACTCGACCGCCGCGCCGAAGCGCTCGCCCACGCACTGCGCCGTCGCGGCGCCGGCGCCGAACGCGGCGTCGCCCTGCTGCTGCAGCGTTCGCCCGATCTGGTCGTGGCGGTGCTGGCCGTGCTCAAGACCGGCGCCTATTACCTGCCGCTGCACGAGCAGCACCCCGACGAGCGCCTGGGCCAATTGCTGGCCGAGACCGAAGCCGCCGTCTTGATCGCCGATGCCGGCATCGATGCACGCAGCTTGACCCATCCGAATCTGCTGCGTCTGGACCGCTTCGATTTCGACGCGTCCACCGAGCCGCGCACGCGCAAGCCGGCCATCCATCCCGAGCAACTCGCCTACGTCATGTACACCTCCGGCTCGACCGGGGTGCCGAAGGGCGTGGCCGTGCGTCAGCGCGACGTGGTCGAGTTCGCCCGCGACCGCCGCTTCGCCAGCGGCCACGAGACCGTGCTGCTGCATTCGACCCACGCCTTCGATGCCTCGACCTACGAGCTGTGGGTGCCGCTGCTCAACGGTGGGCGCATCGCGGTCGCGCCGGCCGGGGCCAGCGATGGCCGCGACTTCCAGCGCCTGATCGAACGCTTTGAGGTGCGCAGCCTGTGGCTGACCGCCGGCCTGTTCCACGAGTTCGCCGAATCCATGCCCGAGCTGTTCGCCGGCCTGCGCCAAGTCCTAGCCGGCGGCGACGTGCTCTCGACCGATGCCATCCGCCGTCTGCAGGCGCGGCATCCGCGCTTGCGCATCGTCAACGGCTACGGCCCCACCGAGACCACCACCTTTGCCTTGACCTGCGCCGTGCCGACCCTGCAGCCGCAGGCGCGTTCGGTCCCGATCGGCACGCCGCTCGACAATATGCAGGTCTACGTACTCGACGAGGCGCTGCAACCGGTGCCGGCCGGCGTGCCCGGCGAGTTGTACATCGCCGGTGCCGGCCTGGCGCGCGGTTATCTGCAGCGCCCCGCGCTCAGCGCCGAACGTTTCGTCGCCAACCCCTTCGAAATCGGCCAGCGCATGTACCGCTCCGGCGACCGCGTGCGTTGGCGCGGCGACGGCCAGATCGATTACCTGGGTCGCGCCGATCAGCAGATCAAGCTGCGCGGCTTCCGCATCGAACTCGGCGAAATCGAGGCCGCATTGGCCCAGGCCGGCTACGCCCAGAACGCGGCGATCGTGCGCGAAGACCGCCCCGGCCAGAAGCAACTGGTCGCCTATGTGGTCGGCGACGCCATCGACGGCGAAGCGCTGCGCCATGCGCTCGCCGAGCGCCTGCCCGAGTACATGCTGCCGGCCTCCTTCGTCGCACTGGATGCGCTGCCCCTGACCGCGAACGGCAAGCTCGACCGCAAGGCCCTGCCCGCGCCGGACTTCGCGCCGAGCAGCCTGCGTGAGCCGCGCACCGCCACCGAGTCCACCTTGTGCGCCTTGTTCGCGCAGGTGCTCGGGCTGGAACGGGTCGGCATCGACGACAGCTTCTTCGCCCTAGGCGGCGACAGCATCGGCTCGATCCAACTGGTCAGCCGCGCCCGCCGCGTCGGCCTGCGTTTCAGCGCCCGCGACGTGTTCCAGCATGCTTCGGTGCAGGCCCTGGCCCAGGTCGCGGCGAGCATCGTCGAAGCCGACACGGTCGAGGTCGAAGCGCCGGTGGGTGCGTTGCCGGCGACGCCGATCATGCGCTGGCTGCTCGAACGCCAAGGGCCGTTCGACCGTTTCAGTCAGTCGATGCTGCTGCGGATGCCGCCGCTGAGGCAGGAGCCGCTGCAAGCCGCACTGCAGGACCTGATCGATCACCACCATGCCTTGCGCCTGCGCCTGGGCGCGGACGACAGCCTGGAAACCCTGCCGCTCGGCAGCGTCGATGCCGGGACCTGTCTGCAGCGCGTCGACCTGGCCGGCCTGACCGGAGAGAGCCGCGAAGCCGCCATGCAGGCCGCCGCCGAAGCCGCGCAGAACCGCCTCGCCCCGCGCGAGGGACGGCTGCTGCAGGCGGTCTGGTTCGACGACGGCGAGGACTCGCGGCTGTGGCTGGCGATCCACCATCTCGCCGTCGACGGCGTGTCCTGGCGCATCCTCGTGCCCGATCTGCAGGCCGCCTGGGACGCACGCGCCGCAGGCCATGCCCCGGCCCTGGAGCCGGTGCCGACCTCGTTGCGTCACTGGGCCTTGGCGCTGCCGAAGCTCGCCGAGGCGCGCCGGCACGAACTGCCGTTCTGGCAGGCCATGCAGGACGGCCACGACCCGCGCCTGAGCGCGCGTGCGCTCGATCCGCAACGCGACACCAGCGCCACCCAACGCGGCCTGTGGCTGCGCCTGGAACCGGATACGACCCGGCTGCTGCTGACCCGCGCCACCGAACGCATCCACGGCCGCATCAACGACGTGTTGCTGACCGCGTTCGCGCTGGCGCTGGCCGACTGGCGCCGGCGCCGCGGCCTCGACGAGGCCGACACGGTCCGCTTCGATCTCGAAGGCCACGGCCGCGAAGCCATCCTCGACGGCGCCGATCTGTCGCGCACGGTCGGCTGGTTCACCAGCCTGTTCCCGTTGCAACTCAGCTTGCCGCGCGGCGAGCGCGAGGCCGCCCTGCGCGGCGGCGCGCCGCTGGAGCGCGCGCTCAAATCGGTCAAGGAGCAACTGCGCCGCCTGCCCGACCACGGCATCGGCTACGGTCTGCTGCGCTATCTCAGCGACGCCGGCCGCGAGGCCTTGCAGCCGCTGCCGCCATCGCAGATCGGCTTCAACTATCTGGGCCGTTTCAGCGTCGCCGGCGCCGGCGCCCACGAGCCGCACTGGACCCTGGCCGACGAGGCGGCACTCGGCGGCGACGGCCACGAAGCGCGTCCGCTCGCGCATGCCCTCGATCTCAACGCCAGCACCGAGGACGGCGCCGAAGGCCCGGTGCTCTGCGCCGGTTGGAGCTGGGCCGGCGAGCTGTTCGAGGAGGACGCGATACGCGACCTCGCCGACACCTGGTTCGCGGTGCTGCGCCGCATCGCCGAGACCGTCGCCGACACCGAGCGGCATCTGCTGACGCCCTCGGACGTGCCGCTGACCGCGCTGGACCAGGCCCAGATCGAAGCCATCGAAGCCGCCCAACCGCCCCTGCTCGATCTGCTGCCGCTGTCGCCGCTGCAACACGGCTTCCTGTTCCACGCCGTCTACGACCAGGACGCGGGCACGCCAGCAACCGCGGCAGCCGACAGCTACGTCGTGCAGATGGCCTTCACCCTCGACGGCGAGCTCGACGGCGCCGCGCTGCGTCGCGCCGCGCAGGCGCTGCTGCAACGCCATCCGAACCTGCGCGCGGCCTTCGTCCATCAGGACCTGGCCGCGCCGGTGCAAGCGATACCGCGCGATGCGGTGCTGCCGTGGCGTTCGATCGCCCTCGAAGGCAGTGCCGAAGCGCGCAGCGCCGCATTGGACGCGCTGCTGCGCGAAGACCGTGCGCAAGGCTTCGATCTCGCGCACGGCAGGTTGCTGCGCTTCACCCTGGTACGCGAACACGAGCGCCTGCATCATTTGGTGCTGACCAATCACCACATCGTCTTCGACGGCTGGTCGCTGCCGATCCTGCTCGAAGAACTGTTCGCCTTGTACGGCAACGGCGGCGACATCGACGCCTTGCCGCGGGTCGCGCCGTATCGCGATTACCTCGCCTGGCTGTCCAAGCGCGACCGCAGCGCCGCGCAGCAGGCCTGGCGCGCTTATCTCGACGGCGTCGACGAAGCCACCCGCGTGGCCGGCGGCGCACGCGCCGAGGCAGGCACGCAAGTACTCGCCCGAAGCCTGCCCGAGGCCTTGAGCTGCCAGTTGAGCCACCAGGCGCGCCGGCTCGGCCTGACCCTCAACACCCTGACCCAGGCCGCCTGGGCCTTGTTGCTCAGCCGCATCACCGGCCGCGACGACGTGGTCTTCGGCACCACCGTATCGGGACGCCCGCCGGACCTCGCCGGCGTCGAACGCATGGTCGGCCTGTTCATCAACACCGTGCCGGTGCGCGTGCGCCTGCAGCCGCAACAAAGCCTGGAAAGCCTGTTGCGGAGCGTGCAGGCCGAGCAATCGGCCTTGCTCGAACATCAGCACTTGAGCTTGCCGGAGGTGCAACGACTGCTCGGGATCGGCGAGCTGTTCGACACCCTGACCGTGTTCGAGAACTACCCGATCGACGAGACCGCGTTCGGCGACGACGGCGCCAGCGTGCCCGGTGCAGCACTGCGCATCGGCCGCCACAGCCAGCACGGCGGCGATGCCTCGCATTACCCGCTCGGCCTGGCGGTGATGCCGGGCGAGGCCCTGCGCCTGAGCCTGAGCTACCGCGACGACGCTTTCGACGCGGCCCAGGCCACCCAACTGCTCGGCGCCTATCTGCGCATTCTCGAAGCGATCGCGCAGGACCCGGAGCGCAGCCTCGGAAGAGTCGAGCTGCTCGACGACGTCGCACGCGAACGCCTGCTGCTGGCCTATAACGCCACCGCGGCCGAAAGCACCGGCTGCACCGGCCTGCACGAGTTGTTCCAGGCCCAGGCCGCGAGCACGCCGAACGCGCCGGCCCTGGTCGGCGCCGATAGCCAGCTCGACTACCTCGCCCTGGAACGTCGCGCCAACCGTCTCGCCCATGTCCTGATAGCGCGCGGCATCGGCGCGGAGGATCGCGTCGCAGTGGCGCTGCCGCGCTCGTCGGAGGCCATCGTCGCCCTGCTGGCCGTGCTCAAGGCCGGTGCCGTCTATCTTCCGCTGGACCCGCAACATCCTCCGGAACGTCTCGGCCACATCCTCGGCGATGCGACGCCTGTGCTGCTGGTCGCCGAGGAGGCCTTCGCTGCTCGCCTGCAAATCCTGGGCGATGCGACGCCTGTGCTTGCGATCGACGCGCCGGCGACGCGCGAGCTGATGCAACTCGCCAGCGAACGCGCCCCGCGCGACAGCGACCGTCGTTGCGTCCTGCGCGATCACCACATTGCCTACGTCATCTACACCTCCGGTTCGACCGGACAGCCCAAGGGCGTTGCGGTCGAGCATCGCCAGGCGCTGAATTCGATCCGCGCCCGTGCCGCGCGCTATGCGCCGCATCGCAGCGCGGTGCTGCTGCCGTCGCTGGCCTTCGATGCCTCGCTCGCGGCGATCTTCGGCAGCCTCGCCATCGGCGCCAGCCTGGTCTTGCCGGCCAGCGGCCTCGAACACGATCCGCAGGCCCTGGCCGCCTTGGTCCGGCAAAACCGGGTCGAGCAATGGATCAGCGGCCCGAGCCTGTATGCGGCCGCACTGGAACATGCCGATGCACTGGCCTCGCTGCGCAGCGTCGTACTCGGTGGCGAAGCGATTCCGCCGAGCATCCGCCAGCGCCACGGCGAACGTGCTCCGCTGGCGCGGCTGTACAACGAATACGGCCCCACCGAAGCGACGATCTGGTGCTCGTCCGCCGAAGTCGGCGAAGCCGATGCGAGCGAGCTGGGCTGCATCGGCGGGCCGATCGCCAATACCCGCTTCTACGTGCTCGACGCCGCCTTGCAACCGGTCCCGGTCGGAATCGCCGGCGAGTTGTACATCGCCGGCGCCGGCATCGCCCGTGGCTATCTCGGCCGCGCCGGCCTCAGTGCCGAACGCTTCGTCGCCAACCCGTTCGAGCCGGGTGCGCGCATGTACCGCACCGGCGACCGCGTGCGTTGGCGCGACGACGGCCAACTGGCCTACCTCGGCCGTGTCGACCAGCAGGTCAAGATCCGCGGCTACCGTATCGAGCTCGGCGAGATCGAGGCCGCGCTGGCCCAGGCCGGCCATGCGCGCAATGCGGTGATCCTGCGCGAGGACCGGCCCGGACAGAAGCAACTGGTCGCCTACCTGGCCGGCGACCGCATCGATACCGCGGCGTTGCGCGAGACGCTCGCCGGGCAACTGCCCGACTACATGCTGCCCGCGGCCTTCGTGGTGCTCGACCGACTGCCGCTGACGCCGAACGGAAAACTCGACCGCAAGAGCCTGCCGGCGCCGGATTTCGCCACCGGCTCGCGCGAACCGCGCAATGCCCTCGAAACCCTGCTGTGCGAGTTGTTCGCGCAGGTGCTCGGTCTGCAGCGGGTCGGCATCGACGACAGCTTCTTCGCCCTGGGCGGCGACAGCATCGGCTCGATCCAGTTGGTCAGCCGGGCGCGGCGCGCCGGCCTGCGCTTCAGCGCCCGCGACGTGTTCCAGCAGCAATCCGTGCAAGCCCTCGCACGCGTCGCCACGGCGATAGAAGGCGTGGGCACGGCGCCGGTGGAAGCGCCGGTCGGCGTGCTGCCGGCCACCCCGATCATGCGTTGGCTGTTGCAGCAGGACGGGCCGTTCGAGCATTTCGCCCAATCGATGCTGCTGCAGGTGCCGCGACTGCAACGCGAGCCGTTGATCGCCGCGCTGCAGGACCTGATCGACCACCACGATGCCCTGCGTCTGCGCCTGAAGCCCGACGACGTGCTCGAAATCGGCGCGGCCGGCAGCGTCGCCGCGATCAGTTGCCTCAACCACGTCGACCTGCACGGGCTCGACGCGCAGACCCGCGCCTGGACCATCAACCAGCACGCCCAAGCCGCGCAGCAACGTTTGTCGCCGCACGAAGGCCAGATGCTGCAGGCCGTGTGGTTCGACGACGGCGACGATTCGCGCTTGTTCCTCGCCCTGCATCACCTCGTGGTCGACGGCGTGTCCTGGCGCATCCTGATCCCGGACCTGCAAGCGGCCTGGGAAGCCCGCAGCGCCGGTCGCGCCGCCGAACTGGAAGCGGTGCCGACCTCGCTGCGTCACTGGGCGCTGGCCTTGCCCAAGGCGGCGGCCCAACGCAGTGGCGAGCTGCCGTTCTGGCGTTCGATGCTCGACGGCCTCGATCCGCCGCTCGCTACCCGAACGCCGGCTCCGCAAGGCGCCACCAACGCCGGCCGGCACAGCCTAGGCCTGCGCCTGCAGCCCGAGGTCACCCGGCTGCTGCTGACCCGCGCGACCGAACGCATCAACGGCCGCATCAACGATGTCCTGCTGTGCGCGTTCGCCCTGGCCGTGGCCGAATGGCGCCAGCGTTACCTCGGCATCGACCTCGATACGGTCCGCTTCGAGCTCGAAGGCCACGGCCGCGAAGCCATCGTCGACGGCGCCGATCTCTCGCGCACGGTCGGCTGGTTCACCAGCCAGTTCCCGCTGCAGCTGTCGCTGGCGGATATCGAACGCGATGCGGCCCTGTCGGGCGGCCCCGAGCTCGAACGCGCGCTCAAGTCGATCAAGGAACAACTGCGCCGCCTGCCCGACCAGGGCATCGGCTACGGCCTGCTGCGCTACCTCGACCCGGTCGCCGGCGCAGCCTTGGCGGCCTTGCCGGCGCCGCAGATCGGCTTCAATTACCTGGGCCGTTTCGCCACCGCCGGCACGACCGCGCAGCAGCATTGGGCGCCGGCAAGCGAGGTCTTGCTCGACGGCCCCGCGGGCGCGCCGCAGGGCCTGGGACATCCGCTCGACCTCAACGCCACCACCGAAGACGGCCTGCAAGGCCCGGTGCTGTACGCCGCCTGGAGCTGGAACGGCGAACTGTTCGACGAGATCGCAGTGCGCGACCTCGCCGAGACCTGGTTCGCGGTGCTGCGCCGCATCGCCGCCACCGTCGCGGCCGGCGAGCATCGGCTGCTGACCCCGAGCGACCTGCCGCTGATCGCGCTGGACCAGCGCCAGATCGAAACCATCGAGGCGAACCAACCGCGCTTGCTCGACGTGCTGCCGCTGTCGCCGCTGCAGCACGGCTTCCTGTTCCACACCCTCTACGACGAACAAGCGCAGGACCGCTACATCGTGCAGATGGCCTTCACCCTGAGCGGGGCGCTCGATGCGGCACGTTTGCGCCGCGCCGCCCAGGCCTTGCTCGAACGCCATCCGAACCTGCGCGCCGCCTTTCTCCATCACGGCTTGCGCGAGCCGGTGCAGGCGATCCCCTGCGAGGTCGATCTGCCTTGGCAGGAACACGCGCTCGACGGCGATGAAACGAGTCGCGAGGCCGCGCTCGAAGCCTTGCTACTCGACGACCAGCGCCGTCGCTTCGATCTCGAACGTGGACCGTTGCTGCGCTTCACGCTGATTCGCGACGGTTCCGACCGCGACGGCCATAGCGCGCGTCACCATCTGCTGTTCACCAGCCACCATATCCTGCTCGACGGCTGGTCCTCGCCGATGCTGTTGCAGGAGCTGTTCGCCCTGTACCGCAGCGATGGCGACAGCAGCTCCCTGCCGCAGGTCGCGCCGTATCGCGACTATCTGGGCTGGTTGTCGACGCGCGATCGCGAACGCTCGGCCGCGGCCTGGCGCGAAGCCTTGGCCGGGCTGGCCGAACCGACCCGCCTGGCCGCGGCTTCGACCGCGGCGACGGTGCCTTCCGCGTTGTCGCTCAGCTTGCCGGCCACGCTCGGCGATGCGCTCGCGCTGCAGGCGCGGCGCCATCAGCTGACTCTCAACACCCTGGTCCAGGCGGCCTGGGCGATCGTGCTGGGGCATCTGACCCGCCGCGACGACGTGGTGTTCGGCGTGACCGTGTCGGGACGCCCGCCGGACGTCGCCGGCATCGAGCGCATGATCGGTTTGTTCATCAACACCGTGCCCTTGCGCCTGCAACTGCGGCCGCAGGAGCGCCTGCTCGAATTGTTGCAACGCTTGCAATTGCAGCAATCGGGCCTGCTCGAACACCAGCACCTCAGCCTGGCCGAGATCCAGCGCATCGGCGGGCTCGGCGAGTTGTTCGACAGCTTGCTGGTGTTCGAGAACTTCCCGGTGGAGCCCTCCGCGGTCGGTCGCGGCAATGACGACCACGACAGCGTCGAGATCGCGCTGCGCGGCAATCACGGCGCCGCAGCGACGCACTACCCGCTCGGCCTGTCGGTAACGCCGCCGACGCCGGGGCAGGCACTGCATCTCGACCTCAGCTATCGACCGGACCTGCTGGATGCCGCACGTGTGCGCGCTATCGCCGGCCGTTTCGCGCGGGTGCTGGAAGCCATTGCGCAGGCTCCGGACACCCGCCTCGCCGCTCTCGATCTGCTCGACGACGACGAACACGAGCAGGCGCGGCAACGCAACGACACCGCACGTGCGGTGCCGGACGCGACCGCAATCGCCCTGTTCGAGGCCCAGGCTGCGCGCACGCCGGATGCGGTGGCGCTGATGTTCGGCGAGCAACGCATCGCCTATGCCGAACTCGACCGCCGCGCCGACCGTCTTGCTCGCCGCCTGCAAGCCGAGGGCATCGGCCCCGACAGCATCGTCGGCCTGTGCGTGGAGCGCTCGCCCGACGCGGTGGTCGGCCTGCTCGGCATTCTCAAGGCCGGTGGCGCCTATCTCGCACTCGACCCGGACTACCCGCAGCAACGTCTGGCCTACATGCTCGGCGACGCGCGTCCGGTGGCCGTCGTCACCCAAGCTTCGCTACGTACGCGCCTGCCGCAATCGTCGGCGCGGCTGATCCTCATCGACGGCGAAGACAGCGTCCCGGAGGCGCCGGTGCGCGGCACCCCGCATCCCGAGCACCTCGCCTATCTGCTTTACACCTCCGGTTCGACCGGCAGGCCTAAGGCGGTGATGGGTACGCACCGTAACGTCGCCTCGCGCCTGCACTGGGACATCGAATCGGACGGCGAAGTCGAGGAGATCTACGCGCAGAAAACCACGGTCAACTTCATCGACGTGCTGTGGGAACTGTTCATGCCGCTGATCCGCGGCCAGCGCGTGCTGGTCCTGACGCGCGAACAAGCCACCGAGCCCGAGCGCCTGATCGAGGCGCTGGCCGAGGCCGAAGCCACCCGCATCGTGCTGGTGCCTTCGTTGCTGCGGGCCATGCTCGACAGCGGCATCGATCTCGCCGACCGCCTGCCGAAGCTCTACTACTGGTCGTGCAGCGGCGAAGCCTTGAGTTTCGAGCTGGCGAACCGCTTCAAGGCGGCCTTGCCCAAGGCGCGCCTGCTCAACATCTACGGCACCTCCGAGTTCTGGGACGCGACCTGCTTCGAGGCCCGCGCCAAGGACACCGGCGACCACGGCGTGCCCCTGGGGCGCCTGATCGACAATATGCGCGCCTACGTGCTCGATCCGTTCCTGCGGCCGGTGCCGGTGGGTGCGCCCGGCGAACTCTACGTCGCCGGCAGCGGACTCAGCCGCGGCTATCTGCGCCAGGCCGGGCTCAGCGCCGAGCGCTTCCTCGCCAATCCGTTCGAGCCGGGTGCGCGCATGTACCGCTCCGGCGACGTGGTGCGTTGGCGCGAGGACGGCGAACTGGAGTACCTGGGCCGCGCCGATCATCAGCTCAAGATCCGCGGTTTCCGCATCGAGGCCGGCGAAATCGAGGCCTTGCTCGCAGCCGACGACGCGGTCGCCCAGGCCACGGTCAGCGTGCGCGAGGATCGGCCCGGGCAGCGGCAACTGGTCGCTTATCTGGTGCCGGCCGCGGGCCGTCGCCCGGACCCGCAGACCTTGCGCGAAGCGCTTGCGGCGCAGCTGCCGAGCCATATGCTGCCTTCGGCCTGGGTGGTGATCGAACGCCTGCCGCTGCTGCCGAACGGAAAAATCGACCGCAAGGCGCTGCCGCCCGCCGACGCGCCCGTACGCCGCGCCGCCAGCACGCTGCAGCAACAAGCGCTGTGCGCCTTGTTCGCCGAAGTGCTGGAACTCGACGAGGTCGGCATAGACGACGACTTCTTCGAACTCGGCGGCCATTCGCTGCTCGCACCGCGTTTGATCGGCCGCATCCGCAGCACCCTCGGCGCCGAACTGTCGACCCGGGTCCTGTTCGAGACCCCCACCGTCGCCGCCTTGGCGCAACGGCTCGCCGAGCCGCTGCAGGCGCTGTCGTCGCTGCAACCGTTGCTGCCGATCCGCACCCAGGGTTCGTTGCCGCCGCTGTTCTGCCTGCATCCGGCCGGTGGCCTGGGCTGGTGGTATAGCGGCCTCGCACGTCATATCGATCCGCAGCGACCGATCTATGCCTTGCAGGGTCGTGCGCTGACCGATGGCGCGAGCTTGCCGGAGCGCCTGGAAGACGTCGCCGAGGACTGCCTGGCGCAGATCCGCGCCGTGCAACCCGAAGGGCCGTATCACCTGCTCGGATGGTCCTACGGCGGCGTGCTCGCGTTCGAGATCGCGCAACGCCTGCAGCAGGCCGGCGAACAGGTCGCGCTGTTGGCTTTGCTCGATAGCTACTTGCTCACCGCCTTGCCGCAGTTCGACCCAACGGCGAACGACAAACCGCGCGAACGCATCCTGCACGAGTTCCTCGAACACAGCGGTTGCGATCTCGCCGGTTACGACGCGGCGGTGCCCGACTACGCGCGTGCCGCGCAGTTGCTCGACGGCAGCGTCTATTCGGGCTTCGACGCCGGCCAACTCGAACGCTTCATCGCTGCCACCGCCAACGACGTCGCGATGCTCGGCCGCTACCTGCCGCGCCATCGACTGCAGGGCGAGCTGGTCTATTTCAACGCCGCCGCCGGCAAGGGCGATGGCGACCCGGGCGCAGCCGAGTTCCAGGCCCGGGTCGACGGACGCGTGCATGTCCACGACATCGAGTGTCGACACGACGAGATGGCGCATCCGCAGCACTTGGCCCGGATCGGCCGCGTACTCGCCCAGCGCTACCGGATCTGAGCAATGCCCTCCCTTATCCCCGATTTCCCCTTTGACCTGATACGAGACAGCGCACCATGACGCGGTTCAATTTCAACGGTCGCAAGACCCTGCCCTCGCGCGGCCAGGCCTGGAGCGAGCTGCAGGAAGCCATGTCCGATCTGCGCAGCGGCGACGCCGACTGGCGCCACGGCCGCACGCCCCTGCACGTCTATTACGCCGGCGAGGACGTGCTCGACGTCGCCCGCCAGGCCTATGCGATGTTCATCAGCGAGAACGCCCTGGCGCCGGCGGCGTTCCCGAGCCTGAAGCGGATGCAGGACGACATCATCGACATCTCGCTGTCGCTGCTCGGCGGCGGCGACGATGCCGGCGGCACCATGACCTCGGGCGGCACCGAAAGCATCATGCTGGCAGTACGCAGCGCCCATCGCGCCTTCCGCGAGCGGCGTCCGCAGGCGCGTCCGCACTTGCTGCTGCCGACCAGCGCGCATCCGGCCTACGACAAGGCCGCCGACCTGATGGGCCTGGACGTAGTGCGGGTGCCGATCGGCGCCGACTACCGCGCCTGCGCCGACATCCTGGCCCAGCACATCAACGACGACACCATGATGATCGTCGCCTCGGCGCCGTCGCTGCCGTTCGGCACCATCGACCCGATCGCCGACATCGGCCGGCTCGCGCTCGAACGCGGCGTGTGGCTGCACGTCGACGCCTGCATCGGCGGCTTTCTCGCCCCGCACGTGGCCAAGTTCATGAGCGGCCTGCCGCGTTTCGACCTCAGCGTGCCCGGCGTGCGCTCGCTGTCGGCCGACCTGCACAAGTTCGGCTACGCCGCCAAGGGCGCCTCGGTGATCCTGTACGCCGATGCCGAAGACCAGGAACACCAGTACTTCGAGTACTTCGACTGGCCCAAGGGCATTTACCGCACCGAAACCCTGACCGGCACCCGCCCTGGCGGCGCCGTCGCCGCAGCCTGGGCGGTGATGCACTACCTCGGCGAGGCTGGCTACCGCGCACTCGCCCAGCGGGTGATGCACATCCGCGACCGCTACATCGAAGGCATCGACCGCATCCCGGGCCTGCACTTGCTCGGCAAGCCCGACCTCAGCGTGATCGCCTTCGCTTCCGACCGCTACGACATCCACGACGTCGGCGACGCCATGGAAGCGCGCGGCTGGTACATCAGCCGGCTGTCGAACCCGGCCGCATTGCACATGACCGTGACCCCCGGCCACGACCAGGGCGTCGACGATTACCTGAGCGACCTGGAACGGTCGATCCCGCATGCGGACCGGCCGGCCCTGCGTTCGCAATCGCGGACCGTGGTCACGTACTGATCGCAGCGCCGATCCGGATCATGCGTGATCGATCCGATCGGTAACCCAAGCACGGCATCCTTCCACCCTCGGGACCGGCGAACACCGCACCGCTCGCCTTCCCCTTCATCGCAACCGCAAGCAGGAGCACGACATGAGCAATCCCTTCGACGACCCCAACGGCAGCTTCCTGGTCCTGGTCAACGACGAGAACCAGCACTCGCTGTGGCCCGAATTCGCCGAAGTCCCGGCCGGCTGGCGCAGCGTGCACGGCCCCGGCGCGCGCCAGGCCTGCCTGGACTACATCGAGACGAACTGGACCGACATGCGTCCGGCCAGCCTGATCAAGGCGCAGGAACAGCACGCGCATTGAACGACGCGCGCGATCGGACGCTCCGGCCACCGGCCGGATGCGTCGCGATCGCGAGTGGCGAAAGAATGAAACGACGACGGGCCGACCCGACGGTAAGCGGTCGGCCCGCACGACGCGCCCCGGACGAGATCCGGGCGGCGCGTCGGAACACGCAGCGGTTTAGCTGCGCAGCTTCAGGGCGCGGTTGACGCCCAGCGCCGCCAGGGTGCAGATCGCGCCCGACAGCAGGTACACGCCGACGAAGGCCAGGCCGAAGTGCGCGCACAGGCCCAGCGCCACCAGCGGCGCGAACGCGGCGCCGATCAGCCAGGCCAGGTCCGAGGTCAAGGCCGCGCCGGTGTAGCGGTACTTGGAGCCGAAGTTGGCGGTCACCGAACCGGCGGCCTGGCCGTAGGACAGGCCGAGCAGGATGAAGCCGATCAGGATGAACACGTCCTGGCCCACTTCGCCGGACCCGAGCAGGGTCGGTGCGAAACCGCTGAACATGGCGATCGCCGCGGCCAGCGCCGCCAGCGTGCGCGGGCGGCCGTAGCGGTCGGCGATCACGCCCGATACCACCATCGAGCCGCAGGCCAGCAGCGCGCCGACGATCTGCACGCCGAGGAACTGGCTCACCGACTGGTCCGAATACAGCAGGATCCACGACAACGGGAAGATCGTGACGATATGGAACAGCGCATAGCTGGCCAGCGCGGCGAAGGCGCCGATGACGACGTGGCGGCCCTTCTGCTGGAACAGCTCGACCACGTCGGTGGGTTCGAGTTCGTGTTCGCCGAGTTCGCGCTCGTACTCGTGGGTCACGACCAGGCGCAGGCGAGCGAACAAGGCGACGACGTTGATCGCGAACGCCGCGAAGAACGGATAGCGCCAGCCCCAGTCGAGGAAGTCGCTCGGCGCCAGGCTGGTGTTGAGATAGGCGAACAGACCGGCGGCGATGATGAAACCGGCCGGCGCGCCGAGCTGGCCCAGCATCGCGTACCAACCGCGGCGGTGCTTCGGCGCGTTGAGCGCGAGCAGCGACGGCAGGCCGTCCCAGGAACCGCCGAGGGCGATGCCCTGGCCGACCCGGAACAGCGACAACAACGCGATCGAGAGCACGCCGATCTTGCCGAAACCGGGCAGGAAGGCGATGCCGGCGGTGCAGGTGCCGAGCAGGAACAGCGCGACGGTCAGCTTGGTGCTGCGGCCCCAGCGGCGCTGGATCCACATGAAGGCGACGGTGCCGATGGGACGCGCGACGAACGCCAACGCGAAAATCGCGAACGACCACAGCGTGCCTTCCAGACGGCCCAGGAACGGGAAGAACACCGTCGGAAACACCAGCGCCGAAGCGATGCCGTAGACGAAGAAGTCGAAGTACTCCGAAGCGCGGCCGATCACCACGCCGACCGCGATGTCGCCGGGCGCGACCTCGGCATGCGAACCGGTGTCGTGCACCGAAACGGTCATGGAGGAATCCGGGTTTGCGTGATTTGGCGTATGCATCGTCGATTCGGTGGTGGGCGCCGCGGCATGGTCGTGGCGACCGGGCCTGGACACTGTGCCTAAACAGGCGGGTACGTTCAGTTAAAGCGCGTCCGACAGCGACGGAACCGGAAACGACGCCCCAGGCCCCAAAAGCGGCAAAGGACGAGCGCCCGGCTACCGGGACGACGCTAGCTTCCCACCACCGGCCCGGCGCTGCCATAGGACAAAACGTCCAATCGTCGTCACAGTCCTGCGCCTCTACAGTGCGCGCATCGCCGCGACTGCCGCGGCCTCGATCGTGCTGCTTGCTCCTTAGATGACCGCCATCGAACCCCTGCTCCGCCCCTCCCTGCTCCGCCGCCTGTTCATGGCCGCGGCGATCCTGCCGCTGGCCGGCTGCAACACGATCTTGCTGAACGCGCCCGGCGACGTCGCCGCGCAGCAAGGCGACCTGATCGTGGTGTCGACCGTGCTGATGCTGCTGATCATCGTGCCGGTGATCGCGCTGACCCTGTATTTCGCCTGGCGTTACCGCGCCTCCAACACCAAGGCCACCTATAAACCGGACTGGGATCATTCGACCCAGCTCGAGCTGCTGATCTGGGCGGCGCCGCTGCTGATCATCATCGCGCTCGGCGCGATCACCTGGATGAGCACGCACACGCTCGATCCCTATCGCCCGCTCGACCGTATCGCCAAGAATCGTCCGGTGCCGGCCAACGTGAAACCGCTGGTGGTCGAGGTGGTGGCGCTGGACTGGAAGTGGCTGTTCCTCTATCCCGAGCAGAACATCGCCACGGTCAACGAACTCGCCGCGCCGGTCGATCGCCCGATCCAGTTCAAGATCACCGCCTCCACGGTGATGAACTCGTTCTACATCCCGGCGCTGGCCGGACAGATCTACGCCATGCCCGGCATGGAAACCCAGTTGCACGCGGTGATGAACAAGCCGGGCGACTACGAAGGCTTCTCGGCCAACTACAGCGGCGCCGGTTTCTCGCACATGCGCTTCCGCTTCCACGGCCTCGACCAGGCCGGCTTCGATGCCTGGGTGGCGAAGAATCGCGCCAGCGGCGCGACGCTCGAGCGCGCCGGCTACCTGGAACTGGAAAAGCCCAGCGAGAAGGAACCGGTGCGCCGCTACGCCAGCGTCGCCCCCGGCCTGTACAAGGCGATCCTCAACCGCTGCGTCGACAGCAGCAAGATGTGCATGGACGAGATGATGGCCATCGACGCCGGCGGCGGCCTCGGCCTCAACACCGATGCGCTGGCGCCGCGCCGCAAGGGCGACCTGCGCGGCGGCCCGGTGGTGACCTCGGCGATGTGCCTGACCGAACCCTCGGCCGGCTCGACCCTGGGCGTGGCCACGCTCGCCCCCTGACCTGTTTCGTAAACGCATTCACCGGGCGCGCCGAACGCGCGCCGAGTCCGCCCGCGGACTTCTGGAGTCGAGATGTCTGACCAATCCAACCTCGCCACGCTGATCTTCGGCCGGCTCACCTGGGACTCGATCCCGCTGCACGAACCGATCCTGATCGCGACCTTCGCCATGGTCGTGCTGGGCGGCCTCGCCGTGGTCGCCGCGATCACCCGCTACAAGCTCTGGGGCTATCTCTGGAACGAGTGGTTCACCAGCATCGATCACAAGAAGATCGGCATCATGTACATCGTGCTGGGCCTGATCATGCTGATGCGCGGCTTCGCCGACGCGATCATGATGCGCCTGCAGCAGGCGATGGCGTTCGGCGACAACGCCGGCTACCTGCCGCCCGAACACTACGACCAGGTCTTCACCGCCCACGGCGTGATCATGATCTTCTTCGTGGCCATGCCGCTGGTCACCGGCTTCATGAACTACGTCGTGCCGCTGCAGATCGGTGCGCGCGACGTCGCGTTTCCGTTCCTCAACAATTTCAGCTTCTGGATGACCGCTTGCGGCGCGGCCCTGGTGATGGTCTCGCTGTTCGTCGGCGAGTTCGCCAAGACCGGCTGGCTGGCATATCCGCCGCTGTCGGGCATCGCCTACAGTCCCGGGGTCGGCGTCGACTACTACATATGGGCGCTGCAGATCGCCGGCGTCGGCACCTTGCTATCGGGCATCAACCTGATCGCGACCATCGTCAAGATGCGCGCACCGGGCATGAGCATGATGAAGATGCCGGTGTTCACCTGGACCTCGCTGTGCACCAACGTGCTGATCGTTGCGGCGTTCCCGGTGCTCACTGCGGTGCTGTTGCTGCTCTCGCTCGACCGCTACGCGGGCACCAACTTCTTCACGAACGATCTGGGCGGCAACCCCATGATGTACGTGAACCTGATCTGGATCTGGGGCCACCCGGAGGTCTACATCCTGATCCTGCCCTGCTTCGGCATCTTCTCCGAGATCGTCTCGACCTACAGCGGCAAGCGCCTGTTCGGCTACGCCTCGATGGTCTATGCGACGGTGGTCATCACCATCCTGTCCTACCTGGTGTGGCTGCACCACTTCTTCACCATGGGCTCGGGCGCCAGCGTCAACTCGTTCTTCGGCATCACCACGATGATCATCTCGATCCCGACGGGCGCGAAGATCTTCAACTGGCTGTTCACCATGTACCGCGGCCGCATCCGCTTCGAGGTGCCGATGCTGTGGACGATCGGTTTCATGGTCACCTTCACCATCGGCGGCATGACCGGTGTGTTGCTGGCGGTGCCCCCGGCCGACTTCGTCCTGCACAACAGCCTGTTCCTGATCGCCCACTTCCATAACGTGATCATCGGCGGCGTGCTGTTCGGCCTGTTCGCCGGCATCAACTTCTGGTGGCCCAAGGCCTTCGGCTTCAAGCTCGACCCGTTCTGGGGCAAGTGCTCGTTCTGGTTCTGGATCACCGGCTTCTTCTTCGCCTTCATGCCGCTGTACGTGCTCGGCCTGATGGGCGTGACCCGGCGCATGAGCCACTTCGAGGATCAATCGCTGCAGATCTGGTTCGTCATCGCCGCCTTCGGCGCGGTGCTGATCGCCATCGGCATCGCCTGCATGCTGATCCAGTTCGTGGTCAGCATCCGTCGCCGCCACGAGCTGCGCGACGAGACCGGCGACCCGTGGCAGGGCCGCACCCTGGAGTGGTCGACCTCCTCGCCGCCGCCGGACTACAACTTCGCCTTCACCCCGGTGGTGCACGACAACGACGCCTGGCACGACATGAAGCAGCGCGGTTACCAGCGTCCGACCTCGGGCTTCCTGCCGATCCACATGCCCAAGAACACCGCCGCGGGCGTGGTCATCGCCGGGCTCAGCACGCTGTGCGCGTTCGCCCTGATCTGGCAGATGTGGCTGGTCGCCGGCGTGTCCTTCGCCGCCATGCTGATCGCCGCCATCGTCCACACCTTCAACTACAAGCGCGACTACTACATCCCGGCGGAGCAAGTGACCGCCACCGAAGCCAAGCGCACGCAACAACTGGCCGCCGCCCATGTCTGACGCTCACGCCATCGCCACCCACACGCCCGACGGGCGCCCGGTCTTCTTCGACCTCAAGGGCAAGCACCATCCGGAGAACGGTACCCTGCTCGGGTTCTGGCTCTATCTGATGAGCGACTGCCTGGTGTTCGCCTGCCTGTTCGCGGTCTACGGCGTGCTCGGGCGCAGCTACGCCGCCGGCCCGTCCGGCGCCGACCTGTTCGACCTGCAACTGGTCGCGATCAACACCTCGATGCTGTTGCTGTCGTCGATCACCTATGGCTTCGCGATGATCGCGATGCAGAAGCGCAAGATCGCCGCGGTGCAGGGCTGGCTGGCGATCACCGGCTTGTTCGGCCTGGCCTTCATCGGCCTGGAACTGTACGAGTTCGCCCACCTGATCCATGAAGGCGCCGGCCCGCAGCGCAGCGCGTTCCTGTCCTCGTTCTTCGCCCTGGTCGGCACCCACGGCCTGCACGTGACCTTCGGCATCGTCTGGTTGGCCACCTTGATGGTGCAGGTCGGCAAGCACGGCCTGAGCGCCGAAAACCGCCGCCGCCTGCTGTGCCTGTCGATGTTCTGGCATTTCCTCGACGTCGTCTGGATCGGCGTCTTCACCTTCGTTTACCTGATGGGAGTGCTGCCGTGACCGAGCCCACCACTCACGCCGCGCACGATCATGGCCACGGCCATGACGACCACGACGACGGCGCCCACGGCAGCGTCGGCAGCTACACCATCGGCTTCCTGCTGTCGGTGGTGCTGACCGCGATTCCGTTCTGGCTGATCATGGCCAAGGTGATCCCGAACTCCGGCACCGCCGCCTTCGTGGTGCTGGCCTTCGCCGTGGTCCAGATCGTCGTGCACATGGTGTATTTCCTGCACATGAACACGAAGTCGGAGGGCGGCTGGAACATGCTCGCGCTGATCTTCACCCTGGTGTTGGTGGTGATCCTGCTGGCCGGTTCCTTGTGGGTCATGCACCACCTCAACGTCAACATGATGCCGATGGCTCCGCACGACATGCGCAACATGCCTTGATTCGGGATTCGGGATTCGGGATTCGGGATTCGGGATTCGGGATTCGGGAATCGGGAATCGGGAATCGAGTTTCGGGTCTTCGGTTCTCGCCGTGTTCTTTTTGCCCGTCGTTCCCGCGAAGGCGGGAACCCAGGGTTTCACCGCGACATGACTCTGAAGTCTCTGGATCCCCGCCTTCGCGGGGATGACGGATGAGGAGTACGTAGGCCGCTGCACGAGCTTGAAATCGAGCAACACCGAACGCCCTATCGGCGATCCATGAAGAGGCCCCGACCATGACCGCGAACACCGCCAAGCGCCCGCGCAGCCGCTTCGCCCTGGCGGTCCTGTCGTCGATCTTTTTCGCCGCCTTCCTCGGCCTGATCGTCCTCGGCGGCTGGCAGGTGCAACGCCGCGCCTGGAAGCTCGATCTGATCGAACGCGTCGAAGCCCGCGTACATGCGCCGCCGGGCGCGGCGCCCGGGCCGGCCGATTGGCCCCAGGTCAGCGCCGCCCGCGACGAGTACCGCCACGTCCAGCTCGAAGGTCGGTATCTGGGCGGAAAAGACAGCCTGATCCAGGCCGTGACCGCGATCGGCCCCGGGTTCTGGCTGGTGACTCCATTCCAGACCGACGCCGGCCCGATCGTGCTGGTCAACCGCGGCTTCGTCCCGGGCAAGCGCGAAGCCGCTGCCGCGGCCGCTTCGGCCGACACCCGGGTCACCGGCCTGCTGCGCCTCAGCGAGCCCGGCGGCGGTTTCCTGCGCAAAAACGCGCCGCAGCAGGATCGCTGGTACTCGCGCGACGTGGCCGCCATCGCCGCCGCCCGCGGCCTGCAGCGCGTGGCGCCCTACTTCATCGACGCCGACCGTCGCGACGAAGGCCCCGTCGCAGCCAATGCCGAGCCGGCCTGGCCGGTCGGCGGACTGACGGTGATAAAGTTTCCCAACAATCATCTGGTCTATGCGCTGACCTGGTTCGGGCTGGCCCTGATGGTCGCTGCCGCCGCATGGCGGGTGGCGCTGGAAGAACGTCGGCGCCGCCGCGCCGCCGCATCGCTCGACGTCATCCGCTGAGGGCCGCCGATGCAGGATTTGCCGCTACCGCGCACGCTCGACGCCGAAGCGCCCGCCTCGACGGCCTCGCGCGACAGCGCCGGGGTCAAGAACATGCACCAGTTGATCCAGTTGCGCTGGATCGCGGTGATCGGCCAGGTCGCGACCATCGTCTTCGTCCACTTCGCCTTCGGCATCGCCCTGCCGTTGGCGCCGATGGCGATCGTCTTGGCCTGCCTGGCCGCGTTCAACCTGGTCAGCCTGCTGCGCTGGCGGCACCGCGAGAAGGTCACCAACGGCGCCCTGTTCCTCGCGCTGCTGGTCGACGTGGTCACCCTGACCGCGCAGCTGTACCTCAGCGGCGGCGCCGCCAATCCGTTCGTGTTCCTGTACCTGCTGCAGGTCGCGCTGGCGGCGGTGTTGCTGCGCTCGTGGGCGAGTTGGGCCGTGGTGTTCGCGACCAGCGCCTGCTTCATCGCCCTGACCATGTTCGCCGGGCCCGTGGTGATTCCGGCCGACCCGACCCGCGGCCTCGCCGACCCCTACGTCCAGGGCATGCTGCTGTGCTTCGTCCTCAACGCCACCTTGCTGGTGGTGTTCATCACCCGCATCGGCCGCATCCTGCGCGCCCGCGACGCGCGCCTGGCCGACCTGCGCCAACGCGCAGCCGAGGAAGAGCACATCGTGCGCATGGGCCTGCTGGCCTCGGGCGCCGCACACGAACTCGGCACGCCGCTGGCGACGCTGTCGGTGATTCTCGGCGACTGGCGGCGCATGGCGCCGTTCACCGAGCAACCCGAGCTGCTGCAGGAGCTCGACGAGATGCAGACCCAGTTGCACCGCTGCAAGACCATCGTCACCGGCATCCTGCTTTCCGCCGGCGAAACCCGCGGCGAAGCCCCGGCGGAAACCACGGTCGGCGCCTTCCTCGACGAACTGGTCGACGAGTGGCGAACGACCCGGCCGGTGCGCGGATTCGATTACGCCAATGGTTTCGGCGAAGATCTGCCGATCGTCTCCGACTCGGGCCTCAAGCAGATGATCTGCAACGTGCTCGACAACGCCCTGGAAGCCTCGCCCGACTGGATCGGCCTGGAAGCCTCGCGCGACGACGACCGCCTGGTGCTGAAGGTCAGCGACATCGGCCCCGGCTTCGCCCCAGCGATGCTCTCGCACTTCGGCAAGCCCTATCAGTCGAGCAAGGGCCGCCCCGGCGGCGGCCTGGGCCTGTTCCTGGCCCTCAACGTCGCCCGCACCCTCGGCGGCAGCATCACTGCGCAGAACCGCAGCCCGCGCGGCGCTATCGTCACGATGACCCTGCCGCTGTCGGCGCTGACCCTGGTCGAGGCCGCCGATGAGCAGTGACCTCAAGAGTGAAGATCCCGGCCCGCCCCGGGACGGGCCGCGCGAACTGTTGATCGTCGAAGACGACGCCGCCTTCGCCCGCACCCTGACCCGCTCGTTCGAGCGCCGCGGCTATCTGGTACGCAATGCGACCGACCTCAGCGAAGTCGACGCCCTGCTGCGCGAACACTCGCCCGGTTTTGCGGTGGTCGACCTCAAACTGGCCGGCGGCGATTCCGGCCTGGCCTGCGTGCAGGCCCTGCACGCCCACGACCCCGACATGCTGATCGTGGTCCTGACCGGCTACGCCAGCATCGCCACCGCAGTCGAAGCGATCAAGCTCGGCGCCTGCCATTACCTGGCCAAGCCCTCGAACACCGACGACATCGAAGCCGCCTTCGGCCGCGCCGGCGGCGACGCCACGGTCGAGCTGACCGAACGCCAGACCTCGATCAAGACCCTGGAATGGGAGCGCATCCACGAGATGCTCGCCGAGACAGACTTCAATATCTCCGAGACCGCCAGGCGGCTGGGGATGCATCGAAGGACCTTGGCCCGGAAGCTGGGGAAGCATCGGGTTAAGTAGATCGAGCGCGGAACTCGCTGACGAGCCCGGCCAATTATTCAATCGTTATCAATACCTTGAAGCGATAATTTCGCCTCTGCATCGATGCGTCCGGGAGCCTCTCCCGGCTCGGAGCGAGGCGCTACCGCCGGTCGGAATCCCCCCGATGTTACGTAAACGAACACCCCGAGCGTGACCGGCGCGGGGATGGCGCCGCGTTGATCGTCCTGCAACACCTCGAAAACCTCCGGCTTGGCTTGGCGCCCCACGGCGCCGCGCCGTGGTCGGTTGCGCGGGTATCTGGCGGACTGTCCCGGTCATGGAGGCGTGCGATGGAAGTCCCCCGATGGGCCGTGGTTCCGCTCGGAAGCGCGCCTGCAGAAGTGCGCGACGTGCGCGAGGTGCTCGCGGCGCTGTCGTGTTGCGCCTCGGTCGAGCTGTCGCCATCGGGTTATCTGCAGGCGGCGATCCAGGGCGCCGACGGCATCGTCCTGGTCCCGGGCTTGGATGGGCTGGCGACGATTGCCGAGTCGATCGCGGCGATCCGGCACGAGCGCCCGCAATTGGCGATCGTGGTGGCGACCCGCGATGCCGGCGATAGCGAGCTCGATGCCCTGATCCTGGCCGGCGCTTCGGACTTCGTATCCCTGCCCTCGACCGTGTCGGAATGGCGGGTGCGCCTGCATCGTGCGCTGCATACCGCTGCGGCGCCTTGCCGCGGCGAGCCGGTGCAGGAGGAGGAACCGCACATCCGCGGTTTCGTCCACGGCAGCAAGGCCTGCGCGGCGATCGCGACGCGTCTGCCGACCCTGGCCCGCTGCGACGCCAGCGTGTTGATCACCGGCGAGACCGGCACCGGCAAGGAGGTCTGCGCGCAGGCCATCCATTACCTGTCGATGCGCGCCGACCGCCCCTGGGTCGCGGTCAACTGCGGCGCCATACCGGTCGAGCTGGTCGAGAACGAACTGTTCGGCCACGTCAAAGGCGCCTATACCCATGCCCACAGCGCCTGCCCGGGTCTGGTGCGCGAGGCCGAGGGCGGCACTCTGTTTCTCGACGACGTCGACTGCCTGCCGCTGTCGGCGCAGGCCAAGCTGCTGCGCTTCCTGCAGGAACGCGAGTACCGGCCGGTCGGCTCCAACACCGTCCATCGCGCCGACCTGCGGGTGATCGCCGCCAGTAACTGCAATCTGTGCACGCTCTCGCAGAGCGGCGGCTTCCGCCAAGATCTGTACTACCGCCTCAACGTCCTCAACATCACTCTGCCGCCGCTGCGGCAACGGCCGGAGGACGTGCCGATCCTGGCGCGGCACTTCGCCGCCCATTTCGCCCGCGAGTTCGGCCGTGCGCCGGCCAGTTTCTCCTACGGTGCGCTCGAACGCCTGCTGCGCCACGATTGGCCCGGCAACGTGCGCGAGCTCAAGCACGTGATCGAGCGCGCAGTGCTGTTGTCGGGCGGCCAGGTGCTGGTCGCGGAAGACATCGAGATCGAACCGGCTTCGCCCGATCTGTCCCTGCCGCCCTCGTTCGACCTGGCCGCCGATTCGTTCCGGGCGGCGAAACAGCGCGTGGTCGAAGACTTCGAGCGCGGCTACGTCGAGCACCTGCTCGCCGCGCATGCCGGCAACGTCACCCACGCCGCGATAGCGGCCAAGAAGGACCGCCGCGCCTTCTTCGAGCTGATGCGCAAGCACCGCATCGAACCCAAGCGCTTCCGCGCGTTCGAGTCGCAGCTCACCTGATCGCAGCGTTATCCGCGACGAGACGGTAACCGCCGTGCCCGCGGCATCGTCGTGCCTGCATGTACGACCGAACGGTCTTCCGGATATGCGTCGTTCGACGCTGCGACGGCCCGACCCGTGCGCTCACCGGACAAAGCCACGCACCGCGCGGACAAAAACATCCTGGCTGCGCAGGCTTGAAAACACGGCGTTCGCGGCCGGCATTGTGACGGCCGTCGGGTTCGCGCCCGGATCAAAATATCCGCCCTCGCTCGGCATCCCGCATCGACGACGCCCACCGCGCAAGCGTTTGCCTCGTCCGTCGCCGTTGGCATCGCTCTTGCATTGATCTGATGCGCAGAGGGTCGATCGCGATGGACGAAAGCTCCGCGGTATCGGCATGTGTGAAGGCATTGGCCAGCTATATGCGAGCCAATCCGCAAGCGTGCGATACCGCCGAAGGCATCCATCGCTGGTGGTTCGGAAGCGAACACGAGGTCGCCATGGACGAATTGCAGGAGGCGCTGGACTGGATGAAACGCTGTGGGGTGATCGAGGAGACCGTGGCGGCCGACGGCCGCAGGCGCTACCGACGGCTCGCCGGCGATGCGCTGCTCGGCGCCTTGCTGACGCAACGGCGCGGAGACTGAGCCCATGGCGAACTACCGCGCCATCGCCGCCACCAGTACCGCACTGGCCGGCCTGCTGCGCGATCGCTACCCGCGCGACGAATTCGGCGCCGGCCTCGACATCAGCCTGTATCAGGCGCGCGACTTCGAGTCGCCGATGCAGGACGGCTTCTCGATTTACCTGTTCCGCGTCGCCGTCAACGGCGCCATGCGCAACCTGACCCTGCGCCGTTCGCCGGACGGCCGCCGCTATCGGCCGTCGCTGCCGCTCGACCTGCATTACATGATCACGCCCTGGGCGCAGGACACCGAACGCCAGCAGCGCATGCTCGGCTGGGTGATGCGCTTGATGGAAGACACCAGCGTGCTCAGCGCCGGCCATCTCAATCACTACATGCCCGAGACCGACACTTTCGGCGCGCAGGAAGGCATCGAGGTGGTCTGCGATCCGCTGTCGCTCAACGACTATCTGACCCTGTGGGATCGCCTGCGGCGCCTGCCGTCCTCGGCGACCTATGCCCTGCGCATGGTGCTGATCGATTCCGACGTCAGCGTCGACGACGGCGCCGCGGTGCAGAGCCGCCGCTTCGAAGTGCACGAGGCGATCACGTGAGCGCGGTCCTGTTCGAACTCGAAGTGCTGCAACGCAATGCCGCGCTCGGTCTGCGTTTCTGGGACATGGCGAGGGCCAGCTCGGTCATCGACGGCCTGGTCGTCGAGGTCTACCCGCGCAACGCGCCGAACGCGCGCAAGCGCGCCCTGCCCAACCCGAGCGGCATCTACGTGGCGCATCGGGTCAGCGGCCTGATCGATTTCGAGTTCGACCAGCGCGAACCGGTCGAACAACCCTGGATCGATGCGTTGAACGCGTCGCCGCCGGCCTCGGGCTACCGCATCGAAGTCAGCGACCCGTTCGGGCGCTTTCTGCCGTTGGCCTTCGATGCCGAATTGCCTGCACGCGGGCTGTTCACCTGGCTGGCGCCCTGGGTCTCGCCGCCGCAGCCGCTCGCCCTGCCCGGCACGGCTTCGTCGCCGCCGCAGTTGCTGATCGAGCGCATTCCGCTGTTCTCGGCGCCGAGCCGCCCCCTGCCGCAACCGCTCGCCGTGACCTATGCGCAGTTGCGCGAGGCCGGCACCCAGCGCGTGCCGGCCTGGAGCCTGCTCGCGGTCGACATCGACGGCGCGCCGCGCGGCATCGGCATGGCCGACCGCGACGGCCGGGTGGCGGTGATCTATCCCTACCCCGAGCCGCCGCGCACGCCGCTGTCGTCGCCGCCGGAAGCGCGCAGCGATTTCCGCTGGACGGTCGAGCTCAGCGCGTTCTGGTCGCCGGCCTCGCCGCCGATCGAAGCGCCCGCCGTACCCGATCTCGCCGACGTGCTGGCGCAACTGGCCACGCCTTGCACGGTGATCGATTCGCTGTCGTCGCCGGCGCCGCCCCGGCGCCTGGAGTACCGCCGGCCGATGACGGCCAGAACCGAAGGGCAGCCGGCGGCGGACGCTTCCTGGCTGTTGGTATCCACCGCATGACCGCGCCGCGCCACTACGCCGACACGCGCGCCAAGACATGCGCCGTCTTAGGCAAGGAGAACTGCTATGTCTGAGTACCTGGCTCCCGGTGTCTTCGTCGAGGAAGTCTCCTTCCGCGCGAAATCGATCGAGGGCGTGAGCACCACCACCACCGGCTTCGTCGGTCCTGCCCGCTACGGCCCGCTCGACATCGAGCCGGAAATCGTCACCAGCCTGGTCGAGTTCGAACGCACCTACGGCGGTCGCGACAAACTGGTGTTCCAGGACGCCGGCGAAGTCGACAACTACCTCTGGCACGGTGTGCGCGCTTTCTTCGAGGAAGGCGGCAAGCGCCTCTACGTCAGCCGCGTGTTCACCCCCATCGACGCGACCGACGAACGCCCGGGCTGCGCCCGCGGCGGCCTGCCCGGCAGCCCCTCGTCGATGATGGTGTACGCGCGCTTCCCCGGTCGCGCCGGCAACGCGCGGGTCGGCTTCACCTTCAACGTCGGCCAGAGCCTGCTCTCAGACGTCGACGGCGTTACTTTCGCCAACTCGCTGCAATCGCGCGACGTGGTGTGGATCCGGCCGCGCGCCGGCGCGCCGTCGCCGGCGGTCGAGGACGGTTATTACCTCGCCCTGTGGGATGCGGCCAACGAAAGCTGGGCCTTCGTCTCCAGCGGCGACGACATCGGCACCGCCGAGGCCACCCTGACCGACCTCAGCGCCGCCAACTACGAGCTGCGCGTGGTCACCGTAACGGTGGTCGTGCAGCCGCTAGGCGGCGGCGACGCCTTCGTCGCCCCCGACCTGCCGTTGGACCCGCTGCACCAGCGCGCCGGTTCGCCGGATTCGCTGTTCGCCTATTTCGCCGAGTTCCCGGCCAGCCTCAGCCGCGCCCGCACCCTGCCGATCGTGATCCGCGCCGAAGACGTCGCCGCCATCGGCACCGGCACCGAATTGCTCGGCGCCTTCTTCGATGCCGACCCGAACGCATCGGTGTCGCCGCCGGCGGGCTTGCGCGCGGCCATGCAGAACTCGCAGAGCACGCCGGCCGAACGCAGCCTGGCGATCCTGATCGACGACGGCGACGACGGCCTGCGCCCGTTCGCGTCTGCCTACGAGGGCGAGGTCGACAGCGCCGACCGCAAGACCGGCCTGCGCCAGTTCGAGGACCTGGAAGACATTTCGATCGTCGCCGCGCCGGGTTCGACCTTCGGCTACGGCGCCGGCTATGCGACCCATGCGCCGTCGATCGTGCGGGCCCTGATCCGCCACGCCGAGCGCATGAAGTACTGCATCGCCGTGCTCGACAGCGGCGACAACCAAGCGATCAGCGAAGTGCGGGCGATGCGCGCCCAGCTCGATTCCAAGCACGCCGCGCTGTACTACCCCTGGGTGCGCGTGCTCGATCCGCTGACCCAGCGCGAGACCCACATGCCGCCGTCGGGCTTCGTCGCCGGCATTTACGCCCGCAACGACGTCAACCGCGCGGTCTACAAGGCGCCGGCCAACGAGGTCGTCAACCTCGCCCTGGGCTTCGAGCGCTTCCTCAACAAGGCGCAACAGGAAGTGCTGAACCCTGAAGGGATCAACTGCTTCCGCTATTTCGAGGGCCGCGGCATGCGCCTGTGGGGCGCGCGCACGATCAGCTCCGACCCGGAATGGAAGTACGTCAACCTGCGGCGCTACTTCGCCTATTTGGAGCGCTCCATCGACAAGGGCACGCAGTGGGCGGTGTTCGAGCCGAACGGCGAACAGTTGTGGGCCAACGTGCGCCGCACCATCGAGGACTTCCTCCTCAACGAATGGCAAAGCGGCGCCCTGCTCGGCGACAAGCCGGAGAAGTCGTATTTCGTCAAATGCGACCGCTCGACCATGTCGCAGAACGATCTCGACAACGGCCGCCTGATCTGCCTGATCGGCGTGGCGCCGCTGCGGCCCGCCGAATTCGTCATCTTCCGCATCGGCCAGTGGACGGCCGACCGCAAAGTCTGATCGGAGAGCAACGTCATGGCCACCCTTCGCGACCGCCCGTACGTGCAGTTCAATTTCCTCGTCGACCTGGGCGACGGGGTCACCGACGGGCCGCAGGCCGGGTTCCAAGAGCTCAGCGGCATCGGCATGGAAGTCACCGTGTCCGAGTACCGCACCGGCAACGCCAAAGAAAACAGCGTGATGAAGATCACCGGCATGAACAAATCCACCGACGTGACGATGAAACGCGGCGTGATCGGTTCGCTCAACCTGTACCAATGGCTCGACCAGATCCGCAACGGCGACCAGAAGGCCATGCGCACGGTGACGATCCATCTGCAGAACGAGGACCACACCCAGATCGTGCAGACCTGGAAGCTGCTGCGCGCGCGGATCATCAAACACACCAGCGGGCCGTTCAACGCCAAGGGCACCGATGTGGCGTTGGAAGAGCTGACGCTGTCCTACGAACGGCTCGAGATGGAGTGAGGATCGTGGCGAACGCGCGCCGGCTGCCGGGCATCCAGGTCGACGTGGCTCCGCCGCTCGCGGCGGAGGCCCTGCCGCGCCTGGACGTGGCGGTGTTCGTCGGCTTCGCCTCGACCGGCCCGCTGCACCTGCCGGTCGCAGTGGAGAGCGCTGCGCAGTACGCGACCGCGTTCGGCGCCGACGCGGCGCTGGCCTGGGACGAACGCCGCGGCGAGCGCGTGCATGCGCATCTGGGCCCGTCGGTGCGCGCCTTCTTCGCCAACGGCGGTCGCCGCTGCTGGGTGATACGGGTGGCGCGCAGCGCCGAGATGGAGCGCGTGCGCGCCGAGGTCGACGCCGATGACGATGGCGGCGCCGATCCCTCGCTCGCGGTCGCCGTCGGCAACCGCTTCGCCCTGTCCGGAATGCTGTCGATCGCCGCGGCCAGCGGCGAAGCCGAACCGGCCATCGTCGCCACGCGCTGCGAAGGTTCCTGGTCGGACCCCTTGCGCGTCAGCGTGTCGGTGCAGTCGCGCGGTTTCGCCCTCGACGCTTGGTCCGGCGTCGATTCGCCGGCTTCGGGCCGATACGAATTCCTGACCCGGCAAGCGCTGCGCAGCGGCGACCTGCTGCAGTTCGGCCGCAGCGTCGGCGATTGCGCCTATGCCCGCGTCGAGGACGTCGCGGCCGGCGCGACTCCGGCGGCGCCGTACCAGGTCTCGGTGTGCATGCTGGCCGCGTTCGAACGCGTCGTCGCCGAGGCCTCGCCGCCGGGCGAGCTTGCCGGTGTCGCCCGCCTCGCCGGTCTGGAACTGCCGTTTGCAGCGACTCTACTGGCGCCGCCGGGCTTCGACAGCGATCCGGATTCGGCCGCCGAACCCGCGCCGCTTGCCCTGCGCTTCGACGAGCCGCTGCCCGAATCCGCCTTCGCGATCGGCGCCTGGGTGCGTTTCGATGCCGCCGGCGCGGTCCACTGGTTGCGCATCGACGAAGCCGACCGCGCGCCGGACCTGTCGGCGAGCCCGCAGCTGACGACGACCTTGCAGGTGCTCGCGACCGTGCATGGTCCGGCCTGGCGCAGCGTCGACCTCGCCGCCGCGCCGCTCGGCACGGTGGCCTCGGCGCAAGTGTTGGAAATCGAACTGCTTGCGACCTCGGAGAACGGTCCGCAAGCGCGTCTGCGCCAGTTGGCGTTGACGCCGAGCCGGCCCGGCAACTTCTGGGAACTGCAGTGCGACAGCGATTTCTATCGCGTGCACGACGATCTCGCCGCCGCGGCGCCGGCGCAATTGCAACGTTTTCCATTGGCGCCCGACGAGGCGCCATTACCCCTGGCCTGGCTGCCGCTCGGTGCGAGCGGTCTGTTCGGCGCGGCGGTCGGCCCGCTGCACCGCGGCGAGACCGCGCTCGAACGCGATGGCCTGGCAGCGTTCGACAGCGGATTGTTTCTCGACCCGGAACTCGCCGACGACGGCGTCGACGCCCTGCTCGCGCATGCCGACGACATCCGCCTGATCCGCGAGCAGACGCGCCCGCTGTACGGGCTGCACGCGGTGTTCGGCATCGGTGCCGGCGGCTTGTTCAACGAGGCCAGCCTGATCGCCGTGCCCGACGCCGTCCACTGCGGCTGGCAACGGCGCGGTGCGGACGACCCGGAACCCACGCAAGCACCACTCGTGACGACGCCGGCGCATTGGCGCGCGCATCGCGGCGCCTGCCTGGCGACGGTGCCGGCCGACTCCGTCTTGGCAACACCCGATTTCGGTCGCTTCCTCGATTGCGGCACACGCCTGATCGAAGCGCCGCTGCTCGACGGCCCCGACGCGCCGATGCCGCCTGGTACTTATCGCTTGAGCTGGACCGAGAGCGAGCCCGGTGCGGTCTATGCCCTGTTCGAGGCCGGCAGCGCCGATTTCAGCGACGAGCGCGAGATCTACCGCGGCGCCGACGGCGAGTACGTGGCGATGAGCCAACGCGAAGGCCTGTATCACTATCGCGTGTTCGCCTGGGTCGGCGACGAAAGCAGCCAAGGCTCCAACCCGGTCACGGTGCGCGTACGCGCCGACGACTGGGAACAGATCGCACCGGAACTCGCCGGGGACCTGCACGAGGCCGACTGGCTCGAGGTGCATCGGGCCAGCCTGCGCCTGGCCGCGGCCTGCGGCGATCTGTTCGCGGTGCTGTCGATGCCGCGCCATTTCCGCACCGCTCAGGCCCTGCGCTATACCCAGCGCCTGCGCGCCGTGCGCATGCCGACCGATCAAGCCGGGCCGAGCGATCCGCACGCCTTCGGCTTCGACGAAGCCCGCGCCCTGAGCTACGGCGCACTGTACTTCCCCTGGTTGCAGTCGGATGCGCGCGCGAGCGGCACCGACAGCGCCGGTCAGCGCCCCTTACGGGTGGTGCCGCCGGACGGCGTATCGGTCGGAGTGCTGTCGAAGCGGGCCTCCATACGCGGCGCCTGGATCGCCGCGGCCAACGAACCGATGAAGGATGTGGTCGCCTTGACCCCGCCGATCGCCGACAGCGATCGCCAGGCCCTGCAGGACGCGCAGATCAATCTGCTGCGCAACGATCCGCGCGGCTTCTTCGCCCTGTCCGCCGACACCCTGGCCCTGGAGGAAGCGCTGCGGCCGATCAACGTGCGCCGCTTGTTGATCCTGCTGCGGCGCATGGCGCTGCGCCACGGCACTCGCTACGTGTTCGAGCCCAATGGGCCGGTGCTGTGGCGTTCGGTGCAGCGCGGCTTCGACTTGCTGCTGACCGATCTGTTCCAACGCGGTGCCTTCGCCGGCGCCACCGCCGCGCAGTCCTTCCGCGTGGTCACCGACGAGGGCGTCAACACGCCGCAGTCGGTCGACGCCGGCCGCTTCGTGGTCGAACTGCGGGTGGCGCCGTCGCTGCCGATGCGTTTCATCGCCGTGCGCCTGGCCCAGAACGGCGAGCGCCTGGCCGTGATCGAGGAGCTCTGAGCATGGCCGCCCAGCCCTACCCGTTCACCAATTTCAACTTCGCCGTCGAGATCAACCGCGGCGACGACGCCAAGCCGCTGGTCAATGCCGCGTTCGCCGAATGCGACGGCCTGGAAGTGAACATGGAAGTGAAGACCATCCGCGAAGGCGGCGCCAACGATCGCCAGATCCGCCTCAACGGCATGGTCAGTTACGGCCAGCTCACCCTCAAGCGCGGCATGACCGAAAACTTCGACCTGTGGCGCTGGTTCAAGGACAGCATCGCCAACCCGCGTTTGCGCGCCAATGCCGAGGTGGTGCTGTTCGCCGCCGACGGCAGCACCGTGCGCGCGCGCTTCCAGCTCTCGCGCTGCCTGCCGGTCAAGCTCAAGGCGCCGGCGCTGAACGCGCGCGACGGCCAGGTGGCGATCGAAGAACTGCAGGTGGCCTACGAGACCCTGGCCCTGAAGGAGCTCGACGCATGAAACGCGCGGAGGCCACGTCATGAGCCTGGAAAAAGCCCAGCTGATCGAACTCGACCAGAGCTTCGCCAACGAGAAGTCCGGCGGGCGCAAGGTCGCGGTGCAGTTCAATCCGGAAACCCTGAAGGTCACCTTCGCCAACCAGATCGTGCAACCGCAGGGCGGCGACCAAGCCGCCGGCAACGCTGGCCGCCAGTTCGTCGGTGCCGGAACCACCAAGCTCGCGCTGCAGTTGTGGTTCGACGTCACCGCGATGGAGAAGGACGCGGTCGACGACGTCCGCCGCCTGACCCAGGACGTGGTCTATTTCATGACCCCGCAGAAGTCCGAGGAAGACCCGAAGAAACTCTCGCCGCCGGGACTGCGCTTTCACTGGGGCACGTTTCTGTTCGACGGCATGGTCGAGGGCATGGAAGAGACCCTGGAGTTCTTCTCGCCCGACGGAAAACCGCTGCGCTCCAGCATCACCATGACCCTGTCGCAGCAGAAGATCCTCGAAGCCAAGTTCGAGGGCGAAGGCAAGGTGCCCAACCAGCCCGGCCAGGCGCCGTTGAAGAGCGCCAACGAGGGCGACTCGCTGCAGTCGATGGCCGGCAGGAGCGGCAAGCCGGACTGGCAGGGCATCGCTTCGGCCAACGGCATCGAAGACCCGCTGCGCATGTCGCCGGGTCAGTTGGTCGATCTCAATCTTTCCGCCGGCGCTTCGATCGGCGGCGGTGCCGGCATCGGCGGCGGTGTCGGCATAGGCGTCGACGCGGGCATCGGCGGCAGCGCCTCGGTCAGCGCCGGTTTCGGCACCGGCATGGGTGGCAGCGTTGGCATCGATGCCGATGCCAGCGCCAGTGTCGGCCTCAACGCATCCCTCGGCGGCAGCGCCGGCGGCTCGATCTCGTTCGGATAAGGAACCCGGCCATGGCGGTAGTCATCAACGAATTCGAAGTGTTGGCCGAGCCGCGACCGGCGGCGAAGTCCGATGCGAACAGCGGCGCCAAGTCCGAGGGCGAGGCTCCGGAGAAGCTCGAACCGCGCGACGTGCAGATGGCGTTACGCCACATCGACCAGCAATCCCTGCGCGTGTGGGCGCATTGACGGAGCCATAGCCAGCCCATGGGCGATACCGCGACATTGCCGATCAAAGCTTCGCGTCCGTCGGTGGAAATCGACGGCAAGCGCGAGGCCACGCTGACCAGCTCGCTGATGTCGCTCGACATCGTCGAGTCGGAGGCCGGCCTGGCCCGCTGCGAGCTGGTGTTCGGCAACTGGGGCGGCCCGGACAAGGGCGGCTTCCAGCACTTCGGCCGCGACCTGCTCGAATTCGGCAAGCCGCTCACCATCAAGCTCGGCGACGGCAAGTTGTTCGAGGGCCGGATCAGCGCGCTGTCGGCGAAGTTCCCCGACGGCGGCACGCCGCAGATCGGCGTCTGCGCCGAAGATCGTCTGCAAGACCTGCGCATGACCCGGCGCACCCGCGCCTTCGCCGACGCCAGCCTCGCCGACATCCTGCGCAGCATCGCCGGCGACCATGGCCTGCAGGCGCAGGTCGACGTGCAAGGCGAAACCTACAAGTTGCTGGCCCAAGTCAACCAGAGCGACCTGGCCTTCCTGCGCGACCTGGCCCGGCGCGAAGACGCGCAGATCTGGGTCGAGGGCAGCCAGCTCAAAGCGGCGCAACGCGCGCAGCGCAACGGCCAGTCGCTCGAGTTGTCCTGGGCCGGGCCCTTGCGCGAGTTCGAGGTCTGCGCCGACCTCGCCCATCAGCGCACGCGCCTGGTCGGCGCCGGCTGGAGCGTCGCCGACAAGCGCGTGGCCAAGCACGAGGCCGACGAAGCCGCGATCCGAGCCGAACTCAACGGCGGTCCCAGCGGCGCCGAGACCCTGCAACAGGCGTTCGGCGCACGCGTCGACGCGCTCGCCCACGGCCTGCCGAGTTCCGACGGCGAAGCGCGCGCCTTGGCCGAAGCCAGCTTCCGCCATATGGCGCGGCGCTTCATCACCGGCCACGGCGTGGCCGAAACCAAGGACGCCCTGCGGGTCGGCAACAAGCTGAGCATCAAGGGCGTGGGGCCGCTGTTCGAAGGCGACTACACCGTGACCGAAGTGCAGATCCGCTTCGATCCCAAACTGGGCGTGCGCACCGAGTTCTGGTGCGACCGGCCCGCGATCGGACGGGGCTGAGCCATGCGCATCGTCGAGCTGCCGCCGTTCGAACAACTGCTGAGCGAACGCCTGCCGAGCGGCTGGGGCGGGCGCTGGTACGGCGTGCTGGTGGCGCTGGTCACCGACATCAAGGACCCCGACAACCAGGGCCGCGTGCAGATCACCCTGCCCTGGTCGCCCGACGCCAGCGGCCAGCGCTACGAAGGCTGGGCGCGGCTGGCGACGATGTTCGGCGGCAACAACCGCGGCAGTTGGTTCGTGCCCGATGTCGATGATGAAGTGCTGGTCTGTTTCGAACACGGCGACCCGCGCCGCCCTTACGTGATCGGCGGCCTGTGGAACGGCCGCGACCAGCCGCCCGAGTCGATGGACGGCGCCGGCAACAACTACAAGAAGGTGCTGCGCTCGCGCAACGGCGTGAAGATCACCCTCGACGACCAGGACGGCCGCGAACAGCTGTTGCTGGAAACGCCGGGCGGCCAGAGCTTCACCCTCAAGGACGGCCCCGGCGCGGTCGAGATCGAAGACAGCAACGGCAACTCGGTCAAGCTGGAAATGTCCGGCATCACCGTCACCGCCGCGGCCAAGGTCACCGTCAACGCCAGCCAGGTCGCGGTCAGCGCCGGCATGGTCACGGTCGACTCGGCGATGTCGCGCTTCTCCGGCGTCGTGCAAGCCGACACGGTGATCTGCAACAGCATCATCAGCGCCTCTTACACCCCCGGCGCGGGGAACATCTGGTGAAGCCGATGACCGCCACGCGCCGAGATCGCCCGCCACGCCCGCGGAGGACGCCATGAACGCCCATCCCTTGCGCTGGCAGGCGCCGCAACCGCTGTGGTCGCGCTTCGGCGACGCCGCCGGCGCCGCGGCCACGCCCGAACAGGCGCGCCCGGCGATCCTGCGTTTCGCCAGCGACGACTTCATGGAGCAGTTGCTCGGCACCCTGGCGCGCGACCCGACCCGCATCGACAAGCTGGTCGCGCGCCACGAGACCTGGCGCAAGCCGATGGTCGACCCACCCGACCTGGTCGAACGCGCGCCGATGCCGCAATTGGTGCAGGCCTCCAGCCGCAGTGCGGCAGCCAGGCTGCCGAAGCCGCGGCTGGCCCCGGCCGACGCGGATGCGCCGCCGTTGAAGCTGTATCAGCCCGCGCATCAGCGCCATTACTTGGCCACCGCGAGCCTGGTCTGCGGCATCCAGGGCCTGCCCGAGCACGCGCTGGTGCGCGGCGGCGGCGAAGAAGTCGGCATGGTGCTGCGGCGCCTGATGCCGGTGCCCGGCGACGCCAGCGGAACGCTGCACGAGTTCGCTTATCTGAAGGATCTGCAGGGCGCGCGTTGGCAGCGTTGCAACGACAACACCGACTTCGTGCCCGGCGAGGACCGCCTGCCAGCGTTCGCCTTGAGTTTTCTCGACGACGGCCAGCATCGCCGTGCGCTGTGGGCCGGCAGCGTCCCCGTCGGCCGGCGCGAGGAATACCTCGGCTGCCGCGTCGATACCGCGCCGTCGCCGGCGTACGCGGCCGCCCAGCGCGAGCAACTGTCGCCGAGCGTTCCGGCACCGGCGAACTCCAAGCTCGCGCGTACCGCGCAGTTCCAGATCGACGTCAGCGAGCCGTGGAAGACCATGATCCGCTCGGCCTTCAAGCTCGCCGCCGCGCCGGCCTCGACGCCGACCATCGGCGACGAAGCCGAACCGCCCGGCGATCGCGTCACCCGTGCGTTCAATTTCAACCTGCAGCAGCAAAGCGCGTCGTGGCTGGTGCTGCTGGATTGCGCCGACCACCTGCAGAGCTATCTGCCCGATGTCTGGAACGCCATCGACAACAACGGCGCCGGCTACGCCGCGCTGTCGAGCAACCGCCGCGCCCTGTACGACTGGCTCGGCACGGTGGTCATGAGCGCGCCCTTGATCGCCGCACTGCAACCGACCGCGCAATACCCGGTCGCCGCCTCGATGCGCGCCGCGCTCAAGGCGATCCGCGCCCCCGGCGTGCGCGAAAAGCTCGAAGCGAGCACGGCGACCTTCGCCGCCACGCCCGACACCCGCGGCCTGCCGGACTGGCCGCGCTTCAGCTTCTGCCTGGCCGGGGTCGAGCAAAGCCTGGCCGCGAACGGGCCGTACAGCGCGCTCGACAGCCTCGGCGACGATGCCTCGATCGACCCCGACCCGGTCGCCGGCAACGTGCCGGGCCAGGACGTGGCGCGCAAGGTCGACCGGTTCACCGCGCTGTACGCGCGCGCACTCGAAGCCACCACCGAAACCGACGCGCCTCCGGTGCCGTTCGCGTTGCAGGTCAAGAACGCGCTCGGCAACAACCTCGGCGCCAACCTCGGCGACGGCGGCTGGTTCGTGCTGCGCTTCGTCCATGGCCGCCGCGACTGCGGCCCGCTGCATCCGCCGCTGTTGTCGGCGCCGACCGAACGCTTCCGCCTGGCGAGCTTCTTCGATTCCGATGCGCCGGCGCGGCCGATCCGCATCTCGCTGCCGGCCGACACCAGCCCCGCCGGCTTGCGCAAATATCAGAAGAACACCGCTTTCGTGCTCTCGGACATGCTGTGCGGCCAGGTGCAACGCGCCAAGGGCATGGGCCTGGTCGACCTGGTGCTGTCGGTGCTGCCGTGGCCGTTCCACAAGGACCTACCCGCCGGCGACGGCGCGCCGTGCCAGAGCGGCGGCATCAACATCGGCATGATCTGCTCGCTGTCGATTCCGATCATCACCATCTGCGCGCTGATCCTGCTGATCATCATCGTCATCCTGTTCGACCTGATCTTCCGCTGGCTGCCCTACTTCGTGA
Organism: Lysobacter sp. Hz25; assembly: GCF_046097045.1. Classification (NCBI taxonomy): domain Bacteria; kingdom Pseudomonadati; phylum Pseudomonadota; class Gammaproteobacteria; order Lysobacterales; family Lysobacteraceae; genus Lysobacter; species Lysobacter sp. Hz25. The sequence goes on from NZ_CP175666.1 coordinate 3,147,123, forward strand.
TCTGTTTCCCGGTGCCCGGGCTCAAGGGCAAGAAGGAATCCTCATGAGCATCTTCGGTCGGAGCCTGTCGTTCCCGCCGCGGGTCGGCGCCGACGGCCGTTTCGTCTGGTCGTCGGGCGAGGACAACATCCGCGAATCGATCGCGGTGATCCTGAAGACCGAACCCGGCGAACGCGTCGGCGTGCCCGAGTTCGGCGCCGGCCTGGCGCGCTTCCTGTTCGAGCCCAACAACCCGGCCACCCATGCGCGCATGCGCGATGCGGTGCAACGCGCGCTGACCCGCTGGGAGCGGCGCATCGAAGTCGAAGCGGTCGAGGTGGCCGCGCACGCTACCGAAGCCGAGACCGCGGTGGCCACGATCACTTACCGGCTGGTGGCGACCGCCTCGCGCGAACGCATCAGCCTCGCCATTCCGCTGGCCGTGACCTGAGGCCCGCACCATGCCGCTGACGCCCCCGCCCATCGACGATCGCCGCTTCGCCCAACTGGTGGAAGACACGCTGGCGCGGGCGAGCGTGCACACGCCGGAGTGGACCAACTTCAACCAGAGCGACCCGGGCGTGACCCTAGTGCAGTTGTTCTCCTTCCTCACCGAGAACCTGCTGTACCGCGCCAACCTGACCCCGGAACGCAACCGCCTCAAGTTTCTGCAGATGCTGCGCATTCCCCTGGCCAGCGCGAGCGCCGCGCTAGGCCTGGTGGCGATCGCCAACGAGCGCGGCCTGGCCAAGGTCGAAACCTTGCCGGCCGACCTGGAAGTGCGCGCCGGCTCGGTGCCGTTCCGCACCCAACTCGGCCTGGACGTGCTGCCGGTCGAGGCGCGCGTCTATTTCAAGCGCCGCCTCGACGATCCCTCGCAGGAACTGCTGGATTACTACCGGCTGCTGTACGCGTCCTATCAACTGCCGTTCCCGTCCGAGGTGCAGCTGTACAAGACCCTGGCGCTGGATCGCAAGGTCGTCGACAGCGTCGACCTCAATGCCGACACCGTCGACCGCTCGTTGTGGATCGCCCTGTTGGCGCGCAAAACCGATGCGCCCGGCGATCCCGAGGACCCGTGGAAGTCGGTGCGCGATGCGCTCGGCGGCCGCACCCTGACCCTCGGCCTGGTGCCGGCGCTGGATGCGGTGAGCGCGCAACTGTTGCCGGCCGGCAACGCGCAAAGCCGGCAACTGCTGCGCTTCGAATTGCCGAGCGTGCCGGCCGACGGCCGCGTACCGCGCGACGCCAGCGACCGTCCGGCACCGAGCTATCGCCAACTCGAACCGCGTACCGAAGTCGACCTGCTGTCGGTACCGGGCGTGGTGCAGCTGGCGCTGCCGCCGGCCGCGCAACTCAAAGTCTGGCAGGACATCGACCCGCTCGAAGGTGGCGTCGGCGACATGCCGCCGACCCTCGACGACGCGGCCCTGGCCGGACGCGTGATCACCTGGCTGCGCGTGCGCGCCGACGGTGCGGCGCAGGCGCGGATGCGCTGGGCCGGCATCAACGCCACGCCGGTGCGGCAGATCCAGCGTATCGCCGCCGAACCGCTCGCCGACGGCGACGGCCGGCCCGATCAAGTGCGGCGGCTGTCGCGCCGGCCGGTGCTGCGTCATTCGGTCAGCGTGTCGACCCGGATCGGTGCGGCGGCGCCGCGTCGCTGGAGCGAGATCGACGACCTGGCCGCGGCCGCGCCGGAAGTGCCGGTCTCCGATCCGCGTTCGAGCGCGCGCGACCTGGCCTGCGTCGAAACCGGCCCGACCGAGGTGTTCGAACTCGATCCGGAAGCCGGCGAGCTGCGCTTCGGCGATGGCCTGCGCGGGCGCCGTCTGCCACTCGGTGCGCGCGTATTCGCCGCCTACGAGTTCTGTCTCGGTGCGCAGGGCAATGTCGCCGAAGGCAAGATCGACAACGCCCCGCAGCTGCCGTCCGGCTTCGCCGTGCTCAACCCGGTGCAGACCTGGGGCGGCGCCGATGCCGAATCGGCCGACACCGGCGAGAAGCAGGTGCGCCGGCATCTGCAACATCGCGACCGCATGGTCAGCATCGACGACTTCGAGTCGGTCGCTTACCGCGCGCCCGGCGTGCAGATCGGCCGTATCGAGGTGTTGCCGGCCTTCCATCCCGACCTGTCGCCGAACGAACCCGGCTCGGCGCCCGGCGTGGTCACCCTGATGGCGATCCCGCGCTCCGACCCGACCCAACCCGATGCGCCGCGCGCCGACCGTCTGTTCCTCAACGCGCTGTGCCGCCATCTCGATCCGCGTCGCCTGGTCACCACCGAACTGGTCGTGCGCGGCGCCGACTACAAGGGCATCTGGATCTCGGTGGGCATCGAAGCCGCGGCCGGTTATGCGATCGCCCAGGTCGTCGACGACGTCAAGCGCCGTCTGCGCGAAGTGCTGGCGCCGATCGGCCCGGCCGGCGCGATGCCGCGCAACGGCGCCCTGTTCACGCCGCGCGGCGCCGACCCGGCACGCGGCTGGCCCCTGCGCACCGCCGTCGCCAGCCGCGTGTTGCTGGCCGAAGTCGCGCGCGTGGCCGGCGTGACCTCGGTCGCCGACGTGCTGCTCGCCGAGGGCGAGCTCAGCGCCAGCGACGTGGTCGAGATGAGCGGGCTGGAGCTGCCGCGCATTCTCGGTATTTCGGTCGTCGCCGGCGAAGCCCTGTCGCTCGATGCCCTGCGCGGCGGTGGCGGCAGCGCCGGCGGCGGCGGTTCGACGGGCTCGACCACGCCGCTGTTGCCGGTGCCGGTCGTGCCGGAGACCTGCTGATGAATGTCAACGGCGCCCGCTTCCAGATGCTGTACGGACGCGACGACTGGGCGCGTTGCACGACCGCCGACTTTGCCGAGGCCGAGTCCGCCGCGACGCAGCCGCTGGCGTTCTGGTGGGAAGTGTTCGCCAGCCCGATGCCGATTCCCCCGTCGACCCTGCCCGGATGGGACCCGTCGCGCAGCGAGATCACTCTGCAGCCGCAAGCGATCGAACTGCCGGCGACGCTCGGCGAAACACCGCTAAGCCTGGACGCGCGCCGCCCGGCCGCCGCCGATCGTCACGGCAACGTCTATCGCGTGGCCGACGATGCCGCCTCCCTGCGCGTCGCTTCGACCGAAGGCGGCAGCGAAGCGCCGTTCTGGCCGGCCGAACCGGCCGACTGCACCCAGACCCGCCGCGAGCGACGCCTCGCCTTCGAGACCCATCAGGCCGCGCAGGCGCACGCCGCCGACCGCTACCTCGCCGTGGTCGTCAGCGAAGACGACTACCTCGTCGCAGCGTTCGCGCGCGGCGACCTGCGCGGCCTGATGAGTTTCGACCTGATCTCCGGCGGTCCGCCCCTGGAAACCCGCTGGCCGGCGGCGGTACCGTTCGAACCCTTCGACCTGTGCCCGCGCCATGGCGGCGGCGCCTGGGTGTTGGATCGCGTGCATCGGCGCTTGTGGGAACTCGACTGCACCCTGGCCGTGGTCAACAGCGGGCAGACCGCGCTGCCGTTGAGCGCAGCGGTCGTCGACGACTTCCAACCGCATTCCGGGCCGCTGCGCGAACAAGCGGCGGTGCAATTCCCCGCCGGCCTGGACTTGGCGGCACTGAGCCTGCCCGTGCACGATCCGATCGCGATCGAATCCATCGGTGCGGGCACGGTCTTGCTGCTCGACCGCGACGCGCCCCTGCAACGCTCGCGCGTGGTGCGGCTGCGCCGCGAGGGTTCGGCCTGGGCGGCCGATGCCTCGCAATGGCTCGATGCCCTGCCCGCGCTCGCCCACGACATGGTCTACGCCAGCGGCCTCGGCCATACCGCGGCCTCGCTGACCGAACCGGCGCCGCCGCGCTTGTTCATCGCCAGCGAAGTCGGCAACCAGGTCCACGCTTTCGAAGTGGTCGACCACGACGGGCAGTTCGCCCTGCGCGCGCCGGCCGAGTTGTATCCGCTGCGTCGCTATGGCGGCCGCGCCCTGGTCTCGGTCGCGGGCAAGGCCCATTACGACTGCGGCCTGGGCCTGCCGCGCTGGACCCCGGTGGTGCAGCAGCACCGCCAACGCTATGCCGCGCAAGCGGTGTTTGTGACCCCGGTATTCGACAGCAACGAGCTCGGCACGGTCTGGGACAAGCTGCTGCTCGACGCGGCGATACCGCCCGACACCGCGATCACCGTCGAAAGTCGCGCCGGCGACGAACTCAGCGGTTGGTTCGACGGCGAGTCGCAACCGGCGGCGGATGCGCAAGTCATCGGCAACTGGTTGCGCGAACCGGTGCCGCGCTTGCGCGCGAGCGGGCCGGAGCTGCCCTGGCTGCGTCGCGAAGCCGCACGCGCGACCCGCCGCGAAGCCGGTGCCGGCACCTGGGAGTTGCTGCTGCAACAAGCGCACGGCCGCTATCTGCAACTGCGCGTGACCCTGGTCGGCCGCAACGGCACCGCCACGCCGCGCCTGCGCGCCCTGCGCGTGTGGTCGCCGCGCTTCTCCTATCCGCAGCGTTTCCTGCCGGCGTTGTACCGCGAAGACAGCGCCAACGGCGATTTCCTCGAACGCTGGCTCGCCAACTGCGAAAGCACCCTGACCCAGATCGAGGACCGCGTCGCCAACGTGCAGTCGCTGTTCGATGCGCGCACGGTGCCGCAGGACGCGCTGGCCTGGCTCGCCGGCTGGTTCGACCTGGCCCTGGACCCGTCCTGGGACGAACGCCGCCACCGCCTGCTGGTCCGCCACGCCATGGACTTCTTCCGTTGGCGCGGCACCGTGCACGGTCTGCGTGTCGCCCTGACCCTGGCCTTCGAGCCCGGCTTCGATGCGGCCATGTTCGAGGGCCCCGATCCCGACGACGAAGGCGTCGGCCGCATCCGCATCGTCGAGTCCTATCAAACGCGCCTGGTCGAAACCTTGGTCGCCGGCGCCGCCCTCGGCCGCGCCGCGTCCGACGACGGCTTGCGCAACGTGGTCTTGCAGAGTTTGTGGACGCCGGCCGAAGGCAATGCCGGCCTGGTCGATCGTTATGCCGCCTGGCTGCAAAGCACGGCATCGGCCTTGCAGCAAATGACCCCGTTCTCGCTGGCAGCGCCGCCGAACACTGCCGCGCATCCCGATGCCGCGCAGGAATGGAACGCGTTCTGCTCGGCGCATCTGGGTTTCGTGCCCAGCGTCGGCGCGGCCGAGCGCAGCCGTTGGCAGGGCTTCCTGATGTCGCGCTACGGCAGCCTGCCGGCCTTGAATCTCGCCCACGCCAGCGCCTACACGCAGCTCGCGCAGATCCTGCTGCCGGGCGCGCCGTCCGCGCGCGAAGCCGCCAGCCAGGATTGGCAGGAGTTCTGCGCACGCAGCGACGGCGCGCGCGAACGCAAGCTGTGGCACGACTTCCTGGCCCGGCGCTATCGCCGCATCGAGCGCCTGCGCAGTGCGCACCTCGCCGCCTGGCCCGAGTTCGAACAGGTGCCATTGCCCGATCGCCTGCCGGCGACTCCGGCCGCGCAGACCGACTGGCTGCAATTCGAGCGTCAATTGCTGGCGATGCATCGCACCGCGCACCGCTTCTCGGTGTTGCTGCCGGTGGCGAGCGTGATCGCCGATCCCTACCGCCTCGACGAACGCCTGGCACTCGCGCGGCGCATCGTCGAACTGGAAAAACCCGCGCACACCGTGTTCGACGTGCGCTTCTACTGGGCCTTCAACCGCGTCGGCGAGGCGCGGCTCGGGCTCGACACACAGTTGGGTGCCGGCAGCCGCGCAAGCGAGCTGATCCCCGATGCCGTGGTGGGCCGCGCCTACCTCGGAGCCAGCTTCGTCGGCGGTGCGCCGCGCCATCAAGGGCGCGACCGGCTGTCGCTCGAATGCTGAGCCGCCAAGTCTCCAGGAGCGAATCATGGGCTGCTGCAACGAACCGGTGACCACGCTGACGGGCCTGCCCGCAGACCCTACGCAGCATGTCAATTACGAGCGCGGCATGGTGCTCGGCGTGGACGACTTCACCCAGGAGTTCGCTTACCTGGCCGGACGCGACCAATGGCTGGCGCGCGACGCGGTCGGCTACGGCACGCTGAGCGGGCTGCGCATCCAATTCGAGAACGACGGCAGCGACGGGCCGCGCCTGCACGTCGCCGCCGGTTCGGCGCTGGTGCCCAGCGGCAAGCTGGTGTGCGTGCCGGCCGATCAGTGCGCGGTGCTCAACCGCTGGCTGGCCAAGCCCGACAACGCCGCGCTGGTGAACCGGATGCTCGACCCCGGCTCGCCGCCGTTGTCGCCACCGCTCTCGCCGCCGCTGTCCCCGCCGGCGGTCGGCGCGGGCGAGATCTCGCTGTACCTGACCCTGTGCTACGCCGACTGCAAGACCCGGCCGGTGCCAATCCCCGGCGAGCCGTGCCGGTCCGAAGACGAGTTGATGAAACCCTCGCGCGTCGCCGACGACTTCCGCCTGGAACTGCGCCAGCACGCGCCGGCCCAGGTCGAAGAAGACGCCTTGCGCGATTTCGTGCGCTGGCTGCGCCGCAACGTCAGCGTGCTCGACAGCAGTCCGCCTCAGATCGCCGATCCCGACGCCTGGCTCGAGGCGATGCGCGGCGCCGTGCAGCCCTGGCTCGATGCGCAATCGATGTCGCCGCCGCTGTCGCCGCCGGCCTCGTTCGCGACCCTCGGCGATTATCTGTTCGACCTCGGTTCGCCGCGGCTCAGCCTTGCGCGCGAGCAACAATGCGAGTTCCTGCGCACCGCGTTCCGTTTCTGGGTCACCGAACTGCGGCCGCTGTGGATGGCCATGCGCTGCCATCGCCCGCAATACCCGGATGGCGATTGCGTGCTGCTGGCGCGGATCAGTTTCGAGGTGGTCTGGGTCGGCGGTTCGCCGAGCGGCGCCTGGCAGGTCGACGGCAGCCCGGCCAGCCTGCGCATCGACGAAAGCGCACGGCCCTTTCTCGCCCATCTGCGCCTGCTGCAGGAATGGGCGCTGTGCGGCTGCGATTGCGCCGGCACCGGCGACGCCGCCGGGGCGGCGTTCGGCGGGCCGATGCCGCTGGAGTTCGACGCTCCGATGGCGATCTCGCCGATGCAGGTGCCGGTCCAATTCTCCGACCAGGACATGGCGCTCGACGACAGCCAGTACCTGGTGATCGGCCGCAGCGCCGCCAAGCTCGCCCTGACCCTGCCGGCCTCGGTGCCGATGACCGCGGGGCGCACCTACGTGATCAAGAACCTCGACGTCGGCGCCTTGACCGTGTTCGCCGACACCCTGGTCGGCGACGGCATCGACGGCCTGCCCGAGTTCTCGGTCAAGAAGAAAAAGGCCGTCACCCTGGTCGCCGACGGCGCCGGGCAATGGCATTCGATCGGGACCGCATGAGGCCGCCATGAGCACTCTCGACAACGTCCTGCAGCTGCAACAACCCGTCAAAGAAGGCGGCATCCGCACCGTCAACTTCTTCAACGGGCGCCTGCTCACCAGCAAGGACCTGACCCGCGAGCAAGTCGCACGTCGCGAGGCCGACGCCCGGCTCGGGCTGGCGCTCGGCGACGGCGTCGCCTTCGGCCTGGAAGCCGCACGCGATGCCGACCTCGACCAGCCCAGCGCACCGGTGTTGCGGGTGCGCGCCGGGCTGGCGGTCAATCGGGCCGGCCAGACCCTGTGCCTGACCGCCGACACCAGCGTCGCCCTGACCCGGCGTTTCGATGCCGGCGAGGCCGCGGCCTGCGACTGCGTGTTCGCCAACTGCAATCCGCTCGCCGACGGCGTCTACGTCGCCGGCGCCGGCGTCTACGTGCTGACCATCGCGCCGGCGCAGACCAGCGAAGGCCGCGCCCCCACTAACGGTTTGGACCCGAGCAACGTGCGCTGCAACACCGACGCCACCGTCGACGGCGTGCAGTTCCGCCTGCTTGCGCTGAATCCGTTGCGCTTCGCCGACCTCGACCCGTCCTCGTCGCAGTTCCGCAATCGCTTGGCGTATCGCTGCTTCGGCATCGAGGCGCGCGACAGCAACGCGCTCGATCCTTGGCAGAACGACCCGCCGAACTACGGTCTGGTCGACGAACTGCGCGACAGCGCGCTCAGCGACTGCGACGTGCCGATCGCCCTGGTCTACTGGACCAGCGCCGGCTTGAACTTCGTCGACACCTGGGCGGTACGGCGGCGCCTGCTCGAACCCGATGCACTGTCGGGCTATGCCTTTCAGCGCAACCCGCTCGACCCGGCCGAACTGTCCTCGTTCGCATTCCAGGCGCGCGCCCGCCGCCTGGTCGAAACCCATGCGATGTGCGCGCAGTTCCAACAGCACCTGGCCGATCTGCTCGCCGCGTCGGCGGCGCCCTCGGCCTTGATCGCGACCCAGTATTTCCGCTATCTGCCGCCGTTCGGGATCGTGCCGCTGCACAGTCTGGCGCTGCGCGGTTTTTCCGACACCACCTTCTTCACCGGCATCGTGCGCCGGCCCGCGCCGGGTTCCGGGCAGAGCACGCCCTTCATCGACGCACGCCTGCTCGGCGCCCTGCAGGCGCAAGCGCTGGCCTCCACGCCGACCGACGTGAACCAGAAGGAATTCGTCTGGGTGTATCGCCCCTGGCAGAACGTCAAAGCCTCGCGCGAAGGCGAGCCGGTGCAACCGATGCTGGTCTTCGCAAGCGGACAACTTCCCGACATCGCGGTCGCGCGGTTCGACATGGCGCGCCTGGACTACAGCAACCTGGCCGGTTGCTGCGGCGCCCCATAGCCAGCACTCAGGAGAACTTCCATGGCACTTCCCTCACAGGTACAGCCCGGCGATGTGATGTCATCGGATCTGATCAACGCGATCCTGGAGGCGCTCGCGCAATTGCAGGGCGGCCCCGGCGGCGGCACGCAGACGGTGCCGAACCTGTTCGGCTCGCTGCTGAGCGAGGCCCGCGCGATCCTGCTGCAACCCGGGCGCCAGCTCACCCTCGGCTTCACCCTCGATGTCGCCGGCGCGGCGGTCGATCCGCTCGCCGCGGCCAACGCCAACCTGGTGGTGCTCAACCAGAGCCCGCCGGCGCAGATGCGCGTGGCGCCGGGCACACCGATCAACCTGGTGGTGTCGCGCGCCGCCGGCAGCGTGCCGAATCCGGGCAATCAGCCGCCGACCATCTCGCGCACCGAAACCGTCAGCGGCGTGGCCTCGACCAGCTTCGCGGTGAACACGCCGCTGGCCATCGTCGGCACCAACTTCAGCGCCACCGCGGCGCAGAACACGGTGACCTTCAACAACGTGCCGGCGGCCTCGGTCAACCCCGACCCGGTCGACCCGACCCGGCGCCTGCTCGTGGTGGTGCCGGCCGGCATTCCCGGCGCGCCCGCAACCGGCGGCGCACCGCCCCTGCCCGGCGTCACCATCCGCATCGTCACGCCGAACGGTACGCCGGCGACGACCCAGATCACCGTCACCGCACCGGTGGCGGCGCAGCCGACGATCAGCAACGTCGCCCCGGCGGCCCAGCTCGAAGGCAACAACATCACCATCACCGGCACCAATTTCACCGCGGCGGCGCAAGTGCGCATACGCGGCACCACCGCGGCGATCGTCAGCGCCAACGCCACCACCATCGTCGCCACCGTGCCCAACTTCCCCGACATCCCGCAAGGCCCCGTGGTTGCGGCGACCGTGATCGTCTCGGTCCCCGGCTTCAGCGACATCGCATACACCGGCACCTTCAACGTAGTGGGCGCCTGAACCAGGAGAGTTCCATGACACGCATGACACGTCAGATGCGTTTTCCCCGCACCGCGTCTTGGTTGCTCGGCGGACTGCTGGCTATCGGCTCGTCCGCCGCGTGGGCCCAGACCCTGACCTTGCAGGTGCCTTCGCGCGGGCCCAGCCCGCCGACCATGCAGACCGCGATGTCGGCGATCGAGTTCGACGCGGCCTCGATCGGCGGCGGATCGACGATCTCCGTCGACGGCACCAGCATCGCGGTCGCCGACGCCGGTTGCGCCGGCGTGGCCTGCAAGGCGGTCGGGGTCAGCCCGACCGGCGACGTCGCCACGGTGACCCGCATCAGCGGCACTCAGCGCGCCCGTCTCGACATCAGCTACAAGAGCGTGTTCCCGGGTAATTTCTGCGCGCCGACCATCACCCCGGCCGGCTTGTCGATCACCCTGGAACTGACCGGTTTCACCTTCGGCGCCGGCAAGGGCTATCGCATCACCAGCTTCATGGCGCCTTCGGATGCGTCCTGCGACATCGCCTATGTGCGCGTACCGACCAGCCGGCCTTCGATCTCCGGCGCCGGTGCCGATTACCTGGGACGCCTGCCACTGAATATCGTGCTGGTGATCGACAAGTCGCCGAGCATGGACTGGGTAATTCCCGGTTCGCCGGACAAACGCTGGGATCGAATGAAGTCCTCGGTGCAATTGTTCGCCTCGGTCTGGGATGCGGTCGGCGCGCCGCCACCGCCGGCGACGATTTCCTCCGAGGGTCACCCCGACGATAGGCTCGGCATGGTCCTGTTCGGCGGCACCGCAGTCGAATCGAACCTCGACGGCCTCAATTTCTTCAAGCAGCGCGGCGCGATCGCCGCGCCGTGGGCCGTGCCCGTCGCGGCCGGCTTGGCCGACAACACCTACATCGGCGGCACCTCGATCGGTGCCGGCACCACGATGGGGCGCGCCCGCCTGGTTCCGGTCGAACAACTGGTCGGCGATACCGCGATCGTGCTGTTCACCGACGGCGAGCAGAACAACCCGCCGTGCATCTCGCGCCAGGGCGAGGTGTTGGCGCCGGTCGAGAAGCCTTATCCCGGCAAGCCGCCGGGCACGACCTATCTGGACAAATGCGCGGTCGCCGCGGCGATGCCGAGCAGCGCGCTGCTGACCTTGAACGGCGGCATCCTGGCTCGCGACGTGCTGCCGCGCGGCCCGATCTTCACCATCGGCCTCGGCGAAGGCGGCATGGCCGCGAGCGCTGAACTGCTCGACGAAATCTCCGGAGAAACCGCCGGCCGTTCGGCGTTCCCGAACAACGGCGTGGCGATGGACAACAGCTTCGTCGACAACCTGGTGACTCACCTCAAGGGCGGCACGGTGTCGCTGCTGGATCGCACACTCGGCGATCTGGCCGCCGGCACGCCGGCGTCGACGCCGTTCAACTTCATCGTCGACCCCTCGCTGACCCGTGTCACCTTCGTGCTGAGCTGGGAGGGCAGCGCCCGTGAAGCGGGGCTGGAGATCCGCCGCCCCGACGGCACCATGACCACCGCCATCCAGAATGCCGCCGGGCCGAACTTCCGCGTCGCCACCGTCAACATTCCCCAGGCCGGCCCGGCCGGCGACTGGAAGGTGACGGTGCGGCAATTCGGCACCGCCGGCCTGAAGTACCAGTTGTCGGCCTACGGCGTGGAAAGCCGCCTGGGCGCGCGCGTCACCGAAACCCCGCGCCTGGGCACCGCCAGCCCGATCGGCGTCGTTGCCGAAGTCGGCTGGGAGCACGGCCCGCTCGCCGACCTGCCGGCCGGCGCGATCCGCGCGATCATCGAACGCCCCGGCGCCAACCTCGGCACCTTGTTGCACGACGCCGGCGCCCAGCCGATCGACGGCGAGATCCGCAACGACACCTCGCCGCTGTCGATGAAACTCGACCAGCTGATCCGCACCGCCGGCCTGCTGGACAAGATCGAACCCAAGCCGGTCGGCGAAGCGATCGAACTCAAGCATGTCGGCAACGGCCGCTACGAAGGCAAGTTCGACGCCACCAACGTCGGCGGCCGTTACCGCATCCGCATCGAGTACGACTGGAACGACCCGCGCACCGGCACGATCCGCCGCCGCGACCTCGCCGAACGCCAGGTGCCGGTGATCCCGACCGCGAAGGATTCGGCGGTGCGGGTGCAGCGCGAGCCGCGCAGCGCCAATGCGGTGATAGTGATCACGCCCCGCGACAAGTTCGGCAACTACGTCGGCCCCGGCTACGAAGGCGGCTTCAACGTCAAGATCGACGCCGGCACGATCGCCGGCGCGCCGACCGACAACGGCCTCACCGGCGAGTACACGATCAAGGTGGGCGGGCTCGCCCCCGGCGACGACCCCAAGGTCAGCATCGTGTTCGCCGACCAGGTGCTGCGCGACGGTCCGCTGTCGAGCCTGGGTACCGGCACCGAACCGCCTTCGCACGAGCCGTGGTGGAAGCGCTGGTGGTGGCTGATCCTGATTCTGTTGTTGCTGGTGCTGTTCCTGTTGTTGCGGCGCAAGTAGACGCCGCGACCCGCCGAGGCCCGCATGCTCCGACTGGACTGGCGATGCGATCCGAACCAACTGCGCAGCGTCAGGCTGCGCAGTGCGGAGCGCGACACGCTGCGGGCCCGGCAGGGCCTGGAGCGGGCCTTGGCTACGGTCGACTGGAGTCTGAGCGAACTGCCGCCGAACGCACTGTTGCTGGTGCGCAAGCTGCAGACCATGTCTCACTCCATGGCGGCCTTCGGCCCGCGCGTGGCGCAAGCCCTGCGCGAGCAGCAACGCTACGCGAAACGCCCCTGGCGCGACGACGGCGCAACGGGCGCCGACGCGGTCTGGTTCGACGAAGGCGAACTGGCCGCCTGCCTGATCCGCGATTGGTTGCGCGGTCACGTCTCGCAGCGTTGGTGGTGGCGCACCGTGCTGGGCCGGGCCGCGGTCGACGAGTGGCTGCGCGAGCAGGTGCTCGGCCACGGCCAACACGTGGCGGCCACGCTGAATCTGCTGGCGCCGAACGGCGACGCCGCGGCCTGGCTGTCGCGCTTGCACGACGGCGATGTGAGGCGCGCATTGACGGCGCTGGCACGGGATTACGACGCGCCGCTCGCCCTGGCCTTCGCTGCCACATCCGCAACTGCGAAGGCGGCAGCCGTCCAAACGAGCGTCGCTTCGGGTTCGTACGAGGCGCCGCATCGTCCGCCCGCAGCCGATGCAGGCGGTGGTTCCGAGCCAGACCCGAGCAGGCACCCGCCGACTTCGCGTCGCGACGACATCCGCCTGCTCGCGGCGCTACCCGAACTGCGCAACGAAGCATTGCGGCCGACCACGCTGCGCCTGCTCGCCTTCGCCCTGGCGGTAGTGCGCGAACCGGGCTGGCTGCGCAGTGCGTCCTTCGCCGATGCGGTAACGAGGTGGACGCAATCGCGCACGGCGGTGGCACCGACAAACTCGCTGTTGCCACCGTCGACCTCGGCACCCGCGTCGAATTCGCGACCCGGCACCACGCCCCCGCTCGCCGCGTCGACTGCTACGGCCGATACGGTCGCATCGCCGACTCGCGCCAGCCAAACCGCGGCCGCTGACGCCGCGCGCATCGCATCGGAAGCACCGATGCCGCCCGTGTTCGATTCATCGGCGCCGCCGAACAGCGAACCGGCAACCAAGCGCGGCAAACGCAAGCCGTCGCCAGCGCCGATTGCTGCGCAATTCCAGGCGAGTACCGCCCCACCGGCCGTCGTGACCGCCGATACGGCGGCGGCGAGCGATGCGCTCGAACCTGCGGCCGCCACGGAGCCTGTTCGACTGGAGGCCGCCACCGACGTCGAGCCGGCGCCACCCGAGAGCACGCCGCAGACGGCCTTCAACGCCGGCGGCGTGCAGATCGACAGCGACTACGGCGGCCTGCTGTACCTGCTCAACGCGGCCTTGGCGCTGGAGTTGTACGGCGATTTCAGCATGCCGCGTGCGCGCGGCCTGGCGCTGTCGCCATGGAACTGGCTGGCGCTGATCGGCGAAGCCTGGTTCGGCGCAGAATTTCGCCGCGACCCACTGTGGCGGCTGTTGGCCGATCTGGCCGGCCGCAAACCGCAGCAAGCGCCCGCATACGACTTTGTCGCACCGCTCGACTGGGCCATCGACGAGGCTTGGCTGCAGCCCTGGGATGCGGCCGAAACAGTCGCCTACCACGCCGGTACCCGACGCTTGCGGCTGTGGCACCCGCAGGGCTTCGTGCTCGCCGATCTGCCGCGTCGGACCGCATCGACTCCGGCCGTGCAGGCCGCCGACTGGTGCGCGGAACGCGCCGGGTTGAAAACGGCCAGGCTCGTTCGCATGCCGCGTCTACCGGCGCCCTCGCCGCGCCAACGCAACCGCCGCTGGCTGCATTACCTGCTCAGCTACCTGGAAGCGCGCCTGGCGCGCGCCCTCGCCGCCGGCGACAGCGATATCCCCGCCCTGGTCTGTCGCCACCGAGCGCAACTGCATTGCAATCTGGTCGACGTCGAGGTGCGCCTGTCGTTGGACGCGCTGCCCTTGTGTCTGCGCTTGGCCGGGCTCGACCGCGATCCCGGCTGGATCCCGGCCGCCGGCCGCAGCGTCCGTTTCCGCTTCGTCTGAGGGCCGCGCATGAACGCCTTCCTCGCTCCGAGCGCCATCGCCTTCGCCGAAATGCCGTTCACCGCGCCCGTACACCTCAAGCTGGCGCTGTACGGGGTGATCGCGAGCATCGCCGAGGCCTGCACCGACGGCGACATCGACGATGCCGTGCAGGCCTATCCCTTCCTGGCCGACTACCTCGAAGAGATCGAGCGCGAAGTCGCCGCCGGTGCCTGCTTGTCGGCGCGCTGGCGAGCCGCATTGGCCGAATGGGAAGGCCGCGCCGAAGCGCAGGCGCAGCGTTTGCCGTTGTCGGCCCTGCGCCGCGCCGGCTTGAACCCGCTCGACGTCGAACTGTTGCTGGCGATCGGCCTGATCGAAGAGGACCCGCGTTTCGGCCTGGTGTTCGAGCAGGCGCAGCGGCGCGACAACCGGCCGAGCTTCGGCCTGTTGATGGCCTGGTGGCGCGACCGCGGCGACGGCGACGACCGCATCGACCAGGTGCGCAAGTCGCTGCAAAGCCTGATCGAACACGGCCTGGTGCAGCTGTCCAATCCGGAAGCGCCACGCCCGGACTGGACCCCCAGCGTGACCCTGGCGGTGTGGGACGGTCTGCGCGGCGAATTGAGCTCGACCCGCTGGCTGCGCCATGTCGCCCACGCGCAATTGCCCCCATTGAGCGATTACGTCTTCCCCCTCGCCAGCCTCGATGGCCAGGCCATCCTCGACGCCCTGCGCACCGGCGCGAGCGCACCGGCGCTGTTGATCCGCGGCCCGATCCACAACGGCCGCAAGACCCTCGCCGGCGCACTCGCCCACACCCTAGGCAAGGACCTGCTGATCGCCAGCGAAGCGGTGTTCGAAGACGAAACGCGCTGGCGTCTGTTCGGCACCCTGGCGGCGATGCTCGACGCGCTGCCGGTCGTCGAAGCCGATTCCTCGCCCGGCGAGACCCGGCGCCTGGCGACGCTGCCGCTGGTCGACACGCCCTTGTTCGTGGTCACCGGCCGTCACGGCGCCTGGGCCTGCGAAGACCGCCGGCCGATGCTCGACATCGAACTGCCGCTGCCCGGCCCCGCGCAACGGCAACGCCATTGGTCGGCGTGCCTGCCCGAGCAATCGGCCGAGACCCTCGCCGACCTGTCCGGGCGCATGCGTTTGTCGAGCGGCCACGTGCGCCAGGTCGCGGCGGCGGCGAACGCGTTCGCACGCCTCGCCCAGCGCGAGCGCCCGCAACACGAGGACTTGCGCCGCGCCTGCCGCAGCCTGCAGACCGCGCGCCTGGAAACCCTGGCCACGCGCCTGCAGGCGACCGGCTCACTCGACGACCTGATCGTCGACGACGCCACCCGCGAAGAGATCGACGCGCTGGCGACGCGCTGCCGCTGGCGCGAACCGCTGGCGAGCGGTTCGGCCGAGGTGGCGATGCATGGGGTCGGCGTGCGCGCCCTGTTCGCCGGTTCCAGCGGCACCGGCAAGACCCTGGCCGCGCGCCTGCTGGCGGCCGAGCTCGGCAAGGACGTCTATCGCATCGACCTGTCGGCGACGGTCAACAAATACCTCGGCGAAACCGAGAAGAACCTCGACCATGCCTTGAGCGCAGCGGAAGAACTCGACGTGGTGCTGCTGCTCGACGAAGGCGATGCGCTGATGGCCAACCGCACCGAGGTCGGCTCCTCGCACGACCGCTACGCCAACCTCGAAACCAATTTCCTGCTGCAACGCATCGAGTCCTTCGAAGGCATCCTGGTGGTCACCAGTAACGCCGCCGACCGCATCGACCGCGCCTTCGCCCGGCGCATGGACGTGGTGGTGAACTTCCGCGCCCCCGATGCCTGGCGACGCTACGAGATCCTGCGCCTGCACCTGGGCAGCGACGGCTGCGACGAAGGCTGGCTGCAGGATGCCGCCAGCCGCTGCGCCCTCAGCGGCGGCCAGTGGCGCAACGTGGTGATGCATGCACGCCTGCTCGCCCTGCAGAGCGGCAACGCCATCGCCGCGGTGCACCTGCAGGCGGCGCTGACCCGCGAATACCGCAAGATCGGTGCCAACTGCCCGATGCGTGCGCTCGATCCGCCACGCAGCGGCCCCGGACACTGACGATGGCCGTCGCGCGCGTCGCCAAACGGGCCAACCCGCGCAACGACCCGCGCTACAAGCGCGTGGTCGACAAACTCAACGCCGACAGCCGCAAGCTCAAGCAACATCCGCCGCCGTCACGCAAGTCCGACGAATCCGGCAAGGCCGCCAAGGGCCCGGCCAACGAGAAGGCCGCCGGCGCGCGCGCCAAGCAGGTCGACCAGCTCGAAGAGGCCGAGACGCCGAAACCGGAGACCGCCAGTTTCCTGTCGATCCTGCGCGCCGAAATCGCCAAGGTCATGCCCAAGACGCTCGGTGACACCGAGAAGTTCATGAAGGGCGGCACCGGCAACGAGATCAAGGGTTCGCTCAAGGGCGAAGTCGGCAACCAGAAACAGGCCGCCACCGGCGATCTGCAGCAGACCTCGAACGCGCCGCCGTCGGAAGCCGGCGTGCCGGCCAAGCCGGTCACGCCGATCCCGCCCGAGCCCGGCGTGCCGCCGCCGCAGGTCGACGCCGCCGCGGCGATGCCGGCGCCGAAACCCGCCGCCGAGATTTCGCTGGAAGAAAGCAAGACCGAGGTCGCCGATGCCAAGAAGGCGACCAAGCAGACCGACACCCGCCTGAAGAACGCCAACGACCCGCGCTTCTCGGCGGTGATGACCGCCGAGAAAGCGGTACAGAAGGATTCCGATGCCGGCCCAGGCAAGTACCGCGGCAAGGAAGGCGCGACCCTGGCCAAGGCCGCCGGCCAGGCCAAGGCGGTCGCCGGCAAGGGCGTCAGCAGCCTGCTCTCGGTCAAGGGCGGCAGCAAGACCAAGGTGCTGTCGAAGCAGGAACAGCAGAAGGCGCGCGAAGAGCTGGAGCTGAGCAAGTTCAGCAACTTCGTCGTCGCCACCTTCAACACCGCCAAGGCCGCGGTCGACAAGCGCCTGGAGAACCTGGAAACCTCGGTCAACACGATCTTCGACCAGGGCACCGACGCCGCCCTGGCGCGCATGAAGAGTTATGTCGAAGATGCGCTGTTCGATTACAAACTCAAACGCTATCTGTTGATGCCGGGCGGCTCGCTGCTGTGGATCAAGGACCAGATCCTCGACCTGCCGCCGGAGGTCAACCGCTTCTACGAGGCCGGGCGCAATCTGTTCACCGCGGCGATGGACGCGCTGGCGGTCAAGGTCGCCAACCTGGTCGAACGCGAACTGGCCGCGGCCAAGAACGACGTCGCCCAGGCCCAGGCCAAGATCGCCACCGCGCAGGCGGCGCTGTCGCCGGGCGTGCGCGCCCGCGGCGCCCAGCTCACCGCCGAATACGCCGAAAAATTCAACGAACTCAAGTCCGGCATCGAGGACAAGAAGCAGGCGCTGGCCGAAGGCCTGGCGCAGAAGTACAAGGAAGCCTTCGACAAGGCCGACGAAGCGCTCAAGGCGATCCAGGATTCCAACAAGGGCCTGGTCACCCAGGCCAAGGAGAAGATCGCCGAAGTCGCCAAGGCGCTGATGGAGTTCAAGGACAAGCTGATGGGCATCCTGCGCAAGGGCGCGGACACCATCGACCTGATTCTCGACAACCCCGGCGGCTTCCTGTCCAACCTGATCTCGGCGGTCAAGGGCGGCTTCTCGGCCTTCGCCGGCAACATCCTCGGCCACCTCAAGCGCGGTTTCGTCAAGTGGCTGTTCGGCGCGCTGGCCGGCACCGGCATCGAAGTGCCCAGCGACCTGTCGCTGGTCTCGATCCTGAAGATGGTGCTCGGGGTGCTCGGCATCACCTACGAGCGCATGCGCGCCAAGGCCGTCAAGCTGCTCGGGCCGACCGCGGTGGCGGTGATCGAAAAGCTGGTGAGCTATCTGCAGACCCTGATCGGCGGCGGCCCGGCCGCGCTGTGGGAGCAGATCAAGGGCGACCTGTCCAACCTCAAGGACATGGTGATCGGCGCGATCCAGGACTGGATCGTCAGCACCATCGTGCAGAAAGCCGTGGCCAAGGTCGTTTCGATGTTCAACCCGGCCGGCGCGATCATCCAGGCGATCATGATGATCGTCAACGTGGTGATGTTCGTGGTCGAGCGCGCCGCGCAGATCATGGAGTTCGTCGAGTCGGTGATCAACTCGATCCACGCCATCGCCACCGGCTCGATCGGCGGCGCGATCAGCAAGGTCGAACAGGCCCTGGGCAACGCCGTGCCGATCCTGATCGGCTTCCTGGCCGCATTGATCGGCCTGGGCGGCATCAGCGCCAAGATCAAGGGTTTCATCACCAAGGTCCAGACCAAGGTCGACCAGGCCATCGACAAGGCCATCAAGAAGGCGGTCGCCTACATCAAGAAACTGTTCGGCAAGTTGACCGGGAAGAAAGACGCCAAGCCGGACGAGCGAACCGATGCCCAGAAGCGCGCGGATCTGGCCAAGGCGGTAAGCGAAGCCAACTCGGCCCTGGAAGACGAAGGCCGGCGCTCGAAGGCCGCAAAGAAACTGAAGCAGATACAGACTCGCTATCGCCTGACCCGGGCCGATATCGTCGTCGACGAAAAGAAGAAAGGGACCACCTTCTTCCACGCCGAGTTGGAGATCAATCCGATCGCCAAGAGCAACAAGGCCGGCGAAATGGATTTCATCGACCCGCCGATCGCGGTAGACCCGCAGTTCAAATGCAAGAAGGCCTTCATGGACGCCGACGGCGCGAAGGAATTCAACGACCAGCTGACCTTGCAGGAGAGCACCATCAACGCGATGAACGTTCACCAATGGCTCGCCAACCGGGCCCGCTTCGTCAAGGGAGGGCGAAGCGCCGCGGGAACCAAGAAGCAACGCCAGGTCGTGGATGCGGCATTCATCGCATTCAACGCCAGGGTCATCGCAGAACGGCAGAACGTCTACAAGACGCAGTTCGGCATGAAGCTAGCCGAGGCCATGAGCACCGCCAAGGCTTTCGCCAATCGCTTGCTTGCCTACACGACCGGAAAATCCGGACGACGCAAGTTCAAGAACTCGCAATGGACGGACAAGGCCTACGACGGCGTGACAGTACACAACGAGCTCTATAAGAAGGCCGCCCTGCATGCGCTCGACCAAGTCGCCGGTGGCGACGGCGAGGATATCGTAGGGTTGGGCGGTTCGCGCGAAGACTTCTCTTTGGGCGCACAGTGGAAGGGCGCCAGGGTCGAGACCCTGGAGAAGAAGGTCAAGAAAGAGATCAAGGGGAAGAAAGCGGACGAGCAGAAGAACATACGCATGAACGTGAAACTGATGCCCCCCATCTACGAGTAGGAGCCCGCCATGGAACTGTATGACGATTTTCACAAGGCCCTGGGTAAACCCGAAGAACAGGTGCTTCCGGACGAGGCTTTCCTCAAGAGCGAGCTGGGGCAAGCCGACGAGAGTCTGCACGAGCTCTGGAAGACCGACGGTTGGGCGCGCTATTCGAAGGGTCTTTTCTGGACGGTAGACCCGCGTATGTTCACCGATGTCCCGAAACAGTGGCCCATCGTTCCGGCCGACGCGATCTTCTTCGCGAGAAATGCTTTCGCCGACTTGTATTTCCTGAGCGAAGGCAATAGCCGGTGCCTGAATTCGCAGTGGGGTCGCGTCCTGGATCTGGGGCCCGATCCAGCGATATTCCTGACTTCCGGTCTGCTGCCCCGTAACCGCGGAGACATTCTGAGCGACAAACTCTTCAAGGCGGTGCATAAGCGGCTGGGAACACTGGAGGTCGACGAATGCTACGGCCTGTTCCCGGCGCTACCGCTGGGCGGCAACGAGGAAGACCCCGAAGCATATAAACGAGTGAAGCTGCAGGCGTATCTGAACATCCTTGCCCAAGCCCATGGCTGACCAAGCTCGATCATGGCCAAACAGGCGACATCGTCGGGCTTGAGCGCATTCCGCGGCACGCTGAGCGGAGCATCGCTCGTCGTCTGCGGCTGCGGCCCCTCGCTGCTGCAGCTGGCGCAGCCTCAGCGCTTCGTGACCATCGGCGTCAACGACGTCGGCCGGTTGTTCGACCCGACTTATCTGGTGGTGCTGAACCCGCGCCAGCAGTTCAAGCACGATCGTTTCCGCTACGTCGAGCAGTCCAATGCGCAGGCGCTGTTCACCCAGATCGAGCTGGGACGGGTGCGGCCGCCGGTGGTGCGGTTCCGGCTCGGCCAGTACGCCGGCACCGAACCGGGGGCGGACGACGCGCTGCATTACACCCAGAACTCGCCCTATGTCGCGGTCTGCCTCGCGGCTTATATGGGCGCGCGACGGATCGGGCTGATCGGCGTCGATTTCACCGACGATCATTTCTTCGCCGCCACCGGCCGCCATGCCCTCGCCGCCCGGCTCAAGGAAATCGACGGCCAGTACGGCAAGTTGGCAGCCGCACTCGGCCGACGCGGCGTCGAGTTGTTCAACCTCAGCGCGATCAGCCGCCTGAATTCGCTGCCGCACGCCCGCATCGACGGCGAGGGCGAGTGGCTGCGCGATCCAGCCACCCTGCACCGCCTGCCCACGCCGGCGCCCGTGCCGGCCTCGGTGCGGGCACCTGCACCGACAACCGCAAGACCTCGCGCGTCCGCAAGGAGCCCCGCCATGAAAGTCGCGATCGAAAAACGCACCGCCGGCCTGGTCGGCGATCTGTTCGAGACCCTGGCCGTCTCGGTCGCCGCGCTCGGCCATACGGTCAGCCGCGACCCGCGCGCGACCGCGCGCAATCCGCGCGTGCTGTCGATCGTCTGGAACGGACGCGGCCATAGCCTGCTGGGCCCGGCGCTGTACTGCGAGCACGGTTGGCTGCCGCGCGCCGACTACCAGATCAGCCCGCGCGGCATCAACGCCGATTCGCACGCCGCGCCCTTCGTCTGGGACGGGCAAGCCCTGACCGCCGAGCAGGATGCCACCCTCGAACAACGGCTCGCGGCGATCAAGTCGACCGGTTTCAGCGGCTACTACCAGTACATGCAGGCCAATCGCGAACACCGGATCGACCTGCCGGCGCAGTTCCTGCTGGTGCCGCTGCAGATCGAGTCGGACACCAACATCATCCGCCACGCGCCCTCGTCGCTGCGGACCATGCAGGCCTTGATCGATCACGTCAGCCGCCTCGACCCGCCGTGGCCGGTGATCTTCAAGCAGCACCCGGCCGACGCGCGCACCCGCAACCGTCATCTGCGTCTGCAACTGCGCCGCAAACAGGACCTGTTGTGGCCGCAGACCCGCGGCAATATCCACGAGATGCTGCGCAGCGGTGCTTGCCGAGGCATCCTCACCCTCAACAGCAACGTCGCCCATGACGGCCTGCTCTGGGACGTGCCGGCGATCGTGCTCGGCCGCAACGTGTGGCCACGCAGCGGCGCGGTGAAACCGTTCCTGACCGAGGCGCCGCGCGATTGGGCGCTGCTCGCCGAAAGCGCGGCCAGCGCCGAAGGCATCGCCTGCCGCCGGGCCTATGCGCAGCATCTGATCGCCCACCAATACAGCCTGAGCGAAGCCGCCGACCCGCAGCGCGTCGCCGGTCTGCTCGAACTCGCCCTGCGCGAACGGCCGTTGGCGCCGACCGGTACGGTGATTCCGCGCGTCCTGCCCCGCGCCGCCGCGCGCAAAGCCGCGCCGATGCCGGCGCCGTCGTTGCCGACCCTCAACGTGGTCGCCGAGAACAAGGGCTGGTTGTTCGAGCACTGGAAGCAGGCGCTCGCGTCGGCCGCGCCGCCCGGTTACCGCGTCGCCGCCACCCAGAAGCCCTTGCCGCAGGCCGAGGCCTGGATCTTCCTGCGCGCCCGCGAAGCCGCACGCAGCCCCGATCCGATGCGCAGCGTGGTGCAGTTGCACGACATGAGCGGCGCCGAGGCGTATCGGCGCGGCGGCGCGCGTGCCGACGTCGCCCGCTGCGGCGGTCTCGTCCTCGCCCATCCCGATCAGCAAGCGATCCTGGCCGCGAGCGGCATCGATCTGTCGAAGCGACAGTGGATCGTGCGGCCGGTCGGCTGGAGCGAGGCCGCGCCGGCGCCGCCCAACCAGGACGCCGTACCGGTATTGGCCTGGGTCGGCCGGCCGGCGAACCAGCAAGGCTGCGACGCGAGCGGCCTCGCCGACTTCATCGCCGCCGTGCAACGGGCCAAGTCGCCGATGCGCATCGCCTTGGTCGGCGAACGTCTCGATGCCACCGCCGCGAGTCTGCGCCGCGCCGGCATCGATTGCGCGGTCATGGGCCTCTCGCAATGCCCGCTGTCGCGCTGCGGCGAATGGATCGGGCGCTTCGACGGCGTGGTCGTGACCAGCGCCAGCGACTGCGGCCCCTGGCCCTTGTTCGATGCGGTGCGCGCCGGCGTGCCGGTGGTCGCCACCCGGGTCGGCTGGGCCGAGCAGTTGCTCGGCGACGGCCGCTGCGGCCATCTCGTCGACGACATCGACACGATGGCCGCGGCGATCGATGCGGTGCTCGGACAACGCAGTCATTGGCGAGAGCGACGCCTGGCCTTGCCGCCGCAATGCCCCGAGTTCGGCATGGCTGCCTGGGTGGAAGCCAATCTACGGCTGGCGGTCGCGCTCGCGACCGGCGGCGAGCGAGCCGTAGCATGAAGACCCATCCGCTCCGCGCCGTCGTCGCGCCCCCTAAACCGAAGCCGAAATCGGCACCGAACCCGGCACCGAGCCCGCTTGCGCGCGCTAAGCCCCGCAAGGCCGGCAAGAAGAAAGGCCCGCCACCGCCATGGTTGGCCGACCAGGCTTTGAATCTGTTGCTGGCGCAGTACGAATTCGACAGCGTGCTCGATGTCGGCTGCGGCGACGGCCTGCAGGCGCGTCACCTCGCCAAGCACGGCAAGCGCGTCACCACGATCTCGTTCGAGTCCTACGGCGCCCATCGCCCGGACTTCGTTGGCGACTTCGAGGATTTCGCCAGCGACGAGCGCTACGACCTGGTCTGGTGCTCGCATGCGCTCGAACACCAGGCCAACGTCGGCCTGTTCCTGCAACGCCTGGTGAGTTTCGTCGCGCCCGGCGGCTTGCTCGCCATTACCGTGCCGCCGGCGCGGCCCTACATCGTCGGCGGCCACCTGACGGTGTGGAACGCCGGGCTGTTGCTGTACAACCTGATCGTCGCCGGCATCGATTGCCGCGAGGCCCGGCTCAAGGTCTACGGCTACAACATCTCGTTGATCGTGCGGGTGCGCAAGGCCGAACTGCCCGCGCTGCGCCACGATATCGGCGACATCGAACGCCTCGCGCCGTTCTTCCCGATGCCGGTGCAACAGGGCTTCGACGGCCGCATCGAAGAGATCAACTGGGAGCGGCCGCACAGCGCCGACATCGCAAGCATCGATCGCGGCGCGCACGCGGCGGCGAAGGCCGCCACGGCGATGCTGGCGGCGGCCCCGGTGATCGATGCCGGCGCCGCACTCGACATCGGCGCGTTTCGCGCCTTGCCGGTGCCGCACAAAAGCGACCTCGACAGCCTGCTCGCGGTGACCCGCGCGCACTGCCCGAGCGGCCATGTAATGGAGTTCGGCGTGTTCCGCGGGCGTTCGCTCAGCGCGCTCGCCAAGGCCTTGCCCGAACGCAGCGTGCACGGCTTCGACACCTTCAGCGGGTTGCCGATCCCCTGGCAACGCAGCGCCGACAGTGTCTATCCGGCCGGCCATTTCGATACCGGTGCCCTGCCCGAGGTGCCGGCGAATGCGCGGTTGTGGCCGGGCGAATTCGGCGCCAGCCTGCCGGCCTGGCTGGCCGCGCATCCCGGCCCCGCGGCGCTGCTGCACATCGACTGCGATCTGTACGAGTCCACCGTCACCGTGCTGACCTTGATGGACGAACGCATCGTGCCCGGCACGGTGCTGGTGTTCGACGAGTTGTGCGACTGGAACGAATCCGGCGTGTACCCGGCCTGGCGCGAGGGCGAATGGCGGGCGCTGCGCGAATGGCTGCAACGCCGTCCGCGCCGGTTGCGGCTGTTGGCGCGCGGGCCGAAGTTCTCCGCGGCGATCCAGGTGCTCGCCGCGCCGTCCTGAGCATCCGACGAGCGCGGCCCCGCCTGCGAGCCGCGTCCGCGATCACGGAACGCGGCATTGAATACGATTGCAGCCGGTCCGGAGCAGCGCAGCAACGGCCTTAGAGTGGCTCGGCGCGCGTAGTCCGCGCGCCTTCCGATTCGACAGGAGTGCGGGGCGATGCGCGATCAGACGCGGTGGTGGAACGGCATGGCGAGTGCGGTGCTGGCGACGATGTTGGGCCTGCTGTGCAGCGGCCAGGCACGCGCCGCCATCGATGCCCAGCAGTTGGGTGCGCGCTACGACGCCAGCCAGAGCAATCTCAACTTCCGCGTCTATTCCTCGCGCGCCACCCGCATCGAAGTGTGGCTGTACAAGACCGCCTCCGGCGCGCAGGAAGTCGCTCGCCTGAGCATGACCAAGGACGCGGCAACCCAGGTCTGGTCGAAGTCGGTCGCGACCAGCACCATCAAGACCAGCTACGGCATCACCGGCACGGTCTACTACGGGTATCGCGCCTGGGGCCCCAACTGGCCCTACGACGCCGCCTGGAGCAAAGGCAGCGGCACCGGTTTCGTCAGCGACGTCGACAACGCCGGCAACCGCTTCAATCCGAACAAGCTGCTGATCGACCCCTACGCGCGCGAGCTCAGCCAGGACCCGAACACCGCCGCCTGCGCCGACGGCACCCTCTACGCCAGCGGCGCCAGCCATCGCAACAAGGACAGCGGCGCCTGCGCCGGCAAGAGCGTGGCCCTGCCCGCCGATGCCTCGTCGATCGGCAGCAAGCCGACCCGCGCGCTCAAGGACGAGGTGATCTACGAAGTGCACGTGCGCGGCCTGACCCGCAACGACGCCAGCGTGCCCGTCGCCGAACGCGGCACCTATGCCGGCGCAGCGCGCAAGGCCGCCTATTTGGCCGGGCTCGGCATCACCGCAGTCGAATTCCTGCCGGTGCAGGAGGCGCAGAACGACCAGAACGACGTCGACCCCACCTCGACCGCGAACGATAACTACTGGGGTTACATGACCCTGAACTATTTCGCCCCGGACCGCCGCTACGCCGCCGATAAGAGCGCCGGCGGGCCGACCCGCGAATGGAAAACGATGGTCAAGGCCTTCCACGACGCCGGCATCAAGGTCTATATCGACGTGGTCTACAACCACACCGGCGAAGGCGGCCCCTGGGGCGGCAGCGACGGCCTGACCGTGTACAACCTGCTGTCCTGGCGCGGCCTCGACAACCCCGCCTATTACTCGCTGACCGCCGACCTCAAATACCCCTGGGACAACACCGGCGTCGGCGGCAACTACAACACCCGCAACACCGTCGCCCAGAACCTGATCGTCGACTCGCTGGCCTATTGGCGCGATGCGCTCGGCGTCGACGGCTTCCGCTTCGACCTGGCCTCGGTGCTCGGCAACAGCTGCCAGCACGGCTGCTTCAACTTCGACAAGAGCGACGCCGGCAACGCGCTCAACCGCATCGTCGCCGAACTGCCGCCGCGCGCTGCGGCGGGCGGCGCCGGTCTCGACCTGATCGCCGAACCCTGGGCGATCGGCGGCAATTCCTATCAGGTCGGCAACTTCCCCGCCGGCTGGGCGGAATGGAACGGCCTGTACCGCGATGCCCTGCGCAAGAAGCAGAACAAGCTCGGCGTCGAGGTGGTCACGCCGGGCACCCTGGCCTCGCGCTTCGCCGGTTCCAGCGACCTCTACAGCGACGACGGCCGCAAGCCCTGGCACTCGATCAATTTCATGGTCGCCCACGACGGCTTCACCCTCAACGACCTCTATGCCTACAACGACAAGCAGAACAACCAACCCTGGCCGTACGGGCCTTCCGACGGCGGCGAAGACCACAACCTGAGCTGGGACCAGGCCGGCGTGGTCCTCGAACAACGCAAGGCGGCTCGCACGGGATTGGCTTTCATGATGCTGAGCGCCGGCGTGCCGATGATCACCGGCGGCGACGAAGTGCTGCGCACCCAGTTCGGCAACAACAACACCTATAACCTGGATTCGGCGGCGAACTGGCTGTACTGGACCCGCGACAGCATCGAGGCCGACCACGAGACCTACAGCAAGCGCCTGATCGCCTTCCGCAAGGCGCATCCGGCGCTGCGTCCGGCCAATTTCTACAGCGGCACGGACGGCAACGGCAACGTCATGGAGCAGTTGCGCTGGTTCAAGCCCGACGGCGCCCAGGCCGATGCGGCGTATTTCAACGGCACCGGCAACCATGCCCTCGCCTGGCGCATCGACGGCAGCGAGTTCGCCGACCCGGCCAGCGCGATCTACGTCGCCTACAACGGCTGGTCGGGGCCGGTGAACTTCGTCCTGCCCTGGCCCGGCAACGGCAAGCAGTGGTACCGCGTCACCGACACCGCCACCTGGAACGAAGGCCCGAACGCAGTCGCGGTGCCGGGCTCGGAAACCCTGATCGGCGGGGAGAACGCGACCTATGGATTGCAGGCGCGTTCGCTGTTGCTGTTGATCGCGAAGTGATCGTGAGCGCCGCACCCACTGCGTGGCCGTGATCGCCATGCCGTTGCGTTGTATGGGCTGATCCGCGACGGGAAAACGTCGGGCGACGCGTGTCGCCCGTCACGCTCCGCATCGCGGCCGCGTCGGTTCCGATACGCCGGGAGGCCCGCATGTGGCAGTTCCAGAGCATCCGCAATCCAAGCGAGGCCTCGCTGTGGTTCAGCGACGGCCTGCCGATCGACAGCTGGCGCGGCGGCAAGGGCGTATCGAGCCGCTTGATCGTCGACGGCGAGGGCTTTCTCGACGTCACCGATTTCCAGAATGGCTTTCCGTTCGGTCCGGTGATGGATTTCATCGACTTCAACGGCGCCGACTTCGACTACACGCCGAACCCGAGCGCCAGTTTCGACCTGTACCTGCCCGGCGACGGCAGCTTTTCGGTGACCGCGGCGGCGACCGGCGCTACCCAGTCCGGACAGCTCAAGCCCTTGCCGGTGGTCGCGGCCGCCGATGCGGCTTACCTGGACCAGATGATCGCCGACAAGTACGTGCCCTATCAGGACATCCCCGATGCGCCGGGCAAGAGCTTCGCCCAGATCGCCGCGCTCGGCGCGCAGTTGTTTCCGTTCTCGCCGTACAGCTTCCAACTGGCGATGTCGATCTACGACTGGACCACGGCCTCGTTCACCCGCCTGGTGTTCATGAAGATCTTCGAATACACCGGCATGAACCAGTCGCCGCTGCCGCTGGATCAGGACAGCATCGCCACGGCGATCTGGGAATCGAACTGGAACACCTACAACCCGAGCAACGCCGACTACATGAACTCCTTCATGATGACGCCGGCCTCGTCCCTGGCCGACGTGCAGTCGCAACTGGCCGCGGTGGCGACCCAGTTGCAGCAGTTCAGCGACGTCGAGAACCGCCTGCTCGCCGCCGCCTACCAGGCTATGCCGCGCACCAGCATCGTCGACCAGCCGCAGCTCTTCAGCGGGCAGATGGACATCTACCAACTCGGCATGGAGCACTTCGGCATCGAGTTCCTGCAGTGCCCGCTCAATGCCGGCCCCGACACGGTGCCGCTGCAGATCGACTTCAGCCAGGCCATCGCCGACTATATCCAGCCCGGCGACACCATCACCACCAAGATGGTCTGGAGTTTCGGCAGCAGCATGAGCGAGGCGATGCAATACCAGAACGGCATCGTCCTGGTCGCCAACCCGCCCGACGGCGCCTGGGTCTGGGATGCCGCCAGCTACATCACGCCGCTGTCGGACGATCCGGACAAGATCGAATACACCTTCGCCCCGGGGACCTCGTTCCTGGTGCAGTCGGTCGAACAGACCCAGAACAACGGCGTCGACGTCTGGGTCATCACCTTGCTCGTGTCCGGCGCTTGAGCGCCGCCGACGCACTCAGCGCGGCGGCGGTTCGCGCAGCCGCTTGCGGTACACGCCGGAAGCCGCGGCTGAAGGCGGGCTAGCAGCCGTAACCGTCTTGCGCGGCGATCTGCGAGTTGGCGCCGATCGTGGTTTCGGGAAGCGGAACGATTGCGTCCCGCTTCGCCGAAGCCGCGTCGTCGGCACGACGCTTCGCGGCTTCAGGGTAGGAGCGGCGCAAGCCGCGACCACGCAATCACGGAATCGACGTCGGTATCGGACACAGGCTTGGCAACGAAATCCGACTGAACTGTCGGGCGACGCGCCGGGCATCGTTTCAAGGCCGGACATCGAATGACGCCAGCGTTTGCGGATCATGATCGCGGCTTGCGCTGCTCCTACCCTTGGCGGCTCAAACGCCCTCGCGCGCAGGCCCGTGCGACATCGCCAGATACCGGCTCGGCGGCATGCCGATCAGGCGCTTGAACATGGTCGTGAACGCCGAGGCGCTTTCGTAACCCAGGTCCAGCGCCAGGGTCGTGATCGGCTCGCCCGCGGCCAGCCGCGGCAAGGCGGCGAAGATCGCCGCCTGCCGGCACCATTGGGCGAAACTGGTGCCGGTTTCGCCGCGGAAACGGCGGGTGAAGGTGCGCCGGCTCATCGCCAGGTCGCGGCACCAGTCGTCGATGGTGTCGTGCGGCGAGGGATGCGCGAGGTAAGTGCGGCAACGCTTGGCCAGGCGCGGATCGGCCGGAAAAGGAATGTCCAGCGGCAACACCGGCGCGCGTTCGATTTCCTGCACGATCAGCGAATAGATCAGGTCCGGCCGCGACCCGCTCTCGGCCTGCAACGGCAGGTCGAGGGTTTCCAACAACAGCTCCCGCATCAGCGGCGACACCCCGACCACCCGACAGTCCCGCGGCAAGGCCGCGCTGAGCTCGGGCTCGATGTAGACGCTGCGCGTGCTGATCGCGACCAGCACATGCACGTCGTGGGCCATGCCGGCCGGAATCCAGGCCGCGCGTTCCGGCGGCACGATCCAGCGCCCGGTCTCGGTGCCGACCACCATGATCCCGTATGCGGCGTACAGCAGCTGCGAGCGGCGATGGCGGTGCCGGGCGATGCGATGGTGGCTCGGGTGGTCGTTCGAGGTCGCGACGATACGGCCCGGCAAGGCGTCGACCTGGGTCGCAAGGACATTGCGCATTGGCCCGATCTCGAAGATTGTTGACCTGAACAATAATGCGGGCATGCGCACGGCGGCGTCTACTGGTCGCCATGACCACCCTCGATACCCCGAACACGTCGAACGACGCATCGATCGATACGCCCGCGACCGCCGCCCTGCCCGCCTTCGAAGCGGATCAGAAACCCGCCGAAGCGGCCGGCCGCATCGCTTTGCCGATCCTGGCGATGCTCAGCGTCTGCCATCTGCTCAACGACATGATCCAGTCCTTGCTGCCGGCGATCTATCCGCTGCTCAAGGACGCGTTCAAGCTCGATTTCGGCCAGATCGGCCTGATCACCCTGACCTTCCAGGTCACCGCTTCGCTGTTACAGCCCTTGGTCGGCATCTACACCGACAAACGGCCGATGCCCTACTCGCTCGCCATCGGCATGGGCTTCACCCTGGCCGGCCTGTTGCTGTTGTCGCGCGCATCGAGCTTCCCGATGTTGCTGCTCGCCGCGGCCCTGGTCGGCTCGGGCTCGTCGGTGTTCCACCCGGAGTCCTCGCGGGTGGCGCGCATGGCCTCGGGCGGCCGCCACGGCCTGGCTCAGTCGCTGTTCCAGGTCGGCGGCAACGTCGGCTCCGCGCTCGGCCCCCTGCTCGCCGCCTTCGTGGTGATGCCGCGCGGCCAGGGCAGCGTCGGCTGGTTCGCTTTCGCCGCGCTGACCGCGATCGTGATCCTGAGCCGCATCGGCGTGTGGTACCGCGAACAGATCCCCGCGCAACGCAAGAAACAGGCTAGCGCTGCGCGTGCGCCGCTGCCGCGCAAGACTGTCGCCCGCAGCATGGCGGTGCTCGCGGTGCTGATCTTCTCCAAGTATTTCTACATGGCGAGCCTGTCGAGCTACTACACCTTCTACCTGATGGAAAAATTCCAGCTCAAGGCGCAGGACGCGCAGGTGCACTTGTTCGTCTTCCTCGGCGCGGTCGCCGCCGGCACCTTGCTCGGCGGGCCGATCGGCGACCGCATCGGCCGCCGCTACGTGATCTGGTTTTCGATCCTCGGCGTGTTGCCCTTCACCCTGCTGCTCCCACACGCCAACCTGTTCTGGACCACGGCGTTGACGGTGGTGATCGGCCTGGTACTGGCCTCGGCGTTCTCGGCGATCCTGGTCTATGCGCAAGAACTGGTGCCGGGCCGCACCGGCGTCATCGCCGGCCTGTTCTTCGGCTTCGCCTTCGGCATGGGCGGCCTCGGCGCCGCCGCCCTGGGCCAGCTCGCCGACCGCATCGGCATCGAAGCGGTGTACGCCTTGTGCGCCTATCTGCCTGCGATCGGCCTGCTGGCCTGGTTCCTGCCGAAACTGGAGAAGCCGGTCGCCGCTGTCTGACGACCGCGAGCTGCGCCACTGCGGCGCCCGTCTCGCAGCTTGAGAATGTTTCGTCGCATCATGCGCCATGCACCAGCATTCGTTGTTCGACGCCGACCCGCAGCAACCGATCCGCGACGCCGAAGGCGGCGTGCGTTATCTGCCGGGCGTGTTCGATGGCGAGTGGTCGATGCGCTTGTTCTCGGCGCTGCTCGAACAGGCCGCGTGGACCTCGCAACAACGCATGATGTACGAGCGGCTGATCGACGTGCCGCGGCGCATGGCGATGTATCGCCTCGATCGCGACGCATTGCCGCCGATGCTCGCCGACACCGCCGAACGCATCGGCGAATTGTTGACGACCCCGTTCAACAGCGTCGGCCTGAACCTGTATCGCGACGGCCGCGACAGCGTCGCCCTGCACAACGACAAGCTGCACCACCTTGCACAGGGCCGGCCGATCGCAGTGCTATCGCTCGGCGCGACACGGCGCATGACCGTGCGGGCCAAGCGTGCGCCGCACGCGACCTGGCAGCTGCAGCTCGAATCCGGCAGCCTGGTGGTCATGAGCCATGCCTCGCAGCAGCATTACGACCATGGCATCCCCAAGGCGCCCGGCGTAGTCGACCCGCGCATCAGCCTGGCGTTCCGGGTGCGTACCGATTGAGTGCGGCCGCAACCAGTCGGCGGATCAGCCCATGGTCGAGGCGTGCCCGGTCGAAGCCTGCAGGGCCGCCGCGAGCGCCGCGTCGCCGGACACCAGGTCGCTCCAGTTCAGCGCGATGCCCTTGCGCCGGCCTTTCTCGGACAGTTTGAGGCCATCGGGATCGACCGTCAGCGTGTACAGCTTGCCGTCGATCTCCACTTCGCGCCGTATCGGCTTGTCGAGTCGGGTCATGATGGTATCGCTCCTGTATGCGGACGGATGCTGAAGCCTTGCTTGCCGGTCTGCTTGCCGGTCTGCGCCGTTCGAACGCTGGCGCGATCCGAACTCTCAACTCTCAGTTTCTCGAACTATTCGCGCGATACCACGCCAGCAAAGCCTCGGGCAGGCGCGGTTCCAGCTCGACGCCCAAGGCCGCATGCGCATCGAGCGAGTCCAGCAACTTGCGCCGCAAGGTCCGCAACCCGGGTTGGTCGAGCAGCGAGACATCGCCTTGCAGTTGCGTCATCAGGGCGGCGCTGCGGTCGTACAAGTCATCGCCCTGCGCGGCGAGTTGCCGCCCCAGCCATTCGCGCAGCGGGCGATGCACGGTATGGCCGACGGCTTGCAGGCGCACCGCCTCCTCAGCCAGCGCCCGATAGGCGCCGCGATACCACTCGCTGTGGCCGCCGGCCTGCGCGTTCGCGGTCAACGGCGCCGGTGCGTTGTAGTCGCTCAGGCGATGACGCAGGTCCAATTCCAGCTTGCGCGCATCGCCGACGGTCTCGGTCTCGACCAGGAAGGCCAGGTCGAGATCGAAGAACTCGAAGAACCGCGCTTGCAGCGCCTGGATGCGCCCCAGCGGCCCGCGCGAGAAGCCCAGCTTGAGCAGGTCCTCGTACGCGCAAGGCAGCACGTACAGATAACAGACGCCTTCGCTGGCACTGTGGATCACCGCGGGGTCTGACGAGCGGATGGCGCGCATGCGGCTAGCATCGCCGATCGCCGGTGAAGTCGAAAGCATGCTCATAGGACGTTCCGCAACCGCTCTAAAAACCGTGCGCGAGTTCGAGGATTTGCGGATCGGCCCCGGTTGCCGGCGCCCCAGGCTCATGCCCGGTCCG
This sequence comes from Lysobacter sp. Hz25, assembly GCF_046097045.1. Classification (NCBI taxonomy): domain Bacteria; kingdom Pseudomonadati; phylum Pseudomonadota; class Gammaproteobacteria; order Lysobacterales; family Lysobacteraceae; genus Lysobacter; species Lysobacter sp. Hz25. Next base: position 3,179,573 of record NZ_CP175666.1, read on the forward strand.
CGACCCCGCTGACGCCGGCGCTGCGGGCGCAATGCACGCAGCAATAGAAGGTGCCGTCGTCCTCGATGCCGTGCCCGACGATGCGGCAGTCGCAGTGCGCGCAACGCGGCGCCATCGCGTGGATCGCGCACTCGAACGAATCGAAGGTGCCGCTGCGCGTCCCCATCGAAACGGTGAAGGTCTTGTCGTACTGGTTTCCGCAAACCTCGCAAACGGCCATGACGGGCTCCTGGTGTGTGGCGGCGCGGCGTCCGGCGAGATCGGCCTCGCCAAACGGCGCCGGCTAGCTGCCCGTGGGTTTCCCGCGGGCCGATGGACGAACGAATTCGCGTTCGTCGGATTGCAACGGGCAAACATTCAGGATCTCGTCGAGCCAAAGATAAGCGACGCGGTCGCCGCCGCGGATGTCTTCCAGTCGCAGCACCGCATTGCTGCCCTCGTTGCCGTGGGCGTCGAGAAAGGTCTGCAGACTCGGCCGGGTCGCGACGACCCCGACCTGCCGACTGCCATCGACCAGAACGATATCGACCAAGCCTTCGTCGGGAAGCCGCTCGATCAAGAGACTCAATCGGCGGATCTCGGCGGGATCGGTGTGAACACGGTCGGCTAGCTGGGTCATCGCTCTGTCCTATGCGGACTGTCCGTATGTGGACTGTCCTATAAGGACCGTCCCCTGAGGAACTGTCCTTATGAGAGTCGGCAGGCCGGGGAATACCGGCCGTCGCCTACTTGTTGTGGGCGCTCTTGGCCGAGACCAGCGCGGTGCTGTCGACCTTCTTGACGCCGTCGATCTTGCGCGCGATCTCGATGGCCTTGTCGGCCTCGGTCTTGCCGTCCACGTGACCGGACAATTTGACCACGCCGTTGACGGTCTCGACGTTGATATCGGTGCCGGTCACGCCCTTGGTGGCCAACAACTCGGCCTTGACCTTGGTGGTGATCCAGGTATCGCTGACCGGCTGCGCCGACTCGTTGCCGGTGCCCGTGGCCGGATCGTTGCCAGTGGGGCTGCCGCTGGATTGCGGCGCCGCCAGGGCGGTGCCGGAGACGGCCAGGGTCAGGGTGAGAATCGCGAGACGCATGGATTTCATGATGGAGTCCTCATATATGGGATCGAGACATGCGAGATCGGGCATGGGACCGCGCCCTGCGTCAGGCCGTGAAGCCGCGGCCATGGTCGGAACGCTTGCTGCGTACGGCACGGGCCAGTTCGATGCCTTCGGGTGATGGAACTGCGATGGAGCTCAGTGATGGTCTTTGCGGCCCGAGCCGGATTTCTTGCCGCCGCCGTCCTGCTTGTTGACGGTGGCCCAGGCGCGCTCTTCGGCTTCCTTCTGCGATACGCCGTCTTTCCTGTACTGCTGCTCGATATGCTCGGCCTGGCGTTTCTGCTTGTCGGTATAGGACGACTTATCTCCACGAGACATGACCGGTCTCCTGATCGGAATCGTTGGAATCACGATGCCGACGCTAACCGCCGGAGAGTTAAGGCCGGGACAGCGCGCCGTTAGCGCGGGGTGTGCGATTCATCTGCGCGCCGTCGCGACGACAGCCGGTCACCGACGCCTCACATGGCCCGGGTTATCAAGAACGCTTACCCAGCCGGAGCGCATTCATGGAGCTGTTGAGTCAGCTGTGGGTCGTCGGCGGCACCGCCTACGCAATGGTGCTCGGCGGCACCATCGGCCTGGAGCGCGAACTGAAGAATCGACCGGCGGGATTCCGCACCCACATGCTGGTCGCGGGCGCCTCTTCGCTGCTGGTAGGCGTGGGCCAACTGGCGATCATGGACCCGCGTTTCCGCATTCCCTTCCTGGTCAACATCGATCCCTTGCGCCTGGTCGAGGCGGTCGTCGCCGGCGTGTCGTTCATCGGCGCCGGCACGATATTCGCCCAGCGCGGCGGCCAGGCGGTGTCCGGCGTCACCACCGCGGCCTCGCTGTTGATGGTCGCAGTGATCGGCGCCAGCACCGGCCTGCGTTATCACCTGCTCGCCTTCGCAGCGACCGTGCTGACCTTGCTGGTCCTGTTCCTGCTCAACTTCGCCGAGCGCAAGGCCGGCACGAAACCACCGGACCAATCGACCTGAGGTTTCATATCGTCGGCAAGCGTTGTCGGCTCTCGGCGAAACCCTCCCAGGGATCGCTGCGCAGGCGCGCAGCGCGACGTAGTGCCTTGGCCAGATCGAAGTCGGTCGAGGAACGCGCTCGCGAGAATTCGTCCCAGCGCAACGGCATCGCCACCGGCGCGCCTTCGCGCGCGCGCAGCGACCAACTCGCCACGCTGGTGGCGCCGCGCGCATTGCGCAGCCAGTCGATGAAGATGCGCCCCTTGCGGGCGACCTTGGATGCCGTCGCGACATAGCGCAGCGGCGCCTGCGCGACCATGGCGTCGGCGAAGGCCTCGCTGAAGGCTTTGACCTCGGCCCAGTCCGGGCCGGGCCGGATCGGCACTACCACGTGCATGCCCTTGCCGCCGGACAAGCGCGGCCAACTGTCGAGCCCGATCTCGGCGAGCCGGTCGCGCACATCGCGCCCGGCCCGCTTGAGCTCGCTCCAGGCGATGTCCTCGGCCGGGTCCAGGTCGAACACCAACCGGTCCGGCCGGTCCGGCGCCTGCCGTTTCGCGCCCCAGGGATGGAATTCCAGGGTGTTCATCTGCACCAGCGCCAACACGCCTTCGATGTCGCGCACGTAGACGTAGTCGGCCTGGCCGGCGGCCTCGCGCAGGCGGACCGGATGCACGCCCTCGCCCAGGCTGTCGGCGTGGTGTTTCTGGAAGAAACACGCCGATGCGATGCCATCGGGGCAGCGCAGCAAGGACAGCGGACGTTCGATCAGTTCCGGCAGCAGCCAGGCCTCGACCGCGCGGTAATAATCGGCGACCTCGCCTTTGCTGATCTTCGCGGCGGGATAGACGATGCGTTCGGGATGGCTGAGCCGGGTGTCGCTCATCGCGGTTTCCTCGATGGATCGGGCGCGGATGGGCCGGACGCGCCCCGCCCTGGCGCGTCGCGGCGCAGGCTCGGCCTGCGCGGCTGCGACGGCGGCGCTCAGGTCGGCGGCCCGTTTGTCCTCGCGCAGCCGCACGAAGCTGGCCTGGCGGATCAGGCCTTCCTTGCCGCGTCCGCGCGAATGCACGTCGACGACGAGTTCCGGCGCGACCCAGCGCACCGAACCTCGCGGAAACGGCACGTGCCCGGGCAGTTCCACCGCCGCCTGTTCGCTGTGCAGCGTCTGCAGGCGCTTGCTCAGGCTGCGCAAGGCCGCATCGCTGAAACCGCTGCCGACGCGACCGACATATACCAGGCCGTCGGCGCCGGGCCGAGCCAACAGCAGGGAGCCGAAACCCTGGCGGCCGTGCTTCGGCGGCGTATGCCCGACGACGATGAATTCCTCGTCTGCGACGTGCTTGAGCTTGATCCAGGCCTGGCTGCGGCCGCCGTGGTAAGGCGCATCGGCGCGCTTGCAGACGATGCCTTCCAGGCCGGCCTTGACGCTCGCCGCCAGCACCTGCCCGGCGTCGCCTTCGACATGTTCGCTGAAGGCCAGCGCGTCCGAGGTCGAAGCGGCCAACACCTCACGCAACAGGCCTCGGCGCTGCGCCTGCGCCGCCCCGCGCAGGTCGATGCCGTCCAGATACAGCAGGTCGAAGATCACATAGCGCAGCGAATCCAACTGCCCGGATTCGAGCAGGCGCTGCAACTCGCCGAAATCGCTGCGGCCGCTGCGATCGGAGGCGATCAACTCGCCGTCGAGCACCGCGCTGCGCAGCGGCAGGCCGGCGATGGCCTCGGCCAGGCGCACGAAGCGCTCGCTCCAATCGACCTTGTTGCGCGATTGCAGGCGCACGCCACGCTGGAGGTAGGCGAGCATGCGATAGCCGTCCCACTTGACCTCGAACTGCCAGTCGCCGCCGCTCGGCGGGCTATCGCGCAACGTCGCCAACTGTAATTCGACGTCTTTCGGCATCGGCGCCGCGACGGCGCCGGCGATCTTCGCGGCGGCGCTGCGCCAGGCCCCGGAACCGCCTGCCCCGGCCCCTCGCGACCCGGCCCCGCGTGCGTTGGCGGTCGTCGCCCGGGATTTCCTGGCGAGCTGTTTCGCCGGCGGCGGAGCAGGCTTGGCGGCCGCGGCGGGCTCGTCGAGCATGCGATCGGCGTCGCTGTCGCGCGCATGCTCGTCGCTGCGCTTGATCAGCAGCCACTGCTGCTGTTTACCGATGGGCCGGGTCCGCACCAGGGTGAAACGGCCGTGCAGGCGCTCGCCGTCGAGTTCGAAGTCGAGCTTGCCGGCGGCGATCTGGTCGAGGGCGTCGTCGTCGGTGCGCCAGGTGCCGTGATCGAAAATGTCGACATGGCCGGCACCGTACTGGCCTTCGGGAATATCTCCCTCGAAATCGGCATAGGACAGCGGGTGGTCTTCGACCTCGACCGCGAGACGGCGCTCGCCGGCACGTAACGAAGGCCCCTTCGGCACCGCCCAGCTCTTCAGCACGCCGTCGGCTTCCAGGCGGAAGTCGTAGTGGCGGGCCCGCGCATGATGCAACTGGACGACGAAGATCGGCGCCTTGCGCCGCCCGCGGCGCGCACGGCCACGGTCGGCGTCCGGCTCCGGCGTGGCGTCGAAGCGACGTTTGCGGACGTAATCGCGCAGCGTCACGGCGCAGTCCTCACAGCCGCGCCGTCACGCCGACTTGCGCGTGCGCTTCTTGGCCGCCTTCGCGGTCTTCTTGGCCGGGGCCTTTTTGGCCGCGCGCTTAGTCGCACCCTGCCCGCCCTTTTTCTCCAGGCTGCGCTTGAGCAGTTCGGCGAAGTCGATGACGTTGGTCGCGGCGTTTTCCGGCAGCTTGGTTTCGTCGGCAGGCTTGCCGCGCACGACCTTCTTCGACTTGACCCGCTGCTCGATGACCTTGTGCAAGCGCTGGCGGAAGTCGTCCTTGTAGCTGTCCGGCTTCCATTCGCCGCTCATCGACTTGATCAACTGCTCCGCCATCTCGACCTCGCGCGGCGATATCTTCCACTTCGTCATGCTGCCCTCGGGCAGTTTGTAATCGCTGGGATCGACCAGTTCCTGGGCGTAGCGCAGGATCATCAGCATCAGGGCGTCGCCCTGCGGCACTACCGCTGCCAGGTATTCGCGGGTGCGAATCACCACCCGGCCGACGCCGACCATGCCGGTGCGCTTGAGCACCTCGCGCAGCAGGACATAGCCTTTCTCGGCCTTCTTGCCGGGCTCGAGCACATAGGGCTTTTCGTAGAACTCGGCGCCGATCGAGGCGGCGTCGACGAAGGTGTCGATATCGACGGTTTCCTTGTGATCCGGCGCGGCCGCGGCGATGTCGGCCTCCTCGATCACCACATAGCTGCCCTTGTCGTACTCGAAAGCCTTGACGATTTCCTTCCACGGCACTTCTTCGCCGGTCTCCTCGTTGACCCGCTCGTAACGGATCGGCGCCTTGTTGCGGCTGTCCAGCATGCGGAAATGCAGGTCGACGCGGCGCTCACCGGTCATCAGTTTGACCGGGATGTTGAGCAATCCGAACGACAGGGTTCCGGTCCAGATCGGGCGCGCCATGGCTACCTCGCAAGGCCGGCCTGAATCGCCGGCGGGAACATCGGGTCTCGACTGTGCCGCCGCGGGCGTTGAACCGGAGTGAACGGCGACGCCTTGCGAAGGCCGTCTCTCCCGATTTCGCGCCCGCAGGTCGGCGAGCGTCGCGCCGCGGAGGCGCCGCTACGGGTCGCGACGTTCCTGAGTTGCCGCGACCGGCTGCATCCGCGTGAGCGAACCGTGGCCGGCCGCGACAACCCAGGGCCGCGCTCCCCTGCAATCACAACATCTGGCTACGGGCTTTCTCGGCCCGAGCCGCGCCGATCGCGGTCTCGACCTGCTTGATTTCCTCGGGCGGCGGCAGAACCGCCGGCAACCCGAGCGACTCGATCCACAGCTCGCGGGTCCAGCCGGTCGTGTGATAGAGGTGATGGTCTTCGTCGGACTCGACCGCTTCATGAGCCTGCTTGAGCACTTCGAGGCCATCGCCCTTCGCATGCTCGACCAGGTGCCCGATCAGCTCCCAATTCATGTGGTCCTTGGTCTCGGCCAGCACCACGCATTCGGCGGCGACCAGTTGTGCGGCATCGGGATCGCCGGCTTTCTGCGCCATCCGGATGGCTTGCTCCAGCGCTTGGCCGATGTGGCCGACGACCTCGCGTCCGGGGCTGCGTTGTTTCGGGTCCAGGCCCAGTTCCTTGAACACGTTGAGCAATTCTTTCTCGTGGGTACGGGTTTCGGCGAGATAACCTTGCCACTCTTTGTGCAGGTCTTCGTTGACGGCGCATTCGACCGCCGCCTCGTAGATCTTGATGCCGCCCTGTTCGGTTTCCAGCGCCTGCAGCAGCAACTCACGAACCTGCGGGGCGTGCGGTTGGGTCTTCTTCATTCTGGTTCTCCTGATGGGGCGAAAGGGTTTGACCATCGGCTCCGATGGGCCGGCGCTTGCGAGCGCCGCGGGCGAGCCGTTCATAGCGCTGGCGGAACTTCTCCAAGGTCTCTTCGTCGAGTTCCTCCAGGTCGAGCAAAGCGTTCTCGGCGGCCTTCGTCGCACGAATCAACTCATCGAGCTTTATTTGTACTGCGGCGGAATCGCGGTTCTGCGAGTTCTGGATCAGGAACACCATCAGGAAGGTGATGATGGTCGTCCCGGTATTGATGACCAACTGCCAGGTGTCGCTGAAACCGAACAAGGGGCCGCTGACCATCCAAGCGAGCACCACGCCGAGCGCGAGGCCGAAACACAGCGGATGCCCGGTGAAGCGGGAAGCTGCTTTCGCCCCACGTTCGAAGGCGTGGCGCAGCGTCATGGGGGCGAACTCCGCTGTTCGAGCCGGCCCCAGGCCGCCTCCACCACCGTGCGGGCTTCGTCCCAATCCAGACGCGAGGCCCCGCGGGTGCGGCGATAGCACACGCCGATGCCGTCCTGCATCTCCTCCAGGGTCCGGCCTCGACTGCGCATGTAAGCGTCCAGGCCCAGTTTCACCGCCGGCTCGTAATCGCTGTAGCGCAAGCCCGGCCGATCGACCAGACCGCGATAGTGGTTGCGCCAATAGGCCAGTTCCGAATCGAGGTCCAGCACGGCCAGCGACAACGCCGAATCCGCGGCATCGCTGGTCGACGAGTCGATCGTCGAAATATCCGTCTCGTGAAGACGGTTCGTATAGACGGTCATGGTCGACTCCTAGAACAAGAACCCGGGCACATGGCGAGCGATCTAATGCGCAGGCAGGATCGAACGGGGGGTGAGGATCACCCGGTGCCGCGATGACGCCGCGACACGCTCGCTGTTCGACGAATCGATTCCAGACCCCACAGTGCCACCACGGACCGCGAAGACGACGTTACGGTCGCAACGATTTATTCTCGATGCGTTCATCAACGTCATGGGGATTACACGCATCGGCTTAACGCTTCAGCGAAAAATCGCGACACAGTTCGCAGGCATGCCTGCCGATAGGGCGAAACCGATCGACCGGCACACTGAACGGGCATGGGGATTGCTGGCCATCCAGAAGAATCGGGCCGCGAGATGGCCTTATTCGGCCAAGGCAGTTTTTGCACCTAAGGGTAGGAGCGGCGCGAGCCGCGACAACGTAGGTTCCTATCGTCGTCGGTCGCGAGGAGCACTCATGTCTCAACCGCGGCGCCGTTGCCGTTGCCGTTGCCGTTGCCGTGATTTTGATCTGCTTTTGCCGCTTTCCCGGTCAAGTGGAGACCCGGAGGGCGGCGCACAGGACGTGCGCCGTTTTCCGATAAGACAGGGACGTCTTATCGGAAAATCCCGGCGCGCGCATCGCACTCACAGGGGAGCTTCGTCAAGGAAGGCCTTTTCTTTGGTTAGCTTTCTTTTGGGCCAGCAAAAGAAAGTAACCCGGCCGCGTCAGCGGACGGAAGCTCTGCTCTTGCTTGAAGAACGAGACTCCGCGAATCCTTCCCTTGTAGGAGCGACGTAAGTCGCGACCACGACGCCTCAATCTCGAGTCACTGCGGGCTAGAGCCCAGGGTAGGAGCGGCGCAAGCCGCGACCGCACTGTGGCTGTCTTGCTGCGCCTCGCCCAAGCAGGATCAAGATCAAACGCCGAAAGCTTCCGCCACTAAAGCGGCGGGTTACTTTCTTTTGTCATAAGCAACAAAAGTCCGTCTGGATTCCCTTCGGTCAAAGGTAACCAAAGAAAAATGCTTTTCTTTGAATCACAGGCCCGCACGAGCGGTGCCTCCGCAGGGATTTTTCATACGGGACATCCCTGTCCCGATGAAAAACGGCGCGCATCCCTGCGCGCCGCCCTCCGGGCCTTCTTTTGCCTTCGCGAGTGCGAGGCTGCGCACAGCAACAGCCGCAGCCGCAGCCGCAGCCGCAGCCAAAGACAGGGCCAAGGGCAAAACCTAGCAGCGCATGCCGATCAATGCCGCGCAAGATTGCGCATCACCTCGTCGATGCTCGCCTCGGCTGCCGCCGCGGCGCTGCCCGGCCGGCGCAGCAGCAGGCGATGGACGTCGCGCTGGATGTCGGCAGGCAACTCGACCAGTTCTTCGACCTGGCCGGCGAGCAGGCTGGCCACCGCCACGCCATCGCGGAAGGCGATGCGCGCGCCGGGGATGCGCGGCACTTTGACGCCGGCGAGTACGCTGCCGGTGAGGTTCAGCGGGTCGGCCGCGGACACGCAGACCAGGGCGCCGTCGTGGGCACGCTGGCGGATCTGGCGCAGGCTGTTGACCGCATCGGGCAAGGCGAACTGCTCGCCGGACATGCCGCTGACGAAACGGCCGCCGCGGATCTCGCCGCGCGCTTCCAGGCGCCGGTAGACACGCAGCAGGTCGCGCCAGGGCGGCAGCCAGGCGGCTTCGCGCTGTATCAGGCGCCAGAACACCACGCCGTAGCGTTCGAGCAGTCGCCAGGCGATGTGCTCGTTGGCTTCGGCGTTGCGCGCCGCATCGGCAGGCGCGCCCTCGCCTTCGGCCGGCCCCGTCAACGACCAGCGGCCGGCATCCTGCAGGTCGGTCAGCAAGGCGCGGCGACGGCGGGCGCCGTGGGTCGACACGCGTTTGGACGGCGGCACCAGCAAGGCACGCAGACCGGCGTAGCTGTCGCAGGTGATGCGGCCACGGGTGACCAACTCGCCCAGTGCCTCTTCCAGTTCGGTGCGCAGCAGATGCGCATCGCGTTCGAGTTCATCGAAAAACGAGGCGCCGCGCGCTTCGAGCGCGGCGAGGACGCGTTGGGCGCGCGACGACACCGGCGCCGGATCGGCCTTGCGGCCCGCGGCGAGCCGCCAATCGGCCAATGCGCGCCGCGGCAGCAGCACGATCGGTGTCTGCCGCACGCTCGGCACGCCTTGCGGCACCGGTGCTGCGGAGGTGCCGTTGACTGCGCCGGCGTTCGCGTCCGGACGCAAACGCGCCCAGGTCACCCGGCCGGCGCTGCACAGTTCGTCGAGCCAGCTCGAATCGTAGTCGCCGATGCGCGCCGGCAGCAGCTCGCTTTCCCACACCGAAGCCGGCGCTTCGTAGCCTTCCAGTTGTTCCAGCACCGCGCGCAGGGCTTGCGGCCCGTTCATCCGCGTCGATGCGGTCGAATGTTGCCAATCGAACAGGAAGCGGGCGAAGTCGCGCGGTTCGACCGGCTCGATCTCGCGCCGCAGGCGGCCGACGGTGTAGCGGTGAATGCGCGCCAGCAGATGCCGCTCGCACCATTCCTCGTCGCCGCCGAGCAGGCTGTCGCGGCCGAAGCGGCCGCGCATGACATAGCCTTCCTGCTCCAGCTGCAACAGCGCCAGTTCGATCTCGCCGGCATCGCGGTGGCCGTCGCGAGCGAGGGCCGCGACCGTGGTCGGGCCGAGCGCGGTCAGGCGCGAACGCAGCAGCTCGACCGAGGCCTCCTCACTGCTCCACGCCGTCGCCAGGTATTCCGCGGGCACGACCACCACCGGCTCGGCCACGGCGTCGGCGAACAGTGCGCGCGCCTGCGGCAGGTTCTCGGTCGCGACCCACCACGCCGGCGCGGGTTCGCTCGCCGACAAACGCAGAGCGGTGGCGCGACCGCTGTCGGCCAATACCGTCAGCCAGCGCGGCCAATCGTTCGCCGCGGCCTCGGCGACGGTAACGAAGCCGAGCCCCATCAAGGCCTCGTGCATTTCGTCGGCGTCGCGCACTTCCGGCCAAGCCTCGCCGCGGACCGCCTCGATGGCCTCCGGATCGAGCCGGCCCAGATCGCCGGCGCTGTCGGCCTCGGCATAGCGCCGCGCCATCACCGCCTGGGTGCGGCGTTCTTCCAGCGGCGCGTCGTCGAGGAAAGCATAGGGCCGCGCATTGATCGCCTCGGCCGCAATCGGCGACGGCGCGGTGACGTCGCGCCCGATGACCTGCACCTCGCCCTGCTCCAAGCGCCGCAGCATGCGCAGCCAACCGGCGCTGTCCATCGCCTCGTACAGGCAGTCGTGCAGGGTCTGCGCGACCAGCGGATGGTCCGGCACCTCGCGCTCGCCGACCAGGTTCTCGGCGCAGGCGACCTGATCCGGGAACACCGTCGCCAGCAAGTCCTCGCTCTTCATCCGCTGCAATTGCGGCGCAACCTTGCGGCCGCCGACGAAACGCGGCAAGGCCAGCGCGGTGGTCGCGTTCCAGCGCCAGCGCACCGCGAACAGCGGCGCATCGAGCAAAGCCTGGGTGAGCACGTCGAGGGCCGAGGCCGAGTGCAGATAGCGGGCGACGTCTTCGAGCGGGAAGCTGTGGCTGGTCGACAGCGACAACACAATCGCGTCCTCGGTGGCCGCAGCCTGCAGCTCGAAATTGAACTTGCGGCAGAAGCGCTTGCGCAGGGCCAGGCCCCAGGCGCGGTTGATGCGGCTGCCGTAGGGCGAGTGGATCACCAGTTGGGTGCCGCCGGATTCGTCGAAGAAGCGCTCGAACACCAGGCGCTGCTGGCTCGGCACCACACCGAGCGCCTGGCGCGTGCGGCCGAGGTAGTCGACCAGTTGGATCGCAGTCTCGGCGTCGAAACCGAAAGTCTCGCTGAGCGCGCGCGCAGCCTCGCCGGCCTGCGGCGAGGCCGCGAGCAAAGTCTCGACCGCCTCGCGCAGCCGCGACACGCTGGCCGACAATTCGTCGCTGCGGCCCGGCGCTTCGCCGAGCCAGAACGGAATGTTCGGCGGCTGGCCCTGCGCATCCTCGACCCGCACCCGCCCCGGCTCGACGCGCAGGATGCGGTAGCTGGCGTTGCCGAGCTGGAACACGTCGCCGGCGAGGCTTTCGATGGCGAAATCCTCGTTGACGTTGCCGATGGTGACGGCCTCGGGTTCGAGCAACACCGTGTAGTCGCCGGTGTCGGGGATGGTGCCGCCCGACATCACCGCGGTCATGCGGCTGCCGCGACGCGCGCGCAGGCGGCCGTGCACGGCGTCGCGATGGATATAGGCCGAACGCGGCCCGCGCCGGGTGGTGAAGCCGTCGGCCAGCATGCGCACGATCGCATCGAAATCCTTGCGTAGCAGCCCGGCATAGGGCCAGGCGCGGCGCAGGCAGGCGTACAACGCGTCCTCGCCCCACTCCTGCGCGGCGACCTCGGCGACGATCTGCTGGGCCAGCACGTCCAGCGGCGCCGACGGAATCTGCAAGGCGTCCAGCTCGCCGCGGCGCACGCTGTCGAGCAAGGCCGCGCACTCGACCAGGTCGTCGCGCGACTGCGGGAACAAACGCCCCTTCGGCACGCCGCCGACATGATGACCGGCGCGGCCGACGCGCTGCAGGAAGGCGGCGATCGCACGCGGCGAACCGAGCTGGCAGACCAGGTCGATGTCGCCGATGTCGATGCCCAGTTCCAGCGAGGCGGTGGCCACCAGCACCCGCAGTTCGCCGCGCTTGAGGCGCTGCTCGGCGTCCAGGCGCAGCTCGCGCGCCAGGCTGCCGTGGTGCGCGGCGACCGCGTCCTTGCCGAGGCGGTCGGCGAGATGGCGCGCGGCGCGTTCGGCCATGCGCCGGGTGTTGACGAACACCAGGGTGGTGCGGTGTTCGCCGACCAAGGCCGCAAGGCGTTCGTAGACTTCGTCCCATTGCTCGTGCGACATCACCGCCGACAGCGGCGAGCCCGGCAGTTCCAGGGCCAGATCGCGCTGCTTGGCGTAGCCGATGTCGACGATCGCGCAGTCGGGACGGCCGGCCGCGTCGACCGCATCGGCGCCGACCAGGAAGCGCGCCACTTCGTCGATCGGCTTCTGCGTCGCCGACAGACCGATCCGCACCGGCGGCTGCGCGCATAACTCGCGCAGGCGTTCGAGGGTCAGGCTGAGATGGCTGCCGCGCTTGTCGTCGGCGACGGCGTGGATTTCGTCGACGATCACCGTGCGCACGCTCGAGAGCATGGTCCGGCCCGACTCCGAGCCCATCAGCACGTACAGCGACTCCGGCGTGGTCACCAGGATGTGCGGCGGCTTGCGCCGCATCGACTGGCGTTCGCCGGCCGGGGTGTCGCCGGTGCGCACCGCGGTGCGGATGCCGGGGTCGTCCAGGCCCATGCCGCGCAAGGCTTCGCTGATGCCGGCCAGCGGCGCTTCGAGATTCAGATGGATGTCGTTCGACAAGGCCTTCAACGGCGAGACGTAGACCACCGCGGTCTCGTCGCGCAGGCCTTGTTCCAGGCCTTCGCGGACCAGCGCGTCGATCGCGGCCAGGAACGCGGTCAGGGTTTTGCCGGAACCGGTCGGCGCCGCCACCAGGGTGTTGCGGCCGGCGCGGATCGCCGGCCAGGCGAGTTCCTGGGCCTGGGTCGGCGCCGGAAACGCCGAGCGGAACCAGGCGGCGATGGCGGGATGGAAGTCGTCGAGGACCATGCGTTCGCCGCGTCGCCGCGGCCTCGGGTTGTCCAGCCTAGATGGGGTCGATTCTGGCATCCCTAAACCGCGGCGAGGCCGGAATCGAAGGGTTTGCGCCTGTCCGGTGAACCATTCAGCCCGGCTACGGGCGCCCGCCAGGTAAGCGGAGGCTCGTCACGCCGGCCGAAGCTTGACCTTCCCATCATGGGAAGCCCCAACCTGCCCGGCATCCGAATCAGGACTTCCGAGAGAACGCCCATGAATGCCGCCGCACACCCGACCCCGCTGCACCCGCCGGCCCATCCGGCCGCTGCGCCCGCCGCCCCTTCCCTGCGTTTCGGCATCGTCGGCATGACCTGCGGCTCGTGCGTGGCGCGGGTGGAGAAGGCCTTGCTCGCGGTGCCCGGCGTCGAGCGCGCCAGCGTCAACCTGGCCACCGAAACCGCCGAGCTAGGCTCGGCCACGGCCGTCTCAGCGGCTGAGATCGAACGCGCGATCGCCGCCGCCGGCTACGCGGTGGTCACGCGCGAAGTCGTGCTGGAACTGCGCGGCATGAACTGCGGCTCCTGCGTGGGGCGGATCGAGAAAGCGTTGAGCGCGGTCGCCGGCGTGGTCGCGGCCTCGGTCAACCTGGCAACCGAGCGCGCGACCGTGACGGTCTTCGACGGTGTCGAAGCGGCCGCGTTGATCGAAGCCGTCGAGCGCGCCGGCTACGCCGCCGCCCTGCCGGCCGCTGCACCCTCCGACGACGACGGCGGTACGCCGCAGGCCTCCGGGCAGGCTGAAACCGCGGCCGCGCCGACCGCGATGATGTCGCGCGAGACCCGCCACCTGCTGATCGCCGCCGCGCTGTCGCTGCCCCTGGTCGCACCGATGCTCGGCCTGCTGTTCGGCGAGCATTGGATGCTGCCCGGCTGGCTGCAGTTCGCGCTCGCCACGCCGGTGCAGTTCTGGCTCGGTGCGCGCTTCTATCGGGCCGGCTGGCAGGCCCTGCGTGCGCGCAGCGGCAACATGGACCTGTTGGTTGCGCTCGGCACCAGCGCCGGTTACGGCCTGAGCCTGTATCACCTGCTGCGCGGCGATACGAGCGCGCTGTATTTCGAGACCTCGGCGGTCATCGTCACCCTGATCCTGCTCGGCAAATGGCTGGAGGCGCGCGCCAAGCGCCAGACCACCGCGGCGATCCGCGCGCTGCAGGCGCTGCGTCCGCTCAGTGCGCGGGTGGTGCGCGACGGCATCGAAACCCAACTGCCGATCGCGCAACTGCGCGTAGGCGACCGGGTCGTGGTGCGACCGGGCGAACGCATCGCCGCCGACGGCCGCATCGACGAAGGCCGCACCCATGTCGACGAATCGCTGATCACCGGCGAGTCGCTGCCGGTCGCGCGCGGCGAAGGCGACCGCGTCACCGGCGGCGCGGTCAACGGCGAAGGCCGCATCGTGGTCGAAACGCTCGCGGTCGGCGCCGAGAGCGCGTTGGCGCGGATCATCCGCCTGGTCGAGGACGCGCAGGCGAAGAAGGCGCCCATCCAACACCTGGTCGACAAGGTCAGCGCGGTGTTCGTTCCAGTGGTGATCGTGCTGGCGCTGGCCACTCTGCTCGCTTGGGGCCTGTCCAGCGGCGATTGGAACCAGGCCATCCTCAACGCGGTCGCGGTGCTGGTGATCGCCTGCCCTTGCGCGCTGGGCCTGGCCACGCCGACCGCGATCATGGCCGGCACCGGCGCCGCCGCACGCGCCGGCCTGCTGATCAAGGATGCCGAAGCGCTCGAGCTTGCACACCGCATCGACACCGTCGCCTTCGACAAGACCGGCACCCTGACCGTCGGCGAGCCGGTGTTGGCCGAACTGATCGCCATCGACGGCGATCGCGACGCGGTGCTGGCGCAGGCCGCGGCGCTGCAATCGGGCAGCGAGCATCCGCTGGCCAAGGCCGTGGGCCAGGCCGCCGCCGGACTGATCCTGCCCTCGGCCTCGACGGTCGTCGCCGTGCCCGGGCGCGGTTTGCGGGGCCGGGTCGAGGGCCGCTCGTTGCTGCTCGGCAGCACGCGCATGCTCGAAGAACTGGGCGCCGATTTGTCGCCGTGGCGCACGCAAGCCGAGCGTTTGAGCGCGAGCGGCCACAGCGTGTCGTGGCTGGCGGCCGAGGATCAGCCATCCGCTGCGGCGGTAGTTCGCGTGCTGGCCCTGCTCGGCTTCCGCGACAGCCCGCGCCCGGACGCCAAGGCCGCGATCGCGCGCCTGCATGCGCTGGGCCTGCGCACCGTGATGATCTCCGGCGACCATGCCGGCGCCGCGCGCAGCATCGCCGATGCGCTCGGCATCGACGAAGTACGCGCCGACGTGCTGCCGGAACAGAAAGCTGCGGTAGTCGCCGAACTGGCGCGCCGCGGGACCGTGGCGATGGTCGGCGACGGCGTCAACGATGCGCCGGCGCTGGCCGCGGCCGATGTCGGCATCGCCATGGGCAGCGGCACCGACGTCGCGATGCAGGCCGCGGGCATCACCCTGATGCGCCCGCAACCGGGCCTGGTCGCCGACGCCATCGACATCTCGCGCCGCACCACGCGCAAGATCCGTCAGAATCTGTTCTGGGCCTTCGGCTACAACGTGGTCGGCATCGCCCTGGCGGCGATGGGCTGGCTGGATCCGATCATCGCCGCCGCGGCGATGGCTTTTTCCAGCGTCAGCGTGCTCGGCAACACCCTGCTACTGCGCCGCTGGCGCCCGGCCGCCGGCCGATGAGGACCGCATCCATGCCCCGCAATGCATTACCGCCCGAACTCGCCCAGGCCAAGGCCGACGGCCTGCACAACATCGGCGAAGCCGCCGCCCTCAGCGGGGTCAGCGCGAAGATGATCCGCCACTACGAAAGCATCGACTTGATCCCGCCGGCCGGGCGCAGCATCGCCGGCTACCGCTTGTACAGCGATAACGACGTGCACCGCCTGCGCTTCATCAAGCGCTCGCGCTCGCTGGGGTTCTCGATCAAGCAGATCGAGACCTTGCTGGGGCTGTGGGACAACCGCTCGCGCGAAAGCGTCGAGGTCAAGCGCCTGGCCCTGGCCCATGCCGAAGAACTCGCCGGCAAGATCCGCGAGATGCAGACCATGCAGCGCACCCTGGAAGAACTGGCCCACCGTTGCCACGGCGACCACCGGCCGGATTGCCCGATCCTGGAAGATCTGGCGGAAAGCCGGGGCATTTCAGGGTAGGAGCGGCGCAAGCCGCGACCACGATGTCGCGGCTACGATGGGCGCCCGATGTAGGTTGCGACAGAGATGTGCATGACGGCTGCAACGACATGCGCCGCCGCCCGCATTGTCGCCGCCGCAGCTTACGCAGCTCTTACAAAAGCTTCCGTAGCGCAACACCTGTAGGAGCGGCGTGAGCCGCGACCGGAACGCTACGAAGGCCCCACGATCAAGCGTGATTGCGCGTCGCCGCCGCCAGGGCCTGGCGGGTTTCCTCGCCGTCGCGCCGGCCCATGGCTTCGGCGGTCTCGGCGAGCCAACGCTTGGCCTCGTCTTCGCCGTCGCTGTCGACCCGGCGCAGGTACTCGGGGGCGATCCGCGCCAGTTCGTCGCGCAGGCGTTGCGCACGCTCGTCGTATTGGCGGATCAAGGCGTTCTCGTCGGACGCCTCGATCGCACCGATTTCGCGCATCGCCTGCAGGCGCTCGAGCCATTCGCGACGGCGCTGCTCCGGGTCCATCGCCGCGCGGCTCAATTGAAGCCGATGTCGTAGGCCGTGTTCAGCACGAACTTGGCCGCTTCGGGCAGATCCGATTCCTGCGCGGCGTCGTTGGCCAGGCCGAGGAACTGGTCCGCGGCGCCGGCGACGAAATCGCCGATCACGCCACCGATTTCCCTGCCGATCATCGTACCCAAGGGGCCGCCGAGCGAACCGATGCCTGCGCCGAGTGCCTGACCGATACCGCTCGCTAGATCGCCGAAAAGAGACATGGACAGTTCCTTTGTGGGGGATGGCGGAATCCAGTGTCGCCACGGAGAAACCCGGGTCAATCTGGGAATGACCCTAGGCGTGCGCGCCGGCGATGCTGAATCGGCGAGCGTTCGAGAACATGAACGAGGCGCTGTTCTCGGCGCATGCGAGGAATCTCATCGCACGACGCATGCGTGCCGCTCGACCGCACCAGCCGATGCGCGGCCCACTCAGTTGAGCTTGGCCACCCA
Organism: Lysobacter sp. Hz25; assembly: GCF_046097045.1. NCBI lineage: Bacteria > Pseudomonadati > Pseudomonadota > Gammaproteobacteria > Lysobacterales > Lysobacteraceae > Lysobacter > Lysobacter sp. Hz25. The sequence goes on from NZ_CP175666.1 coordinate 3,196,628, forward strand.
CGACAACGGCAAGCGCTTCATCAACCAGCCGAGCAAGGCCCAAGGCCACCACGGCACGTAAGCCTTGGCCGATTCCTTGTCGATCGCGCGCACCAGCAAACGGCAACCGGTGGCTTCGTCGATGATGTACGGGGTCTGCTTGGCCGGCGCCTGCTCGTTCATTTCGGTGCGGATATAGCCCGGGAAAATCGTGCTGACCTTGATCGAGGGCTTGCGCAGCATATCGGTGCGGATGCCTTCGGCGAGCGAAGCGACACCGGCCTTGCTCGCCGCATAAGCGGTGAGGCCGCCGCGCATGCCGCGCATCGCGCTCATTGACGAGATCAACACCAGGTGGCCGAGGCCGGCTTCGCGAAAGATCTCCATCGCCGCTTCGCACTGCGCGAGTGCGGCGAGGAAATTGGTCTCGACGATGCTTCGATTAAGGGCGAATTGGCCCTTGCCGACCGGCGCGCCCTGGCCGATGCCGGCATTGACGATGACGCGGTCGAGCGCGCCGAGTTCGGCACGCAGAGAACGGAATACCGCGAACACCTGCTCGTGATCGGTGACGTCGAGGCTGCGGATGGCGACGCGGATGCCGGGATGCGCGGCTTCCAGTTCGGCCTTCAGCGCTTCCAGGCGATCGAGGCGTCGCGCGCACAGAGCGAGGTCGCTGCCGGCGCGTGCGAACTCGCGCGCCATGCCGCGCCCGAGTCCGGAACTGGCACCGGTGATGAGGATGTGCTTGCGCATGCGGCCGGCTCCTGAAGCGATAAGTTCAGCGGAAAGTTCAGCGATAAGTGATGAGGTCGTCGCGTGCGTACAGATGCGCATGGCCGTTGAAGGTGGACAGGCGCAGGCCGCTGCGGGCGACATGCAGTTGGGTGACGCTGGCGTTGACCAGGCTCCAGCTCAGGCGCAGCGCCTGCGCATCGGGCGCATCGAGCAGGCCCTGAACCACCGCGGCGATCGGGCCGCCCGAGGTGAACACCCATACGTTGCTCAAACCCGCCGCGGCATCGACGGCCGCTTGCAATGCGTCGCGGCACCGTTGCCGGAACGCCGGCCAGGTTTCGCTGTAGTCGGGGTCGTGATCGCCGCTGGACCAGCGCGTCATCGCCGCGGCGAACAGCGACTGAAAGGCGCGGCGCGGATCGACGGCAGCGCCCAGATCGGCGACCAGACGTTCGTGGTCGATGTATTCAGGTCGATGGCGGGCGACGATCTCGCGATGGTCGAATTCGTTCCAGCGTGGATCGGTGTGCGGGCCTGGGTCAAAGTGCCCGGCATCCGAGGACCCAGCCAGTGAGGATCCAGCCAAGCCGCCGTCGTTGCCGCAGGCGGAACGCATCGCCGCCAGACATTCCTGCGCGGTCTGCCGGTGCCGGCGCATGCCGCCGACGACGACGCGGTCGCCGTCTCGCCACAACGGGGCGAGCGCGGCGCCGAGCAGGCAGGATTGCTGGCGACCCAGCGCGCTGAGTTCGTCGTAATCGGCCGCGCCGAACGCGGCCTGGCCGTGGCGGATCAGATGAATCGTCGCCGCCATCTCAGGCGCCCTGCCCGCGCCGGTCGCGCGCGATCGCGCGGCGGCAACGCCAATGCAGATAATTCACCGACAGCCAAAAGCGCTTGAAGGCCGGGTTGCGGGTCTGGCCATGGTGATAACGGTAGTAGATCTGTTGCGCGATCGCCGACAGGCGGAACAGCCCATAGACTTCGTAGAACGCCCAACTGCGCGGGCGCAGGCCGGTGCGTTCGCTGTAGTAGTCCATGACCTCGCGGCGGCTGAACATGCCGGGCAGATGGGTCGGTTGGCGGCGGGTGCTTTGGGCGATGAAGTCGTCGCCGGCCTCGACCCAGTAAGCCAGGGTATTGCCGAGGTCCATCAGCGGGTCGCCCAGCGTGGCCAGTTCCCAGTCGAGCACGCCGACCACCCGGGTCGGGTCTTGCGCATCGAGCACCACGTTGTCGAAACGGAAGTCGTTGTGGGTGAGGCAGATGCGCTCGTCCTGCGGCAGGTTCGCTCGCAGCCAGTCGACGATGGCGCGGCCGTTCGGCACGTTCCAGGTGCGGGCGTCTGCATAACGCCGGCTCCAGCCGTCGATCTGGCGTTGGATGTAGCCGGCGCCGGCGGCAAGTCGCTCCAGGCCTGCGGCTCGGTGATCGACCTGATGCAATGCGATCAAGGTATCGAGCACGTTGACGCACAGGCTGCGGACCTGGTCGCGCGACAGCTCGACACCGGGCGGCAGGTTCTTGCGCGGGATCGGACCGTCCAGGCGCTGCATCACGTAGAACTCGGCGCCGATCACCGCCTCGTCTTCGCAATGGGCGTACATCGCCGGCACGAACGGGAACACCGGTTTCAACGCTTGCTGGATGCGGAACTCGCGGCCCATGTCGTGCGCCGACTTGGCTTTCTTGCCGGCCGGCGGGCGACGCAGGATCAGGTCGTCGTTGTCGTAGTGCAGGCGGTAGGTCCAGTTCGACGCGCCGCCGGCGTACTGGCTGACCACCGGTGTGCCGCGCAGATGCGGCAGGCGCGGCTTGAGCCAGGCATCGACGGCGGCGGCGTCGAGTTCCTCGCCGGCGCGCACTGCGCGGCTGCCGTCGCCGGAGACGGCCGCATGGGCGAGCTGTGCGGTCATGCCCTGCCGTCCGCCGCCGCGGCTTTCTTGCGTGCGCGGCCGCCCTGCCCGGCACGGCGCATCGCCGCTTCGTAGAAACGGTACGGCAGCAGGCGCTTGAGCATCCAGAAGCGTTTTGCCGAGGCGTGGGTGAGGATGCGGAACTCGCCGCGGGCGACGCCGTCGCGGATCATCGCGGCGATTTCGTCGGCGCCGATGCTGGCTTCGTCGACCAACTTGCGCATCCAACGCGCATAGCGCGGATCGGTGCTGCGCAGGCTTTCGCTGAGGTTGGTGCGGAAGAACGCCGGACAGGCGACGGCGATGCGGATGCCGTCGGCATCGAGTTCGGCCTTGAGCGTCTCCGACAGCGCGACCACCGCGGCCTTGGTGGCGTTGTAGGCGGCCGCGTACGGCGGATGGATCAGCCCGGCCATCGAAGCGATGTTGAGGATCGTGCCGCCGCCCTGCCGGCGCAGTATCGGCGCGAACGCCTTGCAGCCGCGCACCACGCCGAGCAGGTTGATGTCGATCATCCATTGCCAGTCGGCGATCGGCATCGCCTCGACCGGGCCCATGTCGGCGACGCCGGCGTTGTTGACGACCAGGTCGACACCCTGCCACTGCGCCAGCAGCCAGTCGGCCGCGGCCTGCAGGTCGTCCTCGCGGGTCACGTCGCAATGCTGGTAGTGCGCGGTCGCGCCGAGCGCCTGCAAGGCCGCGAGGGTTTCCGCGCCGCGCACGGCGTTGACGTCGCCGATGCACACGCGCGCACCGTCGCGCGCATAGCCTTCGGCGAGCGCGCGGCCGAGGCCGGAGGCACCGCCGGTGATGAAGACTCGTTGAGCTGCGCTCATGCGGCTTCCTTGTGGCTGCGACCCAGGCCGTATTTGGCCAGTTCCATGCGCGCGACCATGGCGCGATGCACTTCGTCGGGGCCGTCGGCGATGCGCAGGGCACGCGCGATCATGAACAAGCCGGTCAGCGGCACGTCATGGGAAACGCCGGCGCCGCCGTGGATCTGGATCGCCTGGTCGACGATGTCCTGCAGCAAGTTCGGCGCGACCACCTTGATCGCCGAGATTTCGGTCATCGCCGCCTTCACCCCGAAGCGTTCGATCTTCCAGGCCGCGTACAAGGTCAAAAGACGGGCCTGGTCGATGGCGATGCGCGCCTGTGCCACGCGTTCGAGATTGCCGCCCAGGCGCAGGATCGGCTGGCCGAAGGCCTGGCGCGCGCTGCCGCGGCGGATCATCAGCTCCAAAGCGCGTTCGGCCGCGCCGATCGCGCGCATGCAGTGGTGGATGCGGCCCGGCCCGAGCCGGCCCTGGGCGATCGCGAAGCCCTGCCCCAAGCCCAGGATCAACTGGTCCCTGGGCACGCGCACGTTCTCGAACACGACCTCGCCGTGGCCATAGGGAGGGTCGTATTCGCCGAAGGTCGGCAGCATGCGCTCGATGCGCACGCCCGGCGCGTCCAACGGCACCAGCACCATGCTGTGGCGCGCGTGAGGTTCAGCCTCGGGGTTGGACAGGCCCATGAAGATCGCCAGGCGCGCATCGGGGTGGCCGATGCCGGTCGACCACCATTTGCGCCCGTCCAGGACCAGTTCGTCGCCGTCGACGCGGACGGTCGCCTGCATGTTGGTCGCGTCGGACGAAGCGACGTCGGGCTCGGTCATGCAGAACACCGAACGGATCTTGCCGGCCAGCAACGGCGCCAACCACTGCGCCTTCTGCGCCGGCGTGCCGAAGTGATACAGCACTTCCATATTGCCGGTGTCGGGCGCGTTGCAGTTGAAGACTTCGGCGGCGAACTCGTAATGCCCCATCGCCTCGGCCAGCGGCGCGTATTCGAGCACCGACAGGCCGCCGCCGAGTTCGGCATCGGGCAGGAACAGGTTCCACAGCCCGGCCTCGCGCGCCAGCGCCTTGAGTTCGGCGATGCGCGGATGCACCCGCCACTGTCGCCAATCGGCGCCGGCATTGAGCTGCGCGTTCTCGCGCCGGTACTGCGCCTCGAATGGCTCGATGTGTTCGGCGATGAAGCCGCGCAAGCGTTGCAAGTGCTCGACGGTGCGGGCGCTCGGAGCGAAGTCCATCACGGATTCCTGGCGCGGGCGGTGGCCCGGTCCGGATCATCCTAGGCGGGCGGCCGGGCTGAATGAAGTGATATTTGCTAACTTCCCATGATGAGCCAGATTCATAGCCGGACTGATCAGCTCGACCTCAACCTGCTCAAGGTGTTCGAGGCGGTCTACCGCGAGCAGAACCTCAGCCGCGCCGCCCAGGCCTTGTTCCTGACCCCGTCCGCGGTCAGCCATGCCCTGGCCCGTCTGCGCCTGCAGTTCGGCGACCCGCTGTTCGTCCGCGACGGCCGCCGCATGAGCCCGACCCCGGCCTGCCAGCGTCTGGCCCCGAGCCTGCTCGACGCCCTCGGCCGCCTGCGCGAGCTATTGCAGCAGTGGGACCGCTTCGACCCGGCGCGGACCCGGCAGTCGTTCCGCGTCGGCATGCCCGACGCGACCGAGAGCGCTCTGCTGCCCGCGCTCGCACAGGCCCTGGATGCGCAGGCCCCGGGGGCGACCCTGGCCAGCGTGGCGGTGGCGCGGCGCGAACTCGGCCGCGAGCTGGCCGGCGGCCAGGTCGACCTGGCGATCGACGTCGCCCTGCCGATCAGCGAACCGGTGCGGCACCGGCCTTTGTTCCAGGACGGCTTCTGCGTGGTGATGCGCCGAGGCCATGCACTGGCGAAGCGCCTGAGTCTCAAGCAGTACCTGCAGGCGCGCCATGTCGCGGTATCGACGCGCGCCAGCGGCCAGGTGATCGAGGACATCGCCCTGCTCAACCTCGGCCTGCAGCGGCAGATCGCCCTGCGTTGCCAGAACTACCACTCCGCCTGTCAGGTCGTGGCCGAATCCGAGCACCTGCTGACCATGCCGGCTGGGCTTGCTGGCCGTATCGCCGCGAGCGCGCAGTTGCACCGCGCCGCGGTGCCGTTCGCGCTGCCTGCGGCGCAATTGCATTTGTACTGGCATGCCAACAGCGAGTCCGATCCGGCCAATCAGTGGTTGCGGGAGGTGGTGGTCGGGGTGTGCGAGCGGGGGTTGTTCGGGTGAGCGGCGTGCCTTTAGCGTAGGAGCGGCGCGAGCCACGACCTCGCTGTAACGGGTTTGCGGCGCTTCGTTCAAGCAAGTTCAAGATCTAGATCAAACGCCTAAAGCTTCCGCCACTAAAGCGGCGGGTAACTTTCTTTTGTCTAAAGCAACAAAAGAAAGTCACCAAAGAAAAATGCTTTTGTTTTGAATCACAGGCCCGCACGTTCGATGCCGACGCAGGGCTTTTTCATACGGGACATCCCTGTCCCGATGAAAAACGGCCCGCATCCATGCGGGCCGCCCTTCGGGTCTTCGATTGCCTTCGCGAGTGCTTGGCGGCGCACAGCCAGAGGCAGAGCAAAAGCACTGGATAGAAGTGGCCTCGACAGTTTTTCGTCAACCGAAATTCGCGGTCGCGGCTTGTGACCGAAGGAAATCCAGTAGGACGCCGCTCCTACCCTAAGAGCAAGTGCGAACCGCCAACCGCTCCGGTTGCCGTTGCCGTTGCCGTTGCCGTTGCTGTTGCTGTTGCTGTTGCTGTGAAAGCTTGGCGCAGTACCAAGCTAGCGAGAACACACGTAGACCCGGAGGGGCGGCGCACAGGACGTGCGCCGTTTTTCGATAGGACAAGGATGTCCTATCGAAAAATCCCGGCGCGCGCATCGCACTCGTGGCCTGTGCTCTTGCAAGGAGAGCCCTTTTCTTTGGTTAGCTTTCTTTTGGGCTTAGCAAAAGAAAGTAACCCGGCCGCGTTAGCGGACGGAAGCTCTGCACTTGCTTGAAGAAGGGGTGTTGCGAATCGTCCCCTGTAGGAGCGACGTAAGTCGCGACCGCGACGCCTCAATTTCGCGTCGATGCCGGCTAGCGCCCCGGGTAGGAGCGGCGCAAGCCGCGACCGCGTTGTGATGGTCTCGCGGCGCATCGCTCAAGCAAGATCTAGATCAAACGCCTAAAGCTTCCGCCACTAAAGCGGCGGGTAACTTTCTTTTGTCTAAAGCAACAAAAGAAAGTCACCAAAGAAAAATGCTTTTGTTTTGAATCACAGGCCCGCACGTTCGATGCCGACGCAGGGCTTTTTCATACGGGACATCCCTGTCCCGATGAAAAACGGCCCGCATCCATGCGGGCCGCCCTTCGGGTCTTCGATTGCCTTCGCGAGTGCTTGGCGGCGCACAGCCAGAGGCAGAGCAAAAGCACTGGATAGAAGTGGCCTCGACAGTTTTTCGTCAACCGAAATTCGCGGTCGCGGCTTGTGACCGAAGGAAATCCAGTAGGACGCCGCTCCTACCCTAAGAGCAAGTGCGAACCGCCAACCGCTCCGGTTGCCGTTGCCGTTGCCGTTGCCGTTGCTGTTGCTGTTGCTGTTGCTGTGAAAGCTTGGCGCAGTACCAAGCTAGCGAGAACACACGTAGACCCGGAGGGGCGGCGCACAGGACGTGCGCCGTTTTTCGATAGGACAAGGATGTCCTATCGAAAAATCCCGGCGCGCGCATCGCACTCGTGGCCTGTGCTCTTGCAAGGAGAGCCCTTTTCTTTGGTTAGCTTTCTTTTGGGCTTAGCAAAAGAAAGTAACCCGGCCGCGTTAGCGGACGGAAGCTCTGCACTTGCTTGAAGAAGGGGTGTTGCGAATCGTCCCCTGTAGGAGCGACGTAAGTCGCGACCGCGACGCCTCAATTTCGCGTCGATGCCGGCTAGCGCCCCGGGTAGGAGCGGCGCAAGCCGCGACCGCGTTGTGATGGTCTCGCGGCGCATCGCTCAAGCAAGATCTAGATCAAACGCCTAAAGCTTCCGCCACTAAAGCGGCGGGTAACTTTCTTTTGTCTAAAGCAACAAAAGAAAGTCACCAAAGAAAAATGCTTTTGTTTTGAATCACAGGCCCGCACGTTCGATGCCGACGCAGGGCTTTTTCATACGGGACATCCCTGTCCCGATGAAAAACGGCCCGCATCCATGCGGGCCGCCCTTCGGGTCTTCGATTGCCTTCGCGAGTGCTTGGCGGCGCACAGCCAGAGGCAGAGCAAAAGCACTGGATAGAAGTGGCCTCGACAGTTTTTCGTCAACCGAAATTCGCGGTCGCGGCTTGTGACCGAAGGAAATCCAGTAGGACGCCGCTCCTACCCTAAGAGCAAGTGCGAACCGCCAACCGCTCCGGTTGCCGTTGCCGTTGCCGTTGCCGTTGCTGTTGCTGTTGCTGTTGCTGTGAAAGCTTGGCGCAGTACCAAGCTAGCGAGAACACACGTAGACCCGGAGGGGCGGCGCACAGGACGTGCGCCGTTTTTCGATAGGACAAGGATGTCCTATCGAAAAATCCCGGCGCGCGCATCGCACTCGTGGCCTGTGCTCTTGCAAGGAGAGCCCTTTTCTTTGGTTAGCTTTCTTTTGGGCTTAGCAAAAGAAAGTAACCCGGCCGCGTTAGCGGACGGAAGCTCTGCACTTGCTTGAAGAAGGGGTGTTGCGAATCGTCCCCTGTAGGAGCGACGTAAGTCGCGACCGCGACGCCTCAATTTCGCGTCGATGCCGGCTAGCGCCCCGGGTAGGAGCGGCGCAAGCCGCGACCGCGTTGTGATGGTCTCGCGGCGCATCGCTCAAGCAAGATCTAGATCAAACGCCTAAAGCTTCCGCCACTAAAGCGGCGGGTAACTTTCTTTTGTCTAAAGCAACAAAAGAAAGTCACCAAAGAAAAATGCTTTTGTTTTGAATCACAGGCCCGCACGTTCGATGCCGACGCAGGGCTTTTTCATACGGGACATCCCTGTCCCGATGAAAAACGGCCCGCATCCATGCGGGCCGCCCTTCGGGTCTTCGATTGCCTTCGCGAGTGCTTGGCGGCGCACAGCCAGAGGCAGAGCAAAAGCACTGGATAGAAGTGGCCTCGACAGTTTTTCGTCAACCGAAATTCGCGGTCGCGGCTTGTGACCGAAGGAAATCCAGTAGGACGCCGCTCCTACCCTAAGAGCAAGTGCGAACCGCCAACCGCTCCGGTTGCCGTTGCCGTTGCCGTTGCCGTTGCTGTTGCTGTTGCTGTTGCTGTGAAAGCTTGGCGCAGTACCAAGCTAGCGAGAACACACGTAGACCCGGAGGGGCGGCGCACAGGACGTGCGCCGTTTTTCGATAGGACAAGGATGTCCTATCGAA
>NZ_CP175666.1:3210002-4042845 GCF_046097045.1 Lysobacter sp. Hz25
GAAAGTTACCCGCCGCTTTAGTGGCGGAAGCTTTAGGCGTTTGATCTTGATCTTGATCCTAGAAAAGCGACCGCCAGCGCCCCCTAAAACTTCCACCCCACCACCAAACTAACCCTTCCATCCGCCAACTTCCCATCGTCGAGCGCCTCCGACAACTCCGCCCCATAACTGGAGGTATCGGTGTATTGCAACTCCGCCTGCACCGGCCCGAACTCCCGCGTCAGCGCCAGCAGGTAATCGTTGTAGCTGTCGCCTGCGGCGTCTTCGAGGTCGTAATGACCGATCTGAGCCTTGAGGCCGAAGCCGCTCTCGCCGAGCGGCCATTCGCCGCCCGCGTTCCAGTAGTAACCCTTGCCGCCCAGGCCGAAGATGTCCGGCGAATACGCCAGGCCGACGTGGTAATACTCGGCGAAACTCAGAGTGCCTTCGAGCTCGGTGTAGTCGTAGTCATAGCCCGAACGCGCGCCCGGGTAGGCGGCGCGGGTCAGGGCCAAGTCCAGTTCCAGGCCGGGCCGCAATTCACCGGCCCAGCCCAGGTAGCCGTCGAGTTCGTAGTCGATGCCGTCGTCCTCTTCGCCGGCGGCGGTGAAGTCGATGCTCGAAGCCCACAAGCCCGCATAAAAGCCGCTGCGATGTTCCAGCTCGATCTCGGCCTGCAATGCCGGGTCTTCCTGGGTCTGGGACACGCCGCGCCAGATGTAGTCGCTGAGCGCGCTCACGCCGCCATGCACGGCCCAGGCCGGCGGTTCGGCGGCCGTGGCGTCTTGTGCGGCGGCGGGCAGCGGCGACAGCACGGCCAGCCCCAAGGCCAACAGGATCGCGCTCGGTGCGCAGCGACAAAGGTGCGGGCGGTCGGACATGCGGCTCTCTCCAGGCGGGCTGCCGGGGACGATAGCGCAGTCGGGCGGCCCTCACCCGAACCCGCTGCGCCCTCCGCCCAACCCCACCCCGGCCAGAACGCATAGCGCCTTGGCGTTCGCGAGCGCGCGAACCCATGCCTCGCAAGCCTCGCTCGCTCCCCCAGAGGGGCTAAAGCCATCCGAGGCGGGCCGGCGATCGGGGCGTTCGCGTGAAGGCCGGCGCAAAGGGCTGTCTTACATTGACACCGCCCGAGCGCCCTCCGAACATCCCCGCCATCGCACCTGTTTTGGAGAACACCGTGATCCTGCGCCTTGCCCCGCTCGCCTGCGCCCTGATGCTCGTCGCCTGCGGCGGCAAACAACCCGATCAGGCCGCGTCCGCCGCGCCCGCCGGCGCCGAGGAGAAGGTGCTCAACGTCTACAACTGGTCCGACTACGTCGCCGACGACACCATCAAGAACTTCGAGACGGCGACCGGCATCAAGGTCAACTACGACGTCTACGATGCCAACGAAACGCTGGAGAGCAAGCTCACCGCGGGCGCGTCGGGCTACGACGTGGTGTTTCCGTCGGCGCGTCCGTTCGCCCAGCGCCAGGTCAAGAGCGGGCTGTATGCGGCGCTCGACAAGAGCAAGCTGAGCCACTGGAAGCACCTCGACCCGCAGTTGCTGCAGAACCTGGACGGCATCGACCCGGGCAACGCGCACCTGGTGCCGTACATGTGGGGCACGACCGGGCTCGGCGTCAACGTCGACAAGGTCCAGGCCGCGCTCGGCGCCGGCGCCGCACTCGATACGTGGTCGCTGTTGTTCGATCCGGCCAACGCCGCCAAGCTCGCCAAGTGCGGCATCACCGTGCTCGACGACGACCAGGAAGCCTTCGGCGCGGCGCTGATCTGGCGCGGGCGCGACCCGAATGCCGGCACCGCCGACGAGATCGAGGTGGTCAAGCAGGTCTACGGGGCGATCCGGCCCTACGTACGCACCTTCAACAACGCCGAGTACAAGGACGCCTTCGCCAACGGCGACGCCTGCCTGGTGATGGGCTATTCGGGCGACATCGCCCAGGCCAGCACCGACGCTTTCGATGCCGCCGCCAAGGCCGGCAAGCCGGCGCCGAACCTGCGCTTCGTGCTGCCCAAGGAAGGCGCGATCCGCTGGGTCGACGTGATCGCAGTACCGAAGGACAGCAAACACTCGGGCAACGCCCACGCCTTCATCGATTACCTGCTCGACCCGAAGGTCGCCGCGGCGATCAGCAACCACGTCGCCTATGCCAGCGCCAACAAGGACGCACTGCCCCTGGTCGACCCGGCCATCGCCCAGGACCCCGGCGTGTATCCGCCGGCCGAGGTGCGCGCCAAACTCATCGATCCCAAATCCTTGCCCGAAGACGTACAGCGCCAGCGCGTACGCGCCTGGACCCGCATCAAGAGCGGGCACTAAACGCATGAGCGTCCCCGCCCGCAGCGCCGCGCTCGAGCCCTGGCGCGACCCGTCCGCACAGCCGTTCGTGCGCATCGAGGGCGTGACCAAGACCTACGGCAAGGTCTACGCCTGCGACGACATCTCGCTGGACGTATACCGCGGCGAGTTCTTCGCCCTGCTCGGCGGCTCGGGTTCGGGCAAGAGCAGCCTGCTGCGCGTGCTCGCCGGCTTCGAGACGCCGGACCGCGGCCGCGTGCTGATCGACGGCGTCGACGTCACCGACCTGCCGCCGTACCAGCGGCCGGTCAATATGATGTTTCAGAGCTATGCACTGTTCCCACACATGAGCGTGGCCCAGAACATCGCCTTCGGCCTCAAGCAGAGCCTGCCCGGCGAGGCCCGCCTCGGCGCCGGCGAGATCCGCGACCGGGTGCAGGCGATGCTGGAACTGGTACGCATGCCGCAGCTCGGCAACCGCAAGCCCGACCAACTCTCCGGCGGCCAGCGCCAGCGCGTCGCCCTGGCCCGCGCGCTCGCCAAGCAACCCAAGCTGCTGCTGCTCGACGAACCGCTGGGCGCGCTCGACAAAAAGCTGCGCGAACACACTCAGTTCGAACTGGTCAGCATCCAGGAACGGGTCGGCACCACCTTCATCATGGTCACCCACGACCAGGAAGAGGCGATGACGATGTCGTCGCGGATCGCGGTCATGGACACCGGCCGCATCGTCCAGGTGTCGACGCCGGCGGTGTTGTACGAATACCCGGCGACCCGCTTCGTCGCCGAGTTCATCGGCGGCATCAATCTGCTCGACGGACGTGTGCTCGGCCACGACGACGGCGGCCTGCTACGCGTGCATTGCGACGGGGTCGGCGGCGAACTGCTCGTACGCCACCCCGATCCGCTACCCGAAGGCACCGCGGTCGGCATCGCCGTGCGCCCGGAGAAGATCGACGTCCACGAAACCCGCCCCGAAGGCCTGGACAACGCCGTGGTCGGCAAGGTCCGCGACATCGCCTACCTCGGCGACGTCTCGATCTATCACGTCCAGACCGAGGCCGGCGCGACCTTGCGCGTGCAGGAAACCCACGTCGCGCGCAGCTCCGAGCCGCATTACGACTGGGACGACAGCCTGTGGCTGTCGTGGGACGCGACCAGCGCGGTGGTGCTGACATCGTGAGCGCCGAAGTCATGAACGCCGAACTCGTGAGTTGCCCGCCCATGCGTACCGGAGCAGTCTGCGCTTCGGTGCCGGGGGCTGACTTGTGAGTGGGATGGAACAAAAGCGGGACTCGGGGGCCTGGGGTTTCTGGGCGGATGTCGTTCAGAACCTCTTCGGTTGGTTCCGCGCCGTCGGCGACGAGTTCCGCAGCCGCCGCGGCCGCCTGCTGGTAACCGCGGTGCCGATGCTGTGGATGGCGCTGTTCTTCCTGGTGCCGTTCCTGATCGTGCTCAAGATCAGTTTCGCCCAGGGCCTGTTCGGCCAGGTGCCGCCGTACACGCCGCTGATCGAGACCGGCGCCGACGGCGCCACCTCGCTGCGCCTGCACGCGTCCAACTACACCGCGTTGCTGTCGGACCCGCTGTATATCGCCGCCTATCTGAAGTCGCTGCTGTTCGCCTCGGTGTCGACCCTGTTCTGCCTGCTGTTGGGCTATCCGATCGCCTACGGCATCGCCCGCGCGCCGCGGGTGCTGCGCTTGTTGCTGTTGGTGTTGGTGATCCTGCCGTTCTGGACCAGCTCGCTGCTGCGCACCTATGCCCTGATCGGCTTGCTGCGCGCCAACGGCCTGATCAGCCAGGCGCTGGCCTGGACCGGCCTGATCGAGCCCGGCGAGGCAGTGCTGCACACCGACCTGGCGGTCTATATCGGCATCACCTACAACTACCTGCCCTTCATGATCCTGCCGCTCGCCGCAACCCTGGTCCGGCTCGACTTCACCCTGCTCGAAGCCGCCGCCGACCTCGGCGCGAAACCCTGGCAGGCCTTCGCGCGTGTGACCCTGCCGCTGTCGATCCCCGGCATCATCGCCGGCACCTTATTGGTATTCATCCCGGCGGTCGGCGAGTTCGTGATCCCCGACGTGCTCGGCGGCCCCGACGCGCTGACCATCGGCCGCGTGCTGTGGACCGAGTTCTTCACCAACCGCGACTGGCCGCTGTCGGCGGCGATCGCCATCGCCATGCTGTTGCTGATCGTGCTGCCGACCCTGCTGTTCGAGTACGTCGAGAATCGCCGAGTGGCGCGCGAGGCCCGCTCGTGAGGCGGCGCCCGTTCACCCTGTACACGATGATGGCGCTGGGCTACGCCTTCCTGTACCTGCCGATCGTCTCGGTGATCGTGTTCTCCTTCAGCGGCTCCGAGCGCGCCACCACCTGGGGCGGGTTCTCGCTGCAGTGGTACGGCGCGCTGATGCGCAACGAGCAGATCCTGGAAGCGGTGCAGCGCAGCCTGACCATCGCCGCGATTTCGGCCACCGCCGCGGTCGCGCTCGGCACCGCAAGCGGCCTGGCACTGTCGCGCTTCGGCCGTTTCCCGGGCCGCGGCATCCTCAGCCTGATGAACTCGGCGCCGATGGTGATGCCCGACGTCATGCTAGGCCTGTCTTCGCTGTTGTTGTTCGTCGGCGTGCAGCAGCTGTTCGGCTGGCCCGAACGCGGCATGACCACGATCACCCTCGCCCACATCACCCTGACCGCCTGCTACGTCACCGTGGTGGTGCGCTCGCGCATGACCTCGATGGACGCGAGCCTGGAAGAAGCGGCGATGGACCTGGGCGCGAAGCCGTGGCGAGTGTTCTTCGTCATCACCCTGCCCCTGATCGCGCCGGCCCTGCTCGCTGGCTGGCTGCTCGCCTTCACCCTGTCGCTGGACGACCTGGTCATCGCCAGCTTCACCTCCGGCCCGGGCTCGACCACCCTGCCGATGCTGGTCTATTCCAAGGTCAAGATCGGCGTGACTCCGGAGATCAACGCACTCACCACGATCATCGTGCTGTTGGTGGCGATCGGGGTCAGCGTGGCGGGTGTGTTGATGCACCGGCGCGAACGCAAGCTGGCGCGTTCGCGCGATTGAGGCGCTTGAGCGCCGCGCCGCCCTCGGCGAGGTCGTGTGCCGTTGCCGTTGCCGTTGCCGTTGCCGTTGCCGTTGCCGTTGCCGTTGCCGTTGCCGTGATTTTGATCTGCTGCCGCTTTACCGGTCAAATGGAGACCCGGAGGGCGCCGCACAGGACGTGCGGCGTTTTTCGATAGGACAAGGATGTCCTATCGAAAAATCCCGGCGTCGGCATCGCACTCGTGGCCTGTGCCCTTGCAAGGAAAGCCCTTTTCTTTGGTTAGCTTTCTTTTGGGCCAGCAAAAGAAAGTAACCCGGCCGCGTCAGCGGACGGAAGCTCTGCTCTTGCTTGAAGAACGAGACTCCGCGAATCCTTCCCTTGTAGGAGCGACGTAAGTCGCGACCACGACGCCTCAATCTCGAGTCACTGCGGGCTAGAGCCCAGGGTAGGAGCGGCGCAAGCCGCGACCGCACTGTGGCTGTCTTGCTGCGCCTCGCCCAAGCAGGATCAAGATCAAACGCCGAAAGCTTCCGCCACTAAAGCGGCGGGTTACTTTCTTTTGTCATAAGCAACAAAAGAAAGGTAACCAAAGAAAAATGCTTTTCTTTGAATCACAGGCCCGCACGAGCGATGCCGACGCAGGGATTTTTCATACGGGACATCCCTGTCCCGATGAAAAACGGCGCGCATCCCTGCGCGCCGCCCTACGGGTCTTCGATTGCCTTCGCCAGGGCGAAACGACGCACAGCCAGAGCGGAAACAGAGCAGACGCGCCAAGGACAAACAGCCCAACGAGGCCCCACGAACAGAATCTCATCCACTTGAGGCTCACGGTCGCCGCTCGCGCCGCGCCTACCCTTCTGCCTGCGGCCACGCAGGTTCACACGCATGCCATCGCGCGGACATGCGCGCCTGTTCTCATTTCCGTGGGGAAAGGAACGCCCGCGACACTTCAGCATTGCCTGCCGCCGCCGTCCGGCACGACGCGCGGCCTTGGCCGTCCATCTGCACTCGCTCTCTGGCCGTTCGGCTGCGCACGACGTCTCCTGCCTCCCCCGGATGCCGCACATCCGTGCCGGACTCATCTCATCATTCAATGGAGACACACAAATGGACTACGCAATGCGCGCCGGCGGCGCGAAACTTCTGCTGTTGGCGGCCGCGCTCGGCCTGGGCCTGATCGCCGCCCCGCAAGCCCGCGCCGAAGGCACCTGCAAGACGGTGACCTTCTTCCCGGGCGTGGTGCAGGTCTACGGTACCGTGCGCGCCAACGCCGGCACCGCCGATTCGCAGTTCTGCACGACCTCGTTCGCCTGCCCGCAGAGCACCCGCAAGGTCGAAGTGTTCGGCGGCGCGGTGGCCTCGTCCCCTGAGGCCGTGGTCGCAGTCGACAACACCGCCCTGCTCAGCTCCGGCGACGAAATCTCGGCCAACTGTCTCACCACGCCGGTCGGCAGCCACAACGGCGTCACCGCCGGCACCTGCAACAGCAAGGCCGAAACCACCGCGAACCAGGGCACGGCGGAGCGTTCGCAGTGCTCGGTGTTCATCGATGCGCCGGCCGGCGCTTCGGTCGGCGCCAACGCGACCTGCTTCTGCGGCACCTAAACCGCTCACTGCGAAAGCAAAAAGCTCCCCGGTTGCCCGGGGAGCTTTTTTAATGCCTGAAGATACGACGACGGTGGCGCGCGGCGAGGAGCCGGCGTTGCGCCCGGTACACCGGCTCTTACCGTTCCTTCGGTAGCGGCGACGGAATCCCTCCGTCGCCGCCCGCGTCCCTGCGGTGGCGCCCGCAGGCGCCTACCGTTCGTTGAATCAGTTGATGCAGGAGGTGATGGCCGAATTGATCTGGCTGCGGAACAGCGCGTTGCCGCTCAGGTAGGAATAACCGGTCGGCAGCGTCGGCGCGTTGGTGGTGTCGTAGAACAGCTTGAACAGGTTGCGCAGCGGGGTCACCTTGGCGGCGGCGTTGGCGCCGTAGTACGCGTTGAGGTAGGTGACGGCGACGATCGGATAGGCGCCGGAGATCGGAGCCGACGGGCTGACCAGCTTCAGGCAGTTCTTCTGCGCGGCGGTGGCCGAACCCGGAGCAGCGGCGGTAGTGGCGCCATTGAGCACCTGACCCTGCAGCAGGCTGGACGGCGCCAGGCTCAGCGAAGCCGGCATCGCACTCGGGCTGAAGGTGTTGACGGTCGCGTACATCACGCCCTGGGCGATGACTTCGGCGACGTCGCCGTAGCCGAAGGCGTCGACGGTGCTGTTGACCTTGGCCACCACGCCGCTGTTGCCGCTGGACGGAGCGAGCGCGGCATAGGCCGGCCACACGCCGCTCTGCTTGACCGCCGTTTCGAAGCTCTGGTTCGGCTTGAAGAAGTTGGTCGGGTCGTTCGGGTTGGTGGTGCTGCCCGGGACGCCGTAACGGCCGTTGCACTGCGCGGCCAGGTAGCTGGTGAAGGCGAACGAGGTGCCGCTGCCGTCCTGACGGTAGACGATGGTGATCGGGTGCGAACCGCTCAGGCCCAGGCCCAGCAGCGGATCGGTCCAGTCGGTGATCTGCGCCGAATAGATGCGGCAGACCTTCTCGGTGTTCAGGGCCAGCGCGGTGACGTTGGTGTCTTCGAACGGCAGCGCGATGGCGCCGGCGAGCGTCGGGATCTGCACGATCGCGGTGCGGGTCGCGGCGACGTTGGTGTTGAAGGTGGTGTAGTCGGCGGTGCTGATCGGCGAGTCGGTGCCGATGAAGTCCGGGCTCGGGCCGTTCGAAGCGAAGCCGGTCGGAGCCGGGGTCGACGCGTCGCCGCAAGCGCCGTTGGCGGCCAGGCCGTCGTTGTTGAGCACCTTCTTGCCGGTGCCGCTGCCGGTCTGGCAATAGGAGGCGGCATCGGCCGGATACAGCGCGCGGAACTTGGCGAACACCGGGGTCAGGGTCGCCGAAGGGCCCGGGTTGGTGTTGCCGAGAGCGGCCGACGTGACCGCCGGGGAAGCGATCGAGGCGTCGCGGGACAGACGGAACTTCGGCGAAGCGCTGTTGTACAGGTCGCCGACGTAGGCCGGTGCCGGGAAGGTGGCGCCGCCACCGTAGAGATCGGCGGCGTTGGCGGAACCGGCGGCGATCAACAGCACGGTGGCAGTGGCGAGACTGCTGTAAAGCTTGTTGCGATGCACGTGACTTCTCCTTGAAGGGTTTTCGGGCGAACGCCCGAGGGATCAATCCGATCGATGCGATGCGTCCATCACGAACTGCTTGACGCAGGCACAGACTGCGCGCGACGTATTCCATCGCCGCGACTGCGCGCATAAGAATTTGTGACATCGGAAAAAGCTTGCTGCGCATCGATCGCGGCGCGCCGAAGCGGAATTTCTTCGCAAGTGCTAAGTATTTGTGTCCGTGCCCGCGGCTTGCGTTACGCAGATGACAGCGCAGATGCGCACTGCGTCGAAGTACTCGCCTGGCTTACCGGCGCATGCGCAGCGGCGCCGCGGATTGACATGTCTTCAGCGCTTGAGATTCGCGTATCGCTCGATGCTGCGAAGGTGTCGACGGCGCGGTATCGGTTGCGACTGCGACGAGGTTTGTCGTCATGGCGCATTGCTGCGCGGCAACACGCGACGACTCTACGACGAAGGTCTTAGGGTGCGCGGGCGAACGCGATATCGCCGTCGATGACTGAGGCCGAGTTCCTTCGCATGGGCATGATCGGCGCGAGCCGCGACCGCGTCAGCTCGTAGTCGATTACGGAGATCACTGATTGATAGCCGCGCTGCTGCTGCTGTTGCTGTTGCTGTTGCTGTTGCTATTGCTATTGCCGTTGCCGTTGCCGTTGCCGTTGCCGTTGCTTTGCGCAGTTTCGCACTGGCGAAGGCAATGGAAGACCCGGAGGGCGGCGCGCAGGGATGCGCGCCGTTTTTCATCGGGACAGGGATGTCCCGTATGAAAAATCCCGGCGGAAGCACCGTTCGTGCGGGCCTGTGATTCAAAGCAAAGCATTTTTCTTTGGTTACCTTTCTTTTGTTGCTTATGACAAAAGAAAGTGACCCGCCGCTTTAGTGGCGGAAGCTTTTGGCGTTTGACCTAGATTTTGATCTTGCGGAGCGAAACGCCGCAAACCCGTTACAGCGCCGTCGCGGCTGGCGCCGCTCCTGCCACGCGACAGCTCGCCGCTTCGGCGAATGACTTCGGCGATCTTGCTTCTACGCGTCCCTTGGTCGCGGCTTGCGCCGCTCCTACCCCTCGCGAAAGCACGTCGCTTCGATAGGCGACATCGGCGCCGGTGCCTCTACGCGTCCCTTGGCCGCGACTTACGTCAGATAGGCCATCGACGACCTGCTTGCGCACGGCCCGCATCCGTGCGGGCCGCCCTCAACCGGCAAAGCGATCAAGGCGAGTTGACGCAGCGCGTATCGTCCGCGGCGCAGGATCCGAACCCGATCACCTGCACCGAGATCACCGCGGGAATGTCCCGCGTCGCCAGCGTCGGGCGTTGTTCGGCCATGCCTTCGGCCGCGGCGTCCACACCCGAGGCCGCCGACGAGGCGGCAGCCAAGGCACCGGTGTCGACACCGCGGGCGACCGGGATGCCGAGCGAATCGCCGTCGACCTGGATGTTGTCGGCGTTGGCGATGGTCTGCGCGGCGAGGATCAGGTTGCCGCTGATGCGGATGCCGGCATCGCCCGCATCGATGGTGCCGCGCGGCGCGACCAGGACCGCGTCGCCGGCCTTGGCGCCGGCCACCGTCTGCAAGGTGGCGATGCCGGCGCCGCTGACCAGGCCTTTGGCGTCGATCCGGCAGTTGTGGTCGATATCGCACGAGTAACGCACCGGCGGCTTGTCGGACGAGGTCTTGGCGCCCTTGCCGGCGTTGATGTCGCCGTTCGAGCTCCAGATCAGCATCTCGCCGCCGCGCTGGGTGAAGATGCGGCTTTGCGCGAGCAACACGCTGCCGTCGGTGAAGATGTCGATGTCGCCGATGTCGAGGGTCAGGATGCCCTGCTGGTTCGGCCCCACCCGCACCACGCCCTGCGCGTCGATCACGGTCGGCGGCGCGCTCGCGCTGCCGACGCGGATGTCGCCGCCGGGGCCCAGGATGCGGATGTCGCCGCCCTGTTGGGTCTGGATGGTCGAGCCGCGCATGTCGAGCTGACCGGTCGCGACCGGCGCCTGCGCACCGTTCTGCCCGCCTTCGAGCTGATTGGCGGTGTAGCCAAGCGAGGCCGGGAACAAGGTGTTGATCGCGCGATAGCCGGCGGCGTACTTGCCGAACTGGGCGCTCGCCGGGTCCTTGTTGTCCTTGCCGGCGCGCTTGAGCAGGTCGAGGAAGACCCGGTCGACCAGGCGTTGCTTCACCGCCGCGGCCTGCTGCTGGAACGCGAGCCAGGCCTGTTGTGCGTTCAAGGGCGCGGACGGCGCGTCGTCGCCGCTGCGCTGGCGTTGGTCGTCCTGGATCTGTTGCATGAAAGCGACCAACCAGTCCGTGTAGGCGCCGGCATCGGCGCTGGCCGGATCCAGGTAATGCCCCGCGAAGGCGATCGTGTCGATGCCCGGCGCGACGCCGAAGCGCACCACGACGTCGGCGCCCTCGAACGGCAGGCCGGCGTTGTTGCGGTTGCCGGTGCTGCGGATACCGCCGCCGTTGGCGTCGTAGCTGCCGTTATCGAAGGCCTCGTTGGCCGAGGTGATGCGGCCGAGATTGCGTCCGGCCTGCACTTCGAAGCTGCCCGGGCCGGCCAGTTCCAGCCACGAGGACGCGCTGCGATACGCGCCGGTGCGGTGGCGCGGATTCAAGGGACGGTTGAACAGGTCGCGGCCCGCGACGATACGGGTGGTGTCTGAGCCGCG
This sequence comes from Lysobacter sp. Hz25, assembly GCF_046097045.1. Taxonomy (NCBI): domain Bacteria; kingdom Pseudomonadati; phylum Pseudomonadota; class Gammaproteobacteria; order Lysobacterales; family Lysobacteraceae; genus Lysobacter; species Lysobacter sp. Hz25. The sequence continues at coordinate 3,221,183 of NZ_CP175666.1, forward strand.
GAAGTTCTGGCCACGGAAATCCAGGTCGACGATGTCGCGGCCGGCCTGGATCGCGGCCGGCTTGGGCAGCTCGATGCGCAGCGGATTGAGGCTGGCGCCGTCGCGCTGCAGGCCGCCGAGAATATCGCCGCCGGCGTACAGACGCACCGGCTCGGCATCGTCGCGATGCAGGTTGCCGAGCTGGGTGCGGTCGACGCCGAAGCTCAGGTTGCCGAAGCCGATCGGCCCGAGGCCTTCGCCGGCGATCTTGGTGATCTGGTTCAGCGGCGACGGCATCCAGGCCGGATCGAAGTCCAGCATGCGCAGCGTCATCGCACCGAGGAAAAGATCCGAGTACAGGCGCAGATCGCCGCCGGCGATCAGGTCGAGCTGGCCGCGCGCCGACGGGAACAGTTGCTCGCCGCTGTGCAGGACGACGTCGCCGGCTGCCGCGGTCAGGCTGACGCGCGCCGGCAACACGCGGGCGAAGAACGGCGTCTGCGATACGTCGTAGGGCGACTGCGGCCGGGCCTCGATGCGGTTGCCGCCGTAGGCGAACAAGGCATCGCCGAGCAACAGGCTGTCGAAGTCGAGCCGGCCGGCGATCGAGAACACTGCCAGCGAAGCGTCGCTGCCGAAGGACTGCGAATCGACGCCGCCGCTGACGCCGGGACGCAGGTAGGACGGATTGAGCACGCGGCCGATGTCGACGTCCTGCGCGCCGACCACGTTCCAGCTCGCGTCTTGCATCGCCAGGATCGGCGCCACCGGCGAGGACATCATCGTCGTGTCGGCGGTGACGCTGTCGATGTAGACCGGCATGCGCAGGTCGAAGGCCGAGCCGATGCGCCCGCCGGCGCTCATGCGGCCTTCGCCGCGGGCGACGAAGTAGTCGCCGCCGAGTACATCGCGGCCGGCGTCGACGCGCAAGTCGCCGCCGCCGAAGTTACGCGTGCCGCCGCTGCCGTCGGCGGCCCACGTGGTCGGCAGGGACACCGACAACTCGCGCACGTCGCGGCCGGCCGATACCGCGACATTGCCGCCGACGCTGAGCACGCCCTGGGCGAAGCCGCCGAAGTTGATCGACGAAGCCAAGGTGGTGCGGTTGTCCGGCGCCAGGGTGTTGCCGGCCTGCAGCCACGGCCACCAGTACTGGCCGAGGTAGTTGCCGGCGATGCCGCTGCGGCTGCCGCGTTCGTCGTCGAAGATCCGGCGGTTACCGACGATGTCGCGCCCGGCCTGCAGGACGATGTCGCCGGCGGCTTCGGGATTGACCTGACCGGTGACGATCAGGCCGGTCGCGGCGATGCTCGCGCCGCTGCCGGCGGCGTCGATGCGCCAGGTCGGCGCCGCACTGGTGCCCTCGCCCGGTCGGCCGGCTGCGTAGATGCTGGCCGGCGCGGCGCGGTCGGCGAAGCGGATGTCCTGCGCCGCGACCAGGTCGATGCGGCCGGTGCCGGTGCGCAGCACGTTCGGCACCGCCAATTCGCGCGCACTGCCCTGGCCATGCGTGGTATGCCCGTCGAAAACGATGCTGCCGCTCGCGGCGCTTGCGTTTAGCGCATTCGGCGCGGCGCTGGCGAAATCGGCGCCGGCGACGAAGCGGTAGGAACTGCTGTCGCCGCCGGCGAGCATGCGACGCGCGAACGGAATCGTATTGTCCTTGTCCGCTTGCAGATTGGGCGTGCGATCGCTCGGCGGCGCGCTCGGAATCATCGGCCCGACCTGCGGCAGCCAGGCCAGCTGGCTGGCGTCGATCGCCGGCAAGGAACTGCCGTTGATCACGATATCCGCGATGTAGTTGCGATAGGCCGCCAGGTAGTCGAGATAACCGACCGGCCCGCCTTGCGGCACCGGTGCCTCGGGTTGGTCGGTGCCGCCGAGGCTGCTGATGAAGAACAATGCATCGAGCAGGCTGGTGTTGGTGCCGAAGGCCTCGCTGAGTTGGGCGTCGTTGGCGGTCAGGAACTCCAGCATCTGGTCGTACTGGCCGTAGTACTGACCGATCTGGTCCGGATCGCCTTCGCTGGCGGGTTGCAGGGCGCGGGTGAAATCGCCCAAGTCGTAGATGAAGGAGGTTTCCTGCGGGTCGCGGCCGAGGATTTGCTCGCGCGCGCTCTGGTAACGCTGCAGGCTCTGGGCATGGCTGCCGGTCAACCCGGTCGAGCCGCTGTCGAGCTTGAAGAAACCGTCGGAGATGCTGCCATCGACCTCGACGTCGCCGAGCGCACGCAAGGTCAACACCGGCGCGGCGCCGTCGTGGCGAAAGTCGAAACGGCCGAGTTCGCCGGAGTTGAGGTTCCAGTTGGTCAGCACCTTGATCGCGCCGCCGTTGTGGGCGGCGTCGGGGTTGCGCAACTCGATGCCGGGCCGGGCGCGGAAGTTGGCGACGCCGGCGAAGCGGTCGCCGAAATCGAAACCGGGGCGCTGGACGAAGCCCATCAGGGTGCCGGCCTCGTGCGTCTGCGCATCGCCGTTGCGATAACCGTAGAAACTGCGGTGGGCGTCGTTGGCCGCGGCCGGAGTGAAGTAATGGCGGGCGAGGTACTCGGCGGTCTGTTCGGGCGTCTGTGGCGCGGCCAGCGGGTTGCCGGCCGCATCGGTCCAGGCGCCATCGAGCAGGCGCCCCTGCGCGTCGTACCAGCCGGCCGGGTCGATGATGCCGTCGAAATGCAGGCGTTCCTCGCTGCTGGCGTCGGCGGTGCTCCAGACCGCATAGGCTTCCAATGCCACTTCGCGCGCACCGCGGATGACGCCGCCGTCTTCGATGGCGACGTTGACGTCGCCGTCGCTCAGCAGGGGCGCGCGCAGATCGACGCGCCCGCCCGAGAGGCCGCCGGCGCTGCCGCCGGAGACATCGAGCACGGCACCGCGGCCGACGCGGATCGTGCCGGCCTCATCCGGGTTCACGTTCTGGTAGCCGAATTCGGCGTTGAGGCTGCCGTCGCCGCGGCCGCTGGTGCCGATGCGGATCTCGCCGCCGCGGCGCTTGGCGTCGCTGCCGGTCGCGATCAGTTGTCCGTCGACCTCGACGCCGTGGCGCCCCCACAGTTCGATGCGGCCGCCCAACTCGCCCGACGCGTCGATGCGGCCGTCGATGCGGACCCGGCCATGCTCGGCGTCGCGGCCCGCGCTGTGTTCGCCGCCATCGGCGATCAGGCTGACTTCGCGCGCCTTCAGGCTGTGGCCTTCGGACAGACTCAGCGCGCCGCTGCGCGTGCGCACCGCGATGCGCTGGTCGATGCCGCTGGCCGCCAGGCGCGCGGCCAGCGAGTCGAGATCGAGCGCCTGCCCGGCATCGAGTTCGAGGCTGCCGCCGCGCCCCTTCGGGGTGCCGCCGCGCAACACGCCCTGCAGATCGATCGCGCCTTCGCCGGCGCTGGCACGCAGGCGGCCGGCATCGCCGCCGGCCGGCGCCGAGAAATCCAGGGCGCTGCCGGGGGCCAGATGCACCGAGCCGTGCTGCGAATGCAGCTCGATCTGCCCGGCCGGCGGCAACAGCGTGCTGTCGTACAAGGTCTTGGCCTGCGCCGACACGTCGATGACCGCGCCCGCAGCGAGGCGCACGTCGCCGCCGTCGGCGCGCAGCGCGACGCGGCCGGAATTCGCCTGCACCAGGGCATCGCCGACGATGCTGCGACCGGCCAGTTCGATCGCCCCTCCCTGCGGGCGTTCGCCGGGCGCGATGCCTGCGCCGCGTTGCAGGCTCAGATCGCCGCCGGTGGCGATGCGCCCCTCGGCATTGGCCTCGGCGCGAATCACCGGCGCGCGCAGGCTCACCGCCGCCGCTCCGGCGTCCAGCGAACCCTTGCCGCGCACGCCGATCGCGCCGGCGGCATCGACCTGCACCTCGGCGAAACCGCCGAGGCTCTTGTCGCCGCCGCCGAACACCACGTCGCGGCCGGACAGGGACAAGCGGCCGCTGCCGCCGTTCTTGGCCGCCACCGGCGCGGCGAGATCATTCGCCAAAGTCAGGGTGTCGGCGCGCAAGCGCACGTCGCCGCCGTCGCCGACGAAGTGGGCCGCGCTCAGGACCAATTCGCGGCCGACGTCGATCGAAACGTCGCCGTGGAATTCCATGCGCCCATAGCTGCGCAGACCGATGCGTTCGGCGGCGTCGAACAGGGTCAGGGTGTTACGGCCGACCACGAAACCGTCGAGGCCGCTGGCATCGCCGTCGGCGAACGCGATCAGGCCGCTGTTGGCCTGCACATCGCGGCCACCGAGCAAGGCCGAGGGGTCGACCCGGGTATTGCCGGACGCGTCCAGGGTCAGCGAGGCGCCGCCGTCGACGCGCGCGCCGGCACCGACCGTCAGCAGGCCATGAGACCGTTCCAGTGCCGGCAGGTTACGGCGGCGCACATCGAGCGGCCCGGCATTGGAGACGCGCAGCAAGGCGCCATCGCCACTGACGCCGGGGCGGCCTTCGCCGGCGACCTCGCCGATCAGCAAGGGCTTGTCGCTATGCCCGGGCAACACGCCATCGGCTTGAATCGTCGCGCCGGCGCCGATGCGGACGCCGGTGCGGGCCGAATCGCTGCCGTCGCCGCCGCGCGCCACCAGCACGATCTCGGCGCCCTTCAGCGCCGAAGCGGCATCGTTGTCGAGCACGACGCTGTCGGCGCGCGCATCGATCAGCAGGCCCTCGTCGCGCTGGCTGCGGGTGCCGCCGATCAACAGGCTGCCGGCGCCGAGGCGGTTCAGGCCCTGGACGTCGAGTTGCACATAACCCTCGCGCGCGGCTTGGTCCTGGCCGCGGATCTGGATCGCCTGCGCAGCGATGTCGATCTGCGCCGCCGCGCCGCCCGGGGCTGCCGCGGCCTGCAGGCTGGCGCCGAGTTCGAGCGAGCGCGTGGCGCTGAGCACCAACTGGCCGCCGTCGTGCGGCAACTGCGGCGCGACCGCGCCGTTGCGTGCCGCGCGCTCGGAGAAGTACTTGTCGGCACGGGTGAGCGCGTACTGCGAATAGCCGCCCCAGGTCGCCGCCGACTGCACTTCGAAGCTGCTGCTGCGGGCGTCGCGCGCGCCGGTCAGGGTGTCGACGTAATGACCGGCGACGACGTGGGTGCCGTCGTTGGCGGTCAGGTTGCGGCTGCCCAGGCTGTCGAGCGCGCCACTGCGCTGGACCACGCGGAACGCGCCCGGCAAGGTCGCGTACTTGCCCGGCAGCAAGGTGTAGACGCCGTCGGCCAGGCCCGGCACGCCGGACAAATACACCGCGCGTCCGATCGCGCCGCTGCCGTCGCCGGCGCTGAAGCCGGGATCGGCGGCGGCGAGCGGCGATTGCACGCCCGGCACGATCGCGTAAACCTCGCGCGCATCCGAGTACAGCGGCACCTGCCGCGCACCACCGTCGGCATAACTGGTGCCGTAGCGCGACAACACGTCGCGGCTGCCGCCGGTGCCCGGCACCCACTCCACCGCCTGCAAGTCACCGCCGCCGGACAGGTCGACCGTGGCGCCCTCGCGCAAGGCCAGCGACGTCGCATCCAGCAACACCTGTTTCTGCGGCGGCGCGGACACATCGGTCGCCAGCGCGTCGGCCTTCCACTGCACGCCGTCGACCGTGCTGCCGTAAGGCACCACACGGCCTTCCAGCGACACCGAGGTCAGGCTGCCGGCGCTCAGTTCGACCTGCGCGGTCGGAGTCAGCTTGAGCCCTTTGAACAAGGCCTGGGTATCGGCGTCGTTCGGGTCGGCGGCGCCGAGCACGATGCGCCCGCCGGGGGCGCGCACGGTGCCGCCCTGTTCGATGCGGCTGGCGTCGAACAGCAGCTCGCCGCCGGCCGACAGCGGCGCGGTCGAAGCCGCGCCGTTGCCGGCGATCTTGATCTCGGTCTCGACGCGGCGGCCGCCGATCCGATCCAGCGCGCCCAGCGCGCGCACCACGAAGCGCTCGCCGGTCGAGGGGTACAACTGCGCGGCGCGGAAGAACAAGTCGCCGCCGCTGAGCAATTCGCCCGCCACCGTGCGCAATCCATCGGCGCCGTTGACGGTGCGGAAATCGTTCGGCGTGTGGAAGCGGATATCGCCGCGGCTGTCGAACTGCGCGCTGGCGAAATTGTCGATGCGCACGCGCCCGCCGAAATCGATGAAGCCGGCCTGCACCGACAGGACCGCGTCGCCCGGCGCGACCGGGTCGGGCAAGGCCGCTGCGAGCGCGGCGCCGTTCACCAGGCCGTTGAACGCGACATAGGCCGCACTGAGGTTCACCTGCGCGGCGCTGCCGGCTGCGGCCTTGGGGTCGGCGCGAAAACCATAGCCGCTGGCGTTCATCGCCAGGGCACGGTCGAGCTTGAGATCGACGTTGCCTTCGAATACCACCGGCACGTAGCTGCGCTGACCGGGTTGACCGATGCTCAGAGTGTCGATGCCGCTGCCGTCAAGGCGGTCGGCGGCGAACACCATCCGGCCCGAAGGCCTGGCGAGGCCGGCTTCGATCGCGGCGCCGGCACGCGCGCCCTCGGGCAACAGCGAACCGCTGCCGCGCAGGACGATCTCGCGGGTGGCGAGGCGGTCGGTGCCGCCGCCCGCGGCCAGGCGTTGGCCGTCCAGCGGTTGCAGTTCCAGTTGGCCGCCGCGCGCCTGCTCACCGCCGCCGTGGGCCTGGATGTCGCCGTCGAAATACAGGCCGAGCGCACCGATGCGCAAGCGGCCGGCGTCGCTCCACACCGGTGTGTCGACATACGGGTCGGCGCCCGGCACGGCGACATCGCCGCGCACATCGAAGCGCTCGGCGGCGCCGGACAGCTCGAGGCGTGCGCCCTGCTCGACCACGACATAGCCGCCGTTGTTGCTGAGGGTGATGCCGCCGCCGTCGAGCAGTCTGCCGGTGCGCGGCAGGCTGCCATCGGTACGCGGGGTTTGCGCGCCATCGATCAGCGCCGTGCCCGACACGTCGAGCACCGCCTCGGCGCCGAGCCAGACCGATTTGTCGGTGGCCCAGTAACCGCGACCGCTGTTCGCCAGCGACGGCGACAGACCCGAGGCGGTATCGCCCGACACCGCGATGCGACCGCCGTGGGCGACGACCTGACCGAACACGCTGACTTGGCCGCGCGAGCCCAAGCGCACGTCCGCGCCGGGGTCGAGCGACAACTGGGCGCCGCGCTCCAGGCGCATCTCGTCGGGCAATTGCGACAAGGGCAAGGCGTAGCTGGTATAGCCGACCGCGCCGCCGGCTTCGATCGAGAAATCGGTCGGCGCGCGGCGGTAGTCGTCGAGCCGGCCGAAGCGGCCGAATCCGCCCAAGCCACCGGCATAGAGATCGGCGCCGCTCGCCAGCGAGCGCAAAGCCCCGGCGTCGGGCAGGAACTGACGCTGCGAGACCCGCACCTGGGTGTCGGCGACGATCACCGCATCGAGTTCCGAGCGCAAGTCGTAGGCGCCGAATTCTCCATCGGCGAAGAAGTCCGCGGCCAAGTGCAGGCTGCGCGGGTCGGCCGGCGCATCGCCGCCGATGCGGATGTCGCGCGCGGCCAGGCGCAAGGTTCCGCCGCCGCCCAGGTTGTGCGCGACCAACGAGCCGGCCTCGAAGCTCAAGCGGCCGGCGCCGTCGGCGGCGGGTTGGAAGGCGGCCGGGAAGAAGGCGTTGAGGGTGTCGGAATCGCGTCGGCGATAGGTCTGCAGGCTGATGTCGCCGCCGCGTCCGAGGGCGACGCCGTCCTTCTCGGCAAGGCGGCCGTTGCCGAGAATGCGGCCGCCGCTGGAGACGTCGAGCACGGCGCCGCGATCGATCAGGATCGAACCGCTGGCATCGAAGCGGCCGCGTTCGTCGCCGCCGAGCAACTGCTCGGTGATCAGCGAGATCTTGCCGCCGTCGATGTAGGCGCCGCCGCGTTCGGGCTCGCCGCGGCGGCCGTGGTCGTTGACCCATTCGCCACGTGCCAGCAGGCGCGCATCGGCGCCGAGCACGATGTCGCCGCGCTGCGCCGGCGGATCGAAGGCCGAGCGGCCGCCGGCTTCCAGGGCGATTTCGCCGGATACGGTTTCGATCGTGCCGTCCACCTCCACCCGTCGCCCGGCCAGCGCGACGCGGCCGCCGGCCTGGGCCTGCAATTGCACGCCTTCGCCGACTTCGATCAGGGCTTGGCTGTCGTTGATGGCGATGTCGGCGAAGCCGGCGCGCTTGAACTGCTCGGCCGACAAGGCGGTGCTGCGCACGCCGCGCGCGTCGGGCGCCGCGACGGCCAGGCTGGCGAACGGCGTCGTCATGCCGAAGCCGTCGCCGACGTCGGCGACCGCGCCGTTCTGCCAGCGCCAGGCGGTGAATTCGCGGACGCCGTCGCTGCTGAGTTTGAAAGCGCCGCCGCGCGCGCTGTCGTCGCCGTCGAGTTGATAGCGGCCCGACTCGGCGCCGGCATGGACCTCGCCGGCCAGGATCAGAGCGGAATCGATCGGCTGGGTGGCGCTGTCGGCGCGCAGATGGATGCTCAGCTGGCCGGCGTCGCCGCCTTCGAGATAGTCGGATTCGTAACGGCGATCGCGCGCGAACAACGGCGACGAGAACACCTCCTTGACGCCCCAACGCTGGTGGTCGAGGGTGTGGCTGCCGGCGAAACCGACATAGGCCAGGTTCGGGTCGGCTTCGGCCAGGCGATAGGTGCGGCCGTCGGCACCGAGCAGACGCCGGGTCTCGATCATGCCGCCGAGGTAGTGCACGTAGCCGGCATCGAGATCCAGCGTCGAGCCCGAGCGCGCGATGAACTCGCGGCCGCTGATGTTGATGCTGCCGCCGTCGACCAGCATCTGCTCGACCGTGCGCGGACGCTGGTCGGCATAACCGGAAGCGTTGAGCAGAGGGCTGCCGACCCAGGCTCGGCCGTCGTCGGTGATGCCGCGTTCGCGCACGTCGATCTGCACTTCCTGCTTGAACAAACCGCCGCCGCGCAGCAGCGGCGAGTCGGCCAGTTCGTTTTCGCCGATGCGCTTGATCGTGACCAGATGGTCCGACATCGGCCGCTGTACGTCGGCCAGGCCGGCCACGCTGATGGTCGCTCCTCGCTCGATCAGGATGCGCGACGGCGCGCGCGGCGCTTGGATGGCGCCGCGGCGCAGGACGTCCAGGCCGACCACGTCGAGTTTCGCGCCCGGCATCAGCACCAACGAATTTTCCTGGAAGCGCATCTGCGCGCCGGCCAGGGTCGCGCTCGGCGGGCGGAAGGCCTGGTCGGCGCTGTGCGCGGAAGTGGTGGTCTCGCCGTCGCGTTCGGGCAGGATCGCGGTCACCGACTGCGAGCCGAACGTCAGCGAGCCGCCCGGGTTGTCGGCGAGTTGCGAGGTGCTGTCCATGGCCGAGGTCTGGCCGTGGTTGATCGCCAGGATCGACAGCGTGCCCGGACGGCTGATGCTGGTGGTGGTGGCGACGTAACCGTCCTGGCGGATGTCGTGCCCGGTCAGGGTGACGTCGCCGCGCGTGGAGGCGACGATGCCGCTGTTGTCGAGGCGGCCGTAGCCGCTGGCCTGCGGATCCAGGCTCACCGCGGCGCCGATCAGGCCGTAGTTCAGCGACAGGCGATTGTCGGCGCCGGCCGCGCCGGTCGGCGCACGCGCGCCGAGCACGGCAGCGAGTTGGGCCTGGCCGTCCTGGGCCAGCACGCTGCCGGCATTGGCGACGTTCGGCGCAGCGATCAGCGAATAACCGCCCGACGCGGTCTGGATGGTCGCGCCCGCCTCGATGCGGATGTCGCCCGGGCGCGCCGGCGGAGGGGCGCTGGAACCGGATTGGACGTCGGCCAAGCCCGAGGTCAACACCGTCGCGTCGAGCGTGCCGGCGTTGGCGCGGCGCACGCCCTCGGCGATGAACACGCGGTTGCTCTTGGCGACGTCGTTGTCGAACAGGTTCAACGACGAGGCGATCAACGAGCGCGTATTGACTTGGGCGCCGGCGCCGAACAACACGCCATTGCGATTGAGCAGATAGACGCTGCCTTCGGCGCGGATGCGGCCGAAGATCTGGCTCGGGCGACCGCTCGGGTCGTCGACGCGGTTGAGCGCGATCCAGTCGTTGCCGTTGGCCTGGTTGCCGGCGCGCTGGTCGAAATGCACCGTCGTGCGTTTGCCTACGTTGAAGCTTTCCCAGCTCAGGATCGCCTTCTTCTGGGTCTGTTCGATGGTGACGGTGACGTCGCCGGCGTCGTTGCGCTGGGTCGGCGCCTTGGCCCCGAGCCACAGCTTGGATTGGCCCAGGCGCGGATCGTTGGCGAGGATCGCCCCGGGTTCGATCTTGACGCCCGCGGCGATCTTGAGCCCGTCCTGGACCAGGCCGTTGGGCACCTCGTTACCGGTCTGCGCCGCCGCCCGCGCCGCGGCCTGGGCGGCATCGAGCACGCCGCGCACCTGCGAGGCGCGGGTGAACGCCGCCAGCGACTTCTGCGCGGTCTGTTGCGCACGCACCGATTGCAGCCCCTGCTGCTGCACCGAACGCGCCGCCTGCGCCGCCGGATCGATGCCGCGCCGCGCGAACGGATTCGGGTCGGCCTGCGCCGGCGCGCCGATCAAGGCCGCGGAGATCGCGGCGCTGAGCGCCAGCAGGCGCAAGGGACTGCGGACACAACGGCGGACGGCGGGCTTGCGGGTCATGACGGATTCCTTTTCGTTCGACGCGACGGTGTAACGGTGGGCGCGCCGGTCGAAGCGATGCGCTGGAGAGAGGAGGTTTGCCCGCTTTCCGAAAGGAAGCGGCGGCTGCGTAGCGGACGCGGGGGATTTGCTTTGGCGGCGGGAGCAAATCCCCCCCTGCCCCCCTTTTGCAAAGGGGGGAACAGCCGAGCTTGCGAGGTACCGAACAACGGAACCCGCGATGCACGAAGCGGCCGAGATCGCGACGTACGAAGCAGCTGAGTGGAAATCGCAAGAAGTCGCTTGCCCTCTTTGCAAAAGGGGGCGGCGGCCGCGTAGCGGACGCGGGGGATTTGCTTTGGCGGCGCGAGCAAATCCCCCCTACCCTCTTTTTCAAAGGGGGGAATGGCCGAGCTTGCGAGGTACCGAACAGCGGAACCCCCGATGCACGAAGCGGCCGAGATCGCGACGTACGAAGCAGCTGAGTGGAAATCGCGAGAAGCCGCTTGCCCCCTTTGCAAAAGGGGGCGGCGGCCGCGTAGCGGACGCGGGGGATTTGCTCTTGCTTCGACGCTGGTCGGGTCCGCACTCATGACGAGGTCAGCGCACCGGGCCGAGGCCGGGCGACGGGAATTGTTGCGGGGGACGCTGCGGGACGATCGATTTGCCGTATTGATTGCCGAGGCGTTGCCGGGTCGCGGCCGGCGTCGCCAGGCCCTTGCCGATCGGGGCCAAGGCGTCGCCGGGGTGATCGGTGTTGACGACCGGCGCGACCTTCGCCACTTCGGCCTGCATGGCCTGGTTGAGACAGGACCAGCGGCCGGCTTCGTCGTGGCCGATGCGCACCTGCACGCACGGCGGCGGCGGCGCCGACGCCGGCAGACGGCGCGGTTGCGCCACGGCGCTGGCCGCGGCGCCCAGCGCGAACACGACGACGAGGGCGCGCCGGCGCATCGCTCAGGAACCGGCCGTGCGCGTGCCGGCTTCGCCGTTGCGGCACCGCGCGGCTTGCTCGCCCTGTTCGGCGAGTTTGTCTTCGAGGGCGCGAACCCGGTTCTCGTGCTTGACCCGGTCGAGGCCGAGCGGTTCGAAGCCGCGGTCGCGGACGAAATCGATGAACTGCGGATCGCGGTACAAACCGGCGATTTCCTGCCCGGTCGCGTACAAGGCCTCGCTGTCTGCCGCGCAGCGCACGGCCTGCGCTTCGGCCGCTTCCAGCCTGGTCGCGAGCGCGGCGCGTTCGCCGTCCTTCTGCTGTGCGAGCTGGGCCGCCTGCTGCTGCGCGGCCTGCCATTTCTGTGCGTTCGCCCGCGCCTGTTCGGACGCGCTGCTGGCTTGACCGAGCTGGCGTTGCAGCGCCGCCACGCGGGCGCCGTCGTCGCGCACCGCGCTCTTGCCGGCCTGGGCCTTGAGGGCGTCGCGTTCGCGTTCGGCAGCGGCGGTCGCCGCCTGCTGCGCCGCCAAGGCGGCTTCGGCGCTGCGCAGGCGCGCGCCGGTCTCGCGCAGCGCTTCGCGCAGGCGGGTTTCGTTCGCGGTTTGCGCATGCGCTCCGGAGGCGGCGAACCACAAAGCCGCCAGCAAGGGGGCGCTGCGCAGGGCGCAGGCGGAGATTCGCAGGCTCATGCTCAAAACTCCGTGCCCAGATCGAGCTGGACCACATCGACCGAATACGGCGCGCCGGTGACTTCGTTGGCGCTGAGCCAACGCAGGCCGAGCCAGGTATTGCGCGCCAGTCCGAGGGCGCCGCCGACGATGAAACCGCGCGCGTTGGTGCCGCCGAGATGGAAGTCCGAGTCGGTGAACGCATCCGGCACGGCGTCGGACTCCAGGCGTTTGTAGCCGATGCTGGCGTTCCAGTCCCAGGCCTTGGCGATCTTCGGCTGGCCGACCAGCAGGTTGACGTAGTAGCCGCTGTCGCCGCCGTCGTGCTGCAGCGGCTCCAGGTTCGGCTTGAAGTTGTTGAGCGGGCCGAGCGCGCGGATGCGCTTGCCGTCGTACTTGAGGTTCTTGACCACGTCGGCCTCGATCACCACCTTGACCGGGTCGAAGCTGGCGATCTCCAGCGCCGCATGCAGGTTGGCCACGCCGAACTCGCTGGCATAGCCGAAGTACTGCAGCTGCGGGCCGTCCGGCGCACCCGAGGCCGGCACGATGTCGCGGATCGCGAACATGGTGTTGCCGAACTGCTGGAATTGCGGGCGCGACAGGTCGGTATCGCAGACGTCCTTGCTCGACGGCGCCAGGCAAGGCGTGGAGCGTTCGCCGTTGATCTTGTCGAACAGGAAATAGCCGAGGCCGAACTTCAGCGAGACGTCGTCGTTGAACTTCCAGTCGGCGCCGGCCTGCACGCCGTACAGCCATTTGTCGCGGCTGCTGGCCTTGTCGACGCGCTGGGTCGAACCGAAATCGAAATCGGTATTGAAGATCGGGAACGCGCCGACATTGACGTAGGGGCGGAAGTCCGGATCGAGGTCGAACTCGGTCCTGACCGCCACGCCGTCGAAACTCAGGTCGTGGTCGAACAGCAGGTCGCTGCTCCAGAACGGGTTCGGCGCGCGGCCGATGTCGGCGGTCAACCAGTCGCTCGGTTTCAGGCGCAGGTAGGCGCGGTCGAGCCACAGCGAATACTTGGACAGATTGCCGCCGGCGCCGAGGGTCTGGTTGGTCGAGACCGGGCTGCGGTCGCTGCCGGTCGCCAGACGCAGGTCGGCCTCGATCCAGTCGGCGATCTGGGCGTGCACGCCGAGGCGCGCGCGCAGGCGCATGCGACCGCGATTCTTGGTGGTGTTGACGGTCGGCACAGGATTGCTGAGCGGATCGGTGACGTCGTAGCCGGAGCCGGCGTTGAGCGCGGCGAAATTGGGGAACTCCTGATAGTTCTCGCCGTCGTTGAGCACATCCTCGGCGCGCGCGCGCAGATCGCCGTAGACGCTGATACGCTGCGTCCATTCCGGCAAAGCGTTCGGCGCCGCCCAACCTTCGGCCTTGGCCTGCTGCACGACTTCCGCGCGCAACTCGTCCTTGATCTGCTGGCGCACCAGCTCGGGCACGTAGGGCACCACGACCGCACCGGGCTGGGTCTGGTAGGCCGGCGCACGCGCCGTCGCCGCCGCGGACGCGCTGGTCTCGCGGATCAGGTCGTCGGCCTGGCCGCGGGTCAACACGCCCTTGGCGACCAACAGATCGATCAGTTTCAGCGTCATCTCGGGGCTGATCTTCGAGGCGTCCGGCGGCGGGTTCTGCGCCAGCGCCGGGCCGGCGCACGAGCAGGCCAGCGCCAGCGTCAGCGCGCCCAGGCGGAAGCGCTGCGGAGCGCGGGATCGTACGGTGGGTGCTGCGGTCATGGACGAATTCCTGTGGAGTCGAAAGCGTTCGCTCGGATCGGCGGCGGGCGCTGGCGCGGCGCTAGCCCGGCGCGACCGCACCGATGCGCAAGTTGATGGGTTGCGGCATCTCGGCCGGCGGCGGCTGCGGCAAGGCCCGGCCTTGCAGTGCCTGGACGATGGCGGCGTCGAGTTCGGGCTTGCCGGTGGAGCCGATCACCTGCGAGCGGCGGATGGTGCCGTCGGCATCGAGCCACATCGCCACCGTCGCCGAGTAGCGGCCTTTGCGGGTCTTGTCGTCGCGCTGCAGGTATTGCTGCACGCTGCGCTGTACCAGCGACGCATAACCCGCATAAGGGTTGCCGCCACCGCCCTTGCCGCCGATGCGGGTGCCGCCACCGTTGCCCGGCTGCAGGCCGAATTCGTTCGCTCCCGGCCCGGCTTCGGCGGTCAGCGGATCGCCGGGCGGTTCCGGCGAATCTTCCTTCGGCGTATCCAGCGCCTCGAACGGCGTGTTCTCGACCATCTCGGGTTCTTCCGGCACCTGTTCCTGCTGCGGCGGAGGGGGCGGCGGTGGCGGAGGCGGCAGGATCACCTGGGTCACCCGCGGCGGCATGCGCTTGTTGACCGGCGCGCCGTCCTGCATCAGCGACCAGGCCAGCCACGCGATCACCGCGACCACGCCGAGCGCGCCGACCAGGCCGAGCGCCCGCGACAGTCGCGAAGTTTGCGGATAGGAATTCGGCGCGCTCACGTCGATCGTCCCCGCGCGCTCAGCCGGCGGCCTGACGCTGCGACGCCAGCCCGATCGAGGAGATGCCGAGCTTGCTGCACAGGTCCAGCACCGCCATGACTTTTTCGTACTGCACGGCGCGGTCGCCGCGCAGGATCACCGGCAACTCGGCGTCGTTCGCCAGCGCGTTGCGCAATTGCTGTTCGAGCTCGCTCATGCTGACCGGCACCGCGTCGATGCTGACCTGGCCGGCGTTGTCGATGGCGATGACCTTGGTCTTGGGTTCCGACAACGGTTGGCTGGCGCTGGCCTTGGGCAGATCGACCTTGATGCCCTGCACCGCCGCGGTGGTCATGATGATGAAGATCACCAACAGCACGTAAGCCAGATCGAGCATCGGCGTGATGTTGATGTCGTCGTACGGTTTTTTGCCCTGCACCTTCACGGCAGCGACTCCGTCGACACGCTGCGCGACAGATGCGCCGGCAGCGGGGCGTCGCCTGCGTAGTCCTCGGCGATGCGCTTTTCGAGTTCGTCGACGAACACCTGCATGTCCGCGCCGATCGCCTCGGTGCGGCTCAGCAGATAGTTGTAGCCGAACAGCGCCGGGATCGCGACGGCCAGGCCGGCCACGGTCGCCAGCAGGGCCGCGGCGATGCCGGGCGCGATCGCGTTGATGTTGACGTCGCCGGCGGCGGCGACCGCGGCGAAGGTGATCATCACGCCGACCACGGTGCCGAGCAGGCCCAGGAACGGGCCGCCGGAGATGGCGATGGTCAACAACACCATCAGCTTGTTGAGGCGCTGGCCTTCGCGTACCGCGGCAGCGTCGAGCGCCGAGCGGATCGCGGCGATCGACTGCGGCCGCACCACCGAGCGCCCGCCGGCGGCGGCGACGCGGTTGCGCAGCTCGTCCAGGCCGATCGCCAGCAAGCGCGCGAGATTGGAATGACGGCCGTTGAGCGGGCCGTCGCCCTCGCCGGCCTGCAGCCAGGACGGATCGTGCAGCGGATACTCGCCGGCCTGCTTGCGGAAGGCCTGCAGGAAGCGTTCGTTCGCCTTGGACGTGGCGTTGACGAACAGGCCCTTGCCGATCATCACCCACCAGCTGATCGCGGCCATGAAGCCGAGGATCACGATGACGATCCAGGCATCGACGGTCAGCGCGCTGAACAGGATGCCGAAATAGTTATGGCCGCCGTCGCCGGAATGCTGTTCGACCGGCTGGAAAGTCAGCAAGCGCGCATCCAGGCCCTGGCTGCGGGCCGCCGCTTCGATCAGGCCGACCGGTCGCGCGACCTTGGACAATTCAAGTTCGTCGATCAGGCCGATGAAGCCGGGACGCGCCGAGGCACCCGCGGGTTCGCCGCCGATCAGCAGGCCACGGCTCACCGCCGGCACAGCCGCCGCGACTTCGCCGGCCGGCCTGCCGTTGACGTAGACCGCAAGCTTGCCCTCGCCGGCCCGCACCGCCACGTGCGCCCAGCCGTCGCCGTTCAATGCGGCGCCCGCCGAGGTACGCGCGCCATCGGCGGTTTCGGCGTAGACCACACCGGCATCCAGCAACAAAGTCAAGGCGCCGGGCAAGGAGGCGATGACGCCGTCGGCGTTGGCCGTCGCCGGTTTGATCCACATCGACAGGGTCAAGGGCTGGGCCGCGGCGAAGTTCAGGGACGACGACGCCGGCACTGTCACCGGCGCCTGTCCGTTCAACTGCAGGCCGGCGCCGATCAAGGCCGCTTCGGCCAGAGTCAGCGGCGCCTGGGCGTTGTTGGCGTAGGCGGTCTGGTCGCCGCCGGCCGCGCCCTGGTTGGCGAAGTGGTAGACCGCGATGCTGTCGGCGTCGTAGCTGCCATGCGCGTCGCTGCCCGGCGTGGCCTCGGTGTTGCCGAAATAGACGTACAGCGACGACACCGCATTGGCTTCGAGGTTCGGCAGATCGACCCAGGCCAACGCGACCTGGTCGACCAGGCCGTCGTACTTCTCGAAGTGATACTTGAGCGGCGTGCGGTCGTCGGCGGCGATGAAGCGCACGTCGCTGCCGTCTTCCTTGGCATCGGCAAAATTGAAATTGCCCGCATGCAGGCGCACCAGCACCTGGCTACGCCCGCCCGGCGCGGTCATCGCCGCACCGGCCGAGGTGGAATTGAGATCGACCTTGGCCCGATAGTTCCAATGACCGTCCCACCACGACGCCGCCATCGCCGGCAACGAAGACAGCAGCAACACGGCAGCAAGCAACACCCTCAATCGATTCACGACACACCCCCAGAAGTAGTAGTTCGGTCCGGCGCTTACAGCGGCCTGCCCATCGCGGGCCCGTTCGGTTGCCATCTCGCGTCCGCGGGCCCGGCGCCATCCCGGCCGGGCCCGCGCGCTTTCGTCTAGAATTCGCCCCACACCCGGAAACCCACTTCGACGCTGTCGCGGTCGTCCTTGCCGCCGCCCGGGTTCGACAAGGGCCGCGCCACGTCGATGGAGCCGTTGAGATGGCCGAACGCCTTCAGCGAAGCGCCGACGCCGGCGCTGATCAGGGTTTCGCTGCGGGTCTGTTCGGGCAGCGGATCGTTGATGCGCGCATAGCCGGCGTCGACGAAGGCGCGCAGGCGCAGTTCCTCGAAGCCCGAGCCGAGCGCATCGGCGAACGACGGCGTGCGCGCTTCCAACTGCGCGACCGCGCCGAGGTCGCCGAGCGACTCGGATTCGTAATAGCCGCGCACGCTGTCGAGGCCGCCGATGCTGAATTGCTCGTTGCTGATCAGCGGTTCGGCGGCGAACTGGCCCTGCAGGCGCAGCATCAGCTGGGCATCGCCGGCGAACTTCCAGGTGCGCGAACCGGAACCGCGCAGGTAAAAGAAATTCGGCTGCGCCTGATAGCGCTTGGCGTCGAAGGCGGCGCGGTCGTCGCCGACGCCGCGCAGGTTGAACACCGCCGAGAACGCCAGGTCGCTCAGCGAACGCTCTTTCACCCAATCGGCGTTGTAGTTGAGGCTGAGCGGGTAGTACTCGATCGGCACCGAACCGCGGTCGGCGCCCTGGACCAGATTTTCCTTGAAGTCCTTGTAGTCCAGGCCGAGGCTCAGCGAATGGAAGAAACCTTCGCCGGGCTCGAACGCGCGCATCAGGCGCAACCCGACCAGGGTGCCGTTGCCGATCACGTTGAGATCGCCGACCACGGCGATGTCGCTCTTGCTGCGCACCGCGTAGCCGAGCAAGGACCAGGGCGAGGGACCGAAGCGCGCCAGGTAGGAAGCCGAGACCACCTCGGCGTCTTCGCGGCGTTGCGGCGCGACCTGGCCCGACAGGCTGATGCTGTGGCCGCGTTGCCACAGATTGTCGTAACGCAGGCTCGCCGACAGGCGTTGTTCGGTCGTGCCCGAGCTGTTGCGGTTGTTGAGTTCGAGCGAGCCGTGCAGCGGCAAGGTGTCTTCGACGTTGAGATCGACGTCGACCGTGTTCGGCGTCGCGCCGGCCTTGACCTCGGGCGTGACGCGACGGTCCGGCCATTGGTTCAAGGCGACGATGTCGCGCTGCACGTCCTTGAAGTTGGGCACGGCGCCTTCGGCGAGCGACGGCGCCGCGCGCTCGATATCGTCGGGCGAGAAGTAGTCCGCGCCGTTGACGCGCAAGCGCCCGACCTTCTGTTCGTTGACCTGCAGGGTGACCAGGCCGGTCGAAGCGTCCTGCTCGGGAATGACGACGCTGACGGTCGGATAGCCGCTCTTGTCGTACAGCGCCTGCAAGGCGGCGCGCGCGGCTTCCACGTCCTGTTCGCTGCGCTGCGGGCCGAGATAGGGGTATACCGCTTTCTCGATGTCGAGATTGCGCAGGGTCGAGTTGCCGATCACCTGATAGGCCATGACGTCGAAGTGAGCGACGCCGGCATCGGCTTTGGTCTGAGCCTGAGTGTCATGCGCTTGAAAGTCCTGCGCATGAAGACTCGTCGACCCGAGCAGACTCAGACCGACGGTCGCGATAAGACGTAGATGCATCGACCCGCAACCATCCCTGTAGCGCCGTTCCGTAGGTCGGTCGGCAGACCGCGCAAAGGTAGGCGTGCTGTGTGACGGTGTTTGAACCGATGCATGACAAGGCACACGATCGTCGTCACGTCGCCATCGCACTTCGGTGCGTTCGATCACAAAGACGCCGCGATGACATCGGCGTGTCGCTGCGAGCCGGTCGTCATCTCATACGAAGATGAGTCGTCTCATACAGGTAAGAAAATACGCAGCTTCGAGTGGTGCCTGCCGCTCTGTCGACGGCGCGCGGTCTGCATCGCAACAGAGCCCTAGCTTTGAAGTCTCTCGATCCCCGCCTTCGCGGGACGACGGTCGATCGCGTCGCTCATCCGCCGATGCGCATCCACCGCTGCGAATTGCATTTCGACGCATTGCCGCACCAGTACCCGGCGAGGATTCGTTGCAAGGCCGCAACACGATCGCGCTCGTCGCAGCGATCGCAGATATGACAATCGAGTAGCGCCGCGTCCGCGCTTGCGCGCGCATTCGGTCGATGATCGGCGGCGGCAGCGACGATCGAGACCATCGTCATGGCGGTATTGCGCGAACCACCGAGCGGGTTCGCCGTCGCGGCATCGCAGGATCGATCCCGACGCGCCGCCTGCGCACTGCCGCGCAGACGGCGGTGTTTGCCTATCGAGGCGCGCGTATCAGGTCGACCCGATACGGAGCGCGCACCCGAGAGGCGACGGCGGGGCCGGGTCGGCGCCCGCCGGCATGGCGCGACTCAGTTCGTCGTCGCCGTCTTGCTCTGCGCTTCCTGCGCCAAGGCCGAAAGCCGGTCGAGGTTCTGCATCGAAGTCAGATGGGTATAGATGAGCCCTAGCGCGCCGGAACGCAGCAACTCCGGGATCAGCGCGTCGCCGAGCTTGAACAGACGCTCTTCCGACACGACGTAGACGCCGCCGAGTTCGCGCTGCGGCTCGCCTTCGCCGCCGAAACGAATCACCCGCTGCTCCAGCAGGTCGAGTTCCTTGAGCTTGGCGGTGAACGCCGCAGTGCGCCTGAACTCGTCGTGGTAACTCGACATGAAGCCCATCGCCCGGGCGAGGTTTTCGCTGTCCTCGCCGTTCTCCTGGAACAGCGGCTCGCCCTCTTCTTCCGACAGGCCGTCGTAGCCCATGTCGATGCAGACCGTCATCGTGTTGTTGGCGCGGTCTTCGGTGAGGATGAAGGGATACTGGCGCAGGAACGCCGGTACGTAGCCGCGCTTCCAGCGCGCGTCTTCGCCGACGTAGAGGTTCTCTTCGTTGCGCAGGCCGACCATGATCGCCGGCAGGAAATCGCCGCTTTCGAGCTTGGCGAACACGATGGCGTATTCGCAGGCGGCCTGCAGGAACTCGACCGTGGTCAATGGCACCGAGTTGAGACCCGAGGCGAAGCGGGCGTTGTGCGAGGACGAACGCAGACGCAGGCGGCGATGGGTGTGGCGGTTCAGCGGCACGACTTTGTCGTAGATCAGCATGGAAGTCCCGAATCTGTGGTGTGCCCGCCGACCCGGCGGGTGCGGCGACGATGCCGCATCGCCATGACAGTTACAACGGGGCCGGCCGCGCTCGGCGGCGCCTCCCGGCCACCGGCCGGCCCCTTCGCCCCAGGCCGCCCGGCGCCGGCCGAAAGCAACTTTCAGGTGCACCGATGCCTGTCAAAGCTGTCATCACGTCCGATCCCATATCGTGATTGCCGGCACATACAAGCCATACGTGCCGGGTGCAGAGAGGGGAAGCGCTTTGTTCAAGGTGTCATTGCGGGAACACGCTCTGTTGAGCGTTCTAGTGGGGTTGCAACGCGGGGTGCAACCGGAAACCAGTCACATGAAGCATGCATTGATCGAGGATGGGCTGGCCCTGAGCCACGACGGCCGCCTGATCCTGTCGAATGCCGGCATGACCTTGTTGCAGGCGCTGCAGCACATGGTCTGGGCCGAGGTCGAATCCCTGCAGCAGGTCCTGGCCAACAAGGTCGCCGCGCCGAGCGACGACGTGCTGCGCATGTCGCGTCGTCCGGTCCCGCCGCCCATCGAGTGATGGCGGGCGGCCGCTCTGCGGGCACGGCCCGGCTCGACCAGCGCCGCTCAGCCAGCACGACCCCAGGCCTGCACGCTGGCGATGCCGGCCGCGGTCATCGCGAACGAGCCCAGCATGTGCAACGCAGCCACGCCGAAGGCCCAGCCGAACTGCTGTCGCCCCAGCAAGTGCACGACTTCGGCCGAGAAGGTCGAAAACGTGGTCAGCCCGCCGAGTAGGCCGGTGATGACGAACAAGCGCCACTCCGGCGCGATCGCGGGGTGTTGCGAGAACCAGGCCACGGCCAGACCGATGCCGTAGCCGCCGATCAGGTTCGCCGCCAGGGTGCCCAAGGGCAGGCTGGCATGGCTCGGATTGAGCCACAGGCCCAGGCCCCAGCGCGCCCAGGCGCCGATCGCGGCGCCGAGGCCGATTGCGAAGAACGAAGCCAACACCGTTGCCATCTCCCGTTATGCGCCGGCGTGTAGCCGCCTGCCCGCCTGCCGTCTGAATCTGAGCGTCCGACCCGTCGCGGCCGGCCTGAGCGGCCGCCGTGTTCGGGTATGTCCTCGCCGGCCGCCCTCGCCTCAGCCGCCTTCGCCTTCGCCGTGCCCGTCGCCCTCGCCGCGCGCCTGCGCACGCAGCGCGCGCAGACGCGCGAGTTTCTCGCCCAGCTTGATCTCCAGGCCGCGCGCGACCGGCTCGTAATACACCCGTTCGCCCATCGCCTCGGGAAAGCCGGTCTGGTCGAGGGCGATGCCGCCGTCCGCGTCGTGGTCGTACTGATAGCCCTTGGCGTAACCCAGGCGTTCCATGAGCTTGGTCGGCGCATTGCGCAGGTGCATCGGCACGTCTTGCGTGCCGTACTGGCCGACATCGCTCTTGGCCGCGTTGAAGGCCGCATAGGCCGCATTCGATTTGGCCGTGCTCGCCAGGTAGATCACCACCTGGGCCAGGGCCAGGTCGCCTTCGGGGCTGCCGAGCCGGTCGTAAGTGTCCCAGGCGTCGACCGCCATCTGCTGGGCGCGCGGATCGGCCAGGCCGATGTCCTCGACCGCCATGCGCACGATCCGGCGCGCCAGGTAATGCGGGTCGCAGCCGCCGTCGAGCATGCGCGCGAACCAGTACAGCGCCGCATCCGGGTTGGAGCTGCGCACGGATTTGTGCAGCGCCGAGATCTGGTCATAGAACTGGTCGCCGCCCTTGTCGAAGCGGCGCGTGCGGTCGGCCAGCACCTGGGCCAGGGTGGCCTCGGTGATCAGGCCGTCTTCGTCCTGCGACAGTTCGGCGGCGATCTCCAGCAGGGTCAGGGCGCGGCGCACGTCGCCGTCGGCGGCGGTGGCGATCTGCAACAGCAGTTCGTCGCCGACCTGGATCGACTGCCCGCCCAGGCCGCGCTCCTCGTCCTCGAGCGCGCGGCGCAGGGTCTGGCGAATGTCCTCGGGCGAGACCGATTCCATCACGTGCACGCGGCAGCGCGACAGCAAGGCCGAGTTGAGCTCGAACGACGGGTTTTCGGTGGTGGCGCCGACGAACAGGATGGTGCCGCGCTCGATGTGCGGCAGGAACGCATCCTGCTGGTTCTTGTTGAAGCGATGCACCTCGTCGACGAACAGCACGGTGCGGCGGCCGTCGGCGAACCGGTGGGCGGCCTCGGCCAGCACCTGGCGCACTTCCGGCAGGCCCGACAGCACCGCCGAGATCGCCTTGAACTCGGCATCGGCGTAGCGCGCCAGCAGCAGCGCCAGGGTGGTCTTGCCGCAGCCCGGCGGCCCCCACAGGATCATCGAGTGCACCCGCCCGGACTCGACCGCGCGACGCAGCGCCGAACCCGGCGCGAGCAGGCGGCGCTGGCCGACCATCTCGTCGAGCGCGCGCGGACGCATGCGTTCGGCGAGCGGGCGCAGGCCGTCGCGATCCACGCTCAACAGGTCGCGATCGTTAGCGGAGGAAGAGGCGTTGCGGCGGGCCACGGGGCGAACGGGTTCCGGTGTAGGGCGGTCCGACACGATAGCAAGATCGTGGCGAAGGCGAGCCGGGCTGGCGTGCAAGCCCTTGATCCAGCGGGATTTCGCAAACCGCCCGGTAAGCCGGAACCGAAACCGGAAGCGAACGTAGCGGCAGCCGCGACGGCGAGTGAGTAGGATCCGCGACCGGGCCTGCGCTGGCAGCCGCTCACAGCCCTGCCCCGGCGACGTTCTTGTTCACGAACCCGGTACGCCGGAACTCCATCCACCTACACAGCGAGCATCGCGATGGCGGATTTCAACGCGTTTTTCCCGCAACTGCTGAAGTTCGAGGGCGGCTACGTCGACGACCCGGCCGATCCGGGCGGCGCGACCAACAAGGGCATCACCCTGGCGACCTTCCAGGCGCATGCACAGGCACTGCTCGGCATCGCGCCCACCCTCGACAACCTCAAGGCACTGAGCAACGGCCAGGCGGCGATCCTCTACAAGACCTTGTACTGGGACCCGCTCCAATGCGACGCGATCGGCCTGCAGTGCCTGGCCGAGGACTTGTTCGATTTCCAGGTCAACGCCGGCTTCCATGCGGTGCTGCTGTTGCAGACCCTGCTCGGCCCGCCGGTGACGGCCGACGGCCGGTTCGGCCCGGACACGGCCGCGGCGTTGCAGGCCGCCGATCAGGCGGCGCTGTACCCGCGCTATCGCCAGGGCCGCATCGACTACTACCGCAACCTCGCCGCCGCGCATCCGGTGTTGCAGCGCTTCCTGGCCGGTTGGCTGGCGCGCGCGGAGTGGTTCCCGGAGCAGGCGCCGGCATCGAGCTGAGGCCGCTCGAACCACTGCGCTAAGGACCGATCGCGCCATTCCTGTCGATGCATCGCGACAGCACAATGAGCGATCTATCGGCATCAAGCACCCGACGCTGCCAGGCAGCGTCGCCGCACATCAATGAGCAAAGCCCTGCTTCGGATCCGCCCGGCACGCTCGGACGACCGCGCCGCCGTACTCGCCCTTCTCGAGGAAACCTTCGTCGACACCTGGCGCCCGCAACTCACTGCGCAGGCGATCGCCGCTTATCGCAACGGCGGCGGTACCGAACGCTTCGTCGACACGCACCTGGGCCGCTTCGTGGTCGCCGAACTCGATGGACGCCTGGCCGGCTTCGCCCACCGCGCCGGCGGTTTCGTCGGGGCTCTGCACGTGACCGCCCCGGCACGCCGGCGTGGCCAGGCAGCTGATGGCCACGCTGGAGACGGCGATGCGCGCAGACGGCCTCGTGACCGCGAGCCTGGAAACCGACACCTTCAATACCGGCAGCCAGGCCTTGTACCTGGCCTTGGGCTATCGCGAGACGGCGCGTTATCCCGACGAGGAATGGAACAGCGGCCTGACCACGATCCGTTACGAAAAGACGCTGTAGCTGCGCTACGCCGTGCACGACACGGCAAGTTAGGCTCGACGCATTCGCTCTATTCGCAGCGGCAAAAAACGCGAGCCCCGCAGGGCTCGCGTTGGCGGCCGCCGACTGCGACCATCGGGACGACCCGCATCGAGATCGGATCAACCCGTCCGGGCGCTTACCACTGTGCCCACGACGAGGCCGGGACATGCTGCTCGGCGTGCGCGATCACCGCCGCCACCGAAGTCAGGTGCCCCACCGCCACCAGCCGACGCGCGGTATGCCACTCGGTGCCGACGATCTCGGTCGAGAAATCGTCGTCGCCGAGCATCGACATCAGCCCGAGTTCGTAGGGCGCGCCCTGGCGGCGGCTGGCGTAGACGAGCGTCGGCTCGTGCGAATAGAACGCCATGCAGGTGCCCTGGCTCGGCTGCTCGACCATGTCGGGGCGATCGCACAAGGCGATGGCGTGGCCGCTCTGGTAGTAATTCTCGTTCCAGGGCCATTGCTTGATGTCGTGGCTGAGGCCGGGCGTGGTCGACGGCTGGAAGCGCTGGAACTGCGAACCGTTGAGGCTGTAATAGGCGTAACGCAGGAAATTGACGTCGACGAACGCGACCGGCAGCTCCGACAAGGCCTTGACCGGGTTCTGCGCGCCCGAGAAATCCTTGCGGATCGACATGTCCAGCATCATGGCTTCGCGCGGCATGGCGAAGCCGTCGCCGAGGGTGACGCCGAACGCCATGTCGTAGGGCGCGACCTGCGCCGGACGGCCCCGACAGGTACCGGACAGCGTCGGCTCGTCGTAGAGCAAGGGGTCGATGCCGAGCAGGATGCCGTGGCTGGCCGGCGTGCCGAGCTGGGCGCCGCTCCAGTTCGGGATCGAACCGGTCAGCAGCGAGGTGCGGCCGGTGCAGTCGCCGCCCTGGGTGGGGTTGTACTCGTTGCCCTCCCTGCTGCGCGTGGTCATCTGGAAATCGGCGCCGACGTTGTCGTGCGGCACCGCCAGGCGACCGGCGATCCAAAGGCCGGTAATCATCGGCGAACGGGTCTGGAACGGCGCGACTTTTTCGTTGAGCCGGATGCGGATGATGCCGTTGTCTTTCTCGAAGGTCTGGTCTTGGGCGGCCGCCATCGTCGGCAGCAACAAGGCGATCAATAACGATAGACGCTTCATGCGGTCGTACTCCAGTCGGGTCGCTGGCGGAGGAAACACGCGCATGCGGCCAGCTTCGCTCCTGCGCCGGCCTCGCCTCGGTCCGGGCGAAGCGCGGCGAGCATGCCACCGCGATCGCGTCGGGGCATGCGGCGCCTTGGTTCGTGCTGTGACGCCTGGCAGCGTGCAACGCGGCGCGGCCGCAGATCGGTACGGCCCGGCCCGGCGAATAGCGCGACGTATCGCGACGATGCGCTGCGACGCGGCTCACAAACACAGCGCTGCAGTACGCCGGCATTTGATCGAGGTCGCGCTTTGCGATATCGGCGCTCGCAAAGGTACACACAAACGAAAAACGCGAGCCCCGTCGGGACTCGCGTTTCGGTGATTGCGCAGCGCATTGTTACCCGGCGCGGCCTCGCCGCGCGGTGTGGCTCAACCTTCGCCGATCACGTCCACGCCCTTGGCCGGCGCGTACTTGAACGTGGTCGCCGGGAAGCTCGGGTTGCGCTTCCAGCCGCTGAAGCTGATCTCGGTCTTCTGGCCCAGCGCGTCGACGATTTCCATTTTCGCCAGGCCGCTGGCGTTGAAGCCGAGCTTGGCGCTGCGGAAGCTGGCGTCGTTGTCGGTCTTGGGCTGCAGCGACAGCCAGTTGAGGCCGCCGTTGCTGCCGTTGTCCTTGACCACGAACATCGCATCCAGGCGGGTCGGGTCGATCAGCGCGGCCAGCGGGCTGTTCTGTTCCTCGGCGCCCTGCGGACGCACCGTGACCTGCTTGAGGTCGGGCTCAAAGACCCAGACCTTCTTGCCGTCGGCGACGATCAACTGCGGATACGGTTTGACGTATTCCCAACGGAACAGGCGCGGCGCCGACAGCGCCACCTGGCCCTGCGAGGTTTCCTTGAGCTTGCCGTTGGCGTCGTAGACCTGCTGGGCGAACTGGCCGTCGAGGCCCTTGAGGCCGCGGGTGAAGGCGCCCAGGTCGTCGCGCGCGCCGGCGAAGGCGCTGGCCGAGAACAGTACGGCGGCGATCGCGCCGGCCGCGGCGAATTTGATGGTACGAATCATCGGAATACTCCAGAACGCTTGCGCAGAGTCTGACAACAAAAAACTGAACGGGCGCGCGCCAAAGCCGGCCCGGCGCACAATCGGTTCAGTTTAAGGCTTGCGCTACTTCGGCGGCGGCGGCGCCAACACGCTGCGGTCGCCGTTGTGCTCGGGCGGGGTGACGATGCCGGCCGCTTCCATCGCCTCGATCAGGCGCGCGGCGCGGTTGTAGCCGATCTTGAGCCGGCGCTGCACGCCCGAGATCGAGGCGCGACGGGTCTCGGTGACGATGCGCACGGCCTCGTCGTAGAGCGGGTCGGATTCGTCGCCGCCGGCATTAGCGGTTTCCGGCAGGCCGGTCGCGCCGACCACGGTGCCGTCGCCCATCGTCTGCACTTCGTCGAGCACGCCTTCGATGTAGTCCGGGCGGCCGCCGACCTGCTTGAGGTGTTCGACCACGCGATGCACTTCCTCGTCGGAGACGAACGCGCCGTGGACGCGCTCGGGCATGGCGGTGCCGGGCGGCAGGTACAGCATGTCGCCGTGACCGAGCAGGGTCTCGGCGCCGGATTGATCCAGGATCGTGCGCGAGTCGATCTTGCTCGATACCTGGAAGGCGATGCGGGTCGGGATGTTGGCCTTGATCAGGCCGGTGATGACGTCGACCGAGGGACGCTGGGTGGCGAGAATCAGGTGGATGCCGGCGGCGCGCGCTTTCTGCGCCAGGCGGGCGATGAGCTCTTCGACCTTCTTGCCGACGATCATCATCATGTCGGCGAATTCGTCGATGAAGATGACGATGAACGGCAAGGTCTCGAGCTGGCGCGGCGCTTCGTCCAGCTCGGGGTTGGGCTTGAACAGCGGGTCCATCATCGGCTGGCCCGCTTCCTCGGCGTCGCGGACCTTCTTGTTGAAGCCGGCCAGGTTGCGCACGCCGACCATCGACATCAGCTTGTAGCGGCGCTCCATCTCGGCCACGCACCAGCGCAGGCCGTTGGCGGCTTCCTTCATGTCGGTGACGACCGGCGCCAGCAGGTGCGGAATGCCCTCGTAGACCGAGAGTTCGAGCATCTTCGGGTCGATCATCAGCATCCGCAGTTCCTTCGCGGAGGCTTTGTAGAGCAGGCTCAGCACCATCGCGTTGACCGCCACCGACTTGCCCGAACCGGTGGTGCCGGCGACGAGCAAGTGCGGCATGCGCGCCAGGTCGGCCACGGTCGGGCGACCGGCGATGTCCTTGCCCAGCGCCAGGGTCAGCGGGCTGCCGGACTTGTCGTATTCCTTCGAGCGCAGCAGCTCGGACAGGTAGATCATCTCGCGGCTGGTGTTCGGCGTTTCCAGGCCGATCACCGACTTGCCGGGGATCACGTCGACCACGCGCACCGACTTGACCGACAGGCCGCGGGCGATGTCCTTGTCGAGCGAGCTGATCTGGCTGACCTTGACGCCGGGCGCCGGCTGCACCTCGAAGCGGGTGATGACCGGCCCCGGGTAGGCGCCCATGACCTGGGCGTCGATGCGGAAATCCTTGAGCTTGAATTCGATCTGCCGCGACAGGGTTTCCAGGGTCTCTTCGCTGTAGCCCTTGGGCTGCGGCTTGGGATCGTCGAGCAGGGCCAGCGGCGGCAGGCCGCTGCCGTCGCCGGTGTTGAACAGCGGGATCTGGGTTTCACGCTTGGCGCGTTCGCTCTTCTCCACCACCGGTGCCGGCGGCGGCTCGATCCGCACCTTCTCGCGCTTGGAGCGCAGCTCGGTGTCGACCTTGCGCACTTCCTCGCGCTCTTCGCGCATGACCTGGGCCTGGCGCCACTCGGTCGCCTGCTGGCTGCCCCGGCGGAACAGCTTGCTCAGGGTCGGGCCCATGGCCATCGTCCACTGGCCCAGCTTGTCCATGACCGCGAACCAGGAGATGCCGGTGGCCAGGGTCACCGAAATCAGCAACAGCGCGAGCAGGAACAGATTGCCGCCGACCGGACCGAAGCCCGAATACAGCGAACGCCCGACCAACTGGCCGAGGATGCCGCCGCTGCCGGCGGAGAAATATTCGGCCGGGCCGAAACGCAGTTGCAGCAGGCCGGTCGCCGAGACCAGGAAACCGACGATGCCGATCAGGCGCAGCGCCGGACCGAGGTCGGCTTCGCCGTCGCCGTCGGTGTCCATGCCGAACAGCGCGATCCAGGCGATCGCGCCGAGCATGATCGGCAGCAGGAAGGCGACATAGCCGCACAGGTACAGCAGCACATCGGCGATCCAGGCGCCGACGCGGCCGCCGACGTTGTGCAGCGGCGCGGTGATCGAGCCCGAATGCGACCAACCCGGATCGGCCGGCGAAAACGTCACCAGGCTCGCCAGCAGATACAGCAGCAGCGGCGCGATCACGATCAGGACGATGTCGCGCATCAGCCGCTGACGTCGCGGCGACGGCGGGCGCTTTTCGGTCTCGGCCGCTTTGGCCTTCTTGCGACTGGCTGTGGGAGCTTGCGCCACCGTGATGTGCTGCCTTAGGTTGATACTGTTAGTTGTTGAATATACAGCCGAATCGAGCGAAGTGGAAAGAAAGCGGCTGGGCGCCCACCCAGGGCCGACCCGCGCTTTCCTGCCGACGCCCACCGCGGCATCGTCGTCCGGCCGGGAATCGCGCCCCGGCCAACGAAACCGCCGCAAGAAAAACGGGGCGGCGGCGAGACGCTGGCGCCGAGATCGGCCACCGCCCCACCTTACCGCCCCGCTCCGCCGGCGCAAACCGGTCCCGGGCGAGCGGCGGCGATGTCTCGCCTCCCCGCGCCCGGCCGGTCAGGCCGTCCCTCAGTCAGTCGCTTACAGCTTCATGCCCTGCAGGGCCGGATGGATCAGCTGGCCCGCTTCGACGTTGATGCCGCGCACCAGCGCCGGGTTGTTGCGCCATTCGGCGCCGGCGGCCAGCTTGTTGACCCAGGGCAGGATCGCCGCGCAGATCGCCTGCGAGGAGGTCTGCGGCACGGCGCCCGGCATGTTGGTCACGCAGAAGTGGGTCACGCCCTCTTCGACGTAGGTCGGTTCCTTCCAGGTGGTCGGACGCGAGGTCTCGAAGCAGCCGCCCTGGTCGATCGAGATGTCGACCACCACGCTGCCGTCTTCCATGCCCTTGAGCATGTCGCGGGTCAGCACGTGCGGCGCGCGCGCGCCGGTCACCAGCACCGCACCGATCACCAGGTCGGCCGAGGCCACTTCGCGCGCGACCACGTCGACATAGGGGAACAGCGCGGTGACGTTGTTGCCCAGGCGCATCATCTGGTCCATGCGGTCCTGGCGCATTTCGAACACGGTCACGTTGGAGCCGCCGGCCGCGGCCAGCGCCGCCGACGCGCCGCCGGCCTGGCCGGCACCGAACACGACGACCTTGCCGCGCTCGGTCGACGGCAGGCCGCCGAGCAGCTTGCCCTTGCCGCTCATGGGCTGGTGCAGCAGGTGGGTACCGACCTGGACGCCGATCTTGCCGGCGATGATCGACATCGGCGCCAGCAGCGGCAGGTCGCCGTTGGGCAGCTCGACGGTCTCGAAGGCGATGCCGGTCAGGCCGATGTCGAGCAACTGCTTGGTCAACACCGGCTCGGCGGCCAGGTGCAGGTAGCAGAACAACAGGTGATCCTTGCGCAGGTGCTGCAGGTCGCCGGCGATCGGCTCCTTGACCTTGACGATCAGCTCGCCCTTTTCGTACAGCGCCGCCGCGTCCGGGGCGATCTTCACGCCCAGACGGGTGTAATCGGAGTCCTTGAACCCGCTCTTGATGCCCGCGTCCTGTTCCAGCCAGACCTCGTGGCCGCGCTTGACCAGATCGCCCGCCGCGGCGGGAACGAGCGCGACGCGCCCTTCGAGGGTCTTGGTTTCCTTCGGTACGCCGATACGCATTGCTGTCTCCAGTGCGGCCCAGAAAAAACGCCGCATGCGCGGCGCCCCAAGCCTGATTGTCTAAGTTGTCGTGTGGTGTCGGAACGGTTGCGGTGAAAGGTGGTGCTGAGGCGAGTGTTGGTGAAACCAATTTCGTGAAGCGCCGATTCGGTGCCGCGGCCAAGGCGAAGCGGCTGCGCTGCGCGACTTGGCGCGCCTGCTAGCCGCGCCTGCATAGATACCCCGCAGGCGAGCGCCGCGTTAGCCGGCAACGGGCGGTTCGCGGGACGCAACGTTGCGTCCGCACGACACGCCTTGTTTTGCCGGGACGCCGCCTCCAAGCTATGCCCTGCTCCTGAAACTTCAACACGCCGGCGTATGGCCGGAATGTCGAGTTTCATTCTGCGCAGAGCGCGCTCCCAACTGCCGCGATTATATACATGACCCCTTCCAAGCACTCCCGTGTCGTCATTCTCGGTTCCGGCCCGGCCGGCTGGACTGCCGCCGTCTACGCCGCTCGCGCGAACCTGAAGCCGCTGGTGATCACGGGCCTGCAAATGGGCGGTCAGCTCATGACCACGACCGAAGTCGACAACTGGCCCGGCGACGCGCACGGCCTGATGGGCCCGGATCTGATGACGCGCATGCAGGCGCACGCTGAACGCTTCGATACCGAAGTCGTGTTCGATCACATCCACACCGCCGATCTGTCCAAGCGTCCGTTCCGCCTCAAGGGCGACAACGGCGACTACACCGCCGATGCGCTGATCATCGCCACCGGCGCGACCGCGAAGTACCTCGGCCTGCCGTCGGAAGACGCCTTCAAGGGCCGCGGCGTTTCGGCCTGCGCGACCTGCGACGGCTTCTTCTACAAGGACCAGGACGTGGCGGTGATCGGCGGCGGCAACACCGCGGTCGAGGAAGCGCTGTATCTGTCCAACATCGCGCGCAAGGTCTATCTGGTGCATCGCCGCGACACCCTGCGCGCCGAGAAGATCATGCAGGACAAGCTGCAGGCCAAGATCCAGGCCGGCAAGATCGAACCGGTGTGGCACCACACCGTCGACGAAGTGCTCGGCAACGACGTCGGCGTGACCGGCCTGCGGGTGAAGTCGGTGCAGGACGGCTCGACCCGCGACCTGACCATCCATGGCCTCTTCATCGCCATCGGCCACACCCCGAACACGACCCTGTTCGAAGGCCAGCTCGAGATGAAGAACGGCTATCTGACCATCCAGACCGGCCTCGACGGCAATGCCACCCAGACCTCGGTGCCGGGCGTGTTCGCCGCCGGCGACGTCGCCGACCAGGTCTATCGCCAGGCCATCACCTCGGCCGGTTTCGGCTGCATGGCCGCCCTCGACGCCGAGAAGTTCCTCGACAAGGACGCCTGATGCCGGGGCGTCGCGGATCGATGCGAATCGGCCGCGAACCCGGCGCCCGCCTGCGGGCGTCGCCCGACGACGCCCATGCAAGGCCCCCGCGCCCGCGGCTACGCTCGGAGCGCGGGCCCCTCGATAGCGACTCGCGCCGCCCGTGACCGCAAGCACCGACGCCCTGTCGATCCGACTGCTCGCCTCGCTGTCCGAGGTCGCGTCCGCGCAATGGGATGCGCTGCACGACGGCCGCAATCCCTTCGTCGCCCACGCCTTCCTGCTCGGCCTCGAACAGCAGGGCTGCCTGCGCGAAGAATGGGGCTGGGCCCCGCATCACCTGAGCGTGTGGGACGGCGAGGAACTGATCGCGGCGATGCCGGCTTACCTCAAGCAGAACTCGCACGGCGAGTTCGTGTTCGATCACGCCTGGGCTCACGCCTACGCCCAGCACGGCCGCGACTACTTCCCGAAATGGCTGGCCGCGGTGCCCTACTCACCGGTGACCGGGCCGCGCCTGCTCGCGCGCGAGGACGCACAGCGGCCGTTGTTGCTGTCGGCGATGGCGCAGTTGTGCGAGCGCCAGGGCCTGTCGTCGGCGCACGTGAACTTCCACGAGGCCGACGAAGACGCCGCGTTCGAGCAGGAAGCCTGCGGCGGCGACTGGCTGCAACGCATCGACGTGCAATACCACTGGCGTAACGACGCCGATGCGCAGGGCCGGCGCTGGCAGGATTTCGACCAGTTCCTGGCCGCGTTCGACCACAAGCACCGCAAGAACATCCGCCAGGAACGCGCCAAGGTCGCGCGCGCCGGGGTCAGCTTCCGCATCGTCGAAGGCCGCGACGCCAGCGACGCCGACCTGGCGACGATGCACCGCTTCTACCTGACCACCTTCGCCGAGTACGGCAACCACCCGGCGCTGACCCTGGACTTCCTGCGCCACCTGGCGCGGACCATGCCGCAGTCGCTGGTGATCTTCCTGGCCGAACGCGAGGGCGAGGCGATCGCCGGCGCGCTGTGCCTGCGCGGTGGCGACACCTTGTACGGCCGCTACTGGGGCGCCGAGGTCGGCCTGCCCGGGCTGCATTTCGAGACCTGTTACTACCAGGGCATCGACTACTGCCTGCGCGAGGGCCTGACCCGTTTCGAGCCCGGCGCCCAGGGCGAGCACAAGCTCGCGCGCGGCTTCCTGCCCAGCTTCGTGCGCAGCCGCCACTGGATCGCCGACCCCGGCTTCCGCGGCGCCCTGCGGCCCTGGTGCCGCGACGAGGCGGCTTCGGTGCGGCAGTACGCCCGCACCCTGGCCCTGCACACGCCGTTCAAGGCGCTCGAAGCGCAGACTCAGGCCACTGCCACGGAGCCGGGCCCATGAGCCAGCTGCCGATCCTGCTCTCGCCCGACCCCGATGCGCCGTTCCCGTCGCCCGAACACGCCCTGCGCCAACCCGACGGCCTGCTCGCGATGGGCGGCGACCTCAGCCCGGGCCGGCTGCTCAATGCCTACCGCCATGGCGTGTTCCCGTGGCCGTCGGAAGGCTATCCGCTGCTGTGGTGGTGCCCGGACCCGCGCACCGTGTTCCGCACCGACGGCGTGCGGTTGCCGTCGAAATTCCGCCGCAGCCTGCGCCACTGCGACTGGACGGTGCGCGCCGACACCGCCTTCGCCGAGGTCGTCGCTGCCTGCGCGCGGGCGCCGCGCCCGCACCAGGACGGCACCTGGATCACCGAGGACATGCTCGCCGCCTACCAGCGCCTGCACGAGCTCGGCCACGCCCATTCGGTCGAGGTCTACGACGGCGAACGCCTGGCCGGCGGCATCTACGGGGTCGCGATCGGACGCATGTTCTTCGGCGAAAGCATGTTCAGCGCCCGCTCCGGCGGCTCCAAGGTCGCGCTCGCGGCGCTGGCCCATCGCCTGCACGAATGGGGCTGGCCGCTGCTCGACGGCCAGGTCGAGAACCCGCACCTGCTCAGCCTCGGCGCCGGATCGATGCCGCGCGCGGCCTTCCTGGCCGAGGTCGCCGCGCTCACCGCCATCGCCGAACCGGCCGAGCCCTGGACCGAGCGCTTCGGCGACTGGCCGGCCTCGCGCCTGGCGGAGCGCTAGCGCGAGCGGTCTTGCTGCCGGCTCCAGTCCCAGCGGGCGGCGCGATTAACGGATTTTTGCTACCAGGCCGCTGGCGTGGCAGAATGTGCGGCTTCGCGGGCGCGCGACGCCCGCTTTTCGCGACTCCCTAGGAAACACATGGCAAAAGATGACGTGATCGAATTCGAGGGCACGGTGGCGGAAACTCTTCCGAACACCATGTTCCGCGTGCGTCTCGAAAACGGGCACGAGATCATTGCCCATATCTCGGGTCGCATGCGCAAGAACTACATTCGCATCCTGACCGGCGACAAGGTCAAGGTCGAAATGACGCCCTACGATCTCACCAAGGGTCGCATCACCTACCGCATGAAGTAATCGCGGTAAGTTATTGAAAAAAGGCGGCATTGGCCGCCTTTTTCATGCCTCGGGTTTGCCGGCGAGGCCTCGCTGAGACCCTGCTTGCTCGCGCGGCCTGGGCGGCCTGCGCCGCCCGCCTCCATGGCGAGCGCCCTGGCCCAGACCGGCAAGCCTGCGCTCGGGACCTAGAACGGCGGTGCCGGGCAGCCGTAGCGCGCCAGACATTGCGTGACCCTGTACTCGCAGTAGCCCGGGTCGCTGCCGACCTCGATGCACTTGTTGTAGGTGCGCCAGCAGCCATCGCAGGGATCGGCCGCGGTCGCGGTCAGCGATGCGGCGCTGGCGAACGCGAAGGCGGCCATCGCGGCCAGCGAAAAACGACGCAGTTGCATGAGTGAGCTCCTTTCCTTGGCGGGGTGGGACGACGGTGGTCTTGGGCGCCGGCTCGCAGCCTCGCGGGCCATAGCTATCGCTGCCGCTGCGACCGGCGTGAAACAGAACGGGTAGCGCAGCGACTACTCCAGCGGACAGCCGGCCTGGATCAGGCAACGGCTGAATTCGGCTTCGCACTCGGCATCGGGATCGAGTTGGCAAGCCTGATAAGCGTTGCGGCACACCTGGCACGGACCCGGCCAGATGCCCGCCACGGCCCAGGCCGAAAAACCGAAGGCGAAAGCGGCGACGGCCGCGAGAGAGAACTTGCGAAGCTTCATGCGGGTACTCCTTCCTTGAGTCGACGAAGATTCGTCGGCGCTCGCCGTCCATGGGCGCTTGCTGCGAATCACCAGCGAAACCCGCTAGCGAACTTCGATGGCGGACGACGATGCGACGAGGCGCGTGTGGTGCAACCTGCCGATGTTGCCTGGCGACGCTAGCATCGGGTCCACTGTGCGTTCGAGCTGCACTGCGGCAATTGTGCGATGCGGCCTCACAGATCGCGACACGAGCACTGAGAGGCAACGCAGCGCCTGCCGGCTGCGTCGGCCCATCGAAAAGGAATCACGAACACACCTGGATGCACGAAGCGGCGAAAACGTTTATGCCAAACGTCATGCCGTGACGAAGGTCACAGCGACTTCTTCCAGATTCGCGCGCGGCGCCACGCGACTAACTTTGCCTCAGCTCAATCCGAGCTCGCTCAATTAGGACGCCCCCATGTTGCCGCTATCAAGGACCGCTCTGGCCACCCTGCTCTGCCTTTCCGCGACCGTCGCGTTCGCGGATCCGATCGACGCCTGCGTCGATCTCGGCGCCGAGGCCCAGTTGTCGCGTGTCGGAGAGAAGGCCGTCCTGGTCAAGGATGCCGACAATTACTACCGTTTGAACGTACGCAAGGGTTGCTACGACCTGAGCTTCACGCCGAAGCTCGTGGTCAGCGCGGAGAAGACCAAGGGCCGCGTCTGCCCGAGCGGCACCCGAGTCAAGACCCAGCGCGATTTCTGCGACATCGAGTCGGTCGAGAAGATCGACGAGACCGCCTACCAGAGCTATCGCCGCGTGCGCTGAGCGGCGCCGACACGTAGAAACGAAAAGGCGGCCCGAAGGCCGCCTTTTTTATGCCCTCACCGCTTGCGCGATCAGACCGTGACCGGCAGCAGGCGCTCCGGCTCGGCATGGGCGTCGACGATCAGCTCGTCGTCGCGCACGTCGATGGTGACCCGGCCGCCGCCGACTAATTTGCCGAACAACAGCTCGTCGGCGAGCGGGCGCTTGATCTTGTCCTGGATCACGCGCGCCATCGGACGTGCGCCCATTTGCGGGTCGAAACCGTGCTGGGCCAGCCAGTCGCGTGCGGTCGGCGTCGCGGTCAAGGTCACGTTCTTCTCGTGCAACTGCGCTTCCAGCTCGATCAGGAACTTGTCGACCACGCGCAGGATGTGATCGAAGCCCAGCGCCTGGAACTGCACCACCGCATCGAGGCGGTTGCGGAATTCCGGGCTGAAGCCCTTGCGGATCACTTCCATCGCATCGGTCGAATGGTCCTGCTTGGTGAAGCCGATCGAGCGCCGCGAGGCCTGGGCCGCGCCGGCGTTGGTCGTCATCACCAGCACCACGTTCTTGAAGTTGGCCTCGCGACCGTTGGTGTCGGTCAGGGTGCCGCGGTCCATGACCTGCAACAGGATGTTGAAGATGTCCGGATGCGCCTTCTCGACTTCGTCGAGCAGCAGCACGCAGTGCGGGGTCTTGACGATCTTCTCGGTCAGCAGGCCGCCCTGGTCGAAACCGACGTAGCCCGGAGGCGCGCCGATCAGGCGGCTGACCGAATGCGGCTCCATGTACTCGGACATGTCGAAGCGGACCAGCTCGATGCCGAGCTGCAGGGCGAGCTGCTTGGTGACCTCGGTCTTGCCGACGCCGGTCGGGCCGGCGAACAGGAAGTTGCCGATCGGCTTGTCCGGGTTGCCGAGCCCCGAGCGCGCCAGCTTGATCGCCGAGGCCAGGGTCTCGATCGCCGCGTCCTGGCCGAAGATGACCATCTTGAGGTTGCGTTCGAGGTTGCGCAGCACGTCCTTGTCGCTGGCCGAGACCTGCTTGGTCGGGATGCGCGCCATCTTGGCCACGATCATCTCGATCTCTTCGATGTCGATCAGCTGCTTGCGCACGCTCTCCGGCAACAGACGCTGGCGCGCACCGGCCTCGTCGATGACGTCGATGGCCTTGTCCGGCAGCAGGCGGTCGCCGATGTGCTTGACCGACAGGTCGACCGCCGCCTGCAAGGCTTCGTCGGCGTAGGTCACGCCGTGATGAGATTCGTATTTGGGCTTGAGGCCCTGCAGGATCTCGTAGGTCTCGCCGACGGTCGGCTCGACGATATCGATCTTCTGGAAGCGCCGCGCCAGCGCGCGGTCTTTCTCGAAGATGCCGCGGTATTCCTGGAACGTGGTCGAACCGATGCAGCGCAGTTCGCCCGAGGACAGGGCCGGCTTGATCAGGTTGCTGGCGTCCATGGTGCCGCCGCTGGCCGAACCGGCGCCGATGATAGTGTGGATTTCATCGACGAACAGGATCGCCTCGGGCTGCTTCTTGAGCTGGGCCAGCACCGCCTTGAGGCGCTTCTCGAAATCGCCGCGGTACTTGGTGCCGGCGACCAGGGCGCCGAGGTCGAGGGCGAAGATGGTGGCGTTGCGCAGCACTTCGGGCACGTCGCCGTCGACGATGCGCTTGGCCAGGCCTTCGGCGATCGCGGTCTTGCCGACGCCGGCCTCGCCGACGTAGAGCGGGTTGTTCTTGCGCCGGCGGCACAGCACCTGGATGGTGCGCTCGACCTCGTCGCCGCGACCGACCAGCGGGTCGATCTTGCCCTCGCGGGCCAGTTGGTTGAGGTTGCTGGCGAACTCGGCCAGGGCGTCGGACTTGCCTTCGCTCTCGGGGCCTTCGGCCGGCTTGGATTCGCTTTCCTCGTGGTGGCCGTGGCTGTCTTCGGCGTTGTGCTTGACGATGCCGTGCGACAGGTAATTGACCACGTCGAGGCGGGCCACGTCCTGCTGATTGAGGAAGTAGACCGCATGCGAATCCTTCTCGCCGAAGATGGCGACCAGCACGTTGGCGCCGGTGACCTCCTTCTTGCCGGAGGACTGCACGTGATAGACAGCGCGCTGTAGCACACGCTGGAAACCCAAAGTGGGCTGGGTATCGCGGTCGACGTCGTCGGGCAGCACCTGGACCGAGGTCGCGATGGCCTGTTCGAGGTCGCTGCGCAGACGCGCGAAGTCGGCGTTGGTCGCCTTGAGGACGGCCTCGGCGGACGGGTTGTCGAGTAGTGCGAGCAGCAGGTGTTCGACCGTCATGTACTCGTGGCGCGCCTCGCGGGCGCGCTTGTAGCACTGGCCGATGCTGTATTCGAGATCCTTGCTGAACATGGGGCGGAGCCTCCAGAACGTATGCACGCTACGTGGGGGCGCTCGCCGGCTTTTCCATGCCCCGCCCCAACGGGTGCGACAACTACCTTTTAGGCCTTTTCCATCGTGCACAGCAAGGGGTGTTGGTGAAGTCTTGAAAATTCGTTCACCTGCGCAACCTTGGACTCGGCGACTTCGCGTGTGAAGACGCCGCATACGCCGCGGCCGCGGGTATGGACATGGAGCATGATCTGGGTGGCTTTTTCGACGTTCATCGGGAAAAAGCGCATCAGGACCTCGACCACGAAGTCCATCGGGGTGTAGTCGTCGTTTAGCAGGAGTACGGAATACAGCGGCGGCCGCGCGACTTCGGGCTTGCCGGTTTCCACCAATACGCCATGACTGTGTTCTTGTTCGGTCTGTTTTGCCATTGCGCGATTATAAACCCCTGCCCCGTCCCGCCGTGGATGCGGCCGCCGTGCGACATGGACGCATGCCCGGCCGCATTGCAAAATGCCGCAGCGCCGCCATCTTGGTCGGAGCCGCCGGTCAAGGTTGCGCCGGCGCCGCGAAATTCAAGGACCCTCATGCGTCTGCCCCGTTACCTGCCTGCCCTGCTGTTCTCGCTGCTGCCCGTCCTGGCGACGGCCGCGCCGACGACGAAGGCGGACGCCGCCTCGCTCAAGAGCGCCCCGGCCAAGGCCGAGCCGGCCGCAGCCAAGGCCGAAGCCGCCGCCAAGACCGCCGATCCGCGCATCGGCAAGCAGCTCGACGCCCTGGGCTACAAGTACGAGGTCGACAAGGACGGCGACTACACCCTGACTTTCGGCCTCGACGAGGACCGCAGCCAGATGGCCTACGTGATCTCGCACACCGAGCGCTACGGCAAGCTGCAGGTCCGCGAGGTCTGGTCGCCGGGCTATCGCACCTCGGACAAGGACTTCCCGGCCGAGGTCGCCAACCGCCTGCTCGAGGACAGCCAGCTCAGCAAGATGGGCGGCTGGGTCAAACAGGACTCGGTGGCCGTGTTCGTGGTCAAACTGGACGCCGACGCGAGCCAGGAAGACCTCGACGATGCGATCGACTATGTGGTCCGCGCGGCCGACGAGATGGAATCGCAACTCACCCCCGGCCAGGACGAATTCTGACGTGAGCTACCGCGAAGGCCGTTTCTGGCAACCCGATGTGACCGTCGCCACCGTCGTGGTCGACGGCGGCCGCCTGCTGATGGTCGAGGAATCGGTCGGCGGGCGCCTGGTGATCAACCAGCCGGCCGGGCACCTGGAGCCGGACGAGAGCCTGATCGACGCCGCCCTGCGCGAGACCCGCGAGGAGACCGGCTGGGACGTACGCCTCACCGCCTTCGTCGGCGCTTACCAGTGGAAGGCGCCGCTGCAGGAGGACGGCGCCGGCGGCCGCCACTACCTGCGCTTCGCCTTCGCCGCCGAACCGGTCCGCCACGACCCGGGCCGGCGCCTCGACGAAGGCATCGTCCAGGCCCTGTGGATGAGCCCGGCCGAGTTGCAGGCGCGCGCGCCCGAGCACCGCAGCCCGCTGGTCTGGCGGGTGGTCGCCGATTACCTCGGTGGACGCCGCCATTCGCTGGATCTGCTGCAGCAAATGGTCTCGCCCGACCCGGTCTGATCCTCATGGCCGTATCGGTACGCACCATCGTGGGTATGTCGGGCGGGGTCGATTCCTCGGTCGCCGCCCTGCGCCTGCGCGACGCCGGCGAGCCGATCGCCGGCCTCTTCATGCAGAACTGGGCCGACGACGGCAGCGGCGACTGCCGCGCCGAGGACGACCGCCGCGACGCGGTCGCGGTGTCCGGCCGGCTCGGCCTGCCGATCCATTTCCGCGATTTCTCCGGCGAGTACTGGGCCGGGGTGTTCGAGCACTTCCTCGCCGAATACGCCGCCGGCCGCACCCCGAACCCGGACGTGCTGTGCAACCGCGAAATCAAGTTCAAGCATTTCCTCGACGCCGCGCGCGAGCTCGGCGCGGAGTTCATCGCGACCGGCCATTACGCCCGCGTCGACAAGGCCGGGGCCGAATTCCGTCTGCTGCGGGCGCTCGACCGCAGCAAGGACCAGAGCTATTTCCTGCACCAGCTCGGCCAGGCGCAGTTGTCGGCCACGCGCTTCCCGCTCGGCGACCTGCTCAAGCGCGACGTGCGCGAGATGGCGCGCGCGGCGCAACTGCCGACCGCGGCCAAGAAGGACTCGACCGGCATCTGTTTCATCGGCGAACGCGATTTCCGCGAGTTCCTGTCGCGCTACCTGCCGGCGCGCGAAGGCGAGATCCGCACCCCGGCCGGCCAGGTCGTCGGCCGCCATCCGGGCGTGTTCTATTTCACCCTCGGCCAGCGCGAAGGCCTCAACATCGGCGGCGTGCGCGGCTTCGAGCCGGCGCCGTGGTACGTGGTCGGCAAGGACGTCGCGACCAACGTGCTGTACGTCGACCAGGGCAGCGACAGCCCCTGGCTGCATTCGCAGACCCTGTGGTCGGAAACCGCCCATTGGATCGCCGGCCAGCCGCCGGCCGCCCGCTTCGTCTGCAGCGCTCAGACCCGTTACCGCCAAGCCGACCAGGACTGCGAGGTCTCGGTGCGCGAGGACGGCAGCGTGGAAGTCCGTTTCGCCCAATCCCAGCGCGCGGTCACGCCCGGCCAATCGCTGGTGCTGTACGACGGCGAGGTCTGCCTGGGTGGCGCGGTGATCGCCGCCACCGATGCGCCCGATTGCGCCGCCCCCCTGCCCCCCAAGGAACCCACTACGTAATGGCCGACCTCTCCGAACGCGTACTCGCACTCGCCGGCCTGGCCCAGGCCTTGGGCCAGGTGCGGCGCATCGCCGACACCGGCCAGGCCAACGCCTCCGTGCTCGACACCGCCCTGGACTCGGTGTTCCGCATCGACGCCTCGACCCCGGCAGCCGTCTACGGCGGCCTGGCGAACCTGCGCCCGGGTCTGGTGCTGCTGCAGGACTATTTCGTCAACCGCGCCAACGACGAGCACCTGCCGCGCCTGGCCCTGGCCGTGCTGCAACTGGAGCGTCGCTTCGTCCGCGACGCCGCCATGACCGAGAAGGTCCTGCGCGGCATCCACGGCCAAGCCACCGCCGCCGGCCGCCTCGGCAGCAGCCATCCCGACGTGATCGCCGCCCTCGGCAGCCTGTACGCCGAGACCTTGAGCCACCTGCGCCCACGGGTGCTGGTCCAGGGCAACCCGCACTACCTCGGCCAGCCCGGCGTGGTCGCCGAAGTCCGCGCCGCCCTGCTGGCCGCGGTGCGCTCGGCGGTGCTGTGGCGCCAGCTCGGCGGCAGCTATTGGGATTTCCTGCTGCGCCGCCGCGCCATGGTCGACGCGATCGAGGCGCGTTTGGGCTGAAGGTCGCCAGGGGTCCTGGCGAAGCTGTCCCTGCAGGCGCGGCGCGAGCCGCGACCTCGTTCCGGTTGCCGCGTCGTACGGGTGGCTGGCGTCGCTGCGCCGGTCGCGGCTTGCGCCGCTCCTACCCCTGGCGATGCGGCTTGCTTGCGGTGAAACCCGCCCTTGTAGGAGCGGCGTAAGCCGCGACCTCGTTCCGGTTGCCGCGTCATGCGGGTGGCTGGCGTCGCTGCGCCTGTCGCGGCTCACGCCGCTCACACCCCTGGTGGCGCGGCTTGCTTGCGGTGAAACCTGCCCTTGTAGGAGCGGCGTAAG
The DNA here is from genome assembly GCF_046097045.1 of Lysobacter sp. Hz25. Classification (NCBI taxonomy): domain Bacteria; kingdom Pseudomonadati; phylum Pseudomonadota; class Gammaproteobacteria; order Lysobacterales; family Lysobacteraceae; genus Lysobacter; species Lysobacter sp. Hz25. The sequence continues at coordinate 3,262,602 of NZ_CP175666.1, forward strand.
CCGCGACCTCGTTCCGATTGCCGCGTCGTGCGGGTGATGACGTCGCTCCGCTTGTCGCGGCTTGCGCCGCTCCTACCCCTGGCGGCGCGGCTTGCTTGCGGTGAAACCCGCCCTTGTAGGAGCGGCGCGAGCCGCGATCTCGTTCCGGTTGCCGCGTCGTACGGGTGGCTGGCGTCGCTGCGCCGGTCGCGGCTTGCGCCGCTCCTACCCCTGGCGATGCGGCTTGCTTGCGGTGAAACCCGCCCTTGTAGGAGCGGCGTAAGCCGCGACCTCGTTCCGGTTGCCGCGTCATGCGGGTGGCTGGCGTCGCTGCGCCTGTCGCGGCTCACGCCGCCCCTACCCCTGGCGGCGCGGCTTGCTTACGGTAAAACCTGCCCTTGTAGGAGCGGCGCGAGCCGCGACCTCGTTCCGGTTGCCGCGTCGTGCGGGTGGCTGGCGTCGCTGCGCCGGTCGCGGCTCACGCCGCTCCTACCCCTGGCGGCGCAGCTTGCTTGCGGTGAAACCCGCCCTTGTAGGAGCGGCGTAAGCCGCGACCTCATTCCGATTGCCGCGTCGTGCGGGTGCTTGCGTCGCTTCGCTTGTCGCGGCTTACGCCGCTCCTACAGGGGGCGGATGCGGCGCATGCGGTTCGAACCGCGCCGGCCGCGCCCAACAAAAAACCCCGGCTTGAGCCGGGGTTTTTCGTTTCTCGGTTTAGCGCCGGCCGATCAGGCCGCGGCCACCGTGTCGGCGACCGTCTTGTAGTCTTCGATCTGATCGAAGTTCATGTAGCGGTAGATCTTGTCGCCGTCGGCCTTGAGCACGCCGACGTCCGCCATGTACTCCTCGCGGGTCGGGATGCGGCCCAGGCGCGAGCAGATCGCCGCCAGTTCCGCCGAACCCAGGTAGACATTGGTGTTGCGGCCGAGACGGTTCGGGAAGTTGCGGGTGCTGGTCGAGAACACGGTCGCGCCTTCGCGGGCCTGCGCCTGGTTGCCCATGCACAGCGAGCAGCCCGGCATTTCCATGCGCGCGCCGGCGGTGCCGAAGGTGCCGTAATGGCCTTCCTTGGTCAGCTCGGACGCGTCCATCTTGGTCGGCGGCGCGACCCACAGGCGGGTCGGGATGTCGCGCTTGCCTTCGAGCAGCTTCGCCGCCGCCCGGAAATGACCAATATTCGTCATGCACGAACCGATGAAGACTTCGTCGATGACCGCACCGGCCACGTCCGACAACGTTTTGACGTCGTCGGGATCGTTCGGGCACGCCACGATCGGCTCGACGATCTGGTTCAGATCGATCTCGATCACCGCGGCGTAATCGGCATCGGCATCGCCTTCCAGCAGCTGCGGGTTGGCCAGCCAGCCTTCCATCGCCTTGATGCGGCGTGCAAGCGAACGCGGATCGGCGTAGCCCTCGGCGATCATCCACTTCAGCAAGGTGATGTTGCTGGTGAGGTATTCGATGATCGGTTCCTTGTCGAGCTTGACCGTGCAGCCGGCGGCCGAACGTTCGGCCGAGGCGTCGGACAGCTCGAACGCCTGCTCGACCTTGAGCTGCGGCAGGCCTTCGATTTCGAGGATGCGGCCGGAGAAGATGTTCTTCTTGCCCTGCTTGGCGACGGTCAGCAGGCCGGACTTGATCGCGGCCAGCGGAATCGCGTTGACCAGGTCGCGCAGGGTCACGCCGGGCTGCATTTCGCCCTTGAAGCGCACCAGCACCGATTCCGGCATGTCCAGCGGCATGACGCCGGTGGCCGCGGCGAACGCGACCAGGCCGGAGCCGGCCGGGAACGAGATGCCGACCGGGAAGCGGGTGTGCGAGTCGCCGCCGGTGCCGACGGTGTCGGGCATCAGCATGCGGTTGAGCCAGCTGTGGATCACGCCGTCGCCCGGGCGCAGCGAGATGCCGCCGCGGTTGGAGATGAACTCCGGCAGGGTGTGGTGGGTCTTGACGTCGACCGGCTTCGGATAGGCCGCGGTGTGGCAGAACGACTGCATCACCAGGTCGGCCGAGAAGCCGAGGCAGGCCAGGTCCTTGAGCTCGTCGCGGGTCATCGGGCCGGTGGTGTCCTGCGAACCCACCGAGGTCATCTTCGGCTCGCAATAGGTGCCCGGACGCACGCCCTCGCCTTCCGGCAGACCGCAGGCGCGGCCGACCATCTTCTGCGCCAGCGAATAGCCCTTGCCGGTGTCGGCCGGGTTCTGCGGCAGGCGGAACAGGGTCGAGGCCGGCAGGCCCAGCGCTTCGCGCGCCTTGGCGGTGAGGCCGCGGCCGACGATCAGGGGGATGCGGCCGCCGGCGCGCACTTCATCGAGCAGCACGTCGGACTTGAGCGCGAACTCGGCGATGACCTGGCCGTCCTTGATCGCCTTGCCGTCGTAGGGACGCAGCTCGACCACGTCGCCCATGTTCATCTGCGACACGTCGAGTTCGATCGGCAACGCGCCGGCGTCTTCCATGGTGTTGTAGAAGATCGGCGCGATCTTCGAACCCAGGCACACGCCGCCGAAGCGCTTGTTCGGGATGAAGGGGATGTCTTCGCCGGTGAACCACAGCACCGAGTTGGTCGCCGACTTGCGGCTCGAACCGGTACCGACCACATCGCCGACGTAGGCGACCAGATGGCCCTTGTCCTTCAACGATTCGATGAAGGCGATCGGGCCGCGCTTGCCGTCTTCTTCCGGCACGATGCCGTCGCGGGCGTTCTTCAGCATCGCCAGGGCGTGCATCGGGATGTCCGGGCGCGTGGTCGCGTCGGGCGCCGGCGACAGGTCGTCGGTATTGGTCTCGCCGGTCACCTTGAACACGGTGATGGTCAGGCTTTCCGGCACTTCCGGACGGCTGGTGAACCATTCCGCGTCGGCCCAGCTCTGCAGCACCGACTTGGCGTTGGCGTTGCCGGCCTCGGCCTTGTCCTGGACGTCGTGGAAGGCGTCGAACATCAGCAGGGTCTTCTTCAGCGCTTCGGCGGCGATGATGCCGACCTGGGCGTCGTCGAGCAGTTCGACCAGCGGATGGATGTTGTAGCCGCCGAGCATGGTGCCGAGCAGTTCGGTCGCGCGTTCGCGGCTGATCAGCGCGTTCTTCTCGGTGCCGAAGGCGACCGCGGCAAGGTACGAGGCCTTGACCTTGGCGGCGTCGTCGACGCCGGCCGGCACGCGTTGGGTGATCAGGTCGAGCAGGAACTCTCCCTCGCCCGCCGGCGGCGCTTTCAGCAGCTCGATGACCTCGGCGGTCTGCTGGGCGGTCAGGGGCAGCGGCGGAATGCCCAGCGCGGCGCGCTCGGCAACGTGTTGGCGATAGCTGGAGAGCATGGAGATTCCCGTCGGAGTGAAGCGGTAAAGACGTGGCACTGGCTGCGTGGGTCCGCCGCCGCGACCGGCGCGTTCGGACTTACGTGGCGAGTTGCTGTGGCGAGTTGCTGGGAGGCAAGGCCGCGGGCGCCCGCGAAGGACACGGCCTCGACCGCGTATTTTGCCTTCAAAGGGCTTTCGCGGCAACGCGGAGGGGGTGCCGGCCCCTCGCCGCGCAAGGCTTTGCGCGATCCGTCCATACGCTTGGGGTGGAACGCTGTAGCGCGCTTGCGACCATGGTCTGCACGCTTCCTGAACCCGATAAAGCGATAATCGGCGCCATCGCCAGCCACCGCGCCATCTCCCCAGGCGCGCCAGCCTCCGTGCCGCCCCGGCGGCACGCCAGCAGCATCAAAGGAGCTCCACCGACATGCCCGACTCCTATTCGACCCGCCGCAAGCTTTCCGTCAACGGCCGCGACTACACCTATTTCAGCCTGCCGGCCTTGGGCGAGCGCTACGACATCAGCCGCCTGCCCTACTCGATGAAGATCCTGCTCGAAAACCTGCTGCGCCACGAAGACGGCGGCGCTACGGTCGGCAAAGACCACATCGAGGCCGTCGCGCAATGGGACGCCACCCGCGAGCCCGACACCGAAATCGCCTTCATGCCGGCGCGCGTGGTCCTGCAGGATTTCACCGGCGTGCCCTGCGTGGTCGACCTGGCGGCGATGCGCGACGCGGTCGGCCGGCTCGGCGGCAACGCCCGCCAGATCAATCCGTTGATCCCCTCCGAGCTGGTCATCGACCACTCGGTCCAGGTCGACGTGTTCGGCAGCCCCGAGGCGCTGGACCTGAACGGAAAGATCGAGTTCCAGCGCAACATGGAGCGCTACAGCTTCCTGCGCTGGGGCCAGAAGTCGTTCGAGAACTTCAAGGTGGTGCCGCCGAATACCGGCATCGTCCACCAGGTCAACCTGGAGAACCTGGCCCGCGTGGTCATGGGCCGCGAGGTCCAGGGCCTGGACGGCGCCAGCGAGTTGCAGGCTTTCCCCGACACCGTGTTCGGCACCGACAGCCACACCACCATGATCAACGGCATCGGCGTGCTCGGTTGGGGCGTCGGCGGCATCGAAGCCGAGGCGGCGATGCTCGGCCAGCCCTCCTCGATGCTGATTCCGCAGGTGGTCGGCTTCAAGCTGACCGGCCAGTTGCCGGAAGGCGCGACCGCGACCGACCTGGTCCTGACCGTGACCCAGATGCTGCGCAAGCACGGCGTGGTCGGCAAATTCGTCGAGTTCTTCGGCGACGGCCTGCAACACCTGCCGCTGGCCGACCGCGCGACCATCGCCAACATGGCGCCCGAATACGGCGCGACCTGCGGCATCTTCCCGATCGACGCCGAAGCGGTGACCTACCTGCGCCTGTCCGGCCGCTCGGAAGAGCAGATCGCCCTGGTCGAAGCCTATGCCAAGGCCCAGGGCCTGTGGCACGAACCCGGCCAGCCGCACGCGACCTATTCGGCCACGCTCGAACTCGACCTCGGCGAGGTGCGTCCGTCGATGGCCGGCCCGAAGCGTCCGCAGGACCGCGTCTTGCTCGAGAACGTGCACACGAACTTCAGCGAGAACCTCGGGCCGCTGATCGCCAACCGTAAGCCCAAGGTCGGCTGCGCGGTCGACGAGCTCAAGAGCGAAGGCGGCGCCCAGCCGCAGGCCGATCACCTCGCCGCCAAGCCGGTGTCGAAGATCCGCATCCACGACCAGGACGCCGACCTGTGCGACGGCTCGGTGGTGATCGCCGCGATCACCTCCTGCACCAACACCTCCAATCCGGCGGTCATGCTCGGCGCCGGCCTGCTCGCGCGCAACGCCGCGCGCCTGGGCCTGAAGTCCAAGCCCTGGGTCAAGACCTCGCTCGGGCCGGGCTCGCTGGTGGTCACCGATTACCTGCGCAAGGCCGGCGTGCTCGCCGACCTGGAAAAGCTTGGCTTCTACGTGGTCGGCTACGGCTGCACGACCTGCATCGGCAACTCCGGCCCGCTGCCCGACGAAGTCTCCAAGGGCATCGCCGAGAACGAACTGGTGGTGGCCTCGGTGCTGTCGGGCAACCGCAACTTCGAAGGCCGCGTGCATCCGGAAGTGAAGGCCAACTACCTGGCCTCGCCGCCGCTGGTCGTGGCCTATGCGATCGCCGGCACGGTCAACATCGACCTGACCAAGGAGCCGATCGGCAAGGGCGCCGACGACCAGGACGTGTACCTGCGCGATATCTGGCCGAGCAACAAGGAAATCGGCGACATGATCGCCGCCACCGTCGGCCCGGAACTGTTCGCGCAGAACTACGCCGACGTGTTCAAGGGCGACACGCGCTGGAACCAGATCGCCTCGCCCGACGGCGAATCCTTCCAGTGGGACGAGAGCTCGACCTACATCAAGAACCCGCCCTATTTCGACGGCATGACCATGCAGGTCGGCGGCATCGACGATGTCCGCGGCGCGCGCGTGATGGGCCTGTTCGGCGACTCGATCACCACCGACCACATCTCGCCCGCCGGCAACATCAAGAAAGACTCGCCCGCCGGCCGCTTCCTGATCTCGCGCGGCGTGCAGCCGGCCGACTTCAACAGCTACGGCTCGCGTCGCGGCAACGACGACGTGATGGTGCGCGGCACCTTCGCCAACATCCGCATCAAGAACCTGATGTTCGGCGGCGAGGAAGGCGGCAACACCCTGTACTTCGGCAAGGACGGCGGTGACGGCCGGCCTTCACAGGGCGAGAAGCTGGCGATCTACGACGCGGCGATGAAGTACAAGGCCGACGGCGTGCCGCTGGTGGTGTTCGCCGGCAAGGAATACGGCACCGGCTCCTCGCGCGACTGGGCCGCCAAGGGCACCAACCTGCTCGGCGTAAAGGCGGTCGTCGCCGAGAGCTTCGAGCGCATCCACCGCTCCAACCTGGTCGGCATGGGCGTGCTGCCATTGCAGTTCAAGGACGGCGAGAACGCGCAGAGCCACGGCCTGGACGGTTCGGAAGTGATCGACGTGATCGGTCTCGACGACGGCGCGGCCAAGACCGCCACCCTGGTCGCCAAGAAGGCCGACGGCAGCCACAAGACGATCGAGGTCAAGGTGCTGCTGCTGACGCCGAAGGAAGTCGAGTACTTTCGCCACGGCGGCATCCTGCATTACGTGCTGCGCCAGTTGGCGGCACGCAAGGCGGCTTGACCGGCGCCGGTACGAACGAAGAACGCCCGGCCTTGCGGCCACCGGCACCTGCGAGAGCGGCTTCGGCCGCTCTCGTCGTATCCGGGATCTTGCTTGCGCTTGCCGGGGCATCGCCCCGGCGCCGCGGAACGCTCGCGGACTACAGCTTCGCGGTCCAGCGCGCCGAGGTCATGCGCCAATCGCCGTCTTCCTCGCGCCAGCCGGTCTCCACGTCGTACAGCCGCGCCGCCTCGGGCAGGGGCTGGCCGGAACCGCCGGTCAAGGCCGCGGTGAAACGTACGGTCGCGTGGTCGGGCTGCATGGCGATGTCGAGCGGGCCGACCGTCACGCCGAGTTGCCGATAACGCAGGAAGCTGCCGACTGCGAGCCGGCGCGCGCCTTCGCGGTCCAGCCCCTCGGGGCCGACGAAATCCGCCGCCAGCCACTCCTGCAGAGCCGGCGCGTCGCGTTGCTCGATCGCGGCCTGGAATTGCGTCACCGAGTCGCGCAGGCGCTGCTCGGGCGGGTCGCGGCCGCAGGCTGTCGATAACAGCGTCAGGACCGCCGCCAGCACGAACCGGCGCCATGGCGGCCCGAGGCTCGGTTTTCGCACGGCGATCCCATTCTCGCGGCTGTTCGCACTATTCACCGGAAGCCTCCCTTTACCGCAGCCGCCTTGCCGCAGTCCTTACGCCGGCGGCGGTGGCCGCTTCGTACGACCGTTCGCGCGCCCCCTCGGAGCGCCATCCTGACAGGTCGGCAAGGCCCCGGACAATGTCCGCACCGCCCTTCGCAGCATCGCCTTGCCAGTCAGTAGAGCCTATGCTCCAATCGAGAAAATACCGTACGGCAGCGCACACAGCGGGCCGGCGGCCAGAATCGACGAGCGATTAGAGAGGGGATCGCGATGAGTTTCGAACGACCATGGCTTGCTCAGTATCCTGAAGGCGTGCCGGCACAGATCGACGTGGACGAGTTCCCGTCCATCGTATCGGTGCTGGAAAACGCCATCGAAAATTATCGCGACCGTCCCGCCTTTTCCAATTTCGGCAAGGTACTGACCTACGGCGACATCGACCGCCTCAGCGCGCAGTTCGCCGCGTATCTGCTCGGCGAACTCAAGCTCAAGAAGGGCGATCGCGTCGCGATCATGATGCCCAACTGCCTGCAGTATCCGATCGCGACCTTCGGCGTGTTGCGCGCCGGCCTGACCGTGGTCAACACCAATCCGATGTACACCGCGCGCGAGCTCAAGCATCAGCTCGACGACTCCGGCGCGGCGGTGATCTTCGTGCTCGACAACTTCGGCAAGACCGTGCAGGAAGTGGTCGGCCAGACCCAGGTCAAGCAGGTCATCAGCACCGGCCTGGGCGACATGATCGGCGGGCTCAAGGGCCCGGTGATGAACTTCGTGCTGAAGTACGTCAAGAAGATGGTGCCGGACTACGACATCCCCGGCGCGGTGCGTTTCCGCGACACCCTCACTCTCGGGCAGATGCACAAGCTGCCGGAGATCGAGATCTCCCCCGACGACATCGCCTTCCTGCAGTACACCGGCGGCACCACCGGCGTGGCCAAGGGCGCGATGCTGACCCATCGCAACCTGGTAGCGAACATGCAGCAGGCCTCGGCCTGGGTCGGCGCCAACGCCAAGCCCGGTCACGAGATCATCATCACCGCGCTGCCGCTGTACCACATCTTCGCGTTGACGGCGAACGGACTGGTCTTCATGAAGTTCGGCGGCCTCAACCACATGATCACCAATCCGCGCGACATGCCGGCCTTCGTCAAGGAACTGAAGAAAACGCCGTTCACCGCGATCACCGGCGTCAACACCTTGTTCAACGGCCTGCTCAACACGCCGGGGTTCGACGAGGTCGATTTCTCGCATCTGCACCTGACCCTCGGCGGCGGCATGGCCGTGCAGCGCGCGGTCGCCGATCGCTGGAAGCAAGTCACCGGCATCACCCTGGTCGAAGCCTACGGCCTCACCGAGACCTCGCCGGCGGCCTGCATCAATCCGATGGACCTGGCCGAGTACAACGGCTCGATCGGCCTGCCGATCTCCTCGACGGACGCCTGCGTCAAGGACGAGAACAACAACAAACTCGGCATCGGCGAAGTCGGCGAGCTGTGCATCAAGGGCCCGCAGGTCATGAAGGGCTATTGGCAGCGCCCCGAGGAAACCGCCAACGTCATCGACGACGACGGCTGGCTGCACACCGGCGACATGGCGCGCATGGACGAGCAGGGCTTCTTCTACATCGTCGACCGCAAGAAGGACATGATCCTGGTGTCGGGCTTCAACGTGTATCCGAACGAGATCGAGGACGTGATCGCGATGATGCCGGGCGTGCTCGAAGTGGCCGCGGTCGGCGTGCCCGACGACAAGTCCGGCGAAGCGGTCAAGGTGGTGATCGTGAAGAAGGACCCAGCGCTGACCGCCGAGGACGTCAAGGCGCATGCCCGGATCAACCTGACCGGCTACAAGCACCCCAAGTTCGTCGAGTTCCGCACCGAACTGCCCAAGACCAACGTCGGCAAGATCCTGCGCCGCGAACTGCGCGACGCGCCCAAGTAAGCCCCGCGGCACGAACCGGCGCCCCCTGGCGCCGCCCCCGAAAGGCCCCTCCCCGAGGGGCCTTTTTCGTGTCCGCCCGCGGCCGGCCCGCGCCCGGATTCGCGTTTGGGTTCGTCCCCGGTTTTGTGCCGGAAATGAATGCGCCAGGACGAAGGCCGAACCTTGTCTGAACGATGCCTGGGCGAGGTGTAGCATCGAAACGCGGGTATCCCGACCCGCCACCCGTCCTTTAGGAGTCCGCCATGTCCATGTCCGCCCGTCTGCCAATCGCGAATGTCCCCGCCCTGTTCCGCCATGTCGCCGACCCGGCCAGCGGTACCGACTGGGGCTATATGCACGCCCAGCCCGCCAACCACGTCCATGGACAGGACGCGCCCTACTCGCCTTGCTTCTCCGAGCACCTGCTGCACGACATGAAGCGCGCGCAGGAACGCATTCGCCGCGAACTGGCTTCCGATTGCGATCCGCGCGCCGGCATCCGCCACTTCGTGCTCGCCTCCGACGCCGACGTGTTCAACCTGGGCGGCGACCTGGCGCTGTTCTCGCGCATGATCCGCAGCGGCAACCGCCAGCGTCTGCTCGAGTACGCATGCCTGTGCATCGAAGTCGCCTTCAATCTTTATCAGCTGCACGAAGACCGGGTCCACAGCATCGCGGTGATCCAGGGCGATGCGCTCGGCGGCGGCTTCGAGGCCGCGCTGTGCTGCCACACCATCATCGCCGAGGCCGGCACCGGCATGGGCTTCCCGGAGGTGCTGTTCGACCTGTTCCCTGGCATGGGCGCCTACACCTTCCTGACCCGCCGGGTCACCCCGGTCCAGGCCGAACGCATGATGCTCAACGCCCGCGTCTATCCGGTCGAAGAACTGCTGCGCATGGGCGTGGTCGACCAGGTCGTGCCGCGCGGTTACGGCTTGCAGGCGGCGTCCGAATTGATCAAACGCAACCAGCGCATGGGCAATGCCCTGCGGGCGATGAACACGGTTCGCCAGGCCTGCCGTCCGGTCAGTCTGGACGAGCTGCTGTCGGTGACCACCGAATGGGTCGATGCGGCGATGCGCCTCAACGATCGCGGGCTCAAGACCATGGAACGCCTGGTGCGTGCGCAGCAGCGCCGGGCCGGCGCGACCGCGCCGGCGCTGGCGCTGGCCTGATGTCTTGCAGGGGGGGGCCTGCCACGCGCCTCGCGTGGCAGGATGCTGTCAAGAAACGTCGGGGACGTCCTTGCCGCGGTTGCCGCGACTGAGGCGCGCCACTTCCTGACGGCTGACGTCGGCCACGGCCGACAATTGTGTCGCGAGGTCCACGACCAGTTTCGGACACTCGCGAACGAGTACGTCGTCGCTTGCGCGCATGACCTGCGAGCAGCGCTCCGCAATCGAGTGCGCGCCGAGATTTTCCGCCACGCCCTTGTAGGCGTGAGCGATCTCGCGGAACTCGTCCCAACGCGCCACCACCGCCGCCGCTTCCAGGTCGGTCTGGCAGGACTGCGCGTCTTTCAGACACTGTTCGACGAAGTCGCGCAGGAACTGATCGCCCAGACCCATTTCGGCCAGTTCGGCCAACACCGCCGGGTTGGTCAGCGGACGGCTGACGTCGCTGATCGCGCGCACCGCCGGCATGCGCTGCGAATCGACCACGTCGGCGATGGTTTCGAGCAAGCGCCCGACCACGATCGGCTTGGTCAGGAACGCCATCGCCCCGGCTTCGCTGGCCGCTTCGGAGGCCTGCAAGGTCGCATCGGCGCTGAGGATGATGGTCGGCGTGCGGCGGCCGTTGCCGGCCTGCATGAAACGCAGTTGCCGGATCACGTCCAGGCCGCTGAGGCCGGGCATGTGCATGTCGAGCACGGCCAGGTCGAACTGGCCGAGTTCGAGCTGGTCCAGGGCCTGTTCGCCGTCGTTGGCGGCCTGCACGCGGTGACCGGCGCGCTCCAGGATGCGGGTCAGCACCGTGCGGTTGGCCGACTGGTCGTCGGCGATCAGCACCCGCAGGCTGCGCACCCGGGTCTTGTGGCGCAGGAACGGGTCCTCGAACGAGATAACCTTGCCGCTGCCCTCCTGCTGCGCATCGGGCTGGGTCAGGGCCGCCTCTTCCAGGCGCAGCGGCAGTTCGACCCAGAAATGGCTGCCGCCGCCGGGATTGGCTTCCAGGCCGATCTCGCCGCCGAGCAACTGGGTCAGCGTCTTGGCGATCGTGGTGCCCAGGCCGGTACCGCCGAAGCGGCGGGTCGGGCCGTTGTCGACCTGCTCGAAGGCCTGGAAAATGCGGTCGACGTCCTCGCTCGGCACGCCGATGCCGGTGTCGCGTACCGAGAAGCGCAAGCGCACCTGACGCTCGACCCCGGGCGTACCGGGACCGGTGGCGCCGCCGACCAGGCGGGTGACCAGCGACACCCCGCCCTTCTCGGTGAACTTGATCGCGTTGTGCAGCAGGTTCAACAACACCTGGGTGAGCAGCGCGCTGTCGCCGTTGAGGCGCACCGGCACGTCGTGCTCGATGTCGACCTTGAGCGTCAGCCCCTTCGCCGCGGCCAGCGGTTGCAGCATCTTCTGCAGCCGCTTCATCACTTCCTGCAGGTTGAAATCGATGTCGCGGCGCTGCAGCTTGCCGGCCTCGATCGCCGAAATGTCGAGCACGTCGTTGACCAGCAACAGCAGCGACTGCGCCGAGGCGTGGATGACGTCGGCGTATTCGCGCTGGTCCGGCGCCAGGCGCGTGCCGTGCATGAGTTCGGCCATGCCGATGATGCCGTTGAGCGGCGTGCGCAGCTCGTGGCTCATGTTGGCCAGGAAGCGGCTCTTGGCCTCGTTGGCGCGGCGGGCGTCCTCGGTCGCCTTCTGCAGGCTGCGCAGCAACGAGGACAGGTAGGCCGGGATCGCCACCAGGCCCAGCCACAGGCCGGCCGACAGATAGGGCTGGCCGCGCCAGTAGTCGTTCTTGAGGATCACCGCCAGGAACGAGGCGCCGGCCAGGGACGCGGCGGTGTACAGGTAGGTGGTGCCGTAGCGCAGGCCGTTGCCGATGGTCACCCACAGCACGATCACGTACAGCGGCGCCAGCGAGGGCGCGTCCAGCGACATCAGCATCGCCAGGGTCGAATAGTCGGCGAGCATGCCGATCCAGCGGCGCAGGTGCGAGACCCCGGGCCAGCGCACGATCGCCGCCATCAGGCCCAGGCCGACCACCGATTCGGCCGACATCACCCACAGCATGGTCTGGGTGGCCACGCTGGCCTGGTCGAAGGCCTGCAGGCCCAGCAGGTAGGCGACGATCAGGCAGGCGATGACCAGCCGCACCAACGCCTGCCCATGCTCGCTGTCCGGGCGGTTCGAAAGGCGCTCCTTGACCACGCGCAGGGTGGAAGCCATCGGCTACTCCAAGCCGGGACGGGGGAAGCTGGCCGAATAACGATCGCAGATTTCGTCGAGCCGGGCCCGGCTGCGGATCAGGGCGTCCACGCAACGTGGATCGAACAAACGACCGCGCTGAGCGTACATATACCCCAATGCCTCCTCCACGTCCCAGGCTTTTTTGTAGGGACGCGGCGAAATCAGGGCGTCGAACACGTCTGCGACCGCCACGATCCGGGCTTCCAGGGGAATATCGTCCCCGACCAGCCCGTCCGGGTAGCCGCTGCCATCGTAGCGCTCGTGGTGGCGCAAGGCGATCAGGGCCCCGGCCTGGATGAACCGGTTCTGGCTGCCGCTGAGCAGTTCGTAGCCGATCTTGGGGTGGCGGCGCATGACCGCCGTCTCCTCCTCGGTCAGCGGGCCGGGCTTCATCAGCACCGCGTCGGGGATGGCGATCTTGCCGATGTCGTGCAGCGGCGCGGCCATCTCGATGACCCGGATCTCGTCCTCGAACATGCCCAACTGCTCGGCGATCAGGCCGGCGATGTGCGACATCCGCTCCAGGTAGGCGCTGGTGCCGGCATCGCGGTATTCGATGGCGCGGGCCAGTCGCGACAAGGTCTCGCGCTCGCGCTCCTCGACCTCGTGCATGCTCGACAGCAACCGCTGTTCGAGCGACAGGGCCCGCTGTTTGACGTTCTCGGACTGCTGGCGCAACTGCAGCAGGTTGCGGCAACGCGCACGCAGCTCGCGCGGGCGCACCGGCTTGACCAGGAAATCGATCACCCCGGCTTCGAGCGCGGCCTGACGCACCGGTTCGTCGCCGACCACCGTCACCAGGATGATCGGGATGTCCCGGTGCATCGGCAGGCGGCGGAAACGGCGCGCGAACTCCAGTCCGTCGATGCCCGGCATGCGATAGTCGAGCAGCAACAGATCGGGCTGGTGCGTTTCGCACCACGCCAACGCGGCCTCGGGCTCGCCGAAATCGTGCACCGACAACTCGGACGCGATGTCCTCGATGATGTGGCGCAACATGGTCCGCGCGGACGTTTGGTCATCGACGATAACGACGTTCACACCGGCTTCCGTAATGGGGTCACCCCCTGTGGTGACCGATCTGGGAGCATACCCCGCCAGGATGCCCGTGACAGCCGCCGAAGGTCCCTAGACGATCCGACTTCGCCCGGGCCAAGCTTGCGAATGAGCGCTGTACGTCACGGTTCAACGCGGGGCGACTGAAGAAACGGCCAACCCGCGTTGGCCGTCCATTGTGCTTACCTGCGTTTGGCTTCGACCGGCACTACCGGCCTGACGCGGGGTCGAGCGGGCCGCAGCGGCCGACGCAATCGCCCGGGAACCGGCTCAGAGGCCGGTTTCGGGACGCATGTAGGGGAACAACAGCACATCGCGGATCGACGAGGAGCCGGTCAGCATCATCACCAGGCGGTCGATGCCGATGCCCAGACCGCCGGTCGGCGGCAGGCCGACTTCGAGCGCGCGGATGTAGTCGGCGTCGTAGTGCATGGCCTCGTCGTCGCCGCCCTCCTTCTGGTCGACCTGGGCCTGGAAACGCGCGGCCTGGTCTTCCGGGTCGTTGAGCTCGGAGAAACCGTTCGCCAGTTCCTTGCCGCCGATGAACAACTCGAACCGGTCGGTGAGTTCCGGATCGAGGTCGTTGGCGCGCGCGAGCGGGCTCACTTCGACCGGGTGATCGGTGATGAAGGTCGGCTGGATCAACGTGTGCTCGACGGTCTTCTCGAAGATCTCCAGCAACAGCTTGCCCCAGCCGTAGCCCGGCTTGACCGCGACCTTGAGGCGCGCGCCGTGGGCGCGCATGGCGTCGAGGTCGCGCAGTTCTTCGCGCTTGATCTCGGGGTTGTGTTCGAGCACCGCATCGATCATCGACCAGCGGCGGAACTTCGGCCCCAGGTCGATCGGGTTGCCGTCCCATTCGACCTGGGTGGTGTTGAGCACGTCGGTCGCGGCGTGGCGGATCACCGCCTCGGTCAGGTCCATGATCTCGGTGTAGGTGGCGTAGGCCTCGTACAACTCGAGCATGGTGAACTCGGGGTTGTGCCGGGTCGACACGCCCTCGTTGCGGAAGTTGCGGTTGATCTCGTAGACGCGCTCCAGGCCGCCGACGACCAGGCGCTTGAGGTACAGCTCCGGCGCCACGCGCAGGTACAACTGCAGGTCGAGCGCGTTGTGATGGGTGGTGAACGGCTTGGCCGCGGCGCCGCCGGGGATGTAATGCATCATCGGCGTTTCCACTTCGAGGAAGCGCCGCGTATCCAGCCAGGCGCGCATCGAGCGGATGATCTTGGAGCGCTTGACGAACACCTCGCGCGCGTCCGGCGACACGATCAGGTCGACATAGCGCTGGCGGTAGCGCTGCTCGACGTCGGCCAGGCCGTGGAACTTGTCCGGCAACGGACGCAAGGCCTTGGTCAGCAGGCGCAGGGTCTCGGCCTTGACCGACAGCTCGCCGGTCTTGGTGCGGGTGATCGGACCTTCGGCGGCGACGATGTCGCCGACGTCCCAACCCTTGAACTTGTCGTAGGTTTCGCCGAGCGCGTTGGCCTGCAGGAACAGTTGGATGCGCCCGGACTCGTCCTGGATCTGGACGAAGCTGGCCTTGCCCATGACCCGCTTGAGCAGGATGCGACCGGCGACCGCGACCCGGCGCGCCTCGCTGTCCAGCGCTTCCTGGGTCCAATGCTCGGCGTCGATGTACTGCGCCTGCAGGTCGCCGACGAAATCGCCGCGGCGGAAATCGTTCGGGAACGCGATGCCCTCGCCGCGCATGGCCGTGAGTTTGGCGCGACGCTCCGCGATCAGATGGTTCTCGTCGATGGGCGGCAGGCTGGTGTCGTCGGTCATGGTCTGGGTTTCAGGTAGGGCTTGGGAAAGCTGGAGGGATGCAGATTACTGAAGTCGCGGCGCGGGCGCTTGAGTGGCGGTCGGCGGCAGGCGTGGAGACGGCGTGGCGGATGCGGACGGTCTTGGCGGGCGATCTTGGCGGGCGAGCAAGGCAATGGAGGGACGGCAGCAGTCGGCGTGTGTACGGCAACGCATTTCTGCTCCCTCCCCCTTCAGCCCGTCATCCCCGCGAAGGCGGGGATCCAGAGCTTCACCGATGCGCACTCTGAAGTCGTTGGATCCCCGCCTTCGCGGGGATGACGACCGGACAGACGCGACGGCTACAGGACCCGATTCCCGATTCCCGACCCTCAGACCGCGTCGATGCGTTTCGAACCCACTTCCAGGCCCGACTTGAGGCTGGCCTCGACGAATTCGTCGAGATCGCCGTCGAGCACTTTCTGGGTGTCGCTGCGTTCGATGCCGGTGCGCAGGTCCTTGATGCGGCTCTGGTCGAGCACGTAGTTGCGGATCTGGCTGCCCCAGCCGATGTCGGACTTGGTCGCCTCGACCGCGTCGCGCACGGCGTTGCGCTTCTGGATTTCCAGCTCGTACAACTTCGCCGCCAGCATCTTCATGGCGCGGTCGCGGTTGGCGTGCTGGCTGCGCTCGGTCTGGCAGGCCACCACGATCCCGCTCGGGACGTGGGTGATGCGCACCGCCGATTCCGTCTTGTTGACGTGCTGGCCGCCGGCGCCCGAGGAGCGGTAGACGTCGGTCTTGAGGTCGGCCGGGTTGATCTCGATGTCGATCTTGTCGTCGACTTCCGGCGACACGAACACCGAGGTGAAGCTGGTGTGGCGGCGGTTGTCGGAGTCGAACGGCGACTTGCGCACCAGGCGGTGCACGCCGGTCTCGGTCTTCAGCCAGCCGTAGGCGAAATCGCCTTCGACGCGGAAGGTCGCCGACTTGATGCCGGCCACGTCGCCGCCGCTGACTTCCATCAGCTCGGCCTTCCAGCCGCGCGATTCGGCCCAGCGCAGGTACATGCGCAACAGGATTTCGGCCCAGTCCTGGGCCTCGGTGCCGCCGGCGCCGGCCTGGATGTCGACGAAGGCCGAAGCCGCGTCCATCGGGCCGGAGAACATGCGCCGGAACTCGAGTTCCTCGACCTGCTTGGCGTAGCGCTCGACGTCCTCGACCACGGCCAGCGCGGTCGACTCGTCGTCTTCCATTTCGGCCAGTTCGAGCAGTTCGTCGGCGCCGACCAGGCCGTCGGTGAGGCGGCGGATGCCGTCGACCACCTTTTCCAGGCTGGCGCGCTCACGGCCCAGGCCCTGGGCCTGTTCGGCGTTGTTCCAGATATCGGGGCTTTCGAGCTCCCGGTTTACTTCTTCGAGACGTTCGACTTTGCTGTCGTAGTCAAAGATACCCCCTGAGCGAATCCAGCCGGCCCCGGAGGTCGGCGATGCGCTGGCGGACGGGATTGAGCTCGATCATGTCCGATGGTCTTGAATGCGGATGAGAACCGCCGATTCTAGCAGCCCGAGGGGCCGGGACGCCCGCCCGGCTCAGCGCCTCGGGGTAGGAGCGGCGCAAGCCGCGACCGCGCCCCACCCCGGCTCCGGCGAACCGGACCAGGCCGGCGCCCCGTTCGGACGCGCCGCCCTGCCCCGCGACCTCATCGGCCCGGCTTACTTCGGCCCGCCTTACTTCACCTCGAACTCGCCCACCATCACCACTTCGGCGCGATCCTTCAGGCGCAGAGTCACCTTCTGCTCGGTCGGCTGGGCGCCGCCGAAGCCGGTGCTGAGCCACAAGTGCAGGGTCGTCGCCCCGGTCACCAGTTGCTGGCGGTCGCCGTAGAAGTTGGCCTCGACCTTGTACTTGCCGGGCTTGGCGTCGCGCAGGATGAATTCCTCGGGGCCGTAGCCGCCGGTGAAGTCGTTGGAGATGCGCCCGCCCTGATAGGTCAGCTTGTGGCCGTAGTAGCACTTCTCGCCGTTCGGGTCGGTCACCCACAGGTCCATGTCGCTGTTGTCGCTGTCCCAGCTCAACACCACGCGCAGGTCCAGCGGCAGGTTGCGCAGCAGGCGCCGGTCGATGCGCGAGGTATCCAGCCCTTGCGGGTGGGCCGCGACGATGGCGTTGAGCTCGGCCATGGCGATTTCCTCCACGCCCGGGAAGCGCCCGTCCCAATCGCGCAGGGCGATCTCGTACAAGGCCTCCACCGCCTGCGGGTACTGGGCGTTGGCGGCATAGGCCAGGCCCAGGTCGCGGAAGCTCTGCGGCTCTTCCTCGGCCAGGCCGCGCACGCGCTCGAACACCGGCACCGCCAGCGCGGGCTGTTCGGCCTGCATCAGGCGATAGCCGAGCACCCGCAGGATGTGGCGGTTCTCCAGGTCCATCTCGGCCAGGTTGGAGAGCACGCGCAGGGCCAGGTCGCGCTGGCCTTTCTCGATCAGGACGTCGGCGACGTCGAGATAGAACGCCGTGCTGGTCGCGTGCGAATCGCGCTCGTCGAGGTAGATCGCGTACACGCGGTCGGCACCGGCCTGGCGCAGGCGTCGTGCGTACGGCGAGTCGGGCTGCCACGGCTGCAGGACGATGCGGGCGCCGGCGCCGGCTTCTGCGTCCTGCCCGGCTTTGTCCGAGGCGGCATCGACGCGCGAGCCGGTCACCGTGATCGTCTCGAGTCTCGCCTCTGCCTCCATCGGCATAGGCGCGACTGCGGCGACCGGGGCCGCAGGCGCCGGCGCATAAGCCAGCGAACGCTGCACGTTGCCATGCGCCCCCGCCTGGGCACGACGTAGCTTGGCCTCATCGGCCGCTTGCGGCGGCGCGCCCTTCGGCCAACTGTGCTGCCACCATTCGATGCGCTGCGCGTACAGCGCGGCGACCCGGTCCAGGCTCTGCCGGCGGGTACGCTCGCGCTCGCCGCTGC
The DNA here is from genome assembly GCF_046097045.1 of Lysobacter sp. Hz25. Lineage (NCBI taxonomy): Bacteria > Pseudomonadati > Pseudomonadota > Gammaproteobacteria > Lysobacterales > Lysobacteraceae > Lysobacter > Lysobacter sp. Hz25. The sequence goes on from NZ_CP175666.1 coordinate 3,280,822, forward strand.
CTTCGGCCTTGAGCCGGCGAAATTCGTCGAGGCGGTCCGGCGGGGTGATGTCGTAACGCACGTAGTCGGCCAGATCGTCGAGCACGATCAGCGAGGTCTCGGCGGTGACGATGCCGAAGCGCTGGCCGAGGCGCGCGATCGCGGCGCGGTTGAGTTCGGGGTCGGCCTGCATCGCGCCGATCGAGTACTGCGCCCACAGCGAAGCCGGGAAGACGCTGGCCGGCGCATCGGCATCGATAGGCACGACGAGCTCGCGCACCCGGCCGCCGTCGCGCACCTTCAGGCTCAGCTTGGCCGGGCGATCGCGCAGCTTGCCGGCGATGCGCAACAGGCCGCCGTCGGCGAACGGCGAATCGGCGACCAGCTCGGCCGTACCGAGGCCGTCGACGCCGAGCAATTGCGGCCCTTCGTTGAGCAGGACATCGGCGGCGCGATCGAGTTCGCCGGCGCGCTGCCACGCCACCAGACGGCCGCCGTGCGCCTGCGCCAGGGCACGCAGGCCGTCCTGGTCGGAGGCCGCACCGGCCGAGTTCAAGGCATACAGGCGCTGGCCGGCGAGCAAGGCCGGGAAGCGACGCTGGCCGTAGTTGAACAAGCCGTCGCTGACCAACAGGTATTCCTCGATGCCGGCCTGCGGCTGCCAACCGCCCGGGTCGGTGGCGCCGTCGTAGACCGTGCTTTCGAGTTCGCGCTTGAGCGCCGACCAATCGCCGCTCTTGACCGCGAAAGCCTGCGCGGGCGCGGCGCGGTCGCGCAGCCGGACCAGGCTGACCCGGACCTCGCCGGCGGCGCGGAAATAACGATCCAGCAGTGCGAGTTCGCTGGCGCGCTCGCGCTTGCGGCCCGAGGCCGAGCTGTCCCACAGCAAGCCGATGGATTTCGGCAGCGCGCGCGGCTGGCGCGCACCGGCCAGCGGCACTTCGGCGAGGAAGAAACGTTCGCCGTCCAAGTCCTGGGTGTAGGCGCGCGGCGCGGTGGCGGCCTGCACCCGCAGGCTCAGGGCGTCGCCGAGCGGTCGGCTGCGCAGCGCCAACCGGTAGCGGCCGGCGCTCAAGGCGATCTCGGCCTGTTGGTTCAGACCGACCACGCGCGGCTTCTGCGCCGAGACCAGGTCGAGGCTGAAACTGCGCGCCTGCGCGGCGAACGCCAGCGGCAGCTCGTAACGCCAGTCGCCGCCCTCGCGAGCGAGCGACTCGACCAACTCCAGCCGCACCCGCCGCGTGCCCTGGGCCGGGATCGGGTAGACCCGCAATTTGAACTGGTTGCCGGCGGTCTTCTCCAACAGCGCCGGGTCGACGCCGCGGCGCTCGATCGCCTCGAACACCTGCCGGCCCTTGTCCTTCGGCACCGGCACCGCGGCGCGCAGCTTGCCGTCGATGTCGAGGGCGAAGCCGGCGACCTGCTGGCCGTCGCGCAAGGGAAACTGCAACTGCCCTTCGAGCACGCGCCGGTTCGGGTTGCGGAACACCAGCTCGACCGAGGTACGCGCCAGCCCGCCGACGATCTCGCCGTCGACGCGGGCCGATTCGAGCACGATGGGCGTTTCGGCGCCGCGTACTTCGAGCAAGGGCGGCGCGGTGACATCCCTGCGGATCTGCGCGCTGGCGACGGTGGCGAGGGCGAGCAACAGGCAACACACGGAACGAACGACTGCGAAGGACGGTTTCACCGGTCACCTCTTCCTTAAGAACGGGGTCTGCAACCTCTAACGCAGCGACTGCGCGAACGGGGTTGAAGGGCGTCGCTTCCATGCACGCGGCGCGGCGGTGGCGCGAGCGGCACAGCCTGCGGGGCGTTGGGGTGGGATGCAAGTTGGGCTTGTTGCGGGAGCCGAAGAGCAAATCCCCCCTGCCCCCCTTTTCCAAAGGGGGGAACAGCAAGCATCACCGGGGTTGGGTGCTCGTGCTCGTGCTCGTGCTCGTGCTCGTGCTCGTGCTCATGCTCATGCTCATGCTCATGCTCGTGCCGGTGCCGGTGCCGGTGCCGGTGCCGGTGCCGGTGCTGGTGCTGGTGCTGGTGCTGGTGTCGGTGTCGTTGCCGGTGCTGGTGTCGGTGCTCGCACACGCCAACCGTCGCCCCCTTTGGAAAAGGGGGCGAGCGCCCGGCGACGGCCGATGAAACCCGATCACTGCAGCGCGGGGGATTTGCTCTGCGCAACGAAAGCCGAAAACACCCCGAGCCCCCTCAAGGCCGATACAAGGACCGCAGGCTCAAGGCGCGCTGCAGGCTGTCCAGGCCAACCTTCGACTTCAACGCGATCTCCACGGTTTCGCCCGGCAGCAGAGTCAGGGCGTTGTCGGCCAACTCGACGTCGTGATCGCCGAAATCGATCCAGACCGCGCGCGCCAGCTTGCTCGCCTTCAATTGCAAACGGTATCCGTCGCCGTCGCGGCGCAGTTCGCCGTGCAGCTCGGGGTCCTGCCAGGCCAAGCGCCTGGATTCGCCGAAGTAGACGGCGCGACGCGACACCGTCTTGCCGTCGACGATCAGGTCGAACACCGCCGCGGTGCGCAAGGGATCGGCGTCGCCGAGCAGTTCGGCGTCGCTCCAGGCGCCGGCCGCGGTCGAGGCCAACGCCGCCAGGGTCGCGGGCTTGCGTTCGTCGCGATGGACGCGGCCGTCGAAGTCTATGACCCGCAAACGCCATTCGCCCTGCAGGGGCGTGGTGCGATCCGACAGCAGGCTCAGCTCGGTGCGTCCGCCGGTCGGGCGGCGCAAGGGCGCGATGGCGACGTCGGCGAAGAAGCGCTTGGCGTGGAAATGCAGCGGCTTCCAGCGCCCGTAGTAATCCAGGCTCGACCAGGACGCGCCCGGCCAGACGTCGTTCAACTGCCAGTACAGCGAACCCATCGTGCGCGGACGCGAGGCGCGGTGGTGCAAGGCGGCCAGCTCGATGCCTTCGGCCTGTACCTGCTGGCTCAGATAGACGAAATCGGCGAAGTCGCGCGGCTCGCCGTATTCGCGGCGGATGTACAGCAGCAAGCGCGAGTTGCCGTCGCCGGCCAGGAACTTCTGATGCGCGCGGATCACCGGCGCATTGATGCCCTGCTCTTCGGGGCGGGCGAAATTGGCGATGGTGCGCAGCGACGGCCAGCCCTGCAGGCCGTACTCGGACATGAAGCGCGGGGTCTCGTCGAGATAGGCCGTGGCCGGCAAGGCCGGGCCACCCCACACATCCCAGTAATGCTTGTCGCCGTTGTTGGAGTCGTTGGCCTTGTCGGCCAGGTCGTTGCTCGGCGAACTCGACCAGTACGGCACGCCCGCGCCCTCTTCGGCGACGACCCGACGCAGGTCCTTGCCGAACAAGGCCACATAGCCCTCCCACACCGTCTGCGCGAACTTCGGATCGGCCGCGGCCAGCTTGGTCCGATGGCCCCAGTCCTTCCAGGCGGTTTCTTCTTCGTTGTTGCCGCACCACAGCACGATGCTGGGGTGGTTGCGCAAGCGGCGCACGTTGTCGCGCGCCTCGGCCACGACGTTGGCGCGGAAAGCGGGATCATAGCCGGGCGGCATGCCGCCGCCGAACATGAAGTCCTGCCAGACCATCAGCCCGAGTTCGTCGGCCAGCTCGAAGAAGTCGTCGGACTCGTAATAACCGCCGCCCCAGTTGCGCAACATGTTCATGTTAGCGTCGCGCGCGGATTGCAGGTCGCGGCGCAGGCGCTCGCGGGTCACCCGCGCCGGGAACGCGTCGAACGGAATCGCGTTGGCGCCCTTGGCGAACACCGGGATGCCGTTGACGACGAAGGCGAAGCCCTGGCCGCCGGCATCGCGCTCGCGGCGCAGTTCGATGCTGCGCAAGCCGGTTCGACGCTGGGCCGCCGCCTGCACGCCATCGGCGTCGCGCACGCGGGCCTTGAAGGTATACAAGGCTTGCTCGCCGTAACCGACCGGGTACCACAGGCGCGGCTGCGGGATCGTCAGCGGCACCGACACGATGTTGCGGCCGCTGCGCAATTCGGTCTCGTGACGCAAGCTCTCGCCCTTGCTTTGCGGACCGGCGTAGTCGATCTCGACCGTGACCTGGCCGGCGCGGTCGCTGTCGATCTCCAGCTCGACCGTGGCCTCGGCCGCGTCCTGGGCGATGCGGCGCGGCTGCACGTGCAGGTCGGCCAGGCGCAGGCGGTCCCAGCTTTCCAGCCGCACCGCACGCCAGATGCCGGCGCTGACGTAGCGCGGGCCCCAGTCCCAGCCGTAGTGATAGCCGGGCTTGCGCACGAAGTTGGCGGTCATCGCATCGCGCGGCTCGTCGCCGTAGGGCGACGGGTAGTTACCGGCGATCTTGTGCGGCATCGCCTGCACCTGCGGCAGCATTCGCCGGATCGGCGAATCGAACACCACCCGCAGCTCATTGCCGCGTTCGCGCAGATGGCCCTGTGCCGGCACGCGCCAGGTGCGGAAACTGTTGTCGGCCTTGAGCAGTTCGACGCCGTTGAGCTGCACGGTCGCGAAGGTGTCCAGGCCCTCGAACACCAGCTCGGTGTGCGCGCGCTTCAAGGTCGCGCGATCGACGTCGAAGCTGGTTCGGTATTCCCACTGCGCCAGGCCGATCCATTGCAGGCTGCGCTCGCGCGCGCCGACGTAGGGGTCGGCGATCAGGCCGGCGGCGAACAGATCGGTATGCACATGCCCCGGCACCTGCGCCTTGCGCCAATCGGTGGCCGCGGCATGCGCGGCGGCTTCGGGGTCGCCCGGCACCAGCCGGAACTGCCAATCGCCGTGCAAGGGCTGGGAGCTCGCCTCGGCCGCCCGGGCCCAGTCCGCGCTCAGGGCCGCGGCCAGCATCAGGCCGATCGCGGCAGCCGTGCGCAGTGCCGAAACGAAGGTGTTCTTGGACCGGAGTGTCGCCATGCTTGCCCCAAGGGAGTCGCTTGCCGTGGTTGCGCGGCCGCAGCAGCGGCGGCCGGCCATGAAATTCGAAACCGGATCGTGCCCGAGGCCCGGGAGAAAAACGGGAGCGCCCATCCAGGCGCCCCCTGCCCGAGAATCGGGAAAAAACCCTGCGTCCCGCCTGGAGAGCGCGGAATCGCCGGGCCACCACCGCTTACTGGAGAGCGTTTGCCGCGGCCGGTCGCGAACGGCCGGCCGCGGGTATTGCATCGATGCGTGGATACCGACCGCATCGATCGGACCTGCATCGGTCAAGCCTGCATCAATCGAACTTGTAAACGAACTCGGCCGAGATTTCGCGGCCCACGCGCGAGAACACGCGTTCGTTGGCGTAGATGAAGAACATCTTGTAGGGGTCCTTGTACTCGGCTTCGTCGAACAGGTTGTCGATGTACAGGTTGACCCGGGCCTGTTCGGTCAGCTGGTAGCCGGCGGTCAGGTTGAAGTAGATCGGCGCCTTCAGCTTGCCGACCATCCGGCATTCCGTCGAGGTTTGCCCCGGCATGACCGGTGCGCAACGGTTGTAGTTGTCGCCGTTGGTGTGGCCGATGCGATTGGCGAACAGGGTGGCGTTCCACGGCCCGCGCGACCAGCTGGCGCTGGCGCGGGCGAAGGTGCGCACATCGTTGTCGCGGTTTTCCTGCATCGGCGCGCCCGGGTCGCGCTGCTCGTTGTTCTTCAACTGATTGGTGTAGTTGAGCGCGAAGCTGAAGTCGCCCCAGGCCGTCGCCGGCAGCTTGTAACGGGCCGACACGTCGACGCCCGCGACCTCGCGGTAAGCGATGTTGATCGGGCCGCTGCGCACCGAGGTCACCTGGCCCAAGGGATAGTTGGGGTCGGCGACGCCGAAGGCGTTGGTGCCCGGGCTGCTGCGGCTCACGCGCGAGAGGATGCTCGAACACGTCGACGAGCCCGGCGCGACCTGCATCCGGTCCGACGACCTGCGCGGAACGCCGTTGATGCACTGGCTTTCCAGGTCGAGGATGTCGGCGATGTCGAAATCGCGAACCTGGTTGTCGATGGTCATGCGCCAATAGTCGGCACTGAACGACAGATTGTCGGTCGCATCCCAGACCAGGCCCGCACTCCAGGACTTGCCGGTCTCGCTGTCCAGCTTGAGGTTGCCGGTGCGGCTGGTGGCGTGACGGTAATACACCGACGCCGAGCCGCAGTTCGGGCCCTGGTTGCGCTTGATGCACGAAGCGACGTCGGCGCTTTCCTGGGTGCCGGTGCCGCTGGTGGCGAACAGGTAATGCATGTCCGGCGCGCGGAAGGTGGTGTTGTAGGCGCCGCGCAGCAGCAGGCTTTCGATCGGGCGCCATTCCAGACCGGCGTTCCAGGTGAAGTTGCCCTCCTTGCGGCTGTCGTCGTCGTAGCGATCGAAACGGCCGGCGGTGGTCAGGTCCAGCGATTCCAACAGCGGCAACTTGAACTCGACGCCGATCGCATAACGCTTGCGGTCGCCGCCGCCCTGGTTGGTGCCGCCGGGCTGGTCGTACTGCTTGTTGGGGCCGAAGGTCAGCGGATCGGGACTCAGGCGGTAGCCTTGCGAGCCCGCTTCCAACACTGCGGCGAAACCGACCGGGCCGGCCGGCAGATCGAACAGATCGCCGTTGACCGCGAACTGGGCCTGGTTCATCCACGACTTGGCGCTGGAATGGCCGTGGGTGGTCAGCCTTTGGAAGGTCGCCATGTCCATCGGGTTCCAGAACCGGTTCTGGTTCAACTGATAGGCCGGCAAGCCGCCGTTCGTGCCCAGTTGCGGTCCGAGGAAATACTCGTCGACCGCGCTCTGCACCACCGAGGGGAAGCTGAAGTCGACCTCGTACTCGGTGCGGCCGACGGTGGCGTCCCAGTTGAGCTTTTCGCCGAAGCGGCCGCGCAGACCGCCGGCGAGGTCCCAGGAGCGTTCGTTGGTGTAGAACAGGAACGGATCTCGGCCGCCGGCCTCGGGCACGGTGAAGGCGCGACGCGCCTGGTAGCTGCGGCCGGTGCCCTGGTCGTAGAAGGCGCCGCCACGGTTTAACTCGAAGCGCAGCGCCTCGTCCTGGCGCGATTCGCCTTCGCTGTCCCACAGCGAGGCGCTGACCCAGGCCTGCATGCCGTTGTCGAAGTCGTAGCTGAAGTTGCCGAAGGCCGAGACGTTGTTGGACCCGTTGCGCAGGCTCCACAAGGCATTGCCCTTGCTCTGGGTGCAGCTGTAGCCGGGGAACTCGGGCGCGTTGCCCTCGTTGCCGATGAAGTTGTGCAGCGGCAGGTCCTGGAAACGGTCGCAGGCGCCGGTCGGCGGCGTCACGCGCCGCTTGCTGGCGCTGTCGATCAGTTCCACGCCCCAGACCCACGGCCAGGGGTCGTTGACCAGGGGCTTGACCGTGTTGGCCGGCTCGAGATCGGAGTCGACGAATTCGCGGTCGCCGGCGAACAAAGTCTCGCGGCCGCTCCACTGCACGCCGTAGGTCGCGCTCCACTTGTCGCCGGTGCGGCCGCCGGTCCACGACAGGTCGAAGGAATCGCCGCCGCCGCGGGTGGTGGTGCCGCCCTTGATGCGCACTTCGTCGCCATTGAAGTTCTTCTTCATGATGACGTTGATCACGCCCGCCATCGCGTCGGACCCGTAGATCGCCGAGCCGCCGCTGGCCAGCACTTCGATGCGCTCGACCGCGGCCATGGGGATATTGTTGAAATTGGCGAAGTTGCCGCGGCCCTCATAAGGCAGCGGGTAATCGGCGACGCGGCGCCCGTCGATCAGCAGCAGGGTGCGGCCCGGCCCGAGATTGCGCATATTGAGCGGGCTGGCGTTCGGCGTCGGGCCCTTGTTGACGTCGGCCTGCACCGAGCCGGTGACCTCGGTCAGGGTGCTCAGCGCCTCGTACACGGTCGAGAAGCCTTCGCGCTTGATCTGGTCGGCGCTGATCACCGTGACCGGCGCCGGGCCTTCGACTTCGGCGCGCTTGATGCGTGAACCGGTGACGGTGATCTTGTCCATCGACTTGACCTCGCCGGCCGCGGCCGCCGGGTCCTGCGCGGTCGCTTCCTGCGCTGCAGCGGCGAACGGCAGATACAAGGCGACGAGCATCGCCGCAGTCAAAACATTCCTGTGTGCGCGGTGGCGTTCCGTCGGCGTGCGGCTCGGATGCTGGCGCTCGTTGCGGTGCTGATTGTGGTTCACCTGCTACCCCTCCCAATCGCGGCCGAACCCTCGGCCAAGGTTACGTTCGTGCTCTGTGTCGAGCTGCTGTGGCGTTCTTGTAGCGTTCTCTATTTGGATCGATCTAAAAAAACGGCAAAAAAAATCCGACCGTACTTCGTCGAACTGCCGAGGCGAACGGCGCGGTACGCATCAATGCACCGCACCCTTCGCATCGAGATCCTGCAGCGCCTGCCCCGGCGCGGCCCAACGCAAGCGCAGGCTCTGCCCGCCTCCACGCTGGTACCAGGCCAGGCGCAGACGATGCCAGCCGCGGCGCAGCGGCAGCGAACCTTCCAGGGTCTGGTCGTAACTGTCGTTGCGGATCACCCGCTCTCCGTCGACGTACAAGGCCGAACGGTCGTCGCCCTGCAAGGCGAAGCGATACACGCCGTCGGCGGGCACTTCGATCAGGCCTTCGTACTGCAGACCGTAGCGGCTCTGCCGCGCATACGGCGCCAGGTCCAGCGAGGTCGCGACGCCCTGCTCGACCGGCGCGGCCGCGGCTTCGAACTCGTCGAGGGTCGAAAACTGGCCTTCGTACAAGCGATAGCTAAGCCCTACGCTCTTGCGCTTGGGCGGCGCCACCGCCGCGCGATAGCTGCGGTACTGCACCTGCGCGCTGTGCACGCCGCTGCGGCGGCCGTTGCCGAGCACGGTGACGGTGCGCAAGCTGCGCACCTGGTCGAGCGGCACGCGCAGTTCGATCGGGCCTGCGTACACGGGCGAGGCATCGCTCGGCTCGCTGCCGTCGACGGTGTAGTGGATGGTCGCGCCCGGCACCGATGCGGTCAGCTCGAACACCTGCACGAATTCGTCGGGCCCGCCCGGGCCCTGCACCTGCATCGCGTCGTTCAAGCCGGCCGGCGCCGAGATGCGGTAGCCGACCTGTTCGCGGTCCAGGCGCGGAAACTGCCCGCGCAAGCGCTGTTGGAAATCGGCGAAATCGCGGTCGCCCTGCGGCGTCCAGGCGACTTCGGCCAGGGCGAGCATGCGCGGGAACACCATGTACTCGACCATCGCCTCGGTCTTGAGGTACTCGCTCCAGACGTTGCCCTGCACGCCGAGCACGTGCCTGGCCTGCGCAGCATCGAGCTCCTTCGGCACCGGGTCGTAAGCGTAGACCTTGTCCAGGCTCAACTCGCCGCCGAGGTTCCACTGTTCGTGGCGCGCCGGCCCCTGGCCGTAGTCGAAATAGCAGCACTGGGTCGGGGTCATGATGACGTCGTGCCCCTGGCGCGCCGCGGCGATGCCGCCGGCTTCGCCGCGCCAGGACATCACCGTCGCGTCCGGCGCCAGGCCGCCTTCGAGGATCTCGTCCCAGCCGATGATGCGCTTGCCGCGCGAATGCAGGAATTTCTCCATGCGCTGGATGAAGTAGCTCTGCAACTCGTGCTCGTCCTTCAGGCCTTCGCGGCGGATCACCGCCTGCGCGACTTCGCTGCTCTGCCAACGCGTCTTCGGCGCTTCGTCGCCGCCGATATGCAGGTAGGGTGCCGGGAACAGCGCCACCACTTCGTCGAGCACGTTCTCGAGGAACTTGAAGGTCTCTTCCTTCGGGCAATAAATGTCGTCGTACACGCCCCAGTTGCTGCCGACCTCGAACGGCCCCGGCGTGCAGGCCAGTTCCGGGTATGCGGCCAGCGCAGCCAACGAGTGGCCCGGCATCTCGATTTCCGGGATCACCATGATGTGGCGGGCCTTGGCGTAGGCCACGACCTCGCGCACTTCGTCCTGGGTGTAGAAACCGCCGTAGGGCTTGCCGTCGCCGACGTAGGGATCGATATTGCGGCCGAGCACGGTTTCCTTGCGCTGCGCGCCGATCTTGGTCAGCTTCGGATAGCGCTTGATTTCTATGCGCCAGCCCTGGTCCTCGGTCAGGTGCCAGTGAAACGTATTGAGCTTGTACTGCGCCATCAGGTCGACATAGCGCTTGATGAAGGCGACCGGATACATATGCCGACCGACGTCGAGGTGCATGCCGCGATAAACGAAGCGCGGCTGGTCCTCGATACTCAACGCGGGCAAGCGCAATGCCTGCGCGCTGCGCGTTGCCGGCAACAACTGGCGCAGCGATTGATAGCCGTAGAACAGACCCGCCGGCGGGCCGGACAGACGGATGCCGCGCGCGGTGATTTCCAGGGTGTAACGCTCTTTCGAACGCGCATCGGCATGGGCGGCGACCGGCTCGGCGACCAACTGCACATAACGACTGGGGTCGGCCTCGCCCTTGTGCGTGCGCGGCGCGCCGCTGCGCAACGGCAGGGTCAGGCCCTGGGTCGCGATCAGTTCGTCGCGCAGCAATTGGGCAATGGCGCGCGCTTCGGCGTTGTTGGCATAGAGCGTGGTCGTAGCATCGAGAACGAACTCGCCCTCGCCGCGCAGCAGCTTCGCCGGCAGCGGCACCAGTTCCGGCGCGGCCAACGCCGTGCCGGCAGTGGCGGCGAGCTTGCTCGCGCCGGCCAGCGGAACCTCGTCGGCGTGCGCCAACGGCGCCAGGCCGATCGCCGCGCCGACCAGGCTCAGCATCGCCACGCGCAGTTTCGAACGCCCCATCTTCGCCAATGCGTCTTTCATCGAATCGGTTTCCTCGAACTGCTTCGAATCAACTGCCGCTTTGAGTTCCGTGACCCCGGCCGAGGCTGGGATCGCGAATCTGCACTGCCATGCCGCCCTGAATTTCGTCATCCCCGCGAAGGCGGGGATCCAGAGACTTCAGAGCTATAACGCGGTAAGGCCCTGGATCCCCGCCTTCGCTGGGACGACGGTCTGGAAACGGACGAACCCAGGCCGGACTTCAGCGCCTCGACTTCACCGTCATGGCCTCGCCGCCATGACTTCATTACCGAAACTTCAGCGCATCGACCGCATCACTTCGGCGACGCGCAGGCCGACTTCGGCAGCGCCTCCGCCTTGGTGCCCCAGCCGCTCACCGGCGGGGTTTTGTCGAGTGCGAAACGCAAAGTGCCGCCGTTGCGCAACTTCGCCCAGTCCAGCCAGACCTGGTCCTGCGGCTTGCCGTCGAAGCTGGCCGACTGCACGTACTGCAGGCCGCGGCCATCCGCGCCGGGCGCTTCGATGGTCAGGGTCTTGCCCTGCCCCAGGTCGAGCTCGACCTTTTCGAAACGCGGCGTGTGCAGTAGCAATTCGCCGGTGCCGGGCACCGCTGGGTACAGGCCGATCGCGCTGAACAGATACCAGGCCGACATCGTGCCGAGGTCGTCGTTGCCGGTCACGCCGTTCGGCGCGTTGGTGAACAAGGCCTGCGCCGAGCGCAACACCGCCGTGGTCTTCCACGGCTGGCCGATCAGCGTGTACATCCAGGGGCTGTGCAGATCCGGCTCGTTGTTCGGGTTGTAGCGGTATTGGTTGTAATAGCTGTACGGCCCGACCACCCATTGCTTGCGCGCCGCATTGAGCGGGTCGGCGACGAGTTGGTCGTAGGCGAAGAACGCATCCAGGCGCTTGCCGGTCTGCTCGTTGCCGCCCATCGCCGCGACCAGGCCGGGCATGTCCTGCTGCACCAGCCACTGGTACTGCCAGGCCGTGCCTTCGTGGAAGCCGTGGTGCGAACGCGGACTGTAGCCGCCGTCGGCCTCGACGTAGAACTGGCCGTCGTCCAGGCGCGGACGCGGGAAACCGCGGAAACCCAGCTCCGGATCGGCCGCCTCGGCGTCCCAGACCTTGCGCCAGTTGCGGCCGCGTTCGCGCAAGGTCGCCGCGTCGGCGCTCTGGCCGAGCGCGTCGGCCATCTGCGACAAGGAACAATCGGCCAGCGCGTATTCCAGGGTCGAGGAACCGCCGTGGTGCGGATCGACGTCCATGCTCTTGGCCGGAAAGGCGCGGTCGTACTGGACGAAACCACGCTCCAGATAGCTCGGATTGCCGGCGCGGCCGTTGCTGCGCACCAGCGCCGGCGGCGTGCCGTAGGCGTTCTCGCGCAAGGCCTTATAGGCCTGCTGCTCGCGGCCTTCGAGTGCGCCGAAACGCCACAGATCGACCATGAACGGCGTCGCCGGGTCGCCGGTCATGACGTTGCTGTCGTAGTTGGCGTAGCCCCAGCGCGGCAGCCATCCGTTCTGCTCGTGGATCTTGAGCATGGAATTGGCGATGTCGCGCGCCCGCTGCGGACGCAGCATGGCCAGCAGTTGGTTCTGCGAGCGATAGGTGTCCCACAGCGAGAAGTACTCGTAATAGGTCCAACCTTCGGCCTTGTGGATTTCGGTGTCGTAGCCGCGGTAGCGGCCGTCGCTGTCGCTGCCGGTCAACGGCTGCAGCAGCGAGTGGTAGAGAGCGGTATAGAACACGACGCGGTCGTCGGCGCTGCCGCCGCTGACCCGCACCGAGTCCAGTTCCTTGCGCCAGCCGTCCTGCGCCTGCTTGCGCATCGCATCGAAGCTCAGCAGCTTGCCGTTCTTCATGCCTTCGTCGCGCAGGTTGCGGCGCGCGCCCTCGGCATCGACGTGCGAGATCGCGCTGATCGCAGTGACCGCACGGCCGTTCTTGGTATCGAAGGTGAACCAGGCGCCGTGCGGGCGCGTGTCGCCCTGCATGCTGGCGCGGCCGCCGGCGTGGCCGCCGGTTTCGTCCCAGGTGCCGAAGCTGGCGAAGGGACGGTCGAACTCCATGCGGTACCAGGTCGTGTACTGCTGGCCGCCGCAGAAGCTCTTGGTGACGATCTTGCCTTCGACGACGCGGTCGCCGATCACCTGCACGCTGCTGCCGACGACGAGATGACGTTCGTTGGCCTGGCCGGTGTTGACCAGGATCGTGCCCTGACTGGCGCCGGCCGGAAAGGTGTAACGCTCGGCCGCGGCGCGCGTCAGCGCGGTCGCTTCGGCGTCGATGGGGCCGGCGGCTTCGCCGGTCAGGCGCACCTTGTAATAGCCGGCCTGGCCGACTTCGCCGTCGTGGGTATAACTGGATGCATAGGCCTTCTGATCGAAGGACTTGAACTGCTTGGTATCGAAACGCTTGCCCGGGCCGATCTCGCCGGTGGTCGGCAGCACCGACAGCTGACCGCCCTGCTCCCAGCAGCCCGCGCCGGAAATGAAGGAGTGGCCGAAGCCGCGGATCTTCGGGTCGTCGTAACGCCAACCGCTGTAGTGATCGCCGATCGGGCTGATCTGGATCAGGCCGAACGGCGCGCTCGCGCCCGGAAAGGTGTTGCCGTCGTCCTTGCTGCCGATGAAGGTGTTGACCTCGCTCGCCGGATCGCGGCTGGGCGTGGCGGCATTGGCATTCGACACGCCCGCCAGCGCCAGGGTCAGTGCCGCGGCGATCGGCCAGGCCTTGCCGTCGAAAACCGAAACCAAACCGCGCCTGCGCCGTACCGGATTGCGAGTCATCGTTGCCTTGCCCTGCCTGTGATGTGGGAGATTCCGTTGCGGCGGCGCGGTTGCGCCGCCGCAACGGGTTGGCCTGCCTTAGTTGAAGTCCAGCACGTACTCGATGGCGACCTCGCGGCCGACCGGGCTGAAGATGCGGTCGGCGATGAAGGCGAAGTCCTTCTTGTACGGGTCCTTGTCTTCGTTGACTTCGTCGAAGATGTTGCTGACGTAGAAGTTGACCTTGGCCTTCTCGGTGATCTGATAGCCGGCGCTGAGGTTCCAGGTGACCGCCGGCCCGACGCGGCCGTAGTACTTCTTGGTCGCCTGGCCGTAGGTCGGGCTGGCCGAGTCGTTGTCGACGCAGTTGTCCGAGTTGGGCACGTAGCCGTCGGAGAACGGCAGGCAGCCGTTGAAGCGCACGCTCGGCACGCTGCCGACGCGGTCGGCGTAGACGGTCGCGTTCCACTTCTCGCGCTGCCAGTTGACGCTGCCGCGGAACTTGCTGCGCGGCTCGTCGTTGCGCTTGTCCTGCATCTCTTCGCTGGCGTCGGTGCGGGTTTCGAGCTTGAGCAGGTTGGTGTAGTTCAGGCCCAGGCTGAAATCGCCCCAACGCTCGGTGGTGAAGCGGTACTTCAGCGACGCATCCACGCCTTCGACGTTGCGCGCGGCGCGGTTGACCGGGCCGGTGCGGATATCGGTGACCTGGCCCAGCAGCGGGCCGGCGCCGTCCGGATCGGCGGCGCGGGTGACGCGGCCGATCTGCAGCTTGCAGCGGTCGGCGCTCGGGGCGCTGACGCGCGGCTCGCCGGTCGGGGTCTTGCCGGTCAGGCAGTAGGCCTCGTCGAGCAGCACGTCGTTGGCGCCGACGTCGTCGATTTCGTCTTCCAGTTCGATGCGCCAGTAGTCGGTCGACACCGACAGGCCGTCGGTGATGTCCCAGACGAAGCCGGCGGTCCAGGAATTACCGGTTTCGTAATTCAGGTTCGGCGTGCCCTGACGCGCGATGTTCGCGTCCTCGACCTTGAAGCCGGCGTCCCAGGTGCAGTTGCCCTGCTGGCCCGCGCGCAGGCAATTGAGGTAATCGGTCTGGTCGGCCACCGAGGTGCTCGGCGTGGCGTAGACGAAGTGCATGTCCGGCGCACGGAAGCTGGTGGCATAGGTGCCGCGCACCAACAGATTGCTGAAGGGGCGCCATTCCAGGCCGGCGTTGTAGGTCGACGCGGCGTCGCCGGAGACGGCGTCGTACTTGTCGTAACGGCCGGCCAGCGATGCGGTCAGCGACTCCAGCAGCGGAATCTTGAACTCGACGCCGGCGGCGTAGTGATTGCGCGTGCCCGAACCCAGATCGAGATTGGCGGTCTGGTCGTACTTGCGGTTCTCGCCGATGGTGTTCGGATCCGGCGCAAGGCTATAGCCCTGCTTGGCCGCTTCGAGCTGTGCGGCGAAGCCGATCGGGCCGGCCCAACCTTCGAACAGGTCGCCGCTGACGATGAAGTTGGCCGAGGTCAGCCAGGATTCGGCGCGGTTCTTGCCGCGCGTGGTGATCGAGGCGTAGTCCTGCGGCGAGATCGGGTTCCACAACCGGTTCTGGTCGATGCGATCGCGATTGGCGCCGAGGAAGTAGCGGTCGGCCTCGGCCAGCAGCACGGTCGGGAATTTCTCGTCGACGGTGTATTCGGCGCGGCCGATGCTGAAGTCCCAGTCGAAACGATCGCCGAACTGGCCGCGCAGGCCGGCCGACAGATCCCAGGACAACTCGTCGGAACGGGTGTAGCCGCCCTTGGCGCCGCCGATTTCCTGCGGAGTGAAGCGCTTGACCAGGTCGAGATCGGCGTTGAGGCCGACGTCGCGGTAGGTGCCGCCCGAGCTCCATGCCGGCATGAAGGTCATGTTGGTGCCGCGCGAGCTCCACACGCCGGCGGTGACCCAAGCCTGCATGCCGTTGGCGAAGTCGTAGTTGCCGTACACGTAACCGGAGCGATCGTCGCTGCCGTTGCGCAGGGTCCAGTGCTGGTAGGCCGTGTTCTGGCCGCACTGCCAGCCGGTGTTGCTGATGGTGTTGCTGTTGCGGTTATAGGTACGGCGGTTCTGCAGGAAGAACTCGGAACCGTACTGATCGCAGGCGCCGGCCGGCGGCATCATGCGCTGGCCGGTACCGGCGTTGAACATGCGGATGCCGACCGACGGCAGCACGCCGACCTTGCGGTCCTGCGGATTGAGCGAGGTCGCCGGCGCATCGAATTCCGAATCCATGAACTCGCGCTCGCTTGCCGGCAGCGCTTCGCGATGGAACCACTGCAGCGCGTAGGTCACGTTCCAGTTGTCGCCGCTGCGGCCGCCGGCCCAGGACAGGTCCATCGAATCGCGGCCGCCTCGGGTCGAGGTGCCGCCGCGGATCTTGACCTGGTCGCCCTGGAATTCCTTCTTGAGGATCACGTTGATCACGCCCGCGACCGCATCGGAGCCGTAGATCGCCGAGGCGCCGCTGGCGAGCACTTCGATACGCTCGACGATCGCGGTCGGGATGTTGTTGAAGTTGGCGAAGTTGCTCTTGCCCTGGTACGGCAGCGGGTAATCGACGACGCGACGGCCGTTGATCAGCAGCAGGCTGCGGCCCGGGCCCATGTTGCGCAGGTTGAGCGGGCTGGCGTTGACCGTGTGCTGGCCCCAGGCGATGTCCGACTCGACCGTGCCCATGGCTTCGGTCAGCGTGGTCAGCGCGTCGTAGACGGTGTTGAAACCTTCCTTCTCGATCTGCGCGGCGGTGATGGTGAAGACCGGCGCCGGTCCTTCGATCTCGCTGCGCTTGATGCGCGAGCCGGTGACGGTGACCTTGTCGATTTCGGTTGGCTTGTTCGCCCGGCTGCTCTCGTCGGCGCCCGCGCTGGCCTGGCCGGCCGGCGTCTCGGCGGACTGCGCCTGCGCCATGGCAGGCGCGAACAGGATCGACAACAAAGCACCGGTCAGTGCGCTGCGTCGCAGGGTGGAATGGCTCATCTTCGCGGTGCTCCCCAAGAAAAAGTGGACTGCAATGGCGACCGCTCCCTGGTCTCAAACGGCTTTTCTCTCGATCTAAGTAAACTGCCCGGATGGCCCCGAAAGACCGCCCCGGCAGACCCAACCCCCAAATTGGATCGATCTAAATTAACCACAACCTGGGACTGCGTTGCATGACGCGGCGCAGCAATGAGGGTGTGCTAGGGAGACCGCGTACACAGTCGCCGCGACGAGTCGGTAGCCGATACGCCGGTAAGTGATTGTTTTGCCGAGTCTGGCGACAGCCGTGAAGGTGGCACGGCCTCGGCCCGCCCGAATCGAATTTTGCGTGGCGGCATGCCGATGGCATCGCCGCCTGCGCGCGATGCGCGAACCGGGTCGGCCTGCCGGGCCCAGGCCCCTGCCCCTTGTCGGCGATGTCTCGCTCTTGGGTAGGAGCGGCGTAAGCCGCGACCCGAGCTCCGGCTTGCGACGCTGCCCACGGTTCGCGGTCGCGGCTTGTGCCGCTCCTCCGAGGTCCACCGCGTTGCCGTTGCCGTTGCCGTTGCCGTTGCCGTGATGAGCTTGGCGTAGTACCGAACAGAAGCTCCTGCACTTGCTGCTGACTTTGTTGAAGCAAGATCAAACGCCAAGAGCTTCCGCCACTAAAGCGGCGGGTTACTTTCTTTTGTCATAAGCAACAAAAGAAAGTAACCAAAGAAAAATGCTTTTGTTTTGAATCACAGGCCCGCACGTTCGATGCCAACGCAGGGATTTTTCATACGGGACATCCCTGTCCCGATGAAAAACGGCACGCATCCCTGCGTGCCGCCCTCCGGGTCTTTGAATTGCCTTCGCGAGTGCGGGACGACGCACAGCCACAACAAAAGCGAAAGCGAGTCAGGGCCAGGGCCCAGGCTAAGCAGAGCGTAAGAAGGTGCCTGCCGTTGCCGTTGCCGTTGCCGTTGCCGTGAAAGCTTGGCGCAGTACCGAGCTCGCGATAACACCTGGAGACCCGGAGGGCGGCGCACAGGACGTGCGCCGTTTTTCGATAGGACAGGGATGTCCTATCGAAAAATCCCGGCGTCGGCATCGCACTCGTGGCCTGTGCCCTTGCAAGGAAAGCCCTTTTCTTTGGTTAGCTTTCTTTTGGGCCAGCAAAAGAAAGTAACCCGGCCGCGTGAGCGGACGGAAGCTCTAGATTTTGACCTTGACCTAGATCTTGATCTTGCTTCAACGCTTCGCGGCGGCAAGCGACGCAGGCGTGGGTAGCGTGTCGCGGCTTACGCCGCTCCTACACAAGGCTATGTCTAGTAGCGCCGAGAAATTGAGCGCGCGCGGTCGCGGCTTGTGACCGAAGGAAATCCAGAAGGACGCCGCTCCTACCCTGAGAGCGCCGCCACAGCATGCGCTCGCCGTCGCCCCCAAGCGATTACGCACGCAAAGCCTGCACCAGTGCACGCACCCGCTGCTCGTCGCTCTGCTCCCAATCCGCCGACAACCCCGCCAGCGCCTCGTTGCGATAGCGCATCGCCGAGCGTTTCGGCATCTTGGCCGAGGCGTGCAGCTCGCCGACCCCGGCGCGCTGCGCGAGCGCGACGATGTTCTGCACGGTGACGCCGGCACCGGCCATCAAGCTGATGCGCCCGGCTGCCTGCTCCACCAGCGCCGCGATACGGTCGGCGCCGTTCCAGGCGTCGGCAGCACCGCCCGAGGTCAGGATCCGCTCGCAACCCAGAGCGATCGCCGCTTCCAACGCCAGGCCCTGGTCGCGCGCCGCATCGAAGGCGCGATGGAAAGTCACGCCGAGCGATCCGGCCGCGGCGATCAGCTCGCGGCAGATCGCGGCATCGACCTCGCCGTCGGCGTCGAGTGCGCCGATCACTACCCCGTCGCAGCCGAGCCGTACGCAGGCCTCGACGTCGGCGCGCATCGCCGCAAGCTCGGGTTCGTCGTAGAGAAAGTCGCCGCCGCGCGGGCGGATCAACACGTACAAGGGAATGCGCAGGCGCTCGCGGGCAACCGCCAAGGTGCCGTAGGACGGCGTGGTGCCGCCCTCGCCCAGGTTCTCGCACAGCTCGACCCGGTCGGCGCCGCCGGCTTGCGCGGCGAGTGCCGAGCCCAGCGAGTTCGCCGAGATTTCCAGGATGCGCCGGCTCATCGCGCCGCTCACGTCTGTTCGGTCGTGTAGACCGAGCGCGAGTCGAGCAAGGCATCGCGTTTGCCGGCATCGCAAACCGCATAGACGAAACCGCGGTGCAGCGCGTGCGCGCCGACTTCGCCGTGCTTGTTGATCGCCAGGAAACAGACCTGCAAGGTCTTGCTCGCCTGCGGGCGCTTGCGCACCAAGCGGTCGATCGCTTCGCGGCAGGCCTCGTCCGGGCTGCGGCCCTGGCGCATCAACTCGACCACCAGGAAGCTCGCCGCATTACGCAGCATTTCCTCGCCGACGCCGGACGCGGTCGCGGCGCCGACTTCGTTGTCGACGTAGAGCCCCGCACCGACGATCGGGCTGTCGCCGACCCGGCCGTGCAGCTTCCAGGCCATGCCGCTGGTGGTGCAGGCGCCGGCGAGCTTGCCGCTGGCGTCGATGGCGAGGATGCCGAGGGTGTCGTGGTTGCTGCTGTCGCCGGGCTTGGCCGTGTCGAGACGCTCGGCGTTGATCTTCGGTTCGTACTTGGAGGTCTTGCGCCATTCCTGCCAGGCCGCGCGGGCCTTGTCGGTCAGCAGGGCTTGCTTCGGGAAGCCCTGCTCGAGCGCGAACTGCTGCGCGCCGGCGCCGACCAGCAACACGTGCGGCGTGCGCTCCATGACCCGGCGCGCCACGCTGACCGGATGGGCGATGTCTTCGAGTGCGGCGACCGCGCCGCAACGGCCGTCGCCGTCCATGATGCTGGCGTCCAGGGTCAGCACGCCATCGCGGTCGGGGTTGCCGCAGCGGCCGACGGTGCTGTTGCACAGATCCGCTTCGGCCCAGCGTGCGCCGGCCTCGACCGCATCGAGCGCCGAGCCGCCGGCAGCGAGCACCGGCCAGGCGGCCTGGTTGGCGCCGACGCCGAAGTCCCAGGTCGACACCACCCGGGCGCCTGCCACTGTCTTGGGCGCCGCACCGGTCTTGTCGGCGGCGGACGCTAGCGTGGCCAGCGACGGCAAGGCGACGCTGGAAGCGGCCAACAAGGAGCTTTGCAGGAAATTTCGGCGTGAGGTCATTTCGGTTTCGATGCGGGTGCGCGTGGCGCGGATCGCCGACACGCTAGCCGCCGTTGCCGGGCTGCGCAACCGTGTCGCCCCGCCCGGACGCATCTAAACCCGATTACGCATTGCGTAAATTTCGCGCAATGATCCAGCCGCGACGGTCGCCACGATGCTGTGCGGACCGAACCGCTGACGCGGCCGGCCCGCTCGCACGCGGCGCTTTCGGGCCCGACGCAGGCGCTCAGACGTTGCGCGTATGCGGCTGGCTCGGCGCCTGCTCGCCGCCGTGCGGCGTCTGTTGGCGATTCAACGCTTCGTGCTGGTTGATGTTCTGGATCAACTGTTGGCCCAGCAAGCCGCTCGGCAAGGCGCCCTCGACCTTGGCGTACTTCGCGGTGGGATCGCCGAGTTTGCCCTCGACCAGGAAATGGCCCTTGCCGCCGTCCGTCTCCGCCACGATGTGGTCGACCTTCGACAATCCGCCTTTCTGGGCGAGGCCGGCCAGATCGGCGACCTCGCGATGGTGCAGCGCTTCGCGCACCGTGCCGATGCCGTGCAGCTTGAGCAAATGCTTGCCCCCGTCCATGGCTTCGAACATGGAACGCGCCATGTCGAGGTCGGGATCGTCGCCGGGTGCGTAATTGCGCAGACCGCTGTGCTGCTGGGGCTTGAACTCGAACTTCGGCCCCTGCAGTTCCAGGTTCTGCTTCGGCGCCACCAACGACACCACGCCGGTGCTTTGCAGGCTCTGCAAAGGCTCGCCGTCGACCACCAGATTGGTCACCGAAGGGCCGCCCTTGCCGTTGTGGAAGTTCTCGGGGTTGAAGCCGTAGCTCTTGAGCGTGCCCGGGCTCGGCCAGGCCGGGTTCGCGGTGACGCAATCGACGCCGATGGCGTGCGAGACCAGCAAGGCCTGGCCGCCGCCCTTGGAGTGGCCGGTCACCCCGACCAGGCTTGGGCCGAGCGCGGCGCTGACTTCCTTGCCGAGCACCATCGACTGCTCGTGTTGCTCGCTCTTCATGCCGAGCGCCTGGCGGAAATTCGCCGACCAGTCGCCGAGTTTCGCAGTGCCGCGATAATCGAGCACATAGCCTTCCGATTCGGCCGCGGTGCCGGGCTTGCGATACAAAGTCGCGTGCATGCCGCTGGGGTTGTTGTGGAATTTCTCCGGATCCAGATTGAGCTTCTTCAGCGTTTCGTCGTCGACACGCTCCCATTCGCCGGTCTTGCCGGTGCTCTTGGGCTGGTAACCGTCCTGCATGATCGCCGCGGCGCTGGTCGGATCGAGTTTGGGCCGTTGCGGTATGGGTTCGGGCTGCAACGGCGGAGGCTGCGCATTGCGTTGGAAGCGGCTGAAGAAATTGCTGAGAAACCCGGGCGAGGAACCGGAGCCGGTCGGATCGGGAGTCGACATGGAAGGTCTCCTGGGAAGGGGCACGGTCGTCTGTTTGCGCATGCCGTGGGGCACGCCAGGCGCGATGCCCGGGCTTGCCGAGCACCTGCAGTGCTACGAAAAGTAACCGGCGCAGCGGTCATCCAGGCGGACCGAGGTCACACTCGCGGCCGAACGCAGCGCAACGGGCTCCAGACGCAAGCGACGATCTCGACGGCGGAAGCGAAGATGCGCGTGGGCGACGCGGTTCTTCAGGCCAGACCGACTCGGCCGGGGTTCGCCCTCGTCCCGGGCGCTTCGACGACGGCTTCGGCCAGCGCCGCACCGACCAGGATCACCCCGGGCCGGCCGAGGCCCATGCCGATGCGCTCGGCATCGCCAGCCAATCGCTCCAATGTCGTCAACAAGCGGGTTTCGCCGTCCTGGCTCGCGCCCTGCACGATCGCCGCCGGTGTCCGCGCGGGCAGATGCCGCAGCAAGCCGTTCGCGACGTTCGCAATCCGGCTCATGCCCATGTAGATCGCCAGGGTGGTGCCGGTGGCCGCGAGCGCGGCCCAGTCCGGTTCGCCGTGGTCGTGGGTATGCGCGGTGACGAAGGTGATGCCGTGGCAGTGATCGCGATGGGTCAGCGACACGCCCAGGCTCGCCGCGGCGGCGAAACCGGCGCTGATGCCGTTGACGATGCGCACCTCGATGCCGGCGCGTCGCAGGAAATCGATCTCTTCGCCGGCGCGGCCGAACAACAGCGCATCGCCGCCCTTGACCCGCACCACCCGCTGCCCTTGCAGTGCATAACGGCGCATCAAGCGGCAGATGAAAGCTTGCGGCGTCGAGCGGCAACCGCCGCGCTTGCCGACGCGGATCACCCGCGCCAGCGGCGCCAGTTCGACGATGCGCGGGTCGACCAATTCGTCGAGCAGCACCACCTCGGCGGCGGCGAGCGCTTTCGCCGCCTTGATCGTCAGCAGCTCCAGGTCGCCGGGGCCGGCCGACAGCAACACCACTTCGCTCGGCGCGCGCCGGAACGAGTCGGAAACGATGCGATCCATGATGACTCCGTAGTGATGGCCCGGGGATTCGTGATCACGCTTGCGCTGCGAGGCGGCACAGTTGGTTCAATTGCGGCCCGCAGGAGCCGCAGACGGTGCCGCAGCCCAGGCGCTGTTTGAGCTCGGCGACGCCGGCGCCGCGCGCGATCTCGGCCCGGATGCTCGACTCGCGGATCTGCAGGCAGTTGCACACCACCGCATCGCGCGCGCCGCCACCGCCGGACTGCGCGAACACCGCCAGGCGCGAGCCGCTCCAAGGCCGCCCGGACAGGGCCGAATCGAGCAAGTGCTCGCCGGCGCCGTGGCGCTGCGCATCGGTCAACAGCAGGCCGTCGATGCGGTTGTCGTCGCAATCGGCGCGCCACGACACCCGCTTCAACAGGCCGCGGCGCGCGTCGCGGTACTCCAAGGTGTCGCGGCCGGCATGCAACTGCAGCGCCTCTCCTAGAGCATCCAACCACTCGCTCGACGGAGCGCTCTCGCAGGCGGCGCGCAGCACCAGCCAGGCGGAATCGTCGACGCCCTCGCCATCGCGCCCGTCGACCCGGCCATCGGCGCTCAGGGTGATCGCAGCGAAACCGCAATCCTTGAGCAGCGGCTGCACCGCCGCCTGCAGGCTCAAGGCATCGCCGCGCCGCGCCGCGAGCAGATGCCAGGCGAATTCGGCTTTCTCTATCCGCACCGCTGCATGCTTGAGCTCCGGCTGCAGCGAACGCGCATCCACCGCCGGCTGACTGACCTCGTTGATGCCGCCGCTGGACAGGAACTGCCCGCTCCAGTGCATCGCCGCGAACACCGTGCCGGAGGCGACCTCGTCGGAGAGCTCCAGCGGCAACACCAGTTCGCCGCGCTTGCTGATCACTTTGACCAGATCGCCGTGCGCGAGCCCGCGCCGCGCCGCATCCTGCGGCTGCATGCGCAGGCCCGGTTCGGGGCTGTGCGCGAACGAGCCCGGCACTCTTCCGCTGCGCGACATGCCGTGCCATTGATCGCGCAGGCGGCCGGTCAATAGGCGCAGCGGAAAACGCGCCGAGGTCGCTTCGGCCACCGGCCGATACGGCGTGGGGTGAAAGCGTGCGCGGCCATCGGCGGTAGCGAACACGCCGTCGCCGTAGCGCCGCGCCTGCCCCTGTGCGGCGCCGGCCGGGAACGGCCATTGCTGCGGCCCCTGGCTGTCCAGGCGTGCGTAGTCGAGCCCGCCGATGTCGTGGTCGCGACCGACGGTGAGGCGGCGATGCTCGTCGAAGATCTGCGCAGGCCCATCGAACGCGAACAACGGTGCGACGCCGGGCGGCCCGAGGCGCGCTTCCAGGCGACGCGCCACTTCGTTGGCGATCCACCAGTCCGGCCTGGCCTGGCCGGGCGCCGGCACCGCCGCACGCACCCGCGAGATACGCCGTTCTGAGTTGGTCACCGAGCCGTCTTTTTCGCCCCAGCTCGTCGCCGGCAGCAGCACGTCGGCATAGGGCACGGTGTCGGTGTTGCGGAACGCTTCCTGCACGATCACGTACTCGGCCTGGTGCAGCGCTTCGCGCACCTGGCCGATGTCGGGCATGGAATGCACGGGATTGGTGCAGGCGATCCACACCGCCTTGACCCGGCCGCTGCGCAAGGCCTCGAACAAGGCCACCGCCGCCAGACCGGGCTTGGCCGACAGACTGTGCCCGGGCAGCCCCCACAGGTGTTCGAGTTCGGCGCGGTCGGCGGCGTTGCCGATCTCGCGATGCGCGGCGAGCATGGTCGCCATGCCGCCGACTTCGCGTCCGCCCATCGCATTGGGCTGGCCGGTCAGGGAGAACGGCCCCGCGCCGGGTTTGCCGATCTGGCCGGTGGCCAGATGCAGATGGATCAGGGCCAGATTCTTGTCGGTGCCGTGCGCGGACTGATTGAGGCCCATGCAGTACAGCGACAACGCCGCGGCGTCGCGGCCGAACCAGTCCGCGGCCTGGATCAGGTCGGCGACCGGGATGCCGCACAACTCCGCGGCCATGCGCGGAGTGTAGTCGCGCAGCAGTTGCTTGAGTTCGGCATAGCCGACGGTGTGTTCGGCGATGAACGCCGCATCGACCCGCCCTTCCCAGATCAAGTGGTGCAGCATGCCGTTGAACAGCGCCACATCGGTGCCGGGCTGGATCTGCAGATGCAGGTCGGCCATCGCCGCGGTGTCGGTGCGGCGCGGGTCGATCACGATCCAGCGCACCTCGGGATCGCGCTCGCGTGCGGCTTCCAGGCGCCGGAACAACACCGGGTGCGCATAGGCCATGTTGCTGCCGGCGAACAGCACGGTCTTGGCGAGTTCCAGGTCTTCGTAACAGGTCGGCGGGCCGTCGGCGCCGAGCGCCAGCTTGTAACCGGCGACCGCGCTCGACATGCACAGACGCGAGTTGGTGTCGATGTTGTTGGTGCCGAGCAGGCCCTTGGCGAGCTTGTTGAAGACGTAGTAATCCTCGGTCAACAACTGCCCGGAGATATAGAACGCCACCGCGTCCGGGCCGTGCTGCTGGACGATGCCGGCCAGGCGGTCGGCCACCGTATCCAGCGCCAGCGCCCAATCCACCGGGCGGCGCGGCTCCTGCCGCAGGTGGCGCAGCTCCGGCGCCAACAGCCGCCCGCTCAGGCTGCTCGCGGTCTGCGCCAGGCTGCGGCCCTTGGTGCACAGCCGGCCTTGGTTGGCCGGATGCTCGGGGTCGCCTTCGATGCCGACGATGCGGCTGCCGTCGGGGCCGTGTTCGGCATCGATCAACACCCCGCAGCCCACCCCGCAGTAACAGCAGATCGAACGCGTGCGCGTGCGCCGCGGCTCAGGCGCCGATGCCGGCGCCGTGTCGATCTCCTCGCGCAGCGCCAGATCTTCCATCAAGCCTCGCTCCGCGCGACGCCGTCGAGCGACAGCCACACCTCGTCGCCGTCGATGCGCACCGGAAACTTGCGCGCGCACCCCACGTCGGGCGCGCAGGCTTCGCCGCTGGCCAGGGCGATATTCCAACCGTGCAGCGGACAGGTGACGCTGTCGCCGGCGACGATGCCCTGCGACAGCGGCCCGCCCTTGTGCGGGCAGCGGTCGACCATCGCGAACACGCGGTCGCCGGCGGTGCGGAACAAGGCGATGTTGTCGGCTCCAGCCATTTCCAACACGCGCGCGCCCAATACCGGGATGTCGTCGAGCCGGCAGACCCGCAGCCAGGAGGCAGTCGATTGCATGGCTCAGGCCTCCGCGTCGACGAGTGTGGCGGGAATGCGCAGCGGCTGGAACTCGCGCGGGCGCGCCCCGGCGATGCGCGCGGCCCAGGGGTCCGGCAAGCCTTCCAGCGCGTACAGCAGGCGCTCGAACAAGGCCTTGCGGTTAGCGGCGTCCTCGACCACGCGCTGGACGATGTAGTCCATGCCGACGCGGGCGATGTAGTGCACGGTGCGGTCGAGGTAATAGGCCTCTTCGCGGTACAACTGCAGGAAGGCGCCGGTGTATTCGCGCACCTCTTCGCTGGTCTTGACCTTGACCAGGAAGCGCGCGACCTCGGTCTTGATGCCGCCGTTGCCGCCGATGTGGATTTCCCAGCCCGAGTCCACGGCGATAATGCCGACGTCCTTGATTCCGGATTCGGCGCAGTTGCGCGGGCAGCCCGACACCGCCAGCTTGACCTTGTGCGGGCTCCACATGTTGGCCAGCATGGTCTCCAGGTCGATGCCCATCTGCGTGCTGTTCTGGGTGCCGAAGCGGCAGAACTCGCTGCCGACGCAGGTCTTCACCGTGCGGATCGACTTGCCGTAGGCGTGGCCGGAGTTCATGCCGAGGTCTTTCCACACATCGACCAGGTCTTCTTTCTTGATGCCCAGCAGGTCGATGCGCTGGCCGCCGGTGACCTTCAACATCGGCACCGCGTATTTGTCGGCGACGTCGGCGATGCGGCGCAGTTCGCCGGCATTGGTCACCCCGCCCTTCATCTGCGGGATCACCGAGAAGGTGCCGTCCTTCTGGATATTGGCGTGGGCGCGTTCGTTGATGAAGCGCGACTGCGGGTCGTCGACCGCTTCGCGCGGCCAGGTCGACAGCAGGTAATAGTTGATCGCCGGCCGGCAGGTCGCACAGCCGTTCGGCGTGCGCCATTCCAGGAAGGCGTAGGCCGCGGCATGGGTGTACAGGCGATGCTCGCGAATCGCCTTGCGCACGTCGCCGTGGCTGTGGTCGGTGCAGGCGCACACCGCCTTGGTCTTCGGCGTTTCCTGGAAGTTCGAGCCCAGGCAGTTCATCAGGATCTGCTCGACCAGGCTCGTGCAGGAGCCGCAGGAACTCGCCGCCTTGGTCTGCTTCTTGACCTCGTCGACGGTGAACAAACCCTGCTCGTTGATCGCCTTGACGATGCTGCCCTTGCACACGCCGTTGCAGCCGCAGACTTCGTCGCGGTCGGTCATCGCGCCGGCGCGATTCTGCCCGGCGGTGCCGGAATCGCCGAGCGCTTTCTCGCCGAACATCAGCTGGTCGCGGCGGTCGTCGATGCGGCTGCCGTCCTTGAGCAGCTTGAAGTACCAACCGCCGTCGTTGGTATCGCCGTACAGACAGGCGCCGATCAAACGGTCGTCCTTGATCACCAGCTTCTTGTAGACCCCGCCGGCCGGGTCGGACAGGACGATCTCCTCGCTGCCGTCGCCGCCCATGAAATTACCGGCCGAGAACAGGTCGATGCCGGTGACCTTGAGCTTGGTCGAGGACACCGAGCCGCTGTAGATGCCGATGCCATAGTTGGCCAGGTGATTGGCGCAGACCTTGGCCTGCTCGAACAAGGGCGCGACCAGACCGTAAGCGATGCCGCGATGGCTGACGCATTCGCCCACGGCGTACACGCGCGGGTCGAAGGTCTGCAGCGAGTCGTTGACGACGATGCCGCGCGCACAGTGGATGCCCGAAGCCTGGGCCAGCTGGATGTTCGGGCGGATGCCGACCGCCATCACCACCAGGTCGGCGGGCTCTTCGCTGCCGTCGGAGAAGCGCACCGCGGTCACTTCGCCCTGCTCGTTGCCCACTAATTCGTGGGTCGAGGTGTTGAGGCGGAACTTCAGACCGCGCTCGGTCAGCGACTTCTCCAGCAATTGCCCGGCGACCGGGTCGAGCTGGCGCTCCAGCAGCCAGCCGGCCAGATGCACCACCGTCACCTCCATACCGCGCTGCTTGAGGCCGTTGGCGGCTTCCAGCCCGAGCAGACCGCCGCCGATGACCACCGCATGCCGCTTCACCTTGGCGGTATCGATCATCGCCTGGGTGTCGTGGATGTCGCGGTAACCGATCACGCCTTTGAGGTCCTTGCCCGGCACCGGCAGCACGATCGGCAGCGAGCCGGTGGCGATAAGCAGGCGGTCGTACTCGGCCTCGGTGCCGTCGGCGGCGATGACCCGACGCCGCACCCGATCGATGCGGCTGACTTCCTTGCCCAGATGCAGACGGATGCCGTGCTCGGCGTACCACGCCAGCGAATTCAGCACGATGTCGTCGAAGGCCTGCTCGCCGGCCAGCACCGGCGACAACAGGATGCGGTTGTAGTTCGGGTGCGGCTCGGCGCCGAACACGGTGATCTCGTACATGTCCGGGACCAGCTTCAACAGCTCTTCGAGCGTGCGTGCGCCCGCCATGCCGTTGCCGACCACCACCAATCTGGGTTTCTTCATGAGTTCGCTCCGGGGCTGGTTCAGACGCGTGCGGCGCTGAGCGCCGCCCAACGGTGGCGCCACTGATGGCGCAGGCTCGCCAACAAGCCCCAAGCCAGCGCCGCGCAAGCGGCGAACAGCCACAGACCCAGCGCATAACTGCCGGTGTGCTGCTTCAGCACGCCCATGCCGGCGGCGAGCAGGAAACCACCGATGCCGCCGGCCATGCCGATCAAGCCGGTCATCAGGCCGATGTCGGCGCCGAAGCGTTGCGGCACGAGTTGGAAGACCGCGCCGTTGCCGGCCCCGAGACACAGCAGGGTCAGCACGAACAAGGCCACGGTCGCGACCGGGCCGCCGATGCCGAGCGCGGCAACCGCGACGAGCGTCGCCACCGCGAGATACACCGCAAGCAAGGTGCGGGTACCGCCGATGCGGTCGGCGATCGCACCGCCAAGCGGCCGCATCACCGAGCCGGCGAGCACGCAGGCCGCGGTCGCCCAACCGGCGATCTTCGGCTCGAAGCCGAACTGGTCGTGGAAATAACCCGGCAGGGCGCTGGCGAAACCGGCGAAACCGCCGAAGGTGATCGCGTAGAACAGCATGAACCACCACGAGTCGCGGTTGCCGATCAGCACCCGGCCGTAATCGGCCCAGTGCTTGCTCGGCGTGTCGACCGGCGCGTCCTTGGCGCACACCGCGAACACCGCCAGCACCAGCACCAGCGGAATGCAGGCCAGGCCGAATACGTTCTGATAGCCGAACGCGGCCGCCAACGCCGGTGCGAACAAGGCCGCGAGCACCGTGCCCGAGTTGCCGGCGCCGGCGATGCCCATCGCCGTGCCCTGATGCTCGGGCGGGTACCAACGCGAGGCCAGCGGCAAGGCGACCGCGAACGAGGCCCCGGCGACGCCGAGCATCAAACCGAGCAACAAGGCCTGGGCGAAACTGTCGACGCCGAGCCACCACGCCGCCAACAGGGCCGCGATCACCACCGCCTGCGCCATCAAGCCGGCGCGCTTGGCGCCGACGCGGTCGGCGAACATCCCCAGGAACAAGCGCAGCACCGCACCGCACAGAATCGGCGCGGCCACCATCAAGGCCCGCTGTTGGGTGTCCAGATGCAGCGCCTGGGCGATCTGCACCTGCATCGGCCCGAGCAGGTACCAGACCATGAAGCTCAAATCGAAATACAGAAAAGCCGACAACAGCGTGGGCGTATGCCCGGCCCGCCAGAAGGATCGATCCATCCGCGCAATCTCCGAACGGGGCCGCGGCGGACGCCCGATCCAGGCGTCCCGCAGCGGCCGTGAGGGGGAGAAACGAAAACGGCGCCTTCCCGGTTCGCACCGGAAAGACGCCGTTGTCTTCGACAGGCCGGACCGCCGTTGGCCCGTCTGCCGGAATCAGGTTGTCGCGGATGCGCCGTTGCACCCGTCTACTAGGCTACGCAATAGCCGTGCCAACTATGCGCATCGAAGCGAACGAGCTGGGTTCGTCACGATTTCAATCACTTGGGTGAGCGACGCGGATGCGCGCTCGGTGCCTGGGGAGCGTCGCGCTCCAAAATCGAGCGGGCTTGCACCATGTTTGTGCAACGCAGCATCAGGATGTGCCGGCTCAGCTGCTCTGTGGCTGTAGCTCTGGCCGTAGTTCTGGCTGTGGTTCTAGCTGTAGCTCTGGCCGTAGGTCTCGCTGTGGCTCTGGCTGTGGCTCTCGCTTTACCCGTCAAGTGGAGACCCGGAGGGCGGCGCACAGGACGTGCGCCGTTTTTCGATAGGACAGGGATGTCCTATCGAAAAATCCCGGCGACAGCATCGCACTCGTGGCCTGTGCCCTTGCAAGGAAAGCCCTTTTCTTTGGTTAGCTTTCTTTTGGGCCAGCAAAAGAAAGTAACCCGGCCGCGTCAGCGGACGGAAGCTCTGCTCTTGCCTGTGGCTTCTTGATCAACAAGATCAAACACCTAAAGCTTCCGCCACTAAAGCGGCGGGTTACTTTCTTTTGTCATAAGCAACAAAAGAAAGGTAACCAAAGAAAAATGCTTTTCTTTGAATCAAGAGCCCGCACGAGCGGTGCATCCGCGGGGATTTTTCATACGGGACATCCCTGTCCCGATGAAAAACGGCCCGCATCCATGCGGGCCGCCCTCCGGGTCTCCGATTGCCTTCGCTAGTGCTCGGCGACGCACAGCAACAGCAACAGCACAGGCACAGGCACAGGCACAGGCACAGGCAACAGCAACGGCAACGGCAACGGCAAAGGCAAAGGCAAAGGCAATGCCAGCAGCAGCGGGACTCGGGGTAAAAGCACCCTCCTCCCGACTAGCGCGTCGACTACACAACAAGCGCCTCAAGCCGCTGCGACTTCCTCGCATACCGACCGCGCCGCACGCTCCAGCGCTTTCAGACAATTGTCGTGCAGCATGGAGACGTGTTGCTCGCTCATGGTTTCGCTGTGCACGATCAAGGTCACCTGAGTGCCTACGCCCAGCCCCGAGAAAACGGTGCTGTGTATGACCTTCGTGCTGGGCGCTTCCGCTTGCGGCCTTGCCTGTTCGATGCTCGGCGCTGCCGGAACGACCGTATTACGACCGACGATTTGGATACTCATGCGAACCTTCCGCTGACGGATCATCTGTAGCTCGATTGACTAGTCGCGATTCCGTTCGCAGGCCCTGGAGAAACCGTGTCGCCGATAGCAAGCCGAAGCCTGTGCAAGCGATACCTCCAATGGCTGGCACACTTCCTTATGCCCTTGCCCGACTTCGCAGGCTTCGTGGCCATGCTAGGTCTCAAACCCAGCTTGCAAAATAAAACGTGATGTAGTACGCAATTCGCTTATGAAAATATCAACTCTAGTAAAGTCGGCACACTCAAAGCAGTGCGTCCTTGTGAACTTCGGCACACATAGATATGCCAAGCAAACCATTTACTTGTGCTCGCTAAGGGAATGTAGCTGCGCTGCGGCATTGAGCCGAAGACTGCGCATCGGTCATGCGTGATCGCTCGACAGCGGCTCGCCTCCGCGCGTCTGTGTCGCGGTTGGAATCAACCGCAAGCAGCCGTCGAACAGACGACGAAGCCGCGCCGAATGCGATCGGCGCGGCTTCAGCGTGATCCAGCGAAAGTTCGATCACGACAGCCAGAACAGATCGTTTACTCAGCCGACGACACTGGCAGGAAACGAGAACGCGTCCCTCGCCTCACCCGGTCCGGGTATAGCGCATCACCCAGTTGGTCTCCCAGCTCGCACCGCCGTCGGGCGAAAACGCCTGCTCCCACTGCATACGGCTGTCGCTGAGGTGGGTGAACACACCGCGCACTCGTACCGGCTTGCCATCGTGGAGGTCCTCGGAGAAGAACGTACCGACACGGCCTTCGAATCGTCCGATGCCCGGCGTGTCGATCTTTACCGGGTTGCGGCCGTCCAGCCACCAATCGGCCCAGGTCTGGCTGTTGGCGTCGAACGCGCGCAGGCCCATGCCGCGATACACGCCGCCGGCGCGATAAGACACGCTGTCGTTGATATTGGCCACACCTCCGAGCAGGGACTGGCAACGGGTGCTGCCGTCGAATTCCTCCCAGTCGTTATTGCCCGCCAGCCGCTTCTTGAGGCGGCGATGTTTGACGTCCCAACTGCCGAGAAAGAAATCGAAGTCGCGCTCGGCACCGGCGCGGCCTGCATCCTCCTTCGTGGCTTTATCGGCGCCGACAGCGGTGCCGAGCAACATCAAGCCGGGAACCGCCGCGAGCGACCATTGCAGCAGCCGTCGGCGATCGATCGAGTCGGTCATAGGCGTTGTCATCGGGTTCGTGAAGAAACCTGGCTACGGGATCGCGCCGGCTCAGTCGGCGGCGGCAGTCTTGGCATCGACGCGAATGAAATCGGTGACCCAGTTGAGCTCCCAGGTCTTGCCGTCGTCGGTCGAGAACGCCTGCTCCCAACGCGGCGCGTCCGGGCTGGGTTGCGACCAGGTCACCCGCACCAGCACCGGTTTGCCTTGCATCGTGTCCTTGGCGAAGAAACGCCCGAGGCCCCGCTCGAAGCGCCCCTTGTTCGGTGGGCTCAGGTCGTCGCCGGGATTGCGCCCGTCGAGCCACCACACCGTCCATTGCCCGGTCTTCGCGTCGTAGGCGCGCAGGCTGACACCGCGATAGGCACCACCGGGCATATTGAAGACGTTGTCGCCGGTGTTGCCCCACCCGTCCATCAACGGGCGCTGGCTGAAACTGCCGTCGAACTCGATCCATTCGCTGCTGCCGACGAAGCGTTGCTTGAGCCGCCGGTGCTTGGTCTTCCAATGGCCGTTCAAGAAATCGAAATCGCGCAGGCCGGACAGATCGGCCGGCTTCGTCGTCTTGGGTGTGTCCTGCGTCGCCATCGCCACCGGGGCCATGACCATTGCCGCCGCCAATAGCGCGGCGCCGAGCGCGTAGCCGATCTGCTTCATCCGACCGTCCTCCTGTGCCTGCCGGAAAAGTAGCGGCGCCGCGAAGGACGAAACAGGGCCATTAAGGCGGGAGCTGCGAGGCCAGTCGGGGGCTCGCCCGCCATCCCGACGCGTGGCGAAGATGCGACCTCTGCGCCTGCGTAACGAAAGGCGGTAAGGGTCACCCTTTCAAACCGTGCGATGCTGGATCGTGCAAGCTTCAACCGATGTCATCCGGGGTGGGAGCAAGGCATGCAGACGAGTCCGGCGGCGCTCTTGGTCGGCGAATCCTTCTCGCCGTGGACGCAGAAGGCGCGCTGGGCGCTGGAGCACTGCGGCCTGCCTTTCGGCTATCGCGAGTACACCCCCACCCTCAGCGAACCTTGGCTGCGCTGGCGGATGCGGCAATGGTCCGGTGCGGTCTCGGTGCCGGTGCTGCTGACCGATGCGCAGGTCGTACGCGGGTCCTGGGACATCGCCCGCCATGCCGATGCCCAGGCCGGCGACGGCCGCCTCGGCGATTTCGCCGCGATCGCGGCCTGGAATGAACTCAGCGAGGCCGCGCTCGCCGAAATCCGCACCCGCGTCGTGCGCGGCGTGCTCGCCAGCCCTCCTGCCCTCGACGAAGCCCTGGCCGGCCTGCTGCCTGCGCCCTTGCGCCCGCCGCTGCGCTTCGTCGCCCGCGATGCCGCGCGCCGGCTCGACAGGAAATACCAGCACCTGCTCGTCCCCGGCGCCTTGCGTCGCGCACTCGAACGACTGCGCGAGGGCCTGGATCGCTCCGGCAGCGGTTATCTGTTCGAGCGCTTCGGCTACGCCGACATCGCGATGGCGGTCGTGCTCGAAGGCATCGCCCCCATCGCCCGTACCGAGCCGCCGCTCGGCCCGGCCCACCGCCGCTGCTGGAGCGACCCGCAACTCGCGCAGGAATTCAGCGATCTGCTGGATTGGCGGGCGTCTCTGGCGCGTTCGCGGACGACGTCCTACTCGCAGTTGTCCGCGGCTGCCGATTGACCGCGCCAGCGCCGAGCTGAACATCCAAATCCGGCCATCGTCCTGTCCGGGCCACGCCTGCGAACGCCGGATACGACGGGAGCCCCCCGTTCACCCCTTCGCGCCCAGGGATGCCAAAATGGCCCACCCACGACTTTCCAGCGGCTGCCCCGGCCTCGCGCCCGGCGGCGCCTGCAGCACGAAAGACCCCGAACCCGACTCGCGCTACGCCTGAGCCCGCAACAGGCGCGACGCCATGGAACACCGATGATCAACAACGACGTACTGCGCAGCATCCGCTACATGCTCGACCTCAGCGACCTCAAGGTCGTCGAGATCGCCAAGCTGGCCGACCCGAACCTGGCCCTGGAAAAGGCCGACGTCCTGGCGTTCCTCAAGAAGGAGGACGAGGAAGGCTATGCCGAGTGCAGCAACCTGGTGCTCGCGCATTTTCTCGACGGCCTGGTGTTCCACTACCGCGGCCGCGACGAAAGCCAGCCGCAGCGCCCGGTGGAAAAACGCGTCACCAACAACGTGGTGTTGAAGAAACTGCGGGTCGCCTTCGAACTGAAAGACGTCGACATGCACCAGGCCTTCCAGGATGCCGGCTTCCCGATTTCCAAGCCCGAGCTGACGGCCTTGTTCCGCCAGGCCGACCACAAGAATTTCCGCCTCTGCGGCGATCAGCTGCTGCGCAATTTCCTCAAGGGCCTGACCCTGCGCGTGCGCGGCGGCGGCTGAGGCCGAGCAGCGGCGCGGCCATCGGCCGCGCCTTTTGCGAGCAAGGCATGAGCAAAAACTGCACGGCCGTCGTCATTGTTCGAGGTTTCGAACTTTCGCAGGGTGAGGAGCGACGCGAGTCGCGACCGCGCGATTGGCGGCCGCGGCGTTTCTTGTCGCAGGACGATCAAGCAACTTCGATGGCAAACGCCGTCCGCTGACGCGGCCGAGTTATTTTCTGTCGCCGAAGCGGCGGAAGCTTTTGGCGATTGATCTGGATCTCGTCGCTTGGGCGAGACAGCGCGAGACCGAAACGACGCGGTCGCGGCTTGCGCCGCCCCTACCCTGCGAGAGCGCGCCGCTTCGACGGATCACCACGGCCTCGCCATCTCGGCGCATTCTGCGGTCGCGGCTCACCTCGCTCCTGCAGGGAGCCGATTCGCCGCGTTCGATCATTCCCAGACCGTTCCGTCGAACAGCAGGCTGCGGCGGCTGTCGGCGGCCGGCACCGCGACCTGCAATCGCTGCGCCGCCTCGCGATAAGTGTCGAGGCGGTGGATGTTGCCGAGCCGGGTCGCGTCTTCGTCCGGCTGCGCCGGCGCCAGCCAACCCCAGCGGCGGAATTGCTGCAGAAACCAGCTCCCGTCCGATAGCCAGGGAAAGTTGACCCGGCCGTCGTCGTGGAAACGCAGGCCGCTGTCGCTGGCGTCGATGGCGCCGCCCGGCAGCAGACAGGCTTCGATCGACGCGGCGGGCAAACCGATCACCTCCGGCTGCACCAGCCAGGACACCGCCTGCCGTCGGTGCTCGGCATCGTCCAGCCAACGGCAGGCGTCGAGCAAAGTGGCGGTCAACGCCAACGCGAGCTCCGGCTGCAAGGCGGCGAACTCGCGCCGGCAGGCCAGTACTTTCTCCGGGTGCCCCGGCCACAGTTGGCCGCTGCGGATCGCCAGCCGGCCGACGCCGAGCGCTTCGGCCTGGGTCGCCCAGGGCTCTCCGGCGCAATACCCATCGAGTTCGCCGTCGGCAAGCGCGGCCGGCATCTGCGGCGGCGGCAGGGTCAGGCTGCGGATGTCACGCAGCGGGTCTATGCCTTGTGCGGCAAGCCAGTAGTACAGCCACATTGCGTGGGTGCCGGTCGGAAAAGTCTGGGCGAACACCGGCCGCCTCGGCAGCTCGGCCAACAACTCGCGCAGCGGCCGGCCTGCAGCGAGGCCCTGCGCCAACCGCGGCGACAAAGTGATGGCCTGGCCGTTCTGGTTGAGGGTCAGCAGGATCGCCAGATCGGCCTGCGGCCCGGCGATGCCGGCATCGATGCCGTAGACCAGGCCGGCGAGCGTATGCGCGGCATCGAGTTCGCCGGACAGCAGTTTGTCGCGGATCGCCGCCCACGAGGCCTGCCGCTTCAGCACCAGGCGCAGGCCGTGGCGCCGGTCCAGCCCCAGCCGCACCGCCGCGATCAGCGGCGCGCAATCGATCAGGGGCATGTAGCCCAGGGTCAGCGTCGGCACATCGTCGTCGATAGTCATGCGGCCCTCATCCGATCAGGTCGGCCATGGCGATGATCCGGCGGGCCACGTCGACCAGCTTGGCGCCCTGCCGCATCGCCTGCTGGCGCAACGCGGCGTAGGCCTCGCTCTCGCTCATGCCGCGCTTCTCCATCAGCAGGCCCTTGGCGCGGTCGATCAGCTTGCGGTCGAGCAACTGCTGCTGGACGTCGTCGAGCCGGCGCCGGATATGCAGTTGCTGCTCGAAACGCGCCAACGCCACCTGGATGATCGAGGCCAGCCTTTCCGGGGCCAGCCCGTCGACCACGTAGGCGGTGACCCCGGCGCCGACCGCGGCGCGGATCAGCTGGTGGTCGCCGTCGGCGGAGAACATCACCACCGGCCGCGGTGCGTGCTGGTGCAGCATCGCCAGTTGCTCCAGCGAATCGCGCGAGGGCGAGTCGACGTCGACGATCACCACGTCCGGCTGCTGCGTCTCCACCGCCCGCAGCAAGGCGCCGGTGGCGGCCACTTCGTCCAGCACCTCGTGCCCGGCCGCCAGCAGCGCGTTGCGCAGCTGGCCGATCGGCTTGTCGGTGTCGGTGACCAAGAGGACGCGTAGCATTGCAGCCCTGGCTGGCGGAGTTCGACCCCATGTTGCCATGCAACATGAGCGGCCGCGAGCCATCCCAACCGCCCTCAGGAACCCGCATGGCGCTGTTTCCCCTGTTCGCCAACCTGTCCGGCCGCGAGGTCCTGGTGATCGGCGGCGGCGAGGTCGCCACCCGCAAGATCGACGCCCTGCTGCAGGCCGGGGCGCGGGTCGAGGTGCACGCCCATGCGCTCAACGAAACCCTCCAGCAATGGCTGGACGAGGGCCGGCTGAGGCGCCGCGAGGGGACCTTCGACCCGGACTGGATCGACCAGGCCTGGCTGCTGATCGCGGCCACCGACGACCACGCCTTCAATCAGCGCCTCGCCGACGAGGCCGGGCGCCGCAAGCGCCTGGCCAACATCGTCGACGACGCCACCCTGTCGAGCTTCCAGATCCCGGCCCTGGTCGACCGCGCGCCCTTGCAGGTCGCGATCTCCTCCGGCGGTGCCGCACCGATGCTGGCCCGGCGTCTGCGCGAGCGTCTGGAGTCGCAGCTCGATCCCTCGCTCGGCGAACTCGCCGCCCTGTTCGAACGCCACCGCGACACGATCCGGCAGGCGCTGCCGCAACTCGCGCAACGGCGGCGTTGGTTCGATCAGGTGCTCGACGGCCCGGTGCCGGGCCTGCTCGAACGCGGCGAGAGCGAACAGGCAGAACAGGCGTTCCGGAAGGCCCTGCAACATAGCGACGCGGTTTCGCGCAGCGGCATGGTGCTGCTGGTCGGCACCGGCGGCGGCGACGCCGGGCAACTGACCCTGCGCGCGCTGCGTGCGCTCAATCAGGCCGACGTGCTGTTGTACGGCCCCGACGTCGCCGCGCCGGTGTTGGTGCTGGCACGGCGCGACGCCCCGCGCCGGCCGCTGCCGGCCGATGCGGAGCAGCAATGGCAGTTATTGCTCCGCCACGTCGAAGCCGGCGATTGCGTGGTCTGCCTGCAACCCGGCGATGCCTACCGCACTGCGCCCGGCGATGCCCTGGCTAAGCGGCTCGCCGAACAGGGCGTCGCGCATGAAGTGATCGCGGGCCTGTCGTCGTAAGCACAAGCACCGGCATGGCACGCATCGAACGCATGACGCGGGGCTGAGCAAGCGCATCGGGCGACTGCACGCAGTCGCGGTGCTCGCGCGGATCAAGGCCCGCCTCGGGCAAGCGCTCGATCCGGGCCCGGTGCCGGTCAGGCCGCGAACTGCCGGCCATGAATGACCTACGCGCGTTCGCCGTGCTGCAGGGCCTGCTCGGTGATGCGGACGTGAGCATCGGTTACATGCACGCCGAAGGTCTGCATGTCCGCGAGGCACTCATCGACATCGACACCCGCCATGGACTCGCCCTGCCGCATCTCCACGCTCATGAAATGCGACCAAGGGGCAAACTGCGCAGGCAGGTTGGCGCCGGACACATCGCTGGTGAAGCCGAAGACGCGGCCGGGTCCTCGAAACAAATGTACTTGCATGGTGGTACCTACGATCTTGAAGGTTACTGTCCGCGAGAAGCGGGCGAAGCGGCCGGACTGGCGTTCAGACCGACTCTCGGTAGACCACATTGAGCTGGATCGCGTCCCCGCCCCGGTAGTCGTCCGGCTCGAGCTTGAATGCCGCCACGACGTACTTCGGCGGTGGCACTCCCTCCCAGCCGTTGAAATGGATGGCGTTCAAGGGCTCCGCCCTGCCTTCCATTCGCAGCACCAGCTTCAAGTGCTTTTCGCTCAGCACTCGATAGCTGACGACCTCGAAATTTCCGGAAAAAATCGGCTCGGGGAAACCTTGGCCCCAGGGGCCGCCATCGCGCAGCGATTCGGCGTGCACGCGATCGAATTCGCCTGTTTCGAGCTCGCCGTCGCTGAGCACGTCGGCCTGCAACAGTTCCGGGGTCAGGATGCGACGCGCGCAGGCCTCGAAGGCCTCGCGGAAGGCGTCGAACGCATCCAGGCGCAGCGACAAGCCGGCCGCCATCGCATGGCCGCCGAAGCGTTCGATCAAGTCGGGATGTTGCGCGGCGACGTCGGCCAGGGCGTCGCGGATATGGAAGCCGGGAATGGAGCGCGCCGAACCGCGCAACTGCTCGCTGCCCGGCTCGGCCGGCGCGAAGGCGATCACCGGCCGATGCAGGCGCTCCTTCATCTTAGAGGCGACCAGCCCGACCACGCCGGGGTGCCAATCGTCGTCGAACAGGCACAGCGCCATCGGCATCGCCGCGGCGTCGATGGCGACGCGGGCGAAGGCGAGCTCGGCCTCGTCGGTCATCTGCTGCTGCACGGCGCGGCGTTCGGCGTTGATCTCGTTGAGCGTGGAGGCGATGTCGCGCGCCTGCGCGGCGTTCTCGGTCAGCAGGCATTCGATGCCGAGCGCCATATCTTCGAGGCGGCCGGCGGCATTGAGGCGCGGCGCCAGGGCGTAGCCGATGTCGGACGCGGTGAGCCGCCGGTAATCGCGCTGCGCCACTTCGATCAACGCGCGCAGGCCGGCGCAGCCCTGCCCCGCGCGCAAACGGCGCAGGCCGGCGGCGACCAGGGCGCGGTTATTGGCGTCGAGCGGCACCAGGTCGGCGACCGTGCCGACCGCGACCAGATCGAGCAACACGCTCAGGTCGGGGCCGTTGCCGTCGCCGAAGGCGCCGGCGTCGCGCAGGCGGCGGCGCAGCGCCAGCAACACGTAGAACATCACCCCGACGCCGGCCAGCATCTTGCTGGGGAAGGCGTCGCCGGGTTGGTTCGGGTCGACGATCGCATCGGCGAGCGGCAGATGTTCGCCGGGCAGATGGTGATCGGTCACCAGCACCTGCCAGCCGCGCCCGCGCGCGGCGGCGATGCCGGCATGGCAGGCAATGCCGTGATCGACCGTGACCAACAGCTCGGGTTGCAGCGCGGCGAGTTCGTCGACCAGGGCCGGCGACAGGCCGTAGCCGTGCACGATGCGGTTCGGCACCGCGTGCGACACGCGTTTGGCGCCGAGCATGCGCAGGCCGCGCACGCCGACCGCGCAGGCGGTGGCGCCGTCGCAGTCGAAATCGCCGACCACGACGATGTGGCGATTGGCGGCGATGGCATCGGCGAGCAAGGCGGTCGCCGCATCCAGGCCGAGCATGCCGTCGGGCGGAAGCAACTGGGTCAGCCGCGGTTGCGCCTGTTCGACGCAAGTCGCGCCGCGCGCGGCGTAGACCCGGCGCAGCAAGGGCGGAATCGCATCCGGCCACGAGCCCGCTTCAGCCGGTTCGCGGCGGCGCAAGCGTGCGACGGGTTTCATCGTGCCGTTCAATCCTGCAGGGAACGCAGCGGCTTGCGCCAGAAGCGCCAGCGCTGCGAGCGCGCGAATTCGAAACGTTCGCCGTCGGCGAAGGCCAGGCTGACGCGGTCGAGTGCACCGGCATCCAGCGCGAGTCCGATCGGCTCGAACCAGTCGCGTTGCAAAGGGGTAACGTCGCGGGCGCCGCGCAGATCGAACAGCCGCGCGCCCTCGCCCGCGCTCCAGGCCGGCGGCAGCTCGCCGGCGACGATGCCGGCCTGGGCGCCGAACGCGGTCAGGGCCTCGTCGTCGCTGCGCACTTCGCCGTATTCGCTGCGGACGTGATCGGGCAGCACGCCGCCGCCCCAGAACCACAGCGAATTAATCGGCGCCAGCCCGGCGGCGATGCGCTGAGCGTTATGCGGATGGTTGTGCAGCACCACCTGCGCCTCGCTGAGCAAGGCGCGCCAACGGCGGCCCTCGGGGCCGTCGCCTTCGACACCCGGCAGGTGCTGGAACATGTCTTCGCCGAGCGCCTGCTCGGGCGAGGCGAAACGCGGCAGACGCGCTTCGCGCGACAGCGCCAGATACCAGCGCGTCGGCGTCGGCGCATCGATCGGAAAGCCGGCATCGCCGAACAACGGCTTCAAGGCCGGCAGCAGCGCGGCGCTGTCGCGTTCGCTCAGCGACAAGGCCTCGCCATAAGCCAACAAGCGCGCGCCGTTGATGTCCGGGCGTACATAGGCCGGATCGGCGCGCAGCCAGGCGCCGAGCATGGCGTCGCCGACGTCGCGCTGGCGCGTCACCGCCGCGACCGGCCAGCCGCGCGGCAGGATGTCGAACACGCGCGCAGCCTGGCCGCCGGCCTCGACGCTGCGATCGGCGCGCCCGAGCCGGCGCCCGAAGGCCTCGCTCAGGCGCTGGCCGCCGAAACGGGCCCGTTCGGGCAGCAGCAGGGTGACGCTGTTCATGCGCGGCGATTCATGCACGACGAGCGCGGATGCCGGTCACGGTCAGCCTTCGTAGCTGACGCCGACGATCTCGTACTCGTGGGTACCGCCCGGCGCTTCGATGACGACGCTGTCGCCTTCGTTCTTGCCGATCAGGGCGCGCGCGACCGGCGAGGAAATCGCGATCAGGCCGAGTTTGATGTCGGCTTCGAGGTCGCCGACGATCTGGTACTTGCGCTCTTCGTCGGTGTCGACGTTGGCCAGCTCGACGGTGGCGCCGAACACTACCTTGGAGCCGGCGTTGAGCTGGCTGATGTCGATGACCTGGGCATGCGACAGCTCGGCTTCGAGCTGCTTGATGCGGCCTTCGATGAAACCCTGCTGTTCGCGCGCGGCGTGGTACTCGGCGTTCTCCTTGAGATCGCCGTGGGCGCGCGCTTCCGAAATCGCGTTGATGACCGCCGGCCGCTTGACCGACTTCAGTTCTTCCAGCTCGGCGCGCAGACGCTGCGCACCCTTCACCGTCATTGGTGCTCTCATTCCAGCTTCCTCATACCGGGCTGTCCCGGCCGATCGAGTT
The DNA here is from genome assembly GCF_046097045.1 of Lysobacter sp. Hz25. Lineage (NCBI taxonomy): Bacteria > Pseudomonadati > Pseudomonadota > Gammaproteobacteria > Lysobacterales > Lysobacteraceae > Lysobacter > Lysobacter sp. Hz25. The sequence continues at coordinate 3,321,514 of NZ_CP175666.1, forward strand.
GATTGTTGACCCATTGTGCCGGGAACGCGCGCGCTTGACACCCTTGTGACGGGGCGCCGGGTTCCGGAGCGGCAGCAAGCGGGAGAGGGCGTCCCCTGCCCCGCTCGAAGCGGGAAAGGGGCAAGCGGGCCCGGCCAGCGCCGGGCCCGCTCGTTCGGATGGTCCGTGGCCCCTCAGGCCGTGGCGGCGCCGATCTGCGCGTGCAGTTCCTGCAGCGACCAGACCGGACCGGTGCCGCGGTAGTCCAGCGAGTTCACCAGCGCGCGCGCCCCCGACACCGTGGTCGAGTAGGTCACGCGTTGCTGCAAAGCCTCGCGGCGGATCGAGAACGAGTCCGAGATCGCCTGGCGGCCTTCGGTGGTGTTGATGATGTAGACGATCTCGCCGTTCTTGATCAGGTCGACGATGTGCGGACGCCCCTCGGTGACCTTGTTGACCAGTTCGCAGGCGACCCCGTTCTCGCTGAGGAAGCTCTGGGTGCCGCTGGTCGCGACCAGCGTATAGCCGCGACGCACCAGTTCCTGCGCCACCGGCAGCACGCGCAGCTTGTCCGGGTCGCGCACCGAGATGAAGGCCTTGCCGACCGGCGGCGCCTTGATGCCGCCGGCTTCCTGCGCGCGCGCCATCGCCGCGCCGAAGTTCTTGCCGACGCCCATCACCTCGCCGGTCGAGCGCATCTCCGGTCCGAGGATCGGGTCGACGCCCTGGAACTTGGCGAACGGGAAGATCGCTTCCTTGACCGAGTAGTAGTCGGGGACAATTTCTTCGAGCGCGCCCTGCGAAGCCAGGGTCTGGCCGACCATGCAGCGCGCGGCGATCTTCGCCAGCGCCATGCCGGTGGCCTTGGACACGAACGGCACCGTGCGCGAAGCGCGCGGGTTGACCTCGATCAGGAAGATCGTGTCGTTGCCTTCGGCATCGGTCTGGATCGCGAACTGGGTGTTCATCAGGCCGACGACCTTGAGCGCCTTGGCCAGGGCCACGACCTGCTGGCGCAGGCGTTCCTGGGTGCCCGCCGACAGCGAATACGGCGGCAGCGAGCACGAGGAATCGCCCGAATGCACGCCGGCTTCCTCGATGTGCTCCATCACGCCGCCGATCAGCACGTGGCCTTCGCGGTCGGCGATGATGTCGACGTCCACCTCGACGGCATTGTCGAGGAAGCGGTCGAGCAACACCGGCGAATCGTTCGAAACCTTGACCGCGTCGCGGATGTAACGGGTCAGGTCGGCGTCGGAGTAGACGATTTCCATGGCCCGGCCGCCGAGCACGTAGCTCGGGCGCACCACCATCGGGTAACCGATCTGGCCGGCCAGCAGCAGCGCTTCGTCGGGGTTGCGCGCGGTGCGGTTGATCGGCTGGGCCAGGCCCAGCTCCTGCACCAGTTGCTGGAAGCGTTCACGGTCCTCGGCCAGGTCGATGCTGTCCGGGCTGGTGCCGATGATCGGCACGCCGTTGGCTTCGAGCGCGCGCGCGAGCTTGAGCGGGGTCTGGCCGCCGTACTGCACGATCACGCCCTTGGGCTTTTCGAGGTCGGCGATCTCGAGCACGTCTTCCAGGGTCAGCGGCTCGAAGTAGAGACGGTCGGAAGTGTCGTAGTCGGTCGAGACCGTCTCCGGGTTGCAGTTGACCATGATGGTTTCGTAGCCGTCCTCGCGCAGGGCGAGCGCGGCATGCACGCAGCAGTAGTCGAACTCGATGCCCTGGCCGATGCGGTTCGGGCCGCCTCCGAGCACGATGATCTTGTCGCGGTTGCTCGGCGCGGCTTCGCACTCGTCCTCGTAGGTCGAGTACATGTAGGCGGTGCTGGTGGCGAACTCGGCGGCGCAGGAGTCGACGCGCTTGTACACCGGGCGCACGCCGATGGCGCGGCGCAGGGTGCGCACCGCGGTCTCGTCGGTGCCGGTCAGCTGGGCGATGCGCGCATCCGAGAAGCCCATGCGCTTGATCGCGCGCATGCGGGTCTTGTCCAGCGCGCCCAGGCCGCCTTCGGCGATTTCGCGTTCGCTGGCGATCAGCTCTTCGATCTGGTCGAGGAACCACGGGTCGACGAACGACAGTGCGTGCACGTCCTCGACGCTCATGCCGGCGCGGAAGGCGTCGCCGATGTGGAACATGCGCTCCGGGCCCGGCTCCTTCAATTCGCGGCGCAGCTTGGTCAGGTCGGCTTCGCTGCTCAGGTCCAGGCCGGTCGGGTCGAGGCCGACCTTGCCGGTTTCCAGGCCGCGCAGCGCCTTGTGCAGCGACTCCTGGAAGGTGCGGCCCATCGCCATGACTTCGCCGACCGACTTCATCTGCGTGGTCAGGCGGGCATCGGCTTGCGGGAACTTCTCGAAGGCGAAGCGCGGGATCTTGGTGACGACGTAATCGATGCTCGGCTCGAACGAAGCCGGGGTGGCGCCGCCGGTGATCTCGTTGCGCAACTCGTCCAGGGTGTAGCCGATGGCGAGCTTGGCGGCGATCTTGGCGATCGGGAAACCGGTGGCCTTGGACGCCAGCGCCGAGGAGCGCGACACGCGCGGGTTCATTTCGATGACGACGACGCGGCCGTCGTGGGCGTTGATGCCGAACTGGACGTTGGAGCCGCCGGTGTCGACGCCGATCTTGCGCAGCACCGCGATCGAGGCATCGCGCAGGCGCTGATATTCCTTGTCGGTCAGGGTCTGCGCCGGCGCGACCGTGATCGAGTCGCCGGTGTGCACGCCCATCGCGTCGAAGTTTTCGATCGAGCAGACGATGATGCAGTTGTCCGCGGTGTCGCGGACCACTTCCATCTCGAATTCCTTCCAGCCCAGCACCGACTCTTCGACCAGGATTTCGTGCACCGGCGAGAGTTCCAGGCCGCGCTTGGCGATCTCCTCGAACTCTTCCTTGTTGTAGGCGATGCCGCCGCCGGTGCCGCCGAGGGTGAAGCTGGGGCGGATGATGGTCGGGTAGCCGACGCGGGTCTGGATGTCGACGGCCTGCTCGAAGGTGCGCGCGACTTCCGCCTTCGGGCATTCCAGGCCGATCTCGCTCATCGCGATGCGAAACAGCTCGCGGTCTTCGGCCATGCGGATGGCGTCGCGCTTGGCGCCGATCAGCTCGACGTTGTACTTCTCCAGCACGCCGTTGTCGGCCAGGTCGAGCGCGCAGTTCAGCGCGGTCTGGCCGCCCATGGTCGGCAGCAGCGCGTCGGGCTTTTCCTTGGCGATGATCTTCTCGACCGTCTGCCAGTTGATCGGCTCGATGTACACGGCGTCGGCCATGTTCGGGTCGGTCATGATCGTGGCCGGATTCGAGTTGACCAGCACGACGCGGTAGCCCTCGTCGCGCAGCGCCTTGCACGCCTGCGCGCCGGAGTAGTCGAATTCGCAGGCCTGTCCGATCACGATCGGGCCGGCGCCGATGATCAGGACGGTTTTGATGTCGGTACGCTTGGGCATGTCGTCCTCAGTAAAGTCGGTCCTGCCACGCGTCGGGCGCGCGCCAGGTGATCTGCTCGGGCGATCGTGCATCGATCGCCCCATGGTCGACCGCGGCGCGAACTTCGCGCTGCATCGCGGTCCAGGTCGGGGCGGCGGCGCCGAGGCGCGCGCCGATCCGGTTGTTGTGGGCATCCATCGCCCGGCTCGGGTTGCCTTGGCCGCCCCGCTCCATCACCGCGGTCACCCAGTCGACGCAGCGCGGCGATAAGGTGTAGGCGACGATCGCGCTGGCGAGGCTATGGCGGTACGCATCGGCCGGGCCGTTGCGTCCGCCGGGCAGCGCCGCGGCGAACCACTGCGCGTACACCGCGATCATCACGAAGGCGGGATACGCGGCGAGCGCGGCCAGCACCGCCAACGCGCGCAGACGCCAGCGGCGTCGGCGCGGCGGCTGGGCCGGCGCTGCGCTCATCAGGCCTTGGCCTGCTCGAGCATGGAGACGAAGCGGTCGAACAAGGGCGACACGTCGTGCGGACCCGGGCTGGCTTCCGGATGGCCCTGGAAGCTGAAGGCCGGCGCGTCGGTCAGGGCGATGCCCTGGTTGCTGCCGTCGAACAGCGAGCGGTGGGTCACGCGCACGTTGGCCGGCAGCGAGGCCTCGTCGACGGCGAAGCCGTGGTTCTGCGAGGTGATCATCACCCGGCCCGAATCGAGGTCCTGGACCGGATGGTTGGCGCCGTGGTGGCCGAACTTCATCTTCAGGGTCTTCGCGCCCGAAGCCAGGCCGAGCAGCTGGTGGCCCAGGCAGATGCCGAAGGTCGGGATCTTCCTGGCGACGAATTCCTTGATCGCGGCGATCGCGTAGTCGCAGGGCTCCGGGTCGCCGGGGCCGTTGGACAGGAACACGCCGTCCGGGTTCAGCGCCAGCACCTCGGCGGCCGGGGTCTGCGCCGGCACCACGGTGACGCGGCAGCCGCGCTCGGCGAGCATGCGCAGGATGTTGAGCTTGACGCCGAAGTCGTAAGCGACGACATGGAAGCGCGGCTCGACGTTGACGAAGGCGTTGCGGTCCAGGTCGAGCTGGCCGTCGGTCCACTCGTAGCGTTCGCGCGTGCAGACTTCCTTGGCCAGGTCCATGCCCTTCAGGCCGGGGAACTTGCGCGCGGCTTCGAGCGCCTTGGCCACATCGATCTCGCCCGCCATCAGCGCGCCGTTCTGGGCGCCGGTGTCGCGCAGCAAGCGGGTCAGCTTGCGCGTGTCGATGTCGGAAATGGCGACCACGCCGCGCTCGCTGAGCCACTGCGGCAGCGCGACCTGGCTGCGCCAGTTGCTGGGGCGACGCGGCACATCGCGGACGATCAGGCCCGAGGCCCAGACCTGGCGCGCTTCGTCGTCCTGGTCGGTGCAGCCGGTGTTGCCGACGTGCGGATAGGTCAAGGTGACCAACTGGCGGGCGTACGAGGGATCGGTGAGGATTTCCTGGTAGCCGGTGATCGCGGTATTGAATACGACTTCGCCGACGCTGAGGCCGGGCGCGCCTACGGAAACGCCCTCGAATACGGTACCGTCTTCGAGGGCGAGGATTGCGGGTTGAGTCACGGGGGTCGCCTTGGCTGCCGAAGGATCTGATCCCGTGCGCGACATCGGCAAAACCGACTTGCAGCAAAGCGCGGACGCGGTGCGGGACCGGTCCGGCGTTCGGGATTCAGGCGAGCCGGAATTCTAGCGGCGATGGGCTCCGGAAGCCAGCTAAAATTTGCCCGAATTGCAGCGGCCCGGGCCGTTCAGGCTACGCCGCCGCGAGACATTCGCCGCGGATTTATCGCGATTGCGGCGCTTCGAACCCTCTGCAACTGCCTGAACGAAGCCTGGGCGCCCCGCTCCGCGGGCCCCGGCGCGGCCATTCCGGGCCGGGCGCGACGGCCCCGAGCCCCGCGCCACGCCGGTTCAGGCCCGGGCGACAGCTCGAAAGCCGATCACAGATTCGGAAACATCAGCTCGGCCAGCCCGTAGCGCCCCGGCGCCTGGTGGGCGACGCGCAGCGCGGCTTCGAGCGCACCGCGGGCGAAGATGTCGCGATTGGTGGCGCGGTGGATCAGCTCCAGGCGCTCGCCGGCCGCGGCGAACTGGACCGTGTGCTCGCCGACGATGTCGCCGGCGCGCAGGCTGGCGTAATGCGGCTCTTCGCCGCGGCCGATCGCCGCGGCGGCCCCCAGGTGCAAGGCGGTGCCGGAAGGCGCATCGAGCTTGCGGGTGTGATGGGCCTCGACCACGTCGCAGTCCCAGCCTGGCAAGGCCGCGGCGGCGCGACGCACCAGCTCGGTCAGCACCGCCACGCCGAGGCTGTAGTTCGCCGCCCAGACCACGGCGATGCCGTTGGCGGCGTCGTTGATCGCCGCGTTCTGCACCGAGCTGAGCCCGGTGGTGCCCGAGACCAGGGCCTTGCCGCGCGCGGCGCACAAGGCCAGCACCGGGTCGAAGCCCTGCGGCAGGCTGAAATCGATGGCGACGTCGAACTCCGGCGCCCCCGACAACTCGCCGACGGCGAAATGCGGCACCCCGTCGATGACCCGCTGCGGCGGCTGCGAACGCGAGTACGCGGCGACCACGCTCAAGTCCGCGCGCTCGGCGGCCAGACGCAGCAGGGCCTGGCCCATGCGCCCGGAGGCGCCGTGGATCAGGAGACGGACCGGGGATTTGCTGTGTTCGCTCATGCGCGCAGGCTAGCGGCTGTGCGCCCCCGGCGACAAGCGAAACCGTTCGATCGAATCGCCTCGCGGAACTCGTCGCGGCATTCCTGCCGCGACGACTCCTTTGCCAGTACGGCCGCGTTCGGCCGGCGACCAGGGTTACTGGTAAACCACCTGGGCCTTGAGGTTCGGCAGCACCTTCTTCGCGAACGCCTGGTAGGCCTGGTTGTATTCGCTGCTGCACACCGGCCCCACCGTTGCGTCCTCGATCACCCGGCTCGCCTCGAGCACATTGCCCTTGAGCGTATAGGTCGCGACATAACGCGACCCGCCCGACTCCAGGCTGAGGTTCGCAGGCACCGCAATGACCTTCATCGTCGCCGGAAACTCGATCCGGTAGATCTCTTCCGAACGACCGCCGGTGCACGTCCCTTCGGCCTCGTCGCTGAGCTCTTCGGCGCCGCTGCCGACCAACGAGGCGACGGGCATCGGATTGAACAGGACCGGGCGGAGCGGGAACGCGCCGGGAACCGGCAGCGCTTGCTTGACCTCGAAGGTCGCACTGTAACGATGCGCGTTGCGCAGCGGCTTGGGGTCGTCCTGGGTGAACACCCCTTCGGCGCTGAGGCCGCCGCGTTCGAATACTTTCTTGATCAGTTCCTTGGCGTCCTCGGCGCTTAGATCCTTCAAGCCGGCCCGGGTCGCGATCGCCGGCTGGCCGACCAGTTCGACCTCCACCTTGCCTTTCATCGATCCGTCTTCGAGCACGCTGATCTGGGTGCTGACGCGCTGGCGATTGCCCAGGGCCTTGTAGCCGGGCGTCTTGGCCGCCAACTCGGGCCGGTCGATGCGCAACACCGGCTTGCCGGCGATCGAGGGCGGCAGTTCGCCGAACGGAATGCCCTTGGCCGTAGCGTCGACGTACAGGTCCAGGCCCGGCAGATAGTTCAGGACGTGGTTGACGCTGGACGCGACCGGCACGCTCGGCAGCTTGTAGACGTTGCCGGCGTTGATCAGCGCCTGGGTCGCCTCGATGCCCTTGGCCGCCAACAGCGCCTGCAGCAGGGTCGCATGGTCCTTGCAGTCGCCGATGCGGTTGTCGATCACGAACTCCTGATCGCGCGGCACCACCGCGCCCAGGCCGATGCAATTGCCGGCGTAGCTGATGTTGGTCGACACCCATTCGTACAAGGCCTGGGCGACGTCGCGCTGCGAACTCTTGCCGGCGGCGATCTCGTCGGCGAGCTTGCGCACCCGCGCCGTCGGCACCGCCTTGGGCAGCGCGCGTTCGCCGTAGGCCTTGGCGATGTCGCCGTAACTGCGGAAGGTCGAATAGGCGTAGCCGGTGGACTGCTCGATATCGTAGATCGTGCGGTTCTTGTCCTTGCTTTCGACGGGGTTGAGGTTCTGGAAAGACCATTCGACGATCTGGCGATCGCCGACGGTCTCGTCGCGCACCTGCTTGAGCGCACCGAAGCTGCGCTTCTGGGTCCACATGCCGGCGGGCGCGTCGATCTTGATGCGCATATCGCCCTGGTAGTTGTCGCTGTTGAAGCCGGTGATGTCGGAGAAATGGCCTTCGAACATCGGCTTCTTGCCGGTCAGTTTGTAGCTCAGCACGACCGTATCGCCGACCGCCAGGTCCGGATACACCAGGCTGGTGGTGGCGATGTCGGAGAACGCCGGGCCGCCGCCCTCGCGGCCGTCGTTGGTCTCGACCTGGAAGTTCGACTTCGGCACATCGATCCGGCGGCCATCGGCCTTGCGCGTGTAGGCCTCGAGGATGTCCAGCGTCTGGATGCTGGCGCTGTAGCTGACCGATTCGTGCTTGACGTATTCAAGCGCGCTCTCCTGCAGCACTTTGATCGCCGATTCGCGCTGTTCGATATAGGCGCCGTCCGGCTGGACCGTATAGGTCAGGTGCAGGCGCTCGTTGCGCAGGGGCTCGTCCTTGGCCGATTTGGCGCTGGCGGCCTTCGCGGCGGCGGCCGGCGCCTTGGCCTGCTCGGCGGACGGTGAGGTCTGCGCCGCGGCGATGCCGGCGCCCAGCACGAAACAGATCGCGGCCGACAGCCGCAGCGTAATCATTCGCATCCCTTCTACCCCTGATTCCGTATGAGAGGCGGTTGCCTGCGGCATCCCGCCGCGCCGATCAGCGCGGCAACGTTCTACCACATCGGTCGGCGTTTTGTTGCGCGACGCAGCGCAGCCGATTGCGGAGGAGCACGCGCTCGACCCGACCTGATCTTTCTCCGCTTGGATGTGCCGCGTTGGCTATGCGCGGGCAGATGCAAACGACGCTGCGACGGAAGCCCCGCGGTCGCGGCTCGTGCCCGAAGGAAATCCTTGCGGGACGCCGCTCCTGCCCCGAAAGCGACGAATGCAAAGGGTAGGAGCGGCGCGAGCCGCGACCGCGAACTGCAAGACGATCGGTAATCGCCACGGAGGCCGCCGAGAAAAGCCGCTTCCACATCGACCGCGCGAATAACCACTTCACGCCGCCCACGAAAAAGGGGCCGAAGCCCCTCTTTCCTATGCGTTCGAGACGGCGCCCGTCAGGACGTCATGCGGTCCCAGAACCCTTTGACCCCGTCGAGAAAGGTGGAGGACCGTGGCGAGTGCTTTCGCGCCCCCTCACCCACGAACGTAGCCTCGAACTTCTCCAGCAGCTCGCGCTGCTCGGGGGTCAGATTGACCGGCGTCTCGACCACGGCGCGACAGTACAGATCGCCCGGCTTGCGGCTGCGCACCGACTTGACGCCCTTGTCGCGCAGACGGAACAGCTTGCCGCTCTGGGTTTCGCCCGGAATGCGCAGCTCCACTTCGCCACCGAGCGTCGGCACCCGGATGGTGTCGCCTAGCGCCGCCTGCGAGATACGGATCGGCACCTCGCAATGCAGGTCGTCGCCGTCGCGCTGGAAGATCTCGTGCTCGCGCACGCGCACTTCCACGTACAGGTCGCCCGGCGGCGAACCGGTCGGGCCGGCCTCGCCTTCGCCGGTCAGGCGGATGCGGTCGCCGTTGTCGACGCCGGCCGGAATCTTCACCGACAGGGTCTTGGTGCGTTCGACCCGGCCTTGCCCGTGGCAGTCGCCGCAGGGGTTGGCGATGCTCTGGCCGCGGCCGTTGCAATGCGGGCAGGTCTGCTGCATCGAGAAGATGCCGCGCTGGAAACGCACCTGGCCGCGGCCGCCGCAGGTCGTGCAGCTCTCGACCTTGCCTTCGGCCGAACCGCTGCCTTCGCAGGTGTCGCAGGCGTCGAGGGTCGGGATTTCGATTTGTTTCTCGATGCCGCCGACCGCCTCTTCCAGCGACAGCTCCATCACGTAGCCGATGTCGGCGCCGCGACGCGGCGCGCGCGAACCGCCGCCTCCGCCGCCACCGAAGATGTTGCCGAAAATGTCGCCGAAGATATCGCCCATGTCGGCGTAGCCGGGGCCGCCGGCTCCGCCGCCCATGCCGTGTTCGAACGCGGCATGGCCGTGTTGGTCGTAGGCGCGGCGCTTGTTGGCGTCGGCCAGGACCTCGTAGGCCTCTTTGCACTCCTTGAACGCGGCCTCGGCGGCCGCGTCGCCCGGGTTACGGTCCGGATGGTGTTTCATCGCGCAGCGGCGATAGGCCTTCTTCAGGTCGTCGTCGCTGGCGTTGCGCGCAACGCCCAGCACTTCGTAATAGTCGCGTTTGCTCATAAGGCCGGGATTCGTGATTCGAGAGTCGGGATTCGTTACAGCGAGGACTTACCAGGTCGGAAAGGACATCGGGAACCGGCAGAGACTGGCTCTTCCGATTCCCGAATCCCGTATCCCGAATCCCGGGTTACTTCTTGTCTTCGTCCTTCACTTCGGTGAATTCCGCGTCGACCACGTCCTCGGCCTTGGCCGAACCGGTTTCGGCGGCGCCGCCGGCGTCCGGCTGCGCGGCCTGGGCCGCGGCGAACAGCGATTGCGCGGCTTCTTCCAGCGCCTTCGACTTGGCCTCGATCTGGCCCTTGTCGTCGCCCTTCATCGCCGTTTCGAGGTCGGCGATGGCCGCCTCGGCGCGGCCGATCTGGTCGCCCGGCAACTTCTCGCCGTGCTCCTTGATCGTGCTGCGGGCCATGTGGATCAGACCGTCGGCGTGGTTGCGCGCCTGCACCAGCTCGTGGAACTTCTGGTCTTCCTCGCGGTTGGCTTCGGCGTCGGCGACCATCTTGGCGATCTCTTCCTCGGACAGACCCGAGCCGGCCTTGATCTCGACCTTCTGCTCCTTGTTGGTCTTCTTGTCCTTGGCGCTGACGTGCAGGATGCCGTTGGCGTCGATGTCGAACGACACCTCGACCTGCGGCATGCCGCGCGGCGAGGGTTCGATGCCGGACAGGTCGAAGCGGGCCAGCGACTTGTTGAAGCGGGCCTGTTCGCGCTCGCCCTGCAGCACGTGCACGGTCACCGCGGACTGGTTGTCCTCGGCGGTCGAGAAGGTCTGCGAGGCCTTGGTCGGCACCGTGGTGTTCTTCTCGATGATCTTGGTGAACACGCCGCCCAGGGTCTCGATGCCGAGCGACAGCGGGGTCACGTCGAGCAGCAGCACGTCCTTGACGTCGCCGGCCAGCACGCCGCCCTGAATGGCCGCACCGACAGCAACCGCCTCATCCGGGTTGACGTCCTTGCGCGGTTCCTTGCCGAAGAACTCGGCCACCGCCTGGCTGACCTTGGGCATGCGGGTCTGACCGCCGACCAGGATCACTTCGCTGACGTCGCTGGCGCGCAGGCCGGCGTCGTTGAGGGCGATGCGGCAGGGTTCGATGGTCTTCTTGACCAGGTCCTCGACCAGCGACTCCAGCTTGGCGCGGGTCAGCTTGATGTTGAGGTGCTTCGGACCCGAGGCGTCGGCGGTCACGTACGGCAGGTTGACTTCGGTCTGCTGCGAGGACGACAGCTCGATCTTGGCGCGCTCGGCCGCATCCTTCAGGCGCTGCAGCGCCAGCGGATCCTTGCGCAGGTCGATGCCCTGGTCCTTCTGGAACTCTTCGACCAAGTAGTCGATGACGCGCTTGTCGAAGTCTTCGCCGCCGAGGAAGGTGTCGCCGTTGGTCGACAGCACTTCGACCTGCATCTCGCCGTCGACCGAGGCGATCTCGATGATCGACACGTCGAAGGTGCCGCCGCCGAGGTCGTAGACCGCGACCTTACGGTCGCCGCCCTTCTTGTCCATGCCGTAGGCCAACGCCGCCGCGGTCGGCTCGTTGATGATGCGCTTGACTTCCAGGCCGGCGATCTTGCCGGCGTCCTTGGTCGCCTGGCGCTGGCTGTCGTTGAAGTAGGCCGGCACGGTGATGACCGCTTCGGTGACCGGCTCGCCCAGGTAGGCTTCGGCGGTCTTCTTCATCTTGCCCAGCACTTCGGCCGAGATCTGCTGCGGCGCCATCTTCTTGCCGTCCTGGGTCGCGACCCAGGCGTCGCCGTTGTCGTGCGGGACGATCGCGTACGGCACCAGGCCGAGATCTTTCTGCACTTCGGCGTCGGTCATCTTGCGGCCGATCAGGCGCTTGACCGCGTAGAAGGTGTTCTTGGGATTGGTGACCGCCTGGCGCTTGGCCGAAGCGCCGACCAGGACTTCGCCGTCCTTGGTGAACGCGACGATCGACGGCGTGGTGCGGTCGCCCTCGGAATTTTCGATGACCTTGGCCTTGCCGCCTTCCATGATCGCGACGCAGGAATTGGTGGTGCCCAGGTCGATGCCGATGATCTTGCCCATACGTAGTGCTCCCTCTCGAATGCTTGAATAGTTGGGGCGGTCCGCGCTGTGCGCCGTGCCGCCGATGTCCGTTATCTGGGGCTAGGTGCCGGGCAGTTCAAGCGCCCGTGCCCCGCCCTCGTGACGTCCGTCCCGGCCCTTCCCGGTACGTCCGCTCGCGGCTCGCGCCGCCCCCCGCTTCGGTTTCGCAACCGCGGCAAGCCGCGGCCGGGACCGTCCCGGGATGGTTCAGGCGTCCTGGGCGACCACCACCAGCGCCGGACGCAGCAGGCGCTCGTTGAGCAGCCAGCCCTTCTGGTACACCTGGACCACGTGGTTCGGCGCCACGCCCGGCGCCGGCACCATGCTCATGGCCTGGTGATGCTCGGGATTGAATGGCTGACCGGCCGGGTCGACCGCGACCAGGCCGTTGTCGCCGGCGACCTTGAGCAGCTGGCGCAGGGTCAGTTCCATGCCCTGGCGCAAGGCGCTGGCGTCGTCGCCGGCCACGGCCAGGCCGGCCTCGAGGCTGTCGATCACCGGCAGCAAGTCGCCGAGCAGGCGTTCGTTGGCGAACTTGCGCGCCATCTCGACGTCGCGCGACACGCGCTTGCGCTGGTTGTCGAGTTCGGCGCGTTCGCGCAGCGTGTCCTCGCGCAGCTTGCTGAGCTCGGCGCGCAGCGCCTCGACTTCGGATGCCTCGGAGGCGCCCGGGACCTCGTCCTGGGCCGCCGGGTTGAGTTCGGAATAAGGGTCGTGTTGGTTCATGCTGGGTCCTGGCGGTTTTTCCGCGACAGGCCAGCTATGGGGCCGCGATGGTGCGGTTCAAGTGCCCGGATCTGCATCGATCGCCCGGCATCGGCGTCGAGCGGCGGGTTTCGGGAGGCGATTGCGCACCCCGGCGGCGCCGGCTTTTGGGTAGGAGCGGCGCAAGCCGCGATCAACCGAAGTGATCAACCCCGGCTCGGCCCGAAGCCGATGGTCTCCAAAAGATTGGCCCCACCGGAGAGATGGCGGTGGCGGCTCGCGCCGCTCCTACCCTGGGCTCCGGCTAACTGGAATGGGCGGGACGGTTGGACCGGCTTCGGAGGCGGGATCGCCCCTGGTTTCAGTCCACTTCGGTTGGTCGCGGCTCACGCCGCTCCTACCAAGGGCGAACATGAGCACAGCCCCCAAGGGACCGCGTTTGGGGCTGCCCCGTCAGTCCCCAAGGGACCGCGTTTGGGGCTGCCCCGTCAGTCCCCTTCGGTGACCGCAAACGCATCCCCCAGCGCATCCGCGGCCGCCTGCACCACCGGGATCACCCGGTCGTAGGCCATGCGGGTCGGGCCGATCACCCCCAGCACGCCGAGCACGCGGCCGCCGGCGGTGTACGGCGCGGTCACCAGCGACACGCCCTCCAACGGCGCCAGGCCGGTCTCCTCGCCGATGAAGATGCGCACCCCGGGGGCGCGCACGGTGCGTTCGAGCAGTTGCAGGATCTCGCGCTTGCGGGCGAAGGCCTCGAACAGCTCGCGCAGGCGGTCCAGGTCGGCCAGCTCCTGCACGCCCATCAGCCGGGTCTGCCCGGCCAGGACCATGTCGTCGTTGTCCGGGGTCAACACCTGCTCGGCCAGCTCGACCGACTGCGCGAGCAAGGTCTGCATCTCCGACTGGGCGTTGCGCAGATCCATCAGCAAGGTGGCGCGGATCTCGGCCACCGGCCGCCCGGCAAAGTGTGCGTTGAGGTAGTTGCCGACCCGTTCGAGCTCGCCGGCGTCGTAGGGGCGGCGGGTCTGAATGATGCGGTTCTGCACGTCCTGGTCGGCGAACACCAGGATCGCCAGCACCCGCTGGGCGTCCAGCGGCACGAAATCGATGCGCCGGAACGCGAACTGCTCGCGCTTGGGCACGCTGACCACACCGACGAAGTGGGTCATCGCCGACAACAGCTCCGAAGCGCTGCCCAGCAAGGCTTGGGTGCCCGAGCCCGACGGCAGCTCGCTGCGCAGGCGCGCGACCTCGCCTTCCGGCAACGGCCGCACCTGCAGCAGCGAGTCGACGAACAGGCGGTAGCCCTGCACGGTCGGGATGCGCCCGGCCGAGGCGTGCGGCGCGCTGAGCAGGCCGACGTCTTCCAGGTCGGCCAGGATGTTGCGGATCGTCGCCGCGCTGACGTCGAGGCCGGCATGCTTGGCCAGGGTCTGCGATCCGACCGGTTCGCCGCTGTGGATGTAGCGGCCGATCAGCGTGCGCAGCAGTTGCCGCGCGCGCGGGTCGAGGCTCGGATCGGGCGGTCGGCGATTCATGCTGTGGATATAGGCACAGACGCGGGCCGGCGCAAGCGCCATCGTCCGATTCGACGATGGCGGTCCGCATCGGTCGCCCCGCCCTGCGCGCTGCGTCCGCATCGGTAAGAATCCTCGTGCACACTGCCGGCGGCGTACGCGTCCGCTCGTCTCAGCCTGTTCGTCTCACCCTGTGATCCGCATCCGCCCTACCCTCCGGCCCGCTTGCCGCCCATTCCCAGTCTCTCGCCGCCAAGGCACAATCGCCGCCGCATGCTCGCTCACCTCTCGCTCAAGCAATTCGCCGTCGTCAGCGCCGCCGAACTCAGCTTCGGTCCCGGCCTCACCGTGATCTCCGGCGAAACCGGTGCCGGTAAGTCGCTGCTGGTCGACGCCCTCGGTCTGCTGTCCGGCCTGCGCGCCGACAGCGGCGTGGTCCGCCATGGCGCCGACCGCGCCGAACTGGTCGCCGACTTCACCCTCGACGATGCGCCGCTGGCCGCGGCCTGGCTGCGCGACAACGAACTCGACGAAACCGGCGACGGCGAGGCTGCGATCTGCCAGATCCGCCGGGTGATCCGCGCCGACGGCGGTTCGCGCGCCTGGATCAACGGCCGCCCGGTCACCCTGAGCCAGCTCGGCGAGCTCGCCGGGCGCCTGGTCGAGATCCACGGCCAGCACGAACACCAGGCGCTGATGTCGCGCGCCAGCCAGCTCGGCCTGCTCGATGCCTACGGCCGCCACGACGCGCCGTTGGCCGTGGTCGAAGCCGCCGCGCAACAGTGGAGCGCGCTGCTGCGCGAACGCGACACGCTGTCGGCGCAGGGCGACGTCTCCGACCGCATCGCCTGGCTGGAGCATCAGCACGCCGAGCTCGAACGCGAAGTCCTCGAAGCCGAGGCCTTGGCCAAGCTGCTCAGCGACCATCGCCGCCATGCCCATGCCGCCGGCCTCATCGCCGCCTGCGAATCGGCCTTCGCCCGCCTCGGCGGCGACGAAGGCCCGTCGCTGACCCGCCTGGTGCAACAGGTGCGCGGCGAGCTGCAGCGCGTCGCCGAGCACGAGCCGCGCTTGAACGATGTCGACGCCATGCTCGACAACGCCGCGATCCAGATCGACGAAGCGCTGACCCTGCTCGACCGGGTCCGCGACGACCTCGACCTCGACCCTTCGGCCTTCGAGCAGATCGAAAACAAGATCGGCCGCCTGCACGAGCTGGCGCGCAAGCACCGGGTCGCGCCCGAACAACTGCCGGCCACCCGCGACGGCATGGCCGGCGAACTCGACCAGTTGCGCAGCGCCGGCGACCGCCTGCAGGTGCTCGACGGCGAAATCCAGAGCGCACGCGCACAGTGGCGCCGCGCCGCCGACACCCTGGGCGAGGCGCGCCGCAAGGCCGCCAAGAGCCTGTCCGACACCACCAGCGTGCTGATCGGCGAACTCGGCATGGGCGGCGGGCGTTTCGACGTCGCCCTGGAGCCGCTCGACGAGGACCGCCCCGATCCGCAAGGCGGCGAGCGCGTGGAGTTCCTGGTCGCGGCCAACCCCGGCCAGCCGGCCCGGCCGCTGCGCAAGGTCGCCTCCGGCGGCGAACTCTCGCGCATCTCGCTGGCGATCGAAGTCGCGGCCTTCGGCCTCGATGCGGTCGCGACCATGGTCTTCGACGAAGTCGATTCCGGCATCGGCGGCGCCGTGGCCGAGATCGTCGGCCAGAAGCTGCGCGCGCTCGGCGCCAGCCGCCAGGTGCTGTGCGTGACCCACCTGGCCCAGGTCGCGGCCCAGGGCCACGCCCACTACCGCGTCAGCAAGGCCGCCAGCGAAGGCGTGACCCAGAGCGCGGTGCAGGTGCTCGGCGCCAAGCAGCGCGAGGAAGAACTCGCGCGCATGCTCGGCGGCATCGAACTCAATAAAGAAGTGCGCGCCGCGGCCAAGCGGCTGTTGGCCGACGTGGTCTGAGGTCGGGGATTCGGGATTCGGCTCAGAGCCGACATCGAGCTCAGCCTTGGAGCGGCTTCGGCCTGGGTCGATCAAGCAAGCCCGTTGGGCTTGCACCGATCGAGCAAGCTCGTTCGCCCTGGATCAATCGAGCAAGCACGATCGATCGCCGACTCGATCCTTCATCGATAGCCGCCTCAATCGAGATCGGGCAGCCCGGTGAAGAACGCCGCCCGGTGCGGGGTGATGCCCTGGCGCTGTTCGTCTTCGAGCGGATGCCCGCTATCGACCAGGCGGAAGGTCGGGCGGGTGTCGTCGTGCAACTGCACCCGCAGCTCCAGGCCGAGGGTGCTGAACTCGTAGACGCGCGGGATGTGGTTAGCCAGGGTGCCGGCGAATTCGGGCACGCGGTCGTTGCCGGGCTCGTCCCACATCATCCGCGCCAGGCGCCAATCGTGTTCGGCCAACTCGACCCAGGCGCCGATGCAGTAGTCGTCGCCGCCCTCGACCGGCAACGGAATCACCCCGCGCACGAACAGCTGGCCGCCGCCGATCGCGCAGAAGTTCGCGTCGCAGAAGGTGTCCGGCGCGCAGCGCGCGGCGTTGTCGAGGGCGTGGTAAGCGTCCGGGAAGGTGAAGGAGTACTCCATGTCCGACAGCGCGACGAGTTCGCCGCAGCACGAGCACGGCAGCATCGTCTCGCCGGACATGTCGGCCTTCACTTCTTCTTGCGCACGTACAGCACCAGCGAGTGCTCTTCGATCTCGTAGCCGTGCTTGGCCGCGATCTTGCGCTGCAGCTCTTCGATCTCCGAGCTTTCGAACTCGATGATCTTGCCGCTGTCGATGTCGACCATGTGGTCGTGGTGATGGCCGCGGTCGAGTTCGTACACCGACTGGCCGGCCTCGAAATTGTGCTTGAGCACCAGGCCCGCCGACTCGAACTGGGTCAGCACGCGGTAGACCGTGGCCAGGCCGATGTCCTCGCCCTTTTCCAGCAACATCCGGTAGATGTCCTCGGCGGTCATGTGGCGCGGCTTGGATTGCTCCAGCAGCTCCAGGATCCGCAGGCGCGGATGGGTGACCTTGAGTCCGACGTTGCGCAGGTCCTGCGATTCCATGAGTGTTCCCTTCAGATCGATTCGACCGGCGTTCGCCGTGCCTGGGTGTTGACCGGCTGGCCGTGGCCGCGGGCGGCTGCGCATGGAGCGGACGGGGCTGGCTGGGCCGGAATGGCGGATGAACGCGAGGGGTCTCCGCGCGCCGTGATCCGCCCTTGGTGGGTGCGGGCTTCAGTGTATCATCGGCCCCGTTGCCTTCGACTGCCGCAGAACCCTACCCGATGCGTAAGCTCCTGCTCGTCCTCTCGCTGTCCATGCTCACCGCCGGCTGCGGCATCATCTACAAGCAGCCGATCTATCAGGGCAATCTGCTCGAGAAGACCGCGATCGACCAGCTCCAGACCGGCATGACCAAGCAGCAGGTGCAGTTGCTGCTGGGCACCCCGTCGATCGAAGACCCGTTCCACCAGAACCGCTGGGACTACACCTCGACCCAGCGCGTCGACCGCCTCGGCCACACCGATCGCAAGAACCTGACCCTGTGGTTCGAGAACGACAGCCTGACCAAGTGGGAAGGCGACTACTTCGCCGAGCAGGACGAGCAGATCGCCCGCGCCTCGGTCAAGCAGTTCGGCCGCAACCTGGCCAAGGACAAGGATAAGGACAAGCGCCGCCGGCGCTGATCCCCGGCGCGCGGCCTCGCGGTCGCCCAGCCTCCCGCTGCAGCGTCACCCCTGCCGGTCCGGCCGCCTTGCGTCCGGGCCGTCGTTGGTTTTGCGCGCGCTTATTTCTTGAGCGGGCGCTCGGCGGCGCGGCGGCGGCGCGCTTCCTTGGGGTCGATCTGCAAAGGCCGCAGCAATTCGAGCCGGTCGCCATCGCGCAGCGGCGTGTCCGCCACCGCCTTGACCCCGAACACCGCATAGCCGCTGATTTCGGCGTCCGTGCCCCACCCGGCCGCGGCGAGTGCATCGGCGACGGTGGCGCCATCGGCCAGTTCCACGGTCAGCGCCTCGAAACGGCGCGGCCAGGCCCGGACCAGCTCGATCTTCACCGCGATGCCGCTCAGGCCGGGCTCGGGCCGGTCACCGACGGCAGCGCCGGCTCGGCGCCGCGATCGGCGACCCGAACGAAATCGTCGACCATGCGGTCGGCCAGGCTCTGGAAGCCCAGCGCCATCGCCGGCCCCAGCAGCTTCACCGCCGGCTCGAATTCCAGGGTCAGGGTGACCTTGCAGGCCGACTCGTCCAGCGCGTGGAATTCCCAGCGCCCGCCCAGCTTGCGGAACGGCCCGTCGACCAGCTTGAGCTCGATGTGGTGCGGCGGCGACAAGCTGTTGTGGGTGGTGAACCAGGTCCGCAGCGCGCCCAGGCCCAGGTCGAGCCGCGCCACCATGTGGGCCTCGTCGGCTTCGAGCACCAGCGCCTGCTCGCACCAGTCGAAACGGCGCGGGTACGCGGCGACATCGTTGACCAGGGCGAACATGCGCGCGGCGGAGTGTTCGACGAGGGCGGAACGGCGAATCGTAGGCATGTGCTTATCGCAATAAGGTCCGCAAAGCGGATTTCAAGCGGGGGCCTCGGAACGGCCGTTGCCGCAAGGTCGTCGAAAACGTGTCCGAAAGGCCGCGGTTTCGACGGCCCGCTTCGGCAGTAGCACATCCTATCCGGGCCAAAGCCGGTAAGGGCGTCTCGGCCGCCTGCGGATCGTGAAACTTGATTCCAAACCGGGGCGGCTCAGCCGCTCCAGATCGGAGCGCCCCGCCTAAAACGCACGGCGGCTAGTCAAACCGCCTCCGGATCGGAGATCTTCATCCAAAACCGGACACGGCTACTCAAACCGCCTCCGGATCGTGGACAATCACTCATGGCTAAAACTACGAACAACAAGGCCGGCAAGGATAAAGGAAAGGGCAGCGCGGGCGGCACCATCGCGCTGAACAAGCGTGCGCGTCACGATTACCACCTCGAAGAACGCTTCGAGGCCGGTCTGTCGCTGCAGGGCTGGGAGCTCAAATCCATCCGCGCCGGACGCGCAAACATCACCGAAAGCTACGCCGTCATCCTGCACGACGAGATGTTCCTGATCGGCGCGCAGATCAGCCCGCTGATCTCCGCCTCGACCCACGTCGTCGCCGAGGAACGCCGCACCCGCAAGCTGCTGCTCCACCGCAACGAGATCGACAACCTGATCGGCCGCGTCCAGCGCGACGGCTACACGGTCGTGCCGACCGCGATGTACTGGAAAGGCAACAAGGTCAAGCTGGAAATCTCGCTGGCCAAGGGCAAGCAGAGCCACGACAAGCGCGAGGCGAGCAAGGAACGCGACTGGGCGCGCGAAAAACAGCGCGTGATGCGCCGGCACAACCGCGACGCCTGATCCCAAGCCCGCCGACCGACGGGTTTCTCCAAACACCACCGCCCGCCTGTGCGCGGGCTGTTGGTTTACGCGGCCGCATGGATTTCGCGGTCGCGGCTTGCGCCGCTCCTACCCGGGCAGGTCGCCGCTTTGGGGTAGGAGCGGCGCAAGCCGCGACAGGCGACCGGCACCTCGCGACGAAAAACAGCGCGTGATGCGCCGGCACAACCGCGACGCCTGATCCCAAGCCCGCCGACCGACGGGTTTCTCCAAACACCACCGCCCGCCTGTGCGCGGGCTGTTGGTTTACGCGGCCGCATGGATTTCGCGGTCGCGGCTTGCGCCGCTCCTACCCGGGCAGGTCGCCGCTTTGGGGTAGGAGCGGCGCGAGCCGCGACAGGCGAGCGGCACCTCGCGACGAAAAACAGCGCGTGATGCGCCGGCACAACCGCGACGCCTGATCCCAAGCCCGCCGACCGACGGGTTTCTCCAAACACCACCGCCCGCCTGTGCGCGGGCTGTTGGTTTACGCGGCCGCATGGATTTCGCGGTCGCGGCTTGCGCCGCTCCTACCCGGGCAGGTCGCCGCTTTGGGGTAGGAGCGGCGCAAGCCGCGACAGGCAAGCGGCACCTCGCGACGAAAACCGAGGCATCGACCAGCGTTGACGGACCGCTTCCGCGGCCCCCGCCTCACTCCCCTCGCCCGGCCCCATCGTGCGGCAGGGTGAAATAGAAGGCCGCGCCCTCGCCTTCGCGGCCTTCGGCGCGGATCGTGCCGCCGTGGCGCTCGACGATGCGCTTGACCGAGGCCAGGCCGATGCCGTGGCCAGCGAAATCCTCGACGCTGTGCAGGCGCTGGAACGGCCGGAACAGCTTGTCGACATAAGCCTGCGGAAAACCGGTGCCGTTGTCGCGCAGGTAGAACTCACGCACGCCGCTCGCCGTCTCCTGGGTGCCGAACTCGATCCGCGCCGGGTCGCGGTCGCGGGTGAATTTCCAGGCGTTGCCGAGCAGGTTGCCGAGCAGATTGCGCAGCAAGGACGCATCGCCGATCACCTGCATGCCGGGTTCGATCGACGCCTCAACCTTGCGCTGCGCGTCGCCCATGCGCAGCTCCTCGATCAACTCGTTGGCGATGCGGCTCAGATCGACCGATTCGTGCTTGAGCTCGCTGCGCGCCAGGCGCGACATCTTCAGCAAGGCATCGATCAGGTCGCCCATGCGTGCGGCGGCCTTGCGCACCCGCGCCAGGTAATCGTTGCCGGCGGCGTCGAAACGGTCGGCGTATTTCTCGCCGAGGATGCGGCTGAAACCGTCGATCGCGCGCAAGGGCGCGCGCAGGTCGTGCGAGACGCTGTAGGCGAAGGCTTCCAGCTCCTGGTTGGCCTGGCTGAGCTCGCGCGTGCGCAAGGCCACGCGCGCCTCCAGGGTGCGGTTGAGCGCATGCACGCGCGCTTCCGCGCGCATGCGCTCGGTGACGTCCTCGACCTGGACCAGGCCGCTGATGTCCTGGCCGACGTTGCCCGGCACCGGCGAATACGTCAGCTGCACTTGGCGCGCGACACCGTGCTGGCGCCGCAAACGGCGCGTGGCCCGGTGCACGCCGTCCTCTTCGGTGTGGCTGGCGCCGCTCGGCGTGTCGGCGTCCTCGTCCTCGAGCAGGCTGTCGAAACGTTGGCCCAGCAACTGCGCCGGCCCCAGGCCGACGATAGTGGCCAGGGCCGGGTTGGAATCGACGATGCGCCCCTCGCTGTCGAGCAAGGCCTTGCCGATCGCCGAGTACTGCATCGCGCTGCGGAACCGGGTTTCGCTGCGGCGGAAGTCTTCGGTCATGCGCAGCGCGATGTGGCGCGCGCGCGACTCGGTGCGCGCCAGCATCAACGCGATGCTGTACAGCAGCAGCGCCGAGAACAGGCCCAGGGCGAACATGTTGCGCAGGCCTTCCAGGCGCGGCACCGCTTCTTCCACCGGCGGCGATTCGTATTCGATGCGCCAGGTGCGTCCATAGATGTCGAATGCGGCGCGGTGCACGAAAGCCGCGGTGGTATCGGTCTTCAGGTTCGGGCTGGCGTACAACAGCTCGTCGCGCCCGCCGGTTTCATCGAAGATGCGGAAGCGCATGTCGGCGTGGGTGTCGCCCAGCGCCACTTCGACGAAACGCCCCATGCGGAACGGCACGTACACCCAGCCCTGCATTTCCGCGCGCCGCAGCTCCAGGGTCTGCGGGCGCCCGCCGCCGAGGTAGACCGGCAAGGCCAGCAGCATGCCGGTGTTCTGCTTGTCCCCGTCCTGGATCAACTGGATCTTGCCCGACAGCCAGGCCTGGCCCGAGTCCAGCGCCGCTTCCAGGGCGGTGTGACGCACCTGTTCGGCGTACATGTCGTAACCGATCGCCGCGACGTTCGCCGGCGTCTTCGGCTCCAGGTACAAAATCGGCCCGTACACGTCGCGCCGGCCCTGCGGCCGTATCGACAGCAAGCCGTAGCCGGCGTCGCGCCATTCGTTCTGCAACTGCACCAGCAGCCGCTGCGGCACGTAGCCGCTGAAGCCCAGGCCCAGCGTCGCCGGAAACCGGCGCTGCATGTTCATGCCTTCGACATAGGCCTTCCACTGCGCCGCCGTCGGCCGTTGCACCGAGGCGAACAACGACACGCCGCCGCGCGCGACCAGTTCGTAATTGACCAGGCGTTGCTGGATCAGCTCGGTGACCTGCACGGTCTGGCTGATGAACTCGGCCTGCGCCGAGCGCAGTTCGCGGTCGCGCGCGATCCGCCACGCGGTGAACACCAGGATCAGCGCGCCGATCAGCACCGCGAGCGCGAGCAGATAACCGCGTCGCGGCACCAGGCCGGAAAGTTCGGAATCGACCCCGTCGTTCGGGGGGCTGGCGTGGGCGGCCGGATCGGTCGTCGTCATCGCCGCAAGCATACCCGCCGGATTGTAGTGACGGCATCACGGCCCCGGCCGCCGATCAACGGTCGTCGGGCGGCTTGCCCTCCTCGTGCCAGACCCCTTCCAGCAACAGGCAATTGATGCACTCCAGGTGCTCGGCCGCGACCTGGCGACACAATTGCGGCCAGTGCCGCTGCTGCCGTACCGACACGCCGGCCTCGTGCTGGCGGATCAGGAAACCCTCGATCTCGTCGGCCAGTTGCAGCAGCGCGCGCCCGTTGCGGTCGGCGCGCCAGGCCAGGCGCTCGTGCGGCGACAGGCGCCGCCGCCGTCGCCACCACCACCCGGCCAGCCCCGCCGCGGCGAGCAACAGGCACAGCCCGAAGACCAGCGCTGCCGGCTGCAGCACCAGCGCGCCCAGGCCCTGCCCCGCACCCAGCTCCGCACCCAGCCCTGATCCCAGCCGGGCCATCAGCCGTCCCCCTTCGGCAAGGCCATCAGCTCGACCGCCTCGATCCGGAACTCACAGGCCTGCGCCATCAGCAAGGCCCGTGCCCGGGTCGAGACATAGCCGCGCACCCGCATGCGCCGCAGCATGGCCGCCGACACCCCGGCCGCCGACGCCGCCTCGCGGGCGGTGGCGAAACAGGCGATATAGCGTTCGATGGGATTGGGCGACCCGCCCCGCTCGAGCCTGCGCGCGCCCCTGGAACGGGGCGCCGCCGCTGCCTTCGCAGCGTTGCCGGCACTCCGCCGGGCCTTCTTTTTAGCTCTGCCTTCCATAGCGTGACCTCTGAGTGGCATCCATGCCCAGCCAACTTACCACCGCAAATTGCTCTTTTCAACGACCAAAAAGAGTGATCAATTTCGGGAAGCGTACGCAACAATGAGTTGCGCTATCCTCGCCCGGCCGACAGCCAGGGTGGGCGGCGCCACGTTTCAGCCCTGCAGGATGCTCCGGCGAGACCTCATGACCAACGCGCCTCACCAAGAATTCGCCAATCGGCTGCACCAGGCCCTCGATTTTTCCGGATTCGCCAAAGGCCGGGCCCGCACAGGCGCGCTATCCGCTTACTACGACGTCAGCCGCGAAACCGCCCGCAAGTGGCTGGTCGGCCTGGCCCTGCCCGAGCTCGAACGCATGCTGCAGATCGCCGTGCAGCAGCACGTCAGCTTCGAATGGCTGGCGACCGGGCGCGGCACCATCGAAGGCAAATCGCTGTCGGTGCGCGAAAACGCCGCCAAATACAGCGACCCCGACGAACTGCGCCTGATGGGCCTGATGCGCAAGTTGTCGCGCAAGAAACGCCGCGCCCTGATCGAACTGCTCGACGGCAACTGAGCCGGACCAGGCCGCGCACCCGGCCGTTCGCGCCTCCACTCGATCGCATCGCGATGGCCGGCGCCTGCCTGTCGTTCGGCGGACGCGCGCCCGCATTCGAGCGCCGCGCCTGAATCGCCGGTGCGTCATCGCACGGTAACGCTTGAGAACCCGGCGCCAGCCCCTATACTGAACACGTCAGCGATGGTTGCTGTCCCCGGGGGTGCACTGGCTTCGACGGGGGTCGCGAAATCACTTGGCGCATGCCGAGGGGGTAGCTTTCCTCGTAAATCCAGCTGCAAACTTTTAGTTGCCAACGACGACAACTACGCTCTCGCCGCTTAAGGCGTAAGCCCCGAAATTGCTTGTGTCCGTGCTCGCAATGTAGGGTCATTATCACGGAATCGCCGGGAGTGGTTGCCTGTCAGCACCCGGTCAACTCAAAACAGGCTGGTTCCTGGATGCGCTTTGCGCGCCGTGCTGTTCGGGGGCGAGATCTAACGGAGCGCTAAGCATGTAGTGCCGGGGATGGAGTGCCTTCGGACGGCGGTTCGATTCCGCCCACCTCCACCAATTCGATCCTGGTGGGTCACAGACAAAGCTGGAAACCTCACGGTTTCCGGCTTTTTTTGTGTCCGCCGCAGCCCTGCCCCGTCCAACATAGGACGTGCAGCGACGGGGGTATATCTTGGGGTACATCCCCTCATGATCTACACAGACACCCCCACTGACGTGGCAATCCGCAAGCAAAGTCCGGCACCAAGCCAATCAAGCTCTCGGACGCCGGCGGGCTGTACCTGCTGGGCGATGGACAAACGACTAAGGGGTAAATCAAGGTGCGGGGACTAGACCGACAGGGATATCGAAATGCGCGATGAATTCAACGAATACCTGCAAAACGCTATCCAAACGAAGGAAACCGCCCCGCTCAACCTCTTCGTTCGCATGGTCGCGGAAGAAGTCTTTCGCATAACCGAATGGCTAACACTCGCTGCAGCTGTCGGTGTAGTCGGAGCCAAATTCAATCAGCCGGCCATTACAGGGGTCAGGTATGCGCTCGTCACCGTCATCTCAGCTTACCTGGGCGCCCGGACGGTCCAATGGATCAGCGCGATTGCGGGTCCTAACCACCAGATTCTCAAACTCGCGCTGATCGGGTTACCGTTTGCCATCACTACGAGCATCCTCATCGACGCTCTAATCAAAGGCTTGATCCGGGCGGCAATCGCCTGAAAGCCTAAAGCCTCGGCTTTGGGCCAGGGTTACAGGGACAACTCTTGACAGTGCCGAAATCGCGCCACTTCGTTACGTCATTCTCAAGCGTTACAGGAAAGCACAACGGGCTTCCGTGCCTTAGCATTGGCGCAACCAATCAACACATGGCACAAACTCGCCGAAGACCCGGTATCGCCGGATGGGAGATCTGCAGTGAGGACCACACTTAGCGACCTTGATGAGCTCGTCCTTCGCTGTCGTGACGACAGGGCCCGCCGACTCATTTCGGAAGCAACCGCCAGTTACAACGCCGGCGCCTTTCGCGCGGCGATCGTTTCAACATGGGTTGCAGTTTGTCTTGACCTCATAGACAAGTTCAGAGAACTCGCCCTGACAGGCGACAAGAATGCCGAGAAACTTGCTGAGAAAATTGAATTGATTCGCTCCACGAATAACCTTAGTGCAGCCTTGGCGTTTGAACGAGAAATACTAACTACCGCAAAATCATTTGAGCTTCTCTCACCCATGGAGCTGTTTGACTTGCAGCGGCTCCAGGATGACCGTAACCGTTGCGCCCATCCCTCATTGATCGCTGAAGAGACGGATTATCGTCCGCCGGCAGAACTAGCTCGATTACATATCGTCTCAGCTATTGATCACCTCCTCCAGCATCCACCAGTCCAAGGCAAGCAAGCATTGGCTCGCCTTGAGGAAGAGATATTCTCCGAATACTTTCCAAAATCGTCGAAGGAAGCTCTTAAGGTCCTTTCGAACGGCCCCCTCAATAAACCAAGAGAATCCCTGGTCCGGAGTATCATTTTAGAAATTATCAAGAGAATGGCCATGCCAGCTCACGCGCTTCGGCGCGGGGGCTTGATAGCAGCACTTGAAGCAATCTCCTTGATGCACGGGCAAGTCTACGAGGACACAATTCGCAAGAAACTTCCGCAGATTCTCCGGAACTACCGGGACAACGTTTTCTCTGCAATCAGCCTGGCAAAGGTAGTTCCACGATCTTGGCCGGTACTGGAGCCAGATTTGATTGCCAAATTCGAAATCTACGTGGACACCCTGTCCAGCGACGACTTCGACATTATTGAGAGCACGATTGACATTGCTCCCCTTAGAAGCAGAACACTTGCTCGAATCGCAAGGGCGTCCAGAGTTGACTTTGAGCAATCAACTTTCTTTTATCACCCACCAGAAGCCCTAGATCGCGTAATCGAACTCTATAAAAAGTCGCGTAATTATGACGAAGCAAATTCGTGGGCTAGATACGTGATCTACTGCGCACGCGAGTTCAGTGCAAAGCAAGTGATTGCGGTTATCGAAGCTGCAGGCGAAAATCCAGAGATCAGCAACAGCTTTGGCTTTAATGACGTTGCTACCGAGCTTAAAAAGAACAAATCGCTGTCAAACGAACAGCTCGACGCGGCCTTTAAGTCTGCCAACTTGGAAATGTTCGCGAGCGACTGGGTCGATGTCGACGATGTTCCCTTCTAAGCGTAGGCCAGTGTTTAATTTAAGTGAGCTTGCTTCGTCCTCGAACCCAATCGAGAGCGCGACCAAGCTCGTAACGATATTGCCGAGCGAAACTTGCGCGCGTAATGCTTAAACTGACCCGAAGCGTGCGCATCTGGTCGCGCGCGTGCCCCGGATACTAGTCGCCGTCGTGGTCCCAAGCGCCTTGGGCGACGACGTGTTCCTGGCTGAGCTGATGCTGGCCGTGGAGATCGCCGAGGTTCATGTGGTGTAAGTGCGTAGGTCCGCGTTAGTAAACAGCCTGAAGACCGCGGGCATGTCGAAACCTGCAGACCAAGCAACCGAGGGTGGGTGCCAACCGCGCTCCTTCATCAACGATGCCTGCGAGTGACCTCGCCCAGTTCCTGCGCCTTATTCTGGACCGGGCCGGTGTCGACCAACTTCACTTAAACTTATGTCCCGCACCCCGCCAACCGTGCTTCCGCATAGGCGATGGCGCGCCGGGCCTGGTCGTAAGCGGTGTCGGCGGCGCGCGGCAGCATGTGCTCGCGGCGGATCGGGTCGGCGCCGTGGCCGTAGGCGTATTCCGCGCGTTCGAGCTCGGCCAGGTGCTTGCGCGCAGGGGCCAACCAGCCTTCCACGGTTTGCCGCTCGCAGCCCGTGGGCAGCTTGAGCAACAGGTCGATGGCTTCGCGGATGCGCCGGCTGGCTTCGCCTTCGAGGCCGGGCACCGCTTCGTACGCGACGGCTGCGGCCTTGTAGGCATTGCCGGTCGCTTCGCTGCCGAGGTCGGAAGGTCGTTCGTGTAATTCCGGACGGAACCGCACCGACGGCGGCGGGCGCGCCTTCGCCGACTGGATGTCCTTGCCGAAGATCGCTTCGGCGACACGATTGACCGAGACTTGGCCGTCTTCGCGTGCGGCCTTTTTGCCCGCATCGCCGAACCAGTCGTGCAGCGGCGGGGGCTGATCCCCCAGCCGATTACGGCGCTCCAGCAGCTTTTTGGCGTAGTACTGACTGCGTTCGCTGGGGTCTCCAGGTGCGCGCGGTTTCGGGGCCAGCGCCGGGTCGGCCGGCGCATTGCGAGGGCGCATGCTGAAACGGTCCGGCAGCAGCCAGCGGTTCGGCGGCGCAGGCTCGACGGTCGGGTTCGGCTGCGCCGGTGGCGGCTCGGCGGCCGCCGGCTTCTGCGCAGAGAGCACTGTATTTTCGGGCTGAGGCATCGATTCGCGCTGCGGATCCGGCTGCTTGCCGACCGGCGATGCGGTACCGGGACGTTGCGTTATCGGCTGCGATACGTCAGCCGCCGGTTCGATACGCACGATGCGATCGATCAACACCACGTCCATCGCCGACGCCGTCGACGACAATGCGACGGGGCGGAACAGCAGCGCGCCGATCGACAAAGTCGTCGCCACCGCGATCGACGATGCGGCGATGCGGACGCTGCGTTCCTGGGAGAAATCGGTCGTGCTCATCCAACCTCGATCTGATGCCGTCGCGGCCGTCGTTACCGCCGAACAACGCGCAGCCGAAACGATTGCCCGAGCTGCACGGCAGCCGGCAATAAAGAATTCATGGGGGTACAGACAGCTCGGCGAAGAGCGGTGGCGTCTCGTCGCTTTCGATCTCGACACGGTCGTCGTGCGCCACAGCCGCCGCGTCCGTTGTCCGGGCGGGAAGGCTTGCGGCGCGATCGACCCGGATACTTCGCAGCGTTTTGAGCGCTGCATCACGAAGCTCGACCGCGAGCCGAACGATACAGAGAACACCGCCCCGGAGAGAATAAAAAAAGCGTTCGCTCGAACGCCGGAAGCGAATCCGTGCATCGGGCGTTCACGCTTCTCGAACGACCCGGCGCAAGCGACGGCCCGGACGCCGGCAACGCCGTCGCCCAGCGGCTGGTTGCCGCCCCTTCGGGAGCGTCTGCGTGAGTGACGACTGGCACAGGTATCGCCCTACCCGCTTAGTACGGGCGGGCTTAAAGGTCGCCGATATCGATCGCGGGCGCGATCACGCGCAGGTACCGCGGGCCGGCACCTGCCGCGCTACGGCTACGGCGGCTGCGGCGGCTGCGGCGACCACTCCCCGTCGTGTCGTGTGGAAAGCTCAGGGCGAGGCGCCTCGAGCGGCCTCGCCCGCAGGCACAAGCCAATCGACATCGATGCCGCGCATACCGGTGCGGGCGACCATGGCTTCGCGCTCGGCGGCGCTGCAATCGTTCTCGAAAGCACCCGGCTCCAAGATCCGGTGCACTTGCATCTCGATGATGACGTCGCCCAGTTGCCTGGCGCGCTGGTGCAAGTTACCCGCCATCGCGACCGCCGTGGCCCGGTCGCCGCGCTGGCGCGCATCGGCAACGGCCAGCAGATCCAATCGAGCGCTCAGGAACCAGGCATCGGCGGGAATCAGCTTGCGCACGTTGGTGGCGTGGATTCGGCTGCGCACCCAATCGCCTCGGGCCGCCGCGTTCTCCGCCAGCCCGGTAATGGCCTGGGCGACGAACAAGGTGTAGCCGCTGCGCTGCAGCGGCGGCAGCAACTGCGAATAGATGCGTTCTGATTTCTCCGTCTGGCCCAACACAGTCGCCAACCGAGCGACCTCCAAGCCTTGGTTCCAACTGTCCGGCGCGGCAGTCGGCAGGGATGCTTCGGCCTGCTCCAGCAAACCGGTGGCCTGGACGGAATCGCCCCCCAGCAACGCCACTTGGCTCCGGCCCAGCAAGACCAGGCTACGCAGGGTTTGCCGGTCGCCTTGCGAGCAACGGTCCAGTTCCTTGCGCACTTCGGCCAACCTGCCCAGGGCGAGCAAATAATCCGTGCGTGCGCAGCCCAACTGCGCATGCGCCTCCGACCCCTCCTGCCCCGCAGACAAGGCCGGCAACAGACGCTCGGTCTCGCGCGAGATTTCCAAAGCCTCCGCCGCATGCCCGCGCATCAAGGCCAGTCCCCCGGCGAGTTGGTTCGACAGCAGGCGCAACTTGCCCTGCAGTTGCAGTTCGCGCAGACGTGCGCTGCGGACGGCGGCGCTGTCGAGCCTGAGCGTCAACAGGCCGTCGTACAACAAGCGCACGTCCAGCAGTGCCATCGAAACCCAGTCTCCGGACGCGTTGGCGATGGCCGCCGCCTGCATCAACCGCGCGCGATAGCTGTCGGCATCGCCCGCCTTCAGGTACTGATCCGCGCTGGCGACCAGAACGTCGACCTCCAGGCGGTGATAGCCGCCTGCGTTGGCGCGCGCCAGCAATACGTCCAGGGCCGGATCCGCATCGCCCGTCAACGGCCCGGCGATGCGCGCCAATACCCGCGCGCGCAATGCGCCGGTCGAGTTCCCACCCTGCTCGTAGAGCTGGGCCGACTGTTCGTAGGCAGCCGGGACCGGGCGCTCGGGGAACTGATTGCTGTCGGCCCGGGCCTTCGACAACAGGGCATCGGCTGTTTCCAAAATCCATCCCGGACCGGCCTGGCGGGCCGAGCGCTCGGCGGCGCCCGCCTGCGTACGCATCCGGGCGGGATCGCCGAGTTTGGCGTAGGCCTCGGCGCGCAACAGATGCTGGGCGATTCTCACCGCGATCGCATGCCGATCGCCGGCGCCGTCGGCCAGTCGCGCCAGGGCCTCCTGCGGCTTGCCGGCCTCGATCGACAGGCGGGCATATTCCAATCGATACGCGACTTTGTCGGGATGGCGGTCGGCCAGGGTGGCGAACGCCTTCAGTGCGTCCTGGCTGCGGCGGGGATCGAGCCCGAGGGCTTGCGCATGCAGCAACGCAACCACCTCGGCCGGTGCGGCATGCAGCAGTTCGACCGCGAGCTCCATCTGCGCCGCGGCCGCGGCGCTTTGCGAGAGCCGCGCCTGCGCTTGCGCCAGTTGCAGGCGCATCAGGCCGAAGCGCGGCGCCGCCTCGACCACTTCGTTGCCGATCGAGACCGCGGACATCCAATCGCGGCGATCGAGCGCCAACGCTGCCTGCTCGTAACGCTGGGCGGCTTTCGCACTCAGCTCCAACGCCGGCCACGGCGCTTCGCGAGCGGGCAGCAAACGGGCCAGGACCTGGCGGGACGCAGAATCGACCAGGGCCGGCATATCGGAAGGATCGCCCTTGAACTCGAGACGCTCCTCCTTCCCGCCTTCCTCGTGGAAACGCACGTACAGCGTCATTCGCTTCGGATCGCCGGGCGACTGCACCGACGATAAAAATACGACTTTGGCGGCCGACGGCCCTTGCCCGGCGGCCAGATCGCTTTCGCTAAGCAGATCGACCTCGGGCAGGCTGCCCAGCTTCCAGCCCAACCACTCCTCGAGCAGCTTGGCCGGCCATCGCGAGGCGGTCTGTTGGTCCTCGATCGTCACCAGCGCCACCGCCAGTTTCGGCTCGCTCGCCCCGAACCCGCTCCAACGCTGGGCGAACAAGAGCATCGCCGCTGCGACCACGACCAGGCCGAGCGCCGCCAACGCCCACACCCGCTTGCCGCCTCGCCGGCCCCGCACCGCAGCCGGAACCGCAACCGGAACCGCAGCCGGTATAGGCAGCGGCCCGGAGTCGACGGCGGTCGACAGCGACACGGCATCGAACACCTGCCCCGCCACCGAACCCTTCGCGGCGGAAGGCTCGGCAAGCGCCACCTGCCGCGACTCGGCAAATGCGGCGTGCTCGGCGGCTCCGGCGAACGCTTTCGAATCCCCGGGCGCACTGGGTGCGCCATCCGCCTGCGCAGCCGGCGGCAGCTGCTTGAACCATTGCAAGGGCGCCGGCGGCTCGAACACGTAGCCGCTCTTGGCCACGGTGCGGATCCAACTCTTGCGCTCCTCGCCCAGGGCCTTGCGCAACAGCCAGACGTTCTGCGATAGGTTGGTGTCTTCGACGATCGTGCCGGCCCACAAGCGGTCGAACAACTCGGTGCGGGTATGCAGCCGGTTGGGTTCGCTCAGCAGCAGCAGCCACAGATCGAAGACCCGCTGCGGCAGTTCCACGCTTTGCCCGGAATGCATCAGCCGGCGAAAGCGCAGATCGATGGTCAGGTCGGCCAGTTGCAGATACCAGGCATCCGCGGGCCACGGCGTGCTCATCGTGTTCTCACCTTGGGGTCGCGGTCATGCGGCACTAGGTTGCCAGGATCCATCGTCGGGAAGTTTGGATGCAGGCACAGACTCGCTACCGCGAAGTCCCTCGGCCGGCAGGTCGCGAGAGGTTCAGCCAATCGACGTTGCTGCCGCGCATGCCGGTGCGGGCGACCAAGGCCTCGCGCTCGGCCGCGCTGCAATCGTCATCGAGAACGCCCGGTTCGAACATGCTGTGCACTTGCATCTCCAGGACCGCATCGCCAAGCCGATGCGCGCGCGCGTGCAATGCGCTCGCCTTGGCGATCGCCGTGCGCCGGTCGCCGTGCTGTAGCGCATCGGCAATGGCGAGCAGTTCCAAGCGTTTGATCAGGAACCACACATCCGCGGGAATCGTCCGGCGAACCTCGGCCGCAAGGGCGCGGCTGCGCGCCCAGTCGCCCATGGCCGCGGTACTTTCGGCCTGCCCGGTCAGGGTTTGGGCGACATAAGCGGTGTAACCGGTCGGCTGCAGCTGCGGCAGCAACTGCGCATGGATACGCTCGGATTTCTCCGGCTGCCCGAGCAGGGTCGCCTGCCTGGCCAGTTCCAGCAGTTGAATCCAGCGCTCGGGCGGTTTGTTCGGCAAGGATTGTTCGGCCTGGCTCAGCGAGGTCGCGGCCTGAATGCGGTCGCCCAGCAACAATTCGATATAGGTCTTGCTGAGCAAGCCCCGCGAGCGCGAGACCACCGCGTCGCTCTGCGAACAGCGATCTTGATTGCGACGCGCTTCAGGCACCCGCCCCAGCGCCACCAGGGGCACCACGCGCGTGCATGCCAATTGCGCATGGGCTTCCGACTCGGCATGGCCCGCAGGTACGGCCGGCAACAAGCGCTCGGCTTGATTGATGACCTCCAGACCTTCGATATAGTGCCCGCGCAGAAGCAGCAAGCTCGCAGCGAACTGTTCCGAAGCAGTCCCCAGGTTGCCCTGAACCTTCATGGCGCGCAGGCGTTCGATGCGAACCGCCGCGCTGTCGAACCGCAGCGTCAGCATGTCGTTTCGCAGCAATCTGAAATCCAGCTGAGCCATCGACAGCAGATCGCCGGAAGCGTCCGCGACCGCCGCCGCCTGCAACAGCCGCGCGCGATACGTGTCGGCATCGCCGGCCTTCATGTACTGGTCGGCGCTGGCGACCAGCACGTCCACTTCGAGACGGTGGTAGCCGCCGGCGTTGGCGCGCGCCAGCAGCGCATCCAAGGCCGCGTCCGCTTCCCCGGTCAGGGGGCCGGCCATACGCGCCAATACCCTGGCGTGCAGCGCGCCGGTCGAATTGCCGCCTTGCTCGTACAGCGTCGCCGCCTGTTCGTAGGCGGCAGGCACCGGACGCTCTGGAAACTGCAGGCTGTCGGCGCGAGCCGCCAGCAGCAAGGCGTCGGCGCGTTCCAAGGTCCAGCCGGCACCGGCGTCGCGCGCAAGGCGCTCGGCGGCGGCCGCCTGCGTACGCATCCGCGCCGGATCGCCGAGTGCCTGGTACGCGTCCGCCCGCAACAGATGCTTGGCGATGCGTACGCCGATGACGTCCTGGCCGCCGGCATCGGCCAGCCGCGCCAAGGCCCCTCGCGGCTCGCCGGCGTTGACCAGCAAGCGCGCGTATTGCAATTGATAGGCGGCCTTGTCGGGATGCCGGTCGGCCAGGGCCGAGAACGCCTTGAGTGCGTCCTGCCCGCGGCGCGGATCGAGCGCCAGTCGCTGCGCTTCCAGCAAGTCGGCCGCCTCGGGCGGCGCGGTCGCAAGCAACTTCACCGCGACCTCCATCTGCGCCGTCGCCGCGGCGCCTTGTGACAGCCGTGCGTGCGCCTGCGCCAACTGCAGCCGCATCAAGCCGAAGCGCGGCGCCGACTCGACGATCTCGCTGCCTATCGAAACCGCCGACATCCAGTCGCGTCGATCGAGCGCCAGCGCCGCCTGCTCATAGCGCTGGGCCGCGGCCGCGCTGAGTTCCAGTGCGGGCCATCGCGCCTCACGAGCGGGAAGCAAGCGGGCCACGAGCTGGCGCGACACCGAATCGACCAGGGCCGGCATCTCGGAGGGATCGCCCTTCACTTCCAGACGCTGTTCCTTGCCGTCCTCCTGGAAACGCACGTACAGCGCGATTTTCTCGGGGTCGTTGGGCACGCGCACCGACGACAGGAACACCACTTGCACCGTCGCCGAATCTTGATCGGCGACCAGATCGCTTTCGCTGAGCAGATTGACCTCGGGCAGGCTGCCCAGCTTCCAGCTCAGCCACTCTTCGAGCAACTTGGCCGGCCAGCGCGACGTGACCTGCAGATCCTCGATCGTCACCAGCGCCACGGCGAGCTTCGGCTCGCTCGCACCGAACCCGTTCCAGCGCTGGGCGAACAAGACCATCGCCCCGGCCAGCACGATCAGGCCGAGCACGGCGAACGCCCACACCCGCCTCCCGCCGCGCAGGCCCGCCGGTAGCGGAGCCGGCAGGGGCAGCGGCCAGGGTTCGACGGCCGTCGACAGCGGCACCGGATCGAACACCGCCATCGAACCGGCCGAGGCAGAAGGCTCTTCAAGAACGACCTGCTGCGACTCGGCGAACGCCAGGTACTCGCCAGTCTCGGCGAAGGCTTGCGAATCCGCCGGAGCGATAGCTTCGCCAGCCGCCTGCGGAGCCGGTGGCAACTGCTTGAACCACTGCAACGGCGCCGGCGGCTCGAACACGTAGCCGCTCTTGGCCACCGTGCGGATCCAACCCTTGCGTTCCTCGCCCAGGGCTTTGCGCAGCAGCCACACGTTCTGCGACAGGTTGGTGTCTTCGACGATGGTGCCGGCCCACAGCCGGTCGAACAGTTCGGTGCGCGTATGCAGCCGGTTGGGCTCGCTCAGCAACAGCAAGCACAGGTCGAAAACCCGCTGCGGCAGTTCCACGCTTTGGCCTGAATGAATCAGCCGGCGAAAACGCAGATCGATGGTCAGGTCGGCCAGTTGCAGGTACCAGGCATCCGCGGGCCACGGCGTCGTCATCGTGTTCTTACCTTGGTGTCGCCGTCGTGCGGCGCAAGATCGTCAGGAACGTTGGATGCGGGTACCGACGCAGGTCGAGCATTCGTCGCCGGCGGCCGTCCGAGGGTCGCCCACGATCTGAAGATGCTGAATAATCATGCGGCCGTTACCGGCGTTCGGCAAGCCCGCTCATACCCTGTTGGCGCGTGACGCCGAGGGTCGCGCGATGCGGTTTCGCACGGGTCGCGGACAGGCCTCGGCATGTCGGGATGACGGAACGATGGCTGCGGTAAGGGCTCAGGACACCAGCGTGACGATCTCGCGCGGCTCTCGCTGCAGGATGCATTCCAGCACGGGATTGGTGTCGTACAGGCGCTCCCGGCAAATCCAGGTCGCCCCGCTCACGCTGATCCGGACGCTCGCAAGGGCCTTCTTGCGTACCGCACGCAGGTATCTCTCGCCGACCAGGGTCGCCCGCGGGCACGCGAACTGCCTGGGCTGCACCGATGCCGCCCGCACCGAAAGGCCGTTCGAGGTCGAGCCGCAATCGACGAACTTGCTGTCGTCGGCGCGCGTGGCATGGCCCTCGCTCATGCACAGCACGATGACCGCCAGGGCCAGGCAAGAACGGTTGAAAACGGTGGCGTTCTTCATCAATAACTTTCCGGTTGGAATGTAGATCGATTCGAGTTCCCGTCCCCGCAGCGGACCGACCAACCCGTTGCGCGGAAAGCGTGCGCGGCGGTCGAGTGCGGGCGAAGCTGGGTCGCGGCAGGCAGGGCAAAAGCGCGTCGAACCGTCCGAAACACAGAGGCAGGGCCGGCCCGACGCAAAGCAGCCGATGCGGCCGCAAAGCGGCCCGCGGGCCGGAGGGGGGGCCGGCGGCGGTACCGCCGTAAACGCCGCAGGGGGTGCGGCGTGTCGAGATGGAAGCCTGGCTTCCTTAAGCTTGCGGACGCGACTCAGCCCGCTTTCAACA
This sequence comes from Lysobacter sp. Hz25, assembly GCF_046097045.1. Classification (NCBI taxonomy): domain Bacteria; kingdom Pseudomonadati; phylum Pseudomonadota; class Gammaproteobacteria; order Lysobacterales; family Lysobacteraceae; genus Lysobacter; species Lysobacter sp. Hz25. Next base: position 3,356,885 of record NZ_CP175666.1, read on the forward strand.
CACCCCAGCGCCTGGCCATTTCGCTTTCCAGGTCGCTCTCCACCGCAGCGGGCTTGGGCGACAGCGCTTCGCCGCGCTTGCGGCGCCAGCGGTTGCTCGCGTGGTAGCGCTCGACGCGTTCGCGCAGTCCCTTGGCCAGCTCGCTGTCCATGCCAATGGCGCGTTCCACCGCGATCCAGTGTTCGTTTTCGGACCAACGCAGGAAGCGCACGTAGATCGCCCGCCACGAACCGAAGCCCTGCGGCACGCTGGTCCACGGCGCATTGTTGGCGACCACCCACAACACCGCCTCGATGAAAGTGCGGTAGTCGCCGGTGTTGTTGAGAATGCGCGCCTGGTACTGGCGCGGAAGATGCGACGCGACGATTCGCCACTGCTCGTCGGTGAACTTGAATTGCGGCGACTCGACCAGGGATAAGGTCATACGAAGAACTCCGATGAATATCGCTTGCACAACGGGGAGAGACAGACGTCTTCGCTGCGGGCGTTCGATGCAGGTCGGACGAGACACGGCGGCGGCCGAAACCGCCTGAGACAATCCCGGCGCCGATGCAGCCCGGCCGGCTTACCGCAAAAACCGGCCCGCCTTGCGTACTGCGTGCAAGGCGGGCCGGACTACGCCTTACTCAGTCGCCCAGCACACCGCTCACGCCGATGTACGCGCCGATGCCGTCGCTGTTGCTCGATGCACCGCCTTCCAGGCTCCAACGTCCGTTGTCGGCGGTATGCCGCAGGCTGACGCCGAACGCCGCTTCGCTCTTGTAGGCACCGAAGCCCGCGTAGTACGTCGTGCGACCGGCCACGTAGGGCGCCGGCTTGATCGCGATCGCCGTGGCGATGCCCGAGTGCATGTTGCGTTCCAGGCGGCGGACGTCGCCGCCGAGCTTCCACACGTCGTTGCGGACGGTGGCGACCTGGCTGTCGGTGTAGCTGTTGGCGGTGGTCACGGCTTGACCCAACTGGCTGACGTTGACCGCATCGGTCGGGGCCTTGCCGGCCGCGACATTACGCAGGGTGGTCTCGCCGCTGCCGTTCGGGTTGAAGGTCACGCTGTTGGTGTTGTTGCTGCCGTCGGCGTTCTTGTCGTACTGCAAGCCGCCGGTGGTGAAGCCCTTCAACTGCGAGACGTTGACCGCATCGGTGTCGGCCGTGCCGGCCGCGACGTTGCTCACCCGGCGTTCGTTGCCGGCCGAACCGACCGACACGGTGCCCTCCTGGTTCGCCACCGAACCGGCGCCCAGGGCGACGGCATTGTTCGCCGAGGCGATGGCGCCGTTGCCGAGGGCGGTGCTGCCGGTACCCGACGCCACCGCACCGGCACCGCCGGCCGAGGCATTGGCGCCGCTGACCGTCGGAGCCGCGGTGTTGTCCTGGCTCACCTGGAACAGACCCGCCGAGCCGTTCTTGACGTTGTTGACGTCGCCTTCGACCGCGCTGATGCGGTTGTCGTACTGGGCGACGTTGCCGGCGATCTGATCGACGCGCGTGTCGGTGTAGGCATTGGCCTGGGTCACCGCATTGGTAACGCCGGCTTGCAGCTGGGCGACGTTGACCGCGTCGTCCGCCGCCGAGCCCGCGGCCACGCCGCCGATGGTGCGGCCGCCGACCTGGACCTGGCCGGTCGAATTGCTGCTGCCGACATAGGCCGCGTTGTAGCCGCTCTGCGCGCCGACCGTGGTCGACGAACCGGCGCCGAGCGCGACCGAGTTGGCATGGCCGGCGACCGAATCGCGACCCACCGCCACGGCGTTCCCGGCCGAGGCGGTGGCGTTGTAGCCCACCGCGCTCGAACCCACCGCCTGTGCATGCGCATCCGCTTCGGCCAGGCCGGTGTCGTTGGTGCGCGCATAACGCGTACCGCGGCCGTTCTGACTGATGTAGGTCGCATCGTTCGGGCCGGCGACGTTGTAGAGCTGGGCGCCGTTGACCGCATCGGTCGACGTGGCCGACACCTCGCCCTGGGCCAGGTTGGTGATCTTGCTGCCGCCGGTCACACCGCCGTCGGTGCTGGTCGGGCCGGCCAAGGTCGCCTTGCTGTAGTCGACTTCGCCCGGATCGATCTGGCCGTCCGCATCGAGGTCGTTCCAGTCGTACTTCACCGAACGCTGCTCGGCTTGGGTGGCGCTGGTCGCCACCGCCTTGAGCTGGCCGACGTTCGCTGCATCGGTGTCTTCCGAACCCGCGGCGACCCCGGTGACGCGGCGGTTGCCGACGTTGACCTCACCGGTCGCGGTGCCGCCGACCAGGTAGGCCGCATTGCCGAGCGTGCTGCCGTTGGCGACCGAACCCGCACCGAGCGCGACGCTGCCGGCATGGCTGGCCTGGCTGTTGCGACCGATCGCGACCGCATCGGCAGCCGAGCTGGTGGCGTTGTAACCCACCGCGGTCGAACCCACGCCTTGGGCGTGCGCATCGTCCTCGGCCAGGCCGGTGTCGTTGGTGCGCGCATAACGCGTACCGCGGCCGTTCTGCTGCAGGTAGGCCGGATCGGTCGGGCCCATCTGGTTCTTGATGTTGGTGATGTCGCCTTCGTTGGTGGTGACGCGGTTGTCGAGGTTGGCGATGTCGCCTTCGTTGGTGGTCACGCGGCTGTCGAGCGCGGCCACGTCCTGGTTGGTCTGGAACAGCTGCGAGCCGTTGACCGCATCGGTGCTCGCCGCGCTCAGATCGGCCGGCGCCACGTTGACGATCTTGTTCGGGCCGGTGCCGAGATGGTTGGCGTTATACGCACCGGCACCGCCGTTCGCGGTCGGGTCCCACAGCAGCGAATCCTGGCCCAACGAGGTGATCTTGCTGTCCACCGCCTTGAGCTGGCTGATGTTGGCCGCGTCGGTATCGACCGCGCCCGCTGCGACGTTGGTCAGGCGACGTTCGCCGCCGACGGTGCCGATCGAGACTTCGCCGATCGGCGCCGTACCAGCCACCGCGTAGGTCGAGGCCGGCGGCACGTAAGCCGCGGTGCCGAGGGTGGCGCCGTTGGCGACCGCGTTGGCACCGAGCGCGACGCTGCCGGCGTGAGTAGCCTGACTATTGACGCCGAGGGCAACCGACGAATCCGCCGCGGCGTTTGCTTCGTTACCCACGGCCGTCGATTGGAAACCCGCGGCGGTGGCGAAGGTGCCAAACGCCGATCCGAGCGAGCCGCTGGCGTTGGCGCCGGTGCCAACCGCCACCGCCTGTCGGCCGGCTTCGGCTTGGTCGCCCATGGCCAGCGCGAAATCGGCGCTGGCCCGCGCGTTATCGCCGAAGGCAATGGCGTACTCCCCGGTCGCCTGCGCGCCGGAACCGATCGCCATGGCGCTGAGCTTGTTGGCGAGCGAATTTTCGCCGATCGCAAGCGTCTCTTCGGCCGAAGCCTGGGCGTTATAGCCTACGGCGGTGGAGTTGGCGCCGGTCGCGAAGGCATCCGACTCGGGAAGGCCGGTGTCGTTGGTGCGCACATAACGCACGCCGTGGCCGTTGGCGTCCTGGTAGGCCTGGTCGGTCGGGCCGACCACATTGTTGAGCGCGGCGATGTTGCCCTCGTTCGTGGTCACGCGATTGCCCAGCGCCACGGCGTCCTGGTTGGTCTGGAACAACTGCGAACCGTTGACCGCCTCGGTGCTCGCCGCGCTCAGATCGGCCGCGGTGACGCCGCTGATCTTGCCGGTGTCGCCGTCGTTGACGATGACGTTGCCGAACTTGGGCGAATCGGCCAACTGCACGTTGATCGCGCCGGTGGTCGGGTCGGTCACCGTCTTGATGTTGCCGCCGCTGTAGGTACCGGCAGCGGTCGCATCGCCGCGGATCGACAGGGTCTGGCCCAGGTCGCGATGGACATCGCCGGCGGTGGCGTCGTTGCCGGTGAAGTTCATACCCTGCGTCGTGGCGCCGCCAGCCACCGCATCGAGCTGGCTCTTGTTGACGCCGTCCGTGCCGGCAACGCCCGCCGCAACATTGGTGATCACCTGATTACCGGCGTTGATGCCGGCCGAGGTCACGCTCGGGCCGCCGGCGATGGTCAGGCCGGTGTTGTTGAGCGTGGTGGCACCGGCGGTGACGCTGTTGACGGTGATGTCGTCGGCCAGGTCGAAGGCGACGTTGTCGTCGGCCCCGGTCTTGCTGACCACGATGTTGCCGTCGCTGTTGTTGAAGTCGACGGTCTCGCCCGGGGCCACGTTGGTGCTGTTGGCGCCCTGCGCGGAGACGTTGAAGCCCGCATTGGCAGTCGCGCCGACCGCATCGAGCTGGCTCTTGTTGACCGCATCGGTCGCTGCCGTGCCGGCGGTAACGCCGCTGATGCGGCCGCTGCCGCCGTCGTTGATCACGACATTGCCGAACTTCGGCGAGTCGGCCAGTTGCACGTTGATCGCGCCGGTGGTCGGGTCGGTCACCGTCTTGATGTTGCCGCCGCTGTAGGTACCGGCAGCGGTCGCATCGCCGCGGATCGACAGGGTCTGGCCCAGGTCGCGATGGACATCGCCGGCGGTGGCGTCGTTGCCGGTGAAGTTCATACCCTGCGTCGTGGCGCCGCCAGCCACCGCATCGAGCTGGCTCTTGTTGACGCCGTCCGTGCCGGCAACGCCCGCCGCAACATTGGTGATCACCTGATTACCGGCGTTGATGCCGGCCGAGGTCACGCTCGGGCCGCCGGCGATGGTCAGGCCGGTGTTGTTGAGCGTGGTGGCACCGGCGGTGACGCTGTTGACGGTGATGTCGTCGGCCAGGTCGAAGGCGACGTTGTCGTCGGCGCCGGTCTTGCTGACCACGATGTTGCCGTCGCTGTTGTTGAAGTCGACGGTCTGGCCCGGGGCGACGTTGGTGCTATTGGCGCCCTGCGCGCTGACGTTGAAGCCCGCGTTCGCAGTCGCGCCGACCGCATCGAGCTGGCTCTTGTTGACGCCGTCGGTGCCGGCAACGCCTGCGGCGACATTGGTGATCACCTGATTACCGGCGTTGATGCCGGCCGAGGTCACGCTCGGGCCGCCGGCGATGGTCAGGCCGGTGTTGTTGAGCGTGGTGGCACCGGCGGTAACGCTGTTGACGGTGATGTCGTCGGCCAGGTCGAAGTTGACGTTGTCGTCGGCGCCGGTCTTGCTGACGAGGATGTTGCCGTCGGTGTTCTTCAGATCCACCGTTTGGCCCGGAGCGACGTTGGTGCTGTTGGCGCCCTGCGCGCTGACGTTGAAGCCCGCGTTCGCAGTCGCGCCAACCGCATCGAGCTGGCTCTTGTTGACGCCATCGGTCGCTGCAACACCCGCGGCAACGTTGGTGATCACCTGGTTGCCGGCGTTGATACCGGCGGAGGTCACGCTCGGGCCACCGGTGATGACCAGGCCGGTGTTGTCGAGCCGGCTGTTGCCGGCGGTGACGCTGTTGACTGTGATGTCGTCGGCCAGCTCGAAGTTGACGTTGTTGTCGCCCGCGACCTTGCTGACGGCGATGTTGCCATCGGTGTTGCGCAGGTCGATCGCCTCGCTGGGGTCGACGTTGGAGCCGTTGGCGCCCTGCGCGGTCAAGCCGAAGCCGGCGCCGGCCGCCTGCACCGCCTGGTTGGTGGCGAACAACTGGCTGCCGTTGACCGCATCGGTGCTGGTGCCGCTGAGGCGGCCCGCGGCGACGTTGGTGACGGTACGTTCGGCACCGGCCGTGCCCACGCTGACCGTGCTGGTCGGCGCGGTGCCGGCGAAGGTGTAGGTGGTGCCGCGGATCACGGTGCTGGCGGTGCCGACCGCAGCGGCGGTCGTCGAACCGCTGCCCAGCGCGACGCTGCGCGCGATGCCGGCCGAGGCGCCGTCGCCGATGGCTACCGCGCCGGCGGCGCCGGCCGAGCTGGAATTGCCGAGCGCCACCGAGCCCTGCCCGGTCGCGGTGTTGAGGTTGCCCAAGGCCACGGCGCCCTGGCCGTTGGCGTTGTTGTCCGCACCGACCGCCACCGCGCCGGTGCCGGTCGCGGTATTCGGATCGCCGATGGCGACCGCACCGTTGCCGTTGGCGGTCTGGGCGCGGCCGATGGCCACGGCGCCGCCGATGGCGCTGCTGCTGTTGGCGGTGGTACCGGTCGAACCGATGGCGACGTTGCGGCCGGTCGCGCCGGACACGACGCCATCGCCCTGGGCGATACCGAAGGCACCGTTGACGGTGGCGCCGCGGCCGAGGGCAATGCCCGAAGTGTTGGCTGCGCCGACCCCGGCCCCGCGGCCGATCGCGACGGAGTCGACGGCATTCGCGTGCGCCGCTGCAGTCGTGCTGGTGCCCGCGCCAAGGGCGACGGCACCGGCGGCAGTCGCTTGGGCGAACTCGCCGAGGGCGACCGATTCGATGCCCGTCGCATCGGATTCGGTGCCGACCGAAGTGGACCGCTGCCCCGATGCCGTTGCCAGGTAGCCTACTGCAGTGGCGCTGAGGGCCGAGGCGCTGGCCGAATCGCCGAAGGCAGAGGCATACTGGGCCGTTGCAGTCGCCGATTGACCCAGTGCGACGGTATCTAGCGCACTGGCCTTGGCCTTGTTGCCGATGGCGATGCTGCCAATGCTGCCCAGGCTGACATCGGCTTCGCGGCCGATCGCAATGGCATCATCGGCCAGGGCCTCGGCGGCCGAAGCCTCAGCGAAACTACCGCCCAGGGCGATAGCGCCCGCGCCGGTCGCCTGCGCGTTCTCGCCGAGGGCGACGGACTCCGTACCTTCCGCCTTCGACAAAGTGCCCACCGCAGTGGAATAGGTCCCAGATGCCTCGGCTTGCTTGCCGATTGCGGTCGCACTGGTGGCAATGGCCTGGGCGGACTGCCCAATGGCGGTGGAGTGATCGCCCGTCGCATCCGCATCATGACCGACAGCTGTGGAGTTCTCCTTCTCCGCAAAAGCGAGGGTGCCGATTGCCGTCGAAAAGACTCCCTTTGCATCTGAGTTATAGCCCACTGCGGTGCCACTGGTAGTAGCAGCCGAAGCAGACCTTCCTATGGCGGTGGAATGCTGACCTGCCGCAGATGCTTCGGCACCGAAGGCTGTCGCGTTAATCGCAGATGACACAGCCCTATAACCTACGGCCGTCCCCCAGCTCGTAACTCCATGAGGCACATCGGAAAACTCGCCGCAGCGGAACGAACCTGCCTGATTATCGCTCAAGCAGTTCCAATTCACCTCAGCAGATAACACAGGCGGCGCCGCACCGGCCAACACCAGCGCCACCGCCGACGCCACCGCCGACGAAGCCTTGCGCGCCTGCTTCTTGCCGCCCTTAGCCAACTCCGAAGCCACCACCCAGGTACCCAGGCTCTTGCTCCACACCTTGCAGTAAATAAAGTTCATCGGTCATTCCCCTTCGCCGTCCCGGCGAATCGATTTCAAAAAGTTGAATATCGATGTCGAACCGATATTCGCCCGCGGTTAACACGCCCGATTAAGAGCGAACCGTGTAATGGAGGGTTTTGAATGCCGATGTGTTGCCGTTCGATCGCTCGAACCGGACCGCCCGGGGCGTGGCCGATGGACGAGGCGCCATCGAATCCCGCCGGGCAGCCAGCCAATCGGCTGTGTCGCTGTCCCTGTGATGGCCACACTAGGCACACTGATCGAAGCGGGCATCTAAGGAGATATATTTTTTTTGTGATTTCTTCGCTGCCTGCAGGGGGCGCGCTCGACGACAAAGCTGAACGCCCTGAAGGCTCAGAGGCCGTTCGCCAAGCCCTTTGCCGGATATGCCGTGCCGCCGCTGCCCGCCCGGGGACGGCGGCAAAAAGCCATGAAAAAGAGCGATTTAGGTCACGCAAAAACGTGACCCGATACCGTTAGTGAGATCGCCGAGAAAAAAAATTGATCTTTCCCAACAAGCGCTGCGTCTCGAAATGAAACCTACTAGGCAACTGGCGTACCGGCCCGGCCGAATCGCCCCGTCCCGCCGCCGCCCTATCGGCAGGCCGGCCTCTCCGGCCAGCGTCGGCCCGGTCCGCGGTTCCCGACCGAATCTTCCGCCCCGTGCGGCCGTGCGCGCCTATTACGAGACCGTCATGACCGAAGCCGAGTTCGAGATATTCATGGATTCCCTTCGGGTGCCCGGCTCCGTCCATATATCCCCGAAGCGGGTCATCGCGGCGCTGGGGATCCGGGCCAAGGACCTGAACGCCATCTCCAACCCGCAAGAACGCATGGCCGCTAAAAACCAACACGGCTCGGCTGGACTTCAGATCGCCCTGCGCAATTTGGTGCGGATATTGTCGGCGGCGCGCGGCAACCACGAAAATGCCGAGCAAATGCTGTATTGGTTCATGAATTATCCGCTCGCCCAGTTTTATTACCGCACCCCGTTCGAAATGTATGCCGACGCGCGCATCGAGGAACTGCTGTCCTTGCTGTCGGTGAGCGCGCAACGCCATCCGGTCGATGAGGTCCCGCACCGGCGCAACCGCTGAACCGCTGCGGCGACCCGGCGCTGCCCGGGGCCTGCCTGCCGCAACGACTCGGCGTGTGCGGCGAAGAAGAAAACGCCGCGACGGGGTGGCCGTCGCGGCGTCGGGTGCCCCCTCGGCACGGATCGGAAGCGCCCAGCTCAGAAGCGCAGCGAGTAACGCGCGTTGATGCCGTGGTCGTGCGCTTCGTCGGCGAACTGGCCGCTGTAGTTCAATTCCAGCAGGCTGCTCGGGCTCAGGCGTGCCACCAGGCCGGCTTCGACCAGGGTGGCGTCTTCGCCCAAGGGCGCGCCGGCCACGCTGAAGCTATCGCCGCCGCGCCAAGCCACCTGGGTCTGCGGCGTCAGCTCGCCGCCGGCATGGCGACGCGCCAGGCCACCGCGCAGGCTCAACCAACTCTGATCCTGCTGCTCCCCCTTCAGGCCGACATCGAAGCGCAACCCGAGCGTCGACAGGTCGACGCGGCTTTCGGCAGCGCGACCGTTCAAGGCCGCGGCTCCGCCATTTTCCTGGAACGAATCGCTGTTCACCCGCACCTGGGCGAGCTGCGCATAGGGCTCGAAGTCCCAGGCGCCGGCCTGCAAGCGATACGCGCCTTCGACGAAGCCCTGCCGGGTGTCGGCGTCGTAAGACGCACGGGTGCGATCGGCGAAACCGTCGAAGCCGATGCGGCGATCGAGCTCGACGCTCTGGCGCGCGACGGCCACACCGGCGCTGAGGCCGAACCCGCCCCAGCGACGGCCGCCGTACAACCCAAACTGGGTGGCGCGGACGCGGCCCCGGTCGAGACGGCCGTTGTCGCTGTCGATGCGGCCGCGGCCGGCGAGCGCACCGAGGCGCCAGCCGCCGTCGAAGCGATAGTCGTAACCGAGCAGCGTGGTCGAACCGCGGTACTCGTTGCGCGCGGCATTGCCGTCGCCATCGAGGGTGCCGCCGGACTTCAACAGCTCGATCCACGCTCCTTGCCTCAACTCGTCACCCTCGCCGTCGCTCTCGCCCGCCCATCCGCCGCCGTTGCTCGTACGCACCAGCGCGGCTTCGCGCAGGTGGCGGCTGTCGTCGAGCAGGATCGAACGCAGGCTGGCGTAGCCTTCGCCGCTCAAGCCATCGAGCGCGGCCAGCGCCTGTTCCGGGAACAGTTGGGTCAGCGGTTGCGGCAGGCCCTGCCCGACCGCGAGGCGGTCGGCTGCGGCCGCCGCCGCGAGTTGATTGCGGGTGCGCGCCACCGAAGCGAACGAGGCGCCGCGTACCACGCTCAGATCGACCTGGCTGGCCGCATAGCTGAGGCCGAACTTCAGGAACGGCGACAGCCAGGCCTGTTCCAGCGCCGCGAACTGCCCGGCGACGCCGCCGGCTGCATTGATGACGTTGAAGCGCTGGCCGAGCAGGTATTGCCCCGGCGCATACGCCACCTGCAAGGCGCCGCCTTCGATGGTCGCCTTGCCGCTCACCTCGATGCGGTCGGCGCGGCCGTCGGACGCGAGTTCGACGAGATAACTGGAACCGGCGGCCTGCACGTAATCGCCCTGCACGCTCAAGGTGCCGATGGAATTGCCCGGCGACACGCGGCCCTGCATCAGCACATCGCCGACGATGCGGCCGCTGCCGGCGAGTTCGCCCTGGGCCCGCACCGGCAGCGATGCGCTCGTCAGGCTGCCGTTGACCAACAAGGTGCCGCCTTCGACCTGCGCGGGATAGCGGTTGTCGCCGGTGAGTTCCAGTACGCCCTGTTTGACCTTGAGGCCGCCGAAGGCGTTGTCGCCGCTCAGGCGCAACCAACCCGCGCCGGACTTGCTCAACACTCCGGGGCCGCCGATGTCGTTGCGCCAATCGTCCCAGGCGTCGCCTTCCCACACCTTGAGGCCGCCGGCGGCGCGGTCCATCGCCACGTCGCTGTCTTTCAGTATTTGAGCCGGCCCGTCGATCGCCTTCTTCAGGTCGATCAGGCCCCAGCCGTAGATCTGGTCCACCCCGGCCACGCCGAGGTCGGTCGCCGTGGTCAGCAACACGTCGCGCACCTGCGGGCCACTCAGATACGGAAAGCGCTCGAACAACAGCCCCATCGCGCCGATCGCGTGCGGCGCGGCCATCGAGGTGCCGCTGAGGTCGGCGTAGTTCAATACCGGCTTGGTCTGGCCGAGCCGGATCTGCAGGGCCTGCTCGCCGCTAAGCTCGCCTTCGATCTGCCCCTGCAGGGAGCCGCCGATGCTGGTGGAGTTGATCAAAGTGCCCGGCGCGGCCACGCACCAGTCCTTGGTGTAGGCGCAGATGCTGGAACTCGGCGAGATGACGTAACCGCCGGCGCCGGAGCGCTGCACGTTCGCCACGCTGAGCCAATACGGCTGCGCTTCGGGGCGGAACGCCGCCATGCCGGGATAGATGTTGGCGATGCGGCCGGAGTCGTTGCCCAAGGCGACGACGTTGACGATGCCGTGCCGGATCGCGCCGTCCATGTACGCGTCGTAAGAGGACTGATAGTCGCGATACGTTTGTTCGACCGCGGCCAGGGTGTTGGCCTGCGGCGAGTTGGCGATCGGCAACCAGATCTCCAGGTTCGCCGCACGCACACCGTGCGCACTCAGTTGCCGATAAAAATCCGTAACCACCTCGGCCTCGCCGCCGACGCCGCTGCTGGCGATGGCGGCGCGCTTCCAGGTGCCGTCGGCGCCCTGGTCCCAACGATAAATGGTGTCGCCGAAGAAACGCGCTGTCACCAGTCGCGAGCCCATCGCCACGCCGTGCATGCCGACGCCGTCGCGCTGAGCGACCATGGTGCCGGCCACGTGCGTGCCGTGGTTGCCGTAACCGGCGTATTGATACGGCGCGGTGCGGGCGGGATAGACGAAACTGAATTCGCGCGTGGGCGCATCGCCGCGCGTCGAGAAACAGCGGCCCGGCCCGCGAAAGACGATGACGCCTGGGTCGGAAATACAGCCCGATGCGCCCAGGCTGAGACTGACGTGCCCGCGCCCGGCGAATTCGGCATGGTCCAGGGCCACGCCGCTGTCGTACTGGCCCAAGGCGATGCCCGCGCCGGTCAGGCCGCGCGCGTAGGCATGATGGGCGTTGATCGCGCCCAGGCCCCAGTCCCTCTCGAACTCTTTGCTGCGCCAACTGTCGGCATCGCCGTAGCGGCCATCGTGCTCGCCGGGTGCGGCGACTTGCGCCGACGAAGGCGCGGATGCGAACAACAGGACACAAGCGATCGCGAGGGACAAAGGCTGAGCGCGTGCGCCGAGCGCTCGCGGAACCGCAACCGGGGCAATACGGGATGGCATGGAGCGTGGTTCCTCTTCGATAACGACGATGAAGGACGGCGACGAAGGCCGCCGACCGTGGATTCCGATCTGCCGATCGACAGCTGCAGATCAACAGCTGCCGATTTCCGACGGCCGCTTTCGCGGCTTGCCGGTTCGCCTCGGTCGGTTTGGGTCCTAGTGAGTGGGCGCCCGCTGCAATAACGTGATGACCGCCGTATCCCCCTACACCGACGCGCGCCATGCGTGACGGTTTTCTCGCTCGCCGTGATCGCGGGCACGCTGGCGACGGCTTGCACTCGAAGCCGAAGGCCGCAAACGTACGCGCGAATCGAAAGCAGGAGCCGACCGTACTCTTGCGAATACAGGCGGCATTGCTTCGCCGAGACGCCGCTACACCGACATCGAACGGCGTCCCGATCTTGTAACGCATGCAAGACAACGACACCCCAACGCTGTCACACCTGTAGTCGCGCGCATCGAAGGTCTTCGTTCAGGCGCTTGCACGGTCGCAGCCCGGCCTGAAACGAATCGCCGATGCCGATGCCGGCACGGTCCGTTTGCACAACGTCGCCGTCGATTACCGCGAAGGCACTGCGCGGCCTGTCCCAGTCGAATACCTGCACCGGCAAGGGCGACTCCGGCGGCGGCCAACCCGATGCAGCAGACCGATCGCATCACCGCACCGCGGCCTCGCCGACAACGGGTTTCACTGCATCGCCTTCGATACCGTGCTCGCCGGTCGGGGCCGCTCCGCCATCGCGCTTGGCCTCACCCTTGGCGCCATCGATATCGCCCGCCACGTAAAAGCTGAACTGTTCCGGCTTGAGGTATTTCCGGATCGCGGCATTCACCGATTCGGCGCTGAGCGCGGCCATTTTCCGATCGTACTCGGCCAGGAAATTCAGGCTGCGGCCGTAATACATGAGACCGCCGAGCAACGAGGCCAAGCCGGCATCCGTGCCGCGGGCCTGTTCCTGTTCGGCGCGCATCGCCGCCGCCACGGTGCGCACTTCATCGGCGCTCACGCCATCGCGCAGCAGGCGATCGAGTTCTTCGCGTACGCCGCGCTCGACTTGCGCGAGATTCTGCGGAGCGGAGGTCGCGTGAACCATCCAGCTGCCTGCATCGTCGCGGCCGTCGAGGCTGGGCTGGGCGTCGAGCATACTGGCGACGCTGTAACTCAGCCCGCCCCGGTCGCGAATCCGCTGTCCCAACCGCGAATCGATGGTATGGCCGCCGAGAATCCGGTTCGCCACCCTCAACGCGAACGCGTCGTCGGTGTATTCGATCAAGGGAATATTGCTGCGCGCCAACAGCACGCCACTGTCCTTGTCGGGCGTCGCGAAGCTGCGATGCTCGGCCGGGACCGCGACATGGCGCCTGGCAACCGGCGCATGGGCGCGCGGGGCCTTCCAATCGGCGAACAGCCGGCGCAGTTCCCGCTCGGTCTCGACCGGATCGAAATCGCCGACCACGCTGATCACCCCGTTCGCGGTCCCATAGAAGTCCCGATGAAACGCCCGCACTTGTTCGCTGGTCAGGGCGCGGATGTCGGCCAGGGATCGTTCGGCATCGGCCTGGCGCATCGGATGGCCGACCGGCCAGGGATCGAAATGACGCGTCATGGCATCGCCGACGATGCTGTTCGCATCCTCGCGAGCGGCTTGCAGGCCGAGCGTCGCGCGTTGTTTGTATTGCTCGACCTGGGCATCGCTGTAGCGCGGCGTGCGCAACAGGCGCTCGGCCAAGGACAAGGTCTTGCCCAACTGCTCGCGTTGCGTGTTCAACGACAAATGCGCCGATTGCAGGCCGCCCCCCAGATCGATCGTGGAATTGAGTCTGGCCAGTTCCACCGCCAGTTCCGCGGCGCTCATCTTGAAGTTTCCGTCGCCCAGGAGCTCGCCGGCGGCTTGTGCCGCCGTATCGCGGCCACGCAAGCTCTCGACATCGCCGAAACTGAAGAAGGCCTCGACCACGACTTTGTTGCCGCGGCTCTTCTTGGGCAACAAGGCCAGGCGCAATCCATCGCCGGAGCCGGTGTCGATGTGCACGAACCGGGTGCGTTGCCGGATATTGGAAAGCGATGCATCGAAGCGTTCGACCGTGTCGGCCTCGGCCTTGCCTGCGTAATCCGATAACAGGGATGCGGGCGAAGGTGCATCCGGGATGACCACTCGCTGCGGCGATGCGGTCGCCAGCAAGCGCCCCAGGGTACGGTTGGCCGGCCGCAAATAGGTACGCGCGACGCGGTTCACCTGCTCGGCGTCGACTGTCTCCAGGCTATCGCGATAACGGAAGTACAAACGCCAATCGCCGACACTGATCGCGGGGGTAAGCGCCATCGCCAGCCGGCCGGCGTCGGTGACTTCGCGAGCGAAATTCTGCCGCAGAAGCTGCTTGGCCGCGTCGACTTCCGCGGCAAGGATCGGCCGCTTGTCCAGCCCTTCGACTTGAGTCAACAGAAGATTCTGGGTGGCCGCGATGTCGGAGTCCTTCGCCAAAGTCGCGTAGGCCATCCACAGCCCCGGGGCTCGCAGCCACTGCGTGCTTGCGCCCGCGCTGACGGCATGCCGATTGCCTACCACCGTCGCGTACAGACGCTCGCCCACCGGCCCCTGCAAGATTTCGCCCAGGATCTGCAACGCCGGGGAATCGGCGTGCGTCGCCGCCGGCACGTGATATGCCGCCAACAACTGGCTGTAGCCACCGACACGCCGCACCGTGACCTCGCGCTCGCCGGCTTGCGCGGGCTCGGCGGTGTACACCGTCTGCATCGGCGTGCGGGACCGGGCGATCTTGCCGAAACGGCGCGCCACCGAGTTCAAGGCCTGCGCCGGGTCGAAACCGCCGGCGATCACCAAGGTAGCGTTGTCGGGCCGGTACCAGGCGCGATAGAACGCTTGCAAACGCTCGATGCGCACGTTTTCGACATCGCTGCGCGCACCGATGATCCGTTTCCCGTAGTGGTGCCACTGATAGGCGGTGGAGGCCACGCTTTCGTAGAGTACGCCGGACAGATCGTCGTCGCGATTCTCCATCTCGTTGCGGACTACGGTCATTTCCCGATCGAGATCCTCGCGCGCGACGCGCGAGTGCACCATGCGATCGGCCTCCATGCCGAGCAACCAATCCAGCTTGGCGGCGTCGGCGGCGAACGAAGAATGGTAGTTGGTGTAGTCGGTCGTCGTGGTGGCGTTGGCGTCGATGCTGCGCTTGCTCAGTTCGGCGAAGATATCGGCGTGAGTCGGCGTGCCCTTGAACAGCATGTGTTCGAGCAGATGCGCCATGCCGGCTTCGCCATAGTTTTCATGCGCCGAACCGACGCCGTAGACCAGGTTGACGATCAACTTCGATTCGCTGGCATCGGGAAGCAACAGCACGCGCATGCCGTTGCCGAGCCGATACTCGCAGACCCCTTCCATGCAGGCGCCCGCGCTCGCCCCCTTGGGCAGTTTGAAGGCGCCGGGTTGCGCGGCGAGCGCGGGAAACGACGAGGCGGCGAACAAACACGCGGCCAATAGCCAACGTTTATTTAATGCCATGGGCTTTCCTAAAATCTAACGAAACGCCCGATCATCGCGGGCGAGGTCCGCGATAGACGGAAAGCCATCGGCAATAGTTCCCGTACCCGGCCGCCACAAGTGTGACTGCGGAAGCCGAGCATTAATCAAACGCGCCCTATTCGCCTCCGCCGGAATCTGACTCGACGGCATTCGTTGATGGCGCAGAACTATCGATCCGCGAACCGGTCGGGGTCGATTGATCCTGATCAAGCGCGGGCATCGATGGCAGCACAGACTGCAGGGCAATGAATTCGCGCAGGCGGCGCCGGAAATCGACGGGTCGCGCGCCGTCAGCGCTGCCGGAATGGGACTACGCTGGACGCCGCAGCTGTCGCCGCGAGGCCTGGTCACGCTTCTGGTCAGCCTGCGGGATCAACGTGCTTATGTGTACCGCAACGGCGTACGCATCGGCATCTCGAAGGTGAGCGCCGGCAAGGCCCGGCATGAGACGCCGATTGGCCCTGCATGCCGATTCCGTTGCGGAGTATCCGGCCTCCAGTGCCGTATCCGTGCCTCAGCGATTGGCCCTGATCGATTATTCGCTGCCTTCGACCAGCGACGCCTATGGGTCTTCGATCTGCCGAAGGCCCGTTTGCCGTACACCGACGTCGCGCACGGTCGCGACAGCGGCGATAAGTTCGCGACCGCTTTTTCCAACCGCAACGGCAGGCATCATTCGAAGCCTCGGCCTGGTCCTGACGGCCGATACCTATATCGGCGGCAATGGCTATTCGCTGCGCATGGAAGGCCAGGTACCGGGCATCAACGACAAGGCGCGAGCACGGGCGCTCGTCATGCACGGCGCCCGCCACGTGGTTCCCGCTCTGGCTTCGGACTGTGCTGGCCCGTCGTCGACCGCTAGCGGGACAACGGCGCACCGACATGCCCAAGTGCCGGGCGATCGAGAGTCGCCAATCCGAGCTCGGCGGTCTTGGACATGAGATCTACGGTCGCGCCGAACTCCGGCACGCAGGCGCTCCACCCGAGCTCGTGCTCGATGCGAACGCGCAGCCGGTCGGCCGCGTTCGGTTCGCCGTGGGTCACGAACACCGCGCGCGGGCGGACCGGGCCCGAACGCAGCCAGGCGATGATCTCAGAAGCATCGGCGTGCGCGGACGCCGACGCCAGCTGCCTGAGCTCGGCATTGATTTCGACCTCCTCCCCATAGATGCGCACACGGCGCGCCCCGCCGGCCAAAAGCGCTCCGCGCGTGCCGCCTGCCTGGTAGCCGCACAGAATGATCGCGTTGAGCGGGTCTGGAGCGAACGCGATCAGGTGATGGAGCACGCGCCCGCCGGTCACCATGCCACTGGCCGATACGATCACCATCGGCCCCTTTCGGCGATTGAGCTCTTTGGACTCCTCCGGGCTGTTGATGATCCGCGTGTTGCGATACATCTTTTCCAAAGCCGTCTCGTCTAAGCGCAGCTGGCCGGAATACTGGCGGTACAGCGAGGTCACGTCGGTGGCCATCGGACTGTTGAGATAGATCGGCGCAGGCGGAAGCTCCTTGTCCTCCTGCAACTGCGCGATCACGTGCAGCAAGGATTGCGCCCGGCCGACCGCGAAGGCCGGGATCACGGCGACGCCGCCGCGTTGCAATACGGGCTTGAGCGCATCGCGCAGTTCCTGTTTCATGCCGCCCGGCGGATGCTCGCGGTCGCCGTAGGTCGATTCGGCGACGATCCAGTCGCTGGCCGCCGGTGCGCTCGGCGGCTGCATCACCGGGTCGCTGTAACGGCCGATATCGCCGCTGAAGGTTAGGCGCACGCCGCGGTATTCGAGGGTGACGGCGGCGGCGCCGAGGATATGTCCCTGGCTCCTGAAACGAGCGGTCACCCCGGGCACCGGTTCGAACGGCGTCTCGAACTCCCAGGCGCGCATCCGTCGCACGGCCGTATGCGCGGACGCCACCTCGTACAGCGGCTCGGCCGGGCGGTGTTTGGTCGTGCCGAGCCGGTTGGCGTGGCCTGCCTCCTCCTCCAACAGATGGGCGGAATCGGGCAGCAGAATTCCGCACAGTCTGCGCGTCGCCGGCGTGCACCAGACGACGCCTTCGAAGCCTTCGTCCACCAGCTTGGGCAGGTAGCCGCTATGGTCCAGGTGCGCATGCGTGAGCACGACCGCATCGATCGACGCCGGATCCACAGGGAACGGCGCCCAATTGCGCAAGCGAAGCGTTTTGTAGCCTTGAAACAACCCGCAATCCACGAGCAGCCGCTTGTCGCCGGCTTCGACCAGGTATCTGGAGCCGGTGACGGTGCCGGTCGCACCCAGGAAGGTCAAACGGAAGACGGAGGCTTCGGACGTGGCGATGCCCATGGCGCGTTACCTCTTTCGTGTTTGGGTCCGTGGAGCCGCGAACAGTCCCTAGGCGACGACGCCGTCGGTATCCGTCTCGCCGGAGCGGACCGAGCCGGCGCGCGGATTCATCGCCCGCTCTTGCCCTCGTCGTACCGAGGAAACGCGGCCGTGAACAGGGCCGATCGGGCTGTAGGGCCAGATTGCAGTCCGACTGGCGGCGCGGCATTGATCTGGGTCAGCCCCCGCACGAAAGGAGTTGACCTGGATCAATGCAGCCGGCAGCCGCCGGCCTAGCCTGAAACGACCCTCCGGGAGCACGCCATGACCACCCAATCCCTATCCGCCTCAGACGGCATCGGTCCCGATACGCCGCGCTGGTCGGACACCTTGCGCGACGGTCGCCAGGTGACGATGCGCCCCATCGCCGCGAGCGACGGCGCGGCCGAACGCGAATTCATCGAAGGACTGTCGGACCAGAGCCGGCGTTTTCGCTTCCTCGGACAGACCCGCCGCCCCAGCGACGCGTTCATCCGCCAGCTGACGGACATCGACTACACCCACGATGTCGCCTTCGCCGCGTTCGACAGCGCCGACGAAGGCAGGATCGTCGGAGTCAGCCGATACAGCACCGCGCAAGACGGCTCGCAATGCGAGTGCGCGGTTACCGTCGATGACGAATGGCAAAACAAGGGCCTGGGAGCGGTGCTGATGAAGCACCTGATTCAGGTCGCAAAGCTCCGCGGCATTCACAGGATGTATTCGGTCGACTCCGCCGAGAACCGGCAGATGCACGAGCTCGCCGCCTATCTGGGCTTCCGCACCGTGACCGACCCCGACGACGCCAGCCAGGTCATCCACGAACTGACCTTGTGAGGCCTGCCCATGGACCCGGCACTGTGGCCTGGCTTCCTGATGTGGTGCGCGATCTTCAACTACGGTCTGTTGCTGCTCGGATTCGTGGTCTTCGTGATGTTTCACGACGCCATGTATCGACTGCATCGCCGCTGGTTCCAGCTCTCGACGGCGCGCTTCGACGCGACGGCCTATCTCCTGTTCGGGCTGTACAAGATCGCGATCTGGATGTTCCTCATCGTTCCCTGCCTGGTGCTTTGCTTCATCCGCTACACACCGTATTTCTGAGGCCGGGCGGGTCCCGATGGACGGGGTTCCGGCCTTGCGCGAGCCGCTGCGGCGCAAGCTCCGGGCGCAGCGTCTCTATGCGCCGGGGTCGCGGCGCCATCGGTCGGCCTCGCGCATGAGCGCCGTCGAGCCAGCGAGGACGAACGATATGGAATCCAGCCAGGGGGTCCGCGCCCACCCGACCGGACTGTCGAGCGAAGAGGCCGCGCGCCGGCTGCAGGCCGCAGGGCCGAACCGGCTGCCGGAACCGGACCGTCGCAACTGGCTGCGCATCCTGGCCGGCGTGTTGCGCGAGCCGATGCTCCTGCTGCTGATCTTCGCCTCGGCCGTCTACCTGCTGTTGGGCGATGCCGAGGAAGCCGCGGCGCTGGCCGCCTCGGTCGCGCTGGTGATCGGCCTGACCGCGTACCAGGACTATCGCTCCGAGCGCGCGCTGCAGGCCCTGCGCGAGCTGAGCACGCCGCAGGCGCGGGCGATCCGCGACGGCCTGGTCCGGTCGCTGCCCTCCTCGCAGCTCGTGGTCGGCGACCTGATTCTGGTCGCCGAGGGCGACCGCGTTCCGGCGGATGCGCGGGTGCTGGACGACGGCGACCTGATGCTCGACGAGTCCATGCTCACCGGCGAATCGATGCCGGTGCAACGTGGCGCCGCGGCGGCGGCCGAGCCGGACAAGAACCTCATCCATGCCGGCACCCTGGTGGTGCGCGGGCATGCCGTCGCTCGCGTGACCGCCATCGGCATCGCCACGGCGGTGGGCCGGATAGGCGAAGCGCTGCACACCTTGCGCTCGCCACCGACGCCGATGCAGCGGGAAATCCGCTATGCGGTGCTGGTGTTCGCGGTACTCGGCCTGAGCGTCAGCGCGTTGGTCGCGCTGCTGTACGGCTGGACCCGCGGCGACTGGCTGCAAGGCCTGCTGGCCGGCATCACCCTGGCCATGGCCAATATCCCCGAGGAATTCCCGGTCGTGCTTACCGTGTTTCTCGCCTTGGGCAGTTGGCGCATGGCGCGCCGCAACGCCCTGATCCGGCGCGCGCCGGCGATCGAAGCCCTGGGTTCGGTGACCGTGTTGTGCACGGACAAGACCGGCACCCTGACCACCAACCAGATGACCCTGGTCGAGCTGGCGCGGGGCGACGAGCGCTCGAACCCGACGGCGCGGCTCTCCCCCAGGCTGGCGGCGCTGCTCGATTGCGCCGGCCGCGCCTGCTCGGAGCACTCGTTCGACCCGATGGACCTCGCCATCCGCGCCGCCGTGGCCGGTTCGGCCGCGACCGCGCCGAAGACGGAAACGCACCGCGTCCGCGAATACCCGCTTTCCAAAGACCTGCCTGCGGTGACCCACGTCTGGCAGCTCCCCGACGAACCCGGCCTAGCGGTCGCCGGCAAGGGCGCGCCGGAAACCGTCGCCGAGCTGTGCGCGCTGAGCCGCGAACAGCGATCGGCGGTGATGCAACTCGCCGCGGACATGGCGCGCCGCGGCTTGCGCGTCATCGCCGCGGCCTCGGCGGTCTGGCAGGACGGCCCTGCCTCGCTTCCGTCCACGCCTCACGGCTTTCGCTTCGAGTGGCGCGGCCTGCTCGGGTTCGAGGACCCGTTGCGAGCGGGCGTTCGCGACGCGGTCGCCGAGGCCCAGGCGGCCGGCATACGGGTCGTGATGCTGACCGGCGACCATCTCGATACCGCCCGCACGATCGCCGCGCAGGCCGGACTGCGGCGGGCCGACGCCGCCATGCTCGGAAGCGAGCTGGAAGCGCTCGACGAGAAGACCCTGACCCAGCGTGTGCGCGATACCGACGTGTTCGCGCGGGTGAAACCGGATCACAAACTGCGCCTGATCGATGCATTGAAGCGGAACCGCGAGGTGGTGGCGATGACCGGCGACGGCGTCAACGACGCGCCGGCGCTGATGGCCGCCCACGTCGGCATCGCGATGGGCAAGCGCGGCACCGATGTCGCCCGCGAGGCGGCGTCCATCGTCCTGCTCGACGACGACTTCGTCACCGTGGTCGAAGCGGTGCGCCAGGGGCGCCTGATCTACGACAATATCCTGCGCGCCATCCGCTACATCCTGGCCGTGCACGTGCCGATCACCGGCCTGGCGCTGCTGCCGCTGATCATCGGCGCGCCGATGATGCTGATGCCGCTGCACGTGGTGTTCCTGGAGCTGATCATCGACCCGGCCTCGGCGCTGGTGTTCGAGCGCGAGCCCGCATCGGCGCAGATCATGCAGCGCCCTCCCCGGCCGCCTTCGCGGCGTTTGCTCGACCTGCCGACCCTGTCGGGCAGTCTGGGCCGGGGCATGGTCGTGTTCGCGGCGGTGGCGGCCGTTTATTTCCTCGGGCGCGGCGGCGCCCTGCCGACGCCGCAATTGGCAGCGCTCTCCTTCATCGCATTGATCTCGGGAAACCTCGGGCTGATCGTCGTCAACCGCGGCTTCGGCTATGCGCGCTGGTTCGGCCCGACCGGCAAGGCATTCTGGATCCTGGTGGTGGCGGCGCTGAGCCTGCTGTTGTTGATCACGCGTTTCCAGGCGCCCGGCGCCTGGTTCCGCTTCGCGCCGCCTCCGCTCGGTCTGTCCTGCCTGGCCTTGCTCATGCCGCTGGCCGGATTGGCGATGGTCGAACTCGGCCGCAACGGGCTCGCCCGCATGCGCCTTAGCCGCCAGCGCAGCGGCTGAGGCTCAGGGCCAGGGCAAGGCGGTCGCCACCGCGCACACGGATGCGATCTCGGCTTCTTCGTCCACGTCCACGCGCCACACTTTCGTCCGGCTGTGCGGGCTTTCGAGCCGCGCATCGCCGCGGACATTGGCCGCCTCGGCCAGGCCGATGCCGAGCCACCCCAGGTAAGCCGCGATCGAACTGCGCACCAACGGCGCGTTGGCGCCGATGCCGCCGGAAAATATCAGATGGTCGATGCCGCCCAGCCGGGTCGCCATGGCGGCGATGCCTTGCGCGGTGCGCAAGGCGAAGATGTCCAGGGCCAGGGCGGCCTCGACGCTGTCGGCGGCGAGCAGATCGCGCGTGTCGCCGCTGAGCCCTGAGATTCCGCGCAGACCGCAGTCGCGGTACAGCGCACGTTCGACCGCGTCGGCAGTCAGGCCGCCGCTGCGCAGCAGATAGAGCAGCGCGCCGGGATCGAGCGTGCCGCTGCGCGTCGCCATCGGCAAGCCATCGAGCGGCGTGCTGGCCATCGTGGTGTCGATGCTTTGCCCATCGTGCACCGCGCAAAGGCTGCAGCCGCTGCCCAGGTGCGCCAGCACCGCGCGCTCGCGGCCGAGCGACGGATGCGCGGAGCGGACCTGGCGCATGGCCGAAGCGAAGGCCAGGCCGTGGAAACCGTAGCGGCGGATGCCGAGCGCATCCCAGGCCCGCGGCACGGCCAGCCGGCGGGTGTTTGCCGGAAGGTGGGCGTGCCACACGGTATCGAACGCCGCGTATTGCTCGACGCCGGGCCAATGATCGGCGACCGCGTCCACCAACGTCAGCGAGGCCGGCTGATGCAAGGGTGCCAGGCCGCACAGGCCGCGCAACCGCTCGCGTTCGGCGGCATCGAGCACACGCGCCCGTGCGGCATCGCCGCCATGGACGATGCGGTGCCCGACCAAGGCCGGAGCGGCGGCCAATTCCAGGGTGTCGATCGCCTCGGCGAACGCGGCGCCCAGGCCGGGATTGGGATTGGGATTGGGATTGGGATTGGGATTGGGATTGGGATTGGGATTGGGATTCGAACTCGGATCGGGATCGGAATCGGCCCATGCGATCTGGATCCGCCGCGACAGTCGTGCCGACCCGGCCGCCGACGAGCCGCTCATCTCGTAGCGCGCCGCCTTGAGCGTGGACGAGCCGAGGTTGACGACCAACAAGGTGCGATCGCCTGACTCAGTCATCGCTCTCGTCTCGCCACAAATGCTCCGGCGCGCCCCAGCCCAGGGCAGCATCGTATTCCTGCGCGTCGAGCCAGGCCGCGGCGCTGCGCTTGAGCAGGGTGCCCGCGGCCAGGAGCGCATGAGCCCAGGTGCAACGGTTGGCGAACATCAAGCCGTCGACGTCGAAGGTTCCGCCGCGATTGCGATAGCCCAGGGCGGCGGTGAGCGCCGGGCCGTCGTCGAGCCTGCGCAACGCGCCCAGGAACGGTTCCGGACGCGTGTGGGTGAGGAACACCCGGGGCCGACCGGGGACGAACCAGCGCCTGACGGTCTCGTCGTCGTGTATGTACTGCGCCTCTTCCTCGTCGCGCGGAGTCCTGAACCGTCCCGGCTCCGCGAGGTAGATCAGGTTCGTCGCCACGCCGCGCGAGCGCAGCCGGCGCCAGGCCTTGCCCGCGGCCGCCAACTGATAGGCCCCAGTGGCCACCAGGTCGATCTCCGCGTCGACCGATCGCTCCAGGAATGCGGCGCCGTCGTACTGCAAGGCCATCGCCTGCTCGGCATCCAGTGCGACCGGCACTTCGCGTTTCGGCACGACCAGGGCGAAGATCCTGCCGTGATCGGCATAGGCCGCCTGCAGCGCCGTGCATGCGCAGTTCGCGTCCGGCGGAAACACGATGCGTACGCAGTCCTGCATCTCCCCCAACAAGGCCTCGACCAGGGTCGGGTCTTGGTGCGACTGCTCGTTCTTGGCGTTCTCCCAGGTGTGCGAGGTCAGGACTAGCGGAACCGACAGCCACCCGGGGGCCCGACCGGCGCGGCGCAACTGGCGGGCGAACGTCAGCTCCTGCCGCAGCGCGCCGAGCATTTTCACCGCGAAGGCTTCGTAGGTGACCACCAGGTTGATGCCGCCCTTGTTGGCCAGCGCCGCGCACACCACCGCCTCTTCGTTAAGCGCGGTAATGACGCCGCCGGCATGAGATTCGGCCACGCCGGGCTCGGGCGACTGCACCCGATGCTTGAGCAGGTCCAGGCTGCGGTCCAGGCGATTGCTGCGCAGTTCATCGGGATTTCCGACGCGCACGCGCAGGTCCGGGTTGGCGGCGGCTATCGCGACGAACTGCTCGTCCAGCGCCGCCATCGGCGAATGGGTTTCTCCGCGCGCGCGCCAGCGCGGCGTCGGCGACGCCGGCGGACGCACCTGACGCGTGGCCAGGGCGTGGTCGCGCTCCAGCGGACGCCGCTGCTGGCCGTGGGTGGCCAGAACGCCGATCGCCTCGCGCAGTTCCGTTTCGGCCACGTGCAGTGTCGCGCAGGCGGCGTTGAACAGCTCGCGCGAGGCCTCGTCGCTGTGCGGATTTCCTGGCAACGGCAGGTTGTGCGCGCGGTTGCTGCCGGCGCCGGGGAAGCCGTAGCCCTTGGGCGCTTGCGCGATGCCGTAGCGCAACGGCGCGGCGGTATCGAACCCGGCGGTGGCAAACGCCTCGATGCGGGTCTGCTGGCGCAACTCGATCTCGTGGATGCCCCAGGCGATGCTGGCCGGGTCGCGCCCATCCAGTCCGACCGGCTGAAAGCCGTTGAGGCGCAGATGCGCATGCAGCCAGCGCTCGCCGCCTTCCTGTGCGATCTGGCTGCGCTGCTCGATCCGCCGCCCATTGAGCACCATGATCGGCGAGACCAGCCCGCTGTCCTGCGGACGCCACCAACGCGGCGCCCAATCGCTGCCGCGTTGCTCCTCGAACGCGCCGTCGCTGAGAAACGCCACCAGCCGTTCGCCCGGCAAGGGCGCATGCACGTAGTGCAGTTCCGCGAAGCCGAGATAGCCGCCTTCCTGCAGGCTGCCGCCGGTGTAGGCGTTGACGTGCGAGCCCAACGGCGAGCTGGGATAGCCGTCGGCGGTGACGCCGTAGGCATAGAAATCGCCGACGAAGTCCGACAGGCGGCGGTCGTCCAGCCCGTAGCGTCCGGCGTGCTCGGGCGTCATGTTCCCGCTCAGCAGGTTCAACGCGTCCACGGCGGCGACGCAGTGCCCCTGGCCCATCAGCCAGGCGCGGGTATCGCCGGTCAGGGCATTGATCGCCAGATAGCCCGCATAGGCCGGCACCATGTTCAACGAACCGCCGGTGTGCCCTTCGGGGTGGCGCTTGAAGTCGTCCGCGCCGAGCGGACTGCCGTCGAGGCGAACGCTGCGGGCATAGGTCATGTGAACGACCAGCCACATCGCGGCGCTGGCGATGCGGTCGGCGGCCGCCAGGCGACGATAGCCGGTGCGCGCATCGGGCAGGATGCGCTGGCCGACCAGGGTCTCGATCAACGCATGGACCCTTACCTGGGTCAGTGCGTCGTGGACGATCGCGCCGTAGCCTGCGGCCCAATGGGCGAAATCGCGATCGTTCGCGCGCCGCCCCGCCGCCTCGGCTTCGATTCGGCGCCGCAGCGGGGCGTCCAGCGCTTCGCTGGTGCCGCAGGCAAGGACGCATTCGTCCGGGGTCGCGTCGTAGATCATGGCTCGGTTCCTCTCTCGATCCTCGCCAGCTGTCCGGCGACGGCGCGCGCGATCGGCCGGGCCAGGCCGATGCCGTTGCTGGGATGGCGGATGCTGTCGGTGCTGACGATGCGCTCCACCCCGGCCCGCTTCAGCAGCTCATGCGCGTTGTCGCTGAAGAGCGGATGGATGACCACGCACACCGGCGGCGGCAGCCCGAGCCGCCGCAGATGTTCGGCGGCCGCGATCAGGGTCCGGCCGGTCGAGACGATATCGTCCACGAGCACCGGCGTCGCATCGCGCAAACGCTCCGGATCGGGGGCGCTGACCTCGACCTGACGGTCGCCGCGACGTTGCTTGTGCAGCACTTGGTACGGTATCCGCGCTGCGCCGGCGATGTCCGCCACCCATTGCGCGCTCTCTTCGTCGGGGCCGATCAGGACCGGATCGCGAACCTCGCGCCGTATCCATTCGGCCAACTCCGGCGCCGATTCCACGCATGCGACCGGAATCCGGTAGAGGTCCTCGAGCGCGGCGATGCGGTGCAGGTGAGGGTCGACCGTCACCAGCCAGTCGACGCTCTGCTCCAGGAACCGGGCGAATACCCGGGCGGCGATCGCTTCGCCGGGACGGAAGCGCGCGTCCTGGCGCATATAGGCCAGGTAAGGAGCCGCCAGCCCGACGCTGCGCGCGCCGAGTTCTCGCGCGGTGTCGGCGACGAAGCGCAACGGCAAGGCCTTGCGATCCGCGCCGTCGAGGCTGGCGAAGACCACCACGTCGGCGCCCGCGAGCGTCTCCTCGATCCTGAGCAGCGACTCGCCATCGGGGAAATGCCGCCACTCGAGCGACCCCAGCCTGGCCTGCAGTTCCCGGCTCACCGAACCGGCCAGCCCGGCATCGTCGGGAAAGGACAGCACTATCGGCTTCATGACGGCGGGCTCCGCACGCTCAAGGTGTCCGGGTGCGCCGCGGCGTAATCCAGCGCATAAGCCAGCTCGCCCCTGGAGCCGGCATGGACCAGGAACAACGGCATCCCGCGTCGGATCGTATCGCCCTGACGCAGCGTGCAGACGACGCCGGCGGTCGGGGTGCGCGGCGCTCCGGCGAGCTTCGCGATACGCGCCAGTTGCCGATTGTTGATGCATGCCAGCACTCCGTCGGAGCGCGCGATATAGGGCTCGACGAAGCGTGCCCGCTCGGGCTCGCGAAAGCCGCCCTGGGCGCTGCAGATCGCCAGGAACTTCCTCAGCGCCGAGCCCGAAGCGAGCGCGCCCGCCGCCTGGTTTCGTCCGCTGCCGGGGGCGATGCCGGGCAACAGTTCGAGCACCGCTCCGGCCACGTCGAGCGCGCGCTCGCGCAGGTCGCTCGGCGCCTGCGGCGAGTTGCGCAACACCTCCAGCACATCGTGCGCTTCGAGCGCCGGGCCGATGCCGCGCCCCACCGGCTGGCGGCCGTCGGAGATGTGCACGCCTATGCGCAAGCCGAGCGCTTCCCCGACGAAGGCCAGGCGCCGGGCGATCGCATCGGCGGCGGCCATCGTGCGCACCTTGGCGGTGTCGCCCACCGGGATGTCGATCAATACATGGGTAGAACCCGCCGCGGCCTTCTTCGACAGGATGCTCGCGACCATCTGGCCGTCGCCATCCAGATCCAGGGGGCGTTCTATCTGGATCAGGATGTCGTCGGCGGGACTCAAGCGCATTCGCCCGCCGGACGCCATGCAGCCGCCCTCGCGGTTCACCACGTCCCGCAGGGCCGCGATGTCGAGATCGACGACGGTCATGGTGGCCATGACGTCGGCCGTCCCGGCCGGCGAGGTAATCGCGCGCGAGGACGTTTTCGGTATGCGGTGGCCGAGCGCGGCGACGATCGATACCACGATCGGAGTCGTGCGGTTGCCGGGCAGGCCGCCGACGCAGTGCTTGTCGAGCACCGGCCCCGTGCCCCAATCGATGCGCTCGCCCATCGCGATCATCGCCCGGGTCAGCGCGACCGATTCGTCCAGATCCAAGCGGTCGCCGGCACAGGCCGTCACGAACGCGGCCAGCTCGATGTCGGACAAGCCGGCCGTCAGCGTATCGCGCAGCACCGCCTCGAACTGGGCCTGGTTCAAACGCGTCCCGAACACTTTCGCGCGCAACACGCTGGCCGAACCGGGAGGCTCGGCATGAGCCAGAGCGACGATCGCGCCAGGCTCCGGCGCGAGCATTTGCCAGGCGGCCTCCGACAATGCGGCTTCGTCGGTGCCCAACCATTCGCCGGTGACGATGTTGAGCAGGGCGACCACCTCGCGCTCGCCGCAGCGCACGCTCACCCGGGTCAACGCGGCGAAGCCCTCGGCGCGGGACACCAGGCAGTCCCGATGCAGGTACAGGACCGGTTGCCGATAGGTATCGATGCCCGCCCGCCGCACCGGCAGCCGGGCGCTCGGCGGCTCGAATTCGGGGCGCTCGTCGCGTTGGGTCGATCGCATGCCGGAGTTCCGAGAAAGCCCGGTCCCACCCTAGAGCAGTGGCTCGAACCGGCATTGATCTCGATCAATACCCGGCCGCGCGCGGGCAATGAACGCCGGTCGGCATGCGCCCTGCTCCATCCGCGTGGCCTGGTCAGTTCCGCGTATGCGGGCGCTGTTCGATCACGCTTTTCAGTATCAGGCGGACGAGCGAGGCATCGCCCGCCGCCCGATGTTCGGTGACCTGCAGGACATAATCGTTACCGGGCCGGAACGCGAAACCTTCCACCTGAGCGCACAACCGCACCCAACCATCGCGGCCTCGTTCGACCACTTGGTACGGCAGGACGGGCTCCCGCCGACCGCACACTTCGCTGGATACCGCATACACGCGCTTCTCGACCATAGTGTCCGCAATGTACTCCTCGCCGCGGGGGGGCGCCGTCGAGGAAGATCTGCGATACGCAGCCGGTCAGCAAAGCCGCCAACATGGGAAGCAATAGTCGGCTCATGATCGATACTCCCGGGTGGCCATGGTGGAGCGGGATCGGCCCTGCAATGGAACGACTTGCGAACCGTCGTCACAGGCTAGGTCCGCCGCCATCGGCGAGGGCTGACCCAGATCAAACCGGAGGCATGCGCAACCGATCCCGCGCTCGCCGGCAGGCTGCCGCGCCGCGCTTCGCTACCGACACGGTGGGCCGAACAGACGCTAGCGCCCGCCGCCGCTACGGAATATCGAAAGCAGGAGCCAAATGCCGGCGAGCGAAGCTCCGGCAAAACCGACCAATCCGAACAAAGGCAGACCGAACAGTGTGGGACCGCCCTCGACCGTCATCGCGATGGACGAACCGACGATCAGCGCGGCGATGACCATGCTGCCCGCCAGGCGATTGGCCGAATGCGCCATCTGGCTGCCGAAGTCGCGCAGCTCGTCCATCCCGATATGCAGCCGCGCCCCGCCCGTACGCATCGCACGCAGCGCGCGCCGAAGATCCTGAGGCAACGTCGCCAGCACCTCGACGGTATCCGCCAACGACTGCACGCCGCGCTGCGCGACCCGGCGAGGATGGAACCGTGCCGTCATGGCGCGGCGCAGGAAGGGCCGCGCCTGAAGCGCCATGTCGAATTGCGGATCGAGGCTGCGCCCCATTCCCTCCAGGGTAAGGCAGACCTTGATCAACAGAGCCAGGTCGGAAGGCAGGGCCAAACGATGCGATCGAAGCAAACTCACCACCTCGAGCAGCATCGCCGCCAGGTCGAGCTGGCCGAGCGGGACTCCGTGATAGCGGTCGATGAACGCATCGATGTCGATGGCCAGTTGCGCTTCGTCCACATCGGCCCGCCCGGTCCAGTCGAGCAATACCTCGGTGACGCGTTCGGGGGCGCGTTCGACCAATCCGAACAACAGGCTCACCACTTCCGCGCGGCGCGCTGGCGACAGTCGCCCCACCATGCCGAAATCTATCAGGGCGATGCGCCCGTCGCGCAACACGAACACGTTGCCCGGATGCGGATCGGCATGGAAGAAACCGTCGTCGAGCATCATTTTTAAAACGATCTGCGCGCCGGTGCGCGCCACCCGAGCGCGATCCAGTCGGGCGGCATCCAACGCGGCCAAGTCGGCTACGGCAATACCGTCGACGAAGTCCTGCACGTTCATCCGTTCGCTGGTACAGAGCCAATGCACCGCCGGAACGACCAGGCGTTCGTCGCCGGACAGATTGGCCGCGATACGCTCGGCATGCCGGCATTCGGCGGCGAGGTCGAGCTCCCCCTGCAACGATGCGTGGAACTGCCGCACCATGCCGACCGGATGGTAGCGGCGCATATCCGGGAATTTCGCTTCGATCTTGCTTGCCGCGTATTGCAACAGCCGCAAGTCGGCCTCGATGAGCGGTCGGATATCGGGACGCCGAACCTTGACGACGACCTCTCGTCCGTCGGGCAGGCGTGCCCGGTGTACCTGGGCGATCGACGCCGCCGCTAACGGCGAAGGATCGAGCCAGGCAAATGCCGCCTCGGGGACCTGCCCCAGCGCCGCCGACATCTCCGAGCGGATCGCCTCGAAAGGCACCGGCGGGACAGCATTTTGCAGACGGCTGAACTCGGCGATCCATTGCGGAGGAAAGAGATCCACTCGCGTCGCCAGGACTTGGCCGAGCTTGACGAACGTCGGCCCCATTTCCTCGAGTGCGCAGCGCACCCGCACATGCGGCGGCAGGGCCACCAACTCCTCGAGGTGCGCGAGCGGCAACACCTTGCCCGCACGCGCGAGCGTCTGCGCAAGCCCCAGCCGGCGCGCCAGATCGCCGAACCCGTATCGCACCAGGATGGCGACCAAGCTGTGCAAGCGGGCGAGGTCCTGGCTAGCGGTCAGCGTCTCCCACATGCGCGAGTACTCCTCGTGTCGCTGCAGCGCGAGCGTTGCCGCAGGGCGGTCAGCGCACGATGGTCAATGGCACCGAGCAACTGACCAGCACTTTGCTGGTCACCGAACCGAGAAACAGACTCTTCAGCGCTGAACGGCCGTGCGACCCCATGATCACCAGGTCGCATCGGTTGGCCTTGGCGAACTTGAGAATGGTGGCTGCCGGATCGCCGACCACCAGATGCTCTTCGCAAGCGGCCTTGGCCCGCTTGAGCATGGCCCTGGCTTTTTGGGTCGCCCCTTTGCCGTTGTCGGCGTGGTAGCGGGCGGCGCCCTGCAGCCCGAGGCTGAGCGCGACGCTGCGCATGAGCGGCTCATCGGCATACAGCAAGTGCATCTCGGGCGGTTCTTTGAGATCGCCCGCGAGTCTTATCGCATGGCGGACCGCGCGCAGCGCGGCGTCGCTGCCATCGACCGCGATCAGGATACGCATGACGGTTCTCCTCAAGGTTTGGATGCCGACAGGATCCGACCGACGCACGCCCAGCGTCTTGATCGAGATCAACGCAAGCGCTGGCCGTCGGCCCGGCCGCAGTCGGACAGGCCGGCCCGACCGCCAGCGGCTGGGCCGGGCCGCCGCGGTTCGCCTAGAAACTGCGCGCCCATATCACCGCCAGCCCCGCCATCGCTGGCCACAACAGCAGCGGGTGCAGCAACGCCCTCGCCCAAGGCCGCACGGGCCGGTAGCCCACGCCATGGACGAAGCCCGCACAGATCGACAGCATCAGCGGGCTCAGCCATCCGTGCGCCGCCGCCGTCATCTCCCCGCCGCGCATCGCCGGCAGGAATAACAAGCCCAAGGACAGGGCCGATGCCAGCAGCAGCGAGACGGCGCGCGCCATCAGTCGTCCTCCAGCACTTCGCGGCGATCGCGCTCTTCGTCGCTGCGCAGTTCGAACCACATGGCGTTGAGCACGCCGAAACAGCAGGCCAGGGCCAGGCCCAGGATCCAGGCGAAGTACCACATCAGTAGGCGCCTCCGGCGTCGTCTTGCGATTCCACATGGGCGCGCGTCACCGTGCCGCGCATGACCCGGAAGGCCCAGGCGCTGTAGGCGAGGATCAGCGGCAGGAAGATCGCCGCGGCGACCAGCATGATGCCGAGCGTGCGTTCGCTCGAGGAAGCGTCCCAGACGGTCAGACCGTGCCTAGGATCCGTCGAAGAAGGCATCAGGAACGGAAACATCGCCAGGCCTGCGGTCAGGATGATGCCGGCGACGGCGGTGCCGCTGGCCAGGAACGCCAGCCACCGTTTGGCGACCAGTACCACCGCGATCAGCGCCGCCACGGTCAGCACCGGCACCGCGGTCATCCACGGATTCAGGGCGTAGTTCGCGAACCAGCCGCCGTCGATCATCAGCACATGCTTGATCAACGGATCCGACGGCGCATCCACGCGCAGGCCGCCGACGATGGCCGGCGCCGGCAGGAAACGCAGCCACACGCCTGCCCCAATGAAGGCCGCCGCAGCTACGGCCGCCGCGATGCGCGCGATGCGCCTGGCGCGGGCGCCGACCGGGTCTTCGACCCGCATGGCGGCGAAACACGCGCCATGCATCACCAGCATGGCCAGGCTGATCAGGCCGGCCAACAGCGCGAAGGGCCGGAACAGGCCGATGAAGTCGCCGTCGTAGACCGGCAGCAGTTCCGGGGTGAAATGGAACGGCACGCCGAGCAGCAGATTGCCGAAGGCCACGCCGAACACCAGCGACGGCACCGCGCCGGCGATGGTCAGCGCCCAGTCCCAGGTCGCGCGCCAGCGTGCATGCGGCAGGCGATTGCGGAAGACGAATCCCACCGGCCGCAGGATCAACGCCACCAGCAACAGCAGCATGGCGAAGTAGAAGGACGAGAACGAAGCCGCGTACAGCAACGGCCAGGCCGCGAACACCGCGCCACCGCCGAGAATGAACCAGACCTGGTTACCCTCCCAGTTCGGCTCGATCGATTCCAGCGCCATGCGCCGCTCGACATCGTCGCGGCCGATCAGGCGCAAGATCGCCGCCAACCCCAGGTCGTAGCCGTCGGTCAGGGCGAAACCGATCAGCAGCACGCCGAGCAGAACCCACCAGATCTCGCGCAGCAGCGAGTAGTCGATCAGGTCGATCATGGCGAGGTCCTCATCGGCAGGGGCTCAGCGGACGCATCGCGCGAGGCCGGCCAGAATCTGAGCCGGTCCGGCCCGGAGCGGATCGCCCGCAACATCAACATGACGTCGACCACGGCCAGGCCGGTGTAGAGCACGACGAAGCCGATCAGGCTCGCCAGCACCTGGGCGGAGCTGGTCGAGGACACTCCGAGAAAGGTCGGCAGCACGCCGTCGATGGCCCAAGGCTGACGGCCGTATTCGGCGACGATCCAGCCCAACTCGGCCGCGACCCACGGCAAGGGCAAGCTCCACAACGCCACGCGCAGGAACAGCGGCCGCTGCAGCCGTCCGCGCGCAGACAGATAGAACGCCCACGCGAACAGGGCGATGAAGAACAGGCCCAGCGCGACCATGATCCGGAACGACCAGAACAACACCGGTACGTTCGGCACTGTGCTCCAGGCCGCGCGCTCGATGACGGCTTCGTCGGCGGTGGCAGGATCGGCGGTGTAGCGCAGGGTCAGCAAGCCGAAGCCCAGATCCTCGCGCAAGGCCATAAAGGCCGCGGCCTTGGCCGGGTCGTCGCGGTCGGCGCGCAGCTCGCGCAAGGCGATATAGGCGGCGATGCCGTTGCGGATGCGTTGGCGATTGTTTTCGACCAGTTCGTGGATGCCCGGCACCTCCTTGTCCAGCGACCGGGTCGCGATCAGGCCCAGCGCCCATGGAATACGCACCGCGTGCGCGGTCTCGCGGCGCTCCATATCGGGCAAGCCGAACACCGTGAATGCGGCCGGCGCCGGATGAGTCCTCCATTCGGCCTCGATCGCGGCGACTTTCATCTTCTGGTTCTCCGACGCCGTATACCCGCTTTCGTCGCCCAGCACCGCCACCGACAAGGCCGCGGCCAGGCCGAAACTGGCCGCCACCGCCATCGAGCGCCGCGCGATCTCGACGTTGCGACCGCGCAGCAGATACCAGGCGCTGATCGACAACACGAACATGGCGCCGGTGACGTAGCCCGCGCTGACGGTGTGCACGAACTTGGCCTGCGCGACCGGATTGAACACCACCGCGGCGAAGTCGGTGATTTCCATGCGCATGGTGCGGAAATTGAACTCGGCGCCGACCGGGTTCTGCATCCAGCCGTTGGCGATCAGGATCCACAGCGCCGACAGATTGGCGCCCAGGGCGGTCAACCAGGTCACGGTCAGATGCTGCAGCTTGCTCAGGCGCTCCCAGCCGAAGAAGAACAGGCCGACGAAGGTGCTTTCGAGGAAGAAGGCCATCAGGCCCTCGATCGCCAGCGGGGCGCCGAAGATGTCGCCGACATAATGCGAGTAATAAGCCCAGTTGGTGCCGAACTGGAACTCCATAGTGATGCCGGTGGCGACACCCATGGCGAAGTTGATGCCGAACAACACGCCCCAGAAGCGGGTCATCTGCTTCCAGATCGGGCGCGAGGTCATCACGTACACGCTTTCCATGATCGCCATGATCACGGCCAGGCCGATGGTCAGCGGCACGAACAGGAAGTGGTACAGCGCGGTCAGCGCGAACTGCAATCGGGACAAGTCGACGACGTGTAAGTCGGGCATGGCGGTTCACCTGGTGGGTAACAGATGCCGGTCGATCGCCGCATCGTCGATATGCGGGCGCTGCGACGGCGAGAAAAACAGCAGGTACAGCACGATCAACAAGGCCAGCTTGAGCGAGATCGTCACGGCGATGCGGCGCTTGAGCGCCTGGCCGAACCGCGTCGGCGCCTGCGGCCCGGGCGCCGATTCGAGCGGCGGGCCGGGCCCGGTCATCGCACCCGCACCCGGTTGTCGACGTCCTTGACCCCGGCGATCAGCCAGGCCGCGTCCTCGACGGTGTTCCGGGCCTGCCAGTCCTCGACCTTGCCCTTGAGAGTGACCTTGCCGTTCTCGTCGACGTCGACGCGGATGTTCGAGGCCTGCACGTCGGCGCGCCGATGCATGGCGTCCTTGATCGAGCGCTTGACGTCCTGCTTGCAGGAGATGCTGCGGATCGCGATCTTGTTGTCGATGTCGATCACCCCGGCCAGGCAGCGCAGGTCTTTCTCGATCTCGCTGCGCTGGAACTGCCAGTCGACGGTGCCGGTCAGGGTCAGGCACCCCTGGTCGACGCTGACCTTGACCGCGCCTCTCGGCAGGGTCGTGTCCCAATCGAGCACGTCGGTCGCCCGCTTGACCAGCATGTCGTCGGAGATGTGCGCGTCGGGGCAACGGACCTCGACGTCGAGGACGACGCCGCGCACCCCCTTTACCCGCTCGACGGCCTGAGCGACCGCGATCTTGTCGGCCAGGCTATGGACGTGGCCGGTCAACTTGACGATGCGCTCGTCCACGCTGACGCCGATGCCGGAAGCGTCGACCCGCGGGTCGAACGCCAATTCTTCCAGGACGTATTTGCGCAAGCGCTCGCTGTTCATGGCCCACTCCGGATAAAACCCGAGGCCATTACGCCCAAGCCGGCGACCGGCCGGCTTGATCCAGATCAAGTGCCTGCCGCATCGCGGCAGTCCCGCCTATACGGCCTATGCGGGTTATCCAGGTGTCGCGCCGCGCGCGTTCCGACGCCGAGCGTTGACCCAGATCAATACGCGCGCTCTGCGCCGGATTGGAATGAGGGTGACGCCGATCGCGGCTGCGGAGAATGCTCATGTACAAGGACCTGATGATCCCGATGACCGGCAGCGACGGCGACGCCGATGCGTTGGCCTTGGCCATTGCGCTGGCGAAATCGAGCGACGCCCACCTGACGGCGCTGGAAATGGTCGACCTGCCCATGCCGATGACCCATCCATGGGGGCTGACGCCCGACGCGGCGACCGCCGATCTCCACGCGGTCTTGCGAGAACGCGGCCAGCTCAACCTCGCGAAGCTCAAACTGCGGCTGGCGTCCGAATGCGCTTCGGCGGAAGCCCTGCTGGTGGAAGCCCTGTACTCCGAGGCGCCTCGCCTGGCCGCCAAGCAGGCCTACGACGCCGACCTCACGATCGTCGCCGGCGCCGTCGGCGATACGGTCGAGTCGATCGTGCCGCACGACTATTTCGTCGCCCTGCTGCTCGAATCCGGGCGGCCGGTACTGGTGGTTCCGCCGCGCTGCGTCCTAACCGTGCCGCCGCGCCGCGTGGTAATCGCCTGGCAGCCTACCCGCGAAACCGCGCGCGCCGTCCACGATGCGCTGCCGTTGTTGGCGGCCGCCGAAACCGTGGAGGTGCTGACGGTGGAAACCGACGATGGCCAGGATATCGAGCCTTCCGCACGCCGGATCGTCGAGCATCTGGTACGCCATGGAATCAATGCTTCGCGCCTCGCACGGCCGGCCCTCGGGCAGACCGTCGCCACCGCGCTGCTGTATTACTCGCGCGAAATGCGTGCGGATCTGCTGGTAGCGGGCGGTTACGGGCATTCGCGCTTGCGCGAGTGGGCGCTGGGCGGCGTCACGCGCGAGTTGCTGATCGCGTCCGACCTTCCCATTCTGTTCGGGCACTGACATGGCCGGCCTTGCGGGTGTCGACCGCTCGCCCTTCTCAGGCGTCCGCCATGCATCGCGTTGATCCGCCTTCTTCAGAATCCGCCGGTCTCGAGGCGGCGCTGCGGCGCCAGTTACGATGGATCGAAGACGATGTCGCGGCGACCCTGCTCGGCCCCGAAACCGCTCCGGCGGCGGCGCCGGCGCCGGTGGACGCAGTCGAGCAGCGCCCATCCGCCGCCGCGGCACCGGACGAACGCACTGTGCTTGCGCGCCTGCGCCATCGGTCGGCCGCATTGCTACGGAAATTGTGGCGAAGGTTCTGATGCCCGTCCCGCGGCATGTCCCGCAGCATCCGCGCGGAACCTTCGCTCAGCCGACAGCCAGGGCCGCCCCTCGGGCTCCTGTCGATACGCAGACCGGCGCATCGATCCACGGCTGGACGGCAGCGCGAATCGCACGTGCGGCCAGTTGCAGCCCCGATCCTTCGTGTTCCAATGCGGTCGTCTCCGGAGTCCGTGCCGGCTCCAATGCATCGCTCGCACCATTGGCCAGGCAAGCCAGTTCCGGGTGCGACTCGATCCGGGTCAGGGATTCATAGCGCCGGTTTCGCGCTGCCGCATCCGCCAGCGACGCCGGCAAGCCCCGATACATCCATAGCCCGGCAAGCCCGACGCCGCCGGCAGGGCTGCCGCGCTCCTCGGCCAATTGCAGCGCGCCGTGCAGGCAGCCGAACGCCAGACTCCGCGCGATCGCTTGCGCCACGGCGGGAGAGCGGCCCGAGGTATACGCCAGACCGAGACGGTCCAGTGCATCGCCGACCCCGATCATGCCGATGCAGAGCCGCAGCGGCTGATCGCCGCCAGGGCCATAGGCCATCGCCGCATCGTCGAGCATGCGCACCGCCAGGGCGGCCGCCGCGCCGAAGCGCTTGTGATCGAAACGGGCCTGGCGCGTGTGCGGATCGGAGACGAAGACCCCGGCGTTGACCACCGCCTGCGGTTCGTTCAACGGCGGCACCGGCGTGTCGGTGCCTGCGTAGCGCAGCAGCCGAGGGTCCGGCAGTATCTGCCAACTTCCGAACGCGAACGCGTAACGGCTGCACCAGTAGGCGCCGCCATTGCCTTCGATCGCGGCCAGCGCCTGAGCGACCCTTTGCCAGGTCGCATCGATGGTCCGGTCGCACAGCCGATCGCCGCTGCGCCAGCGGAAGCGGCTGTCCCAAAGGTCGACCGCATGCGGGTCGGTGAATCGCGTGAGAAGGGTCAAGGCGGTTCCTGACGGCTCGATGCCGGATGGTCTGCGCTGTCACTGTGCCCTTGCCGGGCAGCTCCGCCTTGACCGGGATCAAGCTTGCCGCTTCGCCGCGCTCGCGAATCGCCGGGACGGAAGGGGCTGTTACAAAACGTTACCGGCGGTTACCGGTTTGGAATCGTCCGGCACGCCGGCATGGCTAGCCTTGACTCAACCCCGTCGCGGAATGCCGCCATGTTGCTCGATACCCTCCAACGCTCAGAGCCGTCCAGCGAGACCTGCTTCGGCGCGTCCTCGAGCGGACGCGCCCACGAGACCCACAGCCTGGAGCGGTTGTTGCAGGCTTGGCCCTTGCAGCGCCGCCGGGTCTGCGCGAAACAGTACGTATTCCGCGCGGGACAAGCCCGGCACGCCCTGTATCTGGTGCATGCCGGCTTCTTCAAGACCGCCGTGGTCAGCGAAGACGGTCGCGAAAAGATCACCGGATTCCGCATGCGCGGCGACCTGCTCGGCCTGGACGCCTTGGACATGCCGACCTACGCTTGCGACGTCATGGCGCTGGACACCGGGGAACTGTGGGAGCTGCCGTATGTCCGGTTGCGCGATGAATTGCCGCAGTTCCAGGAACGCATCACCGCGCTGCTCGCCAGCGAGATCCGCCGCGACTGGAGCTGGATGCTGACCCTGGGCACGCTCGGCGCCGAGCAACGCGTCGTTACCTTCCTGTTCGATCTGGCCTCGCGCCTGGAACTATTGGGGTTCAGTCCGAACCGCCTGCAACTGCGCATGACGCGCGCCGAACTCGGTAATTTCCTGTCGCTGACCCTGGAAACCGTCACCCGCGTGCTTTCGCGGCTGCAGGCCCGGGGCCTGATCGGCGTCGCCGGGCGGGAAATTTGCATCAAGGACCGTAACGGCCTGCAGAGCGTACTGCGCAACGACACGGCCTATCACTGAGGCGCGGCACGCTCATCGGCCAGCGGATCCAACGCCCGCGCGACCGCCGCGGCCAATTGCTCGCGTCGGTAAGGCTTTCGCAGCAACTCGAACGCTTCCGCCGTCGTCGCTGGCTCGGCGGCAGTGTCGGTTTCGTAGCCCGAGGTCAACAATATGGGCAATCGCGGCCGCAGCCCCCGCGCGGCGATGGCCAGTTCCTTGCCGTTCATGCCTTCACCGAGCATGACATCGCTGAACAACAACGCGATCGATTCGTCGCCCGACAACCGCTGCAGCGCATCTTCGGCGCTCGCGACCGCCAGCACCCGATAGCCGGATGAGCGCAGGAACGCTACTGCGATATTGCGCACCGCCCCGTCGTCCTCGACGACCAGCACGGTCTCCCCCTTGCCTTGGGCGCGGGTCGCCGCGACCGTCGAGGCGGCCGCAGCGAGCGCCTTTGCGGCCGGAAGAAACAACGCCACGCGAGTGCCGTAGCCCAGCGTGCTGTCGATGCGCAGATGACCGCCGCTCTGCTTGGCGAAACCGTAGGCCATGCTGAGCCCTAGCCCGCTGCCGCGCCCGGCTTCCTTGGTGGTGAAGAACGGCTCCATCGCGCGGGCCAGGATTTCCGGCGCCATGCCGCGCCCGGTATCGGTCACGCTGATGCGCACATAGCGGCCGGCGGCGAGTTCTCCGCCGCCGGCATGATCCCCGACCTGATGCACTTCTGCCTCGACGGTGATTTCGCCGCCGCGCGGCATGGCGTCGCGAGCGTTCAGGGACAGGTTGACCAGCGCCGCGTCCAACTGGGTGGGATCGACGTAAGCCGGCGGCAGATTGTCCTCGCAGCGCACGTACAGGCGCACGCTGTCGCCCAGAGTGCGTTGCAACATCGTTTCGACGTCGCGCAGCAGCGCCGGCACAGCGACGGCTTGCGGCATCAATCGTTGCCGGCGCGCAAAGGCCAACAATTTCCCAGTGAGTTCCGCG
The DNA here is from genome assembly GCF_046097045.1 of Lysobacter sp. Hz25. Classification (NCBI taxonomy): domain Bacteria; kingdom Pseudomonadati; phylum Pseudomonadota; class Gammaproteobacteria; order Lysobacterales; family Lysobacteraceae; genus Lysobacter; species Lysobacter sp. Hz25. The sequence goes on from NZ_CP175666.1 coordinate 3,395,543, forward strand.
CCCCGGCCTACCGAACGCAAGGCGCTGGCGATCAGCTCGCTGGCCTCCGGCTTCTGCTCGCACTCCATCTCCAGCAGTTGCAGGCTGCCGGACAAGACCGTCAACAGGTTGTTGAAATCGTGGGCGATGCCTCCGGTCAGCTGACCGATCGCGTCGAGCCGTTGCGAATGGGCCAATTGTTCTTCGGTACGCCGCCGTTGCACGAAAGCCGCGATCAGGTTGGCCACCGACTGCAGCAAGTGCAGCGCGTCGTGGTCGAAGTGGCGCGGCTGCGACGACACCACCAGCAGCGCGCCCATCGGACGCCCGCGGTCCGACAGCGGCAGCAATGCCGCGCTGCCCGAGCCCGCCGCGATCAGCGGAAAGCGGCGGCCGGTATCGTCGGCGAGGTCCTCCACGACCAGAGTTTCGCCCTCGGCAATGCGTGCGAGCAGTGCTTCGCGGTCGAAACCGATCGGCGAGCGCGAAGCCGCGGCGGCTTCATCGAGCCCGGTCGAGGCCCGTGTAACCACGCTCTGGCGATCGTCGGCGACGAACACGACCGCGACCACCGGGGTATCGAGCGCGGCCGCCAACAGCGCCGGGACGTGGTCGACCACTCCGGATTCGTCCTGAGCCTCGAGCGCAAGTTGGCCGATTCGCGCGGCCAGCGCATCGTAACGGGCCCGTACCAAGGCCTGGCGGGCCCGTTGCGTCTCGGAGATGTCGCGCACCGATGCCAAGTAGCGCGGCCCCTGGCCGCTGTCGATCGGACTGAGCGCGATCTCCACCGGAAACTGCGCACCGTCGAGCCGTTGGCCGATCAGGCTCTGACCGGTGACCCCCATCGGTCGTACGTGCGGTTGCCTCATGTAACGCGCACGGTGATCGCGATGGCGATCGCGCGCGGACGCAGGAATGAGCTGCTCGATGGCGACCTGTTCCAGGCCGCCTTGTGGATACCCGAACAGGCGCTCGGCCTGCGCGTTGGCCTGCACGATCCGTCCGTCGCCGTCGACGACGATGAGCGCGTCCGGAACGGCTTCGAATAAGCCCGGAAACAGCGTGCTTTCGCTCATGCGTTGCGAACCTCGGCCGCGAACAGATAGCCGGCCCCACGCACCGAGCGTATCAATCGCGGCTCGGCGGGATCGTGTTCGATCTTGCGCCGCAGCCGGCCGATGCTCACATCGATGCTGCGGTCGAACGGGCCGGCCTGCCGACCGTGCACTCGGGTCATGAGCTCGTCGCGGCTGAGCACCTGCCGGGGTTTTTCCAGCAATGCCTTGAGCAACTCGAATTCGCCGGTCGTCAAAACCACCTCGGCCCCGGCGGCGTCGGTCAGGCGTCTTGCCCCCAGATCCAGACGGAACCCTTCGAAAGCCAGACCGGCGGCTGTCGCCATCGCCGACGCCCGGGTGGTGGAGCGGCGCAACACCGACCTGGTTCGCGCGAGCAGCTCGCGCAGATCGAACGGCTTGGTCACATAGTCGTCGGCACCGAGTTCCAGCCCCACGACGCGTTCGACCGCCTCGCCGCGCCCGGTGATCACGATGACCGGCCCTCGCCACTCGGTCTGCAGGTGCCGTAGAAGCGACAGGCCGTCTTCGTCCGGAAGCCCGAGGTCCAGCAAGACCAGCTCGACCGTCTCCGAAACGATCAGCGCACGCGCCCGGGCCGCGCTCGAAGCACCGATCACCCGATAACCGTTCGCACCGAAGTATCGCGACAACAAGGCGACGATGTCGGCATCGTCGTCGACTATCAGCAGTCTGGGCAGGGGACCCGCCGAGGAGGTCGCGTCCTTCGCTTCCGATGGCATGGCGGTCGTTGGACTCGTAGGAAACGTGGAAAGAATGGGCCGATCCGGCGGCGCCCGCAAGCTCGGTCGGCGTCGATTGATCTATATCAAGGCATCCATGGCGCGCCTGGCCCAAAGTCGAGAACGACTCAGTCCGAGGGACGTTCGATGGACGGTACGATGCGAGCGGCGGTCGCGCACCGCCTGGGCGTTCCGCTGACGGTCGATCGCCTGCCCATTCCCACGCCCGGCCCCGGCGAGATTCTCGTCAGGATCCGCGCAAGCGGCGTCTGCCACACCGATCTGCACGCGGTGCAGGGCGATTGGCCGGTCAAGCCCGCGCTGCCTTTCATTCCCGGGCACGAAGGCGCGGGCACGGTCGCCGAGGTCGGGGCCGGAGTGAAGCACCTGCGCCCGGGCGATTCCGTCGGCATCGCCTGGCTGCACCACGCCTGCGGCCGCTGCGAGTACTGCATCACCGGCTGGGAAACGCTGTGCGAGCTGCAGCGCAACAGCGGCTATAGCATCAACGGCACCTTCAGCGAGTACGCGATCGCCGATGCGGCGTACGTCGCGGCCCTGCCCGACCGCTGCGACTTCGTCGGGCTGGCCCCCATTCTTTGCGCCGGCGTCACCAGCTACAAGGGCATTCGCGAGACCGAGGCGCGTCCAGGAGAGTGGATCGTCATTTCCGGCATCGGCGGTCTGGGCCATCTGGCGATCCAGTATGCCCAAGCGATGGGCCTGCACGTGGCCGCGATCGACGTGCGCGAAAGCAAACTCGAACTGGCGCGTTCGCTCGGCGCCGAGATCGTCGTCAACGCCAACGATCTCGGCGCGCTGGAAGACGTACGCCGAGGCACCGGCGGCGGAGCGCAAGGCGTGCTGGTCACCGCCGTCTCGCCCAGCGCCTTCGCCCAGGCGCTCGGCATGGTTCGGCGCAAGGGCACGATCAGCATGGTGGGGCTTCCGCCCGGAGAGTTCGCGACCCCGATCTTCGATGTGGTGCTCAAGCGCATCACCCTGCGCGGCTCGATCGTCGGCAACCGCCAGGACCTGGCCGAGGCGATCGCGATAGCGGCCAGCGGCAAGGTCGAGGCCATGGTCGAGCCCTATCCGCTGGATCAGGTCAACGCCGTACTCGACCGCCTGCGGGTCGGCGAAATCGAAGGGCGTGCCGTGTTGGATATGAGCCTGGTAGCCTGACGTGGCGCCTTGGCTTACAAGTCTGTCGCGATGAACCTTTTCTCGCCCGAGATCAATGGCTTGGTCGTCGCTCTGGGCATCGGCTTGCTGGTCGGCCTTGAGCGCGAGCGTGCCAAGGGCGGCGGTCCGCTGCGCGAGCCCGCCGGCATCCGCAGTTTTATCCTGTGCAGCTTGGCCGGGGCGGTCGCCTCGAGTCTCGGAGGCATGGCGTTGTTGGTCGCAGGCGCGTTCCTGGGCGCGCTGGTCACCGCCGCCTACCTGAGCACGCGCGATCACGACCCGGGGCTCACTACGGAAATCGCGCTGCTGGCCACCCTGCTGCTCGGCGCCCTCTCGATGCGGTCGCCGGCCACGGCCGCTGCGTTGGGCGTCATCGTCGCGGTCGTGCTGGCCAGCCGACAGCGCCTGCACCGCTTCAGCAAACACGTACTGACCCGGCAGGAATTGCACGATCTGCTGCTCCTGGCGGCGGCGGCCTTCGTGGTCCTGCCGCTGCTTCCGGATCGGAGCATCGATCCCTGGGGTTCGCTCAACCCGCGCAGGCTGTGGATTCTGGCAGTCGCCGTGATGGCCATCGGCTCGGCAGGCTATATCGCCTTGCGGTTGTTCGGGGCCAAACTGGGTTTATCGATCGCCGGGTTGGCCGGCGGCTTCGTCTCGAGCACAGCGACTATCGCCGTCATGGCCGATCGCGCTCGCGCGACGCCGGAACTAGCCCCCACCGCCGCCGGCGCGGCGCTGATGTCCAATGTCGCCACCGTCGTGCAGTTGGCGGTCGTGATCGGGGCCTTGTCGCCCGCGATGCTCCATTGGGCCACGCCGGCCCTGGCGGCGGCGGGCATCGTCGTGGCGGCGGCGGCGTGGCTATCGGCCGCATCGTCGCCGTCGACAGCGGCCCCGGTGCGCAAACCGATTTCCAAGCGGCCGTTCGAACCGCTGGCGGCGCTGCGCTTCGTCTTCTTGCTCGCCGCGATCATGCTGGGCGCCGCCATCGCCCAGGCGTATCTCGGCGCAGCCAGCCTGCCCTGGGTATTGACCGCCTCCGGATTGGCCGACGTGCACGCCGCCGCAGCGTCGGCCGCTCAGTCGATGACGCGGCTGCCTGGCGATGCCGCTTTGGCGCAAGCGGGGCTGATCGGCGCATTCGTCGCGAACTCGATGGTGAAATGCCTGGTCGCCGCGATCAAAGGCGGCCGACGCTTCGCATTGCGGCTGATCCCGGGCATCGTCGCGATGACGACTGCCTTTGCGTTGGCCGCTCACCTGGCCTGAAGCGCAGGCACCGGCTCGATCACCCCGTCACGGCTGGCGCGCTTGCCGGGCCAGCAGTTCGTAACGTTGCCGGTACAGATCCAGAGTGGCCTCGTCCAATTCCTCCAGGTCCATCAATCCGTTGCTGGCCGCTTCGGTGACGCGGATCAATTCGTCGAGCTTGATCTGAATCGCCTCGGTGTCGCGACTCTGGGTGTTCTGGATGAGAAAGACCATCAGGAAGGTGATCACGGTGGTGGCGGTGTTGATGACCAACTGCCAGGTATCGCTGAAATGAAACAAGGGGCCGGTCACCAACCACGCCAGGATGATCGCGACGGCTGCCGTGAATGCCAACGGCCGTCCGGCGAAGCGCGCCGACAGCTTTGAAAACCGGTCGAATGCAGGTACCCAGCCCATGACGTCCGCCTCGCACTCTTCACTTCTTGGAAAACGCCGCCCGACTCGATCCGGTCACAAAGACAGTTCATGGATCACTTGACTGGCATTGTCGGGATCGATTCGCACATGAAAACCGAGATAGGTCGCGAGATCGCGCATTTGGACGTTCTCGGCCAGATCGATCGAGTACATGCGGCGAATGCCGCGCTTCCGCGCAATCTCGATCAGGTGCTTCATCAACGCACTGCCCAACCCTTTGTTCTGCCAGTCGTCGAGCACCGTGACGGCGCATTCGCAACTGTTTCCGTCGGCCGAGGCACTGTAACGGCCGACGCCGACGATACGCTCCGCGCTGCCGTCCGGCACCACCGCGACGAACGCCACTTCGCTCGCCGGGTCGATATCGACGAGCCGATCGATGAGCTGCTCTCCCGGACACTTGATCTGACCGAGAAAACGGAAGCGCCTGGCTTCGGAAGAAAGTGCTTCCAGAAAGTTCCGTTCGGCGGTCCTATCCTGCGGCGCGATCGGCCGTATCAGCACTTGGCTGCGGTCGCGCAGCGTCTGCGACCAACGGCCGGACAGCGCCGGCGACGAAGCGGAGAAAGGGGTGGATGACGTGTTCACAGAGAGCTCCTGCGACGGGTTCGTAGCGCACCTTAGCTCTCGGACGGCCGGGGCCATTGACCTGGATCAAGCACGAAACGGCTATCGGCCACCAATTTGACCGACATCAACACCGCCAGGACCGTGGCGATCAGGATGAACACGGCGAAACGGAGACAACAGCATGTTCAAGGACATACTGGTTCCCTTATTGATGGGCGACATCCCCTGCCCGGCTCTGCGTGCAGCCTGCGCTTTGGCTTCTACGTGCGACGGCCAGGTAACCGCCTTGGTGGGCGTCAGCCAGATCGCTCCGGTCGCGCAGGCCTGGAAGCACTATCCGCCGGGGATCTATCGGAACATGGGCGAGTGCGCCATGGCCACCACCCAGGCCATGGCCGACGCTGCACGACGCTGGATGGTCTGCGCACAGGTGCATTTCGAAATAAGCCAGTCGCAAGAGTTCTGGTGCACGCCGGGCGAAATCTGCATCGGACCGGCGCGCCGGTCCGACCTCATCGTCCTTGGGACCATCGACGGCGACGAACGCGAAGCGCAGCAGCGCCTGCTGTCCGAGATATTGCTGGGATCCGGGCGGCCGGTGCTGATCATCCCGCCGTCCGCCCCGCCCCCGACCAGCTCCGGCAAGGCCAGCTCCGGCAAAGCGGTGGTCGCTTGGAAATCCTCGCGCGAATCCGCGCGGGCGCTGCACGACGCGCTGCCGTGGTTACGGCAGATGCGCGCGGTCGACCTGTTGATGGTCGACGAAGAACACGAGGCCTCGAATCGCCATTGCCTCGATGCTTTGATGGTCGGCCATCTCGAGAACAACGGTATCCAAGCGCGCCTGGTCAGGCGCCGGGCATCGGCCGGCCAAGTCGGCGCCGTCGTTGCGGCGCACGCCGTGGAAGCTCAGGCGGATTTGCTGGTGGCCGGAGGTTACAGCCGGTCTCGGTTACTTGAACAAGTGCTCGGAGGCACTACCCGCTACCTCACCGAATACGCGCCGGTGCCGACTCTGCTTTCTCATTGAGCGCGGCGCGGGTCGTTCCTGCGACCGGACCGCGCGCATGGGATCGGCAGCGAGTACCGAGGCGCCGGCTCAGAACACCTCTCGGATGTCGGTGATCTTGCCCTCGGTGATCGTGATCAACACGCTCTTGCCGGTCAGGTAATACTCGAAACGCTCGGCGATGGTCGCGCCGTATTTGTTCTGGATCGGGACGATGCGATCGGGCTTGCCGGCGACATGCTGGAGCGTGCCGACGGTGTCGCCGACGTTGATCAATTTGTTGCCGAACGATACCGACTGGGCCCAGGCCGGCATGGCCAGACTGGCGGCCAGGGTCAAAGCGATGACGAGACTGCGCATGGGAACTCCGTTTCACGTGGGGGAACCGCCGACCGCGGGTAGCTGTCGTCGGCCGGCGATGGTGGACTCGACGCTCGCTGCGGGCTGAGGCGACCGGGCCTGTGATCGCCGTTAACGTAATGCGGAACGGCAGCCCGGCGATGTGATGACGCTCTCGGTGTTACATGCCGCTACGTCTAATCGACACATACGGCCAACCGACACGCGATGCCAAGCCTGCGCCCGCTGCGAGCGCAGGGGCTCGTCGCCCAGTCCGGATGGCCCGAAGCGGTTCCGAATCCGGCTCCGGATCAGCGCTTGCGCCGCGCCAGACGCCGGTGGTTGGCCGACACCGTGCGCGCGACCGGCGCCAGCCCGGCCGAGAGGATGCGTTCGCCGCTCTGGGCGCCGCGGACCCACCAGTCGGCCGGCGACGGCATCGACCAGGGCGTCCATGCGCCGCTCATGACGTTGGACCAGGCGTCGTAGTAGGCCTCCCACAGCGCCCCGGACATCGCCCACGAGCCTTGCAGGGCGGCCGTCCATTTTTCCTCGAGCATGCGCTGCCACTCGCGTTGGTCCTGGGCCGAGGGATCGGCGCCGGCCGCGGCGAAACGCATCAGGCGCTCGGCGATGACGAAGGGCGCGGAATACGCGACGTTGGAGAGTTGCGTGGTCGAATGCGCGCGGCGTGTCATGGCTCATCCCATCGGATCGGAAAAATCCAGTCTGACAGGGCCATGCGTTGCCCACGTGACGAAGCATCGCATTGCAGCCGCCAAGCCACTGGCTGAACGATTAAGCCGACATCACGGCATTTCTGTCCCGCACAGGCAAAAAACAGGCCCGCCGTTGCCGGCGAGCCAAGAGGAGAGATGAGATGAGAGATGCGCAGGTGAAGGGCTGTGCAGATGAGGAAGGCGCGGATGCTTACGCGGCAGGCCACTCCGGCTCATCGGAGCCTTCGACGCGATTGAACAGATGGTCGACGCGCTGGAAGAAGTCGGAGATGTTCTCGAACACCTCGTGACGCAGCGCCAGGCCGCCGGCCTCGCGAACGAAGTACTTGAACACCCAGCCGTTGTCGGCGCGCTCGAATTCGCCGGTCTTTTCCGCAGGGGTCGGGGTCATGTCGATCTCCATGAAATGCCGGCATCCGTCCCTGCCGGCAGGGTGTAGGCGTTGCGCCCGATGCATTATCGCAAGCGGCGCTCGCACCGACTGAGATAGCCGAAAACGCGAAAACCCCGGCGCGGGCCGGGGTTTCGAGTCGCTGTAGCAGTGCTGGCGAAGAGTGGATGCGGAACTCCTCGCCGGGCGATGTTCAAGCTTGCGGCCGCGTCAACGCCCGATGCCGCATGCGGTTCGCATCGCCTGCCCCAGCTTCGGCCCAGGCCACGCAGCGCGCCGGATCAACGCACCAAACGACCGCGGAACGCCGGCACCAAGGCCCCTTCGGCCAACTTGCCGTTCGGCTTCCAGACCACCGTCTGGGACGGAAAGGATTTGTCTTTCGCATAGGCCGCGGCCTTGCCGGCGAGCAACTTGACCGCGCCGCGCGCGCCGGGATTCCAGGCGAACACGCCTTCGCGGCCGTACCAGACCACCGGCGTTTGCGAGTCCAGGCGGCGGTCCGGGCACAGGGTATAGTTGCGTTGCTCGATCACCCGCAAGGCGGCGACGGGAATGCTCCTGATGCCGGGCCCGGTGCGTTCGGGCGAATGGTCGGGACACACGCGCGAGGCGCGCGCGATGGCTTCGTCGTAGACCTGGCGGTCGCCCGGGGCCGCCTGCGCTACGGACGCCGCGGCCAAAGCCCATCCGAAGCAAGTGGCGAAGATCTGCGCTTGGCGGTTCATGGAAACTCCTTACGTTTAACGATTGCGTTGACGCGCTTCGAGCGACGGCCCAACCGGCCATGCAGAGCATAGCAACCGTAAATGGCTCTTCGATGCAGTACCAATGGCGGATGGACTCCATCGCAAACCAACGCGAAACGGGGGCGATGCAGGCCCTGCGAACGACTGGAAACGCCGTTCATCGACCGCCGCCGACGCTACCGGAAGCCTCTGGCCGGGCGTGTGAAATCCGCGCTTCTCGCACGCTGGCCGCGGCCTTACGAGCACTCGCTCAGTCGGGAAAACGGCTTGCGATCAATCTACGGCGAAGCCGTCTCAGGGCCTGCGCCCACGCCCGCGTTTACGCCCGGCGCGTAGATATCCGGTACGTACCGCTCCATCAAGGTCTGCGGATGACGCGGCGCGGTGAAGCCGTAGCGGGCATACAGCCGGTGCGCATCGCCGGTCGCCAGGGTGAAACGGCGCAGCCCCTGCAACTGCGGATGCGCCAGCACCGCCTCCATCATCCGCTTGCTGAAACCGCGGCCGCGGCATTCGGGCAACACGAACACGTCGACCAGGTTGGCGAAGGTGGCGTAGTCCGACACGACGCGTGCGAACGCGACCTGGCGGTCGCCGAGGAAGCCGCCGAAACACAGCGAGTGGGCGATGGATTTCTCGACCAGAGCCAGCGGGATGCCCTGGGCCCAGGTGCTGTGCTCGGACAAAAACCGATGCACGAAGCCGATGTCGATATGTGCGCGTTCAGAGGTGATGCGTAGTTCGTTCATTCCCCAGTCTCGATGGATGGCCGATCGCCGCGGCGAGCCGATCCATCCGCGACGAGGGATCGCTGCCCATGAACCGGTAATTTTGCCGCCGATTGCCGGCGCGCGCATCCGCCTGCCTTGGCGGCGGACCGGAGCGCCGGTCGGAGCGCTGCCCGGCCCCGGGGCGGGCCCGGGCGGCGCCGGCGCTACTTGTGATTGCCGTCCAGTTTTGTGCTAGAGTGAGTCCCGATCCAGACAGAGCCCCGCCATGAGCAAAGCCGCCAAGAAGCCCTCGCCGGCCAAGCCGCTCGCCAAGTCGGCGGGGCGCGCACAGTCCAGCGTGCACGAAAGCAAGCTCGGCCTGCAGGAATCGCAGGCCTACCCCGCATCCCAACGCCAGCGCGGCCTGTCGGTCAAGGAGCCGCCGCTGGACGTCCACGGCGCCCCCGCCACGCTCAAGGGCTATGTCAGTTATCTGCGCTCGGCCACGCCGCTGCAGCGCGTGGCGGCCGAACGCCAGGGCGTGCCGGCCCAGGTCGTCAAGCATATGGCCGCGAGCATGGAGCTGCCGGCGGTGCGCATGTTCAACATCCTCGGCATCGCCAAGGCCACCGCCGAAAGCAAGGCCGCGCAACAGGCGCGCATCGCCGGCGCCAGCGGCCAGGCCGCGCTCGGCATCATGCGCTTGCTCGGCATCACCGAGGCCATCGTCGACGCGAGCACGGCCGAAGGCGCGCGCGGTTTCGATTCGGCCAAGTGGCTGGGGCGCTGGATCGAGCAGCCGCAGCCCGCGCTCGGCGGCCGCAAGCCGGCCGACCTGCTCGACACCCCGACCGGCTTCGACGTCGTCGCGCGTTTGCTCGGCTCGCTCGAAAGCGGCTCTTACCAGTGACGTCCGGCGCAGCCGCAAGGACGAGGCCCGCCTCATGAAACTCTGGCGCATCGCCACCGAAACCCGCGCTTATCGCGCCGACGATCTCAGCGGCGCCGGCGCGGCCGCGCGTCCGGGGCGTTGGAACGACGACGGCCAGCGCGTGCTCTACACCGCCACTTCGCTGGCGCTGGCGGCGTTGGAAACCGCGGCCTATGTCGACGCGCACGGCCTGCCCTTGAATCGGCACGTGGTGTCGATCGAGGTGCCGGCGGCGGTATGGAAGGCGCGCCTGCAACTGTCGCCGCAAGAACTGCCCGGCGCCTGGGACGCGGTGCCCGCCGGCATGGCCAGCGTGCGCGTGGGTTCGCAATGGCTGGCCAGCCAGGCCTCGGCGATTTTGCTGGTGCCGTCGGTGATCGTGCCGGAGGAATACAACGCCCTGATCAATCCCGAACATCGCGACGCCAAGAAGCTGCGCGCGACCACGGGCCGGCGCTTCCAATACAACGTGTTGTTCCGGGTGGCCTGAGCCGCGCCGATGCAGTGTGGCGCCGCATCGCGCGCCGCCCTCGCCCGACCCGCGCCAGGCCGTCCATGGCCCCTGCGCCGTCCCTGTCGGCGCTTCCCTGCGCCCTTCCCGGCCTCTCCTTCGCCGGTCAGACCCGCGCCGCTTCCATGCGCTCGAAGGTTCCGTCCTGATGGAACAGCGGTCCGAACCACGGGTGCACGACATCGATCGTGACTTCGAAATGCGCTGCATCGAGGTCTCTATGCACAAGAACGAAGCGGCCCGGCCAGAACGGCCGCGGCAGCGGCAAACGCAGGCCGCGCCAGTGCAGGAAAAACCCCTGGTCGACGAACACCAGCCGGTTCGGCAGCACCTCCAGGCGCACGCGCATGCCCAGTCCGCCGCCGAAATGCTCGAGCAATTCGCCGTTTTCGCTCAGGAGCATGCGCGAGCGGAAACTGAACACCTCGTCGATGAAGTGATAGGTGCGGGTCTTGATCCAGCCCAGGCCGCTGCGCAAAGGCTGCACGTCGAAACGGAACGGCACTTCGTCGGCGTTCTGGTGCGGCAGCACGCGCGCATAGCGGATCGCACGCGCGAACAGGCCGCCCAGGCGCGTGCAGCGCACCTGGTGCATGTTGCCGACGTACTCGGCCTGGGCCTCGCCGTCGCCGAGGGTGAAGCGCGCCTGGATATGCGGATGCAGCAGCTTCCAGCGCGCTCCGAGCGCGGCCCGCAGCAAGGCGGCGAGGTCGCTCGATGCTTCGGGTAAACGCGTTTCGCCGCGCGAACCGGCAAGACCGCGGTCGCTCGTCGCAGCGGCGCTCGCCGAAGCTGCGTTGGCCTGCGGCTTCGAAGGCAGCGGGCCGGTACCGGCCGAATCGAGAACGGTTGGCTTAAAACAAGCCGGATTCAACAGTTCCATGTTGGTCCCCTGGGTGTTCGTCACCCGAATGAAGAGAACGGCAAGCGCGTTCGCGACCGGCGCTCAGTGCGCCGTCGAGATCGGGATGCAGGAAGCGGTAGCGCTGATCGAGCAGGCGGCGCGGTTCGACCTTCGGGCCGTCGAGCAGCATCGTCGACATCTCGCCGAGCGCATGGCGCAACGGCCAGGCCGGCATGCGCAGAAAGGCCGGCCGATGCAGGCTGTGCGCCAGCGCGCGGGCGAACTCGGCCTGGCTGCAGCCGCCTGGCGCGACCACGTTGTACGGGCCGCGCATGCCGACGTGCTCGACGGCTTGTTCGACGAAGCGCAGCACGTCGTCCAGATGCACCCAGGCGAACCACTGTTTGCCGTCGCCGAGCACCGCGCCGGCGCCGAGCGAGGCCGACAGCGACAGCATCGGCAACACGCCGCCGCTGCGATGCAGGACCAGGCCCAGGCGCATCGTGGTCAGGCGCACGCCCCACTCGCTGACCGGCGCGGCGGCGCCTTCCCAGTCGCAACACAGCTCGCTGGCGAAATCGCCGGCCTGCGCCGCGGGTTCACGCAATTCCGGGCCGCTGCGCGCATGCGCGCCGTACACGCCGATCGCGCTGGCCTGCAGCCACAGCGCCGGCTTGCGTTGCGAACGCTCGCACCAGGCGCGCAAGGCATGGGTGGTGTCGATGCGGCTCGCGCGCAACGCACGCTTGCGCGCCGGCGACCAGTGCGGGCCGACGACCGGTGCGCCGGCGAGATTCACCACCACGTCGATGGCCTCGTCGTCGCGCAATTCGGCGGTGTCGGCGATGCAGCGCACGCGGCCGCCGAAGCGCAAGGCGGCGCGACGCGGATCGCGGCTGAGCACGGTGACGCGATGGCCGCCGGCGATCAGGCCTTCGACGAGAGCGGTGCCGATGAAGCCGGTGCCGCCGCTGATCAAGAAACCGGTCTGCGGCTGCTGCGCGAGCAAGGCGCGCGGCGCCGGTTCGGCGGCATTGACGCGTGCGGCGAGCCCGTCGCGCAGCGCCGATACGCCGATGCCGAGCGCCGCCGCGGTCAGCGCCCATGAGGCCCAACCGTGCGAGACCGGCAGCAAGGCGCTCGGCGCGCTCCAATCCTGCGCGGTCGCCAGGGCGTACACGGCGAACATCGCGCCGCCGTTGACGGCGAGGATGGTGTGCAGCACGCGCTCGGTCGGCGGCAGCAGGCGGGTCGCGTCCTCGACGACGAAATCCCACAAGGTGATGGCGACCTCGACCAGCACCAGCGCCCACACCAGCGCCAGCCACAAGCCTTGCGGATGCAGCCAGGCGAACACCAGGAACAACGCGCCGTAGATGAAAGCGCGCGCCGAATGCAGTTTCAGTTCGAGCGCCGCGCTGCGGCGATTGGCGAGTTTCTCCATCAGCTCGTGATGGGCGACGGTGTCGATCGCGCCCAGCACGACCTGGATCAGCAACAAGGCGATGAAGACACGTTCCATGATCGCGCTCCGCTCAGAAGTGGGTCGGGCAATGCTCGTTGTCGCAGCGCGGCGCAGGCTCGTGCCCGGCTTCGCGATAGCCGAGCCAGCGCGATACGCGATGCCGGTTCGGTGCGATCCAGCGGTAGGCGCGCGCGGCCATGCGCCCCGCTCCCGGCACGCGCAGCGGCCAAGTCAGCCAGCCTAGGCCGACCGCGCGATAGGCCTCGGCGATGCCGGGCACGCCGATCCGCCATTCGCCGTTCGGCAGGCGCACGTGCAGGGCATTGCGCAGCGCTTCGAGTTCGAAGCCCCACTGCGCGGCGTCGAACTCCGGCGCGGCGATATCGACCAGGTGCAGGCGGCCGCGGCGGTCGTGGGCCTTGAGCCGGTGCATCTCGGTGCGGCACAGCGGACAAGCGTGGTCGTACAGGGCGATGACGGCGTGCGGGACGGGATCGTGCTTGCTCATGGCCTGCTCCTACAGTTATTTCGGTAATTAGAGAAATTACTGGGCAAAAAAACGCTCAGGACGGGTCGTCTCCGGCGCGCGTGCGGCCGGCTTCGGGTTGACGCGCTTCGGACTGGCCTGCGTCGAGATCTGCTTCGGAAGCGGCGCCCGCTTCGGGGTAAGGCTCGACCGGCGGAGCTTGGGGCGACGGCAGCGGCTTGACCGGGCCGCGCACGTACTGCTGGATGCGCGCGCCCATCTTGAGCAGCTTGATCAGGGTCTTGGGGTCGAGCCGGTTCATCTCGTCGATCCAACTCGTGCCGGTCTCCATGAAGTCCAGCACCTCGCGCATGCGCTCCAGGGTGCGCTGGTCGCGCGGATCGGCCGGGTGGCTGGCGCTGTCGAGCACCGAGCTGCGCAGCATGCTCAGGGTCGGCTCGATCTCGCGCCGGCGCCGCTCCTGGACGACGGCGCGGAAGATGTCCCAGACGTCCTTGTAGGTCTCGAAGTGGTCGCGGCGGTCGCCGAGCACGTGGGTGACCCGGGCCAGGTTCCAGCCCTGCAGTTCCTTGAGGCTGGTGCTGACGTTGGAGCGCGCCAGGCTGAGGGTTTCGCAGATCTCGTCGGCGGTGATCGCGCGCTCGGACAGGAACAGCAGCGCGTGGATCTGGGCGACGGTGCGGTTGACGCCCCAACGGCTGCCCATCTCACCCCAGTGGAGGATGAATTTCTCTTGGAGCGGGCTGAGCTGCATGGAGCTTTCTCTTATTTCTGTTTAGACAGAAATTAAAGAATGATCCGACGGGAGTCAATCTCCGTTCGTCGGGGCGTCGCCGCGTTCCCCTGTAGGAGCGGCGTAAGCCGCGACGCGCCGCCGCAGCAACGACGCTATTGCAATGCCGCGGTCGCGACTCACGTCGCTCCTACAAGGGATAGCTGCGCAGGCCCGGCCGCTTCACTTGCCTCTCGGCTTGTGCAGAAGCGACGGAAGTCGCGCTGGAAGCCCGAATACGCAAGCCCTTGGATCATTCCGAAGCCAAGCAGCTTTCGGCCGGCGCGATCTCCAGCCCCGAGGTCGCGGCTTGCGCCGCTGCTACCCCGAAGCCCAAAGCACGCAGCATCGGTCTCAGCCTGCGCGACCGCCCCGACGCAGGCTCGCGCTGCGAGCCGCACCATCCGTCGGCTGCTTCGATCAAGTCTTACCGGCTTGCCCATTTGTTACTAAGATTAGTACATGAGCCTGACCGACACCCGCCGCGCCCTCCTTGCCTACCTGCGCGAACGCATCGCCGCCGACGGCCTGCCGCCGTCGCAGCAGGAGATCGCCGCGCACTTCGGCTTCCGCCAGAACCGTTCGGCCGGCTATCACCTGCAGGCCTTGCAGGCCGAAGGCCTGATCGAGCTGCTGCCCGGCCGCGCCCGCGGCATCCGCCTGGTCCACGAGGCCGGTCTGGACGGCGAGTTCGACACGGGCGGCTACGGCGACAGCGACCGAGCCGCTGCGGCCGCCAACGACGATTCGCGCCTGTCCCTGCCGATCCTCGGCCGCGTCGCCGCCGGCGCGCCGATCGGCGCCGCCGCCGAGGCCGAGAGCCACGTCCTGATCGACCGCCTGCTGTTCTCGCCGCGGCCGGATTATCTGCTGCGGGTCAAAGGCGATTCGATGCGCGAAGACGGCATCCTCGACGGCGACCTGGTCGCCGTGCACCGCACCCGCGACGCCGCCAACGGCCAGACCGTGATCGCGCGCATCGGCGATGAAATCACCATCAAGCGCCTGAAGATCACCGCCGACGGCATCGAGTTGCTGCCGCGCAATCCCGACTACGCGCCGATCGTGATCGCCGCCGACGCCGACTTCGCGATCGAAGGCATCTACTGCGGCCTGGTACGCCGGGCCTGAGCGCGGCCATGAGCCACATCGTCGCGCTGGACCGCTTGATCGACACCCGCCAAATCTGGCGCGGGCAGTCGGCGAACCTGGCGCCGTCCTCGCAATCCACCGGTCACGCCGCGCTCGATGCCGCGCTGCCGACCGGCGGCTGGCCCGAGGCGGCCCTGAGCGAGTTGCTGCTGCCGGCCAACGGCGTCGGCGAGCTGGAACTGCTGTGGCCGGCGTTGGCGCGGCTGTCGCAGGACGACGCCCTGCACGGTGGGCGCATGATCGTCCTGGTCGATCCACCGTTCGTGCCGTATGCGCCGGCCTGGCGCGATGCCGGGGTGGCGCCGGCGCGCTTGCAATGGATCCGCGCCCAGCATCGCGACGCCTTGTGGGCGACCGAACAATGCCTGCGCTCGGGCGCTTGCGCGGCGGTGCTGTGTTGGCCGCAGCGCGCCGACGATCGCGCGCTGCGCCGGCTACAGGTCGCGGCCGAGACCGGGCAGTGCCTGGGCTTCGCCCTGCGCGACAGCCGCGCCGCGTTGAACCCTTCGCCGGCGGCGCTGCGCATCGCCATCGACACCGCGCCGCGGCAGCTACGCGTGCTCAAGTGCCGCGGCGGCAATGCGCCGGCCCGGCCGATCGCCTTCGCCCATGGCGCGCACAACGGCATCGCCGATGCAGCGGTGTCGACGCGTATCGAAACGATCCGCAACGAAAGCGAGCCGGGACGGAGCGCACTCGCCGCCATGCAACCGATCCACCTCGCCGCGCAGCCGAGCCGAGGTGGGCGTCTCGATCTTGCACGGCATGAACCGTCGCCCGCGCCGCATCCCGCGCCGGTCCTGACCCTGCGCCCGCGTTGAGCCGGCCGACATGCGCTGGGCCTGCCTGCTGTTGCCGCAATTGGCGTTGGACGTGGTCCTGCGCGGGCATGCACAGCCCGAGCGCGCGCTGGCCCTGGTCGACGGCCCGCAGGCGCGGCGGCGCCTGTATGCGGTCAACGCCGGCGCACGCGCACTCGGCCTGAAACCCGGCATGTCGCTGATCGCCGCGCAGGCGATCGCCGACGGTTTCCAGACCGTCGACCACGACCCGCAAGCCGCCGAACAGGCGCGCCAGTTGCTCGCCGCCTGGGCCTATCGCTACAGCTCGCAGGTCAGCACCGCCTTCGCGCATGCGATCGTGCTCGAAGTCGGGCGCAGCCGGCGTTTGTTCGGGCCCTGGCCGCAGTTGCGCGAACGCCTCGCGCAGGAATTGCACGAGCTGGGTTTCCGTCATCGCATCGCCGCCGCGCCGAACCCGCATGCCGCGCGCGTGCTGACCAACATCGAAGACGGGCTGTGCTGCGACGACGACCGGCTCGAAGCGATGCTGGCGAAGTTGCCGATCGAACGTTGCGGCTTCGACGCCGACACGGTCGAGGCGCTGCAGCGCATGGGCCTGCGCAGGCTCGGCGCGGTCTTCGCCCTGCCGCGCGCGCCACTGGCCCGGCGTTTCGGTCAGGACGTGCTGACTCGCCTGGACGCATTGCGCGGTGCGGCGACGCCGCCGCTGATCTATTTCCAACCGCCGGACGCCTTCGACGCGCGCATCGAACTCGGCCACGAAGTCGAATCCAGCCAGGCCCTGCTGTTTCCCCTGCGCCGGCTCACCGCCGACCTGTCGGCGTATCTGTCCGGCCGCGACGGCGGCGTCGAACGCTTCAAGCTGATCCTCGAACACGAGCGCCACGCCCACCATCTGAACCACCCGCCCAGCGAGGTCGTAGTCGGGCTGCTCGCGCCGGAACGCGATGCGACGATGCTGTTCGAACTCGCGCGCGGGCGTTTGCAGCAGGCGCAGCTGCCGGCGGCGGTGGTCGGTTTGCGCCTGCTCGCCGAGGCCTTGCCGCCGTTCGTGCCGGCGCGCCGCGACCTGTTCGACACCCGCCCGCAACAGGCACTGCCGTGGACGCAGTTGCGTGAACGCCTGCGCGCGCGGCTCGGCGACGACGGCGTGCAGGGTCTCGCGCCGCAGGCCGACCATCGCCCCGAGCGCGCCTGGCGCAGTCTGCCCGGCGACGTCGCCGCACGCACCGACAAGCACGCACGCAAGGTGCCTCGTCCGGGCTGGCTGCTGCGCGAACCTGAGCCGCTGCACGACAAAGTCGCCCAGGTCCTGGCCGGCCCGGAGCGCATCGAATCGGGCTGGTGGGACGAAGACGACGTGCGCCGCGACTACTACCTGGTCGAAACCGTCAAGGGGCAGCGCGCCTGGGTCTACCGCAGCGCCGGCGGCGACGGCCCGCTGATCCTGCACGGCTGGTTCGCATGAGCGCCCTGCCCGACCGCGGCCTGCCCGACTATGCCGAACTGCATTGCCTGTCGGCCTTCAGTTTCCAGCGCGGCGCCTCGATCGCCAGCGAGTTGTTCGAGCGCGCGCAAGCCTTGGGCTATCGCGCCCTGGCGATCACCGACGAATGCACTTTGGCCGGCATCGTGCGCGCCTGGCAGGCGGCGAAGCAGACCGGGCTGGCGCTGATCGTCGGCAGCGAGATCCGCATCGACGGCGGGCCCAAAGTCGTGCTGCTGGTCGCCGAGCCGGTCGGTTACGCCTCGCTGTGCGGGTTGATCACCACCGCGCGGCGGCGCGCGAAGAAAGGCGAATACCGCTCGCTGCGCGAAGATTTCGACGGCCGCTGCGAAGGCCTGCTGGCGCTGTGGCTGCCCGACGGCGATGCGCATGACGACGCTCACGCCGACTGGCTGCGCGAGCGTTTCGGCGCGCGCCTGTGGCTGGCGGTGGAGCTGCATCGCGGCCCCGACGACGACGCACGTCTGGCCGAACTGCAGGCGCTGGCCGCGCGCCATGGCCTGGCGACTGTGGCCGCCGGCGACGTGCACATGCACGAGCGCGCACGCCGTCCGCTGCAGGACGTGCTGACCGCGATCCGCCATCGCACCACCGTCGCTGAGGCCGGACACCGTCTGTTCCCGAACGGCGAACGCCACCTGCGCATCCGCAAGGCGCTCGCGGCGATCTATCCGCGCGCGATGCTCGAAGAAACCCTGCGGATCGCGGCGATGTGCCGCTTCGAGCTCAAGCGCGACCTCGAATACCAGTACCCGCACGAACTGATTCCGGCCGGCGAAACCCCGAAGACCTGGCTGCCGCGGCTGGTCGAGAAGGGCGCCGCGGCGCGTTGGCCCCGGGGCGTGCCTGCGGATGCGCAAAAACAGATCGAACACGAGCTGCGTGTCATCGCCCACCTCGACTACGAGTCGTATTTCCTCACCGTCCACGACATCGTCGATTTCGCCCGCTCGCAAGACATTCTCTGCCAGGGCCGCGGCTCGGCGGCGAATTCGGTGGTCTGCTACGCGCTGGGCATCACCGAGATCGACCCGATCCGCATGGGCATGCTGTTCGAGCGCTTCATGTCGATCGAACGCAACGAACCGCCGGACATCGACGTCGACTTCGAGCACGAACGGCGCGAGGAAGTGCTGCAGTACGTGTTCAATCGCTACGGCCGCGAACGCGCGGCGCTGACCGCGGTGGCGATCAGCTACCGCGGCCGCAGCGCAGTGCGCAACGTCGCCGCCGCCCTGGGCATGCCGCAGGACCAGATCGGCGAACTGGCGCGCACGCTCGACCGCTGGAGCGAGGACGTGCCCCTGCCCGAGCACCTGCGCGAACGCGGTTTCGACCCGGATTCGCCCTTGCTGCAACGCGTGGTCGCGCTATCCTCGCACCTGGTGCAACAGGGGTTCCCGCGCCACCTGTCGCAGCACCCGGGCGGCTTCGTGATCTCCGAGCGGCCGCTGCACACCCTGGTGCCGGTCGAGAACGCGGCGATGGACGACCGCACCGTGGTGCAGTGGGACAAGGACGATCTCGACGCCCTGGGTATCCTCAAGGTCGACTGCCTGGCCCTGGGCATGTTGACCGCGGTGCGCAAGACCTTCGCCTCGCTCGAACGCCAGGGCCACGGCCAGCTCGACATGGCCGGCATCCTCGCCCGCGGCGAGGACGGGGCGGTCTACGACATGATCTGCGAGGCCGACACCATCGGCGTGTTCCAGATCGAATCGCGCGCGCAGATGTCGATGCTGCCGCGGCTGCGCCCACGCACGTTCTACGACCTGGTGATCGAGATCGCGATCGTGCGGCCCGGGCCGATCCAGGGCGACATGGTCAATCCCTATCTGCTGCGGCGCAAGAATCCCGAATTGGTCGAATACCCGTCGGAAGCGCTGCGCACGGTGCTGGTGCGCACCCTCGGCGTGCCCCTGTTCCAGGAGCAGGTCATGCAGATCGCCATCGTCGCCGCCGGCTACACGCCCGGCGAGTCCGACGAGCTGCGCCGCTCGATGGCGGCCTGGAAACGTCACGGCGGGCTCGAACCGCACCGCGACAAACTGCGCAGCGGCATGTTGAGAAACGGCTACACGGAAGACTTCGCCCACCGTATCTTCGAGCAGATCAAGGGCTTCGGCAGCTACGGTTTTCCCGAGTCGCACGCCGCCAGCTTTGCCCTGATCACCTACGTCAGCTGCTGGCTCAAGCATCACCACCCGGCCGCGTTCGCCTGCGGCGTCATCAACTCGATGCCGATGGGCTTCTACACGCCCGGGCAGATCCTCCACGACGCGCGCCGCCACGGCGTCGCGGTGCTGCCGGTCGACGTGCGCTACAGCGAATGGGACTGCACCCTGGAACCGGTACACGGCCGGGTCGGCAAGCATCCGCACGCGATCCGCATGGGGCTGCGCCTGATCAACGGCTTCGACGAGGCCTCGGCCGAGCGCATCGCCGACGCGCGGGTGCGGGCGCCGTGGCGCGACGTCGAAGACCTGTGCACGCGCGCGGCCATCGACACCCGCGTGCGCGCCCTGCTCGCCGACTCGGGCGCGCTGCGCGCGCTCGCCGGCCATCGCCACCGCGCGCGCTGGGCGGTCGCCGGCGTCGACACCCAGTTACCGCTGTTCGCCGGGGTGGCCCGCGACGAGGCACCGGTGTCGCTGCCGTTGCCGACCGCCGGCGAAGACGTGCAGGCCGACTACGCCCTGCTCGGCACCACGCTCGGTCGCCATCCTTTATCGCTGTTGCGCAGCACCCTGCACGCGCGGCGCTGCCGGCGTTCTTCGCAACTGGCCAAGACCGAGTCCGGCACCCAGGTGCGTTTCGCCGGTCTGGTGACCGTGCGCCAGCATCCGGAAACCTCCGGCGGGGTGACCTTCCTCAGCCTGGAAGACGAGGACGGCACGGTCAATGCGATCGTCTGGCGCGATCTCGCCCAGCGCCAGCGCCGGGTCTTGGTCGAAGCGCGGCTGATGGCGATCGACGCGCGCCTGGAACGCGTCGACGGCGTGCAGAACCTGATCGTCTCGCGCATGGAGGACCTGACCGCCCTGCTCGGCAGCCTGAGCACGCATTCGCGCGACTTCCACTGAAGCGCCGCGGTGGCTTGCATGCGAGAAGCGGATCGCTAAGAGCCGAGAGCAAATCCCCCCTCCCCCCCCTTTTCCAAAGGGGGGAACAGCAACGGCCGGGGTGGGTGTCGAAGAGTGCTGCGTTCGTTGCCGTCGGCATTCCTTGGCGTTACTACCCGGTCAGATCAGCGGCCAATCCACCACGACCCCACCAGGCCTCTCCCCCCTTTGGAAAAGGGGGGCCAGGGGGGATTTGCTTCTGCCCGTCGAACACCGCCCCATCGAACGCTTACTTCGCTCGCGCCTGCAACCCATCGGCTGCCGTCTTGCAGACGGGATCGATCAGCTATGCGCGCCGCCTCCGACATAAGGCACAGCCACGCGCAAGGCCTTCGATCAGGGCTTGGGGATACGCAAGGTCTTGCTGATCATCAGCGAGCCCGACAGCGCGAACATCAGCACCAGCGGATGGAACTGCCAGGGCCCGAGCTTGAACATGCCCAGCCACAGATCGGCGCCGATGTCGCCCTGCACCGCCGCGATGGCGAGCACGATCACCAGCAGCAGGCTGGTCGGGATCGGCGTGCCCTCGAAGTATTTGACCTTGCCCTCGTCGCCGGCCAGGGCCTCGGCGGTGACGTTGTAGCGCGCCAGGCGGCTGACGCCGCAACCGACGAAATAGCTCAGCACCACCCAGTCCCAGCCGCCCTGCAGGCCGCAGGCATAGGCCAGCGCCGCCGGCGCGACGCCGAAGGAGATCACATCGGCCAGCGAATCCAGTTCGCGCCCGAGCGTGGACGAGGACTTGCGCCAGCGTGCGACGCGGCCGTCGAGGGCGTCGAAGATGAAGGCCAGCGGGATCAACGCCATGCCGATCATCAAATCGCGCACGCCGCCTTCCTGCAGGAAACGCATCGCGGCGAAGATCGCGCCGGTGCCGCAGAAGGCGTTGGCGAGGGTGAACCAGTCCGCGAGATGGAATTCGCGGAGCATCGAAAAATGACGCGCCATGCGGTGCTGCTCCGTGGCGAACGGCCGCGGGGCCGTCCAGGAAGGGCGTTCAGCCTGCCAAAGCCGATGCGCCTGCCGCAAGGGGCGGAGGTCGCAAAGGCATCGATCCTCGCCGGTACCGGCCCTCGGCACGCCCCTCGCAAGCGCTAGCGCCCCGGCCAGCGAACCACGCGGCGAACCGCGTCGGGCCTGCTTCGGGCCTGCATGACGGCGGTTGCTGCGCGGATGAACGCCCTGTTCGCGCTGGCTTGCGCGCCGATGAACGGCGCGCCGGCGCCTCAGCGCGGAATGGCCAGGTCGGCGGCCTTCAAGGCCTGCCCTTGCGCGCGCGGCGCGGTCTGGATCAGTGCATCGGCCGGCAAGGGCTGGTCCCGGTCGAGGTGCGCGTCGACGCGGTCGAGCGCCTCGTAAACATAGGGCAATAACGGTAGATAACGCGTGCTCAACGCCGGCAGGCCGAGGAAGGCGTCGAAGTGCTGGACGTTGCGCACCTGCCAGTAACGCACCTGCGCGCCGGCCTCGCGCGCCATCGCCACATAGGGCGCACTGCTGAAGGCCGGCGGGATCAGGCCGTCGTCGAGGCCGTGCACGACCATGATCGGCAGATCCTTGCGCGGCGCGGCGGCGCGGGTCGCCTCGATGCCTTTGCGCACGCGTTGTTGCGCGGCGGCGAGCGCTGCGCCGCGATCGGGCTGTGGCTCGCCGAGCGGTTCGCCGTTCCACAACTCGCGCAGGCCCGCCAGCGGCGCGAGGCGCTGCTCGGGCTGCGCCGCGTTCGGGCCGAACAGATACACACCCGCGCCCGGCGGAATGCCGCTGGCATCGGACCACCAGGCCGCGCGCTCGGCTTCGCTGGCGGCGCGTTCGCTGATCGGCGCGCCCGGAGCGACCTGGCCGGCGCTGTAGACATAGCGGACCCAGGGCTGGTCGGGATTGCGCGTGCGCGGCTGTTGCGCGGCGCTGAAGCGGCCGTAGGCCGAGGCATAGGTCGCCGCGACCGCGCGCCACAGATCGAAGTTGACCGACAAGGCGCCGGCGCGCAGCGCGTCGTCGCTCCAGCCGTTGCCGCGCATGCGCTCGTAGGCGGCCTGCGCACGCACCTCCGTGGTCGCCTGCTTCGCCGCCTCGCCGAGCAGGCCCAGGGCCGCGGCGTAGTGGCAGAACGATTCCGCGCTGTCGCCGCTGATCGGCGCCACCGGCATCGCACCCAGCGGCTTGTGCAACAAGGCGCAGGGCATCAGCAAGGCGGCTTCGGTGGTGTAGTCGTACAAGGGCCGCGCGCCTTCGACGTAGACGTTCGGCTCGCCGGCCACGACCGCGTCGAGCCAGCGGCCCTCGCGCCCGCCCTCATCGTCGAGTTCGGCCGCGCGCAACACCGCGCCGCCGCCGTTGGAAATGCCGACCGCGATCACCCGCGTATTGGCGAAGGTGAAA
This sequence comes from Lysobacter sp. Hz25, assembly GCF_046097045.1. Taxonomy (NCBI): domain Bacteria; kingdom Pseudomonadati; phylum Pseudomonadota; class Gammaproteobacteria; order Lysobacterales; family Lysobacteraceae; genus Lysobacter; species Lysobacter sp. Hz25. The sequence continues at coordinate 3,418,708 of NZ_CP175666.1, forward strand.
GGCGCCTGTTTCGGAAAGGCTTGGTCGAGCGAGCGCAAGCCGAACTGCGCGGCCTGACGCACGTGCCGGCCCCAATCGGCCTCCGGGTTGTCGCGCGAGTGCGCATGCTTGAAGGCGACGCCCTTCGAAGCTTCTCGTTCGCTCGCATTCGGAGTGAAGGCCAGCCCGCCTTCGGCGACCGGGCCGGTGGTGCCGTCGGCACGCACGCCGATGCCGGCGTCGAAATCGAAATAGTCGGTGCCCGCGCCCTTGTCGGTGTAGGCCACCGCGCAGCCCTTCGGCAGGCCCCAGGCGCCGGCGACCGCGATCGAGCCGTAGACGCCGCGCGAACCGGACGAGGCGCTGACCACCAGGCAACGCTTCTTGGCATCGAACTCGTCGGGCACCTGCACCAGTACGCGATGCGGTTGATGGGCGCCGGGCAAGCGCGCGAACGCGCTGAACTCGCGCCCGGGCACGCGCGCGAGGCTGCCGTACAGTTCACCGTAACCGCCGCCCGGCGCCAGGTCGGCGATGCCGCGCCAGTTCGCCCACAAGGCGCGCCGGCGCAACTCCGCAGCGGTGGGATGCGCGGCGTCGGCGAACGCCGGCGGCAGCATCGCGCGCAAGCCGTCAAGGCCGAGGCCGGCGCTGAGCAGGTCGTCGTGCTCGCCGCGATGCTCGGTCTGGCGTTCGGCGCTGAACATCGATGCGGCTTCCTGGCGGGCGTTCGGGGCGGCGGAGCGCTGCTTGGCGGCGACCGCCACCGGCGATGCCGCGCAAGCCAGCAAGACGAGGGCGGCGGTGGCCGCGGCGGTGCGAAGGGATTGGGCGCTCATCCTCTCAGGCTAGCAAGTCGCGCGCAGCGCCTCATCGTACTTTCGTACAGCCGTGCGCGGCGGCCGCGGCCGGTGCGCCGGGCCTGCTAGGCTAAAGACGATGCCGACCCTGCTGATCGCCGACGACCACCCGCTGTTCCGCGCCGCACTGCGCCAGGCCGCGGCCGATGCCGTGCCCGACACCATCATTCGCGAAGCCGGCACCCTCGACGACACCCTCGCCGCGCTCGAAGCCGAGCCCGGCATCGACCTGGTTCTGCTCGATCTGCACATGCCCGGCAACCACGGCCTGGCCGGGCTCGCGGCGATCCGCGCGCAGTACCCCGGCACCGCGGTCGCGGTGGTGTCGGCCAACGACGATCCGCGCGTGGTGCGGCGCGCGCTCGACCATGGCGCCGCCGGTTATCTGCCCAAGAGTTCCGGCCTGGACGAATTGCGCGATGCGATTCGCGCGGTGCTCGCTTGCGAGCAGTGGCTGCCGGCCTCGTTGCGCGCCGCGGTCTCGCGCACTCACAGCGAGCGCGGCGACGCCGACCTCGCCTCGCGCTTGGCCAGTCTGTCGCCGCAGCAGTTCCGGGTGCTGGCCCTGGTCGCGCAGGGCTTGCTCAACAAACAGATCGCCGATCGCCTCGACGTGCAGGAGCGCACGGTCAAGGCGCATCTGTCGGCGATCTTCGACCGTCTCGGCGTGCGCAACCGCACCCAGGCCGGCGTGGTCTTGCGCGAACTCGAATTGTCCGACCCGGCGCGGCGAATCGAAGACTGAGCGCGAGCGTCGGCTCGGACGTTCCGCGCCCGCCGCTCGACCCCGGATTCCTTGGTGGCGTCTAGCGTCGGACACTCGCGCCGTCAAGACTGCGCACGCCATCGCGGATCGTGATAGGCCTGCGACGAAGCACGGGGCACAGACCTTGGCACATTCAGGCTGTTTATCGTTTTCGCCGCCCGTGTTGTCCACACAGCCTGTGGACAAGCCTGCGGACAGTTCTCTCCGAACCACTCGCAACGCATTGCTACACAAGCATTGCAATAGGGTTGGCTAGAAAATGACCAGCAAATTTCCTTGACTTTGCTCACGTTTGGTCACCACCCGAAGATGGCCTCGACAGCGCTGTTCAGCGCGCGATTCCGCCGGCGGCGAGCAAACGGTCGAGCACCGATTTCAGGGCCAGCGGCTTGACCGGTTTGGCCAGCAGCGACCAGCCGGCGGCATGCACCGATTGCCGCACCGCAGCACCGGTGTCTGCGCTCAACAGCAGGCAGGGCCGCGCGCCGAACTCGTCGCTGAGCCGCTGCGCCAGGGCCACGCCGGTGTCGTCGTCGTCGAGGTGGTAGTCGAACAGCCACAGCGCCGCGGGCTGCTCACGCATCGCCCGGCGCGCGTCCTCGCCGGCGCCGGCGGTGACCACCGCGCAGCCCCAGCGCCGCAGCGTCTCGCTCAATGCGCCCAAGGCCTGCGGATCGTTGTCGACCGCGAGCACGCGCAGCCCGGCGATACCGCGCGCCGCGCCGGCGGGCGCGATCGGCTGCGATGCGATCGGCTGCGGCACGGGCAGGTTCGGCACGCGAACGCCGAACGCTGTGCCGTGGCCGACGCGGCTGTGCAGGCTCAGCGGCGCATCGAGCAGTTGCGCGATGCGGTCGGCGATCGACAGGCCCAGGCCGAGGCCCTGCCCCGGCGCGTCCTCGCCGCGGCGGAATTCCTCGAAAATCATCGAGCGCTGGTCGGCCGCGATGCCCGGGCCGCTGTCGTGCACTTCGATCGACAGGCCACCGCCGCGCCGGCGCACGCCGATCAACACCCGCCCCTGCGCGGTGTAGCGCACCGCATTGGCGAGGAAGTTCTGCAACACGCGGCGCAGCAACTGCGGGTCGCTGCGCGTCCACGCGCGCGAGGCGACATAACGGAAACGCAGGCCGCGCGCGGCGGCAATGGCGCCGAACTCCGAGGCCAACGGCTCCAGCACTTCGGCCAGCGGAAACTCGCGCGGCTGCGGCACCAGGCCGCCGGCCTGCAAACGCGACATGTCGAGCAAACCGGTCAACAGATCGCCGGTGGAATCGAGCGCGCCGCCGATCTGGGCCACGGTTTCGCGTTGCGCCGGCTCGGCGACCTGCTGCGCCAAGGCATCGGTGAACAATTGCGCGGCGTGCAAGGGCTGCATCAGGTCGTGGCCGACCGCGGCAAGGAAGCGGCTCTTGGCTTCGTTGGCGCGCTCGGCCTCGCGGGTCGCGACTTCCAGGTCGGCGGTGCGCTCGGCGACGCGCTGCTCCAGGGTTTCGTTGGCCTGAATCAGCCCGGCCTCGGCGCGCCGGAACGCGGTGACGTCGGTGAAGGTCGCGACGAAGCCGCCGCCGGGCATGGGGTTGCCGCGGATTTCGATGATGCTGCCGTCGGCAAGCACGCGCTCGGACAGATGCGCGGTGCCGGCGCGCATGAAGGCCAGCCGCCGTTCCAGCGAGTATTCGATATCGGCCTGCATCGGCAGGCGCTGCATCGCCCAGCGCGCGAGATCGGCGATCGGCCGGCCGACCTGCAGCAACTCGGCCGGGTACCCAAACAGCTCGGCATAGCGGCGGTTCCAGGCGACCAGGCGCAGTTGCGCGTCGACCACGCTGATGCCCTGGCTCATGTTCTGCAACGCCGCTTCGAGCAGACGCTGGTTGAACCGCAGATCGGCCGAGGCCTCGCCGACGATCGCCGCCACGGTGTCGAGGTCGCGCCCGGCTTCGCGCCGCGCCGCGTCCAGCAGCACCCGCGCCGAGGCCGAGCCCAGCACCGCGGCCAGTTCGCGCTCGACGCCGGCTTCGACCGTGGCATCGACCGCGCCGCCGGCCGGTACGCCGTCGAGCAGTTGCGCGACTCTTTCGCGCGACAGGAAACGCAGGCCGGCGTCGCGCAGGGTCTGCGCATCGAGCCCCCGGCGCGCATGACGCGGCGATTCGCGCCGCCACAGCGCCGCCAGCACGGTAGTCAAGGTGCCGATGAACAGGCTGACGCCGACCGCGCGACCGAGCCGGCTCCAGCCGGTCAGGCCGAACAAACGCTCCGGCGCCAGCCAATGCCAGCCGAGCGGCCCCTCGTGCAGCCACGACGGCGCCAGGCCGCGCGCCTCGTACAACATCGGCAACAGCAACACCCAGGCCCAGGCGGCGAAGCCGGCGACGATGCCGGCGAAGGCGGCGCGCGCCGGCGTCTGCGGCCGCCACACCGCGAACGCGAGCGCGGGCGCCAGGGTCGCCAGGGCCGAGAACGACACCGCGCCGACGTCGGCCAGCGCCTCGCTGCCCGCGATCAGGCGGCTATAGCCCCAGGCCAGCAGCATGATCGCGACGATGCCGGCACGCCGCAGCGCGAGCACGCGCCCGCGCAAGTCGTCGTTACGCGCCCAGGCGCCGCGCAACAGACCCGGCGCGAACCAGTGATTGCCGATCATCAGGCTCAGGGTCAGGGTGCTGACCACGACCATGCCGGTGGCGGCGCTGAGCCCACCGAGGAAAGCGAACAGCGCCAGCGATTCGTGCCCTTGCGCCAGCGGCAGGGCCAGCACGTATAGGTCCGACGGCACCTGGCTGCCGAGCAAGGACTGGCCGACCTTGGCCAGCGGCAGCACCGGCAACGCGATCAACAACAGATACAGCGGGAACTGCCAACGCGCGGTGCGCACGTCGGCTTCATCGCGGCATTCGACCACCGCGACGTGGAACTGGTGCGGCAGGATGAACATCGCCAGCCCACCGAGCAGCACCAGCGGCACGAAACCGCCGGCCGGCTGCGCCGGTGCGTCGACGGCGACCGCCGCGGCCTGCGGCAAATCGCCGAGGCCGAACCAGACGAAGGCGCCGAGCGCGAGCATCGCGGCGAGCTTGAACACCGACTCGAACGCCATCGCCAGGACCAGGCCGCGGTTGTGCTCGGCCGCGCTGGCGCGGCGGGTGCCGAATAACATCGCGAACAAGGCCATCGCCAAGGCCACGTACAGCGCACTGTCGCGCCAGGCCGGCAGCGCGCCGCCGTCGGTCGCGCGCGTGGTCAGCATCGCGAAGCTCATCGCCACGGCCTTGAGCTGCAGGGCGATGTAGGGGATCAGGCCGAGCGCGGCGATCAAGGTCACCAGCGCGGCGAGCCAGGCGTCCTTGCCCAGGCGCGTAGCGATCAGGTCGGCCAGCGAGGTCGCGTTGGTTTCGCGCGCCAGCTTGACCAGCTTGACCATGAAACCGAGCGCGAGCGCGTAGAACAGGATCGAGCCGAGGAAGGTCGGCGGCAACGGCCAACCGTAGCGCGCCGCCTGGGTGACCGTGCCGTAGAAGGTCCACGAGGTGCAGTGCACCGCGAGCGACAGCGCATAGATGTGGCGCCAATGCCGCGCCAGCACGTTCGGCCGCCGCTCGGCGAACAGCGCGGTGCCGAACATCAGCGCCAGCCAGGCCAGGCTGGCGAAGGCGACGACGGTAAGGCTCAGCATGAGGCGGCGACGGGAGGCATCGGCGCAGGATAGCGCAGCGGTTCGGTGCGGCGGATGGGCCTGCGGATGAAAAGGGGCCGCTTTGGCTGCGCGAAGCGAAGGCTGGGCAAAAGCAAAAGCAGAGCCAGGGGCAAATCCCCCCTCCCCCCCTTTTTCAAAGGGGGGGCCGGCTCGGCTTGGGGGCAACGCAGGCTTCTGGAATAACCTAAGGTTTCGAAAGCAACGCACTTCCCCGCGGGTACTTCCCCCTTTGAAAAAAGGGGATGGAGGGGGATTTGCTTTTCGGCTTTTCGAACTTCGCTCCGAGCTATCTGCTCTCGAGGTCACGCCTTCAGCATTCGACCTCAAGCCCCGATCCGCCAAAACGAATCCCCGCCATCCGTGGCAGAGGATTCACGCCGTCACGGCGACGTCGTCGGTCGCCGCGGCAACGATCAGAACGCGTACTTCACCGACAGCGTGTACTGACGCGGCGGGCCATAGAAGCCGGTGTAGACGCCCAAGGCGGAATTGAGGCTGTAACCGGTGGTGCGGTATTCCTTGTCGGCCAGGTTGGTGCCCTGCAGCGACAGCGTCCACGGGCCCGGGCTCTTCCAGGTCACGCCGGCGTTGACCAGGCCATAGCCGTCCTGGGTGATCGGCACCGCGCCGGTGCGGATGATCTCGGTGGTCGCCACTACGTCGCTCTGGTAGCTATAGCCCACGCGCGCCGACAGATTGCTGCCGTTGCTCAGGTCGGTGCGGTACTCGACGTTGAGCGCGCCGGAGAAGTCCGGGGCGTTGGTGAACTCCTGCTCGTCGGCGATGTTGACGCCGGCATAGATGAATTCGTCGTACTTGGCGTCGAGCCAGGCCAGGTTGCCCGAGATCAGCCAATGCTCGTTCGGCAGCCACTGGTATTCGACTTCCAGGCCCTGCACCGTGCCGGAGCCGGCGTTGGTGAAATCGCCGAAGAAAGCGTCGTTGGTGCCGTCGCCGTTGCTGTCGTAGGCGGTGAACACCGACAACTGAATGTCTTTGTAGTCGTTGTGGAAATAGGCCAGGTTCAAGAACAGGCGCTGATCGAAGAAGGCCATCTTGCTGCCGACTTCGAAGCTGTCGACGACCTCGTCGTCGAAGGGCTCGGCCGAACGCGGCACCGCCGCGGCCTGGGCGCGGATGTTGTAGCCGCCGGATTTGAAGCCGCGCGTGGCCAGGCCGTACAGCAGAATGTCGGGCGCGATCTGGTAGTCGAGCGAGATCTTCGGCGAGGTGTTCTTGAAGTTGATCTTGCGGTCGAAATTCGCCGCGACCAGGCCGTTGGGCACGCTGAAGCTGGCGTCGCGGTAGCCGCGGTTGAGCACCTTGGCGCGCTTGTCCTCGTCGGTGTAGCGCACGCCGACGTCGAGCTTGAGCTTGTCGGTGAGGTCGAAGGTCCAGTCGGCGTAGGCGGCGATGCTCTCGGTGAAGACCGTGCCCTGGGTGTCGCCGAAGCTGGCGTTGAAGAAGTTGTTGAGCACCTGGCCGCCGGCTTCGCCGTCGAAGGCGTATACGCCCATGACGCCGCGGGCGCGGCCGCCGCCGTCGTAGTTGGCCTGCAATTCGTGGGTGATCTGCTGGTCGCTGTAGAACGCCTTCACGTCGGCGATCTTGTTCTGCAGGGTGTCGAAGTCGATGTTGGTCTCGGTGTCCGACTCGCGCTTGGCCAGCACGTACTTGAAGCTCCAGTCCTCGCTGGCGCGCCAGTTCACCGTCGCCGACGCGCCCTTGATGGTGGTGTCGTTGATGTTGGGCATGCCGCTGCGGATGTCGTAGCGCGAATTCAGCGGCGCCTGGCCCGGGGCGAAACGGTTGGCGGCGAGCATCTTGGCGCCGCGCACGCCGGACTGGTCGTCCATCCAGTCGAAGGCGAACTGGATGTCGAGGGCGTCGCTGACGTAGGCGCCGAGGCTGCCGCGCAGGGCGAGAATCTCTTTATCGCTGACGTCCTGGCCGGTGACCACGTTCTCGCCGAAACCGTCGCGATTGAGGCTGGCCACCGAGAGGCGGCCGCGCAGGGTGGCATCGCCGCCCTGGGTGCTGCCGCCGATGGGGCCGGCGATCGCCGCCTTGACGTCGAGCTGGCCGTAGTTGCCGACCGTGACCGAAGCGAAGCCGTCCAGCGAAGTCGGCAGGCCACGCGAGATGTACTTGATCGCGCCGCCGATGGTGTTCTTGCCGTACAGCGTGCCCTGTGGGCCGCGCAGCACTTCGATGCGCTCGACGTCGAACACGTCGAGCAAGGCCCCCTGCGGACGGGCGATGTAGACATCGTCCATGTAGATGCCGACGCCCGGGTCGACGCCCCACAGCGGATCGGACTGGCCGACGCCGCGGATATAAGCGGTGATGGTGCTGCTGGAGCCGCGCGCGGCGTAGATGGTCAGGTTGGGCACTTGCGCGTCGAGGTCGCTGAGGTCCTCGACGTTGAGCCGGTCCAGCGCCTCGGGCGTGAACGCGGTGATCGCGACCGGCACTTCCTGCAAGGTCTCCTCGCGCTTGCGCGCGGTCACGGTGATCGAACCCAGCGTCTTGGCCTGCGCTTCGGCGGCCGGCGCGGCTTCCTGCGCCCAGGCGGCCGGCGCCAGCAACGCGCCGGCGATCGCCAGGCTCAACGTGCTGTGACCGATCTTGCTGCGTGTCTGCTTGCCTTGCTTCACGTGCGTCTCTCCCCTTGTAGCGGCCGCTTATAGCAGCCGTTCGTAGCGATCGCGGTGGGCCGGTGTCCGCACCGCCGCCATTCCGCCCCCACGCGAGAATGGCGGCGGCAGCTGGACGAAGGCCCCCGTCATGCCGCGCAGACTATGAGGACGCGGTCACGTCCGGCAGCTGTACCTTCGGACAATGCCCCGCCCGCCCGCGCTTGCCGACACTGCGCGCACCGACGGGCCTGGACGTTCGTCACGGGGAAACAAACCGATGGCGTTCGTGATCGTGCTGGCCGCGCTGTGCTTCCTGATGTATGTCGCCTACCGCGGCCACAGCGTGATCCTGTTCGCGCCGGTGGCGGCGCTCGGCGCAGTGCTGCTGACCGACCCGAGCCTGGTCGCGCCGATGTTCACCGGCCTGTTCATGGACAAGATGGTCGGCTTCCTCAAGCTGTATTTCCCGGTGTTCCTGCTCGGCGCAGTGTTCGGCAAGCTGATCGAGGTCTCGGGCTTCTCCAAGTCGATCGTCGCCGCGACCATCCGCCTGCTCGGGCGCGAACGCGCCATGCTGTCGATCGTCGCGGTCTGCGCCCTGCTCACCTACGGCGGCGTGTCGCTGTTCGTGGTGGTGTTCGCGGTGTATCCCTTCGCCGCCGAGCTGTTCCGCCAGAGCGACATTCCCAAGCGCCTGATCCCCGGCACCATCGCGCTCGGCGCGTTCACCTTCACCATGGACGCGTTGCCGGGCACGCCGCAGATCCAGAACATCATCCCGACCGCCTTCTTCGGCACCGACACCTGGGCCGCGCCCTGGCTGGGCCTGATCGGCGGCGTGTTCATCCTGATCGTCGGCCTGCTCTATCTGAACTGGCGTCGCCGCGTGGCGCTGCGCGCCGGCGAAGGCTACGGCGAGAATCTGATCAACGAACCGGCGCCGTTCGCCGGCGGCCGCCTCGCCCATCCGGCGGTCGCGATCCTGCCGCTGCTGCTGGTCGGCATCGCCAACAAAGCTTTCAGCGTGTGGCTGCCGCAGATCTACGGCGCTCGACACAGTTTCGACCCGGCGGTGATCGGCGACGCCGCACCGGTGGTGCAGGAGGTGTCGAAAATCGCCGCGATCTGGGCGGTCGAAGGCGCGCTGTTGATCGGCATCGCCGCGGTGGTCGTGTTTGCCTGGAAGCCGGTGACGGCGAGCTTCGCCGAAGGCAGCAAGGCGGCGATCGGCGGCGCCCTGCTCGCGGCGATGAACACCGCCAGCGAATACGGTTTCGGCGCGGTGATCGCCGCGCTGCCGGGCTTTCTGGTGGTCGCCAATGCCCTGGCCGCGATTCCGAACCCGCTGGTCAACGAAGCGGTCACGGTGACCGCCCTGGCCGGCATCACCGGCTCGGCCTCGGGCGGCATGAGCATCGCGCTGGCGGCCATGGCCGACAGCTTCATCGCCAACGCCAACGCCGCCGCCATCCCGATGGAAGTGCTGCATCGCGTCGCCGCGATGGCGTCCGGCGGCATGGACACCCTGCCGCACAACGGCGCGGTCATTACCCTGCTGGCGGTGACCGGCCTGACCCACCGCCAGGCCTACAAGGACGTGTTCGCGATCACCCTGATCAAGACCATGGCGGTGTTCGTGGTGATCGGGGTGTTCTATGCGACCGGGGTGGTGTGAGGCCGGCGTTACGGCGGCTCATCGATCGTTCGTTGCGTATCGATCTGCCCTTACCTCACCTCATCCGCCCTCACCCCCCCTCTCCCGCACGCGGGAGAGGGGCTTTAAGCGGGTAGGAAGGCTCAGGACGCGCAGTTGTAGCAGACCAGGGCGAAGTCCTGGTCGGTGTCGTCGCCGGCGTTCGGCAGTGCGTTGGAGTTGATGTCGGTCGCGCGCACTTCGACGTTGACGCTGCCGCCATGCTGCGCGGCCTGCAGGAACACGCCCTCGCCGTTATTCCTGGCATCGGCGCTGCCGCCGGTCACCGACCAGCCGCTGCTGGAGAAGACGTTGCCGAGGTAGGTGCTGGTACCGCTGCTCACGCGCAGGTCGAGGTTGTTGTTCCAGGCCGGGGTGGTGCCGCCGAGGCCGTGGCCGGGCGCATCGGTCCAGACCAGCATGATCCGGATCGGCTGGCTCGGGTCGGCCGCGGTGAACGTGCGCGTCCAGGTTTCGCCGCTGTTGTTGAACACGCGGCTCTGGTCGAGGTATTGCACGCTCTGCGCCGGCTGCAGCACCGGCTTGATCAGCATCCGTCCCCAGCCCTGCTTGCTGTCGGGCGCGGTGCCGAGGGTGCCGCCGTCGGCATCGAGGCGGCCGATCAGGTTCTGCGCGACCGCGGTGTAGGCGGCCTTGGTCAACGCCGGGCTCGGATCGACGCCGAAGCGCGCGCGGTAGTACTGCACGAACAAGGCGCTGGCGCCGGCGACCTGCGGCGAGGCCATGCTGGTGCCGCACATCAGGCCGTGGCCGCTGGCGCTGTTGGCCGAGTCGATCGAACACCCCGGCGCGACCATACTCGGTATGCGCCGGCCATCGAGCGCCGGCCCGTGCGCGGTGTTGCTGGACAAGTCGTTGATCGCGGTCAGCTGCACCGTGGCCGAGGTCTGTCCCTTGGTCGAGCCGATGGTGAAGGTGTTCTTGGCTTCGTCCGGCGTGCCCTGGCTCTGGGTGCCGCCGTTGCCGTTCATGAACGACAGCACGTAGTTCAGCGGCTGATCGCCGGGCGCATCGGGGTCGGCATCGCGCACGCCGACATCGACCTGGCGGGTGGCGTTGTCGTAACCGCGCGGCGAACCGGCCGGGCCCCAGCTGTTGCCGGAGATCACCGCGCGGTTGCGCACCGACTGGGTCATCAACAGCAACATGCCGCCGGCCTGGCTGTAGGTCGGCGAATAACGCTGCTCGACCAACTTGGCCCCCGGCGCCACGCCGAGACCGCGGCGGAAGCTGCCGTTCGGCGTGGTCGCGTTGACGTTCGATGCGCCGTCGCCGGCCATGATCGCCGCGGTGTGGGTGCCGTGGGCGCTGCTCGCCGCCGCGCCGCAGGTGCTGCCCACGCAGGCGGTCATGCGCGCGGCCAGGTCGGGATGGGTGTGGTAGATGCCGCTGTCGACGTTGGCCATGGTCACGCCGCTGCCGTCGACGCCGATGGACGTCAGATAAGTGCGATAACCGGGCAAGGCGAGATTGCTCGCGTTGACGTTGCCGGCGTTGATCTGGCTGCTGATCTCGCCGCGCAGGCCGCCGTCGGTCGGCACGCTCTGCACGCTGTAAACGCCGGGCGTCTGCGCCAGTGCCGAGAGGCGGTCAGCCGATATCCGCAGAGTCTGCGCCTGCAAGTGACGATCGATCGCGCGCGCCTCGGCGCCGACCTTGCTCGCACCGAGCACGTTCAATGCAGTGACGAAGCCGGAGTTGCCGCGGCGGCTGACGACATCGACCTCGACCGCCCCGGTCGCGGCCTTGCGCAGTTCGGCCTTGCGCAGTTCGGGCTGCACCCGATACGCCGGCAGGAAATCGCCGCTCCAGCGCACTTCAGGACGGCCGGAGAGCCGCGCCAAGGCATCGCGACGGCCCCAGGCGACATAGGTGTAGGGATGGACGTATTGCACCGGCTCCAGGCCGGCACGGCGCAGTTCGTCGAGCCAGGCCTGGCGCACCGGGCCGCCGAACTGGATCAGCCGTCAGTCTTCGCCATCGGCGCGCGCGCGGCCCCAGACGCTGCTGGGCTGCACCGGCGTGGATGCGAGCGGGTCGAAACGCAATCCGCCCAGGTCGAGTTCGAAACGCGGATCGGCGCCCGGCGAGGCGGCCGGCGCGGAAGAAGCGGTGGCGGAAAGGCCGATCGCTACGGCGATGGCGAGATGCAACAGACGACGGTCGGTCATGCGAGTTCTCCGATGGATCGATGGAACGCCGTCGGCGACGACGGCGGCTCGGGTTAGAGAAGTGCTGAAGAGCGACTGCGGGCGTCCCTGCTGCTGGCGTCGTGGGACGGCTACCGACACTGCGCCCGCGCCGGGGCGGCGTCCACGTGAATACGAACGGCGTTCCGCCGGCGACGTTGAGTGGCATCACAGAAAGCGATGCGCACCGGTCCGCGCCGGCGATGCGCTGCCACGGCCTGAGACGGCGGTCGCGGCTTGCGCCGTGGCAGGGTTCGGCCGAGGCCAGGCGGCCGGGCTTGCAGCGCGACCGTCCGGCCATCCAAAAAATTCCAAACGAATCGAAAAATATTCGCCCTGGACGACGTGTCGGCGAGCGCAGCAGTGAAATCATCGGGGACCCGATGCATTTCGACGATTCCGACAATGCCAAAACCGCCCGCTGCCGCTGCGAGGCCGCTGGGCGCAACGCGCGCGGCGTCCTATAGTCGGGCCACCATCGCTGCCCTACTCGTCCATGCGCCTGTCCTTATTGCGTTGCCTGTTGTCGATCGTCGCGCTGCTGTCGCCGCTGCTCGCCTCGGCGGCGGATGCGTCACAGGCATTGAATCCACGCGCGATCGCCTTCTACTACAACTGGTACGGCAGCCCGACGCTCGACGGCGCGCCGCTGCATTGGGCGCACGATGTGCTGCGCGAGAACGACCGCGACCGGACGACCAAGCGCCTGCCCGGCAACGGCGACATCTCGGCCAATTTTTATCCGCAACTCGGCGAATACAGCAGCGCCGACCCGGCGGTGATCGAGCGCCACATGGCGATGATCGCCTCGGCGCGGATCGGCGTGATCGCGGTGACCTGGCTCGGCGTCGACGACCCGAGCTACAAGAGCCTGCGCCCGCTGTTCGAAGCCGCGCAGCGTCACGGCCTGCGCATCTGTTTCCAGATCGAGCCGGCCGCGCGAAAGACTGCCACCGACGCGCGCGCCTCGATCCGCTATCTGGTCGAGACCTTCGGCGCGCACCCGGCCTTCTATCGCGATCCGGACAGCAAACGCCCGCTGTTCTTCGTCTACGACTCTTATGTCATCGACGCCAAGGACTGGGCGCAGGTGCTGGGCCGCGACGGCGCCGACAGCATCCGCGGCACCGCCTTCGACGCCGACGTGCTCGGGCTGTGGGTCGGCGCCGACGAGCACGCCTTCTTCGAGCACTCCGGCTTCGACGGCTTCTACACCTATTTCGCCAGCCGCGGCTTCAGCTACGGCGCCACGCCCGAGCATTGGCCGGAGTTGCAGCGTTGGGCCAAGCAACACGGCAAGCTGTTCGTTCCCTCGGTCGGCCCGGGTTATATCGACACCCGCGTGCGCCCCTGGAATGCCAAGAACACGAAGGAGCGCGACGGCGGCCGCTATTACGACGCGATGTTCGAGGCGGCGATCGACAGCGGCGCGCCGTTCATCGGCATCACCTCGTTCAACGAATGGCACGAAGGCACCCAGATCGAACCGGCCGTCGCGTTCAAGCACGCGGCCTTCGAGTATCTGGATTACGCGCCGCGCACGCCGGAGTATTACCTCGAACGCACCGCGTATTGGTTGCAGCGCTATAAGCCCGTCGCCACCCGGTAGCGCCTCACCGCTTCAAGGGTAGGAGCGGCGCGAGCCGCGACCGCGCCGCCGCAGAGCCGGCGTTGCATCATGCAAGAGGTCGTAGCCGAAGCTTCTTTGCGAAAGATTGCTGACGAAGCCGCCCGCATTGGCGCGGTCGCGGCTCGCGCCGCTCCTACCCTTTGCAGACGCCGCGTCTTGCGGATTCGTCGCGGCTAACGCTCGCGCACTGGCCGCTTGGCCAGGCGCCGCTGCAGGGTACGCCGGTCGACGCCGAGCACGCGCGCGGCGGCGGAGACGTTGCCGCCGCATTCGGCCAAGACGCGCTGCACGTGTTCCCAGCCCTGGCGCCTCAACGACGGCGGGTCGAGCGGCGGTTCGGGCGGCGGCGCTTCGGCCGCGGGCGACTCGAACGACTGCGCCAACGCTTCGATGTCGAACGGCTTGGGCAGGTAGTTCCAGGCACCGCGCCGCATCGCATCGACCGCGGTGGCGATGCTGGCGTAGCCGGTCGCGAGCACGATCCGCGCCTGCGGGCAGCGTTCGCGCAGCGCGCGGATCAACAGCAGGCCGTTGTCGGCGCCGAGCTTGAGGTCGAGCAGGATGCCTTCGGGCGCGAACTCGTCCAGCGCCGCCAACGCGCTCGCCGCATCGTGGCGCGCCTGCACTTCGACGCCGCGACGCTGCAGCAAGCGCGCCAGCACCTGGCAGAAGGCCAGGTCGTCGTCGATCAACAGCATGCGTGCGGGCAGGCTCATGCCGGCGCCCTGGTCAACGGCAGATCGACTTCGGTGACGCAGCCCCCGCCCTCGCGTTCGAATTGGCGCACGCGGCCGCGGCTGCGTTCGATGCTGGCCTTGGAAATCATCAGGCCGATGCCGAGCCCCGGCCCCTCGCTGTCGTGGCGCGGGCGCGCGGCGATGCCGGCGGGGCCGGCGCCTCGGTCGAGGATCGTCACCACCAACCAGCCCTCGCGCACCTGCGTGGCGACCTCGACCGGCTCGTCGCGGCCGCGCGCGGCATTGGCGTCGGCGGCGTTGTTGATCAGGTTGATCAGCGCCTGCGGCAAGGCCGCGTCGATGCGTACTTCGCGATCGGCCGCGCCGCCGCGGAACACCGCGGTCGCATTCGGCCGCAGCAAACGCCAGCGATCGACGCAGGCGTGGACGAAACGGTCGGCGTCTTCGACAGTGGCTTCGCCGGCGGCGCCACGGCGCGCCATCTCGGCCAGTGCGCGCACATGGTCGCGGCAATGCGCGAGTTGGCCGCGCAGCAGTTCGACGTCCTCGCGCGCCGGCGGCGCGTCGCTCGCGATCCAGTCGTCGACCAACAGGCTCATCGTCGCCAGCGGCGTATTGAGTTCGTGCGCGGTGCCGGCGGCGAGCGAACCCAGCGCCGACAACGACTCGTCGCGGATCGCGCGTTCGCGCGCTTCCGACAATCGGCGGCGCTGGTCGCGCACGATGCTCATGAAGCGGCTCAGGACCACGCCCATGATCACCGCCGAGAGCAGGAAATTGACCCACATGCCGGTCACGTGCAGCTCGAAATCGCCGCCGTGGACGTGCGGCAGCGGCACATGGTGTTGCAGCAGCCAGGTGTAGAGCGCCGCGGTCAGCACGGTCAGGCCGAGCATCGGCGCGATTTCCAGGCCGATCGCCGCCACCGCCACCGGCACCAGGTACAGCGACACGAAGGGGTTGGCCGGGCCGCCGGAGAAATACAGCAAGGCGGTCAAGGCCAGCAGATCGACCAGCAACTGCAGGATCAACGCGCGCGCGCCGGCGTTGCGATGGCGCAGCCACCACACATGACTGAGGACGTTGAAGGCCAGCAGGCCGGCCGAAATCGCCAACAAGGGGCGGGCCGGAATCGGCAGATTCAAGCGCTCGACGACATAGGCGACCGTGAGCATCTGCCCGGCCACCGCCATGTATCGCAGGTAGATCAGCAGGTGCAGCAAAGGCGGAGTCCACGGAGCGGGAGCGGCGATTATCGCATCCGCGCCAATGCGCCCGCGGGCCGCCCCGGAGCCTGCGTCATCCGGTCGCAGCCGCGGCCCGCGGCCGCGGCGGGGACTCGTGACGGCCCTGTCAGTTCCGACAGCCCGCGGCCCCGCCCGATATCCGCGCGTTATCCTCGGCCTGGCCAGAATCGTCTGGCCACTTCAGGAACGGACCTCATGAAATCAAAGGGATTGGCTCTCATGAACACCCTGTTCGGCAGCGCGCTCGTCGCCGCCGCGGTCGCCGCCTCCGCATTCGCGCCGGCAGCCGCGCAGCAGATCGCCCCCCAAGCCATCACCGGGCCGGTGCTGTATTGCTTCGTCAGCCCCAACGACCAACCGCCGGTGGGCAACTTCGGCCGCTGCACCTCGTTCTATCCGGCCAGCAGCTACACCGCCGCGTTCGAGATCCGCAATCTGCCGGCCGGCAGCTACAGTTATGTCTGGACCACCGAACTGGGCCTGGTGCTGCCCTGCACCACTTCGCGCTGCAGCCAGCAATACCGCGGCGGCATGGCGATCTCCGACATCATCAACGTGACCTACACCAACCTGGCCACCGGCGAGGCCAAGACGCTGAGCCGCTCGCTGGCGATCAACGGGCCGTTCTGAGCGCAGGCTCGGCCACGTCCGCCGATTAAGAGAAAGCGGGCCGAGGCCCGCTTTCTCTTTGTCGATACAGGCCTCGCGCCTGTGCCGCCTCCTCAGCGGAAACGGTAGTCGAGCTCCAACCAGAACTGACGGCCGTAGGGGTCGTAGTTGCCGACCGGATAGAACGGCCAGCCGCCGCCGCTGCGGTCCGCCGGCGGCTTGGAATCGCGCAGGTTGTTGACGATGAAGGCGATCGAACCGCGGTCGTTGAAGCGATACGAAACGCTGCCGTTGTAGCGCGTGTACGGCGCGATGCGGCCGCTGCCGTCGCTGTTGGGCAGGCTGCCGTAGCGCAGGGCGACGAGGTTCGAGCTCCAGGGGCCGATGTTCCAGGTCACACCGGCATTGATCTTGCTGCGCCAATCGGTCGCGTCGAGCGAATCGCGGCGATCGGTCTTCTCGTCGTCGGAGAACTGCTGGTAATCGTGCTTGAGCACCAGGGTGTAGCCCAGGCGGCTGCTGAAGTCGCCGTAGCGGCCGGCGTTCCAACGGAAGTTGGTCTTCAGGTCGATGCCGTCGGTGCGTTCGGAGGCGGCGTTGATCGCATTGATCAGCACCCGGCGAACCTGGTTCGGCTGCACCGCGGCATCGGCCGGGTTGCGCAGCACGCGGCTCAGCGCGTTCTGGCACAGCGGCGAGTTGATGTCGCGGCTCTCGCCGCCGACGGTCGCGCCGAGACGGCAATCGGCCTCCTCGCGCAGGATGCGGCTGCTGCTGAGGTTGGTGACTTCGTCCTCGAGACGGATGCTGTAGTAATCCAGTGAAACGTCGAAGCGTTCCGACGGCGACCAGACCAGGCCGAAGCCGTAGGACTTGCCGCTTTCCGGCTTCAGGTCGCGGTTGCCGGCGCTGGTGTAATCGATCGCCAGCCCCGAGTAATCGCAATTGTCGTAAGGCTGGCCGGCGGTGCGGCAACGCCAGTAGTCGGTCATGCCCGGGTTATAGCCGCGCGTTTCCGCAGCGAAGATATAGTTCATGTCCGGCGCGCGGAAACTGGTCGAGGCGCTGCCGCGCAGCAGCAGGCTGTCGAAGGGGCGGTACTCGAGGCCGATGTTCCAGGTGCCCTTGCCGGATTTGCGCCCGGCGAAGCGGAACTCGTCGTAGCGCGCCGCCGCCGATGCGGTCAGGGTGCTGAAGATCGGCACGTTGATCTCGGCGCCGATCGCATAACGGTCGCGCTCGCCTTCGGCACGCGTACCCGAGCTGGTGTTCCAGAACGTGCCGTCGCCCAGGCGCGCATCGGGGCGGTTGCTATAGCCCTGGTTGCCGGCTTCGAGCACGCCGGCGAAGCCGACCGTGCCGGCCGGCAGCTCGAACAGGTCGCCGTTGACGGTGAAGCTGAGGTTCTGGATCCAGGCGGCGTTTTCGCTTTCGTAGAAGCCGGTCAGGCGCTGGTAGTCGGCCGGAGTCAGCGGTTGGTACAGGCGCGAGGGATCGGGGTTGTATACGCCGATGCCATTGCGCGTGCCCAGGCGCGGGCCGAGGTAGAACTCGTTGATGCCTTTCAGGAACTGGCGGCGCTTGGTGCGGTTCTCGTAGCGGCCGCGGTTGTAGGCGACCTCAAAGTCCCAACCCGACTCGCCGAAGCTGCCGCGCAGGCCGGTGGTGAACGCCCAGGAGCGTTCGAGGAAGCGATTGTTGTTGGCGTGCGCCGAACCGATCTCTTCCGGGGCGATGCGGCGGTACCAGATTTCGTTGAGGCCGCTGGCCTGGTTGTAGAAATAATTGTTGTCCGAAGTCCAGCTCGGCGCGCGGGTGTTGTTCTCGATGCTGGAGATGCCCAGCTGCAGGTCGGCGAACACCTCGGTGCGGTCGCTCAGCCGCCAGGTCAGCGAGCCGTAGGCATCGGCGTTCTTCTTCTGGGTTTGCACGGTCCAGAACGCGGGCGAGGCCTCGTTGCTGCCGCAGTACCAGCCCTGGCGCGGATTGCGCGTGCGCTGCACCGAGCCGTGGTACAGCCCCGAGACCGCATCGCAGGCCGCGCCCGGATCGATGAAGCCATTGCTCTGGGCGTTGCGCCGGAACGCCACCTGGGTCGGCAACAATGCCGTGCCGGAGGGCTGGTCGAGCAAGGAATCCATGAAGTCGCGCTGATCGCCCCAGATCGCTTCGCGATGCAGCAGCTCGATGCCGAATACCGCGTCGAACTTGTCGCCCGACAGCCCGCTGACCACCTGCAGGCGCTGATTCTGGCCGCCGCCTTGCTCGGTGCCGCCGACGCGCACGTTGACTTCGGTGCCTTCGAACTTGTCCTTGAGGATGATGTTGACCACGCCGGCCACTGCGTCCGAGCCGTAGATCGCCGAGGCGCCGCCGGCCAGCACTTCGATGCGCTTGATCAACGCGGTCGGGATGTTGGCGAGGTTGACGACGTTGACCGAGCCTTCATAGGCCAGCGGGTAATCGACCAGGCGCCGGCCGTTGACCAGCACCAGGGTGTGGTTGGGACCGAAGCCGCGCAGGTTGATGGTGTTGGCCGCCGGCGTGAAGGTATTGCCGAAATCCTCGCCCTGTACCGAGCCGGTGTTCTGGGTCAGCGCGCTGATCGCATCGAAAGCGCTGCGATAGCCCTGCGCGTCGATTTCCTCCTTGCTGATGATCGTCACCGGCGACGGCCCTTCCAGGGTCGCACGCGGGATGCGCGAACCGGTCACCACGACTTGTTCGAGATTGGTCGCGGCCTGGTCGGCGGGCGGTGCGTCCGCGGCCTGGACAGCGGACGCGGCCATCATGGGCAACGCCAAAGCGAGAACGACGGAAAGCGGTCGGCGTTGCAGCCGCAGGACAGCGTGCATGGGGAATCCTTGGCAGAGGGGTGGGCCGAGCCGCCGGGTGTTGCGATCCCCGAACACTGGCGACTGGCGTTCGATTCATCTTTGTTGCTATGCAGCACACACAGAAATGAAGGCGCTGCATCTGCATATGGCGACCGGGAATTTGCTTTGCGACGCAGAGCCTGCCGAGCCCGTCGAAACGGCGATGTGCGCTTGCGCACGAAGCCGATGCGAGCCGCTCGTGAACATGGCGTCGGCAAATCGACAGAATCGGCAAAGCCGCACGCAATGCGATTCGATCGATGCTCGTTATCTGCGTGACCATTCGCACGTTGATGGGGATAACTGCGCCATCGTGGTGAATTCGCCGTGGACTGTGCGCATTCGAACAGTGACGCAGCGCATCCCACGACACATTGATCTGTGACGCAACCGGGACTTTGCGGCTTGCCGGCCGACATAAGCTCGCGCTCCCCGACACGACCGATGACAGGAGCGCGCCGATGACCCGCTCGATAACCGCCTCCGAACAGGCCGCGATCCGCACTCGACTGCAGGATCGTTACGGCACGCTCGGACGCAGCACGCCGTCGAAAGCCGCGCGCGCCAAACTCGACGCGACGCTGAGCGCCGCGCCCGACGTGCAGGCCTCGCCGATGCTGGTTTCGCCGCTCGACCTGCCGCGTCCTCCGTTCGTGGTGCGCGCGCTCGCCAGCCTCAGCTACGGCGCCACCGCGCAATCGATCAGCGAGTTCAACGCGCTCGGCACCACCGATACGCAGCGGCTGGCGAACTACGTCGACTGGCAGTTGGACTGGGCCAACATCGACGACAGCGCGGTCGAGACGCGTTTGCTCAACGCCGGCTACACCACCCTGGGCAAATCGCTGACCCAGTTATGGGCCGACCACGTCAAGCCGAACCCGGCCTACGAAGTGCGCATGCGCCCGGCCTGGGAGGCGCAGCGCGCAGCGCTGGTGCGCGCGGTGCATTCCAAGCGCCAGTTGCGCGAGGTCATGGTCAATTTCTGGCACGACCATTTCAACGTCACCGCCAGCGACTATGACGCCGGCCCGGTCTACGTGCACTACCAGCGCGACGTATTGCGCCCGCATGCCTTCGGCAATTTCCGCGCGATGCTCGAGGAAGTCGCCAAGAGCACCTCGATGCTCTACTACCTCGACAACGCCTCCAACACCCGCGCCGGCCCGAACGAAAACTTCGCCCGCGAGTTGCTGGAACTGCATACGCTCGGCGCCGAGCATTACCTGGGTTTCATGGACCCGTTCCAGGTTCCGCCCGATGCCGAAGACCCGACCTACCCGGCCGGCTACACCGACATCGACGTTTACGAGACCGCCTCGGCCTTCACCGGCTGGTCGATCAAGAACGGCCATTGGCAGTACCCGACCGAGAACGACGGCAGCTTCGTCTATCGCCAGGCCTGGCACGACGCCGGCCCGAAGTTCCTGCTCGGCCGCATGCTCTATCCCGAGCAGCCGGCGCTGAAGGACGGGCGCGACGTGCTCGACCGCCTCGCCAGCCACCCCGGCGTGGCCCGCTTCATCTGCAAGAAACTCATCCGCCGCTTCGTCAGCGACACGCCCAGCGCGGCTCTCGTGACCAGTGCGGCGGCGATCTTCCGCCAGAACTGGCGCAGCCCCGATCAGATCGCGCTGACGGTGCGCCACATCGTCTTGTCGAGCGCGTTCGCGCAGGCCTGGGGCCTGAAGTCGCGGCGCCCGTTCGAAGCCGTGGCCGCGGCGATGCGCACGCTCGGCAGCGATTGGACGATTGCAGTCGGCACGCCCAAGAGCGACGAGTTCGCCTGGCGCATGGGTTTCACCGGCCACGCGCCCTACGAATGGCCGGCGCCGAACGGCTATCCCGACACCCAGGCTGCGTGGTCGGGTTCGGGCAGTTATGCGATGACCTGGAAGATCCTCAACTGGATCACCGAAACCCAGGACGGCGGCGTGCCGATGGCGCCGATCCTCGCCACCACGCGCAGCAAGGTACCGTCGTGGACGCCGACCAAGCTGGTCGATTTCTGGTGCAAGCGCATCCTCGGCTATCTGCCGACCGCGGCGCGGCGCCAGACCTTGATCGCCTTCATGGCCCAGAACGGCGACCCGCTCACTTACGTGGTCACCGACACCAACACCTGGGCGGCGAGCGACCTCAAGCGCCACTACAACCAGGACCGATTGCGCAGCATGGTGTCGCTGATCCTGATGTCGCCCGAATTCCTCAGCCGCTAGCAGGCCGCCGACATGACGCTGACCCGACGCGAGTTTCTCAAAGGCACCGCCGCCGTCACCGCCGGTGCGGTGGGTGGCCCCGCCCTGCTGTTCGCCAACCCCGCCTTCGCCGCCGCCAATAGCCACGACACCGTCGTGCACCTGTTCCTGCGCGGCGGCCTGGACGGCCTCAACCTGGTCGTGCCGATCAGCGGCGACGACCGCAGTTTCTACGAGCAGGCGCGACCGAATCTGTCGATCGCCGCGACCGGCACCTACGGCGCCTTGCCGTTGACGCTCGGCACCGGCGCCGCCACCGGCTTCGGCTTGCATCCGTCCGCGAGCGGCCTGCGCGATCTGTGGAACGCCGGGCACCTGGCCATCGTGCACGGCTGCGGACTCGCCACCAGCGTGACCCGCAGCCACTTCGATGCGCAGCTCTACATCGACCTGGGCACGCCCGGGCAGCAAGGCATCGGCAGCGGTTGGCTGACCCGTGCGATGAACACCCAGCCGAACCTGAGCGGCGCGGAAAAACTGCCGGCGCTCGGCGTCGCTTCGCGGCAACCGGCTGGGCTGCTGGCTTCGGTGCAGGCGCTGACCATGGCCAGCCCGAACGATTTCGCCCTCAACGCCGGCGCCTGGTCGTGGCAGACCGCGCGGCCCGATTCGCCGGTCGGCTTCCGCGGCGTCAACGAAACCCTGGCCAGCCTGTGGGCCGGAACGACCGCGCTCGAACTCGGCGGCCAACGCGCCGACCGCGCCTTGCAGGTGATCGCGCGCCAGTCCTACAGCGCGCCGCCGGCGGGCTGGCCGAGCAGCGGCTTCGCCCAGCAACTGTGGACCATCGCCCAGTCGATCCAGTTCGACCTCGGCCTGCACTACGCCACGCTCGACCTCGGCGGTTGGGACACGCACGACGGCCAGGGCACGGCCGGCAGCGGCTATCACTACTACCAGAACAAGATCGCCGAACTCTCGCAGGCCTTGTCGGCGTTCTATGCCGCACTCGACGCGAGCGGACATGCCTCGCGCGTGACCGTGGTGGTGCAATCCGAGTTCGGTCGGCGCGTGCGCGCCAACGCCAACGGCGGCACCGACCACGGCTATGGCAATCCGGTGCTGGTGCTCGGCGGCCCGGTCAACGGCCGGCGTTTCTACGGCACCTGGTCCGGGCTCGATCCGGAAATCCTGTCGCCGCATTTCGGCGACGTGCCGGTGACCACCGACCATCGCCAGGTGCTGTCGGAAATCCTGGTGCGGCGGATGGGCAACACCGACCTTGCGACGGTATTTCCCGGCTATACCGGCTATGCGCCGCTCGGGATCATGCGCGAATTCGGAACGCTGGCGAAACCGCAGCCGGAGCTGCGCCGGCTGTACAAACCGGCGACGAAACCGGCGGCGGTGGACGATCCGGATTTGCTCGAGCGTTTGCTGCGGTATATGCGGCAGTTGGTGGATTGACGCCGGACCGTCCGCGCGCTGGCTGAGGGACGTTGCTTCTTCGCGTGGGGCGAGCAAGAGCAAATCCCCCGCGCTCTGCCTTCGCGGTCTTCACCGATGTCTGTCGGGCGCCGCCCCCTTCTGCAAAGGGGGCTAAGCACCAGCGCTCGCTGCGTAATCACCCCGCCCTAATCCGATCCCCATACCTCTTCCCCCCTTTGGAAAAGGGGGGCCAGGGGGGATTTGCTGTTGCTGTTGCAGCGCCCCCCCCACTACTCCGCCCCGAACTTCTCCGCGAACAGCACCGACACCCAGTCGACGAACACCCGCACCCGCGGCGACAGCTGCCGATGCTGCGGATACAACACCGACACCGGCACGCCCGGGCTGCGGTAGTCGCCCAACACTTCCACCAGGCGGCCATCGCGCAGATGCGGTTCGATGTGATGCCGCGGCAACTGGATCAATCCGCAGCCGCGCAAGGCCGCGGCGACATAGCATTCGGCTTCGTTGACCGAGATCCACGAATTCAGCGGCACCTCGCGCAATTCGCCGTCGACGATGAACTCGAACGGATAGCGCACATCGCGGTTGCTGGAAAAAAACCCCACCGACTGGTGCGCGGACAATTCGTCCGGATGCTTTGGGGTGCCGAAATACGCCAGATAGTCGGGGCTCGCGCAGGTCGCCTCCGGCATCACCGCCAAACGCTTGGCGATCAACGACGAGTCGCGCGGGTTGCCGGCGCGCACCACGCAGTCGATGCCCTCGCGCACCAGGTCGACCAGGCGGTCGCCGCTGCTGATCGCCAGGTCGATATGCGGATAACGCGCGCGGAACTCGTCGATGCGCGGCAGGATGATGCCGGTCGCGTGCGAGCCGTGCAGGTCCAGGCGCAAGGTGCCGCGCGGATTGCTCGCCACCGAGCGCAGCGCCGAATCGGCATCGTCGAGTTCGGCCAGGATGTGCACGCAGCGCTCGTAATAGGCCTGGCCGTCGAGGGTCGGCCGCACCTGGCGCGTAGTGCGTTCGAGCAGGCGCACGCCCAGGCTCGCCTCCAGCTCCTTGATCGCATGGGTCGCGGTGGCCTTGGGCAGGTCGAGCACGCCGGCGGCGCGGGTGAAGCTGCCCAGTTCGACGATGCGGGTGAACAAGCGCAGGGCCTCGAAGCGGTCCATGGCGGGCTCTCAGGGCGGCCGACGGCGGCCATTATTGGCAATTATTGAATTGTATTGCCAATCCAGCCTGGTTTATCCAACCCAAGACAATCAGCAGACTGCCTCCACCGCGGAACCCTGGCATCCCGCCACCGCCGCCCAACCTGGAGTCCAGCCATGTCGTCCACCCAGCCCGTCCAGACCCAGACCGCCCTCGTCACCGGCGCCTCGCGCGGCATCGGCCGCGCCATCGCCCTGCGCCTCGCCGCCGACGGCTACGCGATCGTCGTCAACTACGCCGGCAACGCCGCCGCGGCAGAGGCCGTGGTCGCGCAGATCCGCGACGCCGGCGGCCAGGCCATCGCCGCCCAGGGCGATGTCGCCGATCCCGTCGCGATGGAGCGCGTGTTCGCCCTCGCCTTGCAGACCTACGGCCGCCTCGACGCGGTGGTCAACAGCGCCGGCATCATGCCGTACGTGCCGATCCAAGGCGGCGACCTGGCCGAGTTCGACCGCGTCATCGCCACCAATCTGCGCGGCAGCTTCGTCGTGCTCGGCCTGGCCGCGCAGCACCTGCGCGACGGCGGCCGCATCGTCGCCCTGTCGACCAGCGTGATCGGCAAGGCCTTCCCGACCTACGGCCCCTACATCGCCTCCAAGGCCGGCGTCGAAGGCCTGGTGCACGTGCTCGCCAACGAACTGCGCGGCCGCCACATCACCGTCAATGCGGTCGCCCCGGGCCCGGTCGGCACCGAGCTGTTCCTGCACGGCAAGAGCGAAGAACAGATCGCCCACTTCCGCGGTCTGGCGCCGCTGGAACGCCTCGGTACGCCGGAGGAAATCGCCGCGGCCGTGTCCTTCCTCGCCGGCCTCGACGGCAGTTGGGTGAACTCGCAGGTGCTGCGCGTCAACGGCGGCTACGTTTTCTGATCGTCGGCGGCGCGGTCTTCGCCGCGCCGTCTCCCGCTACCCATCCCCTTCATCCCGGGCGTCGACGACGCCCGTCAGCGGAGCTTTGCCATGAACCAGCAGATCGTTCTCGTCACCGGCGCCTCCAGCGGTTTCGGCGCCCTCGCCGCGCGCGCGCTCGCCGACGCCGGCCATACCGTCTACGCCAGCATGCGCGACACCGCCGGCCGCAACGCCGTCCAGGTCGAGGCCGCCCGCGCCTATGCCCGCGAGCACCGAGTCGACCTGCGTGAACTCGAACTCGACATCGCCTCGCAGGCCTCCGCCGACGCCGCGATCGCGCACGTGGTCGCCGCGCATGGCCGCCTCGACGTGCTGATCCACAACGCCGGCCACATGGCCTTCGGCCCGGCCGAAGCGTTCATGCCCGAGCAGTACGCGCAGCTCTACGACACCAACGTGATCGGAAGCCAGCGCGTCAATCGCGCCGCCCTGCCGCAGTTGCGCGCACAAGGCCGCGGCTTGCTGCTGTGGGTGTCGAGCAGCAGCGTGCGCGGCGGCACCCCGCCTTATCTCGCCCCGTATTTCGCCGCGAAGGCGGCGATGGATTCGCTGGCGGTCAGCTATGCCGGCGAACTCGCGCGCTGGGGCATCGAAACTTCCATCGTGATGCCGGGTGCGTTCACCTCGGGCACCCATCACTTCCTGAATTCGGGCACGCCGGCCGACAGCGCGCGCAACGCCGACTACGAGGCCGGCATCGCCGCCGGTTTCGGCGAAGAGATCCTGGGCAAACTCGCCGGCACCGTGCCCGAGGATGCCGACGTCGCCAGCGTCGCCGAGGCCATCGTCGATATCGTCGCGAGCCCTTACGGCCGGCGTCCGTTCCGCGTGCACGTCGACCCGGCCGGCGACGGTTGCGACGTCGTCAGTGCGGTCGGCGACCGCATCCGCGCCGAGTTCCTGCGCCGCGTCGGCCTGGGCGACCTGCTCGGAGTGCGTCTGCCGTCGAATACCCAGCCGCAGCCCGACCGCGGCTGAGCGCGCGACGGCCGGCATGCGGTCGCCGCCGGCTCAGTTCTCGGGCTTGGAAGCGTCGAGCTCGAAACAGTGCTCGCCGGCCGGATGACGCCAACTGCGCGGATGCCATTCGTTCGTAGCTCGACGCTCGGCATCCTCGCGCCCGGTGTCGGTGGCGAAGCTCGCGCACAGGCGGAAGCGGCCGGCCTCGCCGGCGAGGTAGCGGTAAGGCGCGGCGGTAACCGGATCGACCGTGCTCAGGGCCACGCCCGGTTGGTTCGCCAGGCTCGGCAGATCCGCCGGCAGGCGCGCCTGCTGTTTCCAATAGTCGCGCACCTCGTCGTTGATCCGGTCCAGCTCCTGCGTGCGGCGCTGATCGAGCTTGGCCTCGCGCTGCGAGCCTGGGCCGCCCATGACCACGATCGCCGCCGTCACCGCCGCCGCGATCGCCACTGCGGCTGCGATCAGCAGCCAACGTCCGACCGGTGCGCTCATGCCTGGCTCTCCTCGCGACGCAGGTCCCACAGGTAGTAACCGAATACGCTGCCGGCGATCGTCGCGACCACCAACACCTTGAGCACGAAACGCAGGCTCAGCTCGCCGCCGAGCAGGTTGTAGACCAACGCGGTCATGTCGCCGATCAACACCGTCGCGGCGATGAACAAGGTCAGGTAAGTCAGCCAGCGACGCACCGGCGACAGGCGCTTGATCGGATGCCGCGCAACGTCCTGGGCGACCCGGTGGGCGACGAAGGCGAACACCGGGAAGGCTATCACCAGCGCCGACACCGACCAGCGCAGCGAGTCGTCGACGCTCTTGCGCCAGAACTCGTAACCGTTGTCGGCGGCGTCCGGCCAGGCGATGTTGATCAGATCGAACAACAGGCTGCCGAGGTGGTAGGCGACGAAGTACAGGGTGGTGAACATCACCAGATAGGCGAAGGCCTCGCGCGCCGACAACGAGGCGCGCGGCTTCGGCACCGGCAACACGAAGCCGACGTCGGCATAGGCGTCGAGCGCGCCGCGGGTCTGCTCGGCGCTCCAGCCCGCCGCCGCCAGCGCCTGTGCGGTCGCCTCCTTCGATTGCCCACGCAACAAGGCTTCGCGGACGAAACCCTCCAGTTCCAGACTTCCCGAGGCCATGGCCACCGCTCCATAAAGGGACGCCCGGAATGTAGCAGTGCCGGGGTTGGCCGGCGCAGGGATCGGCGAGGTAGCGGAAAACGCTACCCGCGGGGACCGGCGTCGCTACGCCGAGTCCTTGCCGCGCTGCCCCTGCCGACAAGCGTCCGCGCGGCGGCGGCCTGTACCGCCGTTCGTCGAGCGTGGCCGCCGCCATGCCCGAATGCGGCTATATTCCGCGAACGCGCGATGGATGACCCGGCGCAAGCACGCGAGCCGGAGCCGCCGCAGCCCAGGGGACATGCCCATCACAGCAGGCCCACCACACAGCATTCCCGCCACAGCAGGCCCACCAAAGGTCGAACCATGCGCCACACAGACGATGCAAGGCCGGCACGACTGTTGATGCTGGCATCGGCTTTTGTCCTGCTGCTGCCGTGGTGCAGCGCCGCAGCAAAAGACCAAGCCGCGCCCTCGCCCGCGCCGGAAGCGAGCAAGCTCGTAGCCACGGCCTCTCCGCAAGACTATGCCGCCGTGCGCACGGTTCTCGACCGCTATGTCGAGGCCGGCCGCCAGGGCAAGAGCGAGCTCATGCGCACGGCGTTCCTGCCGCAAGCGAGCATCCACGGCCTCGCGGCCGACGGCAGCATCAGCGGCGGCCCGATCCGCAGCCTGTTCGACTACATCGACAGCGCGCCCGCGGCCAAGCAACTGCAAGCGCAGATCGTCTCGATCGAGATCGTCGGCACCATCGCGCAGGCACGGGTCGAATCCGATCAGTGGAACGGCGCGCGCTACAGCGACCTGTTCCAACTGCTGAAGGTCGGCGGCGAGTGGAAGATCCTCAGCAAGATCTACCACACCCACTGACCTTCCTACTCTGGAGTAGGAAGCGGCAGGAGTAGGAGCGGCGCGAGCCGCGACCAAGCGGCTGCGGTCGGCGACGTACGATCCATCAGGAACCAAGCGCCCACGACCTCAGGCGCTGCCCGCCTCCGGGGTTTCGCGTTGCCGGACCGGCCGCGTCACCTGCTTCTCCACGCACGCCGGCAGCCCGTCGCCTGCCTGTGCCGCCTCGCGCCGATAGACGCTGGGCGGCACACCGACCAGTTCGGCGAAACGCGTACTGAAGGTGCCCAGTGATGAGCAGCCGACTTCGAAGCAGACCTCGGTGACGCTGAGGTCGCCGCGGCGCAGCAGGGCCATCGCGCGCTCGATGCGCCGGGTCATCAGATACGAATACGGCGACTCGCCGTAAGCGGCGCGGAACTGCCGGCTCAGATGCCCGGCCGACATGCTCACGCCCTGGGCGAGCGCCTCGACGTCGAGCGGCTGCGCGTACTCGCGGTCGATGCGGTCGCGCACGCGGCGCAGGCGCGCGAGGTCGCGCAGGTAAGTCGTGGCATCGGGGCTGTTGCTCATCGGCGCGATCCTGCCATGCCCGGCGCGAGCCGCCTAGCGCGATCGGCCTAGCGTGATCGGCCTGGTGCGATCGGCCTCGTCCAAGCGTTGGCGGCGCTGGTTGCACCCCACTCGATCGAAGCGCGATCCGAAACTGCGGACGGCTGCTCTTAAATCGCCCTCCGCACGGGCGCAGGCCCGGGTTGTGCGCTGCCGCGTTCTACTAATCTCGCAATTGGATCGATCTAAACCGTTCCGGTCGGTCCCCGTCGCGGCGGCGCCCCGCCGTTCCTGGCCAGTTCCAGTCGTCCCCTGTCGCAGCCCTACGCGGCAACGATCGTCGAGCCGGCCGCCCTCGCACCGACAAGGACATCCTCATGCCATCGAGACAGAGCGCTCCACCCCGGCCGGGCCTGCACGCAGGCCTGACGTTGACGAGCCTGCAGTTCACTAGCCTGAAGTTCACGAGTTTGCAGTTCGCAAGCCTGTTGCTGTGCCTGGGCTTCGCCGGCACCGCCTCGGCCGCCAACCTCGCCTTGAACAAACCCGCCACCGGTTCGACCGCCTGCAACGCCAACGAAGCGCCGGCGAAGGCTTTCAACGGCAGCACCGCCGGCGGCAACAGCGACAAGTTCTGCTCTGCGGCCAGCAGCCGTTGGTTGCAAGTCGATCTCGGCGCCAGCCGTTCGATATCGAGTTTCGTGATCAAGCATGCCGGCGCCGGCGGCGAACCGGCGTCGTTCAACAGCAAGAGCTTCAACATCCAGACCTCGGCCAACGGCAACGCCTGGAGCACCGCGGTCAGCGTGAGCAACAACACCGCCAACGTCAGCACGCACCCGATCGCGGCGACCAGCGCGCGTTACGTCCGCCTCAACATCGCCACGCCGACCCAGGGCAGCGACAGCGCCGCGCGCATCTACGAGTTCGAGGTCCACGACGCGCCGCCGGCCGCCGAGAAGCTGGTGCAGGTGCTCGACCAGGTGCCGCAGTTCGGCATCTATCGCAGCACCGAGCCGACCACCTACACGCCGCCTGCGGGCGTACTGATGTGGAAGCGCGGCACCGAGTACACGCGCAAGCTCAGCGACGCCGAGAAGGCCAAGATCGGCGACGACGTCGCCCTGCGCATCGTCTATCACGCCCAGTGCGACCTCTACGATCGCTTCGCCTCGGCCTTCTTCATCAGCACGCCGAAGGGCATTGCCCCCACCGTCGACACGCCGCGGGTGACCTTCACCGACTTCATTTCGCCGTTCAGCGACATGTGGCAGGGCGCGAAAGCGACCCGGGTGTATCCGGATGCGCCGATGAACCCGTATGCCGCGGCGCTGGCCAATCCCGACCGCGACATCTGGGTCGGCATCAGCGGCGGCGCCAATCCGCAATACGGCGGCGATGCCTGCGAACAGCACGGCGTGACCGACCCGGCGATCGCCGAAGTCGGCTTCAAGTACTCGCTGGCGTTGGTCTCGACCCAGGCGCTCACGCCGGCCAGCGACCCGGACGTGATCGGCCTGCTGTCGCGCTCGTCGGAAAAAGACGACAGCATCGCCACCGCCACGGTCTCGCACACCGCCAACCTGGGCATCGCCACCCTCGCGGTCAGCATCGCCGGCTACGGCGCTTCCAGCGGCGGCCAGGAATACACCAACACCAACATCGCGGTGAAGCTCAACGGCACGCAGATCGCGACCTTCAGCACCAAGATCGATTGCGCGAGCTACGAGCAGTTCAGCCCGCGCGGCAACCCGGGCATCTTCCGCAACAACAACACCACCAACCCGCGCAGTTGGTGCCCGGGCGCACTGGTGCCGATGCGTTATTTCGACCTCGGCAACATCGCCGGCAAGACCCTGCAGGTCGGCCTCGGCGTCGGTAATCCTTCGCCGTGGACCGCCGACTCGCAATACGTGACCAGCGTGAGCGTGCTCGAACACTGATGGCGCGCAGGACGCCGGCCGCTCGCAACGGCCGGCGTCCTCCTGGGTCGATGAAATCGCTCTAGGATGGGCCGCGGCATCGGCGCAGCGGACAGGCGCTTCCCGGCGCCGGAATGGACCGTTTGCGGCCGGTTACGGCGCCTCGACCTCAAAGCCCTTGGCCTGCAGCTTGGCGACGACGCCGTCGGCCTTGAGCAACTGCGATATCGGCAGGACGGTGAAGACCACCGGCTGTTCCTGCAGCGCGCCGTCGACGGCGCGATACCAGTGCTCGGCCATCTGCGCCTGGACATCGTCCATGCCGAGCTTCTGCGAGAAGCCCGCGCCGGTCAGTGCGTTCAGACAAGCCTCGTGCTGATCTTCGTAAGGCAAGGCACGCAGCGCGTCGATGTCGCCGGTGGCCCAGGCATTGGCGCGCGTGGTCATGATCGCCAGGTCGGTTTCGAGCCGGTCCAGCGTCTTGCGGAAGCAGGCCACGTCGTCGAGCGTGGTCGCATTGAAGGCCTTGAGGGTCTGTTTGGGATCCTCGACCTTGAGCGGCAGGCTGGTGGAGCGCGTTTCGATCCCGGCCGCCTCGACCGCCTTGCGGATCGCCGGCCCGACGATGCCGGTTTCGTCGAGACCGCTTTTCTTCAGCGCCGCACGATACAGCTCGCTCGCCGCGAACAGCGGCCGCCAGTTCTCGACGCTGTTGTCGCGGCCGATGTATTTGAGCTTCAACACCTGCCAACGCGCATACAAGTCCGCCGGCAGCACATCCTGCAGTTTCGCGCCGCCGGGGTTCTTACGCAGCTTCAGCATCGAAGGCAACAACGACAGGCGCCCGAACAGGCCGATATCGGCGCTGACCGACAGGCGCGGCGGCTGCAATGCGAGCTGCGACTGCGCGATCGCCGCGTCCATGTCGCGCGACAGCCAGGTGATGTCCTTGGGCAGCGGCGACAGCGTTCCCAGGATCCACAACACGCGGTCGCCCTTGTGGAATTTCCACAGGCCGGGCCCCGGCTGCACGCCGGAAACCACCACCACGTCCATGTCGACGATGGGCGGCGCCGTCACGGCCGCGACGGAGGACGGTGCACCGCCTTGCGTTGACGACGGCTGCGCCGTCGCGGGCGCGGCCAGCATCGCGATCGCCAGACCTAACAGCAGCTTCCTTCGCATCTCGGCGTTCTCCTTTGGTCGAACCGCAGTCGAGGCAGGGTTCGACCACGATGGAAGCCCATCCGCGAGCCCGGCGCAAGTCGATCCGCCGCGACGGGCCCCAGGCAATGCCTGCCGGTATGTCGCCGGCTGCTTCCACGGCAGGCGCGAAGCTAAACGGCGCACAAAAGAAAAGCGGGCCGAAGCCCGCTTTTCCCGAATCCGACGTTGCGCGTGCCGATTACTCGGCGACGACGCCCTCGCCTTCTTCGACGGCCTTCATCGACAGGCGGATACGGCCCTGCTTGTCGACTTCCAGCACCTTGACCTTGACCACGTCGCCTTCCTTGAGCTTGTCGCTGACCTTCTCGACGCGCTCGTTGGAGATCTGCGAGACGTGGACCAGACCGTCCTTGCCCGGCAGGATCGTCACGAAGGCGCCGAAGTCCATGATCTTGGCGACCTTGCCTTCGTAGATGCGGCCCGGCTCGACGTCGGACACGATCTGGTCGATGCGCGCCTTCGCGGCCTGCGCGGCGGCGGCGTTGACCGAAGCGATGACGATGGTGCCGTCGTCCTGGATGTCGATCTGGGTGCCGGTTTCCTTGGTGATCGCCTGGATGGTCGAGCCGCCCTTGCCGATCACTTCGCGGATCTTGTCCGGGTGGATCTTCATGGTCAGCAGACGCGGCGCGTACTCGGACAGCTCGGTGCGCGACTCGGTGAGAGCGTGAGCCATCTCGCCGAGGATGTGCAGACGGCCGGCCTTCGCCTGGCCCAGCGCGACCTTCATGATCTCTTCGGTGATGCCCTGGATCTTGATGTCCATCTGCAGCGCCGAGATGCCCTCGGAAGTGCCGGCCACCTTGAAGTCCATGTCGCCGAGGTGATCTTCATCGCCCAGGATGTCCGACAGGACGACGAAGTTGTCGCCTTCCTTGACCAGGCCCATCGCGATACCGGCGACCGGCGCCTTGATCGGCACGCCGGCGTCCATCAGCGCCAGCGAGCTGCCGCAGACCGAAGCCATCGAGGACGAACCGTTCGACTCGGTGATTTCCGAGACGATGCGGATGGTGTACGGGAATTCTTCCATGGTCGGCATCACGGCGAGCACGCCGCGCTTGGCGAGGCGGCCGTGGCCGATTTCGCGACGCTTCGGGCCCATCATGCGGCCGGCTTCGCCGACCGAGTAAGGCGGGAAGTTGTAATGGAACAGGAAGTGTTCCTTGTACTCGCCCGAGACGGCGTCGATGATCTGGCCGTCGCGCGCGGTGCCGAGGGTGGCGACCACGATGGCCTGGGTCTCGCCGCGGGTGAACAGCGAGGAGCCGTGGGTACGCGGCAGCACGCCGACGCGCGAAGCGATCGGACGCACGGTGTCGAGGGCGCGGCCGTCGATGCGGACCTTGGTGTCGAGCACCGAGTTACGCATGGTCTGGTACTCGAGTTCGCCGAATTCCTTCGACAGCTCCGAGGTGCTCCAGCCGTCGGCTTCGGCGCGGCCGGCGAGGCTCTGCAGCACGTCCTTCTTGATCGCGCCGATGGCGTCGCGGCGCTGCAGCTTGTCGCGCACTTGGAAAGCGGAGGCGAGCTGGCCGCCGACGGCTTCCTTCAGCGCGGCGATCAGCGCCTCGTTCTTGGCCGGAGCTTCCCACGTCGACGGCTTGGTGCCGGCTTCGACGACGAGCTCGTTGATGATGTTGATGACCTTCTGCATTTCGCGATGGCCGAACATCACCGCGCCGAGCATGACGTCCTCGGACAGCATCTTGGCTTCGGATTCGACCATCAACACCGCATTCGAGGTGCCGGCGACGACGAGCTCGAGCTCGGATTCGGCCAGCTCGGCGGCGGTCGGGTTGAGCAGGTACTGGCCGTTCTTGTAACCGACCTTGGCCGCGCCGATCGGGCCCTGGAACGGGGTGCCGGCCAGCGCGAGCGCGGCCGAGGCACCGATCAGGGCCGGGATGTCGCCGTCGATTTCCGGATTCATCGACATCACCGTGGCGATGATCTGGACTTCGTTACGGTAGTCCTCCGGGAACAGCGGACGGATCGGACGGTCGATCAGGCGCGAGATCAGCGTTTCCTTCTCGGTCGCACGGCCTTCGCGCTTGAAGAAGCCGCCCGGGATGCGACCGCCGGCGTAGAACTTCTCCTGGTAATCCACGGTGAGCGGGAAGAAGTCCTGGCCCTCGCGCGCGCTCTTGGCGGCGACGGCCGTCACCAGCAACACGGTGTCCTCCATCTTCACGATGACGGCGCCGCCGGCCTGACGGGCGATTTCGCCGGTCTCCAGGGTCACCTGATGGTTGCCGTATTGGAAGGTCTTGGTAATTTTTGCCACGGGTGGGTTCCTTCGGTATCTATGCGTTCCGGTCGGGGCCCTTGCCCCGCTCCGGTCGGTCGCCGGCGCCGGCGACCAATAGGTGGGTGTGCGTTGCGCCGGTCCGACCGGCCGCGTTGCACGTGACCCGGTTTCGCCAGGTCGAAGCCATGCGCTCATCAAGCGCAGGCGGCGTTGCGTCCTGCAGCGCCACGCGGGTTTTCAGGCCCGCCAAAACAAACCGCGGCGCATCGCTGCGCCGCGGTTGGGTGTCCGGTTAGCGGCGCAGACCGAGCTTTTCGATCAGAGCCTTGTAGCGATCGCCGTCTTTGCGCTTGAGGTAGTCAAGCAGGCTGCGACGACGGTTGACCATCATCAGCAGGCCGCGGCGGCTGTGGTGATCCTGTTTGTGCTGCTTGAAGTGGCCGGTGAGCAACTCGATGCGAGCGGTGAGCAGGGCGACCTGGACTTCCGGCGAACCGGTGTCGGCGGCGCCGCGCTTGTTGTCTTCAATGATCTTGCTGGTGTCGATCGACATGACTTATGTTCTCTGTAGATGCGGGGCCCGCAGAAGCGAATCGGTCGCGACAAAATCGCCCCGACGCACCGCCTGGCCCGCCGCTTGCTTTAGTGAGGATTGCCGCCCAAGCAGGTCCCGTTTGGAAGTGCTTGAAAAGCGGCGGGATTGTACCAGCCCGCGGCGGCGAATGCGACCCGTGGGTCACTGGGCGGTGCCCGCCCGGACAGCTGCGACACCCGTTCAGTTACTGGTCGCCGGCTCGGCCTCTCCCGCCGCCTACCCGGCCGCTTCCGGCGCCCAGGGACCGCCTGGCCGCGGCAGCCGCGCGCCTGCTCGGCGACCGTTTCCGGGCGGCTGCGATCGAGCCGCTGCAGCCATTCGGGCTCATCGGCGAATACCGGAGCAGCGATCGCCAGCAAACCGGCCAGCGCCGCACAAACGATGGATTTCATTGCGGCCCCTGCCCGTTGCGATTCGGATCCGTGGAAACTGCCGCCTCGCGGCAGCCGCTCAGCCGCCTTGCGCCGCCCAACGGAACAGGCGCTGCGGCTGCAATCGCCCTTCGGCTTGGCGTAAACCAAGGCCCAGGCAGCGCCCGGCTTCGCCGAACACTGCCACCAGGCCCGGCTCGCCGGGTTCGCAGCCGACCGCCTGGCCGTGACCGAGGCGCTCGGCGGCCGCGGCATCCAGGCTGACCCGGCCGAAGCCGGTCAACCCGGCCTCGATCGGCAGCAGGCAGGCGTCGAGGGCGGGGTCGCTGCCCTGCTCGGCCAGCTCGCGCAGCGCGTCCAGGGTGATCATCCGCGGCTGCATGAACGGTTCGACCCAGAGCCGGCGCAAGGTCGCCACGTGGGCGCCGCAACCTAGCGCCTCGCCGAGGTCGCGGACCAGGCTGCGCACGTAAGTGCCGGAGCCGCATTCGATGTGCAGCTCCAGGCGGGGGCCGTCGCGGCCGGTCACGCTCAGGGAATGAACGACGACGTCGCGCTCGGGCGCTTCGATGACTTCGCCGCGGCGGGCCTTCGCATACAGCGGTTCGCCGCCCTGCTTGAGCGCGGAATAGATCGGCGCGCGCTGGCGGATCGGGCCGCGCAAGGGCGCCAAGGCGGCTTCGATCGCCGCGTCGTCGAACTCGGGCACCGGACGTTCGAGCAGGGGCGCGCCGTCGGCGTCGTCGCTGTCGGTGGTCAGGCCGAGCACCGCGGTCGCGCTGTAGGCCTTGCGCGCGCCGAGCAGCAGCCCGGCGATCTTGGTCGCTTCGCCGAAGCACAGCGGCAGCAGGCCGGTCGCGAGCGGGTCGAGGCTGCCGGTGTGGCCGCCCTTCTCCGCACGGAACAGATGACGTGCCTGCTGCAGCGCCTGGTTGGAGCTGATGCCGGGGGGCTTGTCGAGCAGCAGCAAGCCGTCGACGTTGCGCCAATTGCGTTTACGCGTCGTGTTCAAGCAAGCCGTCCGCCCCTGCCTGCGCGATTTGCGCGTCCTGAACCGCCTGCATCCCGGACACGCCGATCGCACCGATCAACTCGCCGCCCACGATCAGGGGCAGCCCGCCATCCAACGGCAACAGACCATCGATTCCGAGCAGTCGCAGGCCCAACCCGCCGGCAGCGACCGCGTCTTCGAACGCCTTGGTCGGACGGCGGAACTTGACCGCCGTCTCGGCCTTGGCCTGGGCCACGGGAATGCTGCCATATTGCGCCTGATCGAGCTTGTGCAACATCACCAGATGGCCGCCGCTGTCGACGATGGCGATCACCATCGGCCATTGCAGGCGTTCGGCCTCGGCCTGCGCGGCGCGCATGACCCGGCCGGCGGTCGCTAACGAAATCGGCGCGCCGTAACGCGGCGGTGGCTGCGACATGCGATGGCTCCTGCTCGGGCAAGAAAGAAGGGGAAAACCGCCGCACGAAGGGCGGTCGGGGTGCTGCGAAACGCGCCGGGCGCATGGATCGGACAGAGCCACGACCGAGTCCAGGCGGGTCGCGAGCGACTGCGCCGGCTGGGCGGCCTCGCGCCGGTGCCGATCGACGGACCGGGCGCCAGCGCCGGCCTGCGCTTACTCCGGCTTGGCGTCGCCGTCGGTTTCGCTGGCGGCGGCTTGATCGCCGTCGGCTTCGGCTTCCAGCGGCGGCAGATCGCGCAGCAGGATGCCGATGCGCTCGCCGCGATCGACCGAATCGTCGTAATGGAAATGCAGTTCGGGCACGTGACGCAGCTTCATCGCCCGGCCGAGTTGATAACGCAGCTCGCGCGAGAGTTCCTTGAGTGCCTTGACGGCTTCCTTGGAGCGCTCGGCCTGCAGCGCGGTCACGAACACCTTGGCATGGGCCAGGTCGCGCGAGACCTCGACGTCGGAAACGCTTACCGACGGCAGGTTGTGCTCGCGCACAGCCTCATGCACCAGCGTCCCGAGCTCGCGGCGGAGCTGGGCGGAAACGCGGTCGGTGCGATGGAACGATTTGCTGCTGGGCATTGGAATCCGGGAAACGAGAATCGGGAATGGTGAATCGATTGAAGCGATGGGGAATCGTTCCCGGCGACCGCTTTCGCGATTGCCGAATCCCGATTCCCCATTCCCGGCTTACAGCGTCCGCTGCACTTCGATACGCTCGAAGCACTCGATCTGGTCGCCCGGCTTGACGTCGTTGTAGGCCTTCACGCCGATACCGCATTCGGTGCCGTTGCGCACTTCGTCGACGTTTTCCTTGAAGCGGCGCAGCGATTCCAGCTCGCCCTCGAAGACCACGGCGTTGTCGCGCAGGACGCGGATCGGCTTGCTGCGCTTGACCACGCCTTCGACCACCATGCAACCGGCGACCGCGCCGAACTTGGAGCTGCGGAACACGTCGCGCACTTCGGCGATGCCGATGATTTCTTCGCGGATCTCGACGCCGAGGATGCCCGAAGCCACCTGCTTCACCTGGTCGATCACGTCATAGATGATCGAGAAGTAACGCAGGTCGACGCCGTTGCCTTCGATGATGCGGCGCGCGGAGGCGTCGGCGCGGACGTTGAAGCCGATCACCGTGGCCTTCGCCGTGGCCGCCGCGTTCGCGTCGGACTCGGTGATGCCGCCGACGCCGGAGCTGATCACGTTGATGCGGATCTGGTCGTTCGACAGCGCCATCAAGGACTGGCGCAGCGCCTCGACCGAACCCTGCACGTCGGCCTTGATGACCAGGTTGAGGCTCAGCTGGCCCTCGCCCTTGCCCATCTGGGCCATGATGTCTTCCATGCGGTTGCCGGCAGCGGCGACCAGGCGCGACTCGCGGCGCTTGGCGTCGCGCTGCTGGG
Source organism: Lysobacter sp. Hz25 (assembly GCF_046097045.1). Classification (NCBI taxonomy): domain Bacteria; kingdom Pseudomonadati; phylum Pseudomonadota; class Gammaproteobacteria; order Lysobacterales; family Lysobacteraceae; genus Lysobacter; species Lysobacter sp. Hz25. The sequence continues at coordinate 3,456,096 of NZ_CP175666.1, forward strand.
CGACGTCCTTGGCCAGACGCTCGTCCTCGACGACCACGAAGTCGTCGCCGGCATCGGGCACGCCCGACAAGCCGAGCACCTGCACCGGGATCGACGGACCCGCTTCCTGCACCTGCGAACCGGTTTCGTCGAACAGCGCACGCACGCGGCCGTACTGCACGCCGCAGACGAGGTAATCGCCCTTCTTGAGCTGGCCCTGCTGCACCAGCACGGTCGCGACCGGGCCGCGGCCCTTGTCGAGCGCGGATTCGATGACCGTACCGGTGGCGCGGCCGATCGGCACCGCACGCAGTTCCAGCACTTCGGCCTGCAGCGAGATCGCGTCGAGCAGATCGTCGACGCCGTCGCCGGTCTTGGCCGACAGCTCGACCATCTGGGTCTCGCCGCCGAAATCTTCGGCGACGATGCCCTCGGCGAGCAGTTCGTTCTTGACCCGCAGCGGATCGGCGCCGGATTTGTCGATCTTGTTGATCGCCACGATCAGCGGCACGCCGGCCGCCTTGGCGTGCTGCACGGCTTCCTTGGTCTGCGGCATGACGCCGTCGTCGGCGGCGACCACCAGCACGACGATGTCGGTCAGCTTGGCGCCGCGCGCGCGCATCGAGGTGAAGGCCGAGTGGCCCGGGGTGTCGAGGAAGCTGATCACGCCGCGCGCGGTTTCGACGTGGTACGCGCCGATGTGCTGGGTGATGCCGCCGGCTTCGCCCGAGGCGACCTTAGTACGGCGGATGTAGTCGAGCAGCGAGGTCTTGCCGTGGTCGACGTGACCCATGATGGTCACCACCGGCGGACGCGCGACCTTGTCGCCCTGCACTTCCTCGGCGTGCGCGATCAGCGCGTCCTCGGCGGCATTGGCGTTGGTGCGCACGACGGTGTGGCCGAGTTCTTCGGTCACCAGCGCGGCGGTGTCGTGGTCGATGCTCTGGTTGATGGTCGCCATGACGCCCATCTTGAACAGCGCCTTGACCACGTCGCCGCCCTTGAGGGCGAGCTTCTGGGCCAGGTCGGCGACCGTGATGGTCTCGCCGATCGCGACTTCGCGCACGATCGGTGCGGTCGGGCGCGAGAAGCCGTGCTGGCCGCCGCCGGAGCGCGCCTGCTCGGACTGGCGACGCGGCTGCGGCCGCGACTTGCCGCGCGAGCTGCTGGTGCGGCGGGCGCGGTCGGAGGCGCTCAGGTGCAGCTGGCCGGCGAAGCGGTTGGCCGCATCGTCGTCCTCGACGCCGGCGACCATCGCGTGCGAGCCGCGGGTCTTGTGGCGCGGCGCGTTGTGGTCGACCCGGGCCGGAGCCGGCGCGGCCGGCTTCGGATGGCCGTGACCGTGGGTCGTCGGCGGCTTGCGTACGGCCGTGGTCGTCTCTGCAGCCGCCTCGGCGGCCGCGACGACGACGCTGGCGTCGGCGAGCTTGGTCTTCTGCTCTTCCTCGGCCTGCTCGGCCTTGGCGCGCGCGGCTTCCTCGGCGGCGCGACGCACCGCATCGGCCGCATCGGCGCGACGCTGGTCGTCGGCGGCCAGGCGCTGCTGTTCGGCGAGGTTGCGCTGCTTGGACTCTTCGAGCTTGCGCAGGATCTCGGCGCGCTCGTCGTCCGGCGAGATGGATTGGCCGGATTCGTTCGGCTTCACCAGCGTCACCTTCTTGCGCACGACCACGTCGACGGTGGTGCGGTTCTTGCCGCCACCGACGGTGATTTCTTGCTTGCGGCTGCGGTTGAGCGTGATCTTCTTCGCCGCCTCGTCGGTCTCGGCCGGCTTGTCGACCTTGCCGTGAGCGCGCTTGAGGAAGCCGAGCAGCTTGACTTTCTCGATGCTGGTCACGACCTGGTCGGGGCCGCTGAACTTCATGCCGGCCTCGGCCAGCTGTTCCAGCAACTTCTCGACCGGCGTGTTCACCAGTTCGGCCAGCTTGCGGATGGTGGTTTGCTGCGACATTCGGTTTCCGTGTCCTCGTGGCGCGGGACGAGTCCCGCGCGTGATGGCGCCATTCTAGCTCCGCGCGCGCCGCACGACCGGCTCGCACAGACCTTTTTGGCCTGCCCGCGGACCGGGCCGATGCCCGATCCTGCGAATCCGAGGCCGGCCAGGCCGGTCTCGGTGTGCCGCAAGACGCTCTTTGAGCCTCTTGCGACGTGTGTCACCTCATTCGAACCAGTGCTTGCGCGCTTCCATGATCAGGGCGGCGGCACGTTCCTCGTCGACGCCTTCGATATCGGTCAACTCGTCGGTCGCCAGGTCGGCCAGGTCGTCGCGGGTGACCACCCCGCGCGAGGCGAGCGTGAAGGCCAGCGACTCGTCCATGCCCTCCAGCGACAGCAGATCGGCGGCCGGCTGGTGCTCGTCGAGCTCTTCCTCGGCGGCCAGGGCCTCGTTGAGCAGGGCGTCGCGGGCGCGGGCGCGCAGTTCCTCGACGATGTCCTCGTCGAAGCCCTCCACCGCCAGCAGCTCGCCGACCGGCACGTAGGCGATTTCCTCGACCGTGCTGAAGCCTTCCGAGACCAGGATGCCGGCGATTTCCTCGTCGACCTCGAGCTTGTCCTGGAACAGCTGGCGGGCCGAGGACTGTTCGGCCTCGGACTTCGCCGTGACCTGGTCCTGGGTCATGACGTTGAGCTGCCAGCCCGACAGGCGGCTGGCGAGACGCACGTTCTGGCCGCCCTTGCCGATCGCCTGGGCCAGGCGGTCTTCCGCCACGGCCAGGTCCATCGAATGCTTTTCTTCGTCGACGATGATCGACTGCACTTCCGCCGGCGCCATCGCATTGATCACGAACTGGGCCGGGTTGTCCGACCACAGCACGATGTCGACGCGCTCGCCGTTGAGCTCGTTGGACACCGCCTGCACACGCGAACCGCGCATGCCGATGCAGGCGCCGATCGGATCGGTGCGGTTGTCGTGGGCGAGCACGGCGATCTTGGCGCGGTCGCCCGGATCGCGTGCGCAGGCCTTGATCGAGACCAGGCCCTGACCGACTTCCGGCACTTCGAGCTTGAACAGTTCCATCATGAATTCGGGGGCGGCGCGGCTGATGAACAGCTGCGGGCCGCGCGGCTCGGTGCGCACGTCGAACAGGAAACCGCGCACGCGGTCGCCGGCGCGCAGCACGTCGCGCGGAATGCCCTTGTCCTTCGGGATGATCGCCTCGGCGTTGCCGCCCAGGTCGACGTAGATGTTGCCGCGCTCCACGCGCTTGACGATGCCGGTGACCAGCTCGCCGACGCGGTCCTTCCACTGGTCCACGACCTGGGCGCGCTCGGCCTCGCGCACGCGCTGGACGATGACCTGCTTGGCGGCCTGGGCGGCGATGCGGCCGAAATCCGGGTTTTCGATCTGTTCTTCGATGTAGTCGCCGACCTCGACGCCTTCGACTTCGTCGATCGCGTCCATCAGGCGGATCTGGCGGTCCGGGGACTCCATGACCACGTCGTCGGCGACCACTTCCATGCGGCGGAAGGTCTCGTAGCTGCCGTCCTTCTGGTCGATGCTGACGCGGACCAGCACGTCCTCATCGTGGTAGCGCTTCTTCGCGGCCGAAGCCAGCGCGGCCTCGATGGCCTCGAAGATCACTTCGCGCGGCACGCCCTTTTCGTTGGCTACCGCGTCCACTACCAGCAACAGTTCCTTGCTCATTTCGTCACTCCGCACGGGTCGGCTCGCAGCCGCCGGCTATTGGGATTGGTAATTGGCTGAATCTGAATCGTTGTGATCACTTCTTCTTCGAAGGCTTGGCCTTCGAGGACTTGTTCTTGGGTCGGCCCTTGGCCGGCGCGCCCTGCGGCTCGCCCTTGCTCGGGGCCAGGCCGAGCGCGGCCCAGTCGGGCACCAGACGGCCCTTGTCGATGTTCGAGAACGGCACGGTGAACGTCGCGGCCTCGACCGTGAACACGACCTGCTCGCCCTCGATGGCGACGATCCGGCCCTGCAGGCGACGGCGGCCTTCGTGCGGCAGCTTGAGCGCGACCTTGACCGTTTCGCCGACCAGACGGCGGTAATGCTCGAGCGTGAACAGCGGGCGGTCGATGCCCGGCGACGACACTTCAAGGGTGTAATTGCTGCTGATCGGGTCCTCGACGTCGAGCTGCGCCGACACTTCGCGGCTTACCGCCTCGCAGTCCTCGATCGACACCGAGCGCGGCTCGGCGCCATCGGCGCCGGCGGCCGCTTCATCGGCGGGCACATCGATATAAATACGCAGCACTGCATTGCCGGCGGCCGGCAGATATTCCACGCCGAGCAGTTCCACGCCCAACGACTCTACCGTCGGGGCGAGCAATGCAGCGATTTGCGTTGCCTTGTCCGTCACGCGCCTGACTCCTGACTCGGGGTTGCGACTGGTGCAACCAATCCTGGTGCAACCAATGTTCGATACGTCATGTTTCCGCTGCCATCCGTTTCGCGGTCCGCAAGCGCATGAACGCGGGACGCCGTTCGAAACGAAGCTTCCGGAAACCCAAAAACAACAAGGGGCCCATCGGGCCCCTTGTCCGTACAACTGGATTTCGGTGTGTTCGCGCGAGCAGAGCGCGATCACAAAGCCCGAGCTTCGCGGCCAAAAAAGAAAGCCTCTAGAGAGGCTTTCGATTCGCCAGCCGAAGCTGGTAGCGGGGGCAGGATTTGAACCTGCGACCTTCGGGTTATGAGCCCGACGAGCTGCCAGACTGCTCCACCCCGCATCAGGCCGACCATCATAACGGCCGGCGTTACTTTCTGCAAGCCTGCAATCAGATCTTCATGATTGCCGCTTACCGCTGCATCGAACCGGTGGATTCCCTTGGGAATTCGCGGCGTTGGTGCAGGCCGCAATCTTAATGCGCATTCAAATATTTTCAAGTCTTTTTTGCGATGAGCGTTGCAATCGGTCCGGACCGGCAGAAAAACCTGTCGCAGATTTCAACGCCAGGCCATGCTGGGCTTGGTTGTCCGATGGGTTCGGCGGCGTCGCAACGGGTGTCCAGTGGCGCCTGCGGCGAAGCCCACCGTGCTCTTCGAGTTCGCCCGGCCCGTCATTCCTTCGAAAGCGAGCTCCGCTTTATTCCGGCGTAGCCGAACATCCGGGGCTTTATCGCAACAAGACTCTGAAGTCTCTGCGGCCCGGCCAGAGCGCATAGCGCCCTGGCGTTCATGGATGCGCGAGCCTGTGGCTCGCGAGCGCATCCATTTACCCGCCTCCGCGGGGATGACAGCAGAAAAGGCGATACCTCGCGGCTTTGCCGCAAACGCAGGCTCAGGGGCCGAAAACCGAGCGAGCCCGGCACATCTGCTTTCGATGCCGTCCACAGCCCCCTCGCCTTCCCCGGCGGATCGCAGACACGAATCCCGCCCTCGCTACCCGCTTCGGCCGGCGCTGCGCTGAGACGGCCGCACAGCCGCGAGAATCGAGCGCCACAAACGCATCGGGCCGGCGAAAGCCGGCCCGATGCTGAAACTGTCGGCGAAACCGTGGAAGGTTTCGAATGCTGCCGTCGATCAGGACGGGAACGCGCGCATGCACCAGTCCATGATCGGGTTCCAGGCCAGGCCCAGCGCCAACAGCGCGAGCGCGTTGACCCCGAACACCACGCGCAGCGGGCGGTCGTCGCTCGGCGGCGGCATCTTGCCGTCGGGCTCGTCGAAGTACATCGCCTTGATCACGCGCAGGTAGTAGAACGCGCCGATCACCGCGAACACGATGCCGACGATCGCCAGCCACAGCATGTCGCCCTGCAGCGCGGCCTTGAGCACCGCCAGCTTGGCCCAGAAGCCGAGGAACGGCGGCAGGCCGGCCAGCGAGGCCATCACGCACAGGACCATGCCGGCCAGCCACGGGCTGCGCGCGTTGAGGCCCTTGTAGTCGTCGATCTTGTCGGCGTCGAAACCGCGGCCGGACATGACGATGATCGCGGCGAAGGCCGCGGCCGACATCAACGCATAGCTGATCGCATAGAACATCGCCGCGGCGAAGCCCTGGGCGCCGCCGCCGGCCATGCCGAGGAACAGGAAGCCGACGTGCGAGACCGTCGAATACGCCAGCAGGCGCTTGAGATTGGTCTGGACCAGCGCGCTGAGGTTGCCGATCGCCAGCGACAGCACGGCCAGGCCGGCCAGCAGCAGGCGCCAATGGTCCTCCTGCCCCGCCGCACCGACTTCGAGCAGGCGGTAGGTCATGCCGAACGCGGCCAGCTTCGGCGCCGAACCGATGAACAAAGTGATCGGGGTCGGCGCGCCCTGGTAGACGTCCGGCAGCCACATATGGAACGGCGCCGCACCGAACTTGAAGGCGATGCCGGCGACCACGAACACCACGCCGGTGATCATCATCAGCGAGGACGGGCCGACCTGGGCCGCGATCGCGATCTGGTCGAGCATCAGGCTGCCGGTGGCGCCGTAGATCAGCGACAAGCCGTACAGCAGCAGGCCCGAGGCCAGCGCACCGAGCACGAAGTACTTGATCGCCGCTTCCGAGGCCAGCGGGCTGTCGCGGTCCACCGCGACCAACGCGTAGGAACACAGGGCCAGCATTTCCAGGCCGAGGTAGACCATGACCAGGCTGCCGGCCGAAACCAGCAGCATCATGCCGGCGATGGCGAACAGCATCAGCACCGCGACTTCGCCCTTGTACAGGCCGCGCGAACGCAGGTAAGGCCAGGTGTAGATCATCGACAGGATGCCGACCACGCCGATGCCGAGCTTGAGGCCGTCGGCGGCGGTGTCGCGCACGAACATGCCGCTGAGCACCGTGCCCTGCCCGCCGACGTCGAAGGCGATCAGCGCCGTCGCCACCGCGACCACGACGATCGCGAACACGTGGGAAACGATGCGGTTGCGCTCCTCGATGAACAGATCGAGCATCAGCAGCGCGAACGCGCCGATGATCACCACCAGTTCGGGCAGCAGGGGCATCAGGTCGGCGATGGTCCGTACGGGCATGTTCATTAGTGAATCTCTTGGCGGATCCGGCTCGATTCCGAGCCTTGCTCTAGGAACGAGCGGAGAGGAGTGAGAGGTGAGCTGCGGCTACCCGCGCTTCCGACTCGTTCCTCGCTGCTCGCTTCTACTCACTTCTCGGAGCGCGGGCCTGGGCCCGCGTTCCGCTTACAGCTTGCTCGCGACGATCTGGCTGGCCAGGTTCGCGATGGCGGGTTCCATCAGGTCGGTCAGCGGCTTCGGCCACAGGCCGAGCACCAGCACGCCGGCCGCGAACACACCCAGCACCAGCGCTTCGCGCGGGTTGATGTCTTCCAACTCGGCGACATGGGCGTTGCCGACGTCGCCCCAGATCACCCGCTTGACCAGCCACAAGGTGTAGCCGGCGCCGACGATCAGGGTGGTGGCCGCGCCGAACGCGATCAGCGGGTGCTGCTGGAAGCTGGCCACGATCACCATGAACTCGCCGACGAAACCCGAGGTGCCCGGCAGGCCGGAGTTGGCCATAGCGAACAACACCACGAACGCGGCGAACCACGGCATCACGTTGGCGACGCCGCCGTAGTCTTTGATCATGCGGCTGTGCATGCGGTCGTAGAGCACGCCGACGCAAGTGAACATCGCGCCCGACACGAAGCCGTGGCTGATCATCTGCACCATCGCGCCCTGCAGGCCCAGGCGCGCGGCATCGGTACCGTGCGCATCGCCGTTGTGGACCAGGGCGAAGGCGATGAACGTGCCCAGGGTGACGAAGCCCATGTGCGAAACCGACGAGTACGCGATCAGCTTCTTCATGTCGTCCTGGACCAGGGCGACCATGCCGACGTAGATGATCGCGATCAGGCTCAGCGCGATCACCAGCCAGGCCCACTCGTGGCCGGCGTCCGGCACGATCGGCAGGACGAAACGCAGGAAACCGTAGCCGCCGATCTTCAGCATGATCGCGGCCAGGATCACCGAACCGGCGGTCGGCGCCTCGACGTGCGCGTCCGGCAACCAGGTGTGGACCGGGAACATCGGCACCTTGACCGCGAAGGCGATCAGGAAGCCGAAGAAGATCCACATCTGCTCGGCCGCGTTGAGCTGCAGCGCGTACATGTCCGACAACTGCCAGCTGCCGCCCTTCAGGTACAGGTAGATCAACCCGACCAGCATGAACACCGAGCCGAGGAAGGTGTACAGGAAGAACTTCACCGACGCGTAGACGCGGCGCGGGCCGCCCCAGACGCCGATGATGATGAACATCGGGATCAGCATGCCCTCGAAGAACACGTAGAACAGCATCGCGTCCAGGGCCGAGAACACGCCGACCATCAGGCCTTCGAGGATCAGGAAGGCGGCGTAATACTGGCTGACGCGCTTGTCGATCGAGGTCCAGGCGCTGATCAGCACCAGGGTCGAGGTCAAGGTGGTCAGCGCGATCAGCGCCGCCGAGATGCCGTCCGCGCCGAGGTGGTAGCGGATGTCGTAGGTCGGGATCCAGGCGTGGTCTTCGACCAACTGCATCGCCGCGCTGCCGAAATCGGCATGGGTGAACATCATCACGCTCAGGCCGAGGGTGACGATAGCCACCACCAGGGCGAACCAACGCGCGGCGTTGGCGCGCTCGTTGCCGAACGCGAGGGTGGCGAAACCGCCGAGGATCGGCAGCCAGATCAGAATGCTAAGCAAGGGCACGGGGCTCACGTCGGGTGTCCTTGTCGGATTAGTGCCAGAACCGGATGACGACGGCGAGCAATGCAATCAGGCCGAGGATCATCGCGAAGGCGTAGTGGTAGAGATAACCGGATTGGACGCGGCGGGTCAGGTTGGCGACGAAGCCGACCAGGCTCGCACCGCCGTTGACGACGGCGCCGTCGATCAGCTTGCTGTCGACCGCGCGCGAGGCCTTGCCGATGCCCACGCCGCCGGCGGCGAAGCCGTCGATCCACAGATTGTCCATGCCGTACTTGTTCTCCAGGATGCGCACCGGCAGCGCGAACAGCTTGCGCGCCTTGGCCGGCAGCTCCGGCTTCCACCAGTACATGACCGTGGCCAGGGCGAAGCCCGAGAACGCGAGCCAGAACGCCGGCGCCTGGAAGCCGTGCAGCGCGAACGCCACCGGGCCGTGCCAGGCCTCCTCGCCGACCATCGCGATGGTGTCGCGGGCGGCGTCGAGGTCGATCGCACCGAGGAAGAACGGCAGCTGCTTGACCTTGTAGTCCAGCCAATCGGTGCCGAACAGCATCGGGCCGGCGGTGAAGAAGCCGATCAGCACCGACGGGATCGCCAGCAGGATCAGCGGCACGGTGACCACCCACGGCGATTCGTGCGGCTCGTGCGGGCCATGATGACCGTGGTCGTCGTGCGCATCGTCGTGCTTGCCGTGGCCATGATCGTCATGGGCGTGCGCCGCATGGTCGTCGTGGTGCCCGTGCTCGGCATGTGCGTCGCGGAAACGCTCCTTGCCGTGGAAGGTCATGTACAGCAGGCGGAAGCTGTAGAACGCGGTCACGAAGGCGCCGAGCAGCACCGCCCAATAGGCGTACTGGGCGACCCAGTTGGCGTGCTCGCCGTGCGCGGCATGGTGCGCCGCTTCGATGATGGTGTCCTTCGAGTAGAAACCGGCGAAGAACGGCGTGCCGACCAGGGCCAGCGTGCCGAGCAGACTGGTCCAGTAGGTGATCGGCATGTACTTGCGCAGGCCGCCCATCTTGCGCATGTCCTGCTCGTGGTGCATGCCGATGATGACCGAGCCGGCGGCGAGGAACAGCAGCGCCTTGAAGAAGGCGTGGGTCATCAGGTGATAGACCGCCGCCGAGTACGCCGACACGCCGAGCGCGACGGTCATGTAGCCCAGCTGCGACAGGGTCGAGTACGCGACCACGCGCTTGATGTCGTTCTGGACGATGCCGATCAGGCCGGTCCAGAACGCGGTGGTGGCGCCGATGAAGAGGACGAAGTTCAGCGCCGTCTGCGACAGCTCGAACAGCGGCGACATGCGCGCGACCATGAAGATGCCGGCGGTGACCATCGTCGCGGCGTGGATCAGCGCCGAGATCGGGGTCGGGCCTTCCATCGAGTCGGGCAGCCACACGTGCAGCGGCACTTGCGCCGATTTGCCCATCGCGCCGATGAACAGACAGATGCAGATCACCGTCGGCAGCGACCAGACGATCGGGTGCTCGCCGCCCCACACCTGGATGGTGCGGTCGGCCAGGGTCGGCGCGTTGGCGAACACGGTGCCGTAGTCGAGCGAACCCAGCGCCCACATCACCGCGCAGATGCCGAGCAGGAAGCCGAAGTCGCCGACGCGGTTGACCAGGAACGCCTTCATGTTGGCGAACACTGCGGTCGGCTTCTTGAACCAGAAACCGATCAGCAGGTAGGACACCAGGCCCACCGCTTCCCAGCCGAAGAACAGCTGCAGGAAGTTGTTGCTCATGACCAGCATGAGCATCGAGAAGGTGAACAGCGAGATGTAACTGAAGAAGCGCTGGTAACCCGGGTCGTCGGCCATGTAGCCGATGGTGTAGACGTGGACCAGCAGCGAGACGAAGGTGACCACCACCATCATCATCGCGGTCAGCTTGTCGATCATGAAGCCGACGTGGGCCTCATAACCGCCGACCTGGAACCAGGTGTAGACGTTCTCGTTGAACGGCGAGGCGCCCTGCCCGGCCAGCTGCCAGAGCACATACACCGACATCGCGCAGCTCGCGGCGACGCCGAGGATGGTGATCGTGTGCGAGCCGGCGCGGCCGACCTTGCGTCCGAACAGGCCGGCGATGATCGAGCCGAGCAACGGCGCGAGCACGATCGCCAGCAGGATGGACTTGGAGATTGCGGGTTCCATGCCGGATCAGCCTTTCATCGTGTCGATTTCAGCGACGTTGATCGTGCGCCGGTTGCGGAACAGCGTGACCAGGATCGCCAGGCCGATGGCGGCCTCGGCGGCGGCGACGGTCAGGATGAAGAACACGAACACCTGACCGGCCGGATCGGCCAGCTGACGCGAGAATGCGACGAAGTTGATGTTGACCGCGAGCAGCATCAGCTCGATCGACATCAGCAACACGATCACGTTCTTGCGGTTGAGGAAGATGCCGGCGACGCTGATGCAGAACAGCACCGCGCCGAGGGCGAGATAGTGGCCCAGCGCGAGGCCCGACCCAAAGAATTCGCTCACGGCTTGGCCTCCTGCGCGGCGGGTTCGGCGGGCGCCGGCGCCACCGGTTTGACCGCATCCATCTTGATGAGGCGGACGCGGTCGCTGGCTCGGACGCGGGCCTGGGCGCTCGGGTTCTGGTGCTTGGCGCCCGGGCGGCGGCGCAGGGTCAGCATGACCGCGGCGATCACCGCCACCGTCAGGATCACCGCGGCGATCTCGAACGGCAGCAGGAAGTCGGTGAACAGCGCGTGCGCCAGCCACTTGGTGTTGGAGGCGCCGGCGGCGTCCGCGGTCAGCGGCGTGGCCAGGTTGGCCTTGACACCGATCAGGGTCAGCATCTCGACCAGCATCACCACCGCGACCAGCAGGCCGAACGGCAGATAGCGCACGTAGCCTTCGCGCAGCGGCGCCACGTCGATGTCGAGCATCATCACCACGAACAGGAACAGCACCATCACCGCGCCGACGTAGACCAGGATCAGGGCCACGCCGAGGAATTCGGCGCCGGCGATGATCCACACGCAGGCCACCGAGAAGAAGGTCAGCACCAGGCTGAGCGCGGCGTGGACCGGGTTTTTCAGGCTGATCACGGCCACCGCCGACAGCGTGGCCGCGGCGGCGAAGACGAAGAAAGCGATCTGGGCGAGATCCATATCGTGTGTACTCAGCGGAAGGCGGCGTCGGCAGCGCGGCGCTCGGCGATCTCGGTTTCGAGACGGTCGCCGATGGCCAGCAGCTGCTGCTTGTTGACGATGTTCTGTCCGCGTTGGTCGAAGTGATACTCGTGGATGTGGGTTTCCACGATCGAGTCGACCGGGCAGGACTCTTCGCAGAAGCCGCAGAAGATGCACTTGAACAGATCGATGTCGTAGCGCGTGGTGCGGCGGGTGCCGTCGGCGCGCTTTTCCGAGTCGATCGTGATCGCCAGCGCCGGGCACACCGCCTCGCACAGCTTGCAGGCGATGCAGCGCTCTTCGCCGTTGGGATAACGGCGCAGCGCGTGCACGCCGCGGAAGCGCGGCGATTGCGGGGTCTTCTCCATCGGGTACATCAGCGTGTACTTGGGCTTGAACAGGTACTTGAGCGTCAGCCCAAGGCCCTGTGCGAGCTCGATCAGGAGCAGGCTCTTGAAATAGGAAACGATGCGGTTCATTAGGATGCCTGTCTCACTGTCCCGGCTGGAAGACGCCGTAGTACGCCATCACCGCGACCACGCAGATCCAGGCGATGGTCAAGGGAATGAAGACCTTCCAGCCCAGACGCATGATCTGGTCGTAGCGATAGCGCGGGAACGAAGCGCGGAACCAGATGAAGCAGCTGGCGAAGAAGAACACCTTGACCAGCAGCCACCACCAGCCGTCGACCGACAGCAGCGGAATGCCCAGGCCCTGGAACGGGCTGAGCCAGCCGCCGAGGAAGAACAGCGAGGTCAGGAAGCTGATCAGGATCATGTTGGCGTATTCGGCCAGGAAGAACAGCGCGAAGGCCGACCCCGAATACTCCACCATGTGACCGGCGACGATTTCCGACTCGCCTTCGACCACGTCGAACGGCGCGCGGTTGGTCTCGGCCACGCCGGAGATGAAATAGACCACGAACAGCGGCAGCATCGGCAGCGCGAACCATTCCAGCGCGCCGGCGTTGCCGGACTGCGCCATCACGATGTCGGTGAGGTTCAGGCTGCCGGCGCCGACCATCACGCCGACCATGGCGAAGCCCATGGCGATTTCGTACGAGACCACCTGGGCCGCGGCGCGCATCGCGCCGAGGAAGGCGTACTTCGAGTTCGATGCCCAACCGGCCAGGATGATGCCGTACACGCCGAGCGAGGTCATCGCCAGCAAATACAACAGACCGGCATTGGCGTTGGACAACACCAGCTTGGTGTCGAACGGCACCACCGCCCAGGCCGCGAACGCCGGCGCCAGGGTCAGCAGCGGCGCGAGCTTGTACAGGAAGGACTCGGCCTTGGTCGGCTGGATCACTTCCTTGAACAGCAGCTTGAACACGTCGGCGAAGGCCTGGAGGATGCCCATGCCGACGTACATCGGACCGCGGCGCACGTGCATCCAGCCGATCAGCTTGCGTTCCCAGACCACGTAGAAGGCGACGGTGATGATCACCGGCATCGCGATCAGCAGGATCTTGAGCACGATCCAGGCGACCGTGCCGGCCATGCCGAACGACTCCAGCCATGCGTGGAAGGGATCGACCACTTGGGCGATTGCGGTGGCAGTGTTCATCGCACTCATGCCCTCACCACGTTGACGCGGGCGGCGCCGAGGGGCGCGGTGGCGCCATGCCCGCTTTCGATCCAGACCGTACCCGGCGCGACCTTGTCGCTGATCGCGACCGGCAGCGTGGCGGTACCGGCGCCGGCGCTGAACTTGCCCACCGTGCCGTCGGAGAAGCCGAGCGCGGCGGCATCGCTGGAATGCAGCACCGCACGCGGCTCGAGATTGAGCGGATGCGATTGCAGCGCGGGCGCGCGGCGCACGGTGGCGTCGCTGCGGTAGATCGCGGTGGAGACCGCGACCTCCATGCCCTCGCCCGCCGCCGTCGGCGCACGGCCGGCGGCCGGCTTGACGTCGCGGCCTTGCAGACCGGCGCGCAGGCCGTCGAGATCGGTGAACTCGAAGCCCTTGGCCGCCAGTTCTCCGCCGAGCGCGCGCAGCACGCGCCAGCCCGGACGCGCTTCGCCCGGCAGCTTGCCGCCGGAGACCGCGCGTTGCTCGATGCCGTCGAGATTGGTCAAAGTGGCGTCGACTTCAGGCAGCAGACCGATCGGCAGGATCACGTCGGCGACGGATTTGGTCGAACGGCAGGCGTAATGGCTGAAGGCCACGACCTGGGCCGCGCCGAGCGCGCGCAGCGCACTGGCGGTGTCGGCGAAATCCAGACCCGGCTCGATGCCGTAGAGAATGTAGGCGCCGCGCGCTTCGTCGAGCATGCCGCGCGCATCGCGGGCACTCGGCAACACGCCCTGGCGAGCCAGGCCGACCGCGTTCGCGCCCTGCGGAATACGGCACAGACGCGCGCCGGTGGCGTCGGCGCAAGCCTTCGCGGCGGCGCGGATGGCGGCGGCGTAGGGACCGTTCTCGGCCAGCGCGCCGACGATGACCGCCGCATGCGTGGCGTTCTTGGCGGCTTCGCGCAGCGCCTCGTCGCCGAGCGCGGCGGCGAGCTGCGACGGCGCGACGATGCGCTTGCCGGCGACGTCGAAGGTGAAATCGAAGTCGATCGGATTGACCACGTGCACCTTGGCGCCGCGGTTGAAGGCCTTGCGCACGCGCTGATGCACCAGCGGCAGTTCGTGGCGCAGGTTGCTGCCGACGATCACCACCAGGTCGGCCTTGTCGATCTCGGCGACCGGCATGGCGAAGGTTTCGGCCACGGCGGCGTCGGACAGGTCGTGCTGGGAGATGCGGTGATCGAGGTTGCCGGTGCCCAGGGCCTCGGCCAGGCGAGCCAGCAACGCGCCCTCTTCGTTCGAGGTCGCCGGGTGCGCGAGCACGCCGAGGTTGTCGCCGCCGTTGTCGCCCAGGATCTTCGCGGCGCGGGCCATGGCCTCGTCCCACGAGGCCTCGCGCCACTCGCCGCCGTCCTTGACCATCGGGCGCTGAGCGCGGTCTTCCGCGTACAGGCCCTGGTGCGAATAACGGTCGCGGTCCGACAGCCAGCACTCGTTGACCGCTTCGTTATCGCGCGGCACGGTGCGCAGCACGTCGCCGCGGCGCACGTGCAGGAACAGGTTGCTGCCGAGCGCGTCGTGGTAGCCGAGCGACTCGCGCGCGGTCAGTTCCCACGGGCGCGCCTTGAACTGGAACACCTTGTTGGTCAGCGCACCGACCGGGCACACGTCGATGACGTTGCCCGACAGCTCGGTGGTCAAGGGCTTGCCGTCGAACGTGCCGATCTGCAGGTTCTCGCCGCGGTACATGCCGCCGAGCTCGTAGGTACCGGCGATCTCGGCGGTGAAGCGGACGCAGCGCGTGCACTGGATGCAGCGCGTCATCTCGGTGGCGACCAGCGGGCCGATGTCCTCGTCGGGCACCACGCGCTTGCGCTCGGAGAAGCGGCTGACCGAACGGCCGTAGCCCATCGACAGGTCTTGCAGTTCGCACTCGCCGCCCTGATCGCAGATCGGGCAGTCGAGCGGATGATTGACGAGCAGGAACTCCATCACGTTGCGCTGCGACTTCAACGCCTTCTCGCTGCGCGTGACGACCTTCATGCCGTCCATGACCGGCGTGGCGCAGGCCGGCGCCGGCTTGGGCATCTTTTCGACTTCGACCAGGCACATGCGGCAGTTCGCCGCGATCGCCAGCTTGTCGTGGTAGCAGAAACGCGGGATCGCGATGCCGGCCTTGTCGGCGGCCTGGATGATCATCGAACCCTTCGGCGCGGCCATCTCGACGCCGTCGATGAAGACGGTGACGTGGTCCGGCGGCAGATTGGGATTTACCGGTTGAGCGCTCACAGCGAGCTCCCCATCAAAGCGACGAACGAGCCCCTTGAGTCAAGGGGCGCATTGTTCGGACGCATTGCGTTCGAACAATGGGGGTTGTGGTAGTGCGCCGCGCTCATGCCGCCATCTCCACGTTGCCGGCGGCCTGATCGTCGACCAGGAAACGCTTGTTGACGATCGCGTACTCGAACTCGCTCCAGAAGTGGTACAGGAAGCCCTGCACCGGCCACGCGGCGGCTTCGCCGAACGCGCAGATGGTGTGGCCTTCGATCTGGCCCGCGGCGGCGCGCAGCATCTGCAGATCGTCCAGGGTCGCCTGCTTCTCGACGATACGGGTCAGCATGCGGTACATCCAGCCGGTGCCTTCGCGGCACGGCGTGCACTGGCCGCAGCTTTCCTTGAAATAGAACCGGGCGATGCGCTGGCAGGCGCGAACCATGCAGGCGGTCTCGTCCATCACGATCACCGCGCCCGAGCCGAGGCCGGAACCGGCCTTCTGCAGCGAGTCGTAGTCCATCGTGCAGGCCATCATCGCCTCGGCCGGCAGCACCTTCATCGAGGAACCGCCCGGAATCACGGCCTTGAGCTTGCGGCCGTCGCGCACGCCGCCGGCGAGCTCGAGCAGGTCGGCGAACGAGGTGCCCAGGCGGATCTCGTAGTTGCCCGGCTTATTGACGTGGCCGGACACCGAGAAGATCTTCGGGCCGCCGTTGTTGGGCTTGCCGAGGTTGAGGAACCACTCGGCGCCATTGCGCAGGATCGCCGGCACCGAAGCGTAGGTCTCGGTGTTGTTGATCGTGGTCGGCTTGCCGTACAGGCCGAAATTGGCCGGGAACGGCGGCTTGTAGCGCGGCTGGCCCTTCTTGCCTTCCAGCGATTCCATCAGCGCGGTTTCTTCGCCGCAGATGTAGGCGCCGGCGCCGAGCGCGCCGTAGATGTCGATGTCCACGCCGCTGCCGAGCACGTTCTTGCCCAGCCAGCCGTGTTCGTAGGCTTCCTTCAGCGCCTGCTCGAAATGCTCGAACGGCTCGTGATGGAATTCGCCGCGCAGGTAGTTGTAGGCGACGGTCGAACCGGTCGCGTAGCAGGCGATCGCCATGCCCTCGACCACCGCATGCGGGTTGAAGCGCAGGATGTCGCGGTCTTTGGCGGTGCCCGGCTCGGATTCGTCCGAGTTGCACAGGATGTATTTCTGGGTGCCGCTGCCCTTGGGCATGAAGCTCCATTTCAGGCCGGTCGGAAAGCCCGCGCCGCCGCGGCCGCGCAGGCCCGAGGCCTTGACCATGTCGACGATCTGCGCCGGGTCGGTCTTCTCGCTGAGGATCTTGCGCAACGCGCTGTAACCGCCGGTCTTGAGATAGTTCTCGTACGACCAGGGGGTTTCGTAATGCAGCGTCGTGTAGACGACCTGGTGCTCCTGCGGAGCCGGGCCGACCGGGCCGTAGCCCTTGGAATAATCGTGGTGATCGTGATGCGCCATCGGGGCCGACCTCACTTCAAACCGTCGAGCAGCGCGTCGACCTGGGTCGCATCGAGCTTCTCGTGGTAATGACCATTGACGACGACCACCGGCGCGCCGCAGCACGCGGCCAGGCACTCTTCCTCGCGCTTGAGGAAGACGCGGCCGTCGGCGGTGGATTCGCCGAGCTTGCAGCCGAGCTTTTTCTCGGCGTGCCGGACCAGGTCCTCGGCGCCGTTGAGCCAGCAGCTGATGTTGGTGCAGAAGGCGACGTTGTTGCGACCGACTTTCTCGGTCTCGAACATCGAATAGAAGCTGGCGACCTCGTAGGCCCACACCGGCGGCAAGCTCAGGTACTTGGCGACCGCGGCGATCAGTTCGTCGGTCAACCAACCGCCGTTTTGCTCCTGCGCCGCATGCAGACCCTGCAGCACCGCCGAGCGCTTACGGTCCGGCGGAAACTTGCTCAGCCAGTGATCGATGTGCGCACGCGTCTTGTCCGATAGCGCGAGCATCGGATCGACGTGCTGGGTGGCTTCGAAATTGCCTGTCGCTTTCATAAGGGTAAAGCCGGGAATCGGGAATGGGGAATCGAGAGTCGGGAAAAGCGGAACAGCGAGAAAGCGGAGCGGGCGAATCGCAGAAGCTCGGCGCAAAACCGCGCGGCCTCAGCTTTGTCGACTCCCCATTCGCGATTCCCGATTCCCGCCTTCACCGATCGATCTCGCCGAACACGATGTCGTAGGTGCCGATCATCGCCACCACGTCGGCGAGCATGTGGCCCTTGACGACCTCGTCCATCGACGACAGGTGGGCGAAGCCCGGCGCGCGCAGCTTGACCCGGAACGGCTTGTTGGCGCCGTCGGAGACCAGGTAGCAGCCGAACTCGCCCTTGGGCGCCTCGACTGCGGCATAGGTCTCGCCGGCCGGCACGCAATAGCCTTCGGAGAACAGCTTGAAGTGATGGATCAGGGCTTCCATGTCGTCCTTCATCTCCTCGCGCTTGGGCGGGGCGACCTTGAAGTTGTCGACGATCACGGGGCCGGGATTGGCGCGCAGCCACTTCACGCACTGCTTGATGATGCGGGTGGACTCGCGCATTTCCGCGACGCGCACCAGGTAACGGTCGTAGCAGTCGCCGTTGACGCCGACCGGGATGTCGAAATCGACCTCGGCGTACTTGGCATAGGGCTGCTTCTTGCGCAGGTCCCAGGCGATACCGGAGCCGCGGATCATCGGACCGGTCATGCCCCAGGCCAGGGCCTGCTCCGGCGAGATCACGCCCACGCCGACGGTGCGCTGTTTCCAGATGCGGTTATCGGTCAGCAGCGTCTCGTACTCGTCGACGCGCTTGGGGAAATCGTCGGTGAACGCATCCAGGTAGTCGAGCATCGAGCCTTCGCGCCACTCGTTGAAGCGCTTGAGGCTGCTGCCCTTCTTCCACGGCGATTCCTTGTACTTCGGCATCCGCTCGGGCAGATCGCGATAGACGCCGCCGGGACGGTAGTAGGCGGCATGCATGCGCGCGCCGCTGACCGCCTCGTAGCAGTCCATGAGCTCTTCGCGCTCGCGGAAGGCGTACAGGAACACCGCCATCGCGCCCAGGTCGAGCGCGTTGGAACCGACCCACATCAGGTGGTTCAGGATGCGGGTGATTTCGTCGAACATGGTGCGGATGTACTGCGCGCGTTCCGGCGCCTCGATCCCCATCAGGGTTTCGATCGCGCGCACGTAGGCGTGCTCGTTGCACATCATCGACACGTAATCCAGGCGATCCATGTAGCCGATCGACTGGTTGAAAGGCTTGGACTCGGCCAGCTTCTCGGTGCCGCGGTGCAGCAGGCCGATATGCGGATCGGCGCGCTGCACGACTTCGCCGTCCATTTCCAGGATCAGGCGCAGCACGCCGTGCGCGGCCGGATGCTGGGGGCCGAAGTTGAGCGTGTAGTTGCGGATCTCGGCGTTGTTGAGGCCCGAGGTGCCGCTGTTGACGAACGGCATCGTGGTGGCGGGGTTGGACATCACTTCACCTCGCCGCGCTGGGCGGCTTCGCCGACGGCGGTCTGGTAGCGCGCGTCATCGCGGATCACGCGCGGCACGCCGACGCGCGGCTCGATCGAGACCGGCTCGTAGACCACGCGCTTCTTCTCGGCGTCGTAACGCACTTCGACGTTGCCGATCAGCGGGAAGTCCTTGCGGAACGGATGGCCGACGAAACCGTAGTCGGTCAGGATGCGGCGCAGGTCCGGATGGCCTTCGAAGATGATGCCGTACAGGTCGAAGGCTTCTCGTTCGAACCAATTAGTGCCGGGCCAAATGGCGCTCAGAGAAGCGACCACAGGTAAGTCGTCGTTCGCAGCGAAGGTCTTCAGCCGCAGACGCAGATTGTGCTGGCACGACAGCAGATGGGCGACCGCGGCGAAGCGGCGCTCCGGCGTCGAGGCGTCGCCGTTGGGCGACTCGCCCCAACGGAACCGGCCGGCGCTCTTGCCTTCGACGCCGCGCGAGAAACCTTCCGAGGACACGTCGGTGTCCCACTCGTCGCCGCCGTAGCTGAGGTAGTCGACGCCGCTGACGTCGACGCATTGCTCGAAACCGAACTCGTCGCGCAAGGCGCGCGCCGCGGCCAGCCAGGCGGCCGGGGAGACTTCGAGGGTCAGCTCGCCGCGCGGTTCGGCCACGACGACCAGAGCGTCGGCGAAGCGTTCGCGCAGACGCTCGGCAAGGTTCGCAGTGCTCATTCGCGGACGCCCTGCTTGTGATCGCCGAAGTTGGTGCCGCGGCGGATCTTGCGCTGCAACTGCAGGATGCCGTAGACCAGCGCTTCGGCGGTCGGCGGGCAGCCGGGCACGTAGACGTCGACCGGCACCACGCGGTCGCAACCGCGCACGACCGCATAGGAATAGTGGTAGTAGCCGCCGCCGTTGGCGCAGCTGCCCATCGAGATCACCCACTTCGGGTCGGGCATCTGGTCGTAGACCTTGCGCAACGCCGGGGCCATCTTGTTGACCAGGGTGCCGGCGACGATCATCACGTCGGACTGGCGCGGCGACGGGCGGAACACCACGCCGTAGCGGTCCAGGTCCAGGCGCGAGGCGCCGGCGTGCATCATCTCGACCGCACAGCAGGCCAGACCGAAGGTCATCGGCCACATCGAGCCGGTGCGCGCCCAGTTCCAGAGCGTGTCCAGATTGGTGGTGACGAAACCCTGCTGGAGCAGCGGGTTTTCGCCTTCCGGGCGCAGGATGTCGTCGAGGCGGCCTTCCGGGATCGGGTTGTGCATCAAGCCCGAAACCTTGTCGCCAACGGTTTGGATCACTCCCATTCGAGCGCTCCCTTCTTCCAGACGTAAACGAAGCCGAGCAGGAGCATGCTGGCGAAAATGCCCATCTCGATCAGGCCGATCGGTCCGAGGTCTCGGAACACCGTGGCCCAAGGCACGATGAAGATGATTTCCAGGTCGAAGATGATGAACTGGATGGCGATCAGGTAGTAGCGCACGTCGAATTGCATGCGCGCGTCTTCGAAGGCTTCGAAGCCGCATTCGTACGGAGACAGTTTCTCCGCAGTCGGGCGCTTGGGCCCGAGCGTATTGCCTACTACCAACAGGGCGACGCCAATGACGCTGGCGACGATCAGGAACAACAGAGTCGGCAGGTATTCGGCCAGCACGCGGTGTTCTCTCGGCTACTTGTTCGGCTACATGGGCGCGTTTCCGCGACCTTGGCTTGGCGCCCGGGCGCCCAGTCGTTGGGACGGCGGGTCGCGGCCCGCCGTGCGTGCCGCACCTGCGTACCGTGGTGCGAGTTGCGAATTGCTTGGAGCTAGGAGTGTGAAGCTAGGAATGGAATGGTGCCCAAAGGGGGACTCGAACCCCCACGACCTAAGTCGCTACCACCTCAAGGTAGTGCGTCTACCAATTCCGCCATCTGGGCACTGTATCCAACCAAGCCATCCTGGCTTCGACTTCACAAAGGTCTTGCGAAGTCGCCTGGTCATCGCTGACCTGCCCCGCCATCCGAGCGGGGCGCTGGAACTCTATTTTAACCTGTTTATCTCAGCCGCCAGTAGTCGGCTGCTTTGCCGGGGCTGCCTGCTCGGCCGGAACCTGCGCCGGAGCAGCGGCCGGTGCCGCCGGAACCTGGGTCGCGGGTGCCGGAGCCGTCGCCGGAGCGGACTGGCTTGCCGGAGCCTGCGGCACGCTGGTGGCCGGAGCCGCCGGGGTGCTGGCGGCCGGAGCAGCGGTCGCCGACGGGGCCGGAGCCGCCGCCTGCGGGACGTTGCCCATCAGACCGACACTGGGCTTGTCCGGGGTGACCGCGGTGCGACTCGCCTGCCAGGCCATGAAGAGGCTGATCACGAAAAACGCGATCGCCAGCCACTTGGTGGCCTTGGACAGGAAGTTCGACGAACCGCGGGCACCGAACACGGTCGCCGAGGCACCGCCGCCGAAGCCCGAGCCCGCCTGCGCACCCGCGCCGCGTTGCATCAGGATCAGCGCGATCATGGCGATCGCGATCAACACATAGATGACGTTGAGGAACAACAGCATCGTTAAGGATTCTTCGATTCGGACTGCTTGTTACGACCGTGCCGGGCCCGCGAGGTTCATCGGGCCCGCTCGATCAGGGTGCCGCCGCGAGTGCGATGGCGTTGAAGTCCGCTGCGACCAGGGAGGCGCCGCCGACCAGGCCGCCATCGACGTCCGGCTGGGAAAACAGCGCGGCGGCGTTGTCGGCTTTCACGCTTCCGCCGTAAAGGATCGGAAGCGAGCCAGCGATTGTAGCATCGTGTGAAGCGATTTCGCTACGAATGAATGCGTGGACTTCCTGGGCCTGCTCGGGTGTCGCGGTCTTGCCGGTGCCGATGGCCCAGACCGGTTCGTAGGCGAGGATCGCGCCTTCCAGCGCGGCCACGCCGAGCAGCTCGAAGATCGGGGCCAATTGCTCCTGCAGGCGCCACTGGGTCTGGCCGTCTTCGCGTTCGGCCAGGGTCTCGCCGATGCACAGGACCGGCACCAGGCCGGCGGCCTTGGCGGCGGCGAACTTGCGCGCAACCAGCTCGCTGCTTTCGGCGTGGTACTGGCGGCGCTCGGAGTGGCCGACCAGGCCGTAGCCGGCGCCGACGTCCTTGAGCATCGCGGCGGAGACTTCGCCGGTGTAGGCGCCCTTCTCGTTGCTGCTCACGTCCTGGGCGCCGAAGCTCAGGCCGCGCTCGCCGTAGTGCTCGATCAGCTCGCCCAGGTACGGCAGCGGCGGTAGGATCAGGCGTTCGACGCCGGACGGCGGCGTTTGCGCTGCGACTTCGTCGAGCAAGGCGAAAGCGAACTCGCGGCTGCCGTGCAGCTTCCAGTTTCCGGCGACGATTCTGCGGCGCATGGCGACTCCCTTGATGCTGAGGCGCGCAGTTTACATTCAACGACCAGGAGTGAGTGGAGAGCAATGAGGAGTGAGCCAAAGCGGCCCCACACTCTCGTTTCCGGCGCGCCCGCCCTTACTTAGCCAGGCACCACCCCACTCACTGCTCACTTTTCTTTACTCACTTTCCTTCCGCCCCGCATGAGCCCCACGCCCACGCCCTCGCCCACCCTGCACAGCTTCGCCCCGATCGAGGCACCGGACGCGAAGGTGCTGGTGCTCGGCAGCATGCCCGGCGTCGCCTCGCTGACCGCCGGGCGCTATTACGCCCATCCGCAGAACCGCTTCTGGCCGATCATGGGCGCGGCGGTCGGCGCCGGTCCCGAACTGGCGTACGAACAGCGGCTGCAGCGCCTGCGCACCGCAGGCATCGCGCTGTGGGACGTGCTTGCCGCATGCGAACGCGAGGGCAGCCTGGACTCGGCGATCCGCGACGAAACCGCGGTCGCCAACGATTTTCCCGGCTTCCTCGCCCGTCATCGACAGGTGCGCACCCTGCTGTTCAACGGCGCCAAGGCCGAGCATGCGTTCCGCCGCTTCGTCCTCAAGCCGCTGGCCCGCCCGGACCTGATCCTGCGCCGGCTGCCCTCGACCAGCCCCGCCAACGCCTCGCAGCGCAATGAGACGAAGTGGTCGGCTTGGCTCGAGGCCCTGCGCGAAGCCGGCGTCGCCGTAGCCGACTGATTCCCGGGCTCGTGCCTGGACTGATTCCCGGGCTGAACCCCTGGCCGATCGGCGCCCTCGCCGGCCGATCCGGCCGCGAAACCCGCCTGGCGGCCATCCGTGACCGCTCGGCGGCGCCCTCGGGATCGCGGTACGGTGATTCACGTCTGCAACATCCGCGGCCCCGGCCCGAACCGGGCCCGAGTCAGTGAAACCCGCGCCGCTACGGGCTTTCAGCCTGACGAAAGCGACCCCGTCCCTGCCCGTCCGAGCCCCCGGCCGGCGACTTTTTTCCGAGCGCCCCTGTCCTGCGCTCCAGGGCACCGCCGTTTGTTGGGGTTAACCGCCCAGCAGGGCCCACCACCATCACTCGATCGCTTGCGGCCCTCCGGGCGCCGCGAGAAGCGGAGCTTTTCGTCCGCACCCACAGGAAGTCGCTGCGCCGTCGTCGTGATCGACACCAGCAGCGCCGAAACGCCGTTCGCGCCGTCTGGGTCGGAGCGCGAGCGGTCACACAGGGACCGACCCGTTCATCCCTCAGGGAAGCGCTACCACAAGGAGCTCCACCATGAAGATCCATCGCCACCGCTCCACCCTGCAGCTCGCCGCGTTCAGCGCGCTCGTGCTGCTCTCGTCCACCGCCTCGGCCATCGCCGGCGAGACCGTGATCCGCACGCCGCAGGGCGACATCGCCGCGATCGACGCGCCGAAGTCGCAGCAACTCATTGCGAAGGCCACCCACGCCCATCCGTTCGCGACCGAACGCCAGCGTGCGGCAGCCAAACCCATGGTCTGGACCGACCGCGGCGACGACGCAGCGCCGCAGGCCGCGGCCCTGACCGACAAACTCGTGCGTGCCGCCGGCAGCGCCCCGGGCGGCAGCGCGCCGGCCTTCGGCAACTACCTGGCCCGCAGCCACTTCCGCGCCAACTGGGACAAGCTCGACGCGCTCGATGCGCGCCAGGGCGCCGCAGCGGACGCCTCGATCTCCTCGGAGAAAGACGGCGCCCACTACCCGTACACGCGCTTCCTCGGCAACTACTACACCAGCCAGTGGAAGGCCTCGCCGTGGAACAAGATCGGCAAGCTGTATTTCACCAAGCCCAATGGCAGCTCGTCGTATTGCACCGCCAACGTCGCCAGCGGCAACTCGGTGCTGGTGACGGCCGCGCATTGTGTGTATTCGTTCGGCCAGGGTTGGAACTCGAACTTCGTGTTCGTGCCGGCCGAGCGCTACGGCGTGGCGCCGTATGGTCAGTTCGGCTGGAGCACCGCGCGCGTGCCGACCAACTGGATCAGCTCGGGTACCCGCCGCTGGGACGTGGCCGTGATCAAGCTGACCGGTGAGCAGACCAGCGGCCTGCCGGTGACCAGCTACGTCGGTTGGCTCGGCCGCGCCTGGAACCAGCCCTATTCGCTGTACACCTACTCGCACGGCTACGCGAGCAACCTGAGCACGCAGTACACCAACATCTGCGCCGGCCAGACCTACGACTCGCCGACCGAAGGCACCAACGTCCTGGTCCAGGGTTGCGACATGACCTACGGCGCCAGCGGCGGCGGTTGGCTGATCAACTACACGCCGAACTCGAGCAGCGGCAACCACGTCAACAGCGTGGTCAGCGGCCCGCACATCGGCGCCTTCGGCACCGCCTGGGTCGGTGCGCGCTTCAACGACGACAACATCGTCCCGCTGTGCACGGCGATCGGTTGCTGAAGCCGGGATTCGGGAATGGGGATTCGGGATTCGTTCGCGACCCCGGAACCCTGGCCAGGGATTGGCCGAGGCTGTAAAGAAAAAGCCGGCGCGAGCCGGCTTTTTCCTTTGCGGGTAACACGCCTATCGCGCGCTTACTTCAGCTTGATCTCGCGCAGGCGCTCTTCGAGGTAGCCCTGGGCGGTGATCGGCTCGGGGTAGCGGCTCGGGTTGTCCGGGGTGATCGTCGAGGGCAGCACGTCGATCAGGAAATCCGGATTCGGATGCAGGAAGAACGGCGTCGAGTAACGCGGCTGGCGCGCCTTCTCGCCCGGCGGGTTGACCACGCGATGAGTGGTCGAGGGGTATACGTGGTTGGTCAGGCGCTGCAGCATGTCGCCGATGTTGACCACGATGGTGTCGGCGTCGGCGGTGAAGGGCACCCACTCGCCCTTGCGCGACTTCACTTCCAGGCCGGCCGAGCTCGCGCCGACCAGCAGGGTGATCAGGTTGATGTCCTCGTGGGCGCCGGCGCGCACGTTCGGGATGTCGTCGGTGGTGATCGGCGGGTAGTGGATCGGGCGCAGGATCGAGTTGCCCGAATCGGTCTTGTCGGCGAAATACTGCTCCGGCAGGCCGATGTGCAGGGCCAGCGCGCTGAGCACGCGCGAACCGAGGCGGTCGAGCGACTGGTACAGGCCATAGGCCTGTTCGCGGAAATCGGGGATCTCCTCCGGCCACAGGTTCGGCGGCATCTCGGCGGCGTACTTGGAGTCGCGCGGGATCTCGCGGCCGACGTGCCAGAACTCCTTGAGGTCGAAATGCTTGGAATCCTTGGCGGTCTCCACGCCGAACGGGGTGTAGCCGCGGGCGCCGCCGCCGCCGGCGACGTGATACTTGCGCTTGACCTCTTCGGGCAAGGCGAAAAAGCGCTTGAACACGTCGTAGGAGCGGTCGATCTGCTGGTCCGAGATGTCGTGACCGCGAATGCCGGCGAAGCCCCATTCGCGATAAGCCGCACCGAGCTCGGCGACGAAGGCGTCGCGATCAGTATCGAAGCGGCGGATGTCCAGGGTGGGAATCTGACTCACGTTGACGTTCCTGTTGATGTTTCTTCCGGGCAGACCGCTATCTTCGCTCAAAGCCGCGGGCTGCGCGCAAGGCCCGCACTGTGGGCCGCCCGTATGGAAAGCGAATCCGCACTGCGGGCCGCCATATGGCACAACCCCGCACCGCGGGCCGCCCGTATGGACGCCCCTTGCACCACGGGCCGCCCATATGGACAGCCGGACCCTACCCAGGATGAACGCCTTCATGCGCGGCGCCCGGCCCCTCCTTCCGGCGGTTCTCCACGGCTTTGTTACACGATAAAGTCGCGCCCCGACCCGGCGTTGCTGACCGGCAGCGCCACCGACCGCCCGAGACGCTCCTTAGATGGATGACCTAGCCGCCCGCCAAGCCTTCACGGTGCGTCGCGCCCTGGCCTGGCTGACCGGGTTCACCCTGACCAATGCAGCGGCGGCAATACTGATCGCCGGTTTCAACATCCCCTTCGGCCATCTGGCCGAGCATTGGAAGGCGGCGTTCTTCCTGACCGTGGCCCTGCCCGGACACTTCCTGTTCTTCGGCGCCCTGCTCGGCGTGGTCCCGCTGCTGCTGGGCTGGATCGGCCGGCGCATGCGCTGGACGATCATCGCCGCGGTGCTCCTGCAATCGGCCTGGATCTGCCTGCTGGTCGCCGACGCCAAGGTCTTCGCCCTGTACCGTTTCCATCTGAATGCGATGGTCGCGAACATGGTGTTCGGCGGCGCGATGCAGGATCAGGTGGTGTTTTCCGGCACGGTCTGGGGGCTGATCGCGCTCGCGATCGGCTCGGTGCTGATGCTGGAGATCCTCGCCGCCTGGCTGTGGTGGCGCGCAGTGGAGTACCGACCCGGCACGATCCGTATCGTCAAGGCCTGGTGGATCGCGGCGGCGGTGATGCTGTTCGGCCAGGGCATGGTCGCCTACTACGACGCCCGCGGCGATCGCACGGTGATGTCGCAACTGCCCTACATCCCGTGGGCGCAGCCGATCACCCTGAAGGACGCCCTGCACCGCTTCGGCGTCGGCAACGACGAGTCCGCGCGCCTGCCGAGCGAGGGCGAAGGCCTGCTGGCCTACCCGCGCCGGCCCCTGCAGTGCGAGGCCCAGCCCAAGCTCAACGTGGTGGTGATCCTGCTCGAATCGCTGCGCTACGACGTGCTCACCCCCGAAGTGATGCCGAACACCTGGCGCTATGCGCAGCAGTCGCTGTCGTTCGACGATCATTACAGCGCCGGCAACGCGACCCGCTTCGGCGTGTTCGGTCTGCTCTACGGCCTGCCCGGCGGCTACTGGCACAAGATGCTCGCCGAACAGCGCGGCTCGGCCTTGATCGGGCAGATGAAGCGCGACGGCTACGGCATGCACATCTACGGCAGCGCGCCGCTGTACAACCCGGAGTTCGACCGCACCGCGTTCTCGGAAGTGCGCGAGCACATCGTCAACGGCCCGCGCGAACGCAAGAGCGCCGAACGCGACCGGACCATCCTGGAGCGGTTGCAGGCCGACATCGTCGCGACCCCGGCCGATAAGCGCTTCTTCGGTTTCGTGTTCCTGGATTCGCCGCACCAGCCCTATTACATGCCCAAGGGCTATGTCTCGCCGTTCCAGCCGATGGCGAAAGAGATCAACGTGTTCGAATTCGGGCCGGACCACGACCCGACCCCGGAGTTCAACCGCTACCGCACCTCGGTGCGCTACAGCGACGAACTGATCGGCCGCTTCCTCGCCCGGCTTCAGGCCAGTCCCTTCGCCGACAACACGGTGGTGGTGATCACCGGCGACCACGGCGAGGAATTCAACGACCTCAAGCAGAACTACTGGGGCCACAACGGCAACTTCTCCGACTACCAGTTGCGCACGCCGTTCGTGCTGCACTGGCCGGGCAAGACGCCGCAGAAGATCGCCCACACCACCTCGCACGAAGACCTGGTCCCGACCCTGATGCGGCATGCGCTCGGCTGCCGCAACGACAGCGCCGATTACAGCACCGGCCGCGACCTGTTCGGCCCAGGGCAGCCGTCGCGCCCGCTGCTGGTCGAAAGCTGGTCGCAGCGCGGCATCCGCCAAGGCGACCGGATCTATCTGTTCGACAATTACGGCGCCGCCACGGTGGTCGACCGCCAATACCGCCCCCTGCCCGACGCCAAGGTCGACCCGGCCGCGGTCAGCCAGTCCTGGGAAATGCTGACGCGGTTTCAGCAGCGTTGAGGGATGCGCGGTGGAGCATGTTTCCCTTGTAGGAGCGGCGTGAGCCGCGACCGCCGGGCGGCCGATGGCTACGCAAAGCCGGATAGATCACGGTCGCGACTTGCGTCGCTCCTACTCCAATTGCGTCGCTCTTACCCCAAAGCCGCGTGCTCTTGGGTAGGAGCGGCGTGAGCCGCGACCGCGGGGTCGCCGATGGCCGCGCAAAGCCGGATAGATCACGGTCGCGACTTGCGTCGCTCCTACCCCAAAGCTGCGTGCTCTTGGGTAGGAGCGGCGCGAGCCGCGACCGCGGGGTTGCCGATGGCCGCGCAAAGCCGGATAGATCACGGTCGCGACTTGCGTCGCTCCTACCCCAAAGCCGCGTGCTCTTGGGTAGGAGCGACGCGAGCCGCGACCGCGGGGTCGCCGATGGCCGCACAAAGCCGGATAGATCACGGTCGCGACTTGCGTCGCTCCTACCCCAAAGCTACGTAGCTCCTGTAGGAGCGGCGTGAGCCGCGACCATGGGGTCGCCGATGACTGCGCAGGTTCGGACGAATGGCGGTCGCGACTTGCGTCGCTCCTACCCCAAAGCTGCGAAGCTCCTGTAGGAGCGGCGCGAGCCGCGACCGCGGGGCGGCCGATGGCTACGCAAAGCCGGATAGATCACGGTCGCGACTTGCGTCGCTCCTACACGAGCTCAGGCAGGACAAAAAAATCGCACCGGCGCCTGCGCGCCGGTGCGATCGTTGTCGCGCTCGCAACGTTAGACGGCCGCGCGTACGGCGTTGGCCAAGGTGTCGAGCGTGGTCTGCATCAGGGTCGCTTCGTCGGCTTCGACGGTCACGCGCACCACCGGCTCGGTGCCGGACGGGCGCAGGAAGGCGCGGCCGCGACCGGCCACGGCGGCTTCGGCCTGGGCCAGGGCCTGCTTCACCGAGGCCGCTTCGGTCGGCTTGTTGCTGCCTTCGTAACGGACGTTGATGGTCTTCTGCGGCACCCGGCTCAACCCTTCGAGCGCGGTGCGCAGGGTCAGGCCGCGACGGCCCAGCACTTCCAGCACCTGCAGCGCGCTGACGATGCCGTCGCCGGTGCTGGTGCGGTCCAGGCACAGCAGATGGCCGGAGGCTTCGCCGCCCAGCACGCCGCCATGGGCGATCAGTTGCTGGTGCACGTAGCGGTCGCCGACCTTGGCGCGCAGGAACGGGATGCCGCGCTGTTCGAAGGCGCGCTCCAGACCGTAGTTGGTCATCAGCGTACCGACCACAGGGCCCTGCAGGCGGCCGCTGTCCTGCCAGTCGGTGGCAAGCACGTACAGCAGGTCGTCGCCGTCGCAGATGCGGCCTTCGCCGTCGACGAACAGCACCCGGTCGCCGTCGCCGTCGAAGGCGATGCCGAGATCGGCGCCGGTCGAGCGCACGCGCTCGACCAGGGTCTGCGGATGGGTCGAGCCCACGCCGTCGTTGATGTTGAGGCCGTTCGGCTCGATCCCGATGGCGTCGACGCGGGCGCCGAGTTCGCTCAGCACCAGCGGGCCGCTCTGGTAGGTCGCGCCGTTGGCGCAATCCATGGCGATGCGCATGCCGCTGAGGTCGAAACCGCGCGGCACCGAGTTCTTGCAGGCTTCCAGGTAACGGCCGATGGCGTCGCGAGTGCGCACGGCCTTGCCGAGGCGTTCGGATTCGACGGTCTGGAACGGTTCTTCGAGCGCGGCTTCGATCGCCAGCTCGGTCTCGTCGTCGAGCTTCTCGCCTTCGGCCGAGAAGAACTTGATGCCGTTGTCGTAATGCGGGTTGTGCGAGGCCGAGATGACGATGCCGCCGTCGGCGCGCAGCGAACGGGTCAGGTGGGCGACCGCCGGTGTCGGCATGGGGCCCATCAACTGCACGTCCACGCCGGCGGCGACCAGGCCGGCTTCGAGGGCGGCCTCGAACATGTAGTTGGAGATGCGCGTGTCCTTGCCGATGATGACCATCGGGTTGCGCCAGCCGCGCCGGATCAACGCGTGGCCATAGGCGTTGCCCAGGCGCAGGACGAAATCGGCCGAGATCGGGCCTTCGCCGACCCGGCCGCGGATGCCATCGGTGCCGAAATACTTACGTGCCATACAGTTCAACCTCCAGGTAGCGCGACGCGTCGCACCTGGACGCGCGCGCTGGATGTGATCGGGAAAGGAACGAAGACATCGCCGACGATCGGCGCCCCCAGGCCATCCAGCCCGCCGTCGTGTGCAGAAATCGCTGGGACTGTCTCGACAGTCCCATAGTGACCGCGCGGATACGCCGCTACGATCAAGCCGCTGCCTCGGCGTCGTCTTCGGGTTGAGATTGTTTCATCATCATCGCCAAAAGATGGGCGAGACGATCACGCATTTCGCGACGGTCGCAAATCTGGTCGACCGCGCCGTGCTCGACGAGGAACTCGCTGCGCTGGAAACCTTCCGGCAGTTTTTCGCGCACGGTCTGTTCGATCACGCGCGGGCCGGCGAAGCCGATCAGCGCTTCGGGCTCGGCCATGTTGATGTCGCCGAGCATCGCGAACGAGGCCGACACGCCGCCGGTGGTCGGATGCGTCATCACCGAGATGTACGGCAGGCCGGCCGCGCGCAGGCGACCGAGCGCGGCCGAGGTCTTGGCCATCTGCATCAGCGAGAACAGGCTTTCCTGCATGCGCGCGCCGCCGCTGGCGGAGAAGCACACGAAGGGGCTGCCGATCTCCAGCGCGGTTTCGGCGCCGCGGGCGAAGCGCTCGCCGACCACCGAACCCATCGAACCGCCCATGAAAGCAAAGTCGAACGAACTGGCCACCAACGGCCGCTGCTTGAGCGTGCCGCGCAGGGTGATCAGGGCGTCGCGTTCGCCGGTGGCCTTCTGCGCCGCCTTGATGCGCTCGGAGTACTTTTTCTGGTCCTTGAACTTGAGCACGTCGGTCGGGCCGAGCTCGGCTCCGATCTCGACCGTGCTGCCGGCATCGAACAGCGCGTTCAGGCGCGCGCGCGCGCGGATCGGCATGTGGAAACTGCACTTCGGGCAGACCTCGAGGTTTTCCTCGAGCTCGGGGCGGTACAGCACCGCGCCGCAGCGCTCGCACTTCTCCCACAGCCCCTCGGGCACGCTGCGTCGTTTCGCCGCGCCGGATTCGGTGCGGATGCCGGACGGCATGAGTTTCTTGAGCCACGACATACGATGGAACCTTCTGTTCAGGCAGCTAAATGAAGGACCGGACCGGCGACGATGAGGCCATCGCCGCCGCCAGCCTAGCGGGTCAGTTTAACGCAGCGAACCATACGGTCCGCGGTTCAGCCGTCCAGGGCCTGTCGCAACGGGGTCAAGAAGCGCCGCGCGGTCTGCGCCGCGGCTTGCGCATCGGCGGCCTCGGCGAGCTCGGCCACCAAGGCGCTGCCGACCACCACGCCGTCGGCCTCGCGGGCCATGGTCGCGGCGCTGGCGGCGTCCTTGATGCCAAAACCGGCCACCACCGGCACCCGGCTGCGGGCGCGGATGGTGTGCAGGCGGTCGTTGGCGGCGCCGGTGTCGAGGCGGTCGGCACCGGTCACGCCGGCGAAGCTGACGTAGTACAGGTAACCCTGGGCGTCGTCGCAGAGCAGTGCCAGGCGCGCATCGGTGGTGGTCGGAGAGGCCAGCAGGATCAAGGCCAGGCCGGTGTCGTTGAAGGCCGCGCGCAGGTCCCCGGCTTCCTCCGGCGGCAGGTCGACCAGCAGCACGCCGTCGACGCCGGCCGCGACCGCGTCGCGGGCGAAACGCGCGTTGCCGCGGATCTCGATCGGGTTCAAATAGCCCATCAACACCACCGGCGTGTCGGCGTCGCGGCCGCGGAACTCGCGCACCGCTTCGAGCACCCAGCTCAGGCCGGCGCCGCGCGCGATCGCGCGCTCGGAGCTGCGCTGGATGGTCGGGCCGTCGGCCATGGGATCGGAGAACGGCACCCCGAGTTCGAGCACGTCGGCTCCGGCCTCGACCAGCGCGTGCATCACCGGCACGGTCGCCTCCAGCGAGGGATCGCCGGCGGTGACGAACGGGATCAGGGCCTTGCGGCCGGCGGCCTGCAACGATTGGAACTTGGCGTCGATACGGTTCATGGGCAAAGGCTTTTGCTTTGAGCCCCTCTCCCGCGCGCGGGAGAGGGGTTGGGGTGAGGGCCATCGAGTGCGGGAGCAGGCATCGGATCGAGGCATTCGTTGCCCTCATCCGCCCTTCGGGCACCTTCTCCCGCTAGCGGGAGAAGGGAAAACACGCTCTCCCGCTGGCGGGAGAAGGGAAAAACACGCTCTCCCGCTTAGGAAAGAAAGAGCCGCCTCAAAAGTGCAGCCCTTCGCGCCCGGCGATGGTATGCACGTCCTTGTCGCCGCGGCCGGACAGGTTGCACAGCACGACCTGGTCCTTCGGCATCGAGCGCGCCAGCTTGATCGCCTGGGCGATGGCATGGCTGGATTCCAGCGCGGCCAGGATGCCCTCGGTGCGCGCCAGGGTGCGGAAGGCGTCGAGCGCTTCGTCGTCGGTCACGCCGACGTATTCGGCGCGGCCGGCGTCCTTGAGGAAGGCATGCTCGGGGCCGACGCCGGGGTAGTCGAGACCCGCCGAGACCGAATGGGTCTCGATGATCTGGCCGTCGTCGTCGCACAAGACATAGGTGCGGTTGCCGTGCAGCACACCAGGACGGCCAGCCGCGAGCGAGGCGGCGTGGCGACCGGTGTCGATGCCGTCGCCGGCCGCTTCGGCGCCGACGATGCGCACCGCGCGGTCGTTGAGGAAGGCATGGAACAGGCCGATCGCATTGCTGCCGCCGCCGACGCAGGCGGTGATCGCATCGGGCAGGCGGCCGTATTCGGCCAGCATCTGCGCCCTCGCCTCGCGCCCGACCACGGCGTTGAAATCGCGGACCATGCGCGGATACGGATCCGGGCCGGCCACGGTGCCGATGATGTAGAAGGTGTCGCGCACGTTGGTGACCCAGTCGCGCATTGCTTCGTTGAGCGCGTCCTTGAGGGTCTGCGAGCCGCTGGTCACCGGCACCACTGTCGCGCCGAGCAGCTTCATGCGGTAGACGTTGATCTTCTGCCGCTCGATGTCGGTCGCGCCCATGTAGACCACGCACTCCAGGCCCAGGCGCGCGGCCACGGTGGCGCTGGCGACGCCATGCTGGCCGGCGCCGGTCTCGGCGATGATGCGGGTCTTGCCCATGCGGCTGGCCAACAGGGCCTGGCCGATGGTGTTGTTGATCTTGTGCGCGCCGGTGTGGTTGAGGTCTTCGCGCTTGAGCAGGATCTGCGCGCCGCCGACTTCGTCGCTGAGGCGCTGCGCGTGGTAGATCGGACTTGGCCGGCCGACGTAATGGGCCAGGTCGCGCTCGAATTCGGCGATGAAGGCCGGATCGACGCGGGCCGCGTCGTAGGCCGCGGCCAGCTCTTCGAGCGGCGCGATCAGGGTTTCGGCGACGAAGCGGCCGCCGAAGCGGCCGAAGTGACCGGAAGCGTCCGGATAGGCGTGGAAATCGATGGGGTCTGCGGACATCGGCTCGGGCGCGTTCTGCATCAGGGCGGACGTCGCCGTGGCGGCGACGGGAACGGGTGAGTTTAGGGCATCGAGGCGATCACCGTACGCACGAGGTGATCGCAGAATGGCGCCGCAGCCCCCGGACGCCCTGCGCCGCCGTGCGCAAGGCTTCAGTCGACGTGGCAGTCGGCGCGCCGCACTTCTTCGACGAAGTGGCGCATCTTGTCGCCGTCCTTGAGCCCCGGTGCGCTTTCGATGCCGCTGGACACGTCCACGCCCCAGGGCAAGGTCGCCAGGATCGCCTCGAACACGTTCTCCGGGGTGATGCCGCCGGCGAGCACGAAGGGTTTCTGCACGCCGACCGGAATCCGCGTCCAGTCGAAGGTCTTGCCGCTGCCGCCGCTGCTGCCCTTGGCGTGGCTGTCGAACAAAAAGCCGGCCGCGCCCGGATAACGCGTGTGCAGCGCCGAGGGATGCTGGTCGGCGAGTTCGCCGCCCATCGGGATGGCTTTCAGATACGGCACGCCGAAGGCGCGGCAGAAGGCGTCGTCTTCGTTGCCGTGGAACTGCAACAGGCTCGGCCGGACCTGGCGCACCACCTCGCGCACTTCGTCGACCGGGTTGTCCATGAACAAGGCCACCGCATCGACCAGCGGCGCCAAGGCCTGGCGCATGGCGCGCGCCTCCTCGGCGGCGACGCGGCGCGAGCTGCCGGCGGCGAACACGAAGCCGATGGCGTCGGCGCCGAGCTCGCAGGCCAGGCGCACATCGCCGGGACGGGTGAAACCGCAGAACTTGATGCGGGTACGGAACAGGGTGCGGGGACAGGGCTGGCTCAAAACGTAACCTCGGCAGGCAGCTGGCAATCGGCGGGATAGCGTGGGCCGACGAACACCAGACCCGAGGACGGCGCGGTCGGGCCGGCGACGGTACGGTCGCGTCCGGCCAACAATTCCCCGATCCATGCCTCGGGCTGTTCGCCCCGGCCCACCATCAGCAAGCTTCCGACAATGTTGCGCACCATATGGTGAAGAAAGGCGTTGGCCTGGACCTCCATCTCGACCACCTCGCCGTCGCGGCGCACGCCGATGTATTGCAGGTCGCGGCGCGCATGCGGGGCCTGGCAATGCACGGTGCGGAACGCCGAGAAGTCGTTTTCGCCGAGCAGGGCCTGGGCGGCGCGGTGCATGGCGTCGGCGTCGAGCGGCCGGCGCTCCCAGGTCAGGTACTGCCGTTGCAGGGCCGGCCGCACCGAGCGGTTGAGGATGCGGTAACGGTAGCGACGCGCGCGGGCCGAGAAGCGGGCGTGGAAATCGGCCGCGACCGGCACGCACCAACGCACGCATACCGAGGGCGGCAGGCGCGAAGTGGTGCCGAGCACCCAGCCGCGCAGGTCGCGCTGGGCACTGCTGTCGAAATGGACGACCTGGCAGGAGGCATGGACGCCGGCATCGGTACGACCGGCGCAGGTCACATCGACGCGGCCGCCGGCCACGAACGACAGTGCGTCCTCCAGGGTGCTCTGGACGGTGGCTTCGCCGCGCAGGTCCGGCTCGCCCGGGCGCACCAGGCGTTGCCAACCGGAAAACTCGCCGCCGTCGTACTCCACGCCCAGGGCGTAGCGGCGCAGCGGCGCCGCCACTGCGGAGGGAGCCGCCACTACGGAAGAAAGGGCGTCCGTCTCGAAAACTTCGGTCATGCCTGGTTCGGTCGCGTGCTGGCGCGGCTCAACTCGACGCTCAGGATTCGAGTTCGCGCAGCAGGCGCGCAGCCTGTTGGCGCGCCGCATGGTCGCCGTTGATCAGCACCTCGCCGAGCAACTGGCGGGCGCTGCTTTCGTCGCCGAGGTCGAGGTAGGCACGGGCCAGCTCGATGCGCTCCTGGCCCGGCGCGGTCGCCGCCTGGGCGTCGCCGCCGGCCGGTGCCGGGTCGAGCGCCGGCGCGGCGACGAATGCGGGGATCGGCGTCGCTGTCGGTTCGGCCCGCGGCGCGCCTGCGCCGGTGTCGGCCGGGCCGACCGGCGCACGGGCGCTACCGGCCTCGGCGGCGTGCCAGGTCGGCACTTTCGCGCCGGTGCGCGGTTCGGTCTTGGGCGCGGTCCAGAACGGCGCGGCGATCGGTTCGGCGGTCGCGGCGCGGTCGGCCTCGGGTTCGCCGATCAATTGCGCGACCGGGTCGACCAGGGCCGCGGCCGGGTCCGGGCGGCGGCGCAAGGAGTCGCCCGGATCGCTCGCAACGGCATCGGCCGCGGCACGGTCCGGGCCGCCGCGGCTCGGCGCATCCGCCGCCGAAGCCGGCGCACGGAAACTCGGCTTCTTGGGTTCGCGGCGGCTCAATACCCAACCGCCGATCAGCAAAGCGAGCACGCCGAGGCTGCCGAACACCCACGGCAAGGGCGAGCCGCCCTCGCTGCGAGCCTGGTTTTCGGCCAGACGCTGCTGGCTCGCGGCCAGCTCGCTGTCCTTCATCGCAATGAGCTTCTGCTGCTGCGTCTGCAACTGCTCCAGCTCGGCGACGCGGCTCTTGAGGTCGGCCAGTTCGGCATCGCGCGCGGCGATGACCTCGTTGGCCTGCTGAATCTCCTGTCGAACCATGCTGCCCTCGCCTCCGGCGCTGATGCCGGACTGTGCGCCCGCCTGGGTGGCTTGGCTGGCCCCCGGCGGGACGATTTCAAGACGCGCGTCGTTGCTGCGCGAGGCCGCGCCGCTCTGCGCGGCCGGTGCCACCGGCGTTTTCGCGACGGCGTCGGACTCCAGGCTGATCGGCTGCGGAACCGGCTGCCGCGCCTGGCGCCATTGTTGGACCTGCACCCGCACCAGCTCGCTGGCTTCGCGCGGATCGATCGCATCGAGTTGGTTGCCCGGCGGCAGGCGCAGCACCGCGCCCTGCCGGAGGCGGTTGATGTTGCCGCCGATGAAGGCCTCGGGATTGGCCCGCAACAGCGCGATCATGGTCTGGTTGAGGGTGTTCTCGCCGGCCACGCCGGCAGCGATCGCCGACAGGGTCTGGCCGCGCTCGACCGTGATCTCGCCGTCGGCGCCTACGCTCGGTGCGGCCGCCACCGGGCGCGGCTCGCGCGGCGCCTGCGGGATGCGACCGGCGTTCGGACGCTCGGCCTGCGCCGGCGGCACCGCTTCGGGCTGCGCCGGCTCGGGCTGCAGCGCGATGGGTTCCGGCGCCGGCGACGGGGCCGCGGTGATCGCACTGCCCGGGTCGTAACGGTCGAGCTGGTTCTCCACCGCCAGCGGGTCGGTCGCCTGCGGCTGCGCACCGAACGGCAGCGGCGCATCCAGCGGACGCTCGATGGTGTTGGCGGCGGCGCCGGTCGGGGCCTGGATCGGCGGCTGCATCGGTGCGGACACCGTGCGCGGCGCGTCGAGCAAGGCCGAGTATTCGCGGGTCAGGCGGCCCTGCCCCCAATCGACTTCGATCAGGAAGGTCAGCAGCGGCTGATTGACCGGCTGGGTGCTGGTGACCCGGATCACCGGCTTGCCGGCGTTGTCCAGGGCGAGCACGAAGCGCAGGTCGGTGACGATGCCTTGCGGCGGCTGCAGGCCGATGCGCTGGAAGGTCTCCGGCGAGGCCAGCCCGGCGCGCAACTGCGCCAACTCGTTGCTGTCGCTGGAAATGACCGGGATCTCGGCCAGCAACGGCTGGCCCGCGCGCGATTTGACCTCGATCTGCCCCAGACCGAGCGCACCGGCCGCCCCACTGGCCAGAGCCAACGCGAGAGCCAATGCTGTGCGTGCGAAACCTGATCTCACAGACGATCCCATTACCCTAGTCAGGCGGCGACTCTAGCGGTCGGCGGGCGGAATGCGCAACGCGGCGATGAAGGTCGGCCTTCGATTCGGCGTTCGATCGGCATCCGACCGCCTGAACCGACTCGGCCCGATGCCTGGCGCATCGCCGTCGACCCGTGTCTGCGCAGAGTGCACCACATCGGCCGGTCGACGCCAGCAGCCCGGCTCATTCCGCCGAAACCGGCCCATGGCCCGGTCTGGACATAAACGCATTGCGCAAAAAAATCGGGCCCCGCAGGGCCCGATCCGTACTTCACTCGGTGCGCTACGGGGCTCAGCCTTCGTTCCAGACCAGTTCCGCCAGTTGCACGGCATTGGTCGCCGCGCCCTTACGGATGTTGTCTGACACCACCCACAGCGACAAACCGCGCGGATGCGAGATGTCGTCGCGGATGCGGCCGACGAAAACCGGATCTTGTCCCGAAGCGTGCGTGACCGGCGTCGGATATCCGCCGCCGACCGGGTCGTCGACCACCACCAGGCCCGGCGCCTGCTCGAGCAGCGCGCGCGCGTCGACGGCGCTGATCTTGTCGCGGGTCTCGATGTGCACCGCCTCGGAGTGGCCGTAGAACACCGGCACCCGCACCACGGTCGCGTTCACCCCGATGCTGTCGTCGCCGAGGATCTTGCGCGTCTCCCAGACCAGCTTCATCTCTTCGGTGGTGTAGCCGTTGTCGGTGAAGTCGCCGCCGTGCGGGATCACGTTGAAGGCGATCTGCACCGGATAGACCTCGGCCTTGGCTTCCTGGAAGTTCAGCAGCGCCGCGGTCTGCTTGCCGAGCTCTTCCATCGCGCGCTTGCCGGTGCCGGACACCGACTGGTAGGTGGCGATGTTGATGCGTTCGAGCTTCGCCTTGCGGTGGATCGGCGCCAACGCGACCATCAACTGCATGGTCGAGCAGTTCGGATTGGCGATGATGCCGAGCGGGCGATGCTTGGCCGCTTCCGGATTGACTTCGCTGACCACCAGCGGCACGTCGTCCTGGTAACGGAACGCGGACGAGTTGTCGATCACCACCGCGCCGGCCGCGGCGAACTTCGGCGCGTATTCCTTGGACACCGAACCGCCGGCCGAGAACAGCGCGATATCGACGCCGCTCGGATCGAATTTCGCCAGATCCTGGACCACGATGGTTTTGCCGTCGAACTGGATTTTCTCGCCCGCCGAGCGTTCGCTCGCCAACACATGCAACTGACCGATCGGGAATTTGCGCTCGGCCAGCACCTTCAGCATGGTTTCACCGACTGCGCCGGTGGCACCGACGACAGCGACATTGCAGGACGTCTTGGCGTTCATCTGTTCCTATTTACCTGACTTGTGGGAGCCGCCGGACCCATTTCCGGCGGATGTTGCTCGGGTCGGCGCGCGAGGCGCCGGAAAAGCTCGGCCGCGGGCTGCGCCTTCATCGCGCGCCCAGTGCGCCCATTGTGCGGCCGCCGGCGCCGGCGCGCTCGGCAAGCTGCGCGGCGTTCAGCGGCGACGACGGACGGCCGGCGTCGGGCCCGTGGCCCAGCGCCGCGATCAGATTGTCCACCGCCAGCGCGACCATCGCGCGTCGGGTGGCGAGGCTGCCGCTGGCGATATGCGGGGTCAGCACGATGTTACGCAGCGCGAGCAGGCGCGGATTGAGCGCCGGCTCGCCCTCGAACACGTCGAGCCCGGCCGCGGCCAGGCGCCCGTGCTCGAGCGCATCGGCCAGCGCGTCTTCGTCGACGATGCCGCCGCGGGCGATGTTGGTCAGGGTCGCGTGCGGCTGCATCCGCGCCAGCGCGGCGGCGTCGATCAGATGATGCGACTGCGGCGAGTACGGCAGCACCAGGACCAGGTGATCGGCGCGTGTCAGCAGTTCCTCGAAACCGACGTAAGTCGCGGCCGACTCGCGTTCGACCGCTTCCGACAGACGGCTGCGGTTGTGGTAGAGCACGCGCATGCGGAAGCCGGCGGCGCGGCGCGCGATGGCCTGGCCGATGCGGCCCATGCCGAGGATGCCGAGGGTCGTGCCGTGCACGTCGCCGCCGAGCAGCGAATCGAAACTCCACTGCCGCCAGTGACCTTCGCGCAGCCAGTGCTCGGCCTCGCTGATCCGCCGAGCCGCGGCCATCATCAAGGCCCAGCCGAAGTCGGCGGTGGTCTCGGTCAACACGTCGGGCGTGTTGGTGACGAGGATGCCGGCCGCGCTCAGCGCCGGCAGGTCGAGGTTGTTGTAGCCCACCCCGACGTTGGCGATCGCGCGCAGGCGGGCGGCGCCGGCGACCTGGGCCGCACCGATCGGGTCGTTCAGCGTGACCAGGGCGCCGTCGGCCTCGCGTAGCGCCGCGGCGATCGCCTCGGGGCCGTGCTGGGTCACGCGCGCGGTCGCGACGACGTCGAAGTGCTCGCGCAGGCGCGCGACGACGTCGTCGAACAACGGTTGCGAAACCCAGACCCGCGGCCGCTCAGGCATCGGAATCGAGCTCCAACTGGGCCGGGATGCGCGGGCTGACCACGCCGACGTCGCCGCACTGGGCGCGGTGGCGCAGGGCCTGGTCGACCAGCACCAGCGCGACCATGGCCTCGCAGATCGGGGTGGCGCGGATGCCGACGCAGGGGTCGTGGCGGCCGGTGGTGATCACTTCGACTTCGTTGCCGTGGATGTCGACGCTGCGCACCGGCAGGCGCAGGCTCGAGGTCGGCTTGAATGCGGTCGAACAGCGCAACTGCTGGCCGGTGCTGATGCCGCCGAGGATGCCGCCGGCATGGTTGCTGGCGAAGCCGGAGCGCGACAGCTCGTCGCGATGCTCGCTGCCCTTGGACGCGACGACCGCGAAGCCGTCGCCGATCTCCACGCCCTTGACCGCGTTGATGCTCATCAGGGCGGCGGCGAGGTCGCCGTCGAGCTTGCCGTAGATCGGCTCGCCCCAGCCCGGCGGCAGGCCGTCGGCGATCACGTCGACGCGCGCGCCGACCGAGTCGCCGGACTTGCGCAGCGCGTCCATGTAGGTCTCCAGCTCGCCGACCTGGTCGGCGGCGGGCCAGAAGAACGGGTTCTCTTCCACCGCCGACAGGTCGTAGGCGTTCGGCACGATTTCGCCGATCTGCGACATGAAACCGCGCACGCTGACGCCGTAGCGCTCGGCCAGCCACTTCTTGGCGATCACGCCGGCGGCGACGCGCATGGTGGTCTCGCGCGCCGACGAACGCCCGCCGCCGCGCGGATCGCGCAGGCCGTACTTCTGCCAATAGGTGTAGTCGGCGTGGCCGGGGCGGAACTGCTCGGCGATCGAGCCGTAGTCCTTGCTGCGGGCGTCGGTGTTGCGGATGACCAGGGCGATCGGCGTGCCGGTGGTGCGGCCCTGGTAGACGCCGCTGAGGATTTCGATGTCGTCGGTTTCCTGGCGCTGCGAAGTGTGGCGGGTGCGCCCGGTGGCGCGGCGATCGAGGTCGCGGCGGAATTCCTCCGGCGCGATTTCCAGGCCCGGAGGGCAGCCGTCGATCACGCAACCGATCGCCGGACCGTGGCTCTCGCCGAAGGTCGTCACCGTGAAAAGCTTTCCAAAGCTGTTGCTGGCCACTGATCGAAGTCCTGATGCGTGCCGGTCTCGTCCGGCGTGGGGGGTGCGCGGAGTCGGTGCGAGCGTCGCTTGCGCGAAGCGCCCGTGCCGATGCGCGGCGGCAGGGGTGCGTCCTGCGCCGACGCCATCGCGATGCGCGCCGAACGCAGCCACCTGCCTACGCCGATGGTATGACGCAGCGGTGACGCGCGGCTTCACGACTCGCAGGGCGACGGCGATCGAGGACAGCGGATTCTATGCCGGCCGACCGCGCGGGCATGCGACGGCGACACGCATCGCCTGCGACTCGCGCCTCATCTCGAATTCCCGCGAATGTGAGGGAAAACCGACGAT
The DNA here is from genome assembly GCF_046097045.1 of Lysobacter sp. Hz25. NCBI lineage: Bacteria > Pseudomonadati > Pseudomonadota > Gammaproteobacteria > Lysobacterales > Lysobacteraceae > Lysobacter > Lysobacter sp. Hz25. Next base: position 3,497,321 of record NZ_CP175666.1, read on the forward strand.
GTGGAGTGTGCCGTAGACACCGATCTCGCGCGAACTACCATCGCGACCTACCTCGTCCACCATAGCCGACGGCGCAGGTTTCCGCTGCAACGATGAGCGAAGCCCAATGCGGCGAGGTGGTCGGCGACCCTACGCCGGAGTATCCGCGCGCGTGCACGAACGCAGACGCCGCGGGGCGCTTGCGGATTCCGGTCGGTCTGGCGCCTGGCGCGTGCTGTATCAGCGTTCAGGCGCTGCGGGGACGCGTCGCGTCGCCCGCCACCGGCCGCCGACGCACGCTCAACCGCGCGCGTCGGCGAGTCGTTTGATTTCGTCGTGGTGTTCGACGAGGTCGTGGCGTTCGGCCACGAAGATGCCCATCTGGCCGACCTTGAACTCGACCCAGGCCAGCGGCAGTTGCGGCAGCAGTTCGACCAGGGCGCGTTCGGCCTCGCCGACTTCGCAGATCAGCAGGCCGTGCTCGCTCAGATGATCGGGCGCGTCGCGCAGGATCTTCAGCGCCAGGTCCAGGCCGTCGTCGCCGGCACGCAGGCCGAGCTCGGGCTCGTAGGAGTATTCCTTCGGCAGCGCGTCGGTCTCGTCGTTGGTGACGTAGGGCGGATTGGTCACGATCAGATCGAAGACCTCGCCCTGCAGCCCCTTGAACAGATCGGACTTGCGCAGCTCGAGGTTATCGGCGTGCAGGCGGGCCTTGTTCTCGGTGGCCAGCGATAGCGCGTCGTCGTTGATGTCGGCGCCGACCACCTGCCACTCCGGGTGGTAATGCGCGGTGGCGATGGCGATGCAGCCCGAACCGGTGCACAGGTCGAGCGCGCGCTCGACCTCGCGGCCGCCGAGCCAGGGTTCGAAGCCCGACTCGATCAATTCGGCGATCGGCGAACGCGGCACCAGGGCGCGGCGGTCGCTCTTGAAACTCAGGCCGGCGAACCAGGCCTCACCGGTCAGGTAGGCGGCGGGTATGCGCTCGTTGACGCGGCGCTCGAACAGTTCCAGCACCTTGGCCTTTTCTTCGCTGGTCACGCGCCCGGCGCCGTACACCGGGCTCAGGTCGTGCGGCAGGTGCAGCGCATGCAGGACCAGTTGGGTGGCCTCGTCGAGCGCGTTGTCGTAGCTGTGGCCGAAGGTCAGCCCGGCCGCGCCGAAGCGGCTGGCGCCGTAGCGGATCAGGTCGACGAGGGTCAGCTGTTCGAAGGAGGCGGAAGCGGGCACGGCGGGTCCAGGGCAAAACAAGGCGCGCAGTATAGCGGGTGAGGTGGATTCGGGCTTGGGGGACGGCAAGAGCAAATCCCCCCTGCCCCCCCCCCTCTTCAAAGGGGGGAAGCCCTTCGGGGCGGTTTCGGCCGGGCCTGTTGGAGGGGCCGAGCCTGGACGTGCTCCCAGTTTCCTTACGAATCCTCCAGACGAGTCCCCCCTTTGAAAAAGGGGGGCAGGGGGGATTTGCTTTTCGCTCCCGGCCCGCCCCTCGATCCGTCACACCAAACCAGCGCCCGCCTCCGCGCCCGGTATCATGCCCCGGCGCAACAAACGGAATCGCCATGTTCAATCGCACCACTGCCATCATTCTGGTCGCCGCGCTTGCCGCCGCGGCCGGCTTGTGGGCCTCGAAGCAGTACTTCGGCAGCGCCCGCCCTTCGCCCTGGCCGCAGACCAAGGCGGTGCGCCTGTTCGAGCCGCCGCGCACCCTGCCGGCGTTTTCGCTGCGCCAGTCCGACGGCACCCAGCTCATTCCCGGCGAACTCAAGGGCCACTGGACCCTGGTCTTCCTCGGCTTCACCCATTGCCCCGACGTCTGCCCGACCACCCTGGCCGAGCTGTCGGTGGCGCAGAAGCAGTGGGATTCGATTCCCGAATCCACCCGTCCGCGGGTGCTGTTCGTGTCGGTCGACCCCGAGCGCGACCCGCCCGACCGCATCGGCGAGTACGCGCACGGCTTCCACAAAGACACCCTGGCGGCGACCGCCGACATCCCGGCGCTGGAAACCTTCACCAAGTCGCTCGGCATGGTGTTCGGCAAGGTGCCGGCGCCCGACGGCGCGCCCGCCGACCAGTACTCGATGGACCACAGCGCCAGCATGGCCGTGCTCGATCCGCAGGGCCGCATGGCCGGCCTGATCCGACCGCCGCTGGACCCGAACGCCATCGCCGCCGACCTCGCCGCACTGACCGAAGCCAAGACCCCGTGAGTCTCGTCACCACCCTGACCTATGCCCTGCCGCACCGCGCGCTGTCCTCGATCGCGCGCTCGCTGGCCTATTCCTCCAACCCGCGCGTCAAGCAGTGGCTGATCGATACGGTTACGCGCAAGTTCGGCGTGAACCTCGGCGAAGCCGCCGAGCCCGATGCGCAGGTCTATCCGACCTTCAACGCCTTCTTCACCCGCGCGCTGAAGCCCGGCGCGCGCGTGCCCGAGGCCGATCCGCGCGTCCTGCTGATGCCGGCCGACGGCCGCATCAGCCAATGCGGGCCGATCCGCGCCGGCGAGATCTTCCAGGCCAAGGGCCAGTCGTTCACCGCGACCGAACTGCTCGGCGGCGACGAAGCCGCGGCCGCGCCGTTCCGCGATGGCGTGTTCGCCACGGTCTATCTGTCGCCGAAGGACTATCACCGCGTGCACATGCCGTGGGCCGGCACTCTGCGCGAAACCGTACACGTGCCGGGCCGCTTGTTCAGCGTCGGCCCGGACGCGGTGCGCAACGTGCCGCGTCTGTTCGCGCGCAACGAGCGCCTGGTCTGCCACTTCGACACCGACTTCGGGCCGATGGCGATGGTCATGGTCGGTGCGCTGTTGGTCTCGGGCGTGGAAACGGTCTGGAGCGGAGTCGAGATCCCCCGCTACGGCGATCGCGTCCAGCGCAAGGACTACCGCGGCAAGGGCATCGCGCTGGAACGTTTCGCCGAAATGGCCCGCTTCAACTACGGTTCGACCGTGATCGTGCTGTTGCCGCCGGGCGTGGCGAACCTGGCCGACGGCCTCGGCGCGGAAACCGCGGTGCGCCTGGGCGAAGCCCTGGCCCGACGCAACGACTGAGCCGCTGCGACTTCGCAAACCTCACCCAAGGAGGGGAATCATGTCATTTCATCAACGCCCGGCCCTGCGCCGGGCGGCCTGCCTGTTGTTGATCGCCGCCCTCGCCGCCTGCAGCAGCAAGAGCGAGAACGAGCAGTTGCTCGAACTGCGCGACGGCCTGGCCTACACCCAATATCGGCGCCTGTCCGAGAGCGGCTTGCCGGGCGCGATCGGCGCCTACCGAAAAGGCATGGAATGGAGCGGCAAGACGCCGCCGGTCGAGTTCGACGAGGCCGACTACTGCGCCATGCACGTGCTGCTTGCCTACGGCGCGTTGGTCGCCGACAAGAGCACGATCGCCTTGGCCGAAAGCGACATCGTCGAGGCGCGCAACTGCGGCAGCTTCGATCGCGTCGCCGCGAACTCGCTGCGTTCGGTGGTGTTCCAGCGTCTGGAATGGCCGCAACTGGCCCAGACCGAGAGCGACAAAGTCTGGACCGCGCCGCAGGCGCCCGGCGCGGATCAACCGCCGGTCGCGCACGTGATCACCTTGCATGCCGCCCTGACTTATCTGGCAGTGAGCGAGAAGCGCTGGGACCGCGCCCAGGTGCATATCGATGCGCTCGGGCAGCTGTTGAAGCAGCCGTGGATGAGCGAGCTGCCGCGCGCCGGCCTGGCGTTCCAGGAAGGCCGCACCCGCGACGGCCTGGTCACGCTCAAGCGCATGAGCCAGGACCCGAGCGCACCCGAGCCGGTGCGCAAGGAACTCGCGCGTTTCATCGCCAAGGTCGAAACCAAGGGCGGCGACGTCGATTCCTTCGTCTTCATGCCGCGCCTGATCGCGGTGCTGACTTGGGAAGCGGTCAAGCAAGAAGGGCCTGACGTGCTGCGCACCACCACGCGCTTCGCCGAAGAGCAGGCCTGGAAGCCCTTGAACGATTCGGTCAAGGACGGCGCCGGCAAGGCCCGCGAGGTCGCCGGCGGCTGGTGGGACAAAGCCCGCAACGCGGTCTCGTCCGACGCCAAGGCGGCGCCCGAGGCCGCGAAACCGCAGTAAGCGCACCGCCGTCGCATCAGGCGGCGGCGGAGCGACACGCAGCGGGGCTTACATGCCCCGCGCGTGCGGCGGCAGCGCCTGCTGCTGGGTCTGGTGTTGCTGCTCGTGTTGCGCCGCCTGCTGCGGGCCGAGCTGGCTCAGGCGCTGCTGCGAGTCCTGCACCGGCGTATTGGTGGCATCGGCGGTCGGCATGTGCGCGCGCAGGCTGGCCGGGTCGTTGGCCGCGCCCTGCACCACGAACACGTTCTGCCCGGCGCGCTGGGTCTCGGTCTGTTGGCTCAGGAACACGCCGTCGATGCGCTCGAAGCCGTTCTGGCGGGCCAGGCAGGCGACGCTGAAGATCATGCATTCGCTGGTTTGGTCCGGGGTGCGCCCGAGCCGCGCGTCGAGCTGATTGACCTGGGCCCGTGCTTGTTGCACCAAGGGGTCTTCCGGACCGGCACGTCCGCTCGCGTTCGCATGCGGCTGGGTCGCCTGCGGCGGAACCTCCGGCACCTGCACGCCCGGCGTCTGCGTGGCCGGCGTCTGCGGCTGCGTCGCCGGTTGCTGAGCGGCCGGCTGCAGCGCCGGATCCGGCGTGGTGCGCAGCACCGGCGCATGCGGATCGACGTGCAGCAGGCGCGTAGTGGCGCCGTTGTGGGTCTGGCTGAGGTCGGTGGTGCCGTCGCGATTGCGCACTCGCGACAGCTCGTTGCGATCCACGTCCGCCCACACGCCACCGATATTGGAATGGCCGCTGCCGTCGCGGTTCCAGACCACGAAGTCGTTGCCGGACGCGTACAGGCCGGCGGTCGGGCGCCCTGCCCGGCCCTGGCCTTCCTGCTGCGGACGGCCATAGGCATAGGCGCCGCCCTGGTCGAGCGCGTGGATCAAGGCCGGCGCCTCGACCTTCTGCAGGAACAGATTCTTGGCGGTGTCGTACTCGGCGGCGAGATGCGGACGCGCCGCGTCCTGTCCGGTCTGGCGCGGATTGACCAGGGGATTGGCCATCACGTCCTGCCAGGTCTGGTGCAGCGGGCTGCGCGAGTCGGCGTTGCGCAGCGCGATCATCACTTCCGCGCCCTGCAGCGCGGCGTCGCGGCCGGTCTCCATGTAGTCGCGGTCGCCGGTGGTCCTCGGCAACAAACGGTCGATCGCGCCGCTGACGTCGGCGACAGTGTTGTGAGTGCCGTTGTTCATGTCGCGCAGCAGCGCCGGGGTCCAGCGCGTGCCGCTCTGGTTCTCGACCTTGGCCACCATCGTGGTCAGGCGCACTTGGTCGTCAGGCGTGGAATTGCGATACAGCGCGGTCTGGCTGACCTGGGCCATGACGCCGCTGACCAGTTCGTTGGCCTGGGCGACGTCGCGGTTGTGGATGTAGGTGACGCCGGCGTCGGAGCGCAGGAATTCGTTGAGATTGCCTTCGATGCGCGCGTCCATCGCGCGCCCGCCCTGGGCGGTGATGGTGTTGCCGTTGCGGCCGAGGTCGGCGATGGTCTGGGTGCGTTCGGCGGCGCTGAGCACGCGGTCGGGATGATTCGCGCGGGCCCAGCCCTGATAGGCATCGACCAGCGACGGCACCACGTCGGGATGCTGGCCCAGGTCGGTCTGCAAGGTGCCGATCGAATAGCCGCTGTTGCCGACCGGCTGCATCACGCCGTTGACGGTGTTGCCGGCGAAGGACAGGTGATTGGAGACGTCGCGGCCGCCGACGCTGCCCTCGGAGCCCACGCCGATGGAGAAATAGGCGATCGCGCGCCGTTCGTCGTCGGTCATGACGCGCGGCGGCGGGGCCGCGGCCGGCGTCGCCGCGGCGTCGTTCTGTGCGGGTTGGTTCATGGTCTAGCCTCCTTGCTGCGACACGGGCCGGAGCGCCCGCGGCTTCGCTGTCTGTTCGGACCCTTCTGTGCGGACCCCATCGCCCGCGGCTCAGTTGTCTTTGGGTTCGTCGTCTTTGGCTTCGTCGTCGGCGCACTGGTCGTCGGTCGGCACCTTCTGCCCGGCCTTGGCCTCGTGCAAGGTCAGATACGGTTTGTAGTCGCTGCCGAACTTCCGGTACCAGACCACCGTCGCCTTATCGCGCACGAGATAGGCCGAAGCCTCGCCATAACTCGGGCAGGCTGGCGTGCCGGTGTCGCTGCAAAACTGCAGGAACAACTTGTCGTCGCGCAGCTCGCCCTTGAGCTTGCCGCTGTCGCCGCCGACGCGGGTGCCGTCGTCCCAGCTGCCGCTATAGGACTGGCCCAAACCGGCCAGATCCAGATTGGCGGTGTGGTTCCAGCCGCAGCTCTGCTGATAGCTCCACTGGCCGTCGAAACGCACCCCGGCCGAAGCGCAGGAACACAACAATAAGGTCAGCAACGCCGCGGCGGCGCGGTTACATCCTGTAAGCATGACGGACTCCAGACGGACCATGCGCAGCGATTTAGCATGCGCCCTGGTTTTAGTAAACCGATTCCCGGGCCCAGGTCCGGTTACCGGGCGGTAGAGCATCAAAGCGCGATCAGCCGCGGCGGACCGACAGCGCGATCAGGGTCTGGGCGATCCAGTAGGTCGCCAGCACCGCCGCCGAGGCGGCCGCGAACGGCGCGGCGAAGCGGTCGATGGCCAGGGTCGCGTCGGAGGCGACGAAGAACGCCCCGCCCAAGGCAGCCAAGGCGGTCGCCAGCGAGGCGCGGTGGCGCCATGCCGCGGCGGCCTGCGCCGCCATCGCCGCGAGCACGACCACGTAGACGATCACCGGGACCCGCAGCTCCCCCGGCAGATGCGGCCATAGCACCGACAGCACCGCCGCGGCGAGCGCGGCATACGCCGGAAACGGCCAGACTGCGGCAAACCAGGGCGCGCGCCGGCTCAGGCCGACCAGGTACGCGATATGGGCGCACAGAAAACTGCCGAGCCCGAACACGAACCAGTCGCCCGGCAACATCAGGAACACGTCGCCCAGGGTCGACAACAGCAGGCCGATCAGGATCGCGCGCCGGTAGCCGGTACCGGCGTCGACTTCGGGTTCCCCCTCGCCGCCGCGACGCAGCAGCATCGCCACGATCAACAGCGTGGTCAGCGGCTTGAATACATAGTGCAGCCATGGCGACAGATAACTGCCGGCGATCGCCAGTACGGCCGACAGTAAGATCGCTGCTAGCCAGCGATTATTCGACGAAGGAACCGGTTGCATCTGGTTATTCAAGCCGGCACCCGCATCGTGGTGGTGTGTTCGCTCGACGAACCGGTGGAGAGGCCATCGATCAAGGCTTCGATCTCGCCGCGAAGGCGCGCTTCGTAAGCCGGCAGCGACGACTCGATCGCACCTTCCGCGTAGCGCCGCGACACGGCCAACAGGAGACGGGCGCCGTCGCGATCGCCGCGCAGCGCAGCGGCCAAGGCGCGCAGGCGCGGTATCAGATGAGGGGCATACCAGAACGTCCGCGAACTCAGGTCGGCCGTTTCGATCAACGACGGGTCGCGCTCCGCCCAAGCATGCGTATACAGTTGTTCGGCCCAGCTCAGAACGAGCAGATCGGCGAGTTCGGCTTTCATCGAGGCATCGTAAGCGTCGAAGCAGGCGCGTATCCGTGCCGACAGTCGCATCGCCTCATCGAGATCGCGCCGTTGCAGCGCGCTCTGACACAGCAACCAGTCGTGGAGCAACGGCATCGGCTCAGGCTCCTCCGCCAAGCGCTGCAGAAGTTCGGCCGGAAAATCGGCGAACGATTCGCCGTGCACGATTTGTCCGTGCAATGCGGTGAACGTGGCGCCCGGCAACGTGTCGGACCTGTTGCGCCAGGCGCGCAGCCAGGTCAGACCATCGGTGGCGAAAACGCCGATCATCGACGGCATCAGATTGAGCAACCCGGCGGAGAGGTGCAGCAGCGCCCATAGCATCCAGAACGCCTGCGCATTGGAGCGTTCGAGCCAGATCGCGATCAGTCCGCAGATCGCCGCTGCCAGCAGATTCATCAAGGGACCGCCGAGCGCCAGCTGCATCATCGATCGGCGCAGGTCGCGTTTCGGGTCGGGATGGGCGATCACATAGCCGCCGATGCCGCGCGGCCGCTTGCGCCAGCGCAGGCGCGCGCCGCGGCGGCGCAATTGAAACTCCAGCCACCCGAGCCCGATCAATACGGTCTTCATGCCCGCCAAGCGCGCCGCCAGCCAGTGCCCGCCCTCGTGCAGGATCAGTACGCACAGCAATCCGGGCACCAGCATGCCTAGAATCACGAATGGGAAACCGAGCTCCCGTTGCGAGCCGAGCCCCAGGAACAACAGGAAGATCCCGAAGGTCATCAGCCCGCCGACGACGGCAGCCAGACCGCGGAAGAACCTCTGCCACCGCGGCGACAAATCCCAGGCGACGGGCGCCGCCCGGGTCGTTGCAAGCTCATCGTCGGCGGGCGCGTCCATGCGTTCGCTCCGGGTTCGGCGACCGGCTTACGGGCCGCAGCCGTTGAGTTTGAGCTTCTGTCCCGGCTTGACCATATAACGCGGTGCCTTGATGCCGTTGGCCTTGGCGAGCTGCTTGGTGTCGCACTGGAACTTCTGCGCGACGTCGGTCAGGGTTTCGCCGCGCTGGACGCGGTAGTCGCGCGGCGTCGCCGGCTTCTTCTTCGCCGGCGCTTGCGGCGAGGCCAGGCCGGCCAATTCGCCGGCAGCGATGGTGGTCGGCAGGGTGCCGTCGACGGCGCCGTCGGAAGACGGCAGCACCGTGAGCGGGCCGGTGCGGACGATGGCGTTGCTGGCGTCGCTCATGACCAGGGTGTGGGCGAGCTCGGCGCGCTTGCCCTGGGTGCACCAGCGGTTGTACAGGCCGACCATCTTGACCGTGGCGTTGAGGCTGGTGCCGGCGGCGAGATAGCTGCTGGGCTGGTAACGCGGGTTGAGGTTACGCAGTGCGCGCATATAGCCCTCGCGGGTGCCGCCGTTGCCGAGGCAAATGGTCAGCTCGTAGATCGAGGTGGCCTTGCTCAGGCGCAGCGGCGCCGGCTTGGCGTCGATGCGGGGGAAACGCAGGCCGTATTCGCGCGGATGCAAGTACAACCAGGCTGCCGCGATCACCATCGGCACGTAGTCGCGGGTCTCGGCCGGGAACTGGTTATAGACCGACTCGTCCCAGAAATTGCGCCCACCGCTGGCATTGTTGATGCGCAGCGCGCGGCCTTCGCCGCCGTTGTAGGCCGCCAGCGACATCTCGATGCTGTTGTTGAGCTGGCCCAGACGTTCGTTCAAGTACGAAGCCGCGGCTTCGGAGGACGCGCGCGGGTCGTAGCGGGTGTCGAAACCGCTGCCGTCGTCGCCGAGGCCGAAGCGCTTGCCGGTGGCGAACATGAACTGCAAGGGGCCGGCGGCGCCGGCGCGCGAGGTCACGTGGACCTTGCCGTTGGACTCCTTGGCCATGATCCCGAACAGCAGCGCTTCCGGCAGGCCGGCGCGCTCGAACTGCGGCCACATCATCTGGCGCATGTACTGATAGTTTTCGTGGGTCTGGATCAGCGAACCGCGCATGTCGGTGAGCCAGCGGCGGATGCCGGCCTGCACCGCCGGGTTGTACTGGACCATCTTGACGAAGCGCTGGCCGTCGTCGCTGAGCAAAGCGGCCGCGCGCGCGGCTTCCGGCACGTCGGCGCCGAGCCCTTCGCTGTCGAGCGTGCCGCCCTCGTCGAGTTCTTCGTCGCCGCCGGCAACGGAGGCATCGGCGTTGGCCTTGAGCAGGCGCTTGTAGCCGGCGAGCATCGTGGTCAGCTGGCAACCCTTCTGCTTCATGCAGGCCGCGATCACGTCCTCCATGTCCTCGAGCGCGGCATCGCTCTCGCGGCGCCCGGCCGGGTCGGCGTTGCGGATCTTGACCAGGGCCGACTGATAGCGGGCCTCGCCGGACTGCATGCGCTGGGTCAGGGCATCGACGGCGGCCTGGTCGCGCTTGGACAGCGCGGCGGCATCGGGCGAAAGACAGGACAGCGCGAGCGCGGCGGCGAACGGCGCGAGGGCGCCCGGGATGCGGAGGGAAGCAGGCATGTGGCGGGCGGCAGGTCCTTGTTGCGGGGGCCCAGGGTAACGGCGGGGTCCGGGCGCGGCAAGAAAACACGACGTTGCCGGCTTTTCCGTGTTTGCCGGGTTCATTCCAGCGACGTCTGCGGCGAATCGCGACCCCGGTCGCGCCGGCGCGCGAGCCGGCCCCTGTCACGGTTCACGAACCTCACCACGCTGCCGCTAGAATCGGCCCTTCGCTTTCTCTTCATGGATCACGGACGCGGATATGGCTTCGACCCCCGGCGCAACCCAGAACGACATCCTGATCGGCAAGGCCGTGACCACCCCCGACAGCGGCCAGGTGTTCCTGCACACCAAGCTCGGCAACCGCCACGGCCTGGTCGCCGGCGCCACCGGCACCGGCAAGACCGTCACCCTGATGACGCTGGCCGAAGGCTTCTCGCGCCAGGGCGTGCCGGTGTTCCTCGCCGACGTGAAGGGCGACGTCGCCGGCCTGGCCATGCCCGGCACCCTCAACGACAAGCTGCAGGCGCGCCTGGGCGAGATCGGCATCGCCGACTTCACCCCCGCCGGCAACCCGGCGGTGTTCTGGGACCTGTTCGGCAAGCTCGGCCATCCGGTGCGCACCACCGTCAGCGAAATGGGCCCGACCCTGCTCGCGCGCATCCTCGAACTCAACGACACCCAGTCCGGCGTGCTCGACATCGTGTTCAAGCTCGCCGACGACCGCGGCCTGCTGCTGCTCGACCTGGAAGACCTGCGCGCCCTGCTCGGCCTGGTCGCCGACGAGCGCAAGGACATCTCGACCAGCTACGGCCTGGTCAGCACCCAGTCGGTCGGCGCGATCCAGCGCTCGTTGCTGCGCCTGGAACAGGAAGGCGGCGCGCATTTCTTCGGCGAGCCGGCGCTGGAGCTGAACGACCTGATGCGCACCACCAGCGACGGCCGCGGCGTCATCAACATCCTGGCCGCCGATTCGCTGATCCTCAAGCCGCGCCTGTATTCGAGCTTCCTGCTGTGGCTGCTGTCGGAGCTGTTCGAGCAACTGCCCGAAGTCGGCGACCTCGACCGGCCCAAGCTGGTGTTCGTGTTCGACGAGGCCCACCTGCTGTTCGACGACGCGCCGCCGGCGCTGCAGCAACGCGTCGAACAGGTCGTGCGCATCATCCGTTCCAAGGGCGTCGGCGTGTATTTCTGCTCGCAATTTCCCGACGACATCCCCGACAACATCCTCGGCCAACTCGGCAACCGCGTGCAGCACGCGCTGCGCGCCTTCACCCCGCGCGACCAGAAGGCGGTCAAGACCGCGGCCGAAACCTTCGTGCCCAATCCGGCGCTCAAGGTCGCCGAGGTGATCTCCCAGCTCGGCACCGGCGAGGCGCTGGTCTCGACCCTGCAGGACAAGGGCGTGCCGATGCCGGTCGAGCGCACCCTGGTGGCGCCGCCGCGCTGCCGCATGGGCGCGATCACCGAGGCCGAACGCGCGCAATTGCGTGCGAGCAGCCCGATCGGGCCGAAGTACGACAACTCGATCGACCGCGAATCGGCCGCGGAAATGCTGGCCAAGCGGGCCGAAACCGCCGCCGTGCAGGCCGACGCCCCCGCCGCCAAGACCCGCGAGCAGGACGACCAGGAGGAAGGCGGCATCGGCCAGTCGATCAAGGACGCGGTGTTCGGCACCAAGCGCCGCCAGGGCATGGTCGAGACCATGGCCAAGCAGACCGCGCGCACGGTCGGCAACCAGATCGGCCGGCAGATCCTGCGCGGCCTGCTCGGCGGCATCTTCGGCGGCAAGCGCTAGTCGTCCGGCACGGCCCGACGCGACCGCATTGCGCGGCCGCCCGGGCAGGCCGCGCCCCGGTTTCCCTGCTCTTCGCAGCGCCGCTCTTCGCAGCACTCGCTATTCGCAGCACCCGCACTCGGTTTCATCGATCGTTTCCACCATCCCGACCAGGAGTCGCTCATGACCAAGCAATCGCTCGCTCTCGCCTGCCTCGCCGCGCTCGCCCTGAGCGCATGCAATAAACCCGCCGACGCGCCGACCGCTCCGGCCGATGCGCCCAAGGCCGCCGAAGCCGCACCGGCAGCCCCTGCGCCCGAACCGATTCCGGCCGAAGTGCCGAAGACCGGCTTCGACGTGGCCGCCTTCGCCGGCAGCTTCAGCGGCACCCTGCCCTGCGCCGATTGCGCCGGCATCGACACCAAGGTCGAGTTCAAGAGCGACGGCACCTACGCCATCGAAGAGACCTACCAGGGCAAGAAGGACGGCAACGCCAAGGGCGACGGCACCTGGACCGCCGAGGAAGAAGGCAAGCGCCTGCGCCTGGACCCGAACAGCAAGAGCGACCAGGACCGCCTGTTCGAAGTCGTTTCCAAGGAAGAGATCCGCCTGCTCGACCAGGAAGGCAAGGCGATCGACTCGCAGCTCAACTACAACCTCAAGCGCGTCGGCGCGGCGCAGTAAGCGAGCACCCATGGCCCGCTGGCGCCCTCCTGCCGAACACAGCACCGCGCTGATCACGCGCGAGGGCCACGCGCGCCTGAAGCACGAACTCGACGACCTGTGGCGCGTGCGCCGGCCGGAAGTCGTCAAAGCCCTGGCCGCCGCGGCGGCCGAGGGCGATCGCTCGGAAAACGCCGAATACATCTACCGCAAGAAGCAGCTCGGCGAGATCGACCGGCGCGTGCGCTATCTCAGCAAGCGCCTGCCGCTGCTACATGTCATCGAGACCACGCCGAGCGACCCGCGCTCGGTGTTCTTCGGCGCCTGGGTCGAGGTCGAAAACGTCGCCAACGGCGAACTGGCGCGCTACCGCATCGTCGGCCCGGACGAGACCGACGCCAAGCTCGGCCACATCAGCATCGACTCGCCGCTGGCGCGGGCCATGCTCAAGCGCCGCATCGACGACGAATTCGAGGCGATGCTGCCGGCCGGCCCGCAACGTTACGCGATCGTCGAGGTCGCCTATCGGCCGCCCACCGACGAGTGAGCGGCCGATGACGGACGAGGTCAGCCTGCGGATCGCCACGGCGGCGGACGCCGAAGCCATCAGCGCCCTGGTCCTGGCTTCGGCGCAGCACTGGATCTTTCCGCTTTGCGATGGCGACGGCCGCGCCCTCCTGGCCGCCTCGATGGGCGCCAAAGCCACCCGCGAACGCCTGCTCGCCGGGCATGCCTACCTCGTCGCCGAAGCCGAAGGCCGCATCGTCGGCGTGGCCGCGCTGCGCCTGCCGGCGCATCTCTATAACCTGTTCGTCGACGACCGCTTGCAACGCCGCGGCATCGCGCGTCGGCTCTGGTCCGGCCTGCGCGCGCATCCCTTATTGAAGGACGCCTGGCCCGCGCAGGTCACCGTCAACGCTTCGCGCCACTCCGTCGGCGTCTATCTGCGCCTGGGCTTCGAGGCTCAGGGCGAGGAGCAGGCGCGCGGCGGCATACCGTCGACGCCGATGCGGTGGCGGGCGCCGCAGGCCTGATCGGGTCGATGGCGCGACCGCCCTGATATTCGGCGCAGATCGGCAGGCGCGGCGACGCCATCCCTGGCCGTCTTACAAAGACTCCAGCAGCGAATCCGGATTCGGCGTGGTTTCCATGTACAGCGGCTTGCTCGGTCGCTTGTCGCGCTTGGCCGGCGCGTAATCGATGGCCTGATCGCCCTGGCCCGAGTCGTTGACTTCGCCGCGTTCGACGATGCGGTCGCCGGTCAACAGATTCCAACTCAACTTGACCGTGCCGTGGCTGTTGGTGCGGCTGTAGCGCTCGGCGTCGAGGCCGATCAGGCGCATGCGCTCGGCCTTGGGGTCGTAGCGATAACGATAGGTCGACTGGGTCGCGGTGGTACCGCCGGTCAGGTCTTCGATCACCAGCACGCCCTTGCGGATCGACAGGCCGGCATCGCCGAGCGGATAGGGATCGAGTTGCAGCGTGCCGACCGGTTGATGGCCGAAATCGACCTCGCTGCGATACGCCAGCCAGACCATCAGGCTGCGTTGGTCCTCGCCGCGGCCGACGAAGACCGTGTCGATGTCGCCGTCGCCGTTGAGGTCGCCGTCGATGCGCTTTTCCAGTCGGTTGCCGCCGTCGAGCATGCCGGCGACTTGTTCGGCGCTCATCGCCGGGATCGGACCGGGTTGCGCCGATAGCGGCGCAGCGATCAGCAACGCCACTGCCAACAGACACAGGATCGGTTTCATCGCATTCCCCCTTGGCATCGTCGGCGCAGGTTACGCCGGACGATTGATCTGACGTGCAATCTAACGCGTTCAGGCCACGGGGACGAAACGACAACGGCCCTCGCCGGGGCGAGAGCCGTCATGTGAGAGCCGTTATGCGGGCGCCGCGTGCGCAATCCAGCCGAAGGCAGCGCCCTGCCGCTCGCCTCAGCCACGCGACTGCCTGCGCAGGCCGAAGAACTGCAGCTCGGCGAAGATCGCCACGACCGCCGCCTGCGCCAGCACGTAGCCCATGCCCAGCGGGTTCGGCGCGATCGCGCCTTCGACCAGCACCAGGATCGAGGCCGCGACCCAGGCCAGATTGAGCCCGATCACCGTCCAGGCCAACGACGACGAAACCGGCTTGCGGGTCAGCACCCAGCCCAGGAAGGCGGTCCAGACCAGCAAAATGACGCCGCTGCGCTGCAGCCAGCCCGCCTCGATGGCCAGCATGCCGGACAACGGTCCGGTGGCGGCGAGTTGCAACGCGCCGGCCGCGCCGGAAATGACGGCGTCGGCGAGCAGCGCACGGCGCAGAAGAGAAGAAGGACGAGCTTGAGTGGCGATGGCCATGGTCGACTCCTGAAAGTTTCGCGGATGGACGGTTGGTGTGGAATTCGGGAGCCATCACACCCCTGCGAGCGCGGCCGGTCGATTACCTGCCAGGTAATGCCGTCGACCGGGTCGTCGGGCTATCGTGGCCGCATGAACGATCTCCGCCCCGTAGGCGAACTGCTGCGCAACTGGCGCCAGCGTCGCCGTCTGACCCAATTCGATCTCGCCGAAATGGCCGAGGTTTCGACCCGCCACGTCAGCTTCATCGAGACCGGGCGCTCGCTGCCGAGCCGCGCCTTGCTGCTGCGCCTGGCCGACCGCCTCGACGTGCCCCTGCGCGAGAGGAACCAACTGATGACCGCCGCCGGTCTCGCGCCGATGTACGCCGAGCGCTCCCTCGACGACCCGGCCCTGCGCGAGGCGCACGCCGCCATCGAGATGGTGCTGTACGGGCACGAGCCGCATCCCGCACTGGCGGTCGACCGGCACTGGAACCTGATCATGCACAACCGCGCGGTCGCGCCGCTGCTCGCCGGTATCCCCGATTTCCTGCTCGCCCGGCCGTCGAACGTATTGCGGGTCAGCCTGCACCCCGAAGGCCTGGCGCCGCGCATCATCAACCTGGGCGAATGGCGCGCGCACCTGTTGCACCGCCTGCGCCACCTGGCCGACACCACCCGCGATCCGGTGCTGTCGGCGCTGTACGACGAACTGGTCGCCTACCCCTGCGACGATCCTTACGACGAAACCGAGCTGACCGCCTCGGCGCACGTCGCAGTGCCGTTCCGCGTGCGCAGCGAGTTCGGCGACCTCGCCTTCATCAGCACCATCACCGTGTTCGGCACTCCGCTCGAAGTCACCTTGTCGGAGCTGGCGATCGAATCCTTCTTCCCTGCCGATGCCGCCACCGCCCAGGCGATGCGCGCCTTCGGCGCCAGCCTGGAGCCGGCGCAGTTCGCCGGGCATTGATCCTCGCCGCCAGCTGACCGCTCGTCGGCGCTCAGGCCAAAATTATACCAATCGGTTGACAATCGCCCCGGCGAGACGGATATTCAACCTCATGGTTGACTATCGCTCCGCGCGGCTCGACGCCGTATTCCATGCCCTCGCCGACCCGACCCGGCGGGCGATGCTGCATCGCCTGGCCGAACGCGAGCACAGCGTCGGCGAACTCGCCGAGCCCTATCGCATGACCCTGGCCGCGGCCTCCAAGCACATCAAGGCATTGGAACGCGCCGGCCTGGTCCAGCGCACCGTGCTCGGCCGCACCCACGTCTGCCGCCTCGAAGCCGGGCCGCTGCACGGCGGCTTCGAGTGGCTGCGTCATTACGAACGCTATTGGAACGACCGCCTCGACAGCCTCGAAGCCCTGTTGCGCGCCGAAGACCAAGCCGCGTCCGGCGCGTCGGCGCCGAAGGCCAAGCCGTCCGCGGCCAGGAAGAAAACCGCCGCCACCGCGCGACGCAAACCCCGCGCCTGAGCGCTACCCCCACCCTGGCCGCGCTTGCGGCCTCAGGAGACCGCCATGAGCTTGTCCACGACTCACGACGACTACGGCACCGTCACCGCCGCCGACACGGTGCGCATCGAACGCCTGCTGCCCGGCCCGATCGATCGGGTCTGGGCCTATCTGACCGAATCCGACAAACGCCGCCGCTGGCTTGCCGCCGGCGACATGGACCTGCGTCTGGGCGGTGCGGTCGAACTGGTCTTCAACAACGACCGACTGACCCGCGACGACGACCCGCCGCCGGCGAAGTACGCCCAGTACGGCGGCGAGCACCGCGAACAAGGCCAGATCACCGCGTTCGACCCGCCGCATCTGCTCAGCTACACCTGGAGCGACGTGCCGCCCTCGGAGGTGCGCTTCGAACTCGCCGAAGAAGGCGAGCGCGTGCGCCTGGTCGTGACCCATAGTCGCCTGGCCGACCGCGCCATGATGATCAGCGTCGCCGGCGGCTGGCATACCCACCTGGGCATCCTGATCGCGCTGCTGTCGGGCGAAGAACCGCAGGGCTTCTGGCGCACCCATACCCGGGTCGAGGCCGAGTACGAACGGCGCATACCTTCGCCGTGAGCCGGCTCGGCTGCACGGGGTTCGCCGACAGCGGCTAAGCTTGCCTTCCTGTCGGCGAAAACTCAGAGGTCGCGCGTGTCCATCGGTCGTTCCACATCCTCCTCGTCCGCGAACGTGGTTCCCTCGCGCCTGCACCGTTGGGCGCGCGCCCTGCCGCTGGCCTTGGCCCTGGTTTCGACCGTCGTCGCCGTGAGCGCCTGCCGCAAGCCGGCGTCGCAGGAAGAAGCGGCGGCGCCGAAGGTCTTCAGCGGCCGCATCGCCCAGTTCCAGACCATCGACGAACGCGTCGGCACCGGCGAAGTGGCCCAGTCCGGCCAGGACGTAATCGTCCATTACACCGGCTGGCTGTACGACGAGAAAGCCGCCGACAAACACGGCACTAAATTCGACAGCTCGCTCGACCGCGGCAAGCCCTTCGACTTCCTGCTCGGCGCCGGCCGCGTGATCCGCGGCTGGGACGACGGCGTCGCCGGCATGCGCGTGGGCGGTAAGCGCATCCTGATGGTGCCGCCGGAGATGGGCTACGGCCGCGAAGGCGCCGGCGGCGGAGTGATCCCGCCGGATGCGTCCTTGGTGTTCGAGGTGGAGTTGTTGCGGGTGCAGAAGCACTGAGGCGCGTAGCGCGGTTGCGGTTGCTGCCGTTGCTTTTGCCGTTGCCGTTGCCGTTGCCGTTGCCGTTGCCGAGATTTTGATCTGCTTTGCCGCTTTGCTGCTTTGCCGGTCAACAGTAGACCCGGAGGGCGCCGCACAGGACGTGCGGCGTTTTCCGATAAGACAGGGACGTCTTATCGGAAAATCCCGGCGCGGGCATCGCACTCGTGGCCTGTGCCCTTGCAAGGAGAGCCCTTTTCTTTGGTTACATTTCTTTTGGGCTTAGCAAAAGAAAGTAACCCGACCGCGTAGCGGACGGAAGCTCTGCTCTTTCTTGAAGGGTTGTGCCGGAGGCCGGCAGAGCGTGGTCGCAACTTACGTCGCTCCTACAGGGGTACTTCGCACTTGCCTGTGGCTTTAATGGAAGCAAGACCAAACGATAAAAGCTTCCGCCACTAAAGCGGCGGGTAACTTTCTTTTGTCTAAAGCAACAAAAGTCCGTCTGGATTCCCTTCGGTCAAAGGTAACCAAAGAAAAATGCTTTTCTTTGAATCACAGGCCCGCACGAGCGGTGCCGACGCAGGGATTTTTCATACGGGACATCCCTGTCCCGATGAAAAACGGCGCGCATCCCTGCGCGCCGCCCTCCGGGTCTTCCATTGCCTTCGCGAGTGCCGAGCGACGCACAGCTACAGCAAGCGCAAGAACAAGAACAAGAACAACGACGCTACCAGGGTAGGAGCGCGGCGCCTGCAAGGCGCGTGGTCGCGACTTGCATCGTTCCTACCCCGCGATAGTTAACAGCTCCGATCAATCTCGACGGCGGTCCAACGTCTGCGCATCCCGCGATCGCGACTTACGTCGCTCCTACAATCGATCTACATCGCACGACAAACCTCGGCCGCGATTTCGAACGAACGCAACCGCGCCGCGTGATCGTAGATATTCGCCGTCAGCATCAATTCGTCCGGCCGGTGCCGTTCGATGAAGGCGGCGATGCCCTCGCGCACTTCCGCGGCATCGCCGACCACGGCGCAGGCCAGGGCCTGGGCGACGCCGGCTTTTTCGATCGGGGTCCAGAAGGTTTCGATGTCGTCGATCGGCGGGGGGATCAAACCCGGGCGGCCGCGGCGCAGGTTGACGAAGGCTTGTTGCTGGGTGGTGAACAAACGCTTGGCCGCGGCACTGTCGTCGGCGGCGGCGACGTTCAAGGCCAGCATCGCGTGTGGACGCTGCAGCCGCGACGAGGGCTGGAAGTCGCGGCGGTACAGGCTCAGGGCTTCGTCCATCGCGTCGGGGGCGAAATGCGAGGCGAAGGCGAACGGCAGACCCAGGGCGGCCGACAGGCGCGCACTGAACAGGCTCGATCCCAGCAGCCACACCGGCACTTCGAGGCCGGCGCCGGGCACGGCGCGCACCGCCTGCCCGGGTTGCACCGGTTCGAAGTAATGCAGCAATTCGCTGACGTCCTGCGGAAAGCTGTCGGCGCCGTCGTAGTAGCGACGCAGGGCGCGCGCGGTCGCATGGTCGGTGCCTGGAGCGCGCCCGAGGCCGAGATCGATGCGGTCCGGGTACAGCGACGCCAGGGTGCCGAACTGTTCGGCGACCTGCAGCGGCGCGTGGTTCGGCAGCATGATGCCGCCGGCGCCGACCCGGATGGTCGAGGTGCCGCCGGCGATATGGCCGATCAGCACCGCGGTCGCGGCGCTGGCGATGCCCGGCATGTTGTGATGTTCGGCGAGCCAATAGCGGTTGTAGCCCAGGCGCTCGGCATGTCGGGCCAGGTCGAGGCTGTTGGCGAAGGCCTGGCGGGTGTCGCTGCCTTCGGTGACGGGTGCCAGGTCGAGTACGGAAAACGGCAGCATGCGATCGCGCTCGGAACGTAGTTGCTTTCGATCTGGGGGCGATGCGGGGCGAATTCAGTGCTGCCCCGCCCGGATCGGACGCGATGCTGTGTTGCGTAGACGACGCTGACGCGGCGGTGGCGACGTGTTGATGTCGGGCGCTGGGTTGCGGCCCTCGCTTCAACCCCACCCCGGCCCGGACACAGAACGTTCGGGACCGTGCGAGCTCATCGCTTACATGCTGCGCTCCCTCCCCACGTGCCGGAGAGGGGCCCGGAAAACCGACGCGGCGCTTGCGGCGATGGCGCTGCGCTTATCGCTGATGCTTTCAGAACAGATCGAAGCGCAGCCCCTCGCGCTCGTTGTCCCAGACCGTGCAGAACACCCACCAGCGCCCCTGTTCGTGGCAGAGCTGGATGCTGTTGGCGCCGCGCTTGAGCACGGTCGTCGAGTCCGGCGTCGGCCGCGCCTCGTACTTGCTCCAGATATGGGCGATCTGGCCGAAGCGCTCGATCCGCTGGTCGGTCTCGACTTCGTGAAAGTCGTTGCCGGCGAAGAAGGCCTCGACGTCGGCGATATAGCTGTCGACGTCGAACACCGCGGCGCGGGTCGTGCCGTCGGCCTCGACCACGGTGCGCAGGCTCAGCGCGCGCGGGTGCTGCAGATAACGGAACCGCGCCCAGTCGCGCGGCGTGCCGGCCGGGCCGGAAATGCATTCGTAAACGGCCCGGACCAGGCGGCCGGCGTCTTGGGTGTCTGCGTGCCAATGGGCGGGTACGGCGTCGGTGCGGTCGTTCATGGCGAGTCGGTTTCCTTGCGACGGGGACGAAGACGACGGCGCAGCGGCGCTCACCAGGGCACGGGCCAACCGGCGAGCGGTGCGATCAGGTAGTAGAGCCCTGCGAGGACCAGCAGCCACATCGCCGACTTCAGCAGGAAGCCGACCAGCTTGAAGGCCAGGTACAGCCCCAACGCCACCATCACGATCGCCACGATGTCCATGCCAGCTCCCACAGTGCAAAACGGCCCCGAGCTTAAGCGCTCGCGGACGAAGCAACCAAGTGCCGGGGGTACCGCCTGCGCGGGGTGGGTCCCTGGTCGCCGTCGCAAGCGGCGATACCCACGGCGTTAAAAAATCCTTAGGATTCCGACGAACGGCAGGAACGTTTTTCTAACATTCCGGTCTAGGCCATCGATCGATCACGCAGTGCCGCGCGCAAGCGCCCGGCGCGGTCGGGAAAGGGACGAACACGGGGACCGGCCAGGCAACGGATCGCACTGGCCCGGCACTAGCCACAGCACCACGGATTGGAACACCCGCAATGCAAAACACCGACTCGCCGTCGCAACCGGCTCCCACCGCGGAGGCCGGCGACGCCGGCCGCGCCACACCCTGGGCGCGGGCTTCGCGCTCCCTGTTCGGCCAGGTCGACTGGGTCCCGCCGGCCTGGCTCGCCGCCGTGTTCGCCCGGGTGCGGCAACGCCCCAGGCTGTACCTGCGCAGCGTGCTCGGCCTGATCCTGGTCGGCACGCTCGGCTATTGGCTCGCCACCCGGCCCAAGCCGATCGTTCCCGGCGCGCTGGACGTCGAAGTCCACACCCCGGCGCTGACCGACTACACGCGCGCGCCCGCCGAAGTCGACAGCCTGCGCCTGACCTTCTCCGACACGGCCGCACCCATCAAGCAAGTCGGCCTGGCGCCGGCCGGCGTGACCCTGAGCCCCGAACTCAAGGGCGCCTGGCGCTGGGAAGACGACAAGACCCTGGTGTTCAAGCCCTCGGCCGACTGGCCGGTCAAGACCCGCTACACCGTCGAACTCGATCCCAAGCTCAGCCTCGCCCCCAAGGTGCTGCTGCAGGAGTATCAGTTCGAGTTCGAGACCGCGCCGTTCACCGCGCAGATCGCCAGCAGCGAGTTCTACCAGGACCCGCAAGACCCCGCGCTCAAGAAAGGCGTGTACGAACTCAAGTTCTCGCACCCGGTCGATGCCGCCCAGCTCGAACGCCGCATCGCCCTCAAGCTCGCCGACGGCGCCGGCACCGCGTTGGCGGCGCCGAAGTACACGGTCAACTACGACGAAAAGGGCCGGCTTAAAGCCTGGATCCATTCGCAGCCGCTGACCCTGCCGGAGAACGGCGGCAGCCTCAAGCTCGAACTCGCCGCCGGCATCGTCAGCACCCTGGGCGGCAGCGGCAGCGCCGAGGCGCTCAACGCCACCGTCGCCCTGCCCTCGCTGTACAGCGTCAACGTCACCGACGTCGCCGCCGCCCTGGTCGACAACGAGCGCTTCGAGCCCGAACAGGTGCTGGTGCTGAGCTTCAACAACGCCATGCGCGACAGCGAAGTCGCCGGCGCCGTGCGCGCCTGGCTGCTGCCGGTCAAGGACCCGCGCCGACCCGCCGCGCAACAGAGCGGCGCCTACACCTGGAGCCGCGACGACGTCGACGAGGCGGTGCTCAAGCACGCCACGCCGCTGCCGCTGAGCGCGGTGCCGACCGAGCGCGAATACGTCGAGACCCACAGCTTCAAGTTCCAGGCCCCGCCCGGCCGCCGTATCTATGTGCGCGTCGATAAGGGCCTGAAGGCCTTCGGCGGTTTCATGCTCGGCGCGCCCCACACCACGGTCGCGACCGTGCCCGACTACCCGAAGCTGTTGCGCTTCGTCGGCGAAGGCGCGTTGCTGTCGCTGCGCGGCGAGCGCCGGATCAGCCTGGTCTCGCGCAACGTCGCCGGCGCGCGTCTGGAAATCGCTCGCGTGCTGCCTGAGCAAATCCAGCACCTGGTCTTCAACAACGAAGGCAGCTATGCCAAACCCAGCTTCTACAACCTGTCCGCCGACAGCCTGGTCGAGCGCGAGGAAAAACGCCTGACCCTGCCGGCCGAGAATCCGGCCAAGGCCCATTACGAAGGCGTCGACCTCGGCCAATACCTCAAGCCCGGCCGCCGCGGTGTGTTCTTGCTGAGCCTGCGCACCCTCGACGAAGACGACAAGAAACGCAGCGCCGAGGAAACCCTGGCCGACGATGCCGGCAGCGAAGAGGACAGCCGCCTGGTGGTGCTCACCGACCTGGGCATGGCGGTCAAGCAGGCGCTCGACGGCCGCCGCGACGTGTTCGTGCAATCGCTGTCGAACGGTGCGCCGGTCGCCGGCGCGCGCGTGCGCGCGGTCGCCCGCAACGGCGAAACCCTGGTCGAAGCCGAGACCGACGCCAGCGGCCGCGCCCAGTTGCCCTCGCTGAAAGGCTTCAAGCGCGAGAAGCAGCCGACCATGCTGACCGTGAGCCAGGGCGAGGATTATTCGTTCCTGCCGATCGGCGACCACGACCGCACCCTGGACTATTCGCGTTTCGACATCGGCGGCGAGCCCAACGACCTGGAGGCCGGCGCGCTCAACGCCTTCCTGTTCTCCGACCGCGGCCTGTACCGGCCCGGCGACACCGTCAACATCGGCATGATCGTGCGCGCCGCCGACTGGAAGCGCGCCCTGACCGGCCTGCCGCTGGAATGGGAGTTCACCGATCCGCGCGGCACCGTCGCCAAGCGCGAGCGACTCAAGCTCAGCGCCAGCGGTTTCGAGAGCGCCAGCTTCACGCCGAGCGACAGCGCGCCGAGCGGCACCTGGCAGGTGCAGTTGTTCCTGCTCGGCCGCGACGACAAGCGCACCACCATCGGCTCGACCTCGGTGCAGGTGCGCGAGTTCGCCCCCGACACCATGCGGGTCAAGGCGAAGCTGTCGGCGGAGAACTCCAACGGCTGGATCAAGCCCGAACAGCTCGCCGCCCAGGTCGATGCCGAGAACCTGTTCGGCACGCCCGCGCAGCAGCGCCGCGTGGAAGGCACGATGGTGCTGCGCCCGGCCTTCCCGAGCTTCCCGGCCTATCCGGGCTATCAGTTCTTCGACCCGCAACGCGCCAAGGAAGGCTACGACGAATCGCTCAGCGACCAGACCACCAACGCCGAAGGCCGGGCCGAGTTCAAGCTCGACCTGACCAAGTACGAGCGCGCGACCTATCAGCTGAGCTTCCTCGCCCGGGCCTTCGAACCCGGCAGCGGCCGCAACGTCGCCGCCCAGACCAGCGCCCTGGTGTCGAGCAACGATCACCTGGTCGGCATCAAGTCGCAGGACGACCTGAACTATATCCAGCGCGGCGCCAAGCGCGCCCTGCAATTGCTGGCCATCGGCCAGGACGGCAAGCCGAAGACGGTCGCCGGCCTGCGCGCGGTGGTGGTCGAGAAACGCTACGTATCGGTGCTGACCAAGCAGGATTCGGGCCTGTACCGCTACGTTTCGCACGAACGCCGCTTCGACCGCCGCGACCAGGCCTTGGCCCTGGCCGGCGGCCGCGAGAACGTGTCGCTGACCACCGACCAACCCGGCGATTTCGTGCTTGAGGTGCGCGCCGCCGACGGCAAGGTGCTCAACCAGATCGGCTACCAGATCGCCGGCGCCGCCAACCTGTCGCGTTCGCTCGAACGCAATGCCGAGCTGAGCCTCAATCTGTCCAAGCCCAGCTACAAGCCCGGCGAGACCATCGAGATCAGCGTGCGCGCGCCCTACGCCGGCAGCGGCCTGATCACGCTGGAGCGCGATCGCGTCTACGCCCACGCCTGGTTCCGCGCCGACAGCAACGCCAGCGTGCAGAAGATCGTCGTGCCCGCCGATTTCGAGGGCAACGGCTACGTCAACGTGCAGTTCCTGCGCGACCCGAACTCCGACGAGATCTACATGAGTCCGCTGTCCTACGGCGTGGCGCCGTTCGCGGTCGACCGCAGCGCGCGCACCCAGCCGATCAAGGTCGGCCTGCCGCGGGTAACTAAGCCGGGCACGCCGATGACCGCCGACGTGGTCACCCAGGGCAAGGCGCGGGTGGTCCTGTTCGCGGTCGACGAAGGCATCCTGCAGGTCGCGCGCTACCGCGTCGGCGACCCGCTCGACCATTTCTTCCGCAAGAAGATGCTGCAGGTCGACACCGCCCAGATCCTCGACCTGTTGCTGCCCGAGTTCAGCCGCATCGCCGGCCAGGCCGCGCCGGGCGGCGACGGCGAAGGCGGCATGGCCAAACACCTCAATCCGTTCAAGCGCAAATCCGAAAAACCGGCGGTGTGGTGGTCGGGCATCGTCGATGTCGACGGCCAACACCAGTTCAAGTTCACCCTGCCCGATCACTTCAACGGCCAGGTGCGGGTGGTCGCGGTGGCGGTGACGCCGGAGCGGGTCGGCGTGTACCAGACCGAAGCGCTGGTGCGCGGCGATTTCGTGTTGACGCCGACGGTGCCGACGCACGTCGCGCCCGGCGACGAGTTCGACCTGCCGGTCGGCGTGGCCAACACCATCGAAGGCGCCAAGGCGGCAGCCAAGGTCGCAGTGAATCTGCAACTGCCGCCGTCGCTGACCCTGGTCGGCGCGGCGCCGGCGCCGGTCTCGATCGCCCCGCGCGGCGAAACCACGGTGCGCTTCCGGGTTCGCGCCGGGCAGGCGCTGGGTGCGGTGCCGGTGGCGATTCAGGCGAGCTCGGGTGCGTTCAAGGCGCAGCGGCGCATCGAGCTGTCCTTGCGTCCGGCCGTGGTCGCACGCCAGGACCTGATCGCCGGGCGCGCCACCCAGCGTACCGTCATCCAACCCTTGCGCAGGATGTACGACCAGCGCGCGACCCGGCAGCTGTCGGCCTCGGTCTCGCCCTTGGTCGCGCTCGACGGGCTCACCGCCTATCTGAGCGATTACCCGCACCAGTGCACCGAGCAACTGCTGAGCGGCGCCTTCCCGGCGCTGGTGCTGCAATCGCACCCCGAGCTCGGCAAGGTCGTCGGCCCGGGCGCGGGCCAGCCGAAGCAGAACATCGTCGACGTGCTGCGTTCGCGCCAGAACAGCGACGGCGGCCTGGGCCTGTGGACGGCGACGCCGCAGGCCGATGCCTTCGTCACCGCCTATGCCGCCCTGTACCTGATCGAAGCACGCGAACGCGGCCAGCCGGTCCCGGACGACCTGCTCAAATCGCTCAACGGCTATCTGGAGTCCCTGGCCGCCGATCGCTCCGGCAACGACCTGGCGACGCTGCGCAGTCGCGCCTTCGCGGTGTATCTGCTGGTCCGCCAGGGCCGCACCGCCAGCAACCTGCTCAGCTCGGTGCACGAGCAGATCAAACGCGACCAGCCCAAGACCTGGGAGAACGACAGCGCCGGCCTGCTGATCGCGGCGAGTTACCAGTTGCTGCAACAGGACAAGGCGGCGCGGCCGCTGGCGATCAAGGCCTTCACCCGCGCCAACCGCAGCGCCGGCGCCGCGCCGGGCCCCTACGCGTATTACTACGACGGCGGCATCGACCAGGCCTGGACGGTCTACCTGCTCAACCGCCACTTCGCCGCGCTGGCCAAGGACCAGCTCAAGCCGGTGGCGTTGGAGCGCTTGCTCGATCCGCTGCGCAACAACAGCTACAACACGCTGTCCTCGGCGCTGACCGTGCTGGCGATGGACGCCTACGCCAGCGCGCAACCGGCGCAGGCGACACCGGTGCTGGAAGCGGCCGGCAAGGACGGCAAGTCGCGACGCATCGGCAGCAGCCAGGGCTTGATCGCCCGCGGCGCCTTCACCGGCGGCGACCTGCGCCTGTGGGTGGCGCCGGCCGGCCCGGTCCCGGCGTGGTACCTGGTCAACCAGAGCGGTTACGACCGCGCCGCGCCGAAGGCGGTGCAGGATCGCGGCCTGGAAGTGGTCCGCGATTATCTGGACGCCGCCGGCAAACCGGTCACCGCGCTCAAGCAGGGTCAGGAAATCACCGTGCGCCTGCGCGTGCGTGCGCTCGGTGCGCCGGCCCGCGGCAACATCGCCATCGTCGACTTGTTGCCGGGCGGTTTCGAACCGGTGATGCAGTACGCGGCCGCGTCGGTAACCTATGAAGCGGCGTCGGGCGACGAGGGCTCGGAAGGCTGCGAGGAGGAATGCGAAGACGGCGGCGAAGAAGACGGCCAGCCTTCGCGCGACGGCGGCGAGCAGAACGCGGCGCCGCAGCAGAGCCTCGCCCTGCCCGGCTCGAGCTTCCTGCCCGACCACGTCGAACAACGCGAAGACCGCATCGTGTTGTACGGGGACGTCGGCTCGGAGGTCGTCGAGTTCCGCTACAGCGTGCGCGCCAACAACACCGGCAAGTTCATCGTGCCGCCGGTATACGCCGAGTCGATGTACGAACGCTCGGTGTATGCGCAGGGCGGCCCCGCCGGTCAACTGCAGGTCGACGCGCCGAAGCCATGAGGGGTTCGTCGGGCGAGGCAGGGAAGATGCGCCAGTGGGGCGAGACGGGATATATGCGGCTACGAGGCGACACAGGAAGCATGCGACGGCAATGGTGGATTGCGCTGCTGAGCCTCATCACCGTCGTTACGGTGCTGGTCGCGGTGCGTTATTCGCCGCGTCCCTCGCTGTCGGAATCGGTGCCGCTGTCGACGGTGGTCCGCGATCGCGAGGGTCGGCTGCTGCGGCTGACCCTCGCCAGCGACCAGCGTTACCGGCTATGGGTGCCGTTGTCGGAGATCTCGCCGTCGCTGGTCGAGGCGGTGATGCTGCAGGAAGACGCCTGGTTCCGCCGGCATGCCGGCGTGAACCCGGTCAGCCTGGTGCGCGGGGCCTGGTCGACCTACGCCAGCGGCGAGGCGCGCATCGGCGGCTCGACCCTGACCATGCAGCTCGCGCGCCTGCGTTGGCGTCTGCAGACCCGCGACGTGCGCGGCAAGCTGGTGCAGATCGCGCGCGCCTTGCAGTTGGAGCTGTGTTACTCGAAAGACGAGATCCTCGAGGCCTATCTCAACCTCGCCCCGTACGGCGGCAACATCGAAGGCGTCGGCGCGGCGAGCCTGATCTATTACCGCAAGCCCTCCGATCGCCTGACCCTGCCCGAAGCGCTGGCCCTGGCGGTGTTGCCGCAGGCGCCGTCGCGGCGCGGCCGACTGACCGCCCGCGACGACGACGCCTTCTACATCGGCAGCGGCCTGGAAGCGGCGCGCGCGCGCCTGTACGCGCGTTGGCGCGAGCGCCATCCCGAGGACGCCGCCGAAGACGCGCTGCTGAAATTGCCGTTGCGCCTGCACAGTGCGCGCGAGCTGCCGTTCCGCGCCCCGCACCTGGTCGACCGCGTGCTCGCCGAACGCGCCTGGCACCCGCACGACGGCCCCGAGCTCAAGACCACGCTCGATGCCCGTCTGCAACGCCTGCTCGAAGAACGCGTGCGCAATCATCTGCAACGCGAACGCAGCCGCGGCCTACGCAACGCCAGTGCGATCCTGATCGACACCCGCGACATGGGCGTGCGCGCCCTGGTCGGTTCGGCGGATTACTTCGACGCCGGTATCCAGGGCCAGGTCAACGGCGCCGATGCCAAGCGCTCGCCCGGCTCCACCCTCAAACCCTTCATCTACGCGCTCGCCCTCGACCAGGGCGTGCTGCATCCGGCCAGCGTATTGCGCGACGTGCCGAGTGCGTTCGGCCCGTACACGCCGGAGAATTTCGACGGCCGTTTCATGGGGCCCGTCACCGCCACCGAGGCGCTGGTGCGCAGCCGCAATATTCCCGCGGTCGGCGTCGCCGCCCAGCTCAAGCAGCCGAGTTTCTACGACTTCCTGCGCCGCGCCGGCGTGCGCGATCTCGCCAGCCAGAACCACTACGGCCTCGCCCTGGTGCTCGGCGGCGGCGAGGTGACGATGGAAGAACTCGCGCGCATGTACGCGATGCTCGGCAACGACGGCCGCCTGCGCGCGCTGCGCTGGCGCGACAGCGATCCGCAGGAGGAAGGCGCGCGCCTGCTCAGCGCCGAGGCCGCCTTCGTCACCCGCGACATGCTGCGCCAGAATCCGCGCCCCGACGCCGGCTCGCAATCGGCCTCGCGCCCGCTGCCGGTGGCGTGGAAGACCGGCACCTCGTGGGCGTTCCGCGACGCCTGGAGCGCCGGCCTGGTCGGCCCCTACGTGCTGGTGGTCTGGCTCGGCAATTTCGACGGCTCCAGCAATCCGGCCCTGGTCGGTGTGGAAGCCGCGGCGCCGCTGTTCTTCGACATCGTCGACGGCCTGCAGGCGGCGCGGGTCGATCTGGGCGAGCCGGTGCGGCAATGGCCCTTGAACCTCAAGCGCGTGGAAATCTGCCGCGCCAGCGGCGACCTGCCGAACGCTTGGTGCCCGCAGCGCGGCATGACCTGGTTCATCCCCGGCAAATCGCCGATCCGGATCAGCACCGTGCACCGCGCGATCGCCATCGACATCGCCAGCGGACGCCCGGCCTGCGGGCCGTTCGATCCGCGCAGCATGCGCAACGAGGTGTTCGAGTTCTGGCCGTCCGATCTGGCGCGGGTGTTCGTGCAGGCCGGCATTCCGCGCCGGCGCCCGCCGCCGGGGCACGACTGCGCCGGTTCGCAGGAATGGCTGGGCTCGCCGCCGAGCATCACCTCGCCGTATCGCGCCACCCGCTACACGATGCGGCTGTCGCATCCCGAGCAGGTCGCCTTGAACCTGGCCGCGACCGTCGACGCCGACGTCACCCGACTGTACTGGTTCGTCGGCAACACCTTCCTCGGCAGCGCCGAACCCGGCACCGCCCTGGCCTGGACGCCGGACCGCACCGGGCACTTCCGCTTGTCGGTGGTCGACGATCACGGCCGCAGCGACGAACGCGAGGTCGAAGTCGCGGTGGTGCAGTGAGGCGGTCCTTGCGGCGACGCTGAACCCTGCCTCGCCCGGCCGCCGCGAAGGCTTTGGAAAAGCGCCGGCGGCGCTTATGGTGAGCGCGTCCATCGCGCAGGAAATCTCCATGCCGCGCCATCGCTTCCGTCCGCATTCGTTCGCCATCCCGTCGCGCCGGCTCGTCGCGCTCGCTGTCGCCGCGTTCGCTCTTAGCGCCGGCGGGCTCGTAGCCGCGAGCGCTCATGCATCGCCAGCGCCAGCCGAGTATCCCGACGACATCGACAAGGTCCGCGGCTGCTGGATCCAGCGCGTCGAACCCGATGGCCCCGCCACCTTGTTCCTGCGTCTGTTGCCCGAGCCCGAGCGCAAGGATTGGCTGGTCGGCGCATTACAGCGCGCCGACGGCGACGACCCCGACCGCCGCCTGCGCCTGCAGTTCGCGCGCAGCGGCCAGGGCGCGGTGCTCGGCCCGAATACGCCGAGCGGCGATGCGCCGGCGCCAACCGACACCCAACGGGCGCCACTCAAGACTCTCAAGGCCATCCGCCCAGCGCGATCCGGTCTGGTGCATCTGCCGAAGACGCAGATGGAGTACTGGCGCATGGCGGGCCTGTCTCCTCCTCCCACCGGCGCGCCCGAGCGGACCAGCGTCATCTTCTACCACCACGACAAGACATTCCTGCGCGTGGAGGTCTCGCCCGAGCATCTCAAGCTCAGCATCGGCGGCACGCATCCGCACACCAGCAAAATGCCCGAACAAGTGTTGTTCGACGGCCGCCGCGACGGTTGCGACTGAGGCTCGCAACCGCTCCGGCTGCGTATCACCTCGCCGCGGTGACGCGCCAGACGATGTTGCCCACGTCGTCGGTGACCAACAAGGCGCCGTGCTTGTCCAGGCGCACGTCGACCGGCCGGCCTTGCGCGTTCTCTGCCGCATCGAGGAAGCCGGTCAATACATCGACCGGTTGACCGTCCGGCTGGCCGTTCTTGAAAGCGACGTAGATCACCTTGTAGCCGCTCTTGGGCTTGCGGTTCCAGGAACCGTGCTGACCGACGAACAGACCGTTCGCGAACTGCGCCGGCAGACTCGTGCCCTGCGAGAAAGCGATGCCGAGCGAAGCCGTATGCGGCCCGAGCGCGTAGTCCGGCACCAACGCCTTGGCGACCAGTTCGGGTTTCTGCGGTTTCACCCTCACGTCGACGTGCTGGCCGTAATAGCTGTAAGGCCAGCCGTAGAAACCGCCGTCGCGCACCGAGGTGATGTAGTCCGGCACGAGGTCGCTGCCGATCTCGTCGCGTTCGTTGACTGCCGTCCATAACGCGCCCGTCGTGGGCTCCCAAGCCAGGCCGTTGGGATTGCGCAGGCCGGTCGCGAACAAACGCTTCTTGCCGCTGGCGCGGTCGAGTTCCCAGATCGCGGCGCGGCCCTCCTCCATGGCCATGCCGTTTTCGCCGACGTTGCTGTTGGAACCGACGGTGATGTAGAGCTTGCTGCCGTCGGCGCTGGCGATGAGGTTCTTGGTCCAGTGGTGGTTGATGCCGGCCGGCAGGTCGGTGATCTTGACCCCCGCCTGAGCGATCGAGGTCTCGCCTTCGCGATACGGGAAACGCAGCACCGCATCGGCATTAGCGACGTAGAAATCGTTGCCGACCAGGGCCATGCCGAACGGCGAATGCAGGCCTTGCAGGAACACGCTGCGGAATTCGGCGACGCCATCGCCGTCGGCGTCGCGCAACAGGCTGATGCGGTCGGCGCTGGGCACCGCCGCGCCGGCGCGCTTCATCATCCGGCCCGCGATCCAGGCCTTGATGCCCGAAGCCTTCTTGTCCGATGCCGGCGCATTGCTTTCAGCGACCAACACATCGCCGTTCGGCAACACATGCAGCCAGCGCGGGTGATCAAGACCATCGGCGAACGCCGTCACCGCCAGGCCCGCGGCCGGGACCGGGTTGCCGCCGGACGGCCAGCCCACCGCCGGCGCGATGTTGACGGTCGGCAGCAGGGTCTTGTTCGGCGCCGGCAACGTCGGCCGCTGGCCGGTGCCGTCGGCCACCTGCAGGGTCGCGGTCTCGCCGCAGGCGGTCAGGATCAATATCGACAGTATCGGCGCAACGACTTTCGATGCTGAGGCCATGTCGTTCTCCCGTAGTCGCCTGACATCGGCTGGAGCATGCCTCGACCGTGATCAAGGCAATGAGAACCCGATCACTCCGCGGCTGGCCGCCCTCACCCCGCCTCCTCTCCCACAAGCGGGAGAGCGGCTCCCGCTGTTTCAGGATTCGACTCTTTCCGCGACAGACGGTTGTTTCCTTCTCCCGCTTGCGGGAGAAGGTGCCCGAAGGGCGGATGAGTGCAGCTCCCGCTTGCGGGAGAGGGTGCCCGAAGGACGGATGAGGGCCGTTCCCGCAAGCGGGAGAAGGTGCCCCAAGGGCGGATGAGGGCCGTGCCGGAAGCCCAATGAAGAAGGTGACGCAACGGGCACGATCCTCGCGCCACAAGCTCGCGCCGTCACCTTGCGCAGGCGGGGATCCGGGGGATTTATCGCAGCACGACTCTGAAGTCTCTGGATCCCCGCCTGCGCGGGGATGACGAGCCAAGAATGGCCGCGGCTGCGCGGCAAGCCCGCACAGATGCACCGATGCACCGATGCGCCGATGCTCGTATGCATCGACGCGCCTGCGCATCCATCGCTAGCGCGGACACTGTCGTTCGCAAGGTTCTCCGTCGCCATCGCCGTCCATTTTCGTATCCGGACAATGGCGAAGAAAATACTCGGCCTCGGCGCACGAACTCATCTGCGAACAATGCTGACGGCCGTCGCAAACGAACCCCGGCGACGACTGCGTCGACGACCGTACCGGCGCCGGCCTGGATGAGGATGCCGAGTCCGGCGCAGGAGCCGCCACCGATTCCCGTAGCGATGCGGCCGTCGATGCCGATGCCGCCGGGCGTGCGGACTCGATCCCATCCGGGCGCGGCGGCGTCGAGCGGCTGTAGACGTATCCGCCGATCGCGACGATGGCCGCGATCGCCAGGGCCGCGATGCCGATCCCGCTTCGCGCAGGAGCGTCCGAATCGCGACGTCGCGCCGATGCCGTACGCCTGCCCTCGCCTGCCCGCATGACCCGGACGGCCTCTCGCTTGCCGTCGCTCTTGGTACGAACCTCGAAGGAAACCAATTCGTTGAGTGCGGGCCTGACGCCGCGGCGGTTGAACTCGGAGATATGCACGAACAGCTCGTCGCCGCCCTGGGCCGGGGCGATGAATCCGAACCCGCGCTCATCGTTCCATTTGATCAAGGTGCCGTGAGTTCGCATGCCGGTCCCCGGGGCGATTCCTGGGGGAAGCATCCTTCCACTGGCCACGCGAATCAAGCTCACGACAGCGCCTTGCCGGTCGCCGCGGCAGACCTGCAGGCATCGTCCGGGCGTCGGGTTCATGACCGCACCGGCCGCCATCGCAGCGACCTGCCGAGGGGCGGCACCGCCGCAGGCCCCAATGAAGAAGGCCCTGCATCGCGGGACACGGCGATGCAGGGCCTTAAGTGACGCAATGGGCACGGTCCCTATGCGCCACAAGCTGCCGCCGGCATCCTGGAGACATGCGGGCGGGGACGACCGGGTACCCAGTCCTAGCTAACAACGAGACAGGATCGCCGCCCCCCTACCTCGCCCGGCCAGGAAAACGCTGCCGACCGTCGGATCGCAACCCAGTCCCGATTCCGCGGGGCATGGCAAGGGCTTCGTACGCCATGACGGCTGCGTACGGCGTCCGTGGCTGCGATGACGAACGCCGTCATTAGATTTGCTCAACCCGCACGCTTGCCCGCGGCCGCCTTGACCGGGGCCTGCTTGACCGGCGCGCCCTTCGGCGCAGGCGCCGGTGGCGCCGTGTCCTTTTCCGCGGCGGCCACCGGCGCCAGGCGCAGGTCCTGGAAGTCGAAGCTGAAGTCGGTCAGCGGCGAGATCGCCTCCATCCGCACTTCGCGCACCTTGCCGTCCGGGGTCAGGGCGAAATTGACGAAGGCGTCGGCGTTGAGCCAGCGCTGGTTCCAGCGGACGATGAAGGTGTCGTGCTGCCAGTGGCTGAGTTCGCCGACCAGATCCTTGCTGCGGCCGAAGCGCAGCCGCCATTGGCCGTTGCCGGCCGCTTCGACGAAGACGTCGCCATACCACGGGTCGCGATAGGTGCCGGCATAAGCCTGCAACGGCAGCGACGGCTTCGAGTTCGCATCGCGCGCGGCGACGTGCTTGCTCCAGTCGTCGTCGGCCTTGCTGCGGCTCTTGGCCAGGGCCGCGGCATAGGCCGCGTTCCAGTCGGTCTTGGCCGCGCCCAGGTAGGCGTCGAGCGCGCGCATGGTCACCGCCTGGAAGGCGCCGCCTAGTTCGGCGTTGGTCAGCACCACCACGCCGAGTTTTTGCTCCGGCACCAGGGTCACGCGCGAGACCATGCCGGGCCAGCCGCCGGTATGCCAGACCAACTTGCGCCCGCGGTAATCGGTGAGCTGCCAGCCTTCGCCGTAACCGGCGAAATTCGGCTTCGCCGGCGCCAGTTCCGGCACCGGGGGTTCGGCGATCGGCATCGGCGTGACCACCGACCACATCGCCTGCTGGCGCTTGGCGCTGAACAAGCGCCGCTCCTGGTCGCCGTCGCGCCCGTAGACGCCGCCGTCGAGCTGCACGCGCATCCACTTGCTCATGTCGTGCACGCTCGAGT
Source organism: Lysobacter sp. Hz25 (assembly GCF_046097045.1). NCBI lineage: Bacteria > Pseudomonadati > Pseudomonadota > Gammaproteobacteria > Lysobacterales > Lysobacteraceae > Lysobacter > Lysobacter sp. Hz25. Next base: position 3,531,009 of record NZ_CP175666.1, read on the forward strand.
ACAGGCCGCCGGCGCCGGCGACATTGGCCCAGGTCATGCGCGGCGCGATCTGCAGATCCTTGAAATCGGCCTTGGAATGGCCGCTCGCGACCGCGTCGCCGCTGCGCAGGGCGTCGCTGTTGTAGCGCGTCTCGTCCATGCCGAGCGGCGCGAAGATGCGCTGGGCGAGGAAGTCGCGATAGCTCTGGCCGCTGACTTTCTCGATCACCAACTGGGCGACGCCGTAGAGGATGTTGTCGTAGGCGTACTGACCGCGGAAGCCGCCGCTAAGAGGTACTTCGGCAAGACGGCGGGCGACCTCCTCGTTGCTGTAGTCGGTGCCCGGCCAATACAGCAGATCGCCGGCGCCGAGGCCCAGGCCGCTGCGATGGGCGAGCAGATCGCGCAGGCGCATCTCGCGGGTCACGTAGGGGTCGGCCATGCGGAACCAGGGCAGGCGGTCGATCACCCGGTCGTCGAGGCTGAGCTTGCCTTCGTCGGCGAGCATCGACAGCGAGGCGGCGGTGAAGGCCTTGGTATTGGAGGCGATGGCGAACAGAGTGTGGGCGTCGACCGGCTCGGGCTTGCCGATCTCGCGCAGGCCGTAGCCGCGTTCGAGCACGACCTGGCCGTCCTTGACGATCGCCACCGCGATGCCGGGCACCTCGAACTGCTTGCGCACCGCTTCGACGTAGGCGTCGAAATCCTGCAACTGCTCGGGCAGCACGGGCGCCGCGGCCGCGGCCACCGCTTCGGGCGCCTGCGCGGCCGCACCGGCGGCGCTCACGCACAACAGCAGACCGGCGCCGTGCGCCTTCCAGTCGTTGGCTCGCATCGTTGTCCTTCCCGGAAAAACGCCCACTCTCGGCGATCGTCGCGGCGCGCGCCAGAGGCCGGAAGTCGTGCGTGGGCGCGGCCCGCACGCCGGGGCGGCATAATGGCCGGCCGCTACCGCGCCGCCGTGCCTTCCCGCCCATGTCCGTCAACGCAAGCACCCTGCCCGGCCTGGTCGTGATCGGCGGCGGCCCCGCCGGCCTGATGGCCGCGCAGACCGCACGCGCGATGGGCGTCGAGGTGGACCTGTTCGACGCCATGGGCTCGGTCGGGCGCAAGTTCCTGATCGCCGGCAAGGGCGGGCTCAACCTCACCCACGGCGAACCGCGGCCGGCCTTCGATCGCCGCTACGGCGCGCGCAGCGAGGCGGTCGGCCGCTGGCTCGACCAATTCGACGGCGAGGCCTTGCGCGAATGGGCGCGCGGTTTCGGCGTGGACACCTATGTCGGCACCTCCGGGCGAGTGTTTCCGATGGACCGCAAGGCCGCGCCGCTGCTGCGCGGCTGGGTGCGCAGGTTGCGCGAGGACGGCGTTCGCTTTCACGTCCATCACCGCTGGACCGGCTGGAGCGAGGACGGCGCCCTGCGCTTCGCCACGCCCGAGGGCGAGTCGCAGGTGCGCGCCGCGGCGACGGTGCTGGCGCTCGGCGGCGGCAGTTGGCCCGAACTCGGTTCCGACGGCGCCTGGGCGCCGTGGCTGAGCGAACGCGGCATCGACGTCGCCTCACTGCAACCGTCGAACTGCGGCTTCGACATCGGCTGGAGCCCACATTTCGCCAGCCGCCATGCCGGCGCACCGCTCAAGCCGGTGATCGCGCACTGGCACGACGAGGCCGGCGAACACAGCTTGCAGGGCGAATGCGTGATCACCGCGACCGGCATCGAAGGCAGCCTGATCTATGCCTTGTCGGCGGGCCTGCGCGACCGCATCGCCGCGCACGGCGAAGCGGTGTTGCGGCTGGACCTGGCGCCGGGCCGCGAGCTCGATCGCCTGCAACGCGATTTCGCCCAGCCGCGCCGCGGCCGCAGCGTCGGCGAGCATCTGCGGCGCCAGACCGGCCTGGACGGGGTCAAGGCCGCGTTGGTGTTCGAGGTATTGGGCAAGGACGGCCTCAACGACCCGGCCGTCGTCGCGCAGACGATCAAACGCCTGCCGCTGCGTCTGTTGCGCGCGCGCCCGATCGCCGAAGTGATCAGCAGCGCCGGCGGCGTGCGCCTGGAAGCCTTGGATTCGCAGCTGCGCCTGCGTGCGCCGGCCGAGGGCGATTCCACCCTGGAAGCATCGAAGCCGGCGATCTTCTGCGCCGGCGAAATGCTCGATTGGGAAGCCCCGACCGGCGGCTATCTGCTGACCGCCTGCTTCGCGAGCGGTTTGATCGCGGGCCGCGCCGCGGCGCGATATCTGCTGGGTGCCGCCGACGAATGAGCCGCGAGGGGCGCCTTGCGCGCGTCGAGTGATCCGCTACGGCTTCGACGATGGCACGGCGGCCCGCGATCGAGAGACGCCGCAACCTGTCAGCCCTTCGATCTGACGATCATCCGGCTCGTCCAGCGCTCGTCGCGCCTCGAAGCGCCGTTGAATTCCGTACCCGGGCCTACGCTCTCGTGCCACGGCGAGTGCTTCGACAATCGGTACTCGCGACCTTCGATCAGCGCTGTTCCCGACAGCGGATAAGGCACCTTGGCCACCAAGTCCAGGTAACTCCTGGTGCCGCTCAGCCGATCCAGATAGAACTCGCTCTCTTCGATTTCGATCACCAGAATCGACGACTCCGGGGTCTGCGCACGCTCGAGCGAACGCAGGTTATCCGTGCAATCGGATAAATGAATTCTGTCCTGCGAGCTGTCCTGGATTTCGAGCCTGGCCTGGATGCGGCGTATTTCCGCTGCCAGGTGCTGCTTCAACCCGATTAACAGCGCCTGTTTGTCGGCCGAGTCCGGCATCGAGCACTCCCTTGTTGGCCTGGCGCGTCCTCAAGAACGCGACCAGCTCCTCGTGCAGAACTCGTCCGCCGCCTTGGCGAGCTTGTCCAAACCGGTCTTGCTGTCGGATACCTGCCGGCCCTTCAGGCGCAAGGTGTTCAACTCCGGAAATCCTTCCGCCTTGGCCGCCTCGTTGAGGGCGAACTTCCCCTCAGGCGTGACCATCGTATTCGCATACCCTCTGGGGCGGCAGGTCAGCGTCGCCCTCTCGTAGGGCAGCGGCCAGATACCTTTGAAGCTGGACTTGGTAACGACGAGGTCCTTCTCGGGCACGCTTTCGGTTGCCGACACAGGACTGGCCTGGAGCAAGCCGGCAACAAAGAGCGCTGCGACGAGCGCATGACAACGGTCCATCGTTATCTCCCAAGGCCGTCAGGCCTCTCCTGTCGGTGATGGCTCATCAGCGTGCGCAAACCACCGGCGCGGTCGCGCCGGTGCTCAGGCCGCCGGCTTCTCGCTCGCCTTGCCCATGTAGAACATCGAGGCGCACAGGCCCACGCCTTCCGCGGTCGCGGCCGGTACGTTGCTGCCCTGCAGGGCGATCAGCTTGACCACGTCGCCGGTGCTTTCGGTGACCTTCGCCAGGGCGATGAAACCGGTCGGGGTGGTGCCGCAGAACGCGTTGCCCGGGGTTTCCTTCGGCGGCACCTGCTCGATCACGCGGCGCAGCTCGATCGGCTGGCTGGCTTCGACCTGCATGATCGCGCCATAGGTTTCGCCGGCGGTGTATTGATCGCCGCCGCGCACCAGCGCGACGCGCTCGGTCTTGTACAGCGAGCCGTTCTCGCCCTTGAGTTCGAGATCGTCGATGGTGAGTTTGCCGGTGGTTGCCTGGGCGACCGGGTTGCCGGGCTCGAACGTGCCCAGGGCGACCGGCGGCAGCATCGGCGGGGCCGCGCGCGAGACCGGTTCGGCGTTCGGGTCGGGCACCGCCTGCGGCGCCTGCGGCAGGGCCGCGGTGGTTTCCTGCGGGGCGGCAGTGTTGACCGGCGCGCTTTGGTTGCACGCGGCGAGCGCCACGACGGCGAGCGCGAGCGTCGACAAAGCGGGGAACAGACGTCGGTTCATCAGGGGTCCTCTGTGCAAAATCCTGGTTCGGTTGCTGCAGGTCGCGGATGCGTCGGCAACGCCGCCGCAGGCCCGTGTCGCGTCGCTGGGGGAAGCCCGCACGAGGTGCCGGCGCGGCGCGAACGCGCAGCCTAACCGTTGGCCGTTAATAGTTCGTAAGGCCGCGCGGGCCGCGGGCTGCGCTCAGGCAGCCGCATCGTGCAGGGGCTGCAACGCCGGATCGAGCGCCACACGTTCATCGAACACGAAACAGCGGCCCTGATAATGACGGCCGCCGACCTGCTCGAAGTAACCGAGGATGCCGCCGTCGAGCTGGAGCAGATTGTCCATGCCGTCGGCGCGCAGCCACAAGGCGGCCTTTTCGCAGCGGATACCGCCGGTGCAGAAGCTGACCACGGTCGCATCGGCCAAGGCCTCGCGATGCGGCGCCAAGGCCTCGGGCAGTTCGGTGAAATTGTCGATCGGCAAGGTCAGCGCGTCGGCGAAGCTGCCGTAATCGACTTCTTCGCGATTGCGCGTGTCCAGCAATACGACCCGGCGGCCGCCGTCGTCGTGACCGCGATCGAGCCAACGCGCAAGCGTGTCCGGCGTCACGGTTGGTGCGCGCTCGTGCAAGGGCGAGGACTTATCGCGGCGGAAGGCGATGATTTCCTTCTTCAGCTTGACCTTGAGCCGGGCGAACGGCTGGCTGCGGCTGTGGCTGTACTTGACGACCAGACCGGCGAAGCGCGGGTCGGCGCGCAGGCCGTCGAGCAGCGCCTCGATCGGCGCGGCGGCGCCGGCCAGGAACAGGTTGATGCCCTCGCCCGCGACCAGCACGGTGCCGCGCAGCTCGCCGGCTTCGGCCTGTTCACGGACCCAGGCGGCCAACTGCGGCGGGTCGTCGATAACGGCGAAATGGTAGGCGGCGATATTGACGATCATGCCGCCATTCTAACGCGCGGCGCCTCCGCGAGCCTGACATGCGGCCCCTGGGCCGGACCTGAACCGAGCCGCGAACCTTCCGCGCAAACCGCGGTCCCAGCAATTGCGCGGCCCAGACAAGACGGCCAAGCAGGCCCGGACCGCGTGAAACGCCGCCGCAAGGGCGGCGGCGTTGCCCTCTCAACTGCTCCATCAGGAGGCGTTTGCATGAAGGTACAGCTCAACACCGACCACCATCTCCGCGGCGATCAGTCGCTTGCCCAGCACGTCGAAGGCGTGGTCGACCACAGCCTGTCGCGGTTCCGCGACCAGGTCACCCGGGTCGAAGTCCACCTGCGCGACGTCAACGGCGCCAAGGCCGGCGGCGGCGACAAACATTGCACCATGGAAGCGCGTCTGGAGGGTCGCCCGCCGGTGGCCGCGACCGAAGACGCCGACACCATGCGCGGAGCGATCAGCGGCGCGGCGCGCAAGCTGCAGCGCGTGCTCGACAGCTCGCTGGGCCGGTTGTCCAGCTGACATAAACGAAACCAACCCGTCCGGCGGCGAGGATCGCCGGCGCTCGAACACGAGGGCTGCCGCAGCGATGCGGCGGCCCTTGTTTTTCGACGAGAACCAGGCGTGTCAGTGCAGCGGCATCTCTGCCCTGCCCGCTCAACGCTTGGTGGTGATCGCCCGGCGCAGGTTGTTGCGGGCCGCCACGTCGTAACGGGCGTGGTAGTAATCGCTGAGGAAGATCCGCTCGCGCTTGAGCAAGCCCTTGAGAAAGCGGCGACGATTCAGCCGGAACAAGGGCCCGGGTACGTGGCCGCGGTATTCCGAAGCGATGCCGCGATCGTAGGCGTCGAACACCGCCGGTTCGGCGCCGAGAATGGCCATGTCGCCGTCGAGGAACAGACGCGTCTGCTCATCCACCTGGTCGTGGGCGATGGCGCCGTGGCGCGCGGTCAGATCGATCAGTTCGGCGACGCGGTCGGCGTCGATGCCGGCCTCCGCCCACCAACGCGCAATGTGTTCGCGTGCGAGCACGGCCGAACGCGCCTCGTTGTCGCGCCGCCCCGCCTCGTAGATCGCATCGTGATACAGCACCGCCAGCACCACTTCGCGCGGCTGCCGCCAGCCCGGGCCGGCGGCGACGTCGAGGTAATGGCGCAGCACTTCGGCGACATGGCCGATGTTGTGATAGGCGCGCGCCGGCGTCGCATACGCGGCTTCGAGCGCAGCGCGCTGCTCGGGCGGAAGCTGCAACGGCAGTGCCGCGAGCAGGGTCTCGGGCAGGCTGGGTCTGGATTCGGCGAACGACATCGGCATCGCGGCAAGGTTAGGCAGGGGCGATGGCGGCATCTTGGCATGTCGCCGTCACCGTGGTGCGGCGGCTGGGCCGCGGCGCGCAGCGGTGCCGCCGGCGTGAGGGGCTGCGTGACTTCGGTGTATCGCCGCGCAGGCTTCGGGGTCTGTCGGGATGAAGCCCTGAATCCCCGCCTGCGCGGGGATGACGGTTGGGTAGTCCCGTATTCGGTCTGCGCGGGGATGATGGGTGGGAGGTTTCGTACCCCCGCACTGGGACGGCGGGTGGAGATTCTGGATGCCGGTCTTCGCCGGCGGTTCGCTTGCAGAGCCCTCGAAAAGAAACACCCGGCAGAACCGGGTGTTTCGAGCCCTGCCCGTCTGGCGCGGCCGGGGCCGCGCCAGGGGTCGGTCAGTACTTCTTCTCGATGTTGATCATGAAGCTGTTGTCGTCGTCGTTGCCGCTGCCGAACAGGCCGCGATACTCGAAGCGCAGGACCAGGTCGCGCTCGGTCTGCAAGACCGCGCCGATGCCGAACACGAAGCGGTTGCGGTCCAGGCCTTCCAGACGGGCGCGGAAGAACGGACCACCGACCATGTCGGCATAGCTCATCGTCGCGAAGCTCTCGTCCTGGAAGTCGTGCTGGTACTCCAGCAGGACCATCGGCGAGAACGTGCCCAGGCGCACCGGATAACGATAGTCCAGACGCACGCCGAGGCTGGTCGTGGTGGTATCGACGTCCATGTCCTGATAGGTCAACGAGTACGACGCGTCGCCCTGTTCGGTGTAGCCGTCCAGGCGGGCGCGAGCGACGTCGAGGCGGGCGTACGGCGAGACGTGCAGGCGATCGCGCTGGTAGTCCATGCCGGCCGAGACCGAGGCGAACCACTGGGTGCCGTCGCGGTCGCCGCGGACCATGCCGCCGGTGTCGGTGACGTAGCGGCGGGTGTCGAACGACAGCCACTGGTAGCCGAGCAGGCCGTCGAGATAGAAACTCTCGCCCGGGTGGTAGCTGGCATACAACACCGCGCTGTAGCTCTTGGCCTTGCTGCGGCTGCCGCGCTGGCCGACGTCGGTGTCGTCGCGGCCGTAGCCGATGCCGCCGCCGAGGGCGAAATCGTCGCGCAGGCGGTAGTCGGCACCGGCGCTGATGCCGCTGGTCTCGAAGTCGAAGCCGGCCGAACCGCCGCCGCGTCCGTCGCGATTGCCGGTGTTGATCGAACCGCCGGTCCAGATGCCGTAGCGGGTACCGCTGCCTTCGACCGGCGGCTTGGGCTCGATCGCGGCCTGCTCGTCGCCGAGCAGGGGCTGGCGGCAATCGCTGCCCGGCGTGCGCCGCGCTTCGTCGCGGCAACGTTGGTCGATCGAGAAGCTCAGGCCGTTGTCGAAACGTGCGCCGTCGCTGCCGCCCTCGTGCATGCCCTGCATGCGCTGCTGGAAGTTGCCGATCTGCGAGTTGGCGAAACGGCGCGTGGCCGAAGCCTGGGCGTTGAGCACGCCGAGCACTTCGGCGTCCTTCGACGGATCGCTGCGCGGCGCGACTTCGATTTCGATGGTCGCCACCGCCGAGGTCGCATGGGCATTGTTGAGGGTGAAGCTCGCCACCGCGACGCCGGAGAAGCCGATCACCGGCGTATAGCGCAAGGTGTAGACACCGCCGGAACCGCTGATGGCGGCGCTGCCGGACGAGGCCGGAGTCAACGACACCAGGGTGGCCGCGGTGAACGGTCCGCCGGTGGCGCCCGCGGTGAGGTCGACCGTGACCGCGGCGCCCGCGATGGTGCGGACGCGACGCGATTGCGCGACCGGCACCGCGTTGACGGTGATCGTCGAGGTGATCGGCGCGGACGGGCCGAAGGCGTTGTTGAGCGTATACACCAGGGCGATCGGACCGACGGTGTTGGCCGCCGGGGTGTAGACGATCTGGGTGCCGCTGACCACGGCCGTGCCCGACGACGGCGGGCTCAGCAGGGTCACGCCGGTGAACGGGCTGCCGGTGGCGCCGGCGGCCGCATCGATGGTCGCGGTCTGGGTCGACAGGATCGTCGCCGTCTGCGGCTGGCCTTGCGGCACCGGCAACGCGTTGACGGTGATGGTCACCGTGGCCGGCGCCGAGGTGCCGCCCGGGCCGCTGGCGGTGTAGGTGAAGCTGTCGCTGCCGAAATAGTTGCCGCTCGGCGTGTAGACCACATCCAGGCCGCTGACCACCGCGGTGCCATGGCTCGGCGCCGAGGCGACGGCGATGCTGGCGATGATGCCGGTGTCGTTGGCCGTGACCGGGATCGTCACCGCCTGGTTCGACATCGTAGTGGCGCTGTCGTCGACCGCGACCGGCACCGCGTCGACGATCACGATCGTCAGCGGCACCGTGGTGTTGTAACCGGCGTCGTCGGTGGACCGGATGTTGGCGGTGTAGCTGCCGGCCGTGGTCGGGGTGCCGCTGTACACGCCGGCGGAGCTGAAGGACAGGCCGACCGGCAGGTTGCCCGAGACGATCGAGTAACTGTAAGGCGCGATGCCGCCGCTGCTGCTCAGGCTCTGGTTGTAGGGCACGCCGACTACGCCGCCCGGCAAGGTCGCCGGCGAGATCACCACGGTGGCCGGGTCGATGGTGAAGGTGTACACCCGCGAGCCGGTCTGACCGTTGTTGTCGGTGCCCTGCACGGTCACGCTGAAATTGCCGTCCGAACGCGGCACGCCGCTGAGCGCGCCGGCCGAGGAGAAGCTCATGCCGACCGGCAACGCGCCGCTGAGCAGCGAGAAGCTGTACGGCGCGACGCCGCCGGTGGCGGTGATGGTGGCGTTGTAAGCGGTGCCGGCGGTGCCGTTGGGCAAGGTCGGCGGATCGAGAACGATGCTCGGGGTGGCGACCACGATGGTGTAGTTCTGTTGCAGCGCGAACGGCGCACCGGCGCCGGTGCTGCTGTCCTGCACGCGGAAGGCCACGTTGTAGTTGCCGGGTACCGTCGGCGTGCCGCTGAGCACGCCGGCCGAACTGAAGCTCACGCCCACCGGCAGCGAGCCGGCGGCGATGCTGAAGCTGTACGGCGCCGAGCCGCCGCTCGCGGCGAAGTTGATGGTGGTGGCGACGCCGTAGTTCATCGGCAGGTTGCCCGCAGCCGGGGTCATCGCCAGGGACGGCGCGCCGACCGTCAGGGTGAACACCTGGCCCTGGGTAAACGGGCCGTTGCCGGTGCTGCTGTCGGTCGCGCTGGCGTTGAGGCTGAAGCTGCCCGCGGCAGTCGGCGTGCCGCTGACGGTGACGCTGTCGGCGGTGGTGCCGGTGATGCTCAGGCCGGCCGGCAAGCCGGCGACGTTATAGCCGCTGTACGGCGCAGTGCCGCCGGCCCAGGTGAAGGTCTGGCTGTAGGCGGCGCCGACCTGCGCGCTCAGCGGGCCGCCCGCGGTCACCGTGATCACCGGGTTGGTGACCGTGATGGTGACCATGGCCGGCGCCGACGTGCCGGCGGTATTACTTGCGGTGTAAGTGAAGCTGTCGCTGCCCGCATAGCCCGCGGCCGGCTGGTAGGTGATCGTGGTACCGCTGGCGATGGCCGTGCCATGCGCCGGTGCCGCCGCGATCGCGACCGAAGCCGGGATGCCGCCGGTGATGTTGAGGGTGATCGGATTAGCGCCGCTGCCGTAGGCCACCGTCGCCGAGACCGGATTGGCCACCGGCGCGATGTCGGCGACCGTCAGCGAATAGTTCTGCGGCGCCGAGGTATAGGGACCGGTGCCGGTGCTGCTATCGGTCGCGGTCGCGCTGAAGTTGAACGTGCCCGGTGCCGTCGGCGTGCCGCTGATCAGGCCGGCGCTGCTGAAGCTCATGCCGGGCGGCAGCGCGCCGGAAACCACGGCATAGCTGTAGGGCGAAGTGCCGCCGGTGGCCCCGTTGATGTTGGCGCTATAGGGCGATGCGACCGTCGGGCCGGCGAACGAGGTCGGCGGCAACACCACGGTCGAGGCGCCGATGCTCAAAGTGTAGGCGCGCGAGCCGGTGTACGGACCGCTGCCGCTGCTGCTGTCGGTCGCGGTCACGGTGAAGTTGAAACTGCCGCCCGCGGTCGGGGTGCCGCTGAGCGTGCCGTTGCTGGCCAGGCTCAGGCCGGCCGGCAAGGCGCCCGCGGTGATCGCGAAGCTGTAACCGGGCGTGCCGCCGGACGCGGTCAGGGTCTGGCTGTAGACCTGGGCCACACCGCCCGCCGGCAGCGTCGTCGGCGCAACGCTGATGGTGGCCGCCGCGACGGTCAGCGCGTAGGCGCGCGAACCGGTCTGGCCGTTGGCGTCGGTCGCGGTGGCCGTGAAGTTGAAAGTACCGCCCGCGGTCGGCGTGCCGGCGATCGTGCCGCTGGAACTCAGGCTGACGCCGGCCGGCAAGGCACCGGCGGTCACCGCAAAGGTATACGGACCGATGCCGCCGCTCGCACTCAACGCTTCGTTGTAGCCCACGCCGGTCTGTGCGCCCGGCAACGTCGCCGGCGCGATCACGATGGTCGGCGCAGCGACCTGCAACACGTAGTTCTGGGTGCGCGCGAACGGCGCACCGGAACCGGTGGAACTGTCGACGGCGCGGACCGAGAAGGTGAACAAACCGGTCACGGTCGGCGTTCCCGACAACACGCCGGTGCCGCCGTCCAGGCTCAAACCTGCGGGCAAGGCGCCCGCCGAAACGCTGTACGCGTAGGTCGGGGTGCCGCCGCTGGCGACGAAGGTCTGGCTATAGGCATTGCCGTAGGTCGCGCTCAGCGTGCCGGCGGCCGGGGTCATGCTCAGGGTCGGCGCACTCACCGACAGGGAGAAGGCCTGGCCGACGGTAAACGGACCGTCGCCGGTGCTGCTGTCGGTCGCGCTGGCGTTGAGCGGGAAGGTCCCGGCCGCGGTCGCCGTGCCGCTGACGGTCACGCTGTTGGCGGTGGTGCCGGTGATGCTCAGGCCGGCCGGCAGGCCGGTCACGTTGTAACCGCTGAACGGCTGAGTGCCGCCGGACCAGGTGAAGGTCTGACTGTAGGCGACGCCAACCTGCGCGGTGAACGGACCGGATGCGGCCACGGTGATCGTCGGCGGGCTCACCGTGATGGTGACCGTCGCCGGTGCCGAGGTACCGGCGCCGTTGCTCGCGGTATAGGTGAAGCTGTCCGGCCCGGCATAACCCGCGGTCGGCTGGTAGGTGATCGTGGTGCCGCTGGCGATCGCGGTGCCGTGCAGCGGCGCCGTGCCGATGGCCACCGAGGTCGGCACGCCACCGGTGATGCTCAAGGTGATCGGGTTGGCGCCGCTGTTGTAGGCGACGGTCGCCGAGACCGCATTGGCGACCGGCGGAATGTTGATGATCTGCAGCGAATAGCCACGCGGCGCCGAACTGTACGCGCCGGTGCCGGTGCTGCTGTCGGTCGCGGTAGCGGCGAAGTTGAAGGTGCCGGCCGCGGTGGGCGTACCCGACAACACGCCGGCGCTGCTCAGGCTGATGCCGGGCGGCAGCGCGCCGGCGGTCACCGCATAGGTGTACGGCGCGGTGCCGCCGCTGGCGGGATTAAGAGTGGCGTTGTAGGCCAGCGCGACCGTGCCGTTGGCCAAAGTCGTCGCCGGCAGGGCGATCGTCGGCGGTGCGATGACCAGGGTGTAGGCGCGCGAACCGGTATGCGGAGCGCCGGTGCCGGTGCTGCTGCCGGTCGCGGTGACGGTGAAGTTGAAACTGCCGCCCGCGGTCGGCGTGCCGCTCAGCGTGCCGTTGCTGGCCAGGCTCAGGCCGGCCGGCAAGGCGCCGGCGGTGATCGCATAGGTGTACGGCGCGATGCCGCCGCTGGCGGTGATGGACTGGCTGTAGGCCGCCGCGACGGTGCCGTTGGGCAGGGTCGTCGGTGCGATCGAGGTCGTCGGCGCGGCGACGGTCAGGGTGTAGGCACGAGTGCCGGTGAACGTGTTGGCATCGGTGGCGCGCACGGTGAAGTTGAAGGTGCCCGCCGCGGTCGGCGTGCCGGTCAGACCGCCGCCGCTCGCCAGCGTCAGGCCGGCCGGCAAGGCGCCCGCCGAGATCGCGAAGGTGTACTGCGAAGTGCCGCCGCTGGCGGTGAAGGTCTGGCTGTAGGCGGCACCGACGGTCGCGCCCGGAATCGTGGCCGGGTCGACCACGATGACCGGCGCCGCTGTAACGGTGACGGTATAGAGCCGGTTGCCCTTGTTGTCGGAAGCGTCCTGCGAAGTGCTGTTGTCCTCGGACACGATGCGGAAGGTGTAGGTGCCGATGGTGGTCGGGGTGCCGCTGATCACGCCGCCGCTGCTCAGGCTCAATCCGGGCGGCAACAGGTTCGGCGCGGCCTCCACCGTGTAGGTGTACGGCGCAACGCCGCCACTGCTGGTCAAGGTGGTGTTGTAGGGAATGCCGACCGCCATCGCCGGCAGCGTCGTCGGCGAGATCACCGGCGTCACGATGGGAATGACGATCGCATACGACTTCACCGTGGTCAGCGGCGTCGGCGTGCTCGAATCGGTCACGGTGATGTTGACCGCGAAGTTGCCGCGCTGGGTCGGGGTGCCGCCGAACGCGCCGCCCGAGAACGTCAGGCCGGTCGGCAAGGTGCCGCTGGTATGCACGAAGCTGTAGGGCGCGACGCCGCCGGTAGCGCTCAGCGCCTGGCTGAAGGGCACGCCCAGCACCGGCGAGATCGAGGCCGGGCTGACGGTGATCGGCGAGGTCGGCGCGCCGATGGTGACGTTGACGGTGACGTCGTTGTTGAGGCCGTCGTCGAATATGAAGGTGTCGCTGGTCGCCGTATTGCCGTTATGGACGTAAGTCACCGTCTGAGCGAGCTGATTGGCCGTCGCCGTGCCGTTCGTTGGGAGGGTCTCGACGAGGCCGATGCCGAAGTTGTCCGGGCCATCGCAGGCGCTGGCATCGATGGTGTGCGAGCCGCCATGAGCCACGGAGATGTTGAACGGCCCGCAATGCGGCGAGGGCGCGGCGACCGCCATCGTGGACCACAGCCCCGCCAGGCACAGCAGGAGCAGGCCCAGCCCCAGTTGCAGGAAGCTTCGCTGACGCCCTACATTCGAGATGCCCGCGCGACGTGCCCTGTGCAGATGCATGATTTCCGATCCCCTGACGCCGATGGGGCGCGGTTCCTCCGCTGCCGCCCTCGACGTTCCGCCTGTTCGACCTGGTCTGGTCCTACGCGCCGAACTGCCTCGGCGCACCCCTATCCTTGATCTAGTACGCAAATCGGCGCCGGAACCGGCCGCTTTCGCTACGGCATTGCGTTAAGGAAAGTCATGGCGCTCCGGCGCCATGCCGGATCCGCTCGGATCGGCCCCCTCCGCCGTGCGCGGGCGGGCCGTGCGAGCGGGGTCTCCGGTACGCAGTCCGGGCTCGCACGGGGTCCGGACGACATCCTCTGGGGGAAGAGATGACAGAAGTATTCCTGGGACAGATCATCACGGTGGGGTTCAATTTCGCCCCGAAGGGTTTCGCGTTCTGCGCCGGCCAAACATTGCCGATCGCACAGAACCAGGCCTTGTTCTCGCTACTGGGCACGACCTACGGCGGCAACGGCCAGACCACCTTCCAGTTGCCGGACCTGCGCAGCCGCACGCCGGTCGGGTTCGGCCAGTCCGTCGACGGCGGCTGGAACCCGACGGCCTATCAGTTGGGCGAAACCGGCGGCGTCGAGAACGTCACCCTGCTGACGACGCAGTTGCCGGCGCACAACCACGGCCTGGTCGGCACCAGCACCAATGGCGACACGCGTAACCCACGCGGTGGCTTGTACGGCAACTGCACGATCCCGCTGTACGCCGACGTCGGCGGCCCGCAGGTGGCCTTGTCGCCAGCCGTGCTCGGCCCGGCCGGCGGCACGCAACCGCACACCAATCTGCAGCCCTACCTGGCGATCAACTTCTGCATTGCTCTGAGCGGCATTTACCCATCGCGCAATTGACGCGGCCGGTCAAGCCGGCGCCTTTCGGCGCCTTTCATCGCATTCCGTCCCGGAGTACACATCATGAGCGAACCCTTCGTCGGAGAAATCCGTCTATTCGGCTTCGGCCGCACCCCTAACGGTTGGTTTGCCTGCGACGGCAGCCTGCAACCGATCTCCGAGTACGAGGTCTTGTTCACCCTGATCGGCACCACCTACGGCGGCGACGGCCAGAGCACCTTCGCGCTGCCCGACCTGCGCGGCCGCGCACCGGTCCACACCGGCACCGGCCCGGGCCTGAGCAACTACGTCATCGGCCAGGCCAGCGGCACCGAGAACGTCACCCTGATCGGCAACCAGATGCCCGCGCACACCCACACCATGTTCGCGACCACTTCGCTGGCCACTTCGAACAAGCCGGCCGTGAACGTGCAGCCCGGCGCCTTGTCCGGCGACACCATGTACCTGACCGACATCACCGGCCTGCCGCCGATCCCGCAGGCCGCCAGCGCGGTAACGCCGGCCGGCAACACCCAGCCGCACGCCAACCAGATGCCGACCTTGACGGTGCAGTACTGCATCGCCTGGGCCGGCATCTTCCCGCAGCAGCAGTGATCTCGCCGATCGCATTCCAGAGGACATCACCATGACCGAACCCTTCATCGGCCAGATCCAGATCTTCGGTTTCAACTTCGCGCCGCGCGGTTGGGCGTTCTGCAACGGCGCGACCCTGGCGATCCAGCAGAACACCGCGCTGTTCGCGCTGCTGGGCACCCAGTACGGGGGCAATGGAACCACCACCTTCCAACTGCCGAACTTCGTCAACCGCACCGGCTGCAACCAAGGCCAGGGGCCGGGGCTCACCCCGCACCAGATCGGCGAGAACTTCGGCTCCAACAGCGTCACCCTGACCACCCAGGAGATGCCTGCGCATACCCATGCGATGCAGGTCTATAGCCAGAACGACGTGAGCAAGCGACAGTCGGCACCGGTCAACGGTGTCGCGCTCGGCAGTCCGCTGGCTGCGGCCTTTACCACCGCGGGCACCGCCAATTCGCCGTTCCCGCCGACCATGATCGGCCCCACCGGCGGCAGCCAGCCGCACGAGAACCGGCAGCCCTACCTGGCGATGAACTTCTGCATCGCCCTGGAGGGTATCTTCCCGTCGTTCCCTTAATCGGTTAAACCCCAGCAAATCGCTTGAGCCTCGAGCACATCGCTTGAACGTCATGCACTCCGCCGCGCCGCTGTCGTTCCCGCAGGAACGCAGCGGCATTGGGACCCTACCCGCGTCGCTGTCCGGGCGCGGGATCGGCCTGCGTGCGGCACGTGGCGAGGACATCGACTGGCTGCGATCGCTGTATCGCGATCTGCGGGCGCCGGAGTTCGCCGAATTGGGTTGGCCGCAATCGGCCCTGCACGCCTTTCTCGACCAGCAGTTCATGCTCCAGCACGTGCACTACCTGCGCCACTACGGCGAAGCCGAGTTCCTGATCGTCGAACAGGCCGGCCGCCCGGTCGGACGCTTTTATTTGCTGCGCGAGGCGCGCGAGCACTTATTGGTCGACATCAGTCTGGCGCCGGCGACTTGCGGACAAGGCCTCGGCGGTGCGCTGATCGCGATGGCGCAACAGGAAGCCGCCGCGCTCGGGCGCGGCATGCGTCTGCACGTCGAGTCCGCCAATACCGCGGCGCAGCGGCTGTACGACCGCCTCGGCTTCCGCGTCGTCGAAGCCCTGCCGACCCACATCATGATGCGTTGGACGCCGGCCCAGGGCTGAAACGGTCCATCACAGGACCGCTAACCGGTGGCACGGCACGCGGCGCGCACTCGTCGAAAAACGGGAACGAACCGCGGCGCACGGCCCGGCCGAAACACGGCCCCGGTGCGATGGCCTCAGTTGAAGATCGCCTGGTACAAAAAGCCTTCGCGCTCGCGCGCGACCGGCACCAGGAAGATGCCGACTTCGCCGATGGAGTCGTGGCGCATCACATAGATCTGCTGCGGAAACAGGAAGGCCGAGCCGTTACGGAACAGCAGCGAGAACGGCGCACGTTCGCCTTGCTGCGGACGCGTGCTCAGTGCCCGCGCCTCGACCAGCACGAACGGCACTTCGTTGTCGTTGAGCTGCGCCGAGTAGGTCTCGTTCACATGCGCAGCGAAGTGTTCCAGCGTCAATAGTTCCATCGCAGGCCTCCCCAAGCCGAGGCCGCATCGTCGTCGTGTCCGGCGTCCGATGCAAGTCCTGTCGTCGGTTTTGCGACGGATTCGCGGCTGCATGCGAGCCGCAGTCACCTTCCGGCGTCTGCCGCGTCCGGCTCGCAGCCGAAGCGCGCCGGCAAACGCGCAGCCGAGAGATCGGCCGGCAAGGCGGCAAGCGGGACATCGTTCCCCCTGGCCGGCGAGGCCGGGCTGCGAGCAACCGATGATCACCGCCGCCGGCTCCGGACGCGCCGCCGCGATCCCAGTTCGCGGCGGACGACGGCCGGAGCCGCCGACAGCGCGGGCGATCCCTGCCCGTCCCTGCTTTCATCACTGACGGAGATGAAAGATTCCAAACATCGCGGTCCGTGCCGGCCGCGGCGCCCGCCTGGCTCGAAGCCGGCGGACGCCGCGGACCGGTCGACACCGGGGAAGACGCAGCCCCTGCCGTCACCACCACGACGCGGTGATCGGCGGACCCGCCGCGCTATCTGCGCGGACGTAGGCCTGGGGGCTGCGTTGTCGGCTTTAGCGCGTGGCGCGGGAAACCGTCCCCTACCCCCTTCTGAGGGGTACCTGCGCCGCCGCCGCGAGGTGGGTCGCGACACAGCGGCAAAACCCTGCAGCCGCGTTTACAAGGCCGCGGCGGCGCTCGGCGGCAGCGCCCGGCTGCGGATCGAAGTCACCGCCACCACCGCATCGACGCTGGTATCGCCGGCATGGACGCGATAGGTGTAGGTATCGACCCCTTCGAAATCCGGATCGGGCGTATAGGTCGCCCGACCGTCCCGCAAGCTCACCGCACCGTGCCGCGGCGATTCGACGATGCTGTAGCTCAACGAAGCGCCGCTGCCGATCGAACCGCGCAAGGCGACCGTCGAGGTCGCGCCGTCGACGCTGTTGGTGACCAGGTCGGCGGCGGCCAGCGGTTCGTAACGCTTGAAGCCGCGCACGCTGTTTTCGACCAGGACCACCGGATGACGGCCGTCGGCGTGACCGAAGCCGGCTTGGGTGAACATCGGCGTCGACGGACGCAGCTCATCGCTACGCTTGGACATGAAAGTTTCGCTGTGCGCGTCGCGCGCAAAGCCGTGGCTGGAACCCGAACTCGGGGCGCCGAACGCACCGGCACTGCTCGCGAGCAGCGTCAGGCACAGTACGACGGGCCCCTGGATACTCTTGCACAACATGCCTACTCCTTGGTCTGAATGGAAACGGATCTATCGTCTGTTCCGGACCGCGCCTGCCTGCGCTGGATCGATGTTCGATCGCTATGGCGACCGGGGATCCTTCTCCTGCATCGCCCTGTCCGGACCCGCTTGCGACCTCCTGTCGCCACCGGGAAAGCATGATCGCAGGCGGGCGTCGCAGAGGCCGAGACGGTGGAAGACGCGAGTGGAATTTCGTTGATCCGGAGGCGACGCACCCAGGCCGGAGAGCTTCGCTCCGGTTCGCGAACAACGGGGTTTTCGACGGCCGTGCAACGACCGGGAGAGCGCCGTGCGATACGGCCTGTCGGATAATCCACACCCTCGTCGCAGACGCTGCGATTTCGCGCTTGTCCGCCGAGACGTTCGCGCGTGCGACAACGCGGTCGCGGCTTACGCCGCTCCTACCCTATGAAGCCACCCCCAAGGCGATTGGATCGCAAACGACGAAGGCCCGCGGATGCGGGCCTTCGAAGGTCGAACTATGGACGGCGATGCTCAGCCGATGCATGACCGGCGCTATCGAGCGCTAGGCCATGCGGTTCGCCTCAATACTTTCCCATGAAATCGCGCTTGCCGATGTTGACGCCGTGGCCGCGCAGGATCGCGTAGGTGGTGGTGACGTGGAAGAAGAACTGCGGCAGGCCGTAGTGCACCAGATAGTCGTGTCCGCCGAAGCGGCGTTCCTTCGGCGTGCCCGGACGCAGCACCACTTCGCGGTCTTCGGCGCCTTCGAACAGGGCCGGCTCGAGGCCGTCGACGAAAGCGATGGTCTTGGCGATCAGCGCCTGCAATTCGGCGAAGCTGCGTTCCTTGTCGTCATAGACCGGCACTTCGACATCGGCCAGGCGCGCGCTGACGCCCTTGGCGAAGTCGCAGGCGATCTGGACCTGGCGCAACAAGGGGAACATGTCCGGGAACAGACGCGCCTGCAGGTAGGCGTCGTGGTCGATCTTGTGCTCGGTCGCGTGGGCTTCGGTACGGGCCAGGATCTCGGCCAGGCTGCCGAGCAACTGCTTGAGCACGGGGACGGACGCGGAATACATCGAAATGGGCATGGTGGCTGGATTCGTGCAGGGGAAAGCCGCCATGGTACGACGGCGGCGTGTCCGCTGCCCTGCCGCAGCGAGGCGGCAGGCGCAGGCATCAAGCCGGCGACTTGGCGCGGCGGCGCGGTTTGGCCTGCTGCAAGGCCGCCGCCCAACGCTGAGCGCCCGCGCCCTGGTCGCCCCAGGTATCGTCGGGGTTGGCCAGCCGGCAACGGTCGATCGACAGGCAGCCGCAGCCGATGCATTGGTCGAGGGTGTCGCGCATCAGGGTCAGGTTGGCGATGCGCTGCTCGAGTTCGTCCTTCCAGGTCGCCGACAAGCGCGACCAATCGCTGCGGGTCGGCACGCGCGAGTCCGGCAAGGTGTCCAGCGCCTCGCGGATGGTCGCCAGGGGCATGCCGACACGCTGGGCGACGCGGATGATCGCAATGCGGCGCAAGGTGTCGCGGCTGTAGCGGCGCTGATTGCCGGCCGTGCGCAGGCTGTGGATCAGGCCCTTCGACTCGTAGAAATGCAAGGCCGACACCGCCACGCCCGAGCGCTCTGCGACCTGGCCCACGGTCAGCTCCATCGTCATACTCATCGGCTATTGACCTCAACTTATATTGAGGTTCTATGCTGCACCCGGTCTCATTTCGACGTCAAGCCATGGCCCCCACCCACGCTTACGAACGCACCACGACGTCCCTGCCCGTCGCGCCGCAGGTCAAGGCGGTGGTATTCGACCGTTATGGCGCGCCCGAAGTCCTGCACGCCATCGAACTGCCGATGCCGCAGGCCGGCCCCGGCGAGGTGCGGATCCGCGTCCGCGCGGCCGGCGTGCGTCCCAGCGACATCGCCCTGCGCCGCGGCATCGGCGCCGCCGATGCCGGGCAGGCGTTTCCGCGCCGCCTCGGCAACGAGTTCGCCGGCATCGTCGATCAGGTCGGCGCCGGCGTACGCGACCTCGAAGTCGGCGACGAAGTGCTCGGCTGGGCCGTGGCGATGAGTTATGCCGAAGTGCTGACCGTGCCGGCCGAACAGGTCGTGCACAAGCCCGAGACGATGTCCTGGGCGGTCGCCGGCGCCCTGCCCTCGACCGGCCAGAGTGCGCTCGGCGCCTTGCGCGTGCTCGGCGTCGAACACGGCCACACCGTGCTGATCCATGGCGCCGCCAGCGCCATCGGCAGCGTCGCGGTGCAACTGGCCCGGGCCTGGGGCGCGCAGGTGATCGGCAGCGCTGCCGCCAACGATCACGATTATCTGCGCTCGCTCGGCGCGCAACCGGTACTCGACGACCGCGAAGGCATCGAACAGACCCGCGCGCTGGCGCCGCAGGGCGTCGATGCGATCTTCGACGCGCTCGGCAGTGAGGTTCACGAGGGCTGGCTGGCGCTCGGCGCCGCACCCTCGCGCATCGCAACCTTGTGCGACTCCGACCAGGCCCGGCGTCTCGGCCTGCGCACCTTGCGCAGCCAACGCAGCCGCGCGCATCTGCGCGAGCTGATGGCCATGCACGTGCGCCACGGCCTGCTGGTGCATGTGCGCGAAATGTTCCCGTTGACCCGCGCCGCCGAAGCGCATCGCGCGGTCGAACGCGGTCACGGCCGCGGCAAGGTCGTGTTGATGGTCTACGAAGCGATAGAGACGAAGCACAGCGCATGAACGACGCCAGCGCACTCGAACGCCCGCTCGCCGATGCCGGCCTGGCGCCGGCTCGCGACGAAGCGGCTGCGGTTCCGGAAAGTCTGTACGCGCCGCGTTACCGCAGCCTGACCATCGGCGCGGTCGCGCTGGTGGCCTTGGTCGCCTTCGAAGCCCTGGCGGTGACCACGGCGATGCCGACCGTCGCCCGCGCGCTCGACGGCCTGGCGCTGTATGCGCTCGCGTTCGGCGGCACCCTCGCGGCGAGCGTGGTCGGCATGGTCGCGGCCGGTCGTTGGGCCGATGCGCGCGGACCGGTCGCCCCGTTGCGCCAGGGCATCGTCTGGTTCGCTCTGGGTTTGATCGCAGCGGGACTGGCGCCGTCGATGGGTTGGCTGGTCGTCGGCCGCGTCATCCAGGGCTTCGGCGGCGGATTGATCTCGGTCGCCTTGTACGTGGTGGTCGGCCGGGTCTATCCGGCGCAACTGCGGGTCAGGATCTTCGCCGCATTCGCCGCGGCCTGGGTGGTGCCGGCGGTGGTCGGCCCGGCGATCAGCGGTGCGATCGTCGAACACGCCGGCTGGCGCTGGGTGTTCCTGTCGGTGCCGATCGTCGCGGTGTTGGCGGCGTGGCTGGTGCTGCCGTCGCTGCGCAAGCTCGGCCCGACCGCCGGCGGCGCCGATGCCGGCAACGATCAACGCACACGTCTGCTGTGGGCGCTGTTGACCACCGCCAGCCTGCTGGCCCTGCACTACGGCGGCCAGCAACGCGGCTGGCTGGCCTGGGCGGTCCTGGTCCCTGCGCTCGCTGCACTGGCATTGGCGGCATCGCGCTTGCTGCCGCGCGGCGCCCTGCGCGCCGCACGCGGCCTGCCGACGGTGGTCTCGCTGCGCGGCATCGGCGCGGGCGCGTTCTTCCTCACCGAGGCCTATATCCCACTCTTGCTGTCGCAGGAACGCGGGCTGTCGCCGACCTGGGCCGGGCTGGTGTTGACCCTGGGCGCGGTCGGCTGGTCGAGCGGCTCCTGGTATCGCGGACGCACCGCGGTCGCGGCGGCGCCGCAGCGCTTCCTGCAGGCCGGCATGGCGATGGTCGCGCTCGGCGTGATCGCGATCGCGGCGCTGGTGTGGACGCAGGCGCCGCTCGCGCTCGGTGTCGGCGGGTGGATCGTCGCCGGCCTCGGCATGGGCTTGATCTACCCGACCCTGTCGGTGCTGATGCTCGAACTGTCGCCGCCCGAACAACAGGGCGTGAACTCCTCGGCGCTGCATCTCGGCGATGCGATCTTCACCGCCACTGCGCTGGCGGTCGGCGGCTCGCTATTCGCGGCGTTGATGACGCGCTCGCATACCCTGGCCTATTTGTGCGGGTTCGGCATTGCGCTCGGTTTGGCCTTGTTGGGCTTGATGCTGGCGGCGCGGGTGCGGGTGGCCAGGGCGGCGCTGTGAATCGGGACGGGTCCATGGCGAATCCCCCCTGTAGGAGCGGCGTGAGCCGCGACGACGGGACGCGCGCTGAGCCAGCAAGGCAGACGTCGCCCATCGAAGCGGCGCACTTTCGCCCGGGTAGGAGCGGCGCAAGCCGCGACCACGTCGTGTCGGTCTCGCGGCGCTTCTCTCAAGGCAGATCAAAATCTGGATCAAACGCCAAAAGCTTCCGCCACTAAAGCGGCGGGTAACTTTCTTTTGTCTAAAGCAACAAAAGAAAGTCACCAAAGAAAAATGCTTTTGTTTTGAATCACAGGCCCGCACGTTCGATGCCGACGCAGGGCTTTTTCATACGGGACATCCCTGTCCCGATGAAAAACGGCCTGCATCCATGCAGGCCGCCCTCCGGGCCTTCGATGGCCTTCGCTAATGCGCGGCGGCGCACGGCAACAGCAACGACAACAGGAAATCTTTACTGCCACGGGATTTTCGACGGTAAAGACAGGAACTCTGTAGGAGCAACAGCCGCGACCGCGCGGCCTCGGCCTCGGTTCGCGCCGAGCCTAGCGCGGCAGCTCGGTCGCCGCGGTCGAGGTCGTGGTCATCAACGCCGGTTTAGCCTGGGCCAGGCGCTGATACAGGGCGACCACTTGCTCCATCAGGCCTTCAGTGCTCCAGGCGCGCGCATCGAGCGGGCCGGCCGCGGACAGTTCGGCGCGGCGCTGCGGCGAACGCAGCACATCGCCGAGGTGCCCGGCGAAGGCTTCGACGTTCTCCTCGCTGACCACGGCGCTGCGCGCGCCGCGCAGCACCGTCGCCGTGCCCATCACCGCGGTCGAGACGATCGGCACGCCGAGCGCCATTGCTTCGATCAACACCAGGCCCTGGGTTTCGGTCGGCGACGCGAACACGAACGCGTCGCCGGCGCGATAGGCATCGAGCAGGCTGGTGCGGCGGTCGAGGTTGCCGAAGAAACGCACGTTGCGTTCCAGGCCGTACTCCTTCGACAGGCGCTTGAGGCGCTCCGCGTCCGGCCCCTCGCCGGCGATGATGAACATCAGCTCGGGGAAATCGGCGACCAGGCGCCGCGCCACCTGCAGCAGGAAGGCGATGTTCTTCTCCACCGCGAGCCGGCTGACGGTGACGATCGTCGGCCGCCGCGCGTCGATCTCGTGCTCGGCGCGGAAACGCGCCCCGTCGCCGCGGGCGAATTCGGCCAGGTCGATGCCGGTCGGCAGCACTGTCGACGGCGTGGTCACGCCGTAGCGATCCAGCACCTCGACCATCTGCGCGGTCGGCACGATCAGGTGATCGACGCCGTGGCAGAGCGTGCGCGACACGCGCCGGGCGACGAAGCGCAGCAGGGGCGCCGGCGCCCACGGCAGGTAGTGGCCGATGTATTCCTCGAAATAGGTGTGGTAGGTCTCGACCGTCGGCCGGCCGCTGGCCTGCGCCAGTTGCACGCCGAGCCGGTGGGCGCGGAACGGCGTGTGGATGTGGATGACGTCCCAGTGCCGCTGCGCCAGTTGCGGCAGAATCCGGCGCAGCTCGGGTGCGCGGATCAGGCGGTCTTCGGGATCGAAGAAAATCACCCGCGCCTGCAGCCGGACGATTTCGAACTCGTCGCTGTCGTGCAGTTCCTGGCCGCTGCCGGGACCGTAGTCGGGCACGACCAGGGTCACCGCATGCCCGCTGCGCGCCAGCGACTGGGCGAACGTGCGGATCGAGGTCGACACGCCGTTGACCCGCGGGAAGTACACGTCCGACAGCATCAGGATGTTCATCCTGCCAGCCTAGGCCTCGCTCATGACGGATTTGTGGCGGGCGCGGCGCTCACGCCGGCGCATGCCGCTCGAACAGCAAGGGCGAGGCCAGGACGCACTGCGGGTGCATGCGATTGAGGGTATGGATGGCGCCGGCCACGCCGGTCATCAGCCCCGGGGTGAACGCGTCGCGGGCGCGGCTGCCGACCGCGCCGCGATGTTCCTCGATCGCCGAGACGATCTGAGCGCTGTGCTCGACCGGGTCGGTCTGGGCGCTGCCTTCCGGGTCCAGGCGTGCGGCACGGGTCAACAGCTCCCATAGCGCCAGATCGCCGTGACAGAGCGTATGCCCCAGCCCCCAGCCGTCGCGGCCGGCCGCGGCGGCGGCGCGACGCAGAGTGCGCAGATGCCGCGCCGCGCCGGTGCGGGCATAGAGATCGCTCGCGGCCAGGCCGATGCCGACGCTGCCGTGGCACCAGGCGTGCAGGAACTGGCGTTCGTCGGGCACGCGCGCATCGAGCCAACTGCCGGCCGCGTCGTCGTAGAGGCTGTCCTCGAAGGCGAAGGCGCGCTCGGCCAGCGCCAGCCAGCGCGCGCGTTCGTCGGCAGTGCCGGCCTCGCTGAGCCCGATCCGGGTCAAGGCCCAACCGATGCCGCTGGCGCCGTGGGCGAAACCGCCGACCGGCTCGGCGAAGATCGTCGACGGCCAACGCGCGCCGCGTTCGTCGACGATCGCCTGCGTTTCCAGATAGCGCGCCGCCTGCGCCGCCAACGCCGGCCAACGCGGGTCGGCATGCACTTCGGCGAGTTGCAACAAGGGCACGATGCTGCCGCTGGCGCCTTCGAGCAGGTCGAGGTATTGGTCGCCGTCGAAGCCGGCCTGGGCCATCGCTTCGGCGCGCTCGACCGCCCACGCCAGCATCTGCGGCCGCCGCAATAGATCGTGCAGCGCGACCCAGGTCCAGACCTGCGCACCGAAGCCGATCATGCCGCCGACCGTGCTCGGCCGGTCCTGCGCTTCGATCGCTCGCATCACCGCGATGGCACCGTCGAGCGCGGTCTCGGTGCCTTCGACCGGGTCGGCGCGCCCCTGCCCGACTTCGTGCAGATAACCGGCCAAGGCCAGGGCGACACCGCCCAGGCCGGTGTAGAGATCGGCCTGCAGCGGACGCGTCACCCAACCGGTGTCGCCGAGCACCGGGCTGATCCAGGTCACGGTGCCGTCGCGCCCGCGCACCGCCAGTTGCAGCAGTTGTTCGACCGCGCGCGCGGCCACCGCGCGGCGGCGCGCGTCGAGGCGTTCGGCGTGCGGATGACGCGCGACGATGTCGCTGCGTACGCGTTCGTTCTTGCCCAGGCGTTGATTGAGGTCGACCGTGACCAGGGCGCTGCGGATGGTCAGCTCTTCCAGCTCGACGCGCATGCCGCGCCAGTGAGTCAGTGCCTCCTCGATGCGCGCGGCATCGAGCGGGGCGACGAAGATCGGCACGTCGCCGCGGCGCATGTCGTCGATCTCGCCGTCGATCTCGGCCGGCGCCGACGGTGCGATCGGCAGCACCGCGGCGTTGCGCGCCAGGATGTCGCGGGCGCGCTCGATCGCCTTGGGCTCGTCGTGCAACGAGGCCGGATGCCAGAGCATGCGCATGATCTCGACGTAGGCCTGGGTCGGGCGGCGGATATCGCGCACTCGGCAGCCGAGGAACACCTGCAACAACGGGGCCAATGCAGCCTGCGCATCGAGCGCGCGCAGGCGCGCGGTCGCGGCCAGGAAGCCGTCGGCGATGCGGTCCCAATAACGCGACACGTCCGGATGCGGGCTGGGATGGTTCTGCGACTGGCCGAAGTCGGCGCTGACCACCGCCAGCCGCGCCTGCATCGTGCCCTCGTCGGCAATGGTCGGCACGCGGATCTGCGGCTGCTCGCCGGGCAAGGCGCCGGCCGCGGAAATGTCGACGCCGCCGAAGCCGAGCGCGGGCGCGCGGAACGGCACGATGCCGGTGCGCAGCACCGAGGTGCGGATCAGTTCCGAGGCGAGGTCGAAGGCATGCCCGCGTCCGGACGGCGGCGCTTCGATCTCGACCGCGAACAGGCTTTCGACGTCGATCGCCACCGGCACCGGCCCGGCCGCTATCAGGTTTTCCTGATGGATGTCGGTGCCGCCGAGCAATTGCATCACCGCCAGCCAATGGCCGAGGTTGCGATAGAAGCCGGCGAGTTCGTCGTCGCCGTCGCAGTAACGGTGCTCGACGAAACCGGCCCAACCGTAGGCGCCGCGGTCGAGCGCGTGCGGCACGCGGATGCGTTGCGCATCGTCGGCGAAGACCTGGCCGAGGAAGGCGTCCAGCGCCAGGTCGATCTTCAGCGAGCGCGGCTTGTACATCACGCGCCCGCCTTCCAGGGTCAGGCGGGCGACGGTCTGGCCGCCGTCGTGCAGATCGCCCTCGCCAGGCTGCAGGGCGAGCAGACGCCCGGCCGGGCGGCCGAGCAATGCCGACAAAGCCTCGCGATCGGCGGCAAAACGCGCCGCCAGCGATTCCAGCGCCAGGCGTTGCAGCTCCAGCGAGCGCTGCAGGCGCCCGTGCAGCGCCGGATAGCGGCGGCGCAGATGCGGCTCGAACTCCGCCTGCGTGGCCAAGGCGATGAACTGGGCGAACTGGCCGGCATCGTCCTCGGCGTCGAGTTGCCCGCCAAGCCTGGCCGCGTGCAGCTCCAGCAACAGGGTGCGGCTGATCTTGAGCCGTGCATTGTCGTTGAGGCCTTGTTCGCCGACCTGGCGCAGCAAGGCGATCTCGTCGCCGTGCAGGCGTGGCGCCAGCGCTTCCAGGCTCGCGCCGAGCGCGCGGCGCGCGTCGGCGGTGAACATCTCGATGATCGGTAAAAACGATTCGCCGCTACGGGTGTCGCTCATCGGTTCGACGCATCCTGCCTGGATCGATGGGAAGCAAACACGGGCCCGGCTGGCGCGGCACGCGTGCGGCGGCGACGCTCGATCGCTCGGCATGCAGGCGTTGCCCCGCGCGGCTATCGATGCGCGGCGGCGCGGTGGGGTCGGGCTCGTGGTGGCGATGGCGGCCGCGGACCTGATCGTCGCCGCCGGCCGCAAAAACTCGCTCCCGACTCGCATCGGGAGCGAGCCCTTCAGCTACGGCTTAGCAGCACTGGCCGCCGCCGGAAGCGCTACAGCTGCTGCAACGCGTCCACAGCGGCAGGCTGCTGTCGGTCAACGCGGCTTCGGTCGCGGACGTGCCTTCGATGTACAGCGGGCCGGCAGGATTTTCCATGCCGCCTTCCGCACCATTCAGCCAGCCCGAAACGATGTCGTCGATCTGTTGCATAAACTTCTCCTTGTTCACAACATAAGTGAAATCGGTCACAGTCCATCCCGGACATCCGTTCATCGATATCCGAGCCTGGGCCGGTCCCGATCGTTGACGTCGAACGTAAGCGAAGCCCTTTGCTCCGGAGCGATAACGTGCCGCCATCGAACCCCGTCGCCTCAACTCCGCGCCGACACGCTGCGCGCTCGGACCGGCCGATGTCAACTGTCAATTACGCCGCTGCAATGCACCATCGGATTGCGCATGACCTCGCCTTGACCGGCCATGCCGCACCCTGCAACGCGGTGTCGTCGCGGGGCTCGCGCCGCATCGATGCCGAGCGACAACGACGGCGCATGTCCAGTCCTATAACTTCGTCACGGAATGCACGGCGCCAGCCGACAGGAATACCTTGAACATCGAACTCGATCCGCCCGCCCCCCGCCGACGCCGCTGGCTGCGTTCGGCCTTCGCCGTATTCGCGCTGGCCTGGTTGGCGATGGGCGTCTATCACGTCTACAAACCCTTGCCGCCCGGCATCAGCCAGCACTGGCCCTTGCGTTCGGCCGACAACGTCGAGTTGTTGACCGACGTCACCTGGGTCGACGGCGCCAAACAAGGGCTCGCCGAGCAACACATATTCGACGAAACCCTGCGCCTGATCGGCCAGGCGCAGCGCGGTGTTGTCGCCGACCTGTTCCTGTTCAACGACTTCGGCGGCGATGCCGGCAGCCCGCGGCACCGTCGCCTGAGCAACGAACTCAGCGCGGCCTTGATCGCGCGCAAACGCGCCGTGCCGCAATTGCGCGCGGTGCTGATCACCGATCCGATCAACACCGTGTACGGCGGCCTGGAATCCACGCAATTGCAGGCCTTGCACGCGGCCGGCGTGGAAGTGGTGATCACCGACCTGCGTCGCCTGCGCACGCCGAACCCGGCCTGGTCGGGGCTGTGGCATCTGTGCTGCAGTTGGGCCGGCAACGACGCGCAGGGCGGCTGGCTGGCAAATCCGTTCGGCCCGGGCAAGGTCACCCTGCGCAGTTGGTTCGCTCTGTTCAATCTCAACGCCAACCATCGCAAGACCCTGGTCGTCGACGAGGGCGATGGCTGGACCGCCCTGGTGTCTTCGGCCAACCCGCACGACGGCAGCAGCCGCCACGGTAATATCGCCTTGCGCTTTCATGGCGCGGCGGCGCTCGACGTGCTGATGAGCGAACGCGCAGTGGTGGCGATGTCGCACGGGCGCTGGCCGCAAGGCCTGCCGGTCGCGGCGCCGCCGCCGACCATCGTCGACACCACCTCGGCGCCGCGCGTGCAATTGCTGACCGAAGCCAAGATCCGCGACGGTTTGCTCGCCGCCATCGACGGTGCGCGCGGCGGCGACCGCATCGACATCGCGGTGTTCTATTTCTCCCATCGCGACCTGGTCCACGCCGTGGTCGCCGCGCACAAACGCGGCGTCGCCCTGCGCGTGCTGCTCGATCCCAACGAAGACGCGTTCGGGCGCAAGAAGGACGGCGTGCCGAATCGCCAGGTCGCCAGCGAGCTGCATGCCGCCGGCGTGCCCCTGCGCTGGTGCGACACCCACGGCGAACAATGCCACGCCAAGCTGCTGCTGAAGACCGCCCGCGACGGTCGCATCGAACTGATCGCCGGCTCGGCCAACTACACCCGCCGCAACCTCGACGACTACAACCTGGAAAGCAGCGTGCGTGTCGTAGCCGAGTCCGACGCGCCGGTCGCGCGCCAGGCCGCGGGCTATTTCGAGCAGAGCTGGGGCAACGGCGACCACCGCGGCATCAGCGTCGACTATCCGGCCTACGCCGACGAATCCGGCTGGCGCAAACTCTGGTACCGCTTCGGCGAAGCCAGCGGGCTGTCGAGCTACTGACGGCGGCGACGAACGACGGCGCAAGAACGCCTCGCCCTGGTGCGGTCGCGACCGTCGGCAACCGCGCCGTGCAGCGAATTCAAGCGTCGCGGCCGCCCTGCCCGGCCAGGAATTCCTCCAGGCCGGGACAGCCGAGGCGATGCCAGGCCGGATAGTCCATGCGATAGAACGCCGTAGCGCTGCCGCTCATCGCCGCCAGCGCCGCGGCGCTGCCTTCGCGACGGTAGAGCTCGCGGATGCGTTGGTCCTCTTCCTGCAGACGCTGCTGTAGCGACGGTGCAGGTGCGCGACGCAACGGCACCGCCGGCCTCGGCAAGGCATCCAGCGCGGTACGGATGCGGCGCGTGTCGGCGAAGGTCTGCGCATCGCAAGGCCATTCGCCGCCGTTGCGACCGTCGCCGTCGAGCATGGCCAGGGCCAGATCGACCAAGTACTGCTGATGCGGCGCGCGGTCGCGCGCTTCGAGCAGGTGCCGGCGATACGACGGTTGCGGCGCCAAGGCCGCCAGCCAGGCGCCGCAGGCCAGCTCGCGGAAGGAATGCGCGAACAGCAGGTCGTGGAGCAGATCCTCGTCGAGAGCGCCGATACCGCGCAGGCTGAGGTAGTACGCCTCCAGATCTTCATGCCGGGCCTGCGGGTATTCGGCCAGCACCAGCGCATGTTCTTCGCCCGCGGCGAGCATGGCGGCGAGGAAATGCGGCTTGGCCAGGGCCAACGGCGGCAAGCCGTCGATCACCCAGGCCAGGTCTTGAGACAGGTAGTGCATGTGGACCGCTCCGGATCGGCATCTGCGGCCGCGCGATCGCGGCTGGCGGCAGTATCGCCCAGCCCGCGACGCAGCGGCGCGGCCCCGTGCTGCAGCGCAATGTGCCCCATCGGACGATGGCGCGCGCGGGCCCGCGGTGGCCCACTGCGGCCACGCCGGACTCGCTACCGGCGTGGGAGTCGATCGCATGTCCGCTTCGCACCGCCCCTTCGCGAGTCTGCGTCCGCATCGCCCGGCCGCACGCATCGCCGGCTGCGCCCTCGCCCTCGGCGCGCTGTGCGCGGCGACGCCGGCGCTGGCCTTGACCGAAGTCACCGGCTTCGGCAGCAACCCGGGCAATCTGCGCATGTACAAATACGTGCCGCCCGGATTGCCGGCCGATGCGCCCCTGGTCGTGGCCCTGCACGGCTGCGCCCAGAGCGCGGCCAGCTACGACGCCGAAACCGGCTGGGAGTTGCTCGCCCAGCGCTGGCATTTCGCCCTGCTGCTGCCGCAGCAGCAAAGCGCCAACAACGCCAATGCCTGCTTCAACTGGTTCGAGAGCGGCGACAGCACGCGCGGCCAGGGCGAGGCCTTGTCGATCCGGCAGATGATCGAGCGCATGCGCAGCGATCACGCCGGCGCCGCCGACCGCGTCTATATCACCGGCCTGTCCTCGGGCGGCGCCATGACCGCGGTGATGCTGGCGACCTACCCCGAAGTGTTCGCCGGCGGCGCCATCGTCGCCGGCATTCCCTACCGCTGCGCGTTGGGCTCCAGCGCGGCGTTTTCGTGCATGTCGCCCGGCACCGACCTGACCCCGGCGCAATGGGGCGACAAGGTGCGCGCCGCGAGCAGCCACGCCGGCCCCTGGCCGATCGTCTCGATTTGGCACGGCGACGCCGACTACGTCGTGCGTCCGGCCAATCAAGCCGAAAGTCTGCAGCAATGGACCAACGTACATGGCATCGACGCGGTCGCCGACGTCGAAGACAGCGTCGCCGGCTATCCGCATAAGGTCTATCGCGATGCCGCCGGGCAGCCGCGCGTGGAAACCTACTCGATCACCGGCATGGGCCACGGCACGCCGGTCGACCCCGGCAGCGGCGAAAGCCAGTGCGGCACGGCCGGCGCCTACGTGCTCGATGTCAACCTGTGTTCGAGCTACTACATCGGCCGCTTCTGGGGGCTGGACGATCTGGACCCGAATCCGCCGCAGGTCGCGCTGACCTCGCCGGCCAACGGCGCCTCGGTCAGCGGCGTGGTCGCCCTCGGCGCGAACGCCAGCGACGATGTCGGCGTGGAGCGCGTGGATTTCCTCATCGACGGCGCGCTGCTCGCCAGCGATGGCGAAGCGCCCTATGCGGCGAGCTGGAACAGCAGCACCGCCAGCAACGGTATCCACCATCTGCAGGCGCGCGCCGAGGACGTGACCGGCAACACCGCCGTCTCGCTCGCCGTCCAGGTCGAGGTCAGCGGCGGTACCAGCGGACCGCCGCTGGTGATGGAATTCGACAACGAAGACGCCAACGACGGCTACGTCAAGGCCAATGCCGACGCCAGCGCGGCCGCGGTCGGCACCCTCGAAGCGAGCTATGGCCTGGCGATCGGCCGCGGCAGCGACGGCAAATACAACCGCAGCCTGCTCTCGTTCGACACCTCGGCCCTGCCCGATGGCGCCGCAGTGGTCGCGGCCTCGCTCAGCGTCGCCTACCGCAGCGCCTACGGCGATCCCTGGAGCCAGCCTGCCGGCAATCGCCTGCGGGTCGACGTGCGCAGCGGTTGCTTCGGCGCCTGCACCATCGAAGCCGGCGACTATTCGACCGCGGCCGATGCAACGGCGGTGGCGGAACTCGCGCGCTTCAGCGGCGGCCGCCAGACCAGCACCGCATTCAGCGCGGCCGGCCTGAATGCGCTCAACCGCGGCGGCCGCACCCAGTTGCGCCTGCGTTTCGAGCAGGCGCCGGGCTCTACCCACTACCTGTGGATCGACCGCGGGGCGAGCGCAACATTGCGGGTCGAATACCGGCCCTGAGTCCCAATTCAGCGCCGGCGCGGCAACGACCAGACTGCCGTCTCGCGGCCCGGGACGGGTTTGCCGTATCGTTCGCGCATGGACGACCTTCGCTACCTGCGCGGCTACAACGAGCGCGTGCTGAACCAGGTGCGCGCGCTGATCGACAGCGGGCGCCTGGGCGAAGTGCTGCGCAACCGCTACAGCAGCCGCCACCAGGTGCGCGACGACAAGGCCTTGTTCGAGTACGTGGTCCAGATCAAGGACCGCTACATGCGCAAGAGCGACCCGCTCAACAAGGTGATCTACGACAACAAGCTGCATGTGGTCCGGCATGCGCTGGGCACGCACACGGCGATCTCGCGGGTCCAGGGCGGCCGGCTCAAGGCCGCGCGCGAAATCCGCATCGCCACCTTGTTCCGCGATGCGCCGGCCGAGTTCCTGGAGATGATCGCGGTGCACGAATTGGCCCATCTCAAGCACCGCGACCACGACAAGCCCTTCTATCAGCTGTGCGCGCACATGAACCCGGACTATCACCAGCACGAGTTCGACCTGCGCCTGTACCTGACCCAGCTCGAACTGGAAGCCGCGACCCGGCGCGAGCCCGGCGCCGCGACGTCCGACGGCGCCGACGCTCAGGCCGCGAGCGGCGTCCGGCCGTAGTTGCTCGCATAGGCGTTCTCGACGCCCGGCAATATCTCGACGATCGCGAAATAGCGGTCCCAGAACGGCGTTTCGCGCAGGGCCTCGACCACCAGTTCATAGGCATGGTGGCTGCGCGCCTGCCATTGCCAGATATCGGTGACACGGGCGTTGTAGAACTCGATGTCGTAGAAGCGCAGGCCGACCTCGTCGCGATGCTTGCGCAGGATCGGGGCGACGTGCTCGTCGAGCAGGCGGAAGCGGGTGTCGATGTCGAAGGCCAGCCATGCCGGCTGGGTCTTGACCAGCATGAACACGGTCAGGGGGAAGGCCTCTTGTTGCTCGCTCATGAGGTTCTCGTTGGCGTTGCGGGGAAAGTGAGAACACAATATGAGCGATTGCTCACATTCACTACTCGCATTCGCCATGCCCTCGCCGCGCCGCAAAACCAGCCTGAAACCGCGTAAAAAACCCAGCCAAAGCCGCGCCGCCGAAACCGTCGCGGCGATCCTGGAAGCGGCGGCTCGCATTCTCGAACGCGGCGGCCTGCCGGCGTACAACACCAACGCCGTCGCCGAGCGCGCCGGCGTCAGCGTCGGCTCGCTGTACCAATACTTCCCCAACAAGGACGCGTTGACCGCGGCGCTGATCGATCGCGAGACCGCCACCCTGCTCGCCGATCTGGCCGCGGTGCCGGGACAGGCGAGCTATGCCGACGGCGTCGTTGCCCTGGTGCGCGCGGCGATCGCCCATCAACTGCACCGGCCGGCCCTGGCGCGGCTGCTGGATTTCGAGGAACGGCGCCTGCCGCTGCGCGACCGCGACCTGCAGGTCGACCGCGCCGCGCAAACCTGCGTGCTCGCCCTGCTGCAGCGGCCGGATGCGCCCGTCGTCGTCGGCGATGGCGCCACCGCCGCGGAGATCCTCGCCCTGGACACCATCGCCATCGTGCGCAGCCTGGTCGATGCCGCCGGCGAACGCGGCGAAACCGAGGCCGCGCCGCTGCAACGGCGCGTGCTGCACGCGCTGTTCGGCTATCTGGGACCGCCGCGCGCCGCCGACACGATCGCGAAGACGCGCAAGCGCAAGGACCCGCCTGGCAGCGCCCGCTAGCGCCGCAGGGCGTCGATCACCGACCGCGAATCAAGTCGCGCTGCGATCCTCGCGCACCGCCAGCAAGGCGATCAGGGTCAACGCCGCCGCCGCGGCCAGGTAATAGCCGACATAGGCCAGGCCGTAGCGCCCGGCGAGCCAGGTCGCGATGTAGGGCGCCAGCGACGCGCCGAAGATGCCGGCCAGGTTGAAGGCCAGCGAAGCGCCGGTGTAGCGCACCGGGGTCGGGAACATCTCGGCGAGGATGGTGCCGAGCGGGCCGTAGGTCAGGCCCATGATGCCCAGGCCCAGGCCGAGGAACAGCAAGGTGCCCCAGGCGCTGCCGGTCGCGAACAAGGGCGCGAAGAAAATCCCGAACAACAGGATCGCCAGGGTCGACAGGATCATCGCCAGGCGCCGGCCGCGGCGGTCGGCGAACATCGCCGACAAGGGGATGGTCGCGGCGAAACACAACACGCCGCCGAGTTGCAGTTGCAGGAACTGCTCGCGCGAATAGCCCAGTTGCGAGGTGCCCCAGCTCAACGCGAACACCGTCATCAGATAGAACAGCACGAAGGTCGCGAGCGCGGCGAAGGTGCCGGCGACCAGGGCGCCGGGATGTTTGACCAGCACCTCGAGCATCGGCAGGCGCACGCGTTCGTGGTGATCGATCGCGCGCTGGAACGCCGGGGTTTCGCTGATCCGCAGCCGCACCCACAGGCCGACGAACACCAGCACCGCGCTGGCCAGGAACGGCACCCGCCAGCCCCAGGCGAAGAAAGCCTCGTCGCCCATGGTGTCGGTCAGCAGCAGGAAGATGCCGGTCGACAGGAAGAAGCCGATCGGCGCACCGAGCTGCGGGAACATGCCGTACCAGGCGCGTTTGCCGGGCGGCGCGTTCTCGGTCGCCAGCAGCACCGCACCGCCCCACTCGCCGCCGAGCCCCAGGCCCTGGCCGAAGCGGCACAGCGCCAACAGGATCGGCGCGGCGATACCGATGCTTTGATGGGTCGGCAACAGGCCGATCGCCACCGTCGACAAGCCCATGGTCAGCAGCGCCGCGACCAGGGTCGCCTTGCGCCCGACGCGGTCGCCGAAGTGGCCGAACACCGCCGAGCCGACCGGGCGGGCGAAGAACGCCAGGGCAAAGGTCGCCAGCGACTGCAAGGTCGCCGAGGCCGGATCGGCCGAAGGGAAGAACAGCTTCGGGAACACCAACACCGCCGCGGTGGCGTAGATGTAGAAGTCGAAGAACTCGATGGTGGTGCCGATCAGGCTGGCGAACAGCACGCGGGACGGGGAATTGGCGGACGCCGGTGCAGCTGCGCTCATTGCGTTTTCCAACCTGGGGACCGGTGAATTGTTACCCGATCCGGGCCCTCGCAGGCCAGCGCGGGTCGCGACGGTGGAATCGGGCCGTATCCGCGCGTCCCGCCGGCCTGCACTACCCGGTCAGGAGCGGCGCCCCACAGGGAATTCCTTGCGTCGAGCCGCGACCGTCCTGCGTCCGATCACGCCGATGATCGGCGGATAATTGGCCGCCGGCCTACTCCTCGCGAGCGGCCGCGCCGCTACGCCAAAGCTTGTGCACACCCGGCGCAACCCGACTGCCCCGAACCCCCAGTGGCCGCGCGCGCGCCGATCCGGCAAGGTGTCCGCATCCCCCGCACGAGTCCCGGCAATGAGCGCACCCTCCATCCGCGTCGCCCTGATCGGCTACGGCTTCGCCGGCCAGACCTTCCATGCGCCGCTGATCGCGGCGACGCCGGGCCTGCGCCTGAGCGTGGTCGGCTCGCGCGATGCCGGCAAGGTCCAGGCCGATCACCCCGAGGTCGCGGTGCTCGCCGATCCCTTTGCTGCGGCGACCGATGCGCGCGCCGATCTGGTGGTCATCGCCACGCCGAACGACAGCCACGCACCGCTCGCGCGCGCCGCGCTCGCCGCCGGCAAGCACGTGGTGGTCGACAAGCCCTTCACCCTCGACCTCGCCGAGGCGCGCGGGTTGGCCGCGTTGGCCGCCCAACACGGTCGTCTGCTGTCGGTGTTCCAGAACCGCCGTTGGGACAGCGACTACCTCGGCATCAGGCAGGTCATCGACGACGGACTGCTGGGCGAGGTCGCGCATTTCGAGTCGCATATCGACCGCTATCGGCCGCAGGTGCGCGAACGTTGGCGCGAACAGGCCGGCCCCGGCAGCGGGCTGTGGTGGGACCTGGGCCCGCACTTGGTCGACCAGGCCCTGCACCTGTTCGGCTTGCCCGAGCGGGTGATCGCCAGCCTCGCGACCCAGCGTCCCGGCGCGCAGGTCAGCGACTGGGCGCATGCGGTGCTCGAATACGGCACCCGCCGCGTGATCCTGCACGGCAGCATGCTCGCCGCCGGCGGCAGCCCGCGTTTCCTGGTGCACGGCACCCGCGGCAGCGTGGTCAAGGCTCTGGCCGACCGTCAGGAAACGCAGTTGTTGTCGGGCATGCGTCCGGGTGCGGCCGAGTGGGGGCGCGACGACGACGAACTGATCCTGCACGACGCCGACGGCGCCCGTCGTTTGCCTACACCGGCCGGCGACCAACGCCGTTACTACATGGCGGTGCGCGATGCACTGCTCGGTCACGGCGAGAATCCGGTGACGCCGGCGCAGGCGATCGCGGTGATGGCGGTGCTGGAAGCGGCGGTGGAATCGGCGGCCTCCGGCCGTGCCGTGGTGCCGGCCTTGAGCGACAGCGAACGCGCCGGTTTCGCCTGACGCATCGCCTTCGCCGGAGCCAGGCTGCGTGCTCGATGGCGGAAACTTCGCTGCCGCCACGACGCGACGACAAGGCATCGCGGACGATCGCCGTCTCCCGCCCCGGCCGGGGCGCTTCCCGCAAATCCGCAACCTGGATCAAGTCCGCCGGCCCAGACTGGCCCCGCACGACGCCACCGGAGCCCCGCTTGAACCGCAACAGCACCTTCGACCACTACAGCGCTCGCATCGAGAAGGTCGTGGCCTTCATGTCGAGCCGGCTCGACCAACCGCTGACGCTGGCCCAGCTCGCCGAAGCCGGGCATTTCTCGCCGTTCCATTTCCATCGGGTCTACCACGGCCTGATGGGCGAGACCATCGCCAGCACCCAGCGCCGGTTGCGCCTGCATCGCGCCGCCAACGATCTGCTGACCACCGAACACAGCATCGGCCAGATCGCCGGCCGCGCCGGTTACGGCAGCGTGGCCGCGTTCACCCGCGCATTCGGCGCCACCTACGCCTGTGCGCCGGCCGCGTTCCGCAAGCGTCGTGCCGCCCTGCCCGCGTTATCGCGCGCAGCCTTCGACCCGACCCTGGAGAGCCTGATGTACAGCGCCGAAATCACCACCCTCGCCCCGATCCGTACCGTCGCCCTGCCGCACACCGGCGATTACCAAGCCATCGGCAACACCTTCCACGCCTTGTACGCCTGGGCCGGCCCGCGCGGGCTGATGCGCCAGGACACGCGTTGCCTCGGCATCTACTACGACAGCCCAGCCGATACGCCGCAGGATCAACTGCGCTCGGACGCCTGCCTGACGGTGCCGGGCGGCACCGAGCTCGGCGAGGGCATGCGCTGGGTCGAAATCGCCGGCGGCCGTCATGCCGTGGTCGTGCACACCGGCCCCTACAACGAGCTGCACCGCGCCTACGACTGGTTGTTCTGCCAATGGTTGCCGGCGAGCTTCGAGGAAGCCGGCGACGCGCCGGTGTACGAGGAATACCTCAACGACCCCTCGAGCTTGCCGCCGGCCGAATGGAAGACCGCGATCTGCCTGCCCTTGAAGTAGGCCCTAGAACGGAGTCCCGAGCAGAGGCGGCCGCGCGCGCCGGCCGCCTCTCTTCAACTCGTGCTTACATCCGGGGCGTTACCTTGGGGCCATGACGACATCGACCCCGTCGCAGTCGCGGAACGATCCGCGATGAGCGCGCAGTGCGATTACAGTTTCGGCATCGAGGAAGAATTTTTCCTGGTCCGCCCGGAATCCCGGCTGCTGGCCTCGCAGGTACCGTCGCGTTTGTGGAAGCGGGCCCGCGCCGAGTTCGGCGATGCCATCGAGAGCGAACTGCTGCAGGCGCAGATCGAAATCGCCTCGCCGATCCTGTGCGACGTCGGCCAGGCCCGGCGCCAACTCGGCGACCTGCGCCGCGGCCTGTCCGCGCTCGCCCACGAGCACGGGCTGGCCCTGCTCGCCGCCGGCACCCATCCGCTGGGCCTGTGGCGCGAACAGAGCGAGACCGACAAGCCGCACTACCGGCGCCTGGTCGAGGATTTCCAGGTCGTCGCGCGGCGCAGCCTGGTCTGCGGCCTGCACGTGCACGTGCAACTGCCCGACGACGTCGACCGCGTCCAGGTCATGAACCGGGCGATGCCGTGGCTGCCGTTGCTGTTGGCGCTGTCGACCTCGTCGCCGTTCTGGGACCGCCTGCGCACCGGCCTGATGAGTTACCGCCAGGCCATGTACGACGAATGGCCGCGCACCGGCATCCCGGATTTCTTCGAGAGCGAAGCCGATTACGACGCCTTCGCCGCGGTGTTGGTGCGCGCCGGCGCGATCGCCGACGCCAGTTCGCTGTGGTGGGCGATCCGGCCCTCGCCGAATTTCCCGACCGTCGAGTTGCGCATCGCCGATGCCTGCACCCACCTGGACGACAGCCTGGCGATCGCGGCGCTGTACCGCTGCCTGATGCGCCATCTGGTCATGCATCCGGCCGAGGCGCCGCCATGCAACGCCGCCGTGCGCCGGATCATCGACGAAAATCGCTGGCGCGCCAAACGCTTCGGCCTGCAAGCCGAGTTCATCGACGAACGCGGCAACACCGAGCCGGCGCTGGACCAGTTGCAACGACTGCGCGCACTCTGCCGCGAGGATGCGCAAGCGCTGGACTGCGTCGAGGCCCTGGCCTCGATCGACGACATCCTGGCGCGCGGCACCAGCGCGCATGCGCAACTGGCCCTGTACCGCCAACAACGCGACGGCGGCGCGACCCGCGCGGCGGCGCTGAGGTCGGTGGTCGATTGGCTGCTGCACACCACCGTACCCGCTGCCTGAGGCCCGCGACCATGTCCGCGAACGACCGAGACCCCGCCCTGCCCGCGCCCGCCCGCAAACTGCTGATCGGTCTGTCGCCGCGCCTGATGCGCAACCTGCCGCCGGCGTACGGCTTCCGCAACAAGACCCTGCAATACCTCGAGCAATCGATGGCGCACTGGGTCATGTCGAGCGGCGCGCTGGTGGTGATGATCCCGACCGTCGACGCCCTGGGCGAAGTGCAGGCCACCGATTTGTCGGTGCGCGATTACGCGCGTTCGCTCGACGGCCTGATCCTGCAGGGCGGCGCCGACATCGACCCGCAGGCCTACGGCGAGCGCCCCAGCGAAATGCTGATGACCACCGACCCGGAGCGCGACCGCTTCGAGTTGAACCTGCTGCGCGCCTTCATCGAGGCCGGCAAACCGGTGCTCGGCATCTGCCGCGGCATGCAGCTGATCAACGTCGCCCACGGCGGCAATCTCTACCAGGACCTGGTCGACGGCGGCGCCACCCGCAATCAGCACTACATTCCGGCGCGCTACGACGAACACGCGCACCCGCTGCGGATCCGCGAGGGCGGCTGGTTCGCCGGGCTGTACCCGCAGGCGCAGGCGCAGGTCAATTCGATCCATCACCAGGGCATCAAGAACCTCGGCGAGGGCCTGGAAGTGGAAGCCTGGTCGGAGGACGGCATTCCCGAATGCATCCGCAGCGCCGGCGCCGGCTTCGTGGTCGGCGTGCAATGGCACCCGGAGTTCCACGACCAGCGCTTTCCCGAACTGTTGCCGGGGCGCCCCTTGCTGATGGCTTTCATGGAAGCGGCGCGCCAGCGCGAGCAGGCCGAAGCGGCCTGAATGGGCTCGAGTGAGTCCGCCGAAGCGACCGCACCGCACTGCGGCGACGGTCGCGGGAGAACGGCCGCTTACAGCGCTGCCGTCACCACGATCTCGACGCGGAATTTCGGATTGGCCAGCGGGGCCTGCACGGTCGCGCGCGGCGGCGTATGCCCGGCCGCGACCCAGCGATCCCACACTGCGTTCATGCCGGCGAAATCCTCCATGTCGGCCAGGAAGATCTGCGCCATCAGGATGCGGGTCTTGTCGGTGCCGGCGCGCGCGAGCAAGGCATCGATCGAGGCCAGGGTTTCGCGGGTCTGGCCGGCGATGTCGAGGTCCTCGCTGTCGGGCACCTGGCCGGCCAGGTAGGCCACGCCGTTATGGATCGCCATTTCCGACAAACGCGCGCCGACGTCGAATCGCTGGATCATGCATCACCTCCTGGATGTGGGGCGGCCATTGTCGGTCAAACCGACGCCGCGCACACGCACAATGCCTCACCGGACCGTCGTGACCGGCGGCCTCGTCCTCTGGCGCATTCTTTCGCAGATCCCGGATGGCGCTACAGCTCCGGCGTGCTGGCCTCGATGATGCGCTCGCTTTCCTCGCGCTCGCCGCTGCGGTCCGGGCCGCTCAGCGCGGCGTCGGCATTGGCGCGATGCTGGGCGCGCACGTCCGGCGGCAGCACGTCGATCTGGCGGTGCGCCTGTGCCACCGCGCGTTCGCCGGGCTTGAGCTGGCAGTTGCGGCTGAGGATCTCGAGCTCGTCGCCGGTCTGCGCCGCGCCGCTCTGCAGATTGATCACCACCCCGAGGGTGTCGCCCATCGGTTCGAGCCGGTTGCAGATCGCATCGATGGTGCCGTAGCTGCGCTGGCCGTTACGGTCGACGATGGCCAACAGGTTTTCGTCGTCCACCCATACCGCCGAACGCACGCCGGCCACGCTCTTGGCGGCGATGCGCGCATTCTCGCGATCGATCCGGCGGGCCGGGTCGACCAGGCGGATCGCGCGCCGCAGATCGCGGTCGAGCGCCTCGACGTTCTGGTGCAAGGCGACCTGGTCGCCGGCGATCGCCTGGCCGCGCATCTTCGCCAGGCGCTCGGCGGTTTCGTTGCGGTCGATCGGCACGCCGGCGCGCGCCGGTTTCTGCGCCGCCTCGCGCTCGGCCTGGCCGCTGCAGGCGCACAGCGCCACGGACAGCATCACGCCGCAAAGAACTGCGCCAACTGCATTTGCGCCACGTTTCATCGCATCACCTCGTGCAGTGAGGACGGCCCGTATCGATCGGCCGGGCCTTGGCCGCCCCGACCGCTTTATACCCCGCGACGGCCCGGAACGGTTGCCGCATCGCAACGCAAATGCGACCGCGGTCGCGCCTCGGCCGCTTCGAAGCGAGCGCGGGCCGGGCCCGGACGCGTTTCGCGACCGCGTCCCGGATTCGCCGGCGACCGCGCCGCTACAGTCGTTTGCAGGTCGTTCGCGACCGTCGCCACCCGCATGCGGCCTGGATGGACGCATGCCGATCCTGGGAACGACCGGCTATCGCACCGGTCGCAGCGGCGGTGCCTGACCGCAGGCAAGGCCCATAAGCATAAGCAAGCCGCATCCAACGCCTCGCATCCGGATCGACCGCATGCGTACCCCGGGGGGACCGAGCGTCCACAACCGAGGATACGTAATGAACGCACCCTACCAGACCGCCCCCTACGGCAAGCGCCGCCGCACCGCCTGGGCCGTTGCCGGCCTGCTCTGCGCCCACGGCGTTTTCGCCGCACCGCAGGCGCCGCGCGAAGACTTGTCCGCTGCACCGAACACGACGACGCAGGTCGGGCCCAGCGCGACCTGCAGCTACGTCGACTGGAGCCGCGGCATCAACTACACGCTCGGCACCATCGTCAAATACCTGCCCAACGGCCAGTACTACAAGCTGGTCAACGTCGGCAGCAACGGCAGCGACGGCACCGACCCGACCATCAGCACCTGGTACTGGCAGCCGACCAGTTGCGACAACACCACCCCGCCGGGCGGCGGCGGCTTCATCGTCACCCAGGCGCAGTTCAACCAGATGTTCCCGAACCGCAACCCCTTCTACACCTACGCTGGCCTGGTCGCGGCGATCAAGTCGTATCCGAACTTCGCCCACGAAGGCGGCGACACCATCGCCCGCCAGGAAGCGGCGGCCTTCCTCGCCAACGTCAACCAGGAAACCGGCGGGCTGGTGCATATCCGCGAGCTCAACCAGGCCAACTGGAACCATTACTGCGCACCGGCCGGCACCTGCGGCAACAAGCAGTACTACGGGCGCGGGCCGATCCAGCTCAGCTGGAACTACAACTACGCCGCCGCCGGCAACGCACTCGGCCTGGACCTGCTCAACAACCCCGACCTGGTCGCGACCAACGCCGCGATCGCCTGGCAGACCGCGCTGTGGTACTGGATGACCCAACGCGGCGGCGCCAGCAATACGCCGCATCAGGCGATGGTGAACCTGCGCGCGTTCGGCGAGACCATCCGCGCGATCAACGGCGGCATCGAATGCAACGCCAGCGGCCTGGGCCACCAGCAAATGCTCAACCGCGGCACCTACTACCGCAACTTCGCCGCGATCCTCGGCGTGCCGCCGGGCAACAACCTCACCTGTTGATCGGCACCGCGCCTCGATCGATGCCGCGTCCGGCCGCCGCATGCGCGCGGCCGGACGTTCTGCGGTGGCGGACGTGACGCGCGCGCCTCAGCCATCGAAGGCGGCGCAGCCGATCTCCTGCGTGCCCGCCTGCTCGCCGGCACGCACGAAGCGCAGATCCGGCATCGGCACGTCCTCGCTCGGCTTCGCGGTCGGCACACCGAGCTTGAAGTACTCGCGATAGGCCTCGGGCACCGGCTGCGCGCCGATCGCCGCGCGCGCTTGTTCCGCGCTCGCCTCGACGACCACGGCGAAGGTCGAACCGCTGCCGAAGTCGTAATCGACGCGGCGCACCCGGAAACCGTGCAGACGCGTGGGACGGCTCGGGGTCAGCGTGCCCCAGCCGGGGCCGACGTCGCCGAGATTGCTGTCCGGGTCGACCGCGACACCGGCCTGGCGCAAGGTCTGCGCGAACGCAGGTTCCTGCACGTCGGCGAAGTACTCGCCCTGGCAAGCCGCATTGGCGGCGACCCAGGCGGCGAAATCGAACGCTGCGGCCGCCGCGGGCACGGTCGCGGGCGGCGATGGCGGTGCGGCGGCGACCGGCGACTTCGCGTTCTCGTCGTCCGGGCCGACGCAGGCCGACAAGGCCAACGCCAGCAGCCATGCGCCTGCGCCTGCGATCCTACCTTCCATGCCCCTGTCTCCCTGGTCCGATGGCCACAGCCTACCCCGCAGGGCGACATCGGGACACAGAACGCCAGAGACGGACGGGCGTGAAGCCGGCGATCGTGGCGCGCGGCTTGCGCGGGTCGCGACCGCCGGCACGGGCCGAAAGGCCGGGCTCCGCCTATCCGATCATTCGGCGGTGAGGTAATAGGTGAAGGTCTTGTCGTGGCCGATCGTATTGGTGCCGTGCACGACCAACGTATGCGAACCCGGCGCGAGCGGCTTGAACATCATGAAGAAACCATCGACCACCGCCGGCTGCCAGGCGCCGGTGATGCAGCCGTCCATGCGCGGGCGCAGGCTCAGATCGCCCTTGATCGAGAACAGGTTGTCGGACGCGTAGCGATAACCGAACACATCGCGGATCGGACGCCCGTCCAGGCTCACTTCGAGCAGGTTCACCGTGTCCATCGCCGCGGCCGCATCCTGGCGCAGGAAGTCGTACAAGGATTGGCCCGGCGCCGGGTCGAAGTTGGGGTCGGGACAGGGATAGGTGTTCACCACAGCGCCGATGTAGAGCAGGATCGATTTACCGCGCGGGATCGTGCAATGACGCGTGCCGCTGAACACCGGCGGCCCGGCGATGCGGGCGATGTACCAGACCGGGCCGTGCTGGTCGACCGCGCAGTTGGCGCCGGTCGGGTCGTACAGCGGGCTGCGCTCCAAGGGTTGCGCATACACCCATTGCGAAGCGGTTTCGCCCCAGGTCGACATGCTCTTGCCGAACGGTCGCGAATCGCGTGGATACAGCACGCGCTGGTTGGCGTGGTGGCTGCCGTTGTCGACGGCGGGGCTGCCGGCCTGCGCCGAAGCGCTGCAGGCGAGCAAGACGGAAAGCAGGAAGGAGATACGGGTCTGGCGCATGGGACGATCCCTCGGCTGAGGTGGATACGGCGACGGTGTCTGCGCGAGCGGATGCGATGGAGTGCGGACGCGCGCGCAGGCCTCGGGCGATTGCCTTGGCGAAGGCGCAAGCGCTCCCGGCGGTCACCCGCGATAACGGGCCGCGTCGGGAGGGTTCGGCAACGGATCGCCATCCAGCAAGCACCCTCGGCGCGAAACTAGGCCGCGTGCCAGGCGTTTACTCGCTGGTTTCGGACAAGGTCGTCCGTGGGCGCGTTTTCGGTCTGTCTGTGCACAAGCCGATGCGCGCCGGGCGCATCGCCGTGGCTCTGTTTACCGCGGCGCGCGCTATTGAGGCACGATCAGGCAAGCGCCGCTGCCGTTCGGCGGCGGTTGCTGCGGAAAGGTCTTTTCCGGATACACATGCACCGGCGTGGTGGCGACGAAGCCGTCGGCGAAGGCGAATTCGACGAAAGCCGCCGACCAGCCCGACGCGGGCAGACTCAGTTCGGCCTCGACGCCGTTGCGGGTCAGCGGCAACGGCGATTCGCGATAACGGATGCCGCAGGCGTAGCGGAAATCGCGGCCGTTCGGATTGTCGGCGACCCACAGCTTGGCGCTGACCGGCCGCTCCGAGGCGCGCGCGCTCAGTCGCAGCTGGCTCCCGCGTTGGTTCAAGCGTGCGCGCACGCTCGGCAGGGATTGGTTGCGCCCCCAGCGTTGCAAAGCCGGGATCAGGGTCTCGCGCATATGCCGGCGCACCCCGCCGTGATCGGAGTTCGGCGCCGCGCGCAGACTGGTCGCTCCGGGCAGATCGTCGACATAAAGCCGCTGCGCATCGGGCGGGAAGAAATCGTCGCCGCTGGCGCTGACCAGGTACTTCGGAATGCGCAGACGCTGGCGGTGGCGCGTGCGCAGATAAGCGTAAGGGTCTTCGATCTTCATCAGGTCGTCGAACTCGGGCTGCCGGTAGCGCGTGGTGAT
This sequence comes from Lysobacter sp. Hz25, assembly GCF_046097045.1. Taxonomy (NCBI): domain Bacteria; kingdom Pseudomonadati; phylum Pseudomonadota; class Gammaproteobacteria; order Lysobacterales; family Lysobacteraceae; genus Lysobacter; species Lysobacter sp. Hz25. The sequence continues at coordinate 3,575,024 of NZ_CP175666.1, forward strand.
GCCTTCCTGGTGATAGGGCTGCAAGGCGATCGGCCAACCGCCGCCGTAGCTGCGGTTGATGTGTTCGATCAACGCCTGGATGCGCATGTCGATGACGTAGGAGACGATGGCCTCCACGCGCGGGTCGCCGATCGCGGTCAGCCACGCGGTCCAGGCGCGCTTGGACGCGCCGGCGACGACGAACGAACGCACCCGCCAGCCGCGCAGTTCGCGCTCGGCCAGGTCCATCGCCTTGACCGCGCTTTCGGCCATCGGCACGTGCAGCGGCAAGGTCGTGTTCGCGGCAGGGTCGTCGAGGAAACGGCGCCAGGTCGCGGCGACCAGCACGTCCTCTTTCTTCGCGACCGTCTCTCCGGGCAGGGTCAGGTATTGGTTCGGCACGTCCGACACCGAGACCACGATGGTGTGGGTGCTGCGGGCGACTTCGAGCGCCAGGGTCTCGTCGAAATCGCTCGGCGGCCGCACCGGGTCGTTGCCGCTGGCGCGATTGCTGCCGTTGTTGATCACCAGCAAGGCCGACTTCGGCCGGGCCACATCGGGAATGTAGATGTCGACCCGATGCGTCCATTCGGGCGGGATGGCGCCGCCGCTCTCGGGCCAACGCTGCGAAGCCAGACGATAACTGCGTTTCTCCACGTCCTCCAGCGGCGTGCTGCCGAGGCTTTCGTAACGCAGCGGCACGCGCGCCTGGCGCTGGCGATAGTCGGGCCAGACCTGGCTGTAATCGATGCGATGGCCGGACGTATCCGGCGCGGCTGTCGAAGCCGCGGCCACGGCGGTCGCGCTCGACGCGAGCGCCATCGCCGCCAATCCCCAGCCCAGCAACCGCTGTTTCTTCGGTTGTCGAATGCTCGGAACCGTCCTCCGACTCGTCGTCCGATTCATCGTATTCAGCCCTCGCCCGCCGTATCGGCGTCCAGCCTAAACGCAAACCCGGGCCGGGCCTGTGCGGCAGCGCAGAGATCGGCCGACGGCGCGGCCTACAGGTTGCGCCAGGCGCCGATCAATCCGAACAGATGGACCAGCCCGATGGCGAAGCAGATCGCCGAGCTCCAATACCAGAACGGGGTCGCCGGCTGCGGCACCGAAGCCACCGCCATCGGCACCACCACGAGCCCGCGCAGCAGATACACCGCGGTGATCGCGCACAGCGCCGGCTTGGCCCAGGGCCACGGCGCGATCAGGCCCGAGCCCGACAAGGCATACCCGCCCCAGATCGCCAGCATCAGGGCGATGCAGGCGGTGAGCGCGGCCGGATACAGACGGCCGGCTTCGTCCATGCGCGCCATGCCTTCGCCGGCGCCGAAGAAGCGATACCAGGCGGCGCCGCCGAAGATCACTGCGACATGGGCCAACGCCGCCAGCCCATTGAGGATCGCGGCGAACAACAACCAGGGCTGCGAGAGCTGCGACATCATGCGGCCTCGGGCCCGGAAGCATGGACGAAGTAGAGAGCTTGGATCGGCATCGGGCGATCCTGCCCGGCGCGAAAACTGTGCGCGAGTGCCGAAAGCAACGGTCGCGCCGGCCGCGGACGTGGCGGTTGCCGAACCGCGTCGCGGGGACAGGCACAACGCGGCCGTACGACGAGCGGTCGTCGGCCCGCATCCGCGCCCGTCGATTCTGCGTGGCTTGTCGCAACCACGGACCCCACCCCGAAGTACAAGAGCCGCACGAAGGCCGCCGGCCTTCGCATGCGAGGGGCCGCGGCAGCCCGCATCCGGCTCATCCGATCCGCTCATGGCCAAGGAGATCACCATGTGCACCAATTTTCTGCTCGCCGTTCCGGCCGTCCCGGCCTCCAGCAACTCCGTGCAGTACCTCTCCGCGCGCTGCATGGAACTCACCGGCACGCTGGCGAGCAACCTTTACCGCGTGCCCGCGCAACAGAAGTTCCCCCTGTTCCCCAACCGCTCGCATTCTTGGACCGGCACCTATGGCTTCGTCGGCATCGCCGACCCGCAGGCGATGCCGGAATTCGCCTGCTTCATGGACGGCATCAACGAAGTCGGGCTGTCCTGCGCATCGTTGTGGTTGCCGGGTACGCAATACGCGACCGCCCACCGCGGCATGCACGACGCCCTGGAATTCTCCGACCTCGGCGCCTGGGCGATGAGCCAGTTCTCCAGCGTCGCCGACCTGCTGCAGGCCCTGCCCAACATCGAGATCGTCGGCCCGGCGAGCACCGCCAAGACCTATCTGCCGCTGCACTTCATCATCACCGACTCCAGCGGCGCCAGCGTGGTCATCGAATTCATCGGCGGCGCCACCAACGTCTACCCGCCCGACTACGACAACGGCGCCACCGGCGACGGCGTGCTGACCAATGCCCCGCCCTACGATTGGCAACGCACCAACCTGGCCAACTACGCCCACCTCAAGGTCGAAGGCACCGGCACTTCGACCTCGGCCAATGCCGGCCCGCCGGTCGGCAGCGGCCTGCTCGGCCTGCCCGGCGACATCATGTCGGCTTCGCGCTTCGTCAAGGCCGCGACCTTCCGCAAGGGCTATCACTTGCTGCCGTCCGACGGCGCCGGCTGGTTGCCGACCGCGCCCAAGGCCGGCGCTACCGACAGCAGCCAGACCATCGTCAACGTCGCCATGCAGATGGTGCAGATGATCCAGGCCACGCCTTACGGTTCGGCGCTGATCGAAGCGAAGCCGCCGTCGATCCATCCCACCCTCGGCGACTGGACCATGTGGCAAGTCGTGCGCGATCACAGCAACTTCGCCTATTACTTCAGCAGCGCCTTCAACAGCAGCCTGCAGCTGGTCGACCTGACCACCGTCGATTTCGGCGGCGGCAGCGTCAAGCCCAAGGAGTTCAAATCGATCCCGATCATGCCCGGCTCGAGCACCTGGTACACCGACGTCAGCAGCGGCTTCGCCTGAGTCCGGGCGTCGGCAAGCGCCCTGAGCCGAACCTGCGACGCATCGGTGCCCTATCGCATCCACGGAAGACACGGCCCCTTGCCGCTCGCCGCCCCGGCATCGTCCGCGGCGGCGACCTTCCCCGGAGACTCTCATGCGTACCGCTCAGCGTCTGGTCCATTGCCTGCTCGCCCCGTTGTTGCTGCTGTGCCTGCCCGGCACCGTCCACGCCGCCGCGCCGACGCCGCGCGACACCGTCGCCGATGTCGCCCGCAGCATCCAGGACCACTACTACGACGTCGAATGCGCCGCCGAGATCGCCGCGGGCTTGCGCAAGGCCGCAGCCGCAGGTGAGTTCGACCGCTACACCGACCCGCGCGACCTCGTCACCGCCTTGACCGAACGCATCAAGTCCCACGACGGCCATTTCCGGGTCAACTGGCTCCCGCCCGAACAGCGCGCTGCCGAGCCGCGCGGACGGCCCGGCCCGAACGTGGCCCAGCCCGTCGATTACGCGCGTCGCCGCAACTACGGCGTGCATCGGGTCGAGATCCTGCCCGGCAATCTCGGCTATCTGGATCTGAAAGAGTTCGCCGACTTCCGCTTCGGCGAGCCGCGCACGCCGGCGCGCGTCGCCCTCGAATCGGCGCTGCAACTGCTGGCCTCCACCGATGCGCTGATCATCGACCTGCGCGACAACGGCGGCGGCTCGCCGGTCTCGGTCGGCTATCTGGTCAGCGCGTTCACCCCGAAAGGCGCCGACATCTACAGCAGCTTCCGCTGGCGCGATGGCGACGCCCTCGGCAGCACCTCCGAGGCGCCTGTGGACTGGTACCCGAACCCACGCCTGGACGTGCCGCTGTATCTGCTGACCAGCCCGCGCACCGCCTCCGCCGCCGAGGCCCTGGTCTATACCCTCAAGAACGTCGGCCGCGCGGTGGTGATCGGCGAGACCAGCGCCGGTGCCGCCAATCCCGGCGCCGAGATCGACGCCGGCAACGGCTTCAGCGTTTTCGTCGCGACCGGCTCACCGACCAGCCCGATCACCCATCGCAACTGGGAGGGCAGCGGCATCGCCCCCGACGTCGCCGTGCCGCAACGCGAGGCTTTGCGCACGGCGCAAGCGCTTGCCCTGGACAGTCTGCTGAAGAAAGGCCTGAGCGGCGGCGATGCGATCGATGCGCGCTGGGCGCTCGACGCGGTGCGCGCCGAGTCCGCCTCCGTGCCGGCGCTGGCCCACGCCGAGTACACCGGCCAATACGATCGCATGCGCATCGAAGAGGTCGCCGGCCGTCTGTATCTGCGCAACGGCAAACGCCCGCAGCAGCCCCTGGCGGCGCTCGAACGCGACCTGTTCTACCTCGTCGACGACCCGAGCGTACGGGTGCGCTTCGAGCGCAACGGCGACGGCCGCGTGGCCGCACTGGAAACCCTGCGCCCGGACGGCAGCGCCAACCGCTACAGGCGCTGAAGCGGCGGGCGTTGAAGCGGCCGTATCAGCACGGCCTGCCGGCGACGCGCGGCGGCATCGCGCCGCGCGTCGTCCTTCACAGGCCCGGCTGGCCTGCGTTTGGTGTCTGTGCAGAGCGTCGCAGCCTGGGTCGGCGACCCCTATCATCCGCCTCCGGCCGGGCTGCCGACGCTCTGCACCCGATCACAGCTGACGCAGGAACGCGACCAGGTCTTCTTTCTCCTGCTGCTCCAAACGCGTCTGCAATACGACATTGAAGAACTCCACCGTGTCCTCCAGGGTCAACAGGCGGCCGTCGTGCAAGTACGGCGGCGAGTCCTTGATGCCGCGCAGCGGGAAGGTCTTGATCGGCCCATCGGCGCTGGCGTAGCGGCCGTTGATCGTGTGCGGCTTGAAGAAGCGCTCGACCCGCAAGTTATGCATGCTGTTGTCGGTGTAATACGGCGGCGTGTGACAGGCCGAGCATTGCGCCTTGCCGAAAAACAAAGCCTCGCCGCGCTTCTCGGCCTCGCCGGCATCGGCCTTGAGGCGGCCGAACACGTCGAGCTTCGGCGCCGGCGGGAAATCGAGCAGCGCCTGGAACTCGCCCATCGCGTGTACCTGATGGCCGCGATCGAGGATGTTGATGCCCTTCTTGGTCGCGATCACCGGGTCGCCGTCGAAATAGGCCGCGCGCTGCTCGAACTCGGTGAAATCCTCGACCGTCTTCAAGGCCCGCTGCGAACCGAACAGGCGCTGGATGTTGACGCCGCGCAAGGTCGGGGTGTCGATGCGATGACGGAACGGCTGTGGCCGAATGTCGCCGACCAAGTGCGTCGCCGCGACCGTATGCCCGTTGCTGTGGCAGTCCAGGCAGGCGACGCCGCGGCTCGGCAGGGCCGAACGCCGGTCCTCGGTCTGGTTGAACTGCTGCTGCGCGAACGGCGTCACCAGCAAGCGCAAGCCTTCCAACTGCTTGGGGTTCAACACACCGTTGAACAGCTCGAAGTAGTTGTTGATCGTGACCAGTTGGCCCTTCGACACATCGCCCAGGTCGGGCCGCGTGGTCAGATAGATCGGCGCGGGAAAGTCCGGAAGAAAATGATCGGGCAGGTCGAAATCCAGGTCGAAGCGGGTCAGGTCGCGTTGCTCGGCGCGCTTGAGCGCATCGATGTGGAACTGCGGAAACAGCATGCCGCCTTCGGGATGATTCGGATGCGGCAAGGGCAGGAACCCGACCGGAAACAGGCCGCGCTCGCGGATCTGTTCCGGACTCATCGCGCCAAGCTCTTCCCAACTCGTCCCCGACGGCAGCCGCGCGCGCACCCCGCCCTGCACCGGCTTGCCGCCCGACATGCTCACGCCGCGCACCGGTTTGTTGCCCAGGTCGTAGCGTTGTTCGAGCAGGCTGCGATGGCGTTGCATCACCGCCGGCTTGTCGCGCTCCATGCGCGACTTGATCGCGGCGAAGGTTTCCTTGATCACCACCGGCATGTAGCTGCTCGGAGGATCGGCGGCCAAGGCGATGCCGGACACGCCGAGTGCGCCTAGACATAACAGCCACAGTGGCCGAAGCCGTGGAGACTTCTGCTGCCTCATGGTCTTTCTCCCTGGATGGCGAAGACGTCGCTGTCGGGCACCGCGGACGCGGTGCGCTGCTCGAGGCTAGTCCTCGCGCAGGCACGGATGAAATCGTTTGATTCGATGGCAGCGATAGCCGATGGCTATACGCATGACGGCGCGGTTAAGCGCCGTGCGCCACGTCATGATGATGGCGCGATGCGGGTCACGAAACCTTCGCCGCGTCGGAAGGGTCGCGAGCACGAAACCGCGGATGCGATGCAAGCCGGACCTGCGGCGCCTCGATCCGGCCCCAACGGCTCTGCGCGATGAGCTGCGTACAACGAAACGGCTGTGCCCTGCCGGCTCAGGCCACTTCCTGCCAGCGGTAATACTTGCGGTGCGCCAGATCGAGCAGATCCAGGTCTTCGACGGTATCGCCGTAGGCATACACCGTCGCATAGTCGTCCAGATCGATCCGCTCGCGCACACGCCGCGGTTTTTCCGGTCCGCAGCAGTCGCGGTCGCGATAGCGTCCGGTCAGCACCCCGTCGCGCGACTCCAGATACGAACAGATGAACTCCAGGCCCTGGTCCTCGCACCAGGCGGCGACGAACAGATCCAGCGAAGCGGTCACCACGACCACGCGATCGCCGCGTTGGCGATGCCATCGGATGCGCTCCAGCGCTTCCGGCCGGATCTGCCGTGCGACCACCTCGCGCGCATGACGCGCGCCGGCTGCGCGCACCTCGTGCTCGGGGCGTCCGCGATAACCGAAAGCCACGATGCGCTTGCGCACCGTCAGCCCGGACACGAGGCCGAGCTTGTAGCCGACCACGTACGGCGCCAGCAGCAGTTGGCCCAGGGCCAAGGTACGCCGGTCGATCGTGGCGCGCACGAAGCCCGGAAAGGTTTCGTCGAAGGTGATGGTGCCGTCGAAATCGAAAAGCGCCAGATCCATGCCCGCCGGGCGGCCCTGTCATCGACAGCGGATGACTTGCATGGACGATCGCCGGCCCGGCGAAGTCTAGCCGGATTGAGTTGGGCTGCCGAAGTGCGAGGGTCGGCGGTGGTTGCTTCGTGTTTGCGGTGAAGAGCAAATCCCCCCTGCCCCCCTTTTTCAAAGGGGGGACTCTTCGGGTTGGGTTCGAATTATCGGTTCCGAACGAGCCTGCTGAATCAGGAGCGGCAATAGCACGGAAGTCCGGTGCCGAAGCCGCCGAACCTTTGCCCCCTTTGGCAAAGGGGGCCGGCGCCCGGCGTATCGGGCCGAAGACATAGACCCTGCAGCGCGGGGGATTTGCCTTTGCCCCGCTGCGCATCGCCCCCCGTCAATCCGTCATCGGCCCATACGGCATCAAGCCGTAACCGCGCTCGGATTCGACGATGGAACGCACCTGCCGCAGGGAAATCAGGATGCAGCCGCACAGGCAGAAGTCGCCGTGGCGCGCCGCCGGGCTGCCCTCGACCCGATGGGTCGGGTCGCCGGTCAGGACGATCGTCAGGCCGTGTTCGTGGCAATGCACCTCATCGCCGACACGCGCCCAACTGAAGCCGCCGGCGCGCTCCGGCGTCGAACCGGTCAGCACCGTGCCGCCGCTGCTGGTCGTATCGCCGACCATTATCCAATGCCGAACCATCGCCCACCTCCGCTCTCGACTTGGTCAGACCTCAGGCAAGAAAACGGCGCAACGATCGCAGCGTGAATCGCCGCGTGATCGTCGGTTCCGCATTTCCGGACGCGCGTCATGTCGAACGGTCTTCCCCGGGGTATTCGAGAGCAATCGAAAGTTGCGCATATCGTCAACGTCCCGGCTGCGCGGCCGACAAGGCGATCGCCGAACCGGTGAACGGCAGCACCAGGTCGTAGATCGGCGCGGCCGGCGGCGTCGCCGGAAACGCGATCGGCGTGGTCGCGGCGGTGCCGAACTGGGTCACGCCGTCGAGGATCGTGCTGAGGTCGTAGCGGCGGCCGCCGAACTCGAAGGGCCAGCTGTCGATCATGCGCGCACTGAACACGTTGTTGGCGAACACCGAGGTCGAGGTCGCGCCGATCTGCGCCGCCAGCGTGGTGCCGACCACCAGGCCGGTGCGGCGGAAGGTCGCGATGCGCTCGCCCTGCGCGAACGAATCGGGCCGGTCGAAATCGCCGGCGGGTTCGCGCTGCAGGTACACCGAGAACTCGCCGGCCGGGTCCAGCCCAAGCGTCAGCGCGCCGTTGTCGACGTCGGGCGCCACGAAGGGGCACGCGGCGAAGGTGAAATGCGCGGTGGTTTCACCGACCGCGCCGCAGAACAAGGCGCCCTCGATGCCGGACAAGTGCAGGAAATAGCCGTAATCGGCCAGCGAGCCGGCGGGCGTGCGATAGAAACGTCCGGTGACGTACCAGGCGAGTTCGGCGGACAACAAAGGCGACATGGGCGGGCTCGGCGAGGCGGGGCGATGCCGGCTCGGCAAGGCCCCGGAAACGGAAGGGAACGCCGCATCCGCGACGTTTCCTCCAGCTAACGCCGCCAGGCCGAATCAGGAGGACAAGCGACCGCCCGCCAATGTCCGGAACCGTGCGCGAGCGCTCATTCCGGCGCGGCATCTCCGGCCCGCTCGGCGATCGGGCGGGCATAGCGCACCAGCGAGACCAGGGTCTTGCCGGGCTCCTCGGTGAACATCACGTGCGCGGATCGCTCGAACCAGACCAATTGCTTGGACGGCGCGCGCAGGCGCCCGAACCACTCGGCCGCGAGTTCGGCGGAGACGTTGTAGTCGTCGCGGCCGTTGAACAGGATCACCGGGCAGTCCAGACGCTCGACCGAGCTGTAGTCGCGCTGCAGCGCCTCGACCAGCAAGCGCTTTTCCGAGAACTCGTTGCCCTCCCAGATGCGCGCGATCTCGGCATCGCTGTATTCCGGCGCCAGCGCCACCGCCGCCGAGACCGTGTCGTAGCCCTGCAGACTGCGCATGGCGCCGCCGTAGTGGCCCAGCCATTTGCGCTGCAGGTACAGGTCCTTGAGCGCGAGCGGCTTGCCCGGCTGCGCATAGCCCTCGATCGTGGCGAGTTCGCGCAGCGCTTCGGCATTGCCGTCGCGCTTGGCGCGTTCGAGCGCGAACTGCAGGCCGCGGCGTTCGCTTTCCGGCGAATTGGTGACCTGGCCCATGCCGATGTAGGCATGCAGCCATTGCGGGCGACGCTGGGCGAATTCGAGACCGAGCACGCTGCCCCAGGAATGACCGAGCAGGAAAATCTTGTCCTTGCCGAATTCCTTGCGCAGCCAGGCCACCATTTCCTCGGTGTCCTCGACCAGGCGCTCGCGCGTCATGGTCGGCTCGAGCTGGGCCGGATCGTTGAGCAGATAGGTCTTGCCGGCGCCGCGCTGGTCCCACTGCACGACGGTGAAGTAGTCCTCCCAACCGCGCTGGAAGTACCAGCTGTACGGCATTTCCACGAAACCCGGCCCACCGTGCAGCATCAACAGCACCGGATTGCGCTTGTCGACGCCGCGGATCGACACCCATTGCTCGATGCCGCCGATCTTCACCTTCTCGGCCCGCTCCACGCCTTCCGGAGTGACGATCCGGCGCAGATCGGCGATCAGCCGAGTGGCCTCGGCGCGGCTGGCCGGCTTCGCCGCCTGCTGCGCCGCGGCATTCGTGACCGCGCCCAGGCCCAGGGCCGCCGCGACGATCCAGCTCGTCGCCTTGTTCTGCCAATCGCTATGCATCTCGGTCGGTCTCCACTGTGGAGGCAATATAGATACGGGCCGCAGCGGAGCGGTTGCAGCGAACATTCCACGGCGATGCGGGCCATGGCAGCATGACGGCTCATTCCCTACAGGACGGCAGGATGCGCGGGTACCTCGACGACGAACGCATCACCCCCGAGGGCTGGGTGCGCGCGTTCTGGCCCGACGAGGCTATCGCCCTGCTCGAAACCGGCGAAGTCGCGCAGATCAGTCTCGATCATGACCTCGGCGACGACGAGCGCGGCACCGGCTACGAGGTGATCGTGTGGATAGAAGAAGCCGTCGTCACACGCGGATTCCGGTCGCCGGCGATCAGCGTGCACTCGGCGAATCCGTCCGCACGCCTGCGCATGGAGGCCGGTATACGGGCGATCGAGCGCGCCAGCGCGGCTTGAACCGCAACGGGCCGCCCGCCTCGCTGCACGACCGCTGTCGATTCCCGCCCTGCCCGTTCGTCGGATCATCAAGACAGCGCACACACGGCCGCTCGGGCCACGCTAGCGTGCTCTGTCCTCGACCGCCCATTCACGCTTCTTTCCAGGACCCCGCCATGCGCTCTTTGCTCTGCTCGATCCTGTTGCTCTGCCTGCCCAGCCTCGCGATCGCCGATCCGCGCAAGGACTGGGACGATTTCCGCGCGGCGATGACCCAACACGCCGGCGGCCCCACCGGCATGTATGCGATCCAGGACGTCGCCGTCGTCGATGCCGGCAAGACCGTGCATCTGGCACCGGCGCGCGCGCCCGCCGACATCCGCTGGGCCGAACAGGCCGGCGACAAGGGCCAGTTCAGCCTGTCCTACGAGAACGGCCGGGCTCTCCTCCGCGGCCCGGGGCTGGCCGAGGTCGATCTGTTGAAAGCCAAGGAACAGCAACAGGCGCTGCCGGACGGGCTCATCGTGCGCGGCACCGTCTACGAAAAGTCGATCAAGGCCTGGCTCTACAACCCGAAGCTGCCGGCCCAGCGCTTCAAGAGCCTGAGCTTCTTTCCCTACGACCCCAAGGGCGTGGTCACCGCGACCTTCAAGCGCAAGAACGCGCCGGTCGGCGTGAGCCACCTCGACTCGCGCAACCACACCGGCCTGATGTACTGGATCGGCGACATCGAACTGCCGGTGCACGGCAAGACCTACCGCCTGCGCGCCTTCAACAAGGAAAAGGACTGGACCAAGATCAACCACGTCCTGCTGTTCCTGACCGACAAGACCTCGAAGAAGACCACTTACGGCGGTGGCCGCGTGCTCGAAACGCACTTCCCCGCCGGCGAAGCGCCGAACACGATGACGCTCAACTTGAACACGCTCTATAGCTTCCTGTGCGCGCATTCGGACTACTACAACTGCCCGATCAACCTCACCAGCTTCGTCGACACCGAACTGAAGTACGGCGAAATCTATCCGCCGCAGACGAAGTAAGCGCGATCAAGGCTTGAGCAAAGGGCAGCGCAAGCGGCCAAGCCCGGGTATCGGGCTTGGTCCGGACGTATTGATCGTGCAGATTCGATCGGCGAACCACGCTCATGAACCCAAGCACAAGGCTTAGCCACCGGGCTTGTTAGATTTCGACAGCTCTTCCTTCCAACGGGTCGCCTCATCGATGACCCCACGCTTCTCCGGGTCGCTGATCAGGTAGGACTGCGTCAGGAAGCTATCGATGGCCTCGAGAGCGCCAGGATCCTTCGCCCCATACAGTGCCCGCGCGCGCAGGGCCAATCCCTCGCCAAATCTCGGAAACTCCGCCACCAGTTGCGCGCTGCATTGTTTGGCCTCGGCAGGCAAGGGATCTTCCATGACGAAACTCTCGCAATAACGCAACGAAGCGGTCTGCCGCATCTCGCCGTTCATCGCTTCCTTGTAGTAAGGCCGAGCAGCGCGCAGACCTTGCGAGCGATATACCGCTTCCGCCATCGCATTCAGGTGGTAGTCGTTACCGGGCGCCTCTTCGAGTGCGACACCGAGATCCCGGGCGGCCCAATCGTAGTAGCCCAGTTGCATCAGCCACCAACCGCGTTCGGCGCGAAACCGCGCATTACGAGGCCAGAATCGCGTTGCCTGGGAGGCATAGGCGAACGCGGACCAATAATCGCCGGACTGCGCGTAAGCATTGCTCGCATAGTTCATCAAGGTCCCGCTCGGCGCCATGCGCGAGACCTCGGTCAGTGCATCCTTCGGCAGACTGTCCGGATCGAGGCGAGTGAGAGGATATCCCGCCGCCTCGCCCAGAACGGCCCCGAGAATCGGGTTGCTCTTGGTCCTGGCAGCCGCATAGGCCACGGCGCTCGTCATTTCCTCCATCGAGCCGCCCCAGTTGGGCTGTGCGGAGCGTATGCGTTCGTATACGACGTAGTACGAGTCGGGATCTACGCTCAAGCAGCGCTCCGTCGCCATCTGCCTCAGCTCGCCCGACGATTGGCGTCCTATGCCGGCGAGCTCATAGCAGGCAACGCTAAGACGGGGCTCGATCTCGAGCGCCTTCAGGTACAGCGGAATCGCCTGAGCGAACAACTGCCCCATTTTCTCGAGCTGCCCCGGAGCCGTGTTGGATACCGAAGCGGTTCCACGCGCAGCCCAACCCGCATTTTTGTAGTGGTTCGCCAAGGCCGCATGCGCAAATGCGCTCTCCGGCGCCAGCTTTAACCAGCGCTCCGCCACTACCCCGGCCGAAGCGCTCTTGTCGAACGCTTCGAGCGAACGAAATATCTGCTCGCGCTGCGATTGATCGTCGTAGTGCGCTTTCAGCAAGGCGGCGAAACGACGCTCCAAGTCCGCAGAACCGCCGGAGCTCGACAATATCGCGTCGATCTGGGCCAAGGACCAGGCCGGCTTGCGCAGCAAAGTACAACGCCCTTGCGCCGCTCCATCGCTCCAGTGGTTTCCGGGCAGGTCCGGATAGGCCTTGCATCGCGCTTCTTCATCGACGATCCCATCGGCCTTCTTCGCCCGTGCCCAATAGTCGGCCCACTGCTCCGGCACTTGCAGCGGCGTAGCCTGAAAAGGCGGCTGGGCATTCGCGGACATGCTGAAAGCACATGCCAGAGCCGCCAGGGCCTTGGCGGCGGAACCGACTGACTTCACGGATCACCTCGGATAAAAGAGCGCATACGGATGCAAGCGCATTGCAAGTGGGCAACCGCCGCTGCGCGAAAGCCGCGCCGGCGCCGATAGCCCGAAATCAACGAAGCCGCCGTGTCGACATGCTTCGCGCCATTTCATCGCGGCATTGTTACCGGACACGGCGGTACTGCGCTACTTGTCTCATGCGTACGGCACGATCCTGCGATCACGCCGTCGGCAATGCGCTCGCATCGTACTGTTCGACGAACTCGCCGCTCGGCGCAATCGGCTTGATGATGTCGATCAGCACGCCGTTCGGGTCGCTGGTAATGAAATGGCGCTGGCCGAAGGCCTCGTCGCGCAGGCTCAACAGGATCGGCAAGCCGGCGCCCTGCAGTTGAGCGTGGACCGCGTCGACGTCCTCGACCTCGAAGTTCAACAGCAGGCCGCCGACGCGCCCACGGCCGGACTCGGGGATGGTGTGGTGGCGCCCGTCCAGCACGGCCAGGTTGATCGACGGGTCCTGCGCCGACTGCAGATGCACGTACCAGTCGCTGTTGAACAAGGCCACGAAGCCGAAATGGGCCTCGTAGAAAGATGCGGTGCCGGCGACGTCGTGGGTCATGATCACGGGGTAGTAGCTGGTGACTTTCATCTTGTCTGCTCTCTGGGATTTGACATACAGTCTGTATGCAAATCCAAATTAACATACAGGCTGTATGTATGCAACAACCTAGCCAGCCCCGCTCGCCCCGGTCCAACCGCGAACGTACCGAAACCACCCGCCACGCCCTGCTCGAAGCGGCGCGGGCCCTATTCGTCAGCAAGGGCTATGGCGACACCTCCACGCCCGAGGTATCGGTCGCGGCCGGCACCACGCGCGGGGCGCTCTATCACCACTTCGTCGATAAGCGCGACCTGTTCCGGCATGTGCTGCAACGCGAGGCCGAGGCCGTCCGCAACGACATCGTCGCCGCGGCGCCGGCCGGCTTGGGCGCGCACGAGGCCTTGATCGCCGGCAGCGAGGCCTATCTGCAGGCCATGGCCGTGCCCGGCCGCACCCGTTTGCTGTTGCTGGAAGGCCCGGCCGTGCTCGGCCTGGCCGAGACCGCGGCGATCGACGAGTCCAATGCGGCCGAGACGCTGCATGCGGGTCTCGCCGCGGCGGTCGGCGGCGACGACGATGTATCCATCGACGCCCTGTCCAAGCTGCTCTCGGCCGCGTTCGATCGTGCGGCCCTGGAAATCGACGCCGGCGGCGACCCCGAAGTGGTCAAGGCGGCGATGCTGTGGTTGTTGCAGCGGGCGCTCGGCAAAGGCGGCGACAAAACGGCGCGCAAGCGGAAATAGGTCTTGGTCCGCGACGACGAGTGGGATGCATGCCTGCATCCATCGAACCGGAGTACCTAGGCGCTATCGCCGGCTTGGCCGCCGCACTCGCGTTCCAGCCAGGCCGCGAACGCCGTCGCGCCGAAGCTCGCCGGCTTCAGTGCGAGCCGCGTCAGCCAATAGCCACCGGCGTCGAGCATCGGCTCGAACGGTTGCAGCAGGCGTCCTTCGGCGATCTCGCGCTCGAACATCGCCGGCGGCGCCAGGGCGATGCCGAGCCCCTGCAAGGCGCATTGCACCATCGTCACCGACGAATCGAAGATCGGTCCGTTGACCGGCCCGTTCGGCACGACCTGCGCCGCCTCGAACCACAAGCGCCAATCGTCGACGAAGTAGGACCTGAGCAGCGGGAAACGCGACAGCTCGGCCGCACCGCGCAGTTGCGCGGCGATGTTCGGTGTGCACAAGGGCGTCAGCGGCGCCGGCATCAGGAAGCGGCTTTCCATGCCCGGCCAATTGCCGCGACCGTAGCGGATCGCGTAATCCAGCCCTTCGCCGGCCGGGTCGACGCGATTGTTGTGGGTGCTGACGCGGACGTCGACCGCCGGATGACGACGCACGAAATCCGCCAACCGCGGCAGCAGCCAGCCGCTGGCGAAGGTGCCGACCGCACCGACATGCACGACTTCGCGTGCCAGGCCGTCGCCCACCCGGTCGAGCGCATCGCCGATGCGGTCGAAGGCTTCCTGCAGCACCGGCAACAGGCCCAGGCCCTCATCGGTAAGGGCGAGCCCGCGCGGCAAGCGCCGGAACAGCTCTACGCCCAATTGGGCTTCGAGCTGCCGGACCTGCTGGCTGACTGCGGCCTGGGTGACGTTGAGTTCTTCGGCGGCGCGGGTGAGGCTGAGCGCGCGCGCGGCGGCCTCGAACACCTTCAGCGAACCGAGATTGATCCGGGGATGGGCCATCGCGGCTCCGTATGAATAGAAACAGTGGGCGGCGCGCCTCGCGTATGCGTCGCAGGCGACGATTCGAGCGGGCGATTGCAGCCGTCGGTTGAGAGTGTAACAACCGACCCGATGGCTTCGGAACGCTAACCGCCCGCAGGCACGAACCACGCATCGGTTTTCGGCGGCGCCGCAGCTTCGGCCTGTTTGTCGCGCAAGTAGCCGTACCACTCTTGCTGCACCCGTTCGATCGGCCCGATCCTTCGTTCGAAGGCCTCGACCGAACCGCCCTCGCGAATCACTGCCCGATAGCCTTGCGCGTACTTGCCGTCGCGATAGTGGAACAGGAAGTGGCTCAGGCTCCAGTATTCGACGTAGTACAGATTGAGATAGCGGCCGATCTCCGGCCCGGTGTCGGCGAGCAGGTCGCGCAGCGGTATCCAGCGGCGCTGCTCGATGTCGCGAGCAAGATCGCCGCTCAGCGGAATCCGGGGCAGCCACCAGATCGGATAGGCCGTCGCATCGACGGTACCGGGAAGCAGCACGCCGTGCTCGATCCGGCTCGCGCCGAAGTACGTCGCCAGCCCTTCGTTCATCCAGCGCTTGTTCTTGAAGCCGGCGACTTCGTTGTTCAACTGATGGGTCGCTTCGTGGACCATCCAGTGATAAGGGTTCTGCCCGCCGCCCGAGTAATAGGCGTGGCAGATCGGCGCACGGTAATAGGCCTCGGCCCAGGGCATGCTGCGGTTATGGGCGACGAACTCGCCGCGGCTGCGATACAGGCGCAGTTGCAGCCTGCCCGGCTCGCCCTTCGCCTCGAGCGCCTTGGCGAAGAACCCGCTATAGGCCCGATGCAGGCTTTCGACCGCGGCGCCGATGGCCCGGGTTTGCTCCGGCGTCGCCGTGGTCGCTATCGCGTAATGCTCGGTCTCGAAAACCTCGACCGGGGCTTGGCCGGTCGTTCCAAGCTGCTGAGCGGCTGGTTTTTTGTCCGATCCCGCACCGTGAGCCGGCTCACTACCCGACCCACTGCAACCTGCGCAGGCCGCAAGCACCGCCGCCAGAACCAGGCGCTTCATGGCAAGTCGAATCACACCCATCGAGTTTCGCCTAGGCATTCGACAGAGGCTCACCGCAACCGCGCCGAACGCAGCTCGTGCTTGCGACATAGTTGCTCGGGCTCCAATTGGCGATAGCGCGGTCCGAACCACAACCACCCCGGCCTCAGTTCGCCGATCGAGAGGACACGTGCATCGTGCAGGCTGAAAAGCACGTTGACGTAGTCACCGGACATCTGTTCATGCTTGACGCCCGGCGCATAGAAATCGACCGAGATGTAGTAGGGAATGTTGCTTTGTTCGTGATACCAGGAGCCGCTCAGCTCGACATCCTCGACACGCCGCGCCTTGATCAGCTCGGCAATGCAGTTCGGCAGCCTGATGCCATGCGGACCGATCCTGAGCGTGACGAGCGGCGGCTGATTCTCGGGAAATCGGAGATCGAGAACGACCGGGCCGAACCGCTGCGGAACACCCACGACGCTGCCGTCGGAGCGCCGATGCAGAATGCGGTCGACATGCGCCTGCACCGTCATGGGCATCAGCACCAATGCAGCCAGCATCCAACCGATCCGGTTCATGGCGCTCCCGGGTAGGAGCGGCGCAAGCCGCGACCGTGATGATTCCGGTCGCAGGCCGCTCCGCCGCCGCGCGCATTGCCGCGGTCGCAGCTTGCGCAGCTCCTACTCTGGGCTTGCGGGCAAACCGGTGCGGGGTTCATAGAGATCATCGCGATTCTCCGCGATCCAGTATCGCAGGGGGTAAAGACCGCTCGTGGCGTGCATACCCCAGTGTATCCAGAAGTACTGCCACCAATGCGACGCGGCCGCGTCTTTGAGCCCGGCATCGAACAGAGACAGCCCGCCCTTGAGGTCTGCCCAAATATCGGCGAGGTCGTCGGCGAGATCGCCGACTTCGTGCCCCGCGTCTTCGAAGACGAAGGGATCGGTCTGCTGCACGTAATAATTGAACGGCAATGACCCGAAACGGCGGAACACCACGGTCCAGGCCTCGTGCGAAGGCGTTTGCGGATCTCCCGGGACGGCACCCTCCGGCAGCTGCAACGCGCGCTCGTGGAGTTCCGACAGCAACCGCAGCGCGATATTCGCTTCGGTCGCGGCCGCTTGCGGCTCACCTTCGGCCCAGGTACAGAAACGACGCGCGGTCTCGGCGAAACGTTCGATCGATGAATTCATTCGTTTCCTGCACAGCGGCCGTCAGGGCTGGGCTTTCACCAGTTTTCCGCCGGTCCAACGGTAGCTCCAACGATAGCGGCCGGGATCGGGGCAATGGATGGTCTCCTTCTGCTCACCGTTCCCGGTCGTATAAAGACGCTTGCAGATCGGTGAGTCCTCTTTGACCAGGAACGACACTTCGACCTGGCGATTCAGGACGCGTATGCCTTCGACTTCGCCCGGGACCTGTTCGTTATGGCCGAAGCGATAGCCGGTGCGCGCCGCCGCATCGCGCTGTTCCGTTTCGTCGGGACTCAAGGCGGAGACGACAGGCGCCGGCGGGCCCGCGACCAGCACGACGAGTTCGTTGGGGCAGTCGAAGTTCGCGCCAACGCAACGAGCGGTGGCCAGGAACAGGATTTCCTCCTTGCCATCGCCGTCCAGGTCGGCGGCTTGCGCGCGACTGGAGAAACGCTCCTGGACGATGTCGTCGCTGTAGAACATGGCCATCTGGGCTTTGACGGCCTGGTCCAAGCGCGCCTTCTCCAGCGCCCCACTCGCGGGCGACGCCATCAGCAAGACGACGGCCATACACAGCAGGCTTGTTGCGTTGGTACGTGACATCGGGCGCTCTCCTTGGTGGCCGGTCAGACGATCCTTCGCCGCTACGATAGCGCGCCGCCGCATCCGATCCAATCGGCCGGGCGTCCGTCCGTGGCCAGACGCAACCAAGCCCAGGACGCCACCCGCCGGATCGGCCAGGATCGCCTGGCCGTGTGCCCCCGAGTCCGGGCCCCCATGCCGGTGTCGACCGGCATGGGTGCCGCCGGGCTTACTCGCTCGGCGTCACGCACTTCTTGTCGCGGAACAGCGCCCACTCCTCGCAGACCTTGCCGTCGGGCAAGGTGCATACACCGAACTGCCCGCCGTCCTTGCCGGTGCGGATCTCGAGCGTGCCGCCCTGGTCCTTGCAATGCACCGAGGCCGGGTTCGGCATGCCGATCTTCGGGGTCAGGGTGGCCGAGCTATCGCTGCTATCGGCGGGCGTGGTGTCGGCCGGGGTGGCGCAGGCGGCCAAGGCCATCACGGCGGTCAGCAACAGGGCGAAACGGGGCAGGTTTTGCATGGCGAGAGCCTCGGGGAAACGAGGCCTCACTATACCGGGCGGTCCTGAAGACCCAGTCAAGGCCGTGGCCAGGCGCAGCGGGTCTCGCCCCCTTCGCCGATGCGGCGTTGACCGCGTCAGGCGGCCGCTTCCAGCGTGCGCTCGAAACGCATGTGCTCGCCGATTTTGTCGACCCAGCTGACGTCGCCGCCGGCCGGCGGCAGCTTGCTCAGCATCGTCCACTTGGGCTGGATGTAATCGGGGAACTGGCCGACCCACTGCTGCGGATTCGCCGGCAAGGCGTGGCTCAGCACCGTGGTCAGGTTCACCACCGAGTGTCGCGACAACTCGTGCGGGAACCACTCGCCCTTGACGTAAAAAGCGGTCTGGAACGCCGAACCCACCGCATGGAAACCCAAGTCGCTCGGCGGCAGCGTCGGAACGTAATCCCAATAGTTGTAAACGCGGATGCTGTTCGCCGCCGGGATGGTGGCGTTGTAGGCGGTCTGCCAGTCGAGGGTACCGACCATCGGGCTGGAGAAATTGATGTTGACGGTATTCATCGGCTGGCTGATCGCCAGGTCGAGCGAGAACAACTGGCTCAACGCGGCGCCCAGGCTGTGACCGGTGACGTAGAGCTCGCTCGGCGTGTACTTGGCCAACAAGGCGAACAGCTGCTGCCGCATCGACTGGGTCATCGAACCGCCCTTGTCGTCGTAGATGCTGTAGAAGCCGGAGGCGACATGCGGCGTCGGCGCGACCGTGCCGCTGCTCGGCACGAATTCGGTGGTAAGGAACCGTATGTCCTCGTAGATGTCCATGTCCGAGTCGGTGCCGCGAAAGGCGAAGATCAAGGTGCCGGGGTCGGCGATCGACTGGAACACCAGCCCGTACTTTTCTTCCGAGCCGCTGATCAAAAAGGCGTCCCATCCGGTCCACGCATCGATTTGCTGATAACCGTCGGGCGACTGGAACGGCAGACCTTGGTAGTAGTCGTAGGCGGCCTTCGAGGCGACTGCGAGGGCGATCGTCAGCGTCGCGTCGAGCGTCGCCTGGGTGGATGCGTTCGTGAGACCGGTGGTCATCGGGTTTTTCCTCTCGGTAGGCAGATGCGAGCGGCCGACCGCACCGCTCTCGCCACCACAGCACGCAATGGGGTCCGACGACCGGCCACGATGTCGCCCCTGCATCCACATCGGCGAGGGACCGGCCATCGAAATCGTGACCTATCTCATGGTTTCCGCAGTTCGATCTGCGATGCAGCGCGGCTTCCAGCAGCGCAAAGAAGTGCGATAGCGCGACCCGGCGCGGGAACCGCTGTTGCCGTCCACACGACGGGCTGTTTCGATCCAAGGCAATTCCTCCCCTGCCCCCTCTTCAAAGGGGGAGCGCTTCGGGGAGGAAATCGCGTTGGGGCGAGCCGCTCACAACTCGCAGCGCATTGAGAACACGCACCGAAGTTGGCCCGACACCTCGCCCCGCACTCCAGACGAAGAAGGCGTCAGACAGGGGAGCTCTTCGTCCCGCACTCGCCACGCTGCACAAGCCATCGCGCATTGAGCAACTTGGTCAGCTCCATTCGCGATCCGGGTACATCGTCGCGCGAACGCCTTCGATAACGTTCAGTCTCCAACCACTCCAGCAAGGACCGAACATGAAGAGTCGTACTTCGATGGCCGCTCTCGGCATGACGCTCGCGTTGTCCGGTTTGACTCCGTTCGCCGCGGCGGCGCAGGACCCGATGGCGGCGCAGCACCGGCACTGCGAACGCGAGTTCGAACGCACCTCCGAAGCGCTCGGCGATGCCTTCGCCCGGCGCGATCTCAATCGTTTCATGGCAGGTTTCGCCGAAGACGCGGTCCAGGTCAACAGCCTCGGTCAGGTGCTCAACGGCAAGCCGGCGATCACCGCCTTCTATCGCGCAGTGATGGCCAACGAATATGTGTTCAAGCGCACCCTGCTGGCGCAGACGATCAGCCAGTGCTCCAGCGCCGTGGTCGTCGACCGCATCGAATTCACTATTCCCTCGGCCGGCATCACCCTGCACGCAATCGATGTCGCTAATTGGGCGCGGGTGCGCGGCCAATGGCGGTTGAGCGCCGACACCACCACCCCGATCGCCAAGCCGTAAACCTGGCAGGCCATAAGCGGCAGGCTCCGGCGGGGCCTGCCGCAAGGGTGTGAAGCAAGAATGGCGGCGCACTGCTGTACGCTTCCGGTTCCGGGCCTGCGTCGCGCCCGGCGGTCCGAGGGCTCATCGTCGCAGGCATTGCGATGCAGGTGACGTATCCAGGCATTCGGGAATGCCATGGGATCGCAGAGGCCGCCATGTATGTGTACTACGTGAATCGCAACGCACAGCCGAACGGAAACCACGAGGTGCATCGCTCCGACTGCCCGTTCGTGCCGTTCAACAAACAGGACCTTGGGTATTACCTGCATTGCCAATCGGCAGTGGTCGCGGCCAAACGCTACTTCGCCCAGACCAACGGCTGCTATTGGTGCTCCAAGCCCTGCCATAGCGTTTGAACGCAAAGGCCCGCCGTATGGCGGGCCTTTCTTTATCGAAATGCGCCTACCCGCCGTATGGCGGGCCTTTCTTCATCGCATTGCGGTTGTTCGTGGCCCGGAATGCGCCACGAACGCGAGACCGGACCGATCAGCCGCCGGTTTCGCGCAAGGTGACGCCGTGCTGCTTGGCGTAGGCCTTCTGCGCCGCATTCCAGGCGATGGCCTTGCTATCCACGTCGCCGATCAGGCGCTCCATATCGGTGCCCAACGAACCGAACTGCTGATCGCTGTAACCGTCCGGCAGCTTGCCCATTTCTTCCAGCTTGGCGAACGCTGCGTCGACGCTCTTGAGGTAGTCGAGCATGCTCGCGTGCAGCGCAGCGGCATCCTCCGGCGGCGGAAACGCCTGGGTCACCGTGGTGTTGGCGGCCAGCTCGCGGCGCAGGCCGGCGAACTGGGGCTGATAGCGGCTCATGCCCTTGCGCGTCTGCAACACCTTGCTGAACTCCTCGGCGCGATCGCCGCCGAGCCAGCGGACCGCGGGCGTACTGGCGGAGTTCCACACCGAGATGTTCTGCTCCAGGTATTCCTCGGCGGTCATGGTGCTGCGTCCACCGCTGCTGCAGGCGGCAGCGAGGAAGGCCAACAAGCAGATCGAAACGAGGCGATTGAGTTTCTTCAAGACAATGTCCTTTTGCTGATGAGAGATGCGTCCGATGCGCAGCGGCGCCTGAGCGCCACCCGTGGGGAACCGGAGCGATGCATGCGCGGCCGGGTCGGGATCCCCGCACCGACACGACGCCGTGCCGCCGGGCTATCCGGCGGGACGGGACGGTGCGAGTGGACGATGCGCGAGCCCCTGGGGAGCCGCGGAAAGGAAACCTGCCAGCGGCCGCCGTGCATGGTAACTCGACGGGCGCTCGAGCGGCGCGGACGCATCCTCCGGTGCGGCAGCCGCCCAATTGGGCAAGCACGCTTGGGCAAGCACGCTCGAGTGACGCGGGGCCTAGACCCGCGTCACCACCAACCACAACAGCAACAGATACAGCGCAAACGAGAAGCCGGTGACGAAGGCCTGCGTCGCCGGCGCCATGCCGAGCAGGCAGATCGCCGCCGCGATGCCCTGCCAGAGAAAGTACGTCGCCGCGATCAACACCAGCCACACCAATGGCGGAAACAGACCCAGCGCCTTGACCAACACATTCTGCCGCCTCGGCACCGGCTGGATCTCGTCCATGTCCACGCGTCCGTCGACGACGAAGCCGGCGATCACGTTCCATACCGATTCCACGATCGCCGCGCCGTGCCCGCCCTTGACGTAGGTCACCTGACTGACGCCCGCATCCGGTTGCGACAGAAGGAAGCCGTCGTGTCCGGCGCTGCCGAGGTCCTGCAGCCTGAAGAACTGGAAGAATTTCGGGAAGAACGCCACCACCCAGTCGCCGGTGGCGACGAAGTTGAGCACGCCCCGGACCCTCGGCCGCTGGCCGTCGAGGAAGCGCCGCCAGTCGTAACTGCGGCGCACCACGCTGCCGGCGAACACGACGCGATCGAAACGGCAGCAGGGGTACAGCTCCAGCGCACGAGCCAGAAGATAGGTGCCGTTGCTGTGTCCGACGTAGGAAAAGCTCGCGTTCGGATAACGCGCCAAGGCTTCGGTGTACTGGTCCATCAGCCATTCCACTTTCTGTCGCCGATACCACGGGAACAGGAACGGCAGCATCGGGAAATAGCCGTAGCTGGAGGTCTCGGTGGCCCAGGTGGCCAGGCGGTCGCCGGCGCGTTGCTTGATGCGGCGCGCGATCTTGTGGGTCCAGTAGCCGACGTCGCGGATACCGTGCATGACGAAGACCACGCGCTCGATGCTCTCGTCGGGCGCGGCGAAACGCTCGTCGGACGGCACCACGGCTTCGCGCTGCAGTTGCGCACTGTCGGCTTGCAAGGCCAGCACGAAGGCGCGGGTGCGGCCGGCGCCGACGATCGGGTCAGCCATGTCGATGATGTCGGCATGCCCGGAATGAGGCACGTCGAGGTAAACGAAATCGCCTCCCGAGACCAGATCGACGTTGTCTTCGGGCGCGACCATGTCGTCGCGCGAACCCAGCAACTGGATCGTCAAGGCGCTGCCGGGCGCGGCCGGCGCACTCGCATCGCCCTGCATCGATGGACCGGTGCGGCTGGCGCGGCGGCGCATCAGCAACCACTGGATGCGCAATTGGGTGATGAATTCGGCGCCGCGGCGAAAGGTGAAGACCAAGGGCCAGCGGCGGCTGAAGGCATGGATGACATGACACAGCAAGCTGCCCAGGCTCCACACCGGCGCGTTGGCGAGGCTGAGGTGATGCGACACGCGCCAACCGCGGTTCATGCCGGCCAGCAGCACGATCCGCGATACGCAGCCGGCCCAGGGCCGCGCCGCGACGAGTGCCGCTTCGTCGGCGGATGCCGGCTTGAACACGGCCTCGAACGGAGCGCCTTCGACTTCGCCGCAGGCCACCACGTAAAGTTTTCGCGCCAGCAGCGCGCCGAGGCTGTGCCCGACCAACACGATGTTGCCGTAAGGCGTGGCCTGGGCCTGCGCCTGGGCGTATTTGCGATCGATCTGCGTCAACAAGCCTGCGACGATCTCGTTCGGATCCGCCATCGACATGCGCGATGCCGGCAACTGTGGGCAATAGATTTCCGCATCCGGCCAGGCGCCGCGCACCAGGGCTTGCACCGACTCCAGCCTGGCCGCGGTGTGCATATAGGCGTGCAGCAATACCACCAGCGTCCGCGAACGCTCCTCGACTTGCGTGTTCATCCCGCCCCCCTGGCTGAGTCACGACGCTGCACCGCGGCGAAGCCCGCGGAACCCTGCAATGAATGCCGCGCCCGACCCGGCCCGGCGGCCATCGCTCTCGTTCGCCGCGGACGCGAACGCTTGCCGCGCGGACGCAGGGATTGCCCGGGGCCGAAGCCTCGGGACCGCGTCGCTGCATTCGGCGCCGGACCGAACGGCACCGAGGAACACGCCCTCACCGGTCGAGCCCGCCGCTTCATTCAACGAGGAAGCAGGCTAACTCCGGTCAGACCGCGTTGTCGAAAGCACACAGACGGAACAACCGGAACACGATGAAAGTGCAGGCAATACGCTGCGAACGGCCATCCCTGCCGCGACCGACGCGAGTGCCGGCGCAACCCCGAAGGCACCGTTCGACCGCTCCCCGCTATGCCGAAAATTGGCTCCATCGGCCGCCAACCGATTGGGCCTGCATTGGAACCGCCGCCGCGCCTATGGTCGCCTTCGTCCCAACCACCGAGACAAGACGATGACCCACCGCACTCCCCGTTCCGCCCGCACGTCGGCGCTGATCGCCATGTCCATGCTCGCCCTGTCCACCGCCACCACCGCGTTCGCCGCCAGCCCTGCAAGCAATGCTTCGGCAAGCGGCGCGCCGCAAGCCGCCGCATCGGGCTGGGTCGGCGACGTCCTGACCCGCATCTGCGCACGCCAGTTCGATATCGCCCAGCGCATGGATATGGAGTCGTTCCGCGACTACGACGCCGAAACCTTCCGTGCCGTCCACGACGAACGCGCCATCACCGTGTTCGACAGCGGCGGCGTGCGCATCGGCCTCGACGCGATCATGACCGCGCTCGCCGGCCACTTCACCAACCGCGAAGCCAAATGGAGCTGGACCGAACGCCACCGCGTCGTCGACGGTTGCAATTCGGCCTACATCCTGTACGAAACCGTCTACGAGATCCCGCGTATCGGTTATCGGCAGAAAGCCCTGACCGGCGTCACCTATACCCACGACGGCCGCAAGTGGCTGGCGATCGCCGACCAGGGCACCAAGCTGCCGCCGTGACGGCATGCATGGCGGCGGGCATTCCGCCATAAGCATTGCGCAAAGGCGGCTACGGCCGCCTTTGCTTTATCCGGAATGCCGCCTTCGCAAGTGCGAGTGCGACGCGGCCGCCTCGACGAATGCCGGCACTCGGCGCGCGCGCGACCGGCCCGGTTTGGCCGCCCGCTTCGAGTCTTGGCGTTCGCTTCCGGTGAGGAGCCGCGCGCAGCGTCTCTTCGGCGGCCGCGGGGGACGGCCGGCCTTCTGGACTGCTCGGCTCGCCCTGTTTCAACGGCCGCAGAAACACGGACGTCCGCATGCGTCATCGCCAGCCAGCGCGCAGGTCTGCGGTCGCCATCAGGAGAGGTCCGATGAAATCCAGACACTGCACGCCCGCGCTGCATTGCGCGGCCGGTCCGACGCGCCCGCCGCAACATCCGCCCACCGCTTCGCCGACGCCGCGCTACAGCGGCTTCGTCATCCTGCGTTTGTCCGATCGCATTGCGCCGGGCTCCGACAAGGACCTGCGCAGCCTCGCACGCAAGCACAAGCTGGTGGCGCTGTCCAAGTTGCTGGAAGAAGCGGCGGTCGAATCGACCCGGCCGGTAATCCGCAGCGTCGACGCCAAGCGCCTGATCGAAATGGAGCGCCGCGCCGCGCAATCGCCGTTTCCGCCGTTGCGCAGCCTGACCGGTTACTGGCGCCTGGATCTGCGCCATCGTCCCGACGACGCCGAAGCCCTGGTCGCACGCTTGCGCCGGCTCGCCGAAATCGCCGACGCCTACCGCGAACTCGAAGTCACCGAACCGGTCAACGACGCCGACGATCCGTATTGCGCCGGCCAGGACTATCTGGATGCCGCTCCGACCGGCATCGACGCGCGCTGGGCCTGGACCCAGGCCAACGGCACCGGCGGCGGCATCGGCGTGGTCGACCTCGAACAAGGCTGGTTCCTCGGCCACGAAGACTTGGTCGGGCACGCGCCCAGCCTGATCTTCGGCGACAACCGCGATGGCGTGAGCACCTACAAGGGCAATCACGGCACCGCCGTGCTCGGCGAAATCGCCGGCATCGACAACACCCTCGGCGTGGTCGGCATCGCCCCCGACGTGGGCTCGGTGCGGGTCACCTCGCATTACGACGCCGGCACCGACACCAACCTGCACGTGGCCGATGCGATCGTCGCGGCATTGCCGACCATGGCGGTCGGCGACGTGCTGTTGCTGGAAGTGCAACGCGGCGGCGCGATCCTGACCGAAGTCGACAACGCCGACTTCGATGCGATCCGCCTGGCCAGCGCCCTGGGCGTGATCGTGGTCGAAGCCGCCGGCAACGGCAGTAACGACCTCGACGCCTACACCGACGGCGGCGGTTTCCAGGTGTTCAACCGCGCCAGCGCCGACTTCCGCGATTCCGGCGCGATCGTGGTCGGCGCGGCGTTGTCTGCGCTGCCGCACAACCGCGCCGGTTTCTCCAGCTTCGGCTCGCGCGTGGACTGCTATGCCTGGGGCGAGAACGTCACCACCTGCGCCTACGGCGACCTCGACAACGGCGGCGGCGACGACAACCGCACCTACACCGCCGGTTTCAACGGCACCAGTTCGGCCTCGCCGATCGTCACCGGCGCCGCCCTCGTCACCCAGGGCATGTACGCCGCGGCGACCGGCACGCGCCTGTCGCCGGGGCAGATGCGCAGCCTGTTGTCCGACCCGGCGATCAATACCCCGCAGGGCGGCGGCGTGGCCGGCGCCATCGGCGTGATGCCGGACCTGCGCGCGATCATCGAGGACACCCTGGGCCTGGTGCCCGATGTTTACCTGCGCGACGCCGTCGGCGACAGCGGCGCGGTGCCGTCCACCGGCGCGATCAGCTCCAGCCCCGACGTGATCCTGCGCCCGACCGCGGTAGCCAACCCCGATGCCGCCTTCGGCGAAGGCAGCGGCACCGAGAACAGCAACACCCTCGGCCACGAGGCCGAAACCGGGCAGGACAATTTCCTCTATGTGCGCATGCGCAATCGCGGCGCCGCCGATGCCGACGACGTCCGCGCGACGGTGTACTGGAGCCCGGTCGCGACCTTGCTGACCCCGGACCTGTGGAACCTGATCGGCACCTCGGCGCCGGTCGACGTGCCGATGGGCGACACCTTGGTGGTCGCCGATGCGATCACCTGGCCGCAAGCCGACATCCCCGCGCCCGGCCATTATTGCTTCGTCGCCAGCCTCGACCATCCGGGCGACGCCGCGCCGCCGCTGCCGCCCGGTCCGCCCAACTTCGACTGGGATGCCTTCCGCGACTACATCCGCGCCCACAACAACATCACCTGGCGCAACTTCAACGTGGTCGATCCGCCGCCGGACCCGCAGGCCACGCTGGCGCTGCCGTTCCTGATCACCGGCACGCCCGATCGTGCCCGCGCCTTCGATTTCGAGATCGTGCGGCGCTTGCCCAAGGGCGTCACGGTGCACCTGGAACTGCCGCGCGACCTCGCCCGCCGCATCGGCGCCCGGGTGCCCTGGAAGGTCGATGTGCCGCGTAAAGGCGATCGCGCCACCGTCGCCTTGCCGGGCCTGCCGCGCCTGCCGTTGTGCGGCCTGCCGCTGCCGCGCGGCGCGCGCCTGCCGGCGCGCTTCCTGGTGCGCGGCGCCAAACCCGAGCAGATGCAGGGCGCCAGCATCGCCATCCGCCAACTGTTCGAAGGCGAGGAAGTCGGTCGCATCACCTGGCAATGCCTCAACCGCGGCAACGCCGGCAAGGCCAAGCCGGCGATGGCGGTCAGACCGGCGGCGGCCAAAAAGCGCTGAAGCCCAGACGCGCTTCGTCGGGCACAGCGCCGCAAACGAATCCGCCCGAAGCCGCGACGGCTTCGGGCGGATGCGAAAATCCACCTGGCGGACTCGTTCGGGATCGCGACGAGCCCGCGGGATGCGCAGCTTCGCTCAGGGGTTGGTGAAATAACCCGAGCAATAACGCGAGCCGTTCTTGCTCAGATAGAAGCGGCTGCAGTTGGTGTCGTAGCTGCTGCCCAGCGCGGTGATCTGGAAGCCGGACAGATAGACGCCGTTGAGGTGGTAATGGCTGCCGTTGTACTTCAGCGACCAGTGCTCGTGCGGGCCGGTCGAGGCGCCGCCGTTGCACAGGGCCTGGGCCTGGGTGTTGGCCGGATTGCCGAGACGGCTGTTGGCGGCGACGTTCGCGCCGGTGCCGTACTGCAGGTTCATCATGTGGTAGTAGGTCGTCGACCAGCCGCCGCTGTGCACCACTTCGGCGAAGCACGAGGAATGGCGCTTGAACGAGCCGCCGGCCGAGGCCGACACCCAGTTCCCGCTCTGATTGCTGCCCCAGCCGCCGCCGCGCGACATGTCCAGCGACGACATCGGGTAATTGCCCGAGCCGGTGTTGGTATGCGCGCCGCCGACGTGCCAGGATGCGCCGCGCGGATACGGGAACTGCAGGAAGCCGTTGGCCGGCCCGGCCAGAGCGTTGACGTCGCTGGTGTCGGCGAAACGCGCCGACGCCGGCACCGCCTTGCGCGGCTCGTTGAACAAGCGGCCGTAGACCTGCTGGAACTCGCCGTCGCCGCGCAGCGCGGCACTGGCCTGGCTGTCGCCGGCCTGCAGGTACAAGGCCTGCAGAGGATTGACGCGCGCCAACGGCACACGGCCCTGCGGCGCCAGCGAGGCGTCTTCCTGCTCGTACAGGGCCTGGCGCAAGGCCGTGGCGACCTCGCGGGTCTGGCCATTGAAATCCTTCGCCGTCGACAGCTTGCCGAACGGGCGACGCATCGCATCGGCGCTGGCGCGCTGGCGCGAGACCACGCCGCTCTGTTGCTCCATCAGCGCGATCAACACCTTCGGGCTGATGCTGCTGTAACCGGCCCAGTGCGAAATCGACTCGCCATGACGCACCAGATGCGGCGCGTGCTTAGCCAGATAGGCCGCTGTGTCGAAGTCGAACATCTCGTCGTAGGAATACACCAGGTCCTGGCCGCTCAACCCGGCAGCGGCGTTCGCATCGCGCCCGCCGGCCGTCGCCGTGCCGCCGATGGCCGCTGCGATACAGCAGGCCAACAACCCCAATCGTGCTTTCGAAATCGCCTTCATCGCATCGCTCTCGTTTAATGAGGGGTGGCGTGCATGCCCTGTCCGCAACGACGGATCCGGCATCGAGTGCAATGTGCTTTCTCGTTCGCATCGGCCACCCTGAGTGATGCGATGTCCAGACTCTAGGGTTCGTCAACGGCGCTGTCGTGCGATCGCAGCGCAGTTGCTCACTTGCGGTGAGACTGCTCCTGCACTTCCTTCATTTCGAATCGTCATATGGCAGCGAATCGCTGCGGAGTTATTCGATGCCAGTCGCGTATCGAAGTTTCATCGCCGGAGAATCGGCGGCGCATGCGCTGCGCACAAAGCACATTAACCCGCATTCACGATGCGCGATTTGCGTTGCTTGAAACTTCATCGCGCCGCGTGCGCCGCATTGCATGAGCGCGCATTCATCGCAATGGCTCGTCCGGGTTTTCCGGAAGGGAAACCGGTTCGGCTTGAATGCGGCGATGACGCGATATCCGCGCCATCGCCGCAAGCCCCGCCGTGTGCGCTGCGGGCCGGGTTGTGCGCCTCAGAAGGTGATCTTCACCGACGGCGCGCTGCGCTCGGCTTCGCCGTGATACACCGCCTCGATGTTGTTGCCGTCCGGGTCGAGCACGAACGCGGCGTAATAGCCGGGGTGATAGTCGCGGCCTCCGGGCGAACCGTTGTCCTTGCCGCCGTTGGTCATCGCGGCACGGTGGAAGGCATCGACCATCGCCCAGTCCTGCGCCTGGAACGCGAGGTGATGGCGCCCGGTCAGGCTGCCCTGGGCAGCCGGGCTGTCGGCGGTCGACACGAACAGCTCGTCGGCCCAGAAATGATCGTCGCCGCTGCCGGCTATCGGCACCTTCAAGGCGGCGAAGACCGCGGTGTAGAACTTCCGGCTCGCCTCGATATCGCGCACCACCAACTGGATGTGATCGATCAAACGGCCGCGGTGCAGTTCCTGCGTTTGCATGTTCGCCTCTCCCGTCGTCGTGTAGTCGTGCCCGCCCCAGAACCGGCGGATCGGGCTTGAATCCTTGCGTGTTTTACGACCGGTATCAAGAAACCGCGGTGAAGACGGCGTTTCGATAGGGGCAACCCTAGCTGTGCCCGCGGCGAGGCGCGGCCTAAAGTGCCCGCATCGGCAGTGCCCTGTCGGCGAGAGGAACCTTCCCATGCATGTCTCCGGCAGCAGCGGCAGCGCCTGGATTCCCCAGACGTCGGTTCCCGCCCAAGAATCCGCCCGCCCCGCGTTGCCCGACGGCCCGGAGCTGATCCACCTCGGCGAGTTCATCCCGCAGGGCCAGGGCTACGATGCCCAGCGTGGGCAAGTCCTGACGAGCTACTACAACCAGGACGACGGCGTCCTGTTGTCGATCCAGAACAAGGACGGCGGCCCCGAGGTCAAGCACGTCAAGCTCGACGGCGGCAGCGCCGAGAACCTGTGCGCGATCGCGCCGGACAAAGGCGGCGGCGTGGCGACCGACGGCAAGTTCGTGTATCTGGCCGATACGGAATCGGTCTACGTGTATCGGCGCGAAGACGTCGACGCCGCCCGGAACGGCGGCTCGGTCGAGCCGGTGTGGATCAATCGCATGCCGGAAGGCAGCAACGCCAGCTACCTGACCGTCAAGGACGGCCAGGCCTATGTCGGCCAGTTCGCGGTCGACCCGAACGGCTTCGGCTCGGACCAGGCCAAACAGGATTTCGACGGCAAGCCCAGCCTGATGCGTTTCGATATCGGCGCCAAGGGCGAGTTCGTCAACCCCAGCGCCCCGGTCGAGACGCCCTACTACGCCCAGGGCGTGACCGTGACCGAGCGGGGCCTGCTCTTCAGCACCTCCTTCGGCGGCCAGGACGAATCGCCGCGCGAGTTGGTCTTTCAGCAGTTCACCGGTAACGGCGAGAACTTCCAACTCGAAGCGGCCAAGGATGCCCAGAGCGTCTACCGTCTCGACCACTACGCTGAAGGCATCAACGTCATCGACAACGAAGTCTGGGTGACCTACGAAAGCGCCGCCGACGACTACCGCGACAGCGGCGTCGAACCGCGCACGCACATCCAGCGCATCCCGCTCGGCGACCTCAAAGACTACTGATCGGCCGGCGGCGGACGCGCCATCGCGACCGCACCGCAGCTCCCCGGCGGATTCACGCACCGGTCCGGCCCGCGTTCCAACATGCAACGGACGAGGCGGCTGGCCGCCTTGCATCCGTCCGGGTGTCGCTGCATGGCGAAGGTGAACCTGACAGCGCGCACTGCCTTCCCACGATCGTCGATTGGAGCGTCCGATGTCCAGAAACAAGACTCTTTTTATCTACAACGGCACCAGAGCCGACCAGGAGTGGACCATCTATTCCGAAGACGTCATCAATCAAAGCTATACGCTGGGCCAGGACCGGAAGAGCTTCACGGTCACGCTCAGCAACAACGCCGTGATCAAGTTCGGCGTGGACGATGCCGTGTATCTCGACGCCATCTACGACTATCGCAGCGACAGCTGGACCAGCCGCACCGCCACCCCGAACGAGATGCAGTTCTCCGCCGCCCAAAGTGCGGTGAACGTCACGTGCAGTTATGTTCCCTAAGCCTATTCGAAGACTTCCGATTCGAAGACTTCCGAGTTGAGAGCCGGGTCGGAGACCGCTATCACCGCTAGAGTCTCCGACCCCGCTTCGCCATCGGCCTGCCCCTGGGACGCGACGATCCTTCCCGACCGGCCGAACTAGCCGACCTCCCTGCCGGCGTACGCGTATTGCGCCCGAACCGCGCTTCGATCCGCTCATGAGGCCTCGGGTCATCGGCCGACATCGGCCCGTGGTTAACACCGGCCACGTCTGAACGTTGCAGGCATCGCCCCTCGCGCGACGCCGCCGTCGATGCAACCGTTTCCGCCATCGCCGCATCACTTGCACCACGCAACGAAGCATCGGCCGGCCGACACGTCGTACCGCCACCGATCCGCTCGCTGCGCCGTCCTGTCGACCACCGATCCGGAAACTGCCTATGAAGACGATGCCCGCCCTGTTCGCCCTGCTGCTGTCCGTCCCCAGCCTCGCTCTGGCCGAGGAATGCAAGAACACCTCGGACTACGAGCGCGCCCGCGCGGTAATCCAGGACCTCAGCCGCATCGTCGCCCCGAACGGGGTCCAGGAAGCCTATGCCGTGCGCATCGGCGGCATCGACCAGTGGATCAACGTGCGCGGCCAGGACAAGGCCAACCCCATCCTGCTGTTCGCCCACGGCGGTCCGGCCTCGCCGCTGATCCCGACGATGTGGCAGTTTCAGCGTCCGATGGAGGAATTCTTCACCGTGGTCAACTGGGACCAGCGCGGCGCCGGCAAGACCTTCGCCTCGCACGATCCGCAGGCTTATGCCGACACCCTGCAGGTCGAACGCTATGCCGACGACGCCATCGAGATCGCCGAGTACGTGCGCAAGCGCTACGGCAAGCGCAAGGTGGTGCTGGCCGGGCACAGTTGGGGCACCATCGTCGCGATGACCGCGGCGCTGAAGCGGCCGGACCTGTTCCATGCCTACCTCGGCGTGGGCCAGGCCATCAACGTCCGCGAGAACGAGCGCATCAGCTTCGATTACGGCATGCAGCAGGCCAAGGCGCGCGGCAATACCGAGGCGATCAAGGAGATGGAGGCCATCGCACCCTACCCCGGCGACCAGCCGATCACCCGCGAACGCATCATCGCCGCACGCAAGTGGTCGCAGTACTACGGCGGTATGACCGCCTACCGCGACGAGTCGCTGTATTTCTACCGCGCCCCGCTGCTGTCGCCCGAGTACAACGACTGCGACCGCGCCGCGGTCAACCGCGGCAACGAGTTCAGCCTCGGCCGCGTGCTGCCGGAGTTCGTGACCGTCGACTTCAGCAAGGTCCGCGAATTCCCGATCCCGGTGGTGATGTTCATGGGCCGCCACGACTACACCACGCCGTCGCAACCGACCGCGGACTGGCTGGCCCAGGTCAAGGCGCCGTACAAGCAGGGCGTGTGGTTCGAGCACTCCTCGCACATGATCCAGTGGGAAGAACCCGGCAAAGTCCTGGCCAGCCTGTTGCAATACGTGCGCCCGCTGGCCAAGGACGACGAGGCCAGGCAGTAACCGCTGCGCACGCGGGCCGGCGCGCTGCCGATGCGGCCGCCGGCCCCGATCGCGGATCCATGGCCGACCTGCGCCCCGATCCACGTTGCCTACCCATAGCCACAGGGCTACAGGGAAGATCGCAATGTCGGCCGTGGACCGATCGAAAAACATCCTCATCTTCGCCGATGGCACCGGACAGGCCGGTGGGCTGCGGCCCGACCAGCGCCTGAGCAACGTCTACAAGCTGTACCGGGCCACCCGCAACGGCCCCGAGAGCCCGATCGACCCGGCCGAGCAAGTCGCCTTCTACGACGCCGGCCTGGGCACCGACGCCGATGCCGGCCACGTCCGCCTGCGTTTCCTGCGCACCATGCGCAAGTTTTTCAGCTCGGCGATGGGCACCGGCATCAGCACCAACATCGTCGAATGCTATGCGGCGATCCTGAAACACTACGAGCCCGGCGACCGCATCTATCTGTTCGGTTTCAGCCGCGGCGCCTACACCGCGCGCTGCGTCGGCGGCGTACTCAACCTGTGCGGCGTGCCCACCCACGGCGCGGACGGCAAGCCGATCCCGCGCTACGGCCGCGGCCTGATGCGGGTTGCGCGAGAGGCGGTACTGCAGGTCTACGAGCACGGCGCGGGCAAGGACCGCGGCAAGTACGAGCCTGAACGCAAGGAGAAAGCCCGGCGCTTCCGCCTCAAGTACGGCTGCGACATCGACGGCCAGTCGAACGTCGTGCCGTATTTCATCGGCGTGTTCGACACCGTCGCCGCGCTCGGGGCCAAGGGCCTGCTGCGCTGGATCATGGTGTCGCTGCTGGTCGCGCTGACCATCGTCCTGCCTTGCGCCATCCTGTACGGGTTCGATCTGGGGCGCTACATCGTCCCCTACCTCGGCGGATTGATCCTGGCCGGCGTCTACCAGTTGTTCAAGCAACACTACCGCTCCATCCGCGACTTTCCGAACCCGGGCGATTTTCGCTGGCACTTCGCCGGCTGGCGTTCGGGCTTCTACGACCGGCTGCTGGGCCGCCGCGTCCGTTACGCACGCCATGCGCTGTCCATCGACGAGCGCCGCGCCGATTTCGCCCGCGTCGAATGGGGCGTGAAAGGCCAGCACGTGGCGTACGAGCCCGGCGAGCCGGAGTGGCTGCGCCAGGTCTGGTTCGCCGGCTGCCATTCCGACATCGGCGGCAGCTACGACGAAGACGAATCGCGGCTGTCCGACATCGCCCTGTCGTGGATGCTGGAACAGACCGCCGAACTGCCGCACCCTCTGCGGGTCGACCGCAGCCGCCTGCACCTGTTCCCTTCCGCGGCCGGCATGCAGCATTGCGAGATCCAACGCATGCTCGATCGCTACCCGGACTGGGTCCCGCAGGGGTGGCGCATCGCCTGGAAAGCCAAGTCGCGGATCGAGGCGCGCGGCGCACCGCTCCATCGCAGCGTGTACGAACGCTTCGACCTGACCTCCGTGCGCCACTGCGGCGAGGTCCGTCCCTATCGGCCGGACTCGTTGGCCCTGGACGTGCGGCTGACCCGTTACTACGCGGTCGCCGAGACCGCCTCGTGCCCGGAGTCGCTGCCGCACGAAACTTGACAGCATCGACATTCTTATCGAGCCTACGCGCCCACATACGGAGGTGATCGATATGCATGTTCGACCGGCGGCCCTCGCGGCCATGGCCATCCTGGGCCTGTGCGCTCTTTCCGCCCATGCACAGACCACCGTGCTGAGCTACAACGAAATCGCCGCCGAATACGCCGCGAATCCCGAGGCCGCGGGGAAGAAGTACGACGGGCGCCGGTTGGCCTTCTCCGGTCAGCTGATGCGCATGGGCTCGGAGCCCGGCGGCACCTACTTCGGCGCGATCGCCGAGGACGGCGCGATGTTCGACACCGCCTTCGAAGTCGCCGAGCAGGAAGCGCTGAAGGCCAAGTTCGAGGGCAACGAGATCCAGCCGTTCCAGAAGTCCTCGACCCTGGTGTTCGAGTGCATGAACGAAGGCCAGGTCGGCACCGTCGTGCAGGGTCTCAAGCTGACCAAGTGCCGCGCCGCGGAGTAAACCGCCACGCACTGGAAGCGAACCAAGCCGGGCTCCTATGGGACCCGGCTTTTTCATGGTCTAAAGTCGGCAACTCCCCAGAGGTAGGAGCGGCGCGAGCCGCGACCGCGCCACCACAGCGACCGCGCCTCCATCAAGGAAGCGGCGAGGGAATCGGTCGCGAGCGCCTACCCTGCGGCTCATCCCCTGCGACACCCCTGCCTTACAGTGCACGAGGACATGCCCCGGACCGAAGCGCTTCGCTCGCCGGCCATGTCCTGTCGCCCCGGGGTCTCTCGATCGTGCCGAAACGAAGGTTCGCAGCCGCGCAGCGGCCTCGGGCGCGTCCGCTCGCGCAATCGGGGCACGGCGCGTCATCGCAGGTCTCTCGATCATCACACCAAGGAGCAGGTATGAAGCATACGCAACTGAAAAAAACCGCCCTCGCATCGCTGGCGCTGTCGCTGGCACTGCCCGCCGCCGCGCAGACCACCCTGCGGGTCCCGGCGGATTACCCGACCATCCAGGCCGCGATCAACGCCGCCGTCGCCGGCGACACCGTGCTGGTATCGCCGGGCAGCTATTCCGAACGCCTCAATTACGACGGCAAAGCCATCACCGTGATCAGCGAGGGCGGCCCGGCGGCGACCATCATCGACGGCGGCAACAGCGGCAACGTGTTGGTGTTCGACAGCGGCGAAGGCCCGGCCGCGCGCCTGGAAGGCTTCACCATCAAGAACGGCCGCGCCAGCTTCGGTGCGGGCATCGACATCCTGGCCGCTTCGCCGAGCATCGTCGGCAACATCTTCGACACCAACACCCAGACCGCGGGCGGCTACGGTGCGGCCATCGGCGGCAACGGCTCCTCTGCCTTGATCGAGCGCAATATCTTCCGCAACAACAGCTGCGACACCCAGCATTTGTCCGGCGTGATCACCTTCGTCAACGGCTCCTCGCCTGACATTGTCAACAACCTGATCGTCGACAACCCCTGCCGGGCCATCACCATGACCCTGCCGAGCGGCAACAGCCCGCAGGTGTCCAACAACACCATCGTCGGCAACCGTACCGGTATCAAGGTCAGCGCCCAGGTCAACTCGACCCTGCACCTGTACCAGAACAACATCCTGGCCAGCAACGCGGTCGGTTTCGAGATCACCAACGGCACCCCGGCGAACCATCCGTTGTTCAAGAACAACCTCGTCTTCAACAACACCAGCAACTACGTCGGCGTCGCCGACCAGACCGGCATCAACGGCAACCTTTCCGCGGACCCGTTATTCGTCGCCCCCACCACCGGCAACTACCACATCGCCGCCGGCTCGCCCGCCGTCGACGCCGGTGCCACCGCCGATTTCCTGCCCGAAACCGACATCGACGGCGAAAAGCGCGTCATCGACGGCAACGGCGACGGCGTGCGCACGGTCGACATCGGCGCCGACGAACTGAAGGTGCTGTACCCGCCGGTCGCCGACTTCAGCCTGGCCGCCGCCGAGCTCAAGGTCGCCTTCACCGATACCTCGACCGACCGCGACGGCGTCATCGCCTCGCATCTGTGGGACTTCGGCGACGGCAGCCAGTCGACCCAGGCCCATCCCGAACACACCTATCTCGAAAACGGCACCTACACCGTCACCCTGACGGTGACCGACAACGACGGCGCCAGCCACAGCGTCAGCAAGCAGGTCGCGGTCAGCGGCAAGACGTTCTTCGAGAACGCCGGCGACTACCCGATCCTCGACCTGCGCAGCGTGGAAAGCCCGATCGTCGTCAGCGGCGTCTCCGGCAATGCGCCGGCCACGCTGAAGGTGGCGGTCGACATCAAGCACACCTTCATCGGCGACCTGCGCGTCGACCTGGTGGCGCCGGACGGCACCCGCTACACCCTGCACAACCGCAGCGGCGGCAGCGCCGACAACATCATCAAGACCTATACCGTGAACGCTTCCAGCGAAGCGGCCAACGGCACCTGGAAGCTGCTGGTCAACGACAACGCCCGCGCCGACGTGGGCAAGATCGACCAGTGGAGCCTGCAGTTCTGATGAATGCCGCCGCTTCGGCGGCGTGATGAAGCGTCCCGAGCTTCGATGGCGGGCCGCATCGGGAGGGGCGCAGCGAATCGATATCGCTGCGCCCCTTTCACTTCTTCTCGAAAGGCGAACCTGACCTCGCTTCGCTGCCCGGCATCGCCCATAGGTGCAATACCCAAGCCCACCCCACAGGTCCAGCATCGGCCCGATCCGGCGTTCGTCGCCGTCGAGCCGACACCCTGGGGAGGGATGCACTCATGCTCCGCACTGCGCTGAAGTGGGTTTGCCTCGGTCCATCCGATTCCGTCTTCGACTCCACCCCTGCCTCGGGCCCGGCGCTGGCGGCGCTGCTGCCCATGCTCGGCGCGCTCGCCCTGCTGGCGCCCTCCTCCGCTCGGGCGCTGGATTGCGGCAGCAACAACGGCTACACCTGCCAAGGCACGGCTTCTCAGTACGCGGGAGGTTTCAGCCCCGGCGTGGGCAGCGGTGGCTTCGGGGGCGGCGATTGCATCGCCACGCGCACGCCGGTCGTGTTCGTCTCCGGCAACGGCGACACCGCGCTCAGCTTCGACATGCCGCCGGCGGCGGTCACCGGCTACGCCACGCCGGCCCATTCGATGTACGACGAGCTCAAGGCGCGCGGCTATAACGACTGCGAGCTGTTCGGCGTGACCTATCTGGATGCGGAAGAGCGCAGCTCGCCGCAGTACAACTATCACCAGCCGGCGAAGTACCAGATCCTCAAGACCTTCATCGACAAGGTCAAAACCTACACCGGCCGCAGCCAGGTCGACATCGTCACCCATTCGCTGGGCGCATCGATGTCCCTGGCGATGCTGCGCTACCACGGCTATCAGGCCAGCGTGCGCCGCTTCGTCAATATCGGCGGCGGGCTGCGCGGCCTGCAGACTTGCCTGAGCACCGGCTATCAATCGCCGTATGCGCCGACCTGCAACGCCGAGGCCTATGTCTTTCCGTACGACTACTACACCTTCGGCCTTTACCCGAGCAGCGGCGTCGCCTACTACGGTTATAACCGCTGGACCGGCAGCGGCAGCAACAGCCTACGCGCCATGCCGGCGATGTACAGCGGGATCGCCTTCTACACGATCACCGCCGGCCTGCACGACCAGGTGCAGTGCTTCACCACCAGCTACTCGGCCGGTTGCAGCAGCGGCGCGTTGTTCAATGCCGCCAGCAATGTCAAGGCGCAAGTCGACATCGGCGTGGGCAGCACCGCCTATGCCTACGATTGGGACTGGAGCGACGGCAGCCCCTACAACGCCGGCGGCGGCGATACCAGCAACGGCATCGGCCACTTCCGCTCCAAGACCAACGCCGGCCGCATCGTCTACAACATGCTGGCGACCACCTGCACGACCGGCTGCGCGAACGGCTATGCCGGGGTGAACGGGCCGGCGGTGAATCGCTAGAAGCGCCCAGACGGCGGAACCGTCATCGACCGCCGCGTCGAGCGCCCGATCAAGCCTGGGCCTTTACGACGACGGGTTACCGTTTCCGCCGCCGCGGCTGTAATGCAATAAGCGCCCGCGATGCGGAGGCAGGTCCGTATCGTTCATCGGGCAGCGCCGCTCTTCGACCGAGTAGCCCTGCGCCAGCATCAAGCGGGTGAAGCGCGCGCTGTTGCCGCGGCCGGGGTCGGTGATCAGCACCTGTGCATCGTCGAAGGCGTGCCGTGCGATGACGTCGCCGATCAACTCGGCCTGATCGCGCTCGTAGAGCACGTCGCTGGCGATGATCAGGTCGAAGCGGCCGAGCGTGGGCAGCGGCGTGTCCCAGCGCAATTGCCGGTAATGCACCGCCGGCAGTCGATTCAATGCGGCGTTGTAGGCCAGGAAGGGTTCGGTGAGCGGATGCACGTCGCTGGCGACGATGTTCGCCCCGCGCCGCTGCAACACCAGGCTGGCCAGGCCGATGCCGCAGCCGAGTTCGAGGATGCGCTCGCCATGGATGGCGAAACGGTGCATGGCCTGCGCCAGTAATTGCCCGGCCGGCCAGACCTGCCCGAACAGGCTCCACTGCGCGGTGGAAATGCCCAGGCGTTCGCCATGGCCATCGGGATCGCTGAACTGCTGCAGATCGCTCAACACTCGCAAGCCCCAGGCGTCGCCGCCTACGGTCAGGGAGAGATTGCGGGTGGTATAGCCGGGCAAAAGCCGCCCCCACGTAGGCGTCCCCCTGGATCAGGGCGGTGACGCGTGAAAGGGAGCGAAGCGAGCGATCAAGGATCGGTCGGGCGAGACGCGCGATTGGAACGGCTTACGAACTGCATCCTACACCTGTGCGGGCGGTCGCGAGGCGGAAAGCCTGAATCGAGCGTGGGCCTCGCCGCGCATGGCGATGCCGAGCCAGTACAGGCCGACCGGTGCCTCGTCACCCAGCAGCAGGCCGCGGTTGAGCGAAGGCCGCTTCGCGACGACCCGTGTCCGCCGCCTGCTCGAAACTGCGACCGCCGGCCCGACTTCGTCACCGGCCTGGCCGCCCCGCTCCCCTCGCTACGTCCATCCCGGAGAAGCGCTGCATCGACGGCCGTGAACGGCGATCTCAGCGCTCTGCATCGTTCAACGACCGAAAGATGGCCGCCAACTTCGAAGATGCCCGCCGCGCGAACGATGCTCGATGCCCATCGACATCCAAGCCGAGCCGCATCGACGCGATTCGAGGAGGCGGAACAAAGCGCTCGGCAAACCATGCAGCCGATTACGGATCGCCCACGAACCAGGAGGACTGCAGGATGCGCTATACACGTCGCGAATTTCTGACCACCACCGCCGCCGCGCTCGGCAGCTCGATGTTGCCGTTCGGCTCGGCCCTCGCCGCCGGCGCCGAAGGGCCGGACAAGGCAGCGCGCTGGCGTCGTTACGACGTCGCCACCCCGGAAGGCCAGAAGATGCTGGTCAGCTACGCGCGCGGCATCGAAGCCATGCTCAAGCTGCCTCCCGAAGATCCGCTCAACTGGTTCCGCAACGCCTTCACCCATTTCCTCGATTGCCCGCACGGCAATTGGTGGTTCTATGTCTGGCACCGCGGTTATGTGGGCTACTTCGAACGCGCCATCCGCAGGCTCAGCAACGATCCCAATTTCGCCATGCCGTTCTGGGACTGGACCCGCCATCCGGAAATCCCCGCGGGCATGTTCGACGGTGTTCTCACCCCCACCGACGGCGCCTATTCGCCGTATACCGGCAACCTGGCGAAGTTCACCTCCTTCATCAAGCCCTCGCTCGTCAAGTATTGGAATTCGCTGTCGGCCGCGCAGCGCACGCAGTTGCAGTCGCGCGGTTACTCGACCTTCGACGAGGTCTGGAACGATGTCACCGGTTACAGCGTGGCGCAGAAGACCGGCATCTCCGGCAACCAGGCCTTCGTGGTCACCTGCGCTGCGCGCTACTTGTCGCGATCCAATCCCAAGCTCGACGAGAAAACGACTTACGACGTCTCCCCGCACGTCATCGATTCCGGGCTGGCGCCGACCCTGTTCTACGATCCCAGCATCAGCAACAGCTTCGCCAGCTCGAAGACCGCCACCCATCTGGTGCAGCCCGACGGCTCGACCCATTTCTCGATCCTCGAAGGCTTCCCGCACAACAAGGTGCACAACTACATCGGCGGCGTCGGCCCGATCGACCCGGGCCCCTACGGCAACATGACCAACTTCCTGTCGCCGGTGGACCCGATCTTCTATCTGCACCACTCGAACATGGACCGCCTGTGGTATCTGTGGACGAAGAAACAGTTCTTGGCCGGCTTGCCGATCCTGCCGACCGGCAGCGATTCGAACACCTTCCTGAACGAGCCCTTCCTGTTCTACGTCGACGGCGACGGCGGCTTCGTCGGCCCCAGCAAGGCCGGCGACTACGTCAGCACGACCGCCTTCGACTACGACTACGGCCCGGGCTACGGCAGCGAACTGCCGACGCGGCCGAAGTTGCAGGCGTCGGCGGAACGGTTCGGTTCGATCAAGGGCGCGGTCGAAGCGAATGCGGCCTCGGTGACCTTGCCGGCGGCGCTGGTGAAACGCCATCTGGCCGGTGCCTTGCCGGCGCCGTTGATCGCCGAGGTCACTTTCGACCGCCCGGACGGATTGGCGCTCGCGCGCGAATTCGACGTGCTGGTCAACGCGCCGGCCGAGGTCGGCCAGGTCGACGCGAACAGCCCCTACTACGCAGGCACCATCGCCTTCTTCGGCTCGACCATGCCGAACATGGCGATGTCGCACTCGGCCACGTTCGCCGTGCCCTTGCGCAAGACCTTGCAGGCCTTCTCCACCGCCGAAGGCGCCAGCACCCGCTTGAACATCCGCCTGGTGCCCTCGGGCCCGCAACCGGCCGACCCGGTGCCGGTGAAAGCCGTTTCGATCACCTCGGGCGGCTGATCGGGCATGTCTCGCGGCCTCGTCGCCGTCGTCTTCGCACTCGCCCTGCTGATGGTGCAGGGCGGGTGCGCGGCGAGCCGCGATTACATGAGTTTGACGCTGCCGCATGCGCCCAAACCCGGCGAGCGCGCCTTCCTCGAAGTGGAGTTGGACGCGCTCCCCACCGGGCACGAGGTCGAAGTGAGCCTCGACACGGGACGCAGGCTGGGTGTGATCTCGCCCCATGGCATCCGTCCCGGCCGCGGCGCCGGCACCTATACCCTGCCGCTGCCCGCCGATGCGGTGCGCGACGCGCCGTTGCGTGTGCGGATCCGCATCACCCGCGCGGACGCCGCGCCGCGCGAGGCGTCCGCCGATGAAGTACGCGGCGTACGGGTGATTCTCAGCGGCGACCAGGGCCCCTGAGCGCACGCTCAGCATCTGCTCCGGCTGCAGCGACTCGGTCGCGGCGAATCAATCGACTTCAGTCAGTTGACTCGAATCGGCTCGCCGCCGCACTCGCCGTCGGGTTGCAACTGGCGCAATTCGCACTCGATGTCCCAGGCATCGCCGTGGACCGCCAGGAAACGGCGCGTATGCGCGATCGCTTCCTCCTTCGAACTCGCCTCCAGCAAGGCATAACCACCGATCACCTCCTTGCTTTCGGTGAACGGGCCGTCGGTCGCGGTGATCTTGCCGCCGCGCAGGCGCAGGCGCACGCCGTCGGAACTCGGCGTGAGACCGGCGGTGCCGATCAGCACCCCGGCGCGGGTCATCTCTTCCATCAACTTGCCCATGTCGGCCAGCAACTGCTCGGTAGGCGGTTGGCAGGTGGTTTCGTTGATCCGGATCATCGAAAGAAAGCGCATGCAGGTCTCCTGGTGGTCGCATCGATGGAGCGCGGCCGCCGGAAGCTCCGGCGCTTGAAACCCGCTCCTGTCAGGACGACGAACCAGCAGGGCGGAAATCGACACGCCCGCGGAAATCGGTGCAGGGCCGGGACAGGCCGGCCCAGAGCCGCTCGGGCCCTACCCACTTGAGGCCGCCGCGGAGGGCGGCCCTCGGAACTTGCGGCGCCGGCCGAGACCGGCGCCGCGGCGCTCAGGCCTGGTGGGCCAGAGCGAAATCGATGGCCGCGCGCACCGCCGCCGCCTGCGCGGCATTGCACTGCTCCGGCGTGGCGCGCGGGCTGTCGGGATAGACCTCGGTGGTGGTGCGATAGCGGGCATCGGTGATGCCGGCGCACAGGCCGAGCGACTTGACCGGGTAATTGATCACGCCGTGCGCGACCACGGTCGAGCCGATGATCTCGCCTTGGGCGTCGGCCGGGGCGATATGGGTGACTTTCTCGACTGCGGCGATTACCGCCTGCTGGAACTCGGGTTGCGGGTCTTCGCTGTCGCCGACCAGATAGAAGCCATCGGGGATTTCGCCGGGCTCGTAGGGCTTGCCGTCGCGCGCGGCCAAGGCCGGGCGGAACTCGGACTCGTCGCTGTCGGTGGTTTCGTGCAGGTCGATGTGCATCAGCACCTCGGCCCGCACCGGCGCGACCAGGCGCATCAGCGCCGCCGATTCCTCGGCCGGGCTGTTTTCGCGGAATGAGCGGTTCGGGTCGATCGCGTCGACGTTCCAGCGGTGGATGCGTTCGTAGGCCCAGGGACTGACGCAGGGCGCGACCAGCAGATTGATCCGGCCGGCATAGTCGGCGGCATGGCGCTCGACGAATTCCAGCGCGCCGTGCACGCCGCTGGTTTCGTAGCCGTGCACGCCGCCGGTGACGAGCATGCAGGGCAAACCGTCCTGCCAGTCGCGGCTCTTGACCGCAAACAGCGGATAAGCGTCGGGGGCATAGTCGAGACGGCCGTACTCGACCACATCGAAACGCGAGCGCAGACCCTCGATCACGCTGACCACGTCGGCCTGGTAGCTGCGATGGCGGACCTGGCTGGAACGCCATTGCGCGACTTCCGCCGCGCCCCAGGCTTGTCCGGGCGTGCCGATCGGGTAGAAAGCTGGTGCGGTCATCGCGTCGCTCGCTCTGGTGCGTGATGGAAAGGCCGGTATTTTAGCACCGGCCCGGGAAGCGGCCGGTCAAGCGGGCTTCGGCCTTTCTGCACGCAGCCAGGGCCAGGCGGTGAGCCGTCGAAAAAAATTCGCGCCGGAACCAAACACCGTGTCGATTCGTCGGCGCCTCGTTCGTCGAATTGGCACAAGGGCGAAAACCGACCGCCCCAGCCAACCACTCCAGGAGCCGTACCGATGTCCTTCCAGGCCTATCTCGACAATATCCAGACCAAGACCGGCAAGACCCCGGCCCAGTTTCGCTCCCTCGCCAAAAGCAAGGGTTTCGCCGACGCCAAGGGCCTGAAGCCGGGCATCAAGGCTGGCGACATCATCGCCTGGCTGAAGCAGGACTTCGAACTCGGGCAAGGCCACGCCATGGCCATCGTGGCCCTGCTCAAGGGCAGCAAGAAGGAAGGCGACAAGTAAGGCTCTGCCGTACGCAGGCACCGGCAAGACGAGGAGCGCACGAGGCCCGACCGGGCCTCAGGTCGAAGCCCTGCTCGGCAGGGCTCGACTCGGTAAAGCACTCGACTCAAGCGGCACGACGGAACCAACGACGGAGCCAGAGAGCTCGGCGAACCGCAGCCGGCTTCGCGCGATTTATGCGGCCTCGAAGAACATCAGATAGACCAGGCGGCCGTTCTGCAGGCTGTCGCCGAAGCCCGCCCCGGCGGTATGCCACAGCCACGGCCGCAGCAGGATCAGGCGATTGAAGCGCATCGGCACCGTCATCGTCGTCTCCCAGCAGCTGTCGTCGAGGCCGTCGCGCTCGATGATGTCCTGGTGGGCCTCGTCGATCGAGGCATACCCCAGCTCGGCGAGCTCGCGCTCGTTCATCGGGCGGCGATCAGTGTTGGTGCGGCGATGGCGGAAGAAATCGGTGCCCCCGCGGCAGTCCTCGGGACGACTGAGATAGAGCACGCCGGACCAATAACCGGGGTCGACATGAACCTTGCCGCGACCCTGGTCCGAGCCCAGGGTGATGCGGAATTTCGCATGCGACCCCAGCGGCGAGATCACCTTGAGGCGTTCGCCGACGATGCTGGACACGTACTGGGCCAGGCCGTCCAGCTCGATCCGTTCCAGCGAATTGCGCCCGGGGAACGCGCCCTCCTGATCCGGATACGTCAGACGCAAGGCCGCATCGCGCAGCCCGTTCGCGTGCTCGAAAAAGTCGTCGACAACGATCAGGGAAGTGGGCATGGCAGCGGCGGGACGATCAATGAGGGGACGAAGCCGGAAAGAATGAAGCAGCTCAGGGCGAAACGGGAGCGGTCGACAAAGTCAGCAGGCCGCCGGCGAACAGACGATGGCCGGCTTCGATGCGTTCCATCTCGTCCGAAGCCAGGTCGGCGCAACGCTGCCCCAGCAACTGCGTCGCCAGCGCGACCGTCTCCGGCCGCAGCGTGGTGCTCGCATAGTCGTTCAGGCTGCGGCCGCTCGGGTCCAGACTACGCACCAGCGGGCTCAGTTGCACCTGCAGCGTTTCGAAATCCGGCTCGGACGGCAAAGGATGCTCCAGCCGGTCCAGCGCCGCCAGCAAGCTACGCTCGAAC
The DNA here is from genome assembly GCF_046097045.1 of Lysobacter sp. Hz25. Taxonomy (NCBI): domain Bacteria; kingdom Pseudomonadati; phylum Pseudomonadota; class Gammaproteobacteria; order Lysobacterales; family Lysobacteraceae; genus Lysobacter; species Lysobacter sp. Hz25. The sequence goes on from NZ_CP175666.1 coordinate 3,619,900, forward strand.
GCCGCGACCGACCAGCGCTCCTTGATCAACGCGGCCCCGCGCCGGCATTGCCCGGCGATCGCCTCGCGCTGGCCGAGGTCGCCGAGGATGCGTTCGGCGACGCAGCGATACGCCGCCGGGTCTTGCCGGCCGTCCGCCTGCGCCGCCATCGCCGGCGTTTCCAGCACGGTGATGCCGTTGCCGGGCGGCAGCAGGAAACGGTTGTTGCCGACGCCGTTGGTATAGACCGGGCAACCGTTGTGGACCGACTCCAGCACGTAGAAACCGAACGGCTCGGGAAACCGGTTGTAGGCCAGGGCGAAGTGGCTGGCCCGCATCAGGCGGAACAAGGCGCGCTGGTTGAGGTTCGGCACCGGCACGAAGTAGTCGTCGCAGGAGCGGCCGCTCCCGGCCAGCATCGTGTCCATCGCCCGACGGGCGTCGAGGGTCAGCGACGACTCCGAGACCAGCAATTTGATGCCCTTCGCGCTTGGGCCGCCACGCAGTTCGTTGAGCCAATACATCACGCTCAAGGTGGCGAACCAATCCTGCTTGCCCGGCTGCAACGCATGCCCCCAGACCAGGTCGCCCTCGAGCCGGCGCAGGACCTGCGGCGGGATGTCGGCACCGTAGCCGAAACCCGGGTGGCCATCGGGGCTTTCGACGCAGGGCACCGGCAGTTGCAGGCTGGTCAGGGCGCGCATGCCGTGCGGATTGAGGCAGCTGCGGCGGCGCCAGTTGGGAAAGGCGAAAGTCGCGTGCAGGGTGCGTTCGAGATAAGGCGAGTTCGCGCAATGCAGATCGATGTCGCGCGAGGTCATCCACACGCCGGTGCCGTAGGCCAGGCCGTGATACAGCATCAGGTTGCGCCGCGCCCAACCGCGGCTGGGCGTGCGGATAGACGTGCCGGCGCCGTCGAACAGGGCCACGTCGGACGCCGACGATGCATCCAGCGCGGCCAGGCGCGCGCTCAGCGCGAACGGCAGCATGGCCTCTTCGCCCAGGTCGCTGCGCGGCGGCTCGAACGCACGCACCCGCCAGCGATGACGGGCGAGGATGCTGCCGATCGTATCGTTGACGTAGCCGACCGAGCCGTGAAACGGCGGACCGCCCGTCTTCGACAGCATCAACGCGATAGAGCCGGCCATGCGTACATCCCTGTGCTGATGAAGTTCGGCGACGAGTGCGGCGGCCCTCGTCCTGGCCGAACCTCCCGCGCGCGAAGCAGCGAGAACATTGGACAGAACAGGTGCGGCAGCGGCCGATCGAAGGCCGCGCGCGCCTCTTGGGCGGATTGTACAAGGCCCCTTTGAGCGAACCGAGACTGCCAAGTGGGCCTTGACAGTAGATGCGGACCGAAGGCGTTTGGTTGTATGGCAGAGATACCGCTCCTGCATGGCTGCGGATACGACCCGGCACCCCGTCGACGAACAGCGATCGCGCACCGAAGCAACATCGCGCCAACGCCCCGGGCCGCCGTCAACGCACTCAGGCGTAGCGCGCAGCGACGACCGCCAGCACTGCGTAGCGCGCGGTCTTGGCGATGCTCACCATCAGCAGGAACACTCGCAGTCGCTCCCGCATCACCCCGGCAGCAAGCGTCAGCGGGTCGCCGACGACGGGCAGCCAGCTCAACAGCAACGTCCACTTGCCGTAACGGCCGTACCACGCGCGGGCGCGCGCCAGCGCCGCCGGCTTGACCGGAAAAAAGCGGTGGTGGCTGAAACGCGCCGCTTCGCGCCCGAGCCACCAGTTGACGGTCGAGCCGAGCACGTTGCCGATGCTGGCCACCACCACCAACAACCAAGGCGTATAGCCGGCCACGATCATTCCCGCCAGCACGGTTTCCGATTGCGCAGGCAACAAGGTGGCGGCGACGAACGCGGTGAGGAACAGTCCCAGATAAGCCATCGCGCGCATTCTAGCGTCGCCGCCGCGCCCCTTCGCACGCCAAGCCAGTCGCGCGGCCCAGCATCGGCATCGCCGACAATGCAACGGGGCAGACATTCTTCGTCCTGGACGGACTCGAAAGCTGCCCCGCTGTCTCGCAAGTATCGGCCGTGCGGCGAAGCCCGCGGCCGCGGGCTACGCCTTGATGCTCAGCTCACCAGATCCGTACTCACCAGATCCGCACGCGCTTGTCCGGCGCGAGGTACATCGCGTCGCCCGGCTTCACCTCGAACGCGCGATACCACGGGTCGAAATTGCGCAACGGGCCGTTGGCGCGGTATTGCGAGGGCGAATGCGGGTTGGTCTTGATCTGGTTGAGCAGCGCTTCGTCGCGGTACTTGCCCTTCCAGATCTGGCCCCACGACAGGAAGAAACGCTGGTCGCCGCTCAAACCGTCGATCACCGGCGCCGGCTTGCCGCCGAGGCTGAGCTGATAGGCGGTGTAGGCCATCGAGATGCCGCCGACGTCGCCGATGTTCTCGCCCATGGTCAGCGCGCCGTTGACGCACTGGCCCGGCAACGGGCAAAACTCGTTGTACTGCGCGCCGAGGGCCTGGGTGCGCTGTTCGAAACCGGCGCGGTCGGCGTCGGTCCACCAGTTGCGCTGGATGCCGGCGTAATCCGACTTGCTGCCCTGGTCGTCGAAGCCGTGGCCCATCTCGTGGCCGATCACCGCGCCGATGCCGCCGTAGTTCACCGCCGGGTCGGCGTTGAGATCGAAGAACGGCGCCTGCAGGATGCCGGCCGGGAACACGATCTCGTTGAAGGTCGAGTTGTAATAGGCGTTGACCGTCTGCGGCGTCATGAACCACTCGTCGCGGTCCGGGCGGGTGCCGATGCGGCGGACCTGGTCGTTACGGCCGTAGCGGCGCAGTTGCATGACATTGGCCATCAGGTCGCCCGGGACGATGGCGACGCTGCCGTAGTCGCGCCACTTGTCCGGATAGCCAACCTTGGGACGGAAGCTGGCGAGCTTGCGGTAGGCCTCGGCCTTGGTGCCCTCGCCCATCCAGTCGATCTTCTCGATGTTGCTGCGCAGGGCCTTACGCAGGTTCTCCACCAAGGTCTGCATCGCGGCCTTGGCCTGCGGCGAGAAATGGCGCTCGACATAGAGCTTGCCCATCGCATCGCCGAGGCCGTCGCTGCCGGCGACCGTCGCCACCGCGCGTTTCCAATCGTCGCGCTGGGCCTTCTGACCGCTCAACACCGTGCCGGTGAAGGCGAACGAGGCATCGTCGATCTCGCGGCTCAGCAGTGGCGCATTGTTGCGCACGGCGTGGAAGCTCAGGTAATCGCGCCACACCGGCAAGGGCGTGGCGGCGATCGTCTCGAGCACCGGCTGCACCGCGCTCGGAGTGATCACGTTGACCCGGTCCAGCGCCGGCATGCCCTGCGCCTTGACCTGTGCGGCCCAGTCGTAGCCCGGGTATTGCTTGCTCAGCTCGGCGAAGCTCGCGACGTTATAGGTCTTGTCGCGGTCGCGCAGCTTGGCGCGCTCCCACTGCGGTTTGGCCAGCTCGGTTTCCAGCGCCAGCACCGCCTGTGCGCGCGCCTTCGCATCGCTCACCCCGGCAAAACCGAGCATGCGCTCGATGTGCGCCAGATACGCCGTACGGATACCGACGAAGCGTGCGTCCTGGTTGAGGTAATAGTCGCGGTCCGGCAGGCCGAGGCCGCCGACGCGCAGGCCGACCAGGTACTGATCCGGGTCCTTGCGGTCCAGGTCGACGCCGAAACGCAGCGGCGCGGTGGTGCCATCGAGGTCGGTGCTGCCGAAGGCGGCGACCAGCGCGTCCTTCGAGTCGATCGCGGCGATGCGGTCGAGCACCGGCTGCAGCGGGCGGATGCCGGCAGCGTCGCGGGCGGCGCGGTCCATGTAGCTGGCGTAGTAGTCGCGCAGCTTCGATGCATCGCTGCCCGGCGCCAGATCCTTGCGCTGCTGCAGCGATTCGATGATCGCGTGCACCTGCGCCTCGGACTGGTCGCGCAACATGTTGAACGAGCCGTACGAGGTCTCGTAGTCCTTCAGCTGATAGGTATCGAGCCAGTGGCCGCTGACATAGCGATTGAAATCGTCGCCGGGCTTGACCTTGGTGTCGCGCGCCGACATGTCGACGCCGAAGCTGCCGAGCCGGGGCTGCCCCTTGCCTGCGGCGCCGGCCGCGGAACTTGCCGTGGAATCGGCGGCGTGGACGGAAGGAATAGCCAGCGCGGCGGCAAGCGCCAGGCCCAGGCTCAAACGTGAAGGCTTCATATGCGGTCCCCGCTGGAAAGGCCGCAGCCTAGCGCAGCCCGGCCGGCCTGTCGTAGGCCGTTGGTTTGGGGGGCGCAGTCATCAGCCAGGATTGGCACAGATGGCCGTGATGGCCGCCGGCATAAGTCCTGGCGTCACGGGTTTCCAGCCTATCCGGCCTGATCGCGGCTTGGTGCGGTCCCCGCGACCGAACCCGAGGCCTGGCGGTTCTTTTGGCCGCGATCGGCCTGCCGCGCTATCGTTCCGTCCCACGCTCGGGCGCGCCCCGCTTCGTCGCCTGCGCGCCTGCCGATCATTGTCCCAAGGAAATACCTGCCGTGCCGCATTACTCCGGTCCCCTGCTTACCCGCCCCGACGCCGAAACACTGCTGGCCGCGCGCGCCGCCGGCACCGGCACCTGGACCGGCTCCCTGGATCTGGGGCGTTCGACCGGCGAGGCGCGACTGGAAGCGGAAGCCTGGATCTGGCGCGATCAGCGCTATCGGTATCCGTCCAAGCTCAAGGACCGCACGATCTACCACTGGGACGGCGACGACTTCGCGCCGGTGTCGCGTTTCTCCGGCTCGCTGATCAAGCTGGTGCCGACCGAATGGGGCGCGCCGACCTTCGAGATCGACGGCATCAAGATGCTGCCCACCTCGAAGGCCTCGCCGATCGACGATGCGCAGCGCAAGGTCGCCTTGGTCGAACCGCGCGGCAAGGTCGTGCTGGACACCTGCGGCGGCCTGGGTTATTTCGCCGCCTGCTGCCTCGAAGCCGGCGCCGCCCAGATCCATTCGTTCGAGAAGAACGAAGACGTGCTGTGGCTGCGCACTCTCAACCCCTGGTCGCCCGATCCGGACGCAGCCGCCAGCGGCGGCCGCCTGCAACTGACCCATGCCGACGTGTCCCAGGCCATCGCCCGGATCGCCGATGCCTCGGTAGATGCCCTGCTCCACGACCCGCCGCGATTCGGCATCGCCGGCGAGCTGTACTCGCAGACGTTCTACGATCATCTGGCGCGGGTGCTGCGCCGCGGTGGACGCCTGTTCCACTACACCGGCAGCCCGAACAAACTCACCAGCGGCCGCGATGTACCGCGCGAAGTGGCCAAGCGGCTCGACAAAGCCGGCTTCAAGGCCGAACTGGCGTTGGACGGCGTACTGGGCACCCGACGCTGAACCGCTCCCCGCGACCGAACCGATCGGACCTCAGTCGCGACCGTCGTCCGCACTTGGCGCACCGGACAAACCGCTGCCGCAAGCCATCCAAAGCGTCCTTCATCGGTCGCGCCGACTCGACGCACAGCGACGCCGTGTGCGTCGTCCGATCCTTTCGACCTCGCTAACGCTGACTAACCTTGGCTAACGGCCGATCAACTCGTTGTGCGGTCATCGACCCGACTCATCGCCCGCCGATCGACTGAGCGAGCGAATTTCATCGCGATTTCGCGGCCTGCAAACCTTCCCGTTTCCTGCCGAACCTCGGCAACTCGCGAATCCCGATTCGCGGACCAACTGCCGTTTCACAAGAAACGCGCAGCAAAACAGCAGGATACGAACCGGCAGGTTTCCGAAAGGCGGGCCGCGGCTTTCGCCGTCAACGTGATCGTCGACGCATCGCAATCCATTCAGCCTTTCGATCCGTCGCAGTTCGGACGGGCGTCGAGGACAAGGAGCAGCGATGCGAGGCCGCTCGGACGCGGTCACACCCCATACCCGCGAGGATTGCTCAATGGACTACTTCATCCTGCCCGACCCCGTCGCAGACAACGAGCTCGACTCGCCATCGGCCCTCGCGCTTGCCTTGTCCGGGAACGACGATGCCGCCGCTGCGGACCACGCAAAGCCGCTGCTGGACCGGGGACAGGTCGTTCTCGACAGCGAGCTGCTGCGTCGGCTACGGCAAAGCCGCCTGTTGAGCCAACAGGACCTCGCCGACGACTGTTGGCGGCGCAACATCCGTGTGTCCATCGCCACGATAAAACGGGCCGAATCCGGCCGCGCCGTGCGTTTCCGCATCGCTCACGAGCTGGCCCGCTGCTTCGACGTACCGGTCACGCGGATCGTTCGCGCCGCACCGAACGCGCTCGCAGGAAACGACGGCCCGTAAGGCGCCCTGCTTCCGCCGGAATGCGTTGGAACTGATACCTGCGTGAGCCTTTATTGAAACCGTTTCGACGAATGCCTTCACGAATACTGCGGTTGCAGCGTTGGTTCGCGCGGAGGTGACGATGCATGGCACCTCTCTCCGAATCGCACAGCGGGAACGCAATACCCGACGACCAACCGCCGCAGACAAGTGAACACCGTTTCATTCACTCCGCAGCATCACTCACACCGGAAAGGGAATATCCACATGGCAACCGCGATCAACGTAAGCGCCTGCGACAACGAACTCTACATCGTCGCATCGACCGGAGCCGGTACCTCCGAGATCCTCCACATCACCTCCGGCTACAACGACCCGGTGAGCTACGCCGTCAACCTGAACTCGATCCTGCCGCCGGGCAAGTACGACCTGACCATGGTCGGCATCAACTGGGGCGGCCCGGCGAAGTTCGCCGTCACCGTTGGCACCACACCGTATACCTACAACAACGCCAGCGCACCGGTCGGCGCGGTCTGGAATCAGACGGTATCGGTCACGGTCTAAAGCGCTGATCGGGTAATCCTGTGGACGCAATGGGGTCTGCCACGGATATCGGCAGGCCGCATTGCGTCCACACGGACGATTGACGCAAGAAGCGGCGCGCTCAGGACAAGCTCGCGACGACGACTTGCGAAGGATCGCGCAGCATGCGCCCTGCTCCGGCGTCAGCGGCAGCGATCGTGCGCAGCAAACATTCATCCGCCCATGCTCCGCAGCGGCCGTCCGTGCTCGCCTCGATGGCGGCCGTGCTCGCATCCTGCCTGCCATCGCACTGTAGGCACGGAGGTTGGGAATGAGGTTGAAGCCAAGCAAGAGCGCAACATGCACGTTCGTCCTGTGGTCGGCCCTGGTCCTGGGTATCGCGTCATCGGTGGCGACTGCAGCCGAATCGGTCGGGAACACCACCGAGATCGACCACGCCCTGCTGTGGGGGCGCGACATCGACCAGATCAGCGCGGTCATGGCGGTCAAGCTCGGCTTCCAGGTCAGGCCGGGGCGCAGTGCCGGAGGCGTGGCCAATCGCTATGTGCGGATGGCCGATCGCAGCTATCTGGAGGTGTTCGGCCTGCAACGGGCGGATGCCGAGTTGGACCCGGGCATGCAGGCCGACCAGGCCATGCTTCGCGGTGGCGCGGGCTCGCGGACCTTCGGCCTGCGCTCGTCGATCCTCGACCAGGCGCATAAGTTCCTGCAGCAACAGGCGTTCGTGCCGACGCCGATCTTCACCGCCTCGCTCACCGATCCCGATGGCGACGGCCCGGCCAGGCCGCCGCGCTGGCGACTGTTCGCGTTCGAGCCGCAGCCGCTTTCGAGCAATCTATTCTTCATCGATTACGCCGCGCTGGACCCCACCCCGGGGCGTGTCTCCGACGAGCGCATCGCTCCGCAGCACCCGAACGGTGCCCAGGCAGTGACCGGGTTATGGCTGCTCTCCTCGGACGCCGACGCCGATCGCAGACAGTTCGAGCGGATGGGCCTCGCCGGCGCTACGCCAGTGCGCATTCCGCAGATAGCGGCGCAAGGCTACTGCGTGCCAGTGGGCGAGAAGCGAGTGCTCGTCCTGCAACCCGACAGCCCCGGCGTGGCTGCGCAGGCGCTGCGCAGCGGCGGTCGCCAGATACTCGGCCTCAGCATCGCCGTGGCCGATATCGGGTTGGCGAAAAGGCGAGTCGAGCGCGGATACGAAACCGAACTCGCAAGCTACCGTGGGCTACTCGGCGAGGCCTTCCTGGCGCCGACCCAAAGCGACCTGGGGCTGCTGATCGAGTTTCATGCGTCGTCGCAGGCCGCTGCCTGCGCGAAGGCCCCCGGCTGAATACTCGGGTCGACGACAGGCGGGTTCACATCACCGATGGGCCACAGGTCTTCCGGTTGGTGGCTGCGGCGAGTGAACCTGCCCTTCCTCCCGGTCGATCACGGCCCCCCGATACGGACCGGGACGCACGCATTCGATACCGACGCAGAAGGTCCGCCTGTTGCTGGAACAACACTTGGCGGACCTGGCGCAGGCGTGGCGGCATGACGGCCGAGGTCGCCGTCCGTCGCCTGCCCGATCCCCAGGCCTCATTCATGGCCTCGTCCCTGACTCCGTCTTAATGCGCCCGCTGCTTTAATCTTCGGGTTCCGACCGGCCTGTCGCCGCGCCTGGGGTTGCGAAGCGCGCGACGGGCCATTGCCGTCCCCACCCAGGGGCCGCGACGCTGGCCGCCGTGCCCGCCCTGGCCGAAGTCCATCACGGCTGCCGCGCTGCCCGCGCGCATTCCGGGAGGCCCCATGTACCTGCCGCTGCCCGCGTTCCGCCCCCTCGTCCTGTCTTGCGCCGTCGCCTTGCTGGCGCTCGCTTTACTGACGGTCTCCTCCTGCCGCAACACCGGCCCGACCGCCGACAACCCGCCGGCCCCGGAGCCGGCGGTGTCGCCGCCGCAGTTGGCCATGGTCGGCGCGCATTTGCTCGACGGCCTGGGCGACTACCGCTTCCCGGTCACCAGCCGACACCCCGAGGTGCAGCGCTGGTTCGACCAGGGCCTGATGCTGACCTACGGCTTCAACCACGACGCCGCCGAACGCTCTTTCCTCAAGGCCACCGAACTCGACCCCGATTGCGCCATGTGCTGGTGGGGCGCGGCGTTGGTGCTCGGCCCGCACGTCAACGCAGCGATGGACCCGAAGGAAAACGGCGACGCCTGGACCCGGCTGCAACGCGCACAGGCGCTGGCGCCGAAGGCCAGCGAACGCGAACGCGCCTTCATCCAGGCACTGGCGGCGCGCTATGCGCAGAACCCGCCGGCCGATCGCAAACCGCTCGACCTGGCCTATGCCGAAGCCACCCGCAAGCTCGTGCAACAGCGCCCGGACGACCTCGACGCCGCGACCTTCCACGCCGAAGCGCTGATGGACCTGCAACCCTGGGACTACTACGACGAAAAGCAGCGGCCCAAGGGCGGCACCGCCGAAGTCGTGTCGACCCTGGAATCGGTGATGGCGCGCAACCCCGATCACGCCGGCGCCCTGCATCTGTACGTGCATGCCGTCGAGGCCTCGTCCGCGCCCGAGCGCGGCGCGGCCGCGGCCGACCGCCTGCGCGAACTGATCCCGGGCTCCGGCCATCTGGTGCACATGCCCGCGCACATCTATTCGCGGGTCGGGCGCTGGCACGACGCGGTGATCGCCAACCAACGCGCCATCGAAGCCGACGACGCCTATCTGGAGCTGTGTCGCGGCAACACCCAGGGCGTGTATCCGCTCGGCTACGTGCCGCATAACCACCACTTCCTGTGGTTCGCTGCCAGCATGGAAGGCAGCAGCGCGGTCGCGCATGCCGCGGCCAAGACCACCGCCGAGCGCACCAACCTGCAGGACCTGATGCGCAAGGACGGCTTCGCGGTGCTGCAGCACTACTGGATGACGCCCTGGTTCGAACGCGTGCGCTTCGGCCGCTGGGAGGAAATCGCCAAGGCGCCCAACCCGGCGCCGGACCTGCCCTACGTCACCGCGATCTGGCACTACACCCAGGCCATGGCCGCGGTGCGGCAGCGCCGCCTGGCCGATGCGCAACGCCATCTGGAAGCCCTGCGCCCGCTCGCCGCCGATCCGGCGATGGAAAAGCTGACCGTGTGGAATCGCTACCCGCTGTCGCACGCGGCGCGCATCGCCGAACGCGTCGTCACCGCAGAGATCTCCGCGGCGCGCGGCAAGCACGACGTCGCCGTGGCCGCCTTGCGCGAGGCAATGGCGATCGAGGACCGCATTCCCTACGACGAGCCCCCAGGCTGGCACGCGCCGGTACGGCAAACGCTCGGCGCGGTGCTGCTCGACGCTCGCCGCCCGGCCGAGGCCGAGCGCGTCTATCGCGAAGAGCTGCAGCGCAACCCCGGCAACGGCTGGTCCCTGTATGGCTTGGCCGAAAGCCTGCGTGCGCAGAACAAGAACGCCGAAGCCACCGACACCCAGCGCGAGTTCGCCCAGGCCTGGCGCAACGCCGACGTGCGGCTGACGGCGTCGAGGATGTAGACGACGCCGAGGTAGACGAGGCGGATGTAGACAAGGCCGTTGTAACCGAGGCCGATGTAAACCAGGCCGATACAGGCGACGAGACCCGCCCGAACCTGTCGCTGGCGGCTGCTCGCCCAAGTCCCGGCCCGCCTTTGCGGGCCGCTGGGGACAGTGCGCGCCGCCCGCTTTTTCGGCCGCGGCTGGGGCTATGCTCGCCCTGTCCTCTGGGAGTCGCCGATGGACCGGACTGAGTCGATTACCGCTCCGACCGCACCGCGCGTGATCGCGCGCGACGCGCATCCGCCGGTGTCGTGGCGCGACAGCCTGCGCACCAAGCTGATGCTGTGGTTCGGCGTGTTGGTCGGGGTGCTGCTGCTGATCGGCTTCGTCGTCGCCTTCCTGATCGCACGCCAGCAGATCATCGCCGGCGCCGAGGAGCGGACCCGCTACGAAGCCGCCCAGACCGCCGACCGCCTGCTCGCTTCGATGGAATCGGTGCGCATCACCGGCGCGGCCATAATCGGTCTGTTCAACAGCCTTGCGCTGGACCGCGAGGCGACGATCAAGGCGATGGAAGCCCTGTTGGACGCCGATGCCAGCGCCGTCGGCGGCTTGATCGCGCTCGAATCCGGTGTGCTGCCCGACGGCTTGCCGATGGCGTACTACGTCGGCGTCGACCGCCGCGGCGTGACCAATCGCGACCTCATCGCCATCGGCTACGACGCGCACCGACAGCCGTGGTACCGGCGCACGCTCGCCGCCGACACGCCCTGGTGGTCCGAGCCCTACTTCAACGAAACCGCCGGCGGCCACTGGATGAGCACCTTGAACCTGCCGCTGCGCGCGCCGGACGGCCGGCGCCTGGGCATGGTCAGCCTGGATGTGCCGATCGCGCGCTGGGCCGAACTGGTCGAACCGCTGCACCACATCCACGGCCAACGCCCGGCGCTGTTCGCGCCCGAGGGCGCCGTGACCCTGCATGCCGATCCGAACATCGCCTTGAAGACCACGCTCGAACGCTACATGGCCGCGGCCGGGCGCACCGACCTGACCGAGATGGCCGCGGCGCACGCGCGCGGACGCCGGTTCGAGTTCACCCATGTGCTGCCGGCCACCCGCGAAACGCGGTTTTCGGTGCTGGAACCCATCGGCGACACCGGTTGGGGCCTGCAAGTGTCGATGTCGCACAAGCCGCTGCTGGCCGCGCTCAAGCGCACCATCGTCCAACTGGCGGCGATCGTATCGATCGCTTTATTGCTGGTCACCTTGCTGGTGCGCCGGATGGCCGCGCGCATCACCACGCCGCTGAGCGACCTGACCGGTTCGGCCAGCCATTTCGCCGCCGGCGAATTCGACTATCCCCTGCACCAGACCGAGCGCCGCGACGAAGTCGGGGTGATGGCGCGCGCCTTCGACAACGCACGCGGCTCGATCAAGCGCCAGATCGTCGAAATCCAGGACATGAGCACGGCGCGGCAGAAGCTCGAAAGCGAGCTGGACATCGCCCGCGAGATCCAACTGGCGATGCTGCCCGGCGCGCGCGTGCTCGGCGCCGACGAGTGGCGCCTGCAGGCGAATGCGCGGCTGGAACCGGCCAAGGCGGTAGGCGGCGACTTCTACAGTTTCTTCGAGCGCGACACCCACACGCTGTGGTTCGCGATCGGCGACGTCTCCGACAAGGGCGTGCCGGCGGCCTTGTTCATGGCCCGCACCATGACCGTGCTGGAGATCGCCGCCGGCCGCGGCGGGTCGCCCGAAATCGCCCTGCAGGAAGCCGCGCAACGCCTGCTCGAAGGCAACGACACCTGCATGTTCGCCACCGTGCTGTGCGGCCTGATCGACGCGCGCAGCGGCGAGCTCGCCTTGGCCAGCGCAGGCCACGAACCCCCGGTGTTGTTGCGCGCCGACGGCAGCGCGGAATTCGTCGATCTGACGTCGGGCCCACCGCTCGGCGTGGTGGCGGACGAACACTATCCGATCTGGCGCGGCCGCCTGCGCAACGGCGAAGCCCTGGTGGCCTACACCGACGGCATCACCGAAGCCTTCGACGCCCATCAACAAGCCTTCGGCGCCGAACGCCTGTTGGCGGCCCTGCGCGGCGGCACCGACGCGAGCACCTTGTGCAGCGCCCTGGTCGCCGAGGTGCATCGCTTCGCCGCCGATGCGCCGCAGTCGGACGACATCACCGTGCTGTCCCTGCACTGGACCGGCAACGACGGCGCGCCATCGGACACGCCGGAAACACAGCGGTTCCGCGCACCGCAGGATCGCGCCCGGCTTGCGGAATTGTTCGCGGCCGTGGACGAAGCCTTGGTCCAGGCCCGCGTCGACAGCGCGCTGATCGGCGACGTGCGGCTAATCACCGAGGAGGTCATGTGCAATGCCATCGACTACGGCACCGAGCCCGGCGTCGAGCACGACGTCAGCCTCGAACTCGCGATCGAGCCCGGCCGCATCGAGTTGCGCTTCCGCGACGACGGCACGCCGTTCGACCCGCTGTCGCAAGCCGAACCCGACCTCGATGCCGACATCGACGACCGCCCGCTCGGCGGCCTCGGCCTGCATCTGATCCGCACCCTCGCCGACCAGGCCACCTACGTACGCGAGGACCGCTACAACGTGCTGCACATCGTGCTGCTACGACCCACTGCCGGCGACTGATGCCGACATCTCGAACCTGGAGCCACGCATGGACCTGACCATCCGGATCGACCCAACCACCGCCCACAGCCAGCGCGTCTACCTCGCCGGCCGCCTGGACACCTCCAGCTATGCCGAACTCGACCGCCAACTGGGGCCGGTGCTCGCCGCCAGCGTGCCCTCGCTCGTACTGGACCTCGCCGACCTGGAATACATCAGCTCCGCCGGCATCCGCTCGATCTTCCGTGCGCGCAAAGCCTTGGCGGCCCGCGGCGGCAAGGTGGTGGTGGTCAACCCGCAACCGCAGATCCAGAAAGTATTCGACCTGGTCAAGGCGGTACCGATGAACGAAATCTTCAGCAGCGTCGCCGAAGCCGATGCCTATCTCGACGCGATGCAGCGCAAGGTGCTGGCCAAGGGCGAGGACAGCGACGACGATTGAGTGGCGGAAACCGGAACGGAGGCGCCGCAGGGGCAAGGCCGGCGCCGGACTCGACAAGCTCTCCCCAGGACCTGGCCCTGGCCCGGCGAGCCGCCCAGGCCAGACCGCCCAGGCCGAAGGGAGGTCTGAAAGACCTACTCCGGGGCACTTGCATATCGTTTTTCGATATTATATATATCGTTTACCGATATGACAGAGGCAACCGTCCCATGACCCGCCCTCCGAACGCCCTCACCCTGGCCCGCTCGTTGATCCGCGGCCTCATCGTCCTCAACGCCCTCTACGCCTTCGCCATCGCCTCGCTGCTGATCGCGACCTGGGTCAACCCGAAGCTGTTGTTCGAGGCCCTCGGCGTGACCTACGAGCATTTGCACAACGCCCTGCGCGCCGTCGTGCTGATCGGCATCCTCGCCGCCTACCTCACCCATCGCGTGCTGCGCGCGTTGCTGGCGATCGTCGACAGCGTGCGCGACGGCGATCCCTTCATCGCCGACAACAGCCGCCGCCTGCAGGCCATCGCCTGGTGGGTGCTGGCCGGCGAAGGCCTGCGCCTGCTGATCGGCGCCATCGTCTACGGCGCCTCGAAAGCCGCGCCGTCGTTGAAGATGGACATCGACGTCGGCTTCTCGTTCGCGCCGTGGCTGGCGGTGTTGCTGCTGTTCGTGCTCGCCCGCGTATTCGAACAGGGCGCGCGCATGCGCAGCGACCTCGAAGGCACGGTGTAAGCCATGGCCATCGTGATCCGTCTCGACGAAAAACTGCACGAACGCCGCATGACCCTGACCGAACTGTCCGAGCGCGTCGACATCACCCTGGCCAACCTGTCGATCCTCAAGACCGGCAAGGCCAAGGCGATCCGCTTCTCCACCCTGGAAGCGATCTGCAGCGTACTCGACTGCCAACCCGGCGATTTGCTCGCTTTTGATCCGACGCAACCGATGCAGGAGTGAGGGCAGGCGCGGAACAACATCGCGCTGAAGTCTATAGATCCCCGCCTTCGCGACGCTCGGTCGAAGCCCCTGTAGGAGCGGCGTGAGCCGTGACCAAGGGACGCGCAGAGGGCGCACCGCTGACGTGATCGATCGAAGCCGCGAGCTATCGCGGGATAGGAGCGGCGTCCTACTGGATTTCCTTCGGTCGCAAGTCGCGACCGCGCAACTGGCGGTTGCTGCGTTTCTTACTGCAGAGCAATGAAGCAACATCTAAAGCTTCCGTCCGCTGACGCGGCCGGGTTACTTTCTTTTGCTAAGCCCAAAAGAAAGCTAACCAAAGAAAAGGGCTCTCCTTGCAAGGGCACAGGCCACGAGTGCGATGCCGGCGCCGGGATTTTTCGATAGGACATCCTTGTCCTATCGAAAAACGGCGCACGTCCTGTGCGCCGCCCTCTGGGTCTCCACTTGACCGGCAAAGCAGCAAAGCGGCAAAGCAGATCAAAAGCTCGGCAACGGCAACGTCGTTGCTGCTCTAGAGTAGGAGCGGCGCAAGCCGCGACCGCGAATCTACAGGTGCCGGCGCTGGCGATCGTCGCTGCGTGGTCGCGGCTTGTGACCGAAGGAAATCCAGTAGAACGCCGCTCCTACCCCTTGAGCCGGCGTAGCTGCAGGGTTGTTGTTGCTGCTGTTGCTGTGCGCAGCTTCATATTCGCGAAGGCCATAGAAGACCCGGAGGGCGGCCCGCAGGGATGCGGGCCGTTTTTCATCGGGACAGGGATGTCCCGTATGAAAAATCCCTGCGTCGGCATCGAGCGTGCGGGCCTGTGATTCAAAGAAAAGCATTTTTCTTTGGTTACCTTTCTTTTGTTGCTTATGACAAAAGAAAGTAACCCGCCGCTTTAGTGGCGGAAGCTTTTGGCGTTTGATCCTGATCCTATGGAATCGACACGGCGCGAGACCGCCACAGCGTGGTCGCGGCTCGCGCCGCTCCTACCCTGCCGGGCTGCGGCCGGCATCGGTGCAAGCCGCGACCGCGGATCTACGGCCGCCGGCGCGGGTGATCGTTGCGACGTGGTCGCGGCTTGTGACCGAAGGAAATCCAGTAGGACGCCGCTCCTACCCCGAAGCGGCGTTGCCGTAGCTGTGCGTCGCCTGGCACTAGCGAAGGCCATAGAAGACCCGGAGGGCGGCCCGCAGGGATGCGGGCCGTTTTTCATCGGGACAGGGATGTCCCGTATGAAAAATCCCTGCGGAGGCACCGCTCGTGCGGGCCTGTGATTCAAAGAAAAGCATTTTTCTTTGGTTACCTTTCTTTTGTTGCTTATGACAAAAGAAAGTAACCCGCCGCTTTAGTGGCGGAAGCTTTTAGCGTTTGATCTAGATCTAGATCTTACGTGAGCGATACGCCACGAGACCGAAACGACGCGGTCGCGGCTTGCGCCGCTCCTACCCCGCGCCAATACGCCGCTTCGATCAATGACAGCGGCGATGTGCTGCTGCGCGTCCCGCGGTCGCGGCTCACGCCGCTCCTACAGGGGAAGCCGCCCCCTCACCACACCTCGCACCGCTTCTCCTCCGCCCGCACCATCGCATCGCCCGCCTTGCACTCGAACACCTGCTGGAACGCCGGCAGGTTCGACAGCGGGCCGTTGACGCGGTACTTGGCGACGGGGTGCGGGTCGCCCTGGATCATGGTGCGCTGGGTTTCCAGGCGGGTTTCGTCGCCGCGGAACTGGCCCCAGGCGATGAAGAACTGTTTCTCGGGCGAGAAGCCGTCAAGGGTCGGCTCCGGGCCCTTGCCTTCGCGCGACTTCAGATAAGCGCGATACGCGATCTTGGCGCCGGCCAGGTCGCCGATGGATTCGCCCAGCACCAGTTTGCCGTTGTGATGCTGGCCGGGTTCGATGAAATAACCCTCGAACTGGTCGACCACGCACTGGCCCTTGGCCGCGAACTGCTTGCCGTCGGCGGGCGTCCACCAATTGGACAAACGGCCCTTGGCGTCGAACTGCGCGCCTTGGTCGTCGAAACCGTGGCTGATCTCGTGGCCGATCACCACGCCGATGGCGCCGTAATTGACCGCGTCGGTCGCGTTCACGTCGAACGCGGGCGACTGCAGGATGCCGGCCGGGAACACGATCTCGTTCTGCAGCGGGTTGTAGTAGGCGTTCGAGGTCGGCGGGGTCATGCCCCAGCGGCTGCGGTCGGTGGGCTTGCCGATCTGGCTGCGGTTGTCGGTCACGTTCCAGCGCGAGGCGGCGACGAGGTTGTCCCAGGCCGAGTCGCGGCTCACCGCGACGCCCTGGTAATCCTTGAACTTGTCCGGGTAGCCCAGCTTGGCGACGAAGGTCGAGCGTTTTTCCAGCGCCTTCTTCTTGGTCGCGTCGTCCATCCAGGCCAGCTCGCCGATGGTGTCGTCCATCGCCGCGAGGATGTTCTTGACCATGTCCTGCATGCGCGCCTTGGCTTCCGGCGGGAAGTACTTCTCCACATACTTCTGCCCCAGCGCTTCGCCGAGCTGGGTATCGGTGAGCTCGGCGCAACGCTTCCAGCGCGGCTTCATCTGGGTGGCGCCGGTCAGGAACTTGCCGTTGAAGGCGAAGTTCTCCTCGACGAAGGGCTGCGACAGCGAGTCGGCGGCGGTGTTGAGCAGATGCCACTGCAGATAGGTCTTCCACTGCGGCAAGGGCGTCGTCGCCAACTCCTTTTCGACCTGCTGCAGGAACTTCGGCTGGGTCACGTTGACCGCGTTGCGCGGCACGCCGGCCGCATCGAAGTAACGGCCCCAGTCGAAACTCGGCGCGAGCTTGGACAGGTCGGCGAACGCGGTCGGGTTGTCCTGCAGCTTCGGGTTGCGCAACTGCACGTTGTCCAGCGAGGCCTCGGCCAGGCGCTTCTCGAAGTCGAACACGGTCTGTGCGTCGCGTTGCGCCTGCTCGGCCGGGGCGCCGGCCAGTTCGAACATCTTGGCCACGTGCACCAGGTACTTGGCGCGCGCCTCGACGAAACGCGGCTCGGGCTTGAGGTAGTAGTCGCGATCCGGCAAGCCGAGGCCGCCGGCGTAGACATGGGCGATGGTCTGCGACGGCTCGCGCAGGTCCTCGCCGGCGAACAGCACGAACGGCACGCCGACCCCAGCGTCGTGCAGCTTGCCGATCATGCGCTGTACGCCGGCACCATCGCCGATGGCGCCGATCTCGCTCAACCACGGCTGCACCGGCTTGCTGCCGAGCGCATCGACCCGCGACTCGTCCATGCAGGCCGCATAGAAATCGCCGGCCAACTGGCCCGCACTGCCCTTCGGCCAATCCTTGCGCGCCGACAACTCGGTCAGGATGTCGCGTACTCGCTCCTTGTTGAGCTCACCCGATTGCCAGCGCCGGCTCCAACGGTCCATGTAGTCCGGAATCGGATTCTGTTTGCGCCAAGCGCCGTTGGCGTAGTCGTAGAAATCGGTGCAGGCATCGCCTTGGCGGTTGATATCGTCGGGTTGGATGCCGTGCAAGGCGCCGGCGGACGCGGTGGACATGGCCAACAAAGCGACGAGCGGGAGGCTGGACTTGGACACGGCACGATCCCTGCTGAATGGTGCCGCCACTATAGCGAGCGCCCTCGCCCGGACCCGTCCCAGAAGTCCTGTTCGCACCGGACCCCGCCCGCATTGCGTCGATCGGCCAGGCCGCGATGCAGCGCCTGAGACAAGAACGCCTCCATCCGATGCCGTCTCGATGCACTGCACAAGGTTCCACCCGCGTGCATCGCCTCAGGCCCAACCCAACCCGCCACCCTGACACGTCCGCAGCCTGCGCAACGGGCATAGGCCGCATTGCGACGCCTTCAAGCCGTGTGCGCGATCCCGGTTTACGCACAGGAAAAAACCGACTGCGTCGTATCACTGAAAGCGTGATCCGTCTCAAGTCGAGGCACATTGCGCCTGACTATCCTCGCCGCCGGATCGCCTAACGGTCCGCTCCGCACCGGCCGCGAAGCCCGGACAGCGTGTCGCTTCGCATGACGACTCCTCCCATCCACTCAGGATTCTTTCTCATGCGCTCCAAGTCCTCACCTGCACGCACGAAATCCGCTCCCTTGCTGCGTTTGCTGCTGCCGTGCCTGGCGATCGCGGCGATGCCCGCGGTCGCGCCTCTCGCCGCACCGCCGTCGCACGCGCCCGCATCCCTGTCGGTCATGCCCAAGCCGGCCAAGACCCAACTCGGCCGCTACGATTCGCGCGAGTACATCGAAGTCAAATTCGTGCGCGACAGCCAGGTGCGCCTGCAGGGCGGACGCCCGACCTCGGCGAAATACGGGCGCCTGGCGGCACTGGAAAGTCTCGCCAGCGGCGCCGGCCCGGTCGCGAACATGGAGCCCTTGTTCCGTGCCGACGAGGCCACGCTCACGGCCTTGTCGAAGAGCGCACAACCGCAGGCGCAGAACGAACAGCCCGATTTGAGCCAGTGGTTCCGCCTGAAAGTGCGGCCGGGCCAGGACATCCAGCGGGTGATCGACGAACTCAACGCCATGAGCATCGTCGAGATCGCCTACCCGGCGGCGCTGCCGATGCCGCTGCCGGCCTCGCCGGCTTATCACGACTACCAGTACTACAAACTGCCCGCGGCGCAGAACGGCATCGACAGCCAGTACGCCCGCACCGTCGCCGGCGGCGACGGCACCGGCGTGCGCGTGCTCGACATCGAATACAGTTGGAACACCAACCACGAAGACCTGTCCAAGCTGCGCCTCGCCGGCGCGCTGATCGCCAACGGCACCCCGAGCGACCCGTTCAACGACAACAACCACGGCACCGCGGTGATGGGCGAACTGGTCGCCGACAACAACGGCATCGGCGTCACCGGCTTGGTCAGCGGCGCCAGCGCGCATTACACCAATGCGATGAACACCCAGCGCGGTTACGACCTGGCCAACGCCATCCTGACTGCCGCCAATGCGCTGCGCGCCGGCGACGTGATGCTGCTCGAACAACAGGCGGCCGGGCCGAGCGGCTGCAGCAATTACGTGCCGGTGGAGTGGACGCCCTCGGTGTACGACGCCATCGTCGTCGCCACCAACAAAGGCGTGCACGTGGTGCAGGCTGGCGGCAATGGCAACATGAATCTCGACAACACCGCCTGCTTCGGCTCGCCGTTCCCACGCAGCCGCCCGGACTCGGGGTCGATCATCGTCGGCGCCGGCGGCCCGCGTTCGACCACCTGGTGCAGCGACACCGTCGCCGAACGCGCCAAGCAACCGTTCTCGACCTACGGTCGCCGCGTCAACGTCCAGGCTTGGGGCCGCTGCGTCACCAGCACCGGTTATGGCGGCCTGTACAACGGCGGCGTCAACGCGCGCTACACCAAGACCTTCTCCGGCACCTCCAGCGCCTCGCCGATCGTCGCCGCGGCGGTGGTATCGTTGTCCGGCATCGCCAAGCAACGCGGCATCACCCTCACCCCGCGGCAGATGCGCGACCTGCTCATGACCACCGGCACCCCGCAGACCGGCGGTGGCGGCCAGATCGGCCCGCTGCCGGACCTGCGCGCAGCGATCGCACGGCTCGTCACGATGCGTTGAGCCACAGCGAGCGAAGGGCCGCGCGCCCTTCGCTCGCGTTCTCCCAAGCGCGACGACCCCAAGGGTAGGAGCGGCGTAAGCCGCGACCACGAAACCGAAACTGCGACGGATCTTTCGCCTGTGCGGTCGCGACTCGCGTCGCTCCTACCCTTGTATCGTCGGCCTTTGTAGGAGCGGCGCGAGCCGCGACCACGACCATGCCACTGCGACGAACCCTGCCCCGCAGCGTGGGTCGCGACTCACGTCGCTCCTACAGGAAGCCCGGTTCTAAGGGGTAGGAGCGGCGCGAGCCGCGACCGTGAAACCGAAACTACGACGGATCTTTCGCCTGCGCGGTCGCGACTCGCGTCGCTCCTACCCCATGGATCGTCGGCCTTTGTAGGAGCGGCGTAAGCCGCGACCGCGACAATGCCACTGCGACGAAGCCTGCCTCGCAGCGTGGGTCGCGACTCACGTCGCTCCTACAGAAAGCCCGGTTCTAAGGGGTAGGAGCGGCGTAAGCCGCGACCGCGAAACCGAAATTACGACGGATCTTTCGCCTGCGAGGTCGCGACTCGCGTCGCTCCTACCCTTTGGATCGTCGGCCTTTGTAAGAGCGGCGTAAGCCGCGACCGCGACAATGCCACTGCGACGAAGCCTGCCTCGCAGCGTGGGTCGCGACTCACGTCGCTCCTACAGGCAGCCCCGCTCTAAGGGGTAGGAGCGGCGCGAGCCGCGACCACGACAATGCCACTGCGACGAACCCTGCCCGCAGCGTGGGTCGCGACTCACGTCGCTCCTACAGGAAGCCCGGCTCTAAGGGGTAGGAGCGACGCAAGCGGCGACCGCGCGGCTTCCGATCACAGCGGAAACATCCCCATGCGATCACCGCACCAGCGCCCCTGCCCCGACCCGCAACATCCGGTCCCCCACTGGCGCTCGGCACTTGCATAAGAAGGTCATCGCCCGCCCCTTCGTTCACGATTTTCATAATCGGAAACGGCCTTGACCACGCCGAAACCAAGCAGTTTGTCTCAGTTTCGAGGTAGGGGTGCCACGCCGGGGCCCCGTTCTATTCCATGCGGCCCGGCTGAGCGCTTCGTGCCTGCCACCCCCAGCGACCTGCCCCGGCCCCGCCGCCACTGTTGTCCGCATCCCTCTCTGCCTTAGGAGTTTTTGGATATGCGCAAGTTCAGTATGTCGGTTCTCGCTGCCACCGTAGCCATGACCGTATCCGGCGCGGCCCTCGCCGCCGACGACCTCGCCCCCGCGTTGAAGTCGGCCATGCAGCGCGACCTGGGATTGTCGGGCACGCAGCTCGCTCAGTACCTGAAGACCGAACGCCTCGCCGCACAACAAGAAAAGACTCTGGAAAAGCAGCTCGGCCGCCACTTCGCCGGCGCCTGGCTCGAGCGCAAGGCCGACGGCTCGTTCGGCGTGGTCGCCGCCAGCACCTCGATCAAGGCCGCCAAGGCCGCGGCCGGCGTGGAAACCCGCCAGGCGCGTCATAGCCTGGCCGCGCTCAACGCAGCGAAGGGACAACTCGACAGCCAGCTCGCGCGCAACGGCAAGGCACCGAAGGGCGTGTACAGCTGGGCGGTGGACCTGCCGAGCAACAGCGTGACCGTGGGCGTGGCCCCGGGCGCGGAAGAAGCCGGCGTCGACTTCGTCGCGCGCAGCGGCCTGGATGCGAGCACCGTGCGTTTCGAAACCCTGAGCGAAGCGCCGCAGCGCCGCATCGCCATCCAGGGCGGCCGCGGCTATCTGCGCGACCCGGGCGACGGCTACGTCTATGCCTGCTCGGTCGGTTTCCCGGTGACCAAGGGCACCACCCTGGGCTTCGCCACCGCCGGCCATTGCGGCGACACCGGCGAAGTCGTGTACCACGAAGTGTCGCAGTGGACCCCGGGCGTGCGCCTGGGTTCGTTCGCCGCCTCGTCGATGCCCGACGGCAACCAGACCGGCCCCGACCGCGGTTGGGTGCAGGTCGACAACACCCACACCCTGTCGGCCAGCGTCTACGGCTACGGTAGCGGCGACGTCAACGTGGCCGGTAGCACCGAAGCCGCGGTCGGCGCCGCGCTGTGCCGTTCCGGCCGCACCAGCGGCTGGCGTTGCGGCGCCATCCGCAGCAAGAACATGACCGTGTCCTATGTCGACGACGCCGGCAACCCGGACGGCACCGTGACCGGCCTGACCCAGACCACCGCCTGCGCCGAAGGCGGCGACTCCGGCGGTTCGTACATCACCGGCGCCGGCCAGGCGCAGGGCGTGCTGTCGGGCGGCAGCGGCAGCTGCAAGGGCCGCCAGGGCCGCACCGGCGGCGGCAACAGCTACTTCACCCCGATCAACTCGATCCTCAGCACCTATGCCTTGACCTTGAAGACCACGCCGTAATCCATCGCGGTTGCGACAGGTGTCCGAGCGCCCCGGGTTTCCGGGGCGCTTTTTTTTGCCCGGCGCAATCGGCGGCTGTCGCTTCGCCGGCGTGCGCCGCAACCGCGCCATTACTTCAACGACGACGTGCGATCGATACATCGATGGCGCGCGTCATCGCAACCGGTCGATGCGCGCATGTGTGACAACGGGTCAGCGACGACCACGAAAGCTCCGACCAACGTTTCCGCATCAAACGAAAGAAATCCACTGTCACAACAAAGCGTGCGCAAACCGCTATTTTCAAGATGTTTTCTGTATTTCCCGAAGAACATTTACAGAACCAACAAGGACGTCTCATTTCGCGCATAGGGCAAACAGATCGCGTCGCGTTCTAATCGATGCGGCCCGACGAAGCGCTGCATGCGATGCAACCTCACGCATGACAACGCCGCGCTTCAACGGCCGCGAATCTGATTGCCCCCACTCGTCCATGGAGTTTCTGGAATGCGTAAGTTCAACCTCTCGATCGTCGCTGCCGCCGCAGCCATGTTCGTATCCGGTGCGGCCGTCGCCGCCGACGATCTCGCTCCCGCGCTGAAGGCCGCCATGCAGCGCGACCTGCGTTTGTCCGGCCCGCAGTTGGTTCAGTACCTCAAGGCCGAACGCCTTGCCGCGCAGCAGGAAAAAACCCTCGCCAAGCAACTCGGCCGCAACTTCGCCGGCGCCTGGCTAGAGCGCAAGGCCGACGGTTCCTTCGGCGTGGTCGCCGCCAGCACCGCGATCAAGAGCGCGCCGGCCGCGGCCGGCGTCGAAACCCGTCGCGCCCGTCACAGCCTCGCCGCGCTCAATGCCGCCAAGGCGCAACTCGACGGCCTGCTCAACCGCAGCGCCAAGGCGCCGAAGGGCGTGTACAGCTGGTCGGTCGACCTGCCCAGCAACACCGTCACTGTGAGCGTCGCTCCGGGCGCCGAAGACACCGGCGTCGACTTCGTCGCCCGCAGCGGCCTCGATGCGGGCGTGGTGCGCTTCGAAACCCTGAAGGACGCGCCGCAGCGCCGCATCGCCATCCAGGGCGGCCGCGGCGTGCTGCGCGAAGTCGGCAACAACCGCATCTCGGCTTGCTCGATCGGCTTCTCGGTCACCAAGGGCAACAGCGCGGGCTACGCCACCGCCGGGCATTGCGGCAACGTCGGCGACATCGTGTATCACGAAGTCTCCCAGTGGGAGCCGGGCGTGCGTGTCGGCACCTTCGCCGCATCCGCCATGCCGGACGACAACGCGCGCGGCCCCGACCGCGGCTGGGTCCGGGTCGACAACACCCACGTCCTGTCGGCGAGCGTCTACGGCTATGGCAACGGCGACGTCGCCGTGCGCGGCAGCACCGAAGCCGCCGTCGGCACCGCCGTCTGCCGTTCCGGCCGCACCACCGGCTGGCATTGCGGCGCCATCCGCAGCAAGAACGTCACCGTGTCCTACACCGACGACTACGGCAACCCGGACGGCACCGTGACCGGCCTGACCCGCACCACCGCCTGCGCCGAAGGCGGCGATTCCGGCGGCTCGTTCATCACCGCCGAAGGCCAGGGCCAGGGCGTGCTGTCGGGCGGCAGCGGCGACTGCGTCGGCGCCGCGGGCGACAACGGGGGCGGTAACAGCTACTTCACCCCGCTCAATTCGATCCTGAAGGCCTACACGCTGACCCTGCGCACCAGCCCGTAATCCATCGCGGTTGCGACTATGGGTCGAACGCCCCGGAGGTTTCCGGGGCGTTTTTTTGTGGGCGTCCCGTCTAGCGGTTCCCCCTCCCCCTGTAGGAGCGACGTGAGTCGCGACCGCGCAGCACTAGCTTGCCGCGCCTCCTCTTACAACCCCAAGAGTAGGAGCGGCGTCCTACCCTGGGATGCTCGGTTGCAGGGAGATGCGACGCGAGCGGGTGGCTGCGCGGTCGCGACTTACGTCGCTCCTACAGGGAGATCCTAAAGGCCTAACGGAGACGCAAACGACGGCCGGACCGCCCGGCCGTCGTTCACTTAGCGCCGGTCAAGGCTCGATCGTGATCGTCGGCGGACTGCCGTCGCCGTGAGCCGCATTCGAACTGTTAGCCACGGTCGGGGCCGTGCAGGTGCTGGTGTGGTCGATCGCGTTGGTCGTCGCCCCATCCGCGCCGATCAGGGTCGTGCGCCAGGCGAAGGTGGCGGTCGGCATCGACCCGGTGGTCGTGCACTTGAAATTGAAGGTCAAGGGCGAGGCGGTATTGCTGGTGTAACTGCCGTTGTAGTCGTTGCAGGTCCAGCCGGAAGGACAGCTGATGATCTTGGTCCTGCGCTGCACTGTGAATTTCGGCACGCCCTTGTAGAACACCTGCGCCTGAAAGGCGACGTTGTGCGGCCCCGACACGTTCGGTATGCGGTCCAGGCTGAAGGCCTCCTTCAACACCGACACGCCGAGCGCGGAGAAATGATCCACCGGCACGAAGTACAGGTCGTTATGGGTCGGCGTGCCCGGGCCGCCGCGTCCGTGGACGATGCCGTAGGCGGTGTTGGTGCCGAACACCGGCCCGCCGCTGTCTCCGACGTCGTTCATCACCTGGTTGCTGGCGTTGTGCACGCGGATGAAAGTGCCGACCGCTCCGTTGTACATCGCCTGCGCGTTCTTGTCGGCGACCTGACCGCAGGTGTAGTTGGTGGTAATGCCGTTCTTGCATGCCGTCGCGCCCAACGGCAGGTTGGCCGAGGTCGTCACGCTGGTGATCTCCATCGTCGCCTGCGGCCCGCCGACCAGCTTGATCTGGTTGCTCTGCACCTGCGGCGTGCCGCCGGACTGCTTGTTCCACTGCAGGTCCAGCGAACCGCTGTTCTGCTCGCTCTTGAACGCCAGGGTCACGTTCGGGCTGCCGATGTAAGTCAGCGCATTCTCGCAATGCCCGGCCGTGATCACCCCGAGTTCGCGCGTCGCGTTGACCACGTTGAAGCCGGTCGTGCAGCGCAATGTCGCCCCGTCGACCCGACTGCCGCCGACGATCGCCGTGGGCGTCATCAGCGCCGGCACCTTGTGCAGCTTGATGTAGTCGGCCACTGCCATCAGCCCGGACAGGCGCTTGGAGGCGGTCGCGGTGTCGAGCACGAACAGATTGACCTGCGAGGTCTTGAGGTCCAGCCCCGACTCGAACGCGACACCCGACTGGCTCAACTGGGCCGCCAGTTCCTCCTGCGCCCCGCGCAGCAACTCCAGCGGGCGCGGCGCCAGTTGCGCCACGAACAGCGGGTCCTGGGTGTAGCGCGACAGCAGCGCCTTCGGCGTCTTGGTGAAGCGCACCACCACCCGGTATGTCGGCTGGTGCTCGATATACAACCCGGCGAACGTATCCGGCAACTCGCGCTGCAGCCGCTGCTCCAACAGCGCGATCTCCGGCACCTGCGCCGTGCGGCGCTTGGCTTCGGCCAGCGGCACCTTGAACTGCTGCGCATACGACACCGCGATGGGGTCGCCGCCGGTTGGCTGCGCATTGAGGCCCAGCGAGAACAGCAAGCCGACGGCCAGCGCGGCCGGGGCGAGACGTGCGGAATGACGGTATCCAAAATCCATGAGGAAACGCTCCTTTAGTTGTCGACAGGCAGGCGCCTGTCGCCCGACTTATAGCGTTAGCGGCACCGATGAGAAGCCGGTACTGTCAAAAGTGACGTCGATTGTTGGTTGGCGAGGGAGCGAAACGCGACGGACGTGCCGGTTTGATAAAGACCATGGGTAGGAGCGGCGTCCTACTGGATTTCCTTCGGTCACAAGCCGCGACCGCGCTGCGGCAATCTCGCGCCGAATCCCTCTGCAATCCGAGCTGGCGCGGAATGGCTGTGCCGTTCGGCGCGAGATTGTGACGGCGCGGTCGCGGCTCGCGCCGCTCCTACCCTTTGCAACCTCGGTTGCTTGAGGATTCGGCGCGAGACCACAACTTCGCAGTCGCGACTCACGTCGCTCCTACAGCGAAAACATCCATCGAAAGCGCACCCTTCCTTGTCGGCCTACGTCTCCTCCCCATCCTTGTAGGAGCGACGTAAGTCGCGACCATGCAATCCCACCTGGCTCCGTCCCCACCTGCAACCCAAAGGGTAGGAGCGGCGCGAGCCGCGACCGCGCCGTCGCGATCTCGCGCCGAACCTCACAGGCATGCTGCGTGGGCTCGGTTGCAGGGAGATTCAACGCGAGATGGATACTTCGCGGTCGCGGCTTGTGACCGAAGGAAATCCAGTAGGACGCCGCTCCTACCCTTTGCAACCTCGGTTGCTTGGGATTCGACGCGAGGCCACAACTTCGCGGTCGCGACTCACGTCGCTCCTACAGGGGAGGCATCGAGCGAGAAACGAAACTTTCCTAGACTGTGAACTCCACAAAAAACGCCGCCCGAAGGCGGCGTTTTTCGTTACGCAAACGGCTTTATTTGTTCTTCGGCACTTCGACCGTAGCCGAGTCGCCCACGTCGTTGCCCGAACCGTCCTGCGCGGTGTAGGTCGCGGTGTACACGCGGCCGTCGCCGTTTCCGGCCCGCTCGCTGCGCAGGTCGAACTGCAGGTCGGGGGTGCCGATGGCGGCGTTCTGGATGTCGTTGACGGTATCGCCGTCGGCATCGCCGTTGTCGGGCTCGTCGCTGGTCACGCTGGTCAGGACATAGCTCACACCGGGGCAGTTGTCGGTGGCGACCACGGTGGCCCAGATCGGCACCATCTTGTGGTTCGGCGGCCACAGCTGGTTGGGATCGAGGCTGACGTCGATCGTCGGCGGGCTGTCGTCGACGATCTGCGCCAGCGCGGTGTCGTTGGTCGACAGGCCACAACCGTCCTGCGCGGTCACGCTGACGGTGAGCTGCGCCGGCGAACCGGTCAGATCGGATACCACCACGCTGCCGCTGACGCCGACCTGCGTAGACGTGATCTGCTGGATGTTGATCGTCGGCGTACCCAGGGTGAAGTTGTTCGCGCCCTTGATCAGGTCCACATCGACATCGCCGGCCAGCACGCCGCAGGTGTCGGTGGCCTGGGCGGTGAACTGCACGGTGAACTGGCATTGGTCGTCCACCGCGCCACCGGCCGTGTTGACCGCGACGCTCGGCGCGGTGTTGCTGACGCCCAGGTCCTGGTCGTTGATGTCGAAGAAGATGTTGCCGACCGACTGCAGCTTGATGCGGTTGTCCGAACCCGATGCGCAGGGCACCACGAACGAGCTCGCACCGTCGTTGGCGGTGGAACCTATCAAGGTAGTGGCGAAGTTCTGCCCGCCGTCGCTGGAGAACAAGGCGCTGACCTGCGGTGCGATCGAGCCGCCGCCGACCTCCCAGGTCAACGGCACGGTGCAGCCGGCGCCCAGGGTGCCGCTGTTGGGCGAGGTGATGAAGAACGGATCGCCTACCACCTGGATGTGCATGCCGTCATAGGCCACGCCACCGCCGCCCATGCGGTTGTCGCGCGCGATCAGGCGGAAGTTCATTTCGCGATCGACCTGCGGCAGGATTTCGCCAGCGCGGGTCACGCCGTCGAGCAGGTCCTGCAGGTTCGGGATGATGCGCGAGCTGGACGCGCCCGGGGGCAGCGAGCGGACCAACGGGCCGTCGCCGGGGTCGGTGTTGATGGGCCGCTGGGTCACCGCGCGGTCGTACTGCTCCCAGTTGTAGGTCAAGGCATCGGCATCGGTCGCCGAGCCGCTGAGTTCGAACGGGGTCTGCCGCGGGATAGTGTAGTCCCCGCCGGCATTCACGTTGGGCGCCGAGTTGCCGGTGTTGACCAAGGTGCCGCAGGTGGAGCCGACGCCGACGAATACGTTGGTGACGATTTCGTCGAAACTGCGCGAGTGGAAGTACGAACCGGCACCGATCACCGAGGTGTCGACGTCGTCCGAATCGCAGTTGCCGTTGTACGACATGCGGGTGGTGCCGCTGCCCGGCTCGTAGCCGCTTTCGCTGTCGCCGGCGAGGAACTCGTTCAAGGTGCAGCTGCCGCCCGCGCCGGTGAAGGTGTGGCGTGCGCCGAGCTGATGGCCGACCTCGTGCGCGAGCAAGCCGCTGGCGCTGTTGGCGCCGTTGTTGCCCATCTGCCCCGCCCCGCGTCCCTTGTGCAGGGTGTCGTTGGTGGTTTGGCAGACCACGTACCAGGCGCAACCGCTGGCGCCGTTGCCCGCGCGCGTGGCGAACAGGAAGCCCAGGTCGTAGTCCGCATCGTCCAACACCACCTTGTTGTTGTCGCGATTGGCATCGCGCAAGGTGCAGGGGCTTTGGGTGTTGTCGAACGGGTCGGTGTCCGGATCGCTATAGATCACATCGTCGCTGGCATCGGCAATCACCAGGCGCACGCTGACCTCGGGTTCCAACACCGCATTGGCACCGGCCAGATCGGCGACGATCGACGACCACACATCGGCCAGGCCACCGCCCGCATCGCGGGCCTGGTAGAACTCGCCGGTGGTCGACGCCGCCAGCCGATAAATCCGCAACTGCGTGCCCGCCGAGACCTTGGCGTTCTCCTTGAGCTGCGACACCAGCGCGGCGGAGAAGCGCGGCACCGGTGGCTCGTGATGGTGATCGTCGTCGCCCAGGTGGAAATCGTTGGCGCCGTCGGTGCGGTCCTGATCGCGATAACTCAGGTAGACGCGGCCATTGGCGGTTTCGACCGGCTCGACGCGCAGGATGCCGTCGTCGGTCTGGCCCGAGATGAACACGCCGCGCGTGCCGACGGTGATATGGCCGGTGAAGCCTTCGCGCTCGTCCTCGAATACATAAGTCTTGATCTGCGGGAACTGCCCCGCCAGGTTCGGCCCCAGCAACTGGCTTTGCGCCAGGGCAATCTGCACGAAACCGCCGCTGGCGCGCGGCAGATAGATCTGCGTCTGCGGCGGAATCGGCCCGAAGGTTTCGCGCGGCGTGCCGCGCAGGCGCGCTTCGAGCATCATCGCGTCCAGCGTCAGCGGCACATAGCCGGTCGGCGCCGGAAAGCGCTCGGGCAATTGCACCGCCGGCAGGGTTTGCCACATGCCATCGGGCGAAGCGCCACCGTTTACCAACATGGCCGCCGCGGCCAGCGGATTCGGCGCGAAGGCCGCACCCGCTGCGCCTGGCGAGCCGCTCGCAGCGGCGTCCTGATGCGTGTCCACGAACGAAGGCGCCGAGATCCGGCTCGCGAACGCGAGCGCAGCCAAACCCAACGCGATCAGAGAAACCGCGGCCCACCGCTTGGGGCCGCGCCGGAACGTCGAATGGGTAGTCATGACACAGGTCCTGGTCATAGGGGAATGCCAGCGCGGCCTCGGGGGCAGTCCGAGCACGGCGCTGGCATGGGGGACAACGCGGGCGCCGCGCGGCGTCGGACAGAGATGAGACGCGGAGTGCTCATGCGACCCTATTCAGGTGACCAGCGGTCGGATTACCTACCTATTTCAGCTCCAGGGATGGTCCGGCCGTTCGTCTAGCGCCCCTCGCGAGTCCCGGCGTTTTGCAATGCAGCAGCGATCGTTAGCGCATGTACCGCACAGCTAACGACCGAGGGATGCCTAATTGCTCCAGCCTGACCTCGGACTTCTGCAAAACGCGGCAACGAAGCTGCGCTGCTCTTGTTCAACGACTGCGCACCCGTGACGTGCGGTTTCGCATCCAAGAACACACTTCAACCCGAAAATGCGCAACCGGGTGTTGCCGTTGAAACTTTGCCGCGTATCGACAAGGCTTAGCGCATCTACCGGGATACGACCATGCCTCGACACATCGCCGCGACGTTCAAGCCGTCGACTGCATGGCCTAGCGCGATCGTATGCATGCTCCTTGTTTCCTGCAGCCCGTCTACTGGCATATCGACCTCGCCGTCTTCTGCACCCTCCACCAAGGCACCGCCCGCTGCCGCACCGAATCCGGCCGCACGGAACGAGCATCCAGCTCCCATGGTCCCCAAGCAAGCCTCCCCTATCCCACCTGAGTTGCCGGCCGAGCAAGTGGAGTCGATCATCTTCAGCTTGATCGACGGGGTCCGCACCAAAGCAGACCTCACAGAGCCACACATCGAAGGGCTGACCGGATTGAGTCTGCATCGCCTGGACAACCGCGACGCGTCCTACGCCAAGGGGACGACTGTCGAGGGCTGGCGATTCGCCATCGGCATCGAGCGATTCGCGGTCGACGACGTCAGACTGGAGATTGCGGCCATCCCCAGAAAGCAAAGCGAGGGCAACAGCGCTTCTGACTGCACGCTGCCCTTCGACAAGTTGCGCAGCAAGCTGGACGCCGCCAATTTCCGCAGCGACAAATCGACCGGACTGCACGGAAAGACATCGAACTGGCGCTTCTCCAAGAACCGGCAAGTGGTGCACGTCGACCTCTACCCAACCGAACCGCTCGCTCGCGGCGGCATCGAGTGCATCGATCACATCTCGGTCGTGATTGACTGAGCCGTGAACTGATTCGATAGGCCCCAGCAAATACGCAACTCCCAGTTGCTCTTGCAACCCGATGCCAGTTCCATGACCCTAGCGGCATCTTTTCTGAACCGGTCCATGGCCCGACTCATCGCCCAGATCCATTTCGACACACGCACACTCGGTTGCGCGATCTTGTGCTTGGGCCTCGTCGCCTGCGGCTCCCCAGCGGAGGTCTCGGCCACCACACCGCAGCCCGATCGATCCGATCAACCGGCATCGCTTTCCAGCGCCAAGGCTCAGCCTGTGAAAGACACCCCCAATGCGTCGGCTTCAGTGCCAAAGCTGAGCAAGAAAGAGTTCGAAGAAAAATTGTTCGCCCTTATCCAGGGCATTCAAGCCCCAGACGATCTGAGCAAGGCCCGGGTCGAGGCTCTAACACAACTTCCATTGGGCCCATCCGAAGTCGAGGGCACCTGGTCGGCTCGGGGCGTCCTCGACTCCGGCTCGGGCTACTCTTTCGATGTCACCCGGTATGCCAACGGCAACAAGGAAGTGCAGCTTTATCTGCCAGACGAAAAACGCTACGACCCGCAGCGGCGCCATAACTGCGCGCTGCCCTTGGCCGGCCTGCACGACCAGCTGAAAGCCATGGGTTATCGGGACAACGAATTCCCGGGACCGGACGGTCTGCCGCAAGCCAGGCAGTACTGGAAAGGCCGGCAATCGCTGCTGATTGACTACACCTACCATGACACGCCCGCAGGCGATCAGACCGCATGCGTGCATGCCGTCACGATCGAGATGATCATTGAGGACTAAACACCGCCATGGATCGGCACGAATCGCTCTTCCACGAGTTCGGCAGAAACGGCGTTTCCAAACAACAGCTCGAGCTTATCGCCAAAACCATCGCTAGCTCGCCCAAGCTGAACCATGAGATCACCCGAGCCATCGATGCCGGCGACATAGGTCGGCTGGGCTACGTCGATCTTTACCCGACCGAGCCGCTCGATCTCGGTGGGATCGAGTGCATCGAGCACATTTCGGTCGTGATCGACAACGCCGAGAACCAACCCCACAAACCCGAGTCATTGCGCAACTCCCAGTTGCTCTTGCAACCCGGCACCAGTTCCATGACTCTATTTGCATCTCTTCGGAACCGGTCCATGGCCCGACTCATCGCCCAGCTCCCTTTCGACACACGCACACTCGGTTGCGCGATCTTGTGTTTGGGTCTGGTCGCCTGCGGCTCTCCAGCGGAGGTTTCCGCGTCCGCGCCGCAGACCAATGGGCCTGCATCGCTTTCCAGCCCCAAGGCTCAGTCCGTGAAAGACACACCCAATGCGCCGGCCTCAGCGCCAAAGCTGAGCAAGAAAGAGTTCGAAGAAAAATTGTTCGCCCTCATCCAGGGCATTCAAGCCCCAGACGATCTGAGCAAGGCGCGAGTCGAAGCTCTGACACAACTCCAGTTAGTTGCCACCGAAGTCGACGGCACCTGGGACGCACAGGGATATCTTGAGTCTGGCTCACCCTACTCCTTCGGCTTCAACCAGTACGCCCCCGACGACAAGCGAGTAGTGATCCGCCTACCGGATGAAAAGCAATACGATCCGCACCGGCGCCGCTCATGCATATTCGCCTTGACAGCCCTGCACGACAAACTGAAGGCGACAGGCTATCAGGACGGTGAGTTCCCAGGTCCTGACAACAAGCCGCAAGCATGGCAGTACTGGAAGGATCAACAATCGCTGCTAGTGGATTACACCTACCACGCGACATCCGAGGAATCTAGATGCATTCACTCCATCACGATTGAGATGATCATTAAGGATTGAAGACATCCATGGACCGGCACGACTCACCGTTCCACGAATTCGGCAGAAACGGCGCCTCGAAGCAGCAACTTGAGCTAATCGCAAAGGCGATCGCCGGCTCTCCCAAGTTGAACCGGGAGCTCACTCAAGTCATTGACTCGGGTGATGTAATGCGCCTGCGAAAGCTCGACGAAGGCGCTTCGGCAGATGGAAGCTACGACTCAACCCATCGGACACTGAATCTCAACCCCCGTGTGTTGGATCGCCAACCTACACGCGCGACCTTGGATCGCCTCACGGCCGTCATCGGCCACGAAGTTTCTCATGCGATGCAACGAGCAGATGCCTTCTCTGCCGGGGCCCGCTTCACCGAACGGGTCCAAGAACTGGCTCAAAGCAACACTGCAAAGCGCGACTACACCGCTATCGTCGCAAGCCATATCCAGAACGATCGCAAGCAAGAAGCCTTGGCCGAACTGAACGGCTTGAATACGTTAGCCGACCGGATGCGTAACGCGGGACAGCCGGTCACGCGCGAATCTTTTGCGGACCGCGCGCAAGACCTTGTCTCGTGCGTGACGAGGACACCCACGAGGTTGGATCCGCGCATACATTTCGATGCCAGCACCGGAACAATCCCAGTTGATGCTCAGAATATCGAAGCCGTGGCCAGCTGCTTCTACGATATCGTTCGCACAAAGGGCGAGTACCGGTACGACTCAGCGGCCTACGCAATCTCGATAATTGCACAGAAAGAGTTCGATGCACGCAGACTCGATCCGGACCGATCGCCGACCGGCGCGGAACTGGATCTGAAATCGCTGGGCATCGATCCGCAAAAGCTGCAAGCCCACACGTTCGACCTAGGGCCGATGCGCGATGGCCCCTTCTATCTGACCGACATCAGCGGTCCGCAAAAGCAGATCATCGAGATCCAGCATTCCGCGAAAAGGCAGGAAGAGTCGAAACACCTGCAAGGACCCACCACAGCGCAAGACCCGGCCCACCCGGATCACCAGCTGTACCAGCAAGCCATCGACGGTGTGGCGGCCTTGGACCGTGCCATAGGAAAAACTTCGGATGCGGGCAGCGAGCGGCTGGCCGCAAGCCTATTGGTGCTGGCCAAGGAAAATGGCCTGCAGCGCATCGACCATGTCGTCCTGAGCCAAGCTGCACCGGGTGTGCGTCCGGGCGAAAACGTCTTCGTCGTACAGGGCGAACTGAACGACCCCGCCCATCTGCGGGCGCATATGAAGACAGACCAAGCTACGGCGAAGCCCGTCGAGGCATCGTTCCAGCAACTGGAAACGGTGAATCAGCGCCAGAGCGAACAGCAATCCGAGGCTCAACAGCTCACAGCAGCTTTAGCCACGGAGCCGGCTCGCACCGGATTTTCACGTTGACCGCAACGAACTGACGACCGCGAAGTACCTAGCGCCGCATCGCACCGGACAGCAGGACCGTCCGGCCTTGGGCCGACGGCGCCGCGGACAGCAGAGCCGAGGCGACCGCCGACGCGTCGATGGGTTTGTAGTTCGCCGGGATCAGGAACCCCACCACCTTGCCGAGTGCGGAGCCCAGCACCTCGCCCTGCCGGGTCGGTTGCCCGAGCACCTCGCGGTCTCCGACCAGCAACGATGGGCGGGCGAAGACCACGCCCTCGAACGGCATCGATGCCAAGGCGTCCTCCAACTCGCCCTTCACCCGACTGTAGAAGACCTTCGACTTGGAGTCGGCGCCCATCGCGCTGACCAGCCCGACCCGCTTGGCGCCCGCGGCCAAGGCCGCCTTCGCCACCGCCAGGTTGGCTTCGTAGTCGACGGCACGAAACGCGGCCTGGCTGCCGGCGACCCTGATCGTCGTGCCCAACGCCAGATACACCTCGTCCGCACGCGGCAGATCAGGCAGTGCGGCGAAGTCGACGACGTGCGCCGTCAGTTTCGGATGCGGCTCTGGCGGCACTCTGCGGCCGAGGCTGTGCACCGCGGCGACGCTCGGGTCGGCTAGCAGCCCGGACAGAAGCTCCCTGCCCACCAGGCCGGTTGCGCCTGCGACGATGACGGTGCGGGTTGCCATGAGGAACTCCGATCGAGCGAGCTTGGATTCTGCTCAGGTCTCGGCTTGGCCGTCCAGGGCGACGGACTACCGCGCTCACCCAGGGCGGAACACGCTATAGCCCGGATGGGCTGACAGCCTCGGCTATCCGGTCCAAGTCGTCGGCCAGACGATCGAAGCAGTGAGCTAGCGCCTGTGCCGACAGATAGACCACATCTGGGTCGCCCTCTCCGTGCGGATCGGTGAGCTGGGCCAGCAAGCGCAGTTGGTCGCGAGTCTGAGTCAGGGCGTGTTGTGCCGTGGCGGGCATTAGGTAGCTATGAGGTGTGGTGATAGGGACGCGGCTTCCGTTTCGCATGAGCATCTCCCGAAGGTCATTGATCCATGACGGGAGCATTTTATTCTATTTTTGAATATTCTCAAAGAGGATACAGCATCTGTGCGGGCCTTCGGATACCGCACACATGTCAAGCAGCACGCTCTACACGAAAGAGAACGAAGTTCTCTCCCAACTCATCCGCGAAATGCGCAATGCAGCCGGCCTCACTCAAGCAGCCTGCGCCGAGGCGCTGGGCAAGCCGCAGTCTTATGTGAGCAAGATTGAGGGTGGAACTCAGCGCATCGATCTGATTCAGCTAAAAGAATACTGCGCCATTTGCGGTGTATCACTGACAAACTTTGTTAAGCGCTTCGAGTCAAAATTATGAAGTTGCACTCTCAAGGTACAGGTGCATCACCCAAGCGGATCCCTTCTTGGCAAACCGGCTTTGATCAAGATAAGTCTTTGATCAGTAGAAAGTTAGATTCCGACATAATTAACGCAAGAAAATTACCAGCTCTGTAGTTTTCTTCCTGCGGGCTGACTCCGAGGCCATGACACTGTGACGCTCAGCCACAATTTGATCACATCCGTTATAGAGCTCTCTTATGGACGGATGATCCGCATTGCTAACAACTGCCCTAGCCCCACGAGATACAGCGCGCATTAGTGCAGACGCTAAACGCTCCTGATCGGACCAAGAGAACAACCTTTCATTATATTTAACGAACCCATTATTATTGTGTTTAACTGTATAAGGTGGATCGACATATAAAAAATCTCCAACCCCGCACTCGTTAACCACCTTTTCAAAGTCCCCCGACACCAATCTCGCACACTTCAATCGAGAGGCGACGGATCTAAAGTCATCTGTATCCAAGACGACGGAAGACTTTGTGCCAACCGGGACATTGAAGCACCCTTGCTTATTGACACGATAAAGGCCATTGAAACACGTTCGATTCAAATAAATAAATCTAGCTGCGCGCCCAACAGCGGTTACCGGCCGCTTATTACGCATTTCGTAGTAAAAATCCACGTCATGTTTTCTATGATACTTCTGCAGCAAAGAATAGACGCTCTTCCAATCTTCTTTTATCGTGCGATATGCTCCAACCAAATCACGATTCGCATCATTCAGAAGAGCTTTTCCTGGATTAACTGAAAAAAATACTGCGCCACTTCCAAGAAACGGCTCGACATATCTCACAGCCCCGTGAAGGTCGATGACCTCCCCATAATTGTTCGCAAGCCATCTTTTTCCTCCTGCCCACTTTAGGAATGGCAGAACAATTTGAGAATTACTCATCCCGCCCTCCAACAGAATCATAGTCAAAGGAATTAACCCGCTCTTGAAGAGTGGTTGCTATCGAGTCAATGAAAGAAAAGTCTGTCGGCTTATAGTTCCTTTGCTCCGCTGCGTGCGCCGGTATGCGGCGCAACTCATTTATTCGAACCATCCAATCCAAGTTTTTTGCCTGCCCTTTAACTCCTGGCTCTGGAATATCCAGAACCGACTTAAACAGCAACCAATTCTCTTTCAATTCAGCAACACGCTTCAACTCGATAAAATCCAAGTAAGTCTCTAGTGGAAGGCGGCTGTCACTATCTTCCTCCAATGACTTTGTATAGGCCTTGGCTTTAACGTCCTTTATTGAAACACCCTTTTCCCAGTATGCATTACGATCTTCGCCGTACATTCTGCGAAACACGGTGAAAATATGTTTCTGCACCAAGATACTAATTTGCTGTATTTGCTCATCCGCAGTCCGACGAAGCTCCTGAGATTGAGATTTCTCCCAATCATCATATCCAGCTGGTTTAAATTTTGGTTCAGCCTCGCGAATTAGCTTAGCCAATCGATGAAATAGTTCTCTCGGACCGCCGCTACCAAACTGCACACTTAGCAGAGCATCTGCTTGGTCTCCCATGATGCCATCCAGTACCGGTCCAAAGAGTTCGCTGACCGCCTGCATCAACGATACTTCCCCCTCTGTTCGAAAGGAGGCCCCATCACGATGCTCAATATAATTAATAATTTCAGCGAGAAGTAAAGTAAGCGCCTGGATAGATTCATTCGTGCAAAGTTTTCCGGGTCGTCCCAGCTCCCACTTGGCAAGGGCAGTATCGGCCACCAATCTAAAATATGAGTTTAGTACCTTATGGGCTCGCACTAACGAAGCATTATCGGTACGTCCGCATAATACTCCGGGCTCATACTGGTTCTTTTGAATCACGCTCCCTAGGAGACCCGAGCGCCTAAGCCCGAGCTTTATCTGAGGTACAGTCAGACAAACCTTGGGAGTTCCTTTTATCCCTTCGGCAGAGAAGCGCCCATATAGAGGACTTGACAAGTCGCGATTCATTTTGTGAATCAATCTGGCTGCTAATGCACCAATTCGCTCAGCAGGATTATCAGACCCCCACTTGAGCTGTCCCTCCAGATCATCGAGTAAGTTTTTAGGAACCGATTTTTGCTCGTGATTAATACTCACAAACATCGCAGCCTCCTGCTCTTTCGAGATTCCCTCAAAAGCGACCACCACGAGTTTCTGATCGAGGAATTCGTCACCTAAGCCAGCATAGCCGTAAAGACGATGCTGCCCATCTATTATCCACGCTGATTTATAAGTATTGGGAAGATACAAGCTTCCAAAATGTACATCGGCGACAGTATCTTTTTGGAGGATATCAAACCTCGGGGACTTGGCAAAATTTATCAAAAGATTGTTAGGGAAAGTTCCGCCATCTTGAATATATTTACCTATGGCCTTCAGGCGATTTTTTTGTATCAAACGCTGATAAGTGGGATGCCCCTCAGGGTCATCCAGAGTTCTATGATTAACAAATGAAATCTTCAACAAGTGGCGCGGCGTGATAACAAACGAGTAAAAATACCTTCCACCCAATTTTCCACGCGTCGCAGGAACCTTCGTGTCGGAAAGTTCAGGAATGGCCTGATCTTTAAGGAATTCCGCCAAAAATTGAAATCTTGCAGCTTTGCCCAAGTGATCAGCCAACTGCGTGTAATACGGCAACTCGTTCTCTGTAACCCTTCTTATTTTGGCGACCTCAGCACGCGCCACATCTTCCTCTGACCAAACCACGTTCTCGGTAACAATGAACCACAGAATTTTTGGCTTATAGTCCTTTCCGTAAAATAACTTTATAGAATTTGCGATCTCCCCCTTTCTAGCTGAAAAGTCTTCGATTACATCGCGAAGACTCTTCTTTTTTAGCCTATCGAGCGCAATACACTCTGTGACAACGACCGTCTCGTCGTCAGAAGCAAACACGTCAACATTCTTCTCCGAAGGCTCCTTCCCCCGCCCCTTTAGTAGTATCCGAAACTGATGACCCGAATTCAGTTCCGAGTAGCCCATCTTATATAATAGAACCCACCAAAGATTCTTGAGCCGCTCAGAAACCGGCCTATCCTTTCGAATTACATAGGAGCCTTTAAGCTTACGATGGAAGAGCCAGCCCTGCTCCAGAAAGTCGTTAAGTTCATCCGCCTTTGCGCGCCGCTGTTCAAATTTTGAGTTTCGCTTTCTGTACTCGCGCCTGAGATCAGTTGCCTTGTCAAAAAGCGGCCAGAGAAGCGCCTCAGATGTTTGCTTTGACTTCGCCTTTCCCATTCCTTGCTCCATAGCGATTGGTTAGCGCAGCGAAAATCATTCCATGCATCCAAAAACTTGTTGTGTGCGATCGACCAACAAGGATTGCTGCGAAGAACTCTTGTTCAACATCTCTTAGGCCGTACCTCATCTGACATTGAACGCTCCTTGCCATAGCGTTGCATTCAGCTCCTGGCCCCAATTTTGCCAAGCATTACATATGAAGAATGGGCCAGATAGTGTGTAACGGCTACTGCGCTGCCTCACTGTAGATTGGCCGACTGCATGATCGTTTTCCGTTTTGGCCTATCGCAATTTGGCAGCCACTAGATTTAGAGAACTTGGCTCATGCCGGCCAATCCGATTTCATCACCCCATCATCCTGGGCCCACCCTGCCCCATGACACCCTGGCTCCGCGCCTGCTCCTGCTGCTCTCGCTGCGTCTGATCGCTCTGCGCCAACCGCCTCGTTTCCACTTGGCGGTAGCGGTCTTCCACCGGGGTCGACAGCGCGTCGGCGGTCTTCATGCTGGCGAGGTGCGCGGCGGGGTCGGGATTGGCGTGGCCGACACGGTAGAGGTGCACCATCTCGCCCGGGGCCAGGCTCGCGCTGAGTTGGTTGAAGACCAGGCGGATGTCGTCCTTGGGGTCGAACTTTTTCTCCACCGCCAGGGCCAGGGCGCTGGCGGTCATGCGCTCGCTTTGTTGATCCCAGGGCTTGCCGACGTGACGGTCGAGTTGCTCGACGGCGCCGCGGACTTTTTCGTACAGGGCGTGATCGGGGTGGTCTGCCGAGCGGCCCTCCCCCGCCTATTCCTCGAAGCGAGTCAGGCCTTCGCGATTGCGTTCGTAATGCCGCAGCAGCGGAAACGGCGGCAGCCAGGATTCGCGGCGCACGGTCCACAGCTCGTAGGTCGGCTGGAACTGATCGGGGGCGTCCAATGCGCCCAGGTTTACTTCGATTTCGTCGCCACTGCGGCCGAATACGGGCGAGCCGCAGTTCGGGCAGAAATGGCGGCCTCTGTAGTCGCGGGTTTCGCCTTCGACGGCGACCGCCTCTTCGGGAAAGATCGCCGAGGCATGGAACAGGGCGCCGTGGTGTTTGCGGCAATCGAGGCAGTGGCACAGGCCGACCCGGTAGGGGCGGCCCGTGGCCACGATGCGGACGTTGCCGCACCAGCAGCCGCCGGTATATCGATCCATGGGGCACCTCGTTCGAAGTCGACCGAGGCCCTGTTTACGACGAACACTGCGGCGCTGCAACCGCTGGCCGCGAGAAGCGCTTCAGCCGCGCCAGTTGGCGTGCGTGCTCCAGAACGCGACGCTGCGGCGGTAAGCCTCGCGGTCGAGCGATACGCCGGAACCGCCCTCTTCCACGCCCAGGGCGTTGCGCATCATGGTGATCGGGGCCATCGGGGTTTCGACGGGTTCGGCGGTGTACATGCAGCCGACCACGCCCCAGTCGGCATCGGTGACGGTGCCTTCCTTGGCCAGTTGTTCGCGGCTGTAGAGGATGACGATGAGGTACTCGGCGACCGGCGGGTCGAGGTCTTCGAACCAGCGCACCAGCACCGGCAGTTCGTCCTTGGTGCGGGCGTCGTAGTCCGAGCGCAGCAGGTGGCGGTTGGCTTCGGTGATCGGCACCGCCAGGCAGCGGGTGCTGGTCCAGTTGCGATGCACGTGCAGTTTGCAGAACGGGGCGTAGCCGTCGAGCACCTGCAGCGGCGGCGCCTGGTTGAGGTGGCGCTCGAACTGTTCGGGGGTGATGTCCTGGATGGTGTTGCGGCGCGGCTCGCGCGGGAACAGGCGGGCGCGGGCGAAGTCGGTGAGGATGATGGTCATGGCCGCATTATCGAGCAGCCGGGGCTTCGGGGCATGGCGATGGCGGGCCGCGTGGTGCGGCGTGCTGGCGCGGCGATCTGCTGCGCCCTCACCCCTGCCCCTCTCCCGCAAGCGGGAGAGGGGTTCTGAGCGTGGGCTTGGCGAGTTGGCGACTTCAGTCCCTGCGGAAGAAGTCCAGCGTCCAATGCAGCAAGGTGCCCGAGCCACCCGGCACGTCGTCGGTGACGCGCAGCTTCCACGTGCCGTTGGCGACTTTGTCGGTGAGGTCGAGGGTCTGTTCCAGGCTGGGGTTGATCGGGCCGTTGCTGTGGTCGCGCAGCAGATAGGCCTGGCCGTCAGGTGCGATCAGTTCGACTTTAAGGTCGGCCCGGTGCGGGTGGTTGAGTCGATAGACAATGCGCGCGATGCCGCCGTTGCCGTTCAAGCCGGCAATGGTCAAGGGGCTGTCGACCACGGCGTAGTCGTTGATGAGGTAATCGGCCGGGTTGGCGAACTGCGCGCGCGGGCGGCCGTCGTAGGCACCGCCGTAAGTGGCCATGACGCTGGCGCCGCTCATGTCGGTGCGGGCCTTCAAACGCAGGAAGTAAGTCACCGGGAAGTCGGCCTGCGGGGTGCGGTCGACCCGGCAGAAGGTGCTCCAGATGCCGCTGGTGCGGCAGTGGTAGTCGGTGTCGGTCGGCGGTGCGCCTTCGCGCACGTACAAGGTGCCGGCGCCCGTGCCGGGGCCGAACTGGGTGTTGAGGTAGAAATCGGGCGCGCTGCCTTCGGGCTTCATGATGTTGAACAACAGCGACTCGCCCGCTTTCAGGGTCAGGCCGACACGCGTAAGGTCGTTGGCCAGGCGGTTGCCGTCGATGTAGGGCAGCACCGTCAGCTGCACCGGCAAGCGATGGGTCGCCGATGCGGCGGTGGCGACCACGGCTGCCTCGTAAGTCCCGGCCGGTGCATCGGCGGAGGCGGTGAAGGCGATGCTGGTGGGGCCGTAGGGGTTGACGATCGCCGGGCTGAAACTGGCGTTGACGCCGGGCGGCAGGCCTTCCATCGAGAACGCGATGGGCTGGTTCCAGGCGTGCAGCGGCCGTGCGTTGATTTCCAACCAACCGCTGATGCCTGCTTGTTGGGTCACCGCGACGAGGGCGCGGCTGCGGCCGACCGTCCACAAGGTGAAATCGGGCTGCGGGTTGACGTAAAGATCCAGCGGCAGGCTGCGGGTGATGGCGCCCGAGGTGCCGGTGATGGTCAGCGGGTACTTGCCTTGCGCCGCTTGCGCGGAGGCCTTGAAGGTCAGGGTCGAGTTCACCGCCGCCTTGGCGCCCGGGTTGACCGGGTTGATGCCGAAGGTCGCGGTGACGCCGGCGGGCAAGCCGCTCACGCCCAGGGTCACCGGCTCGTTGAAGCCGTTGCCGGTGACCGTGACCGGCAATTGGCTGCTGCCGCCGATGTGGGTGATGTGTTGGGTGCCGGCGATGCTCACCTTGAAACCGGCATCGGCGGTGACCGTGAGGTTGGCGGTGGTGCTGCGTACGAGCTTGTCGTACCTGCCGCTGACGGTGATGGGATAGGTGCCGGTCGGCACCCCGGCTGCGACGGTCAGGGTGAGTTTGGAACGCGCATTGCCGCTGGGGGGCGGGCTGATCGCGGCCGGCGAGAAGCTGGCGGTGACGCCCGCGGGTAGGCCCGATGCGCTGAGCGTGGTGGGCCGGCTGAAGCGGTCGATGCTGGTCACCACGACGTAGGCGAAGACCGAGCTTTCGCGGCTGGTGGCCACGTTGCCGGGGTCGATGCCGAGGCTGAAATCGCCGAAGGTGCTGGTTGCCGATGAAGCTTTGGTTTGCGCATGAGCGCCGGTCGTCGTCGCCAACGCCAGCAAAGCAATGACGCAGGCATGCCGAGCGAACGCGCGCAGCCGCTGCAGGGGGATAGCCATGTGGCCACTCCTGAAAGATGAGGGTGAAAGATGACCGGGCCGCGATGGCGGCCGGCGACGTAACGCGCGGCGATACCTTGACGCGCGGCGATCTTGGCAGAACGCCTATCGGCCTAATGAGAAAGCCGGCATGGTTTTAGATGCGTGAACGGGCTTGCGGCACGGTCTGAGCGATGGTTTGCGGGCGGCGCTGCTTTTGGCTTTCGTGCGGGCCGCTGTTTGCCAGCCTGCGTTGTGGGGTTGGCGTGATATGCGTCGCGGATTGGGCTGACGCTGTATTGGGAGCGATGCGCGGCGTTTGGATGGGTGGAGAGTGCGGCGAGCGGGTGTTTTGTTTTTCTGCTGAAGCTAACTATTGCCTGGACGGGTAAAAGCGGCCGCTTGCAAAGGAAGAAACTGCGGCGGGTGGCTACGGCAGCGGCTTCGGCGGTGGCAACTGGAAGTTATTGCATGCTCTGGTAAAGGCAAATCCCCCCTACCCCCCTTTTTCAAAGGGGGGGAAAGCATGGGGCGACGGCAACTACGGGCAGAACTCGTCCCCTCTAAAAAGACCCGGGCAAACTCGCCCTCTTTTAAAGAACCCGGGCAAACTCATTCCTTTGAAAAGATCCGGGCAGAACCATCGCCCCCTTTGAAAAAGGGGGCAGGCGCCTGCGTGGCGTGTTTGAGGTGGATGCAGCTGCGCCGGGGGATTTGCTCTGGCTTCTATCGCAGCAGCCACTCCACGCAGCCCCTCGCAATCGAATCGAACAGGCCAAAAAAAACAGGCCCGCATCGGCGGGCCTGTTCGGGGTCGGCGATGCGCCGCGCTTACATGTTGCGACGGTATTCGCCGCCCACGTCGTACAGCGCGTGGCTGATCTGGCCGAGGCTGTGGGTCTTCACCGCTTCCATCAGGCTGGCGAACACGTTCTTGCGGTCGCGCGCGGCGGCCTGCAGGTTGCGCAGGCCTTCGCTGGCGTAGGCGTTGCGGCCCTGCTGGTACGACAACACGTTGTCGATCTGCTGGCCCTTCTCGCCTTCGGTCGAACGGATCAGTTCGATCTCGGTGACGATGTCGCCGCCGTGGTCCTTCGGCAGGAAGGTGTTGACGCCGACCAGCGGCAGGCTGCCGTCGTGCTTCTTGTGCTCGTAGTACAGGCTCTCTTCCTGGATCTTGCCGCGCTGGTACATGGTGTCCATGGCGCCGAGCACGCCGCCGCGTTCGCTGATGGCTTCGAACTCCTTGTACACGGCCTCTTCGACGATGTCGGTGAGGTAGTCGACGGCGAAGCTGCCCTGCCAGGGGTTCTCGTTGAAGTTGAGGCCCAGTTCCTTGTTGATGATCATCTGGATCGCGACCGCGCGGCGCACGCTTTCTTCGGTCGGGGTGGTGATGGCTTCGTCGTAGGCGTTGGTGTGCAGGCTGTTGCAGTTGTCGAACAGCGCGTACAGGGCCTGCAAGGTGGTGCGGATGTCGTTGAACTGGATCTCCTGCGCGTGCAGGGAGCGGCCGCTGGTCTGGATGTGGTACTTCATCATCTGGCTGCGCGGGTCGGCGCCATAGCGCTCGCGCATGGCGCGGGCCCAGATGCGGCGGGCGACGCGGCCGATGACGGTGTACTCCGGGTCCATGCCGTTGCTGAAGAAGAACGACAGGTTGGGCGCGAAGTCGTCGATCTTCATCCCGCGCGCGAGGTAGTACTCGACGATGGTGAAACCGTTGCTCAGGGTGAAGGCGAGCTGGCTGATCGGGTTCGCGCCGGCTTCGGCGATGTGGTAGCCGCTGATCGACACCGAATAGAAGTTGCGGACGTTCTTGTCGACGAAGTACTGCTGGATGTCGCCCATCATGCGCAGGGCGAACTCGGTGCTGAAGATGCAGGTGTTCTGGGCCTGGTCTTCCTTGAGGATGTCGGCCTGCACGGTGCCGCGCACGGTGGCGAGGGTGCGGGTCTTGATGGCTTCGTAGGTTTCGGCGTCGACGACCTGGTCGCCGGTGACGCCGAGCAGCCCCAGGCCGAGGCCGTCGTTGGTCTCGGGCAGCAGGCCGCTGTATTGCGGGCGCTTGCGACCGGCGAACATCGCTTCGATCTTGTCGTGGGCGGCGTCCCAGCGGGCGCCGTCCTCGCGCAGGTACTTCTCGACCTGCTGGTCGATGGCGGTGTTCATGAACATCGCCAGCAGCATCGGCGCCGGGCCGTTGATGGTCATCGACACCGAGGTGGTCGGCGCGCACAGGTCGAAGCCGGAGTACAGCTTCTTCATGTCGTCCAGGGAGGCGATGTTGACGCCGGAGTTGCCGATCTTGCCGAAGATGTCCGGACGCACCGCCGGGTCTTCGCCGTACAGGGTGACGCTGTCGAACGCGGTCGACAGGCGCGCGGCCGGCTGGCCGACGCTGAGGTAATGGAAGCGGCGGTTGGTGCGCTCGGGCGTGCCTTCGCCGGCGAACATGCGGATCGGGTCTTCGCCGGTGCGGCGGTACGGATAGACGCCGCCGGTGTAGGGGTAATAGCCCGGCAGGTTTTCCTTCTGCAGGAAGGTCAGCAGCTCGCCCCAGCTCTTGTAGGTCGGCGCGGCGATCTTCGGGATCTTCTGGTGGCTCAGCGAGTCGCGGTAGTTCTCGACCCGGATGACCTTGTCGCGGACCTTGTACTCGTTGACGTCGTCGGTGATCGACTTCAGGCGCGCGGGCCAGTC
This sequence comes from Lysobacter sp. Hz25, assembly GCF_046097045.1. NCBI lineage: Bacteria > Pseudomonadati > Pseudomonadota > Gammaproteobacteria > Lysobacterales > Lysobacteraceae > Lysobacter > Lysobacter sp. Hz25. Next base: position 3,664,790 of record NZ_CP175666.1, read on the forward strand.
GCGCAGCAGCTTGAGGGCTTCGGAGCTCAGCGACTGGACGGCGTCGTTGTAGCGCTGGCGCAGGGTGATGAGGGTGCGGTCGACGGCGATCGGGCCGCCCTCACCCGCGCCTGCGGCGCGACCTCTCCCGCCAGCGGGAGAGGTGCTCTGCTCTGCCCCCTCTCCCGCCTGCGGGAGAGGGCCGGGGTGAGGGCCCGAAGCCAGCAAGGCTTCGGCTGCGTACAGGTCGAGCTGCTTCGGCAACTCGGGGTCGTCGAGGTCGTGCAGGGATTGCCAATACGATTGCGCGCGGTCGGCGACGTCGGCCTGGGTCTCGATCTGGCGGTTGATGCCGCGGCCCTGTTCGGCGATCTCGGCGAGATAACGCACGCGGCTGCCGGGGATCAACACGGTGGCGCGCGGCTCCTTGAGCGAGGTGTCGACGTCCGGCGTCCACTTCTCGGCCGGCAGCGACAGCTTCTCGCGCAGCAGACGGCACAGGTTGACGAACATCCAGCTGATGCCGGGGTCGTTGAACTGGCTGGCGATGGTCGGGTAGACCGGGACGTCCTCGTCCTTGGTCTGGAAGGCCACGCGGTTACGCTTCCATTGCTTGCGCACGTCGCGCAGCGCGTCTTCGGCGCCGCGCTTGTCGAACTTGTTCAGCACGACCAGTTCGGCGAAGTCGAGCATGTCGATCTTCTCGAGCTGGCTGGGCGCGCCGAAGTCGCTGGTCATGACATACATCGGGAAGTCGACCAGGTCGACGATCTCCGAGTCGGACTGGCCGATGCCGGCGGTTTCGACGATCACCAGGTCGTAGCCCAGGCCGCGCAGGAAGCCGATGCAGTCCTTGAGCACGGTGTTGGTGGCCGAGTGCTGGCGGCGGGTGGCCATCGAGCGCATGTACACGCGCGGGCTGCGCAGCGAGTTCATGCGGATGCGGTCGCCGAGCAACGCGCCACCGGTGCGGCGGCGGGTCGGGTCGACCGAGATCACCGCCATGCGCATGTCGGGGAAATTGGCCAGGAAGCGGTTGAGCAGTTCGTCGGTCACCGAGGACTTGCCGGCGCCGCCGGTGCCGGTGATGCCGACCACCGGGGTCTTGCCGCCGGCGAGCTGCCACTGCTTGCGCAGGTGGGCGAGCTGGGTTTCGTCGAGCAGGCCCTCTTCGATCGCCGAGAGCATCTTGCCGATGGTGATCTCGTCGTCGATGGCGGCCGGCTTGTCCGGCGTGGTGTCGGCAATGCGGCCTTCGCTGGCGCGGCGGATGACGTCTTCGATCATCGCCACCAGGCCCATGTGCATGCCGTCGTTGGGGTGGTAGATGCGCTCGACGCCGTAGGCCTGGAGTTCGCGGATTTCTTCCGGGGTGATGGTGCCGCCACCGCCGCCGAACACGCGGATGTGACCGGCGCCACGCTCTTTGAGCATGTCGACCATGTACTTGAAGTATTCGACGTGGCCGCCCTGGTAGCTGGACAGGGCGATGCCGTCGGCATCTTCCTGCAGCGCGGCGCGGACCACGTCCTCGACCGAGCGGTTGTGGCCGAGGTGGACGACTTCGGCGCCCTGCCCCTGGATCAGGCGACGCATGATGTTGATCGCGGCGTCGTGGCCGTCGAACAGGCTGGCAGCGGTGACGAAACGCAGCGGCGTGGCGTCGGGCTGTGCGGCAGGAATGTTGGCGGCGGTCGTGCTCATGGGCATCTCGGTACGCAGTACGGGCTGTGCGTATTGTAGCTCCGGGCGGCAGTTCCGGTCTGGCGGCCGGCCGTGCGGGGGCGAACGGTGGGCGCGCGAGCGGGTCCGGACGCGCGGCTTTGGGGTAGGAGCGGCGCAAGCCGCGACCGCGTACAGGCCCGATAACGACGCAAAGATGAAGGCTGGCACAGTCGTTGTGGCCGATGCGGAACGCCGTCCGGTTGCAGGTGGCGACGGCGCGATGATGCGGGGACGCGGTCGCGGCTTGCGCCGCTCCTACTCCGATCTGCCGGCCTTTGTAGGAGCGGCGTAAGCCGCGACCGCGTGGTTACAGATAGCGACGCGGGTGCGGGCGATGGCGCGGTCGCGGCTCACGCCGCTCCTACAAGGAAAGTCCTGCAGGAAGGCCGTAGCGACGCGATCGTGCAGGTACGCGGGCGCCGCTCGTGACCGAAGGAAATACAGTAGGACGCCGCTCCTACCCTTAAGCCGAAGCGTGTCTGAACGTCGGACGCGGCCAAGTCAACAGCCGCCGCGGCAGCGGCGTTGTCCTCGGTACCGGCGGGTGGCCGCCGGGTTCGAGGAGAACGGTATGACTATGCGTCCTTTGATGGTGGCGGCGGTGCTCGGGGTGGCATCGCTCGCAGGCGTGCATGCGCCGCAAGCGCAGGCGCGTGCGTATGTGGATGTGAACGTGCGGGTGGCGCCGCCTCCGCCGCGCTACGAGCGGGTGCGGGTGCGTCCGGGTTATGTGTGGGCGCCGGGGCATTGGCGCTGGGACGGCCGCGGTTATCGCTGGGTCGGCGGCCACTATGTCGTGGCGCGCCGCGGTTACGTGTACGTAGGGCCGCGCTGGCATCCCTATGGGCCGGCCTGGCGTTTCCGCGATGGCTACTGGGCCCACCGCTGATCTGCGCCGAGTGCTGCTCTCGCCGGCGCGACTTCCGCCGGGTGTGACGCGTCGCGATATTGGACGCGTCACACCTTCCGCTGTCGCCGCATTCCTTCGCAGCGCCTTCGATGTTTCAGGATTTGACCGCGCGCGCGATGGCGTTGCGGCGGTCGGCGTTGCCGGCATCGGACCGGTGCAGGTCGAAACTCGCGGTGGTGGTGGCATGGCCGAGCGCGCGCGCGAGCGTCGCGGCCAGGGTCGCGCGGTCGTCTTCGAAGCCGCCGTGCGAGGTCGTGGTCGAGGCATCGGGCGAACCCTGCGGCAGGCCCGCGGTCGGCGCCTGGACCCAGTCGATGCGGCCGCTGTCGATCAGCTCGCGCAGTTCGGCATTGCCCTGCTCGCCGCCTTTTTCCAGGAACCGCGCCATGCCGAGCAAGGGCGTGCCGTGGCGGTAGGCGCGGTTGATCCAACTGCGCGCCTGGGTTTCCAGCGCATGCGCGACCAAGTACAGCAAGGACTTGTGATAGATGTCGGCGCAGTCGTCGTCGTTCTCGGCCTTGTCGGTCAAGGTGAACAAGGACAGACGCTTGATCGCGCCGCTGCGCAAGGCCGGGGCATAGGTCTGCAGGAACAGCTCGACTGTGATCGCCGGCGCCCACAAGGCCACGCTTTCGATCTTCAGGCCGAGGCCGCGCATGCCGACCGCCGGGCCGTCCGGCACGATGCCGTCGCAGGTCAGCAACTGCACCAGCGGCGCGAACAACACCGAGCCGGCACTGTGTGCGGTCAGGTGCAACTCGACACTGGGATCGTGGTCGATCCATTCGCCGAGCAGGCGCGCGACCAAGGCCGCGCCGCCGGCTTCCTGGGCGCCGCCGTTGGCCAGCGCCACGCGTGCGGTGGTGGCGAGCAAGGCGTTTTCCTTCATCTCGTCCCACAGCAGCTTGCCCCCGGCGACGCGCGCCAGCGGTTCCAGGGTGTCGTCGAGGCGATCGAGCAGCAGGTCCTTGGCCTTGTCGACGATGCCCTCGCTGCGCGGCCGGGCGACGTCGCGCAGGATGTTGCCCAGGGTGCTCCAGACGTCGCTCTTCCAGACGAAGGCGAGCGGATAGACCTGCCGGTCGAGCAAGGTTTCGCGGTAATCGGCGACGCGCTGGATCGCGCTCTGCTCCGGCACCAGGCCGCCATGGGCATACAGCATGACGCGCTTTTTGTTCCAGCCCGCGGTGATGCGCGGCAGGTCGTCGCGGATCAGGTTGCGGACGTTGTCGAGGGTGGTGCCGAAACGGCCGCCGTCGCGCAAGGCGCCGTCGTTGCCGAGGCTGACGATGTGCGGGCGCAGATCGGCCTGCGAATAGCCGGTGGACTGGCGGGCGACACTGGAATGATTGATCGCGCTCGACTGCGCCTTGTGCAGGCGCACCGGCACCGCGAGCCGCGCGACCCACACGTCGGTGCCGCGCTCCAGCCATTCGTCGTAGCTGATATAGCCGTAGCCGCCGTGGCCCCAGTCCTTGCCCCAGGAGTTCTGGATCCAGAAGCCGCCTTCGTCGTAACCGACGATGGCGAAGGCGTGATAGCCGGCGAGTTCCTGCTGCGCCCAGACGATGCGGCCGCGCGCCGGGTCGTCCCAGCCTTCGTGCACCGCGCTCGATGCGTACAGCACGCCGACTTCGGCGAAGGCTGCGTGCATCGCCACCAAATCCTTGTGATTGACTCGGAAATACGCGCCGAGCGGGCGTTGCGCGGCGTCGCGGGCGCGCGCTTCGGTGTAGGTCTCCATCGCCGTGCCGGACCGGTAAGGCCAGACCTTGTCCGTGCACACGCCGTGGTGGTGCCAGCCCTTCATGGCGCCGCGGCAACTGGAGCCGGAATAGCTTTCGCCGCGCCATTCGTCGTAACGGCGCGCCATGTCGTAGAACATGCGGGTGCTGACCGCGGCCAGCTTGGCGCGCGGCGCGCGCTTGCGCAGCAGAGCGTGGGCGACGGCGGCCAGGCCGAACGCGGTGCAAGCGCCTTCATCGCCCTGGTCGAGCACCGGCAGACGCAGTTTCAGGTGCTCCGACAGCGGAATGCGCACCGGCACGTCGATCAGGGTCGGCTCGAACATGCGGTCGCGAAAATCGGCGGTGTCCGGACGCGCATCGAGCAAGCGGCGCCGCGCCGCACTGCGCGCGACCCGTCCGGCACCGGCCTTCGGCGTGACTTCGAGTTCGGACTCCTCGAAGGCCTCGTGGCGAAGCGTGGTGCCGGTGCGTGCGCGGCGCGCGGTTTTGCGGGCGATGGCCATGACGGGTCCTGATAAATATCGATTCGCAATGCAGAAAACGGCCTGGCCGCGCCGTGGCGGACAAAGGTCCGCAGCGAACGCGGCGGGCTCGGTGGCGCCCGACGCGGATCGGCGGCGAAACGACAACACCGGCAAAGCGCGCGCCGCGGGCTCGGTCGCGGCCCGGGCCGGCCGACGCGCAGCGATTGTGGCGGCGCGAGTCGGTCGCGCCGATGACAGCCGCAGCCGCGTCCGCCATGGCGATCGGCGCCTGCGCGACGCGCTGGCCGAACGCGCCGAAAGCGGCCGCAAACCCGCCTGCGCAAGCCCTCACACGGCCGTTTCCAGCCACGATTGCCCCGGCCCTGCAATACCTAGCCGTATTGCCCGATTGCTTTAGACTACGGCCCCTACGGCGGGCCCCTGCGGTTGCGGCGTACAGGCGAATCCATTTCCATTCAACGACTTACCACCACCAGGCGTCCTTAGCGCTTCGCGCAATGCCGCGCCGGTCCGGAGCACCCGATGATTTTCGAAACCCTCGACACCTTCGGCCACGAGCAGGTCGTGTTCTGCCATAACAAGGACGCCGGCCTGAAGGCCATCATCGCGATCCACAACACCGTGCTCGGCCCGGCGCTGGGTGGCCTGCGGATGTGGCCGTACAAGACCGAGCAGGACGCGCTCAACGATGTACTGCGTCTGAGCCGCGGCATGACCTACAAGAACGCGGTCGCCGGCCTCAACATCGGCGGCGGCAAGGCCGTGATCATCGGCGACCCGGCCGCCGACAAGTCCGAAGCGCTGTTCCGCGCCTTCGGCAAGTTCGTCGACTCGCTGGGCGGCCGCTACATCACCGCCGAAGACGTCGGCATCGACGTCAACGACATGGAATACGTGTATCGCGAGACCGAGTACGTCACCGGCGTGCACCAGGTCCACGGCGGTTCGGGCGATCCCTCGCCGTTCACCGCCTACGGCACCCTGCAGGGCCTGATGGCGGCGCTGAACAAGCGCTTCGGCGACGAGGAAGTCGGTAAGTACAGCTACGCCGTGCAGGGCCTCGGCCATGTCGGCATGGAATTCGTGAAGCTGCTCAAGGAGCGCGGCGCGAAGATCTTCGTCACCGACATCAACAAGGGCCTGGTCGACAAGGCCGTGTCCGAGTACGGCGCCGAAGCGGTGGGCCTGGACGAGATCTACGACGTGCCTGCCGACGTGTACTCGCCGTGCGCACTGGGCGGCACCGTCAACGAGCAGACCTTGCCGCGCCTGAAGGCCAAGATCATCTGCGGCGCGGCCAACAACCAGTTGGCCAACAACGCCATCGGCGACGAAGTGTCCAAGCGCGGCATCCTGTACGCGCCGGACTACGCGGTGAACGCCGGCGGCGTGATGAACGTGGCGCTGGAACTCGACGGCTACAACCGCGAGCGCGCCATGCGCATGATGCGCACGATCTATCACAACCTCGGCCGCATCTTCGAGATCGCCGAACGCGACAGCATCCCGACCTACACCGCCGCCGACCGCCTGGCCGAAGAGCGCATCAGCGCGATCGGCAAGCTCAAGCTGCCGATGGGCCGGTCGACGCCGAGCTTCCGCGGACGCATCCGCAGCGGCCACTGAGCCACACCACGACGGGGCCCATCGGCCCCGTCGTCGTATCTGAGGTAGGGGTTCGCCCCGCCGCTGCGTTTTGCTGAATGCGCGCCGGCGCGTCGCCAGGTCACAGCACTAACGCGGCTTCCACCACAATCCGTGCAATGAACGGGATGCTCGCCATGCGCAAACATTTCATCGCAACCGTCGTGATCATGGCCGTCGCCGTCGCCGCCCAGGCCGGTGAAGCGGCACGACCGGCCCAGGCTCATAGCGAAACCCTGGACTACGAGCGCCAGGAGCAGTGGCAGGCCGCGCGCGACAAGGCGCAGTCGCCGATCGACATCGTCACCGCTTCGGCGATCCCGGCCGCCGACAACGAGCCGCGGAGCCTGGAATTCACCCATACGCGCAGCGCGATCGACTCGGTCGAAGACAACGGCCACGCTGTTCAGGTGGACACTCACCTGACCGAGGCGACCATCCGCGGCCGTCATTTCACCCTGAGCCAGTTCCACTTCCACGCCCAGAGCGAGCACACTCTCGACGGCAAGCACTTCCCGCTCGAAGGCCACTTCGTGTTCAAGGCCCAGGACGGACGCCTGGCCGTGGTCGGCGTGATGTATGCCGAAGGCGCCGCCAATCCGGTCGCCCAGCAGGTGATCGACGACCTCAAGCCGGGCAAGCGCGAAGCCGCACCGGCGCAGCGCGAGATCGATATCGAGGCGCTGTTACCGAAATCGCATGCTTACTATCACTACCTGGGCTCGCTAACGACCCCGCCGTTGTCGGAAAATGTGGAGTGGTACGTGCTGCCCGCGCCGGTGACGATGTCGAAGGCGCAGATCCAGGCGTTCCTGTCCCATTACCGCCGCAACAACCGCAACATCCAACCGCTCAACGGGCGGCCGCTGATTCGTTACGAGGGCTGATATGCGCAGTTTTCCCCTGGGTGAAGAGATCGATGCACTGCGCGATGCCGTGCGCCGTTTCGCCGAAGCCGAGATCGCACCGCGTGCGGAGCAGATCGATCATGACAACGCGTTCCCGCAGGACCTGTGGCCGAAACTAGGCGAGATGGGCCTGCTGGGCATGACCGTGCCGGGCGAATACGGCGGCAGCGAGATGGGCTATCTGGCGCATCTGGTGGCGATGGAGGAAATCTCCCGCGCCTCCGGTTCGGTCGGCCTGTCCTACGGCGCGCACTCCAACCTGTGCGTATCCAACCTCTATGCCAACGGCAACGAGGCGCAGCGCGCGAAGTACCTGCCGAAGCTGTGCAGCGGCGAGTGGAAGGGCGCGCTGGCGATGAGCGAGCCGGGCGCGGGTTCCGACGTGGTCGGCTCGATGAGCTGCCGCGCCGAGCGCAAGGGCGATATGTGGGTCGCCAACGGCAACAAGATGTGGATCACCAACGGCCCCGAGGCCGACGTGCTGGTGGTGTATATGCGCACCGCGGGCAAGGATGCCGGCAGCAAGTGCATGACCGCCTTCATCGTCGAGAAGGGCATGAAGGGTTTCAGCACCGCGCAGAAGCTCGACAAGCTCGGCATGCGCGGCTCCAACACCTGCGAGCTGGTGTTCGAGGACTGCGAGATTCCGAACGAAAACGTGCTCGGCGAAGTGCACCACGGCGTCAAGGTGCTGATGAGCGGCCTCAACACCGAGCGCCTGGTGCTGACCGGCGGCCCGCTGGGCCTGATGCAGGCCGCGCTCGACATCGCCCTGCCCTACGTGCGCGAGCGCAAGCAGTTCGACGTGGCGATCGGCACCTTCGGCCTGATGCAGGGCAAGATCGCCGACATGTACACCGCGCTGCAGTCGAGCCGTGCCTTCGCTTATCAGGTGGGACGCGACTTCGACGCCGGCTACAAGAGCCGCGTCGATGCGGCCTCGTGCCTGCTACACGCCTCCGACGCCGCGGTGCAAGTGGCGCTGGAAGCGATCCAGACCCTGGGCGGCAACGGCTACATCAACGAGTACCCGACCGGCCGCATCCTGCGCGACGCCAAGCTGTACGCGATCGGCGCCGGCACCAACGAGATCCGCCGCATGCTGATCGGCCGCGAGCTGTTCGACGGCAAGAGCTGAATCTCGGGGTGTTTGGGTAAAGCAAAACGCCGTCGCGGTTGCGACGGCGTTTTTGTTTGGGGCTGCAGTTTTTCTGTACGTCCGTGGCATCGGTGCATCGTCGTGGATGCTTGTTCGCTAAGAGCAAATCTCCCCCAACCCCTCTTTTCCAAAGAGGGGAGCCTTTCTGCGGTGGTTTGATGGTTCGTGGCGCTGCGCGGGCCGTTCTGCCCTGGGGCGCGGTTACGTCGGATCCAGATCGCGCCGATCAACTCCCCTCTTTGAAAAAGAGGGGCTGGGGGAGATTTGCTTTGTCCGCCTGCGTAGCGCCGCGAACCATCACGCTGCACCAGAAGCCCTCTCTTCGACAAAGAGTGGCCGGGGGACCCGCTCGCCCTTCCCTCAGAACGGCACCGACCACGTCGCGAACGCGCGCAAATAATCCTCGCCCCGCTCCCTGCGTTGATCGAAGTCGAAGCGCAGCACGCTGCCGCGGCCGAAGCGGGTGCTCAGGCCCAGGCCGAACACGCCGACGTCGCGGGCCAAAGGCTCGCTGGCGATCGGCGACCACACGTCCAGGGCGGTGAAACGGGCGTCGATGAAATCGCCCGACTGCGCCAAGGTCCGCTGCCATTCGGCGCGGCCGTCCAGGGTCAGCAGGGCCGAACCGATCCGCCATTCGCGCTGCATCCGCGCGCCCACCAGCGCCTGCGTTGCGCTCAAGGTCGAGCCGTCGGCGCTGAGGCCGAAGCCGGCGGCGCCGGGTTCGTCGAAGCCGCCGCGGTCCAGGCGCACCGATTGCACGCCCAAATACGGTGTGATCATGCCGTTCGCACTCTCGAAGCGATGCCCGAGTTGCGCATCGAGCTGCAAATAGCGATTGGCGTAACTCGTACCGACACCGAAGTCGGCGGCACCGAGCGTGACCTCGCGTTCGAGATGGCGGTCCATGCGCCCGAGCGCGGCGCGACCGAGCAGATAGTGGCCGCCGCGGCTCCAGGCCGCGTAGAACTGGCCCTCGACCTGGCGGTTGCGCTCGCGGTCGCGACGCAGTTCGTGGCGTGCGTAGCCGTCGGTTTCGCTGAGCGCGGCGCCGTAGCGCAGCTCCCCTTGACGGCGATCGTGGCCGACGATCCAGCCGGTCGCGCCGAGGTCGAAGCGGCCGGCAGTCGCGCGCTGGGCGTCGATGCGGTCGGCCCAGGCGCCGTCGCTCGGATGCAGATACTGCGCATCCAGACGCGATTCCAGCGCGCGGCGGTTACCTTCGATCGCCATCATCGCGAAGGCGGCGTCGGCGCTGTGCAGCTCGCCGGACAAGCTGGCCAGCGAGCGCTTGGCGATCTCCGGCGTGGCCGACTGCTGCAAGGCGCCGGCCGCGGCGCTGAAGGCGCCCTGCGCACCGGGGCCGCCGCTGACGACGGTGTTGCGGTCGAGCTCGTCGAAGGCGCCGTCGACGCGTTCGGCGGCCGCGGCCGCGGCGCCCTGCACGCCCATCGACTGCGCGGCGGCGGTGATGTTGAGCGAGACGATGTCGAGCCAGGCCTGGGTGCTGCTGTAGCCCGGCACCGCCACCAGGAACACGTTGGAGGCGGTCGTCAACGAGGCGAACGCGCCGCTGATGCTGCCGGCGTTGACGAAGACTTCGCGGCTGGAACGGGTATAGCCCGGCAACTGCCCGAGCACGTGGGCGTTGCCGGCGAGGCTGGCGTTGCCGGTGACTTCGAGCTTGGAGCCGATGAAGAACTGCAACTGGCCGGCCGCGGATTGCTGGTAGCTGTCGACGCGCAGGCTGGCGCCTTCGACCCGCACCGCCCCCTGGTTGTCGACGCGGTTGCCGATGCGCGCGCCGTTGCCGCCGACCAAGGTAGCGCCCGCGCGCACGGTCGTCGGCGACACCGTCGAGGCATTGTCGGCGAGCCGCAGCACGCCGCCGGCGACGTCGGTGGTGCCGGTGTAGCTATGCGCGGTGGCGCTGTCCAGGCGCAGCGTGCCGCTGCCTTCCTTGATCAGGCCGCCGGCGCCGCTGAGCGGGTTGGACCAGGTCGAACTGCCGTCGAACGACACCCGCACATCGCCCCAGTCGAGCCGGCGCGGGCCGCGCACCGAGGCGCCGACATCGAGCAGCCCCTGGCCGAACACCGGGTCGACGCCGGGCGCGCCGAGGTCCTTGGCGTTGCCGAGCAGGGTCTGCCGCACCAGGTCGTTGTTGAAGTACGGGAATGCCTGCCAGACCAGCGCCGCGGCGCCGGACACCTGCGGCGCGGCGAACGAGGTGCCCTGGACGACCCAGTAGGTCGGGCTGCCGACCGCATCGTTGACGCCGGTCGCGATGACGTTGCCGGGTGCGACGAGGCAGTAGTTCATGGCGATACCGCAGGCGTTGGAGTAGCTCGCCAGTTGGGTCGGGGTGTTGCTGTCGAGCGCGGCCGCGGCGATCCAGCCGCGTTCGAGCACGTTCGCGCCGGCGCCCTGGCTCGGCAGCGAAGCGTTGTCGGAAGGCTGCGGCTTGGCCTCGTTGCCGGTCGCGAACACGACCAGGCCGCCGTTGTCGATGAAGGGCTTGTAGGCGTTGATGAAACTGACGGTGACGTTGTCGCCGGTCCAGTACAGGCCGCCCCAGGAGTTGTTCATGATGCGCACGCCGGCGTTCATGAGGTCGCGCGAGACGATGTCGAGCCCGCCGGCGTCGCGCGCCTCGTTGCCCTGGCCGGAGCCGTCGTCGCTCGGGCGCACGTCGGAGAGGATGCGCGCGGAGACGATGCTCGCCCCCGGAGCGATGCCGCCGGGCCAGTTGCCCACCGCGGTGCCGGCGGCGATCTGCGAGACATAGGTGCCGTGGCCGAGGACGTCGTCGATGGCGTGGTTGTTGCTGCGCGGATCGGTGTAGATCAGATGCGGGCCGACCCGCCCGGCCAGGGCCGGATGAGTGCGGCGCACGCCGCTGTCGACCACGCCGATGCGCACGCCCTGCCCGCTCAGGCCGAGCGCATGCGCGGCACGCGTGTTGGTCAATGCCAGGTGGGCGTCCACCGCCGGCTGGGACGGACTCGGCGGCGGCGGTGTGGTCGGCGGCGGGTTCGCCGGCGGCGGTGTCGGGCGAACCGCGTCGCCGCCGCCTCCGCCGCCACCGCAGGCGCTCAGGATGGCCAGGCTCAGCGCACACAGCGCCAGCCGCGAACTGCATCGCGCTGCCGGTCCGAATCGTTTCATGGCTCAGCTCCCCGTCGGGGACGGCCCGCCGCTCGCACCCCTGCGACACGGCCGCGCGTCGCCTTCGTTTTAATCCAAGCCGCGCGCAACGACAATCGAAACCGCTGGTTTTTCGCGCAGATTTCGCCAAGCGAGATATGAGCGGCAAGCACCACTACGACGGTATTCGCCGGCCTGCTTCAGCCCAGGTTCCGGCCCGCCGACCGCTTCCCCCCGCTCCCAGCCGCCTCCGACCAGCCGCCGACCGGCCCGAAATCGCCGGATTCGGCCCACCAGCGTTCAGCTGCCTGCCGGCTTCGTCGCGACCACGAGACGACCAATTGTTTGTCTTTCGTTATCCGGGACCCCGGTATTTGCCGCGGTGCAGCATGGCGCCGCATAATCCGGCGGTTCCGGCCCAAGCGCCGGTCTCCGTCTACGCCACAGTTTTTGGAGTTCCGCCATGAGCGATGTCGTCATCGTCGGTGCCAAGCGCACCGCCATCGGTTCTTTCCTCGGCCAGTTCACCGGCGTCCCGACCCCGACCCTGGGCAGCGCCGCGATCACCGGCGCGCTCGAGCAGGCCGGCGTCGCCGCCGATCAGGTCGACGAAGTCATCATGGGCTGCGTGCTCCCGGCCGGCCTCGGCCAGGCCCCGGCGCGCCAGGCGGCGCTCAACGCCGGCCTGCCGACCTCGGCCGGCTGCACCACGATCAACAAGGTCTGCGGCTCGGGCATGAAGGCGATCATGCTCGCCCACGACCTGATCAAGGCCGGCTCGGCCAAGGTCGTGGTCGCCGGCGGCATGGAGTCGATGACCAATGCCCCGCACCTGCTCAACAACTCGCGCACCGGCATCCGCTACGGCAGCACCGAGATGCTCGACCACATGGCCTGGGACGGTCTGACCAACCCGTACGACGGCAAGGCCATGGGCGTGTTCGGCGACGCCGCCTGCGAGAAATACGGCCTGGATCGCGCCGCAATCGACGCGTATTCCGAGGAAAGCGTGAAGCGCGCGCAGGCTGCGCAGAGCGCCGGCCACTTCAAGGACGAGATCGTTTCGGTGACCGTCAAGGGCCGCAAGGGCGATGTCGTCGTCGACAGCGACGAAGAGCCGGCCAAGATCGACGTCAGCAAGATTCCCGGCCTGCGCCCGGCCTTCGGCAAGGACGGCGTGCTGACCGCCGCGTCCTCCTCGAAGATCTCCGACGGCGCCGCCGCCGCGCTGCTGATGTCGGCCGACGACGCCGCCGCGCGCGGTCTCAAGCCGCTGGCGCGCATCGTCGCCCACGCCGGCCATGCCCAGGCGCCGGAGTGGTTCACCACGGCACCGGTGAAAGCGATTTCAAACGTGCTCGAAAAGGCCGGCTGGACGGTCGCCGACGTCGACCTGTTCGAGGTCAACGAGGCCTTTTCCTGCGTCGCGATGGCGCCGATGAAGGACCTCGGCATCCCCCACGACAAGATCAACGTCCATGGCGGCGCGGTCGCCCTGGGACACCCGATCGGCGCCAGCGGCGCCCGCCTGGTGGTCACGCTGATCAATGCCTTGCGCCTGCGTGGCGGCAAGCGCGGCGTCGCTTCGCTGTGCATCGGCGGCGGCGAAGCGACCGCAATTGCGATAGAGTTGCTCTAAATAGTTAAAAACGCGTTGCACAAAAAAAACCGGCAAGCCCGCTTGACACACGTCACCGGCTTGTCATCATGTTATCGGCGCGCAACTGCGCGTTGCCTAACTAATCGACGAGGAATCCGAATCATGAATTTCAACAAGGCGCTGATCGCCCTGGCTCTGGGCCTGGCCCTGGCCGCTTGCTCGAACCAGAAGCAGGCCGAAGAAGCTTCCGCCGACGCCGCTGCCGCTTCGACCGAAGCTCAGGCCGCTGCTGACACCGCCGCCGCTGCTGGCGACGCTGCCAGCGCCGACGCCGCTGCTGCCAGCGCTGACGCCGCCGCTTCGGCTGCCGACGCTGCTGCTACCTCGGCCGACGCCGCTGCCAACGCCGCGACCCCGGCTGCTGCCGACGCCGCTGCCGACGCCGCCAAGAACGCTGCCGACGCCGCTGGCCAGGCTGCCGACGCTGCCAAGGACGCTGCTGCTCCGGCAGAAGCTGCCAAGGAAGAAGCCAAGAAGTAATATCGCGCAAGCGATACTGCTTAGTTCCGGCACGAGTCATCGTGCCGAACGGGAAAGCCGCCGGTTTCCGGCGGCTTTTTCCGTAAGGTCAGTGAACGATCTGAGCCGGCTTGCCGGACCGCTGCGCGCACTGGCGTTGCCTGACATCACCGTTCCACGTTTTTTCTCAGACAACTCCTCAGGATAGACACTCATGAAGACCCATCTCTACGTCCTCCTCGCCGCTTCCGTCCTGGCCCTGTCGGCTTGCGCCCCGAAGTCCGAAGAAGCCAAGAACGAAGCCGCCGAAGCCTCGGCCGCCGCCAGCCAGGCCGGCGATGCCGCCGCCCAGGCTGCTGACGCCGCCGGCACCGCCGTCGCCGAAGGCGCCGACGCTGCCGCCGCTGCCACCACCGACGCTGCCGCCGCCGCTGGCGCCGCCGTCGACAACGCCGCTGCCGCGACTGCCGGCGCCGCCGCCGACGCCGCTGCTGGCGCCGCCGACGCGACCGCCAAGGCTGCCGACGCTACCGCCGACGCCGCTGCCAAGGTCTCCGACAAGGCCGACGCCGCTGCCGAGAAGGCCAAGGAAGAAGCTGCCAAGCACTAATCGGCTTGCGCTGACGCTGCTTCGAGAGGCCCGCGCAAGCGGGCCTTTCTTTTTGCGCCGAAGGCTGCGCGAAACGCCGGCGCGAGGCGCTTGCCGCATTGCGCAGTACTGCACCGCATCGCCCAAAGTGATTGGCCGCGAACGGCGCTTTGTGTTTTGATGCCGCGTCCCAGAACCAGGCCGCCGTGCAATGCCCGCGATCACCTCCCAACTCGACCCGCGCTCGCAGGATTTCCGGGACAACGTCGCCTACCACCAGGCGCTGGTCGAAGAGCTCGATGCGCGCCTGGCGCGCGCCGCGCATGGCGGCGGCGACAAGGCCCGGGCCAAGCACACCGAGCGCGGCAAGCTGCTCGCGCGCGACCGCATCGCCGCCCTGCTCGATCCGGGCTCGCCGTTCCTGGAAATCGCCCCGCTCGCCGCCGAAGGCATGTACGACGACGCCGCGCCCGCCGCGGGCATGGTCGCCGGCATCGGCCGCGTGCAGGGGCTGGAGGTGGTGATCGTCGCCAACGACGCCACGGTCAAGGGCGGCACCTACTTCCCGATGACGGTGAAGAAGCACCTGCGCGCGCAGGAGATCGCCCGCGAGAACCGCCTGCCCTGCATCTACCTGGTCGACTCCGGCGGCGCGTTCCTGCCGCTGCAGGACGAGGTGTTCCCCGACCGCGAGCACTTCGGCCGCATTTTCTACAACCAAGCCCGGCTGAGCGCGGAGAACATCCCGCAGATCGCCGTGGTCATGGGCAGTTGCACCGCCGGCGGCGCCTACGTGCCGGCGATGTGCGACGAGAGCATCATCGTCAAGGAACAGGGCACGATCTTCCTCGGCGGCCCGCCGCTGGTGAAGGCGGCGACCGGCGAAGTCGTCGATGCCGAAGCGCTCGGTGGCGCCGAAGTGCACACCACGGTGTCGGGCGTGGCCGATCATTTCGCCGAGGACGACCGCCACGCGCTGCAGATCGCCCGCGAGATCGTCGGCAACCTCAACCGCCGCAAGACCCTGCCGGTGACCGTGCAAGCCTCGCGCGAGCCGCTGTACGCCGCGCAGGAGCTGTACGGCATCGTCCCCAAGGACACCCGCCGCCCGTTCGACATCCGCGAGGTCATCGCCCGCATCGTCGACGGCAGCGAGCTGCAGGAATTCAAGGCGCGCTACGCCAAGACCCTGATCACCGGTTTCGCCCACGTCCACGGCTATCCGGTCGGCATCGTCGCCAACAACGGCATCCTGTTCGCCGAAAGCGCGCTCAAGGGTGCGCATTTCATCGAGCTGTGCAACCAGCGCGGCATCCCGCTGGTGTTCCTGCAGAACATCACCGGCTTCATGGTCGGCAAGAAGTACGAAAACGCCGGCATCGCCAAAGACGGCGCGAAGATGGTCACCGCGGTGGCGTGCTCGCACGTGCCCAAGTTCACCGTGGTCATCGGCGGCAGCTTCGGCGCAGGCAACTACGCCATGTGCGGCCGCGCCTACGGCGCGCGCTTCCTGTGGATGTGGCCGAACGCGCGCATCAGCGTGATGGGCGGCGAACAGGCCGCCTCGGTGTTGGCGACCGTGCGCCGCGACGGCATCGAAGCCGCCGGCAAGGTGTGGACGCCGGACGAAGAGGAAGCCTTCAAGGCGCCGATCCGCGACCAGTACGAAAGCCAGGGCAACCCCTACTACGCCAGCGCGCGGCTGTGGGACGACGGCATCATCGATCCCGCCGACACCCGCCGGGTGCTGGGCCTGGCGCTGTCGGCCAGCCTCAACGCGCCGATCGAAGACCGCACCCGCTTCGGCGTGTTCCGCATGTAATCGCGCTGCAAAGGACTGCTAGGCATGATCGTCGGCATCGACCTCGGCACCACCCATTCGCTGATCGGCGTCTACGGGCCCGACGGCCCCCGCCTGATCGCCAACGCATTAGGCTCACTGCTGACCCCCTCGGTGGTCAGCGTCGGCGACCACAACGAGGTCATCGTCGGCCGCGCCGCGCGCGAACGCCTGGTCTCGCACCCGCAGCGCAGCGTCGCCGCATTCAAGCGCTGGATGGGCACCGACCGCGTCACCGCGCTCGGCAAGCACCGTTTTCGCCCCGAAGAGTTGTCGGCGCTGATCCTGAAGTCGCTGATCGCCGATGCCGAGGCCGACCTGGGCCAGCGCGTCGAAGAGGCGGTGATCAGCGTCCCGGCCTATTTCTCCGACAGCCAGCGCAAGGCCACGCGGATCGCCGGCGAACTGGCCGGGATCAAGGTCGAACGCCTGATCAACGAACCCACCGCGGCGGCCCTGGCCTACGGCCTGCAGCAGCGCGACGGCGGCGGCCGCTACCTGGTGTTCGACCTCGGCGGCGGCACCTTCGACGTCTCGATCCTGGAGCTGTTCGACGGGATCATGGAAGTGCACGCCAGCGCCGGCGACAACTTCCTCGGCGGCGAGGACTTCTCCCAGGCCCTGCTCGACGCCTTCCTCAGCGAACACGGCCTGGCTGCGAGCCAGTTGGCGCTGACCGAGCTGGCGATCCTCGAACGCCGCATCGAAGCGCTCAAACACGAGCTGGCCCGCGGCAGCGAAGTCGCATTCGAACTGAGCCTGGCCGGCCAGCCGCGCGCCTGGCGCGTCGACGAGGCCGCCTTCGCACGCATCTGCGAGCCGCTGGTGCAGCGCCTGCGCGCGCCGCTGGAACGGGCGATGCGCGACGCCAAGCTCAGCCCCGGCCAGCTCGACGAGATCGTCCTGGTCGGCGGCGCCTCGCGCATGCCGCTGAGCGCGCGCCTGGTCTCGCGCATGTTCGGCCGCTTGCCGCTGCGCCACGTCAACCCGGACGAAGCCATCGGCCTGGGCGCCTGCGTCGCTGCCGGCATGAAGGCGCGCGACGAATCGCTCGAGGAAATCATCCTCACCGACGTGTGCCCGCACACCCTCGGCGTCAGCACCAGCCGCGAAACCCATGGCCGCTACACCAGCGGCATCTTCTCGCCGATCATCCACCGCAACAGCACCGTGCCGGTGAGCCGGGTGGAGCGCTATTTCCCGACCTACGACGAGCAACGCGCGGTCGAGATCGAGATCTACCAGGGCGAAAGCCCGCGGGTCGAGCACAACGTCCGCCTCGGCATGGTCTCGATCGAGCTGCCGCCCAAGCGCCGCGACGAGAACCCGATCGACGTGCGCTTCACCTACGACATCAACGGCCTGTTGCAGGTCGAGGCGGTCGCCCTGTCGACCGGGCTCAAGCGCGAAGTGGTGCTGGAGAAGAACCCCGGCGTGCTCAGCCAGGACGAGATCCGCGAGCGCCTGGCGGCGTTGGCGGCGATCAAGGTGCACCCGCGCGAGCAGCAGGAGAACATCGCCCTGATCGCGCGCGCCGAACGCCTGTACGAAGAATTGCTGTGGGCGCGCGAGCAATTGCAGGACGCGCTGGTGCAGTTCCGCGGTGCGCTCGATATGCAGGACCCCGAGCTCATCGCCCATCACCGGGCCGAGTTCGCGCGTTACCTCGACGCGGTCGAAGCCCAGTCCTGAGCATGACGCCGTTCGCCCGCCTGGGTTTGAGCCACGACGCGGACGAAAGCCAGGTCAAGCGCGCCTATGCGCGCGAACTGCGCAAGACCCGGCCGGACGAAGATCCGGTCGCGTTCCAACGGTTGCACGAGGCCTATGCGCAGTGCCTGGAGTGGGCGCGCCGGCCGCGGGCCGGGGCGGCGACCGCGGTGTTCGAGGATCTCGACGAACTGCTCGGCGACGATGCCCTGCCCTCGCTGCGCGTACGTGCCGACGATGCCGCGACGGCGACGCCCGTCTTCGATGGCGCGACCGTTACCGGCAGGGCCTTCGACAGCGCGACCTTCGACAGCGCGGTCTTCGACAGCGGCGCCTTCCTCGACCGGTTGCTGCGGATCGCGCGCGAGAACACTTCGCAGGAACTCCAGCGCTGGCTGCGCGAGCACCCGGACCTGTATTCGGTCGAACGCAAGCAGGCGCTCGCTCCGCTCCTGATCGCGCGCCTGCAAGACGAACCCTCGCTGTACATCGCCCAGCTCGACATCGTGCTGGCGTTCTTCGATCTAGACACCGTGCATCCGCGTACCGCCTCGCTGCAGCCCGCGGTCGCCGACTTGCGCGCTTACTCGCAGGCGCGCGGCGCGGATTTTCGCGGGCTGCAGTTCGACCCCGACCCTCGTCCCGGCAAGCGCGGCCGGCACCCGCTTGCTCTGTCGCCGAGCATGTGGTTCTTCCTGTTGATGCTGCTCGCAGCGATCGCGCGCGTGATCAAGGCGGCCAATAGCGCATGAATCCGTTCGAGCGCCTGGGCATCGCCGCCACCGCCGACGAGCGCGAGATCAAGCGCGCCTATGCGCGCGAACTGCGCCGCACCCGTCCGGACGAGGACCCGGTCGGGTTCCAGGACTTGCACGATGCCTACCAGCACTGCCTGGCCTATGCCGAGCATCGGCGCTGCATCGGCGAGGACGAAGACGACTCCGGGTTCGAGCCGGACCACGAACGCGACGAGAGCGGCCAGGCCGATGCGCTGCAGGCCGGCCCGGCGGATACGACCGACACGGCCGACGCGGAAACCTGCGCGCCAAGTTCATCCCTGGAAGAGCGCCCGCCGTCGTCGCCCGGCGACGACGGCGCATGCGAACACGAGGCCTTCGACGGCCGCGCTTTCCTCGACGAGTTGCTCGAGCGCGCGAGCAGCCAAGGCCCGGCCGCCTTGGAGCGCTGGCTATCGGAGCTCGAGCCGCTGTATTCGCTCGACCTCAAACACGCCCTGCGCGCGCCGGTGGCGCATGCGCTGGCCGTGACCGACCCGCCGCTGTCGTCCGAATCGGTGCGGACGATCGCCGCCTTCTTCGCCCTCGACAGCGTCGGCCCGCAGGACGACTGGCTGCAGGAACGAGTGCACCAAGCGCGGCGCCGCGCCGAGGCCGCCGACGAGTTCGAGCAGACCGTCGCGCTGATGCAGTCGTCGCGGGTCCGGCCGGTGGATCGCATGTTGATGCGCGAACTGCTCGGCCCCTTCGTGCCATGGCGCCGCGTGCTGATCGCGCTGGTCGCGCTGTTGCCGACGCGCTTGATGAGCCTGTGGTCGAGCCTGCAGCAGATCGATCCGCAACTGGCGGCGGCGCGGCTCGACCCGGACAGCGTCGACTTCTGGGTGCGGGCCACCGACCGTCAACGCATCGATGTACGGCGCGCGCTGCTCGCGGCGGCGCGCATCGTGCTGTATCCGCTGTTGCTGCTCGGCTTCTTCGCCGCCTTCGGCCCGCGCAATTCCCTGCTCGGGGATCTGCCGAGAGTCTGGTTCATCGGCGGCGCGGCCTGGTTGCTGCTCGCCTGCCTGCGCATGTTGCTGCCGCTGTTGCCCAAGGACGGCGATCCCGGTGTGCTGTCCTATCGCGACCGTCCCTTGATGGCGGTCACTGCCCTCGGCATCGTCGCCATGTTCCTGGCGCCGCTCACGACCGACCTGACCGCCTTGTGCCTCGTCGGCATGGCCGCGATCTGGATGATCGCGCGCGGCGTCGGCCGCATCTATCGCACGGTCTGGGCCGTGTTCGCCGGACTCGTCGTCGCGGTATGCCTGCCGGACTGTTTCGCGATCCTGTTCGGCACGCCGGCCGAACAACTGCGCAGGCCGCCGGACGCATGGCTGCCGCTGTACCTGCTGGCCGGCGTGGCGACGCCGATCCTGCAGGACCTGCACTACGCGAGTCTGCATCGCACCGACCTGCGGACGGCGCGCGAGCAGGCGAGCTGGCTGCGCCCTTTGCTGGTGGTCGCTGCGCTGCTGCTGATCGTGCGGGGCGTGTTGTCGGCTTGAGCGCTACCGCTGGCCTGTTCATCGGCCTGAAAGATTTCTGAACTATTTTTGCCATCGACGCCGCCGCCCTGTTTCGCTGAATGCGCGCGCTTCCGAGTCGTTTCGCATTTGCGCAAACGCTTGCGAAAACTGAACCCGAGTCGCCGTTTCCTGCAACTCCGATTGGTGAGATTCATCACAGTGGGCGCGTCGTATCAGCGTGTTAGGCTCCGAAGTTCACGCGTGTCATCACCTGATCCCCCGACCTGAGGAACACCGCGTCATGGCCATCTTCAATCAGCCTGCTCCGCCCAAGCGCGACAATCCGGTACCGCCGTTGCAGCCGGAAACCGCGCTCAAGAAAGAACCCGACGCGGCCACCGAATTCTCGTTTGGACAAGCTTCGCCCACGCCCGCTCCCTACGCGGCCGCGCCGACGCCGGCGCCCGCTCCGGCCCCGCGCGCGGTCGAACGCGAAACGGTCAAGGAATCGCTGATCGCCTCCGATCTGTCGATCGAAGGCAAGATCCAGGGCTCCGGCCACATCCGCATCGCCGGCCGCTTCAAGGGCGACGTCCAGGTCGACGGCGACCTCACCGTCGAACTCGGCGCCAAGCTCAACGGCGGCGTGCGCGCTCGCAAGGTCGTGATCGCCGGCGAGCTCGAAGGCAACATCGAATCGGCGCAGCGCGTCGAACTGCTCGACAGCGGCGCGATGATCGGCGACGTCAAGGCGGCGGTGATGACGGTCGCGGCCGGTTCGCGCATGCGCGGCCAGGTCGAGTTCGGCTGGGACGACAAGGACGCCGCCAAGCCCGCCGCCCGCAACGAGAGCGGGCGCAACGAAGGCGGCAAGAGCGACAAGAACGGCGCCGCCAAGACGGAGACCGGCGCCGACTCATGAGCGCCGTCCGCCAGGGCCTGCCCGGGGCGACGCGCATTTGTCCGCATTGCAAGGCGACGATCCTCGAAAGCGCGAGCGTCTGTCCGGCGTGCCGGCACCACTTGCGCTTCGATTCGGACGCATCGCAACAGACAGCGGCGAGATTCTCGCCGCTGCATGTCGAGGGCACGATTCGGCACCCGCCGAGCGATGGCGCTTGGGAGTACTCCATGGTGCTGTCGATCCGCAACGACCGCGGCGAAGAGATCACCCGCCAGGTCGTCGGCGTCGGCGCCCTGCTCCCCGGCGAGGAACGTACTTTCACCCTGGCGGTCGAAGCGTTCGAAGCGGTCGGCTATAAGGCCGCGAACAAAGGGCGCCTGCGACGCTGAGGCGTCTGCGCGTCGGTAACAGGAAAGGACCCCTTTCGATGTCGCAACCCGCTTCGCTGTATGCGAGATTCACGCTGAGCCACGAGCAGTACGAAGCTTTCATGAATTCCACGCCGGCGCGCCCGGTATCGTTCGACGATTGGCAATCCTGGTTCGACCGTCACGCCGTCCGCGGCGTCGGCAAGGCCGCCGCCGAAATGCTCGCCGACCTGGATGCGCCGACGGTGGCCGACCTGATCAAGGCCTGGCGCCAGGACGAATGGACCGGCACTCCGCCGGTCGAGTACGACGAGATCAACCGCACCCTGCACATCGCGATGCTGCGGGTGTCGGAAAACCTCACCGAGCGGCTGCGCATCCTCAGTCCCTTGCGCGCCGCCGGCGCCTTCAACGAGCCGGCGGCCAACGACTTCATCGCGATCTTCGACTTCCTGCGCGACGACGGCAGCGTTGCCGCCTACCTGCAATTGCGCGACGGCAAAAGCCGCTTCGGCAGCGAACTGGCGCCGGCGCACCGTGAGGAAGCCGCAACCTATCTGCAGGAAGTGCAGGCTTACCTGCGCAGCCGCAGCAATTGATGGCAGCACGTCTCCGGCCCGAACTGCGTCATGCACGAGCGCTCGCTGACGCCGGCGATCGATTTCGCCCAGTCGATGAAGGACGTGGCAGGGCCGGAGATCGGCGTCTCCTACAGGTCCGGCGCCGACGGCAAGCACCCGCCGCAGGTGCAGCAAGTCGCGCAGGCGCAGGGACAACAACAGCAGCAGGCCGCGCCCGGGCAGGAACCGCCGCAATTGCCGCGTTCGAAACGCTGAGCGGCCTCGGGTTCCGATCGGCGTAAACAACGAAGCCCCGCTCACGGCGGGGCTTCGTTGCGTTTGATGCAGGCGGGTATTGCGGGCTCAGTCCGACGGCCCGCAGCTGTCGCAACCGGCGCAATTCGGCCCGGCTGCGCGCGGCGCCGGCGCGATCGCCTTGCCGATCCGGCGCAGCCACGGCGGCCGGCCGTCGCGCACCAGCGGCAAGGCGCAGGCCACGCGCAGGCGGCGCACGCCGCCGGGAAACTGTTTGCGCGCAACGACCACGGCGCTGGCGAGCACCGCGATCGCGATCACCACGTACTGCGCGAACAGCCCGGCGTCCATGGCTCAGCCCGCTCCCAAGGCAACGGCGACCTGATAGGTCAACAACGAGGCCAAGTAGGCCAGCGCGAACAGATAGCCGGCGCTGATCGCCACCTGCTTCCACGAGTTGGTCTCGCGGCGGATCGTCGCCAGGGTCGACAGGCACTGCGGTGCATAGATGAACCAGACCAGCAAGGACAGCGCGGTCGCCAACGACCAGGTGTCGGTGATGATCGGGCTCAGCGCCTGCGCCGCGGCTTCGTCGTCGGCCGCCGACAAGGCGTACACCGTCGCCAGCGAGGCCACCGCGACTTCGCGCGCGGCCATGCCCGGGATCAGGGCGATGCAGATCTGCCAGTTGAAACCGATCGGCGCGAACACCGCGGTCATGGCGTGGCCGATGCGGCCGGCGAAGCTGTAGTCGATGGCCGGCATGGTCGCGCCCTCGGGCGCGCCCGGGAACGACAGCAGGAACCACAGCAGAATGGTCAGCGACAGAATGATGCCGCCGACCCGGCGCAGGAAGATCCAGGCGCGCTCCCACAGGCCGATCAACAAATCGCGCGGATGCGGTATGCGGTACGAGGGCAGCTCCAGCAACAAGGCGTGTTCGCTCTTGTCGCGGCGCCACTTCTTCATCACCCACGACACCATCAGCGCGCTGAGGATGCCGGCCATGTACAGGCCGAACAGCACCAGCCCCTGCAGGTTCAACATGCCCCAGACCTCGCGCTGCGGAATGAACGCACCGATCAGCAAGGCGTACACCGGCAGGCGCGCCGAACAGGTCATCAAGGGCGCGACCAGGATCGTCGCCAGGCGGTCGCGCGGGTCCTGGATCGACCGCGTCGCCATGATCCCGGGGATGGCGCAGGCGAAGCTCGACAACAAGGGGATGAACGAGCGCCCGGACAGACCGGCGCTGGCCATCATGCGGTCGAGCAGGAACGCAGCGCGCGGCAGATAGCCCGACTCCTCCAGCGCCAGGATGAAGGCGAACAGGATCAGGATCTGCGGCAGGAACACGATCACCCCGCCGAGGCCGGCGATGATGCCCTCGACCAACAGGCTGCGTAGCGGCCCTTCCGGCAGGGCCGCCTTGACCCATTCGCCGACCCAGGCGGTGACCGCCTCGATGCCGTCCATCAACGGCGTCGCCCAGGCATACACCGCCTGGAAGATCAGGAACATCACCACCGCCAGGGTCAGCAGGCCCAGCACCGGATGCAGCAGCCAGCGGTCGAGCACGTCGTCGACCTTGGCGGTGCGGGTGGGCATGGTCACCGTCAAGGCAAGCAGACGGCGGGTTTCGGCATGCAGGTCGGCGCCTTCGCCGAGACGCACGCGCGGCTCGTGCGGTTCGCGCGGCTCGACCGCGATGCGATCGAGCATGGCGACCAGCGCGTGGGCGCCGTCGCGCTTGACCGCGACCGTCGGCACCACCGGCACGCCGAGCTCGCGCTCGAGCGCGGCCAGGTCGATCTCGATGCCGCGGCGCTTGGCCGCGTCCATCATATTGATCGCCACCACCATCGGCCGGCCGAGTTCGCGCAGCTCCAGGGCGAAACGCAGGTGCAGGCGCAGGTTGGTCGCATCGACCACGCACAGCAGCACGTCGGGCGCGCGCTCGCCGGGATAGAAACCGCGCAGCAGGTCGCGAGTGACCGCCTCGTCCAGGCTCGCCGCCTGCAGGCTGTAGGCGCCGGGCAGATCGAGCACGGCGTAGGTGCGGCCCGAAGGCGCACGCAGCCGGCCTTCCTTGCGCTCGACGGTGACGCCGGCGTAGTTGGCGACTTTCTGGCGGCTGCCGGTCAGCAGGTTGAACAACGCGGTCTTGCCGCAATTCGGGTTGCCGACCAGGGCCACGCGCAGGGGTTCGGCGACGGCGGCGTTCATGAGCGCGGCTCCGCGTCCAGCAACTTCACCCGCACGCGCGCGGCTTCGCTGCGGCGCAGGGCGAAGCGCGTATAGCCGACCTGCACCAGCAGCGGCTCGGCCGAGAGCGGGCCGGCGGCCACTACTTCGACCCGCTCGCCGCTGACGAAACCGAGTTCGCGCAGGCGTCTTGCGATGGTGTCGTTGGCAATCTGGTCATCGACGGACTCGACCGTGGCCGCAGTGCGGCGCGGCAGTTCGGACAGCTTCAAAGGGTGGCTTCCACGAACGGTGGCGTCCCAAATGGGAATTGTTCTCATTCTATCACCGCCGACCGTACAGGAGCGGACGCGGCAAGCTGAACGGTATCATTCGCCAACTCCTACAAACTCCCCATCCCCCATGTCGCATCCGCTGCTGAGCCTGCGCGAGGGCCCCGTCGCCCGCCTGCGCCTGAATCGTCCGGAGCTGCACAACGCCTTCGACGCCATCCTGATCGCGGCGCTGACCGGTGCGTTGGAAGCCGTCGCCGGCGACGACGAGGTGCGCGTGGTGGTGATCGAGGGCGAAGGCGCTTCGTTCTCGGCCGGCGCCGACCTCAACTGGATGCGCGGCATGGCCGCGGCCAGCGAAGCGGCCAACCGCGAGGACGCCCTGGCCCTGGCGCGCTTGATGCGCACCCTCAACGAATTGCCCAAGCCGACCATCGCCCGGGTCCATGGCGCCGCCTTCGGTGGCGGCGTCGGCCTGGTCGCCTGCTGCGACATCGCCCTCGCCGCCCCGGCGGCCAAGTTCGGCCTGACCGAAAGCAAGCTGGGCCTGCTGCCGGCGGTGATCTCGCCGTACGTGATCGAGGCGATCGGCGCGCGCGAGTCGCGGCGCTGGTTCGCGACCGCGGAAATCTTCGACGCCGCCACCGCCCTGCGCATCGGCCTGCTCCACGAGGTGGTCGCCGAGGACGCCCTCGACGCCGCGGTCGCGCAGCAGATCGCGCTGTTGCTCAAGGCCGGCCCGCACGCCGCCGCCCAGGCCAAGACCCTGGTCCGCCGCGTCGCCGGCGAACGCGACGGCGCCCGCCTGGACACCGACAATGCCGCGCTCATCGCGGCGCTGCGCGTATCGTCCGAGGGCCAGGAAGGTCTGTCGGCCTTCCTCGACAAGCGCAAAGCCCACTGGTGCCCGTAAGGGCCCGTCCCCCAAGGAGCGTCCCATGCTCGACCATCTCGGTTTATCCGCCGCCGACCACCTGCGCAGCCGCGACTTCTATTTGCGCGCGCTGGCTCCGCTGGGTTACGGCCTGGTAACGACGATCGGCAAGGAAATCACCGGCGGCGATGAGGTCTTCGGTTTCGGCCCGCCGCAGCGTCCCGGGTTCTGGATCAGCAAGGGCAGCAAGCCGTCCGGCGATACCCACGTGGCCTTCAGCGCCGGCAGCCGCGCCCAGGTCGACGCCTTCCACGCCGAGGCCCTGGCCGCCGGCGCCACCGACAACGGCGCGCCGGGCGTGCGTCCGCATTACCACCCCGACTACTACGGCGCCTACGTGATCGACCCCGACGGCAACAACGTCGAGGCCGTGTGCCACGCACCGGCCGCCTGATGGCGACCTTGCAGCACCGCATCGCGGTATTGCGACGGCGTGCCGCGGGCGGCGCCGTGGCACAGATATCCCAACCGCCCCACCGCGCCGATGCTTAGGCGAAAATACGCAGACCGCGCGCGACCCGTTCGCAGCGCGGCCTCCTTCCACCCTGCGCTGCGGCGCCCGATCGGCGTGCTCCTTCATGTTTGAAAAAATCCTGATCGCCAACCGCGGCGAGATCGCCTGTCGCGTCATCCGCACTTGCCGCAGTCTCGGCATCCGCACCGTCGCGGTGTATTCCGAGGCCGACGCCGACGCCCAACACGTGCGCCAGGCCGACGAGGCCTATCCGATCGGCGGCCCGCGCCCGGCCGACAGCTATCTGCGCGGCGACGCCATCATCGAGGTGGCGCTGCGCTGCGGCGCCCAGGCGATCCACCCCGGCTACGGCTTCCTCAGCGAGAACGCCGACTTCGCCGACGCGGTCGAGGCCGCGGGCATCGCCTTCATCGGCCCCAAGGCCGCCTCGATGCGCAAGATGGGCAGCAAGGCCGGCGCCAAAGAGCTGATGCAGGCGGCCGGCGTGCCGGTGGTGCCGGGTTATACCGGCGAGAACCAGGACCCGGCGCTGCTGCACGGCGAAGCCGACCGCATCGGCTATCCGCTGATGATCAAGGCCGCCCACGGCGGCGGCGGCAAGGGCATGCGCATCGTGCGCGCGAGCGAAGAATTCCTCGCCCTGCTGGAAAGCTGCCAGCGCGAGGCGCGCAATGCCTTCGGCCGCGACCGCGTGCTGCTCGAACGCTACGTCGAACGCCCGCGCCACATCGAGATCCAGATTTTCGGCGACCGCCACGGCCAGGTGATCCACCTCAACGAGCGCGAGTGTTCGGCCCAGCGCCGCTACCAGAAGGTGCTGGAAGAATCGCCGTCGCCGTTCCTCAGCGCCGAACTGCGCGCGACGATGGGCGCGGCGGCGGTGCTGGCCGGGCAAGCGATCGACTACGTCAACGCCGGCACCGTGGAGTTCATCGTCGGTCAGGATGCCGATGGACAGCCGGGCGGTTTCTATTTCATGGAAATCAACACCCGCCTGCAGGTCGAGCACCCGGTCACCGAGCTCGTCACCGGCCTGGACCTGGTCGAGTGGCAGTTGCGCGTCGCCGCCGGCGAAGCCCTGCCGCGCGCGCAGGACAGCATCGGCCAGCACGGCCACGCGATCGAAGTGCGTTTGTATGCCGAAGACCCCGAAGCCGGTTTCCTGCCGGGCTCGGGCAAGCTGGAACGCTTGCGCCTGCCGTCCGCCGACGCCCATGTGCGCCTGGATTCGGGCGTGATCGAAGGCGACACGGTGACGATCTTCTACGACCCGATGATCGCCAAGCTGATCGTGTTCGACCAGGACCGTCCGCGTGCGCTGGCGCGCCTGCGCGGCGCGCTCGCCCAATGCGAGATCGCCGGGCCGAAGTCGAACATCGAATTCCTCGAACGCCTCGTCCGCCATCCCGCGGTGGTCGAAGGCCGCATCGACACCGGTTATCTCGACCGTCATCTCGAGGAATTCATGCCCTCGGCGCAGGTCGACGCCGCCGGCGACCGCGACCTGCTGATCGGCGCGACCGTGGTCCAGTTGCTGGCGCAGGAACGCCGCAGCCGCGATAACGCCGCCGCCTCCAACGACCCGGATTCGCCGTGGGCGATCGCCGACGGCTGGCGCCTCGGCCACGGCGGCCGCCGCAGCCTGGCCTTCGTCCAGCGCGACGAGCGCCTGGAGTTGCAGGCGCACGGCAGCGGCGGCGATTACCGCATCGAGATTCCTGCGCTCGCCGACGTTCAACACCAGGTCCAGGGTGCGCGCCTCGACGACGCCGAACTGAGCCTGCGCATCGACGGCCGCGCCCGTCGCCTGACCGCCTTCGGCGACGGCCTGACCGAGAACGGCGGCCGCGTGGTCATGCACGACGGCCAGCGCCGCCTGCGCCTGGAATCGGTGCCGATGTACCGCCACGAACACAGCGCCGCGTCCGGTTCCGGCAACAACGTCACCGCGCCGATGCCCGGCCGCGTGGTCGTGGTCAAGCTCGCCGCCGGCGATGCGGTCGAGGCCGGCCAGGAAGTGATGGTGATCGAAGCGATGAAGATGGAGCTGAGCCTGAAGGCGCCGCGCGCCGGCATCCTCGCCGAAGTGCGCGCAGTGGCCGGCGATTTCGTCGAAGCCGACGCCGTGCTGGCGACGCTGGAAACGGCCTGAGGTTACCCGGCGGGGACTTTGCGCTGCGACTGGAGTTGCAAGAGCAAATCCCCCCTGCCCCCCCTTTTTCAAAGGGGGGAACTGCACGGGCATCGGAGTGGAACCGGCGCGGCAGGCGGGAAGAATCGCGAACCATCGTGAAATCGCCCCCTTTGCAAAGGGGGCGGCGCGCAACGCAAGTGCGATGCCGCTGTGAACCCCATCGCGCGGGGGATTTGCTTTGCGCTCCGGGACACTTCGGTCGGGACGTGCGGAGCAAATCCCCCTACCCCCCTTTTCCAAAGGGGGAATACCACGGGATAGCGGGAGTAGCTGGCGCGTAGTGGGGGACGGCACGGACATGGAGGCACAGCCCTCGGTCGCAACTGGAAAAAACCGCGGTTGCAATAGCGCAACCCGGGCTCCCGCTTGAGCTTTGCCGCTTTTCGGGCTCATGATGCCTTTCGCAGCGGAGCTCTCGCGCCCGATCATTCGGTCCTACCGCCCCATGCCCAACGGCCCTCGATGAAAGCGACCCCGCCCGAGCACGCCCCGCCCTCGTCCGCGGCCACGCCGCGCCGGCGCGGCGCGTTGCTCGGCGCGCTGGCGGTATCGCTGGGCCTGCTCGGCGGCTGCGTCGCCTTCGAGCGCTCGCCGGTGGCCGAACGCAGTTGCGACCCGGAGCTGCCCGGCGAGTGGAATCTGCGCGCCGACGGCATCGCCAAACGCATCCGTATCGACGCGCGCTGCCACACCGAGGACTGGCCCGGCCTGCGCGAGCAACCGGTCGCACTCGACCTGACCGGTTTCAAGGTCGGACGCGACCGCTACATCGTCCTGACTCCCGCCGATGCCGAGCGCGCGATCGGGGCCGAGCAGAAGCAACTCAGCAAGACCGCGCCGGCCGGCGCCGTATTCCTGGTCCTGTACCGCATCGAAGGCGACCAGGCCAACGCCTGGTTGCCCGACTCGCAACGTGCGCTTACGGCGATCGCCGCCGGCAGCCTGCGCGGGCGCAAACTCGAAGACCGCTTCGCCCTGGTCGAGGGCACGTCGCAACAACTGCGCGACACCCTCGAAGAGCACGCCGGCCTGCTCTACGACACCGACAAGAAAGCCATGGTGCTGCAACGCGCCACCGCCAAGGACACACGATGACCCAGCCCGCTTCCGTACGTATCGTCGAAGTCGGTCCGCGCGACGGACTGCAGAACGAGAAGACGCAGATCGCCACCGCCGACAAGATCGCCCTGATCGATCGCCTGTCGGCGACCGGCCTGCGCAGCATCGAAGCGACCAGTTTCGTCAGCCCGAAATGGGTGCCGCAGCTCGCCGACGCCGCCGAGGTCTTCGCCGGCATCCATCGCAAGCCCGGCGTGCATTACCCGGTGCTGGTGCCGAACGAACAAGGCTACGAACGCGCACGCGCGGTCGGCGTGGAAGAGATCGCGGTGTTCACCGCGGCCTCGGAAGCGTTCAACCGCACCAACATCAACGCCAGCATCGACGAGTCGCTGGCCCGCTTCGAACCGGTGATGGCGCGCGCCAAGGCCGACGGCGTAGCGGTGCGCGGCTATGTCTCCACCGTGCTCGGCTGCCCCTACCAGGGCGCGGTGCCGGTCGCCGACGTGGTGCGCGTGGCGCGCGCGCTGCATGCGATGGGCTGCTACGAGGTTTCGCTCGGCGACACCATCGGCGTCGGCACACCGGGCAAGGCGCGGGCGATGTTCAAGGCAGTGGCCTCGGAAGTGCCGACCGCGGCGCTGGCCGTGCACTTCCACGACACCTATGGCCAGGCCTTGTCGAACATCCTGGCCTGCCTGGAAGAAGGCGTGGCCGTGGTCGACTCGGCGGTCTCCGGCACCGGCGGCTGCCCCTACGCCAAGGGCGCCAGCGGCAACGTCGCCAGCGAAGACGTGGTCTACATGCTGCACGGGCTCGGCATCGAGACCGGCGTCGACCTCGACGCGCTGGCAGAGACCGGACGCTGGCTCGCCGGCCTGCTCGGCCGCGAAACCGGCAGCAAGGTCGGCAAGGCGCTCGCCGCGTGAAGCCCGACGCGCCCGCTGACGCTCCGCTGCCGCCGGCGCAAGCCTCGGTGTCGGACACGCTGGCGGCGCTCGAACGCGCACTGGCCGACCCCGCTCTCGACCCCGGCTTGCGCCGCGTGCTCAACGACGCCGCCGAAGCCTTGCGCCGTGGCGGCAACGGCAGCGGACACGAAGCCGCCGGGCCCGATCACGCCTGCCTGTATCGCGCTGCCTTCGATGCGATTCCCGACCTGGTCACCGTGCTCGACGAAGAAGGCACCGTGGTCGAGATCAACCGCCACGGCACCCAGGAGCACCGGCGCATCCGCGACGAGATCCTCGGCCAGCCGATCCACATCCTCAATCCGGAACTGCCGCGCGATCACCTGATCCCGGTGTGGGAAACGCTCAACCGCGGCCAGAGCTACATCATCGAAGTCACCAACAAGCGCGGCGACGGCACGCGCTTTCCGGTCGAAGTGCATTCGGCCGGCTTCCTGCATCAGGGCCAGCGCCGCATCATCGCCATCGCCCGCGACCTCAGCAATCGCCAGGAAGCCGAACTGCGTTTCCGCGAGCTGGTCGAGCTGATCGATCGCGGCGTGATCGTGCAGGACGACAACCTGCGCATCGTCTACGCCAACAGCGCGGCGATGCGCCTGCTGTCGCTGCACAGCGGCGAAAGCATCGCCGACGAACTGCGTTCCGGGCAGTGGATGGTGATCGACGAGCGCGGCCACGAACTCAGCCGGGACCAGTATCCGTCCACCGTCGCCCTGTCGACCGGCCGCATCGTCGAAAGCACCGTGCTCGGTCTGTACCACCGCGACCGCCGCGAGCTGATCTGGCTGTCGGTGACCGCGGTGCCGCGCTTCCCGGCCGGCGGCGACCGCCCGCACCAGGTGTTCGCGCTGTTCTCCAACGTCACCGCGCTCAAGCGCGACAGCGCCCTGTTCGACCGCGCCCAGGCGCTGGCGCACATCGGCGGCTGGGAATGGGACTCCGGCCGCGACCGTCTGTACCTGACCGACGAAGCCACCCACATCCTCGGCTACGACACGCCGCTGGTCTCGATCGAGGAATTGCTCAACTGCCTGCGGCCGCTCGACCGCCACCGCCTGCGCAACGGGCTCGAACGCAGCCTCGGCAACGGCCGCGGCCTGGACCTGGAAGTGCAAGGCCTGCGCCCGGACGGCAGCAGCTTCTGGGTGCGCGTCATCGGCGACGCCGGCACCGGCGAGCCGATCGGCCAGGTCATCACCGGCACCCTGCAGGACATCACCGAGCGCAAGCTCGAAGAGGAACACCTGCGGGTACAGGCACGCAGCGATCCGCTGACCGGCCTGCTCAACCGCGACGCCGTGCAGGCCGAACTCGAACAACGCCTCGACACTTTCCCGCAGTCGCCCATCGCCGTGCTCTACATCGATCTCGACCGCTTCAAGGTCGTCAACGACGTGCTCGGCCATGCCGCCGGCGACCGCCTGCTGGCGTCGGCGGCGCGGCGCATCCGCCAGGCCGTGGGCGAACGCGCGCAGATCGCCCGCTTCGGCGGCGACGAATTCCTGGTGGTCTGCTCGCTCGACGGCGAGCCGCAGCGCGCCGAACGCATCGCCGATTCCATCCTGGAAACCTTCGGCGACAGCTTTCGCGTCGACGGCGAGGAGTTCAGCATCACCGCGAGCATCGGCATCGCCCAGTCGCCGCTCGACGGCCGCACCGCCCAGCAGCTGATCCAGAGCGCCGACGTCGCCATGTACGACAGCAAGCGCCGCGGCCGCAACAGCTGGCAGGCGTTCACGCCCGAACTGGCCGAACAGCAACTGCATCGCCTGCAACTGGAAACCCATCTGCGGCGCGCGGTGCACAACGACGAACTGCATCTGGTCTATCAACCGCAGGTCGACCTCAGCGACGGCAGCGTGATCGCGGTCGAAGCCCTGATCCGCTGGCGCAACCGCTCGCTCGGCGAAATGCGCCCGGACCGTTTCATCGGCCACGCCGAAACCACCGGCGACATCGTCGGCATCGGCGGCTGGGTCCTGCACGAGGCCTGCCGGCAGTTGCGCGAGTGGCGCGACCAGGGCCTGCGCATCGAGCGGGTCGCGGTCAACGTGTCCTATCGCCAGTTCCTCGGCGACGACCTCGCCAACAGCGTCACCGAGGCCTTGTCCGAGTACGGCCTGTCCGGCAGCGCGCTGGAACTGGAATTCACCGAGCGCGTACTGATCGAGGACGCCCCCGACACCGTGCGCACCTTCGCCCGCCTGCGCGAACTCGGCGTAAGCCTGTCGATCGACGATTTCGGCGAAGGCTACAGCGCCCTCAACTACCTGCGCCGGCTGCCGATCCACGGCCTCAAACTGAGCCAGTTGTTCGTCCAGGGCGTGCCCGACAACCAGTCCGACGTCGCCGTCTGCCAGGCCGTCACCGGCATCGCCCGCAGCCTCGGCCTCGGCCTGGTCGCCGAAGGCATCGAAACCGAACGCCAGCGCGCCTTCCTGCGCGAACTCGGGGTCGCCATCGGCCAAGGCTTCTTGTTCGCGCCGGGGCTGGCCCCGAACGACCTGCGCGACTACTGCCTCGGCCGGATGCGGGGTTGAGGCGCGGCTTCGCCTCAGCTCAGGGCGGCCTTTGCACCGAGTCGGCCTCGTCGACGGGATCGTAGATGTCCAGGATCAGCTCGATGCCTCGCTGGCCCAGCGCTAGCAACGCCTTCGGGGACAGGCCCAGACCGTCGTTGCCGCTGCGCATGAAAAGGCCGCAGAAAAGATCGGGTTCGTAGCGCGCCAGCGATTGCCAGATGTTCGGATCGGCGGACAACTGGTCGAGAATTTCGAACACTTGCGCTTCCAGATCCTCCGGCTCCCGGTTCGTCGCTCTCAATCTCCAACTGCCGGTCTTAGCGATCCGGGTGGCGCCATCGCTGCCTATTCCAACCGTTTCGCCCTTGCTTACCGCTGCACTCGGCTGCGCCCCCAGCAATGCGCTGATAGCGTCCGGAACGAGATCGTCACCGAACAGGCGCAGTGTCGCGAATGAATGATCCAAAGCGCCCATCGACTGTCCTTATCTTCATATGTCAGACCATCCGAGGCAGTGAGCGATCGGTTACCAACGGCTATACGGGCGAACGCAGTCGTCGCGGCTATTCAACGAGCCAGCCTTGCTCGTCGAGCAACGCCATGATTTCCGGCAGGGTGTATTTTTGCCAGGGAATCGTACCTTCAGCATCATGCGAACGACGATACTCGCCGCTATCGAAAGCGTGATAAATCCGGAGCACCAGACTTTGTATGTCCTGCCAGACGTAAGCGGCCAGATCGTTGATGGCGCAGTCGGCGTCGGCATAGGACAGCTCGCCCATGGCGAACTCGCAGGCGACGAAGCGCGCGAACCGGTGCTGAAACTGTTCGGGCGGAAGACCGTACCGCGTGCAGAACTCGGATACGACCGCCGGGGTCAGCGCGTTATAGGGCGCACGGGCGACGCTTAGCGCTACCAGGGCGCTCAAACCTTCTTGCATGAAACAGGCCTCTGCTCTGCTGTGGGCGGGAGTCGGATGGCCTGGCCGGCACGGCGGACGAAACCGACATGCTGCCATACCAGGATGTCCGCAGCCTACCCAACCTGTATCTGTGACAGAACCAGAATGATTCGCCAAGCAGACAAGGCCCAGCGGCCGCGCGCATAAACGCAATCGCAGCGGCAATACGGACACCGGGCGTTCGGAGGCGCACGCCAGGCGGTTCCCTGAGCCCTCGGCCAGCCTCAACATCTTCGCAAGCGCCCCGACCTGAGCGAGGATGTAGCCCGATCCCTTCGAAGAGTTCCGCCCGCATGACCTTGCCGCCCGGTGTCGTAGTGCGTCCGATCCTGCCCCGCGACGATGCCGCGCTGGCGGCCATCGCCCGGCAGGTGCAGGCGGAATTCGGCGCCGGCTCGGTCAGCGACCCGGAAGTGGATGCCATGCAGCGCTTCTACAGCCGGCCGCGCAGCGCGTATTTCGTGGTCGAACGCGACGGCAAGCTAGGCGGCGGCGCCGGCATCGCGCCCTTGCTCGGCGGCGACGACGGCACCTGCGAGCTGCGCAAGTTCTACCTGCTGCCGTCGGTGCGCGGGCTGGGCCTGGGCCAGGCGCTGCTGGACAAATGCCTGCTGACGGCGCGCGGGTTCGGCTTCGGCCAGTGTTATGCCGAGATGCTGGACCGGATGAGCGAGGCCCAGCGCTTGCTGCAGGGCAACAGCTTCCAGCTGCTGGAGGCACCGATGGGCTACGGGGAACTGCCCGGCAGCCACACCTGGTATCTGCGCTCGGTTTAGGTTTGCAAGGCCTGGCGGGCCCGACCGGGCCACAGGGACTGCAGCGCCCTGCCCCGACGCCAGCCCGGCGGGTCCTTTAGAATGGCGCCCTTTCCGCCTTCAGGACCGCTCATGCAACTCGACAACGTCCGCGCCGTGATCACCGGCGGCGTTTCCGGCCTCGGCCTGGCCGTGGCCCAGCACCTGGTCGCCCGCGGCGGCAAGGTCGCCCTGTTCGACGTCAACGACGACAAGGGCGCGCTGGCCGTCGCCGAACTGGGCGCCGACAAGGCCCGCTATTTCCGCACCGACGTGACCGACGAAGCCGGCGTGGCCGCCAACCTCGGCGCCGCCAAGGAATTCCTCGGCGGCCTCAACGCGACGATCAACTGCGCCGGCATCCTCGGCGCCGGCCGCGTGCTCGGCAAGGACGCGCCGATGGCGTTGTCGCAGTTCCAGACCACGGTCATGGTCAACCTGGTCGGCAGCTTCAACGTCGCCAAGGCCGCGGCCAACCTGATGCAGCACAACGAAGCCGGCGAAGACGGCGAGCGCGGCGTGATCGTCAACACCGCTTCGGTGGCCGCCTACGAGGGCCAGATCGGCCAGGCCGCGTACTCGGCCTCGAAGGCCGGCGTGGTCGGCATGACCCTGCCGATGGCGCGCGAATTTTCGCGCTTCGGCATCCGCGTGATGACGGTCGCCCCCGGCATCTTCTGGACCCCGATGGTCGACGGCATGCCGGACTCGGTGCAGCAGTCGCTGAGCGCTTCGATCCCCTTCCCCTCGCGCCTCGGCCGTCCGGAGGAGTTCGCCGACCTGGTCGCCTACATCCTCGGCAACCGTTACCTCAACGGCGAAACCATCCGCCTCGACGGCGCTACGCGGTTGGCGCCGAAGTAAGCCGGGAATCGGGAATGGAGAATCGGGAATCGCAAAGCGGCTCCCCCCCTAGTTCCCGTTCGCTGGCTTCTGCTCTCACGATTCTCTATTCCCCATTCCCTATTCCCGGCCCCAAACCAATGAAAGCCTACGACGTAAAAAAAGGTAACGTAATCGAGCACAACAACACCGTGTACCAGGTGCGCGACATCGAACGCAGCTCGCCGCAGGGTCGCGGCGGCAACGTCAAGTTCCGCTTCACCATGTACTCGGTTCCGGGCGGCACCAAGTTCGACCTGAGCGTCGGCGGCGACGACGAGCTCAAGGAAGTCGAACTGACCCGCCGCCAGGTCACCTATTCGTACAAGGACGGCGATGCGTTCGTGTTCCTCGACGACGAGGACTACACGCCGTACACGCTCGATGCCGACGTGGTCGGCGACGACGCCGGCTATATCGTCGACGACCTCAGCGGTTGCTACGTGCAGATCATCGACGATCAGCCGGTAGCGCTGCAGCTGCCGGCCAGCGTGGCCCTGGAAGTGGTCGAGACCCCGCCGGAACTCAAGGGCGGCACCGCAACCAAGCGTCCGAAGCCGGCCAAGCTGCAGACCGGTATCGAGATCATGGTTCCGGAATACATCGGCAACGGCGAGCGCGTGCTGGTCAACACGGCCACAGGCGAATTCGCCGGCCGCGCCGACTGATCGTGGCGCAAGGTTCCGACTATCGTTTCGCAGCGGCGACCGACGCGGACCTTCCGCGTCTGTTGCCGGTGCTGCGCGAGTTCTACGAAGTCGAGCACCTGCCCTGGAACGAGGCCGCCCTGCGTCGCGCACTCGCGACGTTGGTGGCCGACGCCACTGCCGGCCGCCTGCGTTTGATCGAACGCGACGGCGAGATCGCCGGCTATTTCGTCCTCGGTTTCTGTTTCAGCCTGGAATTCGGCGGCCGCTACGGCCTGCTCGACGAATTGTTCGTGTTGCCCGCGCATCGCGGCGGCGGCCTGGCCAAGCGGGCGTTGGCCGAGATCGAAGCGCTATGCCGGGCCGAGGGTCTGGATGCCTTGCGGCTCGAGGTCAACGACGACAACGCCCATGCGCGCGGCATTTACGAACGCGCGGGCTATGCGGCGCATCCGCGCCGGCTGATGACCAAGTGGTTGCGCGACTGAGCAGCGTCGGTCCCGCTCCGGGTAGGAGCGGCGCGAGCCGCGACCGCGGGATCGCGGCTACTACGAAACTCTCTGCGTAACGTGGGTCGCGACTCACGTCGCTCCTACAGAAAGTCGCCGGCTCCGGGTAGGAGCGGCGTGAGCCGCGACCGCGGGATCGCGGCTACTACGAAATTCTCCGCGCAATGTGGGTCGCGACTTGCGTCGCTCCTACCCCTGATGCATCGGCTCTTGTAGGGGCGGCGTGAGCTGCGACCGCGGGATCGCGGCTACTACGAAACTCTCTGCGTAACGTGGGTCGCGACTCACGTCGCTCCTACAGAAAGTCGCCGGCTCCGGGTAGGAGCGGCGCGAGCCGCGACCGCGAAACCACGGCCACGACGAAACCCTCCGCGCAACGTGGGTCGCGACTCACGTCGCTCCTACCCCTGGTGCATCGGCTCTTGTAGGAGCGGCGTGAGCCGCGACCGCGGGATCGCGGCTACTACGAAACTCTCTGCGTAACGTGGGTCGCGACTCACGTCGCTCCTACAGAAAGTCGCCGGCTCCGGGTAGGAGCGGCGTGAGCCGCGACCGCGGGATCGCGGCTACTACGAAATTCTCCACGCAACGTGGGTCGCGACTCACGTCGCTCCTACAGAAGACCGCTGGCGCCGGGTAGGAGCGGTGTGATCCGCGAAAACGAAAGCAAAGCGCCGACTAATCTTTCGATCGCATGATCGCGACTTGCGTCGCTGCTATCCCTGGCGCGTCGGCTGCTTGCATCACCCCAGGAAAACGCCTCTAAACGCTGTAATTTCGCGCATATACATCCCGGCATGAGCGCAACGAAAGCATCGCCAAATCCGCACGCCGCGATGACGCTCACATAATTTCCCCTGTCGATCGTCCGCGCGCGCTTGCGAAAACGTGACCCGCCCCGCTGGCGCGACGCTGCCACAAACCTGCAATCTGTAGCGCTCAGGCTTATCTTTTCCTGCGGCGATACGCCGCCGCGCCCAGCACCGGAGCCAGGCCTTGACCGCATCCACCCGTCGCGACTTCCTCAAACTCGCCGGCGCGTCCGCCGCGCTGGGCCTGCTGCCTCCTTCGATCAGGGCTGCGCTGGCCACGCCGGCCGCACGCGTCAGCGGCACGATCCAGGACGTGCAGCACGTGGTGATCCTGATGCAGGAAAACCGCTCCTTCGATCATTACCTTGGCGCGCTGCGCGGGGTGCGCGGCTTCGACGACCCGCGCCCGATTCCGCTGCCGGGCGGCAAGACGGTCTGGCAGCAGCCGAAGTCGACGACCAACGCGCAGGCCGTGCTGCCGTTCCATCTCGACACCCGCAGCACCGCCGCGCATTGCATGGCCGATATCGACCACAGCTGGAAGGGCTCGCACACGCGCTGGAAGGACTACAACGCCTGGGTCGCGACCAAGGGTCCGATGTGCATGGGCCATTTCACCCGCGAGGACCTGCCGTTCTACTACGCGCTGGCCGACGCGTTCACGGTGTGCGACGCCTATTACTGCTCGCACCACGGCCCGACCAATCCGAACCGCATGCATTTGTTCGCCGGCACCAGCGGCATGACCGTCGGCGATTTCGGCCCCCAGGCGGTCAACAACGCCGACGACGGCAACTGGACCGCCGACATGGCGTTGGACAAGCCGACCTTCGTCGGCCATCGCTGGACGACTTATGCCGAGCGTCTGCAAAACGCCGGCATCGCCTGGCGGGTGTACCAGGAACACGACAACTACGGCGACAACTCGCTCCCCTACTTCGCGAACTTCCGCAAGCTCGACCGTCAGTCCGAACTCTACAAACGCGGCCGCGCCTGGGCGCCGGGTTCCACCGCCGAGAACGCCAAGGCCTCGCGCGGCGAATACCTGATCGCCGATTTCGCCAAGGACGTGCGCGAAGGCACCTTGCCCGCGGTGTCGTGGATCGTGCCGCCGTACATCATGAGCGAGCACCCGGAAGCCACGCCGGCCTACGGCGAGTCGCTGACCGCGCGCCTGCTCGAAGCCCTGGTCGCCAATCCCGAGGTCTGGTCCAAGACCGTCTTCATCATCAATTACGACGAGAACGGCGGCTTCTTCGACCACGTGCCGCCGCCGCTGCCGGCGATCACCTCCAGCCTCGGCAAGAGCACGGTCGATACCGCGACCGAGAACTACAACGGCGTGCCGGTCGGCCTCGGCGTGCGCGTGCCGATGTTCGTGATCTCGCCGTGGAGCAAGGGCGGCTGGGTCAATTCGCAGGTGTTCGACCACACCTCGGTGCTGCGCTTCCTGGAAGCGCGCTTCGGCATCGCCGAGCCGAACATCAGCGCCTGGCGCCGCACCGTTGCCGGCGA
The DNA here is from genome assembly GCF_046097045.1 of Lysobacter sp. Hz25. Classification (NCBI taxonomy): domain Bacteria; kingdom Pseudomonadati; phylum Pseudomonadota; class Gammaproteobacteria; order Lysobacterales; family Lysobacteraceae; genus Lysobacter; species Lysobacter sp. Hz25. Next base: position 3,703,841 of record NZ_CP175666.1, read on the forward strand.
CCTCAGCACGGCCTTCGATTTCGCCAATCCGAATGCGCAGTGGCCGGCCCTGCCCGACACCGACGGCGCCATGTCCGGCGCCGACGCCAGCTGCAAACTGGCGACGCCCAAACCGCCCGCGCAAGCGCGGATGCCGCGCCAGGAACGCGGCCAGCGGCCGGCGCGCGCGCTGCCTTACGAGCTGCGCGTCGACGGACGCATCGAAGCGAGCAGCGGGCGTTATTGGCTGGATTTCGGCAACGACGGCATCGCCGGCGCCTGCTTCAACGTGTATGCCGGCAACCGCAGCGACGGCCCCTGGTACTACACGCTCGACCCGGGCACGCAGCTGTCGGATTACTGGAGCGCCAAGCAGTACACCAAGGGCATCTACGATCTTTCGGCCTATGGCCCGAACGGTTTCCTGCGCGTGTTCCGCGGCGACTTGCTCAAGGCGACCGCGGCCCAGGGTGCGGCCCCGGAAGTCTCGGTCCGCCACGACGCGATCGGCGAAATGCTGGTGCTCGAATTCGTCAACCGCGGCCGCGCCGCCTGCCGCCTGAGCCTGCGCGCGAACCGCTACAGCGACGCACCCGCGCGCCATTACGACCTGGCGCCGGGCGCGACCCTGCGCGACCACTGGCCGCTCGCCACGAGCAAGCGCTGGTACGACTTCAGCATCACCTCCGATTCGGATACCGGTTGGCTGCGCCGCATCGCCGGCCATGCCGAAAACGGCACGGCGAGCGTCAGCGATCCGGCGATCGGGGTCTGAGCCTGCTTCGTATGCCACGACGCCGCTCTCGGTAGAGGGCGGCGTTGACGCCGATCGAGACCTCGCAGTTACGACGCCCCCGAACATCACGGTCGCGGCTTGCGCCGCTCCTACCCAATGGAGCGGCGCCGCTTTGGAGTAGGAGCGACGCAAGTCGCGACCGCCCGAAGACGGGATCTGCATAGGCAGCGCACGTCCACGAAGCCGGCGCCCCCGGCCGTGTCTGTCGCATCGGGTGGAGGTCGCGGCTCACGCCGCTCCTACAGGGGGCGACGCTGCATCGAGTGCAGGAGCGAGGTAAGTCGCGACACCCCCAGCCAAGATCCGCAAACGCAACGGACGTTGCCTTTGCCGTTGCCTTTGCCGTTGCCTTTGCCTTTGCCTTTGCCTTCGCCTTTGCCTTTGCCTTTGCCTTTGCCTTTGCCGTAAAAAGCTTGGCGCAGTATCGATCTTGCGAGAACACCTGGAGACCCGGAGGGCGCCGCACAGGACGTGCGGCCGGCTCCTGAATGGAATGACCCGATAAGACAGGGACGTCTTATCGGAAAATCCCGGCGCGAGCTGCGCACTCGCAGGGGAGCTTCGTCAAGGAAGGCCTTTTCTTTGGTTAGCTTTGACCGAAGGGAATCCAGACGGACTTTTGGGCCAGCAAAAGAAAGTAACCCGGCCGCGTCAGCGGACGGAAGCTTTGCTGTTGGCTTTACGCCGCAGCGGGAGGCAGCGTAGTCGCGGCTCACGCCGCTCCTACAGAGGTTACGGCCGGATGCGCCGCGAGATTGAAACACGGCCGGATGCGCCGCGAGATTGAAACGACGCGGTCGCGACTTGCGTCGCTCCTACCCTGTAGAGCACAGCGCCAATCGCTTCTACAGCCGCATGCCCAGCCAAATCACCGTTTCGGTCGAAGCCGACACCACCGGCGACAGCAGCCGCGACCAGAAACGATCGCTCGCCAAGTGATCGGCTGAGGCATCGTGATGCTGCTGCTCTTCTTCGACGATGGTCGAGATCGCCGTGCTCGCCGCGGGATCGGAAGCAGCCAGACTGTGCAGTTGATGGACCAGATGCCGCAGCACCACGCGTTCGACCGCGACCGTGGTCGCGGCGATCGCGCGTTCGCCGAACAGGCCGGTCACCAAGCCCAAGACATAGCCGCCGATACCGCACAGCCAATAGCTGCGGCAACGCGGTCGGCCACGGCGTTGCAACTCGGCCCAGAACAACGCCCGATGGCGTTCTTCATCGGCCTTGAAATGGGCTAACTCACTCAGCATCCGAGGAGCGAAGAAGCGCGCCATGGCGATCTGCCCGGCATAGATATGCACCGCGCCATGCTCGCCGGCATGATTGACCTTCAGGATGCGGCCACCCAGTTCGGTATCGCCGGAGGCCGTAACGGCGGCAGCCGCCTCAGCCACGATCCAGCCACTTGCGCGCCATGCGCCGCATCGAGTCGTCGCTGCCCGGGTCGTCGAGCAGTTCTGCGATCTCGCGCCAGGCCAGGTCCAGCGACTCCTCGCTGATCACGTAGTCCTCGTTGTCGCTCGCGCGCACGACGTAACGCAGGTCGTAGTGCCAATGGCCGGGGACGTCGCGACGTTCCGGGATCCAGTGGCGGTCGAGGTCGAACAGCTCGGGCTCGACGCTGAGCCCGGTCAGGCCGGACTCCTCCTCGGCTTCGCGCAGGGCCACCTGGGCCAGGTCGCGGTCGCCGTCGGCATGGCCGCCGAGCTGCAGCCAGCGCTCCAGTTTGCGGTGGTGGGTCAGCAGGACCCGGGCCCCGGCCCGGTCGATCAGCCACGCACCGCCGGTGAAATGGCCGGCCAGGCGCTCGCGCAGGAAGGGGTCGCCGGGCGCCAGGGCGCCGTCCGGGGCGGTGCCGCGGCCCTGGGCCTCGTCGAGCAAGGCTAGAAACGCCAGCGTATGTTCGGCTTCCTGCGGCCAACGTCGGCCATATTCGATGAGATTGGAACGCAGAACTTCGATGACGTCGGAATGTTTCGCAGGCATGCAGAGTGAACACTGGCGCGCGACCGGGGGCGCGATTATGCGGGCAAAGCCCGTGACGGTGTGCGCTTGCCGCCCATTTCCACCCTGGGTTAAGGTGGCCCGCCGCTCCACTGAGGGAGGCGGTCATCGTCGTCGCCAGAACGACGGGTAGAGATCACTTCTTACGAGAGAGAGGGGAGTTCGATGTCGAGAGGCCTGTTCATCACCAAACCGGTGGCGCCGTCCGGCCACGTGGATGCCGGCGAGCCCGTAGAGGGCAGCCTTGAAGGCGAGGCGACGCTGAAGCGATCGTTGACCGCCACCCAACTGGTGATGCTAGGCATCGGCGCCGTAATCGGCGCCGGCATCTTCGTCCTCTCCGGTCACGCCGCCGCCGAACACGCCGGCCCGGCCATCGTGCTCAGCTTCATCGTCGCCGGCTTCGCCTGCGCCCTCGCCGGCCTGTGCTACGCCGAGTTCTCGGCGATGATGCCGGTCTCCGGCAGCGCCTATTCGTATTCCTACGCCACCCTGGGCGAATTCGTCGCTTGGTTCATCGGCTGGAACCTGGTCCTCGAATACCTGTTCGCGGCCTCGACCGTCGCGGTCGGCTGGTCGGGCTACCTCAACAGCCTGCTGACCACCTTCGGCATAGGCCTGCCGGCCTCGCTGGCGGCCGCGCCGCTCAACGTCGTCGACGGCAGCATCGTCTACACCGGCGGCCTGATCAATCTGCCGGCGGTGGCCATCGTCGCCGCACTCAGCGGCCTGTGCTACGTCGGCATCACCCAGTCGGCCTTCATCAACTCGATCATCGTCGCGATCAAGGTCGTGGTGATCACCCTGTTCGTGGTCTTCGCCGCCAAGTACATCAACCCGGACAACTGGGTGCCGTTCATCCCGGAAAGCCAGGGTCCCGGCAAGTACGGCTACGACGGCATCATTCGCGGCGCCTCGGTGGTGTTCTTCGCCTACATCGGCTTCGACGCGGTCTCCACCGCCGCCGGCGAGGCCAAGAACCCGCAGCGCGACATGCCGATCGGCATCCTCGGCTCGCTGGTCATCTGCACCATCATCTACATCATCGTCTCCGGCGTGCTGACCGGCCTGCTGCCCTACCACATGCTGAGCACGCCCAAGCCGGTCGCGACCGCGCTGGAAGCCTATCCGGCATTGGGCTGGCTCAAGCTCGCCGTCGAGATCGGCGCCATCGCCGGCCTGAGCTCGGTGATCCTGGTCATGCTGATGGGCCAGCCGCGCATCTTCTACTCGATGGCGAAGGACGGCCTGCTGCCGAAGTTCTTCGCCAAGGTGCACCCGAAGTTCCAGACGCCCTACGTCGGCACCATCATCGTCGGCGCGTTCGCCTGCCTGCTGGCCGGGTTCCTGCCGATCGGCCTGCTCGGCGAGCTGGTGTCGATGGGCACCCTGCTGGCCTTCGCGACCGTCTGCGTCGGCGTGCTGATCCTGCGCAGCACCCGCCCGGACCTGCCGCGCCCGTTCCGGGTGCCGCTGGCCATCGTGGTCTGCCCGCTCGGCGCGGTCGCCTGCCTGTACCTGTTCTGGAAGCCGTTCTCCGAGCATTGGCACCTGATGACCGGCTGGACCGCGATCGGCATGCTGATCTACTTCGGCTACGGCTACCGCAACAGCAAGCTGCGCAAGGCCGCCAACGGCGCCTGACCGGCACGCAGTCAGCAAGGCCGGCGGAACTTCCGCCGGCCTTTTTCCTTTTCACGTAACGCATCGCACCAGCGATCGGATTCGAGTCACCAGGCCCGACGGCGTTTGATCGTCATCCCCGCGCAGGCGGGGATCGAGCGAGTTCGAAGGTTCTCGCAGGTAAGGCCCTGGATTCCCGCGTTCGCGGGAATGACGAGCGGAAGGTCGCTGCACAGCCGCAAGCAGCACCAGGAAGAAACACATGCTGGGACAACTCTGGGCGACCAAACATCCGCATGCCGCCCACACCGAGGCCGAAGGGCTGAGCCTGCACCGCACGCTCGGGCCCTGGGGCCTGACCGCGCTCGGCATCGGCGCGGTGATCGGCGGCGGCATCTTCGTCATCACCGGCAAGGCCGCGGCCGAACACGCCGGCCCGGCGATCATGCTGTCGTTCGTGCTCGCGGCGATCTGCTGCACCTTCTGCGCCCTGGCCTATGCCGAGTTCGCGGCGATGGTGCCGGTCTCGGGCAGCGCCTACACCTACACCTACGCCACCCTCGGCGAACTCGCGGCCTGGTTCATCGGCTGGATGTTGATATTGGAATACGGCGTGTCCGCGTCGGCGGTCGCGGTCAGTTGGACCGGCTATTTCCTCAGTCTATTGGAACATTTCGACATCACCCTGCCCGCGGCGCTGGTGCAGGCGCCGCTCGATGCCAAGCTGCGTCCGACCGGCGCGATCGCCAACCTGCCGGCGGCGGCGATCGTGCTGCTGCTGACTTGGCTGTGCTACGTGGGCATCCGCAAATCCTCGGCCATGAACATGGCGATGGTGTTGCTGAAATCCGGCCTGATCATCCTGGTGATCGTGGTCGGCTGGAAATACGTCGATCCGACCCTGTGGCAGCCGTTCATCCCCGAATCGCAGGGGCCCGGCAAGTACGGCTGGGAAGGCGTGCTGCGCGGGGCTTCGATGGTGTTCTTCGCCTACATCGGCTTCGAGGCGGTGTCGGTGGCGGCGCAGGAATCGCACAAGCCGCAGAAGGACATGCCGATCGGCATGCTGGCCTCGCTGGCGATCTGCACCGTGCTCTACATCGGCATGGCCGCGGTCATGACCGGCCTGGCGCCGTATAACCTGCTCGGCACCGACGAGCCGGTGGTCACCGCCATCGCCGGCCATCCGGAGCTGAACTGGCTGCGCCTGGTGGTCGAGATCGGCGCCCTGGTCGGCCTGTCCTCGGTGGTGCTGGTGATGATCATCGGCCAGCCGCGCATCTTCATGATCATGGCCCGCGACGGCCTGTTGCCGCCGATCTTCACCAAGATCCACCCCAAATACCGCACCCCGCACATCAACACGGTGATCACCGGCATCGGCATCGCCCTGCTCGCCGCGCTGTTCCCGCTCGACATCCTCGGCGACATGACCTCGATGGGCACCCTGATCGCCTTCGCCTCGGTCTGCGCCGGCGTGCTGATCCTGCGCCGCACCCAGCCGGACCTGCCGCGCCCGTTCCGGATTCCGTTCGCCTGGGTGATCTGCCTGGCCGGCATCGTCAGCTGCCTGGTGCTGCTGTCGACCATGACCGCGCACAACTGGATGCTGATGGGGGTCTGGACCGGCATCGGTTTCGCCATCTATTTCGCCTACAGCTTCCGCCACAGCCGCATGCGCAAGACCAGCTGAACGGCCCGGCCGGCCTTTGATCGGCCGGACCAAGCCCATCGCGGCCCCGCGGCAACGCTGTGTTGCCGCCAGGACCGGCAATGACGCGGCGACCGGAGCGATCCGGTCGCCGTTTGTTTGTAAACTGCGACCATGAACAGCTCTCTGCCCTACGACCCCCAACGCCTGTCGCACTGTGCCGGCGAGATCATCGTCAACGTGCGCGAACTGGCGCTGCGCGGCTGGACCCCGGCCACGAGCAGCAACTTCTCCAGCCGCATCGACGCCCAGCACGTCGCCATCACCGTCTCCGGCCGCGACAAGGGCCGCCTGACCGAAGGCGACATCATGGTGGTCGACCTCGACGGCCAGCCGGTCGCGACCAGCCACCGTCCCTCGGCCGAGACCCTGCTGCACACCCAGTTGTACAAGCGCTATCCGCAGGTCGGCTGCGTCCTGCACACGCATTCGCAGACCCAGACCGTGGCCTCGCGCCTGTACGCCGGCATCGGCCACGTCCACCTGGAAGGCTACGAGCTGCTCAAGGCCTTCTCCGGCACCACCACCCACGAAACCGCCCTGGACCTGCCGGTGTATCCCAACACCCAGGACATGCCGACCCTGGCCGCCCAGGTCGACGCCACCCTCGACAGCCAGCCGATGTGGGGCTATCTGATCGACGGCCACGGCCTGTACGCCTGGGGCCGCGACATGGCCGAGGCCCGACGCCATCTGGAGGCGTTCGAATTCCTGCTGGGATGCGAACTGGAACTGAGGAGACTGCAGCGATGAGTCGCCTGCGCATTTTCGCCGAGGACCAACCCGACACCCCGCAGCTGAGCACCTCCGACCAGGGCGAGATCGCGCGCGAGCTCGCCAGGATCGGCGTCGGCTTCGAGCAATGGCAGGCCGCACAGCCGGTCAAGCCCGGCGATTCGCCCGAGACCATCATGGCCGCCTACCGCGGCGACATCGACCGCATCGTCGCCGAGCGCGGCTTCAAGACCGTCGACGTGGTCAGCATCGCCCCGGACAACCCGCAGCGCGACACCATGCGCAGCAAGTTCCTCGACGAGCATTACCACAAGGAAGACGAAGTGCGTTTCTTCGTCGCCGGCTCGGGCTTGTTCACCTTGCATGTCGAGCCGAAGGTCTACGAGATCAAGTGCGAACAGGGCGACCTGATCTCGGTGCCCGACAGCACCCTGCACTGGTTCGACATGGGTCCGGAACCCAGCTTCGTCGCGATCCGCTTCTTCACCGAGCCGGACGGCTGGGTCGGCCACTTCACCGGCACCGACCTGGCGCAGCAGTTTCCGCGCTACGAGAAGGGCCAGGCGGGCTGAGTTCGGTTCGGCTTGTTTGAAGCCGGAGCCAAGGCAAATCCCCCTGCCCCCCTTTTTCAAAGGGGGAGTCTTCGGCTTGAATCCGGCGGCCTGACCGGTGCGAGCGTTAAGGCTGAACGTCTCAGCCTGGTGCCCCATCGATCAACCCGAAGCCGCACAACCACTGCCCCCTTTGAAAAAGGGGGCGGCGCGCGACGGACTCGCCGAAGCCGAGTCATGAGGCGCGGGGGATTTGCTTCCCGCTCCGGCTGCCCGCCTTCGAGCCCAACAAAGCCATCGCCCCGCTTTTGCGCCGACCGCCCCGGCAAGGCGACAATCCCCTTCCCCACGCTTCACGGCCGCCCCGCCCATGCCCATCCGCGCCATCCTGACCGATATCGAAGGCACCACCAGCAGCATTTCCTTCGTCAAGGACGTGCTGTTCCCGTACGCGCGCCGCGCCCTGCCGGGCTTCGTCGCCGCACGCGGGCGCGAGCCGGCGGTGCGCAAATGGCTGGATGCGGTCGCCTTGGAAAACGGCGGAGTGTGCCAGGACTCGGTGGTGGTCGAGGTGTTGCAGGGCTGGATCGACCAGGACCGCAAGCACACCGCGCTCAAGGCGCTGCAGGGCATGATCTGGGCCGACGGCTACAAGAGCGCCGACTTCACCTCGCACATGTACCCCGATGCCGCACCGGCGCTGCGCCAGTGGAAGGACCAGGGCCAGCGCCTGTACGTCTATTCCTCCGGCAGTGTGCCGGCGCAGCGCCTGCTGTTCGGCCACAGCGATGCCGGCGACCTGACCGAGCTGTTCTCGGGCTGGTTCGACACCGAAGTCGGCGGCAAGCGCGAACGCGACAGCTATGCGCGCATCGCCGAATCGATCGGACTGCCCGCAGGCGAGATCCTGTTCCTGTCCGACGTGGTCGAAGAACTCGACGCCGCGCGCGAGGCCGGCCTGGCCACGGTGCTGATCGACCGCCTCGACGACTACCCGCAACCGCGCGAAGGCGAAGCCACTCACGGCCACACCCGCGCGGTGTCGTTCGCGCAGGTCGAGGTTTGAAGGCAGGCGCGGGTTTCGCCGTTGTTTGAGTCGCGGGTCGCGGCTTGTCACTTCAGGAGGCCGCGCCCGCTCCGAAAACGCGGCGACGCGATAGCGGGGGTCGCGGCTTACGCCGCTCCTACAAGAACCCTGCGAAAAGGCTATAGCCGGCTCAAATGCCGGATCCGCACTTCATCGCGCTCCACGCCGCGTTCGCTGGCGACCTGGCTGCGGATGCGCTCGACCAATTCGGCCGGATCGAAACCTGCCGCATCCGGCGGCGCGTAATCCAAGGTGGTCTCGCCGCGGATGCAGAAACGCCCGCCGACCAGGATCTCGTAATCGGCGAAATAGAAATGATGCTCGGACGCTGGGCTCATGAACGCGGCTCAGGTGCCGACGTGGACGTCGTTGCCGCTTTCGGCGCAGCCCAGGTGCTCCAGGGCGATCGACAAGGCCAGGGTATAGCTTTGCGCGGCGTAGCCATGGACCAGACGCAGGCGCGGGCCGCATCGCGGCGCGATCGACGGCTCCAGGGCGTTCATGTCGTCGTCGTGGACCTCGATGTAGGGCATCGGCAACCGCGCCAGTGCGCCGCGCAAGGCCTCGCTCGCCGGCACGCAGGCGCCGGGGTCGAGCAGCAGCAGTTCGGTATTCGCCGCGCGCATCGCCTGCAGGCATTCGACCAACTCGTCTTCGCTGCGGCAGCTGCGCAGCGCGAGCGCCTTGCCGGCGATGGCGGCGCGCTCGACCAAAGTCGCGCGCACCGCGCCGGCCAGGGCCGGAGCTCTCGGATCAACCTCGGACACACCGCCTTGCGGGCCGCGCAGGATCAGGATCGACACGTCGGTACTCACGGCGCACTCGGAATGGCGCGCCTGCGGAGCACTGTAGGAACGGCGGGCGTAAAGGCGCCATTCGCTGCGCGGGCGGCGGCGTAAAACCGGCGTCAATTCGTGGTGGGTTCGCGGCGTACGGTTCGCTGGAAAGTTCGCTTAGATGACGGTGTTTGCGCCGCGGTCTGCGTTTCGATGTCGCGGCTTGCGCCGCTCCTACCCAAGAGCCGCGCAGCAAAGGGGGTAGGAGCGACGCGAGCCGCGACCGGGCCGTTGCAAGATCGCGGCGAAAATATCGGCAAGGGCGATCGTTAAGCGGCATCGGCAGCAAAGACGGCCGCGCCCTCCCTCACCCGTGAATCTTTTCCCCGCGCGCCAGCATCGCCACGAATTTCTCGATCCGGCTCGCGCGCGTCTCCGGCTTCTTCGCCGTCTGCACGCGCCACAACACCGCGTAGCGGTTGGTCTTGTCGAGTTGCTCGAAGAACGCGCGCGCCTTGGGCTGCTTGGCCAGCGCCTTGGCCAGGTCTTCGGGCACTTCGATCTTGCTGGCCGAATCGTAGGCCGCGTCCCAGCGCCCGTCGGCCTTGGCGGCCTCGACCTCGCGCAACCCGCCGGCGGCCATGCGGCCCTCGGCGATCAGCCGCTCGACCTTGCCGATGTTGATCTTCGACCACAGGCCCTTGGGTCGGCGCGGGCTGAAACGCTGCAGGAAGAAACAGGCGTCGAAGCTGCGCTTGAGTCCGTCGATCCAGCCGTGGCACAGGGCCACGTCGAGCGCCTGTTCGTAGTTCACCGTGACCACGTCCTGGCCTTTCTTGGCGATCTTCAGCCAGACGCCGGTCGCCTCGGGATGGGCGAGCAGCCACTGTTCGAAGGCGGCAGCGTCGTCGAAGACGATGATCGGCGAATCGTCGAGTGCGGCCATGGCCTCAGTCCTGTGCGGTGTCGAGCAAACGGTAGGAGGCGGACATACGCTGCTCGCCCTGCCAGGGATCGAACACGCGTACTTCGACCTGGTGTTCGCCGACGGCGGCATCGGTCGGCAGCGGCGCGTTCCACAGATGTGCCGAGGGCGTCGCGATGGCGGCACGGTCGTAACCGCGCAGGCGTTCGGCCTCGTCGTCGCGCGCGTTCTCGGCCAACACCGCCGGGTCCGGCTGTTCGACCCGGCGCATCGGCTTCCAGTCGCCGCCGTCGAGGCGGTACTCGACTCGGCTGTCCTCGCGGCCCATGTAGACGTTGGCGAACACGCCGCGGATCGGATACGAACCGCGGCGCAGCACCTTCGGCAAATACAGGCGCAGGTAGGGGTTCGCGACCTTATCGCTGTCGCCCTGGCGCGCCGGGAACCAACGCAGGCCATAGCCGGCATCGGCGCGCACCGACAAGCGCGCATAACCGTTCGGCGTGCCGTCGCTCATGGTCGTGTCCGGAATGCCCTGCGCATCCTTGACGCCGGACCAGAACGCACCGCAGGCGGCGCCGACGTTGTATTCGTGCAGCGGCTTCGCGCCCTGCCAACCGCTGGCGGCATCGTGGAAGACGTGCCGCTGGGTGTGGCTGTGGCCGCTGAGCACCAGCAGGTTCGGGAAGTCCTTCAGCAGCGCGAACAAACGCTCGCGATCGGCGTGGCGGAAGGTCTCGCGGCCCGGCGCGGCATCGAACAAGGGGATGTGCATGGCGAGCACCAACAGGCGCTGCTTCGATGCGCCCGCCAGATAACGTTCGAGAAAGGCGAACTGGTCCGGACGCAGGCCGCCGATGTAGTCGGTTTTACTTCCCGGCTGATAGACCACGTCGTCGAGCACCACGAAATTCGCCTGCGCTTCCTCCCAGGCGAAAGTATCCGGCCCGTAGACGTGGCGGAAACTCAGCAGCGAGTCCTCATCGCGGGTCGCGTCGAAATCTAGGTCGTGGTTGCCCGGCGCGTGCAGCCACGGCACCTCGAGGCTCGCGGTGACCGCATTGAGCTTCGGATACAGGGACAGGTCGTCGTGGGTGATGTCGCCCAGGCTCAGGCCGAGGTCGGCGACGCGCGCGCCGGCGCGGCGGTCGGCGCGGCGGCCGGTGAGCAAGGGCTCGACGATGTCGCGGCGGTAGTAGTCGACATCGGTCGCGGTCTTGGTCTGCGGGTCGGCGAACACCAGCACGTCGAGATCGCCGGCCGCCTTGCGACGCTCGGTGATCAGGCCGTAATCGCGGCAGCTCGCCGCGACCGGCATGCCGCCGTACTTCAACGCCGGACCTGCTTGCAGGCGCACGTTGAGCCAATAGTCCGGCAGCCCGCTGGCCCGGTTCGCCAGCCGATAACCGGCCGGCTTGATCAGGAACTGACTGCGGTTGTCGCGCAACGGCAGCCGATAACGGCCCTGCGCATCGGTGACGACGATGCGCTCACCGTCGGAGACACGCTGCCCTTGCAGCCCCGGTTCGCCCGCATCGCGGCGGCCGTTGCCGTTGCGGTCCTCGAACACGCTGCCGCCGTCGCAGGGCGCCGCCTGGGCCAGCGCCGCGGCGGGAACGATCAAGGCGAGCAGCAAGGCAGCGACGGATGCGGATGGGCGCATGGAGGGCTCCGGAGTAAGCACACATTATGCGTCGATCGGGCCCCGGACCGAGGCCGGCGACACGGTGTGGAGTGTCGACGATAGCAGCCCGGGCATCTCCCGATAGCGGCAAGCCGTCCCGGGAAGATTGAGCAGTTGCGCAGACACGGCGGTGGTTCGGGTTGGCGGTGATTTCGGATACATCGCGAGACCGATACGACGCGGTCGCGGCTTACGCCGCTCCTACAGGTGGCTACGGCCGGATACGGCGCGAGATTGAAACCACGCGGTCGCGGCTTGTGACCGAAGGAAGTCCAGTAGGACGCCGCTCCTACCCAAGAGCAGGTGCGAACCACAGACCGTTGCCGTTGCTGTAATGAGCTTGGCGCAGTTCCGAACTAGCGAGAACACCTGGAGACCCGGAGGGCGCCGCACAGGACGTGCGGCGTTTTCCGATAAGACAGGGACGTCTTATCGGAAAATCCCGGCGCAAGCGGCGTACTCGCAGGGGAGCTTCGTCAAGGAAAGCCCGTTTCTTTGGTTACCTTTGACCGAAGGGAATCCAGACGGACTTTTGGGCTTAGCAAAAGAAAGTAACCCGGCCGCGTTAGCGGACGGAAGCTCTGCTCTTGCTGTGGCATCTCGAGAAGCAAGGTCAAACGCCAAGAGCTTCCGCCACTAAAGCGGCGGGTTACTTTCTTTTGTCTAAAGCAACAAAAGAAAGGTAACCAAAGAAAAATGCTTTTCTTTGAATCAAGGGCCCGCGCGCTCGATGCCGACGCAGGGATTTTTCATACGGGACATCCCTGTCCCGACGAAAAACGGCCTGCATCCATGCAGGCCGCCCTTCGGGTCTTCGATGGCCTTCGCGAGTACGAGGCTACGCACAGCAACGGCAACGGCAACAGCAAGATCTTTACGGCTGCGACAACACCTACTTTGCTGTTGCTGTTGCTGTTGCTGTTGCCGTTGCCGTTGCCGTTGCCGTTGCCGTTGCCGTGATGAGCTTGGCGCAGCACCGACCTTGCGAGAACACCTGGAGACCCGGAGGGCGCCGCACAGGACGTGCGGCGTTTTCCGATAAGACAGGGACGTCTTATCGGAAAATCCCGGCGCTGGCATCGCACTCGTGGCCTGTGCCCTTGCAAGGAGAGCCCTTTTCTTTGGTTACCTTTGACCGAAGGGAATCCAGACGGACTTTTGGGCTTAGCAAAAGAAAGTAACCCGGCCGCGTTAGCGGACGGAAGCTTTAGACCTTGATGTTGCTTCAGCGCCCTGCGGCAAGAAACGCAGCAACCGCCAGTTGCGTGGTCGCGACTTGTGACCGAAGGAAATCCAGTAGGACGTCGCTCCTACCCTGCGACAGCCCACGGCCTTGATCAGTGACGTCGGCGGTGCAGTGTTTACCCGTCCCTGGGTCGCGGCTTACGCCGCTCCTACACGGGGCCGCGGGACGTATCGCCGCGAGGTCGAGATGGCGTGTCGCAACTTGTGACCGAAGGAAATCCAGTAGGACGTCGCTCCTACCCTGCGACAGTTCACGGCCTCGATCAGTGACGTCGGCGGTGCAGTGTTTACCCGTCCCTGGGTCGCGGCTTACGCCGCTCCTACAGGGGGGCTACGGCTAGTAGCGCCGAAAAATTGAGGTGCGCGGTCGCGGCTCGCGCCGCTCCTACCCCAGGAGCAGACCGCGCGGGGCCGAGACACCCCCTAATCGCCTTGCGAGCCCCGATGCGGCTTCCCATGCCGCTCGCGCAACACCGCCACCGCATCGCCCAGCGACAGCCCACGTGCGCGCAGCAGCACCTGCAGGTGGAACAACAGGTCGGCGGCTTCGCCGCACAAGGCGGCATCGTCCTGGGCGACCGCGGCCAGCGCGGTCTCGACGCCTTCTTCGCCGACTTTCTGCGCGATCGAGCGCACGCCCTTCTCGAACAGCTTGGTGGTGTAGCTGCCGGCGGGACGCTCGCGTTCGCGCTCGGCGATCAGTCCATCAAGCTCGCCGAGGAAGGCCGCGGCGTCGCCGGGCGCGCTCGGGAAGCAGCTGTCGCGCCCGAGGTGGCAGGTCGGCCCATGCGGACGCGCGCGCACCAGCAAAGTGTCGCGGTCGCAATCGGTCTCGATCGAGACCAGGTCGAGGTAGTGTCCCGAGCTTTCGCCCTTGGTCCACAAGCGCTGCTTGCTGCGGCTGAAGAAGGTGACGTGGCCGCTGTCGAGGGTGAGCTGCAGGGCGGCGCGGTCCATGTAGCCGAGCATCAGCACGCGCAGGTTGGCCGCGTCCTGGATCACCGCCGGCAGCAGGCCGTCCTGCTTGTCCCAGGCCAGGGCGTCGATCTGCTCCGCGCTCAGCGTCGCGGACGCTGCGGCGGAGGAATTAGTGGAGCTGTCGGACTGGGACACCCTGCTCTCGCAATGCTGCTTTCAAGGCCGGAATGCGGATGCTGCCGGAATGGAACACGCTCGCGGCCAGGGCCGCGTCGACGTCGGCCTGCAGGAACACCGCACCGAAATGCTCGATCGCGCCGGCGCCGCCGGAGGCCACCAACGGCACCTCGCAGATCGCGCGCACCGCGGCCAGCTGTTCGAGATCGTAACCGCTGCGCACGCCGTCGCTGCCCATGCAGTTCAGCACGATCTCGCCGGCGCCGCGCTGCTGCGCCTCGACCACCCAGTCCAGGGTGCGCCGGGCCAGGGCCTGGGTGCGCGAGGGGTCGCCGGTGTACTGGCGCACGCGCCATTCGCCGTCGGGGTCGCGCAGGCTGTCGATGCCGACCACCACGCATTGCACGCCGAACTCCTCGGCGATCTCGCCGATCAGCTCGGGACGCTCCAGCGCCGGGGTGTTGATCGAGATCTTGTCGGCGCCGGCGTTGAGCACGCCGCGCGCGTCGGCGACCGAGCGGATGCCGCCGGCGACGCAGAACGGGATGTCGATGGCGCGCGAGACGCGTTCGACCCAGTCGCGGTCGACGCTGCGCCCCTGCGGGCTGGCGGTGATGTCGTAGAACACCAGCTCGTCGGCGCCCTCGTCGCGATAGCGCAGGGCCAGCTCGACGATGTCGCCCATGTCGACGTGGTCGCGGAAACGCACGCCCTTGACCACGCGTCCGTCGCGCACGTCCAGGCAGGGCACGATGCGCCGGCTCAGCCCGTTCAGCATCGGCGCACCTGGCGCAGCGCGTCCGTCAGTTCGAAACGGCCTTCGATCAGGGCCTTGCCGAGCACCGCACCGGCGCAACCGACGCCGTCGGCGGCGACGATGTCGGCGATGTCGCGAATGCCGCCCGAGGCCTGCAGCTGAACGTGCGGGGCGACCTCGTGGATGTGCCGGTACAGGTCCAGATTCGGCCCGGCCAGGGTGCCGTCGCGCGACACGTCGGTGCACAGCAGGTGGCGCAGGCCGGCCTGGGCGTAGCGTTCGAGCAAGGGCTCCAGGCGCATGCCGCTGTCCTCGGTCCAGCCGGCCACCGGCAGCTCCCAGTCGCCTTCGCTGTTCTGGCGCACGTCCAGGGCGATGGTGATGCGGTCGGAGCCGAAGCGCTTGAGCCAGCCGATGACCAGATCGGGTTCCTTGATCGCCAGCGACCCGATCACGACGCGGTCGGCGCCGGCGTCGAGGATGGCCTCGACATCGGCCTCGCTGCGCACCCCGCCGCCGGTCTGCACGCGCATCCAGCTGGAGGTGGTGATCGCGCGCAGCAACGGCGCCAGGGTGTAGCCGCCGTACCGCGCGGCGTCGAGGTCGATCAGGTGCAGCCATTTGGCGCCGGCCTCGGCGTAACGCGTGGCCAGGGCCAGGGGCTCGGTTTCGTAGCGGGTTTCCTGGGCGTAGTCGCCCTGGTGCAGGCGGACGACCCGACCGTCGCGAACGTCGATCGCGGGATAAAGCGTGCTGTTGCCCATGTTCACGCCTCCAGCGCCAGGAAGTTGGCGAGCAGGCGCGAGCCGACGGCCGCCGAGCGTTCCGGATGGAACTGGGCGCCGTAGCAGCGCCCGCGCCCGGCGACCGCGGTGAAACTGCGGCCGTAACTGGTGCTGGCCAAGGTGTCCGAGGTCAGCGGCGCGGCGTAGCTGTGAACGAAATAGGCTTGGTCGCGCTCGCCGATGCCGGTCAACAATCCCGGGGCGCCGGTGGGCGTTTCGCATTTGTCGAGGAAATTCCAGCCCATATGAGGCACACGTACTCCTGGTCCTGGTTGCAGCCTGGTGATCCGGCCCGGAAGGAGTCCGAGGCACTCGACCTCGCCCTCCTCCGAGGACTCGTACAGCAGCTGCATGCCCAGGCAGATCCCGAGCAACGGCTGCTGCAAGCGGCGGATCGGATCGACCAGGCCCCGTTCCCGCAACCGCGCCATCGCGGGGGCTGCTGCGCCCACGCCCGGCAGGATCACGCGATCGGCGGAGGCGATCGTTGCGGGGTCGGCGCTCAGGATCGAACGCGCACCCAGCCGCTCCAATGCATAACGCACCGAGCCGATGTTCCCCCCACCCGAATCGACGACTACAACCCAAGACATCACAAGACCCCTTTGGTACTCGGCAATTCGCGACCTTCGCGGCGGATCGCCTGGCGCAGCGCGCGCGCCACGGATTTGAAGCAAGCCTCAACTTTGTGGTGATCGTTATCACCTTCCACGTTCAGATTCAGGTTCAGTCCGGCGGTTTCGCACAGCGAACGGAAGAAATGCGCGACCAGTTCGGTCGGGAAATCGCCCACCCGCTCGCGCGCGAACGTGCCGGAGAAGACGAAATACGGGCGGCCGGAGAAATCCAGCGCCGCACGCGCCAGAGTTTCGTCCATCGGCAATACGACAGCGTGTCTGCCTAATGTGCTTTCTTGAAGTGTGCTTTCTTGAAGCACGCTTTCTGCAAATGTGCTTTCTTCGGATCCGGCTTCCTGAAGTGTGCTTTCTTCTGCGCTCCCAGTGCCACCCGCTGCTACCGCATCGAAGCCGTAGCGGCCGATGCCGCGCTTGTCGCCGAGCGCCTCGCGCAGGGCCTGCCCCAGCGCCAGCGCGCTGTCTTCGATGGTGTGGTGCTCGTCGATGTGCAGGTCGCCTTCGCAGCGCAGCTCCAGGGCGAAACCGCCGTGCTTGCCGATCTGTTCGAGCATGTGATCGAAGAAGCCCAGGCCGGTGTGGACCTTGGGCTCGGCGACGCGGTCCAGGTCGACCGCGACTTCGATCCGGGTCTCGCGGGTGTTGCGCTGCACCCGCGCGGTGCGCGGGCAGTCGGCCAGGGTGTGGGCGATGCCGGCCCAGTCCCACTCGCCGCCGAATTGCTCGGTGCGCAACTGGAACGCGCGGATGCCGAGGTTGGCGGCGAAGCCGTTGTCGGTCTCGCGGTCGCCGACCATCGCCGAGCGCGACCAGTCGATGCCGCGGTCCTTCAACAGCGGCAGCGCCAGGCCGATGCCGGGCTTGCGCGTGGGCAGGTTCTCGGCCGGAAAGCTGGTGTCGATGAGCACCTCGCGGAAGACGATGCCCTGGCTTTCGAACACCTGCATCATCAACTGGTGCGGGCCATCGAAACTCCAGCGCGGATACGCCTCGGTGCCGAGGCCGTCCTGGTTGGTGACCATGACGAACTGATAGCCGGCGTCGCGCAGTTTCAGCATCGCCGGGATCACCCCGCGCACGAAACGCAGCTTGGCGTAGCTGTCGATCTGGAAATCGGCCGGCTCCTCGATCAGGGTGCCGTCGCGATCGACGAACAGGATCGGCGTCGAGGCGCTCATGCCGCCACTCCGCGCATCTGCGCATTACGCGTCAACACTTCGATCACCGCCGCGTTCTGCTCCGGCGTGCCCAGGCTGATGCGCAGGGCGTTGCCGAGCTGCGGCGCGGCGCGCATGTCGCGCACCACCACGCCGGCCTCGAGCAGGCCGTCGAACGCAGCCTGCGCGTCGTCGAAACGGGCGAGCAGGAAATTCGCTTGCGAGGGATAGACCTGCAGCACGCCGGGCAAGGCCTGCAGCGCGGCGAACAAACGCTCGCGCTCGCCGATCGCGGTGACCACGCGCGCCTTGGTGGTGTTGTGCGGCACCTCGGCCAGGGCGCGCAGGGCCAGATTCACGCAGGGCGTGGGCAACGGGTACGGCGCCTGGCAACGCTGCAACGCGGCGATCAGCTCGGCGTCGGCGATCACAGTGCCGATGCGCGCCGCGGCCAGCGCGTGCGCCTTCGACAGGGTCCGCAGCACCGCGATATTGCGATGGGCAGCGAGCAGGCTCACTGCCGAGTCGCCGTCGGCGAATTCGAGATAGGCCTCGTCGACCGCCACCAAGGCGCGGCCGCGCAGACGCTGGGCCAGCGCATCGATCTCGGCCAAGGGCAACAAGGTGCCGGAGGGGTTGCCCGGCGAGCACAGGAACACCAGCTTGGCGTTCTCGCGCTCGACCGCTTGCGCGACCGCGGCGAAATCGCAGGCGAAACCGGCCGGCGTGTCGCGCAGGGGGACCTCGACGGTACGAGTGCCGTGCAGGCGTGCGTTGACCGCGTACATGCCGAAGGTCGGCGGCGTGATCACGATGGCGTCGCCGCCGGGACGGCACAGCGCACGCACCAGCAGATCGATCGCCTCGTCGCTGCCGCGGCCGGCCAGCACTTGCTGCGGCTCGCAACCGTACAGCCCGGCCAACGTTTCGCGCAGGCGCTGCGGCTGCGGGTCCGGATAACGGCGCACCGAGCCTTCGCCGTCGGCCACGCTCGGCCAGGCCGCTTCGTTGGCGTTGAGCCAGACCCGGCCGCTGCGCTTCTCGCTGCGCGCCGAGCTGTAGCCGGCGAAATCGCGCAAGTCCTCGCGCAACAGGTTCAGGGGGTTGTCGTCGTTCATGTCGATCGGACTCGATTCGTTTTCAGCGCTCATGCCGCTGCCGCCCGCAAACGCAAGGCCACTGCCTCGCGGTGCGCATCCAGGCCTTCGGCCGTCGCCAGCTCGACCGCACAGGGGCCGATCGCCAGCAAGCCGCGCGGCTGCACTTCCTGCACCGTGATCGCGACCTGGAAGCTGGCCACATTGACGCCGCTGGCGTAGCGCGCCGCGCCGCTGGTCGGCAGGACGTGATTGGTGCCGCTGCAGTAATCGCCCAGCGCTTCCGGCGCCCAGTCGCCGAGGAACACCGAACCGGCCGCCTCGACTTCCGGCAACCACTCGCGCGCATCGCGCAGGGCCAGGATCAGGTGCTCGGGTGCATAACGATTGCTGACTTCCAGCGCGCGTTCGATCGAATCGACCCGGATCGAACGCGAGCACTGCAACGCCGCGCGCGCGGTGTCGGCGCGCGACAGCCGGGCCAACTGCGCTTCGAGTTCGACATCGACCGCGTCCAGCAGGGCCTCGTCGTCGCTCAACAACAACACCTGCGAATCCGGGCCGTGCTCGGCCTGCGACAACAGGTCGGCGGCGACGAAATCGGCGCGCGCGCCGGCATCGGCGATCACCAGCACTTCCGACGGCCCGGCCGGCAAGTCGATCGCCGCCCCGCCCTCGAGCAGCGCGACCTGGCGCTTGGCTTCGGTGACGTAGGCATTGCCGGGCCCGAACAGTTTGTCGCACTTGCCGATGCTTTCGGTGCCGAAGGCCATCGCCGCGATCGCCTGGGCGCCGCCGACCTTGAACACCCGGGTCACCCCGCAACGGCGCGCAGCGTAGAGCACCGCCGGGTCGGCGCTGCCGTCGCGACGCGGCGGCGTGCACAGGGCGATCTCGCGGCAACCGGCCAGATGCGCCGGCACCGCCAGCATCAGCGCGGTCGAGGGCAGCGGCGCCGAGCCGGCCGGCACGTACAGGCCCACCCTGCGGATCGGCCGCAGGATGCGTTCGCAACGCACGCCGTCGGCGGTGTCGATCGCATAGGGCTCGGTCATGCCGGCGTCGTGGAACACCGCGATGCGCTCGGCGGCCTCGTCGATCGCCGCGCGCAAGGCCGGGGTCAACGAGGCCTCGGCGGCGTCGAACTCGGCGGCGCCGACAGCGAAGCGCTCGGGCGCGCCGCCGTCGAACCGTTCGCCATACAGGCGCAGGGCGGCATCGCCGTCGCGCCGCACCGCTTCGACGATCTCGGCGACCGCGGCCGCGGTCGAAGCCCGGGTCTGTTGCGCCGGACGGCGCAGCGCCTGTTCGCGCGCGCCTTCGTCGAGCGCGTTCCAGTCGAGGCGTTGCATCTTCGCGCTCATGCCAGCATGCCCTCGACCGGCACCACCATCAGCCCGCGAGCGCCGGCGCGCTTGAGTTCTTCCAGCCGCTGCCAGGTCACCGCGCCGTGGCACAGCGCCTGCAGGGCCACGCCGTCGCCGTTGTCCAGGCTCATCACCGTCGGCGGCTCGGCGTCTGGCAACAGCGGCAGCAATTCGTCGAGCAGATTGCGCGGCGCCTGGAACATTAGCAGCTTGCTGTTGCGCACACGCAGCGCGCCATCGAGACGGCGCAGCAGCAGGTCGGCCAGTTCGCCGCGCACGTCGTCGAAGCCGCCGGCCGGGCCGGCCAGCACCGCTTCGCTCTCGATCAGGGTCTGCACCGGCTTGAGCTGGTTGGCCGACAAGGTGGCGCCGCTCGACACCAGGTCGCAGATCGCCTCGGCCTGGCCCAGGCGCGGGGCGATTTCGACCGAACCCGACAGCAGCACGACCTGGGCGTCGACGCCCTCGCCGGCCAGCCACTGCGACAGCAACGCCGGATAGCTGGTGGCGATGCGCTTGCCGGCCAATTGCTGCGGGCCTTCCCAGTGCCAGGCCTCGGGCACGGCCAGCGCCAGCCGGCAGCCGCCGAAACCGAGCGCGCGCCATTCGCGGAATGCCGATTCGCGGCCGTTGCTGCGGCGGTCGCCGTCCTGTTCGAGCAGGACGTTGCGCCCGACCACGCCGAGGTCGCAGACGCCGTCGGCGATCAGGCCGGGGATGTCGTCGTCGCGCACCAACAACAAATCGACCGGCAGGGTTTCGCCGTAGCAGAAGAGGCGGTCGCGGCTCTCGCGCCAGCTCAGGCCGCAGGCGGCCAGCAGCGCGCGCGCCGGCTCGGCGAGACGGCCGGATTTCTGGATCGCGATGCGCAAGCGGTCACGCGCGGCGGCGCTGGCGGGAGGGCTCATGAACGGGTCTCGGAAGGGGGACGGTCGATGCGGGGACGAGGCGACAGGCCGATGACGGGGCGTGCCGGGGGAGGCGCGGACTTGCGCGGTCTTTCGGGAATTCAGCGGTGTCGCGCGGCGCGCCGGTGCAGGGCCGCGCCGTAACCGCCGGTGCCGCGTTCGAGCACGCGGGCGACGCGCCCGATCGTGGTCACGCTGACCTGGGTGCGGTCGTGGATTTCGCGATACGGCACGCCTTCGTTGAGCAGGGGCACGACCCGCCAGCGGTCGCTCATCGCCTCCAGTTCGGCCGGGGTGCACAAATCTTCGAGAAAAGCCCGCACCTGTTCGGCGCTGCGCAGGCCGGCCAAGGCCACCGCCAGGTCGGCGATCGCATCTTCGGTCTGCTCGGTGTCGTTGGCGCGGCGCTTCATTGCGGAGAACTCATGTCGGCGGGGTGGTCAGATGGCTGGATCGGTTGCCCGACCGGGCAGGCGGGGTTCGACGCCCAGGAATCGAACGCATTAATGTACTAACGCGTTAATACATTATCGATCGAGCCGTCCGCCGTCAAGCCGGCCTGTCGCAGTAAGGAATTGCGTTAAGACTCAGATGCGCCCGATCCCACGCCCCTGGCCGGGGTCCAGGCGCCGCGACCGCTCCCCCGACGCCCCCGCCACCGCGACGCAAAGGCCTGTGTCCGCCACCGCCACGGAAGATGAATACGAACCCTGCCCTCGCTGCCGTACCGAGTCGCCCCGCCTCGCCCCAGCGCCGCTGGGCCGGGTGGGCCCTGCTCTGCCTGATCGCCGCGGCGCTGCTCGCCCCGGCCTCGGCGCACACCGTGCTGAACCTCGAACCCAGCACCCGCGAGGTCGAACTCGCGCCGTTCACCGCCTACTACCACGACACCGACGGCCGCCTCGATCTCAACGGCGCGCGACGCGCGCTCGCTGAAAAGCGCTATCGACCGCTGCCTAATGGCAACGGCTCGTTCGGCTTCCAACGCGGCGCCTACTGGTTCCACATCGCCGCGGTGAACCGCAACGCCGAGGTGCCGCGCTGGCTGTTGGTGCAGCAGTTCGCGCTCAGCGACCGTCTCGACGTCTACACCCGCGCGCGCAACGGCGCCTCGACCCACCAGGTCGGCGGCGACAGCCAGTTGTTCGCCTCGCGCGCGATCCGCTACCGCCATCCGAATTTCTGGATCGACCTGCCGGCCGACGAACCGGTCGATATTTTCGTGCGCGTGCGCAGCGACAGCTCGATGCAGGTGCCGCTGACCCTGTACACGCCGAGCGCCTTCACCGAGCTCGCGCGCGACGCCCAGTTCGGCATCGGCATCTACTACGGCATCCTGGTCGCGCTGTTCTTCTACAACCTGGTGCTGTGGCTGAGCCTGCGCGACTCCAGCTACTTCTGGTACCTGTTCCATATCTGCGCGTTCGGCCTGGTGCTGCTGACCCTCAACGGCCTCGGCTTCGAGTACCTGTGGCCGCGTTCGCCCTGGCTCGCCGACCACTCGGTGCCCTTGTCGATCTGCCTGGCGCAGATCGGCATGCAGCAATTCGCGCGCAACTTCCTCAGCCTGCACCGGCGCTGGCGCCTGGGCGATTACGTCGGCCTGGGCATGATCGCGTTCTTCGTCCTGCTCGGCATGGCCGCGACCCAGCTGCCCTATCGCATCGCCACGCCGATCGCTTCGGCGGCGGTGTTCGTCAGCATCGCCTGGATCGCGGTCGAAGGCATCGTGGTGATGCGCCGCGGCTACAAGCCGGCGCGGCTGTTCCTGCTGGCATGGTCGGCGTTCCTGCTCGGCACCGGCATGTTCGCGGCGATCGCCTTCGACCTGCTGCCGAAAATGTTCATTACCGAGTACGGCGTGCAGATCGGCTCGGCCCTGGAAATGCTGCTGTTGTCGGTTGCCCTGGGCTATCGCTACGCCTCGCTGCGCAACGAGAACGAACGCATCGTGCGCGAGGCCAAGGAGCAGCTCGAACACAAGGTCGAGCAGCGCACCACCGAGCTGCGCAGCACCCTGGCCCTGCTCGAGGATGCCCATGCGCGCCTGCGCGAAACCAGCCAACGCGACGGCCTGACCGGCCTGCACAACCGCAGTCATTTCCGCGAGGCCTTCGAGGCCTTGCTGCACCGCTCGCGGCGCCAGCACCGGCCGCTGGTGCTGATGATGATCGACCTGGATCACTTCAAGCAGATCAACGACCACCACGGCCATCTGGTCGGCGACGAGTGCCTGCGCTGGGCGGCGGGCCTGATCGCGCAGATCCTGATCCCGCAGCACGCCCTGCTGGCCCGTTTCGGCGGCGAAGAATTCGTCGCCGTGCTGCCCGACCACGACCTCGACGCCGGCGCCCGCGTCGCCGAGGCGTTGCGCCTGCGCCTGAGCTCGCAACCCTGCCCCAGCCGCAGCCACGACATCCCGGTGACCGCCAGCATCGGCGTGTACGAGATCACCCCGGACTCGGACATGGGCGTGGAAGCGGCGCTGCAGTTCGCCGACCAGGCCTTGTACCTGGCCAAGGCCGAGGGCCGCGATTGCGTGCGGGTGTGGGGGGCGGCCGTGCAGGCTTGAACCACTGCGCGACACGCGCAGCGCGGGCTCAGCCCGGCGCGTACATCACGTCCGAGCGCAGGGCGTATTTGACGCCTTCGAGCACCGCTGCGCCTTCGTGCCAGGTGTCGTGCACGAACAGCAGGCCGGCGCCCGTCTTCGGCACCACCTTGAACTGGCGGAAGTCGGTGTCGCCGCCGGCGAACTCGTCGTTGAGATAGACCAGCAAGGTCAGCCTGCTCGACCGGCCGTCTTCGCTCCAGGGGCCGTCCTTGTGCATGCGGAAACGCTGGCCCGGCGAGTATTTGTAGAAGCGCAGCGCCCGCGGCAGGCCGACCGCGCGTTCGCCGTCGAGCATGGGCAGCTCAAGCGCGCACAACCGCTGCCATAGACGTTCGCCCCAGCCCGGCGACTCGAACACCACGCGTTCGTTGTTGCGCACGTGCTGCAGGCTTTTCTGCTCGCCCGAGGGGGTGCGCACGCCGGCGGATTCGAAGCCGTGGTCTTCGGCGAGTGCGACCAGTTGCTCGCACTCGGACGCAGTGAGCAAGCCTTCGATGCTGAAGACGCGGTCGTTGTGGAAGATCGTCTGCATCCTGGGCTCCTGCCGGGGAACAACGATTCGGCGAACGATTCGGAGTTAGGGCGGAGCGGCCCTCACCCCAACCCCTCTCCCGCCAGCGGGAGAGGGGCTTCGACGCAGGCCTGGCTTTAGTTCTGCACCGCCGCGCGCGCCGCGGCGATCAGGGTGCCTTCGTGGACCAGTTGCACGGCGGTGGCCACTTCGCCGTCGAGCGCGCGGTCGCGGTCGAGGAAGGCGATGGCTTCGCGCAGCTTGGCGTGCGCCGCGGCGACCGCCTTGCCCGGACGGAACTCCTCGGCGGCGGCCAATTCGGCGCGCAGGCCTTCGACCTCGGCGAGAAAGCCGGGGTGATCGGCACTGTCGCCGACCGGACCGCCGGAGACCTTGCTCGCGAGCGTCTTGGCGTCGGCGCGATCGGCCAGGTCGCGGGCGGCGTTGATCATGTCGCGTCGCAGGTCCAGCGCCTGGGCGGCGGTGTACAACTCCAACGCGAGCACCTTGCCGAGGTCCTCGGTCATCGACAGCACGTGACGGGCTTCGTTGGCGCCCATCGAGACGTGGTCTTCGGCGTTGGCGCTGGTCGGGATCGAATACACCGAGGCCGGGTGCGCACGGCTGGCGAGATCGTTGACGATGGCCGCGGCCGTGTATTGCACGATCATGTGGCCGGATTCGGTCGCGTCCTCGTTGCCGATCAGGAAGCCCGGCAGGCCGTCGTTGGTGGCCGGGTCGACCAGCTTGTTGAGGCGACGCTCGGAAATGCTGGCGAGCACCGGGATCGCGGCCTTGACATAGCTCATCACCAGGGCCAGCGGCATGCCGTGGAAATGGCCGGCCGAGATCACCTGCTGCTCGACGTGCTCGGCCTGCGCATCCGGGAACACGATCGGATTATCGGTCAGCGAATTGAGCTCGACTTCGAGCACACGCGCGGCCTGGGCGATGGCGTCGCGCACCGCGCCGTGCACCTGCGGGATGCAGCGCAGCGAATAGCTGTCCTGCGGCTGATGCTTCTTGCCGCCGCGGAACGGGCGGAACCGGGTGTAGAACTTCTCGCGGCCGTGGCGCTGACTGAAAGGCACCCAGTCCCAGCCGATGTCGAAGCTGAGCTGCTGCGCCTGTTCGGTGTCCCAGCTCTGCGGCAGCCAGGGGCGGAAGCGCGGCACCAGGTGATAGGGAATGTCGGCGAGGGTCGAGCCTTCGAGCAAGCGGCGCAGGTTCGCGGCCACTTCGACCTGGCCCGGGTGCGGACGCAGGTCGTGCACGGCCTCGGCGAAGGCGCCGAGACGGCCGGCGAAGGCGTCGATGGTCATCGCCGCGGCGAGGTCGGCGGTGTCGAGCAAGTCTTCGAGGCGGGCCAGCGCGAGCACGCCGCAGGCGAGCATCTGCGCGGTGCCGTTGTTGAGCGCCAGGCCTTCCTTGTAGGACAGCTTGACCGGAGTCAGGCCGGCGAGCTGCAGCGCTTCCGCGCCCGGCATGCGCCGGCCGTCGTAGAAGGCTTCGCCGCCGCCGAGCAACACGATGGCCAGGTGCGACAACGGCGCCAGATCGCCGCTGGCGCCGACCGAGCCGAGCTGCGGCACCACCGGTACGATGCCGGCGTTGAGCATCGCCGCGAGCGCCTGCAGGGTCTGCACGCGGATGCCGGAGTGGCCGCGCATCAGGGTGTTGATGCGGATGCACAGCATCGCGCGCACGATCTCCGGCGCGAACGGCTCGCCGACGCAGACCGCGTGGGTGACGATCAGGTTGCGCTGCAGCTCTTCGTGCAGGGTCTCTTGATTGCGCTTGGCGCCCGGCAACTGGTCGCGCAGGTGGTGCGCGCCGAGCAGACGGTCGGCGTTGCTGCCGAAACCGGTGGAAACGCCATAGATCGGTTCTTCGCGGCGCACCTGTTCGGCCAGGAAGTCGGCCGCGCGGGCCACCGCCGGCAGTTGCGCCGCGGCCAGTTCGACCTGGGCGCCGTAGGCCACGGCCACGAGTTGCGAACGCGTCAGCGAACGGCCATCGAGTTGGATCTTGTTCAAGTTGTAACCTCGCCTCGCACCCTGGCGATCATCTGAACGGCCGCGCTTACGCCGCGAACGGCGCAGCCCGGCCGAGCGTACTCGGGAGTCGGTGCGTCAATGAAACGATGGGAACCGCGACAGCGTCATTGCGCCGCGGCATGGAGTCGGCCCGCATCCGCGCCGGATCGCGATCCGGTGCGGGACGAACCAGAGAATCGGCCGCGCACGCGAACCCACGCGCCCGCCGCCGCAGACCCGCCGCACAGACGGCCGGCCTGCGGATCGCGAGATCCGCCACGCCGGCGCGGCCTGCACGGGCCGGGATCACTTCATGACCCGCGACTGCTCCAGTTCGACCCGCAGCGTGCGCGCCAGCTCGGCGCGCGACACCTCGAACTGGTCTTCGCGGCGCAGGTCCTTGACCGTCGCCGTGCCCTTGGCGATTTCGTCCTCACCCAGCACCACCACGAAACGGATGCCGGCGCGGTCGGCGTACTTGAACTGCTTGCCGAGCTTGGAGGTTTCCATCACCACTTCGGTGTTGAGGCCGCCGTGGCGCAACTCGTTGGCCACCGCCAGGCAATGCGGCAGGTGGGCGTCGTCCATCTGCGTGACCAATACCTGCACGCTGCTGTCGGCGGTGCTGACCAGGCCGGCTTCCTGCAACTGCCAGAACAAACGGGTCAGGCCGATCGAAATGCCGACGCCGGGCAGCTTGGACTTGGTGTAGTGGCTGGCCAAGTCCTCATAGCGCCCGCCCGAGCAGATCGAGCCGATCTGCGGGAAATCGTCGAGGGTGGTCTCGTAGACGGTGCCGGTGTAGTAGTCCAAGCCGCGCGCGATCGAGAAGTTGAGGGCGTAGTTCTTTTCCGGCACGCCCAGCGCGCGGATCAGCTCCAGCACCTCGCGCAGCTCGGCCACGCCTTCGCGCAAGGCCTCGTTGCCCTCGCCCAACGCGGCCAGCTTGGCCAGCGCGTCGGCGTGCGAGCTCGAACGCACCGCGACGAAGTCGAGGATGGTCGCGACCGCGTCCGCGGCCAGGCCGAACTCGGGCCCGGTCAGGGTCTCGCGCACGTAATCGGGGCCGCGCTTGTCGAGCTTGTCGACCTCGCGCAGCACCAGCGCCTGCAGGCCGCCGTCGGCGACGCCCTGGGCCTCGAAGAAGCCGCGCAGCAGCTTGCGGTTGTTGAGCTGGATCGTGAACGGACCGATGTCGAGCTCGGAGAACACCGCATAGATCGCCGCCGGCAGCTCGGCGTCGTAACGCACGCTGAGGCTGTCTTTGCCGATCACGTCGATATCGCACTGGTAGAACTCGCGGAAGCGGCCGCGCTGCTGGCGCTCGCCGCGGTACACGCGCTGCATCTGGTAGCGGCGGAACGGGAAGGCCAACTCGTGCTCGTGCTCGGCCACGTAACGCGCCAGCGGCACGGTCAGGTCGAAGCGCAGCGCCATCTCCGGCACCCCGCGCTCGCCCGATTGCGCGCTTTTCTCCAGCGAGCCGGTGGACTGGGCGAAATAGACCTGGCGCTCGGTTTCGCCGCCGGACTTGGTCAGCAGCACCTCCGACAGCTCCATGACCGGGGTTTCCACGGGCAGGAAGCCGAAGCGCTCGAAATTGCGCCGGATCGTGTCCAGCATGCGCTGGAAGGCGATCTGGTCGCGGGGCAGCAGCTCCATGACTCCCGGCGGGGTACGAGGCTTGATCAAGCGGAACTCCAATACGTCGGCCGCGCCGACAACGAGCTGTGGGGGTTGGAAAGCGCCACAGTTTAACGGCCGCCCCCGCTCCCTGCTCGTCCGATCAACAGACCCCTTGCGCCGGCCGGGGGTGAGTCGCTAGAATTTGCGGCTCAGCAGTCGGGGTGTAGCTCAGTCTGGTAGAGCGCTACGTTCGGGACGTAGAGGTCGCAGGTTCGAATCCTGTCTCCCCGACCAATGCTGAGAGTGTTTCTGACTAAGCCGGCCTTGCGCCGGCTTTTTCGCGTCTACGCGACACCCGCCCTCGCCCGCATGGCTGACCCGGCCGGATCGCGGGCCGACAGACGACGCGATGCAGGTACGGGCCGCGTACTTTCCGGAACAGAAACCCAGGCGTCTGCCCCGCCGTCGCAGGGGGAGCGGGACGACATCTTGGGTCGTCCCGAATCTCTCCGGGCCCCTCAACGTCGGCGACTCCGGCCCTGTCCCGGCCTGGCTTGCGGATTCGGCTTACAGGGGTCGAGCCCAGCCCGGCGCCAGCCGCTGCGCGCGGCCTGGCTGCATCTCCCCTCTTGGCTACAGTTCCTGCCCGAACATGATCCGATGACCGTCGATCGTGCGGACACCGAACTCGCGCATGCCCCAGGGCTTGTCCGACAGCGTTTGAGTGAACACCGCGCCCGCAGTCCGATACTCGGCGAACAAAGCGGCTGCGTCCGCCACCGTCACATAGCCGTACCAGGAATGATCGCCGAGCGCCGCGGGCGGAAGCGCGTCCGTACACTCGCCGAGCATCACCCGAAAACTTCCGCGAGACAGAAAGGTCCAGCCGGGCGCGGTGAAGTCGATGCTCAGGCCGAGAACGGAGGTGTAGTAATCCGTGGACTTGGCCAAGTCGAGTACGGCCAGGGTGTATCGAACCTTGGTGAAATCGGACATCTCCGTCTCCTTGCCATGAACTGCGCCGCTGTCGCCCCACGCTGGAATCGACCGGGCCGCGCAGCGGCCTCGGTTCGAACGAATCCTCAGTCGTTGCCCGCGACACGGAAGCGAGCCAGCTCGCGCAGCGATCGACACACCAGGGTTACCTGTGAACCCGACCCGAGCGGCTGATGGGCCACAGCGCCGTCCGCAAGCAGAACATATACGCCTTTGCCCTGGTCCGAAGCGATGGGGAGGTGCTTGGTGCCGTGGACCTTGCGATTTTCGCGGACATGCCGAGGGACGAGCGGGTAGAACCTGCCGATCTCCCAACGTTGGCCGGATGGCGCCACCAGAACGAACTCGAGCCGCTGCAGAAACGGCGCGGCGTCATAGAAGTCGCCGGCTTCGATCGGCAGCGCAAACCCCACGAGTCGTCCGGTGCCGTCCAGGTCGGGCCGCCTGAGCGCGGCCATGGAATCGCGGGTCATCCAAGGGGAGACGATCGAGTAGCGCAAAATGGCCCAAAGCATGAAAACCAGCGCGAACACGATAACTGCGCAAAGCGCATACCCCAGGAAACTCAGTACTACGTCCATGTAGCGCTCGCCCCCTGTAGATCGACGGTAAACCGATCTGGTGGCGGGGTTATACACCCTCGGCGCCGGGGCACGATAACCAGGCGAGCTATCGCTCAGGCCCTGAACCGTGCGCACCGTCCGCGGCAAGGCCTGGGCAGCCGAAGGCCGCGGTGCGCGGCAGGCGCGGCTGCGTGGCCGGTCCAGCGCGACGGGCTCGTTAGGCATTGGGTAAATCCTCAACCCAGCCGAGCACAGACTCATGACCGACATTGCCAACCTCTCGCCGGCCGCCAAGGCCGAGCTCCACGCCCACATCAAGACGATCACCGAGTCCGCCGAGCAGGCGCTCGCCTCGCTGCATCTGGTGTCCGGGGACGCCGCCAGCCAGGTCGCGCAATCGGCCGCTGCCTATTTCGACGGCATCAGCAAAATCGCACTCGCCAGCCAAGGCGTCTTGATGAAGCAGATGACCCAGGACCTGGCCGAGCAGTCGATGCAACAGTCCGCGGAAGACGCCCTGGGCGTGTTGGCCACCGACGTGCTGATGGGCGCAGCTGCCGCAGTCGCCGCCGCGGCCGGTGCGATGGAGGCCGAGTCGGCGAGCTTCGCGATCGACCGGATCGACGAAAACATCGCCAAGTACTCGTCGATGATCCGGGACCGCATGCCCTGACTCCGACCGTCTGCATGCCGCTCGACCGGCGGCGATGCAACGGCCGCAGGCAGCAAGATGCCGCGCGACCCCGGCCTCCCTCGCGCCTCGGCGGCCGGCCGCTGCGGCTATTCGAGGCCGGCCATATCGCGGTTCCGGCCGCGCCGAGCCTGCTCTATCCTGTCCACCGGCCGCGCACGATGCGCGACCCCATGCCAATGCAAGGAGCGACATGCCGATGGGCCGTTATCTCAAAATCTGGAACTGGATCGCGATCTTCGGGGTCCTCACCGCGCCGCTGTTCGGCGTACGTCTGTCGCCGAGCAGCCTGCTGATGGGTCTGGTCCCGTTCGTGTTCGCGCTGGTCTCGGCCTCGCTGGTGCAGGCGTCGTGGTTCGCCTTGCTGGTCCGCCTGGGCTCGGGGCTGCTGGCCTTGTTGGTCGCCGGCTTGTTGTTCCGCATCGGCATGGTCACGCCGGGCGTGGTGCGGCTGCTGTTGCTGTTCTCGCTCGTGCCGATGCTCAACGCAATCTACCTCGTCCCCTGCCCGCCCGAATTGCCGACCTTGCGTCCGCACCGCACGCCGCTGCCGCCGCGTCCGGTACCTAGCCAAGACCCGGATCGTCCGGCGCCCTGAGCCACGACGCCGTGGCCGCGGTAGCGAGGCTTTGGCTGCCTGTTCCAGGCTGCGCCGCATCCGCCGGCAGGAACTCGCCGACCCGCGCGAAGCCATAGCCTTGCTCGCGCAAGGCCGGCACCAACCGGCGCACGATTTCGACGATGCCGGGGCGGGCGCGGCCGTGTTCGTCGTCGCCGTCGTGCAGCAGCACGATCGCGCCGGGGTGGATACGCGCCAGCACCGACTCGACCACGCAGGGCACGTAGCCGGGCGCATCGGGTTCGAGCCAGTCGCGCGGGTCGACCGACCAGCCGACCACGGTGTAGCCGAGGCGCCCGAGCGCATCGACCTGCCCTGGCGCTATTTCGCCGTAGGCCGGGCGGAACAATCGCGGTGTTTCGCTCAGCCCGGCGTCGCATAAGGCCGCCGCGGCGGGA
Source organism: Lysobacter sp. Hz25 (assembly GCF_046097045.1). Taxonomy (NCBI): domain Bacteria; kingdom Pseudomonadati; phylum Pseudomonadota; class Gammaproteobacteria; order Lysobacterales; family Lysobacteraceae; genus Lysobacter; species Lysobacter sp. Hz25. The sequence continues at coordinate 3,734,815 of NZ_CP175666.1, forward strand.
TGGATTTCGCGGTCGATCCAATCCTGGACGCCGAAACCGCGCGCATCGGCATGGCTCAGCGAGTGGTTGCCGATCTCGTGGCCTTCGCGAAGGATGCGTTCGACCAAGGCGGGCTGCGCGCGAGCGGCCTCGCCGACGCAGAAGAAGGTCGCAGCCACTTCGAGTTCGGCCAGCAAGGACAACAAGGCCGGCGTGGCGCGGCCGGGGCCGTCGTCGAAGGTCAGCGCCAGACGGCGTTTATCCGGCGATCCGCGGCCGAGATAAGTGCGCGGACGGTCGGCGAGGAAGTCGTGATAGTCCATACCCTGCCCCGCCCTCAGCGCGTCAGCCAGGTCTTGCGGTGCCCGCGCAATTCGTCGATCAGGCCGATCACGTTGGCCGGCAGCAACAGCACGTCGATCACCGTGTTGCAGATCGACACCAGCACCAGGTCCAGCGGCCCGAGTTGCAGGCGCGTGCGCGCCTGCATCACCGCGATGAAATTGAGCAGGGCCATCAGCCACCAGTTCAGGGCGGCGATGCCGAGCAGGGTCGGGCTGCGATAGATCGAGGCGCCGGCGATCAGCAGCAACAGGGTCGGCACCAGCGCCGACTGCGCCCACAGCAGCCACCACGGCAGCATCTTCATGGTCCGCGGCCAGGAGATGCGCCAGGCGACGCGGAACGATTCCAGACGCCCGCGCGCCCAACGCCGGCGCTGGCGGAACAGGCCGAAGAAAGTCGAGGGACAGATGGTGTAGGCGATCGCATCGGGCGCGTAAGCGATGGAATAACCGTGGGCCAAGGCGCGCCAGGTCCAGGCGATGTCCTCGACCAGCCATTCGCCCCAACCCCCGAGTTCGCGGATCACCTCGGTGCGATGCAGCGAGAAGGCGCCGGCGACGACGTTGACCACGCCGATCTTGCTCTGCACGTAACGGATCGCGGCGAGCGCGCCGACATGTTCGTAGAACTGCAGACGGTGCAACCAGGAATTATGCCGGCCGGCCGGCACGATCAGGCCGCAGGCGGCGGCGTGGCGCGGCGAGCTGTACAAAGCTTCGACCGCCCGGCGCAGCGAGCACGGCATGATCACGGTGTCGCTGTCGATCACGGTGACGACGTCGGAGTCGGCCGACAACTGCGGCAAGGCCGCATCGAGCGCCAAGCCCTTGGCGCCGCCGTTGCGCTCCAACGAGATCAATCGGTAGGTCTTGTCGCGCGGCTGCGCCAGCCAGGTCGCGACCGTGGCCGGCGTGGAATTGGTCGAACCGTCGTCGACCAACAACACTTCGATGCGGCCCGGATAGTCGGCGTGCTCGATCGCATCGAGGGTCATCAGGAACGACGCCTCGGGCTCGTTGTAGAACGGCACCAGGATCGACACGAACGGATAGTGGGCGAGCGTCGGCGCGGTCGGCCGGCGCACCGCCTTGAACAAGGCCCACCCGGCCAGGAACACCAGGCAGCACAACAGCACGAAAGTGGAGAAACCGACGAGGCCGGTCAGGACGAACTGGCTGAACATGAGGCGATGCATCCGGCAGCGCGATACGCCTCCGCGGCATCGTCGATGCGCAGTGCGTTCGCAGGGTCTGATTGGCAGACCGGACGCGTCGATACGGGTCGCCGCGCGTGTGCGCGGCCCCGCACGCCTGGTGCTTGTGGGGGAACTACTTTTGCAGAACTCAGGGGTAGGACGTGGTGGGGTTAATGGTTGCTTGCGAAACGGTGCCGCATCTATCCATCGATCGAAACGCAATGCGTTGTCGCGTTTTCTCAATAGAGAATGAAAGCAGCAAGCGTTTTATTCTGTGACGACGGCAAGCAGTTCGACGATCGTTGTAGCCGACGTCGCTCGACATGCGATCGATGATCGATGAAGAATCGAAACCGTTCTGTCTTATCCCTTGGTCATGATGAACAATCCCCCGACGATCGCCCCCACGCAGGCCGCCCCGATGTTCCGTCCGCGCTTCGACATCGGCGCCCAACGCATCGATTGCGGCCACGAGCCCGACGTCGCTACCCACGACGCCGCCGACCAGTTCGCCACCTGGCCGCTGCTCGACTATTCCGCCTGCGAACCGACCGAGGACCAGGCCGCGATCAACCGTTGGCTGGCTGCTGCCGACCTGCGCGATCGCGACATCCTGCACGTCGGCACCGGCAACTCGTCGGTGGCGCGCCTGCTCGCCGGCAAGGTGCGCGGCATCGTCTCGGTGACGGTGGCCCACAACGAATGGCAGCACGGCAACTCGCTCGGGCTGCCGCAGTACTCGGTGCATCTGCTCAACAAACACAGCGACGACTTCGCCCGCCAGTTCGAGCCGGCGAGCTTCGATTGCATCCTCGACAACAACCTCGCCAGCTTCGCCTGCTGCCAGCGCCATCTCGAACGCTATTTCGAGACTCTGGTGAGCCTGCTGCGGCCCGACGGGTTCATCCTGACCCACTGGCTCGGCATGCAGTGGACCCTGGACGTCGGTGTCGACGACGTCGAACCGGTCTGGCAGCTCGATGCCGGCAAGCTGCGCGCCATCGCCAGCGCTTACGGCCTGGCGGTCGAACGCCAGGACGAGTTGTTCTTCCTGCGCCGCGCCCGCACGCCTAACGCCGGCGCGATCAAACCCTGACCCACCGCTCGCCGCACCGTCGCCTGCGACCGCCGTGAGCGAGCGCCCCGCCCCGGTACCGCCTCGCCTGCGCAGCCGCTTCGCCACGGCGGCGCGGCTGTGGCGCATCGGCCGGCGCGAGCCGCGTTTCGGCTGGCTGCTGCTCGACAACCTGATCACCACCTTCGGCGCCAGCTTCACTTTGATCGCGCTGCCGTTCCTGGTGATGCGCCTGACCGGCAGCGCCTTCGATCTCGGCCTGACCGCCGCCATCGAAGCCTTGCCCAGCGTGTTGTTCCTGTTCTTCTTCGGCGGTTTCCTCGACCGCGCCAACCCGATCCGGGTGCTGTGGATCTGCCGCGCGCTCTACGTCGCGATCAACGCCAGCATGGGCCTGCTGACCTGGTTCGGCCTGATGACCATCGAGATCATCTACGCACTGGCCTTGTTCGGCGGCCTGGTCTGGGCGGTTGCGTATCCGGCCGGGCGCGCGAGTTTCGGCCTGTACATCCGCAAGGGCCTGCTGCCGGCCGGCAATGCCTTGTTCGCGGTGGCCTCGAGCCTGGCGATGATGCTGCTGCCGATGCTCGCTGGCAGCCTGATCCTGGCCTCCAGCGAGAGTCACGGCCTGGCCATCGCGTTCTGCATCGACGCGCTCAGCGTCGCCGCCTCGCTGTGGCTGCTCGCGGCGGTGCGCCGGCGCGGGCCGGTGCGACGGCCGGCGCAAGACAGCGCCGCCGACGCGCCCTCTAATGACGTTGCAGGATCGCCGCCTGCATCGTCGCCCGCGATCATCCCCCGCAGCTATTACCTGTATCTGTTGGTCAGCACGGTGCTGGTGTTCGGGCCGGTGCAGATCCTGCTGCCGGTGTTGCTGGTCCAACACGGCGACACCCGCTACTTCCTGGTCTATGTCGCCCAGTTCGCCGGCATCACCGCGGCGGCGGCCTTCGCCGGCCGCGCCTCGAACGGCTTGGCCGGGGTGATCGTCAAGTTGCTGGCGTGTTGGGCGGTCGCCGCGCTGGCCTACGGCCTGCTGGCCTGGAACGCCAGCCTGGCGACGGTGTTGGCCGCATTCTGCCTGCTCGCCGGCGCCTCCAATTTCTACGGCATCCAATCGCTGTCGTGGCTGCAGCGCAGCGTCGCCGCGCAACACATGGGCCGTGAGATGACCTGGTTTTCGGCCGCGACCATGGGCGCGATGCCGCTGGCGACCTTGTTGACCGGTCTCTTGCTCGAACGCCTGCGCTTCGCCGCAACGACGCAGTGGCTGATGGCGCTGATCGCGCTGTCCTTGCTGGCCGGTGTCGTGCATCTGCGTCTGCGGCTTGCGCGCGCGCCGGTCTTGCAAACGCTCCGGGGGCCGACGGCCCCCGGAGCTTGACGCCTTTGTCGCTTTCGACGCTCAGTTCGTCTTCAAGCCGTACATGAAGGTCGCCGGCACGCCGTTGATCGCGCCTGCGGTGCCCGGGTTCGGGCTGGTGTTGCCGGCGCCGCCGATGCCGTCCCAATTGGTCTGGCCCAGCGAATACAACCCCGCACCGACGATCGACAGCGCATTGAGCGCCGCGGTCTGGGTCGGCGCCGCACCGTAGTAGGTGACGAAGCTGCGCGCCGCGCCCGGTGCGAGCGAACCGAAGCGGAAGTCCATGTGCGCCCCGAGGTCGCCGGGGCCGTTATCGGTCATCGGCCCGGACAAGCCGGAGTTGGCCGCAAGCGGGTCGAGCGAGTTGAAGCCGTTGTTGTTCCAGGCCAGCAGGAACGGCGAGGCCCCGGCCAGGGTGATGTACTCCGAGAACGTGTTCGGCGGCACGTCGTAGTCGATGCCACGGGTGTAACGCAGATCCTTGACCGTGGTGCGGCCGATGTTTTCGATCTTGACGTCGACGCGGTACAGGAAGCTCGTCGCCGCGATCGGCGTGTACTGATGGGTCACCCGGAACGTGCTGCCCACCGTGACCACCGACGTCGCCATGCTCGTGGTCGGAGTGAAGCTGACCAACGTGACGTTGCTGGTGCCGGCGCAACGCGAGGTCCGGCCGGTCACCAGTGCGGCCGGATCGGCATTGGCCACGCCCCAGCCTTCGCAGGGCGCGCCCGGTGCCGAGGCTTCGCCGTTGGTGGGCATGTAGCGCAGGCCGACGAGGCGGGTGCCGTAGCGGCCGCTCGACAGGTCGATGTTCGGGCACTCGATGTTGAGATAACCGGTCGGCGCCACGCCGAGCTGGATGATGCCGTTGTTGATCAGGCCCGGGCAGCCTTCCGGCGGATCGACCGCGCAGACATAGCCCCAGTCCTTCGCCTCCACGCTCGGCGTGTCGACGCGCTGGAACTTGGGTATGCGTTCCAGGTGCGGCAAGAACTCCTTGTACGGCAGTTGCGGCCGGAACGCGCCGGGATCCCACAGATCGGCGCAGCCGGTGTTGAGGCCGGGGTCGACCTGGACGAAGTAGAAGTCCTGGATATCGCCTACGCCCTGCCAGTCGCTGAAGGTGTTGCCGGCGAGGATGAAGCGGTCGCTCTTGCGGTCGATCGCGTACAGGCTTTCGCGGAACTTGTCGCCGAAGCGGCGCGGCGACAGGCCGCCGTAACGCAGCAGATCGCTGGTATTGGCCGCGAACAAGAAGCCCTGGGTGCCGGCGATGGTGCCGACCACCGCGACCGCGCCCTCGCGGCCGTCCAGGCCGCGCGCTTCGACCACATCGAAGGCGGTGAAACTGGCCTTGTCGCGATCCACCCAACTCGCCTGCACCAGCGGTCGGCAGCTGTAGCGGGCGTAGCGAGCCAGGTAGGCCTGCGAGGCGCTGCCCTCGTCGAGCCCGGTCGATGCGCCGACCGAGACCGTTTCGCCGGTGTAGTTCGCGTTCAACAGTGCGGTCAGGCCATGGAAGTCGCGATGGTCCTGGCCGTCGATCAACACGCTGCTGCACACCGGCCCGCCGTTGGCGTCGGTGCGGAACATCAGGCCGCCGCGTTTGGCATCGGTGGTCAGCGCGGTGCCGGCGACGACGATGTCGGTGAAGCCGCCGCTGCTGGCGAGGTTTTCGGTGACGGCGCGGAAGCGCAGCCCCGGCCAATCGCCGCTGCCGTCGTAGCGGTGATCCCACAGCACGTTGCCGACCGCATCCAGGCGCGCGATGCGGCCGAGGGTGCGGCCGTCCTTGTCGTTTTCCTCGCCGACCACCACCAGGTCGCCCTGCGCCGGCGCCTTGCTCGGCATCACCGAGCCGGTTTCGATCAGGTCGTAACCGGTCGCGCGGTGACTGGTGTCGACGTTGTCGAGCAACGTGGTCCAGATCTGCCGCCCGCGGCAATCGATCTGCAGCACGTAGATGAAACTGCCCTCGCCGAGCTGCACCGCGCCGGTCACGGCGAAACCGCGCTCGCCGCTCAACTCGACGATGCCGTAAGCGTCGGAGCGTTTGCTGCCGGCGATCATGTAGGCCTGTTGCCAGGTGTTGATGCTGCTGTCGTCGGTGACGCCGATGTCGTTGGCGCGGGTCACCAGCACCTGGGTATTGCCGTCGCTGGAGCGACGCGTGCCGACGGTGACCGAGCCGCGGCCCGGACAATAGTTCACCGCCTTGACGTCCTCGCCGCCGTCGCGCCAAGGTTGGTTGCCGTAGTGAGTTTCGAAGTTCTGGGCTTGCGCCCAGGGTGCTGCGAGCATCAAGCCCGCTGCCAGCACCGCGGCGTGATGCCGCAGCCTGGGGCCGGTACGTCCCATGAGTTCCATATGAGCCTCGTTGCGGAATCATTCCGCGTGGATGGGTCGATCGCACTGCATCGCCGAACTTAGCCCTCCTCGGCGCGCGTTCCGAGGAAGAACACGGGGCGATATCGGGACATAACGGGAACGATTCGCGCGATCGGACCGCTGCGTTCGAGGCGAACGCATGAGGTTTCCGTTAAAGCGCACAGCGCGTCACAGCGCCAATGCGAGCGCGAGCAGATTACCGATTCACTCGCCGACCAACGGTGCGCGATGAAAACCGCCTGCACCGAGCGATGGCGCACGACGAATGCGGCGTGGCCGCAAGCGTGCGCTGCGGCCTGAACTGTCTGAACGCGTTGTGCGAACGCGTTGCGGCACTACTGACGCTGCGACCGCCGCACCACGCATTCGACGTTGTCGCGGCGCGGGCGCGCTGAAGCAGGCGGCAACGCCGGCCTTACTTCGTCTCGCCGAGCAACTCCACTTCGGCCAGCTCGATGCCGCCCTGCCCGGCGCCGTCGGCGAGCAGGCGCAAGCGATAACGCGAGTAGGCGGCGGCCTCGGCAATGGCGAACGCACGCGTCTGCTTGCGCCAGGCGAAGACCTGCCCGCTGCGTTCGTCGAGCGTGGTCCATTGCGCGCCGTCGTTGGAACCCTGCAAGGCCCAGGCCTGCGGATCGCCGCGTCGCGCCGCCGAGGTCAGGGTGTACAAGCGCACCGTCGCCGGCGCCTTGAAGTTCCAGCTCAGCAGCGGCATCGGCCCGCTCAGGCGCGTCGAGGTGGTCGCGTCGTCGTCGAACAAGGCCGCGGCTTGCTTGGCCGCGACACCGGCAACCGTCGCATTGTCGCGCCGCCCCAGGTCGCGCAGCGGCTTGGGCAGTTCGCCGTCGGCGCTCAGCGATTCCGGCAAGGCCTGCGCGCTGCTCGCCCAGTTCGACGGCGACGGCCCCATGCGGAAATCCAGCACCGCGCCTTGCGCCAATAATTCATGCGGCAGGGTCAAGCGGTCCCAGGCTTCGCCATTGACGCGCAGCGACTGCACGTAGCGATTGCGCGCGCTGACCTTGGGTGCGTTGATCTGCAGCTCGCGGCCGTTTTCCAAGCGGATGCTCATGCGTTCGAAGCGCGGCGCGCCGATCACGTACTCGGGCGAGCCCATGCGCAGCGGATAGAAGCCGGCGGCGCTGAACAACCACCACGCCGACATCTCGCCGTTGTCCTCGTCGCCGGCATAGCCCTGGCCGATCTCGCCGCCGACATAAAGCCGGTCGAGGATGTCGCGCACTTTCTCCTGGATACGCCAGGGTTGGCCGGCGGCGGCATACATATAGGGAATGTGGTGCGAAGGCTGGTTGCTGTGGCCGTACTGGCCCATGCGCACGTCGCGCGCTTCGAGCATTTCGTGGATCACGCCGCCGTAGCTGCCGACCTCGAAAGTGCCCGGCGTGGCGAAGAACAGATCGAGCTTGTTGCCCAGGGCGGTGCGCCCGCCGTGCAAGGCGGCCAGGCCGGCGCCGTCCTGCGGCGCGTGGAAGGCCATGTTCCAGGCATTGGTCTCGGTGTAGTCGCCGCCCCAGCGGGTCGGGTCGAACTCGGTCGCGGTGTAGCGCCAGCGGCCGTCGCGATGGCGGCCGACGAAGAAGCCCAGCTGCGGATGGAACAGGTTGGCGTAGCCGAGCGCGCGATTGCGGTAGTACGCGGCATCGTCGCGGTAGCTGCCCTGGTAGGGGTCGTCGGCGCCGGCCTGCTGCGCCAGCGCGCCGGCCAGGCGGCCGATGGCGAAATCGTTGATGTAGCCGTCCATCGACCACGACAGGCCTTCGCCGACCGTGGTGTCGGTGTAACCGGTGAAGATCGCGCGCTCGATGCCCTTGCGGCCCGCGCCCGGCACCGGGCTGACGCTGGAGGCGTTGCGGAGCGCCGACTGATAGAACGAGCGCACGTCGAAATTGCGCACGCCCTTGAGCCAGGCATCGGCGAAGGCGACGTCGGAACTGGTGCCGACCATCAGGTCGGCATAGCCCGGCGAGGACCAGCGCGCGATCCAGCCGCCGTCGCGGTACTGCTGGACGAAGCCGTCGATCATCTCGCCGGCATGCGTCGGCGTCAGCAATACATAGGCCGGCCAACTGGTGCGGTAGGTGTCCCAGAAGCCGTTGTTGACGTAGACCTTGCCGTCGACGACGGCCGCGCCGGTGGCGCCGGCGCTGGCCTTGCCGGTCGGCGCCGAGAACGGACTCGCGTATTTGTACAGCGGCCGCTCGGCGGTGCCGGTGTTCTCGTAGCCGCTGTTCGGGTACAGGAACAAACGGTAGAGATTGGAATACAGCACCGCTTGCTCGTGCGCCGGCGCGCCCTCGGCGCGGACGATGCCGAGCTTGGCGTCCCAGGCGGCGCGGGCGCGTTCGCGCACCGCGTCGAAGCCTTCGTCGGCGCCGATTTCAAGCTCCAGGTTGCGCTGCGCCTGTTCGACGCTGATCAGCGAGGTGGCGATGCGCATCGTCACTTGGCGGGTGGGGTCGCCGCTCAGGTCGAAGCCGTACCAGGCCGAGACGCGGTCGCGCCCGGCCTTGTCGCGCTCGAGCCGGGCGCCGTCGCGGATCGGGCGGTCGAACCGGGCGTAGAAGAACAAGCGCGAGGCCCCGGTCGAGAGCTTGCTCATGCTCTCGCTCCAGCCGCTGAGCGCGCGGCCGTCGCGGTCCAGGCGGATGTCGCCGTGTTCGTCGCGGTGGTCGAACAACAGCTGCGCGCGGGTCTCGCCGGGCTCGGCCGGGAAGGTGAAGCGCATCACCGCGGCGTGGTCGGTCGGGGTCATCTCGGCGACCAAGCCGTTGTCGAAGCGCACCCGGTAGTAATCGGCGCGCGCGGTTTCCTCGTCGTGGCCGAAACTCAGCGCGCGCTTGCTGCGGTCGAACTCGGGCCGGCCCTCGCCGATCGCCGGCATCACGTGGAAGGTCTGGCGGTCGCCCATCCACGGGCTCGGCTCGTGCGACAGCGCGAAGGCCTCGATGCGGGGACGGTTGTCCTCGCCGTTGCGCTCCTGGTACTGGTAAATCCAGTGCGAACCGGCGTTCGTGGTCGGGGTCCAGAAGTTGAAGCCGTGCGGCACCGCCACCGCCGGGAAGGTGTTGCCGCGCGAGAAGCGGCTGTTGGAATTGCTGCCGCGGCGCGTGTCGACGTAGTCGCTGGGGCGCAGCGCCGCGCGCTTGCCCTTGGCGAGCGCGGGCGCCGGGGCGATGCGCAGGTCGTCCAGATAGCCCTGATACGGCAACGCGGTGTCGCCGTCGTGGACCAGCAGGATCTGACGCACGCGGCGACCGGCCGCGACCTCGCCGATGCGGCTGCTGACCGCGTTCCATTGATCGGGATAGAGCAGCCGCGCCATGCCCTGCTCGCGCGCGGTCAAGGCATTGCCGTACAGATCGAGCGGCTTGCGCTGCGACAGACGGCTGCCGTCGTCGAACACCAGGTCGATGGCGACATAGGTCGAACCGTTGCGCAGCGCATCCAATTTCGACGGCGCCGGCTGGCCGGCGATGTGCGCGCTCGACAGCGGGAACAGGCGATAGGAAAGCTGCGTGTCCTTGGCGACGGCGATGTCGACCTCGAAGGCCTGCACGCTTTGCGCGGCGCCGCTGGCGATGCCCTGGTAACGCAGCGAGCGCACACCACTGAAGCCCATGCCGGGCTTGGCGGTCAGGGCGGCGGCCTCGGGCGGGCCGCCGTCGGCGCTCAGGCGCGGCACCGGCCCTGCGCTCGCCCCGGTGGCCGCGGGTCCGGCCGTGGGTTCGGCCGCGGCCGGCTCACCGGCCTCGAACGAGGTCCAGAAGCTACGCGCGGGCCCGGCCATCGCCGTGGGCATCAGCGCCCCGGCCAAGGCCAGCGCCAAGGTGTGCTTCGCCGCTGCCCGTGCGCCATCGCGGCGCGCTCTCCACGTTGCCGACATTCCCGCTCCCATTGCCCGGACGGCGACTGCCTCCGATTCGCACTGTGCCGACCGGCACAGGCCCCTGCTTTCTCGATTTAAATCGATCTAAATCGGGCTTGTCAAACCGCGCCGCAGCATCCGCAGCCGCGTCGCGGGAATAAAAAAGCCAATCCAGACAAGCACTTCCAGCACCGTTCAAGCAGCGGATGGCCCCCCTTGGCACACCTTTTGCAGCACCCTTCCTGCAAATGTGATTTGCATCACATTTTTGTCTTGGAATAAATCACATCTGCACCTCCCCGCCTTACGGACCCCTGTCGCTCATGCCGACCCCGCACCGCCTTGCTCTCTCCATCGCTTTGGCGACCGCGAGCGCAATCTGCCCCCTGACGTCAGTTTTTGCTGCGGAGCGTCAAACGACCGCAACGAATCCGATGCCGGAGATCGAGCGCCTGCGCGCCGACCGGCAATGGCTGGCCGCGCTGGCCCGCATCGAAAGTGCGCAAGCGGCGACGCCCGGCGACGACCGCCTGTATCGCCTGCAAGTGCTGACCCTGGCCGACCTGGGCAGCGCCCATCGCGCCTGGTCCTTGTACCAAGCCCGCCCCGACCTGTTCGATGCCGCCGAACGCAAGCGCCTGGACTCCGGCCGCCTCGCTCGCCTTGCGGTCTGGGGCAGCCTCTACCCCGAAGACGAAGCCACCCGCCTCGATGAAATGCGCAGCGCGCGCGACGCCTTCGAGCAGTACCGCGCCACCCAGACGCCGGAGCAACGCCAGGCCGACCTGCGCACGCGTTTCGACGAGTTGATGCTGCTCAATCATCTGGAACGCCATGCCGAGGTGGTCGAACGCTACCGCGCCTTGCAGGCCGAGGGCGTCGAGATACCGATGTATGCCTTGTCCAAGGTCGGCGCGTCCCTGCTGGCCGACAAACGCCCCGAGGAAGCCGCGACCGTGCTCGAGCGCGTCGTGCGCGAATGGCCCGAGGACCACGACTCGCAGCTGCAGTTGGCCTACGCCTATTCGGAAGGCGAGCGTTTCGACGACGCCCTGGCCCAGCTCGACAAGATCAAGGCCGCCGAACCGGCCTGGGTGCGCGTGAACGGCGCCAAGCAGAGCGTCGAAAACTGGCGCCACTACGACGCCGACAGCACCCAGACCATGATCCGCCTGTACGGCGAGGACACCGTCGGCGCGCAGCAGCGACTCGAAGCGATGGCGGCGATCGGGCCGGACAACCCCGGCGTGCAGACCAATCTCGGCGTCGCTTATCAAAAACGCGGCTGGACCGATCGCGCGCTGCAACGCTTCCAGATGGCGAGCACGCTGGAGCCCACCGGCGTCGGCGCGCGCGTCGGCCAGGTCGGCGCCTACCTCGACCACGCCCGCGTCGACCTGGCGCGGCCGATCCACGACGAATTGATCGCCAACCGCCCGCGCGACGTGCAAGTGCGGCAGATGAGCGAGTCCTGGGACAGCCGCCTGGGCTGGCAATGGTTGTTCAGCACCGCCAGCGGCCGCAGCGATGCGCGCGGCGGCGGCGCCACCGCCTCGCCGCTCGGCACCCGCGATGCCGTCCACCGCCTCGAGGTGCGCAGCCCGCTGATCAATGACCGCTGGCGCCTCACCGCGCACGCGCAGGATGCCTGGGCCGATTACCCCGGCGACCGCGTCCACGACCGCCGCGCCGGCATCGGCGCGCTGTATGCCTACGACCGCCTGAGCCTGGGCTTCGGCGTCGACCGCGCCAACGACCGCTGGCTCGATCGCGGCGACCGCACCGGTTATTACCTCGACGCCGGTTGGCGCCTCAACGATGCCTGGCGCGCCAATGCATCGTGGTATCGGCAAACCCCGGACGCTTCGTTGCAGGCGCGCGGCGCCGGCATCGATGCCGATGCCTTGAGCCTGGGCCTGCGCTGGACGCCGAGCGAGCGCACCTCGCTCGGCGCGAGCGCGCAGCAACTGCGCTACAGCGACGACAACCGCCGCAGCGCCGTCGCGCTGAACCTGGATCAGCGCCTGTACACCAGCCCGCATCTCCAGGTCGCGGGCTTGGCCGATCTGTCGGCCAGCCGCGCCAGTCGCCGCGACGCCGACGTGCCCTATTTCAACCCCAGCCGCGACGCTTCGCTGAATCTCGGCGTGCGCCTGGATCACATGACCTGGCGCCGTTACACCCGCCACTTCCTGCAGCGCCTTACCGCCACCGCCGGGCCGTACTGGCAGCAGGGCTATGGCAGCGCCTGGGTGCCGCAACTGCGTTACGAACACGAATGGCGGTTCGGCACCGGCCGCACTCTCAACTACGGCCTCAACTGGTCGCGTCCGGTCTACGACGGCGTGCGCGAAGACCGCGTCGCCTTCGATCTGAGCTTCCGCTGGGGTGAGGAATGAACATGCTGTATTTCGCTGCGCCGCTTGCTGCCCCCCTGCGCGGGTTGATCCACCGGGCGCTCGCGTTCGCCGTGCTGGCCGTGGCCGCGCTGGCTCCGCTCGCGGCCGGCGCCAACGAACTGTTGGTGCTGAGCTATCACGACGTGCGCGACGAAGTGGCGCGCAAAGGCGATCCCGATGCTTACGCCGTCAGCACGCAGAACTTCGCCGCCCACCTGGACTGGTTGTCCGGCCACGGCTACCACCCGGTCGCACTGAGCGAGGTCATCGCCGCCTCGCGCGGCGGCAAGCCGCTGCCGCCCAAGGCGGTGCTGCTGACCTTCGACGACGGCCTGCGCAGCATCTACACCCACGTCTTTCCGCTGCTGCGCGCCTACAACTACCCGGCGCTGATGGCGGTGGTCACCTCCTGGGTGGACCTGCCGCGCGATCAGAAAGTCGATTACGGCCCGCGCATGTTCACCCACGACGACTTCGTCACCTGGGAGCAATTGCGCGAGATGCAGGCCTCGGGCCTGATCGAAGTGGCCTCGCACAGCCATGCCCTGCACCGCGGCGTGACCTCCAACCCGCAGGGCAACAGCATGCCCGCGGCGATCACCCGCGCCTGGGACGAAAAGACTCAACGCTACGAAACCGAAACCGAATACCTGGCGCGGATCCGCAAGGACCTGGGCGACAGCGCCGCCGAGATCAAGCGCGAACTCGGCGTCGGCCCGAAGTCGGTGATCTGGCCGTACGCGGCCTACAACAGCCAGACCAACGCGATCGCCGACGAACTCGGCATGGCGGTCACCTTCGACCTGGAAGGCCGCCATCAGAAGATCGGCGCCGACCTGCACGGGCTGGCGCGCCTGCTGGTGTTCAACAACCCCACCGTCAACGACCTGGCCTACGAACTGCGCCACGACGAAGCACTCGACGGCCTGCGCGCCCTGCAAGTCGACCTGGATTACGTCTACGACGCCGACCCGGCGCAGCAGGCGCGCAACCTCGACAAGCTGATCGAACGGGTCAAGCAAGTCGGCCCGAGCCACGTGTTCCTGCAGGCCTTCGCCGACCCCGACGGCAACGGCTCGGCCGATGCGCTGTACTTCCCGAACCGGCATCTGCCGATGCGCGCCGACCTGTACAACCGCGTTGCCTGGCAGCTCAAGACCCGCGCGAACGTCAAGGTGTTCGCCTGGCTGCCGGTGCTCGGCTTCGAGCTGCCCGATGCGGCCTTGAACCAGCGCCTGAAGATCCAGGCCAGCAACCCGCAGGAAACTTTCCGCCTCAACCCGTTCGAGCCGCAGACCCGGCGCATCGTCGCCGACATTTACGAAGACCTCGCGGTGAGCGGCTACACCGAAGGCCTGCTGTTCCACGACGACGCGCTGCTGCGCGACGACGAGTTGCGCGGCCAGGCGCCGGCCGACCCGGCCGCGCGCACCCAGGCGCTGATCGAGTTCACCCGCGAACTGGCCCGCGCCGCCGGCAAATGGCGTCCCAAGCTGATCACCGTGCGCAACCTGTTCGCCGCGCCGGTGCTGGAGCCGCGCAGCGAAGCCTGGTTCGCGCAGAACCTGGCCGCCTTCAACCAGGCCTACGACTACACCGCGGTGATGGCCATGCCGTGGATGGAAAAGAGCCGCGATCCGCAGGCGTGGATGGACCAACTGCTGGCCGACGTGAAACGTTCGCCGCGCGGCCTGTCGCACACGATCTTCGAGTTGCAGACCGTCGACTGGCGCAACCAGCGGCCGATCCCGGCCGCGCGCCTGAAGGCGATGGCCCACCGCTTGCAGGCCGGCGGCGCACGCCACCTGGCCTGGTACCCCGACAACTTCATCGACGACCAACCCTCGACCCGGGACGCACGCGAAATCATGTCCGCGCGCGGCTTCCCCTACATCGAGCGCTGAGCGCCGCCCCGACCGCCAATCGCCGCCTATCGACATCCGGCCAGCCTGTACGCGCTGCCATCGAGCCCATCATGAGCCAGGTCACTAATCCGCTGCTCACCGCGCTGTTCCAGTTCGCGTTCTTTTATCCGATCGTGATGTCGTTCTTCTGGATCTCCGGCGGGCTGTACTACTACTTCCGCCGCGAGCGGAAGGCGCGCGTGCGCACCGATCCGCCGCCGCTGGAGAACGCGCCGTTCGCCTCGATCCTGATCCCCTGTCACAACGAAGGCGACCACGTCCACGAAACCATCGCCGCGGCCCTGGCCCAGCGCTACCCGCAGTTCGAAGTGATCGCGATCAACGACGGCAGCCGCGACGACACCGGCGACAAGCTCAACCGCCTCGCCGCCGCGCACCCGCAACTGCGCGTGGTGCACCTGGACCGCAACCTGGGCAAGGCCAACGCCATGCGCATGGGCGCCCTGGCGGCGCGTTCGGACTACCTGGTCTGCATCGACGGCGACGCCCTGCTCGACGAATACGCGATGCACTGGATGATCTGGCACCTGTGCTCGGGCGCGCGCGTCGGCGCGGTCACCGGCAACCCGCGCATCCGCAATCGCTCGACCCTGCTCGGCCGCCTGCAGGTGGGCGAGTTCTCTTCGATCATCGGCATGATCAAGCGCGCCCAGCGCGTCTACGGCCGCATCTTCACCGTCTCGGGCGTGATCTGCGCCTTCCGGCGCAGCGCCCTGCACCGAATCGGCTACTGGTCCGACAGCATGGTCACCGAAGACATCGACATCAGCTGGCGCCTGCAGATGGACCACTGGGACATCCGCTACGAACCCAATGCGATGTGCTTCATCCTCATGCCCGAGACCCTCGGCGGCCTGTGGAAGCAGCGCTTGCGCTGGGCCCAGGGCGGCGTGGAAGTGTTGATCCGGCACGGCCGCGACCTGCTCTCGTGGCGCCGCCGGCGGATGTGGGCGGTGCTCGGCGAGTACGTGTTGAGCCTGGCCTGGGCCCACATCATGGCCCTCATCATCGGCCTGTGGGCGCTGGGCCTGGTCGTCGATCTGCCCGAGCAATTGCGCGTGACCACCCTGCTGCCGTCGTGGCACGGCGTCATCCTCGCCCTGATCTGCCTGCTGCAGTTCGCCGCCAGCATCGTCATCGACCGCCAGTACGAAACCGGGGTCGGGCGCAATTACTACTGGATGATCTGGTACCCGATGGCGTACTGGCTGCTCAGCTTCACCACCACCGTCGCCGCGCTGCCCAAGGCCTTGTCGAAACGCCGCGGCACCCGCGCCACCTGGGTCAGCCCGGACCGGGGGATTCGATGAACACCCAACTCTCTCCGGCGGCGCCGAAACACGCCGACCACCAACGCACCTCGCGCAAGCGGGCCGCGCACAAGCACGACTCGCGCCTGATCCAGAAACCCGGTGCGCAGGATGCCTGGCCGCGCACCTTGTGGGGCGTGGTCACCGGCGCGTTCTGGCTGGCCTATCTGTATCTGTGGATACCGGTGGCGACCCTGGTGATGTGGCTGCTCGGTATCCGCCGCACCGCCTCCGAACTGTATCTGCGCGAGCACGGCGTCGACCCGTTCCTGATGCTGGTGCTGCCGGCGACAGCGGCGGTCGTGGTGGCGATGCTGCTGATCTGGGCCGAATACAACCGCTGGCGTTTCGCCACGGCCAAAGGCGAACGCCGCGGTACGCAACCGACCGTCGGCCTGGACGAAGTCGCCAACCACCTTGGCGCCAGCGCCGAAGTCGCGCAGGCGCTCAACCAAGGCCGCATCAGCGTCCTGCACATGGACCCGAACCACGCGGTGCCGTTGTCACTGACCGCGGTGACCCCACCCGCGATCAGCCAGCCGTTCCCACCGGTGGCGCCGATGCCGCGCTTCGCCCGCGACATGGCGCCGCAAGGCTCGTGGATACTGATGATCGCGCTGGCGATCTCGGTCGCGATCGTGGTCGGCGTGTTGGCCGTGGTCTCATTCGGCTATCGGCAGATCCAGAGCGTGGCGCCGAAACGCACCATCGAAGGCACTCCGGGATTGGACCGCCCGGCCTACCTGCCCGAAGAGCCCGAGCCTGCGCTCGACCCGGTCGCGATCGGCAAACGCACCGCAGCCGGCATCGAATCGGCGGTGCGCGATGCGCGTCAACTGCAAGCTGCCGAGGCGATGCGCCCCACCCCCGCGCGCCCGCGCGGCAACACCGGCGCCCTGGCGCCCAACGCCAAACCGCGCCCCTTGCCCGGCCGCAGCCCGAAACCGCCTTACCCCATCGACGCACTGCGCCGCGGCGAAGGCGGCCTGGTGACCTTGCGCGTGCAAGTCTCCGCCGATGGGCGCCCACTCAAGGTCGACGTCAGCAAACGCAGCAGCAACCGCGAACTCGACCGCGCCGCCGTCCGCACCGTGCGCACCTGGCGCTTCGCCCCCGCGGTGCGCAAAGGCAAAGCAGTGGCCGCCGTGGTGATCGTGCCGGTGGAGTTCAAGCCGGATCGCTGAGCGGCCTCTTCTTCCGCTTGCGGAAGGCTGGGCCTTCCCTTCTCCCGCTAGCCGAAAGCGGGCCCGTTCCCTTCTCCCGCAAGCGGGAGAAGGTGCCCGAAGGGCGCATGAGGGCGCACGAGCGCCGACACGTTACCCGTCACCGAGCCGGGCCAACACCGCCTCAGTGCAAACTTCCCGACGCCGTCGCCCCGCCGCCGCCTTCCCCTGCGTCCGCCCAAACACAAGCCGCCATCACCGGGTCTAACCGCCGCGCCAACGCCTGAAACACCTCCCGCAACAACCGGTGATTCTGCCCCGCGGGATAACCGATCTCGACCAACACCTCAGGCTGCAGAGTCCGCACGATCCCGTGCAACTCCTGCTGAAAAGCGGAAAGCGCTTCGAACGCATCAACGGACATGACCACCCCTTCCAGCGGGGGCGTGAACTCGGGCTTGCGGGGCATACGCGGCACTCCTGTCCTTAGGCTAGGAACCCGCACGGCACATTGCGCAGCCGGCGGGATGTCGGGAGGTTCGAAACCGCACATAGTCGGCGGGCGTATTCCCCTTGCGGGTGTTGTATTAGCCGCCCTCCCGACGCAAAAGCACGCGTCGGCACACCTAAACATCAGGCATGAAAAACCCACCAAATGACGGAGGTGGGCACCGCTATGTGTGTTGGAGTTTCGACGCTCCTAATCGCGACTTTGCATAGTTCGCCAACGGCTGTCAATTAGACATGTCCGAATCCAATGCCAAACCACGTATCCCTATATCGAGAATATTCTGGCCGGTTAACTGGCGGCGCCGTTGTCGGCTTTCGACCCGAAGCGGACGTTGCCTCAGTCCGACTAAATAGCTGAATATCAATGGTGGTAGGTCCGCTTTGCTTTCCGATACGTAAATAAGGATGAGCTCCACCAGGCAAAATCTTGATCTTGATCACTGGCGTCAACGCAGATACAGAGGATGTCCACATGCCATCTCCTTCCGCATTGCGGGTACTGACCCAGCCGGCGCACGGGCCCTGACCTCGATGGCTCTCAAATGGCAAGGAACGTTGCAACTGCCCCCGCTTCCGGAGCGCAAAGTTACAGTCGGTGGCAACGTGGTCTATCAGGCCCCCTTCGCTGGGGCCACCTGTCAGGCGGCCGTACACGACGCGGATGTGCCGGGACACGATCTGGTGCTTACCGACCTGCGCGCGCCGTTCGACCGGTTGTACTTGCGTCGCAAAAGCGCCCGACGACGGGCCCCCGAAGCGGGCGTGCTGCGCTCTGACGAGCCAACCGACGCCAGCGCTTGGCCGGATGCAGTCGACCACCTATCGTGGGACAAGGGGGCCTTAGACGACTGGGCAAGTACGCCTGAAGCGGTCGTCCGCAGCTGGCAGGGCCAGTTCGCTTTTCGCGCGCAACAGAGCGATCCCCCTGCGCGTGGGCTGCGATCGCCGCAGCTTGGCGCGCTGCATGCGATCGCCGGCCATTTCGCGGTGGGCAAGGAGTTCGAACCGGCGACTGTTGTGCTGCCGACGGGCGCGGGCAAGACCGAAACCATGTTGGCGGTGCAGGTGTATCGCCAAGTCACCCGAAGCCTGGTGTTGGTCCCCAGCGAAGTCCTGAGGGTCCAGATCGGCCGCAAGTTCCTAAGCTTGGGCGTGCTACAGCAGGCGGAGGTCGTACCTTGGGAGGTCGCGTGTCCGCGCGTGGCCTTGCTGCGCAAGGGCATCGCCACCGCAGAGGAAGCTCGTGCCTTGGCTGCCGAGTCCAACGTCATCGTGGCGCTGCCCAATTCGCTGGCTGCCTGCACGCCGGAGGCTGCGGACGCCCTGTCCGAGGCGTGCACCGACCTGATCGTGGACGAAGCGCACCACGTCAGCGCCAAGAGCTGGGATACGGTCCGGCAGCGCTTTTCCAGCAAGCGCGTTTTGCAGTTCACCGCCACACCCTTTCGCCAGGACGGTAAGCGCGTTGGGGGGAAAATAATCTTCAACTACAAGCTCGGCGACGCCCAGGACGACGGCTTGTATTCCCCCATCAACCTGCGCACCGTGGAGGAGTATGGTGATCAGACCGCACGTGATCGGGCAATTGCCGACGCCGCGATCGCGGCATTGCGCGACGACCTCGCTCAGGGACGCGACCATCGGCTCCTGGCGCGCGCCCATACTCGCCAACGCGCCGAAGCCCTGGGAGTGCTGTACCGGCAGTTGGCGCCGGAGCTCAATCCCGTCGTGGTCTATTCCGGTCCTGGCCGTCGGCAGGCCAACGCCGAGGCGCTGGCTGCCCTACGCGCGGGAGGCCCCGCCGGCACGCGGGTCATCGTGTGCGTGGACATGTTGGGCGAGGGGTTCGACTACGCGAACCTGAAAGTCGCGGCCTTGCACGACGTGCACAAGTCGCTGGCGATCACGCTGCAGTTCATTGGACGCTTCACCCGAACCGACGCCGGCCAGCCGCTGGGCGAGGCGACGGCGGTCGCGAACATCGCCGACCAGGAATTGGAGACCAAACTGGCCCGGTTGTACGCCGAAGGCGCCGACTGGGATCGCATCATCCGACGGCTGAGCGAAGAGCGCATCGCCACCGAAGTGCGATTGCAGCAAGTGGTTCAGGGCCTGCGCGAGGAAGGTGACCTGGCCGCGCGGCTTTCGCTCTGGAACTTGCGCCCAGCGTTCTCCACTCAGTTCTATCGCACCCAATGCGCCACCTGGGCACCGACGGAATACAAGGCGGCGTTGCCGCCTCGGGCCAAGAGTTGGTATGCCTTCAACGAGGACGAGGGCGTGCTCGTGGCCGTTGTCTGCCGGGACGCGGAGGTCAACTGGGGCAACTACCAGGATGTCCAGGACACGGTGTATGACTTGTTGGTGATGCGATGGGATCAGGCACAAGGAGTGCTTTGCGTCTACGCAAGCGACTACACCGCCCTGCGTGCCGAGCAGGTCGCGGTGGCGGTGACCGACGATCGCACCACGCTTGTGACCGGTGACCCGATCTTTCGCATCCTCAACAACGTGGAGTTGCCGCTCGCCAAGAGCCTGGGCTCCTCGCGCGCAGGCGCAATCAGCTTCACCTCATATTTTGGCCCTAACGTCACCGACGGCCTGGCAGATATCGAAAAGGCCGAGGCCGAGCTCAACAATATCGCCTGCCTCGGTTATGAGGAGGGCGAGCGGGTCATCTGGGGCGGCACCAAGCGCCGCGGCAAGATTTGGCAGGTGCGGCACGGACCGGTGTCCGAGTGGATGGCTTGGACGGCGCGCGCCTGGAGCAAGGTAGCGCATGGAGGCGCCGAGGAAGCTAATATCGTCCGCGGCTTTCTACGCCCGACGAAGATGGCAGGTGCCTACGCTTCGCCGCCAATTGCCGTGCAGTGGGGCGAGCAGGCGCAGGTCCAATCTTTTGAACGCCAGACGTTGCTGTTCGATAACTTAGAAGTTCCGTTAGCCTTGGTCGGCCTCGATATCGCTGAGTTTTCGGACGACGGCGCCATCGTCATCCGGTTCTCAACCGACGGCGCGGCGTCTGAGTACCGGCAAACAATCTCCCCGGAGCTCCAAAATGGCTACGTACACGCCTGGGTCAGTGGACCCAGACTGCAGTTCAAGCGAGGCCGAGCGGCGGCTGTCGATCTGGAAGACTTGCTAGTTCGCGACCCACTCGTGGTGCGCTATGCCGATGGCTCTTACTCGTACAACTGCTACCACATCGCCACGCAGATCAATGCAGGCGTTTTTGATCGCGACCGGTTGGAAGGCTGGGACTGGACTGGCATCCCGCTCAATCGAGAGTCGATGCACCGGGAACGTCACCGGGACACGATTCAATACCGCGTCTATGAACGTCTCCAAGCCGAGTTTGACGTCGTAATTAACGATGACGGCCACGGCGAAGCCGCGGACTTGGTTTGCTTCAAGGATGTGGACGAAGGATCGGTAAAGTTGTGCCTAGTTCACTGCAAGGGCGCTCACCGTGGCGTGGTCTCGCAGGACATTCGAAACTTTTACACGGTCTGCGGCCAAGCCCAGAAGAACATCACGGCTCGGCACAAGGGCATCGGGCAGTTGTACTTGGATCTAAAGCGACGCCACGAAACGTGGGCCAGGGAAGGGGCTTCGCGCTTTCTCAAGGGCGACGTGGGCCTGCTGTCGGCCTTGAAGGAAAAGTCGCGGCGCGCGCAACTTCTGTTCGAAATTGTGCTCGTGCAGCCGGGCGCGTCGGTGCAAACGATCACGGATGACTGCCTGCGCTTACTGGCCACCACCGAACTGTTCCTTCGCAAGACCACCGAGGCACAATTTCGCGTGATTCTCTCGCCCTAGCTTGGCAGCTGAGTCCGCGCCGTGAGCCGGCGCGTTTGGCTTTCGTTGGATGTTTTGGCCTGGGTTAAGGCCAACCCGCGCGAGCTCAATATGGCCACCTATTGGCACTTGATGCGTTGACATCGATTAGACGAGCACCGTCAAACGTCCGCTTATGGCCGCTCCTCGACCTTTCCAGGCCGAGGAGCAGCACTACAAATCAGACATCCGTCTGCTCGGCGATCTCCAAGGCGTCATCTACTTCGATCCCGAGGTACCGCACAGTGCTCTCCAGCTTTGTGTGACCTAGGAGTAGCTGGACAGCTCTGAGATTCCGAGTGCGCCGGTAGATGAGCGACGCCTTGGTCCTGCGCATCGTGTGCGTCCCATAGGATCCTGTCTCCAACCCGGCATCTTCGCCCCATCGATGGACGATCCTGGCGTACTGCCTCGTCGACAGGTGAGGCGAGCCGGTGACCCGGCTGGTGAAGAGGAAGTCCGAGGGATTCAGGTCGGCTTTCTGGACCCAAGCCTGGACTGCTTCACGGGTCATCGCTGTGATCTCGAACTGGACCGGCCGCCCGGTTTTCTGCTGCATCACCATGGCCCGGGAGGCCATGAGTCCGCTATGGGACACGTCAGAAACCCGGAGTCTGACGAGATCGCAGGCACGGAGTTTGGAATCGATCGCCAGGTTGAACAGCGCCAAGTCACGGACCTTGTTGCGTAGCTGCAGCCGGACCCGGATCGCCCAGATGTCCTTGAGCTTGAGGGGAGCCTTCTGGCCGATTAGCTTTCCCTTGTTCCAGGGCTCACGGGGTTGTGATGTGTAAAGGCTTGCCATGACCATCTCCTATTGGAAGGGGATGGGATGGTTCTCTCACGGGTGCCAGACGGGCGTGATGCGACCCATGGCGGACATTCGAATTCATCATCGACGTTGCAGCTGATTCAATAGCTGCTGTGCCCGCGGATTCACCGCTGCAAAGCTTGCGTTCTTCGCAAACTCCTCAAAATTGTCCTCAAGGAACTGGCAGGCAGCCCGGTCATCCACTTGCCAAGACGCCGCCATGCGAGCGAGTTCGTCCTGGGCGGCGCGATCGATACTCGATCTGTTTCGTTCCAATGTTGCAGTAGCGCTGGGGAACGCCAAGGCAATATCGTAAGAGTCCTTGTTCAACTCCGCGAACCTTGTTGCGAGCTTGCCTATTGGAGCACCTACGGCAGAACAAGCCTTTGGCAGTGATTCCGCGTACTTTGTGTGGAAGCCGAGGAAAATAATGGCCGCGCCTTCGTGCTTGTCGGATGTGCTTCCCAAGAGTTCCGAGGCAATTTCCCGTGCCCTTGCATTGCCCGCGTTCGAGGCGGCGATGGCGTCATCGGGGTGCGCACTTCTAGCTTCGCGCAAGCTCTCCTCCACGGACTGGGCCTGCTGCCTGCCACACGCCGCAGCCAACAACACCAGACTCAAGACTACGACCGTTCCTTGCCGCATAAGCCCCCTCCACTTGTCTTGAAAAGAATAACCGAGGAGGACCACCATCCCGCGCCGTGCCGGTGTCCGCTCCTGGCCGATAGCGGACGTCTATCGGCCATGCCTGAGGCGTTGTAATGCACCGCCGAACTCGGTCCTCTGCCAATACTCGGCGCTGCCGGTTTTAACTGCTCAGCGGAATTTTCAGGTAGCTGCCGCCATTCCACCACACCTGCGCCGCCTCGCCCGCATCCGCGATGCTCTCACCTGCCACCGCTTTGCCGCTGCCGTGGTGATCTCCTGCTGCGGATTATGCAGCACGCTCACCACTGCCACCAATCAGCTGCCGGGCTGCACCTGCTTACTGGTGGCGCGGCCAGCTTCCAAGTGCAGAACGGTGCGGCGGTCGGGCTGCAGCAGTTGCCTGTGGCTGAGGTCGTCAACGTAGCTGGCGCGCGATTGGTAGCGTCAGATTTCGAAGTAGCCTGGTCGGGTAGTTGCTCGTAGAGCGAAATGTTGAAGTCAAAGTTGCGCTTGTCGGTTTCGACCTCCAAGCGGCCGGAGATCAGGCCGCTGAATTCCCCGGCTTCGGCGATGGATTAGCTGACAAAGAAGACGCCTTCGGCGGCGTCTAGTTCGCGGTCGACGATGCCGCCACCGAGCACGATGCGATACCCATAGTTGCGGCAGCGCAGTTGAGCGCCACTCAACGCAGGTGCGCGCTGAGATACTAGTCATATCCTGGCGTCATCGGCGCCACTTTTGCTTGACCCGTGACGGGTGCTCTTCCAGGATTAGCCGCGAGTGCACCGGCAGTTCAGACGCTAACCCGCGGCATACATGGAGACGTAAATGCCGAAGCTCGACTCTCATCTCTTAGCGGCGAAACTAGCGTCACTAGTCTGCGTGTTCGCTATCTGTGCGTGTGCCGCCAAAACCGCGGGCCCTACTTCAGCTCAAGGCAAAGCCGCCATCAACGACTCGCTTAGCGCGCAACAACTCCATGACAGAATCCGGGCCTGGATTCTGAGCGTGAACGACGCCCGAGACCTATCCGAGCGGAATATCGAGAAGCGCACCGGCCTTGATCTCGGGCCTGACTCGGAGCAGCCAAACGGTTTCCGCGGCGTCGGGGCTCTGCCCGAAGGGTGGCGCTACTCGTTATCGTCAGTAAAGACTGTGCCCGGACCGAGCCCTCACTCCGTTCTGTTCAGTATGGGGCGTATCAGCGACAGCTACGCCGATATGACGCCTGTGTGTGTCGAGTTGGAGCATTACCGGTCCGCCCTCATCGCCGCCGGATTCAAACCGTCGCAGCGCCCGCAGCGGCTGGGCACGGAATACAGGTTCTTCCGTACTAAAAAGGTCTCTGTACGCGTCGAAACCCACGGGAAGACAAAGCGCTACGACGAGCAACGATGTGTTTCTAGATTGTTCGTCTCTGCCGCGCCCCCTCCAGGATGATCAAGCATGGCAATACTTCAGGAAGAATTGGAAGCAAGGCAAAAGCTCGACGCCTTGACCCTTGACGGCCACTCTTCCAGGATCAGGCCACGAGTGCGCCGGACGCTAACCGCGGCACACATGGAGACGTAAATGCCCAAGCTCGATTCTCACCTCCTGGCAACGAGACTGGCCCCGCTGGTCTGCGTGCTCGCTGCCTGTGCGTGCGCCACCACGACCGCGGGCCCCACTTCGGTTCAGGAGAAGGCCGCCATGACGGAATCGGCATCGTCCGCCATCAACGACTCCCTTAGCGCACAACAGCTCCACGACAGGCTCCTGGCCTGGATCTTGAGTGTGAACGACGCCCGTGACTTATCCGGGCCGAACATCGAGAAGCGCATTGGTCTCGACCTGGGGCTTGCCCCCGAGACTCCCAACAATTTCCACGCTGTCGGAACACTGTCTGAAGGTTGGCGGTACTCGCTGTCTTCGGTTAAAACCACGCCCGGACAGGAACCCCATGCCGTCCTGCTCAACATGAGGCGCACCGGCGACGGCTACGCCGATATGACTCGCGTATGCGTTGGTCTGGAGCACTACCAATCCCCCCTCATTGCCGCAGGATTCGAAGCGTCTGAGCGCCCTCGGCGGGGAGGCACGGAATACAGGATCTTCAGAACGAAGAAGGTCCATGTGCGTATTGAGCTCCACGGGAAGACAACACCTCTCGACGAGAAGCTGTGTGTTTCCAGAGTATTCGTCGCGGCTGTGGCCCCTCAAGGATGATCGGAAATGGCAACACTTCAGGAAGAGTTAGAGGCAAGACAAAAGCTCGATGCGATGCTGACTGAGTTCGAGCGACAAGGCGAAACAGACGATCTGAACCCAGGGGAGATTTTTCGCGGCGTCCTCGACAGCACCCCGGGGCTCAAAGCACAGTTCCTGGCCGCGGTAGAGAAAGGGCATCTGGTCGCGATAGAAGCCGAGCCGGATCCGAGATTCAACGGCAGTTACGACTACGTCAATCGCGTCATGCGACTGTCGATCGAGCAATTAAGCGACGCCGCTCCGAGCCTCGCGCCTGAAGTGCTCAAAGACAACGTCAACCTGATTCGCTACACCGCCGGTCATGAGATCGACCATGCAGTGTCCCGCAACGAGAATTTGCAGTTGGGACAGCGATTCCGGGAGCAGGTCGCTGCGATCGCGAACGGCCCATCGCCGCATGACTTTACCGCTCCGGTGAAGGAATACAACGAGGGAACGCGCGCAAGAGAGGCGCGGGCTGAAATCGCAGGGTTCAACACCATTGCAGCTCAGGTGCGGCATGAGAACCCTGAGTCGACACTGGCCGACGTGTATGAAGCCGATGGTGGCGCTTCCAACTACATCGATGAGATCAACGGAGATCCCACGCACTACGTTGCCCAATCGGGCCTGCACATCAAGTCCGATCTACAGATGGACACGGACAAGAGCCTGGAGACGATGGCGAAGGAGTTTTACGACCGTAACCCAGGCTACCCCGCCCGCAACATCGACTGGGCCTTCGGAGAAATTTACCGCCAGGAAGCCATCGCACAGGCCGCACATCCCGGGCGCGACTTTCCTGAGATCAGGATCAATGCCCAAGCACTCGGCGCGCAGGTGACCGTGCCGCCCGACTTCATCGATACCAGCCGCGGGCCGGACAAGCCGGCGCCGCCTGCGGAGCGCCCTGCTACGCCCAACGCCAACGACCCCAGCCACCCGGATCATCCGCTGTTGGAGAGGATCCGGGGCAGCGTGCGAAGCCTTGAGCAAAGTATCGGCAAGCCCTGGGACGAGCAGAGCGAGCGCATGAGCGCCAGCGCGCTTTCGCTGGCGGTCGCCAATCGGTTCGGCCCTGGCGACGACGTCAAGGTCACGCTGAACCGCCCCACCGCGCAGAATGCGGCGGGCGACGTGCTGTTCGTGTACCGGGACGGCCGCGGCGCCTCTCCCGACCCGGCGGCCAACTATGCGCACATGCCGGTCGCTCAGGCGCTGTCCGTGCCCGCGCCCGAGCGCTACGAACAGGCGCAGGCCATGCGCGAGACTCAGGCAGCCGAGCAACGCTCGCTGCGAGAGAGCGCACAGCAGACACAGGGGATGGACGGGCAGGCTCAGGGTGGGCCGCGGATGCAGCATTAGCCGGCGCAGCGGTGGAAGCAGCCTCCGCTTCCGGCCCGAAGCGGACATCCAGACGATGTCCGCCTCTATTGCTCGGCGCCGTCCGGCCGATCCGCCGGACGCGGCGCGGTGTGTCGGCGCCGGGCATGTTGCGGTGGCGCTTACTTGGTCGAGCGCGCCGTTTCCTTTGCCGCGCGATCGATCGTGTCGGCGACCACTTTGGGCTGGGTCATGAAGACCGCATGGCTGGCGGCGACCTTGGTGATGCGCGCTTCGATGCGCTCGGCCATATGGATGAGCATGGCTTGGTCGAACGCTTTGTCGTCGGTGGCGATCACGGCCCAACTGGGCTTCGTGCGCCAGGCGGCCTGCGTCAGCTTGGTCCCGAACACCGACATGTTGATCGGCACCTGCGAGTCGCGCAGAAACGCTGCGTCGGCATCGCTGGTGTCGTGGGCGAAACCTGCCTTGAACTTGGCGGGGCTGATGAAGCCGTAACCGTCGCTGCCGGTTTCGATGACGAACTCCGGCGTGGGTGCGAAACCGGCGTATTGCTGCGCGGTGGTTTCGCCGGCATCCGGCGCGAGTGCGGAGACATAGACCAAGCCCGCCACCTTGTCGTGGACGCCGGCTTCGGTGATGACCGTGCCGCCCCAGGAATGCCCGACGAGAATGGTGGGGCCGTCCTGGCGGTCGAGCACGCGCTGTGTGGCCTTCACGTCATCGGCGAGCGAGGTCAACGGGTTCTGCACGATCGACACGCGATAGCCGCGCGCGGTCAGCTCATCGTAGACCGGGCGCCAGCCTGAGCCGTCGGCGAAGGCGCCGTGCACCAGAACGACATTCTTCACCTGCCCGCCATCGGGGGCTGCGGGGGCTGCGGCATCGCGGGCCTGGGCGAAGGGCGAGATGGTGGCCGCCAGAGCGGCGGCGAGCACTGCGGGGATGAGCTTGAGCATGGACGTGGCCTCGGGCGGTGGGTGGTGGTGGTGGTGGTGGTTCGATCTGCGGCATTGGCCGGCAGGGCTACTTTGCGGGGCGAGCCCGGACCATCGGTGACCGAACGTCCTGATAACTTGACCGAACGTATTTATCAGCCGCGAACGAGAACCTGCCCGGATCGAGGGGCGAGTCAGCGGGAAGGCGTGCTCTCGCGAAACAGCCGGGAACCGGGACGCACCGATGCGGCCGGCCGGGGCGGTTACACCGTCGGCACGGTTCCGCCGTCGATCGTGTATTCCGTCCCCGAGATCGACGCGGCCCGGGGAGAGACCAGGAACGCGATAAGGTCGGCCACTTCACCCGGCCTGGCCGGGCGCCCCAACGGAATCCCGCCCAGCTCCTTCATGACCAATTGCTTGCCGCCTTCGTAGTCCGTGCCCGCATGGGCCGCGACGCGCTCGACCAACGCGACCGAAGCCTCCGTCTCGATCCAGCCCGGCGAGACACGAACCACGCGCACGCCCTTCGGCGTGACTTCCTTGGACAGCGCCTTGCTGTAGGTCGACAACGCCGCCTTGGCAGCGGCATACGCGGTCGTGGCGTCCGGCAGCGGCAGCGTGCGCTGGATCGAGGTGACATGCAGGATCACACCCGATCCTTGCGCGATCATCGCGGGCAGCAAGGCGCGATCCAGTCGCACGGCCGACATCAGATTCAGATCGAGCGCCTTCGCCCACTCCGCATCGTCCAGGGCGGCGAACCCGCCCGCCGGCGCCGACGATCCCCCTACCACGTTGATCAGGGCATCCACGCCGCCGAGATGGCGCAGTGCCGCCTCCGCCGCTTGGCGAGCGCCTTCGGCCGTGGCCAGGTCGGCCGCCATATAGTGCACATCGTCGATGGGCCGATCCGGCTGCGAGCGCGCAGTCGCCACGATATGCGCGCCGAGCTGGGACAACCGTTCGACGACGGCAGCGCCCACACCGCGCGAGCCGCCTGTCACCAGGACGCGCTTGCCGGCCAACTGCAGGTCGAAGCTCACGGCGCGATCTCCAGCGTGGCGATCTTGCCGCGCTCCAGGGTGAAGCCATAGCGCAGGTCCACCGGGCTGCCGGGGAAGTTGCCGGCGACGCGCGCCGTCACGATGTAGGTGCGCTCCTGCTTCTCCAGCGTGTGGGGCTTGGCGGTATAGGTGTACTTGGCGGACGAGTCGGTCTTCCAGGCTGCGATCGCAGCGAAGCCCGAGTGGGTCTTGCCCTCGTCCCGCACCAGCCCGTCTGTGGTGAAGCAGCGGGCCACCGCTTGCGCGTCCTGGGTGTCGGCATGGAAGTAGGCCGCGATCGGCTCGGGCAGGTTCAGATCGTTCATTGCAATGCTCCGGTTGGGTCCACGGAGCAAGGTTGGCCCGTTCTCATAGATAAGAGAATCACCTACTATCTGATCAGGCTATGTAGAGATCAGTGCACAATGCGTGGCTCTGAATTTGCGGAACTCAAGGCCTTCGTGGCCGTCGTCGACCGGGCCAGCTTCGCCCGGGCCGCCGATCACCTGGGACTGTCCCGGTCGGCCCTCAGCCAGATCGTCCGCCAGTTGGAATCGCGCTTGGGTGTTCGTCTGCTGAATCGGACGACGCGCAGCGTCTCGCCGACCGAGCCGGGCCGCCGATTGCATGAGCGCATCGCCCCGATGCTCCGCGACATGGACGAGGCCGTTGCGCAGGCCGTGGGTACGAGTGCGCGTGCCGCGGGGACCCTGCGGATCAACACCCTCAGCATGGCAGCGAAGAAGGTGATCGCGCCGCGACTGGGTCGTTTCGCCAAGGCGCATCCCGATGTAGCGCTCGACATCGTGATCGACGATGGCTTGAGCGATATCGCGGGCGAAGGATTCGATGCAGGCATCCGCGTGGGCGGCCGCCTGCAGAAGGACATGATCGCGGTCCGACTTACCCCGGACATCGAACTGCTGGCCGTGGCTTCGCCCGACTATCTCGCCAGATGCGGCGAGCCCAAGACACCCGCCGACCTGAGCCATCACGCCTGCATCAACTGGCGTTTCCCGGGCAGCGGCAAGGTGGCAGGGTGGGAGTTCAAGAAGAAGGGGAAAGCGGTCGAATTTTTCGGTGAGGGCACCGTGACTTCCAACCATCAAGACATCGTCGTGCCCGCCGCGCTTCAGGGCCTGGGCATCCTCTATGCCTACAACGACGATGGCATTGCGCAGGCGTTGCAGGACGGGCGTTTGAAGCGTGTCCTTAGCGATTGGTCGCCGACGGTCCCCGGCTTGTACCTCTACTACTCCAGCAGGCGTTACCTTCTTCCCGCACTCCGCGCGTTCATCGACTGCCTGCTCGATCGCGATTTCGGCAGCGAGGGCCCGTCGACGTCAGGAACCAGCCCCTGACCGATCCGGCGGCAGTGCCGACACTACCGAGGCCTGCGCATCGATCTGCGCGCGAGCTACCTGATTTTCACCAGCACCTTGCCCTTGGCGCGCCCGCCGTCTGCGTAGGCCAAAGCCTCGTGCGTATCTTCGAACGTAAATACCCTGTCGACGACGGGGTGGATCGCGCCTGATTCGACGAGATGCGTGATCTCAGCCAATTGCGCCCCGTCGGCGCGCATGAAAACGAAGGTGTACTCGACATTCTTCCGCTTGGCCTTGTTGCGGATGCCACGGCTCAATAGGCGCGACACCAGCTTGATCGGCCAGGCCAGTCCTCGCGCGGCGGCAAACGCCGGCGTGGGCGGCCCGGAAATGGAAATGAGATGCCCGCCGGGCTTGAGAACCTGCAGGGATTTGTTCAGTTCGTCGTTGCCCAGACTGTTCAGCACCACGTCGTAGTCGTGAAGCACGGTGGCGAAATCCTGCCGCTTGTAATCTATTACGACGTCCGCGCCCAAGGCCTTCACCCAGGCGATATTGGCCGTACTCGTGGTCGTGGCGACGAAGGCGCCCAGGTGCTTGGCAAGCTGGATGGCAATGCTGCCCACGCCGCCGGAACCGGCGTGAATCAGCACCTTCTGCCCTCTTTTCAGCTTGGCGGTTTCGACCAGCACCTGCCAGGACGTCAGGGCCACCAGCGGAAGGGAGGCAGCCTCGACCATGCTGAGGTTGGCGGGCTTGAGCGCCAGCGACGAGGCCTTGACGGCGATGAACTCGGCGAAGCCGCCGATGCGATCATCGTCGGGGCGTGCATAGACTTCGTCGCCCGGTTTGAACTGGTGCACGCGCGCGCCGATGCGCACGACCGTACCGGCGACTTCGTTGCCCAGAATCAGCGGGAAGCGATAGGGAAGAATCAGCTTGAACTCGCCGCTCCTGATCTTGGAGTCCAACGGGTTGACGCCTGCGGCGTGAACCTGGATCAGGACATCATCGTCCCGCAGGTCCGGCTCGGGCATGTCGCCGATGCGGCCGGTTTCTTGCTTGCTGTACCGGTCGATGATGAAGGCTTTCATGTCGTGTCTCTGGGTGGGTGGTTCGGCCAAGCCGCCGACGTCGATCGACCCGTTGAGGTCGTGTCCGACGCCGGGCGTGTGTCGAGCCTGGCCGGGTCACACAAGGTGCGGTTTGCCCTACTACCGCCTCAGACGGCGGTGCGATAGCGCTCCGCGGCCTGTGCCTGCCGGATGTCCGTGAGCAGGGCCTGACGCGTGGCATCCAGGGTGTCCCAGCGTGCGGCAACATGCAGTGGCGGAATGGTGACGGCCTCGCGGCGATCGAAGCCGACCAGGGCCGCATCGACCAGTTCGCCCGTGTCCATCACCTCGGGCAGCGTGTTGATGTCGATGCCGGCGCGCTCCCATATCTCGGTGCGCGTGGCGGCAGGCAGAACCGCTTGCACGTAGACGCCCTTGGGCGCGAGCTCCAGGCTCATTCCTTGGGACAGGAACAGCACGAAGGCCTTGGTCGCGCCGTATACGGCCATGCCGAGCTCCGGCGCCAGGCCGACTACCGAGCCGATGTTCACGATCGCGCCTTCGCCTGCAGCGACCATTCGGGCGGAGGCGGCGACGGCCAGGCGGGTCAGCGCGGTCGTGTTCAACGTCACCAGTCGTTCGATGCTGTCGGCCGATTGATCGATGAAACCGCCGGACTGGGCGATGCCCGCGTTGTTGATGAGGATGCCGATGCGGGCGTCGTCGCGCAGGCGTGCTTCGATGGTGGCCAGTTCATCGTGCTGGGTGAGATCGGCCGGCAGCACCTCGACCGCGACGGCGGTTTCCTGGCGCAGGCGAGCTGCCAGCGCTTCCAGTCGTGCCTGGTCGCGTGCGACCAGCACGAGGTCGTGGCCGCGCCGTGCGAAGCGCTCGGCATAGACGGCGCCGATGCCGCTGGAGGCACCGGTGATGAGGACGGCAGGGCGTGTGGTCATGGTGCGTTTCTCTGGAATTTTGATGGGGGGCATGGGAGGTGCGACGTATCGGGCCAGTGAGCCGGGAATGACGTTCGTTTCCTGGTCCCTGCCTGGTGACGGCCACAATGATGATGACCGTAATCTTTAATGTCAATAGTTTGATGATGAACATCATCTATATGGTAAAATGCGCCGCTGCCGTTGGCAGGCAGGACATTCAGAGACATCGGCAATGAAGGTCACCAAGGCACAAGCGCAGGCAAACCGGGCGCGCATCGTCGAAACCGCGTCCACCCTGTTCAGGGAACGGGGCTACGACGGCGTGGGCGTAGCGGACCTGATGGCGGCCGCCGGCTTTACCCACGGCGGCTTCTACAAGCATTTCGGCTCGAAGACCGATCTGATGGCGGAAGCGGCGAGCTGCGGTTTAGCGCAGTCTGCGGACGTCGCGGCGGGCGTCGATCTGAAGGACTTCGTCGAGCTTTACCTCTCCCGAGAGCATCGGGACAAGCCGGGCGACGGCTGCACGCTGGCCGCGCTATGTGCGGATGCCGCGCGTCAGCCGGAATCGGTCAAGGCGGCCTTTGCCGCCGGTATCGAGCGCCAGCTGGCGGCTCCGGCCCGCCAAGCGGGGCGGCCGGTCGACGACGCGAACAGCGAGACGCGCGCGCGCCGAATCGCCCTGATGGCGCAGACCATCGGCGCGGTGGTGCTGTCGAGGTCCTGCCCCGACGATGCGCCGCTGGCGGACGAAATCCTGGAGGTCTGTCGGGCGCGGCTCTTTGCGCAGCTGTCGGACGAAGGGCTTATCTAGGCAGCCCTTCCGGGATCGTTAGAGGTTCACCGCGAGCTCGCATGCATCGCCAAGCGGTTTGACGGCTCAGACAGGTCGAACAGACCGCCCATGCGTCTTATGCCTCCTTGCCCTATGCCTTGGCAGGTGTCCGCTCATCACCGAAAGCAGACGCATGCCGTCGCATCGGCCGGAACTATCTGCGGCGAGTTGCGGCGAGCGAAGCGCCTGCCGCTAACTCCAGCTCGCGCGACAGCGGGCCGCTGTCTTGTGCATCGGGTTCAACGGCTCAACGGAATCTCCAGATAGCTGCCGCCATACCAGCGCACCCGCACCGGTTCGCCGGCATCGGCGACGCTCTCCCCCGCCACTGCCTTGCCACTGCCGTAGTTGATCTCCTGCTGCGGATTGCGCAGCACGCTCACCACCGCCACCAGCCGGCTGCCGGGCTGCATGCGCTTGCTGGTGGCGCGGCCGGCTTCGAAGTCGAGCACGGTGCGATGGTCGGGTTGCAACAGTTGCCGGCGGCTGACGTCGCCGACGTAGCTGGCGCGCGATTGGTAGCGCGAGAGTTCGAAATAGCGCTGGTCGGGCAGTTGTTCGTACAGCGAGATGTTGAAGTCGAAGTCGCGCTTGTTGGTTTCGATTTCCAGCCGGCCGGAGAACAGGCCGCTGAATTCCTCGGCCTCTTTGAAGGGTTCGCTGACGAACACCAGGCTTTCGGCGGTGTCGAGTTCGCGATCGACGATGGCGCCGCCCGGGACGATGCGGTCGGCGTCGCTGCGGTCGCGCAGGTCGATGGTCTGTTCGGCGTAGCTGTCGGCCGCGACCGGCTGCGCGGCGAAGGCGTGGCGGCCGTCGCTACCGGCGGCGCCGAGGTAGAAGCGTTGGCGCCGCTGCGCCATCGCCGCCAGCGAGGGCGCGTGCTTCCACTCGTTGGCGCCCATCACCTGGTAGTTGATGCGGTCGGCCAATAGCGCGGGCTTGGGCGCGCCTTTGAACACGTAGTCGAACCATTGGTAGCGCAGTTCGCCCAGGTCGATCTGCGCTTGCGGGTCGAGCGTGTAGCCGCGCAGGTCGGTGCCGGTGGCCACGGTGCCGCGTTGGCCGCTGACGTGGTTGTAGGGGCCGATCACCAGGTAGTGCTCGGCCTGCGGGCGGTAGCGATAGTGCTGTTGCAGGTAGTACAGCGCGCCGATCTGGGCGCCGTCGTAGTAGCCGGTGGTGGTCAGCACCTTCAGGTCCAACGCGGCGAATTCGTCGCGGTAGGGGATCATCGATTGCCAGTAGGCGTCGTAGTCCGGGTGCGAGAGCCAGCGCAGGTAGATCGGATTCGGCGTGCCGTCGATCTGCGGCAGTTCGCGGTACGGGCGCCCGCTGAGGTACCACTGGCGGTGCATGCGGTTCCAGCGCGGGTAATCCTGCAGCGGCGCGTTGTCGACCTGACGGTTGTTGGTCACGTAGAACGGCCAGTAGTACTGGAAGCCGTAGAAGATGCCGCCTTCCATCGGCACGTCGAGGCCGGGCGCGCCGGTCACCGAGGGCATCAGTGCTTTCAGGGCCTTCGGGCGGCGCTTGGCCGTGGCCCATTGGGTGAAACCCTCGTAGCTGCCGCCGTACATGCCGACGCGGCCGTCGCTCCACGGTTGCACGGCGATCCAGTCGATCAGCGCCGCGGCATCGTCGCCGTCGTGTTCGTAGGGCGTCGGGCGGTCGGGGCTGCAACCCTTGCCGCGGCTGTTGCCGATCACGCCGGCATAGCCGTGCGAGGCCGAGCGGCGCGCTTCGTTGAAGGTGGGGACCGGGTCGGCGTAGATGGTGAAGTTCAGCAGGGTCGGCAGGCGCTCGGGCGCGTTGCGCTGGCGCACGATCAGCGCGCAGACGGTGGCGCCGTCGGGCGTGGTCACCGCGACATCGCGTTGGATCAGGTAGCGGCGCGCGTCGTCCGCGGCGATCAGCGCCGGCAAGTGCGGCGCCAACGCCGCGTAGCTGCGTTCGACCTGGTAGCTGCGCAGCAAGGCCAGCGCGGCGTTGCGGTCCAGCGTGGGCTGTTTGTGCAGCGGCGCCAAGGCATCGGCCAGCGCGCGCTGCTGCCGCGGCCGCTCGGCGGTCTCGAAGTTGAGCACGCGCATGGCCACCGCGGCGCTGCGGTCGTCCATCGTCGCGATCAGTTCGGCGAAGGCGCGCGGCAGGGCCTGCTCGAAGCTCAACCCCTGCCCCGCCTGCAGCGCCTTGGCGCGGGCGTACAACCGGTATTGGGCGAGGTTGAGCCGCACCGGCACCGGGCCCTGGGTGGCGGTGGCGGCGAGTTCGTCGAGGCTGCGCTCGGCCGCAGCGTAGTCGCCGGCCACCAGTTGCAGGCGGAAGCGTTGGTTGAGGTCGCGGCTGCGGTCGGGGTCGCGGTAGTCGGCGAGCAGTTGCCGGGCCAGCGACGGCATGGCGGCGTCCAGGCGCTTCGCATCGTCGGCGACGATGGCGGGCAGCGCGTAGGACGCGGCGGTTTCGGCCGCGCGCGCAACGGAACCGCACAGGCCGACGGCGGCGATGGCCGACATGAGAATGATCGATCGCAGCATTTGCCCTCCCAGGCGTGCATGTATCCCTGACTGGATGGCGCCAGCGGCGGAATCGTCGCATAACCGACACCGCCGGGAACGAGCGGACGATTACGCCGGCTTGCTTGCTGTAGGAGCGGCGTGAGCCGCGACCGGGGATTCCTGCCTGCGGCGCGAACTGGAAAGCCCGCGGTCGCGGCTTGCGCCGCTCCTACAGGGGCGGGCTGCGACTGAATGTCCCGGGGCCGCCATCTAGCCAATCTCGCGCCTCGAACCCGACAATGGCGGCTCCCGACAATGGATGTTGCGCATGCGTACTGCCGCCCTGCTGCTTCTCCTGGCATCGTTCGGTGCCGACGCGATCGTCGTTCGCGACGATGTCCCGGATTTGCGCTATCGGATGGCGGTCTCCGAATTCCCGGCGCTGGCGGACCTGCCTGGCGAGGGCCATGGGGTGCTGATCGCGCCGCAGTGGGTCGTTACCGCCGCCCATGCCGTCGCCTGGCAGCAGGCCGTGGATGCGGTGGTCGTCGGCGGCACGCCGCGTGCGGTACGCCGCATCGTCGTCCATCCGGGTTATAAGCAGCCGCCTCAGGCGATGATCGACGCCGCGCTGAAATCGGGCGATTGGGAGGCTTTCTTCGCGTTCGCCGCTACCTCCGACGACATCGCCCTGATCGAGCTTGCCGAGCCGGTGCGCGATGTCGCACCCGCGCGCATCTACCACGGCTCGGCATTGGGCAAGGTCGTTCGGATCGTGGGGCGCGGCGCCACGGGGACGGGTTCGAAAGGCCATTCGCTGCACGGACCGAACCGGACCGCCCTGCGCCAGGGCTACAACCGGATCGGCATCGAGGAAACCCGCTGGATCGGCTACACCTTCGACGCACCGCCGAAGGCGCTGCCCCTGGAGGCCTCGACCGGTAGCGGGGACAGCGGCGGGCCGATCCTGGTCGCGGTGGACAAGCAATGGCAGGTCGCAGGCGTAACGGCCTGGAAGCGTGGCTTGGTCGAGGGCACCGAACTGCGCCCGGGGCGATACGGCGAGACCAGTTACGGCGTGCGGTTGGGGAACTACGCAGACTGGATCGAAGAGACGACGGCGTCGGGCGGGGATTCCGGGAAATCCGCCGGGCGTTGAAGCGGCGCTGGCGACGAGGATAAGAATGCCGGTGGATCGCTGCCTGATGCAGGTGAATCGCTCCCTGTAGGAGCGGCGTGAGCCGCGACTGCGAATCCGGGCGCACGGCGCAAACTGGGAAGCCCGCGGTCGCGACTTACGTCGCTCCTACAGGGTACCCAGACGGCTGCGCGGTTTTTTGGAATGAAAAGCCGGCGGAGATAGGACGGCCGGTGAATCGCTTCCTGTAGGAGCGGCGTGAGCCGCGGCCGCGAATCCAGGCGTGCGGCGCGAGCTGGGAAGCCTGCGGTCGCGACTTACGTCGCTCCTACAAGGGCCCAGACCGCTGCGCGGTTTTCGGATGTAGGTAAATCGCTCTGTGTAGGAGCGGCGCAAGCCGCGACCGCGAATCCTGGCCTGCGGCGCAAGCTGGAAACCCCGCGGTCGCGACTTGCGTTGCTCCTACAGGGAGCCCAGGTAGCTGCGCGCGGGGTCAGCGATTCTGCGACTCGGGGTGCCTCACCTGCCCTGCTCCGCGCACGACGAAACGCTCGATGGTCAGCGACTCCACGCCCATCGGGCCGTAGGCATGCAGACGCGTGGTGGAAATACCGATCTCGGCGCCGAGGCCGAGTTGGCCGCCGTCGTTGAAGCGCGAGGAGGCGTTGACCATCACCGCCGAACTACGGGTGCCGCGGACGAAGGCTTCGGCGGTCGCGGCGTCTTCGGTCGCAATGACCTCGGTGTGATCGGAACCGAAGCGGGCGATGTGCGCGAGCGCTTCGTCCAGCCCATCGACCACTTTCGCGGCGATGATCAGGTCGAGGTATTCGGCGGCGTAGTCGCCCTCGTCGGCGGGCTGTACCGTGCCGGCCGGCAGGTTCGCTGCGAGCGCACGCGTGCGCTCACAACCGCGCACCTGCACCCCGCGCCCGGCCAGCGCGGCGAGCGTGCGCGGGACGAAATCGGCGGCGATGTCGCCATGCACCAGAAGCGTTTCCAGTGCGTTGCAGACGCCCGGCCGCGAGGCCTTGCCGTCGATCAGCAGGCCCAGTGCGAGGTCGAGGTCGGCGGCGCGGTCGACGTAGAGATGGCACACGCCCTTGTAGTGCTTGATGACCGGCACCCGGGCGTGTTCGGCGACGAAACGGATCAGCCCCTCGCCGCCGCGCGGAATCGCCAGGTCGACCAGGTCCGACAGCTGCAGCAGTTCGAGCACGTGCTCGCGCGCCGGGTCTTCGATCAGCGACACCGCCGCGGCCGGCAGGCCCTGCTCGCGCAAGGCCGCATGCAGGCAGGCGGCGATGGCGGCGTTGCTGGCGCGCGCTTCCGAGCCGCCGCGCAGCAATACCGCGTTGCCGGCCTTCAGGCACAGCGCGGCGGCATCGGCGGTGACGTTGGGGCGCGCCTCGTAGATCATCGCGATCAAGCCCAGCGGCACGCGTTGGCGTTCGATCACCAGGCCATTCGGCCGGGTTTCGCGACGGGTGATTTCGCCGAGCGGGTCGGCCTGCGCCGCCACTTCGCGCAACGCAGCGGCAATCGCGGCCAGGCGCGACGGGTCGAGACGCAGGCGGTCGAGCATCGCCGCGCTCAGGCCGGCCGCTTCGCCGCGGCCGAGGTCTTCGGCGTTCGCGGCGAGGATGCGGTCGCTGGAAGCGTCGAGCTGCGCCGCCATCGCCTCGATCAGGCAGCGGCGCGCGGCGCCGTCGAGCGCGGCGAGGACGACGGAGGCGTCGCGCGCCTGTTGGGCCAGGGCCCGGACATAACCGCTCATGGCAAGACTTCCTTGGGCAACTCGGTGACGGCGCCGGGACCGGCGTCGCCATTGGAACTCTGGGACGGCGCGCTGGCGCGATCGAGCAGCACCAGGTCGTCGCGATGCACTACCGATTCGCCGTAGCGGAAACCGATCAGCGCTTCGATATCGCGGCTGTGGCGGCCGGCGATCCGGCGCACCTCGCCGGCGTTGTACTGGACCAGACCGCGCCCGAGCACCGCGGCGGCATCGCCGACGCTGCGCAGCTCGACCACGTCGCCGCGGCGGAACTCGCCTTCGGCCGCGACCACTCCGCCCGGCAACAACGAGGCGCCGCGATCGTGCAGGGCCGTCGCCGCGCCGGCGTCGATGCGCAGGCAGCCGCTGGCCGGCGCATGCCGCAGCCACTGCTTGCGCGCACGCAAACGGTCGCTGCGCGCCGCCACCAGGGTGCCGTGCAAGCGGCCTTCGCCGAGCGCGGCGACCACTTCGGCATCGCGGCCGCAGAACAAGGCGGTGGCGATGCCGGCGGTGGCGGCCTTGGCCGCGGCTTCGAGCTTGGTGCGCATGCCACCGGTGCCGAGCGTGCCGGCGCCGCCGCTGGCGGCGTCGAGCAGTTCCGGGGTGACCACGGCGACCTGCGCAATCGGCCGCGCCGTCGGGTCGCGCTGCGGATGGCCGCTGTAAAGGCCGCCGATGTCGGTCGCGATCAGCAGCAGGTCGGCGTCGACCAGCGAGGCGACGGCGGCAGCGAGGTTGTCGTTGTCGCCGAGTTTCAATTCGTCGACGGCGACGGTGTCGTTCTCGTTGATGACCGGCAGCGCGCCGAGCCGTAGCAGCTCGCGCAACGAAGCGCGCGCATTGAGATAGCGGCGGCGATTGCGCAGGTCGTCGTGGGTCAGCAACACCTGCGCCACCGGCACCGGCGACAGGCCCTGCCAGAACGCGATCAGCGAGGCCTGGCCCAGCGAGGCCAAGGCCTGCCGCAACACCAGGCCGTTGCCGCCGGCCTCGATGCGGCTGCGCCCGGCGGCGACTGCGCCGGACGACACCAGCACCACTTCGCGTTGTTGCGCGCGCGCTTCGGCGATGAAGCGCGCCAGCGCGGCGGCATAGC
The DNA here is from genome assembly GCF_046097045.1 of Lysobacter sp. Hz25. Taxonomy (NCBI): domain Bacteria; kingdom Pseudomonadati; phylum Pseudomonadota; class Gammaproteobacteria; order Lysobacterales; family Lysobacteraceae; genus Lysobacter; species Lysobacter sp. Hz25. Next base: position 3,773,874 of record NZ_CP175666.1, read on the forward strand.
GCGGGTCGAGCCCGCCGCCGGCCTGGTCGGCGAAACCGGCCAGCAGACTGCTGCCGACCTTGAGCACAGCGCGACGCCAGTTCGGCAACAATTGCGCGGGAAAGTCCGATGAACTCACTTCAGTTCCCTGAGATGGATCAGTTACCTGCAAACTGCCAGATATCGCCGGAACGGATGGTCATGACCGGGCTGCGATACAGCAATGTCGTTCCGTCCGTGTCATAAATCGAGTACCGGCCGGTTTCGACCGAGTTGGACATGTGCAAAACGATCTTGTCGGGGCCGCGCGCACTCTCGATATCACCCCAGCGGGTTCGTTCGCTTTCAAAGATGACTTTCTTTTGCAGCCATGCAGCAAAGATTCTGTTTTCCGCCAAGGTTCCGCTAGCGCCAGCACCATACAACGCGCCATACAGACGCGATCCGTCGCTGACGAACCCCACCGAGGTGATGTAGCGGTCAGCTTGATCGTAATGAGTAAACAGTGTCTTCGCCGGCGTGAACTGACTGACGCTTTGCCCCGCGCTGTACCATATCCGGTCGTTATTCAGATGAAAACCGGCCAGATACTGCTTGGCAGGCCCATTGCCGAATGATTTGAAGTCATTAATGACCAAGTTATCGGCTGACGCTTTGCCCTGGTAGTAAAAGTTCTTACCGTCGGTACTGGCTGCGTACGGCACCCCCGAAAAATTCTTGAAATCGACGAAGTACAACAAATACGTACCATCGGCATGATAGAGCACGTTGCCGCCGTTGACATCGGCATTAGTCCAACCAGGATAGCCACTCATCCCGATCAATGCCGTCGCCGACGCTTGACTGGGCGACCAGTTGACACCGTTGGTCGAAGGCACGCACATCGTCCTATTCAACGAATTGACGTCCTTTATCGAGGTGTAGCACATTCGCCACAGTCCTTCGCCAATCCGCAATGCGGACGGATTGTTGACGTGTAGGTAGCTCCCGCTATCAATCATCTTCTCATGCGGCGAAAGCGTATCGAAGTCTTCGGTGGTAACTATGGAGATGCGGTCGTGCCGATCTGTTGTACCGTCCCAGCCGCCAAAATAGATATTCCAAGTGCCGCCGTTTTTGACCACCGAAGGTGCGTAAATGTTTGCATCCCCGCCCGGCTTTGGCGCAATGAAGGGCCGACGGATATCAAAATTCCAGTTACCCAGCTTGGCGGGATCGTAAGCACCAGAGCCGACGTTGCGAATTTCGTTTACGTGGGACGCTCCGTTATTGCCGAGATAGCGTAACCCCTCGAATCCGCTGTCGTACCCTGCTGTCGCCTCGCCCATCTGGAAGACATAATTGCCAACGCCGTCGGTTCCGAGCGACTCGGCCACGACATGGATGCCGTTCGCTCGAACTTTCGACGGTAAAGGTAGAACAATCCAACCGTCCTGGTTTGTCACCGGGAAGTCGCTATAGCTAGACGCAAACTGCCAGGTGCTGCCATCCGACCAGTACAGCTTAAAGTCGGTCGGAAAGCCCAAGGCCGTCTGGGTATGGCGCGGCCTGAACTTGACGTAGTTGATGTCGTAGAAACCTCCGAACCAATAAGCAATCCATTCTTGATGGGCGGCGTCTGCATGCAGCGAACTGCTCCAGACCGTGTTGGCATCCCCATCGCCGAGGCGACTCGCTGGCCATAACTCGGATGAGGCATGGGCATCAGTCACGACGAGGTCACCGCTTTGTGCCATCGCGTATGCGGGCATCAGTGCGACCGCCGTGATGGCAGCCGACTTGAGAAACGTAGCGACAGAGAACCGCCCGTAGTTGGGTTCGAATCCTGGCATAGTCTTAGTCCTTTAATTGCGGCTCATGAAATAACCTGCACCACAGCCCGGCGATGCAGGCGGGCCTTAATCATTGCGCGTCCAGGTCTTCCAATCTGCGACGCAGCACGTCCAGGCGCAGGTCGGCGGACGCGCCGGGCGAAACGCGCGCGGCCAGGCTCGCTTCGGGATCGCCTTCGGCCCAGCGCGCCGGATCGGCCGCCTGCTTGTAGGCGTCGCGGAACGGCACGCCTTGACGAGCCAAGTCCACGGCGAGGTCGGTCGCGTACATCGACGGGTCGAGCGCCGCGCGCAGGTTGTCGGGTTTCCACTCAAGATTGCGCAGCAGGTCCGGCAGCAGTTCCAGCGCAGCCAGGCCGCGGCCGAAGGCATGGAAAATCGCGCCCTTGGAGAACTGCAGGTCGCGGTGATAGCCGGACGGCAACGACAACAGGTGCTCGATCTCCGAGCGCGCCGCGGCGACGCTGGCGTAGCTCGCGCGCATCAACTCGATCACGTCGGGGTTGCGCTTGTTCGGCATGATCGAGCTGCCGGTGGTGTATTCGGCCGGCAGCGCGACGAAGGCGAACTCGGCGGTGGTGAACAGGCTCAGGTCCCAGGCCAGGCGGCGCAGGTCGAGCACCGCGGTCGACAAGGCGTCGATCGCGCCGAGCTCGAACTTGCCGCGCGACAGCTGAGCGTAGGCTGCCGACACCTGCAGGCGGCCGAAACCGAGCGCTTGCGTGGTGTGGTCGCGCGCCAGCGGCAGGTTGACGCCGTAACCGGCGGCGCTGCCGAGCGGATTGGCGTCGACCCAATCGAGGGTCTGCTGTGCGCGCACGGCGTTATCGATGAAGCCCTCGGCCCAGGCGCCCCACCACATGCCGGCCGAGGACACCACCGCGCGCTGCAGATGGGTATAGCCGGGCAACGGCAACTGCGCTTCGGCTTCGGCACGGGCCAAGGCGACCTCGGCGGTCTCGCGGCACAGCGCGTACAGATGCGACAGACGATCCTTGAGCCAGAGCCGGGTCGCGACCAGGATCTGGTCGTTGCGGCTGCGGCCGGTGTGGATCTTGCGGCCGGCATCGCCGAGGCGTTCGATCAAACGGCCTTCGATCGCCGAATGACCGTCCTCGAAACGTTCGTCGAGGACGAAGCGGCCGGCGCGGAAATCCTCGGCCAGCACGTCGAGCTCGCGAGTCAGGCCGGACAGCTCGTCGGCGCTGAGGATGCCGATCTGCTGCAGACCCTGCGCATGCGCGGCGCTGGCCTGGATGTCGAACAGGAAGAATTCGCGGTCGAGGATCACGTCCTCGCCGGCGAGGAAGTTCTGGATGCGCGCGTCGACCTTGACGCCGGGTTTTTGCCAAAGCAGATCGGACATGGGGGCGTTCGCTCGGTCAGGTGTGCTCGGCGATCCGCGCCGGCACGTCGGCCGGCGTCAGTTCGCTGCGTTCGCCGCTGGCGCGGCGCTTGAGTTCGACGATACCGCGATCCAGCCCGCGCCGGCCCACCACGACCTGCCAAGGCAGGCCGAGCAAGTCCATGCGCGCGAACTTGACCCCGGCGCGTTCTGGGGTGTCGTCGTGCAATACGTCGATGCCGCGCGCTTCGAGCTGCGCTTGCAGTTCGGCGCAGGCGGCCTCGACTTGCGCATCGGCCGGGTCGAGATTGACCAGGCCGACGCGGAACGGTGCGACCGCATCGGGCCAGACGATGCCGCTGTCGTCGTGGCCGGCTTCGATGATCGCGCCGAGCAGGCGCGACACGCCGATGCCGTAGGAGCCGCCGTGGATCGGCCGCTCGTCGCCCTCGGGCGTGGTCACCAGCGCCTTCATCGGTGCCGAGTATTTGGTGCCGAAGTAGAACACCTGCCCCACTTCGATGCCGCGCGTCTGCACGCGCTGCTCGGCCGGCACTTCGCGCTCGAAACGCTCGATGTCGTGGACGTCTTCGGTCGCGGCGTAGCGCGCGGTCCAGGCCTGCACGATCGGCTCCAGGTCGCCTTCGTAGTCGGTGTCGTCGCCGGGAATCGGCAGATCGAGCACGGCGCGGTCGCAATACACCGCCGACTCGCCGGTCTGCGCCAGCACCAGGAATTCGTGCGACAGATCGCCGCCGATCGGGCCGGTCTCGGCGCGCATCGGGATCGCGCGGATGCCCATGCGGGCGAAGATACGCAGATAGGCGACGAACATGCGCCGGTACGAGCGGCGCGCCGCGGCTTCGTCCAAGTCGAAGGAATAAGCGTCCTTCATCAGGAACTCGCGCCCGCGCATGACCCCGAAGCGCGGCCGTTGCTCGTCGCGGAACTTCCACTGCACGTGGTAGAGGTTCATCGGCAGCGCGCGGTAGGAGCGCACGTTGGCGCGGAAGATCGCGGTGATCATGTCCTCGTTGGTCGGCCCGTACAGCAGCTCGCGCTCGTGCCGGTCCTTGATGCGCAGCATCTCCGGGCCATAGGCGTCGTAGCGGCCGCTCTCGCGCCACAGGTCGGCCAGTTGCAGGGTCGGCATCAACAATTCGAGCGCGCCGGCGCGGTTCATCTCGTCGCGGACGATGGCCTCGATCTTGCGCAACACCCGCAGGCCGGCCGGCAGCCAGGAATAGATGCCGGCGGCTTCCTGGCGGATCAGCCCCGCGCGCAGCATCAAGCGATGCGAAGCGATCTGCGCGTCGGCGGGGTTTTCCTTCAATGTCGGCAACAGGTAACGCGACAGACGCATGGCGACCTACTCCTGGGTTTCGAACGACTCACCGACCACCAACCTACTTACCGTCCCGCTTCCCCCCTTTGGAAAAGGGGGGTTAGGGGGGATTTGCTCTTGCTCGACCAACGACAAAAACAACGGCAACAGCAAATCCCCCCTGTCCCCCTTTTCCAAAGGGGGGAACGGCTTGGGGTTACGGTTGCGGTCGCGACTCCACCTCGATGCCGGCCAACTCGTCGAAGCCGAACGCCAGGTTCAAGTTCTGCAAAGCCTGCGTCGCCGCGCCCTTGAGCAAGTTGTCCAGGGTCGATACCACCACCACGCGGCGGCCGTCCTCGGACATGCTGAAGCCGCCGATGTCGACGTGGTGCTTGCCGGCGATCGCGCTGACCCACGGCGCCTCTTCCTGCACGCGCACCATCGACTCGCCGTCGTAATGACGATGGTAGTGCTCGACCAATTCCTCGCGCTCGAAGCGGCGCGACAGATGCAGGTTCGAGGTGATGGTCAGGCCGCGGAAATGCGCGGCCACGTGCGGCATGAACTCGACCGGGTGGCCCAGGTGGCGGGTGACTTCGCTCTCGTGCATATGCCCGGTCAGCGCGTACGGCATCAGATTGTCGCGCAGCTTGTCGGGGTCGTTCTTGTCCGACGGCGAGGTGCCGGCGCCGGAATAGCCCGACACGCCGAAGCACTGCACCGGGCCTTCCAGCACGTTGAGCAGCGGCGCGATCGCCAACTGCATGGCGCTGGCGTAGCAGCCCGGATTGCTGATCCGGCGTTGGCCGTGGTACTGGCCGCGAGTCAGCTCCGGCAGGCCGTAGTACCAGTGGTCGTCGAAGCGGTAATCCGCCGACAAGTCGATCAGCACCGGTTCGGCGCCGACCGCGTCGAAGGCGGCGACGCACTGTGCGGCCTTGCCGTTCGGCAGGGCCAGCACGATCGCGTCGGCACCCAGGCTGGGCAGTTCCTCATGGCTCGGCGAGCTGTAGCGCAGCTCGCCGCCTTTCGCGGCGTATTCGGGAATGTGGTCGGCGACCGGTTGCCCGACCAGCTCGCGCGAGGACACGAAGGCCAGCTCGAACTGCGGATGCGCGGCGATCAGCCGGATCAGGTCGGCGCCGACATGGCCGCGCGCGCCGACGATGCCTAGGGTCTTAGCCATGGGTCTTGCCTCCGGAAGCATGCTGTTCGAGCTTGTACTGCAGATTGCGTTTCACCGCCGGCCACTCGTTATCGATGATCGAGAACGCGACGGTGTCGCGGCGGCTGCCGTCGGCATGGCGGCGATGATTGCGCAGCACGCCGTCCTGCTTCGCGCCGAGGCGGGCGATCGCGGTGCGCGAAGCCAAGTTGAACCAACTGGTCTCGAAGCCCACCGCGATGCAGTCCAGCGACTCGAAGGCATGCCCGAGCAGCAGCAGTTTGGCTTCGGTGTTCAGGCCGGTGCGCTGCACGCGCGGCGCGTAAAAGGTGTAACCGATCTGCACCCGCGGCACGCTCGCGTCCATGTCGTAGTAACGGGTGCTGCCGACCACCTCGCCGGCCGCATCGAGCACCGCATAGGCCCAGGCCGTGCCCTTGCCCTGCATCGCCAGGGCCGCATCGACATAGGCCTCGACGGCTTCGGGCGCAGGCACGTTGGTGTACCAGGCGCGCGCCAGTTCGCCGTCGGCCAGGGCCGTGCGCAGGCCGTCGGCATGCGCGTAGCTCAGCGGTTCGAGCGTCACGTGCTCGCCGCTCAAACGGATCGGCCTACGCCAGGCGGCGGCGGTGTGGTCCTCGCTCATGGGTTCAGTCCTGCAGGGTCGGGTCGCGCTGGGAAGAGAACGCCGCGCATTCGGCGATTTCGTCGAAACCGTTCATGCCGTACCAGAACACCTTCCACTTCTCCTGCTTGTAGCAGCCGTCGGACTCGGCGTAGTAGAACGGATTGACCGGGTTGCCGTGGCGCGAGCGCCAGAACAGGCTCGGGTTCTGTTCGCGCATGACCTGCCACACGGCGCGGCCGAGGCCTTCGCCCTGGGCGTCGTCGAGCACGGCGAACTTATCCAGATAGGTGTGGCCGCCGCCGTCGATCAGGATCACCGCGGCGCGGTAGTTCTCGCTGACGTAGGCGCGCTTGAGCGTGGTGGTGTCGAAGTAGTCGCCGACCAGTTTGCGCCCGAACGCGGACTCGATGAGGCTGCGCAAGCGCACCAGGTCGAGCTGGTCCCAACGCTCGGCCTGCAGCACGCGCTCGCCGCGCCGCACCAGGGTGCCCGAGCCCTTATGGGTGAACAGTTCCTTGGCCAGTTCGGCCGGCTTGGTGATCGACACCGACGAAGTCAGCGGCAGTTTGTCGAGCAAATCCTTGATCTGCTCGATCTTGACCCGCATGCCGCCGTTGATCCACGGCTGCTGGATCAAATGCTCGTACTCGGTCGACAGGTTGATCGAGTCGATGACCCGGCCGTTGTCGTCGAGCAGGCCGCCGGTGCCGGTCAGGAACACGATCTTGTACGGCTGCAGCACCTGCACCAGCTCGTTGGCGGCGAAATCGGCGTTGACGTTGAGGATCTGGCCGCCGGCGGTTTCGCCGAGGCTGGCGATCACCGGGATCGAGCCGGCCTGCAGGCTGGCTTCGATCGGCGCCAGGTTGATCGCGCGCACTTCGCCGACCAGGCCATAGGTGTCGCGGTCGAGGTAATCGGCCTCGAACACGCCGGAAATGATCGAGGTCGCGCGCGCGTCGCCGGTCTGCAAGGCTTCGACCAGCTTGAGGTTCTGCGCCTGGAACACGCGGCGCACGATCGCCAGCGCTTCCGGCGAGGTCACGCGCAGGCCGTTGACGGTCTGCTTCTCGATGCCGGCCGCGGCCAGCTCGGTATCGAGCTGCGGGCCGGCGCCGTGGATCACGATCGGGGTCAGGCCGACGTCCTGCAGGAAGGCCAGCGACGAGGTCAACGCGGTGAGATCGTCGCGCAACACCGCGCCGCCGACCTTGACCACGGCGAAGCGCTTGGCGTCGAGCTGGGAAAAACGTTTGAGGTACTGCGAGATCTCCTTCGCGCTGGCCATGCTCGAAAGCAGGCGCACGATGGTCTGTCGCGTTTGCAGGTGGGCGTCCATCGAAATGCTCATTGCGCGTTGTTGTCCATGATGCGGGCGACGCTGTCGGCGTAACGCTGCAGTTGTTCCAGGGCGACCCACTCGTCGGCGGTGTGGGCCTGGGCGATGTCGCCGGGGCCGTACACCATCGCGGTCAGGCCGCCGGCCGAGAACAGCGAGGCCTCGGTCCAGAAATCCACCGCGTTGCCGATCGGCAGGTCGAGCGCGTCGGCAAGGTCGCGCGCTTCCAGGCGCCGTTGCTCGGCGGTGGCGACGTCGCCGGCCGGCAGCGAGGGGCCGCGGAAGGTTTCTTCGTAACTCTCGATGGCGCTGGCGTCGGCCATGGCGCGGAAGCCCTCGTGCAGCCCGTCGATCGACTGCGACGGCAACGGCCGGAAGCCGAAGCGCAGCTCGGCGCTCGGCGCGATCATATTGGCCTTGATGCCGCCTTCGACCCGGCCGATGTTGAAGCGCAGGCCGGTCAGGCCGCCGAAACGCTGGTGCGACTGCGACTCGACGAAGTCCAGGGCCTTGCCGCCCCAGCGGATCGCCTGGTGCAAGGCGCTGGTCTGCATCGCGTTCGCACCGGAAGCGTGGCCGGCGACGCCGCGGAACTTCAGCAGCACCGAGCTGATGCCGCGATGGGCGAGCACCGCTTCGCACATCGTCGGCTCGGCGATGATGGCTTCGTCGAAACCGTGATCGGTGGCGAGGAAACCGGCGATGCAGCGCGGGTCGTTGGCTTCTTCGTCGGTGCTGAACAAGAACGCGGCATCGCCCCTCGTCGTCGCGGCGGCCGCGAGCAGACCGGCGGCCGCGCCCTTGATGTCGCAGGCGCCCAGGCCGATCGCGCGGTCCTCGGTGACGCGCAAGGTGTGCGGATCGGCGCTCCAGGCCTGCGACGACGGCACCGTGTCGAGATGGACGTTGAACAGACGCCGCGGCTGCCCGCGCACGGCCAGCATCGACACCGCACCGGCGCCGTGGTCGACGACTTCGATACGGAAGCCGTCGAGCTGGCTGCGCAGGTAATCGAAGATGCCGCCGGTGCCGATCTCGCGCGGCGGATTGCGGGTGTCGAAGGACACCAGGGCCTGCAGGTGCTTCAGGACTTCGGGGAGCATGGTTGGGCTCGAGTCTTTCGCTTGGGTGGCGGACGAGGAGTGAGCGGAGAGGAGCGAGGAGTGAGCAGAACAGGAGCAAAGGTGGCTTTTCGGCTCGCTCCTCGCTCCTGTGCACTCACTCCTCGCAAGGGCCTCAGCCCTTGCGGTTGATCTCCGCCCACAGCGTGCTGCTCATGCCGAACAACTTGATGAAGCCCTCGGCCTCGGCCACGCCCCAGTCGGCGGCCTGAGCATAGGTCGCGCCCTTGGCGTTGAGGATGTGCGGCGAGTCGATCGCGACCGCATTGACCACGCCGCCCGAGGTTTCCAGCACCACTTCGCCGTTGACCGTGCTCTGCGAGCTGGCCAGGAAGGCTTCGAGGTCGGTCTTGAGCGGGTCGTGGAAGAAACCCTCATAGACCAGTTCGACCCACTTGCGCGCCACGTCCGGCTTGAAGCGGTTCTGCTGCTTGCTCAGCACCGCCTCTTCCAGCGCGCGATGCGCGGTCAACAGCGCGATCAGGCCCGGCGCTTCGAAAATGATCCGCCCCTTGAGGCCGATGGTGGTGTCGCCGGTGTAGAGCCCGCGGCCCACGCCGTACTGCGCGAACAAGCCGTTGAGCTTAGCTAGCAAAACATGGCCTGCTGTGGCCTCTCCGTTCAGTGCGACAGCCTCACCGTTTTTGAACGTCAACTTCACCGACAAGGTTTCACTCGGCCATTCCGCGCGCGGCTTGCACCAGCCCACCGCGCCCTCGCCGGGCGCCTGCCAGCGGTCGATTTCGCCGCCGGACATGGTCAGGCCGAGCAGGTTCTCGTTGATCGTGTAGGCCTTCTGCTTGGCGCGCACGCCGAAGCCGCGCTCTTCCAGGTACTTCTGCTCGTAGGCGCGCACTTCGGTGTGTTCTTTCTGGATTTCGCGGATCGGCGCGACGATCTCGTAGTCGCCGAGCGCCTTGACCGCCAGGTCGAAACGCACCTGGTCGTTGCCCATGCCGGTGCAACCGTGGGCGATGACCTTGCAGCCCAGCTCGGCGGCGCGCGCGAGCGCGGCCTCGACGATCAGGTAACGGTCCGACACCAGCAGCGGGTACTGGCCCTGGTAGCCCTCGCCGGCCCAGACGAAGGGCTTGACGAAGCCCGACCAGATCGCCGGGCCGCCGTCGACGGTGACGTGGCTGGCGACGCCGAGTTCGGCGGCGCGCTGCTCGATGAAAGCGCGCTCTTCGGCATCGACGCCGCCGGTGTCGGCGAACACGGTGTGCACGGCCCAGCCGCGCTCCTGCAGGTAAGGCACGCAGAAGCTGGTGTCGAGGCCGCCGGAGAAGGCGAGGACGATGTCTTTGCTCATGTGGGGAGGGTCTCTGCTTTTTGGCCCCCTCCCCCGCTTGCGGGGGAGGGTTGGGGTGGGGGCGAACGGATGCGGTGACAGTGTCGGAGCTGAGGCGGTGGAGCGCCCTCACCCCAACCCTCTCCCGCACGCGGGAGAGGGAGCGGATGCGTTACTGCTTGATCAGGGCGGCCATGATCGCCTTCTGCACGTGCAGGCGGTTCTCGGCTTCGTCGATGGCGATGCACTGCGGCGAATCCATCACCGCGTCGGTGGCCTTGACGTTGCGGCGCAGCGGCAGGCAGTGGCTGAAGACGCCGTTATTGGTCAGCGCCATCTTGGCTTCGTCGACGATGAAGTGCTGGTACTGGTCGCGGATGGGCTTTTCCGGGCCCCAGTTGCCGAAGTACGGCAGTGCGCCCCAGCTCTTGGCGTAGACCACGTCGGCGCCGCGGTAGGCGCTTTCGATGTCGTGGCTGACCTGCAGCGAACCGCCGCTTTCGGCCACGTTCTGCTCGGCCCAGCCCATGTAGCGCTCGTCGAGCACGTACTCCGGGGTCGGGCACAGCAGGGTCACGTCCATGCCCATGCGCGTGGCGATGGTCAGGGCCGAGTTGGCGACCGCGGTGTTCAGCGGCTTGGGGTGATAGGTCCAGGTCAGCACGTACTTCTTGCCGCGCAGGTCGCTGGTGCCGAAGTGCTCCTGCAGGGCCAGCGCGTGGGCGAGCTCCTGGCAGGGATGGGTGATGGTTTCCATGTTGATGACCGGCACCGGCGAGTACTTGGCGAAGCTCGCCAGCACCTTGTCCTGGCGGTCGTTGGCCCAGTCGACGAACTTCGGGAACGCGCGCACGCCGATCAGGTCGACGTAGCGACCGAGCACCTTGGCCACTTCGGCGATGTGCTCCTCGGTGTCGCCGTCCATCACCGTGCCCAGCTCGAACTCGATCGGCCAGGCGTCCTTGCCGGGCTGCAGGACCACGGCATGACCGCCGAGCTGGAACGCGCCGAGCTCGAAGCTGGTGCGCGTGCGCATCGACGGATTGAAGAACACCAGCGCGATCGACTTGCCCTTGAGGTGGTCGCCGAGCTTGCTGCGCTTGAACGCGGCGGCCTGCGCCAGCAGCGCATCGAGGTCGGCGCGCGACCAGTCCTGGGTGTTGAGGAAATGCTTCATCGGTTGGCTCGGTTCCGTAACGGGAATTGGGAATCGGGAATGGAGAATCGGTTAGAGCGGTTGCGCTGTGGCCGGCAGTCGCGAGAGGAAACGGATAACGGCGTACTGCTCTGCCGATTCCCGATTCCCCATTCCCGATTCCCGACCCGAAAAACAAAAAAGCCCAGCGCTAAGGCTGGGCTTTTCGTGTGTGGTGCTTGTTACACGAACGACGGCGAGCGCCGTCACCCAGCTGATTGGCAGGGCAACGGTCGACGCGCGCGCGAGGTCATGCCCGCCGCCATGTAGGCGGAGGTCAGGATGTCGGCGTCGGCGTAGTTCGGGTTCATGAGGCCGCGAATGCTCGCATGGGCAGGCCCGGGGCGCAAGCCGGCCAGGCCAGGCCAGGCCCGCTCCAGGCCGGTCGGGATCAGCGCGAAGTGCTGATCGGGGTGATGATCGGGGTCACCGCGACCCGGATCCGCAGCTTGTTGCCGGGGTCTTCGGGCAGGCGCGAGCGGAACCGGCTGCCCTTGTAGACGTAGTCGACGTCGTAGGCGATCGGGCGGCGGAACTCGCGCTCGACCGGCACCGGCTTGCAGTTGTCGCCGGTGCTGGGCTTGGGGTTGCGCTCGCGGCCGAGGGCTTCGCGGACCGCGCCGACTACGCGCGACAGGCGCGAATCCTCGGGGGTGGGCGGCTCCGGCTCGCACTGCTGCTCGACCGTGGTGGCGCGCAGGGTCTGGTAGACCGGCGTCACCTTCAGCACCTGGGCGTAGTCGAAACGCACGTTTTCGGCCTGGATCACCGTGTGCTGGGCCGCCGCCGGCATCGTCCACAGGCCAGCCAGGGCGCTGGCGAGCACCAGGATCGAAGCCTGCAGGACGGTTCGGTTCATTGGGCTCGCAGAGTGGGATTCGTAAACAAAGTGTAAGAGCAGTGTCCGCTCACGGCCTGAATCCCGCCTTTAGACCCTGAGCCTGCGAGCTCTCGGCACGGTGCCGGCGCCGCTTCGGAGGCCGCAAGCGGGTCGGATTGCGCACCGGGCCCGCGCCGTCGCGCCCGAATCCTCGCCCTGCCCCTGCCTTGCCGTCCCGCCCTGCCTCGCCCACCTGCCCGCCGTTCGCACCGGCACCGCCGCGGCGAACCGCGAAGCGGATCGGCCGCATCGCCGGCCCGGATCGTCGCGGCGCGCACCGCGAGGGTCATCGGCCGTTAGAATGAACCGACCCCAAGCCGTATCTCCATGAGCCTGCATCTCTACAACAGCCTGTCGCGACAGGTCGAAGCCTTCGTCCCGCTGGATCCGGCACGCCCGACGATGTACGTCTGCGGCCCCACGGTCTACAACTTCGCGCATATCGGCAACGCCCGCGGCCCGGTCGTGTTCGGCGTGCTCGCCGACCTGCTGCGCCGTCGCTACGGTGTGCTGGCCTATGCGCGCAACATCACCGACGTCGACGACAAGATCAACGCCGCGGCCGCCGAACAGGGCGTGCCGATCTCGACCATCACCGATCGCTTCGCCGCCGCCTACCGCGAGGACATGTCCGGCCTCGGCGTGCGCCTGCCGGAGCTGGAACCGGCCGCAACCGCGCACATCGGCGAAATCGTGACGATGATCGAGCGCCTGATCGAAAACGGTCACGCCTACGCCGCCGAAGGCCACGTGCTGTTCTCGATCGAGACCTACGACGGCTACGGCAAGCTTTCGCGCCGCGACATCGACGACATGCGCGCCGGCGCCCGTATCGAGGTCGCGCCGTACAAGCGCGACGCCGGCGACTTCGTCTTGTGGAAGCCCTCGACCGGCGACCTGCCGGGCTGGGACTCGCCCTGGGGCCGCGGCCGCCCGGGCTGGCATATCGAGTGCTCGGCGATGGCCGCCGCGCACCTGGGCGAAACCATCGACATCCATGCCGGCGGCGTCGACCTGGTGTTTCCGCACCACGAGAACGAAATCGCCCAGAGCGAATGCGCCCACGGCGGCAAGACCTTCGCCCGCTTCTGGCTGCACAACGGCATGCTCAATTTCGACGGCGGCAAGATGGCCAAGTCGAAGGGCAACATCGAGACCGTGCGCGACCTGCTCGGCAAGCACCCGGCGGAAGCGCTGCGCTATGCCCTGCTGTCGGCGCACTACCGCCAGCCGCTGGAATGGTCGCCGGGCCTGATCGAACAAAGCGCGCGCACCCTGGACCGTCTGTACGGCACCTTGCGCGAGCTCGCCGAGGTCGACGCCGGCGCCATCGCGATCCCGGCCAGCATCGAGGCCGCGCTCGAGGACGACCTCAACACGCCGCAGGCCCTGGCCGAACTGGCGCGCATCGCCGGCGAAGCGCGCAAGGCCACCGACCCGGCCGAACAGGCACAGCTCAAGCGCGACCTGCTCGGCGCCGGCCTGGCCCTGGGCCTGCTGCAGCAAGACCCTGCGGCGTGGTTCGTCGGCGCGGTCGATGCCGACGACGACGCCCGCATCCAGGACCTGGTCGACGAGCGCAACGCGGCCAAAAAAGCGCGCGATTTCGCTCGCGCCGACGCGATCCGCGACCAACTCGCCGGCGAAGGCATCCTGCTCGAGGACACGCCGGCCGGCGTGCGCTGGGTCAGGAAGCGCGCCACCCAGCCGGCCTGAGGGCCGGTCGCGGCGACCACCGCTGCGCTTGTGCACGCCCGGTCGGCAACGGCCGCGGCGCACGCCCCGAACACCGCGCCAGGGACGGCCGCCTACCGTGATGAATCGATGATAGTCAGTCCCTTCCCGCTCGAACCCACCGCCGCGCAAGCGCAGGCCGCGATCCGCGAAGAATTCGCTTTCTTCGGCGACTGGTCCGAGCGTTACCAGTACCTGATCGACCTCGGCCGCAAACTGCCCGACCTGCCGGATGAGTGGAAGACCGAACAGCATCGCCTGCTCGGTTGCCAGTCGATGGTCTGGATCGTGGTCGAAGGCGACGCCGACAAGCTCGTGTTCCATGCGATCAGCGACTCGGCCATCGTCTCCGGCCTGATCTACCTGGCCCTGCGCGTGTACTCGGGCCGCAGCGCCACCGAGATCGTCGCCACCCAGGCCGACTACATCGCCGACATCGGCCTGGCCAAGCACCTCTCGCCGACCCGCAGCAACGGCCTGGCGGCCTTGCTCGCCTTCGTCCGCGACCAGGCGCAACGGCGCCTGTGAGCCACGACGCCGACCGCCCGGACGCAGTCGGCACCGGCTCGCGCGACGCCACCACCGTTCAAACGCCCGCTCCAGCCCCCACTCCAGCGGTCGGCGCCGCGCAGCTGCTGCGCAACCCCGGCTTCGTCGGCCTGCTGGTGTATCGCTTGCTGGGCATGCTGTCGTACCAGATCGTCGCGGTCACGGTCGGCTGGCATGTCTACGAAATCACCCACGACCCGCTCGCGCTCGGCCTGATCGGCCTGACCGAGGTCATCCCCTACTTCTGCTTCGCCCTGTTCGCAGGCTATGCGGTCGATCACCTGCCACGGCGCAAGCTCGGCCTGTTCGCCTGCCTCGGCCTGTTGCTGACGACGCTGATGCTGGCCGGCGTCGCCAGCGGCCATCTGCCGACCGGCGCGTTCGGTTTCGGCACTTTGACCATCTACGCGGCGATCGCCATCAACGGCGTGGTCCGCGCCTTCCTGGCGCCGGTCTATATGTCGCTGTTCGCGCGCGTGCTCAAGCGCGAGCACTACGCGCGCGGCGCCGGCGTCAGCAGCGTGGTCATGCAGACCGGGCTGGTGCTCGGCCCGGCGATGGGCGGCGCGCTGGTGGCCTGGGGCGGCAAGACCTCCGCGTATCTGGTCGCGGCCGGTTTCGCCCTGGCCGCGGCGGTCGCGATCATTTCCCTGCGCGT
Organism: Lysobacter sp. Hz25; assembly: GCF_046097045.1. NCBI lineage: Bacteria > Pseudomonadati > Pseudomonadota > Gammaproteobacteria > Lysobacterales > Lysobacteraceae > Lysobacter > Lysobacter sp. Hz25. Next base: position 3,788,917 of record NZ_CP175666.1, read on the forward strand.
GACCGAACCGCCGGCGCCGGCCGAACGCGCGCCGGTGTTCAAGAGCATCGGCGAAGGCCTGCGCTTCGTCTTCAATAATCAGGTGGTGCTCGGCGCGCAGGCGCTGGACATGTTCTCGGTGTTGTTCGGCGGCGCGGTGGCGCTGCTGCCGGCCTTCATCAACGACATCCTGCATTACGGCCCGGAGGCCCTGGGCGTGCTGCGCGCGGCGCCGGCCGCCGGCGCGGTGCTGATCGGGCTGTGGCTGGCGAAACATCCGCCGCAGAAGAACGCCGGGCGCCTGCTGCTGTACGCGGTGGCCGGGTTCGGCGTGTGCATCATCGGCTTCGCCCTGTCGCGGCAGTTCTGGCTGTCGGCGGCGATGCTGATGCTGTCGGGCATGTGCGACGGCGTTTCGGTGGTGCTGCGCTCGACCATCCTGCAGTTGTCCACGCCCGACGAAATGCGCGGCCGGGTCTCGTCGATCAACGGCATCTTCATCGGCTCGTCGAACGAACTCGGCGCGTTCGAGTCCGGCCTGGCGGCGCGCCTGTTGGGCCTGGTGCCGTCGGTGATCTTCGGCGGCTGCATGACCCTGGCGGTGGTCGGCGCGACCGCGAAACTGGCGCCGAAGCTGCGCCGGCTGGACCTGCGCGACCTGCAATGAGGCCGCGCCGCGGCCGGATCAGCGGCCGGATCAATCGCTGCGCAGTCTGACCCGGCGACGCTGCGCTTCCGAATGTTCCGCCGCGTCGGCGCGCGGCGCCGGTTTGCGCACGGCCGCCGCGATCGCGGCGACCAGGGCGATCAGGCCGTTCAAGGCCACCGCCGCGACCGCCACCAGCACGTCGCCATAGCTGCCGGCGGCGCTGGGCTCGGCATCGAGATTGGCCAACTGCCATACGCCCACTCCGATCAGGGGCGAACCGACCAGCAGGTTGAGCACGAACAAGACCGCGCCGGCCACGCGGTCGAAGCGGTAGGACAGCCGCCACAGCACGAGGTTGAGGCCGATGATCAGCACCGGTGCGGCCAGTAACAGCAAATCGTCCATGAAGGGGGCTGGGTTGTGCGGGTACGGACACGGTATCACCGCATCGGGGTGCCGGTAGCCGCCGGCGGCTAAGCCGTCGATGCCGCAGGCGGCATGCCGCGCAGGCGCTCCATGCCGGCCCGGCATCGCTCGGCGTAGTCCGGGTCGGCGGCGATCTCGTCGAGAATCGCGATCTCCTGCGCCCGCGCCGCCGCCTGCAGCGGAACGAACGCATCGAGCAACCCGGCAAAGTGCGGCGGCGAATTGAGTATCCGGGTGTGCAACAAGGCGCACCACTCCGGCGCCCGCTGCCGCAGCGTCGCCAGGTTTTGCGCCAGCGCAGCGAAATACCGGTCCGACGCAAAGCTTTCGACGGCGTGAACGACGCCGAAGATCACCTCATGGAATTCGCAATCGTCGTCGAGCAGGCCGAGCAAGACAGGGATCAAGGCCTCGTCCTCGGCGCGATACGCCTCGGCGATCAAGGCGTCGAAGCGCGCCACATTGGTTTCTTCGACCGGCCCGAAGGCGAGCAAGTCGCGGCGGATCTCGGAGGTGGGGCGCATCGTGCATCGCTCCTGGGCAACTCGTGGCGGGTGCGTCGTGCCGAGGCCGACCCGGCACAGCGTGCCCGGCCCGGCCTGCATCGTAGCGGCGCGGCCGCAAACGAAAAGCCCCGCTTTCGCGGGGCCTTTCGTGATGCGGGACGAAGCAACGGTTCAGTCGCCCATCTGCTTCTGCAGATGTTCCCAACGCTCCTGGGCGTCGATGGTGCGCTCCGCGGTCAGGCGCGCCTCCAGGCGCTCCAGGCCGATTTCTTCGCCGGTGTCGACGCAGAAACCGTAGTCGCCGGAATCCACGCGCTTGAGGGTGCTGTCGATCTTGCTGATCAGCTTGCGGTAACGGTCGCGGGTGCGAAGCTCGAGCGAGTTTTCGGTCTCGCGCGTGGCGCGCTCGGCCTCGTCGCCGACATCGCGCACTTCGTCCTTGAGGTTCTCGATGGTCTGCTTCGACTCTTCGACCAGATCGGTGCGCCACTGCAACAGACGCTGGCGGAAGTACTCCAGCTGCAGCGGGCTCATGTATTCCTCGTCCGACGCCGGCTTGTAGCCTTCCGGCACGAGCGGACGACCGGTGGCGGGGTCGTTCTTGTAGGGCACGACCTTGACCTTGGTTTTCGGGGCGGGGGTTTGTTGGCTCTTGGCGGTCACGGCCACGGCGACCTTGCCGGCCGGGCGCACGGCCGGAGCGGCGGGGGTTGTCGCAGGCTTGCCCGCGGGAGTTTTGCTGGATGCTGTCTGGGTCACTGTGTTCTTGCTTTGGTCGGAGATGCTGACGACCTGCGTCGGGGCGGCCTTGGACGGCGACGGCGACGCGGGCTGCTTGTCGGCAGGCTTGGCTGCGGGCTTCACAGCTTCGGGCTTTTTCACTTCAGTTTTTTTAAGCTCGGGCTTCTTCGCTCCGCTGTCCTTGCTTGCCGCGGATTTCTTGGCCGGTGCCGCGGGCACCGCCTTCTTCGCCGGAACCGCCGGCTTGGCGGCCGGCGTCTTCGCGGCCGGGGCCTTGGCAGGCGCCGTCTTCTTCGCGGGCGCGGCCTTCTTGGCCGCCGGTTTGCTCGGCGTGGCTTTCTTGACTGCTGCCGTCTTGGTCGCCGCGGGCTTGCTCGCAGGCTTCTTGACCGCGGGCGTCTTGACCGCAGGCTTCTTGGCGACCGCCTTCTTCGGCGCAGGCTTGGCCACGGGTTTGGCCACCTTCTTAGCGGCCGGCTTGACGGTCTTCTTGGCGGCCTTGACGGCCTTCTTCGCAGGTTTTTTCACTGCCACGAGCGGCTTGTCCTTCTATTCCCTGAGGGCGCCCCTGGACGCGGTCCAGGAGCTTCGCGGGCCAAGCATGACCCACCCGGTCATCAAATGCACATGCGTTCGACGACCGCAAGTGAAATCCGACATTACGCCGGTTTTCGCCCGGTCCGAGCAAACTTGGCGGCTTCGCTTCCACGCCGCGCGGACCTTCGTCTTGCACTTGCCTTGTTTGGGGAAAGCGCGCTGTTATACCCTGCTGCGGCACCCGCGGCAACCGCGCGAAATACCCGGCCAAACGCAGTGCCCGCGGGTCTATCCAGCGCCCCGGCCCTGCCTTAGTCCCTACCGTTGCCGGCATGAAGGAAACGTGATCGACCGCCTGCTCATCGCCCTGCTTCATGGCTACAAACGTTGGATCAGTCCGATGTTAGGCCAGCGCTGCCGTTTCTATCCCAGCTGCTCGTCGTACTCGATGCAGGCCATCGAGCGCTTCGGCGCGCTCAAGGGCAGCTGGCTCACGGTCCGGCGCATCGCGCGCTGCCATCCCCTGCACCCCGGCGGGCACGATCCGGTGCCGCCCCTGGAATCTGGAAAGCACTCATGTCATCGACACTGATCGTCAACGCCCGCCTGGTCAACGAAGGACGCGAGTACGACGGCGACCTGCGCATCGAGGACGGCCGCATCGCCCAGATCGGCAGCGGCCTGGCCGCGCGCGGCAACGAAACCGTGGTCGACGCCCGTGGCCGGCGCCTGCTGCCGGGCATGATCGACGACCAGGTTCACTTCCGTGAACCGGGCCTGGAGTACAAGGCCGACATGGCGACCGAGTCGGCCGCGGCGGTCGCCGGCGGCCTGACCACGTTCATGGACATGCCCAACACCAATCCCCCGACCCTGGATGCGCAGGCGCTGGAGGACAAATACCGCCGCGCCGCCGGCCGCGCCTGGGGCAACTACGGCTTCTATCTGGGCGCCAGCAACGACAACCTGGCCGCGATCCAGACCCTGGACCCGCGCACGGCGCCCGGTGTGAAAGTGTTCATGGGCGCCTCGACCGGCAACATGCTGGTCGACGATCCGGTCACCCTCGACGCGATCTTCCGCGACGTGCCGACGCCGATCATCACCCACTGCGAAGACACGCCGATGATCGACGCCGAACTGGCGCGCTATAAGGCACAGTACGGCGACGACATCCCGGCCCGCTTCCATCCCGACATCCGCTCGCGCGAGGCCTGCAAGAAATCCACCGAGCTGGCGATCTCGCTGGCGCGCCGGCACGGCACCCGCCTGCACGTGCTGCACATCAGCACCGCCGACGAGCTGGCGCTGTTCGAAGCCGGCCCGATCGAAGGCAAGCGCATCACCGCCGAGACCTGCATCCATTTCCTGCGCTTCGACCGCGACGACTACGAGAAGCTCGGCCACCTGATCAAGTGCAATCCGGCGATCAAGGACCCGGCCGACCGCGAGGCGCTGATCCGCGCGGTCGCCGGCGACGTCATCGACGTGCTCGCCACCGACCACGCCCCGCACACTCTGGAAGAAAAGGCCCGCCCCTACACCGGCGCGCCGAGCGGCCTGCCCTTGGTGCAGTTCGCGCTCAATGCCGCATTGGAACTGGTCCACGAAGGCCACCTGACCACCGCCCAGGTGGTCGACAAATTCGCCCACGCACCGGCCAAGCTGTTCGACGTCGACCGGCGCGGCTTCCTGCGCGAGGGCTATGCCGCCGACCTGGTGCTGATCGACGACACGCCCTACACGGTGCAGCGCGAGGACGTGCTGTCCAAGTGCGGCTGGTCGCCGTTCGAGGGCCGCACCTTCCATTCGCGCATCGCCTCGACCTGGGTCAATGGCGTGCTGGCCTGGGACGGCAGCGCCCTGGTCGGCGCACCGAACGGACAGCGCCTGGCGTTCAATCGATGAGGGCAGTGCTCGCGGGCTCGATGCTGGTCGCGGCGTGGCTGGCGCCGGTGGCCTTCGCCGGTGCGCAAACCGCGCCGGTCGCGGCGCCGGCGCGCGCGCCGGCCGACACCCGCATCGTGTTTCCGCCGGCGGTGCAGCAGGGCGCGCTGGTGATCGGCAAGGTCCCGGCCGGTAGCGTCGTGCGCTACGGCGAGCGCGTTCTGCGCACGACCGGCTACGGCACGGTGGTGTTCGGCGTCGGCCGCGAGGCCAGCGGGACGGTGGCCGTGCAGGTCGAGAGCGCGCCGGGTCGCGCCGAAACCGTACGCATCGCGGTGACGCCGCGCGATTTCCCGACCGAATACATCCAGGGCGTGCCGCCCAAAACCGTCAACCCGCCGCCGGAGATCGCCGCGCGCATCGAGCGCGAGCAGGCCGAAGTCACCGCCGCGCGCGCGCGCGACGACGACCGCGCCGATTTCGCCCAGCCCTTCGTCTGGCCGGTGCGCGGCCGCATCAGTGGCCGTTTCGGCAACCAGCGCGTCTACAACGGCCAGAAAGGTTCCGGCCATTCCGGCATGGACATCGCCGCGCCGACCGGCACCGCGATCGCGGCGCCGGCCGCCGGCGTGGTCACCTTCGCCAAGCCCGGCCTGTATCTGACCGGCGGCACCGTGCTGCTCGACCATGGCCACGGCGTCAGCTCGAATTTCCTGCACCTGTCGCGCATCGACGTCAAAGTCGGCGACCGCGTCACACAGGGCCAGACCCTCGGCGCGGTCGGCGCGACCGGACGCGCGACCGGCCCGCACCTGCACTGGGGCATGAACTGGTTCGACGTGCGGGTCGATCCGCTGCTGGTGTTGGAACGCGGGCAAGCGACCCAGGCGGCGAAACCGGCGGCGCCGTAAAACCTATCTGGCGCTAACTCAGGCCGCGCCCGGCGCCGGATACAGGCGGCCGAGCGGCTCGTAGGAAGGCGAACGTTCCAGCTCGCACAAGCGCAGCCACTTCGGATTCGGCTGGCGCGGCCCCGCCGCGAGCAGGCCGGCGCCGGTCGAGATCAGGCCGAGCCGCGAACGCGCCGCGGTCGCGGCGATGTAGAAATCGCCGTCGTCGACGCCCGCATCGCCGTCGAACGACGGCAACAGTCGGCGTTCCTCGGGCAACCACGGTGCGATCTGCAGCCACAACGCCGGCCAGTCGATCTGCGGAAACGGCGCGGCGCGCGCTGCCATCGGGGTCAGCTGCGGCGCCAGGCGCCCAGGCGGCTGCACCGGGTTCTCGGCGAAGCACCGATAAACGAATTCGCTCGCGGTCATCGCATCGGCGCCGGCGCGGGCGACACGCTGCAAGGCTTCGTACAGCACCCGGCGCAAGGCCGGTAGCGGCGGCAGCTCGCGCTCGCGCACCGCCGCGAGCACGCCGAGCGCGCGCAAAGGGTCGCCGGCATAGTTCGGCCGACGCAAAGACAAGGCATGCGCCAGCACGGCGATGCGGTCGTTGTCCTGCAAGTCCTCGCCCTGCCCCGACAAGGGGCGGCGCACGTCCACCGCGACCACATCGGCTGCGCCCAGGCGCTCGTCCAGGGCCGGCTCGACCACGCCGCCGGCGCCGAAATCGATCACGCAACCGGCGCGGCCGACCAACAACACATGGTCGTAGTCGCTGTCGCCGAACCAGGTGGTCAACGTCGCCAGCTCGTTGCGGCTGCGCATCAGCAGCAGGTCGCCGGTGCGCAACTGCGCCGCCGAGACCGTAGCCGGGCTCGCGCCGTCCGGCGGGTTCATGCCACGACCTCGCGTTCGGGCGCGACGCTGTGGCCGGTGACGCGGTCGCGCCCGGCCGACTTGCTCGCATACAAGGCGGCGTCGGCGCGTTCGAGCAACTGCTCCGGGGTTTCGCCGGTGCGCAACTCGGCCACGCCGAGACTCAGGCTGACCGGCAACAGGCGGCCGTCGATCGACAGCGGGCTGCCGCTGACCGATTCGCGCAGATGCTCGGCGACCCGGATCGCGTCGCGCAGATAGGTGTCGGCCAACACAACCAGCACTTCGTCGCCGCCGTAACGGCCGAACAGGTCGTAGGCGCGCAAACGATTGCGGGTGCGCAGCGAAACGATGCGCAGGGTTTCGTCGCCGACGCGGTGGCCGTGTTCGTCGTTGATGCGCTTGAAGTGGTCGATGTCGAAGAACACCACCGACAAGGGCCGGTGCGAACGGTGCGCGCTCTCGACCGCGCCGCGCAGGCTTTGCGAGATCGCCGCGCGCGTCATCGCCCCAGTCAGGCTGTCGTAGGTGGCCAGGCGGTTGGCGGTGTCGCGGTCGCGCCGCAGCTGCTGCAGTTTCGAGGTCAGGCCGAGCAACAGGCCGAGCCCGCCGAAGGCCAGGCCGACCGGGAAGGAATATTCCAGCCAGGCGTACTCCGGCCACCACTCGTGATTGGCGCCGACCAGGACCACCAGCAGCACCATCAACGGCGACCACGCCAGCAGCAGGAAATACGCCTCGCGCTGGCGCCGCCAGATCGCTACCACGGTGCAGTACAGCACCAGCGCGATCACCAGCAACAGGTTGAGATTGCCGAACAACGCGCTGTGCTTCCAGGTCCGGAACAAGGACACCAGCAGCAGCGCGCCGAGCGAGACGCTGCAGTAATCGAGGATGCGCGCGACCTTCGGCTGGGTCGTGCGCAAGCCGAGGAAGAAGATCAGGAAGCGGATGCTGGCGAGCACCGCCGCGGTATTGAGCACGACATTGGTGCGCCCGTCCGGGGCGATCTCGTCGAGCCAGGGAATCGCGCGCATTTCGCCGCCGTCGGCGGTCAGGGTCAGGATCTGCAGGACCAGGGTCAGGCCGAGATAGGCATAGCCGCGCTCGCGCAGACCGGCCCAGAAGCCGAACGCGAGCACCGCCGCCACCCCCATCGCGGTCAGCACCACGCTGCGCAGGCCCACGTGCAGCATGTCCTCGCGCTGGACCTTCGCCAGCGGCTGGATCGTCACCTTGGACGGCAGCACGTCGACCGTCAGCACGCGCAGATACAGCGAGTCGCCGCGGCGCAGGCCCTTCGGCAAGGGAAAGACGATGAAGCGGGTGGAATGGCTGAAGTCGGTGTCGGGCCCGTAGATCGAACGCCGCAGCGGCACCGCGTCGCCCGGGCGCCACAGTTCGATCTCGCGGCGATAGGGCCGGCTGATCACCAATTGCGGCGCATCGGATTCGGCGACGTCCTGATTGGCCGTCACCCGCCACCACACCGGCTGGCGCCGCGGCGCCGAAATCTGGTTGCCGGCGATGCTTACGAACTCGCGATCGAATTCGCCCCCGAGTATCCGCGCCGGCACCGGATCCTGGCCCAGGCGGGACAGACTCAGCGACGGCGACGCATAGGAGGCGCGGCCCGGCGAAGCCAGGCCCAAGGATTGCGCCGACACGATCGTCGCCACCCACATTCCCAGCAGCACCAACAGGGTCTGCCAGGCTCGACGCGAGGGTTTCCCCATGCCCCTTCCGGTCACAAGTCTGGTGAACCGAGCATAGCCCATGGGCCTCGCGCTCCGGGGGAGGGGGCCGTCACGGTTTGGGCCTCGAATCTGTGCACTCGCACACGCCTCCATGCATTGCCGCAGCGATCCTGCCGCGGCTCGGAGAAGATGCTACACGTCCGTTACGTCGCCGCGATGCCGACTATCCGTAGGACATCGCCGCGTCGCAGCCTCAGTCGCGGGCGCCCTGCCCGGTGACCCGGGCGACGGCGTCGTGCGCGTGCAGGCTTTCGAAGTGAGCGATCTGCGCGTCGAAACGTTCGATGCGCTTGTCGTGCGACAAGGCGGCGGCGACACGGCGCGCGGCATCTTCGCAGAACATCAGGTTTTCGGCGTTGAGACGGGCGAAGGCTTGCTCGTCCTCGCGCTTGACCGCGGTCTGCACCGGCGTGCCGAGGGCGTGTTCGATCGCGTCGATCAGGGCCACCAGCGGGACTTCGTCGAAAGCCGGACGCAGTTCGACGCGGACGTCGGCGCGGCTGCGCTGGGCGTGCGGCGTCGCCGCCAGGCCGCGTTCGGACGCCAGCCAATCGCTGACCACCGCGGTCGACAGCGGATGGGCGGCGGCGAAGTCGTCGGCGAAGCGTTCGGCGTTGAGCTGGCGCGACAGCGCCGCCGAGGCCGGACAGGTGCTGGAGTACTCGACCGCGAAACGCAGACCCAGGTGCAGGTGACCGTCGAGCAGGTGCGCGTCGATCTCGACCGGGTAGCGCTTCCAGCCGGCGTTGTGGCTGGCGAGCGCGGGACGCAGCAGCAACTGCTCGTAGCGCAGGACCAGGCGCGCGGCGCTGGAAATGCCGCCCTGGCCGTCGACCAGGCTCTGCAGCACGCGGCGCAGGCCGGCCGGGGTCACCGTCTCGCTGGCGAAGGCGTTCTGCAGATGCAGGTACATGCGCGACATGTGGATGCCGCGCGCGTCGGCGTCGCGCAGATTCACCGAGACGTCGACCGAGGCCGCGACCTGGATGGAACTGCCGTCGGCCGCGGCGATCCGCAGCGGCAAGGCGATGTTGGACATCCCGACCCAGTCGAGCGGTCGCGCCGCGGCGGCGGCGTCGAAGGCGACATCGGGCAGGACGGGCTTGAGTGCGGAGGGGGTCTTGGGAGGATTCACGACGGCAGACATGGGGGCGCGTGGGGGGAACGCAACGCCGCCATTCTAGCCGCAGGGGGCCGGGCGCCCCCTGCCCGGCCCTGCAACGGTCAGTTGCGGGCGCCGCGCCAGGCCGCCAGCAAGGCCGTCCACGGCGACAGCGGCCGGGCCGCGTCGCCGCGTTGCAGGCGGGTATGGGCCAGGGCCGTCCACAAGCGCCGCGGCACGGTCGAGCCGCCGCGGGCCGGCCACTGGGCCAGCAGTTCGCGGCTCCATTCGGCCGCCGCGCCCTCGCCCGGGCGCGCCATGCTACGCGCGACCACGCTCAGCGGCACCGCCGCATCGCCCTGCAGGACCAGGCGCGCTTCCAGCAGCGACGAGAGGATCGGCGCCACCGCCGCTTCGGCCAACTGCCCCGGCACCGGCCCGAACAGGGCCAGGTCGATGGCGCCGATGGCCTCGGCCAGCGGAGTCAAGGCCTCGAAGGCCTCGTTGCGGTCGCCCGGGCGTTCGCGGCTGTCGCGCAGCGACGGCAGCATCACCGCCAGCGCCTTCCACGGCGCGGCTTGCCGCTGCAAGGCCAAACCGAGCGGGTGCCGGCGGCGCCCCTGGCTCCAGCCCTGCAGTTCTTCGATCCACCAGCCGAGCTTGGCTTCGCCGGGCGCGGCATCGCTGCCGCCCCAGGCGGCGTCGGTCAGTTCCTGCTGCAGGCTCGCCCAGGCCACCGCGGTGCCGCGCTGCGCGCGCGGCACGAACACTTCGGCCACCGACCATTCCGGCCAGCGCGCGCGCCACTTGCCGGTGAAGTCTTCCAGCGCGTCGTCGCGTTCGGCGGCGGCCGCTGCGGTCATCGCGTCGCCGGCCATGCGCCTGGCTCGCTCAAACTCGAAGGCAACTCGACCAGCACGTCGCCCTGCCAGGCGATCGGGTCGTCCTCGGCCAGGCGATAGCCCCACAGCGCCACCACCGAGGCCATGCCGGCGGCGCGCGCGGCGACGATGTCGCGCTCGTCGTCGCCGACGTAGATGCAATCGCCGGGACGCATGCCGATCAATTCGGCGGCATGGGTCAGCGGCAGCGGATCGGGCTTGCGCACCGCCAGGGTGTCGCCGCCGATCAGCACCGCGCAGCGTGTCTGCCAACCCAGCAGCGGGATCAGCTTGCGCGCGAGGTATTCGGGTTTGTTGGTGACGATGCCCCAGACGCAGCCGGCCGCTTCCAGCGCGGCCAGCATCGCTTCGATGCCCTCGAACGGCGCGCCGTGCAGGCCGAGTTCGTTTTCGTAAAGGTCGAGGAATTCCTGCACCCAGCCATCGCGCTCGCCGGCGTCGATGTCGGGAAAGGCCGCGCCGATCATCGCCCGCGAACCCTTCGACACATGCGGGCGCAAAAGGTCGAGGCTGATCGGGTCGCGGCCGCGATCGGCGCGCATGCGGTTGGCGACGGCCAGCATGTCCGGCGCGCTGTCGAGCAAGGTGCCGTCGAGATCGAACAGCACCGCCTTCGGAAAGGCGCGTGCGTCGGCCTGGCCGAGCGAAGCAGCGGTCATGCGTCGAGCTCCGGCTTCAGCGCGCAGGCCAGGTAGTTGACGTCGGTGCGCGAGATCACCCGCGCCGCGTTGCGCCAGGGCTCGTACATCAGGCCGCTGACGTCCTCCATCCGCAGGCCGGCCTCGCGCAACCAGGCGGCGAGTTCGGACGGCTTGATGAAATCGCGGTACTGGTGGGTGCCCTTGGGCAGCACCCGCGCCACGTATTCGGCGCCGACGATGGCCAGCGCGAACGCCGCCGGGGTGCGGTTGAGAGTCGACAGGAACAGGCGCCCGCCGGGCTTGAGCAGGCGCGCGCAGGCGCGCACCACCGCGGCCGGATCGGGCACGTGTTCGAGCATCTCCATGCAGGTGATCGCATCGAAGCGGCCCGGCATTTCCTCGGCCAGGCTCTCGGCCGGCTGCAGGCGGTAGTCGATGGCGACGCCAGTCTCCAGGCGATGCAGCTTGGCGACCTTGATCAATTCCGGCGCCAGATCGATCGCGGTGACCCGCGCGCCGGCCGCGGCCAGCGCTTCGCTGAGCAGACCGCCGCCGCAACCGACGTCGAGCACCTGCGCATCGCGCAGATTCGCGCGCTGGGCGACGTAACCCAGGCGCGCAGGGTTGAGCGCGTGCAAGGCCTTCTGCGGGCCTTCCGGGTCCCACCAGCGATTGGCCAGGGCGCCGAACTTGTCGAGTTCGGCCTGGCTGAAATTATTGTGCTCGGCCGCGGCGCCGTCGTGCTCGGCCGCGGTGCTTGCGCCCTCGGACGTGTCGGAGGGAGTGTGCGGGGTCGAATTGGCTGCGCTCATGACTTCCTGCCCGTCATTGCTGCGGATCGTTGCGGAGCGCCCTGCCCGCGCGATGCGCGTGCGAGGGTCGGTCCGGCGTGGCGCGGGCCGTGCCCGCGGCGTGTGGATCGATAGTGTGAAGCAAGCGCCGCCGATGCGCCGTCGAGGCCGCGCAAGCGCACGGCGACAGCGCCCGGTGGCGATCGCGTCGCAGCGATCGCGCTCAGCGCCGGATCGTCGCGATGCGTTCGCGCCATTGCCGGGCGTTCGCGACCAGGGCCGCGGTGTCCATGTCGATCAGCTCGCGCTGGCGCAGCTTGCTGCGCCCGGCGATCCAGACATCGCTGACCTGGTGACGGCCGGTCGCGTAAATCAACTGCGAAACCACGTGGTGCACCGGCTGGGTTTCGAGCTGGCCGAGGTCGACGCAGACCAGATCGGCCTGCTTGCCGATCTCGATCGAACCGATCTTGGTTTCGAAGCCGAGCGCCTTGGCGCCGCCGAGGGTGGCCGCGCGCAGCGACTTGAACGCATCCAGGGCCGAGGCGTCGTTGGCGACCGCCTTGGCCAGGAACGCCGCGGTGCGGGTCTCGCCGAACATGTCGAGGTCGTTGTTGCTGGCGCAGCCGTCGGTGCCGATCGCCAGGTTGACCCCGGCCTGATCGAGCTTGCACGCCGGACAGAAGCCCGAGGCCAGCTTGAGATTGGATTCCGGGCAATGCACCACGCTGACGCCGCGCTCGGCGCACAGGGCGATCTCGGCGTCGGTGAGCTGGGTCATGTGCACCGCGATCAGGCGATCGGTGACCAAGCCGAGCCGGTCCAGGCGCGCCAACGGGCGCTGGCCATGCAACTTGATCGAGTCGGCGACTTCCTGCGCGGTCTCGTGGGTGTGCAGATGGATCGGCAGGTCGAGCTGGTCGGCGAGCATGCGGATGCGCTCGAAGTTCGCATCGCTCACCGTGTACGGCGCATGCGGCGCGAACGTGGTCGCGACCAGCGCATCGTCGCGCCACAGGTCGTGCACTTCGCCGGCGCGGTCGAAATATTCGTCGGAGCTCTTGGCCCAGGCGGTCGGGAAATCGATCACCGGCAGGCCGACCCGGGCGCGGAAACCGTGGCGCTTGTAGACCGCGGCCTGCACATCGGGGAAGAAATAGTTTTCGTTGGCGCAGGTGGTGCCGCCGCGCAGCATCTCGGCGATCGCCAGGGTGATGCCGTCCTCGACGAACTCCGGCCCGATCACCGCGCCTTCGACCGGCCAGATGTGGCCCTGCAGCCATTCCATCAGCGGCAGATCGTCGGCGATCCCGCGCAGCAGGGTCATCGGGTTGTGGGTATGGGCGTTGACCAGGCCCGGGATCAACGCGGCCTCGGGCCGCGACACCGTCTGCGCGGCGGCGTAGCGCGTGCGCGCTTCGGCGCTCGGCAGCAGGCCGACGATGACGCCGTCCTTGATCGCCACGGCATGGTCCTCGAGCACCACCGCATGCGGTTCGACCGGCACCACCCAGCCCGCTTCGATCAACAGGTCGCAGGCGATGGGCGGATGTTCGTGGGTCATATGCGCTCGCTCGTGAGGCTGTGGGCACCGGCCCGGCAGGCTCCGGTGGTGGCCGCCAGGCCGGCGGCATGGCGCCGACCGGGGCGCTGCGCGCCCGCGGTTGCGGCTGTACCGGCACCGATTGTGGGCCGGCGGGGTTACATCATGCTTTCTTTGCCGATGACGACCGCAAGCGGCCGGCCCGGCGCCTGGCCGGCGCCGGAAGGCGCCGCGGCCAGACCGCGGCCGCCGCAGCGGCCACGGTTCGCAACAGGCTTACTTCGCGCGGCTGAAATACTCGCCCGAACGCGTGTCGACCTTGATGATCTCGTCCTGGCTGACAAACAACGGCACGCGCACCACCGCGCCGGTTTCCAGGGTCGCCGGCTTGCCGCCGCCGCCCGAGGTGTCGCCGCGCACGCCCGGGTCGGTCTCGACGATCTTCAGTTCGACGAAATTCGGCGGCTGGACCATGATCGGCACGCCGTTCCACAAGGTCACCACGCAGGCTTCCTCGCCCTTGAGCCACTTTTCCGCGCCGCCCATGCCGGACTTGTCGGCCTGGACCTGCTCGAAGCTTTCCTGGTTCATGAAGTGCCAGTACTCGCCGTCGCTATAGAGGTACTGCATGTCGGTGTCGATGACGTCGGCGGCTTCGAGGTCGTCGGTCGCTTTCATGGTCATTTCGACCACGCGGCCGGTCTTGATGTTGCGGTACTTCACGCGGGTGAAGGCCTGGCCCTTGCCCGGCTTGACGTACTCGGTATCGGTGATGACGCAAGGCTCGTTGTTGACGAGGATCTTCATCCCGTTCTTGACGTCGTTCATGCCATAGCTGGCCATGCTGAAACTCCTGCGAATAATGAGTGTGGCGTTGCGATTGGGTTCCGGTCACCCCCGCACCGGGCGGGTCGGCGGTGGCCGCGGCCGTCGTCCGGCGCGATCCCGGGCCGGCCTGCGACGGGCCCAGGCGTCCGCGAAACCGGGACCTGCCTGTGGCGGCGGAAGGCTAGAATGTCGGGCTGCGCCGGCCCATCCGCTGCGATTCACCGCGGCGGCGGGACCCGGGCGCCGTAATCGGAACCCTGAAGGCTAGCCCCGCATGATACCCGCTGCTCAAGCCTCCTTACAGCAGGCCCCCTCGCCCGCATCCGCAGCCGTCGGCCCGACGCCGCCGGCCGCCGGCGCGCGCTGGCAGGCGCTGTGGCGCGACGCCGTGCGCGACCCGCGCGAGCTGCTGGCCCTACTTGGCCTGTCCGATGCGGCCCTGGCGCTGTCGGATGCCGCCGCCGCGCAGTTCCCGCTGCGGGTGCCGCGCGGCTTCGTCGCCCGCATGCGCCACGGCGACCCGAACGACCCCCTGCTGCGCCAGGTCCTGCCGCTGGACGAGGAAATGCGGCCGATGCCGGGTTTCAGCCTCGACGCGGTCGGCGACGGCGCGGCCAAGGCCGGGCATGGCGTGATCCGCAAGTACAACGGCCGCGCCCTGCTGATCGCCACCGGCAGTTGCGCGATCCACTGCCGCTACTGCTTCCGCCGTCACTTCCCCTATGCCGAGGAAACCGCCGCGGCCGGGGGCTGGCGCGACGCGGTCGCCGCGATCGGCGCCGACGCCGGCATCGACGAGGTCATCCTGTCCGGCGGCGACCCCTGGTCGCTGGCCACCCCGAAGCTCGAAGAACTGACCGAGGCCCTGGCCCAGGTCCCGCACCTCAAGCGCCTGCGCATCCACACCCGCCTGCCGGTGGTCCTGCCCGAGCGCGTCGACACCGCGCTGCAGGCCTGGCTCGAACGCCTGCCGTGGCCGGTCGCGGTGGTGCTGCACGCCAACCACGCCAACGAATTCGACGCCGAGGTCGAGGCGGCCGCGCGCCGCCTGCGCGCCAGCGGCGCGACCTTGCTCAATCAGGCGGTGTTGCTGCGCGGCGTCAACGACAGCGTCGAGGCCCTGGCCGCGCTGAGCGAGCGCAGCTACGCCGCCGGCGTGTTGCCCTACTACCTGCACCAGCTCGACCGGGTGCAGGGTTCGGCCCATTTCGAGGTCGGCGACGAGCGCGCCCGCGCCCTGCACCGGCAGCTGGCCGCGCGCCTGTCGGGCTACCTGGTGCCCAAGTTGGTGCGAGAAGTGGCAGGCGACCCGGGCAAGCGTCCGTTGTAAGGTTGTAATCTGGTTGGGGTTTGATTGGGGAACGCCGAGGAACCGTACGCGGACGCAGATGCGCCCGCGGCGTACGTCCGCGGCGCGATCGAACTCCTCAACGGGTCACAGATTCTCGACCTTGCATGGACGAGGCCGGCGCTTCATGTCATAAAACCGGCCCACGGAGGTGGTCAATGCAATTCGGCAAAGACATGGTGCTGCGCTTGTTGATCGTCGACGACAGCGTCGAGGCGGCGGAGGCCATCGTCAGCGGGCTACGCAACAGCGGCATCGCGGTACGGCCGACACGGCCGGAAAACGAACAGGAAGTCGCCGCACTGATCCTGCAGCATCCACCGGACCTGGTGCTGGCGGCGCGCAACTCGCGCAACGTCTCGCTGGCCAAGTTGATGCAGAGCGTCGACGCCAGCGGCAAAGACCTGCCGGTGCTGGTGCTGTTGGAATCGATCGACGACGCCGCCCTGCTCGGCGCGTTGGAGATCGGTGCGCGCGGCGTGGTGCTGCGCTCGAACGTCGCCCACGTCCAGAACGCGGTGCGCGCCGAATGGGCCGACCTGGAAGCGCGCCGCTCGCTGCGGCGCCTCGAGGCCCAGGTGCGCGAGACCGAACGCCGCTGCGACGCGCTGATCGACTCCTCGCGCGATCCGATCGCCTACATCCACGAAGGCATGCACATCCGTGCCAATGCCGCGTACCTGGAAATCTTCGGTTTCGAGTCCTTCGACGACATCGAAGGCATGTCCCTGCTCGACCTGGTCGCGCCGTCCCAGGTCGACGGCTTCAAGCAATTGCTCAAGCAGCTCAGCAAGGGCGAACCGCCGCCGCCGAGCTACGAGACCCAGGCCCGCGCGCTCGACGGCAACGCCTTCCCGGCGGTCATGGAATTCACCGCGGCCACTTATGAGGGCGAACACTGCCTGCAGGTGGTGCTGCGCCGCCAGGAGATCGACCCCGAGCTCGCCCGCGAAGTGGAAGCGCTGCGCCAGCGCGACCAGGTCACCGGCCTGCTCAACCGCGCCACCTTCCTGCGCGCGCTCGAAGACGCGGTGTCGGACGCGGCGCAGAACTCGGCCCACCACGGCCTGCTGCTGCTCGAACCCGACCATTACAACCAGCTGCTGCAGGAAATCGGCCTGGACCAGGCCGACCAGCTCATCGCCGCCTGCGGCGAGCGCCTGCGCGCGGCGATCGGCCCGGACGACATCGCCGCGCGGTTCGGCGAGCACCAGTTCGCGGTGCTGACCCGGCACAGCGACCACATGCACACCTCCAACCTGGCCGAAGGCATCCGCGCGGCGTTCGCCGACCACGTGCTGGAGACCGACAGCCTGTCGCTGAGCGCCACCGCCAGCGTCGGCGGCGTGCAGATCGGCGAGAAGATCGCCAGCATCACCGCGGTGCTCGGCAAGGCCAGCCAGTGCCTGCAGTCGGCCAGCGACGTCGGCGGCAACCGCACCGAGTTGTTCGACCCGGGCGCAGCCGACCGGGCCGAGGAAGAACGCATCGCCGCCTGGGTCGGACGCATCCGCGACGCCCTCGACGCCGACCGCTTCGTCATGAACTACCAGCCGCTGATCAATCTGCACGGCGAGCCGATGGAGATGTACGAGGCCTACCTGCGCATGCAGAACAGCCCCTCCGGCGAGGCCGGCGGCGAACTGGTGCAGCCGCTGTCGTTCCTGCAGATCGCCGAAGAACACGGGCTGTTGTGGGAGATCGACCGCTGGGTCGTCGGCAAGGCGATCCAGGTCATCGGCGAACGCATGCGCCAGGGCAAGCGCACCACCTTGCTGGTCAAGATCACCCAGGCCTCGCTGCAGGACGAAAGCCTGTTGCAGCACGTGGTCGATCAACTGGCCAAGCACGGCGCCGACGGCAAGCTTCTGGTCTTGCAACTGCCAGAGTCCAAGGTCTTCACCAACCTGCGTGCCGCCCAGGAGCTGCAGTCGCGCGTCTCCCAGTACGGGGTGCGCGTCGGCCTGGAACAGTTCGGCGCCGGCCTCAACTCGTTCCAGTTGCTCAACCATTTCGACGCGGCCTTCCTCAAGATCGACCGCGGCTACATGGTCGACCTCACCGCCAATCCCGAACACCAGCAGCGCGTGCGCGAAATCGCCGAAAAGGCGCGCGAACTGGGCCGGCAGACCATCGCCGAGTTCGTCCAGGACGCCGCCAGCATGAGTCTGCTGTTCGGTGCCGGCATCGACTACGCCCAGGGCCACTTCCTGGCCGCCGCCGGGCCGGACATGGATTACGACTTCCAGTAGTTCGGGAATCGGGAATCGGGAATCGGGAAAGGCTGAATAACCGAGCCAGTCGCCGCAACAAAAAACCGCCGAAAGGCGGTTTTTTGTTGGTGGCATCAGCCGACAGCGTCTCTGCCTTTGCCGTTCCCCCCTTTGGAAAAGGGGGGCCAGGGGGGATTTGCTGCTGCTCTTCCC
This sequence comes from Lysobacter sp. Hz25, assembly GCF_046097045.1. NCBI lineage: Bacteria > Pseudomonadati > Pseudomonadota > Gammaproteobacteria > Lysobacterales > Lysobacteraceae > Lysobacter > Lysobacter sp. Hz25. The sequence goes on from NZ_CP175666.1 coordinate 3,806,749, forward strand.
CGCAACCTCAGCGCACCACCGCGCGGCCGCTCGGACGCTGTTCCGGCGCATTGCGCAGCGCCTCGATGCGCTCTTCCAGCGGCGGATGGCTGCGCATCAGGCGCGACAACCCATGCCCCACCGCACCGCTGATGCCGAAGGCCTGCACCTGGTTCGGCAAGGTGCTCTGGCCGTAGGTCTGCGACAGACGCTGCAGCGCCGCGATCATCTTGTGGCGGCCGGCGAGCTGGGCGCCGCCGGCGTCGGCGCGGAACTCGCGGTAACGCGAGAACGCCATCGCGATCATGCTGGCGATCAGGCCGAACACCACGTCCAGCACCATCACCACCACGAAGTAGAAGATGCCCGGGCCGCGCGACTCGCGCTGGCCACCGAGCATCGCGTCGATCCAACCGCCGACGATGCGCGCGGCGAACAGCACGAAGGTGTTCAGCACGCCCTGGATCAAGGCCATCGTCACCATGTCGCCGTTGGCGACGTGGCTGACCTCGTGGGCGAGTACCGCTTCGGCTTCGTCGCGGCTCATCGCCCGTATCAGCCCGGTCGACACCGCGACCAAGGCTGCGTTGCGGTTGGCGCCGGTGGCGAAGGCGTTGATCTCCGGGGCGTCGTAGACCGCCACCTCGGGCATGCCGATACCGGCCGCTTCGGCCTGGCGGCGCACGGTCGCGACCAGCCACTGCTCGGTCTCGGTGCGCGGCTGTTCGATCACCTGGGCGCCGGTGGTGCGTTTGGCGATCCACTTCGACATCAGCAGCGAAATCAGCGAGCCGCCGAAACCGAATACCGCGGCCATCACCAGGATGCCGCCGTTGTTGCCCAGGCGGATGCCGAAGACGTTCTGCAGCACCGACATGACGATGCCGAGCAGGATCAGCACGGCCAGGTTGGTGGCCAGGAAAAGGGCTATGCGTTTGAACATGGTCGTACGGCTCTGTCTTGCCGCGCACCGTGCGCGGCTTCAGTCGACGTCCCTGTCCAATGCGGCGTGGTCGCCGCCTGTCCTCGTGTGCGGCGCGATCGCCGCACTGGTCAAATGTGGCGAAACCACCGTTAATTCAACGAGAATCCCGCCATAACCCGTCCCAGCCGGAGCGCTCGTTCATTGTCCGGACATCCTTCACCGACCGCTTCGCCTGACCGGGCGGACACGCCGTACCGGGGCCGCTTCGCGCCCTCGCCGACCGGCGACCTGCATCCGGGTTCGCTGCTGGCCGCGTTCGGCAGTTGGCTGCTCGCGCGCCATCATCGCGGCACCTGGCTGGTCCGTATCGAAGACCTCGACCCGCCGCGCGAAGTTCCCGGCGCGGCCGAGCGGCAGCTACGCACCTTGGCTGCGTTCGGCCTGCACAGCGATGAGCCGATCGTGCGCCAAAGCGCGCGCGGCGCGCTCTACCAAGCCGCGCTCGACCGCCTGCTCGACGAGGGCCGCGCCTTCTTCTGCCATTGCAGCCGCAGCGACCTGGCGGCGAACCACGGCATCCATCGCCGCTGCGTCGCCCACGCACCGCGCCACGGCCGCGCTGCGCCGCAGGCGGCGGTGCGCCTGCGCGTCGCCGACGGCGCCATAGCCGGCTTCGACGACGCTGTCCTCGGCGCGCAGTCGCAGGACGTCGCCCGCGAGGTCGGCGACTTCGTCCTGCGCCGCGCCGACGGCTACTGGGCCTACCAACTCGCGGTCGTGGTCGACGACGCCGCGCAAGCCATCAGCGACATCGTGCGCGGCGCCGACCTGCTCGACTCGACGCCGCGCCAGATCCTCCTGCAGGCCGCGCTCGGCCTGCCGACGTCGCGCTACGCACATTTGCCGCTGCTGCTCGACGCGCAGGGCCGCAAGCTGTCCAAGTCCGATGCCGCCCAGCCGGTCGACGCGGCCGATCCCCTGCCCGCGCTGCGCGCCGCCTGGCGCGGCCTCGGCCAGGATCCGCAGGCCCTGGACGCGGTAGCGACTGTCACGGAACTGCTCGAACGCGCACAGGTTTCGTTTAGTCCGGCACAGATTCCGAAATGTGCTAAGGCTCTCGCCGCGATGCACAACGATCCTTTGACGAATGCTGTCTAGAATCGGTCCGAGACCGCGCGGTCGCGGTCAAGGAGAGTACAGATGCAGTCACGCGTTGCACTCGTCACCGGCGGTACCGGTGGCATCGGCACCTCGATCGTCCAACGCCTCGCCAAGATGGGCCACAAGGTAGCGACCAATTTTCGAGACGAAGCCAAAGGGCGCGCCTGGCAGGCGCAGATGAAGGAATTGGGCATCGACGTGGCGATCGCCAGCGGCGACGTGTCCTCTCCCGAGCAGGCCGAAGCCCTGGTCCGCGACGTCGAGCGCCAGATCGGCCCGGTCGACATCCTGGTCAACAACGCCGGCATCACCCGCGACTCCACCTTCCACCGCATGACCTCGCAGCAATGGAGCGACGTCATCGGCACCAACCTCAACTCCTGCTTCAACGTCACCCGCCCGGTGATCGAGGGCATGCGCGAGCGCAAGTGGGGCCGGATCGTGCAGATCAGCTCGATCAACGGCCAGAAGGGCCAGTACGGCCAGGCCAACTACGCCGCGGCCAAGGCCGGCATGCACGGCTTCACGATTTCGCTGGCGCAGGAAAACGCGAAGTTCGGCATCACCGTCAACACCGTCTCGCCGGGCTACATCGGCACCGACATGGTGATGGCCGTGCCCGAGGACGTGCGCAACAAGATCGTCGCCCAGATCCCGACCGGCCGCCTCGGCACGCCGGAGGAAATCGCGTATGCGGTCAGCTTCTTCATCCCCGACGAAGCCAGCTGGATCACCGGCGCGAACCTGTCCGCCAACGGCGGCCAGTACATGGGCTGGTAACAGCGAGGGCCTGATAACAGCCGGGGTTGGTAACAGCCCGGCTTGGTAAAAGCCGGGCAATGAAAGCCTTCGCCTCACCGGAGACCTGTTCAGGGTCTCCGGCTGCGGCGCGCGATCGGCCCGGCCTGCCCGCTTCGACGCAACACCGCCGCGGCCGCGCCGCGCACTCGCCGTAGCCGACAGCCTTCGCCGCCCCTGCAACCGGCCTCCGCGGCTACGCCCAGGCCGCCGAAACCTCGCGCGTGCAGGCTCCGCGACGGCCGGTCGACGCCGGAGCGCCGTACCTGTTGCAAGCCCTTGCGCCCTGAGCCATGCTGCAAGGCACCACGTTTTAGAGCCAAAGCTCCATGGCCTCGACCCGAATTATCAAGAAGTATCCGAACCGTCGTCTGTACGACACGGAGATCTCCAGCTACATCACCATCGAAGACGTACGGCAGTTGATCGTCGATGGCGAAGAATTCGAAGTCCGCGATGCGCGCTCCGGCGACGACCTGACCCGCCAGGTCCTGCTGCAGATCATTTCCGAACACGAGCAAGACGGCGAGCCGGTGCTCTCCACCCAGTTGCTGAGCCAGATCATCCGGTTCTACGGCGACTCGCTGCAGGGCTTCATGGGCAACTATCTGGAACGCTCGATGCAGGTGTTCCTCGATCAGCAGCAACAGTTCCGCAACCAGATGGGCGGCATGCTCGGGCAGACGCCCTGGGCGATGATGAACCAGCTCACCGAACGCAATCTGACCTTGTGGAAAGAGTTCCAGCAGAACCTGTCCGGCAACGTAGGCCAGCCCACGACGCCGAAGCAGAAGACCGACAAGCGCGAGCGTTGAGCCGCGCTTTTTTGTTGCGCGCCGCTTGACCGCCTGTCGCGGTCGCGGCGCGTGGTTTCTTGTCGGGCCGTCGGGGGACGGCCCGGGTGCGTGCATGCACCGCGCCTTTCGCATGAGATGAAACTCCATGAATAAACGCATCGCCGTCGTCAGTGGCGGCATCGGCGGTCTCGGCACCGAGATCTGCCTGTCGCTGGCACGTGCCGGCCGCCGCGTCGTCGCCCTCGACCTGGGCACGCGCGAGGAACGCATCGCCGAATTCGCCGAGCTCACCCGCGAGCTCGACATCCGCTTCGAAGCGGCCAACGTCGCCGACTACGACGACTGCGGCGCAGCGATCGAACGCATCGTCGGCGACGACGGCGGCATCGACATCCTGGTCAACGCCGCCGGCATCACCCGCGACGGCAGCCTGCGCAAGATGGACAAGCGCGCCTGGGACGACGTGCTCGGGGTCAACCTCGACGGCGTGTTCAACCTGTGCCGCCACGCCGTCGACGGCATGACCGAGCGCGGCTTCGGCCGCATCGTCAACATCAGTTCGGTCAACGGCCAGACCGGCCAGTTCGGCCAGACCAACTACTCGGCGGCGAAGGCCGGCATGCACGGCTTCACCATGGCCCTGGCGCGCGAAGTGGCGCGCAAGGGCGTCACCGTCAACTCGGTCTCGCCCGGCTACTGCGAGACGGCGATGGTCATGGCCGTGCCCGAAGACATCCGCAGCCGCATCGTCGACAGCGTCCCGGTGGGCCGCCTCGGCAAGCCCAGCGAAATCGCCCGCACCGTCGAGTTCCTGACCGCCGACGACGCCGGCTTCATCACCGGCGCCAACATCCCGGTCAACGGCGGGCTGTTCATGAGTTTCTGAGGGGCCGGGAATCGGGAATCGGGAATCGGGAATCGGGAATCGGGAATCGGGAATCGGGAATCGGGAATCGGGAAAGGCTGCAGACCCGAAGCTGGCGCCGCAACAAAAAAACCGCCTCTCGGCGGTTTTTTTATGGCTGGCGAAGTCGCAGCAAACAACCCCTCTTCGCCCGTGCTGTTCCCCCCTTTGTAAAAGGGGGGCCAGGGGGGATTTGCTGTTGCTGTTGCTGTTGCTCTTCCCTCAACGCAACGGCCGACTCGCGCAATTGGCTTGATAGAACTGCAGCGCCTTCGGCATCAACGCCTGCAAGGTCTGGATGCGGTTGGCCGGATCCGGATGGGTCGAGGCGAACTCCGCCGGGCGCTGGCCGCCGCCGAGCTGCGCCATGCGCTCCCACAACGGTATCGCCTGGCGCGGGTCGTAACAGGCCGCCGCCGCCAGCATCAAGCCGACCTGATCGGCCTGGGTTTCGTGATTGCGCCCGTACGGCAGCACCAGCCCGTACTGCGCGCCGGCGCCGAGCGCGCCCATCACCATCTGCTGCTGTTGCGGGTCCATGCCGCCGACCGCCATGCCCGCGGCGATCTGGCCCATCTGCACCAGCTTCTGCTGGGCCATGCGCTGCGAGCCGTGGCGCAACAGCGCGTGGGCGATCTCATGCCCCATCACCACCGCCAAGGCGTCGTTGTTCTGGGTCACCGGGAACAAACCGGTGTAGACCGCCATCTTGCCGCCGGGCAGGCAGAAGGCGTTGGCCTCCTGCGAGTTGATCACCGCCACGTTCCATTGGAAGTTGCGGTAGTCGGTCGGCGCGGTCTGGCCATTGCTGGCCGCCAAGGACTCGGTCACCTGCGGCACCTTGCTGATCAGGCGCTGGGCGATCTCGCGCACGCCCTGGCTCTGCGGTGCGTTGTCCGGCAGCAACGCGCGTTGCGCATTGGCGTCGCCCAGCACCTGCTGGAACGCCTGCGCCCCGAGCTGTATTTCTTCGTCGGCGGTGGTGCCGTAATGGGCCTTTTCGCCGGTGTAAGGGTCGGTCTGGGCGCTGCCGAACCACGACCACGCCGCGTAGATCGCGAACAGGACCAGGATCCACCAACGGAACCCGCCGAAGCCGCGTCGCGGCCGACTCGCGCCACCCATGGGATCGATCCTCATGTCCACACTCCCCACTGCCACGGGCCCAGGCCCGATCCGTTGATTGCCGGCCGCGGCCGAAGCCGCAACCACCGTATCCGCCTGCCTCCTGCGAGCGGCGCGATTCCATCATGAACCCAGTCGCGGGTCCGCGCCCACCCAACTCAAACCGATCAACTCAAACTGACCAACCCAAACCGATCGATCTCAGATTTCCCGCACGATCCGGAACCCGAGCCGCCCGTTGGTGGTGTCCGCGCTGGTGCCCTGCCGCCATGCCGCGCGCGACTGCGCCGGCGAGCTCGACCAGGAACCGCCGCGCAGCACCCGCGTGCGGCAGCCCGGATTGAACCAGGCCGCGCCGTCGCGCGGGGCGCGGCGGTAGTTGTCGTGCCAGCAATCGGCTACCCACTCGCTGACATTGCCGGCCATGTCGTGAAGACCGAATGCATTAGGCGCGTAGCTGCCGACCGGCATCGGCCCCCAGGCGCCGTCGCCGAAGCCCTGAAAGGCGTTGCGCCAATGGCGCCGGCTCGGCGACGCGTCGAGGCTGCCGGTGAGGTTGCCGACCCGCGCCGGCGGCGAGCCGTCGCCCCAGGGATAAGCGCCCTGGCTGCCGGCACGCAGCACGTACTCGAACTCGGCCTCGCTCGGCAGCCGGTAGCGCTGGCCGGTGATCGCCGACAACCACTCGACATAGGCCACCGCGTCCTTGGCGCTGACGTGCACCACCGGCAAGTTGTCGGCGGCCGGGTTGCCGGCGTAGTCGGAGCGCCAGTCGACCCCGCCGCGCCGCACCAGGTTGCCGCTGCGTTCGTCGTAGGCGGTGGAATAGCCGCGCCGCGCCGCGCGCGCGCGGTGCTTGGTCGAATTCATGAAGCGGCGGAACTCGCCGACGGTGATCTCGTAGCGCGACATCGCCACGCCGCGCTCGAAGCGGATGTTGCGGGTCGGCCGCTCGGCATCGCTGGACCCGGCCTCGCTGGGCTCGGCGCCCATGCGGAACGCACCGTGGGGAATTACCACCATCGCCGGCCCGCGCCCGCCCAGGTTCATCGCATCGGTGAACACCTGGCCGGGGCGGAACAAGCCGTAATGGGTCGCCAGCTCGATGCGCTCGCGCAGTTCGGCCGCGGCCGGGTCGCCGGCCGGGGCGATCCGCAGCAAGGTCGCCAGATGCCCGCGGGCGACGTCGATGCCGCCGAACTTCGGCAGCGCGGCGATGCCCTGGTCGCGCAGGCCGCCGATCCGCGCCCGCCGCTGCGCCGCGATGCGGGCCTGGGCGGTGGACGCGGTATCGAACTTGGGCCGGACCTGCGCCGCCGCCGCGAGCCAGCGCGCGGCGCCGGCGTAATCGTCGCGGTCGGCGGCGAGTTCGGCGCGCCGGATCAGCGCACTTTCGGCCGCGGCGATGCCCTGCAAGGCGCGCGCATCGTTCGGCCGCAGTTCCAAGGCCTCGCGGAACCGCGCCAACGCCCCGCCCTTGCCGTTCTCGCCGACGCGGCCGGCGTTCAAGTCGTCCTCGCCGAGGCGGTTGGCCTCCTGGGCCTGGTCGGCGCGGTCGACGCGTTCCAGATAGGCCACCACCTTGCGATGCTCGGGTGCCGCCACGCGCGCCACTGCGGCCGCCTCGTGGGCGCCGCGCAGGGACAAGGGCTCGTCGTCGATGCCTTTCAACGCCGTGTCGCCTTCGACCAGCAACAGCGCCACGGCCTTGTCCAGCCCCTTGGCGAAACGGCGGTCGTCCGGCGCGTAGGCGCGCAGGGCCAGATAGATCGGGATCGCCGAATCGGCGTCGGCATGCAGCCGGCCGGCGGCCAGCGCCGCCTCGCCGCGCTTGTTCAAGTCGTCCAGGTTCTCGGCCGTAACCGCGATGGCCGGCGCCCGCCACGGCGGCACCGGCGACACCGCCTGGTCGGCGCTGATCGTCACGATCGGCGCGCGCGCGCCGCCATCCTGCGACGACGCCTTACCGCCCCGATCGGTGCACCCGACCAGCAGCCCTATCGCGGCGATGCCTGACCACATCAATGCGCGCAACCTGCAACCTCTCCGGAACCGTCTTGGCGATCGATGGGACGCAGCATATCGCTTCGACCGCGGCCCCATGTTCAGGCAATGTGGTGACCCTGCAGAGGGCGGTTCGTCCCGGGCTTCGCCTTGTCCATGGCTTGCCTGCTCTGGCCGGCCTAAGCCGCCGCGCACCCGCGGCGACGCGTCGCCGCGAAAAGTAGGCTATTGTCGCCCGCCCCGGCAACCTCGACGCCGGCCACGCGAAAGAACCGAAACATGCCCGTCTGGATCAACACCCCCGCCGCGCTGCAAGCGCATTTCGAGGTCAAGCCCGAACGCATCGGGCTGGACACCGAATTCATCCGCGAACGCACTTACTGGCCGCAGTTGGCCTTGGTGCAGATCGCGATCGAAAGCGCCGACGGGGACGAACCGACGATCCTGCTGGTGGATCCGTTGCGCCCCGGCATCGCCGAAGCGCTGGCGCCGATCCTCGCCGACGAGGCCATCCTCAAGATCGTGCACAGCCCGAGCGAGGACCTGGTCGCCTTCAAGCACGCCTGCGGCGTGGTGCCCAAGCCGCTGTTCGACACCCAGCAGGCCGCGGCCCTGGCCGGCATCGGCAGCGGCCTGGGCTATCAGAAGCTGGTCGAGCAACTGACCGGCGTGGCCCTGGCCAAGGGCGAGACTCGCTCGGACTGGATGCGCCGCCCGCTCTCGCCGTCGCAGCTCGAATACGCCGCCGACGACGTGCGCCACCTGTTCGCCATGCTCGACGCCCTCGACGGCCTGCTCGCCCCGCTCGGCCGCCGCGTCTGGCTCGACGAAGATGCCGCCCGCACCGTCTTCAATGCCGAAAACGAAGCCCCGGAACGCTGGCCGCATTTGTCGATGCGCAGCGCCCAGTTCCTCGACGCGCCTGCGCAACGCCGCCTGGTACGCCTGCTGCGCTGGCGCGACGCCTACGCGCGCGACAGCGACCGCCCGCGCAGTTGGATCCTCGACAACGAACTTGCCGTCTCGATCGCGCGCCAGGTCCCGGCCGACCGCGATGCCCTGCAGCGACAGCTCGACGCCCACCCCAAAGCCCCACGCAAACTCGGCGATGCCATCTGGGCCGCACTGAACACCGAGCTGGCCGACGAAGACCAGACTCCCGACGCCGGCGTCGCCGAAACCCGCGACAAACAGCGCCTGCGCCAACTGCAGGAAGCCGTGGCCACCCGCAGCGCCGCCCTTGGCCTGCCCGACGGCGTACTCGCTTCGCGCCGCTGGCTCGAAGCCCTGCTCGACCACGGCGACTGGCCCGACGCCCTGTCCGGCTGGCGCCGCGCCGCACTGGAGCCCGACCTCGCCCCCTTGCTGGCCCAGCAGAACTAGACCGAAGAACCAAGCGCAAGGACTAGCGCCCCCCAGCCCGGCCCGCTACACTCGATCCCCGAAGTGGGGCGGTAGCTCAGCTGGGAGAGCGTCGCGTTCGCAATGCGAAGGTCGGGAGTTCGATCCTCCTCCGCTCCACCATGAATACCAGCGTACGACGAAGCCGGCCCAGTGCCGGCTTTTTCGTGAGTACCGCGCAGACGCAGGCGAATCGCGCGACCGATCCGGGCGAGGATTCGCATGAACCGTATCGACGACGCCCGCCGACGCGCCTGCATTGCCGCATCAGCGCGCTGCCGCCGCTGCCTCGTCGACGATCAGGCCGAGATCCGAGTTCATCCATACAACCGGCAACAACCGGGTTTGAAGGCCTGCGTCAATTGGGTCAGGTAACTACCGCTAGCGGGATAGTCGCTGTTTTCGGCGAACAATCCGATCCGGCGCGGCGCGTTGTCGCACGGCAGGTAATGGAAGGTCCCGAAGACGTGGTCCCAAAGTACCAGGGTATAACCGTAGTTCCGGTTCGCCTCGGATGGCGTGCTGGAGTGATGCCATCGATGCACCTCGTTGGTACTGAACACGTAGTTCAACCAGCCGCTGCGCAGGTCCAGATTGGCATGTTGAAGCATCAGCACCGGCTGGCTCAGGGCCAGGTAACCGAGCATGACGTCCGCAGGTACGCCCAGCAGCATTAGCGGGAACACGCCCAAAAGAAAGTTGTTGAGATAATTGAGCGGGTGGAAGCGAAAATTGTTGAGGGCGTACAAACGCTCGCTGCTGTGGTGAAGCGCATGCAGCTTCCATAGCCATCCGAGTGTGTGGTGCCAACGGTGCGCCCAGTACCGACCCAGTTCGCTCAACATCACGACGGCAAGCAATTGCGGAACGAAGGCCTGGGCGGCCAACCAGTCCGCAAGCGCACTGCCCCCTCCGAACATCCGCCAGACTGCGACCGCCAACACCGGACCGGCGAACTTGAGCAGAGGATCGACGATCGCCACGACGACGACGGCGCTGGTCAGATCGACAGCGATGTCGGCGCCTTTGCCGAGCCATCGCCGCTCGTGCGGTAGTACACGCTCCAATCCCCATGCCGCCGCGAAGCTGCCCAAGGCACCCAGCAGCACCGCCAACTCCAGGTTCCAGCCGAACTTTCGCGCTAGAAAGAACAGCGTCATGTTGCCGATCACCGTCGTGGCCAGCAGGTATCGCGAGATCAAGCGTTTCATCCGTGTCTTCCTTGAGAACACGCTTAGGCCGGCAGACGCCGCGCGATAAGCAACGTGAGCAGCAGCAGGCCCGCTGCGATCGAGAGCGCGAGCGTGGCCCCTCCCACCCATGCCAGGGCAACCGCGCCGACCGGTCCGGCTGCACGGATGAACCCCTGCATGCGCGCGACCTCCCCGTTCCATCGGCCGGCATCCGCCGCGCCATACAAGGCCTGCACGAGCCATGGCCGGGCCAGCGTCTGCAATCCCGCACCCAATCCGAACACGGCGACCCCAGCGGCCACCCATGCGGGCGCGCGCGCCGCGACCACCCCGGCCAATCCCAGCACTTGCAACGCGATCGGAACGCTCTTCATGACGTGTGCGGACACTGGGCCGCTCCCCCGAAGCAGCCAAACGCGACCGGGCAGTTGCGCGATCCCCAGTGCCGCGAGCACCAGCGCCGCGATCAAAGCCGAGGCGCCGCGTTCCATCAGCAAGGGAATCAGCAACGTGGTCAGCGCCATACTGGCCAAGGTCCCGGAAGCGAAGATCGTCACCAGTTTGCCCAGGTGCGGCGGCCAGTCCGGCCTGTGCGCACGTTTCCTGACCGGCATCGCATAAGCCGGCGGCAGTCCGGGAATGACGTGGCGCTCCATCACCCATGCGACCAGCGCCACCGCTGCCGCGCAGGCCAGCACCGCTACACGCCAGTCCCGATGTTCGATCAGCATGGAGAGCAAGGGCAGGAAAATAGTGCTCGCCAGTCCGCCGAATACGGTCACCGCCGCAAGAGCGCGCAAGCGATGCCCCTCGTCGGAGACCGCCCGAATCACCAGCACGAACGCGGGCTCGTACAGCAGTGCCGCCATCGCGATACCGACACTGAGCCAGCCCAGATACAGCGTCAGCGGCCCCTGTGTGTTCGCCACTACGAGCAATCCGAACAACGCCAGGCCGATGCCCGTGCGCGTAAGGCTCAAGGCATGCCCTTCATCCAGCCACCGACCGATCCACGGCGCCGACAGCGCCATTGCTCCCAGGCCGATCGAGAAAGCGCCGGCGACCGCCATGCGCGACAGACCGAGCGCCGACTCCATCGGCACCAGCAGTACCGAGAAGCTGTAGTACAGCACGCCCCACAGCACGCATTGGCACGCCCCCAATACCCAGACCGCGCGACGCACGGGAGCCGGCATCGCCTTCATTTGCAGCACGCCACCGCACGGGATTCGACCGCGACGGCAGGCTCGCTTGCGCAGCCGCAGCCGGATTCGCCTTCGGCCTTGGCTTGCGCATCGCGGACGCAGCAGGCATCGGCATCGTCTGGCGCGGGGCCGCCGCAACAACCGCCGGCGGCTTGAGATTCAACGGCGGATGCATTCGCGACGGGCGCTGGACCGCAGCAGGAACTTTTCGTTTCGGCGGCATCCTCTTCCGCGAACTGGGTGACGCACACGCCGGTTTCCGGGAGCACCAGTTCGACACGTCGTGCCGCCTCCCAATCGCCCGCGATCGCGGCGACGACCGAGCGCACTTGCTCGTAGCCGGTCAGCAGCAGGAAGGTCGGTGCGCGCCCGTAGCTTTTCATGCCCACGATATAAATGCCCGCATCCGGATGCTTGAGCTCTTCGGCGCCGTGCGGCCGCACGCTGCCGCAGCTATGCAGGTTCGGATCGATCAACGGCACCAACGCGACCGGGGCCTGGGTACCGGGATCCAAGGCTATGCGCAGTTCCGACAGGATGCCGAGATCCGGGCGAAAGCCGGTCGACGCGACAATCTCGTCCACCGGGCGGGTTTGCTTGCCATCCCCGTGCGCGACGATGCCGTCGCCAGTGATCTCAAGTCGATCGAGATGGAAATCGGTCGTCACCTGCAGCATGCCGTCTTCGACCAGCTTGCCGATGGTCAGCCCCAGACGCCCGCGTTCCTTGAGTTGGTCGTGTTCGCCGCCGCCGAGCACGCGTCGCAACGACGGACGTCGCACCGCCCATTCGATCCGGGTTCCCGGCACTTGCCGAGCCAACCGTGCCAGATCGTTGAGTACGTTGAATGCCGAGTGGCCACTGCCGACGACCAGCACCCGCTTGCCGGCGTAGCGCTCGCGGTGAATGCCCAGCACATCGGGCATGCCATAGAAGATCCGATCGCGTAGCGCACTTTCGCCGATGGCCGGCACGCCCGAGGCTCCTATCGGATTGGGGCTGTCGATCGTGCCTGACGCATCGATGACCGCCTGCGCGAGCACTTCATGCTCGCCCACCCTATCGACGTAGCGCACCAGGAACGGAACATCGTTGCGCTGCGTGTCCTTCATGCGGTCGCGCCGCTGCTTGGTCACGAAAGTGACACGCGCTTGGGTGCGGATGTGGGGAAGGAGCGCGGGCAGGGACGCAAGCGGTTTCAGGTAACGCTCGACGACATCGCCTCCGCTAGGGAACTGCGCCAAGTCGGGAGCGATCCAGCCGTGCTTGGCGAGCAACGCAGCAGCGGCGCGATCGATCGCGAACTCCCACGGCGAGAACATCCGCACGTGCGCCCAGCGCAGCATGCCAGCGCCGACCGAATCGCCGGCCTCCAGGACCAACGGCGTGAGTCCACGCTCGATCAAATGCGCCGCAGCCGCCAATCCGACCGGGCCGCCACCGATTACGACTACGGGAAGTGCGAGGTTCATCGATATCTCCTTCAGCAAGTGGCGACGGCTTCGGCAATCGGTCGGGTGTCGAGGGTGCTTACGGGAATCAGGTATTCGACGATGACGACGTCGAGCCAGCGGCCCTCCAACTGACCGTGCCTTTCGTAGATCCCGACTTCGCGGAAGCCCACCGAGCGGCATAGCGCCCGGCTAGCGGTGTTGAAAAGAAAAATGCGCGAGAGCAACTTCCAGTAGCCGTGTTCGCGGGCGACGTCGATCAAGGCCTGCAACAACCGGCGTCCGACGCCCCGCCCGCGCGCGTCCGTGTCCAGGTAAACCGAGAACTCGCCGATGCCGGCATAACAATCGCGGGGGCGATAGTTGCTCAGACCGGCCCAACCGATCACCGTTCCTGCAGCGTCTGTGGCGACTAGCAGCGGATAACGCGCGACTTCGGTCAAACGTCGTTCGATGTCGCCCACCGTGCGCGGGACGATTTCGAAAGTGGACGAGCGTTCGGCGATGCCCTGGTTGTAGATGGCGGCGATTGCGGAGGCATCGGCGGGAACAGCAGAGCGAATCTCGATCATATTTCACCTGTTGTTAGTAACAACTAAATAGACAAAAAAACTCAGCCGCACTTCCCGTCGGTCCCGCACGCGGGCGCGCAACCGCCCACGCTCACGCCCGACACGAAGCGGGCTTGGGCCGCCCGCGCCAGGCGCCGGAGAATTTCGGTGGCTGCGGTGCAGACTTCGGGATCGAGGTCGCGGATCAAATCCATTTGCTGCGCGATCAGCTCGCTGTTGATCCGCTCGTACAATTGGCGCCCGCCGGCGGTGACGCGCAGCGAGACCGCTCGCGCATCGTCCGGATCGGGCAATCGTTCGACATAACCTTTGCGAACCAGGGCATCGACCACCCGGGTCGTCGTGCTCTTGTCCAGCCGCAACGCCTCGGCAAGCGCTTGGCTTCGGCTCGGCCCAAGGCCCACCAATGTCTCCAGGGCGTAGCACTGCGTCACCGAGATGTCGTAACAGCAGATCTTGTCGCGGTCCCGGAACTGATAGATCCGAACCAGGTCCGACACGGCGGAATGCAACGCCTCGGCCTCCTTGAGCAGGCCGGAAGTTTGGGGGATCGACTTAGCGACGGTCTTGGCCATGGCACGAATATGTTGTTAGTCACAACTATATGGAGCCCGGCCGACCCGCGTCAAGCCGTTCGGCGGCCCAAGATTGAAATTAATTCCAATATTCCGGAATATTGGAATCATGGAGACAAAGACCGCCCTTCACGCCCTTGGAGCCCTCAGCCACGAGTCCCGGCTGGCAGCTTACCGGCAGCTGATACAGGCCGGCCCCGATGGCTTGTCGGTCGGTGAACTGCGCGAGCGCCTGGATCTGCCCCCGGCCACCTTGACGGCCCATCTCAACGTCTTGCGTGCCGCCGGCCTGGTACAGGACCAGCGCGAGGGCCGTGTCATCCGCGTACGTGCGAACTACCTGCAGATGAACGCCCTCATGGCGTATCTGTCCGAGAACTGCTGCGCCGGCGGCGCCGGTTGCGACCCCGCGCCGGTCTGCGTTCCGCGCGCCTGCGACCCCTCGTCTTTGTCCCTTCAATCCGGCCGCCACGCCATGACCGATCGAACCTATAACGCTCTGTTCCTGTGCACGGGCAACTCGGCTCGCAGCCAGATGGCCGAGGCCTTGCTCAACTTCATGAGCAAAGGCCGTATCCGCGCCTATAGCGCAGGCAGCCATCCCGCCGATCGCGTGCAGCCGCTGGCCGCGCAGTTGATCGCGGCCCTGGACCCCGGCCATGCGTTGCGGACCAAGAGCTGGGACAAGTTCGCCGGCCCCGACGCTCCGGTCATGGATTTCGTCATCACCGTCTGCGACAACGCAGCCGGCGAAGCTTGTCCGATCTGGCCGGGCCACCCGGCCACCGCGCACTGGGGCGTGCCCGACCCAGCGCTCACGCCCGACGACCCCGCCGCATTCAAGAACACCTGGCTGACTTTGCGTCGCCGGATCGACCTGTTGTTGGCACTTCCACTTGAAAAGCTCGACCGCCTGGCTCAGGAACAGCACCTGCGCCAGATCGCCCACACCCTCTGATTCGACCCCGATGACTCCCAATAAACGCGTTCTGTTCGTTTGCGTCGAAAACTCCAACCGTAGCCAGATGGCCGAGGCCTTTGCCCACATCCACGGCGGCGAGCACGTGGAGGCCTTCAGCGCCGGCTCCAAGCCCTCCGGCGTCATCAATCCGAAAGCGATCCGTTTCATGTCCGAGCTGGGCTACGACTTGACCACGCACACCTCCAAGTCGCTCGACGACATCGAGGGCGAGTTCGATGCCGTGATTACCATGGGTTGCGGCGACGATTGTCCGTGGATACCGGCCAAGCATCGCGAAGACTGGGGCCTGCCCGATCCCAAGCATATGGACGACGACGGCTATCGCTCCGTCCGCGATGACATCTCGTCGCGCGTAAAATCGCTGCTAGCGGCGCTGCGATGAACCTGCCGCGCAAACTGATCGCCGAATTCATCGGCACCGCCCTGCTCCTGGCCACGGTGGTCGGCTCGGGCATCATGGGCGTCGCGCTCGCGGATGGAAACGACGCCGTAGCGCTGTTGGCGAATGCCGCTGCGACCGCAGGCGCCTTGTATGTGCTGATCGTTTTGTTCGGGCCGATCTCCGGCGCGCATTTCAATCCCGCGGTGACCTTGGCCATGCGTCTGCGCGGCGAGTTGCGCAACGGCGAAACCGCGGCCTATATAGCCGTGCAGATCGTCGCTGCGATCGCCGGCGTGCTGCTCGCCCATGCCATGTTCGATCTTCCCCTGATCCAACCGGGCACCCATGTCCGCACCGGCTTGCCCCAGTGGATCAGCGAGGCGGTTGCCACCTTCGGTTTGCTGCTGACCATTCTGTTGGGCATTCGCCACCGCCCCACGGCGGTTCCAGCCCTGGTGGCGAGCTATATCTTCGCTGCGTACTGGTTCACCGCCAGCACCTCGTTCGCCAATCCTGCAGTGACGCTGGCGCGTTCGCTGACCGAGACGTTCGCGGGCATTCGCCCGGACGACGTGTTGGGGTTCGTCCTGGCGCAGCTAGTCGGCATGCTCGCCGGCTGCGCCGTGGCCCATTGGCTCAAGCCCAACGATGCGGGCATGTCGATCGCAAGGGCCGACGAGAGGCCGACGGATTTCAAACCCCGATAGCCGCGGGCCATAAACTGCGAGGACTCGTGTGCTCATGCGAGCGGACGGGATCGTCTCAAGGCTCGGCCAAGGTTAGCGGACAGAACCGGGGTAGCGATCCAGCATGCGCATCCCGCCTCGACAACTGCACCCATCGCGCCCCGGACAGCCCCACCATCAAACCCAGATTGCCGCGGTCGTGACTCCAGCCCGCGCGATATCTGCTCTGATCGTCAGTCCGCTCTGGATGTAACAAGCTCGGGCCGAAGCCCAGTCTGTCGGCGACCTTGGCCAAAGCCAGCCGAACCCCAGCGGTGCCATGACACAACGAATCATCCTCCAACCGCCCAAACCACTCGACGCTGCGCGCGAACGCGGTGCGCACCTGCTCGCGTTGCCAAGCTTCCAGACCGTCCCAAGCCTCAGCGCGCGCCAGCAAAAACCCCGCAGCGCCATTGCACCAACCCAGCGAGTACTGCGGTTCGTCCATGCGGGTGTCAGGCCATAGGCCGATTTCGGGATTGAACAACCGATCTTCGCGTCGCAATGCGCGCAAGGCGAGTTCGTGCATGTTCGCGTCGCCTAACGCACGTGCGAGGCGGATCAGGGCAAAGGCGATGCCGCTGCCGCCGTGGGCAAAGCCGGTGACGCAGCGGTCGACGCCGTGCAGCCACCATTCGGGGCCGTCGGCGGTGTCGCGGGCGGCGGCGGTCAGCCGGTCGGCGAGTCTCCGGGCGACATCCAGCAGTCGCGGGTCTGGGTGTTGGCGACGCAACGCGAGGGCCACCAGGGCGATGCCGGCGGCGCCGTCGATGATGTCGTGGCGCGCGGGGTCCCATTGCGGTTCGCGGGCCAGGAAGGTTTCCAGTGCGAGCGACGACAGCTCGTGGTCGCCGCGTTCGCCGGCGGCTTCGCTCAGGCTGAGGATCAAGCCTTCCATGCCGGAGTAGGCGCCGCTGCCGAGCATCGGGCTGCGTTCGACCAGGATGCGGCGGCCGGTGGCGATGAGGCGTTCGGTCAGGGCTTGGTCGTCGGCATCGGCGCCGTGCGCGCAGCGGCGCGACAGAAACAGCAGCAGGCCGGCGAGGCCGGTGTAGAGGTCCGGGCCCATCGGCATGATCGCGAACTCGCCGCCGGGCGTGCCGACCGGCGGGCTGTAGGTCCACAGCACGCTGCCGTCGCCCTCCCCCGGCACCGCGCGCTCGGCGAGCAGGGCGGCCGCGGCGTCGGCGATGTCGGTCTGTTGCAGGCGGGGAGCGTCTTCGCAACCGAGCGCGGTGGCGACATAGCCCAGTTGCCGCGTTATCCAGCGTTCCTCGGCGAAGCGCGCGAGGCGTTCGCGCACCTGCTCCAGCGCCGAGCGCTCGAAGAAGCCTTCGATGTTGCCGCAGGGGCTGAGCAGGTCGCGGCTGTCGAGTTGGGCTTCGAAGTACGGGATGTCGAACTGCAGCATCTGTTCGCGTTCGCTGGCGTAGAGATGGCGCAGGAACGGCTTGCTGGCTTCTTCGCGGCGCAGCTTGAGCAGCAAGGCATCGGTCTTGGCCGGGTCGGCCAGCGCCGGGTGGGTGGTTTCGGCCAGGAACAGGCCGTACAGATAGGTGTGGCGCAGGATCTGCCGCGATCGCAATGTCGTGTTATCGCTCAGCAGGGCTTCGATGTCGTCGGCATGCGCGACCATGGCCGCAGCGGCACGGCGATAGCCGTCGCTGAAGCCGTCGAAATGCGCGGCGAATGCGGCCGGCTCGCCGTCTACCCGCGGCACCGGGCTGTCGATCTGGATCGCTTCCTGCACCCGCGACAGGCGCATGGTCGCGGTCTTGGCGTCGACCGCGACCTCGCGCGACACCGGGGCGGCGACCTTGTCGCCTTGTGCGGCGCCGGAGAATACGCCCTCGCGGGTGCGGCGCAGGGACACCACACCGACCGACAGCACCGACTCGCCGAGGCGCCGGTCGAGTTCGCGCTCGGCATCGAGCAGGGGCACGCTCGACGGCGGCTGCCGGTCGATGCGCGCGGTGTTGGTGAACAAGGCCTCGACGTCGACGAAGAACGGCTGCCCCTGCGCGTCGGTGACGATGTTCTCGAAGTGCAGGTCGGAGCCGCACAGCGCATGCGCGAGCGCGGTGCAGACGCCGAGCGAACGGTAGAAGCGTTCGGCCGCCGCCCTGCCCTGGGCGCCGCCGCCACGCACGCCGAGCTGCCAGCCGTAGTGGCCCCGGTCGATCGAGGCCAGTACCGCCATGTCCTCGTCGACCATGTGCTGCAAGCGTGCGAACAGCAGGTCCAGGCCCAGCCCGCGCGGTTTGTAGTACAGGTCGATACGCTCGAAGCGATAATGGACCGTGGCGCGCGCGCTGCGATGCGGATCGCCCTGGCCGAACTCGACCCGCAAGGGCGCATCGCCGGAGTGCAAGCCGAAGGCCGCCAAGGCGGGAAGATCGTCGGCCAGATGAGCCAGGTGCTCGCCGAAAAATTCGATGAAGCCGGCGCAGAACCACTGCGCACGCTGATACAGAAACCCGTAGCGTTCGCGCAATTCGCGTGCGGCGTCGCCGCCGGCGATGGCCTGCACGAAGGCGACGAACACTGGGTCGCCGACCGCGGTCGGCGCCACCGCGGCGCCGTCGTGCTTCGGCGCGGCCGCGGCGTAGCGGTTGAGCTCGAACACGAACACCTTCTGGAACATCCAGCACAGCCGCTGCATCAGGTAGTCGCTGGCGCCGTCGGCGATCGGCGCGTGGAACGCCGCCGGCAGGCGGCTAGCGGCGACGCAAGCGGCGATCTCGCCGCGCAGGGCCTCGGCTTCCGCGCGGCAGATCGCGGCGATATAGTAACGATCGAAATCCAGGCTGCTCATGTCATCGGGCTTCCGTGGCGGCGGCGTTCATCGCCGCCTCGTAGTGGGCGAAGGTCCAGGGTTCGCTCAGGGCGACGCGGTCGATGACCACGGTCGGCACCGAGGAGATGCCGTGGACGATGGCGCGATAGCGTTGCTGCTCGACCCGCCGAGCGATGTCGGGGCGTTGCATGCAGGCGTTGAGCTCGGCGGCATCGAGCCCGGCCGCTGGCGCAAGGCGCTGGGCCAGTTCCATGCCGGCGATGCCGGTGAGGTCTTGTCCGTAGACGCGGTCGTACAAGGCCCTCGTGTCGCTGCCGGGGCGTTGTTGCAAACAGGTCACCGCATGCGCGAGTTCGGTCGAGCCTTCGCGGATCGGAAACGCCAACACCCGGATCTTGGCACCGCCGTTGTCGACGAAGCGCGCCATCAGCCGCGGCAGCATCTCGGCATGGAAGCGCTTGCACGCCGGGCAGCCGTAATCGGTGACCAAGACGATCTCGTGCGGCGCATCGGCGCGGCCGAGCATCGGCAGGTCGTCGACCTGCATCCCCTGCAAGGGTTCGGAACGTCCCGCGGCCATCAGCACGAAGCCCAGCGATACCGCGAGCACCGCCACCAGCGCCGACGCCCCTATCCAGACCCACGGTCCTTTCATGTGTTCACCTCAGTGATGATGCAAACCGGCCACCGGGTCCAGGCGCGCCGCGCGCGCCGCCGGCCATACCCCGGTCGACAGACCGACCAGCAGCGCGGTGACCACCCCGAACAGACAACCCGACCAGGAAACGGTCGGCTCGCCGAAATAGCTGGAACCGGAGGTGATCGCCAGCGCCGCGGCGGCGCCCAGGACCACGCCGAGCACGCCGCCGAAGCCGGTCAGGATCACCGCCTCCAGCAGGAATTCGAGGAAGACGTTGGCGCGCGAGGCGCCGATGGCGCGCTTGATCGCGATCTCGCGGCGGCGCGCGTTGACGCCGGACACCATGACGTTACCGATGCCCAACGCGGCCACCGCGAACACGACCGCCATCAACAGGAACAAGCCGGCGCGCACGCTGGCCAGGGTGTCGTCGAGATAGCCGCGCAGGCGCTGCGCAGTGACGACGATGAAGTCGTCCTCGCCGCCGACGACATGGCGCTGCTTGCGCAACTGCGTCGACAAACGCCGGCCGATGGCCTCGATGTCGTCGTCGCCGGAGAAACCGGCGTGGATCTCCAGATCGCTGAGGCTGCCGTCGGCGTCCATCGCCCGGACCAGGCCGATCGGCGCGACGACCAATCGCTCGGCGTCGAAACCGAGCGCGTTACCGGCGCCCTTGACCACACCGACCACGCGACAGGAGCGTGCGGCCAGGCTGAGATCGCGGCCGAGCACCGCGGCCGTGCCGCCGAGTTCTGCGGCCAGGCTGCGCCCGAGCAGGCATTGCCGGCCGCTGCCACGCCAGTCCTGCCGCGACGGCCAGGCGCCGGCGATCAGTTCGACCTCGCCGAGCCGGAAGTACTCGACGGTGGTGCCGTAGATCGCGGCCGAGCTCTTGCGCGCGCCCAGCGCGACCGGGTTGTTGAACGCGCCGTAGCGCAGCAGCGGCGCCACCGGCCGCCGGGCGAACGCAGCGGCAACCACGCGCAGGTCGCGCTCGGACAAACGGTTGGCGCGGCCGAGCACCAAGGATTCGTAAGACGGATCGGAGCGCACGATCAGCACCTGCCGCCCCATCGATTCGAACGAACGCACCAGGGTGCGCGACAGGCCCTCCGACAACGACGCCACCGAGACGATGCCGGCCACGCCCAAGGCCACGCTGAGCATCGCCACCGCAGTGCGCACCGGGAAGCTACGCAATTGGCGCAAGGCCGCATGGAAGGCTTCGCCGAGCACGAACCACGCGCCCGGCGCCGCTTCCACGGCCGATGCGGCAACGCGTTGCGGCGCGCGCACCGAACTCGTGTCAGCAGGGCGCGTGGTCGCGTTCATTCGGCGCGCAACACCCGCTTCGGGTCTTTGCGCGCGGCCTGCCACGCCGGCGCCAGCGAAAACACCAGCACCAGCGCGGTGGTCGCCAGCGCGACCAGCGCGCAGGCCTGCCCGCTCAACACCGGCGCGGAGTCCAGGCGCAACACGCCCTGGAGCAAACCGGCGGCGATGCGCCCCAGCACCAGTCCCAACGGAATCGACACCAGGCACAGCAGCAAGGCCTCGCACAGGAACAACGCGGCGATGTCGGCGCGGGTCGCGCCGATCGCGCGGCGCAGGCCGATCTCGCCGGAGCGCTCGTCGGCGCTGAGGAACATCATGTTCATCACGCCCAGGGCCGCGACCAGCGAGGCCAGCAGCGAGATCCACGCCACCGTGCGGCCTTGGTTCTCGGTGGCCGCGCGCGCGCCCTGCAACAACGCCTGCTTGGCTTCGATGCGGAAGTCGTCGGCATCGTAACGGCCGCCATATTTGCGCAGCAGCAGCGCCTGCAGCTTCGCGCGCAAGGTCTCGATGTCGACGCCGGGCGCGGCCTTGACCACCAGCCGGCCGCCGTCGTCGCCGGGCCGGACCAGGGCGCTGGCGCCGGTCAGGGGCAGGAACACGGCATCGTCGTTGGAGACGAACTTGCCCGGCTCGTCGGTTGCCGCGAGCACGCCGCCGACCGCATACCACTGCCCGCCGATGCGCAGGAACTTGCCCAACGGCGCTTGCCCGGGAAACAAGCGAGCGGCGATGCGCACGCCCAGCACGCAACGCTTCGCCGAGGCGCCGCGCCCGCTCAGCGCCTGGCCCTGCCCGACCGCGACCCGGTCGATGGCGAAGTAATCCTCGCTCACCGCCAACACCTGGGCGACCTGGCGCGTGCCCGCACCTTCGAGCAAGGTCGCCGCGCCCGATAACTCTTGCACCAGCGCCGCGCGCGCGATCCACTGCGGCATCCGCTGCATATCGTCGAGATCGCCGCGGCCGGGCACGAAGCCGCCGCTGGCGGTGGACTGGCCGCGGATCACCAGGGTGTCGTCGCCCAGGCTCTCGAAGCGGCGGCCGAGCACCTGCGCCATGCCGTCGGCGATGCTGACCACGGTCGAATACGCCATCACCGCCAACACGATGGCGCTCGCGCACAGCAGGGTCTGGCGCGGACTGCGCGCTAGCGAGCGTGCGGCGTCCCACAGGTTGGCCATCCAGCGGCGCATGCCGGTCGTGCTCAGGCGGCCGCGGACGCGGCGGCGTCGATCACCTGGCCGTCGCAGACCCGGATCGTGCGTTGGCAGCGTTCGGCGACTTGCGGCGCATGCGTCACCACGATCAGGGTACGGCCCTTGGCATGGATGCGCGCGAACACCTCCAGCACCTCGTCGGAAGTCTTCGAGTCGAGGTTTCCGGTCGGCTCGTCGGCCAGGATGATCTCGGGCTCGCCGACGATGGCGCGGGCGATCGCCACGCGCTGGCGTTCGCCGCCGGACAATTCGTCGGGGCGGTGCGCGCCGCGATGAGCCATGCCGACTTCTTCCAGCGCGGCCAGAGCGCGGCGCCCGGCGGCAGCGCGCGCCTCGCCGCGATAACGCAGCGGCAGCATCACGTTCTCCAGCGCCGAGCAATTGCCGAGCAGATGAAAACTCTGGAACACGAAGCCGATGGTGCGATTGCGAAAGCCCGACAGGGCCGCGTCGTCCTGGCGCTGCACCGGCGCGCCGTGGATACGGATCTCGCCGGCATCCGGCGTGTCGAGAAAACCGATGATGTTCAACAAGGTCGACTTGCCCGAACCCGAGGCGCCCATCACCGCGACGTACTCGTGTTGGGCCACGTGCAGGTCGACCCCGCGCAACACCGGCACTTCGGTCGCACCGAGGCGGTAGCTCTTGCGGATGCCGCTGAGCTCAACCGCGTTCATACGAGATCACCCGCACCCGGGTGCCCGGTTTCAAGGACGGTTGGCCGCTTGCCGGCACCACGACCAGGTCGTCGGCATCGAGGCCGCCGCGGATTTCCTGGTGAGTCTCGTTGACGTCGCCCAGGCGCACGCGGCGCAGGCTGGCGATGCCGTCGCGCACCACCAGGACCGCGCCGCTCGCGCCCTGCCCGGCTTCGGTGCCCAACTCGGCCGGGTCGTCGCGCAGGGCGGCGATCGGCACGGTCAACACCGGCGCGGCCTTGCGGCTGGGGAACTCGACCCGGCAGGTCATGCCGGTACGCAGGCTGGCGCGGCGGGTGTTGCGGATCTCGATCAGCACTTCGTAGTTCGCCGCACCGGCTGCCGGCGCGCCGCTGCCGGTGGTCGAACGCGCCGGCGCCATCGACACCGAGCGCACCGTGCCGGGCAAGGGCGTCTCGTCGAAAGCCGGCACCACCACGTTGGCGACGGCGCCGGGGCGGATCTTCCAGACGTCGTACTCGCCGAGCTTGGCGGTGGCCACCAGCACGCTGGTGTCGGCGATGCGCGCCACGGTCGAGCCGCTGAAGCTCAGCGCGCTCGGCACCGCGGTTTCGCCGGCGGAGACATCGATCGACAACACGGTACCGTCGATCGGCGAGCGCAGGATGGATTTGTGCAGGCTGTCCTGCACCTCGTCGACCAAGGCACGCTGGTTCTGGATGCGCGCATGGCCTTCGCGATAGGCCGCATCGGCCTGGCGGTACGCCGCCTCGGCCTCGTCCAGGCCTTCCTCGCTGACCAGTTGCTGCTTGCGCAACGCGGTGAACCTGCGCAACTTGGCCGCGGCCAGTTCGCGGCTCGCGCGCTTGACCTCGAGCGAAGCCATCTCGCCGTCGCGCCCGGCCTCGCGCTGGGCCAACTGCGCCTGGTACTGCTGCGAACGCAGCTTCATCAACGGCTGCCCGCGCTTGACCTCGTCGCCCTGGCGCACGTAGATCTCCTCGACCGCGCCCAGCACTTCCGAGGTCATCGCCAACTCGTTGCGATACGACAAGGTGCCGTCGGCGAAGATCGTGGTCGGCAAGGCGTCCAGCGCCGGCTTGACCACCGCCACCGGCGCCACCGAGGCGACCGTGTTGCGCACCATCAACAAACCGACCGCCAGCACCCCCATCGACACCGCGCCGACAGCAAGTGCGAGGCGTCGCGGGCGCCACTCACGCATAGACGGGACGTTCATGACGCGATCCTCCTTGCGCGATCCGGCCGAGGTCGTGGACGCGATCGCCCGGCTGGATCCACTGGGTGCGGTGGGTGACGATGATCTTCATGCCCGGCCACTGCCGCAGATGGCGCAGGATCGCGCCTTCGGTGGCGGCGTCGATGTCGCTGGTGAATTCGTCCAGCAGCATGATCGGTGCGTGGCTGTACAGCAGGCGTGCCAGGGCGATGCGCTGGCACTGGCCCGATGACAGGCTCTGCCCGACCGCGACCACCGGCGTGCGGTAGGCCAACGGCCAGGCGAGGATCTCGTCGTGGATACAGGCCGCGCGCGCGCAGCGTTCGATGCGCTCGACATCGGCCTGCGGATCGAACATGGCGATGTTCTCGGCGACGGTGCCGGCGAACAAGGCCGGATGCTGGTTGAGATAGGCCACCGAAGCCGCGGCGGCCCCGGTTCCGCCGCCGCGCTCGCCGTGGATGCGCACCTGGATGCTGCCGGCATCGGGCAACAGCAGTCCGCCGATCAGTTTCAACAAGGTGCTCTTGCCGCAGCCCGAAGGGCCGACGATGACGTTGAGGCCACGGTCGTCGAAATTCGCCGACACGTCCTCCAGCACCGGCGTGCCGGTGCCGAGATAGGAAAAGCCGACGCCGCTGACCGCGACCTGGCTCGGCCCAGCCCACGGCGGCGCCTGCGCATCGGCGACGGGCGCGGCGTCGTCCAGGCTCATCAGGCCCTGGATCGACTCGATGCGGTCGGCGTTGATCCGCACCACCACCAGTTGCATGAAGAACATCTGGATCGCGCGCACCGACGGCCCGGTCCAGCCCAACAGGAAATAGCAATAGAACGCGGTCTGGTCGGACAGATCGATGCTCGGAAACGCGACGAACAGCAGCAACAAGGCCGCGATCGGCACGACCTTGTCCTGATAGGCGTACAAAGCCTCGAACACGGCGTTGAGCTTGCCGCGCGCTTCCAACCACTTCTGGTGTTCGCCGAAACGGTCCATCAGGCGGTCGGCGAATACCTGCTCCTTGCGGTTGACCTTGACGTCGACCGCCATGGTCAAGGTTTCGGCCAGGGTGCTGTAGTAGCCGGAATACGCCAGCACCTCGCCGCCGGTGAGGCGCAGCAGGCGCTTCCAGCACAGGATCAACACCGCCGTCGACAGCAGGGTCAGGGCGAGGAACAGCAAGGCCACCGGCGCGCTCTGGAAGGCCAGCACCGCCAGGGTCGCCATGAGCACCCCGGAGTCGAGAATCAGCCCGGTGATACGCGCCGACAGGAAATCGCGCACGCCCGACACCGAGTTGACGCGCGCGATCAGGTCGCCGGCCGGCAACAGCGAGAAGATCCGCAGCGGCAGCTTCAACAAGCGGTCGACGAACCGGGCGATCAGCGATCTGTCCAAACGCAACTGGATCAACAACGACACTCGCGCGCGCATCCAGTGCGCGACCACGAAGGCGAGCGACAACACCAGCAAGCCCATGCCGAGGCCGGTCGCGCTGCCGCTGCCGCCGTAGGCCAGGAAGGTCACCGCCCGGCTCAGCAGCCAGGGGAAAGAAATGGTCGTGGCGACGGTCAGCGCGATCACGCTGAGCAGGAACAGCCACAGCGACCAGTTCTCGCCCAGGAATTCTTTGAACAGCTGTCCCAGCGGCGAGATCGAGACCTGCGAGCGCGCGGTTTCGTCGCGTTCGGCGCAGATGAATACGCCGCTCCACATCGCCTCGAATTCGGCGTGGGCCATGCGGCTCTCGCCGCTGGCCGGGTCCAGCACCGCCACAGTCTTGTCGTCGACCGCGCCGACCACGACGAAATGCTCGTGCCGCAGATGCACGATGGCCGGCAAGGCGGCGTGCCGCAGTGCCTGCACGGTGCCGTCGGTGGCCCGCAGCGCCTTGGGTTTGACCTCGCACATGCGCAACACGTCGAGCATTTCCTTGGCCGACATGCCGCGCTGGCTGACCGGATAACGCGCCGCCAGCGCCAGCATCGGCATGCGCAAGCCCAGGCCCGACAGCAGCATCGAGATGCAGGCGTGGCCGCAATCGGCGGCCGAGGTCTGGCTGACGAACTTGGTTTTCGTGGTACCGCGCCGCGATGGCTTGTTCACGCGCTGTCCGTCCAGGCAAGACGCCCCGAGATTGGGAAGCAGCGGACCTTGCAAGCGGATTCCGGCAACGCACGGGCAAGCATCGGCAGCACGCGCCCGCCGGCATACGCGACGCGCGTGTTCGCGCCCCGTCCGACGATGCGTGCACTACCCGACGCACGACGCCTGAAGCACCGCTGCGGGATTCGCTGTAAGGGCCGTACTTGAAAGGAGCCGCCCGTTACCGCCAGGCGGCTCCGGTTAACGGATCAGCAGTGGCCGACACATACCGAGTGGCCGTTGGAACAGCCGCACTCGCCAGTGAACGAACAGAGCCAGCCGCAACCGCACACCACGGGTTTGCCACCGAACAAGGCTTCGAGATTGTCGTCCGAGAGTTCCTCGGCGAACGGCACGGCAGTCGTACTTGGATCCTGGACGAGATCGTGTTGCTGCAACATGGGGAAGTCCTCAGATTTGACCACCAGCGATGCGCTGAGTGGGTCGATGCCCCCTGACTTTCGACGTTGCACTTGTTATCACGATGCATCGTGCGGTTCCGTGGTCCGCGTCAAGATTCGTTTCGCATCGAAGCGACGTCGTTAATGCAGCTTGCACCGCGCGCATGGCGATGGTTTTTCGATATGCGAAAATCTGCGTAAAGACAAGCCAAATCGTGAACTCGCAACGATTCCGCGCGAATCGCCGAATCGGTCGTCGACTGATTCCGGACATCATCCCAAACACGGCCATTCGTTGCCGCATGATCGTATGTCGTTCCATCCGCAGTTGAATACTTGGCCGTTTGGAAGAGAGCACAGCCAACCCATCTCATGCAGATTCAGCGACCATCGATGTGTCGAACAGCGGAATCGGCGCCTCATCGCAAAGCACGCTGTCATATCAGCGAAGATGGGATGAATGCTTGCGTTTGCGAGCCACCGGCTTGCGCCTCCATGAACGCCGGAGCGCTCTGCGCCCTGGCCGCGGAGGCCTCAAAGTCATGTGGCGGTGAAGGCCTCAGTACTCGGCTCCGCCGAAGTAAAGCGGAGCCCGCCTTCGCGGGAACGACGGTGGCATCTCTCGCAGCGCGAGAGAATCGACGGGCCCCATCCGATCCTCACACCCTCCACAGTCCCCTCGCCTCCTCGGCGATGACGTCGGGGTATTCTTCCGGGAAGAACAGCTTCGCCCCAGGCACGCGGCGCACGCCGCGCGAGTTCGGAAACACGCGGTCGAGATACTCGGCGTCGCTCTGGGCGAAGATATCGTCGGCCGCACCCCAGACCACACGCAGCGGCACCGTGCTGCGCCTGAGCCCGGCTTCGATGCCGGCCAAGGGATTCGGCTCGAAGGCGGCATGGAAAGCGTTGTACTGGGCCCGGCGCAGCGGCGTGCTCAGCAAGGGCGCGATGTAGTACTCGATGGTCTCGTCGGCGAAGCCGGCGGGGTCGCGAAACACCGCCGCGCCGAAGGTCGAACGCGCCAGCGACTTGTCGGTCAGCCACTGCGCGGTCATCTCGTCGAGGGTGCCGGCGCGCGCCATCTCGACGATCGGCTTGACCTTGGCCGGCGGGCTGTCGGGTTCGACGTCGCAGTTGGTCAACAGCAGGCTGCGTACGCGCCCGGGATGGCGCAACAGGAACAACTGCGCGACCGAGCCGCCGCTGTCGCTGGCGACGATGTCGACCGCGCCGATCGCAAGCGAGTCGAGCAAGGACGCCAGCATCTCGGCCTGGGCATCGGCGGCCAGGGACTGGTGCTCGGGAATCTGCGAATACCCCAACCCCATGAAGTCGGGGGCGAGGCAGCGCCGATACGGCGAAAGCCGGTCGATGGCGCCGCGCCACTGGTAGCCGTTGAGCGGCGCTCCGTGCAGGAACAAAGCCGCCTCGCCGGAGCCGCGCTCGACATAGGCGATCCGGCCGAAGCCGAGCTGGGCGTAGCGCCTCGCCGCGGCGAACGCGGCGACGCCGGTGGCCGGCATCGCGGCGTCGGCCTTGTCGCGTCGAGCGGGCACCAACGGCGCGCAGGCCCCGGCCAGGCCAGCGGCGGCCGCAGCCGCGGTCATCGCCATGAACTGTCTACGTTTCATTACAAAGTCTCCGTGCGACGGATGTCGTTGCGCCATGCTGGCGACGCGGCCGCGGGCGCGCGCGCACATACGGCCGGCGCGCAGCACGAAGGGATGATTTTCGGCACTGTTGCGCGGCCGGGGCGCGTATGAGCATCGGCCCATGAGCGACCGCCCCTCCTGCTATCCCGGCCCTTCGGCCGCGCTGCTCGCCAGTGCCGGCCCGGGCCGCGCGCCGCTGCTCGACGTGCTCAGCAAACCGGTGCCGTCGGGCCTGTTCGATTCGCCGCTGGATACCCGCCACGTGCTGTGCCTGCACGAAGGCCATCCGGTGCCGGTGTCGTATCGCGTCCAGGGCCACGAGCGCCAGGGCGTGCGCATCCACGGCCAGTTCTGCGTGGTGCCGGCCGGGTCGAGCACGCGCTGGATCGTGTCGAAACCGGCGCGTTCGCTGCTGTTGCGGCTGACGCCGTCGCTGCTGCGCGAAAGCGCAGATGCGATGGGTTTGGGCGCGTACGATGCCGACCTCGCGCCGTCGATCCATATCCGCGACCCGCAGGTCGAACGCATCGGCTGGATGATGCAGGCCGAAGACAACGACGCGTATCCGGGCGGCCGCCTGTTCACCGACAGTCTCGCCTCCGCGCTCGCGGCGCGCTTGCTGGCGCTGCAATCGCGCAAGACGCTGACAGCGGCCAAGCCCGGACGCGCCCTGCCCGCCTGGCGCCTGCGTCACGTGGTCGAGTACATCGAGGCGCACCTCGACGAGGATCTGACCCTGGCCGAGCTGGCGAGCGTGGCCGGCTTCAGCCTGTCCCACTTCAAACCGCTGTTCAAACAGGCGGTCGGCATGCCGGTGCACCGTTTCGTGCTGGAGCGGCGCGTCGAGCGCGCGCGCACGCTGTTGCTGCAAGGCGGCAAGAGCATGAGCGAGATCGCGCTGGAAGCCGGCTTCGCCCATCCCAGCCATATGGCCCGTTGCCTGCGGCGCTTGCTCGGTGTCGGCCCCAGACAGATCGCGGACTCGCTGCACTGAGTGGACGCGCGAGTATCGCGGGCACACCCTGCAGCCTTGTCCGGAACGCGAATACAAACAAAAACAGCCCCGGCCAAAGCCGGGGCTGTTCGCTTTCATTGACTAACGATGGTTGAACATCGCTCAGAACTTGATGCTCCAGCTTTCGAGCGTACCGGTGTCGCTGGCGTAATTGTCGCGCACGCGCAGCTTCCAGGTGCCGTTCAAGTCCTCGGTCGACAGATTCAGCGCCTGCGAGAGCCTGACGTCGTCGGCGCTGTCGCTGGTGTTGTAGTTCTTCACCAGATAAGTCGTACCGTCCGGCGCGACCAGGTCGATGCGCAGGTCGCCGCGGTAGCTGTGGTCGATCGCCACCGTCACCGTCGCATTGCTCGGCGCCTTGCCGACGCGGCCGGCGACCATGACCGGGCTTTCCAGCGTGGCGACGTCCTTGATCGCGAAATCGGTGTCGTTGCTGTAGGTCTGCACGCCGGCAGGCGCGGCCACCGTGACCGAAGCGGTCTTGGTGTGGGTGGCGCCGGCGTTGTCGGTGACGGTCAGGCTGACGTTGTAGGTACCGGCCGCGGCGTAGGTGCGACTGGGGTTGGTGGCGGTCGACAGCGCGCTGCCGTCGCCGAAGTTCCAGCTGCGCGAGACGATGTTGCCGTCGTTGTCGGTCGAGGCATCGGTGAAGGTCACCGTCAAACCGTTGACCTGGCTGTTGAAGTTCGCCGCCGGGGCGAGATTGCCGCCGGCTGCGCCGCCGATACGGATCGCCCCGGCGACGGCGGCGTTGGCGTCGACCAGGCCGGCACCGCAACCGCCGGGGCAAGCGGCCAGCGCAATCGCGCGGCTGGAATCCTTCAAGGCCTGTTCCACCTGCGCCGGGGTCAGCGGGGCGGCGACGGCCGACTGCATCAGGGCTGCGATGCCGGCCACATGCGGGGCCGCCATCGAGGTGCCGCTCATCCAGGTGTAGGTTGCGCCGCCCTGAACCGTCAGGCCAAGGTTGCCGAGCGAGAGGACCGCCTGCTCATTGTGGGTCCGCACGCACGTTCCCGACGGGTTGGCGCCAAGTGCAAGAAAACGCGGGAGCGGGCTGCAGTTTTCGCCGCCCGGCGCGGAGACGTCGATCGTCCCGCCGTAGTTGGAGTAGAACGCGCGGTCGCCGTTGCGGTCGGTCGCCGCGACCGCGATCACGCGGTTGCAATTGGCCGGGGTGAATCCGGACACGTCGATGTTGCTGTTGCCGGCCGCGACGACGACCGTGGCGCCGGCGTCAGCGGCCCTGTTGATCGCAGCTTGATAGGCCGGATCGCATTGCGCAGCCGGGCCACCCAAGCTCAGGTTGATGATCTCAGCGGGATTCGGGTTGTCCGGCACGCCATCGACATGCAGGCCCGCGGCCCACACGATGGCATCGGAGATGTCCACGGTGGTGCCGCCGCATCGGCCGAGCGCGCGGATCGGGACCACGCGTGCGCCGTGCGCGACGCCGGCCACGCCGGCGGCGTTGTTGGTCGCCGCGCCGATGGTGCCGGCGACGTGACTGCCGTGCCAGCTGGAGTTCTTCGCTTTCGACAGCGCATTGCACTCGCGATCGACCGTCAGCCAGTCCCCCTCGTCGTTCGGGTTATTGTCGCGACCGTCGTTGTCGCGCGACATCCACGGATCGGTGATGAAGTCGTAACCGGGCAGCAGGTTGTTGGCGGCATTGAGTTCCGCCTGCGGGGTGATGCCGGTATCGATCACCGCGACCACGGTGCCGGCGCCGGTGGCGCGGTCCCAGGCGGTATTGATGCGCGCACCGGCAACGCCGGAGTAGTGCCATTGCTCGCCGTAACGCGCGTCGTTGGGCTCCATCGTGTGGTTCCACAGGCGGTTGACCTGCACCGATTCGACGTTCGGGTCGGCGGCCAGTTGCCGCATCAGCGCCTCGGCGTCGACCCGATCGAGCTTGCCGTCGGCGCGCACCAGGTCGGAACCGATCGCCATGCGGCGCACGTGCTTCATGGCGATCAGCCGGCCGGCGATCTTGGCGCGCACGGTCTCGCGCAGGGAGGTCGCCACCTTGGCGCTGTCGCGGCGCTGTAGCGAGCCGTTGCGATACTTGACGATGAAGCCGTCGTAGCCTTGCGGCGCCTGCAGGCCGTCCAGGTTGACCTGGCCGGCGAAGGCCGGGGCGGCTATTACGGACAGCGCCAACACCGTGGCGGTGGCCAGGACATTCTTGCGAATGCCGTTGTTCGATGCAGTGGACATCTGGAACCCCTCTGAGCTATCGGAATGTCGGGTCTTGAACGGACCCGCTGACTGTCCGGCCTTCGTCGGCGTGGACGCCATGCGACCGGTGTCTCAGATGTAGTGCGATCGAATACCCACCGGCTTCTAAGGAGATATCTCTTTTTCCTCATTTGTCGCGCGGCGGTCGCTTTCTTCGAGTGAATGGCCCAGGGTCGCCGCGCGCAATCGCGCAACGGCCGGCGATCCAGGCTTGGGAAGCAGCGTGACTCGCGCAGGCGAGAGCAAATCCCCCCAGCCCCCCTTTGCAAAAGGGGGGAACGGCCGAGGCCAAGCGGACGTGGCCGTCGTCGTCGCGACGAGCCGGCCGCCCTCGTGATCGATCCCTGCCTGGTCGCTATCCGGGCTGCTCACTATCCCGGCTGCTCGGTATTCGGACTGGTCGCCGTCCACGCTGATCGCCATGCCGACGACAGGCCGATCGAAACAAAACAGCCCCGGCCGGGGCCGGGGCTGTTTCGTCTTTACGGACTACCGAAGATCAAACGTCGGTCAGAACTTGATGCTCCAGCTGTCGATCTTGCCGGTGTCGTTGACGTAGTTGTCGCGTGCGCGCAACTTCCAGGTGCCGTTCAAGGTCTCGGTCGACAGGTTCAGGGTCACCGTGCCGCGGATGTCGTCGGCGCTGTCGTAGGTGCTGTAGTTCTTCAGCAGATAGGTCGAGCCATCCGGCGCGACCAGGTCGACGCGCACGTCGCCGCGGAAGCTGTGCTCGATCGCTACCGTCACCACCGCATTGGTCGGCGCCTTGCCGGTGCGGCCGGACACCGTGATCGGGCTTTCGGTCGTGTTGAGGTCCGTGATCGCGTAATCGGCGGTGTTGCTGTAAGTCTGCACGCCACCGCCCGGCGCGGTCACCGTGACCGAGGCGGTCTTGGTGTGGGTGCCGCCGGCGTTGTCGGTGACGGTCAGGCTGACGTTGTAGGTGCCGGCCGCCGTGTAGGTGTGGCTGGGATTGGTGGCGGTCGAGGCCCCGGTGCCGTCGCCGAAGTTCCAGCTGCGCGAGGCGATGTTGCCGTCGCTGTCGGTCGAGCTGTCGGTGAAGGTCGCGGTCAGGCCGTTGACGGCGGAACTGAAGTTCGCGACCGGGTTGACGTTGCCGCCCACCCCGCCCTGCGCGGCCAATACCGCTGCCGCGGCATCGATCAGGCCGGGTCCGCAACCGCCGGGGCAGTTCGCCGCGGAGATCGGACGTGCGGTCTGGTTGAGGATGGCCTGTACCTGCGCGGCGGTCTTCGGCACCGGTGCCACGGCCTGCATCAGTGCGATCACGCCGGCCACGTGCGGGGTCGCCATCGAGGTGCCCTGGTAGAACGCGTAGCCGTTGCCGCCGACCGTCGACAGCACGCCGTTCTGGTCGTGCTGGCGCACGCACTTGCCCTGTGGGCTTTCGCGCAACGCCAGGAATTCGTTCTGAGGCGAGCAGGTTTCGCCGCCTGGTGCGGTGATGTCGATGCTGGCGCCGTAGCTCGAATAGAACGCGCGGCGGCCGTTATTGTCGCTCGCGGCTACGCTGATCACGCCGGCGCAGCTCGCCGGGGTCGCACCGGCGACGTCGATGTTGCTGTTGCCGGCGGCCGCGACCACGATCGAGCCGTTAGCGACGGCCGTATCGATCGCGGCCTGGTAAGCCGGGGTATCGGAGCACGGACGGTCGCCGCCGAGCGAGAGGTTGATGACCTCGGCCGGATTGGCGTTGGCCGGCAAACCGTCGACCGCGCCGCCGGAGGCCCAAACGATGGCGTCGGCGATGTCGGAGGTGGCGCCGAGGCCGTCCTTGCCGAGCGCGCGCACCGGTACCACGCGGGCGCCGTAAGCCACGCCGGCGACACCGGCGTTGTTGTTGGTCACCGCGGCGATGGTGCCGGCGACGTGGGTGCCGTGCTGGTTGTTCGAGGAGTCGGTGGCGTCGGCGTCGCGGCCGTTGCCGTCGTCGGAACGGCCGCAGCCCGCGGTTGCGCCGACCGTGGCGCACTCGGCGGCGCTGTAGCCCACCGCCGTGGTCACCATGTCGTAGCCCGGCAGGATATTGGCGCTGAGGTCGGTGTGGGCGAGGATGCCGCTGTCGACCACGGCCACGACCACGCCCTGGCCGGTGGTGGTGTTCCAGGCGGTCGAGACGTTGGCGCCGGCGGCGCTGGTGGCGTAGTGCCACTGTTCGTTGTAGCGGCTGTCGTTGGGCGTGGCCAAGGCACGCACCAGCAGATCGGGCTCGACCGACAGCACGTTCGGGTCGGCGGCGAGCTGGCGCATCAGCGCCTCGGCATCGACGCGGTCGAGCTTACGGTCGGCGCGAACCACGTCGGAGCCCAGCGCCATGCGGCGGAAATGCTTCAGGCGCAACGCCTTGAGGTCGGCACGGGCGGCCTGGATGCGGCTGGCGGCCTGGCTCAGCGAGGAATCGCGTGCGGTGGCGCTGGTACGCGGCGCACTGCCGTCGCGGTAGCGGACGATGAACTGCCCGTACTCGCCGCCGTCTTTCAGACCGCCGAGATGAACCTGGCCGGCGAAAGCCGGAGCGGCCAGTGCGGACAGCGCCAACACCGTGGCGGTGGCCAATACGTTCTTGCGAATGCCGTTATTCGATACAGTGGACATCTAAAGAATCCCCTCTGAGCTATCGGAATATCGAGTCCTGGGACGGACTCGCTGAATCCGGTCTTCGTCGGTGGCGGACGCTGCGAGACCGGTGTCTCAGGTGTAGTGCGCTCAGATGCCCTTTGACCTCTGACGAGAGATCACTTTTTTCTCATTTGTGCTCTGAAACGGTAGTACTGTCACATTAATAGGGTAGCGCTCCCTCGCGGAGACGCCTGCCCCCAGCGATAGGCATGCGGCAGGATGTTGCGGCCTGGCGATCGACCGCCAGCATCGACTTCGTAAAGCGGCTGAGGCTACCGATGACAGACACGCGCACGCCGCCCTGGCCCCCCGATTCGCGCTACCTGCGAACCGGCGACCTCGTGATCGACCTGCGCTACCGCCGGGTCTGTTGCGACAGGGTCGAGGTCGAGCTGCCGCAGCGTCTGTTCGACTTGCTGGTGCTGCTGATGGCCGAGCCGCACACCCTGCACGGCCGCGCCGAGCTGTTCGCTCGCCTGTGGCCGGGCCTGGTGGTCGAAGACGCCAACCTCTCCCAGAACATGTGGCTGCTGCGCAAGGCGCTCGGCGAGCCGCGCAAGGCCTGGATCCGCACGGTCGCCAAGGGCGGTTACGTATTCGAACCTCCCGAGCCGGTCGAATGGTTCGCCGAACTGCCGGCGCCGGCCGAACCTGCAGCGGCTGTCGCAGCGTCGGCCGATACCGGCGCCATCGACCAACTGGCCGGCGCCCTCGAGGCAAGACTGGCCGAGGAAGCGAGCGCACCGGCGACCACCGCCGCGATCGAACCAGAACCCACGCCGGAACCCGCAGTACGCCGAAGTACGTCGGCGGCGCCACGCTGGAAGCGCTGGGCGCGTCCGCTCGCCTGGGCCGCCGCGGTACTGGCCATCGTCGCCATCGCCGGCTCGCTGCTGTGGTTGCGCGATCCCAAGTCCGCCGCCACACCCGCTGCCACGCGCCCCTTGACCGTGGCCCTGATCGAAGTGGAAGACCGCGCCAATGCCGCGCGCTGGCCGGTGAAGCTGTTGCGCGAATGGTTACGCTGGAAACTGGGCAGCCTGCCGGAAGTGACGCTGCTGACCGAGGCCGACCTCGCCGCCGATGGCGAGACGAGCTCGCCGAAGGTGGTCTTTCTGTCGTCCGGCGCCGCCAGCGGCGATGCCTCGCAAATACTCATCAGGGCCCGCTTCCACGACCAGGGCCGGGAACAGCGCCTTGAGGTCACCGGACCGATCTCGCAGGTGCCGGCGATGGTCGACACGCTATCGCAGCAGGTGATGGCCAAGCTCGTCCCGGACCGCACCGATCACTGGCCGGCACTGAACCTGGCCGCGCCGGCCGCGCGCCGCTACGCCGATGCGGTCGAAGCCATCGATCGGCGCGACTGGATCGCCGCGGCGGCGATCTCCAACGAAGTCGTCCGCCAGGCCCCCCGCTTCGGTCTGGCGCGAATGCAGCTGGCGCGCGCGCAATCGCGCCTGGCCCAGGCCACCGCCGCTATCGAGCAGATGCAGATCACCATCGAATCGACCAAGCCGGTGCCGGCCGAAGTCGAGGAATCGATGCGCGCCGAAGCCCTGGCGATGGACCCGCGGCGCCATCAGCAGGCGCGCGAGGCGTTCGCGAAACTGGTCGCGCGTTATCCCGCGCAATCGAACTACGCCCTTCAATACGCCCATTTGCTGTCGCAGACCGGCGAGCTGCAGCAGGCCTTGAAGATGCTGTCGGCGCCCGAATGGGAACGCAAGCCGATGGGTACGCGCATCGCCCGCCTGCTGCAGATCAGCGAAATCCACCAGCTGATGGGCGACCCCGAGCGCATGCGCGAATACGCGCGCAGCGCCGAACGCATCACCCGCGAGGCCGGCGCCGGTTGGGAACTGGAACACGGCAACGCCCTGCTGATGATGGCGGTGGCCGACACCATGCAATACAAGGAGCGCGCCGACGTCGGCCAGTACGAGCAGGCGGCCCAGCGATTGGAAGCGGCCGGCAACCGCACCCGGGCGCTGTTCGCGCGCTTCCTCGCCGAAGCCACCGCCGCGCCGGACGCGGCCTCCGCCGCGCGCATGCAGACCTTGTTGGCACAGGCCCGCGCAGGCGGCTACCGCCGTCTCGAGATCGACATCCTCGCGCGCGCCGCCGGCCAGCACTACAAGGCGGGCGACTGGCCCGGTTATCGCAAGCTGCTCGAAGAAGCCTTGATGGTCACCCACGATTCCGGCGACGTGCTGATCGGCAACCGGCTCGCGATGGCCCTGCTCGTCGAGGACATCGTCGGCGCCCGCTTCGACAGCGCCGCCGAGCGCTTGCGCCAGTTGCGCAAGGCCGGCCTGCAGGGCCGCTGGGTGGTCGATCTGGCGCATTTCGAAGCGGCGCTGAGCTCGATCCACGGCCGCTACGCCTATGCCGTCGCGGTGCTGGACGGCGCCGAGCGCGAGTTGGCCAAACTGCCGGACGGCGGCGCCGGCGAATTGCGCGCCCGCATCGCTTGCCTGCGCGCCGAGGCCCGCCTGCCGCTGGGCGATCTGCAGGCGGCGCGCAGCGACTGGTTGCGTTGCGGCGCCTCCGAGCAGCAATCCAACCAGGTCTCGCCCCTGGTCGGCCGTGCCCGCACCGAATGGCTCGGTGGAGACGAGCAAGCCGCAACAGAACTGCTGCGACATGCGCAAACCGAGCTGGCGAAGCTGGGCGATTCGCCCGAAGGCTCGGAAGCGGCGATCGAGATCGCCACGCTGTTGGCGCGTACCGGCGCCCTCGCCGAATCCGATCGTCTCTACCAACGCGCCCTGCCCTTGATGCGCACGGCGCAATACCAGTGGTTGGTCGCCAGCGCCGAGACCGGTCTGGCCGAGAACGCCGCCGCACGCGGCGATTGGGCCGCCAGCCGCCGCTTGGTCGCCGATGCGCGCAGCAAGATACCCGCCGATGCCTGGCCCTTGACCAGCCGCCTGGACTTGCTCGACATCGTCGCCGCCTTGGCCGGCGACGATAAGCAACGCGCGACGGCCTTGGCCTCGGCGCTGCACGCGAAAGCGCAACGCAGCGGCGACCGCGTGACCCAGATGGAATTGCACAGCCTGATGCCGCACGGCGTGGTGGCCGCCGACTGCAGCCGCAACCATCGCGACAGCATGACCGCCAGCACCGGCATGCGCGGTGCGGGTCTGCTGTGGCTGAAGCCGAAATCGCAAGTGCTGGCGGCGGAACCGGCGCTGGAAACGCTGTCGCCTTGACCTTCAAAGCCTTCGCCGACAACGGCCAAAGCAAATCCCCCGGCGCAGCTGCTCTATCCCGGCTTCCCCATACGTGGGCGCCTGCCCCCTTTGCCAAAGGGGGCGAAAAAGCGTACGCCTCCAAAATTTGGTTCGCACAGTGCAACGACGCCGGGGCCGCCCCTGCCGTTGGAGAGGGGCGAGCCGGTTCGCTGGAGGCCACGATGCTGCCGTCGCCCCCATTTGGAAAATGGGGGGATGGGAGGATGGCTCCTCGCAGCAACGGCCGAAGCAATCCCCCGGTGTAACCGCTCTCCCCCAGCCGCCGTTCACGCGAGCGTCTGCCCACTTCTTCAACCCGGTCACGGCGACCGCGATCTTGCGTGCTGCTAGGTGCTGCTATGTCGTACGGCGCCCTGGAACGAACAGCCTCAAGCCGGAATGCCTTCGCGCTTGATTGCCGGAATCGGAATGCCGAGCGCGCGCATCTGCTGGTAGGGGTTCATGAACTCGCGGTTCTGCTTGATCTTTCCGTTCTCCAGCAGGAAGGAATGGATGAAGTGGTTGCTGTAATAACCCGGCGGATAACCGGGGAACAGGATCTGCCCTTCGCCGTCGCACTCGACCCAGAAGCGGTTCGGGTCCTGGGTCTCGAAGATCTGCACGTTCTTCCATTCCCAATCCGGGAAGCACTTCAGCGACCAGGCGCCGTGCGCCTTCAGGCCTTCGTGGCCGCGCGAAACGATGGGCTCGCCGGTGTCGTTGGTCCACAGGCCGCCGCTACCGTCGGGCGTGAACAACAGATAGCGGGTCAGCCGCGTCTCGCCCTTGCGGCTCATATAGTCCTCGACCACCGCCCGATGCCTGCGACGCAGATCGTCGTCGCTGCTGGCCTCGGAAGTCTTGAATGCATGTTCAATCATGATGCCGTCCTCTGTGTATGGCATGAGTCGATCGGTACAAACTGCTTGCCGGCCGGATGCCGCCCGGCCTCAGACTTTCCAGCGCGTAAGTTCGCCGCGCGCGACGACCGTCGCGCTGCCGGAGACGCGGATCGGCCCGATCTGCGCCAGCGAGCCTTCGACCACCGCGTGCATGACCGAGCGGCGGCCCATCTCGACGCCCTGGCAAATCTCGATCGGCTGGCCGAAACCGAGTTGGCCGTGACGGATCAGATGCAAGGCCAGCGGCCCCGCTGCCGAACCGGTCGCGGCGTCCTCGGCTACGCCGTAAGCCGGCGAGAACATGCGCATGCGCCATTGCGAGCCCGAGCCGGCGAAGCAGTTCGCGGCCATGTCCGGCAGGGTCGCCAGGATGCGCAAGTCGGGTTTCACCGCCGACAGCGCCGGGATGCTCGGCAAACCGACGAAGACATGGCGCGGCCCGTTGCGGTAGATCTCCACCGGCAAGGTCGACGACGCCAGGCCGAGGCCTTCGAGCAATACATCGGCGAGTTCGTACGGTTCCCAGGCCGGAATCGGCTGCTGCATGCTCGCAGTGAGGATGCTGCCGTCGTCGCTGCGCTGGAAGGTGAAAGGCACCGTGCCCATCGCGGTTTCCAGGCCGAACCCGGCCGCATCGCACTGCTCGCCGAGCACGATGGCGGTACCGAGCGTCGGGTGACCGGCGAACGGAAGTTCGTTGACCGGGGTGAAGATGCGCACGTGGAAATCGCCGTCGGCGCCGGGCGGGAACACGAACGTGGTCTCGGAGAGATTCATCTCCCGCGCGATGCGTTGCATGTCCGCCGCTTCCAGGCCGAACGCGTTGGTGAACACCGCGACCGGGTTGCCTTCCAGCGGCCGGTCGGTGAATACATCGGCCACTACATACTTGCCTGCCGTCATGATCAGCACATCCTTATGGTTGAAGCCTGCGATGGGTCCAGCCCGACGGCGCGGCGTCGTAGCGCAAACGGCTGTGCAGCCGGTCGTCGGAGGCCTGCCAGAACTCGACGATGGTCGGACGCAGGGCGTAGCCGTGCCAGCCCTCCGGCCGCACCAGCGGAATCGCCGAGCGGGTCAGGCGCTGGGCCTGCAGACGCAGCGCCTTCTCGTCTTCCAGCAAGGCGCTCTGGCGCGACACGGTCGACATGGAATTGGCCTCGGGCGGCCGCTTGCTCCACAGCAAGTCCGACTCGGCGCCCGACAGCGGCCCGATCGGGCCGGACAACACGATCTGCTGCTTGGTCTCGCGCCAATACAACACGCCCGAGGCCCAGCCGTTGAAGGCGATTTCGCGGCCTTTCTGGCTTTTCGCATGGGTGGTGAACACCAGCGAATCGCCGGTGATCTCGAGCAGATGGACCATGCGGTTGGAGGCGCGGCCGTCGATGCCGGTGGTCGCCAGGGCCAAGGTGCCGGGATCGCGCACACGATTGTCGATGGCCTGGTTGAACCATTCGCGCAGCAGCGGGATCGGTAGCTCGGGTGGAACATCGAAGATGGAAATCTCCATCGCCTCGGCTTGCGTGTGGTTGAGTTGACTCATGTCGGTTCGTCCGTTGAATGGGGGCTTGCGTGTTCGCATCGACGCTCGCATCGCTGATCGGTCTGCCGATGGCCGTCGATGCCCGCGCCGAACGCCAGGCGCGGCGATTGCTCGTTTTATTGCCGGCGCGGCCGGTGCGCTTGGAGCCGGCTCCGATACGCCGGCGCCGGCTCCGATACGCCCGGCGCCGGTTCCGGCGCAGCCGGGCACGCGTACCGGTCCGTCGCCTGCACCGACGAACCCTGCGCGCCGCCCGGCTGCGCCGGTGGCCGAACGCTCGGCCATGCGCTTTGAAGCGATGCTTCAGGCGTGCTCTTCCTCCAGCGCGTCGCCGACCAGCCACGGGCCGGCGCGGCCGTTCTCGATCAATACCTCCATGTCGAAGGTCGTGCGCATGCTCGGCGGATAACCGATCAACTCGGTCGCGCGGTTCGGCGGCAGCGGCTGGCTCATCGCGTCGCTCGACTCCCACACCACCACCGCGCCCCACAGGTTGTTGGCCGGGTCGGAAATCCAGAACTTGGAATGCATGCCGCGCACGTCTTCCCAGGGCGCAACGCCCTCCTCCCTCAGGTAGTCGCGCATCGACTCTATGGTCTGGCTCGATTTGTCCAGGTTCCACCAACTGATCGTCGTTTTCATGTGGTCAACACTCTCTTTACGCTCGAAGCGATGATGTCCACGCCGCGGTGGGTCAGCAGCGACTCGGCATGGAACTGGATCGAGGCGAAGCTGGCGCCGCGCAGCGCGTGCACTTCGTTCGACTCGGCATCGCGGCTGACCTCGATCAGGCTGTGGTCGCCGCGGGCGAACTGGCTGCTGTCGCACTTGGCGACATAGGTGTTGTAGAAACCGACCAGCTCGGGGCTGCCGAAGAAATCGATCTCGCGCTGCACGCCCTGGTTCGGCGAAGCGCGCTGGATCAGCTCCAGGCCCAGCTCCAGGCACAGGATCTGGTGGCTCAGGCACACCGCCAGGAAGGATTTCTTCTCGGCGAGCAGGTGGCTCATCGCGCGGCGGATGCTGGCGATGCGCGGGTCGTCCATATTGCGCGGGTCGCCCGGGCCGGGGCCCATCACCGCCAGGTCCCAATCGCCCTTGAACAGCGCCGGTTCGTCGAAGCGGCACATGGTGACGTCCAGGCCGATCGATTTGAGCTGTTGCGCCAGCATCGCGGTGAACGCGTCCTCGGCATCCACCATCAACACCTTGCGCCCGCTCAACGCCGGGTCGATGCGGATGCGGTCGTCGGCATCGGACAACCAGAAGTCGGCGATGCCGCCGTTGCGTTGCTTCAGCGCCGCCTGCACGTCCGGGTCGAGCCCGAAGCTGGACTTGCGGCCGTGACCGAGCGCGGCCAGCAAGGCCTTGGCCTTGGCGCGGGTTTCCGCGGCTTCCGAGGCCGGGTCGGAATGGCGCACGATGGTCGCGCCGACGCCGATGCGCATGCGCCCGCCGGCATCGATGTCGGCGGTGCGGATCAGGATCGCCGAGTCCATCATCGCCTGGCCGTTCGCATCGCGGCCGATCAACGCAGCCACGCCGCCGTAGTAACCGCGGCCTTCCGGCTCGTGGCGGGCGATGATCCGGCAGGCGTTCTCGATCGGGCTGCCGGTGACGGTGGGCGCGAGCAAGGTGTGGCGCAGGATGGTGCGCGGGTCGCTGGTCGTACGCCCTTCGATGAAATACTCGGTGTGGGCGAGCCGCGACATTTCCTTCAGATAAGGCCCGACCACCTTGCCGCCTTGCGGGCAGAAGTGGGCCATCATCTTCAGCTCCTCGTCGACCACCATGTACAGCTCGTCTTTCTCCTTGGCATCGGCGAGGAAACCCATCACCCCCGACAACGACGGCCCCGATGGCGGATAGCGGTAGGTGCCGCTGATCGGGTTCATCGTCGCCACGCCGTCGCGCAGGCTGACCTGGCGCTCCGGGCTGGCGCCGATGAAGGTGCGCTCGCCGGTGTGGACGATGAAAGTCCAGTAGGCGCCGACTTCCTCCTGCACCAGGCGGCGGAACGCAGCCAGCGCGACCCGCAGCGAATAGCCGCTGATGTCGGCGATGAAAGTCCGCTTGAGCACGAAGTTGGAGCCCTCGCCGCGGCCGATCTCGTCGGCGACGATCCGCCGCACCTTGTCGGCGTAGGCCTCGTCGTCGATGTCGAACTCGCCGCCGGCCAGCTCGATCGGCGCTGCGGCGATCGTCTTCAGGGCTTCTTCGACGGAAACGCGCTCACGCTGATGGATCGTCATGACTTGCAGACGCTGGCCATCGTCGACGGACGCGAAACCGCGCTCGCGCAATTGTCCGTAGGGAATCAGCACCAACACTTCCTCGCCGACGGTTCCCGCGTCGGCCAGCGGAATCGATTCGAGCGTATCGAACTGGCCCATCTCGCCGGCGAACACGTCCAGCATGTCCTGGACGTCCGACTGCGGACGGAACAGCAGCGCGAACGCGGCTTTGCCGGTATTACCCGCGACGATGTCGCGCAGCAATGGAGTAGTCATGCGGCCACCTGTTCCGAGGTCACCACGACGGCGCAGCAGCGCGCGGCGTACTCGAGCGCCATCAGGTGACGTTCCAGGGAGAAATCGGCGACGGCGTCGCCGACCACGAAGGTTTCGATATCGTTGGAAAAAGCTTCGACCGCGGTCATCAGCACGCCGATGTGGGCGTAGACGCCGCAGATGATCAGCTGGTCGCGGCCGGCCTCGCGCATGCGCTGGAGCAGGTCCGACTTCCAGAACGCGCTGTAGCGCCACTTGGTCAGCGACCAGTCGCCCTCGATCGGGCTGAGCTCGTCGACGACGTTGCGGTCGACCGGATCGACCTGCATGCCGCTGCCCCAGAAGTCCTTGAGCAGTCCGCGCTCTTCGGCGGTCATGCCGCCCGGCTGCGCGGTATAGGCCACCGGAATGCCGAGCGCCTGGCAGCGCCTGCGGATCGAAGCGGCATTCTTGACCAACACCGAGCCCAGCCCTTCGGACGGGATCGGACGCAGGAAATAACGTTGCATGTCGTGCACCAGCAGCACCGCGCGATCGGGATCGATCTTCCAGCTCGCGATGTTGGCGGGAAGCTGGGCGGAGGTCGGCATCGCATAAGGCTGGATCTTGGGAATACCGGTCATGGTTGC
Organism: Lysobacter sp. Hz25; assembly: GCF_046097045.1. NCBI lineage: Bacteria > Pseudomonadati > Pseudomonadota > Gammaproteobacteria > Lysobacterales > Lysobacteraceae > Lysobacter > Lysobacter sp. Hz25. The sequence goes on from NZ_CP175666.1 coordinate 3,849,749, forward strand.
TTCCATCGTCTCGGGCGTAACGCCCTTCGTGGCGGTTGCCGCGGCGGAGCGAGCGCTGCCGCAGCTTGGGATTCGTAGCCCGCGCGCAGCCGCCGCCGACGGCGCGCGGGCGCGATACGCGAGGACACGGCGGTCGTTCGCGGCGTTCGGGTTGGGCAGCGCGTGCTAGCTGCTGCGATGGGCGGTCGCGCGGACGCGACCGCCCATCGCGCTCACAGCGAACCGCCCATCGCCTGCAAGCGCGGCGCGATCGGACGCGCCGACGGCGTGGCGCGGCTGGCGGAGACGATCAGCATCGACAGCTCCAGGGACTGTTCGTAGTTCAGGCGTGGATCGACCGCGGTCTTGTAGGCGCGGCTGAGGTCGGCCTCGGCCAGGTCGCGTGCGCCGCCCAGGCATTCGGTCACGTCCTCGCCGGTCAGTTCCAGATGCACACCGCCCAGGCGTGTGCCTTCGGCGGCGTGGATGTCGAAGGCCAAGTCCAGCTCGCCGCGGATATTGTCGAAGCGGCGGGTCTTGTAGCCGTTGCCCACACTCTCGGTGTTGCCGTGCATCGGATCGGCGACCCACAGCACCCGGCGACCGGCCTGCCGCACCGCCTTGAGCAGGCCCGGCAAGGCATCGGCGATGCGGCTCTTGCCCATGCGCGTGATCAGGGTCAAACGACCCGGCTCTTCGTAGGGATTGAGCACGTCGATCAGGCGCAGCAACTCGTCGGGCTTGGTGGTCGGGCCGACTTTCACCGCGATCGGATTGCCGATACCGCGGAACAGCTCGACGTGGGCGCCATCCAGCGCTGCGGTGCGCATGCCGATCCAGGGCAAATGCGTCGACAGATTGAACCAACCGCCGCGTTGCGGCACCCGCCGGGTCAAGGCGGCCTCGTAGGGCAGCAGCAGGGCTTCGTGCGAAGTGTAGAAGCCGGTATGCATGCGGCTGTCGACGAACTGCCCGCCGACGGTCTTCATGAAACGCAGCGAGTCGGCGATTTCCTCGACCACGCGCTTGTATTCGATGGCGCGCGGCGAGTGCTCGACCCAATCGAGTTTCCAGTACTCCGGATGATGGATGTCGCCGAAGCCGCCATCGACCATGGCGCGGGTGAAATTCAAGGTCAGCGCCGAGTGGGCGTAGGCCTCGAACATGCGGTTCGGGTCGGGGCGGCGAGAGGCTTCGTCGAAATCGGCGCCGTTGACGATGTCGCCGCGGAAGCTCGGCAGCGACACGCCGTCGCGCGTTTCCTCGTCGCTGGATCGCGGCTTGGCGTACTGGCCGGCGAAACGGCCGACCCGGATCACCGGCTGCTTCAGTCCGTGCGCCAGGACGATGCTCATCTGCAACAGCACCTTGAGGCGGTTGGCGATGATCTCGCTGGTGCAGTCGACGAAGCTCTCGGCGCAATCGCCCCCGTGCAGCAGGAAGCGGCGCCCCTCCTGCGCTTCGGCCAGCGCCCTCTTCAGTTTAAGCACCTCCAGCGAGGTCACCAGCGGCGGCAGTCGCGCCAGCCGGTCGGTCGCCTTGGCCAGTTCCCCATCCGCCGCGTACTGGGGTTGCTGCTGCGCCGGACGCTGTTGCCAGGTCTGCGGCGACCAATCGTCCTCGTTTCTGACTACGCTCAACGGTCGAAACATGGATTCATCTCCCCACTAGGTTTGAGTGCCGGCACGCGATCAGTTCGCGTCGATCCCTGCATGCGAGCTTCTGCATCTGGCGCTGCACGCCATGGCGCCGATTGCGACGCGCCGTATATCGAGTGCGTGCCGAATCCGTCGCCCCATCCGTGTCGATGGGAATGCCGCAAACCCCGCTGCTCGAACCGCGTCTTTCCTCGCTCGAATACAGCTCGCGACTTCCAGCAGTGAAAGCAAATTATCAGATGAAAAATGAGGGTTTAACCGTAGAAAGTACGTAACCGACGCCGATGCGATCGATGTAGATTTGCAGCCGCCGAGCAGACTCATCGCGCGGTACGTACGGCACTTCATCGCAGTTTCCGATTTAGTGTGAGCGTTATCGGTTTTTTATTTTGATCAGCGCACCGACGTTGTCCGGACCGCGCCTTGATAGCGTCCGCAAAGTCTCGAAAACGAATCCGATGTTCGCAAGGGGGCGGTCATACATCGGACTTGTTGCGGCGTTTCAATCAACGGCTGAGCGGTTCCGCGCCCGTCGCATCGACTATCCCATCCCGGTTGGGCGATTCGCCCTTCGCCAGTGCCATCCGCGCTTGTTTGCGCATAACCACTCCAGGAGTGCATATGACTGAGAATAACCGTGCCGGCGCCGTACCCTTGTCGTCGATTCTGCTGCAGATGATTACCGGCTATTGGGTGACTCAATCGCTCTACGTCGCCGCCAAGCTCGGCATCGCCGACCTGGTCGCCGATGCGCCGAAGACCATCGAAGAGCTGGCGGCGAAAACCGGCGCCAAGGCGCCGCTGCTCAAGCGCGTCCTGCGCACCATCGCCAGCATCGGCGTGTTCACCGAAACCCAGCCGGGCATCTTCGGCATCACTCCGCTGGCCGCGTTGTTGCGCAGCGGCACTCCGGACTCGATGCGTCCGCAGGCGATCATGCACGGCGAAGAACAGTACCGCGCCTGGGCCGACGTGCTGCATAACGTGCAGACCGGCGAGACCGCGTTCGAGAAGGAGTTCGGCACCAGCTACTTCGGCTATCTGGCCAAGCATCCGGAGGCCGACCGCGTCTTCAATGAAGCCCAGGCCGGCTACACCAAGCAAGTTGCCCATGCCGTCGTCGATGCTTACGACTTCTCGCCGTTCAAGACCGTCATCGACATCGGCGCCGGTTACGGCCCGCTGCTGTCGGCGATCCTGCGCAGCCAGCCCGAGGCCCGCGGCATCCTGTTCGATCAACCGCACGTGGCCGAAGCCGCCGGCAAGCGCCTGGCCGAAGCCGGCGTCGGCGATCGCTGCGGCACGGTCGGCGGCGACTTCTTCGTCGAAGTGCCCGCGGACGGCGACGTCTACATCCTGTCGCTGCTGCTGCACGATTGGGACGACCAGCGCAGCATCGAGATCCTGCGCAATTGCCGGCGCGCAATGCCGGCGCACGGCAAGCTGCTGATCGTCGAGCTGGTGCTGCCCGAAGGCGAGGAACCTTTCTTCGGCAAGTGGCTCGACCTGCACATGCTGGTCCTGCTCGGCGCCCAGGAACGCACCGCCGACGAGTTCAAGACGCTGTTCGCCGCGTCGGGCTTCGCCCTGGAGCGCGTCCTGCCGACCGCATCCGGCCTGAGCATCGTCGAAGCGCGTCCGATCTGATCGCATCGTCCGGCCATGCGCCGGATTACTCGCATGCAGCCGGCCGCCGATGCGGCCGGCTGCATGTCGTTACAGTTGCTACCTAATCGCATCTTGACGACTTAGTGCCGCGTGTTTGGACCGTCGTGCGCAACGCCCTGTCTGCATAGCGATCGCGCTGCGACGGGCTTGCGAGGTTTCGTTCAAGCAAGATCCAGATCCAGATCAAACGCCAAGAGCTTCCGCCACTAAAGCGGCGGGTTACTTTCTTTTGTCATAGGCAACAAAAGTCCGTCTGGATTCCCTTCGGTCAAAGGTAACCAAAGAAGTTGCTTTTCATTGAATCACAGGCCCGCGCGTTCGATGCATACGCGGGGATCTACATACGGGACATCCCTGTCCCGATGAAAAACGGCCCGCATCCCTGCGGGCCACCCTCCGGGTCTTCTACTGCCTTCGCGAGCGCTCGGCGACGCCAAGCCAGAGCCAGAGCCATAGAAAAGGGCATGGGTGCGGTGAGGCCATCCCCTGTAGGAGCGGCGTGAGCCGCGACCATGAGACGCGCTGAGGCAGAAATGCCTATGTCGCCGGGTAGGAGCGGCGTCCTCCTGGATTTCCTTCGGTCACAAGCCGCGACCGCGAATCTGCGGTTGCCGGCGCGGGTGGTCGAAGCTGCGTGGTCGCGGCTTGCGCCGCTCCTACCCAAGAGCAGACCGGAAGCCACCAATCGTTGCCGTTGCCGTTGCCGTTGCCGTTGCCGTTGCCGTTGCCGTTGCCGAGATTTTGATCTGCTTTGCCGCTGTGCCGCTGTGCCGGTCAAGTGGAGACCCGGAGGGCGCCGCACAGGACGTGCGGCGTTTTCCGATAGGACAAGGATGTCCTATCGGAAAATCCCGGCGACAGCATCGCACTCGTGGCCTGTGCCCTTGCAAGGAAAGCCCTTTTCTTTGGTTAGCTTTCTTTTGGGCCAGCAAAAGAAAGTAACCCGGCCGCGTCAGCGGACGGAAGCTTTAGATGTTGCTTTACCGCTCTGCAGTAAGAAACGCAACAACCGCCAGTTGCGTGGTCGCGGCTTATGACCGGAGGAAATCCAGTGGGACGCCGCTCCTACAGGAGGCCGCGGCGCGTAACGCCGCGAAGTCGACGCGGAGCGGCGCGACTTGCGTCGCTCCTACCCTTGGCTACAGGGCATCGTGACGCGAATGTTAGGCAACACGGCCGCAGCTTGTGACCGAAGGAAATCCAGTCGGACACCGCTCCTTCCAACGGCCGATCACCGCCTCGAACTGCGATCGTCATCGATGCGTCATCGTCGCCTCACTTCTTATTCAGCGGCTTGCAGCGACTCGTTTTGGCGTTGATTTCTGCGACGCCGCAGATCATGACGACATACTGATTGTTTATATGACAGATAACACTTGCATCGATTACCGCACAATTTACGCGCATCCACATGCCTACCAAATACCGCTGTTTTCAAGTGATTTTCCGGCAATAGGCGAACCCCTCAGATTCGGCACATTCACCCCGATGTCGCATTTCGCAGCGAATGTCATCTTCGCCCGAACGCCAAAATCTCCACATCGCCATTCTTTATCCGTAGAAAATACAGATGTGCCGATGGGGGGCTCTCATTACTTTATCGATCGAAGCCCGACCGCGAGTTTCACTCGCGGCAAGCGGACACAGGGTCTTCGAGATGCACGGCAAGGCTCCCTGGCGAGTTTGCCGTGACCCCACCGACTGGCGTAGTCCACGCCAGATTAAAGACGAGAATCACATCATGGCCAAGAACGAACAGGTAATCCGCGCCGACGACACGGTGACCTTCATCAACGTTTTCGACGTCGAGCCCTCCAAGCAGCAGGAGCTGGTGAACCTTCTCAACGAAGGCGCCGACAAGGTGATCCGCCATCGCCCCGGCTTCATCTCGGTGAGCATCCTCGCCAGCAAGGACGGCAGCCGCGTCGTCAACTACGCCCAGTGGCGCAGCGCCGAAGACATCAAGGCCACCCGCGAAGACCCCGCCGCGCAGGACTACGGCAAGCGCAGCGCCGAACTCGCGCGCGCTACCCCGCACGTCTACTCGGTGGCTTCGGTCCATCGTTGATATACGCCGCCCGTCGCGACGGTCAGGCGCACGACCCGCTGTCGTGAGCCCGGCGCCGCCGACGGGTTGAAGGTGATGAGGGGTCGGGACGCTCTCGCGGGCGGCTCGGCCCCTCTGCTCGGTAGGTCTGCAGTCCCGCACTCGCTCGCCCTCGCCGACACCGTTGCATGAGCCTCGGGCGTCCTCGATCGAGCGGCTGCTGGAACCGGCAGTCCGACTACACAAGGTCGAGGAGCTTCCGTCGTTATGACCACCGCTACGCAAACCGACATCGTCATCGCCGGCGCAGGGATCGGCGGCCTGACGACCGCGCTGGCCTTGCACGCGCAGGGCATCGAACGAGTCGTGGTGCTCGAGAGCGCCAACGAGATCCGCCCGCTCGGCGTCGGCATCAATGTCCAGCCCGCCGCCATCGCCCAGTTGTTCGCACTCGGTCTTGGCGAGCCGATCGCCGCGACCGGCATCGCCACCCGCGAGCTGCGCTATCTCGACCATGCCGGCACCACGCTGTGGACCGAACCGCGCGGCCTGGCCGCCGGCGATCCGTATCCGCAATACGCGATCCACAGAGGCGAGCTGCAGATGTTGCTGCTGGCAGCCGTGCGCGAACGGCTCGGCGCCGACACCGTCCGCACCGGCCTGCGCCTGCAGGACTTCGAACACACCCGCACCGGCATCCGTGTCCACGCCCAGGACCGCGGCAACGGCGGCTCGACGGTTTCCTTCGAAGCCACCGCCCTGGTCGGCGCCGACGGTCTGCACTCGGCCGTGCGCGCCCGTCTGCATCCCGACCGCTGCGAGTTGCTGCCCGCCAGGATCCAGATGTGGCGCGGCCTGACCGAAGTCGACGAATTTCTCGACGGCCGCAGCATGATCGTCGCCAACGACGACCGTTCCACCCGCCTGATCGCCTACCCCTGCTCGGCGCGCCATGCCCAGCAGGGCCGGGCGCTGGTCAACTGGGTCTGCATGGTGCCCGACGTCGCCCAGGACCTCACCCGCGAGGCGAGCTGGGACTGCTCGGGCCAGCTCAAGGACGTACTGCCCTACTTCGCCGACTGGAAGTTCGGTTGGCTCGATGTGCCCGATCTGCTCTCGCGCAGCACCCAGATCCTCGAATACCCGATGGTCGATCGCGACCCGCTGCCGCGCTGGGGCATCGGCCGGGCGACCCTGCTCGGCGACGCCGCCCATCTGATGTACCCGGTCGGCGCGAACGGCGCCTCGCAGGCCATCCTCGATGCGGTCAGCCTGGCCAACGAACTCGGCGACAACAGCGACACGGTCGAGGCGTTGCAGCGCTACGAAGCGGTCCGGCGCCCGCCGACCACTGCGATCGTCCAGGCCAATCGCGACCGCGATACCGCCGAGCGCGCCATCGCCACCCGCCCCGACCCGGAAAAAACCGCCGCGCTTGCCGCGATCACGAGCTCCTACCGCAGCATCGTCGATCGCTCGCACGTCCGGTGAAAACGTGGTTTCCCGAAACTACTCCGACGCCAGGCCTTCCGAGTGATCGGGGACGCTGAGGAGCACCAAGGAGTCAATCCGTGATCGACAATGACAAGACCCACTTCGATGCGATCGTAATCGGCACCGGCTTCGCAGGCATCTACATGCTGCATAAGCTGCGCAACGAGCTTGGCCTCAAGGTCCGCGCCTTCGACAAGGCCAGCGGCGTCGGCGGCACCTGGTACTGGAACAAGTACCCGGGCGCGCGCGCCGACACCGAGAGCTTCGTCTACCGTTATTCCTTCGACAAGGAAACCTCGGAAGGCTGGGACTGGCGCAACCGCTACGTCGACCAGCCCGAGATGCTCGGCTACCTGCAGGCGGTGGTCGATCGCCACGGCCTGGCCAAGGACATCCAGTTGAAGACCGGCATCGACAGCGCCGTGTTCGACGAGATCCACCATATATGGACCCTGACCACCAGCACCGGCGAGCTGTTTACGGCCCGTTATCTGGTCAACGCGGTCGGTGTGCTGTCCAAGATCGTGATTCCGCAGATTCCGGGACGCGATAAGTTCCAGGGCCAGATCGTGCACACCGGCGCGTGGCCGGCGGATCTGTCGCTGGAAGGCAAGCGCGTCGGCGTGATCGGCACCGGCTCGACCGGCGTGCAGTTCATCTGCGCCGCCTCCAAGCTCGCCCGGCACCTGACCGTGTTCCAGCGTTCGGCGCAGTTCTGCGTGCCGGCCGGCAGCCGCCAGGTCAGCGAGGGCTATGTCGCCGAGTACAAGAACAACTTCGAACAGATCTGGGACGGCATCCGCAACTCGCGCATCGCCTGCGGCTTCGAGGAAAGCGGCGTCTCGGCGATGAGCGTGTCGGAAGAAGAGCGCCAGAAGGTGTTCGAGCACCATTGGGAGATCGGCAACGGCTTCCGCTTCATGTTCGGCACCTTCTCCGATATCGCGGTCGACCCGGCCGCCAACCAGGCCGCCTCGGACTTCATCCGCGCCAAGATCCGCCAGATCGTCAAGGACCCGGAGACCGCCCGCAAGCTGTGTCCGACCGACCTCTACGCCAAGCGTCCGGTCTGCACCAACGACTATTACGAGACCTACAACCTGCCGAACGTGAGCCTGGTCAGCCTGCCGGAGAACCCGATCAAGGAACTCACCGCGAACGGCGTGCTGACCGAGGACGGCGTCGAGCACAAGCTGGACCTGCTGGTGTTCGCGACCGGCTTCGAGACGGTCGAAGGCAGCTACAACCAGATGGAGATCCGCGGTCGCGGCGGCGAAACCCTTCAGCACCACTGGAAGGACGCGCCAAGCAGCTACCTGGGCGTCGCCACCGCCGGCTTCCCGAACATGTTCATGGTGCTGGGCCCGAACAGCGCCTTCAGCAACCTGCCGCCAAGCATCGAAAGCCAGGTCGAGTGGATCGGCGAGCTGATCGGTTGGGCCGAAGGCGAGTCCACGCCGGTCATCGAGACCACCCGCGAGGCCGAGGAGGCCTGGACCGCGACCTGCAAGGAGATCGCCGCCTACACCCTGTTCCCGAAGGTCAAGTCGTGGATCTTCGGCGAGAACATCGACGGTCGGAGCAGCCGCGTGCTGTTCTACTTCGGTGGCCTCGCCGGCTATCGCGCCAAGCTGCGCGAAGTGGCCGACGCCGACTACGAGGGCTTCATCCTGCACAGCGAGCCCTCGTCGATGGTCGCCTGACGCGGCTGCGAACGCCGCGCGGCATTCGCGTATCCATCGTTCGATTCAAGGCCGGCCCCACCGTTCGCGGTGGGGCCGGCTTCGTTATGAAGACTTATTCTTTTCCGATTTATTTTCTACCAAGTTATTCCTCATGCGCTCATGCCGAACACGCATCCGCCGCGTCGACCTGATGTGCGATGTAGCGACTTGCGCACATGCACGACGCCATGCGCGACGGCATCGCCCTCCGCGACCGTGCATTTGCACGGCCGCCAGCGCGCCGAAAGGCTTGTCGCCGCCGATGCCACCGATGTCATGCACGAACTAATGCGAGCGCGATGACGATGGCGAAGCGAATGAACATGCCGAATCGCTTGGCGCCGGCGGATGCCGGCTTTCAAACTCCGCGCAAAACTATCGATGCAGACGATGAAACTCGTTCGTCGAAACCGATCGAGTTCACGCTCTTCGACTTTGTGTCATTTGTCACTGGCCAAGCGAATACGATTGCTGTCGAGATTTCTCGATTCGACGCAATTCCCCTTGTTTCAAGGGATATTTATCGTCTTCACACGATCGTTCATTCGATTCTGAAAGCGTCATTGCGATCACAGACCGGTAACGAAATAGATTGATACTCCGCTTGCGCTGCACGATTCCCAATGCTTATCACACAATAAATCCATGCATCACGTTTAAATAGGTCGGCACGATTCCGAAGCAGCCACACCCTCGGAAGATGCGCAATAGTCAGCCCGAAGTCCGGCTCAAGACGTGCAAGCCTGTCGCGCGATGTTCGATTGAACCAAAACTCGCGGATACGGTCGGATCCTTGCAGCGGCTCGCAAGGAACGGCCTCCGGCAGATTGCACGAACCAGCGGGAACTCAACCTGGATCACGCCGGTCCCGCATTGCGGGCAGGCCGCGCCCATCACTCGACCCATAAAAACCAGTGGGCGCGCGGATGGTGATCGGCAGGGAGCGTAGCGGCTGGCGGTACGGACGCGTCGACGGCAGGACGGACCACAGGACATACGCCGAAGTCGCCCAGCAGTGACCTGCCTCGGCCCCGCTGCGTTACGGCGGACCGAGGCTGCGAACGGCCCAATCCAGGCAACAAGGGTCTCCCTTGCTGCGTGGACCCCTGCGAACCGCGTTATCGAGGAAGTCCAACCTACTCGTTCCGGAAAGATTCGGAATTGCTGCCCTTCAACAAGGATGTCTCCCCATGGCAATCGCAATCAGTTCGGCGCTTTCTTCCATGATCGAGCAAATGCCCGGACCTTGCGCCTGCAAGGACCAGGATTCGAAATTCCTCTACGCCAACACCGAGTTCAAGGCGCTGGTCGGCCTGGAGCCCGACGAGGACGTGGACGGGCTTTCGGATTTCGACCTGCCCTGCGAAGTCGCTTCGCACGGCAAGACCTTTCGCGAACAGGACAAGTACGTGATGGAGCGGCAGATCTCCATCACCACCTTGAACGTGCACCGCTTCAAGTGCGCGAAATGGAGGGCGTTCCTGATCGTCAAGAAGCCGTTCTTCGACCAGGAGACCAACATCCGCGGCGTGCTGTTCCACGGCACCGACATCACCGCGATCAACGCCGGCGCGCTCGGCTCCTATTTCGGCAACCTCGGGCCGCACCAGGCCTCGATCAGCAACCTGCCGCAATCGGGGCAAGCCCATGCCGATTCGGAGGCCGACATCGACATGACCCGCCGCGAGTACGAGGTGTTGTTCTTCCTGCTGCGCGGCGGCACCTCCAAGCGCATCGCCGAGCTGCTGTCGATCTCCTCGCGCACGGTCGAGCAATACATCGACGTGCTGAAGGACAAGTTCGAGGTGCTGACCAAGCCCGACCTGATCGAAAAAGCCATCTGCAAGGGCTATCTGTACGTTGTCCCGGACACTTTGTTCATGAAGTGCTCGTCGAAGATCATCTTCCAGGGCACCCCGCCGCTGTCGCTGATGCAGCCCTCGAACGCCCCCTCCTACCTGCCCACCAACTAAGAGGCGCGGGTCGCCGGCGCCTCCGGGCGGCGGCGACCCCCGTCGCTGCGGCCGGGTCAGTGCGATTGCATGCCTGCCGGCACCGCGTCTACTTGGTCATGCCGGAGTTCTGCATCGGGCCGTGACTCGACAGCGAGGCGACCGCGGTCGGCTTGCTCAAGGCTTCGCTGCTTTGTTCGATGGATTGCGCGATCGCCTGCTGGGTCGGCACTTCCGCCCAGCGCTGGAACGGCGAATGCGGCGAACCGGACACGGCGAACAACTTCGCGCCGTTGTCGCTGCGAGCGATGTAGTCGATACCCGGCAGCTGATTGTCGCGGGCGGCGCACATCAGGGCCCCGGCGGCATTGTGTTGCTGCTGCGACGACAGCCCCCCGCCCGATTTCGCGACCAGGTCCCCGAGCTTCGCCACCGTGTCGCGAAACACTGCGTTGTGCGGGCTCGCCGACTCGTTGATCAGAGGCGCCTTCGCGACCGGCAGCGACGGCGTGGCGAACGCCGAGATCGGCGCACCGAAGCCAGAGGGAGGCGGGCTCGGCGAACCGGACGGCGAAGCGCCGAAGCCCATGCTGCCCAGACTCGAGCTGCCTAAGCCCGTGCCGCCGAAACCCTGGCTGGCCAGACCGGGGTGGCCCAAAGCCGATGGCGATGGAGCCGATGGGCCATGCGCACTCGGGGTCGACCCGCCCAAGCCCGGCAACTGCGCGTGAGCGAACGCAGACCCACCGCTCTTCTGGGTCAGCACGCTCGCCGCCAGCGAATCCGACTGGTCCATCGGCGAGGCGCTCGAACTCTGCGAGCCGCCGCCGAAACCGTTGGATGGGACGCTGGCCTGCGGCGCCGGCAGGCCCGGGCTGTTGCCCTTGCGGCGGACGCCCGGCTGGTGCACCGGGCCGTCCTCGCGCATGTCCATGGCGGAACTCGACGACGCCTTGGGCGTGGTGTCGAAATGCTCGCGGATCAGCGAGCTCACCCCGCTCGCTCCGGTGTTCTTGCCGACCATGAAACCGTCGAACTCGCCATGGATTTCCGGCACCTCCTCGTCGCGGTATTCGCCGGAGACGTTGAGTTCCCATTCGTGCGAGCTGTTGGCGCCGCGGCCGACCAGGCGCAGGTTCGAGGTGTCGTTGTAAGCGTCGAGCGCATCGGCCTTGCTCAGGCCGCCGGGCCCGGCGTGCTTCGCCATCTCCTTGGCCACGGTCTCGAACGGGATGCGGTGATCGATATCGAGTGCGTCGCGCGTGACCAGTTGCTGGGTGGCGGCGCAGCGGAACAGCGGCACGTTGTGCTTGGAGCCGTCGATCGGACTGGTCGCCACCACCGTGCCGACGTAGCTCTCCTTGAGCTGTTGCTCGAACCACTTGCCGCGCACGCCGGCATCGAAGGCCAGGCCTTTGCGTCCGTCCTCGGGCGACCAGGCCTGGCCCAGGGTGGCGCCGGTACGCCGGGCGATGTCGCGCTCGGGATCGAACTTCGGCGGGTCGACCGACGGATCGAAGCCGCAGCGTTCGTTGGTCCAGGCCTTCCATTGGCTGGAGTCGGCGCCATGCAACAGTATCCGGTCGGCGCTGTCGCGCGCCCGGTTGTAAACGGAGGGCAACAGGCGCAAGTTGCCGACGTCGTTGTAGGCGCGATGGGCGTCGGCATAGTTGTCGACGCCCAGGCCGGTCAGATGCGCTTTCCACGGCTTGACGTGATCGACGTCGAGGGCGTCGGCGGAATGCCAGGTCTTGGTGCCTGCGCTGTAGAACAGCAGCAGGTTTTCGCGCCCGAGCGAAACGTGCGCTCCGGGCATGTGCTTCTGCGCCCAATCGTTGCGCATGTAGTGCACGGTCGAGTCGTAGAACGCCATGCCGTCGCGTGCGCTCAAGGCATTCCAGCGCTTGTTCTGCAGGCCGTCTCCGTGCACGGGCGGTTTGTACTCGTCCCATTCGGCCAGGACGACCTGGCGACCGCTGCGCAGACTGACCTTCACTTCGCCGCCCATCCCGCTTCTCCCCGCCAGCGGCGTTCGACTCGAAGCACCGCAGGGCCGGAACGGCGAACCTCTCCCCCTGCGGCATCCTCGGTCGGCACCCTGACCCGAGTGGTCAAACGCACTCCCCGCACGGTGCAGGCCATGACCGGTACCCGCGACACCGACACGCCGCCCCGGCACGAATGAATGCGCCCGTCCCGCATCGATCGCGCCAACACCGACGGCCGGCACGCTGCCCCGCCCGCAATGGCCGCCCCACAAGGCTTTCGCCGTTTCTTTGATCAGGCTAGGGAGTCAGCCCGGCGCCGTCGGCGCCGCTCCCTTCGAGAAGGGGGACTCGGAATGCCATCGCTAATACCGGTTGGACCGTACAAGCAATTCACCACCGCCGAAGGCACGGTATTTCCTTACTACATCGTGCCGTTCGACAAGAACGGCACCTGCGAAGGACCGCTGACGCGCCAGCATGTGCTCGACCATCTGGATGGGCACAGCGATATCTTTTTGTTCTCGCACGGCTGGAACAACGACTGGGAAGCCGCGAGCGAACGCTATGCGAGCTTCGTCAACGGCTATATCGAGCAGCGCCGGCAACTCGGCCTGCCCGCTCCGGCCGGCTATCGGCCGCTGTTGATCGGCATCTTCTGGCCCAGCCAGGCCTTGTCGTGGTTCGACAGCGAAACCGGTCCCGGCTTCGCCGGCGCCGGCGACGATGTCGAAAGCGGCCGCCAACAGATGGCCGACATCGCCGCGATGCTGGCGCCGGAACAGCGCGAACGCTTCCACGCGCTCAGCCAGACCCCGACCTTGTCCGAGGCCGAATCGCGCGAGCTCGCCGACCTGCTGGCCAGCGTGCTGTCGCCCGACGACGAGGGCCACGACGCCGCACCCGCCTCCGCCGACGACCTGCTCGCCGCAGCCGCCTCCTTGACCGAGGCGCCGCCGGATTTCGACGACGTCGGCGCGGTGGCGGCACCGAACGCGGGCGGCCCGGCCGCCGCGGGCGGCATCGGCGATGCGCTGAAGAAACTCGACCCGCGCAACCTGATCAAGCCGTTCACGGTCTGGCAGATGAAGGACCGCTCCGGCAAGGTCGGCAGCCGCGGCGTATCGCAACTGCTGGCCGAGTTGCTGCGCCGTTCGCAGGCGCGCATCCACCTGCTCGGACATTCCTTCGGTTGCAAGGTGGTGATGTCGGCCACCGCGTCGCTGCCGGACGGCCTGCGCAAAGTGCATTCGGCCCTGCTGTTGCAGCCGGCGATGTCGCAGTACGCCTTCGCCGCGCAGGTGCCGGAAACCGGCCGCACCGGCGGCTACCACCGCAACCTGCAGCGCATCGAACGGCCGGTGGTCGCGACCTTCAGCGGACGCGACATCGCCCTGACCAAGACCTTCCATTTGGCCTTGCGGCGCGACCACGACCTCGGCGAGCAGCCGCTCGCCGCCGGCGACTCGCCGAGCAAGTACGCGGCCCTGGGCGGCTACGGCCCGCAAGACTCCGGACAAACCCTGGTCGACATCAAGGACCCGGCGAGCGCCTACGATTTCGGTCCCGGCGGGCGCATCGTCGGCGTGCGGGGCACCCGCACCATCGGCGGCCACGGCGATATCAGCAACGCTTCGACCTGGTGGCTGGCGCACAACCTCGCCTCCAGCCGCTGAGCGCCGGCACCGCACCATGGCCGAACTGCTGAAGCGCGAGAACGACATCGTCACCCTGAAAATGGAGCTGACGAGGCCGCAACACGCACGCGCCACCCTGCAGTTCCAGGCCTGCGGCAGGCTGCAGAGCCTGCCGCTGTGGGAGGGCGGCCTCGAGGAATGGGGGCTGGCGCCGTCGATCGCCTCGGACCTACGCACGCGGCCGGACGAGTCGCAGTTCCATATAGCGCCACGCCTGCTGCCGAGCCTGCACTCGGTCTGGCTGCAGCACGCGGCGCCGCAACGCCCGCTGTGGATTCACCTGGCCAAACCCTACGGCGCGCTGCGCTTCCTGCCGTGGGAACGCCTGCTGGTCGACGCCTTGCAGACGCCGGTGTTGATGCTGCCGGATTTCATTTTCCCGCCGCCGCGCGAAAGCGCGACCATGTTGGACATCGCCGTCTGCGCCAGCGCGCCGCTCAACTGCGAACACGCCCATATCCGCGACGGCCTGGTCGATGCGATCCAGGCGATCGTGTCCGGCATCGACCGGCCGGTGCGCCTGCACGTGTTCGCCGACGCCGAAATGGGCGAACCGGTACGGCATCTGTCGCCGGGCTCGGCCGAACTGATCCTGCACCCGCCGGCCGATGCCGAGCGCTTCGTCGTCGAGGACCCGTCCTCGCGCCTGCTCGACAGCAGCGGCACGCTGCGTTCGCCCTGGCTGCTGTGGATGCGCCAGGCGCTCAAGCCCTACAGCACCGATGCGGTGCACTTCGTCTGTCACGGCCATCTGTCCGGCACGTCCGGAGCCATGCTGCTGGCGCAGTCGCCGCTGGGCCGCACCGAGAATTATCTGGCCGGCCCGGTCGGGGCCTGCGAGCTCACCAGCTTCCTGACCCAGGTCGGCGCCTGGTCGACCGCGTTCTCGGCCTCGCGCGACAACCACAACCCGGTCGGCCTGCGCGCACTGGCCGACGAAATCGCGCAATCGCTGCCGGGGCCGATGCTGTTGTTCAATGCGGCCTACGATGCGCCGACGGCATTGGCGCAAAGCTATCGCTTCATCCACGCGCAGTCGGCGCAACCGCCGCCGCGCTCGCGCGCCGTCTATCTGTATTGCCAGCCCTATCTGGTCTCGCCGACGCGCGGCGCCTCCGACGACAGCGAGTTGTCCGAGCAGGTGCGCAGCCATATCGAGCTGTATTCGCGCAACGACACCCAGCGCGATTCGGCCTTGAAGTCGCTGCCGCTGTCGGCCGCCGCATCCGCGACGCGCAGCCCCTCCTTCGTCCAGGCCGCCAGCAAAAGCATCTCCGCGGTCACCGCCGCGACCGAGCGCCTGGCCGAACAAGTGCAAGTGCAATACCAGCAGGCGATGCGCGACGAAATCCTTCCCGAAGCCATCGTCCAGCGCGACCTGGACACGGCCATGGACACGATCGACCTGCTGCGGCAGGCGGTGGGCGATATCGAGCGCCGCCGCATCCACGGCGAGATCGAGCAGCGCCTGGTCGAAATCGAACAGGATGCGCCGCCCGCCGTCGAGGCCGCGGTCGAAGCGCCGATCCAAGCGCCGGCTGAGGCCGGTATCGAAGACCGTTTCGCTATCGGCTTCGGTGTAGCCGATTCCGCGGAACAGGCGCTGCTGCAGGCCCAGATCGAACGCATGGACCAGATCGTGGACTACCGACTGCAGGTCGAACAATTGCCCGGCGAAGCGACCGAATCGCCGTTGGATCGACGCATCCGCAAGGCCCAGTTGGACATCGAGCAGCGCAAGCTGCAGTTGTCGGACTCCGACGAACTCGAGGACGCGCCATGAACGAGCGCACCATCCTCTCGGTCGATATCCTCGACGACGACCTGATCGCCAGCGTGGTGCGCGCGCCGTTCCCGGTCCACGGCGGCCGCGCCCTGGGCCGGGTGAAACTGCGCGCCGACCAGTTGCCGGGCCTGGACACGCAGACCGCGGTGCTTGCGCGCGGGCGCATGGTGCGCGATGCCCTGCGTCAGCACCAGGGCATCTCCGGCGTGCTCGACAGCCTCAGCCAGACCCTGCCGACCCAGGTCCGGCCTCTGTTCGTCATGCTCAATCCGTCCGAGGCCGAGCTGATCAACTGGGAGATGCTGTGCGACAGCAACGAACAGTTCGTGGCCCTCGACCCGCGCTGGCCGATCGCCCGCATCATCGATCCGATCAATGCACCCAGCCGCCTGCCCGGCGAACTGACCACGCCGGTGCGGCTGATGGCGGTGATCTCCGCGCTCGGCATCGCCGATCAGCGCAAGGAGTGGGAACTGCTGCGCGATGCGGTGCTGGCGGCGCGCCAGGACGGCCTGCCGGTGCTGCTGAAGCTGTTGGTCGGCGACTCCGCCCTGCACACGCGCATCCGCGATGAAATACAGCAAGACCCGGCCGGCCTGGCCGACATCGAAGTGGCGGCGATCGACGAGACCGCGGCGCGGCTGACCCAGCGCATCCGCCAGTGGTCGCCGAACATCCTGCATTTCTTCTGCCACGGCCACGCCGGCAGCGCCGGGCAATGGCTGGAACTGGCCACCGCCAACGATCACGTGCAATTCGCCGCGCACGACCCCGACACCCTCGCCGGCTCGATCAACCTGCCCTCGCAGGACCTGGTGACCCTCGGCGCGTCGCTCGGCAATCCCTGGCTGATGGTGCTGAACTGCTGCTCCAGCGGACAAGGCGGCAACGGCCTGCAGTCGATGGCCAACCAGGTCGTGTCGGCCGGCTTTCCGGCGGTGGTCGCGATGATGGAACCGGTCGAGGCCAACGACGCCTACGAGTTCACCCGCGCCTTCTATCCCGAGGCCCTGGCCGCACTGCTGGGCGCGCGCGAGGAACTCAAGCAACGCGCCAGCACCACCCTGGAATGGACGCCGATCATGTTCCACGCGCGCAGCGCCATCTCCCAGCTCGGCAACCGCGACGCCCAGGCCTCGCCGGAGTGGTCCCTGCCGGTGCTGTACGTGCGTGGCGTCGAGGCCCAGGTCTTCATTCGTCCGCTCGGCATCGAGCAGGCCAAATCCGACGAGTTCCGCATCCGCGCCGAAACCACGGCCTGGTGGCTGCGCACCGCCGGCCAACAGTTCAGCGAAGCCGAACGCATCGAAGCGCTGGAACGCACCCTCGCCGAAAAAGGCGTGCCCCGGGCGCTGTGGCCCTCCGCCGACGGGAACTTCGACCATGTCGGCGGACAATGAGCTGGCGTTGCTGCTGAGCAATGCCTGGTGCGGCGATGCCGTCGCCAGCGGCGCCTGCTCCGAACACGCGACGGCCTGGGCCTTGCGTGGCGCGATGTCGTCGCCGCGTCAACTCAGCGGCGCGGCGCCGGCGCTCGACCTGACGCAGTGGCAGGACCCGCGCGTCGGCTGGGGCGTGGTCCTGCCCGATCGCGACGGCCTCGGCGATGCCGACAAGGCCGCCGCCGCCGATGCGCCGGCGGCGATCCGCAGGCTGATCGCCGCGCGCGGCAACGCACCGGTGTTCCGCTATCGCCCCGAGATCGCCAAGGACGGCCGACTGCAGCGTTATTACCCGCATCGCGGGCCGGCCAGCCTGCGCCTGTCCGGCACCCGCGGCACGGTCGGCGACGCCGCGGTGCCGCGCTATCTGTTGATCGTCGGCTCGCCCGAGCAGATTCCCTGGCGTTTCCAGTACCGCTTGCAGACCGATGCCTTCGTCGGCCGTCTCGACCTCGACGAGGCCGGCCTGGAGCGCTACGTCGATGCGCTGCTCAACGATTGGCCGGGCCATCAGCGCGACGTCGAGGCGCCGTTGTTGTGGGCGGTGGATCACGGCCATCCCGACATCACCTTCCTGATGCGCAAGACCATCGCCGAGACCCTGTTCAAGGCCTTCGATGCCGATGGTTTCCATCCGCTGCTGCTGACCGGCGCGCAAGGACGCCTGGAAGACTTCTATGCCGGCCTGAAGCAACGCCAGCCGGCCTTCGTGCTGAGCTCCAGCCACGGCGCCACGTTTCCGCTACACGACCTCATACAGCTCAAGGCGCAGTTGGGTGCGATGCTCGACGTCGACCACGCCTTGCTCGACATCGGAGCCTTGCTGCGGGCCTGGAACCCGGCCGGCGCGATCTGGTACGCGCATGCCTGCTGCTCGGCCGGCGCCGACCGGCCGTCGACCTTCCAGGGCCTGGTCGACGAACAATCCAGCCTCGGCCGCATGCTCGCCGCGGTGGCCGGGATCGGCCCGTGCACCGCGCCGTTACCGCGCGCCCTGCTCGGCAGCGAACGCCCGTTGGCGGCCTTCATCGGCCATGTCGAACCGACCTTCGACTGGACCTTGCGCGATCCCGATACCGGCCAGCGCATGACCGATGCGCTGATCGTCGACACCTTGTACACCGCCCTGCATTCGGCGCAGCGTCCGCCGGTCGGCCTGGCCATGGACGGCTATTACGACGCCGTCGCCGGCCTGCTGCTCGACCACCTCGATGCCATCGAGGCCTTCAACAACCACGAACACGATGCCGAATCGCGGGCGCGCAAGGCCAAATTGCTGGCCATGGATCGCCTCGCGATGGTGGTGCTGGGCGACCCGACGGTGCGCTTGCCGAATTGAGGCGCGCACGCCTGGATCCGGGTCTCGGTCACTCCTTCGCAGCCGGCTTCCCCGCGCGGCGGGCATCGCCGAGCGTGGCGTAGGCTTTGCCGTCGCTGGACGTCCAACCGCTCAGCGACAACGAATCCGGTAAGGCCTGCGTCTGCACTTGCAGGCCGATGATCGCGGTGAACCCGGAGCCGACCGGCGCCAACTCGGCCAAGCGCGCGGCGCGGTCCTCGGCGGTGCTGAAGACGAAGGGCTGCTCGCAGCGCCCGGCCTTGGCCTCGGCATCGCTGCACTCGCCGGCCTGCGGTGCCGGTTCCGGAGGCGCTTCGCCGCCCACGGTGGCGGTCTTGGCCAGGTCGATGCGATAACGCCCCTCGCCCTGCGCCTGGACCTGCACCCGGTATTTTTCCACGCCGTAGGCCCAACTGGTTTCGCCCACCGCATCGAGATCGCGACCAGGCAAGGGCAGCTCGAAGTTTTCGCCGAGCAGTATGCCGAGCCACATCACCGGCGTACTGGCCAGCAAAGCGCCGAGTTCGGCGGGCGTGGCGACGGCCGTGGATTCGAAATCGGTCTTCGCGACATGGCGGCCATCGCCCAGCACGATCAATTCGATATCTTTTCCGTCGCGCTGCACCGACGCGGCGCTTTCGTTGCCGGGATAACGCTGCCAGCGCCCACGATAGGCTTCGTCCGGCGGAGAGTTCGAGCTCATCTCGACCGAAGCCAGGCACTGCGCCAACTGCAACAGGCGCCGGCAATCGGCTGACGCCGGCGACGCTTGCGTCGCGGCGACAGTCTCGGCCGCGCCGCTGCGCAGCGGCGCGAGCGCAAGCAGGCTCGCAAGGATGGCGAGGACGGCATTACGAATTGCACTCATGCGGTCGATCCCTGATCGTTGATGGCTTCATGCCCGATGCCGCGCGTTCCGCGGCGGCCCGGCACCGAATAGAACGGCGCTCGCCGATCGGCTGGGTGGCGATTGTGCTGCGTTGCCGCATCATTTTCCAGCCGCTACGCCACACGGGTCTGTGCCGGCAACGGCCTCGCAATGCCTGCTCGTCGCCCAACACGCACCGCTCGTCACGCGCCGCGCCGCCCCCAGCCGGAACTTCGCGCGGGCTCCACAGTGCGCGGCCGATGCTCGGACCGTGGGGAAGCGCCATCGCGCCCGATACCGACTAACGCCGCGCCCTCGCCCCCCCGCACGCGCTGCTTTCGCAAAACCGCAGCGCCGCCCCGCCAGTCGCCCTTCACGGTCGCTACTCATGTCTGAACGCTGGACTCGAAAGCAAGTCGCCTCGGCGATCGTCTCGACCGTTCTGATTACGGTCCTGCTGGGATGGCTGGCGGTCAATCTGGCCGGGCCGGAAAAGCGCCTGCAGCGCAAGCCCGAGCATCGCTACGCCGTGACCGACCCGCAGTTCCGCCAGGAGATGGGCGTAATGCTCGGACCGGCGCTGCTGTCCGGCAACCATGTGGTCGATCTGCAGAACGGCGACGAGATCTTTCCGGCGATGCTCAAATCGATCGGCTCGGCGCAACGCACGATCACCTTCGAGACTTACATCTATTGGTCCGGAGAGATCGGTAAACAGTTCAGCGCCGCCCTGTCGGAACGCGCCCGCGCCGGCGTGCGCGTGCACGTCACCATCGACTGGCTCGGCAGCAGCAAGATGGACTCCGATCAGCTCGCACAGATGCAACAGGCCGGCGTGCGCGTGCAGCACTATCGGCCGATCGCCTGGCACAGCCTGGACCGCATCAACAATCGCACCCACCGCAAGATTCTGGTCGTGGACGGGGCGATCGGGTTCACCGGCGGCGTCGGCGTGGCCGATCAGTGGCTCGGCCACGCCCAGGACCCGGAGCATTGGCGCGAAAGCCATTTCATGGTCCGCGGACCGGTGGCCGCGCAGATGCAGGCGGCCTTCAGCGACAACTGGATCAAGACCACCGGGCAGGTGCTGAACGGCCCGGAGTATTACCCACCGCTGCGTCCGGTCGGCCACATGAATGCGCAGATGTTTCTCAGCTCGCCGGGCGGCGGCAGCGACAGCATGCACCTCATGTACCTCATGGCGATCGCCGCCGCCTCGCGCTCGATCGATCTGGCCGCGGCGTATTTCGTTCCCGACGAGCTGATCGTCCAGGGCTTGATGGCGGCGCGCCATCGCGGGGTACGCATCCGCATTCTCGTCCCGGGCAAGCACACCGATTCCGATGCCGTGCGCCTGGCGTCCAAGGCCGGCTGGGAGCCCTTGCTTCTCTCCGGAGTCGAGTTCTACGAGTACGACCCGACGATGATGCACGTCAAGGCCCTGATCGTGGATCGGCACCTGGTGTCGGTCGGGTCGACGAATTTCGACATGCGCTCGCTGCGGCTGAACGACGAAGCCAGCCTCAACATCTACGACAGCGGATTCGCCGAGCGGATGACCACCGTGTTCGAGGCCGATCTGACCCAGGCCACGCCGTACACACTGGCGCATTGGCAGGATCGCCCGTGGACCGAGCGCTTCGCGGAGAAATTCATCCTGCCCCTGAAAAGCCAGCTGTGACGCGCATCGGCTCGGCTTTCGCAGCGGCGATCCTCGCTGCCACGACGCGATGAACGCGCGCGGTGCCACACGGCCTTAACTTTCGCGGGCGCAGGATCGGGTGTCGCCCGCGCATCGGCGCCCCTTTCCTTCAGGAGCAGCTCCATGGCCACTAAGAAGGCTTCCGCCTCGGCATCGAACCCAACCAAGGCCGACCGCGACACTCGCGGCAACGGCGACGAGTTGCATCAGTCCGCCTCCGGACGTCACCCGCCGCTCACGACCAACCAGGGCCTGCCGCTGTCGGACAACCAGAACTCGCTGCGCGCCACCGAGCGCGGCCCGACCCTGCTGGAAGACTTCATCCTGCGCGAGAAGATCACTCACTTCGATCACGAGCGCATTCCCGAGCGGATCGTGCACGCACGCGGATCGGCCGCGCACGGCTATTTCGAACTGACCCGTTCGCTGAAGAAGTACACGACCGCCGACATCCTGACCCAGGTCGGGCAACGCACCCCGCTGTTCTGCCGCTTTTCCACGGTCGCCGGCGGCGCCGGCTCGATCGATACCCCACGCGACGTGCGTGGCTTCGCGGTGAAGTTCTATACCCAACAGGGCAACTGGGACCTGGTCGGCAACAATATCCCGGTGTTCTTCATCCAGGACGCGATGAAATTCCCCGACGTGGTGCACTCGGTGAAGATGGAACCCGACCGCGGTTTTCCCCAGGCCGCCAGCGCCCACGACACCTTCTGGGACTTCATCTCGCTGACCCCCGAGGCGATCCACATGATCATGTGGGCGATGTCGGACCGCACCATCCCGCGTTCGCTGCGCATGATCGAAGGCTTCGGCGTGCATAGCTTCCGCCTGCTCGACGCCAAGGGCGCTTCGACCTTCGTCAAGTTCCACTGGCGGCCCAAGCTGGGGCTGCAGTCGACGCTCTGGGACGAGGCGGTCAAGCTAGCCGGCGCCGATCCGGATTTCCATCGGCGCGACCTGTTCGAGGCCATCGAGAACGGCGATTTCCCCGAATGGGAGCTCGCCGTGCAGTTGTTCACCCAGGAGCAGGCCGACGCCCTGCCCTTCGATCACCTCGACCCGACCAAACTCATCCCCGAGGAAACCATTCCGCTGACCGTGATCGGGCGGATGGTGTTGGATCGCTGGCCCGACAATTTCTTCGCCGAGACCGAACAAGTGGCCTTTTGCCCGTCGCATATCGTGCCGGGCATCGATTTTTCCAACGATCCCTTGTTGCAGGGCCGCTTGTTCTCCTACCAGGACACCCAGCTCTCGCGCCTGGGCTCGCCGAACTTCCATCAGTTGCCGATCAACGCGCCGAAGTGCCCGTTCGCCAACCTGCAGCGCGACGGCCATATGCAGATGAGCGTGCCCAAGGGCAGAGTCAATTACGAGCCCAGTTCGCTCGATCCGAATTCGCCGCGCGAAACGCCGGCCGGTTTCCGCAGCGCCGCCGCGCCGAGCGAGGACGGCAGCAAGGGGCGGATCCGCGCGGAAACCTTCGCCGACCACTACTCCCAGGCCAGGCTGTTCTTCCGCAGCCAGAGCGCGCCCGAGCAAGCGCATATGGCTTCGGCGCTGGTGTTCGAGCTGTCCAAAGTCGGCACCGCGCACGTGCGCGAAGCCATCGTCGGGCATCTGCGCCACGTCGACCCCGACCTGGCCAAGCGCGTCGCGGCCGGGTTGGGGTTGGAACGCCTGCCGCCGGCGCCGCCGACCGCGGTCGAGCCGGTCGATCTGCCGCCGTCGCCGATGCTGCAGCTGATCGGCAAGATGAAAGACACCCTGGCCGGGCGTTGCATCGGCGTGTTGATCGACGACGGTTCCGATGCCTCCGCCATCAAGGCCTTGCGCAAGGCGGTCGAAGCTGCCGGCGCGCGGGTCAAGCTGGTGGCGCCGAAGGTCGGCGGCGCCAAGCTCAGCGACGGCAAGCACCTTGCCGCCGACGGGCAATTGGCCGGCACGCCCTCGCTGCTGTTCGACGCGGTCGCGCTGGTGCTGTCGGACGCCGCCGGCAAGCGCCTGGCGAAGGAAGCCGCAGCCGTGGACTTCGTCCGCGATGCCTACGGCCACCTCAAGGCGATCGCACTGGATGCCGGCGCGCAGCACCTGCTGCGCGCAGCCGGGATCGAGCCGGATGCGGGCGTGGTCGCAGCCGACAAGACCGCGGCCTTCGTCAAGCTCGCCAAGGTCCGGCAATGGGACCGCGAACCCACGCTGCGAACGCTTGCGTGACCTCGCCCCTCATCGCGCATCGCGCCTGCGCTGCATCGCCGTAGCGGCGATGGCGTTTACCCAGGCCGTGACCGCCACGGCCTGGGCGGCGGCGCCGGACTGCAAGGCAGAGCTGCTGCAGGACCTGGGTTGGCGGCTGCGTCCGGCATCCGCCGGCAAGGTCGAGATCCGAGCCGGCGCGCCTTGCGATCGCGCGGATCTGGCCGACGCCCAGGCGGCGGGCGACCTGCGCGTCGCGGTTCCCGTCGGCCTCGACCGCCGCGCACGCGATCGGCTCCACGACGAACTGCTGGCGCATCCGGCCACGGCCTGCGCGTACGACTTCGCGCTCGGTGCGGCGACGCGGCGGGCGGTCGACCGCCTAGTGGCCAACCGAGGCTTTCGCTTTTCGGCCGTACAACTGGGCTGGATCGGCTTCGGCGCCAGCGGCTCGGCGCGAGACGGTTGGAGACCGGTCTCCTTGTTCGGCCGCGGCTACCGTCCCCGCGGCGCCAACTCGCGCGCGATCGAGGGTTTTTACAGCGGACAGGTCCGCGGCGAATGCGGGCTCGGGCGGCAGATCGCCCAGTACGCGGCCCAGGCCGAGCTGTATGGCATGGACGGTTTCGATGCCGAGTTCGATGCCGACGAGATCGTCATCGGCACCTTCAACCGCCTGCATTCCACCCGCAGCATCCTGCTCGGCAGCTCGGCGGGCCGCTATACCCACGACGGTCGCGCCGTCGCCGCCGCGCGCCAGGGCCGCCAGGCCTTCATGGGGCGCCCGGGTTTCGTGTTCCATGTGTTCGACCGCAGCAGCCTGGACGATATCAACAACCAGGCCGAGAACTTCGTCGTCTACGACGTCGACGCCCATGCCGCGGACGCTTTGCGCAAGCACGGCGGTTTCGAGTTCTACAACCGGCGCAATCGCGAAGTATGGCGGCTCGCCCGTTCCTTGCAGCCGTACCGGTCGAAGCGCTTCTTCGAGCGCTTGCTGTATGAGCGCGATCCGGCGCTGCGCGCCAGTCTTCCCGCGCAAACGCAAGCAACGATCGCCCGGCTGGACGCCGAACTCGCCGATCCGTTCTATCGCGGCTTCGAGATCTACGTGCACAAACAAGGCGTCAAGCCAGTCGGCTTCCATATCGTCCGCCTGCTCGACCGCAATCCGCGCACGCCGTTCCGCATCGAGCTGGCATTGCACAACCTGCAGACGACGCTGCAGCAGCGTTACTTCAGGCACAGGCTCAGGGCATGCGAACACGAGCGCAGCCTTTGATGGCCGATGGCGGGCCGCTCGCCGCACCGTGTCAGGACCCGAATCTGCGCGGCCGCATCGAAGCCAACAAGCCGTGAACAGTTCAGCTTCGCTCGTCCGCCGGCCGGCAAGACTCGAAGCCATCGACCGCCATGTGCGTGCAGCGTGAAGGCCGCCGCGTCTTTGTTTCGATGCAGTGAACCCCCGCACTTCGCCGCGCGACCGGCCATTAACACGACATGGCTCAATGTCGATATCAACCGACATCGTGAGGAGAATGAAATGCTCAGCTACGCCGTAGTCTTTCTGGTCATCGCTCTGGTAGCGGCCGTCCTCGGCTTCACCGGCATCGCCGGCGCCGCCAGCAACATCGCATGGATCCTGTTCGTCGTATTTCTGGTTCTGGCCGCGATTTCGTTCTTCCGCGGCCGCGGCCCGGTAGCCTAGCCGCTGCATGACGTCCCGCGACCGGCGCAACGATGCGCCGGTCGCGCGCGCTGGCAGCACCCGCACTGGCAGCAACGGCCATCGCTGTCGTCGTGAGGCGTCTACCCTCTCTCCAACCGCGACAGAACCCCAACCGGGGAGCATCGCGCAGACTCGCTCAAATGGCGAAGTCTTCCGCTGATAGCTACGTCGAAAGCGTCGCCTGATCGGTTGGGCGGCGCTTTCGACGCAGGCGGCGATCCAGGTCCGACATTTCGTAGGGCTTCGGCAGGAACTCGCAGTTCGGCGGAAACTCCGGCAGCCAGTTCGGCGAGTATCCGGAGGTCAGGATCACCCGCAGGGCCGGACGCACTTCGTAGGCATGCCTGGCCAATTCGATACCCGACATGCCGCCGGGCATGGAGATGTCGCTGAATACGACGTCGATCCTGCCGGCGTCTTCATTCAGTATCTGCAGCGCCTGCGCACCGTTCGCCGCGGTAACGACCGAATAGCCCGCATCGCGCAAGCTCTCCTGCACCACATCCAGGATGTTCTCGTCGTCGTCGACCAGCAGCACGGTCGGTTGCGACGGCGCCTCGATCAAGCTGCTCAAAGCGAAGTGCATCACGATGCTGGTGCCGCCTTCGGCAGACGACTTGAGTTCGAAGGCACCGCCGGTCTGCTTGACGAAACCGTAGACCTGGCTGAGACCCAGGCCGGAACCCTTGCCGACATCCTTGGTGGTGAAGAACGGTTCGGTGGCGCGCTTGGCCACTTCCGGCGTCATGCCGCTGCCGTTGTCGGATACCGAAATGCGCAGATGCTCATCGTGGATCTCGGTCGACACCCGGATTCGGCCACCGGCGGATGCGACCGCATCGCGGGCGTTGATCATCAGATTGAGCAGGCTCGCCTCCAGTTGGGTCGGGTCGGCCTGGATCGTCGCCGTGCCGGCGCACAAATCCAGGGACAACTCGATGCGTTCGTCGCAGACGCGGCTCAACAGCACCTCGGCATCGCGGATCAAGGCGTTGACGTCGACCGCCTTGGGTCGCAGGACCTGTCCGCGCGAGAATGCGAGCAACTGCTTGGTAAGGCGCGTGCCGCGGTCCAGCGCGCGGCGCGCGGTGGTCGTCGTGCGATCGAACTTCTCGTCGTCGTGCCGCACCACCCGAAGACGGTCCAGGCTGTGCCCCACCACGGTCAGCAGGTTGTTGAAGTCGTGCGCCATGCCATAGGTCAGTTGCCCGACCGCTTCCAGCTTCTGCGCCTGCAGCAGCGCGTTCTGCGCCTCTTCCAGCGCTTGCGCGGCATGCTTGCGCTCGGTGATGTCGCGGGTGACCTTCGCGAAACCAAGCAGCTCGCCGTCCTCGCGAATGGCATCGATGACGACGCTGGCCCAGAAGCGGGTTCCGTCCTTGCGCACGCGCCAGCCCTCGGCATCGAACTGGCCGGTCTGCGCGGCGCGCGCCAATGCGGCCTGGGGCACGCCGGCGGCGACGTCTTCTTCGGTATAGAAAAT
Source organism: Lysobacter sp. Hz25 (assembly GCF_046097045.1). Taxonomy (NCBI): domain Bacteria; kingdom Pseudomonadati; phylum Pseudomonadota; class Gammaproteobacteria; order Lysobacterales; family Lysobacteraceae; genus Lysobacter; species Lysobacter sp. Hz25. The sequence continues at coordinate 3,876,501 of NZ_CP175666.1, forward strand.
GGAGAAGTGACGCCCGATCACTTCCTCGGCGTCGTAACCCTTGATGCGCGCACCGCCCGAGTTCCAACTCGCGATGTTGCCGTTAGGGTCGAGCATGTAGATCGCGTAATCCACCACGCCCATGATCAGCAGTTCGAGCTGGCGCGACTGTTGGACCAAGGCCACGCCCTCGCCAATGCCGGTGAACGCATTGTCGATATGCAATGAGGTCGACATGGAACTCCTCTGACGTCTGGGGCGTCCTACAGTGCGCGTACGATCGGCGCCAGATGCTGAGCAATCGATAGTGCGCACAGGGACGACAGCCTGCAACGGAACCATGCCGATGCCGCCGCCGGATCGATAGGCGACGAGTCCCGAATCGAAGCGTTGCCGGCGCCGAATCGGCGCCGGCAACGTGATCGCCTCAGCCGTTAGCGACCGTCACGGTCGGCGTCGCCCGGAAGCGCCCGTTCGACGCTATGCCAAGCGTCCTTCGTCGCCGCCTTGGCCTTGTCCCAGCCGAGTCGCGACTGGCCTTTGACCTTATCCCAGCCACGGCCCAGCTCGTTTTCGAGCTTGTCGTCCCACTCGCGTCCGGCTGCCTGGTGGCGCGCCTGCACGCCATACCGATAGGCCGGCCGATAATCGTTGTAGCCGACGTCCTTTTCGCGATAAGTCGCCTCATCGAACCTGGATTCGTAGTAGCGGTCGGCTGCGTCGTAAGTACGGTAAGTCCGCTCGGTGCGGTCCCAGGCGTCGCGGACGGCGGGCTTCGCATCGGCCCAATCGAGCCGAGACTGATTGCGCGTACTGGCCCAATCGCGCTCCAGCTCCGCCTCGATGCTCGGGTCCCAGGGGCGATCGTTCAGGCGCGAGCGGGCTTCGGCGCCGTAAGCATAGGCCGGCGCGTAGTCGGTCGCATAATCGTACTTGGCGTCGTAATAAGGCCGCTCGGCATGAGCGCTCTGCCAGTACTCGGACTCTCCGGTCGGATCGATGCGCTCGGCGATGCCCTTACCCGCCGCTGCGCCCGCGATGGCGCCCACGCCGCCGCCGACCAGCATGCCGATGGGTCCGGCGATGGCGCCGATGATCGCGCCCGCCGCGGCGCCGCTGGCGCCGCCCAAGCCGACGCCGACTGGATGCGATCCCGGTGTACCACTGATGGGGTCGCGATTGAGATCGCGCGGCTCGTTTGAATTCGACATGTCGTCTCCTCGTGTGGCCTTGATGGCCGTGTGCAATGCCTGCAAGCATCCTCCCCGAAGGATGTGCAGCGCGTCGCCGAGGCGCGAAGACAGCATTAACATTGGCGAAAATTCGCGGCGAAACTGAAGCAGTCAGCAAGCCCTGAGCATTCGACCGCGGCGCATCGCAACGCAACACTCCATGGTGGCGATCGTTCAGGTGGCGCCTGCTTCGTTACGAACAGGTTCTAGCGCAATCACGAACGCATGCCGCGCTCCTCGCGCGGCCGCGGCTTCTTGTCGTTGCGCAAGGCGCTGACCACGATCGCCAGCCCGAGCCCCACCGCGACCACGAACAACAGCAGCGCGAAGGCCGGATAGCCGAACAGAAACGGCCCCACCCCCGAGCGCAGCAACAGCGCGCTGGAGATCAGCAGCGCGGCGACGACGATGCCGGCGGCGATGCGGTTGGCGATCTTCTGCAGGTTCTCCATGATCGCCGAATCCTGCCAACCGGTGATCCGCATCTGCAGGCGGTTCTCGGCGAGCAGCGACAGCACGGTACCGACCTTGCGCGGCGCATCCTGTAGCAGCGACTGCAGCTCGATCGCTTCGCTCGCCAGGTTCGCCGGCGACAAGGTTTGCAGCAGACGGTCGCGCAACAGACCTTGCAGGTGATCCTCGACCGTCGCCTTCAGGCTCAGCTCGGGGTCGAGCGCGACGCAGACGGTTTCGAGGTTGAGCAGGGTCTTGGCGAGCAGATTGAACTCGGGCGGGGTGCGCAAGCCGCACAAGGCGCTGAGGCGGCTCAGGTGCAGGAACAGGCGCCCTTCCGACCAATCCTGCGAATGGCCGTGCGCCGCATAGCGCGCTACATGTTGCCCGACCTCGCGCACGAAGCGGCCCTCGTCGAAATCGTGCAGCCGCACGCCCAGGGCGATCAGTTCGTCGGCCACCGCTTCGCCGCGCCCGTCCACCGCCGAGAACACCAGTTTCAACAAGCGCCCGCGCATCTTGGGAGGGATGTGCGCGACCATGCCCAGGTCGAATATCGCCAACCGGTGATCGGGCGTGATCAGCAGGTTGCCCGGATGCGGGTCGGCATGCATCTCGCCATGCACGAACATCTGGTCGAGGTAGCCGCGCAACAGATCGACCACCAGGGGGCGCATGGAATGCTCGGTGCGGCGCAGCCCGAGCGGTTCGGTGACCTTGCTGCCGGTCACCAGTTCCATGGTCAGCACGCGCGCACTGGACAGGTCGCGCAGCGGTTGCGGCACGACCAGCATCGGGTACTTGGCCAGGTGCTCGCCGAAACGTTCGAGATGATCGGCTTCGAGCCGATAGTCCAACTCGTCCATGACCGTCTTGCGAAATTCCTGGACCCAATCGACGAAATGCAGGCGCCTGCCGACCTGGGTGTTGTGATCGGCTTTCGCGGCGAGCATCTGCAAGGTGTCCAGGTCGCCGCGGATGAGCTGCGCCACGTTGGGCCGCTGCACCTTGACCGCCACTTCGCGGCCGTCGCGCAGGGTGGCGCGATGCACTTGCGCCAGCGACGCGCAGCCGAGCGGCTTGGCGTCGAATCCCGGAAAGACGCTGTGCAGCCGCACCCCCAGTTCCGCCTCGACCACCGCCTCGATGGTCGCCGCATCCAAGGCGGTAACGTCGTCCTGCATTTTCTCCAGCGCCGCCAGATACGCCGGCGGCACCATGTCCGGCCGCGTCGACAAGGCCTGGCCGATCTTGATGAAGGTCGGCCCGAGGGCTTCGAGGTCGCGTACGAAATCCGCCGGCCGTCCCTCTTCGGGCACCTCCACGTCGAGGTCGGTCGCGGCATCCCAGTCCAACCCGGTGAACACGCCCGAGTTTCGGTACTTGAGCAAAAAGCCGACCAGTTGCGCGGTGCGGGTCAAAGTGCTCGGGGTGGCGCTCATTGCGGCGGCTCCTTGGCGGTGATCGAACCATGACGCAGAACGGACAGGCCGACTATTCCGCAGACCTCGCCAACAGCTCGTGAGGGTCGCGCGGGCGCGCGACGTGTCGGCGAGAACGCGCGTTCAGACAATGCGCGGCCGCGGGCGCTCGCGCCGAGCTCGCAGCTCAGCCATGCGCCGAACCGGTGCCCTGCGTGCGAACTAACCCCGGGGCCCACCCATGACCGGCAGGATCACGCCGTTGACGTACGACGCGCAGATCGGCGCGGCGAGGAACACGTAGGCGGGCGAAATTTCTTCCGGCTGCGCCGGTCGCCCCATGTCGCTGTCCTGGCCGAATTTCGCCACCGCATCGGCCGGTTTGTCGGCCGGGTTCAACGGCGTCCAGACCGGGCCGGGCGCGACCGCGTTGACCCGGATCCCTCTCGGCAGCAATTGGCTCGCCAACGACTTCGTGAACGCATGGATCGCGCCTTTCGTCGCCGAATAATCCAGCAGATGCTTGCTGCCGAAGATGCCGGTCTCCGAGCCGGTATTGATGATCGATGCGCCCTGCCCCAGATGCGGCAAGGCAGCGCGCGCCATATGGAAATAGCCGGCAATATTGGTCTGAAGGGTTTCCTGCAGATGCGCGTCGCTCAGCTCTTCCAGCGACTGCGCATGCAGTTGGAAGGCGGCGTTGTTGACCAGCACGTCGAGGCGCCCGAACTCAGCGACGGTCTGGGCGACCGCCGCTTCGCAAAACTTCGGGTCGCGCACGTCGCCGGCGATCGCCAAGGCGCGGCGCCCTTCGCGCTCGACGTATCTGCAGGTGTCCAGGGCGTCTTCGTGCTCGTTCAAGTACAGCACCGCCACATCCGCGCCTTCGCGGGCGAACAACACGGCCACCGCGCGTCCGATGCCGGAGTCGCCACCGGTCACGATCGCGACCATGCCGTCGAGCTTGGCGCTGCCCAGATAGCCTTCGGCGGCGAACTTCGGCGCAGGCACGAGATCGCTCTCGCGGCCGGGCTTGAGCAGATGCTGCTTCGGCAGCGGGTTCTCGGGCTGGCTATGCGGCCCGGCCTGCACGGCGGTTTTCCCGGAGGCTTTCTTCGAGGCGGACGGGTCCTGGTTCGCATCGATGTTCTTCTGGATGCTGCGCTGTCGCGCTGCGGTACGCTCGGCCGCCGCCGCCCCCATCGAGGCGGTGGAGGCGGGACGAGGCGAGCGCTTCACCGAGCGGTCTACGGATTTCCCGGGCGACTTGGATGCCTTCTTGCTGGCCATGTGATCACCACGACAGAGGAACAGGCCCCGACCATAGAATCGGCTTCATTCGGTGGACGTGAACGGCCGTTCGACATCAACGCCAGTACAGGCAATCCGCAGCGGACGCTCGTGCGGCCTATCCGCTCGTCGTGACCGACCGGCTTCGTTCATCCGCTGCCTGCATGCGCCTACGCCTGCGACCTCGCTTTTTTGCGCTTGGCGACGAGCGCCTGGCCGACGATCGCGGTCGCGAGCACGGCACTGTTGGTCACGATGAACACCCAATTCCCGACCAGGATGCTGTAGGCCACGAACCCGGCCGAGGCCGCGCACTGGCCGATGAACAGCCATTTCGAAACGCCTGCGGCCTCTTTGTCCTGTTGTTGCTTGACGATCTGCCGTATCAGCGTGGCGATCAGCACCGCCGATGCCAGCCAACCGATCGCATCGGGCGATACCGTCATGCCTGCGCAGCCCGGATCGCCGCCGGCAGACGGTTGTGCACGTGCGTGGCCGCGATCGCGGCCTGCCCGACGGCGACGGAGATCTGGTTGAGGCCGCTGACGACGTCGCCAATCGCATACAGGCCCGCGACCCGCGTCATCTGATGCGCGTCGACGACGATTTCGCCGCTCGCGCTCAGCTCGGCGCCGACCGCCGCGGCCAACGGCGCATTGGTGACGCAGCCCAGGTAGGGATAGATCGTGTCCAGGCGCGTCGTCGCGCCATCCGGCTCGCGATAGCTGCAGCGCTCGCCATCGAAGGCCAGTTCGCCGCCGCCGGCCAGTACGGTCAGCCCGGCCAGATCGTCGGCCTCGTCCGCCGAGTACGCATCGGACGGAATGACGAAGACGTGCTCGGAGTAGCCGCGCAGAAACCGGGCATGCGACGCGAGCCGGGCGCGCGGGCCATACACGCCGATGCGCAGATCGCTCGCTTCATAGGCGTCGCAGACGGCGCACAGGCGGACCGCACCGCAGGCGATCGCGTCCTCGATCCAATCTACCTCGGGCAGCTCGTCCTGCACGCCGCTGGCCAGGATCACCGCTCGCGCACGCCATCGTCCTTCGCGCCCCGACACGATGAACCGTTCATCCCGATGGGCGACGGCATCGACCCAATCGGCACGGAACTGCGCGCCTACGCCCTCGGCCTGACGTTTCATACGCGCCAGCAGATCCACTCCGGAAACGCCGTAGGGAAATCCGGGGCAGTTGTGGCTCTCGGGAATTCGCTTCGCCCGGCTGTTGCCGGCGTCGATCACCAGACAGCTGCGATGGAAGCGCCGCAGATAGGTCGCCGCGGTCAGGCCCGCCGGGCCGCCACCGATCACGATCGCATCGAACTCGTTCATCGCCTGCCCGGGCCGGAGCGCAACGCCGACGCGCATGCGCGAGCCGGCTCATGCGCCTGCACGAGCCTTGGCTCCGACTGGCACTCGCTTATGCGCAGGCAAGTTCGGCCCGATGTCTGTCCGCTGCGCATGGACAAGACCGATCGCCTAGTGCGCGGCGGCGGGCGTGGACACTTCCTTGATCACCGCCGCCGTGGCCCGGCTCTGGCCGGCCAGCGCGATATCCGCCAAGGACACGATGCCGACGAGTTCGCCGGTGGCGTTGACCACCGGCACCCTGCGCACCTGCGCGGTTTCCATCAGGACGACGCAGTCTTGCAGATCGCTGTCTTCGCTCACCGTCTTGACCGGCGAGGTCATCGCTTCGCCGGCGGTGGCGGTGCCGTCGCCGCCGGTGGCGACGATACGGATCGCGATGTCGCGATCCGTCACCACACCGAGCGGCCTTCTTTGCTCATCGAGCACGGGAATCTCGCCGCAGTCGTGGTCGAGCATCAGGCGAGCGATCTCCCGCACCGGCGTGCCGATGAAACAGGTCGCCGGATCCGGCGTCATCAGGGTTTTCGCAGTGATCACGATGCTCCTCCGCAGTGAGTGAAAGATGCAGTGCAAGCGGATTGTCGTCCGCGTTTCGTTCGACCGCCGTGAACCGCGGCGATGGCGGCCTTCACGTCGCGGCAATGACGTTCGCAGCGCGCTCGGCGCAATGAATGGCCGTCAGCGCGCAACTATTATTTTTTGCGCTGCTCCGCCCGCGCATCGCGACGCGTGCGCTACGCCACCCGCGCATTGCCATCGGTCGCGCCGCGCCGCCGATGCGACGGCCGGGACCTAGCGCTTCGGGGCCGGGTCTTGCGGGTCTTCGCCGGGCAAGGGTTGATGCCCCTCACCTTGCGGCAAATCGGCGTTCTGGACTTTCCGCTTCCCGTGCTCGCCTTCCTGCGCAGGATTCTCGCCGGGCAAGGGTTGGTGGCCCTGGCCGTGCGGAGGCCGGCCTTGCTGAGGCCCGCCATCGCGTGGGTTGCCGTTGCTCTTGTTGCCCATGTCCGCTACCTCGTCGCCGCCGAAATCGGGGCGGCCCTTGGACGACGGTGGCCCCCATGAGGTTAAGCAGAAGTCGTGCCCGACCGCCCAGGCGTTCACGAACGCCCAACAACCGCTGCGGCGTTCACCGTCGAGGCGGTGCCCGCCGGCTGCGCCTCAGCGCTGCCGCGTCGCCGGAATATCGACGCGTTGGCTGCGCCGCACGCCGACTTCGATCGACTGCAGGCCGCGGTCGTCGCGCACCGCCCACGGCAGCGGCAGGTTGTCGGGAATCACCGCGATCGTGTGCTTGCCGACCGAAACGCGCGGGAACGAGAACTGGCCGTTGCTGTCGGTGCGCACCGCGTAGCGGCCGTCGAGCACCACAGTCACGTTCGGCGCGGCCTGTTCGGACGCGGCGCGCACACCGTCGTCGTTGTCGTCTAGGAACAGCGAACCGTCGATGCTGCCGACCGCCGAGCCGGGTGCCCCGCCGATCACCGGCAGCGCGCGGCCGGCCTGACGCACGTAACGCAGGGTTAGGAAGGCCGAGCGTTCGCGCGGCAGCGACAGGAACGGCGAGTCGACGATCAGCGGATCGAGCGCGAACGGCGAGCGCTGCGAGCCCTGGCTCTGGTACAGCGCGGCGGTCAGCGACCAGCGCGGTGCGATGCGCCAGTTGATGCCGAGGTTCATGTCGACGCCGCGCATCGCCGCCGGGCCTTCGCCGTGGGTCCAGCGCGCGGTGCCGTCGACGGACACGCGGTCGCCGAGCTCCACGCCGCCGTACATCGAAAAGGTCGTGGTGCGGGTCGTGGTGCGGACCGCAAGCCCGGACGAGGTTTCGTTGCGCTCGCCCCATTCGCCGTACCCGAGCGAGACCGACAAACGCCGGCCTTCGCGCAAGGGCAAGGCCTGGTCGATGCTCGCCTGCCAGCTGCGCCCGACTCCGCCTCCACCGCCGGCGTGATCGAACTGGACGCGAGTCTGGCCCCAATCGTTGCGCCGGTCGGCGAACAACTGCGCCGCGTAGGTGTCGTCGTCGGCGTGACGCAGGCTCAGGCTGGCGCCGTAACCGAACACGCTGCTCGCCTGGTAGCGCGCGAACGCAGTCGCGTACTGGCCGTCGAAGCCGGCGCCGCTGATCGAACGGATGTCGTCGACGCCGGTGTTCCAGCTCCAGCGGCCGTACTGATAGGCCAGCCGGTAATAGCCGCCGCGTACGTCCTGGTTGATCGGCGACGCGCCCCAGGTCAGGCCCGGGTCGAGCGAGAACAGGCCGTAGTGGTGGCGATAGCGGCCGCGTCGCGAACTCGCGTCGATCCAGGCGCCGGTGGCGTTGCCGCCGCCGTCGTGACTGCCGAGCAGGTTCAGTTGCACCGCATCGCGATCGGACCGCCACGCGCTCGCCCAATGCGCGGCCTGGCTGGGCCGGTCGACCAGGCCCGGCTCGCCGACGTCGTCGGGCACGATGCGTCCATCGGTGCTCAGCGCCGAGACCGCGTGGGTCCAACCGGGCGCGCCCTGCCATTGCGCGCCGAACGCGCCGACGTGGCCGTCGGCAACATCGAAACCGACCACGCGGGTGCCGTTGTAGAGCCCGGCGCGCCCGACCGCGCCGTACACGCTCAGGCCGCTGGCGTCGCGGGTCCATTGCGTGCTCAGGCCGGCCATCGCCACGCTCGGCAGGAAGAACCGGTATTGGTTGCGTTGCAACTGCGAGGACGGCGTGTTGATCACGCCCAGGCCGTTGTCGAGACGCCAACCGCCGTCGACGAACAGATTGCGCTGCCATAAGGTCGTCGCCCCGCCCCAACCGCTGTCGTCGGCGAAGCGGTCGCGGTCGCTGTGGAAGACGGTCGCGTCGAGCGACAGGCTGCCCCAGTTCGCGGTTTCCCAGAATCCGCCGGCGGCCAGGCCTTGCTCGCCGAAGTGCTCGTCGCCGCGCTCGGTATAGGCCGCGTTGAGCTCGAGCCGGAACGAACGCGGCAGGCCGTCGCCGTCGACGACCTCGTCTTCGTCGGGCGGCAGCGGCGCCAACGCCTGCGCGGCGATGATGCGGTCGCGGTAGACCGGCGCCGACGCATCGGCCGCCAACGCCGCAGGCGCGGCCGACGCAAGCGTACAGGCGACGCAGATCGCCAGTCTGCGCCGGGCGAGCCGTCGGGCGGGTCTCATTTGTCGATGCGTACGTCGAGTTCGAGGCGCTGACGGCCCCATTCCAATGCGCCCTTCAGGCTCAGCGGATAGACGATCGGCGGCGCCGGCGTGGCCGGGTCGTCGCCTTCCGGCACCAAGGCGATCGAACGCGTTTCGCCCGGAAGAATCGGCAGGCTGGACGGTGCGAGCGCGAACTTGCGGCCATTCGCGTCGACGCCGTCGACCAGCCCTTCCAGACGCGTATGCGCCTTGCCGGTGTTGCGGATGTCGAGCACCGGCAGGCGCCGGCCGTCGATCTCGCGCACCTGGCTGGCGACGTGCTGCAACTGCGCGGCGACCTCGCCGATGCCCAGGTAGACGATGATGCCGATGCGCCCGGACACGGGCACGGTGAGCTGATCGCCGACCATCTCCGGCGCGCCTTCGAGCAGGATCGCGAACCGGCATTCGCTGGGCGCCGCCTGTTCCGGCACCACCACCTCGAAGCGATAACGGCGCTTGCCGTTCGGCGCGATCTCGATCTGCGCCGCTTCCAGGCCGACCCAGGGCCGGCAACTGTCGGGCGCGAGCGCCTCGTCGAACACCGCCGCGCCCTGCGCGTCGAGATGCCAGTCGGCGGTCTTCAGGGTGTAGCGGCCGACCGCATTGGAGATGTTGGAGATCTCGACCACGTTGCGGTACGTGGTGCCGGGCTTGGCCGTGTCTTCGAAGCGCGGCGGCGAAACCAGGGCGGAAAAACCCTGGGCGAAGCTCGGACCGGCGATCGACGACAGCGCGAACGCGAGCGCCGCAAACGTCGAGGCATGGCGCAGGACAGCGGTACGCATCAGAGGTCTTCCACGTCGATTTCGAAGGAGAAATTGAGTTGTTCGGTACGCACCAGCTTCTGTCCGTCGGCCTGGATGGTCAGGCGGATGGTGTCGTCGAGCAGGCCGGCCGGCATGGTGCCGCTGTAGACCAGGGTGCGTTCGCCGGCGCGCAGCGTGCCCGGCAGCAAGCGGCCCTGGGTGGTCCAGGTGGCGGTGATCGGGCCGGTCGCCTGTGGCGGCAAGGTCATATAGACGCGGCCGCTGCGGCCTTGCCACGGCGCGAGGTTCAGACGCACCCACACGGTCAGCGCGCCCGACACCGTCGGCCGCTCGCCGCTGCGCGGCGCGACCGAGTCCCACTGCATGCGCAAGGTGTTGGCGGTGACCTGGCTGGCGCTGTCGTCGACGCGATGGGTGCCGGCCTGCGACGGCAACATCGCGGCGAACAGCGCGCAGGCTGCTATGACGCGCTTCATGGCGCGCTCAAGGTGTAGACCACCTGGCCGGTGTAGGTACCGGAGGCGACGACGGCGTCGTTGGCGTAGCGGAAGGTGTGGCAGCTTTCGCGCCAGGTATTGACCGGAAAACTCGCAAGGGTCTGCGGGCCGCCGGTGAAAGTGCCGGCCAGGATCGGCTGCGCGCCGGTGTCGTTATTGCCGCTGCTGGTCCAGCTGATCTGCGAGAACGGGATCGTACTGCCGGCGCCGTTGCTGAGGCCCGCCGCCGGTGCGGTCGCGGTCAGGGTCGCGGTGCCGGTGCTGCCGGGCAGACGATAGAAACCGCCGACATAGATCTGCGCCGGCACGTTGCAGAAGGCGAAGCCGTCGTAGGAACTGTTGGCCTGGGTGGCGTCGGTGGTCATGACCTGGTCGGTGCCGTTGCCGAGCACCGCCGCGGGCACCGTCACCGAGACTTTGTTGATCGCTCCGCCGCGGCCGGGCGTGCCGCCGCTGGAATAATTGCCGGTGAACACGCCGTTGCCGACCCGCAGGTAGACCATGCGCGCGCCCGGCGAGATCGTGACGACGAAGGCCTGGGCGGTGTCGAACCAGCCCAGCGCAAGCAGGAGCAGCACCCAGCACGCCGGGCGTAAGGACAAAGCCATGTCGGGCCTCTGAAATCGGAACCGTTGCCGCGGGTGCAGGCGAACCGGAACCGTTCCCGCGGTCGCGGGGCGGTCCGGAGCCTTTCCGCGGCTGCGGATCAAGCCGGGGCCGTTCCCGCAACCCCCGGGACAAGCCGGGACCGTTCCCACGGTTGCGGGAACGGAGAATGTCGCAAGGGACGTCCGGCTTGCGGCTTACGGCATCGAAGCCGTGTAAGTGACGCGGCTGTTGTTGGCGTTGACGCCGCCGTAGACGCCCGGAGCGACGACGTTGGCGTTCTTGTACTTGTAGGTCCAGGTCGCGTCGCGGTTGACCAGCTTGCCGGTGCCCGGAACCACGGTGGTCGTGGTGGTCGCGCCGTCGGCCAGGGTCGGATGCGGCAGCGCCGCCGCCGAGGTCAGCACGGCCTCGGTCGCTTCGATCTGACTGTAGGAGATGGTGTCGCCGGCGACGCCATTGCTCAACGCGCCCAGGGTGGTCGAGGTCAGGGTGATGGTGCCGTTGTTGCCGACCAGCTTGGCGGTGACCTTGCCGTCGTTGAGGTCGCCGGAGGCGGCGGTGGCAGCGATGCCCGCGCCACCGATACCGACCTGCGCGGCCGGCACGACGAATGCGATCTGGTTGACCGTGGTGTTGGTGGTGTAGTCCGCACCGCTGCCGACGCGCAGGAACAGGATCTTCGGAATCGTGATCTGGAAGTCCAGCTTGGCGCTGGCGGTGATCGGGGTGCCGGTGCCGGTGGTGTACTGCGACTCGGCTTGGGCGAGCATGGGTACGGCGGCGAGCAGCGAAAGGGCCAAAAGGGACTTCGTGAGCGTTCGCATTATTGGGTTCCAGGGAAGGTCGATAGCGTGCCGGGGCTCCGGGCGCAGGCCATAAAAACGCACAAAGTATGCCAATGAGTGACATTCGGCATATTGCTTGTTAAGTATACGTAAACTTCGTGCGACCGATGTCACACTGCTGACGTTCTTGGTCACACCCCGCCCTGCCCGGTCAATCCCGGTCACACTCTGTACAGCTCGCCTCTTCCACAGAGATCGATACCGTACGTGGCCGGTTGGAAGGCGCGCTGCTGGCCCGGTTGAGGTGCCCGCTCCCCCGCCCGGCTCGCCCGCGCTCCTGTGGATTCGATTGCGTACGGCCCCGCGTCCGGCCCGTCCTGCAGGGGCATTCGGGTCTCCCTGCGAGGCAGGTTGCCGGTTTCGCGGTTGCATTCGCATTCGCGCGGCCCGCCCTAGGGTCTGCCCGACTGCTGCAGCCCGATCCGCCTTACTAAACTCGTACCGCGACCTCCCGCGCACTGGAGCAGTGCCATGTATCCCTCCGATATTTCCGGCCCCTCCCGTCAATGCCTGCCGCCGGCCGAACCGGTCACCCCGGCGCCGCTTACTCCCGTGCAGCAGCAGGAACTCGCCCAGCGCTACGCCCCGATCCTCTACTTCCATCCACAGGAAGAAAATTTCCTGCAGGACCCGAACACCTATATCGAGCAATCGACGTTGCGGCAGGAACGCGACTTCTGGGGCGACAAGGAACTGCATGGGCTGGGCGAGGTGCCGGCGCAGGAACTGGCCGACATCGGGCCCGACAACAAGGATGCCGACAGCCAGTTGTTCCTCGACCACCAGAACGAAGAACTCGGCGACGGCGTCCGCGACGGCGACCTCGCCAACAGCAAAAACCTTTACCAATACGACCCCGAAAGCAACACCATCACCTACCACCTGTTTTATTCCTACAACGACGGCCCGTCCGGCCTTGGCGACGTGCAGAACCACGAAGGCGACTGGGAAAAGATCACCGTGCAGCTCGACGACCAATACCAGCCGACCGCGGTGCGCTATAGCGCCCATGGCGGCTTGAACGCCGAGCGCTCGTGGGCGGACACGCCGAAAGAAGACGGCCGCCCGGTGTCCTACGTCGGCCAGGGCTCGCATGCGAATTTCCCCGAGACCGGTTCTTGGGAAACCAAGGCGCCGGGCATCGACGACTCGGCCAAGAGCGGCGGCGTGCGTTTCGACCTGGCCGGCCAGCCGGCGGTCGATGTGACCACGCAGGATTGGTATGGCGGCCACGTGCTGTGGGGCGAACGCGGCAGCGGCCAGGAACTGGGCATCGGCGAGACCACCGGCCCGACCGGACCGTCGGCCGACAAGGGACCGATCGTGGCCGGCGACGCCGATCCCTCGCTGCAGCCCAACGACGAAAAACCGGGCTTCCCGTTTTATGGGCCTTACCCACCGTTCGTGTTTCCGCCGTGATGTGGCCGGGGTAAAGGTGGCATCGATCGCGATAGCGTTCGCGTTCGCGTGCGATCTTGGGCTTGCTTGAGCGATACGCCGCGAAGCCTAGACCCTGCGGTCGCGACTCACGTCGCTCCTACAGGGATGGATTCGCTGCACTGCGTGCTCATGCCGTGCAGAGCCTGCAGTTGTAGGAGCGACGTGAGTCGCGACCGCGGGACGCACAGAGACAACAATGCCGCCGTCGCTCATCGAAACGGCGTGCCATCGCCAGGGTAGGAACGGCGTCCTACTGGATTTCCTTCGGTCACGAGCCGCGACCACGCCGCAACGCTCTTGCCGCGCACTTATCAAGCAAGATCAAGATCAAACGCCAAAAGCTTCCGCCACTAAAGCGGCGGGTTACTTTCTTTTGTCATAAGCAACAAAAGAAAGATAACCAAAGAAAAATGCTTTTCTTTGAGTCAAGGGCCCGCACGAACGATGCCGACGCGGGGCTTTTTCATACGGGACATCCCTGTGCCGATGAAAAACGGCGCGCATCCCTGCGCGCCGCCCTCCGGGTCTCCATCGGTCTCGCCAGTGCATGGCTACGCCAAGCTCTAAATGGCAACGGCAACGACGAATCTCGCTCTAAGGGTAGGAGCGGCGTGAGCCGCGACCACGAACTGTGGATGGCGACGATACTTCGCAGGCAGTGTCAAATACCGGCCTCGGTCGTGGCTTTGGCCTTTGCTGTTGTTGTGCGACGTCTCGCACTAGCGAAGGTAATCGAAGACCCGGAGGGCGGCCTGCATGGATGCAGGCCGTTTTTCATCGGGACAGGGATGTCCCGTATGAAAAATCCCCGCGGAGGCATCGCTCGTGTGGGCCTGTGATTCAAAGCAAAAGCATTTTTCTTTGGTGACTTTCTTTTGTTGCTTTAGACAAAAGAAAGTTACCCGCCGCTTTAGTGGCGGAAGCTTTTGGCGTTTGATCCTGATCTTGGTCTTGCTTGATCGATACGCCGCGAGACCGAAGCAGCGCGGTCGCGGCTCGCGCCGCTCCTACCCTCAGAGCCCCCACCGCGATGCCACGGACACGAACCAACCCGCGCCACCGGCAACCCCCTCAGCGGCGTATCTCGAACCCCGGGTTCTCATTGAGCGAACCGTCCGCCTCCAGCACCGCGTAACGCTCGCCATCGGGATGGAACACCACCGGAATCGGCTCCAGGAACAGCGGCCGCCGAACGAAACGCAGTTCCCAGCGGAAATGCTCCAGGGTCGTCAACGCGTCCAGCTGCTCGCGGGTCAACCCTGCGCGCAAGGCCACGGCACTGGGCTGCTCGGTTCCGTTGCGTCGTTCGCGTTTGGTCATCGGGTGCCGCTCCTTCGAGAATGCCGCGTTGCGCTCACGCCATGATCTTGCAACGGCATGCGAATGTCACCCGCGCGGCCACTGCCCGTGGGATGCTTCAGCGCCGACGCTCGACGACGAACCGATCCACCGCCACCGATGCTCCCCATCGTGGCGATACGCCCATGCCGACCCGGATGCCCCCGTTCACAGCCGTCCCCGCCGCGCCAGTCATTTCGCCCGTATCGTTTCCAGGAATACACGCTGCCCATCACAGTATCGAGCGATGCCACGCGTTTCGCCTGAACCTCGCACACAGGCGAACGCGGCCGACATTGTGGGCGCCGTCGCGACCGACATGCGGCGCACGCGCGCTCCCACGCGGGCAAGTAAACATCGCGCATTGCTCGCCCTGCATTCCATTCGCCGCAGTGCGGTGTGGTGCCGAGTCGTCACACATCCACGCAGCAACAAGATGAATGCGGCGTTCGAATCAATCCGACCACGCCGTCGTGCGAACGAGCGCGCAGCTTTGCGCAGCGCAGCTTGTCCGCTTTCGATCCGGCGCCTACACTCCGCCGGCCACAGGTGTCCTGCCGCCGTACCGGCGAGCAGGGTGAAACGGGAAGCCGGTGCGAGTCGTCAGACTCCATTCCGGCGCTGCCCCCGCAACGGTAGGCGAGAACACCCGACTCAATACCACTGCGATCTCGCGGGAAGGTGTCGGGGTGATGCGGATCGCTCCGCATCGCTCGCAAGCCCGGAGACCGGCCAGTGGCGGGCATCGCATGCGATGTCGTCCTCGGGTGTTGCGGTGGGCAACCGGACGGGCTGGCTCGACGCGATGTCCGTTGCGTGGAACCGACTTGTCTTGCTCCGCAATCCCCGTCACGCGGGTGAGCGACACGGAGCCGAAACAATGAACGATATGAATCGCGTCGCGACCGAAGTCGCGACGGTCAAGCTGCTGATCGACGGCGCATTCGTCGAATCCCGATCCGAACAATGGCGCGATGTCGTCAACCCCGCCACGCAGGCGGTGCTGGCGCGGGTGCCGTTCGCGACCGCGGACGAAGTCGACGCCGCGGTACGTTCGGCGCACCAGGCCTTCAAGAGCTGGCGCAAGACCCCGATCGGCGCGCGCGCGCGCATCTTCCTCAAGTACCAGCAACTGATCCGCGAGCACATGGGCGAGCTCGCCGCGATCCTCACCGCCGAACAAGGCAAGACCCTGGCCGACGCCGAAGGCGACGTATTCCGCGGCCTGGAAGTGGTCGAGCACGCAGCGGCGATCGGCAACCTGCAACTCGGCGAGTTGGCCAACAACGTCGCCGGCGGCGTCGACACCTACACCCTGTTGCAACCGCTCGGCGTCTGCGCCGGCATCACCCCGTTCAACTTCCCGGCGATGATTCCGCTGTGGATGTTCCCGATGGCCATCGCCACCGGCAACACCTTCGTGCTCAAGCCGTCCGAACAGGACCCGCTGGTGACGATGCGCCTGGTCGAGCTGGCGCTGCAGGCTGGCGTGCCCAAGGGCGTGCTCAACGTCGTCCACGGCGGCGAAGACGTGGTCAATGCGATCTGCGACCACCCCGACATCAAGGCGGTGTCCTTCGTCGGCTCGACCAAGGTCGGCACCCATGTCTACCACCGCGCTTCGCTGGCGGGCAAGCGCGTGCAGTGCATGATGGGCGCGAAGAATCACGCGGTGGTGCTGCCCGACGCCAACAAGGAGCAAACCCTCAACGCCCTCGCCGGCGCCGCGTTCGGCGCCGCCGGCCAACGCTGCATGGCCGCCTCCACCGCGGTGCTGGTCGGCGAAGCGCAGGCCTGGATCCCCGAGCTGGTCGCCAAGGCGCGCACGCTCAAGGTCAATGCCGGCACCGAGCCCGGCACCGATGTCGGCCCGGTAATTTCCTGCGCCGCGCGCGAACGCGTCGAAAGCCTGATCGCCTCCGGCGTCGAGCAAGGCGCACGGCTCGAACTCGACGGCCGCAAGCCGTCCGTGCCGGGTTTCGAGCGCGGCAACTTCGTCGGCCCGACCATCTTCTCCGGGGTCGAGCCCGGCATGCGCATCTACGACGAAGAGATCTTCGGCCCGGTACTGATCGTGCTCGCCGCCGCCACCCTGGAAGCCGCAATCGAGCTGATCAACGCCAATCCCAACGGCAACGGCACCGCTCTGTTCACCCAGTCCGGCGCGGCCGCGCGCCGCTTCCAGGAAGACATCGACGTCGGCCAGGTCGGCATCAACGTGCCGATCCCGGTGCCGGTGCCGCTGTTCTCGTTCACCGGCTCGCGCGCCTCCAAGCTCGGCGACCTCGGCCCCTACGGCAAGCAAGTGGTGATGTTCTACACCCAGACCAAGACGGTCACCGCGCGTTGGTTCGACGACGACACGCTCGGCCACGGCGTCAACACCACGATCAGTCTGAAGTGATGGCCGCCGTCATGAACCTGCAGGCGGTCAGTCCACCGCCGTCGCAGCTCGGCGAAGACCAACTCGCCTTCCGCGAGGCCGCGCGCGATTTCGCCCTGGCTGAACTGGCGCCGCACGCGGCGCACTGGGACGCGCAAGGCATCTTCCCGCGCGAGGCCATCGGCAAGGCCGGCGAGCTCGGGTTCTGCGGCTTGTACGTCGACGAAGCCGCCGGCGGCTCGGGCCTGACCCGGCTCGATGCGGTGGTCGTGTTCGAGGAACTGGCCGCGCTCGATCCGTCCACGGCGGCCTTCATCAGCATCCACAACATGGCCACCTGGATGCTGACCGCGCACGCCTCGCCCGCCGTACGCGACCTCTGGGGGCCTCGGTTGGCCTCCGGCGAATGCCTGGCGTCGTACTGCCTGACCGAACCCGGGGCCGGCTCCGATGCCGCGTCCCTGCGCACCCGCGCCGAGCACGACGGCGATCATTACCTGATCAACGGCGCCAAGGCTTTCATATCCGGCGCGGGCGCCACCGACATGCTGGTGGTGATGGCGCGCACCGGCGGCGACGGCGCACGCGGCATCAGCGCCTTCGCGGTGCCGGCCGATAGCGCCGGCATCGCTTATGGGCGCAAGGAAGAAAAACTCGGCTGGAACAGCCAGCCCACGCGCGGCGTGGTGTTCGACAACGTGCGGGTGCCGGCCGCGCATCTGCTCGCCGGCGAAGGCGACGGTTTCAAGATCGCCATGAAGGGCCTCGATGGCGGCCGCCTCAACATCGCCGCGTGCTCGCTCGGCGCCGCCCAGGGCGCACTCGACGCCGCACGTCGTTACCTCGGCGAACGGCGCCAGTTCGGTAAACCGCTCGCCGAGTTCCAGGCGCTGCAGTTCAAGCTCGCCGACATGGCCACGCAACTGGTCGCGGCGCGGCAGATGGTGCATACCGCGGCGCGCAAGCTCGATGCCGGCAGCGCCGACGCCATCGTCTGGTGCGCGATGGCCAAGCGCTTCGCCACCGATGCCGGCTTCGCCATCTGCAACGAGGCCCTGCAAATCCACGGCGGCTACGGCTACATGCGCGAGTACCCGATCGAGCGGCTGCTGCGCGACTGCCGGGTGCACCAGATCCTGGAAGGCACCAACGAAATCATGCGCGTGATCATTGCGCGCCATCTGCTGAACACCGAAGAGGAATTGCGATGAGCCGTGCCGACAAGCAGCACACCGGAAAGGTCTATGACGGACTGAAGCTCGACATCGACGGCCACACCGCCGTCGTCACCCTGAGCAATCCCCCGGCCAACACCTGGACCCGCGACAGCCTCGCCGCCTTGCGCGAGCTGGTGCGCGACCTCGATGCCGACCGCGAGGTCTACGCCCTGGTCGTCACCGGCGAAGGCGAGAAATTCTTCTGCGCCGGCGCCGACCTGAAGCAGTTCGCCGACGGCGACAAGGCCTTGGCGCGCGAGGCCGCACGCCGCTTCGGCGAAGCCTTCGAAACCCTCAGCGCGTTCCGCGGCGTGTCGATCGCCGCGATCAACGGCTACGCCATGGGCGGAGGGCTGGAATGCGCCCTCGCCTGCGATCTGCGTATCGTCGAGGAGCAGGCCCAACTGGCCCTGCCCGAAGCCACCGTCGGCCTGCTGCCCTGCGCCGGCGGCACCCAGCACCTGCCGCGTCTGGTCGGCGAAGGCTGGGCCAAGCGGATGATGCTGCTCGGCGAACGCGTCGACGCCGCCACCGCCCTGCGCATCGGCCTGGTCGAAGAGGTCGTCGGCAAGGGCGAAGCCAAGGCGCGCGCACTGCAGTGGGCCAAGCAGGCCGAGAAGCAGAGCCCGACCAGCGTCGCCGCTTGCAAGGCCCTGATCCAGGCCACCCGCAGCCAGAGCCACGACACCGCCCTGGTGCGCGAGCGCGAGGCCTTCGTCGATCTGTTCGACAGCGCCGATCAGACCGAGGGCGTGCTCGCCTTCCTGGAAAAGCGCGCGCCGCAGTGGAAGAACGCATGAACGCCGTGCTCGAAAACGAAGCAGTCGCCGCGCCGGTCCTGTTCGAGGAACGCGTCGCCGCCAACGGGCGCCGGATCGGCTTCGCCACCCTGAACGCAGCGGCGACCTTGAACGGTCTGTCGCTGACCATGGCCGAACTGCTCGATGCGCAGTTGCTGGCCTGGGCGCAGGACGAAGCCGTCGCCGTGGTCGTGCTGCAAGGCGCGGGCGAGAAAGCCTTCTGCGCCGGCGGCGACCTGCACGGGCTGTATCGCGGCATGCTGGAGCATCGCGCCAGCGGCAGCCGCGACATCCGCGACAACGTCCACGCGCGCGAGTTCTTCGAGACCGAGTACCGGCTCGACCACCGCATCCACACCTACCCCAAACCATTGCTGTGCTGGGGCCATGGCATCGTCATGGGCGGCGGCATCGGCCTGATGGCCGGCGCCAGCCACCGCGTGGTCAGCGAGCGCTCGAAGCTGGCGTTTCCGGAAATCACCGTCGGCCTGTACCCGGACGTCGGCGGCAGTTGGCTGTTAAACCGGGTGCCGCAACGCGCGGGCTTGTTCCTGGCCTTGACCGGCGCCCCGCTCAACGCCGGCGATGCGATCCATGCCGGCCTCGCCGATCACTATCTGCCGGAAGCGCAACGCGAAACGGTGTACGCCGCACTCGCCGCGGTGAACTGGGCCGACGACGGCGACGATGCGCGCCGGCTCAGCGCGGTACTGAAGGGTTGCGCCGAACCCGCTCCACCCGGCCCCTTGCAGCAACACGCGGCCGCCATCGCCGCAGCCTGCGCGCACGACGATCTGCCCGCGTTAGTCGAAGCGATCGCCGCGCTCGACAGCGACGACGCCTGGCTGCAGAACGCGCGCAAGACCCTCGCCGCCGGCGCGCCCGGCTCGGCCCGGCTCGGTTACGAGTTGCAGCGCCGCGCCGCCGGGCTGTCGCTCGCCGACACCTTTCGTCTCGAATACACCGCATCCCTGCATTGCGCCGCGCACGGCGATTTCGCCGAGGGCATCCGCGCCCTGTTGATCGACAAAGACCGCAGTCCGCGCTGGAACCCCGCCAACCTGGCCGAAGCCACGCCGGCCTGGGCCGAAACCTTCTTCACCGCCCCCTGGCCGGTGCAGGCGCACCCACTCGCCGACCTGGGCGCCCTCACGGAGACCACCGCATGAGCCGCATCGCATTCATCGGCCTGGGCAACATGGGCGGTCCGATGGCCGCCAACCTGCTCAAGGCCGGCCACAGCCTGCGCGTGTTCGATCTCGCACCGGCCCTCGTCGCCGGCGCGGTCGTGGCCGGCGCCCATGCCGCCATCGACGCGGCCGATGCCGTGGTCGATGCCGAAGTGGTGGTCTCGATGCTGCCGGCGAGCCGGCACGTCGAAGGCCTCTACCTCGGCGATGCCGGCCTGCTCGCGCAGATGCCGGCGGGCGCGTTGGTGATCGATTGCAGCACCATCGCCCCGGCCTCGGCGCAGAAAGTCGCCGCGGCCGCGACGGCGCGCGGCCTGCAGATGATCGATGCGCCGGTGTCCGGCGGTACCGTCGGCGCCGCCGCCGGCAGCCTGACCTTCATCGTCGGCGGCGAAGCCTCGGCGCTGGATCGCGCGCGTCCGCTGTTGCAGGCCATGGGCAAGAACATCTTCCACGTCGGCGCCAGCGGCGCCGGCCAGGTCGCCAAGCTGTGCAACAACATGGCGCTCGGCGTGATCATGGCCGCGACCGGCGAAGCGCTGGCGCTCGGCAGCGCCCACGGGCTCGACCCGAAGGTGCTCTCGCAGATGATGGCGGTCAGCACCAGCCGCAGTTGGGCGACGGAAGTCTGCAACCCCTGGCCGGGCGTGCTCGAGAATGCGCCGGCCTCGCGCGGCTACAGCGGCGGCTTCGGCAACGATCTCATGCTCAAGGACCTTGGCCTGGCCGCGGAAGCGGCGATGAGCACCGGCGCCTCGATCCCGCTCGGCGAACTCGCGCGCAATCTGTACGCGATGAACAGCCGCGCCGGCCACGGCGGCCTGGATTTCTCCAGTGTCGTCAAGCTGGTGGCGAAAGACCTGTGAGCGCAGCGGCGCTGAGCCCGGGCCGCGAGCGGCTGCGCCTGCCCGGCGACGGCGGCAGGCTGTTGCTGCACTCGTGCTGCGCGCCGTGCTCGGGCGAGTTGATGGAAGCCTTCGTCGAGTCGCAGATCGACTACACGGTGTTCTTCTACAACCCGAACATCCATTCGCTCAAGGAGTACGAGCTGCGCAAGGAAGAGAACATCCGCTTCGCACAGAAGCACGGCGTGCCCTTCGTCGATGCGGACTACGACACCGAGCGTTGGTTCGCCCGCGCCAAGGGCATGGAGAACGAACCCAAGCGCGGCATCCGCTGCACCATGTGCTTCGACATGCGCTTCGAGCGCATCGCGCTTTATGCGCACGAGCACGGCTTTCCGGTCATCGCCAGTTCGCTCGGCATCTCGCGCTGGAAGAACATGGAGCAGATCAACGGCAGCGGCCACCGCGCCGCCGCGCCGTACGAGGGCCTGGTCTACTGGGACTACAACTGGCGCAAGGCCGGCGGCAGCCAGCGCATGATCGAGATCAGCAAGCGCGAGCAGTTCTATCAGCAGGAATACTGCGGCTGCGTGTACTCGCTGCGCGACAGCAACCGCCACCGCAATGCGCAGGGACGCGAGCGCATCAAGATCGGGCTGATGTATTACGGCAACGACGCCGGCGATTGAGCCACGGCCGCCGGGTGCCGGCCGTTCCGCTGCGAACGGCTCCGCCGCTTACTCGACGATGCGGTGCAGGTTGCCGGAGAAGCTGGCGCGGTCGCGATCCTCGGTCAGCGAGTACAGGCCGTAGCGCTTGTTCAAGCGCGCGCCGTTGTCGCGGATGCCCGGCGACCAGACGAAATCGGCGCGGCTGCGGCTGGAACGCTGCCGCGCCAGGTCGAACGGAACCGACAGATACAGGCCGCGGTCGAAACCGCCGTCGCCGGGCTGGCGCGGCGAGTATTCAGTGAAGGTCGCATAGGCGCCCATGCGCACGCCATTGTTGAACTGGCGCGAGACGTCCACGGTCGCGCCCCAGTCGCGCGCCAGATAACGCCCGGCACTGACCTTCAAGCTGATGTCCTTGTAGCCGGTGTCGATGTAGGCGCTGACATGCCCGGTGACGGTGCGATAGCGGCGGAACGAGAAATCCTGGTCGAAACTGCGCTGGCGCACCCAGTTGACGTCGGCGCCGATCGCCCAGCGCTGCCCGAACGGCCGGTACAAGGTCTCGGCGCCGGCGCCGCCGTACATGCTTTCGAGCATGCCGACATAGGCCATGCCGTACCAATCCGCGCCCAGCGAGCCGGCTGCGGTCAGTTGCAGCTGCGGCATGGTCACGCGCGAGGACGTCACGTACTCGCGCACGTCGCTGCGCACGCGCGGCAAGGCCGTGACCGGGCCGCCGTCGTAGCGATCGTAGTTGTCGGCGATCAGGGCCTCGATGCGGCCGCTCAACCACAGGTTCGATGCGAACCGGTAGTCGGCATCGTAGGCCATACCGATCTTGTACAGGGCGGCGGTGTCGGGCGCACCGAGTTCGTGACCGACGCTGAGGCCGAACCCGCCGTCGTAACGGTCCAGCGGCGCCCGATACAGCAGCTCTTCGCGACGCGCCTGCGGGCGGTTGCGCTCGACGCCGAGGCGGAAGGTCTTGAGGTCGGCCTCGCCATCGAGCAGTTCGCCGAAGCGTTCGCGCTGCACGCTGGTCTCGATCACTTCCATGCCGGCGCGGGTCGAGACCAGGGTGTACCAGTCGACCGAGCCATCGACTTGGTTATCGAGGATGCGAGCGGTGCGGCCCAGCCCCTTCGCCGAATGCCGATAGCGGGTCTGCTCGCCGGTGACGAACAATTCGCTGCCGCGCCGCGAGATCTTGCTGACCCTCACGCCGGCGTTGTCGTACAGCTCGCGGCTGACCTGTTCCCAGTCGACCTGCTCGGGCGCGGCCGGCTCGGGCCACGTCTGCGTCGTTGAGGCCGCTCTCGTCGTAGTCTGCGGCAAGCCGGCAAGTGGCGTTGCGCTGGGTTCGCTGACTGCGATCGGCGGTGCAAGCCCCGTAGACGCTGCCGCTTGCGGCAACGGCGAAACGGGGCTTGCGTCGACCAAGGTCCCCGAAGCTCGCAATATCACAGTCGCCGCCGCGGCGGGCGCGGCTTCCAATGCGACCGGTGCCGCCGAATCCGCCACCGGCGCCACACTCGTTGCCATCGGAATCGCCGGCGCATCGTCGTATCGACGAGCGACCGGCGGCGGGTCCTTGGCCTTGATCGGTTCGGCCAGGCGGGCCGCGTTGGTGTGCAGGGTCAAAGCGAACGAGGCGGTATTGCCGCGCTGCAGGCCCAGGCTCAGGTCGAGATGGCGATTCGGGCGATAAACCACGCCGACGTTGAAGGGCGAACTCTGCTTGATGCGGCGCGGCCCGGGCTCGTGCCGGTAGTCGTTGCCGTCGTATTCGACTTTCACTTCCCAGGGCTTGCCGGCCGGGCGATAGGCTACGCCGCCGAACACCGCGGCGCGGCCATGAAAGTAGCGCGGCCGATCGAACTGATAGCGGGCGTCGGAAAAACCGCTGCGCGAAGGACGATGATCGAAGCGATCGTCGAGCGCCGACAAGGGATTGGCCAGGTTGCCGCGCGCGCCCAGGTTGCCCCAGGCGACGCCGAGGCTGGCGTCGACCGGGCCGAAGCGCTTGTTGGCGACCACATACTCGCTGGAGAAATAGCGCTTGCCGGCGATGTCGCGCGCACCGACCGCCACCTCCGGCAGGTAGCGGCTCTCGCGGCTCAGGCGGATCTTGGCGTCGAAGGCCTTGGCCGAGTTCGAACGGCCGCCGTCCGCGACCGGCGCGGCGTCGTTGTCGAAACGGGTGTAGCGGAAGCTGCCTTCCAGCCACGACAAGGGCTGGGCAGTGAAGTTGTAGCGCGAATACGGCTCGACCCGGCTGACCGACAGCGCGAGTTCGCCTTCGTCGGCCATGCGCGCGGTCGGCGTCTGCCACAGGCCGGCGCCACCGAAGTCGCCCTGGGTCGGCGCCTGATCGCCGGCATGGGCGAAGCGCGCGGCCAGCGTGGCGACGACCAGCAGCGCGATCTGGCTGTGACGCGGAGGCGGTCGGCCGGTATTCAGAACGGCCTCGCATCGGCCGCGGCGGCATCGGCCGCGACCGCTTCGGCCTGCGGCACTTCCCTGCCCGCTTCGGGCAAGGCTTGAGTGGCCAGGAACTCGGCGTACTCGCGATTGAGGTCGGGCGCGGTCCGCCGCACACGCCGGTCATCGATCGGTACATAGATCGTCGTGCCCGGCGCCAGGCGCAGAGGCTCGCCGCGATTCCACAGGGCGATGCCGTACTCGCTGACCCCTCCGTCGGCTTGGACCAGATAAACCCAATCGCGGTCGGCTTCGGCCGTCGCCGGGCAATCGCCGAGATAGTCGCGGACGCCGCGCCAGCTCGCATACGGCAGCACGCAATCCTTGCCGACCGCGCCGACGATGCGAAGCGACTTCGGCAGTTCGGGATAGTGCAGGCGGTCGCCGTCGGCGAGCGGCGCATTGTTCGCACGCTCGCTTTCCAGCGCTTTCGGATCGAGCGAGACGATGCGACGTCCGGTCGCCGGCATCGCCCGCACGCCAGCGCTCATGCGTTCGGCGAGCGCCAGCAGGCCCTCGTCGTTGCGCGCGCTCGCCTCGGCGATCACTTGCGACAGATCGAACAGGACGCCGGTCTTGAAACGGCGCTGCGCTTCGACCAGGCCAGGACGCAGCCAGGCCGCGCCGGCCACATAGGCCTGCGGCCGCACCCGCGCCGCCAGCACGGCATCGCGCAGGCGCGCTTTACCCGCATACACCTGCTCGCCGGGATGCTCGACCGCACCGCTCACCGAGACTCGTGTCTGCGCGCCGGCCGCAGCGCCGCACAAGACGAGCGACACCAGCGTCGTCAGCGCGAATCGCGCAGCGAGCGCGCAGAGCAAGGCACGGGCGAACGCAGGCCTCCGAAGGAATCGGCCGCCCACGAGCCCTGCATTGGTGCTGCGATTACCCATCCGCTCGATCGCCTTACTGCTCAGACCTGCCGACTCAGCGCTCGAGCAGGTCCTGCGTGTTCGCGGAGTTGTTGAGGATGTTGGAGAACGGCAACAACTGGTTGACGAATCGGTTCCAACGCGTCACCCCGGCCGGCCCGACGAACACCACGTCGCCGGCCCGCACCGTGAACTGGCTGGCCAAGGCGTACGACGCCGGCGACTTGGCGCTGAGGTGATAGATCTTGGCCGGCTGCTTCTGCATGTCCTCGACGCCGCGGATGACGTAGACCGCATCGCCCTTGGCGGTCAGCGGATTGAGGCCGCCGGTGCGTCCGAGCGCCTGCGACAGGGTCATGTCGCTGGTCTTGAAGTTGATCGCCATCGGCCGGATCACTTCGCCGACCACATAGACTTCCTTGCGGTCGTTGTAGGGCAGATAGATGTGGTCGCCGGCCCTCAGATAAATGTCGGGCGCGATCTGCTTGCCGCGGTTGAGCGCGTCGAGATCGATGCGGTAGTGCTGGCCGGCGCGGGTCAGCACCAGGCCGGACAGATCCGCGCGCAAGGGGTCGATGGTGGCGCTGCCGATGGCCTGCGACAGGGTCAGCGGCGTGGCGGTGATCGACTGGCGCTCGGTCTTCACGAACGCGCCCTGCAAGGTCACGCGCTGGCTGCCGTAATCGATGATGCTGACGTCGACCTGCGGGCTTTCGATCACCTGGGCGATCTTCGCGGTGATCAAGGTGCGCAGTTCGTCGATGGTCTTGCCCTGCGCCTGCAGGGAGCCGATATAAGGATAGAACAGCGTGCCGTCGGGCCCGACCATGCGGCCGTTGGCGGCGGTCTGCTGCTGGGTGCCGGCCGGCGAAGTCAGTTCGGGGTGGTCCCAGATGGTGATGTACAGCGTGTCGCCGGCGCCGATGCGGTAAGGCTCGGGCTTGTAGCCCAACAATTCCGCCGGCACTTCCGCCACCGGCGCCTCGGCCTTGTCCATTGCCAGCAGCTTCGGCGTGATCGGCACGATCTCGACGTGGTCCTCGTCGAGGGACGCGTCGCTCACGAACTGCTTCGGGCTCATGTGTTGGCCCGGGGCCAACATGCAGCCGTTGAGTCCGACGACGGCGGCGGCGATCGCCACCCAGCCAGAAAGCTTTCTCATATGCGGTTCAGTCTCTCGATGTCGCGGGCGCGGGTAGCGCGCCGGACGGGTTCGTGCATCGGCCTGTCGATGGACGGCCGACTTCATGGATGTCGATGGGGAGGTCGTTGAGTCGGCCGGTGCCGACGTGGCCGCGTCAGAGAACCTTGCCGGCTCGGTTAACGCGATGGCCGCCGGCACGCGCACCCGGTTCGGGCTGCAGCGCTGCGGCGGACGAAGGGCCCGGGCGATCCGGCGCGGCCCAATGCGTTGCGGAAGGCGAAGCCAGGGGCGCGGTCGGGTGGAGCGGCGCGGTGGCCTGCGGCAACAAGGGCGAGGTACTTCATGAGACGTGGGCTCCTAGCGGATACGATCGTTAGCAGTGCAGTCCCCTGCCCGAAGTATAGCGACAGCGCGCGGCGATTGGCCCCTCGCCGTTCACGCGCATTCGGGCAAACGGTACCTGATCACGTTTTTCGCGAGCGCGCGATACGGCGCGAAGCGGCCGCAACGCGCGCAGCAAGGCCTTGCGCGCCCTGCGCATACGCCATATCGCGCCGGCGATGTTCAGCGAAGGCTTAAGTTTCGCGTTGCGATACGTGACCGCATCGCCGATCCTCCATCGCCGATGCAATGCGCGTTGCGTACGTATGGCATCGCCGACGAGCGGCTTCGACAATCGTCGACGATGGCGTATCCAAGGCAACGCAATGCGGATAACGCAATGCGGATAAATCCAAATCCGTCAAAATATTCCGTTAAAACACCGTATTGCGAGCGAATTCGTTCCGCGCGCACGCAATCGCCAAGTGACTCGCGTCACGTCTTTGAAGTCGCGGGCCTGCTTCGTGTTGACCCTGCAAGAATCAGCTCTTACATTCCGCACCGTCACTTTCGGCGCACTGCAACATGTTGCGTGCATCGAGTCGCCGACGGCACGGAGCCGGACGAAAGGCCCGAACGATCGCACCCTCGGGCTCTGAGATTCTGCAGCCGCCGGCATCGCGCACGCGAGGTCGAAACTTTCCCGGGCCGTTCCGATGCCCCATCCAAGGTGAGACCTACCGCACGTGTTCAACCGGGTTTTGATGGTCTGCATCGGCAACATCTGCCGAAGTCCGACCGCTGAAGTACTACTGCGGCACCGCCTGCAAGGCAAGAACATCGTCGTCGAGTCGGCGGGCCTGGCCGCGGTGGTCGGCCATCCGATCGACGCCACCGCGCAAGTCCTGCTCAACGAGCACGGCTTGAACGGCGAGTCGCACGTTGCGCGGCAGATCGATCGCGCCATGATCGACTCGGCCGACCTGATCCTGGCGATGGAGCGCAAACACCTAGACGCGGTGCTGCAATTGGCGCCGCACGCACGTGGCAAAACCTACCTGCTGGGCAAATGGCAGGACGACACCGCGGTTCCGGACCCGTACCGGAAACCGCGCAGCGCTTTCGAACAGGCCTATCAGCTGATCAACTCAGGGGTGAGTAGCTGGGCGGCCCGTCTTTGACATAGCACGATCCACTTTTCAGCAGGTCTCACCCCAATGTCGAAAACATCCGCGGCTCCTGGTCCGTCTCAGGACGATAACGATGAGATCGATCTGGCCGCGCTACTCGGCACGCTTATCGACCACAAGTGGCTGATCGCCAGCGTCACCGCGGCCGGCTTCGCCCTCAGCGTCGCCTATGCCCTGCTCGCCGCGCCTGTCTATCAGGCCAACGCGATGATCCAGGTCGAATCCAATACCCCCACCCTGCCCGGCCTCAATGCGGTCTCGCAGGTGCTGACCGATTCGGCGCCGCAGGCGGTCACCGAGATCGCGCTGTTGACCTCGCGCGCAGTGGTCGGCAAGGCAGTGCAAGACCTCAAGCTCGACGTGCAGGTCGAACCCAGGCAGTTCCCGCTGATCGGCGGCGTGCTGTCGCGTGGTTTCAGCCCGTCGACGCCGGGCGAAGTCGCTTCGCCGTGGTTCGGCCTGAGCAGCTACGGCTGGGGCGGCGAGCGTCTCGACGTGTTCCAGTTCGACGTCTCCAAGGAACTGCTCGGCCTGCCGCTGACCTTGGTCGCCGACAACGGCGGCGCGTACCGCTTATACGACGAAGACGACACCCTGCTGCTGACCGGCAAGGTCGGCGAGCCCGCCGCGGGCGGCGGCGTCAAGCTGCAGATCAAGGAGATGGCGGCCAACCCGGGCATGCGCTTCGACCTGGTCAAGCTGCCCAGCCTGGCGATCATCACCGCCCTGCAGAAGAACCTGACCGCGACCGAGCGCGCCAAGGACTCCGGCATCATCCAGCTGAGCTATCTGCTCGGCGACCCGGCCCAGGCCGCCGCGACCCTGGACGCGATCACCCGCCAGTACACCCGCCAGAACGTCGAACGCAATTCCGCCGAAGCCGCCAACAGCCTGGAATTCGTCAAGGGCCAGTTGCCGAACGTGCGCCGCGACCTGGAGAAGGCCGAGCAGGCGCTCAACGCCTATCAGTCGCAGGCGCATACCGTCGACATCACCGTCGAGACCAAGTCCTACCTCGACCAGATCGTCGCCCTCGACAACAGCATCTCGCAATTGAAGATGCAGCAGGCCGAAGTCAGCCGCCGCTACACCCCCAAGCACCCGGCCTACCGGGCGCTGCTGGAACAGCTCGGCGAAATCGAGGCGCGCAAGAAGGAACTCAGCGACCGCATCGGCGGCCTGCCCGAGACCCAGCAGGAACTGCTGCGCCTGACCCGCGACATGCAGGTCAGCACCCAGACCTACACCAACCTGCTCAACCAGGCCCAGCAGCTCGACATCGCGCGCGCCGGCACGGTCGGCAACGCTCGCGTCATCGACCCCTCGGTGGTCGACGTCAATGAGCCGGTCAAGCCCAAACGCCTGCAGTTGGTGCTGATCGGCACCTTCCTCGGCGCGTTCGCGGCGATCGGCTGGGTGCTGGTGCGGCAGATGCTCAACCGCGGCGTCGAGGAGGCCAAGGAAATCGAACAGCTGGGCCTGCCGGTCTACGCCTCGATTCCGATGAGCCAGTACCAGCGCGACCACGAAAGCCTCGGCAAGCAGTTGCGCAGCAACGGCAAGCGCCACGACAAGCCGCACCTGTTGTCGCTGGATGCGCCCAACGATCTGGCGATCGAGGCCATGCGCAGCCTGCGCACCGGCCTGCATTTCGCCATGATGGAGGCCAAGAACAACATCCTGATGATCTGCGGCTCGGGCCCGAGCGCCGGCAAGACCTTCGTCTCGACCAACCTGGCCACCGTCATCAGCCAGGGCGGCCAGCGCGTGCTGCTGATCGACGCCGACCTGCGCCGCGGCACCCTGCATCGGGTCATGGGCCACACCAACCAGAACGGTTTGTCCGATCTGCTGGTCGGCCGCGTCGACGTCGCCGGCGCGACGCGCCATTCGACCATCCCCGGGCTGGACTTCATTCCGCGCGGACAGGTACCGCCGAATCCATCCGAGCTGTTGATGCACCCGAACTTCGCCACGCTGTTGAACACGGTGTCGCAACGCTACGACCTGGTAGTCATCGACACCCCGCCGATCCTGGCGGTGACCGACGCGGCGATCATCGGCCGCTACGCCGGCACCAGCCTGCTGGTCGCGCGTTTCGGCTTCAATTCCGCCAAGGAACTGGCGCTCGCCAAGCAGCGCTTCGAGCAGAACGGTATCGAGCTCAGAGGCGCCATTCTCAACGCGGTAGAGAAGCGCCATGACAGCACCTACGCCTACGGTTACGAATACCAACCGGTCCCCGAGCGCTGATCCGCGCGTCGCTGCGCCGGCAGGATCCGTGCGCAGCGAACGCCGTGGATGCACCGATCCGCGCTCGATGCGATCGGGTTCTGCGGATGTCGTCGCAAGCGCGATGCGAACCGGATCGAGAACGGAACTCGATCGACGTACATATGCACGACGCGCTTTCGCTTATGCAAAAGCGCCATTTGGAACCGCCGACGGCTGCGGCACAGTCGCAGAGGCGGCGCGGTTCGATGCAGGGCGAACGTTTCCGCTCATTCGCCGCGGCGATGACATTGCAGCGTCATGCAAGCGGAGCAGCCTGTCGGCGCTGCGGTATCGCCGAATGAATCATCGCAGCGGCTAGCGCACGGAGCGCACGCGGACAGCCGACCGACTGCGGCGACGGGACATCGGAGCCGGCGTCGCCGGCCACCGCGAAACCCAGTTGCCGGATCCGAAAAAAGGCGCTTTTTCCGAGGAAAACGACGATACGAAAAGCGACGGCAGCGCATGGACACTTTCTGACCATTGGATGTTTTTACGCAAGACATAAGCAATGCGTAACCGCGCATCGCAGTTCGCATGCGAAGCACGACCCAGAACAGAATCACGCTCGCTCACTTGCCGCGAATGCGAACGACAAATGAACGAAACATCGGATTCGCGTTGCTTGGGACGGCGTCACCGTGAAAGCCCTTACAGATTCACAGTATTTCCTGAACTCGAAATGGCAACCTAGGCGCACGTATGCAGCTCACCGTGTAGTACACAGGCAAGCAGTCGCGCACGAGCACGCATGCAAACGGACGCTGCCGCAGGCAGACGATCCCAGCGACATGCGATGCACAGCGCATCTGCACCCACGGCCGCCGGACATGTCGATCAGTCATTCCACTTTTGTTTTTGAAAACCATTATTCGAATCGACCGGCATCGATCGGCCGACGCACCGCGAACAACCGCAAGAACAACTAGAAACGCCAAAGGGACGATCACCGTGGGGGGCGGCGATTGTCGGCCAGGTCAACGAAGACTACCCCCGGACTCATCGTCATGCTGGATGAAAAATTTGCGATAGCGTGCGCCCTCGCGCTATTCGTCACCTGTGTCGCGATGTACGCGATGCATCCTCTGGCCGAACACATAGGCCTGGTCGACCGGCCCAATGCGCGCAAGCGGCATCAGGGGCATATCCCGGTCATCGGCGGCCTGTGTTTCTTCGCCGGTCTGCTCGCCGGCGCGGTCTATCTCGGCCTGGCCGACCGCTATGCGCTCTCGCTGCTCGGCAGCGCCGCGCTGATCGTGGTGGTCGGCGCGATCGACGACGCCAAGGACCTCAGCGTGCGCTCTCGCCTGTTCGTGCAGGTGCTGGCGACGGGCCTGATGATCACCGGCAGCGGCCTCTACCTCAACGACGTCGGCAACGTCTTCGGCACCGGCCCGATCCGCCTCGGTCTGCTCGGCATTCCGCTGACCGTGATCGGCGTGGTCGGCCTGATCAACGCCTTCAACATGCTCGACGGTATCGACGGTCTGGCCGGCAGCCTGGCCCTGGTCAGCATCGCCGCGATCCTGCTGTTCGACCGCGCCGGCCTGCTCTCGCAAGGCGCCCTGCCCTTGTTGCCGGTGCTGTTCGCGGCCTTGATTCCCTATCTGTTCGTCAACCTCGGCGGCTGGCGCGGGCGCAAGATCTTCATGGGCGACGCCGGCAGCATGCTGCTGGGCTACGTGCTCGCCTGGAGCCTGATCTACATGAACCAGCGCGGCGCCCCGCGCATCCACGCCGCCGCCGTGCTGTGGTGCGTGGCCCTGCCGGTGATCGACACCTTGGCGGTGATGTACCGCCGCGTGCGCCAGGGGCGTTCGCCGTTCAAGCCCGATCGCCAGCACCTGCACTACATGCTGCTCGATTCCGGCCGCTCGCCGCGCGCGACCCTGCTGATCCTGATCGCTGCGGCCTGCGTCCTGACCGCGCTGGGGTACTCGCTGCGCGGGGCCGGGCTCGGCCTGAATCTGCTGCTGTTCTTCGGCCTGCTGGGCGGCTACACCACCGCGACCACCCACGGCTGGAAACCGCAGCCGGCCTCGGCCTGGCAGCCCGAGGGCGAGACCGCAACGGCTCCCGCGCTCGCCGAAGCCACGACCTTGAGCTTCGGCCGCAACGAGTTGTTCGGCGACGACGCCGCGACCCTGCCGGCGATGGCCTCGACCGCGGCGATGCCGCAGTCGGCCTACCGCATCAAGACCTTGTGCGTATTCGGCACGCGCCCGGAAGCGATCAAGATGGCGCCGCTGGCCTTGCTGCTCGCCGGCGACCCGCGCTTCGAGGCGCGCGTGTGCGTGACCGGCCAGCACCGGCAGATGCTCGACCAGGTGTTGACTCTGTTCGACATCCAACCCGATTACGACCTGGCGATCATGAAGCCGGGCCAGGACCTGACCGACGTCACCACCGCGATCCTGACCGGCATGAAGCGGGTGCTGTCGGAGCTCAAGCCCGACGTGGTGCTGGTGCACGGCGACACCTCGACCACCATGGCCACCACCCTGGCGGCGTATTACCAGCAGATTCCGGTCGCCCACGTCGAAGCCGGCCTGCGCACCGGCAATCTGTACTCGCCGTGGCCGGAAGAAGCCAACCGCAAGCTCACCGGCGCCCTCGCCGCGATCCATTTCGCGCCGACCGAGTCGTCGAGCGATAATCTGCGCGCCGAAGGCATTCCGACCGACCGCATCGAGATCACCGGCAACACCGTGATCGATGCGCTCAAGCAAGTGGTGCAGCGCATCGAGCGGACGCCGGCGCTGCGCGCCGAGTTGTCGGCGCAGTTCTCGTTCCTGCGCCCGGAGCGCCGCGTGGTGCTGGTCACCGGCCATCGCCGCGAAAGCTTCGGCGGCGGTTTCGAGCGCATCTGCCACGCCCTGCGCGACATCGCCTTGC
Organism: Lysobacter sp. Hz25; assembly: GCF_046097045.1. Lineage (NCBI taxonomy): Bacteria > Pseudomonadati > Pseudomonadota > Gammaproteobacteria > Lysobacterales > Lysobacteraceae > Lysobacter > Lysobacter sp. Hz25. The sequence continues at coordinate 3,909,219 of NZ_CP175666.1, forward strand.
GCCATCCGGACGTCGACATCGTCTATCCGGTACACCTCAACCCGCAGGTGCGCGAGCCGGTCAACCGCCTGCTCAGCGACATGCCGCAGATCCATCTGATCGAGCCGCTGGACTACCTGCCGTTCGTGTATCTGATGAACGCGGCCCACATCATCCTGACCGACTCGGGCGGCATCCAGGAAGAAGCGCCGTCGCTCGGCAAGCCGGTGCTGGTCATGCGCGACACCACCGAGCGTCCGGAAGCGGTCGGCGCAGGCACGGTCAAGCTGGTCGGCACCGACCGCAAGGCGATCGCCGACGGCATCACCGCCCTGCTCGACGATCCCGCCGCGTATCAGGCCATGAGCATCGCCCATAACCCCTACGGCGACGGCAAGGCCTGCCAGCGCATCGTCGAAGCCTTGGCCGGCCTCAAGACCACGGCCTCGCAATTGGCGGCCTGACGTCGGCATCCGCAGGCGCCGCGGGCTTGCGCCTGCGCGCCGCATGCGCACCGGAGGCGGCCCGTCCGCCTCCGCTGTGCATTCGTATTTTCCCGCTCGTACGGCCCCTCTTCGCAACGTCTCTTAATCGAGCAGCAACGCCCTCCCCCGCGGGCACTCAACGGAGTCTTTCATGAGTTTCGAAACCGTCTCGGTCATCGGCCTTGGCTACATTGGATTGCCCACCGCCGCCGCGTTCGCCGCAGCGCGTAAAAAGGTGATCGGCATCGACATCAACCGCCATGCCGTCGATACCATCAACCGGGGCGAAATCCACATCGTCGAACCGGAACTCGACGTCGCCGTGCGCGCGGCGGTCACCGGCGGCTTCCTGCGCGCCTCGACCCAGCCCGAACCCGCCGACGCCTTCCTGATCGCCGTGCCGACGCCGTTCAAGGGCGACCACGAGCCCGACCTGGCCTACATCGAAGCCGCCGGCAAGGCGCTGGCGCCGGTGCTCAAGAAGGGCGACCTGGTGGTGCTGGAATCGACCTCGCCGGTCGGCGCCACCGAGCGCCTGGCCGACTGGCTCGCCGCCGCGCGCCCGGACCTGAGCTTCCCGCAGCAGGCCGGCGAGCAGGCCGACGTCAACGTCGCCTACTGCCCCGAGCGCGTGTTGCCGGGTCACGTCATGCGCGAGCTGATCGAGAACGACCGCGTCATCGGCGGCATGACCCCGCGTTGTTCGGAACGCGCCTGCGAGCTCTACAAGAGCTTCGTGCGCGGCGAATGCGTAGTCACCAACGCTCGCACCGCGGAGATGTGCAAGCTCACCGAGAACGCCTTCCGCGACGTCAACATCGCCTTCGCCAACGAGCTGTCGATCATCTGCGACAAGCTCGCCATCAACGTCTGGGACCTGGTGCGCCTGGCCAACCGCCATCCGCGCGTCAACATCCTGCAGCCGGGCCCCGGCGTCGGCGGCCACTGCATCGCGGTCGATCCGTGGTTCATCGTCGACAGCGCACCGGAAGAAGCGCGCCTGATCCGCACCGCGCGCGAGGTCAACAACGGCAAGCCGGCCTGGGTCATGAACAAGGTCGAGGAAGCGATCGAGCAGGCGCGGGCCGACGGCAAGCAAGGCAAGGACCTGACCATCGCCGTGTTCGGCCTGGCCTTCAAGCCGGACATCGACGACCTGCGCGAAAGCCCGGCGCTCGACATCGCCATCGAACTGGCCAACCGCCACCCGGGCCGCGTGCTCGCGGTCGAGCCGCACATCTCGGTGCTGCCGGACAAGCTCAACTCGCCGAACGTGATCCTGGTGGACTTGCCGACCGCGAGCGCGCAAGCCGACATCGCGGTGTTGCTGGTCGATCACAAGCCCTTCAAGGAGCTGTCGATGCCGGCGCACCTGAAGATCATCGACACCAAGGGCATCTGGACCTGAGCGCCGCAAGGCGCTCGACCCGGACACGACCACGACCACGATGATGCGGCGACTGATCACCACGGCCAGCCTGTCGGCGTTGAGCGCCATGGCTTCGCGCGGCGCGGTGTTCGCCGGCATCCTGTTCACCGCGCATTCGCTGGGCCCCACCGCGTTCGGTCAGTTCACCCTGATCCAGACCACCGCGCTGTTGTTCACCACCTTCTGCGCGTTGAGCCTGGGGCAGATGGCGACCAAGATCGTCGCCGAGGCCGCGGCTACCGATCCGCGCCGCATCGCCACGGCGCTGACCGTGTCCTACGGTTCGGCGCTGTTCGCCTCGCTGCTGTTCGCGGCCTTGTTGCTCGCCCTGTCGTACCCGCTGGCGGTCAAGGTCGGCGGATCGAACGACCTGGTCGCGGTGTACGCCGCCTCGGCGCTGTTGGTGCTGACCGGCTTCCTCACCGCGATCCAGAACGGCGTCGCCCTGGCTTTGCACAAGGTCAAGGAACAGGCGCTGGCCAATCTGCTCAGCGCGCCGCTGGTGTTCCTGGCGATCGTGCTGGCCGCGTTGCGGCGCGACATCGCCTGGGCGATCTACGGCTACATCGCCGCGCAGATCGTGATCGTGCTCGGTCAGGAACATGCGCTGCGCCGCTACCGGCGCGAGCAGGGCCACCGCCTGTCGCTGCGCAGCACCGAGCGCGGCGACTGGACCGTGCTGTGGAAACTCGGCCTGCCCTCGTCGGTGTCGGGCCTGTTGACCATGCCGAGCATCTGGCTGTCGATGGTGATGCTGTCGAGCAGCGTCGGCGGCGCCACCAGCCTCGGCAATTTCTCGCTCGGCAACCAGGCGCGTTCGATCCTGATGTTCGGCATGGGCGTGGTCGCCAACGCCACCCTGCCGCTGCTGGCGGCGGCGCTGGCGCGCGGCGACAAGCACGAGGCCAACACCGCCTTGCGTCACTCGATCCTGCTGCTGGTCACGGTCACCGCCGCCGTCGCCGGCCTGGTCGCAGTGGCCGCGCCGCCCTTGATCCATCGCTTCGCCCCGGCCTACGCCGGCGCGATCGTGCCGCTGCAATGGCTGTTGCTGTCGACCGTGGCGATGGCGCCGACCACCATCCTGATGCGCAAGGCCACCGCCGACGGCCGGCCCGGCGTGCTGTTCGCCGGCAATGCGGTGTTCTCGGCCGCCCTGCTCGGCGCCAGCGTGCTGGCCCTGCGCCTGCACGGCGGCGCCACCGGCCTGGCGATCGCCTACGTCGTCGCCACCACCGCCCAGTTGTTGACCTTCGCATTGTGCAATCGCGGCGAGTTCCGCAAAGCGCTGCCTGGAAGCCCCCAATGAACGTATCGCGCCTGCTCAAGAAATCCGTCGTGCTGTCGATCATCCGCATCGGCTGGTTCATCAAGCCCGGTCTGGTGACGCGCTTGTTCACCTGGTTCCTGCGTTCGGAAGGCGCGCACATCGAGGGCATGCCGAACTACCTGTCGGCCAAGATCTGGTTCGACGGCACCGATTATTCGCTGATCACCCTCGGCGAGGGCTGCACCATCTCCAGCAACGTGCGCATCCTGACCCACGACGCGGCGATCAACACCGTGGCCAAGGAACTCGGCATCCGCTTCGACAAACCCGAGATACGCATCAAGCCGGTGCGCATCGGCCGTTTCAGCTTCATCGGCACCGGCTCGATCATCATGCCGGGCGCCGATATCGGCGCCGGCTGCATCGTCGCCGCCGGCAGCGTGGTGCGCGGCAAGATCGCCCCGCTGAGCATCGTCATGGGCAGCCCGGCCCAGGTGGTCGGCTCGGTCACCGACTATCTCGCCAAGACCCACCCGCATCTGTTGCCGAGCGCGGTGCGCGAGACCGCCCATCCGCACCCCGAACCCGAACCGAGCTCCTGGCGCAACCGCGGCAACGCGCACTGAGCCCGGTCCCTTCTTTCAGCCCCCTCCCTCCACCGCAGCACTGACGGATCAATCACGGCGTCGTCTTGGCGATTCTCTATTTCATCTTCTTCACGAGCCTGACCCTGGTGACGTTCCTGCGCGTCGGCGGGCGGATGGACCGTATGTTCGTCAAGCCGATCTACGCCTTCCTGCTCGGCATGGCCTTCATCTACGGCTTCATGCCGTGGGTGAAGGAACTGCGCGGCATCCAGTCCTACCCGTTCTACTACTCGACGGACGCCAAGGCCATGGCACTGATGCTGTCGGTGATGTTCTGCATCTCCGGCATCGGCGGTTACCTGGCGATGGGCGGGTTCTCGACGCCGTCGCTGCCCAAGGTGCGCAGCCTGACCGCGCGCGAACGCCGCCGCGTGCTGGTGCTGGTCGGCATTCCGGCGATGGCGGCGGTGCTGTACCTGGCGCGCACCATCGCCAGCCACGACCTCGCCGACTACATGCGCGACCGCATCGTGATCCGGCGCGGCCTCGGCCCGGCGGTAGTGCTGGCCTTCGCCGCGATCTGCTACGGCGCGATCCTGGTCACCAATTATCTGGCCGAAAAGAAAGAGCGCGGCCGCAGCCCGGCGCTGTGGCGGCTGATCGCGATCTCGGCCACGGTGCTGGTGATCGCCGTGGCGTTCGTGGCGATGGGCAATCGCAACTTCGTCTTCAGCCTGATCGCGATCATCCTGTTCGCCTCGCTGTCGATGTTCCCCGGGCGCCTGCGCAAGGCGCTGATGCTGTTGCCGGTGATGCTGGCGCTGGCACTGGGGTTCTCGGCCTGGGCCAAGATCCGCACCACCCTCGACAGCGCCGGCCCGTCCGCACTCAGCGGCCAGGACCCGACCGAGCTGCTCGTGTACGGTTTGAACGGCGCCTTCGGCAACAGCGAAAACCTGATCTGGCTCGCCCAGCACGATTACGCCTGGCATCCGCTGTGGGGCGAGACCCTGTTCGCCGCCGCGGTCAACCCGGTGCCGCGCGCGATCTGGCCCGATAAGCCCTTCGGCGGCGGCCCGGCGTTCCGCAACATGATCTATCCCGGCAGCTACACCCTCGACGGCGAAAAGCTGACCTCCTACACCACGGGCCTGCCGACCGAGGGCTACATGAACTTCGGCATGCTCGGCCTGATCCTGTTCGGCGCGGCCAACGGCATCTGCCTGGCCTTGATACGCAACGCCTATTCGCGGATGCGCACGGTCACCCCGGTCGGGGTGGTGATCTACAGCTTCTCGATCTTCATGTTCTCGATTGGATTTCTGTATATGGAACTGCTCGGCGGCTGGAGCCGTTATTTCATCACCGTGTTGCTGCTGTTCGTGGTGAGTTACCTCGGCAACCGGCCGATCCGCTCCAGGCTGGTGACGGCATGAACGCGATCATTCTCGGCCAGGGCAACCCGTACCTGAAGAATCCGTATTTGAGCAAGCTGTCGAAGGTGCTCGAAAGCGCGTCGATCCCCTACGAGTTCTGGATCTGGAGCCGCGACAAGCAGGCCGCCGAACTGCCGCGGGTGAAGGTGCTGCTGAGCTTCGGCTCCTGGGGCGGCGGCGCGGTCAATGCCCTCGGCTACGCCCTGTGGGTCGCCTGGCTGACCTTGCGGGTGTTCGTGCAGCCGCGCGCCGGCATTTATTTCTGCTCGCGCCTGGACGCCGCTCTGCCCTGCGCCCTGGTAGCCTCGGTGCGCCGCTGCCAATACGTCTTCCTCGACCGCGACAAGCTGTCCAAGAGCTACGCCTGGCCGAAGCCGGTCAAGCGGGTCATCGAATGGGTCGAAGGTTTCGTCGGCCGCCGCGCTTCCCTGCACGTGCTGCCGGGCGCCTCGCGCGCGGTCGACGGCGACGCCGCCAATATCCGCATCGTCCGCAACACCCCGCACACCGACGTGATCGAGCGTGCGCGCAGCCTCGCCGCCGAACTGCCGCCGAAGAGCGGCCGTCTGCGCGTGCTGATCAGCGGCCTGATCTCGCCCGAACGCGGCGCGACCATGATGCGCGAAGCGGTCGAGCAAACCGCCGGCCGCATCGAGTTCGTCGCCGCCGGACGTCTGCTCGGCGACGACGCCAAGCGCCTGGCCGAACTGCTCGGGCCGCATTACCGCGGCATCGTCAGCAACGAGGACGCGCTGGCGCTGTTGCTCAGCGCCGACGTGGTGCTGGCCTTCTACGACCCCTCGCTGGAGATCAACCGCCTGGCCGAGCCGAACAAGTGGTTCGATTGCGCCGCGCTGGAGATTCCGTTCTTCACCAACCCCGGCCTGAGCACCTCGCAGCCGTTCGAAGACTCCCAGGCCTGTTTCCTGTGCGACTACGGCGACAGCCGCCAGCTCAGCGAGCAGTTGCTGCGCATCGCCGAGACGCCGGCCCTGCTCGAACAGCGCCGCGCCGGCCTGCGCACCCTGCGCTACGAAGCCTGGGACACGGCGATGGCGCGGGTGATCGCCGAATGCGCGAGCCTGCAGCCATGAGTCTTCCGCGCGAACCCCAGCTGATCTGCCTGCGTCACTGAGCCGGCCTACCGATCGGCCGCGCGGCTCCCCCCAGCCGGCGCGGCATCCCCCCTCTCGATACGTACTGGAATCACCATGCAACAGGTCCTGCAAAACCTGCGCGACGGCAGCACCGAAATCGCCGACGTGCCCGCCCCCGCCCTGCGCCGCGGCCATCTGCTGATCCGCACCCACGTCACCCTGGTGTCGGCCGGCACCGAGCGCATGCTGGTCGAGTTCGGCAAGGCCAACATGCTGCAAAAGGCGCGCCAGCAACCCGACAAGGTGCGCATGGTGCTGGAGAAGATCCGCACCGACGGCCTGGCCACCACCGTCGACGCGGTCCGCAGCAAGCTCGACCAACCGCTGGCCCTGGGCTATTGCAACGTCGGCACGGTGATCGGCGTCGGCGCCGGCGTGACCGGTTTCGAAATCGGCGACCGCATCGCCTCCAACGGCAAGCACGCCGAAGTGGTGGCGGTGCCGTCCAACCTGTGCGTCAAGATTCCCGACGGCGTCGGCGACGAGGCCGCGGCCTTCACCGTGCTCGGCGCGATCGCCCTGCAAGGCATCCGCCTGGTCCAGCCGAGCCTCGGCGAAGCGGTGGTGGTGACCGGCCTGGGCCTGATCGGCCTGATCACGGTGCAATTGCTGCGCGCCCACGGCTGCCGCGTGCTCGGCATCGACTTCGACAGTTCCAAGCTCGCCATCGCGCGCAGCTACGGCGCCGAGACGGTCGACCTGTCCAAGGGCGAAGACCCGCTGGCCGCGGCGCAGGCGTTCTCGCGCGGACGCGGCGTCGACGCGGTGCTGATCACCGCCTCGACCAAGAGCAACGAACCGGTCTCGCAGGCCGCGCACATGTGCCGCAAGCGCGGCCGCATCGTCCTGGTCGGGGTCACCGGCCTGGAACTGTCGCGCGCGGATTTCTACGAGAAGGAACTGTCGTTCCAGGTGTCGTGCTCGTACGGCCCGGGCCGCTACGACCCGTCCTACGAGGAACGCGGCAACGACTATCCGGTCGCCTTCGTACGCTGGACCGAACAACGCAACTTCGAGGCCGTGCTCGACATGATGGCCAGCCGCGCGATCGACGCGCCGCCGCTGATCAGTCATCGCTACTCCATCGCCGAGGCCGAACAGGCCTATGCCCTGCTCGGCGGCCACGAGCCCTCGCTCGGCATCGTCCTCGACTACGGCCGCGACAAGGCGATTCCGGAAACCCTGGTGCGCCGCACCGTGCCGCTGTCGGTCAAGACCCCGGCCGCGACCTCCGATACCGACAAGGGCGGCGACGCGATCGCCTTCATCGGCGCCGGCAACTACGCCGGCCGCGTGCTGATCCCGGCCTTCGCCAAGGCCGGCGCCGAACTGCACACGGTGGTGTCCAGCGGCGGCGTCAGCAGCGTCCATTTCGGCAAGAAGTTCGGTTTCCGCAACGCCAGCACCGACACCGACGCGACCCTGCGCGAGAACGGCGTGGGCTCGGTGGTGATCGCGACCCAGCACGGCAGCCATGCCGAGCTGACCCTGAAGGCGCTGCGCCACGGCAAGCACGTATTCGTCGAAAAACCGCTGTGCCTGACCCTGGACGAGTTGCAGGCGATCGAAAAGGCCTACGCCGAGCATTCGGTCTACGGCCGCCCGCCGGTGCTGATGGTCGGTTTCAACCGCCGCTTTGCCCCGCAGGTGCAGAAGATGCGCACGTTGCTGGCCGGCGTGCGCGAGCCCAAGTCGTTCGTGATGACGGTCAACGCCGGCGCGATCCCGGCCGACCACTGGACCCAGGACAGCCAGCTCGGCGGCGGCCGCCTGATCGGCGAGGCCTGCCATTTCGTCGACCTGCTGCGTTTCCTCGCCGACTCGCCGATCGTCGGCCACCAGCTCACCGCGGTCGGCAACGTCCCCGGCGCCGGCATCCGCAGCGACCGGGTCAGCTTCACCCTGAGCTTCGCCGACGGCTCGTTCGGCACCGTGCATTACCTCGCCAACGGCGACAAGAGCTTCCCCAAGGAACGCCTGGAGGTGTTCACTGCCGGTCGCGTGCTGCAGTTGGACAACTTCCGCCGCCTGCGTGGCTACGGCTGGCCGGGCTTCAAGAAGATGAACCTGTGGCGCCAGGACAAGGGCCAGGCGCAGTGCGCCGCCGCCTTCATCCAGGCGGTGAAGGGACAGGCCGCAGCGCCGATCCCGGCCGAAGACGTGTTCGAGGTGGCGCGCGTCACCATCGAACTGGACGCCTCGGTCTGAACGCCATGCGCCGCCTCGTCGCCTCTCCGAGCGGAATACGGTCGTGACCTCGTCGTCGCGAGTGCCGCGCCTGTGGCACACGGTGCGCCATCTGCGCGCCGTGCAGATCTACGGCCGCGCCTGGCACCGCCTGCACCGCCCGCGCATCGACGATTCGCCGGCGCCGCCGCCGGCGGTCGTGCGCGATCGCTGGCGCGGTTGCGCGCGCGCGGCCTCGATGCTGAGCGCGCAGCGCTTCCGTTTCCTCAACGACGAACACGAGATCGCCGGCGACGACTGGAACAGCACCGCCCTGCCGAAGCTGTGGCTGTACAACCTGCATTACTTCGACGACCTCAACGCCGACGACGCGGCGGCGCGGCTGGCTTGGCATCGCGACCTGATCCGGCAGTGGATCGCGGCCAATCCACCGGCCGCCGGCAACGGCTGGGAGCCGTATTGCCTGTCACTGCGCATCGTCAACTGGGTCAAATGGTGCTGCGCCGGCGACACCGTCACCGACCCGGCGCTGCGCCGCAGCGTGCTCAACAGCCTGGCGACGCAGGCGCGTTATCTGCGCGGCCGCCTGGAACGGCATTTGCTCGGCAACCATCTGTGGGCCAACTACAAGGCGCTGCTGTTCGCCGGCGCCTTCTTCGACGGCGCCGAAGCCGAACGCTGGCGCGGCGTCGGCCTGCGCGGTCTGCGCGCCGAGATCGACGAGCAGATCCTCGCCGACGGCGGGCATTTCGAACGCAGCCCGATGTACCACGCGATCCTGCTCGAGGACTTGCTCGACCTGGTGCAGTTGGCGGCCTTGTTCCCGGGCGCCTTCCCCGAACGCGACGTCGAGCTGTGGCGCCAGCGTGCGAGCCGCATGCTCGGCTGGCTGGCGGTGATGACGCATCCCGACGGCGGCATCGCCTTCTTCAACGACGCCGCCCACGGCATCGCCCCGACCCTGGCGCAGTTGCAGGCCTATGCGCGCTTGCTCGGCGTGGCGGTGCCGGCGGCCTGCGACGATGCGCTGCAGGTGCTGCCGGTGTCGGGCTATGTACGGCTGCAATGCGGACCCGCGGTGCTGATCGCCGATGTCGGCGAAATCGGCCCGGCCTATCTGCCCGGCCATGCCCACGCCGACACCCTCAGCTTCGAGCTCTCGCTCGGCGGCCGCCGGGTATTGGTCAACGCCGGCACCTCGCGCTACGACATCGGCGCCGAGCGCCTGTGGCAGCGCGGCACCGCCTCGCATAACACGGTCGAAATCGACGATGCCGATTCCTCCGAGGTATGGAGCAGTTTCCGCGTCGCCCGCCGCGCCCATCCGCTTGCGGTCGAACACGGCCGCAACGACGAGGGGCTGTGGCTCAGCGCCGCCCACGACGGCTACCGGCGCCTCAAGGGCCGGCCGCTGCATCGCCGGCGCTGGGTATTGCAAGCCGGCTCGCTGCGCGTCGAAGACCGCATCGAAGGCGAGTTCGAGCGCGCCGTCGCCCGCTTCCGCTTGATGCCCGACGTCCGCCTCGACGGCCCGCAACTGCGCCTGGACGAATCGCGTCTGGGCGAATCGCACCTGGACGAATCGCGCCTGGGCGAATCCGGCGCGGTGCGCTGGCAGGTCGAACCGGCGAACGCAACGACCGCCGCGGCCCGCAGCACCTATCACGCAGGCTTCGGCCTGAGCGAAGCCTGCGACGTCCTCGAAATCGCCCTGCCCCCCGGGGCCGGCGCGCTGACCACCACGTTCCACTGGGATTGCTGAGTTCTCATGCGCATTCTGTTTCTGTCGGACAATTTCCCGCCCGAAGGCAATGCGCCGGCCACGCGCACCTACGAGCATGCGGTGCGCTGGGTGCGTGCCGGGCACGAGGTGACGGTGATCACCTGCGCGCCGAATTTCCCCGAGGGCAAGCTGTTCGACGGCTACCGCAACGCCTGGCGCAGCGTCGAGACCGTCGACGGCATCCGCGTGGTCCGGGTCAAGACCTACATCACCGCCAACGAAGGCTTCGTCAAGCGCACCCTCGACTATCTGAGCTTCATGGCCGCTTCGGTCGCCGCCGGCCTGTTCGAGCCGCGCCACGACGTGGTGGTGGCGACCTCGCCGCAGTTCTTCTGCGCGCTCGGCGGCTGGGCGTTGGCGCGCCTGCGCCGGCGGCCGTTCGTGTTCGAGCTGCGCGATCTGTGGCCGGCCTCGATCACCGCGGTCGGCGCGATGAAGCGCAGCGCCGCGGTGCGCGCGCTCGAACGCCTGGAGATGTTCCTGTACCGCAGCGCCGACGCGATCGTGCCGGTCACCCATACCTTCCGCGAAGAACTCATCCAGCGCGGTATCGCCGCCGACAAGATCCACGTCGTGCTCAACGGCGTCGACCTGCAACGCTACGCGCCGGCCGCGCGCGACGAGGCCCTGAGCCGGCAGTACGACCTGGACGGACGCTTCGTGGTCGGCTACCTCGGCACCCACGGCATGGCCCATGGCCTGGAGAAGGTCGTCGACGCCGCCGAGCGGCTGCAGCACGACCCGCGCATTGCCTTCTTCTTCGCCGGCAGCGGCGCCGAGCGTGCGCGCGTCGAGCGCCTGGTCGCCGAGCGCGGGCTGAGCAACGTGCGCATGATCCCGCGCCAGCCCAAGGAGATGATGCCGAAGCTGTGGAGCCTGTGCGACATCTCGCTGATCCCGCTGCGCAACAACCCGGTGTTCTCCGGGGTGATCCCGTCCAAGCTGTTCGAAGGCATGGGCATGGGCATCCCCGCGCTGATGTCGCTGCCGCCCGGCGAAGCCACCCGCATCGTCGAAACCACCGACTGCGGCGTGTGCGTGCCCCCGGAAGACGCCGAGGCGATGGCCGCGGCGATACTGGCGTTGGTCGAAGACCCCGGCCGTATGCGCCGCCTGGGCGATTCCAGCCTGGCCGCGGCGCCCTCGTATTCGCGCGACCGCCAGGCCGCGTTGATGACCGACGCCCTGGCGCGTCTGCTCGACGACGACACCGCCGACCTGGCGCGAGTGGCGAAGTAAGTCTGCGGCCATGACCGGCATCGGCCGATGGTTGGCGTGGCCGCTGGAACCGCTGCACTTGTCGTGCTGCCTGCTGGTGCTGGCGTTGCTGGCCTTCGCTTTGCGCCGGCGCCGTGGCGCGCTGGCCTTGATCGGGATCAGTCTGGCTTGGTCGTTGCTGTGGTCGTTGCCGGCGGCCTCCAACGCGCTGCGCAATAGCCTGGCGCTGCGCTATCCGCCGCAGTCCGCACACAGCCTGCCGACGGTCGATGCGATCGTCGTGCTCGGCGGCGGCATCGGCAGCGTCGCCTGGTTCGAACAGGGCGACCCCAACGATCCGCGTCTTGCCGGCAACCGCGTCGCCCTGGGCGCGCGCGCCTGGCACGACGGCCGCGCACCGTGGGTCTTGCTCAGCGGCGGCCCGACCTCGCGCACCCGCGGCGTCAGCGAAGCGCGCGAGATGGCCGCTGCGATGCGCGCGCTCGGCGTACCCGAGCGCGCCCTGGTGCTGGACGAGCGCAGCCGCAGCACCAGCGACAACGCCCGCAACAGCGCGCAGTGGGCGCGCACGCACGGATGGCGCAGGGTCGCGCTGGTGACCTCGTCCCTGCACATGAGCCGCGCGCGGGCGCTGTTCGAGCGGCAAGGCCTGCAGGTGCTGCCGCTGGCTTCGGCGGAGAAAGATTTCGAGCCCGTCCCGAAGCACGGCGCCGGCTCGCCGTGGTGGCCGACCCGCCGCGCCCTGCGCCGCAGCGGCGAGGTGTTCAAGGAATATGCGGGCCTGCTCGCCGCGCGGCTCGGCGTCGGCGGCTGAGCCGGGCTGGGTTGAGCCGGGTCGCGCGCTAGGGCGCAGGTTCTTCCACGAATGCCGCCAGACCGCGTTGCCCGCGCGCGGTCACGTTCAACGCGCGCGAGTACTGGATGCGGCGCAGCCAGCCCTGGGCGATGAAACGATCCAGCAAGGCCGCGCCGAGCACGCCGGCCAGATGATGGCGGCGTTCGCTCCAGTCCAGGCAGGCGCGGCACAGCGGCCGACGGGTGCGCGGCAAGGCCTCCAGCGCGATCCCGGCTTCAGCAACGAAACCGCGGCCGCGCTCGGTGAGCTGCAGGTCGTCGTCGCCCAGATGCAGAAAACCGCGGCGCACGAAGCTGTCGTGCACGCGCACGCCCCACTCGCCGGCGAGGTGGTCGTAGCAGACCCGCGCCTTGCGCAGCGCCAGGTCGCTCGGCCCGACGCTGACCGGCGCATCCGAGATGCGGTACGCCACCCGCATCAGATCTTCGAGCAACCGCACCACATCGTCGTCGGCGATGCGGAAGTAACGATGGCGGCCCTGCTTCTCGACGCTGAGCAGGCGCGCTTCGGTCAGCGCCGACAAATGCGCGCTGGCGGTCGGACGGGCCACACCGGCGGCCTCGGCCAGCTCGGTCGCGGTCAGGGCGCGGCCGGCCATGAGCGCGGTCAGGATGTCGACGCGGGCGCGGTCGCCGATCAGCGCGGCGACCCGGTTGAGGTTGGGGGAAATGTCCATGCGGCGATCCTGCATCACGCCCGGGCGGGAATACTTCGATACTGAGCGAAGCATCGCCCCGGCGGCAATCGCTATGGTGCCGGCCACCACTGCCGGAGCCTAACGATGCGCATCGCCTGCATGATCCGATACCGGATCGACCCCTTCCAGCTCGACGCCTTCCGCCGCTACGCCGAAGCCTGGGGCCGCATCATCCCGCGTTGCGGCGGCGACCTGGTCGGCTACTTCCTGCCGCACGAAGGCAGCAACGACATCGCCTGGGGGCTGATCGCCTTCGACAGCCTCGCCGACTACGAGGCTTACCGCGCCCGTCTCAAGACCGATGCCGAAGGCCGCGAGAACTTCGCCTTCGCCCGCGAACACCGCTTCATCCTGCGCGAGGAACGCAGTTGGACCGAAATCGTCGATGGCGCGTTCCGTATGTCTGCGACCATGGGCGTGCCGGCATGATCGCGGTGATCTTCGAAGCGCAGCCGCACCCGCAGACACGCCCGGATTACCTCGACACGGCCGAACGCTTGCGGCCCTTGCTCGCGCAGATCGACGGTTTCGTCTCGATCGAGCGTTTCGAGAGTCTGAGCCGGCCCGGCAAGCTGTTGTCGCTGTCGTACTGGCGCGACGAGGATGCAGTGAGGCAATGGCGCAATCTCGAACTGCACCGGCAAATCCAGGAGATGGGTCGGGGTTCGATCTTCGCCGACTATCGACTGCGCGTGGCGGAAGTTGTGCGCGACTACGGCCTGTATGATCGTGCGCAGGCGCCCGAAGACTCGCGCCGGCGGCACGACGAGTAGTCGCGGCAAACGCTTTAGCTTTAGTTTAGCTGTTGCTGTTGCTGTTGCTGTTGCTGTTGCTGTTGCTGTTGCTGTTGCTGTTGCCGAGATTTTGATCTGCTTTGCCGCTTTACCGGTCAAGTGGAGACCCGGAGGGCGGCGCACAGGACGTGCGCCCAGCCTTTAAAAAGGAATGACTCGATAAGACAGGGACGTCTTATCGAAAAATCCCGGCGCCGGCATCGCACTCGTGGCCTGTGCCCTTGCAAGGAGAGCCCTTTTCTTTGGTTACTTTCTTTTGGGCTTAGCAAAAGAAAGTAACCCGGCCGCGTAGCGGACGGAAGCTCTGCACTTGCTTATGGCTTTCATACAAGCAAGATCAAACGATAAGAGCTTCCGCCACTAAAGCGGCGGGTTACTTTCTTTTGTCATAAGCAACAAAAGAAAGGTAACCAAAGAAAAATGCTTTTCTTTGAATCACAAGCCCGCACGAGCGATGCCTCCGCAGGGATTTTTCATACGGGACATCCCTGTCCCGATGAAAAACGGCCCGCATCCTTGCGGGCCGCCCTCCGGGTCTTCTTTTGCCTTCGCTAGTGCAATGCGACGCACAGCAACGGCAACGGCAACGGCAACAGAAAAATCTATACGGCCACGGCAGGCGACGGCGATGACGAGAGCTCCTGTAGGAGCGACGTGAGTCGCGACCATGCGGCTTCGGTCTCCGGCCAGAACCTGGGAACCGATCATCCTCCAGGCTACGACCGGCGCCGGCGCCCCCCTTTCCCCAACCGGCCAAAGCGCCAACCTCGCCGCAATCGGCGGCTCGTGGCGATGACGATATCGCCGCCGAAGATCATACGCCGGCGACTCAGCGGATGATCGCGACGCTCCGCGCCCCTCGCCGACCCGGCCGCGGAACGGCCGCATCGGTCGCTTTTCGCGCATTCGCTACTGCGATCGCTCGCACATTTCGGCCGAGGCCAGGCCACGAGCCCGCCAGCACGGCGTATCGGCCGCGTCGATCGCGACTTCACAATCGCCTGCCCATGTAAATGCAATGATCCCGACCTTGAAGGCTGAAGTGCCTGGGATCTTGCATGCCCAATGTATGGCGAATTTTCAGTCAGTGGTTGCGCTTGCGCCGACGGCTGTGGCGATGGGGACGTGCGGCGACGAGCAAGCCGTGGCAAGCGGAACAACCTTTGCGCTCGCAGTTGTTCAGCGCCGAGCAGATGGAACGGCACGGCAAATCCCTCGCGCATGCGCATCGGGTGCGGGCGCGCACGGGTTCGGACTTGTTGCTGGGCCGCCTGCGCGAGAACGAGGGCATCCTCGATTCCGCCAGCACCCTGCTCACTCAGATGGTCCAGGACGAGGTCCGCATCACACCGGCGGGCGAATGGTTGCTCGACAACTATTACCTGATCGAAGAACAGATCCGCACCGCGCGCCGCCATCTCCCCAAGGGCTATAGCCGCGAGCTGCCGACCTTGAGCCAGGGCCCGTCGGCCGGCCTGCCTCGGGTCTACGACCTGGCGATGGAAGCCATCGCCCACGGCGACGGCCGCATCGACGCCGAAACCATGACCCGCTTCGTCGCCGCGTATCAGACGGTGACGCCGCTCAAGCTCGGCGAGCTGTGGGCGATTCCGATCATGCTGCGCCTGGCCTTGATCGAGAACCTGCGCCGCATGGCCGTGCGGGTGATGCGCGACGGCGCCGATCATCGCCGCGCCGCCGAGTGGGCCGAGCTGCTCAACGACACCGCCGACGCCAACCCGAAGAACGTGGTGCTGGTGGTGGCCGACATGGCGCGCTCGAATCCGCCGATGTCGGGCGCGTTCGTGGCCGAGCTGACCCGCGGCCTGCACGGCCGCAGCGCGGTCCTGGCCATGCCGATGAGCTGGATCGAGCAGTGGCTGGCCGACAGCGCCCACGGCGTGGAAGAACTGGTGCGCGCCGAGAGCCAACAGCAGGCCGCCGACCAGGTATCGATCAGCAACAGCATCGGCAGCCTGCGCTTCCTGGCCAACATGGATTGGCGCGAGTTCGTAGAGACCATGAGCCTGGTCGACCGGACCCTGCGCGAGGATCCGATCGGCGTCTACGCGAAGATGGATTTCAACACCCGCGACATGTACCGGCACGTGGTCGAGAAGATCGCCCGCCAAAGCGGTGTCAGCGAGATCGACGTGGCGCGCCTGGCCCTGAGCCTGGCGCTCGAGTCCGGCGAGGTCGACGACGGCAAGGCCCACGTCGGCTATTACCTGATCGACGACGGCACCAGCGAGATCAAGGCCGCGGTCGCCGCCTCGCCGGACGCACACAAGCCGGTGCGGTTGCGCTCGCGCAGGATGCCTCTGTCGGTGTATCTGCTGCCGATCGGCGCGATCGCCGCGCTGTTCGGCTACGGATTGTTGTCCGAGCTATACGCAGCGCCGCTTCCGGCGGTGGCCTTGTGCCTGTTCGCCGCGCTCAGCCTGCTGGCTTTCAGCGAACTGGGCATCACCCTGGTCAACTGGATCGCGACCGTGCTGGTTGCGCCGAAGCCGCTGCCGCGCCTGGATTTCTCCAAAGGCCTGCCGTCCAGCTCGCGCAGCCTGGTGGTGGTGCCGAGCATGATCGGCAGCGTCGATGCGATCGACGGCCTGGTCGAAGGGCTCGAAGTCAGGTTCCTGGCCAATCGCGATGCCTACCTGCATTTCGCCCTGCTGACCGATTTCCTCGACGCCGACCAACAGGACTTGCCCGGCGATGCGGCCCTGGTGGCGCATGCCTCGCGCCAGATCGAACAACTCAATGCGCGCTATGCCCCGGAAAGCGGCGACCTGTTCTTCCTGCTCCATCGTCCCCGCACGTGGAACCCGCTGGAAGGCAAATGGATGGGCTACGAGCGCAAGCGCGGCAAGCTCGCCGCGCTCAATCGCCTGTTGCGCAGCGGTGCGCGCGAAGCTTTCATGGCAGTGACCGGCAACACCGAGGTGCTCGCCAACGTCCGCTACGTAATCACCCTGGACACCGACACCCGCCTGCCCCGGGATGCGGCGCGCGAGTTCATCGGCACCCTCGCCCATCCGCTCAACCAGGCCCGCTTCGACGAACGCCGGCGGCGGGTGACGCGCGGTTACGGCATCCTGCAGCCCAGCGTCGGCACCGGCATGAGCGAACGCCGCGGCTCGCGTTATGCGCGCATGTACGGCAGCGAAGCCGGCATCGACCCGTATACGCGCACGGTCTCCGACGTTTACCAGGATCTGTTCGGCGAGGGCTCGTTCGTCGGCAAGGGCATCTACGACGTCGACGCGTTCGAGTACGCCCTGGAAGGCCGCTTCCCGGAAAACCGCGTGCTCAGCCACGACCTGCTCGAGGGCTGCTATGCGCGCGCCGGCCTGATCAGCGACGTACGCCTGTTCGAGGACTATCCCTCGCGCTATGCCGCCGACGTGAAGCGCCGCTATCGCTGGATCCGCGGCGATTGGCAGTTGCTGCCCTGGCTGTTGCCCTGGGTGCCGCGGATGAAGGGCGGTTACGAAGCCAATCCGCTGTCGTGGCTGTCGCGCGGAAAATTGCTCGACAACCTGCGACGCAGCCTGGTGCCGGCCGCCGCCACCGCGCTGCTGGTCGCCGGCTGGGCGATATTGCCGCAACCCTTGGCCTGGACCCTGTGGCTGCTCAGCCTGTGGCTGGTGCCCACCTTCGCCCTGGCGTGCTGGGACTTGGTCACCCGCCCGGTCGACATGGCGCTGGAAACCCATCTGATGCAGGTGGTCAGCTCGATCGCGCGACAGATGCAGCGCGCCGCGGTCAATCTGGCCTGCCTGCCGTACGAAGCCTTCTTCAGTCTGGGTGCGATCGCCCGCAGCGTGTGGCGGATGGCGATCAGCCGTCGTCGCTTGCTGCAATGGAACCCGTCGAGCGAAGTCGAGCGCAATCTCGGCAGCGGCGTCGGCGCGGAACTGCGCAGCATGTGGTTCGCGCCTGCGTTCGCGCTCGCCGTCGCGGCCGCGCTGTCGCGCATCAACCCGGCGTCGCTGTGGGTCGCCGCCCCGGTCCTGCTGCTGTGGCTGCTGTCGCCGCCGCTCATGGCCTGGCTGGGACGGCCGCCGAGACAGCGTCGCGCGAGTCTGTCGCAGACCCAGCTGAAGTTCCTCGGCCGACTGGCGCGCCGCACGTGGGCCTTCTTCGAGATCCACATCCGCGCCGAGGATCATTGGCTGCCGCCGGACAACATCCAGGAACATCCGAGCCTGGTGGTGGCGCGGCGCACCTCCCCGACCAACATCGGCCTGTCGCTGCTCGCCAACCTCGGCGCCTACGACTTCGGCTATCTGCAGGCCGGCGGGTTGATCGAGCGCACCCGCCTGGCGCTGACCACGATGGAAGCCCTGCCGCGCCATCGCGGCCATTTCTACAACTGGTACGACACCGAAACCCTGCTGCCGCTGCCGCCGCGCTATGTGTCGACGGTCGACAGCGGCAATCTCGCCGCGCATCTGCTGACCCTGCGCCAAGGCCTGCTGGCGTTGATCGACGAGCCGGTGTTGGCACGGCATACCTTCGACGGTCTGGCCGATACCTTCGGCGTGCTCGAAGAAACCTTGCGCGCGGCGGGCCGTATCGACGCCGCGCTCGAACAAGCCCTGAGCGCATTCCGCGAACGCATCGACGGCATCCGCGCGCAGCCGCCGGCGTCGCTGCCGGAAGCCGAACGCGTGCTGGCGGGGCTGTCGTCGCGGGCGCTCGCAATCGAATCCTCGCTACCGCCGTCCGCGGAACAAGCGTCGGACGCATCGGCCCCGCATTGGCCGACGATGCTCTCGGCCGCCTGCCGCGCCGCGCAGGACGAATTGCTGTTCTTTGCGCCCGGGCTCGGCACGCCGGAGGAAGGACAGAGCCGGCCTTCCGAGGCCGACCTCCTGGAACGCATTCCGACCCTGCGCGCCCTGCAAATGGCGCCGCAGGACGGACTTGCGCGCGACCGCGCCCGCAAACGCGTGCACGAGCTCGAACGCCTGGCGCATATCGCCGGGCAGCTGTCGCTGATGGAATACGAATTCCTCTACGACCGCGGCCGCCATCTGCTGTCGATCGGCTACAACGTCGAGGAACGGCGCCTGGATGCCGGCTATTACGACCTGCTCGCCTCCGAAGCGCGCCTGTGCAGCTTCGTCGCCATCGCCCAGGGCCAGTTGCCGCAGGAGACCTGGTTCGCCCTCGGCCGTCTGCTGACCGAGATCGACAGCGGCGCCACCCTGCTGTCGTGGAGCGGCTCGATGTTCGAGTACCTGATGCCGCAGTTGGTGATGCCGAGCTATCCCGACACCTTGCTCGACCAGACCGCGCAACACGCGGTGCTGGCGCAGATCCGCTACGGCCGCCAGCGCGACGTGCCCTGGGGCATCTCCGAATCGGGCTACAACACCGTCGATACGCGGATGAACTATCAGTACCGCGCGTTCGGCGTGCCCGGCCTCGGGCTCAAGCGCGGCCTCGGCCAAGACCTGGTCATCGCCCCCTACGCCAGCGCCATGGCCTTGATGGTGCTGCCGGAAGCGGCTTGCCAGAACCTGCAACGCCTCACCGAACTGGGCTTCGCCGGCCATTACGGCCTGTATGAAGCGATCGACTACACCCCGACGCGGGTGCCGCGCGGCCAGGAGCATGCGGTCGTCCGCTCGTTCATGGCCCACCACCAGGGCATGGCCTTCCTGTCGCTGGACTATCTGCTGCGCGACCAGCCGATGCAGAAACGCTTCGTCGCCGATGCCGAGTTCCAGGCGACGCTGTTGCTGCTGCAGGAACGCATTCCGCGCACCGGCGTGTTCCACCCGCACGAGGCCGAAGCCAGCGGCGCACGCGCCGCCCCCGCCGCCAGCGAGACCCAACTGCGGGTATTCGCCAATCCGAGCACCGGCCGGCCGGCGGTGCAGATGCTGTCCAACGGCCGCTACCACAGCCTGCTGACCAGCGCCGGCGGCGGCTACAACCGCCTAGGCGACATGGCGGTGACGCGTTGGCGCGAAGACGGCACGCGCGATCACTGGGGCTCGTTCTGTTATCTACGCGACGTGGACAGCGGCGAATTCTGGTCGGCGACCTATCAACCCACCTGCGTGCCGGTGGATCATTACGAGGCGATCTTCTCCGACGCCAAAGCCGAGTACCGCGGGCGCAAGCGCCGCTACGAGACTCACCTGGAAATCGCCATCTCGGCCGAGGACGACATCGAGCTTCGCCGCCTGCGCATCGGCAACCGCTCGCGCCACACCCGCACCATCGAGATCACCACCTACGCCGAAGTCGTGCTGGCCTCGTCGCTGTCGGACGAGTTGCATCCGGCCTTCAGCAATCTGTTCGTGCAGACCGAGGTTGCCCGCGACAAGCAGGCCCTGCTGTGCACGCGGCGGCCGCGCTCGCACGACGAGGTACCGCCGTGGATGTTCCACCTGGTCGCGGTGCACGATGCCGACATCCAGACGATCTCCTACGAAACCGACCGCTCGCGCTTCCTCGGCCGCGGCAACACCCCGCGCACGCCGCTGGCCCTCACCGCGACCGAGGCGCTGTCGGATTCGGTCGGCTCGGTGCTCGACCCGATCGTCGCGATCCGCACCCGCATCGTGCTCGCGCCCGAGCAGAGCGTCATCGTCGACATGGTCTCGGGCGTGGGCGTCGACCGCGCGGCCTGCAGCCGGCTCATCGACAAATACCGCGACCGGCGCCTCGCCGACCGCGTCTTCGACCTAGCCTGGACCCACAGCCAGGTGGTGCGGCGCCAGATCAACGCCTCCCAGGCCGATGCCCAATTGTACGAACGGCTGGCCGGGCTGATGGTGTATGCGCATCCGTTCCTGCGCGCCGACAACACGGTGCTGTTGCAGAACCGGCGCGGGCAGTCGGGACTGTGGGGGCACTCGATCTCCGGCGACTTGCCGATCGTGCTGCTGCAGATCGCCGAGGCCGCCAACATCGAGCTGGTCCGGCAGATGGTGCAGGCGCATGCGTATTGGCGCCTGAAGGGGCTCAACGTCGACCTGGTGATCTGGAACGAAGAACAGGGCGGATATCGCCAGCAACTGCAGGAGCAGATCCTCGGCCTGGTCTCGGCCGGCCCCGAGGGCAACGTGCTCGACCGGCCCGGCGGCATCTTCGTGCGGCCGAGCCAGCAGATGTCGCAGGAAGACCGCATCCTGCTGCAGGCGGTGTCGCGGGTGATCATCAGCGACAAACGCGGCACCCTCGCCGCGCAGGTCAGCCGCCACGTGCCGCCCGAGCGCGAGATCCCCTTGCTGTTGCCCGACGGCCCGCCCGACGAGTCCGAACCGATGGACGAAACCGCAGCGGCCTATCCGCCGGCGTTGCCGGGCCTGCCGCCGCCGCGCGCCGAAACCGACGAAGATCCGTGGCCGTTCGAAGCGGTGACCGAGGCCTTCGTGTTCGACAACGGCACCGGCGCGTTCGCCGCCGACAGCCGCGAGTATGTCGTGGTGCTGCGCGAAGGCGCGCCGACCCCGGCGCCCTGGTCCAACGTGATGGCCAACGCGCAACTCGGCACCGTGGTCAGCGAAAGCGCGCCCGGCTACACCTGGTTCGAAAACGCACACGAATTCCGCCTCACCCCCTGGCATAACGACCCGGTCGCCGACACCGGCGGCGAAGCCTTCTACCTGCGCGACGAGGACAGCGGCCGGATCTGGTCGCCGATGCCTCTGCCCTGTCGCGGCAGCGGCGCCTACCGCACCCGCCATGGCTTCGGTTACAGCGTCTACGAGCACATCGAGGACGGCATCGCCAGCGAGCTGTGGATCTACGTGGCGCTCGACGAGGCGATCAAGTACTCGGTGCTCAAGCTGCGCAACCTGTCCGGCCGCGCACGGCGTCTGTCGGCCACCGGTTACGTCGAATGGGTGCTCGGCGATATCCGGGTCAAGTCGCAGATGCACGTGGTCAGCGAGCTCGACGGCGCCAGCGGCGTGCTGACCGCGCGCAATCCCTACAACACCGAGTTCGACGGCCGCGTCGCCTTCTTCGACGTGGACGGCGAGCAACCCAGCTTCACCGCCGACCGCACCGAATTCCTCGGCCGCAACGGCAACCTCGGGCAACCGGCGGCGCTGCTCAAGCAGCGCCTGTCGGGCAAACTCGGGGTCGGGCTGGACCCGTGCGCGGCGCTGCAGGTGCCGATCGCGCTGGCCGCCGACGAGAGTTACGAGACGGTATTCCGCCTCGGCATCGGCGCCGACTATGCCGCCGCCGTGCAACTCGCCCAAGCCAGCAAGGGCAGCGGCGCCGCCCGCGATGCGCTGGATGCGGTGCGCATCCATTGGACGCACACCCTAGGCGCGGTCCGGGTCGAGACCCCCGACCCGAGCGTGGACGCGCTCGCCAACGGCTGGCTGCCCTACCAGGCCTTGGCCTGCCGTTACGTCGCGCGCAGCGGCTACTACCAGTCCGGCGGTGCGTTCGGCTTCCGCGACCAGCTGCAGGACACGATGGCGACCGTGCACGCGATGCCGGCGCTGACCCGCGAACACCTGCTATTGAGCGCGGCGCACCAGTTCCCCCAGGGCGACGTGCTGCATTGGTGGCATCCGCCGCTCGGCCGCGGCGTGCGCACGCGCTGCTCGGACGATTACCTGTGGCTGCCGCTGGCCGCCTGCCGTTATCTTGAGGTCACCGGCGATCGCAGCGTGCTCGACGAGCGCGTGCGTTTCGTCGAGGGCCGCCCGGTCAACGCCGACGAGGAGTCCTACTACGACCTGCCGCTGGTCTCCGGCCGCCAACAGCCGTTCTACGACCATTGCGTGCTGGCGCTCAAGCGCGGCACCGAGTTGCTCGGCGAACGCGGCCTGCCGCTGATCGGCAGCGGCGACTGGAACGACGGCATGAACCGCGTCGGCGACGCCGGCAAGGGCGAAAGCGTGTGGCTGGGTTTCTTCCTGTTCGACACCTTGAACCGCTTCGAGCCGGTCGCGCGCGAGCGCGGCGACGCCGCCTTCGCCGATTACTGCATCGAACACGCGCAGCGCCTGCGCGGGAATCTGGAAACCCATGCCTGGGACGGCGACTGGTACCGGCGCGCCTGGTTCGACGACGGTACGCCCTTGGGCTCGGTGCACAGCGACGAATGCCGGATCGATTCGATCTCGCAGAGTTGGTCGGTGCTCTCGGGCGCGGCCGATCCCGAACGCGCGCGCCAGGCGATGGAGTCGCTGGACCAATACCTGGTGCGGCGCGATGCCGGCCTGATCCAGTTGCTGCAACCGCCGTTCGACAAAACCAGCAAGGACCCCGGCTACATCCGCGGCTACGTGCCCGGCGTGCGCGAGAACGGCGGCCAGTACACCCATGCCGCGGTATGGGCGGCGATGGCCTTCGCCGAACTCGGCGACAGCGCGCGGGCCTGGGAACTGGCGCGCATGATCAACCCCATCCACCACGCCCGCGACGCGGAAGCCACCGCCGTCTACAAGGTCGAGCCCTACGTGCTCGCCGCCGACGTCTACGGCGTCGACCCGCACACCGGCCGCGGCGGCTGGACCTGGTACACCGGCTCGGCCGGCTGGATGTACCGCTTGCTGACGGAATCGCTGCTCGGCCTGCAGCGCCACGGCGACACGATGCGCCTGAAACCCTGCATTCCGGCCGATTGGCCTGAATACCGGATCCAGTACCGCCACGGCGACAGCCTGTACCGGATCCACGTGCGTCAGGTCGATGCCGATGGCGGCGCTGCGCAACTGCAACTGGATGGTGTCGTGCAGGAGGGCCTGCAGTTCTCTCTGCTCGGCGGGCGGACGATCCACCACGTCGAGGTGACCTGGCCGCGGCCGCAGCCATGAAGACCCGGGCGCAACTGGATGCCGGACTCGAGCGCCTGGCGCAGATGCTGCCGCCTTGGCTGGAATCGCTGCGTCACGAGGCGCAGTTCTGGCCGCAGTTCAGGGCGCTGGTGGACGAGTTGATGGCCGACGCCGATCCGGCCGATCGCGCGCATGCGCAGCGGCGTATCGATGAGATGTTGGCGAGGCATGGGCTGCGCTGGCGCTGAAGTTAACGCCGTTGCCGTTGCCGTTGCCGTTGCCGAGATTTTGATCTGCTTTTCTGCTTTTCTGCTTTTCTGCTTTGCTGCTCTGCTGCTTTGCCGGTCAAGTGGAGACCCGAAGGGCGGCGCACAGGACGTGCGCCGTTTTTCGATAGGACAAGGATGTCCTATCGAAAAATCCCTGCGCAGGCATCGCACTCGTGGCCTGTGCCCTTGCAAGGAGAGCCCTTTTCTTTGGTTACTTTCTTTTGGGCTTAGCAAAAGAAAGTAACCCGGCCGCGTAGCGGACGGAAGCTCTGCACTTGCTTGAAGGCTGCGCCGGAGGCCGCCAGGGCGTGGTCGCGACTTACGTCGCTCCTACAGGGGACAGGCTTCGCACTTTCCTGTCGCTTTGCAGAAGCAAGATCAAACGCTAAGAGCTTCCGCCACTAAAGCGGCGGGTTACTTTCTTTTGTCATAAGCAACAAAAGAAAGGTAACCAAAGAAAAATGCTTTTCTTTGAATCACAGGCCCGCACGAGCGGTGCCGACGCAGGGATTTTTCATACGGGACATCCCTGTCCCGATGAAAAACGGCCCGCATCCCTGCGGGCCGCCCTCCGGGTCTTCTCTAGCCTTCGCTAGTGCGAAACGACGCACAGCAACAGCAACAGCAGAATCTTCGCGGCAACGGCGATAACTTTTGTAGGAGCGACGTCAGTCGCGACCGCGCGGCTTCGGTCTTGCGGCGAAACCCGCCAAAAACCACCACACATCCGGGTGAGGGGCCATACCGGCGGCACTCCCCTCAATCAACGCCGCGCAGCGATGACGATATCGCCGCCTGAGGACTCATCGACCGCGACCGGGTACAACTCCTCCAAGGCCTCGACGAAGGCATGCGGGTCGTCGCTGCGGAACACGCCGCTGACGCGCAGGCGCGCGACTTGCTCGCCGCCGAGGACCATGCGCCGGCGGCTATAACGGTTGAATTCGGCGACCGCGGCCGACAAGGCCTGGTCTTCGAACACCAACTTGCCCGACAACCAGGTCGGCAAGGCGCCGGGCGCCGCCGGTGCCAACCGGTGCAACGGCTGGTGTTTGCGGAAACGCGCCTTCTGGCCGGGGTCGAGCGTGCCGAGCGCAGCCTGTCCGGCATCGGCGGTCGGCGCCGCCAACAAGGCGACCCGGCCTTCGACCAGGGCGACCTCGGTCGTGTCGTTGCGCCGATAAACCTCGAACTCGGTGCCGACCGCGCGGACGCTGCCGTCCTCGGTATGTACCAGGAACGGCCGCCTGGCCTTGGCCACGCGGAAATACGCGCGACCGCGATCCAGGACGATGCGGCGCTCGGCGCCGGAAAAATCGACGACCAGGCGGCTGTCGGTGTCCATGCTGACGCGCGAACCGTCGTCGAGGGCGATGGTGCGGCTTTCGCCGACCTGGGTGACATACACAGTCTCCGGCACCGGCCGCTCCGACCAGCGCGGCACCACCGCGGCCAGGGCCAACACCGCAGCGAGCGCGCCGGCGCCCAGGGCATAGCGTGCCCAGGCGACAGGCGCACGGCTGCGGCGCTTCGGCGCAGCCGGCGCCACCGCATCGCGCAGGCGTTCGGCGATCTGCGGGTGCTGGGCGTGCTCGCCGGCCGCCGACCACAGGCGCTCGATGCGCTCATAGGCGGCGCGGTGGCGCGCATCGGCGGCCATCCAGTGTTGCCAGCCCTGGCGGTCGCTTTCGGCGACGTCGTCGGCGCGCAGGCGCGCGAACCAGGTCGCGGCCTGGCGACGGAACGGGTCGCCGCCCTCGATCACGTTGAGACGCGGTGGTTTCACGAGCCTCCCAGACGCGTATCGAAATGCAGCAAGGCGCGCATCATGTTTTTCTCCACTGCGCTCACACTGATCTCCAAACGTTTGGCGATGGCGCTGTAGGTCAGGCCTTCGTAGCGCTGCAGCAGGAACACCTGGCGGCAGCGCGGCGACAACTCGTCCAGCGCCGCCAGGAACGCCTGCAGGCGGCGGTTACCTTCGTAGACGCATTCGCCGTGCGGGTCCTCACTCGGCCAGTCCTTGGCGACCTCGTCGATCGACACGTGCTGCAGCACCTGATGGCTCTTGTCGCGGCGGAAACGGTCGCGCAACAGGTTCGAGGCGATCTGCAACAAGAAGGCCTCGACGTTGAGCACACCGCTCAGCGACGGCATCCGCACCAGCCGCACCAGGGCTTCCTGGGCCAGGTCCTCGGCGTCGTCGGCCGATTGCAGATGGCGCGAGAAATAGCGGACCAGGGCCGGGCGGTAACGGGCGATCAGCAGCGGCAGATCGGCGGCGCACGGGGCGTCGCAAGCACCCAGCGTATCGCCGGCTTCGCCGCTGTTCATGGCCCCTCCCCCGCTATCGGACAAGCGGACGCTACGGCACCGGCCGGCCGCCGGCAAGCCTGCCGAAAGGCGAGTGAGGGATCCGTGGCAAGCTGCGTCTACATCGGTGGGGAAAGGACAACAGTCGAAGGATCGAGTCGTAGCCACTCATCGGGGAGCGTTGCAATGGGGATCGTTTCACAGCGTCGCGCAGCACAAGGCAGTCGGTCTAACGGTAGGGATTCGAACCAGCAGGCATCGGCGGGGGCCGATCCGGGACATACACTGAAAACAAGCGCGCATACGCATTGCGCCCGGCGCCCGCTGTCGGTCGCGCTGAGCCTTGCGCTCGGCCTGTCGGCCCTGGTCGCCGCGGCGCCGGCGCTCGCCCAGCAGACGCAGGACAGCGCGCATCACTACGCCTTGCCGAGCCAATCGCTGGCCGCGGCGCTGAACCAAGTGGCGTCCTCGTCGGACGCGCAAATCCTGATTCCGCCGGACCTGGTGCGCGGCCGCATCGCCCCGGCCCTGTCCGGCCGCTACACCACCCGCGAGGCGGTCACCCGCCTGCTTGCCGGCAGCGGCCTGAGCTTCCGCGTCACCCAGAGCGGCGTCATCGCGATAGTGACTGCGCGCGAACCGGCGCCGCCCAAGGCCAAGCCGGCGAGCTCGCGCGAGCCCGCGGCCAAGGCCAAGGCGGAGCCCGATCCGACCGAACTGGCGGCGATCCAGGTCACCGGTTCGCGCATCAAGCGCGCTGAAATCGAAGGCCCTTCGCCGGTCACCGTGATCACCGCCGAACAGATGGAACGCGAGGGCCACGCCACCGTGTTCGAGGCGCTGGACACCCTGGTGATGGCCAACGGCGCGGTCGAGACCGAACTGTCGGGCGGTTTCTCGGCCAACGCCCATCCGCTCAACCTGCGCGGCCTGGGCCCCGGCCGCTCGCTGTTGCTGATCGACGGACGCCGCGCCGCCGACTATCCCTTCCCGTACGAAGGCCGCAGCAACTTCCAGAACTTCGGCAACATTCCCTCCGGCGCGGTCGAGCGCATCGAGATACTCGCCGGCGGCGCCTCCGCCATCTACGGCGCCGATGCGGTGTCCGGCGTGGTCAACATCGTGCTCAAGCGCAATTACCAGGGCGACGAGGTCAAGCTGCGCGCCGGCAGCAGCACGATGGGCGGACGCGACCGCTTCGACCTGCAATGGACCGGCGGCAAGACCGGCGAGCGCTGGGGCGTTACCTATGCCTTCCAGGCCTACAACCAGGAACTGTTGTACGGCTTCCAGCGCGACGACTGGGATCTGCGCGCCAATCCGAGCCCGGATCCGCGGCTCGGCGTGCAACCCGACGCCGGTCTGCGCATCCGCCGCGGCAGCAGCAGTAGCAGCAGCCCGCTGATCGCACCGCCGGCCGGCACCTGCGAGCGTTGGGGCGACGAGTTCCAACGCCACACCTACAAGCGCATCAGCTCCGGCGCCGTGCAAAGCCTCGGCGATGCCTGCGGCACCTGGAAGGACGTCGGCTACCAGCACCTGAGCAAGGGCAAGAACGAACTCGCCGGCTACGTGTTCGGCACCTGGGATTTCTCCGACGACCTGCAGGGCTGGGGTTCGGTGCAGGCCTGGCGCTCGCGGGTCGAGTCGCTCGGCGGCTTCGAGAGCATCACCGGCCCGCATACCGACGGCGTCGGCCGTCGCGGCGATTTCTACGACCCGCAGTTCAACGCGGTGATCGCGCCCACGCGTTTGCTGACCCCGGTCGATCTCGGCGGCGTCGAGCAGATGAACCAGCACTACCGCGAGCGCTCGCTCGACGTCGCGCTCGGCCTGCGCGGCAAGATCGGCGACGGCTGGGATTGGGACGCCACCGTCAGCCGCGCCGAGTACCAGTTCGAACGCACCCGCCGGCGCATGGTCGGCAACCTGGTCAACGATTATTTCTTCGGCAAGCAACTGGGCACCCGCCCCAACGGCGTGCCGATCTATCGCTTGAACCTGCCGCGCTGGTACCGGCCGATGACACCGGAGGAATACGAGTCGATCTCCACCCTCGCCAAGTACGAGGCCGAGTCCTGGGTCAACACCGCCAGCTTCGTGCTCACCGGCGATCTGTTCGAGTTGCCGGCCGGACCGGTCGGCGTCGCCA
Organism: Lysobacter sp. Hz25; assembly: GCF_046097045.1. NCBI lineage: Bacteria > Pseudomonadati > Pseudomonadota > Gammaproteobacteria > Lysobacterales > Lysobacteraceae > Lysobacter > Lysobacter sp. Hz25. Next base: position 3,937,595 of record NZ_CP175666.1, read on the forward strand.
CGGTGCTGGAAGCGAGCTCGCAGGGCTACGACCTGTCCAGCGATGCGCGCGTGCAGCCCGGCGTGGTCCAGCTCTACAACCTCACCGGCACCAACGGCGGCGGCGAACGCGACCGCTATGCCGCGGGCGTGGAGTTCAGCATCCCGATCCTGAGCACGCTCAAGGGCAGCCTGGCCGGCCGCTTCGACAAGTACGACGACATCACCGCGGTCGACGACGCCAAGACCTGGAACGCCGGCCTGGAATGGCGCCCGACCGACAACCTGCTGATCCGCGGCGCCTACGCCACCAGCTTCAAGGCGCCCGACCTGCACTGGGTCTTCAGCGAAGGCAGCGGCAGCTTCGGCAGCGCGGTCGACCCCTGGCGCTGCATCGCCGCAGGCGCCAACCCGGGCTGCTCGGGCTATAGCTACAACGTCTTCAGCTTCACCGAGGGCGACCCGAACCTGGAAGAGGAAACCGGCAAGTCCTGGAGCGTCGGCGCCGTGTGGGACGTCTTCGACGGCTTCTCGGTCACCGCCGATTACTGGAGCATCGAACTCGACGGCGCGATCGAACGTCTCAGCCCGACCAGCATCCTCGAAGGCGAAGCCGGCTGCCGCACCGGCAAGCAGCTCAACGGCCAGCCGTTCGCATTCGGGCCCGACTCGGGTTATTGCCGCAACGTCACCGCCCTGGTGACACGGCGTCCGGAAGGCAGCGAAGCCATCGACCGCATCGCCGAGGTCAAGTCGGCGCCGCTCAACCAGTCCTACCGCCGCGTCACCGGCATCGACGCCAGCGTCAACTGGCGGCTCAAGACCGAGCGTTACGGCGACTACCGTTTCGACCTGAGCTGGTCGCACACGCTGAAGTCCGAACGCCAGGTGTTCGCCACCGATCCGATCGAAAAGGATTGGCGCGACGACCCGACCAACCTCGACTTCCGCAGCCGCCTGCGGGCGGGTGCGAGCTGGCGCGCCGGCGACTGGTCGTCGAGCCTGTTCATGACCCGCTACGGCACCCTGCCGAAGGCGAACGGCCTCGGCCGCACCGGCGTGTATTTCCTCTGGAACGCCAACATCGGCAAGCAGATCACCGACCAGGCCACGATCAAATTCTTCGTCAACAACCTGTTCAACAGCACCCACCCGGACGACGAGACCAACACCTCGTTCCCGTATTTCTACGATGCCTACAGCCCGATCGGCCGCGAGTTCGCGTTCGAGTATGAGTATCGGTTCCGGTGATTGGGGGCTGGCGTGGCGACGACGGCGGTGAGCGCCGCGTCGCCATAGCCGTCGCTGCAGTTTGCCGTTGCCGTTGCCGTTGCCGTTGCCGTTGCCGTTGCCGTTGCCGTGATTTTGATCTGCTTTGCTGCTTTGCCGGTCAAGTGGAGACCCGGAGGGCGCCGCACAGGACGTGCGGCGTTTTCCGATAAGACAGGGACGTCTTATCGGAAAATCCCGGCGCGGGCATCGCACTCGTGGCCTGTGCCCTTGCAAGGAGAGCCCTTTTCTTTGGTTACATTTCTTTTGGGCTTAGCAAAAGAAAGTAACCCGACCGCGTAGCGGACGGAAGCTCTGCTCTTTCTTGAAGGGTTGTGCCGGAGGCCGGCAGAGCGTGGTCGCAACTTACGTCGCTCCTACAGGGGTACTTCGCACTTGCCTGTGGCTTTAATGGAAGCAAGACCAAACGATAAAAGCTTCCGCCACTAAAGCGGCGGGTAACTTTCTTTTGTCTAAAGCAACAAAAGAAAGTAACCAAAGAAAAATGCTTTTGCTTTGAATCACAGGCCCGCACGAGCGATGCCTCCGCAGGGATTTTTCATACGGGACATCCCTGTCCCGATGAAAAACGGCCCGCATCCATGCGGGCCGCCCTCCGGGTCTTCGATTGCCTTCGCGAGGCTTAGGCGGCGCACAGCAACAACAACAGCAACAACAGCGACAGCGACAGCGACAGCGACAGCGACAGCTCGAAGCCTCGATGAATGACGATGGCGCTGCAATGCCTGCCCATTCCTTGGTCGCGGCTCGCGCCGCTCCTACCCTTGGCTGCGGCCATTAACGGCGCAGATGCGTCAGTGCGGCCTCAAACAGCGACAATGCCGATCAGGCGAATACACGAGTACCCCGATGACCAAACTATCCCGCCTTGCCTCCACCTTGCTGGCTCTGTCTCTGTCGGCCGCGACCGCCGTCACCTCAGGCCAGGAACGCGCGCCTGCGGCCTCGGAGAAGACAGCGGCGGCAAACACGCTGGGTTTCGACGACGGCCCCTACCTGCGCTACGCAGCCGACCGCATCGAGGCGCGCTGGGTCTGCGGCGGCAAGCCGGTCGAGCGCTCGTTCCCAGCCCTGCGTTGGCCGGTCGTGGTGCCAGCGCAATGCGGTCATGCCGAGCCGATCTCGGTGCGCGCCCCGGCCGAAGCCGAGGCAGAGGTCTCGCCGCAGGGCGTCGAGCGCATCGCCGCGCTCTCGGACGTGCACGGCCAGTACGAGCTGATGGTCCAACTGTTGCAGAACAACGGCATCGTCGACCGCAAGCTGCGCTGGCGCTATGGTCGCGGCCATCTGGTCATCGCCGGCGACGTGTTCGACCGCGGCCCCAAGGTCAACCAGGCCCTGTGGCTGCTGTACGGCCTGGAACAGCAGGCGCGTGCGGCCGGCGGCGCGGTGCATCTGTTGCTCGGCAATCACGAGATCATGGTGCTGGCCAACGACCTGCGCTATGTCAACGAAGGTTATCAGCGCAACGCCGGGCTGCTCGGCAGTTCCTACGTCGAGCTGTACGGCCCCGACACGGTGCTCGGGCGCTGGCTGCGCAGCAAGTCGGTGATCGGCCAGGTCAACGACCTGTTGTTCGTCCACGGCGGCATCGCCGCGAGCTATTTCGAATCCGGCCTGAGCCGGGCGCAGATCAACGACCGTTATCGCGACACCCTCGGCACGCCCAAGACCGTCTGGCAGCAGGACCCAGCGCTGATGCCGCTGTACAACGGCAAGACCAGCCCGATCTGGTACCGCGGCTTTTTCATCGACCCGGCCCTCACCCAGGAGCAGGTCGATGCGATCGCCGCGCGCCTCGGCGTCGGCCGCATCGTCGTCGGCCATACCTCGCACCAACGCATCGGCAGCTATTTCGACGGCCGCGTGATCGCGATCGACAGCAGCATCAAGAACGGCAAATACGGCGAGCTGCTGCTGATCGAGCGCGGCAAGATCAGCCGCGGCACGCCCGAGGGCAAACGTTTGCCGCTGACCGCCGGCGAAGCGCTCTCCGACTGAACCAGCGCTCGCGACGCGAACGGCGCTGTCGCCGCTCGCGTCATTGCACCACCGCGCTCAGCGTGCGATCTCGAGCAATTCCAGATCGAACACCAGGGTCGCGTTCGGTTCGATCTGGCCGGGCAATCCGGTCTCGCCGTAGGCAAGCTGGGCCGGCACCCAGAAACGGTGTTTCGCGCCCGGCGACATCAGCATCAGCCCTTCGCGCAGGCCCGGCATGATCTGGTTGAGCGGAAATTCGGCCGGGTGATCGGTGGCGTAGGTGCTCTCGAACTCGCTGCCGTCGAGCAGGCGGCCGACGTAATTGACCCGCACCGTGCCGTCGGCCGCCGGCCTGGCGCCGCGGCCGGCGCGTTCGACCCGGTATTGCAGGCCCGAAGCGGTCGTGACCACGCCCGTTTGCTTGCCGTTATCGGCCAGGTAGCGGCTGCCTTCGCCGAGGTTCTTCTGCGCCAGCGCCTGTCGGCCGGCCTCGCGTTTGCGCTGCAGGTGCTCGACGAAGTCGCTGCGGACCTTGGCGATCTGCGCCTCGTCCAGGCGCGGCGGCGCGCCGGCATGGGCCGCGCGCAACGCGCTCACGACGGTGTCGATGTCGACCTCGTCCTTGATCGGTGCAAGCCGCTTGGCCATGTCGAGACCGACCATGTAGCTGACTTGGCCGCGCGGGCCGTCGATGGCGGCCGGCTTTGCGGCTGCAGCCGCGGTTTGCCCGGCATCGGAGCTGCAGGCCGCGGGCGACAACACGAGACAAAAAGCGATGGCGTGGGCGAAGCGGTTCATGGCGCGGCACTCTCCTGGCGATGAGCTGAGAGACGGTCGATAGGCTGGGCTGCAGCCCTCAGTCGGTCACCGCGAAGGCGACCATCATGCCCATGTCCTCGTGCTCGAGGTTGTGGCAATGGATCATGTAGCGATGCGTGCCCGACAGCTCCTGGGCGAAATCGATGGCAATGCGGACGATCTCGCCGGGCCAGATCACCACGGTGTCGTTCCAGCCGGTGTCCTGAGGATTGAGCCCCTTAGGCGCGACGGCGCGGCCGCGGATGTCGGGCGGGCTGATGCTGCGCGAGACCACGCGGAAGCGGAAGCCGTGGACGTGGATCGGGTGCGGCATGCTGGTCATGTTGTTGCGTATCTCCCAGACCTCGCGGCTGCCGCGCTTGATCCGGAACATCGGCTCATGGCCGACGGTGTGCATGTTCCAGTCGTTGATGAACCAACTGCCCTCTTGATTCATGCTCAGGCGGATCGGACGCACCGACCAGCCCGTAGTATCAGGCGGCGGCGCCAGATCGCTCAGGCGCTCGGGCAACTTCACCGGCGGACGTTTGGCCGGCTTCGGCGTGGTGTCGCTGCAACCGGCGATGCAAAACTGCATGAGGTCGAAGGCCTCGCCCATCGCCGCGGCGCCGGGGTGCTCGCCCATCGGGTCGGGCGCGAACGCACCGGACTCGTCTTCGTTCTCCATCGCCAGGTATTCCAGGCTGCGCAGCAACACGCGCTCGCCGGCGGCCACCGTGCTGAAATCGACCAGCACGTCGATGCGTTGCGCCGGCGCCAGGAACACGTCCTCGACCGTCCACGGCCGCGCCAACAATCCGCCGTCGCTGCCGATCAGATGAAACGACAAGGATTGCCCGCGATGCTCGAAAGCGAGCCGCAGCATGCGCGCATTGGCGACATTGGCGATACGGAAACGATACAGCGCCTGCAGCACGTCGAGAAAGGGTTCAGGGGTCCAGTTGACCAGCAGCCGGTTACCGATCCAGTCGTCGGCGCCCTGGCGATAGACGATGGCGTTGTCGGCGTTCACCTGCTTGTCGAAAATCATCAGCGGCAGGTCGCGCACACCCCAGGGCAGACCGAGGCTAGCGGCGAGCGCACGCTCTTCGTCGTCGTCCACGCGCAGCAGGCCGGCCAGGCCGTGTTGCAACTGCGCGCCGGTGCGTCCGTGCGGATGCGCGTGGTACCAGTACAGACCGGCGCGATCGGCGACCCGGAAGCGATAACGCTTGCCGGCGCCGGGTGCGACCGGATGCAGGCCGCTGCCGTCGTTGGCTTCGTCGACGCTCAGGCCGTGCCAATGGATCGTGGTGTCTTCGCCGAGACGATTGTCCAGGCTGACGTCCAATTCTTCGCCGCGATCGATGCGCAGCAAGGGGTTGATGCCGAGGCCTGCGCTGGCGGCATGGGCGTAATGCCAGATCCGGGTCGGCGCGCCGTCGAAGATCGGAAACGCCGCTTCCGTCGCCGCCAACACCAGCGGCGCCGACAGATGGGTTTCGGCGAGCAGGCCGGCAGCGCCTGGAATGCGCAGCGGTTGCCGGAACGGTGCCGGCGCCGACGGCGTCGCCGCATCGGCGGGCGACGCATCGGCATCGGCATGCGCTGCGTGGGACGAGCGGCGAGCGCGTTGCGACAGCGCATACGGCAGCGCGACCGCTGCGGCAGCGGCCGCCGACAGACCCAATACCCACTTGCGACGATTCGTGTTGACCATGGAACGGAACACCCTCGCTAGCGATGCGTCGACGAGTCGCGCTGCCGATGCATTCGTCGTTGCACGGACTCGCCCATTGCTGATCGATTACAGATGGAACCATCCACGCATCGCGCCGGACCGGCTCTGAGCCTCATCGGATCCAGCATGAATTACGGGCATCGATCACGATTTACGCGCCGTCGATGCACGCCGAAACCCCTTGATTCGCAGCGTTTGTTTCATCCTCGACGCGGCCGCGTCAAATAACCAAAGATCATGAGAAATCCGGCCGTTCGCAACTGAGGTATCGGCGAGCCGCGCCGTCTGCATCTCAACAGGGGTGCACTTCAGTCATTCGATGCGAGGCAACCACCATGTCCATGAACGGCGGCGAGGCCGCTCGTCCTCAGTCAGGCGTCACAGTCGTTGCAGCCGGCGCCAGCAGCGTTTCACCGACTCCGCCGATGCGGCAATGCTTCGCCAGACACACTAATGTCATCGATGTCCGACACCTTGCCGTGCGGCATTCTTCTGTTCGACGCGTCTTCGTCCGACGCGCGTTCGACGGCCCCGTCCTTCTCTCGCCGATGCCGCCTGCGGCATCCGGCCAGCCCATCGCGCTTCGCGCGGGAACCAGCGCCCCACTGCGTCGGCCGAGTCGTCGGCCGAGGCATTTCTCCGCAACAAACTACACCGGTCGCCGAAACCAGGCCTGACGACGACACAGGCCTGTGCGTGCGGATCGGGCGACGACTTCAGCGCCCGGCCACCGATGCGCGGGCGACTTCCCTTCAAACACGGAAGCTAAGAGGAGACTCTGATGGCCACCCCAGGTGCAAGCGGTTTTCGCCGGCGAATCACGCTCGGCGCGTTGTTGTTGTTCGGAAGCTTGATCGGATCCCAGTCCGCGTTCGCGGCGCAGCGGACTGTGCAACTCAGCGAAGACGACGTCGTCACCAAGCGTGTGCCGAGCACGCGCTCGGCGCTATTGGCCTCGCCCGGCAATCGCGTCTGCGAGGCCGGCGCGAAATGGGTCCGGGTCGGCTTCAAGGAATTGGTGCTGCAGGGTTACGACTCGCTCAAGATCACCAGTTCCGGCGGCGACCGCTATATCTTCCAGGGCGATCACTGGAACGACCGTGCCTTCCACTCGCGTGCCTTTCGCGGCGAGTGCGTGGTCATCGAGCCCTACTTCGGCCACCCCGACAGCCGTTATGCCGTCGACAGCTACGACTTCGGCACCAAGGACCTCAACCTGACCACGGTGACCGTGGCCGGCGCCGGCGACATCTGCGACAGCTCGCCGGCCGATTGCGGCAGGACCTCGGACCTGATCGTGGCGATCAACCCGACCGCGGTATTCACCGCCGGCGACAACGCCTACGGCAGCGGCACCTTGTCGGAATACAACAACCTCTACCACTCGCGTTGGGGCCGATTCAAAGACCTGACCCGGCCCACGCCCGGCAATCACGACTATCAAACCTCGGGCGCGGCGGGTTACTTCGACTATTACAACGGCGAGGACGAACCGACCGGGCCCGCTGGCGATCGCAGCAAGGGCTATTACAGCTACGACGTCGGCGACTGGCATTTCATCGCCCTCAATACCATGTCCGGCGGCACCATCGCCTCCGCCCAGCTGACCTGGCTGAGCAACGACCTGGCCGCCAACACCAAACCCTGCACGGCGGCGTATTTCCATCATCCGCTGATCAGCCGCGGCAATTACTCCGGCTATAGCTCGGTGAAGCCGATCTACGACCGCCTGTATGCGGCCAAGGCCGACCTGGTGATGGTCGGCCACGACCACAATTATCAGCGCTACGGCAAGATGGACGGCAGCGGCACCGCCAAGACCGACGGCCTGCGCCAGATCCTGGTCGGCACCGGCGGACGCGATTTCTACTCGCTCAGCGGTAGCCACACGCTGTTGCAGGCCAGCCAGGCCCATACCTGGGGCGTGCTCAAGCTGACCTTGACCGCGACCGGCTATACCGGCGACTTCGTGCCGGTGGCCGGCAAGACCTGGACGGATAATTTCTCCGGCACCTGCAACAAGGCGCAGACCGGCAACCTGCCGCCGGTGGCGAACTTCAATTCGGCGACCAACGGCCTGACCGCCAACTTCACCGATGCCTCCAGCGACAGCGACGGCAGCATCGCCTCGCGCGCATGGACCTTCGGCGACGGCAACAGTTCGACCGCGACCAACCCGAGCCACGCCTACGCCAGCGCTGGCACCTACTCGGTGTCGCTGACGGTCACCGACAACGGCGGCGCCACCCACAGCGTGACCAAGTCGGTCACGGTCGTGGCACCGGGCAACGCCAATCCGGTCGCAGCCTTCACCTTCACCACCTCCAACCTGACCGCGGTGTTCACCGACGCCTCGACCGATTCGGACGGCAGCATCGCCGCGCGCGAATGGAATTTCGGCGACGGCATCACCTCGTCCACGACCAGTCCTTCGCACACCTACGCAGCGGCCGGCACCTATACCGTGTCGCTGAAGGTGACCGACGACGACGGCGCCACCCACACGGTAAGCAAGTCGGTGACGGTGAGCGCCGCGCCGACCGGCAACGTGCTCAGCAACGGCGTGCCCGCGACCGGCATCGCCGGCGCCAAGGACAGCGAACAATTCTGGACCTTGGCGGTCCCGACCGGTGCGACCGGCCTCAAGTTCGTCACCGCCGGCGGCAGCGGCGATGCCGACCTGTACGTGAAATTCGGCTCGAAGCCGACCACCGCCAGCTACGACTGCAAGTCGGACGGCAGCAACAACGCCGAAACCTGCTCGATCGCCACCGCCCAGGCCGGCACCTATCACGTACTGATCAAGGCCTATGCGGCGATCTCCGGGGTGTCGCTGACCGGCAGCTATGCCAGCGGCCCGTCCGGCGGCGTGGTCTGGAGCAACGGCGGCCTCAGCACCGGCGCCACCGCCAAGGACGGCACCGCCGCACCCTCGGGCACGAACTGGAGCGAGTTGCAGAACAACAACGGCAACACCGCCGAAAGCAACACCACCACCGGTTACGCCGTCAGCAACGCCACCTATCGCGTGGCCGACGACTTCGTCGTGCCGAGCGGGCAAAGCTGGACGCTGTCCGCGGTCGACGTCTACGCCTACAAAACCAGCTACAGCGGTTCCAGCTCGCCGTTCACCGCTGGCGTCCTGCAGGTCTGGCGCGGCCGGCCCGGCGATTCGGGCAGCACCTTGCTATGCGGCAGCACCAGCAGCAACGTACAGGCGTCCTCGACCGATGCGCGGATCTATCGCACCGGCAACAGCCTGTATCCGTCCCCGGGCAGCGCTACGGTCACCACGCGCAAGGTCTGGCGCAACCGCCTGAACATGCCGGCAGCCTGCGCGGGCAGCGGCTTCTTCAGCGCAGGCAGCTATTGGCTGGTGTGGGGAAGCACCGACAGCAGCGCCGGCGCGCACTTCGCCCCACCGATGACCGTAGTCGGCGCGCGCGGCCGCAGCGGCGCCAATGCCCGCCAGTACGATGTGTCGGCCGGCACCTGGAGTTCCCTGATCGATGTCGGCAACCCGTCCTCGGCACCGGACGTCGCCCAGGAGCTACCCTTCGACCTCATCGGCACGACGCAGTAAAGCGCAGGCCCGGGTCGCCGCCTTCGGCGATCCGGGCTGTCTCAAGCATGGCTGCCCATGCACGGCCGACGCAGGCGAGGTTGCGACCTCGCCTGCGTCTTCGCGACAGAGAAACTCGAATGAAACACCGGACTTACCGCCTCACTGGCGCATCCCTCGTAGTCGTCGCCTACTTGCTGTCCGCTTGCGAACGCCAGGCCACGACGCCGCAGCACGCGACCGAAGCGCCCTCGCCGGCCGCCGCGCCTGGCAAGGACAATACGCTCATGGCGGTATCGACCTCGCCGGCGGTGTCGATCACCGGCGTCGAACTCGGCAGCGCAGCGATGCGGCCGCAGGACCTGCCCAAACGGCAGAAGAGCTTCACCACCGGCGACACCGTGGTGGTGACGATCAAGACCGCGACCCGCGACGCGCAGGCGCGCGTGCCGGGCCGTTTGAAGGTGCGCTGGATCGACCCGGCCGGCAAGGTCTTCAACGAAGAAGCCAAACCGGTGACCTTCAACGGCGCCGGCGTCGACGATTTCCGCGTCGCCGAGCCGATGGGATGGAAGTCCGGCAACTACCGCGTCGAGGTGTCGCTCGATGGCGGGCCGGTAGTGCAGGAGGGATTCTTCGTTCGTTAGGCTTGCGTCGGTGAAGCCCTGGGTCTCCGCTCGATGCGTCGGGGTTGCGACTTCAAAGAGTAGGAGCGGCGTCCGACTGGATTTCCTTCGGTCACAAGCCGCGACTACGGGACGGTCAGAGACAACAACGCTGGTGCGGCCCGTCGAAGCGGAGTGCGTTCGCGGGGTAGGAGCGGCGCGAGCCGCGACCGCGCTGTTTCGATTTTGCGGCGCGGCGCTCAAGCAAGATCAAGATCAAGATCAAGATCAGGATCAAACGCTAAGAGCTTCCGCCACTAAAGCGGCGGGTTACTTTCTTTTGTCATAAGCAACAAAAGAAAGCTAACCAAAGAAAAATGCTTTTCTTTGGATCACAGGCCCGCGCGTTCGATGGCTCCGCAGGGATTTTTCATACGGGACATCCCTGTCCCGATGAAAAACGGCCCGCATCCCTGCGGGCCGCCCTCCGGGTCTTCGATTGCCTTCGCCAGTGCGAGGCGACGCACAGCAACAGCCAAGGCCAAGGCCAAGGCCAAAACCATGGCCCAGGACGGGATTTGACGTCGGCAACGAAATATCGCTGCCATCGACGGTTCGTGGTCGCGGCTCACGCCGCTCCTACAGTGGTCGATCACCGTTGCCCGTTGCCCGTTGCCCGTTGCCCGTTGCCCGTTGCCCGTTGCCGAGATTTTGATCTGCTTTGCCGCTTTACCGGTCAAGTGGAGACCCGGAGGGCGGCGCACAGGACGTGCGCCCAGCCTTTAAAAAGGAATGACTCGATAGGACAAGGACGTCTTATCGAAAAATCCCGGCGACAGCATCGCACTCGTGGCCTGTGCCCTTGCAAGGAGAGCCCTTTTCTTTGGTTACCTTTGACCGAAGGGAATCCAGACGGACTTTTGGGCTTAGCAAAAGAAAGTAACCCGGCCGCGTTAGCGGACGGAAGCTTTAGATGTTGCTTTACGCTTCTACGGCAAGAAACGCCCCAACGACGAGCAGCGCGGTCGCGGCTCACGCCGCTCCTACAGGGGGGGCTACGACTAGTAACACCGCTAGGCCGAAGCGACGCGGTCGCGGCTTGAGACCGAAGGGAAATCCAGTAGGGCGCGGCTCCTACCCTTTGAAGCCGCGACCACGACGCCTCGACCACGACTCCCCTATCACACGCCGCAATGCGAACCACAACGCCTCACACCGTGCCGGATCGGTCAAAATTGCGACGCGAGGTTCGCGGCTGATGACGCGCACGGAACCCTGGCGCTATGCTCGGGCGATTCCCTGCAGGAGACCGTCCGTGCGCGAGCTGTATCCGGAAATCGAGCCTTACCGCACTCATCGCCTCGCGGTCGACGAGCTGCACGAGCTGCACATCGAGGAATGCGGCAACCCCGACGGCTTGCCGGTGATCTTCCTGCACGGCGGCCCGGGCGCCGGCGTCTCGCCGTACCACCGCCGCTTCTTCGATCCCAAGCGCTATCGCATCGTGCTGTTCGACCAGCGCGGCGCCGGCCGCTCCACGCCGCACGCCGAACTGCGCGACAACACCACTTGGCACCTGGTCGCCGACATCGAAGCGATCCGCGAGCATTTCGGCATCGAGCGCTGGGTCGTGTTCGGCGGCTCCTGGGGTTCGACCCTGGCGCTGGCCTATGCGCAAACCCACCCCGAGCGCACGCTCGGCCTGGTCTTGCGCGGCATCTTCCTCGGCAGCACCGGCGAGCTGCGCTGGTTCAACGAACTCGACGGCGGCGCGCGCTGGATCTTCCCGGAACGCTGGACGCGCTATCTCGAACATATTCCCCCGCAGGAACGCGAGGACATGACCGAGGCTTATTGGCGCCGGCTCGACAGCGACGACGAGGCGGTGCGCCTGGCCGCGGCGCAGGCCTGGAGCTATTGGGAAGGCGGCAGCACCACCCTGGTGCACGACCCCGACGAGGCCGGCAACTTCGAGGAGCCGCATGCCGCGATCAGCGTCGCGCGCGCCGAGGCGCACTACTTCCGCAATCGGGTGTTCCTGGAACCGGACCAGTTGCTGCGTGGGGTCGAGCGCATTCGCCACATCCCCGCGACCATCGTGCACGGGCGCTACGACATCATCTGCCCGGTCAAGAGTGCCTACGACCTCGCCTGCGCCTGGCCCGAGGCCGATTTCCGCGTGGTCCTGGCCGGCCACAGCGCGGCCGATCCGGCAATCGTCGACGTGCTGGTCAGCGCGACCGACGCGCTGGCCGATCGCTACGGCTGAGGCTCGCCCGCAGCAGGCAGGACCGCAAAGCCGGCGGCGTTATCGCGTCGCCAGGCTTTGCCAGCGTTCGAACTCGGCGCGCCCGGTTTGGTCGGCGATATGGCGCAGCCAGCGGCTGAACTCCTGCGGCCGTCCGGCCAGGGCATCCCACAGTTCCGGCAGCGGCTTCCAGGCCCAGTCGGAAGCTTCCGCGGGATCGGGCAGCGGCTGGCCGTCGTAGCGGCCGACGAAGACGTGGTCGCATTCGTGTTCGACCAGGCCGTCGGAGACGTCGAGACGATAGGTGATGCGGGCCACGTGCCTGAGCTCGCACTCGAAACCCATCTCCTCGCGCAAGCGGCGCCGCGCCGCGGCATCGGTGGCCTCGCCTTCGCGCGGATGGCCGCAACAACTGTTGCTCCACAAACCGCCGGAGTGGTATTTGCCGTCGGCGCGACGCTGCAACAGCCAGCGCCCCCGGGCATCGAACACGAACACCGAAAACGCGCGGTGCAACAGCCCTTGCCGGTGCACCTGCATCTTCTCGCCGACGCCGATGGCCTGGTCTTGCTCGTCGACCAGGATGAGCATCTCGTTCATATCGCTCTCGTTCGCTGCATGAGCGCGACTATGCCAGCCCCTGCGTTCGGGGTCGTGCGCTCAATCACGGGCAGGACATGAAACCGGCCGAATCGGCACAGCGCAGGGATGGCCGAGCGGGCTTGCGAAGCGCAACCTCTGCGCCTCCTGCAGCTCGCTTGCGAATCCGCAAAAACGAACGGCCCCGCCAAGGCGGGGCCGCTGCGTTCGAAGCGATGTCGCGGCCGGCTTACTTGTCGATGCGGGCCGGGTCGCGATTGGTGGAGCTGGCGCCCTTGGTGTCGGTGGTCGGAGCCGGCGGTTCGCCGCCCAGATCGCCGGCCGGCATGCCGTTCGGGAACGCCTGCTTGCACACGCGCGAGAACAGGTTGGCCGAATAGGGGTTGAAGCACTTGCGGTTGACGACCTTGTACTCGCCGGTGGCGGCGTTGACCGGCCTCCAGCAGTCCTGCGGCACGCCGATCTTGCAGAACAAGAAGGGGTTGTTGCCGTAATACGGAATGAACTCGTTGGCGAAGGCGCTCGAGGACGCCATCAGCAACACGATCGACAGACAAAGCTTTTTCATGAGACCTCTCCTTAGTGTGAACTCGATTTCCTGTATTGCAGACCGGCGCGTCGTTCCCCTCGCCTGGATTCGCGGTCGAAACCGTCGAATCGGCCCCCGGGGCCCTACGCTTCCCCTTGCCGCCACAGCCTTCACGGCTTGAGCTTCGTGGCGAAGACTAGCCGATGAGCCTGGGCCAGGCAAAGGCCGACCCCGGATAAGACTATCGCCGAGCCCGGTCGCAGGGGCCACGACGGCCCGGCCGGCAGGGGCGGACATCCTGGCGCCCCGTCGCCGGCACACCGAATACCGCCCGGCCATCCCGCGCCGGTCTCGGCAGCGCCGGAGGCTGTCCCGACCCTGCAAACGCCCGAAACCCTCGATCGGCCGGCCGCAACGGTCGCGAACGGCCACCTATCTGGACAAATACGGCAGCCCTGGTCCGGACCGGTCAGGCCTCGTGGCCGCAGCAGGATGAATGAGGGGCGGCGGCACTGCGCCGGCCGGGGCCGGCGGGCCGCCGCGAGAGTGGCGCCGGCAAAAATCGCGGGCAACAAAAAACCCCGCCGGGGCGGGGTTCTTCGTTGGATCGTCGCATCGGTGCCGACTGCGATGATCGATGTAGTGGTGCCCAGGAGAGGACTCGAACCTCCACGGTTTTACCCGCTAGTACCTGAAACTAGTGCGTCTACCAATTCCGCCACCTGGGCCTGCCGCAACACGTTCAGTACTGCGGGGCGCGTATGTTGCGTTGCGGCGGGTCGGCTGTCAACGGTTTTGTCACAACTTATTTCAACCAGCATTTAAGGCAAGGTCGGGAAGGCCGCATCCGAGCCGCTGCGCTCGCGAGGACTGCAGCGCAAGGCCCGCGCCATCCGCGCGCCGACGCAATCGCGCCGCTGTGGGCGCCGGCGAACGGCGCTGAACGCTCCGCTTGCCGCGCTCCATCACCGATGCCCGGTTCCATCTGATTCCTACCGCATTCGGACCGCGCAGCCGTGCGGCAGGGCAGCGCCTGCGGCTTGATGCCCCCTCGCCGCCGGGCTAATGTCCGCGAACATCCTGAACCGCGGGCGGCGCATCGTGCGTCGCCCGTTCTTGCTTTGGAGATCCACGAATGAACCCGAACCACCTGCCCCATCCCTCCGGACTGCCTCCTCCGCTGACCCTGTCGCGCCTGGACTGCGACCGGCTCGAAGCCCTGCTGGAACAGCCGCTCGCCGCCGCTCTCGACACCCGCGGCCTGCGCCGCGAACTCGACCGCGCCGACCTCGTCGAACCGGCACAGATGCCGGCCGACATCATCACCATGAATTCGGTGATCCGCTTCCTCGACGAGAGCAGCGGCGAAGAGCGCGAAGTCACCCTGGTGTATCCGCGCGACGCCGACGGCAGCGCCGAACGCATCTCGATCCTGGCGCCGATCGGCACCGCCCTGCTCGGCCTCGCCGTGGGCGCCCGCATCGACTGGCCCCTGCCCGGCGGCCGCAGCGCACGCCTGCGCGTGCTCGCCCTGCGCTACCAACCCGAAGCCGCGGGCGACCTGCACCGCTGAGTCGTACGGCCGCGCCCCTGGGTAGGAGCGGCGCGAGCCGCGACCGCGAAACCAACGGCGACGACGCCCCCGGCAAAGCCCACGAGAGAACCAGCGCGCGAGCGACGGCCATGGTTCGTTCGCGGCGATCAGAAACCGCGCGGTCGCGGCTCACGCCGCTCCTACATCAGCGACGCCGTGCCTGTAGGAGCGGCGTAAGCTGCGACCGCGCAATCCGGTGGGTGGCTTAACTGCGGATTCGCGGTCGCGGCTCGAACCGCTCCAACCCTGTACCGCGCTGGCTCAGGCGGCGCAGGCCGACGGCGTGGCGAGGCTGAAGCCCACCGTCGTCGCGCCCTCTTCGCTGCTCGCGAATACTTCGCCGCCGTGCAGGACCGCGATGGCCTTGACGATCGACAGGCCCAGGCCGTGATGGCGTTCGCCGCGGTGTTCGCGCGCGGCATCGACGCGATAGAAACGATCGAACATGCGCACCAGGTGCTCGGAGGCCACCGAGGAGCCCTGGTTGCGCACCGCGACGCGCGCGCCTTCGCCGCCGTTGCCGAGTTCGACCACGATCTCCGAACCCGGGGTCGCGTGCTGCACGGCGTTATGCAGCAGGTTGGTCATGGCGCGGCGGAACAGCGCGGTGTCGATCCAGGCATCGGCGGTGCCGTCGATGCGCAGGCGCATGCCGGCTTCTTCGAGCAGGTATTCGAGGAACTCGCCGGTCTTGGCGACTTCGTCGGCGAGCGCCACGCAGACCCGGTCCAGGGCGATGTCGCCCTGGTCGGCGCGCGACAGGAACAGCATGTCGTTGACGATGCAGCGCATGCGTTCGAGCTCTTCCAGGTTCGACTGCAGCACGTCCTCGAGCTGGGCGGCTTCGCGCGGCCGCGACAGCGCGACCTGGGTCTGGCCCATCAGATTGGTCAGCGGCGTGCGCAATTCGTGGGCGACGTCGGCGTTGAACGCATCCAGGCGCGTGTAGGCGCCTTCGAGCCGGTCGAGAGCGCCATTGAAGGCGCCGGTCAGATGGCCGAGCTCCGGGGGCAGTTGCGCCGGCTGCAGGCGTTGCGAAAGATTGCTCGGGCTCAAGGCCTGCGCCTGGCTCGACAAACGTTGCAAAGGCCGCAGGCCGACCCGCGCGATCCAGTGGCCGAGCAAGGCCACCACGGCGGTGCCGACCACGCCGAGCACCACCAGCGCCAGCACGAACGAGCGCAAGGCCGACACGTAAGGCCAGGAATCGATACCGATCCACAGCCGCACCGCCGGCCGCTCGCCATGCGCGGGAATCAATTCGTTGAGGGTTCGGTACGGCGCCGAGTGGCCATCCAGCCACAAGCGGCCCATGCCATGGTCGCCCTTGCGCGGCACGTCCACTTCCGGCTCGCCGCTGCCGATGCGGAAACCGGGATTGCCGCTCCAGGCCCAGATGCGGATGCTGCGATCGCTGGAGGTCAGGTTCTCGACCTTGTCCTGCACCTTGTACCAACGCTCGCGGGTGTCGCACATGGCGACGCTGCCGGCGACCGAACGCAGCTTGGTCTCCAGCTCGGCGCGCTGGTAACGCACGATCTGGTTCTCCAGCACCTGGTACAGGGTGACGCCGACCAGGGTGAACACCAACAGCGCAGCGAGCGCGAACATCGCCGCGAGGCGTTGCGCGATGGAGATGTCGCTGAAAGGCCTCATGCCGAGGCCCGCCCCGACGACGACGGGCCCTCGCCCTGCTCGCCCTCGCGCGCCTCCAGCACGTAGCCCATGCCGCGCACGGTGTGCAGCAGCTTGTCGCGGAAGGGGCCGTCGATCTTGGTGCGCAGGCGCTTGATCGCAACCTCGACCACGTTGGTGTGGCTGTCGAAATTGATGTCCCAGACCTGCGCGGCGATCACCGTCTTCGACAAGATCTGGCCGCGGCGTTGCGCCAACAGGGCGAGCAAGGCGAATTCCTTGCCGGTCAGATCCAGGCGGCAGCCGTCGCGATGGGCGCGGCGCGCGATCAGGTTGATCGACAAATCGCCGATCTGCAGCTCGGTCGGCTCCTGCTGGCGGCCGCGCCGCACCAGCGCCTGCAAGCGCGCCAACAGTTCGATGAAAGAGAACGGCTTGACCAGGTAATCGTCGGCGCCGGCGCCGAGGCCATGCACGCGGTCGTCGATGCGGTCGCGCGCGGTCAGCATGATCACCGGCGTCTGCTTGCGCGTGCGCAGTTCGCGCAGCACCGCGAAGCCGTCCATGCCGGGCAGCATCACATCGAGCACGATCACGTCGTAGTCGAGTTCGCGCGCCAGGTGCAGGCCGGACACGCCGTCGCGGGCGACGTCGACCGTCCAGCCCTGCTCGGCCAGGCCGTCGCGCAGGTAATCGGCGGTCTTGATTTCGTCTTCGACGATCAGCAGCTTCATCGCGACACCGAGCTTGCGGGCAGTACCTGGGCCGACATCGTACCGCCGCTCAGGCCGTCGCCGCTGCGGCCGGGTCGGCCGGCGCGGGCGAGGCCGCCTGCGCTGCCTCGCGGCGACGGCGCAGGAACAGCCGGTCCAGCGCCAGATAGATCACCGGCGTGCTGTACAGGGTCAGGACCTGGCTGATCAGCAGGCCACCGACCACCGCCACGCCGAGCGGCTGGCGCAGCTCCGCGCCGGTACCGAAGCCGATCATCAGCGGGATCGCGCCGAGCAAGGCCGCCAGGGTGGTCATCATGATCGGGCGGAACCGGGTCAGGCAGGCCTCGTGGATCGCCGCGGTCGGCGTCAGGCCGCGTCGGCGTTGCGCGTCCAGAGCGAAGTCGACCAGCAAAATGCCGTTCTTCTTGACGATGCCGATCAGCAACACGATGCCGATCAGGGCCATGATCGAGAAATCCAGGCGCCACACCCACAGCAGCAAGACCGCGCCGATGCCGGCCGACGGCAGGGTCGACAGGATCGTCAGCGGGTGGACGAAGCTCTCGTAGAGCACGCCGAGGATGATGTAGACCGCGAGCAAGGCGGCCAGGATCAGCAGCGGCTGGGTCGCCAGCGAGTCCTGGAAGGCCTGCGCCGAGCCCTGGAAATTGCCGCTGACGCTGCTCGGCATGCCGATCTCGGCCTTGGCCCGGTCGAGTGCGGCGACCGCATCGCCGAGGGCGACGCCGGCGGCGAGGTTGAAGGAGATGTTGACCGCCGGCGACAGGCCGTTGTGGCTGATCGACAAGGGCCCGTTGCCGGGCGGCTCGACCCGCGCCACCGCCGACAACGGCACCATCTGCCCGGTGGTGGTCGAACGCAGATGGAAGTAAGCCAGGCTGTCGATGCTGCCGCGCATGCGCGGGTCGATTTCGAGAATCACCCGGTATTGGTTGGTCTCGGTCTGGAACTCGTTGATCTGGCGCTGGCCGTAGGCGTCGTACAGCGCATCGTCGATGTCCTGGGCGCTGAGACCGAAACGCGCCGCGGCGGTGCGGTCGATCGCCAGGCGCACGATGCTGGCGCCGATCTTCTGGTCGTTGGACACGTCGCGCAGCTCCGGCAATGTCGCCAGGCGCTGGGTCAGGCGATCGGCCCACAGCCCCAGTTCGGCGCTGTCGGCGCCGCGCAGGGCGTACAGGTATTGGGTGCGCGAGGGCCCGGTGCCGATGTTGATGTCCTGCGCCGAGCGCATGAAGATCGTGATGCCCGGCACCTGCGACAGCTTGCCGCGCATGCGGTCGATGAACTCGTCGGCGGACACGTCGCGGTCGCCGCGGTCCTTGAGCACGAACCAGAACCGGCCGTTGGACATGGTCGAGCTGCCGGCGGTGGCGCCGACCGAATGGCCCCAGCTCTGCAAGGCCGGATCTTCGGCGGCGAGCTGCGCCAGTTGCTTGTGCTTGGCGACCATGTCCTCGTAGGAAATGTCCTGCGCGGCTTCGGTGGTGGCGAACACGAAGGCGGTGTCCTGCGAGGGAAAGAAGCCTTTCGGGATCAGCGCATAGGAGGCGACCGCGATCGCCACGGTCAGGCCGAAACCGGCCAGCATCAGGCGCTGATGGGCCAGCGCCCATTGCAGGCTGCGGTCGTAGCCGGCGAGCAACCGTGCCGACCAGGTGCCGGCGGCGTCGGCATGGCCGGAGGACTTGCGCATGAAGCGCGAGGCCAGCATCGGCGCCAAGGTCAGCGAGGCCACGATCGAAATCAGGATCGCCACGGTCACGGTCAGCGCGAACTCGGCGAACAGGCGCCCGACCACGCCGCCCATGAACAACAAGGGGATGAAGGCGGCGATCAGCGACACGCCGATGGTCACCACGGTGAAGCCGATCTCGCTGGCGCCCTGCAGCGCCGCCTGCAGCATCGGCATGCCGGCTTCGCGGTGACGGTGGATGTTCTCGACCACGACGATGGCGTCGTCGACCACGAAACCCACCGCGATCACCAGCGCCACCAAGGTGAGGTTGTTGAGAGTGAAACCCAGCGCGTACATCGCCGCGAACGTGGCCACCAGGGCCACCACCAGCACCGCGCCGACGATCAGGGTGGCGGAAAGTTCGCGCAGGAACAGCCCCATCACCACGACCACCAGCAGCACGGTCAGGACCAGGGTCAGCTCGACGTCGTGCAGGGACGCGCGAATGGTGCGGGTGCGGTCGTTGAAGACCTCGACCTCGACGCTGGCCGGCAGGTTGGCGCGCAACCGCGGCAACGCTTCGAGCACCGCGTCGGTGGTCTTGATGATGTTGGCGCCGGGCTGGCGAAACACCACCAGCATCACCCCGTCCTTGCCGTTCGGCCAGGCGCGCACGTAGTCGTTCTCGCCGCCGAAACTGATCCGGGCGACGTCGCCCAACCGCACCGGCGCGCCGTTGCGATAGGTCACCACCAGGCGCTCGTAGTCTTCGGCCTTGAACAACTGGTCGTTGGTTTCCAGGGTCGACATGCGCCGCGCGCCGACCACCGCACCCTTGGCCTGGTTGACGCTGGCGCTCTGGGCGACGTTGCGCAGGTCGGCCAGGGTCAGGCCGATCGCGGCCAGGCGCTCGGGCGCGGCCTGGATGCGCATCGCCGGCCGCACCTGGCCGGCGACGAAGACTTCCGACACACCGTCGATCTGGCTCAGGCTGCGCGCGAAGCGGGTCTCGGCGAGGTCGCTGAGCTCGGTCAACGGCATCAGCGGCGAATGCATGCTCAGGATCAGAATCGGGCTGTCGGCGGGATTGATCTTGGTCCAGCGCGGCAGGCTCGGCATGTCGCGCGGCAGGCGCCCGGAGACGTTGTTGATCGCCGCTTGCACTTCCTGGGCGGCGGTGTCGATGCTCTTGTCGAGCACGAACTGCAAGGTGATCGAGGTGCTGCCCAGGGCGCTGGTCGAGGTCATCTCGCTGATGCCCGGCACCGCGGTCAGCTGCGTCTCCAGCGGCGTCGCCACCGCCGAAGCCATGGTCTCGGCGCTGGCGCCGGGCAGCGAGGCATCGATGCGGATGGTCGGGAACTCAGCCTGCGGCAACGGCGCCACCGGCAGCCGCGGCAAGGCGAACAAGCCGAGCAACAGCACCGCTGCGGTCAGCAGCGTGGTCGCGACCGGATGGCGAACGAACCAGCCGGAAATCGAGACACGCCCGCTCACGGCGCCCCCGCCACGCGCGCCGCCACGGCGTTGCCCGGCGCGGCGCGCACGGTCGGCGCGGTCGGCGCGGTCGGCGCGGTCGGCGCCACGGTCATGCCGGGTTTGAGTCGCGACTGGCCGTCGCGCACCACCACGTCGCCGGCCTGCAGCCCGCTGACCACGGCGAGTTTGTCGTCCTGGTACTCGATCCGCACCGGCACCAGCGCGACTTTGTTGTCGGCCTCGAGGCGGTAGACGAAGTGGTCGTCGACGCCGCGCTGCACCGCTTCGCTGGCGACCACGGTCGCGGCTGCGCTGGTGCCGGTGCGCACGCGCACGCTGACCAGCTGCCCGGGCCACAGGCGGTCCTGCGAATTCTTGAACACCGCGCGGATGCGCACCGTGCCGGTGGCGTCGTCGATCTGGTTGTCGATCACGCTCAACTCGCCTTGCGCCAGCACCACGCCAGCGTCGCGGTCGAGCGCCTGCACCTCGACCGCGCCGGCGGCCTGGGCTTGGCGCAGGCCCGGCAACTGGTCCTGCGGCAGGGTGAACATCACCGAGATCGGATCGACCTGCTGCACCGTGACCAGGCCGTCGTCGTCGCCGGCGCGCACCACGTTGCCCGGATCGACGCGGCGCAGGCCGACGCGGCCGTCGATCGGCGACAAGATGCGGGTATGCGACAGCTGCACGCGAGTGGCGTCGATCGCCGCCTGGTTGGCCTGCGCTGTGGCCTGCAACTGCTGCACCGAGGCGGCCTGTTGTTCCAGCATCTGGCGGGCGATCAACTGACTGCCGGACAACTGGCGGAACCGGTCGAGGTCGGATTTCGCCGCGCGCAGCTGCGCCGCATCGCGCGCCAGCGCGGCCTGGGCGCCGTCGAGATTCGCGGCGATGCTGCGGTCGTCGATGCGCGCGAGCAACTGCCCGCGCTTGACCTGCTGGCCTTCGCGGAACAGCACCTGGGTCAGCACGCCATCGACCTGCGGGCGCAACACCGTGCTCTGCAGGGAGGTCACCGTGCCGATGGTTTCCTGCCAATGCGGCACGTCGCGGCGTTCTACCCGCATCGTCGTCACCGGGACCGGCGGCGGTGGCGCCGGCGGCGGCGCGCCGCGGCTGCCGAAAGCGCCCCAGACCAGCCCTCCGGCGAGGACCGCGAGCGATGCGGCAGCGGCGAAAACGGTCTTGCGGGCGCGGGGCGAAAGCGTGGCGGCGGGCGTGGGCGACATGGCGGCATCCGTGGCGGGTCGATGGAGCGGCGCACCGGAGCGCGCCGCGACGGCCCGCGAGGGGAGGAAAGCAGACCGTGCGACGACTCTAGGCGGCGGCCACGGACAGCAAGCTGTCGCTTGGCTGACAAATTCGTCAGCTGGCGCGGGTATCGGCGGCCGCGCCCATATCGGCCCGTACGACGACAGTGCCTTTCGGCACGGTCGCATCAAACGGTGGCATCAATCGGCCATCGTGCTTTGCGGATCGCGCACGGCGCGAAGCCGCGCCGTAACGGCGCCCCTCGCCTCAACGACGCTTGCCCAAGAAGACGGTGTTCGACAGGTTGGCCTGCGAGGTTCTCTCAGCGCGGCTTGGCGGCGCGCGAGGCCGGTGGCACCAGTTCGATCTCGAACAGATCCGGCCACAACTTGCCGGTCACGAACAGACGCTTTCGCGCGCCGTCGTAAGCGATGCCGTTGAGCACGTCGGCGCCGCGGGCGCGAGTGCCGTGACGCGCGAGCAGGCCGCCCAGGTCGATGCGACCGACGACCCGACCGCTGTTCGGGTCGATGCGGACGATGCTGTCGGTCATCCAGACGTTGGCGAACAGCTCGCCGTCGACCCATTCCAGTTCGTTGAGCTGCGGCAGCGGCTTGCCGTTGAAGGTCACCCGGATGCGCGAGCGCTCGCGCAGCGACTTCGGATCGAGCAAGCGGATCTGCGCGGTGCCGTCGCTCATGTAGATCGTGTCGGCCGAGCGCGCCAGGCCCCAGCCCTCGCCCGGATAGGCGAAGTTGCCGGTCACCGCGAGCCCCGGCAGCTTGACGATGTAGCCGGTCTGCGTGGTCCAGGTCAGCACCAGCAACTGCTGGCCGCGGTCGGTCAGGCCTTCGCCGAACACCGAGGCCGGCAGATCGGTCTTCTCCAGCACCTTGCCGTCGGCCAGACGGACTTTGCGCACCGACGAGCGCCCGTACATGCCGGTGCTCTCGTACAGGAAACCGTCCTTGAAGATCAAGCCCTGGGTGAACGCGCCGGCATCGTGCGGATAGCGCGCGACCACCCGGTAGGAATACACCGGCACCTCGCGCCCCGGCGCCTGGGCCGTCGCCACCGGCAGCACACTCGCCCCGATCAAGGCCAGGCAAGGGATCAGCGAGGCGGGAAGGCGTGCGCGCAAGGGCATGGCAGTCTCAACGTGGGCGATCACGGATGCCGAGAATACCGCCTCGCGCCCAAACCGGCTGCCGCACGGCTGCCGCACGGCGCCCGCGCCGGTCCACGCCCCGTCCACGACGCCCCGTCCACGACGCTTCGTCCACATCAGCCCAGCCGTCCCCGGTTAGAATCCCGGCTCAGCCCTACCCCGCCTCAAAGGTTCCATGACTGATCCCGTACGTCCGGTTTTCCACGGCTTCGAACAGATTCCCCTGCGCGAGTACGCCGAGCGCGCCTACCTCGACTACTCGATGTACGTGGTCCTGGACCGCGCCCTGCCCTTCCTCGGCGACGGCCTCAAGCCGGTCCAGCGCCGCATCATCTACTCGATGAGCGAACTCGGCCTCAACGCCGGGGCCAAGCCGAAGAAATCCGCGCGCACCGTCGGCGACGTGATCGGTAAGTACCACCCGCACGGCGACAGCGCCTGTTACGAGGCGATGGTGCTGATGGCGCAGCCGTTCTCGTACCGCTATCCGCTGGTCGAGGGCCAGGGCAACTTCGGTTCCAGCGACGATCCCAAATCGTTCGCGGCGATGCGCTATACCGAATCCAAGCTGACCCCGATCGCCGAAGTGCTGCTCGGCGAGCTCGGCCAGGGCACGGTCGACTGGACCCCGAACTTCGACGGCACCCTGGAAGAACCGACCTGGATGCCGGCGCGCCTGCCGCACCTGCTGCTCAACGGCACCACCGGCATCGCGGTCGGCATGGCCACTGACGTGCCGCCGCACAACCTCAACGAGATCGTCAGCGCCTGCGTGCGCTTGCTCGACGACCCCGACGCCACCACCCGCGACCTGTGCGAGCACGTGCTGGGCCCGGACTATCCGACCCCGGCCGAGATCATCACCTCGCGCAGCGACCTGTTGGCGATGTACGAGACCGGCCTGGGCAGCGTGCGCGCCCGCGCCATCTTCGAGAAGGACGGCCCGAACATCGTCGTCACCGCGCTGCCCTACCAGGCCTCGCCGGGCAAGGTCATCGAACAGATCGCCACCCAGATGCGGGCCAAGAAGCTGCCCTGGCTGGAAGACATCCGCGACGAGTCCGACCACGCCAACCCGACCCGCATCGTGCTGGTGCCGCGCTCCAACCGTGTCGATGTCGAACAGCTCATGGGCCATCTGTTCGCGACCACGGACATGGAGAAGAGCTACCGGATCAACATGAACGTGATCGGCCTGGACGGCCGGCCGCAGGTCAAGGGGCTCAAGGCCTTCCTCAGCGAGTGGCTGAGCTTCCGCACCGACACCGTCACCCGCCGCCTGACCCACCGCCTGGAAAAGGTCGAGCGCCGCCTGCACTTGTTGGAAGGCTTGCTGGTCGCGTTCCTCAATCTCGACGAAGTGATCCGCATCATCCGCAGCGAGGACGAACCGCGTCCGGTGCTGATGAAGCGTTTCGGCCTCAGCGAAGAGCAGACCGACTACATCATGGAAACCCGGCTGCGCCAGCTCGCGCGCCTGGAAGAAATGAAGATCCGCGGCGAGCAGGACGAACTGGCCGCCGAGCGCGAACAACTGATCGCCACCCTCGGCAGCAAGGCCAAGCTCAAGAAGCTGATCAAGGACGAGTTGCTGGCCGACGCCAAGAAGTTCGGCGACGCGCGCCGTTCGCCGCTGGTCTCGCGCAACGCCGCCCAGGCCTTGTCGGAAACCGAGCTGGTCGCCAGCGAGCCGATGACCGTGGTCATCAGCGAAAAGGGCTGGGTGCGCGCGGCCAAGGGCCACGAGATCGACGCCGCCACGCTCAGCTATCGCGACGGCGACGGCCTGCTCGGCGCGGCACGCGGACGCAGCACCCAGCAGGTGGCGTTCCTGGATTCGACCGGCCGTTCCTACTCGACCCTGATCCACGGCCTGCCCTCGGCGCGCGGCAACGGCGAACCCTTGACCGGCCGTTTCTCGCCGGCACCGGGCGCGTCGTTCCAGACCCTGGCGGCTGGCGACAACGATCAGCGCTTCGTTCTCGCCAGCAGTCACGGCTATGGCTTCGTGACCCGCTTCGAGAACCTGACCGGCCGCAACAAGGCCGGCAAGGCGATGCTGTCGCTGACCCCGAACGCGAAGGTGCTGCAGCCGGCGCAGGTCGGCGATGTCGAGCAGGACCGCGTGGTCGCGGTGACCAACGTCGGCCACCTGCTCGCCTTCCCGGTGTCGGAGCTGCCTGAGCTCGACAAGGGCAAGGGCAACAAGATCATCGACATCCCCAAGGCCAAGCTCGGCACCGAACGCGTGATCGCGGTCGCCGTGGTGGCCCCGGGCGGCACCCTGACCGTCAAGTCGGGCGCGCGCACCATGAGCCTGTCCTGGAAAGACCTGGAACCCTACCTCGGCGCCCGCGCCACCCGCGGCGGCCTGTTGCCGCGCGGCTGGCAGAAGGTCGAAGGCTTGTCGGTGGAGTAAGCCTGCGCAGGCCCCGTCGCAAATCCGATAACGCCCCGCTTCGAGCGGGGCGTTGTCGTTATGAGTCCGGTGGCAGCGACACGCTTTTGGGTAGGAGCGGCGCAAGCCGCAATCAACCGAAGCGGCGAAATTCCACGCCGGTGTCCGGAGCCAAGACGCAATCGGACATCGCTGTAAAGCAGCCGCTTCCCTGCAGCTTCGGCTGACTGCGCTTGCGAGAATTACTTTGGTTGGTCGCGGCTCGCGCCGCTCCTACCCCGGGGCGGCGACGCGCTTTTGGGTAGGAGCGGCGCAAGCCGCGACAGCCGAAGCAGTGCAATACCAAGCTGGTGTCCGGAGCCAGGACGCAATCGGACATCGCTGTAAAGCAGCCGCTTCCCTGCAGCTTCGGCTGACTACGCTTGCGAAAATTACTTTGGTTGGTCGCGGCTCGCGCCGCTCCTACCCCGGGGCGGCGACGCGCTTTTGGGTAGGAGCGGCGCAAGCCGCGACAGCCGAAGCAGTGCAATACCAAGCCGGTGTCCGGAGCCAGGACGCAATCGGACATCGCCATAAAGCAACCGCTTCCCTGCAGCTTCGGCTGACTACGCTTGCGAAAATTACTTCGGTTACCCGAAAAGCAGAACGCTCCGGGTGCGAGCCCGGAGCGTTCTGAGTGCATCGTTTCAATCAACTTCGCGGTTGCGCTTTGCAGCCAATCAACCGCGACTCAACAGCGCCCACTCAACGACCGGTCTCCGGCGTCTTCGTGGCCGCCGCATCCGTCTCCATCGCCACGTCCTGCGCACTCGGGGCCATCATCGCCGCGCCCGACTGCAGGCCCGGCGAGAACGAGAGCAGCAGGCCGAAGCTGGTGCTCGGGTCCTGGCCGCTGCCGTGCTGGCGACGCATCAGCAGCGACAGCTTCCAACCTCTGGAGAAGGTCATGTCCATGCCGGCGCCGTAGCTGAGCGCGTTGTCGCCGTAGCTGCGCAGGCCCAGCACGTAGTCGTTGGCGACCGGCATGATCACGTAGTTGAGGTTGACGTCGCTGCGGTTGTCGAACGACTCGCGGTATTCGAGCAACCAGTAGGGACGGAAGATGTTGCCGCGCGCGGTCACGATCGGCAGGCTGCCTTCCACGCCGAGCGAAGCGCCGCTGTTCTCGACGGTCTGCGAACCGTAGCTCAGGTCGTAGATACCCAGGCCGGTCTCGCGGTAGCCGTCGAGCTTGGTGCGGCTACTGTCGAGGCGGCCGTAACCGGTCAGCATCATGCCGTTGCCGCCGCCGTGTTCGTAACCGGCGGTGAGCGAACCGAACACCTGGTCGCCTTCTCGCTCGGCCGAAGCGGTGGCACCGGCCGTCGCACTGTAGCGGCGGATGTCGAAATCCAGGCGGCCCCAACCGAGGATGCCGTCGACGAACCAGCGTTCGCTCGGCCGCCACAGGCCGTACAGCGACAACGCGCGCTGCTCGGCATCGAGCTTCGAGCGGCCGTCGTCCAGGTCGGTGTCGTTCCAGCCGAAACCGCCGGCCACGCCGAGCAGGAAACGCTCGCCGATACGCCAGTCGGCGCCGACGGTGAGGCCGTCGCTCTGGAAGTCGAAACCGTCGCTGCGCGCGTTGCGTTCGCGCTGGCCGTTGGTGATGCTGCCGGCCGTCCACAGGCCCCAGCCTTCCGGCAGACGCACCGGATCGATCGACATCACCTGGCCCGCGGTCAGCGACATCGCCCCGCCCGAGCGGCTGCTCAGATTAAGGGCCATGTCGTTGCTGGAACGGTTGGCGCCAGCGAAGCGCTGCTGGCGCAGGCGATCGTGAATGTTGGACTGCTGCGCCGAAGCGAAGCGCACGCTGGCGTCGACCTGCGCTTGCAAGCCGCCGACCACGCTGGGATCGCGGGTCGGGTCGGGGCGGCCGGTCACCGTCAAGGTGGCATCGATCGAGGCCTGCAGATAACTGCCGCTGGCCGCCTGCGTCGCGACCAGGGTCGCCACGCCGGCACCGACGATCGTCACCCTGCGTCCGCTGACCGTCGCCACCGCCGTATTGGCGCTGCTGAAGCTGAAGGCGCCGTTGCTGTTGCTGCTCGGGTCGGGCAGATCGAAGGCCGCCTCGCCGACGGTCTTGGCGAGGTCGCCGATCCAGGCCAGGTTCGGCGTGGCGCCGCTGATGATCACTTGCAGAGCGACTTGCGGCGCGGCGGTGTAGTTGGCGTTGCCGGCCTGGTCGGCGGTAAGCGAACACGTGCCCGATCCCAGCGTGCTGACCGTATTGCCGCTGACGGTGCAGATCGCCGGCGACGTGCTGGCGAACACCACCGGATTACCCGAGGCACCGCCGCTGGCCGATACGGTGAAGCTGCCACCCGGCGTGTACACCGGCGCTGCCGGATTCGCGCTGAAAGCGGTGATGGCCTGAGCCGCCGCGCCGATGGTCACGTCCAGCGTCACTTGCGGCGCGGCGCTGTAGTTGCCGTCGGCGGCCTGGTCGGCCGTCAGCGAACACGTGCCCGCGCTCAACATCGTCACGGTGCTGCCGCTGACCGTACACACCGAACTCGTAGTGCTGGCGAACACGACCGGGCTGGTCGAGGCGCCCGGCGTGGCCGAGACCGCGAAGCTGCCGCCGGCCGCGAACACCGGCGCCGCCGGGTTGGCCGCGAAGTCGGTGATCGCCTGGGCCGCCAGGGCGATGGCCACGTTCAAGCTGACCTGCGGCGAAGCGCTGTAGTTGCTGTCGCCGGCCTGATCGGCGGTGAGCGAACAGTTGCCCGCGCTCAGCATCGACACCGTGCTGCCGGCCACCGTGCACACGCTCGGCGTGACGCTGCCGAACACCACCGGGCTGCTCGACAGACCCGGCGTCGCCGAGACCGTGAAGCTGCCGCCCGGCGCATACACCGGCGCGGCCGGATTGGCTGCGAAGTTGCTGATCGATTGAGTTGCGACACCGATCGCGACGACCAGCGAGGCCTGCGGCGCGGCGCTGTAGTTGGCGTTGCCGGCCTGGTCGGCGGTCAACGAACAATTGCCCGCGCTGACGATCGTCACCGTGTTGCCGCTGACCGTGCAGATGGCCGGCGTAGTGCCGGCGAACACCACCGGGTTACCCGAGGCGCCACCGGTCGCCGACACGGTGAAGCTGCCGCCCGGCGAGTACACCGGCGCGGCGGGATTGGCCGCGAACGCGCTGATGGCCTGGCTGGCAGGGCCGATGGTCACCGCGAGCGTCGCCTGCGGCGCGGCGGTGTAGTTGGCATTGCCGGCCTGATCGGCGGTAAGCGCGCAGTTGCCGGCCGCCACCGTCGTCACCGTGTTGCCGGCGACAGTACAGACCGCAGGCGTGGTGCTGGCGAACACGACCGGGTTACCCGACGCGCCACCGGTGGCCGAGACGGTGAAGTTGCCGCCCGGCGCGTACACCGGCGAGGCCGGGTTGGCGGCGAAGGCGGTGATCGCCTGGCTGCCCTGCGCGATCACCAGGGTGTAGGCGCGCGTGCCGCTGAAACCGTTGTTCGAAGTCGCCTGCACGGTGAAATTGAACGAACCCGCGGCCGTCGGGGTACCCGACAACGCACCGGCGCTCGACAAGGCCAGGCCGGGCGGCAGAGCGCCGGCGGTGACCGTAAAGGTGTACGGGGCGACGCCGCCGTTACCGCTGGTGGCGCTGAGGGTCTGCGA
Source organism: Lysobacter sp. Hz25 (assembly GCF_046097045.1). Lineage (NCBI taxonomy): Bacteria > Pseudomonadati > Pseudomonadota > Gammaproteobacteria > Lysobacterales > Lysobacteraceae > Lysobacter > Lysobacter sp. Hz25. The sequence goes on from NZ_CP175666.1 coordinate 3,966,556, forward strand.
ATACGCGGTCGCGAGCGCGCCATTGGGCAAGGTGGCCGGATTGACCGTCACCGCCACCGTCACGCAGCTCAGCACGAGGTTGGTCACGTCGGCTGCGATCGCCGAACCGCTGGACGGCGCGACGCTGCACAACTGCCCCGCCGGATTCGTCAGCACGCTGACGTTCCAGTTCGCCCCCTGTGGCAGGCGTGTGGGGAACACGAAACTGCTGGCGGCCTGCGCCACCACGACCTGCTGCGAGCTGACCGGATTGGTCGCGGCGAGTTGCAGGGTGACCGGGCCGGTCTGGCCGCTGGCCGAACCGCCGACCGCGAACTGGGTCGGGGCGAAACAGATCAAGGCCGCGCCGTTGCCGGCTTGCACGCCGTTGTTGATGGTGACCGCGGTCAGGCCGGTTGCGCCCGAGCTGCCGCCCGCGCCGCCGCCACCGCCGCCGTTCCAGTTCTGCTGGCAAGTGACGGTACCGACGCCGGCACCGCCACCGCCCGCACCGACCGTGGCACCGCCGCCGCCGCCGCCGCCGAAGCCGGCACCGCTGAAGGAACCGGAGAAGTTGAAGGCGTCGCCGCCGTTGCCGTTGGCCGCGTTGCCGGCAGTGGCCGGAAAGCTGCCGCAGCCACCGCCGCCCGCACCACCGGTGCCGACCGTGCCGCCACCGCCGCCGTAGGGACCGGGGCCGCCAGGCACGTCGGCGCCCGCGCCGCCCGTGCCGCCGCCGCCGACACCGCCGGCGCCGCCGGCGATGACGTTCGCGGTGCTCCAGCCGGCGTTGCCGCCGCCACCACCGCCGCCGGCGATGCCGACCCGATTGCCGATGCCGTTGCCGCCGACGCGCAGATCGGTGGCGCCGCCACCGATGCCGTCGATGCCCTCGCCGATACCGCCGGGGTTGACCGCCTGCGAGCCCTGCCCGCCGACCCAGATCGACAAGGTCGCGCCGGGCGTGACCGCCAGGGTGCCGCGTACGCGCCCGCCCAGGCCGCCGGTGCCGCCCGGCGAGTTCGGACTGCCGCCGATGGTGCCGGCGCCGCTACGGCCGGCGCCGCCCTGGGCGCCGCTGAGATAGACGGTCAACGAATGCACGCCGGCCGGCACCGCGACGGTCTGTTCGCCGCCGGTGAAACCGAACGCCGCCGGCGTTTCGCCGACGCCGCAACTCTGCGCTTGCGCAGTGCCGGTGATGCCGAGCCCCGCCAGCAACAGCAGGCCGCCCAACCGGGCCATGGCACCGCGAGCCGCGCGCAGGGCCGGGTCGAGACGCAAGCGCGTGATCGCGCCGGCACGGAATCGCAACGTGTTCATAGCCATCCAATCGCCCCCTAGGCGAACCGCAGTGCGGTTGCACGAAACCCACGCACACGCGATCGCGCGCACGGCCTGTGCGCCACGAACGCGGTGCTCCCCTGCAAAAAGTCCTGAGCCTTATCGCTCGCGACCTGCCCCAAGGCCACGCGAGCGTCCGGCCACAGTCGGTAACCGGAACAGAAACGCCACTCCCTGAGACGCTTCGTTGGAACTGCTAACGTGAAACGAGCCCGTTAGCGGACACTTCGTCACATTTTTTACTGTGCCAGGCGACACATTAAGCCAGATGACTCGGATTTCTCGTACCGCTGGTCCGACAACCCCGGGCCAGACTTCACGATGCCGGCCGCGGCTCGTCACCCCGAGCTTGCCGACTCGGGCGCACCGCCCTGCTCGATCGGGCCGGTCATGGCCGAGTTCCTGCGAGACGACCCGCCCACGACGAATCCGGCCGCGAGCCTCGCGGTGCAACGCTCAAGCACGGCATCGCGGCCTCCCCGACAGGGCCGGCGGATGCGGTCGTGGCCCGGCCGCTGTCGCCCCGGGTACAATCCCCCCCGGCTCGCTGCACTCAGGCGCAGCGCGGTCGTAGAGCAGCCGGCTACACCGCGAAATCGCAACGGCCCCGTAGCTCAGCTGGATAGAGCATCCCCCTCCTAAGGGGAAGGTCACACGTTCGAATCGTGTCGGGGTCGCCAACCACGGGCTGGAGAGACAGCAAGCAAGCGCTTCCAGGTCTCGATGGCTCCCCCCATCTCCCATCGGTTCCTGCCTCACCGGGCCGGGCAAGCGGTCGACACCCCGCCACGGCTGCTCGGCCGGCACGATCGACGCATCGGACACTCCCTTCTTTGTGCGTTTCCGTCCGCCCCGGCAGCGACGCCGGCGGCGCGTGCACAACGTCGAACGGCGCCGTCTTCGGCCAGCAGCCATGAACAAAAAATAAGTGTGATTGCCCTGAATTTGACGTATTTCTCTACGTACGACTGAACATGCGGCCCTATGCTTGCGTACTGTCGGAACAACCGACGAACCGCTGGCATCGAGTTGCTACAGCCGTTCTCAGGGGGAATGTTCCATGCCGAAGTCATCGAGTGCTCTGCTGCCGTCAGGTGCAGCCCTGCTTTCTGTGAGCCGGCACATGCCGCGCATACGATTTTCAGGACGCGCCCTGCTGTGCCTGTTTGCGGCGATGTCGGCATTCGGATTCGCCGGCAATGCTTTCGCGCAGACCAATTGGGTCACCTTGTCGGGCGGTAACCCGGGCATCTTGAACAGCGGTCAGACCGCCACGCGCACCTGGCTGTGGGCGCCCGGCGGAAGCTCCATTACCGGCACGGTCGACATGACCCGTACCGGCGCCGGGCAGGTCTATGGATTTACCGAGAATCATCAAACCACCATTACCGCGAGCGGCTTCGGCGCCCCCGCTTATTCCGACGCTTACGCCAACTCTGTCGGTGGCGTGACCGGAATCTTCCACTTCGGCTTCGAGGGCGAATTTCCGCGCGCACCGGACGATGCACCGCCCGCGGCGGTTTCCACGACCGTCGTCGACTTCAAGTTCAACGGCAGCGTCACCTCGCCCGACAACACCATCATCTCGCTGTTCGACCCGGGCTCCGGCGATACCGGCGTCACCGGGCCGTTCACTTATAACTTCGATGCCTACTATCAAGGCGTTCCGATCAACACCAGCACCTGGACAGTGACGGTCGTCGACCCGTATCCGCCGACCGGCACGCCGACGAACTACACCTGGAACGCATCCACCGCGACCTACACGCTGTCGTCGTTTCCGTCGGCGACCGGCGGCAACTATCCCGACACGCTGGTTTTCATCGATACCCACAACACCACCTTCGACCGCCTGGTGTTGACGGCGACCGGGTTGGCGACCGACAACCTGGGCGTCGGTTTCGGCTCGGCCAATGTGCCCAATCTGCCGATCACCCTGGGCAAGACCTGGGTCAACGGCAAGAGCGGCGACACCGTAAGCCTCGCACTCGCGGGAACCGGCGCGGAAAACCCTACCGCCGGCAACTCGACGCCGCCGGCCACGACGACAACGGCAAGCGCGAACGGCTTGCCGGGCCAAACGGTCACCCTCAGCGAAACCTTCACCGCAGGCAGCGCGGCGAACTACACCATCGCCTGGGAATGTCGGCGCATCTCGAACAACACCTTGGTAGCGAGCGGCACCGGCGCCACAGGCAGCTTCACCATGCCGACCGACTCGGGCGTTGGCTGCACCTTCACCAATACCCGCATTGCGCAGCAGATCAATCTGGCCAAGACCTGGCAAAACGCCACTGTCAACAATGCGATCTCGGTGACGACGACGGGCGGCACCAACAACCCGACGCTCGCCTCCACTGCGAACACTACGAACGAAACCGATACCGGCACGGCGGTAACGGTGTATGCCGGCGATGCCGTCGTGCTGCCGGCGGAAACCTTCTCCAACGGCAGCCAGGCGAACTACCTCACCACGGTCGCCTGCGCCGGCGGTTCGACGCTCGCGTCCGGGGCGACCGGACGCTCGCTGACGATCTCGACCAGCACCACCGCGACCATCTGCACTTACACCAATATCAAGCAGCCGGTGATTCGCTTGCAGAAGTCCTTGCCGCTGGGGCGCTTCGTCGCTGCCGATCAGTTCACGCTGAGCGTGGCCGGCCCCGGTGCGCCGGTGCCGCTGACCACGACCGGCAGCGGCAGCAGCGCCACCGGTATCGTGACGGTGGACCCGGCCACGATCGGCTCGGCCTATACGCTGTCGGAAACGGCGGCGGCTGGCGCCAATCTGGCGAACTACACCACGACCTGGAACTGCAGCAACGCCTTTTCGGGCGGACAGACGCCCAGCGGCAGCGGCACCGGTTTCAACCTCACTCCGGTGGCCGGCGACGATCTGACCTGCACCTTCGCCAACACCCGCGCACCGCTCGCGGACTTGTCCATCACCAAGACCAACACCCCGGGCGTGAACGGCGACGTCGACCAGATCAACGACACCTTGGTCCAAGGCGCCACCACCACCTACACCATCGTGGTGACCAACAGCGGGCCCGATGCGGTGACCGGCGCGGTGCTGCGCGATCCGATCGCCGGCCGCAGCGAGCTGACCTGCCCCGGCCCGGCGGCTTGTTCGGGCGCGGGTTGCCCCGCACCCACCCTGACCATCGCGCAACTGGATGCAGGGGTGGCGCTGGCAACCTTGGCGGCGACGGCACCGAACAATCAGGCGACCGTAACCCTGAGTTGTACGGTCCAGTAAGCAGTCCCAGCGCCGCATCGGCAGCGGCGGCCGTGCGGCCGTAGTCGGCCAAATCATGCCCGGCCACAACGGGCGATAACGGGCCACAAGCGCCCGTCGCCGGACGTTGCTGAGCACCGCTGCGGCCCGCCGGCTACAATTCGCCGGAGCACCCCGCGCTTCGACTGGACGCGGCGTCCCCCTGCTAAGGGGACGCTCGCAGGTCCGAATCGTGTCGGGGTCGCCCACTACGCAGCGCCGCCCGTGCGCGCTGCCGGCGCCCGCGAGGGCGTCCCCTTTCCGTCTCGCCACGCCACGGCGCGACCATCACTTGGAGCTTTCGGTATGACCCACCCCGTTCTCGCCGCCCTGGGACTCAAAGACAACGAGTCCGGCACCTACCTCGGTCATGGCGAATGGTCGAAGACCGCCGACGCCGGCGTGCTGGAGCCGATCAATCCCACCGACGGCGAAGTGCTGGCGCGCGTGCAGGCGTCCTCGCAGAGCGACTACGACACCATCGTCGAGCGCGCCCAGGCCGCCTTCGCGGTGTGGCGCACCACCCCGGCGCCGCGCCGCGGCGAAGCGATCCGCCTGTGCGCCGACGCGCTGCGCAAGCACAAGGACGCGCTGGGTTCGCTGGTCGCGCTGGAAATGGGCAAGTCCAAGCCGGAAGGCGACGGCGAAGTGCAGGAAATGATCGACATCGGCGATTTCGCCGTCGGCCTGTCGCGCCAGTTGTACGGCCTGACCATGCACTCCGAGCGTCCCGGCCACCGCATGTACGAGCAGTGGCATCCGCTCGGCCTGGTCGGCGTGATCTCGGCGTTCAACTTCCCGGTCGCGGTGTGGGCCTGGAACTCGTTCATCGCGGCGATCTGCGGCGACATCACCATCTGGAAGCCTTCGCCGAAGACCCCGTTGTCGGCGATCGCGTCGATGAAGATCTGCAACGAGGCGCTGCGCGCCGCCGGCTTCCCGGACATCTTCTTCCTGTTCAACGACGCCGGCACCGAGCTGGCCTCGAACTTCGTCGACGACAAGCGCATCGCGCTGGTCAGCTTCACCGGTTCCACCAAGGTCGGCCGCGTGGTCGGCGAGCGCGTCGCGCGCCGCATGGGCCGTTCGCTGCTGGAACTCGGCGGCAACAACGCCATCATCGTCGACGCTTCGGCCGACCTGAAGCTGGCGATCCCGGCGATCGCGTTCGGCGCGGTCGGCACCGCCGGCCAGCGTTGCACCACCACCCGCCGTTTGTTCGTGCACGAGTCGATCCATGACGACGTGCTGGCCAAGCTGGTCGCTGCGTTCAAGCAGGTCGAGAAGAAGATCGGCGACCCGACCGACCCGGCCAACCTGATGGGCCCGCTCAACAGCCGCGATGCGGTGCAGGCCTACCTGGATGCGGTCGAGAAGGCCAAGGCCAGCGGCGGCAAGGTCGAGACCGGCGGCGCGCAGATCGAGCGCAAGGGCAACTTCGTCCTGCCGACCATCATCACCGGCCTGAGCAACGACGCCGAAGTGGTGCAGACCGAAACCTTCGCGCCGATCCTGTACGTGATGAAGTTCAAGACGCTGGACGAAGCCATCGCCCTGCAGAACGACGTGCCGCAGGGCCTGTCGTCGTCGATCTTCACCGCCAACCTCAAGGCCGCCGAAGCTTTCCTGTCGGCCGCGGGTTCCGATTGCGGCATCGCCAACGTCAACATCGGCACCTCCGGCGCCGAGATCGGCGGCGCGTTCGGCGGCGAGAAGGAAACCGGCGGCGGTCGCGAGTCGGGTTCGGACGCATGGCGCGCCTACATGCGCCGCCAGACCAACACGATCAACTACTCCGACGCATTGCCGCTGGCGCAGGGCATCAAGTTCGATCTGTAAGCGCGGGCGGCGATGCCGTTCTCCGATCGAACGCCAGGTCCGTTGCCACCGGGGTATCCCCTGGCGGCAACGGATGCCGCGGGCCAGCCCATCGGTGCAGGCACGCGGGTATGCATTCCCTGTTTGCCCGACTGGTTGATCCACGACCTGCCCGAGCCAGAGGTCGCGGAGCTGCGCCGCTTCGAAGGCCAGTCGCTGCCGGTTTTGCGCATCGACGCTTACGGTTACCTGTGGTTCGGCGAGAACTCTCCGCGGTTTTGCCTCAGGCCGGCCGAAGTGTTGGTCGAGCCCATCGATTCCAGCAGCCCGGGCTAGCGCAACGCAGCCCCCGGCAATCACACCGTTTTGTGATCACAAGCGCAAAATTCCGCCACACCGGCGATCGCAGACCGCGACGCATTCGGCGTAATCGCCGCGCCGCCGCCCCTAGCATGGGCTTGCCAGATGGACTGGCGACGGTGAAGGACGTCTTGTGGTCACACGGAACCGTAGCATCCGCTTGAGCGCACTGGCCTTCGGCGTATTCGGCTTCGCCGCCGCCCTGACCGCCTACGCCGCGCCGCAATGCGATCACTGCCTGGCCGGCTACTACGTCTGCCGAAGCAACAGCCCCGGCGACACCCAGCCCTGCCTGGAAGCCATGTGGGCCTGCGAGACCGCCAACGGCTGCGCGATGAGTTTTCCGCCGGACTGACCGATCGCGGGCGTCGGCATGCGCCCGAGAACGACATGATCGAACGCGGCCCGCGAACCCGCTTCGTGGACCGCTTCGTCTTTGCGTCGTCGCGATAACCGGCGGCGAACATGCCGGCGCGGCGAGCCCGTCGTATGCTGTGACGATATTCACATCACGAGGGAACGTCCCCCATGCAAATGCCCGTCCGCCAGACCAACGTCCTGGCCATCATCAGCCTGATCGCCGGCATCCTCGGCTGGACCCTGCTGCCCCTGGTCGGCAGCCTCGGCGCCATCATCACCGGCCACATGGCGCGCGGCCAGATCCGCCGGGAGCCGGACCGCTACGACGGCAACGGCCTCGCCATCGGCGGTCTGATCCTGGGCTGGGGCTCGGTGATCATCGCCGTGCTCAGCATCATCGTCATCGTGCTGTTCTTCGGCGGCCTGGCCACGATCGTGGCCCTGAGCGGCCGCTAATTCAAAAAAACAGCGGCGGCGGCTCGCATCGCGTATAGACCGCGACCTACCGAAGTGGGCCGCAGCCGCCGGTGAACAAGCCTGGACGGAGTTAGGGCTTGTATACATCAAATGACCAAGATCAACTGACCGCCGCTCGTTTCCGCTTACTCGTAATGGACCACCGAGAACCGAACTGGCCCGCTCGGCAGGGCTAGGCCGTTGCGCGTTCTGAGCAAATATTGGGCCCGCGTGGGAGTGCTGGCCGGCGACTCGTAATCGTAAAAACACAGGATATCAGCGGCAGCAGTACTGCTGGCCAAGGAAACGGTCGCCTTACTGAGAAAAAGACCCGCCGGGATCTCGAAGGAAATGCTTTCCTGTGGCTGCCCGCCGACCAACTGCTTGACGACGCTCTGCCTCAAATGCCGCCCAGGGGCGTACACCGAGCCGGCAGCCAGCCCGGGCGAGGAAGCGTATTCGGTGTTATCGATTACCGAGGAGCGGCCTCCGAGCCCACTGAGGTCGTAGCAACGCACCGACTGATTCGCAAACACGTTGTGGGTGATGCACCAATCGAAACTATTGCCGTCGGCGCTGATCGCTTGCCCGTAACTCAAAAAAGTGTTGCCGATGACCTGTGTCAGCGAGACATTAGTGCCGTTGAGCGCAATCCCGTCGATGGGATTGCCTGGGCCTGAAAAGGTGTTATTGGAAACAATATTGCGTGAACTGTCTTGAAGCTTGACCGGCATACGGCCGGAGATCCAATTCCCGATCAAGGTCGTGCAACTGGCTTTACTGAAGATCGGAAATCCGCCCTGGGTGACGTCAATGACGTTCGCGGAAAAAACGGGGAGCAAGGTTCCCGCTTCCGCATAAAAATGTGTGATGTTCCTGATGAATGTATTAGCGGAAAACAACCAGCCTTCGCAAAAATCGTTTTGCCCCGGCCGAGGCGTCCCGGTCAGGAAAACAGCGCGGTCGTAGTTCATGAAGGAGCAGTCCACGACCCGCACGTTCACGCTGTAATTGGCCACGATCGCATAGCCGTTGCAAGGCTCTGCCCCGAGCGTGGTGTTCCGGAAGTAGCAGCCGCGGATCGAGAAATTCCAACAACGATTCATCTCCACGACTTTTTCAAAATAACTCCCGGCGCTCTCGGCCACGAAATCGCAATCAACAATCGAGGCGGAATGGTTGTCACTGACCTCGCCGGTCTGGATGCAACAGGCGACCACGCCGTGAGCCACGAAGCGGATGCCGGCGACTTCCCAGCCGAAACCGCTAAACATGAAGCCTGCTGAATTGCCCACAAGGGTAATAACCGTCAAGCCATTGCTGTGCCCATACAGGCTCGTTCCAACCGAATTCGACAAAGAGCCTATCGGCCCGGTGATACGATAGTTTCCGGCCGGCACACTGATGCACTTATGCGCGGCGAACGCGTTGGCAAAGGCACTTGTATCATCAGCAACACCGTCGCCGATCGCGCCAAAATCCTTGACGCTGACGATTTCGCGAACCTTGTCTTGGTAAGTACGCGGTACCGCGCCGGCTCCTGCTTGCAGGAAGGGATCGGAAACGGGATTGGCGAGCGAACTCGTGGCACTCACTGGAGCGACGGCTGCATTGCGTTCGCCGCGTTCGATTAAGAGTGTGGCGCCAACAGGAATCGGCGCGGTAGGCGTCAGGGTGGCGCCGCCCGCCGCGCGCGCGCCGGCCAACGTATAGTCGACACCCAACCGCCATGCGACGGGGGGGAGTGCAGAATCGGCGAATTGTACAGTCGCCCGAATATCCGCGTCGTCCAAAAACCGAAAAGGCACGGCGAGCGGCGCGACGGCGCCGGTGCCGGCATAGGACACACGGGAGTGTTTGCTTTCAGCGGTCATAGCATCATTCCTTTTTATATATGCATTGCAGGGAGAAAGCTTGGCGACCGTTCGGGTCTCAAGCGCTTATCGAGCCCGGTGCGCCGAGCCGAGCCAAGCGGGATTTGCGCCGGCGGACACGGAATTCGCCGCTGTCCGCCCTGTCGCCGCCGTAATGCGGGCGGTTCTGCCTGTCTGAAAGCCGATGTGTACGGGCCCATTGCGACCGCATCGAGCGGATCGAACGTGGTGAACGAATTAGCCCATATTCACGTCGCAACGGTCGCGATCGCCATGGAGATTTCATGGACAGTCCGGCGTTCATATGGCACCTGCGCTGACAGGCTCTGGGATGGAGGAGCGTCGTTGAGCTCGCCGCGGGGCATCGACTTGAGCGATAATCGGCCTCCCCGTCCCCGAGCGCCCCCGACGACCTCGTGTACAGCCTTGCCCGACCCTTTCTCTTCGGACTGGATGCCGAACGAGCGCACGGCCTAGGCCTGACGGCGCTGGAAACCGCTTATCGCAGCGGCCTCAATCCCCTCATGGCGCGGCCGCCCAAGCCGCTGCCGACCAAGGTCTTCGGCCTCAGCTTCCCCAATCCGGTCGGCCTGGCCGCCGGCCTGGACAAGAACGGCGCCCACGTCGACGCCCTGCTCTCGCTGGGTTTCGGCTTCATCGAGATCGGCACCGTCACGCCCAAGCCGCAGGCCGGCAACCCGCGTCCGCGCATGTTCCGCCTGCCCGAACAGCAGGCCGTGATCAATCGCCTGGGCTTCAACAACGACGGCGTCGACGCGCTGGTGCGCAACGTCGCCAAGGCGCGGCGCAAGCGCGGCCTGCTCGGCATCAACATCGGCAAGAACAAGGACACGCCGAACGAGAGCGCAGAAAGCGATTACCTCTACTGCCTCGAACGCGTGTATCCGTTGGCCGACTACATCACCGTCAACATCTCCTCGCCCAACACCGCCGGCCTGCGCGAACTGCAGGAAGAGCAGTCGCTGCGCCGCCTGGTCGGCAGCCTGCGCGAGGCGCAGGAGAAGTTCGCCGCGCGCGAAGGCCGGCGCGTGCCGATGCTGGTCAAGATCGCGCCCGACCTGTCCGACGACGACATCGAGGCCGCCGGCCGCGTGCTCGGCGAGCTGCAGGTCGACGGCGTCATCGCCACCAACACCACCATCGGCCGCGACGGCGTCGAAGACAGCCCGCATGCGAAGGAAGTCGGCGGCCTGTCCGGGCGCCCGCTGATGAGCCAGTCGACCACGGTGCTGCGCAAGATGCGCACGCGCCTGCCGGAAAACATTTCGATGATCGGCGTCGGCGGCATCCTGTCGGGCGCCGACGCGGTCACCAAGATGGCCGCGGGCGCGAGCCTGGTGCAATGCTATTCGGGGCTGGTGTATCGGGGACCGGCCTTGGTCCACGAATGCGTCGAAGCGATCCGCCGCCGCAAGGAAGCGCCCAGCCGCGGCAATGTCCCGCCGACGATCTGAGCCCGCCGTCATCCATCCGTTTCCTAATTCGCAGGCATGGTTCGCAGGCATGAGCGCATGAACCCGAGTGTGCGCGTGCTGCGCGATGCCTCGCTGAAAGACCGCAACAGCTTCGGCGTCGCCGCGCGCGCGCCGTGGCTGGTCAGCGTCGACGAGGCCGCGGCCCTGCCCGAGGCGCTGCAACGCCCCGAACTGAGCGACGGCCTGGCCCTGGTGCTCGGCGGCGGCAGCAACCTGCTGTTCGCCGGCGACCCGAGCGGCGCGGTACTCGAACTCAGCGGCCGCCAGGTGCGCATCGTCGAGGACGACGGCGAACGCGCGATCGTCCGCGCCGATGCCGGCGTGCCCTGGCACGGCTTCGTCATGCAGATGCTCGCGCAAGGTTTCGCCGGCCCCGAAAACCTGGCCCTGATCCCGGGCACGGTCGGCGCCTCGCCGATCCAGAACATCGGCGCTTACGGGGTCGAGGTGCGCGACTTCGTGCACGCGGTCGAGGCCTTCGAACCCGCGACCCGGCGCTGGCTGCGCTTCGACAGCGCGCAATGCGAGTTCGCCTACCGCGACAGCCTGTTCAAGCAGTCGCCGGACCGCTACCTGATCAGCGCGGTCGAGTTTTCGCTGTCGCGCACGCCCGCGCTCAAGCTCGATTACGCCGGCATCGGCGACGAACTCGCGGCGATGGGCGTGCACGCACCGACGCCGCAGGCGGTCGCCGATGCGGTGATCGCGATCCGCCGCCGCAAGCTGCCCGACCCGGCCGTGCTCGGCAATGCCGGCAGCTTCTTCAAGAACCCGATCGTGCCGATAGCGCAAGCAGAAGCCTTGTTGGCCGAGCATCCGGCAATGCCGTCGTTCCGCGGCCACGATGCCGACACGCGCAAGCTGTCGGCGGCCTGGCTGATCGACGGCTGCGGCTGGAAAGGCCATCGCGACGGCGACGCCGGCGTGTCGGCCGCGCATGCGCTGGTGCTGGTCAACCACGGCCAGGCCAGCGGTGTGCAGTTGCTCGACCTGGCCCGCCGCATCGCCGCCTCGGTGCAGTCCCGCTACGGCGTCGCCATCGAACCCGAACCGCGCCTGATCGGCGCCTCGTGGTGAGCGCCGCGCCGGCGCATCCGATGCGGGCCGCCAGCCTGATGCTGGCCAGCACGATTTCGTTCGGCGTGATGACCATCGCGATCCGTTTCGCTTCGCACTCGCTGCATACCTTCGAGATCGCCTTCTTTCGCAACCTGTTCGGCCTGCTCGCGGTGTTGCCGCTGTTGCTCGGCGCGCAGCGCGCGGAACTGCGCACCCGGCAGTTGCCGAAATATTTCGTGCGTTGCCTGATCGGCATCTGCTCGATGCTCGCCGGCTTCTGGGCCATCGGCCACCTGCCGCTGGCGCAGGCGATTTCGCTGACCTATTCGACGCCGATCTTCGTCACCATCGCCGCGGTGCTGTTCCTGCACGAACAAGTGCGCGCGCGGCGCTGGCTCGCGGTGCTGGCCGGTTTCATCGGCGTGTTGGTGATCGTGCGGCCGGGCTCGGCGGATTTCTCCATCGACAGCCTCGCCGCCCTGCTCGCCGCCGTGCTCGGCGGGGTGATCTCGATCCAGATCAAGCAGCTCTCGCGCATCGACTCGGCCAACACCATCGTCCTCTACACCTATGCGTTCTGGGTGCCGATGTCGTTGATCCCGGCACTGTTCGTCTGGCAGTGGCCGCAGGGCACGGTGTGGTGGTGGATCATCGCCGCCGGCGTGTTCGGCACCGGCGGGCAAGTGCTGTGGACGCACGCGCTAAAGCTCGGCGAAGTCTCGGCGCTGACGCCGATCAGCTTCATGCAACTGCCGCTGGTCGCCCTGGCCGGCTGGCTGTGGTTCGGCGAAGGCCTGGACGCCTACACGGTGACCGGCGCGGCGATCATCCTGGCCTCGAACGCCTACATCGCCCACCGCGAAGCGGTACTGGCGCGGCGCGCGGCGTCCGCTGCGGCGACGGCGGGGGCTGTGCCGGGGGAGTGAGTTGCCGCGAATGGTCGTAGCGCTTGCACGGCTCGCCGGTCGGCTGGGTCCTCGCGACTAGGCGCAAATCCCCCCTGCCCCCTTTGCAAAGGGGGGGAACAGCACGGTGGTTTTGAAGGCACGAACGCTCCTGGTGGCTCGTACCAGCGATGCATCGACTCTGCTTGTTGCAGCGCACGAAGGCGCGAACCGCACTCGGCGATTCCGTGATCGGGGTCCGGGCATTAGCGGACAGGCGCGGCCGCATTAGCGGTCAATCTGCGCGGATCGGGTCCGGCGCACGCCGGCGCGATTGACGCGGCCGTACGGCGGGCGATATCCAGACGCGGCAGTACGGAGGGGAACCGGCCACGCGCACGCCCTAGCGCGCGCCGGTAACGCGACCCGCTCCTCCCTTCATGACGATCCAAGGAGAGAGATCATGGCACTGAGCCGTCACGTGGCCGTCGCCCTTCTGGGCGGCGCCGTCGCCTTGTCCAGCCTGCCCTCGCATGCCGAGCAAGGCGATTACGGTTTCTTCGAAACCATCCGCAACCTGTTCTCGCCGCCCAAGGCCGACAACAAAGTCCAGCCGGCGCAGCGCAGCGGGCAATACCCGCTGCTCAGCCGGGATGCCGCACGCGCCGACGGCTTCGATCCCGGCGCGTACTACCAGTGGCAGACAGTGCAGTTGCCGGCCGAGACCGGCGCGGTCTGCGGCAACGGCTCGCCGTACAAGATCTTCGTCAACCGCGTGCCCGACACCACCAACACCATCATCTACATGGAAGGCGGCGGCGCCTGCTGGGACTATGCGAGCTGCTCGGGCCAGGGCGGCGTGCGCGGCGCGCGCAATCCCAACGGCGTGCCCGACGACTACATGAAGCTGCTCAATCCCGGCGCCAGCCTGGTCAGTCCGTTCGTGACCCGGGTCAGCCCCTTCGACGGGGTCAAGACCCAGGGCTGGAACATGGTCTACGTGCCCTATTGCACCGGCGACCTCTACGGCGGCGACAAGGTCGCGGTCTACAACGACCCGAGCGGGCAGGCGCAACCGCTGGTCTGGCACCACAACGGCCTGCGCAACTCGCGCGCGCTCACCGCCTGGCTCAAGGACAACCTGCCGCGACCGGGGCAGATGCTCAGCACCGGCTGCAGCGCCGGCGGTGCCGGCAGCCTGATCAACTACGACCCGCTGCGCCGCGATCTCGCACCGAGCCGCGCCTTCCTGATCGACGACTCCGGCCCGATCTTCCCGACCCCGCGCAACGGCGACCCGGCGCAATACCCCTCGCAGCCGCTGATGGCGCATATCCGCGGCGCCTGGGGCCTGGACGCACCGAACGGCCCGCTGGCCTACCTCGCCAGCGGCCTGCCGCAGCTCGACCTCGACGAACTCGGGTCGATCTATCCCGCGCTCGCCAACAAGCACGGCAACGACCGGCTCGGCGCGACTCACTTCTGGCAGGACCTGAACTACTCCTCGTACTCCTACGAACGTTTCCACGACGACATCCAGTCGGCACCGAACCAGGCCGCCAAGGAAGCCCTGATCCATGCCAAATGGGGCAGCGACACCCAGCGTCTGTCGGAGCGGCTCAACGGCCTGGACAACTTCGGCGGTTACTTCCCGCAGTACCGCGCCTTGAACGAAAGCCACTGCACGACCATCGTCGATTTCAAGAACGGCGATGTGCAGGAGCAGAGCCTGGAGCTGAAGCACTTCATCGACAGCGTGCTCGACGGCAGCGGCAAGGTGCGCGACGCTTCCGAGCAGAACGACAGCCGCGACAAGGCCAAGCCGTTCAACCTGCTGTACTGGCTGGTCGACCAGTTGCTGGCCTGAGCGGCCCACACCTGACCGGCTCACACCTGATAGAAGCAGGCACCGATGCGCACGACCCTCCTGTGGGTGCTCACCCTGACCGCCGCGGCCATCGCCGCGGCGGTCGGCGGCGGCTGGCTGCCGCTGTCCAAAGCGAAAGCCGATGCGGTACCGGCCAGCAACGCTCAGGGCACCGGCGCGCCATCGCAGATGCAGGCCCTGCTGGCGACACCGCAGGCCCGCGACTACCGCCAGCGCCAGCAGTTCCAGCGCGATGCGCAGCGCTTCTTCCGCGATGCGCGCAACCTGGGGCCGGTCGCACGCAGCCAGCGCGCGCAAGTGTTGGAGCGCAAGATCGATGCCTATGAGAACGCCGGCGAACTCTCCGCCGGCGAAACCATGCTGCTGCGGGTCGGGCTGATCCAGGCCACGGTCGCCGACCCCGCCGAACAGGCGGTGCAGGTCGAAGCGCTCGCCCAGCGTTACCGCGCCGATGCCGCACGCCGCAATGCGCAGTGGCAAGACCAGCAACAGCGAGACCCGCGTTTCCGGGACTACAAGCAACGCGAACGCGACGTGATCGCCGAAGTCCTGGCGATGCAACGCATCCCCGGCGGGCTCAGCCGCGACGAGTACCTGCGCCAGCGCCTGCAGGCCGAACGCGAACGGGCCTATCGTTAGCGGTGCTGCTGTCGGCTGGCGGCAACGCGCTCAATCGCCTTCCGCCACCACCACCCGATTGCGCCCGCCGCGCTTGGCCGCATACAAGGCCTGGTCGGCGCGCGCGAACGTGGCGGCCGTGTCCTCGCCGGCGCGGTGCGTGGCCAGGCCGATGCTGA
Organism: Lysobacter sp. Hz25; assembly: GCF_046097045.1. Taxonomy (NCBI): domain Bacteria; kingdom Pseudomonadati; phylum Pseudomonadota; class Gammaproteobacteria; order Lysobacterales; family Lysobacteraceae; genus Lysobacter; species Lysobacter sp. Hz25. The sequence continues at coordinate 3,982,151 of NZ_CP175666.1, forward strand.
TCGTCAGCGGCAGGCCCACCGGCAGGTTAGCGACCGCCTCGCGCACGTATTCGCATTGCAGCTGCGCTTGCGCCTGACCGCACTCGAACATCATCAGGAACTCCTCGCCGCCGTAGCGCGCCACCCCGCCCGGTGCGGCCGCGTACAGGCGCAGCGCCTCGGCGACCGCCAGCAGGACACGGTCGCCTTCGGGGTGGCCGTGGATGTCGTTGATGGTCTTGAAGTGGTCGATATCGAGCACGGCGACATGCAGCGCCGCCGGCGCCTGCTGCCGGGCCAGCGCTTGTTCCAGCGCCAACGCGAACGCGCGCCGGTTCGGCAAGCCGGTCAGCGGATCGGTGCGGGTCAGCGCAGTCAGATCGGCGTTGCTGGCTTCGAGCTCGGCTTGATACTGCAGTAGCTTCTGCTCGTACCAATCGCTCTCCTGCAACTGCCGCGCCAAGGCGTGGCTGACCCGGCGCAATTCGAGCAGGCGCGAGGTCTGGGTCGACAAGGCCTGCAGGGCGAGGTACTGGTGCTGGCGCAGTTCGCGCGGCTGGCGGTCGATCACGCACAGCGTGCCGAGCGCCTCGCCGCCCGGCGTCACCAGCGGCGCCCCGGCATAGAAGCGGATGTTCGGGTCGTCGACCACCAACGGGCTATCGGCGAACCGCGCATCGTTATGCGTGTCCGGCACCACCATGGTCCGGTTCGGCTCGAGGATGGCGTGAGCGCAGAACGCCAGCTCGCGCGGCGTCTCGCTCGCGGCCAGGCCGATGCGCGCCTTGAACCACTGCCGGTCGGCATCGATCAGGCTGACCAAGGCGGTCGGCACATCGCAGATCGCGGCCGCGATCGCGACCAGATCATCGAAGTCCTTTTCCGGGGCGGTGTCGAGGATGTCGTAGCTACGCAACGCCGCCAGGCGCGCGGCTTCGTTGGCGGGTATCTCGGGTTTCTGCACGACTCGGATTCCTGGGGTCGGACCTGTCGGACCCCATCCCCTGTCATGGCCTCCGACCTGCCGAGTCTAGCAAGGCCTCGCCGCCGCGGGATCGGACCAGAGCACGGACCGGACCGGCCGCCCTGCCCCGTAACCGCGCCATGCGCAAGTGCGGGACCGCCCCGACCCTCGTTTCGCCGACCGCCGTCACGGCCATTGCGCGATGCCGTACTTTCAGGCGATGGCGCTGCTTGCAATGTCGGCCCGCTACAATCGAACCTGCCGTGCAGGCGCGCGAGCGGCCTGCGAACGACAACCTGGAACGACCGCACCCATCGCCACAGAGAGGGCCACGTGCAAGTGGAAACGAACGATTACGTCGAACTCAAGAGCGAGATCCTCGACGGCATGCGCAGCTACATGGAAGAAGTCGCCGAAGACGGCAGCGACGCGGGTTACACCGCACAGGACATCGACGACTGCGAAGGGATCATCGATCGTTTCCTCGCCGCCATCGCCCACGCCGCCGGCGACAACGCCCGCGCCAGCGGCGCGGTCAAGGATGCGGTGCTCGCCCTCAACGCCCTCAACGCGCGCTGCGGCCACAGCCTGATCGAAACCGATCAGCGCGAAGGCCTGTGCGAACTGATCATCCGTGTCGCCGCGACCGCCGGCGTGGGCTCGGGCCAGGACGACATCACCGAGGAATGGCGCGAGTGGTGAGGCTTGTCGGCTCCTGATAGCTGCCACTCCGGCGGCATCTCATGCATTCGGAGCGTAGAACGCGAGCCGTTCTACCTCCAACTTGGGCGCATGCATCGCCCCTTCAGGCAAAGCTCATAGCATTCGCAGCACAGGCCTCGCTGCGCTACGGCGGGATGATCTCAGTCTTTCTAACGCTCTGCCTGATATTTGTCTTGCCGAAATAGCACTTACCACGATACTGAATCGATCTACCGCCGTGGCTGTAGACAATCGACGAGCGGCCGCCTATTTCGATCAGTACCGTTTGCTGGCCAGCCGGACAATTCGACGGAACCGCGTCGCGCAAGTGCTGGACTACAGGCCCCATCAGGCGGGCACAGTTCCCTCCACATTGCCGCCTGATCAAGAGCGTGGATTGCTCCTTAATCTCCTCGCGCGTGTACGAATATTCCCCAGTGCGCGACACATAGTAGACCGAGACCGAACTCGATTCGCGCAAGTCTTTTGAAAGCTCAGCGGAAGCCGCGCGACCGGCATCGCCCGCTTGTTGGGCACCCGCAATGGTCAGGAGAAGTGCGGACAGACTCGTTGCAGTGGGCATCGCTTTACGCTCGTTGGCTCACAAGTACTGAGCGACCCAGCAGAGCCTCCGGCGCCAACGGCGTCTGTGCGGTGGAGTACGGCGAATCTTTCGGCCATTCGCTGCCTACAGCGAGGATATGAAACTCATGGTTCGAGCGCAAAGTTGACCTCCGCCCGCTGATTCCGCTTGTAATCATCGCCATCAGCTATCTGGCGCTCCGACGCATACTCACTCAACGATATGAGACGGCGAGCATCGACACCCGCATCCAGTAGATATCTATAAACCAATACTGCACGCCGAAGCGCGAGCTCATTGCACTCCTTCCCAGAACATTCGTGAGGATCGGTATGACCTGTCACCTCGAATTGCAGGATCGGATGCTGTTTCAGTGTCTCAACCGATTGCTTCAAACGGCCGATATCGAACTCACTGGAAACAGCGGACTCCATACTCTCGCCCTTTACCGGACGACCGCTCTTGAAAGATGCACCACCAAGATCGATTGAAGTACATCTTGCGGCACCTGGGAGGGCAAGAAGGCCGATCGCCACCAATAGAGTGTGATCACGGAAAATTCTTATCGCAGTTGATGACATAGCGCCCCCGGTTTCAGAAGACAATTTACCGATGAAAAAACATTCGTCTAACCAGCCCCCCGACCGCCAGTTCGATGAAATCCGTCTCGATACCGATGCTTTGAACGAACTTGCTGTCTCGAAGAGCCTGACAGTACTCGCCCGCGGCAAAGACACCAGCGGAGTAACCTGCCAAAGAAATCCTCGACATCGGCTCTCGGCACGTTGTAGCAGTCCAATTGAATCACCACTCTTTTGCCTAACGAATTCGGGAAGCTGCTGAACAACACCCCATCGAGTGCCGCATCTATACAGCCATAGACACGGTTTTTCAGCCGACAAAGCTCCTCATCAATCGAGCCAACCCACGGCCCTTCTTCGACAAGCACCATCTTCCACTCATCGTGAGAGCCCCCCTTCACAACAAAGTCGACAATAGTATTACTGCGGCTATTCATAGCGGCACAAAAGCACATGATCGATCGCAGTAAACCTTGGCGAGTGACCTAGCCATAGCGGGCGACATAAACCCATCACACAAGCTTGCGCATGTACGGAAAAGAAATTTCGGTCAAGACATAGCGTCATAACCCCACCCTCCTCGAGGCGCGATCACCCAGCCAGTTGAAGGTGTACTTGGTGCCGTCCGGCGCGTAGCCGATCAATCCCTTGCCCGGGCCATTCTGCACGCTGGGCAGTTCGGAGAAGAACCATCCGTCTTTGGTGGCGTAGGTGTAGTTGATCGAATTCACCGGTTTGACGCGCTTGGGATCGGCCGGAATGCTCAGCAAGTCCCCACCGCCGCCACCATCGATGGTGAGCCGGTTACCGCTCCAGAACATCGAGCGGTCGAACTCGATATAGCCGTTGTCGACGTTCGCCGGAACCGGCACCCAGCCATTTTGTTGCGCGCTCTTGCTTTCGTGGATGGCGCCGACATAGGGGATGTCGAGGTCCCAGTTGCCGTTGAGCTGTCCCTGTGCGATGTCGTGCGGGTCGTGGAAAATACCCAGCGCCACGCGCAATCCGCTGTTACCGGGCAAAGCGACCAGATCGTGGCTGAAGCGGACGGTGCCGTTGAACAGGCTGACCTTGTCGCCGAACGCCTCGTCGCCCAGAGGAGACACGTTCTCGGTCGAACGAACCCGCTTGGCGTATTCGTTAGGCCAATCGGTTCCCTGGGCCCGCACCGAGCCAAGCGCCAATGCCAGCGTAAAAAACGCCATCCATGCCAAAACGCGCCGCAACCAGCGATTGCGATCCGTAGTTCCGTTTGTAGTTCTCATGGCTCATCCGTGTAGTCAGCCCTTGCGGCTGAAACCTTCGATGCGGGCAACCTTTCCCGCTTCCCGTCACGATTTTTCTTCGTAAGAAATGTGCTTTGCAAGCGGCACGAGCGGCTGAAAAAGTGAACAGGAGTTGCTTGAAGGTAATGTGCTCTTTGCCTGCTCCATTCGGAGCCAAGCACTCTTATCCACGACGCAGCGATGCGACAGAGAACTATCGATCGATATCCGATTGATGCCTTCGCCGGCGTAACACCAGGCGCAAAAAAACCGGGCCCGCGAACGGGCCCGGTCTGGATGACGCTTCAACCTGCGATGGTTACGGAGTGACGGTCAAGGCCACCCGCAACGCCACCTTCGGCCGCACCGGATCGTCGCTGGCCACGCAGACATAACCCACGTGCCCGCCCGGCGCGAGGCCGGCGGTGTTGATGCGCACGCGATTGGCGATCGTGCCGTGTCCCGGCACGGTGCCGAAGGCGCGCGTCGGCGCACCGATCCAGGGCGCACCGCAAGCGCTCAGGCCCTGGATGTCGTAGGCCAGCCCGGCGAAACCGGCACCGGCCAACCAGGTGCCGACACCGCTCGCGTCCGGCGCGATGGTGCGGAACTGGCTGTCGCCGCTGTTGGAGGCGAACCAGACCCAACGGTTGGCGAAGCTAGTGCGTGCGTTCACCACCAGCCAGTAACGGCCCGGTGCCAGTTCGACGTTCTGCCCGGCCGCGACCAGGTCCAGCGCGATGTTGGCGCCGTCCAGGGTCACGCCCGTGCCGTTCGGCGCGGAGGTGTAGCTCCACACCGCATTGCCGGCCAACGGGTTGCTGCTGGGATTACCGCCGTTATCGGCGTACACGCTCCAGCTGATGTTGGTCGCCGTGCTCGCCAGGGACGCACCGCTGGACACGAAGCCTTCCGAGAACAGCTTGGACAGGCGGGTGGTGTCGGTCAGGGTGAAATCGTCGCTGGAGAACTGCGCCGGCAGACCGCCGGCCGATGCCGGGTCGGTGTAGATCGTGCTGCGGAAGCCGCTGGCGACGCCATCGCTGCTGGCGTTGACGACGGTGCGCGAAGCCGAACCGGTGTTGTCGACCTGGAACTCCAGCGGCGAGGCGCTGGTGTTGCCGATGCTGAAGTCGGCGAAACCACGGCTGCCGGCCCTCAGGCTCAGCGACACCTGTTCCGGACTCAACGCGATCGCCGGCGGCGGCACCGAGATCGCGATCGGCAGATGCAGATCGGGCGATGCGCGGGTCAACAGCGGCTTGAGGTCGAGCTGACCGAAGTGCCAGCTTCCGTCCTTGGCGAAGCCCTTGCTCAGCACGATCACGTGCACCGTCGTGCTCTGCCCGGGCGCGGACAGGAACACCGGCGGGAAGGCGATGCCGTCGAGCCCCTTGACCTGCGCCAGCCACAACTCCGGCTTGCCCTGGGCATGGCGGAAGACGCGCTTGAAGGTGCACGAGCCATAGCACTCGCGCTTGTCCAGGCTGGCCAGGTTGAGCTTGGAGACGTCGCCGCCGGTGGCCGGATCGGCCGCCAGGAAGTTCGCCGTGGTTTCGTTGAGCACCAGGCCCGAGCGCAAGGCGCGATCGACCTGGATGCGGCCCGCTCCCTTGGCGAAGGCGTCGGCCGGGGTGACTTCGTCTTCTTTGAAGACCTCTTCCTTCGAGGTCATCATCAAGGCCGACTTGATCTCGTGCGAGGTCCAGTCCGGCTTGGCCTGGCGCAACAGCGCGGCGGCGCCGGCCTGATGCGGCGAAGCCATCGAAGTGCCGCTGAGCAGACCGACGATGTTCTCGCTGCCGGTCAGGGTGGTGCCGGAAATCACCGCGAGCACGTTGACGCCGGGTGCGGTGACGTCGGGCTTGATCAGGTCCAGGCCATCGGTCGGTCCGCGCGAGCTGAAACCCGCGAGCACATCGGGCGTGTTCGGAATCGGCGTCGGCGGGAAGTTGATCCCGCCGGTCGTCGTATTGCCGTTGCCGGTGGCGAAGTTGCGCAAGGCATCGCTGTCGGTCTGCGCGGCGAGGAAGGTCGGGATCGTCGTACCCGGCACGCTGGGCGCGGTGACGCCCGGCTGGTTGTTGGCGATCACCACCGCGACCGCACCCGCGGCGGCGGCGTTGTTGACCTTGATGGTGAAATTGCAGGTGCCGCGACGCACCACCGCTATCGCGTTCTGGAACGCGGCCGCCGGGAATGCGGCGCACCCGTCGGCGGCGGTGTCGATGCCGGCGCTGACGCGCACCGGCGTGGTCGGCGGCAACGAAGCGGTGAACGCCGCCCCGGACACGCCTTCGGTCAGCTGCACCGCCTGCAATGCCGGCGGCACGGCGCCCGGGCCGGTCACCTGCAGCAGATAGGCGAAGGTGCCGCGGCCGTGTTGGGCCGCAGCGGTCGTCGAGGTCCACGGTTCCTGGTGGCCCAGCGTGTTCGGGCCGGGGCCGCTGTTGCCGGCCGAGGTGGCGATGTAGATGCCGGCATCGGCCGCGTTGAGGAAGGCCAGCGACACCGCTTCGCCCCACGGCGAGGCGCCGCCGCCGATCGAGTAATTGATCACGTCGACGCCGTCGGCAATCGCCTGGTCGACCGCGGCCACCGCCGAGGTGTTGGGGCATTGGCCCTGGTTGGTCGCGATGATCGTGTAGCAGATGTCGTAGGCGATGATGTTGGCGTGCGGGGCGACGCCGGAAATGCGGATGTTGCGGCCCTTGAAATTCGCGGTCCAGGCGTTGCCGGCCGCGGTCGAGGCGGTGTGGCTGCCGTGGCTGTTGGTGTCGCCGAAACCGGGCTCTTCGCGCAGGCCGGCAACGCCGCAGGTGTTGCCGGGCGGCCCGCAGACGAAGTCGTAACCGCCGATCAGCTTGTCGTTGCAACGGCCTTCGTCGACGCCGCCGGGGGCGCAGGTGCCGAGGTAGTTGCCGCTGCCGTTGGGATTGATGTGCTGATAGCCGGTATCGTCGACCGCGGCGAACGCCGGGCTGCCGAAGTTGATGCCGGTATCGAGCACGCCGACCACCACGCCTTCGCCGCGGAACTGAGTCGGGCTGGCGTTCCACAACGCCGGCGCGCCGATCAACTGCGGGCCGACGTCGGTCGCCAGCGGATATTCGCGGTATTCCTCGACCAGTTCGACGCCGGGCAACTTGGCGATGCGCGCGGCTTCGTTCTGGGTCATGCGGGTGACCACGCCGTTGACGGCGTGATGCATGCGGCGCTCGATCGCGAGCGGACGGCCGATCAAGGCACTGATGCCGCGCTCGTGATCGCGCTGCACGGTGTCGAGGTGGCGTACGTAGCTGCGCGCTTGCGCGCTGTGTACGTCGATGCGATTGCCGTCCGCGTTGTTGGCGGCAGCGCTGTTCGCGTTCTGCGCGCCGGCCAGGCGTTGCGGCGCGGGCAGGCCCGCGACTTCGCCGTGGTAGGTGCTGAGCGGTGCTTCCTTGTACAACACGATGTAACGGCTGGTCTGGGTTTCCAGGCCGTTATGGACACGATTCGGCGATGGTGCGCCGCCGATCGGGCCGGCATCGGCCGGGCTGTCGTTCGAGAGACCGCGGATCGCGGCCCCCGCGAGCGCCGCCAGCCCGACCAGGCTGATGGCGATCGTCAATCGGTTCAGTGCAGTTGGCATGAGAGATCTCCTCGTCCGTTCGCGAAGAAACCGCCCCACGCCTGCCCCCTCAGGCATGTCGCGGTTCGAATTCAGGAAGGTAAAGATCGTCGGCGACGAACGGCGGCCCTGCTCCGTGCCCGCAGCCCCCCAGCGCCCTTCCAAGCGCCGGAACTACCGCAAACGCAACGAGGCGTTGCCTCCCCTCCCAGGCCAGCAGCCTGCTGGAGCCTCGAGCGTTGCGGCGTGATGAGTAACACATTTTCGATGCGCCCACAGATGCTTTTTCGGCATGTTGCAGTGCTGAAACCTCAGTTCCGGGGCAGGCGCGGACGTGCGGCCGATGCCGGCCAGCGATGGCAGCGAGGCCGAGCGAACCTGTCGCCTTCGGCGAGGCCTGCCGCAAACGACGACGGCGCCCCGTGGGGCGCCGTCGTTTTGTTGCGCCGCGGCAGAGTCGCGGCGTTCACCTTGCATCGCACGAGTCGCGGGTAAGGCGCACTGCGACGCGGCCTCAGGGCGTCACGGTCAACTCCACGCGCAAGGCCGAGTTGGGGCGTTCGGGATCGTCGCTGGAGACGCAGACATAACCGACGTAGTGCCCAGGGGCGAGACCGTTGCTGACGACGGTGACGTCGTGGTCGTCGCCATTGCCGATTCCGACTTGGCCGCTGCCCAGGTGGGTGAGGATCCAACTCGCTCCGCAGGTATGCCGCGTCTCGACGCGCCAGGCCAGTCCGGTCCCGCCGGGCCCGGGCAAGCCATTTCTCCAGTTGTAGAAACCGGGACGCATGGTGCGATAGCCGTTGCTGCCGGCCGAGTTCGATTGCTGCCAGATCCACTGCGTGGCTTGCGCCGTGCGCACGTAAGGCACCAACCAATACCGTCCAGGCGCCAAGTCGAGCGTTTGATTGGCAGCAGCGAGATCCAAGCCGATATCGCCCCCCTTGAGACGCAGACCGGGCGCGGTCATCGAAGCGGTGGAGAAATTCCAGACCGCCGGTGGATTGCCGACCGTCATCGGGTGTCCGGATGGGTTGCCGGTGACATCCGGATACACGCTCCACCCCAACATCATGGCCACGTTCGCCAACGGCGAGCCGCCGCTATTCGCGCCCCGCACGAGCACTGTGCCTATGCGCGTGGTTTCGGTGAACGTGAAATCCTCGGCGGCGAAGGCCGCCGGCGGATTGAGGTTGGGATCGGTGAAGATCGTGCTCACGTCTCCATACGCAATAGGCGAGGCGCTGGTGTCCACCAGCGTGCGCAGTGCGGTGCCGCCGAGCTGGAACTGATACAGCAAGGACGAGCCGCCACGATTTTCGACACGGAACGGCACCGTCGCGTTGCTGCCCGCGGCCACGGTCAACGACACCTGCGCCGGATTGAACGCGATCGCCGGCGGCGGCACCGCGACCGCGATCGGCAAACGCAGAACGGCCTGAGTACTGCCGCTGCCGGAGCTGAGCTCCAAACGGCCGTGACGCCACGAGTTGTCTTTCGGCACGCCGCTGCTGTCGATGGTGACGAGCACCGCCTGGCTTGCGCCCGGCGTCAGCGTGAACTGGGTCGGCGCAACCGTGCCGGGAAAGCCATGCAGAACCAGGTTCCAGGTCTGCGCGTTCGCCGAGGTATTGCGGAAAACCCGGGTGAAGCTGCAACTGTCGGGACACTTCGCCTGCGCCAGGCTCGCCAGGTTCAAGTTCGCCGGGTCGCCGCCGTTGGCCGGATTGGCCGCGCGGAAGTTCGCCGCGGTTTCGTCGAGCACCAGGCCGGCGCTCCAGGCCTGATCGACGCGAATGCGGCCGGCACCGATCGCATGCGCATTACCGGGCGTGTACTCGTCGGGCAGGAACACCTCGTGCTTGGCGGTCATCATCAAGGCCGACTTGAGCTCGGCCGCGCTCCATTGCGGCCGTGCCTGACGCAGCAACGCCGCCGCGCCGGCATTGTGCGCGGCCGCGATCGACGTGCCGTTCGCCAACGCGACCGCGGACTCGCTGCCGCTGATCGCCGTGCCCGACGTCGCCGCCAGCACCAGCACGCCGGGTGCGGTCAGGTCGGGCTTGAGCACGGAGAAACGGCCGGCCGGCCCGCGGCCGCTGCTGCCGGCCAACACGTCGGGCGTGTTCGGGATCGGCGTCGCCGGATAGCCGATGCCAGCGGTCGCCGAGGCCTGGGCCATGGCGAAATCGCGCAACTGCGTGCCATCGGCGGCGGAAACGTGGAAGGCCGGGATGGTCGTGCCCGGATAGGTCGGCGCGAACGTGCCCGGCGCGTTGTTGGCCATCACCACCGCGACCGCACCGGCTGCAGCGGCGTTGTTGACCTTGATCGAGAAGGTGCAGGTGCCACGGCGCATGATCGCAACCGCGCCCTGGAACGTCCCGCTTGGGAATGCACTGCAACCATCGGCCCCGGTGTTGATGCCCGGACTCGCGCGCAACGGCGTGCTCGCGCCTATCGCCGCAGTCAGCGCTACACCAGTACTGCTTTCGCCCAGGACGATCGTCTGCACCGCCGCCGGCACCGGTGCGGGACCGGTGACCTGGAGCAAGGAAGCGAACTCGCCGCGCCCATGCTGCGCGGACGCGGTCGTCGCGACCCAGGGTTCGAGATGCTCGACCTTGCCCGCCTCCGAGCCCAGATTGCCTGCCGGTACCGCTACATAGATGCCGGCTTCGGTGGCGTTGAGCAACGCCAAGGACACCGCTTCGCCCCAAGGTTCGAGACCGCCGGTGATCGACAGGTTGAGCACGTCGACGATACCGTCGGCCACGGCCTGGTCGACCGCCGCGACCACCGACACGCCAGGGCAATAGCCCTGCCCGGTCGAGGCCACGCTGTAACAGGCGTCGTAAGCGATCAGATTGGCGTGTGGAGCGACACCGGAGATGGCGACGTCGCGGCCCTTGTACTGGACCGTGCGCGCATTGCCCGCGGCCACCGAGGCCACCTGCGTGCCGTGGCCTTGGTTATCGCCGAAACCGGGCTCTTCGCGCACCGTCGAGATACCGCAGAAATTGCCCGGCGCGCCACAGACGAAATCGTACCCGCCGATCAGCTTGTCGTTGCAGCGCCCTTCGTCGACGCCGCCGGGAGCGCAGGAACCGAGATAATTGCCGCTGCCGAGCGGATTGAGGTGTTGATGATTCGCCGCGTCCACGGCAGCGAACGACGGGCTGCCGAAATTGATGCCCGAGTCGATCACACCGATCACCACGCCATCGCCCCGGAACGAGGTCGGGACGGCATTCCACAACGCCGGTGCGCCGAGCAACGCCGGCCCGGTATCGCCGGCCTGGGCGTATTCGCGATAGGGCTCGACCAGCAAGACCTCGGGGCGCTGCGCGACACGCGCAGCCTCGGCCGCGCTCAAGCGCACTACCGCGCCATTGAGCGCGTGACGCAGGCGCCGCTCGACGTGCAGGCGGCGTCCGAGCGCGCGGCCGATCGCGGCTTCGTGCCGCGCCTGCAGGCGCTCGAGGTGATCCAGATAGGCGCGTGCGCCATTGCCATGCACGTCCAACCGTCCGCGGCCGGCAGGGCCGGCCTGCTGTCGCGCCGGTGCCGGCAGATAACCCGACTCATCGCGATAGGCGCTCAGCGGCGCCTCGCGATAGACCACGACGTAGCGCACGGCGTCGCTGCCGCTGCCTGTACTCAAGCTCGGTGGCGGAGCGCCGCCGACCGGCCCCGAATTTCCTGCCTCCTCGCGCGGCATCTTCATGGCCGCGAAAGCGAGCGCTGTCACCGCCGCCGCGGCTAGCGCCACGGCGATCGAAATCTGCTTCGACATCCTGTTGTCTCCCGGGTGATGGGACGGTACGAGCGCACCGTCCGGCCGCGATGTTCGCATTACGCCTTGCGGATGTCCGCTGCGGCCGCGCGCATTGCGGTGGCTTGCAAAAGCACAACTAACCTGCGCCCGACCGGTCGCCAAGACTGCGACGCCGGGCCCCACCCGGAAGGCTGCGCGCCAAAAAAAGCGGCGCCCTTACGAGCGCCGCCCAGAACTTGTTGCTTTTGAAATCGCGCTTCAACGATCGGACATGGACTGCCCTGCGTTACCCGACGACGATGCGAACCGCCTTACCAGCCGAAGCCGACGCCCACGCCCGCCGAGCTCTCCGAATCGCTGAACGCACCGCCGACGGTGACCGTGGCCCGGTCGCTGATCGCGCGCTGATAACCGATCGACAAGGCCTGCTCGCCGCCCTGGAAACCGGCGCCGACCGCGATGCGGTTCTGGGTGCGCAGGCCGGCGGCGCTGGCCGACATCTGCACCATCGCCGAGGTCATCGCGCCCAGCTTGTCGATGCGTTCGTCCTGCTTGTTGAAGCGCCAGTTCATGTCCTCGCGCAGTTCGTTGATCGCCGCGGTCGGCGCCGCCAGCATCTGGTTCATGCGCGCATCGGTGTAGGTGTTGGCGCTGCGCAGCGTCTGCGCATCGCCGGCCTGCACCTGGGCGACGTTGGCCGCATCGGTCGGCGCAGTGCCGGTGGCGACGTTGGACACGCGCGTGCCGCCACCGCCCTGCAGAGTGACCTGTGCCTTCGAAGCGTCGTCATAGGTCACCGACGAAGCCACACCGGCGCCGACCCGCGTGTAGAGATCGGTCAAACGGCCGTCGACCGCGGAGAAGGCCGCGCCGACGTCGTTGTAGTTGCCGCCCTGGATCACGTAGGTCGGCGGCGTGAACACACCGCCGGCGAAGCTTGCGCCGCCACCGAAGGCGCCGCTCAGGGTGTTGAGCTGCGACAGGTTCACCGCATCGGTGTCTTGGGTGGCCGCGGCGACGTTGACCAATTGGCGCTCGCTGCCGGCCGCACCGAAGGACACGCTGTTGGCGCGGTCGGCGATGGAATCGCTGCCGAGCGCGACCGAGCCGACGGCCGACGCCGAGCTGTTGGCGCCCAACGCAGTGGCATTGTCGGCGCTGGCCGAACTGCCGGCACCGTTGGCGGTGGAGAAGCGTCCGCCGGCGGTGCTGGCCGAGCCGCTCGCGGTGGAGAACTCGCCGGCCGCGGTGGCGCTGTCGCCGATCGCGCTGCTGTTGGCGGCCGAAGCGGTCGCGCCGGTGCCGACTGCGGTGCTCTGGTCGCCCGCGGCGGTGGTGCCCGCGCCGACCGCAACCGCACCGACCGCGCTGGCGGTCGCGCCGGCGCCGGTGGCCACGGCGAAGTCGCCGTCGGCGCTGGCGCCCTGACCGCAAGCGATGGCGCTGCCGCCGGTGGCGGTGGCGCCGCCGGTGGTGGTGCCGCCGAAGCCGTCGTCGAGCACGCAGGGCTCGCCGGCCCAGACGGTTGTGCAAGCCAGCGACAGAGCGGCGGCGAGAAGAGTCTTGTGCGAAATGTTCAAACGGTCCCCCAGTAGGATGTCGTGCGCTGCCGCGGATCCGTGCATCGGCGCGGCGGCGGAAAGAGGCATCGACGCCGACCGCGCAGGCGGCCGCGCCGGGTTTTGAGGTGCCGGACCCGAATGCGGGTCCGGCACCGGAGCGTCACGGCGAGGGCGTGACCGTCAGCGCCACCCGCAGCGCCGCCTTGGGACGCAGCGGATCGTTGCTGGCCACGCAGACATAGCCGGAATAGCTGCCCGGCACGAGGCCGGCGGCGCTGATCTGCACCTGCGTATCGACGTTGGCGCCGACCGCGAGGCGGCCGAACGCGCGCGACGGCGCGCCGATCCAGGTGGCGCCGCAGGCGTTGGCGCCCTGCAACTGATAGGCCATGCCGGGCGCACCGGCCGTCGCCGTCCAGGCACCGCTGCCGTCCGGGACAATGATCGCGCCGCGGTAGATGCTGTCGCCGCTGGTGGCGTTGAACCAGAACCAACCGGTCGCCAAAGGCGCGCGCACCGATACCACCAGCCAGTAGCGACCGGCCGGCAGATTGACGTTCTGGCCGGCGGTGGCGAGGTTGAGGTTGATGGTGGCGAAGCCCGAGGTCGACACGCCTGCGCCGTTCACCGTGGAGGTGTAGCTCCACACCGCCAGCTGCGGCGTCGATTCCGGATTGCCTTCGGGGTTGCCGTCGACGTCGCGGAAGATCGACCAGTTGATGTTGGTCGAAGTCGCCAGGGAGCCGCCGTTGACGAAACCGTCGGCGACGATCCGGGTGATACCGGTCGCATCGCTGAGGGTGAAGTCGTCCGCCGACAGCTGCGCGCGCGCGCCGACCGTGGCCGCGTCGGTAAAGCGAGTGGAACGGCGGCCATTGGCGTTGTTCGGCAACTGTGCGACCAGGGTGCGTCCACCGCTGCCGGTGTTGTCGATCTGCCAATCCAGGTTGGAACCGCCGATGTTGCCGAGGCGGAAGGTCACGTTGCCGCTGCTGCCTTGGGCGAGGGTCAGCGCGGTGGCCGGGGTGGCATCCAGACGCGGCGGTTGCACCGCGACCGCGATCGGCAGGCGCAACAGCGGTTGGCTGGTGTCGCCGCCGGAAGGCGTCAGCACCAACTTGCCGAAGTTGAAGTTGCCGTTCGAGGGCAAGGAACTGGTGCTGACCGTGATCTTGACCGTCTTGGTCTCGCCCGGATTGAGCGTGAACAGCGAGGGCGAGACCAGTGCGCTCAGGCCCTGCACCTTGCCGGTCCAGGTCTGCCGGGTCGACAGCACGTTACGGAAGGTGCGGGTGAACGAGCACGAACCGGCGCAGCTGAACTTGGCCATGCTGGCCAGGTTCAGTGCCGAGACCTCGCCGCCGGCGGCCGGATTGGCCGCACGGTAGTTAGCGGTGGTTTCGTTGAGCACCAGACCGGCGCGGATCGCTTGCTCCAGCTGCAGGCGGCCGGCGCCCATCGCGTGCGCATCGGCCTGAGTGACGCCGTCTTCCTTCAGGACTTCCTGTTTGGCGGTCATCATCAGCGCCGACTTGACCTCGGCCACGGTCCAGTTCGGACGCGCCTGGCGCACCAGCGCGGCGGCGCCGGCATGGTGCGGCGAGGCCATCGAAGTGCCGCTGATCAGGCCGACCAGGTTCTCGCTGCCGCTGATCGCCGTGCCGGCGGTGACCGCCAGGATATCCACGCCCGGCGCGGTGATTTCGGGCTTGATCACATCCAGGCTACCGGCCGGGCCGCGCGAGCTGAAGCCGGCGAGCTGGTCGGGCGTGTTGTTGACGATCACCGACGGGAACGGGATGGCGCCGACGCTGGTGTTGGCGTTGGCGTTGGCGAAGTCGCGCAGCAGGTTGCTGTCGGCCTGGCTGGCGACGAAGGCCGGAACGGTCGCGCCGGTCACCGTCGGGGTCAGCCCCGTGACTTGGTTGTTGGCGATGACCACCGCCACCGCACCCGCAGCCGCGGCGTTGGCGACCTTGTCGGTGAAGTTGCAGGTGCCGCGGCGGACCACCGCGACCGCGTTCTGGAAGGTATTGGCCGGGAACGCGGCGCAGCCGTCGTTGGCGGTATCGATGCCGGCGCTGACCCGCACCGGCGTGTTGGCCGGGATGGCGACGGTGAACGGCGTGCCGCCGCTGCCTTCGGTCAGTTCGATCGCCTGCAGGTCGTCGGGCACGCTGCCCGGGCCGGACACCGACAGCACCCATGCGAAGGTGCCGCGGCCGTGCTGCGACGCCGCGGTGGTGGCGACCCACGGCTCCAGATGGCCGGAGCTGTAAGACCCCGGGCCGTCGTTGCCCGCAGCCGCGGCGACGTAGATACCGGCATCGGTGGCGTTGAGGAACGACAGCGAGGTCGCTTCGCTCCACGGATTGGAACCGCCGCCGATGGAGTAGTTGATGACGTCGACCACGCCGTCGGCGATGGCCTGGTCGATCGAGCGCACCGTGGCGGTGTTTGGGCACAGGCCGCGGCCGGTCGAGATCTGGGTGTAGCAGGCGTCGTAGGCGATGATGTTGGCGCGCGGCGCGACACCGGAAATGCGGATGTTGTGGCCGCGGTAAGTCGCGGTCCAGGCATTGCCGGCCGCGGTCGAGGCGACGTGGCTGCCGTGGCTGTTGGTGTCGCCGAAGCCGGGCTCTTCGCGGATGTCGGCCACGCCGCACTGGTTGCCCGGCGCGTTGCAGACGAAATCGTAGCCGCCGATCAGCTTGTCGTTGCAGCGGCCTTCGTCGACGCCGCCGGGGGCGCAACTGCCCAGGTAGGTGCCGGCGCCGAGCGGGTTGACGTGCCGATAGCCGCTGTCGTCGATCGCGGCGAAGGCCGGGCTGCCGAAGTTGATGCCCGAGTCGATGATGCCGACCACCATGCCTTCGCCACGGAAGCCGGTCGGAGCGGCGTTCCACAGCGCCGGCGCGCCGATCAGCGCAGGGCCGACGTCGGTGGCCTGCTCGTATTCCTTGTACGGTTCGACGAAGCGCACTTCGTCCAGTTGGGCGAGGCGATCGGCCTCACGCGGGGTGAGCTGGGTGACCATGCCGTTGAGGGCGTGGCGCATGCGGAAGTCGATGCGCGGGC
The DNA here is from genome assembly GCF_046097045.1 of Lysobacter sp. Hz25. NCBI lineage: Bacteria > Pseudomonadati > Pseudomonadota > Gammaproteobacteria > Lysobacterales > Lysobacteraceae > Lysobacter > Lysobacter sp. Hz25. The sequence goes on from NZ_CP175666.1 coordinate 3,998,259, forward strand.
TGCGGCCGAGCAAGCCGCGGATACGCTGCTCGTGCTGGGCCTGGACATCGCCCAGATGCTGCACGTAGCCGCGCGCCGCCGCGCTTTGGACATCGATGCGTCCATTACCGGCGACCGTGCTCGGCAGGCGCTTGGGCGCCGGCAAACCGCGCACTTCGCCCTTGTAGCTGCCCAACGGCGCCTCGCGGTACACCACGATGTAGCGCTGATAACCCTCCAGCGCCGCCTCGCTCGGCAGCGACGGCGGCGGTGCGCCGCCGATCGGCCCGCTCGGGCCGGCATCGCGGCCCGACATCAGCGCGCTCGCCCCCGCGACGGCGGCAACCGCGGCGATCGCCGCCGCAATGGAAGTCCTCTTCATCACTTTCCGCATTCCCCTAGCCCCTCTTTGCTGACGCATGCGCTAAGCGCAACGCCTGGCCAACGCGACCGGCATTGCGCACTCGTGTAGGGGAAGGTGGATCCGTCGCGGCGCCGGCGTGGACACGGCCCAGGTGCTGCGTTGTTCCTTCCCCCTGAAGTCACAACGCAGGCGGAATGGGATCCCCCCACCCGTATCACACATTATTTGTGGAGTAACTTTGCGAGCCGTGGCGAAACCGGCCGAACGATGGCCGCCGAAACCCTTGCTCGCGGGCTTGGAATCAGGTAGCCGCGCGCCACGGCCGCAACTGCGCGCCGCGATACACGATCAGATACACCGCCACCACCCAGGCGGTGGCGACCGCCCAGCCGGCGAGGATGTCGGAGGGGAAATGCACGCCGAGATACAGGCGCGAGAAGCCGACCAGGGGCACGAAGGCCGCCATGATCGCCAGCACCGGCCAGCGCCAGCGTGTATTCCAGCTCAGCAGGATCAAGGTCGCCGCGAGCGTCATCGAGCCCATCGCGTGGCCGCTGGGGAAGCTGTAGTTGTGCTCGGGCGCGATCGAGTCCCACAACGACGGCCGCTCGCGGGCGAAGAACTGCTTGGCGGCGATGTTGAGCAGGGCCGAGCCGCCCAGGGCGAGCGCGGCGAAACTGCCTTCGCGGAAACGGCGGCGCGCGATGAGCGCGGCGACCAGGGCGATGTCGAACGGCACCACGCCGTGCAGGTAGCCGATCCGGGAGATCAGCACGAAGAACTTGTCGTAGCCCTCGCGCGCCAGGCCGTGGGCGTATTCGAGAATGGGTACGTCGAAGACGATCGCTTCCTGCTCGTGGATCTCGTCGGCGAGTTCGGCGAAGCCCCACAGCGGCATCAGCAGACCGATGAACACCAACAGCAACAGCCAGCCGTGTCGACGCAGCAGCGCGGCGCCGAAGCGCGCTTCCTGCTGGAGGGTGTCGCCGCCTTCGCGAACGGCGACGCTGGACTCAGACGCCTGCGGCGCGGGCGCCATAATTGCGCTCGACGTAGGTGTCGATCAGGGCGACGAACTCGGTGGCGATGTTCTCGCCGCGCAGGGTCACGGTCTTCTGGCCGTCTTCGAACACTGGCGCCGACGGCGCTTCGCCCGTGCCCGGCAGCGAAATGCCGATGTTGGCGTGACGCGATTCGCCCGGGCCGTTGACGATGCAGCCCATCACCGCCAGGGTGAGGTTCTCGGCGCCCGGATGGGTGATCTTCCACTCCGGCATCTTGGCGCGCACGTGTTCCTGCACCTTCTGCGCGAGTTCCTGGAAGAAAGTGCTGGTGGTGCGGCCGCAACCCGGGCAGGCGGTGACCATCGGCGTGAACGCGCGCAGGCCCATGGTCTGCAACAGTTCCTGGGCGACGATGACTTCGTTGCTGCGGGCCTGGCCCGGCTCGGGCGTCAGCGAAATGCGGATGGTGTCGCCGATGCCTTCCTGCAGCAGCACGCCGAGCGCGGCGCTGGACGCGACGATGCCCTTGCTGCCGATGCCGGCCTCGGTCAGGCCCAGGTGCAGGGCGTGGTTGCTGCGGTTGGCGAGTTCGCGATACACCGCGATCAATTCCTGCACGCCGCTGACCTTGGCGCTGAGGACGATGCGCTCGGCCGCCAGGCCGAGTTCGACCGCACGCGCGGCCGAGTCCAGCGCCGAACGGATCAGCGCCTCGCGCAACACGCGGCCGGCGTCCCAGGGCTCGGCGCGCTCATGGTTTTCGTCCATAAGCTTCGCCGCCAGGGCCTGATCGAGCGAGCCCCAGTTGGCGCCGATGCGCACCGGCTTGCCGTGTTTGATCGCCAGCTCGATCAGAGTGGCGAACTGGCTGTCCTTCTTTTTGCCGAAACCGACGTTGCCGGGGTTGATGCGGTACTTGGCCAGGGCCTCGGCGCAGGCCGGCTCGGCGGTCATCAACTGATGGCCGTTGTAGTGGAAGTCGCCGATGATCGGCACTTCGATCCCCATCATCGCCAGCTTGTCGACGATGCGCGGCACCGCCGCGGCCGCCTCGGCGGTGTTGACGGTCACCCGCACCATCTCCGAGCCCGCTCGCCACAGTTCGGCGACCTGCTTGGTGGTCGAGGCCACGTCGGCGGTATCGGTGTTGGTCATCGACTGGACCACCACCGGCGCGCCGCCGCCGACTTCGACGCCGCCGACCTTGACCGTACGGGTCAGACGGCGCGGGAGGGGGCCAAAACCGGAATGAGCGCAGGGCAGGACGAGGTCTGAATTCATGCCCGCCATTGTAGCGCCGAGGGCCGGACTTACGTGTCGCGCAGGTGAAGCGCGGTTCGATGAACGGCGCCGCGCAAGGCACGGAGCCGTGGACCGGCGCTGAGACCGGGCCGGCCCATCGCGATACTATCGGCGCCTGCGCCCGCCGCCGCCCCTTGCGGCGCCAGGCCTTCGCTCCCGCCTGCCCCGTCGTCTCTTCAGTCTCTTCCATGCCCCCCAGCGACCCCGATCACGTCCTGACGCCCAGCCAGCTCAATACCCTGGCGCGCAACCTGCTCGAGGACACCTTCCCGCTGATCTGGGTCGAAGGCGAACTCGGCAACCTGTCGCGGCCGTCCTCCGGGCATCTGTACATGACCCTGAAGGACGCGCGCGCCCAGGTCCGCTGCGCGATGTTCAAGCCCAAGAGCAGTTGGCTGAAGTTCGTCCCGCGCGAAGGCCTGCGGGTGTTGGCGCGCGGCCGGCTGACCCTGTACGAAGCGCGCGGCGACTACCAGCTCGTGCTCGACCATATGGAAGAGGCCGGCGAAGGCGCGTTGCGGCGCGCGTTCGAGGAGCTCAAGGCACGGCTCGGCGCCGAAGGCCTGTTCGACGCCGAGCGCAAGCGCGAGCTGCCCCGTTTCCCCTCGCGCATCGCGGTGATCACTTCGCCGAGCGGTGCGGCGGTGCGCGACGTGCTCAGCGTGTTGGCCCGGCGCTTTCCGCTGGTCGAAGCCGAGGTGTTGCCGGTGCCCGTGCAGGGCGACGCCGCGGCGGCGCAGATCGTCGCCATGCTGCAACGCGCCCAGGCCTCGCAACGCTACGACGTCATCGTGCTGGCCCGCGGCGGCGGCTCGCTGGAGGACCTGTGGGCGTTCAACGACGAACGCCTGGCGCGCGCGATCGCCGCATCCGAAGTGCCGGTGGTCTCGGCGATCGGCCACGAGACCGATTTCACCCTCGCCGATTTCGCCGCCGACGTGCGCGCACCGACGCCTTCGGTGGCGGCCGAGCTGCTGGTGCCGCAACGCGAAGACCTGCTGCACCGCCTGCGCGTGCTGGAGGCGCGCCTGCGCAATCTGCAACTGCAACGCCTGCGTCAGGCCATGCAACGCGCCGACCGCGCCGGCCTGCGGCTTAATGCACTGCGCCCGCAGGCGCGACTGGCGGCCCTGCGCGGCCGTCAACAGGACGCGCTGCGCCGCCTCGAACAGGCCTGGCGCCGCCAGCTCGAACGCGAACGCGCGCGCCTGCGCCACGCCGACGCCGTGCTGCGTGCGCACCAACCGCAGCGTCGCATCGCGCGCTTGCGCGAACGCCTGAGCGCCCTCGCCCACCGCCCGCAGGCGGCGATCGCCCGGCGCCTGCGCAGCGACGCCCTGCGCCTGCGCGGCCTGGCGCGCTCGCTCGAAGCCTGCAGCCCCTTGGCCACGGTGGCCCGCGGCTACGCCATCGTCCAACACGAAGACGGCCGCGTCGTGCGCAGCGTGCTCGACGCCGCCCCCGGCGACCGCCTCAACGCGCGGGTCAGCGACGGACAATTGCGCTTGGTCGTGGAAGCGCCGGCCGGCGGCGACGGCGAGCGCGGGTAGCGACACCGGCCCAACAACAGCGAATCGCGGTCAGAATGCGGATCGCGATGCCCTGATCGATGACTGTCGCGACTTATAACCGCAAGGAATCCGGTAGGACGCCGCTCCTACGGCGGCTGTGGCCGGATACGACGCGAGACCGATGCCGTGCGGTCGCGGCTTGCGCCGCTCCTAGCCTGAAGCCAAGCCTCCGGCTGCTATGCCGTTGCCGTTGCCGTTGCCGTTGCCGTTGCCGAGATTTTGATCTGCTTTGCCGCTTTGCCGGTCAAGTGGAGACCCGGAGGGCGCCGCACAGGACGTGCGGCGTTTTCCGATAAGACAGGGACGTCTTATCGGAAAATCCCGGCGCGGGCATCGCACTCGTGGCCTGTGCCCTTGCAAGGAGAGCCCTTTTCTTTGGTTACATTTCTTTTGGGCTTAGCAAAAGAAAGTAACCCGACCGCGTAGCGGACGGAAGCTCTGCTCTTTCTTGAAGGGTTGTGCCGGAGGCCGGCAGAGCGTGGTCGCAACTTACGTCGCTCCTACAGGGGTACTTCGCACTTGCCTGTGGCTTTAATGGAAGCAAGACCAAACGATAAAAGCTTCCGCCACTAAAGCGGCGGGTAACTTTCTTTTGTCTAAAGCAACAAAAGTCCGTCTGGATTCCCTTCGGTCAAAGGTAACCAAAGAAAAATGCTTTTCTTTGAATCACAGGCCCGCACGAGCGGTGCCTCCGCAGGGATTTTTCATACGGGACATCCCTGTCCCGATGAAAAACGACGCGCATCCCTGCGCGCCGCCCTACGGGTCTTCTATTGCCTTCGCTAGTGCCAACCTACGCACAGCAACAGCAACAGCAACAGCCAAGGCCAAGGCCAAGGCCAAGGCCGAAGCTACGGCACAAGGCAAGAGACGGCGCCAGCTTGGAGCCCCGCAGTCGCGGCTCACGCCGCTCCTACAGGGGTTCGGCCGTACCTCCGCCCCCATTCCGCAACGCGACGCACTGTTCCGCCCACACGCCCCCGTTCATCGCCCATCGCTAACGCCATTTGCGCGAACATCGGCGGGCTCGGGCTCCGCCGCCCGATACGGAGTCCCGCATGACCAAGGCGTCCGATCTGTTCGTCGCCGCGCTCGAGGCCGAAGGCGTCGAATACGTGTTCGGCATCCCCGGCGAGGAAAATCTCGATCTGCTCGAATCGCTGCGCACCTCGAGCATCCAACTGGTTCTCACCCGCCACGAACAGGCCGCCGGTTTCATGGCCGCCACCTACGGCCGGCTCACCGGCAAGGCTGGGGTCTGCCTGTCCACCCTCGGGCCCGGTGCGACCAACCTGGTCACGCCCGCCGCCTACGCCCAGCTCGGCGCCATGCCGATGCTGATGATCACCGGTCAGAAGCCGATCAAGACCAGCAAGCAAGGGCATTTCCAGATCGTCGATGTGGTCGACACGATGCGCCCGCTGACCAAGTACACGCGCCAGATCGTCGCCGCCGACAGCATCCCGGCACGGGTGCGCGAAGCCTTCCGCCGCGCCGAAGAGGAACGCCCGGGCGCGGTGCATCTGGAGCTGCCGCAGGACATCGCCGGCGACCCGACCCAGGCGCGCCTGATACCGGCCTCGTTCTCGCGGCGCCCGGTGGCCGAGGACAAGGCCATCGAACGCGCGGCCGAAGCCATCGCCCAGGCCCGCCACCCGATCCTGATGATCGGCGCCGGCGCCAATCGCAAGACCACCGCCAAGACCCTGCACGCATTCGTCGCCCAGCTCGGCATCCCCTATTTCACCACCCAGATGGGCAAGGGCGTGCTCGACGAGAACGGCCCGCTGTGGCTCGGCAATGCCGCGCTGTCGGACCACGATTTCGTCCACCGCGCCATCGATGCCGCCGACTGCATCGTCAACATCGGCCACGACGTCATCGAGAAGCCGCCGTTCTTCATGCGCGAAGGCCGGCGCACGGTGATCCACGTCAACTACGCCAGCGCCGAGGTCGATGCGGTGTATTTCCCGCAGATCGAAGTGGTCGGCGACATCGCCCACTCGGTCTGGCGCCTATCGCAGGCGCTGCAGCCGCAGGCGCATTGGGACTTCTCGTTCTTCGACCGCGTGCGCAGCGCGTTGTCGCAGCAACTGCTCGACCGCAGCGAAGACGACCGTTTCCCGTTGGCGCCGCAGCGCCTGGTCGCAGAATTGCGCGCCGCGCTGTCACCGCGCGACGTGGTCTGCCTGGACAACGGCCTGTATAAGCTGTGGTTCGCACGCAACTACCGCTGCGCCGAGCCCAACACTTTATTGCTCGACAATGCCCTGGCGACAATGGGCGCGGGCTTGCCCTCGGCGATCGCCGCGCGCATCGTCTGCCCGGACCGCAAGGTCGTCGCGGTCTGCGGCGATGGCGGCTTCATGATGAATTCGCAGGAGTTGGAGACCGCGGTGCGGCTGGGCCTGGACATCACCGTGCTGGTGCTGCGCGACGACGCCTACGGCATGATCAAGTGGAAGCAGGCCCACGAACGCTATCCGAGCTTCGGCATGGACCTCGGCAATCCCGACTTCGTCGCCTATGCCCGCAGCTACGGCGCGCGCGGCCATCGCCCCGAGTCCAGCGATGCCTTCGCTCCCTTGCTGCGCCAGGCCCTCGACACGCCGGGTATCGACCTGATCGAAGTGCCGATCGACTACCGCGACGACGACCGTATCCTCAACGAAGACATTCCGCGCCTCGCCGCCGCCGTGAAGTGACGCGGCGCGCCCCACTTACGACCCAGGAGCATTCCATGGCCCGATCGCCGAAACCGTCCGAGCGCGGCAAAGCCGCCAAACCCGCGAAGCCGGGCAAGGGGCTGAAACCGAGCTATCCCTACTACCTGGCCAACCGCCCGGTCGCCGCCAATACCGCGCTGGAAGTGCTCGACAAGTACAGCGGCAAGCGCGCGACCCGGGTCGCAATGGCCGACGCCGCGGCGGTGCGCAAGGCAATCGTCGCCGCGCACAAGGCGCGCGAAGCGATGGCGGCGTTCACCCCCGATCGCCGCCGCGACGTGCTCGAACACTGCGTGCGCCGCTTCAGCGAGCGCTTCGAGGAACTCGCCTTGGCGCTGTGCATCGAGGCCGGCAAGCCCATTCGCGACGCCCGCGGCGAAGTCACCCGCCTGATCGATACCTTCCGCATCGCCGCCGGCGAGGCCACTCGCAGCAACGGCGAACTGATCGAGCTGCAGATCTCCGAGCGCACCCGCGGTTATCGCGGCATGGTCAAGCGGGTGCCGATCGGGCCGTGCAGCTTCATCACCCCGTTCAACTTCCCGCTCAACCTGGTCGCGCACAAGGTCGCCCCGGCGATCGCCGCCGGCTGTCCCTTCGTGCTCAAGCCGGCGATCAAGACCCCGGTCGGCGCGCTGATCATCGCCGAGGTGCTCGCCGAGACCGACCTGCCGGAAGGCGCGTTCTCGGTGCTGTGCTGCTCGAACGAAGACGCCTCGCTGTTGGTCGAGGACGAGCGCATCAAGCTGCTGAGCTTCACCGGCGGCCTGATCGGCTGGGACCTCAAGGCGCGCTCGGGCAAGAAGAAAGTCACCCTCGAACTCGGCGGCAACGCCGCCTGCATCGTCGATGCCGACCCGGGCGCGAGCCTGGATCATGTGGTCGAGCGACTGGTGTTCGGCGCCTACTACCAGAGCGGCCAGAGCTGCATCAGCGTGCAGCGCATCTACGCCCATGCCGATATCTACGACAAGCTGCGCAAGAAGCTCAAGGCCGCTATCGCGACACTGCGCATGGGCGACCCGCGCGACGAGAAGACTTTCATCGGTCCGGTCGTCGACGTCGATGCCGCCAAGCGCATCGAGTCCTGGATCGACGCCGCGGTCAAGGGCGGCGCCAAGCGTATCGTCGCCGGTCCGCGCGACGGCAACATGATTCCGGCGACCTTGCTGGAGAAGGTTCCGCGCAACTCCGACCTGTACCGCAAGGAAGCGTTCGGGCCGGTGGCGTTCATCGAGCCCTTCGACGATTTCGACAAGGTCCTGAGCACCGTCAACGACAGCGATTTCGGCCTGCAGGCCGGCGTGTTCACCGGCCGCCTCGACCATGCGATGAAGGCCTGGGACCGGCTCGACGTCGGCGGCGTCATCGTCGGCGACGTGCCGAGCTTCCGCGTCGACAACATGCCCTACGGCGGGGTCAAGGATTCCGGCCTCGGCCGCGAAGGCGTGCGTTATGCGATCGAAGACATGAGCGAGCAGCGGCTGTTGGTGATCCGCGATCCAACCGAAGCGATGTAACCTCGGGACTCCCCGAAGCCAGGCCCCTCCCGCTTAGCGGCCGGGGCCGGCTCACCCGCCCGACAACGCCCGAACCTCACGTTCGGGCCGAACCGGCTCAAGGGCCAGCACCGCCCTCCCCCGCAAAAAATTTTCGCAGGCTCAACCCCACGGCCATCGATGGTCCGTTCCACTTCCCAGGTCCACACACCAGGGAAGCCGCCATGAACGTCCGAGCCACGCCGCAGCCGTCGTCGAACCTCCGCTCCATCCGTCCCCTCACTGCGGCCCTGGTGACCGCGCTGGCGTTCTCGATCGCCGGCTGCCAGGCCCCCGGCGAGCTGGCGCAGTCGCGCGACAAGAGCGATGGCGACACCCTCGTTGCCGAAGTCGCTCCTCACGATGACACCGCCGCCGCCGCGCTGGCGGCCGATGCCGCCGCCAGCGCGGCGGCGGCGCCTCCGGCCCCATCGGCACCGCTCGCCGAAGCCGCCAAACCGATTCGTGCCGATGCTCGCGCCAAGGGCGCGGTCGAGCAGTCGCGAGGCCAGGTATACGCAGAAGCCAAGGCCATGCCGGCCGGTAACGCCGCAGCGCAGGGCGCCAGCCTCGACCGCATCGAGGTCACCGGCAGCCGTATCGGGCCGGCCCCACGCATGCTCAAGCGCAGTCAGTTCGCGCAGATGGCGGCTCCGTCCGTGCTCGCGCCGCCGGCACCCCCGCCGCCGCCGATGCACCAGGCCAGCGTCGACACCGAAAAATACGCCGAGCGCGACGACAACCCGGTGCACCGCACCAGCGAACAGCCGCTGTCGACGTTCTCGATCGATGTCGACACCGGCAGCTACGCCAATGTCCGGCGCATGCTCGGCGACGGTCAGCGGCCGCCAGCCGATGCGGTGCGCGCGGAAGAATTCATCAACTACTTCGACTACGGCCACGCCGCGCCGGCCTCGCTGGCCACGCCGTTCCGGGTCAGCACCGAACTCGCGCCGGCGCCGTGGAATGCCCAGCGCCAGTTGCTGATGATCGGCATCAAGGGCTTCGACGTGCCGAAAAAGACCCTACCGCCGGCCAATCTGGTGTTCCTGATCGACACCTCCGGTTCGATGGACTCGCCCGACAAGCTGCCGTTGCTGAAAAGCTCGTTCTCGATGCTGGCCAAACAACTGCGCGCGCAGGACCGCATCTCGATCGTGGTCTATGCCGGCTCGGCCGGCCTGGTGTTGCCGCCGACCCCGGGCGACCGCCAGGAGGAGATTCTCGCCGCGCTCGATCGTCTGCAGGCCGGCGGCAGCACCAACGGCGGCGACGGCATCCGCCTGGCTTATGCGATGGCCAAGCAGGCCTACGTCAAGAACGGCGTCAACCGCGTGATTCTCGCCACCGACGGCGATTTCAACGTCGGCACGGTCGACAACAACGCCCTGGAAACCCTGGTTGCCGACCAGCGCAAGAGCGGCATCGCCCTGACCACGCTGGGCTTCGGCCGCGGCAACTACAACGACGAACTGGCGGAGAAACTCGCCGACGTCGGCGACGGCAACCATGCCTACATCGACACCCTGCAGGAAGCCCGCAAGGTGCTGGTCGAGGAAATGGGGTCGACCCTCATGACCATCGCCCGCGACGTCAAGATCCAGATCGAGTTCAACCCGGCCCTGGTCGCGGAGTACCGCCTGATCGGCTACGAAAACCGTTTGCTTAAGCGCGAGGACTTCGCCAACGACAAGGTCGACGCCGGCGATATCGGTGCCGGCCACGAGGTCACCGCGCTGTACGAACTCACCCCGGTCGGTTCGACAGCGATGCGCCTGCCCGCGCTGCGCTATGCCGGCAGCGCGCCGGCGACCGGCCAAGGCGGCGAGATCGCCAACCTCAAGCTGCGCTACAAGCGCCCCAACGAAGACCGCAGCCAGTTGATCGAAACGCCGATCCGCCGCTCCAGTCTGCGCATGGTCGCGAGCGAACCGATGCGCATGGCGGCCTCGGTCGCGGCCTTCGCCGACACCCTGCGCGGCGGCAGCCAGTACGACGGCTGGGGCTGGGACCAGATCATCGCCACCGCCCGCGGCCTCAAGCTCGACGACCGCTGGGGCCAGCGCGCCGAGTTCATCGGCCTGGTCGAACGCGCGAAGGTGCAGATCGGCGAGATCGGCCGGGTCGGCCCGGTCGCGGGCGTGGCGGTCAGCGAATGAGGGTCGAGGCCGCCTTCGCGGCGGCCGCTTCGACCCGATCGGAGGCGATCGGGTCGACCTCTGCGGGCAGTGCCTCATCGGCGCCGAGTTCGATCAGGCCCGATCCGTCCGCCAGCGCAACCACCGCATCCGATCCGAGCAGGCCTGTGCGATAGCTTTCGGCGATGCTCGCCGCGCTGCGGATGTGTTCGCCGGGATGGCCGAACAGATAGCCCTGGCCGTAGGTGCAGCCCAGCTCGCGCAACGCCGTGCGCTGGGCTTCGGTCTCCACGCCCTCGCCGATGGTGTGGATGCCGAGGGTGCCGGCCAGCGCCTGGATCGCGCGCACTACCGCCACGCTTTCCGGACGCGATTCGCCGACCAAGCCCGCGACGAAACTCTGGTCGATCTTCAAACACTCGATCGGGAACCGGTGCAAGTACGACAACGCCGAGAACCCCGTGCCGAAATCGTCCAACTGCGCCAGCACCCCGTGATTGCGCAGGATCCGCAGCATCCGCAACGCGCGCGGCACGTCGTCGAGCAGGGCGACCTCGGTGATCTCGATGCGCAGGCGGCGCGGATCGGCGCCGGCCTCGTCGATCATCCGCAACAGCCGGTCGGCGAAATCGCCGGAACGGAAATGCCGCGGCGAGACGTTGACCGAGATGTAGCCATCGCCGCCGCGCGCCAGTTCGGTGACCACGCGGCCGTAAAGGATCCAGTCGGCCTCTTCGATCAGGCCGCTGTCCTCGCCCAGGCCGATGAATTCGCGCGGCAGCAACAGGCCGCGTTTCTCGTGACGCCAGCGCAGCAGCGCTTCGTGGCCGATCAGGCCGTGATCGTCGAGGCGCACGATCGGTTGGTAATAAGCGATGAAGGCATCGCCGTTGATCGCGCGGCGCAGGTCGGCTTCCAGGTCGAGAATGCGCATCGCCTGCTCGCGCATCTCCTCGTCGAACACCGCGCAGCGGCCGCGGCCGGCGCCCTTGGCGCGGTACATCGCCGCATCGGCGTCGCGCAGCAGTTCGATGCCGTTGCGATAACGCGGGTGCCACATGGCGATGCCGATGCTGGCCGACGGAAACACTTCGCGCCCGGCCACCCAGCACGGCTCGCCCAGCGTGCGCAGTACGCGCGAGGCCAGTTCCTCGGCCACGCCGAGGCCGTCGATGTTCTCGATCAGGATCGCGAACTCGTCGCCGCCCAAGCGCGCCACGGTGTCGTTGCTGCGCACGGTCGAGACGATGCGGCGGCTGCTTTCGACCAACAGCTCGTCGCCGGCCGAGTGGCCGACGCTGTCGTTGACCAGCTTGAACCGGTCCAGGTCGAGGAACAGCACCGCGAACGCGCGCTGCTCGCGGCGCGCGCGGGCGATCGCGTCGTCCAGGCGTTCGAGCAACTGGCCGCGGTTCGGCAGGCCGGTCAGGGCGTCGTGCAGGGCCTGGTGGGTCAGCTTCTGTTCGGCGCGCACGCGTTCGCCGATCTGGGCGAGCAGTTCGGCGTTGGTGTGGGCCAGCTCGCGGGTGCGCGAAGCGACCCGCTGCTCGAGCTCGCCGTGCGCGGTCACCAGCCGGTCCTGGGCCTGCTTGCGCGCCAGGCCGATGCTGATGTGGTGGGCGACGAAAGTCAGCAGTTCCTGGTCGCGGGCGTTGAAGCTGATCGCGCGCGAATAGCTCTGAATGGCGATCACCCCGACCACCGAGTCGTCGCGGTACAGCGGCACGCCCAGCCAGCAATGCGCGGCCGAGCCGTGGCTGCGCACTTCGCCGCGGCTGTTGAGCTCGGCGATGCGGTGGCGGTCGGCCAGCAGCGGCCGGCCCTGGCGGATCACGTACTCGGTCAGGCCGCCGGCGAGTTGGCGGCTCTCGCGGATCATGTCGCGCTCGTCGATCGAGTACGGGAACTGCAGGCGGTCGCCGTCGTCGGACAGCAGCGCGATGTAGAAATTGCGCGCGTACAGCAGCTCGCTGACCACGTCGTGCACTTGCGAATAGAAGCGGCCGAGGGTGTCGGAGGTGATGGTCAGCTCGGCGATGCGGAACAGCGCGCGCTGCAGGCGTTCCGAGCGCTGGCGCTCGATGATTTCGGCCTGCAGGTCGCGGTTGCTGAGCTGCAATGCATAGGTGCGCTCGGCGACGTGGCGTTCGAGTTCCTCGCGGGCGCCGAAACGGTCGAGCGCGGTCAGGATGTGCTGGGCCACGAACGACAACAAGGCCCGGTCTTCCTCGCCGTAGCTGCCGGCGCTCTCGTAGTTCTGCACCACGATCGCGCCGCAGACGCGTTCGTCGCGGCGCATCGGCACGCCGAGCCAGTCGGCGCTGTCGGGGCCGTGATACTCGTCGGGCGGCACGCCGAGCAGGTCGCGCAACGCCGCCGAACTGCCCTGCAGCGGCTCGCCGTGGCGCAGCAGCGCCAGGGTCAGGCTGGTCGGCATCTCGTCGCCGCGGATCACCCGCTGCGGATCGGCCACATAAGGATCGTTGCGGTCGGCGAAGTACAGAAAGCGCATCGTGTCGGCGACGTCGTCGTAGAGCACGATGTAGAAATTCTCGGCGTACATCAGGCCGCAGACCACGCCGTGGATGCGGCTGAGCAGGTCGGTCATCTCCAGCCCGGAGCCGGCCAGGTCGGCGATGCCGTACAGCGCCTGCTGCAGGCGTTCGGATTTTTCCAGGGCTTCGGCGCGGGCGTGGGCGCGCACCGCCGACAAATCGGCGGCGACGATGCGCCGCGCCATCGCCAGCCAGGCGGCGCGCAACGGCGTCGGCAGGGCCTGCGGCAAGCAGGCGACGATCGCCGCGCGGCTGCCGTCCTCCAGCCACCAGGCCGCCTCGATGCGGTCGCCGCCGCAATCGTCGGAAGCGCCCACCGCGGGCGGATCGCGTTCGAGCAAGGCGCCGGCATCGGCGCGCAAGGGCGCGTCGACACCGGGGGTGAACGATTCGGACAGGCGGCCGTAGGCCGAGCGCCAGCAGACCACCACCAGGGAGCCGACCGGCAGAGCCTCCTGCAACGCACAGGCGAGCGCCTCGCCCGCGGACGACCTATCGCTCACCGTTGCCCCTGGTAATACGTCACTGTGCACCGCATCGCCGCCTTCTGCGCAAGGCGCAGGATAACGCGAGCTTTACAGGATCGGCAGACGGCAACCCCACCGGGGCTCCCGGACCGTTGTTCCGAACATGCAACTGGCCCTCCCATCGCCGCTATACGACGTCTCTCCCGTGCGCAACCGCTTCCCGTCTGCGTCGCCAGGCCGTACCCTGCCGCGGATGAATTCCGGTGCGGACGCTAGCGATGACGTGCTGATGCTGGCCTGGACGGGCGGCGACGCCGCCGCGTTCGAGGTCCTGTATTCGCGTCACCGCGGCCCTTTGTACCGTTTCTTGCTGCGTCAGATCCGTGATTCGGCGCTCGCTGACGAGTTCTTCCAGGACGTCTGGCAGCGCGTGATCGCCGCGCGCGAGGGCTGGAAGCCCGATGCGGCGTTCAGCACCTGGCTGTTCCGGATCGCCCACAACCGCCTGAACGACTACTGGCGCGGCCTCAAGCACCGCCCGCCGACGCCTGCCGACGGCGACGAGCGCGCCGCCCGGGTCGCCGACCCGACCACGCCCGAGCGCGAACTGTCCGAGTTCGAACAGCGCCGCCGCCTGCAGCGGGCGATCGAGGAATTGCCGGAGGAGCAGCGCGAAGTGGTGCTGCTGCGCCTGGAACAGGAACTGAGCCTGGAGGACATCGGCGCCATCACGGGGGCCGGCAGGGAAACGGTGAAGTCCAGACTGCGCTACGCGATGGACAAGTTGCGCGCGAGGTTGACCGAATGAACCGCCGTCACGACGCTCCCGATCCGCTGTCGCCCGAGGAACGCGAGCTGGCCGAGCGCCTGCTGCGCCTGGGACCGCACGACGGCCCCTCGCCGGCGCTCGACGCCAGGATCCTCGTCGCCGCCCATGCCGCCGTGGCGCAGACCCCGCGTGCGCGCAGCAAGACCCGCTGGCCGGCCTGGATCGGCGTGGCGGCCTCGCTGACGCTCGCGATCGGCGTGGCCTGGCAGTTGCGGCCGATGGACAAGGCCCTGGAGTCGGTCGGCGAAGACCAGGCCACCGCCGCCTCGGTGAGCTCGGCCGAGGCCGATGCCAAGGCCGAATCGGCGACGGCCGCGGCCGCCCCGGCCGCCGCCGAAGCCTCGGACTACGCCCGCGACAGCAGCGCCGGCGCGGCCGATGCCGCGGCCGCGATCGCCGTGCCCGAACCCCCGGCGCCGCCGCAGGCTCAGCCGCGAATGATCGCACCGCCCCCGCCTCCGCCGCCGCTGGAAGCCGCCAAGCGCAGCGACGCGGCCGCCGATAGCCTGCACACGCAGCCGCGGCAGCAGGAATACAAGCGGGCCGCCAAGCGGGCCGAGACCCGCGACGTCCAGGCCTTTGGGGCGCCGACGCCGATCGACGCGCCAGCGCCGGCGCCGCCCGCCCCGGCCTCGGCTCCTGTCTATGCGCCGGCCCCGGCCGCCGCGCCCGCCGCCACCGCCAGCGATGCCGCCAAACCGCAGCTCGCCCGCGAGCGGCGCTACGAACTGCAGGAAGCTGCCCCGACGGGCGCAGCCGCCACCTCGGCGCCGAAGGCCGAAGGCGAGCTGCGCGGCAAATCGGCGCCCGCCGCAGCCAACGCCGCCCGTTCGGTCGCTCCTGCCGCCGCTCAGGCTGCCCCGGTCGAGGCCCCACAACCGACGGCCTCGAACGACTCGAGCACACTCGAACGCATCGAGGTCACCGGCAGCCGGATCATGCCGAATGCCGCCCAGGAAGCCCGCCTGACCCCGGCGCAATGGCTGGAGCTGATCCGCGGCTACCGCGACCGCGGCGACACCGAGCTCGCCCGCGACAGCCTGCGCCGCTTCCATCGCGCCCATCCGCAGACGCGGGTGCCCGACGACCTGCGCACCCTGCTGAAATGAGTCCGGGCCATCGGCCCGGCACCGGCGCGAGCATCCGCCGATGACCCTCGCAACCCTGGCCGCGCGCGCCTCGTTGTCGATCGAGGTCAAGCACAGCCGCTTTCTGGCCCTCGCCGCTCCGGTGACCACGCCGGAAGCGGCGCTGGCCTTCATCGCCGAGGTCGGCGACCCGGCAGCGACCCACAATTGCTGGGCCTACCGCATCGGCGCCCAGTATCGTTTCAACGACGACGGCGAACCGGCCGGCACCGCCGGGCGGCCGATCCTGGCCGCGATCGACGGCCAGGGCTACGACCAGGTCGCGGTGGTCGTCACCCGCTGGTACGGCGGCATCAAGCTCGGCGCCGGCGGCCTGGTCCGCGCCTACGGCGGCTGCGCGGCGGAGTGCCTGCGCTGCGCCGAACGCCACGAGTTGCTGCGCTACAGCGAGCTGGAGCTGGCCTTTCCGTTCGAGGACACCGGCGCCGTGCATGCCGCCTTGAGCGCCCATGGCGCCGAGAAAGACCAGGAACGCTACAGCGCCGAAGGCGTGCGCATGCTTATCCGCCTGCCCGAATCGCAGGTCGACGCCTTGAAAGCGCAGCTTCGCGACGCCACACGTAATCGCGTGCGCCTCGAAGAACCCGGCCGCGCCCCCTCCCCATGAACGCCTCCCGATGACAGATTCCAGCGCCGGCCGCCCGGTCGACTCACGCCGCGACGACCGCAAGGCCCCGATCGGCAGTCTGCGGACCTTGTGGCCGTTCGTGCGCAAGCACAGCGGTTTGTTCGTGGCCTGGCTGTTCGCCTTGGGCGCGTCGAGCGCGGCCACCCTGAGCCTGCCGGTCGCGTTCAAGACCATGATCGACCAGGGCTTCGCCCAGAGCGCCGCGGGCGGCGGCAGTAACGCCATCGACCGCGCCTTCCTGTTGCTGTTCCTGGTCGCCATCGCCCTGGCCTTCGCCACCGCGATCCGCTTCTATTTCGTCTCGGTGCTGGGCGAGCGCGTGGTCGCCGACCTGCGCGAGAAGCTCTACAGCCACCTGATCGCGCTCGATGCCGGTTTCCACGACCGCAACCGCAGCGGCGAGTTGGTCTCGCGCCTCACCGCCGACGCCGAACTGCTGCGCAGCGTGGTCGGTTCGAGCATGTCGGTGGCCTTGCGCAGCACCGTCACCGTGATCGGCAGCCTCGGCATGCTGTTCTGGACCAGCCCGCGCCTGGCCGTGTTCGCCCTGATCGGCATTCCGCTGGCGGTGCTGCCCATCGTCGTCGGCGGACGCAAGCTGCAGAAGATCTCGCGCGCCAGCCAGGACCGCGTCGCCGACGCCAACACCCTGGCCAGCGAAACCCTCGGCGCCGTGCGCACGGTCCAGGCGCATGCGCGCGAACCGTACGAGCAAGGCCGTTTCAGCCAGTCGCTGCAGATCGCGGTGAAAACCGCGCGCCAACGCATCAGCGCCCAGGCCTGGGTCACCGCGATCGCCATCACCCTGGTGTTCGGCGCGATCACCCTGGTGCTGTGGTCGGGCGCGCACGACGTCGTCGCCGGGCGCATGAGCGCCGGCACGCTCGGCCAGTTCGTGCTCTATGCCCTGATCGGCGGCGGTTCGATCGGCGCCCTCGCCGAGGTCTGGAACGACCTGCAGCGCGCCGCCGGCGGCATGGGCCGGATCAGCGAACTGCTCAACGAATCCAGCGCGGTGCGCGCGCCCGCGCATCCGAAAACGCTGGCGAAGCCGCTGCATGGCGAACTGGTCTTCGAGCATGTCGGCTTCCACTACCCGCTGCGCCCCGACCTGCCCGCACTGGAGGATTTCAGTCTGCGCGTGCGTCCGGGCGAGACCGTGGCCCTGGTCGGTCCCTCCGGCGCCGGCAAGAGCACCGTGTTCTCGATCCTGTTGCGCTTCCACGATCCGCAGCAGGGTGCGGTCAAGGTCGACGGCGTCGACGTGCGCGAGCTCGACCCGGCCGCATTGCGCGAGGCCATCGCCCTGGTGCCGCAGCAGCCGACCATCTTCGCCACCACCGCGCGCGACAACATCCGCTACGGCCGCCTCGAAGCCAGCGACGACGACGTCGCCCAGGCGGTGCGCGCCGCGCATGCCGCCGATTTCATCGAGGCCCTGCCCGACAAGCTGGCGACCGAACTCGGCGAACGCGGCGCGCGCCTGTCCGGCGGCCAACAGCAACGCATCGCCATCGCCCGCGCCCTGCTCAAGGACGCGCCGATCCTGCTGCTCGACGAAGCCACCAGCGCACTCGATGCGCAGAGCGAACGCGCCGTGCAGCAGGCGCTGGAAACACTGATGGAAGGCCGCACCACCCTGGTCATCGCCCACCGCTTGGCGACCGTGCTCAAGGCCGACCGCATCGTGGTCATGGACCGCGGCCGCATCGTCGCCGAAGGCACGCACGCGCAGTTGCTCGCGCAGGGCGGTTTGTACGCCGAACTGGCGAAACTGCAGTTCCTGGATTGAGCCGCACACCGGGTTCGGCGCAGCCTCGAGGGATGAGCGCCTGAAAGAAAACGCCCCGCACGAAGCGGGGCGTTTTCATTGAGACCGAAGTCCCGATCGATCGCGATCGATCAGCTGCGCACCAGGGTCAGGCCGTACTGGCTGAGGATCGGGCCGAGCCGCTCGAACAGGCTGCTGCGCTGCGAGGCCGGAATGCCGCAGTTGTTGCCGTTGGCCTGCACGTTGCCGCCCGACATCACGCCCTGCGCCTGGCCGGCGCTGGTGATCCAGGAACCGCCCGAATCGCCGCGGCCCATGCAGGCGTTGCCCTGGGTCAGGCCGCGCACTGCGCCTTCGGCGTAGTTGGCGGTAACGTTCTTGGCGGTGATGGTGCCGCAGCGATAGCCGGTGGTGCGGCCGGAACGGCACACCGCCGCGCCGATCGCCGCTTCGGTGCTGCCGCGCACCGCGACGGTGCCGCCGCTGTAGTTGCTGACCGCCCCCTGCAAGCTGTGGGTGCTACCGACGCTGACCCAGGCGCGGTCGTTGCCCGGGAACACGCGAGCGGCGAAGGAGCCGACCTGCACACCGCCGACGCGGGCGATGGCGCCGACCGTGCCGCAATGGCCGGCGGTGACATAGCCCTTGGTGGTACCCCGCGTGACCGAGAAGCCGACCGAACACAGCGAGGCGTTGTTGATCGAATACTCGATGCCGCCGAGGATGGTCGCGGTGGTCTGCAACGTGCCCGGCATTTCCTCGATGCGCACCATGCCGCTGTCGGCGCCGCTGAGGGCGACGAAATCGACGCCGCGCTCGGTCGCGCCCTGGTCGACCTTGACCACGACGCTGTTGCTGGTCTGGTCGACGTACCAGCTCTGCACGCCGGTCAGCGGTTTGCTGATGCCCTTCACTCGCGCCTGCGAACTGGCGTCGAGCAGATCCATCGAGTTCTGCAACTGTTTCAGGCTGTGGCGCACGGTGCGCACTTCGACGCCGGGAATGCGCGAGGCCTTGCGTGCGCCCGAAGTCGCGGCGACGTACTTGAAGCTGCCGTCCTCGTTGCGTTCGATCCAGCTGCCGGCGAAGTTGCCGCCGAGCTCGCGTTCGACCGCGGCCGCCTGGGTCTGCGCGAGGCGTTCGGTGGCCAGATACTGGCCGAGCTGCGAAGGGAACACGCCGAGGTCGCGCTGCATCGCGAACTTCAGTTCGGGACTCACTTCGTCGGCCGCCAGCGCCGCGCCGCAGGACAATGCGGCCACCGCCGTCATCATCGAGAACAAAGACACACGCGCCAGGCCGGCGCGCTTGCCGGATTTCGATACGGACATGTTGAAGAACTCCTTAGGGATGGAATCTGACATGGCTCGGATAAGGTCAGTCGTGACGACCTCGTGTCGCCATCGCATGGATGGCAGACCCATCATCGGGACAACACTCGCGTGGCGTTCGATGCGTATCGGGACGACGGGAGCAGACAGATAAGAAGATGCCGGGCGCTCGCACAAGCCGCCGGCGAGGCCCCGTCACACCGGTATTCCGAGGCGCGTCACAAGAACGCGCATGCAATGTTGAGGCTGAACGAATCCGCGCCTGATCCCACCGGACGATGCGCATACGAATGTTGCCGCACACCTTTGCGACGCTGCAGTGCAACAGGAGTATCGCGAGAGTGCCGCTGCGATCATGTCCGGCGATGCGCGAACGGCGATGCGCATCGCGAGCAACGCACTCGCATTCATCGAGCGCTCGACGATCGACGCATACCGATGCGGCAAGCCGCCGCGTCCACCGATGCGTCAACCCACGCGTCTGGCCTCGCCGATCAACCAGACCGTGAACAGACACAAGGCGAGCAGTGCCGCCCCGCGTCCGAGCCAGAACAGCGCAAACGAAAAATCCGAACCGTGCGCCGGCGGCGGTACCGCGGCCAGCGCCAGCAGCGCCAGCGCCTGGGATTTACGTGAACCACGCATGGTTGCACCTCCCGCTGCGGCCTGGAGTGGCCGACCGGGCGACCATACACCCATCCGGAGAAAACCGGCGTCATCGCCGGCTCGCTGCGACGGACGGCGCATTCAGGGATGTCGTCGCGCGGGCTAAGGGTCGATCCGGATCGGCGTGCCGTTCGGCACCAGGCTCCAGACTTCCTCGATCTGCTCGTTGCTCAGTGCGATGCAGCCGTCGGTCCAATCGCGCCGGTATCCGGGCGGCGTGCCGCCATGAATCATGATGTCACCGCCCGGATCGACGCCGCGCGCACGCGCCTGCTTGCGATCGGCCTCGTTCGGATACGACACGCGCAGGGACAGATGAAAGCGGCTGTTCGGATTGCGCCCGCTGATGCGGTAAGCGCCTTCGGGCGTGCGCTCGTCGCCCTGCTGGCGCTTGTGCCCGCTCGGCGCATCGCCGAGCAGAATCGAATAGGTGCGGATGAGCTTGCCGTCGCGCAGCAAGCGCATGCGCCGCTCCGACTTGTCGACGACGATGCTGTCGGCGCGTTGCGAAGCCGGCGCCATCGCCGGCGGCGTGCGCGCCCAGGCCGGCGCGCAAAGCACGGCGGCGGCGAACAGACCGATGCGCATCGCCCTCATGCCGGCAGCACTCGCTGCAGGACGAGGTCGAAGTCCAGTCCTTCAGGCAAGGTGCCGAAAGCCAGGCCATGCTGCCCGCCAAGCCGGCTCGCGCAGAATGCCGGCGCCAGCGGACTGCCGGCGCGCAACAAGGTGGCCGCCTGCAGCGCAAGAGCGAGGCGCTCGGTCCAAACCCGCGCCTGCGCCTCGACCACTGGCGTTCGCCCGCTCAGGACCGCGCGCAATGGGTCGAGCTGGGCGTCGAATGCGGCGTCGCGGCCTGCGGCCGATTCGAGCTCGGCCAGCAAGGCCGCAGCGGTCTGCGGCTCGCGTGCGAGCGCACGCAGCACGTCGAGGCATTGAATGTTGCCGCTGCCCTCCCAGATCGAATTCAACGGTGCTTGCCGGTACAGACGCGGCAAGATCGATTCCTCGACATAGCCCGCGCCGCCCAGGCACTCCTGCGCTTCGTTGACGAAGGCCGGCGCGCGCTTGCAGATCCAGTACTTGCCGATCGCGGTGGCGATGCGCGCGAACGCCTGCTCGCGGGCATCGCCGCCGGCACGGTCGACCGCGCCGGCGACCCGGATCGCGAACTGGATCGCGGCCTCGGCTTCGAGCGCTAGGTCGGCCAGGACGTTGCGCATCAGCGCGTGATCGAGCAGCGGCTTGCCGAAGCTGCGGCGATGGCGGGCGTGGTGCATGGCCTGCGCCAGGGCCATGCGCATTTCGCCGGCCGAGCCGAGCATGCAGTCCAGGCGGGTCAGCATCACCATTTCGATGATCGTCGCCACGCCGCGGCCTTCATCGCCGATGCGTTGCGCCCAGGCGCCCTGGAATTCGACTTCGGACGATGCGTTCGACCAGTCGCCGAGCTTGTCCTTGAGCCGCATCAGTCGCAACGCGTTCTTGCCGCCGTGCGGATGCCAGCGCGGCATCAGGAAGCAACTCAGCCCACCCGGCGCCTGCGCGAGCACGAGGAAGCCGTCGGACATCGGCGCCGAGAAAAACCATTTGTGGCCGACCAGTTCGTACTCGTCGCCGGACACGGGCGCGGCGACGGTCTGGTTGGCACGCACGTCCGAGCCGCCCTGCTTCTCGGTCATGCCCATGCCGAGGGTGAGGCCGGTCTTGTCGCCGAAACCGACATCGCGCCCGTCGTAACTCGGCGCAGCGGCCTTGCGCGCCCACTCGGCCAGCGCCGGCGCGTGACGCAGCACTGGCGCGGCGGCGTGGGTCATGGTCAGCGGACAACTGGTGCCCGGTTCGACCTGGTGATGCAGATAACTCAGCGCCGCGCGCGCGACATGCGAGCCCGGACGCGGATCGTGCCAGGACAGCCCCGCCACGCCGTGTTCGATCGCCGCGCGCATGATCGCGTGGTAATTCGGATGGAACTCGACCAGATCGATGCGATGGCCGAGGGCATCGTGGCTGCGCAGACGCGGCTTGTCGCGATGCGCATCGAAGCTGAGGCGGTAGATCTCGTCGCCGGCGAGCGCGCCGTAGCGCGCCAGCGCCTCGGCATGGCTGTCGCCGCTTTCGCGGCTTACCGCTTCGCGCAGGGCGACGTCGTCGCGCCACAGATCGCGCGGGGCGAAGGGCGGCGGTTGATTCTCGACCCGATGGGTCGCGAACGGGGGCAGCGTGTCCATGGCGGCGAATCTCCGTTGGGTTTGTCTGGATTCTAGTGGGGACTGGGCGGTGTGGCTCGGGAACCCAGAAAACCGGGGCGAGCCGATCTGCAGCGCAGTGGCCGCAACCGCAGGCCCTCGCTCGCGTTGGCGCTGCAGTACGCCAGCGCTCCAGCGCGCTTGGCGCTTGATGCTTGGCGCTTTCGAGGTAGGAGCGGCGCCCTACTGGATTTCCTTCGGTCACAAGCCGCGACCGCGGGGTTCCAAGCTGGCGCGGTCCCTTGCCTCGTGCCGCAGCTTCGGCCTTGGCCGTTGCCGTTGCCCTTGCCCTTGCCCTTGCCGTTGCCGTTGCCGTGCGCAGGTTTGCACTAGCGAAGGCAATCGAAGACCCGGAGGGCGGCCTGCATGGATGCAGGCCGTTTTTCATCGGGACAGGGATGTCCCGTATGAAAAATCCCCGCGGATGCAGCGAGCGTGCGGGCCTGTGATTCAAAGAGAAGCATTTTTCTTTGGTTAGCTTTCTTTTGTTGCTTATGACAAAAGAAAGTAACCCGCCGCTTTAGCGGCGGAAGCTTTTGGCGTTTGATCCTGATCCTGATCTTGCTTGAGCGATGCGCCGCGAGACCGAAACAGCGCGGTCGCGACTTGCGTCGCTCCTACCCTGGCGAAAGTGCGCCGCTTCGATGAGGAACGCCCGCCCTGCTGGCTCAGCGCGTCCCTGCGGTCGCGACTTACGTCGCTCCTACAGGGGTGGATTCGCAACATTGGGTTGCTCAATCAAGAGCAAAGCTTCCGCCCGCTCACGCGGCCGGGTTACTTTCTTTTGCTGAGCCCAAAAGTCCGTCTGGATTCCCTTCGGTCAAAAGTAACCAAAGAAAAGGGCTCTCCTTGCAAGGGCACAGGCCACGAGTGCGGTGCCGGCGCCGGGATTTTCCGATAAGACGTCCCTGTCTTATCGGAAAACGCCGCACGTCCTGTGCGGCGCCCTCCGGGTCTCTACTTGACCGGTAAAGCGGCAAAGCAGATCAAAATATCGACAACTGCAACTGCAACTGCAACTGCAACAACAACAACAACGGCAACAGCAACAGCAACAGCAACGGCTACAGCCGCCACGGCGCACAAAGAAAAAAGGCCCCGCCGGAGCGAGGCCTTGGAAACTGTCCGATGCGATCGGGCCAGCCATTGCCCTCGAGGGGCAACGCAATCAAACCACCGGAGCCACTTCGGACGCTTGCGCGCCCTTCGGACCCTGGGTCAGCTGGTAGCTGACGCGCTGACCTTCCTGCAAACTGCGAAAGCCTTTTGCGTTGATCGCGGAGAAGTGCACGAATACATCCGCGCTGCCATCTTCGGGAGAAATGAAACCGAAGCCCTTGGCGTCGTTGAACCACTTCACGGTGCCGTACTGCATATCCTTATTGACCTCATGCTGGATGCGTTGACGTGCGTCGTCGCTATGTGTGCCACGAGACGCATTGCGAGTATGCAAACTGTGCCGGTGGATGACAACGGCTCAGCGTGACCACATCCATCACGTAGTCCGCAGGGAAAACCGGCCACGCCCTATCGGCGAGATTCGGTTTATGCGACTCCTATCACCTATCGAGCACGGCGCTCAGCAGCGCCGGCAGCCCGGCGGAGGCCGCCGCGACATTGTCGAGCACGTCCTGCAGGGTGATCACTTCGTCCGGATCGGGGCCGGCGCCGGCGGCCCAGTTGGCGACGATGGCCAGGCAGGCGTAGTCGAGGCCGAGTTCGCGTGCGAGGCCGGCTTCGGGCATGCCGGTCATGCCGACCAGGTCACAGCCGTCGCGGCGCATGCGCACGATTTCGGCGCGAGTCTCCAGGCGCGGGCCCTGGGTGGCGCCGTAACAACCGCCGTCGACCAAGGCCACCCCGGCGCTCTGTGCGGCGGCGATGACGGCCTGGCGCAGGCTGCGGGTATAGGGCTCGCCGAAATCGACATGCAGCACTTCGGTGCCCGGTTCTTCGCAGATCGTCGAAATGCGGCCCCAGGTGTAGTCGATCAGCTGATCGGGGCAAGCCAATACGCGCGGCCCGAACCGTTCGGTAATGCCGCCGACCGTATTGAGCGCCAACACGCGCTGCGCGCCGAGAGCCTGCAACGCGGCGAGGTTGGCGCGGTAATTGACCTGGTGCGGCGGCAGCGAATGGCCTTCGCCATGGCGCGCCAGGAAGGCGACTCGGCGGCCGCCGAGCAGGCCCACCCGGATCGGACCGGACGGCGCGCCGTAGTGCGTCACCGGCTGGTGCGACTCGACATCCTGCAGCTCGGCGATGCGGTACAGGCCGGTGCCGCCGATGACCGCCAGGTCGATTGCCAGATCGCTCATCTCAATCCTTCAGTGCGTAGATCGCGGGCAGGTTGCGCCCCTGTTCGTGGAAATCCATGCCATAGCCGAACACGTAGCGGTCCGGCACTTCCACCCCGACGTAGTCCGCGCGCAGGCCTTCGACGCAACGGTCGTGGGCCTTGACTGCGAGCGCAGCGATACGCACCTCGACCGCGCCCTGTTGCAGGCACCACTCGCGGATCGCATGCAAGGTGTGGCCTTCGTCGACGATGTCGTCGGCGAGCAGCACGCGCCGTCCGCGCAACGGCGTCGCCGGACGATGCTTCCAGACCAGTTCGCCGCCGGAGGTCGCGCCGCGGTAACGCGTCGCATGCAGGTAATCGAATTCCAGATCGAGCCCGCGTGCGCCGATCTCCATCGCCAGCTGCGCGGCGAACGGCAGGCCGCCGTGCATGATCGTCAGGTACACCGGCACGTTGCCGGCGTAGTCGTTGCGGATCTTGCCGGCCATGCGCGCGATTTCGCGCTCGAGCGTGCGGCGATCGAAAATCAGATCGGCATCGGCGAGCGCCGCGGCCAGGTCGTGCGAAGTCATCAAGCCAATCCTTCCAGACGGTGGCGGGTTTCGCCGTAGCGGGCATCGGCGATCAGGCCGTCCCAGCCCATGGCGCCGCGACCGATCAAGCCGGTCAGCGCCGCGGTGTTGAGGCGACGGCCTGCGACCGCCGCCAACGATTCTTCGACCAGTTGCGGGTGGCAGACCAGGACCACGTCGCAGCCGGCGTCCAGGTGCGCATCGATGCGCGCCTTGATGCCGCCGACCGAGAACGCGGCGGCCATGCCGATGTCGTCGCTGAAGACGACGCCGCGGAACTGCATCTCGCCGCGCAGGATCTCCTCGATCCAGCGCCGCGAATAGCCGGCCGGTTCCGGCGCGACCGCCGGATACGACACATGCGCCATCATCACCGCATCGGCCTTGGCCTCGATGCCGGCGACGAACGGAATCAGGTCGGTCGCACGCAGTTCCTCGAGGGTGCGCGGGTCGATCGCCTCGTCGAAATGGGTATCGGCCAACACCGAGCCGTGGCCCGGGAAATGCTTGAGCGTCGCGGCCATGCCGCGCGCGTGCATGCCGCGGACGTAGGCAGCGGTGAATTCGGAGACGACCTGCGGGTCGGCGTCGAAGGCCCGATTGCCGATCGCCAGATTGCCGCGGCCCAGGTCGACCACCGGGGCGAAGCTCAGGTCGACGCCGCTGGCCTGCACCTCGCTGGCCATCAGCTGGGCGTGTTCCTCGGCCAACTTGAGCGCCGCCTCGCGGTCGCTGGCGTAGAGCCGGCCGAACACGTCGAGCGGCGGCAGCGCGCTATAGCCCTCGCGGAAGCGCTGCACGCGCCCGCCTTCCTGGTCGACGCAGATCAGCTGCGGACGCGGCGCGGCCTCGCGGATCGCCGCCGACAGCTCGGCGACCTGGGCCCGGGAGGCGAAGTTGCGGCTGAACAGGATGACGCCGGCGCAGGCATCGTGCTGCAACCAGTCGCGCTCCTGCGCGGTGAGTTCGGTACCGGCGACGCCGATCACGAGCATGCGGAACTCCAGGAAAGAAGGCGGCGCTGGCTGCGCCGCGGCCATTGTCTCGCAGATGGCGCGGCAGGCGTACCCCGCCCGTCTCCGACCCTTCAGCCGGCGCCAGACGCGGGGCTCAGGCGGCGCTGCCGTCGCGCTCGGCCGGGCTCCAGCGCGCGTACGGCCGGGTGGCCAGGGCCAGGTTGTAATAGCGCGCCGAATCGGTGACCTCCGCGCCGGCCCAATCGGGCCGGGCGAAGTCGGCCTCGGCGTGCTCCAGCTCGATCTCGGCCACGACCAGGCCGGCGTTGTCGCCGAGGAACTCGTCGACTTCCCACAGGTGCCCCTGGTGTTCGACGTAGTGACGGCGTTTGTCGATCATGCCGCCGACGCAGAGCGCAAGCAGGCTGCGTGCGTCCTCGACCGGGATCGGATAGTCGAACTCCTGCCGCGTGTGGCCGAGCTCGCGCGACTTGAGGTTCAAGAACGCCTCGTCGCCGGCGATGCGCACGCGCACCGAGGCCTTCATCGCTGCGGCGCCCGCGACCGGCGCATCCATCGCCGCCAGATCGTTGAGATAGCCCTGCGCCATCGGCACGACTTTGTGCGCAGCCGTACGCCAAGCGTCGCCGACCACCAGGAATTTGCGTTCGATTTCTATAGCCATGCGCCATTATGACGCAGCCGCTGGATGCGGTCGCGCGCTTGCGTACACTGCGCGGTCCGCGGGCGCCGCCCGCCACTCCCGAGTTCCGCACGGATGCCCGTCATCGCCCTCACGTCCCGCCTGTTGTGTCTCGCCCTGCTGTCCGCTCCCGGCGCTGCGTTCGCCGCCAATGCCGCGCTCAGCCTGGATGAAGCCAAGGCCGCCTTCCGCCTCGCCATCGATGCCGAAATCAGTAAGCAAGCGAGCAAACAATCGCCTTCGCTGCTGGTCGCGACCATGCTGGAATCGATGAAGATCGCCGCGGTGCAAGGCTGCCAGCCCCTGGATGCGGCCCAGACCACCTGCATCCTCAGGATGGAAGGCAGCATCGGCGACAACTACACGGCCCTTCGCTTCCGCCGCGACGGCGCGCAGTGGCGCGCGGTCGAAGAGAAGGACATCGATGCGCCGCAACCGACGTTGGCGCGGGCGCAGGAGCTGGTGCGCGAGCACTTGGCGCATCTCGGTGGTCAGGAACAGGACCCGAAGGCCGCGGCGCAATTCAAGGAATTCGCCGCTACTCTTACCGTCACCGCGTTGGAGTCGTGCAAGCTCGAGCGCGATAGCGATGCGGTGGAGTGCCATGCCGAGCTGGACACGCCGAGCCAGGGCAAAGGCTCCAAGCCGCTGCGTTTCCGCCTGCAGGGTGCCGATTGGTCGCTGCTGCCGGAGTGATCCGGCGAGTGCGCGCGGCACAGGCCTCAATCGCAGCGCGCAGATTCTTGAGAGATGGCGGTCGCGACTTGCGCCGCTCCTACCCTTAGGGCAGCGGCGCGATCTCGCAGATTCCAGGCAACCCGGCTTCGGCCTCAGCGCGGCTCGAACATCGCGATCGATTCGACGTGGGCAGTGTGCGGGAACATGTCCATCACCCCCGCGGCACGCAGTTTCCAGCCCTTCTCGCGCACCAGATAGCCGGCATCGCGGGCGAGCGAGGCCGGGTGGCAGCTCACGTAGACGATCCGCTTGAACTGCTTCAGCGGCAGCTGGGTCAGGACGAAATCGGCGCCCGAACGCGGCGGATCGAGCAACAGACGGTCGAAGCCTTCGCGCATCCACGATTCGCCGCTGAGGTCTTTGCTGAGATCGGCGGCATGGAACTGCGCATTGGCCAGGCCGTTGTGTTCGGCATTCTCGCGAGCGCGCCGCACCAGACCGGCTTCGCCTTCGACGCCGACCACTTCGCGCACCGTGCGCGCCAAAGGCAAGGTGAAATTGCCCAGGCCCGCGAACAAATCGAGCACGCGATCCTGCGGCTGCGGTTCGAGCAGGTCGATCGCGTGCTGGATCATGTGGCCGTTGAGGCCGGCATTGACCTGGATGAAATCGAGCGGACGGAACTTGAGTTCGAGGTTCCACTGCGGCAGCGAGAACGCGAGCTTCGGCTCGGCCGGCCACAGCGCGTGCACGCTGTCGATGCCGCCGGGCTGCAGGAACACGGCGAAACCGTGGGCCTGGGCGAAGGCGACGATGGCCTCGCGATCGGGTTCGGACAGCGGCGCAAGATGGCGGAAGGTCAGCGCCACGCCGGTGTAGTCGGGCGTGGGATCGCCGGCGATGAACTCGACCTGCGGAATCTCGCGACGCGCCTGCAGGCCGTCGATGAGATTCGCCAAGGCCGAAATCCTGTCGCCGATCAGCGGAATCACGGTCTCGCAGCGGGCAATGTCGGCGACGAAGCGCGGATCGTTCTCGCGGAAGCCGACCAGGGTCTTGTCCTTCTTCTCGACCCGACGCACCGAGAACCGGCCCTTGCGGCGATAACCCCAGGCCGCATCGGTCAGCGCCGGCAGCACGCGCTCGGGCACGACATGGCCGATGCGCTCCAGGTTGTCCATCAGCACGCGCTGCTTGGCGAGGATCTGCTTGTCTTCGGCCAGGTGCTGCAAGGCGCAACCGCCGCAGACGCCGAAATGAGCGCAACGCGGCGCGACCCGGTCGGGCGCGGCTTCCAGCACTTCCAGCGTCACCGCCTCGTCGAAGCTGCGCGAACGCGCGGTCTGCTTGGCCATGACGCGTTCGCCCGGCAAGGCGCCGGCGACGAACACGGCTTTGCCGTCGGGACGCCGGGCGACGCCGCGGCCGTCATGAGTGAAGTCGGTGATCGCGACTTCGAAGGGGGTTTGATCGATGCGGGCCACAGCTGCTGGCAGGAATCAAGGCCGGCCATTGTCGCAGATTCGGGATTGGGGAGCCGGGATTCGGGATTCGTCGAGAGCGAGAGCCCTCCCCCGAGAAAGCAAAAAACCCGCCTGACGGCGGGCTTTTTGCTCTAAACCGAATCCCGAATCCCTATTCCCGAATCCCGGCCGTTAAAGCTATTTCTGCTTCCAGCCGCCGCCGGCGTCCTGGTACCACCAGCCGCCCTTGGCGCTGTCGATCCACTGGCGGGCGAACACCTGGCGGATCTGCGCTTCCCATTCCGGGTGGCCGTTGGCGACGGCGATTTCGCGATACACCGCGGCCGAATCGCGGCCCTGGTCGGCCACCGCCTGGTTGACGGCGACGCGCTCGGCGAGCGGGATCTTGGAGGCGTCGCGCACGCTGACGGTGCCGCTGTTGGTGAAGCCCAGCGCACCGGAGTCGAAATGCGCACGCAACTGGCCGTCGAAACGCGAGGCCATGCGCGACTGGATGGCCTGAATCGCCGGGGTCTTGATCGAGATGTCCGGCGATTGCGCCTGGGCGCTGCCGATACCGACCAGCGACCACCAATCGACCCGGCCGGCCAGCCGGTCCAGTTGCAAGGCCGGGCGCTCGAGCGAAGCGCTGCCGCCGGGCTTGCCGGGCTCGGCCTTGGGTTCGGCCGGCATCTCGCCGATCACCTTCTCTACGAATTCCTTGGCGGCTTCCTTGGCCTCCGCGGCCGGGAAGTAGACGTTGATCGTGACGCAAGCCGTCAACATCACGGCGGCGACCGGTATTCCCATCCAACGGCGCATGAGCGGGTCCTTATCGGTTATGCGCGTCCTGCGCGGCGTCCCGCGCATCCGGCGCGGGCTGAACGATTGGCGCCTATTGAAGCACGACGCCGTGACGGGACAAGGCTGGCATGGCGTCACTGAACGACGGGTTTGACCTCGCCCTTGCTCACCGCCTCCAGGCGTTCGAGCAGGGTCGGCCAGTCGACCCGGCGGTTGTAGCCGACCACGTCCAGGTGCGGCACGCCCGCCCCCTGGACGATGGTGAAGCCCTGGTTCTTGGCCGGCCCCAGGCCGCCCATGTTGCAGACCTCGTCGGCAAGGCGGCAGGAAATGCCGATCCGGGCATAACCGAAGTCGTCGAAGAACCCGATCAGGCGGTCCTGCAGGCTGCCGACGAAGGACGAATCGCCGACGCTGGACAGGTCTTGGACCGCGCGCTGGCTGATGCGCTGGCGCACACCGCGAGCCTTGCGCGTATGCAACTCGGCGTCGAAGGCGACCGGCTGCCAGTCGACCAGGCGCAGTTGATCGATGCGCCCGTGGAGCCGGCCTGTGATGCTGCCGAACCCGAACACCCCGGTCAGCGATTCCAGGTCGAGGTTTTCCAGGGCGAGGTCGGAACTCAAGGTCGGCGCGACGCCGAACGGGCGTTCCATCGCCAGGGAGGACACCGCCACGGTGCCGCCGAACAGTTGCATGGTCAGGCCGCCGGCGAGTTCGAGCCGGTCGTCGGCATAGTGCGCTTCGGGCAGGCGACCGCTCAGCTCGCCGGTGAACGCGGGCCAATCCAGGGCCTTGGACAGTTGGGCGACATCGAGCCGGTCCAGGGTGAGGCCGAAACGCACGTCCAGACCCTTGCCGCCGGACGGCGGGCGCAGGCGCAGGCCGTCGAAACCGGCGCGGCCGCCGAGCATCGGCAACGACACCGCGCGGTCCAGGCGCAACTCGCCGTCGCCGCTGGAAAACGGCAGCCGCACCGCGCCGAAATCCAGCCCGTACAGCTCGCCGCTGCGCCAACCCAATTCGCTGTCGACCGCGGTGTCGGCGGAGTAACTGACCGTGCCGTCGAGGCCGTCGAAACGGAATCGCCCCTGGGCATCGTTCATCGACGCGTCGATCAGAGTCGCTTCGGCCATCCGCAACTCGTCGCCGCTCATGCGCAAGCGCACCTGCGCCGCACCGCTCAGTTCGAGCTTGGCCAGGCCGGCAAGACCGAGGAAACCGGACAGATAACCGTCGCGCAGCGGCGCGAGGTCGGCGCTGCGCAGGTTCAGATCGAGTTCGGCCAGCCCCGCGTCCGGCGTCAGCGCGGCGCTGCCGTCGAGCGCGAGGATGCCGTCGTCGCGCCACGAAAAACGCGGCAGGCGCCAGCCCTCGCCGGCTTGTTGCGTTGCTTCGATGTGCAGCACGACCGGCCGGCGTTGCAAAGAAACGTAGGCATTGCCGAACAGCAGCTCGCCGCCTTCCAGATGACCGTCGACGAGGACGCGGTCGCGGCTATCGAGTTCACTGTCGATCCGCAGTCGCGCGCCGAGATTCTCGGCGGCGATCGAGCCGTCCGGCGTATCCAGCGCCCCACCGCTCAATTGCAGGGGACCGGCGATGCGCAGCGGTTGCCGCGTCGGCGCGGCGATGTCGAGACGACCGTCGAGCCTGCCGCCCTTGATCCGCCCATCCGGCCAGGCCTGGGCCACCAGGGCCTGGGCCCAGATCAGCGGCACGCGGGCGAGATCGATCCGGGTCAGGTCGGGCGCCGCCGCGTCGCGGTGCAGCGACAGCAGGCTTGCGCCCTGGCTCAAGCGCGCATCGGTCGTGGCGACACCGAGGTCCAGCGCCAACCGCAGGGGTTTGCCCGCGCCGCCGCGCAGCTCGCCGTCGCAGCGCCAACCGCCATGGCCGTCGCGCTGCAGCGGACACCGCCAGACCACATCGCGGAAGCGGTAGCCCAGGTCCGGCGCCACGACCCGCCCGGCCTGCAATTGCAGCTCGCCCTGCCGGGCTTGCGCCGGCCAGGACAACCGCACCCGCACGTCTTCGAGCGTGGCCACGGCGGTGCCGACCCGCGCGATCCTGGCGTTCAGTGTCGCCGCCCCAACATCGACCGACACCGCCCAGCAAGCGGGCAGCGACAAACCGATCAGGAGGCGTAACATGGTCCGCAGCATGGAAGCAGGATAGCGGGCGGAAGCGAACCGGCAATGAAGACATCCCAAGTCCCACGCATCTTGCTGGTCGAGGACGACCCGACCAGCCGCGCCTTCCTGACCGCCGCGGTCGAGGCCGTGCCGGCCGAAGTCGACGGCGTCGACAGCCTTGCCGCGGCGATGGCGCTCGGCAATGCCGAGGACTACCAACTCTGGCTGTTCGATGCCCACCTGCCCGACGGCAGCGGTATCGACCTGCTCAAGCGCCTGCGCGAGCGTCATCCGAGCACGCTCGCGGTCGCTCATACCGCAACCGGCGAAACCGAAGTCCGCGACCGCCTGATCGCCTCGGGCTTCGCCGAAGTGCTGGTCAAACCATTGCCCGCGGCCGCGGTGCGCGCCGCGGTCCGTCGCTTGCTCGGCCTGCCCGAGCACGATGTCGCGGTCGCGCTGTCGTCGATCGACGACGCCGATGCGCCGATCTGGGACGACGAGGTCGCCGCGCGCGCACTCAACGGCAATCGCGCCCATATCGCGACCCTGCGCGAGCTGTTCACCCAGGAACTGCCGAACGCACGGCGCTCGATCTCCAGCGCGGCCGAACTGGGCAACCTCGACGCCTTGCGCGGCGAACTGCACAAGCTGCGTGCGAGTTGCGGCTTCGTCGGCGCCGCACGCCTGGCACAGGCGGTACAGGAGCTGCAGGCACAGCCGGATTCGTCCTTGCTGCTGACGCGTTTCGATCAGGCCGCGCAAGACACCATCGCCCAGCCGATGCTGGGCTGAATCCTTCGCTTCGGGTTTGCGGCTGGTTCCAGCGGCAGATGGTGCGAGCGACTGCGTATGCGCAGCCGCTTGTTCCGGCCAAACCGATACGCTCAGCCGACGTCGTCGTCGCGCCGGATCTCGCGCTTCGGCGCCACCCGCGCCAGATCGGCCAACAACTCCCAGGATTTCAAACCACGCGGCCCCAGATGGTGCACGAGCACCGAACGCATGGCCTGACGCAGGCCCGGCAGATCGGCCGCTTCCGGCGCGCTGTCGTCAGCGAGCGCGAGCAAGGCCCGGCCGGTCGCGGCGGCGCTGCGCTCCCCATGGCCGCGATCGCTGAGCATGCGCCGCGGCCCCTGCTCAGGGTCCAGGCGATAGCGCGCGGCGGGATCGATCGCGACGCCCTCGGCGTCGACGCTCCAATCGAAGCCCGAGCCGAGCGCATCGAGCAGATCGCGCTCGAAACAGCGCAAGGTCCAGGCCAGCCCCTCGTCCCGCAGACGCGCGCGGGTGCGGCCGTACAGCTCGTACAGCTCCGGGAACGGGTCGTTGCGCTGCAGCAGGCGCAGCAGCAATTCGTTGATGTAGAAACCGGCCAGCGCGACTTCGCCGTCGAAGCGCGGGGCAGCGTCCAGGGCTTCGGCCGAGATCAGCCGGGCCAGTTCGCCGCGCGCCAAGGCATCCAGGCGGATGTGCTGGAACGGCTGCAAGGCCGCGCGCAGCACCTGCCGTTTCGGCCCCTGCACCCCGCGCGCGACCAGACCGATGCGCCCGTGATGCTCGCTGAGCACCTCGACCAACAGGCTGGTCTCGCGCAAGGGGCGCGTGTGCAGCACGTAGGCGGATTCGGCGACGAGGTGCATGAGAGCCGGGAGTGGGGATTCGGGATTGGAGATTCGTCAATGCGATGCGCGGCGATCGGGCCCCGCCAGTTGGCGGCAGTGTTTCCTAATCCCGAATCTCGAATCTCGAATCCCGGCCCTCACTCGTATCCCAGCTGGCGCAAGGCTGCTTCGTTGTCGGACCAGCCTTCGCGCACGCGCACCCAGGTTTCCAGGAACACCTTGGAACCGAACAGGCGCTCCATCTGCACGCGCGACTTGGCGCCGATCTCGCGCAGGCGCGAACCGGCCTTGCCGATCACGATCGCTTTCTGGCCTTCGCGTTCGACCCAGATCACCGCGCCGATGCGCAGCAATTCGCCGTCGACGACGAAACGCTCGATCTCGACCGTGGTCGCGTACGGCAGCTCTTCGCCGAGCTGGCGCATGAGCTGTTCGCGGACCATTTCGCCGGCGAGAAAGCGCTGGCTCTTGTCGGTGATCTCGTCTTCGCCGTACAGCGCTTCCTGCTCGGGCAGCAGCGACAGCACCGTCTTGACCAGGGCGTCCAGGCCCTTGCCCTTGAGCGCCGAGATCGGATGCACGCTGGCGAAATCGCGGCCTTCGCTGACTTTCGCCAGATACGGCAGCAGCACGGTCTTGTCGGTGATGCGGTCGACCTGGTTGACGACCAGCACCACCGGCAGGCCGGCGCCGCGCAGGGCGTCGAACGCGAGGGTGTCCTCGTCGTCCCACTGCCCGGCGCGCACGACCAGCAGGGCCGCATCGACGCCTTCGAGGGCGCCGCGGGCGGCGCGGTTCATCATCCGGTTCATCGCCCGCTTTTGTTCGCGGTGGATACCGGGGGTGTCGACCAGCAGCAGCTGGCCTTCTGGAAAGGTGGCGATGCCGAGCAGGCGATGGCGCGTGGTCTGCGGGCGCGGCGAGACGATGCTGACCTTGGCCCCGACCAGGGCGTTGACGAGGGTGGATTTGCCGACGTTGGGACGGCCGATGACGGCGACGTGGCCGGCGCGATGCGAAGAGGAAGTCATGGGGGAATTGTCCGCCTGGGCGGCGGGAACAGCAAATCGGCTGGGAATCGGGAATGGGGAATAGAGAATCGGCGAGCGCTACATCGCGAACTGGCGCATGCGCCGAGAAACCAGGACCCGACGGCTCCGGCTTTTACGATTCCCGACTCCCGATTCCCGCCCGGGCCCGCCCAGGCAGTCAATCCGCCTTGAGCTGGCGCAGCACGTCCTCGGCGGCGATCTGCTCGGCGGCGCGGCGCGAGCCGGCTTCGCCCACCGCGCTGAGCGGCGGCTGTGTCAATACGCAGCTGACCTGGAAGGTCTTGGCGTGGTCTTCGCCGCTTTCGGCGATCAGGGTGTACACCGGCAGCGGCTTCTGCCGCCCCTGCAGCCATTCCTGCAGCCGGGTCTTGGCGTCCTTGCCGACCTTGTGCGGCGGCGGCAGGGCCTCCATGGCTGCGGCGAACCAGGGCAGGACCTGGGTGCGGCAGGCCTCGAAGCCTGCATCCAGGTAGATCGCCGCGACCACGGCTTCGAGGGCATCGGCGAGGATCGAGTCGCGGCGGTGCCCACCGGACTTCATTTCGCCGGGGCCGAGGGTCAGTTTTGCGCCGAGTTCGAGCGTGCGCGCGATCGGCGCCAGTGCCGACTCGCGCACCAGCTCGGCGCGGGCGCGGGTCAACGCGCCTTCGTCGGCCTGCGGCCAGCGCTGGTACAGCGCCTCGGCCACCATCAGGTTTACCAATGCATCGCCTAAGAACTCGAGACGCTCGTTATGCGGGGCCCCGGCGCTTCGATGCGTCAGGGCCTGCTCCAGCAATCCCGGGTTCGCGAAACGATGCGTGAGCGAATCAGTCACTGCCGTTGGAGCGCATCTGCTGCACGGTATTGAAGCGCCCGACCACGTCCAGGTTGGCGATCAACGGACGGCGCACTTCGTAAGCCACGGCGACTTGGATGCCTTCGTCGTTACGCACGATTTTAACGTTGGTCGGCTTCACGCTCTCGACATAGCTCATTTCAAAACGACGGAACAACAAGGTTCTGACCTTGCCGCTGTCCATCTGGCTGGCACCCGGCTCCTTCGCAAGGTCCGCCAGCGAACGCTTGACCGAATAGAACTCGGTATACATCGGCACCAGCTTCATGCCCATGTAAGCGAATACGCCGACCACGGCCAGCAGGAGAATGAACCCGATCAGGGTGATGCCGCTCTGGTTACGCTTCATACCTTCGATCCCCAATTGATCAATGTGCCGGGTTCGCGCGTGCCCGATGCACTCGCGAACCTCGTCCCCATCCGCAACGACGCAGCGCCGTTACGGAATGCTGCTGCCGATGCGCGAGAAATCCACGCCCCCATCGAAGTTCATCCAGATCAGGAACGCCTTGCCGCGCAGGTTCTGTTCCGGCAGGAAGCCCCAGTATCGGCTGTCCTCGCTGTTGTCGCGATTGTCGCCCATCACAAAATACTCGCCCTGCGGCACGACCCATTCGCCCTCGCCCTGGTCCAGCAGCGGCGACTCTGCGCGCAGCAGGATCCGATGAACGTGGTTGCCGACCTGCTCGCGCAATTCCTGGGCACCGGTCATCTCGGTGCCGTTACCGCGGCCCTGGTAGGTGCCGATCGGGGCGTAAAGGATCGGCTCGCCGTTCACGGTCAGGCGGCCGTCGCGGTAGCTGATCTTGTCGCCCGGCAGGCCGATGACGCGCTTGATCCAGTCCTGCTCGGGGTGGTGCGGCGGGCGGAACACGACCACGTCGCCGCGCGCCGGCTCGCCCATCGCCAGGATCTTGCGATTGGTGATCGGCAGGCGCAGGCCGTAGGTGAACTTGTTGACCAGGATGAAGTCGCCGGTCAACAGGGTCGGCATCATCGAATTCGAGGGGATCCGGAACGGTTCGGCGATGAAGCTGCGCAGGATCAGCACCACGAACAGCACCGGGAAGAACGCCTTCGAATAGTCGACGACGATCGGCTCCTTGCCGTCGTCGAGCAGGCCCTCGCGCGCGGCGCGGCGCTTGGCCAGGACCAGCTTGTCGAGCAGCCAGACGACGCCGGTGAATATCGTCAGCGACACCAGTGCGATTTCGAACCAACGCATTGCCGTTTCCTTGCGGTGTTGTGAGCCGGAGCCGAGAAACGCAGCCGGCGGGCCGAACGTCGTGCGCGACCGGCCATGACGGCTCGATTGCGTTGCGCCTGTCCCACCCCCTGCCTACCCTCGCAGTCCGATGATGTTACGGAAACTCCTGGACGATCGTCGCAACCGCTTTGCGCCGGATCGGGCGCAGCCGCGGTTCCTCAACCCCCCTCCCTATTTCCGCCGTTCGCTTACTTGTCACCGGTGGACAGCACCGCGAGGAAGGCTTCCTGCGGAATCTCCACGCGACCGACCTGCTTCATCCGCTTCTTGCCCTCTTTCTGCTTTTCGAGGAGCTTCTTCTTGCGGCTGATGTCGCCACCATAACATTTGGCCAAAACGTTCTTGCGCATGGCCTTGACCGTGCTGCGGGCGATGATCTGCGAGCCGATCGCGGCCTGGATCGCGACGTCGAACATCTGCCGCGGGATCAGCTCCTTCATCTTCTCGCACAAGTCGCGGCCGCGCCGGTCGGCATGGCTGCGGTGGACGATGATCGACAGCGCATCGACCTTGTCGCCGTTGATCAACGTGTCCACGCGCACGAACGGGCCATCCTGGAAACGCAGGAAGTGATAGTCCAGCGAGGCATAGCCGCGCGAGACCGATTTGAGCTTGTCGAAGAAGTCCAGCACCACTTCGGCCATCGGCAGCTCGTAGCTGATCTGCACCTGGCTGGCCATGTAGGTGATGCCGATCTGCACGCCGCGCTTTTCCTCGCACAGTTTGATCACGTTGCCGATGTAATCGGGCGGCGTGAGGATGTTGGCGCGGATCACCGGCTCGCGGATTTCCTGGACCAGGTTCAACTGCGGCAGCTTGGCCGGGTTGTCCATCGGGATCACGGTGCCGTCGGTCTTGAGCACTTCGTAGATCACCGTCGGCGCGGTGCTGATCAGGTTCAGATCGTATTCGCGCTCCAGGCGCTCCTGCACGATCTCCATGTGCAGCATGCCGAGGAAGCCGCAGCGGAAGCCGAAGCCCATGGCCTCGGAGCTTTCCGGCTCGAAACGCAGGGCGGCGTCGTTGAGGCGCAGCTTTTCCAGGGCTTCGCGCAACGCGGGATAGTCCTCGGCATCGACCGGGAACAGGCCGGCGAACACGCGCGGCTGCATTTCCTGGAAGCCCGGCAGCGGCTTGGGCGCGGGGTCGCTGGCCAGGGTCAGGGTGTCGCCGACCGGCGCACCGTGGACGTCCTTGATGCTGGCGTTGATCCAGCCCACTTCGCCGGCACCGAGCTTGGCCAGGTCTTTGCGCTTGGGCGTGAACACGCCGACCTTGTCGACCAGGTGGGTACGGCCGGTCGACATGACCAGGATCTTGCTGCCCGGGACGATCTCGCCCTGCATGACCCGCACCAGCGAGACCACGCCGAGGTAGTTGTCGAACCACGAGTCGATGATCAGCGCCTGCAGCTTGTCGGTATCGCGCGGCTTCGGCGGCGGGATGCGCTTGACGATCGCCTCCAGCACCAGGTCGACGTTGAGGCCGGTCTTGGCGCTGATCGCGACCGCATCCTCGGCGTCGATGCCGATCACCGCTTCGATCTCGGCCTTGGCGCGCTCGATATCGGCGGTCGGCAGGTCGATCTTGTTGAGCACCGGCACGACTTCCAGGCCCTGCTCCACCGCGGTGTAACAGTTGGCCACCGATTGCGCTTCCACGCCCTGGGCGGCGTCGACGACCAGCAGGGCGCCTTCGCAGGCGGCCAGCGAGCGGCTGACCTCATAGCTGAAGTCGACGTGCCCGGGGGTGTCGATGAAGTTGAGCTGGTAGACCTGCCCGTCCTTGGCCTTGTAGGGCAAGGACACGGACTGGGCCTTGATGGTGATGCCGCGTTCGCGCTCGATCGGATTGGAATCGAGCACCTGCGCTTCCATCTCGCGCGCTTCGAGACCTCCGCACAGCTGGATGATGCGGTCGGCGAGCGTCGACTTGCCATGGTCGACGTGGGCGATGATCGAGAAGTTTCTGATGTGTTGCATGCGGGGCGACGCGGAGCTCGCCGGTTCCAGGAAAATTAACGGGAGATTATCGCATAGGCCCCGGCACTGACGGCAGTTCCCGCGTTGCCCCCGCGGGCGTCGCTCAGAAAGCCCGCCGGAAGCACACCGGGACCGTGCAGCCGGCCCTGACCGACGCGGAGGCCCGCCGCGGACAGGCGGGCGCTCATCGGCTGGCCCGGCGCGGTTCCAGCCCGGCGGCGCCGGCAGGCACCTCGGGCTGGAACGTGGGCTGGAACGCGGGCTGAGGTTTATTTTTCCTCGCTGGCCTGGACCGCGATGAACTGGGTCGCGGCGCCGCGGCGAATCAGCAGCATTACCGTCTGGCCCGGCTTGGTGCCGGCCAGAGCGCGATCCAGGGCCGCGGCGCTGCCGACCTGGACCCGGCCGACCGAGAGGACGACATCGCCCGGACGCACCCCGGCCTCGCCGGCGGCGTCGCCCGGATCGCGGACCACCACGCCCTCGCCGGCCTTGATGCCGAGACGCTGGCGGGTGGCCGCATCGACGTCCTGGGTGACCAGGCCGAGCGGATTGCCGTTGCTGCGCGGGGCGGCCGAGTCGCCCGGTCGGGCCGGCTTGTCCCCGCTGAGGTCGGCAGAGGCCCCGGCATCGAGCTCGCTGACCGCGACGTTGAGTTCGACATTCTTGCCGTCGCGGAACACCCCCAACTTGGCGCGCGAGCCCGGGGCAAGATTGCCGATCAAGGGCGGCAGGTCGCTGGACTCGCGGATCTGGGTGCCATTGACCGAACGGATCACATCGCCGGGTTGGATACCGGCCTTGTCGGCCGGACCGCCCGGCAACACCTGCGACACCAGGGCACCGTTACTGTCGGGCAGACCGAAACCCTTGGCGCCTTCGTTGGTGAGCACCTGCACGACCACGCCCAGCTGGCCGCGGCTGACCTTGCCGGTCGCACGCAACTGCTCGGCCGAATTCATCGCCACGTCGATCGGGATCGCGAAGCTCACGCCCATGTAACCGCCGGAGTTCGAGAAGATCTGCGAATTGATGCCGACCACTTCGCCGCTGGTGTTGAGCAGCGGGCCGCCCGAGTTGCCCTGGTTGATCGCTACGTCGGTCTGGATGAAGGGCACATAGCGCTGATCGGCATAGGGGTTGCTGCGCCCGACCGCGCTGACGATGCCGGCGGTGACCGAATGGTCGAGGCCGAACGGCGAACCGATCGCGACCACCCACTGCCCGGCCTTGGTCTGGCCGGCGCCGGCGGCGCGCAGGAACGGCAGGCCCTTGGCGTCGATCTTGAGCAGGGCCACGTCGGACTGCTCATCGCTGCCGATCACCTTGGCCTTGAGCTCGCGGCGGTCGGTCAGCTTGACCGTGACCGTGTCGGCGCCGTCGACGACGTGATGGTTGGTCAGCACATAGCCGTCCTGCGAAATCAGGAAGCCGCTGCCGATCGAACGACCGCCGCCGCGCGGCTGGCGCGGGCCCTGCTGGCCCGGCCCGGGCATGCCCGGCATGCCTTCCGGGCCGAAGAAGCGGCGGAAGAACTCGGGAATCTGCTCCTCGTCCGGCATGCCGCCGCTGCGCGCCACCCGTTTGGGGGTGACCTCGGCGCTGATGTTGACCACCGCCGGGCCGACCCGCTGCACCAGATTGGTGAAATCGGGCAGACCGGCGACCAGGGGAGCCGCGGGCGTCGCCGACGGCGGCGGCGCGATCGGGGTGGTCGGCGCCTGCGCCGTGCAGGCCACCGGCAGCGCGGCGATGATCGCGCCGACCAGGGCCAGGGAATGCAGCGGGCGGCTGCCGGCTGCGGTGCTCTTCGGAAGGCTGTTCATCAGGGGACGGATCATGGAAGCGGCCTCGAAACGACGTGGATTTTCCGGGAAAAGGACAGCAGGTCGCGTTGCGCGGCGGGGCCGCGCATTCGGCGAAAGGGGTCTGCCCGGCCGGAACGGCCGTGGCAGGCAGGGCGGATCAGGGCTGTGGCTGCGGCCGTTGCGTGGCTTGCGACCGTGCCCTGGCCTCTTCGGCCTGGGTTGCGGGCTCGAAGGGGTAGAACGATTGCGAGGCGCTGCCGCCGTTGCCGACGCTGCCGTAACCGGCGGTATAGCTGCTGCCGCCCGAATAATTGGGCAGGACCGCGCGCGGCCACGGGCGCGCCGCGGGCGATTCGCTCGGCTGCGGCCGGAACGGGTTGGCGTGGACGGCATCGGCCGGCAGCGGGGAGGCACTGGCGACCGCGACGACTTGCACCGGTGCCTCGGCCGCACGCTCGGAGGCGCGCAGGGCGGCACGCTGGCTTTGGCCGCGCGAACGGCGTTCGGCCAGACGGCGCGGGATTTCGGCGACCGCGACCGCGCCGGCCAGCGCCGAAGCGTCGCCGGAAGTCAGTGCCGGCTCGGGCTGGGTGGGATCGGACTGGGCCGGCGCCGCAGCCAAAGCCGCCGGCGCTTGCTCGACCGGTGCCGGGACAGGTATCGGTGCCGATGCCTGAGCGGCCGGAGCGCTCTGCGCGGCGACCTGGGCCGGGTCGGTAGCCGTAGCGGCCGGATCGCCGGAGAACGGACGCGCCACGAACAAGGCCGCCACCGCGACCGAAGCCGCCAGGGCGCCGCCGATCCAGCCGCGACGCGAGCCGCCGGCCCGACGCGGGGTGATGCCGGCCTCGGCCTTGCCCGCCAATGAGGCCTCTTGCGAACGCAGCATCGCCGCTTCGGCGGCGACCGCCGCGGCCACGCGCCCGGCGAAATCGTGCCCGGCCGCGCCGCTGACCTTGCCGCGCAGCACGTCGCCGCACAGCTGCCAGCGGCCGCAGGTGTCGCGCCACTGCACATCGTGACCGAGCCGCTTCAGCGCGAAGCGCGCGGCGTCGCCGTCGAGCTCGCCGTCGAACAGCGCGCTCAGGTTTTCGCGATCATCGCCATGGAGGGTAGTAGACGTCATCAGTGGGCGCGCTCCCGGGTGTCTTGATTGTCCAGCAAAGGCCGAAGTTCGGTGTCGATCGCCTCGCGGGCGCGGAAGATCCGCGAACGCACGGTGCCGATCGGGCAAGCCATCTTCTGCGCGATTTCCTCGTAGCTCAGGCCGTCCACCTCGCGCAAGGTGATGGCGGCCCGCAATTCTTCCGGCAACGAATCCACCACCCGCATTACCGTGCGCTCGATCTCCTGGCGCAGCAGCTCGTGCTCCGGGGTATCGGTGTCGCGCAGGCGGATGCCCGTATCGAACTGCTCGGCGTCGCCGGCGTCGATGTCGTCGGTGGGCGGCCTGCGGTTCTGGGCAACCAGATAGTTTTTGGCGGTGTTCACGGCGATCCGGTGCAACCACGTATAGAACTGGGCGTCGCCGCGGAAGTTCGCCATCGCGCGGTAAGCGCGGATGAAGGTTTCCTGGGCCACGTCCTGGCATTCGCTCCAGTCGGGGATGTAGCGCCCGATCAGCGCGGTGATCCGATGCTGGTACTTGCGCACCAAGGCATCGAACGCTGCGCTGTCGCCACGCTGGACACGCCTGACCAGCTCCTGGTCCAACTCATTCTCGGCCATGCCGCGCCGGCACTCCTGTCAGCTCGGCAATAGCCGAACAATGGGACAACCCTGTCGGGGGAAAAGTTCAATCGCGGCATTAATGGGGCCGCCGGCGGTCGCCCGCAACCGCCAAGTGTCACATGAGGCCCCCGGGGCCTGTCGACACGGGCGATTTGACGGCAGTGAAACAAGATCGGGATGATAGCGGCTTCCCATACCTGAACGGATGGTGCGGCATGACTGCAGCCCTCGACGGCCTCCCCGCTTTTGACGGGCTCCGCGCCCGCCATTGGCACACCGAATTGCGCGAGGACGGCGTACTGGTGCTCTCGTTCGACCGCGAAGGATCGCCGGTCAACACCTTCGCCCAGGAAGTGCTGATCGAACTCGACGGCCTGCTGGAGCGCCTCGCCCTGGACCCGCCCAAGGGCCTGGTGCTGCGCTCGGCCAAGAGCAGCGGCTTCGTCGCCGGTGCCGATATCAAGGAGTTCCAGAGCTTCGACGAGAAAGGCACGGTCGGCGACGCCATCCGTCGCGGCCAGCAGGTGTTCCAGCGCCTGGCGGAACTGCCCTGCCCCACGGTCGCGGCCATCCACGGCTTCTGCATGGGCGGCGGCACCGAGATCGCCCTGGCCTGCCGTTACCGCGTCGCCAGCAGCGATGCCTCGACCCGCATCGGCCTGCCCGAAGTGAAGCTCGGTATCTACCCGGGCTGGGGCGGCAGCGTGCGTCTGCCGCCGCTGGTCGGCGCACCGGCCGCGTTCGACATGATGCTGACCGGACGCACCCTGTCGGCATCGGCCGCGCGCGCGATCGGCCTGGTCGACAAGATCGCCGAGCCCGCGGTGCTGGTCGACACCGCCGCCGGCATCGCCCTGCGCGGCGCCGAACGTCCGTTCAAGCAACGCTTCATGGGCTGGGCCAGCAACACCTGGCCTGCGCGCAAGATCCTCGCGCCGATGCTGGTCAAGCAGGTCGCCCGCAAGGCGCGCAAGGAGCACTACCCCGCGCCCTACGCCCTGATCTCGACCTGGGAGCGGACCGGCGGCGGCGTCCAAGCCAAGCTCGCCGCCGAACGCAAGTCGGTGGTCAAGCTGTCCTCCACTCCGACCGCGCGCAACCTGATCCGAGTGTTCTTCCTGCAGGAACGGCTCAAGGGCCAGGGCGGCAAGGAGCACGGCATCAAGCACGTGCACGTGGTCGGCGCCGGCGTGATGGGCGGCGACATCGCGGCGTGGTCGGCCTACAAGGGCTTCGAGGTCACGCTGTCCGATCGCGAACAACGCTTCATCGACGGCGCGCTCGA
Source organism: Lysobacter sp. Hz25 (assembly GCF_046097045.1). NCBI lineage: Bacteria > Pseudomonadati > Pseudomonadota > Gammaproteobacteria > Lysobacterales > Lysobacteraceae > Lysobacter > Lysobacter sp. Hz25. The sequence continues at coordinate 4,041,726 of NZ_CP175666.1, forward strand.
ACGCGCCCAGGAGCTGTTCGCCAAGAAGGTCAAGGACGAGGCCAAGCGCCCGGCCGTGGCCGCGCGTCTCAAGGGCGACCTGGGCGGCGAAGGCGCCGACCTGGCCGACCTGGTGATCGAGGCGATCATCGAGAAGCCCGAAGCCAAGCGCGAGTTGTACGACCAGATCGAACCGCGCATGAAACCCGATGCGCTGCTGACCACCAACACTTCGTCGATTCCGCTCGACGAACTGCGCGAACACATCCGCCGCCCGGCTCAGTTCGGCGGCCTGCACTACTTCAACCCGGTCGCCTTGATGCCGTTGGTGGAGATCATCCGCCACGACCGCATGGCGCCGGAGACCGAACAACGCCTGGCCGCGTTCTGCAAGGCCATCGACAAGCTGCCGGTGCCGGTCGCCGGCACGCCGGGCTTCCTGGTCAACCGCGTGCTGTTCCCCTACATGCTCGAAGCCGGCACGGCCTTCGCCGAAGGCATCCCGGGCCCGGCGATCGACAAGGCCGCGGTCAAGTTCGGCATGCCGATGGGCCCGATCGAACTGATCGACACCGTCGGCCTGGATGTCGCCGCCGGCGTCGGCGCCGAACTCGCGCCCTTCCTCGGCCTGACCGTGCCTCCGGCGCTGAGCAACGTCGAGCCGGGCAAGCGCGGCAAGAAGGACGGCCAGGGTCTATACAAGTGGGAGAACGGCCGCGCCCAGAAGCCGGAGCTGTCGAAAGACTACAAAGCGCCGAACGATCTCGAAGACCGCCTGATCCTGCCCTTGATCAACGAAGCCGTGGCCTGCCTGCACGACGGCGTGGTCAGCGACGGCGACCTGCTCGACGCCGGCGTGATCTTCGGCACCGGCTTCGCCCCGTTCCGCGGCGGCCCGATCCAGTACGTCCGCGAAAACGGCCCCGACGCCGTGCTGGCCCGCCTCAAGCAATTGCAGGCCCGCTACGGCGACCGCTTCGCCCCGCGCCCCGGCTGGGATTCGCCGCTGTTGCGCAAGTAAGCGCAAGCGATCCTGGAAACAAAGAAGCCGCGCACCGCGCGGCTTCTTTGTTTGCGCAGCATGCACCTGCCGTTGCCGTTGCCGTTGCCGTTGCCGTTGCCGTTGCCGTTGCCGTTGCCG
>NZ_CP175666.1:4043956-4212716 GCF_046097045.1 Lysobacter sp. Hz25
CGTGCGGGCCTGTGATTCAAAACAAAAGCATTTTTCTTTGGTTACTTTCTTTTGTTGCTTATGACAAAAGAAAGTAACCCGCCGCTTTAGTGGCGGAAGCTTTTGGCGTTTGATCTTGCTGGACAGATGCGCCGCGATACCGCCACGACGTGGTCGCGGCTTGCGCCGCTCCTACCCTGACGGGCTTCGGCCGGCATCGGTGCGAGATTGATGCGACGCGGTCGCGGCTCACGCCGCTCCTACAGCGGAAGGATTCGCAATGTTCCATTCTTCAAGCAAGTGCAAGGCTTCCGTCCGCTACGCGGCCGGGTTACTTTCTTTTGCTAAGCCCAAAAGTCCGACTGGATTCCCTTCGGTCAAAGGTAACCAAAGAAAAGGGCTCTCCTTGCAAGGGCACAGGCCACGAGTGCGATGCCGGCGCCGGGATTTTCCGATAAGACGTCCCTGTCTTATCGCGGCATTCCATTTAACAGCCGGCCGCACGTCCTGTGCGGCGCCCTCCGGGTCTTCTATCGCCTTCGCGAGCGCATGGCTTCGCCAAGCTCTTAAGCCGGAGCTTTGGAGCTAAAGCTTATGAAGCCAAGAAGCTATGAAGCCAAGAACTGTGTCTGGAGGCTGGAAGATCAATCCAGCCTCAGCCGATGCGCTCGCCCGAGCAGATGCGAAAGACTGGCGGGCCAAACCTAAGAAACGAAGGACAGCGGCACGAAACACGCCGTCCTACATCGTATGCGTCGGCCGCTCCGAATTGAGCGTCCCCGCCAGCAACGCCTCGATCTTGCCCTTGACCGCATCGCCCTCGGCGGTCTCGGCGAACTGGATGCCGATGCCGGCGGCTCGATGGCCCTGGGCGCCGGTCGGGGTCACCCAGACCACTTTGCCGGCGACCGGCATGCGTTCGCTGGATTCGGGCAGGGTCAACAACAGGAAGACTTCGTCGCCGAGGAAATAACGCTTGGGCGTGGCGACGAAAATGCCGCCGAACTTCAGGAACGGCATGTAGGCGCTGTACAGCGCCGCCTTGTCTTTGATCGTCAACGACAGGATGCCCTGTCGCGCTGCGCCTGCCGTTGCATTCATGCCTTGCTTCCTCCTGCGGCGCGACGGGCTTCGTCGCTGCGCCACGCCATCAACAATTCGATCACGGCCAGATCGGCGCGGACCGTGGTCCGCAACAGGTCGCGGGTGCGGTTGGCGCGATCGAACCAAGCCGCAAGACTGCGCGCGCGGGCGGGGTCGGTCAAGCCGTTGGCGGCCTCGGCAAGCGCGATGTCGGACGCGTGTCGCAGACGCAACACCGCCTGTTCGTCGCCGACCCAACGTTGCGCGACTTCCTGCGCCGAGGTCTCGCCGCGGCCGAGCTTGGCCAGATCGGCGGCGACTTCGCGGCGCAACTTGAGCCCGTCGCCGGTCAGCCACTCATGGGCCAGGCCGGGGTGGCCGCGCGCGGCATCGAAGGCTTCGCGTGCGGCCGCCTCGCTGTGCCCCTGCGCCTTCAACCAGGCCAAAGATTCGTCCTGCGGCGGCAGGCGGAACTCCAGGCGCTGGCAGCGACTGCGGATGGTCGCCGGCAGACGCGCCGGGTGCGAACTGACCAGCCACAGATAACGCCCCGGCACCGGCTCTTCCAAGGTCTTCAGCAAGGCGTTGCAGGCCGCGGTGTTGATGGCGTCGGCGGGGTCGAGCAGGATGATCTGGGCGCCGCCGTACTGCGGGGTCAGCGCGAGGCGCTCGGACAGATTGCGGATCTGCTCGATGACGATCTCGGTGCGCAGGCGGGTGCCTTCCTTGTTTGGGATGAAGCTGACGAACTGATAGTCGGGATGAGTGCCGGCCGCCAGCAACAGGCAGCTGCGGCAGCTGCCGCAGGGCTCGCCGTCGGCATCGCGTTCGCGGCACAGCAAGCCGTGCGCGAGGCGTTCGGCGACGGCGCGCTTGCCGAGTTGAGCCGGGCCGCAAAACAACAGTCCATGCCCCAGGCGCCCGGCGTCGATCGAGGCCTTGGCCTGGTCGTAGATGCGGCGCTGCCAGGGGGCGAAGGCGGCGACGCTCATCGTGCCGCCTCGAACGCCGGCGCCGCCGCGATGGTGCGGCGCAGGCGCTCCACCGCCTGTGCGGCGACCGCATCGGCCGGCTGGCTGGCGTCGATCAAGCCGAAGCGCTCCGGCTCGGCGGCGGCGCGCTCGCGATAGGCTTGGCGCACGCGCTCGAAGAAATCGTTGCGTTCGCTCTCGATGCGGTCGGCCGCGCCGCGGCCGCGTACGCGCTGCAGGCCGATCTCGACCGGCACGTCGAGCAGCAGAGTCAGGGCCGGACGAATGCCGACCACGCGCCGTTCCAGCTCGGCGATGAACGCCGGGTCGAGCCCGCGTCCGGCGCCCTGGTAGGCATAGCTGGCATCGGTGAAGCGATCGCTGACCACCCAGGCGCCGCGCTCGAGCGCCGGCAGGATCGCGGTCGCGACGTGCTGGGCGCGCGCGGCGAAGGCCAGCAGCAACTCGGTCGCCGGCGCCGCGGGTTCGTGGTGGGTATCGAGCATCAGCCCGCGGATTTGTTCGGCCAACGGGGTGCCGCCGGGCTCGCGCGTGTATACCGCCTCGATGCCCGCCGCCTCGAAGGCGCCGCGCAGGGCCGCGAGCACGGTCGACTTGCCGGCGCCCTCCCCGCCCTCGAGGGTGACGAAACGCGCTTGCGTCGGCAGGCTCATCGCGCGCTCCCCGGGGCCGCCGGCGGCGTCGCCTGCCCGGCCTCTTCCTGGCGCGCTTCCTCGAGCACGGCCTTGCCTTCCTCGGGCTGGTCGCTGCGGCGTTGCTGGCGATAACGCTGCAGGTACAGACGCACGTTGGCCTGGTGCTCGGCGTAGGTCGCCGCGAACAGGCTGCCGCCGCTGCCGTCGCCGGACGCGACGAAGAACAGCGCATTGCCCGGCGCCGGGTTCGCGCTGGCCTTGAGCGCGCCGATGCCCGGCATCGCGATCGGCGTCGGAGGCAGACCGGCGCGGGTGTAGGTGTTGTAGGGCGTATCGGTCAGCAAATCGCGCTTGCGGATGTTGCCGTCGTAGCTCGGGCCGATGCCGTAGATTACGGTCGGATCGGTTTCGAGCTTCATGCCGAGCTTGAGCCGGCGCTCGAACAGCCCGGCGATCTGCGGCCGTTCCGAGGCGATCCCGGTTTCCTTTTCGACGATCGAGGCCATGATCAGCAGCTCGGCCGGCGTCTTCAGCACGCTGTCCTTATCGCGGCCCTTCCAGGCCGCGGCGACGGCGCGGTCCATCGCCTCGTAGGCGCGCTTGAGCACGTCGAGATCGCTGTCGCCGCCGGTGTAGAGGTAGGTTTCGGGCAGGAAGCGCCCTTCCGGATGCTGACCGGGGTGGCCGATCGCTTTCATCAGCGCGGCATCGTCGAGCTGCGCGGCGTCCTGCTTGAGTAAGGCGGCACGCGCCAGCGCGGCGCGCACGTCGCGCATATTCCAGCCTTCGACGATGGTGAAACGATGGCTGATGACCTTGCCGTCGCGCATCGCGATCAGCAGATCGCGCGGCGTGGTGCCGGGCTCCAGCGCGTACTCGCCGACCTGCAGGCGCCCGGCCGCGCCGAGCTGCTTGGCCAGCGCACGCCACTCCAGTGCCTGGCCTTCCACGACCCCGGCCTGGCGCAGCTTGCGTACCACCGCCGGCAAGGAATCGCCGCGTTCGACCACCAGGCTTTCGCCTTTCTCCAGCCCGCTCATCGGCGAGGCGGCGAAGCCGTCGTAGCGCTGCCACAGCCAGGTGCCGGCCGCGGCCAGGGCGGCCAACAGCAGCAGAATCACGATCAGGCAACCGCAGCCGCGCTTGCGTTTCTTTTCAGCCACGAAACCTCCGTTGTTCGATCCGACCCGCCGCGCGCCGCCGCGACCGCGCGGCCGCGGGTGCGGCGGCTCAGTCCTGGGACGGAACGAAGGCGGGATGCGTCGCGCCGAGCCGGTGCCGCAGCCCGGCCACGGCCGGATGCGGCGCCCAATGCCGCTCGCCGAGCCGCGCCACGGGCAGGATACCGCGCACGGCGTTGCACAGGAAAACCGCGTCGGCGCCCAGCACGTCGGCGGCGTTCAGGCGCTGCACCCGGACCTCGGCCAGCTCCATCAGCACCTGCCGGCACACGCCCGCGACGCCGCTACGATCCACCGGCGGGGTCAGCCAGACGCCGGCCTGCAACACGAAGACATTGGCCGCGGTGGCGCAGACCACCGCGCCGGAGGCATCGCACAGCAGGCCTTCGTCGATCGCCGGATCGTCCCATTCGGCGCGCGCCAGCACTTGTTCGAGCCGGTTGCAGTGCTTCAGGCCGGCCAGGGCCGGCTGTTCGGACAGTGGCAGATCGCACCAGCGCAGGGTCAAACCACCGGCCGGCGACGCGGGCGGCAACGGATGGCGCGAGATCGTCCAGACCGGCTCGGCCTGCGCCGACGGCGCGTAACCGCGGCCGCCTTCGCCGCGGGTCAGGATCAGCTTGAGCACCGCGTCCAGGCCCGCGAGCACTTGCGAGGCCTCCGAACGGACCTGCGCCGGATCGGGCAAGGGCAGCCGCAAACGCTGCGCGCCGCGCGCCAGCCGCGCCCAATGCGCGTCCCACCACGGCAGCTCGCCGCGATGCGCGCGCAGGGTTTCGAACAGGCCGTCGCCATAGGCATGTCCGCGGTCGTACGGCGAGAGCGCATCGACCCGTCGCGTGCCGAGGAACACCCGGGCATCGTTACTTGGCGCAGCGGATGCAGTGGTCGTCATGCCGGCATCGTACGCGCGGCGAATGTCCGGCGCAGCCTTGATGGGAGCGGTGCGATCGCGATCGCGGCTCCCGGAAAAGCAGAAAGCCCGCGACCACCGAAGTCGTCGCGGGCCTTCGCTTGCATCGCCGCAATCAGATGCGCTTGAACACCAGGGTGCCGTTGGTGCCGCCGAAGCCGAAGCCGTTCGACACGGCGATGTCGACCTTGGCGTCGCGGGCGGTGTTCGGCACGTAGTCCAGATCGCAGCCCTCGCCCGGCTCGTCGAGATTGATCGTCGGCGGGATGATGTTGTGATGCAGGGCGAGCACCGAGAAGATCGCCTCGGCACCGCCGGCCGCGCCGAGCAGATGCCCGGTCATCGACTTGGTCGAGCTGACCATGGTCTTGTAGGCGTGGTCGCCGAGCGCGCGCTTGATCGCCAGGGTCTCGGCCAGGTCGCCGAGCGGCGTCGAGGTGCCGTGGGCGTTGAGGTAACCGACCTGGTCGGGGTTGATGCCGGCGTCCTTGAACGCGGCGGCCATGCAGCGCGCCGGGCCTTCGCCGTTCTCGCTCGGTGCGGTCATGTGGAAAGCGTCCGAGCTGGCGCCGAAACCGGCCAGTTCGCAGTAGATGCGGGCGCCGCGCGCCTTGGCGCGTTCGTATTCCTCCAGCACCAGGATGCCGGCGCCGTCGCCGAGGACGAAGCCGTCGCGGTCCTTGTCCCACGGCCGCGAGGCGTGGATCGGATCGTCGTTGCGGGTCGACATCGCCTTCATCGAGCAAAAGCCACCGACCGAGGTCGGCGAGGAACCGCGCTCGGCGCCGCCGGCGAGAATCACGTCGGCATCGCCGTACTGGATCATACGCATCGCCATGCCGATCGAATGGTTCGAAGTGGCGCAGGCCGACACGGCGGAGAAATTCGGACCCTTGATGCCGGTCAGCAGAGAGACCTGGCCGGGCAGCATGTTGATGATGGTGCTGGGCACGTAGAACGGCGAGATCTTTCGCGGGCCGCCCTCGTGGTACTTGATGGTCTGCTCTTCGATGCCGAGCAGGCCGCCGATGCCCGAGCCGATCAGCGCGCCGATGCGCTCGGCGTTGGAGTCGTCGACGACGATGCCGGCGTCTTCCAGCGCCATGAACGACGCGGCGACCCCGTAATGGATGAATTCTTCCATCTTCTTCGCGTCCTTCGGCCCCACCCATTTGGTGATGTCGAAGTCGCGCACCTCGCCGGCGATGCGGGTGGTGAACAGAGCGGGATCGAAATGAGTGATCGGGCCGATGCCCGAGCGGCCGTTGACGATGCCGTCCCAGCTGCTGGCGACGTCGTTGCCGAGCGGGGAGACGAGACCGAGGCCGGTGACGACCACACGGCGGTTGAAGGAACGGTTGGACATGCAACGCTACCTCTGTGGAATCCGTCTTCGGACCTACGCCGGCGTATCGACCGGCCTGAAAAGCACGGGGCCGCAATGCGGCCCCGAGTTGTCACCTGATTCGCGTACTGCACGCATGCCGCAAGCGCCAAAGCACGGGCGGCATGCCTCAGGCGCCTTACGACTTGACGTGCGCCTTGACGTAATCGATCGCCTGCTGCACCGAGGTGATCTTCTCGGCTTCTTCGTCCGGAATCTCGCACTCGAACTCTTCTTCGAGCGCCATCACCAGCTCGACGGTGTCGAGCGAATCAGCGCCGAGATCGTCGACGAACGAAGCGTTGTTGGTGACTTCTTCTTCCTTGACGCCAAGCTGTTCGACCACGATTTTCTTGACGCGTTCTTCGATGCTGCTCATGGATGCTGCTCCTCCCGTGAGGGGTTTTTCGATGGAATAGTCTAATGGAATCGGGAGGTTTCGCGAGGGCCGCCGGCCTTTCGACGAAACTCCTTTGGGTTCAATCGCTTACAGCCTACGCCAAAGGCTCAGGGCATGTACATGCCGCCATTGACGTGCAGTGTTTCGCCGGTGATGTAGGCCGCGCCGGGGCCGGCCAGGAACGCCACCGCACGGGCGATGTCGGCCGGTTCGCCGAAGCGGCCCAGCGCGATCTGGTCGAGCATGCCCTTCTTCGCCTCTTCGGGCAGCTCGCGGGTCATGTCGGTATCGATGAAACCGGGGGCGACCACGTTCACGGTGATGCCGCGGCTGCCGATCTCGCGCGCCATCGACTTGCTGAACGCGATGATCCCGGCCTTGGCCGCGGCGTAGTTGGCCTGGCCGGCGTTGCCGGTCACGCCGATCACCGAGGCGATATTGATGATGCGGCCCTTGCGCGCCTTCATCATCGAGCGCATCACCGCCTTGCTGGTGCGGAACACGCTGGTGAGGTTGGTGTCGAGGATGGCCTGCCAGTCCTCGTCCTTCATGCGCATCAGCAGGTTGTCGCGGGTGATGCCGGCGTTGTTGACCAGGATCGAGATCGCGCCGATCTCCTTGGACACGCCATCGATCAGGGCCTCGATCGAGGCGGCGTCGGCGACGTCGACGACGCGGCCGTGACCGCCGCTGGCGGCCAGGCGCGCGGCGATGGCCTGGGCGCCGGCTTCGCTGGTCGCGGTGCCGACGACGGTGGCGCCCTGGGCGGCTAGTTCGTCGGCGATGGCCGCACCGATGCCGCGGCTGGCGCCGGTGACCAGGGCGATCTCGCCCGAAAGCGGGGACGTGCTCATGCTTGCTTCACTCCGTATTGCCGCTGGCTCGTGGGGTGCTGGCGGGTGGGTTGCGACGCATCCGACGCCGCGGCCGTCTCGTCGCACGACCCCGCCGCCTCGCGCTCGCACCGCGATTTTGCGCGGCCAAGCCTACAGGCTGGGGTCGAGGTTGAGTAGCGCGAATCGGTGACAGTCGGGACGCGGTCGTGGGTTCAGCGCCAGTCGGCCAGGGCGGTCGCGAAATCCGCCGGCGTGCCGATGGCGCGACCCTCGAGGGACTTGTCGATGCGCTTGACCAGGCCGGCGAGGACCTTGCCGGGGCCGCATTCGGCAATGCGGACCACGCCGCGCGCGGCCAGCGCCTGCACGCAACCGGTCCAACGCACCGGCAGGTACAACTGCTGCACCAGGGCGTCGCGAATCGCATCGACGCCTTCGTGGACCTGCGCATCGACGTTCTGCACCACCGGCAGCAACGGCGCCTGCCACTGGATGCCGCTCATCGCCTCGGCGAGACGATTGGCGGCGTCGCGCATCAGCGGCGTATGCGAAGGCACACTGACCGCGAGCTTGACCGCCTTGCGCACGCCGGCCTCGGCCAAGCGCGTCAGCGCCTTGTCGACCGCGTCGGCATGACCGCCGATGACGATCTGGCCCGGCGAGTTGTAATTGGCCGGCACCACAACCTGGGCGCCCGACACCGCCGCGCAGATCTCTTCGACCAGGGCGTCTTCGGCGCCGAGCACGGCGGCCATCGCGCCGGTGCCGGCGGGTGCGGCGTCCTGCATGAATTGTCCGCGCAGACGCACCAGATGCGCGCCGTCGCGCAGCGACAAGGCGCCGGCCGCGACCAGCGCGCTGTACTCGCCGAGGCTGTGCCCGGCCAACACCGCCGGCTGCGCCCCGCCCTGCGCCTGCCATACCCGCCACACCGCCACGCCCGCGGCCAACAACGCCGGCTGGGTGTATTCGGTGCGGTTGAGCATTTCCTCGGGGCCGGCCCGGCTCATGGCCCAAAGATCGACGCCGGCGCCCTCGCTGGCCTCAGCGAAAGTCTCGCGGACCTGCGTGTGCAGTTCCGACAACTCGGCGAGCATGCCGAGCGATTGCGAGCCCTGGCCCGGGAAGACGAAAGAAAGCTGCTGATCGGTCACGCGTGCTGCCGGATCGGTAAGGATGCGGAATGATACGGGCGAACCGCCGGGATCGTCTGTACTCGGCGGTACGGCGTCACATCGCGTCGCAGGAAGGCGCGATCCGCGACGATCCGCGGCGCGGCCGCACCGGGCGCTCTGCCCCTCCCCGCCTGTCCATTCCTTGCCGTTGGCGTCGCTATCGCCGTGAGGATGTTGCCGTTGCCGTTGCCGTTGCCGTTGCCGTTGCCGTTGCCGAGATTTTGATCTGCTTTGCCGCTTTGCCGGTCAAGTGGAGACCCGGAGGGCGGCGCACAGGACGTGCGCCGTTTTTCGATAGGACAAGGATGTCCTATCGAAAAATCCCGGCGCCGGCATCGCACTCGTGGCCTGTGCCCTTGCAAGGAGAGCCCTTTTCTTTGGTTAGCTTTCTTTTGGGCTTAGCAAAAGAAAGTAACCCGGCCGCGTTAGCGGACGGAAGCTCTGCTGTTGCTTGTGGCTTCTCGATCAGCAAGATCAAACGCCAAAAGCTTCCGCCACTAAAGCGGCGGGTAACTTTCTTTTGTCTAAAGCAACAAAAGAAAGTCACAAAGAAAAATGCTTTTGCTTTGAATCACAAGCCCGCACGAGCGATGCCGACGCAGGGATTTTTCATACGGGACATCCCTGTCCCGATGAAAAACGGCTCGCATTCATGCGGGCCGCCCTCCGGGTCTTCTGTTGCCTTCGCGAGTGCGGCTCGACGCACAGCAACAGCAACAACTGCTACTGCAACGACAAAGGCGGAACCTTTACGGCAACCGCCGCCGCTCTTGGGTAGGAGCGGCGCAAGCCGCGACAACGACAACGACAACGACAACGACAACGACAAGCCTGCGTCGCCACACGAAAAAGGTCACGGCTCACGCCGCCCCTACAGGCCGGTGACGAAAAAACCAAACCCCGGAAACACGAAGGCCGGCCTACGACGAAGTCGTGGCCGGCCCAGTGGACGCGAATGCGTCGCCTAAGGCTCAGTAGCGCAGCAGCGCCGAACCCCAGGTGAAACCGCCACCGAAAGCTTCGAGCAGCAGCAACTGCCCGCGCTGCACCTTACCCGAACGCACCGCCTCGTCCAGCGCCAACGGCACCGAACCCGAGGAGGTGTTGCCGTGACGGTCGACGGTCACGATCACGCGATCCATCGGCATGTCCAGGCGCTTGGCCGTGGCTTCGATGATGCGCAGGTTGGCCTGGTGCGGAATCAGCCAGTCGATCTCGTGGCGATCCAGGCCGTTGGCTTCGAGGGTCTCCTCGACCACCGAGTCCAGCGCCTTGACCGCGTACTTGAACACTTCGTTGCCGGTCATCAGCACTTTCACGCCGGCGTTGTGCTCTTCGGGCTTGAAGCCGACCGAAACGCCGACCGGGTTCCACAGCAGTTCCTTCTTGCCGCCGTCGGCGTGCATGTGGGTGCTGAGGATGCCGGTCTCGCTGTCGGCCTTGAGCACCACCGCGCCGGCGCCGTCGCCGAACAGCACGCAGGTGCCGCGATCGTTCCAGTCGAGCATCCGGGTCAGGGTTTCCGAACCGACCACGAGCACGGTCTTGGCCGCGCCCGACTGCACGAACTTGTCGGCGATGGTCAGGGCGTAGACGAAGCCCGAGCAAGCGGCATTGACGTCGAACGCCGCGCAGCCGTTGGCGCCGAGACGGTGCTGCAACAGGCAGGCGGTGGACGGGAAGATGAGGTCCGGCGTGGTCGTGCCGACCACGATCAGGTCGATCTCCTGCGCCGATACGCCGGCGGCTTCGAGCGCGCGCACGGAAGCGTGATAGGCCAGGTCGCAGGTCGTCTCGCCTTCGGCGGCGATATGGCGCTCGCGGATGCCGGTGCGGCTGACGATCCATTCGTCGCTGGTGTCGACCAGCTTGGCCAGGTCCTGATTGGTCAGCACCTTTTCCGGCAGGTAGCTGCCGGTACCCGCGATGCGGGCGTAAATCCGATCTGTCATCACCACTCCGCGGCGTTGCCGTATACGTACCGGAGGACCGATGACGCTCCGAACGCCGCGATAGCGTTATGGAACGCAGGCCGCCGGAATGTGCTTCATAAAAGCTAACGTGCTTTTTGGAAGCATGGCCTCTTGGAAGCATGGCTTCTCAGAAGCAAGGACCGCCAGCACGGGCTGGCGGTAGAACGATAGCGCGATGACCGTCGGCGTGCCGACGGCAGCGCGCGCCTTCATCCAGGCGCGCGGCGCGGCATGCGGACGAAGCTTATTCTTCGTCGGCGATGCGGGTCTTGGTCTCGATCACCTTCTTGCCGCGGTAGTAACCGTCGGCGGTGACGTGGTGGCGGATGTGGGTCTCGCCGGTGGTCGGGTCGGTGGCCAGCTGCTTGCTGGTCAGCGCGTCGTGGGCGCGGCGCTGGCCGCGGCGGGACGGGGAAACGCGGGACTTCTGAACAGCCATGGTCTTGCTCCGGAAAAGCGGTGGAAACCTGAGGTGGATAGCGTAAGCCCGATTAGCAGGAGCGGCTTGCGATTCGCCTGCAGGTCGGAGTGGATCTGAATGGTGGTGCTAAGGGTAAAACCGGGTCTTGCTCAATTCTTCTTCAGCGCCGACAGCGAGGAAAACGGGTTCGCGCTGTCGAGCTCTTCCTGCGGGGCCGGCCAGTCGCGCTCGACCGACTCGCTGCCGGGCGCGATCGGCACCACCGGTACGGCGAGGATCAGTTCGTCCTCGACCAGCTCGGAGGCGCGCAACATGCCGTCTTCGGGCATCAGCAGCGGCTCGTAACCCGGCGGCAGCGCGGCTTCGTCCGCCTCTTCGCGGATCAGGCCGAGCCGTTGGACCATCTGCACCGGCAGCAGGAAACGCTCCAGGGTGCGCTGGCACAACAGCGGCAACTGCGTGTCGATCTTCAACTCGACATAGGGCACCTGCAGTTCGTCGGTGTCGAAATCCAGGGAAAACCGGACTTCGCCCTCGGTATCGAGCAGACTGCCCTGCAACCGGGTCAGCGCCGACAACGGCAAACGACCTTCCACGCCGCGCCGTGCCGCCACCAGGCGCCAGGCATCCAGAACTTCGGGCACCCGCCCAGATGGCACATCGGCTGACATAAGCCGCGGAATGTTAGAGACGCAGCCCCGCGCTGTCAAACCGTAACCCCAGGCCGGCGCAGGGATTTGCCGTCGGCCGGCCCGGGCGTGCAGACTGCCGGCCCCGCCCGCGCACCGAGCCCGACCTTGACGACCCTCCTGCTGCTGAGCCTGGCCGCACTGGCGGCCTTGGCGGTTTCGCTGGGCCTGCGCTACTTCCCGAGCCGCCGCGAGCGCGCGGTGCGCGAACTGCTGGACGCCGCCGACGCCCTGGAAGCCAGGCTGCGCCTGGCCCGGGCCGAAATCGAGGCGGTCGCCGGCGACGAGGGCCGCGACCCGGTCGCCGATGCGATGCGCGAAATGCTGCGCCAGCGCCTGTGGCTGCGCGACCACGGCCGCCAGGCCAGCGTCGCCCAGTTGGCCGAGGTTCGCACCTCGATCGACGAGGCCCGCAGCCGGATCGATCAGCAGCTGAACCAGATCGAACAGGCGCGCGCGCCGTTGGCCTGAACCGGCCGGCCCGACTCGATCCGGGCCGCTCCTCTCTCCTTCTTTCGGGTCTCCGATGTCCGCGCGACTGATCCTGGCCTCCACCTCCGTCTATCGCCGCGAGCTGCTGACCCGGCTCGGCCTGCCTTTCGACAGCGCCCGTCCCGAGACCGACGAGACCCCGCAGCCCGGCGAGACTCCGCTCGCCCTGGCCAGCCGCCTGGCGGTGGCCAAGGCCGCCGCGGTCGCCGCGCTGCAGCCCGGGGCCTGGGTGATCGGCTCGGACCAGGTCGCCGAGTTCGACGGCCGTCCGATCGGCAAGCCCGGCGGCCGCGACGGCGCCCTCGCCCAGCTCGGGGCGATGTCCGGCCGCGAGGTGCGTTTCCTGACCGGGCTGTGCCTGCTGCGCCACGGCGAGGCGCCGAAGACCGCGCTCGACGTCACCACGGTGCGCTTCCGCGAACTGAGCGCGGAAGAGATCGCGCGCTACGTCGACGCCGAGCAACCCTACGACTGCGCCGGCAGCTTCAAGTCCGAAGGCCTCGGCATCGCCCTGTTCGACGCGATCGAATCGCAGGACCCGACCGCGCTGATCGGGCTGCCGCTGATCGCCACCGCGCGCCTGCTGCGCGAAGCCGGCTATCGACTGCCCTGAGATCGCCGCGCTCGCCGGCCACGGCCCGCGAGCGCATCGGATCCGCTGAAAGACCGGCGTCGGCTCAGCGACGCACCTCGATCGGCTGCTCGGCCCAATTCTCGACGCTGCCGTCGCGCCCGTGCAGGCGCAGGCCCAGCCAATGCCGGCCGGGCGGTTCGGCGTCGAGGCGCACCTTGGCATCGAAGCCGACCCGCGGATGCTGCGGATCGTTCGACACCTCCCAGTAACTGCGCACACCGGGCAATTCGCGGCCGTAACTCGCCTGGGCGACGACGCGGCCGTCGAGCATGATTTCCACGCGCGCCAGGCCGACGCCGTCCTTGAACGCCCAACCGCTGACGTCGAACTCGCGGCCGACCTTGCGCCCCGGCAATGGCGCATCGACCCAGGCCATCGCCGGCGTCGTGCAATCGCCTTCGCGCTTGGCTCCGTCGAGCGCGAACAGGGCGAAACGCTGGCGGCCGTGATCGACGTTGAGCATCTGCGGTGGCGGCAAGGGGCCGACCATCGCGCACAGTTGGTGGTAACGACGCAACAGGTTCTTGTATTCGACCTCGGTGGCGCCGACCACGAGCAGCACCGGCGCCGTGCCCCACTCGTCGCGTCCGGCGCTTTGCAGGCCCCACAACCGCAGCTGCGGCGCGCGCCCGTGCTTGTGGTTGATCGGGTGGTCGAGCACGGCGATGCGCGGATCGCCGAGCGCGAAACCGAGTTCGGCGCCGACCTTGAAGTTGTCGGCGACGATGCGCGTGCCCGGCGGCATCGAGCGCTGGCGTTGCCGCACCGCATCGGCGAGTTCGCCCCAACCGGCGAAGTTCGACGGATACCACTTCTCGCCGGCGCTGCGCGCGCGCAGGCCGGGCACCGAAACGACCAGGTAGTAACCGAGTATCGCCAGCAGCGCCATGCCAGCGACCGCCGCAGTGAGCCGACGCGCCCATCGCGGCCATCCCGCCAGTACGCCCGGCAGCAACGGCAACAAGGCCATGAAGCCCGGCAGCGGCCAGTGGAAACTGACCCGCTCGGTATCGGCGAAGAAACCCAGGACGAAGAAGCCGAGCACGATCAAGCTGCCGAACAAGGCGAAGTAGCGGGTGATCGGCGACGCCGCGCGAGCGCCCCGGACGCCGGCGAGGGCCAAGGCGATCAGCAACGGCGGAGTGACCAACAAGGCCTGGATCGCGACGAACCACAGGCCTTCGGCATGAAACGACCAGGGATGCCGGTCGACCAACTGGAAGCGCAGGCCGGCATCGGCGTTGTCCATGTTCCAGGCGACCAAGGGCGCCCAGGCCGAAGCGCCGATCGCCGCGGCGATCACCACGCGCACGTCGCGCAGGGCGCGGCGGCCTTCGGGCAGGCACAGCAGGACCACGCCGCCGACCGCGATCACGGCGATGAAACGGTAGTGACTCAAGGCGCCGAGGGCGAGGCCGGCGGCCAGTTCGACCGCGGCCCGCGCATCGACCTCGCGCAGCAGACGCGCACCGGCGTCCAGGCACAGCAAGGTCGCCAGGGCCATCATCGCGTCGGGCAGCGCGAGCAGGCCCAGGCTGCCCGACAGCGGCAGCAAGACGCCGAAACAACCGGCCACCCAGCCTTGGCGTTCGCCGAATTCGCGCGCGGTGATCCGCGCCAACAACCACGGCACCAGCGCCGACATCGCCAGGAACGGTGCGCGCAGCGCCCAGGTATGGTCGCCGCCCAACTCGACGCCGAGTCGCGCCAACCAGGCAGTCAGGCCGGGCAGATCGGAATAAGCGGCGGCCGGATGCCGGCCTTCCTGCCAATAGAACGCTTCGTCGACGAACAGCGGCAATTGCGCAACCACGCCGAGCTTGAGCAACAGCACCGCCGCCCACAACACCCAGAACAGGCGCCGTATCGGCTGGGCTTCATCCTTATCCCGCATCGGCACGCGACCTCGCTACACTCTGGATGGGGTTGGACACGTTGCGGCGTCGCCGGTTCATTCGCGACGCTCGCACAGCAAGGGGCGGGAAGCCGCAACGGGCGAACCGATCCTTGTTCGCCGCGGTTTGTTGACGTCTATCCCAGATACTCCGAACGCCTTCGAGACCGCTGCTGCAAAAACGGGGTTCGCACGCGATGATGCGAACCCGCGCTCGGCGCCCGCACTCCGGCGCGATCCGCGCTCGTGCGATGCCTGCGACCGCGAGGGTCGACGGCGGACACGACGCTACAGACACAGGACAGACGCACGATGACGGCAGGCAAGATCACAGCAGCAGGCACGACGGCTGTCCATAACGCGACCATCCTAACCGATGCCCTGCGCCTGGCCCTCGAACAGGCACAGGCCCAGGTCAATGCCCTGGTGCTCGGCAAGGCGCAAGCAGTGCGCCTGGCCTTCGTCGCCCTGCTCTCCGACGGCCATCTGCTGATCGAGGATTTGCCCGGACTCGGCAAGACCACGCTCGCGCATGCCTTGGCCGCGACTCTCGGCCTGGAATTCCAGCGCGTGCAGTTCACCTCCGACCTGTTGCCGGCCGACGTGGTCGGCGTGTCGGTGTTCGACCCGCAATCGCGCCAGTTCCAATTCCATCCCGGCCCGGTGTTCACCCAGGTCCTGCTCGCCGACGAAATCAACCGCGCGCCGCCGCGCACCCAGAGCGCATTGCTCGAGGCGATGGCCGAACACCAGGTCACCGTCGACGGTCGCACCCATCCGCTGCCCGACCCGTTCTTCGTCATCGCCACACAGAACCCGGTCGATCTGTCGGGCACCTATCCCTTGCCGGATTCGCAGCTCGATCGCTTCCTGCTGCGCCTGCAGCTCGGCTATCCCGACGAAGCCGCCGAGCGCGACCTGCTCGCCGGCGCCGATCGCCGTAATCTGATCGCCCAGACCAAGCCGGTGTTGAGCACCGACGACGTGCTGGCGATCCGGCGCGCGGTCGACGCGGTCTATGTCAGCGACAGCCTGATCAACTATGTGCAGGCCCTGCTCGCACGCAGCCGCAAGCACCCCGGCGTGCGCGTAGGCCTGTCGCCGCGCGCCGGGCTGGCCCTGCTGCGCGCCTCGCGCGCGTACGCCCTGCTGCTGGGCCGCGCCCACGTCGTGCCCGAGGACGTGCAAGCGTTGTTCGCCCCCGTCGCCTCGCACCGCCTGGTCGCCGAGGCCGACGCCGCGCCCGACATCGCCAAGTCCATCCTCTACGCCGTGACGGTGGATTGAACGCGGCGATGGCGGCGACGCAGGCGCAGGACGATCTCGACCACGGCCCGACCCGGCCCGCTACACGGCGCTGGAGCGCACTGCGCGCACGCATGATGTCGCTGACGCGTCCGCGCCGGCCCGAGCCCTTGCCGGCGCGCTTCGACCGCCGCCGCATCTACGTGCTGCCGACCGGTTTCGGCCTGTTCTACGGCGCCCTGCTCGCGACCATGACCCTGGGCGCGCTGAACTACAACAACAACCCGGCCTTCCTGCTCGCCCTGTTGCTCGGCGGCGCCGGGCTCGCCAGCCTGATCGCGGCGCAGTTGCAACTGGCGGGTTTGAGCATCGTCGCGATCGACGCCGAACCGGTGCCGGCCGGCCTGCCCCTGATCGTGCGCGTCCATGCGCGCGCCGCCCCCGACCGGGTGCGCCGCGGCCTGCGCATCGACGATCACGGCGCGGCCGGCATCGACGCGACCGTGCTCGATCTCGAGCAGGGTGCCGGCGAAGCCGAACTGCGCATCGCTACCGAGCGACGCGGTTGGCTCGACCTGCCGCGCTTGCGCATATCGACGACCCGGCCGCTGGGCCTCGCCCGTGCCTGGGCGCATGTCTGGCCGGAAGCGCCGCTGCTGGTCTATCCGACCCCGGAAGCGCATGGCCCGCCGTTGCCGGTCGGCGGCGGCGATCAGGCGGTGACGCGATTGCATCCGAGCGGCGACGACGTCCATCACTTGCGCGCCTACCGTTTCGGCGATGCCCGGCGCGCCATCGCATGGAAGCATTCGGCGCGGCGCGACACCCTGCTGGTGCGCGAATACGAACAACCGCTCGGCGCCGACGTCGAACTGGAATGGCATCGCCTGACCGGCCTCGGCCAAGAGGCAAGGATTTCGCGCCTGGCGCGCTGGGTCGACGAGGCCGAACGCGACGGCTGCCGTTATCGGCTGAGCCTGCCGAACCAACCCACGCTCGGCCCCGGCACCGGGCCGGGGCATCGCCACGCTTGCCTGCGCGCACTGGCGCTGATGCCGCATGGCTAAGCCCGCCGCTCCGGCGCTGGAGCCGACCACCCGCCGCTGGGCCTTGCTGGCCGGCGCCTGCTGCCTGCTGCCCCTGTTGCTGCAACTGCCGCTGCAGATCGCCGCGGTGATCGCCGCGGCCGGCGTCGGCATCGGCGTGCTGTCCTGGCGCCGCCCCTTGCCGAGCGCCTTGCGCCTGGTGCTGCTGGTCGCGCTGATCGGCACCGTGCTGATCATGACCGGCTTCGCCCTCGGCCGCGACACCGGTTGCGCCCTGCTCGCGGCGATGTTCGCGCTGAAACCGTCCGAAACCCACACCCTGCGCGACGCGCGCAGCCTGATCGGCTTCGCCCTGTTCGGCCCGTTCGCGACCTTCCTGCTCGACCAGGGGCCGCTGTCGCTCACCCTCGGTCTGGCCGCGGCGATGTTCGCCCTGTCCACCCTGCAACGCCTGGCCGAAATCGAATCGCGCCCGGACCCGCTGCGCGCGGTCGAGCCGGCGCAAACGCATTGGCAACGCCTGCTCGCGATCGGCCGCCTGGTGGCGATCGGATTGCCGCTCGCGCTGGCGGTCTTCTGGCTGTTCCCGCGCCTGAGCTCGCCGTTATGGGGCGTGCCCGAGCGCGCCCTCGCCCGCCCCGGCCTGTCCGACCGGATGAGCCCGGGCGAGATGGTCGACCTGATGAACGACGAGACCGTGACGCTGCGCGCGCGCTTTCGCGGCGCGGCGCCGCCGACCTCGCAGATGTACTGGCGCGGGCCGGTACTGTGGAACTTCGACGGCCGCGAATGGACCCAGCCGCGCTGGTTCCAGGGCCTGCCGGCGGCCCCGATGCGCGCGGGGCGCACCAACTGGGATTACGAACTCGAAGTCGAGCCCACCGACACGCGCCAGTTCGTCTCGCTCGATCTGCCGCGCGAAGCGCCGCCCGGCACGCACTTGTCGATCGATCACGGCATCTACGCCGACCGTGCGCTGACCTCGTTGAGCCGCTGGCGCCTGCAATCGGCGCCGCCGGCCTCGTACGAGCCGCAGTTGCGCGAAACCCTGCGCCGCGCCGCCCTGTCCCTGCCCAGCGGCTACAACCCGCGCACCCTCGCCCTGGCGCAGCGCTGGCGCGCCGAAGCCGGCAACAACGACACCGTCATCGTCGACCGCGCCCTGGCGATGATCCGTCGCGAGTTCGTCTACACCCTGGCCACGCCCTTGCTCGGCCGGCACTCGGTCGACGAGTTCCTGTTCGATCACAAGGCCGGCTTCTGCGAACACTTCAGCTCCTCGTTCGTGGTGCTGATGCGCGCCGCCGGCATTCCCGCCCGCGTGGTCACCGGTTACGCCGGCGGCTATTTCAACCCGGTCGGCAACTACTGGCTGGTGCGCCGCTCCGACGCCCACGCCTGGGCCGAGGTCTGGCTGCAGGGCCGCGGCTGGGTGCGGGTGGACCCGACCGCCGCGGTTGCGCCGGAACGCATCTACGACACCCTCGCCGACCGCCGCCCCGGCGCCGGCGGGCTGTTCGGCGGCATCGCCGGGGCGACGCCGTTGTTCAACCTCAGCGACTGGCTGCGCCGCGGCTGGAACGATTTCGTGCTCGGTTTCGATGCCAGCCGCCAGCAGCGCATGCTGCAGCCGTTCGGCGTCGACCGTCTGGACAGCGGCAAACTGATCGCCCTGTTCGTGCTGTTCGCCAGCCTCACCCTGCTGTGGATGGTCTGGCTCAGCAGCCGCGGCGAGCGCGAGCGCGACCCGGTCCTGCGCGCCTGGCACCGGCTGTCGCGCCGCTATCGCCGCCTCGGCCTGGAGCGCGAGGCGCACGAGCCGGCGCTGGCCTGGGCTGAACGTGTGACCAAGGCCCGCCCGGATTTGGGCGAAAGCCTGCTCCGGCTCAGCCAACATTTCAGCGATTGGCGGTACGCTGGTGGCCAACCCGGGCGGCGCGAGGCCCGAGAACTGCGCAATGAACTGGTCCGGGCGCTACGCGCACACCGCCCCGGCCCCACTGGAGAACGTCGATGAAGCTCCGACTTGCCTTACTCGCTGCCGGCGTCGCGCTGATCAGCGCCTGCGCCTCGCAGCCCAAACCGTTGCAGGGGGCGTTCACCGCCCTGACCCCGTCCGATGCCGCAGCCCAGGACAGCACCGGCGCCGTCGTGCGCTGGGGCGGCCGCATCGTCAACGTCGAACCGCAGGCCAACCGCACCTGCTTCGAGATGATCTCGACCCGCCTGGGCGATTCCGGCCGGCCGTACTGGGCCACCGACGACATCGGCGGCCGCTTCCTCGCCTGCCGCGCCGGCTTCTACGACCCGGCCCTGTTCGAGCGCAACCGCGAAGTGACCTTCACCGGCCGCATCTCCGGTTACGAGTCGCGCCGCATCGGCGAATACGACTACCGGTTCCCGAAACTCGATGCCGACGTCGTCTATCTGTGGCCGGTGCGCGAGCGCGTCGACGTGATCGAACGCCCGGCGCCGTGGCCGTGGTGGGGCTGGTGGTGAGGCACCGCGCAATCGTTTCGCGATTGCGGTAACGAACGAAGGCGCCTGTGGGCGCCTTCGTTGGTTTTGGGGCGTGGATATGCAACGGTCCGGGCACGTTCCCGTGCTGCGAAGCAGGAGCAAATCCCCCCTTCCCCCCTTTTCAAAGGGGGAAAAGCCGGCGCATTCTCGATGCGATGAGGCGCCGGTCAGCGCGGGGTGCCGAAGCGGCCTAGCTGGGCGCCGGCGAGCAGATGCAGGTGGATCTGGAACACGGTCTGGCCGCCGTCGCCGTTGCAGTTCATGACCAGGCGATAGCCGTCCTCGGCGAAACCTTCGCGCTGGGCGAACGCCGCGGCGGCATGAGCCAGGCGGCCGACGATCACGGCCTGGTCGGGCTGCAAATCGTTAAGCGTGGCGATCGGCGTCTTCGGCACGAACAGCACGTGCACCGGCGCCTGCGGCGCGATGTCGCGGAATGCGATGAGGTCGTCGTCCTCGTAGACGACGTCGGCGGGAATCTCGCGACGGATGATCTTGCCGAAGATGGTGGTGTCGGTCATGAGAGCCGGGATTCGGGATTGGGGAGTCGGGAATCGTACCGCGCCGCCGACGACGAAACTTGAGCAGTCGCGTCCTTCCCGTCCTCTCGCCGTCGAACCTCGCCGGCCATCGAATCATTCGAGTCGCCAGGCTTCGCTTCAACCGATTCCCGATTCCCGACTCCCAATTCCCGCCCTACTGCGGCACTTCGCTGCGGCTGCCGAAGGCATGCGAGAGGGTGCCGCGGTCGACGTATTCGAGTTCGCCGCCGAGCGGTACGCCATGGGCGAGCCGGCTCGGCCGCACTTGGTGCTGGCGGGCGAGCTGGGCGAGGTAGTGCGCGGTGGCCTCGCCTTCGACGGTGGGATTGGTGGCGATGATGAGTTCCTGCACCTCGCCCTCGGCCAGGCGCGTGGCCAAGGTGTCCAGGCCGAGCTCGCGCGGGCCGATGCCGTCGAGCGGGCTCAGGCGGCCCTGCAGGATGAAGTACAAGCCGCGATAACCGGTGGCCTGTTCGATCGCCAGCCGGTCGGCCGGCGACTCGACCGCGCACAACAGATGCGCATCGCGCGAACCGCTGGCGCAGGTCGCGCAGACTTCGGTCTCGCTGAAATCGCGGCAACGCACGCAATGGCCGATCTTCTCGATCGCCTCGGCGAGCGCGTCCGATAAACGCTGGCCGCCGCTGCGCTCGCGTTCGAGCACGTGGTAGGCCATGCGCTGGGCCGACTTCTGACCGACGCCCGGCAACACCCGGAAGGCGTCGATCAGTTGTTCGAGCAGGCGACTGCTCATGCCTGCGCCGGCATCGGAACGGAACGGACGGTCGTCATCGCGGTCGCTTCGGCTCGCCGGATTATTCGGAGGTCGGGAAACTGCTGCGCGCCATCGGTTCGCGATTCATCGCGCGCACGACGTTCAGGCACAGGATCGCGCCGAGCAGCGGGATCATCCACACCAGCGCCGACTGCAGGCCTTTCTGCAGGCCGGTCAGGTCGGGCTCGCGCCAGACCGTCCAGGTCGCGTACAGATCCAGCCCGAGCAACGCGGCCGCAACCAATGCGGTGGTGATGCCGATATGCAGATTCATCGATGAGCGCCAGCGGTCAGAACGGCAGCTTCATGCCCGGGGGCATCGGCATGCCGGCGGTCGCGGCCGACATCTTCGCCTGCGATTCGCTGTTGATCTTGTTGACCGCATCGTTGAACGCCGCGGCGATCAAGTCCTCGACCATTTCCTGATCGGCGAGCACGCTCGGATCGATGCGCACTTTGCGGCAATCCATGCGGCCGGTCAGGGTCACGCTGACCATGCCGCCGCCGGCGCTGCCGGTGACTTCGATCTTGGCCAATTCTTCCTGGGCGCGCTGCACGTTTTCCTGCATCTTCTGCGCCTGTTGCATGAGTTGGGCGATGTTGCCGCGCATGATGGTCCTGCCTCTTGGTCGTGAAAGTAATCGGTGGATCGAGGCCGCAGTCTGCCGCAGCCTCATGTCGTCGGTGATGTAGTTGGGCCGCAAACCGCGCGGCGCAAGGGTTGCGGTCAGGCCTCGTCGAAGGGACGGATCGAATCCGGCACCACCTTGGCGCCGTGCACGTCGATCAGACGACGCACGTCGGGGTCGTTCATGAAACGCTCCTCGGCCGAAGCCTGGCGCTCGTCGCGCGCGCGCAGGTTGCGCGCATGCAGCGATTCGCCGGCCGCGCTGGCCGCTTCGAAGCGGATCTGCGGCGCTGCACCGAGGCGGCTCGCCAAGGCGTCGGCGACCATCTTGATCAAGGCCGGTGCGCGCAGATGGTCGTCGTCGGCCGGCAAGGACAAGGTCAGCACGCCGTCGCCGTAAGCCACGAAACTGGCGTGCTCGGCGAGGATGCGGGCCGGGCCGCGCAGGCCGCTAGCATCGACCAGCGCATGCCAGGCGTCGTCGTCGGCGATACCACCGGCCGAGACCGAGGCCGCGCGGGCCGGCATCGTGATCGGCTCGGACGGACGCGCCGGCACTGCGGGTGCAGAGACGGTCTCCATCCGCGGCGCGACGACCGAAGTTTCGCTGTCGGGGCCGGGGCTGCCGAACAGGCTCGGACCCGGATCGACCGGCGCCGTCGGCGACGCCATGTCGCGCACCGGCTCGGCCGCGGCCTGGGTCGGTACTGCGACCGGCGCTTCCGGGCGCAGCTCGACGCGCTCGGGCGCGGCTGCGCGTTCGACGAAGGGTGCCGTCGCCCGGGCCGGCACTTCGGTTCGGTCCGACACTCGGTGATTGTTCGGCTTGGGCGAAAGCTCTTCGTCCGGCCAGGTCAGCGGAGGCCGGGCCTGCGGCTCGGCATCGGCCTGGGGCTTGGCGGCCACGACCGGTTGCACGCGCGGCGCCGGTTCGGAGGGCGCCGATTCGGACGGCACCGTGGCGATCGGCTTGGGTTCCGGCTTCGCCACCGGCGCCGCGACGGGCTCCGGCTGCGGATTCGGACGCGCCGTGGTCTCCTGCACCGGCGCTTCCGAGGCCGGCACCTTGCTCGCTTCGAGGTTCGGCGCCGCTTGGCGCCCACCGCCCATCTCGCGCATCGCCGCTGCGGCCTGGGCCGCCGCGCTGGCACTGGCGCTGCGCGCCGGCTCGCTGCGACCGCCCGACGACGGCGCCGGGCCGGCATCGCCGCCGGCCCCGGCCGGACGGAACGCCAGCATGCGCAGCACGCTCATCTCGAAACCTGCCCGCGGGCTCGGCGCCAGCGGCAGATCGCGGCGGCCGTTGACGCTCATCTGGTACCACAGCTGCACGACTTCGGGCCGCAGTTGCTCGGCCAGGGTGTCGACATCGACCCCGTCGGCCTCGACCGCGGCCTCGGGCACGAGCTGGCGCACCTGGATCCGGTGCAGCGCATCGGCCAGGGTTTCCAGCACCCCGCCCCAGTCCGGCGAGAACTCGGCCAGGGTCGCGACCTCGTCGAGCAGGCGCTGACCGTCGCCGTCGGCCAGGGCGGCCAGGACCGCACCGACCCGGGTCCGGTCGACCGTGCCGAGCATCGCCGCCACTGCAGCCCCTTCCAGGCGCGCATCACTGCCGGCGCCGCTGTAGGCGATGGCCTGATCGAGCAAGGACAGGCCGTCGCGCAGGCTGCCGTCGGCGGCCTTGCTGAGCTGGCGGATCGCGGCCTCGTCGACCGGGATGCCCTCGGCGGCGAGGATCCGGGTCATCTGCCCGGAAATCTGCTGCTCGTCCAGGCGCTTGAGGTTGAACTGCAGGCAGCGCGACAGCACCGTCACCGGCAGTTTCTGCGGGTCGGTGGTGGCGAGCAGGAACTTGACGTGCCCCGGCGGCTCCTCGAGCGTCTTCAGCAGCGCGTTGAACGCCGACTTCGACAGCATGTGGACTTCGTCGATCAGGTAGACCTTGACCCGTCCGCGGCTCGGCATGTACTGGGCGTTGTCGATCACTTCGCGCACGTCGTCGACACCGGTGTTGCTGGCGGCGTCGATCTCGAGCAGGTCGATGTAGCGGCCGGCGTCGATGTCCAGGCAGGCGTTGCACTCGCCGCAGGGGTCGGCCGAGGTGCCGCGCTCGCAGTTCAGCGACTTGGCGAAGATGCGCGCGATCGTGGTCTTGCCGACGCCGCGGGTACCGGTGAACAAGAAGGCGTGATGGACGCGCCCGGTGCCGAGCGCGTTGGTCAGCGCGCGCACCACGTGTTCCTGCCCGACCAGCTCGGCGAAACGCTTCGGGCGCCACTTGCGGGCGAGGACGAGATACGACATCGGATCCTTTGCGATAAGGCGTTCTGACGGGTCGGACGCGGTGCGCACGACGCCGTCCGGGCGCTCGCGACGGAAGCCGGGAGCGAAGCGTGAACGAACCTCCACATTGTGCCACGCCCCACCCCGGCGCCCGAGCCTCGGCGCACCTGTGCGGCGGCGGCCGAAGCCTCGGCTTGTTACCGGGCCCCGCCGCGGCTAGAATTCCCGGCTCTGCACGGCCCGCGACAGCGCCCGCACAGATCCCGGAGAGGTGTCCGAGTGGTTGAAGGAGCACGCCTGGAAAGTGTGTAAGCGTCTAAACCGCGCTTCGGGGGTTCGAATCCCCCTCTCTCCGCCAGATTACGAAACAAGCCCCTGACGACCTCAGGGGCTTGTTTCGTTTGGGGCGCCGGTAACGCGCGTTGCCGGCCGCCGGGAAGCCGGGCCTCGGCACCTCCGTGGGCCTACGCGCCCATGCGGGAGCACGCGCGGCGGCATCAAGGCCGCCATCGAGGGATCCATGCCATGAAGAGAACCCTGCCGTTCCATCCGCCTCGATGCATCAAGATTCTTGGTCGACCGACCCCAGACTCGGACAGCCAAGACCGGGCCTCGCCCATGCAGGCACACGGGAGAGGCATTCCTAGGTGAAGGACAAAAGCAAAAGCAAAATCGAAATCCAACTCGGCGAAGACGAGCTCAGGCAGGTCGCGCTGTTCGCAGCGACCTGCGCCCGGCGCGTGCTGCCGATCTTCGAGGCCGCCTGCCCGAGCGACCATCGCCCGCGCGAAGCCATCGCCGAGGCGGAGGCTTTTGCCGCCGGCAACAAGCGCACTGCAACGCTGCGCGCGTGCGCCTGGGCAGCTTATGCGGCCGCTCACGAAACCAGGGACGCGGCTGCAGCCAACGCCGCGCATGCCGCCAGCCACGCCGCAGCCGCGGCTTATCTGCATCCCCTCGCCACCCCGCACCAAGTCAAACACGTACTCGGCGCGGCGGCGCATCAAGCACTCGCCCTCGAACTCGAAGCCCGGAACAACAGCACCGTCGGTAGAGAACAACTGCACTGGGCCGCGAACCTCGCATCGCCCGCGGTACGCAGCGTCCTGCGACGCCTGCCGTCCCCGGCTCAAGGTCGCGGACGCTTCAGCGAACTCTTGAATGAGCTCGATGCCGAATTACGGCGTTGAGCACCAGTCGAGACACTCAAGGTTTGCGCGGGCGCCCGGTCCGCAATGGGGATCATGAAACCATAGCTAGTCCAGGCAAACCGTCTTGATCGGCAAGCGGTCCTTGTAAGAAAAATACTCTTTGCAGTCGCGATCGTAGCGTTTGGTTTGCCGCATGCCGACATCGCCGGCCGATAAAAACTCGGACAGGCTCGTGTTGCCGTCCCGATTCCAATCCATGTCGCTCCACGAATAGCCCTTATCCAGGGCAGCTACCGAGCGGAGCGATAAATAAAGCATCAATGCAAAGCAGGCTGCGATAAGCAACCACCCTGCCACACCGGATTTACTCATCACTTGCGTTCTGACCTTAACGCATCGGACAGCCGATTTCGTTCACTCAAAAGCAAAACCACACCTAATCGCGGACAGAACGTCCCTCGAACGACGGTGGGCATCGCCATCGAGACCCATCAGCCTGCCCTGAAAGCCGCCGCAGCAGCAGCTATCGCCAGCAAGTGAACGACTCCGAATATAAGCCATTCGCGCGCATTGAATGTGGCCATCATGAAAAATGGATTGCGAGAAACCGGTTTTCGCCCCAGCCTCTTGTTATTCAGATGAAAGACGAAATTGCCCCAGACTGACGGGATAAGCATAAAAAGAACCAAAAAAGCCAGTTGCGCAGCTGGCATCCTGCCAATGACATCGAACATCTGATCTACAGGATCCATACTCAACCTATCCGTCCCATATCTTGGCGCTCCAACATTCCGCCGACGGCTACGCGACCTTTGAGCTATCCCGTCCGCGCCCGAAGCCCTTAGAAGTGCTCGCCTGCTCTGACCCGATTTTTTATGAGCGACTGCTACTTTTGCCCTCTACCAAAGGATTCAATAATTTTCTCCAAAAAATCTGACTCCCATCCCACCCATTCGTCAGCTTGCAATTTTTCGGAGACTTGATCTTCGGAAATGACATAATCGAAAACACCACTTTCCTTCGCTGACCAGCGCTCAAAGGTACTAGCATCGAAGACTGCCAGTATAGCGAAGTGCTAGTCGACGTCCTCGTAAGCCACCCATTTCGACTGCTCACCGCTAACAACAATAATGGAACCGAAAATCTCGAAGGGTCCTTGCGTTACATGAAGTCGCAAATCTTTTATTTCATCGGCATTCGATACTGAAAAAAACAGATCTCGCTCAGGCTGCTCTTGCAGTCGGACAAGAACAGAAATAGGCGTTCCGTTTGCCTTTAAATTTTCGCCGAGCATGAACTCCAAGAAGTTGCGGGTATCAAATATTCCAGCACCAATAACAAAAAAACCTTGGAGCTTGCCTTCGCTGAACACATAATCAGGAAATGCAGCTTGCCAATTTATGGCGTTCCTTAATTCGTCGGCAGCTGGGCCTTTCGGGATTGATTGAGAGGTCATAAGCTTCGATCCTGGCTGAATCGCAATTTGGCAAGGGGGTAACGCTTGCCGGCAGCTCGGAGGTCGGCAGAAGGTCCGCCAGTGCTACCAGAGACCCGGATATATCGTAGGTGTATCTTCCCTTGGTCACTGCGAACCGGGTCAGAGTGGCTTCCGACAGTGGCTAGACGGAAAGGTGCTCTGACCCGGCTTTTTACTCTGGAACGTAATGGTCAGCCATCTACTCCTGCTGCCGCTTTTTTGCATTGCGGCCTGTTCCAGGCTCTCACCGGTTACAGCCCAAAGTCGTGACAAGCTGAATTGGCGTCTTCCTGGGCGGAAATTTCCAGCTTTCCACTCGAGCTCTGGCCTGCACGTCGCATTTTATGTCCTTCGACGATCTCTTAAATCTGGCGTTGGAGACCTTGCCAGCCGGCGAGACAGTAAACTCAATTTTCACCGCAGAAGCAGAGGTCAGAACAGGCTTCGCGCCGCCTTTATTAACGGGTGCTGGCGCAGGCTCCTTCGAGCTCACCAGCGAAAGCAGATCAATGGCGGGGCCTTTGCCCCAAGAAACCTTTCCCGAATGCTTGCCCACAAGGATTTTGTCCTTGTCGGGAGATCCATCGATTCCCGTACGAGGAGTGATCTGCCAGTGGGAACCCTGACTGACTGGTGCATCTGTCGCGCCACAGCCGCCTATGTACCGCTCACAATAGAATAGCGCGACGGCGCCGGCTTGTTTCTCCGTCACCCCAGCTTTCAGATTGATCAAGCCGACTTGGTCTGCCAAATCCCGTTCTGCTGTTTTGATTTCTTGCGCGTTTGCGAATGTGCAAACGCTGAGAATCAGAGCTGCCAATGCAGTTTTCATCAGTTCACCTGTGCATGTAGGGCGCCAGTGCGAACCCGGGCCAGAGTGGCTTCCGACAGGGGCTAGACGGAAAGGTGCTCTGACCCGGTTTTTTACTCTACCCCTTAGTCGGAGACGATCCTTTCCATGCTCACGACATAGATACCAAGCTGCTTGCATGCTGTAACCGAGATCATTCCCGGGATTCGCGCGGAGTAAGCAATTAGTCCCTCGACCCTGACATTGACTCCGTGCAAGGCCGAAGCCTTCGCAATCATGGCGTCGTTGTCATCGTCAATGAGGACAGGCAGACAGTACCTACTACTTGGGTTCTCGACCGACGTCCAAGTCGGATATATCTCTCTACCCTCACCCTTCCAATAGAGGCGTCCATCGATAGATACGCGGCGCGCAATCATTACCGAAGGATCTATAAAGTATTGTTCGCTTTTTGAATCCAGCCCCGCTCCCTTTGCGAAAACTGGGAACGAGCACAAAACCCAAAGCAACACTAAAAAACCCCTCATTAGATGCCTCAATAGACTTAAGGTCACGGCATAGAAAAGAAGGCAGGTTTATTCCAGCCAGAAAAAAGAGGAAATGAACCTTACCCCATATTTCTCACCTGCTATTTTCAAGGTCGATAAGCCTCGCTTGATCGGGAGAGGCTAAAGCAAAGTAATTCCGGCTTTGGCGAGACAAGCGGAGAGCCCTTTGAGGTCAAAGTACCTCCCGTCGCCAGGGATCCCCGAGAAATCAATATTGGGATCGCTCTTCTGCTTCGATTCCTTGAGCGAGAGGGCGATGAAGGCGATGCTTTCGCACCCAAGATCCTCTGCATGCGCGAGTCTAAGCTGGACCCAAGACTTGTCGTTCATCGTGTCATCATAGACAGGATAAATAAACTCGTTGTAGCTGGTTGCGGGTATGTAGGCGTAGTCATTCCCGCACCGAGCATCACGCGAATCGCCATAGGCAAATAGAATCTTCTGGCCGATCGAGTACGGCTGATCCGTGCATATGAGTATCTTCTTGGGCTTCTTGCCTTTCGTGAAATCGACTTGATACTTAAAAATTCGCGACGCAGACACAGCTTCTGGCATTGCCCCCCACCTTATTACGCCTACGCCATAGACTGACGCCTTCGCTAAACGCTCAGCCATTGGCCTTGACGCGACCACCTTATCGGCCATCGCCGCACCGCTCGAAGCGCTCAAAATAAGAACCAGCGCCGAACTACGAAATACTTGTGAAATGACCTCACTTCTTATATTTCGCACGGCAGTTCCCATAATGGCATTAGCCTTTCGCTGTTCCCGCATGCACTTCAGCCTTGTTTTTCACGCCCAAGCACAGCACCTGCGAACCAGGTCAGAGTGGCTTCCGACAGGGGCTAGGCGGAAGGTGCTCTGACCCGGTTTTTAAATTTCTGAGAATGAACCACCCTCTTTATCATGAAGGGTACTTGGCGCCAAATTCATCCGTGTGGACATAGATTTTGCATCGTTGACCGGCTCAACGAGAGATGGCATCTGGCTGATACTTAAGTATTGCTGCGACCACCTCTTCTCGATTTTTCTTCAGCAGATCAAGTGGGCGATCGCCGTATTCGTTCTCCACGAGCAAGCTGGCTCCGTTTTTCAATAGAGCATCAACGACTGGCGCATATCCGAACATGATTGCGTAGTGAAGCGCCGTATGGCCGATACCGCCCGGGATGTCGATATTTGATATTACCGGAAGCATGAGTTTCAGGTCGTCGATGCCACCACTAAGTGCGGCCAAATGCAGTGGCGTCTCTCCGTCGGCTCCCCGATCATCAAAATTTCTAATATTGAAGTCAACGAATATCTCGTGCATTCGATATTTATCGAGCAGGTTGGCGAGTTCATTATTCATTCATCACATTCCTCAGGGCAGAGTTCCTTAAACTCTTTTTCGAGCTTGGTGATCGTCGCATTGCTTCGTGCAATGTCGCCAATATGTCGACCGCCAGGAAACTTGCTACTGGGCCACTTGGAGTCCTAGGCTGAGCGCAATCGATTCAGCGTCTTATGGTGCTCGATACGGTTCTTTAAATGCCTGAACGGGTCTGGGTCGTAGGCAACACCGGCTCGCTGGATATCCTTATAAGCTTGATACTCCTCTCCCCGCTCCATCTTCTCGCTGTACATGCGAGCTCAAGCACCGGCTCCCATCGCCTCACATGGCGCGCCCCCCCCAACGAAGGGGAGTACAGCAATAGTGCAGCGCCCGTAGTGTAGGCCGAAACCGTAGCGCCGCCGGCAACCAGAGCCTGTAGCGCTAGTGTCAGCCCCGTTCTTGATGGTGGCACGAATCCGCGCACGGGATAGACTGATGTGGGACTGTTGTTGCGTCCAAGCCAAACAGATCTACGTTGCTCATTGGGGCATTGCCCGCATACGCGAATGTGCTCAGTCCGCCTCGTATGCCAATGGGATCGCTTTGAATGTATAAGCAGGACCCAAGACTTGTCGTTCATCGTGTCATCACAGACAGGATAAACAAACTCGTTGTAACTGGTTGCGGGTATGTAGGCGTAGTCATTCCCGCACCGAGCATCACGCGAATCGCCATAGGCAAACAGGACCTTCTGACCGACCGAGTATGGCTGGTCGGTGCATATGAGTATTTTCTTGGACTTCCCCCTTTCGTGAAGTCGATTTGATATTTAAAAATTCGTGGCACAGACACGGCCTCTGGCACTGCCCCCACCTTATTACGCCTACGCCATAGACTGACGCCTTCGCTGAACGCTCAGCCATTGGTCTTGATGCAACCACCTTATCGGCTATGGCCGCACTGCCTTGAATGAAAAGCAAGGCAAACAGGAATTTTTTCATTAGGGATCGCATGCGCATTGTTGAGCAACGCCGTGCGCACGCTGCCGGCTAGCTTGCCGCCCTGTTAGTAAACTACGAGCGATAAACTCGGCGCCGGGATTATTTCGGAAAACGCCCACCTTATTTCATATCGCCTACCTACATGAATACCAAGTAATCAATGGTGCTCAGGCATGGGCGCAGCCATGCCCCCAGGATACTAACCAGATAGGCAACCGCCCAAAGCCAAATCAATTTACCCGAACGCCGCGATTTTCCTCAATCCATTTCCTACAATTTTCCTGCAATTGCCTTCGATTTCCTGGCTTGTTCACCCACTCGAAATATGCAAAAACACCCCGCTCAGCCAGCTGCTTCGTGACTTCGCCGGGAAGCACCTCCTCGAACGGAACCATCTTGAACTCATATAAAAGGAAAAAAGCCAAATCCCCGACGGCAAAATTGTTTACTTTCGTCGGCTCGGAACGAGGATCCATCATCTGCGTTGAATCGGAAATCCGATCCAACAAACATGACTTCGCGACCTCTCGGTTATTACTTATTTTTAGATATGCGGGATCAGTCTCCGGCCATCCATCCCGGAGAGGCATGCTTTTTATTTCAGCAAGACTATCGCACGCCTCGGCTTTACCCATAGCTTTCGCGTTCGTCCCCTGCGAAGAGCACGAAGCCAACAAAAACAGGAAGCCACCAAAAAAAAGTGCCTTCATACCTCACCTCCCCTTATAGGCATTGAATTTTATCGCTCGCTTACCATTGTCCGGCCTCATGTACAACGGCACTCGGCTCGGCGGAGCGGGATAAGGTGGCGCCCGAGAATATTGCGGACTACTCGTATAATGCATGCCACTAGTAAAGGCATTCACAGGACGCTGCAAGTAATAAGACAAAGTGCGCGCGATATTACTGTCCCCGACACCCGCATTGCAGCCATAAATGTAGAACTCGGCACCATTTGACATTCTCCCCGGGCCAATTCCTTTCGCATCCTCCGCAAAAAGATTCGTGCCTTCACCCGCACCCTCACCAATCATGAGGGCCGAGGCCCCAGCATGGCCAAAGTAGTAAGCACGATCAACCGGCGCTCCAGTCAACAGCGCATTACTAAAATCAGACACGCTAGACACCCTAATAGTCTCACTGGTCCAGCCCTCACTCGCCAGAAACGTACTTACGGTTGCGGCAGCCAACTCAAAGGAGCGGCCCGGGTTATGTATACCCAACCCGGGATCACCTACCATCAGCAGAGCCCTAAGCAAACCAAAAGGGTCAACAGAAGATAACGGACTAGCATCTGTATAGCTGAAGGTATTGACTCCGCCCCTCAATCCAATCGGATCACTCTGCACATAACGACCCGTTCCCGCATCGTAATCCCGGAAGTAGTTGTAGTTCAGCCCCGTAGCCGCATCAAAGCGCTGCCCCGGGAACCGCATATCGAACACGAACGCGGTGCCGTCCTGATCCGGGTCCTGGTTCGGCGGGTTGTTGCCGAAGGCTTCGCCCTTCGCGTCCCAGGTCCAGACCGCGAGGTTGCGGCTCGGGTCGATCACCGCGCGCGGTAATGCGAACCGGGTCAGAGTGGCTTCCGACAGGGGCTAGACGGAAGTTGCTCTGACCCGGTTTTTGGTTGCCGGGATGCCCTACAAGAAAAAAGGCCCCGTTGCCGGGGCCTTAAAGATGGCTGCGAAATGTCTATGGATTCCTGAGCGATTCAGACCCCGTTGCCGGCGCCTTTGAGGCTCTGCGGCTACCGCTCTATTTATCGCTGACAGCTTCCATGTGTATTACATATATGCCCAACTGCTTACAGGAATTTACCGAGATTGAATCTGCGTCCGAAGAAACGAAAGAAATTATTCCGTAGATTTTAACGTTCTTCCCGCTAAGTTTTTCGGCCGCCTCGCTCGTCGAGTCATCTTTCTGGTTTATGAGTACTGGGAGGCAGTAATCGCGAGGCGCCGGGGTGCCCGCCCAAGTCGGATAGAGATTCCTGTCTTCGTTGCTCCATTGCAGGCGTCCGCTAATCGATACCCGTCTCGCAATGGCTGGAGAGGGATCCCTAAGGATCTGTGTGGATAATCTTTCTTCATTGGTTTCGGCGACGGCGCTCGCTATATTTACGCCGGAGAGGGACAAGCCTAGTAGTATGATAAAAGCGGCTTTCATGTGACCTCCGTTAGCTTGTTTCCGGGCTCTCTACGGACTTAGTCGGTTCTGAAATTGATTGAGACGGCTCTGGATGTTCCGAAGATCATTAAGGGGCAGTGTGCCTCTTAGTATCCTGTACTGGAACTGGCCTTTGTCGATTTCAAGTACGCCATAAACCGAGTTTCTAACTATGTAGCTCGGATATCCAAGCAAAACAGCTTCATGTTCGCCATATCCTGGGATCGATTCAAATTGTTTACCCTTCGGATGGGAATGGCAAATGGCAGCGGTTTCCTCTCTGGTTATCGAAAAATCGCCTTTGACTCCCTTGGCGGTTTCCTGCGTAGGTGCCGGAATAATCGTGAAGCTTCCATCCTTCCCGATAGACGCGAAGTGCTCATCTGTCTCCGAGCGATCTAGTCGTCGGCCATTTGCGAGAAATATTTGATCGGTGGCTGCGCTACCGATAACTGTTCTGCTGCCATGCCTTGTGGTGTCGTAATTGCTTGCATTGAAGCATTTTCGCTCTTGCTTTAGTTGTGGCGGGCACTCTAGTCCAAACGGGTCTGCGGCGGTCAGCGGACTGCCTCCTGCATATCCAAAGGTACTTAATCCACCACTCAAGCCAATCGGGTCACTTTGTATATAGCGGCCTATGGTCGGATCATAGTCGCGGAAGTAATTGTAGATCAATCCGCTTGCCGCATCGAACCGCTGCCCCGGAAACCGCATATCGAATACGAACGCGGTGCCGTCCTGATCGGGGTCCTGGTTCGGCGGGTTGTTGCCGAAGGCTTCGCCCTTCGCGTCCCAGGTCCAGACCGCGAGGTTGCGGCTCGGGTCGATCACCGCGCGCGGGGTGCCCAGGTGGTCGGGTTGCACGTAACGCAGGGTCTGCGCCACGCCGGCACCGACGGCCAGGCCGACCGGTGCATCGCCTAGCCAGATCGCCTGCTGCTTGGTCGCGCCGTTGGCGTCGTAGTCGCCGAGCCAATGGCCGGCCTCGTCGTACAGCGTGTAGCCGGTGATCGCGCCGGTGGCGTTGTCGGCTCGCGAGACCCGCTCGCCCTTGGCGTTGTAGATGAACTCCCTGGCCATGCCACCTATGCTGGTGGTGTTGCCGAAAGAAAGGTCCCGTTGCCCCGGCCTTTAATCAATTTCCCTGCTACGTTCAAAATTCCACGCGAAGTTAAATAATTTCACGATCAGCTTTAAAATTCAGCCCAGACAACATAAGGACAGAAGAGGGGCGCTTCATTTCTAGAGCGCCCCTCTATTTCCAACAGCACGACCCTTCCCAGACTAGCTCTCAGAAAGTCTCTTGCACCGCACCAGGAAAGCGCTCTTTTTTCAAGACGAAGCCCCCCTCACCCATGAATCCATTTTTGGTCACTGGCGAACCTCCATCCATTAGCTCAACGTCATTCTTAGGAACGCAGTATCGCTCACTAAAAATTGGCCTTGAGTACTTCAGGCAATAAACATCCCCTGAGAAGTCGTATAAATACCAAGTTCCAGCGGAACTTTTATCCGATGCCACTACTATGGATTTCAGCTCATCGCCTGAGACATGCTTAGGCTTGGTAAGAATCCAACCAAACAGTCCGGCGAGCGCAAGTGCAGGTATGGCAATTTTTCCCCATATAGTCATAGCACTCTCGATTATTTTTGGTGATAAGGCTTCTGCAGCGAATTATCTTTACGCGTACTTTTCCAAATCTCGATCTTATCTGCCAGCGCACGCGGTGTCGGTGCTCCAAACGTTAGCGGATAAGTCCAATCTCTAAAAGATATTTGAGCCGCTGGCAAAGTGTAGTTGAGCGCCTCCTGTATCCATGTGGCGCAGTTATCTCGAAGCGCCCACTCCCATTTCTTCTTAACAAATTCATTAAAGCGACTTAGCTGCTCTGCGCTTAAATTCATGTAAAAACTTGTTTCCGCCGTATAACTATCCGGATGATTTCGCTCTATATTTCTCCAAAGATCATTCCCTGGCTGTGGCGGCAATCCTTTTGTTAATCGATGTCCGAGTTCCCAGGCTCCGTAAGTCTCAAGCAGCATGCCGCGATCTGAGTAACGACCAATCCAAGCATGACCATCCGTCGAAGATGATTCCGAGGTTACATTTGTATGAACACCTAAGATATCCAATCCATAGAGGTCAACCGACAAGCCCGGGGATGAACCAACATAGCTATAGGTATTCATCCCACCATCAAGCCCAATCGGATCACTCTGCACATAACGACCCGTTCCCGCATCGTAGTCCCGGAAGTAGTTGTAGTTCAGCCCGGTAGCCGCATCAAAACGCTGCCCAGGGAACCGCATATCGAACACGAACGCGGTGCCGTCCAGATCGGGGTCCTGGTTCGGCGGGTTGTTGCCGAAGGCCTCGCCCTTGGCGTCCCAAGTCCAGACCGCGAGGTTGCGGCTCGGGTCGATCACCGCGCGCGGGGTGCCCAGGTGGTCGGGTTGCACGTAACGCAGGGTCTGCGCCACGCCGGCACCGACGGCCAGGCCGACCGGTGCATCGCCTAGCCAGATCGCCTGCTGCTTGGTCGCGCCGTTGGCGTCGTAGTCGCCGAGCCAATGGCCGGCCTCGTCGTACAGCGTGTAGCCGGTGATCGCACCGGTGGCGTTGTCGGCCCGCGAGACCCGCTCGCCCTTGGCGTTGTAGCGGTAGCTGGCCTTGACCACGCCGGCCTGTTTGACCTGGCTCATGCGGTCGTTGGCGTTGTAGACGAACTCCCGGGCCGTGCCGCCGATGCTGGTGGTGTTGCCGACTAGGTCGTAGCCACGGCCGACGCCGCCGACGTTGCTCAGGCGGTGGCTGGTGCCCGGATAGGTGTAGTTGGTGGTGATGCCGCCGTGCAGCAGGCTGTTGCGGTTGCCGGTGGCGTCGTAGCCGTAGGTCTCCAGCGGCGTGCCGGTCGGGCCGTCGCGGGTGATCTTGAGGCGGCCCAGGGTGTCGTAGTCGTACTTGGCCAGGAACGCGCTTTGCAGGCCGTCCTTGAGTTCGGTCAGTTCGCCGACTTCGTTATAGCCGTAGGCCAGCGACAAGCCACCGGCAGCGTTGTCGTGGATGGTCTTGGCGCGGTAGTCCTGATCGTAGGTACGGGCCAGGCTGCGGCCGTTGCCGTAGGTCCAGCCGGTGGCCGGGCCGAACGGTTCATAAGCCGCATTGTTGAGCAGCACCGTGCGCACGCCGCCGGCCGGCTTGATGCCGACTTCGGTGACCTGGTCCAGGGTGTTGCGGACGTAGTCGACGATGGCGTTGTCCGGGTAGGTGATGGTGCGCACCTGGCCCGAGCTGGTGTAGGCGTAGCGCAGGGTGAAGCTGCGGGTGCCGACGGTCTGCACCTTACGCACGAGCTGGCCCCAGCGGTCGTAGCAGTACTTCAGCTCGGTGCCGTCGCTGCGCATCGCGGTCACACGTCCGAGGGCGAAGTTCTCGCCGGCGGCGCAGACCGAGTTGACCGTGTCGTAGTCGTACTCGACGTCGGCGGCGCCGCCGCTGTACGAGATCGTCTTCGGCCGGTTCAGGGCGTCGTAGGTGTAGGTGTGCGGGCTGGCGTCGTTGGCGTCCTGCTTGCTCGCGAGCAAGCCGGCGCTGTTATAGCCGTAGGTGGTGGTACCCGTGTCCGGGCTCGACAACTGGACTTGATCGCCGAAGCCGTTGTAGCCGTAGGTGGTGTTGAGGCCCTTCGGGTCGGTGACCTTGGTGACTTGATCGAGCGCGTTGTACTCGAGCTTGGTCTCGACCGCGAGGCCGCCGACGTCCTGCAGGGTGCGGCTCAGGCGATTGAGCGGGTCGTGATCCTGGTTGGTGACGCGGCTCAAGGCGTCGGTGGTCAGGTCCGGATTGCCATCGTTGTCGTAGCTGAAGCTGGTCGCGTGGGCCAGCGAGTCCTTGGCGGTCTGCAACTGCCCCAGGGTGTTGAACACGCGTGACAGGGTGCGCTTCAAGGTGCCGGAGGCGGTCTTCGTGTCTTCCTGCTTGCGATTGCCCGCCAGGTCGAGGGTGTACTGGATCTTGTTGCCGGCCTTGTCGGCCACGCTGGTCAGGCGCTGGGCGCTGTCGTAGGTGTAGGTGATGTAGGCGCCGCCCGGCGGGGTGATGCGCTTGACCAGGCCGGTCGGCCAGTACTCGACCCGGGTGATGCGGTCGTCGGTCTCGACGCTGTTGTCGGCTCCGCGCACCTTGGTTGCGGCCAACCAGCCGCGCGGGTGGTACTCGTAATCGGTGACGATGCCGTTGGCGTCGACGACCGACAACGGACGGCCCTGCGGGTCGTAGCCAAAGGTTTCGGTGACGCGGCCTAGCGCATCGACGACCTTGCGCAGGTCGCCCTTGCGGTAGGTGCACAGCGCCGGCTGCGTCGCGCAGGTGCTGTCGTCGCTGCCGTAGTACTGGAACGTCGTGACGTCGTTGACGTCGGTGCGCGGACCATCGACCGACTTGACCAGCCCCAGGATCGGGCAGGTGCTGTTGCTCGCGGCCACGTCGGCGGCTTCGCAGTAGGCATAGGTCGTCGTGCGGGTCTGGTTGCTGACGGTATCGCGTACGGTGACCGTAACCGGCTGCAGGCGCGCGTTGCGGACGATGCGGGTCTCGCGATTGCCGACCTGGGTCAGCAACGTGCGGTTGCTGGCAAGGTCGCGGCGTTCCGCGCTGGTGCGCTCCTGCGCGAGTCCGACCGCTTCCTTGACCGTATGCGTGCGCGCTAGCTGCCCGGTCACCGAGTCATTCGCCTCGGCATACGTGTGCTTGGTCTGGGTGCCGTTGCGGTCGGTGACGGTGTCGAGGCGACGGCGGAAGTCGACGGTCTCGTCGTAGTAAGTCCTGCCGATGGTGCCGCGAGTGTCGGTCAGGTCGCTGACCTTGCGCGGTGCGCCGCTCGCCGGCGACGCCGTCAAGCCATAGGTGGTCTGCTGGCCCAGCACATCAGTGACGGCGGAACCGCCGGCCGTGGGATAGACCAACTCGACGCGTTCGACGCCGCCCGAAAGCACGGTCGCGGCGATGCGGTTCTTGGCGTCGTAACTGTAGGTGCTGTAACGCTGGCCGCCTTCGCTGCTGACGCCGGTCAGATTGTGCGGAAACCTCGCATCTTGGTAGTGATAGGTGCGCTGTTCGCTGCCGGGGTAAGTGACGGCCTCGACCTGTCCGTTCGCGTTATAGCTGTATGTCGCCAAGGCCGCGCCGGCCGAGCGGATCGCGGTGATCGGCGCGTCGTCGCCGAGGGCGATGTACTCGAACGCCAAGCTGCGGCCACTGTTGTGAGCGATCGCGGCCAAGCGGCGCATGCCGTCGTAGCTATAACTCAGGATCGAGCCGTTCTCTAAGCGCTGTTCCAGCAAACGGCCGGCGGCGTCGAAACGCAAAACCCGGTCGCTGCGATGCATCAGCCACTGCGCGCCGTCGGCGACGACCCGGTCGCCGCTTTGGTTATTCGCCTCGTAGGCGCTACCGGCCTGGGTGAAGGCGACCTGGGTGCCGTCGGCTTCGATGAAGCCGATCCGCACCGTCGGGTCGGAAGGCGTGGTCGGATCGGGGCCGACCAACAGCCGCAGGTTATGCGAATGCGTCCAGCCATGGCCGAAGCCGCCGGCGACGGTCGAAGTCGACGAGTGGTAATAACGGTCGAAGGCGACCCAGCCGAGATCGAAATCGCGCGTCTGCTCGGACTTGTCGCCGGTGGCGGGGTCGCAACGGGCGCCGACCGGGCAATCGTTGTTCGGCAACGGCTCGCTGTAATACACCATATCGAAGCTGGGCCCGGCGGCACAGGCGCTGAGATCGCTCTTCCAGCTCATGAGCAGGCCGGGGCAACTGGCCGCTCGATCCTTGACGATTCTGACCTGGGTCCCGCTGAGGTAACAGGCGCCGCCACCGCCGGGCGCCACCATGTACTTCACCTCGGCGGGATTGGATTCGCGGATCGCGATCGGGCTGGTCGACCAGGTGAGATCCGTTGTCCAGACCGTCGGCGTAACCGTGCTGGCCGCCGCGCAGCCCTGAGCGACGCTCTGGGCGTCGTAGTCCTGCTTGATGCGGGCGACGATCGCCTCCATCGAAGTCTGCGTCGGCGTGCCCGACGGGTCGTTGAGCTCCTTGTAGGCCCAATCG
Organism: Lysobacter sp. Hz25; assembly: GCF_046097045.1. Lineage (NCBI taxonomy): Bacteria > Pseudomonadati > Pseudomonadota > Gammaproteobacteria > Lysobacterales > Lysobacteraceae > Lysobacter > Lysobacter sp. Hz25. The sequence continues at coordinate 4,082,264 of NZ_CP175666.1, forward strand.
GTCAAGGTCGGCGGCTTGGGCTCGATGGCGTACTTGTAGACGGTCTTGCTGTTCAGCGCGACCTGGCTTTTGACGTACATGCTCATCGGCGGACCGCCGAACTGGGCGAAATAATTCCTGATGCCTTGCTGCATCGCGGCTTCGGTGGTCTGCGGCGCTAAGGCAAGGCTGTTGGTGCGCCACAGCTTTACCGTTTCCTGCGCCTGCGCGCCCGAAGCGAGCAGCAAGCCCAGTGAGGCCAGAGTCAGGTTCCAGCCAATATGGGTTCGAGCCGGCCGGCGCTCGGCCTCATTGTCGGCATCCGTTGCGACAACTGTCATGGTCATTCCTTCTATGGAGCTTGGAGAGGCCGTACGCACGCTCGGTGAGGGAGGACCGCCGGCGCCGGCATGGGGGATTCGATATCCGAAAGCGAAGCGTCGGGCATCGTGTGCAGCTTGATCGTTGCTTATGTCCGGGCGGCGACGCGTGGCCGCCGGTTCGAGCCGGGGCATGGCGGCGGCGCCGCGTTTGCGACAACGAAAGTCAGGGCGGTTTCGATCTCGGCGGCTGGCCGAAGCACGGCCGTGGCGGCCGCTGTGCGTGCGGGCAAATCCATCTGCATTGCTCCCTTTCCTTAGGTCGGCAAGTCGATACTACGCCCGCGCATCTCAACGACAGCGACGCGTGCTGAGCGTCGACAACGGATGCATGCAAGGGCGTGTTCGGCGCTCACTGTAGGCGCAACGGGTTCGCGAAAGCCAGTACAAGGCGAGGCCTTTGCGCAAAATTACAAACAGAGACGCCGCGCACAAAATATCGCGACTGCGGCGCAATCGCCGCGATCTATCGAGCGGCTTTCGCAGGCCGTCTCGACGCGAGCTAAATACCGGATGACCGGCATCCATTCGATGCGGCTCGAATACCACGCCAAGGCCTTCCCCGCCCGACGTCCCAGCGCATCCACGCCGCTGTCGCAACATCACTGCACCACTGCCGCAGCAAGGCGTGAGGGTCGTGGAGACCGCTGCCAGAGCGCGACCGCGGACTCACTAAGACGGATCGTTACAAACCTTGTGGCCGTTGTCCGGGAAAACTGCGCCGTGCATCGCATCGGCCATGACAAGCGACGCCTAGATTGCGCCCGACGTTCGCGACCGTACGTGCCCGGTGTGGCCCCACCGCCGGTCGCGACCGTCACGCCATGCCCGATCCGGGCACTTACCTAGGATGCCTAATGAGCAAGAAGACCACGAGTTCCGATGCAAGCCCCCATTCGCGTTCGCGCCGCAAGCTGATCGGCGCGGCCGGCATGATCGCCGGCGCCGGCGCGGCCGCCGCGGCCACCACCGCCGCCTCGATCGGCGGTTCGATGTACCAGAACGAACCCATCGGCGGCGCCCCGGCGCCGCGTCGCGATGGCGCGTTTGCGTCCACCGCGCTGGTCGGTACCGACCCGGGCCGGATCAACGTCAAGGACTACGGCGCGGTCGGCAACGGCAGCACCGACGACACCGCCGCGATCGAACGCGCGCGCGATGCGGTGTTCGCATCCAGGAACGGCAACGGCTGGCTGACCCATCATCTTTATTTCCCGGCCGGCATCTACCGAGTGACCAAGGCCGACGTGCTGCTGCCCAAGGGCCCGGACACCGCCAAGACCAAGATCAACGGCTATGTCATCGAAGGCCAGGGCAAGCGCAGCTCGGAGATTCTGTTCGATGCCGCGCCGACCGGCGGCGACGCGTTCGCCAACAACCTGCTGACCGCCTACGGCCGCCTGCGCCAGTTGCGCGTGCGCGAGATCAGCTTCCGCGCCGCGCGTCCGGGGCTCAACTGGATCTATTGCTGGGCTTCGGTGGCCGGCGGAACCAACCAGGACTTCGCCTTCGACGACGTCGAATGGCGCGGCCCCTGGAACCGGGTCATCGGCCTGGACGGCCCGGCCGATTCCAATCTCAATTCCGAGTGGGCCTTCAATCGCTGCCACCTGGCCAACGATGTCGTGTTGGGCGACGCCTTCCTGCATTCGGGCATGACGCCGACCCACAGCCAGCAGGACCAGTTCCTGAATTTCTGGTTCCGCGACTGCAAGTTCGAGTACCAGAGCGGCACCTTGCTGCGCTTCGCGCGTGGCGGCTACATCAACGTCTACGGCGGCTCCTGGATCCAGTGCAACGAGACCCAGGACATCCCGTCGGTGTTCTTCGACCTGCCGCCGGGCCCGCACAACAACACGGTCAAGACGCTGATCGTGATGGGCGTGCGCTTCGAATTGCGCCATGCCAAGAGCAAGCTGATGAATTGCGGATGGGATGCGGCGAACGCGAACCTGACCTTCATCTCTTGCACCGATGCGGCGCGCTCGTTCCAGAGCCACATCGGCCCGCCGTCGATCCCGGTCACTTATCGGCCGCGCGGCGGCGACATGCCCTACGTGAAATGGCAGTCGTGCCAGCTCATGGGACGCCATGAGTCTTTCGCCACGGTCAATCGCGAACGGCTGGTCTTCGAACAGTGCCACACCTTCAACTATCCGATGGCGCAGTTCCTGGTGCAGAAGTAAGCGACGCGGCGCGGGGCGGATTCGCCCCGCGCCGGTCTCGAAGCTGGCGGATGGGTCGTTCGCTGCGAGCCGAACCAGGTCCGCATCCGCCTACACGTAGCCCGTCGCCAATGCGCGCGCCCAATCGGACCGGCCGTTGCGCAAAGCCCGTTCGGCTTCCGCATCCCAGTCGTAGCCCACCGTGAGCAGCTGCGCGCTCCATTCGTCGTTGGCTCGCTCGACGATGGCATAGCGCGCCTGCGGCGAACCGGTCTCGACCCGGTGCGGATGCGGATGCTCGCCGGCGTAAGCCTGCAAACCGACGCTGCCGGGATTGACGATCAGACGGCCGTCGGCCAAGCGCAGGCTGCGCGGCACGTGGGTGTGTCCGCACAGGATCACCCGCGCATCAGTGTCGCCGGCACGCTGCGCCGCTTCGTCGTGATGAGCCGGGCGCATGCCGTGCTCGTCGACGGTCTCGATGAAACACTCCAGGTCGCTGCGCGGCGTGCCGTGGACCAGCAGCACCTCCTCGTTCAGACGCCAGGTCGGCGGCAGGCTGCGCAGCCACTCGCGCTGGTCGGGGCGGATCTCGGCGACGGCATGGCGGTCGGACGCGCCCATGCGTTCGGGCGGATCGGTCAGCACCTGGCGCTCGTGGTTGCCGGCGATGGTCGGCCAGCGCAGCGCGATCAGGCGGTCGGCGGTTTCGCACGGCCGCAGCGGGCCGGACAACAGGTCGCCGAGATTGACCGCGAGATCGACGCCGCGCCGCTCGATATCGGCCAGGACCGCATCGAGCGCCCCCAGGTTGCCATGGACATCGGAAATGACGGCTATGCGCATCGGTCGATTCTAGCGCCGGGGCTGCCCGGCCTACGCGGAGCCGCGGACCAGGCGCCATGCGGCTCTCCAGGCCGATGTATGGGCGTGCGGCGGCCAAGATTGCGCCGCGATGGCGGCTTCAGGCAGAATACTGGGCTCTCCGGTCGACAACCGGGCCGCCCACCGGCGACCACAGCTGTCCATCGGAGCCGCGAAAGCGCTGCGGCGCCTTCGTTCTCTATGGTGGCCCCGTTGGCGCCTCCGCGACGATAAGTTGAAAATCCCGCCAGGGCCGGAAGGCAGCAACGGTATCGACCGATTCGGGCGCCGGAGTCACGCTTGCGGGGCCGCCGCCTTTTCGGGCCCCGGGATTACCCCGAACGAGGCCGTCCGACGGGTCGGCTCAATCGCCCGGCAGCGACACGGCCAGCGCATCGGGCTCGCGCCCGGTCTTCCAGTAGGCGATCGGCTTCCAGGTCTTGCGATCGATCACCGCGACCTCGTCGCCGCCGCTGATCGCGACATACACCCGCGACCGCTTCGGGTCGGCTACCACGCCGATCGGCAAGGCGGCGCGACCGAGCAAGGTGTCGCGATACTCGGCACCTTCGCGCGACAGCGCGATCGTCGCCAGCGCTTTCTTGCGCCGCGCATCGAACACCGACACCGTCGCCGCGCGTGCGTTGCTGACCAGGGCGTAGCGGCCGTCGGCGGTGAAGGCGACGCGAATCGGAAAGCCCGGGCTCGGCAAGGTCTTGCGGATCGCGAGCGTGCGCGCGTCGTGCACGGTCACGGTGCCGGCCTCGCGGTTGCTGACCCAGACTTCGTCGCTGCCGGGGCGTACCGCGATGCCTTCGGCGCCCTTGCCCGCCTCGACTTCAGCGCTCTTGATATTGCCGTTCAAATCGACGCGACTGACCGTGCCCCGGTCGATCTTGCTGACGTAGGCGGCCTTGCCGTCGGCGGATACCGCGACCATGTGGCCGCGCCCCTCGCCCATCGCGATCTCGGCGACGATCTGGCCGCCGCCCAGATCGATGCGCAGCAGATGACCCGAGGCTTCGGTCGTCGCCAAGGCTTCGCGATCGCCGGGCAGGAAACGCAAGCCATGCGGGCGGCCGTGGCGGCCAAGGTCGATGATGCGCGGCGGCTTGCCGCTTCGCAGGTCGAGCACGCTCAAGGTATGGCCCGGGGTTTCCCGGCTGCCGTAGTTCGCCACCAGCGCGGTGGCGCCATCGTGGCTGACCGCGATCTCGTGCGGGGCCTGCCCGGTGGCGAATTCGCCGAGCTTGCGGCCATCGTCGAGCGACAGACGCCAGACGGTGTCGGCAGATTTGTTGCCGACCAACAGCTCGCCCGAAAACGCCGGCATGGCGGCGGCGAGCAGGAGGATCAGGCACAGCGAGCGATATCGCATCGTCCTAGGCTCCGGAAACAGCAGGCTCTATCGGCTGCCGAGATCACTAAAAGGAGGTCTGTCCGGGTAGTTCCAACGCCAAACCAGCCAGAACACGATTCCCGACAACAACCCCAATGGGCAATCCACCAGCAAGTCCCTCGGCACCGGTGGAGCGGGCAATCTGATGACGATCGCCGCGATAGCGCCGACACAGGCTCCCGATCCCATCGCAGTCCACACGTTGACCAGATTGAAACGGTCGAACAGCACCACCATCGGAACCCCGAATACCAACGCGATGGGCAAGACGAACATGTAAGCCAGCGGGATGAATAAGATGTTCGTCATCGACAGTGAAGTGCCGTCGATCAGTGTCGAAGGCAGATTCAGGCCGATCGCAGGCACAAGCGCAGCGGCCGCCATCCCGACGAGGATGACGAGCGTCTTGTGCAAGGATTGCTCCGTCCTCTGCATGGTTCGGTCCCTAAGCCGCCGGCGACTCCGGATGCAACCAATCCGCATCCCCATCCGCATACCGCTCATGTTTCCAGATCGGCACCCGCGACTTGGTCTCGTCGATGATGTAGCGGCAGGCGGCGAACGCGGCTTCGCGATGGGCGGCGCTGACCCCGACCCAGACCGCGAGCTCGCCGATCGCCAGGTCGCCGACGCGGTGCACGCAGCGCGCATCGACGATGGCGAAACGCTCGACGGCTTCTTCCAGCACGCGCTCGCCTTCGGCCAGGGCGAGTGCGGCATAGCTTTCGTAACGCAGGCCGGCGACCGCGCGGCCGCCGTGGTGGTCGCGCACCCAACCCTCGAAGCTGGCGAAGGCGCCGGCGCGATCGCTGAGCAATTGCGCGCGCAAGGGTGCGATCTCGAAGGAATGCTCGGACAAGGCGAATCGTGCCATCTCAGCCTCCCGAGACCGGTGGAATGAAGGCGACTTCGCTGCCGGCGCGCGGCGCTTCGTCCCAGCGCGCGAAGGCGCCGTCGACGGCGACACGCAGGCGCTCGACCGGCAAGGCGAACCCATGGCGCTGGCGCAGCGAGTCGTACAGCGCGCGCAGATCGGCCGCGTCGGCCTCGACCGATTCGCTGGCGACGCCGGCGGCATCGCGCAGGCTGGCGAAATACAGCACGGTGAGGCGGCTCATCGCTCGTCCCCCGCCCTGCGCTTCGGCTTCGCGGCGAAGTCGCGTTTGCCGCCGCGCTTGCCGGTCAACTTGGCCGGCCCGAGCACGATGCCGTGCGACAAGGCCTTGCACATGTCGTAGACGGTCAGCGCCGCGACCGTCGCGCCGGTCAGCGCTTCCATCTCCACGCCGGTGCGGTGGGTGGTCTTGACCTCGCACTCGATCATCAGGCTATTGTCGCCGTCCCAATCGATACTGAAACGGCAGCCGTCGATCGGCAGCGGATGACAAAACGGGATCAGCTCATGGGTGCGCTTGACCGCCATCGTGCCGGCGATGATGGCGGTGTCGATCACCGCGCCCTTCTTGCTCTTGAGCCCGCTGGCGCGCAGTTGCAGCGCGACCGCGGCGGGAAAACGCACGCAGCATTGCGCGACCGCCTCGCGGGCGGTCACCGACTTGTCCGACACATCGACCATGGCCGGGCGGCCGTCGCGGTCGATATGGGTAAGGGAAGGTTTGGATTTCAAATCGCCAGACTCCATCGCAGTGCGTGCCCGGGGTCGGACGGGCCGAACAGGAAATGCAGGACGCGCCGCCGCCCCTGCGGCCGGCTGGCCTTGGAAGAAGCATGCAACAGCAACGGTCGCATGATAAGCAGATCGCCCGGCCGTGCGGTGCATTGTGTCTCGCCGCGCTCCTCGCGCAGAGCGCTGGCCCTTTGCGCGCTGAGCTTTCCAACCAGATGCGAGCCCGGCACCACGCGCAACGGCCCATCGGAATCGCTACACGGATCCAGGTGGATGCGCACGACGGTCAGCCGCTCCAGGAGCGCCGTCGGCGGCTGGACGAAATGCGAGCCCTCCTTGTGCGACCAGCCGGAGAGCGCCTCATTCGCGACCTTCTCGGCGACCGGGATCGACAAGTCCTGATGCAGGGCGACTTTCCAGTTACGCGACTGGCTTTTGCGGAATAAGGTGCATTGCACGGCGAGCGCATCCTCGGCCAACACACCCAGGTCGCGAAGCCGCAGGCGCAACGGCGCCACCAGCGCCCGGCACCACGCGTGTTGAAGCAGATTGCGGGTGCCCGCATCGTCGCCATCGCAGGCGTCGACATGAGCCGCCATGGCAGCGACGTCCACCGCACCGAGCACACCGGGCAAACGAAGAAAGCCTTGCGCCTCAAGCGATCCGGAGAGCATGCAATCGGAAGCCGCAACGGGGAACGACTGGATCGCACTGCAGGCTAACGACGACATCGCAGCCTCAACCGCCGATCAAAAACATCTCGACGTGGCGCTTGGAGCGCGGGGCGTCGAGGGCGCGCAGTTCGCTGTAGCGGTCGCCGCGGCGCGACCACAGCCCGGCCAGGCGTTCGGCGAAGGCGGCTTCGCCCAATGCCAGCGACGGCCGCAGGTCGGTGCCTTCGGCGGCGAACAGACAGGTATACAGCCGGCCGTCGGCGGACACCCGCGAGCGATGGCAGTCGCCGCAGAACGGCGCGCTGATCGAGGACACGAAGCCGATCTCGCCCTGGCCGTCGGCGAAACCGTAGCGCGAAGCGACTTCGCCGCGGTAATTGGCGTCGAGCGCGCGCAGCGGCCAGCGCGCGTGGATGCGGTCGCGCAGGGCCTGCGAGCTCACCACGCCCTCGGCGCTCCAGTCGTTGCAATTGCCCACGTCCATATATTCGATGAAACGCAGCACATGGCCGCTGCCGCGGAAATGTTCGACCAAGGGCAACACTTGGTCTTCGTTGATGCCGCGCTGGACCACGCAGTTGATCTTGATGGAATCGAAGCCCACCGCGCGCGCCGCGGCGATGCCTTCGAGCACGTCGGCGATTTCGCCGCGGCCGCCGGACAGGCGCCGGAAACGCTCGGGGTCGAGTGCGTCCAGGCTCACCGTGAGGCGGCGCAGGCCGGCCTCGCGCAGCGCCTGCGCATGACGCGCGAGCAGCGAACCGTTGGTGGTCAGCGCCAGGTCGTCGATGCCTTCGATGCGCGCCAGGCGCGCGACCAGTTCGGGCAGGCGCTTGCGCAGCAGAGGCTCGCCGCCGGTCAGGCGCAGTTTGCTGACGCCCACACGGACGAAACCGCGCACCAGGGTTTCGATCTCGTCGAAGCTCAGGCGCGAGGCCGCATCCAGCCCGTAGTCGTCCGGCACGCGCTCGGCCGGCATGCAATAGGGACAACGGAAGTTGCAGGCTTCGATCACCGACAGGCGCAGGTCGCGCAGCGGCCGGCCGTGGAGATCCAACGGCATCGGCAGCGGCGGCAGACCGGGGGCGGCACTCACGAAGGCGGCATTCACTAGGACGGCAGTTGCGTAACGGTGGGCTCGGCCAGCTCGATCGCCTCGCCCGGCCTACCGACACGATACCCCCGCGCCGCCAATACGTCGCCCTCTTCGCGGCTGCCATAGTGATAAAGCAGGCAGCGATTCAGCAGTTCGCGCGAGTACTCGCGCTCCAGGTCCTCGATGCCGCTGTGCGAGGGGTTGCCGTGCAGGGCGCAGTCGTGGGCGATCAGCTCGCCGGCATCGGCGTACTTGGCCAGGACCTCGGGGATCGGGCGGGTGTCGCCGGTCCAGATGGCGCTGCCGCGCAGACGCAGGCCGAAGGCGCTGTCGGGCCAGTGGTGGCGGGTTGCGAACACCTCCAGGCGCAGGCCGCCGTGCCAGAAATGGCCGCTGACCGGCACCAGCTGGAAGGCGTCCCAGAAATTCACCCCGCCCTCGGCCAGCACGTTCGGGTAGTCGGCCACCCGCTGGTGCAGCAGCGGCACCACCGTCGCCGGCACGTACAGCCGCACCTTGCCGCGCCGCTGCGGGTCGAAATAGTGGGCCACGAACAGGCGCTCGAACCCGGCGATGTGGTCCAGGTGGGTATGGGTGACGAACAAGGCCTCGGGCATCCGGCCGTAATGGGCCAGGAACGCGGTCAGGCCCTCGCCGCCGCAATCAATGGTGAGCCAGGGCTCGCCGTCGCGCTCCAGCGTGGCCATCGCCGACCCCAGCTCGACCGCCGACGCATTGCCGACGCCGTGCAAACGCAACCGCCAAGTCATGCCCGTCCCCTCGATTCGCTGACCACGTCTTTAGTAACCACGTTCCCAGGCGCGGTCATAGGCCGTGCGCAGTCGGGCGAAATCGCGTTCGACCTCGGCCTCGCCGCGGTCGCCGCGCAATTTCAACAGTGAACGCTTCAGCCGGGCCAGGTTGCGCTCGCGCCAGGGGGTCGCCGGAATCCGGATCTGGCCGCGGTCCAGGTCGATCACCCAGCCGTGCCCGCCGCTGTCGAACAGCAGGTTGGTGGCGTTGAGGTCGGCGTGATCGAGGCCGACCCGGTGACAGCGCGCGATCAGCCGCCCGGCTTCTTCCCAGGGCGCGCCGTCGCCGGCCACGGCGGCGCGGTCGGCCAGCGAGCGCACGTCGCCGAGGCGCTGAAGCAGGATCGCGGCGTAGTAATACCAACCGTCGCGGCGATACCAGGCGGCGACCGGCTTCGGCACCGGCAGACCCTTGCCGGCCAGTTCGCGCAGCAGGCGGAACTCGGCGAAGCTGCGGGTCTGGTTGGCGCCGCTCCACCAATAGCGGTCGCGGTTGAAGCGTGCGACCAGGCCGCCGCGCAGGTAACGGCGCAGCACCACCCGGCCGAACGGCGCGTCGACGAACCAGGCGCCGCCACGGCCGCCGCTGTCGACCGGACGCGCATTGCCGCCCCAGTGCGCCGGCGAGAACCATTCCGGCGCGGCTTGCTGGACCTGCGCGCGGTCGAACAGAATCGCACCGTAACCGCTATCGTCGCGGTACGGCGTCAGTCCCTCGGCGGCGTCATAACCCGTCATCCGACCGAGTCTAACAAGTCACGTGACCACATCGCCTCTCAGTTCCCATCCCTCGATCTGCCTGCTGCGCCTGTCCGCGCTCGGCGATGTGACCCACGTCGTACCGTTGGTGCGCACTTTGCGCGCGGCGCGGCCGCAGGCCTCGATCGCCTGGATCATCGGCAAGGGCGAGCGGCGCCTGCTCGAAGGCCTGGAAGGCGTCGAATTCCTCGAGTACGACAAGAAAAGCGGCTTCGCCGGCATGCGCGCCCTGCGCCGCAGCCTGCGCGAACGCCCCCTGCCGGGCGGCCGCTTCGACGTGCTGCTGCAGATGCAGGTCGCAGCGCGCGCCAACCTGCTGTCGGCCTTCCTGCCGGCGCGGCGCCGGGTCGGCTACGACCGCTCGCGTTCGAAGGACCTGCACGGGCTTTTCATCAACGAGCGCATCCCCGACCGCCCGGGCATCCACGTGCTCGACGCGATCGGCAGCTTCTGCGAACCGCTCGGCCTGCGCCAGACCGAAGTGCGCTGGGACTTGCCGGTGCCCGAGGACGCGCGCGAATGGGCGCGCGCGCAATGGCCGCAGGACGAGGCACCGACCTTGCTGATCTCGCCGTGTTCGAGCCACACCGTGCGCAACTGGCGCAACGACCGCTACGCCGCGGTCGCCGACCATGCCGCCGAACGCGGCTGGCGGGTAGTGCTGTGCGGCGGCCGCAGCGAACTCGAACGCAACACCGCCGACGCGATCCTCGCGGCGATGCGCCACCCGGCGCTGGACCTGGTCGGCAAGGACACCTTGAAGCAACTGCCGGCGCTGCTCGAACGCGGACAGCTGTTGATGACACCCGACTCCGGCCCGATGCACATCGCCAACGCCATGGGCACCAAGGTGCTCGGCCTGCACGCGGCCAGCAACCCCGCGCGCAGCGGCCCCTACAGCGACCGCCGCTACTGCGCCGACCGCTACGACGACGCCGCGCGCAAGTATCTCGGCAAGCCCGCGGCCGAGATCGCCTGGGGCACCAAGATCGAACACGAAGGCGTGATGGATTTGATCTCGGTCGAGGACGGCGTCGCCGCGTTCGAGCGCTACCTCGCCGATCATCCGACGCGCTAAGGCGCGCCGTTCTCGATCTGCAGCCGTCGCCAGATCGACAGCTGGGTGCGCTGGCGGCGGCGCTCGCGATAGACCGCGGCGATCAACGCCAGCGCGATCACCAACGCGGCGACCGCGATCTGGCCGGCGCTCCAGTCGCGCCAGCCGCCGGTCAGCGCTTCCACGGCGACGAACACCAGGCAAGCCGCGGCGGCGTTGCAGGACAGGCTGCACAACACCTTCATGCGGTTGAGGGCGTTGCGCGAAGACGGGTCGGCCGCCTCCAGGTACTCACGCATGCGCCGGTCGACGTCGTGGAAGACCGAGGTCGACATGTGTGCGGCATCGGGCAGCACCAACCCTTCGCTGCGCGCCAGCCGCTCCGACAGAAAGGCGATGGCCGGCGCCCAGGCCTGGCGCAAGCGCGGCCAGACGATGCCCTGGGCGACGCCGTAGACCAGCCGGCCGATCGGGCTCAGGGCCAAGCCCAGCGCATAGGCGCCGGCGAACCAGGTCGGCAGGGTCAGCTCCGGGGCCTGCTCGCGCAGCAGGTGCAGGCCGGCCGGGTGGCGCAGGGCCACTGCAGTCAGCAACAGCCCGCCCGGACACAGCCAGGCGAGCAGATCGTCGTACAGCCAGGCGCCCGCGGCGCGCGGCTTGGGTTCGGCCACCGGCACCGCCGCGGCCGCCCGCTCAGCCGACCAGGCCGGGGCCGTAGTCCTGGTAGGACTTCTCTTCGACGTAGGTCGAACCCAGGGCCAGGTTGATGTCCTTCTTGACCCGCGCCCGCACGTCGTTCTCGATGTAGACCGAGCGCGCCAGGCGGATGAACTCGGCATCGAATTCCTGGCGCTTTTCCTTGATGCGGATGTCGTCCTCGATCACCCACAGGCGCTCGTTGACGGCCTTGAGCTCGGCGCGCAGGCGGACGATGTCGCCGCCGGCGGCGGGGTGGGCCATCCAGGTCTGCTCGAGCGCGCTGAGCTCGTTGCGGACGTTGGCCAGCTTGGCCTCGTCGGTCATGCGCTCGGACTTGATCTGCAGGATCGCGATCTTGTCGAGCAATTCGCCAAAGGACACCGGGACCAGGATTTCGGACATGTCGCGCAGCCGTTTCGTTGCGAAAGAAGGCCGCTAGTGTAGCCCCGCCCTCCCCGGCCCCGGGAGGCGTCGACGCGGCGATCACGACAAGCCTTGTCGGCGGATGCTTCAGCCCGTATCATTCTCGGCTCACTGCACCCGGAGAGGTGGCAGAGTGGTTGAATGTACCTGACTCGAAATCAGGCGTACGTTTATAGCGTACCGGGGGTTCGAATCCCCCCCTCTCCGCCAGATACAGACAGAACGGGCTCTTCGGGGCCCGTTTTGTTTTTGGGCCCCGGCCCGGCCGTTGCGGCGATGCCCGCGGGGCCCGGCGCGAGATTGGTCCGATCGAAACCGAAAGTTGCGCTCCGCCCCGCTTCGCATAACCGGTCATCGGCACGGCCGCCATCGTCAGCGACTCAGGGCGAAGGTTTTCACAACGGTCGCGTTCGCTCGTCCAGTGTGTGAAGCCGGTGCTTCATGAGCCGTTTGGCCGACGTGGGCCACGCTCCAGCTTGCTTCGTCCCACTCGCGCAGGAGCCACCGTCGATGCCTTGCGCCACCACCGTCTCTACCGATCCGATCCACACGCGGCCTTCATCCATGCTCGGGCATGAAAGCCGAACACGGATCACGCTTTCTTGCTACGCGGCCGCTTGATCGCGATGATTGCGTTTTCAGCATTGGCAAACCCGACAACTGCGAGCGGCACGACCGACAGATGATCGAATTCGGACACCTCACGCATGTCGGCCTGCGCCGCGAACTCAACGAAGACACCTATTACGGTGACAGCGAACTCGGCCTATGGCTGGTTGCCGACGGCATGGGCGGGCACGAGTACGGCGAGGTCGCCAGCGCGCTGGCGCGCGAGGCCATCGTCCGCGAGGTCCGCAACGGCGCCCCGCTGGCGCAGGCCATCCGCATCGCCGACGAAGAGATCATCCGCACCTCGCGCCGGCGCAACGACGCCCTGCCGATGGGCACGACCGTGGTCGCGGCCCGCATCAACGGCAACCGCTTCGAAGTGGCCTGGGTCGGCGACAGCCGGGTCTACCTGTGGCGCGACGGCCATCTGGCCCAGTTGTCGCAGGACCACAGCTACGTCCAGGAGCTGATCGCCAACGGCGCGATCACCCACGAACAGGCACGCAGCCACCCGCACCGCAACGTCGTGACCCAGGCCTTGGGCGTGACCGACCCGCGCAATCTCAACGTCGAGACCATGAACGGCGAACTGCGCCCGGGCATGCAGTTGCTGCTGTGCAGCGACGGCCTGACCGAAGAGGTCGACGACCGCAGCATCGCCCGGGTGCTCGCACACAACGATTGCAGCGCGCAGGAATGCGTGGACTCGCTGGTCGCCGCGGCGCTCGACGGCGGCGGCTCGGACAACGTCACCGTGGTGCTGGTGCGCAGCCACTGAGGGCGTCGCGGCCTGGGGCCGCGCCGACCCTACGCAAGGTCAAAATTTTCCAATTAATTCCAAACCTGCGATTCGCACTGCCTGGCTTGCGCGGCAGGAGTCGCTCTCGTTCGTCATCCAGGAATGCCGCGCTATCGCCCCGTCGCTCCCGCGCAGGCGGGAACCCAGGGCTCTATCGCGACGCGACTCCGAAGGCACCCGGCCAGGGTTGCACAGCGCCCCATCACCGCGTCTGCGCGCATGACGCCCTGCTGGTTGTACAAGCAAGGCATCCCGAACGCTTTGCAGCCAAAACGCTGAAGTCTCTGAATCCCGGTCTTCGCGGGGATGACGGCCGGATAGTTACGCCACTGCGGATCGCAGGTCGCTGGCGATGCCCGATGGGCATCGCGCTGCTTGCGATCAGGCCTCGACGGCTTGCGCGACCTCGACCGGCGGCATCGCCAAGTCCCAGATGCATTTGCCGGCTTTCTTGCGCAGCTTTTCCAGGCGCGCTTCGTGGGCGGCGAGTTCGGCCGGCAACACGATCACGCGCGGGCGCGGGGCGCTGACGTCGATCTGGAAGCTGGCTTGTTCGAGCCTGGCCGCGGCCGCGCCGGGGTCGCCGAAACCGATCTCTTCCTGGCCCGAGGTCAGGCCGATGTAGACCTCGCCCAGCAACTGGGCGTCGAGCAAGGCGCCGTGCAACTGGCGGTGCGAGTTGTCGACGCCGAGGCGTTTGCACAAGGCGTCGAGCGAGTTGCGCTGGCCGGGGAAACGCTGGCGCGCGAGCAGCAACGAGTCTTCGATGGTGACGCGGTCGCGCAACTTGCCGTACTGCGGCCCGCAACGCGACAGTTCGTTGTCGAGGAAGCCGACGTCGAACGCGGCGTTGTGGATGATCACTTCGGCGCCTTCGATGAAGGCGAGGAACTCGTCGACGATCTGTTCGAACGGCGGCTTGTCGGCCAGGATCTCCAGGCTCAGGCCGGTGACTTCCTGGGCGCCGGCCTCGAAGTCGCAATCGGGCTTGATGTACTGATGATAGGTGCGGCCGGTCGGGCGGCGTTCGACGAATTCGACGCAGCCGATTTCGACCACGCGGTTGCCGCGTTCCCAGCTCAGGCCGGTGGTTTCGGTATCTAGGATGATTTGACGCATGGCGGGATTCTAGCGGGGAGCGAGTCTGGAGGCGTGAGAAATGAGAAAGAGCGAGGCAAAGCCGGCTTTCGCTCGGGCTCACTCCTCACTCCTATCCACTCACTCCTGTCTTCAGGGCCGATACGCCCGCAGCCGCTCCGCCTGCACCCGCGCCAGCACGTCGACGCGCTCGTTGTCGGGGTTGCCGGAGTGGCCCTTGACCCATTTCCACTCGATCGCATGGCGCCGGCTCGCGACGTGCAGGCGCTCCCACAGGTCGCGGTTCTTGACCGCATCGCCGCCGGCAGTCTTCCAACCGCGCCGGACCCAGTTGCCGATCCATTCGGTGATGCCCTTGCGCACGTACTGCGAGTCGGTGGTCAGCACCACCTTGCACGGCTCGCTCAGCGCTTCCAGGCCCATGATCGCGCCCATCAGCTCCATGCGGTTGTTGGTGGTGTCGGGCTCGCCGCCGGCGAGTTCGCGCTCGCGCCCCTTGTAGCGCAGCAGTGCCGCCCAGCCGCCCGGGCCGGGATTGCCGAGGCAAGCGCCGTCGGTGTGGATTTCTACGATCTTTTCGGCGTCTTGACTGGATTCGCTCACGCAACGGCTTCTCTATACGACAGCCGGGCATTATCGCCTTTGCGCGCCGCGAGCGGAGCCGCGATGCACGTCGCGCGGCACCAGGCCGGTCTGCCAACGCAGTTGCTGCACCCGCATCGGCCCGATCGCGGCATGCACGCGCTTGGTCAGGGTCAGCGCGACCCCGGCCCGCACCACGTCGGCGGCGCCGACGCCGGCCTCGCCGTGGGCGACCCGCCAGCGCGGGCCCAGCCACTGCAGGCTGACCGCATCGGCGCCGAAACCCGAGGCACGCAGCATCGCCTGCCAATGGCCGGCATCGCGCGCGCGCAGGCCGCTGCCGGCCCAGCGCAGGCGGTACGGGCTCCAGGGGTTGAGGGTCGCCAACCACAGCCGGCCGCCGGGCGCGAGGATCCGCGCGCACTCGCTGAGCAGCGGCTGCGGGTCGGCGCCGTCGTCGAACACGTGCTGCAGCAGCACCGCGCCGAACGCCTCGCTGGCCAGCGGCAACGGCAGGCGGCAGCGCACGGCGCCGTCGAAGCCCTTGGGACTGCGCCGCAGCGCCAGCCCGCGCCGGCCGCCGGGCGGCGACGCGGCGGCGACGCCGAACCAGGCCCAGGGCAAGGTCGGGCTGGCCGCGAGCACCCGGGACATGGCCGCGGCCTCGACCTCGAGCAGCCCTTGCCCGACCACCTCGCCGAACCAGTTGAGCGGACAGTCGGGGTCGTGGTCGGGTTGACGGCCGTGGGACAGGGCGGGCATGGTCGCGGTTCTCGACAGGAGTCTCGGAAGGCATCGGGCCAGGACGGCACGGGGCTTGCGAATACCCCGACTGTGCGCCCCCGGGCCGCGTCAGGCAAATCGTTTTCCGGCTCCCATCGGCCCCTTACCCGGGCCACCCAGCCCGCGAAGCGGTCCGTCCCGCCCGCGCCCGCCAGGAGACCGACGATGCGGTTGCTCGCCCTGCCCGCCCTCAGCGACAACTACATCTGGGCCCTGTCGGGCGACGACGAATCGGCGCTGATCGTCGACCCGGGCGACGCCGCGCCGGTCATGGCCGCGGCCGCGCATGGCCTGCGCCCGGTCGGGATCCTGCTGACCCACCACCACGACGACCACATCGGCGGCACCGCCGCCCTGCGCGAGCGCTGGCCGGAGATCCCGGTGTTCGCCCCCGACGACGAACGCATCCTCAGCGCGACCGCCCGGGTCGACGAGGGCGTGAAGCTGCACGTCGCCGGCTGGACCCTCGACGTCATGGCGGTGCCGGGCCACACCCGCAGCCACATCGCCTATTACCTGGACCGCGGCGCCCATGGCGACGAGCGCCTGTTGTTCAGCGGCGACACCTTGTTCAGCCTGGGCTGTGGGCGCCTGTTCGAAGGTACCGCCGCCCAGATGCTGGTCTCGCTGACCCGCCTGGCGGCCCTGCCGGACGAGACCCGGGTCTGCTGCGGCCACGAATACACCCTGTCCAACGCCGCCTTCGCGAGCGTGGTGGAACCCGACAACCCGGCGCTGCGGCGCCGCATAGAACAGGCTCAGGCCATGCGCAACGCCGGTCGTCCCACCGTTCCCAGCAGCCTCCTCGACGAGCGCGCGACCAACCCCTTCCTGCGCACCCGCGAAGCCGGCGTGCTGCGCGCGATCACCTCGCGCCTGGGCCACCCGCCCGAGGACGACGTCCAGGCCTTCGCCGAGTTGCGGCGTTGGAAAGACGGGTTCCGCGCTTGAAGCGGGCCGACGCCAGACGGCGCGCGCCGCTGCGTGCCGCCCTGCTCGCCGCGCTGTGGTTGAGCGCGGCCTGCGCCGCGCCGGCTGGGGCCGCCGAAGCCCCCGCAGCCAAGCCCACCCCCGCCAAGACCGACGCGCCTTCGGGGCCGACCCGCAACGGCCGCGACATCTACCAGCGCTTCCGCGACGGCCTGGCCGACCCGAACTGCGAGCCGGGCGCGAGCACGCGCTGGCGCCAACATTTCGCCACCGCGCCCAAGCGCCTGGCCCGCTCCGACGACGACCTGCTGCCGCTGTTCGGCTACGTGGTCGACGCCTTGCGCGAAGCGCACCTGCCGACCGAATACGCGCTGATCCCCTTCGTCGAGAGCGGTTACCGCCCCGGCGCGCGCAGCGCCGCCGGCCCGGCCGGGCTGTGGCAGATGATCGCCCTGACCGCACGCAACCATCGCGTACCGATGCGCGAGGGTTACGACGGCCGCTTGTCGCCGGTCGATTCGACCCAGGCCGCGGTGCGTTATCTCAAGACCCTGCACGGCATGTTCGGCGGCGACTGGCGCCTAGCGGTGATGGCCTACAACGCCGGCGAGTACCGCATCCTCAACGCGCTCAAGCGCAACGGCCAGACCGCGGCCAATGCCCGACCCGACCAGCTCGCCGGCCTGTCCGACATCACCCAGGCCTACGTGCGCAAACTGCATGCGCTGTCGTGCCTGATGGAGCAAGCCGACGACCGCGAGGAATGGCTGCAGGCCCTGGACCGCCCGGTGCCGCATCTGCAGGCGGTAACGCTGCCGCCCGAAGTCGGCGACATCGACGGCTGGGCCGCGCGCACCGGCCAGGACGCGGCGCAATTGCGCCGCTTGAACCCAGTGTTCGCCAACGGCTCGATCGGCCGCGCCAGCACCCGCCGCGCACCGCTGCTCGCCGTCGCCGCGGGCGCGGCGAACGCGCCCGCTCCGGTCGCAGCCGACCTGGCCATCGCCGCCATCGAATCGCCGCCCGGCACTCGTACCCAGACGGGCGAAACCGCCGCCGACACCGTCACCACCGGTTCGGCCGAAGTCGCCGTCGCCAAGCACGACGAACCCGCTGCGAACGCCAGCCTGCGTCGCCACACCGTCGGCCGCGGCGACAACGCCTGGACCATCGCCAAGCGCTACCGCATCCGCGTCGCCGACCTGCTCAAGCGCAACGGCTTGAACGCCAAGGCCGTGCTCAAACCCGGCCAGGCCTTGTTGATCGATGCGCCGAGCGGCGGCCGCGACTGAGCGGCTTCGCCATCGCGCGCGACAAGGGCGCTTCGTAAAGACATCGCCCTAGCCCTCCATCGCTCGTTCCGCACGACCACACTCGCTTCGACCATTCGATCTGCAGACGCCAAAACGCACAGAGCCCGGACAAGCCGGGCTCTGTCGAATCCGCGGTCGCGCAGCGGGATCGGTCAGACCGATCAAGTCGCCGCGGTGGCGTCGGCGTCGTTGCGCCGGCGCGACGGCCACAGCATGGACAGCAAGGTGATGCCACCGAGCAGCCAGCTGTAGTGGACGTTGCCGACCAAGGCCAGCGGCGAGACCTGGCTCAAGGATGCGGCGAGCAGGATCTGCGCGCCGTACGGCAACACGCCTTGGGTCACGCAGGCGAAGATGTCGAGCACGCTCGCCGCGCGCGCCGGCGGCACGCCGTGCTGCTGGGCGACGTCGCGTGCAAGACCGCCGCTGATCAGGATCGCGACCGTGTTGTTGGCGGTGAACACGTCGCTGGTCGCCGACAACGCGGCGATGCTGATCTCGCCGGCACGGCGGCTGCGATGACCGCGCGCGAATTTGCCGATCACCTGCGCCAGCCAGGCCAGGCCGCCAGCGGCTTTCATCAACGCGCCCAGGCCGCCGACCAGCAACGACAACAAGGTGATTTCGACCATGCTCTCGAAGCCGTCCCAGATGTGCGCGGTATAAGCGGCGAAGCCGAAATCCTCGGCCAGGAACACGCCGAACAAGCCGGCGATGACCAGGCCGATGCTGAGCACGATGATCACGTCGACCCCGGCGATGGCCAGGCCCAGCACGACTAGATACGGCAGGATCAACCACGGCGACACCGCGTCGGGCGTGGTCACCGGCGCGGTTTCGCCGAGGAAGCCGAGCAGCACCAGGGTGCCGATCGCCGCCGGCAGCGCCAGCTTGAGGTTCTCGCGGAATTTCTCCCGCATCGTGCAGCCCTGGGTGCGGCTGGCGACGATCGCGGTGTCGGAGATCACCGACAGGTTGTCGCCGAAGGTGGCGCCGCCGATCACCGCGCCGAGCACCAACGCGCGATCCAGCCCGGAAGCGTCGGACACGCCGAGCGCGATCGGCGCGACCGCGGCGATCGTGCCCATCGAGGTGCCGAGCGACAGCGAAATGAAACCGGCGACCACGAACAGCGCCGGCAGCAGCAAGGCCGGATGCACGTTGCCGACGCCGAGGGCGACGATCGCATCGACCGCGCCGATCGCCTTGGACACTTCGACGAAGCCGCCGGCGAGCAGGAAGATCAGGCACATCAACACGACGTTGTGATCGCCCATGCCCGTCAGCAGGGTGTCCAGCGGCTTGATCCCGCGCCGCCAGGCGATGAACGCCGCCAGCGCCAGCGCCGGCAGGATCGCGACCGGCGCGTGCAACTGGTAGAAGCCCATGGCGTCGCCGTGCGAGGTGAAATACAGCCCGGCCCCGAAGAACAGGGCCAGGAACACCAGCAGCGGCGTCAGCGCCCAGGCACTGGGAGACAGCGGAGCGCCGGGGCGGAGCGGTTGATTCATCGCTTCATCCGAATGGATTAGAAAACCTGGCGATTTTGCAGCGCAGCATCACGCTTGTCGAGTGCTGGCGGTGGAATGCTGCGTCGGGGCCATGCTAGCGGGAGTGCGGAGGTCTGGCTTGCCCTTACCCCGCCTCTCCCCTGCTACAAGCGGCCGCCAAGCCCGTTCCAGCGACGGGCGGGGAACGGCTCCCGGCCGCCGCCGGCGCATGCTCAAACGCAACGGGGCGCCCGAAGGCGCCCCGTCGAAAGTATCGCTATGGCCGTGGCTCACGATCCTGCATGGCCCAGCCATGCCGCCAGGCCTCAGATCACGATGATGCAACGTCCGCGGTTGTCGCAGATCGCATAGGTCTGCCAGACCCCTTCGTCGCACAGATAGATCCGCGAGCTGCCATCCCAAGACCGTTCCGTCACCCGTTGGCCTTGATTGGCGGCCGTGCACGTACCCGGCGCCGGGTACGCGGCGACGGTACCGACCGCCCCCATCGACACGAGCGCTGCGAACGCAATTGCCTTGCCCTTCATCGTCCTGATCTTCATGACCTTCCTCGATGCGAATCCAGCCGCCGGGATGGAGGGCCGCGCGGCCGAGCGCTGTTGCGCTCACGCACACGGAGGAACCCGCTTCGGACAGGCGACGGCGTCCTGCCGAAAGCCGCCCGAGCCTAGCGCAGGCTTACGCGGCGCGCGCCTCCCTCAGGCGAGAGGCGCTTCGCAAAAACGAAACAGGGCGCCCGAAGGCGCCCTGCAGAGGTCTCGCGATGGCTGGGCGCTTACGCCGCGATGCGGCTCGCGATGGCCTTGGCGAACGACATCGTGTTGCCTTCGCCGCCGAGGTCCGGGGTCAGCGAATCCTTGGCTTCGAGCGTGGCGATGATCGCCTCGCGCAGCGCGGTCGCCTTTTCCGGCTGGCCGAGGTGGTCGAGCATCTGCGCCGCGCCCAGCAGCAGGGCACAGGGATTGGCGATGCCCTTGCCGGCGATGTCCGGGGCCGAGCCGTGCACGGCTTCGAAGATCGCCGCGTCGGTGCCGATGTTGGCGCCCGGTGCGAGACCGAGACCGCCCACCAGGCCCGCGCACAGGTCGGAGATGATGTCGCCGAACAGGTTGGTGGTGACGATGATGTCGAACTGCTCCGGACGCATCACCAGCTGCATGCAGGTGTTGTCGACGATCATCTCGTTGCACTGGATGTCCGGATACTGCTGCGCCACTTCGCGTGCGGTCTTCAGGAACAGGCCCGAGGTCGACTTGAGGATGTTGGCCTTGTGCACCACGGTGACCTTCTTGCGGCCGGTGCGGCGCGCCAGGTCGAAGGCGTAGCGCACGATGCGCTCGGAGCCGCGACGGGTGATCTTCTGGGTCAGCATCGCGGTCTCGCCGTCTTCCGACAGCGACTGGCCTTCGCCGATGTAGGCGCCTTCGGTGTTCTCGCGCACCGTGATCAGGTCCACGCCCGAGGGGAAACGCGACTTGGTGTTCGGGAACGACTTGGCCGGACGCACGTTGGCGTACAGGTCGAAGCGCTTGCGCAGCTCGACGTTGATCGAGCTGAAGCCCTCGCCGACCGGCGTGGTCAGCGGGCTCTTGAGGGCGATGCGGTTCTTGCGGATCGAGTCCATCGTCGCCGCCGGCAGCAGCTCGCCGTGCTTTTCCAGCGCGACCAGGCCGGCATCGGCGAATTCGTAGGACAGGCCCAGGTTCATCGTGTCGAGCACGTGCAGGGTGGCGTCCATGATCTCGGGGCCGATGCCGTCGCCACGGATGACCGTAATGATTTGCGTCATGAGGATTTCCAGCTGTAGGGCGCGGCGCAAGCGGCGCGGCGCACGAGGTGTGAGCCCCGTAATTATGCCGGAAGCGGTCCCCCGCTGCATTCGGGGGAGTACTGGACCTTGGTCGGGGGCGGCGATCGGCCCGATTCGGCGCAGCCGGCGGTGCGATTCGGCGCAGCGGCCCCGCGTTCAGCTAAGTGGCCGGCCCGCTTCAGGGTAGGAACGGCATAAGCCGCAACCGCGACCTCTCACTGACGACGCAACCGGGAGCGCGCGGTCGCGGCTCACGCCGCTCCTACAAGGGCAACGACACGCTCAGCCGTGGTCGTGGCCGGCCGGCGCGGCGGCCTCGCCCTGTTCGAGCCGGTCGAGGAAATCGACCGCGCGGCGCAGGTGCGGGATCACGATCGAGCCGCCGACCACCAGGCCGACCGAGAACGCCTCGAACATCTCGTCGCGATTGACCCCGGCGTCCTTGCACTGGGCGACGTGGTAGCTGATGCAGTCGTCGCAACGCAGCACCATCGAGGCGACCAGGCCGAGCAGTTCCTTGGTCTTCAGGTCGAGCGCGCCGGGCTGGTAGGTTTGCGTGTCCAGGGCGAAGAAACGCCGCACGACCTGGTTCGGTTCGGCCAGGATGCGTTCGTTCATGCGCTTGCGGAACGCGGTGAACTCGGCCACTCGGTCGCTTTCGCTCGGGGCCACTCGGTCGCTTTCGGTCGTGGCGGTCTGGTTCGACGACGCGCTGTCGCCGTTACGATCATTGCTCACACAAGTTCCTTCGATGGTGGGTTACGTCCTTGCCGTCCCTGGCGCTGCCATTCGGCTGCGGATCGTCCGGCCCGGCCATCCATGGCCGGGCGTTCGCGGGCGCAAGCGGCAGTGCCGCTTAAGCGCGCCCGCTCACCCCCTCCAGCAGCGGCTCCAGGCCGCCGGCACGATGCAGGGCGATCATGTCGTCGTAACCGCCGACGTGGGTCTGGCCGATGAAGATCTGCGGCACGCTGGTGCGCTTGGTCAGCGCCATCATCTTCTCGCGCTCGGCCGGATCCAGGTCGATGCGGACCTCGGTCCACTCCTGGCCCTTGCTCTTGAGGAAATTCTTCGCGGCGACGCAATACGGGCAGATCGCGGTGGTATAGATCACGATCGACGGCGGTTGGGGGGCGGTGTCGCTCAAAACGGTTCTCCTGCTGCCTGAACTCTGGGAAGGTCTTGCGGTCGAATATGGCTACGGCAGCGGGGAGTTTAAAGTTCGTCGATGGAACGCAGTCCCGCGCTACTCAGTACGCCAGCGTCGGGTCGGGTGCCCCTCACCGCAACGTCCCGGGACGACCCCGAATGCGCCGATCGGACGTTGAACCCCTGAGTTAACGACGCATTCACGCCGTCCCACCGCCCGGGCGGCATCCTGCCATGCATCCGCCGCGAATGCCCCGCCGGCTTTCGCAAGCCCGCCATCCGCCCGCCATCATCCGTCTGCTCCCGAGGACTCACCGCTTGCGCCGCATCGCCCTGCTCACCGCCGCTGTCACCCTCGCCCTCGGCAGCGTCTGCGCGAGCGCGCAGGAATCCAAGCTGCCCGACATCGGCTCCTCGGCGGCGGAACTGCTGACGCCGGCCAAGCAGCGCCAGTACGGCGCGATGATGCTGGCGCAGCTGCGCCATTACGACTATCTGCTCGAAGACCCGCTGATCGACAGTTGGCTCGACACGCTCGGCACCCGCCTCGCCGCCAACAGCGACAAGCCGAGCCAGCCTTTCACCTTCTTCATGCTGCGCGAACGCCAGATCAACGCTTTCGCCACCCTCGGCGGCTATATCGGCGTCAACTCCGGCCTGGTGCTGACCGCCGAACGCGAGGACGAGGTCGCCGCGGTGATCTCGCACGAAGTCGCCCACGTCACCCAGCAGCACGTGCTGCGCGGGGTCGAACGCGCCCAGCGCGATCAGTTGCCGATCCTGCTGGCGATGCTCGGCGCGATCGTCGCCGCGCAGAGCGCAGGTTCCAATTCGACCGACGACGCGACCATGGCCGCGATCACCTCGGGCCTGGGCCTGATGCAGCAGCGTCAGATCAACTACACCCGCTCCAACGAATCCGAGGCCGACCGGATCGGCATCCAGACCCTGTCGCGCAGCCACTACGACCCGACCGCGATGGCCGACTTCTTCGCCCGCATGCAAGTCGTTTCGCGCAGCAACGCCGCCAACTGGTACGGCGAGACCCCCGACTACCTGATGACCCACCCGGTCACCACCACGCGCATCGGCGAAGCTAAGGAACGCGCCGAGCAGATCGCCGGCAAGAACAGCCTGACCGCGGTCACCGCCACGCCGAACGCTACCCGGGTCGAACGCATCCCGAAGGCGCCGTTCACCCTGCCCGACAACGCCAGCGGCACCGACAACCCCTTGCTGCCGAGCGGGCTGAAACTGCTCGACCAGTCGCTGACCTCGGGCAGCACCGGCGTGTTCGAGTTCGCTCGCGAACGCCTGCGCGTGCTCAGCGCGGTCTCGCCGCGCGAAGCGGTGCGCGAATACGAGCGCCTCGGCGGCGACAGCGACGCCCGCCGCTACGGCATGGCGCTGGCGCGGATGCGCTCCAACCAGTCCGGCGCGGCCGTGCCGGTATTGAACGAATTGCTGCAGAAGCACCCCGGCCAGGTCTGGCTGAGCCTGGCCTTGGCCGAAGCCGAGGCCCAGACCGGCAAGACCGCCGCGGCCGACGCCCGCTTCGAAGGGCTGCTGCGCCAGACCCCGAACAACCGCGCCATCGCCCTGGGCTATGCCAAGGTCCTGACCGACCGCAACACCCCTGCGGGGGGCCAGCGCGCCCAGGCCGTGCTGCGGCCGCTGTTCGGCCAGGGCGGCGACGACCCGCTGCTGCAGCAGTTGTTCGCCCGCGCCTGCGAGATCGCCGGCGACTCGATCCGGGCCGGCGAGGCCTATGCCGAGGCCGCTTACCTGCGCGGGCGCCCGGAACAGGCCCTGGTCCAGCTGAACACGCTTAAGCGCAATCCGGACCTGGACTATTACGCCCGCGCCCGCATCGAGGCCCGCATCGCCGCGATCACCCCGACCGTGCTGGAGCTCAAGCGGCAGGGCGTGCGCGACGAGGATCTCAAGCGGCGCTAGGCCTGCCTGGGTCCGCAGAAGGCAACGGCAACGGCAAATCCCCCGCGCCGCCGGTCCAGGCCAGGCTTCGGGCCGGCTCGGGGCGCCGCCCCCTTTATCAAAGGGGGCGAGTTTCAGTGCTGCGCCAAGGAATCGGCCCGTCATATGCCAGGGGTCGCCGGCTTTGCCGAAGACGGCGAGTTCGAGTCCGCGGCCAAGGGCCAGCATCGCGCAGCGGCACCGCCACGCCACCGCCATCGCAACGCCACGGCAGCGTCGCCGGGCCGCCATCTGCGGGCCATCGGGCCGGAGCTTGCCATCGCGATGTCATCTGAACGCCAAAACTCCAGCGTCGCGCATTACGGCGGCAACGGCGGCGAAAGCGCCGCCAATCCAGCGTAAGCCCCGTTTGGCCCGAATCTCGCGAAAACGCTCTGGGGAAGCGCGGCGCATCACAAAGCCGACAATGCAGCCGGGGCCTTGTCATGGAGTAGTCATAAAACGGTAGTGTACTGGCGCCGTTTCAAGGACGAGCCCTCCCCGCCTCCCCCTCGGTGACCGTGTGCAGAAGCGCATCTTGATAGTCGAAGACGAACCCGCCATCCGCGACATGGTGTCCTTTGCCCTGCGCAAGGGCGAATACGACCCGGTCCATGCCGGCGATGCCCGCGAGGCGCAGGCCGCCATCGCCGACCGCGTGCCCGACCTGATCCTGCTCGACTGGATGCTCCCGGGCACCAGCGGCCTGGAACTGGCCCGGCGCTGGCGCAAGGAATCGCTGACCCGCGAGATCCCGATCATCATGCTGACCGCGCGCGGCGAAGAGAACGACCGCGTCGGCGGCCTCGAAGCCGGGGTCGACGACTACGTGGTCAAGCCGTTCTCCGCGCGCGAACTGCTGGCCCGCATCCGCGCCGTGCTGCGGCGCTCGCGCGAAGACGACGAGGACGGCAGCGTCGGCGTCGGTCCGCTGCGCATCGACGGCGCCGCCCACCGCGTCTTCGCCCACGGCGAAGGCGGCGACCAGCCGGTGCAGATCGGCCCGACCGAGTACCGATTGCTGCATTTCTTCATGACCCACCCCGAACGCGTGTACTCGCGCACCCAGTTGCTCGATCACGTCTGGGGCGGCAGCGTCTATGTCGAGGAGCGCACGGTCGACGTGCACATCCGCCGCCTGCGCAAGACCTTGGAGCCGCATCACCTCGACGGGATGGTCCAGACCGTACGCGGTGCGGGGTATCGTTTTTCCGCCTCGCTCGCCGCGTAAGCTGGAGGTATGCCTCCCCGCGCACGCTCCGCCTGGTTCCGCACCCTCGGTCAGCTCGCCCTGATCCTGGTCGGTGCCGCCGTGCTCGGCGTGCTGATCGGCCATCCCTGGCCGGTCGTCACGTTCGCCGCGCTCGGCGTCGTCGCCTGGCATTACTGGCGGCTGCGCCGGGTGCTGATCCGCCTGACCGCGCGCCAGCGCCTCACCCCGCCGCTCGGCGAAGGCATCTGGAACGAACTCGACCGCCTGCTGCACCGCAGCCAGGCCGAGATGCGCGGCCGCAAACGCCGCCTGATCGAAATGTTGCGCGCCTATCGCGCCGCCGCCGCGGCCATGCCCGATGCCATCGTCGTGGTCGAACGCAACAGCCAGCGCATCCAGTGGTTCAACGAGGCCGCCACCGGTTTGTTCGGCCTGCGCTACCCGCGCGACATCGGCGCGCCGGTGGTGCAACGCCTGCAGCCGCTGCAGCTCGCGCATTGGCTGGCCTCGGGCCGCAACGCCGAGCCGCTGGAAGCGGCCTCGCCGTGGAACCCGGCGATCACCCTGAGCCTGCGCCTGATCCCGTACTCGGAGAACCTGTGGCTGCTGGTCGCGCGCGACGTCAGCCGGCTGCTGCAACTCGAACAGATGCGCCGCGACTTCGTCGCCAACGTGTCGCACGAACTGCGCACGCCGCTGACCGTGGTGCACGGTTATCTCGACCTGCTCGACCCGGAAGAACACCCGGACTGGGCGCCGATGCTGGCCGAGATGCAGCGCCAGTCCCAGCGCATGACCCAGTTGGTCGAAGACCTGTTGACCCTGTCGCGGCTGGAATCGCAGGACAGCCTGCCGGCCGAGGAAATCGTCGCGATGGCCTCGATGCTGTCCACGCTCAAGCGCGAAGCCAATGCGCTGAGCCAGGGCCGGCACGAGATCGCGATGGACGACCTGGCCGGGGTCGACCTGTTCGGCTCCAACAAGGAACTGCACAGCGCGTTCTCCAACCTGGTCAGCAATGCGATCCGCTACACCCCGGCCGGCGGCACGATCCGCATCCGCTTCCGCCCGGAAAGCAGCGGCATCGCCCGCGGCGCGGTGCTGGAAGTGGTCGACAGCGGCTACGGCATCCCGGCCGCGCACCTGCCGCGCATCACCGAGCGCTTTTACCGCGTCTCGACCAGCCGCTCGCGCGAGAGCGGCGGCACCGGCCTCGGCCTGTCGATCGTCAAGCACGTGCTGAATCTGCACCAGGCGCGGCTGGAGATCGCCAGCGAAGTCGGCCGCGGCAGCACCTTCGCCTGTCACTTCGGCATCGACCGGATCCGCCGTCGCGACGCCTACCACGATGCATTCGCCGATACTCTCCCCGACGTCCTGCCTTAGGAAATCTGCAGCAGCGCCATGAATGCGATGACGGACACCCCGCTCGACACCGATCCGCTGCGCGACAGCGCCCTGTACTTCAATCGCGAACTGTCCCAGCTGGATTTCAATTTCCGCGTCCTGGCGCAGGCCCAGGACGCGCAGGTGCCGTTGCTGGAGCGCCTGAAGTACCTGTGCATCTCCTGCACCAATCTCGACGAATTCTTCGAGATCCGCGCCGGCACCATGCGTCACGCTCAGGACCTGGGCCTGGCGCCGGGCCCCGACGGCCTGGCCCCGGCCACCGTGCTCTCGCGCATCCACGACCGCGCCGCCGAACTGGTCAAGTCGCAGTACGAGTGCTGGAACGACGTGCTGCGCCCAGCGCTCAGCGACGCCGGCGTGCGCGTGCTCGGCCGCAACTCCTGGAACGCGCGCCAGACCCGCTGGCTGCGCGCCTACTTCCGCGACGAGATCATGCCGGTGCTGTCGCCGCTCGGGCTGGATCCGGCGCACCCGTTTCCGAAGATCCTCAACAAGTCGCTCAACATCGTCGTCGTGCTGAAAGGCAAGGATGCGTTCGGCCGCGCCGGCAACCTGGCCATCGTGCGCGCGCCGCGCTCGCTGCCGCGCATCATCCAACTGCCCGAGAACGTCTCCGGCGGCAAACACGACTTCGTGTTCCTGTCCTCGGTGCTGTCGACCTTCGTCGACGAGCTGTTCCCCGGCATGGAGGTCAAGGGCGCATATCAGTTCCGCGTCACCCGCAATTCCGAGCTGCTGGTCGACGAGGAAGAGGTCGACAACATCGCCCTGGCCCTGCGCGACGAGCTGATCGGCCGCGGTTATCTGCGCGCGGTGCGGCTCGAAATCGCCGAGCAGTGCCCGAAGCCGATCGTGCGCACCCTGCTGGAGAATTTCGACCTGCCCGAGAATGCGGTCTACCGCATCAACGGCCCGGTCAACCTCAACCGGGTGATCCAGGTGTACGACCTGGTCCAGCGCCCGGAGCTGAAGTTCCCGGCCTACCAGCAGCGCGTGCTGCCGGGCGTGGACAGCATGTTCGACACCGTCGCCGACGGCGACGTGCTGCTGCACCACCCCTTCGATGCGTTCTCGCCGGTGCTGGAGCTGATCCGCCAGGCCGCCGAAGACCCGCACGTGCTCGCGATCAAGCAGACCCTGTACCGCGCCGGCAAGGATTCGCCGATCGTCGAGCAGCTGGTCCAGGCGGCGCGCAACGGCAAGGACGTGACCGTGGTGGTCGAGCTGCGCGCGCGCTTCGACGAAGAGGCCAACCTGGGCCTGGCCGACCGCCTGCAGGAAGCGGGCGTGCAGGTGGTGTACGGCGTGGTCGGCTACAAGACCCACGCCAAGATGCTGCTGATCGTGCGCCGCGAGGGCCGTAAGCTGCGCCGCTACGTGCATCTGGGCACCGGCAACTACCACAGCGGCACCGCGCGCGCCTACACCGACTTCGGCCTGATCACCGCCGATCCCGACATCGGCAACGACGTGCACCTGATCTTCCAGCAACTGTCCGGGCTGGCGCCGTCGCTCAAGCTCAAGTGCCTGCTGCAGTCGCCGTTCACCCTGCACGCCGGCGTGCTCAAGCGCATCGACCGCGAAACCAAGCACGCCCGCGCCGGCAAACCGGCGCGCATCGTCGCCAAGATGAACGCATTGAACGAGCCGCAGGTGATCCGCGCGCTGTACCAGGCCTCGCAGGCCGGCGTGCAGATCGAGCTGATCGTGCGCGGCGCCTGCACCCTGCGTCCGGGCGTCGAGGGCATCTCCGACAATATTCGCGTGCGCTCCATTGTCGGACGCTTCCTCGAGCACCACCGGGTCTATTGGTTCGCCAACGACGGCGCCCCGGACCTGTTCTGCTCCAGCGCCGACTGGCTCGAACGCAACCTGCTGCGCCGGGTCGAGACCGGTTTCCCGATCCTCGACCACGACCTGCGGGCCCGTGTCTACGACGAGGCGCTGTCGAATTACCTGGCCGACAACCTCAACGCCTGGGAGCTGCAAGCCAGCGGTCAATATTTGCGCGTCGTACCCGAGGAAGGCGCAATGCCCCACTCGGCACAGGCGACCCTGTTGGCCAAGTTGTGCGGATAAACGAAAATCCCGCACATGAACAATATTTTCCCGACCACCCGCCTGCCGCTCCAGGACGGCGACCTGCTCGCCGCCGTCGACCTGGGGTCGAACAGTTTCCACATGGTGGTCGCCCGCTACGTGCTCGGGCAGCTGCGCACCGTCGACCGGCTGCGCGAGACCGTGCGCCTGGCCGAAGGCCTGGACCGCAAGGGCGGCCTCGCCCCTGAGGTCCGCCAACGCGCCCTGGACTGCCTGTCGCGCTTCGGCCAGCGCATCCGCGACGTGCCGCCGCAGCGCGTGCGCGCCCTCGCCACCAACACCGTGCGCCGCCTGGCCGCGCCGCAGGCCTTCCTGATGCCGGCCGAATCCGCGCTCGGGCACGCCATCGAAGTCGTGTCCGGCCGCGAAGAGGCCCGCCTGATCTATCTCGGCGTCGCCCACGCGCAACCGTCCAAGCCCGGCGAACGCCGCCTGGTCATCGACATCGGCGGCGGCTCGACCGAATGCATCATCGGCAGCGGCTTCGAGGCGATCGAACGCGAAAGCCTGCAAGTCGGCTGCGTCGCCACCACTCGCCGTTTCTTCGAGAACGGCAAGTTGTCGAAGAAGAAATGGCGCGATGCGCTGACCGAGGTCTCGGCCGAATTCCAGCAATTCGCCGGCACCTACCGCTCGCTGGGCTGGCACGAGGCCCTGGGCTCGTCCGGCACCAACAAGGCCATCGGCGAGATCTGCGCGGCGATGAAACTGACCAAGGGCGCGGTGATCGCCGATGCCCTGCCGCAACTGCGCGACCGCCTGCTCCAGGCCGACCGCATCGACGAGATCGACCTGCCCGGCCTGTCGGCCGACCGCCGCCCGATCATCGCCGGCGGCATCCTGATCCTCGAAGCCGCCTTCAACGTGCTCGGCCTGCAACGCATGGCGATCAGCAAGGCGGCGATGCGCGAAGGCGTGCTCTACGACATGCTCGGCCGCGGCGGCGCCGACGACCCGCGCGATGCCGCGGTCAAGGCCATGGTCAACCGCTACGGCATCGACGAGCAGCAGTCCGCGCGCGTCGAAGCGACCCTGCTGCGCCTGTTCGACCAGGTCGCCGAAAGCTGGCGCCTGGACGCCGACGACCGCCTGATGCTCCAGCGCGCCGCGCGCCTGCACGAACTCGGCCTGGCCATCGCCCACAGCCAGTACCACGTGCACAGCTCGTACGTGATCGAGAACTCCGACATCTCCGGCTTCTCGCGCCAACAGCAGCAGTTCCTCGCCGCCCTGGTACGCACCCACCGGCGCGGCATCCCCAAGTCCGCCTTCGACGCCTTGCCCGACCGCCTGCTGTCGGCGGTACGCCGCAGCTCGGCCTTGCTGCGCCTGGCGGTGCTGCTGCACCGCGCCCACGAATCCGACCCGATCCCGCAGCTCGACGCCCACGGCGACGGCAACACCCTGACCCTGACCGTGTCCCGCCGCTGGCTCGAATCGCGCCCGTTGATCCACGCCGACCTGGAAGGCGAGCCGCAGGATATGGCGGGATTGGGGATTTCATTGAAGCTGCTGGGGGTTTGAGTTTCGCGGCAGCGTTGCTGTTCCAGTAACGCTGCTCCTAGCCACGGGACGCGCAAAAGCAACAACGCCGATGCCATACATCGGAGCGGCGTGTCGGCGCGATGGGCAGGAGCGGCGTCCTACTGGATTTCCTACGGTTACAAGCCGCGACCGCGGGATACGCAGAGGCGACAACGCCGATACCGCTCAGCGAAGCGGCATACTTTCGCATGGGTAGGAGCGGCGCGAGCCGCGACCGCGTTGTTTCGGTCTCGCGGCGTCTCGCTCACGCAAGATCTAGATCTAGATCAAACGCTAAAAGCTTCCGCCACTAAAGCGGCGGGTAACTTTCTTTTGTCTAAAGCAACAAAAGAAAGTCACCAAAGAAAAATGCTTTTGCTTTGAATCACAGGCCCGCAGGATCGGTGCATACGCAGGGATTTTTCATACGGGACATCCCTGTCCCGATGAAAAACGGCCTGCATCCATGCAGGCCGCCCTTCGGGTCTTCCATTGCCTTCGCTAGTGCTCGGCGACGCACAGCAACGGCAACGCCAATAGCAAGGTCGTCGGAAATCGCTCCCTAAACGGTACGGCCACTGTAGGAGCGGCGTAAGCCGCGACCATGGGACGCGCAGAGACTGCATAGCCGCTGCCAATGATCGAGGCGGCGCTCTATCGCAGGGCAGGAGCGGCGTCCTACTGGATTTCCTTCGGTCACAAGCCGCGGCCGTGAATTAGGGCGGCGATGATCCGCTGATGGCGTCGCCCCTCCCTTTGGCTTCGGCCTTGGCTGTTGCTGTGCGCAGGTTGGCACTAGCGAAGGCAATAGAAGACCCGGAGGGCGGCGCGCAGGGATGCGCGCCGTTTTTCATCGGGACAGGGATGTCCCGTATGAAAAATCCGCGCGTATGCATCGCTCGTGCGGGCCTGTGATTCAAAGCAAAAGCATTTTTCTTTGGTTACTTTCTTTTGTTGCTTTAGACAAAAGAAAGTTACCCGCCGCTTTAGTGGCGGAAGCTTTGGGTTTGATCTTGATCTTTCTTGAAACACGCGCCGCGAGATTGGAGGAGCGTTGTCGCGGCTTGCGCCGCTCCTACCCTGCGAAAGAACGCCGCTTCGCTGAGCGGTGTCGGCGTTGTCGCTTCTGCGCATCCCGCGGTCGCGGCTTGTGACCGAAGGAAATCCAGTAGGACGCCGCTCCTACCCTCGCGAAAGCACGCCGCTTCGATCGCTGCCATCGGCGCTACCGCCTCTGCGCGTCCCGCGGTCGCGGCTCACGCCGCTCCTACATATGCACTACGGCGAATGCGAAAGCAGAGTAACAATCACCCCGCCGTCCGCTGCGCCGCCTCGGCCCGCAATTGCTTTGCCCTCACCAACACCGGCGGCGGGGTGATCTCCTCGGGGATACGGAAGATCCCGATCCGCCGCAGCCATAACCCGGGCCCACGCGCCGAGGTCAGCGCCACCACCGGGATCGACACCACCAGGCCGATGATCACCGGCGACATCCACGCCGCGAGCGGCGGCGACACCACATAGGCCATCGCGCCGATCAGCAGGCCGAACAGGGTCAGGCCGCCGTAGCTGCGGATCAATCCCGACAACGGCAGGCTGCCGTCGTCGCGGCGCTGCGATTCCCAACCCGAGTCCTTGCCCGACAGCACCTCGGCGACGCCGCGCGACTGCACGTACATGGTGATCGGCGCCATCAACGCCGCCAGCAGGGTCTCCAGGATCATGCTGAAGAACGCACGGATCGCACCGCCGCAGCCGCGCCGGGTGTTGCCGTCGAGCAGCATGGTGATGAAACCCATCACCTTCGGCGTCAGCAATACCGCCATCGTCGCCACGAACACCCACAGTGCGCGCTGGGGGTCCTGGTCGCGCCAGTAGTCGCCCGGCGAGAAGCCGGGCAGGCGCGCGCTTTCCCAATTGAAGAAGCCGGCCTTGTCGAGCGGAATCGCCAGACCGATCAGCATCATCACCGCCCACATCGGCGCGGTGAAGTAATGGCCGATGCCCATCAGCAGGTGCATGCGGCTGATCCAGTGCAGGCCTTTCGCCGGCAGCACCGCGGTGTGCTGCAGGTTGCCCTGGCACCAGCGGCGGTCGCGCACCAGCATGTCGGTCAGCGAGGGCGGGCCTTCCTCGTAGCTGCCGACCAGGCCCGGCAGCATGTGCAAGGCCCAGCCGCCGCGGCGCATCAGGGCGGCCTCGACGAAATCGTGGCTCAACACCGTGCCGCCGAAGGGCTTGCGGCCGCGCAGTTCCGGCAGGCCGGCGTGTTCGGCGAAGGCGCGGGTGCGGATGATGGCGTTATGGCCCCAGTAATTGCTCTCGGCGCCATGCCACCAGGCGATACCGTAGGCGATCACCGGGCCGTAAACGCGGCCGGCGAACTGCTGCATGCGCGCGAACAGGGTTTGGCCGTTGACGATCATCGGCAGGGTCTGGATCAGCGCCACGTCGGGGTGACGTTCCATCGCACTCGACAATTTCACGATGACCTCGCCGGTCATCAGGCTGTCGGCGTCGAGGATCAGCATCTGCGGATAGGCGGCGCCGAAACGGCGCACCCACTCGGCGATGTTGCCGGCCTTGCGTTCGGCGTTGTTCTTGCGCCGGCGATAGAAGATGCGCTGCTGGCCGCCGGTGCGTTCGCGCAAGGAATGGAAGGCGCGGATCTCGGCCTGGCGGATCGGTTCCTTGGTGGTGTCGCTGAGGATGAAGAAGTCGAAACGGTCGAGCAGGCCGGTCGCGGCCACCGATTCGTAGATCGCCTGCAGGCCGGCCATGAGCCGCTCGGGATCTTCGTTGTAGGTCGGCACCAGCAAGGCGGTGCGCTCGCCGAGCGCCGGCAGTTCGCCGCCCTGCTTCAGGCCCAGGCGCCAACGCCGCCGCGACAGGATCAGGGCGAACCCGGCCAGCGAACTGGTGAAGGCCAGCGCGATCCAGGCGAACAGCGCCACGAACAGCAGCAACAGCACGCCTTCGAGCAGGTTCAGTCCGCCGACGTAGAGCACGCGCAGGATGTGGTAGGCCGCGACCAGGGTCAGCAGCGCGGCGCCGCCGATCACGTACAGGCGGCGCAGGGCCATGCCCTTCGGCTCGCTCGGCAAGGTGTTGCCGGAACGTTCGCCGCTGCTCAGCGATTGCACCGGCATCGCCAGGGGCGATTCCGGGGGCAGCGCTTCGAACGGCACGGAGAGGGGTCGTTGCGGGGGAGCGACGGTTGAGTTCATGCAGTCCAACGATAAAGCCAGGTTTCGGAAAGGGGGCCGTCGCCGTCTTCGAGCACCGCGCGCAACTCGACCGAGCGGGCAGTGCCCGGTTCGAGTTCGAACGACATTCGCCAGCCGCCGGTGCCGCTGTTGGGATGGGCGATCGCGTTGACGATGCGCCCGGCCGAGGCCCAGACCACCGCGCGCGGTTTGGCGTCGGCGGCGAGCTGGCTCAGGCGTCCGCCATCGAGGTCGATGACGATCCGCCGCGCCGCGCCGTTGCCGGCGCCGATGTTGCCGGCGCCGATCCGGGTACGGCTCACCGTCGCCTGCGCCGGCTTCCAGGCGTGTTTCGCGCACCAGTGCAGGCGGTAGTCGTAGCGATGTTCGCGCCCGGCCGCGAGCGGCGCGCGCGGCCGCCAGAAGGCGACGATGTTGTCGTGGTATTCGTCGCCGGTCGGGATCTCGATCAGGTGCACCGCGCCCTCGCCCCAATCGCCCACAGGCTCGACCCACAGACTCGGGCGGCGCTCGTAATGCGCCTCGCTGTCGGCGTAATCGGCGAAGCCACGCTTGCGCTGCATCAGGCCGAACGCGCGCGGGCGGCGATCCTGGAACGCGCTTTCCTGCAAGGTCTTGGGATTGCGCAGCGGGCGCCAGATCTGTTCGCCGGCGCCGTTGTGCAGGGCCAGGCCATCGGAGTCGTGCACCGCCGGGCGGAAATCGTCGACGCCGACGCGGTCGGTGGCGTCGAAGTGATACATGCTGGTCAAAGGCGCGATGCCGACCCGGTCGAGGGCGACGCGCGGGTACAGACGCAGTTGCGTGTCGAACACGGTTTCGGTGCCGGGCGTGATCGCGAAACGCATCGCCCCGGCCACGCTCGGGCTGTCCATCAGCGCGTGCACGACGATCTGCTTGGCGCCCGCCGCCGGCTGTTCGATCCAGAAGCCGGTGAACACCGGAAACTCTTCGCTGTTGCCGGCGCCGGTATTCAGCGCCAGGCCGCGCGCCGACAGCCCGTACAGCAGGTCCTTGGCGACCGCGCGGAAATAACTGGCGCCGAGGAAGGCGCAGACCTCGTCGAAGTAATCGCCGCGGTTGATCGGCGCATGCACGCGGAAGCCGGCGAAACCCAGGTCGTCCTGGGTTGGCTTCGGCGCGCTGCCGAAGCCGAACATCTGCGGCCGATACACCACCGGCGTGGCGATGCCGCCGTGCACCCGGTGAATGTCGACCCGATGCTTGAACAAGAACGCACGATGAAAAAACTGCAACTGGAACGGCAGGCCCTCGGCTTTCCACAAGGCCTGCTTGGGATCGAAACGGATATCGCGGTAGGTGTCGTACTTGATCCGCGCCAGCGCCTCGGGCAGGTCGGCATCGGCCGGCCGATAGGGCTTGGCCGCCAGCGCGCGCGCCAAGCCCGGCACCGTGGCCGCGTCGAAAGCCCGCCCGGGGCCGGTCGCGGCCAGCGCCGACCACGGCAGCCCGCCCCCGGCCAGGCCGGCCAGCGGCAGGGACAGCCCGGCCTTGATCAATTCGCGTCGGTGCACACGCCACCTTCGGAGGGGGTAAACCGGGCGATTGTAGGGATCGGGTTGTTAACACTCCGGAACATGGCCCTTGCACGACGGCATTGACTCGCGGGTTTTCAGCTCCGAAGGCACGGCGAAATGCCGATTGCGTCACATGAACGCGGCCGCTCCGACCGCGTCACCGCCCTGTCATCGCCCCGCCACGGCCGGGACATGGATCGCGCCCAGGCTTGCCCAAACCGGGAGCCGCGCATGCGCTACGCGATCGTCACCGAGACCTATCCGCCGGAAATCAACGGCGTCGCCCTGACCGTACAGGGTCTGGAGCAGGGTCTGCGTGCGCGTGGCCATGAGGTCGGCCTGGTCCGTCCGCGCCAGCACGGCGAAGCCCAGGACGGCGCCGCCCACGAGTTGCTGGTCAAGGGCCTGCCGCTGCCGCGCTACCCGGGCCTGCGCTTCGGCCTGCCCTGCGCCGCGCGCCTGACCCAGGCCTGGAGCGCCCATCGCCCCGATGCGGTCTATGTCGCCACCGAAGGCCCGCTCGGCTGGTCGGCGCTGCGCGCAGCCCGACGCCTGCGCATCCCCGCCGCAACCGGCTTCCACACCCGCTTCGACGAGTACATGCGCGACTACGGCGCACCGTTCCTGGTCGGCACCGCCCTGCGCTGGATGCGCCGCTTCCACAACGGCGCCGACGCCACCCTGGTGCCCACCCGCGAACTCGTCGAGTTCCTGCGCAGCCAGGGCTTCGAGGACGTGGTGCGGCTGCCGCGCGCGGTCGACACCGTGTTGTTCGACCCCAACCGCCGCCGCGCCGGACTGCGCCGCGAATGGGGCCTGGACGAGAACGGCTTGGCCGCGATCTACGTCGGCCGCATCGCCGCGGAGAAAAACCTCGAACTGGCCGTACGCGCGTTCCGCTCGTTGCAGCAGATGCGCCCCGAGGCGCGCTTCGTCTGGGTCGGCGACGGGCCGGCGCGGGAGAAGCTGCAGCGCGACAATCCGGATTTCATCTTCTGCGGGCTCAAACGCGGCGAGACCCTGGCCGAGCATTTCGCCAGCGGCGACCTGTTCCTGTTTCCGAGCCACAGCGAGACTTTCGGCAACGTGACCCTGGAAGCCATGGCCAGCGGCGTGCCGACGGTCGCCTTCGACTACGGCGCCGCCCACGAGCATCTGCGCGATGGTGTCCACGGCGCGGCGATCGCCGACGGCGACGACGCCGGCTTCGTCGCCGCGGCGGTACGCATCGGCAGCCAGGACGCTTTGCGCGCGGGAATGTCCCGCGCAGGCCGCGAAGCGATCAGCGGCCTGCGCCCGGAACAGGTCGCGGCCGATTTCGATGCCCTGTTGCACGGCCTGGCCGATCGCAATCCACACAACCGCACGACCCGCCGCATCAACGACGAAAGCAAACCGACCCAGGAGGTCGTATGAACCGGCTGCCGTTGCGCAAACGTCTGATCGCCGGCGAGTCCGGCTGGTGCCTGCGCGCCAATCGCCTCGGCGAACGCAGCGGCTCGCGCGCCTATTTCGCCGCGGTCAGCCGCCTCGGCGACGGGGTGTTCTGGTACGCGCTGATGGCCGCGCTGATCCTGGCCGACGGCTACGACGGCCTGCGCGCC
The DNA here is from genome assembly GCF_046097045.1 of Lysobacter sp. Hz25. NCBI lineage: Bacteria > Pseudomonadati > Pseudomonadota > Gammaproteobacteria > Lysobacterales > Lysobacteraceae > Lysobacter > Lysobacter sp. Hz25. The sequence goes on from NZ_CP175666.1 coordinate 4,119,372, forward strand.
TCCGCGCATCTGGCTGCGACCGGGGTGATCGCGCTGGCGTTGTACAAACTGCTCAAGCGCTGGACCCGGCGCCCGCGCCCGTTCGCCTCCGACCAACGCATCCACGCCTGGGTGGCGCCGCTGGACGAGTTCAGCTTCCCGTCCGGCCACACCCTGCACGCGGTCGCCTTCAGCCTGGTGGCGATGGCGCATTACCCGATGCTGGCGTGGTTGCTGATCCCCTTCACCGCGAGCGTCGCCGCCTCGCGCGTCGTGCTGGGCTTGCATTACCCCAGCGACGTGCTGGCCGCGACGCTGATCGGATCGAGCCTGGCCGGGTTTTCGCTGTGGCTGGTGCCGGGGGTTTCGTTGTTCGGTTGAAGCAATGAATCCCGCCCTGTAGGAGCGGCGTGAGCCGCGACTGCGCTCGCTCGGTTACCGGCATTGGTTACCAGATCTTGCGATCGATGGCGCCGTTGCCGTTGCCGTTGCCGTTGCCGTTGCCGTTGCCGTTGCCGAGATTTTGATCTGCATTGCCGCTTTGCCGCTTTGCCGGTCAACAGTAGACCCGGAGGGCGGCGCACAGGACGTGCGCCGTTTTCCGATAAGACAGGGACGTCTTATCGGAAAATCCCGGCGACAGCATCGCACTCGTGGCCTGTGCCCTTGCAAGGAGAGCCCTTTTCTTTGGTTAGCTTTCTTTTGGGCTTAGCAAAAGAAAGTAACCCGGCCGCGTAGCGGACGGAAGCTCTGCACTTGCTTGTGGCTTTCATACAAGCAAGATCAAACGATAAAAGCTTCCGCCACTAAAGCGGCGGGTAACTTTCTTTTGTCTAAAGCAACAAAAGAAAGTCACAAAGAAAAATGCTTTTGCTTTGAATCACAAGCCCGCACGAGCGATGCCGACGCAGGGATTTTTCATACGGGACATCCCTGTCCCGATGAAAAACGGCGCGCATCCTGCGCGCCGCCCTCCGGGTCTTCGATTGCCTTCGCGAGTGCGGTGCGACGCACAGCAAAATCCGAAGCATGAAAAGCGAAAGCTGAAGCGTGCAAGCAAGGGCTGAAGCCAAGGGCTAAGAGCAAAACCGGCCGACGGAACCCCATCTACCCTCCCCACCCCTCCACCCTCGCCCGCGCAATCGCCGGCGCACCCTGCCCCATCCAATCGCGATCGTTCGCCACCTGTGCCCGTACACGGCTCGCTTCGAGCGCAGCGAAATCCAGGTCGGCATAAGCCCAGCGCTGGCCCGCGCGGGTCTGCGCCAGGAGGCCATCGGCCGGCAGGCCCACGTCCATCGGCGCATAGATCGCCGCCTCGCCGGTGTTGGTGTCCAGGGCCGGGCTCCACAAGGCCTCGCCGGCGGTCACCGCCTGGGCGACGAAGCTGCGGTTCTCCAAGGCGCGCGCCAGGCACCCCACTCGAACACGGGTCGCGCCGGCTTCGGTGTCGGTGCAACTCGGCGCCAGCAACAGGCGTGCGCCGGCTTCGCACTGCGCGCGCACCGGCAGCGGGAACTCGATGTCGTAGCAGACCGCGATGCCGACCCGCTGGGTGCCGATCTCGAAGGTCTTGAGCGCATCGCCGGCTTCGATCACGCCGGCCTGTTTCTCGAAGCCGGTCAGTTGCAGCTTGTCCTGCCACAGGCGCCCGCCGTCGGGGGCGAAGGCGTCGCTGCGGTTGCGATACCGCCCCTGCCCCAGATCGAGCAGGAAGCTGCCGGCGACCACATGCAGGCGCAGTTCGCGCGCGAGCAGGCCGAACAGGTCCAGCCAGGCCTGGCGATAGGCCTGGATGGCGACCAGGGAGGCATGCAGGTCGCCCTGGGTCGCCGCGCCGAAAGTCGCGCCGAGTTCCAGCGCCAGATACTCCGGCAGCACCGCCACTTCGGCGCCGCTGGCGCGCGCTTCGCTGAGCCACTTGGCCTGCTTGTCGGCGAACTCGGCGAAACTGCGCGGCGCACCGATCGTGTACTTCGCGACCGCCACCCTCATTGCACGCGCTCCAGGGGCCGCAGCCAGAAGCTCAAGGTATGCGGGCATTCGCCGCGTCCGAGCTCCCGCCATGGCAGCGAGACCTGCAGATCCGGGCGATGGACGTAGCCGCGTTTTCTCCAGAATTCCTCGTTGCCGCGATGGAACGCCGGTTTGCGGCCGTCGCTGGCGTCGCGTTCGACCGCGCAGAACGCGGTCCAGCGGAATCCATCGAGCCCGCGCGCATGGGCCTGGCGCTCGTCGAAGAAGAGATGGCCGATGCCGCGCCCCCGGTACTCGGGCAGCAACACCGACTCGCCGCAATAGAACACCTGCTCGATATCGATCGGACCGCCTTCGAAAGCGACGCGCAGCTCGGGGGTTTCGTCGGCCATCGGCAAGCCGGTCGAAGCGCCGACGATGCGGCCGCCGTCGAAGGCCAACACCGCGATGCTGCGCCAGGACTCGCGATAGGTCCGCAGGTAGTTCGCCTCGTAAGCGACATCGCCGTCGTAGAGGTAAGGCCAATCGCGGAACACGCTCATACGCAGCGCGGCGATGGCATCCAGGTAAGGCGTGATCTCGGCACCGCTGAAGGTACGGATCTCGGGCATGGGGGTCTTCATGTGAGCATCTTAGTCAACGCGTGAACGGGCCGGCAGTGGCCGGGCCCTGGAGCGTCGATCCGTCGACGCGAACGGTTCCTGCGACTCCTCGCCCCCTCATCCCCGCGAACGTGAGGATCCAGAGACTTCAACGCCATGTCGCGGTGAAGCCCTGGGTGTTCGGCTCCGCCGAAGTAAAGCCGAGCCCGCCTTCGCAGGAACGACGACAGGAGGGTAGCGTCGCGCTCCTGCCAGCCGTCATCCCCGCGAAGGCGGGGATCCAGAGACTTCAGAGTCATGTCGCGGTAAAGACCTGGGTTCCCGCCCTCGCGGGAACGACGGTAGGAAGAATCGCTAAGACTCTTGCATCGTCAGCCCTGCAAAAGCGGGGATCCAGAGTCTCGACGCAAGCGTCCGTAGTCCCTGTGCGATCGCAGTGTGCGCCAACTAAGGTTATCCCGATGGTAAAACGGCGCGGCGGCGGGCCTCCCTGCCCGTCGCCGCGCCGCATCGCTCGCTTACTCGCCGCGATGGGGCGGCAGGTCCGGCGGGCTGCCCGCGGCCGCCGCCACCGGCGTACGCAAGGCCTCGGCCTTCGGCGGATCCGGCACACGCTTCGGCGACGAACCGCCGAGCTGGTACCAGTCGACCTTGCGCGTCACCATCATCAACACCGCCAGGATCAGGAACAGCAGGCCGGCACCGAGCACCAGCGCGTTGTCTTCCGAGATCAGCAGGCCGTACAGCGCACCGTAAAGCGTCGTCAACATGGCACCGAACCCCAAGGCGCGAACGAGACTGCGCAAGACCGCGCTCAAATAGAACACCAGCAAGCCGATGCAGGCCACGCTCGCGGCCAGATAGGCCAGACCGAAGGCGAAGTGTTCGCTCAGGCTGACCAGCAGCAGGAAGAAGATCGCCAGGGCCAGGCCGACCAGGCCGTACTGGATCGGGTGGATGCGCAGTTGCTTCATCAACTCGAACATGAAGAAACCGACGAAGGTCAGCAGCACGAACAGCAAGCCGTACTTGGTCGCGCGATCGGCCTGCGAGTAGACGTTGACCGGGTCCTTCAAGGTCACCTGCACCGCGTTGATGTCGCCGCCGGGCTCGTTGCCGATTTCGTCGTCGCCGGCCACCGCCACCATCGGCAGGATCGAACCGGCCAGGTACTGGCGCTGGGCATTGGTCGCCACCGAGGAAACCTGCCATTCGGCGCGGAAGCCCTGGTCGCCGATATCGTCCGAATGCGGGGGGAAGCTGCCGCCGTAGTTCGGGTGCGGCCAGGTGGAGCTGAGGGCGAAACGGTTGTTCTTGCCCAGCGGCACCAGCGCCAGCGACTCGGTGCCGCCCAGGGCGAAGTCGAGGTCGGTCTGCAGGCGCAGCGCGCTGCCCGGCAGCGGTGCCGCCAGGCGCGCATGGATGCCGCCGCCGTCGCGCGCGCCGAGGCCGTCCTCGATCGTGGTCTCGGCGCCGTCCAGGCGCAATTTGGGATTACGCAGGCCGCGCACGTCGGCGAAGGCATAGCTCAGCCAAGGACGGCCGATCACCCGGCGCCGACCGGATTCGACCTGGTCCGCGCTCAGCACCGGATCGGCCGGGATGGTCGCGGCGAAGTCGGCCTTGGCCTTGCCCTTCCATTCGTAGACCCGGACCTTGTGCAGGCCGAGCTGACGCACCTTCGGGGTGATCTCGCCTTCGACGTCGAGCTTGTTCGGGAAGAAGGTCCAACGACCCTGCTCGCGACGCTGGACGCGCTTGACCGTGCCGTCGAGATCTTTCTCCGTCTCGATCCAGGAATCTTCGTACGGCACCACCAGGGCCGGCCCCGAGAACGCCTGCGCACCGGCATAGCTGCGCGCAATGCGGGCCACCGCCTGGGCGCGGTAGGTCTGTCTCTCATCGATGACGCCGCCGATCATCAGCAGCGGAATCAGTATCGCCAGGGTCATCCCCAGCACCATCAGCATCTTCAACCACACACGCATGTCGTACTCCCTGTCCGCAACGTTGGACGGCAGGTTGCGCCGCCTGTGCGGGGGCGCGATGGCGCACGCGTGTGCTATCGGTGAAGCAATGGTGAAGCGCCGTTCGGGCGCCCTGGCGGGCTCAGCTGCGCACGATCAGGCTGGCGCGGGCGCCGCCCTCTTCGCGATTGACCAATTCGGTTTCGCCGCCGTGCAGCGACGCCACCTCGGCCACGAAGCACAGGCCCAGGCCGCTGCTGCGGCTGCCGCCGGACGGGCGCGGCAGCGAATAGAAACGCTCGAACACGCGGCTCAAGGCATAGTCGGGAATGCCGGGGCCGCGGTCGCTGATGTCGATGCGCTGATACTCGCCGTCGCGTTGCAGGCGCAGCACGATCTCGCCGCCACGCGGCGAGAAATCGGCGGCGTTGTCGATCAGATTGATCAGCGCCTGGCGCAGCAGGAAAGCATCGCCGCGCACCGGCGGCAGATTCGGCTCCAGGTCCAGCAGCAGTTTGGCGCCGGAACGGTCCAGGCGCTGCGTGCATTGCTCCAGCGCCTCGCGCACGATCGCCGCCAGCGCCACCGGCTCGGGCCGCTCCAGGCGCTGGCGATGTTCGACCGCGGCCAGGGCCAGCAATTTGTCGATCATCTGCGCCAGGCGCTCGGCCTGGCCGCGGATACTGGCGGCGAAACGGGCGCGGTCGGCGTCCGGCATCGGCGCATCGCCGGGCGGCGATTCGAGCAGTTCGGCGCTGCCGCGGATCGCCGCGAGCGGGCTCTTCATCTCGTGGGTCAGGGTGTGCACGTATTGCTCGACGTACTGCTTGCCTTCCAGGCGCGTGCGCATCGTCTCCAGCGCACGCCCCAGCTCGCCGAATTCGCCGGCCGCGCGCGGCGGCGTGGCGCGGTCGCCGGCGGTGACCGCATGCGCATAACGCCGCAACAGGCCGATCTGGCGCGACAGCCACCACGACACGCCGAGGCCGATCGCCAGCGCCGCGCCCATCAGCACGAAGCCCCAGCGCGTCACCACGGTCTGGCTGCGGGCGATGAAGGGGGCGATGGCGCTGTTCGGCTTGGCCACCGTCAACGAGCCGATGACCTGGCCGTTGTCGGCACGGATCGGCGCGGCCACGTGCATGATCGTGGTTTCCGGATGACCGGGGTCGGTCGCGCTGGAACGCGCACCGTAGCGCCCGCGCAGGGTCAGATAAACGTCGTTCCAGCGCGAGTAGTCCTGGCCGACGTCCTGGCCGCTGCTGTCGAACACGACGATGCCGCGCGCGTCGGTGATGTAGACGCGGTAGTTCGCCGCGCGCTTGCGGAAGCCCCAGATCGCCGCACCGACGTCGCGCTGGCCGAGCGCGCGCACGCGCTTGGCGAAATCGCCTTGGTTGATGCGGCCGGCGACGAAATCGTCGGTGGCCAGCTCGGCCAGCACGTTGGCAGTGTCGACCAGGGTGTCTTCCATGGCCTGGCGCACGCCCGGCTTGACCTCGGCGACGAACACCCGCGCCAGCAGCAACGCGGCCACCGCCACGATCAGGAAATACCCCAGGAAAATCCGCAGGCCGATCCGCATCGGGGCGCCCGCTTACGAGGCTTCGAGCGAATAGCCCAGGCCGCGATGGGTGCGGATGGGGTCGCGGTCGGCGGCGACGTCGCGCAGCTTGGCGCGCAAGGTCTTGATATGGGTGTCGACGGTGCGGTCGCCGCTGTCGAGGGCGTCGCCCCAGACCCGGTCCATCAGCTGCGCGCGCGACAACACCGCGCCCGGGCGCTGCAACAGGGCCGCCAGCAGGCCGTATTCGTAGCGGGTCAGGTCCAGGGCCTGGCCGCGGTAGCGGATGCGCTTGCCTTCCAGGTCATGGACGAAACCGTCCTCGACCGCCGCGGTCTCGGCCGCGCCGCCGCGCGCGCGCCGCAGCACCACGCGCACGCGCGTGGCCAGCTCGCGCGGCGAGAACGGCTTGGTGACGTAATCGTCGGCGCCGATCTCCAGGCCGAGGATGCGGTCGGCCTCGGCGTTCTGCGCGGTCAGGAAGATCACCGGCAGGTCGCGCCCGCGGCGCAGCTCGCGGCACAAGGCGAAGCCGCCGATGTCGGGCAGGCCGATGTCGAGCACGGCCAGGTCGAAGGCGACCCGCGCGGCCTCGCGCAGGGCTTCGCCGCCGGTCAGGCAGTGCACCGCCTCGAACCCTTCGGCGCGCAAGGCATAGAGCACGGTGTCGGCAATGGCGGATTCGTCTTCGACGAGCAGGATGCGCATAGGGCCGGGAATCGGGAATCGGGATTAGGGAGTCGAAAGAGCAGTTATGCCGCCCATGATGCCTTGCCGGGCCTCCGGCTGCCGCCCCCGGAAAACGCCACGGCGGCTATGGCCCCATAATGCCCTTCGGCGTCACGCCCCCCGGTGTCGTATGCCGACCCGCCGGCACTGTTCCGAATCCCCTCTCCCGAATCCCGAATCACGGCCTCAATGAACTATCGCCACGCCTTCCATGCCGGCAATCACGCCGATGTGCTCAAGCACGTCGCCCTGCTGGCCCTGTGCGATGCCCTGACCGTCAAGCCCGCGCCGCTGTTCGCCCTGGATACCCATGCCGGGCGCGGCCTGTATCCGCTCGACGGCAATTCGGCGCTGCGCACCGGCGAAGCCGAGGGCGGCATCGGCCGGCTGCTGGCCGAGGCGCCGAAACAGGCTGCGATCACCCGCTACCTGGCCGCGGTGCGCGCCTGCCGCAACGAGCACGGCCCCTCGGCCTATCCCGGCTCGCCCTGGCTGCTTGCGCATGCCTTGCGCGAGGACGACCGCATCGCCGCCTGCGAGCTGCAGCCGGAAGAAGCGAGCCAGTTGGAGCACCACTTCAAGGCCGATCAGCGCATCGCGGTGCACGCGCGCGACGGCTACGCGGCGATGAAGGCCATGCTGCCGCCGAAGATCGGCGCGACCCGCTACAACCGCGGCCTGGTCCTGATCGACCCGCCCTACGAGGCCCAGCTCGAAGAATTCGACACCGCCCTCGGCGCGCTGCGCGACGCCCTCGCCCGCTGGCCGCAGGGCTGTTACGTGCTGTGGTACCCGATCAAGCGACGCCGCGCCCTGCAGCCGTTCTACCGCCGCGCAGCGACCTTGCCGGCCAAGTCGATCCTGACCGCCGAGCTGCTGGTGCGCGCCGACGATTCGCCGCTGCGCATGAACGGCAGCGGCCTGCTGCTGCTCAATCCGCCGTGGCAGTTCGACCAGACGCTGCGGGCCGCACTGTCGGTGCTGGCACGCACGCTGGCTGAGACCGCGGATGCATCGGCGGCGGTGACCTGGCTCAAGCAGGCCGACTGAGGCACCTCGAAGCATCGCGCAAGCTCCCTGCGATACCTCGCTGCAATGCAGCGAGACGCCGAGGCGCCCTGGCTTTCGATGACCACCTGCGATTGCATTCGCCGCATCGCCGCGCGCCGAGCGTGGACGGCGAACGCTGGCCGGCAAGCGCCGAAACTTCGGTAAAACCCGGCCGAATCGACGGCGGCGTGGTTCGCCGTGGTGCCCGCTTGGCCGCGATTGGCCGCTTGCGACGCGCTCGGATCCCGGCGTATCACTCCCGGGCCCACTGAAGGGCGAATGGAGAGGGAGTTCGAATGTCCAGGAAGAAGATTTCGTTCCTTGCGATCTGCGCGTTCGCGTTCGGCATCGGCATGGCGTCGACCGCCGGCGCCGCCGGCTGCAACAACACCTGCCGGCTCGGCTGCGAGACCGCACTGACCAACTGCGAGAACAACGGCGGCACCCAGTGCTACCTGACCTACTCGCAATGCTATCGCCGCTGCGGCTGCATCCTGCCCTGATCGATCGCGATCGCGGCACGACCGGGGAGAGTGCGCTCTCTCCGGTCTTCGGCCTTACCCAGCGGCCTGGGCAGCCATCGCCCGAGCGAGCCGTTGGAGCTCAACCGGCACCGTTCGGCCCGGCGCCGGCACGCGGCCGGCGCATATCGATCAGGTCCAAGCCCAGTGCGATGCCATTGCGTTGTTCGCGCACCGCCTGGAAACCATGGCGGGCGTAGAAGGCGCGGCTGTGCTGGGTGGTCTCGAGCACGGTCGCGGCGAACGCCGGGTCGGCATCGATGCGGCGCAGGCGCTCCAGCAACAGGCGCTCGCCGATCCCGCGCCGGTGCAGGTCGCGGCGGACCATGCCCCAGAACAGCACCGCGATGCTGGCGTCCTCGTCGGTGGCCGCATAACCGCCGCAGGCGACGATGCCCTCGCCTTCCAGCTCGATCACCCAATAGACAGCGATCCCATCGTCGATCTCGTCGAGGGTCTCGATGAATTCATCGCGTTCGACCGCGGCGAAATACTCCGGCATGTTGCCGTCGAACAAGGCCAGGCAGGCGGCGCGATCCTCGACCCGATAGCGGCGCAGGCCGGGCGCGCTCAATAGCAGTCCCAGTGATAGGAGACGCGGCTGAAATCGGCGCGGGCGAGGTCGTCGGGGTCGATGAAAAAGTTGGCGATGCCCGAATCGCCCCACATCAGAGCGTCGTCGCTGTCGAGCTGGAACAGCAACAGGCGCCGGTCCGAGGACTCGCGCGGGTCGCTCTGGGTGAAGTCGGGATAGCCGCCGAGCTTGTGGCCGGAACGCGATAGATACGCGCTGAGCGCATCCTGCAGCTCTTCCTCGGTCGCGTCGGGATGCTCGCCGCGATAACGCTCGATCAACGGCTCGACCCCACCCTCCAGCGCCTGCCCGAAATGCGCGTCGTTGGCGCCGATGGTCTCGTGGTCGGCGGTGAAGCGCATGCGCTGCGGTTTAGCCGGGTCGAACGGCAGCGAATCGGCCCCGGTCGTCGCCTTCGGCGGCGCGATCGCCGCGGCCGACAGTTCCGGCCAAAAGACCACGCGGAAACCGGTCTGCTTGGCGAGCGCGTCCATGCGGCCCTGGCCGTGGGCGTCGTCGAGCGCAGCGCCGTAGTAATCGTCGCCGGAGATGAAGAACTGCAACATGCCGCGCTCCGGGTAGCCGGGCATCTTCGGCACTTCGGCCAGATTGACCTGGGCCAGCAGGAACAAGGGCTGGCCCTTGCCGTCGCGCGGATAGTCGTGCCCGGCCGCCCAATAGGGCCGGCCGCCGACCTTGCTGAGGCCGGTATCGTCGCGCGCCAAGGCGCTCAACTCGATCCGCGCCACCGGCCGTTGCGTCTTGCCCAGGGCCTCGTCGGCCGGCGCGAGCACCGCCTTGGCCTGGGCGTCGTCGTCGGCCTTGGCGCAACCCGGCGTTTCCGCGCCGTCGTCCGGCAGGCCGGCGTCGGCCCTGGCCTGCGCCGCGCCCTTCTCAATCTGGCCTTCGATATTGCGATACACCGCGTAACCCACGCCGGCGGTCGCGGCGATGCCAGCGACCACGATCGCCATCGACAACAACACCGCGGTTCCCGTCTTCATCGCCTGCCCGCCATCCCTAGGCTACGTCGCCTGCGCAGAGTATCGCCGAGAACGGCCACGGCGAAGATCGCGGCCAAGAAAAAGCCGGAAGCGCGAACGCTTCCGGCTCGATCGTGATCGTCCCGGCACGGCCTCGTGCCGTTGCCGCCGGCTCAGTCGCCGGACTTCGAATCCGGCTCGAAGAAGCTCCAGCGCACTTCCGGGAAGGCCTGCTTCATCGCCCGCTCGACCGTGTTGATCTGGTCGGTCAGGGCCGCCACGCTCTGTTCCTCGCGCATCTGCGCCTGCACCGAAACCATCACCTCGTTGCCGAGCTGCAAGGTGATCAGGCTGATCACGCGGGCGATTTCCGGGCGGCCGTCGAGGAACTCGCGGATCTGCTGTTGGCGCTGCGGATCGACGCTCTGGCCGATCAACATCGCCTTGACCTCGATCGCCACGAACACCGCGACGATGATCAACAACGCGCCGATGCAGATGGTGCCGATGGCGTCCCAGATCGGGTTGCCGGTCGCCACCGCGAGCAGCACCGCGCCGAGCGCCACCACCAGACCGAGCAACGCCGCCAGGTCTTCGCCGAAGATCACCACCAGTTCGGCCTGACGGCTCTCGCGGAACCACTGCCACAACGAACGTTGGCCGCGGGCCTTGGCGACTTCCTGCAGGCAGGCTCGCATCGATACCGCCTCGGCGACGATGCCGAAGGTCAGCACGCCGGCCGCCCACCACCACTGCTTGAGCGGTTCAGGGTGCTGCAGTTTGTGGATGCCCTCGTACAGCGAGAACATGCCGCCGACGGTGAACAACATCACCGCAACCAGGAACGACCAGAAATAGATGGCCTTGCCGTAGCCGAGCGGATAGTCCGGCGACGGCGGTCGCTTGGATTGCTTCAGGCCCAGGATCAACAGGCCTTGGTTGCCGCAGTCGGCCAGGGAGTGCACGGTCTCGGCCAGCATCGCGCTGGAACCGGTGAAGTACGCCGCCACGCCCTTGGATACCGCGATGGCGAAATTGGCACCAAGTGCGAACAGAATTGCGCGGGTCGAATCGCCACCACCGGCCATGACAACGTTGCTCCTTGAGGTTCAGCGGCGAAGTCTAACATTGCCGATTAAGGCCGATGCGAGGCCTATGCGAGGCCACTGCGCAGCCGCAACCGGCGCAACCAAGCCGCTGCGCCACGGTCCGGGCCGGCCTCGTCGCCCTCGGCCCGCGCCTGCGGCGGGACGGGCCGCGGCCTCCCCGCCTTCGCAGGGAAGCCGCTTCGACGCGCGACCCGGGCGGTCGCGCGGCCAGGAGTCGGAAGCGCCCCAGGGGTTCAGAACCGGTAGGTCACCGTGCCGGCGACGTTGCGGCCGTTGCCGGCGAAGCAGTCGCCGAACGCCCGGCACGGTGCGTAGTACTGTTTGTCGGCCAGGTTGGTCAGGTTGAGCGTGAACGACCACTGCGGCAGATCGAAGGAAACCAGCGCATCGGCCAGGGTGTAGCCCGGCGTGCGCAGGCTGCCGTTGCCGCCGATCGACAGGGTCGAGCCGACGTGGCGCACGCCGGCGCCCAGGCGGATGCGGCCGCTGTCGCCCCAGTCGAACTGCTTCACGCCCCAGACCGAAGCGAGTTCCTTCGGCACGTCGGCGAGCTGGCGGTCGACCTCGGGGGCGAAGTTGCTGCGCGTCACTTCGGCTTCGTTGTAGCTGTAGCTCGCGGTGACGTAGAAATCGTTGGCCAGGGTATGGCTGGCCTCGAGCTCGACGCCCTTGGAACTGACCTCGCCGGTCTGCACCGAGTTGAGCACGTTCTCCGGGTCGTTGGTCTGGCGGTTCTTTTCGCGGATGTCGTACACCGCCAGGGTCACCAGGGTCTGCTCGCGCGGCTGCCATTTCACGCCCATCTCGTACTGGCGCCCTTCCTGCGGCTTGAACGGCTGGCTGAAGAAATCCAGGCTGCCGATCGGCAGGAACGACTCGCTGTAGCTCAAGTACGGCGAGAAGCCGCGGCCGGCATCGACGATCAGGCCGGCGCGGTAACTGGTGGCGTAATCCTCGATGCGCGGCTGATCGCCGACCTGGGTGCGGGCGCGGTCGCGGCGCGCGCCGAGCACGGCGGTGACGCGCTCGCCCCAGCGGATCTGGTCCTGCACGTAGGCGCCGACCTGGGTCTGGTCCTGGCGCGGCTGCGGCGCAAGTGCGGGCAGCACGTAGTTCCCGTAGACCGGCGCATAGGCGTCGATCGGCGTGGTCGCGCCGAAGCCGGTCATCGCGGTCTGGCGAAAGCGCAGGTAGTCGACGCCGGCGAGCACGGTATGGCGCAAGGCACCGGTGGCGAAATCGACCTGGACGTTGTTGTCGACCGTCAGCGTGTCGATACGCGGATTGCTGATGTAGGCCGAGCGCGGCAGCACCCGTCCTTCCGCGTCGATGAAGGGATTGGCCGGATTGGAGTAGACGTCCGGATAGATCTCGGTGAAGTCGGTGCGCGACTTGGCGTAGCGCAGGCTGCTGTTGAAGCGCAGCGCATCGGAGAAGGCGTGCTCGAACAACACGGTGGCGCTGGCCTGGCGGCTGTCGAGGCGGTCGGCGTCGGGCTCGCCGAGCAGACGATGGTTCGGCAAGCGCCGGCCCGGCGCCGCGCGCAAGGTCGCGACCACCGGCAGGAACTGTTGGCTCGATCCGCTCTCGTCCTTTTGCAGCAGGCCAAGGAAGGTCAGCTGTGTCGCGTCGGAAATGCGCCAGGTCAAGGAAGGCGCCAGCACCAGGCGGTCGTCGGGCATGCGGTCGGTCTGTTGCTGCGCATCGCGCGCCACGCCGACGATGCGGCCGGCGACGGTGCCGGCCTCGTCGAGCGGGCCGGTCAGGTCGAACTGCAGTTGCCTGCGCTGGTGGCTGCCGTAGCTCAGGCCGATTTCGCCGGCGCTCTGGAACTGCGGGCGCTTGCTGACGAGGTTGAAGACGCCGCCGGAACCGCCGGCGCCGTACAGCATCGACGAGGGCCCGCGCAGCAGCTCGGCGCGTTCCATCGTATAGACCTCCGGACGCGGCACCAGGCTGGAGCCGATCTGCCGGGTCATGCCGTCGAGGAAGGACACCGGCGAGAAGCCGCGCACCAGCGAACCGTCGCTGCGCGTGTCCAGGCCGTAGGCCTCGCTGTAGGCGCCGGCGGAATAGCGCAGGGTCTCCTGCAGGTTCTGCACGCCGCGGTCGGCGGCCTGCTCGGCGGTGATCACGCTGATCGCCTGCGGGGTTTCGATCAGACGCGTATCGGTCTTGGTCGCGGTGGTGGCGCGGTCGGCGATCACGACCACCGAGTCCAGGCGCTTGGCCTCGCGCTCGGCGTCGTCGGCGCAGGCCGTGCCCGCGGTCAGTGCGGTCAGCGCGACCAGCAGCCCTCGGGCGAGACGGTGCGGACGAGGCGGAAGCGGGCGCAGCGAATGCGAAAACGTCATCAGGGGTAGTCCGAAGCTGGGAGAAGGGATCGGCGGCGCCCCGGGCGCCTGCGCACAGGCGCGACACAGCCGCAGACACGGGCGAGGCATCGTCCGGTCGGGCGGCGGCAGGGCGGCATCTGGCTGAGCCCGGCGGCGCGGGCGTCTGGCTGGCCTTAGAGGCGGTTGTCAGGCCGGCGAGTCGGCGGCATGATGCGAGCAATTCTCATTTCAAGCATCGATTGCGTCAAGAAAAAGTAACCTCAAGCACATTGTCGCGAGGGCCCCGCCTTTCGCCTCTCGACCGTGGAATTGCGGGCTACGGCATGCCGCCGGTCGGACCGGCGTCAACCGAGCCTAAAGATGAAGGGCGAAGTCCGTCACAATGTGCCAATATCCGACCATGGCCACGCGTGAACGTTTGCCGCCCTGGCATGAACGCCAGCGTCTTCCCAACGGACGCGAAGTATTGATTCGTCCGGTGCGTCCGGAAGATGCCGAGCCCTTGCGAGCGGGCTTCACTCTGCTGCAACCCGATGAGGTGCGGCAGCGATTCCTCTACGCGCTGAAAGAACTCACGCCGGAAATGGCCGAGCGCTTCACTCGGATCGATCCGCGCACCGAGTTCGCCCTGGTCGCAGCCGAACCCTTGCCTCCCGGCGAAGCCCTGGTCGGCGCGGTCGCCCGCGTCGCCATCGACGAGCGCAGCCACGACGCCGAGTTCGCGATCCTGGTCAGCCGCTACATCGCCAACATGGGGCTGGGCCGCTATCTGATGACGCGCCTGGTCAAATGGGCGCGCGGCAAGAAGGTGCATCGCCTGTACGGCGAGGTGTTCGAGCACAACACCCCGATGCTGTCGCTGGCGCAGTCGCTCGGCTTCGAGCGCGAGTTCCAGCAGGATTCGCCGGGCCTGATCCGGGTGGTACTGGATCTGCGCTCGAAGGCCGCACGCGCGGCCGAGCAGCAGGCCGGCGTACGCAAGATCGGCGACCACCCGACCGACGACAGCAACGAACCCTGAGCGCCACGGGGCTGTCCGACCCACGCCGCCGGTGCCGAGCGCCCGGCGCGCCACTTCGTCGTCCCGGTCATCGTCCGCGCCTGCGGTGATCGATTCGTTCGCCGCACGAGCCCTGATCGCACACCAGACTGAGCCAACGGCCGGAAACGGCACAACGCTTGATAGCGGCAACCGCAGCCGCGCCTGCGGCGGACCGCATCGTCCCGCTCGTCATCCACTCGGCGGACGCAAGCCCCGCGCAGCGGCACCGATCGCGCAGAAAAACAAGCTCGCACAGATCGCCTGCGCAAAGCGCGCAGCCGCCCGCCCGGCAGTCGCGGCCGATCCACTAAACTAGCCGACTCCATGAAATCATCTCCCTCTCCCGTGTCCCTGCTGCCCAAGATCGGCCAGCAGCGCGCCTGGTGGCGTGCGCCGGCCTCGCCTTCCGCCCTGGCCTGGGCGATCGCCCGCGCCGCCGCCGAGCACGACGGCCCCCTGCTCGCGATCGCGCGTGACAACCACGGCGCGCACCAGCTCGAATCCGATCTGCGCACCCTGCTCGGCCGCGACGGCGCCAGCGACGGCGCCATGCCGGTGCTGCCGTTCCCGGACTGGGAAACCCTGCCCTACGATCTGTTCAGTCCGCACCCGGACATCGTCTCGCAGCGTCTGGCGGCCTTGCATCGCCTGCCGACGCTCAAGCGCGGCATCGTCGTGGTGCCGGTGCAGACGCTGTTGCAACGGCTCGCACCGCTGCGCCACGTGGTCGGCGGCAGCTTCGACGTCGCGGTTGGCCAACGCCTCGACCTGGACGCGGAAAAGCGCCGGCTCGAATCGGCCGGTTACCGGCACGTGCCGCAAGTGTTGGACCCGGGCGATTTCGCCGTGCGCGGCGGCCTGCTCGACGTCTACCCGATGGGCGCCGACTCGCCGTTCCGGGTCGAGTTGCTCGACGACGAGATCGAGACCATCCGCGCCTTCGATCCCGAGTCGCAACGCTCGCTCGACAAGATCGATGCGGTGCGGCTGTTGCCGGGCCGCGAAGTGCCGCTCGACGATGCCTCGCTCAAGCGCGCGCTCGATGCGCTGCGCGAACGTTTCGACCTCGACACCCGGCGCAGCGCGCTGTACCAGGATCTCAAGTCGGGCATCGCGCCCTCGGGCATCGAGTACTACCTGCCGCTGTTCTTCGAGCAGACCGCAACCCTGTTCGACTACCTCGACGAACGCGTGCTGCCGGTAATCGCCGACGGCGCGCTCGACGCCGCCGACGCGTTCTGGGCCCAGACCGGCGAACGCTACGAGCAGCGCCGGCACGATCTCGAACGCCCGCTGCTGCCGCCCGACACGCTCTACCTGACCCCGGTCGGCCTGCGCGAAAAGCTCAACGAAGGCGCGCGCATCGAGTTGTGCGGCGAACAGCATCCGCAACGCACCAAGGCGCTCGCGCTCGGCGACCAGCCGGCGCCGACTCTGCCGGTCGCGGCGCGCGACGCCGCTCCCGCCGAAGCGTTGAAGTCGTTCCTGGCCAGCTACCCCGGCCGCGTGCTGATCGCCTCCGACACCGCCGGCCGGCGCGAGGCCCTGCTCGAAGTGTTGCAGGCCGCGGGCCTGAAGCCGGACGTGGTCGCCGACTGGAACGCGTTCGCCAACAGCGCCTCGCCGAGCCGCTTCGCCATCGCGGTGGCGCCGTTCGACGACGGTTTCGCCGTGGTCGAACCGCCGCTGGCGATCCTGACCGAACGCCAGCTGTTTCCCGAACGCGCCGCGCAGCCGCGCCGGCGCAAGCGCGTCGGCCGCGAACCCGAAGCGATCATCCGCGACCTCGGCGAGTTGTCCGAAGGCGCGCCGATCGTGCACGAGGACCACGGCGTCGGCCGTTACCGCGGCCTGATCGTGCTCGAAGCCGGCGGCCAGCCGGGCGAATACCTCGAGATCGAATACGCCAAGGGCGACCGGTTGTACGTGCCGGTCGCGCAGCTGCACCTGATCAGCCGCTATTCCGGCGCCTCGGTCGAAACCGCGCCGCTGCACTCGCTCGGCGGCGAGCAATGGACCAAGGCCAAGCGCAAGGCGGCCGAGAAAGTCCGCGACGTCGCCGCCGAACTGCTCGAGATCCAGGCCAAGCGCCAGGCGCGCGCCGGCCTGGCGCTCGATGTCGACCGCTCGATGTACGAGCCGTTCGCGGCCGGCTTCCCGTTCGAGGAAACCCCGGACCAGCACTCGGCGATCGAAGCGGTGATCCGCGACCTCAGCAGCAGCCAGCCGATGGACCGCGTGGTCTGCGGCGACGTCGGCTTCGGCAAGACCGAGGTCGCGGTACGCGCGGCCTTCGTCGCCGCGACCGCCGGCAAGCAGGTCGCGGTGCTGGTGCCGACCACCCTGCTCGCCGAACAGCACTACCGCACCATGCGCGACCGCTTCGCCGATTGGCCGTTGAAGGTCGAGGTGCTGTCGCGCTTCAAGAGCGCCAAGGAGATCAAGGCCGAGCTGGAGAAAGTCAGCGAGGGCAAGATCGATGTCGTGGTCGGTACTCATCGTTTGTTGCAGCCCGACGTGCGCTTCAAGGACCTCGGCGTGGTCATCGTCGACGAAGAGCAGCGTTTCGGCGTGCGCCAGAAGGAGGCGCTGAAGGCGCTGCGCGCCAACGTCCATTTGCTGACCCTGACCGCCACGCCGATCCCGCGTACCCTCAACATGGCCATGGCCGGGCTGCGCGACCTCAGCATCATCGCGACCCCGCCGGCGCATCGCCTGGCCGTGCAGACCTTCGTCGTGCCCTGGGACGACATGCAGCTGCGCGAGGCGTTCCAGCGCGAACTCGCGCGCGGCGGCCAGGTGTATTTCCTGCACAACGACGTCGAGAGCATCGGCCGCATGAAGCGCCAGCTCGAAGAACTGGTGCCGGAGGCGCGCATCGGCGTCGCCCACGGCCAGATGGCCGAGCGCGAACTCGAAAGCGTGATGCTCGACTTCCACAAGCAGCGCTTCAACGTCCTGCTGTGCACGACCATCATCGAGTCGGGCATCGACATCCCGAACGCCAACACCATCATCATGAACCGCGCCGACAAGTTCGGCCTGGCGCAATTGCACCAGTTGCGCGGCCGGGTCGGCCGTTCGCACCACCGCGCCTACGCGTATCTGGTGATTCCGGACAAGCGCTCGATCACCCCCGATGCGCAAAAGCGTTTGGAAGCGATCGCCTCGATGGACGAACTCGGCGCCGGCTTCACCCTGGCCACCCACGACCTGGAAATCCGCGGCGCCGGCGAGTTGCTCGGCGAGGACCAGAGCGGGCAGATGGCCGAGGTCGGTTTCAGCCTGTACACCGAGCTGCTCGAACGCGCGGTGCGTTCGATCCGCCAGGGCAAGCTGCCCGACGTCGACTCGACCGACGCGCGCGGCGCCGAAGTCGAACTGCATATTCCGGCCTTGATCCCCGACGACTACCTGCCCGACGTGCACACCCGCCTGACTTTGTACAAACGCGTCAGCGGCGCGCGCAGCGACGAGGAACTGCGCGAGTTGCAGGTCGAGATGATCGACCGCTTCGGCCTGCTACCGGATGCGGCCAAGCATTTGTTCGCGGTCGCCGAACTCAAGCTGATCGCGACCGACCTGGGCATCCGCAAACTCGACCTCGGCGAAAAGGGCGGCCGCGTGCAATTCGTCGAACGCCCGAACGTCGACCCGATGTCGATCATCAAGCTGATCCAGGGGCAGCCGAAGCTGTACCAGATGGACGGCCCGGACAAACTCAGGCTCAAACTGGACCTGCCGGATGCGCCGGCGCGCCTGGCGGCGGCGAAGGGTTTGTTGATGTTGCTCGACAAGAAGCACTGAGCGGGCGCGGGCTCCGCGCGGAAGATGGCTCTCCGCCGTTTTTTGGGAGAGCCGCGGGCTAAAGCAAATCCCCCCTAGCCCCCCTTTGCAAAGGGGGGAACTATTTCTCGTGTGTCGGGAAGAGCCGCTTCCTTGGTGGGCCTGTCGAAGCGCCAAGGCGCCTGCCGAGCAGCGAAGCCTGCCGATAGCACCCAGAACGCCACAGCACTGCCTCCTTACCCGTAGAGTTCCCCCTTTGCAGAGGGGGCCAGAGGGGATTTGCTTTGGCCTTAGCTCTTCCAAGCAAACACAGCGAGAACACCTCCAACGCTCAACCCACGCCAGTACAAAAGACACTCCCGCACCACCCGCGCGCCTCTTACGCTCCGCTTACCTTCCAGGCCCGAGCGCCCCATGCCCCACCTCCCGCTTCTGCTCGCCCCGCTGCTGCTCGTCCTCGCCACTCCAGCCGCTGCGGCGCCGCCGCTGAAGACGCAACTGACGCAGCGCAGCGTGCTCAACCTCGCCGCGGCCAGGCGAATCGCCGCCGCGGCCGAGGACAAGGCGCGCGCCGACGGCCTCAACGTCGCCATCGCGATCGTCGACGAGGCCGGCCGCCTGCTGCATTTCCAGCGCATGGACGGCAGCCCTAACTCCAGCGTCGAGGTCGCCATCGGCAAAGCCGTGCACGCAGCCAACTATCGCCGCGACACCGCGTTCCATCAGAAACTGCTCGGCGACGGCAACATGGTCGTGCTCGGCCTGCCCGGCATCACCCCGATCGAAGGCGGCGTACGCTTGCTGCTCGGCGAACAGGTCATCGGCGGCATCGGCGTATCCGGCGCGCAAGCGGCGCAGGACGGCGCGATCGCCCAGGCCGGCGCCGACCTGCTCCGCGATTGAATCCCAGCGAGGACACGCCATGCGCTCGATCATCTGCACCACCGCCCTCGCCCTGAGCCTCGCGCTTGGCGGCTGCGCGACCCGGCCGGCCGAGCCGGAAACGCTGCTCACCTACGTGGTCGTGCGCCACGCCGAAAAGAGTACGGACGACCCGCGCGACCCCTCGCTCAGCGAAGCCGGACAGGCGCGCGCCGAACGCCTCGCCGCTTCACTGGCGCAAGCGCCGATGCGCGCGGTTTATGCCACCGAGTATCGCCGCACCCAGCAGACCGGCGAACCGACCGCGCGCGCGCACGGGCTGACGACGACGCGCTACGACGCCAAGCAGGCCGCGGCCGACTTCGCCGCCTCCTTACGCCGCGATCATCGCGACGGCACGGTGCTGGTAGTCGGCCACAGCAACACCGCACCCGCGATCGCCGCCGCTTTGTGCGCCTGCGACGTCGCGCCGATGCCGGAAACCGAATTCGACCGCCGCATGGTCGTGCGCATCGACGCGCAGGGACAGGCGAGCTTCGAGCAAACCCGGGATCGGTGACGCCGCTCGCTTGGGCACCCGCCCGCGGCGGCCTAGACTGGCTCGACCGCGGTTCCGCCGGACCGCCCTGTGATTCAACGGAGTCGCCGATGCGTCCCATGCTCCCCGCCGCCCCGCTCGCCGCCGCGCTGTTGAGCGGCGTACTCGCCCTGACCGCCTGCGCCCATGCCGGCCAGAACGCCGCCGCACCGAAGACCGCAACGCCTGGCCAGGCCTTCAGCCTGGCACGCGGCGAGTCGGCCCGCCTGCCGGACCGTTCGCAACTGCGCTTCGTCGCGATCAGCGCCGACTCGCGTTGCCCGCCGAAGGTGCAATGCGTCTGGGCCGGCGATGCCGTGCTGGAGTTCGAGTGGACCGGCGCCGACGGCGCGAAATCGGCGCTGAGCTTCAACACCGTCAGCGATGCGCGTAAAAACGCCGGCGGCTGGCGCATCGAAGTGCAGGGCCTGGATTTCGCCGAACCGCCGAATGCGACGCTCAAGGTCGACGCCGAATAACCGCAAGGCGCGCTGAGGCGAACGCGATTCCCAGCCTCTTTCGTGCAACACCGAGTTTCAGTGCCGTGCGCCTGATTGCATAAAAGACATGCGAACCTGCCGGCATACCCCTGCAGGAGTCCGTGCCATGACCACGATCGTCGCCCCGCGCGTCCACGACCTGGGCGGGTTCGAAGTCCGCCGCGCCGTGCCGAGCATCCAGGCGCGGTCGGTCGGCCCCTTCGTGTTCGTCGACCACATCGGCCCGGCCGTGTTCGAGCCCGGCCAGGGCATCGACGTGCGCCCGCATCCGCATATCGGCTTGGCCACGGTGACCTTCCTGTGGGCCGGCTCGATTGGCCATCGCGACACCCTGGGCAGCGTCCAGGACATCAACCCGGGCGACGTCAACTGGATGACCGCCGGCCGCGGCATCGCCCACTCCGAACGCACCCCGCAGGCGCCGCGCGCCAGCGGCCACCCGCTGCACGGCATGCAGACCTGGGTGGCGCTGCCGCGCTCGTTCGAGGAGACCGCGCCGGCCTTCCACCACCATCCGGCCGCGACCCTGCCGCAGCAGCGTCGCGACGGCGCCTGGCTGCGCATCGTCGCCGGGCGCGGCTTCGGCGAGGAGTCGCCGGTGCGGGTGTTCGCCGACACCCTCTACGTCGCCATCGACCTCGACCCCGGCGCCGAGCTCGACATCGAGGACAGCCACGCCGAGCGCGCGCTGTACCTGCTCGAGGGCGAGGCCCAGCTCGACGGCGCCGACCTGCCGGCGCGGCACCTGGTCGTGCTCGACCCCGGCACCCGCCCGCGCCTGCGCGCCAAGACCCCGCTCAAGGCCATGCTGCTGGGCGGCGAACCGCTGGATGGGCCGCGCCACCTGTGGTGGAACTTCGTCTCAAGCTCGCGCGAGCGGATCGAACAGGCCAAGCTGGATTGGGCCGAGGGACGATTCGGCGAGATCGTCGGCGAGCACGAATTTATTCCTCTACCTGAACGATGACGTAACGTTTGTCAACGCCTCCGAAGTGGACTATGGTCACAGGGCTGAAAGGCTCCAGCACCGTTTTGACCTAATCGGGTTCCAGGGGGACGATCGTGAAGTCAAGGGTAAAGAGCCAGCACGCATTGCCGTGGCTGGCGTTGGTGTTCGTCGTGTGTGCGTCTGCGCAAGAACCCGCCGCTTCAGGCGCCTGTCCGTTTCTACCGGCCGATTCGGGCCTGCACTGGGAACACCGTGCAGGCGCCGATTCCGACTTCTGTCGCGCACTGCGTGCCGACCAGTCGGAAGCCTTCGGCCTCTACATAGCCTCCAAGTCGCCGTTCGAGCCCAAGCGCAGCGATCGCGCCGAAGCCAGCACGATCGACGGCAAGGCCATGCATTGGTACCGCGGCGAACTCGCCGGCAAGCCCAACATCCAGGTGCGCGAAACCTTGCTCGATATCGGCAACGGCAAGCATGCGCATATCTGGATGCAGGCGACGTCGCCCGAGCAACTGCGGGAGGTCATCGGCCAGACCGAGGGCCTGCGATTTCCCTCGACGCGACTGAGCAGCACTAAATAGCACGTCGCGGGGTCTGTTTTCCGAGCCGATTTGACTGCGGTCGCGGTTTGCTGGCCCCGCGACCGTTTTGTGACGGGTTGCGCATTTTTGAGTTGTCAGCCAGCATGAGAATCGGCCTGGCTGAATGGGGTCGTGGCGTATCGTTCCCTGGCTGAACAGGGCGCTCGTCCGACCCTGGGCCGTGTGCAAGCCCATAACTCAAAAGGAAGACGATCATGATCAAGCGACTCGGTGCGGAGTTCATCGGTACGTTCTGGCTGGTGCTCGGCGGTTGCGGCAGCGCCGTGCTCGCAGCGAATTTCGGCGGCGACGGCAACCCGCTCGGCATCGGCCTGCTAGGCGTCTCGCTGGCCTTCGGCCTGACCGTGCTGACCGGCGCCTACGCCCTCGGCCATATTTCCGGCGGCCACTTCAATCCGGCGGTGAGCTTCGGCCTGTGGGCCGGCGGCCGTTTCGCAGCCAAGGATCTGATCCCCTACATCGTCGCGCAGGTGCTCGGCGGCCTGCTCGCCGGTTTCATCCTGTGGCAGATCGCCAGCGGCAGCCCCAGCTTCGTCCACGACCCGAACGCGGCCGGCACCTTCGCCAGCAACGGCTTCGACCTGATGTCGCCGGGCGGCTACTCGATGCACGCCGCCCTGCTGACCGAAGTGATCATGACCGCGATGTTCCTGATCATCATCCTCGGCGCCACCCACAAGAACGCACCGGCCGGCTTCGCCCCGATCGCGATCGGCCTGGGCCTGACCCTGATCCACCTGATCAGCATCCCGGTCACCAACACTTCGGTGAACCCGGCGCGTTCGACCGGCGTGGCCCTGTTCGCCGGCAGCGCCGCGATCAGCCAGCTGTGGCTGTTCTGGGTGGCGCCCATCGTCGGCGGCCTGCTCGGCGGCGCGGTGTACCGCTGGCTCGGCAAGGACTGAGCCGCCCGCTCATGCAGTAACGAAAAGCCGCGTCGAAAGACGCGGCTTTTCTTTTCGAGGCAATCGTCCGTCGCTGCGATCAGGGCAGCGCGAAAGCGAAGGGCCACGCTCGCGCGTGGCCCTTCGTTCGTTGCGACCAGCATGCTTCCTCAGAACTTGCCTTCCTGGAAATCGACGAAGGCCTGCATC
Source organism: Lysobacter sp. Hz25 (assembly GCF_046097045.1). Taxonomy (NCBI): domain Bacteria; kingdom Pseudomonadati; phylum Pseudomonadota; class Gammaproteobacteria; order Lysobacterales; family Lysobacteraceae; genus Lysobacter; species Lysobacter sp. Hz25. The sequence continues at coordinate 4,142,195 of NZ_CP175666.1, forward strand.
ACTTCCTGCTTGGTGTTCATCACGAACGGGCCGTAGCGCGCGACCGGCTCGCGCAGCGGTCGCCCGGCGACGACGATCAGACGGCTGCCGCGGCCGCTATCGCGCAACTTGAGCAAGTGGCCGCCGGACAGCACCGCCAACTCCTGCGCATCGATCTCGCGCGCATCCTCGCCGTCGCCGACGGCGATGCCGCCTTCGTAGACATAGACGAAGGCGTTGTGGCCTTCGGGCAATTCGTACTCCCACTGCGCATCGGCGTCGAGGGCGATATCGAGATACACCGGATCGGTCGCGGGTTGCGCGATCGGGCCGCTGACCTCGCCGACGCGGCCGGCAATCAGCTTCACCTCGACGCCGTCGGCCGGACGCAGTTGCACGATGCGATCCGGCGCGAACTCCTGATACTTGGGCTCGGTCATCTTCTCGCTCGCCGGCAGGTTCACCCACAGTTGGAACCCGCGCATGCGCCCGGCCTCCTGCTCCGGCATTTCCGAGTGCACCAGGCCGCGACCGGCGGTCATCCACTGCACGCTGCCGGGCACGAGCACGCCTTCGTTGCCGTGGTTGTCGCGGTGGCGCATGCGCCCGTCGAGCATGTAGGTGACGGTCTCGAAACCGCGGTGCGGATGCTCCGGGAAACCGGCCAGGTAATCCTCGGGACGGTCGGTGCCGAATTCATCGAGCAGCAGGAACGGATCCAGATCGGGCAGCTGAGGGCCGCCGATGACCCGGGTCAGGCGGACGCCGGCGCCGTCGGAAGTCGCCTGGCCGCGCAATTTGCGGCCGACGCGGGCGTAAGCGGTGTGGGTGGCGGTGGCCATGGGGTATCTCCTGACGGGGCGCCGTATTGGCGATGGGCGCTAGGATGACACCACAAACATGGAACAATATCGACTAAACTGCAAACATCAGTTACAAAATTAGAACGATATTGGACGCAGGCCCAGGATAGAAACGGCGTCCTACTGGATGTCCTTCGGTTACAAGCCGCGACCGCGGGATGCGCAGCGATGGCATCGCCGTCGTCGTCGATCGAAGCGGCGTGCTTTCGCCGGGGTAGGAGCGCCGCGAGCCGCGACCGCGCTGCTCGCTCTCGCGTCGCATCGCTCCCGCTAGACCTGGATCCAGATCCAGATCCAGATCCAGATCCAGATCAAACGCTAAAAGCTTCCGCCACTAAAGCGGCGGGTTACTTTCTTTTGTCATAAGCAACAAAAGAAAGATAACCAAAGAAAAATGCTTTGTTTTGAATCACAGGCCCGCACGAGCGGTGCAGACGCCGGGATTTTTCATACGGGACATCCCTGTCCCGATGAAAAACGGCGCGCATCCCTGCGCGCCGCCCTCCGGGTCTTCTCGTGCCTTCGCGAGTGCTCGGCTGCGCACAGCAACAGCAGCCCTGCATCTACGACGGTTCAAGGGGTAGGAGCGGCGTCCTACTGGATTTCCTTCGGTCACAAGCCGCGACCGCGAATCTACGGCTGCCAGCGCGGGCGATCGTGGTTGCGCGGTCGCGGCTTGCGCCGCTCCTACCCTAAGAGCATGGCAACCGTTGCCGTTGCCGTATGAGCTTGGCGCGACGCCGAACTCGCGAGAACGCCTGAAGACCCGGAGGGCGGCGCACAGGACGTGCGCCGTTTTTCGATAGGACAAGGATGTCCTATCGAAAAATCCCGGCGACAGCATCGCACTCGTGGCTTGTGCCCTTGCAAGGAGAGCCCTTTTCTTTGGTTACCTTTGACCGAAGGGAATCCAGACGGACTTTTGGGCTTAGCAAAAGAAAGTAACCCGGCCGCGCCAGCGGACGGAAGCTCTGCACTTGTCTTTAAGGGAACGCCGGAGGCCGCCGGCTGCGCGGTCGCGGCTTACGCCGCTCCTACAGGGGCTACGCCAACCGTGCCGTCAGATTGAAACGGCACGGTCGCAGTTCGCGCCTCTCCTACCCCGGATCTGCGGCTCAGCGGCGAATACGCGAGTATACGAACACCGTCGCCGGCGGCACGTTGCGCAGCACGAAGTCGCCGCGGCGCACCTGCAGGGACAGCGCGCGGGCGACCGCATCGGCGACCGGCGCGGCCGGGCCGTAGGTGAACTGCACGAACACGCCGTCGTCCTTGAGACAGGCGAACGCCGCCTTGAGAATGTCGCGCTGCAGCGGGTGCGGCATGGTCAACAGGCCGAGCCCGGACACGATCGCATCGGCCGGCCCTTGCTCGAGATAACCGTGTTCGCGCGCGAGCTGCGGTAGCTCGCGCGCATCGCCCAGCAGCACCGGCACGCGCGGGAAGCGCAGATGCAGATGCGCGTGCAGCTCTTCGTTGAGCTCAAGCACCAGCAGGTCTTCGTCGCGAATGCCGGCTTCGAGCAAGGCGCGGGTGATCGCGCCGGTGCCGCCGCCGAGCTCGATCACGCGGGTCACGTCGTCGGGCAGCTCGGCGATCATCGCCGCGGCCAGTTCGGCGCTGGACGGCGCAACCGCGGCCACGCGCAGCGGGTTCTTGAGCCACTGCCGGAAAAACGTCCAGGTACCGACTTTGCGATGCGGCTTCATGGCTGGAACTCCACAGCGGAGCATCCGCCTGTTGCGATCAGGACCACCGACAACCGCATCAACGCGGCTCCACTCGCCAGCACCGATGGATGCGCGCATCGCGGGCGAAATCGACCGGAATGGTCTCGGCGCTGATTTCTTCGCACTGCGCGAACTGGGCGACGGCCTCGGTGTCGAGGCGGAAGCGGCGGAAGTTGTTGGAAAAATACAGCACGCCGTTATCGGCCAGGCGCGCGACGGCGGCGCGCAGCAGGCGCACGTGTTCGCGCTGGATGTCGAAGTCGTCGGCGCGCGCGGAATTGGAGAACGTCGGCGGGTCGCAGAAGATCAGGTCGAAGCGGCTGCGGTCGGCTTCCAGCCAGGCCAGCGCATCGGCCTGGACCAGGCGGTGCTGGGCCCCGCTCATGCCGTTCTCGCGCAGGTTGTCGGCGCACCACTGCAGATAGGTCGCCGACAGGTCGACCGTGGTGGTTTCGTTGGCGCCGCCGACCGCGGCCTGCACGGTCGCCGCGCCGGTGTAGCCGAACAGGTTGAGGAAACGGCGGCCGCGCGCCTCGGCGGCGATGCGCAGGCGCATCGGCCGGTGATCGAGGAACAGGCCGGTGTCGAGATAGTCGAACGGGTTTACGCGCAGGCGCGCGGCGCCCTCGCGCACGACCAGCACTTCGCCGCGCTGGTCGAGTTGACCGTACTTGCTGCCGCCCTTACCGCGGCTGCGGGTCTTCAGCGCCACGCGTTCGCGCGGCACCGCGAACACTTCGCGCGCGGCGGCGAACAACTCGTTGCGGCGGCGACGCTGGTCGGCCTCGGGAATATCCGCCGGCGCGGCGTATTCCTGGATGTGCAGATAGGTGCGCGGCTCGGCTTCGTCGCTGGCGTAGACGTCGATCGCCGCCGAGTACTCGGGCAGGTCGGCGTCGTAGGCACGGAAACAGGTGATCCCCTCGCGCTCGCGCCAGGACTTGAGCTTGCGCAGGTTCTTGCGCAGCCGGTTGGCGACCATCTGCGCGCCTTCCGACAAAGGCTGCGGCGCGGCGTCCTCGGCCTTGGCGCGCTGTTCGGCATGGCCGACGCGGGCGATCGGGTCGCAGACGATCAGCGCGCATTCGATCGCGCCGTTGAAGATCTGGTACTTCTTGCCCGCGCGCAGACCGGTGGCCTGGGCCAGCGCGGCGTCGCCGCACAGCAGGCTCGCACGCCAGCTCGGCACCAGGCGCTTGAGCGCCTCGCCGAGCGCGCGGTACAGCGCGGGGTCGGCGGCCAGGCGCGCGTCGTAGGGCGGGTTGCAGACGACCAGTCCAACTGGGGTGGCAGAGTACGCAACCGCCGCAGCGGTTTCATCGAAGCCACGCTCCTGCCCGGCCCCGCTTTTCTCGATACCCAAAGTCTCATCGCGATGCAGCCCCGGATCCCCGCCTTCGCGGGGATGACGGTCGGCAGGCTGCGCAGGCGCTTGCGCCAGCGGCAGGGTCTGCAGGGATTCGACCGCGGCCACGTTCCATGCGATCACGCCGGCCAGGTCGGCCATGACCTCGTTGTCGCGCGCCGAACGGATCGCATGCGGGTCGACGTCGCTGCCGGCGAAGGCCGGACGCAGGGCCGCGCGACCGGCGGCTTCGCGCGTGCGCGCGTCGTCGCACAGCGCGCGCCAGCCGGCGAAGTCGAAACCGCGCCAGCGGGTCGGCGGCAACGCGCCATGGCGCAGCAGGCCCGGCGCGACGTCGGCGGCCATGAGCGCGCCTTCGATCAGCAAGGTGCCGCTGCCGCACATCGGGTCGAACAGGCTGCCGCCCTGGGCGTAGACCTTCGGCCAGCCGCCTCGCAGCAACACCGCCGCAGCGAGGTTTTCCTTGAGCGGCGCCTCGCCCTGCTTCTGGCGCCAACCGCGCCGATGCAGGGAGCCGCCGCCGAGATCGATCGAGAGGATGCCGCGGCCCTTGCGCAGGACGAAATTCAGGCGCAGGTCGGGTGCATCGGTGTCGACGTCGGGGCGCGCGCCGGTTTGCGCGCGCATCACGTCGACCACCGCGTCCTTGATCCGCTGCGCGGCGTAGCGCGCATGGGTGATGGCTTCGCCGGAGACGTGCGCATCGACCGCGAGCGTGTGCACGCTCTCCATGTGCTCCGGCCACGGCACGGCGGCGACGCCGGCATACAAGGCGTGTTCGTCGGGGCAGTCGAATTCGGCGATCGGCCACAGCACCCGGCTGGCCAGGCGCGACCACAGCACCGCGCGCTGCGCATCGGCCAACTCGCCTTCGACGTTGACGCCGGCGGTCGCGGCGGTCGCGCGCTGGCAGCCCAGCGCGATCAATTCGTCGGCGAGCAGGTATTCCAGGCCCTTGCCGCAGCTTGCGTAAAACTTACTCATGGTGGTGCTTACTCAGATTCGTTCGAGCAGACGCGCGAAGGCTTCCGCACTGCCTTCGACATGCGCCGAAAGCCGGTGGCTGTCGTCGACCAGCAGCAGGCGCGCACGGCGCGGCTGGGCCCAGGCGACGACGTCGGCGGCGGGGATCAATTCGTCGTCCCAGCCGTGGATGATGCTGATCGGTACATCGGCGGCCTGCATCGGCTCGGCGTGTCCCATGCGGATCGGCGGCGCCATCAGGAACAGGCCGGCCGGCTTCACCTGCATCGATACCCATCCGGAGATGTAGGCGCCGAGGCTGGAGCCGGCCAGCAGCACCGGGCCGCGCGCGGCCGCGGCGCGGGTCAGGGCGAGCAGGCGCTGCATGCGCGCCGGCACGTCGCCGAGTTCGCTGACCTCGCGATTGGCGTCGAGGTCGGTGTAGTCCGGGCGCTCGTGGGTCCAGCCGTAACGCGCCGCGACCTCGGCCAGGGCGGTGACCTTGGTCGCGTCGGGGCCGCTTTCGAAGCCATGGGAAAGGATGCAGTGTCCGGAAGTCGCCATGCGCTCAGATCGTGGTGAGAATCAAACCGCGTCGCCGTCGACGGCGGAGACCGGCGCTTCGCTATCGGCCAGCGCGATCAGCGCATCGCCGCGCCGGATCGTGCCGCCTTCGAGAATGCGCGCGCACAGGCCGCCGTGGCCGCGCATCGCGTTGAAACCGCCGGGACCGAGCGCGGCTTCCATCATCGAGCACGGATCGCAGGACTCGGTGCCTTCGAGCAAAACCTCGCCGAGACGGAAGCGCCGCCCCTTGAGGGCGATCAACGGCAATCCCGAGACGACGATGTTGCGGCGCAGGCGCGCCGGTTCGACCGCGTCCAGCCCGGCCAGGGCCGCGATCACCGGCAGGTGTTCGGCCTGGATCAGGGTGATGCCGCGCTCGCCGCTGCTGCCCTTGTAGCGATCGCCGGCCAGACCGGCGCCGGCCTGGGCCAGGACTGCGTCGAGCGCCTGCATCGCGGTGCCCCGCGCAGGGCGGATCCCGATCCATTCCACGCGGCCCGGACGCGGCAGCGTGGCCATGAGTTTTCCTAGCGCGGAGTCGGCGGGCGGCAGGGTCATGGGGGCTCCGTGTGAGGGCGAATGGTAGCATCCGCCCTCATGCCGCCCCTGAACCTCGTCCTCGCCCCCCTGCCCTACGAAGCGCGGTTGCAGGCGCGCGCCCCCGCGACGATCGACCTGGTGGTGATCCACTGCACCGAGCTGCCGGACCTGGCCACCGCACGCGAATACGGCGAACGCGTGCTCTACCCGCAATCCGGCACCGGCAACAGCGGCCACTACTACGTCGACCGCGACGGCAGCGTCTCGCGCTACGTTGCGCCGGAACGCATCGCCCACCACACACGCGGGTACAACGAACGTTCGATCGGCATCGAGCTGGTCAACACCGGGCGCTATCCGAACTGGCTGGATTCGCGCCACCAGGCCATGGACGAGGCCTACACGCCGCAGCAGATCGAGGCCTTGCTGGCTTTGCTGGCGGCATTGCGCGCGCAACTGCCCTCGCTGGGCCTGATCGCCGGACACGAAGACCTGGACACGACCGAGGTCGAAGCGAGCGACGACCCGGCCCGCCGCGTGCGCCGCAAACTCGACCCCGGCCCGCGCTTTCCGTGGCCGCAAGTGCTTGATGCCTGTGGGCTGCAACGGCTGCCTTGAGCGTCTGAGCCGCAGCGCCGGTCCACATAGATCCGACACGGCAACGAGCCGCTGATCGCAACCGCAGCGACGCATTCTTGCTCTACTGGCGAGTGCCGACGGGACTCGCTGCTCGGCACAGCCCGCGCCACTCCCAGCCGGCCAGGCCGGCCAGGCGATGCGCCCAATCCAAGGATCAAGGAACCCTCTGCATGACACGCTCAACCATGCTCGCTGTGGCGACCGCGGTCGCCTTCGCCCTGCCTGCCGCCCCGGCGTTCGCCCAGGCCGAGCTGAAACTGCTCAGCCACGTTTACCAGCAACCCAACAGCCCGCTCAATGCCAACCACCCGCAACTCAGCGCCGACGGCAACTGGGCGATCTTCAGCTCCGGCTCCTCGGGCTTCGTGGCGCCGGGCGGCGACGGTTTCTTCGGCCACGACGTATTCGTCTACGACATCGCCTGCCGGCGCACCGAACTGGTCAGCACCACCTGGGACGGTCAGCCGCCCAACGGTGCATCCGGCGGTTCGCTCGGCCGTTCGGCGCTCAGCGGCGACGGCCGTTATGCCGCTTTCATCTCCGAGGCAGACAACCTCGACCAGGCGAGCAGCGGCGGCGACGACGTCCACAATGCCGCGGACCTGTATCTGGTCGACCGGCACCTCGCGGTCGGCTACCCGGCCAGGGTCCGCTGGGTCACCCGGCCGCGCACCAACGGCTACGGCGGCACCAGCGCCTATCCCTCGTTCAGCGCCGACGGCCGCTACCTCGCGTTCGAATCCAATGCCAGGAACCTGGTGCCTCACGCCGCCTCGGTAACCAATGTCTACGTCTACGACATCCAGCTCGACCAGATGGTCCTGGTCAGCCGCGATCGCCATGGCAACCCGGTCATCGCCCAGTACCCGAGGATCAGCGCCGACGGCCGCCACGTCGTGTTCCGCAGCAGCGCGGCCGACATGGTCGCCGACCTGGAAATTCCAGCCGGTAATTCGCACGTCTATCTGCGCGATCTCAACACCGGGACCAATCAGCTGATCGACCGCAACAACAGCGGCGCGGTCGCCGACATGGGCGTCGGCGACGATTATTTCTCGCTCAGCGGCGATGGCCGCTTCGTCGCCTTCCGCAGCGCCGCGCCCAACCTGACCGGCAATACTGCGACCCTCCTGACCCAGCAAGTGTTCGTGCGCGATACGCACAACCTGACGCTGAGCATGATCACCCGTAACCCGAATAACGCGCCCGCACCGCATAGCAGCCGCTGGCCGGCGCTCAGCGACGACGGCCGCTACCTCGCCTACAGCTCGCCAGCGCCGGGCCCGAGCGTCTGGGGCGGCATCTACCGTCGCGAACTCGGCAACGGTGCCACCAAGCTGCTGTCGCCGCACCGAATCACCGGCGCGCCGGAGGACGGCACGTTCACCGCGATCAGCGCCGACGGCCTGCGCGTGGCCTTCCTGTCCGGCTCGGGCAACCTGATCGCAGGCGTGTCCGGCTCCGGGGTGTACCTGTCCGACGCCCGCCCGAGTGCGCCTGCTTCGGCCTGCTCAAAGGCGAGATGACCCCGAAGGGCCCGGCAGCGGGCCCTTCGTTTTAGCGCCTGGCCGAGCCTGCGCCGGCCCTCCGCTATACTGCCGGCCTCGTTTTTCGCAGGCCCGGCCGCATGAGTTCCCCCGTTTCCGAACTGATCGAACTGCTGTCGCTGGAACGGCTGGAAGACAATCTGTTCCGCGGCCAGAGCCGCGACATCGGCACCAAGTACGTGTTCGGCGGCCAGGTCCTGGGCCAGGCGCTGTCGGCCGCGCAGGCGACCCTCGACAGCGCCCGCGACGCGCATTCGCTGCACGCTTATTTCCTCAAGGCCGGCGACATCGAAGCGCCGATCGTCTACCAGGCCGACCGCACCCGCGACGGCGGCAGTTTCTCGGTGCGCCGCGTCACCGCGATCCAGCATGGCCAGCCGATCTTTTTCCTCGCCGCTTCGTTCCAGGAAGCGCAGGAAGGCGGCGAGCATCAGCTGTCGATGCCGGAGGTGCCCAAGCCCGAAGACATCGATCCGGCGCCGGCGGTGCCGGCCGAGGTCATGGCGACCCTGCCGACCAAGATCCAGCGCTGGTTGTCGCGACAAGGGCCGTTCGAGTTCCGCCACGTCTATCCGCGCGACGAGCTCAACCCGCCCAAGCGCCCGCCGTATCAGCAGGTCTGGTTCCGCCTGAGCGAACCGGTCGGCGACGCGCCGGAGTTGCATCGCGCCCTGCTCGCCTACGCCTCGGATTTCCATCTGCTCGGCACCGCGACCTTTCCGCACGGCATCAGCTATTACCAGCCGAACGTGCAGATGGCCTCGCTCGACCATGCCTTGTGGTTCCACCGCCCGTTCCGCGCCGACGACTGGCTGCTGTATTCGATCGACAGCCCCAGCGCGCAGGGCGCGCGCGGCCTGGCGCGCGGCCAGATCTTCGATCGCCACGGCCGCCTGGTCGCGAGCAGCGCGCAGGAGGGCCTGATCCGCGTGGTAGCGGATCAGAAGAAAGATGTACGCGTCGTAGCGGATCAGAACAAGGATGCCCCAGTAGTGCACGACGCCGCCGCGGCCCGCAACGTACCGGCGAAGGACTGACATGAGACAGGTTTTCAGTAGTCCGCGTCTGGAAAACGTCGAAGGCGTGGCGCAGTTGTTGCGCGACGCCGGTATAGAAGTGCGCGTCACCAACGATCGTTCCTACAAGGGCAATCGCCGCTCCAGTTTCAAGTACAGCGAACCGGGCGCCGAGCGCCCCGCGGTGTGGGTGGTGCGCTCCAGCGATCAGCTGCGCGCGCGCGACCTGCTGCGCGAAGCCGGGCTGATCGACAGCACCCGCGCCGAGGAGCCCAGCCACGCGCCGTTCCGTTTCGAGTCGCGCATCGACCAGACCCGCACGCCCGGGCAGAAACGCGCCTTCCGCATCAAGGTCGGCCTGCTGCTGTGTATCGCCATCGTGCTCGCCCTGGCGATGATCCATAACCTGCGCAACCGCCCGGCCGCCGCGCCGCCGGTAGACGCGGCCGAAGTCGCGCTGCAGAAACACAAGTTCGACGGCAGCGTCGCCGCGGTGCCCGACGCGCTCGCCGCCGCGGTGTTCGCCCAGCAGCTGGCCGAGGCCGACCAGCCGACCCAATGCCTGCGCATCGACCGCCGCGACGCCCCGCGCAAACTGCTGACCGCTCTCGCCCGCCCGGGCCTGCGCCTGCTGCCGATGAGCCAGTGCGTGGAGATCGCCGACGAAGACCAGGGCAGCCACGCCCGCGACGGCAAACCGGCCGAGTTGATCCAGGTCCACGCCTTCCGGCCCAACAGCGTCGACGGCGGCACCATCGAGTACACCGCTTATCACCACCGCCTGGCGGCGGTTTACAAGACCCTGGAGGTCAAGCGGGTCGCCGGTAAGTGGACCGTGGTGAAGGTGCTCAAGACCGTGCGCGCGATGGGCTGAGGCGGCTCCGGCCGCCCCGCCCGGCACCGAACCCCGGCCCGACGTCGGGCCAAGCGCACGGCGCGTGGACGATCTCGGCCGCTGCGGTCACATTTCCGCCGGCACGACGTCATGGTGGACAGGCATCGCGCGATGCCGCTGCCCGGAGAACCCTGATGATGCCGCGCCCGACGCCCGGCCCAATGCCCGCCCCATCGTCCGCCGCACGCCCTCGGGTGCCCCTCGGGGCCCTGCCGCGCTCGCTCGAGCGCCGGAGCGCCGCATGAACGCCGAAGTCCTGTCCTCGATCATCGACCACGACCTGCCGGCCGCGGCCGGCGGCGACCGCGCCGCCTATTCGCGCATCGTCTCGGCCTGCCAGAACTCGGTCACCTCGATCGCTCTGGCGATGGTGCGCGACGTGCACGCCAGCGAGGACATCGCCCAGGAGGCCTTCCTCAGCGCCTGGCAGAACATCCGCAAGCTGCAGAACCCGTCCAGCTTCCTGCCGTGGCTGCGGCAGATCACCCGCAACCTCGCCAACGACCATTTGCGCTCGCGCCAGCGGCTCCCGCGCGGCGTCGACGACGTCGAGGCGGCGATCGCCGCCGCGGCCGATCCGGAACCGAGCACCGTCGAACGCCTGATCGAAGCCGAGCGCACCGAAGTCGCCGCCGAACTGATCTCGGCCCTGCCCGACGAAAGCCGCGAAGTGCTGTTGCTGTATTACCGCGAAGGCCAGAGCTCGCAGCAGGTCGCGGCCTTGCTGGGCCTCAGCGACGCCGCCGTGCGCAAGCGCCTGTCGCGTGCGCGCAGCACGGTGCGCAGCGAACTGCTCGACCGCTTCGCCGTGTTCGCCCGCGCCAGCGCGCCGTCGGTCGGTTTCACCACCATGGTCGCAAGCGCGCTGGGCGTGATCGCGCCGACCGGCACCACCACCGCGGTGGTCGCGGCCGGCTCGATCGGTTCGAGCCTGGCCGGCAAGTTCGGCGCCGGCGGCCTGGGCACCGCCAGCGCCTCCGGCGGCGTGGTCGGCAGCGTATTGGTGTTCATGGTCGAACGGGTGTTCTCGCCAGTGTCCGAGGCGATGACCGGCGCACCGCTCGATGCCGCATCGATTTCAGCCTCGCTTGCGTCTTGGGCCAGTCACTCGCTGGGTTCGCTGATCGGCGGCTTCGTCGGCGGCACGGTGGCGACGGTACTGATCGCCCGCTATCTGCTTTCGTTCGCCGCCACTGCCGACGAGCGACGCGAAATCGCCCGCTTCGTACGCCTGACTTCGGCCACCGGCGCCGCGTTCGCCATCGCCTTCGTCGCCTCGATCGAATTCGACCGGGGCTGGGTGCTGCCGATCACGGTGACCGTGCTGTTTCTCGCGATATCGCTGTGGCAACTCCTGATCACGATGCCGCGGGCACTGGCACCGAGCTTCGAGCGCATCCAGCGCGAGACCGGCTCCGATCCACGTCAGAGCACGACGTATCGTTGGGTATTGGGAACACCGGCAATCGTGTGGAGCACCCTATTGGCAGCGACTTCGGTCGTGCTCGCTCTGTATCTCGGCGGCCGCTTCGGCTGAGCGGCATTGCCATGCCGAAACGGAAAGGGCGCACCGAAGTGCGCCCTTTCGCGATTGATCCAGCGCGAGCCGGATCGGGCCACGCTCAGCGATGCGGCACCGGCTTGAGATCGGCCTTGCTCAGGAAGCCGTCGCGGTCCTCGTCGAGGAAGGCGAAGTTGCGTGCCAGGCGCGGCATCTTCTCTTCGACTTCGAGCTTGCTGAGCTTGCCGTCGCGGTTGAGGTCGGCGGCGGCGAAGTGCTCGTCGAAGCGCTTGGCGCGCTCGGCTTCGCGCTTCGGGCGCTCGCTCTCGTGGTAGGCGCGCAATTCGCTGCGCACCAGATAACCGTCGCGGTTGCGGTCGATCTTGGCGAAGGACTCGCCGATGCGCGGCGACTTCGCCGCTTCGGCGGCGCTGATGCGGCCGTCGCCATCGCTGTCGAGCCCGGCGATACCGCCGTGGCCGCCATGACGGCCACCGTGCTCGCGGCCGCCGCGACGCTGCGGGCGTTCGCTGGCGTCGAGCTTGCCGTCGCGGTTCTTGTCGAGACTGTCGAACTTTTCGGCCAGGCGCGGGTGCTGGGCGGCCTCCTCACGGCTGATCGCACCGTCCTGATTGGCGTCGATCTTGAGGTGCGCGCGCGGCGTCGCCGAGCCGTCCGCGGGCGCGGCCATGGCCGCACCGGCAAAAGCGACCGCGGCGAACAAGGCGGCATAAAGGGGGGAACGGTTCATGCGTTGACTCCTGCGGCAGGCGCCACCGTGGCGCCGATGACTGGATCAACGCCCCCGGCCCGGGGCGGTTGACACGGCCCCGTTCCGGTTCAGTGGCAAGACAGCGACCGGACCCCATGCGCAGGGCACGGATGCGGCGCTATGCTGGTCCCATGGGCACGCAACCGCAGCCGGACAGCGACGACCTCCGCCTGTTCCACACCGGCGAGCACGCTTGCGGCTATTGGCCCGAGCGCGTCGCCCGCGACCTGGTCCTGGACCCGCGCGATCCGCGCCTGCGCGAGTGGTATCCGCATGCGCTGGGCTGGGGCTTCCGCCGCTCCGGCGACATCGTCTACCGGCCGCATTGCAGCGGCTGCCGGGCCTGCGTCGCGGTGCGCATCCCGGTCGAGCAGTTCGTGCCCGACCGCAGCCAGCGCCGCTGCCTGGCGCGCAATGCGCAGGTCGAGATGCGCGTGCATCCGGCCGAACGCAACGAGGAGCAGCTCGACCTCTACAAGCGCTACCTCGCCTCGCGCCACGCCGGCGGCGGCATGGACGGCCACGGTGCGATCGAGTTCGACCAGTTCCTGATCGGCAGTTGGAGCGAAAACCGCTTCCTGGAGTTACGCGAGCCCGCGCCGCGCGGCCATGGCCGCCTGCTCGCCGTCGCGGTCACCGACGTGGTCGACAACGCCTTGTCGGCCGTCTACACCTTCTACGACCCCGACCTGGCCGAGCGCAGCCTCGGCACCCTGGCGATCCTGCGCCAGATCGAATGGGCCCGCCGCGAACGCCGCAGCCATCTCTATCTCGGCTATTGGATCGCCGGGCATCCGAAGATGGATTACAAGCGCCGTTTCCGCCCGCTCGAAGCTTTCGATGGTCGCGATTGGCGGGTTTTTACACATTTGTAACACTCGTCTCGTTCAGGTCGTGTATCTCGTAGCCCGGTCGTAACCAACGACGTGCGGGAACGGCGCCGCTCAGGCATGGCAATGGAGCCGCCACCCATTCAACTCACCGCCACATGGAGTCCGCAATGAAATTGAACACCCTGTTCCTGGCTGCCGCGATCACCCTCGCGCTGGCCGCCTGCAACAAGCCGGCCGACAAGCCCGCCGACGCTGCTCCGGCCGCCGACGCGCCGGCCGCCACCGCGCCGGCCGATACCGCCGCTCCGGCGGCGACCGACCCGGCCGCTGCGCCGGCGGCTCCGGCCGCTGCTGTCGTCGACAGCGTCGGCGTGCCCGAGTGCGACGATTACCTCAACAAGATCTCGGCCTGCTTGACCGAGAAGGTGCCGGAAGCCCAGCGCGCCGCGTTCCAGACCGGCATCGATTCGAGCCGCAGCGCCTGGAAGCAGGCCGCCGGCACGCCGGAAGGCAAGGCCAGCCTGGCCACCGCGTGCAAGACCGCGCTGGACCAGAGCAAGGCTCAGTACGCCGCGTTCGGTTGCACCCTGTAATACTTCGCAATACTTCGCGACACGCTCTTCGTTTCGACACGACGCCCCGGTTCGCCGGGGCGTCGTTGTTTGCGCTCCAGGTCGCTGCAACCGATGCGCACAGGGCGATCGGGATCACTCGGCGATTCCGCCCGAGCCTGTAACGATGCCGCGGCGGGGGCCATGCCATCATGCGCGCATGCTTCGACTCCCTGCCTCCCGACTTCCCTTCCACGCTGGCGCCGCCCTTGCCGCGCTGCTCATGACGGCCTGCACCCAGGTGAACGTACACGGCGATCCCAAGGCCTGGGTCCGCGACCAGGCAGACGCGTCGGTCGCTGCGCCTTTGCGCGTGGCGACCTACAACACCTCGCTCTACGACGACGCCGACGGCGGCCTGATCCGCCGCCTCGAAGCCGGCGACGGCAACGCACGCAAGATCGCCGCGGTGCTGCAGCGGGTGCGTCCGGACGTCGTGCTGCTCAACGAATTCGACTACGACGCGCAACAGCGCGCAGCCGAGTTGTTCCAGCGCGACTACCTGGAAGTGGCGCAGGACGGCGGCGGCGCGGCGTTGTCTTATCCCTACCGCTATCTGGCCCCGGTCAACACCGGCGTGCCGAGCGGCCTGGACCTCGACGGCGATGGCCTGGCCGGCGATGCCCAGCGCGGCGACCGCGCGCGTGGCAACGATGCCTGGGGCTACGGTCTGCACCCGGGCCAATACGGCATGCTGGTGCTGTCGCGTTATCCGATCGACGCCGCCGCGGTACGCAGCTTCCAGACCTTCAAATGGAGCGCCCTGCCCGGCGCGCGCCAGCCGCGCCATCCCGACACCGGCAAACCCTGGTATTCGGCGACGGCTTGGCCGCAGATGCGGCTGTCGTCGAAGTCGCACTGGGACGTGCCGGTGCGTACCCCGCTCGGCGTGCTGCATCTGCTCGCCGCGCATCCGACACCGCCTGTGTTCGACGGCCCCGAGGACCGCAACGGCGCGCGCAACCACGACGAAATCAAACTGTGGGCGCGTTACCTCGACGGCGGCACGCCGGCCTGGCTGTGCGACGACCAGGGCCGCTGCGGCGGCCTCGCCGAGGATGCGCGCTTCGTCATCGTCGGTGACATGAACGCCGACCCGGTCGACGGCGACGGCGTACCGGGCTCGATCAAGCAATTGCTCGATCACCCGCGCGTCGATGCGAGCCAGGCACCGCGCAGCGAAGGCGCAGTCGAACGCGCGAAGTTCTACGGTTTCGCGCGCAAGGGCGACACTGCCGAACACACCGGCGACTTCGGCCCGAAGGCCGGCACACTGCGCCTGGACTACGCACTGCCCTCGCGCGGCTGGAACGTGCGAGGCACCGGCGTGTTCTGGCCGAAGCCGGGCACCGCCGACGCCAGGATTTCCGAAGCCAGCGACCACCATCTGGTGTGGGTGGATCTGGCGGATTGAGCTTGGCGATGAAGAACGAATCGATGGACCGTCGCTATCTCAAGCGCATGGAGGCTTATTGGGCTCGCATCGAGCGCCGCCGCCAGTCCTTCGATTGGATCGCAGACAGCGATTTTTTCGATTTCTGGCATACCCATATCGATTGGCGAGGCCGCGGCAACCGTTCGTTATCGGACCGGATACGGGTGGCCGAATTGACCTGGCGACTGCTGCTCGACTTGAACGCGTTCGCACGCAGCAGGCCCTTCGCCGTGCAATGTTGGGCCACGCTATGCGAGGACACCGGCAGCAATGCGGTGTACCTGCACTCGGCCAATCCGAACGGTGTGCCCTTCCCCTACGACTTCGATGGAATCGAATGGGACGTGGAGCCGCCGCCCGAAGCGGCATCGATCACTCACACGGTGCCCTGCAAGATCGGCCGTGTCCGTTACCGGGACTCGACCGCGCACATCATCCAGTTGCGCGACTGAAACGACAACGCTCCGCTCGGCTCAAGGCTTGGCTTGCGATCGCAATACGCGGCGGTCGCTAATCCCCAGGGATTCCGGCGAGACAGACCACACAACTCTTCATCCCCGCGAAGGCGGGGGTGACTGGATCCGCTTGCGACGCATTGGCTCGCGCATCCATGAACGCCAGGGCGCTGTGCGCCTTGAACGGGCGCAGAGACCTCAGGCGTTCTCGCACGAAATCCGATGGATCCCCGCCCGCGCGGGGATAACGGGCTGCGGGTGCATGGCAGCGACCAGATACATAGGCCGGTACCTAGACGGCCGACTTCAGCGACTCAAGCCGTCGCATGAAACTCCCGGATCACCTCGATCGTCCCGACGATATGATCGTTGAGTTGTTCCAATTCCTCGGCCGGCACCCACCATTCGGTGTGGTGCTCGCCGCCGACCTTCTGCAGCGGGTAGCGCGCCATGAAATCGGCGCGCACCTGGAACCGGGTCACCGCGCCGTAGCCGCTGTCTTTTACGTTCCAGCGTTCGGCGATCTCGGCCGCGTAGCGCTCGTTGCTGACCGGGTAGAAGATCGGCTGCTCCGGCAACCGCGGCGGCCAGCGCTTGAATCCGCTCTGGCGCAGCAGCGCGAGTTCCTCGGGGCCCACCGGTCGATACAAAGTGATCGTGTCGGACTTGCTCATGGCTGACCTCCTGTCGGTGCCATGCTCGGGCACCTGATCGTTGTTGGAACCCCGGATCGCTGCGCCCGCATCCGCTCGGTGTTCGCCCGATTACTCCGGCTTGTCCTTCGCCGTCACCGGCGCGGGCGTATCGGGCACTGCGGGCGTGGGCTCGGGTACGACGACCGGCACGGGCGCGGCCGGTGTGGGCGCAGCCGCCACGCTCGCGGCCGGCGCGGTGCGCACCACGCGCGGGCCGAAACCGAAGGCGCCCTCGCCGTGCGCGGAAACGATCATGCGCACCATGTTGCCCGGCACCATCAGCTCCAGCGACAGGTCGCGGCCGTCGGAAGCGCGGCCTTCGAGGGTCATTTCGATGAAGGCACCGCCGGTGTCGATCTCGCGACACAGCACGTGCGGCCCGACCGGACCGTCGAGCAGGTAGGGGCGGATGGCTTCGCCGAGCACTTCCAACGCCTGCGGGAAGAAAAATACGGCGTAGCCCTGTGTCTCGTTCATGGCGCTCCCCTGAAAACGCGGTCCTGCAGCGGTGGTATGGCAAAGCTTCGGATCGGCGCGCGTGCAGCGGCGCCGACCCGACGATCGTGAGCGCGCGCGACGATCAACGCAATTCGACCTGCAGTTGCGCGGCGGCCTCGCGCGCCTTCGCACGCGCTTCGTCGACGTCCTGGCCGAGCGCGAGCGTCACCGCGACCCGGCGGTGGCCTTCGACGCGCGGCTTGCCGAACAAACGCAATTGGGTATCGACCTGGCCCAAGGCGGCGTCGACGCCGGAGAACACCGGCACACCGTGGCCCTGGGCGAGCACCGCGCACGAGGCCGAGGCGCCGAACTCGCGGATGGTCGGGATCGGCAGGCCCAGGATCGCGCGCGCATGCAGGGCGAACTCGCTGAGGTCCTGCGAGATCAAGGTGACCAGGCCGGTGTCGTGCGGGCGCGGCGAAACTTCGCTGAACCAGACTTCATCGCCCTTGACGAACAACTCGACGCCGAACACGCCGTAGCCGCCGAGGTCGTCGGTGATGGTGCGGGCGATTTCCTGGGCCCGCGCCAGCGCCACCGGCGCCATCGCCTGCGGCTGCCAGCTTTCACGGTAGTCGCCGTCGCGCTGCAGATGGCCGATCGGTGCGCAGAAGGTGGTGCCGGCGGCGTGGCGCACGGTCAGCAGAGTGATTTCGTATTCGAAGTCGATGAAGCCCTCGACGATGACCCGGCCGGCACCGGCGCGGCCGCCGGTCTGGGCGTAGTCCCAGGCGGCGTCGATGGCGTCGGCGCTGCGCACCAGGCTCTGGCCCTTGCCCGAGGACGACATCACCGGCTTGATCACGCACGGCAGGCCGAGCTCGGCAACCGCGGCGCGATAGTCTTCGGCGGTGTCGACGAAGCGATAGGGCGAAGTCGGCAGTTGCAGGGTCTCGGCGGCCAGGCGGCGGATGCCTTCGCGGTCCATGGTCAACCGCGCCGCGCGCGCGGTCGGGATGATCCGCGTGTCGCTGCCGCGCGCGGCGAATTCCTGCTCCAGCTCGACCAGGGTCTGGGTATGGATGGCCTCGATCTCCGGCACGATCAATTGCGGCCGTTCGGCCGCGATCAAGGCGCGGATGGCCTGGCCGTCGAGCATGTCGAGCACGTGGCTGCGATGGGCCACCTGCATCGCCGGCGCGTTCGCATAACGGTCGGCCGCGATCACCTCGACCCCGAACCGCTGCAGTTCGATCGCCACTTCCTTGCCGAGTTCGCCCGAACCGAGCAGGAGCACGCGGAAAGCGTGCGGGGACAGCGGCGTGCCGAGCGTGGTCATGCGGAATCCTCGTAAAACCATGGGGTGGATGAGCCTAGTCTAACTTTCCGGGCCATCGGCGCGGCGCCGGACTATGGCGGCGCGCATCGCCCATGCGATGCTGTGGCCATGCCCTTCGCCCGTCCTCGGCCCGCGTCGCGCGCCGTCGCCCCCGCACCGCAGTCCAGCCACGCCCGCCGCCCCCGTGCGGCGCGACGGCTGGCGCTGCTGTTGGCGGCGACGCTGCTCGCGGCGTGCACGGGCGAACCCGAGGCGCCCCCGCACGGCAGCAGCCAGCTCGCCGGCATGATGCTCGACCCGCAGTTGTCGGAGATCAGCGGCCTGGCCGCCTCGCGCCGCCATCCCGGCGTGCTGTGGATGCACGACGACGGCGGCAATCCCGAGCGCCTGTTCGCGGTCGCCGACAACGGCGACCGGCTGGCGACCCTGCGCATCGAAGGCGTCACCAAGACCGACTGGGAAGACATCGCCGCCTTCGAGCTCGACGGCCGCCAGTACCTGCTGATCGCCGATACCGGCGACAACGGCGGCCTGCGCCGCAGCCTGCAACTGCATGTGATCGAAGAGCCGGCGAAGATCGAGAACGCGCGCCTCAAGCCGGCCTGGTCGATCGCTTTCCGCTGGCCCGACGGCGCGCGCGATTGCGAGGCGGTGGCGGTCGACATCGCGCGCAAGCAGATCCTGTTGATCTCCAAGAAGCGCCAGCCGCCTGAGCTGTTCTCGCTGCCGCTGATGCCGGCCGGCAACGCCCTGCAGACCGCGACCCGGCTCGGCGGCCTGGCCGGCATCCCCGAACCCGATGCGCAACTGCGCCGCAACAATCCGACCCGGGCCAAGCTGCAGGGCCAGGTCACCGCCGCCGATATCTCCCCCGACGGCAACACCCTGGCGGTGATGACCTACCGCTATCTGTTGCTGTACCCGCGCCAGCCGCGCCAGAGCTGGGCCCGGGCCGTCGCCGGCCGCCCCCGGGTCAGCGACTTGCCCTGGCTGCCGCAAGCCGAGGCCCTGGGGTGGTCGGCCGATGGCCGCAGCCTCTACGCCACCGGCGAGTTCATCCCGGCGCCGCTGTACCGGATCACGCCCTGAAGGCGTTCGCGCCGCGCTACGGGTACCCGGCGTTTCCCTGCTGTGGCCCTAGCCGCGATGCCGCCCTGCCCCTCGTCGATCCAAACGGCTCCGTTCTTCCTGCCGGGCCCGTGCCGCTTTTTCCGACGGCCGGGCATTCCAGATCTGATATCAATCTGATATCAATGTGCTTGGACAACGAGCGAGACGGACGCCATGAAAGAGAACCCCACCCAATCCCTCTCAGGCATTCCGGTCCTGCTGGGCTGCCTCGGCCTCGGCGCGGTCGGCGCCTATGCCTTCCTCGGCGGCGTCGCCAGCGAAAGCGGGGCCAGCGTGATCGTCGCGATCCTGGCCGGCGCCCTCGCCTTCTTCGGCCTGTCCGGCCTGTACAAGATCGAGCCCAACCAGGCCGCGGTGCTGAGCCTGTTCGGCAAGTACGTCGGCACGGTCAAGGACAACGGCCTGCGCTGGAACAACCCGCTCTACGCCAAGCGCAAGGTCAGCCAGCGCATCCGCAACTTCGAAAGCGGCAAGCTCAAGGTCAACGAGCTCGACGGCAGCCCGATCGAGATCGCCGCGGTGATCGTCTGGCAGGTGGTCGATTCGGCCGAAGCGGTCTACAACGTCGACGATTACGAAACCTTCGTGCACATCCAATCCGAGTCGGCGCTGCGCGCGATGGCCACCAGCTATCCCTACGACCAGCACGAAGACGGCCAGCTGTCGCTGCGCAGCCATGCCTCCGAGATATCCCTGCACCTGCAACAGGAACTGCAGGACCGCCTCGCCGACGCCGGCGTCAACGTGATCGATGCGCGCATCAGCCACCTCGCCTACGCGCCCGAGATCGCCCACGCCATGCTGCAACGCCAGCAGGCCAACGCGGTGATCGCCGCGCGCACGCGCATCGTCGCCGGCGCGGTCGGCATGGTCGAAATGGCCCTGGCCGAGCTGCAGAAGAACGGCGTCGTGCAACTGGACGAAGAGCGCAAGGCGCACATGGTCAGCAACCTGTTGGTGGTGCTGTGCGGCGACCGCGGCGCGCAGCCGATCGTCAACGCCGGCAGCTTGTACTGAGCAGTCCCCGATGACCCTCCACGACTACCTCGTCCCCATCGCGATGGCGGTCAGCGCCGTACCGATCCTGGTTTCGGCGGTGCTGGTCGCGCGCGGCAACCTGCACCTGATCAATGGCCTGGACGCCTCGCGCCTGCCCGACCCGGCCCGCACCGCGGCGAAACTCGCCCGCCTGCTGGCGACGACCGGCGTGGCCATGCTCCTTGGCGGCGCCGGCTTCTACTGGGCCGGCGACAACGAAGGCCGCATCGCACTGGTCGTGGTCGCCCTGCTGCTGGCGGTCAACGGCCTAGCCGTCGCCTTGATCCTCGCGATCAGCACGGCCCGCCGCAGCTATCGCGACCGCCCCGGCGGCGGCGAAGGGACGCGCCGACGGTGAGCGAGAAGAAGGCCTATCCGCTGCGCATCAATGCCGAGGTGCTCGCCGCCGTGCAGCGCTGGGCCGACGACGAGTTGCGTTCGCTCAATGCCCAGATCGAATATGTCCTGCGCGACGCCCTGCGCAAGAATGGGCGGCTGCCGCGCCAGGACACCCCGACTCCCGAGGAAGACCCATGACCCAGAAGTGGAAACATCAAGTCGTCGAGCTGACCTATCAACTGTTCGAGTCGCCGATGCGGCAACGCATCCAGGAAGAACTCGACAAACGCGGCGAGCAAGGCTGGGAACTGGTGTCGGTCGAGCACGACCCGAGCATTCTCGGCACCCGCCTGTATTTCAAGCAACCGGCCTGACGGCACCATGCCCAGCGCCATCCGCGAACGTGGCGCGACGCGCCCTCGCCGGCTAATCTGAGCGCATGCGCGGCCACGGCCACCTTCTGATCAACACGCCCGAGATCGAACTCTGGCCGGGCGGTCTGCTGCGCGCGCGCAGCAACCACGACGCCCGCGCGCTGTCGCGTGCGCGGCACGTGCTGCGACGCAAGCGCGACGGCCGTTTCCTCGCCGCCGACCTGCCCGAAGGCCTGTTGCCGCTTGTCCACCGGCTGATCCACGAAGACGGCATCGGCCAGGCCCTCGATGCGCTCGACGCCATCGTCGAATACCGCCGCGAGGGACTGCTGCGAATCCACGAGCTGCCGCTGGATCGGATCGAGGAGCGGCTGTCCGCACTCGGCCTGGACTGCGACGGCTACGAAGCGCGAACCGGCCTGGGCCTGATCGCCGAACCCGACCGCCTCGCCTACGCCGGCGTCGACCGCTTCCGCCGGCCGCTGTGGCTGCATCCCGGCGCCGCACGTGCCTGGAGCCACCTGCGCCAGGCCGCCGTGCACGACGGCATCGTCCTCGATGCCATCTCCGGCTATCGCAGCCACCATTACCAACTCGGCATTTTCGAGCGCAAGCTAGCGCGCGGCCTCGGCGTCGACGAGATCCTCACCGTCAACGCCGCGCCGGGCTACAGCGAGCACCACAGCGGCCTGGCCCTCGACATCGGCACCCCCGGCGAACCGCCGGCCGAAGAATCCTTCGAGCACACCCCGGCCTTCGCCTGGCTGCGCGACAACGCCGGCGGCTACGGCTACGTCATGAGCTACCCGCGCGACAATCCGCACGGCATCGTCTACGAGCCGTGGCACTGGCGTTACGCCGCGAAGTAATCCGCACGCCGCTGCAAGTCAGCGATGAAACACCGCCATCGCCGCGCGGGACATCGACAATGCCCCGAATCGGCCCGCGCTCAATCCTGCGAGCGATTGGTCCTGGGCTTGGCGGCCTCGGAAAAATCCGCGATCCGCCACAGGTACAGGCTGGCGTAGCTGCGATACGGCCCCCAGCGTTCGCCGAGTTCGGCCAAGGCCTTCGGCGGCGGCATCTCGTCGAGCTTGTCGACGCGCTGCGCGCCCTTGCGGATGCCCAGGTCGTCGACCGGCAGGATGTCGGGGCGGCCGAGGCGGAACATCAGCATCATCTCGACCGTCCAACGGCCGATGCCGCGGATCGGCACGAGCGCGGCGATGATGGCGTCGTTGTCCATCGTCGCCATGCGCCGCAGGTCCGGGATCTCGCCGCGCGATTCGCGCGCCGACAGATCGCGCAGCGCGAGCAGCTTGTTGCCGGATACGCCGCAGGCGCGCAGCGCCGCGTCGTCGCAACGGCCGAGGGTGTCGTAATGCAGGCGGTCGCTGCCGATCGCCGCTTCGACCCGGCCGACGATGGTCGAGGCGGCCTTGCCGCTGAGCTGCTGGAACAGGATCGCCCGCGCCAGGGCATCGACCGGGTCGAAGCGCTGGCGCCAACGCGGATCGGTCGGGATCGGCCCGTTCTCCAGCCGATCGACCTTCTTCATCCATGCGCCGAGCTTGCGATCGCGCTTGCTCAGATAAGCGTGCGCGGCCTCGGCGTCGAACCCCCGGACATGTCGCGGCATCTCAACGCCTCAACGCGTCGGCGGCGTAGACCAGCCACGCCAGGATCATCAGGCTGCCGCCGTAGGGCAGCAATCGGGTCGAAGCGCCGAAGAAATATGCCGCCGCCAGGCCGCCGGAAAACACCAGCACGCCGACGAGCAAGGCCAGCAGAGCGACCCGCGCCAGCGTACGCCGAGCGATCGGCGCCAGCGCGACCAGGGCCACGCCGTGCCCGAAAGCGAACACGGCCGCCGTCTGCAATCGCGACTGCGCCGCGGGATCGGCGACGTGCGCGGCATAGGCCGACAAGGCCACCGCCAGAGCGGCCAGCACCGCACCGGCCGCGGCCAGCGCACGCGCTCCGCCGGGCACGGACGCCGATGAAGAAAGTTCGCGCGAGGAAGAGTTCATGCGTTCGGGAACCTCGGTGCCGGGCGACAGACGCCAAGCCTGCGCCGCCGGATGAGCACGATAGCAGCCAAGCCCGATGGTGGCGCGGGCGTGGCTATGCGGATGTTGCGGATGTGGGATCGCCGGAGTGGGCTCGGCCATGCTGAGTCGGCTGTGTTCGTATCCGACGCGGGCCCGTTGCGGTTGCTTTGCTTCGGCTGTGCGTAGCTTCGCACTAGCGAAGGCAGTCGAAGACCCAGAGGGCGGCACGCATGGATGCGGGCCGTTTTTCATCGGGACATGGATGTCCCGTATGAAAAATCCCTGCGTCGGCATCGCTCATGCGGACCTTTGATTCAAAGAAAAGCATTTTTCTTTGGTTACCTTTCTTTTGTTGCTTATGACAAAAGAAAGTAACCCGCCGCTTTAGTGGCGGAAGCTCTTATCGTTTGATCTTGCTTCTGCAAAGCGACAGGCAAGTGCGAAGCTTGCCCCTGTAGGAGCGACGTGAGTCGCGACCACGTCCTAGCGGTCTCCGGCGCAGCCTTCAAGCAAGTGCAGAGCTTCCGCCCGCTCACGCGGCCGGGTTACTTTCTTTTGCTAAGCCCAAAAGAAAGGTAACCAAAGAAAAGGGCTCTCCTTGCAAGGGCACAAGCCACGAGTGCGATGCCCGCGCCGGGATTTTTCGATAGGACATCCTTGTCCTATCGAAAAACGGCGCACGTCCTGTGCGCCGCCCTCCGGGTCTCCATTTGACCGGTACAGCGGAAAAGCAGATCAAAATCACGGCAACGACTGATGTTGAGACAACACATCTACGAAAGATGCAACGCTACCTGAGATTCGCGATCGCGGCTCGTGATCGCAGGAAAATCCCTGGGGGACGCCGCCCCTCCCCTGAGCCAAGACCCACGGCGATAAGCGCCCACAAAAAAAAAGCGCCGCGGAAGCCGCGGCGCGTTTTCGTCGATCGCCGGCCCGCCTCAGCGGACCATGCAGGTCGGTGTTACTTGATCGGCCAGTACACGTCGAACTGACCCAGGGCCGGGTCGAAGCTCTGGTCGATGCCGGCCTTCCAGACTTCGTACGGACGCTCGGTCGTGGTGTAGCCGCGGGTCAGCGCCCAGGCGCGGACGGCATCGCGGACCGGAGCCAGCGCGGCCATGTTGTGGCCGCCGCTCGTGGCGACGACGACCTTGCTGGCCGGCAGCAACTCGGCCTTGACCGGGTTGCCCGCGCCTTCGATCTTGACGTCGAGCTTGGTCGCTTCGGTGCTGGTGTCGCCGATCTTGCGCACCACCTGCACCACGTCGAACGAATAGGTCTCGCTGCCGAACTCGTTGGTCACCACGCGGATCGGACCGACCGCTTCGAGGCCGTTGGCGGCGATGACCTTCTTGATCCATTCCATGTTGGCGTGGATCTGCGACTTGATCTTCTCGTTGTCGCGCGCGACCGCGGCGGTCACGCTGAGCACGTTCTCGGCCGGACGGTCGAGGACCTTCGGCGCGTTGGCCGGGTCGACTTCGGACAGCTTCGAATAGTCGTAGTTCGGGACGGTCGCCAGCATGTTGCTCAGGCGCGCCAGACCCATCTTGATGTCTTCGCCGACGTTGCTGCTGACGTACATGCCGGAGTAACGGCCCAGCAGGTTCCAGCCGTAGTCGACGTCGTAGGTCTGGGTGATCTCGACGTTACGGTTGTTCTTGCCGGTCGGACGCAGCTTGAACTCGGTGCGCTTGTTGTCGCCGCGCTCCTCGTTGACGATCTTGTAGCCGACCGACTTGCCCGGCTCGCTGCTGACGATTTCCCAGCTGCCCTTGCCCAGGCCGCGTTCCTTGGACGAGTACTCCAGGCGGGCGCCCACGCCCTCATCCTTGCCGGTCAGCTTGACCTCCATGGCCGGGTCGCGCAGCACCAGCGGGTTCCAATCCTTGAAGCGACGCACGCTGTTCAACGTGTCGAACACGATGGTCAGCTTGCGGTTGGTCTCAACCGAGTGCGACAGATGGCGGCTCGACGGCAAAACCACGCCGACAACCAGAAACAGCACGGCGACGATCGCCAGTGAAATCAAAATCTCGATCAGACGGGTCATTCAGGTTCTCCAGGGCCGGGCCCGGATCGGGCCGGGGCGCAGACCCACAATCGTAGCAAGATAAATCCCGGCAAGGGCAGCCATCACAGGCAAGAAAATCGACGGGCCGCATCCCGCACGACGCCGGGCGCGGGCCCGAGGCCGAGCCGGACCCGGCAATGCGCGGCGAAAAACCTGGAAACAGCCGGCTTTTCGCCGCCAAGCCGCCACATTCGCGTGGGTATGCCCCGCCCCTCGCCGCTCCGCCGATGCGCAACTGCAGTCAATCGCACACCACGCCGACGCACCGTCCGGGGCCGGCGCGGCGCGCGTCGATCGCGCCGAAGGCCCTCGCGCGCAACGACTGCGCGCGGTCGCGGCGCCGCTGCTCAGACCAACTGCAGTTCGAAGGCTTTGAGCACCGCGCGGGTGCGGTCGCGCACGCCGAGCTTCGACAGAATGTTGGAGACGTGGTTCTTGATCGTGCCTTCGGCCACGCCCAGCGAATTGGCGATTTCCTTGTTGGAGAAGCCGCCGGCCATCAGGCGCAGGATCTCGGTCTCGCGCTCGGTCAGCGGGTCGGGCCGGTCCAGGCTGACGAAATCGTTGCGCATGTGCTCCAGGCCCGACAGCAGGCGCTGGGTTACTGCCGGCTGAACCAGCGAACCGCCGTCGGCCACGGCCTGGATCGCGCCGACCAGTTGCTCCAGCGACACGTCCTTGAGCAGATAGCCCTTGGCGCCGGCCTTGAGCCCGGCCAGAACCAGTTGGTCGTCGTCGAAGGTGGTCAGGATGATGGTCGGCGGCAGATAGCCCGAGCGCGCCAGGGCCTGCAGCGCCTCCAGGCCGGACATCACCGGCATGCGCATGTCCATCAGGACCACGTCCGGGCGCACGGTCGGGATGATCTCGACGGCCTGGCGGCCGTCGCCGGCCTCGGCCACGACCTCGATACCCTCGGCCAGGGCCAGCAGAGAGCGCACGCCCTGGCGTACCAGGGTCTGGTCGTCGACCAGCAGCACGCGGATGGGGTTGGGAATCATGTCAAAGCTCCTTCGCGGGCCATGGCGGCCGCGGTGGCGGGCAGAGTCAGTTGCAGGCAGAAGCCGGCATCCGCACGGGTTTCGATGCTGAGCCGGCCGCCGTACTGCTGCAAACGCTCGCGCATGCCGCGCAAGCCGTTGCCGGTGACCAGGTGATCGGCGCCGCGACCGTCGTCGCGCGCGCTCATGACGATGTCGTCGCCGCTGCGGCGTACGTCGATCCACAGATGCTGCGCGCCGGCATGGCGCACGGTGTTGGTGACGATCTCCTGGGTGCAACGCAACAGCACGTGGGCGCGCTCCGGGTCGTCGAGGGTCAGCGGCGTCTCGATCTCCATGCGGATATCCAGCGCCGGTACGTTTTCGGCGAGCGGGCGCAAGGCCAGGGCCAGGTCGATCGCGCCGTTTTCGCGCAACTGGCTCACCGCCTCGCGCACGTCGGTCAGCAGCAGCCTGGCCAGAGTATGCGCCTGCTGGACGTGCTCCTTGACCCGCCCCTCCGAGAGGTGGCCGGCCACTTCCAGGTTCAGGCTCAGCGCGGTCAGGTGGTGGCCCAGCAGGTCGTGCAGCTCGCGCGAGATGCGGGTGCGCTCGTTGATGCGCGCGCTCTCGGCCAGCAGGGCGCGGGTCGCGCGCAGCTCGGCGTTGAGCCGGCGCTGGTCTTCCCGGGCCTGGGTCTGCTGCTTGGCGACCAGGGCGGTCAGGAACACGAAACCGGAAAAACCGGTGTACAGCAGCGATTGCAGCACCGCCAGCAAGGGCGGCATCTGCACCGCCTCGATAAACACCGGGATGATGACCAGGTTGAGGACCATCAGCCCGATCACACCGACCCGCAGCGGCACCATCCACGGCAGCAGCCCGGCCAGGACCATCAGCAGCACGCTGCCCAGGCCGGTGCCGGAGTAATAGCTGATGCCGATCGCGCACCCGCCCAGCACCAGCAATTGCAGGTAATCGAGCAAGCCGGTGCGGCGCTCGCCCAGCGAGCGGGTTATCCACCAGTAGACCGCACCGAAAGTGGCGTAAACCGCGACCCAGCGCAAAATCTGCAAATACAGGCCGGCCACCGGTTCGCCGTGGCCGGGCTGGAAATAATCCGGGTCGAGCCAGATCGACAACAGCCAGGAGCCGACCAGGCCCCAAGTGAACAGGCCGGCGTAACGTAGTAATCGGGTATGGGTCAGACGGGCCAGCATGAATGCATGCTAACGGTATGGGGCACGCGTCGGAGCCGTCCAGAAGTCATGCACTTGGCGTTCGCCCCGGGAGCGACCGCCATGCGATAATCGGGACGCCGACACGGAACGCGTGCCGGCTTTTGAATACTTGGAGCGTGGAATGTCGATCGTTGTCCGCGACGTGCGAGAGCACGAGCTGGATTCCGTCCTTGCCCTCAACAATGCCGCCGGGCCCGCGATCCTGCCGCTGGATGCGGCCCGACTGCGTCATTTTTTCGACACCGCCGAATATTTCCGCGTCGCCGAACGTGACGGCACCCTGGCCGGATTCCTCATCGGCATCGGTGCCCGCAGCGACCACGACAGCAGCAATTTCCGCTGGTTTCGCGAGCGTTATCCGGACTTCTTCTATATCGACCGTATCGTCGTCGCCAGCCGGCGCCGTGGCGGCGGTGTCGGCCGCGCCTTCTATGCCGACGCCCAGAGCTACGCCGAACTGCGCTATCCGCAGCTGGCCTGCGAGGTCTTCCTCGAAGGCGGCAACGACCCGGCCCTGCTGTTCCACGGCAGCTTCGGCTTCCGCGAGGTCGGCCAGCACGTCATGGAAGAGGCCGGCGTACGCGCGGCCATGCTCATGAAGCCGCTGTGCAGCTATGCCTGGGTCCGCGAGACCTATGGCGACGCCCTGCCCGAGGCCAGCTGGCTGGCCCGCCCGCGGGTCCCGGTCCAGCACGGCCAGGTCGCCGCCCAGGCGCCGCGCCCGACCGGGACCGGCCTGTGAACGTGGCCGTGGATTACGAACAGGCCGGCGAACTCAAGATCGGCCAGGTCGGCATCGCCAACCTGCGCATCCGCACCCTCGACGTCGAACGCCTGGTCGAGGAGATGCGCAGCCGGGTCCAGCGCGCCCCGAACATGTTCGGCCGGGCCGCGGTGGTGATCGATTTCGGCGGTCTCAGCCAGACCCCGGACGCCGGCACCGCCCAGGCCCTGCTCGACGGCCTGCGTGCCGCCGGCGTGCTGCCGGTGGCCCTGGCCTACGGCACCAGCGAGACCGACCGCCTGGCCCAGGCCCTGGGCCTGCCGCTGCTGGCCAAGTTCCGCGCCTCCTACGAGCGCGCCGACGGCGCCGCTCCGGAAGCCGCCCCCCCACCGCCTCGCCGCGAGGCCCCGGCGGTCGCCCCGGCCCCGGAGCCCGCCCGCGCGCGCGCGGCCGCCCCGGCAGCCGCCGCCCCGGCCGCCTCGGTGGGCATGATCCAGTCCGCCCCGGTGCGCTCGGGCCAGCAGATCTATGCCGACAACCGCGACCTGACCGTGCTGACCACGGTCGGCGCCGGCGCCGAGGTCATCGCCGACGGCTCGGTCCACATCTACGGCCCGCTGCGCGGTCGCGCCCTGGCCGGCGCGCAAGGCAACGAAAAAGCCCGCATCTTCTGTCGCGAGTTCCACGCCGAACTCGTCGCGATCGCGGGCCATTACAAGGTGCTCGAAGACATCCCGAAGGAACTGCGCGGCAAGGCCGTGCAGATCTGGCTGGAAGACGAACAAATCAAAATTGCGGCTCTGGATTGAAGCCGCACCATTGGAGGAACGAGTTTTGACCGAAATCATCGTAGTCACTTCGGGCAAGGGCGGTGTCGGCAAGACCACCACCAGCGCCAGCCTTTCCTGCGGGCTCGCCCGTCGCGGCCACAAGGTCGCCGTGATCGACTTCGACGTCGGCCTGCGCAACCTCGACCTGATCATGGGCTGCGAACGCCGCGTCGTTTACGACTTCGTCAACGTCGTCAACGGCGAAGCCAACCTCAAGCAGGCGCTGATCAAGGACAAGCGTTTCGACAACCTCTACATCCTGGCCGCGTCGCAGACCCGCGACAAAGACGCGCTGACCAAGGAAGGCGTGCAGAAAGTCCTCGAGGACATCGCCGCCGAAGGCTTCGACTACATCGTCTGCGACTCCCCGGCCGGCATCGAGAAGGGCGCGTTCCTGGCGATGTACTTCGCCGACCAGGCGGTCGTCGTGGTCAATCCGGAAGTCTCCTCGGTGCGCGACTCCGACCGCATCCTGGGCCTGCTGTCGTCCAAGACCCGCCGCGCCGAGAACGGCGAGCGCGTCAAGGAGCACCTGCTGCTGACCCGCTACAGCCCCAAGCGCGTGGAAGGCGGCGAGATGCTCAGCATCGGCGACGTCGAAGAAATTCTCGGCCTCAAGACCATCGGCGTGATCCCGGAATCCGGCGACGTGCTCAACGCCTCCAACAAGGGCGAGCCGGTGATCCTGGAAACCGAATCCGACGCCGCCCAGGCCTACGACGACGCCGTCGCCCGCCTGCTCGGCGACACCCGACCGATGCGCTTCACGCAAGTGGAAAAGAAGGGCTTCTTCAGCAAGATCTTCGGAGGCTGAGCTTATGGGTCTGTTCGACTTCCTGCTGGCCAAGAAGCAGACCGCATCGGTCGCCAAGGACCGTTTGCGGATCATCGTCGCCCACGAGCGCGCCGGCCGCGGCGGTGGCGGCCCCGACTATCTGCCGATGCTGCAGCGCGAATTGCTCGAGGTGATCCGCAAATACGTCAACGTCGACGCCGAATCGGTCAAGGTCGACCTGATCGGCGAAGGCGACAACAAGGTCCTGGACATCTCGGTCGCCCTGCCGGAAAACCCGGCGCAGGCCTGAGCCGACGCGGCCGGCCTGCCGGCCGCGGACCTGCCCACGCTGCGTGCTCGAACGGTGCAAGCCGTCGTCGCGCAGCCGCTACCGCTCCGCCGATGCCGTGGCCGCGCGCCTCATCGCGGCGAACGTGCATGGCCGAGGCCATACACTCGCTGGCCGCGTCGTTGCGTATGCCGCCGCGACGACCGCGGCGCCTGCCCGGCTATGGCCTGACTTACAACACTCCCACCCTCAAACGTTCCGCACCATGCTGACCCTGTCCCACCTGGCCTTCGACGACGTCGCCACCCTGCTTGCGCGCTACGACCTGCGCCTGCAGCGCGTCGACGACGGCGAGCCGATCCCGGGCAGCTACTGGGGCGACACCGAGGCCGGCCTGATCGGCAGCACCGTGTACGCGCGCGGCGACACCCCGCTGCACTCCCTGCTGCACGAAGCCGCGCACCTGATCGTGCTGCCGCCCGAGCGCCGTGCCCAGGTCCACACCGACGCCACCGATTCGATCGAGGAAGAGGACGCCGTGTGCGTGCTCCAGTGCCTGCTCGGCGATGCCATTCCCGGCGCCAGCCGCGAGCGCATCTTCGAAGACATGGACAGCTGGGGCTACAGCTTCCGCCTGGGCTCGGCGCGCGCCTATGTCGAACAGGATGCCGAGAGTTCGTGGCAATGGTTGGCCGAGCGCGGCTTGGTGCGGCTGCCGGAGCGGGTGCTGGCGCTGTAAGCCCGATCTCGCGCCGCGATTGTTCGCTGGCCCAGGGTAAGAGCGGCCTCCTGCTGGATTTCCTTCGGTCATAAGCGGCGGCCCACGGGACGCGCAAAAACGACAATGCCGAAGTCGTCCGCCGAAGCGGCGTGCTGTCGCGGGGTAGGAGCGGCGTCCTGCTGGATTTCCTTCGGTCATAAGCCGCGACCTCACCACTTCAATCTCGCGCCGCGAACATCCGCAGCCCCAGGGTAGGAGCGACGCAAGTCGCGACCACGTCCTGCCGGCCTCCGGCGTTCCCTTGAAGCAAGTGCAGAGCTTCCGTCCGCTACGCGGCCGGGTTACTTTCTTTTGCTAAGCCCAAAAGAAAGGTAACCAAAGAAAAGGGCTCTCCTTGCAAGGGGACAGGCCACGAGTGCGTAGCTAGCGCCGGGATTTTTCGATAGGACGTCCTTGTCCTATCGAAAAACGGCGCACGTCCTGTGCGCCGCCCTCCGGGTCTATGATCGCATCGCTAGATCGAAACTGCGCCAAGCTCTTTACGGCAACGGCAACGGCAACGGCAACGCGTGTTTTGCTCTTAGGGTAGGAGCGGCGCAAGCCGCGACCGCGCAACCACGATCACTGGTGCCGGCAGCCGCAGATTCGCGGTCGCGGCTCGCGCCGCTCCTACCCTTTGTACCGTCGTGGTTGCAGGATTGCTGTTGCTGTTGCTGTTGCTGTGCGTCGTAAAACACTCGCGAAGGCAACAGAAGACCCGGAGGGCGGCGCGCAGGGATGCACGCCGTTTTTCATCGGGACAGGGATGTCCCGTATGAAAAATCCCTGCGTCGGCATCGAGCGCGCGGGCCCTTGATTCAAAGAAAAGCATTTTTCTTTGGTTACCTTTGACCGAAGGGAATCCAGACGGACTTTTGTTGCTTATGACAAAAGAAAGTAACCCGCCGCTTTAGTGGCGGAAGCTTTTGGCGTTTGATCCTGATCTTGCTTGAGTAATGCGCCGCGAGGCCGCAAGAGCGCGGTCGCGGCTCGCGCCGCTCCTACCCCGCGAAAGCACGTCGCTTCGATGAGCGACATCGGCGCTGGCGCCTCTGCGCGTTCCATGGTCGCGACTTACGTCGCTCCTACAGGAGGGTACGTGGAGATACGGGAAGTCACGCCGCAAGACCGTTACAGCGCGGTCGCGGCTTGTGACCGAAGGAAATCCACTAGGACACCGCCCCTACCCCCACGAAAGCACGCCGCTTCGATGAGCGGTATCGGCTTTGCCAACCTCTGTGCGTCCCTTGGTCGCGACTCACGTCGCTCCTACATGAGCCTGTGGAAGCCACGAAGCGAGATTGCGAGTGCGCGTCGCGGCTTACGTCGTTCCACACAAAGGCAGCCTGAAACGGCCAAAGGCCTTGAGAGCAAAGCAAAGAAGATCATCGCGAGCGGCCACCGACGCCCTCCCTGGCGCCGACGCCATTCAAACCGTGCGGATCGGGCTATCCCCATAACCCTTTCCGTCTTCTTACAGCTTCCCTTCCCCTGATTGCGCCTTCCAGGCGCTTACCCCCACCGAGTGCCTGCCGGCCGCGTTCTCAGAACGCGACCGGCGAAATCTGCGCGGTCCGCGCGGCGTCGACCGCCACGGGCTCGGCTTCGCTGACCGGCGCCGGCAGCGCCGATTCCGCGCGCCAGACCGGGCCGGCGTCGGCCGGCCCATTCATCATTACGATGCCCACCACCGCCAGCGCCAGCAGGGCGGCCATGGCGACGCGCCTCAGATTGAGGCTGCCGTGGGGAGGTTCGATCGGCGCTTCTTCGCGCGCCCAACTCAGATCGGCCGTGAACAGGCATTCGCCACCTTCGCGCCGGCTGCGCTGCGACGAAGTCGTCGTGAGCGGCCGGTACCGCCTGTCGTCGGAAGAGCTCATCGTATGTTTCATGCCTTTCCTGTTGAAGCCAAAACGATTCCCCATGGGATCCACCCATCCCAAGCGTGACCGATGAACGGCTGCCGCTGGGCGTCACTTTTTCCGTTTTGGCGTCACAAATCAAATCCCTTTTTGTGACATGGGTTGAAACCTGACCGGGAACCGCCGTCCCGAAACCTGAACGAAATCGTCACAAATTCGGCCTGCGTTTCATGGCGCTAGATGAATACCGAAAAATTAACAATCTAAACGTTTACACGTAACGAAAAAATAACTTCACCGGAAGCACATTTCGTGACCCGGTACCGGCTGAACGGCCTGAATCGGTCAAATATCGGATCTGAACAGAGACCTACGTAACCGTTTTCAGTCCACCTAGTGTGCCGAATGTGCGCAGAACCTCGCCCTGGCCAGACGTTCGCCTGGCCTCCCGACGAGCCGCCCAGGCGCCCCGGCGGTGGTCGGCTTGCGCCGGACCGACCCGGCCTCTAGCCTTCTGGCTCGCGCGCAAAGCGCGGCACTTCCTGGAGAGAGCACACATGAACCACGTTCGCGCCGTATTGGCGCTCGGCATCGCTGCGGCCGTCATCGGCCTGGCCGGATGCAAGAAAGACCCCACCCCCTCCTCCAGCACCACGGCCGCCGCCGCGCCGGAAGGCGAGACCGCCGACCAGTTCATCGCCCGCGTCAACGACGAATACAAGAAGATGTATCCGGAGATGACCTCGGCACAGTGGTTGTCCTCGACCTACATCAACGACGACAGCCAGTTGCTCTCGGCCAAGGCCAACGAGCGCTACCTCACCCAGCTCAACAGCTGGATCGAGCAGTCGAAGAAATTCGAAGGCCAGCAGATGTCGCCCGCCAGCGCGCGCGCGATCCAGTTGCTGAAGATCGGCACCTCGATGCCGGCGCCGAAAGACCCGGCCAAGCTGGCCGAGCTGACCCAGATCGCCACGCGCATGGAAGGCATGTACGGCTCGGGCACGTATTGCAGCGGCAGCGGCGATACCGATTGCCGCCAGCTCGGCGATCTCGAAGACGTGCTGCGCAACAGCCGCGACTACGACGCCCAGCTCGACGCATGGAAAGGCTGGCACACCATCTCCAAGCCGATGCGCAAGGACTACACGCGCTTCGTCGAACTGGTCAACGAAGGCGCGCGTAACCTGGGCTATGCCGACACCGGCGAGTTGTGGCGCTCCGGCTACGACATGAGCCCGGTCGAGCTCGCCGCCGAGACCGACCGCCTCTGGGGCCAGGTCAAGCCGCTGTACGAACAACTGCATTGCTATACCCGCTCGCGCCTGGAAGCCAAGTACGGCGCCGACAAGGGCGAGACCACCGGCGGCATGCTGCCGGCGCACCTGCTCGGCAATATGTGGCAGCAAGACTGGGGCAACATGTGGGACGTGCTGGCGCCGTACACCGAACAGCAGGCCGGCAGCCTCGACATCAACGGCGCGCTGGCACGCCAGTACCAGCACAATTTCGACCTGCAGACGGCGAAGAACCCGGGCGACCGCGCCGCCGACGAACAGGCGCAGATCGAAGTCGACGCCAACCTGGCCAACGCCAAGCAGATGACCGAGCGCGCGCAGGACTTCTACGTCTCGCTCGGCATGCCCAAGCTGCCCGACAGCTATTGGAGCAAGACCCAGTTCATCAAGCCGCGCGACCGCGACGTGGTCTGCCACGCCAGCGCCTGGGACATGAACATGGGCGGCGACGTGCGCACCAAGATGTGCATCAAGCCGAACGAAGAAGACTTCACCACGATCTACCACGAGCTCGGCCACGTCTATTACTACCTGGCCTACAACAACCAGCCGCCGCTGTTCCAGACCGGCGCGCACGACGGCTTCCACGAGGCCATCGGCGACACCATCGTGTTGGCGATGACGCCCAAGTACCTGCAGTCGATCGGCCTGGTCGGCAGCCAGCAGCAGAGCAACGAGTCGCTGATCAACGCGCAGATGCGCATGGCCCTGGCCAAGGTCTCGTTCCTGCCGTTCGGCCTGATGATCGACCGTTGGCGCTGGGGCGTGTTCGACGGCTCGATCAAGCCGGGCGAGTACAACAAGGCCTGGTGGGAACTGAAGGCCAAGTACCAGGGCGTGGCTCCGGTCGAGGCGCGCGGCGAAGAGTTCTTCGACGCCGGCGCCAAGTACCACGTGCCGGGCAATACGCCCTACACGCGCTACTTCCTCTCGCACGTGCTGCAGTTCCAGTTCTACAAGTCGCTGTGCGACGCGGCCGGATTCAAGGGCCCGCTGTACGAGTGCAGCTTCTACGGCAACAAGGCCGCCGGCGCGAAGTTCCAGGCGATGCTGAGCAAGGGCGCGAGCCAGCCGTGGCAGCAGACCATGAAGGAGCTGACCGGCGGCGAGAAGATGGACGCCTCGGCGGTGCTCGAATACTTCGCGCCGTTGCAGACCTGGCTGAAGCAGCAGAACGAAGGCCAGAGTTGCGGTTGGCAGGCTTCGGCGGCGGGCGCGCCCGCGCCGGTCGCTCCGGGCGCCAAGCCGGCAGCGGCCAAGCCCGAGGCGAAGGCGGGCAAGCCCGCACAGGGCTGAGCCCAACTCTCGCGGTGTTCTCGCGGCGTCCGCGGCCGCAAGCAAAAGAAAAACCGGCTTCGGCCGGTTTTTCTTTGTCCGCGGATCGGTTAAGCGCCGACTGCGTCGGCCTGCTCGGCCTTAGCTTCGAGTAACTCGCGATAACGCGCGAGCAGCTCGCCTTCGGCTGCGGCGACGAAGGCCCGCGTCATCGCCGTGAATTCTTCGTCCGCACCGGCCATCGCCCGCAGTTGCGCGCGTTTGCGCGTGACCCGCTGCAGGGGACGGGCGCGCTGCGCGGGCGCCGCGACCGCGGCCTCGTCCAGGGCTTCGGCGATGTCGAACAACAGATCGTTCAAGCGCTGCAGATGGCGGGTGCGCGCCTCGACCAGCGCCTGCCGATTGAGCGCCATGATGCGGATCGTGTGTTCGCCGTAGGCATCGGCGACGGCGCCGTGGAAGCTCGGGCTTAGCAGCGACAGATCGGTGTCGGTATGCCAGGCCAGATGCGGGCCGGGATCGCGCCGGGTCGGGTCGATCAGCAAGGGGTCTTCGCGGTCGCAGTCGTCGCCCGGCTTGAACGCCCGAACCGCCGACACCGGGAACGCGTTGCCCTTGCCCACGCTCTGCAATTTCTGGGCAGCAAGCTGCGCGGCGGTCATGCCGGCTTCGGCGACCCGGTGGCCTTCGACGCGATTGCAGCCGATGCAACTGCGCAGCAAGTTGTCCCAGTCGGCCGCGAGCCACCAATAGCCGCGATGGCCGGGTTCGCCGTCGACGCCGGCCTTGGGCCGGTAATGCTCGATGTCCGCCGACGAAGTCGCCTCGTGCAAGGACTCGCAGTACGCGCACTTCTTCTTGAACAGCTCGCGCAGCGCCTCTTTGACGTCGGGCCGCTTATAGGCCTTGAAGCCGAAGGTCTCGGCCTTCGGGTCCAGGTAATGCTTCGAGGCTTTCTCGAGTTCGCGCCGGCCGGCGCCGTCCGGGTCGACCAGCGAGGCCGGCGCCGGCACCGACTTGCGATCCACGAACCTCATTCGTGGGCTCCCGCCGCCGCGTCCGCGCTCAACAGGGCGACGATTTCCTCCAGCGCGTCCTCGCGCATCGCCGCACGCTCGGCACCGCCGCGACGGCGGCGGCCGTTGAGGTAACGCTGGGTCGCCTCGCCGACGAGTTGCTCGACCGGCGTGTCGCCGAGCGGCAGGCCCGCGAGTTGCGCCGCCAGCGCGCCGCGTTCGCGCTGTTCGCCGGCATCCAGCGCGGGCTTGCCGAGCAGATAGGCATAGCGATGCAAGGCCGCATCGGTCTGCGGCCGCGCGGTGCTGGCCAGGCCGAAGAAGTCCGAGGTCAGCAACTGGTCGCTGCGCAACAGCTCGATGTTGGGCAGGTCTTCGCGCGGGCGGATGCGGTCGTGCTGGTCGCGGTACAGCACGTGCACTTCGCCGTCGCGCATGCCGCGCAGGCACAGTGCGTCGTGGGCGGTGACGATGAACTGCACCTTCGGCATCGCCCGCCGCAGCGCCGACATCACCTCGATCTTCCAGCGCGGGTGCAGGTGCACGTCGATCTCGTCGATCAGGACGATGCCCTGTGCGTATTCCAGATTGCCCCAGGCCTCGACCATGCGCCGCATGATGTCCACGGCCATCGCGAACAGGGAACGGTAGCCGTCGCTCATGCGCTCGACCGGGGTCACCCGGCCGTGGGCGCGCACCATCACGTGGCCGCCCGGGCCGCGGAAGATG
The DNA here is from genome assembly GCF_046097045.1 of Lysobacter sp. Hz25. Classification (NCBI taxonomy): domain Bacteria; kingdom Pseudomonadati; phylum Pseudomonadota; class Gammaproteobacteria; order Lysobacterales; family Lysobacteraceae; genus Lysobacter; species Lysobacter sp. Hz25. The sequence goes on from NZ_CP175666.1 coordinate 4,179,171, forward strand.
TCGTCGTCATCGTGCAACGAGAACACCTCGCGCATCGCCCGCGCCACCGCATTGAAATGCTGCCGGCTCGCCTCGACCAGCCACGGCGAGGGGTCTTCGAGCTTGGCGAAAGGATCGAACAGGCTGCGGTTGACCGCGTTCTTGTGGATGCGGTCCTGCGAACGGAAGAAGCGCCTCGCCCCGTAGGCCAGCACCATCGACGGGGCCGCCTCGGTATGGTCCTCGATGCGACCGAGCGAATCGATCTCGATGCGGCGGGTGTCGCCCGACGACAGCAGCACTTCCACATAGGGCCGGTCGATCAGCACCTCCCAGGACTCGCGCTGGCGCGGCAGGAAATCGGCGCCCTCGACCCGGCAGCCCTTGCGCAAGCGCTCGTCCATCAAGGCCAGGGCCAGCGCTTGCAGCACGGTGCTTTTGCCGGCGGCGTTCTCGCCGAGCAGCATCACCCCGGAGGCATTGCTGTCGGAGGCCTGCGCATGGGCGAACTCCAGCTCCAGGGTGTCGATGCCCTTGAAGTTGAAGATGCGCACACGTTCGACGTGGGACGCGTCCAGTCTCGGCCTGAGTTCGTAGTACTCGCTCGCCGCGCTGCGCAGCGACTCGGCGATCGGCGTTTTGTCCGCGCCCGACAGGTATTCGTAGGCGACCCGGTCCCAGACCTCATGGTGCCCGGCCAGGCGCGGAATATCGCGCGACGGGCGGAAGCCGACGATGGGCTTGAGCCCGGCCCGGCGCGCGGTTTCCTTGGCCACAGTGTCGAGCGCGGAACGGATCGCGCCGCTGTGCCGCAGGTTGTCCAGCTCGTCGATCAATCCGATGGCGACCGCTTCGGCCTCCGGGTCGATCGCCTGATGGATCGTAGCGAGCAGGTCGAACATCCACTGGCGTCGCGCCTCGACCAAGCGCGGGCGGTTGAGGTTCAACACCGCGATGGTCGCCTCGCCCTTGTCGGTCTTGGCGGCTAGCAGGCCGTCGGGCCGGAACGCCAGATGCCGCGCCGGGTCGTCGCGGCAGGGGTCGATCAACAACGCGTTCTCGCTCGCCACCGTTTGCCGCCACGCGGTCATCGGCAAGGCGCGCGGCGTATCGACCGGGAACAGATTGCGCTTGGCCGAGACGCATTCGTTGCAGGCAAACATCAGGTTGCGCCATTCGAACGCCAGCCAACCGTAATGGTCGGGGCTTTCCTCGCGCGTGCGCGGATCGGCCGCGGCCAGGATCGGGCGGAACGGATCGATGCGGCTTTCGTGCACCTGCAGGCCGGATTCGCAATACGCGCATTTACTCTTGAACTGCGCGTCCAGAGCCGCGAACACGTCCTTGCCCAGGAACAACGGCTCGTAGCGTTCGAACGGCGCGCGCTGGCGCTGGCGTTCCTCGGCCGGCCGGCTGTAGAACGCGGTGATTTCGCGGGCCCAGTCCAGCAATTCCGGCCGGCGCAACGACGGCGGCGTGGCCAGCCTTTTTACTTTCCTCATGCAGCCCCTCCGCAGGGCGTTGGCGGCCGCAGGCGGCACGGGCATTGGCGGCCGCAAGCGGCCTAGCTTCCGTGACTGCGCCGGGCGGCGGATCGCCGTCATTATGGACATGGCCGGGTCTGGCGGAATGGCACTCGGTCCTAGATCGCGAAGCCGGAGCGATGCCGGCCTCGGGCACAATGCCGATGCGGCTTGTGCGCGCCTGTGCCGCTTCCCGTTACTGGCCGCCCCTGCGGCGGCCGCGCTCCCGGAGTTCCGCATGCCCCCCTCGATCCGCCTGTGCGCCGCCTTGCTGCTCGCGCTTTCGTCCACCGCCGCGGCTGCCGCCGAACGCGTCGACCTGTTGATCCGGCAGGCCAACGTGGTCGACGTGGTCGAGGGCAAGACCCGCGCCGACCAGGCCATCGCGGTGCGCGGCGATCGCATCGTCGCCATCGTCGACGACGCCAAGGCCCGGCGCTACCAGGCCGCGCAGACCGTCGACGCCCAGGGTAAGTACGCGATCCCGGCGCTATGGGACATGTACGTCCACTTCGGCGGCGGCGACAAGCTGATCGAAGAGAACAAGAACCTGCTGCCGTTGTACGTGGCCCACGGCATCGCCGCGGTGCGCGACGCCGCCGGCGACCTCAGCCCGAGCGTGTTCGAGTGGCGCGATGCGATCGCCGCCGGCCGCCTCGACGGTCCGACGATCTACACCTCCGGCCCGAAGCTGGAGGGCTACGAATCGATCTGGCCCGGCGACATCGAAGTCGGCAATGCCGCGGAGATTTCCAAAGCGCTCGACCGACTGCAGGGCTGGAAGGTCGATTTCGTCAAGATCACCGACAACACCTTGTCGCCGGAGCTGTTCCTCGACGCCCTCAAGCAGGCGCACGCGCGCGGCCTGCGCACCTCGGCGCACGTGCCGTTCACCCTCACCATCGATGCGGTCAGCGCGGCCGGGCTCAGTTCGATCGAACACATCGACTACGCTTACAAGGCCGGCTCGCCGCAGGAAGCCGAGATCGGCGCGATGGTCGCGCGCGGCGAGATCGACAGCCGCGAAGGCTGGAACCGGATCCAGGCCAGCTTCGACGAGGACACCGCGCGCGCCGCCTATCGGCGCCTGGCCCGACGCGGCACCGCGGTCACCCCGACCCTCAACGGCAGCTTCGTCACTACTTACCTGGATCGCGACGATCACCGCGGCGATGCCTATCTGCGCTATATCGGCCCCGGCCTGCAGGCGACCTACGCCTGGCGCGTCGAACGCGCGGCCAAGGACGACGCTGCCGCGATCGAGCGCCGCCACCAGCGCTACGAGCGCAGCGCAGCGATCCTGCCCTTGCTGCAGTCCTCCGGGGTCGCGATCCTCGCCGGCACCGATGCGGGTTTCCTGAACTCCTTCAATTACCCGGGCATCGGCCTGCACGACGAGTTGCAGCGCTTCGTCGACAACGGCCTGACCCCGTTGCAGGCGCTGCAGGCGGCGACCATCAACGGCGCCCGCTTCCTGGGCCAGGAGCGCCTGCACGGCCGCCTCGCCGCCGGCAAGGCCGCCGACATCGTCCTGCTCGACGCCGACCCGTTGCGCGACATCGCCGCGACCCGACGCATCGACAGCTTCGTGTTGCGCGGCAAGCTCCACGATCGCAAGGCGCTCGATGCGATGCTGGAGGATGTGCGCAAGAAGGTGGCGGCGCAGACCGCGCCGTAGCCTTTGTAGGAGCGACGTGAGTCGCGACCACGACCTCGCAACAATGGCGCAAGCGTGATTCGCGGTCGCGGCTCGCGCCGCTCCTACCCTCGAAGCCCGCCGGCTCTTCCCTCAACGCCGGAACTTCTGCGGCGTGGTACCGCTGAACTGCTGGAACATCGCGATGAAGGCCGAAGCACTGGCATAGCCCATCGCCACCGCCACCTGTTGCACGCTGCGGCCCTGCTCCAGCAACGGAATCGATTGCTGAAAACGCAGGCGCTGGCGCCATTGGCTGAACGACATGCCGAGTTCGTCGCGGCAGCGCCGGCTCAGGGTGCGCTCGGTGGTGTGCACGCGCTGCGCCCACTGCTCCAGGGTGGTGTTGTCGCCGGGATGGTGCTGCAAGGCGTCGAGGATCGGCCCGAGCAAACGGTCTTCGCTCTGCGGCACGAAGCGCGACAGCATCGGCGTGGCCAGCAACTTGTCGATCAAGACCCGCGCCAGACGCCGGTCGGCCGCGGTGTCGGGCACTTCGATGCCGCGATCGAACAAGTCCTCGACCCCGGCGATGAACAAAGGATGCAGACGCACGATACCCGGCGCTTTCGGCAGCATCGGCGTGTAGCGCTCGGCGATATTGATCAGGCGGCACTGCACTTCGCGCCGGTTGTGCGAGCTGTGGTCCATCTTCGGCGGGATCCACACCGCGTAGCCGGGCGGTGCGAAGAACGGCTGCTCCTCGATCAGGAAGGCCATGCTGCCGGATTCGACGAAGGCCAACTGGCCCCAGGGGTGCTGATGCAGGGCGCTCTCGGTATCGACCGCCAAGGCCTCGTAACGCAGCAGCAGGGGGCCCGGCAAGGAGCGGTAGGGATAGTGGAAGCGGCGGCTGTTGCGCATCTTGTCCGGGCCTCGCTACGGCTTGTCTGGTTATCGACATCTGTCGATTACCCGACATTCTAGAATGAGCCGCCCCACGTTGTACGGAACACCGCAATGCATTTGTTACTGCCGATCCTGGCCACGCTGATCTGGGCCGGCAACACGATCGTCAACAAGCTGTCGGCCGGCGCGATCGAGCCGGCGGCGATTTCGTTCTATCGCTGGCTGGTCGCCCTGCTCGTCCTCACTCCCTTCATGCTGCCGCGGGTGTGGAAGCTGCGCGCGCAGGTGCGCCCGCACTGGCGCAAGTTGATCGTGCTCGCCGCGCTCGGCATGGTCATGTATCAGTCGCTGGCCTACTTCGCCGCGCACAGCGTCAGCGCCATGTCGATGGGCCTGATCGTCGCCGCGATTCCGCCGATGACGATGGTGATCGGCATGTTCGTGCTGAAGACGCGTCCTTCGCCGGGCATGTTGGTCGGCGCGCTGATTTCCTTCGCCGGCCTGAGCTGGCTGCTCAGCGGCGGGCACCCGGGGCGATTGCTGCAGCAAGGCCTGGGCCGCGGCGAACTGATGATGCTGCTGGCGGCGTCCTCGTACGCGCTGTACGGCGTGCTGGTGAAACGCTGGGCGCTGCCGATCCCGAACGGCGAGTCGCTGTACCTGCAAGTCCTGTGCGGCAGCGTGCTGTTGCTGCCGGGCTTCCTGCTGGCGCCGTCGGTGGCCTTGACCGCGCAGAACCTGCCGCTGGTGCTGTACGCCGGTCTGCTGGCCTCGACCGTGGCGCCGTGGTTCTGGATGCACGGCCTGCTGCGCCTGGGCGCGGACAAGACTTCGGTGCTGATGAACCTGACCCCGGTGTTCACCGCCGTGTTCGCCGTGCTGTTCCTGGGCGAGCCCTTGCAGACCTATCACTGGATCGGCGGCGTGCTGACCTTGCTCGGCGTCGCGACCGCCCAGGCCTTGCGCCAGCGTCCGGCGGCGCCGCTGCGGGCGCAGGAATGCGCGAGATGACGGCCACGATTGCTTGGCTTGGGTAGGAACGGCGCCCTTCTGGAATTTCTTTCGGTCACCAGGCACGACCGGTCTGCGGACGGTCCCTCGCGGCCTGCCGCAGGCCGCGGCTTACGCCGCTCCTACCCTCGAACGGCTCGTCGCTCCGCTCCCGCCATGCGCGCATCGCCATTGTGAGCCTCGTCAAGTTCGGCATTGACACTCGCTGTTAGGGTCGTGACATGTCGTCGCCACCCGACATCGAAACATCGGCCTCGCGGTCCGGTCAGCGCCTGCTCTGGGCCGCGCTGATCGTCGCCACCGCGCTCGTCGTCGCGCTCGGCTGGCAGGTCGGGCGCCTGCGCAACGATCAGCAATGGCTGGTCGATCGCGTCACCCAACCCTATGTCGGCATGTACGTGCCGCGTGTCGCCCTGCAGTCGCTGGACGGACGCGCGCGCGAGCTCGGCCAGCCGGCCGGCGACAGCCAGGTGGTGTTTTTCTTCACCACCACCTGCCCGCATTGCCGCGCCTCGCTGCCGCAGCTGAAACTCGCCGCGTCGCAGTTGCGGGCCGCTTCCGGCGGCGGCGCCGAACTGATCGGCGTGGCCTTCGCCTCGCCCGAACAGACCCGCGGTTATGCCGACGAACACGGGCTCGACTTTCCCTTGATCGCCCACGACGACCGCCGCACCTCAGCGCTGTTCCGCGCGCGCAAGGTGCCGTCGCTGCTGGTGATCGGCCGCGACGGGCGGGTCCGCTACCAGCACGTCGGCGCGATCAACAGCAAACAGACCTTGCAGGAACTGCTGCGCGCGGTGCGGCCCGCGCCGCCGTCGCGCGCCGCCGTGCAGGCCGCGGTCGCCGCCCCGGCGGTGTCGAGATGAACCATGCAGCGTCGCGGGACTCGACGCTGCGGCGGGTGCCCAGGCATCCGCCAACGACGCGGCCCTGGCCGCGTCCCCCGGCCGGACCGGCATCGTGCCGGGCTCCGGCGTATCCGCCGCGGTCTTGGGAGAGGGCGCGGCGAACATCGACAGGAGCTCAGTAATGAAGAAGCGCACTCGTGGTGTCCGTGTCGTCCTCGCCGCCCTGCTGTTCTCCGCGGCGATGGGCTTCGGCGCCTTCCAGGTGATCGCCGGCAACGGCGCCGCACCGGCCCAATCGGAGTCGTGCAACTCGTTCGCTTGTCGCAGCGAGTGCCCGGAATTCGGCGGCGAACTCGGCCCCGGCGGCCCGGGCCGTCCGCTGGTCTGCTATTGCTGCGGCTGATCCCCCTCGGCCGCAAGCGTCTGCCGGCCGCAGGGGGGTGGCCCCCGGCCGGCTTTTTTTATTCCGCATCCGCCTTGAAGCGGAGCCCGGCATCGGTCGCGACGGCCGGCGCCTGCCTGCCGCCCAGGTACGAGACCTGCGTGTGCGCCGACACCACGCAAAACCGCTTGCTTGGCGGCCACCCCGGCATCCGATCGGGCCGATTCGATGCCTCGTCACTGAAATTCGTGATACAGCACACACGGATGCGCGGCATTTTGCTAGCTTGCGCATGGATTCAGTGAACTCCCCGCCTGACGTCGCGATGGGGCGCGACGACACCGGCGGCCTTTCGCCTGTTGCGCCGGCTCGCAGCGAGCGGCGGTTACGGATGACGGGGCACGCATGAAGCCTTCATGCGCCTTTGGCCCCGCACATCGACCGCCCCAATCTCACGAGCGTGCCCTGCGATGCATCAACGCATCGACCGGATCAAGAACCTGGCCTCGGTATCGCAGTTCCGCATCGGCGCGCTGTTGGTACAGCCCGATCGTCTGTCGATCGTCCGCGAAGGCGTAACGACCGCGCTCGAACCGCGCATGATGGAAGTGCTGGTCGCCCTGGCCGAGCGCGCCGGCGAAGTCATCAGCGCCGAGCAGCTGCTGATCGAGATCTGGCGCGGCACCTTCTACGGCGACAACCCGGTCCACAAGACCATCGCCCAGTTGCGGCGCCGACTCGGCGACCGCAGCCGCGAACCCGACTACATCGAGACCATCCGCAAGCGCGGCTATCGCCTGGCTGCGCGGGTCAGCTTTCCCGACGACTACCGCAGCGGCCTGCCGCGCGCGGCGGCGTGGACCGAGGGCAGCCCTTACGTGGGTCTGCGTTCGTTCGACCAGGCCCATGCCGGGGTGTTCTTCGGCCGCGGCCGAGCGACCGCCGAATTGTTGGCGACCTTGCGCGAACAAGTCGACAGCCAACGCCGCTTCGTCCTGGTCTCCGGCGCCAGCGGTTGCGGCAAGACCTCGCTGTTGCGCGCCGCGGTGATGCCGCTGTTGCAGCAGGACGGCGGTTTCGACGGTCTGCATGCGCTCAGCAGCGTCTACTTCGACCTCGGTGCCTGCCGCGGCGGCGACCTGCTCGCGCGTTTGGCCCAGGCCTTGTGCGGCTGGTCGCTGCTGGGGCGGCCGGTGTTCCTGGAGACCGAGGTCGAGGCGCTGGAACAGCAGTTGCGCGCCGCGCCCGAACAGGTCCACGCCCGCATCGAAGACGCCTTCCTGCGCATGACCGGGCATCGCGCCGAACGCGCCCACCTGTTGCTGGTGATCGACCACAGCGAGGCGGTCGTCGCCGAACCGGCCATCGACGCCCGCGACCGCAGCGATTTCGGCGCGGCGATGGCGGCGCTGTGCGGCTGCCGGCACGTCGCCGCGATCGCGATCACCCGCAGCGATTTCTATCCGCGCCTGATCGAAGCCGTGCCCGGCCTGGCCGAACTCAAGGCCGGCGACGGCCATATCGATCTGTTGACCCCGCGCCTGGGCGAGATCGGCCAGATCATCCGCGCCCCCGCCGCGCTGGCCGGCCTGAGTTTCGAGGAAGACCCGGAAAGCTCGATCCGGCTCGACGACGTGCTGCGCGACGCCGCCGCCGAGCATCCCGATTCGTTGCCGCTGCTGCAGCACACCCTGCAGGCCTTGTACGAGCGCCAGGACGAAGGCGGCGTGCTGAGCCTGCGCACCTACCGCGAGCTCGGCGGACTGGAAGGCGCGCTGGCGCACCGCGCCGAACAGGTGTACGCCGACTTGCCGGCGACCGCGCAAGCCAGCCTGGAACGCGTGCTCGCGGCCTTGATCGTGATCCGCCCCGACAGCGATGCGATCACCGCGCGCCGGGTGCTGTGGTCGGCGCTCGACGATGCCGCGGCGCGCGAACTGGCCGAAGCCTTCGTGCGTGCGCGGCTGTTCGTCGGCGAACTCAGCGGCGGCGAGCCGGGCTTCGGCGTGGCCCACGAAGCGCTGTTGCGGCAATGGCCGCGCGCGCGCGAATGGGCCGGCGACAACCGCCAGTTGCTGCAGGCGCGCGAACGCCTGCAGCGCGCGGCGCGGCGCTGGGCCGGCGAAGGCCGCCGTTCCGATCACCTGCTCAATCCCGGCCGCCCGCTGGCCGAAGCGCGCGAGGCCGCGCGCCGTCTGCCGGCCGACCTGGCCGCGGCCGACCTCGAATTCCTGCGCGCCAGCGAACGCCAGCAACGGCGCAAGCAATGGCTGCGCGTCGGCGCGATCGGCGCCTTGGCGGCGCTGACCCTGGCATCGGTCGCGCTCGGCCTGCAGGCGCTGCAGGCACGACGCGAAGCCGAACAACGCCGCGACCAGGCCCAGCAACTGGTCGGCTTCATGCTCGGCGACCTCGCCGAACAGCTGCGCCCGATCGGCAACCTGCAATTGCTCGACAGCGTCGGCAGCCAGGCCCTGACCTACCTGGAACGCATGCCGGAAGCCGACATGCAGCCGCGCGAACTGGTCAACCATGCGCGCGCCCTGCGCACGGTCGGCGAAGTGCTGATGAACCTGGCCCGGTTCGACGAAGCCAACGCCGCCTTCGAGCGTGCCGCCGAAACGGTGGCGCGGGCGCGCCGGGAAACGCCCGACTCGCTGGAGGCCCTGGCCGAATCCGGCACGGTCGCCTACTGGCAAGGCTATTACGACTTCCGCCAGAAACGCATGGACCCGGCTCATGCGCATTGGCTCGACTATCTGCGCGCGGCCGAGCAATTGGTCGCGCGCGCGCCGACCGACCCGCGCTGGCAGCTCGAACTGTCGTATGCGCTGAACAATCTCGGCACCCTGGCCAACAGCCGTCAACGCACCGACGAAGCCGCGGAGCTGTTCGCCCGCTCGGTCGCGATCAAGCGCGAACTGCTCGCGCGCAAGCCCGACGATAAGTCGCTGCGTTATGAACTGGTCGACAGCCTGTCCTGGCTCAGCACCGCGCAGGAATCGCGCGGCCAGTTCGAGGCCGCCGCCTCCGGCTACGCCCTGCAGACCCGGATGCTGCGCGAACTGGTCGCCGACGAGCCCGATGCCAATGCCTGGCGGCGCAAACTCGCGACCGCGCTGCTGCGCAGCTCGATCCTGGCGCTCGACCGCGGTCTGGTCGACGAGGCCGCCCGCGACGCCGAGGAAACCCTGTCGCTGCTGCGGCTATTGGTCGAGCAACAACCCGACAACCGCACCTGGCGACGCGACCTCGCACACGCTTACGCCCACGCCGGTTGGATCGCCGCCTTGCGCGACGCACGACCGCAGGCCGCGCAGCAACTGCGCGAGGCGCAGGCGACCTTGGCGCCCTTGCTCGCGCAAGCGCAATCCTTGCCGGAGTGGCGGCGGCTCGACGCGGTCGTGCGCCTGCGCCTGGCCCAGGTGGAGAGCGCTGCCGCAACGACGCCGTGGCCGGCGCAGATCGACCGCGCCGTGGCCGACCTCGAGGCCCTGCACTCGGGCGGCAGCGACGCCGCCAGTCTGTCGACCCTGGCGCGCGCCTTGGTTTCGCGCGGCGAACGCCTGGCCGCCGTGGGCCAACGCGAGCGCGCCGAGGCCGACTGGAAGCGCGTGCGCGGGCTGCTCGCGGCGAGCGCGCCGCAATCGCGCGACCGCTTCCTGCTCGACACCTGGATTCGCGCGCAGATCCACCTCGACGCCCATGCCGACGTTGCGCGCCAGATCGAATGGCTGCGCCGCAGCGGCTACCGCCACCCGGATTTCATCGCCTTCTACGCTCCACCCACCCGCCAGGAAGCCCTGCAATGACTCAGAAGTCCAAGAACAAGACCAAGCCGGCCACGCTCGAGATCGAACTCACCGTCGCCCATGTGGTGTTCGGCGGCAACGCCGCGCAAGGCCGTTACTTCTACAGTTTCTCGCCCGACGTGGTCACCGTCGGCAAGGACCAGAGCCCGGTCAAGATCACCTACCGCCTCGAAAAAGAAGTGTCCAAGGATCTTAAGATCGAGGGCGTGCTGAACTCGGATGCCAAAGACCAGATCTACGACACCAAGATCGCCGCCGACGGACGCAGCGCCAGCATGATGAACCGCAACGACACCCAGACCCTGATCTTCTTCTCGGTGCTGGTGCGCGACCACAAGCGCGGCGTCCTGGTCGCCTGCGACCCGCAAGTCGGCAACGACCCGGAAATCACCCCGCAGGCCGGCAAGCGCAAGCGCTGACCCGCCGCGGCCGGTCGACGGCGCTGCGCCCGTATCGCGAGCGCAGCGGCGGCCGACCGCCGGAAACCGCAGCGGCCGTTACCCGACGGCCGCTGCCCATGTTGGCGGTTCGACCGCTTCGTTCGTCTCCCGCTTCGGCCCCCCCCCCCCGATCCGGCCCCGATCCGACGCTGTCGCCCGGCGGCCGACGGAAGACTCTGGATGTTCGGCTTTCGCCGGAGAAGAGCCGAGCCGCCAGCGCGGGATGACGGCTATCGGCGGTCGCCCTGCGATGCCGGCCACTGCCCGGCCCACGTCGCGAACGACGAAAAGCGGCCAGAACCCGCGCCGACGACGGCGAACGAACCTGTTCGTTCGCCTCCGGCAAGGCCTTACCTGTTGCACCAAGGCATTGATCGAACAAGGAAAAACCGACCGTAAGGTTGCCGTAAGGCAGGCCGGAAGCGCTGCGGGGAATCTGCGCCGACCCGGACCGCCGCGTGCCGCCGCCGGGACCGATGCGCCGGCCGGCGCACGGTGTCCGGCACGAACCCGCCCCGGCGGATTCGCAGGAGCCCGGCCATGTCCGATTCCGACTATCCCTACACCTTGTCCGGCGACGGCGGCGACACGCTCGACTCGCAGGACGACATCGGCCCGCTCTCGCAGTTCCGCCACGGCGCCCAGGACCGGCGCCTGCTCGAACTCGCCCGCCTCGATGCCGGCCTGGCCGCCAACAACGATTTCGACGACAAGCCCTGGGGCCTGCTGTACCGGGCCCTGACCGATTCGATCGACGTCTCGCCGGACGACTTCCAACTGGTCTATCCGTCGACGCGTTGGGACTGGCCGCTCACCCAGGCCGGTTTCATCAGCGCCGCCCAGCACGACTTCTGCGCGACCGCGCCGCGCTGGAGCGCGATCGGCGCCTACGTCTCCAGCGGCGACCCGGTGCACCAGGCTTATCAGCAGTTCCTCAACGTGATCCCGGCCGCGACCGAATACCCGAGCCTGCGCCAACACCTGCACGACGCCGACGACGAACTGGTCGTGGCGACCAACCACTACACCCTGGCCACGACCTCGGCCGCCTCGGCCTACGCGAATCAAGTCACCGACAACGAACCCTGCTTCAGCGAGTGGCTGGGCCGCAGCGGCGGCCGTGGCTACCAGGCGCGTATCGTCGCCGCCGAGACCGCGATGAACCAGGCGCAGGCGCATTACTCGGCCTTGATCGCGCAGTGCGACGCGGTCGAACTCGGCGCGGCCCAGCGCCGTTGCGGCAGCGACGACTTCCACGTCCGCCTGGCCGACCTCAACCTGATCAAGATGGCCAAGGTCCCCGACTGGCAGGTCGAACACGACGCCGCCGACTGGGTCGCGCGGGTCCAGGCCGGTGACGGCCCGGCCGGCGCCACCGTGGGTTTCAGCAACCGCGAGGCGCCCTACGATTTCGGCCGCAGTTGGGCCGGGCGCCAGGGCAAGATCCGCCAGTTGTTCTGGCAGGTGCGCATCAACGGCCGCTGGGAGCGCATCGACGAATTCGAGTTCGACAACCAACTCGAACTGTCGCTGGATTTCCAGGCGGTCGACCGGATCCGCATCGCCCCGGGCGGCTGGTACGACGGCGAGTTCGCCCGCAGCATGATCGACGGCCCCTTCGTCCACGGCTACAGCCCCTTCGGCGACGAACGCGGCCAGGCGGTGTTCGGCGAAAAAGGCTTCTTCGGTCTGGTCAAGAGCGGCATGGTCGTCGGCTACAAACCGAGCTTCAGCATCCGCACCACCACCTCGACCTTCCGCCGCTTCGCCAATGTCTTCAAGTTCGCCACCGGCCTGCGCATCGGCCCCTTCACCCTGGAAGCCGAAGGCGGCAGCGCGCGCGCCGGCTGGAAAGCCGACCCGGCGAGCCTGAGCTTCACCGGCACCACCACCTCGGAGGTGCCCTTGATCATCGGCGTGACCATCGCCGAGCTGCCGAACGCTTGAGCCATGACCACTCGCCGCGGCCGCCGGGCCGCGGCGACCGCGCGAGCGCTCACGGACCGCGCAACACCCAGCCGCAGTAGCGGCCCGAACAGGCGCCGCTGGAGGCATCGAGCAACACAAGATTGCCGAGATCGCCGCGCGGACGTTCGATCATCGCCGGCAATATCAGGATCGCCGGCGCGGAGCGGTCCAGCCCGCGCGGAAGATCGAAACCGCGCGCGATGCGATAGCGCGGCCAACCGGCGATGCGGGCATCGAAGGATTTTTGTCCGCCTGCCCCGACGCGCGCGCGCCAATGACTGAGGTCGAGCGGGCCGGCGACGACCAGGGCGCCACGACGCCAGGCAGTGGCCAGCAGCGCGGTCGTGCTCGGCGCGGTCTTCGTGCCGCGAAAAGCGACCGCGTCCAAGGCATCCGACAAGCGCGGGATCGTCGACAGATCGTCGGGCGCGGGCTCGACGGCGACACCGGCGCCGGTGCCGGTGCCGACCATCTTTTGCATCGCCGCTACCGCCGGCGGCAGCGACGGCAGCGGCCGGCGCGCCATCACCCGCACCGCGGCCGGGATCGACAGCCCGTGCAGTTCCATCGCCACCTCCTGCGCGCGCGCCTGCAGGATCTGGAAACGCGGCGCGGCCTCGGCCCCGCCGGCGACGTCGATGCGTTGGCGCACCGCGCGCGAACCGCCGGCACGGCCGGTTTGTTCGGCTTCGATCATCAGCGCGCCCAAGGCCAGGTCCGGCTGGTCGTAGAGCCAGGTCCAGGCCAGGCCGCGCCAGGCGCCGTCGAAGGTCGGGTGGATGCGCAAGGCCTGCAGGAAATTCGCCCGCGCCGCGTCGCGCTGGCGGCGCAGGCTTTCGGCATCGACGATGTCGAGCGGCCGCTCCGCAGCGACGCCATAGCGGCCGAGGCCGTGCATGAAAGCGCCGAGCCGCCAGGTGCCGAGCTCGCGCGGCGGCAATGCGCGCGAAGGGTCGGCCGCCATCGCCGCGGACAAGTAGTGCTCGATCGGCTCGATGCGCTCGGCGCCGGCGCCCGGTTGCAAGGCCGCCGAGGCTTCGCGATACAACCGCATCGCGCCCTCGTAGCGGTCGGCATCGCGCTTCGCGTTCGATCCCTGCGCCTGCACCGCGATCATCGCGAGCTGCTGGCGATAGAAGGAATCGCCGTGCGCGGCGCTGCTCGCGGCGCCGCGGATCAGGGCATCGATCTCGGCCTCGCGTTCGCGCGCCGAACGCGGCGGCGGCGGCGAGACCGCCGCGGGCGCCGGCGACACCAGCGCATCGGCCATCGCCGAAGGCTCGGCGGGCACGGCCGGCACGCTGCCGACGATCGCATCGGCGGGGAAGCGCTGCGCGTTGCGCGCCGGCGCGACCAGGATCGCGACCACGGCGAACGCCGCCACCACCACGCCGATGCGCAGTTCGCGGTCGTTGTGCTCGATCGAGCGCATCAGCACCGCGATCAGGCTGGGCACCGCCGCCATCAACAAGGCGAGGTTGAACCAGCGCTCGTCGCGGCTGTGCAGCGGCGAGGACACCCAATGCCCGGCCACGTCCATCGCCCACAGCGGCAAGGACATCAACCAGCCGGTGAACGGCGCCAGCAGGATCAAGGTGAAGAACAGCAGCACGGCCAGCTTGCCCCAGGCCATGCGGGTGTAGCGGAAACGCTGCAAGGGCTTGGGCCGGCTCATCGGTTCTTGAGCATCCTCGGCAGGACCAGCATGAACACGCCGCAAGCGGCCAGAAAACCGGCGCCGAGCAAGGTCATCAGGATCGCGTTCATCCAGCCGTCGAGCGCGGCCGCGCCCGAGCTCGGCAGCAACTGGGCGTACAAGGCCTGCACGAACTGAGCGATCCGGGCGAACGACCAGGGCAGCGCCACCGCCAGGCTGACCCGCACTGCGATGCCGATTCGCGACGACCAAGACTTGCTCGCGACGGCCGCGCCAGACCCGCGCGGCCACCAGGACCGTTGCGCCTGCGCCACGTTCTGCGCGGTCTGTGCCTGCATCTGCGCCTGCATGCGGGTCAGCTGCGCCTGCATCTGGGCCATCTGCGCGGCGGTCACCGCAGAAACCGGCCCGCGCGCCCCGCGCCGGCCGCCCGAAGGCTCCGGCCGCGGATTCGGTTTCGGCCGCGGCTTGGCATTGCGCGCGGTCTTCGCGATCAGCTCGGCGCGCACGCAGGACGCGCACGGCTGGCTGGCGTAGTGCTGATGCTCGCGATTGCGCGCGCACACGACCAGGCGCCCGCTCGAAGGCTGCGCATAGCTGCGCAACGCGCGGCTCCACTCGGCCGCGCTCGGCCGCTGCTCGCCGTCCTTGCCGAAGGCGCGGTCGAACAACTCGCGCAGTTCCAGCGGGATCGCGGCATGCGCGCTGACCGGGCTCGGCGTCATCATCCGGTGGGCGCGCAGGCCGTAGGCGTAATACCGCTCGCGGATGCGCGCCGGGATGTCGGTCGGCACGCGGTCGGAAGCCGGCCGGCCGCTGTAGGGATGGATGCCGAAGTTCAACAACTGGAACACGACCACGGCCAGGGCAAAGCGGTCCTGGGTTTCCTCGCCGTCCGGACCGAGCTTGCGCGCCTGGAACTCCGGGGCGAGGTAATCCGGCGTGACCTGCGGCGCGGAGAAACGTTTGCCCTGACCCTGGATGCTGAAGCCGTCGCAGTCGAGCAAGGCGATGTACAGCGATGCGCGATAGAAACGCAGGTTGACCGGCTTCAGGTCGACCACGTAGTGATGCTGCGCGTGCAGCGCGGCGAGCACCGCGCTGAGGTTGGCGGCCAGCGTGACCTTGGCGCCGAGCCCGACCGGCAGCCCGGCCGCGCGCGCCTGCCGCTCCTGCAGCACCTGTTCGAGTTCGGAGGTCGACTTGACGTCGAGCGCCGGCATGGTGAAACCGACGAAACGCCCGCGCTCGTCGCGCACCACCGCATGCGGCCAGGCGATCTGGACGTAGCGCTTGCCGCCCTCGACCTGGTCGGGCAGATGCGGGCGCAGTTCCAGCATCGCCTCGATGCGGTCGGTATAGCTCGGCGGGTCGACGCGCTCGTGATAGATCTTGGCGACGCTGTGGGCGTCGTCGGGCAGCAGGTATACGCTGCCCGCGCCGCCGCTCTTGATCAGCGCGCCCAGCGTCGAGCGCCGAGGCCCGATCCGGATGCTGCTGCCGCTGCGCAGAGTCATGGCGCCCGGATCAGACCCGCAAGGCGATCAGCAGGGTCTTGTCGTCGGACGTGATGCCGTGCGTGCGCGGATCGTCGAGGGTACCGAACAAGGCGCGGCTGCCCGCGTCTTCGTCGACCGAGGCCAGATAACGCGCGACCGGATCGATGAAGGGCCGGTACAGGCCGGCATTGCCCTTTTCCATCGCGAACGGCATCGCGCCGTCGGACATCAGGTTCAAGCGAGCCACCGGGTACGGCACGGCCAGCACGCGCAAATGCTCGCGCCAGGCCTCGCCGGTGACGAAGTAAGTTTCGTTGGCGTACTCGCCGTTCTCCGGCGCCGACACGCGCGCGGCGTGCGTCTGCGCATCGGCCGCTTCGGCCACGCCGAGGCCGTCGCCGATGTGGAAAAACCAACCGCGCTCCGCATCGCCGACGAAGCCGACCAGGGTCGCGGCATAACTCGACAACTCCGCCTGCGCTGCGCCGGCCACGGCGATCAGCGCCGCACGCGCGTCGAGCACCGCGGCGGCCGCCAGTTCGAACACCGCCTGCTCGCTCGTCGCCGAAGCATCGCCCTGCTGCGCCCAGGCCGCGGCCAGGTTGCGCACCACCGTGTCGGCGGTCAGGCGCGAACCGACGTCGCTCGACGCCGCCGAACCCGCGCCGTCGCAGACCACCGCCACCAGGACGTCGCCGTCGGCGTGGAAAGCGAACGCGTCCTGGCAGGGAATGCCTTTGTCGAGATGCGATTTTCCGGTGGCCGATGCCGCATAGATCCGCCAGCCCATGGCCCGGGACCCGCCGCTCAGGTCGGCACCGACGACCAGGTGTCGGTCGAGGGCAACTGCGCCTGACCGCCCGGCCGCGACTGCGACACCACCTGCATGCTCGCGCTGAGCCACAGGAACAATTCGCGGAACTGCAGACCCTGCAGGCGCTTCACGCCGGCCGCACCCTTGCTGCTGAACTGGGCCATGGCCTTGTCCTGCGAGCCTTCGCCGACCGCGATCGGGAAGATCGCGACCTTGTTGGCCTGCTCGGCGTCGCGCGCCTGCTTGGCCGCGGTTTCCCAGGCGTCGGTCGGCGAACCGTCCGACATCAGGAACAGCCACGGCCGGGTGTAGGCGATGCCGGCCTGCTTGAAGCGCTGCTTTTCGTTTTCGACTTCGGCCAGGGCCAGTTCGATGGCGCGGCCGGTCGGCGTGGTGCCTTCGGCCTCCAGGGTCGGCGCGGTGAAATCCATCGCGTCGCACCAATCGCCGACCACCTCGGCGGTGTCGAAACCGCCGTAGCGCACCACCAGCACGCGCACGCGCTTGGCCGCGATCACGTCGGACTTGAGCTCCTGTTCGAGCAGCTTCAGGCCTTCGTTCAATTGCCGGACCGGCTCGCCGAGCATGCTGCCGGAGCAGTCGAGCACCAAAACCAGCGGGGTGCGCTGCTCGGTGTTGTCGACCAGGGCTACATCGGGGATCACGGGCTGATTCATGGCATTCCTTTGCTGCATGGAGATAGGGGCCGAGTATAGCCACGAGCCGGGGTGGTCGGCGCGGGCCCAGGTCGCGGCGGGCCACAACGGCCTGCAAACGCCTGCGAACAGGCCCTGCGCGGCGGATACAGCCGCGGCCATCGGGCCTGCGTCGCGTCCATTCGCCGGGCCTAGGCGCGGCCCCGCTGCGGCGCGATACTCGGGCCATGACCGAGCCCGCCGCCCACGTCGCCGCCGCTGCCGATCTCGCCCCGCAGGCGCTCAGCCACGCCACTGCCCTGCCCGCGCACTACTACGTCGAGCCGGCCATGGCCGCGCGCGACCGCGCCACCATCTTCGACCCCGCCTGGCAGTTGATCGCCCATGTCTGCCAGTTGCGCGACGCCGGCGACCACGTCGTCGCCGACTTCGCCGGCCTGCCGGTGATCGCGGTGCGCGGCAGCGACGACGAGATCCGCG
This sequence comes from Lysobacter sp. Hz25, assembly GCF_046097045.1. Taxonomy (NCBI): domain Bacteria; kingdom Pseudomonadati; phylum Pseudomonadota; class Gammaproteobacteria; order Lysobacterales; family Lysobacteraceae; genus Lysobacter; species Lysobacter sp. Hz25. The sequence continues at coordinate 4,196,785 of NZ_CP175666.1, forward strand.
TCTTCCACAACGTCTGCCGGCACCGCGCCGGGCCGATCGCAAGTTGCGACGGCCTGGCCACGCGTTCGCTGCGCTGCCGCTACCACGGCTGGACCTACGGCCTCGACGGCGTGCTGCGCTCGGCGCCGGAGATGGCGCAGGCGCCCGACTTCGATCCGGCGCAGATCCGCCTGCCGCAGTTGCGGGTGCGGGTCTGGCAGGGGCTGGTGTTCGCCGCGTCGCATCCGAACCTCGATTTCGACGAGTTCGTCGCCGGCGTCGATGCGCGCATCGGCGCCGAACGCGGGCTCGAACATTATCGCCACCATCGCCGGGTCGGTTACGACGTCGCCTGCAATTGGAAGGTCTACGTCGACAACTATCTCGAGGGCTACCACGTCCCGCACATCCATCCCGGCCTCAACCGCCTGCTGGATTACCGCAGCTACATCACCGAGACCGCGCGCTGGTATTCCTATCAATGGAGCCCGCTGGAAAGCGGCGACGGCCTGTACGGCAACGGCGATGCGCTGTACTACTGGCTGTGGCCGAACACCATGCTCAACATCCTGCCCGGGCGGCTGCAGACCAACCGGGTGGTGCCGATCGGCGTCGACCGTTGCCGGGTCGAGTTCGATTTCTACTACACCCCCGACGACTCGCTCGAGGCGCGCACGCGCCGCGAGGCCGACCTGGAATTCAGCGACGAAGTGCAGTTGGAAGACCTGACCATCTGCGCCGACGTGCAACGCGGGCTGGCCTCGGGCTCGTACGTGGCCGGACGCCTGAACCCCTTGCGCGAAAACGCCGTGCATCACTTCCAGGAGTTGTTGCGCGACGCCTATCGCGCTGCCGGCCCGGCCGCGATTCCCGCCGCCTGGGTGGAGCGCTAGCCGCTTGCAGACCACGCCCGCGAGCGCACGCCCGCTGGGCCTGTGGACCGCGACGGCGCTGGTCGTCGGCAGCATGATCGGCAGCGGCGTGTTCCTGCTGCCGGCGGCGTTGGCGCCTTACGGCGGCGCCAGCCTGATCGGTTGGGCGATCACCTTGTGCGGGGCCTTGTTGCTCGCCTGGACCTTCGCCCGCATGGCGATGCGCTGGCCGCACAGCGGCGGGCCCTACACCTATGCGCATCGCGCCTTCGGCGACAGCGTCGGCTTCGTCGTCGCCTGGAGTTACTGGATCTCGATCTGGTGCGCCAACGCCGCCATCGCGGTGGCCTTCGCCGGCAGCCTCGGCGCGATTTCGCCGCAGCTGACCGCGACGCCCGCGCGTGCCGCAGCCTGCGCGTTGGCGGCGCTGTGGATCTGCGCCGGCGTGAACCTGGCCGGGGTACGCGAAGCCGGCCGCATGCAACTCGTCACCACCGCCCTGAAATTGTTGCCGCTGTTGTTGTTCGGCGCGGTCGCGCTGTGGTGGCTCGATCCCGGCACCGCGTTTCGCCCGTTCAATCCTGGCGGCGGTTCATTGCCGCAGGTGGCCAATGCGACCGCGGCGCTGACCTTGTGGGCGCTGCTCGGCCTGGAAGCGGCGACCGTGCCGGCCGACGCCATCGCCGCCCCCGAACGCAACGTGCCGCGCGCGACCGTGATCGGCACCCTGCTCGCCGGCATCGCCACCATCCTCGCCTGCACCGTGGTGCTCGGCCTGGTGCCGGCCGAAACGCTGCGCCAATCGCCCTCGCCGATGGCCGATGCCGCGGCCTCGATCTGGGGCCCGGCCGCGGGCCTCGCCCTCGCCTCGGTCTCGGCGGTGTCCTGCTTCGGCGCGCTCAACGGTTGGACCTTGTTGTCGGGGCAACTGCCGCTGGCGGCCGCGCGCGACCGCGTGTTTCCGGCGTTCTTCGCCCGCGTCGATGCGCGCGGCACGCCCAGGCTCGGCATCGTGATCGGCGCCGCCCTGGCCAGTGTCCTGGTGCTGTCGAACTACAGCCGCTCGCTGGTGCAGGTATTCACCTTCGCGATCCTGCTGTCGACCGCCGCGACCTTGCTGCCCTACGTCGCCGGCAGCGCCGCCTGGCTGCTGCGCGGCCAGGGCCGCAGCCGCATCGTCGCCGGCTTCGCCCTCGCCTTCAGCCTGTACGCGTTGTGGGGCATCGGCGCCGAGGCCTTGTCGTGGGGCGCGGTGCTGGTCGCCGCGGGTCTGCCGGTGCATCTGCTGTTGCGTCGGCGACGTTGAGGCGCACATTGAGTACCCGCGCACAGGACGCCGCGGCGGTACGGACCTGGTAACCGCGATGCCACGTTCGGCGAGCAGGCTGCCTAAGCGGCTGCCCACCGCTCCCCCGAACGACTGCACGGATTACCCATGACCGACCATCAACGCCGCGATTTCCTGCGCAGCGCCGCCGGCGCCACCGCCGCCGGACTCGCCCTCAACCTGTTCCCGCCGAGCATCCAGAAAGCGCTCGCGATCCCCGCCGCGCGCGTCACCGGCACCATCCACGACGTCAAGCACGTGGTGATCCTGATGCAGGAGAACCGCTCCTTCGATCACTACTTCGGAGCGATGCGCGGCGTGCGCGGCTTCGGCGACCGCTTTCCGATTCCGCTGCCGAACGGAAAACCGGTGTGGCATCAGCAGACCGCGCAAGGCCGCGAGATCCAGCCCTACCACCTCGACACCACGACCACGAGCGCGCAGCGCATCGGCGGCACGCCGCACACCTGGCCCGATTCGCAGGCGGCCTGGAACAACGGCCTGATGGACCGCTGGCTTCCGGCCAAGACCGAGCGCTCGCTCGGCTATTACCGCCAGGCCGACATCCCGTTCCAGTACGCGCTCGCCAATGCCTTCACCCTGTGCGATGCCTACCACTGCTCGCAGCAGACCGGCACCAACCCGAACCGCCTGTTCCACTGGACCGGCACCAACAACCCGGCCGCCGACCGCGGCGGCCCGGCGATCGTCAACACCTTCGACGACTACGGCCCGGCCAATGAAGGTTACTGGTGGACGACCTATCCCGAGCGCCTGGAACAGGCCGGGGTCAGTTGGAAGCTGTACCAGGACATGGACGACAATTTCACCGACAACCCGCTCGAAGGCTTCCGCCAGTTCCGCGCGGCGTTGCCGGGCTCGGCCTTGGCCGAGAAAGCGCTCAAGACCTGGACCCTCGACGACCTCGCCGCCGATGTGCGCAGCGGCCGCCTGCCGCAGGTGTCGTGGCTGGTCGCGCCGGCGAAGTACTCCGAGCATCCGGGGCCGTCGGCGCCGATCTGGGGCGCGGACTACACCGCGCGCGTGCTCGACGCGCTGACCGCCGACCCCGAGGTCTGGGCGCGCACGGTGCTCATCGTCAACTTCGACGAGAACGACGGTTTCTTCGACCACATCCCGCCGCCGGCGCCGCCCTCGCTCGACGGCCAGGGCGCTTACCTCGGCGGTTCCACCGTCGAGCTGCGCGGCGAACACCATCGCGCGCGCTCGGGCCCCTCGCACGGCACCTCCAACGACCCGCCGATCTATTACGACCGCCCCTACGGCCTCGGCCCGCGCGTGCCGACCTACGTGATCTCGCCGTGGAGCCGCGGCGGCTGGATCAATTCGCAGGTGTTCGACCACACCTCGGTGATCCGTTTCCTGGAACGCCGCTTCGGCGTCATGGAACCCAACATCAGCCCATGGCGGCGCGCGGTCTGCGGCGACCTCACCAGCGCCTTCAATTTCGTCGACCCCAACCGCGAACCGATCCCGGCCCTGCCCGACACCAGCAACGCCGACCGCATCGTCGCCGAACAAAGCCGCTTGCCGGCGCCGAAACCGCCGACGGTGGCGAGCGCGGCGCAACAGGAACGCGGCATCAAGCCCTCGCGCGCCCTGCCCTACGACCTGCAGGTCGGCGAACGCATCGATGCGGGCGCGCGGCGCGTGCGCCTGCAGTTCGGCAACACCGGCCGCGTCGCCGCGGTGTTCCATGTCTACGACCTGCTCGACCCGAACGCGATCCCGCGCCGCTACACCGTCGAGCCCGGCAAGTCCTTGCACGGCGAGTGGGCGCTCGACAGCGACGGCGCCCGCGCCTATGCCTTGCAGGTATTCGCACCGAACGGCTTCTTCCGCGAGTTCCGCGGCTCCCTGCACGGCGCCAACCCCTCGGCGACGACTGTGCCCGACCTGCGCCTGCGCCGCCGCAAACTGATCCTGGCCTTGCGCAACACCACCCACAAACCGGTGCGGCTGAGCATCGCCGATCAATACGGCCTGTACGAGACGCGCCTGGAACGGCTGGGCCCGGGCACGACCCGGCAGCGCCCGATCCGCCTGGACGAAAGCTACCAGTGGTACGACTTCGTGCTCACCGACGCCAACGACCCCGAGTATTACCGGCGCCTCGCCGGCCGCATCGAAACCGGCGCGCACGGCATCACCGATCCGGGCTTGATCTGAGCTCGGGTCGAATGATCAGTTGAGCGAAGGCATCGTCGCCGGCCTCTTCGGCGGCGATGCCGGGGCTTTCGGTGCTAGCCGCAGATAACGAGCCCACCTACCGCTTCCCCCCTTTGGAAAAGGGGGGTTAGGGGGGATTTGCTTTGGCTCTTGCTCTGGCTCGATCAACAGCAACAGCAAGTCCCCCCCCTTTTTCAAAGGGGGGAACAGCTCGCAAAAGGGAGCAACGAAGGAGGAACCGCTGGGGGAACAGCGACGGCGCTAAGCGCCACGATCGCTCACAACGACTCCTGCGGCTCCACCGCCGCGGCCTCGTCGCCCTGGCTCGGGCAGGCGGTCTTCGACACGCGCGCTTCCCATTGCCAGAACAACCAGGCGATCGCGGTCAGCGCCGAAGCCGCGACCGCCAGCGACACCGCGCTGGCGCTGATCAGCGGCGAGAGCACGCCGGCCATGATCGCGTTGACCACCAGACCGGAGAACGCCTGCAGGGACGAGGCCGAGCCGCGCTGGCGCGGGTACATGTCGAGGATCGACAGGGTCACGATCGGGAACACCAGGGCGATGCCGAACGCCGACACGCACATCGGCAACACCGCCCACGGGATCTGCGGATCGTCGGTCCACAGGTTGTAGCCCAGGTTCATGGCCACGCCGAGGAAGGAAAACACGAAGCCCCAGCGCACCAGGCGGTCGCCGCTGATCTTGCCGGCCGAGCGCCCCGACACGAACGAGCCGAGCACCATGCCGCCGATGGTCGGCACGAAGAACCAGCCGAACTGGCGTTCGTTGAGCTTGAGGATGTCGAGCACGAACGCCGGCGCCGAGGCGATGTACAAAAACAGCGCGGCGAAATTGAACGCGCCGGTCGCGGTCAGGCGCTGGAAGCGCGGGTTGAGGAAGATCGCGAAGTAATCGCGCAGCAGGCGCTTGGGCTTCAACGGCAGGCGCGCCTGCGGCGGATGCGTTTCCGGCAGCAGGAAGATGGTCGAGGCCAGCAACAGCAGCGAGAAGCCGACCAGGAACCAGAAGATCGCCGGCCAGTGCGCCCAGCCGAGGATCCAGCCGCCGATGATCGGCGCGATCGCCGGCGCCACGCCGAAGATCATCGTCACCTGGCTCATCAGGCGCTGGGCATCGTCGCCGTGCAGCACGTCGCGGATCACCGCGCGTCCGACGATCAGTCCGACACCCGCCGAAAGCCCCTGCACCGCGCGGAAGAACAGCAAGGTCGACAGGTCCGTCGACAGCGCGCAGCCCACCGACGCCAGCGTGAACACGCTGAGCCCGCCGATGATCACGCGGCGGCGCCCGATCGTGTCCGACAAGGGGCCGTGGACGATGCTCATGAGCGCATAGGCGATCAGATAGACGCTGATGGTCTGCTGCATCGCCAGTTTGTCGGCGCCCAGCTCGGCGCCCATGACCGGGAACGCCGGGAAGATCGTATCGATCGAGAACGGCCCGAACATCGCCAGGCCGCCGAGCAGCAAGGCCAGCCGGCGGATCGACAAGGTCTTCGTGGCCGGAGCAGGATCGGGTGCGGAGGTATTAATCGGAGATCACCAATCGGAGAGCGTCGGCTCGGGGCCTCAGCTGGGAGCGTGGGCAGTGTGGGTGTCGATCGGCACCTCGTCGGGCGGGCCCTTGAGTTCGACCACATTGCCTTCGGGATCGAACAGGTATTGCGACGGCCCCTCGCCTTCGGCGCCGTAGCGCGAGCCGAAGTCGCCGATGCGCACGCCGTGCGCCTGCAGGTGAGCGACGATCGCCTCGCGGTCGAAGGGCTCGGCGCGCAGGCACAGGTGATCCATATTGCGGGCCTCGGCCCCGGCCGGCGCGCCGCCGAGGCGGCCGAGCTTGCCCTCGACGTCGACCAGGTCGATCAGGGACAGGCCGGCGCGCAGCTGCACCAGGCCGATCGCGTCCTGGCGCCGTTCCAGCCGGCAACCCAGAACCTCGCAGTAGAAAGCGATCATCGCCTCGGTGTCGCGCACGCGCAGCACCACGTGATCGAGTTGCAGCAGTTGGAACGGGGGACGGTCCATGCAGGAAGCTCCGGGAGGGACCACGACCATGTTACGGCGAATCGGCCTTCCTGAACCGGGTCGCGGCGTCGAAACCCGGGATGAAGCCGGCTGCCGCCAGCCCCGGCAACGTCGCCCCGAAGCCGCCGCTGCGGCTATAATCGCGGCTTGAAACACCCGGTGGGAGAAGCGGCCCGGCCCCCCAGCCAGGCCCGCTGCCGAAGGCGCAACGCCCGTAATCGCTCAGGCCCCATACCGCCGCGTGTACAAAACTCTGGAGAGACCGCCTGCGTACGCTGAGACAGCGGGGCAGAACCGGCGCCGAAGGGGCACGAAGCGAGCGCGGACAGGAGCGGCCCCCGTGGCCATCCCTCCCCTAGCTGCCTGACCGCAGCACGCTTTTAAACTCTCAGGCAAAAGGACAGAGGGGCGCCTCGCGTGCGGCACCGCACGCTGCCTTCGGACGCCCCTGCCATGAGCCCAGCCGCCAACAGCGCAACTTCCTTGCGCGATCTCGAGCACCACGACGCCTTCATCGAGCGCCACATCGGCCCCAACGACGCCGAGATCGGCCACATGTTGGAGCAGGTCGGCTACGACTCGCTCGAAGCCCTGACCGACGCCATCGTCCCCGGCTCGATCAAGTCGACCCAGCCGCTGGCCCTGCCGGCCGCGATCAGCGAAGTCGAAGCGCTGGCCAAGATCCGCGCCATCGCCACCAAGAACCAGGTGTTCCGCAGCTTCATCGGCCGCGGCTACTACGGCACCCACACCCCGAACGTCATCCTGCGCAACATCCTCGAGAACCCGGCCTGGTACACGGCCTATACGCCCTACCAGGCGGAGATCTCGCAGGGCCGCATGGAGGCGCTGATCAACTTCCAGACCATGGTCGCCGACCTGACCGGGATGGAAATCGCCAACGCCTCGCTGCTCGACGAAGGCACCGCCGCCGCCGAGGCGATGACCCTGGCCAAGCGTTCGGCCAAGTCCAAGTCGGACACTTTCTTCGTCTCCAGGAACATCCACCCGCAGACCCTGGAAGTGCTGCGCACACGCGCCGAACCGCTGGCGATCGAACTGCACATCGGCGACGACGCCGAAGCGGCGACGGTCGACGCCTTCGGCGCCCTGCTGCAGTACCCGGACACCTTCGGCGCGGTCAAGGATTACCAGAGCGTCGCCGACGCCGTGCACGCGCGCGGCGGCATCGTCGCCGTGGCCAGCGACCTGCTCGCGCTGACCCTGCTGAAGGCACCGGGCGAATGGGGCGCCGACATCGTCGTCGGCAACACCCAGCGCTTCGGCGTGCCGTTCGGTTTCGGCGGCCCGCACGCCGGCTTCATGGCCTGCCGCGATGCCTATAAGCGCTCGATGCCGGGCCGTCTGATCGGCGTCTCGGTCGACACCGACGGCAAGCCGGCCTACCGTCTGACCCTGCAGACCCGCGAGCAGCACATCCGCCGCGAGAAGGCGACCAGCAACATCTGTACCGCTCAAGTGCTGCTTGCAGTGATGGCGAGCATGTATGCCGTCTACCACGGCCCCGATGGCCTGATCCGCATCGCCCGCCGCGTCCACCGCCAGGCCACGATCCTCGCCGCCGCACTCGGCAAGGCCGGCATCGCCGTCGGCAGCGGCTTCTTCGACACCCTGCACGTCAGCGGCGTCGACGCGAACGCGATCCACGCCAAGGCGCGCGCGGCCAACATCAACCTGCGCGAGATCGACGCCGGCAGCCTCAGCATCAGCCTCGACGAAACCGTGACCCGCGACGAACTCGTCGCCCTCGCCGGCGCGTTCGGCGTGCAGCTCGACATCGACGCGCTCGACCGCGAAGCCGTCGACGCGATCCCGGCCGCGCTGGTGCGTACGTCCTCGTTCCTGCAGCACCCGGTGTTCAACACCCACCACAGCGAACACGAACTGCTGCGCTACATGCGCTCGCTGGCCGACAAGGACCTGGCGATGGATCGCACCATGATCCCGCTGGGCTCGTGCACGATGAAGCTCAACGCCACCGCCGAGATGATCCCGGTGACCTGGCCCGAGTTCGGCAACATCCATCCGCTCGCCCCGGCCGACCAGACCACCGGCTACACCCAGCTGATCGACGAACTCGAGGCGATGCTGGTCGAGTGCACCGGCTACGACGCGGTCAGCCTGCAGCCGAACTCCGGCGCCCAGGGCGAATACGCCGGCCTGCTGGCGATCCGCGCCTATCACCGCTCGCGCGGCGAAGGCCATCGCGACATCTGCCTGATCCCCGACTCCGCCCACGGCACCAACCCGGCCTCGGCGCAGATGTGCGGCATGACCGTGGTGGTGACCAAGACCGACAGCAACGGCAACGTCGACGTCGACGACATCCGCCGCGCCGCCGAGAAGTACAGCGACCGCCTTGCCGCGATCATGATGACCTACCCGTCCACGCACGGCGTGTTCGAGGAGGAAGTGGTCGAGATCTGCGAGATCATCCACAAGCACGGCGGCCAGGTGTACACCGACGGCGCCAACATGAACGCCCTGGTCGGCGTCGCCAAGCCCGGCAAGTGGGGCTCGGACGTCTCTCATCTGAACCTGCACAAGACTTTCTGCATCCCGCACGGCGGCGGCGGTCCCGGCGTCGGCCCCTGCGCGGTCAAGTCGCACCTGGCGCCGTTCCTGCCGAAGACCGTCGACGGCGAAGGCATCGTCGGCATGGTCAGCGCGGCGAGCTTCGGCTCGGCGAGCATCCTGCCGATCTCGTGGATGTACGTCACCCTGATGGGCACCGCCGGCCTGCGCAAGGCCACGCAAGTGGCGCTGCTCAACGCCAACTACATCGCCAAGCGCCTCGCCCCGCACTACGAAACGCTGTACACCGGCCGCAACGGCCTGGTCGCGCACGAGTGCATCCTCGACCTGCGCCCGATCAAGGACGCCACCGGCGTCAGCGCCGAGGACGTCGCCAAGCGCCTGATCGACTTCGGCTTCCACGCCCCGACCCTGAGCTTCCCGGTCGCAGGCACGCTGATGGTCGAGCCGACCGAAAGCGAATCGCAGCACGAGCTGGACCGTTTCATCGACGCGATGATCCAGATCCGCGACGAAATCCGCGCGGTCGAAGACGGCCGCCTGGATCGCGAGGACAACCCGCTCAAGCATGCCCCGCACACCGCCTCGCAGGTCACCGCGAGCGAGTGGACCCGTGCCTACCCGCGCGAGCTGGCCGCGTTCCCGCTGCCGACCCTGCGCCTGCAGAAGTACTGGCCGCCGGTGTCGCGCGTCGACAACGTCTACGGCGACAAGAACGTCATGTGCGCCTGCATTCCGATCGATGCTTACAAGGAAGAAGTCGAGGCCTGAGCCCCGGCTGGGTTGCACTGAAGCGATAAAACGAAAGGCCCCGCGAATGCGGGGCTTTTTTGTTCGTACTCAAGCTGATGCCTACGTCATGGCGGCGACCGCAAACCTCCGTTTATGATCGGCTGACAACAACGGAGGAAATAATGGCAAGGATGTGGATGGTCCGCGGTGAAGGTGGGCAGCTGTACGACGATTTTCGCGAACGTGGCGTGGTGGCGATTGGTTGGAACGAACTGGCAGCAAGAGCCAGGCTGGGCATGACCCGCAGACAGTTAATCGAGCTGTACAAGGCCGACGCCCCGCAGGCGAAGGAAGGCACTGCGATCTCGGGCGCGTCGCAGGTTTGGCGCTTCATCAACGAAATCGGCATCGGCGATTGGGTAATTACCTACTCGCCGGCCAATCGTACATACCTGGTCGGCAAGGTCGTAGGCGAATCAGAGTACCAACCTGAAGGCTCGAGCAAAGGCATGTCATTGATTAGACCGGTCGAATGGCAACCCCAGGAGCTACGCCGCGACATTCTGACTCCCACGACAAAGAACAGTCTCGGATCCACTCTGACTGTTTTTGTGGTGCCCGATGCCCCTGCAGAAGAGGTCCTGGCCGCTCAAGCTGGAAAACCGTCCACCCCACCATCAATCGAAGAATCCGTCGAACAGGAGTCCGTTGCCGTTTTCGACGACATCGAATTGCAAGCCAGGGAGCGAATTAAAGACCTCGTCAATGCGCTCGGTTGGGAGGATATGCAAGAACTGGTAGCCGGCATCCTGCGTGCAATGGGCTACAAGACTCAGGTTTCGACGCCAGGCTCGGACCGGGGTCGCGACATCATCGCCTCACCCGATGGCTTCGGTTTTGAACATCCGCGCATCGTAGTCGAGGTAAAACACCGCAAGCAGAAAATGGGCAGCCAGGACATTCGCAGCTTCCTGGGCGGTCGCCACGCTGAAGACCGGGGCTTGTACGTCAGCACCGGCGGCTACAGCAAAGACGCGCATTACGAAGCAGATCGAGCCAAAATTCCGCTGACGTTGTGGACTCTCGATCATTTGGTGCGCGCGCTTCTCGAGCACTATGAAACGACAGATGCGGTGACCAAGAGGCTGGTCCCATTGAAAAAGACTTACTGGCCTGCGTGAGCGGCAATCCAGCATGTAAAACAAAAAAGCCCCGCGCGTGCGGGGCTTTTTGTTCTGCTACGACTACGGCGGCGCGATGCGTTCGCCGCGTCCTGCCCTTACTTGGTGAGCTTGAGCTTGCCGGCGATCTCGTCGAACTCCGCCACCGTCGACGGCGACAGGTTCGGACGCCCGGCCAGAATGCCGATCGTGACCGTACCCTTTACGTAATAGGTTTCGCCGGCTTCGACTTCCATGTTGAGGATATCCTTGGCTTCCGAATGCACGGTGTACTCGTGCGCGCCCGGCTCGACCGCGACGACGAAGTACTTGCCGCTGCGCAGCTTGCCCAGTTCGACCGCGCCTTCGCGCACCTTGTAGCCGACCGCGCCACCGACGAACTTGGCCGGGCGGAAAAACACGATCTGGCCCTTGCCTGCAGGCGGCGCGGCGATCAGGCCGCTGTTGGCCGCAGCCGACTTCGCGCTGGCCGACGCAGTCGCGGCCGCGCTCGGCGCTGCCGCCGGTGCCGCCGTCGCTGCAGCATTGCCTTCGACCGCGGGTGCGGTACCGGCTTCGCTCTTGGCTTCCGCCGAAGCGCTCGCCTCGGCATTCGGGAGCTGCTTGGCCGGATCGGAAGGCGCCTTGCCGTTCCAGGCCAGCGAACCGCCGGTGGCGAACGCCGACACCGGCAACAACAGAGCAATCAACAGGACACGCGACGACATCGACTTCATTGGACAGCTTCCCCAGTTTGGGTGGTGACGGGTGGTTCGGTGGTGACGACAGGCGCGGAGGCCTGAGCGTGCTCCGGCGCCGCGGCAGCGGGCGTCAGATCGACGTCCTGTGCGATGCGCGCCTGGGCCTGGGTATACGGAGGGATCTGGATCTCGCCGCCGCGTATGAACATCGCGAACACGCCGACGGCGATGGCCAGGCCGATGACCTGGCCCGACTTGTCGACACCGGCCGAGCCGACGCGGAAGCTGCGCAGTGGGATCTGCCGGCCATCGGCTTCGAGATAGCGCGCGGCAAGCAACAACTCGCCCGGCTTGCCGCCGCTGCGCGAACGCTCGGCATGGATCACCTCGCCCACGCCGGTGGTACCGGCCGGCAGCACGAGCGTGCCGTCGACGCTCAGCGCTTGCGCCAGCCGCAGCCCGAACTTGTCGCCGCGCTTGAGCGTGGCCGAACTCAAAGGCTGCAGGGTTTCGAGCAGCACGTCGGTACCGGCGACGATACGCAGGGCACCGGCGCTGCCGGCGGCTGCCGAGGGCAATGCCGGCGCCGGAGCGGTTTCGGAGATGGACGCTGGAGCAGGCCCGGATACCGGCACCGCCGCGGGTGCGGGCGCGGGTGCGGGTGCGGCGGGCAGCGCACTCGGCGCCTCGGCGGCGGCCGGCATCGGCTGCGGCGGAGTCATCGCCAAGGCGGCGATCAACACGGTAGACATCGAAAACATGAAGGCGGCCCCCAACCGTCCTTGGCGGCCGTCACGCTATCGGAACGCCGAGGCTTTGCCAAGCGGGTTTTTCGCCTGGATCGCCGAGTCATCGCAAGTCACATTGCGGCGGCACCGGAAACACATTGCCGCTCGTTGATCGGCTACCAGGGACGAGACGGTCGCCGGCGAGCTGCCGCTGCCTCACTCATCGCCTTTACCCGCCTCCTCTCGACTTAGCACGCGCTACGGTCGCCGCAAGCGGGAGAGCGCTGCGAACGAGTCGGCTCGCAGGCAACCCTTCTCCCGCTGGCGGGAGAAGATGGCCGATCCACATTCCCCTGGATCGCATGCAGCCCGCATTGGCCGAAGCGGCCAGCCAAGACGCGCAGGGCCAGCGCTTCGTTCCGTCTCGAACCGCTTTCGTCGCCCCCTCCCCCGGCTTCGTCGCGCCCCCACTTCCACCCGGCCGGCAGACGACTATGCTGCGTCGCAACCCAAGCCCCTTTCGGACCCGTCGTGATCAGGAGCTTCTTCTTCATCGTCCGCCTCGCCGCCGCATGGTTCGGCGTGTTCCTGCTGATGGCGCTGCTGTCCTCGGTTACGCCGGGGCTCGAGCACCAGGACGTGGCCCCGCTGTTCATCATCGCCGCGCTGGTCGTCGCCTACGTCGTCACCAACGCTTTCTCGCATCTGCGCCGGGTGCGCCTGATCGCCGGACATATCGACCGCGACACCCTCGCCAACCGCCACCGCCGCCAGATCGAGGTGCCGTTCGAGGCCGGCGAGGTGTTCGACCTGCTCGACGCGGCGATCCGCGAACTGCCGCGCGTCGAGGAGATCGAAAGCGCCCGCGACAGCCTGCAGGTCAGCGCCAAGGTGCAGCGCCCCAACCTGTACGGACGCAGCCGCACCGATCGCCAGGGCGTGGTGCGCAATCACAGCCGCTGGACCCGCAACCAGATCCTGGCCACGGTCACGCCCGGCGAGGACAGCGGCAGCATCACCCTGATCTGCGAGCCCGAGACCGGAGCCTGGAGCGACTGGTTTCGCGTCGACGGCGGTACCAACCTGGAGAACGCCGAGGCGGTCGTGCGCGCCATCACCCGTCGCATCGCCGAGCGCCGGCGCACCGAGCGCGTCAGCACCACCCGCACGGTCACCGAGAAGGAACTCGCCGTGGCCAAGCTGAGCCTGCTGCACGCCCAGGTCGAACCGCACTTCCTCTACAACACTCTCGCCAGCGCCCAGTACCTGACCCGCAACGACCCGCCGCGCGCCGACATCATGCTGGGCCATCTGATCGACTTCCTGCGCCGTTCGCTGCCGCGCACCGAGGACGCGCAGTCCACACTCGGCGACGAGCTCGACCGCTCCCGCGCTTATCTGGAAATTCTCAAGCTGCGCATGGGCGCCCGGCTGGCGCTGCAGATCGACGTGCCCGAGGAACTGCGCACGATTCCGTTGCCGCCGATGATGCTGCAGACCCTGGTCGAGAACGCCATCAAGCACGGCCTGGAACCCAAGCCCGGCGGCGGCACCGTGTGGATTCTCGCGCGCCGCAACGACCACCGCGTCGCCATCACCGTCGCCGACGACGGCGAAGGCTTCAACTCCACCAACGCCGGCACCGGCATCGGCCTGCGCAACGTGCGCGAGCGCCTGCAACTGGTGTACGGAGGCGACGCCCAACTCGCGGTCGTCGCCAATTTCCCCAACGGCGTCGCCGCGACGATCAGCGTGCCGCTGGCCGCGCGCGAGGAACCCATCTATGTCTAAGCCCGCTCCCTCCACCGCCCTGGTCGCCGAAGACGAGGCCCTGCTGCGCCAGGCACTGATCGACTCCTTGCGCGGCGCCTGGCCGCAATTGCAGATCGTCGCCGAATGCGAAGACGGCGCCGAAGCGCTGGAAGCCCTGGCCGAGCATCGGCCCGACATCGCCTTCCTCGACATCCGCATGCCCGGCCTGACCGGCATCGATGTCGCCACCGCCGCAGCCGAGGTCAGCCCGCAGACCCAGATCGTGTTCGTCACCGCCTACGACCAGTACGCCATCGACGCTTTCGAGCAGGGCGCGATCGACTACCTGCTCAAGCCGGTCACGCCCGAACGCCTCGCCGTCACCGTGCAGCGCCTGCAGCAACGCAGCGCCGCCCATCAGACCGATGCCGATGCGCTGTCCGAGCTCGCCCAGCAACTCGCCAACCGCGAGCCCAAGCGCAACACGCCGCCGCTGACCTGGATCACCGCGAGCACCGGCCGCGAGACGCGCCTGATCCTGGTCGACGATATCGCCTACTTCCGTGCCGACAACAAATACACCACGGTGGTGACCGCCGAGGGCGAAGCCCTGCTGCGCAAGCCGATCCGCGAACTGCTCGACGTGCTCGACGCGACCATGTTCAAGCAGATCCATCGCTCGACCATCGTCAACCTCAAGGCGATCGCTTCCATCGTCCGCGACGACAGCGGCAAGGGCAGCGTGCGCCTGCGCAACCGCCCGGAAACCCTGACCGTCAGTCAGCCCTTCATGACCCTGTTCCGCACGATGTAACGCGGCAACCCACGATCCAGGTGACCTATGCGCAACTTCACGGCTTTGCTGTACTACCTGTTCGCCTTGCTCGGTTGCGATATCGGCGCGACCACCATCGTCCACCGCGCCAGCGTCGACGGCATCGACATCATCGACAGCGAGGTGCGCGTCACCGACCGCATCGCCAAATTCGAATGCTTGGCCAGCCGGAGCGGGCAATGCCACTACACCCTGTTCCATGACGATTGCGCCGTTGCGGGCAATACGGCCACGAGCCCGGCTGGCGAGGCCCAGCCCTGCGCCAGCCAGCCTTTCGAACGCTTCGCGATGGCCGCCGGTTCCGACAAGGAAGTGATCGGCCTGGAACCGGGATTCAAGCTTTGCGTCAGCGCCGAGGACCAGGCGATGAACGCCGACTGCAAGAGCGCAGAAAGCCAGCGCTGATCGCGCGCGGACCGGGACCGCGGCACAGCCTCAATCGGCCCGCTCGACATACTCGACATCGGCGATCCAGTTGCGCCGGCGCCGGGCCAGACGCACGGCTTCGGTCTCGTCGTCGAGCGTCGACGGCGACCGCCGCAGCATCGCCTCATCGACGCCCTCGAATGTGTTGACGTTGACCACCGCATACAGCGCCCCGTCGATGCGGCTGGTGACCACCGGCACCACCCCGCACCGCGCGCAGACATGGAAATCGGCGGTCTGCGTACCGAAGTCGTAGCGCGACACCAGGGCGGGTTCGTTGACCCGCACCCGCAGCGAACCCGTAGGACACGAGGTCCACACGCCTGCGTGCTTGGTGCAGAACGAGCAAGTGCAGGCGCGCGCCGGAATTTCGCTCGGCTCCGGCCGCCAGTCGAGATCGAAAACGATATTGCCGCAGTGGCAAGCTCCGTGGATCAGCATGGCGGTCTCGATGAATGGGACGTAGATGGGATGCGGCTGTCGCTGTTGGCCTCGCCGTTGACGTTGCACCGGCTGTTGCTGTTGCACTGGCCGTTGCTGTGCGCCGCCGAGCACTCGCGAAGGCAATAGTAGACCCGGAGGGCGGCCCGCATGGATGCGGGCCGTTTTTCATCGGGACAGGGATG
>NZ_CP175666.1:4224706-4577352 GCF_046097045.1 Lysobacter sp. Hz25
CGCCGGGATTTTCCGATAAGACGTCCCTGTCTTATCGGAAAACGCCGCACGTCCTGTGCGGCGCCCTCCGGGTCTCCACTTGACCGGTAAAGCGGCAAAGCAGATCAAAATCTCGCCAACGGCAACGGCAACGGCAAAGGCAAAGGCAAAGCAACTGCCTCAACAGGCCACCTACGCCCCCAACCCACGAATTGTTTCATTACTGCACAAATCCGCCCCGAATCCTGGGGTCACCCCTAGTCCCCCGCAAGCCAGCGCAACTGTAAAGTCGCGACCATCCTCACAGTTGCGCCCAAGCCACTCATGACCGGTGTCTACGCCACCCAGGGCCCGTCGCCCACCCTGCCCCAACCGCAGAACCAACCCCAGACCCATACCGTCGTCAACGACCAGAGCGTCGTCGAGATCGCCGCCCTCTACGGCATTACCCCGCAGGCGCTGCGCCAGGCCAACCCGGAACTGTTCCAGGACAAGGAACGGCGGATGGAAGCCAGCATGACCGGCAAGGGCGATCCGATCTTTCACGGCGACGAGCTCAAGATCCCCGCGGCGACGATGAGCGTCACCGAAGAGACCATCGTCACCGATTTCGACCCGACCCACCCCACCGCCTCCAGCGAGTACGGCGTGGAGGTCAGCGACGGCAGCCAGCGCGGCGGCATTTCCTGGAGCCCCGGCAACGGCAGCGTCAAGCTGACCCAGGGCAGCACCGTGCCCGGCCCCGGCGGCATCGAGATGCGCCAGGATTCGGAGATCGAGGTCAAGCAGCAAAACAAGGACGGCAAGACCGAGTTCGAAGTCACCGCCGTGTTCTCGGTATCCAGCGCTGCCGGCGCCGGCAACAAGAGCGTCGATGTCGAAGGCAGCGCAGGCGCAGGTCATCGCCTGCGCTACAAGGTCGTACTGCCGGGCGAGAACCAGAACCCGCAGACCGCCGCCAAGATCAATCCCTTCGACCCCACCACGATCCCGGTCGGCGCCACCGTAACCCTGGACTCGCAGAACTTCACCCAGACCCAATTCTCCGCGGCGTTCCAGAAGCTCTTCGACGACGCCTTCCCGAAGGGCCCACGCCTGGGCGTGACCACCGACGGCGAGAACAAAGTCGCTACCGGTTCGGCCTACAGCGTCACCCGCACCAGCGAAACCAGCGTGCGCGTCGATATCGGCGCACTGCAGGCAATCGAGCAAAAGAGCGGCGTGCTGCCGTCGATCAACTTCGGCCCGCTCAGCCTCGATCTCGGCCCGGGCATCCAGGCCAACAAGGGGCATTCGGTGCTGCGCACGGCCGAGTTCGACCTGTCCAAGCCCGACGGCCAGGCCGCCTACGCCCATTTCACCGCCACCGGCGAAGTCGCCGCCCAGAACGACGGCGTCAGCAACGTCGCTACGCTCGAGCGCTACAACTTCTCCGACCAGTTGCGTTTGAACGGCGAAGTCTCCTACGAGCAGGGCGACACCATGGCCCGCGCCTACGCCTCGTTCGGCGGCCCGCAAACCACCTACGGTTACGTCAAGACCAGCTATCCGGACGGGTCTTACAGTTACACGATCACCCCGCCGATGCGCGGCAACGACGACCCGCCCCTTCAGGTCGTCTGCCACTACGACGCCCAAGGCAACGAGATCGCCTCCGAACGTACCTACGAGTACAACCTCAAGGTGCCCACCGACGCCGACGCCAAGACCTGGAACTACATGCTGACCGGCGACATCAAGGGCAATGGCCCGGTGCAGGTCGGCAAGGACGCCAAGGTGACGTTCACCGAAGCGCAGATGCAGGCCTTGATGAAGCAGACCAACACCACGGCCCATGCCGAAGGCACCCTGCCCGGCAACAGCGCCGAGAGACTCGGCGAGTACAAGGACCCGTTCCAGTTCGGCATGACCCTGGGCCGCATCCTCGACTCCGATCCGCACCGTCTGACGATGGACCTGTTCTTCGTTTCCGACGGCGCCGACGGCAGCATCGCCAACAACGACCGGGCGCGGATCGACATGACCATCGAGTGAGGCTTGCAGCCGACGCTGCGAACCGTCGATCGCGCGCTCCCAGGAAAGGCCCCGCCGATGCGGGGCCTTTCTCGTGCTCGATAACCTGTTGCGATCACAATGCAGGCAGCGTCTCGCATTGCACCGCAGCGGTCTGCATCGCCGCCGGCGCGGACAACGCCCTGGATTTCGGCGCCGATACCGGCACGCTGACGCCGGGCGTCGGTGCGCACGCGGTCAGCGGCGGTGCGAGCGGCCAGGATCGCGTCTGCGCAACGGTCGACGAAGCAGACGGCAGGCTCCGCATGAAGTCGACGGTCTCGGTAATCCAGCCGCGGTTCTCACCGACGTTGTGCGAACACATCACCGGGCTCCAGACGATGAAACCCGAAGCCTTCGCGCCCAGTTGATCCAATTGCCGACGCCAGCGATCCGCGGGCAGGTACGTCGGCTCGGGATCGCCGCCGCAGGTCGCCTCTTCCTGCGGCCGGATATAGGGAATCAGCGGCTTGCTGGAGTTGACGTTGCGAGCGGAAACCACGCGGTTGTCGAGCCGGCGCTCCCAGGTCGCCTGAGTCAGCGTGGGAGCCGTGTACAAATGCGGGAAGAAGCCGTCCTGGTATTGCGACAGATCGCGTGCGCAATCGAGGTACTGATCGGTGTTCGGCCCGAGCAAGTCGTAGGCGCCGATCATATGGCCGGGCGCTGCTTCCTTGGCCCAGAGGAACAACTGGCGCCAGAGTTTGTAGCGCCGATGCGCTTGTGCGGCATCGACGTTCTTGATCCAGATGTTTTCGAAGTCGAGCACGATCGGTCCGCGGTGCACCGCGGCGGCCTGTACCGCGGCCTGGAACTCGGCCTTCGGCGGCAGCTTGTCGTCGGCGGTGCAGGCGATCCACTCCTGTCGCTGGTACAGGATATTCGCCTTGACCAACCCGGCCTCGCCGACCAGATCGACATCCTGGTAGTGAGTATTGTCGTAGGCATGGAACGGTGCGGCCGCCGACTGCTGCGCGTTCGCGGTGAGCTGCGGCGCCGCGAACATCGTCGTAGCGGTCAGTAAAGCCAATGCGCTGGCCAGCGAGTGTCGCCGTATCTTCATTGCGGATCGTCCTTTGCGGGCTCTCGCGCAACCGTCGTGGCGATGCGCGCGAAAGCGATGGGGGATCCGAATTCTAGTCACGCGCCCGAGCGCAGGCCGCGCGCCGCTTCACAGTGCGCAACGAGCGCAGCCCGGCACGGCCAAAAGAAAGGCCCCGCGATCGGTCGCGGGGCCTTCGCCTTGCAGATTCGACTATAGCGGTGGACCCGGCCGATCAGTTATCCGGATCGTTCGCGAGTTGGCGGATCACGACGCTGCCTTGGTACAGCGCCAGGAAATCGCCTTGGTCGGTGATGTACCAGGCCATGCCCGGATACGGTGCGCCGATGACGCCGCCGCGGCTGGTCCACAGCACCGCATCGTCGGAGATGCGCAGGACATTGAACACGGCGAAGGGCTCGAAGACGGTCTTGTAACCGCCGCTGCCGTGGGTCTGGCTGTTCCACAGCGGGCGCGAGTCGGCGACGCGGTAGAACACCAGGTTGCCGTCGCCCTGCATGGTCAGCCGGTATTGCAGGTTGTTCGAATAGATCGATTGTCCGACCCACAGGGTCGTACCCTCGGGGATCTTTTTCAGCGCCGACTGGGCCAAGACCGATTGCGACACCGTCAACAGCAGGCACAAAGCCAACATATGCAGGAAACCTGCGGCCACCTTTTTCATCGATACGCTCCACTCCATGGGGAGGCTCGACTTCAGCGAACCACGCGCGCACGATCAAGCATGCGAGCCACGAATCGGCTGCATGCAGATGCCAATCGTGACGGATTCGGGATCGCGTCCGTGATCGGCACTCGCCACGAACGACGCGGGCCGATCCCCCATCGCATGCATTTCCAGGCACGGCCTTCGACCAGGGATTATCGCTCGCCCCGCAGGGCATGCACGCATACCGCCGAGCCGCTCTCGAACCTGTCGCGGACCGTTCGGACCGCGACGAAACCCTGCGCGGCCAGCCGCTCGGCGCATGCCGTAGCGATCGAATCGAGCTGCGACTCGTTCGGCGGCTGAAAAGCCAGGCACAGCGCGCCACCGGGCTTGAGCACGCGCGCCAACACCCGCAACTCGGCCGTCGGCCGCAGCCAGAAGACATTGACGTTGACGGCGAATGCCTTGTCGAAGCTGTGCGCCGACGATTCGAAGCAAGCCAGTTCGGTGCCGAGAAACACGGCCTTACCGGATGCGATATGAGCGGCGTTGCGCTTGGTCGCGGTCGCGATGGCGGTGGCCGAACGGTCGATCGCGGTGATCCGCCCGCATTCGAGGCGTGGACAGATCAACGCCACGGCTGCGCCGTTGCCGCAACCGATTTCGAGCAATTCGTCGGCGGCGGCCGGATCGAGCCGCTCGACAGCCCAGCCGATTCGATCCGGGGTTCTGGCTTGCATCCGAGGCCTCCGTGCGTAGCGAACAAGCTTGCAATCAGGGACTGGCACCAGCGTCGATGGAACCAACCGCAGCGATGGCCTGGCCCACGATCTCCAGGCCGGAACGGGTCGCCGTGTGCGATGCGCCGGCGAACCCGAACACGAGGCCGCCACGCTCGCTCGCCCCGTACTTCGACAAGGGGTGCACCACCACGCCGGCGCGCGCGCACTCGGCGGCGACGGCGCGATCGTCGATCGCCAGGCCCGGCTTGAACAAGGCGGCGACATGCATACCGGCAGTGGCGGGGCCGAACTCCAGCACCGCGGCCAACGCGCGGGCTTGATCGAGGAAGTCCAAACGGCGCTCGTCGTAGATCGTGCGGGTCTTGCGCAGGTGGCTGGCCAGATGTCCTTCGTGAATGAAGGCCGCCAACACGCCCTGCGTCAGCAAGGCGGTGTGGCCGTCGGCGACATGTTTGGCATCGACGAAGGCCGCGACCAAGGGCTCGGGCACGATGGCGTAGGCGATACGCAGCGCCGGAAACAGGATCTTGTTGAAACTGCCGACGTAGATGACGCGTCCGTCGTCGTCCATGCCCTGCAGGGAAGCGATCGGCCGGCCTTCGTAGCGATAGTCGCCGTCGTAATCGTCTTCGATGACATAGGCGTCGTGTTGCCGAGTCCAGTCGAGCAAGGCCTGGCGCCGCTCCAGCGACATTTCGTAGCCCATCGGATACTGGTGCGCGGGTGTGACGTAAGCCAGGCGCGCATCCGGCGCCAACCTGCGGCCCGCGGCGACATCGAGCCCCTGTTCGTCGACCGGCACCGGCACGACTTGCAGGCCGGCCGCACGCAGACAGTGCTGCACCGGCTGGTAGCCCGGCGTTTCCGCCCAGGCGAGGTCGCCCGTATCGGCCAGTACTTTTCCGGCCAGTTCCACCGCCTGCTGCGTGCTGGTGACCACGATCACCTGCTCGGGCGAACAGCGCGTGGCGCGCATCGCCGAGGCGTGCGCGGCGATGGCCTCGCGCAACGCGGGCAAGCCGTTGCTGGCGCCGTAAGCCCAGTACGCGGTACCGGCCCGGGTGGCCTCGCGCTGCAGCAGACGATTCCACACCGCGCGCGGAAACAGGTCGATCGGCGGCAGCGAAGGCGTGAACGGAATCGCCGACGCCGGCTGGTAATGGCCGGGATAACTCCGCAGCGCAGTCGCTCGCCGCGACAATCGACGCTCGCCCTCGGCAGCCGCGGCCTGCGTGCTGCGCTTGGCTGCGAGCGGGCGCGTATCGCGTTCGGGCAGGCTTGCGGCGACGAAACTGCCGGCGCCGCGGCGGCGCACGATATAGCCGTCGGCAACCAACTGCCCCAGTGCCCAATCGACGGTGTTGCGGGCGACGCCGAGGTCCTGGGCCAGGACCCGGCTCGACGGCAGGCGCGCATTCGGTGCCAGCGCGCCGCTGACGATGGCGCTGCGTATGCGCTCGCAAATACGTGCGTACGCAGGCTGGCCCTGTCCCGTCTCGAGACCGGTGACGTCGACGGAGAATACCGAACCGGCATGCTTGGCCATGCCGCGCATACTAGCCCTTGATGCGCGCGTGCTCCATCGCCCAGCTGGTTTGCCGACGACGGCCGCCGTCCTGCGAGAACGCCTGCTCCCAGTGCGCGGCGCTTCCAGCGGAAACCGACCGCGCACTTGCCGACCCGACACCTCGACATCGACACGGCACCGACGCGGTGGCATCGCCGCCGATGCCAGAATGGCCCTTGCTGCGCCGCAGGCGCCATCGCATGGTGCGGTCACCGCTCGCAGGTCGAGCCCGCCGACACCGAGCCGAACGATGATCGCCGCCCCCCTCCTTCGCATCGGCCGGTTGGCCGCCAGCCTCGCCGTCCTGCTCGCATTCGATGCCCGCGCCGCTCAAGCCGCGCCTACGCCCGCGAAGAACGACGCCAGCACCACAGCGCCGGATGGACAGCACGACTTCGACTGGGAGATCGGCGCCTGGAAAACCCGGGTGTCGCGGCTGCAGAGCCCGCTGAGCGGCAGCGAGGCCTGGGTCGAACTGAAGGGCACCACCGTGGTGCGCAAGCTGTTCGACGGCCGCGCCAACCTCGCCGAGCTCGACATCGCCGGCCCCTCCGGTCGCATCCAAGGCATTTCGTTGCGCCTGTACGAACCGCAGGCGCGGCAATGGAGCATCAACTACGCCAGCCTGCGCTCGGGCACGCTGACCGCGCCGATCGCCGGCGCCTTCAAGAATGGGCGCGGCGAATTCTTCGGACGCGATAGCTTCGACGGCCGGCCGATCCTGGTCCGCTTCGTCATCGAATGCGCGACGGGCGACGTCTGCCGTTTCGAGCAGGCTTTCTCCGCCGACGACGGCAAGAGTTGGGAACTGAACTGGATCGCGACCGATACCCGCATCGCCGACTCTGCGTCCCGTTGAAGAGCTAGGCCCCATTGAAGAGCGAGGTCCCATTGAAGAGCGAGGCCCCACCGAAGAACGACGCCCCATTAAAGAACAAGGCCCACCGAAGAGCCGTTGCCGGCATTCGCTCCTTGCCGTAGCGTTGCCGCTCTGAAGCGGCGGACGATCCGCCGCCTTCGTTGCCCGACGGCACAAGGCGCATGGCCCGCAACCCGCATCGCCACATGCAATGGTTCCAGCAAGCGCCGTGCCCGGCGCTGCGGCCGTTCGTGCGGCGTTTCATGGTGGTGGAGTTCGCCGCCGACCACGCCGATACGCACCTGCCCGATACCGGTAGCGTGGCCGCGTTTACGTTTCGCGGCCGCTGTCGCATCGACGGCGGGCGCTGGGTGCCGCAAGCGGCATTCACCGGCTTGCGCGACACCTTGCGCGCGCACGACCACCACGCCGGGCATTCGGTGCTGCTGGCCGCGTTCACCCCGGTCGGTGCGGCCGCGTTCCTGCGGCCGTCGCAGGAAGCGTTCAGCGGCGCCACGACCGACCTGAGCGAGTTGCTCGATCGCGCCGACGAACTCGAACGCCTGCACGAACAACTCGCCAGCGCATCCGATCATCGCCAGCGCGTCGCGCAGTTGCAGCACTTCCTGTTGGCGCGCTTGCGCGAAAGCGCACCCGACCCGCTGATGGCGGCCGCGGTGAACTGGCTCGAACGCCGGCCCGCCGGCCATCGCATCGACGCGCTGACGCGCCACATCGGCCTGAGCCAAAGCGCGCTGGAACGGCGCTTCCGCCGCGTGGTCGGGGTGACCCCGAAGAAATTCGCCTCGATGCTGCGGCTGCAACACGCGGTGCGCCTGCAGGCGACGGGCCTGGATCTGACCGAGGTCGCACTGGCCGCCGGTTATTACGACCAGGCCCATTTCAACCACGACTTCCGCCGTGCGACCGGCAGCGCACCGGCCGCCTTCTTCGCTGCACGCGAACCGGCCTGAGCGCCGATTTTTTACAAGCCGGCGCACCGGCTTCGCGGCAGCATGCGCGCATGGTCGCCGTCCGCCCTCACCGCCTCGCCCGATTGCGCGCCGCGCTGCTTTCCGCCGCGCTATGGCCCGCGCTCGCGCTGGCCGCATCGGCGGCGACCGTCCCTCTACCAGCGAGTCCCTCCATGACTGCCATGAACACCTTCGTCATCCTGTTCCGTCGCGATGGCGGCCCCTTGTCCGAAGCCGAACAACTCAGCCTGGGCCGCGACATCGGCGCCTGGGCACGTCTGCACAACGAGGCCGGGCACAAACTTGCCCCGCGTATCCTCGCGCCCGAAAGCCGGCACATCGGCCCGCACCGCGACGCCGTCCAGGCCGAGCCCCTGCCGATCACCGCCCTGCTGTTCCTGGACGCGCGCGACCTCGACGAAGCCGTGCGCATCGCCGAGTCCCACCCCGGCATGCGCCACGGCTTCACCGTCGAGGTGCGTGCGTGGTCGGCGCCGAATCCCGCCGCGGCTGCGGCCAACGCGACGCCGTAAGCGCCGCAGCTGCGGGCCCGGAGGCGCGAACTGACTTAGTGCGGACCGTCTTAATTCTGCAACACGACTGCCACACACTGCCGCAGGTCCGGTTCCGCGCGCGCGGGCCCGGGCATTGAAGCGGCCGATCGACGGTCCGCAATGAGGCGAGACGAGAACGATGGCGAGACCCTGGATCCGCGGCCTGATGCTGGCCCTGCTGCTCGCCCCGTTCACGGTCCTCGCGCAGTCCGCCTACATCGATATCGAGCAACGCCTCAGCGCGGAACAACTCAGCGAAGTCGGCCTGTCGCCCGCGCAACTGCAGTTGCTCAACCGCATGTTGCGCGAAGCCAGTGCGAAAGACCCCACCCCGGCCGTCGCCGCGACGTCCGCGGCGCCCACCGCATCGGCAGTGGCGGGAACCGGCCAGCGCAGCGCCGTGCAATACATCGGCCTCGACGACCAACCGATCAAGAGCCGCCTCAAGGGCGACGTGGCGGGCTGGGAACCCGGCACCGTGTTCGAGCTCGACAACGGCCAGCAGTGGAAAGTGCTCAAGGGCAGCATGAAATTGCGCAAGCCGCTGGTCGCGCCCAAGATCCTGGTCGTCCCCGGCGTGGCCGGCCGCTGGTTCCTGCAGGTCGACGAGGACATGCCGAAGGCGCGGGTATATCGGATCGATTGATGAGGGTTGCGCGAGTTCGATCATGCGCCGTTCGGCCTTTGTAGGAGCGACCTGAGTCGCGACCTCTGGATGCACAGAGGCAACAAGGCCAGCAGCATTCATCGAATGCGGCGCGCCTTCGCCTGGGCAGGACGCCGTTCCTACCCTGGCGGAAGCACATCGCTTCGATAAGCGACGTCAGTCTTGTCGCCTCTGCGCGGCCCGTGGTCGCGACTTACGTCGCTCCTACAGAGGGGAGTGCTCTTACGCCGCAAGACCGCCGTAACGCGGTCGCGACTTGTGGCCGAAGGAAATCCAGCAGGACGTCGCTCCTGCCCTGGCGGAAGCAAGCTACTTCGATGAGTGACGTCAGCCCTGTCGCCTCTGCACGATCCGCGGTCCCGACTCGTGCCACTCGTGCATAGCCATCAGCGAAAATTCCGACGCGGCGTTCCAGTACCGGCCAAACATCCGTCGCTTCACGCCCCCTCCGCCAACATATCGATCAATGCCCGCGACGCCGCCGACAAACGGCGATGCGGGGCGTAGATCACCGAGAACGGCCGCGAGCGGCCGCGCAACTGCGGCAACAATTCGACCAGGCGGCCGCGCCGTAGCCGGTCTTCGACGATGAAGTCGTAGCTCTGGCAAATGCCGATGCCCTGCTCGGCCAACGACACCACGCCCAGCACGTCGTCGGATACAAGCATCTGCGATGCCGGCGTCCAGTCGATATCGCTGCGCTCGCTGCCGGCGCCCTGCCCGCTGCGGAACAGCCAGTTCGCGACACGGCCGGTGCTCGGCATCACGAACGGAATGCAGACGTGCCGCCGCAGGTCTTCCAGGGTGCGCGGCAAACCTGCGCGTTCCAGGTAGGCCGGCGACGCGACCAGGCACAAGGCCGCGTCTTCGAGTTTGCGCGCGACCAGGCCGCTGTCGGGCAGTTGGCCGAGGCGTATCGCCAGGTCGAAGCCCTCGGCGACCAGGTCGACGTTGCGGTTGGCAATGTTGAGCTCGATCTGCACCTGCGGGTACCGAACGGCGAAACGCTGCAACAACGCCGGCAACCGGTAGTGACCGTAGGTGGTCGGCACGCTGAGGCGCACGCGCCCGCTCAGTTCGCCGTCCTGGCCCTGGATCGCACGCTCGGCGTCGTCGATCAGGGCGAAGGCGGCGCGCGAATGCTCCAGGTACACACGACCGGCCTCGGTCAGGCTCTGGCGGCGGGTGGTCCGGCGCAGCAATTGGCTGCCCAGACGGGTTTCGAGCCGGCCGATGGCGCGGCTGATCACCGACGGCGTGGTCGCCAGCGCTACTGCGGCTGCGGTCAGGGAGCCGTGCTCGACCACGGCAACGAAGGCTTCCACATCCCCGAGGTGGTCGAATCGCCGGCTCATTCTTGCCTCTAAAGAACAAATCATTTCTCGATGGAGGATTTTATCGCCGCCAGGAGACGCAATACAGTGCCCATCACCTACTTCCCCTCAGGAACGCGCATGTCCCCGAACCCTGCCGCCGGCCTCAAGCCGGTCTTGTTCGTCCTCACCAGCCACGGCCGTAAAGGCGACAGCGGCCAGTCGACCGGCTACTACCTCGGCGAGGTCACTCATCCATTGGCCGAACTCGAGGCCGCCGGCATCGCGGTCGAGTTCGCCTCGATCCAGGGCGGCGAACCGCCGGTGGACGGCGCCGACGTCGACGACGCCATCAACGCACGCTATTGGAACGACCCGCGCTTTCGCGAAGCCGTGCGCCAGACCTTGCCGCTGCACGCCGCCGACGCGTCCCGCTATTCGGCGATCTTCTTCGCCGGCGGCCACGGCGCGATGTGGGACTTCCCGAACAGCCCGGCGGTGCAGCGGGTCACGCGCGAGATTTACGAGGCAGGCGGCGTGGTCGGCGCGGTCTGTCATGGCCCGGCCGCGCTGGTCGAGGTGACCTTGAGCGACGGCGCCTATCTGGTCGCCGGCAAACGCGTAAGCGCGTTCACCGACGATGAGGAGCGCGCCGTGAAGCTGGAAGGCGTGGTGCCGTTCCTGCTCGCCAGCCGGCTGAGCGCTCGCGGCGCGCAGCATCAGCCGGCGCCCGACTGGACCTCGCAGGTCGTCGTCGACGGCCGCCTCGTCACCGGCCAGAACCCGCAATCGGCCAGCGCCGTCGGTGCGGCGATGCGCGAGCTGCTACTCGCCCCGGCCTCCGCCTGACTCTCCTCATACGGACTACTTCGATGAAACCGATGCAAAAACTCGTGGCTGCGATCGCTCTCGCGCTCAGCGTCGGCAGCGCCCACGCCGGCAATGTCCTGGTGGTGCTGTCCGATGCCGATCGCCTCGACCTCAGGGACGGCAAGACCTTCGCCACCGGCTTCTATCTCAACGAACTGATGCAGCCGGTGAAGCTGTTGCTCGATGCCGGCCACCAGGTCACCTTTGCCACGCCGCAAGGCCGGGCGCCGACGGTGGACCGCTCGTCGATCGACCCGATGTACTTCGGCGGCGACACCGAGGCCTTGAAGACGCACCAAGCCCTGCTCGATCGCCTGGCGATCACCGCGAAAGATTCATCGCCGGTACTCAGCCTCGCCCGCATCGAACAGATCGGCTACGGCCGATTCGACGCGGTCTACATCCCCGGCGGCCACGCGCCGATGCAGGACCTGCTGCACAACCCGGCGCTCGGTCGTCTGCTCGGCGATTTCCATCAGCGCGGCAAGACCACCGCCCTGGTCTGCCACGGTCCGATCGCCCTGCTCTCGACCCTGCCGCAGGCTCAACAGTTCACGGCGCAGTTGGCGGACTCCGGCAAGGCCACCGCGCCGACGCAGTGGATCTATGCCGGCTACCAAGTCACCGTGATCAGCAACCAGGAAGAAGAGCTGGCCAAGGCCGCGCTCGGCGGCGGGGCGATGAAGTTCTATCCGCAGACCGCGCTGCAACAGGCCGGCATGGTTTATCGCAGTAATACCGCACCGTGGAGCGCGAACGTCGTGGTCGATCGCGAGTTGATCACCGGGCAGAACCCGGCCTCGGCGGTCGGTGTGGCGAAGGAACTGCTGTCGCGCTTGAAGTAAGCCGCGGAGCAAGGCCGCCGTCGGGTCCGGCGTCGGCCCTGAGAATCCCGGCACCGAGAATCAACGCCTCCCAATCGCCGCAGCGAATGCGCCCGCACTGACGGCTATTTCTTCTCCCGACATGTCACGTTCCCGGTGGCTGGTTCGTCAGACCCATGACGATGCAACACACACCCAGCCACGAGGAACGACGACATGCACACGCAAGCACGAATGAACAACCCGGCCCTGATCCACGCGGACACGATGAAAGCGCTGTGGGCGCTGAAAGCCTCGACCGAGAACAAGGGCGTAGCGGCTCGGACGCTGATCCTGATCGAGCTGCGCGCCAGCCAGATCAACGGCTGCAGCGTCTGCGTCGACATGCACGCGCGCGAGGGCAAGAAGGCCGGCGAGAGCGACGAGCGTTTGTTCGCGGTGTCGGCTTGGCGCGAGGCGCCCTATTTCAACGAGGCCGAGCGCGCCGCGCTGGCGCTGACCGAGGCGTTGACGCGGATCAGCGACCGTCCCGATGCGGTCTCCGACGAGATCTGGAACGAAGCCGCCAGGCACTACGACGAAGCTTCGCTGGCCGCGCTGGTCGTGTCGATCGCCAACATCAACGTGTGGAACCGGCTCAACGTCGCGGTGAAGCAGCCGGTCGGCGCCTGGAAGGCTTGAGCCGACGCCTGCCGCGGATAGACGAACGGCGGCCCGAGGCCGCCGTTCGTCGAAGCCGATGAGGATCGAAGCTCAGCCCATCACGGCGCGGCGCGACTCGGTCTGTACCGGCGCTTCGGTCTGCGCGACCTGGGCCACGACCGGCTGTTCGGCCGGCTGCGACAAGGCGCGCGATTGATCGAGGAACACGCGACGGTTGCCCGGATCGTCGAGCCCGCCCTGGACGACGAAGAAGCCGGCGCCGTTGTTGCTCGCCACCACGTGATCGATCCGGTCCATGCCGTGCGCGCGCGCATCATGGGCGGCATGGGTCGCGGCGTTGCGATAGCCCTGCTCGCCCTGGAAATCCAGGGCGCGGCTGTCGATGCCCTGCAGGCCGCGCAAGGCCTGGCCGTACAAGGCGTGGTTCGGGTGATCCGGATTCGCCGGCGACGTCGCCGGGTGCGCGTCGCGGCCGGAGTGCAGCGGCGTCACCGCGGCGGTGCCTTGCGGATACAAGGTCGGCGACGCCATCTCCTGCGCCTTGATCACCGCATCGATGTAATGCACGTCGATGCCGTGCTTGATGCCGTTGCCCGGGATCATCCGCCGCCAGAACGATTGCGGGTCGGGATCAGGCAGTTCGATCTTGTGACCGACCGCGTCCGGCATCGCCCACTTCAGCGGAATGCTGTGCTCCTGCAGGTCGGTCAGGATTTCGTTCTTGACCGCATAACGCCGGACCTGGCCGCTGTCGGTCACCTCTTCCTTGGCGCGGTCGGCATCGATGCCGATGCGTTCGAGGGTCTTGTCGTGCACGCCCGCCGAGTTGAAGGTCACCGCCGGAATGCCGCTGCTGATCGAAGCCGCGCCGGCCAGGCCGCCGCCGAGCGAGTGGCCGGTGATGACGACTTCGTTGCCGAAGGCGACGCGCGCTTCGCGGGCGAGCGCGATGGCCTGGTTGTATTGGGCGTCTTCCAGACCCACGCCCTGGCGCAGATTGGTCAACCAGTCCTTGCCTTCGTCGGTGCCGGAATAGGCGAGAACGTAATGGCCCTTGTCGTCGCCGTAGATGCGCGCCAGGAAACCGCTGTCTTCGTTCTTCAGCGTGGCCGGGTCGATGCCGGCGTCGCGCAGCTGCTCGGCATTCAACGGCTTGAAGCCATCGATGCCGGGACCTTCGTCGTACAGGTCGGCCATCAGCCGCGCCAACGTCTTGTCGATCGGCTTGGCGTCCTGGCCTCGGACTTGCTCGGCAAACGACGGTTCACCGCCGCTGGCGGGACGCGCGGACTGCTCGCTCATGATTCGATCTCCCTGAAATCCCTGGAATCCTTGAAACCCCTGACTACCCAGTGCGGCGCGGCGGCGATCACTCCCCTGATCCGCGCGCCACGCGCTGCCCGTTGCGGCAGCGCTCAGCCGCCGCTTTCCACCGCGACGCCGTGCTCGCGCAACCAGGCCACCAGCGCCTCGCGATCCTGGCGGGTCTGCGCGTTCAACAGGCTCGGCGGGGTCATGAACAGATAGCGCTGGAAGGTAACGTTCTGGCGATTGCGCGCATCGGCCTCGGCGCCGGCCTTGAGCAAGTCCAGCGCGCGATTGGGCTGGTTGATCTTGCCGGCCACGTGCAGGGCGGTATTGCCCAGGCGGTCGACGTGATTCGGGTTGGCGCCGGCTTCGAGCAAGCGATGGAACTGCGCCGAGCGCTCGCCCATCAAGGCCGCGCTGAGCGGGGCCGAGCCGTTTTCGCCGTGCGGGGTGTCCGGCGCTGCGCCGTGCGCGAGCAGGACGTCGAGATACGCCGGATCGTTGGCCATCGCCGCCATGTGCACCACCGTGCCGCCGTCGATGCCCGGTTCGGCCGGATCGGCCCCGGCTTCGAGCAAGGTCTTCAGGCCGTCGAGGCTTTGATTGAGCACCGCCCATTCGAGCAGGGTGACGTTCTTGTCGCCATGCGTACGCAGGTCCACGCCCGCGGCCAAACGCCGGATGTCCGCGCTGTCGCCGGCGGCGACCGCCTCGGCCAGTTCGGCCACGGCCGGATCGGCGAACACCTCATGAATATCGACTACTGCCATCTTGCACTCCTCCTGAGCACTGCCTACCCCATAGGCCCGCTGCGTGGCGGGACGTCGAACGACGCGCACGGAACGTATCCCCTACCGTAGCGTCTTGCGACATACGGTGTCGTACCGTGGCTGGGCCAGCCTAGCAAGAACCGTGAGAGCCCGCAGCCGAGGCGGACCGCGGTCACAAAACAGGGCCGGATCGTTCGCGCACGACGATCCTGGCACTGCGGTATGCCGTCGGCATGACAAGGCCTTACAGGCCATCGCGACCGCTGCGGCCGAAGCGAACCGCGCCTCAGCGCGAATAGGCTTCGGCGCAGGCCTGCAGGCGCGCTACGCCGCCCCATTGTTCGAAGCGGCGCTGCGCCGCCTCGTCGATGCGTTGCGGGGTCATGAAGGGGTTCGCGGTGTCGCGGGTGCCCGGAAAGATCAACACGATCGCCCGCGGCACGGTCCAGCCGCGGCCGCTGAACTCGCCGCGGCCGCGCACCTCGCGATAGTTGGCCGGCAAGGCGCTGCGACCTAGCAGGCGTCCGTTGAGCGCGATCGAGGCCTCGCCGAGTTCGCGCGAAGGGCCGCTGTCGCCGACCACCGCGAACACCGGCTGATCGCTGCCCGGCTTCATTGCCACCGCCAGGTCGCCGACCTTGGCCCGGCTGGAAAACGGCGACGGGCTCTTGGGAATCACCAGCGCCGGCGTCACCAGTGCATCGACATAGGTCTGGATGTCGCAGGCGTCGCCGCCGCCCGGCTTGCGCAACGAGGTCGCCGAGACCAGGAAGCCGTCCACCGCCGGACAGGGCTTGCCGTCGCGGAACGGAATGATCGCCGCCGAGATCTTGGTGCGCCGCAACGGCTCCGCCGGCCAGCCGGCCGCGGCGGCCTGTTGCGTGGCGATACGGCGCGCTTTCAGCCCGGCGCTGGACAGACCGGCGCAGGCATCGCTCATCGCATTGCACAGATTGTTGAGCGCACGGGTCTCGCCCCAGAAATCCTCGACGCTGTAGGAACGGCGGGTGCCGTCGGTGTTGACGTTGAGGCCTTCGACGAACAACAGCGCCGAACCCTCAGGATCGGACCAGACCGCGGTCTGGCCGCCGGGCGCATTGCCGTCGGGCTGCAGGAAGGAACGGCTCATCGCGCATTCGGCCGCTCGCGCCGGCCCGGCGACGAGCAGCAGACCGCAGGCCGCCGCGGTCGCGATCAGCAGTTTCTTGATGAACAGGTGCGAGTGCGTGGCCATGGCCGTCTCCTGTGCCGACCACGAGGAAAACGGCCCCCACGACGCGGCGCGGCCAAAAGCGCCGCGCCTGCTACGGCCGTCGCGGCAGCCCGCTCAGTCGGCGACCACGCTGCGATGATCGAGATGCAGAGCGAAGCCGCGCGCGCCCACCGATTCGAGCCCGGGCTTGAGCGTCATCGACGGCACCTCGTAGTCGCCCGCATTCTGTTTGCGGTACGGAATCGGCGCCTGCGTCCATAAGCCATCCATGCGTTGGCGCAGCTCGGCTTGCGCAACCGCGAAACGTTCGGCATTGAGGCCGTCGCTGCGATAGACCACGAACGGCGGCAGCACGTCGAAGCCCGGGTAATACAGCACGCCGTGGTTGATCGGAAACAGCAGGTCGTCGATGTTGCCGTTGATGCCGCGCGGGCCGTAGTGGTCGGCCCAACCGCCGGCGGTGACCGACAACATCGCGCGCTTGCCGGCGAATTGGCCTTCGCCGTAACGGTCGCCCCAGCGCGTGTCGGAATGCTCGCCGACGCCGTAGGCGAAACCATAGGCGTAGACGCGATCGATCCAGCCCTTGAGGATCGCCGGCATGGTGAACCACCACAGCGGAAACTGCAGGATCACCGCATCGGCCCAGCGCAGTTTCTCCTGTTCGCGCACGACGTCTTCGGTCAGCGCATTGGAGGCATACGCGCGCTTGGAACTGCTGACTACAGTGAGGCGTTCGCGCGGATCGTGTTCGGGAAAGTCCCCGGCATCGACGGTGGCCTTCCAGCCTTGCGCATACAGGTCGGTCACCTGCACCTCGTGCCCGCTTGCGAGCAGATGCGCCTGCATCGTGTCCTTGAGCGAACCGCTCAACGAGGCCGGCTCGGGGTGGGCGTAGACGATCAGCACCCGCTTGGGGCGCTGCGGATTTTCGGACTCGGGCTTCGATGCTGCGTTGATCGTGATCGTGGACATGGGGGACGCCTCGGGAAGAGATGACCTACCTTATCCAATCCAAATGTTCCGCAGTGACGCATTTTTATCGACTCTGCGCATCGTAACAGGCACCAATCCAGATCGCGGCAGCGCCGCCGGCCACGGCGACGGCGCCACGAAAAAGCCCCGCTTTCGCGGGGCTTCGTCGTACATCGCTCAGGCAAGCGCCGATCGGTGGGCGTTTACGCCCAGGGATCGCGCAGCACCATGGTGTGGGCGCGGTCCGGACCGGTCGAGACGATGGCCAACTGGCAACCGGCCAGTTCTTCCAGCGCGCGCAGGTAGGCGCGGGCCGCGGCCGGCAGCTTGTCCCACTCGGTGATGCCGTGGGTGTTCTCTTCCCAACCCGGGAACTCCAGGTAGACCGGCGTGCACTCGTCCCAGCCGGCGGCGTCGAGCGGCGCGTATTCGGTGCGCTTGCCGCGGTATTCGTAGGCGATGCAGATCTTCAGCGTCTTCATGCCGTCGAGCACGTCGAGCTTGGTGATGCACAGGCCGGTGATGCCGTTGATCGCCACCGCACGCTTCAGCGCGACGATGTCGATCCAGCCGCAGCGGCGCGGACGGCCGGTGGTGGCGCCGTATTCCTGGCCGCGGTCGCGGATGCCCTGGCCGACTTCGTCGTCGAGCTCGGTCGGGAACGGGCCGCCGCCGACGCGGGTCGCGTAGGCCTTGGCGATGCCGAGCACGTAGTCGATCGAGTCCGCGCCGACGCCGGTGCCGGCGAGCGCGCCGCCGACGGTGGTGTTGGACGAGGTGACGTAGGGATAGGTGCCGTGGTCGATGTCGAGCAGCGAACCCTGCGCGCCTTCGAACAGCACGCGCTTGCCCTGCTTGCGCAGGTCGTGAAGGATGCCGGCGACGTCGGACTTCATCGGCTCGACGTATTCGCCGAAGGCCAGCGCCTCGTCCAGGGTCTGCTGGTAGTCGACCGCGTCGACGCCCAGGTACTTGGTCAGGACGAAGTTGTGATAGTCGAGCGCGGTGCGCAGCTGCTCGGCGAGCTGGGTCGGGTAATGCAGGTCGGCGACGCGGATGCCGCGGCGCGCCACCTTGTCTTCGTACGCAGGGCCGATGCCGCGGCCGGTGGTGCCGATGGCCTTGCCGCCGGCGGCCTTCTCGCGGGCCTGATCCAGGGCGATGTGGTACGGCATGATCAGCGGCGTGGCCGGGCTGATCTTGAGGCGCGAACGCACTTCCACGCCGGTCTCCTCGAGCTCGCCGATTTCCTTGCGCAGCGCGGCCGGGCTCAACACGACGCCGTTGCCGATCAGGCACAACGCATCGTCGCGCAGGATGCCCGACGGAATCAGGTGGAGGACGGTCTTCTTGCCGCCGATGACGAGGGTGTGGCCGGCGTTGTGGCCGCCCTGGAACCGCACGACGGCGCCGATCTGCTCGGTCAGCAGGTCGACGATTTTGCCCTTGCCTTCATCGCCCCATTGGGCACCGAGAACGACGACTGACTGACCCATGACCTTGTAACTCCTGCGCTTGCTGTGAAAGCGGCATTGGCCGCGAGGCGACCGCCCCGACCCAGTCGCAGCCGATGCCGCGCCACAGGGCCATGAACGGAAAAAAGCCGGCGGGGATGTCCCCGGCCGGCTTTTGTGCATTATCCGGGTTTCGATAGGCCAAGGCCACCCCAAATCGGTCCGGATCGGGCGGTTGGGGGCAATTGGGGCGATTCGTTCATGGAAGGGGCCGGGAAATCCCTCGCCCGGCCCCGCCCCACGCCTCCCTCTGGCCTCCTCCTCCGGGCCTCTCCCCTGCAGGTCAAAACGCGGGCCCGGCCTTGCACCGGGCCCGCATGCCCCCGGGCGGTCCGACGCGCCCGGCGACTTCAACCGCTCAAGACTTCGCCTGCCCCGCGCGATCGGTAGCCCAGCCTGGATTCGGCCTGCCCACGAAGGCCGCCTGCATCAACCGAAGCGGCGGGGCTGCAGCCTGGCTGCAACTGCCGGTTGGCGCATTGATTCGTCGCCCCGGTTGTAGACGCATATCCACCGCCGCGACAGGACGAAACCGGGTCGGAACCGGGACGGTGCGGGAAGGATTCGCAACGCGATGGGCGAACCGCGCTCAACGGTGATGCGGTTCTCTCGGCAGAGTTGATGCGCGTCGTGTAGGCGATAGATTGGGTGAGTCGCGAAGCGAAGCCTTGCCGACGCGTTGCAATGGCCGGTTCCGGAACGCAACTGCGTCCGCCGCAGGACGCAGAAATCGGACGCTCTCTTCGAGCTGCGTCGCCACTGTCCATTGCGGACCGAGCATTAATCCAAAAGAGTCCACCACGCGATTCACATCGTTTCATACCTCATGTCCATAAATGCCTGCTGGTCAGCGATGATGAGCATCGCCTTGTTGGCGGACATCGCCGTATATAAGCTCGTCGAATCGCGATGCCGGTCATCGGCAAACACCACCGCCCCTTCTCGAGAGCACCCTGATGACTCGCACCTACCGCTCTGTATTCGCTATCGCGTCCCTGGCCAGTGCGCTCCTCGCCGGCGCGATGCTATCCGGATGCTCGCAACCCCAGTCTGTCGCGACCGACACGCCGACGCCGACCACGCCCTCGGCACCGCAGCAAGCGAGCAACCCCGACGTGCTGCGCTTCCGCATCGGCACGCTCGAGGCGGCAGCATTGAAAGACGGCGACATCGAAGCCGCCAACGACGGCAAGACCTTCGCCATCGGCCAGCCCGCCGATCAGGTGAACGCGCTGCTTACCGCCGCGGGTGCGCCGACCGACGTACTGCACCTCAGCATCCAGCCCTTGCTGGTCCGCAGCGGGGCGCGCACCCTGCTGTTCGACACCGGCGCGGCGGATGCTTCGTTCGCGCGCGCCGGGCGCTTGCCCGCTTCGCTGCGCGCGGCCGGCGTCGAGCCCTCGCAGGTCACCGACATCTTCATCACGCACCAGCACCAGGATCATGTGGGCGGCCTGCTGACGCGCGAAGGCTCGTTGGCCTTCCCCAACGCGGCCATCCATCTCTCGGCGCCCGAATGGGAATCCCTGAAAGGCGACCGCGACGCCGCCGCACTGGTCGCCGCGATCGCGCCGAAGGTCGCGACCTTCCAGCCCGGCGCGGCGATCGTTCCCGGCGTGGTCACCGCCGTGGCCGTCGACGGGCACACGCCCGGGCACAGCGCCTACGAGATCGCATCGGGCGACGAACGCCTGCTCTATATCGGCGACACCGCGCATCATTACGTGATCTCGGTGCAGCGCCCGGAATGGACGGTGCAGTACGACATGAACGCACCGCTGGCCCAGACCAGCCGGCGCGCGCTCCTGCAACGTGCCGCCGACGGCAAACTACGCGTGTACTCGGTGCATTTCCCCTTCCCCGGGCTGGGGCACATCAAGGCCCAGGGCGACAGCTTCGTCTGGGAACCCGAGCAGGACGCCGCTCGCTGATTCGCCAAGGACGCAGCGCGCGCGTCGCGGTTGTCCGCGCTGCGCGCGCATGGCGCCCTCCACTGGAAAAAGCGCATGCCCAACGTCGTTTACACGAACAGCTGGCGGTTCGATGGTCGCAGATTGTTGAAAGTAGCTCGCCTTTACTTCGGCGGCGCAAAACGCTACAGATCGCACTCATCACGACGGCATACGAAAGAATTTTCGATCGCATTTGCAATCTTGCTGGCCCTCACCGCTTGCGGCAAGCCATCATCCGATGAAGGAACCACCCAGCCGCCGCCACCACCGCCGCCGGCCGACTTCTCATTTCTGGACGGGCCCAGCAAGCATTGTTCGGCCCGGCTTCGACCAGCTCAGAACGTTTCCGCCGCCGAGCGCTGCTGGATCGAGATTCTGTCCGCCCGGTGCAATGTCGGAGACGATTGCCTGGTGTCCTGCCTCGCCAGCGGCAAGGCTCAGAACATAGGCGGGGGTTGCGGGCATATCTGCTGGCAGCCTCCATCGAGACTCGTCGACTGGCAAGAGCCATCCGGCGCAGACCGGTGCCGTGCAATGGGACATGCGAGAGGCATTTGACAGGCCTCCCGAGCCGCCCCCTAAGCATCATTGCGACAATCAACTACCAGGGATCGCGACGGCCGCGAGTCGTTTCTTTCGCACTATGGCAGACACCTGAGTAGCGTGCGTGATTAAGCTTTTGGCTGAC
The DNA here is from genome assembly GCF_046097045.1 of Lysobacter sp. Hz25. Taxonomy (NCBI): domain Bacteria; kingdom Pseudomonadati; phylum Pseudomonadota; class Gammaproteobacteria; order Lysobacterales; family Lysobacteraceae; genus Lysobacter; species Lysobacter sp. Hz25. The sequence continues at coordinate 4,245,904 of NZ_CP175666.1, forward strand.
TTCAAAGCTCGGCACTACTAGGATGTGTCATTTGGTATTTCGTTGAACGGGTTACCGGTCGCATCACGCCATGGCGACGATAAGTTCCATGCAGCGATCTCGTTGAGCCTGTAATCCCACCTGCCCCAGCCACTGCACCGAATCCACACGACACCATGCCCGAACAAAGCATCCCCTCCCTCTACGAGTGGCTCGGCGGCATCGATGCGCTGAACCGGCTGACCGATCGTTTCTACGAGCACGTCAAGGCCGACGCGTTGTTGGGGCCTGTGTTCGAGCACATGGGCGCGGACCATCCGGGTCATGTCGCGAGCTTTCTTGCCGAGGTGCTCGGCGGGCCGGACGACTACAGCAAGCGGCACGGCGGGCACCCGCATATGGTCCAGCAGCACCTCAACCGTCACTTGAACCAGGAGAAGCGGCGGCGCTGGGTCGGTCTGCTGCTGGAAACGGCGGACGAGCTCGGCATGCCCGACGACCCGGAGTTCCGCTCGGCGCTGGTCGGCTATCTGGAGTGGGGCTCGCGCCTGGCGGTGATCAATTCGCAGCCGGGCGTCACAGTCGATCCGCAGGCGCCGATGCCGCGCTGGGGCTGGGGCGAGGTCAAGGGGCCGTACACAGGCTGAATGCCGCAAGACGAGAGAGCCTTGCTGCCGTTCGCCGCATCGCTCAGGATCGCCTTCAGGGCTTGATTGCACCGAACGCTCCGCGACCGCTCGACGAGGCAGTAGAACAGTGGACAGCATTCTGGGCGCTATCGATCGGGCATTCGGCGACGGCACCGCGGCGCCTTCGATGTCGCTGCGTGGCGGCAATGCCCTCGACAACCACCACGCGCCTGCGCCGTTCGACGCCGAACTCGACCGTCCGGTCGCTGCGTATTTCGAAGCCCATCATTGGGGCGTCGCGCATCTCGACCCCATCTCGTGGCGCCACTACCTGCCGCTGCTTCTGCGATACGCCTTGGCCAAGCTGGACCAGGCGGATTCGATGGCGATCGACGCGTTATTGAGTTCGCTGCGCCCACCGGACCGCGATCCACCGCGCTTCGCCTTGCTCACCCAACAACAGGAGCAAGCCGTGATTGCGGTGCTGGACGCCCTCGCCTTCGAGGAAGCCTCAGCCTGGAAGGATGAGGCCATCGTCGCTCTTGAGGAGTATTGGGCGCCGGGCGCCCACTATCGCAACGGCCTCGCCGCGCAAGAGTGACTCAGGCAGGGAGCACTGGCACCATCCGGGTCATTCGATCGCCGCGGTCTGGACGAGCCAGGCGGCCTCGACCGCATTTGCGAACCCTCCCGATCAGGCGCCCCATGCATTCCTTGACCCTCACCTATGACGAATCCTTGCTGCGCCGAGCCGTACTCGGGTTCTGGTGGCGGGTGGTCGGGCTGCGCTTCCTGATCGTGATGGCGCTCAATGCCATTGCCCTGGGCGTGTTGCTGCTGCAAAGGGACGGCTCCTGGCTGACCGGCCTGATGGCGACCACGTTCGCACTCGGCCTGGGCTTCGTGGTCTCGCTTTACCTCATCCACTACCGCAACTCGCTGCGCAAGCTCAGGGCGATGCGCAACCCGCAGGCGACCCTGGCAATTACCGAAGCCGGTTTCAGCCTTTCCGCCGACAGCGGCTCCAGCACCCTGCCCTGGTCGGCCGTCGCCGAACTATGGAAGTTCGAAACCTGCTGGCTGCTGCTGTTCTCGAAGGCCCAGTTCGCCACCTTGCCGTTGAGCGATGTTCCGTACGACGCTCAGGCGTTCATTCTTGAGCATGTGGCCGCGGCGGGCGGCAAAGTCAGCTGACGGTCCGATCATTTCCTGCACGCCATCCGTTTCGCCCACAGAGTAGATCCCACCGATGCGCAAGATCATCGTCTTCGTCATCGCCGTGCTGGCCTCGACCGCGGCAGCGGCCTGCCAGTGCGCGGGGCCGCCCCTGGACACCGTGTCCGCGCGACGGGCAAAGCACGTCTTCGTCTTCCGGCTGTTGAGTTCAGAGCTGCAAACAGAAGGCTCGGACCAGCCGTGGACGACGCAGGTGATCGGCAGGATCCAGGTCGTCGACACCCTGCGCGGAACCGCGAACACCAAGACCATTCGCTATTCCACGCAGCAGTGCTGTGGCGTTCGTCTTGACGTGGGCAAGTATTACGCGGCCTTCGCCTCGGACGCCGGCCCCCAGCTGTCGGGCGATCTCGGCAATTTGCTGGAGCTGGGCGAAATGTCACCCGGCAGCGGCGACCGCGCTCGAATCGAGTCCGTGCTCTCGGGAAAGAGCAGCCTCGAAAAAGCATTCTCCGAATACACGCTCGACCGGCTGCATCAGATCCCACGCCCGCCCAAGCCTTGCCCTTCAAATAACCAGAAAAGCCGGCCCTAGACCGGGCCGATCGTTCGCGCCATACGGCGACGCGGCTCAAGCCGCAGGGCAGTTCAAACAGTGGGCTTGATGCCCCAGCGAGCAACCGGGCTCGCGTGGCGCCGACGATAATCGCCGGGGGCACGGCCGCGACAGCGCATGCTCAGCCCCGCAACACCCACAGCGAAACCACTCCGATCGCGACCACGACGCCGCCTACGATGCGCAGGTGGCGGTCGGGCAATGCCTGCAGTTGCTCGGCTGCGCGTTTCCAGCCGTTCGGGGCGACGAACAGGAACAGGCCTTCGAGCACTGCGACGAGGCACAGTGCCCGGATCAACTCACCGACCATGCGCGATCAGCGGTCGGACTTGAGGTATTGCAGGAACGGATCGTCGCGGTCGAGCACGATCACGCTCTGGCCGTCGGCGAAGGACTTGCGATAGCTCTCCAGGCTGCGCTGGAAGGTGAAGAACGCCGGGTCCTTGCTGGCGGCCTCGCCGTACAGGCGGGTGGCTTCGGCGTCGCCTTCGCCGCGCAGGCGCTGGGCGTCGCGTTCGGCTTCGGCCAGGATCACGGTCTTGTCGCGGTCGGCGGTGGCGCGGATCGCCTGCGACTGTTCGACGCCTTCGGCGCGCAGCTGGCTCGCGACCTGCAGGCGCTGCGAACGCATCTGGTTGTAGACCGAGGCCAGCACGTTGCTGTCCTGCGGCAGGTCGATGCGCTTGATGCGGATGTCCTTGATGCGGATACCCAGGGTCGCGGCGCCCTTGTTGATGGTTTCGAGCTGCTTGCCGATCACCGCTTCGCGATCGCCCTTGACCACGTCGAGCAGGTTCAGCGAGTTGATCTCGTTGCGCAGCGAATCGCGGATGATCGGCGCCAGGCGCTCGACCGCGACGGTCTCGTCGCCGCCGGTGGCCTGGAAGAAGCGGCGCATATCGTCGATCTGGCCGAGAGCGAAGAAGTCGACGCTGACGTCGAGCTTGTCGGCGGTCAGGTAACGCTCCGGCGGCGATTCGAGGATCTGCAGGCGGCGGTCGAACACGCGCGCGGTCTCGATCAGCGGCCACTTGAAGCGCAGGCCGGGACCGATGTCCTCGCGCACCACGGTGCCGAGGCGGAACACGATCGCGCTGTGGCCTTCGCTGACCACGAACACCGAACCGAGCAAGGCGAGCAGCAAGGCGATGCCCGCGGCAATCAGGGCGGGAACTCTCATCGGATCACCTCGTCGCGGGACTTCGGACGCGCGGGGCGGCCGACATAGGGCACGGTGGACTGCGATTCGGTCGCGGTGACCGGGCTCAGCATTTCCGGCTGGGTCACCAGCGGCACGCTGACCGGGCCCGGAGTGGTCGGCACGTTGCGATCCATCGGCACGTACAGCACCTGGCGCGAATCGCCGCCGACGATCTTGCGGTTCTGGCTCAACACGTCTTGCACGGTGTCGAGCCACAGGCGCTTACGGGTGACGTCGGGCGCGCTCTTGTACTGGTCGACCAGCAGCGAGAAACGGGTCGCGTCGCCCTGGGCGCGGGCGACGGTCGAGGTCTTGTAGCCCTCGGCCGTGGTGCGCACGCGCTGGGCCTCGCCTCGCGCTTCCGGAACGATCTGCTTGGCGTAGGCCTGGGCCTGGTTGATCGAGGTGGTCTTGTCGGCGTTGGCGCGCTGGGCTTCGTCGAACGCGTCCTTGACCTCGTCCGGCGGGCGGGCGTTGGGCAGGTTGAGCTCGGTCAGGATCAGTCCGGTCTCGTAGTCCTTGAGCGAGGCCTGCAGGCGCTGGCGCACCTGCGTGGTCAGCACGCTGCGCGCGCCGAGCACGGTGTCGAGGTCGGAGCGGCCGATCTGCTCGCGCACGGCGCTTTGGGCGGCCTGCTTGAGCACGTCGTCGGGCTTGCGCGAGCCGAACAGGAACAGGCGCGGCGATTCGATCCGGTACTGGGCGTTGATCTCGACGTTGACCATGTTGCCGTCGCGGGTCAGCACCGGGATGGTCTCGGTGTAGGCCTGGCTCTGGGTCGCGTTGAGCTTGGTCACGCGCTCGATCGGCCACGGCGCCTTGAAGTGCGGACCGGGCTGTAGCACGCGCGAGAACACGCCGAAGCGCAGGACCACGCCGCGTTCCTGCTCGGTGACGAGCACGAAGCAGTTGAACACCAGCCACAGGCCGATCAGCAACGCGACCCAGCGCAGGATCCCGCCGCCTCCGTTGCCGAACAAGCCGCGCAAGGGCTCGATCACAGCATCGAGACCGCGACCTTGCGGTTTGCGTTGTCGCGGCGGACGCGGGTTGTCGCCGGAATTGTCACTGCCAGGGGTGTTCCAGGCCATGCCTGCTCCTAAAGATGTGGGCGCCGGGCGGGACGTCCTGTGTCCAGCCCGCTGCACCGGCCTCGGCCTGCGCCGCGACCGGTCCACGGCGCCGGTTGCGCCGCGGGAGTCCGCACGCAGTCACCCGCGCACGAACCCGTCGATTCTAGGTGGGGGCCTGAACGGCCTCAAGCAAGGGGCGCAATGCTTCGCCGTTGGCCTGGGCGAACAGGCGCTGGGCGTCGGCCACGGCCAGGTCGACCTCGACCAGCCAGCCGTGCTCGTCGGCCAGCTCCGAACGCACCGCGCCGAGCTCGTGCAGGCGTGCGCGCAGGCGCGCGTCCTGCGGCGCGATCCGCACGCTGCCGGCGACGTGGCGCAGCTGCAGGGCCTCGCCCAGCGCGCTGCGCAGCAGGTCCAGGCCCTGGCCGTCGCGGGCCGACACCCAGACCCGGCTGCTGTCTTCGCCGGGCCGGTCGATGCGCGGCTCGACCCCGTCGAGGCGGTCGATCTTGTTGAACACCAGCACCTGCGGCAGATCGCCGGCGCCGATTTCGTTCAGGACCGCGTCGACCTGGGCGATGCGCTCGTCGCGCAGCGGGTCGGCGGCGTCGATCACGTGCAGCAGCAGGTCGGCCTCGCGCGCTTCCGACAGGGTCGAGCGGAACGCGGCGACCAGCTCATGCGGCAGGTCGCGGACGAAACCGACCGTGTCGGCCAGCACCGCGGCGCCGCCGGAGAGCTCGATCCGGCGTACGGTCGGGTCGAGGGTCGCGAACAACTGGTCGGCGGCGTAGGCCTCGGCACCGGTCATCGCATTGAACAGGGTGGATTTGCCGGCGTTGGTGTAGCCGACCAGGGCCACGCGCGGCAGCTCGCTGCGCAGGCGCGCGCGGCGCATCTGAGTGCGCTGCACTTCGACCTTGTCGAGCCGGCGCTGCAATTGCTCCAGGCGTTTCTGCAGCAGGCGGCGGTCGGTTTCGAGCTGGGTTTCGCCGGGGCCGCGCAGGCCGATGGAGCCGCCGCGCTGGCGCTCCAGGTGGGTCCAGCCGCGCACCAGGCGCGTCGCCATGTGCTTGAGCTGGGCCAGTTCGACCTGCAGCTTGCCTTCCGAGCTCTTCGCGCGCTGCGAGAAGATGTCGAGGATCAGGCCGGTGCGGTCGACCACGCGCCGTTCGAGGAAACGCTCGAGATTGCGCTCCTGGCCCGGCGACAAGGGGTGATTGACCAGGATCAGGTCGGCGCCGCTGGCCTCGGCCGCGGCCTTGACCTCGTCGAGCTTGCCGCTGCCGATCAGGGTCGCCGCGTTCGGGCGGTCGATGCGCGCGGTCAGGACCGCGGCCACGCTCGCGCCCGCCGACCGGGCCAGGTCGGCGAACTCTTCCAGCAAGTCCTCATCCGGCGGGCCGCCGGCATGAGGCTGGATCAACAGCGCGTGCTCGCCTTTGCGCGAACGTTCAAACACAGGTCCGCACCGTCGGCGCGAGCGCCGCCATCGTCATCGGATTACTCAGTTTCGTCGCCGCCGTCGCCATTGTCGCTGCCATCGGCGGACTGCACATAGCCGCCGCCCGGACCGACGCGGACATTGCGCGCGGGAACGACGGTGGAAATGGCGTGCTTGTAGACCATCTGACTCACGGTATTGCGCAACAGCACCACGAATTGGTCGAAGGATTCGATCGTGCCCTGCAGCTTGATGCCGTTGACCAGGTAGACCGAGACCGGTACGCGTTCGCGACGCAGCGCATTCAGGAAAGGATCCTGTAGGGATTGCCCCTTAGACATCTTCTAATTCCCCAGCATGTTCTAGTTATTAGGACGGCACGCCCGGCACCGATGGTGCGGAGCACGGCCGTATCGCCGGCTGTTGTCCCCACAGGGCGACCGGCCGATGTTAACGCAAGTGATAGCAAACATTGCGACCCGGTTCCGGGTTTACGCGCCTCATTCTAAGCGCCGAATGTGTCTATAGCGGGCCGGCGCCCATAAACAGGGCCAGGGCCCCCTCCAGTTCGGCCGCATCGCGCAAAGGATCGAACCAGCGGGCGTCAAGCTCGCCGCGCAGCCAGGTCAACTGGCGCTTGGCGAGCTGGCGGGTGGCGTAAACGCCGCGATCGTGGAATTCCCGGGCGTCGTAGTCGCCGTCGAGGTGCTCCCAGGCCTGGCGGTAGCCGACCGCGCGGATCGCCGGCAAGTCCTGCGGCCGCGGGTGCGCCTGCAGCGCCGGTAACGCGCGCAGGCCGCGGACTTCATCGAGGAACCCCTTGGCGAGCATCTGCTCGAAGCGGCGCTCGATGCGGGCATGCAGCACGGCGCGCTCGGCCGGCGCCAGCACCAGCTTGAGCACGCGGTACGGCAGGCGCGGCGCGGCGAGCGAGTCGCGGCGCCACTCGCTCATGCTGCGCCCGGACAGGCGGAACACTTCCAGCGCGCGCTGGATGCGCTGGGCGTCGGTGGCGTGGATGCGCGCCGCGGCCTCGGGGTCGACCTGCGCCAGTTGCGCGTGCAGGGCCGCCCAGCCGAGCGTCTCGGCTTCGGCGGCGAGTTGCGCGCGCGTGGCCGGATCGGCCTCGGGCATGGCCGACAGGCCGTGCAGCAAGGCGTGGAAGTACAGGCCGGTGCCGCCGGCGAGGATCGGCAGGCGCCCGCGGCCGGCGATGTCGTCGAGCGCGCGGCGGGCGTCGAGCGCGAACTCGGCGGCCGAATACGGCTGCCAGGGCTCGCGCACGTCGATCAAGTGATGGCGCACGCTAGCCAATTCGGCGGCGCTCGGTTTGGCCGCGCCGATGTCGAGGCCGCGATAGACCAGGGCCGAATCGACGCTGACGATCTCGCCGCCGAAGCGCCGCGCCCACTCCAGGGCGAGCGCGGTCTTACCCGACGCAGTCGGGCCCATCAGGGCGATGGCGAGCGGGCGGGGATCGGCGGAAGCGTTCATGCGGGACGGCGGCACGGCGGTGGAGCGAGCCGGCAGCCTCGCACAGGCGCGGGCATCGAGGAAGCGGCGGTTCGGCCCGGCTCGGCCCGAGCCGCGGTCTGAGCGGCGCGGCGCCGGCGCTCTCCACAGAGGTTGTGGAGAAGCACAGGGGCAAGCCTGTGGACAAGCCCATCGCGCCCAGGCCTGGTAAGGGATCGCGCTTGTTTGTCGCTTTTTTGACCAGGCCATGACGTTTGTCCACACAGCCTGTGGACAAGCCTGCGGACAGTCTGTCGCGGAGCAAGCGCAATCCGTTGCGGCGTAACGCTCGCGATAAGTTTGATCATTTATTGATCACTTATTTTTCTTGACTTGCATCTCATAGTCGGCATCCCCGACCGATCCGAATCGCCGCACGACCACGGCGCGCGCAAGCGACGCGAAGCGCTGTCCACAATCGCTGTGGACAAACCTGCGGACAGACACCGTGCAACCGTGTTTCACGCCTTATGTGACAAGGCCGCGACAAGTTTGATCAATTTTTCGCCACGCGTCCGCCGCGAGGAAATCCGCGGGAATTCGTCGCCGAAGACTTGACATGGAAGGCGATGCGGCACTCGACGAACGCCCGTCGCCGCTATGGACACAAACGGCATGGTGTCGTATCGCCTCGCAACAAACAGGCGGCCGCATCGCCCGCGGCATGCACGCGGCGATGTCCACAAAGCCTGTGGACAAACCTGCGGACAGCGGCGATGCAATCGGGTTTCACGCCTTATGCCGCAAGGCCGAAGCAACTATGGCGAAATTTTGACCACACACGAAAAGGCCTGAAATCGCCTGGCCGCCCATCGGTCCCACCTGGCGCGAACGAGGCTCGAACGCGCATCGCAGGCTCCGCTCCCGCCCGGGATCGCGCAAATCTTCCCACCGATGCACAAGCGCAGACCGCTCATTGCGCGAAACGGCTTGCGCAATGTCCACAATCGCTGTGGACAAAGCTGCGGACACACACGATGGAATCGGGTTTCACGCTTTGTGCGGCAAGGGCGCACGGATTATGGCGAAACTTTGACCACCGCTCCCGCACCGAAGAACAAGCCTTGCCTACTTCGTCAAACGCTTGACTTCGCGAGCGCTCGCCCAGGGCTGGATCGAAGGCATCGACACGCCTCGATGCTTGTGTGCCCGAAACTCAGGAGGGGCGGCACCGCAGCTTCGAGCGCATCGAAGCGAGCGCATCGCGCTGCCCACGATGCCTGTGGACAAGCCTGCGGACAATCTTCATGCAAGGTGTTTCACGCCTTGCGCGGCAAGGCTTTCGCGATCGTGGCGATTGTTGAGGACGAGATGGCACTAAGCGGGCGACAGATCGCTCGCAACGATCTGCCGCTGAACGCACTGCGCCGCAGACCCTGCGCTGCGGCGACTGCGGTTTTCCGCGCTCAAGTCGCGGGCCGCCGCTTCCGTTCCGGTAATCAAGGCTACGCACCGGGCATCGCAACGGCGAAGGGACTTACTCGTCGTCGGGCCACTTCAGGCCCGGCGCCGACGCGGCCGCGCGCCGCGGCATCGGCTGCGCCGCGACCGCTTCCCAGACCTTGATCGCGTCGACGGTGGCGGCGACGTCGTGCACGCGCAACAGCTTCGCGCCGCGCTGGGCCGCGATCAGGTGCGCGGCCACCGAACCGTGGACGCGCTCGTGCGCGTCGTCGCGGCCGGTAAGCTCGCCGATGCTTCGCTTGCGCGACAGCCCCGCAAGCACCGGCACGCCGAGTTCGCCGAAACGCTGCAACTGCGCAAGCAAGGCCAGGTTGTGGGTGAGGGTCTTGCCGAAGCCGAAGCCTGGATCGACGACGATCCGTTTCTTGGCGATGCCGGCCATCTCGGCGGCGAACAGGCGCTCGACCAGGAAACGATGCACTTCGGCGACGACGTCGTCGTAGACCGGGTCGGCCTGCATCGAACGTGGCTCGCCCTGCATGTGCATCAGCACCACCGGCACGCCGAGTTCGGCGGCGGCATCGAGCGCGCCCTCGCGGCGCAGCGCGTAGACATCGTTGATCAGGCCGGCGCCGGCCGCGACCGCGGCGCGCATGACCTCCGGCTTGGAGGTGTCGATGCTGATCGGCAGCCCGGTCTCGCGGGCTAGACGTTCGATCACCGGGATCGTGCGCCGCAGCTCTTCCTCCAGCGGCACCTCGGCGGCGCCGGGGCGGGTCGATTCGCCGCCGATGTCGAGCAGGTCGGCGCCCTCCCCGGCCAGCTTCAGACCGTGCGCCACGGCAGCCTCGAGGCTGTCGTGAGCGCCGCCGTCGGAGAAGGAATCGGGCGTCACGTTGACGATGCCCATGATCCGCGGGCGGTCGAGGACGAGGCGGCGGCCGTTGCAGTCGAGGGTGGTGGCGAGATCGAACATGGGATTGGGGACCGGAATCGGGAATCGGGAATCGGGAATCGGGAATCGGGAATCGGGAATCGGGAATCGGGAATCGGGAATCGGGAATCGGGAATCGGGAATCGGGAATCGGGAATCGGGAAGAGTTTTCGCGCTGCCTCTAACTTACGCAAGCGTCCTGGGGCTTTCATCTCCGGTCGGAAGCAAAGATATCCGCCTGACCTGGATGTCCTTCCAGGCTCTGGCCTTTGCCAATCCCTAATCCCGAATCCCAAATCCCGGCCCAAACAAAACGGCGCCCGATTTCTCAGGCGCCGTTCGCTTTGCTTTACCGATTTCGAATCCCGAATCCCGACCTTCAGGTCTGCGCCGCAGGCCCGCCGATCTGGCTGCCGGGGCGGCCCGGACCCGGGTCGTCCTTGGAGATGCGGCCCGACTTGGCCCAATCGGCCGGCGGACCCGGCTCGCGGCCGGCCATGATCTCGTCGATCTGCGCGGCGTCGATGGTTTCGTACTGCAGCAGGGCCTCGGCCATCATGTGCAGCTTGTCCAGGTTGTCCTTGAGGATCTGCGAGGTGCGGCCGTAGGCCTTGTCGAGGATGCCGCGCACGACTTCGTCGATCCGGCGCGCGGTCTCGTTGGACACGTTCTTGTGCTGGGTGACCGAACGGCCGAGGAAGACTTCGTCTTCTTCTTCGCCGTAGGCGATCGGGCCCATCTCGTCGCTGAGGCCCCACTTGGTGACCATGTTGCGGGCCATCTTGGTGGCGCGCTCGATGTCGTTGGACGCGCCGGTGGTGACCTTGTCGACGCCGAAGATCAGCTCTTCGGCGACGCGGCCGCCGTACAGCGAGCACAGCATCGATTCGATGGCCACGCGGTTCATCGAGTACTTGTCGCCTTCCGGCAGGTACATGGTCACGCCGAGGGCGCGGCCGCGCGGAATGATGGTGACCTTGTAGACCGGATCGTGCTCGGGCACGACGCGGCCGACGATGGCGTGGCCGGCCTCGTGGTAGGCGGTCAGCTTCTTCTCGTCCTCGCTCATGGCCATCGAGCGGCGCTCGGCGCCCATCAGGATCTTGTCGCGCGCCTTGTCGAAGTGCTCCATGCGCACGTCCTTGCCGTTCTCGCGCGCGGCGAACAATGCCGCCTCGTTGCAGAGGTTGGCCAGGTCGGCGCCGCTGAAACCCGGGGTGCCGCGGGCGATGGTCATCGGCTCGACGTCGTCGTGCAGCGGCAGCTTGCGCATGTGCACGCGCAGGATCTGCTCGCGGCCCTTCACGTCCGGCAGGCCGACCACGACCTGACGGTCGAAACGGCCCGGACGCAGCAGCGCCGGGTCGAGCACGTCGGGGCGGTTGGTCGCGGCGATCACGATCACGCCTTCGCCGCCTTCGAAACCGTCCATCTCGACCAGCAACTGGTTGAGGGTCTGCTCGCGCTCGTCATGACCGCCGCCGAGACCGGCGCCGCGATGACGGCCGACCGCGTCGATTTCGTCGATGAAGATGATGCACGGAGCGTGCTTCTTGGCCTGCTCGAACATGTCGCGCACGCGGCTGGCGCCGACGCCGACGAACATCTCGACGAAGTCGGAACCGGAAATGCTGAAGAACGGCACCTTGGCTTCGCCGGCGATGGCGCGCGCGAGCAGGGTCTTGCCGGTGCCCGGCGGGCCGACCATCAGCACGCCGCGCGGGATCTTGCCGCCGAGCTTCTGGAACTTGGACGGATCGCGCAGGAACTCGACCAGCTCGCCGACCTCTTCCTTGGCCTCGTCGCAGCCGGCGACGTCGGCCAGGGTCACCTTGACCTGGTCCTCGCCCTGCAGCTTGGCGCGCGAACGGCCGAAGCTCATCGCACCCTTGCTGCCGCCCTGCTGCATCTGGCGCATGAAATAGACCCAGATGCCGATGAACAGCAACCAGGGCAGGACGTTGATCAGGATCACCACCAGCGACGGGCTGCTCGACTGCGGCGTCTGCACGGTCTCGACCTTGTGATTGAGCAGGTCGTTGATCAGGTAAGGGTCTTGCGCGGCGTAGGTGGTGAACTTGGTGTCGTCCTTGCGCGTGCCGGTGATCGTGGTGCGATCGTCGGAGAATTTGATCTCCTTGACCCGGTCGCTCTGGACCTGGGCGATGAACTGATCGTAGGAGATCGCATCGGTGCCCGCCGCACGCGGGCCGAACGCCTGGAACACCACCATCAGTACGACGGCGACGATTACCCAAAGCAGCAGATTCTTGGCCAAATCGTTCATGTATTTCCTAGCCTGCGGCCCTGTGGGGCCTCGTGTCCTCCGACGCCTCTTGCGCCGGCGGTACCGCTCAGATTGTCACACCACCCGCCGCCGGACACCTGCCAAAAGCAGCTGGGTCGGCCGGCCGCCGGCCCGACGCCTTGGCGTTCAGGTCGGCGTGGCCCGCTTGCCCTGCGCCAGCGCGTACACCTCCGGGGATCGCTTGCGCGAGGCCGCCGGCTTGCGGATCGAGACCTTGGCGTAGCGACGGCGCAGTTCCCGCACGTAATCGTCGAAGCCCACACCCTGGAACAGCTTGATCAGGAAGGTGCCGTCGACCCTTAGGTGCCGGTCGGCGAAATCCATCGCCAGCTCGGAAAGGTGCATCGCCCGCGGCAGGTCCACCGCGTCCACACCGCTCATATTGGGGGCCATGTCCGACAGCACAAGGTCCACGGTCTGCCCGGCCAGGGCCTGCTCGAGCTGGGTTAAGACCTGGTCCTCGCGGAAATCGCCGAGGATGAACTCGACCCCGGCCAGGCCGGGCATCTCCAGGATGTCCAGGGCGATGATCCGGCCCGGCTTGGCGGCGTTGAGGCGGTCCAGCTCCTGGCGGACCCATTGCGACCAGCCGCCCGGGGCGGCGCCGAGGTCCACCACGACCATGCCCGGCTTGAGCAGCCGGTCGCGCTCGACCAGCTCCTCGAGTTTGTAGGCGGCGCGCGAACGCAAGCCTTCGGCCTTGGCCTTCTTTACGAAGGGGTCCGAGAAGTGTTCCTTGAGCCAGCGTTGGCTGCTTTTGCTGCGGGTCGCCATGTGCGGGCGGCCGTCCCGGCGGGGGTTGGGGACGCCATGATACCCTGAGCGCCCCTCCCGCTCCGTTCGTGTGACCCAATGCCCACCCTGTTGACCTCCGCCCAGACCCGTTTCCTGCGCGGACAGGCCCACGATCTCAAGGCCATGCTCCAGGTCGGTGGCAAGGGCATCACCGATGCGCTGGTCGCCGAGGTCGATAGCGCCCTCGAGCACCACGAACTGATCAAGATCAAGGTCGGCGCCGAAGACCGCGACACTCGCGACGCAGCCATCGCTGAGATTGCCGAGCGCACCGACGCCGCCCTGGTCCAACGCATCGGCCATACCGCCGTGCTGTACCGCCCGAGCAAGGAAAAGCGCCAGATCGTCCTGCCGCGGACTTGATGGTGCCGGGAATGGAGAATCGGGAATAGGGAATCGGAACGTCCGGCCCTGCTCCACTCCGCTTCTTGCCATTCCCTACTCCCACTCCCGATTCCCGATCGCCCCATGCTGCTGACCCTGGAACGTCCCGATCACGAGTTCTTCCTGCGCGGCGCCGACGGCCAGGTCGCCCTGGTCAACGATCGCCGCCTGGAACGCAGCTTCATCCTCGCGCCGAACCGGCTGATCGAGGACTGGCCGGTGCTGGACGTGAAGACCCTGACCATCGAAGACCTGGCGCCGGTGTTCGCCCTGGAGCCGGAATTGATCGTGCTCGGTTGCGGCGCGACCCAGGCGTTTCCGCCGGCGGCGACCCTGGCCGCCTGCCTCGGCCGCGGCGTCGGCCTGGAAACCATGACCAATCCCGCCGCCGCGCGCACCTTCAACGTGCTGGCCGGCGAAGGCCGGCGCATCGTCATGGGGTTCGTGCTCGGGGCATGAGCTCGGCTGGGCCGCGCTTGCGCTGGCCGGCGCTTGGCCTCGTCCTGATGCCGGCAATCCTGCTCGCCGCCTGCGCCCTGCCTACGCCGGCGGAACGCTACCAGCGCTGGCTCGGCGACGGCCACCACGCCGCGGTCGAGGAATACCGCCGTTATCTGCACGCTCACGGCGCTGGCGAGTCCGCACCGATGATGCAGTTGCTGCGCAGCGGCCGCCGCTGGCGCCTCTGCGGTGCGCCCGAGTTCGCGTTGCCGCCGAAACCGGCCTGGCCGGACACGGTGCGCAGCCTGCGCCTGATCGCCGAGCTGCGCCGCGCCGGGCTGCTCGACGGCGCCGAGATCACGTCCGGATACCGCGACGAAGCCCTCAATCGCTGCGAAGGCGGCAGCTCGCGCAGCCGGCACATGAGCGGCGGCGCCTACGATTTCGATCTCGCCACCGACGCCCCGACACGCGAGCTGTGCGCGTTCTGGCGCCGGCGCGGACCGGCGAGCGGCTTCGGCCTCGGGTTTTACGATGCTCGCCATCTGCACATCGACACCACCGGGTTCCGCACCTGGGGGCACGACTACAGCTACCGGACATCGCAGTGCGTACCCGGCACTCGCCTGAAACATGAGGCAAACCGACCCGCCGCGCTTTAAAGAGCGGCATCGCTCCGCGCGCCGCCATCGCCGCAGTCGAACTGCCGCGTCGAAATCGCTATCGATCCGACCTCCGATATCGATGCCGCCCCGTCGTCGCGGCCGAGCTTCGCCGCCCCTCGGCTTGTCATCACTCGATCGAGCGCCGCCGATCGCGGTCAATCCGGTTCCAGGCGCAACGAGTAGCTGTACGAGTCGGTCCGCAGATGCAGAAGGGTCTTGCTCGCCGGGACGTAGACGATGCGCACCGCATCCTCCGGTAGCAGCGCATGGAACAAGCGGCTTTCCACCAGGAACACGATCGTCCGCGGCGGCGGCTCATTGACCTTCACCGTGATGAAGCAATAAGGGCTGCCGCCTCCTTCGGAACTCTCGGTATGCATGTGGCTGATGCGGCCGGAAACGCTGACCTTGACCCCCATGTCCAGGTCGGACTGCAACTTATCGTCTTCGTTCGACACGACGAAAGCCACCACGGTCGCCGCCAGGAGAACCGCAACCACCATGGCCGCGGTCGCTCCTTCGTCGATGCCGCTCACGCTGGCCACCATGCATATCGCCGCTAAAACCAGGCCCAGGATGCAGAGGGAAGCGACGATTCCGCAGCCACTCACTCGCCTCGCAGCCAATCTGTCCCGGTCGTGGCCGTTGAGGGGCCCGGTTACGCGTGGCTTCGCCGCTTGCGGCGCGTCACCGCTGCTCGCCGTCGCTTCCAAGCGAAGCTGATCAGGCTCGTCCCGGAGATCGAGATCCGCTTGTGTGGACGGCGCCATCCGCCGCAGTTTTCGTGCGGCGTCGCGCTGAGCCCTGCGCAGTTGCAGACGCGCGTCGGCCGAATCGTCGTGCTCCGGTGCGGCCTGCGAAGCAGTGTCCTGCGCACCCAGCTCGTACTCGCATCCCACCGCGACGACGCTGATGACGGTCTTGCTGAACGGCGTATAGGCGATGCGGACTTGCTCGCCGTATTCGACCTCGAAGAACACGCGGTCCGGCGGGATAAATTCGAGCGTGCACGGTGGGGTTTCCTCGGTCCGCAGTTGGATGCGGTAGCGAGACGGCTCGCCGTCATGGGCAACTTTCACCACCGTCGCCACGGCGAGCCGCTTGATGCCGCCGTCCATGTCGGCCTGAAGATTCGCGTTGGCGCCGGAACGGCCCAGCACCGTCATCGCCGCCATTGCGAGGCCGAGGAGCAACTCCACCGCGGTCCAGAAAGCGTCGTAACGTTCCCATGTCATCAACACCACCACGAGCGTCACCACGACGATCAATATCGCAGCCGGCACGCCGTCGGACTTGAGCGCATCCAGGCGAGCGATCTCGTCCAGGCTCAGCGGCCGGGTCCTGTCTTCATCGGGCGATGCCGTCATGCTGATCCTTCAGGCTGCTTTTCGCGGCTTACTCTGCATCGATCCGGCCCACGCTCGCGCGCGGGTGCTTCTGCGGTCGAATCCCGGGGCACGGCGCATCGGCAAACGGCAGGCGCGGTGGCGATGCGTGGCCGCGCCTAAGGCGGCGCCAGGCCCAACTGCGACAGTTTCCGCGCCATGCCTTCGGGCGTATTGAGCGTGTGCAGGCAGCTCCCGTCGGCCCGTCGATAGGAAATCAGGCCGCCATCGATCAGCCGCGCGACCAGAATCGCGTCGCGCGCCCAAGCGCTGCGGTGTTCGGACACGGGAATATCGGAACCGAGCAGGTCCGCGGGCATCAGCGCGGGATCGGCACCCTTGAGCACGAACCGGCCCGGACAGTCGGCGATGCCGATCCATGGCCAGGCCGCTTTCAAGGTCGCGAAATCCATGGGCTGCTCGGCGCCCCGCCGCGACGGCGGGTACGCAGCCGATTATTTCGCCGGCAGGTACAACAAGGGGTCGACCGGCTTGGCGTTGTAGCGCACCTCGAAGTGCAGCATGTCGCGCGCGGCGCCGCTGCGCCCCATCTCGGCGATCTGTTCGCCGGACTTGACCACCTGGCCCTCGTTGACCAGGCGCTTGCGGTTGTGGCCGTAGGCCGACAGCCATTGTTCGTTGTGCTTGACGATGATCAGCTCGCCGTAGCCCACCAGGCCGGTGCCCGAATACACCACCACGCCGTCGGCGGCCGCGCGGACCGCGGCGCCGCTGGAGCCGGCGATATCGACACCCTGCTTGGTCGGCTCGTTGGCGACGTAGCGGCTCAGCAAGGGGCCGTCGGCCGGCCAACGCCAGCGGATGCCGCTGTTGATCGGCGCGGCGACCGGCGCCGCCGGCACGGGGCGCGGCGCGCTGGTGCCCGCGCTCGACGGTGTCCCCGCCGATGGGCGAGTGCCGCCGCTGGACGGGTACAGGCGCAGACGCTGGCCCGGGTAAAGGGTGTAAGGCGGCGAGAGGCCGTTCCAGGCGGCGAGGTCGGCGACCTGGATGCCGTTGTTGGTGGCGATGCGGTACAAGCCTTCGCCGCGCTGCACGACGACCGTGGCGCCGGGCTTGGGCCTGGACGGACGCGGCGGCGCCGGACGCGAGGAGGGGCGCGAGGTGCCGCGACCGGAATGACCGCGCGAGGGTTCGCGGACCACCGTGCTCGAACAGCCGATCAGGGCAAGCGCGGCCAGAACGCAGGCGGCCATCGCCAGGGTCGGGGTCCGGGTCGTCTTGATCATGCGCATCCTCTTGCAGCGTCCATGTACCGGTGTTTCGTCATTGCGGGGTTCGCAGCGGCTCAGCCCTGCTGCGAGCGCCATATCAGCCAGACTACGGCGGCCGCGATGATGGCCGTGGCAATCCAGCCGATCGGCTCGATGTAGCGTCGCAGCGTCGCCTCGGCGCGTTCGCCGCCGATGCGGATCGCCAGCGCCAGCAGGAACACGCGCTTGCCGCGGCCGATCAACATGCTCAGCACGTATTGCAGCATAGGCACGCCGACGATACCCGACGCCCAGGTGAACACCTTCATCGGGATCGGCATGAAACCGCCGAGGACCAGGAAGGTGAACACCGCCCACGGCGATTCGGCCATCTTGGCCTGGACCGTGGCGATGCCGGACTCGATGCCGGCGAGCATGCCCATCGCCGCGAACACCGGCTTGAGCGCCTCGAAGGCGTAATGGCCCAGGGCATAGCCGACCAGGGCGCCGGCCATCGAGCCGATCAGGCTCAGGGTGGCGAACCAGAACGCGCGCCGCGGCGCGCCGACGCACATCGGCGCCAGCATCACCTCGGGCATGATCGGAAAAATGATGGCTTCCACGAAGCTCAAGCCGGTGAGATAGGCCGGCGCGTGGCGATGCCGGGCCCAGGTCAACGCGCGCTCGTAGAGCGGTCCGAAGATCTTCAAAAGCGAACCCCTGTCGGGTGAGGTGTCAGTCGATCATGCCCGACAGCAATGGCACGAAGACCACCGGCGCGAGCGTGTGTTGGCTGATGTTGCCGTCGGCGTCCTTGCGCAGCTTCAACAGCGACTGCGACGAGGACGCGCCGACCGGCGCGATCAGGGTGCCGCCGACGGCGAGCTGGTCGGTCAAGGCATCGACCAGCGCAGGCGCGGCCGCGGTGACGATGATCGCGTCGAAGGGACCATTTTCGGGCCAACCGATGCGGCCGTCGTCGTGCTTGCTGCGCACGTTGAGACCGAGTTGGCGGAATCGCTTGCGCGCGGTGCGCAGCAACTCGCCGATGCGTTCGACGGTATGCACTTCCAGGCCGAGCGCGGCGAGGATCGCGGCCTGGTAGCCCGAGCCGGTGCCGATCTCCAGCACTTTGCCGGGTATGCCGTCTTCGAGCAGGGCCTCGGTCATCTTGGCCACCACCCAGGGTTGGGAAATGGTCTGGCCGTGGCCGATCGGCAAGGCGGTGTCTTCGTAGGCGCGCATCGCCAATGCTTCGTCGACGAACAGGTGGCGCGGCACGGTGCGGATCGCGTTGAGCACGCGCTCGTCGCGGATGCCGGCCTCGCGCAGGCGCTCGACCAGGCGGTCGCGCACGCGCTGCGAGGTCAGGCCGCTGCCGATCGCTTCGGGCTGCAGGCGCATGCGCTGGATCATGCGGTCGACTCCGGCGCCCGTGGCTCCGGCTGCGCGAGCGCGTCGGCCAGGCCGCCGACCCAGCTGGCGACCTGTTCGAGCGCCTGATAGCGGGTCAGGTCGACGTGGATCGGGGTGATCGAGATGTTGCCAGTGCGCACGGCCTGGAAATCGGTGCCCGGGCCTGCGTCCTGCTCGGCGCCGGCCGCGCCGATCCACCACCACTGGCGGCCGCGCGGGTCTTGTTGCGGCGTGCAGGCTTCGGCGCGGTGGCGGTTGCCCAGGCGGGTGACTTCGAAACCGGCGATCTCGCCCCAGGGCAGATCGGGCACGTTGACGTTGAGAATGGTGTCGGCCGGCAGCGGATCGGTGCGCAGGCGGGCGATGATCTCCACCGCCGCGCGCGCCGCGGTCTCGTAGTGATGGCCGACGTGGTCGGCGGTCGCCAGCGACATGGCCACGGCCGGCAGGCCGAGGAAACGGCCTTCCATCGCCGCGGCGACGGTGCCCGAATAGATCACGTCGTCGCCGAGGTTGGCGGTGTTGTTGATGCCGGACACGACGATGTCGGGCTCGGCTTCGAGCATGCCGGTGATCGCCACGTGCACGCAGTCGGTCGGGGTGCCGGACACGCGCCAGGTCGACTCGTCGAGCTTGTGCACGCGGATCGGCATGTCCAGCGTCAGCGAATTGCTGGCGCCGGAGCGGTCGCGATCGGGAGCAACCACCAGCACCTCGTGACCGGCCTCGCGCAGCCCCTGAGCGAGAATGCGAATGCCGGGTGCGTCGACGCCGTCGTCGTTGCTGACCAATACGCGCATGAGGATTCCGCAATCAAAGGCAGGATGATACCCGATCTGGCCGGGGGGTTCGGACGGGCGCCTGGCGTTAAGATGGGCTCCGTACCGACTGAATGCAGGTAAGGCATGCAGTATTGGGAGCATATCGATCGCGTGTTTCGGGCCCAGTCGCTCGACGAAGTGAAGTCGGCCACGTCCGCCTATACCAGGGCGCTCGGGTTTCAGCATCATGGCTATGCGATGAAACTGCAGGAGCCGACGCTGCAGCCCGGCCACGGCAGCGGGCCGTCCAAGGATTTCTTCTACTTCGAGGATTTCGCCAGCGACTGGTCCAAGACCTATCCCGGCCTCGCCTCGGCCCAGGCCGAACGCTCCGACCCGCGCATCATCCAGGCCCGCGAGGGCCTGCCGGCGGCGTCATGGAACTGTCGCGGCCAGACCAGCTACGAGCTCGGCCAACGCGTCTACCTGATGCAGCGCACGCGACGCACGCTGGAAATCGCCGGCGAACACGGCCTGCGCGGCGGTATCACCGTGCCGAGCTGGTCGCAGGGCATGCGCTGGTCGTTCATGACCTTCACCCACACCGCGATCGTCGACCCGCGCGAGATGGTCCCGACGGTCGCCTCGGCGGTGTATTTCGTCAATTGCATGCAGGCCACCCTCGACCGCCTGATGCGCCAGCGCCAACCGCTGCCGACGCTCAGCGAACGCGAGCGCGAAGTGCTGCGCTGGTCGGCGGTCGGCAAGACCTCGTGGGAGATCTCGGTGATCCTGCGGATCAGCGAGCGCACGGTGAACTTCCACCTGCAGCAGGTCTCGCGCAAGCTCGGCGTCAAGGGCCGGCGCGCCGCCTGCGCGCGTGCGGTGGCGTTGGGGCTGATCTTCCTGTAACCGCAGTCTGTCCCGCTGCCTGTCATCGCTGCGGCCGCCTGCGGGCCCACGGCGATTCGGCCCTGGCACTCGCCCGGGCCGCGCCTGCCCTGCCCGGCCCCCACCTGTCTGTTCTTACAGTCCGGCCCACGCATCGCCCGCCGTCCATGCTGAACTGAATGCTCGCGGTGTTCGCCGACGCATGCGCGCCGAACGGCGCGAGGGGACTTCTTGGCGCGCACCGCTCTTTCGTTTTTCCCCGGTGCCGGCCCGATACCGACGGGTCGCAGGTCCCAAGGATGGGCCGGGGCTTTTATGCTGTGGCCATGACGCCCCCACCCGACCGTCCCGACGACGACGATGACAGCGACGACGCGGCCCTGTTCCGTGCCGCGATCGGCGAGGTCCGCCGCCTGCCCGATGCGCCGCTGCCGCCGACCTCGCCGAAGCCGCGCCCGCGCGCGCGCATGGCCGAACGCGACGAGGCCGAGGCCCGCGACGAGTTCCGCCATGCCCTGGAAGAAAATCTGCTCGAAGCCGGCGATGCGCTGAGCTATCGCCGCGACGAACTGCCGCCGCGGGTGTTCGCGCGCCTGAAACGCGGCGAGATTTCGGCGCAGGAAGAGCTGGACCTGCATGGCAGCCCGGTGCGCGAGGCCGAGGCGCTGCTGCGCGCTTTTCTCAACGACGCCCGCGAGCACGGCGTGGGTTGCGTACGGGTGATCCACGGCAAAGGCCGCGGCGGCGGCAACGACTTCGTCGACAGCCGCGGCCTGCCCGTGCTCAAGAATCTGGTCGACCGGATGCTGCGCCAACGCGCCGACACCCTGGCCTTCCACTCCGCACCGCCCGCGCAGGGCGGCACCGGAGCGGTGCTGGTACTGCTGGCGCCGCGCAAACGGCGCTGAGCCCCGGAGCCGAGTTCGAACCCGACCTTCGGGACGGGCCCGTCGGCGGTGTCACTCTTCCTGATGCCCGCCCATCGTGCGGCGGTCCGGCGGATTGACCCAGACCACTTCGATGCCGCGGCGCTGGGCGAGGCGCTCGACCGCGCTGACGTAATGATCGTCGCGCGACATGCCGGCGACGGCATGTCTGGAAACCGACGGCTCGGCATAGCTGCTCTTGGTCTGGGTGCCGGCGCACGCCGCCAGGCCCAGCACCGACAACGACAGGACGGCAATACGCAACGTAGCGTTCATGACCCGACTCCCTGACGCGGTGGAGTCCGGCGGCGGCTTGGCGCGACCGAACGGCAACCGGCACCTGCCGGCTGTCACCTTCGGCTTATACGCCGGCCGGAATCGTGAACCAGTGCCACCGCGTCGCACCCGACGAACGGTCGTTTACGAGGGCCGAAAGCGGCGAGAACGCGGACGAATCCGTTGGTTTGCGGCAAGCGCCGCCCGGGTTGGCGAGAATCGCGCGAACGCGGATCCGACCTCAGCCCGGGCCGGAACGGATCTCGCCGAGCTCGGCCAGAACCACGGTCGCGTAGGCGCCGGCCGGCAAGGCGAACGACACTTCCAGGGCACCGTCGTCGAGCCAGCGCCAGGCCAGGCCATCCGGGCGCAGACGCAGCGCACGGCGCTCCTGATCGAGTCCGGCCGCTTCCAGGCCCGCGCGCAGGGCCAGCGCCTGCTCGCCTTCGAGCGCGGCCAGCTCCAACGCCCGCACCGCCTCGGTGCTGCGCAGTTCGCCGCGCCCCCACAAGGGACCGCTGGGATGGATGTCGAAAGCGGCCAGGCGTTGCGCGAGCGTTTCGCTCCAGGCTTCGGGGCCGAACACGCTGCGGCTGCCGGCCAGGGCCCAGACCTCGCCGGCGAGCGACGCGCCGTCGCGCAAACCGTCCCAGCTGCCGTCGGCCACGCGCACCGCAAGGGCGCGATTGAACAGTTCCGAGCGCGCCGCCGACAGCAACAGGCTGCGTTGCTCGCGGCGCACCCGGCGCCCGCCGAACATCGCCAGGGCGTTGGCGACGTTGTCGCCGTCGCGGCCGAAGCGCTGTTCGCCGAAATAGTTCGGCACGCCGCGTGCGGCGATGTGGGCCAGGCGCGCATCGATCGCCTCGCGCTCGCCTTCGATCTCGCGCAAGGTCAGCACGAAGCGGTTGCCGGCCAAGGCGCCGCGCGGCAGTTTCTTCGCATGCCATTGGCTGTCGAGCACGCGCAGTTCGTCGTCCTGCAGGCCGGCCAGGTCCGGCGCGATGCGCTTGGGCAGGTGCACACTGAAGCGCTGCACGGTGACCGCATGCCGGTCCTTGAGCCCGGCGTAGCCGATTCCGACCTCGCCGATGCCGGCCCAGGCGGCGATGCGCTTGGCCGCGAAGGCGGTGTTCATGCCGCGCTTTTCCACCGTCAGCAGTAAATGCTCGCCGCTGCCGCTGGCGGCGAAACCGGGCAGTTCCTCGACCCGGAAGTCCTCGGACGAAGTGCGGATGCGCGCGCTGAGCACGGCCGCACCGTGGGCGCGAGCGAGCGCGGCGTCCTGCGCGGCGCCGACCGGCGCCATGCCGTCCTGCGAATCCTCGCTCATGCCGACACCAGCAGGCACACCGCCATCGCCGCGATGCCTTCGCGGCGGCCGGTGAAACCGAGTTGTTCGCTGGTGGTGGCCTTGATGCTGATCGCATCGAGCTCGACGCCGAGATCGGCGGCCAGCGCCTCGCGCATCGCCTGCGCGTGCGGGCCGACCTTGGGCCGTTCGCAGACCACGGTGACGTCGGCGTTGCCGAGCCTGTAGCCGCGCTCGGCGATCAGCACCTGGCAATGGCGCAGGAACTGGCGGCTGTCGGCATCGCGCCAACGCTCGTCGCTGGGCGGGAAATGCTGGCCGATGTCGCCGAGCGCGAGCGCGCCGAGCAGCGCATCGCACAGCGCGTGGATGACCACGTCGCCGTCGGAATGCGCGACCACGCCGCGGTCGTGCGGCACCCGCACCCCGCCGAGCATGATGTGGTCGCCGTCGCCGAATGCGTGGACGTCGTAGCCTTGGCCGATGCGATTGTTCATGAGGGACCTGCGGTAAAAGAGTGAGCGAAGAGGAGTGATGAGTGAGTTGAAGCGGGAGCCGGAGCGCTGGGCGCCAGCATGCCGCGCCTTCGCTCACTCCTCTCCACTCGCTTGCATTTCCTCAGATTTTGTCTAGCAGGTATTCCGCCAACGCCAGGTCCGCCGGCGTGGTCACCTTGAGATTGTCCTCGCGGCCTTCGACCAGGTGCGGTTTCGCACCCATGCGCTCCATCGCCGAGGCCTCGTCGGTCACGATCACGCCGGCCTGCGCCGCCGCATCCAGTGCCGCGGTCAAGACGCCGCGACGGAAGGCCTGCGGCGTGAATGCGCGCCACAGACCGTCGCGCGGCTCGGTGGCGGCAATGCGGCCGTCGGCGGCGCGCTTCAAGGTGTCGCGCAAGGGCGCGCCGAGAATCGCGCCGTCGGCGCTGGCTTCGGCCGCCGCGATCAGCAGATCGATATCGCCGCGACGCAGGTTCGGCCGCGCCGCATCGTGCACCAGGACCAAGGCCTCGTCGCCGACCTCGTCGGGCAGCGCGCGCAAGGCCGCCAACACCGAATCGGCGCGCTCGCCGCCGCCCACGCAACGCAGCACCGGCTTGTCCTGCAATCGGGTCCACCCGGGCCACAGCGTGTCGCCGGGCGACAGCGCGACCATCGCCCCGGCCACCCGCGGGTGCGCAAGCAAGGCGTTCAGAGCGTGCTCGATCAGCGGCTTGCCGGCCGCATGCAGATACTGTTTCGGCGTCGGCCCGCCGAAGCGCTGGCCGCGTCCGGCAGCAGGAATCACGGCCCAGATCATGCGTCGTATCCGTTGAAAAATCCGATGCCCGAGGACGATGCAGTAGTCGCGACCGCGTTTCGCGCGCAACTCGCCATGCCGCTATCCGGATCACCCTGTTTCATGCAGGCCGGCGCCATCGCCGGCCTCAATGCCCCGGCCGCTCGCGTACCGGTGCCGGCATCTCCGACGGCGCCCGGGACGGAATCGGTTCCGGCGCCGGCGGCGGCAGTTCGCTGGGCGGTTCGTCGACCTGTTCTTCCAGGCTCGATTCTTCCGGCGCGGCCTGCTCGCCCGGCACGGCGCCGTTCTGCACCGCGCTGACCGCCGCGGCCGCATTCGCACCCGGCGCCTGCGGCTTGGCTTCGACCACGCGATAGAACGTCTCGCCCGGCTTGATCATGCCCAGCTCGCTGCGCGCGCGCTCCTCGACCGCTGCCTCACCGGACTTGAGGTCCTCGACCTCGGCGGCGAGCGCGTCGTTGCGTTGCTGCAGCCCCTGGTTCTCGCGGGTCTGGCCGTCGACCTGGGCCTGCAGCGCGGCGACGCTGCCGCCGCTGCCGCCGCCGGCCCACCACAGCCGATACTGCAAAAAGGCGAGCAGCGCCAGCAACGCCAATACCAGCACGCTCAGCCAGCGCTTGCCCGTCTTCTCGACCATCGCGACTCAGCCGCGCTCAGCGACGCAGCGACACGAACGCATCGCGTCCGGCGTACTTCGCCGCGGCACCGAGCTGCTCTTCGATGCGCAGCAGCTGGTTGTACTTGGCGACGCGGTCGCTGCGGCACAGCGAACCGGTCTTGATCTGGGTCGCGGTGGTCGCCACCGAGATGTCGGCGATGGTGGTGTCCTCGGTTTCGCCCGAACGGTGCGAGACCACGGCCGCGTACTTGGCCGCGTCGGCCATCGCGATCGCTTCCAGGGTCTCGGTCAGGGTGCCGATCTGGTTGACCTTGATCAGGATCGAGTTGGCCACGCCCTTGTCGATGCCTTCCTTGAAGATCTTCGGGTTGGTCACGAACAGGTCGTCGCCGACCAACTGCACCTTGCTGCCGATCTTGTCGGTCAGCAGCTTCCAGCCGGCCCAATCGTCCTCGGCCATGCCGTCTTCGATGGTCACGATCGGGTATTGCGCGGCCCAGCCGGCGAGGAAATCGACGAACTGCTCGCTGGTCAGGCGCTTGCCTTCGCCGACGAGGTGGTACTTGCCGTTGTCGTAGAACTCGGTGGACGCCACATCCAGGCCCAGCAGGATGTCTTCGCCGGCCTTGTAGCCGGCCTTGCCGATCGCTTCGAGGATGGTTTCCAGCGCTTCCTCGTTGCTACGCAGGTCGGGGGCAAAACCGCCCTCGTCGCCGACCGCGGTGCTGAGGCCGCGGCCCTTGAGCACCGACTTCAGCGCATGGAACACCTCGGCGCCGGCGCGCAGCGCCTCGGCGAAGGTCGGCACGCCCACCGGCAGGATCATGAATTCCTGCAGGTCGACGTTGTTGTCGGCATGGGCGCCGCCGTTGATGATGTTCATCATCGGCACCGGCAGCACCGCGGCGCGGTCGCCGGCCAGATGCTTCCACAACGGCAGCTTGCGCGAGGCGGCGACCGCATGCGCATTGGCCAGGGAAACGCCGAGCAGCGCGTTCGCGCCCAGGCGGCCTTTGTTCTCGGTGCCGTCCAGATCGATCATGCGGCGGTCGAGGCCGGCCTGGTCGGTCGCGTCCAGGCCCTTGAGCGCCTGGGCGATGGTGGTGTTGACGTTCTCGACGGCTTTGCGCACGCCCTTGCCGAGGTAACGGGTCTTGTCGCCGTCGCGCAGTTCGACCGCTTCCTTGCTGCCGGTGGATGCGCCGGAGGGGACCAGGGCGCGGCCGAAGCTGCCGTCGGCCAAGGTGACCTCGGCTTCCAGGGTCGGGTTGCCTCGGCTGTCGAGGATTTCGCGGGCGTGGATCTGGGTGATCGTGCTCATGTCGGAGGAGTCGGGGTTCAGTGGGAAAGGGGTCGGGACGAACGATAGCCGAGATCGCGGCCGGCCCGGGTGGGCGCCGTCGAAATTGGCGACATTCGGTGGCGGATCGAATCGATCCGGAGGGGCCGCACGGACACGCTGCAGGCAGCGCGGCAGAACCGCTCCGGCCAGCCCGATAGGTGCTTGCCGGAATGCGGGCCGGACGACGCGCGCCCCGGCCCAGCGACGGCCGCGCTGCGGCCGGGTTCGAACCGCAACGCGGGCGGCATCAGAAATCTTGTTCCAGGAAGCCGTTCTTCTTGGTGATGCGGTCCAGTTCGACCATGGTCTCGAGCAGCGCGCGCATCTTCGGCAGCGGCACCGCGTTGGGGCCGTCGGACAGGGCTTCCTCGGGGCGCGGATGGGTTTCCATGAACACACCCGAGACGCCGACCGCGATCGCCGCGCGCGCCAGCACCGGCACGAATTCGCGCTGACCGCCGGACTTGCCGTCCATGCCGCCGGGCAACTGCACCGAGTGGGTCGCGTCGAACACCACGGGGCAACCGGTGTCGCGCATCACCGACAGCGAGCGCATGTCGCTGACCAGATTGTTGTAGCCGAAGCTCGCGCCGCGCTCGCAGGCCATGATCTGCTGGTTGCCGGTGGCCTGGGCCTTGGCGGTGACGTGCTTCATCTCCCAGGGCGAGAGGAACTGGCCCTTCTTGATGTTGACCGGCTTGCCGGCGCGCGCCACCTTCTGGATGAAGTCGGTCTGGCGGCACAGGAAGGCCGGGGTTTGCAGCACGTCGACGACCGAGGCGACCTCGTCCATCGGCGTGTACTCGTGCACGTCGGTCAGCACCGGCACGCCGATCTGGCGCTTGACCTCGGCCAGGACCTTGAGCCCCTCCTCCATGCCCGGGCCGCGGAAGCTCGTCGCCGAGGTGCGGTTGGCCTTGTCGAAGCTCGACTTGAAGATGAAGGGAATGCCGAGCGAGGAGGTGATTTCCTTGAGCTGGCCGGCGACGTCGAGCTGCAATTGCATCGACTCGATCACGCAGGGACCGGCGATCAGAAAGAAAGGCTGGTCGAGGCCGACGTCAAAGCCGCAGAGTTTCATCGCTTGCTTCCTGAATTCATGAGTACGAAGGAATCTTCATCAGTGGATGCCGCGCCCGCCGCAGACAAGCCCGGCGATCGCGGCCCGGCGATCATGCCCCGGGCTCGCTTAAGCGTTTCGAACGCGCCGAACGCGCCACGCCGACCAGCCACAGTACGCCCCCGATCAAGCCCAAAGGTCCGGCGATGGCCACGGTGATGGTGAATACGGTCGCGCCCAGCAGGCCGAGACCGTCGGCGGCCTCGCCGAGGATCGCCCGATACGTGACGTATCCGGCGACCATCACAGCCGCGGCCAGCCACATCAGCCAGCGGCCGGCACCGCGAAAATCGTTGCGTGCAGGCCGGCCGACGCTCGCCCGCGCTTGCGCGCCCGGGTCCGAATCGGCCGGAGCCGGATTCAACCGGTGACCTCACGCAGCAGCTTGCCGCCGGCCTTGGCCTCGCGCGCGGCGCGCACGAAACCGATGAACAGCGGATGGCCGTCACGCGGCGTCGACAGGAATTCCGGGTGCGCCTGGCAAGCCAGGTACCAGGGGTGCTCGCTGCGCGGCAGTTCGACCATCTCCACCAGCAGATCGTCCATCGACTTGGCCGAGATCACCAGGCCGGCGTCCTCGAGCTGGCTGCGATAGCGGTTGTTGAACTCGTAGCGGTGGCGGTGACGCTCGCCGACCACGTCCTTGCCGTACAGCTCGCGCGCCAGGGTGCCGGGCTTGATGCGCTGGTCCTGCAGGCCCAGGCGCATGGTGCCGCCGAGGTCGCTGGTTTCGCTGCGGCGTTCGACTTCGCCGGTGGCGGTGCGCCACTCGGTGATCAGGCCGATGACCGGATGCGGGCTGTTCTTGTCGTTCTCGGTGCTGTTGGCGTTGTCCAGGCCGGCGACGTGACGCGCGTAATCGACCACCGCGGCCTGCATGCCGTAGCAGATGCCGAAGTACGGAATCTTCTGCTCGCGTGCGTAGTTCGCGGTCGCGACCTTGCCCTCGAAGCCGCGGTCGCCGAAGCCGCCCGGCACCAGGATGCCGTCGACGCCCTTCAGCGATTCCACGCCGTCGCGCTCGATCTCGCTGGATTCCAGCCACTTCAGCTTGACCTTGGTGCGCTGGCGCAAACCGCCGTGCTTGAGCGCTTCCGACAGCGACTTGTAGGCGTCCTGATGGTCGATGTACTTGCCGACCACGGCGATGGTCACCTCGTCGACCGGATGCTCGGTGGCATCGACGACTTCGTTCCATTCGCGCAGTTCGGCCGGGCCGGCCTGGATGCGCAGGCGGTCGAGGACGATCGCGTCCAGGCCCTGCTCGTGGAACCACTGCGGCAGCTTGTAGATGTTGTCGAGGTCGACGGCCGAGATGACGGCCTTCTCCGGCACGTTGGTGAACAAGGCGATCTTGCGGCGGTCGCTGTCGGGCAGCGGCTGTTCGCTGCGGCACAGCAGCACGTCGGGCTGGATACCGATCGAACGCAGTTCCTTGACCGAGTGCTGGGTCGGCTTGGTCTTCAGCTCGCCCGCGGCGGCGATGAACGGCACCAGGGTCAGGTGCATGAACAACGCGTGCTCGGGACCGCGCTCGGTGCGCAACTGGCGGATCGCTTCCAGGAACGGCAGCGACTCGATGTCACCGACCGTGCCGCCGACCTCGACCAGGGCGACGTCGAAGCCTTCGGTGGCCTCGACGATGCAGCGCTTGATCTCGTCGGTGATGTGCGGGATGACCTGGACGGTGCCGCCGAGGTAATCGCCGCGGCGTTCCTTGCGGATCACGTTCTCGTAGATCCGGCCGGTCGTGATCGAATTCTTGCGGCTCAGACGCGTGCGCAGGTAGCGCTCGTAATGGCCG
The DNA here is from genome assembly GCF_046097045.1 of Lysobacter sp. Hz25. Classification (NCBI taxonomy): domain Bacteria; kingdom Pseudomonadati; phylum Pseudomonadota; class Gammaproteobacteria; order Lysobacterales; family Lysobacteraceae; genus Lysobacter; species Lysobacter sp. Hz25. The sequence continues at coordinate 4,274,833 of NZ_CP175666.1, forward strand.
AGGTCGAGGTCGGTCTCGGCACCGTCGTCGGTGACGTAGACCTCGCCGTGCTGAAACGGGCTCATCGTGCCCGGATCGACGTTGATATAGGGGTCGAGCTTCATCATCGTCACGCGCAGCCCGCGCGCTTCGAGGATGGCCGCCAACGAGGCTGCCGCGATGCCCTTACCCAAGGAGGACACCACGCCGCCGGTGACGAAAATCAGGGGAGTCATGGATTTTGCTGCCGCTGGAAAGCCGTAGTTTACCGACTGACGGCTTGGCCCGCGACTGCTTGACAGCGCCGGCGATCGCCCGGACGCCCCGCAAAGCCAGCTGCGGCAAGGCCTGCGGCCAAATCGGCGTTATCGGGCCGGACCGTTCCGGCCCCGGAGATTGCGGCCCACCCCCTGCCGCAAGTGCGCTCTCCGAGCGCGGGCCCCGCCTTGGGGCAGGAGCGGCGCAAGCCGCGACCTGCGCTGGCGATCGAAGCTGCGCGGCGCGGCTTGCGCCGCTCCTACCCTGGGCAGTCCGGGCCGCTCAGGCCAGCTCGGCGCCCTTCTCGGCCAACAGCTCGCGCAGGACCGAACGATGGCAATGCGCCTCGTCCTCGCAATAGCAGCCGACCGAGAAATCGCTGTGCCGGGACAGGGTCGCGAGCAGTTGCAGGGTGTGGCCGGCGTCCGGGGTGGCCATCTCGGCGCGGTACTTGCGCACGAACGCATTCCATTGCGCCGGGGTCTGCGCTTCCTGCCCGAGCTTGATCGTGTCCGCGCTCGGCGCCAGGTTCGGGAACCACACGTCGTACCAATCCTGGGTCGCGAATTCGCCCTTCGGCACCCCGCGCGGCGGACGCCGCACGGTGCCGATGCGGGTGCCCTCGCCCTGCAGGCGCGGGCTGCCGAGTTTTACGATGCGTATCGCCATGACGGTCTCCTGGCTGACGGCCCTTCGATGCTAGCGGCTTCGTCAACGAAAACGCCCCGGCAAGCCGGGGCGTTCGTGGAAAGGTCGGGGCATGCCGCGACCGGGATTACGCGACCGGGATTACTTGTCGCCTTCCTCTTCCGGCTCGACACCGCGGTCGCCGGACTGCTTCTTGTCGGCCTTGGCCTTCTTCTGGGCTTCGGCCTTCTTCGCATCCTCGGCTTTCTTGGCCTCTTCGGCCTTCTTGGCGTCGGCCTGCGGGTCCTGCTGCGCGAAGGCGGCAGGCGCGGCCAGCATGGCCAGGGCGGCGGCGATGGCGGCGGGGAGCACGAGCTTGCGGATGTTCATGGTGTGGCCTCCTGACGGAATGGGGACCGGCGCGTCGGGCTGCGCCGTGTGTCGTGGGCGATGAGCCGTTCGGCGCACCGCTTCCCAGAGCGACGCGGCGGACCCTAACCCCTACCCCCATGCTGGTGGCTGAATCGACCGATATCAACCCGCCCCGCCTCGCCGCCGCGGCCTCCGCTCCAACAGGCCGGGCCGCCGTCTCAGCCGGTCTCGCCGGGCGAGACGCACGTGGGCCAAGCTTCTTGACCACTCTTCACGTCGTGCGGCTTGACCACCTAGCCCGCCGTCGCCATTCTCGCCGCTCCGAACACCACGGCCACGCCCTTCAGTTAATGAGCAGTCGCTATAACGCCGCCGACATCGAAGTCCTCTCCGGGCTGGACCCCGTCAAACGACGCCCGGGCATGTACACCGACACCACCCGCCCGAACCATCTGGCGCAGGAGGTCATCGACAACGCGGTCGACGAGGCGCTGGCCGGCCACGCCCGCAGCATCGAGGTCACCCTGCACGCCGACGGCAGTTGCGAGGTCGCCGACGACGGCCGCGGCATGCCGGTCGACATCCACCCCGAGGAAGGCATCCCCGGCGTCGAGCTGATCCTCACGCGCCTGCACGCGGGCGGCAAGTTCAGCAACAAGAACTACACCTTCTCCGGCGGCCTGCACGGCGTCGGCGTGAGCGTGGTCAATGCGCTGTCCAAGCTGGTCGAAGTGCACATCAAGCGCGACGGCAACGAATACCGCATGACCTTCCAGAACGGCGACCGCGCCACCCCGCTGGAAGTGGTCAACACGGTCGGCAAGAAGAACACCGGCACCCGCGTGCGCTTCTGGCCGGACGCGAAGTATTTCGACACGCCCAAGTTCAACCTGCGCTCGATCAAGCACGTGCTGCGCGCCAAGGCGGTGCTGTGCCCGGGCCTCAACGTCAAGCTGTTCGACGAGGCCAGCGGCGAGCGTATCGAGTGGTACTACGAAGACGGCCTGCGCGACTACCTGTCGGGCGAGCTGCGCGAGGGCCAGCCGCAGCGCGAACTGCTGCCGCCGGACCTGTTCGTCGGCCAGCTCAAGAAAGACACCGAAGTGGTCGACTGGGCGGTGGCCTGGGTGCCCGACGGCGAGCTGGTCCAGGAAAGCTACGTCAACCTGATCCCGACCGCCCAGCACGGCACCCACGTCAACGGCCTGCGCACCGGCTTCACCGACGCGCTGCGCGAGTTCTGCGACTTCCGCAACCTGCTGCCGCGTGGGGTCAAGCTGGCTCCGGAAGACGTCTGGGACCGGGTCGCCTTCGTGCTCAGCATCAAGATGACCGACCCGCAGTTCAGCGGCCAGACCAAGGAACGCCTGTCCTCGCGCCAGGCCGCCGGCTTCGTCGAGGGCGCCGCCCACGACGCGTTCTCGCTGTGGCTGAACCAACATACCGAGCTCGGCGAGCGCATTGCCCAGCTCGCGATCGAGCGCGCCGCCGCGCGCCTGAAGACCGAAAAGCAGATCACCCGCAAGAAGATCACCCAGGGCCCGGCCCTGCCCGGCAAGCTCGCCGACTGCAGCTCGCAGGATCTCTCGCGCACTGAGCTGTTCCTGGTGGAAGGCGATTCGGCCGGCGGCAGCGCGCGTCAGGCCCGCGATAAAGACTTCCAGGCGATCCTGCCGCTGCGCGGCAAGATCCTCAACACCTGGGAAGTCGCCTCCGGCAGCGTGCTGGGTTCGCAGGAAGTGCACGACCTGGCGGTCGCGATCGGCTGCGACCCCGGCAAGGAAGACATCAGCGGCCTGCGCTACGGCAAGGTCGTGATCCTCGCCGACGCCGACTCCGACGGCCTGCACATCGCCACCCTGCTCAGCGCCCTGTTCCTGCGCCACTTCCCGGCCTTGGTCGCCAGCGGCCACATCTTCGTGGCGATGCCGCCGCTGTTCCGCGTCGACGTGGGCAAGACCGTGTTCTACGCCCTCGACGAGGAGGAAAAACGCATCCTCCTGGAAAAGATCGAGCGCGAAAAAGGCGACCGCAAGAAGGGCCTCAGCGGCGCGGTCAACGTCACCCGCTTCAAGGGCCTGGGCGAGATGAACGCCTCGCAGCTGCGCGAGTCGACCATCCACCCCGACACCCGCCGCCTGGTCCAGCTGACCATCGACGACAACGCCCAGACCCATTCGCTGATGGACATGCTGCTGGCCAAGAAGCGCGCCAGCGACCGCAAGTCCTGGCTGGAAACCAAGGGCGACCTGGCGACCCTGGAAGTCTGAGCGCCGCCCTGCCCCGATGGTTACAGACGAACGCCGCCTTGTGCGGCGTTTGTTTTTGGGATGTCGCCGCCTTGTGCGGCGTTTGTTTTTGGGGTGTCGCTGCCGTGCGCGGCGTCGGTTTTTGGGGTGCCGTCGCCTTGCGCGGCGTCGGTTTTTGCCGTCCAGGCGCGGCACGCACTCCAGCCCAAGCTTGGCCAGCACCGGCTCGGCGTCGCGTTCGACTGCGCCTTGGCCCATAGCGAGCCACCGAGCCCGCCCCGTCCGATCCTGATGGCGTGGCGATGTCGACGTTCTACACGACTCCGGCGCCGTTCGCGGCAGCCGCGCTCCTGGACGATCTTCGCCGAAAACCGCGTCTATCCCGAGGAATCCGGGCTCGCCGCACGAGGCGTTTCTTTTTCGCAACAACCGCCTTGCGGCGTTGCCTCCGGCATCACGCCGTCATGCCGCGGCATGCGGCAGCTTGAGCGCATCGCCGGGCCTGGAGATCGATATGCCGCTGTATCCCGGCCACCCACTGCCCGCCCTGGGCGGGCGTCCTACGGAGGGATCGCGCCATGGCCGTTGAACGGGTCGAGGGCGCCTTGAGCGAGCGCGACGCCGATGCTTACGCCGAGACGCTGGCCGACGCCTTTCCCACCGGCTTCGAAAACCCGCGCGGGCGTTTGTTCGGCGTGCTGGCCTGGTTTGCCCTGTTGCTCGGTCCGGTCCTGGCCTGGCTGTTCGTATTCGGGCTGACCTCGGACGAGCAATGCGGCTCCTGGAGCCTGCAATGCACCGGTCGCGCGATCCTGTTCACCGCGGCGAGCTGGTTGTTCGGCAGCCTGCTCGCGGGCACCGCGCTGCTGTGCCGCGAACGCCGCAGCATCGCAGTGCCGGCGCTGGTGCTGAACCTGGTCGCGTTGGCGGGGCTGATCGGCGCGGTCGTGCTGATTTCGAAGTTCACCTGATCGACTGAGCCGGCGACGCAACGCCGTCGTCGTTCAAGCCGCCGCTGCGGCGCTCAGCGCACGCCTCAGCAAGGGCGCGAATGCCGCCGGCCGGCAACGCGTCAATCGCACCGTCGGCGTTTCGTGCCAGCGCGCGCAGTCGTCGATCGCGCGGGCGATGTCCGAGGCAAGCGCTTCGTCGGCCACGACGTCCTCTTCCAGATACAAGGCCTTGACCTCGAACTCGCCGTGGGCGCGATGCGCTTTCGCGTCGAGCCGCCCGACCAGGCGCCCGCGCACCAGGACCGGCAGAACGAAATAGCCGTAGCGGCGCTTCGGCTCCGGCGTATAGCACTCCAGGGTGTAGTCGAAGCCGAACAATTCGCTGGCGCGTTCGCGATCCCAGACCACCGGGTCGAACGGCGACAGCAAGGTCGAGTGGGTCGCGCGCAGACGCCCGCCTGCGGCCAGCGCGAGCGAGTCGGCGTGATCGCGATGGACATAGCCCGGCGACTGCCAACCCTTGACCTCGACCCGCAGCAAGTCGCCGGCCTCGACCAGTTCGGCCAGGTCGGCATCGCGCAGGCGCGGACGCAAGCGGTAGTAATCGGCGATCCAGCGCGCCTGGGCGATGCCGAGCGCGCGCACCGACTTGAGGATGGTGTCGCGCCGCACCGCCGCGGCCTCGATCGGCGTGCTGTCCCAACCCGGCACGGCCACGCCGGCGACGCGTTCGGCCAGGTCGTAAACGCGATGGAAATTGTCGCGCCGCGCGACCATCAGCTCGCCGAGGGCGAAGCCGGCTTCGAGCCAGCGCTTCTCGTCTTTCCAGCCCCACCAACCGCCGCCGGCGGAACCCGCCTCGCGTTCGAAGTCCGAAGACTTGACCGCGCCGAGCTCGCGGATGTGTCCGAGCAGGCGGTCGATCTTGGCGCCGCTGCTCTGGCGATGACGCTGGGCACTGCGGATCGCCCAGTGATGGGCGCGTTGCGGCAAACCATTGCGGTGCAGCAGGTAGTCGCTCATCGGCGCGAAGCAGGCTTCGTGGGCCCAGACTTCGAAGATCTCGCGCTCGGCCAACAACTCTTCCAGCCAGCGCGCGCGATAACCGCCCACCCGCGAAAACAACACCAGGTAGGGGCTGCGCGCGACCACGTGGATGGTGTCGATCTGCAGCAACTGCATGCGCTCGATCGCGGCGAGCAGATCGGGCCTTCGCGCGCGCCGGCGCGGCCGGGCCAGCAGGCCTTGTGCGGCCAGATGCAAGGCGCGCGCCTGACCCACGGTCAACCGCGGCGCCGCGGGCGCCTGGGTCATGCGTCGTCCGCGTCCAGGGTCGCGCGCAGCAAGGCCTCGATCACGACCTGCAGGCGCACCGCCTTGCTTTCGTCGTAGGCGAACGAGGCCTCGTCCATGTAGTTGCGCTGGCTGATCTCCAACTGCACCGCCTGCACGCCGATCTCGGGGTCGCCGTAGTGGCGGGTGATGTAGCCGCCCTTGAAGCGGCCGTTGGCCACCCACTCGTAATCGCTCTGCGCGCCCAGGATGCGTTCGAGCCGCGCCTGCAGTTCGGGCAGGCAGCTCTTGCCGGCGGCCGTGCCGAGGTTGAGGTCCGGCAGGCGGCCCTCGAACAGGAACGGCACTTCGCCGCGGATCGAATGGCCTTCCCACAGCACCGCACGGCCGTGCTCGCCGCGGATGCGGTCGAGCTCGCCGACCAGGGTGTCGTGATACGGGCGCCAGTACAGTTCGACGCGCTCGGCGACTTCCTCCGGGGTCGGCGCTTGGCCCTCGAGATACACCGCTTCGCCGCTGAACTGCACCGCCGGACACAGGCCGGTGGTGTTCTGCCCGGGATACAGCGAGGTGTCGTCGGGCGGACGGTTCAGATCGACCACATAGCGCGAATAGCTCGGCACGATGATGGAAGCGCCGAACGCGCGGGCGAGCGCGTACAGGCGCGACACGTGCCAGTCGGTGTCCGGCGCGCGTCGCGCCGATTCGACCATGCGCGCGGCCAGCGCCTCGGGGATCAGCGCGCCGTCGTGCGGCAAGCTGATCAGCAAGGGCGCGGTGCCGCGATGCAGTCGGTAGACGGGTTCGGTCGGGTGCGGCGTCATGCGTTCGGACTCAATCGGCGCCGGGCTTCAGCTGCCGGCGGAAGAAGTCCATGGTACTGCGATGGACCTGAAGCCAGGTCGCGTGGCGCAGGAAGAAATGGTCCTCGTCGGGCAGGACCAGGGTCTCGACCGGCACGCCGCGCGCGCGCAGGCGCTCGACCAGGTCGACGCTCTGGGCGAACTTCACCGCGCGGTCGTCGTCGCCATGCACGAACAGCACCGGCGAGCGCCAGGTGTCGACGTGCGCCATCGGCGAGGATTGCCAGGCCAGTTCCAGCTCGTCCGGCCCCAGCCCCCACAGGCCGCTGTTGTCGCCGCCCTTGGCGCTCTCGCGCCAATCGTGGACGCCGTGGCGATCGAGCCCGGCCGCGAACAGGTCCGAATTGCGCGCCAGGGCCGAGGCGGTCAGGAAGCCGCCGTAGGAACCGCCGTAGATGCCGATCCTGCGCGCATCGACGTCGTCGCGCTTGGCCAGATAGGCATGTGCGGCCAGCACGTCCTGATACTCGCTGAAGCCGCGCGGCCCTTGTTTCTCGGCGCGGCGGAAGGCCTGGCCGTAATTGGTGCCGGCGCGGAAATTCAGGGCCAGCACCACGAAGCCCTGGCTCGCCAGCCACTGATTGCTGGCGTAGTCGGCGTAGTAATAGCTGCCGTAATGCCAGCCCGGCAGCATCTGCCGGACCGGGCCGCCGTGCACGTAGACCAGCGCCGGGCGCTTGCCCTTGAACGAGGCCGGCGGCTCGAACACGGTGGCATGCGAGACCACGCCGTCGCTGGCGCGCAGGCTCAACGTCTTGGGCTCGACCAGGCGCTCGATCGGAAAACGCGCCGGCAACTGCGCCGGGAAGATCCGCCGCACTTCGCCGCCGTTGCGCGGCATCACCGCGATCGCGCTGGGCCGGCGCGCATCGGCATGACGGAAGGCCAACCACTGCCCGCCGGCGACCGCGACCGGCTCGGTCGCGATCTCGTGTTTGCCGGTCAACAGTTTCTGCGCGGCGCCCTTGGCGTCGACCGCGAACATCTGCCGGTAATCGAGGTCGGCGCAGTTGCCGCTGAAGAAGAAGCTGCCGTCCTCGGCCAGCACGCTGGTTTCGGCCTCGCACTCGCCGCGGCTCAGGGCGACCGGCTCGCCGCCGTCGGGCGACAGCGCATACCAATGCAGCCAGCCGCTCTGTTCGGAGCTGAACACCAGGCGGTTGTCGCGGCTCCACTGCAGCGGGTCGGGCTCGGCGAACTGGGCGTAACCGCCGGCGTGGTCGTTGGAACGGAACACGCGCGTGGCCTGGCCCGTCGCTGCATCGGCGACCCAGATCTCGAATACGTTGGCCCGGGTCAGGTTGAACTGCTCGCCGTTGCGCGCGGCGGCCATGCGCAGGAAGGCGATGCGGCGGCCGTCCGGCGACCAGGCCGGATTGCTGTCGCGATTGAAGTCCGCGCCCATCCAGCGCACCGTGCGCGCGGCCAGGTCGAGCACGCCGATGAAGCTGTGGTCGCCGCGGTCGCTGGTGAAACTCAGGAACTTGCCGTCCGGCGAGAACGCCGCCGCGCTGTTGCTGCCGCGGGTCTTGATCAGGGCTTCCTTGCACCACTGCGGCGCTTTGCCCCCGGGCACCGCGTAGCAGCCGAGCGTGCGCCCCTGCACCAGCAGCGCGTCGCCCTGCGGCGCGAACTGCATGCCGCGGCCGGCACCGATGCGTTGCGGCTGGCCCGAACCGTCGCTGGCGACGACCCACACCGCCTGCTCCTGGCCATCGGGATCGCTGGTCGGATTGCTGTTGTTGCCGGCCGCATCCGGCCCGCTGCCGCGCACGTAGGCCAGCCAGCGACCGTCGTGGCTGAGCTGCAGAGGGCCGATGGCCTGGCCGTCGTCTTCGTCGTAGGCGGTGAGCTTGTGCGGCGCGAAGCCGGGCGCGCGCGCCACCCAGACATTGCGCACGCCTTGATCGTTCGACACCCAGGCCAGCACCGGCGCATCGGTCGCGCCGATCATCTGGTCGGGCCGCGGCACGCTGAGCAGGTCGGCGATGTCGATCGCCGGTTGCGCAGGGGCGGCCACGGCCGCGGCGATCGTGCCCCACGAGAGCGCAACGCCGATCGCGCCGGCCTTGATCCAATGACGTCCCTTGCCCTGATTCATCGCTGCCCCTGCTCGGATCGCCTGCCTGGCGCGCGCTACGCGGCGACGGTCGCCGGGACGTTAGCGCATCAGCACCACTTCCTCGGCGCTGGTCGGATGGATGGCGACCGTGTCGCGCAGGTCGTCGAGGGTGATGCCGCGCTTGAGCGCGACCGCGAAGCCTTGCAGCATCTCGTCGGCGGCCTCGCCGAGCAGATGGATGCCGACCACACGGCGCTCCTGGCCGACGCAGACCAGCTTGAACAGGCTGCGCTGCGGCGACTCGGCCAGGGCGTACAGCATCGGCCGAAACCCGGCGCGATAGATGTGCAGGTTGTCACCATGTCGTGCCCGCGCCTCCTCCTCGGTCAGGCCGACCCGGCCGATCGGCGGGTGCGCGAACACCACGGTCGGGATGTCGTTCTGGTCGAGCCGGCCCTCGCGGCCGCCATAGACGCGGTCCATGAGCCGGCGCGCGGCGGCGATCGCGACCGGGGTCAGTTGGGCGTCGGTGGTGACGTCGCCGACCGCGTGCAGATTCGCGACATTGGTCGCATGCAGGTCGTCGACGACGATGTGGCCGCGCGCATCCAGCGCCACGCCGACGCGGTCGAGCCCGATGCGCTCGCTGTTGGGCCGGCGTCCGGTCGCGAACAGCACCTGGTCGAAGGCCTCGCTGAGCGCACCGTCGGCACCGCGCAGGCGCACGCGCGCGCCGTCGGCTTCGAGCGCCGCGACCGCGTGGCCGAAATGCAGGCGCACGCCGTTCTGGCGGTAGTCCTCGGCCAGCTGGGTGGTCAGTTCGGCGTCGAAAGCTTCCAGCAGGCGCGTGCCGCGCACGAACAATTCGACCTGGCTGCCGAGCGCCTGCAGCACGCCGGCGAGCTCGACCGCGATATAACCCGCGCCGACGATGGCGACGCGCTCGGGCGCGGCGCACCACTGGAAGAAATCGTCCGAAGTCGCACCCAGTTCGGCGCCGGGGATCTGCGGCTTGACCGCGTGGCCGCCGGTGGCGATCAGGATGCGCGGCGCGCTCAGGCGCGCGCCGTTCTCGCATTCGACCGTCGTTGCGTCGAGCAACTGCGCGCGCATCGGCAACACCACGATGCCGGAGGCATCGAGGCGGCGCCGATAACTTTCGTGGATGTTGGCGATGTAGCGCTGGCGGTGGACGATGAAGGTCGGCCAGTCGAGCGCGCAGGGCCGTTTCGGATCGGCGTCGATCGAGAACCCCAGCGACTGCGCCATGCGCAGCTTGCCGGCGATGTCGGCGGCCAGCCACATGGCTTTCTTCGGCACGCAGCCGACGTTGACGCAAGTGCCGCCGAGCAGCGACGGCTCGAGCAAGGCCACGCGCGCGCCGTGCTCGGCGGCGCGGAAGGCGCCGGCCAGGCCGCCGGAACCGCCGCCGATCACGATCAGGTCGAACTGGGTGCGGCTGTCGTCCTGGCCATTGGCGGCTTCGATATTCGTGCTCATGCGAAGCGCTCCGGTCGATAGGGATGCGGATCGATCGCGGTCTCGCGCCCGGCGATCAGGTCGGCGACGAGTTGGCCGGTGCCCGCGCTCATGCTCACGCCCATCATGCCGTGGCCGGTCGCCAGCCACAGCCCTTCGCAACCGGGCACGCGGCCGATCAGCGGCACGTCGTCGACGCTCATCGGCCGCCAGCCGTACCAGCGCTCGCGTTCGACCGGGCCGACCGGATGGTGCAGGTATTCGGCCGCGCCGCGTTCCAGGGCCGCGAGCCGGCGCGGGTTGAGGCTCTCGTCGTAGCCGGAGAATTCCATGGTGCTTCCGAGGCGGAAACCGCTGTCCCACATGGTCACGCAGACCTTGCGCTCGCGCAGCACCACCGGCCGGCGCGGCATCAACGGCGGGCGGTCGTAAGTGATCGAATAGCCCTTGCCCGGCTGCATCGCGCGCTGCAGCGACGGCAGGCCGATAGCGTCGGACAGCTTCGGCGTCCAGGCGCCGACCGCGACGACCACGTCGCGTGCGCGCAGCAGGCCCAGGCTGGTGTCGAGTTCGATGCCCGCGCCCTCGCTACGCAAGTCGCGCAGCGCGCATTGCTCGGTGAAACGGCCGCCGCGCTCGCGCACGGTGCGCGCGAGCTCGGCGACGTAACGGTCGGGCCGCAGCACGGCGTCGTGGTCGAAACGGATCGCGCCGGCGACCCCGGGCTTGAAGGCCGGGTCCTGCGCCTCGTATGCGGCGCCGTCCAGCAGGCTCACGCCGATGCCGAACTCGCGCAGCAGATCGAGTTCGAGCTGGCCGCTGGCGAAGGCCTTGGCATCGCGGAACACGTAGTCGACGCCGGCGGTGTCGAACTCGCACACCAGGCCATAGCGCCCGACCCAGCTTTCCAGGCGTTCGCGCGAATCGTTGAGCAGGGCCGACTTGGCCTGTGCGCTCGCCCGCCAATCGCGGTCGTTGCAGCGCGCGGCGAAGCGCAACAGCCAGCCCCACAGCTGCGGATCGAGCTTGGGATGCACGTACAGCGGCGCATCCGGGGTCAGCATCCAGCGCAGGGCCTGGGCGATCACCCCCGGCGCGGCCAGCGGCGTCGCATGGCTCGGGGTGATGGTGCCGCAATTGCCGTGCGAGCTGCCGCCGCCGATGCGTCCGGCGTCGATGACCCGTACCGAGCGTCCGCTTTCCAGCAGGGCCAGGGCGCAGGTCAGGCCGATCACGCCCGCTCCGATCACGATCACGTCTTCGCCGCCCGTGGCGGCCGTCCGCTGTTCCACCCCACCCACCTGTGCTTCGCGCATTTGCCCTGTCAGCCAGTCCGGTTCGTTGTCGCGTGGCCGGGCCGCAGCGCTGCCGCAGCGGCCCCGGGTGCCGCCGGGAACCGCTCGGCACGTTCCGCATAGTACTAAGACTGGGCCGCGGCGAGCGCCGCCGGTTTTGCGGCTTGGGGCGGACCGCGCCTCGTTGCGCCTCGGTTGAGGCGGCTGCACAGCGAACGGAACGCTGCGATCCATCGATGCCGACCGCATCGCCGGGCCGATCCCGTACAGCGGCGCATGCACGGCCGCGGCGCAACGATGCGCCGGCACCGCCGCCGCTGCGCATCGAGCCGGAAATCCGCGACCGCTCCGGTTGCGTTTGGGCCCATCGCGCCGGTTCTGTGACCAAGCGCGAAATGCGCCTCGCCGTTACGTGACCGCTCGCACCGATTTTCCATTCAAGCACGGCGGGCCGGCAGCCTAACGTCACTCCAGGCCCACCGTCCGACTCGTGCAGACGCCACCGCCGCACATCGGGTAGGCCGATCCCTCCAAGCCGAACGTCCCTCGTCGCAGCCGACGAAGGGCGCCGCCGGAGGCTGCGGAAAAGCAATGACAGCACCTCACAAAACACGACCGTTACCTTCATTAGGGGATTCACCCATGCAACTGAAGACCGCCGTATTGAGCACCGCCATCGTCGGCGCCATCGCAGTGCTGGCGACCGCCTCTCTGTCGAGCTCGGGTTCGACCACGCTTGCCGCCGCGCCCGCCACCGCGCCTGCGGCCGTCGCCACGACCGCCCACGCCGCTGCCGTCGCCACCGCCCGCGTCGCCACGCCGCATGCGGCGCAGGCGCCGAGCCAGTTCGCCGTCGGCGCGCGCCCGGGCAGCGACCTCGTCGCCGCTTCGACCTCGCCCGAACAGGCCGCCGCTTCGCCGGCCGCGCAACGCGCGCGCGGCCTGCTGGAGACCGTCGCCGCCGATGAAGTGCATCGCGCCAAGGCCGACGGCTTCGTCGCCCGCGACGTCATGATCGACCGCGACGGCACCGAGCACGTGCGCATGGAGCGCACCTATCGCGGCCTGCCCGTGGTCGGCGGCGACCTGGTCGTGCATTCGCGCAACGGCGAGCTGAAGTCGATCAGCCAGGGCGACAATATGCGCAGCTTCGGGCGCCCCGCGATCGAGCCGAAGATCAGCGCCGAACAGGCCAAGGTCGAAGCCGGCGCCGCATTCGACGGCACGGTCACGGCGATGACGCCGGCCGCCCTGGTGATCTTCGCCCGCGGCACCGAGCCGACCCTCGCCTATCAGGTCGACGTCACCGGCGAGCGCCGCAACGACCCGGCGCCGGGCCTGATCAGCTACTACCTCGACGCCGCCACCGGCAAGCTGCTGCAGGAAGACGACCGCGTCCATTCCGCCGCCGCCAACGGCACCGGCAAGACCCTGACCCTCGGCAACGTCGGTCTGGTCAGCAATTCGATCAGCGGTGGCTACACCCTGACCGACCCGACCCGCGGCAACGGCCAGACCCTGGATGCGCGCAACCAGTCCGGCACCTCGGGCGCGGTCGCCTTCAACGACAGCGACAACGTCTGGGGCAACAACACCACCTCCGACCGCGCATCGGCCGCGGCCGACGCCCACTACGGCGTCGCCGCCACCTTCGACTACTTCAAGAACGTGCACGGCCGCAGCGGCATCTTCAACAACGGCCAGGGCGTGAAGAGTTATGTCCACTACGGCCCGACCAACCTGGTCAACGCCTACTGGACCGGCAGCGCGATGGTCTACGGCGACGGCGACGGCGTGACCTATCGTCCGCTGGTGGCGCTCGACGTCGCCGGCCACGAAATGGCCCACGGCGTGACCGGCGCCACCGCGCGCCTGGGCTACTACAACATCAAGGACAGCGGCGGCCTCAACGAAGCCACCTCCGACATCTTCGGCACCCTGGTCGAATTCAGCGTCGGCAACGCCAACGATCCGGGCGACTACTTGTTGGGCGAAGAGGTGTTCATCAACAACCCGGGCGACACCAAGGCCTTGCGCCTGATGTTCAAGCAGGACGCCGACGGCCGCTCGTTCTCGTGCTATCCCGTCGGCGGCTTCACCGCCTCGCAGACCGGCCAGAACGGCAAGTACGACCCGCACCTGAGCTCGGGCGTGGGCAACCGTTTCTTCTATCTGCTCGCCGAAGGCGCGGTGAAGCCGGCCGGCTTCAACTACACCCCCTCGCAACTGGTCTGCAACGGCGACACCGCCATCGCCGGCATCGGCCGCGCCAAGGCCGGTGCGATCTGGTACCGCGCGCTGACCCGTTACTTCGTTTCCAGCACCACCTACCCGCAGGCGCGCACCGCCACCCTGCAGGCAGCGACCGATCTCTACGGCAGCACCTCGAACGAGTACAAGGCCGTCGCCCGCGCCTGGAGCGCGGTGTCGGTGAATTGAGCCTGCGGCCTCGATGAATTGAGCGTATCGGCAGGCCGCCCTCGGGCGGCCTGTCTTCGTTGTGGGGTGGCGAATCCCTTTTCGACGGCGACACCTTCCCCTTTGGACTGCCACCTTCCCTGTAGGAGCGGCGTGAGCCGCGACCGCGGGATGCGCAGCGATGGCATCGCCGTCGTCATCGATCGATGCGGCGTGCTTTCGCCGGGGTAGGAGCGGCGCGAGCCGCGACCGCGCTGCAATGGTCTCGCAGCGCTTCTCTCAAGCAAGATCAAACGCCAAAAGCTTCCGCCACTAAAGCGGCGGGTTACTTTCTTTTGTCTAAAGCAACAAAAGTCCGTCTGGATTCCCTTCGGTCAAAGGTAACCAAAGAAAAATGCTTTCCTTTGAATCACAAGCCCGCACGAGCGGCGCATCCGCAGGGATTTTTCATACGGGACATCCTTGTCCCGATGAAAAACGGCGCGCATCCCTGCGCGCCGCCCTCTGGGTCTTCTTCTGTCTTCGCGAGTGCGAAGCGGCGCATGGCAACGGCCAATGCCAATGCCAATGCCAATGCCAATGCCAATGCCAATGCCAATGCTAAAAAGCCAGCCGAAGCCACGCCAACGCCGAGGAAGGGATCTGGGGTCTTCTGCGGAAGAATCGTCGTCTACTGCAGTTCGTGGTCGCGGCTCACGCCGCTCCTACAGGTCGTCGATTGCCGTTGCCGTTGCCGTTGCCGTTGCCGTTGCCGTGAAGAGCTTGGCGCAGCGCCGACCTTGCGAGAACGATCGTAGACCCGGAGGGCGGCGCACAGGACGTGCGCCGTTTTTCGATAGGACAAGGATGTCCTATCGAAAAATCCCGGCGCTAGCTACGCACTCGTGGCCTGTGCCCTTGCAAGGAGAGCCCTTTTCTTTGGTTACCTTTCTTTTGGGCTTAGCAAAAGAAAGTAACCCGGCCGCGTTAGCGGACGGAAGCCTTGCTCTAGCTCTAGCTCTAGCTGCAGCTGTAGCCTTGGCCTCACCGCTCTGCGGCAAGAGGCACCGTAACGACAAGCAACGCGGTCGCGACTTGCGTCGCTCCTACTCTTGAAGCAGCAACCACTACGCCTCAACCTCGCGCCGCTTCCGGCTGGAGTCCAGGATAGGAGCAACGCAAGCGGCAACCGCAGTACTTCAATCCTGCGACGCACCGATCCCGCAAGATCAAACGCAAACGCGCGTTACGACGCCCGAATCCGCATCGGCGGCCAACGCCAATACGTGAAAGCGCGCCACAGCCATTCAACCGGGCCGAAACGGTAATGCCGCAACCACGCCGCGCTGAGCAGCATCTGCAATGCGAACACGACGAAGGCCGCGGCGATCAGCGCCGCCAGCGGTACCTGCCCCCACAACCCAAAGCCATAGCCGTAGAAGGCCAGGGTGCCGATCAGCGATTGGGCGAGGTAGTTGCTCAAGGCCATGCGCCCGGCCGGCGCGAAGCGCAGCGGCCAGCGCGCGCCACCCTGCACGACCAGCACGACCCAGGCGATCAGGGCCAGGGCCAACGGCAAGGCGCCGAGCATGTGCAGGGTGCTCGCCGCGATCGCGGCGGCGCTGACCGGAGTGAATGTGGGCGAGCTGTCGATGAGCAGGCTCAAACCAGTGATGGCCACGCCGGCCGGCACGCCGAAGCCGATGAGCGCGCGCAGACGGTGACGATGCGCGCCCGGATCGGCAAGCGCTCCGCTGCGCACGAACCAGGAGCCGATCAGGAACAGGCCCAGCACCATCGGCACCATGCTGAACCAGCCCGACATGGCTCCGTCGACGAAGAAGGCCAGACGCTGCGCCGTCGCTTGCGCGTAGTCGCCGTGCGCATAGGCGGCGATTTCGGCGGCGCGCGCGGCACGGTCGGCGGCCATATCGGCGGGCGTCGACTGCGCCACGCCGGGGATCGCCAGCAGCGCGGCGATCATCAGGAAGAAACCGAGCACGCTCAGGTACAGGCTCAGACCGATCCGCCACAAGGCGCCCGGCGACAGCGAACGCATCGCGAACAGCGCGAATGCCGCCAGCGCGTAGGTGACCAGGATGTCGCCAGCCCAGATCAGCCAGGCATGGATCAGGCCGACGATCAACAGACCGACGCTGCGGCGCAGGTATAGCGGGCGGAAATCGCGCCCGGCCTGGCGCGAGCGTTCGGACATGACCGCGAAGCTCATGCCGAACAGCAGCGAGAACAAGGTCCAGAACTTGCTGCGTATCAGCACGTAGACGAAGGCCGAAGCGGCGTGATCGAGGCCCCGCAGGTGCGTATCGATGCCGTCGGAAATATCCGCCAGCGGCCGGGTGAACATCTCGGCGTTGCTCAGGAAGATCCCGAGCAGGGCCAGACCACGCAGCGCGTCGAGTGCGGGCAGGCGTTCGTGGACGGGAATGGGGGCCAAGCCGGAGGCCGCGGCGCTTGCGCTCATGCTCTCGCTGTCGTCGATAGGGGCCGTGGCGCTACGGCGCTTGCGGCGCAACCGGACCCGCCACTGCCGCGATTCTACGGCCGCCTGCCGGATCGCGACCGCATCCTGCGGCGGCCCAAAAAGAAACGGCCCGCGCAGGCGGGCCGTCGCTCATCGAAGGGGCGCCGCGCTCAGTGCGCGTGGCCGCCGTCGCCGTGCACGTGGCCGTGCTCGATCTCTTCCTTGCTGGCTTCGCGCACTTCGACGATCTCGATGGCGAAATGCAGGTCCTTGCCGGCCATCGGGTGGTTCAGGTCGACGTCGACCACGCTCATGCCGACCTTGAGGATCGTCACCGCGCGCGGGCCGAAGCTGGTCGGCAGCACGGCCTGCATGCCCGGGAACAGCTTGGCGTCCTTGAAGTACTTCTTCGGCACGCGCTGGGTCAGGCCTTCCTGATGCGCGCCGTAGGCTTCCGCGGCGACCACGTCGACTTCGAACTTGTCGCCGGCTTCGCGGCCGTCCATCGCCTTTTCCAGGCCCGGGATGATGTTGTTGTGGCCGATCAGGATCGCCAGCGCGTCGCGGCCTTCCGAGGTCTCGAGCGGCTCGCTGCCCTGCTCGGAGACGGTGTAGTGGAAACGGACGACGCGATCTTTCTCGATTTTCATTGCAGGACCCGACTGGAGACCGCCATCGGGCGATCAGGAAAGGAAACGGCGGCTCGTCTTTGAGCGGGCCGCCACAAAACGACACGTGGACTGTCTTGTCGTCTCGGCGCTTAGCCGCCAAGCTATCGGCCGTGACGAAGGCCGCGCATTATCCCGGCAACACCGCTCCCGCGCCAGCGCGGGTGCGCAAGCCGTGGCCGGCGCTCGCCGTGGCCGTGGCCCTGTGCGCCCTGCTCAGCGCCTGCGGCGGCGGTCGCGAGGTCGTCCGCCGCCCGCCCCCGCCCAAGCCCGTCCGCGAATGGCCCCGGACCGAGCCGGAGAACCCCGGCGCCGCCAACGCCGTCCTGATGCGGGCGATCAGCCTGGTCGGCACGCCTTACCGCTATGGCGGCAACACCCCCGACAGCGGCTTCGACTGCAGCGGACTGGTCAACTACGTCTATCGGGACATGCTGGCCTTGAGCCTGCCCCGGACCTCGCGCGACCTGGCGTCCTACCAGGGGCCCAGGATCGAGCCGATGCGCCTGGCGGCCGGCGACCTGGTCTTCTTCGGCAGCAAGGGCAACGTCTCCCACGTCGGCATCTACGTCGGCGAGGGCCGCTTCGTCCACGCCCCGAGCACCGGCGGCACGGTCCGCCTGGACCACCTCGACGGCCCTTACTGGGTCAGCCATTACAGCGGCGCGAAGCGGGTTCTCAGGAAGTAACAAGACTTTCATGAATGCGCGCCGGGCCTGGGGTCTGGCGAAATTTGTGAATCAAATCACAGTCTTATTAACGACCTGCTAACGAAATTTGAACCTATGTCTCCCACATGACGGGCATCATCCCCCATCGGTGACGACTTCGTGATTAATACGTGACGACCCAATTGACTCGCCACGGCCGCCTGGCTGCCACCCCCCAAGCACCTTGCGCCACCGCTCGCACGACTACCGTCGTCCGGGCCAGCCAACGAATCCTGCTGACCGCCGCACTCGCGGTCTGCGCCCTGCCCGCCTTCGCCCAGCAGTCCTCTGCGCTGGGTTCCAGCCTCGGCAGTTCCCTCCCGGGCGGCACCTCGCTGCGCAACGACTCGGCCGATGCGCCGGAGCCGACCGCCAGCAACATGCTGCCGGAGGCCATGACCCTGTCCGACCGCGCCCTGCTCCTGGCGACCGACCTCAACCGCCTGCTGGGCCCGAACGTGAATCTCGGCAAGGCCGACATCCCGGTCGCCGAGCAGAGCCGCATCAAGAGCATGCTGCAGCGCGCCCTGGGCCTGCTGGGCACCCCCTACCGTTGGGGCGGCAGCTCCCCGGACCAGGGCTTCGACTGCAGCGGCCTGGTCGGCTACGTGTTCCGCAACGCCCTGGGCATCGAACTGCCGCGCGTCTCGCGCGAGATGGCCAAGACCGGCGCGGTGATCGACCGCGACGCGATGACCGAAGGCGACCTGGTGTTCTTCGGCCGCCGCGGCCGCGTCGACCACGTCGGCATTTACCTTGGCGAAGGCCGCTTCGTGCACGCCCCGCGCACCGGCAAGGACGTGACCGTCTCCAGCCTGGACACCGGCTATTGGAGCGGCAAGTTCATGGAAGCCCGTCGCGTCGACGGCATCTGAGCGCCCGCTTCCTGGTCCATATCGACAGGCCGCCTTCGGGCGGCCTGTTGCGTTGTGGAGTGGCGAATCTCTTTTGGGCTGCGACACCGTCCCTGTAGGAGCGGCGTGAGCCGCGACCACGGGACGCGCAGAATCCACAACGCCGAAGTCGTTCGCCGAAGCGGCGTGCTGACGCAGGGTAGGAGCGGCGCGAGCCGCGACCGCGCTGTTTCGGTCTCGCGGCGTATCGCTCAAGCAAGATCAAGATCAAGATCAGGGTCAAACGCTAAAAGCTTCCGCCACTAAAGCGGCGGGTTACTTTCTTTTGTCATAAGCAACAAAAGAAAGGTAACCAAAGAAAAATGCTTTTCTTTGAATCAAGGGCCCGCACGAGCGTTGCCTCCGCGGGGATTTTTCATACGGGACATCCCTGTCCCGATGAAAAACGGCGCGCATCCCTGCGCGCCGCCCTCCGGGTCTTCCATTGCCTTCGCTAATGCGAAGCTGCGCACAGCAACAGCAGCAGCAGCAGCAGCAATCCTGCAGCTACGACGGCTCAAAGGGTAGGAGCGGCGCGAGCCGCGACCACGCAGCAACGATCGCCCGCGCCGGCAGCCGTAAGGTCGCGGTCGCGGCTCGCGCCGCTCCTACCCTTAGAAGCCGAGCCGAGCCGTTGCCGTTGCTGTAAAGAGCCTGGCGCAGTGTCGAACTTGCGATGCAACCGTAGACCCGGAGGGCGGCGCACAGGACGTGCGCCGTTTTTCGATAAGACATGGACGTCTTATCGAAAAATCCCGGCGACAGCACCGCACTCGTGGCTTGTGCCCTTGCAAGGAGAGCCCTTTTCTTTGGTTACCTTTCTTTTGGGCTTAGCAAAAGAAAGTAACCCGGCCGCTTTAGCGGACGGAAGCTTTGCACTGCACTGCACTGCACTGCACTGCTCTGCTCTGCTCTGCTCCAAAGATACGCCGACAGCCGCCGGGTCGCGGTCGCGACTTGTGACCGAAGGAAATCCAGGAGGACGTCGCTCCTACCCTGCGACAGTTCGTGGCTTCAATCGGCAACGACGGCGATGGAAATTCTGCGCGTCCCTCGGTCGCGACTCACGTCGCTCCTACACAAGCCCAGCGCTCCTGCACAAGCCCGGACCCGAGCGCAGCGGGCGAACCTCACCCCTCATGTACGTACCGCTCCACTGTCGCCTCGATCCCCTTGCTCAACTCCATCACCTTGAGCGCGTACTCGGCCAGACGCTTGTCGTCCTCGGTCACCGGGGTCCACGACGGCACCGGGGTCGGTTTGCCTTCGACCTGGTCCATGGCGACGAACACGATCACGCAGTGAGTGCACAGGCGCTCTTCGGGCTCGCCGTCGTCCAGGCCCGGGTCGCGGGCCTTCACGTCGACCGCGAAGTGCATGCTGCTGGTGCCGGTGTGGATCAGCTTGGTGTGCACGGTGACCAGGTCGCTGATCCGGATCGGGGCGACGAAGCGGATGCCGCCGACCGCGACGGTCACGCTGTACTTGCCGCTCCAGCCGACCGCGGCGGCGTAACCGGCCTGGTCGATCCATTTCATGACCATGCCGCCGTGGACCTTGCCGCCATAGTTGACGTCGGTCGGCTGCGCCAGGAAGCGCAGGTTCAATTCGCGTTGCTGGCCTTTCATGCCGGAGCTCCCTGGTAAACCTTGAGATGGCGCACCACGGCGGCGCCGACGCGGTGCACGGCGTCGCGCTGGCGCTCGTCGTTCAACTGGCCGAAATCGATGAGCTTGTCGGCGGCCTGGCCGACCGCGACCTGCTGCGGCACCACGATCAGGCCGAGCTTGGCCAGGGCGTCGCGCAGCACGAGCAACGAGCGCAACCCGCCGAGCGGGCCCGGCGAGGCCGAAACGATGCCGGCGACCTTGTCGGCGAACAGGGCGGTGCCGGAACGGCCGTCGGCGAGCGGACGCGAGATCCAGTCGAGGGTGTTCTTGACCAGGGCCGGCATCGAGCCGTTGTACTCGGGCGTGCTGATCAGCAGGCCGTCGTGTTCGGCCAGCAAGGCCTGCAGGCGGCGCGCCTGCTCGGGCATGGCCTCGGCTTCGATGTCGCCGTCGTAGATCGGCAAGGGGTAGTCGCGCAGCTCGATCAGGGTGACTTCGGCGCCGGCGGCGCGCGCGCCTTCGGCCAGCACCGGGATCAGGCGGCGGTTGTAGGAGCCCGCGCGCAGGCTGCCGGCGAAGGCGAGCAGACGCACCGGCGAAACGGCGGGATGGGCTGGGGGCATGGGGGGCTCCGTGGCGAGGCGCCGATTATGCGCGACGCGCCGCAACGACGGGAGCTTGAAACCCGGCGTCCGTGGGGCGATGCTCCGCGCATCCGATCCGGGGAGGGACGGAATCATGATTCGCACGATTTTGGCGGTGATCGTCGGCCTGCTGGCGGCGATGGCGACCATGCACCTGTTCGAGTTCGGCTCGGCCCGCCTGTATCCGTTCGCGCCCGGCACCGATCCGCGCGATCCGGTCGCGCTGGCCGCGCACGTAGCGGCCGCGCCGCTCTCGGCCATGGCCCTGGTCGTGGCCGGCTGGGTCGTGGGCGCTTTCGATGGCGGCCTGGTCGCGGCGCTGATCGCGCGCCGCCACCGCCGCGGCGCCGCGCTCACAGTGGGCGCCCTGATCGTCGCCAGCGTGATCGCGGTGTCGATGATGTTCGCGCATCCGCTGTGGATGACCGTCGCCGGACTGCTGTTGCCCTTGCCGGCCAGCTGGCTCGGCGCCTTTTTGATCGCAAGACCTGAACGGGCGACCGCATGAAACAAGTGTTCTATGGCTTCGGCGTCTTCGTCGTCGCCTTCCTGATCGGCGCCGGCCTCGCCCGCTTCGGCGCGCCCGGCGACGACACCGCCATGCTGATCGGCGGCGGCATGCTCGCGGTCGGCCTGGTGCTCGGCTACAAGGCGCTGGAAGCGGTTGCGCTGCTGTTCGCGCCGGTCGTGCTCGCGCGCATGGCGGTGCGCTGGGCCGCCACCGGCAGCCCCGTCCCTCGCGACCAGCGCGGCGAGCGCGGGGTGTGGCTGGCGCGGCTGATCTTCATCCCCTTGTACGGGGCGTATTCGCTGGTCACCGGCGCCATCGTCGGCGCGTTTCCGGGTGGCTACGGCCTGTTCCTTACCGGCTTGCTGTACGGCGTGGTCGGGCTGGTCTTCGCCGGCCTCGCCATCGGCGTGGTGCTGAAGTGGTTCGGCGAGAACTGAGCGCCGTCGGCTCGACATCCGAACCACAAGGCTCCAAAACGACGAAGCCCCGGCCGCGAACGGCCGGGGCTAGTTGTTGACGACGCGCGGCCGGGCTTACTTCTCCAGCTTGAACTCGCCGTATTCCTTGAGCTGGCCTTCGACCGCCTTGTAATCGCCGACCACGACGATCGACTGGTCCTTGGAGGCGTAGTACTTCTTGGCCATCGCCTGGACCTGCTCGGCGCTGATCGCGCGGATCTTCGGCACGTACTCGCCGAGGAATTCCGGCGGCAGGCCGTACAGCCAATTGCTCGCCAGCGAGGCTGCGACCGAGCTCTGCAGCTGGTTGCCGATCAGATAACCGCCGGCGACGTAGCGCTTGGTGTCTTCGAGCTCCTGCGCCGGCACCGGGTAGTCGTTGAGGCGGCCGAATTCGTAGATGAATTCGCTGATTGCCTTGCCGGTGACTTCGTTGCGGACGTCGGCCGAAGCCTGGATGCTGCCGCCATCGCGCAAGGCGTTGAGGCCGCCGCGCGCGCCGTAGGTATAGCCCTTGTCTTCGCGCAGGTTCTGCATCAGGCGGCTGCTGAAACCGCCGCCGAGCACGATGCCGGCCAACTGCGCCGGCAGGTAGTCGGCATCGGTCGCGGCGATCGCCGGACGCCCCAAGCGCACCGCCGACTGCACGCTGCCGTCGCGTTGCACGAAGATGCGCTGCGGGTCGGCGCTGGCGCGCGCCGGCGCGGCGTCGGCGATGGCTTCGCCGCTGGCCTTCCATTGGCCGAAGGCGGCTTCGGCGAGCTTGAAGCCTTCCTCCGCGCCGATCCGGCCGGTGACGATCAACAAGGCGCGGTCCGGGCGGAAACGGCGCACGTGTTCGGCGCGCACTTTCTCGGCGGTGACCGCGCCGATCGCCGCCTCGGTGGGCTGGCTGCGCGCATAAGGGTGATCGCCGTAGGTCGCCTTCAGCAAGGCGCGCGTGGCCTTGAAGCTAGGTTGCGCCTGCGACACCTTCAAGCCTTGCAGGGCGTTGGCCTGGGCGAGCTTGACCTCGGCATCGGGGAAGTTCGCCTGCTGCGCCACTTCCGACAGCAACCGGATCATCGGCTCGGCCTGCGAGGGCAAGGCGTTGGCGCTGAGCAGCACGCCGTCGTTGAGTGCGTTCGCGCCGATCGCGCCGCCGTAGCCCTGCGCGGCCTCGGCGATCGCCTTGGCGTTGCGCTTGGCCGTGCCCTGGGTCAGCAGGCCGGCATACAACGAAGCGAAGCCCGAGGCGTCGGGGCCGTCGCTGGCATAGCCGGCGCTGCGCACGGCGAGTGCGTAGTCGACGCGCGGCAGGCCCTTGCGCGGCACCACCCAGACTTGCAGGCCGTTGGCGAGGTTCTTCTGGGCGATCTGCGGCACCGGCAGCGCCTTGTCGGCGGCCAGCGGCGGCAGTTGCTTGGGCAGTTTGGCGGCGGGGCCGGCGACGGCGCTACCGACCGCGCAGACCAGGGCCAACGAGGTCGACAGGGCGAGCAGATTGTTGTGGATTCTCATGTCGTCTCCTCCTCAGTTCGTCGCCGACGGCGCGGCCGCGGCGGGCTTCGCGGCCGGCGCCGCCATCGCGACCGGCTTGCGGTCGATCACGGTGCGGTTGGCGCGGGTCAGATAGGTCTTGGCGACGCGCTGCAGGTCGGCCGAGGTCACGCCTTCGATCCAGCCGGGGATCTTGTTGACCACGTTGGCATCGCCCCACAAGGTCTGCATGCGCGCGACGGTGTCGGCGCGTTCGATGAAGCTTTCCAGGCCGTTGTACCAATCGGCGAGCATGTGGGTCTTGACCCGCTTCAGGGTGGCCGCATCCACGCCGTCGCGGGCGACCTTCGCCACTTCCTCGTCGATCGCGGCGAGCACCGCATCGGCGTTGGTGTCGGGCTTGTACAACGCGAACAGGGTGAACAAGGTCGGGCCGTTGTAGGTCCAGGGGTCGGTCAGGCCATACAGCGCGTCGATGTTGAGCGCGATCTGGCGCTGCTTGACCAGGCCCTGATACAGGCGCGAAGCCTCGTCGCCGGCGAGCAGGCTGCCGAGCACCGCCATCGGCGCGTGGTCGCGGCTGCCGCGGGTCGGCATCTTCCAGGCGGCGGCGATCGCCGGCACCTGCGCCAGCGCATCGGCCTGTTCGATGCGCTTTTCCTTGGTATTGAGGCCTTCGGCGAAATCCGGCGGCGGCGGGGTCGGACGCCCCGGAATCGCGCCGAAATACTTGTCGGCGAGCTTGAAGGCGTCTTCCGGGCTGATGTCGCCGGCGATGCCGAGCACGGCGTTGTTGGGGCCGTAGTAATCGCGGTGGAAAGAGCGCACGTCCTCGAGGCTGGCGTTCTCCAGGTCCTGGAAGCTGCCGTAGCCGTCGTGATTGTTTTCCCACTTCTGGAACGCGTGCTGGCCGATGTCGATCCACATGAAGCCGCCGTAGGGCTGGTTCTTCACGTTGACCCGGATCTCTTCCTTGACCACGTCCTGCTGGTTCTTCAGCGTGGTCGGATTGAAGTCCAGGGTCTTCATGCGGTCGGCTTCGAGCCACAGAATGCGGTCGAGGGCCGAGACCGGCGCGACTTCGATGTAATTGGTGAAATCGGCTCGGGTGGAACCGTTGTTGCGCCCGCCGCCGCCGCTGATGACCTGGTCGAACACGCCCTTCGGCGCGACCGGCGTGCCCTGGAACATCAGGTGCTCGAACAGGTGGGCGAAGCCGGTGCGGTTCTTCGGCTCCAGCCGCATGCCGACGTGATAGACCACGCTGACGCCGACGGTCGGCGAGCTGTGGTCTTGCGAGACGACCACGGTCAATCCGTTGTCGAGTTTCTTGACTGCGACCGGCAACTGCCAGCGATCGCTCTCGGCCGCGTGCGCAGTGGCGAACGCGGCGGTCGTGATCGTGGTCAGACCGGCCAGCAGCACGCAGAGGTGAGGCTTGCGCATGGGAATCTCCCTGTCCTGTCGAATGAGTCCGTCGGCCGTCGCGGGACCGCTGCGGCGACGCGCCAAAGGCTCCGGCACCCTAACCCGGGACGGGCTTGCCGATACGGGTCGAAAGTCACGTAGGGGGATCGACGGCGCTGGTCGTTGCGGGGCGAATCGCCGACACTGTGCGGCCCGCGCCCCTGCTCCGCCGAACCCCCGCCGATGCCGTATACGCCTATCGTGGCCACCCTGGGCTACGTGATTTCGCCCGATGGCCGCCAAGTCCTGATGGTCCACCGCAACGCGCGCCCCGACGACCATCAGCTGGGCAAGTACAACGGCCTGGGCGGCAAGCTGGAAGCCGACGAGGACGTGGTCGCCGGCATGCGCCGCGAGATCTTCGAGGAAGCCGGGATCGACTGCACCGCGATGAACCTGCGCGGCACCATCAGCTGGCCCGGCTTCGGCAAGCACGGCGAGGATTGGCTGGGCTTCGTCTTCACCATCACCGCCTTCGAGGGCACGCCGTTCGCGAGCAATGCCGAAGGCGCGCTGGACTGGGTGCCGATCGAGCGCCTGCACGAGCTGCCGATGTGGGAAGGCGACCGCGAGTTCCTGCCGCTGGTGTTCGACGCCGACCCGCGCCCCTTCCACGGGGTGATGCCGTACCGGGACGGGCGCATGCAGTCGTGGAAGTACTCGCGGGTTTGAGCTTGGCCGGCTGACTCAGGCGCCGTCGAGCCGCCGCTCGATCTCGTTCCACGGCACTTCCCAGACCTCGCCGTGCTCCGGCCAACACTCCACCTGCGCGGGCAGTTCGCCCTGCGGGCTCTTATCGAAGGGCTCACCATCGAACTCGAACGAAAACACGTGCGCCGACACCGGCGCGCGGCGCAGCGTCGCGCGGCGGCTGGGTGTCATCTGGCTGCTCGAGGGATCGCCGTCGTCCATGGCGATGCGCAGACTGTCGTAGTCGTAGACTGCCAGGCAACGACCGGCATCGATCTTGAGCAGGTAGACCAGGCCGCCGCCGTGCTCGGGCTCGGCCAGCGACTTGCATTCGCTGAACTCGTAGTGCTCCTCGTTCACCGTCCCCGCCCGCATATCGGCCCGATAACGCTCGCGGGACACGCCACGCGTGCGGCTCAGCCTGCGGCCGTGGCGCCAGGCGTACACCGCGCAGCCCAGCGCGATCGCGACTGCACAAGCCAGAATGGCGAAGGAAGCGTAGTCTTCGATCCAGGCCCCGGCGCCGAACAACCTCCGCGCCACCCAGCCTGCGCCCATGACGAGCAAGGCCATTGCCAAGCTCAGTGACGCCGTCGCGACCACCCAGCTCTCGAACGCAGTCTTGACCGGAGTGGGTCCGGCCCGGCTCAGCGACGCCAGCGCGCTCAGCTCCGCGTCCGTCATCGGCCGCGACACGATTTCCATCGACATCCACTCCTCCTGAGACGCCTTGTCCGGCGCTGGTCCCGAACGCTTGCAGTCGACGCTCAGCCTGCACTGCGTGCGCC
The DNA here is from genome assembly GCF_046097045.1 of Lysobacter sp. Hz25. Classification (NCBI taxonomy): domain Bacteria; kingdom Pseudomonadati; phylum Pseudomonadota; class Gammaproteobacteria; order Lysobacterales; family Lysobacteraceae; genus Lysobacter; species Lysobacter sp. Hz25. The sequence goes on from NZ_CP175666.1 coordinate 4,301,060, forward strand.
GACCACATATTCCATGTTCACCGCATGCGGTGCGCTCTCGGCGAAACCGTACTTGGCGTAGAGATGCCGGGCGTCGCCGTCGGCGACCAGGGTCACGAACGCGGAAGGCTCGGCGTTGGCGCGCAACCAGGCGTCGAGCGCGTCGAGGATGCGCCGGCCCAATCCGCGCCCTTGCAGGTCCGGCGTCACCGCGATGTCGACCACGCTGTAGAAACAACCGCCGTCGCCGATGATGCGGCCCATGCCGACCACCTGCCCTTCGCGCAACAGACTCACGCCGTACAAGGTGTTCGGCAGGCCGCGCGCCGCTGCTTGCGGCGTGCGCGGCGACATGCCGGCGAGGATGCGCAAGCGGCAGTAGTCCTCGACCTGCGGGAAGATTTCGACCAGTTCGATCGCGGGTAATTCGAAGGTCATGCCGAACTCCTTCGCTGTGCAGGCCGCCAGTATCTTCGATCCGGCCGACGAACGCGCCGGCTTATCCGCCGACCCGCACCGAGCCTTTGCCGTCTTCCTGCTCGAACACGAAGCTGAAGGCCAGGCTCACCGCGACCGCTTCTTCGCGGCCGCTGACGCAGCCTTGCTCGTCGATCGGTCGCGCACCGGGATAGACGCAGCGGAACGCCGGGTCGAAACGCCACTGCGCCACCGCATTGCGCGCGGCTTCGACGAAGCGCGGGTCGGTCTGGGCCGGGCGCGGGCAGCCGCTGGCGGCATCGTCGATCGGTTGGCTGTCCATGACCTTGCCGTCCTCGCCGATGGCCACGCGCAGGCAGATGGTCTGCGGCGGCAGGCGCTGGGCGAGCAGCACCGGCGGATACAGCGGACTGGGGTTGCCGTATTCGGCCAGGGGCATCTGGAAGGTTTCATTGTCGGCCAGTTGCATGCGTTCGCTGGCCGGCATCAGCTTGTCGATCGAACGCACGCCGACCTGGCCGCTGCGACCGGTCTGTTCGGCCTCGGGCGGGTTCGGGTGCGTCGCGCACGCCGCCAGCAGGCTGGAAGCCAACAGCAGCGATGGCCACCGGAATGCGCTCGCGAACCGCAAGGCCGCTACCGCTCCGCCTACACGCTTGTATCGACGCCTCGCACTCTGCATGGCCTTCGTCCTCGCTCAGGCTTTGCTTTCTTCCTCGATCCCGACATTGGTCGGCGCCGCGTCGTAGACCGCCTTGTCGAGCAGGCCGGTCTCCTTGGCCACCAGCACCGGCACCAGCATCTGCCCGGTCACGTTGGTCATGGTCCGCATCATGTCGAGCACGCGGTCGATCGCATACAGATAGCCGATGGTCTCCAACGGCAGGCCGGCGGCGCTGAGCACCACGGTGGCCATGATCACCGCGGTGCCGGGCACGCCGGCGGTGCCGAAGCTGCCGAGCACCGAAGCGATCATGACGATGAAGTACTGGTCGGCGGTCAGCGGCGTGCCGGTGTATTGGGCGATGAACACCGCGCACAGCGCCGGATAGATCGCGCCGCAGCCGTCCATCTTGATGCTGGCGCCGAGCGGCGAAGCGAACGCCGCATAGTCTTTATTGACGCCGAGGTTGTGGGTGATCGAACGCATCGCCACCGGCATCGCCGCGAAGCTCGACGAACTCACGAACGCCACTTGCATGCCGGGCGCGGCGCCGCGGAAGAACTTCAAGGGGTTCAGCCCGTGCGCGAGCAGCAGGCCGCTGTAGACCACGACGATGTGCAGGGCGCAGGCCAGGTACAGGGCGAACACGAAGTTGCCGAGCGGCAGCAGCTTCTCGAAACCGTAGGCGCCGACCAGCGCGGCGATCAGGCCGAAGGTGCCGATCGGGGTGACTTCGAGCACGAAGCGGGTGACCTGGATCATCAGGTCGCTGGTCTCGCCGACCAGCTTGCGCACCCCGGCGACCTTCTCGCCTAGCTTGACCATCGCAAAGCCGAGCAGGCCGGCGAAGAAGATCACCGGCAGGATCGAGCCTTTGCCGGCCGCGAGCACGGTCTCGCCGGCGGCGTTCTTGGTCGCGCCGATGCCGGTCAGGGCGTAGAACGGATTGCTCGGCACCACGTCGAGCAGCACCTTGGTCACGCTGGGCACGTCGCGCGGCTTGTAGCCGCTGTCGATCGCCAGCCCCATCACGCCGCTGCCGGGCTGCAGCACGGTGCCGACCGCCAGGCCGATGCCGACGGCGAGGACCGCGGTGACCGCGAACCACAGGAAGGTGCGTCCGCCGAGCGCGGCGATCGACTTCTGCCCGTGCAGCGAGGCCACCGCGTTGATCACCGCGAAGAACACCAGCGGCACCGCGATCATCTTGATCAGGGTGACGTAGAGATCGCCGAGCGGGCCGAACCAGGTTTCGGCGGCCGGCCCGAAAGCCCAGCCGGCGAGCGCGCCGAGCGCGAAGCCGCCGACCACGCGCTGCCAGAACGGAATGCGGAACCACGCGGAGAGCAAGGCGGTCATGACGGACTATCCAGAAGATTCGTCGGAAGACTCCGGCCGGACCAGCCCGGCGCGGAGCGAGCGGCACACCATAAACAGGTTCGATACGCCGCCGGCAAACCCTAGCGCATAAGCCGGCAACGAAATTTCATGAAGAGCGACCGCTTCGGCAAAACAGCGCGACGCAGTCCGCGCTTTCATGCGCGGGCCTTCGCCGGCGGCGTGCGCGAAGCCTCGGCGCGGCGTCCGCGCGCAGGCACCTTGGCCACCGGCTTCGTTGCAAGTTTCGCAGGCGACTTTCTGGCCGGCTGCGATCCGCCGGCACCGGCCAGGATCGCCCGCAGCAGGCCGGGGAAACGCCGTTCGAGATCGTCGCAGCGCAGGGTGTTGAGATACTGCGTTCCGGATTTGACCGTGTTGACCAGGCCGGCCGAACGCAGCACGTCGAAGTGCCGCGACAAGGTCGCGCGCGGCAGTTCCTCGTCGATACAGGCGCCGACGCAGGACACCGGATGGTCGCGGCTCAGCGAGCGGACGATGCCCAGGCGCACCGGATCGGCCAGCGCGTACAGCACGCTGGTCATCTCGATGTCGTCGATGGCGGGGTGATGCAAGGGTCTCATGGCGACAGCTTGCAACAAGCCGAGGCCTGCTGCTATGGTTTCCATAGTTCCGAATATCGGAACAACAGAATAACACATCGTCCTCCCCCCACTCGGACACCCATCGTGAGCACGCTTTCCAGCAACCCCCTGCACGGCAAGACCGCGTTCGTGACCGGCGCCAGCCGCGGCATCGGCCGCGCCATCGCCCTGCGCCTGGCCCGCGACGGCGCCCACGTCGCGATCAACTATGGCGCCTCGCGCGACGAGGCCGAAGCGGTGGCCGCCGAGATCCGCGCCCTGGGCGTGAAATCGGTCGCCATCGGCGCCGACCTCGGCTCGGTCGCGTCGATCGCCCAGGCCTACGTCGAACTCGATGCGTTCCTGCTCGACGCCACCGGCCGGCCCGGCCTCGACATCCTGGTCAACAACGCCGGCGTCGCCGTGGTCGCCACGCCCGCCGACACCACCGAGGCGCAGTTCGACCGTCTGTTCGACGTCAACGTCAAAGGCGTGTTCTTCGCCATCCAGCAGGCCGCGCCGCGCCTCAACGAAGGCGGCCGCATCGTCAACATCTCCTCGCTGTCGACCCGCGTCGCCACCCCGGGCCTGGCCGCCTACGCCGCCAGCAAGGGCGCGCTGGAAACCCTGACCCTGCAACTCGCGCCCGAGTTCGCCGCGCGCGGCATCACCGTCAACAACGTCTCGCCCGGCGCCATCGAAACGGTCATGAACACCTTCCTGCAGGAAGACGCCGGCCGCACCGCGATTTTGCAGAGCCAGGCGATCCAACGGGTGGGCCAACCGGAGGACATCGCCGATGCGGTAGCCTTCGTCGCCTCGCACGACGGCCGCTGGCTCACCGGCACCACGCTCGATGCCAGCGGCGGCAGTCATTTGTAAGCCGCCGGGAATGGGGAATCGGGAATAGGGAATCGCAGAAGCGGTTCCGCAACGATCCGTACTTTCGCCCCGTCTTTCTCGCTTTCGCTGTTCTTGCCCTTCCCATTCTCGATTCTCGATTCCTGCCCCATGAATAAACCCCTGTTTTCTCTCCTGCTCGGCGCCTTCGCGCTCGGCTCGGCCGAATTCGGCACGGTCGGGCTGATTCCGTCGCTGAGCCATCAACTGCACCGCAGCAGCGACGAGCTCGGGTGGCTGGTGGCGATCTACGCCATCGGCGTGACCATCGGCGCGCCGCTGCTGACTCGGTTGCTGCAGCGTTACGACGCCCGCCTGACCCTGGCGGTGTCGATGGCCCTGGCCGGCGTGTTGACCGTGCTCGCTTCGGCCAGCGAGCACTTCGGCCTGCTGCTGGTCGCGCGGCTGTTGCTCGGCGCCAACCACGGCCTGTTCTTCTCGCTGGCGATGCCGCTGGCCGGCAAGCTCAGCACTCGCTCGACCATCGAAGGCATGTCCCAGGTCGTGTCCGGCCTGACCATCGCCATCGTGTTGAGCATTCCGATCATGGGATTCGTCAGCGATCACTACCACTGGCAGGCGACGTTCTGGCTGCTCGGCGCCAGCTATTTCGTCGCTGCCGCGGCGATGTGGCGGTGGATCCCGGCACGCGCCGGCGCCCGCGAGGCCGCTGCGCAACCGGTCGGTTTCGTCGAAGTGATCTCTAACCCGCGCGTGCTGTCGGCGCTGATGAAGATCGTGCTGCTGTTCGGCGGTTACTTCATCGCCTACACCTATTTGCCCAAGCTCATCATCGATTCGCTCGGCTACAGCCAGGACACCGCCAATCTGCTGCTGTTGCTGTTCGGCATCGGCGTGGTGCTGGGCAATCACGTCGGCGGCATCGCCGCGGCGCGCTTCGGGGTGTCGCGCACGATCGGCTTCAACTACGCCCTGATCGCGGCGCTGTTCCTGGCGATCTATTTCCTGATCGGCCTGCCCTCGGCGGCCTACGCCGGCATCCTGGTGCTTGGTTTGTTCGCGATGAGCGCGACGCCGTCGCTCGGCCACTACGGCATCGAAGTGTCGCGCCGGCTGATTCCGGGTTCGGCCGAGATCGCCTCCAGCCTGACCGTGTCGGGCTACAACATCGGCATCGCCCTGGGTTCGCTGATCGGCGGCGTGGTGCTGCGCCAGGTCGGCCTCAACCAGATCCTGGTGGTCGCCGCGTTCGTGATCGGGCTCGGGTTGGTGGTGAATTTCCTCGAACATCGCGCGGATCGTCGCCTCGACATGGCGATCTGATCGCGGCGGTTGCGCAGGCCGGTGTCGGCGCGGCCTGCGGGTCGGCAGCGTCGTCGCCGAAGGGTCGCGGTCGCGGCTCGCGCCGCTCCTACCCATAAGCGACGCCGGCCTAGTGCAGGAGCTGCGCAAGCCGCGACCACGCCGCCGCAGCCACGACGCCATCGTCCGCAACCGCCGCGCCAACCTCGCCTCCAGGCGGACCGCCACGACCGGCAAAGGCGATCCCCCCAGGGCATCTCCCCGCGATCGTTATAGCCGTCACAGACCCGGGGCATAATCGCCGGCTAGTCATCCCAAGCCGGCCGTCCATGTCCAAGCTGCGTACCGCTTCCGTCCTTCTCGTTCCCGCGCTGCTCAGCGCCTGCGCCGCGTCGGCGCCCACGCGCGGCGATGCGCCCGCGGCGCACGGCGTCGCCATCGAGGTCCCCGCGATCCAGCATCCGCAGGGCGAGACGCCGGCCTGGTGGTATCGCGACGGCGCCGCCCAGGCCGCGCAACGCGGCGCCAGCGGCGGCAAGGCCAAGAACGTCATCCTGTTCGTCGGCGACGGCATGAGCCTGACCACGGTCGCCGCCGCGCGCATCCTCGCCGGCCAGCTCAAGGGCGCGCCGGGCGAAGAGAACCGCTTGAGTTGGGAACGCTTCCCCGCGACCGCGCTCAGCAAGACCTACAACACCGATTCGCAGACGCCGGACTCGGCCGGCACCATGAGCGCGATGGCGACCGGGGTGAAGACCCGCGCCGGCGTGCTCAGCATCGGCCAACAGGCCGCGCGTGGCGATTGCGCCGGCGCGCTGGCGGCGCCGATGCTGACCCTGTGGGAGCTCGCCGCGAGCAGCGGCCTGGCGACCGGCGTGGTCACCACCACCCGCGTTACCCATGCCACCCCCGGCGCGACCTTCAGCCATTCGGCCGATCGCAACTGGGAAAACGACATGGACCTGCCGGAGAAAGCCAAGGCCGAAGGCTGCGCCGACATCGCCCGGCAGATGATCGAATCGCCCTACGGCACCGGCCCGGACGTGCTGCTCGGCGGCGGCCGCGGAAACTTCATGACCGTCGAACAGCGCGACCCCGAGTACGACGACAAAGTCGGCCAGCGCCTCGACGGCCGCGACCTGATCGCGACCTGGAAGCAGCGCCACCCCGGCGGCAGTTATGTCTGGAACGCCAAGCAATTCGCCGCGGCGCCGAAGGACCAGCCGCTGTTCGGCCTGTTCGAACCCGACCATATGCAGTTCTCGCACGACCGCCCGCAGGACGGCGCCGGCGAACCCTCGCTGGCGGAGATGACCACCGCGGCGATCGAGCGCCTCAAGCGCATCAAGGGCGACAACGGCTTCGTGCTGCTGGTCGAGGGCGGACGCATCGACCACGCCCATCACCTCGGCAACGCCTACCGCGCCCTCACCGACACCATCGCCCTGAGCGAAGCGGTGGAGGCTGCCAACCAGGCGACCTCGGCCGACGACACCTTGATCCTGGTCACCGCCGACCACTCGCATACCTTGAGCTTCGTCGGCTACCCGGTGCGCGGCAACCCGATGCTCGGCAAGGTGCGCGGCAGCAGCGGCGAAGAAGGCGACCCGAGCGACTACGCCCGCGACGCGCTCGGCATGCCCTACACCACCCTCAACTACAGCAACGGCCCCGGTTACGTCGGCGCCAGCGCGCAGCAGCCGGAAGGCCCGCACCGCTACCCGCACACCGTCAGCGGCACGCAGATGGCCGAGAAGGGCCGCCCGGACCTGAGCAAGGTCGATACCGAGCATCCGGACTACATGCAGGAAGCCTTGGTCCCGACCAATGCCGAGACCCACGGCGGCGACGACGTCGGCATCTGGGCGCGCGGCCCCGGCAGCGACGCCGTGCGCGGCAGCGTCGAGCAGAACACGATCTACCACTTCATGCTGCAGAGCATGCCGAAGCTGCGCGCGGCGTTGTGCGCGAAGGGCGATTGCGACGCGAACGCGATTCCGCTGGCGCTGCCGAAGGCGGACGATTTCAAGAATCGTTGAAGCCTTCGCGTTAGAGCAAATCCCCCCTGCCCCCCCTTTTCCAAAGGGGGGAACAGCAAAAGCAAAGGGGGCAGCGCATTCCCATCGCCCCCTTTGACGAAGGGGGCGAGCGCCCGACCTGAGCACGAAGCCCGATGCAAGTTTCGGCGCGGGGGATTTGCCCTTCGGCGCACTGGCGAACAACGAAACGCGCCCAGCCCCTTCTTCAGGGCGAACAACAAAACGGCGACCTGCCAGCAGGTCGCCGTTTTTCGTTACTCGGCCGTCAGCGCGATCCCGCTCACGACTCCCGATTCTCGACTCCCCATTCCCGGTTCAAAACGGCTTGGCCAACACCAGCCACACGATCGCGATCAGGGCGAACACCGGGATCTCGTTGAAGATGCGCAAGCTGCGCGAGGACGGCAGCGCGCGACCCTGGTCGACACCCTTGAGCCAGCGGCCGGTGAGGATGTAGAAGGCCAGCATCGCCGCGACCACGGTCAGCTTGGCGTGCAGCCAGCCGCCGCTCATGTGGAACACGAACCACAGCACACCGCCCAGGATCGCGGCGACGCCGAACATGATGTGGCCGAAGCGGTACAGGCGCCGGCCCATCAGCACCAGGCGCGCACGCACCGCCGGCTCGTCGCCGGCTTCGGCCAGGTTGACCAGGATCCGCGGCAGGTAGAACACCGAGCCCATCCAGGCCATCACGAACACGAGATGGAAGGTTTTGGTCCACAGATAGGCATTCATGCGCGGGCGTCCTGAAGTCGGCTGGCGGTGTCGGCGGGCGGAACCGATGAGCGATCATCCGACAAAGCGCGGGCGCGCATCGCGCCGCACCCTGTCCGCCGGCCGGGCGCGATAGGATGCCACGCTCCACGCAACGCCGATGATCCCATGAGCAAACAGTACGACCGCGACTACTTCCAGCGCTGGTACCGCGACCCGGCCCTCAAGGACCAGGCCATCGGCGGCAGCGCCCGCCTGGCGCGCAAGGTCGCGCTGGCCGTGGCCACCGCCGAGTACCACCTGGAGCGCCCGCTGCGCAGCGTGCTCGACATCGGCTGCGGCGAAGGGCCGTGGCGGGCGCCGCTGTTGAAGCTGCGGCCGCGCGCGAGCTATCTGGGCTTCGACAGCAGCGAGTACGCGATCGGCCGTTACGGCCGCAGTCGCAACCTGCATCTGGCGCGCTTCGGCGACTTCGAGTTCCTGCGCCCCTGCGCCCCAGTCGACCTGTTGATCTGCAGCGACGTGTTGCACTACCTGGACACCCGCGAACTCGACCGCGGCCTGTCCGGCCTGGCCGAACTCTGCGGCGGCGTCGCCTTCCTGGAGACCTTCAGCCGCGAGGACGGCATCGAGGGCGACACGGTCGGCTTCAAGCGCCGCCCGGCCAAGTTCTATCGCGAACGCTTCGCCGCCCAGGGCTTCGCCAGCCTGGGCTCGCACCTGTGGCTGGCGCCCGGGCTGCGCGACGGTACCGCGGCCTTGGAAACCGCCGAGTAAGTCTTCTCTGTAGGAGCGGCGTAAGCCGCGACCGCCGAAGCGACTGACGCCAACGCTGCTGTCGCAGCCTGGCCTGGGGCAGATGCGTGGTATCGCATCTCTACGGTGGTCGCGGCTCACGCCGCTCCTAAAGACAGCCCCAGAGCCGCGACGCCGCGGCGTCTTAGCGCATCCTGGAACGCGGGTCGCACTCGCCAAGGCCATTCACGCGACCGCCGTCCCAATCCGCTATGCTGCGGCGCAGCAAACCACCCGGACCGGAGCCCTCGACGCTCCGGCCTCAGGCCGTACCGCCACAGTCGTAACGTCACAGAGAGTCCCATCCGATGCTGCTTTATCAGATGCATGAACTCGGCCGTGCCTGGATGGCGCCGATGACCTACTGGGCCGAAGCCGGCGCGAAGATGTTCGCCGCGCCCGGCAGCTGGCTTTCGGCCGTGCCCGGCGCCTCGCGCCTGGCCGCCGGTTACGAACTGCTGTACCGGGTCGGCAAGGACTACGAGAAGCCCGAGTTCGGCATCCACTCGATCCAGATCGACGGCAACGCCTATCCGGTGATCGAGCGCGAGATGCAGCGCAAGCCGTTCTGCCGGCTGCTGCGCTTCAAGCGCTATGCCGACGACGCCGACAACATCGCCGAGCTCAAGGACGATCCGCCGGTACTGGTGGTCGCGCCCTTGTCGGGCCACCACAGCACCCTGCTGCGCGACACGGTCAAGACCCTGCTGCGCGATCACAAGGTCTACATCACCGACTGGGTCGACGCGCGCATGGTGCCGGCCGAGGACGGCGCCTTCACCCTCGACGACTACGTCGCCTACATCCAGGATTTCATCCGCCTGATCGGCGCCGACACCCTGCACGTGATCAGCGTGTGCCAGCCGACCGTGCCGGTGCTCGCCGCGGTCTCGCTGATGGCCGCGCGCGGCGAAGCCACGCCGCGTTCGCTGGTGATGATGGGCGGCCCGATCGACACCCGCGAAAGCCCGACCCAGGTCAACGACCTCGCCGTGCACAAGCCGCTGTGGTGGTTCGAGGGCAACCTGATCCATCACGTGCCGGCCAATTTCCCCGGCCGCGGCCGCCGCGTCTACCCCGGCTTCCTGCAGCACGGCGGTTTCGTCGCGATGAACCCGGAGCGGCATTTCCAGTCGCACTGGGATTTCTACCAGGACCTGGTCAAGGGCGACCTCGAAGACGCCGACTCGCACCGCCGTTTCTACGACGAATACAACGCCGTGCTCGACATGCCGGCCGAGTACTACCTCGACACCATCCGCGTGGTGTTCCAGGAGCACCTGTTGCCGCGCGGCCTGTGGGACGTCGCCGGCGAACGGGTGAATCCGGGCGCGATCAAGAACACCGCCCTGCTGACCATCGAAGGCGAACTCGACGATATTTCCGGCCAGGGCCAGACCCGCGCCGCGCACACGCTGTGCACCGGCGTGGCCGAAGCCGACCGCGAGCACCTGACTATCCTCGGCGCCGGCCATTACGGCATCTTCAGCGGCCGCCGCTGGCGCGAGCAGGTCTATCCGCAGGTGCGCAAGTTCATCGCCAAGTACTCGGCCTGAGCTTTCCCGCGCCATAGCGCGCACCGCCGCCGCAACCCGGGCCCGATGCCATGCATCGGGCTTTTTTTTGCACGCCCCCCGCCGATTGGCACGGAAAACTGTCGACTGCGTTGCAAACGCGGCTGTCCCCGCGAGGACCCGGCGATTTTTGCGGATAGAGTCGGCGGTGAGGCCCGCTGAAGGATCGCCGCGCCCCACCGAACGCTGCCTGTGCCGTCGCCCTCGCTTCGAGGCCGCATCGAATCAGCCCGGCGAATCAGCTCGAACTGATCAGGACCACGCGAACCGGCGACGCCGTTCGCGACATGCCAGGAAGGCCCAATGCCGCATCGCATCGTTTCCTCGCCATCGCCCGCCGCAACGCCGACGCACCGCATTGCGCCATCCCGCGCGCTCGCGGCAAGCGCAAACGCCGACTGCGATCGCGCGCCCCTACGTCCTGTCGCAAGCCACCGGCGCTCTGCCCGCGCCCTTGCCTCGGGTCGTGCTTCATCCTCCCGTCGTTCCACTGCCCCAGATTCAAGGAGAACCGCATGAAACTCGCCACCGTTTCCGCCGTCCTGTCCGCCCTGCTGCTGTGCTCGGGTGCGGCCTCCGCCGCCACCGCGGCTTGCCAGTCCGCGCGCATCCAAGTCGAAATCAGTCATATCCAGCGCGTCCAGGCCTGCACTGCGCAAGGCCCGAACAGCCCGATCTGCCAGCAGCGCCAGCAGGTCGAGAACGTCTATTGGCAGCTGATGGATGCGCAATGCCCGGCACCGACGCCGCAGTGCTCGGTCAACCGACAGATGTACAACATCGTTTCCCAGCAACGCGCGATGAAGTGCCAGCAGGCCGGCTCGTCGACCGACCCGGTCTGCCAGGCCGCGATGCAGCAGGAACAAGCCAGCTTCCTGCAGGTCAAGGTCAGCTGCTTCCTGCAGTGATGCGTAGCCTGCTTTGCGCGCCGCAACGGCAAACGAATCGCAACAACGACGCTTGAGCAGCGCTCTCCGGACACGCCTCTCACATCGCCCCCTTTGAATAGGGGGCGAGCGCCCGGCGCAAGCACGAAGCCCGATGCCGGTTTCGGCGCGGGGGATTTGCTGTTCGGTGCGATGCGCGAAGGCAAGCAAAAGCAAATCCCCCCTGCCCCCCCTTTTTCAAAAGAGGGACAACAGCAACGGCTACCGCAGCAACGGCAGCGATGAAGGCAGCAGCAGTAACGGCAGCAGCAAAGACAAAAGCACAGGCAAAAAAGCAAAAACGAAAGCAAAGGCGAAAGCGAACCGGCCGAAACGAATTCGGCGGCTGACGGACGCCCGAACGCAACGAAGCCGGCCTCGGGCCGGCTTCGTTGCGTTCGGGGACCACGGCATCGGCCGCGACACGCGCCGGGTTATCAGCCCAAGCGCACCAGCAGGTGCTTGGCGATCTGGCCGTGGAACTTGCCGACGAAGCGTGCGACGTGCAGGGTCGCGAACAGCAATGCCACGCCGATCAACATCGCCACCGGCCACGACCACGGCTCCCAGGCCATGAACACGTCGTAGCCATCGAACTGCACCGTGCCGATGCCCAACAGCCGCAGCAGCGGGAAGAAGATCAGCGACAACGACACGCTCAGGCCGGTCACCGCGACGGTGAAGTAGGCGATGCCGAGCGGCAGCATCAGCAGCATGTAGATCAGCGTGGTCCAGGTGCGCGGGTCGGCGAACATGTCCTTGATGCGTTCCAGGAGCGGCCGTTCGCGGTTGTGGTACAGCGGCCGGCGCGGCATGCGTTCGCCGAGCATGACCTCGACCAGGCGGCCTTCGACCAGCGACAGGATCCGCACCGAGCCCAGGAACAGAATCAGCAGCGGCACGCCGATGATCAGGACCAGCAGGCCCAGCGACAGCGACACGCCGACATTGACCCAGGTGAAGTAGAAGATGCCGGTCGCCAGCGAAAACAGCATGTAGAACAGCGCGGCGTAGGTGCGCGGCTCGGCGGCGACGCCGAAGAAACGCCCGAGCAGCGACTTGCGCGGCTTCGGTGCCGGCGGGCGCAGCGCGGTCTGCACTTTGACCTCGGTGTCGCGGTAGATCTCGGCGACCTCGTCGGGCGCGCCGTAGCTGCCGGCGACCGCGGCGATCACCTCGGCCTCGCTCTGGCCCGGGTTCTCGGCCATCTCCGAGCGCAGGTATTCCTCGGCGTCGTACAGCGCGTCCTGGATCAGCGCCTTGTCGGCGCCGGCCAGGGCCGCACGCAGGCGATCGAGGTAGTCCGGTATCGACTGCGGCAGTGCGCTGTCGGGGCGGGCGAAGGAGCCGGTGGCGGCGGTGGTGTTCATAGTGCTAGCCCCTGAAGGACGGAATCGACGGAGTCGCGGGTGGCGCGCCAGGCCATGACCCATTCGCGCAGCACGGACAGTCCGGTTTCGGTGATGCGGTAGTAACGGCGCGGCGGGCCGGTCACCGAGGGCTCGACGTGGCTGTCGAGCAGGCCGCCGGCGCCGAGATTGCGCAACACCGGGTACAGCGCGCTCTGCTTGCCGCTCAGCACGCCCTCGCCTTCGCGCTCGAGGCGCTTGGCGATCTGGTAGCCGTACATCGGCTCGGCGGCCGAGGCCAATACCGCCAACAGGGCCAGCGAGACGGTGCCGGCGCTGAGCTCTTTCTGGAACTTTCGCAGCTGGTTATCGAAGTCGGTCATGTCGCTCTCCGCTATCGTTGAGGTCAGACTAGTGCGAAGTTCGGTATAGCGAATGTGCCGATAGTCACCAGGACGAGGCGCAGGGCCGCTTTCGGCTCGTGGGGCTGGGGTACGCTGCGGCGACCCGGCCGCACCGCCCGGCCCGACGACATCACCGAAGAGGTCATGCAGACGCCATGGAATCGCCCCGCCCCGACCCCACCCAGCTCGCCCTATTGCACCGCCTCGCCGGAGCCTGGTCAGGGCCCGAGCGCAATGCCGACGCAGCAGGCGCGACGGCCGCCTCGGTCGGCCATGGCCACTACCGGATCGCCCTGGACGGCGGCGCGCTGATCCACGACTACCGCCAAGACCGCGACGGCAAGACCGTGTTCCGTGGTCATGGCGTGTTCCTGGTCGAGCCCGGCAGCGATCAGGTGCTGTGGTGGTGGTTCGACTCGCTGGGCTATCCGGCCGCGCCGGCACGCGGGCGCTGGCACGGCGACTGCCTGCACTTCGACCAGGTCACCCCGCGCGGCGAATCGCGCTATCGCTACGAACTCGACGGCGAGCGCCACCGCTTCGTCATCGAGAACCGCTTCCCGGGCGAAACCGACTTCGCCGAATTCATGCGCGGCGACTACACTCGCCAGCCCTGACAGGAGATCGCCCGATGCGTTCGATGCCGCAAACCGCCCTGCTGAGCCTGTTGACCCTCGCCGCATTGCAGACCGCCGCGGCGCAGACGCCGGCGCGCCCGATGCAGGAGATCCTCGACGCCAGCCAGCCCGCCGACTGGCGCGCGCTGGACCCGAAGAACACCTTGTACGTCGAACTGCCGCGCGGCCGCGTGGTGATCGAGCTGGCGCCGCAGTTCGCGCCGGCGCACGTCGCCAACATCCGCGCCCTGGCCACCAATCAGTACTGGAACGGCCTCAGCATCAACCGCTCGCAGGACAACTACGTCGTGCAATGGGGCGACGCGAACGCCGAGGACGCGGCCAAGCGCAAGCCCTACGGCCGCGGCGTCAAGCCGAAGCTGCCGGCGGAATTCGCCCGCAAGAGCCAGGGCCTGGCGATGACCGTGCTGCCCGACGCCGACGGTTGGGCGGCCGAGGCCGGCTTCGTCGCCGGCTTCCCGGCCGCACGCGATTCGGCCACCGGTTCGAGCTGGCTCGCCCATTGCTACGGCACCGTCGGCGCCGGTCGCGACATGGCCGCCGATTCCAGCAACGGCACCGAGCTGTACGTGGTGACCGGGCAATCGCCGCGCCACCTCGACCGCAACATCACCACGGTCGGGCGCGTGGTCAAGGGCATCGAGCTGCTGTCGTCGCTGCCGCGCGGCACCGGCAACCTGGGTTTCTACGAGACCCCGGCCGAGCGCACGCCGATCCGCGCGATCCGCCTGGCCGCCGACGTGCCGAAGGCCGAACGCGCCAACCTGGAAGTGCTGCGCACCGATACGCCGCTGTTCGCCGAGTTGGTCGAATCGCGCCGCAACCGCCGCGACGATTGGTACAAGCAACCGGCCGGCCACATCAACATCTGCAACGTGCCGCTGCCGGTGCGCGAGCAGGCCGCGCAAGCCGCGGCGCAGCCGTCCAAGGCGAAGGCCAAGGGTAAGAAGCGCTGAAAGTAACGTTGCATCGCCGGCGCCGGGCCTTGCATGGCCGGCGCCGTTCGGCGCCGGCCTCAGTCGTGTTCGGTGCCGATCGGCATCGGCCTCAGTCCCGTTCGGCGCCGCCCGGCGCCGGACTCAATCCCGCTCCGGCCCGCGCGACAGCGGCTTGGCGCTGGCACCGCGCTCCAGCGCCTGCGGCTGGAACAGGCACATCCGCACCACGTCGTGGTAGCGCCCGTCGCTGAAGAATTCGTCGATCAACACGCCTTCGCGCTGGAACCCGGCCTGCTCGTAGATCGAGATCGCGCGCGAATTGTCGACGTCGACCAGCAGATAGAGTTTGTACAGATTCAGCACGCGGAAGGCGTAGTTGATCGCCATGTCGGTGGCCGCGCGCGCGTAACCGCGGCGCTGCTGTTCGGGCGAGATCATGATCAGGAATTCGGCGCGCCGGTGCAGGTGGTCGATCTCGACCAACTCGACCAGCCCGACCCGCTCTTGCGAGCCGTCCTGGACGATGAAGCGGCGCTCGGACTGGTCGTGGATATGCTTGCGGTACAGCTCTTCGAGTTCGACGAAGGACTCGTAGGGCTCCTCGAACCAATAACCCATCACGCTGCGGTTGTTGTTGAGCACGTGGACGAAATGCAGGTCGCCGCGCTCCAGCGGACGCAGGGTGACGCTCGGCACGGGATGCTCGTCGGCGGAGGTCGTAGTCATGGCCGTTACCCTACTCCACCGGCATGCAGCCGGTGTGACGTTTTACCCACGTTGCGCATCGCAATAGACGGACCGGCGGCGGCGCTTCACATCGCCTTAGCCGTCGGCTGCCTAGCCTGCGGACTCCCCACTGCGCGAAGGTTCCGCCATGCCCCTGCTCAGATTGCGCATCACCGGCAACGAGAACGACGCGCGCGCCATCGGCAACCTGCTGTCGAGCCTGGAAGGCATCGAACACGTCGAGGAAGTCGCCGACCTGATGCCGCATATGGACGACTCCGATTCCAGTTCCGCCGGCCTGCCGGACGACGCCGGCCCCGGCGTGCACGAGCTGGAAGTCGACGCGCCCAACGCCTCCACCGCGAACAAGGTCCGCGAAGCGGTCGAAGCGCTGGCCTTCGACCTGGACGTGCTGGTCGAGTTCGAAACCGACGAAGAACGCTGAGCCGGCGACTGCGCCCATCACGGGCGCAGCGCCGGCCCGCAGGCCGGCGGCGCGCGGCGCTATCAGCCGCCTCGGGCCTTGCGGCGATTGCGGATCGTGCGGCGGATCAGCCACACCAGCGGCAGCAATACCGCCAGCACCGGCAACAACACCGCGAAGGCGCGGATCAGGAACGCGACCACCGCCGCCACGATGCCGCCGAAATCGCGGAAGGCTTCGCCGATCTCGCTGCGGCTGGCCTGGGCGCGGGTGGTCTCGAAGTTGAAGGTCACCAACTGGGTGGCGATGCGCCGCTGCTGTTGTGCGGCCTCCTGCTGCGCGCCCTGCAACTGCGCCTCGATCTCGGCGATGCGGTTCGACAGGGTCAGCACGTCGGCGACCTTGAGGTCCTTGCGGTCCTGGAACTCGAGCAAGCGCGCGTGCTCTTTCTGCAAGCGGTCCTGCAACATCGTGTTGCTGCGCACCGCGGTGGCCAGGTCGTCGGCCTGGATGCTGCGTTCGCTGATCTCATCGCCCTTGCCGGCCAATGCGATCAGAGGCTCGACGCCCTCGGGCACGATGCGCACCTGCAGGGTCGCACTCGGCTCGTCGCCGCCGCTCTGGTTCATGCCGAGCACCGCGCAGGCGCCGAGCTTGCCGCCGTTGCAGGCCGCCTGCACGGCCTGGGCCTGGACGGCGATGCGCTCGCCCGGCAAGCGGATCCGCAGTCGGTGCTCGTAGGCCAGCAACACGCCGAGATCGGCCTTGTCCGGCGACGGCGCCGAGCCGCCGGCATCGGGCTTGCCGAGCTCGGCCATCGGCACTGAGGGCGCGGCGACCGACTCTTCCATCGTCGCGGCGTTGTGCTTGCTGCACGCGCCGAGCAGCCCCACCGCCAACGTCGCGGCCAGCAGCCGCTTCGCGAATCCATACCCCATGATCTTTCTCCTTGGCCTGTTGTGATCCCTTCGGCCCGCGCACTATGCCACCGCGGCCGGGCACGCAGCGGGTTTCCGCTGGGCGCCGTCACGATGACTAACGTCGGGCCGCCTCCTTCGGGGTTGAACACCCCTCGGAAACACAGCAAAGACCGGAGAGCGGTGCCGCGGTGAAGCACTGGATTTCCGTCTTCACGGGAACGACCGTGGGTAGATCTCGCTACAACTCTCCAACTGTCATCCCCGCGAAGGCGGGGGTGAATGGATGCGCTTGCGAGCCACTGGCTCGCGCAGCCATGAACGCCAGGGCGCCAAGCGCCCTGGCCGTGCCGTAGAGACTTCAGAGCGATGCCTCAATGAAGCCCTGGGTGTTCGGCTCCGCCGAAGTAAAGCGGAGCCCGCCTTCGCGGGAACGACGACGTATAGATTTCGCTGCGTCTCACCCCGCCGCCTTCCCCGCATAGGCGGGGATCCAGAGACTTCAGAGCGATGCCTCGGTAAAGCCCTGGGTTCCCGCCTACGCGGGAACGACGTTAGGTAAGTTGCGCCGCGCTCGTATGAGCCGTCATCCCCGCGAAAGCGGGGATCCAGAGACTTCACAGTCGTGCATGGGATCGCGCGATCAGAACTTGTGCTTGAACCCCACCGTGACGAACCGGCCCAAGGCGTCGTACTGGCTGATGTCGTAGGGCAGCGCGCCGCCGGCCGGATCGAACGGCGGGTCCTTGTCGGCGAGGTTCTGCACCGACAAATACAGCGTGGTATCGCGCAGGCCTTCGTAGCCCAGGTACAGGTCGAACTGGTGGTGGTCGTCGACCTTGGCGTCCAGGCCCGGGTTGCTGCGCGCATCGACGACCTGCTGCCGGTAACCGCCGATGTAGCGCCACGACAGCTGTGCGTTCCAGTCGCCGCGGCCGTACGCCAGCGAGGTGATGCCGCGCCACTTCGGCAGCGCGCCGAAGCGGTTGCCGCCGGCGCCTTCCAGCGCGCCCTGGCCAGCGACTTGCGGCTGCTCGTAGCTCAGCAGGCGGGTCCAGGTGCCGTCGAGGATCCAGTCGGCCTCGCCGGCATGCCAGACCTTGCGGCCTTCGATGTCGAAGCCGGTCGTGGTCAGCGTGCCCTGGTTGGCGTAGCGGTTTTCGACCAGTTGCAAGCGGCCCTGCGCATCGCGGGTGACTCGGCCGGGATTGGTCTGCGGGTTGGAGACCACGAACTGGACGTTGTCCGGCGCGATCAGGTCGTCCTGGCGGATCCGGTACAGGTCCACGCCGAGGCTGGTGTCGGCGTCCGGCGCCCACAACACGCCGAGGTTGATGTTGCTGGAACGCTCGGCCTTGAGGTCGGGATTACCGGCGCGCAGGATGGTCACCCCGCGCGAGGCCCCCGGCTGCACCGGGTCGTACGGGTCGATCACGCTGCCGTAGCTGATCGTGGTGCTCTGCGCGATCTCCGGCAACGACGGCGCGCGGAAGCCGCGCGACGCGTTCAAGCGCAACAGCCAATCGTCGCTGGCCTGCCAGCGGATGCCTAGCTTGGGCGAGAACGCGCTGCCGAAATCGTCGTAGTGGTCGCCGCGGCCGGCCAACTGCACTTCGACCTGCTGCCAGGGCTTGAGGCTGAGCTCGAAGAACGCCGCCGACACGCGGCGGCTGCCGTCGATCAGGTTGATCGCAGGGCGCAGCTCGGTGCCCGACAGCACCTGCGGGCTGGTGCGTGCGTCCTGGGCCTCGTCGCGGAACTCCACGCCCGCGGCGACGCCGACATCGCCCGCGCGCCACTGCCACGGGAAACCGGAGACCTTGCCGCTGACCGTGCTCAGGCGATAGGTGCCCGGGCGCCGCGTCGACAGACGCAGCGCATCGAGCGCGCCCGGCGTGCGCGAGGGGTTGAGGAAGTCGTAACTGCCGCTGGCCAGGGTCTGTTCGAACGCGTAGCGGTTGAGGAAGTTGCGCACGTATTCGCGCTGGCGGCTCTCCGAATGGCTGGCGGCGACTTCCCAGTCCCAGGTCTCGCCGTGGCCGCGCAAACCGACCAGGGTGCGCTGGAATTGCGACTTGTTGATCTTGTAGCGCGCGCCCAGGTCGAGGAAGGAATACTCGAACGGGGTCGGCACCGCATTGGGATTGTTCGGATGCCCGACCGGCAACACCGCCGGAATGTCGACCAGGCGACCAGTGCCACGGTCGTAGGCGCGCAGACCGGCGCCGACCGACATCGGCGCGCTGAAATAGGTGCCGTTGTGGCTGGTGCTGTAGAGGATCTCGGCGAAGCCCTGCAGCGAATCGTTGAACCACACGTCGCCGGCGACCAGCGCCTGGTAGCGCTCGACGTCCGGCACCAGGGTGCGGTAGGGCTGGGTATTGAACGCGCAAGCGTTGCCCGGCAACGGGCTGCCGAAGTCGGCGTAGGGCCGCGACTGGGTGCCGGGCTGGCACGCAAACGCCACCGGCGCGCGCGGGTTGGACAAGTAGGCGCCGCCCTGGGTCGACCAACCGGCGAGGCGTCCGCCGGGCTGGTCGCGATAGTCGCCGTCGCGGGTCAGGTCGCGCTCGTCGGCGTCGAGACGGCCGCGCTTGAACACGTCCAGGCTGAAACGCAGGCTGTAGCCGTCCTTGGCCGAATCGCCGTGGCCGGCGCGCAGGCCGAGGCTGCTCTGATCGATGCCGCCCTCGGTCGCCGCGCCATAGGCCGCATCGACTTCCAGGCCTTCGATCTTGCGGCGCAGGATCAGGTTGACCACGCCGGCGATCGCGTCGGAACCGTACAGCGCCGACGCGCCGTCCTTGAGGATTTCCACGCGCTCGATCGCGCCCAACGGCAAGGCGTTGAGGTCGACGAAATTGTCCTGGGTGTTCTGGGCGAAACCATACGAGGCCACGCGATAACCGTTGACCAGCACCAGAGTGTTCTTCTGGCTGAGGCCGCGCAGCGACACGCCGGCCGAGCCGTTGGCGAAGCTGCCGGTGTACTGCTCGTTGAAGCTGTTGCCGCTGTTGACGGTAAGGCTGCGCAGCAGGTCGGACACGGTGACCTTGCCGCTCTTCTCGATCTGCGCGCGATCGATCACCAACACCGGGTTGACCCCGGCCTCGTCGCTGCGCTTGAGGTTGGTGCCGGTCACCTGGACCGCGTCGAGGGTGACGCCGGCCGCGGCGTCGGCTGCGGTCGCGGCTGCAGCATCGTCGGCCTGCGCCAGCGGCGCGGCCAGCGCGATCGAAAGCGCAAGAGCGAGGCGTCGGTAGCGCACGCCGGGGCGGGACGAAACAAGAGCGAGGGACATGGGGCTTCCTGGGGACGAGTCGAAGGGAAAGACGAAAAACAAACAAGAACGCCCGCCCGGAACGGCACGCAGCCGCCGGCGCTGCGCAAGCGCAGTGCGGTCACGAGAAGGAGAGGGAATCGCGGGACGGCGTTGCCGCGCGGCCGCGTACCGATCCGGGACGGGCGAAAAACCTTGCTGGCAGGATCAACCCGTCGCGGGCATCACCTGCCGGCTACAGCGACAGCGCATCGGCATTCGCGCGATGGCCCGGAGCTGCAGCGAAGCGAACATGGTCGCGAGCGGAGATTTCAGGATCGAAGCGGACATGGCGGCAAAGACGAACGTGAAGAGCGAGCGGACGGACGGAGACGAAGCGATGCGCGATTCAGCGGCAACACTCGCGACAGCGACAGGCGCGCATGGAACGGCGCGATGCGGCATGGGGTTTCGTCGGTCCTGCAGGATGCACGGTGAAGTCTTCGGCAGCGGAGAAAGGGCCGCCGAGGCCGGCGACGAGAGATATGTTGCATCGCGATAAAGCGACGTCAATCGACGCGGACGGCCGACTCGCCGGCTTCGCCGCCATGGGCCGCTGCGATCCTGAACCGGGCGATGCGCCGGCGAATCGGGCGAATCGCACGCAAGCCCCGCAGGCCAAGGCTTGCACGCGATCGCGCCAGTGCGGCCCGGTGTTCATTATTCAGGTCGCCTCATGCCGCGGGGCGCATGAGCGCATTGCCGATGGTTATGTCGCCAGCGCCCGCGGAAACCGCGAAATCCGACGCCGGACACGGCCGTTGCGCAGAGGACAGGATCGGAAAAGTCGCATTCGGTTGTGGCACACGGCCGGCGGCCGACCGCCGCAGCTTGCCCATATCGGCCCGCAGCCCCGCTCCCCGCCCGGACCTATGACCCATGCGCACCCCATCGCCTTCGCATATCCTCCGCGCATTGCGGCCCGGCCGCCCCCCTCGACCGAGATCGGATATGCGCCTGTTGCGTCCCTCGCAGCTCTCTTTCGTCCTCACTCCGGCCCTGTTGGCCCTCGCGTTGTCGGCCTGCGGGCCGCACGAAACCGGCGCGCCCACCGCCACGGCCAAGACCGCCGCCGCGCCCGCGGCGAGCTCCGACCCGGCCGTCGATGCCGCCTTCGCCGCGCTGTCCAAGCGCTGGCTCGATGGCGTCATGCGGATCAACCCGGTCAGCGCCACCCAGATCGGCGACCACCGTTTCGATGGCGAGATCGACGACCTCAGCGCCGCCGGCCGCCAGCGCCAACTCGACTTCAACCGCAAGCTGCTGGCCGAACTCGATGCCGTCGACGCCACCCGCTTGTCGCGCGAGAACCAGGTCGATGCGGCGATCCTGCGCAACCGCCTGCGTTCGGAAGTGTGGTCGATCGAAACCCTGCAGAACTGGGCCTGGGACCCGATGGTCTACAGCGGCCTGGCCGGCGACGCGATCTACAACCTGATGGCGCGCGAATTCGCGCCGATGCCGCAGCGCCTGAAGTCGGCGACCGCGCGCATGGAGAAGATCCCTTCGATCTTCGCCCAGGCCCGCGCCAACCTCGACCCGGCGCGGGTGCCGAAGATCCACGCCGAGACCGTCGCCAAGCAGAACGCCGGCGTGCTGAGCCTGATCGACACCTTCATCGTGCCCAACGCCGGCCAGCTCAAGGGCGCCGAGCGCAAGCGCCTGGACGCCGCCGTCGCCGGCTTGCGCAAGGCCGTCGCCGAGCAACAGGAATGGCTCGACAAGACCCTGGTGCCGAACGCCAAGGGCAATTTCCGCATCGGCCAGACCCTGTACGACGAAAAGCTGAAGTTCTCGCTCAACTCCTCGCTGTCGCGCGCCGAGATCATGCAGCGCGCGCAATCCGAACTGGCCCGCGTGCGCGCCGAGATGTACGCGATCGCGCAGAAGGAACTGACGGGCAAGCCGGGCGCGCCGGAATTGCCGGACAAGCCGAAGCCGGAACAGCAGCAGAAGGCGATCGAGGCCGCGCTCGAGTTGGCCTATGCCGACAAGCCCGCGCGCGACAAAGTCGTCGACTTCGCCAAGCAGACGCTCGAAGAAGCCACCACCTTCACCCGCGCCAAGAACCTGGTGACCGTGCCCGACGCGCCGGTCAAGATCATCCTGATGCCGGAGTTCCAGCGCGGCGTGGCGCTGGCCTATTGCGATTCGCCGGGCCCGCTCGACAAGGGTCTGGACACTTATTACGCGATCTCGCCGATTCCGGACGACTGGAGCGATGCCCAGGTCGACTCCTTCCTGCGCGAGTACAACACGCGCATGGTGCATCTGCTGTCGATCCACGAAGCGATGCCGGGCCACTACCTGGAAGGCGCGCATTCGGCCAAGGCGCCGTCGACCCTGCGCGCGGTGCTGCGATCGGGCGTGTTCGCCGAAGGCTGGGCGGTCTACACCGAGGACGTGATGGCCGATGCCGGCTATCTCGACAACGACCCGCTGTTCCGCCTGGTCCAGCTGAAGTTCTACCTGCGCAGCATCGGCAACGCGATCCTCGACCAAGGCGTGCAGGTCGAAGACTGGAGCCGCGAACAGGCGATGCAGTTCATGACCCAGCAGACCTTCCAGCAGGAGCGCGAAGCCGCCGGCAAATGGGTCCGCGCTCAGCTGACCTCGGCGCAGTTGCCGACCTATTTCGTCGGCGCGCAGGAACACTTCGACATGCGCAAGGCCGTGGAAGCCAAGCTCGGACCGAAGTTCGACGCCAAGACCTACCACGACCAGGTGCTGTCCTACGGCGCACCGCCGGTGCGGTTCGTGCGCGAGCTGATGCTGGACGAACCGATTCTCTGAGGATCGGTTCGCCGCAACGGGAGCCCGCCGCATGGCGGGCTTTTTGTTGGAGTGCGTTCTTCCACCTGACCTATCGCGCACGCGGCCAGCCGGAGTGACGCCGCCGCTGATCGCCCGCGGTCGCGGCTTGCGCCGCTCCTACTCCTGTTGCGCGGCTCTTGGGTAGGAGCGGCGCAAGCCGCGACCGCGCCGCCTCGGCAGCGACGAAACCACGGCGGACCCGGCTGTCCCAGACGACGAAATGACGCCACAACCGGCCGCGTCGCCCCGGCCTCGGCCTCGGCCCCGTTCCTGGATCGCGGCAAGCGAAGGCGAGAACCGATCGACCGGTGATATACCTCGCCACTCGCCTGGGATAGCCTCGCTCACGCTTCCGGATTGACCCTCGCTTTATGTCCCGGAGCGCATAGTGGCGCAGAGCCAGGCAACAACCTTCGTAATCGGAGAGGTCTCATGTCCAGTGACAACGCCGTGGCGTCGGCAAGCCCGCCATCGGCGACGCCCGACCCGGCACGCGCCGGCGCAGTGTCGCGCCCGGTGCGCCGCCGCCGTGGCGCGCGCGTCGACGACACCGTGGATGCGATCGCCGCCGAAGTGCCGGTCGCGCTGATCTACAACGGCACGCCGTTCGCGGTAATGATGGCCACGCCCGAGGACCTCGCCGATTTCGCCCTGGGTTTCTCGCTCAGCGAAGGCATCGTCGCCCACGCCGACGAGCTGCAGGTCGGGGAAATCGCGACTTCGCTCGAAGGCATCACCCTGCAGCTCGCCATTCCCGAGACCCGCGCCGCCGCGCTCGAACAACGCCGGCGCAACCTGCAAGGCCGCAGCGGTTGCGGCGTATGCGGCACCGAAAGCATCGAAGCGGTGCTGCGGCCGCCGCCGCGCCTGCGCGACAGCGCGCCGATCCGCGTCGGGGCCTTGCACCGCGCCTTGCGCGAGCTGCGCGAACGCCAACCCTTGAACGCCCTGACCGGCGCCACCCATGCCGCCGGCTGGGCCGACCGCGACGGTCGCCTGTTGTTCGTGCGCGAAGACGTCGGCCGCCACAATGCCCTCGACAAGTTGATCGGCGCCTTGGTCGCCGCCGGCCTCGACCCCTTGCAGGGTTTCGCCGTCGTCACCAGCCGCGCCAGTTTCGAGATGGCGATGAAGGCCGCGCAGGCCGGCATCCCACTGTTGGCCGCGATCTCGGCGCCGACCGCGCTGGCGATCGCGCTGGCCGACTCGGCCCACCTCACCCTGATCGGCTTCGCCCGCGACGACGGGCACGCGGTCTACACCCATGCACGGCGCCTGATCGAAAATGGCCCGCGCGATCCGCGTGCCGACGAAGACGGCGACGACGACGCAATGGAAGCGAACTCATGAGCAAGAAAACCATCCGCCCCTACGACGGCCCCGCCGGCGGCTGGGGCGCCTTGCGCAGCGTCGCCCGACACCTGCTCGAACAGGACGTGCCGGTGCACGGCGCGCGCACCCTGCTCTCAGCCAACCAGCCCGACGGCTTCGACTGCCCCGGCTGCGCCTGGCCCGACCGCGACCACACCTCGACCTTCGAGTTCTGCGAGAACGGCGCCAAGGCGGTGGCCGCCGAAGCGACCAAGCACCGCGCGACACCGGAACTGTTCGCCCAGTACACGGTCGCCGAGCTCGCGCGCTACAGCGACCATTGGCTCGAAAACCAGGGCCGCCTGACCCATCCGATGCGCTGGGACGCCGCCAGCGACCGTTACTTGCCGATCGGCTGGGACGAAGCCTTCGCCCGCATCGGCGCACATCTGAACGCGCTGGATTCGCCGAACCAGGCTTTGTTCTACACCTCCGGGCGTTGCAGCAACGAAGCCGCGTTCCTGTATCAGTTGTTCGTGCGCGAGTTCGGCACCAACAACTTCCCCGACTGCTCCAACATGTGCCACGAACCCTCGGGCACGGCGATGAAGGCCCAGCTCGGCGTCGGCAAGGGCACCGTGCTGCTGGACGATTTCGAGGTCGCCGATGCGATCTTCATCTTCGGCCAGAACCCGGGCACCAACCATCCGCGCATGCTCGGCGAGCTGCGCAAGGCGGCCAAGCGCGGCGCCGCGATCGTCTCGTTCAACCCCTTGCGCGAACGCGGCCTGGAGAAGTTCGCCGACCCGCAGGACAAGCTGGAGATGCTGCACAACGGTTCGACCCGGATCTCCTCGGACTATTTCCAGTTGCGCATCGGCGGCGACCTGGCCGCGGTCAAGGGCATCATCAAGCGCACCCTCGAACTCGACGCACAGGCGCAAGGCGAAGGCCGCGAGCGCGTCATCGATATCGCTTTCATCGCCGAGCACACCCGCGGCTTCGAGCGCTTCGCCGCCGACGTCGCCGCGGAAACCTGGGAGACCATCGAAGCCGAATCCGGCCTCAGCCGCGCCGAGCTCGAACGCGCCGGCGACCTGTATGCGCAAGCCGGCAGCGTGATCTGCTGCTGGGGCATGGGCATCACCCAGCACAAGCACTCGGTCGCGACCATCCACATGCTGAGCAACCTGTTGCTGTTGCGCGGCAACATCGGCCGCCCCGGAGCCGGCCCCTGCCCGGTGCGCGGCCACAGCAACGTGCAGGGCGACCGCACCATGGGCATCTACGAAAAGCCGTCACCGGCCTTTCTCGACCGCCTGCACGAAGTGTTCGGTTTCGAACCACCGCGCGAACACGGCCACGACACGGTCGGCGCGATCGAGGCTATGCTCGACGGCCGCTGCAAGACCTTCTTCGGCCTCGGCGGCAACTTCGCCACCGCCACGCCCGACACCGAGGCCACGCATCGCGCCCTGCGCCGCTGCGACCTCACCGTGCACGTCACCACCAAGCTCAACCGCAGCCACCTCGTGCACGGGCGCGACGCCTACATCCTGCCCTGCCTCGGCCGCACCGAGATCGATATCCAGGACAGCGGCGCGCAAGGCGTCACCGTCGAGGATTCGATGAGCATGGTCCACCTGTCGGCCGGCATCAACGCGCCGGCCGCGCCGACCCTGTTGTCGGAACCGGCGATCGTCGCGCGTCTCGCCGCGGCCACCCTCGGCGCCCGCAGCAAGGTGCCTTGGCTGTGGCTGGTCGGCGACTACGACCGCATCCGCGACAAGATCGCCGAGGTGTTCGAAGACTTCCACGATTTCAATCGACGCGTGCGCGTACCCGGCGGTTTCCACCTGCCCAATGCCGCGGCCGAACGGCGCTGGCTCAATGCCGAGGGCAAGGCGTTGTTCAAGACCCATGCGGTGCCGACCGACCTGCCGGTGCACCGCGCGCGCGCCAGCCAGCAGCGGCCGGTGTTCACCTTGGCGACGACCCGCTCGCACGACCAGTACAACACCACCATCTACGGCATGAACGACCGCTATCGCGGCGTGTTCGGCGAGCGTCGGGTGTTGTTCATCCATCGCGACGACATCGCCGTCCTGGGCCTGAGCGCCGGCGACTGGGTCGATCTGGAAAGCCTGTGCGAGGACGGCGTCGAACGCATCGCCCGGCGCTTCCTGTTGGTCGAATACAACATCCCGCGCGGCTGCCTGGCCGCCTACTACCCCGAGACCAACGCGCTGGTGCCGCTGTCGAGCTTCGCCGACGAGGCGCGCACGCCGACCTCGAAATCGATCCCGGTGCTCGTGCACCCGCATGCGCCGCAAGCGGCGCAAAGCTTGCAAGCGTCCAAGGACATCGGCCTTGTCCGAGTCGACTGAGGCCCTGCTGGCGATATTGGCCGACGAAGCCGACGGTGTGTCGCTACCGCGCCTGTGCAAGCGCCTGGGCCTGCGCATGAGTGTGTTACTGCGCGAGCTGGCGTGGATCGGCGAGGACGCCATCGGCGGCCATACCGGTCCGGGTTGGGTGCGGGTGGAGACGCGCGGCGAAACCCAGGTCGCGGTGTTGACCGAGCGCGGGCGCGAACGGCTGCGAGCTGGTGAGGATCGCGCTTAAAACGGTCGCCACTGACTCAGCCCAGAAGGCCGATTTGCGCCGTTGCTGCCCTGGCGCGGTCGCGAACCATCGGCTATGGCGTCACTCGCGCAACGCCGGCCTCGACTCAAAAACTGCGCCCATCCACCGGCACCACCTTGACCGAAGCCAGGTCCACCCCCTCCAGGCAACGCACGTTGATCGCCGTCATCAGCGTGCCGTCCGGCATGCTGCCCTGGCTGAAGGACGAAATGCCGCAGTGCTTGCAGAAATGATGGTCGATGCTGTTCTTGTTGAAGTGATACAGGCCGAGATCGGCCGGATCGGTCTTCAACACGAACGAGGCCCGCGGCACGAACCACAACAGGCCGCCGCGCCGCTGGCACATCGAACAATTGCAATCGATGGCCTGGTCGATCTCGCCTTCCACTTCGTAAGCGACCTTGCCGCAGTGGCAGCCGCCGGAATACTTGGTCATCGCATGCTCCCGCCGCGGCGCGGCGTCCGTGAAGACACGAGGATAACGCCGCCGCGCTATGCTCGTCGCCCTAAATCCGACACTCCTCGCCGCCTACCCGGCCCGCGCCGCCAACACGCCAACGGAGCGCCTCATGGACTCGATCGTCGGCAGCACCATCATTCCGTCCCTGCGTTACCGCGACGCGCCCGCCGCGATCGAATGGCTGTGCCGCGCGTTCGGTTTCGAGAAACACGCCGTCTACGCCGACGGCGATACCGTGCACCATGCCCAGCTGACCTACGGGCCGGGCATGATCATGCTCGGCTCGGTCGACGACAGCAGCGAATGGGGCCAGCGCATCGTCCAACCCGATGAGATCGGCGGGCGCGAGACTCAGGCCTGCTCGGTGGTCGTCAGCGACGCCGACGAGCACTATGCGCAGGCGCGCGCGGCCGGCGCCGAGATCGTGGTCGAGATCGCCGACCAGGACTACGGTGGACGCGCCTACACCTGCCGCGACCTCGAAGGCCGACTGTGGTGGTTCGGCACCTACAACCCGTGGAACTTATGAATCGCAAACGCAGCAGCGACTCCGCACCCGGCGACCTGTTCGCCGCTCCCGCCGCCCCGGCTTCGACCGCGGCCGGCGATTTCGGCGCCGGCCCCGGCCCGGTCGAGGGCATCCGCGCCGGCATCGGCGGCTGGACCTTCGTGCCCTGGCGCAACAACTTCTATCCGGACAAGCTGGTGCAGCGGCGCGAACTCGAGTTCGCCAGCCGCCAGCTCAGCAGCATCGAGATCAACGGCACCTACTACAGCGCGCAGAAGCCAGCCACCTACGCCAAGTGGGCGGCGGAAACGCCGGAGCATTTCGTGTTCTCGCTGAAGGCGCCCGGCCGCATCACCCAGGGCGGCGCCCTGGCCAAGGCCGGCAACGGCGCGAAGGCCTTCATCGATGGCGGCTTGAGCGAATTCGGCCAGCGGCTCGGGCCGATCCTGTGGCAGCTGACGCCTAACCGCGTGTTCGACCGCGACGACGTCGCGGCGTTTCTGGACAACCTGCCGCGCACGCTCGACGGCCGCGCCCTCAAGCACGTGCTGGAAGTCCGCCATCCGAGCTTCCTCGACGAGGCCTATGTGCGGCTGGCGCGCGAGCGCCGCATCGCCACGGTATTCACCGACTCCGACGAATACCCCTCCTTGGCCGACGTCACCGGCGATTTCGTCTACGCCCGGCTGATGCGTTCGCGCAGCGAAGTGGCGACAGGCTATCCCGAGTCCGAGCTGGATGACTGGAAGCAACGCGCGCAGGCCTGGGCGCAAGGTCGGGATCGCCCCGAGCTGCCGCATGTCGCCGCGCCCGTCGAGGGCGGCAAGCCGCGCGAGGTCTTCGTCTATTTCATCAGCGCCGCGAAGGAACGCAACCCGGCCGCGGCGATGCGTTTGCTGGAGAAGCTGGGCGCACGATGAGGGGTTTTCGTTGTGCCCTCGTCGTAGCGGCGCCGGCCTGCGGGAGGTCGCGCCGGCGTACGTAACATCGCGGTCGCGGCTCGCGCCGCTCCTACCCCAGTGCACGGCTTTAAGGGGTAGGAGCGACGCAAGTCGCGACCGCATTCGTTCCGATCGCGCCGATACCCACCCCCGCTGATTTCCCGCCCGTCACGCAACGCTTCGCCGCCCCCGATTCGGTGCCACAATCGCCCAACGGTCGCCCGCCACGCAGGCGAACACCGCACCGATCCCACAGCGAGCCTCCGCCATGGCCAGTCGTCGCGATTTCCTCGGCACCGTCTCCCTCGCCGCTACCGGCCTCGCACTCGCGCCGCTGGCCGCATGCAGCCACGAATCGCCGCCGTCATCGGTCGACGTCCCGGCGCCAGCGGCGGTCGAGGCGCCGTTCTCCGGCACCCTGCTCAAGCGCACGATTCCCGCGACCGGCGAATCCATCCCGGTGATCGGCATGGGCACCTCGGGCAGCTTCGAGGTCGGCACGGACGCGGCATCGCGTGCGCCCCTGCGCGAGGTGCTGAAACGTTTCGTCGATGCCGGCGCCCGCGTCATCGACACCGCGCCGACCTATTCCAGCGCCGAGGACGTGCTCGGCGATCTCGTGGCCGAAGCCAAGCTGCGCGAGCGCCTGTTCCTCGCCACCAAGCTGTCCGGCGTCAGCGGCCGCGACGAAGGCCTGGCGCAGTTCGAAGCCTCGCTGCGGCGCCTGCGCACCGATCGCATCGACCTGCTGCAGGTGCACAACCTGGGCGACACCCGCACCCAACTCGCGCTTGCGCGCGAACTGAAGCAGCAAGGCAAGGTGCGCCTGGTCGGCCTGACCCACTACCGCGAACAAGCGCAGGCGCAACTCGCGCAAGACATGCGCGCGTTCAAGCCCGACTTCGTCCAGATCAATTATTCGCCGGTCTCGCGCGCGGCCGAACGCACGGTGTTTCCGCTCGCGCGCGAGTTGGGCATCGCGGTGATGATCAACCGCGCCTTCGAGGACGGGCGTTTGTTTTCCCAGGTCAAGGGCAAACCGTTGCCGTCTTGGGCTGCCGAGGTCGGCGCCGATTCCTGGGCGCAGTTGTTCCTCAAGTTCGCCCTCGGCGAGGCGGCGGTGACGGTGGTGATCCCGGCGACGTCCAAGCCAAAGAACCAGACCGACAACCTCAAGGCCGGCATCGGCCCTGTGCTCGATGCGAAACAACGCGAGGCCTTGGTCGCGGCGATCGGGTGACAGCTTGTCGCCATCTTGCCCCTGTAGGAGCGGCGTAAGCCGCGACCGCAGGGTCAGGCACTCGCGCCGCAGCGACACGTTGAAGCGCCCCCGCACGCACGAAGGGCGCGACAGCCTCGCTATCGCGCCCTTCGTTCCATCCCACGCAACGATCAGTAAGCGACGGTGAAGCGCTTGCGCGAATGCGCCGGCTGCTCCAGTTCGTCGATCAGCGCGACCGCATAATCCTGCACCGAGATGCTGCTCTCGCCCTTGTCGTCGACCAGCAACTGATCGCCGCCGACGCGGTAACGGCCGCTGCGCTCGCCCGGCACCAAGTGCGCGGCCGGCGACAGAAAGCTCCAGTCCAGGCTCTTCTCCTCGCGCAGCGTGTTGAGCACCGTACGCATGGCTTCGGCGCCGTCGCGGTACTCGGCCGGGAAGCCCGGCTGGTCGAGCACCTGCTGGCCCGGCGCGATCTCCAGGCTGCCGGCGCCGCCGACCACGAGCAAACGCGGCACCCCGGCCTGCTTCAGGCCTTCGACGATCCGGGTATAGCCGGCGACGGTGTCGCGGCCGACGTTCGGGTTCTTCCAGCCGCCGGCGTTGTACGAGGCGATCACCGCGTCGTGGCCGCGGCTGAGTTCGGCAACGGTCGCGGACGCCGTCGCGTCGCCGTCGATGCTGGCCGGCTTGGCGGTCAGGCCGTCGTGCGCCTGCAGCGACGAGGTGTCGCGGGCGACCGCGGTGACGCGGTGGCCGCGCTGCAGGGCTTCTTGGAGCAGGGCGCGGCCGACGTAACCGGTGGCGCCGATCAGGACGATGTTCATGGGGGACTCCCGTAGTGGATTGGACGGGATATAGTTTGCTGACTTACAGACCCCGCGATAATCCGGCCAATGACGCTATCACCATGAAGCTGGACTTCACGATAGACCGACTCAAACGCATGGCCTTGTTCGCCCGGGTGGTCGAGCTGGGCTCGATGAGCGCGGCCGCCCGCGAGCTCGACATGACCCCCTCGGCGGTCAGTCAGCAGTTGCGCCAGCTCGAAGCCGAGACCGGCGTGGTCCTGCTGCATCGCTCGACCCGCAAGCTGACCACGACCGAGATCGGCCAGGCTTATTACGAAGACTGCGCGGCGATGCTGCACGCCGCGCGCAGCGCCGACGGCCGCCTGGGCGATCTGCGCGACGAACCGCGCGGCGAGTTGCGCATCGCCGCGCCGATCGGCTTCGCCGCGCATCTGGCGCCCGCTCTCGCACCGTTGATGCGCGCCTATCCCGAACTGTCGCTGCGGATCTTCGCCGACGACCGCCAGATCGACCTGATCGCCGAGCGCATCGACTTGGCGATCCGGGTCGGCCGGCTCGCCGACTCCAACCTGATCGCGCGGCGCATGGCCGAATGGCGGCATCTGCTGCTGGCCTCGCCGGCCTATGCGCAGACCCACGGCCTGCCGCGCACGCCGGAGGAACTCGCCGGCCACTCGATGCTGATCCTCAGCGTGATGAACCAACCCGAGTACGTCGAGATGCATCGCGACGGCGAACCCTCGCGGCGGGTGCGGATCGGCGGGCGCATCGTCGGCAACAACGCCGAGACCCTCAAGCAGATGATGTTGCAGGGGCTCGGCATCGTCCGCCTGCCCGAGCCCGATGCCGCGCCGGTGTTGGCCGATGGCCGCGCCGTGCATGTATTGCCGGAATGGACGATGGCGCCGCTCGGCGTCTACGCGGTGACCGCGCAGCGCGATTCGCAGCCGGCCAAGGTGCGCATGGCGATCGCGGCCTTGCAGGACTATCTGGGGTCGCAGCGGTAGCGAGCGCGTGCCCCCAGGCGCTCTCCTTCTCCCGCACGCGGGAGAAGGAGAGCGAAGCCCGGGCCGCTTAGCCGACGATCTTCGCCAAGGCCCGCACCGGAAAGGTGCCCATGCCCTTCACCTTCGGCGGCACCGCGCTGAAGCTGAAGCCTTCGTCGGGCAGCGCGGCGAGGTTGCGCAGGTGCTCGACGATCAGGATGCCGGCGCCGAGCAGGGTCGAATGCACCGGACGCGTATTGCCGCGTGTGTCGTCGATGTTCATCGAGTCGATGCCGACCAGCTTCACCCCGCAATCGCGCAGCCACACCGCCGCGTCTTCGGTCAGGAAGGGATGGCCGTCGGCATAGGCCGGCGTGGCGAAGTGCCGGTCCCAGCCGGTATGCACCAACACCGCGCGGCTGCGCAGTTCCAGGTCGCGGAAATAACCGATGTCGATCGCCTTTACCGACGGGTCGATACGCACCACGATCGCGTCGAGGTCGGCGCAGTCTTCCGCGCGGATCTGCGACAGGTCGGCGCCGTGCTCGTAACGGTGCGAGGGGCAGTCGATGTAGGTGCCGGTGTTGGCGACCATGTCGATGCGGCCGATATGGAATTGCGTGCCCTCGGCGTAGATCTCGCGCGAGGCTTCGCGGCTGAGGTAATCGCAGATGTACGCGGCCGGCATGCCCGGATAGGTGACCAGACCGTCCTCGATGGTGTGGCTGAGGTCGACATAACGCGTCGCTCCATGCTCCAGAGCGCCGGCCTTGCGCTTGTGCGCTTCGATCAGGATTTGCTTGTTGAGGATGCGCGCCGGCCCGACCATCAGCAGGCGCAAGTCGCGCACGATGTAGTCGACCAGTTCGGCATCGCTGATGTCGTCGCCCTCGATGTCGAGGCGAAACCCCTGGCCCTGCAGGCCGCCGCCGTTGCTGAACTCGATTTCGAAATCGAACTGGACGCGATACTGGATGGAATTCAAGCGAATCTCCGAGGGGCGGGTGTGATGGAAGACTGCGATGGGGGAAGCGACGAGGATTTGCTGCAATGGATGGGTGATGCGAACGGATGATGCGACGGCGGCTCATGCGACCGATTCATCCACGGCAGCGCCCTGCCACGCTCTTGCTCGTCATCCCCGCGAAGGCGGGGATCCAGGGCTTTATCGCGACGGAACGCTGAAGTTTCTCGATCTCCGCCTTCGCGGGGATGACGGCTTGGAGTCTAGCGACCGACGAAAAGCCCGTGGCGACCGATCGCCGGGTTCCACGATAGGCACATGAAGTCTCGCGAAAACGAGGCTCCGAGGCAGCCCCATCCGCCGGCCGTTCCTCACTGCTTACTTAGCGGCCCTTTGGCTCAGCGCAACGCTGCCGAGGATCAACAGCGCCGCGATCAGCATGGTGCCGGTCAGCGGCTCGCCGAGCAGCATCCAGCCCCAGGCCACGCCGAACAGCGGCACCAGGTAGGTCACCGCGACCGCGCGGCCGGCGCCGATACGCTGGATCAGGCGGTAGTACATGACGAAGGCGATGCCGGTGCAGAGCACGCCGAGCAAGGCCGCCGACAGCCAGGACTTGGCCGGGATCGCGTGGGTCGGCCACTGCGCGATCGCGAACGGCAGGGTCAGCAGCGCCGAAGTGCCCAAGGTCGCCGCGGCGACCGCTGCGGCCGGCAGGCCGGTGAGTTGGCGGCGCACCAGGTTGGCGCCGATGCCGTACAGGAAGGCGGCGGTACAACCGGCCGCGACCGCCCAGCCGATGCTCGCGCCGGCGGTCTTGCCGCTGGCCAGCACCACCACACCGGCGAAACCGGCGAACAAGGCGACCGCGCGTTGCATGCCGATCTTCTCGCCGAAGAACAGGAACCCGACCAGCGCGGTGAACAGCACCGCCATCGAATTGGTGATCGCGCCGATGCCGGCCGGCGCGCGTTGCGCGGCCCAGGCGAACAGCACGAACGGCACCGCCGAATTGATCACGCCGATCAAGGCGAGCTTGGCCCAGATCGCGCCCTTGAACGATTCGCGCGCCTTCCACAGGAACGGCAACAGGATCAGCGCGCCGAGGCCCAGCCGCATTTCCACCAACGGCAGCGCGCCGAAGTCCTTCGCCGCCACGCGCATGAACAGGAACGACGAACCCCAGATCGCGCCGAGCACGGTGAGCTCCAGCGGCGTGCGCCAGGCGGCGCGCTCGGAGTCCGAAGGGGTGGCCACGGCAGGCGGGGCTGCGGGGCAGTTGCAAGCTACGTTGGCGGCGAGTTCGGGGGAACGCATGCGCTAAGTCCTCGAAAACGGCGACCGCGCGATGCGGGCGCCTGCGGGGGAACACGGCCGCACCCGGCCTCGCGGCGGCGCGGTGGGCGCAGCGGCGACGGACGCCATTGCGCGGTACGGACAACCGAGGCCGGCCATGGCCAAGCGCCATCGAGCGCAGGGCCCGATCGCAGTATCGGTACGCGGCCCAGATGCGGATCCGGATCGGATCAGCCGGATCCGACCAACCTGATCCGATCAAGAGCGGGCCCAATCAAGAGCCGATCCGATCAAGAGCGGATCGGGTGTTGCGCCGGCTCCGCCGGCAGCTCGCTCAGACGTCCAGAATCACCAGCGTGCCGCGGCTGCCCGGCGCGACCGCGTGGGCCACACCCGCGGGCACCACATAGAGCTGCCCGGCCCCGACTTCGACGATCGCACCGCCAATGCTCAGACGCATCTCGCCGTCGAGCACCAGCAGGCCCTCGGCGAAATCGTGCGTCTCTTCCTCGTAAGCGCCGGCATCCATCCGCACCAGCTTGAAGTTGGCGCCGCCGAAACGTCCGACCACGGTCGAGCGCCAGGCGGCGGGCAGTTCGGCGGAGGTCGCAAGCAGGTCGATAAGGCTCATACGCAGGCACTGGCTGGTGGGTCGCGGCGGGTCGTGACAACAATCTGGCTCTTCCCTGGCGCCTATTTTGACTGGCCCGCCAGCCAAGACAAGCGCATACTTTGGCGCTCAGGCACAAGTAATATTTGAGGCTGATCATGGCATTGCGGGCAGACTGGTTACCGGCCCTGGCGGCGTTCGAAGCGGCCGCGCGGCATCAGAATTTCGCCCACGCCGCCGAAGAGCTGCATTTGACCGCCAGCGCGGTCAGTCATCACGTGCGCAAGCTCGAAAGCCGGCTAGGCGTGAGCCTGTTCCAACGTCATGCGCGCGGCGTCGCCCTGACCCCGCAAGGGCGCCAGCTCGCCGATTCGGCCGGCACCGCCCTGGCCGACATGGACGGCGTGTTGCGCAGCCTGCGGGTCAGCCGCCAGGAGACCGACCGGGTGCGCGTCACCACCCTGCATTCGCTGGCCTACACCTGGCTGCTGCCGCGGCTGAGCGAGTTCACCAGCGCGAACCCGAAGATATTGCTCAGCCTCGACACCGAGATCGCGTTGGCGCGATTCGACGAAGGCGGCCCCGACCTCGGCATCCGCCACGGCGCCGGCCATTGGCCCGGGCTGACCGCGCACCATCTGATGGACGACGCTTTGTTCCCGGTCGCTTCGCCGACCATGCCCGGCATCGAGCGGATCACCGAGCCGGCGCAGATCGCCGACCTGCCGTTGATCGCCGACCACGCCCGCCAAGGCTGGCACGACTGGTTCCGCGCCGCCGACGTGCACGGCCGCAAGCTGGAGGAGCGCTACACCTTCAGCGATACCACCGACGCCATGATGGCCGCCGCCCACGGCATCGGCGTGGCCCTGGCGCGCGAACAGATCGCCGTGCCCTATCTGCGCTCCGGCCAGTTGGTGCGCCTGCCCGGCCCGTCGATGCCGGCGCGCTGGGGCTATTACGCGATCTACCCCGCCCACCGCCGCCTGCGCCCCGCGGCGCAGACCTTCCTCGATTGGTTGTTGGCGGTGAAGAAGGATTGAGGCATCGCCTGCATCGGCGCGCCCCCCGCTTTGTGTAGGAGCGATCGCGCTCAATCGTGCGCGGCAGGTTTGCGTCGTGATGCTTTCTTCACCGTGGTTTTCTTCGCCGCGACTTTCTTCACTGCGGCCTTCTTCGCTACGGCCCTCTTCGCCTTCGCTTTTCTCGGCGGCGCGGCATTGGCTTTGCGCAAGGCGGCCTGGTAGGCCAAGGTCAGCCAGGGCTTCATGTCCTGCGGCGAATCCATCGCCGACTCGGGCACCGACCAGAAACTGAGCTCGATCGGTTTGCGCTGGCGCGTGTAGACGAAGGGCTCGCAGCCGGCCGCGCGGAAATGCGGCGCGGTCTGCGTGTCGACCTTGAGGTAGACCGCCTCATCGGCGATCAAGGCGATCATCAGGCCATCGTGATAAATGCCATGGCCGCCGAACATGCTGCGCGCCGACAAGGCGCCGAAGCCGGAGGCCAGATCGCGCAGATGGGCGATGAAGGCCTCGCTCACGCGAGCGCCTCCATCGCCGCCTTGGCCTCGATCAGAAGCGGTGCCACAGACGCACGTAATACGCCGCGCCGTTGAGACCGAACTGGACGCTGTCGAAGATGTGGCCGTTGTCGGTTTCGTCGGCGTTCTGGCGGGTCGGCTTGACGTTGAAGATGTTGGCGCCGCCCACCGTCAGCTTCGTATTCTCGGAGAACGAATAGGTCGCGCTGAGGTCGGCCGAGGTCTTGGCCTTGTAACGCGCATTCGGCACGCCGCCGGCGGTGCCCGAGAACGTGCCCAGAGTCTGCGGTCCGAAGTGGATCACCTTGACGTTGCCGGCCCAGGGGCCGCGCGACAGGTCGAAGCCGAGCACGGCCTTCGACTTCGGCGCGCCCTGCTCGATGAACAAGCGCTCGCGCTCCGACAACAGCACGTCCTCGCGGCCGATCAACGCCGGCGGCGCGTGGATGGCATTGACCTTGGTGCGGTTGAGGTTGAGGGCGAAGAAGGTGCCGAGCTTGACGTCTTCGCCGAGCTGGCGTTCGTTGTTGAAGGTGAAGTCCAGGCCTTCGGTGCGGGTGTCGACCGAGTTGACGAAGAACTGCGCCTGGCCGACGCCGAGGTCGTCGAGAATGCTGCCGATGGTCGGGTCGGTGGTGTCGAAGCGGCCGCTCAGTACGATGCGGTCGTCGATGTCGATGCGGTAAGCATCAAGGGTCAGCGACGTATCGGCGGTCGGCGACCAGGTCAGGCCGAGGGTGTAGTTACGCGATTCTTCCTTGGTCAGCAGCGGCAGGCCGGCGGCGTTGGCGATGGTGCCGCCGTTGGGCGCGATGACCACGTCGACCGGTTCGCCGTTGACGAAGTCGGTGATGGTCGAGGAGAAGAACTTCTGCTGCAGCGACGGCGCGCGGAAACCGGTGCTGGCCGAGGCGCGCAGCATCAAGGTGTCAGTGGCGCGGAAGCCGGCGGCGAGCTTGCCGGTGGTGGTCTTGCCGAAGTCGCTGTAGTCCTCGTAACGCACCGCCACGCCGGCGGTGAAGCGGTCGGTGAAGTCGGCTTCGAGGTCGACGTAGGCGGCCCAGTTGTCGCGGCTGTGCGAGCCGGCGTCGGCCGGCTGGAAGCCCGGGAAGCCCTGGCTGCCGGCGTTGCCGCCCTCGCCGACGCCGTCGGCGTCGATGTAGGAACCCGGCTCGCCGGCGAAGATCTTGTAGCGCTCGTCGCGACGCTCCAGGCCGAAGGCGACGTTGAGGCCGTTGAAGACCTGGTCGTAGAAACGGCTGACGTCGAAATTGATCGTCTTCTGCTGGAACGAGAAGCCGCCGGCATCGAAGCTGTCGGCGCTGACGCCGCGGCCGCCGTTGAGCAGGTCGAGGTTGGCGATCGAGGCGTTGAGAGTGTTGTTGATGTCGTAACGCAGCTCGTTGAAGCCGTAGGTGTAGGACAAGTCCGCGTTCCACTCGCCCATCGTCCAGCGCAGGCCGAGGATGCCGTAGCGGTCCTTGAGTTCGCCGTCGATGAAGGGCACGAAACCGTCCGGGTACATCGCCGCGGAGTTGCGCGAGGGGATGTCTTCCGAGCCCAGGCCGTCGCGCGCGAACGCCGCCGAGGACGCATCGCGGTTCTGCACGCCGCCGGTGAAGTACAGGGTCAGGTTTTCGCCGAGGGGCTTTTCGCCGTTGACGAAGATGGTCTCGTTGCGGATCTTCGAGTCGCCGATGATGCGCGGGCTGCCGGCGGGCTCAGAGCGGTCGGAACGGCCGCGGTCCTGGTACTCGCCGGTGATGCCGATGGTGCCGTCGCTGCCGAGGCCGAAACCGCAGTAGGCCGTCGCCAGCCAGTTTTCGCCGTCGCCCTTGGAATACTGGCCGTAGCCGGCGACCGCTTCGCAGCCCTTGCGCTTCTTCAACGAGATGTTCATGACGCCGGCGATGGCGTCGGAGCCGTACTGGGCCGCGGCGCCGTCGCGCAGGATCTCGACACTGTCGATCGCCATCAAGGGGATGGTATTGAGGTCGGTGCCGGTGTTGCCGCGGTTGCGCGCGCCGAACAGGTTGAGCAAGGCGGTGGTGTGGTGGCGCTTGCCGTTGACCAGGACCAGGGTCTGGTCCGAACCCAGGCCGCGCAGCGCCGCCGAGTCGACCAGGTCGGCGCCGTCGGCGCCGCTCTGGCGGGTCGAGTTGAACGAGGGCGCGGCGTATTGCAGCGACTGGGCCAGGTCGAACTGGGCGCCTTCCTCGGTGTTCTTGGCCATCGGCAGCACGTCGACCGGCGAGATCGAGGTGGTGTCGGAAGAGCGCTGGCTGCGGCGCGAACCGAGCACCGACACCGTCTCCAGGGTCCGGGCTTCGCTTTCCTGAGCCGGTGCGGCCTCGGTCTCCTGGGCGGCGGCGCTGCCGGCGAAGAGGCCGCCGGCGACCCACAGTGCGCAGTGGACGGCGCTGAACAGGCGGGCACGGCAGAGGGGACGGAGAGGACGGCGGCTGGCTTGCGTCATAGCGAGGATCCTTGGCGAGGCGGGCTGGGCATCCCCTTAGCCTAAAGCCAAGACGCCAGTTCGTGCACAGTCGGCGACGCGGAAATGCAAACAAACAGTGCTGGGGGCCGCGCAATGGATAGCGCGGCACAGGGGTTTGGGGATGGGCTGCGAGCCCGGGCCGCCGGTCCATCGCGCCCGAATGACGGCCCGGCTGGGCCGGCGCGGCGCGGCGATCGGGCGGGTGCGCGGTCGCTGCTTGTGACCGAAGGAAATCCAGTCGGACGCCGCTCCTACCCCTTGGTTACGCGGCTCCTGAGTAGGAGCGGCGCAAGCCTCCTGAGTAGGAGCGGCGCAAGCCGCGACCGCGAAACTTCGATCCGCGACGAGGGCTTCAATAGGCCCGAGAACACAGGGACGGGGCGGTTCGCACGAGAACAAGGCCGGTTCTCTTTTACCCAACGCCAGCGTTTGAAACGGCGCGGTCGCGGCTTACGCCGCTCCTACATTGGGCTGCGTCGGATGCCCTGCCGCACTCACTTCGCAGGCGCCGCCGGCTTCGCCGCGACGTCCGCCGATTCGACCCAGCGCGCGAAAAACTCGCGCAGGTCGCGGCCGCTCGCGCGTTCCATCGCCCGGCGGAAATCCGCGGTCACCACCGAATGGCCGTAGTGCGCGCGGGTGTAGGCGCGGATGCCGCCCCAGAACGCGCGCTCGCCGAGCTCTTCGCGCAGCAGGTGCAGAACGTAGGCACCCTTCTGGTACACCACGGCGCGATCGTCGGCGCTCGGCTTGGTCCAGTATTCGTAGATCAAGGCGTGGTCCTTGCCGCTCTCGCGCAGCTTGTCCAGGCGCCGCTTCCAGCCGTCGACTTGTTTGCGATAGGCCTCGTCGCCGAAACGGTGCTGCAGATAGGCCGCGGCCATGAAATTGGCGAAGCCCTCGTTGAGCCAGAAATGGCCCCAATCGCGGCAGGTGACGTAATTGCCCCACCACTGGTGCGCGGCTTCGTGCGCGATCAAGGCCTGCGCGCTCGGGTCGTCGAGCACTTCGCGGCCGTAGGCCTCCGACATCAGCGACAAGCCGGCGAGTTCCTGGCCGATGGTCTTGGCGACCAGCACCTGGCTGTAGGTGCCGTTGTAACGGATGCCGGCGCGGCGGCCGAAGAAACGCATCATGTCGGGCGTGTCGGCGAATACACGCCGCAGTTGCGGCGCCTGCAGGTCGCTCGACAGATAACGCAGCGCGGCGTTTTCGCTGGTACCGCCGGCTTCGTTGTAGCGGCCGGCGGCGAAGCCATAGACATAGCTCGGCATCGCCGCGTCCTGGCGCCAGCGATAGGCCTCGCGGCGGCCGCCGAGCGCCGACTTCGACATCAGGCGACCGTTGCCGACCGCTTTCAAGCCTTCCGGCAGGGTCACGGTGAGATCGAGCGTGGCCCGTTCCTGCGGCGCATCGATGCAGACCAGCCATTGGCTGGTCGAGAACACCGTATACAGCTCGCTACGCTCGGGATGGAATTCCAGGCCGAAACGCGGCGCGCCGCGGTAAGCGATTTCGATCTCATGGCGCGAACCGGCCGCGGCCGGCGCCGCCAGGCGTACGCTCAGGCGCTTGTCGAGCTTCTCGAAACTCAGCGGCTTCTTGTCTTCGCTGACCGCGACGATGTCGAGGTCGCCGGCGTCGAAATCGAAACGCTGCGCGCCCTGGGTGCGGACGATGAAACGGATCGCGACATGGCCGCGCAAGCTCTTGGCTGCCAGGTCCGGCTCGATGCGCGCGGTGTAATGCAATACGTCGATGTCGGCGCCGGCGCGCGCGACTTCGCTCGAGGCCTTGGTCGCTGCGGCGAGGCTGGCGAAGGCCGCACAGGCGAGGACGCCGGCCGCGATCGTGCGCCGCAGCAAGCGGCTGCGCGCACGGGATTGGCCGACCTGGTTTACTGCATCGCGCATCGCTTGCTCCATCCCTTCCCCTGCCGATCGCGGTCCTGCGATTCGTGTCCGCTCGGGCCGATCCACCGGATCGGGCGTCGATCATCGCCGATGCGGACGCTGCGCTGAACCCATCGGCCGTTCATGGTTTGTCTGCGGTTAGGGATTGCGCCGGATCTGCGCCCCCGATCACTGACAGCGCTGTCATTTACGGCCAAGGTGCGGATCGTGAGCGCAGGCGCGCGGGCGATCGCGTCGCGGGCGGTCACGCCCACCCACGCCAAGCACGCGCTTTCCCGCGGCACTGCGCCGCCCGGGCCCGCCTGGGCACGGGAAGCCGAAGGCTTGCCCCTGCTCAGGAGCCACCCAGATGGTCACTCGCCGTAGTTTCCTCAGCGCCTCCGCCGCCGCGATGGCGGCCGGCGTCGTCGCGCCCTTCGCCTCTCGCGAGGCCGTCGCGGCCGCACCGCAACGCTTCACCCTCAACCTGGTCAATGCCTCGGGGCAGAACACCGCCTATGCCTATGTGGTCGGCCTGTCGGGCGGACGCCCCTTGTTCGTGCGCGCCGACGGCGGCAGCTATTACCCGCCCTCGCCGTCGTCGCCGGTGACGCCGCTGGGCCAGGACTGCGCGATCCCGCTCGGTGGCCACGGCTCGTCGACGCGGGTCTCGATCCCGCGCATGTACGGCGCGCGCATCTACGTGGTCACCGGCAGCAAGCTCGATTTCTTCGTCAATCCGGGCCCGGCCATCGTCCACCCCAGCTTTCTCAACACTGGCGATCCGAACTTCAACAAGAACTGGACCTTCGCCGAATTCACCTTCAACGAATACGAGCTGTTCTCCAACATCAGCTACGTCGATTTCGTCGCCGCGCCCCTGGGTTTGTCGCTGCGCTCGCTGTCGGGCCGGGTCGAAACCATCCCCGGCCTGCCCGCCGGCGCGCTCGATCCGATCTGCTACGCGCTGCAACAACAGGCCAGCCGCGAGGGTTCGGCCTGGGATTCGCTGATCCAGCGCGGCAGCAACGGCCTCAACCTGCGCGCGATGAGCGCCCACTACCAGGCCGGCCGCTTCCAGAACTATCTGAGCGGCTACATCAATGCGGTCTGGAGCAAGTACGCCTCGACCACCCTGAGCGTCGACACCCAGTCCGGCTTCGGCCGCCTGACCGCGCGCGTCGGCGGCGACGGTCTATTGCGTTTCAACAACGGCGAGAGCTTCGCCCGCCCAAGCACCGCCGACGTGCTGAGCTGCGACAGCGGCCCCTTCAGCCTCGCCGGCGCCAGCGAGGCGCGCAAGGCGATCATTCCGCGCCTGGCCGCGGCCTTGAACCGCACCACCCTGCTCGACAACGCGGACCAGCCCAACGGCGAAATCGCCAGCCGCTTCTATCGCAATGCCCAGACCAATCACTACGCGCGCCTGGTGCACGAGCGCCTGCCCGACAACCGCGGTTACGCCTTTCCGTACGACGACGTCTCGCCGAGCGGCGGTCAGGACTTCAGCGGCGCGGCGCGTTCGGGCGACCCGGACACGCTGACCGTGACCTTACGCGCCCTGCGCTGACCGACCCGCTGCGACGCTCAGCGCGCCAGGCCGGCCGTGCCCCCAGCACGGCCGGCCTGGCCATACCGCAGCGCAGCAAGCGCCGCCCAGGCCTGGCCTATGATGCGGGCGACCCGCCCTCGCGGCGGCCCGCATCGGAGACGCCATGAACGCCGACAAGCACCAGGACCTGGGCAAGCTGATTCTTCGTCTCGCGCTAGGCGTGCTGATCCTCCTGCACGGCATCGCCAAGCTGCGCGGCGGCACCGCCGGCATCGTCGGTCTGGTCGAATCGCAGGGCTTGCCGGGTTTCCTCGGCTACGGCGTGTTGATCGGCGAGGTGCTTGCGCCGGTGTTGCTGATCGTCGGCTATCACGCCCGCATCGGTGCGGCCTTGATCGCGGCCAATATGTTGGTCGCGCTGGGCCTGGTGCACCTGGGCCAGATCGGCCAGCTCAACGAGCAAGGCGGTTGGGCGCTGGAACTGCAGGCGATGTTCCTGGCCAGCGCGGTCGCGCTGGCCTTGTTCGGCCCTGGCAAGTACAGCCTCAACGGCAAGTAGCGAGTGCGGCGCTGCGGCCGGTCGGCTCGACCGGCTCGCTTGCGTTCGCCCATGCCGATCGGATCGCATCGATCCGATCGCGCAGCTCGGATCAACCCGATCGAATCAACCCGATCGGCTCATCCTGCTCAGACCATCCTGACTAGATCCGGTTGACCCGGAATTTGCGGCCCTTGATCTTGCCTTCGCGCAGGCGCGCGAGCGCGGCGCCGGCCTGCGCGCGCGCCACCGCCACGTACGAGCGCGTCGCGTAGACGTTGATCTTGCCGATCGCATCGGCCTTGAGCCCGGCATCGCCGGTCAGGGCGCCGAGGATGTCGCCCGGCCGCAGCTTGTCGGTCTTGCCGGCATCGATGCGCAGGGTTTCCATCGGCGCGACCGGCGCGTTCTTGGCCTTGCCGGCCAGCGGCACGGCGCGGCGCCAGGCCAGCGGCGCGCCCTGGCGTTCCTGGATCTGCTCGGCACGCCCGCCCTCGCGCGGCCCGCACAGGCTCAGGGCGATGCCGCCGCGCCCGGCGCGGCCGGTGCGGCCGATGCGGTGCACGTATACGTCCGGGTCGGTCGGCAGGTCGTAGTTCACCACCGCCGCGAGTTCCTCGACATCGAGCCCGCGCGCGGCCACGTCGCTGGCGACCAGCACGTTGCAGCTGCGGTTGGCGAAGCGCACCAGCACCTCGTCGCGGTCGCGCTGTTCCATCTCGCCGTGCAGGGCCAGCGCGGTGAAGCCGTAGTGGCTCAGCGAGCCCACGACTTCCTCGGTGTCCTTGCGCATATTGCAGAACACCACGCAGGAATCCGGGCGGTACTCCAGCAGCAGCGCCGCCAGCAACGGGGTCTTCTTGGCCGCTTCGACT
The DNA here is from genome assembly GCF_046097045.1 of Lysobacter sp. Hz25. Classification (NCBI taxonomy): domain Bacteria; kingdom Pseudomonadati; phylum Pseudomonadota; class Gammaproteobacteria; order Lysobacterales; family Lysobacteraceae; genus Lysobacter; species Lysobacter sp. Hz25. Next base: position 4,344,498 of record NZ_CP175666.1, read on the forward strand.
TCGTAGAAATACTGTTCGATCTGCAGCGCGGAGGCTTCGCCCTCGACCGTGACTTCGGCCGGCTCGCGCATCGCGCCGCGGGCGAGGTCGCGGATCGCATCCGGGAAAGTCGCCGAGAACAGCAGGCTCTGGCGGGTCTTCGGGGTCTTGGCGACGATCTCGCGCATCGGCTCTTCGAAGCCCATGTCGAGCATGCGGTCGGCCTCGTCGAACACCAGGGTGCGCACGCCGTCGAGCTTCAAGGCCTTCTTGCGCAGCAGTTCCTGCAAGCGGCCGGGCGTGCCGACCACCACGTGCGGCGCGTGCTCCAGCGAGGCCAGTTGCGGCCCCAAGGCCATGCCGCCGCACAGCACCGACACTTTCAGATTCGGGATCGCGAAGGCGAGTTTGCGCAGCTGCTGGCCGACCTGGTCGGCGAGTTCGCGGGTCGGGCACAGCACCAGCGCCTGGGTCTTGATCGCGGCGGGGTCGAGCCGCTGCAGCAGGCCCAGGCCGAAGGCGGCGGTCTTGCCGCTGCCGGTCGGCGCCTGCGCGATCAGGTCGCGGCCATCGAGGATCGCCGGCAGCGCGCGCGCCTGGATCGGCGTCATCGTGGTGTAGCCGAGCGCGGCCACGCCCTGCAGCAGGGCCGGCGAAAGGGAGAGGGAGTCGAAGGCCAAGGAGTCGGCAGTCGCCAAGGCCGCGGTGGGCGAGATCGGATCGTTCATGCGCCATGATCGCAGCTTCGGGCCGAGCTTGGGCTCGGCAGCACGCTTTTCCGCCGTCGCCGCACCGGATCGGGGCGGTCCGGCCTATGCTGCTGCGGTCGCCGGCGCCGCCACAGCGCCGGCCCGGCATGCTCGCCAGCTCATGCTCAGTCGAACATGCTCGCCCGCTCATGCTCACACAAACATGCTCGCCCGAGCCGGCCTGGAGGCCCGCCATGGATCAGTTCCTGCATATCCGCGTTCTGCTCGGCATCGTCCTGGGCCTGGCCATCACCACCCTGCTCAAGGGCCTGGCCCGCTTCGTCCAGCACCCGGGCCGCGACCGCGTCTACGGTGTGCACATCGCCTGGGCGATCTCGATGTTCACCCTGCTCGCGCATTTCTGGTGGTGGGAGTTCCGCCTGGTCCACCACGTGCACTGGAGCTTCGTCGCCTACGCCTTCCTGATCCTGTACGTGGTGGTGCTGTATCTGTTGTGCACCTTGCTGTTTCCCGACGATATCGGCGACTACGGCAGTTGGCGGGAGTATTTCCAGTCGCGGCGCAAATGGTTCTTCGGGATCATGGCGGTGTCCTACCTGATCGATTTCGGCGACACCCTGATCAAGGGCCGCGCCTATTTCGACAGCTTCGGCATCGAGTACCCGCTGCGCAACCTGAGCTACGTGCTGCTGTGCCTGGTCGCCATCCGCACCCGCTCGGAAACCTTCCATCGCGTCTTCGTCGCCGCCAGCCTGATTTACCAGGTGTCGTGGATCTATCGCCTGTTCGACTTCGTCCAATAAGCGCGAGTGCCGCGCTATGGAGCGCACCCGCTGTCGCGCGCTCACCCGGCGGCAACGCGGCGCCGCCTATGCTGGCCGCATGATTCCGTCTTGCGTACACCCATGAGCCGAGCTTTCGTGAAAGAAGGCGACGGCGACGAAAACGCCGGCGATCTGCCCGAACTGCCGATCAGCGAGCATCCCAACTACGTCACGCCGCGCGGCATGGCCTTGCTGCGCACGCGCCTGGACGATGCCGGCCGGCGCCTGGGCGAGATCGACGCGAACGCGGTCGGGGCCCGGCTCGAAGCCGCCCACATCGAACGCGAACTGCGCTGGCTGCAGGCGCGCATCCTCGGCGCGATCACCATCGCGCCCGAGCGCCAGCCGGCCGAACTGATCGCGTTCGGCGCGCGGGTCGAGGTGGTCGACGACGACGGCCGCGAATACCGCTACCGCATCGTCGGCGAAGACGAAGCCGACCCGGAGCTCGACCTGATCAGCTGGGTGTCGCCGCTCGCGCGCGCCCTGCACGGCGCGCGCGTCGGCGACAGCGTGGTCTGGAAGCGGCCTGCCGGCGATCTCGCGATCGAAGTGCTGGCGATCGATTACGGCTGAGCCGCGCCGCGGTATCCGCATCAGCAAGACAGCCTCGACGCAAGCCGTCGGCGACGCGTCGCCGGCATCGCGCGACGACAAGAGCACGCGATCGCGCGCCCGCTTACCCCTGCCGCCCTGCCCCGACCGCTCGTCGGCAAGCGCTTGACGCTGCCCGATGGCGGAAGAATCATTTAGCAAATTAGTTAATTGCTGAATACCTGCAGCGGTACGGGGCTCGGGCCGCAGCGGCTCTCGCCCGCTCGGCAGGCTCGGCGTCACCGCTCGATACCACCGCACGACACGTTCACCAGGGAGAGGTCATGAACGCATTGCCCGACAGCCTGCGATCGCATCGCGTCCAGTCGCAGGCCGACCGACTCGACTCGATCCGCAGCGTCAGCGACGGCCGCGTGGTCTGGGAGCCGGTGCGCTCGCTGTGGTTCACCACGATGGCGCTGGGCGCGGTGGTCGGCGGCATCGCCACCTTCAGCTGGCCGGCGTTCGCCTTGTTCGTGGTGTCGACCGCGACCGTGCTCCTGCTGGGCCATTCGCTCGGCATGCATCGCAAGCTGATCCACGACAGTTTCGGCTGCCCGAAGTGGCTGGAATATCTGCTGGTGTACTGCGGCGTGCAGGTCGGCCTGGCCGGTCCGATCGGCCTGGTGCGCACCCACGACCTGCGCGACTACGCCCAGCGCCTGCCCGGCTGTCACGACTACCTCGCCCATCGCCAGCCCTTCGCCATCGATGCCTGGTGGCAACTGCATTGCGAGCTGCGCCTGAGCGCGCCGCCGCGCATCGAGATCGAGGCGCGCATCGGCGACGATCGCTACTACCGTTTCCTGCAACGCACCTGGATGTGGCAGCACCTGCCATGGGCGCTGGCCTTCTTCGCCATCGGCGGTTGGGGCTGGGTGTTCTGGGGCGTCTGCGCCCGGGTCACCGCCGGCGTGTTCGGCCATTGGCTGGTCGGCTACTTCGCCCACAACCACGGCGGCATGCACCACGAGGTCCGCGGCGCCGCGGTGCAGGGCCGCAACGTGCGCTTCGTGTCGCTGCTGACCATGGGCGAGTGCTGGCACAACAATCACCACGCCTTTCCGGGTTCGGCGCGGCTCGGCCTGTATGCCGGCGAATGGGACCCGGGCTGGTGGTTCCTGCGCGCGTGCGAACGCATCGGCCTGGTCTGGCGCTTGCGCCTGCCCGAGGACCTGCCGCCGCGCGAGGAACTGCATCGCCTGGAACCGACCTCCGCGGCGGCATTCGCCGATACCGCGCCCACTCGACTCACCCGGACCGTCCCATGAGCACCGAACCGCCCGAACTGCCGCCGTTGCCTGCCCCGCCACCGCTGCCCAGACCTTTGCCGCAACCTGCGACTGCACCGCCGTCGCGGCGCCTGAGTCCCGGCCTTGCCGTCTTGGCCGGCATCGCGCCGGTACTGGGCGGCGCCCTGATCGGGCTGCTGCTGCGCTTGGCCTTCGATGGTGAACCCGGCAGCGCCTTCGCGACCATGCTGTGGGTGTTCATCGTGCTTGCGCCGTTCGCGATCGGCGCGGTCACCGTGTATCTGGCCGAGCGGATCAAACCGCGCGGCATCGGGTATCACTTCTTCATGCCGATGCTCAGCGTGTCGCTTTGCGTGCTCGGCAGCATGTTCATGATGCTGGAGGGGCTGATTTGCGTGCTGATGGCCCTGCCCTTGTTCGCAGTCATGGGCGGGCTGGGGGGCGTGGTGATGGGAGCGATCTGCCGCCTCAACAAACGCTCCACCACCCCGACGGTCTACAGCTTCGTCGCCCTGCCGGTGGTGCTGGCGGCGTTCGGCGTCGGCCACGAGACGCCGCAACGCTTCGAACACGTCGAGCGCAGCGCGGTGATCCAGGCGACGCCGGCCGAGGTCTGGAAGCACCTGCTCGATGCCGACCATATCCAGTCGGCCGAAGTCGATCGCGCCTGGATGTACCGCATCGGCGTGCCCACCCCGCTCGCCGGCGTCACCCATCGCACCGACACCGGCCTGGTGCGCGAGGTGCGCATGGGCAAGGGCATCCACTTCCGCCAGATGTCCAGCGACTGGCAGCCGCAACGCTACGTGCGCTGGCAGTACCTGTTCGAGGAAGATTCGGTGCCGGCCGGCGCGCTCGACGACCACGTCCGCATCGGCGGCGATTACTTCGACCTGCGCGACACCACCTACACCCTGACCCCGCGCGGCGACGCGACCGTGCTGACGATCCGCATGGACTATCGGGTCAGCACCGGCTTCAACTGGTATGCGGTGCCGCTGGCCGATTGGCTGATCGGCGATTTCAGCGAGGTCATCCTCGACTTCTACCGCCACCGCGCGCAGGCGCGGCCGGCGACCTGAGCCACCAGTCAGGGGTCAGGGGTCAGGGGTCAGCAACGAGACTCAGCCGGCCGCTTTCTTGGCGCGCCGGCTTTCGCGTTTGAGCGGCCCGCCGACCGGGCAGATCTCGAAGGCGAACTGGGTCAGGGTGTTGACCAGGTTGTCGGGCACCAGCTTGTAGACCACGAACTGGCCGCGGCGCTCGCTGCTGATCAGCCCGGCGTTGACCAGCACCGACAGATGCCGCGAGATCGCCGGCGCGCTCATCTCGAAGCGCGCCGCGATGTCGCCGGCGCTGAGTTCGCGCTCGGACAGAAAGGCCAGGATCTGCCGTCGCGGCGACGAGGCCAGGGCTTCGAAGATCTTGTCCTGCATGAGGCGGGAACCGCGGCCCCGGATATTTGTTTAATTAACTAAAATACTAATTCCGACCCACTCGAAGTCAAGCGCCGCCGGTCGGGCCGGTGCCTGGCACGGCTATCGGATCGGAAGGCAAGCAGCACGCAGGCGGCCGCACAACACGGCTCGCGAAGGCGAGCGCCGCTGGCGAGGCAGTGTCGCCAGACTTCACAGGGGTGGTATCGATCAGGCCGCTCGCGCCGCGGCATCAAGCCGGCGCTCACGCCCTGGCGACGCCTCGCGTCGCCGGGCAGCGGCCCAGACCGTGCAGCCTTGCGCTGCACGGCACCGCGGCCAGCCTCAGGCGCCGGCGGCCTGGACGCGTGCGCGCTTCGGGAAACCGACCATGCGCTTGAGCTCTTCGTCCCACAGCTTCAGCTGCGCGCACTTCAGGCTCGACCAGATGGTCAGGCGTGGTGCGGCCTGCAGCAGCGGGCTGGATTCGTACGCCTCGCGCAGGCGGTAGTTCGGGATGCGGCTGGAAAGGTGATGGATGTGGTGGTAACCGATGTTGCCGGTGAACCAATGCACGATATGCGGCAGGTCGTAGAACGAGCTGCCGGCGATCGCGGCTTCGTGCGAGTTCCAATCGTCCTTGCGGGTCCAGTACGCGTCTTCGAAGGTGTGCTGGACGTAGAACAGCCACACGCCGACCGCGCCGGCGATCAACACCACCGGCAGATGCACCATCAGCACGGTGTGCCAGCCGATCGCAAAGCCCATCGACAGCAGGATCAGGCCCAACGCCAGGTTGTTGAACAGCACGCTCGCCCACTCGCGCTTCCAGGTGAAGGGCAGATCGAACGGGAAACGGTGCTTGATGACGAACTGGTACAGCGGGCCGACGCCCAGCAGCACCGGGGTGCTGCGGTACAAGCGGTAGCACAGGCGCCCGAACCAGGAGCGCGAGCGGTATTCGGCCACGGTCAGGGTTTCGATGTCGCCCATCTCGCGGCGGTCGAGGTTGCCCGAGGTGCCGTGGTGGATGGCGTGGGTCTTCTTCCAGTAGCCGTAAGGGAACAGGGTGACCACGCCGAGGCAGCGGCCCACCAGGTCGTTGGCGCGGCTGCTGGCGAAGAACGAACCGTGGCCGCAGTCGTGCTGGATGATGAAGGTGCGCACGTACAGGCCGGCCGCCGGAATCGCCATCAGCAGGGTCCAGCCGTAGCCCCAGTTACCGACCACGCTCCAGGCCATTAGCGTCCACAGTGCAGCGAACGGCACCAGAGTGTTGACCAGTTGCCAGACGGCCCGTCCGAGGTGGGGCTTGGCGAAACGCGCGCAAAGCTGACGCAGGTTGGTGACGGTGGATTGCGGTTCGGCGTCGGCGTTCAAGCGGCAACTCCATGAAGGACGTTCCATTGTGGTGAGCGCTTCCTGACCTGGCAATGACGTTCGCAGGCGTATGGACGTGATCGCTATCGGGCTTCGGACTTTTGCCCTCCGGTTTCGGCCAGGCCGCCCCGGCCCCGGCTAGGCTATGCGGCATGTCCGCCTGGTACGTCTATCTGATCGAATGCCGCGACGGCAGCCTGTACACGGGTATTGCCGTCGATGTGGAGCGCCGCTATGCCGAACACGTCGCCGGCAAGGGCGCGCGCTACACCCGTTCGCACCCGCCGTTGCGACTGCTGGCGCAGTTTCCGCACCCGGACCGTTCGTCGGCGCTGCGTGCGGAGTACGCGATCAAGCAGCTGTCGCCGACCGCGAAACGCGCACTTTGCGCGAACGCGGCGGCCGCAACCGTCCCGGCCTGACTCAGATCGGCTCGACTCAGATCGGCTCGACTCAGAACAGCGCCCAGACCAGCTTGATCAGGCCCCACAGCGACACCGTCCACACCGCTGAACGCAGGTAGGGAATGCCGGCCGCATACACCGGCACGTAGACCAGCCGCGCCCAGAAGTAGAGCTGCGCACCCAGCGCGGTGTCGTCGTTGCCGCGGCCGGCCAGCCCGACCGCGAGCACCGCCGCGGCGAACAAAGGGAAGGTTTCGAGGAAATTGCGCCAGGCGCGGTCCACCCGCGCAGCCACGCCGGTCAGGGGCTCGGGAGTGCCGTCGCGGGCGCCGGCGTTCCAGCGCACCCCGCGTTGCTGGGTCATGAAGGTCGCCGCCGCCAGCAAATGCACGATCGCGAGCACGATCGACCAGGCCAGCATCTGCAGTTCGATGCTCATGCGCACGCCCTCATCAGACCGGGCCGTTGGGCAGGATCAGGATTTTGCCGTCGCGTTCGCCGGCGGCGGCCGCGGCGACCGCCTGTTTGATCTGGTCCAGGCCGTAGGTCGCCTGCACCCGTGCGGTCAGTTGCCCGCTCGCGACCAGGCGCCCGATCTCGCCGAACACCTCGGCGCGGCGCTGCGGCGTCGCCGCCTGGAACCAGCGCGACAGCCAGAAACCGCGCAGGGTCACGTCGCGGAACACGAAGGAGGCCGGCGAGATCGAACAGGCCTCGCCGCTCATCGCACCGTAATTGACCAGCACCCCGCCCTCGCCGAGCGATTGGGCGATGTGCTGGGTCGCGATGCCGCCGACCGCATCGATGCCGAGCCGGATCGGCACTTTCTCGGTGACTTCGCGCGCGCGCTTGGCGAGGTCGTCGCCGTCGACCAACACGACCTCGGCGCCGGCCGCGCGCACCGCCTCGACCGCCGACTCGCGCCGCACCACGTTGATGGTGCGCAGGCCGCGCAGCTTCGCCAGTTGGATCAGATAGCTGCCGACCGCGGAATTGGCTGCGTTCTGGATCACCCAGTCGCCGGGCTGCAGGTCGACGAACTCGCTCAGCATCAGCAGGGCGGTCGGCGGATTGATGGTGATCATCGCCAATTGCTTGGGATCGGCGCCGTCGGGTAAAGGCACCAGACCCTTGGCCGAGGCGACCAAGTGGGTGGCCCAGGTGCCGCCCTGGATCGGCAACAGCACGGTCTGCCCGACTTGCGGATGGACGACCTCGGGCCCGACCGCGGCGATCCGGCCCACGCCTTCGTTGCCGCCGACCGCGGGCAGCGGCGGCAGCAGACCGTACTCGCCGGTCAATGTGAGTACGTCGGAGGGGTTGATCGGCGATGCCAGCACCTCGATCAGCACCTGTCCGGCGCCCAGCGGCGGCGCCTCGAACTCGACCGCCTCGATGACGTCCTGCGGCACCGGGCCGCGCTGCGCGTACTGGGCTTTCTTCATAAAGATTAGGTCCTTCGAGGCGGTGGTCAGGGCAATGCGGCGTGGCCGGAATCCAATCCACACCGGCTCCGGCGGCCGACTGCATACGCGAGAGTACGCCCGCCACAGTGCAAACGTCTTGCGCCCAAGTCTCAGCACTGCGACCCTGCCCCACCCGCTCAGACCCCGCCCGCATGCAACCGATCCGTTTCGAACTCGACGCCCAGCACGAGCACGTCGAACTCAACCAATTGCTCAAGCTGGTCGGCCTGTGCGACAGCGGCGGCGCCGGCAAGGCGATGGTCGCCAGCGGCGTAGTCCGCGTCGACGGCCAGGTCGAGCTGCGCAAGACCTGCAAGATCCGCGCCGGTCAGACGGTGGCCTGCGAGGGCGTGACGATCGAGGTCGTCGCCGGCGCCTGAGCGCCGTTGATCAGGGCGGCCCATCGAAGGGCGGCCCATCGAGCGCGGCCGCGCCGGTCATCGCTTCAAGCCAACGGCAAGGTCGTCGTCGCTCTGCACCAATCGTCGTGGGCGCGCTGCACGCCGCGCGTGGCGGTGACGTAGTCGCTGCTGCCGAGCGCCTCGACGAAACGGCAGGAGGCGTAGCCCTCGGCCTTGCGCTCGTACTCGGCGACCCAGCGCTCGCGTTCGGGCAAGCGCTCGGCGGCGATCGGCCACACGCCGGGGCGCGGCCGCAGATAGGCGTGAATGCCGATACGCCAAGGCTTCGGGCTGACCCGTGCGCGGAAGCAATGCTGGCGCCGGCATAACAACGCGTAGTACGAATCGGCGCCGACCGCGTCGAAGAACTCGATCACCGCCGCTTCGTTCGGGTCGAACACGCGGTGCATGACCAGCAGCCGCAAGCCTTTCGGCGTGCGATACAAACGCAGATGCCAGTCCGGATGCGCGGCGACGAAGGCCTTGATGCGCGCCGTCGCGCGGCCTTCGGGTCCGCCGTCGGCGCGGTGCCTGCGCCGCGACTGCACGCTGGCGATCCAGGCGAACAGCCACAGCATCGCGATCATCGTCAGCACGCCCAAGCCCCAGTGCGTCGCCACGCCGACGCCGATGGCGAACGCGAGCGAAGTCCAGAAATAACTCTTGCGCCAGGCCGAGACCGGCTCGTCGAAATCGACGTCGGCGAACAAGACTTCGGGCGTGTTGAGGCAGCGCGCGCCGTAACTGTTGCGGGTGACGACGAGGTCGCCGTCGCGCTCGACGATCTGTTCGCGGATCGGCAGACCCTCGGCGTCGTAGGGCACGCGCGGCTCGCGCTTGAGCAGGCTCTCGCCGGCGAGGATGCGGTCGAAGGCGTCGCGCGCCCGCGCATCGGCCATCGCCTGCGCCTCGCCGAGGCTCGCGTCGGACCACCCGAAGCGACGCACCGTCAGCGCACGCCGCCCGCTCGCATGGCCTTTATCGAAGGCCTCGTGAACCCGGGCTTCGGCCCAGAACTCCGGAACGATCATCGCCATCGCTGCCTCCATGCAAAGTCGGCCGATTGTATGCGCAGCCTGCGGGCGACGCCGGCACTTGACGGCGCGCACCATCGGCGTAGCATTTTCTCCACGCCCTCGGACAGACCGGCGGCGACTCAACTCCGTGAGGGATTCTCATGGCAATCGAATTCGATTACCTCGTTTTCATCGGGCGCTTCGAGCCCTTCCATAACGGCCATGCCGCCGTCGCCCGCCACGCGCTGGGCAAGGCCCGCAAGGTCATCTTCCTGGTCGGTTCCGCCGACACCCCCCGCACCATCAAGAACCCCTTCACCGTCGCCGAGCGCGCGGTGATGATCCAGGCCACCCTGGCCGACGCCGGCGACCGTCTGATCGTGCAGCCGCTGCGCGACCATCTCTACAACGAGAGCCTGTGGATCGCCAGCGTGCAGCGTACCGTCGCCGAGGCGGTCCGCCACGACGGCGGCGGCAGCGAATCGCGGGTCGGCCTGATCGGCATGGACAAGGACGCCTCCAGCTATTACCTGCGCGAGTTTCCGCAGTGGCCGCTGGTCGACGTCAGCCACACCGCGACCTTGTCGGCGACCGAGCTGCGCCGCTATCTGTTCGAGGCCAACCAGATCGACAGCCACGGCGGCCTGATGCTGATCCGCGCCAACGTGCCCGGCCCGGTGTTCGACATGCTCGAAGCCTTCCGCAAGAGCTCGCCGGCGTTCACCCAACTGGTCGCCGAGTACCAGTTCATCGAGCAATACCGCGCGGCCTGGGCCGATGCGCCTTACCCGCCGACCTTCGTTACCACCGACGCGGTCGTGGTGCATTCCGGCCACGTGTTATTGGTGCGCCGCCGCGCCGAACCGGGCAAGGGCCTGTGGGCCTTGCCGGGCGGCTTCGTCGGCCAGGGCGAGAGCCTGCTCGATGCCTGCCTGCGCGAACTGCGCGAGGAAACCCGGCTCAAGCTGCCGCTGCCGGTATTGAAGGGTTCGCTGAAGAGCGAGCGCGTGTTCGATCACCCCGAGCGCAGTTCGCGCGGCCGCACCATCACCCACGCCTACCACTTCGATTTCCCGAGCGGCGAGCTGCCCCCGGTGCGCGGCGGCGACGACGCCGACAAGGCGCGCTGGATCGCGGTGGCCGAAGCGCTGGAGATGGGCCCGCAGCTCTACGAAGACCATCTGCACATCCTCGAATACTTTCTCGGCCGCGGCTGATCCACCCGGACCGCCCGGCTTTCCGCGCCGGTGGACAGACCGCCGGCCACCCTCGACGCGAAGGAGCTTCCCGTCATGCAATGCCTCGACAACCTGCTGCTCAACACCGACAGCTACAAAGCCAGCCACTGGCTGCAATACCCTCCCGGCACCGATGCCACCTTCTTCTATGTGGAATCGCGCGGCGGCGTGCACGACCGCACCGTGTTCTTCGGCCTGCAGGCGATCCTCAAGGAATACCTGGCCAAGCCGGTCACCCACGCCGACGTCGATGAGGCGCGCGACCTGTTCGCCGCCCACGGCGAGCCTTTCAACGAAGCCGGCTGGCGCTACATCGTCGACACCCACGGCGGCCTGTTGCCGATCCGCATCCGCGCCGTGCCCGAGGGCACGGTGGTGCCGACCCACCAGGCCCTGGTGACGATCGAATCGACCGACCCGCAGGCCTACTGGGTGCCGTCGTATCTGGAAACCCTGCTGCTGCGCCTGTGGTACCCGGTGACGGTGGCGACGATCAGCTGGCACGCCAAGCAGACCATCCGCCAGTTCCTCGAACGCACCAGCGACGACCCCGAAGGCCAGTTGCCGTTCAAGCTGCACGACTTCGGCGCGCGCGGCGTGTCGAGCACCGAATCGGCGGCGTTCGGCGGCGCCGCGCACCTGGTCAACTTCCTCGGCACCGACACCGTCTCCGGCCTGCTGTTGGCGCGCCGCTACTATCACGAGCCGATGGCGGGCTATTCGATTCCGGCGGCCGAGCACAGCACCATCACCAGTTGGGGCCGCGAGCACGAGGTCGACGCCTATCGCAACATGCTGACCCAGTTCGGCAAGCCCGGCGCGATCGTGGCCGTGGTCTCCGACAGCTACGACATCTTCCACGCGATCCGCGAGCATTGGGGCAAGACCCTGCGCGATGAAGTCATCGCCTCCGGAGCGACCCTGGTGGTGCGACCGGACTCGGGCGACCCGGTCGACGTCGTCCACCAATGCGTGAGCATGCTCGACGAAGCCTTCGGCCACACCGTCAACGGCAAGGGCTACAAGGTGCTCAACCACGTGCGGGTGATCCAGGGCGACGGCATCAACCCGACCAGCATCCGCGCGATCCTCGAACGCATCACCAGCTACGGCTATGCCACCGACAACCTCGCCTTCGGCATGGGCGGCGCGCTGCTGCAGCGCCTGGACCGCGATACGCAGAAGTTCGCGCTCAAGTGTTCGGCCGCGCGCATCGACGGCGAGTGGATCGACGTCTACAAGGACCCGATCACCGACAAGGGCAAGTCGAGCAAGCGCGGCCGCATGACCCTGGTGCGGCATCGCGAGTACGGCCATTTCAAGACCGTGCCGGTGCCGCCGGAAGCGGCTTCGCTGGAAGAAGCGGTCAAGCCGATGGGCTTCGACGATGCCATGGTAACGGTGTGGGAAGACGGTCGCATCGTCAACGACTGGACCTTCGCCCAGGTGCGCGCGCTGGCCAACGCGGCGCGGCTTTGAGGTGAGGCTTGGTTGAGTTGCTGCCGGGTGCGTCATTACAAGGCGCACTCCGTAGCCGCGCCTTCCTCGCTCTCGACCACCCGACCACGAACGCCCCAAACAGGACCCGCCCATGCCAGCCCCTCTCGAAGGGCTTGCCGCCGCCGATCCGGCCAGCCTGCCCCTCAGCGCCGCTTCGCCCTTGTTCGAGCGCCTGCGCGCCGCCACCCCGCAACTCGCCCGCCGCGCGCCCGGCGACGACGACGCTCGCTGGTATTCGCACCGCTTGAACGGCCGCGACTACCGCTTCGCCCAACCGATCACCTTCACTCCTTATGCTTCGGCGCGCGCCTGCTCGGCGCGGTGCCGGTTCTGTTCGGAAACCCTGCGTCCTCTCGACGGCGGCACGCTCGCACAAACTCTGCGGCCCGGCGCCGACTACTTCGCGAGCTTGTCGCAGGCGCTGGTGCAGCTGCGCGGCGTGCCACTGTCGTGGTCGCTGTCGGGGCTGGAAGCCAGCGACGACGAAGCCTGGTTCCTGCAATTGCTGAGCACGCTCGCCGCGGCCGAACGCGATGGCGTCGTCGTCGAGGAACGCGTGCTCTACAGCAACGGCGCCGGCTTCGCCCGCGGACGCGGCGCCGAACTGATCGCCGCGCTGCAAGCCTTCGGGCTGTCCTGGGTGGAGCTGTCGCGCCACCATCCCGACCCCTTGCGCAACCAGGCCATCATGCGTTTCCGCGAGCACGAGGCCATTGCCGATGCCGCGGTGTTCGAAGGCGTCGCGCGCGGCATCGCCGACGCCCTGCCGCTGCGTCAGGTCTGCATCCTCCAACACGGCGGCGTCGACGATGCCGCCGGCATCGACGCCTATCTGGACTGGGCGCAGCGCTGCGGAGCCGGTACGGTGATCTTCCGCGAGTTCTCGCGCCTCGGCCCGGACTATCGCGACAACGCCAGCCGCCGCTACATCGAACGCGAGCGCGTCGCCATCGAGGAGGTGCTGGCCGATTGCATGGCCGCGCCGTGGTGGCCGCGGATGATCCCGCAACGGATCACCGAGGGCTACTACTTCTGGAACCTGCGCCTGCGCGACGAGCGCCGCGGCCTGGAGGTGGTGTTCGAGTCCTCCGACTACACCGCGATGCATCGCCGCCATGCCAGCGGCGATCTCTACAAACTCGTCTTCCACGCCAACGGCCGCCTGTGCGCGGGTTGGCAGCCCGACCGCGACATTCTCTGGGAGCCCGCACATGGACAGCCGTAGTTGGTGGGTGCTCACGCCCGATCCGCCCGAGCATCGCCTGCCTGAGGATCTGCGCGAGCGCGACGGCCTGGCCGGGCGCGACTGCGGCTGGGTCAACCAGATGCGGCCGTTCGTGCGGCATTTCTCCCAACCCGGGCAATGCGTGTTCGATCCGTTCTGCGGCTTCGGCACGACCTTGCTCGCCGCCGCGCTCGAAGGCCGCAAGGGCTGCGGCACCGAAATCGACGCCGGCCGCGCCGAGCTCGCCCGCGAGCGCCTCGCGCGTCACGGCGTCGAAGCGCCGATCGCGGTCGGCGGCCTGCCGCAGGTCGAGATCCCTCGCCCGATCGACCTGTGCCTGACCAGCGTGCCCTACTTCGGCTGTCGCTGGCCGCAGGCCGGTGCAAACGCGGGCCAGCTCTACGACGAACGCGACTACGCCGCTTACCTGCAGCGTCTGCGCGACATCTTCCACGCCGTGCGCAAGGCCTTGCCCGATGGCGGCTTGTGCATCGCGATGGCCGAGAACGTGGTCGTGGAAGGGCGCATGTTGCCGCTGGCCTGGGACCTAGGCCGCGTGCTCGGCGAGTTGTTCGTGGCGCGCGAAGAACGGCTGCTGTGCTACGAACGCGACGCCGAACCGCTGCCCGCTGCCTCGACCCGCAGCAACCGCAGCCACGAGTACGCGCTGGTGTTCCAGAAAGTCGCCGAGGCGGTCTGCCTCGACAGCACCCGCAGCGAACTCGAAGCGATGCGCGCGGCCGGTTTCGAGTACACGCTGTATGGCAGCTTCGCGCGTTGGCTCGAACAGGGGCCGCAGGCCTCGCCGCGTCCGCCGGCCGATGCCGACCTGTGCCTGCCCGACGATGCGGCCGAACTCGATCGCCTGCTGTATTGGCTGCACGAACGCCATTACGAACTCACGCTGTGGGGCGAGCCGGTGCGGCCGCCGCTGCGGCTCGAACGGCTCGCGCAACATTGGTATCTGCGTGCGCAACGGCGCGATCGCCTCGGCCGTTTGGTGCGCCTGGACCTGGGATTGGCTAGCCAGCAACCAGCCGGCAACGTCTGAGTCAGCCGCCCGCTACGCCATGGGTCGCGAGGTCGAGATACCAGAACAAGGCGGTCTCGTGCCTCACCGCCGCATCGTGGCGGTAATGGAATCGGTCGAAACCGCCGAGGACGAAGCCGTGACGTTCGTAGAAGCGACAGGCGGCGACGTTATGGTCCTGGGTTTCCAGCATCAGGCCCGGGTGCCCGCGCTCGCGCGCCCAGGCGATGGCGCGATCGAGCAAGGCCGCACCCGCGCCGCTGCGCCGGCGGCCCGCGTCGACGGCGATGTCGTCGATCAAGGCATAGCCGTTCCAGTTCGTCGACACCAGCACGCGGCCGACGACCTCGCCGCGCTCGATCGCGACGAAGGCGATGCGATCCTCGGCAACGAGATAATCGTGCAGGTCGTCATCCTCGGCCTCGTCGCCGTAACGCTTGCGGTACGGCGTCAGCGGCACCGCTTCGTAAGCGATGACGCCGTCGCGCGCCTGCAGGCTCAGCCGCGAATCGACCAGGAAACTGCCGTCCAGGCTCAACGCCGCCTCGATGCGCCCGGCGCTGAGGCGCTCGACGAGGACGCTCATCGGCGCAGGTCCAGCGCCAGGATGGCGTCGCCGTAGGTGTTGCCGCCGACCTGGAAGCGGCGTTCGCCGACGTGCTCGAAACCGTTACGGGCATAGAACGCCAAAGCCCGTGCGTTGCCGGCATAGACGCCGAGCAGCAAGCGCCGCGCACCGCGCACGCGCGCCTCGGCGACCGCCTGCTCCATCAACTCGCGGCCGACGCCGCCGCCATGGAAACGCGAGAGCAGGTAGATGCGCTTGAGTTCGAGGTCGTCCTCGCTCAGATCGTGCAGCGGCAACTTCGGCGGCGCGATCACCGCATAGCCGACCGGGGCCGCGCCTTCGGCCGTTTCGGCCAGCCACAGCGCGGCGCCGGCGTCCTCCAGCCAATCGGCATAGACCTCCTGCGCGTGTTGCTTGCGGCAGTGCTCGACGATGTCGCGCCCGTGCAGGATGCCGGCGAAGGTTTCCAGGAAGGTGGCCGCACCGGCCAGCGCGAGCGCGCCGGCATCGTCGGCGCCGGCGCGGCGGATCCGCACGGCATCGCCGGTCGCGGGCGATGTGGAGGTGGAGGCGGTATTCATGCGCGATCGAGGGCTGGCGGCGATGCGCTCAAGATCGCACACCGCCCGCGCCCCGCACATCGGCGAAAAGTCGCAGTCGCGCGACAACCGCGGCGCCGCGCATGCGAACGGCGACCGCGGAATGTTCCGCGGCCGCCGCAGGTAGTCCCGAGCGGACGAGGCTTAGCCGGCGACCTGGATCACGACCTTGCCGAAATGAGCGCCGCCGTCGAGATAGTCGTAGGCCTGGCGCGCCTGGTCGAAACCGAACACGCGATCGACCACCGGGACGATGCGGTTGACGCCGACGAAGCGCGACAAATCCTCGGCCATGCCGCGACTGCCGACGTAGATGCCCGACAGGCGCTTGGCGCCGGTGATCAGCGCGAACGGATCGAACTCGCCGGCGAAGCCGCTGACCCCGCCGATGACGGCGATGGTGCCGCCCATCGCGGCGGCATCGATCGAACGCTGCAAGGTGCCCTTGCCGCCGACTTCGAGCACCGCGTCGACGCCGCGGCCGCCGGTCAGCGCGCGCACTTCGTTCTGCCATTCCGGGGTGGTGCGGTAGTTGACGGTCGCATCGGCGCCGAGCGCCTTGGCGCGGACCAGCTTTTCATCGCTCGAGGATGTGACGATCGCCTGCAGGCCGGCGGCCTTGGCCAGTTGCAGGCCCCAGATCGACACGCCGCCGGTGCCGAGCAGCAGCACGCTGGCGCCGGGCTGCAGCTTCGCTTCGACGAACATCGCGTTCCAGGCGGTGACGCCGGCGCAGGTCAGGGTCGCGGCCTGGGCGTCGTCGAGATGCGCGGGCACCGCGAACACGGACTGCTCGGAGACCACGATCTCTTCGGCCAGCACGCCATCGACGACCGCACCGAAGGCGTCACGGGTGGCGTACGGCGTCGGCGCGCCCTGCAGCCAGTGCGGGAAGAAGCTGGTGGCGACGCGATCGCCGACTTTCCACAGCGAACTCGCCGCGCCGACTTCGACGATTTCGCCGACCGCATCGGAGGCCGGCACGAACGGAGCCACCGGGCCGCTCAGGTAGGTGCCTTTGGCGATCATCAGGTCGCGGAAGTTCAGCGACACCGCGCGCACCCGGACCCGGACCTGGCCGGCGCCCAGCGGCGCGGACGCGCGCTCGAACTGCTGCAACGCGCCGATGCCGGCGCCACTGTCGATGCGATAAGCCTTCATGTCTGTCTCTGTGTGTGAGGGGAGACGATCGCCGGCGGTCGGGAACAGGTGCCGGGACGATCGAGTGGCGCTACGATATCGCTTCCACTACATCCGCAGTGCCTCTTCTTAATCCACATTCTGTAGCGCATCAGGAACCAATATGGCCGTCAACGACCGATTGCTCGGCATCGTCGCCTTCGTCCAAGCCGCCGAGGCCGGCAGTTTCGCGGTCTCGGCCGAGCGCCTGGGCGTGACTCGTTCGGCGATCGGCAAACGCATCGCCCGGCTCGAACAGCAGCTCGGCGCGCGCCTGTTCAACCGCAGCACGCGCCGGCAGAGCCTGACCGACGACGGCCAAGCCTATTACGAACGTTGCGTCAAAGCCCTGGCCGAACTCGACGCCGCCGAGGCCGCGCTGGACAGCGGCCGGCGCGAGCCGAGCGGGCGCCTGCGGGTCAGCGCATCGGTCCAGTTCGGCCGCCGTTGCGTGGCGCCGGTGATGCTGGAGCTGGCGCAGCGCCATCCGCGCCTCGACATCGATCTGTCCTTCAGCGACCGCGTCGTCGACCTGGTCGAGGACGGCTACGACCTGGCGATCCGCATCGGCCGTTTGCCCGACAGCTCGACCTTGGCGGCGCGTCAGCTGACCGAAGAACGGCTGGGCATTTGCGCTTCGCCCGATTACCTGGCGCGGTGCGGACGGCCGCGCAACGTCGACGAATTCGAGGGCCATCAGGCCGTCGTGTACGGACGCAACGGCCACACCGTGCCGTGGCGCTTGCGCGACGACGACGGCGAAGTGCGCGAACCGCGGGTCCAGACGCGCTTGCGTTTCGACGACCTGGAAGCCATCGCCGACGCCGCGGTCGCCGGTGCCGGCCTGGCCTTGCTGCCGTGCTGGATGCTGTCGCGTTACGTACGCAACGGCGAGCTGCAGATGGTGATGTACGCCGACCGCGTGATCGGCAGCCGCATCAATGCGGTCTGGCCGCACACGCATTACCTGCCGCTGCGCACGCGCGCGGCGATCGACTTGTTGGTGGAACGCATTCCGCAGTTGGTGGCGTGGGACCCGGCTAACCCGACGGTGGTTTGCGGTTAGGGCATGCGCGTCGTTGGAATACGCGATTGAGGGGGCCGTCTGCTCCGTTTTGAGCGGAACAGCAAGGGCAAATCCCCCCCTGCCCCCCCTTTTTCAAAGGGGGGGGAACAGCAAAGCCGTCTGAGCCGGCCACTCAAGCAGTCTCGTCGGATCCCACCGGCAACAGCCCAAGGACTTCCCCCCTTTGAGAAGGGGGGCCAAGGGGGGATTTGCTGTTGCTGTTGCTGTTGCTGTTGCTGTTGCTGTTGCCGTTGCTGTTGCCGTTGCCGTTGCCGTTGCCGTTGCCGCCGGCATTGCAATCGCTAACGCCACCACTTCCTACCGCTCCGGCCAATACCACGCCGGCGCATCCAGCATGCCCTGCCCCACCACTCCGGTCTGGCTGAACTGCTTTTCCAACTGGATGGTGTTGCACGCCGACTCGGCCTCCAGGGCCGCGATCAGACGCGAGGCATGCGAGACCACCCAGACCTGGGTGCGGGTCGCGGCGCGCGCGATCAGCCGCGCCAAGGCCGGCAACAGATCCGGATGCAGGCTGGTCTCGGGTTCGTTGAGCACCATCAACGGCGGCGGCCGCGGCGTGTGCAAGGCGGCGATCCACAGCAGATAACGCAAGGTGCCGTCGGACAATTCCGCCGCCGACAAGGGCCGCAACAGGCCGTGCTGGGAAAACTCCAACAGGAAACGTCCGCCATCCCCGACCACGCTCACGCGCGCGCCGGGAAACGCATCGCTCACCGCTGCGTCGAGCGCCTGCGGATCGCCGATTTCGCGAATGGTCTGCCAGGCCGCGGCCAGGTCGCGGCCGTCGTGGCTCAGCACCGGCGTGCGCGTGCCCAACTGCGGCTGCCGCGCCGGCGCTTGCGCGTCGCTGCGGAAATGGTCGTAGAAGCGCCAACCGCGGATGGTCTCGCGCAGGCTCAGCACTTCGGGCGCGGTCTGCGGGTCGGCGATCTGCCCGAACAGACTCTCGAACGGACTCAGGTGTTCGGCCGCCACGCGCCAGGCACGACCGTCGCGCACCCGCGCCATCGCCCCGCGCCGGTCGACCAGCACGCTGGCCGGACGCAGGAACGGCCCGCTCCAGATCACCTCGCGCTTGATCTCCGGGTCGTGAGCGAACAAGGAACGGCTCGGCACCGGCAGACCAAGGTCGATCGCATAACCGTATTCGTCGCCGGCGAAGCCGAGCCGCAGCGACACCGGTTCGGTGCGCGCCACGCCCTGCACCGGCACCTCGCCGCGCTTCATCCGCGGAGAGATCGTTTCCGGGCCGGCCCACAGGGTCGAGCCGAGCCCGCCCTCGCGCGCCAGCGCCGGCACCACCCCGCCCTGGGCGGTTTCGGCCAACAAGCGCAAGGCGCGATAGAGATTGGACTTGCCGCTGCCGTTGGCTCCGGTGACCAGATTCAAGCGGCCCATCGGCAGCGCGAGCTGGCGCAGGGACCGGTAATTGGCGACGGCCAGGGTGCTCAACATGGTTGGACGTGGACTCGATGGGAAACGGTGCGGCGCAAGGCGCTCGCCCTTGTAGGCCAGCCGCGTCTCGCCGGCCGCGACCGCCTGTCAGAGTAGACAGGTGGGGTGGCCTGAATAGAACGGCGATCACGTTAACATTGGCGGGCGAGTCTCCACTCGGGCGCGATCCATCGCGGCCGACTTCGTCTGGGGCCCCCGGCGACCTCCCGCTGCACGCGCAGCGCAAGCCGGGTGACGAACGGACTCCGTCAGGCGTCGCGATCATCGTGTCGCGGCAAACAGGAAAGCAGTATTAAGGAAGAAACGATGAAGACGGCAAGCAGGGGAATTCAAGCGGTGGCATGCGTGATCGGGCTGGGCATGGCGCTGAGCGCCGCGCCGAGCTGGGCGCAGAGAAAGAGCGCGCAGGATCTGCGTGCGGAAAAAATGAACCAGATTCCGACCTGCTCGAAGAACCTGGGCGCGATCTCGGTGATCGAGCCGGAAGACACGGTCAACTGGTGGAGCGGCCAGCAACTGCCGGCGCCGAGCAAGCTGATCAAGGTGTTCGTGCAGAAGTCGCGTTGCTTCACCCTGGTCGACCGCGGCGCCGGCATGGACATGGCGATGCGCGAACGCGAGCTCGCCTCCAGCGGCCAGCTGCGCAACAAGTCCAACATCGGCAAGGGCCAGGTCCGCGCCGCCGACTACGTGCTGGTGCCCGACCTGATCTCCAAGAACAGCAACGCCGGCGGCAACGCGATCGGCGGCCTGCTCGGCGGCCTGATCGGCGGCAAAGCCGGCGCGGTGGCGAGCAACCTCAACTTCAGCAAGAAGACCGCCGACGTGGTCCTGACCGTGACCGACGTGCGCTCGTCCGAGCAGGTCGCGATGGCCGAAGGCAGCGCCAAGAAGACCGACATCGGCTTCGGCGCCAGCGGCGCGCTGTTCGGCAGCAGCGGCCTCGGCGGCGCCGGCGTGTCGGGCTATGCCAACACCGAAGTCGGCCAGGTCATCACCATGGCCTACCTGCAGGCCTACACCAATCTGGTGACCGAACTCGGCGGCCTGTCGGGCAACCCGTCGGCATCGAACTCGCAGCAGGCCGTCACCGTGGTCAAGGCCGCGCGCCTGTTCGCCAACGCCTCCGGCAGCGGCAAGGTCGTGCGTCCGCTCGACCCGGGCATGATGCTCTACCCCACCGGCACCAAGCAGGGTGCGATGTGGGAAGTCGAAGACGAACTCGGCAACAAGGGCTGGGTCTCTTCGCTGGCGCTGGAACTGTCGAAGTAAGCCGCGATTCGTTCGCGTGCGCGAAGGCCGCCGGGAAACCGGCGGCCTTTTTCGTTGGCGCGTCACTCGCCGCACCGCATCGCCCGATCGCCCAGCCCTCCGGCCCACTTTCTTTCGGCCGGGCAATCGGCGATACATGCGAGCCGGCGCACAACGGCATCGTCCGCCGCGGGCCGGCCAGGCAACGCAGCGTCATTCTCAGGGAGGAACCATGCAGCTCGTCCGCCGTCTGTGTTCGTTGTGGCTCGTCGTCGGCCTGTCCGCCTGCACCTGGCACGTGCGCGAGGACAACATCGTGATCCCGCGCGCGGCGCCCTCGGCCGATCTGGCCGCATTGCGCGCCCAGCTTCCGGCTTATCGCATCGAGGAAACCCGTATCGCCGCCGCCGACGGCGCGCAGCTGTATTCGTTGCGTTTCCTGCGCAGCGACGCGGTCGCCTCGGTGCTGTATTTCGGCGGCAACGGCTACACCGTGGCCAAGCATGCCGCGACCACCGCCAAAGCCTATGCCGAAGCGCCGGTCAACTTCGTCCTGGTCGATCACCGCGGCTATGGCGCCAGCACCGGCACCGCCTCGCTGGAGGCCTTGCTGGCCGACGCGACCGCCGTCTACGACAGCCTGCGCGCGGAGCCCGAGCTGGGCGCCGTGCCGCTGATCGTGCACGGCCATTCGCTGGGCAGCTTCATGGCCGGCAAGTCGCCGCGGCGCGCCATCTCGACGGCTTGATCCTGGAAAGCTCGGTGACCAACTTCGAGGACTGGGGCGCGTACATGCGCTCTCGGCAGAAACTATGGGCGCGCATCCTGGTCCGGCGTGTCGCGCCGGCGGGCGCCTTGGCCGGCCAGGGCAACCACCACGTCGTCGCCACCCTGGACGAGCCGGTGCTGTTCGTCGCCGGCGAGAACGACACCGCCACGCCGCCGCGCTTCGCCGAGGCGCTGTACGAGGCGACGCCGCAGCCCGCAGAGCGCAAGCGGCTGCTGATCGTGCCCGCGCGCGATCATACGAACGCCGCCGACTCGCCGGAGTTCCGCCGCGCGCTGGGCGGATTTCTCGCCGAGCAAGTCCGTCCGCGCCCGGCCGGCTGATTCGCCATTCCCCTCCGACAGGAACCGCCATGACCGCTTCCGACCGCAATCTGCGCCTGGACTACCTCGAATTCACCGTCGCCGACATCGCCGCCTCCAAGGCCTTCTACGGCGCGGCCTTCGACTGGACCTTCACCGACTACGGCCCGGACTACTGCGAGTTCGACGACGGCCGCATGAAGGGCGGCTTCAGCACCCACGGCGCGCCGCGCCCGGGCGGCGCCTTGATCGTGCTGTACGCCGACGACCTCGCGCAGGCGCAAGGCCGCGTCGAAGCCACCGGCGCGAAGATCGTCGCCAGCCACGAATTCCCCGGCGGCCGCCGCTTCCATTTCATCGACCCGGACGGCTACGAACTGGCGGTGTGGTCGGACCGCTGAACCCGGCCGGCCCTGACGGCTGGGCAGCAGCGTTTCAGCCGGCGCTCACTCCGCAGCCCCGGCCAGGCTCTAAGCTCGGCGCTTGGACAGCGGCTGAGGGAACAGTGCATGGCCTTGGATTTCCTGGGGGAATTCGCCCTGCGCAGCGTGTTCGAGGCCGGTCTCGAGCTGGCGTGGAAAGCGATGCGGATGCTGTCGTACTGGACCGGCTGGTTGCTGCTGTTTCCGATGCTGCGCACGCGTGCGCCGAACCACCCCTTGTTCGCCTGGGCCGGAGGCCTCGCCTGGCTCGCCTTCATCGCCGCCTGCGCTGCGGCGTATTGGTATCTGCATTCCGGCGCGTGATCGCGCAGGCATCGGCCTGCGCGATCCATCGCGGATGACGGCACCCGATGACGGCGCCCGCCGCTACACCTGCGCCGTTTTCCAACGCCCGCGGGTGAACAGCCACAGCGTGAACACGCCGACCGAGGTCTCCGAGACGAACACGCCCCAGAACACCCCCGAGTGCTGCCAGTCCAGGGTGATCGCCAGCACGTAGGACAGCGGAATCTGGATCAGCCAGAAAAACACGACGTTGATCTTGGTCGGCGTCATCGTGTCGCCGGCGCCGTTGAAGGCCTGCACCGTCACCATCCACCAGCCGTAGATGAAGAACGAGTAGGACAGGATGCGCAGCCATTCGGCGCCGATCGTCACCACCTGCGGATCGTCGGTGAAGAACGCGACCAACTGCGTCGGAAAGAGGAAGAACAGCACCGACACCACGACCAGGTAGGCCATGTTGTACCAGCCGATATGCCACACCGAAGCCTCGGCGCGCTCCGGCTGGCCGGCGCCGAGGTTCTGGCCGACCAGGGTCGCGGCGGCATTGGACATGCCCCAGGCCGGCATCATCGTGAACATCATGATGCGGATGGCGATGGTCGCCCCGGCCACCGCCTCGCTGCCGATGCTGGCCAGGATGCGCATCAGGAAGATCCACGAGGTCATCGCCACGATCATCTGGCCGACGCCGCCGAGCGAGGTGCGCACGATGTTCCACAGCATCGCGCCGCGCCAGACGAACTGCGCCAGCGTCACCCGGATGTGCTTGCCGCCGCGGAACAACACCCACAGCTGAAACAGCACGCCGATGCCGCGGCCGATGTTGGTGGCGATGGCCGCGCCCTCGATGCCGAGCGCCGGCACCGGCCCGAGGCCGAAGATCAGCAGCGGGCACAGCAGGATGTTGAGGCCGTTCGACAACCACAGCACGCGCATCGCGATGGCCGCGTCGCCGGCGCCGCGGAAGATCGCGTTGATGACGAACAACAGCATGATCACCGCGTTGCCGCCGAGCATCCATTGGGTATAGCGATAACCGTGCTCGATGCTCCAGGCGTCGGCGCCCATCAGCCGCAGCAGGTCCTGGGCGTAGAAGATGCCGGCCAGCGCCGGCAGCAACGACACCAGCACGGCGATGAAGATCGCCTGCACCGCGGTGATCGCCGCGTCCTCGCGCTTGCCCTCGCCGATGCGCCGCGCCACCACCGCGGTCACCGCCATCGCCAGGCCCATGGCCAGCGCATACAGCAGGAACAGATAACTCTCGGTCAGGCCTACTGTCGCCACCGCCGACGGCCCCAGCTTGGCGACGAAGAAGATGTCGACCACGGCGAAGGTCGATTCCAGCACCAGCTCCAGCACCATCGGCACCGCGAGCAGGAACACCGCGCGCCGCAAGGGGATCTTGGTGTAGTCCGCATCGGTGCCGCGGACGGCGTCGCGCAGGTCGCTCCAAAGCGTGTGCGGCGCCGGCTCGGCCAGGGCGGCTGTGGGTTCTTGACTCATCGCGTGCTCCTGTTGGGTCGCACCGACGGATGATAGGGCGACCTGCCCGATGCGCCAGTGACAACAGTACGACGAACCGCAGGACTACAGATCGACACAGCGCCGGCTTTCCTCTTCCCTGCGCTGTGCGCTACAACCTGAACCCGCGCGCCGCCGCCTCGCGGCCGTCTGCGAGGCGATCCGATGCGAATGTCGATTCAGGCCCCTCGCGTTCGTCGGACACAGTGAGGGCTTCACCTCGTTACGGAGACTACCCATGCCTGGCACCGTCCGTTTGCACCGCGTATTCACCGCCCCGCCCGAGCGCATCTACCGCGCCTTCCTCGATGCCGCCGCCTTGGCGAAATGGCTGCCGCCGGACGGTTTCACCTGCACCGTGCACGAGCTGGATGCGCGGGTCGGCGGCAAGTACCGCATGGCCTTCACCAATTTCTCGAGCGGCGGCAGCCACGCTTTCGGCGGCACCTATCTGGAGCTGGTGGCGAACGAACGCATCGTCCACGACGACCGCTTCGACGACCTCAACCTGCCCGGCACCATGGTGACCACGATCACATTGCGCGCGGTGTCCTGCGGCACCGATGTGCAGATCGTGCAGGAAGGCATCCCCGACGTGATCCCGGCCGAGCAGTGCTACCTCGGCTGGCAGGAGTCGCTGACCCTGTTGGAGCGGTTGGTCGAGCCGACGATCCCGGGCTGAGCGGCGCGGCCCGGCGCCGCCATCGCGGATCCGACTGCGAACCACGAGCGGCCCGGGGAACCGGGCCGCCCGGGCATCGTGCGCCGCGGCGAACGCAAAGGCCGCAAGCGGCGAGTCCTGGTCTGGCCGCATAGCGCGCCGCTGCGGGTTCATCGCATCGGATCCGCCTCGTATCATGGCGTCACTGGCGAAGACCGACGACGCACCGGCCTTCGCTCGACTCCTCCGACACGGCGACGACATGGCCTACGAACGCGTGCACATGATCTGGGAGTATTGGGAAGGGCCGCGCAGCGGCATCGCCGATTACGGCGGCCGCCCCTTCCACTTCAGCGGCGTCTACGACGAGCACGAATACGCCTACACCGACAGCTTCGTGCTGACTCCGTTCGACGAGGGCACCTTCGCCCTGGCCCAGGAAGAGTGGGCGATCTGGCGGCGCTGGGAATCCGATTTCCACTCCGGCCGCGTGCTCCGGGAATCGCGCCCGTCCTATGGTCACTACGATCCGCGCTATAACGAACTCAGGCAGCTGTTGAATGGCGAGATCGAGCATCGCTCGGCGCAGGCCCTGAAGATGCGCGGCGAATTTCGCCCGGCGGTGTCCGAGCAAGAGGCCTTTCCGGGCCAGCGGCATCTGTTCGAAGTCGAGTGGTCGCCGGCGGACTGAGCAGGCGGTCGTGCAACGAAAACGGCCCGGAATCCGGGCCGTTTTCCATCCGCTGCGATCGGCCGGGCCGATCGATGGCGATCAGAGCATCGGCAGCTTCAGTCCGCGCTCCTTGGCGCACTGCTGGGCGATCTCGTAACCGGCATCGGCATGGCGCATGACGCCGGTGCCGGGGTCGTTCCACAGCACCCGGGCGATGCGCTGATCGGCTTCCTTGCTGCCGTCGCAGACGATGACCACGCCGGAGTGCTGCGAATACCCCATGCCCACGCCGCCGCCGTGGTGCAGCGAGACCCAGGTCGCGCCGCCGGCCACGTTGAGCATGGCGTTGAGCAGGGGCCAGTCGCTGACCGCGTCGCTGCCGTCCTTCATCGCCTCGGTCTCGCGGTTCGGCGAAGCCACCGAGCCGCTGTCGAGATGATCGCGGCCGATGACCACCGGCGCCTTCAACTCGCCGTTGCGCACCATCTCGTTGAAAGCCAGGCCGAGCTTGTCGCGCAAGCCCAGGCCGACCCAGCAGATGCGCGCCGGCAAGCCCTGGAAGCTGATGCGCTCGCGCGCCATGTCGAGCCAGCGGTGCAGGTGCTCGTCGTCGGGAATCAGTTCCTTGACCTTGGCGTCGGTCTTGTAGATGTCCTCGGGATCGCCGCTCAGCGCGACCCAGCGGAACGGGCCGACGCCGCGGCAGAACAGCGGCCGCACGTAGGCCGGCACGAAGCCGGGGAAATCGAAGGCGTTGCTGCAGCCTTCGTCTTGCGCCATCTGGCGGATGTTGTTGCCGTAGTCGAAGGTCGGAATGCCCTGCTGCTGGAACGCCAGCATCGCCTCGACGTGCACGCGCATCGACTTCTTGGCCGCGTCGCGCACGCCTTCGGGGTTGTTCTTCTGTTCGCTCAGCCACTTATCGACCGTCCAGCCGATCGGCAGATAGCCGTGGACCGGATCGTGGGCGCTGGTCTGGTCGGTCACCGCGTCCGGACGCACGCCGCGGCGGACCAGCTCGGGCAGCACTTCGGCGGCATTGCCGAGCAAGGCGATCGACTTGGCTTCGCTGGCGGCGGTGTACTTGGCGATGCGCGCGAGCGCGTCGTCGAGGTCGGTGGCCTGCTCGTCGACGTAACGCGTGCGCAGGCGCATGTCGATGCTGCTCTGCTTGCATTCGATGTTGAGCGAGCAGGCACCGGCCAACGAGGCGGCCAGCGGCTGCGCGCCGCCCATGCCGCCCAGGCCCGCGGTCAGGATCCACTTGCCGACCAGACTGCCGCCGTAATGCTGGCGGCCCATCTCGACGAAGGTCTCGTATGTGCCCTGGACGATGCCTTGCGAGCCGATATAGATCCAGCTGCCGGCGGTCATCTGGCCGTACATCATCAAGCCCTTCTTATCGAGCTCGTTGAAGTGCTCCCAGGTCGCCCAGTGCGGCACCAGGTTGGAATTGGCCAACAGCACGCGCGGCGCGTCGGCATGGGTGCGGAAAATGCCGACCGGCTTGCCCGACTGGATCAGCAGGGTTTCGCTGTCGTCGAGCTCGCGCAACGACTTGAGGATCGCATCGAAGGATTCCCAATCGCGCGCGGCGCGGCCGATGCCGCCGTAGACCACCAGCTCGGCCGGGTTCTCGGCCACGTCCGGGTCGAGGTTGTTCTGGATCATGCGGAACGCGGCTTCGCTGAGCCAGGACTTGCAGCTCTTCTCGCTGCCGCGCGGGGCGCGGACGACGCGGCTGGGATCGTTGCGGGTGGCGGCGGACATGGCGATTCCGATCTGCTTGAGAGACGGGAATTATCGCGCTGCGCTCTCGAGCCTAGCCAGCGCCGCGGCCGCCGCGAGACGCCGGCAAGCGCGTATTCCGCCCCGATTTGCCGCATCGGCGAGAAAATGTATACGCTGTATACATGAGCGCGCCCGCCACCGCCGACCGCATCCTGCGCGCCGCCCGCGCCCTGTTCGAGCGCAGCGGCGTCGAAGCGGTGACCATGCGCGCCATCGCCAAGGCGGTCGGCATCACGCCGATGGCGATCTATCGCCACTTCCCGAACCGCGAGGCCCTGCTCCAACGCATCAGCGACGACAGCTTCCACGAGATCGCCCGCCACTGGAGCGCACGCAACGACGGCAGCGACGTGATCGCGCGTCTGCTCGCGGTGCAACGCATCTACCTCGACTACGCCCTGGCCCATCCGCATCTGTTCGACCATGCATTCTCGATGCGGCGCGAGCAGGCGCGCAGGTTCCCGGAGGATTTCCGCGCGCGCCGTTCGCCGACCTTGAACGTGGTCGCCGACGTAGTGATCGAAGCGCAGCAAGCCGGCCGCCTGCGTGCGGGCGATGCCTGGGACATCGCGATGAGCTTGTGGGCGCATACCCACGGTTTGATCGCGCTGTATCGCGCCGGCCGCTTCAGTTACGACGAACGCGAGTTCCGCCGCTTCTACGAGGCCTCGCTGCAGCGGTTGCTCGACGGCATCGGGGCCTGACAGGCGCGCACAAAAAGGCCCGGCACGAGGCCGGGCATCGTGCATACAAAAAAGCCCGGCACGAGGCCGGGCTTCAGGACGGCCCGGACTCTCGTCCGGACCGGAACCGTTGCGCGATCCGCGCTGCGCTCGGGCGCTCAGTACAGGCGCGGATCGAGCTTGCGCAGCGCTTCGCCTACGTCGACTTCGCCGGTGCGGTCGAGGTCGTCGCGGCTGTAACTGCGGCCGGCGCCGCCGATGCAGCCGTCCTTGCCGCGCGGCTGCAAGCGCGAGCCGGTGTGGCGCAGGCAATTCGGGTCGTGTTTGCGCTGCTCGGTCTTCGCCGCGAGGCGGGTGTCGGCCTGAGCATCGACTTCGGCGACGGCCGGCACGGAAGCCTTCGCCTCGACCTGGGCATCGACCTGCGCGGCGGTGGTTTGCGCGGTCGCTGCGAACGCGAAAGCGCTCAGCAGCGCAGCGAACATCAGACGTTTCATGGGACGGCTCCTGTGGACGGGCACGGGCTTCGATACGCGTTTCGACTGGTGTGCCAAGCCACGATACGCCTCCGCCGCGACCCGGGAACCTGCCCGGGCGCCAGCCGTTTAGGCGCGTGTCAGCCTCGCGGACAAGCCTCGCGGCGGCCGTTCTGGAAGGCCATGGCCTCGGCCTCGGTGGCCGGCCGCGGAACCAGGTCGTCGTCGAACAACACCCGCCAGACCCCGTCCTGGCCGCGGTGCCAGACCGACTGATAGGCGCCGATCGAGTAACGCGGCTCGGCGCCGGGTTCCAGCTTCTGGTACAGCGCCGGCCCGGTCGACCAGGCGACATCGCGCGCGCCGCCGATCGTGACCCGGGTCGGGTACCAACGCAGGCGCAGAGTCTTGCCCTCGATCAGGCCGGCCCAACGCTGGGCGATCTCGTCGCGGCCGCGGGTCGGTTGCGGGCTGCCCGAACCGAACGCGGCCTGCTCGTGCAGATGCGCGGCGAAGGCCTTAGCGTCGTGCTCGGCGATCGAGGCGGCGAAACTGAGTTCGCGCGCCCACACCGCGCATTCGTCGTCGCTGAGCGGCGCCACCGGCAGCGGCTTCGGCGGCGTCTGCGCCGCGGCCGCTACCGCGATCAACGCGAACGACAACGGCAGGGACAAGCGGGCGGCGCGGACGACAGGGCGCATGGCGGCGACTCGGTGGCGGGCTGTGCCCACTATCGACTCGCCCCGGCCGGCCCGCCAGCGACGGAAGTCATGCCGAGGGTCATACCCAAAATCATGCCCAGAGCCGTGCCCAAAGCCGTGCCCAAAGCCATGCCGACTCTGGCCGCTCGCCGCGCGGCCGCCCTCGCCGCCGGCCTGACATCGGCCGGCAACCGGCTGCCGTTATCATGTCGCGATGCGTTCGATTCTTTCCGCGGCTGCGTCCGCCCTGCTCGTTCTCGTCCTCGCCGCCTGCGCTCCGCCCACCCGCGTGGCGCCGCCGGCCGATACCCCGCTGCTGCTGATCTCGATCGACGGTTTCCGCGCGAGCTATTTCGAGCTCGGCCTGACCCCGCACATCGAACGCTTCGCCGGCGAAGGCGTGCGCGCGCAGTGGATGACCCCGTCGTATCCCTCGCTGACCTTCCCGAACCACTACACCCTGGTCACCGGCCTGCGTCCCGACCACCACGGCGTCGTCCACAACAGCATGAGCGACGAACAACTGGGGCGCTTCAAGATTTCCGACCGCAACGCCGTCGGCGAAACGCGCTGGTGGAACGGCGGCGAGCCGATCTGGATCGGCGCGCAAAAAGCCGGCCTGCGCAGCGCGACCCTGTTCTGGCCCGGCAGCGAAGCGCCGATCCACGGCCTGCGCCCGAACCGCTGGCGCCCGTTCGACGCCGCCATCGACGAGAACGCCCGCGTCGACGAAGTGCTGGCCTGGCTCGGCGAACCCGCCTCGACGCGCCCGCATGTGGCGACCCTGTACTTCGACGCTCTCGACCACGAAGGCCACGACCACGGCCCGAACTCCCCGCAAGTGCGCGAGGCCCTGGCCCGCATCGACGCCGCCATCGGCCGCCTGCTCGACGGCCTGGCCGCACGCAAGCAACTCGACCAGGTCAATATCGTCCTGGTATCCGATCACGGCATGGCCGAAGTCGCCCCGGGCCAGCGCATCGCGGTCGAAGACATGGTCACCCCGGAACAAGCGGTGGTGACTTCGCTCGGCCAATCGATCGGCATCATCCCCAACCGCGGCCACGAAGCCGAAGTCGAACAACGCCTGCTCGGCCCTCATGTGACCTACGACTGCTGGCGCAAGGCCGAACTGCCCGAGCATTGGCACTACGGCACCCACCCGCGGGTCCCGCCGATCGTTTGCCAGATGCACGAAGGCTGGGATGCGATCGAACGCGAGAAACTGCCCAAGGACGGCCTCGGGCAAACGCGAGGCTCGCACGGCTTCGACCCCGCCCTGCCCTCGATGCGCGCGATCTTCGTCGCCCGAGGCCCCGCCTTCAAACGTGGCGCGACGATTCCGGCGATCGACAACGTCGACGTGTACCCGCTGCTGGCGCGCCTGATCGGCATCCCTGCCGCGCACAACGACGGCGATATCGCGCCGCTGCTGCCGGCGTTGCGGGAACCCTGAGCGCGAGCGCGGCGCGGACCTACACGGAACCGCAACGCGCCGAGCCGACAGCGCCTCTGCGGGGTCGCGGCTTATGATCGAAGGAAATCCAGTAGGACGCCGCTCCTACCAGGGCGACAGACGGCAGCGCCGCGAGAACGAAGCCTCGCGGTCGCGGCTCGCGCCGCTCCTACCCTAAAACCAAGCCCCGGCAATCGCGCTCGCCGTTGTCGTTGTCGTTGTCGTTGTCGTTGTCGTGAAAGCTTGGCGCAGTACCGAGCTCGCGAGAACACTTGGAGACCCGGAGGGCGCCGCACAGGACGTGCGGCGTTTTCCGATAAGACAGGGACGTCTTATCGGAAAATCCCGGCGACAGCACCGCACTCGTGGCCTGTGCCCTTGCAAGGAGAGCCCTTTTCTTTGGTTACCTTTCTTTTGGGCTTAGCAAAAGAAAGTAACCCGGCCGCGTTAGCGGACGGAAGCTTTGCTCTTGCCTGAAGAAGAAAGCGTCGCGAATCCTTCCCCTGTAGGAGCGACGTAAGTCGCGACCGCGTCGCATCAGTTTCGCATCGATGCCGGCCGCAGCCCACCAGGGTAGGAGCGACGCAAGTCGCGACCACGCTGTGGCGGCCTTGCGGCGCCTCACTCAAGCAAGATCAATATCTAAATCAAACGCCAAAAGCTTCCGCCACTAAAGCGGCGGGTTACTTTCTTTTGTCATAAGCAACAAAAGAAAGCTAACCAAAGAAAAATGCTTTTCTTTGAATCAAGGGCCCGCACGTTCGATGCATCCGCGGGGATTTTTCATACGGGACATCCCTGTCCCGATGAAAAACGGCGCGCATCCCTGCGCGCCGCCCTCCGGGTCTTCTTTAGCCTTCGCGAATACGTGGCGACGCACAGCAACAGCAACAGCTAGGACTAGAACTAGAACTAGAACTAGGACTAGGACTAGGACATAGGGCTAGAGCTAGAGCTAGAGCTAGTACGACAGCATCGGGCAACTGGACCGCGTCAGCTGGACACCCCGTGCTCGCGGCTCGCGTCGCTCCGACCGCTCCAGCCAAAGCCAGCTCCCGATCTCCCCCGCATATCGGCTCCGCAAGCCAAGTACACCCCCTTCAGTATTGATGTCCGAATCCGGCGAGTCCCGTCCCCTCGCCGGTGCTAGCCTTGCTTCATGGACGCCCCCATCACCCCCGCCCCGACCGCCTCGCTGCCGCATTGGCGCGTCTGCGAACAGGCACGCTTCAGCCGCGATCCGCGCTTCGACGGCCTGTTCTTCACCGCCGTCACCAGCACCGGCATCTATTGCCGGCCGGTCTGCCCGGCGCCCGCGGCCAAGCGCGAGAACGTGGTCTATTACGGCCATGCCGCGGCCGCGGAAGCCGCCGGTTTCCGGCCCTGTCTGCGCTGTCGTCCGGAGTTGTCGCCGGGCGAAGGCGCATGGCGCCGCGGCGACGCCGCGGTGGCGCGTGCGCTCAAGCTCATCGACGAAGGCTTGCTGGCCGATCAGCCGCTGGCCGCCTTGGCCGAACGCGTCGGCGTGGGCGAGCGCCAACTGCGGCGCTTGTTCGTCGAACGCCTCGGCGCGCCGCCGATCGGCGTGCACGGCACGCGGCGGTTGTTGTTCGCCAAGCAACTGTTGACCGAAACCCGCCTGCCGATCACCGAGGTGGCGATGGCCGCCGGCTTCGGCAGCCTGCGCCGTTTCAACACCACGTTCCGCGAGGCCTACCGGATGGCGCCGCGCGATCTGCGTCGGCGCCCGAACGAAAGCCCCGACGGCGACGGCAATACCCTGACCCTGCGCCTGGGCTATCGCCCGCCCTACGATTTCGCGGCGATGCTCGACTTCCTGCGCGGCCGCGCCCTGCCCGGCGTCGAAGTGGTCGACGCGCACAGCTACAGCCGGGTAATCGGGCCGATCGAAGCGCCCGGCTGGCTGCGCGTCAGCGCCTGGCCCGGCGGCGAGCACGCGCTGAAACTGGAACTGCACGGGCCGAAGCCGGCGCGTCTGCTCGAAATCACCAATCGCCTGCGCCGCATGTTCGATCTCGACGCCGATCCGAACGCGATCGCCGCAGCGCTCTCGGTCGATCCGCGCCTCAAGCCCTTGCTGGCGAAACGCCCAGGGCTGCGCCTGCCGAGCGGTTGGGACGGTTTCGAGATCTCGGTGCGCGCGATTCTCGGCCAACAGGTCAGCGTCGCCGCCGCGCGCACCCTGGCGACGCGGCTCGCACAGCAGTTCGGCCAGGCCCTGCCCAAGCCTTTCGCCGCCGGCCTCGAACATCTGTTCCCGACACCGGAAGCCTTGGCCGATGCCGATCTCACCCAGATCGGCCTGACCCGCGCCCGCGCCGATACCGTGCGCACGGTGGCGCGCGCCTTGCTCGAAGGCCGCGTCGATTTCCGCGCCGAACGCACCCTCGACGATTTCGTCGCTCGCTGGGTCGCCCTGCCCGGCATCGGCCCGTGGACCGCGCACTACGTCGCGATGCGCGCGCTCGGCCACCCCGATGCGTTCCCGGCCGACGACTTGGTGCTGCAGAAAGCGGTGCCCGAAGACGGCGTGCGGATGAGCGCGAAGGCGCTCAACGCGCGCGCCGAAGCCTGGCGCCCGTGGCGGGCCTATGCGGTGATCCACGTCTGGCGCGACAGCGTGCCGGTGCCGATCGGTCACGCTGTCGGCGACACTACTCGACCGGTCGCGGCACCAGCGCGCGCCACGAAGAAACCCCGGAAAGCCGCATGATCACGTTCCAGCACATCGACAGCCCGGTCGGCCAATTGCTGCTCGCCAGCGCCGACGACGGCCTGCGGGTGATCGAGTTCGAAGCACCCTGGCATCCGGTCAAGCGCGGCGCCGATTGGCACGAGGGCGATAACGGCGTGCTGCTCGAAACACGCAAGCAACTCGGCGAATACTTCGCCGGCACGCGCCAGGAATTCGATCTGCCGCTGGCGCCGCACGGCACGCCGTTCCAGTTGCAGGTGTGGCGCACGCTGATGCAGATCCGCTGGGGCGAGACCTGGAGCTATGCGCAGATGGCCCGCCATATCGGCCAACCGACCGCGACGCGCGCGGTCGGCGCGGCCAATGGCCGCAATCCGCTGCCGATCGTGCTGCCCTGCCATCGCGTGATCGGCTCCGACGGCAGCCTGACCGGTTTCGGTGGTGGCTTGCCGACCAAGGAATTCCTGCTGACCCTCGAAGGCGTGCTGCCTCGACGGGTACCGATCGACGATCTGTTCGCACCGGCCTGAGCGCGAGCGATCAACGCTCGCGCAAGACGCCGATCGGGACATCCCTCAATCCGCGAGCAAGGCCCGCAAGGTCCGTCCGTAACGCGCGGCGACCGCGTCGCGATCGCGATGACGGCCTTCGGCGACGACCTGGCGGCCGCCGACATGGACCTCGCGCACCAGATTGCGGTTGCCGCTGAACAACCAACGGTCGATGTAATCCTCGTCGGTCGCGCCGGCGAAGGCCGGGGCGTCGCGGTCGAGGGTGAGGAAATCGCCGGCCAGGCTGATCGCATCGAAGCCGGTCGAGCGCTCGGCGCTCGCGACCACGCCGCGCAGCAAAGTCTCGCCGACGCTGGTCGAATGCGTGCCGACCGCGATGTTGCGGCGACGCGTGATCAGGCGCTGGCCGTATTCGAGCCAACGCAGCTCCTCGACCGGCGATACCGAGATATGCGAATCCGAACCGACGCCCCAGGCGCCGCCGGCGTCGAGGTAATCGCGCAGCGAGAACAGACCGTCGCCGAGATTGGCCTCGGTGGTGGTGCAGATCGCCACGGTCGCGCCGCTGTCGGCGATGCCCCGCACTTCGCCGGCATCGAGATGGGTCGCGTGCACCAGGGTCCAGCGTTCGTCGACTTCGGCATGATCGAGCAACCAGCGCACCGGCCGCGCCTTGCGAATCGCCAGGCAGTCCTCGACTTCGGCGATTTGTTCGGCGATGTGCACGTGCACGCGGCTGTCGTCCGGCAACGCCGCCAGCACCTCGCGCATCGGCGCCTCCGGCACCGCGCGCAGGCTGTGCAGGCAGCAACCGACCTTCAGCAGTTCATCGGACTCGCTGCGCAAAGTGTCGAGCAAACGCAGATAAGCATCGACGTCATGGCCGAAACGGCGCTGACGCTCGCCGAGCGGGCGTTCGTCGAAACCGCCGGTCATGTACAGCACCGGCAGCAAGGTCATGCGGATGCCGGTTTCGCGCGCGGCCTCGATCAGGGCGCGCGACATCGCCGCCGGGTCGGCATAAGGACGGCCGTCCGGGGCGTGGTGCAGGTAGTGGAATTCGCAGACCGTGGTGTAGCCGGCTTCGAGCATCTCGACATAGAGCTGGCTGGCGACCGCGTGCAGCGACTCCGGCGTGAAACGCCCGGCGAAGCGGTACATGGTCTCGCGCCAGGTCCAGAAACTGTCCTTGGGGTCGCTCTGGCGCTCGGCCATGCCGGCCATCGCACGCTGGAAAGCATGCGAATGCAGGTTGGCGACGCCCGGCACGATGCGTTCGATGATGGTGTCGTCGCGGCGCCAGCCGGCGGGCGTCCAGAGAGCGGCTTGGTCTGAGGTGGTCATGCGCGCATTCTCGCCTGCGCGGGCGCGCGATGCGACCGTCGTGGCGCGGCGGCCAGGATCGGTTGGCCAAGGTCGGCTGGCTATGGTCGGCTGGCTGAAATCGGCCGGGCAGAATCGCCCATGTAGAATCGGCCCATGAGCACCGCATCCCATCCTGCCGGCGGCGGCCGCTACGACGGCCTCATCGTCGGCGCCTCGCTGGCCACCCTCGACGCCACGCAGGGCTACGGCGAGATCGCCGACGCCGCCCTGGCCTGGCGCGACGGCCGCATCGCCCACATCGGCCCGCGCAACGCGCTCGGCGCCGACCCGGCGAGCCTGGCCGAAAGCGTGATCGAAGCCGACGGCTGGATCACCCCGGGCCTGGTCGACTGCCACACCCACCTGGTCTTCGCCGGCGACCGCGCGCGCGAGTTCGAGCAGCGCCTGCAGGGCGCGAGCTATGAAGAAATCGCCCGCGCCGGCGGCGGCATCGTGTCCAGCGTGCGCGCGACCCGCGCGGCCGACGAAGCCGAATTGCTGCGCCAGTCGCTGCCGCGCGCCCGCGCCCTGCTCGCCGACGGCGCCACCACCCTGGAAATCAAGTCCGGCTACGGCCTGGACTTCGATAACGAACGCAAGATGCTGCGGGTGGCGCGCGCACTCGGCGAGGCTCTTGGCGTCGAGGTGCGCGCGACCTATCTGGCCGCGCATGCCTTGCCGCCCGAGTACGCCGGGCGCGCCGACGATTACATCGACGCGGTCTGCGCATGGATGCCGCGCCTGCACGCCGAAGGCCTGATCGACGCGGTCGATGCGTTCTGCGAGGGCATCGGCTTCAGCCCCGGGCAGACCCGTCGTGTGTTCGAGGCCGCGCGCGCGCTCGGCCTGCCGGTCAAACTGCACGCCGACCAGCTCAGCGATCTCGGCGGCGCCGCCCTGGCCGCGAGTTTCGACGGTCTGTCGGCCGACCATGTCGAACACACCTCGCTCGACAGCGTGCGTGCGATGGCCGCGCACGGCACGGTCGCGGTGCTGCTGCCGGGCGCGTTCCATGTCCTGCGCGAAACCAAACTGCCACCGCTCGACGCCTTCCGCGAACACGGCGTGGCGATGGCGGTGGCGACCGACTGCAACCCCGGCACCTCGCCCTTGCTGTCGATGCGCCAGGCCATGCAGTTGTCGTGCACGCATTTCCGCCTGACCCCGGAAGAAGCCCTGCGCGGCGCCACCGTGCATGCGGCGCGCGCCCTCGGCCTGGCCGATCGCGGCGTGCTGCGGGTCGGCGCGCGCGCCGATTTCGTGCAGTGGCGCATCGGCCACCCCTCGGAGCTGTGTTACTGGCTCGGTGGCGGTCTGGCGCAACGCGTGTTCGCGGGTGGGCGATTGCTGTCGGGTGCCCTTTAAGGTTCGGCCGTCTGGGATCTGCGGGTAGGAGCGGCGCGAGCCGCGACCGCGTCGGCTCCCTGCGGCGTTGGCCCGGTCCCGAATCGAATTTTGAGACTTCCACCGGGCTGCGCCGGCTTGCTCGCGCTTGCGCAGCGATCGGCCAGGAAACGGTCGCGGCTTGTGACCGAAGGAAATCCAGTAGGACGCCGCTCCTACCCTTGAGAAGCAGCGCAACCGCGTAGCCGCGAGCTGGCATCGGTGATTCTGCGCATACGCTGCGCCGCCGCAAGGCAGCCGCGGCGCGCTGTTGTAGGCTGGCTGCCCGATGCGGCATTACGCCGTCTTCGCTGTCTACCTGGAGGTACCGTGCGGACCGTTCTCGCTCTTGCCCTGCTCCTGTCGTCGCCTTTCGCGCTCGCCGACCAGCCTCTGAGCGCGGGCCAGCGCTTCGCCCAGGACGCGATCATCGTCGATACCCATATCGACGCGCCGAGCGGACTGCTGCGGCACTGGAACGACCTCGGCGTCGACACGCCGAAGGTCGAGTTCGACTATCCGCGCGCGCGCCAGGGCGGGCTCGACGTCGCCTTCATGTCGATCTACACCTCGCCCGGCGAAGATGCCGCCGGCACCGCGCAACAGACCGCGCACACCCAGATCGACGCGGTCGAAGCGATGATCGGCCGCCATCCGGACAAGTTCGCCCTGTTGCGTTCGCCGGCCGACCTGGAACGCCTACACGAACGCGGCCAACGGGTGCTGCTCGCGCTCGGCATGGAGAACGGCGCGCCGATCGGCGACGACCTCGCCCAGCTCGCGCGTTTCCACGACCGCGGCGTGCGCTACATCACGCTCGCCCATGGCCAGGACAACCGCATCAGCGATTCGTCCTACGACAAGCACCGCAAGTGGAAAGGCCTGAGCCCGTTCGGCGAACAGGTCGTCGACGAAATGAACCGGCTCGGCATCATGGTCGACGTCTCGCATCTGTCCGACGACGCCGTTCTCGATGTGCTCGCGCGCAGCAAGGCGCCGGTGATCGCCAGCCATTCCGGCCTGCGCCATTTCACCCCGGGCTTCGAGCGCAACCTCAGCGACGAGCTCGCCAAGGCGGTCGCGGCGAAGGGCGGCGTGGTCCAGATCGTGTTCGGCAACGCCTTCGTCGACCCGGCCTCGGCCGCCGACACCCAGGGTTATTTCGACGCCAACGCCAAGTTCGAAAAGGAACAGGCTGCCGCACGCGCACGCGGCGAAACCGTGCAGTCTCAGGAATCCTTCGACCAGGCCTGGGAGAAATCGCACCCGTCGCGCGCGGTCAAGATCGATGCGGTGCTGAACCAGATCGACTACGGCATCAAGCTGCTCGGCGCCGATCATGTCGGCATCGGCTCGGATTTCGACGGCGTCAGCGGCGCCTTGCCGGACGGCCTGAAGTCGGTCGCCGATTATCCGAATCTGATCGAGGGCCTGAAGGCGCGCGGCCACTCCGACGAAACCATCCGCAAGGTGCTCGGCGGCAATCTGCTGCGGGTATGGAGCGCGGTCGAGAAGCTGGCGCAGAAGTCGTAAGGCCGGCCGCGAACGCGGGACGTTCGCGGCATCGGCATTCGCGGCGGTTGCATTCGCACCAGGCACATCCGCACCAGTTACATCTGCACCAGTTACATCTGTGCCAATTACATCTGCGGCATCGCCACTGCGATGGCAAGACCGCTAGAACGCAGAAGCCCGGCTTGCGCCGGGCTTCCGCTATCGCACGTACGAGCCCGCTTAGAAGCTGGCGCGCACGCCCAGGTTGAACTGGCTGTTCTTGTCGCCGAATTCGGCTTCGCCGACGATGCCCCAGGTCTCGTTGAACTTGACCAGTGCGCCGATCGTGCCGCTGAATTCGCCGTCGTAGACGTCGCCGTCGGTGTAGTTGGCCTTGATCCAGCCTTCGAAGTTCGCCGCCAGGTCGCCGCGCAGGCCGAGCGAAGCGCGGTAGTCGTCGCCTTCGACGGCTTCTTCGTCTTCGACGTCGATTTCGGTGCGCAGGTAGCTCAGCTCACCGGTCCAGTCGACGCGGTCGGACAGCGTGTGGTGGTAGCCCAGGCCGATCTGGTACTGGGTGGAGTCGATGTCGACTTCGCCGAGGTAGCTGCCGGCGTAGCTGACTTCGATATCGTCGCTGCCCTGGCGGTAGCCGCCGAACAGGTGCATGGCATCGTTCAACGCGACCGAACCGGCGATGTAACCGCCAGCGGCCTTCGGGTCCTCGATATCGAGGTCTTCGTCAACGGTGACCAGTTCGATCTTCTGCACCGAGTAGCCGGCTTCGACGTGGGTGTAGCTCAGGCCGTCGGCAGCGGCGGCCGCAGACGAGGCCATGGCCAGCGCAAGCGCCAGCGCGAGTTGCTTCTTCATAAATCCCCTTGATCCTTCGAAATGTGATGACCGTTCCCTTCCTCGGGAACGCGCGCATCTTAATGAAAAAATTACATCTTGTCTTTGTGTGCCCGATGGCATGGCGCGGCGCGGAAAACCCGTTGAAACGGGTTTCCGCCGCCCCGTCGCCCGGGCCTTCGCCGGCAAACAAAAGGACAAAAAAAAGCCCCGCGATGCGGGGCTTTCTCGAACAGCGTCGGCGTTGAGGCCGGCTTATTCCTTGGCAGCGGTCTTCTTGGCCACGACCTTCTTGGCCGGTGCCTTGGTCGCGCTCTTGACGGCGGTCTTCTTCGCTGCCGGCGCGGCGGCGGTGCCGGTCGCCTTGCTCACGGCCTTGCGGGCGTTGCCGTAGCTGGAGTTGTAGCGCTTGCCCTTGGCGGTCTTGCGGTCGCCTTTACCCATGGTCGTGCTCCTAATTAAGACGTTCTACAGTTGAATCGAATGGTGGTCCGCGCAGGCTGCAGGCGATTTCGCCGGGGGCCGAGGCCGGGTGTCCGGCGCTGCGCGGCCGCGCGCGAGGCTGCGAAGCCTAGCACAAGCGTCGATCCGAGGCGTCCGCAGCCGCTCCGGCGGGCGCTCAGTGGGCGCAGCTGGCGTCGTGGACGTGGCTGTGGTTCAGGCGCAGGTTGGCCAGGTGGGCCAGGCCGACCAGGGTGCCGCCGAAGGTCATGGCGATGGCGTGCGGCAGGGTCGAGCCGTGCAGCGGCGGGTACAACACGCCGATCCACAGCACGCTCAAGCCCGGAACCAACAGCGACAGCGCGCGCACGGCGTGGTGGCGGCGATAGCCGGAGATCAGGCTGGCGGTGCCGAGCATGGTGGCGAAGATGACGAAGGCCAGTTCGAAGCCGTCGTCGAACCAACCGGCGAAGCCCAACGAGGGCAGCACCGCGATCAGCAACGGCAATGCCGCGCAATGAACGGCGCAGGCCAGCGAGCCGAAGGCGCCGATCCGGTCGATTAAGCCGCGTAGCAATGAAGACATGGGGGGATGACTTCTGGGATGGTTGTCAATCGGTAAACGTTACTTTATAACATTTCACCATCCCCCGCCAGTTCATCGTCAGCCGGTTCATCATGCCCAAGCCCATCCGTTCATTCCTCGGCGCACGTCGCAGCGCGCTCACCATCGCCCTTACCCTGGCCCTGCCGGCCGCGCTGGCCACCGCCCAGGCCAATGCCCAGGAGCCGCCTGCGGGCACCGCCAGCGACACCCGCCACGACAAGGCTACCAGCCTCGACGCCGTTGTCGTCACGGCCACCCCGCTGCAGTCCAGCGCCGAGGAACTGGCCCAGCCGGTCGAGGTGCTGGCCGGCGAGAAGCTCGACGAAGCGCGCGGCACCACCCTCGGCGAGACCATCGGCAAGCTGCCCGGCGTGCAGAGCTCCAACTTCGGCGCCGGCGTGGGCCGCCCGATCATCCGCGGCCTGGAAGGCCCGCGCGTCGGCGTGCTGACCGGCGGCCTGGCCAGCCAGGACGTGTCCACCGTCAGCCAGGATCACAACGTCACCGTCGAGCCCTTCCTCGCCGACCAGATCGAAGTGCTCAAGGGCCCGGCCACCCTGCTCTACGGCAGCGGCGCGATCGGCGGCGTGGTCAACGTGGTCGACGGCCGCATCGCCGAGCGCCCGCTCGACGAAACCGTGTCCGGCCGCGCCGAGATCCGCCACGACACCGTCAACGACGGCGTCACCGGCATGGCCCGCGTCGATGCGATGGGCGCCGACGGCGCCCTGGTGCTGCATGCCGACGGCGTGTACCGCAACAACAAGGATTACGAAACCCCGCTCGGCCGCCAGCGCAACAGCTTCGTCGACACCAAGACCGGCGCGCTCGGCGCCTCGCTGGTCGGCGACCTGGGCTTCCTCGGCTTCTCCGCCGCGCGCTATGAAGACCGTTACGGCAACCCCGGCGAACCCGGCGATGCGCTCGAAGGCGAAGCGCCGGTACACATCGACATGAAGCAGAACCGCTTCGAGCTGAAAGGCGGCATCAACCAGGCCTTCGGCATTTTCAGCGGCCTGCGCGCGAGCGTGGCCAACACCGAATACGAGCACATCGAATTCGAAGGCGACGAAGTCGGCACGCGCTTTCTCAGCGACGCCACCGAAGGCCGCCTGGAACTGACCCACAAGCCGTTCGGCGGCTGGGTCGGCGCGGTCGGCGTGCAGGGCTACGAGCGCAAGTTCCAGGCGATCGGCGAAGAGGCCTTCGTGCCCAAGACCAAGACCCGCGCCGCTGGTTTGTTCGTCACCGAACAGCGCACCTGGGACCCGCTGCAGCTCGAACTCGGCGCGCGCGTCGACAAGATCGAAAGCTCGCCGTTCGGCGCGGCCAAGCGCGACTTCACCCCGGTCAGCCTGTCGGCCGGCGCATTGTGGAAATTCAGCGACGCCTGGCGCCTGAGCCTCAACCTCGACCGCGCCGAACGCGCGCCGGCCGAAGAGGAATTGTTCGCCCACGGCCTGCACGCAGCCACCGCCTCGTTCGAGATCGGCGACGCCGATCTGCGCAAGGAGCGCGCCAACCAGGTCGAACTGGGCGTGCATTACCACGGCGCGAAATTCGAGGCCAAGCTCGCCGCCTACCAGACCCGCTTCGACGGCTTCATCTATCTGCTCGACACCGGCGAGATCGAAGACGACAGCCCGGTGCGCCAGTGGAGCCAGGCCGACGCCAAGTTCACCGGTTTCGAGGGCGAAGCGATCGCGCACCTGTTCGACGGCGACGCCGGCAAGTTCGACGTGCGCGTGTTCGGCGACAGCGTCCGCGCCAAGCTCGACAACGGCGGCAACCTGCCGCGCATCGCGCCGGGCCGCGTCGGCGGCGAATTGCGCTGGGACGCCGATTCCTGGCGCGCCTCGCTCGGTGCGACCCGTTACATGAAGCAGGACAAGGTCGCGGCCAACGAAACCCCGACCGACGGCTACACCCTCGTCGACGCCCACCTGGCCTACCACTGGGACGCGGGCAACCTGGGTTACGAGGTCTTCCTCAACGGCAGCAACCTGACCGACCAGGAAGCGCGGGTGCACACCTCCTTCCTCAAGGACAGCGTGGTGTTGCCCGGCCGCGGCGTCGACTTCGGCGTGCGGGTGTTCTTCTGACGGCGCTTTCCTGCATCGGCGCCACCTGACTTCGGGGTTCTCAACGATCTCTCTCCCAGTCGTGTCGTGACCTATCCCCGTGGCCCAGACGCCGACCTCGTGTCGGCGTTTGCGGTAGCGAAGCAAATAGGTGTATATACACCTAATGAGCGCCCGAACCGAGCCCGCCGCCGTCCCGACCCAGAGCGTCTGCACCTGCTTTCGCATGCGCAAGCTGGCGCGGCTGATGAGCCAGCGCTACGACCAGGCCCTGGCGCCAGCGGGGATCAACCTCAACCAGTATTCGATCTTGCGCCGCACCGGCGGCAAGGGCCGTCCGCTCGGCGAAATCGCCCGCGAGCTCGGCATGGACCGCACCACCCTGAGCCGCGACCTCAAGCCGCTGGTCGAATCGAACTGGATCGAGAGCGTGCCCGGCCTGGATGCACGTCAGCGCCGCCTGCGCATCACCGACGAAGGCCGGCGGGTGATCGAACGCGCGCAACCGCTATGGCGACAGGCGCAGGACCGGATCGATCAAGGCCTGGGCGCCGAAGGCGTCGCCGCCCTGCATGCGCAGTTGGACCGCGCGATCGCGCAGTTGCAGGACGATGGCGCATGAGCGCCCGGCCGCCATTGAAGCGACGCAAACGAGTGCATGCGCGTACGACCGCGGCATCGCGTCCAGAGGCCTGGCCTCGCCCTTCGCATCACGTCGTGAGCGACCGCACTGATCCGATCCTTCTGAATCGCCGCCCGTCCCCTTCCCCGCCGTGATCCCCACCTACGCAGGATCCCCATGAACGCCACGCCGCCCTCGACCACGATCAAGCCCGCTTCCTATTGGCCGCTGTTGCTTGCCGCCACCGCGACGCTGATGATCACCATGGGCATCCGCCAGTCGCAGGGCTTGTTCGTCAAACCGATCGGCCAAAGCACCGGGCTCGGCATCGCCGAGATCAGTTTCGCCCTGGCAATCGGCCAGTTCGTCTGGGGCGCGGTGCAACCGGTGTTCGGCGCGCTGGCCGATCAACGCGGGCCGGGGCGCGTGCTCGTATTCGGCGGCGTGCTGTTGATCGCCGGCATGGGGCTGACGCCGTTCGTGTCGTCGCAATGGGGCTTGATGGTGACGCTCGGCCTGCTCGGCGCGGCCGGTGCCGGCGCCGGCAGTTTCTCGATCCTAATCGGCGCCACCGCGCAGCGTTTGCCGGCGGAAAAACGCTCGATGGCGGCCGGTTTCATCAATGCCGGCGGCTCGCTCGGCCAGTTCGTGTTCGCGCCGCTGGTGCAGGCGGTGATCGCCGCCTCGGGCTGGATGATGGCGATGTGGACGCTCGCCGCCGCGGCCGTCGCGACCTTGCCGCTGGCCTGGCCGTTGCGTCGCCGTACGCCGCCCGCCGCTGCGCATGGAAGCGTCGCCGCCGCGCCCGCGGCCGAGCTCGGCCTGCGCGCGCAGTTGCGCATCGCCTTGCGCGACCCGAGTTATTGGATGCTGCACGTGGGCTTTTTCACTTGCGGCTTCCACATCGCCTTCCTGGTCACCCATCTGCCCGGCGAGATCGCCCTGTGCGGTTTGTCCGACAACGTCTCGGCGGTGGCGTTGGCCTTGATCGGTTTGTTCAACATCGCCGGCAGCCTCGCCGCCGGCTGGCTCGGTCAGCGCTATCGCATGAAGCATCTGCTTGCGCTGATGTACGCCAGCCGCGCGGCGATGATCGCGATCTATCTGATCTCGCCGCCGACGCCGTTGACCTTCTACCTGTTCGCCGCCGGCCTGGGCCTGACCTGGCTGGCGACGGTGCCGCCGACCGCGGGCCTGGTCGGCAAACTGTTCGGGCCGCGTTACCTGGGCACCCTGTTCGGCCTGACCCTGTTCTCGCACCAGATCGGCGGCTTTTTCGGCGCCTGGTTCGGCGGCATCGCGATGGCGAAGTTCGGCGACTACACCTGGATGTGGTACGCCGACATCGTGCTCGCCTTGTTGGCGGCGGTGGCGAATCTGCCGATCCGCGAAGCGAAACCGGTCATGACGGGATTAGCGCCGGCGAAGGCATGAGTTGTCCCCTCGTCGGAGGGAACGAATCATCAAGGCAAGACGTTCCCCCTTTTGAGAAAGGGGCCGGGGGATTTGCTTTTGCCTGCTGATGACAACGAAGCCACAGCAAGAACAAATCCCCCTCGCCAGTCGTCGCTAATCTGGCTTCGTGCCGCGCAGGGCTCAGCCCCCTTTGCTTAAGGGGGCGAATTCACGGTGGCCGCTCAGCTAAGGGAGGTTCGCGCGACTACGCTGTCACGCAAATCCCGAATCCCGAATCCCGAATCCCGAATCCCGAATCCCGAATCCCGAATCCCGAATCCAGCTTAAGCCTTCGCCTGCACGCAATCGGCGCACATGCCGTGCACTTCCAGGGTTTGCGCCTGCGGCACGAAGCCGAGCGCGCGGGCGCGGCCTTCGAGCAGGTCGACGATGCGCTCGTCTTCCAACTCGGTCGCCGACTGGCAGCTGTCGCAGATCAGGAACGGCACCGCGTGCTGGGCGCCGCCCGGGTGATGGCAGCCCACATAGGCGTTGATCGAGGCGAGCTTGTGGATGAAACCGTGCTCGAGCAGGAAATCCAACGCGCGGTAGATCGTCGGCGGCGCGGCGGCGTCGTGGGTGGCCTTCATCTGGTCGAGCAGATCGTAGGCCTTCATCGGCTTGCCGGCGTCGGCGATCAGGCGCAGGGCATGGGCGCGGATGGGAGTCAGCCGCAAGCCGCGCTGTTCGCAGGCCCGCTCCACCTCCTGCACGAAGGCGTTGCCGTCGTGGACGTGGTGCTGGGGGTCGGTACAGGCGTGGCTGGTGCTCATGGCGGACTCCATTATCGCGGCGCGATGCTTCCTACGCAGGGAGTTTAGTGAGGGCGGCGTCGATGCGTTGCAAGGCCTGGGCCTGGCCGGCCAGGTACACCGTATGCGAAATGTCCGGGCTGACCTGGGTGCCGGTGATCGCCACCCGCAGCGGCTGGGCGACCTTGCCCATGCCGATGGCCAGGGCTTCGGCGGTCTCGTGCAGGGCTGCCGACACGGTCTCGGCGGTCCAGGCGCTGAGCTGGCCCAGGCGGGTGCGGGCCTCGGCTAGCGGCGCGCGGGCATTCG
The DNA here is from genome assembly GCF_046097045.1 of Lysobacter sp. Hz25. Lineage (NCBI taxonomy): Bacteria > Pseudomonadati > Pseudomonadota > Gammaproteobacteria > Lysobacterales > Lysobacteraceae > Lysobacter > Lysobacter sp. Hz25. Next base: position 4,389,446 of record NZ_CP175666.1, read on the forward strand.
CGGTCAGATGCTTGGCGACTGCCGCATCGTCGTACTCGGTCAGCGGCCGGTACCAGACCGAGGCGCGCTCGGCCATGTCCTTCAGGGTCTGCACGCGGTCGCGCAGGGCGATCACCACGTCGGCCGGCGCCGGGCCGCTGGCCAGGTCGTAGCCGTTGTCGAGCAAATGCCATTCCAGGTGCTTGCCGACCGCCACCGGGTCGTCGCTCTTGAGGTATTGCTGGTTGAGCCAGCCGAGCTTGGCCGAGTCCAGGCGCGAGGCCTTGGAATTGACGTCCTTGAGCTCGAACAAACGGGTCATCTCCTCGATCGAGAAGATCTCCTGGTCGCCGTGCGACCAGCCCAGGCGGACCAGATAATTCAGCAGCGCGTGCGGCAGATAACCGGCGTCGCGGTACTGCATGACGTCGGCCGCGCCGGTGCGCTTGGAGAGCTTGTTGCCCTCCTCGTCCAGGATCATCGGCAGGTGCGAGAAATGCGGCACCGGCGCGCCCAGCGCCCGATAGATGTTGATCTGGCGCGGGGTGTTGTTGACGTGGTCGTCGCCGCGCACGACATCGCTGATGCGCATGTCGAGGTCGTCGACGACGACGGCGAAGTTGTAGGTCGGGTAGCCGTCGGCGCGGAAGATCACCAGATCGTCGAGTTCGTTGTTGGCGATCTCGATGCGCCCCTTGACCTTATCCTCGAACACCACCGTGCCGTCGAGCGGGTTCTTGAAGCGGATCACCCGGTTCGGGTCGTTGCGGAAGGGTTCGTTGCGGTCGCGGTAGGCGCCGCTGTAACGCGGCTTCTCCTTCGCCGCCATCGCCGCATCGCGCGCCGCGGCCAACTCTTCCTTGGTCTCGTAGGCGTAATAAGCCGTGCCGGCCGCGACCATCTGCTCGGCGACCTCGCGATAGCGCTGCAGGCGGTGGGTCTGGTAGATCGGGCCTTCGTCGTAGTCCAGGCCCAGCCACTGCATCGCCTCCAGGATCGCGTCGATCGCGGCCTGGGTGCTGCGCTCCTGGTCGGTGTCCTCAATGCGCAGGATGAACTGACCGCCCGCGCGGCGCGCCTCCAGCCAGCAATACAGCGCGGTGCGCGCGCCGCCGATGTGCAGATAACCGGTGGGACTGGGGGCGAAACGGGTGCGGCAGGTCATGCGGGGCTCGGTGAATCCTGGGAGACCGGGGATTTTAACGGAGCCGGGGCACGGGCGTCGGGAAAAGCCGCGGGCGAACGCCACGACCCAGGCTGGCAGCAAGGAGCCGAGCCGGGTGCGCGCACCTGCGTCACCGCCTCCCAGTCCCGCGATTGCGGTGAAACCCAGGCCCCGCATCGATCCGGTTCCCGCCCTGCACTCGCTCGTCCATCGCCCGGCCAGCTCCCCCACAGCGCGCCCCGGCAACGACCCTGGCTAAACTAAGCCCATGACGACCCTCTTCATCTCCGACCTCCATCTCGACGCCGAGCGTCCGCAGATCACCGAACTGTTCGGCCGCTTCGTCCGCGAAGAAGCCCGCGGCGCCGATGCGCTGTACATCCTCGGCGACCTGTTCGAGGCCTGGGTCGGCGACGACGACCCGTCCGAGACCGGCGCCTTCGTCGCGCACGAACTCAAGGCCCTCGCCGACAGCGGCGTGCCGGTGTATTTCATCCGCGGCAATCGCGACTTCCTGCTCGGCCAGGACTACGCCCGGCGCGCCGGCATGACCGTGTTGCCCGACCCCGCGGTGGTGTCGTTGTACGGCCACCCGACCTTGATCGGCCATGGCGACCTGCTTTGCACCGACGATGTCGCCTATCAGCAGTTCCGCGCCCAGACCCGGCACCCGGCCTGGCAGGCGCAGTTCCTGTCGCAACCGCTGGCGGCGCGTCTGGCCTTCGCGCAACAGGCGCGCGCGGCGAGCAAGGCGCATCAGGCCGGCCTGCGCGACGACGGCCGCATGGAAACCATCACCGACGTATCGCCGGCCACCGTCGCCGAGACCTTCGCGTGTTACGGCATCGACCGCATGATCCATGGCCACACCCACCGCCCCGCCGTGCACGAGCTGGACGTCGCCGGACGCGCCTGCCGGCGCATCGTGCTCGGCGATTGGTACGAGCAAGGCTCGGTGCTGCGCGTCGATCGCGACGGCGCACGCCTGCAGACGCTGGACTGAGCGCATCGCTTACGGCTCCGCCGCAGAAACGAAAACGCCCGGACGCGTAGTCCGGGCGCTCGCATAGGCGCTTGAATCGAACCCGACCCAAGCGCCCCGCCGCATCGGAACCGATGCGGCTTGGAAGCTACTTCTCGGGAAGCTGCTTAGAAGCGCACCTCGGCGGTCAGGAAGGCCTGGCGCGGCGCGCCCGACTGCACGGTGTAGTTCAGGCCGCGCGGATCGGAAGCGACGAAACCGTTGGTGCCGAGGCTGCCGAAGTACTGCTTGTCGAAGGCATTGGTCAGGTTCAACTGCAGCTTGAACGCATCGGCCCAGGACAGCTCCTTCCACTCGTACGACGCCGAGGCATCGACCACCCAGAAACCCGAGACCGCCGAATCGTTGAGGTAGGTCAGATAACGCTTGTCGGTGTACTTGGCGCCGAGCTGCAGCAACAGGCCGTCGCGTTCCCAGCGCACTTCGGTGGCGTACAGACGCTTCGGCGCATCGACCACCTGCTTGCCCTTGGTGCGGACCAGGGTGGTGCCGTCGAGATAATCCGACTCGTACTGCGAATCGTTGAAGGCCAGCGAGTGGTACCAGCTGAAGCCGGCGAACGGCTTCCACACCACGGTCACTTCGGCGCCGCGGCTCTCGACGTCGCCGACGTTGGCGAAGCTCGAGGCGCAGCCGACGATGCCGGCGCAACGCGCGATGGCGAGCAAACGATTCTCGAAGTTGACCCGGTACACCGCCACCGAGGCCTCGATCTGCTCGCGGCTGGTGCGCAGGCCCGCTTCCAGGGTCTTGGAGCTTTCCGGTTCCAGCGAGGCGACAGCGGCATTGAACGCGGCCTGCGAGGTCGAATGCGGGCCGTTGACGCCGGTACGGAAGGCCGACAGATTCTCGCTGTAGGAGCCGAAGATTTCCTCGTGCTCGCTCAGCTGCCAGCGCGCGCCGAGCTGCGGCAGGAAGTTGTCTTCCGAAACCAGCTTGCCGCTGGCGCGGCTGGCGCCGCCGATCAGAGTCTTGCCGTCGGTCTCCACGCGCAGGCCCTTGAAGCCGGCATCGATCGCCAGGCGGCCGCCGATGAACTCCATGTGGTCCATCACGTAGTACTGGCGCGTGTCGGTATCGAAGCGCTGGCGGAACACGCGCGCGCTGGGGTTATGGTAGAAGAAGATCTCGTTCGGCGGCTCGTTGCGCTGCAGGTCGTAGAAGTTGCGCTGCACGCCGTGGGCGTTCTTTTCCAGCCACAGGCCGGCCTGCAGGCGGTGGTCGCCGATCTGCCAGGTCAGGCTCGGCATGATGCCGGTGCGTTCGATGTCGTACTCGGTGGTACGCATGCGCAGCGGCACGGTCGGCGAGACCGAGTACGGCGTCGCCCAGTGACCCTGGCCCTTGTTGTTGTGGTAATACGCGGTAGCCGCCAGCACCAGGTCGTCGCTGACGTTCCAGTCGGCGCTGAGGTAGGCCAGGTCGTCGTCGCGCACGCCGCGGGCGATGTAATACGCATCGTCGAGGCTGGTGACGCCGCCGCTGAACTTGCCGTTGGCGGCGTCGATCGCGCGCTGCCAGTCGTTGGCGTAGTTGTCCCAATCCATGCCGAGGCGGCGCGCGGATTCGAGCGAAAGATCGGCGTAGTCGGTCTCGCGGCGGCGCGAGGTCGCGGCGAAGCCGGTCACTTTGACGTCGTCGTTGGCGTAGACGAACTTACCGTTGAACTGGCCGTTGCGCTGCGGGCCGTCGCCCTTCCACTTGTCGGTGGTGTGGAACACGCCGCTGAGGTAGGCGCTGAAGCCGTTGTGGTCGCCGGTGTCGATGCGCGCATAGGTGCGGCTGGTGGCGTCGCTGCCGACGGTCTGGGCCAGGCGCAGGCCGTACTCGGCCATCGGGTCGGCGCTGAAGAAGCGCAAGGTGCCGCCGAGGTTGCCCGAGGACGCGGTGTCGATCGCGCCGCTGCCCTGCGAAAGTTCCGCACCGGACAGGTTTTCGGCGGCGATCGCGCGGCTGATGTGCAGGCCGTTGTGGTTGCCGTAGCTCATGTCGCCGAGCGGCACGCCGTCGAGGGTGAAACCGAGCTGCTGCTGCGAGAAGCCGCGGATGCTGAGCTTGCTCGACCACTCGTAATTGCCCCAGGGATCGGAGCTCTGGAAGTGCACGCCGGGCAGCTTGGCCATGACCTTGAGCGGGCTGGTGCCGGCGGCCACGCGCTGCAGATCCTGCTTGCCCAGCGATTGCACCTGGCGGGTCTGGCCGGTGCCGACCACGGAGACCGCATCGAGGGTGGTGGCGTCGTCGACCGCGCCCGCACCGACCGCGGCGGTGGCCGGATCGACAGCGGCAGTGGTGGCGGTTTCTGCGGCGAGGCTGTTGCCGGCGTACAGGCAGAACAGAATCGAGGCGGCGAGGAGCGTCGTCTTCGTCGTCATTTCAGGGGAACTTCCAAATCAGAGTGGCCGCCGCGCGTAATGCGCAGTCCGCTCTTGGGCGGCGTCAGAGCGAAGCCCGGAAGTCTGTCGACTCGGTGTGAACGGGATATTGCAGAACGGCGTCAGTTGATCGAGTCGGCGCTGACACTGTGCGCAGATTGCACGCGCAGCTGGCTGCCGTGGAGCGATGCATTGGCGCCTGCGGCGCTGCCCTCCCCCCAGCCCTCCGGTCAACGGGAACGGGTGCCAAGCGGGAGATGGGCTTTAGTTACAGGGGCCGACGGAGGCTCAACGCGCGGCGAAGGCTTCCAGCATGCGCAGTTCTTCGTCGTCGAAGCCGGCGGCGCTGCGCGCATCGAAATTGAACGGGCCGTACAGCACGGCGCGCGCGTATTCGGCGAGCAGTTCGCGGAAACGCGGCAGCGGGTCGATGCCGGCGCGTTCGCAGTACCAACGGTACCAATGCGAGCCGGCGGCGACATGGGCGACTTCTTCGCGCAGGATGGTTTCGAGGATCGTCACCGTCGCCTCGTCGCCGAGCGAGCGCAGCTTGACGATCATGCCCGGGGTCACGTCGAGCCCTCGCGCTTCCAGCACGCGCGGCACCAGGGCCATGCGCGCCAGGCCGTCGTGCGCGGTCTTCTCGGCCATTTCCCACAGGCCGTTGTGGGCATCGAAATCGCCGTAGTCGTAGCCGAGTTCGCGCAGGCGGTTGCGCAGCAGGCTGAAATGCCGCGCCTCGTCGTTGGCCACGCCGACCCAGTCGGCATAGAACTGCGCCGGCAGGCCGCGGAAGCGATAGACCGCGTCCCAGCCCAGGTCGATGGCGTTGAATTCGATGTGGGCGATGGCGTGCACGAATGCGGCGCGGCCGTCGGCCGTGCCGAAGCCGCGCTTGGGCAACTCGCGCGGATGCACCAGCGCCGGCCTGGCCGGCCGGCCCGGCATGCGGATCGGCTCGGGCGGCGGCGCATCGTCGGGCAGTGCGAGCTCGCCGCGGGCGAAGGCCTGCGCGGCGGCGAAGGTCATCTCGACCTTCGCCTCGGGGGTGGCGGCGTCCAGGCAGGCGCGCGCGGCGTCGAACAGCGAAGTCACCGCGCGCACTCCGGGCTCAGGACGCTCGACGCGTCTTCTTGGCCTCGTCCGAACGCAGTTGCTGGATGCGCTCGAAATATCCGGGCTCCACGCCGGTGACGTATTCGCCGTTGAAGCAGGACGAGTCGAAGTGGTCGATGCGATGCTTCGGCCCGGACACCGCCTGCTCCAGGGCGTCGAGGTCCTGGTAGATCAGCCAGTCGCAACCGAGCAGAGTCTGCACTTCCTCGTCGGTACGGCCGTGCGCGACCAGTTCGTCGGTCGAGGGCATGTCGATGCCGTAGATGTTCGGGAACCGCACCGGCGGCGCCGCCGAGGCCAGGTAGACCTTGCGCGCGCCGGCGTCGCGCGCCATCTGCACGATCTGCCGCGAGGTGGTGCCGCGCACGATCGAATCGTCGACCAGCAGCACGACCCGGTTGCGGAACTCCAGCGGAATCGGGTTGAGCTTGCGCCGCACCGACTTCGCCCGCTCGCCCTGGCCCGGCATGATGAAGGTGCGGCCGACATAGCGGTTCTTGATGAAGCCTTCGCGGTACTTCACCCCGAGCGTATTGGCGATTTCCAGCGCCGAGTCGCGCGAGGTATCGGGAATCGGGATGACCACGTCGATGTCGTGGTCCGGACGCAGGCGCTGGATCTTCTCGCCGAGGGTCTGGCCCATGCGCATGCGCGCCTTGTGCACCGAGACGTCGTCCATCATCGAGTCGGGACGGGCGAAATAGACGTACTCGAAGATGCACGGCGCGTGCTGGCGCGGCTCGGCGCAGATGCGGCTGAACAATTCGCCGCGCGGCGTGATCACGATGCCTTCGCCCGGGCGCACGTCGCGCATGCGCTCGAAGCCGAGCAGGTCGAGGGCGACCGACTCCGACGCCACCGCGTATTCGTCCTGGCCGCCGGTGTTGCGCTTGCCGAGCACCAGCGGGCGGATGCCGTGCGGGTCGCGGAACGCGACCAGACCCAGGCCGAGCACGGTGGCGACCACCGCGTAACCGCCGACGCAGCGGCGGTGCACGCCTTCGATCGCGGCGAACGCGGACTCGGCGGTCAGCGCGCGATGACGGTCGAGCTCGTGGGCGAAGACGTTGAGCAACACTTCCGAGTCGGACTCGGTGTTGACGTTGCGGCGGTCCTGCTCGAACACCTCGCGCCGCAGCATGTCGGTGTTGATCAGGTTGCCGTTGTGGGCCAGCGCGATGCCGAACGGCGAGTTGACGTAGAACGGCTGAGCCTCGTCGGAGCCTTCGCTGCCGGCGGTGGGATAACGGCAATGGCCGATGCCGACGCGGCCTTCGAGCAGGCGCATCGCCGTCTCGTTGAAGACGTCGCTGACCAGGCCGTTGCCCTTGTGCACGCGCAGGCGCGCGCCGTCGGCGGTGGCGATGCCGGCCGCATCCTGGCCGCGGTGCTGCAGCACCGTAAGTCCGTCGTAAAGCTGAGCGGCGACATCCGTGTTGCCGACGATACCGAGAATGCCGCACATAGCGCTTGATCCTGCTGAGAGTCGTTGTTGTTGCTAATGAACGCGTTTTTCGTCTTTGCTGCGGTCGGCGCCGACCTTGGCCGGGTCGCCCTTGATCTGCGTCGCCGTGGCGCCTTGCTGGCCCTTCTGCGGCAGCATGTCGCGCACCGCCTCGGGCAGCACGTCGGGCAAACCGTTGACCAAGCCATCGGGCAAGGCCCCGGCCATGCCGCCGGACGAGCCCTCAGGCACGGCCTGCGGCAGCGAATCCAGACCGCCGCCGCTCGGCATCATGTCCGACAGTCCGCCCGGCAATCCGCCCGGCAATCCACCGGACAACTTCGGCAGCTTGTCTTCCAGATTCTTGGCCTGCGCCTGGACCGTCGCTTGCAACGAGGTGCCGCGCCCTTCCAGGTCGACCTTGCGCGCCATGCCATCCGGCAATGCGGCGCGCATCAATTCCGCGCCCGGCATCAGCATCGCGGCGATGATCGAACCACGCCAGGCGGGTTCGCGCGGCAAGGTCGTCATGCCCAGCACCACCAGCAAGGCGCAGGCGAAGAACACGCCGCGCACCGCGCCCAGGCCCAGGCCCATCAAACGATCCATCTCCGACAAGCCGGCCGAGTGCGCGATCCGCCGCACCACCATGCCGAACAGGCCGACGCCGATCCACACCGCCACGAAAATCAGCGCATAGCCGCCGAGGTACGACAGCCAGCCCATCTCGCCGTCGCCGAGGCTGCGCCCGACTTCGCCGCCGAACACGTAGGCGGCGATGCCGGCCAGCAGCCACGCCGCCAGCGACACCGCCACGCCGATCAGACCGCGCAGCATGCCGAGCAGCGCCGACAAACCGACGATCAACAACAAACCCCAATCCAGTGCTGTCATAGCGTGACGCTCCCTCTCGTCGCTGGCGCACGCTCGAGCGGCGCGCCCTGCATCGGCGCGCCTTGCACCGATGTATTCAACTGCAGGTCACGCCGCGAACCGTCACGGATGCGGCTTGACCAGTGCGTCGCCGACGCCGAGCTTGCCGGCGACCTGCGCCTTCAACTTGTCCGCGTCGGCGCGATTGACCACCGGGCCCAGGCGCACGCGGTTGAGCGTGCCCTTGTCGGTCCGGACCTGTTCGACGAAGGCGCTGAAGCCGGCGGCCCGGGCGCGATCGCGCAGCTTGTTGGCTTCGTCGACATTGCCGAACGCACCCAACTGGACCGCGAAACCGGTGCCTGCGGCGGCCGGCTTCAGCGCGGGCTTGGCGGGTTCGACTGGCTTGGTCGCGGGTGCAGGCTTGGTCTCAACCGGCTTGGTCGTCGCCACCGGCTTGGTTTCGGCAGGCTTGGCCGCAACCGGCTTGGTTTCAGCAGGCTTGGTCGCGGCCGGCTTGAGTGGCTCCGGCTTCGACGGCGGCAGCGCCGCCGGCTTGACCGGTGCGCTTTCGGCCAGCGGCTTCGGCGCGCTCACCGACGGTGCCGATGCGGCCGGCGCGGTGGTGGCGACGGCCGGATCGGCGGCCTCGGCCGCGTCGGCGTTGAGCACCACGACCTTGGCGTTGACGTCCTTGCGGACCTTGGTCGAACCCAGGCGCGCCGCCTCGGCGTCGGCCTGGGTCGCGAACGGCCCGATCCGGACCCGATACAAAGTGCGGCCGCCGGCGCCGGCGGCGGTTTCCTGATAACCCGGCAGGCGTGCGGCGTGCAGTGCGGCGATCACCCGGTCGGCGTCGCTGGCGCTGGCGTAACTGCCGAAGCTGACCGCGTAGTCGCCGCCGGCGGTGGACGCCGGCTGCATGGCCTTGGCGCCGGCCGCGGTGTCCACGGTCGGCAAGGTGTCGCTGTCGGCCGAGGCCGGTTGCGAGACATCGGCCGGTTCCATGCCCACCACGCCGCCTTGCGGCGCATCGCCCGGCGTCACCAGCGGCAGTTCGCGGGTCTCGGTTTCGCCCGCAGGCGCGTCCGGCAAGGTCAAGGGAACATCGGAGGCGCCGCTTTCGGGCGCGGGCCCTTTGATCAGCATGGGCAGGAAGATCACCGCCAGTGCGACCAGGACCATCGCACCGATCAATCGCTGTTTCAGGGCAGGTTCCATCGCTACTCGATCACTCGCAGGGCCGGTTACCGGCGCGAATTATACCCCCGCGGCGGGCAGGCACCGGTGTGCATGCCTGGCCCGGAGCGTTGTATTCAGAATCGCCGATTGCGAAAGGCCGGTACCGCAAGGCCTCCGGCGCCGTCACGAAAGCACGGCGCGTAACGGCCCGGCTCAATTCGCCGCCAGCCAGGCCAGTGCCGCCGCCGCCGTGTGGAAGGAACCGAACACCAGGATGCGATCGCCGGCATTGGCTTGTGCCCGCACCGCGGCCAGCGCGGTGGCGACGTCGGCATGGCGGCTGCCCTCGCCGGCCGCGGTGTCGCGCAGCCGTTCGGCGAACGCCTCCACACCGACTCCGCGCGGACCGCTGTCGGCCAGCCCGGCCAGGTGCCAGGCGTCGATGCCTGCGTGCAAGGCCGCGACCACGCCGGCCACGTCCTTGTCGCCGAGCGCGGCGAACACGGCATGGGTCCGGCCCGGGGCCGGCGCGGCCGCCAGCCAGGCAGCCAGTTCGCGCGCCGCCTGCGGGTTATGGCCGACATCGACCACGATCTCGACGCCATCGCGCTCGAAACGTTGCAGGCGCCCGGGCACGTGCGCGGCCGCCACGCCCTCGGCGAACTGCTGGCGCGTGGGCGACTTGCCCAAGGCCCGCAACGCCGCGACCGCGACTGCGGCATTGCGCATCTGCGCCGGCGCGGCCAGGGCCGGCATCGGCAGCTCGACGCGGTAACCGACCTCGCGCCAACGCCAGCGCGGCCCCTCATCGGGCTTATCGGCGTCCGGCGGCAGGGCTTCGAAGAAGAAATCGCAGCCCGCGCGCACCGCCGAAGCGCCGATCGCGTAGGCATGGCGCAGCACGCTCGACGGCGGGTCGTCGTCGCCGAGGATCAACGGCTTCCAGCCGCGGGCGATGCCGGCCTTCTCGAAGCCGATGCTCTCGCGGTCCGGGCCCAGGTAATCCTGATGATCGATGTCCACGGTGGTGATCACCGCCACGTCCGGGTCGACCAGGTTGGACGCGTCCAGGCGCCCGCCCAGCCCGACCTCGAGGATCGCCAGATCGAGCTTGGCGCGCTCGAACAGCCACAGCGCCGCCAGGGTGCCGTACTCGAAATAGGTCAGCACCACCTCGCCGCGTGCGGCTTCGATGGCCTCGAAGGCCTCGACCAGGGCGGCGTCCCCGGCATCGGCGCCGCCGATGCGGATGCGTTCGTTATAGGCCAGCAGGTGCGGCGAGGTGTAGGCGCCGACGCGCCAGCCCGCGGCGCGCGCGATCGCCTCGATGAAGGCGACCGTCGAGCCCTTGCCGTTGGTGCCGCCAACGGTGATCACCTTCCGCGCCGGGCGCTTCAGGCCCAGGCGCTGGGAGACGATGCGGATGCGCTCCAGCCCCATGTCGATGGACTTGGGGTGGATGCGTTCAATGTGGGAGAGCCAGTCGGCGAGCGAGCGTTGCATGGCGCGAATTCTCGCAGATACGCCGGCCGGGTTGATCGGCCGGCGCTGGCGGTTCGGCGCCTCAGCCGCGCTGCCACGCCGGCCGCGCCGCCGGATCGGTGGGGGCTTTCGGATCCTCCGGGGCCAGTCGCGAAGGCCCTAACGGACGCTGCGTCGGGGTCTGCTTCGGCGGCAACGGCGGCTCGGCCGACAATTGCTGCGGCAAAGGCTGGCCCGGACGCTGTCGCGGCCAGGCGCGCACGCTGCGCTCCAGCTTCGCGCAGGCCGAAGCCTTGGGCGCGCCGCACAGCACGCGGCTGACATAGAAAGATTTCTTGCCGTCGCTGACCAGGCGCTGGCGGACCAGCGATGGCGCCGCCGGATGGCTGTCTTCGATCAACAGCCACTGAAACGCGCCGCGGTCGTCGGCGATGCGCAGCGCCGGCCAGCCCAGCTTGCCGCCCGGCATCTCGCCGCCGAACACCTCGCGGCCTTCGCGTCGCGCCGTGGCGATCAGCTCGAGCACACTGCCCTCCTCCATCGGCAAGGCGTCGGGCAGGAAACCATCGAGGCTGCCGTCGCGCGCGGCGGCGACTTCGGGCACCTGGGCCAGGGGCCAGACCTGGTCCCACTTGGCCTGGGCGCGAGCCACATGCGCGGCGATCTGCTCGGGCGTCGGCGCCTGGAAGTCGACCGGCACCCGCACCCGCGACGCCACCGCGACACCGTCGCGATATTCGGGACTCAAGCGCCATTTCTTCGCCGTCTCCACCGCGGCCCGGTCCAGCGCTTCATAACCCGAATCGGTCTCGATCCAGACCTGATCGACCTGACCGCAGCGGTCGAGGTCCAACACCAGCGTCACCGTGCCGGCGGCGCCGAAGATTTCCGTCGGATACTTCGGCGGCGGCCACGACTGCCCGCCGCTGGGGCAGCCGGCCGGCATCGACGCCCCCGCGCCCGCATCGATCGATTGGGCCGCGACCGGCGCGGCGAACAATACGGCCAACATGGCCGCGGTCCTGCATGCGAATTTCGACACCGCTCTTCCTTGTTTTCGCGCCGCGTCCTGCGGCGGGGTGTATTGCAACACAAGCATCGGGGTGATGGGTCGATGCGGACATGGACGGTACCGGCGTGGTCGAAGTCGGCGATGGGGCTGGCGGCGCTGTTGCCGTTGCCGTTGCCGTTGCCGTTGACGTTGACGTTGACGTTGACGTGATGAGCTTGGCGCGGCACCGAACTTGCGAGAACACCTGGAGACCCGGAGGGCGCCGCACAGGACGTGCGGCGTTTTCCGATAAGACAGGGACGTCTTATCGGAAAATCCCGGCGACAGCATCGCACTCGTGGCCTGTGCCCTTGCAAGGAGAGCCCTTTTCTTTGGTTACCTTTGACCGAAGGGAATCCAGTCGGACTTTTGGGCTTAGCAAAAGAAAGTAACCCGGCCGCGTAGCGGACGGAAGCCTTGCACTTGCTTGAAGAATGGAACATTGCGAATCCTTCCGCTGTAGGAGCGGCGTGAGCCGCGACCGCGTCGCATCAATCTCGCACCGATGCCGGCCGAAGCCCGTCAGGGTAGGAGCGGCGCAAGCCGCGACCACGTCGTGGCGGTATCGCGGCGCATCTGTCCAGCAAGATCAAACGCCAAAAGCTTCCGCCACTAAAGCGGCGGGTTACTTTCTTTTGTCATAAGCAACAAAAGAAAGGTAACCAAAGAAAAATGCTTTTCTTTGAATCAAGGGCCCGCACGAGCGATGCATACGCGGGGCTTTTTCATACGGGACATCCCTGTCCCGATGAAAAACGGCGCGCATCCCTGCGCGCCGCCCTCCGGGTCTTCGATTGCCTTCGCAAGACTTAGACGACGCACAGCAACAGCAACAGCAACAGCAACAGCAACGCCAAAGACAAAGACAAAGACAAAGACAAGACCAGATGCTTAGGCATAGGCCGAGGCCAGGCCAGGCCGAGGCCAGGCCAGGCAAATGCAACTTCAAGCTCCGATCCGATGCAACCGCAACTTCAAGATGGATCGCAGCCTCCGCGAAGATCGCGTCGCGAACACTCGCACAACCCCAAATAAAAAACGGGCGCCTCCAAAGAAGCGCCCGTTTCGGTCAACCCGAACCCATCACAAGGCCCGATGCACCGCCTCGCCGAACAAGGCGGTGTGGTGGCTGCAGTCGTTCAAGCGCACCACATCGAGGGTGTCCACGCTGTCGCCTTCGAGCAGGTTGAGCGTGGTCGGCGCTTGACGGAAGGTCCATAGCTTCGACAAGGGGATGCCGAGCACCTTGCACAACAGCACGCGATTGACCGCGTCGTGAGCGACGACCAGCAAGGTGTCGTCGGCACGCAGGCCCTCGCAAGCGCGCGCGAAGGCGGGCCAGGCGCGGTCGAGCACGTGCACGATCGATTCGCCGCCGGGCATCAACACTTCATGCGGAGTGTCGCGCCAAGCGCGCAGGCGGTCGCCGTCGCGTTCGCGGATTTCGCTGGCGAGCAGGCCTTCCCAGGTGCCATGGGCGATTTCCATCAGGCCCGGGTCGAACTGCAACAGGCTCGCGCGCTCGGCGCCGAGGGCGAGCTCGGCGGTGCGGCGCGCGCGCGACAGCGGCGAGGCGACGGCGCGGGTGATCGAAACGTCGCGCAGGCGTGCGCCGAGCGCGGTGGCCTGGGCTTCGCCGACCGGCGACAGGGCAATGTCCTCCTGGCCCTGATAGCGGCCTTCGGCATTCCACGGCGTTTCTCCATGACGGGCAAGCAAGATCCGCATGATCAGACCTGCGCCAGCGAGAGGATGCCGGGGGTCGCGCGCAGCAGCGCGAGCTGCTGCTCGTTGACGGGGCGGTCGACGGTGATCGCCGCGCGCGCCTGGCCGTCGCCGGCCGCACCCAGGGCGAAGTTGACGATGTTGACGCCGGCCGCGCCGAGCTGCGAGCCGACCGCGCCGATCATGCCGGGACGATCTTCGTTGCGCAGCAACAGCACGTGCGCCTGCGGGTCGAATTCGATCTCGACGCCATCCAGGCGCACCACGCGCGGGCCACGGTGCAGGGTCGCCTCGATCTCGCGGGTGCGCTTCTCGCCGACCACGCGCAGCTTCAGCAGGCGGTCGAAACCGTCGCCGTCGCCGCCGAGCGTCTCGGCCACGGTCAGGCCGCGCGCGGCCGCTTCCTGCAAGGCGTTGACCGGGGTCACGCGGCCCGAGGCGGTGCCGAGCAAGGCCGCCACCAGCAGGCGCGTCAGCGGACGCGTGTCGAGCGCATCGGTGCGGCCCGCGTAGGTGATTTCCAGACGCGTCGGCGCCGGCACCAGGCGTGCGGCGAGGCGGCCGAGCGAGGACATCAGCGGCATCCACGGGCCGGATTCGCGCGCGGCTTCGGCGGTTAGCGGCGGCAGGTTGACGCAGCCGGCGACCGCGCCGGTGGCGACGAAATCGATGATCTGGCGGGCCAGGATCGTGCTCACCGCCTGCTGCGCTTCGCTGGTCGAGGCGCCCAGGTGCGGGGTCAGGATCAGCTTCTGATTCGCACGCAGCGCCGAATCGGCCGGCAGCGGTTCAGTGACGAAGGTGTCGAGCGCGGCGCCGGCGATGTGGCCTTCTTCGATCAGCTGCAGCAACGCGGCCTCATCGACCAGCCCGCCGCGCGCGGCGTTGATCAGGTAGGCGCCCTTCTTCATCCCGCGCATGCTCGTTTCCGAGAGCAGGTTGGTGGTTTCCTTGGTGCGCGGGATGTGCAGGGTGACGACGTCGGCCCAGGCCAGCAATTCTTCCAGCGACTTCAGCGGCACGCTGCCCTTGCCGGCGGCGGACGCGGGCAGGAAGGGGTCGTGCGCGGCGACTTCCATGCCGATGCCCTGCGCCTTGCGTGCGACGGTGCCGCCGATGCGGCCCAGGCCGATCACGCCGAGCTTCTTGCCTTCGAGTTCGAAGCCGGTCAGGCCCGCCTTCGGCCACTCGCCGGCCTTCATGCCGGCATCGGCGCGCGGGATGTGGCGGGCCAGCGCGAACAGCAGCGAGATCGCGTGTTCGGCCGCGGCCAGGGTGTTGCCGTCGGGCGCGTTCATGACCGCGATGCCGCGCTGGGTGGCGGCATCGACGTCGATGGTGTCGACGCCGGCGCCGGCGCGGCCGATCACGCGCAACTGGCTGGCGTCGGCGATCGCCTCGGCCGGCACCTTGGTCGCCGAACGCACCAGCACGGCGTCGACGCCGACCAGAGCCTGGGCCAGGGCAGCGGTGTCTTTGATCGGATCGGATACGACGACTTCCCAGCCCGCATCGCGGAACAGGGCCAGACCGTCTTCGTGAATGCCATCGCAGGCCAGTACTTTCATCGCAAGCTCCAGGTCGTAGGGGACAGACCACGGAGCACGAGCGAGCCGGCACTACGGTTGGATCTCGCGCCCTCAGGCTGAAGCTGGGGCCACGATGCCGCTGGAAGCGGCGCCGCATGAGGCGGCATCTGACACGGGTCGGGAGACGGGGCCGGCTGGCATGGGAATCCGCGACTGCCCGCGCAGCCTAAGTCAGCGGACCGCCGCTTGGCAAGCGCGACCGCGTTCATGAGTTCGACCGCCGCCCTCGCCCGGGCGCAACGCGTTTTGTGCAGGAATTAGCAATTTGCGATTGCGCTTCGGAACCGCGTCACAAAGATACGAATCGAGTCGCGATGGCACATTGAGAAATCGCGACCCGGGTCCTAGCGTCGTTGCGCCGGCGTCCTGCCGGCATCCGAAGAGAGAACACCATGCGCAAGAAACTCGCTCTGACGCTCGGCTTCGCGGCGCTCGCCGCGGTCGGCGCCGCAGTCGCTGCAATCGGCCCCACCGGTCCCGGCCAGTTCTACACCTACTACGACGACAACGGCACCGTGGTCGGCTACTCGGCCATCCGCTGCGACAACACCCGCGAATCCTGGGGCAAGTTCACCAAGAACTACAGCGACGGTTATTTCATCTGCGACCCTGAAATCTGATCGATCCGGCGATCGCCGCCTTCGGTTTCGCCGCGGCACGATCCATGTCGCGCATCCGCACGGTAATGATCGCCTCGTTCGTCCTGCACCACCGATCTGAGCGATCGGCGCACCGGCACGACACCGTCGAGCGTGAGCGACGCTTGGCGCACAGCGCGCCCGCACCATCGAAGATCACGCCACTGTCCGGCCCCGTGTACGTCACCGCGCCGGGTATCCAATCTGCCTTTGCAAAGATGGGAGTTCGTCATGCGTAAATCTTTCGCCCTCGGTCTCGGCCTCGTCGCCGCCCTCGTCGCCACCGTCGCCCTGGCCCGCCCGCCGGGTCCGGACGAAATCGGCGAGTTCTATGTGTATTTCGACGCCAGCGGCAAGGTCGTCGGCCAGGCGCAGCTGAGCTGCGAGGGCGTCTACAGCGAGTCGGGCGTACGCACCGCCAGCTACAGCGCCGGCCACCTGGTCTGCAATCCGCGCTGATCGTCGTTTCGCATTGGGGAGAGGAAGGGCCGGCGTATGCCGGCCCTTTTTTTGGGCCGACGCGTGGCGCATGTGCGTGCCGTTTCTGTTGCTGTTGCTGTTGCTGTTGCTGTTGCTGTTGCTGTTGCCGTGATTTTGATCTGCTTTACCGCTTTGCCGGTCAAGTGGAGACCCGGAGGGCGGCGCACAGGACGTGCGCCGTTTTTCGATAAGACAGGGATGTCTTATCGAAAAATCCCGGCGCTAGCTGCGAACTCGTGGCTTGTGCCCTTGCAAGGAGAGCCCTTTTCTTTGGTTACCTTTCTTTTGGGCTTAGCAAAAGAAAGTAACCCGGCCGCATAGCGGGCGGAAGCTCTGCACTTGCTTGAAGGAGGGAGCGTCGCGAATCCACCCCTGTAGGAACGACGTAAGTCGGGACCGCGACGCCTCAATCTCGCGCCGCTGCCGGCTAGAGCCCAGGGTAGGAGCGGCGCGAGCCGCGACCGCGTCGTTTCGGTCTCGCGGCGTATCGCTCGAGCAAGATCAAGATCTAGATCCAGATCAAACGCCAAAAGCTTCCGCCACTAAAGCGGCGGGTTACTTTCTTTTGTCATAAGCAACAAAAGAAAGGTAACCAAAGAAAAATGCTTTTCTTTGAATCAAGGGCCCGCACGAGCGATGCACACGCAGGGATTTTTCATACGGGACATCCCTGTCCCGATGAAAAACGGCCCGCATCCCTGCGGGCCGCCCTCCGGGTCTTCTATGGCCTTCGCGAGGCTTAGACGGCGCACAGCAAAGGCAAAGGCAAAGGCAAAGGCAACAACAACCACTCCAACGACAGCGGACCAAACCTACTTCCCGCTTGCCGGAACCCCCATTTCCGCCAACAACCTCGGCGCCGGGAACACGTCCTGCAGCACCCAGCGCAAATAGCGCTGGTCGACCGAAATCGTCCGCGTCAACGCCGGGTCGAACAGCCAGCTCGCGCTCACCGATTCCCAGTTGCTGTCGAAGGCGATGCCCGCCAGCTTGCCCTGCCCGTCCAGCACCGGCGAGCCGGAGTTGCCGCCGCTGATGTCGAGGTCGGCGAGGAAATTCACCGGCACCGAACCCAAACGCTTGTCGACGAGATTGGCGCTGAAACGCTTGGCCGCGATCGCATCGAGCAGAACCGGCGGTGCGTCGAACGGCGGTTTGCCGCTGCTGCGGGCGGCGATTTCCTCGATCCGGGTGAACGGCAGCTGCTTGGCGCCGTTGTCCTTGGTGTAGGGCGACACCGTGCCGTAGCTGATACGCAGCGAGCCATTGGCGTCGGGATAGGCCGGCTGGCCGAGGCCTTTGCGGTAGTCGGCCAGCGCTTTCAGGTACACCGGCCGCACGCTCAAGGTCTCGCCGGCGCGGCTGCGGATTTCCCGCTCCATTTCCAGCATCGTCGGCATCACCGCGACCGCGAACTGGATGGCGCCGTCCTTGCCGGCGTCCTTGCTCTTCTCGAACGTAGCGCGGTCGGCCTTGAGCCAGGCCGCGCGCTGTTCGGGGTTGGCCAGGCGCGACTTGCCGATGCGGTCGAGCGCGCGCTTGATCGCCTTTTCGTCGTCGCCTTCGAGCCATTGGTCGAGCGCGGCGACGCGCTGTTCTTTCGGCAGCTTGACGTATTCGTGCAGCCAGTAGTTCTGCAACTGCCGGTCCATGCGCACATCAAAGCGGCGGTCGGCCTGCTTGAGCCGGTTCTCGAACGCGCCCAGGTCGCGTTGGCGGTAGCCGTTCTCGCGCTGCGCATCGGGTTTGTCGCGCTCGATCGCCAGCCGGTACAGCTGGGTCGCGGCGCTGAGGGTGCCGGTCGCGTACAACTGGCCGAGCACCAGGTCGCGGTCGCGTTCGGCGCGCGCCTGTTGGCCGAGTTCGACCAGGCGTGCGTGCGCGGCCAAGGCCGCCTCGCCGCCCGCACCCTGCTTGCGCAGCCATTCCAGCAAACCGGTTTCTTCGCTGCGCTTGGCCTGGGCTGCGTTGGTGCGGCGGAAGCTTTCGATCTGGCTTTCGTAGCTCTTGGCCGCCCCCAGCCAACCGCGCAGGGTGCCGACGTACTTGCTCGCGACTTCGGGGCTCTTGCGGCCTTCGGCTTCGATCAAGGCGGCGAGACGGCGGTAATGCGCGGCGACGGTCGGATAGGTCCAGTCGGCGTTGGCCTCGAAATCGTCGGCCATGGCGTAGCGGTTGGTCATGCCCGGAAAGCCGGCGAGCATGACGAAATCGCCCGCGCCCAGCGGCTTGTCGGCGATCTTGAGCCAGCGCTTGGGTTGGTAGGGCACGTTGTCGATCGCGAACGGCGCCGGCTTGCCGTCCTTGCCGACGTAGGCGCGGTAGAAGGCGAAATCGCCGGTGTGGCGCGGCCACGACCAGTTGTCGGTCTCGCCGCCGAAGTTGCCGATGCTCTCCGGCGGCGCGTAGACCAGGCGCAGGTCGCGGATCTCGATGCTGCGCTGCAGTTGATAGCGGTTGCCGCCGGAAAAACTGTAGAGACGGCAGCCGTAATCGGCCTGGGTTTCGCACTCGGCGACCAGTTGCTTCTCCAGCGCGTCGAGCGCGGCGATGCGCGCGAGCGGGTCGGCCGCGACGGTCAGCGCCGCCTGCACCCGCGCGGTGACGTCCTGTACCGAATCGAGCACGAAGATGCGCGCGTTGGCGCCGGCCGAAACTTCCTCGTTGTTGGTGCCGGTCTTGAAACCGTCGCGCAGCAGGCTTTTCTGCGGCGTCGAATTGAGCTGCAGCGCGGCGAGCGCGCAATGGTGGTTGGTCAGCAGCAGGCCCTTGGGCGAGACAAAGCTCGCGGTGCAGCCGCCGAACGGGACCACCGCGCCGAGCGGGTCGCCTTTCGGGTCGCTCAGTTGCGTCAGTTGCTTGGGCGTCGCCTTCAGCCCGGCCTGCTTGAGCTTGCTCGCGAGTTCGGGGAATTGCTGCGGCGTCCATACGCCCTCGACCGCCCGGGCGGCCCCATGCCAGGCCAGCGTGCACGACAACGTCCCTGCTATGGCCAGTGATCGGGCCAGCACCGTGTATTGCATCAAAGCGTCCCTTGGAAGGCGGGAGGTCGAGTCTAGCCCGGCTGTTTCTGCGAAGGCCATTCCGGATCCGTCGAAGCGCGGCTTGGCGGCGCCGCGGTTCGTCGCGCTTCAGCGTGTTTGTGGCTGCTGCCCCTGCCCGGCCCCTCGGCAATCTAAAAATTTCGTTAGTTCAAGCAAGTCGCGCCGCATGGCTTCACGCTCCTGCCCCCTTTGGATCGTCGCACTCGCACAAACGCAAACGCCGGTCGGCGAACCGACCGGCGTTTGCGGTGGCAGACGGCTGCGGCGGCTTACTTCTTCGCCGGCACGCCGAGTTCGGTCAGCAGCTGCGGCGCCGGATAGACCTCCTGCATGATCCAGCGCATGTAGCGCTGATCGACCGAGATCATCCGGGTCATCACCGGGTCGAACAGCCAATTCGAGCTCACCGACTCCCAGTTGCCGTCGAAGGCCAGACCGACCAGCTTGCCTTCGCCGTCGAGCACCGGCGAGCCGGAGTTGCCGCCGGTGATGTCCAGATCGGACAGGAAGTTCACCGGCACCGTCTTCAGGCGCTTGTCGCTCAAACCGGCGTAGCGCTTGGCCGAGATCGCGTCGAGCAGGTTCTGCGGCGCGTTGAACGGCTCCTGGCCGGTGGCCTTGGCGGCGACCTCTTCGAGCTTGGTGAACGAGGCCTGCTTGCTGCCGTCGAGCTTGGTGTAAGCCTTGACGTTGCCGAAGGTGATGCGCAGGGTCGAATTGGCGTCCGGGTAGACCGCCTGCTTCTTGCTCTTGCGATAGTCGATCACGCCCTGCAGGTAGGCCGGGCGCGCGATCAGGGTTTCGCCGTCGCGGGCCTTGCCTTCCTGCTCCAGGCGCAGCGCCGCCGGGAACAGCGCCTTGGCCATCTGGATCGCCGGATCGCGGCTCTTGTCCATGGCGGCGCGGTCGTCGTCGATCAACGCCAAGCGCTCCTTGGTGCTGCCGAGCTTGGTCTTGGCCAGCTTGTCGAGCGCGCGCTTGATCGCCTTCTCGTCGGAACCGCCGAGCCAGCGGTCGAGTTCGGCGATGCGTTCGCCGGCCGGCAGCTTGACGTACTCGCGCAGCCAGTAAGCCTGCAGCTCGCGGTCCATGCGCGGGTCGTAGCGACGCTCCATCTGCTCCAGCGCGGCCTTGATCGAGGGCAGATCGCGCTGCTGGTAACCGGGCTCGCGCTCGGTGTCGGGCTTGGCGCGTTCGACCGCGAGGCGGTACAGGGTGCCGGACGCGGCGATCACGCCGAAACGGCGCAGCTGCGAGAACACGGTGTCGCGCTCGCGGTGCGCGTTGGCGGCCTCGATCTGCTCGATCATCTTGGCGTGGCCGGCCAACGCCGGCGCGCCGGCCTTGCCGCGCTTGCCGAGCCAGGCCAGCACGGCCTCTTCGTCGGCGTGCTTCTTCTTCGCCGCGCCGATGCGCTCGAAACCTTCGAGCTGGCCGTCGTAGTTCTTCAGCGTGTTCTGCCAGCCGCGCACGGTGCTGGCGTACTTCACGCCGATTTCGGGATCCTGCTTCGCGGTCTGCCCGACCAGAGCGACCAGGTTCTTGTAGTGCTGCGACAGGGTCGGATACATCCAGTCCGCGGTGGCGTCGAACTCGGCCGCCAGGGCGTAGCGGTTGGTGCGGCCCGGGTAGCCGGCGACCATGACGAAGTCGCCGTCGCCGAGCGGCTTGTCGGCGATCTTCAGGTAATGCTTGGGCTGGTAGGGCACGTTGTCCTTCGCGTACGCAGCCGGCTTGCCGTCCTTGCCGACATAGGCGCGATAGAAGGAGAAGTCGCCGGTGTGGCGCGGCCACATCCAGTTGTCGACTTCGCCGCCGTAATTGCCGACGCTGCCGGGCGGCGCGTAGACCAGGCGCACGTCCTTGATCTCGATGCGCCGGAACAGACGGTAGGTGCTGCCGCCGAAAAAGCTGTAGACCTCGCAGGCGTAGCCGGGCTCGGCCTCGCACTGGGCGATCAGTTGCTTCTCTACCGTCTCCAACGCGTGGGTGCGGTCGATCGGTTCGACCGCCTCGGCGATCGCGCTTTTGATCTGCGCGGTCACGTCCTGGATCGAGTCGAGCACGTAGATGCGCGAAGCCGGGCCGGCCGAGACTTCATCGCCCGGGGCCGCGGCGTTGAAGCCGTCGCGCATCAGGTTCTTCTGCGCGGTCGAATTGAGCTGGATCGCGCCGTAGGCGCAGTGATGATTGGTCACCACCAGGCCGCGCGGCGAGACGAAGCTGGCGGTGCAGCCGCCGAGCGAAACCACCGCGCCCATCGGGTCGCCGGTAAGGTCGGCCAGCTGCTTGGCGCTGAGCTTGAGCCCGGCCTGCTTCAGCGGCGCGGAGATCTCGGGCAACTGCTGCGGCACCCACATGCCTTCGACGGCCTGGGCCGTCGTGGCGAGCCCGCCCAGCGTGCCGGCCATGACCATGGCCGTAGCCAGTTTCGTGTAGCGCATCGTGTTTCCCCCAAGCAATGGACGCAGACAAAGTGGCGGAAAGTCTAGCCCGGCAGGCCGGGGCTCGCTACGCGCAAACGGGCCGGTGGCGCAGCGGAAAGGCGGAATCGGGCGGAAAACGCGGGTTTCGCGCCCGGCCGCCCCACTCGGCGACGGCGGCTCCGGTCGTCGTCGCGACCGGAGCGTTTTCCGGGAAAGGCCGCGATTCGCCGGGAAAACCCCGACTTACTCGGCCGGCAACTGCATCTCGCCGAGCAGGTGCGGGGCCGGATAGACCTTGGCCAGCAGCCAACGCATATAGCGCATGTCGACGTGGATCGCGCGCTTGTAGCGCGGGTCGAACATCCAGCTGGCGCTGACCGCCTCCCAGTTGCTGTCGAAGTTCAGGCCGATCAAACGACCGTTGGCATCGAGCACGGGCGAGCCGGAATTGCCGCCGGTGGTGTCGAGGTTGGTCAGGAAATCGACGGTCTGGGTCTTCAGTTCGGGATCGACGGTGCTACCGTAATCGCCCTTGGCGATCGCATCGCGCAAGGCTTGCGGCGCATCGAAGGGTTTGACGCCGGTGTGCTTCTCGACGATGCCCTGCACCGTCGTCAGCGGCCGATAACGCACGCCGTCGCGCGGATCCATGGTGCTGACCGCGCCATAGCTCACGCGCAAGGTCGAGTTGGCGTCCGGATACACCGCGCGCCCCTGCGATTTACGGAAGCCGATCAAGGCGCGCATATAGGCCGGGCGCAGGCGCAACAGTTCGCCGTCGCGGCTCTTGGTTTGTTCTTCCAGCGCCAGAATCGCCGGGGTCAGCGTCGCCGCGGCGCGCAACAGGCTGTCGTCGGAGGCGGCCAAGGTCTTGGCGTCGGCCTTCATCGCCTGCAGGCGCACCGCCTCGTCGCCGAGCCGGGTGCCGGCATACAGCGCATCGAGGCTGCGCTTGAGGGTGGCGGCGTCTTCGCCGGCGAAGACACGGTCGAACTCCGGTACGCGCGAGGATTTCGGCAACGCCTTGTACTGAGTCAGCAGGTCGAGCAGCAGCGCCTTCTCGACTTCCGGCGCATAACGGCGCTGCACTTGCTTGAGCCGGCCGGCGATCAGGGTTTCGTCGCGCTGTTGGTAACCGGTCTCGCGCTCGCCGTCGGGCTTGGCGTGTTCCAGCGCCAGGCGCTGCAGGGTCAGGGCCGCGTTCAACAACTGCGCCTGGGTGCGGATCGCGGTCAGCAATTGATCGCGGTCGCGGGTCGATGCCGCGTCGTCGAGCACGTTCTGCGCGGCATCGATGTCGGCACGGATCGCCTTGGCATCGGCCTGCTTGCTCAGCCAGGCCAGCATCGCGGGCTCGTCGTCGCGGCGTACGCGCACCGCATCGCTGCGGCGCAGGCCGTCGAGTTCGCCCTGGGCGCGCTTGAGCGTGTTCTTGAAGCCGGCCAC
This sequence comes from Lysobacter sp. Hz25, assembly GCF_046097045.1. Classification (NCBI taxonomy): domain Bacteria; kingdom Pseudomonadati; phylum Pseudomonadota; class Gammaproteobacteria; order Lysobacterales; family Lysobacteraceae; genus Lysobacter; species Lysobacter sp. Hz25. The sequence goes on from NZ_CP175666.1 coordinate 4,412,503, forward strand.
TTGCGCGGCATAGCGCACCTTGGCTTCGGCGTCGGAGGCAGCGGCCTGTTCGACCGTCTTGATCATGCCGGCGTACAAAGCCACGCGCGATGGCAGCTGCCATTCGATCTGCTGGGCGAACTCGGCCGCCATGCGATGACGGAAGGTCACGCCGGGGTAACCGGCAAGCATGGCGTAATCGCCTTCGCGCACCGGATCGGTGGCGATCTGCAGATGGCCCGGCGGCGCGTAGGGCACGTTGTCGGGCGAGTAATCGGCGGGCTTGCCGTCCTTGCCGACATAGGCGCGCAACAGGGTGAAATCGCCGCTGTGGCGTGGCCAGACGAAGTTGTCGACCTCGTCGCCGTAGTTGCCGATGGCGTCCGGCGGCGCATACACCAGGCGGATGTCGCGCAGTTCCAGTTGGCGGATCAGATAGAAGTCGGTGCCGTAATACATGTTGGCGACGCTGCAGCGATAACCGGCTTCGCGCTCGCATTCGGCGACGACGGCCTTGGTCGCCGCATCGACGGCTTCGTAATAAGCCCGGCCGCGCTTGCCGCGCGCGTCGGCGAGGATGCGCTCGGTGACCTTGTCGAAACCAGTGGTGACCAGCACGCGGAAATCCGGGTTGGCCGGCAGCTCGGCGGCGCGGTCGGCGGCGACGAAGCCGTTGCCGATGAGGTCGCGCTCTGGCTTGGAGTTGTACTGGATGACGCCGAAGGCGACGTGGTGGTTGGTCAGCACCAGCCCCTCGCCGGAAACGAAGGCGCCGGTGGCGCCGCCGACCTTGACCACGGCGTTCATCGGCGCGCGGGTCAACTCGGCCAGATCGGCCGGATCGCCCTTGAAACCGGCGGCGCGCAGCTGGCGCGCGATCTCGGGCAGTTGCGAGGGCATCCACATGCCTTCGTCGGCCTGGGCGGCGGTGGCGCACAGCGCCAGGGACAGGGCTAACACACGGGGGCGCATGGTCATTCCGGAACATTGCGAAGCCGCGACGATAGGCCAAGCCGGCCGGCGCGGGCAAACCCCCGCCCGGCCCGGGCGAGATCGCCGGCGTATAATTCGCGTCTGTCTCCCGCGCGGCACGGCCGCAGCTCTCAGGTATCGATTCCCATGACGCAAACGATGAAGGCTCTGGTCAAGCGCGAAGCCGGTAAGGGCATCTGGATGGAAGAAGTGCCGGTGCCGGTGCCCGGCCCGAACGAGGTGTTGATCAAGCTCGAAAAGACCGCGATCTGCGGCACCGACCTGCACATCTACCTGTGGGACGAGTGGAGCCAGCGCACCATCAAGCCCGGCCTGGTGATCGGCCACGAATTCGTCGGCCGCGTGGTCGATCTCGGCCCCGGCGTGGTCGGCTACCGTCCCGGCCAGCGCGTCTCGGCCGAAGGCCATATCGTCTGCGGCCACTGTCGTAACTGCCGCGGCGGGCGCCAGCACCTGTGCCCGAACACCGTCGGCATCGGCGTCAACCGCAACGGCGCCTTCGCCGAGTACATCGTTATGCCGGCCAGCAATCTGTGGCCGATCCCCGACCAGATTCCGAGCGAGCTGGCCGCGTTCTTCGACCCCTACGGCAACGCCGCGCATTGCGCGCTGGAGTTCGACGTGGTCGGCGAGGACGTGCTGATCACCGGCGCCGGCCCGATCGGCATCATCGCCGCGGGCATCTGCAAGCACATCGGCGCGCGCAACGTCGTCGTCACCGACGTCAACGATTTCCGCCTCAAGCTGGCCGCCGACATGGGCGCTACCCGCGTGGTCAACGTCGCCAACCAGTCGCTCAAGGACGTGATGGCCGACCTGCACATGGAAGGCTTCGACGTCGGCCTGGAAATGAGCGGCAACCCGCGCGCCTTCAACGACATGCTCGACTGCATGTACCACGGCGGCAAGATCGCCATGCTCGGCATCATGCCCAAGGGCGCCGGCGCCGACTGGGACAAGATCATCTTCAAGGGCCTGACCCTGCACGGCATGTACGGCCGCAAGATGTACGAGACCTGGTACAAGATGACCCAGCTCGTGCTGTCGGGTTTCCCGCTCGGCAAGGTGCTCACCCACCAGTTGCCGATCGACGATTTCCAGAAGGGTTTCGACCTGATGGAAGCGGGCAAGGCGGGCAAGGTCGTGTTGAGCTGGAACTGAGCGCGAGGTATCGCCCGGCAACGATAGGCGACGCTAAACCGGTCACGACGAGGGCGCCTTTGGGCGCCTTCGTCGCATCTGCGGGTAGCGCAGCGTGTTTGCCCGCTTGAAGTTCGCGCCATCGTGGCGCGCAGCGCCCGCGATTACGCGGTATCCCCGAACGCAAAAGTTCGACCGTTGCCGTTGCCATTGCCATTGCCGTTGCCGTTGCCGTTGCCGTTGCCGTTGCCGTGAAAGCTTGGCGCAGTACCTACCTCGCGAGACAGATGGAGACCCGGAGGGCGGCGCACAGGACGTGCGCCGTTTTTCGATAAGACAGGGACGTCTTATCGAAAAATCCCGGCGCAAGCTGCGTACTCGCAGGGGAGCTTCGTCAAGGAAAGCCCTTTTCTTTGGTTACCTTTCTTTTGGGCCAGCAAAAGAAAGTAACCCGGCCGCGTCAGCGGACGGAAGCTTTGCTCTGCTCTGGATGTTGTCTCGCTGCCTACGGCCGGAGGCGCCGGCGCACGACAGGGCGCGGTCGCGGCTCGCGCCGCTCCTACCCTGGCTCCAGCCGGAAACGACGAGACACTGAGGCCTTGTGGTCGCAGCTTCTAGGAGTAGGAGCGGCGCAAGCCGCGACCGCGCTGCTTCGGGCTTGCGGTGTTTCGCTCAAGCAAGATCAAGATCAAGATCAAACGATAAAAGCTTCCGCCACTAAAGCGGCGGGTAACTTTCTTTTGTCTAAAGCAACAAAAGAAAGTCACCAAAGAAAAATGCTTTTGTTTTGAATCACAGGCCCGCACGTTCGATGCCGACGCAGGGCTTTTTCATACGGGACATCCCTGTCCCGATGAAAAACGGCCCGCATCCATGCGGGCCGCCCTCCGGGCCTTCCACTGCCTTCGCAAGTGCGAATCGGCGCACAGCAACAGCAAAATCCTCACAACAACAGCAATAGCAACAGCTACAACTACAGCTACAGCTACAGCTACAGCTACAGCCACGATCACGGCTACAGCCCAGCTGCGACACCGCCCCCTACGCGTTCGATTGGCTAGCGCAATCCCGGGCCGCCGGCGGCGATTTCAAGAACCGGCCGGCGCAACATCCTGCCAAGTACGGATTGGCCGCCCACCCGCCCGCGCTGCAGAGGCAATGGGCCGCTTGGGCACGCAAGGGCCAGGCCAACGGCATGAACGCAGCCGACGGGCCTGGGTAAAGGGTCTGGAATAGAATGGCGGCTTTCCTCCCCATCGGAAGCCGCCCGTGTCCGACGCATCGAGCCTCACGCAACACTACGCCGACACCCTCGACGAGATCCGCGCCCAGGGTCTGTTCAAGGCCGAACGCATCATCACCAGCCCGCAGTCGGCCGAGATCGTTCTCGAAGACGGCCGCACGGTGCTGAACTTCTGCGCCAACAATTATCTCGGCCTGGCCGATCACCCCGAGGTGATCCAGGCGGCGAAGGACGCGCTCGACACGCACGGCTTCGGCATGGCCTCGGTGCGCTTCATCTGCGGCACCCAGGATCTGCACAAGCAGCTCGAGAAGACCATCTCGGACTTCTTCGGCACGCAGGACACCATCCTCTACGCCGCCTGCTTCGACGCCAACGGCGGCCTGTTCGAACCACTGCTCGGCGAGAACGACGCGATCATCTCCGACGCGCTCAACCACGCTTCGATCATCGACGGCGTACGCCTGTGCAAGGCCAAGCGCTTCCGCTACGCCAACTGCGACATGGCCGACCTGGAAAAGCAATTGCAGGCCGCCGATGCCGCCGGTTGCAAGACCAAGCTGATCACCAGCGACGGCGTGTTCTCGATGGACGGTTTCATCGCCCCGCTCGACGAAATCACCGCGCTGGCGAAAAAGTACGGCGCGCTGGTGCATATCGACGAATGCCATGCCACCGGCTTCCTCGGCGCCAGCGGCCGCGGCTCGGCCGAGGTCAAGGGCGTGATGGACAAGATCGACATCTTCACCGGCACCCTCGGCAAGGCCATGGGCGGCGCGCTCGGCGGTTTCACCACCGCCAGGAAGGAAGTGGTCGAATTGCTGCGCCAGCGCTCGCGCCCCTACCTGTTCTCGAACTCGCTGCCGCCGCACGTGGTCGCCGCCGGCATCAAGGCGTTCGAGATGCTCTCGGCGGCCGGCGATCTGCGCGAGCAGTTGGTCGAGAACACGCGCTATTTCCGCGAGCAGATGACCGCGGCCGGTTTCGACATCAAGCCGGGCGTGCATCCGATCAGCCCGGTGATGCTGTACGACGCGCCGCTGGCGCAGAAGTTCGCTGCGCGCCTGCTCGAAGAAGGCATCTACGCGATCGGCTTCTTCTTCCCGGTCGTGCCGCAGGGCCAGGCGCGCATCCGCACCCAGATGTCGGCCGCGCACACGCGCGAACACCTCGATCGCGCCATCGCCGCCTTCATCAAGATCGGCCGCGAGCTCGGCGTGATCAAGGCCTGAACCCCTGGCCTGATCGGCCACTGAGCGCATGCGCGTCGTCCTGCGCCGCCGCCTGTTGCAGGCCGTGCGCACCGACGCGCTGGCGCGCCTGGACGACGGCGTCTGGCGCACGCGCTGCCTGCACTGCCGGCGTGCGCTCGCCCTGAGCGAGGACGGTGCCGCGATCGGCTCGGCCTCGCTCGAACACGTCGTGCCGAGCGCCTGGTTCGGCCGCCGCGCCGCGGCGGCCCTGACCGCAAGGGTCGGCGAGGATGCCGACGACCCGCGCAATCTCGCCCTCGCCTGCACGCGTTGCAACCACGGCAAGGGCGCCAGCCACGACGCACGCGGCCCGGGCGACGCGCGCGCCTATGAGGTCGTGACCCGCTTGCTCGACGCCCGCCTCGCGCGATGGCGCGACGACGACGCGCCGCCCTAGTCCGACCCCACCAGCGACGCCGCCTCGGCAGCGCTTAGCTCGCGCCATTCGCGCTTGCCGAGATCGCCGAGCAGCAGCGGGCCGATCGCGACCCGGACCAGGCGCAACACTTCGATATCGAAGGCGGCGAGCAGGCGCCGGATCTGCCGGTTGCGGCCCTCGTCGAGCACGATCTCCAGCCAGGCATTCTTCTCGCCGGCGCGCAGCAAGGTCGCCGACTTGGCGCGCAGACGCTCGCCCTCCTCGATCACGCCTTCGTGCAGTGCCGCCAGCAAGGGCGGCGCGGGCAGCGTGTCGATCTGGACGTGATAGGTCTTGTCCGGCCCGAAGTCGGGATCGGTGATGCGCGCCGCCCATTGCGGGTCGTTGCAGAACAGCAGCAGGCCTTCGCTGGCCTTGTCCAGGCGCCCGACCGGCGCGAGCCACGGCAGGCCGGCGCCGTCGAAGCAGCGGTAGACGGTATCGCGGCCGCGCTCGTCCTGGGCGGTGGTGACCAGCCCGCGCGGTTTGTTGAGCATCAGGTAGATGCGCGGTGCGGCATCGATGGCGTTGCCGTCGACGGCGACGCGATGGCGGCCCTGCACGATCGGAAATTCGGGATCGCGGACGATGCGGCCGTCGACCGAGACGCGACCGGCGGCGATCCATTTCGCCGCTTCGCTGCGCGAACACAGGCCTTGCTTGGAAAGCACGCGGGCCAGGCCGTGTCGGGGCGGAATCTTGCTCAAGGCGCGAGAGGGTTCGGAGAGTCGGGAACGGCGTTGCGGAGTCGACCGAAACGGCCTGCCATCGCGGATCGCAAAAGCGAAACGGCCGCGAGCAATGCCCGCGGCCGTAAGCGGCGCATCGCGGTGGCGAGGCTTACTTCTTTTTCTTCTTGTCTTCGACCGGCGCCGGGGCCGGCTCGACCACCGGGGCCGCGGCCGGAGCGGCGGCGGCCGCAGTGCCGTTGCCCTTCGCAACGCGCACGCCCTTGGCCTTCATCCAGGCGCTGAACTCATCGGCGGTCATGCGCTTGCCGCCCTGGCTCATATCGAAGCGCCACGGCGTGTTGTCGAACTGGGTCTTGGGCTTGTAGGCGGCCGGGTCGTTGACCGAGGGCATGCCGGTCGATGCCGGCGTGGCCTTGGCGACGTTGCAACCGTCGAGACGGATGCGCAACAGCACCTGGTCGACCGAGAGCGCTTCGTCGAGCGCCTGCGAGAGCACGCCGGTCGGCGCGCCGAGCTGATGCGAGGGAGCGACCAGTTCCGGCGAAATCGGTGCGATCAGGGTCGGCTGCACCGGCTGCGCGCGGGCGGCGGTCAAGGCCGCGCAGTTGCTGGCGCCCTGCGCCTGCGCCGCTCCGGCGATGAGGAACAACGTCAATCCGGCGATGGCGTGGCGCATGACTCTCTCCCGTAGTTCTGCCCGGGCGCGAATACCCGGACGTCGTGCAAAGGCTATACGCCAGTGTAGGCGCGGGTGGCGGATCGAACAACCGGCGCGATCGCCAACGCGCCAGCAACCGCCGGCCGGATTCGCCTCGCACAAGAGCGCCTGCCCGGGTCATCGCCCGATCGTCACGCGCCCGTACTCGTCGTGTGACGACGCCTCTGCCGCCAGCGCGGCTCGCTGCGCGCACAGATGCGGAAAAACGAAGCCCGGCGCAAGGCCGGGCTTCGGGTGTTGCGGTGCGGGTTCCGAAGAACCCGCGGGTATCGCTTAGTTCTGGACGTTCAGCTCGGTGCGACGGTTCTTCGCACGGCCTTCCGGATTGTCCGAACCGTCTTCGTTGGTGTTCGGAGCGATCGGACGGCTCTCGCCGTAACCCACCGGACCCACCAGACGGCCAGCGTCCACGCCATTGCTGGTCAGGTAGTCGTACGCAGCCTTCGCGCGACGCTCCGACAGCTTCTGGTTGTACGCATCGGTGCCCTTCGAGTCGGTGTGACCGGCCACCTCGACCTTCAGGTCGGGGTAACGCTTCAGGATCTCAGCGGCTTCGTTCAGGATCGCAACCGCGTCAGGACGCAGCGTGGCCTTGTCGAAGTCGAAGTTGACGCCCTTCAGGTCGATCGTCACCGGCACCGGGCAGCCGTCCGGACCGATGGTCTGGCCAGCCTGCGAACCCGGGCACTTGTCGTCGCAGTTGTTCACGCCGTCGCCGTCGTCGTCCTTGTCGGCGCAGCCCGGCTCAACCACCGGAGCCGGACCGACCGGAGCGACGGGTTCCGGACCCAGCGGCACCACGATGCCGACCGAAGCCAGCACGTCGCCGAACCAGTCTTCCGACGGAGCGTTGACGCTGCTGTCGTCGAAGTCGGCGCGGTAAGCGAGTTCGGTGCGGATACCGACGCGGCCCAGGTCGCCCTGGATACCGACGCCGACCTTGGCGGCGAAGTTGCCGTCCTTGCGGTCAGCCGGCGACAGCGGCGACGGGATGAAGTATTCCTCTTCCGAACGCTGGTAGCCCAGGCCCATCAGCAGGTACGGGTTCCAGTTGCGGCCGTCGGTGACGAAGTGGCGGCGCAGGTCCAACGAGATGCCGTACTGGCTCCAGTTGGCGTCCTGGTTGGCGTCGAACTTCGGGTTCTGGTAGTTCAGCTCACCGTCGAGCGACCAGTTCTTGCTCAGGAACTTACCCAGGCCGATCGCGCCGAACGGAGCGTTGCGGGTACCGCGGTCGTTGTCCTGGATGTTCATGCCGGCAGCGCCGGTCAGGTACCAGCGGTCGTCGAAATCTTGCGCACTGGCCGCCTGCGAAAAGGCCAAGCCCGCCAGCAGTGCGGTGCTCAACATACGGATCTTCATATCTAACTCCTTCAGATCGATCGGAACGGGGGGTGATCGGGACTGTTTGATCGGGACAGTCTTATGCGGCGCTGACTCCTGTGACAGAGACACGCTCAGCACTGGCAGGGCCGGCGCCGCGGTCACTGGCGGGGGCGATCATACACTGTCAACGCGTTTGTTAATACCACTTAACGTAGTTCAGCCCAGTGAAGCCAGGTTCGTTAATTAACGTTTTCGGCAGCGGGTATGCCCGCCCTCGCGCGGATGCGCCGACGAACGGTCGAGGTTTAGAAACAAACTGGGCCGCCGGTCGGATTTTCCGAAGCGGCCGAACATAAAAACGAAGCCCGGCACGAGGCCGGGCTTCGGGTGTTGCGGTGCGGGTTCCGAAGAACCCGCGGGTATCGCTTAGTTCTGGACGTTCAGCTCGGTGCGACGGTTCTTCGCACGGCCTTCCGGATTGTCCGAACCGTCTTCGTTGGTGTTCGGAGCGATCGGACGGCTCTCGCCGTAACCCACCGGACCCACCAGACGGCCAGCGTCCACGCCATTGCTGGTCAGGTAGTCGTACGCAGCCTTCGCGCGACGCTCCGACAGCTTCTGGTTGTACGCATCGGTGCCCTTCGAGTCGGTGTGACCGGCCACCTCGACCTTCAGGTCGGGGTAACGCTTCAGGATCTCAGCGGCTTCGTTCAGGATCGCAACCGCGTCAGGACGCAGCGTGGCCTTGTCGAAGTCGAAGTTGACGCCCTTCAGGTCGATCGTCACCGGCACCGGGCAGCCGTCCGGACCGATGGTCTGGCCAGCCTGCGAACCCGGGCACTTGTCGTCGCAGTTGTTCACGCCGTCGCCGTCGTCGTCCTTGTCGGCGCAGCCCGGCTCAACCACCGGAGCCGGACCGACCGGAGCGACGGGTTCCGGACCCAGCGGCACCACGATGCCGACCGAAGCCAGCACGTCGCCGAACCAGTCTTCCGACGGAGCGTTGACGCTGCTGTCGTCGAAGTCGGCGCGGTAAGCGAGTTCGGTGCGGATACCGACGCGGCCCAGGTCGCCCTGGATACCGACGCCGACCTTGGCGGCGAAGTTGCCGTCCTTGCGGTCAGCCGGCGACAGCGGCGACGGGATGAAGTATTCCTCTTCCGAACGCTGGTAGCCCAGGCCCATCAGCAGGTACGGGTTCCAGTTGCGGCCGTCGGTGACGAAGTGGCGGCGCAGGTCCAACGAGATGCCGTACTGGCTCCAGTTGGCGTCCTGGTTGGCGTCGAACTTCGGGTTCTGGTAGTTCAGCTCACCGTCGAGCGACCAGTTCTTGCTCAGGAACTTACCCAGGCCGATCGCGCCGAACGGAGCGTTGCGGGTACCGCGGTCGTTGTCCTGGATGTTCATGCCGGCAGCGCCGGTCAGGTACCAACGATCGTCGAAGTCCTGCGCGCTGGCGACCTGGGCAAGGCTCAGGCCACCCAGCAGGGCGGCGCAGAGGAGTTTCTTATTCATCTTGTAGCTCCTTGGTTCAAAAATATGGAAACCGCGTCTGCGAGGTTTCTACCGTTCAGGACGGCCGCCTGATGACGCCATCCCGCGCAGAGTAGGTTTGCCAACGTGAAAGCGGTGTTAACAACCGTCTAACATTCGACCAAGTTCCATGAATTATGGAACCGGGTCGCAGTCCATTCAGTTTGGGCGTACCGAATCCAAACGATGGTTGTGCACATCCGGGGTGTTGATTAACGGGCCGGCTGGGCGAACAGGCTCATGAACTCGGTCACCGGCAGCGCTTCCAGCTCGGCCGGGTTGTTGGCCAGGGCCAGCAGGCGGTCGGCCTGGGCGGCCGGCAGCTTGGCGCGCACGGCGGCCTCGAACTTGGCCATCAGCACCGGGATGCCCTCGGCGCGGCGCTTGCGGTGGCCGATCGGGTAATCGATCGAGACCTTGTCGGTCGAGCTGCCGTCCTTGAAGAACACCTGCACCGAGTTGCCGATGTAGCGCTTGTCGGGGTCGAAGTAGTCCTTGGTGAACTGCTCGTTCTCCTTGACCGTCATCTTGTCGCGCAGGGCGTCGATGCGCGGGTCGGCGGCGACGGCGTCGACATAGTCGTCGGCGGTCAGGCGGCCGAAGATCAGCGGCACGGCGACCATGTACTGCAGGCAGTGGTCGCGGTCGGCGTAGTTCGCCAGCGGGCCGGTCTTGTCGATGATGCGCACGCCGGCTTCCTGGGTCTCAAGCTCGATGCGCTCGATCTGGTCCAGCTTGTCCTTGACCTGCTCGTGCAGCTTCATCGCGCACTCGACCGCGGTCTGGGCATGGAACTCGGCCGGGAAGCTGATCTTGAACAGCACGTTTTCCATCACGTAGCTGCCGAACGGACGCTCGAACTCGAACTGCTTGCCCTTGAAGGCGATGTCGTAGAAGCCCCAGGTCTTGACCGACAGCGCGCTCGGGTAGCCGACCACGCCCTTGACGGCGTTGAGGGCGTGAGTGACGGCGCGGCGGCAGGCGTCGCCGGCGGCCCAGCTCTTGCGCGGGCCGGTGTTCGGGGCGTGGCGGTAAGTGCGCAGCACGCCGTTGTCGATCCACGAGTGCGAGACCGCGGTGACGATCGCGTCCTTGTCGCCGCCGAGCATCTGGGTGGTGACGGCGGTCGAGGCCAGGCGCACCAGGATCACGTGGTCGAGGCCGACGCGGTTGAACGAGTTCTTGAGCGCGTAGCCGCCCTGGATCTCGTGGGCCTTGATGGCGTGGCCGAGCACGTCGCGCACGGTCATGGCCTGGCCGCCTTCGGCCTCGGCCTTGCGGCCCAGGTAATCGGCGACGCCGAGGATGGCGCCGAGGTTGTCGGAGGGGTGGCCCCATTCGGCGGCGAGCCAGGTGTCGTTGAAGTCGAGCCAGCGGATCTGCACGCCGATGTTGTAGGCGGCCTGGACCGGGTCGAGCTCGAAGCCGGTGTAGGGGACGCGCGCGCCGCCCTTCATCTCGGCGCCCGGCACCAGCGGGCCGAGGTGCTTCAGGCATTCCTTGTGGTCCATCGCGAGCGCGGCGCAGGCCAGCGAGTCCAGCAACATGTAGCGGGCGGTGTCGTAAGCCTCTTTCGAATCGATCTTGTAATCGGCGACGTAGTCGGCGATGTCCACCATCGGCTTGTCGGGGTCGGGACGGACGGTCGAACGGATATCGAAGTGGCTCATGTGCAAGGGGCCTGCGGGTGAGTGAGCCCGCTATTTTGCCAGACCCGGACGACGCGGCGGGGTCGGCCGTCCGCCTGTCCCACTTGCGGTTCTGTGGCGGACGTCCTTGCCTCGCGCAAGCGCCTTCAACAATGCAGCTCCATTCCGGGCATTGCGCACAACGGCAGAACGATCAGGCACAGCGGCCCAACTTGGAAAACAGCGCGAGCGGGATCACCCTGGGGTCATGGACATCCCGACCCGCCTGCCGACGCTGTTCCTTTCCCACGGTTCGCCGATGTTGGCGATCGAGGACACGCCCGCCGGGCGTTTTCTCGACGACCTCGGCCAGCAACTGCCGTGGCCGCGCGCGATCGTGATCGCCTCGGCGCATTTCATGACCGACCGGACTATGGTCGGCGGCCACGTCCGCCCGCATACCGTGCACGACTTCGGCGGCTTCCCCGAGCCGCTGTACCAGATCCACTACCCCGCCGCCGGCTCGCCGGACCTGGCCGAAGAAGTGTTCGATCGCCTGGTGGTTGCCGGCCTGCCGGCCAAGCTGCGCGATCACCACGGCCTCGACCATGGCGTGTGGGTGCCGTTGCGGCGCATGTACCCGCAGGCCGATATCCCGGTGGTGCCGCTGTCGGTGATGCCGCACGGCACCGCCGCCGAGCATTACGCCGTCGGCCGCGCCTTGTCGTTGTTGCGCGACGAAGGCGTGCTGGTGATCGGTTCGGGCGGTTTCGTGCACAACCTGGGCGACCTGGACTGGCGCCACCGCGACGCACCGATGCCGCCGTGGGCGGCCGAGTTCAGCGCCTGGATGCACGACAAACTCGCCGCCGGCGACCACGCGGCCCTGCTCGACTGGCAGGAACAGGCCCCGCACGCGCGTCATGCGCATCCGACCGTCGAACATCTGATGCCGCTGTTCGTGGCGATGGGCGCGGCCGGCGACGAACCGAGAGTGCGCACGATCCATCGTTCGCACGAGATGGGGTCGTTGGCGCTGGATGCGTTCGCGTTCGATTGAGGGACGGGTTAGCGCTATAGCCGGGCGGTCTGGTTTCGTCGCGCATGCAGTTGCGCGGTCGCGGCTCGCGCCGCTCCTACCCAAGAGCAGCCACGGCCGTTGCCGTTGCCGTTGCCGTTGCCGTTGCCGTTGCCGTTGCCGAGATTTTGATCTGCTTTGCTGCTTTGCCGGTCAACAGTAGACCCGGAGGGCGCCGCACAGGACGTGCGGCGTTTTCCGATAAGACAGGGACGTCTTATCGGAAAATCCCGGCGACAGCATCGCACTCGTGGCCTGTGCCCTTGCAAGGAGAGCCCTTTTCTTTGGTTACCTTTGACCGAAGGGAATCCAGTCGGACTTTTGGGCTTAGCAAAAGAAAGTAACCCGGCCGCGTAGCGGACGGAAGCCTTGCACTTGCTTGAAGAATGGAACATTGCGAATCCTTCCGCTGTAGGAGCGGCGTGAGCCGCGACCGCGTCGCATCAATCTCGCACCGATGCCGGCCGAAGCCCGTCAGGGTAGGAGCGGCGCAAGCCGCGACCACGTCGTGGCGGTATCGCGGCGCATCTGTCCAGCAAGATCAAACGCCAAAAGCTTCCGCCACTAAAGCGGCGGGTTACTTTCTTTTGTCTAAAGCAACAAAAGAAAGGTAACCAAAGAAAAATGCTTTTCTTTGAATCACAGGCCCGCACGAGCGGTGCCTCCGCAGGGATTTTTCATACGGGACATCCCTGTCCCGATGAAAAACGGCGCGCATCCCTGCGCGCCACCCTCCGGGTCTTCTTTAGCCTTCGCGAGTGCGAGACGGCGCACAGCAACAGCAACAGCAATGGCAACGGCAACGGCCGTCGCTGCTCTTGGGTAGGAGCGGCGCAAGCCGCGACCACGCAGCCGCGTGTTTGCGCCGAGACAAGATGGCGCCGGTCTGGCGGAAGACACGAACTAGAGAAGGATCCGACAGCCGTCGAAGCAGCAGCGACGACGAACCCTTCAATCGACCTCCTCACCCACCCCGCTCCCACGGCGGCACCTCGCCGAACCACTCGGCGAGAAAATCCACGAACACGCGCACCCGCGTCGGTACGAAACGGCGTTGCGGCATCACCGCGCTGATCGCGGTGTCGGGCAAGGTGTAATCGGGCAACACGCGCACCAATCGCCCGCTGCGCAGATCCTCGTGCACGTGCCAGACCGAGAAGTGGGCGATACCGAGCCCGGCGATCGCGGCGTCGCGCAAGACTTCGCCGAAGTTGCTCTCGAGGTGGCCGTTGACGCGCAGGCTGGAGGCATGGCCGTCGCGGTCGAGCAGGCTCCAGTACTCCATGCGCCCCTGCGCGCCGACCAGGAGCAGGCATTCGTGGTCGGCGAGGTCCTGCGGTATGCGCGGGGCGACGCGACGACGCAGGTAGTCGGGCGAACAAGCCAGCACGCGGCGGTTGTCGGCGAGCTTGCGCGCGACCAGGCTGGAGTCGTCGAGCGGGCCGATCCGGATGGCGAGGTCCATGCCGGAACCGATCAGGTCCAGGCGCTCGTCGTTGAGGTTGACGCTGAGCCGCACCGCCGGATAACGGCGCTGGAACTCCGGCAGCAGGGGCGAGATGTACATGCGCCCGAACGAGGCCGAGGTGGTCACGCGCAAGATGCCGCTCGGTTCGCTGCCGGCCTGGCGCAGGTCGGCGGTCAGGGCTTCGAGCTCTTCGATCACCGCGCGACCGCGTTCGGCCAGGGCGGTGCCTTCGGCGGTGGCGTGCAGTTGCCGGGTGGTCCGGTGCAGCAGGCGCACGCCCAGGTCGCGTTCGAGCCGCTTCAGGCGTTGGCTGGCGACCGCGACCGACAGGTCGAGGCTGCGGGCGGCGGCGCTGATCGAGCCGAGGTCGAGCACGCGCAGGAACAGGCTGAGGTCGGCGATGCGGTCCATGACATTCTCAACAAATCGTTGATAGTGATTCGTCATCTTGGGCGTTTTTCGACAAGATGCAACGGCCTAGGCTGCCGCATCGTTTCCGCGGACACGCCGTCATGCATGCCTCCTCCCCCGCTACGCCTGCCGCCCGCCGCGGCCTGCCGGTCGCGCTGTACGCGCTGACCGTCGGCGCCTTCGGTATCGGCACCACCGAGTTCGTGATCATGGGCCTGCTGCTGCAGGTCGCCGCCGACCTGCAGGTCGGCCTGGCCGCGGCCGGGCTGTTGATCTCCGGCTACGCCCTGGGCGTGTTCGTCGGCGCGCCGGTGCTGACCATCGCCACCGGGCGCATGCCGCGCAAGGCGGTGCTGGTAGCGCTGATGGTGATCTTCACCATCGGCAACATCGTCTGTGCGATCGCGCCGAACTACACCGTGCTGATGATCGCGCGGGTGATCACCTCGCTCGCCCACGGCACCTTCTTCGGCGTCGGCGCGGTGGTCGCGACCGGCCTGGTGCCGGCCGACAAGAAAGCTTCGGCGATCTCGATCATGTTCACCGGCCTGACCGTCGCCACCCTGCTCGGCGTGCCGGCCGGCGCCTGGCTCGGCCTGCACCACGGTTGGCGTTCGACGTTCTGGGCCGTGGCCGTGATCGGCCTGATCGCCACCGTCGTCATCGCGACCCTGGTGCCGAAAGAAAAGAAGGCGCCCGAGCCCGTCGCGCTGCGCAAGGAAGTGAAAGCGGTCGTGCATCCGCAGGTGCTGCTCGGCCTGGCGATGACGGTGCTCGGCTTCGCCGGCGTGTTCACGGTCTACACCTTCATCCAGCCGATCCTGACCCGCATCAGCGGGTTCGGCGAGGCGGCGGTGTCGCCGATCTTGTTGGTGTTCGGCGTCGGCATGATCCTCGGCAACATCCTCGGCGGGCGCCTGGCCGACAAACGCCTCGCGCCGGCCTTGATCTCGACCTTGATCGCGCTGGCTGCCGTGCTCGGGCTGATGACCTTCGCCCTGCACAACCAGATCGCTGCGATCGCCTTCGTCGGCCTGCTCGGCGTGGCCGCGTTCGCGACGGTGTCGCCGCTGCAGCTGTGGGTGCTGCAGAAGACCGATCCGGCCGGGCAGAACCTGGCGTCCAGCCTCAACATCGGCGCCTTCAACCTCGGCAACGCGCTCGGCGCCTGGCTCGGCGGCGCGGTGATCGAATACGGCCCCGGCCTCGGTGCGGTGACCTGGGTCGCGGCCTTGGTGACGCTGTCGGGCCTGGTGTTGGCGGTGTGGGCGGCGCGGTTGGATGCGCCCGGGCGGACGGCGATAGCCGTGGGCAAGGAAAGCGACGACGCGGTTGCCGCGTGCGCGGCGGGTTGAGTGTTGCCCCTCGTGCGCGTGCCGTTACACGTGCGTGCTTTCGCTGTTGCCCGTCATCCCCGCCTAGGCGGGGATGACGGGATGCGCTTGCGAGCCACCGGCTCGCGCATCAGTCAACGCCAGGGCGCTGTGCGCCCTGGTCGGGCCGCAGAGACTTCAGAGCCATGTCGCGGTAAAGCCCTGGATTCCCGCCTACGCGGGAATGACGGTAATCCCGACCCCTCACTCCACCGCGAAAAACCCCGGCGACTGCGTCAGCCGCTCGCCGAGGAACTGCAGAAACACGCGCGTGCGCAGCGGCTGATAGCGGCGCGAGGGATACAACAGGAAGGCCTCGTGCGGCGAAGCTTTCCATTGCGGCAACACCCAGGCCAGCTCGCCGCTGTCGATCAGATCCTGCACCAGCCAGGCCGGCGCCAACCCCAGGCCGCTGCCGATCAGGAAACTTTCGCGGATGCCGAGCGAGTTGTTGATGCGGTAACGGCCGTTGGCGCCGAGCTTGACCGTCTCGCCATCGGGGCCGTGCAGTTCGTAGTGCTCGCTGGCCCAGGCGAAGCGCAGGTAGTTGTGCGCGAGCACGTCCTGCGGCCGTTCGATCCTGGGATGGCTGCGCAGATAGCCGACCGACGCGACCAGGCCGCGCGGCGATACCGCGACGCGACGCGCGACCACGTTCGGCGGCAAGGTCGCGCCGAGCCGCAAGGCGACGTCCATGCCCTCTTCGACCAGATCGACGAAACGGTCGTTGAGGATCAGCTCGATCTCGATTTGCGGGTACAGCGCGAGGAACTCCTGCACCAGGCGGTTCATGCGCAGCACGCCGACGCTGACCGGCGCGCTGACCCGCAACAGGCCGGCCGGGGTTTCGGTGGAGCCGCGCGCGTCGGCGACCGCCTCGCCGTATTCCTCCAACACCCGCCGCGCGCGTTCGTAGAAACGCCGGCCTTGTTCGGTCGGGGCGAGGTGGGTGGTGCTCCGTTGCAGCAGGCGCACGCCGAGGTCTTGTTCGAGCGCGGCGACGATCTTGCTGACCGTCGGCTGGGTCGTGTGCTGTTCGCGAGCGACCGCCGACAGGCTGCCGAGTTCGACCGCGCGCACGAAGGTCTGCATGGAGCGGAGGGTGTCCACGGCGGCCTCGCTGTCGTTTCAAAGAATCATTCCAATATGGAATGGGCTATATGCGATTTTGCCTTCTACCGGCCAGATTCGGAAGAACCTAACTTGAACCCCGTCGAATCCGCGACGCCTACCGAACCCAAGCCATGAAGACTTCCCTGCTCAAGCCCCTGACCGCCGCACTGCTGGCCATCGCTTTCATCGCCCCGGCCCAGGCCGCCGACGCCGCCCGTTGGGTCGGCACCTGGGCCGCCAGCCCGCAGCCGACCTTGGCCCCCGATTTCGTCCTGCCCAACGGCGCCCCGGCCGAGTTGCGCGACCAGACCCTGCGCCAGGTCGCGCGGGTCAGCGTCGGCGGCTCGCGGGTCCGCATCGAGCTGTCGAACGCCTACGGCGACCGCCCGGTGACCATCGGCTCGGCGCATATCGCCCGCAGCGCCGGCGCTGCCGGCATCGAGACCGGCAGCGACCGCGCCCTGAGCTTCGGCGGCCAGCCGTCGGTAACGATCCAGCCCGGCGCGCCGGTGCTCAGCGACCCGGTCGAACTCGAGGTCGCCGCGCTCGGCGAGGTCGCGGTCAGCCTGTACCTGCCGCAGACCACGCCGCTCCAGAGCTTCCATTGGGAGGGCCGTCAAGACGCTTACCTCGTCGCCGGCAATCGCGTCGCCGACGCCGTCCTGGCGAAGGGACAGGTGCTGCAGACGCGTCCCTGGCTCAGCGGCGTCATCGTCGATGCGCCGCGCCCGACCCGCAGCGTGATCGCGCTCGGCGATTCGATCACCGACGGCGCCGGTTCCACCCCGAACCGTAACCAGCGTTGGCCCGACGCACTTGCCGCACGCTTGGCGCAACGCGACATCGCCGTGCTCAACGCCGGCATCTCCGGCGGCCAGGTGCTCAACGACGGCATGGGCGTCAGCGCCCTCGCCCGCTTCGAGCGCGACGTGCTCGGGCGCAAGGCCGATGCCGCGATCGTCCTGCTCGGCATCAACGACATCGCCTGGCCCGGCAGCAGCTTCGAACCCAAGCGCGAGGCCATGAGCGCCGAGCGCCTGATCGCCGGCTACCGGCAACTGATCGCCCGCGCCCGCACTCAGTCGGTGCGGATCGTCGGCGCGACGCTGACGCCATTCGAAGGCGCGCTCGAAGGTTCGCCGGTCCACGGCTATTACAACCTCGACAAAGACCGCGTGCGCCAGACGGTGAACGAATGGATCCGCAGCAGCGGCGAGTTCGATGCGGTGGTCGATTTCGATGCGGTCGTCCGCGACCCGCAGCACCCCACGCGTTTCCTGCCGGCCTACGACTCCGGCGACCACCTGCACCCCGGCGACGCCGGCTACCGCGCGATGGCCGCAGCCATCGACGAAACCCTGCTGTTCGGCCGCTGATTCCCCTTTCCCACGAGGACACCACCATGGATTACCGCACACTCGGCCGCTCCGGCTTCAAGGTTTCCGCACTCGGCTTCGGCGCCGGCACCTTCGGCGGCAAAGGCCCGCTGTTCAGCGCCTGGGGCAATACCGACACCGACCAGGCACGCCGCCTGGTCGACCTGAGCCTCGAGGCCGGGGTCAACTTCTTCGACACCGCCGACGTCTATTCCGACGGCGCCTCCGAATCGATCCTCGGCGCGGCGATCAAGGGCCGCCGCGACGAGGTCGTGTTGTCGACCAAGCTGACCCTGCGCGCCGGCGATGGCCCCAACGATGTCGGCGCCTCGCGTCACCATTTGCTGCGCGCCACCGACAAGGCGCTCAAGCGCCTCGATACCGACTACATCGACCTGCTGCAGCTTCATCACTTCGATGCGATGACGCCGGTCGAAGAGGTGATGTCGACGCTCGACGACCTGGTCCGCGCCGGCAAGGTGCGCTACATCGGCGCGTCGAACTTTTCCGGCTGGCAGCTGATGAAATCGCAGGCCGTCGCCGACCGTTACGGTTACTCGCGCTTCGTCGCCAACTAGACCTATTACTCGCTGATCGGCCGCGACTACGAATGGGAGCTGATGCCGCTCGGCCAGGACCAGGGCGTTGGCGCAGTGGTGTGGAGCCCGCTCGGCTGGGGCCGCCTGACCGGCAAGATCCGCCGTGGCCAGCCGCTGCCCGAAGGCAGCCGCCTGCACGACACCGAAGGCTTCGCCCCGCCGGTCGACCCGGAGCGTTTGTACCGCGTGGTCGATGCGCTCGACGAGATCGCCGCCGAGACCGGCAAGAGCGTGCCGCAGATCGCCTTGAACTGGCTGCTGCAACGGCCGACCGTATCGACCGTGCTGATCGGCGCGCGCAACGAGGAGCAACTGCGGCAGAACCTCGGCGCGATCGGCTGGAACCTCGATGCGGCGCAGATCGCGAAACTCGACGCAGCCAGCGCCGTCACGCCGCCCTACCCTTACTACCCGTATTGGAACGGACAATTCGCCGAACGCAATCCGGCGCCGGTCTGATCCCCACGCTCGCTCATCCCCTCATTCCCTCGTCTCGTCCCCCTGGAGTCTCCATGAAAGCCGTCGCCCTGACCCGTTACCTGCCCATCGACGATCCGCAGTCGCTGCTCGACGTCGACCTGCCCGCGCCGAACGCGAGCGGCCACGACCTGCTGGTGCGGGTCGAGGCCATCTCGGTCAATCCGGTCGACACCAAGGTGCGCTCGCCCAAGCCGCAGGTCGAAGCGCAGCCGCGCGTGCTCGGCTACGACGCCGCCGGCGTGGTCGAGGCCATCGGCGAAGCCGTCACCCGCTTCAAGGTCGGCGACCGCGTCTACTACGCCGGCGACATCACCCGTCCCGGCACCAACAGCGAGTTGCATCTGGTCGACGAACGCATCGTCGGCGCGGCGCCCAAATCGCTGAGCGCAGCCGAAGCCGCGGCGCTGCCGCTGACCGCGATCACCGCCTGGGAGCTGTTGTTCCAGCGCATGCCCTACGACAGCGAACACGGCGGCCGCGGCAAGACCTTGCTGGTCATCGCCGGTGCCGGCGGAGTCGGCTCGATCGCGATCCAGATCGCCAAGCGCGCCGGCTTCCGCGTCGTCGCCACCGCCTCGCGTGCGGAAACGGTCGAATGGTGCCGGCGCATGGGCGCCGATGAAGTCGTCGATCATCGCCAGCCGCTGGCGCCGCAGTTGCAGGCGCTCGGCATCGAACTGGTCGATGCCGCGCTCAATCTGGCCGATACCGATCGTTACTGGGAGGTGCTCGGCGAACTGCTCGCGCCGCAAGGCCACCTGGGCCTGATCGTCGAACCGAGCGGCGCCTTGAAGATCGGCGACCCGTACAAGGCCAAATGCATCGGCATCCACTGGGAAATGATGTTCGCGCGCCCGCGCTTCCGCACCGCCGACATGATCGAACAAGGCCGCTTGCTCGACCGCGTCGCCGAACTGATCGACGCCGGCGAACTCAAGGGCACGCACACGCAGACCCTCGGCAAGATCGATGCGCAGACTTTGCGAGAGGCGCATCGCCGCCTGGAGTCGGGGACTACGATCGGGAAGGTGGTGTTGGCGGGATGGTGAGGGGTGCGTTTCTTAGTCACCGAGGCATGACGCTGAAGTCTCTTGGGGCCGGCATGCCGGCCCCTTCCCTTTCCTCTTTACCGACTCGGCTTCATGCCGCTTTCGGCGCCGAGCGCGCTTCTTCGTAGCTGTCGAACACCATCGAGGCCGAGGCCCGGCCCTGCGTCAACGAACGCAGCGTGGTCGTATAGCCCGACAACTGCGCCAGCGGCGCGCGGGCGGTAACGTCGGTCCGGCTGCCCTTGTCCTCGATCGACAGCACGCGTCCGGAACGCCGCTGCAGGTCGCCGACCACATCGCCGACGTTGCTGGCGGGCGTGTCGACGACCAGCGCCATGACCGGTTCGAGCAAGGTCGTGCCGGCCAAGGCCAACGCCGCCTTCAGCGCGTCCGACGCGGCACGCTGGAACGCCAGTTCCGACGAATCCACCGCGTGCGTCTCGCCGTCGACCAGGCTGACGCTGAGGCCGACCACCGGGTAGCCGCGCGGGCCTTCCGCCAGCGCCGCACGCAGGCCTTTCTCGGTCGCGGCGACGAAGTTTCTCGGCACCACGCCGCCGCTGGTGCGGTCGACGAACTCGAACTGACCGTCGCTGCGCGGCGTCACATCAATCACCACGCGCGCGAACTGGCCGGAACCGCCGTTCTGCTTCGACAGCTTGCCTTCCACGCCCGACACCGGCTTGCTCGGTGTTTCCTGATAAGCCACGCGCGGCGAACCGGTGCGCACCTCGACGTTCCACTCCTGGCGCAGGCGCTCGACCATGACGTCGAGATGCAGCTCGCCCATGCCCCACACCAGCGTTTCGCCGGTCTCGGCATCCGTGCCGACGCGGAACGACGGGTCCTCCTGGGCCAGGCTCGCCAGGCCCTGTCCTAGACGGATCAGGTCGCTGGCCTTGCCGGCCGTCAGACGCCACGACAGCACCGCCGGCTGGGCCTGGATCGAATCCAGCACCAGCTTGCGTCCGACGCCGCTGAGGCTTTCGCCGCTGACCGCGTCCTTCCAGCCCGCCACCGCGACGATCTCGCCGGCATAGGCCACCTCGACGTCCTGGCCGCGGTTGGCCTGCACCACCTGCAAGCGACCGACGCGTTGCGCGCGCCCGCGTCCCGAAGCCCACACCGTGTCGCCGACCCGTAAGGTGCCGGAGTACAGCCGGATGAACGACAGCGCGCCGTGCTCCTGGTGCACGATCTTGAACAACAGACCGCTCAGCGGGCCGGTCGCGTCGGCAGCGAGGGACACCTCACCGGCTTCGCTTTCGGCCTGGACCGCAGGACGGTCCAGAGGCGACGGCAGGTAATCGACGATCGCGTCCAACAGCGTTTCCACGCCCTTGTTCTTGAACGCCGAGCCGGCCAGCACCGGCGTGCCCGCGCCTTTCAGGGTGGCGCGTCGCAGCGCCGCCTTGAGCAGCTCGGCATCGATGGCGCGCGCGTCGAGGAAGGCCTCGGCGAGCTCGTCGTCGTGGTCGGCGACCTGTTCGATCAGGCGGTTACGCAGCGGCGCGTACTCGGCGGCCTCTTCGTCGCTCCAGGCGCGCCGCAGGCTCGCGCCGGCGTCGTCCCACAGCACCACGCTGCGATCGACCAGATCGACCCAACCGCGCAACTCGCTTTCCGCGCCGAGCGGCCGACCGATCGGCCACGGCGTCGCATCGAGCTTGTCGCGCATCTGCGCGAGCACGAGATCGAACGACGCGCCGACGCGGTCCATCTTGTTGACGAATGCGATCAAGGGCACGCCGTGGCGACGCGCCTGGCGCCACACGGTTTCCGATTGCGGCTGCACGCCGTCGACCGCACTGAACACGGCGACCGCACCGTCGAGCACGCGCAGGGAACGTTCCACTTCGATCGCGAAATCGATATGTCCCGGGGTGTCGATGATCGTCAGCCGGTGTTCGGCCTGGTCCTGCGGCGTCCAGAAGGTCTGCACCGCGGCCGCGCCGATGGTGATGCCGCGACGCTGTTCGATCTCGGTGTAGTCGGTGGTCGCGGCGCCGTCGTGGACTTCGCCGACGCGATGGATGGCGCCGGTTTTCCACAACAGGCGTTCGGTCAGCGTGGTCTTGCCAGCGTCGACGTGGGCGATGATGCCGAGGTTGCGCCAGCGGGAGGGGGTCGAAACGTTACGAAGCGTGGTGTTCATGAGAATGCTTGCCTTGTTGCCAACATGGGAGGCCGCGCGTCCCTGTTGGCTCCGGGGCGCGCGGCTAGGTTTGGGTTTCGGCCGTGGAATTCATGGCACGTTCTCCTTGGTTTTCCGGGCATTGCAGTGAAGGGAATCCGACCCGGGAACCTGTTCGGCCCGGGCCGGCGAAGAACAGCGGGCAATAAAAAAGCACCCTTGCGGGTGCTCTGTTCTGGTGTGGCTTCGACCGGTCGATTACATCGACCCGGAACCGAAGATCACAGGAGGCAGGCGCACCCGGCCCGCGCTCTCGCGCTGGGCTTGCAGCGATATCAGTAGCGGGAACGACTTCATGGATGCGGTGCGACTGCGGTTTTGGGTGTGCATAGAGTAAGCCCGGCGCGGCAGGAGTCAATCGGGCCAGGCCCAGGATCGGTGGGATTTATCGTTCCACCTGAGGCACAAAGCGCGGCCCGCATCGTCTGCCTTCGCAGGTACGAGGCAGGCGCGAACCATGGCCTTCTTTGTAGAAGGGGGCGAACGCCCGACGCGGGCTTCGCTGCGGAGTGAGATTCACAGCGCGGTGGATTTGCTTTGGCTTTGAGAGGGCCAAAGAAAATCCCCCCCTTTTTCGAAAGGGGGGAACAGCGGAAGTTGGGGGCGGGTAGCACAACCGAGGCGGCACCGCCGCCTCGCGATTACGCCGCCTTGTCTTCCAGCTTGCGCTTGAGCACGGCCACCGCTTCGGCCCAAGGGTTGCCGCCGCGGCGCTTGCTGGTCGCCAAGACCAGGTCCGAGGGCTCGAACACGTTGAGATTGTGGGTGATCGGCGTGGTCAGGATGTACTGCGCATCGGTGGCGCGCAGGAAGCGGCCGACCTTCTCGATGTTGAACACGTCCAGGTGGGCGAAGGGTTCGTCGATGAAGACGAAGCCGCCCGGCTGGTCTTCGTCGCGCAACAAGGCCACCAGCAGCAACAGGGACTTCATCACCTGCTGTCCGCCCGAAGCTTCGCCGTCGTCGAGGCCGATCCAGCCCTTGCGGTCGAAATCGAAACGCACCGACAGGCCGGCCTGGGCCAGGGCGACGTCGTCGTTGGCCAGTTCGGGCATGTCGGCGTCGACGCCGATGCCGGCGAGTTCGCCGAGCGCGGCAAGGTTCTTCTTGTAGCGACGCACGGTGGCGCGCAGCACGTTGATGTAGGCGCCACGCGCTTCCTGGGTGAGGCGCTTGGCGCGTTCCAGATGCGATTCGCGGCGGCCGATGGAATTCTCCAGTTCGCCATGATCGGCCGCGATCTTGTCGCGCAACGGGATGCAGGACTCGTCGTCGACGAAACCGCCGCGGGAAAGACGGTCGTCCATGCGCTCGATCTCGCGGCGCACCGCCGAGGCGCTTTCGTACTCTTCGCGTGCGGCGGCGAGCGCGACGGCGCTGCGCCAGGCCTCCGGCATCATCGCGCGCTTGCGGCGGTAGTCGAGGATGCGCTGGATCAGGCTCTGGCGTTCGCCGTTGATCTGCTGCGCGCGTTCGCGCAGCTCGCGGGCGAGCGCGTCGATCTGGCCCTGGCGCTTGGCCGCGGCGATGCCTTCGGCCTTGTCCTGCTCGGCGGCCTCGTCGATCTTGGCGCGGGCCTGGGCCAGCGCCGCGGCGGCTTCGGCGGCAGCCTCGGCGAGACCGGGCAGCCGCGCCTGGGCATCGGCGAATTCGGCCGCGCGGGTAACCAGTTCCTGCGCGGCGTCGAGCCCCATCAGGCGCGATTGCTCGGCGTCGACGCGCTGGCTTAGTTCCTGCAGCTCGGCTTCGCGCACCTGGCTGCGCTGGGCGATCGCGGCGAGTTCGGCGCGCAACTCGGCCAGGTGCGATTGACGCGCACCGGTGCCGAAGTGGTGCTGGGTGCCACCGATATGGCGGCCGCCGCGGCTTTCGCGCAGATAGCCCTTCTGGGTGATCCAGTCCTGCCCGGCCGGCAAACGCGAGCCGTGTTCGATGTCGGTGACGCGGCGGATGCGGTCGAGCTGGCGCGGCAACCACGCCGGCGGGTCGGCCGAGAAACGCACGACTTCGAGCAAGGTGCCGGCGCCGGCCTTCGGCACCGGCGCGCGTTCGGCGACGATGAAGTGGCGGTACTGCTGGCTCTCGCCGAGCTTCCAGGCGACGCGCGCGTCCTTGGGGTTTTCCAGCACCAGCAGATGCCGATACGGCGCGAGCACGGCCTCGATCGCGACCGACCATTGCGGATCGGTGATCTCGACCAGTTCGGTCAGCACGTGGTGCTTGATGCCGGCCTGGTCGAGGCCGGCGCGGAAATCGCGCTCGAACGGCTCGATGATGCGGCCGCCGCCGCTGAGGGCGGCGATCTGCGCGGAAATCTCGCCGCTGCGCTTGCGGTCGCGCTCGGCTTCGAGCTTGAGCTCGGCCTGGCGGCGACGGCCGTTCTCGACGCTGGCGCTGAGCGCCTCGACGTCGATGGCGCCGCGCTGCGCCTGCAGCTTGGCCAGCTCGTCGCGGCGCTTGACCAGCATCTCGGCGTCGCGCGCGGCGTCGCGGGCCTGGGTGAAGGCCTGTTCGCTGGCCGTCACCTGGCGGCGCGCTTCGCGCATCGCTTCCTGCAGCACGTCGCGGCCGGTCGCGGCGATGGCGTCCTGCGCGCGCATCTCTTCCAGCACCCGCTCGCGTTCGCGCAAAGCGCGGCGCAAACCGGTCAAACGCGGCTTGGCGCCGTCGATCACCGCGCGCTGATCGGCCAGTTCGACCTTCGGCGCGATTTCGCTTTCCAGGCGCTGGCGCTGATTACGCAGGGCATTGCCTTCCTCGAACGAACGCACGTCGGCCTTGGCCGATTCCAGGCGCAGATGCAGGCCGGCCAGGTCCTGGCCGAGCTGTTGCAATTCCTTCTCGACGTCGAACTGCTCGGTGCGGGCGCGCTGGTAGTCGTCGAGCACGGCCTTGTCTTCGAACACGTCGAAGATCAGCTGCAGCAGTTCGCGTGGCGAATATTGGCAGAGCTTGTCGGTCGCGCCCTGTTCCAGGGTCAACACGCGGCAGATCGCGCGGGTCAGGCCGGCACCGGCCAGGCGCACGCGGTAGTCGCGCACGCCCAGCCATTCGCCGCCCTGCTCCAGGGTTTCCACCGGGGTGTCGCCGGCGACGATCTGATAATCGCGGCTCCAGTCGCCGCCGCGCTTGCGGATGCGGCAGGCCAGGGTGACCACGTCGTCCTTGATCGGGAAGAACGGCCGGCCGCCGCGCCGGTCGGGGCGGTTGCTGACCACCGCGCGCAACCAGGCATACGGCTTGCCGTTGTGGCGCAGATAGGTCTTGTAGTCGCGCGCGGTGTCGCGATCCTCGATCGCGAGCAGGGTGCGCAGCGCATCGAGCAAGGTGGTCTTGCCCGAGCCGTTGGGCCCGACCACGGTGACGATGGACGCATCCAGCGGCAGTTGGAAGCGCTGCCAATAGTCCCAGTGCACGACTTCGAGCGAGCGGAATTCAAACATCGGCCGCGGCCTCCTCGTCGTGTTTCAGTTCGGTGGACGCAATCGCTTCGTCGTCGCTGTCGGCGTCGGCCGCGTCGTCGCTTGCGACGGTCTGTGCGTCTGCATCGACTTCCGCTTCGATATCGGCTTCGACACCGTCGCCATCGGCCGCATCGGCTTCATCCGTGGCGAGCTCCGGCAACGGCCCCGCCGCGTCGGCGTCGAGCGCCATCGCGGATTCGTATTCGGCGTTCGCCTCGGCATAGGTGTCGAGGTCGGAATAGATGCCGGCCTCGATGTCGGCCAGCAACGCCGCGTCGGCTTCGGCTTCGGCCGCGCTCTCGCCTTCGGGTTCGGCGCTGTCGGCGCTGTAGTGGCGCGCTTCGGCGACGACGAAGGACAACGCGCCGTTCATGACCCGGCCGGCGATGCGTTCGTAGTCCAGGGCCAGGTCCAGCAACGGCCCCTCGTGGATGCGTTCCTTGCGGCGGACGATGAAACCCTGCCGCGCCAGCGAACCCAGGTTGAACTGGATGCGGGTCTTGCCGCCGAGCTTTTCGCCGAAGTCGGCGAGCAAGGTGCGCTCGTTGATCGGCTCCACCACTTCGGCGCCGACCGGAATCGGCTTGAGCTCGGCGAACATCTGCTCCTGGTCCTGGTCGCGGTCGGCCTGTTGGCGCGCGATCTGGCGCTGGCGCTTGGGCAGCACCAACAGCGCCCACAGCACCACCAACAGCGCGACGGCGTCGCGGTCGAGTTGCAGGTTGGTCGAGGACCAGGCCTTGGCGCTGCCGAACACCGCCGATTCCTGCGGGCGGGCGATGCCGACGGCGATGTTGGCGGCGTAAGGATGTTCGAGCAGGCGCATGCCGGCCGCAGCGAGGCGGCGGTCGAGGTCGTTGCGCTGTTCGGCGTCGGTCAGCAGTTCGCGGACCGCTGCGTCGTCGCGCGGCAGCCAACGCTCGGCGATCAGGCGCGCGATCAAAGAGGCGATGGGATCGTTCATCGGGTGTCTGCGGTGTCCTTGGTCGCTTTGGCGCGTTTGCCCGAGGGCGCGGCGCCGCGCCCGGAGGCGGTCTTCTTGGGTTTGGCCGCGGCCTGGCGTTCGTCCGTGGACGCGTCGCCGCCGTCGGGGGTTTCGTGCTTCGCCGCGCGCCTGCGCGGTGCGCGCGCAGCGAGTCGCATTTCCTCGGTCACCGCTTCGAGACGGCCGCGGCTCATGTAAGCCACGCCGGCGCGATCGACGATCTCGAATTCGGGCTCGACCCGCCACGACAGCGGCAACCGCGCCATCGAGGCGCTGACGCCGTTGCGGTTCTCCGCGCCGGGGTCGCCGATCAGGCCGAGCAAGGACAGGCGATAAGCGCTGACCGAGAAACTGTCCTGCGGCACCACGTCGATCAGTTCAGAAGCGTCGCCGGTCAGCGACATCAATTCGTCCAGCCAACGCTCGGCGAACTGGAAGTCGGTCGCCGCGGCCGGCGAGGCATCGGTATCCGGTGCCGCCTGCGCTGGCGGCAGGGACTGGTCTTCGCGCGCTTCGCGCTCGCGTTCGACCAGTTCGTACTCGGCCACGTCGAGCGCGATCGGCGCCAGCATGAAGGCCGGGATCGCCGAACGCGCGAGCACGTCGTCGGCATGCGCGGCGAGCGCCTCGATGTCGAGCCCGCGCAAATAGCGGTTGACGTCCGAGGACGACAGACCGCTCGCGCCGAGGTGCACGCGATGACGGTCGAGCTGGCTCAGCGCGCGCTGGAACACCGAGGCCTGGCGCAGCATCGCGCTCTGGGCGCGGCCGATCTGCTGGGCGACGCGGTGGGTGTGGCTGTCGAGTTCGACGTCCGAGGAAATCTCCTCGACGATCTCGGTGCCCTTCTCGATCCAGCGCCAGGCCGACTGCAAGGTGCCGGCGGCGCGCTGGATGCGGTGTTCGGAACCGCTGAGCACCGCCTGGTCGAAGTCCTCGCGCAACTCGTTGAGGCGCGACAGCAGATGTTGCAGATCGTCCGAACGCACCCGGCCGACCGCCTGGCCGGCGGCGATCTGCGCGGTGACGTAGGCCAGTTCGTCGCCTTCGCGGTTGAACTGCAGCAGCAGGCCGATCGACGCCAGCGCCTGGCGCCCGACCGGGCTGATGCGGTAACGCTGGGTTTCGCCGTCCCACAGCAACAGGTCGTTCTCGCGCAGGCGGCCGATCACGGTGTCGAACTTGACCGGGTCGAGGTAGCCGAAGTGCTCGCGCAGTTCCTGCGGCGTCCAGTCCGGGGCCTGGCCGCGCTCGCCGATGGCGCGCAGCACCAGCAGCCGCACCATCACCGATTCTTCGCCGCCGTGGAACAGGGTCGAGAACGCGCGCAGCAGATCGCGCGCGCCCAGCAGCGGCTGCAGGTCGGGCAGGTCGGCGGCGACGATGTCGGCGCGCAGGTAATCCTGGAGGCTGTGGTCTGGGGCGGCGTCCATGGACTCGGGACTACGGAGGGTCGGGCATGTTCGGCGATGGGTCCGGTCCGTGACAACCGTTGCAATCCGCCGCGTTCGGTGCCTGTCCTCGCGCCGCTTTGACGGGGACCTTGAATTAGCACGGCTTTCCCGGCATCGTGCACAATCCATACGCCAGCGTATCCAGCCAGCATGTCCACGGCCGCCAGCAACTCCGCCCCGCATCCGCTTTATCCGCAGCTGTTCGCGCCGCTGGACCTGGGCTTCTGCACCCTGCCCAACCGCGTGCTGATGGGCTCGATGCACACCGGCCTGGAAGACAAGGCCGCCGACTTCCCCAAGCTGGCGGCCTATTTCGGCGAGCGCGCGGCCGGCGGGGTCGGCCTGATCGTCACCGGCGGCTTCGCCCCGAACATCGTCGGCTGGCTCAAGCCCTTCGGCGGCAAGCTCAGCTGGCCCTGGGAAACCGCCAAGCACCGCCAGGTGACCAAGGCCGTGCACCAGCACGGCGGGCGCATCTGCATGCAGATCCTGCACGCCGGGCGCTACGGCTATCACCCGCTGCAGGTGGCGCCGAGCAAGCTCAAGGCGCCGATCAACCCGTTCACCCCGCGCGCGCTGTCGGCCGGCGGGGTCGAGCGCCAGATCAAGGCCTTCGTGCGCACCGCCAAGCTCGCCCGCGAAGCCGGCTACGACGGCGTCGAAGTGATGGGTTCGGAAGGCTATCTGCTCAACCAGTTCACCGTGCCGCGCACCAACAAGCGCAAGGACGCCTGGGGCGGCGACACCGCCCAGCGCATCCGCTTCTGCGTCGAGATCGTGCGCCGCATCCGCGAGGCCTGCGGGCCGGACTTCATCATCATCTACCGCCTGTCGATGATCGACCTGGTCGACGAAGGTTCGAGCTGGGCCGACGTGGTCGTGCAGGCCAAGGCCATCGAAGCCGCCGGCGCGACCCTGATCAACACCGGCATCGGCTGGCACGAAGCGCGGGTGCCGACCATCGCCACCTCGGTGCCGCGCGGCGCCTTCACCGGCATCACCGCACGCCTCAAGCCCGAGGTCGGCGTGCCGCTGATCACCACCAACCGCATCAACATGCCCGACGTGGCCGAGCGCATCCTCGCCGCGGGCGAGGCCGACATGGTGTCGATGGCGCGGCCGCTGCTGGCCGATTCGCACTGGGTGGCGAAGGCGCGCGCGCAACGCAGCGCCGACATCAACACCTGCATCGGCTGCAACCAGGCCTGCCTGGACCACGTGTTCCAGAACAAGCACGCGAGCTGCCTGGTCAACCCGCGCGCCTGCGCCGAAACCGAGCTGAACTACCTGCCGACCCGCGCGCCCAAGCGCATCGCCGTGGTCGGCGCCGGCCCGGCCGGGCTGGCCTGCGCCACGGTCGCGGCCGAACGCGGCCATCGCGTGACCCTGTTCGATGCCGCAGACGAGATCGGCGGCCAGTTCAACCTGGCCAAGAAGATTCCCGGCAAGGAAGAGTTCCACGAAACCCTGCGTTACTTCGGCGGCAAGATCGAGCAGACCGGGGTCGAGCTGCGCCTGGGCACGCGCGCCGACGCGGCCGCGCTGGCCGGTTTCGACGAGGTCGTGCTGGCGACCGGCATCGCCCCGCGCCAGGTGAATTTCCCCGGCGCCGACCACGCCAAGGTCTGTTCCTATCTCGACGTGCTCAAGGGGCACGTGGTGCCGGGCAAGCGCGTCGCGATCATCGGCGCCGGCGGCATCGGCTTCGACGTCGCCGAGTACCTGGTCCACGAAGGTCATTCGGTCAGCCTGGACCCGGCGCGCTGGCGCGCCGAATGGGGCGTCGACCTGGGCTACGGCGACAACCGCGGCGGCCTGATCGAAGCGCGGCCGGAACCGCCGGCGCGCGAGGTCTGGCTGCTGCAGCGCAGCCCTAGCAAGCCCGGCGCGAAGCTCGGCAAGACCACCGGCTGGATCCACCGCGCCACCCTCAAGGCCAAGCAGGTGCGCATGATCGGCGGGGTCGAATACGTCGGCGTCGACGACGATGGCTTCCGCATCCGCGTCGACGGCAGCGAGCAATTGCTGCCGGTCGATCAGGTCGTGATCTGCGCCGGCCAGGAGCCGTTCAAGCCGCTCGCCGCTGCGCTCGCCGACAGCGGCAAGCCGGTGCACGTGATCGGCGGCGCCGACGTCGCCGCCGAACTCGACGCCAAGCGCGCGATCGACCAAGGCAGCCGGCTTGCGGCTGCCTTGTAAAACGATACACAGCAGCCGCCTCGCAGCTGCCTTGTAGAGATACGCAGCAGCAGCCGGCTTGCGGCTGCCTTGTAAAACGACACGCAGCAGCCTGCTTGCGGCTGCGTCGTAGCCGGACATCGAAGCGCCGAGTCGCCGCTCTCCTGCGGCGATACATATATATGTCTGCAAAGTCGCGATCAGCGGCCGCAGCCGGCCCCATACAGACCAGGAACGCTCGCCTGGATCGCAGTGCCGGCACCCCACGGGTCGTGGTCGCGGCTTGCGCCACTCCTACCCCTGGGGTTCGAAGCGGCCGGACAGGCCCGAATCCAGCCGATGGCCGAGTCCACCCGGGGCCGGAGACGCCAAATCGACGCTGCGGACCGCCTCCGCCAGTCTGGATCATGAATGGCTGAGACGACCCGGGCACGGTTCGTGCCGGGCTGAAGCCCAATGAAACCAAGGGTCTAGGCCCTATTCAGAATAAAAACTCCAACTAATTTAGAAACTTAGAAATTGTCATTCAGGGTTTGTTTGGCAAGCCGTCGCTACCTTGCGCCAACTTTTCCGCCACCCCTGCAGAGGTGGCATCCCACACCGCCCGCGTCGGACAAGACACGGTTCCCGGTGACGGGGCAAAGCGCGCCGTAGAGCCGCCGCCCTCCCCAGTACGCCATGCGGCCTCACCGCTGTCGCCATCTCCCGATTCGTGGAGATGGGAGACGGAGTGCGGCCAGCGCAACGGAGCAAGGAGTCAACGATGAAACTGGCCTGGATCCTGTGGTTGGCCTCGGTATTGCCGCCACAAACCGCCGATTCGCTGTGTTTGAGCACCACCGTGTACCTGGAAGCCCGCGATCAGTCCCTGCGCGGCCAGCAAGCCGTCGCCGAGGTCGCCCTGCGTCGTCGCGACAGCGGCCTGTGGGGCACGACGGTCTGCCAGGTGGTCACCGCCAACAAGCAGTTCGCCCCGAGCCTGGTCTCGCCGGGCACCCGTCTGAACAATAGCGAGGCCTGGACCGAGTCGGTCAACGTCGCCTTGGCCGCCGAACGCAACTGGGCCCTGCCGGCCGGTCAGCGCAAGGAAATCGTGCCGGGCGCGAGCCACTTCGCCGCCCTCGCGATCGCCAGCCCGTCCTGGCGCAACGCCTACCAGGTCGCGACCATCGGCGATCACACCTTCTACAAGGTGCAGAAGCTCAAGCCGCGCCGCGTCATCGCCGAGGCCGAGTTGCCCAAAGGCGTCAGCAAAGGCTGATGCCTACATAAAGGCTGAAGCGTCAGCAAAGGCTGATGCCTTCATAAAGGCTGAAGCGTCAGCCAAGGCTGATGCCGCGTTCATGGCCCCCGCATAGCGCCGGTGCCGTAACGCTCCGTTGCAGTCTCCTCCTTGAGGATACGAAGCAGGTCGGTGATAGTCGCCGACCTGTTTTTTTTCTTTCCATGGAGGCGTTAAGCATGAAGCTCTACAGCAAGCCCGGTGCGTGTTCGACGGCCGACCATATCGCCCTGCAATGGACCGGCGGTGCGTTCGAAGTCGAAGTGATGGACAAGGACTCGATCAAGGCGCCCGCCTTCCTCGCCATCAATCCGGCCGGCGCCGTGCCGGCGGTGGTCGACGGCGATTTCGTGTTGACCCAGAACGCTGCGATCATGGGCTACATCGCCGACACCTTTCCGCAGGCGCAGTTGACCGGCGACGGCAGCGCGCAGCAGCACGCCGAAGCCGCGCGCTGGCTGGCCTTCGTCAACTCCGACGTGCATCCGGCGTTCCTGCCGATCTTCGCGCCGGGCAAGTTCCATCCGGATCCGGCCCAGGCCGACACGATGCGCCAGCACGCGCGCGAGCGTCTGCGCGGCCTGTATGCGAGCGCAGACCAGCGCCTGGCCGATCGCGAATGGATCGCCGGCTTCCGCAGCTACGCCGATCCCTATCTCTACATCACCCTGCGCTGGGCCGACTCGGTCAAGGTCGACCTGTCGGGCTACGAGCACCTGGCTGCGTTCAAGCGGCGCATGGAAGCCGATGCCGGCGTGCAGGCGGCCTTGAAGGCCGAAGGCCTGCTCTAAGGCTCGATGCATGCATTGCAGAGCGGCGCATCGCTGGATGCGTCGCTCTCGTGCAAACGCAACGGCAGCGGCCTGAGCGGCTTTTGTAGGAGCGGCGTAAGCCGCGACGAACGAAGCGGTGCCGACGCACGCCGATAGGTATCGCGAGATCCCAGTCGCGGCTCACGCCGCTCCTACAAGAGCAGCGGCATCGCTTTCGGGCAGGAGCGGCGTCCTGTTGGATTTCCTTCGGTCACGAGCAGCGATCGGCGAAGCGGCGGCATGCACCCGCCTGCGCAGCCGCACGATCTACCTCAGCGCACAGGCGGGTTGTCGGCAAAGTAAGCTACGACGCCGGTGACGGATCACGGTCGCGACTCGCGTCGCTCCTACCCTTTGCATCCGACCCAGGCTGGAATCAAGCCCCGGCCGCGAAGCGGTCTTCGATCTCGGCGGCGATATTGTCCTTGCGCACTTTGGCCAAGGCGGCGCTGAGGTCGGGCAGCAATTCGGCGAGCTCTTCGCTGTTGCCGCAGCGCTCGATCTTCAACTGCAGGAAATAACCGCGCAGCCCCAGGTGCTCGCGCACGGTCTCGGTCATCAGGTTGTACAAGGTCTGATAACGCAGCGCGGCATCGGCGGCCGACATCGGCGGCGGCACGACCGCGGCGAAGGCGATGCCCGGCGTCGGCGCATGCGCGGTCATCGTCGCGGCCACCGCCGCCGACGAAGCGATCAAGCCCATCGTTTCCAATTGCTCCAGCGCATCGGTCGGGCCGTGCAGGCTGCCGATCAGATCGCGCAGGTGGCGCACGCTGCGATCGCCGTCGACGATCAGCAAAATCGAACGCAAGACCGGCGGCAATTTGCGCGAGCGGTTCTGGATTTCGTCTCGACCGTCGTTGGTCTTAACCGGCATATCGCTGTCGCGCATGGTGTTCCCCGTGTTGAATCCCGTCGCACGACGGATGTCCGAGGCCGGAGGCGCGGCGTCTGCTCCCCAAGCCGTGCGCTTGGGCGCGCGGCCGCGCCGTTGTCCTCCCGGCTGGTCCGGGACTATGCCATGTCGCACCATGACGTTTCTGTGTCGTATTCGACGTTAGTCGTATGCGGCAATCGCTACGCTGGGCGCCGCGAGCGCAAACGCAAAAGGCCAGGCACGAAGCCTGGCCTTTTGCGTGGCCGTCCTGCGTTTATACCGCCGGCGCGAAGCCGGCGGCGCGCGCTCAGCGCTGCTCGATCGGCACGTAGGCGCGGTCTTCCGGGCCGGTGTAGTTCGCGCTGGGGCGGATGATCTTGCCGTCCTCGCGCTGCTCGATGACGTGCGCGCTCCAACCGGTGGTGCGCGCGATCACGAACAGCGGGGTGAACATCGGCGTCGGGATGCCCATCATGTGATAGGCCGAGGCCGAGTACCAATCCAGGTTCGGGAACATCTTCTTCAGGTCCCACATCAGGTTCTCGATGCGCTCGCTGACGTCGAACAGGGTCTGGTTGCCGCCGTCCTTGCACAGGCTGCGCGAGAGCTCCTTGATGATCGGATTGCGCGGATCGCCGACCGTATAGACCGGATGGCCGAAGCCGATCACGATTTCCTTGCGCTCGACGCGGGCGCGGATGTCGGCCTCGGCCGCATCGGCGTCGCCGTAGCGCGAAATGATGTCCATCGCGACTTCGTTGGCGCCGCCGTGCTTCGGCCCGCGCAGCGCGCCGATCGCGCCGGTGATGCACGAATGCAGGTCCGAACCGGTGCCGGCGATGACGCGCGCGGTGAAGGTCGAGGCGTTGAACTCGTGCTCGGCGTACAGGATCAGCGACTTGTCCAGCGCATCGGCGTGCAGCGCGCTCGGCGGCTCGCCGTGCAGCAAGTGCAGAAAGTGCGCGGCGACGCTGTCGTCGTCGGTCTCGCAGTCGATGCGGCGGCCGTTGCGGGTGAAGTGCCACCAGTACAGCAGCATCGAGCCGAAGCTGGCGATCAGGCGGTCGGCGATATCGCGCGCCTCGGAGGCGACGTGGCCTTCGCGCTCGGGCAGCACGGTGCCGAGCACCGAACAACCGGTGCGCAGCACGTCCATCGGGTGCGCATTGGCCGGCACCAGTTCCAGCGCGTCGGTGACGATCGCCGGCAGCCCGCGCAAGCGCTTGAGCTTGATCTTGTAGGCCTTGAGCTGCGAGGCCGTCGGCAGCGCGCCGTGCACCAGCAGGTGCGAGACTTCCTCGAAGGTCGACTTGGTCGCCAGGTCGTGGATGTCGTAGCCGCGATAGTGCAGGTCGTTGCCGCTGCGGCCGACGGTGCACAGCTCGGTATTGCCCGCGGCGGTGCCGCTGAGGGCGACGGATTTCTTGGGCTTGGGCAGGGTCTGTTGCGTATCGCTCATGGTCCTTCCTCTAGATAGATTGTCTTCTCTTCCCTATCCCCTCTGCGGTTTACCGCAGAGGGCAAGGGTGAGGGCGCGCGACATCCGGCTGCATCGTGGCCGGAAGTTTCGCTGGCCCTCATCCGGCCTGTCGGCCCCCCTTCTCCCGCTTGCGGGAGAAGGAAAATCAAGTACTCCTCCCGCTTGCTGGAGAAGGGAAATCACGCGTTTGTTCTCGTGTAGAAAGCGTCAACCGTTCTTCTTGGCGAACAGCGCGTCGAGCTTGCCTTCGAAGGCGTGGTAGCCGATCCGGTCGTACAGCTCTTCGCGGGTCTGCATCGTGTCGACCACGTTCTTCTGGTGGCCGTCGCGGCGGATCGCCTGGTAGACGTTCTCGGCGGCCTTGTTCATGGCCCGGAACGCCGACAGCGGATACAGCTGGATGGCGACGCCGGCAGAAGCCAACTCGTCGCGGGTGAACAGAGGCGTCTGGCCGAACTCGGTGATGTTGGCCAGCACCGGCACCTTCACCGCATCGACGAAGCGGCGGTAAGTCGGCAGATCGTAGGCGGCCTCGGCGAAGATGCCGTCGGCGCCGGCCTCGACGCAGGCGATCGCGCGTTCGATCGCGGCATCGACGCCGTCGACCGCGATCGCGTCGGTACGCGCGATCAGGAAGAACTCGGGATCGGTCTTGGCGTCGGCCGCGGCCTTGACCCGGTCGACCATTTCGTCGGCCGACACGATTTCCTTGCCCGGGCGATGGCCGCAGCGCTTGGCGCCGACCTGGTCCTCGATATGGCAGCCGGCCGCGCCGGCCTTGATCAGCGACTTGACCGTGCGCTCGATGTTGAACGCGCTCGGGCCGAAGCCGGTGTCGATGTCGACCAGCAAGGGCAAGTCACAGACATCGGTGATGCGGCGCACGTCGATCAGCACGTCTTCGAGCGTGTTGATGCCCAGGTCCGGCAGGCCCAGCGAACCCGCGGCGACGCCGCCGCCGGACAGGTAGATCGCGCGATAACCGGCGCGCTTGGCCAGCAGCGCATGATTGGCGTTGATCGCACCGATGACCTGCAACGGCGATTCTTCGGCGAGCGCGGCGCGGAACTTCGCGCCAGCGGACAGTAGCGTCATCTTGGAACTCCGGATGGCCCGGGCGGGGCGATCCGGCATTTTAACCCGCCTCGCCGACCCGCCGATGACGCCCCCGTACAGTCGCCCGGGCCGCGGCCCGCGACAGCGGTCCCAGACCGGCGCCCAGGGTCTTCAGCCGAGCTTCGGCTCCGGCCGGTCGTGGTGGCCGGGGCCTTCGCTCTTGCGCACCACCACTTCGACCGAGTCGAGCCCTTCGACCTGGTAGCGCCCTTCCTGGGTGCGCAGGCAGGCCACCAGATTGCGCAAAGTCGCCTCGTTCAGGCGCAGATGCAGGGCCTCGTCGGCGACTTGCGCGCTGTTGCGCGGCGCCGGTTCGAACACGATCCGCGCCGTCGGGCCGATCAGGCTGAAGGGCTTTCCGAACGGCAGGCGCAGCGGCAACAAGGCGAGCAACTCGCCGACCTGGCGCGAGTCCAGGGAGATTTCGGTGATCGGCCGGCGCAGCAGGCGCTTTTGCTGGCGCCACTCCAGTTGCTCGGTATAGACCATCGCCGAACTGGAGCCTTCGTGGAGGGAGCCTTCATGCAGGCGCTCGGCGATCTGCACATCGTCGAGCAGGGATTCGCGATCGAGCTCGGTCACCCACAGCGGCAGGTAATCGAGAAAGACCTCCAGCACCCGCAGGGTCGACCAACGCTTGAGCGCGAACTCTTCTTCGTTGGTGATGCCGACTGCCTGCAGGAACTCGACCCGGCCGTGCTCGGTGTCGATCGCCGGCATCTCGGGATCGGGCGCGAACGCCACCGCCTGGATGCGGGTGGTGGTGTCGGCGGCGATCGGGCCGTTGGCGTTGAGGTAGTGCCCGGCGTGGAAGGCGTTGCCGCTTTCGAACACGTAGCGAGCCAGGTTCTGCAGGAAATCCGGCACCCAGGCCGGTGGGGTTTCGGCGTCGCCCGGGTTGGCCAGGCGGAAGGTCAGCTCGAAACCGAAACCGCTGACCTGCGGGTCGTCGGAGGTCTTGCGATACAGCTCGCTGAAACCGTAGGTGATGAAATGCCAGTGAGGCACCGGGGTGATGCGTTTGTAGGCGCGGATGCCCGCCAGGGGTTCGCTGCCATCGTCGACCGAGGGGCCGTAGTGCTTGGGCTCCTGACGCAGATACAACCGGGTCAAGGCCCGGTCGATCGCATCCCAACCTGGCGCGCTGTCCTGTAGTGCATCCATTACGCGTTCTGCCTCGCTTTTGGCGATGAGAGCGGACGTACCCGCACACTGGGGCCGATGCTAACGCGACTGCGGAAAAAGTTCTGTCAACAAGCCTATCGCCATCCTCCCCGGCTCTCAACAGTCTGCCCTCAACCACCGGCATCGGCCCCGCGCACCAGGGCGCGGCGGACCTCGTCGAGCGCGGCCGGGTCGTCGAGGGTCGACAGGTCGCCGGGGTCGCGGCTTTCGGCCAAGGCCTGGATCGAGCGCCGCAGCAACTTGCCCGAACGCGTCTTGGGCAAGGCATTGACCACGTACACCCGCGCCGGCCGCGCGACCGCACCGAGCTGCTCCACCACGCAGCGCTGCATGCCGGCCGCCGCCATGGCCGGGTCCTGGTCGGCGGACTGCTTGAGGGTCGCGAATACCACCGGCACCTGCCCCTTGAGCTCGTCGTGCACGCCGATCACCGCGGCCTCGGCGACGCTGGCATGGCTGGCGACGGACTCCTCGATCTCGCGCGTGCCGAGGCGATGGCCGGCGACGTTGATCACGTCGTCGGTACGGCCGAGGATGAAGGTGTAGCCGTCCTCGTCGCGGATCGCCCAGTCCAGCGAGCTGTACAGCAGCTCCTTGAAGTGGCTGAAGTAACTCGACAGGAAGCGCGCGTCGTCGTTCCAGACCGTGGTCATGCAACCCGGCGGCAGCGGCGGCACGATCACCAGCACGCCCTTCTCGCGCGGGCCGACGTCGGCGCCGGTGGCCTCGTCGATCACGCGCAGGTGATAGCCCGGCGTCGGCAGCCCGGGCGAACCGAACTTGACCGGTTGCAGATCCAGACCGGGCATCAAGGACAGCACCGGCCACCCGGTTTCGGTCTGCCAGTAATTGTCGATGATGGTCTTGCCGATGCCGTCGGTGATCCAATGCGCGGTCGGCTCGTCGAGCGGTTCGCCGGCGAGGAACAGCCATTGCAGTTTCGACAGGTCGTGTTTCTTCAGCCACGACGCGTCCTGCTTCTTCAGCACGCGGATGCCGGTCGGCGAAGAGAACATGGTGCGCACGCCGTACCGCTCGCAGATGCGCCACCAGATGCCCGGGTCCGGATTCGTCGGCAGGCCTTCGTACAGCACCGAAGTCGCGCCGGCGATCAGCGGACCGTAGACGTTGTAGGAATGGCCGACCGCCCAACCGACGTCGGAGGTGGAGAACATCACCTGCCCGGCGCGGACGTCGTAGATCGACCACATCGACAAGGCCAGTGCGACCGCGTAGCCGCCGACGTCGCGCTGCACGCCCTTGGGCTTGCCGGTGGTGCCTGAGGTGTAGAGCAGATAGCTGGGCTCGTTGGATTCGAGCCATTCGACCTCGACCTGGGCGCCGTCGTGGAGGGCGCGCAGGGCGGCATAGTCGACATCGCGCCCGGCAACGAGCGTCAGCGCCGGGTCGAGGCCGCGGCTGACGACCAACACCCGCGGCGGCGGCGACTGCGCTTCGGCGCAGGCGGCGTCCACCAAGGGCTTGTAGGGAATCACCTTACCGCCTCGCATGCCGGCGTCGGCGCAGATCAACAGCTTGGGCGTGGCATCGTCGATGCGCAGGGCCAGGTTGTGCGCGGCGAAGCCGCCGAACACCACCGAATGCACCGCGCCGATGCGCGCGCAAGCGAGCATGGCGAACACCGCCTCGGCCATGTTCGGCATGTAGATCACCACGCGGTCGCCGCGCCCCACCTCGAGCGACTTCAGGATCGCCGCGAAGGTATTCACTTCGCGATGCAATTCGGCGTAACTGACCTCGCGCGTCGATCCGGTTTCGCTGGAGATCGCGATCAGCGCGGCCTGCTCGCCGCGCGCTTGCAGATGGCGGTCGACCGCGTTGTAGCAAAGATTGGTTTCGCCGCCGGCGAACCAGCGCCGGAACGGCGGCCGCGAATAGTCGAGGACCTGTTGCGGCGGCTTGTGCCAATGGATCGCCTGCGCCTGCTCTGCCCAGAACGCCTCGGGCTGCTCGATCGAGCGGCGATGGAACGCTTGATAGGACTCGACCTCGTCACGCATGCGGCTGCCTCGTGCGACCTTGGGGGCTATCGCTCGCAGGCTAGACCAAGCGGCGGGCGGGCGGCGTTACGACCATGGTCTAGAGGGGTGTTGGCGGGGTGTGAATGGGGGGCCTTGGCGATCCCGTCGGGAGGCTCGCCCCAGGAGTCGCTGCCCTGCCCTTGCTACGGTCAGCCATTGCTGCGGCTTTGGCTTTGGCTTTGGCTGCGGCTTTGGCTTTGGCTTTGGCTGCGGCTGTGGCTGTGGCTGTGGCTGTGCGCAGCTTAAGACTCGCGAAGGCAATAGAAGACCCGGAGGGCGGCCTGCATGGATGCAGGCCGTTTTTCATCGGGACAGGGATGTCCCGTATGAAAAATCCCTGCGTCGGCATCGCTCGTGCGGGCCTGTGATTCAAAGAGAAAGCGTTTTTCTTTGGTTACTTTCTTTTGTCGCTTTTGACAAAAGAAAGTTACCCGCCGCTTTAGTGGCGGAAGCTTTAGGCGTTTGATCTGGATTTTGATCTTGATCTCGCGGGAGCGAAACGCCGCAAGACCGCCGCAGCGCGGTCGCGGCTCGCGCCGCTCCTACCCTGGGACGGGCTGCGGCTGGCATCGGCGCGATATTGAGAGGTCACGGTCGCGGCTCACGCCGCTC
This sequence comes from Lysobacter sp. Hz25, assembly GCF_046097045.1. Lineage (NCBI taxonomy): Bacteria > Pseudomonadati > Pseudomonadota > Gammaproteobacteria > Lysobacterales > Lysobacteraceae > Lysobacter > Lysobacter sp. Hz25. The sequence goes on from NZ_CP175666.1 coordinate 4,452,054, forward strand.
CTACAGGAGAAGGATTCGCGATGCTCCCTTCTTCGAGCAAGTGCAAAGCTTTCGCCCGCAAGCGGGCGAGTTACTTTCTTTTGTCATAAGCAACAAAAGTCCGATTGGATTCCCTTCGGTCAAAGGTAACCAAAGAAGTTGCTTTTCTTTGAATCACAAGCCCGCACGCGCGAAGCTGACGCAGGCATGCAACACACGGGACATCCTTGTCCCGGTGTTGCACGGCGCGCATCCATGCGCGCCGCCCTCCGGGTGACCTTTGCCTTCGCGAGACTTAAACCGCGCACAGCCAAAGCCAAAGCCAGAGCCAGAGCCAGAGCCAGAGCCAAAGCCAAAGCCAAAGCCAAAGCCAGAGCGTAAGCCGAGTCGAGTCGAGCTAAAACCAGAGCGGATCAGAATCGGGCGTCGATCGTCAGAAACACCTGCCGCGGCGCGTTGGCATGGAAGGCGAAAGTCTTGCCCTGCGGATCGGACGCACTGAACGCGGACAGATTGCTGGCGGTGCGCTTGTCGGTGAGGTTGCTGCCATTGAGCGCGACCGACCACTGCCGGAACGGACCCATCGCGCCGAAGGTGTAGCGGGCCGAGGCGTCGAAGGTGGTCGAGCCGCCGAAGCCGTTGTCGTTGGTGTAGGTGTAGTAGCGCTTGCCGGTGTACTTGCCGCTCAGGCTCAGCAGCCAGGGGCCGTTGCGATAGCTGACTTCGCTCGACAGCATCTTGTCGGGCACGTCGACCACGCGCTTGTCGCGGGTCTGGATCACGCGGCCGCTATCGATGTAGTTGTCCTGATAGGTCGACTTGTTCCACGACAAGGCGTTGTACCACTGGAACTGTTCGCTCGGCTTCCAGATGAAGACCAGCTCGCTGCCGACACTGTCGACCGAGCCGACGTTGAAGAACTTGGTGATGCACTCCGGCCGGGTGCCGGCTTCGATGCTCGAGCAGGGGTTCAGCGACAACAGGCGGTTGTCGAAACGCACCGCGTACAGGCTCAACGAGGCCTGGTAGGTCTCGCCGACGCGGCGGTAGCCGGCTTCGATGGTGCGCGACTCCTCGGGGTCGAGGCTGTCCTTTTGCGCATCGAACGCGGCCTGGTTGATCGCCAGCGGGCCGCCGGCGCCACCGCCGACGAAGGCCGCGACGTTGCGCGTATAGGCCGCAAACAGCTCCTGGCCTTCGCCGAGCTTGTAGCCGATGCCGAGCTGCGGCAGGAAGCTCTTGTCGGTCTTGAGGCGGCCGGTCGCGTTCGGCACTTCCATGGTCGACGGCGCCACCTGGCGGGCGCGCATGTCGACCTGGGTGCTCTTGGCGCCGATGTCGAGGGTCATGCGCCCGTCGAGCAGGCTGATGGTGTCCTGCAGATAAGCCTGGCGCGTGTTGATGCGGTACTTCTGGAAGAACAGGCGGCGGTCCGGGTCGCGCAGGTAGCGGTCGTCGTTGACCGGGCCTTCGATGAAATAGAAGTTGCGCTGCACATCGTGGTGGTTGCTCTCGTACCAGAAGCCGCCTTCGATGCGGTGGTTGCCGATCTCCCAGTTCAACGACGCCATCGCGCCGTAGCGGTTGATGCCGTAGTTGGTGCTGCGGATCGAGATCGGGATCGCCTTGGAGGTGTTCGGGTAGGAGTAATTGCCCGGCGACCACCAATGGCCCTGGCCGCGGTTGTCGTGGTAGTAGGCCTGCGACTTCAGCTGTAGGCCTTCGCCGAGATTGAACTCGCCGGCGATCGCGGCGAGGTGGTCGGTGCGCAAAGCGCGGCTGGCGTAATAGGCATCGTCGATGCTGTTGGCCGGGCCGCTGAAGGCGCAGCGCGGGTCGCCGGCCAGGTGCTGGCGCGCCGGCCACGGGCGCGGCGCGCAATAGGCCGCGGCCAGGGCGCGTTGCCAATCGGGCTTGTACAGGTTCCAGTCCCAACCGGCGCCGCGCGCGAGCAGGCCCTTGGACAGATAGGCGAAGTTGGCCTGGCTGGTTTCGGCGCTGGCGAGGTAGGCGCTGATGCGGTGGCCGTCACCGAAGTTGTAGACCGCCTTGAGGTTGACCTGGTTCTGGTCCTGGTTGTCGCCCGGCGCCGACCACATGTCGGCGCTGAGGATCGAGCCGGACAGATACATCGAGAAGCCGCCGTGCTCGCCGGTGTCCAGGCGCGCATAGGTGCGGCGGGTCTTGTCGCTGCCGAAGGTCTGGGCCAGGCGCAGGCCGAACTCGGCCTCCGGGTCGGACGAGAAATACTGCAGGGTGCCGCCGAGGTTGCTGGTCGAGGCGGTGCCGAGCGAACCCACGCCGGCGGCGAGTTCTGCGCCGGCGAGGTTTTCGCCGATCAGGGCGCGGCTGATGCCCAGGCCGTTGTAGTTACCGTAGCTGTTGTCGCCGAGCGGGATGCCGTCGAGCGTGTAGCCCAACAGGCGCTGGTTGAAGCCGCGCAGGCTGATGGTCTGGGATTCCTCGTTGGCGCCGTAGACGTCGTTGGACTGCACCGAGATGCCCGGCAGCTTGTTGAGGATCTTCTGTGCGCTGGTGCCCGGGGCCGGCAGCTCGAGGTCGGCGCGCTTGATGCGCTGGACCTGGCGGGTCTCGCCCATGCCGATCACCGACACCGCATCGAGCGTGGTCGCGTCGCTGTCGGCGGCCGCACCGGCCGCAGAGTCGAGGGCACCGCTCTCGAGTTCGGCGGCCTGTGCCGGCAGCATCGCCAGCGCCGACCAGATCGCCAGCACCAGGGTCGGCGTTGCGTGGGCTCGTTTCATTCGCACATCTCCAAAGGGGCATCGATCACAGCCGGCAAGGATGGCGGTCGCAGATGACGCGAAGATGGCGAGGTTGCGCCCGCGACGCCGCTGCGAGGCGCGAGTGCGGCCGCGCCGCGACGCCGATCGCCGACGGCGCGGCCCGCGGATTCATCGACCGCGGTCACGGCGCCGAAGCCCCTCGCCGCCGTCGATCCGCACAGGCCGAATGCGGCGGAGCGCCTGCATTTCCGGCCTTCGGCGCGGCCTCGGCCGGCCCTAACCCTAAGGTGCTATTGGTCGCGGCCGGCCGCGCACCCACCATCGGCAACGGGCGCAGGGACGTGCCGCCGTCGTGCCATGGCCGTTCCGCGATGCCTCCGCATCGAACGATCCGGCGCCGTCCCTACCCAACCAGGAGCCGCCGTGAGCGCCACCACCGCCGACACCCTCCTCGCCAGCGCCCCGGCCATGAGCCCCAGCCAGCGCCTGAAGTCGATCTTCTCCGGGTCGATCGGCAACTTGGTCGAGTACTACGATTGGTACGTCTACAGCGCGTTCTCGCTGTACTTCGCCCACGTGTTCTTCCCCAAGGGCGACCCTATCTCGCAAGCGCTCAATGCCGCGGCAATCTTCGCCGTGGGCTTCCTGATGCGCCCACTCGGCGGCTGGGTGTTCGGCCGTTACGCCGACCGCCGCGGCCGCAAGGCAGCGCTGATGCTGTCGGTGCTGATGATGTGCACCGGCTCGCTGATCATCACCTTTACCCCGGGCTACGAAACCCTGGGCATCTTCGCGCCGATCCTGCTGGTGTTCGCGCGCCTGCTGCAGGGGCTCAGCGTCGGCGGCGAATACGGCAGCTCGGCGACCTACCTCAGCGAGATGTCCTCGCGCGAGAACCGCGGCTTCTGGTCGAGCTTCCTTTACGTCACCCTGATCATGGGCCAGTTGCTCGCCCTGATGGTGCTGATCGTGTTGCAGCAGTTCGTGCTCGACGACGAGCAGCTGAAGTCCTGGGGCTGGCGCATTCCGTTCGCGATCGGCGCCCTGGCCGCGGTGATCGCCCTGTACCTGCGCCGCAACATGCAGGAAACCGAATCCTTCACCAAGCTCAAGGCCAGCGACACGCCGCAGCGCAAGGAAGGCTCGCTGCGCACCCTGATGCAGCACCCGCGCGCGGTATTGACCGTGATCGGCCTGACCATGGGCGGAACGTTGGCGTTCTACACCTACACCAACTACATGCTGAAGTTCCTCACCATCAGCACCGGCTTCGACAAGGAGACCGCGTCGTTGATCAACGCCGCGACCCTGTTCGTCTACATGCTGATGCAGCCGCTGGTCGGCGCCCTGTCCGACCGTATCGGCCGGCGCCCGCTGCTGATCGCCTTCGGCGTGCTCGGCACGGTGCTGACGGTGCCGGTGATGCACCTGATCCAGGACGCACGGACGCCGATGCAGGCGTTCTGGCTGATCATGATCCTGCTCAGCGCGGTCAGCGGCTACACCGCGATCAATGCGGTGGTGAAGGCCGAACTGTTCCCGGTCGAGATCCGCGCGCTCGGCGTCGGCCTGCCCTACGCGCTCACCGTCGCCCTGTTCGGCGGCACCGCCGAGCCGGTGGCGCTGTGGTTCAAGAAGATCGGCATGGAGACCGGCTTCTTCTGGTACGTCAGCGCCTGCATCGCCTGCTCGCTGCTGGTCTACACCCTCATGCCCGACACCCGCAAGCATTCGCACATCGACCGCGACTGAGCGCCAACGCTCCACTCACTGCTCGTTCCTCTTCACTCGTTCCTCGCCTGAGTACCCGCCATGAAAAAGTCCGGCTCGCGTTTCTACCTCTGGGTGCTCGGCGCCATTCTCCTGGGCGGCGTGGTCGGCCACTTCTTCCCGGACTTCGCGGTCAAGCTCAAACCGCTCGGCGATGGCTTCATCTCGCTGATCAAGATGCTGATCGCGCCGATCATCTTCCTGACCGTGGTGCTCGGCATCGCCGGCGTCTCCGACGTCAAGAAGGTCGGCCGTGTCGGCGTGAAGGCGATCCTCTATTTCGAGGTCGTCTCGACCATCGCTTTGGTGATCGGCCTGATCGTGGTCAACACGCTCAAGCCCGGCGCCGGCTTCAACGCCGATCCGGCCACCCTGGATGCGAGCGCGGTCGAGAAGTACGCCGCCGCGGCCAAGGACCAGAGCACGGTCGAGTTCCTCCTGCACATCATTCCCAAGACCTTCACCGACGCCTTCACCGGCAACGGCGACCTGTTGCAGGTGCTGCTGCTCGCGGTGCTGTTCGGCTTCGCCCTGCTGCACATCGGCAAGACCGGCGAGAAAATCGTCGACCTGTTCGAGTCGGTGTCGAAGGTGTTCTTCGGCATGATGAGCATGATCATGAAGCTGGCCCCGATCGGCGCCGGCGCGGCGATGGCCTTCACCATCGGCAAGTACGGCGTCGACTCGCTCGGCCCGCTGGCGCGCCTGATGGGCAGCTTCTACCTGACCTGCGCGGTGTTCATCCTGGTCGTGCTCGGCACCATCGCCTACTTCACCGGCTTCAGCATCCTGCGCTTCATCCGCTACATCCGCGACGAACTGCTGCTGGTGCTCGGCACCTCGTCGTCGGAGTCGGCGCTGGTGCCGTTGATGCGCAAGCTCGAACGCCTGGGCTGTTCCAAGCCGGTGGTCGGCCTGGTGGTGCCGAGCGGATATTCCTTCAACCTCGACGGCACCAACATCTACCTGACCATGGCGACGATCTTCATCGCCCAGGCGCTGAACGTCGACCTGACCCTGACTCAGGAACTGACCCTGCTCGCGGTGGCGATGCTGACCTCGAAGGGCGCTTCCGGCGTCACCGGCGCCGGCTTCATCACCCTCGCCGCGACCCTGACCGTGGTGCCGGCAGTGCCGGTCGCGGGCCTGGCGCTGATCCTCGGCATCGACCGCTTCATGAGCGAGGCGCGCGCATTGACCAACTTCATCGGCAACGGCGTCGCCACCATCGTGGTGGCGCGCTGGGAAAACGAGCTCGATCGCGACAAGCTCAACCATGAGCTGCTCAACCCGCCGAGCGCAGTCGAACTCGATGCCGCCCTGCCCTCGGACACCCACGCGCCGCTGGCCGACAAGATCGCCTGAGCCCTCCGTAACGCCCGCTTAGCCCTCCCCCTCCCTTAGCCATCGCCGCAGCCGGACGCATCGCGTCCGGCACGGCACGCTGCTGCCAGGACGGCTGCTGCACGACCCTGGAGCCCGCCCCGATGCCGCGTCCCGATCGTCTCGCCCTCGCCTTGTCCGCCGTGTTGTTGTCGTCCGCCGCCTGCGCCGCCCAGGCCGCCGGCTTCGACGATTGGCCTACCAAGTACAGCTTCGGCAACGGCACCGAGTTGTCGGCCACCGGCAATTTCGCCTACGACGTGGTCGACTTTTCCGGCGACCGCGGCTACGGCACCGCAGCGACCGCGCTCGGCGACGACGGCCACTACCGTCGCCGCGAGTTCGGCATCGGCCTGAAGAAGAAAGATGTCTACGATTTCACCGCGGTCATGGACTTCGAGTCCAAGCTCTGGCTCGACGTCGCCCTGCGCCTGGAAACCAAGGCGCTGTTCGGCGCCGACTACGGCAAGCTGCGGGTCGGCTATTTCAAGACCCCGGTCAGTATGGAAAGCGTCGCGGCCTCGCGCACGGGCAGCATGATGGAACTGTCGGCGGCCTCGCAGGCGATGTTCCAGGGCCGCCGCACCGGCGTGGAGTGGTCACTGGAACGGCCGCGCTATGCCGTGAGCACCTCCTACTTCTTCGGTCACGACCTGCAGGGCGACAACCCCGGCACCACCGCCGCGGCACGCGCGGTGTGGACGCCGGTCAAGGACAAGAACCGCGTCGTGCACCTGGGCCTGACCGGTTCGGTCGAAAACCCGCACGGCTTCCGCGACGGACGCGGCGCCTACTTCGGCCCGTCGGCGCGGTTCCGTGCGCGCCCGGAGAACGGACTGACGTCGGTGCGCCTGGTCGACTCGGGCAGCCTGCGCAACACCGACCGCATCGTGCGCAACGGCCTGGAAGCGCTGTGGATCGACGGCCCCTGGTCGCTGCAGGCCGAGTACCTGCGCGCCAGCGCCGAACGCGAAAACGGCGCGCGCGATTTCACCGCCCACGGTTATTACGTGACCGGCAGTTGGGTGCTGACCGGCGAAACCCGCCCCTACAGCAACAACAACGTCGCCAACATCAAACCGGCGCACGGCTATGGCGCGGTGGAACTGCTCGCGCGTTACGGCGAGCTCGACCTCGACGACGGCGGCATCGCCGGAGGCCGCCAGCGCGACCTGACCCTCGGCGTGAACTGGTACCTGACCACGCACTTCAAGTTCCAGGCCAATTACGTGCGCGTGTCTGCCGACAAGGGCGTGTTGTCGGCGAGCCCGGACGTGCTGGAGGTGCGGGCGCAGGTGCATTTCTGACGGTACGCAGCTGACGGACCGTCGCATCGTCGTCGCAGTGACGCGGTCGCGGCTTGCGCCGCTCCTACCCGGAAGCTGCGTAGCAAAGGGTAAGAGCGGCGTCCTACTGGATTTCCTCCGCTCACAAGCCGCGACGGCGAACCCTCGACACCCGGCGCCGCTGCGGCCCTCGGCCCAAACCGGTTAGTCTTGCCCCGAGGCCCCAGCGAGCCCCGCCACCGTGATTCCCCGCCCACGCCAGCTCAAGACCGCGCTTTGGATCGCCGCGATCCTGGCCGTGCTGTTGCTGGCAATGCTGATCGCCGGGCGCGTGGCTTATACCCGGGCGCTGCAACGCCAAGCCACCGAGGCGCGCGCCCTGCTCGATCAGCGCGCCCAGGTCATCGAACAGCACATCGACCGCTACCGGATCATGCCGGCGGTGCTGTCGCTCGATCCGCAACTGCGCGCCACCCTCGCCAATCCCGACGACACGCTGCAACGCCAGCGCGCCAACGAACGCCTGGTCCAGCTCAATTTCGCCAACCGCACCAGCACCCTGACCCTGATCGACGGCAACGGCATCGGCATCGCCGCCAGCAACTGGGCGGGGTCGAACAGCAACGTCGGCCATTCCTATGCCTTCCGCCCTTATTTCCAGCAGGCGATGACCGAAGGCACCGGCGAGTTCTATGCGATCGGCGTGACCACCCACGTGCCCGGCCATTTCATCGCCCGCGCCATCCACGACGAACGCGGCGGCGCGGTCGGCGCGGTCGCGGTCAAAGTCGAACTCGAAGACATCCGTTCGGACTGGAGCGAGCGCGGCGACCTGGTGTTGCTCAGCGACGCCAATGGCGTGGTGTTCCTGAGCGCGGCGCCGCAGTGGCGCTACCGCATGCTGGAGCCGCCGACACCGGCGCAACGCCGCGAACTGCAACTGACCCGGCAATACCAAGGGCAGTCCTTGCGCCTGGCCTCGATCCGGCTCGAACGCGACATCGGCGGCGGCGCGCGCGTGGTGCGCCTGCGCGACCCGGCCATGCGCGAGCCGATGCTGTGGCAATCGCTGCACCTGCCGCGCGAAAACTGGACCCTGCACCTGCTGCGCGACACCACGCCGAGCCTGCGCACCGCCTGGATCGCGCGCGCGGTCGCCGCCGGCGGCTGGTTGTTGCTGGTCTCGCTGGCCCTGCTGATCCTGCAGCGTCACCGCATCGCGACGCTGCGCCTGCGCAGCCGGCAGGAACTGGAAAAGATGGTCGAGCACCATGCCGAGGCCTTGCGCACGGCGCAGGACGGCGTGGTCCAGGCCGCCCGCCAGGCCAGCCTCGGCGAAGGCCACAGTCTGGAGCATCTGCCGCAAGGCGTCAGCGTGGTCGATTCGCAACTGCGCCTGGTCGCCTGGAACCAGCGTTACGCCGAGTTGTTCCGCTACCCGCCCGAGCTGCTGCAGGTCGGGCGGCCGATCGAAGACCTGATCCGCTACAACGCCCGCCGCGGCCTGCTCGGCAGCGATCCCGAAGAGGCGATCCGCCGCCGCCTCGATCACCTGCAACGCGGCCAGCCGTATCTGCACGAACGCGAGCGCCCCGACGGCACCGTCATCGAAATCCGCGGCAATCCGATGCCCGACGGCGGCTTCGTCACCAGCTACGCCGACATCACCGCCTACAAGCAGGCCGCGCGCGATCTGCGCACGCTCGCCGACAGCCTCGAACGCGGCATCGAACAACGCACCAGCGACCTGCAGACCGCCAAGGGCGAGGCCGAACGCGCCAACCGCTCCAAGACCCGCTTCGTCGCCGCGGCCGTGCACGACTTGTTGCAGCCCTTGAACGCGGCGCGCATGTATTTGTCGTCGCTACGCCGGCGCGTCGATGCCGAGGGCCGCGAACTCACCGACCACATCGAGGCCGCGCTGGCGGCGCAGGACGACATCTTGTCGAGCCTGCTCGACATCTCGCGCCTGGAATCGGGCGCGCTGGAAGTGCGCCGTGGCGCCCTGCCGTTGGCTCGCGTGTTCGCCACCATCGACAGCCAGTTCCGCATCCTGGCCGAGTCGCGCGGCCTGCGCCTGCACTGCATCGCCTCCAGCGCCGCGGTCGACAGCGACGAAGTGCTGTTGCGCCGGATCGTGCAGAACTTCCTGTCCAACGCCTTGCAGTTCACCCCGCGCGACGGCCGCATCGTGCTCGGCGCACGGCGCCTGCGCAACGGCCTGCGCATCGAGGTCTGGGACACCGGCCCCGGCATTCCGGCCAATAAACTCGAACTGATCTTCGAGGAATTCCAGCGCCTCGACCTCGGCGTCGAAGCGCCGGCGCGCGGCGCCGGGCTCGGCCTGGCGATCGTGCGACGCGTCGCCCAACTGCTCGACCATCGCATCGCGGTGCGTTCGTGGCCCGGCCGCGGCAGCGTGTTCTCGGTGGAAGTGCCGTATGCGGCCACGCAAGCCGAACCGGCTGTGGCCGCGGCTTCGGGCCAAGCCCACGACAGCGATCCCGTATCCGATTTCGATCCGTTGTTGCGCGGTCGTCGCGTGTGGGTGGTGGACGACGATCTGCATTCGCGACAAGCCGCGCAGCGGCTGCTCAGCGATTGGGGCTGCCGCGTCGACACCGCCGCCGACGCTGCCGGCGCCCTGCACATGGCCGCATCGCTGGCCATGCCCGAACTGTTGCTGCTCGATTATCGTCTGGGCGAAAGCACCGGCTTCGAACTGGCCGTCCAACTCGAAGCCGAGTGGGGGCGCATGCCGCCGGTGGTGCTGATGTCGGCCGATGCCGACCCCACCCTGCGCCCGCGCGCCGCCGAACGCGGCTGGAGCTTCCTGCCTAAACCGCTCAAACCGGCCGCACTGCGCGCGCTGTCGATGCGCTTGTTGGGACGCGGTGCGGTTGAGGGATAGCGGTTGCGTGTTCGGAGCGAGCCTTAGTCAGAGACAAGGCACTGCGCTGCTTTGCTTGAGCGTTGGCCGCAAAGCCAAAGCAAATCCCCCCTACCCCCCCTTTTTCAAAAGGGGGAACTGCACGGCTGCCTTGTCGCGTTGTCGGCCGTGCAAGATCCCAGCTCGTAACGAGGTTGCCGACCGGAATAATCGCCCCCTTTGGCAAAGGGGGCTGCGCCCTGCGCCATCACGAGGCCTGAGTTCGGCTCAATGGCGCGGGGGATTTGCTTTAGCGCTCACTGCAAAGCCAAAGCCCCCTCCCTTTTGCAAAGGGGGGAACTTCATACGGGTTCCGGCGTCCTGTTCCGCTACTGCGTCGTCGAGCCGTGCAAGTCCGCGCCTTCGTCTTCCAGCGACAGCCCCTTCACCAGCACCGCCGCCTGGGTGCGCGAGTGGCAACCGAGTTTGCGCAGGATCGCGGTGACGTGAATCTTCACCGTGTTCTCGGCCAGCGACAGTTCGTAGGCGATCTGTTTGTTGAGCAGGCCATCGGCGAGACGCATCAACACGCGCAGTTGCTGCGGCGTCAGCAGGGCAAGACGGTCGGCGAGTTGCGCATCGTGTTCGTCGCGTTCGGCCTTCTGCGCCGGAAACCAGACGTCGCCGGCCAGCACCGCCTTGACCGCTTCGCCGAGCACCGTGGTCGGCGCCGACTTGGGTACGAAGGCGGCGGCGCCGAACTGCTGGGCACGACGGATCGTGCGCGGATGTTCGTTGGAGGAAATGATCACCACCGGCAACTCGGGCCGTTCGCCGCGTACGTATACCAGCGAGGAGAAACCCATCGCGCCGGGCATCATCAGGTCGAGCATGGCGAGGTCGAACTCCTCGCCGCTGGCGATGGCCGCCTCGAGCGCGCTCTGGCTCGACACCTCGACGATACTCGCGCCCGGCGCGATCTCGCCGAGCGCATAACGCAACGCCGCCCGGAACATCGGGTGGTCGTCGGCAATCAACAGGCGCAGGGTCTCGCTCATCGGACTGTGGTCCCCTCGGACTTCGGAGCGGGATCGATGCTACACGCTCGCGGCCGGTTCGGCGGCAGAGGCCCCGGCCCCTTTCGACCCAGGGGAAAGCGGTTGGGGTGCTGCGCAATGGGCCGACGACGCGAGCCGCCATCGCGATGCGTTGGCGAGACACAGGGCGATCGCCGCGGAGAGGGATCGGGGCATCCGGCGGTCCAGCACCCAAACGAAAACGGGGCGGCCAAGGCCGCCCCGTTCATGCATCGCGATGCCGCTGCGATCAGCCCAGCAGATGGGCCACGCCGGCGCGCTCTTCTTCGAGCTCGGCCAGGGTCTTGTCCATGCGCTCGCGGCTGAAGGCGTCGATTTCGAGGCCTTCCACGCGGGTGTATTCGCCGTTCGCGGTGATCACCGGCACACCGTACATCACGCCTTCCGGGATGCCGTAGCTGCCGTCGGAGGGCACGCCCATGGTCACCCACTTGCCGTTGCTGCCGAGCACCCAGTCGCGGATGTGGTCGATCGCGGCGTTGGCCGCCGAGGCCGCCGAGGACAGGCCGCGCGCTTCGATGATCGCCGCGCCGCGCTTGCCGACGGTCGGGATGAAGCTGTCGGCGTTCCAGGCGGCGTCGTTGATCTTGTCCTTCAGCGACACGCCGCCGGCCTTGGCGAAGCGGTAGTCCGGGTACATGGTCGGGCTGTGGTTGCCCCACACGATCAGGCTGTCGATCTCGCCCACGGCGACGCCGGCCTTGGCGGCGAGCTGGCTCAGCGCGCGGTTGTGGTCCAGGCGGAGCATGGCGGTGAAGTTCTTCGCCGGCAGGTCCGGAGCCGACTTCATCGCGATGTAGGCGTTGGTGTTGGCCGGGTTGCCGACCACCAGCACCTTGACGTCGCGCGAAGCGACCTTGTTCAGCGCCGCGCCCTGGGCGGTGAAGATCTTGGCGTTTTCCAGCAGCAGGTCCTTGCGCTCCATGCCCGGGCCGCGCGGACGCGCGCCGACCAGCAGGGCCACGTCGGCGTCCTTGAACGCGACTTCGGCGTCGTCGGTGCCGATCACGCCGGCCAGCAGCGGGAACGCGCAGTCCTCGAGCTCCATGATCACGCCCTTGAGCGCGGCCTGGGCCTTTTCGAGCGGCAGTTCGAGCAACTGCAGGATGACGGGCTGGTCCTTGCCGAGCATTTCGCCGGAGGCGATGCGGAACAGCAGCGAGTAGCCGATCTGGCCGGCAGCACCGGTGACGGCAACGCGGACGGGGGTCTTCATCGGGGTGTTTCCTTCGCTAGTTGATCGATAGTGCGGGCACGGGGCCCGCCAAGGTGATCGTGAATGAGGGTGGAAAGCGCTACGCGCTTTCGAAGGTGGGTAGCCGCGCCAGGCGCTTCAGAGTCGATAGCCCAGCGGTTTCAGCCGGTCCTTGATCTCGTCCATGTCGTAGCCGTAGACGATCTCCTGGCCGACGATGGTCACCGGCACGCCGCGCGCGCCGACCGCGCTCATGGCGCGCTGGCCGGCGGGCGTGTCGATGTCGATGATGCTGTAGCGCACGTCGGCGAGTTCGAAATCCTTGCGCAGCTTTTCGCAGTAGCCGCACCACTCCGCGGCCAGCATGACGATGCGCTTGTCGCCGGTCTGGTGACGCGGGTCATCGGGTTTCAGTTCGGCCTGGCGGGTGGCGAACCAGGCGGTATCGCCCTTGTAGGCCAGCGCATACGCGCCACCGGCCAGACCCAGGATCAGCAGGACGGTGAGTACGCGCATGCGAGGCTTTCCTTGGCTACGTCAGTGATGGGACTGCGCCGGGCTCAGACGAGCTCGGCGAAGAACTCCTGGAACCGCTGCAGGCCCGGAGCGAGCTGCGGCGTCGGGCAGGTGTAGCTGATGCGCAGCGCGCGCGGCTCGCCGAACGCCGAACCCGGCACGCAGGCGACGCCCTTGGTTTCCAGCAGCGCGCTGCAGAAATCCATGTCGTTGCCGATCTTCAGGCCGCTCGGCGCGTGGGTCTTGCCGAAGGCGACGCTGATGTCCGGGAACACGTAGAACGCACCCTGCGGACGCGGGCAGACCACGCCCGGAATGGCGTTCATCACCGCCATGACCTGGTCGCGCTTGGCCTGGAATTCGGCGCATTTCTGCGTCGGCACGTCCTGCGGGCCCGACAGCGCGGCGACTGCGGCGGCGGTGACGACTTCCGGCACGTTGGTGATGTGGTTGGAGTTCATCGTGGTCACGGCCTGGGCGACCGATTCCGGTCCGGCCATGAAGCCCACGCGCCAACCCGGCATGCCGTAGGTCTTGGACAGCGAGTCGATGAAGATCACGCGGTCGCGCAGTTCCGGACGGGCATGGACGAAGTTGTGGTAGCCCAGGCCGTCGAACACCATGCGGTTGTAGATGTCGTCGGTGATGATCCAGGTGTCCGGATACTTCGCCACGACGTCGGCCAGCGCGTCGATTTCTTCCTTCCCGTAGACCATGCCGGTCGGGTTGGACGGGTTGTTGAACAAGAACACCTTCGGCTTCTTCGCCAGTGCGGCGTCGAGCTGGGCGGGGGTGAGCTTGTAGTCCTGCGAAGCCGGGCACGGCAGCAGGTCGATCCGGGCGTTGACGATCTCGGCGATGTCGAGATAACTGGTCCAGTACGGGGTCGGGAACGCGATCGTGTCGCCTTCGTCGAGCAGCGCTTCGGCGATGTTGTAGATCACGTGCTTGGCGCCGATGCCGGTGGCGACGTTGACGCGGCCGTAGCCGGTCAGGCCGATCTTGCTCATGTGCTCGATGAAGGCATCCAGCAAGGCGTCGGCGCCGCGGTTGCTGCCGTACTGGCCGCTGTCTTTGGCCAGCGCATCGCGCACGGCGGCGTAGACATGGTCGCCGGGCAGAAAGTTGGGAACGCCGATCGAAAAGCTGATGATGTCGCGGCCTTCGGCTTTGAGCCGCTTGGCCTTTTCGGCAACCTGCATGATCGCGCTGGGCTTGGCGCGACCGATGCGCCGGGCGAGCTGGGGCATCGTCTTGAACCTCGTGGGGTGGTGTACGACGGAGCTGGTGCGGGAGAGGAGCGTGCGCGAGACGGCAGTGGCGGCGCGTCGGCGTGCCCGGCAGCTGAAGAACAATGCTCCGGAAACGCCTGCCGGAACCACTGGTTCGAGCCGCAAAATGGTAGCACAGCGTCGCCGCCGCGCCGGCTTCGATCAGGCCTGTTTACGCGCCCGGATCGGCGTCTTCGCCGCCGTTCGCGGTGCCCGATCGGCCGCGCCGCTTTGCCGGGGCGGCCGCTTCGGCGCGGCCCTGGCGCGGCAGCCGCGGCGGAGGCCGGCGGCGGCGCTGCAAAAACGAAAAGACGGCCTTGCGGCCGTCTTTCCTGTCCTGCCTTGGAGAGGGCCGCGGCGGTGGCCGCCGCAGCCCCACCACGCCTCAGGCGCGGGCGTTCTCGTCGAGGACCTTGTTCCAGTCGGCGACGCGCTCGGCCTTGGCGGCCAGGGCGCCGGCGACATCGCCTTCGATCTTGACCGACTTGATCTTGTCGCCCTGCTTGACCGCGTCGACCACGTCCAGGCCTTCGAGGACCTTGCCGAACACGGTGTGCTTGCCGTCGAGCCAGTCGCAGACGATGTGGGTGATGAAGAACTGGCTGCCGTTGGTGCCCGGGCCGGCGTTCGCCATCGACAGCACGCCGCGCTGGTGGCCCAGGCCGTTACGGGTCTCGTCTTCGAAACGGTAGCCGGGGCCGCCGGTGCCGGTGCCCTGCGGGCAGCCGCCCTGGATCATGAAGTTCGGGATCACGCGGTGGAAGTTCAGGCCGTCGTAGAAGCCGCGCTGGGCCAGATTGACGAAGTTGGCGACGGTCAGCGGCGCCTTGTCGGCGGCGAGTTCGACGCGGATCGGGCCGCGGTCGGTGTCGAAAGTGGCGATCAGGCTCATACAGCGGACTCCAGATGGTGCGAGGGGATGGGACAACGGACGTTCGGCAGCCGACATGGCGGCGCCCGGGGCCATCCACAAGGGTACCCGATGGACGATTCGGGCCGTCCCGCATGAGCCGCGCGCGGCCGCGCCCGCGGCAGCCGGCGGCGCCTGGCTCAGCTTGGGGCGGTCCGCAGGGGGCGCGGGGAAAACGGCGTCCGAGGCCTGCGCCCCGGGGTCTGCCCGGCCTGGACCGCCCTGCCCCGTTCATAAAACTGGCCCGCAGGCGAATAAATCCTCGCCCCGCAGGCACTTGCCATGTTTGCCCGCTATAATGATCGGCTTACTTCCTCAGCTATAGCGCCTTCCGGCGTCCAATCGCATGTCCATCGAACGCCTGCGCAATATCGCCATCGTCGCCCACGTCGACCATGGCAAGACCACCCTCGTCGACTGCCTGCTCAAGCAGTCGGGCACCCTGTCCGAACGCACGGTGCTGGCCGAGCGCGCGATGGACAGCAACGACCAGGAAAAGGAACGTGGCATCACGATCCTGGCCAAGAACACCGCCATCACCTGGCAGGGCAACCGCATCAACATCGTCGACACCCCAGGCCACGCCGACTTCGGCGGTGAGGTCGAGCGCGTGCTGTCGATGGTCGACTCGGTGCTGATCCTGGTCGACGCGATGGACGGCCCGATGCCGCAGACGCGCTTCGTCACCCAGAAGGCCTTCGCGATGGGCTTCAAGCCGATCGTGGTGGTCAACAAGATCGACCGCCCGGGCGCCCGTCCGGACTGGGTCATCGACCAGGTGTTCGACCTGTTCGACAAGCTCGGCGCCACCAACGAGCAGCTCGACTTCCCGATCGTCTACGCCTCGGCGCTGCACGGCTACGCCAGCCTCGACGACTCCGCGCGCTCGGGCGACATGACCCCGCTGTACGAAGCGATCATGAAGCACGTGGCGCCGCCGCAGGTCGACCTCGACGGCCCGTTCCAGATGCGCATCAGCCAGCTGGACTACAGCAACTTCGTCGGTCTGATCGGCATCGGCCGCATCCAGCGCGGCAAGGTCCGCCGCAACATGCCGGTCAGCGTGATCGACCGTCACGGCAAGAAGCGCCAGGGCAAGGTTCTGCAGGTGCTCGGCTTCATGGGCCTTGAGCGTCTGGAGACCGAGGAAGCCGAGGCCGGCGACATCGTCGCCATCTCCGGCGTCTCCGAGCTGTCGATCTCCGACACCGTGTGCGCGCTCGATACCCCGGAAGCCCTGCCGGCCCTGACGGTGGACGAACCGACCATCAGCATGACCTTCCAGGTGAACAATTCGCCGTTCGCCGGCAATAAAGAACTCAGCGGCGGCAAGTTCCTCACCAGCCGCCAGCTGCGCGAGCGCCTGGAGCGCGAGACGCTGCACAACGTGGCGCTGAAGGTCGAGGAAGGTTCCGACCCGGACAAGTTCCTGGTCTCGGGCCGCGGCGAGCTGCACCTGTCGGTGCTGATCGAAAACATGCGCCGCGAAGGTTTCGAGCTGGCCGTGTCGCGCCCGGAAGTCATCATCAAGGAAATCGACGGCAAGCTGATGGAGCCGATCGAGCAATTGGTGGTCGACATCGAAGAGCAGCACCAGGGCGGCGTCATGGAGAAGCTCGGCACCCGCAAGGCCCAGCTCAAGAACATGGAGCCCGACGGCAAGGGTCGCGTGCGCCTGGATTACATGATCCCGGCGCGTGGCCTGATCGGCTTCCAGAACGAGTTCCGCACCCTGACCCAGGGTTCGGGCCTGCTGTTCCACGTGTTCGACCATTACGGCCCGAAGGAACAGGGCGCGATCGCCAAGCGCATCAACGGCGTGATGATCGCGAATGCGCCGGGCGCCACTCCGGCCTACTCGCTGGGCCCGCTGCAGGAGCGCGGCCGCCTGTTCGCCGCCGAGGGCGACAACGTGTACGAGGGCCAGCTGATCGGTATCCACTCCAAGGACAACGATCTGACCGTCAACGCCATCAAGACCAAGCCGCTGACCAACATGCGCGCTTCGGGCAAGGACGATGCGATCCAGCTGAGCCCGGCGATCAAGTACACGCTGGAGCAGGCCCTGGACTTCATCGAGGACGACGAGCTGGTCGAAGTCACCCCGAAGGAAATCCGCCTGCGCAAGAAGTTCCTCACCGAAAGCGATCGCAAGCGCGCCTCGCGCGCGGCCTGATCGTTACGACCGCCGCCTTGTCCGCAAGGCGGCATCGCCCCAACGCTCTCCCGCCCGCGGGAGAGGCCCGGGGCCAAGGAACGCGCGCCGATGGCGCGCGTTTCGGTTTCTGCGGCCTGCCTGCAGTCGATCCTGCGGCCGGCGGCCTGTATCGGCACAGTCGACGGCCACGCTCGACGGCGCAGGCCGGGAACCCTGACGCACAACCGGGATCGAACGCCGCATGTCCATGCACGATCTGATCATGTCCGCCCCTATCCGGTCCGCCTCTATCCGGCTCGATTCCACCCGGTTCGACCCAAGCCCCTTCGATTCCTGCCGATTCGCTTCGAACCGACACGCACGGCCTCGCCTGCGATCCGCATCCGGCGCACCGCGATGACCTCGACCGCCCCCGACTACGACAGCGACCCCAAGGCCCATCCGGGCCTGCACCTGATCGCCGCGGTCGAAGCAATCAAGGGCCTGCTCGCCTTGTCGGCCGCGAGCGGGCTGGAACTGCTCGGCCCAGCGCCTTTGCAGCGCTGGATCGAAGAACTCATCAAACGCTTCCACCTCGATCCCGAACACGGCTCGCTGGCCTGGCTCGCGCAGGCGATCAGCCCGCACTCGGTGCACCTGGCCGCCGGCGTCGTGCTCGCCTACGGCCTGTTGCATCTGCTCGAAGCCTGGGGCCTGTGGAAGGCGAAGGCCTGGGCCTCGTGGCTCGGCTGCATCGGCGCGGCCCTGTATCTGCCGTTCGATCTCTATGCCCTGTATCGCCATCCCGGCTGGCTGGCCATTGCAGTTCTCATAATCAACGTGATCGTGGTTTGGGTTCTCGGCCGCGACCTGTTCAAGCGCCGTCACTGAGGCCGGCCGTCGCAGTTCGGCGGCGACATCCAGGCGTGCCGGAACCTGCCGCAAGCACCACGA
Organism: Lysobacter sp. Hz25; assembly: GCF_046097045.1. Lineage (NCBI taxonomy): Bacteria > Pseudomonadati > Pseudomonadota > Gammaproteobacteria > Lysobacterales > Lysobacteraceae > Lysobacter > Lysobacter sp. Hz25. The sequence continues at coordinate 4,470,168 of NZ_CP175666.1, forward strand.
TCGGGCTCGGAATCACAGGCGCCGCCCACCCGGCGGGTGTATCGTTTTGAGGTCGCGGCCCCGGCCCGACCGCATGCCGCGGCCTCCGCAGCCCGGCTTGCGCGATGCAAGGCCGTGCGGACGCGCGCAAGCCATCGCCCGCGGTTCCACCGTCCCGGCAAGGCCCCACTCCCCAACGCGAGGAACGTATATGAAGACCTGGTCCAAGCCTCAGATCCGCGAAATCTCGGTCGGCTGCGAAATCAATTCGTACTCCTCCGGCGACCTGTTCTGAATCATGCCCGCTTCCGCCGTCGCAACGCGCGCGAGTCGTAACGCTGGCCCGATGGCGACACGATGATGCATATCGTCGTGCTCGGTGCGGCGGCCGGAGGCGGTTACCCGCAGTGGAATTGCAACACTCCCGGCAGCCGGCGCGCCTGGCGCCAGGAGCCCGGCCATAAGCGCCGCAGCCAGGCCAGCATCGCGGTCAGCGCCGATGGCGAACGCTGGCTGCTGATCAACGCCTCGCCCGATTTCCGCCAGCAGGTGCTGGCTATCCCGCGGCTGTGGCCGCAACGCGGCCTGCGCCATTCGCCGATCGAGGCGGTGCTGCTGACCAGCGGCGAGATCGACCACATCGCCGGCCTGCTGTCGATGCGCGAACGCCAGCGCTTCGACCTGTGGGCTAGCGCGCGCGTGCTGCAGTTGCTGCGCGACAACGCGATCTTCGACGCGCTGGATCCCGAGTACGTGACGCGCAGGCCGCTCACCCTCGATGCGCCGCTCGATGTCGCCGGCCTCGATGCTCCCCTCGGTCTGCGCGTGACCGCGTTCAGCGTACCCGGCAAGGTGCCCTTGTTCATGGAATCGCGCAGCGGCGGCGACCTCGCCGGCTCGGCCGAGGAAACCGTCGGCCTGGAAATTTCCGACGGCGCGCAACGCTGCTTCTATATCCCCGGCTGCGCGGCGATGACGCCGGCCTTGCGCGAACGCTTGCGCGGCGCGGCCCTGGTGTTCTTCGACGGCACCCTATGGCGCGACGACGAGCTGATCCGCGCCGAAGTCGGGCGCAAGACCGGCGCGCGCATGGGCCACATGAACATCCTCGGCCAAGGCGAAGGCGACGCCGGCGGCACCCTCGCCGCGTTCGCCGACCTCGACGTGCGGCGCAAGCTGTTCATCCATCTCAACACCACCAACCCGGTGCTCGACGAGGCCTCGCCCGAACGCGCGCACGTCGCCGCGCACGGCTGGGAAGTCGCCGAGGACGGCATGGAGATCACACTGTGATGGAGATCGGGCTGTGAACGCGCACGCCATCGAAACCGATCCGTCCGAGCCGCGCATCGCCGACGACGCGCTGCTCACGCCGGCGCAGCTCGAAGCGCGCCTGCGCGCGATCGGCGCCGAGCGTTATCACGACAAGCATCCCTTCCATGCGCTGCTGCACAGCGGCCGTCTGAACCGCGGCCAGGTCCAGGCCTGGGCGCTCAATCGTTTCGAGTACCAGCGCTGCATCCCGCTCAAGGACGCCGCCCTGCTCGCCCGCATCGAAGATCCCGACCTGCGCCGCGTCTGGCGCCAGCGCATCGTCGATCACGACGGCGAACGACCCGGCGACGGCGGCATCGCGCGTTGGCTGCACCTCACCGATGCGCTCGGCCTCGACCGCGACCTGGTCGAGTCCGGACGCGGCCTGTTGCCGGCGACGCGTTTCGCGGTCCAGGCCTATATCCACTTCGTGCGCGAACGCAGCCTGCTCGAAGCCATCGCCTCGTCGCTGACCGAACTGTTCGCGCCGAACATCATCGGCCAGCGCGTCGCCGGCATGCTCGCCCACTACGACTTCGTATCGAAACAGGCGCTCGCCTATTTCGATTCGCGCCTGCACCAGGCGCCGCAGGACGCCCACTTCGCCCTCGACTACGTCAAACGCCATGCGCGCACCCGCGAGCAGCAGGACGCGGTCTGCGCGGCGCTGCGCTTCAAGTGCGAGGTGCTGTGGTCGATGCTCGATGCGCTCTACCTGGCCTATGTCGGCAATGCACCCGGCGAGGACCGCATCGACATGATCCCGCCGGGCGCTTTCCGTCCCGACCCGCAGCCCGCCCCGGAGCCCGGCGCATGAGCGCGACGATCGATGCCCGCGCGGTGCCGCGCTTCCCCGCCGGCGTGCGTCTGCAACACGACCGCGCGCGCGAACAATGGGTGCTGCTCGCGCCCGAACGCGTGGTCGAACTCGACGAGATCGCCCACGCCGTGCTGGCGCGCGTCGACGGCGCCGCCGACGTCGGCGCGATCGTCGCCGCGCTCGCGGCCGAGTACGACGCCGATGCCGAGCAAGTCCGCGGCGACGTGCTCGAACTGTTCGCCAACCTGCTCGACAAGCGCATGCTCGCGGTCGCAGCGCCGGCCTCATGACCGCGGCGACGTCATCGCCGACCCTGGCCGCCGCGCTGGCGCCGCCATTGCGCGCCGAACGCGTACCGGCACCGCCGCTGGCGGTGCTGCTCGAACTCACCCATCGCTGCCCGCTGTCCTGCCCCTACTGCTCCAATCCGCTGCAGCTGGTCGGCCTGCGCGACGAACTGGCGACCGCCGACTGGCTGCGCGTGCTCGGCGAAGCCGCCGAACTCGGCGTGCTGCAGGTGCACTTCTCCGGCGGCGAGCCGACCCTGCGCAAGGATTTGCCCGAGTTGCTGCGACACGCGCGTTCGCTGGGCCTGTACTGCAACCTGATCACCTCCGGGGTCGGCGTCGAGCGCGAACGTCTGCTGACCCTGCAACAGGCGGGCCTCGATCATCTGCAACTGAGCATCCAGGACAGCGAGGAACGCGGCGCCGACCGCATCGCCGGGTATGCCGGCAGCCATCGGCGCAAGCTCGCCCTGGCGCGCTGGTGCGGCGAACTGGGCATGCCGCTGACTCTCAACGCCGTGGTCCATCGCCACAACGCCGAAAGAGTCGCGGCGATGATCGAACTCGCGCTCGATCTCGGTGCCGGCCGGCTCGAAGTCGCCCACACCCAGTACTACGGTTGGGGCCTGAAGAACCGCGCCGCGCTGATGCCGACCCGCGCGCAGCTCGATGCCGTCACCGCCGTGGTCGAGGACGCGCGCCTGCGCCTGCGCGGCACCCTGACCATCGACTACGTCACTCCCGACTATTACGCGCGCCGTCCCAAGGCCTGCATGGGCGGCTGGGCGCAGCGCTTCGTCAACATCACTCCGGAAGGCAAGGTCCTGCCCTGCCACGCTGCCGAAACCATCGCCGGGCTGCATTTCGATTCGGTGCGCGAACGCGGCCTGGGCGAGATCTGGCGCGAGTCGGACGCCTTCCAGCGGTACCGCGGCACCGACTGGATGCCGGAGCCCTGCCGCGGCTGCGACCGTCGCGAGATCGACTGGGGCGGTTGCCGTTGCCAGGCGCTGGCTTTGAGCGGACGCGCCGACACCCTGGACCCGGTCTGCGATCGCTCGCCCGACCACGCCGGCGTGCGCGAACTGGCCGAGCGCGAATCGCAGGCGCCGGCGCCGGAATTCGTTTATCGCAAGATCCGGCCCGCGGGCAGCCGCGCGCCCTGAGCCGCATCGGCGCGCCGACACTCGCGCACTGTCCATAGGAGGACCGCCATCCGACCGAACGGCAGCCTGCGCCGCACCAGCGGACGAGTGTGCCTCGCCCGCGTACGTTCGCGCGGGCATACTCGCCCGAGTCTCTGCAGGAATCCGCCATGTCCGCCACGCCCGCGCTGCGCCTGAGCGCCGTCGCGCTCGTCCTGGCCGTCGCCGGCTGCGCGAGCAGCGGCGCGCCGCGCCCGACCCGCCCGGCCGTGCCGGCCGACCTGCCACGCGGTTTCCTGCCTGCCGACCCGCTGCGCCTCACCGAGGCCGACAGCGCGACCTTGGCGACACGCATGGCCGCCGGCGACTTCAGCAGCGTCAAACTGACCCAGGCCTACCTCGACCGCATCGCCGCCCTCGACGACGACGGGCCGAGGCTCAACGCGGTGATCGAACTCAACCCGAATGCCGTGGCCGAGGCGCGCGCGCTCGACGAAGAACGCAAGGCCGGCCGGCTGCGCGGCCCGCTGCACGGCATCGCGGTGCTGATCAAGGACAACATCGACGCCACGCCGATGGTCAATTCGGCCGGCTCGCTGGCCTTGGCCGCGCACCGCCCGCCGCAGGACGCGCCGCTGGTCGCCGCGTTGCGCCAGGCCGGCGCGGTAATCCTCGGCAAGACCAATCTCAGCGAGTGGGCCAATTTTCGCTCGACCCGCTCGATCTCCGGTTGGAGCGGCCGCGGCGGCCTGACCCGCAATCCCTACGCGCTCGACCGCACCGCCTGCGGCTCCAGCAGCGGCACCGGCGCCGCCATCGCCGCCAGTCTGGCCACCCTCGGCGTCGGCACCGAGACCGACGGCAGCATCCTGTGCCCGGCGGCCATGAACGGCCTGGTCGGCTTCAAGCCCAGCGTCGGCCTGGTCAGCCGCGCCGGCATCATTCCGATCTCGCACAGCCAGGACAGCGCCGGCCCGATGGCGCGCAACGTCACCGATGCCGCGCGACTGCTGAGCGTGCTCGCCGCGGCCGACGCCGGCGGCGACGACGCCGCGCAAGCCGCCACCGGCAAACGCATCGACGACTACGTCGCGACGCTCGACGCCGAGTCCTTGCGCGGCGCCCGCCTGGGTTTCATCCGCGACTCCGGGGTCAAGACGCCTCCATCGATCGATGCGCTCCTCGAACGCACGTTCAAGGGCATGCGCGACGCCGGCGCGACCATCGTCGAGGTGCGGATCCCGACCACCGGGCAATGGAACGCCGCCGAGTTCCAGGTGCTGCTGTACGAGTTCAAGGACGGCGTCGAACGCTACCTGCGCGAACACGATGCACCGGTCAAAACGCTGAGCGAGCTGATCGCCTTCAACCGCGCCAACGCCGCGACCGAGATGCCTTACTTCGACCAGGAGCTGCTCGAACAGGCCGACAAGAAAGGCAGCCTCAAGGAGCCGGCCTATCGCAAGGCCGCGGCGCGCGCGCGCCAGCTCGCCGGCGCGCAAGGCATCGATGCGGTGATGAAGCGGCACAAGCTCGACGCCTTGATCGCGGTGGCGACGACCCCGGCGTTCATGGTCGATGCGGTCAACGGCGACCCCTTCGGCGGCGCGAGCTGGGGCGCGGCCGCGGTGGCCGGCTACCCGAGTTTGACCGTGCCGCTCGGCGAAGCCTCCGGCCTGCCGGTCGGCATGGTCTTCATGGGCCGGCGCTGGAGCGATGAGAAGCTGCTGTCGCTGGGCTATGCCTTCGAGCAACTGACTCAGGCGCGCACCGCGCCGAGGTACCGGGCGACACTGAACCCCTGAGCCACGCATCGGCGCGGCTCACGCCATCGCGATAGGCAAGCGATCAATCGCGCAGAAAAGCAGTCGTCGTCGACCACAGCGCGGAGCGCCGCGGTTGCAGGTGCAGCCAATGATTGCCGCCCGAAATCTTGACCTCGCGCCGCTCCGCCGCCCGGCTGAGTTCGGCATACAGTCGCGCGGCATCGGCATCGGTGGTGACGTGGTCCCACTCGCCGCGCACGATCAAAGTCGGCTGACGCACGCGTGCATTGTCGACCAGCGCCTGTCCGGCCCAGAGTCGCTCGATGTCGGCGACCGGCCCGTTGGGTACTCTCACCGACGACGGGCTGCGCGTCGCCGAGCCTTCGTCGCTGTCCAGATAGGCCTGGCACCAGCGTTCCAGTTCCTGCGAACTGACCGGCGTGGCCGCATCCGCCGGCAAACCAGAGCGCTGCCGAGGCCGTTGATCGGCCGCGCTGATCAAGGTCCAGGCCGGCTTGGCCTCATCGCCTGGCGAGCCTTCGCGAGTCGAAACCGGCCCGAACAACACCAGCTTGGCCACCGCATCGGGATGCTCGATCGCCGCCTGCCGTGCCGGCAGCGTGCCCCAGGAATGCGCAAGCAGATGAATCGGCGCCCGCGGCCGTTCGCGTCGTATCGCCGCGATGGCCGCGGCGATCTGCGCCGCGCCCATGCGGTAGTCGCCCCACGGCGGCGCCGAATCCCGATCGGCGCGGAACGCCGACGGACGTTCGGAATGGCCATAACCGGCGAAATCCAGTCCCCAGGCATCGAAACCCTGGGCCTGCAGATGGTCGAGCCACGACAGCCCGCCCATGCGCCAGCCGACCGACAAATCGCAGGGGAACGTCGCGCCATGCACGTACAGCACCACCGGGCCGGCGGCCGGCTGCCGCACGAGCGACAAGCGCAGCGTTTCCCCATCCAGGGCGCATGCGACCGAGCGCCGCTCCTGCGCAGACGGGCTGCCGGTGGTCATTGCCGGCAGCGGCACTATCGACAGCGCCATCGCCGATAGCGGCCAGGTCATCAGATCGCGTCGGTTCATTGCAGTCGTCGCAGAGGGAGATGGCGCGATTGTGCGCATTGCATCGTCGGAACGATTCGGCCGGCAGCGAAGCGTGGGCGTCGCGATTGCGAGAGGTTGCATCATGCAGCCGAGGTTCCGTCGCATCGGCGAATTCGCGGTCGCGGCTTGCGCCGCTCCTACCCAAGAGCAACGACGGCTTTTGCTTTTGCTTTTAGAGCTTGGCGCAGTTCCGAACTTGCGATGCAATCGTAGACCCGGAGGGCGGCGCACAGGACGTGCGCCGTTTTTCGATAGGACAAGGATGTCCTATCGAAAAATCCCTGCGCAGGCATCGCACTCGTGGCCTGTGCCCTTGCAAGGAGAGCCCTTTTCTTTGGTTACTTTCTTTTGGGCTTAGCAAAAGAAAGTAACCCGGCCGCGTAGCGGACGGAAGCTCTGCACTTGCTTGTGGCTTTCATACAAGCAAGATCAAACGATAAAAGCTTCCGCCACTAAAGCGGCGGGTAACTTTCTTTTGTCTAAAGCAACAAAAGAAAGTAACCAAAGAAAAATGCTTTTGTTTTGAATCACAGGCCCGCACGAGCGACGCATACGCGGGGATTTTTCATACGGGACATCCCTGTCCCGATGAAAAACGGCCCGCATCCATGCGGGCCGCCCTCCGGGTCTTCTATGGCCGTCGCGAAGCTTAGACGGCGCACAGCAACAGCAAGGGCAACGGCAATCGTCCGATGTTCGTGCTCGGGAGCAGCCCCCGTCTGGATTTCCTTCGGTCGCAAGCCGCCACCGTCCACTGCGCGCGACCGGCATCTCTCCAACCACCGACACGCCACCCAACAAAAAAGCCCGCCTTGCGGCGGGCTTTCGTCTTGCGGTGCGTTTGCCGAAACCTGAAGCGAAAAAACCTCAGGCCGGCGCGGCGATCTGCGCTTGCTTGCGCACGATCAGCATCGCCACTTCCAGCGCCTGCTCGTAGTTCAGGCGCGGGTCGACCGTGGAACGGTAAGCGCGATCGAGATCGCTCTCGGTCAGTTCGCGCGCGCCGCCCAGGCATTCGGTCACGTCTTCGCCGGTCAGCTCCAGGTGCACGCCGCCCATGCGCGTTCCCGCCGCCGCGTGCAGTTCGAACGAGGTCTCGATCTCGGCGCGGATGTTGCGGAAGCGACGGGTCTTGTAGCCGTTGCTGGTGCTCTCGGTGTTGCCGTGCATCGGGTCGCAGACCCACAGCACGCGGCGACCGTCGCGACGCATCGCATCGAGCAGCGGCGGCAGCTTCTCGGCGATGTGGCTCGCGCCCATGCGGTGGATGAAAGTCAGGCGGCCGGGCTCGTCCTCGGGGTTGAGCAGGTCGATCGTGCGCAGCAGTTGGTCCGGCGTCACCGACGGACCGACCTTGAGCGCGATCGGATTGCGGATGCCGCGGAAGTACTCGGCATGGGCGCCGTCGACGGCCGCGGTGCGCATGCCGATCCACGGGTAATGCGTGCTGAGGTTAAAGAAGCCCCAGTGACGCGGCACCTGCCGGGTCAGCGATTCTTCGTACGGCAGCAGCAAGGCTTCGTGCGAGGTGTAGAAGTCGACGCGGTTGAGGTTGTGCACCTCGGAACCCGACAGCGTCTCCATGAAGCGCACCGCATCGCCGATGGCGTTGACCATGCGCCGGTATTCGTCGGCCAGCGGCGAGTGGCCGACCCAGCTCAGGTTCCAGTACTCGGGGTGGTGCAGGTCGGCGAAACCGCCGTCGATCAGGGCGCGGACGAAATTCATCGTCATCGCCGAACGCGCATGCGCCTTGATCATGCGGCGCGGGTCGGGCTTGCGCGCGGCCTCGTTGAAGGCCGGCGCATTGACCATGTCGCCGCGGTAGCTCGGCAGGGTCACGCCGTCGATGGTCTCGGTGTCGGCCGAACGCGGCTTGGCGTACTGGCCGGCGAAACGGCCGACGCGCACGACCGGCTTGCGCATGCCGTGCACGAGCACCAGGCTCATCTGCAGCAGCACCTTCAGACGGTTGGAGATCACATCCGAGGAGCACTGGTCGAAGCTCTCGGCGCAGTCGCCGCCCTGCAGCAGGAAGCGCTTGCCTTCCTGCGCCTCGGCGAGCTGCTGCTTCAGCGAGAGGATCTCCCACGAAGTCACCAGCGGCGGCAGGTGACGCAGTTCCTGCAACGCGGATTCCAACTCGGCCGCGTCCGGATAATTCGGCAACTGCAGTGCGGTGCGCTCGCGCCAGGACGTCGGCGTCCAGTCGGCGGGAAGGTTGACGGCACGGAGGTTGCGATCGGAGGCGCTCATTTCCTTGGTTTCCAGTTGGGGACAGCGGTGGGGATCGAGTGAGGCGGGGACTCTATTGAATCAACGAGGGCGGAACGCGGCATAGGCCGCCCAGACCGCCAGGACGACGAAGCAGATCAGGCTCCAGGCCGGCATGGCCAGGCCGAGGAAGCTCCAGTCGACCGCGGCGCATTCGCCGGAACCGGTCATGACCTTGCGGATCACCCCGGCGATCGGCATCGCGTCGAGCATGTAGTCCAGGCCCGGGCCGCAGGCCGGGACCTGGTCGGGCGGCAGGTGCTGCAGGCGTACGTGATTGCCGGCGACGGCGATGCCGCCGAGCGAGGCCAGCAGGGCCAGCACGCCGTAGCTGCGGCGTCCGCCGGCCTTTTTCGGGCCATGCAGGGCGCCGGCCAGGAACACCAGGCCGAGGGCGAAGAAGGCGACGCGCTGGAAGATGCACAGCGGGCAGGGTTCGAGGTGCTGGTACAGCTGCAGGTAGAACGCGTACGCAAGCAGGCCCGTGCAGGCCAGGAAGCCGAGCAGGTATTGGGTCCGGAAAGAGGCTTTGAAGGGGTTCATGTTCACACCATACGGGTCTGGGTCGGGTCGTGCCAATGTCGGATAGGCATGTCGCTACGCAACGTGGCGTTTCGTCGCAGCAACATCGACTGCGCCGGGGCGGAAAAGTTGCGTCGCGAAACCGATTGCCCCCGAAACCCGCCTCCCATAATCATTACCGCCGCAACCGTTGCCGAAGTAACCGTCGCCGAAAAGCAAAAACCCCGGCCGGGGCCGGGGCTTCGCTAGCTCGGCGAGCGACCGTCGCCGGTCGCCTGCCTATTGGCTTGCATGTCGTATCGCAGCGCCGGTCGCCCGGCGCCGGCGATCACTCGGCCGCGGCTTGCGGACGATCGACCAGCTCGACGTAGGCCATCGGCGCATTGTCGCCAGCGCGGAAACCGCACTTGAGGATGCGCAGGTAACCGCCCGGACGCGAGGCGTAACGCGGGCCGAGTTCGACGAACAGGGTGCCGACGGCTTCCTTGTCGCGCAGGCGCGAGAAGGCCAGGCGGCGGTTGGCGACGCCGTCCTTCTTGGCGAGGGTGATGAGCGGCTCGGCAACGCGACGCAGCTCCTTCGCCTTCGGCAGGGTGGTGCGGATGAGACCGTGCTTGATCAGCGAAGCGGCCATGTTGGTGAACATGGCATCGCGGTGAGCACTGGTGCGGCTGAACTTACGGCCGGATTTCTGGTGGCGCATGGTTGTGATTCCTGATGAATGTCGTAACTGTTGGAGATCGCTGTCGCCATCCAGGCGTTGGAGCATTGGACTGCGGTTGGTCCGAACCGGCCTTCCCTGACCGGCGAGCCGCGGACTTCTGGGTCCGTCGGCGTGTGTTGCGGTGTTGCTGATTGCGGTGTTGCGGGTGGATCCGGATTCAGATCAAAAATCCACGCTTCGGCTAGCCTCGGCGTGGATTCTTTTCGTTCCCCGGCCCGGCGCAGCGCGCCTGGCCTTCGCCCAAGCCGCGCGGCAGTGCCGCGCGGGCTAGGCTTGGGCTCAGCCCATCATCCCGTGCGAGGCGATGCCGGCCGGCGGCCAGTTTTCCAGCTTCATGCCGAGGGACAGGCCGCGCTGAGCCAGCACTTCCTTGATCTCGGTGAGCGACTTCTTGCCGAGGTTCGGGGTCTTGAGCAGCTCGACTTCGGTCTTCTGGATCAGATCGCCGACGTAGTAGATGCTCTCGGCCTTGAGGCAGTTGGCCGAACGAACGGTCAGCTCGAGGTCGTCGATCGGGCGCAGCAGGATCGGATCGATGCCGCTGGTGGCCGGCTTCTGCGCACCGCGGTCGCGGTGGGTGAAGTCGCCGAACACCGACAGCTGATCGGTGAGGATGTCGGCGGCGGTGCGCACGGCTTCCTCGGCGTCGATCGTGCCGTTGGTTTCGATGTCGAGCACGAGCTTGTCGAGGTCGGTGCGCTGTTCGACGCGCGCGGCTTCCACCGCGTAGGCGACGCGACGGACCGGCGAGAAGCTGGCGTCGAGCATCAGGCGACCGATCGCGCGGGTTTCTTCGTCCGGACGACGGCGCGAAGCCGCCGGCTGGTAGCCGAAGCCGCGCTCGATCTTCAGACGCATGTTGAGTGCCGTGTCCTTGGTCAGGTGGCAGATCACATGGTCGGTGTTGAGGATTTCGACGTTGTGGTCGGTCTTGATGTCGCCGGCGGTGACGATGCCGGGACCCTGCTTGGCCAGCGACAGCGTCGAAGCGTCGCCGGTGTGCATGCGGATCGCGACGTCCTTGAGGTTCAGCAGAACCTCCAGCACGTCTTCTTCCAGACCTTCGACCGTGGTGTACTCATGCAACACGCCGTCGATTTCGACCTCGGTGATGGCGAAACCCGGGATCGAAGACAGCAGCACGCGGCGCAGCGCGTTGCCCAGCGTGTGGCCGTAACCGCGCTCCAACGGCTCGATCACGACTTTCGCGCGATTGCCGGTGAGGCGTTCGATCTGCGGACCGCGCGGGCGCAGTACCTGGTTGGCGGTAACCGTCATGTTTCGGTGTCTCCAATGACCTTCGTCGGGGGGCGACGGAAGGCTTTAGCTCTTGGAGCCCCCTCTGTTCGAGGGAGCGGCCGATGCGCCTGGCGCATCGACCTGGGTTGCGGGTACTGCCGGCCCCGGGGGACCGGCAGCGCCCTGCACTATTACTTGCTGTACAACTCGACGATCAGCGCTTCGTTGATGTCGGCCGGCAGGTCCGCACGATCCGGAACCGCCTTGAACACGCCGCTGAACTTCTTGTTGTCGACCTCGACCCACGACGGCGACAGGTCCATCTGCGACGACACGGTCAGGGATTCCTGCACGCGAAGCTGCTTCTGGGCGCGCTCGGACAACGCGATCGCGTCGCCGGCCTTGACCTGGTACGACGGGAGGTTGACCGACTTGCCGTTGACCGTGACGCCACGGTGCGAAACCAGCTGGCGGGCGGCCGGACGGGTCACGGCGAAGCCCATGCGGTAGACGACGTTGTCGAGACGGGTCTCCAGCAACTGCAGCAGGTTCTCGCCGGTGTTGCCCTTCTTGGTCGAGGCCTTCTTGTAGTAATTGCGGAACTGACGTTCCAGCAGACCGTAGATACGCTTGACCTTCTGCTTCTCGCGAAGCTGGGTGGCGTAGTCGGACAGCTTGCCCTTGCGGGCGGTGGGGCCATGCTGGCCGGGCTTTTGCTCGAGCTTGCACTTCGAGTCGAGCGCGCGAGCGGACGACTTCAGACCAAGGTCGGCGCCTTCGCGACGAGCGAGCTTACAGGTGGGGCCAATATAACGAGCCATTTTTCTTCAGCTCCTCAGACGCGACGCTTTTTCGGCGGACGGCACCCGTTGTGCGGGATAGGCGTCACGTCGATGATGTTGATGATCTTGTATCCGACGTTGTTCAGCGAACGAACGGCGGACTCGCGACCCGGACCCGGGCCCTTGATGCGCACTTCCAACGACTTGACGCCGTAGTCGAGCGCAGCACGGCCAGCCTTTTCGGCTGCCACCTGGGCGGCGAACGGGGTCGACTTGCGGGAACCGCGGAAACCCGCGCCGCCCGAGGTCGCCCACGAGAGCGCGTTGCCCTGGCGGTCGGTGATCGTGATGATGGTGTTGTTGAAAGAAGCGTGGACGTGGGCGATGCCGTCGGTGACGACTCGCTTGATCTTCTTCTTGGTTTTGGCAGCTGCCGGCTTGGCCATGGTATGGGTCCCTTACTTCTTGATGGCCTTGCGCGGACCCTTGCGGGTACGTGCATTGGTACGCGTGCGCTGACCACGCAGCGGCAAGCCGCGGCGGTGACGCAGGCCGCGGTAGCAGCCCAGGTCCATCAAACGCTTGATCGCAATACCGACCTCGCGACGCAGGTCGCCTTCGACCACGAACTTGCCGACTTCGGCGCGCAAGCGCTCGACTTCCGGCTCGGACAGGTCACGGATTTTGGTCGTCGAAGTGACGCCTGCGGACTCGCAGACTTGCTTCGAACGGGTACGGCCGATGCCGAAAATGCTTTGCAGGCCAACCCAGACATGCTTCTGGGCAGGCAAATTAACGCCCGCAATACGCGCCATAAGGCGATCTCCAACTGATTTGGCGGCCAGGACGGATTAATCCCGGCGGAGTGAACTGGAAATTATATCTAGGTCTCGGGTTAATAGGAAGCCCCGCGGCACCAAAGGTGCCACGGAACCACGGCATGGGGAGTGTGCCCATGCTCCGGCGACGAATCTGAACTGGCTGAACAAGGCGGTGACCTGCCCTCCCAGCCCCGCGCGCTACTCTGGCGCGCGGAACGGTCCTGACTCACCCGCGCGCGAGACCGCCGCGCGAGCCGCCCTTCAAGTTCGCTTTCTTCAACAGGCTTTCGTACTGATGCGACATCAGATGAGCCTGGATTTGAGCGATGAAATCCATCACCACGACCACGACGATCAGCAACGAGGTGCCGCCGAAGTAGAACGAGGTTCCCAGTTGGGTGCGCATGACCTCCGGAAGGAGGCAGACGATCACCAGGTAAATTGCGCCAGCCGCCGTAAGACGAGTCAGCACGCCGTCAACGTAGTCCGCGGTGGCCTTGCCGGGACGGATGCCCGGGATCAGCGCGCCCGACTTCTTGAGGTTGTCGGCGGTTTCCTGCGAATTGAACACCAGCGCCGTGTAGAAGAACGCGAAGCCGATGATCAGGCCAGCATACAGGATCATGTGAACCGGTTCACCCGGGTTCAACCACTGGCTGAGGCGCTGCAGGAAGCCGGAGAAACCGCTGCCGCTGTTGTTCTGGGCGAACCAGGTCGCTGCCGTCGCCGGGAACATCACGATGCTCGAGGCGAAGATCGCGGGGATCACGCCCGACATGTTGAGCTTCAGCGGCAGGAACGAGGCCTGATTCATGTAGGCGTTACGGCCGCCCTGACGACGGGCGTAATTGACCGTGATCCGGCGCTGGCCGCGCTCGACGAACACCACCAGATAGGTGAAGCCGACGACCAGGGCGATGATCGCGATCGCCGCAATGGCGCTCATGTCGCCGTTGCGGATCTGCTCGAACATCTGCAGGACCGCGGCGGGCAGGCCCGCGACGATGCCGGCGAAGATGATGAGCGAGACGCCGTTGCCGATACCGCGCTCGGTGATCTGCTCGCCGAGCCACATCAGGAACATCGTGCCCGCGGTCAACGCGATCACGGCGGTCAGGATGAAGCCCATGCCCGGTGCGTACACCACCGGCACGCCGTTCGGCGCCATGCTCGACTGCAGGCCGGCGGCGATGCCCCAGGCCTGGAACACCGCCAGCGGGATCGCGCCCATGCGCGACCACTGGTTGATCTTGCGCCGGCCCGACTCGCCTTCCTTCTGGATGGCTTTCAGGCTGGGCACGATCTGCACCAGCAGCTGCACGATGATCGAGGCCGAGATGTACGGCATCACGTTCAGTGCGAACAGACTGAAGCGATGCAGCGCGCCGCCCGAGAACATGTTGAACATGTCCACGATCGTGCCCTGCTTGGTCGACATGAACTCGACCATCGCCTGCGGGTTGACGCCGGGCACCGGGATGTAGCTACCGATGCGGTAGACGATCAAAGCGCCGATCACGAACAGCAAACGCTGACGGAGCTCGGTGAACTTACCGAGCCCGCCACCGAGGCCAGCCATCGCGTTGCCGCTCCGCGCCATGCGTCGTTTACTCCTCGACCTTGCCGCCGGCCGCTTCGACGGCGGCCTTGGCGCCGGCCGTGGCCAGCACGCCCTTGAGTACGAACTTCTTGGTCAACTCGCCCTTCTTGACGATCTTGGCCTGCTTGGCCGTGCTCGGAACGAGCTTGGCGGCCTTGAGGGCGGCAAAATCGACGTCGCCGGCGTCCAGCTTGTCCAGCTGGTACAGCAGCACTTCGGCCGTGTCGTTCTTCAGCTTGGAGCGGAAGCCGATCTTCGGCAGACGACGCTGCATGGGCATCTGGCCGCCTTCGAAACCGGCCTTGATCTTGCCCTTGCCCGAACGGGCGAACGAACCCTTGTGGCCGCGGCCGGCAGTCTTGCCGAGGCCGGAACCGATACCGCGACCGACGCGCTTGCGGTCTTCGCGGGCGCCGTCAGCCGGCTTGAGTGTATTGAGACGCATGATGTTCTCCTTAGCCCTCGACCTGAACCAGGTAGTGGACCGTGTTGATCAGACCACGAACCTGCGGGCTGTCTTTCAGCACGCGCACGTCGTTCAGCTTGTTCAGGCCGAGCGCCTTCACCGACAGGCGGTGACGGGCCTGGCAACCGCGCATGCCCTTGACCAGGCGCACGGTGACGGTGCCGCCTTCGACGGCCTTGTTCTGAGCCTTAGCCATGGTGCAGATCCTCCACCTTCTTGCCGCGCTTGGCAGCGATCTTGGCCGGCGAGTGCATGCCGGTCAGGCCCTTGAGCGTGGCGCGAACCAGGTTGATCGGGTTACGCGAACCGGTGGCCTTGGCCAACACGTTCTTGACGCCGACCGCTTCGAGCACGGCGCGCATCGCGCCGCCTGCGATCACGCCGGTACCTTCCGACGCCGGCTGCATGAACACATGCGCCGCGCCGTGGCCCGACTTCACGGCGTGCCACAAGGTGCCGTTGTTCAGATCGACGTTGTTCATCGCCTTGCGGGCGTACTCCATCGACTTCTGGATCGCGACCGGCACTTCGCGCGCCTTGCCGTAGCCGAAGCCGACCTTGCCGTTGCCGTCGCCCACCACCGTCAGAGCGGTGAAGGTGAACTGGCGACCGCCCTTGACCGTCTTGCTGACGCGGTTGACCGCGATCAGCTTCTCGATCATGCCGTCGTCGATTTCTTCGCGGTTGCGATCACGGTCGCGGCCCCGCGGTGCTCTATCGTCTGCCATTTCGATGTCTCGTTTATTGAAGGGATTTGCGGCATCGCCGCTTATGATTGTGATGTGACTCGGGTGTTGCAGCGATGGCGGGAATCCGTCATCGCGCCCGACGCAGCTCGCGTCGGCGAGTTGAAACGATTCGTTGCATCAGGCGTGGAGACGGATCTCCACGCTTTCAAGCCTGGGAAAGGCCCGGATGCTTAGAACTGCAGACCGCCTTCACGCGCGGCATCGGCCAGCGCCTTGATGCGGCCGTGGTAGCGGTAGCCCGAGCGGTCGAAAGCGACCTTCTCGATACCGGCAGCCTTGGCGCGCTCGGCGATCAGCTTGCCGACCTTGACGGCGGCTTCGGCGTTCTTGCCGTTCTTCAGGCCTTCCTTGACGTCGGCCTGGACGGTCGAAGCCGTGGCCAGGACCTTGGAACCGTCGGCGGTGAAGACCTGGGCGTACAGGTGCTGGCCGGTGCGGAGCACGGTCAGGCGGGCGACGCCGAGGTTGCGGATGTGCGAACGGGTCGACTTGGCGCGACGCAGACGAGCGATGTTCTTGTTCATGTTCTGATCTCCGAAAGCTGAAAGCTTGGTGTTGTGGGGCCGGTGCGGGACCGGCGCCCTACCCGTTAGGCCTTCTTGGCTTCCTTACGGATGATGACTTCGCCGGCGTACTTCACACCCTTGCCCTTGTAGGGCTCCGGCGGACGGAAACCGCGAATCTTGGCAGCGACTTCACCGACGCGCTGCTTGTCCGCGCCCGAGACCAGGATCTCGGTCTGGGTCGGCGTGGCGATGGTGATGCCTTCCGGGGCCTTGAACAGGACCGGATGCGAGAAACCCAGCGACAGATTCAGGTCGGCACCGGCCATCGAGGCGCGGTAACCGACGCCGACGAGCTCGAGCTTGCGCTCGAAGCCTTCCGACACGCCCTTCACCATGTTGGCGAGGATGGCGCGCAGGGTGCCGGTCAGCGGGATCAGCGCCGCGTCTTCGGTCGCGAACAGCGCTTCGCCGTTCTCGATCTTCAGGTTGATGGCGGCCGGCTTGGCGATCGACAGCGAGCCCTTCGGGCCCTTGGCGACGATCGAATCGGACTGGACGTTCAGCTCAACACCCTTCGGCAGGGCGATCGGCTTCTTGGCAACTCGGGACATGGTCGTTTACTCCCTTAGGCCACGAAGCACAGGACTTCACCGCCGACGCCCTGCTGGCGCGCCTGCGCATCGGTCATGATGCCTTTCGAGGTGGAGATGATGGCGATACCCAGGCCGCCGAGGACCTTGGGCAGCGCTTCCTTGCCGCGGTACTGACGCAGGCCCGAGCGGGAGTAGCGCTGGAGGCGCTCGATCACCGGCTTGCCTTCGTAGTACTTCAGCGAAATTTCGAGTTCGGACTTGCCCGGAGCGACTTCCGTCACGCGGGAATCCAGGATGTAACCCTCGTCCTTCAACACGGCCGCGATGGCCACCTTGACCTTGGACGACGGCATCTTCACCGTCGGCTTGCGCACAGCCGCCGCATTCTTGATGCGGACCAGCATGTCGGCGATGGGATCAGTCATGCTCATTGAGATTCACCTTATGAGTAGCACCGATATCCGCGGAATTGCGAATTTCAGTAGTAGTAACGCTTTGTTGCAGCAGCCCCCAGAAGCGCCGCCGCGACCCGAAGGCCGCGGCAGTGGATCCGGGAAAGCCGACTATCTTACCAGCTTGCCTTGCGAAGACCAGGCACGTCGCCGCGCATGGTGGCTTCGCGCAGCTTGTTGCGGCCGAGGCCGAACTTGCTGTATACGCCGCGCGAACGGCCGGTCAGGGCGCAACGGTTGCGCTGACGGCTCGGCGAGGAGTCGCGGGGCAGCTTGGACAGCTTGACCACGGCCTCGGCCTTGTCTTCGTACGACGAGGCGTCGCTGGAGATGATCTTCTTCAGCGCTTCGCGCTTGCCGGCGAACTTCTTCGCCAGCTTGGCCCGCTTGACCTCGCGGTTGACCATGGAAGTCTTAGCCATTGTTCAATCCTTAAGTATCAGTTGCGGAACGGGAAGCGGAAGGCTTCGAGCAGGGCCTTGGCCTCGGCATCGGTCTTCGCGGTCGTGGTGATCGCGATGTCCATGCCGCGCAGCGCGTCGACCTGGTCGAAATCGATTTCCGGGAAGATGATCTGTTCCTTGACGCCCATGTTGTAGTTGCCGCGGCCGTCGAACGAACGGCCGGACACACCACGGAAGTCGCGCACGCGCGGCAGCGAGATGTTGACCAGACGGTCGAGGAACTCGTACATCTTGGCGCGGCGCAGGGTGACCTTGGCGCCGATCGGCCAACCGTCGCGGATCTTGAACGAAGCCACCGACACGCGGGACTTGGTCACGATCGGCTTCTGGCCGGCGATCTTGGTCATGTCGGCGACGGCATTTTCCAGGATCTTCTTGTTGGTGGCGGCTTCGCCCACGCCCATGTTCAGCGTGATCTTGACGAGGCGCGGCACTTCCATCGGGTTCTTGTAGCCGAACTTTTCGGTCAGCGCCGGAACCACTTCTTTCTTGTAAAACTCTTCGAGCCGGGTGGTCATTTCAGCATTCCTCAGGCGTCAACCGCCTCACCACTGGAGCGGAACACACGCAGTTTGCGTCCATCCTCCAGCATCTTGAAACCGATGCGTTCGCCCTTGCCGGTGGCCGGGTTGAACAGCATGACGTTGGAAATGTGAATCGGCGCTTCGCGCTCGATCACGCCGCCCGGCTGGTTGGCCTGCGGATTCGGCTTGGTGTGGCGCTTGATGATGTTGATGTTCGCCACGACGACCTTGTCGCCGAGCACGCGCACCACATCACCCTTCTTGCCCTTGTCCTTGCCGGCGGTGACGATGACTTGATCGCCCTTCTTGATACGGTTCATGTCTAGTTCCTCCGCTCAGAGCACTTCAGGCGCGAGCGAGACGATCTTCATGAACTTCTCGGAGCGAAGCTCGCGAGTCACGGGCCCGAAGATACGGGTGCCGATCGGCTCATGCTTATTGTTGAGCAACACCGCAGCGTTGCCATCGAAGCGGATCAGCGAGCCGTCCGGACGGCGCACACCCTTGCGGGTGCGGACCACGACGGCGTCGTAAACGTCGCCCTTCTTGACCTTGCCGCGCGGGATCGCGTCCTTCACGGTGACCTTGATGATGTCGCCAATGTGCGCGTAACGGCGCTTGGAGCCGCCGAGCACCTTGATGCACATCACTTCCTTAGCACCGGAGTTGTCGGCCACGCCGAGGTAGCTTTGCATCTGGATCATGGTTCAGCCTCCTCTTATTCGGCCGCGCGGCTGACGATTTCAACCACGCTCCAGTTCTTGGTCTTGGACATCGGAGCAATCTCCTTCACGCGGACGATATCGCCTTCTTTGCAGGCGTTCTCGGCGTCGTGAGCGTGGAGCTTGGACGAGCGACGGATGTACTTGCCGTACAGCGCGTGCTTGACCTGGCGTTCGACGAGCACGGTGACGGTCTTGTCCATCTTGTTGCTGACGACCCGGCCTTCAACCGTGCGCAGCGCCTTGTCTGTATTGTTGTCGGTCATGGCGGGTCCTTACTTCTTCTCACCCAGCAGCATGTTGACGCGAGCAATTTCGCGCTTCACACGGCGGGCTTCATGAGTCTTGGCGAGCTGGCCGGTGGCCTTCTGCATGCGCAGAGCGAAGCTCTCCTTGTGCAGTTCCACCAGGTGGGCCTTCAGTTGGTCGGCCGACTTCTCGCGCAGTTGCTTGAGTTCCATTAGCGCACCGTCCGGGTAACGAAAGTAGTGGTCACCGAGAGCTTGGCGGCGGCCAGACGGAACGCTTCGCGCGCCACGTCCTCGCCCACGCCTTCGATCTCGTAAATCATGCGACCGGGCTGGATCTGAGCGACCCAGTACTCGACGTTGCCCTTACCGGAGCCCATTCGGACTTCGATCGGCTTCTTGGTGATCGGCTTGTCCGGGAACACGCGGATCCACATCTTGCCGCCGCGCTTGACGTAACGGCTGATCGAGCGGCGGGCCGCTTCGATCTGGCGCGCAGTGAGCTGGCCGTGAGCGGTGGCCTTGAGGCCGTACTCGCCGAAGCTGACGGCGTTGCCGCTCCAGCTCAGGCCATCATTGCGGCCCTTGTGTACCTTGCGGTACTTAGTTCGCTTGGGTTGCAACATGACGGATTACCTCTGTTCGCGGGCCGGACGGCCCGGACGGTCGTTACGATCACCGCGGTCGCCGCGGTCACCACGATCGCTGCGCGGGGAATCGTCCTGCTTCTCCTGGCCCACTTGGGAGAAGTCGAACACTTCGCCCTTATAGATCCAGGTCTTGATGCCGATGATGCCGTAGGTCGTCTTGGCTTCAGCGAAGCCGTAGTCGATGTCGGCACGCAGCGTGTGCAGCGGCACGCGACCTTCGCGGTACCACTCCGAACGCGCGATTTCGGCGCCGTTGAGACGGCCGGCGACGTTGACCTTGATGCCGAGGGCACCCAGGCGCATCGCGTTGCCGACGGCACGCTTCATCGCGCGGCGGAACATGATGCGGCGCTCGAGCTGCTGCGCGATCGATTCGGCGACCAGCTGTGCGTCGAGTTCCGGCTTGCGGACCTCGGTCACGTTGATGTGCGCCGGAACGCCCATCAGTGCGCTGACTTCCTTACGCAGCTTCTCGATGTCCTCGCCGCGCTTGCCGATCACCACGCCCGGACGGGCGGTGTGGATCGTCACGCGGGCGTTGTTCGCCGGACGCTCGATGAAGATCTTGGAAATACCAGCCTGAGCGAGCTTCTTGCGTAGCATCTCGCGGACCTTGAGGTCGGCAGCGAGGTACTCGGCATACTGCTTCTTGCCGGCAAACCACTTCGAATTCCAGTCCTTGGCGATGCCCAGGCGGATTCCGGTCGGATGTACTTTATGACCCATTGTCTGACTCCGCCTTACTTGCCCGCGCCCACAACCACAGTGATGTGGCTGGTGCGCTTGAGGATGCGGGTGCCGCGGCCTTTCGCACGAGCCATGAAGCGCTTCAGTGCGGGACCCTCGTCCACCATGATGGTCGTGACCTTGAGTTCGTCAACGTCGGCGCCCTGGTTGTTCTCGGCGTTCGCGATGGCGGACTCCACGACCTTGCGGATCAGTGCAGCTGCCTTCTTGTCCGAGAACTTCAGCAGGTTGACGGCGCGCTCAGCGGACAGACCGCGCACCTGGTCGGCGACCAGGCGGGCCTTCTGCGGGGAGATGCGCGCGGTGCGCAGGATGGCTTTCGCTTCCATGGTCATCTCCTTACTTACCCGACTTCTTGTCGCCGCCGTGACCCTTAAACGTACGGGTCAAAGCGAATTCGCCAAGCTTGTGGCCAACCATGTTCTCGTTGACCAGCACCGGGATGTGGTTCTTGCCGTTATGCACGGCGATGGTGAAGCCCACCATTTCCGGCAGCACCATCGAGCGGCGCGACCAGGTCTTGATCGGCTTCTTGTTGTTGCCCGCGGTCTCCACCTTCTTGATGAGATGGTGGTCGACGAACGGACCCTTTTTGAGTGAACGTGCCATGGCCGATTAACCCCTGCGATCGCGCACGATGAATTGCGAAGTGCGCTTGTTCTTGCGCGTCTTGTAACCCTTGGTCGGAACACCCCAGGGGGTGACCGGATGCGGGTTGCCCTGGCCAGCCTTCGCCTCACCACCACCGTGCGGGTGGTCGACGGGGTTCATGGCGGCGCCGCGGACGGTCGGCTTGATACCGCGCCAGCGCTTGGCACCGGCCTTGCCCAGCTTTTCAAGGCTGTGCTCGTCGTTGCCGACTTCGCCGATGGTGGCGCGGCACTCGACCGGCACCTTGCGCATTTCGCCGGAGCGAAGACGCAGCGTGGCGTAGCCCTGCTCGCGAGCGACCAGCTGGACGCCGGCGCCGGCGGCGCGGGCGATCTGGGCGCCCTTGCCGGGCTTCATTTCGATGCAATGCACCGTCGAACCGACCGGGATGTTGGTCAGCGGCAGCGTGTTGCCGACGCGGATCGGAGCATCGCGGCCAGCGATCACCTGATCGCCGTCCTTCAGGCCCTTCGGGGCGATGATGTAACGGCGCTCGCCATCGACGTAGCACAGCAGCGCGATGTGCGCGGTGCGGTTGGGATCGTATTCGATCCGCTCCACGCGCGCCGGAATGCCTTCCTTGTCGCGCTTGAAGTCGATGATGCGGTAGTGCTGCTTGTGACCACCACCGATGTGACGGGTGGTGATGCGGCCGTGGTGGTTACGACCGCCGCTCTTGCTCTGCTTTTCGACCAACGCCGCGTGCGGCGCGCCCTTGTGCAGGCCCGGCGTCACGACGCGGACCGCGTTGCGGCGGCCGGCGGAAGTGGGCTTGAAAGTCATCAATGCCATGGGTCTTTCCTCAGGCCTTGGCCATTACGTCGATCGACTGGCCTTCGGCCAGCTTCACGTACGCCTTGCGCCAGTCGGCGCGACGGCCCATGCGGAACTTGAAGGCCTTGTTCTTGCCCTTCACGTTGACCACATTCACCGCCTCGACCTTAACGTCGAACAGCTTTTCCACGGCGACCTTGATGTCGGCCTTGGTAGCGTCCGTCGCGACTTCGAAGACGTATTGGTTGGATACTTCCTGCAGACGTGCGGTCTTTTCGGACACGCGCGGCGCACGGATGATGCTGTAGAGCTTGGCCTCGTTCATGCCAGCCACTCCTCGATCTTCTTGACCGCATCGGCGGTGAACACGATCGAATCGGCGCCGACGAGGGCCACCGGATCGAGTCCCTGCACGTCGCGGACTTCCACATAGGGCAGGTTGCGAGCCGAGAGGTACAGATTCTCGGAGGCTTCCTCGGTGACGAGCAGCGGACGACGGCCCATTTCGAGCGACTTCAGCATGGCGACCATGCCCGAGGTCTTCGGCGTCTCGACGTCCAGCTTCTCAACGACGGTGATGCGGCCCTGGCGGTTCAATTCCGACAGGATCGCAGCCATCGCTGCGCGGTACATCTTGCGGTTCACCTTCTGGGCGAAGCTGCGCGGCTTGGCCGCGAAGGTCACGCCGCCGCCGACGAAGATCGGAGCCGTCAGCGCGCCATGACGCGCACCGCCGCCCTTCTGCTTCTTCGACTTCTTGGTGGTGCCGTTGACTTCCGAACGCGTCTTCTGCGCCTTGGTGCCGGCGCGGCCCGCGTTGCGGTAGGCCACAACAACCTGGTGGACCAGGTCTTCGCTGAATTCGCGATCGAAGATGGCGTCGGAAACCGACAGCTTCTTGTCGCTACCGTTGATGGCAAGTTCCATCGTCATACTCCCTTGCTCGACGGACGGACGATCACGTCGCCGCCCGGAGCGCCCGGCACGGCGCCCTTGATCGCGATCAGGCCGCGCTCGGCGTCGACCTTGACCACTTCCAGGCCCTGCGTGCTCTGCTGGACGGCGCCCATGTGACCGGACATCTTCTTACCCGGGAAAACGCGGCCCGGCGTCTGGCGCTGGCCGATCGAACCCGGCGAACGGTGCGACAACGAGTTACCGTGCGTCGCGTCGCCCATGCTGAAGTTCCAGCGCTTGATCGTGCCCTGGAAGCCCTTGCCCTTGGTGATGCCCTGGACGTCGACGATCTGGCCCACTTCGAAGATGTCGGCCTTGATTTCGCCGCCGACTTCGAACGCGCCGATCTTGTCGTCTTCCACGCGCAGCTCCCACAAGCCGCGACCGGCTTCGACCTTCGCCTTGGCGAGGTGTCCGGCTTCGGGCTTGTTGACGAGCGCAGCGCGGCGCACGCCGACGGTGACCTGCACGGCGCTGTAGCCGTCGGTGTCCGTGGTCTTGATCTGGGTAATACGGTTCGGGGTCGCCTCGATCAGGGTCACCGGAACCGACTTGCCGTCTTCAGTGAAGAAGCGGCTCATGCCGGCCTTGCGACCGACGATGCCCAACGAATATTTCTTCGCGGTCATGGTGGTGGCCTCAGGTCAGCTTGATCTGCACATCGACGCCAGCCGCCAGCTCGAGCTTCATCAGCGCGTCTACGGTCTTGTCGTTCGGGTCGATGATGTCGAGCACGCGCTTGTGCGTGCGGGTTTCATACTGGTCACGCGCGTCTTTATCGACGTGCGGGGACACCAGGATGGTGTAGCGCTCGATCTTGGTCGGCAGCGGGATCGGGCCGCGCACTTGCGCGCCGGTCCGCTTAGCTGTCTCGACGATCTCGCTGGCCGAGCGGTCGATCAGACGATGATCGTACGCCTTCAGCCGAATCCGGATCTTTTGGTCCGCCATGACGGAATTCCTTGGTTAAAAGAGCGACGGGCCGGCCTCTGGGTGTGCCGAGCCCCACGAAAACGCAAACACTCCAGGACTACACCCACGTCCCGGAGCCTCCTTGCCTGGTAAAAACTAAGGCAGGCCGGTTGCCCGGCCCGCCCAGAAAGGAATGGAACGCACGAAAGGCCCCGTTTACTGTTCCTTGGAAGCCCGAGGGCCCGGAACGTACGGAGCGCAGCCGTGCGACATGTCCTTGTCTGGCGAATACGAGGCGCGTCCTGCACCTCATTTCGCTGGTCGTGCCGCCCTGGCGTGAACAAGGGTTGCACGGTGGTCGCGC
Organism: Lysobacter sp. Hz25; assembly: GCF_046097045.1. Lineage (NCBI taxonomy): Bacteria > Pseudomonadati > Pseudomonadota > Gammaproteobacteria > Lysobacterales > Lysobacteraceae > Lysobacter > Lysobacter sp. Hz25. Next base: position 4,494,328 of record NZ_CP175666.1, read on the forward strand.
ATTCTACACGCACTCCTGCGGCAGGCGCAACCATGGATTTCGAGCCCCCAAGCCGGGGCCTCCGGGCACTGGCGCGAGGATCTTCGCGCCGGGGTTCCGGGCCGGCGAGGCCGATGCCCCCTCCCCCCTCTATCCCCGAGCCGATGCGGCGACCGCCCCCATCCCCTGCCACGGGCAAGGACCGGGAACCCGCCATGGCGGCTGGAAGCGGCACCCGGCCGGCGGACTGAGCCATGACGAAGACGGCCCCGCATTGTAATCGCGACGCCAGCCGCAGGCGACGAGGCCGCTCGCAACCGCTGCCGAACGAGCACCCCGCTCCGCGGGGCGCCCGCCGGCCTGCCTCAGCGGTAGGTATTAAGCGAATGGGTCCAGGTGTGGCCGCCGCCCTTGGTTGCCCAGCTGTGAGTCGCCCACGAGTTACCTTCGCCCGGCCAGGGATCGGCCATGGTCACGTAACCCACCCCGCCGGAGGTCTGGTAACCGTAGATGGCCAGGATGTGACCGCCGCCGCCGTCCCAACCCCAGCGCACGGCCAACGGCCCGCGAGTGTCGATCTGGGTGGCGACCTCGGAATAGCTCAGGGAGCGGTTATAGCTGACGGTCGAAACCCCCCAGTACCAAAGGATATGGTCGACACCGTCATAAGCGTCGCCGTACAGGTAGTTGGCCCGGTTGGCGCTGTTGTTCCAGTCGAACGGCTGGCTCTGGCAGGCGTAATTGATCCGGAAGTCGTAGTTGACCGTGGCGCACTGGCTGGCGCCGGCTCCGTAATAACCGAGGATGCTGCTGGCCGTCGCCGCCCAGCACCAGTTGCTGTGTTGCTGTTGCTGCGTCGACCAGTTCACCAGGTAACCCGCCTGGACCGGAACCAGCGCGGCCAGGGCCAGCGCCAGGGGCGCGACGACGGAGCGGATGCGTGTGCGATTGGACATGATGGAATGCTCCAGTGGGCTCAGGGGCGCTTGACGGCTGCGGCCACGGCGGCACGCAAGGCGGGGGTGGCCTGGGCCGCGCTCAGCCCCTGCGCAGTAGCGGCGGTTTCCGCCGCGTCCAGCGCCAGGTTGGCGCGGGCCGCGGCCAGCGGGACGTAGCGCGGGACCTGGCTACCGTCACTCATCTCCAGGAAGTCGGCCACGCCCTGGCGGCTGCGCACCAGGCGCAGACTGCCCTGCCCGCGCCGCTGCAAGGCAACGGCTTCGATCTCGTTGGCCAAACCCGAGGCGCCGACACCGACCACTTGATAGCGGCCGCGCGCATCCGGATCCAACGTGGCCAGGCCGACCGGGGTCTGCCCGTCCCACAGCACGTAGCGCAAGGTGGGCGCGCCACGGGTGGCCTGGGCAATGTCGCTGCCCGCCAGCAGCAGCGCAGGGTCGACGAACGCGACCGGAACGGCGCGCCCGACCCGCAAAGAGCGCAGCGAGCCTTCGCCATCCAGACTAAGCACCTTGACCAGACCTGCGGCCTGCCCGGCCGAGACCGACTGGGTGGCGAGCCAGTCCTGGATCAGGCGCCGAGCTTGCGCATCCGCCAGCGCCGGCGCGGACAGCGATGCGCTCGATGGCTGTGCCTGCGCGGGCGATGGCGCGTGCAGCGCCAAGCCCAAAACGAGCGCACAACCGAGATTTACATACTTCATGAAAAACTCCTTTCGATTATTGGGGAAAGTGCGCGGCCGCGCCCCATGTCGAAATTGAGTTTCTCCGCACCCGCGGTCAAGCGAAAAACAAATGAATGCGGGCGACACCTGCGATTAACATTATTTAATCGATGAAACTCCCAATAACTGCGTGACGCACCGCACCCTGGCTAAATATGCTTTGCTGCCGCGCACTACAGTTTCAATTGAGTGATAATCGAATCACATTCAGTGAAAACCCCTATAAAACAGGCACTTCGAGACACTTATATCGCTCGCATCGAGCCAGAATCGCCGCACCCCGGATAATTTTTCCCCTTTCATCGAAATAGCGCGACTGCTCCGCTGCGCCGTCGATCCCGGGACCTGTCGGCGGCGAATAATGCCTGCACGCACGAGACACGACCGGGCCGCCACAAGTGGCCGCGCCGCAGGACTTATTACGCCTGGCATCGGAATTAGTGGGGTAAAGATCTCGCGACCGAGTCGCGGCGGGCGCGCATCTGGCGCGGGCAATGACCGGCAACGCCGGCCATAAACGACGTGGAACTGTGCCGCAGGCGCAGGACCCTATTCGCGGGTCGGCCAAGGCGGATTTCGAATCGGAAAGAACGCCGGTCGTCGCGACTGCGTCGGTGCGAAACCCCGGATCGCGTTGCGGAGCGCTGCATGAGTGCGCAGCCCCCGTCTTCAGGTACCTATCCGCCCATCGCGGGCCGGCGGGCGCCGCGCGAAGCCACGGACAACCCCGTGTATCGCCGCTGCAGAGCGGATTGTGCGCCCCCCCCTTTGATCGCCTCGCCCCAAACGAAAACTGGCGGCCTCGAAAGGCCGCCAGTATCGGTTGTTACGACGCGCCGGGAACCGGTGCGTTGCGGCGGCCTTGCGACCGCCGCGATGGTGCAATTACTTGATGATCTTGGCCACGACGCCGGCGCCGACGGTACGGCCGCCTTCGCGGATCGCGAAGCGCAGGCCTTCGTCCATCGCCACCGGGTTGATCAGCGTGACGACCATCTTCACGTTGTCGCCCGGCATCACCATCTCGACGCCCTCCGGCAGCTCGCAAGCGCCGGTGATGTCGGTGGTGCGGAAGTAGAACTGCGGACGGTAGCCCTTGAAGAACGGGGTGTGACGGCCGCCTTCGTCCTTCGACAGCACATAGACTTCGGCTTCGAAGTCGGTGTGCGGCTTGATCGAACCCGGCTTGCACAGCACCTGGCCGCGCTCGACGTCGTCGCGCTTGGTGCCGCGCAGCAGCAGACCGGCGTTGTCGCCCGCCTGACCCTGGTCGAGCAGCTTGCGGAACATTTCCACGCCCGTGACCGTCGTCTTCTGGGTCGGACGGATACCGACGATTTCGATTTCGTCACCGACCTTCACGATGCCGCGCTCGATACGGCCGGTCACCACGGTGCCGCGGCCCGAGATCGAGAACACGTCTTCCACCGGCATCAGGAACGGCTTGTCGACATCGCGCTCCGGCTGCGGGATGAAGCTGTCCAGCGCCTCGACCAGACGCAGGATCGACGGCACGCCGATTTCGCTCTGATCGCCTTCCAGCGCCAGACGGGCCGAGCCGTGGATGATCGGGGTGTCGTCGCCCGGGAACTCGTACTTGCTCAGCAGCTCGCGCACTTCCATCTCGACCAGCTCGAGCAGCTCGGCGTCGTCCACCATGTCGGCCTTGTTCAGGAACACGACGATGTACGGCACGCCGACCTGGCGCGACAGCAGGATGTGTTCGCGGGTCTGCGGCATCGGGCCGTCAGCGGCCGAGCACACCAGAATCGCGCCGTCCATCTGCGCGGCGCCCGTGATCATGTTCTTCACGTAGTCGGCGTGGCCCGGGCAATCGACGTGCGCGTAGTGACGCGTCGCCGATTCGTATTCCACGTGCGCCGTCGAGATCGTGATGCCGCGCGCCTTTTCTTCCGGCGCCGCGTCGATCGCGTCGTATGCCTTGAACTCGCCACCGAAACGCTCGGCGCCCACCTTCGTCAGCGCCGCCGTCAGCGTCGTCTTGCCGTGGTCAACGTGGCCGATCGTGCCGACGTTCACGTGCGGCTTGGTGCGCTCGAATTTACCCTTAGCCATGGTTGTCTCTCTTTAAGGAATTACTTGTTGATTGCTTGAACGTGAGCCGGCCGACAGGCCGGCTCACTTACGATCAGGACTTCTTGATCACTGCGTCGGCGATGTTGTTCGGCGCTTCGGCGTAGTGGTCGAATTCCATCGTGAAGGTCGCGCGGCCCTGGGTCAGCGAACGGATGGTGGTCGCGTAACCGAACATCTCGCCCAGCGGCACCATCGCGTTGATGGTCTTGCCCGACGGCGTGTCGTCCTGGCCCTGCAACAGGCCGCGACGACGGCTCAGGTCGCCCATCACGTCGCCGACGTACTCTTCCGGCGTCACGACTTCGACCTTCATCATCGGCTCCAGCAGGACCGGATCCGCCTTGCGGAAACCCTCCTTGAACGCCATCGACGAAGCGAGCTTGAACGCCATTTCCGACGAGTCGACGTCGTGGTACGAACCGAACACGAGCTTGACCTTGACGCCGACGACCGGGAAGCCGGCCAGCGGACCGCTGGTGATGGTCTCGCGCAGGCCCTTCTCGACGGCCGGGATGAATTCCTTCGGAATCACGCCGCCGGTGATGTCGTTGACGAACAGGAAGTCGTTCTCGACGTCCGGATGCGCGCGGTCCTTCTCGTCCATGGGCGACAGCTCGATCACGACGTGACCGTACTGACCCTTACCGCCGGACTGCTTGGCGTGCTTGTAGTCCGACTTGACGTCCGACTTGCGGATGGTCTCGCGGTAAGCGACCTGCGGCTTGCCGACGTTGGCTTCGACGTTGAACTCGCGCTTCATGCGGTCGACGAGGATGTCCAGGTGCAGCTCGCCCATGCCGGCGATGATGGTCTGGCCCGACTCTTCGTCGGTGCGCACGCGGAACGAAGGATCTTCCTGCGCCAGGCGGCCCAGGGCGATACCCATCTTTTCCTGGTCCGACTTGGTCTTCGGTTCGACCGCCATCGAGATGACGGGCTCCGGGAAGATCATGCGCTCGAGGGTGATGATGTGATCCTGCGCGCACAGCGTGTCGCCGGTGGTCACGTCCTTCAGGCCGACCGCTGCGGCGATGTCGCCGGCGCGGACTTCCTTGATTTCGTCGCGCTGGTTGGCGTGCATCTGCAGGATGCGGCCGACGCGTTCCTTCTTCGACTTGACCGGGTTGTACACCTGGTCGCCCGAGTTCAGCACGCCCGAGTAGACGCGGAAGAAGGTCAGCGAACCCACGAACGGGTCGGTCATGATCTTGAACGCCAGCGCCGAGAACGGTTCGGTGTCGGACGCCTTGCGGGTGTCCTCCTTCTCGTCCTCGTCGATGCCGGCGACCGGCGGGCGGTCGGACGGCGACGGCAGCAGGTTGATCACGCCGTCGAGCATGGCCTGCACGCCCTTGTTCTTGAACGCCGAGCCGCAGAACACCGGCACGATCTCGACGCGCAGGGTGCGCGCGCGCAGACCGGCGACGATCTCTTCTTCGGTCAGCTCGCCCTCGTTGAGGTACTTGTCCATGAGCTCTTCCGAGGCTTCCGCCGCGGCTTCGACCATGAACGCGCGAGCCGCTTCGGCGGTGGCCTGCAGATCGGCCGGCACGTCGCGGTATTCGAACTTGGTGCCCTGCGAAGCGACATCCCAATGGATGGCCTTCATCTTGAGCAGGTCGACCACGCCCTCGAAGCCTTCTTCGGCGCCGATCGGCACCTGCATCGGCACCGCGTAGGCGCCCAGACGGGCCTTCAGCTGCTCGACGACCTTGTCGAAGTTGGCACCGGTACGGTCCATCTTGTTGACGAAGGCCATGCGCGGCACGGAGTACTTGTTGGCCTGGCGCCACACGGTCTCGGACTGCGGCTGCACGCCGCCGACCGCGCACAGCACGAACACCGCGCCGTCGAGGACGCGCAGCGAGCGCTCCACTTCGATGGTGAAGTCGACGTGCCCGGGGGTATCGATGATGTTGAAACGATGCTCGGGCAGGGACTTGTCCATGCCCTTCCAGAACGCGGTCGTCGCTGCCGACGTGATGGTGATGCCGCGTTCCTGCTCCTGCTCCATCCAGTCCATCGTCGCGGCACCTTCGTGCACTTCGCCGATCTTGTGGCTGACGCCGGTGTAGAAAAGGATGCGCTCGGACGTCGTGGTTTTACCCGCGTCGATGTGCGCCATGATGCCGAAGTTGCGGTAACGCTCGATGGGAGTGGTGCGAGCCACGGGACCCTCTCGTAATAAGTTTTCGAATTCCAAATGGCCGGACGCCGCCTCGTGGGCGGCCTCCGGTTCGCTAGGCGGCCTTTACGCCGCCGCGGCAACATCTCATGCGGATGTTGCGAAGGCCCTGTTGCCAGGGCGCTCGGATCACCAGCGGTAGTGCGCGAACGCGCGGTTCGCTTCCGCCATACGGTGGGTCTCTTCGCGCTTCTTGATCGCAGCGCCGCGGTTTTCCGAGGCGTCGAGCAGTTCGGCGGCGAGCTTGCGCGGCATGCTGCTCTCGCCGCGCTTGCGCGCCGACTCGATCAGCCAACGCATCGCCAGCGCCATGCGGCGCGACGAACGCACTTCGACCGGCACCTGGTAGGTGGCGCCGCCGACGCGACGCGACTTCACTTCGACCGACGGAGAGACGTTGGTCAACGCCTTCTCGACCAGCTCGAGAGCATTCGGGCTCTTTTCGCCGATGACGTCCATCGCGCCGTAAACGATCTTCTCGGCGACGGACTTCTTGCCGCTCTGCATGACCATATTGATGAAGCGCGCGATCGTCTCGCTGCCGTGCTTGGGATCGGGCAGAACCGAACGCTGCGGGGTGGAACCTTTACGCGACATGGTGCGTACCTATTCTCGTGATTCTTGGTAGACGTGTTTCCGGGACCCGGCGCTTACGCGAAGCGCCAGTCGACGAAACGACGCGCTTAGGACTTCGGACGCTTGGCGCCGTACTTGGAACGGCTCTGGCGACGCTTGGCGACACCGGCGGCGTCGAGCGAGCCGCGCACGGTGTGGTAGCGCACGCCCGGCAGATCCTTGACGCGACCGCCGCGGATCAGGACCACCGAGTGCTCCTGCAGGTTGTGGCCTTCGCCGCCGATGTACGAAATGATTTCGTAGCCGTTGGTCAGGCGCACCTTGGCGACCTTGCGCAGAGCCGAGTTCGGCTTCTTCGGGGTCGTGGTGTAAACGCGGGTGCAAACGCCGCGACGCTGCGGGCAATTCGCCAGCGCCGGCGAGGCGCTCTTGTAGGTGGTCGCCTGCCGCGGCTTGCGGACGAGCTGATTGATGGTTGCCATCTAGAACTCTATTGATGAGGGGCCGGGCGGCCGCTTCGTGAGAAACGAACGGCAAGCCGAATACACCCGACCCACCGAGACGAAAAAGTATAGCTCGCGTTTGACGTGGCCGTCAACGCGAGCGACGCGGACGAACGAAATCGGCGCTAGATAGCGCCAATTCCATTCCAACTCCGATTGATCCCGCCCTGCCCTGGGCCGAACACGAGGCGCTCCATGCGCCTCATTTCGTGATCTGGGACGGCCCGAAGGCCGTCCGAATTACCTAGTTTAGCTGTATTTCCGTGCGATTACGAGCCGCAGCGCCTCAGGAGGCGCTGGACTCCTCGCCTGCCGCTTCGGCCACCGGGGCCGCCGGGGCCGGAACCTCGACCGCCGGGGCCGAGACCGGGCCCGACAGGGCTTCCATTTCCGAGTCGGTCAGACCCGAAGCGTTCTTGCGGCGCTGGGTGTGGTACGCCAGGCCGGTACCGGCCGGAATCAGGCGACCGACGATCACGTTCTCCTTGAGACCGCGCAGGCCGTCGCGGGTGCCGCGCACGGCAGCCTCGGTCAGCACGCGGGTGGTCTCCTGGAACGAGGCGGCCGAGATGAACGACTCGGTCGCCAGCGAGGCCTTGGTGATGCCGAGCAGGACCGGGTCGTACTTCGACGGGATCTCGTTGCGGGCCAGCAGGCGGGCGTTCTCTTCGACGAAGCGCTGACGCTCGATCTGCTCGCCGTGCAGGAACTTGCTGTCGCCCTGGTCGGTGATCTCGACCTTGCGCAGCATCTGGCGAACGATCACCTCGATGTGCTTGTCGTTGATCTTCACGCCCTGCAGGCGGTAGACGTCCTGGATTTCCTTGGTCAGGTACACGGCCAGCGGCTCGACGCCCAGCAGACGCAGGATGTCCTGCGGGCTCGGCTCGCCGTCCACCACGGTCTCGCCCTTCTCCACGTGCTCGCCTTCGAACACGATGATCTGGCGGTACTTCGGGATCAGCTCTTCGTGCTCTTCACCGTCGGCCTGCTTGATGATCAAGCGCTGCTTGCCCTTGGTGTCCTTGCCGAAGCTGACGATACCCGAGACTTCGGCGAGGATCGCCGGGTCCTTGGGCTTGCGCGCTTCGAACAAGTCGGCCACGCGCGGCAGACCACCGGTGATGTCGCGGGTCTTCGAGGCTTCCTGCGGGATCTTGGCGACCACGTCGCCCACGCCGACCGGCGCACCGTCCTGCAGGTTGACGATCGAGCGCGGCGGCAGCAGGTACTGCGCCGGCAAGTCGGTGTTCGGGATCTGCAGATCCTTGCCGTTCTTGTCGACGATGCGCACGATCGGGCGCAGGTCCTTGCCCATCGAGCCGCGACGCTTCGGATCGGTGATCTCGCGCGAAGCCAGGCCGGTCAGTTCGTCGGTCTTCTCGATCACGGTCACGCCGTCGACGAAGTCGATGAAACGGATGAAACCGGCGACTTCCGAGACGATCGGGTGGTTATGCGGATCCCAGTTGGCGACGGTCTGGCCGGCCTTGATCTCGGCGCCGTCCTTGACCGCGACGGTCGCGCCGTACGGCAGCTTGTAGCGCTCGCGCTCGCGGCCGTGCGGGTCGAGGACCGACAGTTCGCCCGAACGCGACACCGCGACCAGGTGGCCGTTGGCGTGCGCGACGTGCTTGAGGTTGTTGAACTTGATCGAACCGGTGGTCTTGACCGTGACGTTGTCGATGGCGGCGGCACGCGAAGCCGCACCACCGATGTGGAACGTACGCATGGTCAGCTGCGTGCCGGGTTCGCCGATCGACTGAGCGGCGACGACGCCGACCGCTTCGCCGTGGTTGACCAGGTGACCGCGGCCCAGGTCGCGACCGTAGCAGTGCGCGCACACGCCGAAGCTGCTTTCGCAGGTGATGGTCGAACGCACCTTGATCGACTGGACGCTGGCGTCCTCGAGCTTCTGCACCCAGGCTTCGTCGAGCAGGGTGTTGCGGGTGACGATCGGATCCTCGTCGTTGCCCGGCAGGAACACGTCCTCGGCCACGACGCGGCCCAGCACGCGGTCGCGCAACGGTTCGACCACGTCGCCGCCTTCGACGATCGGGGTCATGGTCAGACCGCCGAGCGTGCCGCAATCGGTTTCGGTGATGACCACGTCCTGCGCCACGTCGACCAGACGACGGGTCAGGTAACCCGAGTTCGCCGTCTTCAACGCGGTATCGGCCAGACCCTTACGGGCACCGTGGGTCGAGATGAAGTACTGGAGAACGTTCAGGCCTTCGCGGAAGTTCGCGGTGATCGGCGTCTCGATGATCGAGCCGTCGGGACGCGCCATCAGGCCGCGCATACCGGCCAGCTGACGGATCTGGGCCTGCGAACCGCGGGCGCCGGAGTCGGCCATGATGTAGATCGAGTTCATCGACTTCTGCGGAACGCGCTTGCCTTCGGCGTTTTCCACGGTGTCGGTGCCGATCGCGTCCATCATCGCCTTGGCCACGCGCTCGTTCGTGCGCGACCAGATGTCGACGACCTTGTTGTAGCGCTCGCCGGCGGTGACCAGACCGGACTGGTACTGCTGCTGGATTTCCAGCACTTCGGTCTCGGCCTCGGCCAGGATGCCCTTCTTCTCGCCCGGGATGATCATGTCGTCGATGCCGATCGAAACGCCGGCGCGGGTCGCGTAAGCGAAGCCGGTGTACATCAGCTTGTCGGCGAACACGACCGTGTCCTTCAGGCCGAGCATGCGGTAGCACGAGTTGATCAGGCGGCTGATGTTCTTCTTGGTCAGCTCGGTGTTGGCCAGCGCGTACGGCAGGCCGTCCGGCAGGATCTCGCGCAGCAGGGCGCGGCCGACGGTGGTGTCGACGATCGAGGTCTTGGGCTCGCGGGTGCCGTCCTCGTTGATCACGATCTCGCTGATGCGGACCTTGACCTTGGCGTGGATCTGCACGACGCGGTTGTCGTAGGCGCGCTTGACTTCGGCCACGTTGGCGAACGCCATGCCCTCGCCCGCCTTGTTCTCCAGCGCGCGGGTCATGTAGTACAGGCCGAGCACGACGTCCTGCGACGGCACGATGATCGGCTCGCCGTTGGCCGGCGACAGGATGTTGTTGGACGCCATCATCAACGCGCGCGCTTCCAGCTGGGCTTCCAGCGAGAGCGGCACGTGGACGGCCATCTGGTCACCGTCGAAGTCGGCGTTGAACGCGGTGCAGACCAGCGGGTGCAACTGGATCGCCTTGCCTTCGATCAACACCGGCTCGAACGCCTGGATGCCGAGACGGTGCAGGGTCGGAGCGCGGTTCAACAGCACCGGATGCTCGCGGATCACCTCTTCGAGGATGTCCCACACCTCGGCCTCTTCACGCTCGACCAGCTTCTTGGCGGCCTTGATCGTGGTGGCCAGGCCGCGACGCTGCAGCTTGGCGAAGATGAAGGGCTTGAACAGCTCCAGCGCCATCTTCTTCGGCAGGCCGCACTCGTGCAGACGCAGGGTCGGGCCGACCACGATGACCGAACGGCCCGAGTAGTCGACGCGCTTGCCGAGCAGGTTCTGACGGAAACGGCCCTGCTTGCCCTTGATCATGTCGGCGAGCGACTTGAGCGGGCGCTTGTTGGTGCCGGTGATGGCGCGGCCGCGACGGCCGTTGTCCATCAGGGCGTCGACCGACTCCTGCAGCATGCGCTTCTCGTTACGCACGATGATGTCGGGCGCATTGAGTTCGAGCAGGCGGCGCAGGCGGTTGTTGCGGTTGATGACGCGGCGGTACAGATCGTTCAGGTCGGAGGTCGCGAAGCGGCCGCCGTCCAGCGGCACCAGCGGACGCAGGTCCGGCGGCAGCACCGGCAGCACGGTCATGACCATCCACTCCGGACGGTTGCCGGACTCGAGGAAGGCTTCGACCAGCTTGATGCGCTTGGTGAGGCGCTTGAGCTTGGTTTCGCTGTTGGTCGAGGCGATCTCCTCGCGCAGCTGCAGCATTTCGGCCTGCAGGTCGATCGTGCGCAGCAGGTCGTACACGGCCTCGGCGCCCATCGCGGCTTCGAAGTCGTCGCCGTGCTCCTGACGCGCGGTCAGGTACTGCTCTTCGGTCAGCAGGTTGCCGCGTTCCATCGGGGTCAGGCCCGGCTCGGTCACGACGTAGGCTTCGAAGTACAGGATGCGCTCGATGTCGCGCAGGGTCATGTCGAGCATCAGGCCGATGCGCGAGGGCAGCGACTTCAGGAACCAGATGTGCGCGACCGGCGAAGCCAGGTCGATGTGGCCCATGCGCTCGCGGCGCACCTTGGCCAGGGTCACTTCGGTGCCGCACTTCTCGCAGACCACGCCGCGGTGCTTCATGCGCTTGTACTTGCCGCACAGGCACTCGTAGTCCTTGATCGGTCCGAAGATGGCGGCGCAGAACAGGCCGTCGCGTTCGGGCTTGAAAGTACGGTAGTTGATGGTTTCCGGCTTCTTCACTTCGCCGAACGACCACGAACGGATCAGGTCGGGCGACGCCAGCGCGATCTTGATCGCGTCGAAGTCCAGCGCGGGACGCTGCTGGTTGAAGAGATTGAGCAAGTCTTTCATGGGTTTCTCCGGGAATCGGGAATCGAGAATTGGGAGTCGTCAGATCGGGCTTCGGGACGGGGACGGAACGCTTTCGCGATTCCCTCCCGCATTCCCGACCCCCGGCGGTCCTCAGTTCTCTTCCAGCTCCATGTTGATCGCGAGCGAGCGGATTTCCTTCACGAGCACGTTGAAGGACTCCGGCATGCCGGCGACCATCTCGTACTCGCCGTCGACGATGTTCTTGTACATCTGGTTGCGGCCCTGCACGTCGTCGGACTTCACCGTCAGCATTTCCTGCAGGGTGTAGGCCGCGCCGTAGGCTTCCAGCGCCCAGACTTCCATTTCGCCGAAACGCTGGCCGCCAAACTGCGCCTTGCCGCCCAGCGGCTGCTGGGTGACGAGCGAGTACGGACCGGTCGAACGCGCGTGCATCTTGTCGTCGACGAGGTGGTTCAGCTTCAGCATGTGCATGTAGCCGATCGTGACCGGACGTTCGAATGCCTCGCCGGTGCGGCCGTCGTGCAGGATCGTCTGACCGCTGCTCGGCAGCTCGGCCAGCTCGAGCATGCGCTTGATCTCGAACTCGGCCGCGCCGTCGAACACCGGCGTCGCCATCGGCACGCCGTCGACCAGGTTGTGCGCCAGGGTCAGCAGCTCTTCGTCGGTGAACTGCTTCAGATCGACGCGTTGACCGTGCAGCTTCTGGTCGTGGTTGTAGATGTCGTCGAGGAACTTGCGCAGTTCGGCGATCTTCTGCTGCGCTTCCAGCATGCGCTGGATCTTCTGGCCCAGGCCCTTGGCGGCCCAGCCCAGATGCACTTCGAGGATCTGGCCGATGTTCATACGCGACGGCACGCCCAACGGGTTCAGCACGATGTCGACGGTCTGGCCGTCGGCCGCGTACGGCATGTCTTCGACCGGCACGATGGTCGACACGACACCCTTGTTGCCGTGACGGCCGGCCATCTTGTCGCCCGGCTGGATGCGGCGCTTAACCGCCAGGAACACCTTGACCATCTTGAGCACGCCCGGCGCGAGGTCGTCGCCCTGGGTGATCTTGCCGCGCTTGTCGGCGAAGCGGCGGTCGAATTCCTTCTGGTGGACGTCGATCTGCTTCTGGGCGCGTTCGATCGCTTCGATCGCGTCCTCGTCCTTCATGCGCAGGGTGAACCAATCGGACTTCTTCAGGCCGTCGAGCACCAGGCTGGTGACCGTGTCGCCCTTCTTCAGGCCGGCGCCGCCGTTGGCGGTCTTGCCGATCAGCTGCGAACGCAGACGGTCGTAGATCGCCGCTTCGAGGATGCGGAACTGGTCGTCGAAGTCCTTCTTGACGCGACGGATTTCCGACTCTTCGATCTGGCGGGCGCGCTTGTCCTTCTCGATGCCGTCGCGGGTGAAGACCTGCACGTCGATGACGGTGCCGTCCATGCCTGGGGGCACGCGCAGCGAGCTGTCCTTAACGTCCGAAGCCTTCTCGCCGAAGATCGCGCGCAGCAGCTTCTCTTCCGGGGTCAGCTGGCTCTCGCCCTTCGGCGTGACCTTGCCGACCAGGATGTCGCCGGCGCGGACTTCGGCGCCGATGTAGACCACACCCGACTCGTCGAGGCGGTTCAACGCCTGCTCGGAGACGTTCGGGATGTCGGCGGAGATTTCCTCCGGTCCCAGCTTGGTGTCGCGCGCGACGCAGGTCAGCTCTTCGATGTGGATCGTGGTGTAGCGATCCTCTTCGACCACGCGCTCGGAGAGCAGGATCGAGTCTTCGAAGTTGTAGCCGTTCCACGGCATGAACGCGACCAGCATGTTCTGGCCGAGCGCGAGCTCGCCGATGTCGGTCGAGGGGCCGTCGGCCAGCACGTCGCCGCGGGCGATCACGTCGCCGACCTTGACCAGCGGGCTCTGGTTGATACAGGTGTTCTGGTTCGAACGCGTGTACTTGATCAGGTTGTAGATGTCGACGCCGGCATCGGCGACGCCGGAGATTTCCGACTCGTTGACCTTGACCACGATGCGGGCCGCATCGATCTGCTCGATCGTGCCGCCGCGCAGCGCATTCACGGTCACGCCCGAGTCGCGCGCCACGGCGCGCTCGATGCCGGTACCGACCAGCGGCTTCTGCGCCTTCAGGGTCGGGACGGCCTGGCGCTGCATGTTCGCGCCCATCAACGCGCGGTTGGCGTCGTCGTGCTCGAGGAACGGAACCAGCGCAGCCGCGACCGACACGGTCTGCATCGGCGAGACGTCCATGAAGTGGATCTCGGACGGCGGCTTGAGCAGGGTTTCGCCCTGGTAACGGCAGGCGACGAACTGCGAGCTGATCATGCCCTTGTCGTCCTGCGGCGCATTGGCCTGGGCGATGACGTACTCGTTCTCTTCGATCGCCGAGAGGAACTCGACGTCGTCGGTGACCTTGCCGTCCACGACCTTGCGGTACGGCGTCTCGAGGAAGCCGTACTTGTTGGTGCGGGCGAACACGGCCAGCGAGTTGATCAGGCCGATGTTCGGGCCTTCAGGCGTTTCGATGGTGCAGACGCGGCCGTAATGGGTCGGGTGCACGTCGCGCACTTCGAAGCCGGCGCGCTCGCGGGTCAGACCGCCCGGGCCGAGGGCCGACACGCGACGCTTGTGCGTGACTTCCGACAGCGGGTTGTTCTGGTCCATGAACTGCGACAGCTGCGAGGAGCCGAAGAACTCCTTGATCGCGGCGGCCACCGGCTTGGCGTTGATCAGTTCCTGCGGCGTGAGACCTTCGGACTCGGCCATCGACAGGCGTTCCTTGACCGCGCGCTCGACGCGGACCAGGCCGACGCGGAAGGTGTTCTCGGCCATTTCGCCGACCGAACGCACGCGACGGTTGCCCAGGTGATCGATGTCGTCGACCACGCCGCGGCCGTTGCGGATCTCGGTCAGGACGCGGATGACGTCGAGGATGTCCGAGGTCTTGCCCAGCTCGGTGCGCAGGCGCACGGACTCGTCGTCCTTGCGCTCGGCGAAGTACTTGGCGTCGTACAGCACCGAGGCGCCGAGGGTTTCCTTGCGGCCGATGCGGCGGTTGAACTTCATCCGGCCCACGCCCGACAGGTCGTAGCGCTCGAAGGTGAAGAACAGGTTGTGGAACAGGTTCTGCGCGGCGTCCTTGGTCGGCGGCTCGCCGGGACGCATCATCCGGTAGATTTCGACCAGGGCTTCCAGCTGCGTCTTCGACGGATCGATGCGCAGGGTGTTGGAGATGTACGGACCGCGGTCGAGGTCGTTGACCCAGATCGTGCCGACCGACTCGATGCCGGCCTTGCGGAACGCGGCGAGCTGGTCGTCGCTGATTTCGTCGTTGGCCGAGGCCAGCAGTTCGCCGGAACGGGTGTCGACGACGTCGTGCGACAGGATGCGGCCGACCAGGTAGCTGTCGGGCACGGCCAGCGCGGCGATGCCGGACTGCTCGAGCTGCTTGACGTGGCGCGCGGTGATGCGCTTGCCGGCTTCGACGATGACCTTGTCGCCGTCGGCCAGATCGAAGTCCAGGGTTTCGCCGCGCAGGCGCTCGGAGACCAGCTCCCACTGCACGCCCTCGGACATGATGTGGAAGGTGTTGATCTCGAAGAACTCGGCGAGCATTTCTTCGTTGTTGTAGCCGAGCGCGCGCAGCAGCACGGTGACCGGCAGCTTGCGGCGACGGTCGATACGGGTGAACAGCGCGTCCTTCGGATCGAACTCGAAGTCGAGCCAGGAACCGCGGTAGGGAATGATGCGGGCGCTGTACAGCAGCTTGCCCGAGCTGTGGGTCTTGCCGCGGTCGTGGTCGAAGAACACGCCGGGCGAACGGTGCAGCTGCGAGACGATGACGCGCTCGGTGCCGTTGACGATGAAGGTGCCGTTGTCGGTCATGAGCGGGATTTCGCCCATGTAGACCTCCTGCTCCTTCACGTACTTGATGGCCTTGGTCGACGACTCGCGGTCGTAGATCACCAGGCGCACGGTCACGCGCAGCGGGGCGCCGTAGGACAGGCCGCGGTTGCGGCACTCGCGCTCATCGAACACCGGGTCGCCGAGCTTGTAGCCGACGTATTCGAGAGCAGCGTTGCCGCTGTAGCTGGAGATCGGGAACACCGACTTCAGGGCGGCGTGCAGGCCGCGATCGGCGCGCTTGGCCGGGTCGGTGTGTTCCTGCAGGAATTCGCGATAGGAATCGACCTGGATCGCGAGCAGGAACGGCACTTCGAGGATGGACTTGCGCTTGCCGAAGTCCTTGCGGATGCGCTTCTTTTCGGTGAACGAATAGTTCGTGGAAGCTGTGGTCATGGTGAGCTACCGCCTCGATTAACTTTAATGGGCCGGGAAAGCCGCCGTGGCGTCCTTCCGGGCAGACCGCGCGTCCGCGGTCCGGGGGAACAAGGGAAAATTGCCAGTGGGAAGTCGCTGGTATTGCCGGCACCAGCACGCCTTCTCCCGCTACTTCCGACTGGTAACTCGGATGACGCCGGGAACATCGGTTCCCGTGGAACGGCCAAAGGCCGGGGACTTTCGTCCCCAGCCTTCAGTGGTCGCCAAAATGACTCGGCGACGCAAGTACGACTTACTTGACTTCGACAGCTGCACCAGCGGCTTCGAGGTCCTTCTTGAACTTCTCGGCGTCGGCCTTCGAGACGGCTTCCTTCACGGTCTGCGGAGCGCCTTCGACCAGGTCCTTCGCTTCCTTCAGGCCCAGGCCGGTGATGGCGCGGACGGCCTTAATGACTTCGACCTTCTTCTCGCCGGCAGCCTTCAGGATGACGTTGAACTCGGTCTGCTCTTCGACCGGAGCAGCGGCTTCGGCGGCAACGCCGGCGACGACCGGAGCGGCGGCGGAAACGCCGAACTTCTCTTCGATCGCGCGGACGAGTTCCATGACTTCCATCAGGCTCTTTTCGGCGATGGCTTCGACGATTTGTTCGTTGGAAAGGGACATTTGAATAACCTCAGGAAATATTGATCTTACGAATCGGATTCAGTGAAGCGGTCGCGAATGCGGGGCGGCGATTACGCCGGTTCCGCTTCGGCCGGAGCTTCGACAGCGACTTCGCCACCGCCCTGCTGGTCGGCCACGGCCTTGACGGCGCGGGCGAACATGCTGGCGGGTTCGGACAGGACGCGGGCCAGCATGGCCAGGGCCTGGTCGAGGGTCGGCAGCGAGGCAAGCACATCGACGTGGCTGGCCGGGTACACCTGGCCTCCCAACGCGACGACCTTGGCCTGCAGCTTGTCGTTGCCCTTGGCGAATTCCTTGATCAGACGACCGGCGGCGCCGGGTTCTTCCGTCGAGAACGCATACAGCAACGGACCGACGAGCTTGTCTTGGACGCACTCGTATTCGGTACCGGCGACGGCACGCGAGGCCAGGGTGTTCTTGACGACACGCAAGTACACACCGGTTTCACGAGCCTTCTTGCGCATCGCGGTCATTTGACCGACCGTGATGCCTGCGTACTCGGCAGCAATCAAGGAGTGAGCCTTGGCGGCGACTTCTGCCAGTTCGGCGACTACTTCTTGCTTCTGAGACAGATTAAGAGCCATTGCACTCCTCCAAGGCCGGGATTCGGGATTCGTGAGCGGGGATCGACGAAGCGGCTTGCGCCTGGCTTGGACCGATGCCCTATCCCGTACTACCCATCCCGGCACTATTAACTCCGCTTACGGCTCCTGCCGCTTGCGGTCCTGGGCGGCGACCGTCCTTGGCGCCGGGGACGCCGAAGGCATCCCGGGTGGTGGCCTTTCCTGAAAATAGTTTCAGGGGCGGCACCATCTACGCCGGCCCGGCTCCGAAGAGTCCGAATTAAGCGATCCCGCTGTACCGACGGCGACTCCTTGCCGTGTCGAGCTTCCCTGCCCGTCGTCGGTATGCGCTGACCGCGCCTGCGGTCTTTGACGGCGATCGCTTCGGGTTGCCCCTGGGCGATAGCCCTCAAAAGTTTCGGCTGACGGCGTTGGATTGCCGTTCGCCTTTGTTCGGTGGACTCCCGCCATGGCGGAAGCCCGGATTCGTTGCCTGCAACCAGAGTTCGGCGGCTCTGGATCCCCGCCTTCGCGGGGATAACGCATCGGCAAAGACGCTCGCGCTAAGCGCGCGAGCGCGTTACTGCATTACTTGAGCGACAGCGAGGTCAGATCGACGGTCACGCCCGGACCCATGGTCGAGCTGATCGAGATCTTCTGCAGGTACTGACCCTTGGCGGTCGCCGGCTTGGCCTTGATCAGGTCGAGCAGCAGCGCCTGCAGGTTGTCCTTCAGCGAGGCGTCTTCGAACGAAGCCTTGCCCAGGGTGCAGTGGATGATGCCGGCCTTGTCGGTGCGGTAACGCACCTGGCCGCCCTTGGCGTTCTTGACCGCTTCGGCCGGGTTCGGCGAGACGGTACCGACCTTCGGGTTCGGCATCAGGCCGCGCGGGCCGAGCACCTGGCCCAGCTTACCGACGACGCGCATGGCGTCCGGGGTGGCGATGACGACGTCGTAGTTCAGATCGCCGGCCTGCATCTTCTCGGCCAGGTCGTCCATACCGACGGCTTCGGCGCCTGCGGCCAGGGCCTCGTCGGCCTTCGCGCCGGCCGGGGCGAACACCGCCACGCGCACGGTCTTGCCGGTGCCGGCCGGGAGCACGGTCGAGCCACGGACCTGCTGGTCGGACTTCTTCGCGTCCACGCCCAGGCGCACGGCGACGTCGACGGACTCGACGAACTTGGCCTTGGTCGCGGTCTTGACGATCTTGACCGCTTCTTCGAACGAGTAGGCCTTGCCCGGGACCACGGCTGCCTTGATTGCTTTTTCGCGCTTCGTGATTGCCATGATCAGCCCTCCACCACCAGACCCATGCTGCGGGCCGAACCCGCAATCGTCTTCACTGCCGCTTCCAGGTCGGCCGCGGTCAGATCCGCTTCCTTCGCCTTGGCGATGTCTTCGAGCTGCTTACGGGTGACCTTGCCCACCTTCTCGGTGTTCGGGCGCTTGGAGCCCGACGAGATGCCGGCGGCCTTCTTGAGCAGGACCGAAGCCGGGGTGCTCTTGGTGACGAAGGTGAAGGTACGGTCCGAGTAGGCCGTGATGATGACCGGGGTCGGCAGACCCGGCTCGAGCTTGGAGGTCGCGGCGTTGAACGCCTTGCAGAACTCCATGATGTTCAGGCCGCGCTGACCCAGCGCAGGACCGACCGGCGGCGAGGGGTTGGCCTGACCGGCCTTCACCTGCAGCTTGATGTAACCGACTACTTTCTTTGCCATTGCTCTGCTCTCCGGGTGCTAGCGCCTGGACCTCAGGCTCCCCATCGGGCCGGAAATCGCGCGTTCCGGCATCGCGTTTTACTTGCGCAGACAGCCGCCCCGGACCTTTTCAGAGGGGGCAGCTGAATGAATGGGCCACCGCATCTAGGCAGTGAGCCGCGCACTATATCAGGTTTTTTGGAATACGACACGACGAGACCCGGCAAGCCGGGTCTCGTTCGATGGGGTCAGCCAGGCCGGGGCCGGGCTCAGGTGGCCTTTTCGACCTGCCCGAATTCCAGCTCGACCGGGGTCGAGCGGCCGAAGATCAGCACTGCAACGCGCAGGCGGCTCTTCTCGTAGTTGATTTCCTCGACCACGCCGTTGAAATCGACGAACGGACCATCGACCACGCGGACCATTTCGCCCGGCTCGAACAGCACCTTCGGACGCGGCTTTTCGACGCCTTCCTGAACGCGCTGCAGGATCCGGTCCGCTTCGCGGTCCTGGA
Organism: Lysobacter sp. Hz25; assembly: GCF_046097045.1. NCBI lineage: Bacteria > Pseudomonadati > Pseudomonadota > Gammaproteobacteria > Lysobacterales > Lysobacteraceae > Lysobacter > Lysobacter sp. Hz25. The sequence continues at coordinate 4,513,593 of NZ_CP175666.1, forward strand.
TCGGCAAGGGGCGATCGGCGGTGCCGCCGATGAAACCCATGACCTTCGGGGTTTCCTTGATCAGATGCCAGCTTTCGCTGTCGATGCGCGGAATACCGGCTTCGTCGTGCGTGGCGATCTGCACCAGGACATAGCCCGGGAAGAACTTACGCTCGGACCGGCGCTTCTGGCCGGAACGCATTTCGACGACTTCTTCGGTCGGCACCAGGACGTCGCCGAAGCGGTCCTGCATTTCGAAACGGACGATGCGGTCGCGCAGCGCCTGCGCCACGGACTTTTCGAAGCCGGAATACGCATGTACCACGTACCAGCGCTTGTTATCTTGCGAATTCACGTCGGTCGTCTCCTCAACGCGACAGCAGGAACTTGACCGCAGCCTGGATCACATAATCGAAGCCGGACAGGATGAGGCTGAGAATCGCGACCGCGATCATGACCACCCAGGTGGTCTTGAGCGCTTCTTCGCGGGTCGGCCAGACCACCTTGCGCAACTCGAAACGCGATTCCGAGAGGAATTCGCGGGTCTGTGCACCCTTGGTGGAAAACATGAACACCACCGCGCCGGCGAGCAGGCCGGCGACGACCACGCCGCTACGCAGCGGGCCGCTCCAGTTCTCGAACCAGAGGTAGGCGAACACACCGCCCAGCGCAAGCAGCAGCGCCAGCGCGTATTTGGCGATATCACCGGCGCCGCCGGATTTATGTTGTTCGGCCTTGCTGTTCATTCTCGGGGCGATTCCCTCGCGAAAGCCCGCCCATCCCTGCGCGGCCCTTTCAATGCATTCCAGTCGCCGGATCGTCCGAGCCGGCTCGGTATCGAGTGGCACGCCAGGAGGGACTCGAACCCCCAACCTGCGGTTTTGGAGACCGCTGCTCTGCCAATTGAGCTACTGGCGTACGTCTTTGAAGTCTTCTACCCGACTCAGCGCCCGAATCGGGCCCGGCATCGAGCGGATATTCCAAGGTGTACTAAACAACGAAGGCGGACCGGGTTGCCGGCCCGCCGTTCGCGGCTTGCGGCGGCCTTGCGACCGCCGCGATGGTGCAATTACTTGATGATCTTGGCCACGACGCCGGCGCCGACGGTACGGCCGCCTTCGCGGATCGCGAAGCGCAGGCCTTCGTCCATCGCCACCGGGTTGATCAGCGTGACGACCATCTTCACGTTGTCGCCCGGCATCACCATCTCGACGCCCTCCGGCAGCTCGCAAGCGCCGGTGATGTCGGTGGTGCGGAAGTAGAACTGCGGACGGTAGCCCTTGAAGAACGGGGTGTGACGGCCGCCTTCGTCCTTCGACAGCACATAGACTTCGGCTTCGAAGTCGGTGTGCGGCTTGATCGAACCCGGCTTGCACAGCACCTGGCCGCGCTCGACGTCGTCGCGCTTGGTGCCGCGCAGCAGCAGACCGGCGTTGTCGCCCGCCTGACCCTGGTCGAGCAGCTTGCGGAACATTTCCACGCCCGTGACCGTCGTCTTCTGGGTCGGACGGATACCGACGATTTCGATTTCGTCACCGACCTTCACGATGCCGCGCTCGATACGGCCGGTCACCACGGTGCCGCGGCCCGAGATCGAGAACACGTCTTCCACCGGCATCAGGAACGGCTTGTCGACATCGCGCTCCGGCTGCGGGATGAAGCTGTCCAGCGCCTCGACCAGACGCAGGATCGACGGCACGCCGATTTCGCTCTGATCGCCTTCCAGCGCCAGACGGGCCGAGCCGTGGATGATCGGGGTGTCGTCGCCCGGGAACTCGTACTTGCTCAGCAGCTCGCGCACTTCCATCTCGACCAGCTCGAGCAGCTCGGCGTCGTCCACCATGTCGGCCTTGTTCAGGAACACGACGATGTACGGCACGCCGACCTGGCGCGACAGCAGGATGTGTTCGCGGGTCTGCGGCATCGGGCCGTCAGCGGCCGAGCACACCAGAATCGCGCCGTCCATCTGCGCGGCGCCCGTGATCATGTTCTTCACGTAGTCGGCGTGGCCCGGGCAATCGACGTGCGCGTAGTGACGCGTCGCCGATTCGTATTCCACGTGCGCCGTCGAGATCGTGATGCCGCGCGCCTTTTCTTCCGGCGCCGCGTCGATCGCGTCGTATGCCTTGAACTCGCCACCGAAACGCTCGGCGCCCACCTTCGTCAGCGCCGCCGTCAGCGTCGTCTTGCCGTGGTCAACGTGGCCGATCGTGCCGACGTTCACGTGCGGCTTGGTGCGCTCGAATTTACCCTTAGCCATGGCTGTCGCTTCTCGTTTGTGGGTCTGTATGTCGCGGCGGCTGTTGGTAAAGCAGCCTTGTCTTGCTTTGGATGGTGCTCACGAAAGGAATCGAACCTTCGACCTCCTCCTTACCAAGGAGGTGCTCTACCGACTGAGCTACGTGAGCGTGAAACCTGGGTGTTGCGACCCGCCTGCGCGGGCTTTACTGCAATGGGACCGACGCGGGCGAATTCAACCTTACCGCCGACGAAGCCGTTCAATGGAGCGGGAGACGGGATTCGAACCCGCATTATCAGCTTGGAAGGCTGAGGCTCTAACCATTGAACTACTCCCGCGCCGCGTACAGCCATTACAGCGTTGGAACTTTAATCTGAAACCCGCATCGCCGACATCCTTGAAAGCGAGATCGTCGTTGCTTGATTCCACTAGTGCCTGCCGCGCCAGAAGCCGTCGAACTCGAAAAACCTGACGAACCGTTGCCTGTCGCGATGAAACTGGTGGAGGGAGGTGGATTCGAACCACCGAAGGCGTAAGCCAGCAGATTTACAGTCTGCCCCCGTTGGCCGCTTGGGTATCCCTCCAAAAGAGCCCGTAATTCTGGCGCGCGTTCTTCAGGAAGTCAACGCGTTTTCGTACAACTTTTTTCGGAATCTTCTCGCGCCGGCCGAACCGGCTGCCAGGCGCCCCCGAAACGGCCGCATAGTGTACTCAGACATTGAACCGGAAGTGCAGTACATCGCCCTCTTGGACGCGATATTCCTTGCCTTCCAGGCGCAGACGCCCGGCATCGCGGGCTCCGGCCTCGCCCTTGTACTTGATGAAATCGTCGTAGGAGATGGTTTCGGCGCGGATGAAGCCCTTCTCGAAGTCGGTGTGGATCACCGCGGCGGCCTGCGGCGCGGTCGAACCGGCCTTGACCGTCCAGGCGCGCACTTCCTTGACCCCGGCGGTGAAGTAGGTCTGCAGGCCCAGCAACTCGTAACCGGCGCGGATGACCCGGTTGAGGCCGGGCTCGGCCAGGCCGAGGTCGGCCAGGAAGGTGTCGCGGTCGGCGTCGTCGAGCTGGCTCAGCTCTTCCTCGATCGCGGCCGAAACCGGCACGACCTGGGCGCCCTCGAGCTTGGCGCGCTCGCGCACCGCATCCAGGTGCGGGTTGTTCTCGAAACCGTCCTCGAGCACGTTGGCGACGTACATCACCGGCTTCAGAGTGAGCAGGAACAGATCGCGCAGGGCGGCCTTGTCGTCCTCGGACAGGCTCAGCGCGCGCGCCGGCTTGCCGGCGTCCAGACCCTCGCGCACGCGGCCCAGGACCTCCTTGCGCACGATCGCTTCCTTGTCGCCGGTCTTGGCCGAGCGCTCGGCGCGCTGGTAGGCCTTCTCGACGCTTTCCAGGTCGGCCAGGGCCAGCTCGGTATCGATGGTCTCGATATCGGCGATCGGGTCGACCTTGTTGTTGACGTGGATGACGTCCGGATTCTCGAAGCAGCGCACCACGTGGGTGATGGCGTCGACTTCGCGGATGTGGGCGAGGAACTTGTTGCCCAGGCCCTGCCCGCTCGCGGCGCCGGCGACCAGGCCGGCGATGTCGACGAATTCGACCGCGGTCGGCAGCAGCTTCTGCGGCTTGACGATCTCGGCCAGCGCGTTCAGGCGCGGATCCGGCACCGGCACGGCGCCGACGTTCGGCTCGATCGTGCAGAACGGGAAGTTCGCCGCGGCGATCCCAGCCTTGGTCAGGGCGTTGAAAAGGGTCGACTTGCCCACGTTGGGCAGGCCGACGATGCCGCATTTGATACCCATGGCTTTGATCCGGTATTCGTGATTCGAGATTTGGGATTGGGGACTCGCAGGCAGCGGGGCCTGGCGAATCCCCAATCCCGAATCCCTAATTACGGGGCGTGTGCAGGCGGGTCATGGCGTCCATCAGGTTGCCCTGCACCGCCAGCGGCATGACCTCGATGGCGTCGTCGATCGCGCGCAGGATGGTCGCCTCGTCGGCCTTGCCGGGACGTCCGAGCACCCAGGGAGTGACCTTGTCCTTGTGGCCGGGGTGGCCGATGCCGATGCGCAGGCGGTGGAACTTGCCGTGACCGAGCAGTTGGATGGTGTCGCGCAAGCCGTTCTGGCCGCCGTGGCCGCCGTCGAATTTGAGCCGGGCCGTGCCGGGCGCGAGGTCGAGCTCGTCGTGCGCCAGCAGCGCCTCTTCGGGCTCGATCTTCCAGTAACGCAGGGCCGCGGCGACCGACTTGCCCGACAGGTTCATGAACGTGGCCGGCTTGAGCAGCCAGACCGGGCGTCCGGCGATCTCGATCTTCGAGGTTTCGCCGAACAACTTGGACTCCAGACCGAACCGGCCGCCGAACTTTTCGTTCAGGGCGTCCACAAACCAGAACCCGGCATTGTGCCGGGTCCGGGTGTGTTCCGACCCCGGGTTGCCGAGGCCGACGATCAGGCGCAGATCTGCCATCGCGTAAGACTATCCGTGTACGCAAACCGGCGCGCCGATCAGGGCGCGCCGGTCCACGATCACTTCTTGTCTTCGTCCTTCTTGGCGACCTTGGCAGCCGGCACTTCGGCGACCGGCGCCTCGGCGGCTTCTTCGGTCTCTTCCTTGCCGTGCTTGGCGATCACGACGGCGACGTCGTGTTCCTTGCCCAGCTTCAGCTCGGGGATCTCGACGCCCTTCGGCAGCTTGAGCTCCGAGAGGTGGACGATGTCGCCGACGGCGAGCTTGGACAGGTCGATCTCGAGGAACTCCGGCAGGTCCTTCGGCAGGCAGCTGATTTCGACTTCGTTGAGCTCGTGGGTCACGACGACGTCGGCAGCCTTGCCGGCCGGCGACTTGTCTTCGTTGAGGAAGTGCAGCGGCACCGCGACGCGGATGGCCTGGTTCTCATCCACGCGCTGGAAGTCCAGGTGCATGATGATCTGCTTGTACGGGTGGCGCTGCATATCGCGCAGCAACACGCTCTCGCTCTTGCCGTCGACATCGAGGGTCAGGATCGAGGAGTAGAACCACTCGTGCTGGCTGGCCAGCCACACTTTCTCGTGATCGAGCTGGATCGGCTGCGGCGTAGCCTTGCCGCCGTAGATGATGGCCGGGATGCTGGCGGCACGACGCAGGCGGCGGCTCGCACCCTTCCCCTCGACGTTGCGGCCAGTGGCCTTGATGATGTGTTCGGACATTGTCGTTTACTCACTTTTACAGCGTTAGGATCGCCTCGCGGCGATTTGGAGACTCATCCGCGACCAGATGAGCCTTTGGAGCTGGGATTGGGGATTCGGGATTTGAGATTCGCAACGGCGGTCATGCCGCTCTTGCTTCGACGAATCCCTAATCCCGAATCCCCAACCCCGGATTTCAATCCACGTACAACGAGCTGACCGACTCGCCGAAGGCGATGCGGCGGATCGTTTCGGCCAGCAGCTCGGCGACGCTGAGCTGGCGGATGCGGCCGGTGGCGCGGGCCGCGGCGGTCAGCGGGATGGTGTCGGTCACCACCAGCTCGTCCAACTGCGACTTCATTACGTTGTCGATCGCCGCGCCCGACAGCACCGGGTGGGTGCAGTAGGCGACGACTTTCAGCGCGCCCTGCGCCTTGAGCGCGGCCGCGGCGGCGCACAGGGTGCCGGCGGTGTCGACGATGTCATCGACCAGCACGCAGGTCTTGCCGGACACGTCGCCGATGATGTTCATCACCGTGGCGACGTTGGCGCGCGGACGGCGCTTGTCGATGATCGCCAGGTCGGCGTCGTCGAGGCGCTTGGCGATCGCGCGGGCGCGGACCACGCCGCCGACGTCGGGCGAAACCACGATCAGGTTGTCGGTGCCGTGCGCGCGCCAGATGTCGGCGAGCAGCAGCGGCGAGGCGTAGACGTTGTCGACCGGGATGTCGAAGAAGCCCTGGATCTGGTCGGCATGCAGATCGACCGTGAGCACCCGGTCGGCACCGACGGCGCCGAACATCTTGGCCGCGACCTTGGCGGTGATCGGCACGCGCGAGGAGCGCGGGCGGCGATCCTGGCGGGCGTAGCCGAAGTACGGCACCACCGCGGTCACGTTGGCCACCGATGCGCGCTTGAGCGCGTCGATCAGGACCAGCAGCTCCATGAAGTTCTCGGCGGTCGGCGCGTTCGTCGACTGAATGACGAACACCTCCTGGCGACGCACGTTCTCTTCGATCTCGACCTGCACTTCGCCGTCGGAGAAGCGCCCGACCAGGGCCTTGCCGAGCCGGATGCCGAGTTCCTTGCATACCGCTTCGGCAAGCGGACGGTTGGCATTACCGCTGAATACCAGCAGGTTGCGATCGTTTTGCACTGTCTTCTCCGCTTCGCTCTGACCGTGGCGGCTGGTGATGATTGGGGAGTGGGGAATCCACGATTCCCAACTCCCAGCATTCGATGGCAGGGGCGGTAGGATTCGAACCTACGAATGCCAGGATCAAAACCTGGTGCCTTGGGCCTCTTGGCGACGCCCCTGCGGAAGATTTGCCTCGAGCGTGGCACACAGCGCGGAACGCCCTGCACCGCCCGCCGTCCAGACCCGTAGGCCGGAAGGCAGTTCCGCCAGCGCTGCCTCGGCGGATTCGCGCTGCGCGAACTCGACGAAACACCCGCTGCCAGAGCCGGTCAGGCGTGGCGAACCGATCTGCGACAACGCGGCGAAGGCGGCCTCGACGGCAGCTTCGCGCTTGCGCAACACCGGCTCGAACGCATTCCCGAGCGGCTTACCCGAAACGAAGTCCGACATTGTCGCGGGCGCGGCATCCCGCGTCAATTCAGACGATTGAAACAAGGCCGCGGTCGGCGCATGAACGCCGGGGTCGACCAGCACGTACCAGGCCGGCGCCAGCTCGACCGGCCGCAGCACCTCGCCGACGCCTTCGGCCCACGCATTCTCACCACGCACGAAGACTGGCACGTCAGCGCCCAGGCGCAGCCCGAGTTCGGCTAGACGGTCCACACCGAGATTCGTGCCCCACAGAGCGTCCAGAGCGACCAAGACGGTTGCCGCATCCGACGACCCGCCGCCGAACCCGCCGCCGGCCGGAATGCGTTTTTCGATGACGATGTCGGCACCTTGACTGCTGTTCGACTCCTTCTGTAGCAGCAAGGCAGCCCGCACGGTGAGGTCGTCGTGCTCGGCCACGCCGGCCACCGAGGCGCCGTGACGGATCACCCGACCGTCCGCGCGCGGGCGCAGGCGGATGGTGTCGCCCCAGTCGAGCAGACGGAACACGGTCTGCAACAGGTGGTAACCGTCGGCACGGCGACCGGTGATGCGCAGGAACAGGTTCAGCTTGGCCGGGGCGGGCCAGGTCGACCAATTCGACTCGATCGGAGCGGTCGGCTCGGAGAAAGGGGCGGACATGATCGGATCGCAGCTCGGGGGCGTTATCGGTCGGGCGTTAAGGGGCGGGATTGAACGCTCAGGATCAACGGCCGGCGCCGTCGGACGCCTGCACCGTCTGCGCGCCCTGCCACTGGTCGACGATCAGGCGCACGCGGGCGTCGCCGCGGCGCGCGTCCAACCGCGACGGCAGGTCGCCGGTGAGCGGCCATTCGTAGGCGATGTTCCAGCCGGCCTGCTCGATCGAAAGCGGGCGGCCGTCGGGCCCCGCGGCGATCCGCGGCGCGGCGGCGCCGGCGGCCGGCAAGGCGCGCAGCCAATCGGCCAGGGCCTCGACCGGAATATCCCAGCCGGTGGCCTCGTGCAGCACCGCCGCGGCGTCGACGCCTTCGCGCGGACCGCCTTCGAGGCCTTCCAGACGCGCTTCGCCGGGGCCGCCGGCGAGACGCCAGCTCTGCCGGGTGACCGGCGCGCTGAGGGCGACTTCGTAGCGCTCGCCGCGCTGGCTCCATTCGATGCGGCCGCTGCCGCCCTTGCCGGCGTTGGACACGGCGATGCGGCCGGTCAGCGACCACTCGCCGCCGGCGCGGACCCGGGCGATGCGCCCGGCTTCGCGCTCGGCCGCGACCGCCGTGGGCAACACTTCCGGCGGCGGGCGCCTGACGCCCTGCCCGGCGCAGGCGCTCAGCAACAAAACCAATACCGCGGCCGCGACGGACTTTGCCGGGCGCGAAACAGGGTGCGCCGAAATAGAGCGCGCCTTAAGACGCGAAGCGACCGACCGCGCGCTCACAGGCCGAGCTTCTTCAGCGCGCGCAACAGCGAGCGGTTGTCGGGATCGATCTTGCGCGCCTGCTCGAAGTATTTGCGGGCTTCCTCGCGCTGGCCGCTCTGCCACAACACCTCGCCGAGATGGGCGGCGATTTCGGCGTCCTTCTGCATGGTCAGGGCCCGGCGCAGCTCGGTTTCGGCTTCTTTGATGCGGCCAATGCGGTACAGCACCCAGCCGTAGCTGTCGACGATCGCGTAGTTGTCGGGCTCGGCGTTGCGCGCGCGTTCGATCAATTCCAGCGCTTCCTGGAAGCGCGTGGTGCGGTCGGCCAAGGTGTAGCCGAGTGCGTTGAGCGCCGCGATGTTGTCGGGCTCGGCGACCAGGATGCGGCGGAAATCGGCCTCGGCGCGGGCGATGTCGTCGCGGCGCTCCCAGCTCAGGGCGCGGGCGTAGAGGATCTCGGGTTCGTCCGGAAATGCCGCCAGGCCGCGCGCGAACGCGTCGTTCTCGCCAGTGTCGTTCTTGTCCTCGCCGCGCAGATTGGCCTCGACGATATAGGCATCGCGACGGGCGTCGTCGCCGGTCGACGCGTCGGACTGGATCGCGCGCAGGTTCGCGTAGGCCTCGTCGTTGCGCTTGAGCTTGTGCAGGACGTTGCTGCTGCGCAGGCGCGCGATCGAACGCGGCTGCCCGGCAGGCACACCCTGGTACCAGCCCAGGGCTTCCTCGTAACGCTCGAGGAATTCGGCCAACTGGCCCAGCAGCAGGCGCCGCGCAGGGTCCGGCTTGGCTGCGTTCTCGCGCAGCTCGTCGTAGAGCTTGGTCAGGGTCGGCTTGTCTTCGGCGCGGGCCAGGTAGGACGCGCGCAGCGAATAGGTCTGCTCGTCCTGCGGGCCGCGCGCCAGGGTCGCGGCGACCGCCTGAAAATCGTTGAGCGCTTCGTACTGCTCGGCGATCAGCGCGCGCAGATTGGTGTCGCGATCGGCCAGCGCGACGATGCTCTGCAGCATTTTTCGGGCTTCGTCGTCCTTGCCCGACTCGCGCAACTGGCTCACCCGCAACAGGGCCACGCGCGGCTCGCCGGGGAAGCGGTCGACCACTTCGGCGACGATGCGTTCGGTAAGTTTGGGCTGGTCCAGGCGCTGCGACAGGCCGCCGAACGCGACCCAGGCCATCAGGTTGCCGGACGGGATCTTGCCGCCGTCGACGAGCTTCTCGAGCACGCGCGCGGCCTGCTTCGGGTCTTTGGAACCGCTGGTCAACACGATCAGGGCCTGGCGCCAGCCGGCCTCGGGATCGTTCTCCATCAGAGCGTTGAGCTGACGCAATGCGGCGCGGTCGTCGCCGCGCCGCAGCGACAGGGTCGCTTCGGCGGCGCCGATCGAGGTGCCCTTGCCGCCCAGCTTGCGCCACAGCGCCAGGGCCTCGGCGGCCAGCGCGTCCTGCTTGGCGACCACGGCGATGCTGGTCGCGCGCTCGGCCAAGCCGACGTCGTTGGCGGCGCGCGCCGCCTTGAGATAGGCCTCGGCGGCTTCGTTCAGCTTGCCGGACTGGAGGGCGAATTCGCCGCTCAGCAGCGATTCCAGCGAGGCCCCGGTCGGGTCCTTGGCGGCGCGCGCCTGGATCGTGGACTTGGCCGTGGCCAGGGCGGCGGCCGACACCGGCGTCGACGGCTCGGCGGCGGCGCTGCCGAGCCAGCCGCCCAGGGCCAGGGCCAAAACCGCGATTTGCAGGCCCCGCCGCGGCGCGGCGGGCCGGCGCGAACCGAGGCCGGCGTGGGCGCGCCGCGCGGCCTCGACCGAGTCGTCGCTGCCGTCATCGTTGCCATCTATTGGACCGATCGAGCAAATCGAATCGTAGGGAACCACGTGGGGACCAGTGGGCCGGTAGAATGGCGGCCTTCAGCAGCCCGCAGCTTATCGCAAGCACCTGAACCGATGTCCCGCGACGCACGCCGCCTCATGAAACTTTTTTGCGTCGCCGCGACGGCGGTTTACTGCGTCCGCCGCCCGGGATCGAAGCGCGCCCACCGATGAGTCTGTTCGTTCTAGGCATCAACCATCAGACCGCGCCGGTCAGCCTGCGCGAGCGCGTGGCGTTTTCCGGCGACACCGTCACGGCCGCGCTCGACGCCCTGCGCGCGCTCGCGCCGGTACGCGAAGTGGCGTTGCTGTCGACCTGCAACCGCACCGAGCTGTATGCGGTGGCCGACGACGACGGCCGCGCCCTCGCCGACTGGTTGGCCACGCACCCGGACGACGTCGGCGATCTGCACGCCTACCTCTATCGTCATCGCGATGCCGACGCCGTGCGCCACCTGTTCCGGGTCGCGACCGGGCTCGATTCGCTGGTGCTGGGCGAGCCGCAGATCCTCGGCCAGGTCAAGGACGCCTGGGCGACCGCGCGCGCCGCCGGCACCCTGGGCAGCCAGCTCGACCGCCTGTTCCAGCAGGCCTTCTCGACCGCCAAGCGCGCGCGCACCGACACCCGCATCGGCGCCAATCCGGTGTCGGTCGCCTCGGCCGCGGTGCGCCTGGCGCAGGAGTCGTTCGCACGCCTGGAAGACTCGACCGTGCTCCTGGTCGGCGCCGGCGAAACCGTCGAACTGGCGGCGCGGCATCTGGTCCAGGCCAAGGCCAAGCGCCTGCTGATCGCCAACCGCACCCTCGCCCACGCGCAGGACCTCGCCACCCGCCACGGCGGCGTGGCCCTGCCATTGAGCGAACTCGAACGCCACCTGGGCGAGGCCGACATCGTGCTGTCGGCGACCGCCAGCCGCGAACCGATCCTGCACCGCGCCCAGGTCGCCGCCGCGCTCGCTACCCGCAAGCACCGGCCGATGCTGTTGTTGGATCTGGCGGTGCCGCGCGACATCGCCGCCGACGTGGCCAGTTTGAAAGACGTGTTCCTCTACACCGTCGACGACCTGGAACGCGCGATCGAAGACAACCGCCGCAGCCGCCGCGAAGCCGCGACCGAAGCCGAGGCCATCGTCGAGCTGCAGGTCGCCCGCTTCGTCGAGACGCTGGCCGCGAGCACGCGCACCGCACCGATCAAGCGCCTGCGCGACCATGGCGAGGCCGCGCGCGAAGAAGTGCTGGCGAAAGCCCGCCAGCAACTCGGCGCCGGGCAGGACCCGGCGGAAGTGCTGAACTTCCTCGCCCACACCCTGACCAACCGCCTGCTGCACGCCCCGACCGTGGCCCTGCGCGAAGCTGCGTTGAGCGGCAATACCGAACTCGCGCGCGCGGCCGACAAATTGTTTCCGGCGGTGGGGCCGGGAATCGGAAATGGGGAATCGGGAATCGAAACAGCGGATTCGTCGGGCGACCGTTAGCGACCAGATCTGATCGCATGCGCTTCCGACTCCCGACTCCCGATTCCCTATTCCCGGCTCTCCAATGACTCCCACCCTGCGCCGCAAGCTCGAAGCCCTGGCCGAACGCCGCGAAGAACTCGAACGCCTGCTCGCCGACCCCGGCGTGATCGGCGATAACGACCGCTTCCGCAAGCTCTCGCGCGAATTCGCCCAACTCGAACCGGTCGCGGTGGCGCTGGCCGAGGAAGCGCGCGCCAAGGCCGATCTGGCCGCCGCCGAAGCGATGCGCAATGATCCCCAAGTCGACAAAGACCTGCGCGATCTCGCCGACGAGGAAATCGCCGCCGCGCAGACGCGCCTGGAACAGCTCGACGTCGAACTGCTGGCGCACCTGATCCCGAAGGACGCGCGCGACGAAGGCGACCTGTACCTGGAAGTGCGTGCCGGCACCGGCGGCGACGAAGCGGCGATCTTCGCCGGCGATCTGTTCCGCATGTATGCGCGCTACGCCGAACGCCAGGGCTGGAAAGTCGAGATCGAATCGTCCAATGCCGGCGAGCACGGCGGCTACAAGGAAATCATCGCCCGCGTCGAAGGCCGCGGCGCCTATTCCAGGCTCAAGTTCGAGTCCGGCACCCACCGCGTCCAGCGCGTGCCCGAGACCGAATCGCAGGGCCGCATCCACACTTCGGCGGCCACGGTGGCGATCATCGCGGTCGAGCCGGAAGGCGAACCGATCGAGATCAACCCGGCCGACCTGAAGGTCGATACCTTCCGTTCTTCGGGCGCGGGCGGCCAGCACGTCAACAAGACCGAATCGGCGATCCGCATCACCCACATCCCCAGCGGCGTGGTGGTCGAGAACCAGACCGAACGCAGCCAGCACGCCAACCGCGACAAGGCGCTCAAACGGCTGCAGGCGATGCTCGCCGACGCCGCGGCGGCGAAGGCCGCGGCCGCGCAGGCGCAGGATCGGCGCCTGCAGGTCGGCAGCGGCGACCGCAGCCAGCGCATCCGCACCTACAACTTCCCGCAGGGCCGCATCACCGACCACCGCGTCGAAGGCCTGACCCTGTACGACCTGCCCAACATCGTCGCCGGCGATCTCGACGGATTGATCGGGCGCCTGATCCACGAGCATCAGGCCGACGAACTGGCGCGCTTGTCGGCGGGTTGAGGCGGCCCTCACCCCAGCCCTCTCCGGCCAGCGGGAGAGGGAGCGAGTGCGAACCTCATTTGACCCGGCAACTCTCAGTAGAGACAAAACCGTCCCCACTCCCGCTGGCGGGAGAGGGTTAGGGTGAGGGCCCGCCTTGCATGACGAAACCGCTCCACCCGAATCGAAACGCCGCATTCGACCGCCGCCGCACCGCGCCCGAATGGAGCCATATAGCGCACAGCGCCTGAGCCAAAGCCTCCGCCATGCCCGCGCCTTGTGCGCCGCTGCGCGATTCGTCGAAGTCGCGCCGCACAGTCATGACGCCACGCACGTTCAACGGCCATAATCCGCCCTCCCCCGTCGGATCGCCCGCCATGAGCCTCTCAGTTCGCCGCGCAACCCTCGACGATCTCGACCTGCTGGCTCCGCTGTTCGATCACTACCGGCACTTCTATACCCAACGCCGCGACGAAAGCGTCTCGCGCGCTTTCATCGGCGAACGCCTGAGCCGCGGCGACTCGGTCGTGCTGCTCGCCACGCTCGACGGCGTCGACGGCGCCGGTTTCACCCAGTTGTATCCGACCTTCTCCTCGGTCCGCGCCGCGCGCGTGTGGGTGCTCAACGATCTGTTCGTCGATCCGACCGCACGCCGGCGCGGCGTCGCCCAGGCCTTGCTCGACGCCGCCGCCGGTTTCGCCCGCGCCGATGGCGCGGCGCGGCTGGAACTGGAAACCGACCACGACAACCTCACCGCCCAGGCCTTGTACGACGGCGTGGGCTGGCAGCGCTACGACGGCACCCAGCGCTACCACCTGCCGCTCAGTGCGGCCTGATCGCGCCATGCGCAACCGCTGCATGCCCGAACCCGGCGCGAATGCCCTCGTCGCGAGGTCGGCGCCGTGAACGACCCGCGCCTCGAACTGCGCCAGGCGCTGCAGCGCAATCCCGGCGACGCCATGGCCTGGATCATGCTGGCCGAACACGAACTCGACGCCGGCGATGCCCGCGGCGGCGAAGCGGCGGCGCGACGCGCCTTGAACCTGCGGCCGGGTCATCCCGAGGCGCTCGCGCGCCTGGGCCGGGCGCAATGGATGCAGGGCCGCCGCGACGACGCGGTGACCAGCCTGCGCGCGGCCGCGCACAACGCGCCGCAGCACCCCGGCATCGCGGTGTGGCTGGCGCATGCGCTCGAAGACGTCGGCGATGCCGAAGGCGCGCTCGGGGCCTATGCCCATGCCTATGCGCTCGCACCGCGCGAACCGCAATTGGCCGCCTATCTGCTGGCGTGGCGACGCAAATTGTGCGACTGGCGCGATCTGGATACCCTCGCCGGCCAGGTCCGCGATGCGATCGCACGCGGGCAGGCCTCGGTCGAACCCTTCGCCTTCCTCAGCGAAGACGCCAGCGCCGCCGAACAACGCCGCTGCGCGGCGCTGCGCGCGACGGTGATCGCCGGCAGCGTGCGGCCTTTGCCGGCCGCACCGCAGAAAGACACATCGGCACCGATCCGGGTCGGCTTGCTCTCCAACGGCTTCGGCGCCCACCCGACCGGCCTGCTGATCGTCGCCTTGCTGGAAGCGCTGCAGCGGCGCGGCGGCCTCGACCTGCACCTGTTCGCCCTCAACCGCGACGACGACAGCGCCATCCGCCGCCGCCTGCATGCCGCCGCAAACGCTTTGCACGACGTCGCCATGCAACCTCATGCCCAGGTCGCCGCGACGATCCACCGCGCCGGCATCGACGTGCTGTTCGACCTGCGCGGCTGGGGCGGCGGCGGTGCGCCGGAAGTGTTGGCGATGCGGCCGGCCCCGGTGCAGGTCAACTGGCTGGCGTATCCGGGTACTTCGGCGGCGCCGTGGATCGACTACATACTGGCCGACCGCTACGTCCTGCCGGAAGCGCTGAGCGCCGATTTCAGCGAAACCGTGGCCTGGCTGCCGCGTTGCTTCCAGCCCTCCGACACCACCCGCGAACCGGCCACGCCGCCGAGCCGCGGCGAATGCGGCCTGCCCGACCAGGGCGTGGTGTTCTGCTGCTTCAACAACAGTTACAAACTCAATCCGCGCAGCGTCGCGCGCGCACTTGCGGTGCTGCGCGGCGTGCCCGGCAGCGTGCTGTGGCTGTTGTCCGGCCCGGGCCGCGCCGACCAGCGCCTGCGCGATTTCGCCAGCCGCCAGGGCATCGCGCCGGAGCGCCTGGTATTCATGCGCAAGCAGCCGCATGCCGATTACCTGGCGCGGCTGCGCCATGCCGACCTGTTCCTCGATACCGATCCCTACAACGCCCACACCACCGCCTCCGATGCGATCTGGGCCGGCTGTCCGGTGTTGACCTGCCCCGGCGCGACCTTCGCCGCGCGCGTGGCCGGCAGCCTCAACCACCACCTCGGCCTGGAGTCGATGAACGTCGCCGATGACGCGGCCTTCGTCGCCCGAGCGATCGCGCTCGGCAACGACCCGGGCGCGCTGCGGGCCTTGCGCGGCGAACTCGCCGCACGCCGCAGCGACAGCGGCCTGTTCGACATGGATGGCTTCGCCATCGATTTCGCGGCGATGACGATGGCGATGGCGCGCAGGCAGCGCAAGGGCGAAGCGCCGACGCCGCTGCGCGGGCCGGCGCGCTGATGTATCGGCGCGCCGGCACGATCACTCAACGAACGGTCGCGTAGCCTAACATTCCTTCGTTGACCTTGCCTTCGCAGCCGGGATCCCAGCTCACGAAATAGTCCTCATTGGAGCGGCAACGGTAGAACGGCTGGGCGCCGACGTAAGTAGGCTCGAAGCTGTAACCGAGCACGCTGTGTAATACGCCCATGCCTTCGCAGTTGCGGTCGCGGGTCGGAAAATCCTCGGTCGCGCTGCCGGTCTTGAAGCAACGCAGGATCGGACCGCCTTCCGCTTTCGGGCGAGAATGGGAGCTCAAACCAAAACCGGACTCGAAGCTCGCGCCGCGTTCGTTGCGGATGTTGGCCTCCTGATGCCAGCCGTTGAGCACCGAGCGATGGATCACGTAATTCGCATCGCCGTTGCGCTTGAGCGAAGGGTTCGTATCGGAGAATACGTTGCCCGATTCAGCGACGGCGAAGTTCTTGAATACGCTGACCCCGAGCACGCGGTTGGAGAGCAAACTGGAGTCCGAGTCGACCGCGCCGTTGGCGTTGAGGAAGAACGCCATGCCCTTGATGTTGTAGAGGTAGTTGCCGGACACGTCCAAGTCCCGCACCACGTCCTCAGCGCCGAGTTCCATGCCCCAGGTGTCGGTGCTCTCGCAGGTGGCGCAATAACCGTCGCCGATGATATTGCCCTGCACGACGACGTGAGCGCTGTTGGGTAGATACAGCTGGCCGCCGTTGATCTCCCTGCCCTGCGGATCCAACCACATGCCTTTGTAGTGGTTGCCTGTCAGAACATTACCGCGGATCAGGTTGTGCCCCGGCGCGTCGCCGTACACGCCCTGGAAGGCGATGGCGTTGGTGCGCGTATGCGTGAATACCGAATCGGTGACCGTGATGTAGCGACTGGGCACCGAGAAATCGCCGACCACCGTGCCGACGTACAGGCCGATGATGCCCGAGTCCGCCACCAAGGAACGATTGAAATTGAAGACCCGCGTGCCGGAGACGTAGATCGCGTATCCCTTGCCGTGATAGATACGCAGCCCCTGGAAGTCGACGTTGTTGGACCCGCTCACCAAAGCCACCGACGGACAGTCGTCCTCGGGGCGGCAGCCGGGCACGTTCTCGTCCTCGTCGATGGCCAAGTCGCTGACCCGGATGTATGAAGATTGATTGATATTGATCGCAGGACAAGCCGCGCGCGGCGCATAGCGCGACAAGGTATGGCCGTTGCCCTGCACCACCTTGTAGGTACTGAAATCGAGGTTCAGCAAGGCGCCTCCGCTGCTCGCAGCGGTGCAGCATTCGGCGCCGGCACAGGCCACATCGGCATTGAAGTTGAACACTTGATACTGGGCGCGATTGGCCACGCAAGTGTTGAGCGAGGCGAGGTCGTGGATCTGGCAGGTCGCGGCGCCGCCGCCACTCGGCATCGCAACCGCTCCTGGCGTTCCGATCGGCGCGTTGCCGTTTGGGGCCACGCCGTGCACGTAGACCGATTTGCCGGCGAACTGGACCCAGTCGCGGTCCTGGATCGCGATGGCGAACCGGTGCGCAGTGCCGGACGAGGCGCAGCTCGCGCCGACCGCCGACTCGCTGGCGGCGTTGGCCGGCCAACGCCCGACGAACTGTCCGCGCGGATAGGGGGCGTCGACGAAGACGTCGACCTGGATCGATGCCGAGTTGCCGGATTCGCAGGCCCATCCAGACAACACCGGCCGGCCACCTTCGCCGGGGTAGAAGCCATCGACGTTTCCGAGCACGGCCGCACCGGCCGAGGCGCTGGCGAGCAGGCCGAACAATGCCAGCAAGCCGGCGGCGGCGCGACACAGAGAGGGTTTACGCATGCATTGATCTCCTTGAGTACAGCATCATTCCTGTTGGCGCGGCGACAGGCGCAGCGCCCCAGCTCGTCTTCGCGATCGCTGGGGGCAGGGAGAATATAAGAAGGTGCCCAATGTGCGTTTCAACGCCTGCGACGCCCTGCCCCACAGCCGGCGGTTTGCGTTAGGCTGCGCGCATGACCGCAGAACGCGATTTCATCCCCCTCTCGCTGTGCGTGCTGACCGTTTCGGACTCGCGCACCCTGGCCGACGACAGTTCCGGCGACTATCTCGTCCAATCCCTCACCCAGGCCGGCCACCGCCTCGCCGAGCGCAAGCTGCTGCCCGACGATCGCTACAAGTTGCGCGCCGCGGTGTCGCAGTGGATCGCCGACGACGGCATCGACGGCATCCTGGTCACCGGCGGCACCGGCTTCACCGGCCGCGACTCCACGCCCGAGGCCCTGCTGCCCTTGCTCGACAAGGAAATGCCCGGCTTCGGCGAGCTGTTCCGCGCGATCAGCTACGAGGAAATCGGCACCTCGACCCTGCAATCGCGCGCCTTCGCCGGCCTGGCCAACGCGACCTTTTTGTTTTGCCTGCCGGGCTCGACCTCGGCCTGCCGCACGGCCTGGGAAAAGATCGTCAGCGCCCAGCTCGACGCGCGCACCCGGCCGTGCAACCTCGCCACCCTGCGTCCCCGCCTCAAGGAGTGATCGGCATGCCGCTCGACACCACCCTGCGCCTGTTGGCCAAGGCCCGCGGCCTCAACGCCACCGACATCGCCACCGCGATTCCGCGCGCTGGCGTCGCCACGGTCAGCGCCTGGCTGCGCGGCGACAAGCTGCCCGGCAAGGACCAGCTCGATGCGCTCGCGCGCGCCTTCGGCGTGCCGGCCGGCGCGCTGCTGTCGGAACTCGCCAGCACCCTCGACCCGGCCCGCACTCAGGGCGAACACGACCTGCTCGCTGCCTATCGCGCTCTCAACACGCGCCAACAGGGCGCCTTGCTCGAAGTCGCCACCACCATGGCCGGCACCCAGCGCAGTGCGGCGCCGCGCAAGACCGCGGCGAAGAAGAGCAAACGATGAGCAAGCTCAAGCGCAAGGACTACGAAGCGCAGTTGGAAACGCTGCAGCTGGAACTGGTGGCGATGGCGCGTTGGCTGCAGCACAGCGGCCGCCGCGTGGTGGTGCTGCTGGAAGGCCGCGACACCGCCGGCAAGGGCGGCGCGATCGGCGCGATCTCCGACCACCTCAATCCGCGCCAATGCCACATCGTCGCCCTGCCCAAGCCGAGCGAACGCGAAAGCGGCCAGTGGTATTTCCAACGCTACGTATCGCATCTGCCGGGCGCGGGCGAAATCAGCCTGTTCGACCGCAGCTGGTACAACCGCGCCGGCGTCGAGCAGGTCATGGGCTTCGCCGAACCCGCGCAGGTGAAGGCCTTCCTGCAGCAGGCACCGGTGTTCGAGAAGTTGTTGACCGACGACGGCATCCTGCTGTTCAAGTATTGGCTGTGCTGCGACCAGGAGCAGCAAGAAGAACGCTTCGCCGAACGTCTGGAAGACCCGCTCAAGCGCTGGAAACTTTCGCCGATCGACCTGGAAGCGCGCAGGCACTACGACGACTACACCCGCGCCCGCGAAGCCATGCTCAAGGCCACCCACAGCCCGCACGCACCGTGGACCCTGGTCGATTTCAACGACCAGCGCCAAGGCCGGTTGACCCTGATCCGGGACCTGCTGGCGCGCCTGCCCGACACTCACCTGCCGGATTCGGAACTCGAATTCGCGCCGCTCAAGGGCAAGCCGTCGAAAGAGAAATACGGCGTGCTGAAGCCGATCCGGGCTGGCAAGAAGGGCTGAGCGGTTCGCCATGAAGAGAACTTGGCGAACCCATCCCCTGTAGGAGCGACGTAAGTCGCGACCGCGACCTCTCAATGTCACGCCGATACCGGCCGCAGCCCGTCAGGGTAGGAGCGGCGCAAGCCGCGACTGCGCTGCAGCGGGTTTGCGGCGTTTTTCACAAGCAAGATCAATATCTAGATCAAACGCCAAAAGCCTCCGCCACTAAAGCGGCGGGTTACTTTCTTTTGTCATAAGCAACAAAAGAAAGGTAACCAAAGAAGTTGCTTTTCTTTGAATCACAGGCCCGCGCGTTCGATGCCGACGCAGGGATTTTTCATACGGGACATCCCTGTCCCGATGAAAAACGGCGTGCATCCCTGCGCGCCGCCCTCCGGGTCTTCTGTTGCCTTCGCGAGTGTTTTACGACGCACAGCAACAGCAACAGCAACAGCAATCCTGCAACCACGACGGTACAAAGGGTAGGAGCGGCGCGAGCCGCGACCGCGAATCTGCGGCTGCCGGCACCAGTGATCGTGGTTGCGCGGTCGCGGCTTGCGCCGCTCCTACCCTAAGAGCAAAACACGCGTTGCCGTTGCCGTTGCCGTTGCCGTAAAGAGCTTGGCGCAGTTTCGATCTAGCGATGCGATCATAGACCCGGAGGGCGGCGCACAGGACGTGCGCCGTTTTTCGATAGGACAAGGACGTCCTATCGAAAAATCCCGGCGCTAGCTACGCACTCGTGGCCTGTCCCCTTGCAAGGAGAGCCCTTTTCTTTGGTTACCTTTCTTTTGGGCTTAGCAAAAGAAAGTAACCCGGCCGCGTCAGCGGACGGAAGCTCTGCTCTTGATCGCGGTCGCGGCTTGCGCCGCTCCTACCCTCGCGACAGTTCAAGACTTCGATTAGGGACGTAAGCGATGCGGCCTCTGCGCATTCCGTGGTCGCGGCTTGTGACCGAAGGAAATCCAGTAGGGCGCCGCTCCTACCCCCGCGGGGGTACACCGCTTCGATCAGCGACATCGGCGCTGTCTACGCTGCGAATCCCCTTGGTCGCGGCTCACGCCGCTCCTACAGGACCGCGCCCGATAGCGCCGCGAGACCGAAGCGCGGCCATACCCCTCACTCGCCCTGCGAACGCCGATACGGGTGAAACAGCTGCAACAGCCACGGCTTCTGCGCCAACACCAGGCTCACGCCGACCCGCTCCTGCGCGCTCAAGGCGGCATCGCGCGCCAACAAGCCGTCGAACTCGCGCGCGACCTCGCCCAGGCGCTGCTTGAGCTGACGGATGCCGGCGACGCTCAGGGCGCCGCTGAGCAGCAGCAACACGTCCTGCTCGCCGTCGAAGGGATCCGCGAAATAATCGCCGAGCATGCGCAAGCGGAAATGGCGCTCCATCGGACCGTCGGCACGCCAGCGGAAGTTGCGCGCGGTCAGCGGCCGGCCGCGGTTGCCGGGCATCAATTCGATGATGCCGAGCCGGTCCAAGCGCACCAGCAAGGCCGTCCACTTGACGTCGTCGAAGGTGAAATGCGCCTGCACGTCCGCCTGCTTCCATCGGTTCAAGGTCAGGAACAAGGCCAATAGCAGGGCCGGATCGTCGACCAGGGCCTGCTCCTGCTCTTCGCTGAGCATGGCCATCGGCGCGCGGCCGCGGCCGGCTTCGGCGCTCAACTCGACCAGGCCGATATCGAGCACGTCGCAGATCTGCTCCAGCCGCTGCAGGCTCATCGCCCGTCGCGAAAACATCCGCTTGACCGCGGCCTCGCTGAGCTTGAGGCGCAAGGCCAGATCGCGGTAGGTCAGGTCCTGGGCGCGCAAAAAACGCTTCAGGCCGTCGATCAGTTCGATGGAAATCGCCATGCGTATCAAAATACGCTACCCGGTGGCGAATTCCGAGACACTTTGTCGATGATTATTGCATTCGCCCCGCGTCCCACCGAGGGTGGCCCCGGACCTTCACGAGACGGTGCGAGATGCCAAGGATTGCCAGCCGCATGTGTCCCCTCGCCCTCTCCGTTTCGGCCGCCGTTGGCCTGCTGGCAGGGACGCCGGCCTTTGCGGCGGTGCAGTCCGACGGCCTCAGCCGCCAGTCCGAACTCAGCCTCAACGCCTCGGTCGAAGTACCGGTGGCCGCGGCGCGGGCGCTGTCGGCCGGTGCGAAATTCTCGGTCGCCGGAGTCGAGGCCAGCGCCGAGGGCGTAACGCTGACGGTCTCGGCGGTCGGCTTGGGCACCTCGTTCGCCGTGGTGTTGTCGGCGCAGGCGGTCAAGCAGCTCGGCCTCAAGGTTGGCCAGGCTTTGACCGTGTCGGCGGTCGCCGGCGGTTGGCTGCTCAGCGGCGCCGATGGCGATCCCTTTTGCTTCATCCCCAACGAACGCGCCCGCGCGCTGATGCACAGCGAGCGGATCGATGCATGAGTGCCGCGCGCGTTCCTTTTGCTTATTCCGGATTCGCGGCCTGCAGGATGCTTATGGCCGCGTTGGCGGTGGTGGTCCTCGGAGTGTTGCCTGCACAGGGACGTGCAGGCACTCGCTGCGACGACCAGACCGTCACCCCACAGAAACTGGCCGCGGCGGCGCAGACCGCGCTGACCGTCGCCACCGCGCTCGAGCAACGCGATGCACCCGCCGCGCTGGTCGCCCGCGTCGGCACCGACTTGTCGGCGCAGGGTCTGGTCTATAGCCATGTCGGTTTCGTCGTGCGCGACCATGCCGCCGGCCGTTGGACCGCGGTGCATTTGCTCAACGAATGCGACAGCGACCGCTCCGGCCTGTACACGCAAGGCTTGGTCAACTTCTTCGCCGACGATCTGGTCAACCAGGACGCGCGCATCGTCTGGCTGCAACCGGCCCAGGCCGAACGCCTCGCCGCGCAGCTGCGCGGCCTGCCCAGCGGAGGCCTGCACCAGCCGCACTACAACCTGATCGCACGCCCTGGCAGCGCGGACTATCAGAACTCGACCGCATGGCTGCTGGAGCTGTTCGCCACGACCCTGCCGGACGCGTCCGCGCCGGGCAATCGGCGCGAGGCCTATCGCGCCGCGCTCGCCGATGGCTTTCGCCCCGATCGCGTGCGGATTCCCTATTCCAAGCGAGTGCTCGGCGGTTTGTTCACGGCCAATGTCGCCTTCAGCGATCACCCGATCGGCACCCGCCTCGCCGGCGATTACCCGGTGGTGACCGTGCGTTCGATCGTCGACTACCTGGCGCGCGGCGGGCACATCAGCGAGCAGCGCGAATGGCGCAACGGACGCTTGATAGCGAATCCGGGCGCGCTGTAGCCCGGCTCAACCGCAGAGGAAGCCGGCGCCGGCTTCGTCCTCGCGCGCCGGCTCGCGGATCACCCGGTCGACGCGCGCCTGCGCCGGGCCGTGGCCCAGCCAATCGGCCAGGCGCGCCACGGCGGCCTCGTCGCCGACCGCCAGCACTTCGACGGTGCCATCGGCGATATTGTTGGCGTAACCGCGCAGCCCCAGGGCGAGCGCCTGCTCGCGGGTCGAGGCGCGGAACCACACGCCCTGGACCTTGCCGGCCACGAAGAAACGCGCCGCGCTCATGCCTTCGGCACGGCGATCTGGGCCGAGGCCTTGGCGATGGCGGCCTCGATCTTCTTGGCGTCGACCGGGCCGAGAAATTTCTCCGCGACCTTGCCGTCGGGCCCGATCAGATAGGTCATCGGCAGGCCGCGCGGCGTATCGAAGGCTTTCGGCGGGTCGGCGACGTCGAGGATCGCGATCGGATACGACACCGGGTGCTTCTTGAGGAAGGCCTGCATGTCGGCGAGTTCGATTTCCTCGTAGGCCAGGCCGATCACTTCGATGTGGTCGCGCATGGTGTCCAGCGCCGACAACTCGGGCATTTCCTTGATGCACGGCGCGCACCAGGTCGCCCAGAAATTCACCACCACCCAACGGCCGCGGCGCTCGGCCAGGTCGTAGGTCTTGCCGTCGATGGTGGCGATGCGCAGCTCGGGCGTGTCGCTCGCGGCATCGGCGGGCGGCGCATCGGCCGGCTTGGCATCGGCCGGCTTCGTGTCCACGGCCGGGGCCGGGGCCGGCGCAGGTTTGGCGTCGGTCGTTGCGGCCGGCTTGCCGTCGCTGGCCGGCGTCTGCGGCTGCTGGCAGGCGCCGAGCGACAGCGCGGCAACGGCCAGCGCCAGTGCGGACAACGAACGCAGGCTGGACTTGCGATGACTCGGGATCATGTTCCTTCCTCTTCGGCGTGAATACTGGACACGCGTCGTTTCATGAGCGCGCGCAGGGGCACACGCAGTTCGTCCATCGCCGCGACCGCGGACTGGCCCAGCGAGTCGTCGCGGCACGGCAGCATGGCCTCGGCGATCGGGATGCGCAGGTTGCAGGCTTCGTACAACTCGCCGAGAGTCAGCTCGTCGAGATCACGCGCCAGCAGCCATTCGCCGTTCTCGGCGCGGCGCACCACGCTGATCTCGCCGAGTTGCTCGAGCATTTGCTGGACCAGCGAATCGGTCAGCATTGGCTCCAGTTGCTGGATGTCGTCGATATGCAGGCCGCGGCCGCGTTTGCGCGCCTCGTTGAAGCGGGCGAGCAGACGCAACAGGCCGTACATCTCGAAGCCCAGCGGCAGGCGCATCGAGGCCGGCTGATAGCGGAACGCCGAGATCGACGAGGCCAGCGACGCGCCGAGCAGCACCGCGACCCAGCTCAGATAGATCCACAACAGGAAGATCGGCACGAACGCCAGGGTGCCGTAGATCTTCGAGTACGAACCGAAATTGCCCAGGTACAGGCCGATACCGCCCTTGATGGTCTCGAACAGCACCATCGCCAGGAAAGCGCCGGCGACCGCATGCCGCCACTTGATCGTGCGATGCGGCACGACCCGGTAGATCGCGGCGAAGGCCAACCATTCCAGCAGCATCGGCGCGACCCGCAGCAACAGGCTTTCGAGCCAGCGGCCTGGTTGGGTCGAGAACACCTCCATGGCGAAGAAGCGCGCCGAGATCGCCAGGCTCGCCGCGGCGATCAGGGCGCCGAGCGTCAGCACGGTCCAATAGACCAGGAAGCGGCCCAGGCGCGGGCGCGGCGAATGGATGCGCCAGATCCGGTTGAACGCCGACTCGACTCCGTTGAGGGTGATCAACAACGAGACCACCAAGGCGATCACGCCGGCCGTCGTCAGCTGGCCGGCGTTGGCCGAGAACTGCTTTAGATAGCTCTCCACCGAGCGCGCCGCCGAGGGCACGAAGTTGGAGAAGATGTAGTCGCTGAGGCGGTCGCTCCATTCGCCGAACATCGGGAACGCCGACAACACGCCGAACACCACCATCGACAGCGGCACCAACGCGAACACGGTGGTGTAGGACAGAGCGCCCGCGGCCTGGAACAGGTTGTCGTCGAGAA
Source organism: Lysobacter sp. Hz25 (assembly GCF_046097045.1). Classification (NCBI taxonomy): domain Bacteria; kingdom Pseudomonadati; phylum Pseudomonadota; class Gammaproteobacteria; order Lysobacterales; family Lysobacteraceae; genus Lysobacter; species Lysobacter sp. Hz25. The sequence continues at coordinate 4,538,082 of NZ_CP175666.1, forward strand.
AGCGGCGGGCCAGGAAGCGGAAGAACGTCCCGGCGCGAGCGCGATCGCGCACCCGGTCGCTCCAGCGATAAATCGAGTCCAAGGGTTCCATCCGGCGCAGGGTAACCGATGGCGCGTCACGAGGGCATGCGCTGCGGTTGCCCTGGGGGTTCGTCGGGGATGAAGGCATTGCGGCACCAGACGAATCGCCCCACCCGCAACGCCCACCCAGCCGCCCTGGCTCCCCAAAACCCCAATCGCCCTGCCCCCATCCTCTATCCTTGCCGCCTACAGGAGAGATCGATGACCGAAGTTCTGGTGCTCTATTACAGCCGCGGCGGATCGGTGGCGCGGCTGGCGCGACAGATCGCGCGCGGGATCGGCGAAATCGACGGCATCGCCGCGCGCGTGCGCAGCGTGCCGCCGGTGGCCGCGATCACCCAGACGGCGGCGCCGCCGGTGCCCGAGGACGGCGCGCCCTACGTCGAAGCCCGCGACCTGTCCGAATGCGCCGGGCTCGTGCTCGGCAGCCCGACCCGGTTCGGCAACATGGCCGCACCGGTCAAGCACTGGCTCGACGGGCTGGGCGCCGAATGGGCCAGCGGCGCCCTGGTCGGCAAGCCGGCCGGCGTGTTCACCTCGACCGCGAGCCAGCACGGCGGCCAGGAATCGACCCTGCTGACGATGATGGTGCCGTTGCTCCACCACGGCTGCGTGATCGTCGGCATTCCCTATACCGAACCCTTGCTCAGCACCACGCGCGGCGGCGGCAGCCCCTACGGCGCTAGCCATGTCGCCGGGCCCCAGGACGACCCGCAGCTCAGCGACGACGAAGCGGTGTTGGCGCGCGCCCTCGGCCGCCGCGTCGCCGAACTGGTCGCGAAGGTGAGCCGATGAGCGCCGCCCCGCCGCGCCCCCGCTCCAATCTCGTCCTGCTGCTCGCTTTGCTGGCTCTGAGTGCGCTGTATGCGGCGTGGATGCTGTCGCAGCGCCATCTGGCCGCGACCCTGGTCGTGTTCGTGCTGCCGCCGCTGTTGCTCGCGATCGGCGTGTGGCGGCAAAACCGCCATGCCGCCTACTGGGCCGGGGTGTTGGCGCTGGGCTGGTTCAGCCACGGGGTGATGGTGGCCTGGTCGCGGCCGCCGGAACGCCTGCAGGGCTGGATCGAACTGGCCCTGGCGGTGACCGTCGTGTTCGCCGCCAACCTGCCCGGCATCCAGGCCCGCTTCGGCAGGACATCCTGATCCGGCCCGGCGGGCATCCCGAGCCCGCGGCACGAAAACCACGCGGCACGACGACGCCGGCATCGACAGCGAACGACCCGGCCGGGCCCTGGCCATGGGCCTATAATCTCCGCTTCCCCGACCTCGCGACCTTACCCACGATGGACCAGCTCTGCATCGTCACCACCGGCGGCACGATCGACAAGATCTACTTCGACGACAAGTCGGACTACCAGATCGGCGAACCGCAGATCGGCCGCATCCTCGACGAGCTCGGCGTGGCTTTCCGTTACAGCGTGATCCCGATCATCCGCAAGGACTCGCTGCACATCAACGCCGGCGACCGCGAGCTGATCCGCGCCGCGATCGCCGCCCAGGACGCGCAGCACGTGCTGGTCACCCACGGCACCGACAGCATGGTCGAGACGGCCAAGGTGCTGGCGACCATTCCGAACAAGACCATCGTCATGACCGGCGCGCTGAATCCGGCGCGTTTCCGCGGCTCCGATGCCGAGTTCAACATCGGCACCGCGGTCGGCGCGGTGCAATCGCTGCCGCCGGGCGTCTACATCGCCATGAACGGCCGCATCTGGGACCCGAGCAAAGTCCGCAAAAACGTGGACGCGAACCGCTTCGAAGCGATCTGAGCGGCGCATCGCGCCGCAGTTCGCGCAAGCGTCTCTTTGCTGCACTGCGATGCTTCCGGATCGATGCATTAGGATCGGGGGCTGTCCGATAGCAATGGTGATCGCGATGCGCGTACTCGTCCTGGCCGTAGCGGTGTTGGCACTGTCGGCTTGTCAGAAACCCGCCGACAGTGCGGATTCCACCCGGACGGCCAAGAACGCCACCGGCCAGGCCCCCTCCGCATCGCCCGCAGCGTCGGCCAATCCTCTATTGCCGCCGGAACGCGTGCTGCGCAGCGACGCGATCGGCTACGACGGCTTCAACGGCAGCGACCAGGCCGGCACCGTCACCGCGAAGTTCGGCGCCGACAGCGCGAGCGTGCGTCAGGCCTGGGGCGGCGAGATGAAGGACAACCGCGATCAGCGCCCGGACGCCGCCTGCCACCTGCTCTATCCGGTACGCGGCGCGGTTACCCACCAGTACGCCTTCCTGATGGCCGGCGACAAGCTCGCCGGCATCGACGTCTACGACGCCAAGGCCATCGCCCCGGGCGGCGGCCGCGTCGGCATGAGCATCGCCGAAATCAACCAGACCTACGCCGGCCGGACCAAGCAGGTCGCCAACCCGACCTTCGAAGGCTCGGCCTTCATCGAAGTCGCCGCGCCGCAGGCCAAGAACAGCCAGCTGACCTTCGAGACCGACGCACTCGGCACGGTCACCCATTGGCGCATCAGCGAACGCGGCGCGCTCGAAGCCAGCGAGAGCTGCACGCGCTGAGGCGCGGTTCCAGCGCCAGTCGCACAGGCCCGCCCTGGCCGAAACCGGCGCCGATCGGGCGCGCCGGTCGGTGCCGGGCCGCCACTCGTCGCGCGGCACACCCGGAGCATGGTCATTTTTTGTGACTTTCGTCACTATTGAATGGTCAACGGGAGCCCGGAGCCATGCTCATCGCCTCGCCGCCGCCAGTCCAAACCTCGTGGGTCTTGCCCGACGCCACGGTCGAATCCGTTACCGTCCTGATCCAGCAGGCGCGGCAAGGGCGTAGCGACGCCTGGAACCTGATCTATGCGCGCATCTACCAGGATCTGCACCGGCTGGCGCGCTCCGAGCTGCGCCAGCGGGGCCGTCGTCCGTCGCTGTCGCCGACCTCGTTGATCAGCGAAGCCTGGCTGAAGATGGCCGGCGCCGCCTCCACCGCGGAAAGCCGCTTTCATCTGATCGCCTTGATCGCCCGCGCCATGCGCTACGCGATTCTCGACGAAACCAAGAAGGCGGTCGCGAGCAAACGCGGCCAGGGCGCCGAGTTCGTCGATTACAACGAAGACTTCAAGACCGGCGAAACCGCGCGCATGGAGGAGTTGGTGCTCATGGACCAATTGCTCGAACACTTGGGCAAGATCGACAAGCGCCTGGTCTCGGTGGTCGAGCTGCGCTACTTCGGCGGCATGTCCGACCGCGAGATCGGCGCGCTGTTCGAGGTCAGCGAAGAGCGTATCCGGCGCGAGTGGCGGACCGCGCGCAGCTATCTGATCGCTCACCTCGGCGCGGCCCCGCTGCCCGACCCTCCGGCCGCCTGAGCCCGCCTGCGTCCATGTCCTCGGTCGAGGCCCGCGTGCTGTCGCTGTTCAGGGCCTTCATCGATCTGGACACACGCCTGCGCCCCGGTTTCCTCGCCGAGATACGCCACGACGATCCGCAGGCACACACGCTGCTGGCGGCGATGATCGCGGCCGATGCGGTCGCGCATCCGCTCGACGAACCGCTGCGCCCTCCACCGAGTGCGCACGATGAAGCCACACCCGGCTCCGACACGGAAGGCGACGAACGCATCGGCACCCGTCTGGGGCCATGGCGGATCGTGCGCAAGATCGGCGCCGGCGGTATGGGCATCGTCTACGAGGCGCAACGCGACGATCGGCAATACCTGCAACGCGTGGCCTTGAAATGCGCGCGTATCGAATTGTCGTCGCCGCGTCTGGCCGACGCCCTGCTGACCGAGCGCAATCATCTGGCACGGCTCCAGCATCCCAACATCACCGCCCTGCTCGACGGCGGGCTCGACCCCGACGGACACCCCTGGTTCGTCTTGCAGTATGTCGAAGGCCTGCCCATCGACGACTGGTGCGACCGGCATCGCAAGACCCTGGAAGAACGTGTCGCGGTGCTCGGGCAAGCCTGCGATGCGCTCGCCTACGCGCATGGCGAAGGCGTGCTGCACCAGGACCTGAAGCCTTCGAACCTGCTGGTGACCGCCGAAGGCCGAGTGCAGTTGCTCGACTTCGGCCTGTCCGCGCCGCTGAGCGCGCATGGCGACGCGGCATCGATACCGATTGCGCTGACGCCCGGCTATACCGCGCCGGAGATCGTCTTCCAGGGCTCGCCGCCGAGCGTCGCGGCCGATCTGTATTCGTTCGGCATGGTGATGCGGCGGTTGTTGACCGGCAGCGCCCCCTGCCAATCGCTGCTCGCCGAAGCCAGCCGTTGGATGGGACCGCCGCGTGCCGATGCTGGCCTGGTGCAGGCGGCCCTCGCGGCACCGCCGGGCGTCGCCGAAAACCGGAGCTTGCCCGATAACCGCGCCCTGGCCAAACGCTTGGCCGGCGGTCTGGACGCAATCGTCGAACGCTGCACCGACGCCGACCCGCAGCGGCGCTACACCAGTGCGCAGGCGCTCGGCGAGGACTTGAAACGCTGGTTGCAACAGCGCCCGGTCAGCGCGCGCAACGGCTCGCCACTCTACCGCGCCGGCCTGTTCCTTCGTCGCCATCGCCTGGCCCTGGGACTGACCGGCGCCATCGTCGCAACGGCGGCGGTCGGCATCGGCGCGACGCTGTGGCAGGCGCAACGCGCCCAGCGCGAAACCGACGCCGCGCTCGCGGTCAATCGATTGTTCGAAGACACCTTGGGAACGGCAACGCTGTCCGGCCTCGGCGATACGCCGTTCTCGTCGAGCGAGCTGTTGCGCAAGGTCGAGACGAAGATCCGCAAGCTCGGTCTGGAAGAACAACCGCGCGTATTCGCCGGCGCCCTGACCTCGCTGGCGCGCAGCCACGCGGTGATCGGCGATTACCACGGCGCCACTCGCCTCGCCGGTGAAGCCTCGCAGGTGCGCGGCGGTGGGGATGCGGCCTCGGCCGAGACCCAGGCCACCCTGGCCTCGCTGTTGAATCTGCAGGCACGCCACACCCAGGCGCGCGAGATTGCAGGACAAGCCCTGCAGGCGCTGCCCGACGACGACGCGAGCCGCTCCACCCGCCTGCGCCTGCTGACCGAAATCGCCCGCAGCGAATGGGAGCTGGGCGAGCACCGGCAAGCGCGACAAAACCTCGACCGGGCGCTAGCGCTGGCGCGCACGCGCCTCGACGCCGAGCCCGCGCCCTATGTCGAGCTGCTGACCTTGCGAGGCCACTGGAATACGCGCTTGTTGAATCTGTCCGCAGCCGAAGCCGACCTGCGCCAGGCGATCGCGCGGTCGGCCGACGAGCCTTCGCAACTCGCCAATCTCGCCCGCGAAAGACTGGTACGCCTGTTGACGGTGCAAGAGCGCTACGCCGAAGCACAGACCATCGCCCGGCAACTGCTCGACGACCGTCGCCGCAACCTGGGCGAGCGCCACCCGGACACCGGCCGCGCCTGGGTGGTGCTGGCCGACAGCCAATGCGCCGGCGACCGACCCGAGGATTGCCGGACTTCGATCGCCCGCGGCCGGGAGATCCTGCGCGCCGGTTACGGCCCGTCGCATCCCGAGTACGCCGAAGCACTGCGAGTGTCGACGCAAATCTACTTTTTCGACGAGAACAGCTACGCCGAGCACCTCGACGAAATGCGACGCGCGGTAGCGATCATGCGCGCCTCCTACGGCCCGAAGCACGAACTCAGGCTGCGCGCGGAAGCGGACCTCGGCGTGATGCTGCTGCATCGCAAACCGGCGGCGATGCCGGCCGCAGTCGCTGCGACGCTGAAAGACGAAGGCATGAAACAGCTCGCCTCGTTCATCGCCGAAGCGAACCGGCAGAAGACGCCGGTGTTCGCGCCGAAACTTTACTACGCCCGGGCCCTGGCCACGCGCAACCTCGGCGACGATGCGGCCCAAGCCCTGCGCCTGCTCGCCGAAACCGAAACCGACGCGAAACGCTATTTCGGCCCATCGCATACCCTGCGATTCCGGATTGCCTTCTCGCGCGCAGTCATCAGCTACAACCTCGGCGACCTGAAGGGCGCCGAGGCGCAACTGATCGCCTTGACGCCGCAAGTCGAAGCCGCCCTGCCCCAGGTCCGCGCCCGCTTCGCGCTGACCAACATCTACCAATTGCGCACCGAGATCGCCCTACAACAGGGCGACCGCGAGCAAGCGCGCCTCTCTCTGATCCGGATGCGCGACACCGCCGCACGCTGGCTCGGACCGGAGCATGCCTCAACCCGCCTGGCCCGCGCGGCCCTGGACAAGTTCGCACGCGCCGATTGACGCGATAGCCCGAGGCCGACTCGCCGTTTATTGCACGGTGCACGCCAAAGCCACCGTGACCGTATCGTTGAGCGCCATCGCGCCCAGCGCCACGCCGGCATCCAGTTGCGCCGTCGTCAACGTCGCCGAGGGGCAGGCCGCACCGGCACACGTCGCAGGCCCCGGGCAGCTCAGGCGCACGCGGCTCGCGGACGGATCCCGCAATACCGCGCCGGTCACCGCATCCGGACCACGATTGGTCACCACCAGCGTATACGTCGTGGCCGCCCCGGGAGTCAGCGTGTCGTTGGCCTGGTCGTCCGGGCCATTGGCCATGGTATTGGTCTTGCTGATCGTCAGGTCGGCCAAGGGCTTGCGCGTGTTGGTGAGCGTGCAGGTCAGGTCGTCTCCGGCCACCGGGGTCAGGCTGAAACTGCCGCCGCTGCCGCTCGGCGTTTGCCCGCCCACCAGGGCGTTGCTGCAAGCGTAGGTCGCGGTGTAGTTGTTGAGATCCGTACCCGCGGCCGCGGTTTCCGACAAGGTGTACGGCGTGCCTGCAGCCGCGGGGTCCAGGCTCACCGTGCCGGTCGCCGTGGTGCCGGTGCCGGTCGTCGTCACCGGCGCCGGCGCGCCGCTGCCTGCGATCTGCAAGGCGAATTGATCGGTCGCTACGAAACGTCCCAAGGGCAAGGCCTTCTGCAGGCGCAGCACCGCGCGCTTGCTGTTGGTGTACGTGCAGGTCACGGTTTCGCCGGAATCGACATCGATCGTCGCGATGCGGTTGGCGAGGTCGGCGGCGGTACCGCTGTCCGGGTCGCTGCAACTCAATCCGGTCAACGACCAACCGGCGATCGCGGCCTCGGTCACCGTATAGCTGCCCGGCTCCAGGCCGGTGAAAGTGCGCGTGTTCGACAAGGTGCCGTCGGCATCGTCGTCGAGACTGAAAGCGCTCAAGCCCGTGCCGGTCGTGGTGAAGGCGAAGTCCTGGGCATCGTTCGGCACCGCGTCCTTGACGATCACGATCGTGCCGGTCGGCGTGTCGGTGTCGGTGGCGCTGTTGTTGGCCGCAGTGACGTCGCTGGTGCCCGCCCCGACCGCGACGGCGGCGAGGTTGGCCAGGGCGCCGGTCGCACCCGCGGCAATGCTTCCGGTGACGCTGAAGGTGACGCTGCTCGAGGTATTGCTGCTATACGGCAGCGACGGAATCACGATGCCGCTGCCCTGCATCAGTGCGACGGTGGTATTGGCCACGCTCGGGCAGACGCCTCCGCCGATCGGGCTGCCGCAGGTCACCGAGCTCACAGTGAAATTAGCGATCGCCGGATCGGTGAAGACCGCATTGGCGGCACCGAACGGACCGGCATTGGTGACCACGACGGTGTAGGTGCGTGCCGTGTCCGGCGTATAGCTGTCGGTGGCCAGATCGTTCGGGCCGGAGACCGGTGTGTTGGTCTTGGTGATCTGAAGATCGGCGCCGAAGGTGATGTTCGCGGTCGGGCAATTGGAGCCGTCGTTGGCGCTCGAACCGGGCGCGCCGCTGATCAGGGTGGCGGTACCGGTGGCCAGATCGAACTTGTAGAAGCCGCTGGGCGGGTTGTTGCCCGAGCCGTACAGCCCGTTGGGCGCGCCGTACATGGCGCCGAAATAGCCGTCGGGCAGGCTGTTGGACGCACCGATATTCGCCACCGCGCCGGTGCTCGGGTTCACCGACACCAATTGGCCGGTGAGGGTGACGCCATACAACAGACCATTGACCCAGGCCCAGTCGGCGATATCGATCGCCGCGCTCAGGCTGACCGGCGTCGCGGTCATCGTGGTCACGTTGATCGCGTACATGGTCGTGCCGGCGGCGAGGTTGCTCTTAACGTAAAGAACATTGCCGGCCGTGCCGAACGCGCCGCTGATATAGGTCGCGACCGGCAATCCGCTGACGGCGCCCAGGCTGACGGCCGCGCCGTCCGAGCCGATCCGCACCAAGGTATTGCTGGTCGGGGTGATCAGGCCGTACTGGTAGTTGTCGGCCGGGTTGTAACCGACCGCGTTGTACACCACCGCAGCCGTGCCGACGGCATTGAAGGTCAACGGATTGGCGTTGGTGCCGATCTGATAGAGCGTGGTCGGCGTCGGCGCGCCCGGCGACTGCTCCAGCCACAGCCGCGAATCGCAAACGCCGAAGCTGGGCTGCATGCCGTCGGTGTCCGAAGCGGTGTTGTCGGCCGCGGCATTCTCGCTCACGCCGACCGGCACGGCGATCGCCGCGGTATTGGTCAGGCTGCCGGTCCGGGCCGCGGCGACCGTTATATTGACGGTAAACGTCACGCTGCCGCCCGGGGTCAAAGTGGGAATGACGATGCCCGCGCCCTGCATCAGGGCCACCGTGGTGTTGGCCGCGGAAGGACAGGCCGAGCCCGCGGTCGGGCTGCCGCAGGTCACGCTGGCGACCGTCACCCCGCTCACGGCCGGGTCGGTGAAGACGGCGCCGCTCACCGAACTCGTGCCGGCGTTGGTCACGACGATCGTATAAGCGATGGTCTGGCCCGGCGCATAGATCGTCTGGCCATCGGTCTTGGTGATGCGCAGATCGGTGGTCGCAGGGCCGTTGAACTCCGAGGTCGCTCCGCTGGTGCAGGCCGCGGTAAGACAGCGCGTCGCGGTCATGCGTAAACTCGCCGCGCTCACTCCCGCAATGGTGCAACTGCTGGGCACCGTGGCGCTGAAAGTGGTGACGATGCAACTGCCCAGCCAGGCCTGGCCTTCGCCGAAGCCGGTGGGATCCAGGCCGCCGGTATTGTTGTAGAAATCGATCCGGTAACCGTTGGCGTTCGCCGTCGTGTTCAGGGTGAAGCTGACGGCATTGCCGTTGATGCCGGCGATCACCGGAAAGTTCTGCAGCCCGTTCGGCCCGGTGTCGGTATCGCCTGCATCGTTAGCGGTCACGCCGCTGGTGCCGAGATCGATGCCCAGGCCGCCGTTACCGGAAATATTGATGTTGGCCGCAACGAAGTTGTTCTGCGCGTTGGCGCCGATGATGCTGACGCCGTCGCCGCCGTTACCGGTGACGGTGTTGCCGGTGATCGAATTGCTGGCGATCCCGCCGGCCCCCGACGAACTCAGCCGGATACCGTCCCCGCCCATGCCGGTGATGCTGTTTCCCTGAATGGTGTTGCTGTTGGTCTGCGCTCCTTGGGCATCGGTCAGGCAAATGCCGGTGCCGGTTCCGCCGGAGAGGGTGTTGTTGGTGACGGTGTTGCTGTTGGTATTTCCGGCCGCGAAGTTCTGATACAGATTGATGCCGCAGCCGTTCGACGCCGACAGCTGATTGTTGCTGACGATCACGTTGCTGCCGCTGCCCACGCCGATACCGCTGTTGATCGTGGTCGCGTTGATGATGTTACCGGTGATGGTTCCGTTGTATCCGGCGATGGAAACAAAGTTGTAGTAGCTGATGCCGTAGGCAAAATTTCCGCTCAGCGTATTGTTCGTAACGCTGCAATTGTCGCTATCCAGGCATCGGATGGCGTCGAAGGTCGTCGCGTTACCCGTCAGCGTATTTCCGGTAATGGCGACGTTGGCCGCACCGCTATCGGCGGATACCAGGGTTTGATTGAAATTCGTAATGACGTAGTTCTGCAGCAGACTCCCGCTGGCGCCGGCACCGGAGAATCGGATGGCGTTGTAGCTTCCCCCGCCGCCGTTAAGAGTGATGCCGCTGTTGTTCATGCTCAGCGTATCGGTGATCGGCGGCAAGGCCGAGGTGACGCCTATCGTTCCCGAGACGCTGAACGCGATCGTATCGGCGACCCCGACGGTCAGATTGGCCGCCATAATCGCCGCGCGCAGCGTCGGACAGCTGAAATTCGGACTGGTGCCCGTGCAGGTGCCGACGGCATCGCCCAGGCCGGTGACCGTATAAGTCGCAGCAAAACCGCTGCCCGCCCACAACGACGAGGCCGCGAGCATCCACAGGCAGGCGATCCTGAACCTGCGCGGCCGTTTCCGTTCAGCCCCGGCTGTGCGAGCTGCGGCCACGGGCTCGGCCCGGCGGCGTGCCGCCGCGATCCAAGTACGCAAAGTCATGGTGCTGTTCCCCTGAGTGGTCTCGATGCGAACGCCGCAGCGATCGGCCTGCGTTCGAGCGCGAACCGTTCCGGGACACGGCATCGGTTCGCCCCGACTGCGGGCGGTTCAGAGGGAAAGTAGAAAGGTGCGCCTGAAAACGTCGGGGCGGATTCAGAGAGGATTCACCTTGGCGACAACGACGCCGGCATGGCCAGAACAGCCTTAAAATCAAGGGTTTGCACTGCCGCGAACGCGGACGGACGAGGTCGCGGCAAGGGCCGCAGCGCTGCTGCCTCGATCCAAATCGCAGGCCGGCCGGCACGGCACCCTGCCGCATTCGCCGTCACTGCCGCACGATCAAAGCCCACGACTACCGCCGACCGCATCGGGACCGCAAAAGAAACGGGCTCCATCGCGGAGCCCGTTTCGGTTCGATCAATTACCGGCCGGCATCAGAAGGTGATGCTCCAGGTGTCGATGCGGCCGACGTCGTTGTTGGCGTTGTCGTTGACGCGCAGCTTCCAGGTGCCGTTGAGCGGTTCGCTCGACAGGTTGAAGTTGAAGGTGCCGCTCAGATTGTCGGCGCTGCCGCCGGCGCGGTTGCTGATGTTGTAGAGCGAGCCGTCCGGCGCGACCAGGTCGACCTTAATGTCGCCGCGATAGGTGTGGATGATGTTGACCGAGACCGAGGCGCTGGTCGGCGCGTTGCCGGTGCGGCCGGACACGGTGATCGGGCTGTCGACGGTGGCGTTGTCGTTGATCGCGTAGTCGGTGCCGTTGGTATAGGTCTGGGTGCCCGGACCCGGGCCGGTACCGGCGGTCTTGCCGAGCTCGCCGAGGAAGGCCAGGCCGAGCTTGGCGAAGGGCACGCTGTTGGCGGCCGAGTTGCCCATGTTGGCGAGGGTGTCGTTGGGCGTATGGATGGACCCGAAGTAACCGCCGCTGGAGGTGCCGCCCTCGAAGTAGATCGCCGCGGGGAAACCGGCCGAGGTCCAGGAGGCATGGTCGGAGCAACCGTAGCCGCAGGTGTAGCTGCCGACGGTGCCGCCGATGTAGGTCGTGTACAGATCGCGTAGGAACTGCTGCAGGCTGGAATTCGAGTAATCGCTGACCAGACGCACCGCCGGCGCACCGCTGGTGCGGTAGTTGGTCATGTCCAACTGCAGCACGCCGACCACGTTGACGCCGCGGTTCTTGAAATCGGTGGCGATCGCCTTGGAACCGCGCAGGCCGACTTCTTCGGCGGCATAGCCCATGAACTTGATCGTGCGCTTGGGCTTGTAGCCGCTCGCCATGGCCACGCGTAGCACTTCGGTCAGGGTGGCGATGCCGGAGGCGTCGTCGTCGGCGCCCGGCGCGTTCATCGAATCGCCGCTGCCGCTGCTGGAGATCGAATCCAGGTGCGCGCCCAGCACCACCACTTCGTTCGGCAGCTCGCTGCCCTGGATGGTCAGGATCGCCGAGGGCTGGGTCGAACACGTGGTGCAACCGGTATAGAGCTCGGCGGTGACGTCGCTGCGGCCGTTGGCCAGCCCGGCCCAGGTGTCCTTGATCCAGGTCGCCGAGGTGCGGCCGTGGCTGGAGGCGTAGTAACGGTTCGGGTACTGGGTCGACAAATGGCTGATGGTGCCGCGGATGTTCGCTTCGGCGACCTGGCTCAGCCAGGGATTCACCGTCGCCTGGTTGTCGATGGTGTAGGTGGCGAACTTGGTGTTCATCGCTTCGACGCTGCGCTCGCTGCGCACGAAGGCTTCGGCCTCGGCGCGCGTCTCGAAGGCGACGAAACCGCCGCAGCGCTTTTCTTTCTCGTGGACATGACGGGTCACATCCGCGAGTTGATAGGTCTTCAGTTCGGCCACCACCAGCTTGGCACCGGCCGGATTGCTGACGCCGGTGGCGTTGCGCGCGAGCGACTGCACGCCGGCATCGAAGGTCTCGCGCGAGGTGACGATGAACACCGGCTGGAACGGATCGTCGGTGGCATCGGCCGGACGTGCGTGATCGTGGCTGTGCGTCTGCGCCACCGCCGGTGCGATGGCGGCGGACAATGCGAGGGCTAGCAAGGCGGGCAACGGGGCAAAGTGCTTGTTCACGGAAGGCGCTCCTGTTCGGCGTCGCCCGGCCGGATGCGGGCGGCATCGGCGCAGGGACGCGATGGACTGGGATGACGGCCGCAGAGTGCGGTTCGTCGCGAGAGTTTGCTGCGCGTGAAAGCGGCGCCGAACGGTGCGGGGGGAAACGTTCCGATACGCCCGGGACTCGACCCTAAGCGCGATCCGATATGACGAACAAGCGACAACCTGTTCGAGCGCACATTCGCGTTCGTGACCTCGGTCATGCATACGCGCAGTAACCGCTTACGGCGCACGCCTGGAGGGCGAAATCGATACTAAAACCGCGAAATTTTCACTGTTTCGACGATGGAAACATCGCCGTAACGGACGCCGATCGTGTAAATCATGCAGCGCAACAAGCGGCAGCGAACGCGCCCCGAGGCCGCATGCACTCCCCCACAAACGCGCATCCCCGACCAAAGCCGGGGATGCGCGCTGCAACTTGCCTACGATGCGGAAACGATCAGAAGGTGATGCTCCAACTGTCGATGCGGCCGGTGTCCTGGGTGGCGTTGTCGTTGACGCGCAGCTTCCAGGTGCCGTTGAGCGGCTCGCTCGACAGGTTCTTGATGAAGGTGCCGACGACGTTGTCGGCGCTGCCGCCGCTGCGGTTGTGGATGTTGTAGAGAGTGCCGTCCGGCGCCACCAGGTCGACTTTCAGATCGCTCTTGTAGCTGTGCAGGATGTTGACCGCGATCGAAGCGTCGCTCGGTGCGTTGCCGGTGCGGCCGGACACCACGATGCTGCTCTCGACCGTGGCGTTGTCGGGGATCTGCACGTCGGTGCCGTTGCTGTAGGTCTGGGTGCCGCCGCCTCCGCTGACCGTAACCGAGGCGGTCTTGCTGTGGCTGGCGTTATCGTCGTCGGTGACCGTCAGGGTGACCGTATAAGTGCCCGATGCGGCGTAGGTCTTGCTCGGGTTGGTCGCAGTCGAGGTGGTGCCGTCGCCGAAGTTCCAACTGCGCGCCACAATGCTGCCGTCGCTGTCGCTGGAGCTGTCGGTGAAGTTCACACTGAGACCGCTGGAGCTGGAAGTGAAATTCGCGACCGGCGGGGTATTGATGGGACCGGTGCCGCCGACGGTGAAGCGCACTGCGTTCGGCGTGCCGGGCTTGCCGGCGGCATCGGTGCCCTGCACGTACAAGGTGTGCACGCCGCTGGCCAGGCCGGTGGTCGGTATGCTCGCGGTCACGACTTCGCGGCTGCTGTTGTAGCTGCCGTCGCTGGCGTTGAGCGGATACGAGACCGCGCCGGCCGCCCACGGCGGCGCATCGAGGTAGGCCCGCGCCGAGGCGATGTTCTGCACCGGCTCGGTGCCGTTGCTCTGGTTGAACACGCTGTCGTCGACGGTCGCCGTCAGCGTGACCGGGGTGCCGGCCGGCACGGTCGCCGAAGACACGCTGACCGCGGTGGTGTCGGGGCCGGACGGCAGCTTGTACGGTGCCCACAGGCTGCGCGCGGCGTAACGCAGGGACTTCAGGTTGTCCGGCAGGGTCGTGCCCTGGAAGGTGCTGCAGCTCTCGAAGAACGATACGCCCAGCTCGATCGTGTACGCCGGCACGCCGAGCAGGCCGTACATCGTGTCGTCGGTGGTGCCGTCGGTGGCGTAGAGCTCGTCGGATTGTTGCGGGCGGTAGTTGTTGTGGAAGGCCATGCGCCGGCCGAGCGCACGCAGCGCCGCGCTGTTCGGCGCGGGATTGCTGGTGTCGCCCCACGACCACAGCACCAGTTGGGCGGCGCTGTGGATGTCCATGAAAATGCCCTGGTAATCCTCGGGTGCGGCGGTGTTGACGTCGTCGGGACGGCGGTCCGGGAAGATGCCGCCGGTGTACACGCCGCTGCTGTTGCGGGTGCCGGCGACCAGGCGCATCAGGTTCTGCGTCTCCGGCTCGGAGGCCGCGAGCGGGCCGCGATAAGTCTCGGCGCAGGCGTTGCCGCTGGAGCCGCCGGCGGCGCTGTTCCAGTGATAGGGGAAGTTGCGGTTGAGGTCGACGCCGATCGACGAAGCGCTGCAGGCGCCGTTGCTGTTGTTGACGTTCTTGCGCCAGGACGAGCCCGCCTCGGCCTTCTTGCGGCCGTCGGGGTTGGCCTGCAGCACGAACTGGAAGGCGAAGTTGTCGAGCAGCCAGGTCGCCTCGTCGTTCGTGCCGTAGTTGTTGGCCAGCCATTCGGCGAAACGGGTGACGGTTTCGGCCGGCGTGTACTCGCGCGCGTGGATCGAACCGAACAACACCAGGGTCGGCTTGTTCGGCAGCGCGGCGTCGGTCGCCGAATTGGTCAGCTTGAGCACCTTCATCTCGTAGCCGGTGCCGGCGCTCTGGGTCTTCTGCCAGCTCGGTCCGATGTTGGTCACGCGCGCCAACTGCGGCTTGCTCGCCGCCAGCTGGTCCATGGTCGTATAGGTTTCCTCGACCGTGCGATAGCAGGCATAACCGGGAATGCTCTTGATGCCGAGCGCGGAGCTTTGCAGCGCGGTCTGCAGGCGTTGCAGTTTCTCGGTCGCGTCGCGATCGACCTCGTACTTGAAGCCGGCGCGGCTCAGCGCGGCCAGATCCTCCGGCATGGCTTCGACGCGGACGGTCTTGGCCTCGCGGTCGACGATCAGATGCTGGAAGCGCGACGCGATGCGTTGCAACTGCGCGCTGTTGGTGTATTTGGCGGTGACGAAGACAGGCAGATCATCGGCGGCCTTGGCGCCGGCGGACAAGGCCAGCAACAGGGGCAGCGCGGCGTATTGGAAGCGCATTGGGAAACTCTCCATGTACCGGTACGTTGGACAGCGATGCGGTGGGTGCGGCCACCATGCTGGGTACGCGGCACGTGGGCTGACAAGCGTCGCCCGTCGCGGCCATGCCTCGCTTTCGTGATGCGTACGGCAGAACGGCGCAGTGGTCTGCGATGACGCATGGCGCGTCTTTGGATCGGGGTGCACGCGGCGAGGTCGCCGGGCCGCGCGGAATTCCATTCACCAACAGGACTTCGTCCATGGCGCTTCCCCGCGCACGGAGAAGCGCCGATGGAAACGCCGCGCGCCGTTACGGCGCGCGGCGTCGGTGGATCAGAACGTGATGCTCCACTTGTCGATGCGGCCGGTGTCCAGGTTCGCATTGTCGTTGACGCGCAGCTTCCAGGTACCGTTGAGCGGTTCGCTCGACAGGTTCTTGGTGTAGGTGCCGATGACGTTGTCGGCGCTGCCGCCGGTGCGGTTGTGGATGTTGTAGACCGTGCCGTCCGGCGCCACCAGGTCGACCTTCAGGTCGCTCCTGTAGGTGTGGTAGATCGTCACCTGGATCGGCGTGGTCGCCGAGCCGTTGCCGCTGCGGCCGGACACGGTGATCGAGCTTTCCACGGTGGCGTTGTCGCTGATCGCCACGTCGGTCTCGTTGGTGTAGGTCTGCGCACCCGGGCCGCCCGACACCGTGACCGTGCCGGTCTTGGTGTTGGTCGCGCCATCGTCGTCGGTGACGGTCAGCGTGACGGTATAGGTACCGGCGGTGCTGTAGGTCTTGGACGGGTTGGTCGCGGTCGAGGTGGTGCCGTCGCCGAAGTTCCAGCTACGCGAGGCGATGCTGCCGTCGCTGTCGGTGGAGCTGTCGGTGAAGGTCGCGGTCAGGCCGCTGACCGACGAGGTGAAGTTCGCCACCGGCGGATTGTTCGGCGTGCCGCCGCCCGAATCCAGGCCGTCGATGAACTGCGCACCGGTGTTGCCCGGGTCGAGCCAGTTGCTCAGGCGCGAATCCGCCGCGCCGCCGCCGGTCCACGAGGTGAACACGCGGCCGTAGTAATCGCTGCGGTTGGTGCCGGTGGCGCTGCAGCTCGACGGGCCGCCATGCAACTGACCCAGCACGCGCTTCTCTGGGCTGTAGATCGGCGAACCCGAGGAACCCGGCTCGGTGACGCCGCCGGTCGGTTGCCACTGCACGCGCAAGTGGGTGGTGCCGGCGCCGCCGCCCCAGGCCACGAACGAAGTCGGCTCGGTCGAATTGCTGATGCGCTTCTCGGCCACGTTCGGGTGATGGATCGCGATGGCACCCGGATAGTTCTGGTCGCGGCGGTCCCAACCGGCCCAGAACAGATTGAACGCAGGGTTGGCCGGCGTGTTCAGTTCAAGCAGCGTGAAGTCGGAGGTCGCGTAAGTCGCCTTGTAGGTCGATCCGGACTGGGTGTTGGCCATCGAGCCGTCGCCGTTGGCGCCGCTGGCGGGCGTGTTCGGCGGGCGACAGGTCGAGTTCTGGTAGTTCCAGTACACCACGATGCTGGCCGCGGTCGACGCCGTACCCATGCCGCAATGGTGCGCGGTCAGGAAGTACATCTTCTTGTCGTTGGCGGTGTTGTTGACCAACGAGCCGGTGCAGGCCAGCGAGCCGTTCTTCGAGTAGGCCGCGACCGAGCGGATGATGTCGCGACGTCCGTCGCCTTCGGGGCAGACCACGTCGATGTTGCAGGCGCCCGAGACGCCCTTTTCGCCGCTTGCTGCCGCAGCCAGGCGGCGCGCGAGCGGTCCGAAGCCGACATAGTCGTGACCGAGCTTGGTCAGATGCAGCTTCAGCTCGCCCATTTTTGCGGCGGGCACGACCACTTCGATCACCGCCTCTTCGCCGGGCACGATCGCCGTCCACAACTGGCCGGAGGGATTGTTGTCGCGGTCGGTGTATTCGCGGATCAGGCTGCGATCGCCGCCTGCGGTCTGCGTCGCCGGATACACCAGCAGACGGCCGCCGGCCGGCATGTGGTACTGGGTGAAACCGAAGTTCAACGACAGCGCCTTGTCCGAACGCACGCGCTGGCGCCAGATGACGTTGTCGGCATCCAGCTTCTCCCACACGCCCGAGTTCAACGGCGTCATGTCGAGATCGAGCGAGGCGGCGAAGCGAGGAATCTCATTGCGCGCTTCGCGCACGCGGTCTTCCGCGCGCAACTTGGCGACGTCCACCGCCGGCATCGCGCGCAGCGCGATCTTGTCCAGGCGCGAGATGTTGGCGTGATCGAACGCTGCCGGGCGCGTGGCCGGGGCAGCAAGTGCGGCACTGATCGACAGTCCGAGCAGCAGCAAGGAACCACAAAGTCGTTTCATGAGTCTCTCCGTCCGTAGTAGAGGCAAGACCGCGACGCCGGCTGGGCCGGAGTGTTCGACAATGGCGATGGCGACGGGGTCAGGCGATGGGAACTGGATGCTCCAGCGTTTGATGCAGGCGAGGCCGCATGCTTCCCCTGAGCGTGCGTTTTTTCTACGACGCGTGGTGCGCGTTGCTACCGTGCCTTTGCGACCACGGCGCGACTCTGAGGCACACGCGTCGCGCACAACAAGACGCAAACGCGTCGAGTCGACATCGCATCCGTGCCTGACGTCACGCATACAACGAAGATTTGTTTCGATTGAAATCGGTGTGCCGGAGCGGAAATTGAAACTGAGAACCCGTCCGCGTTCATGATGCAATGCACGACACGAACCCGGGGAACTCCGACGCAGCCGCGTCGACGGCCCATCGCCGGCGCCGCTTTTCCGATGCCATTCCCGCGCGGAAAGATACCTCTTCGACTACGGCTTGCCCCATCGAGAACGGCGGCATTCGGCAGGGAGCGGTGCGTTCGTGCCGTCGAAGGTGCGCCCGGGTCTCTGCCGCTCGGCACGGCCGGCCTCGCCCGCTCCATCGACATCGTCGCCTCCATGCCTCTATGCCCCACAGGCAGATCCGCCAGCGACTCGAAATGGGTTGCGCAAAGAAAAACCCCGGCCGAAGCCGGGGTTTTACAGGGTCATCGTATCGATGCCCAGTCGATCAGAACGTGATGCTCCAGCTGTCGATGCGGCCGGTGTCTTGGCTCGCATTGTCGTTGACGCGCAGCTTCCAGGTGCCGTTGAGCGCTTCGCTCGACAGGTTCTTGTTGAAGGTGCCGGTGACGTTGTCGGCGCTGCCGCCGGTGCGGTTGTGGATGTTGTAGAGGGTGCCGTCCGGCGCCACCAGGTCGACCTTCAGGTCGCCCTTGTAGGTGTGGACGATATTGACCGCGATCGGCGTGCTGGCCGGCGCGTTGCCGCTGCGGCCGGACACGACGATCGAGCTTTCGACCGTGGCGTTGTCGGGAATGTTGACGTCGTTGCCGTTGGTATAGGTCTGCGCACCGCCGGTGCCGACCGTGACCGAAGCGGTCTTGGTGTGGGTGGCGCCGTCGTCGTCGGTGACCGTGAGGGTGACGGTGTAGGTGCCGATCGTGTTGTAGGTCTTGCTCGGGTTGGTCGCCGTCGAAGTGGTGCCGTCGCCGAAGTTCCAGCTGCGCGAGACGATGCTGCCGTCGCTGTCGCTGGAGCTGTCGGTGAAGTTGACCGTCAGGCCGCTAGCACTCGAGCTGAAATTGGCCACCGGCGGGGTATTGGTCGGCGTGCCGCTGGAGTCGATGCCGTCGATGAACTGCGCGCCGGTGCCGGACGGGTCGAGCCAGTTGCTCAGGCGCGTGGCAGCGGAGCCGCCGCCGGTCCAGGAGGTGAAGATACGGCCGTAGTAGTCGCTGCGGTTGGCGCCGGTGGCCGAGCAACTCGACGGGCCGCCGTGCAGTTGGCCCAGCACGCGCTTCTCCGGGCTGTAGACCGGCGAACCCGACGAACCCGGCTCGGTCACGCCGCCGTTGGCTTGCCAGAACACGTGCAGGTGGGTGCTGCCGCTGGCGCCGTTGTAGCCGCTGATCTGGGTCGCGGTGGTCGAGTGGCTGATGCGCTTCTCGGCGACGTTGGGATGATGGATTGCGGTCGCGCCGGAGAAGTTCTGGTCGCGGCGGTCCCAACCGGCCCAGAACAGGTTGTGGGCCGGGTTGGCGGCGGTGTTGAGTTCGAGCAGGGTGAAGTCGGACGCGGCGTTGGTCGCGCGGACCACCGCACCGGTCTGCGACTGCGACAGCGAGCCGTCGCCGTTGGCGCCGCTGGAGGACGAGCCCGGGGCGCGGCAGGTCGAGTTCTGGTAGTTCCAGTACACCACCATGCTCGCGGCGATCGCCGCGGTGGTCATGCCGCAGTGGTTCGCGGTCAGGAAGTACATCTTCTTGTCGTTGGCGGTGTTGTTGACCAACGAGCCGGTGCACCACATCGTGCCCTGCTTGGAGTAGGCCGCGACCGAGCGGATCACGTCGCGGTGGGCGTTGCCTTCGGGGCAGACGACGTCGATGTTGCAGCTGCCCGACACGCCGGTGGCCTGCTCCAGCGCGGCTTCGCGCGCGAGCCGACCGAGGCCCTTGTAGTCGTGTTGGACGCCGGCCAGGTGCAGCTTGAGCTCGCCGACCTTGGCGCGCGGCACGACCACTTCGATCACTGCCTCGTCGCCGATCACCACCGGCGTCCACAGCTCGTTGAAGGCGTTGTTGTCGGCCGCGGTGAAGCTGCGCACGCGCGAGGCGTTGGAGCCCGGGGCCTGGTCGGCCGGATAGATCAGCATGCGTGCGCCGGCGGGCAGCTTGAACTGATCGAAATGGAAATTCAGGGTCAGCGCGTTCTTGGATTCGATACGCGTGCGCCAGACCGCATGGTCGGCGTCGAGGTCTTCCCAGGTGCCGCTGTTGAGGGTGTTCATGTCCACCGGCAGCGAGGTGGCGAAGCGCGGCGCTTCGTTGCGGCCGCGCTTAAGGTCTTCGGCGCGCAGCTTGGCGACGTCCACCGCCGGCATGCTGCGCAGGGCGATGCGGTCGATGCGCGAGAGACGGGCATTGTCGAAAGCCGCCGGACGCAGGGTCGGGGCGGCGAGCGCGCTGCCGATCGACAGTGCGAGCAGGGCCAGGGAAGCGGTCAGTCGTTTCATTACTTGCTCCATGTTGGGAAGGACGACGTGGTGGCGAAGTTCCGCGACGAGGCCTGGACCGGCCCGGAGCATCCGGCCCCTCGAGGCGAAGGGCCGGATGCCGGGCGAGCGCGTCCGCAGCGAGCTGCGGTCCGCGTCCGGATCGCATCCCGCCACGGCCGTTTCAGACCATCGTCGAGCGGAAAGCGGACTCCCCTAAGCCCGCCGGTATTTCAGAAGCCCGGCTCCTCAGAAGCCGGGACTTCCCCGTACACGAGGTCCCTCCGGAGGGAGGTTCCTCAAAACGCGAAGCCGATCAGAACGTGATGCTCCAGGTGTCGATGCGGCCGACGTCCTGCGAGGCGCGGTCGGCCGCGCGCAGCTTCCAGGTGCCGTTGAGCGGTTCGCTCGACAGGTCCTTGGTGAAGCTGCCGGTGACGTTGTCGGCGCTGCCGCCGCTGCGGTTATGGATGTTGTAGACCGAGCCGTCCGGCGCGATCAGGTCGACGATCAGATCGCCCTTGTACGGGTGGACGATGTTGACCGAGACGCTGGCATTGCTCGGCGCGTTGCCGCTGCGCCCGGACACGGCGATGCTGCTGCTCACGCCGGTGGCGTTGTTGTCCGGGATGTTGACGTCGGTGCCGTTGCTGTAGGTCTGCACGCCGCTGGCGTTGACCGTGACCGAGGCGGTCTTGCTGTGGGTGGCGCCATCGTCGTCGGTGACCGTCAGCACCACGCTGTAGGTGCCGGCCGCGGTGTAGGTCTTGCTCGGGTTGGTCGCGGTCGAGCTGGTGCCGTCGCCGAAGTTCCAGCTGCGCGAGGCGATGCTGCCGTCGCTGTCGGTGGAGCTGTCGGTGAAGTTCACCGTCAGGCCACTGGCGCTGGAGCTGAAGTTCGCCACCGGTGCGACATTGGCGCCCGGGTCGGCGCGGAATGCCGCCATCGCCGCCTTGGTCTGCACCAGTACGCGCTGGTTGTGGTTCACATCGGCCGTGCCCATCGCCACGCCGCCGTAAGTGACGTCCGGATTGGACCAGTAGTTCAGGCGGGTGCAGGCCGTGCCCGGGCACTGGTAAGCCATGATGGTGCGCCAGCGAGCGCCCTGCGCGGGCATGTACTGGTAGCCGTGGCCGTAAGCGTAAGGCTGCGTGTTCGGATCGTTTTGCGGGTTGTGACGGGCCGACAGCAGGTGGCCGATCTCGTGGGCGAAGCTGTAGTAGCCGGTCGCGCAATCGTAGTGGACGGTCGCGAACGCGGTGGCGGCGTTCGACCCGATCGCGGCGGCGCGACCGCAGTTGCTGTCGTCGTTGATGACCAGGACGTTGACGTCGGCGGCATTGGTGTCGCGGGTACCGTGGATGTCGTCCATGTAGCCGTCGTTGGTACCTTCGAAGCGGTCCACGTCGGTGGCGTGGCCGTCGCCGACCGAGGTGTATTGGACGGTGCGGTAATTGGCCAGCACCATGTTGATGCCGACGTTGGAATTGACGTAACCCTGGTTGCTTTCGGCGACGGCCAGTTCGACCAGCGCCTCCATGTCGCCGCCATAAGCCGTGACCGCGTCGTTGGTCGCGACCACTTGGACGCGGATGGTAGCGGTGGCTCCGGGTTCGGTCGCGGCAGGGCCGACCAGGCCACCGCTGCGAGCGGCCTGCGTGGCGGCCGCGCGCATATCGATCTGGGGCAGGCTCGCCTCGTTGTAGTCGGCGGCATGGTCCGGCGGCATGCGGGTTTCGTCGACCTCGATCACCGCATGGCTGCCGTCGGCGAGCGGACGGATGCGATACAGCTGGCCGTCGACGCGGACGTTGCCGGTGACGCCGTTGCCGCGGCGCACCAGGGCGACCGAGTTGCGTTCGTCGTGACGCACTTCGCGCGCAGTGCGGGCGGCGGCCTTGCCGGTGCCCCGCAGGTGGCCCATCCAGACGGTGCTGCCGCCGCGGGTTTCGCGGACGTTGTCGAGCACGGCGTTGACCAGGTGGCCGCCGAGCTGCAATTCGATCTCGCGCGTTTGCGCGCTGACCACAGCGGGATTCGCGCGCTTGAGCCGCAGCGAGGCGGTAGCCGGCGCGGCGGCCAGGCTTTGCGCACGACCGAGGGCGGACGAGCCCTGGCTGCCGGCGATACCGGCGCGCGGCGTGGCGTCGCCGACGAACAGCGGTTGTGCGGCGAAGGCCGGCAGTGCGGCGATCGCGGATGCGAGTACGGCGACGCGAGCGGTGTTCAGGCCGCGCGCACGGACGCGGTTGCGAGACTTGCTGGTCATTGGTGGAACCCCCGAAGGAAGTAGAGCCGCAAACGCGGCCGAAAGGTGATCGCCGGAACATCGAAGGCAGGCGGCCTGTTCGCCAGCACCTGTTCGCTCTCGTGTCCGATCTGGCGTTTCGTGTCTTGATTGCGGATCGCAGTCGTCGTTGCGTCCGCACTTCGACGCTAACGTTTCGTGCAAGGCCGCGGCAACGGTTTGGCCTGCGATTCGACGGCACCGTTCGTGATGCAGGTCATGCATCGGAAAACTCTTTCGCGCAGGCGAAATCCGCCGCTCGCCGAGCGATAAAACCTACGCGCGACGGCACCTTTGGCGCAATAAAAAACCCCGGCTTTTGCCGGGGTTTTTTTGTGCTTCGCAGCGAAGATTGCGTGCCTTTCGTCAATGAATTTCTTGCAGTCTTGCAGGAAGTTTCGACGACGCGTTGCGCCGGCGATTATTTCTCGATGACCTCCGGCCCGCGGATGATCGGATCGAGCGCGATGTGGTTGTCGGGCTCGATGAACTGCACGTCCGGATCGGCGGCGAAGGCCTGCATCAGGCGCTGCGCGCCGGCGCGGTCGAGCGCCGGGCTGACGCTGAACACGTCGGCGTTGATGCCCATGCGGTGCTTCCAGGTCAGGGTCGGGGCGCCGCCCTTGCCGGCCACGCCTTGCAGGCGCTGCGCGGTCTGGTTCAGGCGCGTCTGCACCGTGCCTTGCTGCTTGAGCGGCGCGCTGTCGTCGCGGTACTTGACGATGAACTGCGCGAACGGGCCGCCGCCAGCGGGTTCGCCGACCTGGGCCGGCGCCCGCTTCGGGTTCGGATTCACTTCCGGATTGACTTCGGAATTCACTTGGGATCTCGCGCCGGTAGTGTTGTCGGGAGTGGTGCTGGAGGCCATGCAGGCGGTCATCGCAATGGAGAGGAACAAGGCCGTGGACGACAGCCACAACGTACGGATCGGGAACGGCATGCGGGCTTCTCCTGTAAGCGGGTATCGATGGAACGCATGAGCATGAGGTTCGGGGTTGCAGCGCGCGTTGCGAAGCGGCGTGCACCGCCACCGGTCGCGGCCCGCTGCCGGCGACGCCCCGAGCTTACTCCCGGCGTTCGTTGGCGGACGTGAGCGCGCTATCTGGCACAGCCGGAAGTCGGCATGCGTTCACCTCGGTGACTGCGCGCGGGCCCAAAAAAGAACCCCGGTCGAAACCGGGGTTCTGGACGCACGGCGAGCCTCACGGGCAGCCCGCCGGCGGGTTTAGAACGTGATGCTCCAGGTGTCGATGCGGCCGGTGTCCTGCGAGGCGTTGTCGTTGACGCGCAGCTTCCAGGTGCCGTTGAGCGTTTCGCTCGACAGGTTCTTGGTGAAGGTGCCGATGACGTTGTCGGTGCCCGAGCCGGTGCGGTTGTGGATGTTGTAGAGCGTGCCGTCCGGCGCGACCAGGTCGACCTTCAGGTCGCCCTTGTAGGTGTGGACGATGTTGACCGAGATCGAGGCGTTGCTCGGCGCATTGCCGGTGCGGCCCGACACGGCGATGCTGCTTTCGACCGTGGCGTTGTCGCGGATGGCGACGTCGGTGCCGTTGGTGTAGGTCTGCACGCCGGTCGGCGGGGTGCCGCCGCCGAGCGCATCGAGCGCGGCCTTGGCGTTGACGATGCCGGCGCCGCAACCGCCCGAGCATGCGCCCGGCAAGGCGCGCGCGGTGTTCTTGAGCAGGGTCTCGATCTCGGCCGGAGTCTTCGGCGTGGTCGCCTTCGACTGCAGCAGCGCGACCACGCCGGCGACGTGCGGCGAAGCCATCGAGGTGCCGCTCATGTACACGTACTGCTCGGCGCCCTGGGTGGTGGTGCCGCCGTTGTGGGTCGAGGCGATCTGGTCGCCCGGCGCCGACACGTCGATGCCGGTGCCGTAGTTCGAGAAGCCCGCCTTAGCGCCGGTCGAGGTGGTGGCCGCGACGGCGATGACGTTGGCGCAGTTGGCCGGCGTCGAGGTCGAGACGTTCGCGCTTTCGTTGCCGGCGGCCACGACGATGGTGGTGCCGCGGCCGACCGCGCCGTTGATCGCGGTCTGGTAGCTGCTCGGGCAGGCGCCGCCGCCGCCGAGGCTGAGGTTGATCACTTCGGCCGGGTTGGCGTTGGCCGGAATGCCCGACACGCTGCCGCCCGAGGCCCAGACGATGGCGTCGGAGATGTCGGAGTCGTAACCGCCGCAGCGGCCGAGCACGCGCACCGGCACGACCTTGGCGTTGAACGCGGTGCCCGCGACGCCCTTGGCGTTGTTGGTCACCGCAGCCACGGTGCCGGCGACGTGGGTGCCGTGCCAGCTCGAATCGCTGGCGTCGACGTCGTAGCCGGGCTGGTCGCACTCGGTGGCGTTATTCCAGTCGCCTTCGTCGTTCGGGTTGGAATCGCGGCCGTCGCCGTCGCGCGAAACGAAGGTGTCGGTGATGAAGTCGTAGCCCGGCAGGATGTTGGCGTTGAGGTCGCTGTGCGGGGTGATGCCGGTGTCGAGCACGGCAACGACCGCGCCGCTGCCGGTGGAGACGTCCCAGGCCTGGTCGACGCGCATGCCGCCGTTGGTGCCGTTGAAGCCGTACTGCACGCCGTAGTGGGTGTCGTTCGGGGTCAGCAGTGCGTGGCGGCGCACGTCGACTTCGACGAAGTCCACGTTCGGGTCGGCGGCGATCTGGCGCATCAGCGATTCGGCCTCGGCGCGATCGAGCGCACGGTCGGCGCGCACGACATCGGCGCCGATGGCGGTGCGGCGCAGGTGCTTCAGGCCGAGCGCGGCCTTGCCCTTGACCTTGCCGGCGGATGCGGTCGCGGCGGTGCTGAGCGCGCTTTGCACGCTCGCAGTGCTGCTGCGCTCGACGCTGCCGTCGCGGTACTTGACGATGAATCGGTCGAACTTGGCGGCGGTCTGCAGGCCGCTGAGGTTGACGCGCTCGGCGGCGAAAGCCGAGCCGGCGACGGTCGAAGCCAGCACCAGGGCGGTGGCGGCGGCAAGGGCGTGTACGCGATTCGAACGAACGGACATCTGTTGAGAACCCCTAAACTGAAGTGGCCGCAGTGGCGGCGGAGTCGTCCGGTGGATCGTCGGCAACGACAAGGACGCCGCGATGCCCGGACTTGTTCGCGAAGCGCATCCGGCGAAAGCCGATGCGATCCGTCGATCCACGCTAACGATTGCGCGGCCGCAACGACAAGGGATCGACGTCACCGTTTTGTGGCGTAAAAGTGAAATAAATCACGCATTCGCTACGCACTTGTGTGGCGGACGTCACAACGTAAAAACAGAGAAACCCCCTACCCCAAGCGCGAAAAAGTGTCGCCGGACACATCTTCGTGCGAACCGACCTGGGCGCCGCGATGACGCGACGCTCGGGCGATCCGTCCGCAACGTCGAGCCCGTGTTCCGTCGGCGCGAGCCGCCATGCTTCGGCCCTGCACGCGTTCGGCGACTGCGCATTCAGCGGCCACGCGTCCGGACATCGAAGCGCACCCGGAGCGCCGCTGCATCGCGCGTTCGCGGGGTATTCGTCCGAACCAATGCCCTGCCCCGCGCGGCAAAAAAAGACCCCGGCCGAAGCCGGGGTCGGTGTTGCGCCAGGGTCTATGCGGACCGTCGGCCCGCCATCAGAACGTGATGCTCCAGGTGTCGATGCGGCCGACGTCGACCGCCGCGGCATCGACCGCGCGCAGCTTCCAGGTGCCGTTGAGCGCTTCGCTCGACAGGTTCACGGTGAACGTGCCGCTGACGTTGTCGGCGCTGCCGCCGCTGCGGTTGTGGATGTTGTAGACCGAACCGTCCGGTGCGATCAGGTCGACCTTCAGGTCGCCCTTGTACGGGTGGATGATGTTGACCGTCACCGAAGCGTTGCTCGGCGCGTTGCCGGTGCGGCCCGACACCGCGATGCTGCTCGACACGCCGGTCGTGTTGTTGTCCGGAATGTTGTAGTCGGTGCCGTTGCTGTAGGTCTGCGTGCCCGGGTTCGGGGTGCCGCCGAGCGCATCCAGCGCCGCCTTGGCGTTGACGATGCCCACGCCGATCGGCTGGTCCGGCGTCGCCGGGAAAGCGCGCGCGGTGTTCTTGAGCAGGGTTTCGATTTCGGCCGGGGTCTTCGGCGTCGTCGCCTTGGCCTGCAGCAGCGCGACCACGCCGGCGACGTGCGGCGTCGCCATCGAGGTGCCGCCGTAGGACGCATAGCTCTCAGCGCCCGGGGTGGTGGTGCCGGCGTTGAGCGTCGACAGGATGTTCGAACCCGGGGCGGCGATGTCGACCACCGCGCCGTAGTTCGACTTCTGCGTGCTGCTCCACACCGAACGCGCACCGGCGCTGTCGACCGCGCCGACCGTGATCACGCCGGTGCAGTTGGCCGGACGCGCATCGGCGGCATTGCCGTTGTTGTTGCCGGCGGCGACGACGACGGTCGTGCCGCGCGAAACGGCGCCGTTGATCGCGGCCTGGTAGGTCGAACCGCAGGCGCCGGAACCGCCCAGGCTCATGTTGATGACTTCGGCCGGGTTGGCGTTGGCCGGCACGCCGGACACGGTACCGCCCGAGGCCCAGGTGATGGCGTCGGCGATATCGGCCAGGCTGCCGCCGCACTTGGCGAGCACGCGCACCGGTACGACCTTGGCGTTGTACGCAGTGCCGGCCACGCCCTTGGCGTTGTTGGTCACCGCGGCGACGGTGCCGGCGACGTGGGTGCCGTGCCAGCTCGAATTGCTGTTGTAGGTGCGGCCGCACTCGCCGGCGACGAACCAGTCGCCCTGATCGCTCGGATCCGAATCGCGGCCGTTGCCGTCGCGCGCTGCGGTGGCGTCGCTGACGAAGTCGTAGCCGGGCAGGATGTTGGCGTTGAGGTCGGTGTGGCTGACGATGCCGGTGTCGATCACGGCCACGACCACGCCGGTGCCGGTGCTGATGTCCCAGGCGGTGGTGGCGTTGATGCCGGCGTCGGCATCGGTATAGCCCCATTGCTCGCCGAAGCGGGTGTCGTTCGGGGTGGCGGTCGGATACATGCGCGCGTTCGGCTCGACGTATTCGACGTTCGGGTCGGCGGCGATCTGGCGCATCAGCGATTCGGCTTCGACGCGGTCGAGCTTGCGGCCGGCGCGGACCACGTCCGAACCCAGCGCGGTGCGGCGCAGGTGCTTGAGGCCGAGCGCCTTGCCCTTGCCGGCGAAACCGGTCGCGGCGCTGCTCAGCGAACGCTCCAGGGTGGCGGCGTTGCTGCGCTGGGCGCTGCCGTCGCGGTATTTGACGATGAATTCGTCCTGGCTTTCATTGGCCAGGGCGGCGAGGTTGATGCGATCGGCGGCGAAAGCGGACATCGCGACGCAGGACAGCGCGGTCACGGTGGCGGCGGCGAGCGCGTGCTTGCGCATCGCGCGCATGGAACGATCGGACATGGATGGAACCCCCAAAAACGAAGTGCCGAATGACGGCGTCAACGCGCGGTGGTCTGCCTCGAACCGATGTTGAGTCGTCCGCGACAGCGTCCGCGCTGTTTGTGTACGGACTCGCTATGACCCGGTCCGCGTTATCACGCTAAGCGCTGGACAAATGTGCGTTCAAGCCGGCGCGACCCAATTAACAGGGCCCCGGACGTGTCTTCTGTCACGCATTCCGACAGTGCGCAGGCGCATGCGACTGCGCCGTGGGAAACATGAACGCGTCGCTCCGGTGCCGCAGCGGCGCGATGAATGGCCTCGCCGAGAGACAGGGCGAGGCATGCCGGCGACGGCCCGGGGCCGCGTCGGTTCAGCGTGTTCAGGTCGCTAAGCGGCGTGCCGGCGGAGGCCGGCGACGCGCGGTTCGAACGGCAGCGGCGGTGCCGCAGCGCCGTTCAGAGCATGCCGGTTTCGAGCCGGGCGGCCTCGGACATCATGTTGCGGTTCCACGGCGGGTCGAACACCAGCTCGACGTCGGCCTCGGCCACGGTCGGGATCATCTCGAGCTTGGCGCGCACGTCGTCGACCAGGATGTCGCCCATGCCGCAGGCCGGCGCGGTCAGGGTCATGCGGACCTCGACCATGCGCTGGCCGTCGTCGCGGTGCTTGACGGTGGCCTCGTAGACCAGGCCCAGCTCGACCACGTTGATCGGGATCTCCGGGTCGAAACAGGTGCGCAGCTGCCGCCACACCAGTTGCTCGACGGCTTCGTCGTCGGCGCCCTCCGGCAATTCGAGCGGTTCCGGCGGCTCCTTGCCGATCGCATCGGCGTCGCGGCCGGCGATGCGGAACAGGTTGCCTTCGACGAAAACGGTGTAACTGCCGCCGAGGGCCTGGGTGATATAGCCGACGCTGCCCGCGGGCAAGGTGACCTGGTCGCCCTGGGGCACCAGGACGACGGCGCAATCGCGCTCGAAACGGACGGGTTCGCTGCTGCGGGAATACATGGCGGAAAGATGGGGATGCCGTGCCGCAGCACAAGTCGCACCATTCTACCGGGCTGGGACCGCTATGCTGTAGGGCTTGCCCCGCCCACAGTGTTCCGCCCATGACCGTCGCCCACCCGACCGAACAGCGCAGCCCAGCCTCGGCCGATCGCCGCGAACGCCGCATCACCCCGTTTTCCTGGCTGCTGCTGTTGCTCGGCACCTTCGGTTTCGCGGCGTTCTGGGTGTTGTTTTCGGTCGCCTACGACCATCAGTTCAGTTGGATGGCGGTGTTCGGGGCGCTCGACATCGCCTGGATGCTGCGCCTGGGCGGCTGGCGCCCGGGCCCGCGCCGGGCGGCGCTGGGCCTGGCGGCGACCGCCGTGATCGTGGTGGTGGCCAACTGGGGCATCGCCTCGTCCCAGGTCGGCGCCATGCTCGGGCTCGACCCGCTCGAGGCGGCGACCAAGTTGGGGCCGCATTTCGCCTGGACCCTGATCCAGCTCGCCAACACCGGCACCGACCTGGCCTGGCTGGCGGCGGCCGCGGTGGTGGCGGTGCTGGCTTCGCGCTGAGTTTCGGCGTTTGGGGCAGGGGTTTCTGCCCCTGTAGGAGCGGCGTGAGCCGCGACCGCGGGACCCGCAGAAACAACAACGCCACTCGACACCTATCGAAGCCTCTCGCTTGCGCAGGGGTAGGAGCGGCGCGAGCCGCGACCAAGGAACGCGCAGAAACATCAACGCCGGTGTCGTTCATCGAAAGCGGCGTGCCGTCGCGGGGGTAGGAGCGGCGCGAGCCGCGACATCGTTATTGCGGTCTTGCGACGTATCGCTCCCGTAAGATCAAGATCAAACGCTAAAAGCTTCCGCCACTAAAGCGGCGGGTTACTTTCTTTTGTCATAAGCAACAAAAGAAAGGTAACCAAAGAAAAATGCTTTTCTTTGAATCACCAGCCCGCACGAGCGGTGCCGACGCAGGGATTTTTCATACGGGACATCCCTGTCCCGATGAAAAACGGCCCGCATCCGTGCGGGCCGCCCTTTGGGTCTTCTATCGCCCTCGCGAGTGCCAAGCGACGCATAGCAAGAGCAAGAGCAACGACGTTACCAGGGTAGGAGCGGCGCGAGCCGCGACCGCGTTCGTCCAGCCGCCATCGCCGGCCGGGATGGGTATCTGTCTCAACCACGGCGCCGTTGCCGTGATTTTGATCTGCTTTGCCGCTTTGCCGGTCAAGTGGAGACCCGGAGGGCGGCGCACAGGACGTGCGCCGTTTTTCGATAGGACAGGGATGTCCTATCGAAAAATCCCGGCGACAGCATCGCACTCGTGGCCTGTGCCCTTGCAAGGAGAGCCCTTTTCTTTGGTTACCTTTCTTTTGGGCTTAGCAAAAGAAAGTAACCCGGCCGCTTTAGCGGACGGAAGCTCTGCTTTTGCTTATCGCTTTCATACAAGCAAGATCAAACGATAAGAGCTTCCGCCACTAAAGTGGCGGGTTACTTTCTTTTGTCATAGGCAACAAAAGTCCGTCTGGATTCCCTTCGGTCAAAGGCAACCAAAGAAGTTGCTTCTCTTTGAATCACATGCCCGCACGAGCGGTGCCTCCGCAGGGATTTTTCATACGTGACATCCCTGTCCCGATGAAAAACGGCCTGCATCCATGCAGGCCGCCCTCCGGGTCTCCGATTGCCTTCGCGAGTGCTTGGCGGCGCACAGCAAAGGCAAAAAGCAAGGGCAAGGGCAAGGGCAAGGGCCAAGGAGCAACGCAATGCGCGAACGACGGCGGATGCAACCACATCGCCGAACTTGGCGACCACTCCCCTACCCCACACTCCCCCAATCCATCTCACTCAAACACAGCGCGAATACCCGCGCCGCTTCCTCGATCTCCGCCACCGACATCGCGCCGAAACCCAGCAACAGGCCGGCGCGGGCGGGCGGCTCGAAGTAGTACGGCAGGATCGAATACAGGCCGAGGCCTCGGCTCTGGGCGAAGGCGATGAAGGCCTCGCCCTGCGCGACGTTGCGGCCGCGCAGCCAGACCACCAGGTGCATGCCGGCATGGGAGTCGTCGATGTCGACGGCGTCGCCGGCCAGGCGGCGCAGGGAACCCAGCAAGGCGTCGCGGCGTTGTTTGAGGGTCTTCGCGGTGCGGCGCAGGTGGCGTTCGAAGCCGCCATCGGCGAGGAAGTGCGCAAGCGCGGCCTGTTCGATCGCCGGCGAGCCGAAATCGTCGACCCACTTGGCGCTGATCAGGTCGTCGCGCAACCCCGGCGGCGCGACGATGTAGCCCAGGCGCAACGAAGGAAACAGCACTTTCGAGAAAGTGCCGGTGTAGATCACCCGACGGCTGTCGTCGAGGCCGCACAAGGCCGCATGCGGCTGGGCGTCGTAACGAAACTCGCCGTCGTAGTCGTCTTCGAAGATCCAGCAATCGTGGCGACAGGCGTAGTCGAGCAAGGCGCGACGGCGCGCCAGCGACATCAGCGCGCCGGTCGGGAACTGGTGCGAAGGCGTCACGCAGATCAGGCGCGGCGGCCGTTCCGGCAGGCGATCGGTGCACAGGCCTTCGCTGTCCACCGGCACCGGCAGCAGGCGCGCGCCGTGGATCTGCAGGGCTTCGCGCACGGCGAAGTACTGCGGCTCTTCGATCACCACCTCGTCGCCCTCGTCCAGCACCACGCGCGCGGTCAGGCTGACCGCTTGCTGGGTGCCGGTGACGATCACGATGTCTTCCGGCCGCGCATGCACGCCGCGGCGCAAGGACAGGTATTCGCAGACCGCCACGCGCAAGGCCGGTAGGCCCTGCGCGGTCGGGTAATGGGGCTGGGTGTAAACCGCCGCATGCGACAACGCCCGCGCCCAGGCGGAGGTCAGCAGCGGATTGGTGAACGGCACGCCGTACTGGAAGCTGTGCAAGGCGCCGGGCACGCGCCGGCCGGGCATGTGGGCGTGGTCGTGATAGCGGCGCAGGCGCCGGGCATAGGCGCTTTGCGGCGCCACCCGCTGCGGCGGCTCGGAGCGCGGTTGCACCGGTGCGCCGGGCATGGCGACATAGCTGCCGGAGCCGACCCGCGCCTGCATGAAGCCTTCGGCGCGCAATTGCTCGTAGGCGGCCAGCACGGTGTTGCGCGACACCCCCAACTGCTGGGCCAGCAGCCGGGTCGGTGGAAAACGCAGCCCGGACGGCAGCCGCCCGGTCATCACCGCGTCCTTGAGTGACCGGACCAATTGCCCATGCAACGGTCCCCGGCCATCGAGCGGCAGGTACATTCGCGGCTCCGGATTGGCCCCCTCGGGCCGCCTGTGCCATGGATACTGCCAAGCCAATGGACGAGTTGCGAGGGCCGATCAGCGACTTGGTCCAAGTCGGCACATGCGCATGACAACCGGGGCGCAACGCGTTTCGTGACCACGGTCGCGCTCGCCGCGGGGCGAAGCCGATTGGCTCCTTCGAAGCCGGGATTATTGGCCCTCCAGATGACGGCCCAGGATGGCTAGCTTAGGAGCCAACGAACGTGGCGCCTGCCCGCCACGCCTCCCGGACGAGGGTCGCATGAACTTGCAACATCACCGGATTCATTTTGCCGAGCATCTCGATCTTTCGCAGTCGGCCGCACGGCCGACCCTGCACCTGGTCCGGGCCTCCGGACGCGCCGTCCAGCTCGACCTGCCGGCCGGCTGGCTGTCGTTGTGGCTGCCTCTGCGCGGACCGCTGCGCCTGGAAGCCGCCGACAGCATGTGGGAACTGGAGCCCGGCCACCTGCAGATCTGGCGCGACGGCCGCCTGCGCACCAGTGCGCGCCTGCCGTGCTGGTGGCTGTGCCTGTGCGGCCCGGACACCGCCTGGCGCGGCTATCTGCAGACCGGCGCCGACAACACCAGCGAGGAACTGTTCCCCTGGGAAGGCCCGGCGCCGCGCGATGCGCAACGCTTGATGGTGCGACTGGCGCGGCTGGCCGCTCAATCGGCCACGCTGGGCACGCTGGGCGACAACGGCGACGCCCTGTTGCGGACCCTGTGCACCTTGTTGATCGATCAGCAGCGCGATCTGCAAACGCGGCTGCCGCGTTGCAGCGGCCGCACCCAGCGCCGACGCCAGCAGACCTTGCTGCGGCTGCTACGCGTGCAGCACCTGATCCGGCGCCACCCGGAGATCCGCCTCGATCTCAACCGGCTTGCGCGTAGCGCCAACTACTCGCCCTGCCACTTGATCCGGATCTACCGCGAAGTGTTCGACGAGACGCCGACCGAATTCGCTTCGCGCCTGCGTTCGGACCGCGCCTGGCGCATGGTCCGCGAAACCCGCATGCCGGTGTGCGAGATCACCGAGGCCCTGGGTTTCGAGAGCCAGAGCGCGTTCTGCCGCGCGTTCAAGAATTCGTTCGGCCTTACCGCCACCCAGGCACGGCGCCTCGACCGGCAGCTCGTGCGCGCGGCCACCTGCGCCGCCTGAAACGCGGCGCAGCGGCTTCGATGTTGCACCGCACCTCTCGCTACGCTTCACCGCACCGCTTCGCTGCACGTCCTCGCTGCTCTTCCTCGCTGCTTTCTCCAGGACCTCCGCAATGACCTATGTCAACCGCAGTGCACGATCGCTGCCGCTATGGACCGTGATCGGCGGCCTGATCGCAGCGACGCTCGACATCGCCTACGCCATCAGCTACTGGGGCATCACCGCCGGCGTGCCGGCGCAACGCATCCTGCACAGCGTCGCCTCCGGCCTGATCGGGCGCGAAGCCGCACTGGCCGGCGGCGCTTCGACCGCCGCGCTCGGGCTCGCCCTGCACTATCTAATCGCTCTGATCATGGCCGCGGTGTACGCCTACGCGGCGATCAAACTGGCCTGGATGCTGCGGCGGCCGTGGCTGTCGGCGACCCTGTACGGCCTGTGGCTGTTCGTGGCGATGAATTTCATCGTCGTGCCGCTGTCGCGCGCCGGTGGCGGCGGCATCCCGAAGGACGTGCTGTGGAGCGTGCTGAGCATCCTGGTGCACGTGTGCTTCGTCGCCTGGCCGATCGCCTGGTGCGTGGGTCATGCCTTGCGACCCAGCGGCATCGCACGTGGCCGCTGAAGCCTGGCGTCCGGGCCGCGCGGCGCTGTCGATCGCCGCCGGCGCATTGGTCGTGGCGAGCGGCGTGCTGGCCGCCGGCGGATTCGCCGAGGCCGATCCGCGCAACGCCGCCACAGCCGCCACAGCCGCCGCGGCGACGGCGGCGGCCGACACGCAGACGCTGCCCTTCCCGGTCGGCTATTCGCGCTGGACCCACATCAAGAGCGGCCTGATCAACCCCGGCCATGCCGCCTACGCACGCTTCGGCGGGTTGCACCACATCTACGCCAACGCCACCGCGCTCGACGGCTACCGCAGCGGGCGTTTTGCCGACGGCTCGGTGCTGGTCTACGACCTGTTCGAGGCTACCGACAAAGGCGACGCCACCATCGACCAGGGCCCTCGCCGGCATATCGACGTGATGGTCAAGGACAGCGCTCGCTTCGCCGCCACCGGCGGCTGGGGCTATGCCGAATTCGCCGCCGGCGAACGCCGCGACCGCCTGCGCACGGCGCAGCGCGACGGTTGCGCCGCCTGCCATGCCAGCCAGAAAGACAATGACCAGGTGTTCAGCCGCTGGCGCGAGGATTCGGCGCTGGAGCCTGCGCCGGCGCAACAAGACTGACAGCAGCGCGGCTTCAGTCCGGTGCCGTGACCGCTCGCCAGTTCGGCCTTGGCTTCAGCACGCTGATCATGGCGTCGACCTTGGCTTGAGCTTTGGCTGTCGCTATTGCTGTTGCTGTGCGTCGTCCCGCACTCGTGAAGGCTAAAGAAGACCCGAAGGGCGGCGCGCAAGGATGCGCGCCGTTTTTCATCGGGACAGGGATGTCCCGTATGAAAAATCCCCGCGGATGCATCGAACGTGCGGGCCTGTGATTCAAAGAAAGGCATTTTTCTTTGGTTACCTTTCTTTTGTTGCTTTAGACAAAAGAAAGTAACCCGCCGCTTTAGTGGCGGAAGCTTTTGGCGTTTGATCTTGATCTTGCTTGAGCGAAGCGTCGCGAGACCGAAACAGCGTGGTCGCGGCTTGCGCCGCTCCTACCCTGACGGGCTGCGGCTCGTCTCAGCGCGAAATTGAGAGATCGCGGTCGCGACTTACGTCGCTCCTACAGGGGATCGATTCGCGATATTCCCTTCTTCAGCAAGAGCGGAGCTTCCGTCCGCTGACGCGGCCGGGTTACTTTCTTTTGCTAAGCTCAAAAGTCCGTCTGGATTCCCTTCGGTCAAAGGTAACCAAAGAAAAGGGCTCTCCTTGCAAGGGCACAGGCCACGAGTGCGTAGCTAGCGCCGGGATTTTTCGATAGGACATCCTTGTCCTATCGAAAAACGGCGCACGTCCTGTGCGCCGCCCTCAGGGTCTACGCTTGACCGGCAAAGCAAAGAGCGAAAGAGCTGAAAAGCTGAAAGCTGAAGAGCTGATCAAAGTCTCAGCACAGCCGCTCCACGTGACCCTCGCGGCCACCGCGTACGCCCGTGCCGGCGGGCTCAATGCCCCCCGTCGAGCGCCTTCAGCTCCGAGACCAACGCGCTGGCCATCTCCGCACCGTCGCCGTACAGCATGCGGGTGTTGTCCGCATAGAACAGCGCGTTCTCGATACCCGCAAAACCCGTGCCCTTGCCGCGCTTGATCACGATGGTGTTCTTGGAATTGACCACGTCGAGGATCGGCATGCCGTAGATCGGCGAGGACGGGTCGGTCTTGGCGACCGGGTTCACCACGTCGTTGGCGCCGATCACCAACGACACGTCGGTGTTGGCGAACTCGGGGTTGATGTCGTCCATGTCGGCGATCATGTCGTAAGGCACGCCGGCCTCGGCCAGCAGCACGTTCATGTGGCCCGGCATGCGCCCGGCAACCGGATGGATCGCGAACTTCACCTTGACCCCGCGCTCGGTCAGCTTCTGGGTCAGTTCCCAGATCTTGTGCTGCGCCTGCGCCACCGCCAGGCCATAGCCTGGCACGATCACCACGCGTTCGGCGAAGGCCATCATCGCGGCGACGTCGCCGGCTTCGATCGGCTTCTGGGTGCCGCTGATTTCCTGCGCTTGGCCACCGCCGCCGAAGTTGGAGAACAACACGCCGCTGATCGGGCGGTTCATCGCCTTGGCCATCAAGCGCGTCAGCAACATGCCGGCCGCGCCGACCATGGTGCCGGCAATGATCAGCGCTTCGTTGCCGAGCACGTAACCCTCGAAGGCCACGGCCAGGCCGGTGAAGGCGTTATACAGCGAGATCACCACCGGCATGTCGGCGCCGCCGATCGGCAGCGTCATCAGCACGCCGAGCAGCAAGGCGACGACGAAGAAGGCGATGATCACCGGCACGTTGAGAGTCATGACCGCGGCGATGCCGAGCACGACCATCGCCAGCGCCACCAGTCCGTTGAAAATCTGCTGGCCGGGGAACACCACGCGCTTGTCCAGGCGCCCGTCGAGCTTGGCCCAGGCGATCACCGAACCCGACAGCGACACCGCGCCGATCGCCGCGCCGACGACCGCCAGCACCAGGGCGATGTTCGGCGTCTGCATGTCGATGACGCCGCGCTCGATCTGCGCCTGCAAGGGATCGGCCGGCAGGCGCGCCGACAAGCGCAACAGTTCCACCGCGCCGATCGCCGCCGCCGAGCCGCCGCCCATGCCGTTGTACAGCGCGACCATCTGCGGCATGTCGGTAATCGCGACCTTCTTGCCCGAGACCCAGGCCAACGCCGTGCCGATGCCGACCGCGAGCAGGATCAGGCCGATGTTGTGCAGGTCGGGCTGGAAGAAGGTCGCCACGGTCGCGATGACCATGCCCGCGCCGGCCCAGCGGATGCCGCTGCGCGCGGTGACCGGCGAGGCCATGCGCTGCAGGCCCAGCAGGAACAGGGTGGCGGCGACGAGGTAACTGCACTTGACCAGGATCAGCATCAGGTTCATCGGACCGCCCGCTTCATGAAACGACCATTGCCGGAACGGCAGCACCCGGCCCGGCAGCGCGTGCCCGGCGACGAGGAAAACGGAAACGACGGCCGGCGCTGCGGCCCGGCCGGAATGACGAGGACCATCAGGCGCCTCCCTTGCCGGCCGGCTTCTTGCTGGACTTGAACATCTCCAGCATGCGTTCGGTCACCACGTAGCCGCCGGCGGCGTTGCCGGCGCCGAGCAGCACGGCGACGAAGCCGATGGCTTTCTCCAGGGTGGTCTCGGCATGCCCCAGCACGATGATCGCGCCGATCAGAACGATGCCGTGGATGAAGTTGGAACCCGACATCAGCGGTGTGTGCAGGATCACCGGCACCCGCGAGATGATGACGTGGCCGGCGATACCCGCCAGCATGAAGATGTACAGCGCCACGAACCCGTCGCTCATCCGTTCTTTCCCCATGCGATGTCTGCCGCATCATAACCGGCCGTGAATGCGGCGCCAGCGTTGTCAACCGATCCGATGCCGGGGCGTTGTCAGATTCCGTAGACGGTGCACATTCCACCGCACAGGAATCCCCATGCCGACCCCGCCCGACCGCAGCGCGCGCCCCCCGGCCGCAGCACACTAAGGAGCCGTCCAGGTGCTGCAACCGCCAGGCGCCCGTATGCTGGAGACCGTGAGCATCGATGCCGATCCGCGGGTCCAGGACATGCCGCCGCTGCCCGAAGACGGGCCGCCGGAGCCGACCGTGCGCCTGCCGGCGACCATCGAGGCCTTCCTGGCCGGCCTGGGCACGCGGGCGTTCCGCTTCGCCGAGCTCGGCCTGCGCCACCGCGAGGACGCACTCGACGCGGTCCAGGACGCGATGATGAAGATGCTGGCCTATCGCGAGCGCCCGGCGCCGGAATGGACCCCGCTGTTCTGGAGCATCCTGCGCAGCCGGATCGTCGACATCCAGCGCCGGCGGACCTTCCGCCTGCGCTGGCTGGCGCCGGCCCCGCGCGAAGACGACGCGCCGCTGGACTGGGCCGACGACGGCCCCGACCCGCAGCGCACCCACGACGGCCGCGAAGCCTATGCGCGTCTGAGCGATGCGCTGGCCAAGCTGCCGCGCAGGCAACGCGAGGCCTTCAGCCTGCGGATCCTGGAAGAACTCGACGTCGCCACGACCGCGCGGGCGATGGGTTGCAGCGAAGGCGCGGTGAAAACCCATCTGTCGCGCGCGCGCGAAGCCCTGCAGCGGCAATTGGAGGAATGGCGATGACGACCCCGAACGAACGGCCCGGACCGGGCCCTCAGCTTCACCCTGCCGCGGACCGCGACCAGCGCTTCGATCAGGCCATGCGCGCCCTGCACGCACGTGCCGTCGAGCAGGTCACCCCGCAGACCCGCGCGCGCCTGCGCACGATCCGCAGCGAGGCCGCGGCCGCGCCGGCGCGCCGCTCCGGCGTGCTCGGCTGGGCCCTGGCCAGCGGCGGCGTGGCCGCGTTCGCGCTCGTCCTGGGCCTGCAATTCGTCGGCGGCAACGGCGGTGCGCCGGCCGTGCCCGAATCGGCGCCGGCCGTGGCCAGCGCCGCGGCGGTCGACGCGGCCTACGACCCCGACACCGCGGTCGCCGCGCTCGACGAGAATCCCGACCTTTACCTGTGGCTGGCGTCCAACGGCGACGCCTTGCCGAATCCTTCGGAGTAAGCGCCATGCGCCACACCTTCCCGAGCCGCACCTTCATGAGCCGTTACTTCGGCTTGGTCCTCGCCGCCCTGGCCCTGTTCGCTGCCGCCCCGGCCTTCGCCGGCGATCCGCCGGCCGCCGGCCGCGCGAACGCGTCGCTGCCGGCCTGGGAGCAACTGACCCAGGCTCAGCGCGAGCAACTGATCGCACCGATGCGCGACCGCTGGAACAACTCGCCCGACGAGCGCCAGCGCATGTTCGAGCACGCCCGCCGCTGGCAGCAGATGACCCCGGAAGAGCGCAAGAACGCGCGCCGCGGCATGAAGCGCTGGGAGCACATGAGCCCGGAGGATCGCGGCCAGATGCGCGCCCTGTACGCGAAGATGCGCGGCCTCGACGACGAGGGCCGGCGCGCCCTCATGACCAAGTGGCGCGCGATGACCCCGGAACAGCGCCGCGCCTGGGCCCAGGCCAACCCGGCGCCGCCGAAGCCGGACCGGCCGCATCCGCCGCGCGATTGAGGGTGCGGCGCGCCGAGACGTTTTTAACGCCAGGCTGTTGACGGCGACGCCGTACCGCTTTTTGGGTAGGAGCGGCGTCCTACTGGATTTCCTTCGGTCACAAGCCGCGACCGCGCGCCCTCAATCTCGCTTCGCTGCGTTCCATAGCCTCATGTAGGAGCGACGTAAGTCGCGACCGCGCTATGACGGTCTTGCGTCGTATCTCTCAAGCAACCGCAAAGCTTCCGTCCGCTGACGCGGCCGGGTTACTTTCTTTTGCTAAGCTCAAAAGTCC
>NZ_CP175666.1:4588191-4636809 GCF_046097045.1 Lysobacter sp. Hz25
GTGATTCAAAGAAAAGCATTTTTCTTTGGTTACCTTTCTTTTGTTGCTTATGACAAAAGAAAGTAACCCGCCGCTTTAGTGGCGGAAGCTTTTGGCGTTTGATCTTAATCCTGCGTTGGCGATACGCCGCGAGGCCGACACGGCGCGGTCGCGACTTGCGTCGCTCCTACCCTTCGCGAAAGCACGCGGCTTCGACGGATGACCACAGCGATGCAACCGCTGCGCGTCCCGCAGTCGCGGCTCACGCCGCTCCTACAGGGGATGGATTCGCGACGTTCCTACGCAGACCCGCGGGTTCGGACCGGCGGCGGCTCTAGGCCGCCGCGGTCGCCGCAGCCGCCGGACGCTCCGGCCATACGGTCTTCGCCAACAATTCGTCGTTCCAGTCGTAGGTCACCGCACCGTCGTTGACGAACAGGCTGACGAAATTGAATACGTTGCGCGCGTACATCTCGCTGGCATGCACCGCGCCGCTGCTGGCGAGGTTCAAGGGGCCGGCGATGGTGACGCCGTTGACGTCGATGGTTTCGCCCGGCCGCGTCAGTTCGCAGTTGCCGCCGGTTTCGGCGGCCAGGTCGACCAGCACGCTGCCCGGCTTCATGCCGGCGATCATCGTAGCGGTCACGATCTTCGGCGCCGGGCGCCCGGGCACCGCGGCGGTGCAGACGATCACGTCGATGTTCTTGAGATGCTCGCCGAGGCGGCGCTGCTGTTCGGCGCGCTCCTCGTCGGTGAGCTGGCGCGCATAACCGCCCTCGCCCGCGGCGCTGACGCCGAGGTCGAGGAACTTGCCGCCCAGCGATTCGATCTGCTCGCGCGTTTCCGGGCGCACGTCGAAGCCTTCGACCTGGGCGCCGAGGCGCTTGGCCGTGGCGATCGCCTGCAATCCAGCGACGCCGGCGCCGACGATCAACACCTTCGAGGGCCGGATCGTGCCGGCTGCGGTGGTCAACATGGGGAAGAAGCGCGGCGCCAGTTGGCCGGCGATCAACACCGCCTTGTAGCCGGCCATGCCGGCCTGCGAGCTCAGCACGTCCATGGCCTGCGCGCGCGTGGTGCGCGGCAGGCGTTCGAGCGGAAAGGCCTGCAGGCGGTGGGCGACGATCGCCTCGCCGCGGGCGGCGTCGGCCTGCGGCGCCAGCAAGCCGACCAGGGCCGCGCCTTCGCGCAAGGCGCTCAAGCGGGCCGGATCGGGCGACTGCACGCACAGCACCACATCGGCGTGGCCCAGCGCCGCGGCGGCATCGTCGGCCAGTTCCGCACCGGCCTGGACATAGGCCTCGTCGGTGAAGCTGGCGGCACGTCCGGCGCCGCGCTCGATGCGCACGCGCGCACCTCGGGCGACCAGTTTCTTGCAGGTTTCCGGCGTCAGCGCCACGCGCTTCTCGCCAACCGCCGTCTCGCTCGCAACGCCAATCGTAATGCCCGACATGCTTCGCTCCGTGCCCCGTTCGCCGCATCGTAGCGGAATGACCGGCGGCCGTGCGATCTCGATGGCCCCCGCAACCGGACCCAATGCCCGGATCGAACGCCCGGATCGAATGTGCTCGGCGAGCCAGGAATGCGAAACCCGCCTTGCGGCGGGTCGGGGTCGAGACGATGCGGCGACTGACTGGCGCCGCGGCCGGGTTCAGATCACCCGGTCCAGATGCCGGCGCACCTGGCGCATGGCCTCGTCGAACGCGGTGCGCTCGGCGCCGACCACGAGACGGCCGGCGGAGGCCAGCGTCGCCAGTTCCTCCGCCGAGGCGACCAGCGCGCGTACGCCGCGGCGGTTGACCAGCAGGAAACGCGAGGTCAGCGGGCTGCTCCAGGCGACCTTGACCGCGATGGTCTCGCCCTGGGTATTGGTCAACCGCAGCCAGTCGCCGGGTTCGAGCTGGCGCATGCGCTCGGCCAGCAGCGGGTCGTGATTGGCCGAGGTGGTGCCGGCGGCGAGATAGAGCCGGCGTTCCTCGGCGACGTCTTCCTCGACCTCGGCCGAACTCGGCAAGGGGTGCTCGGCGCGTTCGATGTCCGGCGTGACCAGGGCCCGCACCAGGCCGGCCATGCCGTGCTGAGCGGCGCTGTCGTCGAGGCCGGAACTCGCCAGGCACTGCACGATGATCGGCTGCAGCGCGAGCAACTGGTCGGCCAGTTCGCGGCCGCGGTTCTCGGCGGCGAGGCGGTCGGCCATCACCAGGGCATCGCCGAGCGCCAGCGCCTGCGCGCGGCGCTTGGGGTCTTCGTTCTCGCGCAACAGCACCTGGACCATGTGATGGCGCCAGGGTGTGGCGAGGAAATCGGCGACCGCCTGGGTCAGGCGCGCTTCGCCGATGCGCTCGCGCACCGCCGCATCGGCCTGGCCGCGCGCCGCACCGAGGCGCTCGCGCCCGTAAGTGGCCTTGGCCGCGCGCTGTTCCTGCAATTCGATGCGGCGCCGGTGCTGGGCCAGCAAGGCGTCGAGTTCGGCGTGGGCCAACTCGAACACCGCGAGGTCTTCGTTGTAGTCGGAGACGATGCGCTGCGAAATCGACGAGGCGCGTTCGAGCAGGTCGCGGTCCTGCGGCGTCTCGCCGTCGTTGCCTTCGCAGGCCTCGGTAATCGCATCGAGCAGACGCCGCGCCGGGTGTTCGCGTTTGACGAACACTTCGTTGTCGGTCAGCGCCACCTTCACATAAGGCATGACCAGGCGCGCATAGACGCGGCGCGCGCGGTCCTGCAGGGCGTGGTTGCGGAACAGCGAATCGAACAACAGCGCGACCAGGTCGATCGCGTCGTCTTCCTCGGCGCTGAAGCAGGTCTGGTCGGGATTGAAGCCGAGCCGGCGCGCGCCGTCGTAGAGCTGATCGCGGATGGTCTCGCCCAGGCGTCCGGACACCGCGAGTGCACGGGCGTATGCGTCCGGCGGCTCGGGTTGCAACAGCGAGGCCATGCCGACGACTTCGTCGACGCGCAACTCGCGCCGCGGCGCCATCGAGCGCTGCGGCATGTGCGCGGGCGGCAGCCCGCCGGCCTTGACCAGGCCTTCGCGCCAGGCGTGCAGCTGCGAACGCAGTTCGGCCAGTTCGTTCGCCATCGCCGCGACGTCGGCCTGCGAGACCGGCTGCGACGGATCGTGGCTGCCGTAGTTCGGCGCGCGCGCTCCGCCCGGCTGGCCGTGAGCGGCATGGCTTTCGCCGCCATAGCCGCCCATCGCGGCGTTGTAATCGTGCATAGGCGTCGAAGACTCGCGATGAGGCACGGTGTCGAATACGTCGTCGAGCGTGTTGCGCTCGCGCCGTTCTTCGGCCGCGCGTACCGGCGCGCCGGGCGCGCCCAGACCGACGCCGTAACCCGCGGTCGCCAACAAGTTATTGATGCGGCCGTAGAGGTCGCCGAGCAGCCGCGCGAGTTCGTGCTCGTA
This sequence comes from Lysobacter sp. Hz25, assembly GCF_046097045.1. NCBI lineage: Bacteria > Pseudomonadati > Pseudomonadota > Gammaproteobacteria > Lysobacterales > Lysobacteraceae > Lysobacter > Lysobacter sp. Hz25. The sequence goes on from NZ_CP175666.1 coordinate 4,591,577, forward strand.
CTCGCGGAACAGGCGGAGCCGCAGGCTCTCGGTGACCTGGGTTTCGGCGTAGACCGAGATGAAGGCCTTGACCAGCCGGTACGGGCCGAAAGGATTGATGCCGGTCGGCGAGCCGATCGAGGCCGACAGCATCTTGAGCCGCCCCTGCAGCATCTCCAACGGGCGCAGATAGCGCTGCTCCAGCGACTCGGTCAAGCGCTCGCCGTCGAGGTCGAAAGCCAGTTGTTGCTCGCCGACCAGTTGCAGCGGCGAACCGCCGAGCCCGCCGACCGCCGAGGCCGGCGCGCGGAAAGCCTCGAAACCGAGCCCGACCTGCTGCCGAAACGCCATGACATGACTGGCCTGCTGCTGGCGCAGGACCCACAATGCGGCTTGGTCTTCGTATTGGTGGTTGCGGCCGTCGCCCTTCAGCGACTCGGCCTTCAGGGCTTCTTCGATCGGCGCGTACAGGGTGCCCGGCAGCCCCCCGAGTTGCTCGAGCGTCTGTCGTTTGATTTCTTCGAGCACGCGCGACGGGTCGGTGCGCGTGGTCTGAGCGACGCCGTGCAAATGACCGGACACTAACGAAGTTCCCCTGGATGCTTGACGCAAGCGCGTCGGTTTCCGACTGCCTCCGCAGGATAGTGCCAAGATGCGTCCATTAATGCTTCGCCGTTCATTTTTGTGACAGGAGTCAATTTGTCTTCCATGCAACCCAATGATCTCGACTTGCTGCGCGCGCTAGATAACCGACGTTCGGTGCCGGCGAAGCAACTTTCCGCCCCGGGACCGGACGAATCGACGCTGCAGCGTATGTTGCAGTCGGCCGTGCGCGTGCCCGACCACGGCAAGCGCGTGCCCTTCCGCTTCCTGGTCCTGCGCGGCAACGACCGCCACGTGCTCGGCGAACGCGTCGCCGCCCGCGGCATCGAACTGTTTCCCGAGGCCGGCCCCAGCGCCGTAGAGAAAGATCGCACACGCTTTTCTCACGCGCCGATAATCGTCGCGGTGATCGCCAAGCTGGGCCCGGACGAAAAAATCCCCGAGTTCGAGCGCACCCTCACCGCCGGCTGCGTCTGCTTCGCCCTGCTGCAGGCGGCGCAGGCCTTCGGCTTCGGCGCGGTCTGGCTGACCGGCTGGCCGGCCTACGACGAGCAGGTCAAGCACTGGCTGGGCCTGGCTGCCGAGGAACGCATCACCGGTTTCATCCATATCGGCACGCCCAAGCTCGAAGCGCCGGAGCGCGACCGCCCGGACCCGGCCGACCTGACCCAGATCTGGTCGCCGGCCTGAGCGGCCGCGTGTTTGAATGACGCCATGACTACCGCACCGCGCACACCGCTTTATCTGGTCGATGCCAGCCTCTACGTCTTTCGCGCCTGGCATTCGATCCCGGACGAGTTCCAGGACGCCGAGGGCTGGCCGACCAACGCCGTCCACGGCTTCGCCCGCTTCCTGCTCGAGCTGATCGAACGCGAGCGGCCGCGCCACATCGCCATCGCCTTCGACGAAGCCCTGGACTCGTGCTTCCGCAATGCGCTGTACCCGGCCTACAAGGCCAACCGCGATCCGGCGCCGGAAGCGCTGCGGCGCCAGTTCGGCCACTGCAAAGCCTTGTGCAGCGCGCTCGGCCTGCCGGTGCTGGCCCACGTCGAATACGAAGCCGACGACCTGATCGGCAGTGCGCTTGCGACGATGCGCGCGCACGGCTACCGCGGCGTGATCGTCTCGGCCGACAAGGACCTGTCGCAGTTGCTCGACGGCCACGACGAGCAGTGGGACTTCGCCCGCGGCCAGCGCTGGACCGCCGAGGGCGTGCCGGCGCGGCACGGCGTGCTCGCGCGCCAGATCGCCGACTATCTGGCCCTGACCGGCGATGCGGTCGACAACATCCCCGGTGTGCCCGGCATCGGCGCCAAGACCGCCGCCGCCCTGCTCGGCCACTTCGACACCCTCGATGCCTTGCTGGCACGCGTCGAGGAAGTGCCGTTCCTGCGCGTGCGCGGCGCCGCCAGCGCGGCCGCACGCCTGCGCGAGCACCGCGCCCAGGCCCTGCTGTGCCGGCAACTGACCACGATCGCGGTCGACGCCCCGCTCGGCGACAGCAGCGGCCACTTCGTGCGCGGCCAGGCCGACGCCGCCGGCCTGCTGGAACTGTGCGATCGCCTGCGTTTCGGGCCGATGACCCGCCGCCGCCTGCACGAAGCGGTCGGACTCGACTTCGCGACGTCACAGGTTCCGTCGTAGCATCCTTCTCTTGCAACAAGACTGCGATGCGATGACGCGAGGAACGCAATGACGCCAGCCGACCACGGACACTCCGACCGCCACTCCCCCGGGCACGACGCCGAACGCGTCGAGACCCTGTACGACGGCCAATGGCTGCGCATGATGCGCCGCGGCCACTGGGAGTACGCCGAACGCACCCACGGCAAGGGCATGGCGGTGATCATCGTCGCGGTGACGCCGGAGGACCGGATCCTGTTCGTCGAGCAGTACCGCGTGCCGTTAGCCGCGCGCACCATCGAGATGCCGGCCGGCCTGGTCGGCGACGACCACGCCCACGACACCCTCGAATCGGCCGCGAGCCGTGAGCTGGTCGAAGAAACCGGCTGGGAACCGGCCCGTGTCGAAGTGCTGCTGACCGGCCCGACCTCGGCCGGCATGAGCAGCGAACGCATCGCCTTCGTCCGCGCCACCGGCTTGCGCAAAGTGGGCGACGGCGGCGGCGTCGACGGCGAAGACATCCTCGTTCACGAAGTCCCGCGCGCCGACGCGCCGGCCTGGCTGATGCGCAAACAGGCCGAAGGCTTCGAGCTCGACCTGAAGCTTTGGGCGGGCTTGTGGATGATCGACCGCAACCCGGATGGCAGCGCCGCCTGAACCGCGGGCTCGCCTGATAGAGACCTCGACGTTGTAGCGACGACGGCCGCATGGCCGTTGCCGTTGCCTCTGCCTCTGCCTCTGCCTCTGCCTCTGCCTCTGCCGGATGAGCTTGGCGCAGTACCGAGCTCGCGAGAACATCTGGAGACCCGGAGGGCGCCGCACAGGACGTGCGGCGTTTTCCGATAAGACAGGGACGTCTTATCGGAAAATCCCGGCGCGGGCTGTGTGCTCGCAGGGGAGCTTCGTCAAGGAAGGCCTTTTCTTTGGTTAGCTTTCTTTTGGGCCAGCAAAAGAAAGTAACCCGGCCGCGTCAGCGGACGGAAGCTCTGCTCTTGCTTGAAGGGTGCGCCGGCAGCCGGCCGGATGTGGTCGCGACTCACGTCGCTCCTACAGTGGAGGGATCCCCGCCCGTGCCTAAGCAACGTAGTACAGCGATTCCAACCCTGTAGGAGCGACGTAAGTCGCGACCGCGACGCCTCAATCTCGCACCGCTGCCGGCTAGAGCCCAGGGTAGGAGCGGCGCGAGCCGCGACCGCGTGCTGACAGCCTCGCGGCGCATCGTTAAAGCAAGATCTAGATCTAGATCAAACGATAAAAGCTTCCGCCACTAAAGCGGCGGGTAACTTTCTTTTGTCCAAAGCAACAAAAGAAAGTCACCAAAGAAAAATGCTTTTTCTTTGAATCACAGGCCCGCACGAGCGGAGCATCCGCGGGGATTTTTCATACGGGACATCCCTGTCCCGATGAAAAACGGCCTGCATCCATGCAGGCCGCCCTTCGGGTCTTCGATTGCCTTCGCGAGCGCGAAGCGACGCACAGCAGCGGCGAAACTCCAACTGGCGACGGCGCGAAACTCAAGCGGAGCGGTCGCGGCTCACGCCGCTCCTACAGGAACCGGGCAAACGGATCGCCGCGCTGGCGAAACCGATCAGGCAAACCGATCCGTCGCCTGCACCAGCGCATCGACGTTCTCGTCCTCGAAAGCCGAATGCCCCGACGCCGGCGTGATCGTCAGCTCGGCCTTCGGCCAGGCCTTCTTCAGCTCCCAGGCGTTCTGCACCGGGCAGACCACGTCGTAACGGCCGTGCACGATCACGCCCGGGATGTCGACGATCTTGTGCGCGTCGCGCAGCAACTGGTCTTCGACTTCGAAGAAGCCGCCGTTGACGAAGTAGTGGTTCTCGATGCGAGCGAAGGCGAGCGCGAACTTCGCGTCCTCGTGGCCGCTGACGAAATCGTCGTCGACATGCAGGAAGCTGGTCGCGCCTTCCCACACGCTCCAGGCGCGTGCGGCGTCGAGGCGGGTCTTCTCGTCCTCGCTGGTCAAGCGGCGATGGAACGCGCTGATCAGGTCGTGGCGTTCGACCGGCGGGATCGCGTTGACGTAGTGCTCCCATGCATCCGGGAACAGACGCGAGGCGCCTTCCTGGTAGAACCATTCCAGTTCCCAACGGCGCAGCATGAAGATGCCGCGCAAGACCAGCTCGGTGACGCGCTGCGGATGGGTTTCGGCATAGGCCAGCGCCAGAGTCGACCCCCAGGAACCGCCGAACACCTGCCAACGGTCGATGCCGAGCTTGGCGCGCAGCTTTTCGATATCGGCCACGAGTTCCCAGGTGCCGTTATCGACCAGATCGGCATGCGGGGTCGAGCGGCCGCTGCCGCGCTGGTCGAACAGGACGATGCGGTACTTGGCCGGGTCGTGGAAACGCCGCATCTTCGGGCTGCAACCGGCGCCGGGGCCGCCATGCAGCAGCACCACCGGCTTGCCGTCGGGGTTGCCGCACTGTTCGTAATACAGGGTGTGGCGGTCGTCGACCTGGATCGTGCCGGTGTCGAAGGGTTCGATCTCGGGATAGAGCGTGCGCATCGCAGGCCTCGCATTCGGGATGCGGGAAGTCTAACGGCACCCGGCCGCGATGGCGTGACCGGATCGGGCGTCGGCGAGGCGGCTCTCAGGCTCCGGGTTTGCGCGCCAGGCTGACGCGGTCGCGGTCTTCGAGGTCGCGTTCGGTGACGGCATCGACCAGGCCGGCCTGGGTCAACAAGGCGCGCACCGCCGCGCCCTGCTCCCAGCCATGTTCGATCAACAGCCAGCCGCCCGGCTGCAGATGCGCCGGCGCATCGCGGGCGATGACGCGGATCGCATCCAGCCCGTCGGCGCCGGAAGCCAGCGCGCTGCGCGGTTCGTGACGCAAGTCGCCCTGCTGCAGGTGGACGTCGTCGTCCTCGATGTACGGTGGGTTGCTCGCGATCAAGTCGAAACGTTCGCCGGCCAATGGCGCGAACCAGTCGCCGTGGCGGAACTCGACATTGCCCAGTTGCAGCGAGGCCGCGTTGGCCCGCGCGACCTCGAGCGCGTCGGCGCTGAAATCGACCGCGATCACCCGTGCGCGCGGCCGCTCGAACGCCAGGGCCAGAGCGATCGCGCCGCTGCCGGTGCCGAGGTCGGCGATCGTCAGGTCGCGGTCTTCGGCAAACAGGCCCAGGGCCAGTTCGACCAGGCGTTCGGTCTCCGGACGCGGGATCAGCGTCGCCGGCGTCACCGCCAGGTCGAAACGCCAGAAGCCCCGCTGCCCGAGCAGATAAGCCACCGGTTCGCCGGCGACGCGACGCTCGACCAGGCGGCGGTAACGTTGGGCAACCTCCGCGTCCATCACGTGGTCGTCGTGGGCGAACAGCCAACTGCGCGGCCGCTCCAGCGCATGTGCGAGCAGCAGCTCGGCTTCGCCGCGGCCGATCAGCGCCCGTGCCGAACACAGCGCAGCGTCGATACGTTCGGCGCCGGGGTCGTGATGGGGGTCGCTGGGGGAATTCATCGCGGCATCGTACGCGAGGCGATTGCGGATGCGCGCATTCGGATTCGCCAAGCCGGTCACACCGGGCAGCTCGCAACGACCGAATCGCCCTCCTTGGCGATGCCTCGATCACGCGCCGTACGTTGGAAGCACACTTTATTCATGCCGGTCGATCACACCGACTGATCAAACCGGTTATCTGCGCCGGAACCGCGGCTCGATCGCAGCGTCTCCGCGCGAAAGCCTGTTGCGACGCAGCGCGCCCGTGCGAGGCAACGCGCGATGCATCCCGGTTTCATGATCCGCAAACGGCGTGCGCAGTGCCTTGATTGAAAGGGAAAAAACCCCAAAGGCGCCGCATTTAAACGTTTTTACCCTTATTTAAATCGATCCAAATATTGACACGCCGATTTTGGCCCTCCCAATGTGGCCGCGTCGCCGCCATCGGCGACAGGGAGCGCGTCGTGGCGATAGGAGCGCAATCGCTCGCCATCGCAAACCACGCGCATCGACGCCATCGCGTCACGCCGTGACGCTCATTGCAGGGGAACGTTCCATGCCGAAGTCGAACCAGCACCTACCGCCCCGCCTCCACTCCATCGGCGCCACGGCCCGAACGGTCTCGCGTGCGCTGCCGGCCTTCATCGCGCTGGCGCTGGCCGCCATTGCGCCGACCGCGGCCGCCGCCGAGTCGGCGATCTTCGGCGGCGGCCCGTTCTATTCCGGCGGCCAGACCGTCATCAACGACCTGCGCAATTCCGGCTTCACCACGGTGTTCCTGTGGAGCGTCCATATCGAAGCGAACGGCGACCTGGTCTACAACGACATCCCGATCGTCAAGAACGGCGCGTATATGGGCGCCGACGCCGACTGGCCGGCACGACTGGTCTCGCTGAAGACCGCGCCGACCTCGGTCAAGCGGGTGGAAGTCTCGATCGGCGCCTGGGGCGTGCCCGACTTCGAGCGCATGGCCAACCTGGCCAATGGCACCGCCGCGGGCTGCGGCACCACCATCGTCTGCGGCACCGGCAGCAACAGCATCCTTTACCGCAACTTCCAGGCGCTGAAGACCGCCACCGGCGCCGACGCGGTCAACTTCGACGACGAAAGCCACTACAACGTCGCCGACACCACCAAGTTCGGCCAGATGCTGGTCGGGCTGGGCTACAAGATCACCTTCGCGCCCTACACCAACACGAGCTTCTGGCGAGGCGTCAAGGACAATCTCGGCAGCGCGGTCGACCGCATCTACCTGCAGGTCTACGACGGCGGCGCCGGCAACGACCCGGCGAGCTGGAACACCGCGATGGGCATGACCGTCATGCCCGGCCTGTGGACCAAGCACGGTACCGGCTGCACCGCCGGCGACAGCCCCGCGCAGGTGCAGACCCGCATGGCCGGCTGGAAGACCAGCGCCGGCATCAGCGGCGGCTTCCTGTGGCTGTACGACGACATCCAGAAGTGCTGGGCGCAGGGCACGACCGCGCAGTACGCCGCCGCGATCAACAACGCCGTCAGCGGCAATACCGCTCCGGTGGCGAACTTCGGCGTCAGCGTCAGCGGCCTGACCGCGAACTTCAGCGATTCCTCCAGCGATGCCGACGGCACGATCGCCTCGCGCAGCTGGAACTTCGGCGACGGCGGCACCTCGACCGCGACCAATCCGAGTCGCACCTACGCCAGCGCCGGCAATTACACCGTCAGCCTGACCGTGACCGACAACGGCGGCGCGACCCACACCAAAACCCAGACCGTCTCGGTCGGCAGCGGCAACGTCAACCTTGCCCTCAACAAACCCGCAACCGGTTCGAGCGCGTGCAACAGCAACGAAGGCCCGGCCAAGGCCGTCAACGGCAGCGTGTCCGGCGGCAACACCGACAAGTTCTGTTCGCTGGCGTCCTCCTCGTGGCTGCAGGTCGACCTGGGCTCGGCGCAGACGGTCAGCAGTTTCGTGGTCAAGCACGCCGGCGCCGGTGGCGAATCCACCTCCTGGAACACCAAGGCCTTCACCATCCAGACCTCGACCAACGCCACCTCGTGGAGCACCCCGGTCACGGTGACCGCCAACACCGCCAGCACCTCGACCCATTCGATCAGCGCGACCTTGGCCCGATACATCAAGCTCAACATCGGCACCCCGACCCAGAACGGCGATCCGGCGACGCGGATCTATGAGTTCGAGGTGCGCTGAGGCTGGGCATTAGCGCCGGCAAGCGGCCGGCATGGCGGGCAGCTACGGTGGCACGGTAGTTTGCCGGGCAAACGGTAGTACGGCGTAGCCGCAAGCGGCGCGGTCGCGGCTTGCGCCGCTCCTACCCAAGAGCCGTGTCACCGTTGCTGTTGCTGTTGCTATTGCTGTTGCTATTGCTGTTGCCGTGCGTCGCCGCGCACTAGCGAAGGCAATCGAAGACCCGGAGGGCGGCGCGCAGGGATGCGCGCCGTTTTTCATCGGGACAGGGATGTCCCGTATGAAAAATCCCTGCGTTGGCATCGAACGTGCGGGCCTGTGATTCAAAACAAAAGCATTTTTCTTTGGTTACTTTCTTTTGTTGCTTTAGACAAAAGAAAGTTACCCGCCGCTTTAGTGGCGGAAGCTTTTATCGTTTGGTCTTGCTTCCATTAAAGCCACAGGCAAGTGCGAAGTACCCCTGTAGGAGCGACGTAAGTTGCGACCACGCTCTGCCGGCCTCCGGCACAACCCTTCAAGAAAGAGCAGAGCTTCCGTCCGCTACGCGGTCGGGTTACTTTCTTTTGCTAAGCCCAAAAGAAATGTAACCAAAGAAAAGGGCTCTCCTTGCAAGGGCACAGGCCACGAGTGCGATGCCCGCGCCGGGATTTTCCGATAAGACGTCCCTGTCTTATCGGAAAACGCCGCACGTCCTGTGCGGCGCCCTCCGGGTCTCCATCGGTCTCGCAAGCCACATGCCGCGCCAAGCAAAGGCAAAGGCAACGGCGAAGGCGAAGAAATACAGAGCCGATCGAGCGCTTCCTCGCTCCATCTCAAAAACAAAAATCGCCGGCTTTCGCCGGCGATTTCGTAGGAACTCTAGCTGCCAGAGCAGATCAACCGATCACATCTGCTCCAACGTCACCGCCACCGCATGCACCACCGCACCGATCTTCAGCGAACTCTGCACGCCCTGCGCGCTGACCTCGTGCTTGCGCACCACCTTCTCGTGCGAATCCATGCAGGCGCCGCAACCGTTGATCGCCGACACCGCCAGCGACGCCAGTTCGAAGGTCATCTTGTCGATGCCCGGGCTGGCCATGACGTTCATGCGCAGGCCGGCGCGCAGCTGGCCGTATTCTTCGTTCTGGATCAGGTGGGTGGCGCGATAGTAGATGTTGTTCATCGCCATCACCGCCGCGGCGGCCTTGGCACCGTTGATTTCTTCCGGCGACAGCTTCTCGGCGGCGAAGGCTTCGATTGCGGCGGCCAGCGGCTTGTGGCGCGAGGCGATCGCCGAGGCCAGGGCGATGGCGCGGATCTGCTTGCCGTCCAGGCCCGGCGAACCGGCGTCGCTGAGCACGCTGTCGAGGTTGAGCTTGAGGTCCTTGGCGTAATCGGGAAGCGAGTTGCGAAGATCGGAAAGGCTCATCGGAATACTCCTGGAATCGGCGGGGGATCGTCGCGTCGCGACGGCGCAGGTGCACCGATCGCGAGGACCGGGCACGCGCTATCGCCTGGCGGGCATGCGCATCGCGCACGGCTGGCTGGGAAACGACACGAACGGGACGAAGCGGATAGGAACAGTCGGGGCGAACCCCGACTGTGGGCATCCCGCACGGGAGGGAGGGAGGACCGGCGAGGCCGGCCCGCATGCGGGACTACTTTGAAAACTGCGCTGGCGACGGGCCGACAGCGCAGGCAGAACCAGAGGGGAGCCGGGTCACGGAATCCGGCTCCGCGGGGAATCACTCCCGGGTCGTGCGATCCGAACGGATCAGGCGACCTTGAGGGTGCTCTCGCCCTGGTTCCAGTTGCACGGGCACAGCTCGTCGGTCTGCAGGGCGTCCAGCACGCGCAGGACTTCCTGCGGGTTGCGGCCGACCGAACCGTCGGTGACGTAGACGAAACGGATGATGCCGTCCGGATCGACCAGGAAGGTGGCGCGCTGAGCGACGCCGTCTTCGGACAGGATGCCGAGCGCCGAGGTCAGGTCCTTCTTGATGTCGGCCAGCATGGGGAACGGCAGGTCGCGCAGGTCCTTGTGGTCCTTGCGCCATGCCAGGTGCACGAACTCGCTGTCGGTCGAGGCGGCCAGAACCTGGCAATCGCGGTCGAGGAACTGCTGGTTCAGGTCGCCGAAGCCCTTGATCTCGGTCGGGCAGACGAAGGTGAAGTCCTTCGGGTAGAAGAACACCAGCAGCCACTTGCCCTTGTAGGTGTCGTTGTCGATGTCGGCGAACGCGCTATCGAGGTTCTCGATACCGACGGTGGCCTTGACCTTGAATTTCGGGAACTTCTCGCCGATCGAAAGCATGCGGATGACTCCTTGAAGGGATGGGAGGGGTAAAGAGGGGGTTGTTGCCGAAGGAACAACTTAGGGGTCGTATGTTGCACCCCAGCAATTGATTACTGAAATGAATTGTTCCTATTATGGCGATAGTCTATATCAATTGGCGACCATCGATGAACCTGCGTGATCTCAAATATCTGGTCGCCTTGGCCGATCACAAGCATTTTGGCCGGGCCGCCGCCGCGAGCTTCGTGAGCCAACCCACGCTTTCGACGCAGATCAAGAAGCTCGAGGAAGAACTGGGGGTGTCGCTGGTCGAACGCGCGCCGCGCCGAGTCATGCTGACCCCGGTCGGGCGCGACATCGCCGAACGCGCGCGCAAGGTCATCGCCGACGTCGAGCAGATGAGCGAGATCGCCCGCCGCAGCCAGGACCCGGAAGCCGGCACGGTGCGCCTGGGGCTGTTCCCGACCCTCGGCCCCTACCTGCTGCCGCACGTCGTACCGGGGCTGCGCAAGCGCTTCCCGCGCCTTGAATTGCTGTTGGTCGAAGAGAAGACCGACCAGATCCTCGCCCGCCTGCGCGACGGCCGCCTCGACGCCGGCCTGTTGGCGCTGCCGATCCACGACGACCAACTGCATGTCGAACCCCTGTTCGACGAACCCTTCCTGCTGGCGGTGCCGCAGCAGCATCCGATGGCCGGGCGCGACACGCTCGAATTGCACGACCTCGACGATCAGCACCTGCTGCTGCTCGAAGAAGGCCACTGCCTGCGCGACCAGGCGCTCGACGTCTGCCGCCTGTCCGGCGCCGACGAGCGCGACGGCTTCCGCGCCACCAGCCTGGAGACCCTGCGGCAGATGGTCGCCGCCGGGGTCGGCATCACCTTGTTGCCGATGCTCGCAGTGCAGCCGCCGGTGCCGCAGTCGCCCGACATCCATCTGCTGCGTTTCAGCGGCGACCCGCCGCACCGGCAGATCGGCATGCTCTGGCGCCGCAGCTCGGCGATGTCGGATTTCCTGATGCAACTGGCCGAGGAACTGCGCAAGTTGCCGGCCTCGCTGTTGCAGCCGCCGCGCGGTAACGGCCACGGCGCGCGCAAGCCGACCCGGGAAGCACGATGAGCCCACGCGCCTGGGTCGTGTGTTGCCTGATCCTGAGCGCGATCGGCTGGTGGTACTCGCCGGTGTCGCCGCGTCCCCTGCACTTCCCCGAGCCCACCAACGGCGCGAGCGTCGATTGCCCGATGCCGCCGCGCGTGGTCGACGGCGCCGAACCATTGCAGACCGCGGTGCCGGCCACGCTGCGGCCGTTCCAGCTCGAACCGGGCGCAGTGACGCCGCTGGCCGGCTTCAGCATCGACGGTCGGGTGCTGTCGCGGCGCGACTACCGTATGGGACGCGAGGCCGAGTTCTCGCCGACCGACCTGGCCATCGGCTGGGGCCGCATGCGCGAGGACACGGTCCTGTCGCAACTCGACATCACCCAGGAAGTACGGTTCCTGACCTATCGCTACTTCGGTAAGCCGCCGATTCCGGTCGACGAGATGCAACGTTCGGTCGGCAATCTGCACATCATTCCGGCCAACGCCGAAGTCGCCCGCGCGCTCAAGCGCGTGCGCAAGGACCAGCGCGTGCGCGTCGATGGCTGGCTGGTACGGGTCGAGACCGACGAAGGCATGCGCTGGGACAGCTCGATGAGCCGCACCGACAGCGGCAAGGGCGCCTGCGAACTGATCTACGCTTGTTCGATCCAGGCGTACTGATCGCAGTAACGGCGGTCACAGTCGCGAGAACGCAGGCGGACATCGTCGACCCCACAAGCGACGACTGCGCCATGATGCTCCTCCCACCGCAGCAGGAGCGCGACATGAGCAAGACCATCGTGGCGATGATGATCGACCAACCCGCGGACTGGGAGTACGGCCCCATCCTCGCCGCGGCGCGAGCCTTCTTCGGCCTGCAAACCGCCATCGCCGCCATCGAAGGCACCCCGCTGACCTCGATGGGTGGAGTGACCCTGCAACCGCACCACCGTTTGTCCGAGCTGGATCCGCTCGCCGCCGACCTGTGGGTGTTGCCGGGCAGTCCGCTGTGGGAACAGGCGCCCGCGCCCGCGCCGATCCTGGCCGCGATCAAGGCCCGCGTCGCCGCCGGCCGGCCGGTCGCCGGCATCTGCGGCGCAACCCGCGCGTTGGCGCAGGCCGGACTGCTCGACGATCGCGCGCACACCAGCAACGAGCCGGGCTATCTCGACGATGTGCCGGGATACGGCGGCAAGGCGTCGTACCGCGACGGCAGCTGCATCAGCGACGGCCTGGTCGTCAGCGCATCGGGTTCGGCGCCGATCTCCTTCGCGCAGGCCTGCCTGCGGATCCTGGTGCCGGAACAGGAAGATGCCATCCGCCAATACCGCGCCATGTTCGCGCGCGAGTTCGCTTGAGGCCGGTACGCAGCTCGAACGCCCAACGTCGCCGTTGCGGATGATCGTATAACCACGGCGCTCGCGTTGCCGGCCAGGCACGAACGGATCAACGAAAAACGGCGCACCGATGTGCGCCGTTCTTCGGGTCGGTCGGATTGGTCTGCTCAGACCACGCCGATCGGGCAACTCACCCCGGTGCCGCCGAGACCGCAATAGCCCATCGGGTTCTTCGACAGATACTGCTGGTGCTCGTTCTCGGCGTAATAGAAGGTCGGCGCCGGCTGCACGATCTCGGTAGTGATATCGCCGAACCCGGCTTCGCGCAACTTCGCCTGGAAGGCATCGCGGCTGGCCAATGCAGCCTGGTACTGGCTTTCGGTCTCGCAGTACAAGGCCGAGCGGTACTGAGTGCCCTCGTCGTTGCCCTGGCGCATGCCCTGGGTCGGGTCGTGGCTCTCCCAGAACACCTTGAGCAGATCCTCGAATCCGATCAGCTTGGGGTCGTACACCACCAACACCGCCTCGGTGTGCCCGGTCTGCCCGCTGCAGACCTCGCGATAGCTCGGATTCGGGGTGTAACCGCCCGAGTACCCGACCGCGGTCGTGAACACCCCCGGCAGCGACCAGAACTTGCGTTCGGCGCCCCAGAAGCAACCCATCCCGAACTGGACCCGCGCCAGCCCTTCGAAATCGTCGCGCAACGGCCGCCCCAGGACATGATGGACATTGTCCAGCGGCAACGGCGCAGCGCGCCCGGGCAACGCATCTTCACGTTGCGGCATGCGCTGTTTGAACGCGCCCACGCCAGGAATGGAGGAACCGGCCATCGTCTTGTCTCCGTTTGCGTCGAAGGACGCCCTGTCGATGAGATGCGGCACGGTGGGCAGGATTCAAGCGCGCGGGTGGCTGGGCGTGAATCGGTGGCCCCTGGACCCGAAGGCCTTGGCTCTGGCCAAGCCCCTGCCCCTGCCCCTGCCGTTGCCGTTGCCGTTGCCGTTGCCGTTGCCGTTGCCGTTGCCGTTGCCGAGATTTTGATCTGCTTTGCCGCTGTGCCGCTGTGCCGGTCAAGTGGAGACCCGGAGGGCGCCGCACAGGACGTGCGGCGTTTTCCGATAAGACAGGGACGTCTTATCGGAAAATCCCGGCGCGGGCATCGCACTCGTGGCCTGTGCCCTTGCAAGGAGAGCCCTTTTCTTTGGTTACATTTCTTTTGGGCTTAGCAAAAGAAAGTAACCCGACCGCGTAGCGGACGGAAGCTCTGCTCTTTCTTGAAGGGTTGTGCCGGAGGCCGGCAGAGCGTGGTCGCAACTTACGTCGCTCCTACAGGGGTACTTCGCACTTGCCTGTGGCTTTAATGGAAGCAAGACCAAACGATAAAAGCTTCCGCCACTAAAGCGGCGGGTAACTTTCTTTTGTCTAAAGCAACAAAAGAAAGTAACCAAAGAAAAATGCTTTTCTTTGAATCACAAGCCCGCACGAGCGATGCCGACGCAGGGCTTTTTCATACGGGACATCCCTGTCCCGATGAAAAACGGCCCGCATCCATGCGGGCCGCCCTCCGGGTCTTCTATTGCCTTCGCAAGTGCGAAGCTGCGCACAGCAAAGGCAACGGCAACGGCAACAACAACAGCAGAATCCTCACAACCGCGATCATCGCTGCTCTTGGGTAGGAGCGGCGCAAGCCGCGACCGCGCGGGTTCCCGATTGCCTCGTCATTCGCCTAAGCCATTAACCGCTGCGACATGCGGCGCAGCCGCCGTCCCTCAGTAATGCAACAAGGCATGCACCGGCGTATCGCCCCGCCAACGCTCGCGACCGCGCAAGGCATCCAGCTCGATCAGCACGCTCGCCCCTACCAACACCGCGCCCAGGCGTTCGACCAGCTCGCGTGCAGCCGCCAGAGTGCCGCCGGTCGCCAGGACGTCGTCGACCAGCAGGGTGCGTTCGCCGGGTTTCAGGGCGTCGCTGCGCACCTGCAACTGGTCGCGGCCGTATTCGAGTTCGTATTCGACCGCGATCAGCGGCGGCGGCAGTTTGCCCGGCTTGCGCACGGGCACGAAGCCGGCGTGCAGCTTCTGCGCCAGGGCGGCGCCGAAGATGAAACCGCGCGATTCGATGCCGCACACGGCTTGCACGCCGCTGCCCTGCCAGGGCTCGGCCAGGGCATCGATGCAGCGCGCGAAACCGCCGGCATCGGCCAGCAGCGGGGTGATGTCGCGGAAGGTCACGCCCGGCTTGGGGAAATCGGCGACCGCGCGGATCAGGGCGCCGAGGGTGTTCTGGGATTCGTTCATGCGCTTACCTTGCAGCAGACAATGGAAGGGCGGAAGCGCGGCTCAGGCGGCATCGCCGCGGCGCACCGTAAACAGCGGCTGGTCGCCCCGCAGCAGGCCCAGGAAGATACCCGCCAGGGACAGGCCGATGCCGAGCAGTTCCATGCCGCCCAAATGTTTGTGGAACAGCAGCACGTCCCAGACGTAAGCCAGCAGCGGCTGCAACAACAGGCACAGGCCGACGATGCCCGCGGGCAGCTGCGGCATGGCGCGGCCGATCACCAGCCAGCCCAACACCTGCGCGATCGCGGCATAGGCGAACAGGATCAGCCAGTCGTGGGCGCTGGTGGGGATCAGGTTTTCGCCGCCGAACGGCACCGACACGCCGAGCATCGCCGCGCTGCCGAGGCACAGCCACCACTGCAGGGCTTCGTTCGGCGTCTGCTGGCGGCGCGCCTGTGCGGCACGAAAGGCCAGCAGGAACACGCCATAGGCCAGCGCGGTGCCGAGGCCGTAGAACACGCCGAGACGGAAACGCTCGTCGACGTGCTCCCACCCCGGCGCGAGCAACAGCGCCAGGCCGACCAGGCCCATCAACAGCCCCACCCACAGGCGCCAGCCGGCACGTTCGCCGAACACCAGCGCGCCGACGCCGGCGAGCACGAACACCTGGAAGTTGGCGAGCAAGGTCGACAGGCCGACACCCACATAGAGAATGCTGCGATGCCAGAGCCACAGGTCCAGCGCCAGGAAGGCCGCGCCGAACATCACCAGCCCCAGCGTGCGTCCGTCGGGGCGCCAATGGCGCATACGATCGCGTCGCCACGGCTGGCCGAGCAGCATCAACAGGATCACCCCGGCCAGGGCCATGCGCCAGAAAGCGGATGCGGCCGGGCCGATCTCGACCCAACGCACGAACACCGCCGAACTGCTGATGACCGAAGCGCCGATCAGCATCTCGACCAGGGGCGTACGCAGGGTGGCGGTGGAGGACGAGGCGCTCATGAGCGCCCCCGCGAGACAAGCAGGAACGAAGCGGAATGCACGATCGAAACTCCATGAGAGCCGGAACGCCGTCGGAGCGATCCGGAGGCTCTGCGCCGGCGACCGGCATTCGACCGGACGCGCCGCAGGGCTCGATGAGAGAGGAAGTCAGTGGCGTCGGGCAGCGGGCCTGACGGCCGTGGCCCGGTCCCGCCGGGGCGGTCGCGGACCTCGCGACGGTGCGGGCGTCGCGCCCCGGGCTCAGGCCGGAAGCCAGCCTGGCGGCGGCATCGCCCCGATCGGGTCGGACTCGACCGAGTCGGCGGCGGGCGGTGGCGGTTCGCCCAGCGAGAGCGCATCGACCACCTCGCGCGCTTCCGGCCAGGCGGCCTCGGGCACGCAGACCTGGACCGGACCGAACGGCAGCTCGCCGAGGCCGCCGAGCAAGGCCTCGCCCTTCATGAACACCGGAATGCCGGCCGCCTCCAGCGCATGCCGGACCAGATGGGCATCGATCAGATGGGCGGCTTCATAGACGACTTTCATCGTCGCTGTCCTTCGGCGCAACGGCCTCGCGGGTCTGCGGCCAGCATACGCCGGAGTGGCCGGCTTGACCCATGAACGGCACGCGGACGCAGCGTTCCAGGCACGCCCGGCAAAGCCCGCCGGCCCCTGACGCCGGCTCGTGCAAGCCGCCGGACCACGGCTCCGGCGCGACGGACGAGCGCCGCCAAGGCAGGGATCGCCGCCAAAGGCTAAACTTCACGACCTTCCTAGCCTTTGCCGTGACGCATGTCCGCCGATCCCGCCCGCACCGCTCCCGAATCTCCGACCGACTCCGCCGCTACGGCCGCGGTCAAGCAGGACTTCGTCCGCCAGATCGTCCGCGAGGACCTGGCCAGCGGCAAGCACCAGGCGATCCGGACCCGCTTCCCGCCCGAGCCCAACGGCTATCTGCACATCGGCCATGCCAAGGCGATCTGCCTGGATTTCGGCGTCGCCAACGAGTTCGGCGGGCGCTGCAACCTGCGCTTCGACGACACCAACCCGGCCAAGGAAGATCCCGAATACGTCGCCGCGATCCAGGAAGACGTGCGCTGGCTGGGCTACGAGTGGGCCGAGCTGCGCCATGCCTCGGATTATTTCGAGGTGTTCTATCTCGCCGCGCAGAAGCTGATCCGCCAGGGCGACGCCTTCGTCTGCGACCTCAGCGCCGAGGAAGTCCGCGCCTACCGCGGCAATCTCAACGAGCCGGGCCGCAATTCGCCGTACCGCGAGCGCAGCGTCGAGGAAAACCTGGACCTGTTCCAGCGCATGCGCGCCGGCGAGTTCGCCGACGGCGCGCGCACCCTGCGCGCGAAGATCGACATGGCCTCGGGCAACATCAACCTGCGCGACCCGGCGCTGTACCGAATCAAGAAGGTCGCCCACCAGAACACCGGCGACGCCTGGCCGATCTATCCGATGTACGACTTCGCCCACTCGCTCAGCGACTCCTGCGAAGGCATCACCCACTCGCTGTGCACGCTCGAGTTCGAGGATCACCGCCCGCTCTACGACTGGTGCGTGGGCCGCGTCGATCTGCCGAATTCGCCCGAGCTGCTGGCGCCGTTGCTCGCCCGCGGCCTGCCCAACGAAGCGGCGATCCCGCGCCAGATCGAGTTCTCGCGCGCCAACCTCAACTACACCGTGATGAGCAAGCGCAAGCTCATGGTGCTGGTGCAGGAAGGCCTGGTCGACGGCTGGAACGACCCGCGCATGCCGACCCTGCAGGGCATCCGCCGCCGCGGCTACACCCCGGCCTCGCTGCGCCTGTTCGCCGATCGCCTGGGCGTGAGCAAGCAGAACTCGACGATCGACTACTCGGTGCTCGAAGGCTGCCTGCGCGAAGACCTCGACGCCGCCGCGGCGCGCCGCATGGCCGTGCTCGACCCGCTCAAGCTGGTCATCAGCAACCTCGGCGACGACCACGAAGAATCGCTGCACTTCTCCAACCACCCGAAGGACGAGCGCTTCGGCGCGCGCCAGGTGCCGTTCTCGAACCAGCTGTGGATCGAACGCGAGGACTTCGAGGAAGTGCCGCCGAAGGGCTTCAAGCGCCTGATCCCGGGCGGCGAAGTGCGTTTGCGCGGCGCCGGCATCCTGCGCTGCGACGAGGTGATCAAGAACGAGGCCGGCGAGATCGTCGAGCTGCGCGGCACGCTGGACCCGGAATCGCGTCCGGGCATGGCCGGCGCCGACCGCAAGATCAAGGGCACGATCCACTGGGTCAGCGCGCGTCACGCCGTCGCCGCCGAAGTGCGCCTGTACGACCGGTTGTTCGACGTCGCCGCCCCCGACGACGACAGCGACGGCAAGACCTACCAGGATCACCTCAACCCGAATTCGCGCCGCGCCGTGACCGGCTACGTCGAACCGTCGGCGGCCACCGCCGAGCGCGAGCAGGCGTTCCAGTTCGAGCGCGTCGGCTATTTCGTCGCCGACCGTTACGACCACACCCCGGAACGGCCGGTGTTCAACCGCAGCGTGACCCTGCGCGACACCTGGGCCGCGCAGGCATGAGCCCCAAGATCCCCAACCTGCTGACCAAGACGGTGGCGTTGGCGCTGCCGGCGTGGATCGACGAAGTCGTCGACCGCAAGCGCGCCTACCTCAGCGACGAGGACAAGGTCGCGCTGGCGGTCGAACTGTCGCGGCACAACATCGAGATGGGCAGCGGCGGGCCGTTCGGCGCCGCGGTGTTCGACGGCAACGGCCTGGTGGTCGGGGTCGGCGTCAATCGCGTGGTGCCGCAGAGCTGTTCGGTCGCGCACGCCGAAATGATGGCCTTCATGTGCGCGCAGGCCGCGCTGAGCGTGTTCCGCCTCAACGAGATCGGCCCGATGACCCTGGCGACCTCGGCGCAGCCCTGCTGCATGTGCTACGGCGCCAGCTTCTGGGCCGGCATCGACACCTTGCTGATCGGCGCGCGCTCGGAAGACGTGATGCAGCTGACCGAGTTCGACGAAGGCCCGCTGCCGGCGGACTGGATCGGCGAACTGGAACGCCGCGGCATCGCAGTGCGTCGCGACCTGCAACGCGACGCCGCCTGCGACGTGCTGCGCCGGTATGGCGAGAGCGGCGTCGCGTACTGACGCCGTTCCGTACTGAGGCGGGCGCGGTGCGAACCGCGAACGACTCCATGCATGCCGCGCGGATCGATGCGACCGCGCGGTCGCGGCTTGCGCCGCTCCTACCCTTTATCCGAACGAGTTCCCACGATGACCGATAACGCCCTGCTGTGTTGGTGCCGCGCCGGTTTCGAACCCGAGCTCGCCGGCGAATTGAACGAACGCGCCGCGCGCGCCGGCCACCCCGGTTACGCGCGCACCGAGCGCAACAGCGGCTATGTCGAGTTCATCGTCGAGGACGCGAAAGCGTTGTCGCGCGCACTGCCGTGGTCGTCGTTGATCTTCGCGCGCCAGAAGCTGGTGCGCCTGGCCGATCTGCGCGGCCTCGATCCGGCCGACCGCATCACCCCGATGCTGGCCGCGCTCGACGCGCAGGGCGGCAGCGGCCTCAACGTTTCCATGTTCGGCGAGCTGGTGGTCGAGCATCCCGACTCCGACGAGCACAAGCCGCTCGCCGGCCTGGCGCGCAGCTTCGGCAACGCCCTGCGCCCGGCGCTGCGCAAGGCCGGCTGGCTCAGCAAGGCCGACGATGCGCGGCGCCCGCGCCTGCACGTCGCCTTCCTCGCCGGCGATCACGCCATGCTGGCGATGTCCGAGCCCGGCGACAGCTCGCCGTGGCCGCTCGGCATCCCGCGCCTGCGCATGCATCCGGATGCGCCGAGCCGCTCCGCGCTCAAGCTCGAAGAAGCGCTGCTGACCTTCCTCGACGCCGACGAACGCGAACGTCTGGTGCGCGACAACATGCAGGCCGCCGATCTCGGCGCCGCGCCGGGCGGTTGGACCTGGGTGCTGATGCGCAACGGCATGATGGTGACCTCAGTCGACAACGGCCCGCTGCGCCAGGCGCTGCTCGACAGCGGCCGCGTCGATCATCTGCGCGCGGACGGTTTCTCCTGGCAGCCCAAGCGCAAGCTCGACTGGATGGTCTGCGACATGGTCGAACAACCCGCGCGCGTGGCCGAACGCATGGCGACCTGGTTCCGCGAGGGCTGGTGCAAGCAGGCAATCTTCAATCTCAAGCTGCCGATGAAGAAGCGCTGGGAAGAAACCAAGACCTGCCTGGAAGCGTTCGAGTACCAGACCCATCGCCCGATGGTCGTGCGCGCGCGTCAGCTCTATCACGACCGCGAAGAGATCACGGTGTTCGCAACACCGAAGTGATCCGCCACGCCAGGGCCGGCCGGTCTTGGCGATGACTCGAGCATGTCGCGACCGCGTGTCGTCTGCGGCGTGACGGACACCCGGCATTCACGCTTCGAGCCGCGTTCATTCAGGTGGGGTTTCGCCGTTTTACATCGACTTGACCGGCACGGGTCTAGCGTCGCGGTATCCCCACGCGAGGTTACAGCGATGAAACAGCACGCGACCCACCCGCACACCCTGATCGGCCTGGCGCTGGTCGCCGCACTCGGCGCCAGCGGCGCTGCCATGGCGCAGGTCGCCACCAAGGTCGAATCCAAACACGATGCGGTCGAGAAGGCCGAGATGGCCGCAGGCGAAGCGCGCACGGCGCGCGAGGACGCCGCGACCGCGCAGGCCGCTGCGCAAGCCGCCGCCGCGACCCGCAACGAAGGCTCCTTGAGCGAACGCGGCGCATTGACCGCGGAAGCCACCGCCTACCAGGCCAAGCAATCGGCGATCGAGGCCCAGTCGGCCGCGCGCCAGGCCACCATCGCCGCCGAAGCGGCACGTTCGGCGCAGGCCGCGGCGACCGCCGGCAGCAATCCCACCGGTGCCGCGATCGAAGCGCGCGCCGCCGGCGACGCGGCGCGCGTGGCGAGTTCGGCCGCGACCGACGCGACCACGGTAGCGCAGGCCGCCGCCGCGGCGACCGCCGAAGCGGTGCAGCAGACCGATCCGGTGCCGCAACCGATGCCGGCGCCCGCCCCGGCCGTGCCGGTGCAGCCGCAGGTTACGATCACCTCGAGCCCGCCGAATTCGGTAATCGGCGAATACAAGATCGATTTCGATGCCCTCGACGGCAATCACGACGGCAATATCAGCCGCTCCGAGGCGCGCAGCAACGCGACCCTGACCGCGGAGTTCCGCGCGGTCGATGTCGACAATAACGGCCGCTTGAGCAAGAAGGAGCTCTCGGGCTGGATGCGTTGATCCTCGCCCGACTCAGCGGTTTCGCGAACGCCTCCGGAAACGGGGGCGTTCGTGTTTGGACGGTGGCAGCACTGCGGTTCTGACACTGTATCTGTCCCTGTATCTGTCCCTGTAGGAGCGACGTCAGTCGCGACCAAGGGACGCGCAGAAACACCAGTGCCGACGTCGCCTATCGAAGGGGGCCTGAGGGTAGGCGCGGCGTCCTACTGGATTTCCTTCGGTCACAAGCCGCGACCGCACTGCGACGATCTCGCCCGGCTGTGTCACTGCCAGTGATCTGCCGAGCCTTTCCGCTTTTGCTCTTGCCGTGCGCCGCCTCACACTTGCGAAGGCAATCGAAGACCCGGAGGGCGGCGCACAGGACGTGCGCCGTTTTTCGATAAGACAGGGACGTCTTATCGAAAAATCCCGGCGACAGCTGCGAACTCGCAGGGGAGCTTCGTCAAGGAAGGCCTTTTCTTTGGTTAGCTTTCTTTTGGGCCAGCAAAAGAAAGTAACCCGGCCGCGTCAGCGGACGGAAGCTCTGCTCTTGCCTGTGGCTTCTGAAGAAACAAGATCAAACGCCAAAAGCTTCCGCCACTAAAGCGGCGGGTAACTTTCTTTTGTCTAAAGCAACAAAAGAAAGTAACCAAAGAAAAATGCTTTTGCTTTGAATCACAGGCCCGCACGAGCGATGCTTCCGCAGGGATTTTTCATACGGGACATCCCTGTCCCGATGAAATACGGCCCGCATCCATGCGGGCCGCCCTCCGGGTCTTCGATTGCCTTCGCTAGTGCGACGCGGCGCACAGCAACGGCAATAGCAACAGCAGCGGCAGCGGCAGCGGCAGCGGCAAAATGCTTGGGCAACGGCAGGGTCTCATGGCTGCGGTCGCCCACCGCAGACCATTGCTTGCACCGCGCCGTCGTTGCGGCATAGTGCCTTACTCCACCTGCCGCCCGTCACGTCCGCCCATGACCGCCAGCTCCGTGTCGCCGTCCGTATCCGTCCCCGCGCGCCGGCTCGACCGCAAGGACGCGCGCACCCTGCTGCTGTCGGCGCTCGGCGGGGCGCTGGAGTTCTACGACTTCGTCATCTTCGTCTTCCTGACCGCGACCCTGCGCCAATTGTTCTTCCCGCCGGGCATGCCGGGATGGCTCGCCGAGCTGCAGGTCTACGGCATCTTCGCCGCGGGTTATCTGGTGCGCCCGATCGGCGGCATCGTCATGGCGCATTTCGGCGACCGTTCCGGACGCAAGCGCATGTTCGCGTTGAGCGTGTTCCTGATGGCATTGCCGACCCTGTGCATCGGCCTGTTGCCGACCTATGCCCAGATCGGCATCGCTGCACCGTTGCTGCTGTTGTTCCTGCGCATCGTCCAGGGCATCGCGATCGGCGGCGAAGTGCCGGGTGCATGGACCTTCGTCTCCGAGCACGCGCCGCCGGGGCGGGTCGGTTTCGCCTGCGCCAGCCTCACCGCCGGCCTGACCGCTGGCATCCTGATCGGCTCGCTGATCTCGGCCGCGATCAATACCTGGTTCGCGCCGGCCGAGGTGTTGGGCTGGGCCTGGCGCCTGCCGTTCCTGATCGGCGGCGTGTTCGGCTTTCTCGCCGTATACCTGCGGCGCTGGCTCAGTGAGACCCCAGTGTTCACGGCGATGCGCGAAAGCCGGCAGTTGGTGCGCGAACTGCCGCTCAAGCAGGTGCTGCGCGACCATCGTGCCGGCGTGGTCCTGTCGATGTTGGTGACCTGGCTGCTGACCGCGGCGATCGTGGTGATCATCCTGATGACGCCGACCCTGGTGCAGAGCCAGTTCGGCATCGCCCCGCAGCGCGCCTTCCTCGGCAACAGCCTGGCCGCGTTCTGCCTGACCCTCAGCGCCATCGCCGGCGGCCTGCTGGTCGACCGGCTCGGCCGCGGCCGCGCCTTGCTGATCGGTTCGCTCGGCGTGTTCGCGAGCAGCTTCGCGCTGTACTACGACCTCAACCACGGCGGCGCCAACTTCCTGCCGCTGTACGCCTTGGCCGGCGTGTTCGTCGGCGTGGTCGGGGTGGTCCCGGCGGTGATGATCGCCGCGTTCCCGGCGCCGGTGCGTTTCTCCGGGCTGTCGTTCTCGTACAACATCGCCTATGCGGTGTTCGGTGCGCTGACGCCGCCGTTGATCGGTACGCTGGCGCCGAAGCTCGGCGGCATGACCGCCGCTTATTACGTCATGGCGGTGGCGGTGATCGGCATGGGAGTGTCGGTGTATCTGCTGAGGACCAAGCAGCGCTTCCACGAGCATTGAGCGAAGGAGCTTCAGCTCGGCAGCCGGAACATCCCCCAACGGCCGCTGCGCGGCCGTTCGCCCCCTTTTCCAAAGGGGGGCTACAGCAGAGGCGGCGGCCGCGGGCGAATGCCGCGGCGGCGGCTGATGCCCACGGCGCGGCCATGAGCGCCGCTGCGACCGGCGCGGATCAACACACCATCACGAAGTAGCTGCCGAACAACCACAGGCCCAGCATCCATAGGCAAAGCATGGCCACCAGCGCGGCCAGCAGCAGCGGCAGGCGCCGTGTCCACTTCAGGCCGCGGGTCGCCCGCACCGCGCCGACTACCGCGGCAAGTCCCAGGACGAAGAACAGGCCCAACATGCCGAAGCCCAGCGCCCAGAACACAGGGCCCTTCTCGCCGCTGCCGGGCGGGCATTGCGCGGTCGCGCCGGCCCATTGGGGCCATGACGCCGCGAGCAGCACAGCCCAGCGCAGGCCGCTCCGGTTCGATCCACCGATTCGTTTCATCGCGCTCTCCGCGTCCCTGCTCACGATCGTATCGCAGGGCCGCGGCGCGCATTCGACGATGCGACGCTTCAGGGCGCAGCTTCGAGAGCAGCGGCCTCGACCGTGCCGCTCTCGGCACGGTGGCCTTCGACGTAGCAACGGCCGGGGCCTTACAAGCCCGCCGCGCGCTTCCAGAAGTAATGCGTCAGCGGCGGCAGCTTGCTGGCCAGGCCGAGCATCGGTCCGCGCAGCAGGGTCGCGGCGACATCGTCGTTCGAGAACACCCGGTTCAAGCCCTCGAAGCCGTAAGCGGCGAGTGCGTTCTCGCTGCGCCGTTCGCGCGCCCAACGCGCCAGGCGCGTCGGCGACCCCGGGTCGAGTCCGCGTTGGTGCGCCTGTTTCAGGCTGCTGCGCAATGCGGCGATGTCGCGCAGACCCAGGTTGACGCCCTGCCCGGCCAGCGGATGCACGACATGGGCGGCATCGCCGGCGACCACCACACGCCCGGAGACGTAACGTTGGGCCAGCTGACGACGCAAGGGAAACGCGGCCCGCTGCGAGACCCGCGTCAACGCACCCAGGCGCCCGGCGAAGGCGCGCTCGAGTTCGATCAGGAACGAGGCGTCGTCGCTGGCCAACAGGCGTTCGGCTTCCGCCTCGGGCAAGGTCCAGACGATCGAGCTGCGCCGGTCGCGCGCGCCGGCGTCGCCGAGCGTCGGCAGGAACGCCAACGGCCCGCCCGGCAGGAAGCGCTGCCAGCAGGTTGCTTCATGACTCAGCTCGCTGTCGACATAGGCGACCAGCCCGCGCTGGGCGTAGTCGTGCGTGGGTGCGTCGATGCCGCTGAGGCAGCGCAGCTTGGATTCGGCGCCGTCGGCGGCGACCACCAGGCGTGCGCGCAAGCGGCGTCCGCCTTCAAGGATCACGCCGACGCTGTCGGGTGCGTCGAGTTCGAGCGACTCCACCTGGTCGGGGCAATGCAGTTGCACGCCGGCCGCAGGCAGGGCCGACCACAGCTTGTCGACCAATAAGGCGTGCTCGACGATCCAGCCCAGTTCGCGACGGCCGAAAGCGTCGGCATCGAAATGCAGTTCGCCGCCGCCGGCCGCGTCCCACACCCGCATCGCGCGGTAGGGTTGCAGGCGCGCCTCGCGCACGCCCGCCCATACGCCCAGGTCGTTCAACAAGGCGGCGTTGTCGGGGGCGAAGGCGTACACGCGCAGGTCCGGCCGCTCTGCGTTCCAACGCGGCGGCTCGCGGGTTTCCACCAAGGCCACCTCGAGTCCGTCGCGGGCGAAGGCCAGCGCCGCGGCGGCGCCGACCACGCCGGCACCGACCACGACAACGTCGAGCAGTTCGCGCCGGCTCATGCGCGCCCTCCGAACGAGCGAAGGTCGTCGTGTTCGCCGCGGCACAGCGCCGGCACGTCGCCGCGATAGCCCATCGCGCCGCCGACCAGGAACGATTGCGCGCTCGGCAGGCGATCGACGGCGAACAGGCCCAGACTGCGCAGCGGACGCATCAGGCCGCTGTCGTTGGCGGCCAATCGCGCCGCGCCGTCGGAAAACGCGACCGTGCGCTCGCGGTCGGAGGCGCGTCGCTGCGCGTAGCGTTCGAGCAATTCGTCGGCGCCGCAATCGACAGCACCGCCGGCAGCGCCCGTTGCGAGCTGCCGTTCGATCAGTTCGGCCAGGGTCATGGCATCGCGCAGGCCGAGGTTGAAGCCCTGCGCGCCGATCGGGTGGATAGTCTGGGCGGCGTTGCCGACCAGCACCGCGCGCCGTTCGGTGGTGCGCCGGGCCAGCACGCGGATCGCCGGATACAGGCTGCGCGCGCCGCAGGCGAGGAAGCGCCCGGCGCGCCAGCCGAACGCCTCCTGGGCGCGGGCGATGAAGCCGGCCTCGTCCAAGGCGGCGACTTCCTCGGCACTCGCCGTCGCGACGCTGTGGATCAGCCCGTAGTGGCGATCGCCGCGCGGCAGCAGCGCGGTCGGGCCCTCGGCGCCGAGCCGCTCGTAAGCGGTGCCGTCGGGCGCGCGTTCGCCGCGCAGCCGGGTCACGAACAAGGTCTGGCCGTAGTCGTATTCGTCCGCGCCGATCGCGAGCGCCTCGCGCACGCCGCTGCGGGTGCCGTCGGCGGCGACCAGCAGGCGCGCGCGCAGGACCCGTTCGCCGGCGCCATCGGCGACCCGGATCGCGCGCCAGGCCGGGTCGCCGTCGGCGAGACCGACGAAACGCACGGGGCGGTAGCGCTGCAGGCGCGGCAGTTCGGCCAGGCGCGCTTCCAGCGCCTCGCCGAAATCGCGTGCGACCACGATGCGGCCGAATTCCTCGCGGCCGTAGCGCTCGGCTTCGAGCACGGCGCGGCCGAAGTCGCCGCGTCGGCTGATGTGGATGCGGCGGATCGAGCCGGTCGGCGCGCGCAATTTGGCCAGCACCCCGAGCGCGCTCAGCGCGTTGACGGTGGCTTCGGCGAAACTCAGGTTGCGTTCGTCGAACACCGCCGGCAACGAACCCGGCGGCGCCGCCTCGACCAGGCCGACATCGAGGCCGAGCCGGTCCAGGGCGATGGCGAGACTGGCGCCGACCAGGCCGCCGCCTACGATCAGGACGTCATGGCTGGCGTGCACCGCGGAGTCGGCCGCGGCAGGCGTGGCGGGGGCCGGCGTCGCTGCATCCGGCGTCTGCCCATCGGGTGTGTCTACGTCTGGATTCATGCGTTCATGATACGACCGCGCTCGCGGCGAGTCTGTCGGCGGCGGCCCGGAACCTGTGCACGGAGCGGGCATCGTTGCGAAGGATCAAGCACTTAGCATCGAATCGGCCTGCGATCCGTTCACGGTGGACGGCAAACCGGCACTTTCGCCGCAGGTTCCTTAGAATGGCCGGATTGGCGCGCCAGTCCGGCGTCAGGAGCCAGAGTCATGAAGCCGAACACCCAACGCAGCCTCGTCCTGGCCTTGCTGGCCCTGTTGATGGTCGCCACCCGCGTCAATCACTGGACGCCGATCCCCGACGCCTCCTGGGCCGTGTTCTTCATCGGCGGCTTCTATCTGCGCCAGTGGACCCGCTGGGCCTTCCCGGCGCTGATGGCGCTGGCCGTGGCCGTCGACTACGCGGTCATCACCCGCCAGGGCATCAGCTTCTGGGATCACTACTGCGTCTCGGCGGCGTATTGGTTCCTGGTCCCGGCCTACTTCTCGATGTGGGCCGGCGGCCTGTGGGTCGCGCGCAACTACAAGCGCAGCTGGGGCACGCTCGGCCTGACCGTGGTCGCCCTGCTCGCCTCGACCGCGGTCTGCCAACTGCTGAGCCAGGGCAGCTTCTACTGGCTGTCGGCCTCGGTCGCCGAGAAGACCGTCGCCGGCTGGGCCGCCAACTACTTCCAATGGCTGCTGCCCTACCTGCAGACGACCGCCACCTATGTCGGCATCGCCGCCGTGGTCCAGGCCATCGCCGCGTCCGCGGCCAAGTCGAAGGCGTCGACGACGCACTCCGACAACGCCCGCAAGCTCTGACCGCGCGCGGCATCGATGGGCAACCGTCTCTCGAAAATCTACACGCGCACCGGCGACGACGGCAGCACGGGTCTTGGCGACGGCAGCCGCATCGCCAAGGACTCGGCCCGGGTCACCGCCTACGGCACGGTCGACGAAGCCAATTCGACGATCGGCCTGGTGCTCGCCAGCGAATTGCCGGACACGATCCGCGAGCAACTGGTGGCGATCCAGCACCAGATGTTCGACCTGGGCGGCGAGCTGTGCATCCCCGGCCATGCGGCGATCTTCGACGCCGACATCGACCGCCTCGAACAATGGCTCGACGGCCATAACGACGAGCTGCCGCCGCTGAAGGATTTCATCCTGCCCGGCGGCGGCGAAGCTGCGGCGCGTTGCCACATCGCCCGCACCGTGGTGCGCCGCGCCGAGCGCGAGACCGTCAGCCTGGCGCGCCTGGACAGCGTGCGCCCGGAAGCGGTGCGCTATCTCAACCGCCTCTCCGACCTGTTGTTCGTGCTGGCCCGCGTGCTGGCGCGCGCGAGCGGGCACGGCGAGGTGCTGTGGAACCACGAGCGCCGCAAGGGTTAGCGATGCGCATCTACACGCATCCGGCCTGCACGCGCCACGACCCGGGTCCGGGCCATGCCGAGCGGCCGTTGCGTCTGGTCGCCGTCACCGAAGCCCTGCGCGAAGCCTATCCTTCGCTGGACTGGCACGAAGCGCCCGGCGCCAGCCGCGGCCAATTGCTGCGCGCGCACGGCGACGCCCTGCTCGCGCTGATCCTCGACACCCAACTCGACGGCCCGATGTCGCTCGACCCCGACACCGTGCTCGCGCCCGGCTCGGCCGAAGCCGCGCTGCGCGCCGCCGGCGCCGGCATCGCCGCGGTCGACACGGTGATCAAGGGCGAGGAGAAACGCGTGTTCTGCGCGGTGCGCCCGCCCGGCCACCACGCCACCGGCGATGCCGCGATGGGCTTTTGCCTGTTCAACAACATCGCCGTCGCCGCCGCCCATGCCTGCGACAAACACAACCTGGCGCGGGTGGCGGTGATCGATTTCGACGTCCACCACGGCAACGGCACCCAGGCGATCTTCGACACCGACCCGCGGGTGATGTACGTCAGCTCGCACCAGATGCCGCTGTACCCGGACACCGGCTACGCCCACGAACGCGGCGTAGGCAACATCATCAACGCCCCGTTGCCTGCCGGCACCGGCAGCGAAGGCTTCCGCAAAGTCTGGCGCGACCATCTGCTGCCGACCGTCGACTCGTTCCGCCCGCAACTGGTGCTGATTTCCGCCGGTTTCGATGCCCACCGCCGCGACCCGCTGGCCCAGGTCGAGCTCGACGGCGAAGACTTCGCCTGGATCACCCGCGAACTGGTCGCCATCGCCGAGCGCCATGCGCTGGGCCGCGTGGTCTCTATGCTGGAAGGCGGCTACGACCTGGCGGCCCTGCGCGAGAGCGCGGTGGCGCATGTGGGCGCCTTGATGGAGTGAGGCGCCGGGCGCCTGGGGCGCGGTGGTGACGCCCCATCGCAGTTGCGTGGCCGTTATCGCGGCGAGTTGCGTCGCGAGCATGCAGCAACGTGGTCGCGGCTCGCGCCGCTCCTACTCGGAAGCAATTTCGCGGTTGCCGTTGCCGTTGCCGTTGCCGTTGCCGAGATTTTGATCTGCTTTGCCGCTTTGCCGGTCAAGTGGAGACCCGGAGGGCGCCGCACAGGACGTGCGGCGTTTTCCGATAAGACAGGGACGTCTTATCGGAAAATCCCGGCGCGGGCATCGCACTCGTGGCCTGTGCCCTTGCAAGGAGAGCCCTTTTCTTTGGTTACATTTCTTTTGGGCTTAGCAAAAGAAAGTAACCCGACCGCGTAGCGGACGGAAGCTCTGCTCTTTCTTGAAGGGTTGTGCCGGAGGCCGGCAGAGCGTGGTCGCAACTTACGTCGCTCCTACAGGGGTACTTCGCACTTGCCTGTGGCTTTAATGGAAGCAAGACCAAACGATAAAAGCTTCCGCCACTAAAGCGGCGGGTAACTTTCTTTTGTCTAAAGCAACAAAAGAAAGTAACCAAAGAAAAATGCTTTTGCTTTGAATCACAGGCCCGCACGAGCGATGCCTCCGCAGGGATTTTTCATACGGGACATCCCTGTCCCGATGAAAAACGGCCCGCATCCATGCGGGCCGCCCTCCGGGTCTTCGATTGCCTTCGCGAGTGCTGAGCTACGCACAGCAACAACCACGGCCCGGCCACGGCCACGGACGCATCGGCCTCCACGGGCAGGGTCGCACCGGATTGGGACTCACGGTCGCGGCTCACGCCGCTCCTACAGGGATGGTTTGCGGCGCTATGTGCTCAAGCAGGGCGGGAGCACCCTCCTTGTAGGAGCGACGTGAGTCGCGACCACGCGACCACGCAGACCCCACAGAGAGTTACCGCACCACCGGACCAGGCCTCAACCCACCGGCTCCGCCTCGAACCCCAAGGCGGCCGAGTTGATGCAATAGCGCAGCCCGGTCGGCCGCGGGCCGTCCGGGAACACGTGCCCCAGGTGCGATTGGCAGCGCGCGCATTTGACCTCGACCCGGCGCATTCCGTGACTCTCGTCGGCCACCTCGGCCACCGCTTCGGGCCGCAAGGGCTGCCAGTAGCTCGGCCAGCCGCTGCCGGAGTCGTACTTGGCCTGCGAGGAGAACAGGGCCTCGCCGCAGGCGGCGCAGGTGTAGGTGCCGGCTTCCTTGTGGTTCCAGAAGCGCCCGGTGAAGGCCCGCTCGGTCGCCGAGCAACGGCAGACGGCGTATTGCTCCGGCGATAACTGCTCGCGCCATTCAGCTTCGCTCTTCTCGACCGATGCCGGGGGGGGACTGGGAAGCTGGCTCATGACTCCTCCGATGGGGCGGTCGCGTTCCGGGAAAATGAACGCCGATGCCGCTTAGATGGCGCCCGCGTTGCCCGCTTGCAAGGGATACGGCAAGCTAACGACCGTTTTTCCGTCCACCGGATGCTCGCGTGCGCAAACCCCTTCGCCTGCTCCCGTTGTCGCTGTGCATCGCCATCGCCCTGCCCGCTTATGCGGCGGACGACAACGAGAATTGGGGCCTGTGTCCGCTGATCGACGCCGTGCCGTCCTTCAACGACGCCCCGACCCCGACCGGCACCGCCGAACAGCGCGCCGAGCAGCCGACCGATATCGACGGCGGCACCCTGCAGCGGGCCGGGACCGACGACAACATCGTCGTCCAGGACAATGTGCGCTTGAGCCGCGGCGACCAGTTCCTGGGCACCGACAAGCTCAGCTACAACCAGGAATCGGGCAAGTACACGGCCGAAGGCCATGTCCGCTACCAGGATTCGAGCATGCGCCTGGTCGCCGAGCGCGCCGAGGGCGACCAGAACGCCGACCAGCACCGCATCGACGACGTCGAGTACCAGCTGACCGCGCGCCGCGGCAACGGCGGCGCCGAGCGCATCGAGCTCAACGGCCCCAAGGGCGCCCTGCACGGTTCGACCTATTCGACCTGCGCGCCGAACCAGCGCTCCTGGGAGCTGCGCGCCCACCGCATCGACATCGACACCGCCGAAGGCATGGGCGTGGCGCGCAACGCCACCCTGCGCATCGGCAAGGTGCCGGTGCTGTACGTGCCGTGGTTCGTGTTCCCGGTCGACGACCGCCGCCGCACCGGCCTGCTGTACCCGAACATCGGCCTGTCGGGCAAGAACGGCTTCGACTGGCGCCAGCCGATCTACCTCAACCTGGCGCCGAACTACGACGCCACCCTGTATCCGCGCTACATGAGCAAGCGCGGCCTGGCCATGGGCGGCGAGTTCCGCTGGCTGTACGGCAGCGGTTCCGGCGAGGTTTCGGGCAACTGGATGCCGAACGACGACCTGGCCGGCAACGACCCGGGCCGCTATACGGACTACCGCCGCGACCCGCCGGTGCAGATCCCGCGCGACCGCATGCCGGAGAAGAACCGCGGCGAGTTCGCGCTGAAGACCACCCACCGCCTCGACGGCACCTGGTACGCCTCGGCCAACCTGGCCTGGGTCAGCGACAAGTACTACCTGCAGGATTTCAGCAACAGTCTGTACGGCCAGTCGGCGATCTCGCTGCGCAGCGAAGTCGGCCTGTACGGCCGTGGCCGCTATTGGGACGCCAGCCTGATCGCCGACCACAACCAGCTGGCCGACTTCACCCTGCAGGAAAACTCGCTGGCCTACGACCGCCTGCCGCGCGCGACCTTCCATTGGGCCCAGCCGTTCGGCAAGTGGGTCGAGGCCGGCGTCGACACCGAAGCGGTGCGTTTCCAGCACGAAGACGTCAAGTTCACCCCGGGCGATCCGAACGCCCCGATCGGCCTGCGCCGCGACATGCCCGGCGGCAGCCGTTTCGACGTCAAGCCCTACGTCAGCTTCCCGCTCGAAGGCGCGAGCTGGTTCATCCGCCCGAAACTGGCCTGGCGCTACACCGCCTATGAGCTGGAACGCGGCATGGCCCAGCAGATGGCCGAGCAGCAGGCCGCGGCCTTCGTCGCCGCCAACCCGACGGTGCCCAACACGCCGGAGCTGGTGCGCAGCTTCTACGACAAGTCGCCGAGCCGCAGCCTGCCGATCACCTCGATCGACGCCGGCATGTACTTCGATCGCGAGACCGAGATCCGCGGCGACCACTACCTGCACACCCTGGAACCGCGCGTCTTCTATCTGCGCGCGCCGTACCGCGACCAGGCCGGCATGCCGCTGTTCGACACCAACCCGATGTCGTTCAGCTGGGGCGCGCTGTTCCGCGACAACCGCTACACCGGCGCCGACCGCCAGACCGACGCCAACCAGCTCACCACCGCCCTGACCACGCGCCTGATCAGCCAGGACGACGGCCGCGAGCGCCTGGCGGCGAGCATCGGCCAGATCCAGTACTTCGACGACATCCGCGTCGTCGCCGGCGCCGAAACCCCGATCAAGCAGGGCAAGTCGGCCTGGGTCGCCGACGTCAGCGTGTCGCCGAGCGACCGCTGGACGATCAACGCGACCTACCAGTGGGATCCCAAGCTGCGCAGCGAGGATCTCGCCAGCCTGCGTGCGCGCTACCTGTTCGGCAACAACGGCGTGGTCAATTTCGGCTACCGCTACCGCCGCGACCTGTCGGTGTCGCCGACCGCGCCGAAGGACAGGCGCGACCTGTTCGAGCAGGCCGACTTCTCGTTCCTGTATCCGATCAACGACAACTGGAGCGTGGTCGGCCGCTACTACTACTCGATCAAGGACAAGCGCGCGCTCGAACAGATCGCCGGTGTGCAGTGGGAAAGCTGCTGCCTGGCGGTCCGCCTGATCGCCCGCCGCTACCAGCGCAACCGTTCCGAAGACCTCAACAGCTCGCTTCAGGTGGAGTTCGAGCTCAAGGGCCTAGGCTCCGCCGGCCAGAACACGGAGCGCGTTTTGCGCCGTGCTATTCTCGGTTATAACCGCGACGACCTGTATCTGGCGCCGCCGTCTCCCACGGTCAGCCGCCAAAATCGCGGCAACGACGCCGAATCGACTCTCGACCCGACCCTATGAACAAATTCTTCGCGAGCCCGCTCCTGGCGAGCCCGGTTTTGGCAAGTCTGCTGGCCGCCGGCCTGCTGTTCGGCGGGAACGTCCGGGCCCAGGATCTGCAGCCGATCGACCGCATCGCGGCCGTCGTCGACGAGGACGTGATCCTCAAGACCGAACTCGACCGCGCGATCGCCAACATCATGAATCAGTACGCCGGCCGCAGCGACCAACTGCCGCCGCGCGACGTGCTTGAGCGCCAGGTGCTCGAGCGCCTGATCCTGCTCAAGATCCAGGTCGCCCAGGCTCAGGGCACCGGCGTGCGGGTGACCGATCAGGAAATCGATCAGGCCATCGCCGGCATCGCCAACTCGAACAAGATCAGCGTCGACCAACTGCGCCAGCAGTTGGCCCGCGACGGCAGTTCCTACAACGATTTCCGCAGCTCGATCCGCGACGAACTGCTGGTCCAGCGCCTGCGCCAGCGCTTCGCCCAGACCCGCATTTCGGTCAGCGACGCCGAGATCGACGCCGCCCTGGCCGCGCAGGCCAACACCGGCACCCAGTACCACCTTGCCCACATCCTGATCGCCCTGCCCGAAGGCGCCACGCCCGAGCAGATCGCGACCGCGCAGAAGAAGGTCGAAGGCGTAAAGACGCTGATCGACAAGGGCGAGATGGACTTCAACGCCGCCGCCGTGCGCTATTCCGACAGCCCCAACGCGCTGGAAGGCGGCGACCTGGGCTGGCGCAGCCTGGACGAAATCCCGGCCGCGTTCGGCGAGCTGATGCGCAACATGAGCGCCGGCCAGGTCACCGCCCCGATCCGCGGCCCGAGCGGCTTCCAGTTGCTCAAGCTAGTCGAAGTCCGCGACGCCTCGCAATCCGGTCCGAAGCTGGTCACCCAGTTCCATGCCCGCCACATCCTGGTCCGCATCAGCGACACCGTCAGCGAAGCGCAAGCCAAGGCCAAGGCCGAGACCCTGCGTGCCCGCATCGCCGGCGGCGCCAAGTTCGAGGACGTGGTCAAGGAAAGCTCGGAAGACCTGACCTCGCAGGCCAAGGGCGGCGACCTGGGCTGGTTCACCCAGGACGAGTTCGGCCCCGAATTCGGCGGCGCCGTCGCGGCGCTGGCCGACAACGAAATCTCGCAGCCGATCCACAGCCAGGCCGGTTACCACATCGTCCAGCGCATCGGCAGCCGCCAGAGCGACGTCGCCGATCAGAGCAAGCGCGCCCAGGTCCAGGAGACCATCGGCCGTCGCAAGCTCGAGGAAGAATGGAACCGCTACCTGCGCGAGAAGCGCGGCGAAGCCTTCGTCGACTTCCGCGTCGGCAAGGGCGCCGAAGAGACCACCGCGCCGGCGGAACCGGCCAAGCCGGCCGCGTCCGGCGGCTGACGTGACCCTGCCCCGGCTCGCGCTGGTGCCGGGCGAGCCGGCCGGCGTCGGGCCGGAGCTCTGCCTGCGACTGATCCAGCAGGCGCGCGACTACGACCTGGTCGCCTTCGCCGATGCGCGCAGCCTGCGCGCCGCCGCCGACGCACTCGGCCTGCCCCTGACCCTGCTGCCGCCGGACCGCCCTTCGCGGGCTCCCGGCGAGTTGGCCCTGGTCGAGATCCCCAACGCCGTCGTCCCCGCCTTCGGCCAACCCGACCCGCGCAATGCCGCGGCGGTGATCGCCGCGCTGCGCGCCGGCGCCGAGGGCTGCCTGCGCGGCGAATTCGACGGTCTGGTCACCGGCCCGGTGCACAAGGCGGTGATCAACGAGGGCGGCATCGCCTACAGCGGCACCACCGAGCTGCTCGCCGAACAGGCCGGCTGCGAGGTGGTGATGCTGCTGGCCAACGACATCGTCCGGGTCGGCCTGGCCACCACCCACCTGCCGCTGCGCGCGGTCGCCGACGCGATCGAACCGATATCGCTGACCCGCACCCTGCGCATCATCGAGACGGCGCTGCGCCAGGACTTCGGCATCGCCAAGCCGGTGATCGCCGTGCTCGGCCTCAACCCGCATGCGGGCGAGGCCGGCCACATGGGCCGCGAGGAAATCGAGGTCATCGAGCCGGTGCTGGCCGCGCTGCGCGCCCAGGGCCTCGACCTGGTCGGCCCGCTGCCGGCCGACACCGCCTTCCTGCCGGCCAAACTGCGCGGCTTCGACGCGGTGCTGGCGATGTACCACGACCAGGGCCTGCCGGTGCTCAAGTACAGCGGCTTCGAGCGTGCGGTGAACATGACCCTGGGACTACCCTATCCGCGCGTCGCGGTCGATCATGGCACCGCGCTCGACCTCGCCGGCCGCGGCCTGGCCGATCCGTCCAGCCTGATCGCCGCCGCCGAAACCTGCGCGCGCATCGCGCGCACCCGCCGCAGCACGTCCGGAGGCACGCCATGACCGGCACGGCCAGATCGCATGCCAAGGGCTTCAAGCCCGAGGCCAAGAAACACCTGGGCCAGCACTTCCTGCACGACGGCGGCATCATCGCCATGATCGTGCAGGCGGTGGACCCCAAGCCCGGCGACCACCTGGTCGAGATCGGCCCCGGCCAGGGCGCGATCACCTTCCCCTTGCTCGACCGCCACGGCGAACTGACCGTGATCGAGTTCGACCGCGACCTGATCTTCCCGCTGACCGACGGCGCGCGCGCCCACGGCACCCTGGAAGTGATCCACCGCGATGTGCTGACCGTGGATTTCACCGCGCTGGCCAACGAGGACAAGATCCGTCTGGTCGGCAACCTGCCCTACAACCTGTCCTCGCCGATCCTGTTCCATGCCCTCGACCATGCCGCGGTGATCCGCGACATGCACTTCATGCTGCAGAAGGAAGTGGTCGACCGCATGGCCGCCGGCCCCGGTAGCAAGGTCTTCGGCCGTCTGAGCGTGATGCTGCAGGCCTACTGCCAAGTGATCGCCCTGTTCGATGTGCCGCCGGACGCATTTCGTCCGCCGCCGAAGGTCGATTCGGCCGTGGTGCGGATGATTCCGCATGCGCCCGACAAGATCGGGATCGTCGACCACGCCCTGTTCGCGCGCGTGGTCCGCGATGCCTTCGGCCAGCGCCGCAAGACTCTGCGCAACGCGCTCTCGCAGGTCTGCGACGGCGCCGCGATCGAGGCCGCCGGGCTGCGTCCGGATGCGCGCGCCGAGCAGATCGAAGTCGCCGATTTCGTGCGCCTGGCCAACGCGCTCGCCGCCAGCGGCGCGGTCCTGGCCGAGCCCGGCAAGAATTAGCGCCTGTGCCGCGGGCCTGCGTCCGCGGTGCGTTCGTACCTGGCGGCCCTGGCCGCGACGGCGCCGCCCACGCATGCGATGCGCCCGACGCGCCGCCACCGCGGCCGAGCGCCGATGCAGGTTTTGTGCCGACTGCGGACCGCGATCCGGCGGCGACCATCTCGGCTTTCGCCGCGTCCACGCAGGCCGCTCACCGATTATCACGACCGACGGAGCGGCCCACGATTTCGGCCGAATGTCGTTATTTTCACGACTCATTCCCGCTTCATGCCCGCTTTGCTTAAACTGCCGCCATGGAACACCACCACGACTATGCTTTCGACATCGATGTGGCGACCCGCTACCTGGACGACCAGTCCGAACCGGAGCAGGACCGCTACGTCTTTGCCTACACCATCCATATCCGCAACGCCGGCAAGATTCCCGCGCGCCTGATGTCGCGCCACTGGGTCATCACCGACGCGAACGGCAAGGTGCAGGAAGTGCGCGGCGAAGGCGTGGTGGGCGAACAACCGTGGTTGCGTCCGGGCGACGACTACGAGTACACCTCGGGCGCCGTGCTGGAAACCAGCTTGGGAACGATGGAAGGCAGTTACGCGATGGTGGCCGACGACGGCACCCGCTTCGACGCGCAGATTCCGCCGTTCACGCTCACCATCCCGCGCACCCTGCATTGAGCGCGGACCACGTATGAGCGTTTGGGCAATAGGCGACCTCCAGGGCTGTTACGACGCGACCCAGCGCTTGCTGGAACGGATCGCATTCGATCCGGCGCGCGACACGCTGTGGTTTTGCGGCGATCTGGTCAACCGCGGCGGGCAGTCGCTGGAGACTCTGCGCCTGGTGCATTCGCTGCGCCAGAACAGCATCGTCGTGCTCGGCAACCACGATCTGTCGCTGCTCGCGATCGGCGAGCGCACCGAGGAAGAGCAGCGCAAGGTCAACCCCGACCTGCAGCGCATCGTCCTGGCCGAGGACCGCAACGAACTGCTCGGCTGGCTGCGCATGCAGAAGCTGGTCCAGGTCGACCGCAAGCTCGGCTGGATGATGGTGCACGCCGGTCTGGCGCCGAAGTGGACCACGACCATGGCCGAGCGCCATGCGCGCGAGGTCGAGGAGCGCCTGCACGGCGACCAATACCGGCGCTTGCTCAAGAACATGTACGGCGATCGCCCGGCCTGGAATCCCAAGCTGGCCGGCATCGACCGCCATCGCGCGATCATCAACATCTTCACCCGCCTGCGTTATTGCACGCCGCGCGGCCGCATCGCCTTCGAGGACAAGGGCAGCCCGGGCACCCAGCCGGTCGGCCTCTATCCCTGGTACGAAGTGCCGGGTCGCGCCGAGCGCGACCTCAAGATCGTTTGCGGACACTGGTCGACCCTGGGCCTTTTCATCGGCCACGGCGTGCACGCGATCGACACCGGCGCGGTCTGGGGCGGCAAGCTCACCGCGCTGCAGCTCGACACCGACGAACTGCGCCTGGTGCAGGTGCCCGGACGCGACGTGCCGGCCAATCCGCCGCGCCCGCGTCCGCCGCGCCCGCCGCAAGGGCAGCAGAAGTAAGCCGGTGCGCCAGGGACGGTCGCGGCCACTGCTGAAGATCGCGGCCCTCGCGGTCGCCGTCGCTTGCGCCGCCTGTTCGCGTGCGCCGCAGCCACCGGCCTCATCGGGCGCGTCGCCCGCTACGCAACCGGCGGCCTTATCGCGCGATACCGCGGCGTCGCCGCCTTTGGTCGCCGCCGCGCGCGCGCAGATCGGCGTGACCCGCCTCTACGACCCGGCCTATGTGCGTTTGTCCTATCCCGGCGGCGACGTCGCCGCCGATCGCGGGGTCTGCACCGACGTGGTGATCCGCGCTCTGCGTACGCAGGGGCTCGATCTGCAGCAGGCCGTGCACGAAGACATGCGCGCGAACTTCGCCGCCTATCCCTCGAACTGGCGCGCGAGCGCGACCGATCGCAGCATCGATCACCGCCGCGTGCCGAATCTGCGGCGCTGGTTCGAGCGCCAGGCCTGGTCGCTGCCGGTCAGCGATCGCGCCGCCGACTATCGCCCCGGCGATCTCGTCACCTGGGACCTCGGCCGCGGCGTGCCGCACATCGGCATCGTCTCCGACCGCAAATCCTATCGGGGCCGGCCGCTGATCCTGCACAACATCGCCCGCGGCACCCAGGAAGACGACCTGCTGTTCGACTACACCATCACCGGCCACTATCGGCCGAAGCTGGACCGCGGCAGCGCGAGCGTGGCACGCCGATAGCCGTCATCCCCACGAAGGCGGGGATCCACCGGACTCATCCCTGCAGAACCCGCGCGACGGCGGCTCCAAGCTTAAGCGCCGTCAGGCCTATGCCTCGTTCTCGCAAGTCTCTTCCTTGCCGTCATCCCCGCGAAGGCGGGGATCCAAAGCCGCCGGATTCATCCGGGCAGAGCTTTCACGACGGACTCGCCTGTCAATCCATTCCCAAGCGCAGGTAATCGACGAACTCGTACGCGAACTCGTTGCGCTCATCGGCTGCATGCGCTTCGCGCGAAATCACGCGCCATTCGGCGACATCGAAGCGCGGGAAGAAGGCATCGGCGCCTTCGACTTCGGTATCGACCCGGGTCAAATGCAAACGTGTGGCCGCGGCCAGGCACAGCGCATAGACCTCGCCGCCGCCGATCACGCACAGTTCCTTCGCGCCGTCGCCCTGCGCCAGTTCCAGCGCCTGCTCGACCGAGCCCACCGCTTCCATGCCGGCGAACGGCACCTCGTTCGAGCGGGTCAGCACCAGGTTGCGCCGGCCCGGCAAGGCGCGCCCCAACGACTGCGCGGTCTTGCGCCCCATCAGCAGCGGCTTGCCGAGAGTCAGCGCCTTGAAGCGTTTGAGGTCGTCGGAAAGACGCCACGGCAAGGCATTGTCTCGGCCGATGGCGTGGTTGCGGTCGAGTGCGGCGATCAGCACCAACTGGGTCATGCGGTTCGGCTCCGGTGGCGGTGCGGCCGCGCCGGGGCGAGGCCGCGTTTCATGAGCTGCGCGCGCAAGCCGCCGCCTGCGATGCCACGGCGCGCTTTCAGACCGCGACCGGCGCCTTGATCGCCGGCAGCGGGTCGTAACCTTCGATGGCGATGTCGTCGTAGCTGAAGCCGAAGACGTCCTCGATCTCGGGATTGAGCTTCAACTTCGGCAACGCGCGCGGCGTGCGCGAAAGCTGTTCGCGCGCCTGCTCGTAGTGGTTCGAATACAGGTGCGCGTCGCCGAGCGTGTGGACGAAATCGCCGACGCCCAGGCCGCAGACCTGCGCGACCATGTGGGTCAGCAGCGCATAGCTGGCGATGTTGAACGGCACGCCGAGGAAGATGTCGCCGCTGCGCTGGTACAGCTGGCAGCTGAGCTTGCCGTCGGCGACGTAGAACTGGAACAGGGCGTGGCAAGGCATGAGCGCCATCTGCGGCAGGTCGGCGACGTTCCAGGCGCTGACGATCAAACGGCGCGAATCGGGATTGCGCTTGATCTCGTCGACGACCCAGCGGATCTGGTCGATCTCGACGCCTTGCGCGCCGGCCCAACGCCGCCACTGCTTGCCGTAGACCGGGCCGAGCTCGCCGTCGGCATCGGCCCACTCGTCCCAGATGCTGACCTTGTGCTCTTTCAGGTAGGCGGTGTTGGTCTCGCCCTTGAGGAACCACAGCAGCTCATGGACGATCGAGCGCAGGTGCAGTTTCTTGGTGGTGACCAGCGGGAAGCCGGCGTTCAAGTCGAAACGCAGTTGCCAGCCGAACACGCTGCGCGTGCCGGTGCCGGTGCGGTCGGATTTCTCGGTGCCGTGTTCCAGCACGTGACGCAGGAGATCGAGGTATTGCTGCATGGTTTCAGCCCTTCGCCGGTTCGGCCGCGAGCGGCTGCGGTTGCAGGGTCGGCGAGCGCGTCGACAGCCACAGCCAGAACAGGCCGAGCAGGATCAGCGGCACGCTCAACACCTGGCCCATGGTCAGCCAGCCGAACGCGAGGTAGCCGTGATCGCCGATCTGCGCATCGGGCACGCGCACGAACTCGACCAGGAAACGGAAGCAGCCGTACAGCAGTGCGAACAGGCCGGACACCGCATAGCGCGGACGCGGCTTGCTCGAGAACCACCACAGCGCCACGAACATCACCAGGCCTTCGAGCAGCGCTTGATAGAGCTGCGAAGGATGGCGGGCGAAACGGTCGAGACCGCCGCCGGCGAATTGGGTCTGCAGTTGCTCGGCGGTCCAGCCGGCGAATTCCGGCGCGCGCGGGAAGATCACGCCCCAGCCGGCATCGGTGGTCTTGCCCCACAACTCGCCGCCGATGTAGTTGCCGAGGCGGCCGAAGCCGAGACCGGGCGGCACCAACGGCGCGACGAAATCCATCACGTCGAAGAAATGCGTGCGCTGGCGGTGCGACCACCACAGCGCCGCGGCCATCACCCCGAGCAGGCCGCCGTGGAAGCTCATGCCGCCTTCCCAGATGCGGAACAGCATCAAGGGGTCCTTGAGCAGTTCGGCGAAGTTGTAGAAGACCACGTAGCCGATGCGGCCGCCGAGGACCACGCCGAGCATGGCGTAGAACAGCAGATCGCCGTAGGCCTGCTCGCCGACGCCGGGCAGGCGCCCGTCCCGGATCCGGCGCCGCCCCAGCCACCAGGCGGTGACGAAACCGAGCAGATACATGATCCCGTACCAGTGGACTTGCAGCGGGCCGAGAGAGATCGCGATCGGGTCGATCTGGTGCAGGATGGTCATGCGGCGTGACGATTCTTGAGGGACGATGACCGCCGTATTGTGCCCCACGCGGCCTGTACGAGGGGCGCCGCCTAGGCCCCGGAATCGGCACGGACGCAGTGTTCCGGAAGCGATCCGGCCCATTGCGGCAAACTCGCGCATTGGCCCCGATGGGCAGGGCCCGGCCGACCCTGGAGCCCGCCGGCGCCGATCGGCCCGCTTACAGCAGGACCGGGCGATCCGGCAATTCGTTGCCGTCGTCGAGCGCGCCGCGCGCGCGCGGGAACTGTTCGGCGACGATGTCCGACAAGGCGGCGATGCCGCCGAGCACCGCGGCCTCGGCATCCCCGGCGCTCAAGGCCTGCTGGATGTCGTCGCAGACCGCCTGCCAGCGCTCATGGCCGACCCGCGAGGCATAGCCGCGATCGGCGACGATCTCGATGCGATGGTCGGCCAACAGCAGATACAGCAGCACCCCGCTGTTGCCGGCGGTGTCCCAGACCCGCAGTTGAGCGAAAGCCTCCTGCGCCGCCGCGCGCGCATCCCGGCCGGCGAACAGCTCGCGCAGCGGCAAGCGCTCCTCGACCGCGAAGCAGATCTGGCCGTGATGACGCGACTCGCTGGCCGCGATGGCCGCGGCGATGCGTTGCAGGCTGGCTTCGGGAAACAACCGCCGGGCCGAAGGCGCACACAGATGACGGAGCCAACGCATCACCAACTCCCCGAGGCGCCGCCGCCTCCGCTGGAACCGCCGCCGCCCGACCAGCCACCACCGCCTCCACCACCGCTGCCTCCGCCCCAACCGCCGCCGCCGTAGCCACCCCAGCCACCGCTGCGGACGAACTGCCCGCCGCCGCCGCCGAGCAGGCCGACGAACAAACCGATCAACGCGGTCAGGCCGACCAGCCACCAGGCCAGCGACAACAACCAGGCGATGCCGCCGACGACCAGCCCGGAGGCGAGCCCGCGCACCAACGCCGGCAGCCGACCGAGCACGGCGCGCACGAACTGCCCGCCGAAGATCGCGATGAAGAAGGCGAGCACCCAGCCCTCCTCGCCACCGCCGTCGTCCTGGGTCTGGCGCGCCATCGGCGGCGGCAGCGGTTCGCCGTCGATCAGCTTGACCAGCATGGCGGTCGCGTCGACCAGGCCGCCGGCGTAGTCGCCGCTGCGGAATTTCGGCGCGAGGTATTCCTGGATGATGCGGCCGGACTGGGCGTCGGTGATCGCGCCCTCCAGGCCGTAGCCGACTTCGATGCGCACACGGCGGTCGTCCTTGGCCACGACCACCAGCACGCCGTCGTCGACGTCCTTGCGGCCGAGCTTGAACTGTTCGTAGGCGCGCACCGCATACGAGTCGATGTCCTCCGGCGCGGTGCTCGCCACCACCAGCACCTGCAACTGGCTGCCCTTGCGCTGTTGCAGCGCGCGCGCCTGTGCTTCCAGTTGCGAACGGGTGGCGGCGTCGAGCGTGCCGGTGGTGTCGACCACCGGCGAGGTCATCGCCGGGATCGCGGCCGAGGCCTGCGCCCGCACCGGCAACGCGGCGAACGCCAACAGCACCACGCTCAGGCAGACGGCGACCCAGGCGACGGGCGTGCCGTGGCCGAACCCGCGCGTGCGTGCGGGAAACGCCATCATCGGATGGCGATCAGCCCTGCGCCGGAGCGGGCTGCGCCGCGGCAGGCGGCGTGCTGGCCGGCGCTGCGGGCGCCGGCTGGCCGAAATCGACCTTCGGCGCTTCCTGGATCTCGGCCGGGTTCTCGACGGTGAAGTTGGGCTTGGTCGAATAGCCGAACAGCTTCGCGGTGAGGTTGGTCGGGAACTGGCGGATGTAGGTGTTGTAGTCCTGGACCGTGCCGATATAGCGCTGGCGCTCGACCGTGATCCGGTTCTCGGTGCCTTCGAGCTGGGTCTGCAGGCTCAGGAAGCTCTGGTCGGCCTTGAGCTGCGGGTAATTCTCGCTGACCACCAGCAAGCGCCCGATCGCCCCGCGCAACTCGCCCTGGGCCTGCTCGAACTGCTTCAGCGACTCGGGATTGTTGGCGTCGACATTGATGCTGCCGACCTTGGCGCGCGCCTCGGTGACCTGGGTCAGCACCTGTTGTTCGTGGCTGGCGTAGCCCTTCACCGTCGCCACCAGGTTCGGCACCAGGTCGGCGCGGCGCTTGTAGACGTTCAGCACCTGCGACCAGGCCGCGGTGACCGCCTCGTCCTTCTGCTGGATGGTGTTGTAGCCGCAGCCGCTGAGCAGCGCGGTCAGCGCAAGCACGATCAAGGCTCGGAACATGGCGCGACTCCTACTGGGTGACGGCCGCATTCCAGCACCGGCCGCCGGCCGGCGCAATGGACGCGGTGTGACGACGCCGGCCCGTCCGGGGCGCTATAAGCTCGGCCCCAATAAGCACCGCCGCAGACAGGAAGGGCCGGCAATCACTTGCCGGCCACAAACAAGAAGAGCCGGCAATCACTTGGCGGCCACAAACAGGAAGGGCCGGCAATCGCTTGGCGGCCACAAACAGGAAGGGCCGGCAATCACTTGGCGGCCACAAACAG
Organism: Lysobacter sp. Hz25; assembly: GCF_046097045.1. NCBI lineage: Bacteria > Pseudomonadati > Pseudomonadota > Gammaproteobacteria > Lysobacterales > Lysobacteraceae > Lysobacter > Lysobacter sp. Hz25. Next base: position 4,634,955 of record NZ_CP175666.1, read on the forward strand.
GAAGGGCCGGCAATCACTTGGCGGCCACAATCAAGACGGGCCGGTAATCGCTTGGCGGCCACAAACAAGACGGGCCGGCAATCGCTTGCCGGCCCTTGCGATCGACCAATGCGGCTCGGCGCCTATTCGGCGCTGAGGCGCCGGTTCGCGCGCTTCTTCGCCCACAGGTTCAAGCATTCCACCAGGGCCGAGAAGCCCATCGCGCCGTAGATGTAGCCCTTCGGGATATGCACTTCCAGGCCGTCGGCGATCAGATACACGCCGACCAGGACGATGAAGGCCAGCGCCAGCATCTTGATGGTCGGGTTGTGGTCGATGAAATAACCCAGCGGCTTGGACGCCAGCAGCATCACCGCCACGGCGAGCAGGATCGCGGCGACCATGACCGGGGTGTGGTTGGCCATGCCGACCGCGGCGATCACCGAGTCCAGCGAGAACACGATGTCGATGACCGCGATCTGGGCGATGACCGCCATGAACGAGGCCGCCGGCTTGGTGTGCACGTCTTCGGATTCGTCCTCGCCGACGATCAGGTCCTTGACCTCCATCGAGCCCTTCACCAACAAGAAGGCGCCGCCGAGGATCAGCACCAGGTCGCGCACCGAGATGCCCTGGCCGAATACGGTGAACAGATCGTTGGTCAGGCCGGCCAGCCAGGCCAGCGTCAGCAGCAGCGCGATACGCGAGATGCAGGCCACCGCGATGCCGAACTTGCGCGCCTTCTCGCGGCTCTCGTAGGGCAGCTTGCTGACCGCGATCGAGATGAAGACGAGGTTGTCGATGCCCAGCACGATTTCGATCGCGCTCAGGGTGATCAGGGTGATCCAGACTTGCGGATCGGTCAGCAGTTCAATCACGTGCGGCATACCTCAAGATGTCGATAACGAAGAAACCCGCGGACCGGATCCGCAGACGGCGCGCCGAGGGGCGCGCCGGTGGGCCGCCGTGGCGGCCCGGTGTAAGCCAGGCGATGAAGCCGGCCGGATGGCGCGGGCGGCCCCGGGGGCGCGCTCAGCCCATCAAATGGGTCCACAGCCGGGGGCCGAGAATCGCCGCCCAGGTCAGCAGCACGTTCATCAGCAACACGAACACCGCCGCCGAGCCCATGTCCTTGGCGCGTCCGGCCAGTTCGTGGAACTCCGGGCCGTAGCGTTCGATGACCGCCTCGACCGCGGAGTTGAGCAATTCCACGCTCAGCACCAGCAGGATCGAACCGATCAGCAGCACCCGCTCGACCCCGCTTTCGCCGAACCACCAGCCCACTGGCGCGAGGGCCAGGAACAGGTAGACCTCGAGCCTGAACGAGGACTCGTGCAGCCAGGCCGCACGCAGGCCCTGGAACGACCAGGTCGCCGCTTTCAGGATGCGTCCGGGGCCGCGAGGCAGATGCCCGTATTCGTCAGCCATGGAGGCGGACTCCCTGCGACGAGGGGACCGCGGCATTGCGACGGAGGCACTCGGGCGGAGACGGCTCGAAGGTCGGCATGGACGCGGGTCTCGATCGTGCGGGGCCGGGACAGGCCGGGCGCGGCCGACGGCCGCTACAGGGCGGGGATTTTGCCACAAGCCCGGCAGGGGCGCCCTGACGGCAGGCGGCCGGATCTCGGTTCTGGGTGGCCCGGGCGTGCGGGGCGCTGGTGCGCGGGTGGGGCGAGGGCCGTCGTAAGGCCCGATGAGATTCGGGTGAGGGCAACTCAGACCGCGGCCGTCGAGGCTCTGGCTCTGGTTGTGGCTCTGGTTGTGGCTGTGGCTGTGGTTGTGGCTCCGGCTCCGGCTGTAGCCGTTGCTTTACCGGTCAAATGGAGACCCGGAGGGCGGCGCACAGGACGTGCGCCGTTTTCCGATAAGACAGGGA
>NZ_CP175666.1:4636820-4706024 GCF_046097045.1 Lysobacter sp. Hz25
AGCAAGATCAAACGCCAAAAGCTTCCGCCACTAAAGCGGCGGGTTACTTTCTTTTGTCATAAGCAACAAAAGAAAGGTAACCAAAGAAAAATGCTTTTCTTTGAATCACAGGCCCGCACGTTCGGTGCCAACGCGGGGATTTTTCATACGGGACATCCCTGTCCCGATGAAAAACGGCCCGCATCCATGCGGGCCGCCCTCCGGGTCTTCGATTGCCTTCGCTAGTGCTGGGCGACGCACTGCAACAGCAACAGCGCCGACATCAACATCAACATCAACATCAACATCAACATCAACGGCACAGCCTGGGACTGCAGCCGTCATGAAAGATGCGACGCCAACTTGAGCTACGAGTCGCGGCTCACGCCGCTCCTACAAAGGGGGCCTGCCAATAACTCACCGTCGGGAACTGCGCTGCTTCTATCGCGAAGATTTCGCCATCGCCACATCGCGCTGCCAATAGCCACGCAACTGCTCGCGTTGCCGCGGGCTCAGTCCCTCGCTGCAGGCCTCCAACAATTCGTTCGCAGCGGCCGCATCGCCGGCCACCCAGGATTCGCGCGCCGCCTCCAGCAGGGCGCGGCGGCGTACATCGAGGTTGCCGAACGGGTCGAACCAGGAATCCACGCGCGCGGCATCCTTGACTCCGGTCCAGGCGAAACGCGCATCGCCGGCGTCGGCGGCGATGGCGCGGTAGCGCGCGATGGCGTCGCCGCGCTCGATCCGCCCTTGCAGCATATCCAGGCGAACCCGGAACAGCCGCGCCTGCGGCGTCGCGCCGTCGGCTTCCAGCGCCGCCACCGCGCGTCCGACGTAGCCGTAATCCACCGGACCGGCTGCCGATTGCTGGCCGAGCAGGTTGAAACTCGCGATCGCGGTGCGGTACTCGGTGCGGTCGTGCGCCGCGATCGCTTTCGCATCGGGCCGCCCCAGCGACGACGGTTGCACCAGGCGCACGCCGGGTTCGTCCTTGACGATCGCTTCGATATCGTGCTTGTGGAACTCGCCCACGACCACCACCACGGTGCCGCCCGGATGCGCACGCGCCGCGGCGGCGATGCGCTGCGCCTGCAGATAAGTGCGGTAGAGATAGAGCCGGCGCGGCAGGTCGTTCTTGGCGCGGGCGGACGGCGTCGCCGCCCAGTTCGTCACCTTATGCAGCTTGGCCGGGTCGTCGGCATGGAAGAAGTCGCGCGTCGACGCTTCCTGGCCGAAGGCGAGAAAGCCCATGAAACCCTTGGCCGGGCGCAGCTCCGGCGGGGCATCCAGGCTCAGGCCGAAGCCAAGCCGCTGGTCCTCCGCCGGCGGCTCCCAGTCGATCGGGCACAACTCGATCCCATGCCGGCGCGCGAACGGCACCGCCACGTCCTGGACTTCATAAGTGAACTCATAGAAATCGCCGCGCGCGAATGCTTCCGGCGCACGCTCGATGCAGATCGCATCGGGTTTGGCGCGATCGAGGAACGCGTCCAGCAGTGCCGGCTGGTCGCGCTCGGACACCAATTGCGCCGCGTGGTCGACGCCCAGGACGATCACCGTCGCCGGCGTCGCGCCGGCTTGCGCCGCCTGCGCGCCGAATGCCTGCGACGGAAACAGCAACAGCACCGCCAACCACCACTTGCTCATGTGCGCTCCGCTCCGATTCGACGACCCGGCCACGCTGTCACGGCACCGCGGCGCGCGCCCGTGCCGTTGGTCGCGGTCGGTCGCGCTACTGCTGGCGCAAGGCCTCGATGGGGTCGAGCTGCGAGGCCTTGCGCGCCGGGTAATAGCCGAAGAACAGGCCGGTCGCGATCGAGAAGCCCGCCGCCAGGGCGATGATCTGCCCGTTCAAGGCGATCGGCAGGGCGCCGAACTTGCCGACCAGGATCGTGCCGACCACGCCGATGGCGATGCCCAGCGCACCGCCGATCAACGAGATCAGCATCGCCTCGGCCAGGAACTGGCGCTGGATGTCGCTGGGGCCGGCGCCGACCGCCATGCGCAGGCCGATCTCGCGGATGCGCTCGGTCACCGACACCAGCATGATGTTCATGATGCCGATGCCGCCGACGATCAACGAAATCGTCGCCACCGCACCGAGCAGCAGGGACATCAAACGCGTGGTCTGGGTGCGGGTGGCGACCACCTCGGCGATGTTGCGCACGCTGAAGTCGTCGTCGCCGCCAGGCTGGATCTTGTGACGCTGGCGCAGCAGCCCTTCGATTTCCTCTTGCGCATAGGCCACGTCCTCGGCGCGGCCGACGCCGACCGCGATCTGCATGACCGCACCGGTCGGCAGCCCCATCGCGCCCAGCAATCGCCGGCGCCCGGTTTCCAACGGCACCAGCACCACGTCGTCCTGGTCCTGGCCGAAACCGCCCTGCCCTTTCGGGTTGAGCGTGCCGACCACGGTGAACGGCACGCGCCCGAGACGCACGGTCTGGCCGATCGCGTCCTCGTCGCCGAACAGTTCGCGCCGCACGGTTTCGCCGAGGATCACCGACTTGGCGCCGCTGCCGTAGTCGCGCGCCTCGAAGCTGGCGCCGGAGGCGATGGTCCAGCCGTTGATGTCGAAGAAATCCGCCTGCACGCCCTGCCACTGCGTCGACCAGTTGTTCTCGGCGTAGACCGCCTGGGTGCCACCGCGCAACGAGGCGGCCACGTACTGCACTTCCGAGACTTCGTTGCGGATCGCCTCGCCATCGGCCTCGTTCAGGGTGAAGAAACTCGATGCGCTCAGGCGCACGCCGCCGGTGCCGCGTCCGCCGCCGCCCGAGCTGATGTCCAGGCGGTTCGAACCCAGTCCCGAAACCAGTTTGTCGATTTCCGACTGCGTGCCCTGGCCGACCGAGACCATCACGATCACTGCGGCGATGCCGATGATCACGCCGAGCGAGGTCAGCGCGCTGCGCAACCAATTGCCGCGCAGGGCGAAGATGGCGGTGCGCAGGACTTCCATGAAACTCATGCGCCGGCCTCCTGCACGTGCAGTTCGCCGTCGCGCATGACGAAGGTGCGATCGGCGTGCGCGGCCACGTCCGGGTCGTGGGTGATCAGTACGACGGTGTGGTCTTCGGCCTGCAGACGCTTGAACAGAGCGAGGATCTCCTCGCCGGTGCGGGTGTCGAGCGCGCCGGTGGGTTCGTCGGCGAGCAGGATCGGCGGACGGTTGATCAGCGCGCGCGCGATCGCCACGCGTTGCTGCTGGCCGCCGGACAATTCGCTCGGCCGATGGCCGGCGCGGCCGCTCAGGCCGACCGCGTCGAGCGCCTCCTGTGCGCGGAGCATGCGCTCGTCGCGCGGCACGTTGGCATAGCCCATCGGCATCGCCACGTTCTCCAGCGCGCTCATGCGCGGCAACAGGTTGAAGCCCTGGAACACGAAGCCGATCTTGTCGCGGCGCAGGATGGCGCGCTCTTCGGCGTCGAGGCTGGCCACGTCGATGCCGTCGCACAGATACACGCCGCTGGTCGGCGTGTCGAGGCAGCCGATCAGGTTCATCAGGGTCGACTTGCCCGAACCCGACGGCCCCATGATCGCGACGAACTCGCCGCGCGCGATCGTCATCTCGACGCCTTGCAGGGCGATCACTTCGGCCTCGGTGCCGGGCGAATAGACCTTGCCGAGCGCGCGGGTCTCGATGACCGCGGTGGCGTCAGCGGTGTCGCCGCTCATTTCGTGCCGCGTCCGCTGCCGACCACGATCTCGTCGCCTTCCTGGATGTTGCCCGATACCTCGGTCCAACTGCCGTCGCTGGCACCGACGCGGACCACGATCTGTTCCGGCTCGCCCTTGACCAGCTTGTACAGCGGCACGCGGCGCGCGGTGACCAGGTTGGCGATCTCGGCATCCCACTGCTTGCGCTGGGCATCGCTGAGCGTGGCGCGGAACGGGCCGAACTGCTGGTTGAAGCGTTCCTGCATGCGCTGGCGCGCCGCGCCGGAGACCGCGCCGCCGTTGCGATTGCCGCGGTTGTTGTTGCCGCCACCGCCGCCCGGGCCGCGCCCGCCGCCGATGATGATCGGCGCGCCGCCACCGCCGCCCGGCGCGGCTGCAGTCGGCGCCGCGGTGCGCGCGGCCATGCGTTGCTTCATCTGCTCCAGTGCGGCGTCGAACGCCGCCTGCTGGTTCGTATCGAGCTTAAGCGCCTGGGCCACCCGGGGCAGATCGCCGCTGAGGCCGCCGCGCGCGCCGCCGGCCGGACCGTTCGCGGCGCCGGCACCGGCCGCTTCGTCGGCCGGCTTGTAGCGCAGCGCGGCATTGCTGACCCGCAGCACGTCGTCGCGGCGGCTGACCTCGATCTCGGCGTTGGCGGTCATGCCCGGCAGCAGCACGCCGTCGCCGTTGTCGACCGAAACCACGACCGGATAGGTGATGACGTTGCTGGTGTTGGTCGCCGACAGCCGCACCTGCTGCACGGCGCCGCGGAACTGACGATCGGGAAACGAGTCGACGGTGAAATTGACGCTCTGGCCCGGCTTGACCTGGCCGATGTCGGCCTCGTCGATGGCCAACACGATTTCCATCTTCGACAGGTCTTCGGCGATCTGGAACAACACCGGCGATTGCAGGCTCGCGGCCACGGTCTGGCCGGGCTCGATGCTGCGCGTCAGCACCACGCCGTCGACCGGCGCGCGGATCACCGTGCGCTGCAGATTGAGGCGCGAGGTCTGGGTCGAGGCGATCTGCTGGTTGATCTGGGCTTCGGCGCCGGCCAACTGGGCGCGGGCCTGGTCGCGCGCGGCGCGGGCCAGGTCGGCGTCGCTGCGCGCGACGAGCTGGTTCTTGGCCAGTTCCGACTTGCGCTGGTAGTCGAGCGCGGCGTTGCGCAGGGTCGCCTGCGCGGTGGCGAGGCTGGCGCGGGCGTTGGCGACCTGGGCCGAGCCCTGGGCGATCTGCGCCTCGTAGGTGGCCGGATCGATGCGCGCGATTACCTGGCCCTTGGTCACCCGGTCGTTGTAGTCGGCCAGCACCTCGGTGACCTGGCCGGAGATCTGGCTGCCGACGTCGACGGTCGAGATCGCCGAGAGTGCGCCGGTGGCCGAGATCGCGACACGGATGTCGCCGCGTTCGACCTTGGCGGTGCGGTAGGCGCCCGCGGCGTCCTCGGCATTGCGCTGACGGTAGTAGGTCCAGGCGCCGCCGGCCACGGCCAGCGCCACCGCCGCGACGACGATGCGCTTGGGCCACGGCGATTTGCGGCGCCCGTTGTTTTTCGTCGCGGGTGAGGTCGGCTTGGCTGCGCTCATGGGACTCGGATCGTGGGCTATGAAAGCGCGAACGCGCGTGGCTGAATGCGGTTGACAGCGCTCGCTGTATTGACCGCATCGGGCGCGAACGGTTCAGTATCCGCCACGGCCGGTGCAGGCCAAGCGAGCGCTTGGCGACAGGCGATTCTGCACAGGGATTCGCCAGGGCGCGAAAGCGTCGCAGCCCGCGGCCGGGCTTCAGGCGCCGGGTCGGCGCGGCAGCGGCGGCATGTGGGTGCTCAGGGTGGCGCTGCCGGGGCGGAAGCGGATCACCGCGGTGGTGCCCTGCTCGGGCGCGCTGGTCAGGGTGACCGGCCAGCCGAAGCGTTCGCCGAGCCGGCGCACGATCGACAGACCCATGCCCTTGCCGTCGCCGACCGAGAAGTCGGCGCGGTAGAACGGGGTGAAGGCCTTGGTCAGGGTTTCCACCGACATGCCGATGCCGGTGTCGCGGATCTCGATGCTGTCGCGGCTCAGGCGCACGTCGATGCGGCCCTGGTCGGTGAAGCGCACCGCATTGCTGAGCAGGTTGCCGACCATGACCCCGAGCGCGTGCGGCGGCGCGGTCAGGCGCGGCCCGCCCTCGTCGTAAAGATGCAACTCGACCGGTTTGCCGTTGAGCAGCGGCAGGATGCGCTCCATCTCGTTGTCGACGATGTCGCGGACCAGGAAATCTTCGGACTGCGGCTCGACGTCGGACTCGCGCGCCAGGATCAGGAAGGCGTCGATCACCGCCTCCATGTCGCGCCCGGCGCGTTGCACGCGCAGCAGCGAGCGTTGCGCGCGCAGGGGCGTGTCGGGGTCGGCCAGCATCAGGTCGGTGGCGACCCGGATCACCGTCAACGGCGTGCGCAGTTCATGGCTGGCGTCGCGGGTGAAATCGCGCTCGCGCTCGACGAAGTCGCTGACTCGTTCGGCCAGGCCGCTGAGCGAGCTCGACAAGCGGCGTACTTCGCTGCCGGGGTCGTAGGGAAATTTGATCGGCTCGATCAGGCTGGTGTCGGGATCGCGCGGGTCCCATTGCGAGACCACGTTAGCCAGCCAGCTCACCGGCGAGACCAATCGCTTCGAGGTGCGGTAGGTATGCCAGGAAATCAGATAGGTCGTCAGCAACGACAGCAGCAGCGAGAACAAGCCGGTGTAGAGGATCGCCTCGTCGATCAGCTCGGTGGCGTAGATCATGTAGAAGGTGCCGGGCTCGCGCCGGTCCACCAGCACCACCCGGCCGCCGCCGGGCAGGTTGTGCAGGCCCGAGTCGACTCCGCGGATCACCATCGGCAGCAGCGAGTCGCTGGCGCCGGTGGGGACGAAATGGCCGCGCGTGGTCGAGGTGCGCGGCAACGGATAGTTGGGGTCGCGGATGCGCCCGGCCCAGTAGTCGTCGGCCTCGCGCTGCATGCGCTGTTCCAGCACTACGTGGCGCACCGCGAGTCCCGCCAGGAGGATGCCCAGCGTGATCGCGATGCTGCCGATCAAGGCTTGCAGAATGAACGCGAGCTTGATCTTGCGCGGTAGCCCCTGCGGCATGATCGCGGCCGGTCAGTCCGGCGGCTGGGAGATGTCTGCCACCCGGTAGCCGGCGCTCTGCACGGTATGCAAAAGCTGCTTGTCGAACGGCTTGTCGATGGTCTTGCGCAGGTTGTACAGATGGCTGCGCAAGGTATCGGAATCCGGCAAGCCGTTGCCCCAGATCTCGCGCTCGATCTCTTGGCGGCTGACCACGCGCGGCGATTCGCGCATCAGGATGGTCAACAGGCGCAAGCCGATCGGCGAGAGCTGCAACTCGCTGCCGCCGCGGGTGACCCGCAGGCTGGCCGGGTCGAGCACCAGATCGGCGACCTTGAGCACCTCGCCGCCGACCTGGCGGCGCTCGCGCCGGATCAGGGCGCGCAGGCGCGCTTCCAGTTCCTGGATCGCGAAAGGCTTGGTCAGGTAGTCGTCGGCGCCGGCGCTCAAACCGGTGAGCTTCTCGTCGAGCGTGTCGCGTGCGGTCAACATCAGCACCGGCGTGGACTTGCGGGCCTCTTCGCGCAGCTTCTTGCAGACCTCGATGCCGTCCATGCGCGGCAGCATCAGGTCCAGGACGATCACGTCGTAACTGTTCTCGGTGGCAAGGCGGTAACCGTCGAGACCATCGGCCGCATAATCGACCTCGAAGCCGCGGCTTTCGAGGTACTCGCCGACCATTTCGGAGATATTGCGGTTGTCTTCGACGATCAGGACCAGCCCCCCGTCTCTCGTACCCTGCATGCAGCCTCTCCATTCCTTCAGTTTTGTGAAGGTTGCCCTCGCCAAGGTGGACGGCCCGTGAAGACCCTCGTTACGCTGACCGCCCACTCCGTCACGAAACGCCCCGATGCTCGCCGAACGCCTCTACCCGATCCTGCTTTTGCTCGGTTCGAACATCTTCATGACGTTCGCCTGGTACGGCCATCTCAAATACAAGTCGTCGCCGTTGATGATCGCGATCGCGGTCAGCTGGGGCATCGCCCTGTTCGAGTACTGCCTGCAGGTGCCGGCCAACCGCCTCGGCAGCGCGGTGTACTCGGCGCCGCAGCTCAAGGGCATGCAAGAGGTCATCACCCTGCTGGTGTTCGCCGGCTTCTCGGCCTGGTACCTCGGCGAGCCGCTGAAGTGGAACCACTGGGCCGGGTTCGGCCTGATCGTGGTCGCAGCCTGGCTGATTTTCCTGGATTGAGCTTCCCGGATTGATCTTCGCGAATCGAGCGCGGCGCAACGACCCGATCAAGGCCCGCACAAGGACTCGACCTCGACCTCGCGCTGCCAGCGCTGACCACGGACAGTCACCGTCAGATGGCCCTTCCAGCGGGTAAGGGTGCTGGCGTCGTCCATCCCCGCGCGCGCCTGCACCGCCTGCGCCGCCGGCAACCGGGTCCAGCGCCCGTCCTCCTCGACCGACAGGGTCGGCGCGCCCAGGCGCAGCTCCGCCGAAAGCTTCTCGCCCGCATCGGACCAACGCAGGGTCTGACCGCGCTGCCGCTGCAGGCCCAGTGCTTCGATATCCGAATGCGCGCCCTCGCGGCGCAAGGCATAGGGCTGGCCGCCGATGGACAGATGCAGCGCGGGCCAGGCCGCCAGCGCCGAGTTTTGATCGTCGCGGTTGCGCCACAGCGTCGCCAGTGCGGAACCGCCCTCGGCCGATCCGGCCCCGGCCAGATAAACGTGGACGATGGGACAGGTCTTGCTGTCCATGCTTTCGCTGAGCCATGGCGACACGCGCATCGGCACATCGGGCTGCGCGGCGGTCGCTGCCGACACCAGGCCCGGCCACAGGCAAGTCAACACGAGGCCACACACAGCGATCTTGAGATTCACGACATCTTCCTTGATGGATGGGAGCCGGCGCGACTCGCCCACTTCGCGTCTATTGTGGGGTTGTTTCTTGGGGCGCGTTCGGGCGGGTCGCTCAGAACTTGATCTTGCCGGTCAGGATGTCCTTGAACATCACCCAATCGCCGACGAAGGAATACAGCGGATGCTTGAAGGTGGCCGGACGATTCTTCTCGAAGAAGAAATGCCCGACCCAGGCGAAACCGTAGCCGCACAACAGCGCCGCCAACAGCAGCCAGGGCCGGCCTTGGGTCAAGGCCAGCGCGAGCAGCACCAGCACGCCGCAACTGCCGATGAAGTGCAGACGCCGGCTGGTGCGGTTGCTGTGTTCGCTCAGATAGAACGGATAGAACTCGCGGAAACTCGCAAAACGGTTCGCCATGTCCCTGTCCTCGCCTGATCGCCCGCGTCGCTCAATCGCCGGCCTTCGCCGCGTCGCCGCCGAACATGCCCCGCGCCTTCAGCACCGTGCGCTTCTTGACCTCGAACAACTCGTCCACCGGGCTGCCGGTCAGACAATACGCCTTGTCGCCGTCGATGCGGAAATGCTCGCTCGCAAACAGCTTGCGCCGGTCCTTGCTGGACCACTCAGGCTTCAGCGGATGGTAGGCATCGCTGCCCCATGGCATCGGCCTGGCTTCGGCGATGCCGCGACGATCCTCGCTATCGCGCTCGCCCACCGGTCCGCAACCGAACCAGGCGCCGGACGGGGCCCTGAACACCGGGTAATACTGGTATTTCTGATGGTAAAGCTGGTTGCCGTCGCGCGATACGAACAGCAAGACGCTGGAGAATTGCGCGAACGCCGGCTCACCATAATGGTCGTAGGCCTCGAACTCGATCGTATCGCCCTGATACTCGCCATAGACAAGCTGCTCGACCCGGTACCTCGCCTTGAAGGCGGCGTCTATCAGGATTGTGTTCTCGTCGAGCACGGGCTTGAACCGTTCGACCGACAGTTTATTGCCGACGAACACGATCAGGTTTTCCTGCTCCGTTGCTTCGACCGAGAAACATGCGGCTAACAGACAGGCCAGCGACCACCGGCGCATGCGATGATTCATGGCGTTCCCTCGCTTATCGATCCTGCACGCATCCTGCCGTGCCGCTCGCAGCGCCGCAAGATCGGGCGCGCCGCTGGGCGCGAACGCCGCGCTCAGGATTCGCCGCGTTCGGCGCGCTTGCTCTTGTCCCAGTACGCGTCCTGACCTTCCAGCGGCAACTCCGCCAAGGCCAGGCCGTCTTGCGCGGCCAGGGTTTCCATCGCGCGGAAACGGCGCTCGAACTTGAGGTTGGCGCGACGCAACGCGGCACCGACGTCGACCTTGCCGTGGCGGGCCAGATTCGCGCAGACGAACAGCACGTCGCCGATCTCGTCCTCGAGGCGGTCGTGCGCGGCCGCATCGTCGGGCGCGGCGGCGACCGCGGCGAACTCGGCGCGGACTTCCTCGATTTCCTCGTGCAGCTTGGCGATCACCGGGCTCACGTCGGGCCAGTCGAAACCGACCGCGGCCGCGCGCTTTTGCAGTTTCACCGCACGCTGCCACTCGGGCAGGCCGCGGGCGATACCGGCCAGCGCCGAGGTGTCGACCTCGCCCGCCGCCTCGCGCTCGCGGCGCTTCTGTTCTTCCCAGGCCACGGTCTGGGCCTCGACGTCCTCGACGCTGGCGTCGCCGAACACGTGCGGATGACGGCGCACCATCTTGTCGCTGATCGCCGCGACCACGTCGTCGAAAGCGAACGCGCCCTGCTCCTCGGCCATGCGCGCATGGAACACGACCTGCAGCAGCAGATCGCCGAGTTCGTCCTTCAACGAGACAAGGTCCTTGCGATCGATGGCGTCGGCGACTTCGTAGGCTTCTTCGATCGTATACGGCGCGATCGAAGCGAAATCCTGTTCGATGTCCCAGGGGCAGCCGCTGTCGCGATCGCGCAGGCGCGCCATGATCGTCAACAGCCCGGCGATGCCCGGCGGCAGGTTCAGCACTTCAGCCATCGAGCCACTCCTTCCACGGCAGAGCCAGGTCGCCCACGGCGACGAAATCGCCGTTGAGAATGCCGGCGCGCTGGTTGTAACGGAACGGCCGGCCCTGCGGGTCGAACACCGCGCCGCCCGCGGCTTCGAGCACGCACTGGCCGGCGGCGGTGTCCCATTCGCTGGTCGGGCCGAAACGCGGGTACAGGTCGAGACCGCCTTCAGCGATCCGGCAGAATTTCAACGACGAACCCAGGCTGAGCATGTCGATGCCGCCGGGCGCTTCGCGCTGCAGGCGCGCCATCGCCCGTTCGGCGCGGTCGCTGTGGAAGGAGCGGCTCGCCGCGATTCGCAGCGGCTGCGCCGCCGGTGCGCGCACCTGCACTTCGCGCTCGTCGTCGCCGTCGCGGCGGTAGGCGCGGCCGCCGCGCTGGGCATGCCACAGCGCTCCACCGACCGGTGCCTGGATCAGGCCGAACACCGGCACGCCGTGGTCGATCAGGGCCAGATTCACCGAGAACTCGCCGTTGCGCTTGACGAATTCGCGGGTGCCGTCGAGCGGGTCGACCAGCCACAGGCGCGACCATTCGCGGCGCTGCTCGAAACTGACCTCGTGCGCGGATTCCTCCGACAGCACCGGGATGTCCGGGGTCAGGCGGGCGAGCCCGTCGACGATGAGGTGGTGCGCGGCCATGTCGGCGGCGGTGACCGGCGAAGCGTCGGCCTTGCGTTCGACCGCGAACTCGCCATCGTAGACGGTCAGGATCGCGGCCGCGGCGGCGCGGGCGATCGCGATCGCGCCTTCGATCTGTTCCGGGCTGAGCAGGGCTGGTTTCACAGGGGCTGCGCTCACGCTTGCGGCTCCGGGTGCGGCTCGCCGTTGCGCAGCCATTCGCGGGCGATGAACAGCGCGGCGATGCTGCGGCCTTCGGAGAAATCCTCGCGCAGGATCAACTCATGCAGGTCATCGAGTTTCCATGGCACCACTTCGAGCTCTTCGGGTTCGTCGCCGGGCAGGCGCTCGGGGTAGAGATCGCGCGCCAGCACCAGATGCGCCTGGTGGCTCATGTAGGTGGGCGCCAGGGTCAACGAGCGCAGCACCTTCAACGAGCGCGCGCCATAGCCGGCTTCTTCCTTGAGCTCGCGGTCGGCGGCCTCGATCGGGCTTTCGCCGGCGTCGATGCGGCCCTTGACCAGGCCGAGCTCGTAGCGGTGCACGCCGGCGGCGTATTCGCGCACCAGCAGCACGGTGTCGTCGTCGATCATCGGCACCACCACGACCGCGCCGTGGCCGCGCCCGTGCAGGCGCTCGTACTGGCGGCGTTCGCCGTTGGAGAACTCGAGATCGAGCCGTTCCAGCCGGTACGGACCGGCCTCGTGCTCGGTGACGTGATGAATGGTCGGCAGCCGCCGGGTCATGGCGCGGCTCCGGGCGTGAGCAGGGAGCGGAAAGGCACGATAATAGGGGGATGCGAGAGATCACTCACGACACGACGATGCTAACAGAGCCGGGCGCCGACGCGGCGGACTCCTGGCGCGAACGCGACCTGGCGGTGCTGTGGCACCCCTGCACCCAGATGCGCGAACACCCCCATACGCTGCCCTTGCTGCCGATCGCGAGCGGGCAAGGGCCGTGGCTGATCGGCCGCGACGGGCGTCGCTATCTGGATGCGATCTCGAGTTGGTGGACCAACCTGTTCGGGCATGCCGAACCGCGCATCGCCGAGGCCATCGCGACCCAGGCGCGCACCCTCGAACACGTGATCCTGGCCGGCTGCTCGCACGCGCCGGCGGTCGAACTCGCCGAACGCTTGCTGGCGCTGGCGCCGCGCCAGGACGGGCGTGCGCCGCTGAGCAAGGTGTTCTACGCCGACAACGGCTCGGCCGGGGTCGAGGTGGCCCTGAAGATGGCCTTCCACTGGTTCCGCAACCGCGGCATCGAAGGCCGGACCAAGTTCATCGCCCTGGAGAACGGCTACCACGGCGAAACCCTCGGCGCCCTCGCGGTCGGCGACATTCCGCTGTACCGGCGCATCTACGCACCGCTGCTGGCCGAGTCGCTGTTCGCGCCATCGCCCGACGCCTACCTGTGCGAACCCGGCCAAACCCCGGCCGAGCGCGCCGAACAGGCGGCGACGGCTTTGCGTCATCTGCTCGAACGCCATGCCGACGAAGTCTGCGCGCTGATCCTGGAGCCGCGCGTGCAATGCGCCGGCGGCATGCGCATGCACGACCCGCTGTATATCAAGCTGGCGCGCGAACTGTGCGACGAGCACGGCGTGTTCCTGATCGCCGACGAGATCGCGGTCGGCTTCGGCCGCACCGGCACCTTGTTCGCGAGCGAGCAGGCCGGGGTCATGCCCGATCTGCTGTGCCTGTCGAAGGGCCTGACCGGCGGCGCCCTGCCCCTGGCCGCGGTGCTGACCACGCAATCGATCTACGACGGCTTCCTCGATGACTCACGCGAGCGCGCCTTCCTGCATTCGCACAGTTACACCGGCAACCCGCTCGCCTGCGCGGCGGCGCTGGCCAGCCTGGACATTTTCCGCGACGACGACATCCTGGCCCGCAACCGCGCCAGCAGCGCGCGCATGGCCCGGCTCGCCGCCGATTTCGCCGATCATCCGCACGTCGCCGACGTGCGTCAGGCCGGCATGATCGTCGCCTTCGAGCTGACCCGTAACGGCGACAAGCGCACGCCGTTCGACCCGGCCGCACGCATCGGCCTGCACGCCTACCGCGCCGCACTCGACCGCGGCGTGCTGCTGCGCCCCCTCGGCGACGTGCTGTACTGGATGCCGCCCTATTCGATCGACGAGGACGCCCTGGGCTTGCTCGCCGAGACCACGCGCGCGGCGATCGATCATGCCGTGCGGGAGGCCGACGCATGCGCCTGACCCGAGTCCATGTCGATGCCGATCTCGCCGCCGGTCGCGAGATCGCGCTGCCCGAAGGCCCCGCCACGCACCTGGCGCGCGTGCTGCGCCACGAAGTCGGCGACGCCTGCGTGCTGTTCAACGGCGACGGCCGCGACTACCACGGCCGCATCGTCGCGCTCGGCAAGCGCGAGGTGCGGGTGGCGGTCGAATCGGCGCAGGAGGTCGAACGCGAATCGCCGCTGCCCCTGGTGCTGCTGCAAGGCATCGCCCGCGGCGAGAAGATGGACCTGATCCTGCAGAAGGCCACCGAGCTCGGCGCGCACGCCGTGCATCCGTTGTGGTCGCAGCGCAGCGAGGTCAAGCTCGACGAAGCGCGCGCGGAGAAACGTCATGCGCATTGGCGCAGCGTGGTCGCGTCGGCCTGCGAACAGAGCGGGCGGGCGCGCGTGCCCGAGGTCTCGGCGCCGCGTTCCTTGGCGGCGACGCTGGCGGCGCTGCAGCCCGGCGGCCTGCGCCTGATTCTCGACCCGGAAGGCGAACTCGCCTTCGCCACCTTGTCGGTCGAGATCGAGGCACCGGTACTGCTCGCGATCGGCCCGGAAGGCGGCTGGTCGCCGCTCGACCGGCAGCAACTGCGCGATGCCGGCTTCCAGGGCCTGCGCCTCGGCCCGCGCATCTTGCGCACCGAAACCGCCGGCCTGGCGGCGATCGCGGCCTTGCAGGCGAAGTTCGGCGATCTGGCTTGAGCGACGTCTCGTTGTCGCTTTAAAGGCAAAAGCAAAATCCCCCCTGCCCCCCTTTTCAAAGGGGGGGGAACTGCACGCTTCGACCGCTGCTGTTGCCCCTTCCGGAAGAGCCGGCCTCTTGCCTCTTCCAGAAGAGCCGGTGCTGTTGCCCCCTTTGGAGAGGGGGCGGCGCCTGCGCAGCAGGTGCGGGGGATTTGCTGTTGCTGTTGCTGTCGCCCCATCCGCCCCGGGGCAACAACGCTCAGATCTTGAAATAGATCCGCCGCGCGTCCAGCCAGCGCACCACGCCCCACCACAGTGCGACGAAGACCAGCGCGAACGCCAACGAAGGCAGATAAGGCCCGAATAGCGGCGTCATCCAGTCGGCGAAACCGCGGCGGTAGATCGGTTGCAGCCAGCCCATACCCATCAGCAGATACAACAGCAAGGCCGAGCCGCCGTAAGCGGCGATGGCGTTGACGCCGAAAGCGCGTCCGAGCGCGGGCCAGCCGCGACGGTCGATCAGGTCGTGGAACACGGCCAGCACCCAACACGACAGACCGCCGCTCCACAGCACGTAGGCGGGGGTCCACAGGTTCTTGTTGAGCGGCTGCCAATACGCCCCTACCCAGCCAGCGAGCAGGCAGACCGCGCCGGCGATCCACAACGCGCGCAGATGGCCGCGACGCAGCCAGTCGCCGGCGCGCAGGCCGAGCAAGGCGGTCGCCAGCGCGCCGAGCGTCGACACCAGGCCTTCGGGGTCGTGGCCGCGGCCGCTGGCCGGGTCGATCTGGAAAACGTGGACGCCGAACAGCGCGCTGTCGAAACGACTGGCGATGTTCTCGAAGGGCGCATAACTGCCGCCGGCTGCGAGCAAAGCCGCATAGCCGAACAGCAACGCGCCCCAGGCGAGCCACTGCGCCCGCGCCGGCAGGTACAGCGCGATCAGCGCCGCCGCGGCGAAGCACAGGCCGATGCGCTGCAACACGCCGGGCACACGCAAATGATCGTGGCCGATCGCCCACATCGCGCAGACATGCAGCAGCAGGCCGAGACCGACGATGCGCAACGCGCGCCACAGCGCCGGACGCAGCAAGATCGCGGCCGCCACGCCGTGATCGCGGCGAGGCATCAGCGCCAGCGCGATCGACACGCCGACGATGAACAGGAACATCGGGAATACGAGGTCGGTCGGGGTGAACCCGTGCCAGTGCGAATGCAGCAAGGGCGCGTAGACATGGCCCCAATCGCCCGGATTGTTGACCAGCAGCATCGCCGCGACGGTGAGCCCGCGCAGGGCGTCGACCGAGGCATAGCGTTTCGGCGCCGCCGCGGCCGATGGCGGGCGGGACGGCAGGCCAGACGGCGGCGGCGCGCCGCGTTCCTGCGGCGCCGGACTCACGCCGCTTGCGCGAGCGCTTCGCCGATCATCGCTTCCAGCGCTTCCAGATCGGGCAGCAGGGCCGGATCGTCGTTGAGCAGCACGCGCGCCTGCACGGCATGCGGCAGCACGTCGCCTTCGCGTCCGGCGACCGACAAGCTCTCGCGCGACACCGTGACCAGGCGCGGGAAGCCCTGGGTCAACAAAGCGAAATACGGCAGGCGCGAGGCGGCGCTGAGCGCCTTCAGCACCACGACCTTGCTGCCCAGGCCGCCCTGTTCGCGGGCGAGCCCGGACAGTTCGCCGAAAGCGACCAACGGTAGATGCCAACCGCGCCAACGGATCTGGCCGAGCAACCAGCGCGGAGCGTCCTCGATCGGCGCCGGCGGCGCGTAGGACAGCACCTCGGCGATGGTCGCGTTGGGCAGCAGCAGGCGTGCGCCGCCGACCTGGATCAACACGCCGCGGATGTCGGCCTGCGAGGTGGCTTCAGGGGCTGCGTCGCTGATCTGGTTCTCGTTCGACATCGCTTCGCGTCCTCGCCGCGGATTGCGCGGCCTTCAACGGGTGGAACTGTTGCGGTGGATTCCTTGATGCCGGAATCCGGGATTCGGTGCCGTCGCCAGGCGGCGACGGCGTTCGGGCGCTTGGCCTGAGGCCTTAGATCGCGCTTTGTACGGACCAACGCGAGGCCAGCTTGGCGGCCAGATCGGCCGGCTGTCCGCTGCCGGCGCCGCGCGCGATCGCCGCGCTGGCCGCGGCCGCGTCGTAGCAACCGTCGGGCGACTGACCGGCGACCATCGCGCCGTGCGCGGACAGCTTCATCGCCGTATCGACCTGGGCCGGGTCGGCGCCGCTGAACAACAACACCGCGCTGTCGGAGGCAGGCAAGGCGTCGATCACTTCGGCGCCTTCGACGAACTGGATGCCGCTGTCGCTGACATCGATGCCGAGCCCCGCCGGCAGGATGTAGATCACCCCGTCGATGGTGCGCGTGCCGGGTTCGGCGAGCTTGACCAGCACCGAGGTGGCGCGCTGCATCTGCGCGACCAGTTTGTCGTAGCGGCCACCGTCGAGACGCTGTTGCACCAGCACCGGCCGACCGAAATTCTCCGGCAGCGCGCCGAGCAACTGGCGCACCGCATCGGGTCCGCCGATACCGGCGAGCACGAGCACGGCGCCATTGCGGGTCGAGGTCGGCACGCTGTCGTCGACCAGTTCCAGGCCGGAAATACGGCGCTCGATTTCGTCGAGATCGTGCTTGCCCACGCCTGCGTTGCCATGCGCACCGCTTTGACCGGTCGCCGCGCTGACCAGGCTGGCCTCGTCGCTGAACGACCAATCCGGCACGGCAGGCGCCGGCGGCAACGGCGCTTTCGGCGCCGCTTGCAGGTCTTCGTTCAAGTCGAATTCGAAGTCGCTCTCGAAGTTGCGCGCTTCGGCCGCGGCGCGTTCGTTGCGGCCGTCGTCGAAATCGAGCGGCGCGACCGTCGATGCGGATTCGGGCCCTGACTTGTCGTCCTGGATCGAGAAGGCGCTGTCGAAGTCGATCAGCTCGCGGACCTGGTCCTGCGGCGGCGCGCGCCACACTTCCAGATCGCCCAGCCCGGTTTCGTCGAGCGCGGGCACGTCGGCATGGGCCGCGGCCGGCTCGCCCCACTCGCCGAGCGTCTGCGAATACGGCGCGGCGTTGCCCGGGACCTCGTCGCGGCTGTCGACCGCTTCCAAGGTCAGGTGGCCGATGTCGAAATCGTCGGCGGCGACCGCTTCGGTGGCGATGATTTCTTCGGCTTCGAGCTGTTCGGCTCCGTCCTCGGCCATCGCTTCGGCGGTGATGAATTCGATACGGTCTACGGCCGGCGGCGGCGACGGTGCGACCCGCGCCAGCTCGCCGATCTGTTCGGCGGCGACGAACGACAACGGGTCCAGCGAGGCTTCGGCCGAGGCCGGATCGAACCCGACCGGCTCCTGCGCCAACGGCGATCCTGCCGCGAACGGACGCTCGAACCCGGTCGAGATCAGCATCGGATCGGGTTCCGGCTCGGGCTCGCGGCCGGGCGGCAACACGTCGTCGTGGCGGTGCAGCTTGGCGCTGAGATGGCGCGCCCAACGCGCCTCGTCCCAGCCCTCGCGCGACACCGTCAGTTCGGCTTCCTCGAAGATCACCTCGATCGAGGGATCGACCAGCAGGTTCTCGAAACGGTCCAGCGCGTCCTCGGTGGCCGGGTCGAGCACGACCACGACCACGTCCGGATCGGCGGCGTCGAGCGCAGCCGGTTCCAGCGCGGTCGGATCGCCCACCAACACTAGGTTCGCGCCGGCATCGCCGAGCGCGCTACGCAAACGGTCGCAGGCCACGCCGGCCCGCGCCAACAACGCTACGCGACGTTCTGCTTCAGCCATGATGACGCGCGATTCCAAGCAGTTCGAACACGTTGCGGATCAATTCAAGCTCCTGATAAGGCTTGCCGAGATAGCGCTCGACACCGATCTCGAACGCGCGCTGGCGATGTTTCTCGCCGGTACGCGAGGTGATCATCACGATCGGCACTTCGCGCATGCGCGCGTCGGCCTTCATCTGGGTGGCCAGCTCGTAGCCGTCCATGCGCGGCATTTCGATGTCGAGCAGCATCAGGTCGGGCACGCGCTCGGCCATGCGTTCGAGCGCATCGATGCCGTCCTTCGCGGTGATGACCTCGAAGTTGTGGCGTTCGAGCACGCGGCCGGTGACCTTGCGCATCGTCACCGAGTCGTCGACCACCATCACCAGCGGCACGCGGCGGGTCTCCGCCGGCGCCGGCGGCGGCTCCACCACCTGGGCGAAGTCGAGCAACTGCGCGGTGCGGCGGCGCACCAGCGGCGCGACGTCGAGGATCACCACCACGCGGCCGTCGCCCATGATGGTCGCGCCGAAGATGCCCGGCACCGACGCCACCTGCGGGCCGACCGGCTTGACCACGATTTCGCGGTTGCCGATGACCTGGTCGATGGTGATGGCGGCGCGCAGATCGCCGGAGCGGATCAGCAGCAACGGCATCTGCAACTGGCCTTCGGCCTTGGCCGGCGCGTGGCCGATCAGGGTGCCGAGGTCGTGGACGAGATAGTCTTCGCCGCCGTAACGGTAGCTCGCCTCGCCCGCGTCGAGCAGTTCGCGCGACAGGCGGCCGACGCCGCGCACCGAAGCGATCGGCACGGCGAAGGTGATGTCGCCGATGCGCACGAACACCGCCTGGGTGACCGCGAGCGTCTGCGGCAGGCGCAAGGTGAAGTGGACGCCGTGGCCGGGACGCGAGTGGATGTCCAAGGTGCCGCCGAGCTGACGCACTTCGCTAGCGACCACGTCCATGCCGACGCCGCGGCCGGCGAGGCGGCTGACTTCGTCGGCGGTGGAGAAGCCCGGCTCGAGGATCAGCGAGTCCAGGTCGGCTTCGGCGATGACCGCGTCGGCACGCACCAGGCCGCGTTCTTCGCCGCGGCGACGGATCGCCGCACGGTCGAGACCGGCGCCGTCGTCGGCCACTTCCAGCACGACTTCCGAACCTTCGCGGCGCACCGCGATGCGCACCGTGCCTTCGTCCGGCTTACCGGCGGCGCGACGCTGTTCGGGACGTTCCAGGCCATGCGCGACGGCGTTGCGGAGCATGTGCTCCAGCGGCGCGGTCATGCGTTCGAGCACGTTGCGGTCGAGTTCGCCCTGGGTGCCTTCGAGCTTGAGCGTGACCTGCTTGCCCAGTTCGCTCGAGGCCTGGCGGACCACGCGGCGCAGACGCGGCAGCAAGGTGTCGAACGGCACCATGCGCGTGCGCATGAGGCCTTCCTGCAACTCCGAGCTGACTCGCGACTGCTGCAGCAGCAGCGTTTCGTACTGACGGGTCAGGTCGTCGAGGGTGTTCTGCAGGCTGTTCTGGTCGGCCGCGGATTCGGTCAGCGCGCGAGAGAGCTGTTGCAGGGTCGAGAAGCGGTCGAGTTCCAGCGGATCGAACGACTGGTCGCCCGAATCGCCCTCGCGCTGGTAGCGCGCGATGATCTGCGCTTCGGTCTCGATTTCCAGACGGCGCAACTGATCGCGCATACGCAGGTTGGTCTGCGCCATTTCCGCGATGGCGCCGCGGAACGCACCCAACTGCTGCTCCAGGCGCGCGCGATAGATCGCGACTTCGCCGGCGTAGTTGACCAGGCGGTCGAGCAGGTCGGCGCGGATACGCACCTGTTCCTGCGGCGCCCGCACACCGATCTCGTCTTCGTCGCCCAACGGCGCGTCGACGATCGGCGCGGACAGCGGCTTGAGGCCGTCGTGATCGGCCACGACCGGCTGCGCCTGCGCTTGCGGCTGCGCGGCTTCGGCCGGCTCCAGGCCGGCGAAGCTCGGCATCGCCTCGCCGCGCCAGCGCGCTTCGAACACCGAGATCAGCGCTTCCGGCATCGCGATCGCGCGACCGGTGCCGACGCGGGTGACCATGGCGTGCAGACGGTCGAAACCGCGTTCGAGCAGGACCAGACCGTCGCGACCGAGTTCGGTGCGATGGTCGACGACCGCTTCGAGCAGCGATTCCATGACGTGGCCGAGTTCGCCCACGGCCATGATGCCGGCCATGCGCGCACCGCCCTTGAGCGTGTGCAGATCGCGCTGCAGCCCGACCAAGGGCTCGCGCTCGCTCGGCGTCTCGCGCAACTGCGCGAGCAGACCGTCGGAATGGTCGAGCAGGTCGCCGCCCTCTTCGACGAAGATGTCGACGAGTTCGGGATCGAGTTCGCTCACATCGAGCGCTTCTTCCGGATCGGGATTGGCGTTGGAGGCATGCGCGAAGATCGCGGCCAGCGCGGCCGGCACGCCGGCGGCGATGCCGGTCTGCACGGCCGTGCTTGCGCCTGCGGCCAGCGCTGCGGCCGGACGCTCGACCTCGGCGCTGGGCGCTTCGTCGTTGTCGTTTGCCGCGGCTTCGCTGTCGGCGCCGCGGTCGTCGAGACGGACCTGGGCCAGATCGGTCGCCGGCTGTTCGGCATCGGCCTGAGCTTCGGCTTCGGCCTGCTCGCGTGCGAGGCGTTCGGCTTCGGCGTACTCGGCTTCCAGGCGTTCGTATTCGAGACGCTCGGCTTCGGCTTGCTCGGCGGCAATGCGTTCGGCTTCGAGGCGTTCGGCTTCGGCCTGCTCGGCGGCAAGGCGCTCGGCTTCGAGACGTTCGGCTTCAGCCTGCTCGGCGGCAAGGCGCTCGGCTTCGAGGCGTTCGGCTTCGGCCTGCTCGGCAGCAAGGCGCTCGGCTTCGAGGCGTTCGGCCTCGGCCTGCTCGGCGGCAAGGCGTTCGGCTTCGAGACGTTCGGCTTCGGCCTGCTCGGCGGCAAGGCGTTCGGCTTCAGCCTGTTCGGCGGCGATGCGCTCGGCTTCCAGGCGCTCGGCTTCGGTCTGCTCGGCCGCGATGCGCTCGGCTTCGAGGCGAGCCGCTTCGGCCTGCTCGGCTTCCAGACGCGCCTGCTCGGCGCGCTGAGCTTCGGCGGCGTATTCGGCTTCGAGACGTTCGTATTCGAGACGTTCTTCCTCGGCCAGGCGTTCGGCTTCGGCTTTTTCCGCAGCGATGCGCTCGGCTTCGGCCTGCTCGGCGGCCAGGCGTTCGGCTTCGAGACGCTCAGCCTCGGCCTGCTCGGCAGCAAGACGCTCGGCTTCGAGGCGCTCTGCTTCGGCCTGTTCCGCGGCGATACGTTCGGCTTCGAGACGGGCGGCTTCGGCCTGCTCGGCGGCAAGGCGCTCGGCTTCGAGGCGCTCTGCTTCGGCTTGTTCCGCGGCGATACGTTCGGCTTCGAGACGGGCGGCTTCGGCCTGCTCGGCGGCAAGACGCTCGGCGTCGAGGCGCTCTGCTTCGGCTTGCTCCGCAGCGATACGTTCGGCTTCGAGACGTGCGGCTTCGGCTTGCTCGGCGGCAAGGCGCTCGGCGTCGAGGCGCTCTGCTTCGGCTTGCTCCGCAGCGATACGTTCGGCTTCGAGACGTGCGGCTTCGGCTTGCTCGGCAGCCAAACGCTCGGCTTCAAGACGGGCCGCTTCGGCACGCTCGACTTCGAGACGCGCGGCCTCGATGGTGCTGTCGGCGAAACCGACCGGCAGCAGGTCGAGACCGAGGCTCAGCTCGTCGCCGTCGAAA
Source organism: Lysobacter sp. Hz25 (assembly GCF_046097045.1). NCBI lineage: Bacteria > Pseudomonadati > Pseudomonadota > Gammaproteobacteria > Lysobacterales > Lysobacteraceae > Lysobacter > Lysobacter sp. Hz25. The sequence goes on from NZ_CP175666.1 coordinate 4,658,494, forward strand.
TCGGTCCGGGAGACCGGCTTGGCCGAGGCATCCTCGTTACCGGCGATCTGGGCGAATTCGCGCGAGGGATCGTAATCGCCGAACGCGCTGAGATCGTTGACGGTGAGCTCGGACAGATCCTGGCCTTCCGGCAGGACGTCGTCGTGGTAGAGCTCCTCGGTGATCATCGGCGAACGCGCGTCGGGCAGGCTGTCGCGCAGCGCGGCGATGCGTTCGGGCAGGCCGACGAACATCGGCACGTGCGGCATCGGCGACTTCAGCGCTTCGACCGTAGTGCGGATCGCATCGGCCACCGCGGTCAGCGCGGCCACGCCTTCGGCGCTGGCCGGCGCGGCGCTGGCGAGCAGACGCTTGACGTAGGCTTCGGTCGGCGCGGTCACGTCGGTGATGACCGGCACTTCGGTCATCGCGAAGGCGCCGTTCAAGGTGTGGATCGAACGCTGCAGACCGTCGCTGGCGAGCTGCGGTTGCGGGTGCGAGGCCGCCAGCCAGGCTTCGATGGTGACCAGGTGGCCGGCCACTTCGCCGTCGAGGATTTCGAGCAGGACCGGGTCGACCGAAGCCGGCACGTAGGGCCCGTCGATCGCGACCGGAGCCGCGGTTTCGGTTTCGGCTTCGACCGCGGCTTGTGGGGGCTGATAGAAGGCTTCTTCGCCGGTCGCGAGCAGATCGGCGTGCGCCTCGATGCCGGCGACGTCGACGGTCAGCGGGCCCTGGTTGCGCAGAGCCGCGTAGAAACCCGGCAGCGCGCGATGGGCATGTTCGACCAGGTCGATCACTTCCGGGCTCGCCGCGCGGCCGTGTTCGCGCACGCGGTTGAGCAGGTTTTCGATGTTCCAGCTGAACTCGCCCAGGGTACGCGCGCCGACCAGGCGGCCGCTGCCCTTGAGGGTGTGGAACACGCGCCGTACCGGCTGCACGCGGGCCAGATCGTCCGGCGCTTCGCGCCAGGCCGGCAGCAGGTTGTCGAGGTTGGCGATTTCCTCCTCGAATTCCTCGAGGAAGATTTCCCGCACTTCGTCGTCGATGTCGTCGACTTGTTCGAAACCGCCGGTCGCCACCGACTGTCCGAGCATCGACGGCGGTGCGTCGGGCACGGCGTTGAGCAAGGAGGCGTCGATCAGCGCGCCGCCCGCGGCGACGGACGCCACGGTTTCGGTCGCGGTGGTTTCGCTCGTGATGGATTCGGTCGCGGTGGTTCCGGGCGCGGCGTCGGATGCCGCGGCGAGCGTCGGCTCGACCGGCTCGGCCGCGACGGCGTCGCCGACCGCTTGCGCGTCGACGGTCAGTTCGCTGCGCTGGAGGTCGAGGCTGTCGGCAGCAGCGGATTCCGGCGTCGAGGTCTCGACGACCGGCGCCTGCGCTTGGGTCGTATCGACCGGGGCGGCTTCGACGGCTGGGGTCGCGGCGACCGGGATGGCTTCGGCCGCCGGCTCGACCCGGATCACGTCCGGCAACGGCCAGTAGCGCAGGGTTTCCAGGCTCTGGCGGGCGATGTCGAGAATATCGTCGCGGTTCGGGCGCTGCTCGCGCAGCGCCTCGAGGTAGTACTCCAGGCTCGCCAGCGCATCGGCCAACGTGTCGAGCTGCTGGCCGCTGGGCACGCGGCGGCGGCCGATCAGTTCGACTTCGGTGTAGCGCTTGACGCCGGTCAGGTAGTCGGCCGCCAGCGGCAGCTCGATCATGCGCAGGGCGCCGGCGACTTCGTCGAGCACGCGCGGCACTTCGGTCAGCTCGTCGTGATCCCACTTGGTCTCGACGAAGGCAACGAAAGACTGGCGCGCGTCGCCGAAATTGGCGATGGCTTCGCGTGCGACCACGTCGAGCACCTTGCGCGCCTCACCGGCGAGCAGGTTCTCTTCGGCCTTGTCTTCGGGCAGGCCCAGGCGCGAAACCTGGTCGTCCAGCGAAGCGTCGACATAGAGCAAGGCGCCGGCCACGTCGAGCAAGGTGCCTTCGTCGGCGGCGCGGCGGCCTTCGACGATTTCGTGCATGGCTTCGCGCTGCTGCAGCACCACGGTGCGGGCCATGCCCAGCCCCATCATGCCCAGCGTGTCGCTGACCCGGGCCAGGGCGTCGACTTGCGGACGCAGCTCGCCCGGGTCGGTCTGGTTGGTGCGCAGGTGCAGGTCGAGGGCGTCCTTGACCCGCAACAAGTCTTCTTTGATCGCCGCCGCGACGGTGTCGAGCAGGGCGCGGTTGCGGCCGCTGAGGCTGCCGCGGGCGTGTTCGAGTTCGGACTCGCTGGGCAGGTGCGCGGCGAGTTCGAAGGTCTGGCGCAGGTCGTCGAGCGCCGGATGGCGGCCGTCGCTATGGGCGACGTGGTACAGCAACTGGCGGGTCGGCTCGGCCGCGGGTTCGCCGCGCGGCGCGCTGAAGCCGTCGTCGGACAGCATCTGCCGCGCTTCGCGGTCGACGCCGCCGAAGGCCTGGCGCAGCGCGCGGGTGGCCGGCAGGGCGCCGTCGCGCAGGGCATGGGCGACCGACGAGGCCACCCACAGCATGCGCCGTACCGGTTCCAGCACGACGTCGGCGAGCAGGCCGTCGATAGCGGAGGCGAGCTGGGCCGGATTCGCCGGCGCGCCGTCTTCCGGCCAACCGGCCAGAGCGTCGCGCAGCGAGGCGAGATGCGGCGCGCTGGCATTGCGGCCGGCGGCGCTGCCGACCGGCAGCGGCGGCGGCAGGTGCGCCGGCAGCGGTCGGTCGAGATTCGGTGCGAACAGGACGCTTTCGTTGAGCCCGGACTCGCCGCGCGTGGCGCGCAGTTCGTTGAGCAACGGCAGCAGCACGATCGGAATGTCGCGATGCCCGCCCTGCAAACGCTCCAGGTAGTCGGGCAGCAGCACCACGCCGCGCATCAGCGCCGCGCAGGCCTCGTCGCGGTCGGCGACCTGGCCCTGCTGCAGGGCGATGGCCAGACGCTCCATCTCCTCGGCGACCATGGCCGGCGCATACAGCTCGACCATGCGCAGGGTGCCGTGCACCTGGTGCAGATGGTTCGCGCACACCCGCATGCGCGAGGCGTCGGCGGGATCTTCGGCGAATGCCTCGATCTCCTGGCGCGCCTGGCGCAGGGTTTCGTCCAGCTCGGGCTTGATCCAGCCCAGCGTGGTGGTGTCGATCGCTTCGCGCAACGCGGTCATGACGTGACCCGCCCGTCGGCGGGACCGCGTCGCAGACGCGGACCGTGGCTCTGCCAGCGATGTGTCGGAAGCTTCATCCTCGATACAACCCTTCTTTTAATCCCGTCCCAAAGCCGCCGTTCAAAGCGCCGCGTCGTGTCTCGGCTGCCGCCGGGTCAGGCCGGCAGCTTGAAGTCGGCGACCGAACGGCGCAGGTCGGCCGCCAGTTGCGCCAGGTTTCCAATCGACGCTGCGGTCTGGTTGGCGCCTTGCGAGGTCTGCGAGGTGATCTGCTGAATCGTGTTCATGGTCTGGGTGATGTTCGAGGCGGCGCTGGACTGCTGCTGCGCCGCACTGGAAATGCCCTGAATGAGGTTGGACAAGTCGGACGACACCTTTTCGATCTCGCCCAGCGCGGTACCGGCGTCCTCGGCCAGTCGCGCACCCGCGACCACTTCCGAGGTCGTCTGTTCCATCGAGCTGACAGCTTCGTTGGTGTCGGACTGAATTGTCTGAACCAGCGTCTCGATTCGCTTGGTTGCGTTGGAGGCGCGTTCTGCGAGTCGCTGCACTTCGTCGGCCACGACCGCGAAGCCTCGGCCCGCTTCACCGGCGGAGGCCGCCTGGATCGCGGCGTTCAGCGCCAGGATGTTGGTCTGTTCCGAGATGTCGTTGATCAGTTCGACGATCGAGCCGATTTCCTGCGAGCTTTCGCCCAGGCGCTTGATTCGCTTCGAGGTTTCCTGGATCTGGTCGCGGATCGAGTCCATGCCCTGAATCGTCTGCCGCACCACGCCCGCGCCCTTGGTCGCGATCTGCACCGAGCGCTGCGCCACGTCGGCCGACTCGGCCGAGTTCTTCGAGACCTGGTCGATCGAGGCCGCGATTTCGCTGATGCGGTCGGAGGCGGAGTTGATTTCCTGAGCCTGGTGCTCGGCCGCTTCGGCCAGGTGCATCGCGGTGGCCTGGGTTTCCTGGGCGCTGGAGGCGACCTGCACCGAGGTGTCGGTAATGGTCTGCACCAGGCTGCGCAGCTGCTCGACGGCGAAGTTGATCGAGTCGGCGATCGCGCCGGTCATGTCCTCGGTCACCGTCGCCTTGACCGTCAAGTCGCCTTCTGCGAGCGAACCCATTTCGTCCAGCAGGCGCATGATGGCCTCCTGGTTACGGTCGTTGAGTTCCTTGGTGGTCTGGTAGCGGCGCTGCTGGGCGTAGTTCAGCGAGAACAGCAAGCCGGCGATCGCGACCAGCGCGGCCAGACCGGAGATGATCGACAGCCACAGGTTGCCGAACACGCTCTTGTCGCGCAGCGAACCGAAGGCGGTGAAGGCGCTGAACAGCGATTCGCTTTCGCTCAACAGCCGCTCGGAGCCGCCGGTGATCGATTCGGCCGCGGCCTGGGCCTGGAACAGGTCCTTGGAGCTGGCCGAGATCGCGTCCAGGTCCTTCTTCATTTCCAGCCACAGCGCTTCGGCCTGGCCGAGCGCGGCGAGCGCGCTGGAGTTGGACAGCGCGGTCACGCCGAACGAGGTGTCGCCCTTGCGCAGGCCGGTGAGGACGTTGCCGAACACGGTGGCGTCGCGGACCAGCGCTTCGCCGGCCATGCCGGCGCCGCTGCCGCCGGCGCGGATTTCGGTGATGCGTCGGGCCATGGTCGCCGACAGCACGACCTGGCGCAGGGCGATGTAGACCTGCGAGGACGGCGAGCCGGAGGCCGACATGGCGCGGACCAGTTCGTCGAGGCGGGCCTGCAGCTGCGGGACGCGGCTGGAGAAGCTGTCGGCGTTGCCGGCCAGGGCCAGCACCGCCTTCTCGCTCGCGATCACCTGTTCGGCGCTCTGCCCCAGCGGCTGCCAGCTCTTGCTGACCACGCCGATCGGGCCCGACACGCCGGCGGTGTCGCCGAAGTTGTCGTTGAGCGTCTGCACGTCTTCGTCGATCGCGGCCTTGGTCTTCTTAAACTCGGCGAAGGCGTCTTTCGCGCCGCCGACCGCTTCACGGCCTTGAATGGCGAGCTTCTGCGAATTCACCTGCAGGTTCGACGCCGCCGAGCCGGCGCCGCCGAGCCTGGCGCCTTTCCAGGTCGCGTAGCCTGTGTTGAGACCGAACACCAGCACCGATACGGCCAGTACGATCAGCCAGGTGTTGGCGCCCAGAAGGCGGCTCTTGCCGGCGTTGTCCATCACAGTGCTCATGGTTCGCAAACCTCGGTGAACTTACTAGTCGGGCTGATGAAGGGAGCGGCTCAGGCCGCTGCTTGTCGGAATTCGGGAGTACGGGCCAGGCGGTCGAGGCTGAAGATGCCCCAGTACCGGTCGTCCAGGCGGTAGGCCCGGTCGATGAAATACGCGTAGCGGCCCTCGGTGAGGCCCTGCTCGGCGCCTTCCTCGAGAGCGATCTGCTGCTGGTCGTGGAAACTGCGCTGGCCGTAGAGCTCGTCGATCAGCACGGCGACGTCGCCGCCGGGCTGGCGCACCAGCAGGATGCGCTGGCCCTCGTGCAGCACCGTGCGCTCGCCTTCCAGGAATTGCTTGAGGTCGACGATCGGCAGCAGGTTGCCGCGCACGTTGGCCAGGCCGAGCATCCACGGCTGCGAGCCGGGGACGTGGGTGACCTGCGGCAGCGACAGGATTTCCACCACCTCGGCGAAGGTCGACGCCAGGCGCCGGTCGCCGATGCGGTAGCCGACGCCGCGCCACAGGCCGGGCGCGTCGAGCTGTTCGGGCAGGCCGGGCACGTGCGCCAGACTGCGGCGCTCGTAATCGGTCAGCACATCGAACGGCGGCTTGAGCGTCATCGTTTCAGTTACCCAGCAATGCGTTGATCCGCGCGATCAGTTCGTCCTCGCGCGGCGGTTTGACGATGTAGTCGCGCGCGCCCTGGCGCATGCCCCAGGCGCGATCGGTTTCCATGCCCTTGGTGCTCACGATCAAGACCGGGATCGCACTGGTCTGCGCGTCGCGGCTGAGCGCGCGCGTAGCCTGGAACCCGTTCATGCCCGGCAACACCACGTCCATCATCACCAGGTCCGGCAGCTCGCGCTTGCAGGCTTCGATGCCGTCCTCGGCGCTGCCCGAAGCGAAAACTTCGTGCCCATTGCGTTGCAGCAATTGGGTCAGGACCGCGGTATCCGTCGGCGAGTCCTCGATAAGCAGGATGCGTGCCATGGTGTGCCTTACCCCCCGGTCAGGCGTGTACGTGCTTGCGAATCGCGTCGAGGAGTTCCTCGCGCGTAAAAGGCTTGGTCAGGTATTGCTCGGACCCGACGATGCGGCCCCGCGCCTTGTCGAACAGGCCGTCCTTCGAAGACAGCATGATCACCGGCGTGCCCTTGAACAGTTGATTGTTCTTGATGAGCGCGCACGTCTGATAGCCGTCCAGACGCGGCATCATGATATCCACGAAAATGATCTGTGGCTGCTGGTCGGCGATCTTCGCCAGCGCTTCGAATCCGTCGATGGCCGTGACCACCTCGCACCCTTCGCGTTTCAACAGTGTCTCGGCGGTTCGACGGATGGTCTTGGAATCGTCGATCACCATGACCCTTAGACCATCGAGGCTGCCGCTACGAACCTCGTCGAGCATTCTTTGTATCCCCCATTGCAAACGCCGATATCCCCGGGCGTCGCGAAGCCGTCTTTATTCCAAGCCGCACGCAGGCTGTCAAGCGCGCATTCCGTGCCTGGAAACTGAATACGCAGCGATTCCGTCATCCGGAACAGGCTCGCCGTGCGCTACCGAACGTTGTGCAGGCCGATTACTCGGTCCGCGCATCGCCGCCCCGTCGCATCGCGCAGTAGCCTTGATCGCTGCGTGTCGCAAATGGACGCAGCGCGACCGTTTCCGACCCCGTCATCATGACAGATACCGGCGACCTGCCTGCTACCATCGCCGTCAATCTTTTAGGATTCCGTTCCCATGCCGTTGGACATCGTCGTCGTGATGGACCCCATCGGGTCGATCAAGATCGCCAAGGACTCGACCTTCGCCATGCTACTGGAAGCGCAGCGCCGCGGACATCGGCTCTGGTACGTGCAGCCGGGCGGACTGAGCCTACACGGTGGCCATGCGGTGGCGAAGGTGACGGCGCTGGAAGTGCGCGACGACCCGAGCGGCTGGTACAAACTGGGAACTTGGTCACAAATCAAATTGACGACCGGTCACGTTGTACTGATGCGCAAGGACCCGCCGGTCGACGCCGAGTACCTGCACGACACCCAGATCCTGAGCATGGCCCAGCGCGCCGGCGCCTTCGTGGTCAACGATCCGCAGGGCCTGCGCGACTACAACGAGAAGCTCGCCGCCCTGCTGTTCCCGCAGTGCTGCGCGGCGACCCTGGTCAGCCGCAACCCCGCGGCGGTCAAGGAATTCCTCGCCTTCCACCAGGAAGCCGTGCTCAAGCCGCTCGACGGCATGGGCGGGCGCTCGATCTTCCGCGTCCGCGCCGGCGAGCCGAACGTCAACGTGATCCTGGAGACCTTGTCCGACGGCGGCCGCCACCTGGTGATGGCGCAGAAGTACCTGCCGGAGATCAGCGACGGCGACAAACGCATCCTGCTGGTCGACGGCGTGCCGGTCGACTATGCCCTCGCCCGCATCCCGCAGGGCGACGAGTTCCGCGGCAACCTCGCCGCCGGCGGCCGCGGCGAAGGCCGCCCCCTCAGCGAGCGCGACCGTTGGATCGCCGCCGAAGTCGGCCCGGAGATGAAACGCCGCGGCATGCTGTTCGTCGGCCTGGACGTGATCGGCGACTACATGACCGAGCTCAACGTCACCAGCCCGACCTGCATCCGCGAGCTCGACGAACAATTCGGCCTCAACATCGCCGGGCTGCTGTTCGACGCGATCGAGGCCCGCGTCGCCGCCCAGGCCGCATGAGCGCCGTCGCCCCCGCCTCCCCGGCCGGCGGCATCGCCGGGCCGCAGCGCTTCAGCGCGACCATGGTGCTGTCGCTGCTGGTGCACGGCATCGTCGTGCTCGGCGTCGGCTATACCCTGGAGCAGGCCGCGCCGGTGGTGCCGACCCTCGACGTGATCCTGACCCAGACCCAGACCGCGCTGACGCCCAAGCAGGCCGACTTCCTCGCCCAGGCCAACAACCAGGGCGGCGGCGAGCACGACAAGAGCACGCGCCCGCGCGACAACCAGTCCGGCCCCGCCCCGCAGGCCGAGGCCGGCGTCGCCCAGATGGCGCTGCGCGCCCAGTCGCCGACCGCCCAACCCGAGCCGGTCGCGCGCGTGGTCAGCAGCACCCGCGGCGAAACCGTGACCGCGCGCGACCGCAGCACCCAGACCCCGACCGAGCGGCCGCTGCCGACCGGCCCGCGCAAGATCGAGCACGACATCGAGATGGCGCGCCTGGCCGCCGAGATCCACATGCGCTCGGAGCGCTACGCCAAGCGCCCGACCCGCAAGTTCGTCTCGGCCAGCACCACCGAGTACGCCTGGGCCGGCTATCTGCGCGAGTGGGTCGACCGCGTCGAGCGCGTCGGCAACCTCAACTACCCCGACGAAGCGCGCCGCCGCCGGCTCGCCGGGCAAGTGGTGATCAGCGTGGCCGTGCGCCGCAACGGCAGCGTCGAACGCGCCGACATCATCCGCAGCAGCGGCATCGCCCTGCTCGACGCCTCCGCCCTGCGTATCGCCAAACTGGCCGAGCCTTACCCGCCGCTGCCCAGGACCGAGGAAAACCCGGACATCCTCCACGTCACCCGCACCTGGAATTTCCTGCCGGGCGGGTCGCTGGTCGACGAGTAAGGCAAGGCCGCCAGGCCGGGTTTCCGCTCCCCATGCGGCCATGGCCGAACCTGTCCGGCTCAATGGATTGATCGCAATGCACGCCTCCTTCAAGTCCTTTCGATGGCTGCCCGTCTTCACGATCGGCCTGGCCTTGTTGACTGCGGCATGCGGCAAAGCTCCCGCACCGGCCGACGCGGCTGCCACGGACGCCCGTTGGGCCTCGCTCGGCGAACGCCTGTTCAACGACAAGAGCCTCAGCAGCGATGGCCGCACCAACTGCGCGAGCTGCCATCGCCCCAGCCAAGCGTTTACCGATGGGCTGGCGACTTCGGTCGGCGCGCAGGGCCGAACCGGCACCCGCAACGCGCCGTCGCTGCTGGACGTGGCCGAGCTGCCGCAGTTCTTCTGGGACGGGCGGGAGTCGAGCCTGGAAACCGTGGTCCTGCAACCCCTGACCAACCCGGTGGAAATGGGCCTGGCTTCGACCGAGGAACTCGTGCGCCGTCTTGAACGGACTCCGCAGTATGCCGAGGCCTTCAAGCCGCTCGGGGGCGTATCCGGGGAATCTGCCGCCAAGGCTTTGGTCGCCTATCTGCGCACGCTGCGCAGCGGCGACAGCGCCTACGACCGTTTCGTGGCAGGCGACCGCAATGCGCTCGGCCCCGACGAACAGGCTGGCCTGGCGCTGTTCACCGGCAAAGCAGCCTGCAACGAATGCCATGTCCTGCAAACGCCACGCGCACGCCTCACCGATGATCGCTTCCACCACCTCGGCGTCAACGACGACGCCATCGCCGGCAAGGTGGCGACGCTTATCCCGCGCATCGCCGATCGAAAACAGCTCGGGCGGATCGTCCTGACCGAGACCGACGTTGCTGGACTCGGGCATTTCGTCGCAAGCCGCAAACCAGCCGACCTGGCGGCGTTCCGCACGCCGTCGCTACGTAACGTCGCGCTGACTGCGCCGTATATGCATGACGGTTCGGTGGCGACTTTAAATGAGGCTGTAGAGCAGGAGATCTATTATCGAAGCCTCAGCAAAGGGTTGCCGGTGCCATTGATTGTAGAGGAACGTATGCAATTGATAGCGTTCTTAAACGCACTATCGCCCTAATAAATCTCGCCCATGTTTTGCCGCTTGCTCAGATCGACGCAAAAAAGGATCTTTATCAGATTGGCGCAACCGCAACTCATGGGAACCTATTCGGCAGCGATGCAGCCCTAGCCTCCTGTTCAACCCAGGTCACTCGGAGTTTTGCGTCGCAGCCAAGTGCCTAATGAAATATCACGAAATCAGCGTCGCTACAAAACTGCAATCAGCACATCAGCCCATCGCTCAATCCTGCTTAAATCGCACGCCGAGCCGACTCTAAAAGCCGCAAAGGTCAATATATTTAACGACACCACCACTATCACTCTCGCCTTCGCTGGAGCATGGCAGCTAAACCTATGCCAATAAAAAAAGGCATTCCGAACCAAACTGCCACAGGAAATAAAGCATTCATCTCTTTCGAGAATGTTATCGGCACCATACACAATGCGAACCAAAGTACAAAACCCAGCACTCGAAGCACAAAGATAGTCGCAACACCGAAGCTGGCCGAGGCGACGCGCTTGGCGGCTCTAGGTTTTGCAATACGAACCGCAAATAGTCGCATCGGTAAATCCATTACATACGGAGTTGCGGAACCGAATGCGAGCACGTATGCCATCACAAACCAAGGATGAGCACTCATTTGCAGCCGCAGCCGCCACTTGGCTCCGGAGTGTTGCCGTACAAGCCGCCTCCAACATTCCTTATCAGGCTATTCGCTCCGGTGTTGGCCGCTATGTCATTCATGTTATTCATACGACGTGCCACTCCTGAAGCGAGCCAAGGGGATGTTTCGTCCCAGCGCACACGTGAGCGACTAAACGCACCGCCGATTAGCCCTCCTCCCGCACCCGTTACAGCGCTCCAACCCAGACCAGCAGCGTCGATCGGCTCGTTGTTGGACAACTGAGTCAACCCATACTGAGTTACGTTCGAACCCGCGCCAAGCGCGGCCGCTGCCAACCCGGTCGCAGCAAAAGGTGCCAATGCACCGGTTACAGCCCCGACACCCGTAGCGATCCCTACATCGCCCCAGTCGATGCAGTCCCAGTTTCCTCCGTCCTGCATCAACTGCATGGCGAGATTCGTTCCGCCGCCCACAAGGCCGCCGATCAAGCCGGTCACAGCATTGACGAGCAGCTTCCCATCCGGGTCTACATAAACAACGGGGCTGCCTCCAACGTAGGCGTAGGCATTCAATCCGCCAGCCAACCCGATCGGGTCCTCGCTAATGAAGCGCGCCATCCCCGGGTGATAGTAACGCGCTCGGTAGTAGTACAAGCCACTCGCGTCTAGTTCACGTCCTGTGTATTGGTACGGATTATCGAAACCGTTCTGACTCGCTTGCGTTTGCCCATACGGCGTGTAGTCGTAGCGCTGAACCATTGCACCGCTTCCATTAACCAGCGCCTTGGTGCTACCCAATCCATCGACTAAGAAGTAAGTGCGGCCAGAAGCTTCCGTGCGCGCAAACCGTTGATCGATCCCCAGCCCTGTTAGTACACCGTTTACTTGTGAGCCGCGCGCTTCCTGCACCGTATCTAATCCGTCGTAAAGATACTGCACGGTCTGGCCGCTTTCGGTCTTACTGATACGCCGACCGAGCGGATCATAGGCATAACTCGCGATCAACTGCCCGCCCTGCTGAATAGCCACCAATTGATTACGACCGTTCCAGACATAAGTTCGAACACCATCCCCGGTCAGATTGCCGTTGGCGTCGTAACTCAAAGTCTGCCCCTGGAACTGAATCTGTCGATGGTTATCGTCGAACGCATTGCCCGTGCTCGCGGCAGGCAGCAAGCTGTTTGCCCACGAGCCCGTCTGGGCCGTGCGCCGCCCAACCCGATCGTAGCCATAGCCCATGGCACCCAAAACGGCGCCGTCGGATTTCGCGTAAGCGAGCCCAGTCAGATCGCTGGCCTCGTTGAACGAATACGCTGCAGTCACCCCGTTGGGCAGGGTCATGCTCTTGCGACGGCCGATCTCGTCGTAATCGAACTCAACGACCTCGCTGCCCTGCCAGAGCCGCTTGAGTTGATCGCCATCGTCGTAACGGTATTCGACCTTCGCCTGGCTGCCAGCGGTCATGCCTATCCGACGCCCCATGGCATCGTACTCATAGGTGATTATGCCGGCCGCGCCTGTTTCCTTGCTCAGCCGATCGAAATCGTCGTAGTCCCAACTGACAGTGCCGGCCAACGAATCCAGTAACTGGCGTGGACGGTCCGCTTCGTCATATACCGTGGTTCGCGTACTACCATCCGGCAGCGTTGTGGTCTCCGGGCGCCCCAGTGCATCATAAGCGACGCTGGCCATCTGGCCGCCTCTAGTCTTGTAACTCTTCAAGCGGTCGTCTTCGTAAGTCCAGGTTTCTGCCTGATCGAGACTATCGCGCCGCTCCTTGATCCGATCTCGGGCGTCATAGGCATAGGTAATGCCGTTGCCGTGGGGTAACAGCACCGCCTCGACATTGCCGTTGTTGTCGTAGCTCAGCTCCGTGGCCTGCTGCATCGGATCGATCACCCTGCGTAACCGATCGTTGCTGTCGTAGCTGCGACGGCTAATGCGAGCATCTGCATCGCGCACCACTACGAGTCGGCCGAGCGTGTCATACGCCAACCCCGTAGCTCGCCCCATCGGATCTACCATGGCAGTCAGTTGACCCGCTTCGTAGCGATAAGTCGTGACATAACCCTTCGCATCGATCACCTTCAGCGGCTGGCCGGATGCATCACAGACGATCTCGGTACTACGATTCAAAGGATCAGTGATCCGGCTCAAGCAGCCGTCGGTATACTCCAATATTGTCTTCCGATGCAGCGCATCGGTCACGCTCTTAATCTGGCCATCAGGGTGATAGGCCATATTAACCGTCTGCGATTTTGACGTCCCCGCGAGCCCCGTAATCTGGATGATCTGGCCGGCTGCGTTGTACTGATACGCGGTCTTTCGGCCTAGCGGGTCAGTCCGCACCTTCACTTGACCCGACGAGTAACGTTCGAATAAATAGGTTTGCGACTTGGCCGTACCATAGCCATGCGTGTCGCTAATCGGATAGGGCGTAGCCGACTCATCGAAGACTACCCGCCGCTTCACCCCATTCGGGCGTGTCACGAGGACTGCAAAGTGCCCCTCCGGCGTACTGCTGTAACTGAATGAATAAACGCTATTGTCAGCGAGGGTCTGCTTAGCGATTCGGCCGATCCAACTGCCGTGACGGGGATATTCGTTGAACACCACCCGGTTGCCGCGGCGGTCGGTCACCGACTCCATCACGTGTTGCAGCAGAGTCGTTCCGAACTGCTTGTGCTGCTTCGCGTACAGGCAGAACCGCGGATCCACGTTGATCCCGGCCGGACAGACATCGAAATCGTCGGCGAACGTACCGACGATATAGGTATAGCTCTTCGTCGTCAGATCGGGGTAGGTCACCTTCTTGAGCAGGTCGCGCTCGTCGTACTCATACCCCCACGCCCGGCCGGTATGATCCGTCGCAGTCTTGATCCGGTTCTTGGTGTCGTAAACGAACGTCAGGATGCGTCCGTTCGGCGACACCAGTTGCGTCAGCAGCCCTGCGGTGTATCCCAGGCGCGTCTGATTGCCGAAGCGGTCCTGCACCCATTGCAGCTTGGTGTTGTTGTAGCTGCCGAACTGCATCGTCGACCCGTCGCGCAGGGTCACGCGATAGGCCCGCCCATAGGGCTGCTCCGGGTCGGCGTCGTAGACGGTGCGCATCACGGCACCGGCAAACGAGCTACGCGACCCGTTCTGTCGCCATTCGCCCTGCGCGCCGGTGCCCGACAGACGGTCGAATTGCACAGCCGATCCGTTCGGCAACACCATGCGGATCGCGGCATAGTCCTCCGACGTACGCTGCAGATAATAGTTGTAGCCCAACGACATGCCCAGTCCGAACTCGCGACGTACCATGTCGCGCGGACGGTAGTGCCGGCTGAGCGATAAAGGCACCACATCGGCAAGGATCACGTCAGTATCGCTATAGATAAAATCGCCCGTGTGCAAATCGACCGGATCGCCATCGTTTGCGGAGCCACCACAACCCTTTTTCGAATCGCATTTATCGCCGTCCGGCGGCATCCCATCCTTCGGCGGCGGATCGTTATTAGGCACGCTGTACATCCCGCCCATCGTCTGGTGCAGGGCCACGCCGCGCTCAGGCTCGAACTGTTTGCCGTCTTCCGAGACCGTGCCTTGGCCGTAGACCCGCCAGCCTTCGCGCGGGTCGTAGATCCAGAAGTCCGCCACGGTACCTGCCGGCTTGCGGTCGTAATTCGGGTAAAACACCCGGATTCCGCCCGAGGCGGCCGGGGTCAGGCCTTGTACTTGCGCGCCGCCCGGCTCGAGGGTGAACGCCATCGGGTGGTTTTCTTTCACCGGGAACGGGGCGCGGTTCACCGGCGTCGGAACGATCGCCAGTTCCGTCACCAAGCGTCCCCTGCGATCGCGGATGACTGTGTCGGCCGGAATCCGCAGCTCAAGGCCCGGAATATCGGGATGCCCCACCCGCAACTCCTGCTTCAAAGGCGAGGAGATGCGTATCTTGTCGCGCGCAGTGATCCGCGGCAGGTGCAGCAGATAGCTCAGTTCCGTCAGCCGCGCCTTCGCGACCCGCATACCGACGACAAACTGCCCGTATTCCGCTTCGGGTCCGTTGGCCGTGCTGCCATCGACATAGAGCTCCTGCCAGCCGGCAGGCGCATCCAGCAGCGTGAACCAACCGTCCGCGTTGGTCAGCGCCTTCTGGCGGCCGATGCTGACCTCCACGTTCGCGACGGGCTGCTCATCGACCCGCACCACTCGTCCACGCACGGCCGTGACGCCGTACAGCGCCGCTGTCTTGGCCATCGATGCGTTCGGCGTCGGCCGCTGGTCCGGCGTGTAGATTCGCCATCTACTGTCGGTGTTGTCCGCGCCCGGGTACCACACGCCGTCCTTGAGTTCAGAACGTGCGCGGCACGGCGCATACCACGCGCCCTTTTGCGTGCAGACTCGGGCGGCGCCCTGGCCGGTTACCTGTACCTCGGTCGGCTCGGTCGCCGCTACCTCATCGGCATTCAGCGCAACCGTCCGGAAGTCGATCGCGGTCGCTGCCAGCGGCTGGCCGTTGCGACCGCGCACCCCATCGATCAGCAAGGTGTAAGCCGAGCCCGGAAACAGCGCCTGCTGCGGCGTCACGAAGACTAAACGACCGCCTTCCACCGGCACCACTCGCACCGCTGTGCGTCCGCCGGGGCCGAACAGCACCACGCTGCTGGCATTCACTTCCGACACCCGCAAGGGTTCGTTGAAACGCAGCCACAAACGGGCATCCGGCGACACCTCCGCCGACTTCGGCGCAGGCCAGGACCCGGACAACACCGGCGCGCCCGAACCCGTAGACGCAGCCTGCTTCGCCGCCGCAACGAACATCTGGCGCTCGGGATCGAACTGATCCTCCTTCACCAGGCGCCGCCCTTGCGCGTCCACGCCACCCGACAATCGCACCCGGCCGTCAGCACCCAAGGTGCTGGCATGGCCGAGTCTCGGCGGGCTCCACACGCCTTGCGCCACCTGCACCTTACCGTCGCGCTCGTCCCACAGTTCGGACTTCGTCACTCCCGCCACGCCCGGCGACCAACCGCCCGTCAGCAGCAGCCGACCATCGCTGAGAACGGTCGCCGCATGACCTGCACGCGGCACCAGCGCCAGCGATACGGTCGGCGTCAATGTCTGCGTCCCGAAGTCGAACCACAGCCCCTGCGGTTGGGCGCGCCCCTGCTCGTCCACGCCGCCCCATACCAACGCACGGCCGCTCGGAAGCAAACTCAGGCTGGCCAAGCGACGGACAGCCGGCAGCGACCAGCGCCGCAATGCCTTGGACGAGTCGCTGCCATCGCGGAGTTCAAGGGAGCGTCCGTCGCGCGCGAGCAGCAGCCAGCGACCGTCCGGCATCTGCGCTCGCGCTTGCGGCGCATCCAACGCCAATTGCTGGGATAACGGCGACGGCAGCGGCTCCAGCGCCGCGCCGACTTCGCCCGGACGCATGGCCGTCATGCCTAATGCCAAACCCAGCGCCAGCACCGCTGCGCCCATCCGCCAGCCCTTGCGCTTTCCCTGTCCGATGTGGCTCATCGCTTACTTCCTCGATCCGTACGCTGTTGTTGCGATCCAAACATTGCCTGAGTCGTCGATTGGTACGTCATGGCGAACTCAATGACAGCTGCGCGCTGACTGTTTCGCCGTACATGGGATCGATGAAGACCATGTATTCGCCCGCAACCGGCAGATTGGGGAAGCTCATCGTCAAACCGGTCTTGGTATTGCGTTGCTGCGACAAGGTCCCGTCGGGCTTGTACAGCGTGTAATACACATCGCGCCCGGCCGGGTTCGTGCTCTGACCCGAAATTACGAACGTGAAACTCTGGCCAGCCGTCGAAGTGAACTTGAAGCGTCCGTTCCGTCCGCGCCGGTCCACTGCGAAGTTCAGCGGTGTACCCAGCGGCGAGGTCACTACCGAATCGGCACTGATGGATACCTTGAAGCTCATCGAACCGGCATCGGCATGCGGCACCACTTTTGCGCTGTAGTTGCCTGCGGCCAGATTCCAAAGATCGATCTCGCAGCCGCCATCCGACGCGCTGCAAGCTTTGCTGGACACTTGGCTTCCGGTCGGCCCATACACATAGAGGTTCGCCGGATAGGGCGCTCCCGGGGTCAGCAGGTCGGACAAACCGATGCCGAGATTTGCGCCCGCAGCAACGGTAAAACTGAAATAGGCTTCTTGGCCAGGCACTTGCGTTGCAAAACTCTTCGGCTCGGCCCCGGTCTCTACCGCGCCTGTTGCGCCCGAAGCCAGCAGTACCGCGGCGCTCAGAGTCTCGCCACGCTCGGGATCCACAAAGACCATGTAGCTACCGCTCGCCGGCAAATTGGACAAGTTCAACGTCATACCATTGATGACTCCGGTCTGCCGGAGCACCGATCCATCCGGCTTGTAGATGGTGTAGGCCACCTGCCTATTGATCGGATTGGTGGTTGGATTCGACACATTGAAAGCAAACGTCTGGCCCGCCGTCGCCGAGAACATCAATCTGGCGTTCTCGCCCAGGCGGCCAAGCGCCAAGTTCAATGGCGCATCCGGCGTGAGTGTATGGACAGCATCCGGACTCAAGGTGGCGGTGAAGCTCATGGTGCTGCTTTGATTGGGTACCACTTTCACCGTGTAGTTACCGGCGTTCAGGTCCCACAGATCCAGTTCGCAGCCGCCGTCCGAGGCATAGCAAGTCTTGTAGGTCAGCTGGCTGCCGTCCGGACGAAGCACGGAAGTCGTCACCGAGCCGGTACCGGTTGGCGTCGCCAGAGCGCTGATAGCCAGCCCGATGTCGGCCCCCTGCTGCGCAGTGAACCTCAGATACGCCTCCTGGTTCGGAGCCTGCGTCTGGAAACTGGCCGGATCGGCGCCTACCGAAACGGACTGCACCTGGCCCGATATCAGCGTTGCCTGGGCCGTCATGGACTCGCCCAGGCTCGGGTCGACGAAGACCATGTAGTTGCCGCTCACCGGCAAGTTGTACAGGTTCATCGTCAGGCCGCTTGCGGCAGTCGGACGCGTCTGGAGTACCGTGCCATCCGGCTTGTAAACGGTATATGCCACCTCCCGATTGATCGGCCCGGTGCTCTGGCCTGCCACGTTGAAAGCAAACGTCTGGCCCGCCGTCGCCGAGAACATCAATCTGGCGTTCTCGCCCCGACGAGCGAGCGTCAAGCTCGCTTGAGTATTCGGCGTGAGCGTACGGACTATGTCCGGACTCAAGGTCGCGTTGAAGCTCATGGTGGTGCTTTGGTTCGACACCACTTTCACCAAGTAGCTGCCAGCGGCCAAGTCCCACAGATCCAGATCGCAGCCGCCGTCCACCACATAGCAAGTCTTGTAAGTCAGCTGACTGCCATCGGGACGATGTACCGAGGTCGTCACCGAGTTGGCACCTGTTGGCGTCGCCAGATCGCTGATAGCCAGCCCGAGGTCGGCCCCCTGCTCCGCATTGAAAGTCAGGTATGCCTCCTGGCTCGAAACCTGGGTCAGAAAGCTGGAAGGGTCGGCGCCCACCGAAACGGATTGCACCTCACCGGATATCAGCGCGACTTGCCCCGTCATGGACTCGCCCAGGCTCGGGTCGACGAAGACCATGTAGTTGCCGCTCACCGGCAAGTTGTACAGGTTCATCGTCAGGCCGCTTGCGGCAGTCGGACGCGTCTGGAGTACCGTGCCATCCGGCTTGTAAACGGTATATGCCACCTCCCGATTGATCGGCCCGGTGCTCTGGCCTGCCACGTTGAAAGCAAACGTCTGGCCCGCCGTCGCCGAGAACATCAATCTGGCGTTCTCGCCCCGACGGCCAAGCGTCAAGCTCAATGGCGTATTCGGCGAAAGTGTATGGACTGCGTCTGGACTCAAGGTCGCTTTCAAACTGATGGGGCCGTTTCCTGTCGGAACCAATTTCACTTTGTGGCGGCCGGCACCTAGATCCCACAGATCGAGATCACAGCCCCCGTCCACCGCATAGCAGGTCTTGCTTGTGATCTGGCTGCCGTCCGGACGATACGCGTAAGCAATTACCGCACCGGTCGAGCCGGGCGTAGCCAGGTCGCTGATGCCGAGCCCCAGATCCGCCCCCTGCTCCGCGTCGAACGTGAGATAGACCTCCTGCTTCGAGGCTTGCGTCGCCAGGCTTGTGGGTTCCGCGCCAAACTCCAAAGCACCCACTTCACCTGACAACAGAGTGACTTGTGCGCTAAGTGTTTCCCCCTTTTCCGGATCGACGAACACGAAGTATTCGCCGCCAACCGGCAGCGCAAACATGTTCATCGTCACGCCGGTGCTGGCAGCGGATTCCTGCAGCAGGGTCCCGTCCGGCTTGAACACCGAGAAATGCACATCGCGGCCGACGGGGCCGGTCGTTTGGCCGGACACGTTGAACGCCAAGGTCTGTCCGGCAGCGCCAGCGAATTTCAGGCGGGCATTCTCTCCGCGCCGTGTCAATTCGATGTTGACAGGCGTGTTGATAGCCAAGGACCTGACTTGATCGGCGCTCAAGGTCGCTTTGAATGCCATGGTTCGATTGCCGTTTACCGGCGGCGTTACCGTGACGTTGTAGGTGCCTGTTTGCGGAATGGACAGATCGACGTCGCAGCCGTTGCTCTCTGCGGAGCACTGTTTACTCGTCAACTGGGTTCCGTTCGGCAGATACACGTAGACCGTGACGTACGCGATCGTTCCCGGCGTAACCAGATCGCTGAGTCCCAAGCCTAGATTCGCCCCCTGCTCGGCAGCGAAATTGAAATAGACATTCTGACCCGCTGTCTGCGTCTCGAAGCTGCCGAGCGAACCGCCCGGATCCGGGCCTCCCACTTGCCCCGCGATGAGCTTGACCTGCGCGGAGGCCGTCTCGCCGCGCCCCGGATCCATGAAGACCAGATAGCTTCCAGTCGAAGGCAGGTTCGCGAGATTCAATGTTAAGCCTGCCACGGTGTTGCCTTGTTGCAGCACGCTCCCGTCGGGCTTGTACACGGTGTAGTACACATCGCGATCCGCTGGCTGGGTCGACTGCCCAGCCACATTGAAAGCGAAGGTCTGCCCTGCCTGCGCGGTGAAAGTAAGTCGCGCATTCTGTCCACGGCGCAGCAAACTCACCGACAACGGCACGTCGACGGTCAAGGGCAGCACCTCGTCGGCGCTCAGAGTCGCCTTGAACGCCAGCGTTCTCGCTCCGTCAGACGGCGGCGTCACCATTACTGCATAGTTGCCAGCCGGCAGACCGGCAAGGTTTACGTCGCAACCACCTTGATTGGCGTAGCAATACTTGTAAGTAAGCTGACTGCCATCAGGGCGATACACATAAACACCAACCGCTCCGCCCGTGCCTGGCGTCACCAAATCGCTGATGCCGAGCCCCAGGTTCGCTCCTTGGCCCGCGTTGAAGTTGAAATAAACATTCTGAGCCGATGTCTGCGTCGCAAATTCGCCCGACTGTTGCCCGGCCGTCAATTCGCCGCTTTGACCCGAAACGAGCACGACCTGGCCCATGAGTGCCGCCCCATAATTCGGGTCGACATAAATCCAGTAATTGCCGCCGACAGGCAATCTCGGCATGTTCTGGGTAAGCCCCGCCTTGGTACTGCCTTGTTGCAGGACGCTTCCGTCCGGCTTGTGTACGGTGTAGTACACATCGTGATTTACCGGCGATGTAACTTGCCCGCTGACATTGAATGCCAACGTTTGCCCGGCTTGCGCTGCAAACGTCAACCGCCCATTTTGGCCTCGCCGCCCCAGGGTCAGCGGCGCTGGTGCATCGGGCACCAATGCCACGCGCTGGTCGGCGCTCAGAGTGGTTTTCAACGAGAACGTCCGCGCGCCCTCGGACGCAGGCTCGAACACTACGCTGTACTGCCCCGGCATACTCAGCGATGCCAAGTTCAAGTCGCAGCCACCGTTCGTGGCGAAACACAGCTCATATGCCAATTGGCTGCCGTCCGAACGGAATACCGTCGTTCGCATGGACTGCGTCGTGCCCGGCGTGACCAGATCGTGCACGCCGATGCCGAGATCGTCTCCCGCCGCGACATTCAGCAGCAAGCGCTTGCTCTGATACGGAGTGCCCGTCGTTACCGCGCTGGGCTCGGCCTGCGTCCCCAGTAACGAATTCTTCTCCCAGACAAGATTCCACGACAATGGCCCGGCGGGCTTGAGCAACAATAGATGCGTACCTGCGCTCAGATGGGGCAGGTGCACGGACGGCTTGGTCGCGCTCACATCGCCGCTCGTCAGCTTGCGATTATCCGGCCCGTACAAGGCATAGGTCATCGGCGATGCCGACAGCGCGCTGAACTGCAGACTCGTCAGATCCCGGGTTGCCGAATCCAACAGCAACGCGACTTGTTGATTGTCGGCAGCCGTGGATACCGCACGCGGTGTATCGAGCGAAAGTCGGCCTGCGTTTACGGCATCGGCGGCATTCACCCCATCCGGCAAGACGACGAACTCTTCGATGCTTTGTACACTGCCGTAGGGAGTGCTTACGGTGACCCGCCCGGAGCCGGCTCGTACCGGAACGGGAAAAACCAGTTGGGTGTTGCCGATGGTATTCGGCACCGCCACGCGACTACCGAGAAGCACTCGGGTGAGATCCGGCGCGGGGTA
Organism: Lysobacter sp. Hz25; assembly: GCF_046097045.1. NCBI lineage: Bacteria > Pseudomonadati > Pseudomonadota > Gammaproteobacteria > Lysobacterales > Lysobacteraceae > Lysobacter > Lysobacter sp. Hz25. The sequence continues at coordinate 4,679,647 of NZ_CP175666.1, forward strand.
CAAACGCTGGCCAGTGACCGTCACCGCCGTGCCACTGTGGCCGATCAACGGACTGATGCCCGTAATCACCGGAGGTTGCGCACTCTCGTCGATCACGAAATCGGACGGGCCCGTCGCCGTTTGGCTACCCACCGTTACGGTCAACGGCCCGGTGCTAGCGCCAGCCGGCACCAGCACGTCGAGTTCCGTCGCCGCAGCGTGGGTTACGGTCGCCGCGGTGCCGTTGAAGCGCACGATATTCTCGGCCGGCGTGGCGCCGAACCCTTGGCCCTCGATCCTGACCGGAACGCCGACACCACCACGGGCAGGCAGGAACGTGAAAATGGCGACTTGACCGGCAGCCAGGCGTTCGATCCGCAGCAGATTGCCTACTTTGTCGTAGACGTAGCGCGCGCTTTCACCGGACTGCTCGTTGACCGTTACGACCAGTCGGCCGTTGTCGTCGTATACGTACTTGGCCGCCAACGCCAGCGAGCCGCCGATCAATGCGACGACGCCGAGGAGCAAAGCCAGCCACCAGACGGGGCCTCTGGATACCGTTCTTCGTTGACGAGCGGAAACCATTCCGCATCGAACTTCATCACCCGTCGCCCGACGGCCCAGCCCTACGTCCTGTTCCATATTGCTCTCTCCAAGAGCAGCCCGGCGCACCAGGCTTCCTGAATTTGAATTGCGTCCGTTTCGGCGCGCCGGGACTCCCTCCGGCGCTTCGTTCATTGCCTGAACCCAGGATCCCCCGGATACCCAGACATCGTCCCCAGCCTAAGGTCAGGCCCCTGCAGGTAACGCCTGGACCACTTCGATCTCCTGTTGGCCCGCCTTCTTTCCATCGATGCTCACCTCCACGAGATAGCGGCCGATGGCCCAGGCAGGCGCCTGCTTGGAGAACTCGAAGTTGGAGGTGGCATCGATCGAGGTCGTTATGCTCTTGCTGACTTCACCCACCACCTGACCATTGGCCATGGCGATGAGCTTCGCGGTCACCGGAACGGACACTGCCTGCCCCTTGGTGCTGACCGAGGCGATCAGCTTGTCGGTGGGCACGAACAGCGTTGTAGGGAATACGGAGCCGTCCGTTTGCTGGCTGTTGCCCACATTCAGGGCGAACAAGCTGAGAGCCGGCGACCTGGCTTGTACGACTTTCGCCTCTGCAGCTTTTTCGCCGTCTCCTTTCTGTGCGCAACCCGTCACAAAGAAGGACATGGCTAGAACTGCAGATAGTAGAAGCTTCGCACTGCCCATTGATCCATCCCCACTGTTGAAGATCCGCATCTTACATTCTCTTTCCCGAAGCTTTCGGTTACCGGCACGGCGAACTGGCACGCCCTCAATTGAATATCCTCAGAAAGACAGAAGCAGGCCGCAGGCGTTAAACCTGAATGGCAAGGCGGGACACATTTCACGCGAGCCGCTCAACTTGCATAGCTTGTGCCCAACCCCATTCGCCGGCGTACCGACTCGTATTCTTCGCAAGCAGCAGGCATTGCTCAGCACGGCCCCGGGAGACGAGTAGTTCGCTCCCACCTCACGCCTGTTGCCAAACCTCCTGGTGATTCGCCGGTCGACGAGCGAGGGGTCAAGCGTCGGGACTGGATTCGGTCTCGGCTTCGACCACCAGCATGACTTCCTCCAAGCGCATCGAGCGGCATGCGACCACGATCGCCAGGCCGTCGTCGAATTCGATCGCGTGCTCGAACTCGCCCTGCTCACCCACCCGGAACTCGTGCATCAGCAGGTCAGGGTGCCCCGGGCGACGTCGGGGTCGCTGAGATATCGAATAGCCCAGGATGTCGGTGTAATGCAGGTGGAAGATCCGGTCGTGATACGGACCGAGCAGTTCCAGATGCAGGTTCTGCGTCATCCGACGTTCGGCAAGCTCGAATGAGTTCAGCGAAAGACGACGCAGCCAAGAATCGTGCAGGGATGTCTTCGACAAATCGTAGCGACCGGAGTCGCTGAGGAAGGTATACAGATCGTCGTCGATCGTTCCTTTCAGCCCAGCGAGATAGTCCAGATAACGATCGATGCAGAGATCGAACTCGCTTTCGTAGATATAGCGAAACATAGCTGCGCTCAGTCCTTCAGCGCCGCGCCCGCGTGCGCTTCGACCAGCTTCCACGGGATCACCGGCCACTGCGGGTATTCGCAGGCACGGCCCACGCGCGCGAAGATCGGGCCGACGTACAGGCCTTCCGGGCGCAGGTGCCAGGACGGGAGGTTCCAGTCTGAAAGCTCGCGGTAGTCGCAACCTTGGTCGGCCTTGGGCGCCGCCATCTCGGCCGGATACAACTTGCTCAGGGTCGCGACCAGCCACGGCGCCAGGGTGTCGTCGCGGTAGCCGCTCCAGCGCTGGTACTCGGCGCGATCGTCATCGTTCGGCCGCGGCGGACGGCCCTTGCCAAGCCACAGCACGTCTTCGAGTTCGAGCTCGCGGCCGCTGCGCACGTCCAGATTCAGGGGCGAATCGCCGAAGTCCGGGTGCGCGCCGCCGCAGTCGTAGGAGGTGAACAGGCTGACGCTGAGGACGCGTTCGTCCATATAACGCGGGATCGTCGTCTGCTCGTACTCGCCCATCTCGAAGGACTTGCACTGGAAGTAGGAAGCGACCGACTTCCACTGCCGTTCGCGCAGGACCGCATTGATCCGCGCCAGGGTCGCTACGTCGTAGCCGGACTCCACCTGGAACAGGTCGATGCCGCTGCGCGGTTCGACCCACCATTGCAGGCGATGACCAGCGAAGGTCTCGCGCTTGCCGCTCTTGAGTTCGAGCGCGCCGATGCGCAAGGCTTCGTAGCCGTCGTCGACGCCGCGCCGGTAGCGCGCGCCATCGGCGCCGGCACGCAAGGCCGCGATATCGACCTTGTGCAACTGGATCGGCAGTTTCTTGCCCTTGCCGCCCTGCCATTGCCCCAGCAAGTCCCGTCCCTTGGGCCACAGCTCCCAGCGCTCGGTGACTTCGCCGTCGCGGGTTTCGACCCGCAGATGCAGATGCGCGTCGTCGTCGCGCCGCCCTTGCAGGCGTTGGTCGAGCAGATGCTTGCGATAGAAATACTGGCCGTCGATGTCGGTGTCGCCGTCCAGGCTGACCACGACCGGCAAGCCGCCTATCGAGCCCTGCCAGAGTTCGGCGGCGGCGATCGCGGGAAACGATGACAGCGCGAGTGCGGCGGCGCACAGCAAGATTCGATTCACGGTCATGCTGCCTTCCTTGAGCGACAGCGCGGACGCTGCGAATAGATGAATCAGGGCGCGGCCTTGCGTTCGCTGCGCAGAGCGACCTGCTCGGCGATGGTCAGGGCGACGTTGTTGCGCAGGTAGGCGGGCTCGACCAGTTCGGGGGCGACCGCTTCGCCGCGCGCATACGCCAGCGCCGCCAGCCGCGCGAGATCGGCCGCATGCGGCAGGGCTTCGGCGTCGACGCCGGCGAAACGCGCGCCCAGCCGATGTTGCAGGGCGCCGTGGGCGGCTGCGAAACCGGTGCCGACGCCGAGCCAGCCGGCGGCATCGCCGGGCACTACGGCCGCATCGGGCGCGATCACGGTTTCTTCGTCGAGCGCGTGCGCGTCGCCGCCGCGCAACTCGAAGGCACCGGTGTAAACCTCGCCCATGCGCGCATCGATCGCGGTATACACGCGCAACGCGTCGTCGCTGCCGGCGTTCGCTGCGAGCGGATGCGCGCGCAGGGCGAGCACGGCCAGAGTCGATACCGGCACGATCGGCCGGTCCAGGGCCAGGGCGATGCCCTGCGCGATCGCGATCGCCAGGCGCACGCCGGTGAACGCGCCGGGGCCGCGGCTGATCGCGATGGCATCGAGTTCGGATCGCCGCACGCCGGCTTCGGCCAACAGCTGCTCGGCCCAGGGCAAGGACAGTTCGGCGTGGCGCCGCGGCGCCAACTCGAAGCGCTCGCGCACTTCGCCGTCCAGCCACACGGCGACGGAACAGGCTTCGGTGGCGGTTTCGAACGCTAGCAGTTTCATGGGGCTCGGCGGGGTCGGACGGGCGTTTCGCGCCGCGATTGTCTCATGCGGGCGCTCCTGGAACCTCCGCCGCACTTTGCCCAGCGCTGCACACGGGGTCGCGCCGGCGGGGCCTCGCCGGTGCCCCCTTCACTCGCCGTCGGCAACCGCGGGATCGTTCGGGTTCGGCTGCCACAGCTCGATCAGGCCGCCTTCGGGGTCGAGCACATAGCCGAACTTGCCCTGCTCGCTGTCTTCACCGCGATCGAGCACCTGGCAGCCCTCTTCGCGCAGCGCGAGCAGCATCGCGTCGAGGTCGTCGACGCGGAAATTCACCATGTAGGGCTTGCTGCTGGGCTGGAAGTACTCGGTGTCGGCCTTGAACGGCGACCACACCGTATAGCCCGTCTGGCCGGTCGGCTGGCCGTCGGCATCGAGCCGGCCCCAGGGGAACAGGGCGCCGCCCCAGTCCTCCACGCCGACGCCCAGATGCCTGGCGTACCACGCCGCCAGCGCGGCCGGATCGTCGGCCTTGAAGAACACGCCACCCAGGCCGTGCACACGCGGTTTGCGCTCCGTCATGCTCCTACCCTCCTCGCGGATCAGCGGTAGTGGTCCTCATCGACCGACAAGGACGATTCTAGACGCAAGGGCTCGCCGGCGAAGAAGCTGGCCACGTCCTCGACCCGGCGCGTGCGCGGCAGCGGCGGCAGCGAATCGAGGAAGGTCTTGCCGTAGCTCTTGGAGATCAGGCGCGGGTCGCACAGCACCAGCACGCCGCGGTCGGTCTCGCTGCGGATCAGGCGTCCAGCGCCCTGCTTCAGCGCGATCACCGCCTGCGGCAGTTGTTCGTCGCGGAACGGGTTGCCGCCGCCGCGGCGGATCGCGTCCAGGCGCGCCTCGAACACCGGGTCGTCGGGCGCGGCGAACGGCAGTTTGTCGATCACCACCACGCTCAACGCCTCGCCTGCGACGTCGACCCCTTCGCGGAAGCTCGCCGCGCCGAGCAGCACGCCGTTGCCGGAGGCGCGGAAGCGCTCCAGCAACACGTGGCGCGGCGCTTCGCCCTGGACGAACAAGGGCCAGGGGCCGCCGCGCAACAGCTCGGCGGCTTCGCGCAAGGCGCGGTGCGAGGCGAACAGGACGAAGGCGCGGCCGCCCGAGGCTTCGAGCACCGGCCGCAGTTTGTCGACCATGCTCTCGTTGTAATGGCGCACCACCGGATCGGGCAGCCCGGTCGGCAGATAACACAGCGCTTGCTCGGCCCAGTCGAACGGACTCGGCGCGAGCAGGGTCTTGGGCTCGACCAGGCCGAGCTTGGTCGCGTAATGCTGGAACTGGCCGCCGATCGCCAAGGTCGCCGAGGTGAACACCCACGACGCGCGCGAACGTTCGCGATGCTCAGCCAGCGGGCCGGCGACGTCGAGCGGCGTACGGCTGAGGCGGAACCCGCGCGCGGTCAGTTCGTACCACAGCACGCTGCTGTCGGGGCCGGCGGGCGTTTGTTCTTCCTCGTCGTCGTCGGCGGCGTCCGTGTCGACCGCTTCGGCCGCGACCTCCGCCAGCGGCCGGCGCGGCGGTTCGAAATCGTCGTCTTCCTCGACGACCGGCTCGGGCGGGCGTGCGACGGTCGGGCCGCGCCAGCGCCGCAGCTTGGTCTCGAAGTCCTTGGCCCGTGCATGGCAGCTCTCGAAGCCCGGCGCGGCGGCGCGCAGCGGTTCGAGGGTGGTGCGCATGCTGCGCAAGGCCGCGGCCAGCGTATCGAACGCCGCTTCCACCTCGGGCAATTCGGCGGCGCGGCGACGGGTCGCGCGCACCGGCAGCTCGTCCATGGCCGCACGCACGGTGCGCACCGCCTGTTCGAGCTCGCGCGCGGGCCCCTGCACGCTGGCGAGCGCGCCGGTGACCTGCTTGCATTCGGCCAGGGCGTCGCGGGCCAGCTCGACCAACGGCCGTGCGCTGATCGCCTCGCCGAAGAACTGCGAAGCCAGGTCAGGCAGCTGATGCGCTTCGTCGACGACGAAGGCCTGCGCGCCCGGCAGGATTTCGCCGAAGCCTTCCTGCTTCAACGCAAGGTCGGCGAGCAACAGATGATGGTTGACCACGACCAGGTCGGCGGCCTGGGCGCGCTGGCGCGCCTGAATCACGAAGCAGTCGCCGAACATCGGGCAGTCGCTGCCGAGGCAGTTTTCCGCGGTCGAGGTGACCATCGGCAGCAGCGGCGAATCTTCCGGCAAGGCGTCCAGTTCGGCCAGATCGCCCATGCGCGTGCGCCCGGCCCAGCTGACGATGCGCTGGAACTGGGCGGCGTATTCGCGGCTGGTGAAACGCGGTTCGCCCTTGGCCTGCTCGGTGCGGTATTTGCACAGATAGTTGGCGCGGCCTTTCAGCAGCGCGGTCTTCAAGCCGACGCCGAGGGCGTCGCGCACCCGCGGCAAGTCGCGGTGATAGAGCTGGTCCTGCAGCGCGCGGGTGCCGGTCGAGACGATGGTCTTGAGCCCCGACAGCAACGCCGGGACCAGATAGGCGAAGGTCTTGCCGGTGCCGGTGCCGGCTTCGGCGAGCAGGGCCGTACGCGATTCGAAGGCGTCGGCGATCGCCGCCGACAAATCCTGTTGCGCCGAGCGCGGCGCGAACGCGGCGATGTTGCGCGCGAGGTCGCCGCCCTCGCTCAGCGCGGCACGACTGGCTACGCCAAGGCGGCTGGGTTCCATATCCGATTCAATACCGCGCTGGCGCTGCGACCGTGCAGGCGTCGATTTTAGCCTGTGCCTGCTTCTTCGCCTCGGTGAGCTGGCTGCGCTGCGGCACCAGGGCGTCGTAATGCTCCTGTCGCTGCGCCAGCTTCATCGCCGCGCCGACACCGTCGAGCTTCGCCTGCCGCACCTGGGCGATGGTCGCCCAATGACGGCGACACAGCGGGCCGACCTGGGAGCCGGAATCGAAGGCCTTCTGTGCATAACGCTCGGCATCGTCGAGACGGTGCTGCAGCAGCGCCGCCTCGGCGCGTTCCTGCAGCAGGGCCGGGTCGGCGGCGTTGATCTGCAGCGCCTGGTCGAGCGCCGCGGCGGCTTCGACGTACTTGCGGGCGCGTTCCAGTTGCGCGGCCTGCTGGCGCAGGTCTTCGACCTGCGGATCGCGGATCGGTTGCACGTCGAGTTCGCGCGCTGCGCCGCCGGCGGCGGCGCGCACCGCGGCGACCGCGGCCTCGCCGTTGAAACTCGCTTCGGCCAACTGCGCCGGCTGCGGCGGCGCGACCGCGCAGGCGCTCGCCAGGCAGGTCAGGACGACCAGGACGACGCCTTTGCGCCGGGCACCTCGGGGGAAGGCGCCGGTGAACTCACTGCACTTCATGACTTACTGCTCCGGGGGCGGGGAATCGGGAGACGGCGCCGGTTCGCGCGCAGGTTCTTCCTTGTCCTTGCCGATACCGAACCACTCGCGCCAGCCGCCGCCGGAGGCTTCGCCTTCGGCCTGCGGCGCCGGGCACGGCGCGTATTCCGGCGCGAAGCCGGCCACGAACGGGAAGCGGCGCGCGCCGACGCAGCTCGCGTCGGTGGTATGGGTGCCGATCACCGCCTGCCAGTCCAGGCCCTTGTCGGTGACCTTGAGCGGCGCGGTCGGCAGGCGCGAGAAGATCGCCGACCACACCCGCATCGCGCCGGTCGCACCGTACAGGCCGGTGGTCTGGTTCTGGTCGTTGCCGACCCAGATCACCGCCAGGTGATCGCCGGTCCAGCCGGCGAACCAGCTGTCGCGGCCGTCGTTGCTGGTACCGGTCTTGCCTGCGGGCGAGAGACGGCCGAGGCCGTCGCCGATCAACTGCCGGCCGGTGCCGTTGCTGACCGCCTGCTGCAGGGCGATGGTGATCAGGCGCGCGGCGATCGCGTCGCCTTCCTGCGCCGGGGCCGGTTCCTTGTCGTAACGCTTGACCGCCTTGCCGTCGCTGCCGAGCACGCCGCGCACCGCATGCAGGGGCTGGATTTCGCCGCCGGAGGCGAGGAACTGGTACAGCTGCGCCATCGCATACGGGCTCTGGTCGACCGCACCGAGGATCAGCGAGGGGTTGTTCGGCGCTTCGATGCCGGCCAGGGTCTTGATCAGGTCGGCGACGCGTTCCGGCGCGACCTTCATGCCGATGCGCACCGTGGCCTGGTTATAGGACATGGCCAGCGCATCGATCATGCGCACCAGGCCATGGCTGCGGCCGTCGGAATTGCCGGGGTTCCAGTTGCGGCCGCGGCCGAGCTTGACCGTGACCGGCGAGTCGTCGACCCACGAGGCCAGGCTGAATTCGTTCGGCTGCGCCAACGCCAGCAGGTACACGAACGGCTTCAACAGCGAGCCGACCGGCCGCTGCGCTTCGACCGCGCGATTGAACCCGTGCTCGGTGAACTCGCGGCTGCCGACCACGGCCACGACTTCGCCGTTGTGCACGTCGGTGACGACCAGGCCAGCCTGCAACGGCGGGCGGCGCTTGCTGTCCAGGCTCTTGAGGGTGCGCGCGACCGCGCCCTCGGCCTGCGCCTGCGCCGACGGCGACATGCCGCTCATGACGCTGAGGCCGGCGCCGGCGAGCGCATCGGCCGGGTAGTCGCGCGCGAGTTGGCGGCGGACCAGGTCGACATACGCCGGGAAACGATTGGCGGCGACGCTGCCGGGATTGGAGGTGATGCCGAGCGGCGTCTTCAGCGCGCGCTGGTATTCCTTGTCGTCGATCAGCTGGGTCTCGTGCATCTCGCCGAGGACGAAATTGCGCCGCTCCAGCGCGCGCTCGGGATTGCGCCGCGGGTCGTAGTAGGACGGGCCGCGCACGATGCCGATCAGCAACGCAATCTGTTCGGTGTTGAGGTCGCGCAGGTCGCGGCCGAACCAGAACTCGGAGGCCGCAGCGACGCCATGGATGGCCTGCGAGCCGCGCTGGCCGAGATAGACCTGGTTGAAATACGCCTCGAGGATGGTGCGCTTGTCGTAGCGCGCCTCCATCAGCAGGGCGTAGATGATTTCCTTGCCCTTGCGGGTCAGGGTCTGTTCCTGGCCGATGCCGAGCAGGCCGCTGCGCGCGAGCTGCTGGGTCAGGGTGCTGGCGCCCTGCTTGGCGCGGCCGGCGGCGACGTTCTTGAACGCCGCGCGCGCCATGCCGCTGAGGTCGATGCCCATGTGATGGGCGAAGTCGCGGTCCTCGACGGCCTGCAGGCCGGTGACCAGCAATTCGGGCACTTCCTCGATCCGCACCAGGCGGCGCTCTTCCTGCTTCTGCCCATACAGCGTGGCGATGCGCGCCGGGTCCAGGCGCGTGGTCTTCAGCGACTTGCGCGAGGTCAGGTCGCGCAGGCTGGCAACGCGGCCGCCGGACACCACGACTTCGATACGCCGTGCCGGCACGGCGCCGTCGACATCGTTGAAACCGCGGCTGGCGACGGTGAAACGGCCGCCCTGGCGGGCATAGGTACCGGGGCGCTCGCCGCTGTCCTCGCGATAGGAGGCGGCGTCGAGTTCGGTCTTCAGCGTGCCCGGATCCAGGGCCTGGCCCGGCGCCAGTTCGAGCGGACGCGCATAGACCCGGGTCGGAATCTGCCAGCGCAACTGACCGAAGCGCTGGCCGACCTCGTGATTGAGATAGAGCGTGTACGGAATCAGGAAACCGAGCCCCAGGCCGATCGCGGCCAGGGCCCAGGTCACCAGTCGGCGGCGCCAGGTCGGCGCATGGCCGTCGCCGTCATTACCGTCGTTGTCGAGCTCGTCTTCGTCGTAATCGATTCGGGCCACGGATATGCAACACAGGGAGTCGCGGCAAGTCTAGCGCAGGCATCCGGAGCCCGTGCCTGGGGCCCCGCGGCGGCGGCATCGGCGTTCATACCCGGTGAATGCAGGCTGAGGCTGGGGCTGGAGGGGCCGGCGGGGGTGGATGCGATGCGGTCTGGGCGGGGTGATTCGGGGGCAGCGGCCGGAGCTGGCGATGGCTGGGGCGCTAGGGCCGACGGGGCGGTCGACGGGCCTCGGGCGATGGCTGGGCACGCAGGGGCTGCCGGGTCGCGGGTTGCCGGTGTTTTTGGCCGGGGCGATGTCGCGCTTGGGCAGAAGCTTCGGCTTTGTTTTTACCGAGAGGGAGTTAGGACGAGTCGCGCGGCCGGTGCCGGCGGGGTCGCTCGGTCGTAGGTTATGGGTGGTTGCTTGGGCGGGGGCGATGTCGCGCTTGGGCAGGAGCTTCGGCCTTGTTTTTCAGCCGAGATCACGCGGCATCACCCCGTCGCGGCCTCGCAGGCCGTCGCGCAGGCCGCGCAGCATCGCGCGCAGATAGGCCATGCGCGGCTTCAACAACAAGGCGGTGCCGACGAATTTCAGGACCAGCCGCGGCAGGTCCTGCGCCATCCAGCGGCGCGGCACTTCGGCGCGGCGGTACAGCAGCACGCGGTTGCGCATCATGTAGTACAGCCGGGTCGGGCTGTGCACGACGGTGCGGTAGGGAACCAGACGGGAGACCTGGACCAGGTCGCCGATGCGGTGCTGCATGCGCGCATCGCAGATGCCGTACAGGCGATAGCCGCGATGGCGCGCGCGCGAGCTCCATTCGATGTCGACGTTGTCGATGAACAAGCCCTCGTCCATGCCGCCGACGGTGTCGAGCACGTCCAGCGGCAACAGGGTGCCCGAGGTGATCAGGAAATCGCAGTCGACCACCTGCCCCGGCCCGCCGTAGAGCTTGCGGTTCATCGGGAAGGCGATCTGCACGAACGGTGCGACCTCGCCGGTGCGTTCGTCGCGGAACTGCGGCCCGACCGCGGCCACCGGCCCCTGCCCGCGCAGCTGCTGCAGGTGGCGCATCAGCACGGCGACCATGTCCGGGTCGACGATGCTGTCCTGGTCCATCAACAGCACCTGCCCGAACCCGGCCGCACGCGCGGCGCGCGCGGCGTGGTTGATGGCGCTGCCCAGGCCGACGTTGCGCTCGGAGCGGAACACCTCGATGCCCTGCCCGCGCAGCCGCTCGAAATACGCCTCCAGCGCCTCGCCGGTGCTGGCGTTGTCGAAGATCTGCACGCGACCGACCTGGTCCCTGACCGCGGCGATCACGCGTTCCAGCAGCTCGATCTGCGGGTGGTAGGTGACGATGGCGGCGCTGACGTCGATGCGAGGGTTCGCCGTGGCCTGGCTGGCGCTGCTCATGTCAGCGCGATCCGGGCCGACTGCGAAGCGATGCTTGCCGTCCAAGCAACGATCCGCGGGGTGCTCGTGGACGCAGTCATTCCCCCGCCCCTTGTCTGCCCGAACGAACGGACTGCATGGACGAGCAGTGAGCGGCAAAGAAAGTCGGATCGGGACAAGGAAGGTATCGCGGACTGGCGGGCATCGGCGCCATTATCGCTCAGCGGCGGCCGGGGCGCCGTGCGTCGATCCGTCGGATCGGACCGCGGATCGAAGTGCGGGCGCGTACGAGTGGGCGCCCGCCTCAGTTCGAAGCCGCCTCGGCGCTGCGCACGCGGGCACTGAGTTCTTCGATGCCGGCGGCGCGGGCGTCGAGCGAACGGGCGGCGTCGAGCGCGCTGCGGGCGGCGCGCAGTTCGCCGGCGCCGAGGCGTTCGTCGCCGACCGCGATCCAGCGCTGGGCCAGGCGCGCGGCGGCTTCGCGCGCCGGCGCACCGCCGCCTTCGAGCGCGCGCCGCGCATCCAGGCATTCGCCGGCGCGCGACAGTCGGTTGGCGCTGAGTTCCTTGTCGAAGCAACGCTTGGCGGCCGGCAACAGGCGCGCGGCGGCGGCGCGCACCGCGGGGTCCTGCGGCGCGATCGCCTGAGCCGCGCGCAATTTGTCGTAGGCGCTGTCGCCCGGCGGGGTCAGCAGGTCGCCGCGCTGCTCGGCGGCGGCGGCTTCGCTCAACAGGCGGCGCAGCGATTGGCGTTGCGCGGCCGGCGCCTGCTGCTCGAAGCGCTTGCGCGATTCGCGGGCGCGGTCGAGGTGCTGCTGGGCCAGCGCGACCGCCGGCACCTCGATCGCCGCGCTCTCGGCGATACCGCGCGCCTGCAGCAGCACGGCCTCGGCCTCGGGGACACGGAAATCCGCGGCGAGGCGCTCGCTGCGCGCGGCATAGGCGTTGGCGACCGCGGCCAGCCCGCGCCGCGCCGCGTCGTCGTCGGCATGGACGGCGAGCAGGTCGCTGTAACCGGCGCGCGCGTCGTCGAAACGCTGCCGGCGCAGCGCCAGGTCGCTGTCGCGGCGGCGCCGTTCGACATGGCTTTCGAGCAGGTTCAGCGCATCCGGCAGATCGGCATGACCGGGGTCGGCGGCCTGTACGCGCTGGATGCCCGCCGCGCCGCGCGCGAGGTCGCCGTCGGCCAGCGCCTTGCGCGCCGACTGCAGCAGATCGGCGAGGGTATCGTCGCGGCCTTCGAGGGCGTCGTTGCGTTGCGGTTGCAGCGCGAGCACGCGCAGATACAGCGGCAGCGCCGCATACGGCGCACCGTCGAGCCGGCCCTGCGCGCGTGCGCTCGCGGCTTCGGCGACCAGCCGGTCGAGCCCGGCGTGGGCCGCCTCGCGTTCGCGCAGCCGGCGCGCCATGGCCTCGACCCGGTCGCGCGGCGTCGCCAGCTGGCGAGCCAGATCGAGCTGTTGGCGGGCGAAGTCGAAGTGTCCGCGGTCGATCGCCTGGCCGGCCTGATCGAGCGCGACCCGGCCGACCTTGACCAGGCCTTCGCGGGCGTCGCTGCGGTCGGGGTCGAGGGCCAGCGCGGCCTCGAACAACTCGCGCGCGCCGTGGCCATCGGCCGAACTTAGCCGGCCTTCGGCCAGGGCCTGGGTCGCTTCTTCGCGCAGGCTCTGCGCGCGGGTGTCCGGCCACAGCCATTCCGACATCGCCTGCCGTCCGAGGACCAGCACTAGCAGTAAACCGGCAGCGACCAGGATTGCGCCACGCAGACCCCAGCGCCGGGCACGCAAGCCGTTGTCGCGCTCCCCGGGGGGTGCCCGATCGAAGCGCAGGGCACTGTAATCCCCGGCCAGCGGTTCGATGCGCACGGCAGAGGTGTCGGAGGGAGACGGCGGATCGCGCTTCACCGCGACAGGATAACGCCGGTGCATGACTGCCGCGTCTTCTTCAGCGTGTGTGCCAATTGTCTCCGGGGACGCATCCGCCTTGGGGCGGAAACCGTAGCCCTCCCTGTAGGAGCGGCGTAAGCCGCGACCGTGGAAACAGAACTGCGACATTACCGTCAGGAGACTGCGTATCCATCGAAAAAGGCCGGCTGATTTTCCACGCGGGACCGGTTTCGCGGGCTGGTGCCGATTCGCGGTCGCGGCTTACGCCGCTCCTACAGGGACAGCGCGCGGCGCGGGAATGATGCCGCGCCTGCGCCTCAATGCCGCTGCGCATACTCCACGCCGGGCAGCGAGGACAGCTTGCCGAGCAGGGTCGAGAGCTGGCCGTAGTCGGCCACCCGCAGGCGCAGGCGCAGGCGGATCTGGGCGCTGCTGCGCTCGACGTCGCTGCGGATGCTGATCACGTGGGCATTGGCCTGGGCGATGACGTTGGTGACTTCTTTCAGCAACCATTTGCGATCGAGCGCCAGCACTTCGATATCGACCTCGTAGCCGCTGCCCTTACGGCCCCACTCCACCGGCAGCACGCGCTGCGGCTGGGCCGCGGCGAGGCGGACGAAGGCGCTGCAGTCGGGACGGTGCACGCTGACGCCGCGGCCGCGGGTCAGGTAGCCGGCGATCGGCTCGCCAGGCAGCGGCTGGCAGCAACGCGAGATCTGCACCAGCAGGTTGCCGACGCCCTCGACGGTGAAATCGGTGGACTTGCCGGGGGTCTTGCGCGGCGCCGGTGGGATCGTGGTGGTCGAGGTCGGCGCGGCCGACGGTGGTGGCGCCGACAGCGCGCGCTCGTGTTCGAGCAGAACACGGCCGATCTGGTGCGGACCGATGTCGCCCAGCGCGACCTGCACGTACAGGTCCTCGTCGTTGGCCAGGTTGAACCGGGCGCGCGCCGGGGCCAGGTCGGCGCCGAGCACGCCGAGCCGGCGCAATTCCTTGTCGAGCAGCTCGCGCCCGGCCTGTTCGTTGCGCGAACGGTCGAGCTTGTGGAACCAGTTGCGGACCTTTTCCCGCGAACGGTTGCTGGCCAGGAAGCCGTTCGCCGCGACCAGCCAGTCGCGGCGCGGTTCGCCGGTCTTGGCGGTCAGGATCTCGACCCGGTCGCCGCTGCGCAGCTTGTGGTCGAGCGGGACGATGCGGCCGTCGACCTTGGCGCCGCGGCAGCGGTGCCCGACCTCGGTGTGCACGTGGTAGGCGAAATCCAGCGGCGTGGCGCCGGTCGGCAGGTCGATCACCTCGCCCTTCGGCGTCAGCACGTAGACCCGGTCCTCGACCAACTCGGTATCCAGCTCGCTCGCCAGCGCGGCATCGGCGCCGTCGCTGCCGCCTTCGCTCTTGCTGTCGAGCAGGCGCCGCATCCAGGCGATCTTGCGGTCGAACGCGGCGTCGGCACTGTGGCTGCCGACTTCCTTGTATTTCCAGTGCGCGGCCACGCCGAGTTCGGCCTGGCGGTGCATCTCTTCGGTGCGGATCTGCACTTCCAGGGTCTTGCCCTCGGGCCCGACCACGGCGGTGTGCAGCGAACGGTAGTCGTTGCGCTTGGGCCGGGCGATGTAGTCGTCGAACTCGCTCGGGATCGGCGTCCACTGCGCATGCACCACGCCGAGCGCGGCGTAGCACGAGGCCAGGTCCTCGACCATGACCCGCACCGCGCGCAGGTCGTAGAGCTCGCCGATCGGCACGTCCTTGCGCTGCATCTTCTTCCAGATGCTGTAGATGTGCTTGGGCCGGCCCGCGACTTCGGCCTTGAGGCCCTGCGCGGCCATCGCCTCGCGCAGGGTGCGCTTGACCTGTTCGATGTAGCGCTCGCGGTCGCCGCGCTTCTCGTCGAGCAGGCGCGCGATCTTCTGGTAGGTCTGCGGCTCCAGGTAGCGGAAGGCCAGGTCTTCCAGCTCCCACTTGAGCTGCCAGATGCCGAGCCGGTTGGCCAGCGGCGCATGGATGTCGCGGGTCAGCGCCGCCAATTCGCGCCGGGTGTCCGGCGGCAGGCGTTCGGCATGGCGCATGCGCGCCAGTTGCCGCGCCAACAGAATCGGCACCACCCGCAGGTCGCGCACGATCGCCAACAGCAATCGGCGCAGGCCCTCGGTGCCCGAGCGCCGGCCTTGTTCGGCATGCAGCGCCCAGACCTGGCCGGCGGCGCGCTGGCCGTCGAGCAAGGCCGCCAACAGGGGATGCTCGCGTTCGAAGCCCGGCCCGAGCGCCTTCGCCCAGCCCGGGTAGGCGTGCAGGATCGCCGCCGCGACCGTGTCGCTGTCGGCGTCGAGCAGGGCCAGCGCGTCCAGGGTGGCGGCGATGACGGCCGGCGAATCGAGCGCGCCCTCGCCGGCCTCCGGCGCCTGCACGGCGGCTTCCAGCGCCTTGCGCAAGGGCCCGGCGATGATCGCCGCCGCAGGCAGAGCCAGCACGTCGGCAGGGGAATGGCGGGACTCGGCGGGAGACGCGTTCACAGCGGGGGAGAAGAGGTTCGAAGCGCAAGGGACGAGCGACTACACTAGCGAGCAACCGCCCCGAGGAACAGCACGATGTCCGCGATTCACCCTTCCGCATTGCGTCCCTTGCTGATCGCCGCTGGTGTCGCGATCGCCCTGGCGCTGAGCGCGCCGGCCGCCCTCGCCCAGTCCAAGATCGAACAACAGATGAGCGCCGAACAGTTCAAGGCCGCCGGTCTCGACCAGCTCAGCCCGGAACAGCTCGCCAATCTGAACGCCTGGCTCAACCGCACCCTCGACGCGGAGACCAGCAAGGCCGTGGTCAAGGCCAAGGAAGAAACCCGCGAATTGGTCAAGCACGAGAACCGCGGTTTCCTCGGTTCGGGCTCGCGCGAAGCGGTGGTCGCCCGCCTCAACGGCAAGTTCGACGGCTACGGCCAGGGCCAGGTCTACGTGCTCGACAACGGCCAGGAATGGCGCCAGGTCGACGGCGTCGACCTGCCCGGCGTGCACCTGGATTCGCCGCAGGTGCGCATCAACCCCAGCGTGATCGGCGGCGCCTGGTTCCTCTCGGTGGACGGTTACAACACCCGCGCCAAGGTCACCCGCATCAAGTAATGAATGCCGCCCGCGCGCCCACGCCCACGGCGTCGGCGGGCGGGCGTTCTCCTTCGCCGTTTCGCCGCTGCCCCGTCCGGAGTCCGACATGCGTGTGCTGTCCTCGTTGACCGTTGCCGTCCTGCTCGCGATCGCGCCCGCCGCGTTCGGCGCCGAGCGTCCCTATGTCGCGGTCGAACAACGCTTCAATGCCGAACAGATGAAGGCCACCGGGCTCGACACCCTGTCGCCACAGCAACTGGCCCTGCTCAACGAGTTGCTGTCGCAGGAGCAGACCGCGGCTGTCGCCGAGGCCACCAAGGCGGTGCGTTCGGAACGCAAGGGACTGCTCGACCGCGGCGACGTGGAACCGGTGCAGAGCGCGCTCAAGGGCGAGTTCCGCGGCTGGTCGATCGGCACCGTGTTCGAACTCGAAAACGGCCAGCGCTGGCGGGTGACCGAAGGCTCGCTGTTCCTCGGCAAGCCGGTGCCGCCGCCGAAGGTCACCATCAAGCCCGGCCTGATGGGTGGCTGGTTCCTGGAAGTCGAAGGGCAGACGCCGAAGGCCAAGGTCCGCCGCCTCGACTGAGCGCGGCGCGCCCGAAGGCGCGCTTCTGCTTACGGCTCAACCGCGCAACGACGCCAGTCGCTGCGCGAGCTTCTTCGGCGACACGCCGCCGCGCACGCCCAGCTCCTGGGCGAACAGCGACACCCGCAGTTCCTCGATCTCCCAGCGCAGCGCCTGCCAGCCGGCAGCCTCGGCCCGGCCAGCGGCGTTCGCGGCATCGAAGGCCTCGACGAAGGGCTTGAGTTCCAGCATCCGCGCCTGGTCGCGCACCGGATCGCGCAAGGCCCGCTCGCTGCGCACCGACAAAGCCTTCAGATAACGCGGGTACTCCGCCAAGGCCGCGGTCGCGACATTGCGCAGGAAGCCCGGCGGCGTCAGCCGCGCGAGCTGCGCGCGCATGTCGTCGAGGTTGCCGCTGGCCCAGCCCATCAACGACGACTCCAGGCGCGAACGCACGTCGGCGACCGCGCTCAGGATGGCCTCGGCCTGCGCCAGGCGTTCGGTCGCCTCCGGGAACAGCTTGCGCGCGACCGCCTCGCGACGGGCCTCGAAGGCCGCCGCATCGCGCACCGCGATCAGTTCGGCATCGTCGCCGAGCAGGGATTGCAGGGCGCCGTCAACCAGATCCTCGCGCAGCCGGTCGCTGTCGCGCAGGCCGTTCTGGCGCGGTGCGGCCGATTCGATCGCGGCGTACAGCAAGCCGGTCTTGGCCTGCACCGGCAGTTGCTTGCGCGCCTGTTTGAGCTTGTCGGCCATCGCCAGCGCCAGCAGACGCCGCACCCCGCCCGGATGCGCGCGCAACGCGGCCTCGCGCTCGGCGTGCACGCGCAACGAGACCGTGTCGCCATCGTCGTGCAGGGCCGGGAACGCCGGCACGCCGGCCGCGCCGGGCACCGACATCGGGATCGCCTGCTCCGGGAACGCGGTCAGGCCGCGCTGGCCGAAGCCGTCGGCGGCGCGCGCGGCGAAGGCACGCGCCGCACGCTCGCCGAAGCGCGCGCGCAGTTCGTCGAGGTCGCGCGACTCGGCCAGCACCACCGCGGCCTGGGCCTTGTCGCCGCCCTTGCCGGCGCCCTGGTCGGCACGCGGATCGGCGAGCTCGAGCAGACGCAGGTTCATGCGCAGATGCGGCTCGATCGAAGCCGGATCGAAATCCGTCGCCGCCACCTCGACTCCGGTCAGCTTGCGCAGGAAACGCGCGAGCGTGCCGACCAGGTCGTCGGCCTCGGGTTTGCTGTGTGCCTCGTGGAAAGCCTTGGCGAAATCCGGCGCCGGCACGAAGTTGCGGCGCAGGATCTTCGGCAGGCTCTTGATCAGGGCCGCGGCCTTGTCGGCGACGAACCCCGGCGCCAGCCACGACAGCTGCGCCGGGTCGAGCGCGTTGAGCAGGTGCAGCGGCACCGCCAGGGTCATGCCGTCGTCGGCCGCGCCCGGCTCGAAGCGATAGCTCACCGCCAGCCTCGCATTGCCGAGCTGCAGATACGGCGGGAACCGCGCGGCCTCGCTTTCGCCGCCGATCATCAGATCCGCGTTCGACCACTCCAGCTTGGCTTTTTCCTCGGCCGGCAGCTTGTGGTACCAGGCGTCCAGCGCCTGCACGTTGTGGACCTGCGCCGGCAAGCGGTCGAGGTACCACTGCGCCATCCATTCCTCGTCGACGACCAGGCCGGCGCGGCGTTGCTTGGCTTCTTCGTCGTGGGCCTTGGCCAGGGTGGCGAGGTTGCGCGCCAGGAACGCCGAGCGGGTGTTGATCTCGCCGGTCACCAGGGCGTCGCGGGCGAAGATCGCGCGGCTTTCCTCCGGGTACAGCGCGCCGTAATGGATCGGCCGCTTCGGCGCGAGCACCAGGCCGAACAGACTGATCTGTTCGCTGCCGACTACCCGCCCTTGCGAGCGCGCCCAGCGCGGGTCGTGATGGCGCCGCGCGAGCAGATGCGGCAGCTCCTGGATCGCCCAGTCCGGCTCGATCGTGGCGTTGGTCATCGACCACACCCGCTCGGTGTCGAGCAGGGTCGCCGACAACACCCACGGCGGCGGCTTCTTGGCCAGCGGCGAGCCGGGGAACAATTGGAACTTGCGCCCGCGCGGGCCGTCGTAGAAACCGCGGTCGGCGCGGAAACCGATCTGGGTCGGCAGGCCGGCGATCAGCGCGCGGTGCAACCTGGCGTAACCCTCGGGACTCGGGACCGGGGACTCGGGATTCGAAGAAGCGGCGGCACCAGGCTGATCGAGTCCCGAGTTCCGAGTCCCAAGCCCTGTCTCCTCGCACACGAGCTTCAACTGCCGGTGCAGCTCGCGCCACTCGCGCATGCGCAGGAAGCCGAGGAAATGCTTCTCGCACCAACTGCGCAGCTTGGATTGGGTCAGCTCTTCGTGGGCGCTCTGGTAGGCATCCCACAATTTAAGGATGCCGACGAACTCCGAACGCGGGTCGGCGAACTCGGCATGCGCGTTGTCGGCGGCGGCGCGCTGGTCGGACGGACGCTCGCGCGGGTCCTGGATGCCGAGGAAGGCGGCGATCGCGATCATCTCGCGCAGGCAGCCGTGGGCATTGGCCGCCACCAGCATGCGCGCGAGTTTCACGTCGACCGGCAAGCGCGCCATGGTCCGGCCGGTGGCGGTGAGCTTCTTGTCCTCGCCGACCGCGCCGAGTTCCGACAGCTGTTGCCAGCCGTCGGCGATGGCGCGGCCGTCCGGCGGTTCCAGGAACGGGAAGTCCTCGATATGTCCGAGGCCCAGCGACAGCATGCGCAGGATCACCCCGGCCAGGGCGGCGCGGCGGATTTCCGGGTCGGTGTAGCGCGGCCGCGACTCGAAATCGGCCTCGCTGTAGAGGCGGTAGCAGGTGCCTTCGCTGATGCGGCCGCAGCGGCCCTTGCGCTGGTCGGCGCTGGCTTGCGAGACCGGTTCGATGTGCAGCCGGTCGAGTTTGCCGCGCGGGCTGTAACGCTTGACCCGGGCCAGACCCGGGTCGACCACGTAGCGGATCCGCGGCACCGTCAGCGAGGTCTCGGCGACGTTGGTGGCGAGCACGATGCGGCGCTTCGGCCCGGGGTTGAACACCCGGTCCTGGTCGCGCACCGACAGCCGCGCGTACAGCGGCAGCACTTCGGTCTCGCGGTACTTGCGCCGCTCCAGCGCCTGGTGGGCGTCGCGGATTTCGCGCTCGCCGGACAGGAAGATCAGCACGTCGCCACGCGGGTCTTCGCGGGTGATTTCGTCGCAGGCCGCGACGATGCCGTCGTTGACGCTGCGTTCGCCCTGGCGGGCCTCGCGCACGCGGCCGTCGGCCTG
This sequence comes from Lysobacter sp. Hz25, assembly GCF_046097045.1. Taxonomy (NCBI): domain Bacteria; kingdom Pseudomonadati; phylum Pseudomonadota; class Gammaproteobacteria; order Lysobacterales; family Lysobacteraceae; genus Lysobacter; species Lysobacter sp. Hz25. The sequence continues at coordinate 4,699,585 of NZ_CP175666.1, forward strand.
GCTCTCGCCCTCGCCTTCCAAAGGCCGGTAGCGCACCGTGACCGGATAGCCGCGGCCCTCGACGCTGACCACCGGCGCGCCGTCGAAATGCGCGGCGAAGCGCTCGGTGTCGATGGTCGCCGAGGTCACGATGATCTTCAGGTCGGGCCGCTTCTTCAGCAGTTGCTTCAGATAGCCGAGCAGGAAGTCGATGTTGAGGCTACGCTCGTGGGCCTCGTCGATCAGGATCGTGTCGTAGGCCGACAACCAGCGGTCGGACTGGATCTCCGCCAGCAGAATGCCGTCGGTCATGAACTTGATCGCGGTGCGCTCGCCGACGTTGTCGTTGAAGCGGACCTGGTAGCCGACGGTCTCGCCGAGCGGCGTCTGCAATTCCTCGGCCACGCGCCGGGCGACCGCGCGCGCGGCGATGCGGCGCGGCTGGGTGCAGCCGATCATGCCGGCGGCGCCGCGCCCGGCGGCCAGGCACAGCTTCGGCAACTGGGTGGTCTTGCCCGAGCCGGTCTCGCCGGCGATCACCACCACCGGATGCTTGCGGATCAACTCGACGATGCGCTCGGCTTCGGCCGCGATCGGCAAAGCCGGGTCGACCGGCGCGCGCGGCAGCGAGGCCGCCCGCGCTTCGCGCTGCGCCACCGATGCCGCCAGGGCCTGCGCGAATGCAGCGCGCGCGCGCTCGTCGCCGGGCTTGCCGCTCCAGCGCGACCACAGGCCGTGCAAGCGGCCGCGGTCGCGGCTCAAGGCGCCATCGATCGCATGCCGCGCCTGTCGTAACGTGGCACTAGCATTCTCGTGGCTAGACTGATTGGAATCGGTACTCTTCATCGATAGATCGTTCGCATTGCAACGTTAGGCACAAACCATTTCACTTCGCGGCCGACTGCGCCTATTGTCGCCGCATTGTTTAAAAACCCCCGATCGAAACCGTTCGATCGCCCGCATCGGAGAAGGAGTCGCACATGGCCAAGCCCAACAAGCCCGCCAAGACCAGCAAAACGGACAAGACCAAATCGGACAAGGCATCGGTCAGCCCGGCCGCGTCGCCGTCGGCCGCCGACAGCGCACCCTCGATCGATATCGGGATCTCGTCGGGCGATCGCAAGAAGATCGCCGAAGGTCTGTCGCGCTTCCTGGCCGACAGCTACACCCTGTACCTGAAGACCCACAACTTCCATTGGAACGTGACGGGCCCGATGTTCAACGCCCTGCACGTCATGTTCGAGACCCAGTACACCGAGCAGTGGACCGCGCTGGACGACATCGCCGAGCGCATTCGCGCGCTGGGCTTCAACGCACCGGGTTCCTACGCCGAGTTCGTCAAGCTGTCCTCGATCACCGAAGAGCCGGGCCTGACCGACAGCGCCGACTGGCGCGAGATGGTCCGCCAGCTGGTGGTCGGCAACGAAGCAGTCTGCCGCACCGCGCGCAAGGTACTCGACCAGGCCGACGACGTCGACGACGCCCCGACCGAAGACCTGCTGACCCAGCGTCTGCAGACCCACGAGAAGTATGCGTGGATGCTGCGTTCGCTGCTGCAGTAAACCGTTGAAGGCGGGCCTGCGCGGAGCGTCCGCGCCGCCCCGCCGCGCGGTACCGAACCCCTGTTTCGCTCTGCGGGACAGGGGTTTTTCGTGGTCGGTCGCCGGCCTCAGCGCGGGCCGCCGCCGTCCCAGCCCTGCGCGTCGGCCTGGGCCTGCGCCAGCAACCAATCGCGGAAAGCGCGGATCTTGGCACTGCCGCGACGCACCTCGGGATAGGCCAGCCAATAGTCGCGCTCGTCGCGCAGCACCAGTTCGAACGGCTGCACCAGCCGCCCCGAGGCGAGTTCGCTGCGGAAGAACAACGGCGAGGTGATCGCCACGCCATGCCCGGCGATCGCCGCGGTCACTTCGTATTGCTCGACGCCCAGTTCGACCCCCGGCCGCGCCGACAGATCGGCGTCGCCGACGCCCGCCGCCTCCAACCAACTGCGCCACCAGCGTTCGCGACCGATCCGCGGCAGCCTCAACAGGTCCGCCGGCGTCCGCAGCGCACCGCTTTCGATCAGGTCCGGGCTGCACAGCGGCGTGAACAAGCCCGGCAACAGGAAATGCGCGCTCAATCCTGGCCATTCGCCGCGGCCGTTGCGGATGCCGACGTCGAACTCGCCCTGGGCCAGGTCGACCAGGGGCACGCCGGTGTCCAGGCGCACCGCCAACCGCGGATGCGCCAGCTGAAACCCGCCCAGGCGCGGCACCAGCCAGTTGGCGCCGATGGTCGGCAGCGAGGTGATCGCCAGTTCGGCTTCGGAGCGCGCCTGGCTTTGGGCGAAGGCCGAACGCAGCGCCTGGAAGCTGTCGAGCACCGTCGGCGCCAACCGCTCGCCGGCCCGGGTCAGCACCACCTTGCGCGGCAGGCGCTGGAACAGCACCAGGCCCAGCCGCTGTTCCAACCGCTTGATCTGGTAACTGACCGCAGCCTGGGTCATGTCCAGTTCCTCGGCGGCGCGGGTGAAGCTCTGCAGGCGCGCGGCGGCCTCGAAGGCGCGGATCGCGCTGAGCGGCGGCAATGTCGGCATATCCATAATCTGACCTTATGCATCTGGCGCGATTTTCGCGTTGTCGGCCGCCCCACCCGCTCCTAGCCTAGTCCCGAAGCCCAAGCCCAGTAGCGCCGGGCTCGGTCGCCACCGCCCGCGGCAGGACTATCTGCCAAAAGCCGAGCTTGGGCAAACAGGCCTCGCCTCGCCTCTCCGGAGCACCGCCATGCAACGTCGATTCACGCTTGTGCTTTCGCTGGCCCTGATGGGCCTTATCCCGGCCGGGGCCGGGGCCGGGGCCGGCTCCGCGGCCGAGCCGGCCGCCGTCGTCGCCGCCGACTTCGACGCGCTCAACCGCAACGACCTGGAAGCCTTCCTCGCCCTGTACGCCCCGCAGGCGCAGATCTTCGGCCTGCCCGCCGACCCGCACGCCCTGGTCGGCAAGCGCCTGGAACAGATGTACGGCGCCGAGCGCCTGCGCGCGCATTTCGCCAAGGCCATGGCGCAACCGGACACCCCGCATATCGAGCAGACCCGCACGGTCGCGCTCGGCGAACTGGTGGTGTCGCGGGTCCGCATCACCGACCCTAAGCGCGCCGAGCCGCAGGTCCTGCTGGTGGTGTACCGGGTCCGCGACGGCCTGATCGAAGACCTGTGGCATGTCGGCAAGGAAACCGCCGACAACCGGCCGCAGGCTGCCGGCGCCGTGGCCACCGCGCGTGCGCTGGTCGAGGCCAACAACCGCGCCGACGCCGAACGCTTCCTCGCCCTGTTCGCCGCCGATGCCCGCCACTTCCGCCGCGCCGAAGACCCGCACCAACTGGCCGACCTGCCCTCGCGCGCCGTCGTCGACGAGGCCAGCCGCGCCAAGACCTACCGGGCGCTGTATGCGGACGGCCCGTCGGTGCAAGTCGACCTGCTCGATGCCTTCGCGGTCGGCGACCTGGTCGTGACCCACGAGCGCATCCGCACCCGCGGCACCCCGGCCGCCACCGGTGAGACCTACGAGATGTTGGCGATCCTGCGCGTCCGCGACGGACGCGTCCTCGACCTGTGGCCGCTGCAGAAGATCGCCCGCCCCGCCGATGCGGTCGTCACGGCCGCTGCCGGGGCGCGGCCATGAAGCCGATGCCCATCCTGCTGGTCGCACTGTCGGCGCTCTCGGCGGGCGCCGCCGTTGCCGCCATCGTCGCCGCCGACGACGCCCAGGAAGTCGTGGTCCGCCGCTACGTCCAGGCCTGGAACGACGCCGACGCCGAGGCTTTCCTGGCCCAGGCCACCGCCGATGCCGGCGCCTGGCGCCGCGGCGACGACGAACCTCTGCCCGGACAGCCCCTCATCGCCGAGGCCACGCCGCAGGCGCGTTCGCGCTATTACCGCGCCGCCTTCGCCAAGCGCCCGCATCCGCGGGTCGAGATCCTGGGCCTGCAATCGCTGGACGACATGGTGGTGGCGCGCGAACGCGTCACCGGCACCGCCGACGGCAAAACCGTCGACGGTCTGACGGTCTATCAGGTCCGTAACGACAAGATCTGCAACGTCTGGCACATCAAGCGGCGCTCGCGCTGAGTCGCGGCCCTGACGCGCCACGACGGCGACCGCGTTTCAGCGGCGCTCGCGGCCTCGTCGCGACCGTCTGCGACGCCGCGCCGCTAGACTAGGCGCATGCAGCAGCCCGCACTCGAACTCCTCCATCGCGTTTTCGGCCATACCGCGTTCCGCGGCGAACAAGCCCAAATCGTCCAACACGTGATCGACGGCGGCGACGCCCTGGTGCTGATGCCGACCGGCGGCGGCAAGTCGCTGTGCTATCAGATCCCGTCCTTACTGCGCGATGGCTGCGGCCTGGTCATTTCGCCGCTGATTGCACTGATGCAGGACCAGGTCGAGGCGATGCGCCAGCTCGGCGTGCGCGCGGCCTACCTCAACTCCACCCTCGACGCCGCCGAAGCCGCGGCGGTCGAACGGCAGTTGCTCGACGGCGAACTCGACCTGCTGTACGTCGCCCCCGAGCGCCTGCTGAGCCCGCGCTGCCTGTCGCTGATCGACCGCGCCCGCATCTCGCTGTTCGCGATCGACGAGGCTCACTGCGTATCGCAATGGGGCCACGACTTCCGCCCCGAATATCGCGAACTGACCATCCTTCACGAGCGTTGGCCGGACATCCCGCGCATCGCCCTGACCGCGACCGCCGACGCGCCGACCCAGCGCGAGATCGCCGAACGCCTGAACCTGGAAGACGCGCGCCGCTTCGTCAGTTCCTTCGACCGGCCGAACCTGCGCTACCGCGTCGTCCACAAGGACAACGGCACCCGCCAGTTGCTCGATTTCCTCAGCGCGCATCGCGGCGACAGCGGCATCGTCTACGCCTTCTCGCGCAAGCGCGTGGAATCGATCGCCGAGCAACTGGTCGCCGCCGGCATCCGCGCCCTGCCCTACCACGCCGGCATGGACGCCTCGCTGCGCGCCGGCAACCAGCGCCGTTTCCTGCAGGAAGACGGCGTGGTCATGGTCGCCACCATCGCCTTCGGCATGGGCATCGACAAACCCGACGTACGTTTCGTCGCCCACATCGACCTGCCCAAGTCGATCGAGGGGTATTACCAGGAAACCGGCCGCGCCGGCCGCGACGGCGAACCGGCCGAGGCCTGGCTGTGCTACGGCCTCGGCGATGTGGTCAACCTGCGCCAGCTGATCCAGCAAGGCGAGGCCGGCGAAGAACGCAAGCGCCTGGAACTGCGCAAACTGGATTCGTTGTTGGGGTTTTGCGAGTCCACCGAATGCCGGCGCAAGAGCCTGCTGGGGTGGTTCGGCGAACCGCACCCGGGCGGCTGCGGCAATTGCGACAACTGCCTGGAGCCGCCGCAGAGCTGGGACGGCACCGAGGCCGCACGCAAAGCCTTGTCCTGCGTATACCGCACCGGCCAACGCTTCGGCGCCGGCCACGTCATCGACGTATTGCGCGGCGCGCAGACCGAGAAGATCACCCGCTTCAACCACGAACAGCTCAGCACCTTCGGCATCGGCAGCGACCTCGACGCCAAGCAATGGAGCAGCGTGTTCCGCCAGTTGGTGGCCGGCGGGCTGCTCGAAGCCGACATCGAGCGCCATGGCGCCCTGCGCCTGACCGCCGACAGCGGCCCGGTGCTGCGCGGCGAACGCAGCCTGCGCTTCCGCACCGAGGCACCGAAGGCCGCAGGCGGCTCCCGCAAGTCCCGTGGCGGCGCGAGCGCGGCGCCGATGATCGACCTCGACCCGGAATCGCTGGTGCGTTTCAACGCCCTGCGCGAATGGCGTTCGACCACCGCGCGCGAGCAGAACGTCCCGGCCTATGTGATCTTCCACGACAGCACCTTACGGGCGATCGCCGAGCATGCGCCGGACGATCTCGACGAGCTGGCGCGTATTCCCGGGATCGGGGCCAGCAAGTTGGATCGCTATGGCGAGGCGGTGTTGCAGCACTTGTTCGATCAAGGGTGAGGTTGCGCTTGGCGGTCTGGGGCGCGACCTGACTTCGTCGCTTCAGCCAGCCTCATGTAGGAGCGACGTAAGTCGCGACCGTGGACGCGCAGAGACGACAATGCTGATGACGCCCATCGAAGCAGCGCGCCTTCGCGGGAGTAGGAGCGGCGCAAGCCGCGACCGCGGGACGCGCAGAGGCGACAACGCCGATGACGCCCATCGAAGCGGCAAGCTTTCGCAGGGGTAGGACGGCGCGAGCCGCGACCGCGGGACGCGCAGAGGCGACAACGCTGATGACGCCCATCGAAGCGACAAGCTTTCGCAGGGGTAGGAGCGGCGTCCTACTGGATTTCCTTCGGTCACAAGCCGCGACCGCGGTGTTTCGATCTTGCGGCGAATGGCTCAAGCAAGATCAAGATCAAACGCTAAGAGCTTCCGCCACTAAAGCGGCGGGTAACTT
>NZ_CP175666.1:4706035-5285157 GCF_046097045.1 Lysobacter sp. Hz25
GGGATTTTTCATACGGGACATCCCTGTCCCGATGAAAAACGGCGCGCATCCCTGCGCGCCGCCCTCCGGGTCTTCGATTGCCTTCGCTAGTGCTAGGCGACGCACAGCAACAGCCAAAGCCAAAGCCAAAGCCAAAGCCAAAGCCAAAACGATGGCCGAGGACGGGATTTGAAGTCGGCTGCGAAGTATCCTCGCCATCGAAAGTTCGCGGTCGCGGCTTACGCCGCTCCTACAGTGGTCGATCACCGTTGCGGTTGCGGTTGCGGTTGCGGTTGCGGTTGCCGTGAAAGCTTGGCGTGGCAATGAGCTACGATGCGATCGTAGACCCGGAGGGCGCCGCACAGGACGTGCGGCGTTTTCCGATAAGACAAGGATGTCTTATCGGAAAATCCCGGCGACAGTTGCGAACTCGCAGGGGAGCTTCGTCAAGGAGAGCCCTTTTCTTTGGTTACCTTTCTTTTGGGCTTAGCAAAAGAAAGTAACCCGGTCGCGTCAGCGGACGGAAGCTTTAGATGTTGCTTCACCGCTCTGCGGCAAGGTGCGCAGCAACCCCGAGCTGCGCGATCGCGGCTTGTGACCGAAGGAAATCCAGTAGGACGCCGCTCCTACCCTGCGACAGATCAAGGCTTCGATCAATGACGGCGGCTAGGCGACCTCTGCGCATTCCGCGGTCGCGGCTCACGCCGCTCCTACAAGAGGAGGACGACTCACGCCGCAGCCCCGCACCGCTACTGCAACTGATAAGAGAAACTCAGGTTCCAGCGCGCCTTGCGGTCGTCGGCCTCCAGCGGCAGGTCCGCGGTCGGTCGGGCGTAAGCGAAGTCGACGTTGTAGTGGCGATTGTCGGACAGACGGATGCCGAGCCCGACCGAGCCGAGTTTGTCGATCGGCGGGCGGCCTTCGGTCATCGACACTTGGGCGTGCTGGACGACCAGATAGGGGGACACCGATTTCAACCAGCGCGACTGCGGGCGGTAGTTGCGGCTGAGTTCCAGCGACAACCCCCAGCCCTTGTCGGCCGACACTTCGCCGGGGTCGTAGGCCAAAGCGAAACGCGAGGCACCGAAGCTGATCTGCTCGGACGAAGGCAAGCGGTTGCGGCTGTACTGGGCGATGCCGCGCAGGATCGCCAGGTAGCGTTGGTCGGCCCAGCTGCGGCTCTGCGCGTAACCGAGGTTGTAGCGCCGGAACGAAACATCGTTCGGCGAGGCGAATTCGACGCCGGCGACGTTGGTCACCGTGCTCGCCGAGGCGCCCCAGGCATCGAGGCCGCGCGCGATCGACAGGCTGATCTGGCGCGCGCTGTTCTTCTTGGCCTTGGTGTAATCCAAGCTCGCCTGCAACACGCGGGTCTTGGAGCGCTGCTGCAGGGTCGCACCGGTCGCGGTGTTGCGGTAGGCATCGACCTGATCGGCGCCGTAGATGCCCGCGCCGATGAAGATCGAGCGCTCGTTGCGCAGCAGCCAGGGATAACGCGCAGCGAACGCCAGGCGGTCCTGTTCGACGCGGTGATCGAGGAAATCCGGCAACGGCGTGCGGCTGGCCGGTTCGCCGCGATAACGCGAACCGTCGACGCGACCGATCCAGCCGTCGCTGCCGAACAACTGCGAATAGCCGGCACCGTAGAAACGCTCGTCGCCGCGGCCGTCGGGATACAGCGTCGACAAGGTCCACTGCTCGGCCAACGGCGTCAGCGCATTGAGCTGCAGATTCATCAGCCCCTGGGTGCCGGGATGATTGAACTCCAGCGCCCAGGTGGCGTCGTAACGCTTGCCTCCGACGTTCAGTTCCAGCGCGGTCGCGCCGTCGGTGGTGGTCGGCGCGGGCACGTTGATCGCCATCTTCGCGCCGGGCAGGAAACCCAGGATCTGCGAGTAACGCTCGAAGGTGGCCTGGCGCAGCGGCCGGTCGTCGAGGATGTGCTGGGCGATCGCGCGGATCTTGCGCTCGAGCTTGCCCGGCTTGCCGCTCAGGCGCAGCTCGGCGACGTAGCCTTCGACCGCGATCACGCGGACCACGCCATTGGCGAAATCCTGAGTGGGCACATAACAGAACGACAGCGCGTAGCCGTGTTCGCGATACAGCTTGCTGCAGGCTTCGGCGGCCTGCAGCAATTCGGCGACGGTGATGTTCTTGCCGGCGAGCGGACTGAACACCGCCGCGACCTGCTCGAACGGGATCGCCTTGACCCCGGACACGTCGAATTTGCTCGGCGTGATCTGCACGGCGAGCAAGGCGGCCATTTCGGGATTCTGTTGCGGTGCGACCGTGGTGCTGACCTTCGGATCGGTCTTTGGCAACGGTGCCTGCGGCAGGGTCTGCAACGGGTTGCCGGTCGGCAGGCGGTCCTGGGAATACGCCGGCAAGGTCGAATACAAAAGCGCGGTGACCGTCAGCGCGAGTAGGTAGCGTTTTCCCGAAAGGCCTGTTCGCATGCACGCGCCCCTGCGTTTAGCGTGGTCCATCCAGCGGAAGATCGGCATTGGAATGGCGCGCCCGCCATGCGGCGGAACGCGCCTCCCCAAGACTCATGCGTTCACCATACGCCGTTGTTGCGCGACGGGAACGGGCCTGTGCCCGTTCCCGCGCGTTGCATCACAAACTTGCGTTCAAGGCTTCTTCTTGAGAAGGCCGGTACCGAGCAGGCCACCTTGGTTGGTGGTGCCGCCGAGCAGGCCGCTGCCGGTGCTGGTGCCATTGAGCCCGGTCGCCCCGGCCACGCCGTTGACGACCGTGCTCAGCCCCTGGGTAACCGGCTGCAAAGGACCATTGACCGCTGCAGTCGCCGTCGTGCCGACCGTAGTCACGCCACCGCCGACGCTGGTCACCGCGCCGGCGACCAAGCCGGTGACCGGCGCCAACGGCGTGGTAGCGCCGGTGCTGGCCAATGCCGAGCCCACGCCGCCGACCGTGCCGCCGAGACCGGCGACGCCGCTGGTCACGCCAGCTGCGGTCACGCCGACTGGATTGGCGATGCTGCCGGCATTGCCCATGCCTGCGGTGATGCCCGCGCCGACCGTGCCGAGGTTGCCGCTGACGCCCTGTACCGCGCCACCGAGTACGCCGGCCGCGCCGCCCGGAACCGGAACGCCGCTGAGCTGCGCACCGACCGTGCCGCCCGCCGCGGCTACGCCGCTGGTCGTGCCGCCCACACTACGCGAGACATTGGCGACGAGGTTGCTGCCGCCGCTGCCGCCGTTGGTGCCGCCGTTGGCCTGGCCGATGCCGGCGACCGGGGTCAGCACATTGCTGAGTGCGCCGGTCAGCGCCTGTCCGCTCGGGCCTTCGATCAGGCCGCCGACCTTCGGCGCGAGGCCTTTGACCTGCGTGCCGACGCCGGAGACCAAGGCACCGGCGGTGCTGGTCAACGGCTGGATCGGCGAGCCCTGGAAGGCGCCCACGGTCGCGACCGTCTTGCCGAGGTCGTCGACGGTGGTACCGACGTTGACCACTACGTTGTCGACGCCGGCCGCGGTCGTGCCGACCGGATTGGAGATATTGCCGATCTGGCCGAGACCGCTGCTGGTCGCTTGACCGAGCGCGGTGATCGTGTCGCCGACATCGTCGACCACAGTGCCCAGCCCCCGCGTGGTCGGAGTGCTGCCGCCGAGCAGAGCCTGATTCGGGATTTGCGCGCCCAGCCCGCTGATCGCGCCGCCTACGCCGGTGAGCAAACCGCCACCGGTGGTGACGACCGAGCCGACTACGCCGCCGGGCGGAGTGGTGGTGCTGCCGGGAGGATTGCCTGGACCGCCAGGCGTGCCGGGGCCACCGGGATTGCCCGGGCCACCGCCGCCGCCGGAACCACCACCGCCAGAGCCGCCACCGCCAGAGCCGCCGCCGCCCGAGCCACCGCCGCCGGAACCTCCACCACCCGTGCCGCCGCCTCCTGAGCCGCCGCCGCCCGAACCGCCACCCCCGTCGCCGCCCCCCCCGGGATTAGGATTGAAACTCGATTTGACGCCGCCCGAACCCGAGCAACCCGTGGTCGATACCGTGACCGTCAGGATGCAGGCTGCAAGCAGGCTGTAGGAAAGGGCCTTACGAATGCTTTGAGATTCCATTGCGTTCCTCCGAATGCAGCCTGAGCTGCCTCGTGCGCGAATGTGTCGCTACGCCTGCGTTCGCTAGATCGCGATACCGGCAAGCTCCCCTATCACACTTACAGTTGCCGTTCTGGTGTGTAGTGGGTCAAGGCTGCTCCGATCCATCGTTTATAAAGTGTGACGATCATCACGTTTATATAGCGACGCTCGCATATTTCCGATGACCGGTTAATTCGGTGAGAAAGAGTGATTTTCGTTCATCGGACGGCGCTGGAACGCGAGTTTGACGAAGTAACGGACAAGGCCCTGCGCAACCGTACGGTTAAGCCCTTCAGCGTTCTGAATGCGAACATGAAATCACCACTCAAACGTGCCTTCTGCGCACCCCAGACCCACGTCGGCACGGCCACGGCGGCGAGGCGCGAACTCGCTCGTCACGCGGCTTTCTTCTTTTGGACGGTCATGCAGTAAGCGTTATCGGCGTAATCATGATTTATGCACGATGGCTGATGCGCGGACCGGTTTCACCACTCGACCGTGCCGCGAACCACCGCCTGCACGCGCCCGCCGATCCACACTTCGCGTTCGTCGTCGATGCGGATCTCGATGCAGCCATCGCGGCCGACCTCGCGCCCCTGGCTGATCTGGTAGGCATCGCCAGCCTCGATGCGGCCGGCGGCGAGCAAGGCCGTCGCGATCGCCGCATTGGCGCTGCCGGTCACCGGGTCTTCGGCGATGCCGTCGCTCGGGCAGAAGGCCCGCACCACGTAGGCGAATCCGGGCTCCCGGGTTCGCGCGAACACCGCCAGGCCGAGCGCATCCTCGCCGCTCAAGGCCTGGATCGCCGCCAGGTCGGGGCGCATGCCGCGTACCGCGGCGGCATCGGCGAGTTCGGCCACCCACCAACGCGGTCCGTTGTCCCACAACGCCGGCACCAGCGGACCCCATGACACTCCGGCCAACGCCGCGTCGAGCAAGGCCTGCTTGTCGTCGCCGGTAACGCAACGCTGCGCGCGCGGCGTGCGGATGCTGACCCGCAAACCGTTCGCGTCGTGAACGATGCGCACCGGCAAATGCCCGGCCGCGCACTGCTGCACCAAGGCTTCGCTGCGCGGCGACACGCGTCCCGCATCGAGCACCGCCCAGGCCGCGCCGATGCTCGGATGACCGGCGAACGACAGCTCCTGGCGCGGGGTGAAGATGCGCACCCGATAATCGGCGCCCTCGTCGGGAGGCAGCAGGAAAATCGTTTCCGGCAGATGCGTCCAGGCCGCGAACGACTGCATCGCCTCGCTGTCGAGGCCTTGCGCATCGAACACCACCGCGAGCGGATTGCCCGCACCGATGCGGTGGGCGAAGACGTCGAGTTGCAGAAAGCGGCGCAGGCTCATGGAGGCCGAGAGTACAGCCCGCGGCGCATGCATTCATGTGCCCTCGGCACGATTGACGCGATGCTCGGCGAAGTCATCGCCGCTTGCGTCGAACCCATGCGGCCGAAGCGCATGTCATCGTGCGCGCGGTGCGACGACGGTGCAGCGCAAGGGCGCGGCCAGGACGGCCGCCCCCTTGCGTTGCGGGCCTGCGATCAATCGCAGAACCAGGTCCGCTTCTGGAAGATCGCAGTGCTCTCGCCCCAGGAGCTGTACTGGCCGCCGCAGCTGGCGACGGCGCCGCCGACTTCTTCGCCGGCTTCGTTGAAATACAGAATCGAATAACCCTGCCACGGAGGCGCGGCCTTGACGCTGCCGGCCAGCACCAACCCACCCAGCACCACCGCCGCCACTGCAGTTGCGATAAGACGCATCGTCGTTCTCCCCTTGCCTGATTCGTGCTCCGTCGGGCCATGCCTCGCCGGAGCGCTGGAAACCCCGCGACGTTCGCGCAAAGAGGAAAGCCCCGGAAGACCGGAGCTTTCCTGCGGCGCGGACGCCGCGAACCGTATGCGCGACGCCTCAGCTTTCGGCTGCGCAGCCCTGCACGAAACGCTTGTTCTCGGTGGTCTGGCCCCAACGGCCGTCGGCGGCGCCGCAGCCGGCGGTCCACTTGCCGACCTGCGCGCCTTCGGCGTTGTAGTAGTACCAGGTGCCCTGCCAGTTGTAGGCCAGTGCATTGAACGACACGCCACCCACCATCGCCACCGCCATGACGGCAGCGAACAATCCGATACGACGCATGCGATTTCTCTCCCGATTGCGCGGCGTCATTCGCCGCTCGGGCACCTTATGCCAGCGCGCGAGCGCAGCGGCACGATCGGACGCCCGAGCTTGTATCCACTTATCGAAATCGTGATTGCTATCGCTATTGGCCGTTTTGCCGCTGCGTAAAGCGCCGGCAATCGCAATCCAGGCGACGCGACGGAGCGAATCTGCGAGGTCGTCGTGGCGCATTCAGCCGCGCCGATGGTGCAGCGCACGACGCGTTGCGCGAACGAGTGTTGCGTGGACAACAGCGGCGCCGCTGCTGGGTAGGAGCGGCGTCCTACTGGATTTCCTTCGGTCACAAGCCGCGACGGCGATCGATCCGATGGCGGCGCAAGCGTGAGCGCTTCGGCGCAACCATGCCCATCTCTTACCTCGGAACACTTGAGATTCGGCGTTTGCGCCGCGACGGGCGGCGGCGCGGTCGCGGCTCGCGCCGCTCCTACCCCGCCGCCGCGCGTCGGATGCCCGCGCGGCCGATCAGGCCGCGAGCAAGGCCGGCAACTGCACCGGCGCGGCGGCCAGGTGCTGGGCGCCGGCTTCACGCAGTTCGTCTTCGCTGCCGAAGCCCCACAACACGCCGATGTTGCGCATGCCGTGCTCGCGCGCGCCTTCGATGTCCATGCGCCGGTCGCCGATCATCAGGCACTGCTCCGCCGACAGTTCGAAACGACGCAAGGCTTCGGCGATCAGGTCGACCTTGTGGGTCAGGCGGCCATCGCGGCTGGAGCCGATGACGTCGTCGAAGCGGTCGCCGAACGGCAGGCCGGCGAGGATCTTGCGTGCGTTGTCTTCGTTCTTGGCGGTGACGACGGCCAGGCGATGGCCGGCGCCGTGGACCGCGTCGAGCATCTCGGCGACGCCGTCGTAGACCGAAAGCTCGGTCCAACCTTCGCGGCTGTAGCGCTCCAGGTACAAGGCCACGGCCTGCTCGACGCGGGCCTCGTCGCCGAGCAGCGGCAGGAAGCTGGTGCGCAGGGCCGGACCGATCCAGCCCCGCAACTCCGCCTGCGACGGCACCGGATACCCAAGCTGCTCGAAGGCGTACGACACGCTGCGGGTGATGCCCTCGGCCGAATCGATCAGGGTGCCGTCGAGATCGAAGAACAGGGTGATCGGCGCGCCCACGGTCAGCCCGCGCGCTGCTTGAGCGCGGTCACCGCCGGCAGTTCCTTGCCTTCGAGGAACTCGAGGAAGGCGCCGCCGCCGGTCGAGATGTAGCTGACCTCGTCGGCGATGCCGTACTTGTCGACCGCCGCCAGCGTGTCGCCGCCACCTGCGATCGAGAACGCCTTCGACGCGGCGATGGCGCGCGCCAGGGTCTGCGTGCCATGGCCGAAAGCGTCGAACTCGAACACGCCGACCGGGCCGTTCCAGACCACGGTGCCGGCGTTCTTGATCAGTTCGGCGTAGCGCGCGGCGGTGTCGGGGCCGATGTCGAGGATCATGTCCCCGGCGTCGACCGCATCGACGGCCTTGACCGTCGCCGGCGCATCGGCGGCGAACGCCGGTGCCACGACGACGTCGGTCGGCACCGGAATGTCGGCGCCGCGCGCCTTGGCGTCGGCCATGATCTGCTTGGCGGTGTCGATCAGGTCGGGCTCGACCAGCGACTTGCCGACGCTGTGGCCCATCGCGGCGATGAAGGTGTTGGCGATGCCGCCGCCGACGATCAGCTGGTCGACCTTGGACACCAGCGAAGACAACAGTTCGAGCTTGGTCGACACCTTGGAGCCGGCGACGATGGCCAGCAGCGGACGCGCCGGGTGTTCGAGCGCCTTGGCCAGCGCGTCGAGCTCGGCCATCAGCAGCGGACCGCCGGCGGCGACCTTGGCGAAACGGATCGCGCCGTGGGTCGAAGCCTGGGCGCGGTGCGCGGTGCCGAAGGCGTCCATGACGAACACGTCGCACAGCGCGGCGTACTGCTTGGACAGCGCCTCGTCGTCCTTGCCTTCGCCGACGTTCATGCGGCAGTTCTCGAGCAACACCAGCTGACCGGGCTGTACCTCGACGCCGCCGACCCAATCCTTGATCAAGGGCACTTCGATGCCGAGCAGTTCCGACAGGCGCTGCGCCACCGGCGCCAGCGAATCGGCCTGGCTCCACTGGCCTTCCTTGGGGCGGCCGAGGTGCGAGGTGACCATCACCGCCGCGCCCTTCTCCAGCGCCAGCTTCAGCGTCGGCAGCGCGGCGAGGATGCGCAGTTCGGAGGTGATGCGGCCATCGTCGATGGGGACGTTGAGATCTTCACGGATCAACACGCGCTTGCCGGCGAGATCGAGATCGGTCATGCGAACGATGGGCACGGGGCCTCCTGAGGCGATGCGGGGGATGGAATGAATCGAACTGGGGACGTGGCTCGCTCGCGGAGCCGGCGCCGGGGTGGCTATTGTCGCGGCGCGGGGGGACGAAATAAACCTTCGTGTCTGAACGGAGGCATTGGTGGGGCTTATGGGTGTGGAGACTGTTTGGTATGGAAGGACGGCCGGGCCTGTGATCGGTGCTGATTGGGCCGCGCGAGAAGGTCGAAGTGGCGCGGTCGCGGCTTGTGACCGAAGGAAATCCAGTAGGGCGCCGCTCCTACCCAAGAGCGGGCGCGTTGCCGTTGCCGTTGCCGTTGCCGTTGCCGTTGCCGTTGCCGTTGCCAAGATTTTGATCTGCTTGGCCGCTTTGCCGGTCAACCGTAGACCCGGAGGGCGGCGCACAGGACGTGCGCCGTTTTTCGATAGGACAAGGATGTCCTATCGAAAAATCCCGGCGACAGCATCGCACTCGTGGCCTGTGCCCTTGCAAGGAGAGCCCTTTTCTTTGGTTACCTTTCTTTTGGGCTTAGCAAAAGAAAGTAACCCGGCCGCATAGCGGGCGGAAGCTCTGCACTTGCTTGAAGGAGGGAGCGTCGCGAATCCACCCCTGTAGGAACGACGTAAGTCGGGACCGCGACGCCTCAATCTCGCGCCGCTGCCGGCTAGAGCCCAGGGTAGGAGCGGCGCGAGCCGCGACCGCGTCGTTTCGGTCTCGCGGCGTATCGCTCGAGCAAGATCAAGATCTAGATCCAGATCAAACGCCAAAAGCTTCCGCCACTAAAGCGGCGGGTTACTTTCTTTTGTCTAAAGCAACAAAAGAAAGGTAACCAAAGAAAAATGCTTTTCTTTGAATCACAGGCCCGCACGAGCGGTGCATCCGCGGGGATTTTTCATACGGGACATCCCTGTCCCGATGAAAAACGGCCCGCATCCTTGCGGGCCGCCCTTCGGGTCTTGTATCGCCTTCGCGAGTGCGGCACTGCGCACAGCAACAGCAACAGCAAAAACTAAAGCCGCAGCCAGAGCCAGAGCCAGAGCCAGAGCCAGAGCCAGAAAAACTAAGTCATAGCCGTGGTGAATGCGGAGCTGAAGCTGGAGCTAAAAGCAAAGCAACGCAACCGCGCTGCCGCGCGAACCCTCAAGCCACCGGCTTGGAGCTGCGCAGCAAACTGAAAGCGAACCCGGCCACGATCAGCGCGCCGGCTATCAACACCGCCCACAGCAGCCACGAGCGCCAGTCGCGCTTCGGTTCCGGCGGCACCAGGGCGGCGGGGCCGGCCAGGGCCGCGGGTTCGCCGAGGCTGGCTTCGGCCGGTTGCCAGTCTTTACCGCGGGTCTGACGCAAGGCTTCGATCAGATGCGCGAGCGGCGAGTCGGCTCGGGCGGTGCGGGCGCTGCCGGCGACCAGGGTGTACGGCGGTGCGCCCTGGGCCAGGAACACCGCGACTTCGGGGCGATAGCCCAGGCGCAGCACCGGTTCGCCGGGCACCGCGGCGTTCGCACGCAAGCGCCAGTGGCGATCGCGCACGGTCGCGGCGAGCTGGCGCGCGGCGGAGCGGTCGCCCTCGCCCTGGCCGGCGACGCGGAACGCCATCCACGGGCCGGCCTGCGGGTGCCAGCCCTGCTCGCTGTCGTCGCGGCTGTCGAGGCGCCATTCCAAGGCATGGTTGCCCGGCAGGGCAACGTCGATCTGCTGAATCGGAAAGCGCCCGTCGAGTTCGTATTCGAACGCGACGCTGCCGTCCTTCTGTTCGAGGCGACGGCCTTTCAGCTCGCGCCATTGCAACGGCGCGGCGGCGGCGTTGCCGGCCAGTTCGGCGCTGACCGCGTTGATCTGCGCGGCGGCCTTTGGGTCTTGCGGGGTCAGACGCAGGTAGCGCGCCTGTTCGCCGACGCTGTCGAAGACGATGCGCCGCTGCAGCAGGCGTTGGCCGCCGCGTTGCAGGTCGACCAGACGACCGCTGCTGCTCAGGCTGCGCCACCGATCGAGATCGTCGCTGGCCTCGACGCTATAGGCCGCATCGAGCGCGGCGCCCGGCGCCCATTCCAGTTCGAGCGCGAGGATCGGCCGGCGCAAGCGGCTGGCGTCGATCAACAAGGCGGTCTGCGGCAAGCGCGTGGTGTCGCTGGCGGTGCTGCGCGCTTCGACGCGGCGCAGACGGCCGTCGGTCTCGACTTCGCTGATCAACTCCCAACCCTGGGTCGCCGAGTCCGGCGGCGAGGCCGGCAAGGCGAACCACGGCAAGGCCACGCGCTGCGGCGCGCGCGCCAAGGGCTGTTCGGGCGCGAACACCGAGGCCGGCACCGGCGTGCCGCTGCCGTCGAGCACCTCGATGTCGCGCAGCTGCGGGCTCTGCGCCTGCCGATAGACGTTCTCGTCGAGCACGACGCGATAGGCGCCGCCGTCGTCGCGGCTGAGGTTCAAGGGCCATTGCCGCGCGTAGTCCTCGCGCGGGCCGGCCCAGGCCAACAGCGGCACCGCGGCGAGCAACCAGGCGCTGCGGCGCAACCCGGAAATCGTACTCATGAAATCGTGCTCATGCCTGGGCCTCGTGAGTGCCGCGGTCGGGGCGGTCGGGACGGGTGTCGTCGTACGGCGGCGCCGGCGCACCGGGCGGCGCCGGGGCGAAATAGCCGACCAAAGTGCACAGCAGGCCGTAGGCGATGAACGAGGCGATGCCGAGCAGGTTGCCGAGATGGCCGCGATCGACCAGCACCAACTTGGCCAACACCACCGCCATCAGCAACGCACCGGCCAGCCACAGACCGCGCTGGCCGCGGCGCGAACCGGCGATCCAGCCGGCTACGCCGAGCACGCTCCAGACCACGGTCAAACTGGTCTGCACCAGGCTGGTCGAGAACATCGACGACGACCATGCCACTCCGCCCCAGTAATGCGCGCTGCGCAGCACTTCGACGGTGATCAGGACGAAACCGGCGGCGGCAAGCAGGGGCACGCGGCGGCGGCGCAGTACGGCGCCGACCAGCGGCGAGGCCAGCCAGGCCCCGAACACCGTCAACACCGCCCACTGCATCAGGCCGAGCGGGTTGACCAGGGGCAGCCACATCAGCGGACGCGGATTGGCCGGCGTGGCGAGGGTGAAGCCGATCGCCAACGCCAGCACGATCGCGAACGAGGCCATCAGCGGCGCCCGCCAGGCGGCGAAGCGCTGCGGCAAGGGCTGTGCGACCAGACCCGGGCGCCACAGGATCGCCGCGGCCATGACCAGCATCGGCAGCAACAAGGCCGCGACGGTCCAGCCGGTGCCGAGCACGGGAATGCCGTTGCGCTCCCACAAGGTCGACACGCGCAGCAGAGTCATGCCGATCGCCAGCGCCCAGGCCCACCACCAGCCCGAATGCCCCATGCCGAGTTCGCCGCCGGCGCGTTCGCGCAGGCCGCTCAAGTTGCGCCAACCGAGCACGGCATACAGCGCCCAGGCCAGCCAACCGAGTCCGGCCAGCGGGTAGTCGTGCTGTTCGGTCTGCAGGAACAGCAAGGGCAGCGCGGACAACAACGCGAATACCGCGGTCAGCGACAAGGCTTTCCAGGCATGGCGACGGAACACCTCGGCGGCGATGCAACCGCTGGCGGCGGTCAGCATCAGCACCGCATCGGCGCTGTGGCGGTCGGCGACGAAGTCGGCGATCTCGCTGCCGGCCGCACCGAGCCACCAGGCCAGGCCCCACAGGTAGTACGGCAAGGCCGGCCCCGGGCTGTCGCTGCGGCGGTGGCTCCAGGCGCTGGCGAAACCGGCGATGGCGATCAGCAAGGCGCCGGCGAAGCTGGCGTTAAGCACCGGTACCTCCGCGTCCCAGACCGCATCGCTGGCGCCGATCACGAAGGCGAAAGCCGCCGCGCCCTGCAGCAGGAAACCGACCAGTTGCGGCAAGCGACGTTGCTGGCGCAAGCCCAGCCAGACCATCGCCGCGCCTTCGAGCGCGAACACGCAGGCGGTGGCCTCGGCGGCGAGCGCGAGCGGAATGGCCAAGGTCGCGAAGCCCACCGCGAGCAAGGCATACGGCGTCGACAAGGCGAGGAAACGCTCGTCGCGACGCAGCCACCAGGCCAGCGCCGCGTACAACGCGCCCAAGCCCAGCGCGCAGAACGCCAGCGGCATGCGCTCGCCTTCGAGCAGGCCGGCCTGCAGCGAAAACGCGACCAGCGGCGTGCCGAACACCAGGCAGCCGTCGATGAGGTCGCGGCGCCCGGCCGGACGCTTGCGCGCATACAGCACCGGGATCAACAGATAGAAGGCGAAGAACAGCAGCAGGAAGGGTTCGGAGGTAGAGAAATGCTCGGGGCGGTACTTGAGCACGCCCCACAAGGTGCCGATGCCCCAGGTGAAGACGAAGCCGAGCAAGTTGAGCACGCGCCACGGCCGCCACCAGGCGATCGCGAAGATGCCGGCATTGAGCACGGCGTAGTAACCGAACAGGGCGACGTGGTTGCCGGAACCGGTCGACAGCCAGATCGGCGCGAGGAAGCCGGCGAGGATCGCGAACACCGCCAGCGCCATCGCGTTCTGCTTCACCGCCAGCACGCCGGCGCCGGCCACCAGCACCACGCTGAGCGCGAACGCCGCGCCGGCCGGCATCAGCTGGTACAGCTTGAACGCCGCGAACACCACCAACAGCAGGACGCCGATGGCGCCGCCCTGCAGGCTCAGGGCGAAACTGCGCTTGCGTTCGCGCTGGCGCCAACCGAACACCAGCCCGGCCATCGCCGCCAGGGCGACGCCCGCCAGGCGCAGTTCGATCGGCAGGTGCAGCCAGCCCTGATCGGTCGCGTACTTCAACAACGCGGCGACGCCGGCGAACAACACCAGCATGCCGACCTTGACCGGCACGTTGCCTTCGGTGAACCAGCGCCGCAGCCAGCGCGCGGCGACGGTGAACACGTCCGGCGGCGGCGGTGCGGCGGGTGCGCGCGCGGCTGCGGGCGCTACGCGCGCGGCGACCGGACGGGCGGCGACGTCCTGCGGCAGCGGCGGCGGCACGCTCGCGACCGTCGGCGGCGTGGGCGCCGAGACCGGCGGAACGGTTTGCGGTGGCGCGGTCGTGGGAGGAGCGGCCGCGGGAACGACGGGCCGCGGCGGACGGACCGCCTGCGTTGTCGGCGGCGGCGCTTCGCGCGCGATCCGCTCGGCCAGGGTCTCGTCCTCGCGGCGGCCGGATCTGGCCGCGCCATGCGATTCGGCTTGCTGCGCCACGCGACGCTCGAGTTCGGATACGCGCGACTTCAATCCGGCGACTTGCACCAGCGCCACCACGAGCAGGATCGGCACCAGCAACAACCCCAGTGCCACTAAAACGATCAGTGCTTCCATCACCCGTCCCTGTTCCGTGCATCGTGCGCTTGGTCACGAACGTTACACCAAGCCGCAAGCCTTGAAGGACAAGGCTTCACGCATTCTATACACAGCTTGTTCACCACATATCGCGTTGACGGAATCGATAAACCACACTATGTTGTGCCCGTCGGTGCTGATCGCGAGATTGGCTCAATAGGGAAGCCGGTAAGGACGCAGCCAGCGCGACGTCCAAAGCCGGCGCTGCCCCGCAGCGGTATGGGAAACGAACGCTACCAAGCACTGGACGCGCCTCGCGTCTGGGAAGCGGTAGCCAGTAGGAGACGCGAGTCGTCGTGTCCCGAGCCCGAAGACCTGCCGACAGCCGCGCGTTGCACACCGCGCGGTACCGGCCCAGGAGTCTTCGGGGGAAGACGGCCGGTGTCGCAGCACGATGGCTCCGCCGTCGTGCTCGTTCCGTTGCGGCGCCGCCACGCGCGCCGACGCGGGATGCGCCCGTCTCGGGCCGCGCGACACCTCGCCTGCAAGCTCCCGAGTTCCGCGCCCGCGGGGGCTCGGCCGTGCCATCGACGACGCCGCTGCGCGGCCGGTCGTCGCTGGCGCGTCCGCGTTCTCCGCGCGTCGCCCTTCGCGGGAAGGTCGGCGACCCGTGCACCCACGCCCCGGAGTTACGCCATGACCACGCTCGCACCCGAATCGTCCGCCGCCTCCCCCGCCGCCGACACTGCCGCCAAACCCGCCCGCGACCCGCAAGCCGATACCGGCTTCGCGCTGACCCCGCCCGCGGCCAACCTGACCATGAGCGTGACCAAGCGCAACGGCCGCCGCGAGCCGGTCGACCTGAACAAGATCGTGCGCGCGGTGACCCGCAGCGGCGAGAACCTGTACGCCGTCGACCCGATGCGCGTGGCCACCCGCACCATCTCCGGCCTGTACGACGGCGCGACCACGCGCGAACTCGACGAGTTGTCGATCCGCACCGCCGCCCTGCTGACCGCCGAAGAACCCGAATACGGCCGCCTCGCCGCGCGCCTGCTCGCCGGCGTGATCGAGAAGGAAGTCGCCGGCATCGAGATCCATGCGTTCTCGCAGTCGGTCCAGCGCGGCTTCGACCTGGGCCTGATCAACCAGCGTCTGCTCGACTTCGTCCAGGCCAATGCGCGCAAGCTCAACGACGCGATCGACCGCAACCTCGACGCCAAGTTCGACTACTTCGGCCTGCGCACCCTGTACGACCGCTACCTGCTGCGCCATCCGACCGCGCGTACCGTCATCGAGACCCCGCAGCAGTTCTTCCTGCGCATCGCCTGTGCGCTGAGCGAAGACGTCGGCGACGCACTCGCCCTGTACCGGCGCATGGCCCAGCTCGACTACATCCCGAGCTCGCCGACCCTGTTCAACGCCGGCACCACCCACGAGCAACTGTCGAGCTGCTTCCTGCTCGATTCGCCCGACGACTCGCTGGAAGCGATCTACAAGCGCTACATGGACGTGGCCAAGCTCAGCAAGTTCAGCGGCGGCATCGGCCTGAGCTACACCCGCATCCGTTCGCGCGGTTCGCTGATCCGCTCGACCAACGGCCTCAGCAACGGCATCGTGCCGTGGCTGAAGACCCTCGATGCCTCGGTCGCCGCGGTCAACCAGGGCGGCAAGCGCAAGGGCGCGGCCTGCGTCTACCTGGAGCCGTGGCATGCCGACGTCGAGGAGTTCCTCGAACTGCGCGACAACACCGGCGACGAAGCGCGCCGCACTCACAACCTCAACCTCGCCAACTGGATTCCCGACGAATTCATGCGCCGCGTCGAGGCCGACGCCGACTGGTCGCTGTTCGATCCGTCCAAGGTGCCGCAGCTGACCGACCTGTGGGGCGAGGCCTTCGACCGCGCCTATCACGCCGCCGAAGCGGCCGGCCTGGCGACCAAGAAGGTCAAGGCGCGCGACATCTACGGCCGGATGATGCGCACCCTGGCGCAGACCGGCAACGGCTGGATGAACTTCAAGGACAAGTCCAACCGCGCCTCCAACCAGACCCTGCGCGACGGCAACGTCATCCACCTGTCCAACCTGTGCACCGAAATCCTCGAGGTCACCTCGCAGGACGAGACCGCGGTCTGCAACCTGGGCTCGATCAACCTCTCGCACCACGTCGAGATGTACGAGGATGGCAAGGGCGCGTTCGATTTCGACAAGCTCGCCGAGACCGTGCGCCTAGCCGTGCGCCAGCTCGACCGCGTGATCGACCTGAACTTCTACCCGATCGAGACCGCGCGCCGCGCCAACCTCAAGTGGCGCCCGGTCGGCCTGGGCTCGATGGGCCTGCAGGACGTGTTCTTCAAGCTGCGCCTGCCGTTCGACTCCGAACCGGCGCGCAAGCTCGCCCAGGAGATCGCCGAGGCGATCTACTTCCACGCTCTGTCGGCGTCGAACGAGCTGGCGATGGAACACGGCAAGCACCCGTCCTTCGCCGACACCCGCGCTTCGGTCGGCGAGCTGCAGTTCGAAGCCTGGGGCGTGACCCCGTCGCAGCCCGAGCGTTGGGACGCCCTGCGCAAGCGCATCGCCGAGCACGGCCTGCGCAACTCGCTGCTGATCGCGATCGCGCCGACCGCGACCATCGCCTCGATCGCCGGCTGCTACGAGTGCATCGAGCCGCAGGTGTCGAACCTGTTCAAGCGCGAGACCCTGTCGGGCGACTTCCTGGTCGTCAACAAGTACCTGGTCGAAGAGCTCAAGAAGCTCGGCCTGTGGACCGCGGAAATGCGCGACCGGATCAAGATGGCCGAAGGCTCGATCCAGTCGGTGACCGAAGTGCCGGACGCCCTGCGCCAGGTCTATCGCACCGCCTGGGAACTGCCGATGCGCTCGCTGATCGACATGGCCGCCGAGCGCGGCGCGTATATCGACCAGAGCCAGTCGCTCAACCTGTTCATCGAAAGCCCGAACATCGGCCAGCTCAGCTCGATGTACATGTACGCCTGGAAAAAGGGCCTGAAGACCACGTATTACCTGCGTTCGCGCCCGGCCACCAAGATCGCCAAGACCACGGTCAGCGCACCGGCGACGCCGAAGCCGGAGCTCGTGCCGGTGGAGTTCAGCGCCAGCGAGGCGATCGCGTGCTCGTTGGAAAATCCCGAGTCTTGCGAGGCTTGCCAGTAATCCGCTCTGCTCCCTCTCCCGCTTGCGGGAGAGGGCCGGGGTGAGGGCCGCCGCACCGCCCAGCTCGCGCAGTCGACGATCCTCGCGCGCCCTCATCCGCCCTCCGGGCACCTTCTCCCGCAAGCAGGAGAAGGGATAAGCAACCTCTCCCGCATTCGGAGGGGACAGTAATCCAAGGAACCACCATGTCCACCGATTCAAATCGCCTGCTCCTCGACCCCGGTTTCGATCTCACTTTGCGGCCGATGCGCTATCCGCACTTCTACGAGATGTACCGCGATGCGATCCGCAACACCTGGACCGTCGAGGAAGTCGATTTCTCCCAGGACGTCAACGATCTCAAGCACAAGTTCGGCCCGGCCGAGCGGCATTTGATCGAACGCCTGGTCGCATTCTTCGCCACCGGCGACAGCATCGTCTCCAACAACCTGGTGCTGAACCTGTACCAGCACATCAACGCGCCGGAAGCGCGCATGTACCTGTCGCGGCAGTTGTACGAGGAAGCGCTGCACGTGCAGTTCTACCTGACCCTGCTCGACACCTACCTGCCCGATCCGAACGAGCGCGCCAAGGCCTTCGATGCGGTCGAGAACATCCCCTCGATCCGCGCCAAGGCCGAGTTCTGCTTCCGCTGGATCGATTCGATCCAGGGCCTGCGGCGCATCGAAACCCGCGATCAGCGCCGCCAGTTCCTGCTCAACCTGATCTGCTTCGCCGGCTGCATCGAAGGCCTGTTCTTCTTCGCCGCCTTCGCCTATGTCTATTACCTGCGTTCGCGCGGCCTGCTCAACGGTCTGGCCTCGGGCACCAACTGGGTGTTCCGCGACGAGAGCTGCCACATGGCGTTCGCGTTCGAAGTCATCCGCACCGCGCGCGAGGAAGAACCCGACCTGTTCGACGCCGACCTGCGCGCGCAGGTGGTGAAGATGTTCGAGGAAGCGGTCGAATGCGAATACCAGTTCGCCCGCGACGTGCTGTCCGGCGGCGTGGTCGGCCTGTCGCTGAAGGACATGCGCCAGTACCTGGAGTATTGCGCCGACCAGCGCATGGCCCAGCTCGGCATGCCCAAGCATTTCGGCTCGACCAACCCCTTCGCCTTCATGGACCTGCAGGACGTGCAGGAAGTGACCAACTTCTTCGAGCGCCGCGTCTCGGCCTATCAGGTCGGCGTGCAGGGCGAAGTCGCCTTCGACGAAGCGTTCTGAGTCTGTTCGGCACGGTCCGCTTCGCTTAAAGCGCCTTCCGCGCCCTTGAGCCCTCTCCTGCTTGCGGGAGAGGGGTTGGGGTGAGGGCGCGCCGCCGCATCGCGTACAGCGCTGCAATCCCGCATCGCCGCATCGAGTACGTCGCCTCTTGAATCTCCCCGAGCTCCCCATGACCGAAGCGCGCATGACCGAGATCGTCTTCCCCGACCACACCAACCACCTGGGCACGCTGTTCGGCGGCCAGGCGCTGGCATGGATGGACAAGGCCGCCTTCATCGCCGCCTCGCGCTACGCCCGTCGCACGGTGGTCACCGCGCGTTCGGAGCAGATCGACTTCCATACCGCCGTGCCCAAGGGCGCGTTGGTCGAGCTGATCGCGCGCGTGGTCGAGACCGGCCGCACCTCGATGCAGGTCGAGGTCGAGATGCATAAGGAAGACCTGCTGTCGGGCGAGTCGCAACTCGCCACCCGCGGCCGCTTCACCATGATCGCGCTCGACAGCGACGGCAAGCCCACGCCGGTACCGCCGCTCGCGCGCTGAGGCGCGCGGCCAGGACGTTCAGGGCGCCGTGCCGGGCGTCTCCGGCTCAGGCACGATCGTGCCCGTGCAGGCGCCGCTGGGCTGCTCGCACAACACCAGCGCGCGATACGACAAGCCGGCCCAACTGCGGCGCAGGCGCATCCCCAAGCGCGGTTTCTGCTGCAGCGACCAATACAAGGGCTGCGAGGTCTCGATGTAGCGCGAGCGATCTGCACCATCGACGGCCGCGCCATCGGCGGCCGCGCCCTCCGGCTCGAAGCGGAAGCTCACCGTGACGCTCGGGCCGCCGTTCTTGCTCCAATGCTGTTGCCAATGCAGGTTGGCGGTCTTGCCGACCACCCACTCCTCGCGTCCCCAACGCGCGTTGTAACGGTCCACCGACCAACCCAGCGCCATCCACATCGCTACCAGCACCATCAGCAAGGGCCCGGCCGCCAGCACGCGCCAAGGCCGCAAACTCGGCCAACGCGCCAGGCGATAAGCGCCACAAGCCAGGCCGACGATCAGCAACAGGTTCCACGCCCGCCACAAGCCGCTGGGTTCCACCGCGACCGGCCCGCCCCCATCGACCAGGCTCACCATCGCCATGATCAGGGCGACCGTAGCCGCGACCCCGAGCGCGATCACGGTCATGACCTTCCATTCGGCCATCGTCACCGGGAAATCTTCGCTGACGGGATCCTTCGTGGCGGCGGCTGCTTCTTGCTTCGATTTCTGTTTCGGCTTCGGCTTCGCTTCCTGCTTCGACATCTGCGCTCCATCGCCGCAAGCCGCGGCCCACATCAGGGTTACCCGGCGCGCGCGCGGAAGCAAGTTGCGGATATTTCGCCGGCACGGCGCTGCCTAGACTCGTGGCTCCCCCTCGATGGAACCACGACATGCGTCTGGACGATTACCGCACCCTGGGCCGCTCCGGCCTGCGCGTCAGCCCGCTCTGCCTCGGCACGATGACCTTCGGCAACGACTGGGGCTGGGGCAGCGACGCCGACGAAGCGCGCAGCGTGTTCGACGCCTACCTCGAACGCGGCGGCAACTTCATCGACACCGCCAACCTCTATACCGGCGGCAGCTCGGAAAGCCTGATCGGCGAATTCGCCCGCGGCCGCCGCGATGCGCTGGTGATCGCGACCAAGTTTTCGCTGTGCATGAATCCCGGCGACCCCAACGCCGGCGGCAACCACCGCAAGAATTTGCGCCAGTCGGTCGAGGCCAGCCTGCGCCGGCTCGGCAGCGATTACATCGACCTGCTGTATCTGCACGCCTGGGATGCGACCACGCCGGTCGAGGAAGTGATGCGCGGCTTCGACGACCTGGTCCGCGCCGGCAAGGTCTTGTATGCCGGCGTATCCGACCTTCCGGCCTGGCAGGCCGCGCGCCTGCAGACCATCGCCGAACTGCGCGGTTGGTCGCCGTTGATCGCTTTGCAGACCGAATACAGCCTGGCCCAGCGCGACAGCGAGCGCGAACTGCTGCCGATGGCGGCCGAACTCGGGCTCGGCGTCACCGCCTGGTCGCCGCTGGCCTCGGGCGTGTTGACCGGCAAGTACACGCAGGCCGACCTCGATGCGGGCAACGCCGAAGGCCGCCGCGCGGTCGCGATCGGCAACGGCGCCCTGACCGAACGCGCGCTCGCCATTGCCGAGACGGTCAAGGCGGTCGCGGCCGAACTCGAACGGCCGCCGGCGCAGATCGCCCTGGCCTGGTTGCTGCACCGGCCCGGCGCGGTGGCGCCGGTGATCGGCGCACGCACCCTGGCGCAGTTGCAGGAGAACCTCGGCGCGCTCGAGATCGAATTCAGCGACGCACAACAGCGTCGGCTCGACGACGCCAGCGCGATTCGGCTCGGCTTCCCGCACGATTTCCTGGCCCTGCCCGGCATCCGCCAGGTGATGTTCGGCGGCGCGCGGGTCGAACGCCGCTGGTGAACCCCGACGGACGAACCCGCGCGGCGGGCACGGCCGTTACTCGGCGCTCTTGTTGGAACGCCTCTTCGACGCGCCCGCCGTGGCCGGCGCGTCGGCATCGGCGCCCTCGTCGTCCAGCAGCGGCAGGCGCCGAAGGTCGCGGGCGTACAGATCGGCCGGGCTGTCGGAGGGGCAGGTCTCGTCCGGGAAGCCGAACTGTTCCTGCAGGGCCTTCGCGCACTCCGGCATGGAGGCGAAGTTCTTGCCGGTGGCCATGCACTGGGCATCGAAATCGCGACGGAAGGCCTCGCGGCGGCGGACGAAGTCCTCGCCGCACTTGCGGGTCAGGCGGATGCGGTCGAGGTCGTCCTGGGCGGCGTTGGTGCCGTCGAGGCCGAATTGCTTGAGCTCGTCCTCGGTGAGCACGCGCAAGTCGCGGTTGGCGATGGTCATCATCAGGTCGGCGACGCCGGTGGCGACGCCGTTGCGTTCCAGATAATCGCGGACCTGCTGGTTGATCGCCTTGAGTTCGCGGCTGAGTTCGGCGCGCGAGGTCGCGGTCGAGCGGTCGCGCATCAGCCGGTGGATGCCGACCTTGCCTTCGATCGAGCGGGTGTCGCCGGCGGCCAACACCAACACACAGGCGCTGTGGCAGACCGAATCCTCGCGCACCCAGATCGCCCAGCCCGACTCGGCGATCGAGTCGCCGGCGCGGATCGCTTCCTCGACGTGGCCGCCGCTGGAGTCGATGTCGAGGATGCGGGTCTGGATTTCCATGCGCGTGGCCATGGCGGCGACGCGCTGCACCAGCGCGGTGAAGCCGGCGCCGATCTTGCCCTGGTAATGCAGGCGCACCACGCCGCTGGCCTGGCACGGCGACAAGGCGTCGACCAGGCTGAAGAAGTCCAGCGCGGTCAGCGGTTTTCCGTCGCCGAAACGCGGGTAGTCGTATTCGCAGCTGATCTTGGCCACGCCGCCGTCGAGCTTGGCCGGCGGCCAGTAGGTGCCTTGCAGGATGTCGGTCTCGCTCGACGCGTCCGCGGCGGCGACCTTGGGCGACTCGTTCTGGCTGCCCATGGTGACCGGCTCGGACCGGGCCGGCGGCGGCGCGGCGGAATCCCTCCCGCAAGCCGCCAGTCCGAGCAGGCACAAGGTCAGCGCAAACGTCCTTCTGAAAAGCATGTTCCACCCATCGGAGTCGGGATCGCGCGGGCCGTCCTGGACCCGCGCCGCGCATCGTCGCCACAGCACCAACGTTAGCCCCAGGGCCCACCAAGCTCAACGGCAGGAGGTCATGGCGTTCGCGCCCGTCAGCGTGCCGACATCATCGTCGGCGGCGCATGAACGGCAGCCGGGGAAACCCCGGCCGCGGCGCCGTCGCCGGCTGCGGCCACAAATCGCAAACCGGGTCCACGCATCGCGATCGCGGCGATTGACTTCGCCGGTCGCGTTGCGTAGCTTGGCGGCGTGATGGTGAACATCGCTTCATGCAGATGAAGCGATGTGACAAATCGCCACCGGTTCGCACCGGCGGCGGTTAGAGGGAATCCGGTGCGGACGCCACGTCCAATTCCGGAGCTGCCCCGCAGCGGTATAGGGAACGAACTTCGTCAGGCACTGGGAGCGATCCCGGGAAGCGACGGACAGTAGGAGGCGCCTCGTGCTCCATGCCCCAAGCCCGAAGACCTGCCATGACCGGAAGGCTCGCCTTCCGTCCGACTCCGGCCCGCAAGGCGTCGGCGCTGCGTCCGGGCCCGTCCCGGCGCGGGCCGCATCGTGCGCGCCGGTTCGCCCGCGGGGGCGAAGGTCGACACCAAGGGTTGCGGCGAAGCCGGGCGCGCGAGCGTCGGGCCGGCGCAGCCGTGGTCTCCTTCGTTGCCCTGCGCCATGCCCACGCATCGCAGGTAATCATCATGATCAGCGTCACCCATCTCGGCTTCCCGCGCATAGGCGCGCGGCGCGAGCTCAAGCTGGCCCTCGAATCGTTCTGGAAAGGCGACACGCCGGCCCAGGCGCTGCACGACACCGCCCACGGCCTGCGCGAACGCCATTGGCAACTGGCGCGGCAGGCCGGCGCCGACGTCGTGCCGTGCAACGATTTCTCCCTTTACGACCACGTCCTCGATACCGCCGTTCTGTTCGACGCGATCCCCGCGCCGTACCGCGAGGTCTACGAGGAAAACCCGCTGACCGGGTACTTCGCCCTCGCCCGCGGCCTGCAGGACGGCCGTCGCGACCTGCACGCGCTGGAGATGACCAAGTGGTTCGACACTAACTACCACTATCTGGTGCCTCAGTTCGAACGCGATCAGCGTTTCGTGCTGCGCGGCGACAAGCCCCTGGCCGAACTGGCCCAGGCGCGCGCGCTCGGCATCCAGGCGCGGCCGGTGCTGCTCGGCCCGGTGTCCTTCCTCAAGCTCGGCAAGCGCAGCGACGGCGGCGACCCGCGCGAGTTGCTCGATGCCCTGCTGCCGGCCTATGCCGAATTGCTCGGCAAGCTCAAGGCGGCGGGTGCCGACTGGGTCCAACTCGATGAGCCGGCCCTGGTGCTCGACCTCGACGACGACGACCGCGACGCCTATCGCCGCGCTTATGCGGCCCTGGCCGAAGCCGACGCGCCGCAGCGCCTGCTGACGACCTACTTCGGCGGCCTCGGCGACAACGCCGCCCTCGCCGCGCGCCTGCCGGTGCAAGGCCTGCACGTCGACCTGGTGCGCGCGCCGCAGCAGTTGGAAAGCGTGCTGCCGCTGTTGCCGGACGACCGCGTGCTCAGTCTCGGCGTGGTCGACGGCCGCAACATCTGGCGCGCCGATCTCGACGCCGCACTGAGCCTGGCCCGCCGCGCCGGCGATCGCGCGCAATGGCTGGCGCCGTCGTGCTCGCTGTTGCACGTGCCGACCGACCTGGAACTGGA
Source organism: Lysobacter sp. Hz25 (assembly GCF_046097045.1). Lineage (NCBI taxonomy): Bacteria > Pseudomonadati > Pseudomonadota > Gammaproteobacteria > Lysobacterales > Lysobacteraceae > Lysobacter > Lysobacter sp. Hz25. The sequence goes on from NZ_CP175666.1 coordinate 4,729,615, forward strand.
ACGCAAGCTGCCCGCACCGCTGCGTCACTGGATGGCCTATGCGCGGCAGAAGATCGAGGAACTGCGCCTGCTCGCCGATGCCCTCACCGGCAGCGCCGACGCCAACCGCGACCTCGCCACCGCCGCCAGCGCGCGCGCTGCGCGCCTGGCCTCGCCGTTGCTGCGCAATGCCGAGGTGCGCAAGCGCTTGGCCGCGGTCGAACCGGCCATGACCCGGCGCGCCTCGCCCTACCCGCAACGCGCGAAGGTGCAGGCGCAGCGTCTCGGCCTGCCGCTGTTCCCGACCACCACCATCGGCTCGTTCCCGCAGACCGCCGAAGTGCGACGCGCGCGCGCCGAGCACAAGGCCGGCAAGATCGACGACGCAGCCTACCGGACCTTCCTGGAGAACGAGACCAAGCTGTGCCTGCGCGAGCAGGAAGCGCTGGGCATCGACGTGCTGGTGCACGGCGAGTTCGAACGCAACGACATGGTCGAGTACTTCGGCGAGCAGCTCGACGGTTTCGCCTTCACCGCCCACGGCTGGGTGCAGAGCTACGGCTCGCGTTGCGTCAAGCCGCCGGTGCTGTTCGGCGACGTGGTCCGGCCGCAGGCGATGACCGTCGACTGGACCCGTTACGCGCAGGCGCAAACCCAGCGGCCGGTCAAAGGCATGCTGACCGGACCGGTGACGATCCTGCAGTGGTCCTTCGTCCGCGACGACCAACCGCGCGCCGACAGCTGCCGCCAGATCGCCCTGGCCCTGCGCCAGGAAGTGCTGGACCTGGAAGCGGCCGGCATCGCCATCGTCCAGATCGACGAACCGGCCCTGCGCGAAGGCCTGCCGCTGCGCCGCGCCGACTGGCCGGCCTACCTGGCCTGGGCCGGGGAAAGCTTCCGCCTCGCCGCCAGCGGCGTCGGCGACGCGACCCAGATCCACACCCACATGTGCTACGCCGAGTTCAACGACATCATCGAGGCGGTGGCCGCGCTCGACGCCGACGTGATCTCGATCGAAACCTCGCGTTCGCGCATGGAGCTGCTGGACGCGTTCGTGCGCTATCGCTATCCGAACGGCATCGGCCCGGGCGTCTACGACATCCACTCGCCGCGCGTGCCCATCGAGACCGAGATGCGCGACTTGCTCGACAAGGCTCTGGATGTGCTCGATCCGGCGCAGTTGTGGGTCAACCCGGACTGCGGTCTGAAGACCCGCGGTTGGCCGGAAGTGCGCTCGGCCCTGCGGGCGATGGTGCAGTCGGCGCGCGGCCTGCGCGAGCAGGTCGCCGCCGAAGTCGAGTGAGCATGGCGGCCGACTGAACGGAACCGTCGGGGGCGCTTTCGCGCCGCCGACGATGCCCCTTCCGGAGTGCGGAAGGGGCGCTTGCCTTACATCACGTCGTAGGCCAGCACGTTCCACTGCTCCGGCTGGCCGGAGCTTTCCACCGAGCGCACGATCGCGCCGACGTCGGCGCCGGACACGCTGAACGGTGCGACTTCGTAATCCAGATCCTGGATTTGCAGACTACCTTCCATAGAGTTGCTCCTGATTCGCCGGCCTGATGGCATCCCGCGACGCGCCGGCGACGCCGCGCAGATTCATTGCAGCGTCTGCAGCACCTTGCTCGCATGGTCGCGGACCATCGCGCAATCGTCGGCGTACAAGCGCTCGAGCGCGCCGCGATAAGCGTCGCGATCCTCGCGCAGGCCGTCCAGGCACATCAGGCGCATGCGCGGCGGCAGCACCGTCGAGTCGACCACGTCGGCGAACAGCGGCGTGAGTTCGTCGCCGCCGACCAGCACCGCCATCTCCGCCAACATCGACAAGCGGCTGTGGATGCTCGCCGAGGTGTAACTGAGGATGCGCGCGCGCTCTTCCCCTAATTCCTGTTCGAACACGAAGTTGTACTGGCACTTGGCGATCTGGCTCTGATTGTTGAACAACACGTTCAACGAGATCGACAACTCGTCCGGCGGCGCCTGCCGATGCACATCGCGATGAGCGCGGTAGAGCATGATCTTGCCCTTGGGCAGGGTCGTGACCTCCGAATCCAGGATGCGCGCGCTGTCGCCGATGGCGCCGGTCAGTTCTCCCGGGTCGATCTCGGCGATGTGGGTGCGATAGCCCGAGCCGAAATAACCGACGGTGAGGAAATGGAAGTTGTGGTCGTGGGCGGTGTCGTACGAGTACGCGCGCTCCTCGTTCTTGCGCAAGGCGCCGGTCTGCTTCAGCGGCGACCACACGTTGGCGCGGATCATCACGTGCTTGCGCCGCGCGATCACATAGCACTGCGGGGCGACGAACGGCGGCGGCTCGCCGTCGAGGATCGAACGCAGCGACCGCGCCATGGTGCGCGCGACCAGGGCCGGGTCGTTGGCGTAGGCGGCGAGCACCGGCGCGGCTTCGGCGATGCTGTCCGGGTCGAGCGTATCGACCCGGCTGAAGATGAAATCGAACAGCTCTTCTTCGCTGGCCACCGTGGTCGCGGCGGCATTCAAGGTGTAGGCCATGGCGGTGTCCTTAGCGGTCAGGCGGTCGGGGTCAGGGCGGCGAGCGAACGCGTCGCGGCCCGGCGGATGTCGTCGTGCTCGTCGTCGACGGCATCGCGCAAACGCTCCAGCGCGGCCTGCGGATCGACCTTGCCGAGCAGTCGAATGGCCGACCAGCGCACGAAATGGCGCGGGTGCCGGCTCAGTTCGAGCAAGGCCTGCGGCGCCTGCTCCGCGTCGATAGTGGCCAGGGTCTGGCCGATGCAGACCAGTTCGGAGTCGCTCAGGCGCGCGGAAATGCAGCTGTCGGCACGCAGCGTCTCGGGGTCGAAGCGCCATTGCAGATCGACCGCGCTTTGCGAGAGCAACAACACCACGATGGTCGGTTGCCGCACGTCGACCTTGAACGCGGCATCGTCCACGCCCAGCGCCGCGGCCTCGCCGCTGGCCAGTTCGATGCGGCGGTTGAGCTGCACGCTCTGCTCGCGTTCGAAGTAGGCGTTGCGGAAGCTCTCGCCGGTGGCGTAGGTGCTCAGCTCGATGGCGCCGGCGGCGACGCCGATGCAGGCGTACTGCGACAGGGTGAAGATGCCGCTGGACGAGCTGAAGTAGCGCGACAGGTGCAGCGACCAGCCCTCGCCCGACATCAGGAACACGCCGTGCCGGCTCCACAGGCCGCCGCGGTTCCAGTTTTCCCACAACAGCGCCTGTTCGCCGTCGCCGAGCAGATCGGACAGCTCCTGGCGCAAGCGCGCGGCGATGGCGCCCGATTGCAGCAGAGTCTGCAGGTCCGCCTGCATATCGACGATGCCGGCGATGCCGCGCTCGCCGACGCGCCGGTCGACGGCATGCTTGAAGCGCGCGAATCTGGAATCGGCTAAAGAGCGCGATTGTGCATCCATGCATCCTTCCTTGAGTTGTGAGTTCGATCCAGCGAAACCTTCCGCGTCCTGCGGCCGCCGTGCCCAGCCATTCGGAATGGGTCACGGCCTGGCGACGATCGCGCGTCGCGGAGGATCGTGGTCCAACCGCTCCCCGGACCACGTGTTGCGATCCTAGCGACAAGCCGTCGCAAACGCAGCGATGCACAGGCGACGCCGGTCACAACTCGATCGATGCGTCGACCGCCGCGAACCGATGCGTCGTCGCTACGTAATTACGCTTTCATTCCGGCCACCTAACGCCCGCAATCTACGAATCCGTCCACCTCGCCCGCGCCACGCAAGCTTCGAATCAGTTCCACCCTTTGAAAAAGGGGGGCCAGGGGGGATTTGCTTTTTGCGGCGCACGCCGCCGCCATGCAACCCGAGATCAGAACGAGCCCACATCAAGCAGAGTTCTGGCCAGGCCGGAATGACGGATGTCCCGGCCGCCTCTTCCACAAACCCCGCCCAACAAAAAAGCCCCGCAATCGCGGGGCTTTTCGTCGCTCAGGATAACCGCCGCTTACTTGCCGGCGACGACCTTGACCATTTCCAGGCACTTGTTCGAGTAGCCCCATTCGTTGTCGTACCAGCTCACCAGCTTGACGAAGGTACCGTCCAGCGCGATGCCGGCTTCGGCGTCGAAGATCGAGGTGCGCGCGTCGCCGCGGAAGTCGGTCGCCACGACCTTGTCTTCGGTGTAGCCCAGCACGCCCTTCAGCGCGCCTTCGCTCTGCGCCTTCATTTCCGCGCAGATCTCGGCATAGGTCGCTTCCTTGACCAGTTCGACGGTCAGGTCGACCACCGACACGTCCGAGGTCGGCACTCGGAACGACATGCCGGTGAGCTTCTTGTTGAGCTCCGGGATCACCACGCCGACGGCCTTGGCCGCACCGGTGCTCGACGGAATGATGTTCTCCAGGATGCCGCGGCCGCCGCGCCAGTCCTTGTTGCTCGGGCCGTCGACGGTCTTCTGGGTCGCGGTGGCGGCGTGTACGGTGGTCATCAGGCCACGCTTGATGCCCCACTTGTCGTTGATCACCTTGGCCAGCGGCGCGAGGCAGTTGGTGGTGCACGAGGCGTTCGAGACGATCGTCTCGCCCTTGTAGGTCTTGTCGTTGACGCCATAGACGAACATCGGCGTGTCGTCCTTCGACGGCGCCGACAGCACGACCTTCTTGGCACCGGCATCGAGATGCTTCTGCGCGGTGACCTTGTCGAGGAACAGGCCGGTCGATTCGATCACGACTTCGGCGCCGACCTCGTCCCACTTGAGGTTGGCCGGGTCGCGTTCCTGGGTCAGGCGGATCTTCTTGCCGTTGACGATCAGGGTGTTGCCTTCGACCTTGACCTCGCCCTTGAAACGGCCGTGGACCGAGTCGTACTGCAGCATGTAGGCCAGGTAGTCGGGCTCGAGCAGATCGTTGATGGCGACGATTTCGATGTCGTTGCCGAAATTCTGCACGGCCGCGCGCAGGACGTTGCGTCCGATGCGGCCGAAGCCGTTGATGCCTACCTTGATCGTCATTGAGGTAACTCCTGCAGCCGCCCGGGCGGGTCAAGTGGGGAAACTCCCATTCTAGCAAGGCAGGGGCTGGGTCGCAGTCCGGCCCCCATGGATGGCTCGTCGCGGCCTATGGCGGCCCTTGACCGCGTCCGCAGCGGCTTTAAGGCCATTTCCGCGGCACATAGCAACAAGAATGGAACGTAGGTCTAGGTTTGCCGCTCTCCGGCGTATTTAGAGTGCGGTGCGGACAGACTCCTGTTCAGCAAACCTGCAAAATCGGTCTCTTCACGACCTCACAGGGGACTCAAGGAATGAATCAGCGACTGATCGGCGGCGTCCTCGCCGCCACCCTGGCCTGCGCGGCCCAGCCCGCCCTCGCCCAGCAGACCGGCAACTTCACCCTGGGTATCGGCGCTCACCAGGTCAATCCGAAGTCCGACAACGGCAGCGTGCTGGGCGGAGCGGCCGAGCTGGAAATCGGCGACAACGTCCAGCCCACCATCACCTTCGAGTACTTCATCCGCGACAACCTCGGCATCGAAGTGCTGGCGGCCACGCCGTTCAAGCACGACATCGATATCAAGGGCGTCGGCAAGGTCGGCACGACCAAGCACCTGCCGCCGACGTTTTCGCTGCAGTACCACTGGAACAGCCGCGGCGTGGTCTCGCCCTTCGTCGGCCTGGGCGTCAACTACACGACCTTCTTCAGCGAGAAGACCACCGGCGCATTGCGCGGCACCCGCCTCAAGCTCGACGACTCGGTCGGCGTGGCGGCCCATGTCGGCGTCGACTTCATCCTGACCGAGCGCAGCTCGATCCGCGTGGATGCGCGCTGGATGGACATCCAGACCGATGTCGAGCTGAACGACCAGAAGATCGGCAAGGCCACCATCGACCCGACCGTGTTCGGTCTGGCCTACGTGATGAAGTTCTAAGCGGACGATCCGCATCGGCGATCGCGGCGGGCGCGGCCGGCCGCGATCGCCGCACGGCCGATCCTGCGATTGTTGCCGCACTCGTGCGGCACGCCCATCCGCCAAGCGAATGCGGACCGCATCGCCGTTTGCGCGTGCCGGTTCCGGCCGACCGCGCGCCGCCAGGTTCGGACAGCGGAGTCGATGCACGGCTCCGGTAAAGTGGACGACATGACCTCCATCCGTGCGCGTTCGTTCTCCAAATCGCTGCGCCGCTATTCGGCGCTGCTGCTTCTGCTGCCGCTCAACAGTCTGGCCTGGGGTCCGCAGGGGCATCGCCTCGTCGCGGCGCTGGCCTGGGACGATCTGCGTCCGGACGTACGCGCCGAAATCGCCAAGATGCTCAAAGGCGAAGCCGACCCGTCCCTGCCCGGCATCGCCAATTGGGCCGACGACCTGCGCAACAGCGACCCCAAGCTCGGCAAGGAAAGCGCCAAGTGGCATTACGTCAACCTCGCCGAGGACGACTGCCGCTACGACGCAGCGCGCGATTGCCCCGGCGGCAACTGCGTGGTCGAGGCGATCCGCACCCAGACCGCGATCCTCGCCGACCGCAGCCGGCCCCAGGCCGACCGCCTGCAGGCCCTGAAGTTCGTGGTCCATTTCGTCGGCGACGTGCACCAGCCGCTGCACGCCGGCTTCGGCCGCGACAAGGGCGGCAACGATTACCAGTTGCAGATTCGCGGCGAGCCGGAACCCGTCGACGGTTATGGCACCAACCTGCACTCGCTGTGGGACAGCAAGATGCTGTCGATGAGCAAGCGCGACTACACGGCCTATCTCAAGTATCTGCGGCAGACCCCGGCGCCGGCCGCGACCGCTCTCGGCCTGCCGCCGGCCTCGCCCGCCTGGGCCGAGGCCTCGTGCCGGATCGTGCTGCAGCCGGGCTTCTATCCCGGCGGCCACCTACTCGAACCGGCCTATGTGGAAACCTGGCGCCCGGTGGCGGAAACTCAGCTGAGACTCGGCGGCGCGCACCTGGCCGGCGTCCTCAACGCCGCGCTCGCACGTCGCTGAGCGCAGCGGCCGCCTGCCGGCCTGGTCACGGGGCGGCGTCCGTCCCTCCCGCGCCCATCGAGCGGGGTCGCCGCCAGGAGCGTTCCGTATGTCGCCGCAGGTCATCTCGCCGCAGGTCGTGCCGTTCCATCATCGCGAAACCGGGACCTGGTCGTATCTGGTCGCCGACCCGGCGACGCGTGCGGCCGCCATCGTCGACCCGGTGCTCGACTACGACGCGCGCTCGGGCCGCACCGGCCTGGGCAGCGCGCAAGCCTTGCTCGACGAAGCCGCGCGCCGAGAGCTGCGCATCGACTGGCTGCTCGAAACCCATGCCCATGCCGACCACCTCAGCGCCGCCCACGCCCTGCGCGAGGCCATCGCCGCCGGCGGCGCGACGCCGCCGCGAATCGCGATCGGCCGCGGCATCGGCGAGGTCCGGCGTGTGTTCGCGCCGCTGTTCGGCCTGGCCGAGACCGAGACCGACGCCGCCTTCGACCATCTGTTCGCCGACGACGAAGGTTTCGCCATCGGCGATCTGCAGGCGCGGGCCATCCCGGTGCCCGGCCACACCCGCGACAGCCTGGCCTATCTGATCGGCGACGCCTTGTTCACCGGCGACTCGCTGTTCCTGCCCGACAGCGGCACCGCGCGCTGCGACTTCCCCGGCGGCAGCGCCGCCATGCTGTATCGGTCGATACAAACGCTGTATCGGCTGCCCGACGCCACCCGCGTCTTCGTCTGCCACGACTACGGCAAGCCCGAACGCGAGCCGGCCTGCGAAACCACGCTCGGCGAACAGAAGCGCAGCAACATCCACGTGCGCGCCGGCACCGGCGAAGCCGAGTTCGTCGCCTTGCGCGAGCAGCGCGACGCCGGGCTGCAGATGCCGGCGCTGATCCTGTCGGCGCTGCAGGTCAACCTTCGCGCCGGCGCCCTGCCCGAGCCCGAGGCCAACGGCGTGCGTTACCTGAAACTTCCGCTCGACCGGTTCTGAGGCGACTCAGCCGGCTTCGCGCTACTCTCGTCCTGACTCACACCCGACAGGTCCGCAATGAACCCGATCCGCCGCCGCTGGCTGGGCGCCTTGTGCACGCTCGCCGCGGTTTTCGCGGCCGCTTCGGCGTACGCCGCGCCGAGGCCCGAGGCCGCACCGATCACGGTGTTCGCCGCCGCCAGCCTGAAGGAATCGCTCGACGAAGCCGCGGCCGCGTACACCCAGGCCAGCGCGCAATCGGTGCGGGTGTCCTACGCCGCCAGCTCCGCGCTCGCCCGCCAGATCGAACAGGGCGCGCCGGCCGACGTCTTCCTCTCGGCCGACCTGGACTGGATGGATTACCTGCAGCAACGCAAGCTCATCGACGCCGGCAGCCGCCGCAACCTGCTCGGCAACCGCCTGGTGTTGATCGCCGCCCGGGCCAGTACCGCCAAGCCGGTCGCGCTCAAGCCCGGCGTCGACCTGCGGCCGCTGCTCGGCAACGGCCGCATCGCCCTGGCCCTGACCAACAGCGTGCCGGCCGGCAAGTACGCGCGCGCGGCGTTCACCTCGCTCGGCGTGTGGACCGCGCTGCAGCCCAAGGTCGCCGAGGCCGAGAACGTACGCGCCGCGCTGATGCTGGTCGCGCGCGGCGAAGCCCCGCTCGGCGTGGTCTACGCCAGCGACGCCCGCGCCGAACCGAAGGTGCGCGTGCTCGCGACCTTCCCGGCCGACAGCCATCCGCCGATCGTGTACCCGGTCGCCCGCGTCAGCGGCAGCCGGCATCCGCGTGCGGCAGCGTTCGCGCAGTGGCTGAAGAGCCCGGCCGCGGCGGCGATCTTCCGCCGCCACGGTTTCGCGACCCTGGACTGACCGCGCGACGATGTTCGACTTCAGCCCGGCCGAACTGACCGCGATCGCGCTCAGCCTCAAGGTCGCCACGGTTGCGACCCTGGGCAGCCTGCCGCTCGGCATCGCGATGGGCTGGCTGCTGGCGCGCACCCGCTTCCCCGGCAAGCTGTTGTTCGACACTTTGCTGTATTTGCCGCTGGTGTTGCCGCCGGTGGTCACCGGCTACGCCTTGTTGATCCTGTTCGGCACGCAAGGCGCGGTCGGGCGTTTCCTGTCGGACTACTTCCATTTCAGTTTCGCCTTCCGCTGGACCGGCGCCGCCCTGGCCAGCGCGATCATGGGGTTTCCGTTGATGGTGCGGGCGATCCGCCTGTCGATCGAAGCGGTCGACCGCCGCCTCGAACAGGCCGCCTCGACCCTCGGCGCGAACCGCTGGCGGGTGTTCTTCGGCGTGACCTTGCCGCTGGCCTGGCCCGGGCTGGTCGCCGGCGCGGTGCTGTCGTTCGCCAAGGCGCTCGGCGAGTTCGGCGCCACCATCACCTTCGTGTCCAACATCCCCGGCGAAACCCAGACCCTGTCGTCGGCGATCTACGGGCTGATGCAGGTACCCGACGGCGAGTCCGGCGTGCTGCGGCTGGCCCTGGTCGCGGTGGCGATTTCGTTCGCCGCCGTGTTCGCCTCGGAGTGGCTGGTGCAGCGGCAGCGACGCGAGACCCACCGATGAGCGATGCCATTCTCGATCGCGACTGCAGCGCGGACGATCCGCCCCCGGACGACATCCACGTCCTCGATTTCAGCCTGCGCCGCGGCAGCTTCGAACGCAGCGTCAATATTCGCAGCCGTCATCGCGTGATCGCCCTGGTCGGCGAATCCGGCGCCGGCAAGACCTCGCTGTTGTATGCGGTGGCCGGGCTGCTGCGGCCGCAGCGCGGCCGCATCGAGATCGCCGGCCGCTGCCTGTTCGACAGCGAACGCGGCATCGACGTGCCGGTGCATCGCCGCCGCATCGGCTACGTGTTCCAGGATGCGCGGCTGTTTCCGCACCTCAACGTGCGCCGCAACCTGTTGTACGGCCTGCACGGCGAAGCGCGGCACTCGCCGCGCTTCGCCTTCGAGGCCATCGTCGACTTGCTCGGCATCGCGCCCTTGCTCGAGCGCGATACCGCCGGCCTGTCCGGCGGCGAAAGCCAGCGCGTCGCCCTGGGACGCGCGCTGCTGTCCCAGCCGCACATCCTGTTGCTGGACGAGCCGCTTTCGATGCTGGACATGAACCGCCGCGACGAGCTGTTGCCTTATCTGCAGCGGGTACGCGACGAGATCGCGTTGCCGATGATCTACGTCAGCCACTATCCCGAGGAAGTGCGACGCATCGCCGACGAGGTGCACACCGTCGGTGCCTGAGCGCGTCGAGTGCGCAAGACTGGCGCGCAGCGTTCGGAGGAATGCTTCGAGTCGACGGCGATGCCGTCAGCGCTTGACGTCGACCGGAACGAAGGTGACCGACCGGCCCTGGAACACCGGCTTCATGCCCGAACTGCCGGCGACAAGCTCCAGGGCACTGCGCGCCGGTATGCGATCGACCTGCAGGCTGACGCCTTTGCCGCTGTCGTCGAGCGCCTGCGGATTGGTCAGGATCAGGCCGGCCTGGGTGGCGATGCGACCGGCGACTTCGCGCGGCATTTCGTCCGTCGCCGCGAGGGAGACCATCGGTTCGCCGGGCACCGAGTGCAAATAGACCGATTCGGTCTTCGGCGCGTCGGCGGGTTGCCCGGCCCATACGCCGAAGCCGCTGGCCAGGGCGACCAGACCGAGCACGGTGGCGCCGATCCCGACGCGCTTGGCCGCGGGCAAAGGTTGCTTGAGCATGAGAATTCTCTCCTTCAAAGGATGGGCTTGCGCCCAGTGGCATGCCAACGGCGAAGGGTTCGCCGCCAGCAGGGTTTTCAACATCGCTTCGCCGTAGGTACGCCGCGAGCGGGGATGCCGGGCGAGCACGCGCAGATCGCAGGCCAGCTCCTGGTCGTGACGGAAACGGCGCACGGCGTAATGCAGCAGGGGGTTGAACCAATAAACGCAACGCAACAGGGCGACGAAGGCGTTGACGTGCAGGTCGCCGCGCCGGATGTGGCTGCGTTCGTGGGTGCGGATCAAGGCCTGCTGTTCGATCGAGTAGCGCGTGTCGAAATCGCGCTGCACCACGATGCGCGGCCGCAACAGGCCGAACGCCGCCGGCAACCCCAGGATCGTTTCGGCTTGATAGAGGCCGTCCTCGCGGCGCGCGACGCGGCCGAGCCCGCGCTGGAAGCGCCATTGCTGGCCTAAGGTCGCTACGGCCATGACGATGGCGCCTGCAAGCCAGACAGCGAGCAACCAAGGCATCGGGTCGAAATCGGACGACGCGGCCGCCTGCATCGACGGCGGCAGGATCGGTGCGGCGCTCGCGCCCGCGACCGCCCCTGGCAGCCTTTGCCCTGCCGTCGGCAGCAACACCGCGATCATCAGCAGCGGCACCAGTGCCCAGGCGGCATAGCCGATCGCGGCACCGAAAGCGCGGCGCAGCGGCTGGCGCGCGGCCAACACGAACAACACCGCCAGACTCGTCGCGACCGTGGTTTCGATCAGCCACGTCGTCCATTCCATGCCCATGATCATGAGTCGCTCTCCAAACCGCCGGGGATTGCCGTTGCGTTCGCAGCGCCGCGCCTTGCTGCGACACGCCTGCCAACGACGTCAGTGCGCGTCATCGTCGAGCTCGTCGAGCAATTTGCGCAGATCGGCGATGTCCTTGCGACTGAGCTTGCGCTGCTCGCTGAAGTGCGCGACCAGGGGCGCGACGCGGCCGTCGAACAAACGGTCCAGCAGGCTGCGGCTCTCGCCCATCACCCAGTCCTCGCGCTTGAGCACCGGCGCGTACAGATAACGGCGGCCGTCCTTGTCGGCGCGCACCGCCCCCTTGTTCAACAGCCGGTTGAGCAAGGTCTTGATCGTCGCTTCCTGCCATTGCTGACTGTCGGCGAGCGCGGCGATGACCTCTTCGGCCGACTGCGGGTGACGGCGCCACAACACGTCCATGACGAGAGATTCGGCTTCGCTGATCTGCATCGTTTACATCCGTAATTTTTCCTTAGATTACGCATGTAAACGATACTGTCAAGCCCGCCGTCCGCGGAATGCGATACTGCCCGCATGACCGATCCCGCCCGCTTCGATTCCCTCGACGACGCCGTCGCTTTCCTCTACGAACGACTGCCCGGCCCACTGCATGTCGGTGCCCCGCTCGGCCTGGGCAAGCCGCATCGACTGCTCAATGCGCTGTACGCCCGGGCCGAACGCGAAACCGCGCGTCCGCTGCATCTGTACACGGCGCTGTCGCTGGATCCGCCAGGAGCCGGCAAGGGTTTGGAGGGGCGTTTCGTCGGTCCGTTCGCGCAGCGCCATTTCGGCGACGACTTCCCGCGCCTGCGCTATGTGCAGGCGCTCAAGCGCAACACGCTGCCTGCGCATATCGAGATCGAAGAGTTCTATCTGCAATCGGGCGCGCTGCTCAACGCCGTCGCCGCCCAGCGCCGCTACGCCAGCCTCAACTACACCCACGTCGCTCGCGCTCTGGCCGACCGCGGCGTCAACGCCATCGTGCAGAAGGTCGCGGCCGAACCCGGCGGCGATCGCCTGTCCTTGTCGTGCAATACCGACCTGACCTGCGATGCGGTCGATGCGATCGTCGCCCGCGGCCTGCCGCGGCCGGTGCTGATCGCCGAAGTCGATCCGCAACTGCCCTGGCTCGGCGGCAGCGCCGCCGTCGACCCCGGCTTTTTCGACGCGGTAGTGACTCCGCCGGGTCCGCATCCGAAGCTGTTCGGGCTGCCGCGGCAGCCGGTCACCGACGCCGACTACGCGATCGGCTTCTACGCCAGCACCCTGGTGCGCGACGGCGGCACCCTGCAGATCGGCATCGGCACCCTGGCCGATGCGCTGTGCCATGCGCTGGCGCTGCGGCATACCGACAATGCGGCATATTTGCGGGTGATAGCCGCATTGGGAGTCGACGTTGGAGCAACGCGTGGGCACACGGCTCCGTTGCAGGGTGACCTGACCGGAGACCGTAACGCGAAGGCGCCGGTTGCGCCGCTTGGTCACACCGCTTCTAGCGCCAATGACCTGGCCGGAGGCCGTAACGCGATGGCGCCGGTTGCGCCGCTCGGTCAACCTGCTTCTAGTGCCAATGACCTGAGCTTGGGGCGTAACGCGAAGGCGCCGGTTGCGCCGCTCGGGACCTTTAGCGCTGGGCTTTTTGGATGTAGCGAGATGATCAACGAGGGGTTTCGGCGTCTCGTCGAAGTCGGCGTGATCAAACGCAAGGTCGTCGACGACCTGGAGCTCATGCGCCGGCTCGACGACGGCAGCGCAAGCGCCGCAGACCATGCGTGGCTGGAAGCCGAAGGCGAATTCCTGCAGGGCGGCTTTTATCTGGGCTCGCCCGACTTCTATCAGTGGCTGCGCACCTTGTCGGACGAACAACGGCGCGGCATCGGCATGCGCCGGATCAGCGAAGTCAACGAACTCTACGGCGGCAACGAGACGCTCGAACGCCTGCAACGCCGCGATGCGCGTTTCTTCAACAGCTGCATGATGGCGACTGCGCTCGGTGCGGCGGTCTCGGACACGCTCGACGACGGCCGCGTGGTGTCCGGCGTGGGCGGCCAGTACAACTTCGTCGCCATGGCGCATGCGCTGCCGAACGCGCGCTCGGTGCTGATGCTGCGCTCGACCCGCGAAAGCGCCGGCACGACGCGCTCCAACGTGGTCTGGAACTACGCCCAGGCCACCATCCCGCGCCATCTACGCGATGTCTACATCACCGAGTACGGCATCGCCCACCTGCGCGGCAAGACCGACGAGGACTGCATCGAAGCGATGTGCGCGATCGCCGACACCCGCTTCGCCGGCGCCCTGCGCGAAGCCGCGCGTGCCTCCGGCAAGCTCGCGCCGGGCGCGGCGAAGCCGGCGTCGAGCGCACGCGGCGGCGCCAACACCCCGGAACGTTTACGCGAACTACTCGCCCCGTTCCGCGCCGACGGCACCCTGCCCGACTACCCACTCGGCAGCGACTTCACCGAAGTCGAGCAACGCCTGGTCAAGGCGCTGGGCCTGCTCAAGGCCAGTACGACCACACGTGCGACCACCCTGCGCACCGTGCTGCGGGCCGTGTTCTCCGCTCCCCGCCGCGACGACGAAGCATTGCAACGGATGGAGCTGGAAAAACCCACCGGCCTCGGCGAAAAACTGCAAGCGCGGCTATTGTCCTGGGCGCTGGCACAAGACGGGCAAGGCTGAGCTCGCTTCCTCGGGCGTAGTGTCCGGCGCAGACCAATCGAGGCGCTGCGAGCCGCAAGTCCATCCAGATTCCTTGCCGTTGCCGTTGCCGTTGCCGTTGCCGTTGCCGTGAAGATTTTGCTGTGGCTGTGCGTCGCTTCGCACTCGCGAAGGCAACCGAAGACCCGAAGGGCGGCACGCAGGGATGCGTGCCGTTTTTCATCGGGACAGGGATGTCCCGTATGAAAAATCCCTGCGTCAGCACCGATCGTGCGGGCCTGTGATTCAAAGAAAAGCAACTTCTTTGGTTACCTTTCTTTTGTTGCTTATGACAAAAGAAAGTAACCCGCCGCTTTAGTGGCGGAAGCTTTTAGCGTTTGATCTAGATCTTGCTTGAGCGATGCGTCGTGAACTCGTCGCAACGCGGTCGCGGCTCACGCCGCTCCTACAGGGGAAGGATTCGCGAGGTTCCGTTCTTCAAGCAAGAGCCGGCCCTCAGTAGGCCCCCTGCGTCTCGCCCACGGGCGCCCGCTTGCGCGCCGACACGCGAGCGAACAGCCGATGCCCGAGGCGGATGCCCGGTTTCTCGACGAAACGATAGGTCAACCACGCGGCCGGAATCGCCAGCGCCAGACTGATCGCCGCACAACCGGCATACGCCGCTCCCGGCGGAAGATGCTCGTACAACCTTGCGAACACGCCGTACAAGCGCGACACCACGAACGGATGCACGAGATAAAGCGAGTAGCTGATCGCACCCAGGAAACAGGTCGCTCGATTCACCAGCAAGCGATTATTGGCCAGCAACAGACCCAGCAACATCGCACCGTAGAACAGGGCGCACTGGAGTCAATCGCTCAGCCCCGGCACGGGCGGCAGCAGCCGATAGAACACCAAGGCGTTGCCGAGGATACCGATCAGCAACAAGGCGACGCCGAGCGGTCGGCGAATGCGCACGGGCTTGTCGCGCAGGCATAACCAGAGCTGGAACAGGACGCAGCCCCAGGCGAATACCGGCCAATGCGTCAAGGCTCCATAAACGCCGCCCAGGTGCGCGAACGGCGCCGGCCACCCGGCCGCCCACAGCGACAGCGCGAACGCCAGTGCGAGCAACAGTACCTGTCCGAGCAGCCCGCGCGCGTAAAGGGCGAACAGCGGGAACAGCGGGAACAGCAGGTAGAACAGCACCTCGACGCCGATGGTCCAACTGCCCATGACGATGCCAGACTGCCAATCCGGCGACAGGCCGAACAACATCGATACGTTCTAGACCGTCTCGGCAACGCCGTAGCGGGCCGACTCGCGGAGTTGGTCCGTGAGCAACATCACCGCCAGCAACACCAGCAGCAAGGGCGCGATGCGGAACCACCGGTTCAGATAAAAACTGCGCAAGGCCGCGCCCGATGCGGCATGGCGCGGCCGGGTCAGGGACAACGAAAACGCACTCATGACGAAGAACAGGGCGACACGGGTGACCGCCCATCGACGAACGGCAGGAGCGCCGCTAGCACGGCGAGATCGGGATCGGTCATCGCCATGACGTGATAGATCACCACATACAAGGCGGCCAGGCCGCAGCGCATCCAACTGGGGCAAGCGGGACTGCAGCGGCTCGGTGTTGAGGTCTTGTGCCATGCCATGTCATGGCCTCGGCAGCTAAGGAAGGACACGGTCGCCGGCGCGATCCACCGGAGGGCGTCATCCGGCTCGGTTCCGGATCGGCCCCGAGCCTCGTCACGCGTTGGTGCGGCCCGCCGGAGCGTCGTCGCACCTCGCCTTGCAGGCCCACGCCACCGAGCGGCGGCGGCGCGGCCTGCCCGAACCGGTCAGGCCAGGTTCTTGACCGCCGACACCACACGCTCGACGGTGAAGCCGAAGTGGGGGAACAGGGCCTCGGCCGGGGCCGAGGCACCGAAGCCGTCGATGCCGATCACGTCGCCGTCCAGGCCGACGTACTTGCGCCAGAAGCCGGTAACGCCGGCTTCGATCGCGACGCGCTTGCGCACGGCGTTGGGCAGCACCGACTCGCGGTACTCGAACGGCTGGCGGTCGAACACGTCGCTCGACGGCATCGACACCACGCGCACCTTGAAGCCTTCGGCGCTGAGCACGTCGGCAGCCTGGGTGGCGAGGCCGACTTCGGAACCGGTCGCGATCAGGATCGCGTCCGGGGTGCCTTCGCTGTCGCGCAGCACGTAGCCGCCGAGCGCGATCTGCTTGACCTGCTCGTCGGTGCGCGGCTGATGCATCAGGTTCTGACGCGAGAAGATCAGGCAGCTCGGGCCGTCCTTGCGCTCGATCGCCGCGCGCCACGACACCGCCGACTCGACCGCGTCGCAGGGACGCCAGACGTCGTTGTCGGGGATGTAGCGCAGCGACGCCAGGTGCTCGACCGGCTGGTGGGTCGGGCCGTCTTCGCCGAGGCCGATCGAATCGTGGGTGTAGACGTGGATCGCGTGCGCGCCCATCAGCGCGCTCATGCGCACGGCGTTGCGGGCGTAGTCGCTGAACACCAGGAAGGTGGCGTCGTAGGGGATGAAACCGCCATGCAACTGCAGGCCGTTGCTGATCGCGGTCATCGCGAATTCGCGCACGCCGTAATAGATGTAGTTGGCGTTCGGGTCGTCGGTCGCGACCGACTTGCTGCCCTTCCACAGGGTCAGGTTGGAATGCGCCAGGTCGGCGGAACCGCCGATCAGTTCCGGCAGCAGCGGCGCGAAGGTCTCGATCGCCATCTGCGAGGCTTTGCGCGAGGCGATGGTCGGGCCGTCGGCCTGCAGTTTGGCGATGTAGGCGTTGGCCTGGGCGAGGAAGTCGTCGGGCAGTTCGCCGTGCGAACGGCGGGTCAGCTCGGCGGCTTCGTCCGGGTAACGCGCGGCATAGGCGTCGAACAGGCGGTTCCACTGGTCCTCGCGAACCAGGCCGGTGCTGCGCGAACGCCAGCCGTCGTAGATGCTTTCGGGAATCTCGAAGTCGCCGTACGGCCATTCCAGCGCGGCGCGGGTCGCGGCGATTTCGTCCTTGCCGAGCGGCGCGCCGTGCGAGGATTCCTTGCCGGCCTTGGCCGGCGAGCCGAAGCCGATGGTGGTGCGGCAGCAGATCAGGGTCGGCTTGTCGTCGTGCTTGAGCGCGGTGTCGATGGCGGTCTTGATCTCGACCGCGTCGTGACCGTTGACGTTGCGGATCACGCGCCAGCCGTAGGCCTCGAAGCGGGCCGGAGTGTCGTCGGTGAACCAGCCGTCGGTGTTGCCGTCGATGGAGATCTTGTTGTCGTCCCAGAACGCGACCAGCTTGCCCAGGCCCCAGGTGCCGGCGAGCGAGGCGGCTTCGTGCGAGATGCCTTCCATCAGGCAGCCGTCGCCCATGAACACCCAGGTGCGGTGATCGACGATGCTCAACTCGGGGCGGTTGAAACGCTGTGCGAGCAGCTTCTCGCCGAGCGCCATGCCGACCGCGTTGGCCAGGCCCTGGCCGAGCGGGCCGGTGGTGGTCTCCACGCCCGGGGTCATGAAGTTTTCCGGGTGGCCCGGGGTCTTGGACTCGAGCTGGCGGAAGCGCTTGAGGTCTTCGATCGACAGGTCGTAGCCGGACAGGTGCAGCAGTGCGTACTGCAGCATCGAGCCGTGGCCGTTGGACAAGATGAAGCGGTCGCGGTTGAACCACTTCGGATTGTTCGGGTTGTGGGTCAGGTAGTCGTTCCAGAGCACCTCGGCGATGTCGGCCATGCCCATCGGCATGCCCGGATGACCGGAGTTGGCGGCCTGCACCGCGTCGATGGCGAGGAAACGAATGGCGTTGGCAAGGTCGCGGCGGCTGTGCGTCGTCATGGGAGTCTGCATGCTGGGGGCTTGGAAGCCGCTCCCGACGGGACCGGCGAAGAGCCGCCATTGTCCCATCCCGGCGCCGCCGTGTCGCCCCGCAGCAATGGCCGAAAGCCGCACGCCGGGCTTGCAAATGCGCGGAAAACCGCGCCGGGCCTGCTTCGAGGGCAGGATCGGCACGCTCGCCACAAGTGATCGGTGCGCTCGGCCACGAAGCCTGCCGGGCCGAGCGTGCGGACGGTCGCGCAAGCCCTCGCGCAAACGAAAAACCCGCCGTTCAGGCGGGTTTTCGTGCGCTCGCGGCAGCGGCCTCAGTCCGCCAGGCTTTCGGCCGGCGGATCGGCGACGCCGCGCGACACCATCGCCGCGATGGCGATGTCGCCGGTGACGTTGAGCGTGGTCCGGCACATGTCGAGGAAGTGATTGACGCCGAGGATCAGGCCGATGCCTTCGGCCGGCACGCCGACCATGGCGCAGATCATCGCGACCACCGGCAGCGAACCCGAGGGCACGCCGGCGGTGCCGATGCCGCCCAGGATGCACACCAGCATCACCATCACCTGCTGGCCCAGGCTCAGGTCGACGCCGAAGAACTGGGCCAGGAAGATCACCGTGACGCCTTCGAACAGGGCGGTGCCGTTCTGGTTGGCGGTCGCGCCCACGGTCAACACGAAGCGCGACACCCGACGCGGCAAGTGCAGCTCCTCTTCGGCCACGCGCAACGCGGTCGGCAGGGTGGCGTTGCTCGACGCGGTCGAGAACGCCAGCACCATCGCCTCCTGTACGCCCTTGAAGAACTCCATCGGCGAGCGGCCGCCGAAGAACTTCAGCGCCAGCGAATAGACCACGAACAGATGGATCGCGAGCGCGGCGACGACCACGGCGACGTATTTGGCGAGCTTGAACAGCAGGTCCCAACCGAACGCCGAGGCCAGGTTGAACATGAAGCAGAACACCGCGTACGGCGCCAGCTTGATGACCAGGCCGATCAGGGTCATGGAGATGTCGAACAGGCCCTGGATGCCTTCGCGCAGGGTGTCCACGGCCTTGGAGCGGGTCAGCACCATGCCCACGCCGATCATCAGGGCGAAGAACATCACCGCGAGGATGGCGTCGTTGGCGGCGGCCTGGATGACGTTGCTGGGCACGATCGAGACCAGCATCTGGATGCCCTTGGGCGCGTTGGCGCTGCCCTGGACGATGCTCTGCGCGCGCTCGGCGTTCTCGCTCATCATCAACTGGGCCTGGGCCGGGTCGACGCCGGCGCCGGGCTGGAACAGGTTGACCATGACCAAGCCGAGGATCACCGCCAGCGCCGACATCAGCACGGTCAGGCCGAGCGTGCGCCAGCCGACCCGGCCGAACGAGCGGATGTCGCCCATCTCGCTCACGCCCATGACCAGCGCCGAGAACAACAGCGGGATCACCAGCATGAAGATCAGGCGCAGGAAGATTTCGCCGGCCGGGCCGGTGACGGTTTCGGTGAGCAGCTTGAGCAGCGGGCGGCACTGCCAGGCGACATCGGCGCCGGCCGTGGTGGCCGGACAGACCTGGCCGGCCAGTTGCGCGTAGGTGACGCTGCCGATGCCGGCGGCGTAGACGATCAGGCCGAGGACGAGGCCCGCGAGGAAGCCGATCGCCATCTTCCAATGCAACGGCAGCGGCTTGCGCGCGTTAAGGTTTTCGCTCATGAATCCGGCCTGGCCCAAACAGCGGGCAGGATACACCAGGGGCCCGCGGCGGCCTTGCTGCGTCGCAGCCGCACCGGTCGAGGCCGGCGGAGCACGCGTCGGCGGGTGGAGCGGCGATCGCGGCGCCCGCTCAGGGCGCCGGGCGGCTCAGGAGGGCTCGTTCGAGCATGGCTCGCTCGAACATGCCTCGCTCAAGCAGGGCTCGCTCAAGCAGGGCTCGCTCAGGACGGCTTGCGCGGGGGATACAGCGGCGGCAACGGCGACGCTGTCGTCTGCTCCGCCTCGTGCCACGACGGCCCCTGGGCGAAGGCTTGGCGCAGTTGCGCACGCGCGGCGACGCCGTCGCCTCCGCCCCAGCGCGCGCGGCGCAGCGCCTGCACCGCCTCGCGCTGGGCCGGATCGGCCAGGCGCTCGACCAGTTCGTCGTCGTCGGCCGCCGGCGGATGCGCCAGCGAACGCAGCACGGTCGCGATGTGGTCGAAATCGGCGAGATCGATCATCTGGCGCAAGGCCGGCACGTTGACCGGCACGCGTTTGACCGCAGCGGCGGTGTCGGCGGTGACCTCGGCGCCCGGTTTTGGCAGCAAGGCAGCCGGATGGCTGCGCAGGTGCAAGGCCCAGACCAGGGTCGCCAGCCACAGCGCCGCGAACAGCAGCGCCGCCAAGGCCCAAGCGCTGGAAATGCCGCCCGCAGGCGCGGCACCGACAGCCGCCCCCGCCGCACCGGCCGGCAAGGCATCGGCAAGGGTCGTGGCCGCACCCGCTGCAGCGGACGCAGCCGTAGGAGCCGCCGCGGCCGCACCGCCGGCCGCCGCGATCGTCCACGACAGCGGCGGCAGGGCGCTGCTGCGCGGCTTGCCGCCGGCGACGTCCCACCACTCCATGCGCAGGCCGTCGAGCCGGGTCGGGCCAGTGCGCGACGGCACCAGCGAGAACTTGCGCGTCAGCTTCACCCGCGGGCGGCCGTCGGCGAAACCGTCGTCGGCCTGGACCGGCTCGGGAAACACCTGCACGCCGTCGATCGGCGGCAGTTCCAGCTCGGGCAGCTGCGCGGCGTTGGCGCCGTCGACCGTCGCCTCGACCACCAGGGTCGCCGCGCTGCCGACCCGCAGCTCCTGCGGCGTGGCGCGATAACGCAGGCTCAGGTCGTGCAAGGGCAGCCACGGCTGCGGCGCGTCGGCCGGCAGCGCCTGCACGTTCAGATTACGCGGCCGGGCGCGCGCGCGCAGTTCGTCGCCGCTGCCGCCCATGATCTGGTCGATGAAGCCCGGCGCGCTGCGCCCTTCGAACAGCGCCGCCGGCACGCTGAGGGCGCCGCTGCGTTCGGGCACCAGCAGGAAACGCCGTTCGACCACGGTGTAGCGGCGTCCGGCGATATCGCGGCTGTACTGCGCGTCGTCGCCGACCCGCATCAGCGACGCGCCTTCCGGCACCGGCTGGTCGATCTTGCCGGCCAGCAACGGCACCGCCGCGTACAGACGCACCACCCAGCCCACCGCCTGCTGCACGTAGGGGCTGAGGTCGTCGGCTTCGCTCTCGATGAAGACGTCGCCGCCCGCGCCCTGCGGCGCGCTGGCCGGTTCGCCCAGCACCTCCAGCGCCAGCGGCTGGGTGCTCTCGCTGCCGACTTGCAGCGCCGCAATCGCGATGCGGCCGCTGCGGCGCGGCTGCAGCAGCACCGAGAATTGGCTGCGCACGGCCAGGCCGTTCTTGCCCGGCACCATCTCGCTGTTGCTGCTGCTGGCGCTCAACACGAAATCGCCGCGCAGCGGGGCGAAGTCGGGACTGTTGCCGAGCGAGCCGGTGGTCTCGACGTTCAGGGTCACCGTTTCGCCGGCATTGATGCGCTCGCGGTCGAGCCAGGCGCGCGTTTGCGCGAACGCGCCCGTGCTGAGCGTCGCCAGCAACAACCACAACCCAAGTTGGCCCATCCATCGCGACATCGGTTTCAATCCCCTCGCAGCGCTTCCATCTGGCGCCGCTCGTATTCGATCTTGAACTTCTCGCGCAGCAGGCCGCCCGGATCGTCGGGGACGCGCTTGAGCCAGGCTTCGTTGGCGAGCCGGCGTTCGCGCTCGACCGGTGTTTCCTGCCCGGGCTTGCGCCCGGCAGCAGGCTGCTGTGCAGGGTCCTTGCCCTGGCGCGCAAGTTCGCGCTGCATGCGTTCGCGCTGGGCCGCATCGGCCTTGCGCTGGGCTTCGCGGTCGGACGGCTTGGATTCGCCGCCGGGCTTCGGCTGGGATTGGGCGGGGTCGCCGGAGTCCTGCGAGGGCTTGGGCGGCGCCGGCTTCGGCGACGCCGGCTGCGGCTGCCCGCCCTGCTGCCCGCCCTGCTGCGCATCCTGGCCTTGGCTGTCGTTCTGACCGCTCTTGCCGTCCTGCGATTTCGAGTTCTTGCCGTCGCCGCCGCCCTTCGGCGGCGGCGGGCGCTTCATCGCCGCTGCGACCGCGCGTTTGTTGGCCAGGGCGTCGGCCATGCCGGGCTGCAGCTTGAGCGCGCGATCGTAGGCCGCGATGGCGTCCGGATAACGCCCCTGGCGCGCCAGCGCGTTGCCGAGGTTGTACTGCGCATCGGCGCCTTGGGCGCGCTGATAGAGCTCGCCGGCACGCTCGAACTCGCCCTTGCGGTAGGCCTGGGTGCCTTCGCGCATGCGTTCGTGCGCGGCCTGATCCGGGCGCTGCCACAGGCCCTGCGCTTGCGCCGGCTGCATCGCCGGCCAGCACAGGCAGATCAGCACGACCGCGGCCACGCCGCTGCGGCGGCGGAACGCGAACAAGGCCAGCAGCATCAACAGCGGCAACAGCCAATAGCCGTTGTCTTCGCGGGCCAGGCTCTTCTCGCCGCGCGCGCTGCCGGCATCGGACACCTCCGGCGCCAGCAACCGCAGCGTCCGCAAGTCTTCATCGCCGCGGCCGATGCTCGCGTAACGGCCCTCGCCGTCGGCGGCGAGTGCGCGCAGCGAGTCGGCATCCAGCTTGACGCTGACGATGCTGCCGTCGGGACGCTGGAACGGGGTCGCGGTTTCGCCGCCCAGGCCCAGTACCGAGACGCGATAACCGCGATCGGCCGCCTGCGCCGCGGCGCGGCGCGCGGCCGCGTCGGCGCGGTCGGTCATCAACACGATTTCGCCACGTTCGAAACCGGCCTGGGCGAGCAGGCGCGCGGACCATTCGATGGCGCGGTCGCCGCGCTGGCCGTCGCCCGGCATGACATCGGGCGACAGCGCATCCAGGAACACCGCGACGTTGCGCGCGTCGTCGGTCAGCGGCGCCACCGTATAGGCATCGTCGGCGTATACGACCAAGCCGACCTGGCCGCCATCGCGCAGCTTCAACAGGGTCGCGAGCTTGGCCCGCGCCTGCGCCAGCCGCGTCGGCGGCAGGTCGCCGGCCAGGGTTCGGCTCGACAGGTCCAGCGCGATCACCAAGGGCGTGCTGCCCTGCCACAAGGGCTGCTCGCTCTGGCGCCAGCTCGGCCCGCTCAGCGCCAACACCGCCAGCGCATAGGCGAACACCGCCGTCGCCGCGGCGAAACGCGAACGACGGCCGTCGCGGCCGTCGAGCAGATGCGGCAGCAGATGTGGATCGACCGCGCTACGCCACACGCTGCTGCGATTGCGGCGCCGGCGCCATACCCACGCCAACAACGGCAGCGCCAGCAAGGCCCATAGCCAATGCGGACGCAAGAACTGCAAGGGCGCCAGATTCTGCAGCCACAGCGACGGGTTCATGCCGGCCTCCGTCGCGGCCACGCGAAGGCCAACAGGGCCAGCCCGAACGCGCCCGCCAACGGCCAGACGTAGCGCTCGATGCGCGGCCGCACCGCTTTACCGGGGCGCTGCACCGGTTCGATGCGGTCGATCTCGGCATAGATGCCGGCCAGCTCGGCGGTGTCGCGGGCGCGGAAGAAACGCCCGCCGGTGGTCTGGGCGATGGCGCGCAACGAGGTTTCGTCGAGCGGGTCGCCGCCCGGCACCGCGATCTTGAAACCGAACAGAGACAAGGAACCGTCGCCGCCGAAGGCGATGGTGTGGATGCGCACCTGATGATCGCGCGCGAGTTCGGCGGCCTTGTTCGGATCGAGTGCACCGGCGGTGTTGACGCCGTCGGTCAACAGGATCAGCACGCGCTGCCCCGAAGGCTGTTCGCGCAAGCGCTTGACCGCCAGGCCGACCGCGTCGCCGATCGCGGTTTCCTGCCCGGCCAGGCCGACCACGCTGTCCTTGAGCTGGTCGCGCACGGTGTCGCGATCCAGGGTCAGGGGCGTAAGCACGTAAGCTCGGCGCCCGAACACGATCAAGCCGATGCGATCGCCGACGCGGCGATCGAGGAAGTCGGCGAGTACCGCCTTGGCGGCGGTGAGGCGGTCGACCGGCGCATCGTTCAGGGCCATGTCCGGTTCGCTCATGCTGCCCGACAGGTCGAGCGCAAGCATCATGTCGCGGCCGATCTGCGGCGGCTGCACCGCTTCGCCGAGTTGCTGCGGGCGCGCCGCGGCGATGCACAACAAGGCCCAGGCCAACCACAGCAACCAACCCGCACCGCCGCCGCGCAGGCTGCGCCCGCCCACTGCGGCGATCGCATCCAGGCGTTCGCCGAACGGCACTTTGAGTGCGGCCGAGGCATCGCGCGCGGCCGGCAACAGCCAACGCGCAAGCAAAGGCAACGGCAGGGCCAACAGCCACCAGGGCCAGGCGAACAACTCGCGCCAATCGCTCAGCCAGGACATCAACGCGCCCCCATCCAACGCAGGAAGCGTTGCCGGGCGAGTTCGCGCAAGGCCGCGACCTGGGCCGGGTCGGCCTCGCGCCGATAGCCGCCGTCGAGCAACAGGCGCCCAGGGCCGTCGACGAAGTCGCTGCGCTTGCTGCCGCCATCGAGGAACTCCAGCCACTGCTCGCCCTGCAGGCGATCGGCCTGGCGATCGTGGCGGCGCGCGGCGCGGCGCAACAGCTCCGACATCGCCGCGACTTCGGCCGCCGGCGTGGCGGCGGCTTCGAGCGCGTGGTCGAAGACCCGCGCGATATCGCGCCGCCGCCGTTGCCGGCGACGCTGCCAGACATATACCGACAGCGCGACGATCGCGACCACGGCGATCAGCAGCCACCAGCCCGGCGCCAGCGGCCACAGGGACGGCGCATCCGGTTGGTGGACATCGCGCAGCGGCAGGGTCGCATCCATCACGCCACCAAGGGCCGCGAACGGCCCAGCAACGGTAACCACGATTCGCTCGGCGCCTCGGTCGACAAGGCCTGCACGCGCACCCCGCGCGCCGGCAGTTTCTCCAGGGCGAGCTGGACCGGCGCGACGAACTGGTCGTGCCAACGCTTACGCTGCGCATCGATGCCGAGATCGAGTTCGACCCGCTGGCCGTCGCGGCTGAACGGCAACGCCGTCTGCGGCGGCTGGGTTTCGATCGGATCGGTCAGCAGCAGCACGATCACTTCATGATGTTGGGCGAGCACCGGCCAGCGGCGCTGCGGCAAGGCCGCGATGCTGGCCGGGTCGGCGAGCACGATCAGGCGCGAACCCGGCCGCAACAAGCGCGCGGCGTGATCGAGCGCGACCTCCAGGCCGGCATCGTCGGCTGGCGGCTGCGCATACCAGCGCACCATCGCATCGAGCACGCGCAAGGCGCCGCGCGGGCCTGAAGCCGGCGTCACCGGCGGCTCGCGCAGGCTGCCGCGCAGCGCGGCGATGCGGTCGCCGTCGCGCGCCGCGGCCCAGGCCGCGACCGCACCCGCGCGCGCGGCCTGCACTGATTTGAAGCGTACGCGGGTGCCGAAATACAGCGAAGGCGCGGTGTCGGCGACGATCAAGGTCAAGCGCTCGCGCTCGGCCTGGAACAGTTTGGTATGCGCGCGGCCGGTGCGTGCGGTCAGGCGCCAATCGATATGACGCGCATCGTCGCCGTGCGAGTACTCGCGCGACTCCGCATATTCCATGCCGCGCCCGCGCAGCGGCGACAAGGCCTGCCCGCTGACGCCGTGACGGCCCAGGCGCGCACTGCGGCGCCCGCTGACCAACGCGCGCAGCGCGACCAGTTCCGCCAGACCCGGAACGATGCCTTCGCTCATCGGCCCATTCCGCTTGCGCGCATGTCGCCGTTACGAATCCCGGATCCCGATTCGCGAATCGCGGCCCTCAAGGCAACGGCACCTTCTTGAGCAATTCCCCGAGCAGGCGGTCGCCGTCCCAGCCTTCGGCGGTGGCCTCGTAGCTCGGCAGGATGCGGTGACGCAGCACCTCCGGAGCGATCGCACGCACGTCGTCGGGAGTGACGAAATCGCGACCGGCCAGCCAGGCGTGCGCGCGGGCGCAACGTTCCAAGGCGATCGAGCCGCGCGGGCTGGCGCCCCAGGCGATGCGTCGCGCCAGCGCGGCGTCGTAGCGCGCGGCATCGCGCGAGGCCAGCACGATCTCGATCAGGTAACGCTCGACCGCCGGCGCCACGTGCAGATCGAGCACGGCCGCGCGCGCGGCGAACACGTCGGCCTGCGGCATTTTCTCGACCGGCGTGGTCACGGTCTGCAAGGTCTGGCGCGCGCGTTCGCGGGCCAGGCGCAGGATCTCGGTTTCCGCGGCGGCTTCCGGATAGCCGATGCGCACATGCATCAGGAAGCGGTCGAGCTGCGCTTCCGGCAAGGGGAAGGTGCCCTCCTGCTCGATCGGGTTCTGCGTGGCCATGACCAGAAACAACGGCGGCAAGGCATAGGTCGCACGGCCGACCGTGACCTGGCGCTCGCCCATGGCCTCGAGCAGCGCCGACTGGACCTTGGCCGGCGCGCGGTTGATTTCGTCGGCGAGCAGGATCGGGTGGAAGATCGGCCCGGCCTGGAACTCGAAGCGGCCCTCTTGCGGGCGCCAGACTTCGGTGCCGGTCAGATCGGCCGGCAGCAGGTCGGGCGTGAACTGGACACGGGCGAAATCGGCTTCCAGACGCGAGGCCAGGGCACGCACCGCACTGGTCTTGGCCAGGCCCGGCGCGCCCTCGACCAGCAGATGGCCGTCGGCGAGCAAGGCGATCAACAGCCGTTCGATCAGTTCGGCCTGGCCGACGATCTCCAGCGCGAGCGCATCGCGCAGGGCGCGGAAAGCGTCGTGCAGGCGCGCGGTCTCGGCGCCGGCCTGCGCGGGAACGGTGTCACGGGTGCGTTCGAGGCTGCTGTCCATCCGGTATCCAATGACGATCAAAGGCGAGATCAGGTCGATTTTGACCGAAGTTCGCCATCGGGGTTCAAAAAGCGCGACAAATGCATCGAACCGCGGCCGTCGCGAACGCGGTTTGGCCGCGGCAAATCCATGCGATGCACGACGCAAGTGCTTGATTGGCGCCGCTTAACACCGGCCGCGGCGGTCTTCGTGCGAGGCTTCGAAATCGACCGCGGCCGGGCGCGCTCCCGGCCGTCATTCAGCTTGTGCGAACCACGGGCAGAAATGCAAAGAGGGCCCGAAGGCCCTCTTTGCGATGCGACTGATGTGTCCGCCCGTCCCCGGGTCGGACGCTCGACGCGGTGGATCAGCGCTGAGTCACCTTCATCACCTTGGGGGTGACGAAGATCAACAGCTCGGCCTTCTCCTTGCTGCGGCTCTTCTTCTTGAACAGATTGCCGAGGAAGGGGATGTCGGCCAGGAACGGCACCTTGGACAGGTCGGTGCGATCGCGGAACTCGTAGACGCCGCCGATCACGACGGTCTGACCGTCTTCGACCAGCACCGCGGTGTTGATGTTGCGCTTGTTGATCTGCGGCACCTGACCGATCGAGGTGTCGACGAAGCCCTCGATCTCGTCCTTCTTCACGTTCATGTTGAGGAAGACGCGGCCGTCGTTGGTGATGGTCGGATTGACCTTCATCTCCATCAGCACGTCCTTGAACTGGACGTTCGGGATCGGGATGCTGTTGCCGCCCTGCTGCGGGGAGATCGTCACGTAGCCGACTTCCTGGCCCTGGCTGATCACCGCTTCGCGCTGATTGCTGGTGACCACGCGCGGGTTGGAGACCACTTCGCCGCGACCTTCGGTCTGCATCGCGGTGAATTCCATGTCCAGGTTGACGTACTTGCCGAGGATCGTGAAGGCAAGCGCGCCGGCCGGATTGGCGATGCCGACGTTGCTGTTGAGGCTGGCCGGGAACAGGAAGGCCGGATTGGTCATCGTCTGCAGCAGCGAACGAGCCTGGTCCAGCAACGAGGTGGCCTTGGCCGGATCCGAGACGCGGAACAGATCGGCGTCGGCGGTCAGCTTGCTGGCCTGGTCGCGGATCAGCGCGTTCTTGGCGGTGGTGTTGCGATAGTTGTTGATGCTCTCCAGCGTGCCGCTGGTGATCACGTCGCCCTTCTGGCCGGAGACGCCGAAACGCGCGCCGAGGTCGCGGGCGAAGCTTTCGGTGGCGATGACGATGCGGGCCTCGATCAGGACCTGGTCGACCGGACGGTCGATGACCCGGATCAGTTCCTTCATCTGCACGACTTTCTTCGGAATGTCGCTGATCATCAGGGTGTTGGTGCGTTCGTCGGCGACCAGGCGGCCGCGCGGCGAAAGGAAGCCGTTTTCGTTGCTGGTACCGCCACCTTCTCCACCGCCGCTGCTACCGCCGCCGCCGATGCCTTTGGCCTCGGTCAGCGCCTTATAGATCTGCGCGGCGTTGTGGTAGTTGATCTGGATGTATTCGGTGGTCAGGTCGACGCGGTTGTCGAGAGCGATGCGCGCGTCTTCGCGGTCCTGCTCGTACTTGGCGACCTCGGCCTGCGGGGCGACCCAGACCACGTTGCCGCTGCGGCGCTTGTCCAGGCCCTTGGCCTGCAGGACGATGTCGAGCGCCTGATCCCACGGCACGTTGACCAGGCGCAGGGTGACGTTGCCCTGCACGGTGTCGGCCGCGACGATGTTGAGGTTGGACTCTTCGGCCACCAACTGCAGCACGGTGCGCACCGGCACGTCCTGGAAGTTGAAGGTCACCGGACGGCCGGAGTAAGAACGGACCACGCCGGGCTGAGTGGAGCCAGTGCTGCTGCCCGCTGCGCTCGCCGCCGACTTGGCGCCGGCCGCACCGACCGCGCGATTGCCCGTCGCCGCCGTGCGCGGCACGACCTCGACGATGTACTCGCGGCCGGTCTGGTAGGCCATGGTGTCGTAGGCACCGCTGGTGTTGAGCACCAACTGGGTCCCGGTGCCGCTGGTGCGCGCTTCGACGCGCTGCACCGGCGTGGCGAAGTCGCTGACGTTGAGCGGACGCTGCAACGAAGCGGGAAGTTGCGCATTGCCGACGTTGACCAGGACTTCGGAGCCCTGGTTACGCAGGTCCGGCAGGGCGCCGTCGCCGTTGAAACGCACGATCAGCTTGCCGGAGCCGCCGTCGCCGCGCTTGAAGTCGATGTTGGCCACCGAGATCGTGCCCGGCAATTGCTTGCTCGGGTCGTTGCTCGGCGTCGGCGCGACTTGCACCGTGGGTGCCTGGACAGCGGGTGCCGTCGTCGCAGCCGCAGGCGGCGCCGCGTGGACGGCGCTGATGCCAGCCAGCAGGCCGACGACGAGTCCGGCCATGCGCGGACCGGAAGCCATGGGGCGTCGAGCCGACGGCATGGATTTGGCGTTGAGTACGATCATCATGCTATCCCCTAATCATTGATCTTCGAGCGCCACGGAAGCTGGACGTTCCAGCCAACCGCCTGCGCCGTCCGGCACCAGTTCCACCAAGTCGATGCGCTCCTCAGTCACGGCGGTCACACGACCGTCGTTCTGCCCCATGTACGCACCGGGTCGAACACGATAAGTCACTTTGTCGGGCGCCATCACCAGCGCCACCGTACCGCTACCGCGGCCGAGCGTGCCGACCATGTCCAGAGCGTCGAGCGGAAACTGTTCGAGCAACTGCTTGCGCCGCACCTTGTCCGGACGCAGGCCGGAGCCGTCGTCTTCGTCGGTGAAGGCGGTGCTGAACGGATCGCGCAGGTCCTGCGCGGCGTATTCGAAGGTCTCGAACTGTTGCATGACCGGCAGCGGGTCCAGCGGCGGCGCGGGCTTGGCCTTGACCTCGGCGACCCACTTCTCGAGATTGGGCGCGTCGCCCGGCGTGCTCGAGATGCTGCGGAAGCAACCGCTGACGACCAGCGCCATGGCGATGGCGCACAGGCCGCCGACGAAGGAACGATTGAGAACGAAGCGTGCGCGCATCTCAGCTGCCCTCCTTCTTGTTCGCGCCGTCGCTGTTGCCAGCCGCGTCTTCAGCCGCCGGAGTCTGCGCAGCCATCTCTTCCTCGTCCAGATAGCGGTAGGTCTTGACCGTACCGGCCAATTCCAGCGGGCTGTTCGGCGTGATGCCGCCGACCGCGTCCTTGTTGTTCTTGCCCTTGGGCTTCAGCGAGATGTCGTGCATGGTCATGATGACCACGCGCGGCAGCGACGCCACGCCGCTGACGAAGGCGCCGAACTGGTGGTAGGTGCCCACCATGCGCAGAGCGATCGGCTTCTCGGCGTAGAACTCCTTCGGGACTTCGGCGCCGGGCTGGAACAACTCGTTGGCGATGCCGGTGGCCAGGGCCGTCTGCGAGATGTCGACGATCAGGTCGGGCATCTCGGTCTTGCTCGGCAACTGACGCAGCATCTGCTGGAGCTGCTGTTCCATCTGCACGAGCTGCTGCTTGAGCGGCTCCAGGTTGGCGGCCCGGCCCTGCTTGGTCTCGAAGGTGGTACGCAGATCGGTCTCTTTGCGCTCCAGGCCTTCAAGTTCGGTGCGCTTGTCGCTGACGAACAGCCACCAGGCCAGGCCGATGATCACCACGCCGACGAGGCCGCAGAAAATGATCTGGGCCCGACGCGGCCAGCCGCCGATGTTGTTGATGTCGAGGTTCTTCATAGAAGCCTTTCTGCTCACGACGCGGCTCCTGTCTTGGTGGGCGCCGACGCGGGCTTGGCCGGCGCGGCAGCAGGCTTGGCGGCTTCAGCAGCCGGCTTGACGGCCGGTTGCGCGGCCCCGGCAGGCGCGGCGGCCGGCGGCGTGGCACCCGGTGCCGGCGCTGCGGCGGCCGCAGGCGCGGTCCCGGCAGCGGCTACGTCCGCGGCCTCGGCCGAAACGACCGGCTCATCGGGAACACCGTCGCCGTCCTCGTCCTTCGGCGCGTTCGGATTCGCCAGTTTGACCTGGAGCTTGAACTCGTACGGCAGGCCCTTCTCGTCACCCTTGGCTTCGATGATGCTCAAGTCGGGCTTGGTCATCCAGCCGGAGGTTTCCAGAGTACGCATGTAGGTACTGACGCGGGCGTTGGACTGGGCCCGGCCTTCGAGCGTCAACGTTTCCGCATCCTGCTTGATCGCGGTGAGCACTGCGCCATCGGGGATGGTGCGCACCAGCGAATCGAACAGATGGACCATCTGCGAACGGTTGGACTGCAGCTTTTCGATCACTTCCTTGCGGGCGAGCAGCTTGGCCTTCTTCTTGTCGAGCTCTTCGATCTCGGTGATCTTCTTGTCGACCTCGGCGATCTGCGCTTCGAGGAAGGAATTACGCTTGCGTTGACCGCTGATTTCGCTGCTGTAATAGAAAACGATCAGCACCGAAAGCGCGACGGCGACCAGAGCCGACAGGCCGAGGATGGCGCCGAATTCTTTCTGACGTGCCTTGCGCCGTTCGGCGCGCCACGGGAGCAGGTTGATGCGTGCCATCAGTCGAAGCTCCTCAGGGCCAGGCCGCAGGCGATCATCAGCGCGGGGGCGTCCTGTGCGAGCGCATGCGCCTGGACGCGCGGTCCGAGGGTCATGTGCGCGAGCGGATTGGCCACCGTGGTCGGGACGCCGAGCTGTTCCTCGACCATCTCGGCGATGCGCGGAATCGAAGCGCCGCCGCCGGCCAGTACGATCTGGTCGACACGGTTGAATTCGCTGCCGGCGTAGAAGAACTGCAACAGGCGGCTGACCTGCTGGACCATCGCTTCCTTGAACGGCTCCAGCACCTCGGCCTGGTAGCTCTCGGGCAATCCGCCCTGGCGCTTGGCCAGACCGGCTTCCTCGTAGCTCAGTCCGTAGCGGCGCATGACCTCGTCGGTCAGCTGCTTGCCGCCGAAGACCTGCTCGCGGTGGTACAGACTGCGGCCGTTGCGCAGCACGTTGAGGGTGGTCATGGTCGCGCCGGAGTCGACCAGGGCGACCAGACCGTCGCGCGGGCTGCTCAGGGTGTCGGCCAGCAGCGCGAAGGCGTTCTCGATGGCGAACGCTTCCACGTCCATGACGCGGGGCGTCAGTCCGCCGAGTTCCAGCGCCGAAGCGCGAACCTCGACATTCTCCGAACGTGACGCCGCGAGCAATACCTGGACCATGTCCGGGCTGCCGGGCATCGGGCCGAGCACCTCGAAGTCGTGGTTCACCTCATCGATCGGGTACGGCACGTAGTTGGCCGCCTCCAGCTCGATCTGCGACTCCAACTCGTCCCCTTCCAGGTCGTTCGGCATGCCGATCACGCGGGTGATCACCGAGGAACCGGCGACGGCCGCAGCGGCATGCCTGACGCGGGTCCCCGACCTCGCGACCGCACGTTTGATCGCCTCGCCCACCGCCTCGACCTCGACGATGTTCTTCTCCACCACCGCATTGGGCGGCAGCGGTTCCACAGCATAGTGCTCAACGCGGTAGCGATTGCCGACTCGTGAGAGTTGCAACAGCTTCACCGCCGTCGAACTGATGTCCACGCCGACCAATGCCGGCTGGCTTTTCGTGATGAGTCCCACAGTTATCTCCCCATGCCACAAGCGCTTACGCGCACTTCGTGTGGCCCCGGCTTAGATAACGGACTTTTCACAGGCTGGCAACCACTTCTTTCACGATTGCCAACCCAGTCGTGCTTTTTTGACCCGCAACGTCACGTGACCCCCACCGTCAGTCTGTCGACTGCCTGTAAGACGGCGCAACACCGCGGGCCCTCCCCAGCCCGACTACCCGTCATCCCGTTCCGTGCCGATTGCCCCCAATCGCCCCCATCGCGGCCGCCCTGCGGCGCGTGGTCGCGCCACCACCCTACTCGCCCGAACCGGTTCCGTCGCCGACCGCCGGTCGGCTGGCGCCGAAACCGGGGCCGCCATCCGCGCTCCTCTATACTTGCCCGTCACGACCACCGACTCCGGAATCCGATTCGATGTCCCGTATTCGCCGTTGGCTGCGTTGGGCGCTCTATGCGTTCATCGGCGCAGTCCTGCTGGGCGCCATCGCGCTCGGCACCCTGTACTACCTGATCGTCCCCAAGCTTCCCGACGTCGAGACCCTGCGCACGGTCGAGCTGCAGGAGCCGATGTACGTCTATGCCCGCGACGGCCGCCTGATGGCGCTGTTCGGCGAGACCCGACGCTACCCGATCGCCATCGAGGACGTGCCCGAGCGGCTCAAGCAGGCGTTCATCGCGATCGAGGACGCCCGCTTCTATAAGCACCACGGCATCGACTACAAGGGTATCGGCCGGGCGATCTGGCTGCTGGCGACCACCGACGACAAGCGCGTCCCGGGCGGCTCGACCATCACCCAGCAGGTCGCGCGCCAGTTCTTCCTGAGCTCGGAATACAGCTACAAGCGCAAGCTCGGCGAGATGCTGCTGGCCATGCGCATGGAGCGCGAGCTCAGCAAGGACGAGATCTTCGAGCTGTACTTGAACAAGAGCTTCTTCGGCAACCGCGCCTACGGCGTCGGCGCCGCGGCCGAGTTCTACTACGGCAAGAAGATGAGCGAGCTCTCGCTCGACGAGATGGCCTCGTTGGCCGGCATCCCGAAGTTCCCGTCCAGCGGCAACCCGCTCAGCAATCCCGACCGCGCCAAGTTGCGCCGCGACTACATCCTCGACCGCATGGCCGAGCAGCGTTTCATCAGCGCCGACGAAGCCGCGCAGGCCAAGGCCGTGCCGATGCACGCCAGCCCGCACGAGCGCCCGGTCGAGGTCTACGCGCCCTACGTGGCCGAGATGGTGCGCCAGGAAATGATCGCCCGCTACGGCGCCGAGGCGCTGACCAAGGGCTATCACGTCACCACCACCATCGACCCGACTTTGCAGGTCGCCGCCGACAAGGCCGTGCGCGACGGGCTGTCGGTCTACGACCGCCGCCACGGCTGGCACGGGGTCGAGCAGCACTTCGACCTCGCCGCCGGCGAGGACGCCGCGACCGCGCGCCAGCGCCTGCGCGGCATCCCGGCCCAGGCCAATCTGTTGCCGGCGGTCGTGCTCGGCAGCAGCGGCGGCCAGGCCAACGTCGTGCTCGGCGACGGCACCGAGCTGACCCTCACCGAGAAGCAGGGCTTCGGCGGCCGCAGCCCCGGCAGCCTGGTCAAGCGCGGCGACGTGGTGCGCATCCAGCGCACCGAGACCGCGACGGAACCGGTAGCCGCTCCCGCCGCTCAAACCGGCACCGCGGCGGCCGCACCGGTCGTGCCCGCCGTGCCGGCCAAGCCGCCGGTGGTGAGCTACCGCCTCGACCAACTGCCGCAAGCGCAGGCCGCGCTGGTATCGCTGGAGCCCAGCAACGGCGCCTTGCGCGCGCTCTCCGGTGGTTACAGCTTCGCCGGCGCCAAGTTCAACCGCGCCACCCAGGCGCGCCGCCAGCCCGGCTCGAGCTTCAAGCCGTTCGTGTATGCGGCGGCGTTCGAACGCGGCTACAACCCGGCCTCGATCGTCCTCGACGCCCCGGTGGTGTTCAAGGATCGCCGCGGCCACCTGTGGCGCCCGCAGAACGACGGCGGTAACTTCGCCGGCCCGATGCGCGTGCGCGAAGCGATGGTGCAGTCGCGCAACCTGGTCTCGGTGCGCCTGCTCGACGCCATGGGCGTCGACTTCGCCCGCAAGTACATCAGCCACTTCGGCTTCGACCCGGAGCAGCTGCCGCCGAACCTGTCGATGTCGCTCGGCACCGCCTCGCTGACGCCGCTGTCGGTCGCACGAGGCTATTCGGTGTTCGCCAACGGCGGCTTCCGCATCACCCCGTGGTTCATCGACGAGGTCAAGGATCGCGCCGGCGCCGTGGTGTTCAAGGAAAAGCCGGCCACCGCCTGCCCCGAATGCGGCGGCCGCGGCGGCACCTCGGTCGCGGTGCAGGCCAGCACGGTGGTCGACGGTTTCGACCTGGGCCCGGCCGGCGGCACCGGCGACACGGCCAAGCCCGACCCGAAGAAGCCCGATCCGAAGGCCAAGAAGGCCGAGGACAAGCCGGCCGCGCCGAAGAAGGAACTGACTGCGGCCGAGAAGGCGAGCATGAACCTGGCGCCGCGCGCGATCGACGACCGCATCGCCTACCAGATCGTTTCGATGCTGCGCGACGTGGTCAAGCGCGGCACCGGCACCGCGGCCAAAGTGCTCGGCCGCGAGGACGTCGGCGGCAAGACCGGTTCGACCAACGACCACCGCGACGCCTGGTTCTCCGGTTTCGGCGGCCCTTACGTCACCACGGTCTGGGTGGGCCGCGACAACTACAAGTCGCTGGGTTACCGCGAATACGGCGGCAAGGCCGCCCTACCGATCTGGATCGACTACATGCGGGTGGCGTTGAAGGATCAGCCGCTTGCCGTCAACGAGCCGCCGCAGGGCATGGTCAAGGTCTCCGTCGCCGGCAACGGCGCGCTGATTCCCGACGGCGCCGGCGGCGTGATCGAGTGGGTCAAGGCCGAAGACCTCGAACGCATGCAGACCTACACCGATTACGGCAACGAAGAATCCGCGCCGTCGGAAGAGTCCTACGACATCTTCTGATCGCCTGTCCCAGGCAAGGCCCCGGCCAGGGCCGCACGCAGCGCGTGCGGCCTTTTCTTGCGCCATCGCGCGGCTCGGATCGTCCGCGCCTGGCCTGGCGTCTTGCCCGGTCGCGTTTGCCAGGTCGTATCTTGCTGAATCAGGCGCCTCGCGCCCTGCCGCGGCGACGGCGAGCCGCATGGACATTGCCCTGACCGACGAACGTGCTAGGTTTGGTCATGCCAGCCCTACCCGGCCGCGGCGAGCGCCCTCGCCGTGACGTGCCAGCCCGGAGGTCGAGATGCACCAGGCCCGACAGCACGCACATCAGCATGCGCAGACCCGCATTCGCGAGCGTCGCCATCGCCTCGCCCACGAAGCGGCCCGCCTGATCGCCGAGAGCGGCATCCGCGACTACCACCAGGCCAAGCTCAAGGCCGCCGAACGCCTGGGCATCTTCGACGACGCTTCGCTGCCGCGTAACCGCGAGATCGAGGACGCCTTGCGCGAGTATCAGCGCCTGTTCCAGCGCGACAACCTCAACGGCCTGCGCCAACGCCGCGAGGCCGCGCTGCGCGCGCTCGAGTTCTTCGCCGAGTTCGAGCCGCGCCTGGTCGGCCCGGTGCTGGACGGCACCGCCGACGCACGCAGCCCGGTCGCCCTGCACCTGTACAGCGACGATGCCGAGGCCGTGTCGATGTTCCTGGATCACCATCTGATCCCAGCCGAAGCCCGCGAACGCCGCTTGCGCCTGGACCGCGAACGCAGCGAAGACTTCCCGGTGTGGGTGTTCGGTGCCGAGGACCTGACCTTCGACCTGACCGTACTGCCGCTCGACGTGCTGCGCCAGGCGCCGTTGTCGAACGTCGACGAGAAGCCGATGAAACGCGCCTCGGCGGCGCAGTTGCGGCAGTTGCTGGCCGACGAGGAAATTTCCGACTTCGAGCGAGGATAGCGGGCCCTGGCGCGGATACCGCTGCGGGCAGAGCCCTCCGGCCCGCCTCGGCCACAGAACGCCTGAGCAGGCGGCCCGGTCATCGCCGTGCGCCTGACCACCCTCGCGACGCTTCCAAGCGCCATCCCCGCGAAGGCGGGGATCCGGAGACTTCAGGGCCATGTCGCGACCGAGCCCCAGGGGCCACGCCTTCGCGGGATAGCGGCACGAGATGAGCCAAGGGCCATGCGGCCGCGTGCGCATCAAACGAAATCGCCGACGACGCACGCCTGCCGCCAGCGCTGATCGGCTTCTTTCTGGCCCAGAACGACAAATACGCCCGTGCCTCCGGCCTGAGCCTGCAGCGCATGCGGCAATTGCGCGACGGCGTGCTCGACGGCAGCCTCGGTGCCGACCGGGCCATGCGCCAGGCGCAAGCGCAACGCGAACGCATCGCGCCCGGCGCCGCCGACGACCGCCGCGCATATGCGCATTTCATCCGCGACCTGCAAGCGGTCGCAAAGACTCCATAGCGACGGCCGCCGGCCCCACCCCGCCGCTGTCGCAACGCGTATAAATCCGCATCGATCCTTAGCAGGAAGCGCCCCACCATGCCGCGCAACGCCGTCCGGGCTCCGCAGCAGCCCCGCGCCCGGCCGGGCCGAGGTTTCCGTGAAACTTGCCCGATGACGAACGAGACACCGCCACGGGCCGACGGCACAATGACGAACCTTTACGCAGCCACCCAAGGAAGCATCATGCGATTTCATGGAACCGTACTGCTGTGTCTGGCGACGCTTTCGTCGGCCGCCGTCGCCGCCGGCAAGCCCGCGGCGACCAGCCTGTCCAAGCTCTATCAAAGCTACGAAGAGGCCGGGCACAGCGCGCTGTCGATGCCGGAGTACGATCAGGCCGTGCGCTTCACCGCGGTGGTGCTGGAACAGAGCACCTCGATGGCCGACACCGCGCTCACCTCCGCGACCGACGCCGACGGCGAGGTCGAATACGCACGCCTGACCAGCGAGGACGGCAAGCTGGCCGCACTTCCGCCAGGCACCGCCTTCACCGCGACCTGCACGGTCGGCTTCACGTCCGGCACCGAGTACCTGAGTCTGACCGACTGCGAGGTCGAGTAAAGCGCGACCCGCTCGGTCCGGCATCGCCGCGCGATGCCGATCCGGAGCGCAAACGAAAACGCCCCGCCGAAGCGGGGCGTTTTCGCATCCGGGATGCGGACGCGGATCAGCGCTGGTCGGCGCCGACGTAGTCGCGCGTCGCGTGACCGGTGTAGATCTGGCGCGGACGGCCGATCTTGTTCTCGGGGTCGTTCTGCTGTTCCAGCCAATGCGAGACCCAACCGGCGGTGCGCGCGATCGCGAACATGACCGTGAACATCTCGACCGGAATGCCGAGCGCCTTGTAGATGATGCCCGAGTAGAAATCGACGTTCGGGTAGAGCTTGCGCTGAACGAAGTACTCGTCCTTGAGCGCCGCTTCTTCGAGCTTCATCGCCACTTCGAGCAGCGGATCGTTGACGCCGAGCTCGCCGAGCACGTCGTGGGTCATCTTGCGGACCAGCGCGGCGCGCGGATCGTAGTTCTTGTAGACGCGGTGGCCGAAGCCCATCAAGCGGAAGCCCGACTCCTTGTCCTTGGCCTTGTCGATCGCGCCCTTGACGTTCTCGGGGCG
Organism: Lysobacter sp. Hz25; assembly: GCF_046097045.1. NCBI lineage: Bacteria > Pseudomonadati > Pseudomonadota > Gammaproteobacteria > Lysobacterales > Lysobacteraceae > Lysobacter > Lysobacter sp. Hz25. The sequence goes on from NZ_CP175666.1 coordinate 4,767,451, forward strand.
ACCGATCTCGTTGAGCATCTTGAGCACGGCCTCGTTGGCGCCGCCGTGCGCCGGCCCCCACAACGCGGCGACGCCGGAGGCGACGCTGACGTAGGGGTTGGCACCGGTCGAACCGACCAGGCGCACGGTCGAGGTCGAGGCGTTCTGCTCGTGGTCGGCGTGCAGGATGAACAGCAGGTCCATCGCCTTGGCGGCGACCGGATTGAGTTCCAGCGGCTCGCTCGGCACTTCGAACAGCATGTGCAGGAAGCGCGTGGTGTAGTCGAGGCTGTTCTTCGGATAGCGGATCGGCCAGCCGATCGAATAACGATGGCAGGCGGCGGCGATCGTCGGCACCTTGGCGATCAGGCGGATCGCGGCCAGGCGGCGCTGTTCCGGATCTTCCAGGTCGAGTTCGTTGTGATAGAAGCTCGCCATCGAGCCGAGCATGCCGACCAGCATCGCCATCGGATGGGCGTCGTGGCGGAAGCCGTACAGGAAGGTACGAAACGCTTCGTGCATCATCGTGTGATGCGTGACTTCGTGCTCGAACTTGCTGAACTCGCCGGCGGTCGGCAGTTCGCCGTTCATCAGCAGATAGGCGACTTCGAGGAAGTTCGACTTCTCGGCGAGCTGTTCGATCGGGTAGCCGCGGTACAGCAGCACGCCCTCATCGCCGTCGATGTAGGTGATCGCCGACTTGCAGCTGGCGGTCGCGGTGAAGCCGGGGTCGTAGGTGAACATCCCGGTTTCTTTCGGCAGCTTGGCGATGTCGACGCAGGAAGCGCCCAACACCGGATGCTGCACCGGCAAGATCACGCTCTTGTCGCCGGCGGTCAGGGTGACCTGATCGAGGCCAGCTTTTTTGGAATCATCGGACACGAAACACTCCTCAATCTGCCTGCCGCAGGGAAGGCCGCGGCAGGAGGGGGACGGGGGTCGCATTTGAACTGCGATGCTGAATTATCGCACAACGCTTCTTGAGCCCAAGCTCGGACTTTGGTCGGGAGGGGCGCATGGCGGCCACGCAGCGTTTCATCGCCGAGGCCGGTTTTCGGCCCCGAGGCAGGCCCAGGAAGGCCTCGCGCCGGCGGACGCGGGCCGGCTTGTCGCGGCTTGGCGGAAAGCCTGTCGCGAGGCGGTCGCCGGCCCGGACCGAACGCGACGAAGGCATCCGGGGAGGCGCGAACCGTCGCGGCCACACCCGTCGCTCAGCGGAACCGGTGGCGACGCAAACGCAAACGGCCGCCCTTTCGGGCAGCCGTTGTGCGCACAGCGATTGCGACGCGATTACTTCTGCGCGTAACGCTTGCGGAACTTGTCGACGCGACCGCTGGTGTCCATGATCTTGTGCTTACCCGTATAGAACGGGTGCGACGCCGACGAGATGTCGACCTTGATCAGCGGATACTCGGTGCCGTCGAGCTTGATCGTTTCCTTGCTCGACAGGGTCGAACGGGTCAGGATCTGGAAGTCGGTGGTGACGTCCTGGAACACGACGTTACGGTATTCGGGATGGATGCCTGCCTTCATGGCACTCAACCTTAGGTATGCGGGAAAGTCGGGCAGTATAGCGGCCGGATTGGGGGGCGTGCAAGTCCATTTGGCCGGAAAACCAATCGGCGGCGCTGAGGCTGAATGAGGCGGGCGCGAGCCATACGCACCCTGCTTCTTGCTCCATTGGCCGGCACCTAGCCGGCGATCGCGGGCGAGGCTTTGGGGCGTCGCCCGCTGATGGCTATCAACACTTCAAGCTTGGACAGGCGGCTCGGAGTGGGCTTGGGGCGCTGGAGATGACCTTCCGCACTCCTGCACCTTTCGCCGTAAACCGACGTTCCTCTGCCTGAGTGTGCGGCCAGTGCTGTCTCAATCCGGCGTTTGAAGCACGGCTTCTGCCCGTTTCGCCGTACGCCTACTCTCCTCTGCGAGGGTGTGCGGCCAGTGCCTTCTGAATCGGGAGGTCGCGGCGCTGTTGCTTCTGCCCGTTTCGCCGTACGCCTACTCTCCTCTGCGAGGGTGTGCGGCCAGTGCTGTCTCAATCCGGCGTTTGAAGCACGGCTTCTGCCCGTTTCGCCGTACGCCTACTCTCCTCTGCGAGGGTGTGCGGCCAGTGCCTTCTGAATCGGGAGGTCGCGGCGCTGTTGCTTCTGCCCGTTTCGCCGTACGCCTACTCTCCTCTGCGAGGGTGTGCGGCCAGTGCCTTCTGAATCGGGAGGTCGCGGCGCTGTTGCTTCTGCCCGTTTCGCCGTACGCCTACTCTCCTCTGCGAGGGTGTGCGGCCAGTGCCTTCTGAATCGGGAGGTCGCGGCGCTGTTGCTTCTGCCCGTTTCGCCGTACGCCTACTCTCCTCTGCGAGGGTGTGCGGCCAGTGCCTTCTGAATCAGGGTTTCGAAGCGCTGTTGATCATATTTCATGAGGATCGCGACCTTGTCGGGGCGGCCTTCCTGGCGACGCCAGTCGACCACAGTCGCGCCGCGGCTGTGGGTGCCTTCGAGTTCGATCGAGACCGGCCGCGATTGCACGTCCTGCGCACCCTCGGGTTCGAGCGCGAACGCCATCGCCAGGGCATCGGCGGCATGCCAGTGATCGCCGCGACGGTCGATCGACCACATCCGCGTCTTCTCGGAAATGCGCTCGTAGAACTTGCCGCGCGCCGAATCGGTCTGGAACCAGGTGAGCACGCGCTCGTGATGGAGGCCGTGGGCGATCACCGCTTCCCAGTCGGCCAGGTCGATGTGCTCGAAGGCTTCGAACACGATGTGCGCGGCTTCCGGATCGAAGTAGATGTTGAACTCCGCCGCCGGGGTGATGTTGCCCTGGCAGGTCACCGCGCCGCCCATCACCACCAGGCGCGCGATGCGCTGGGGCAGGGTCGGATCGAGCTTGAGCGCCAGCGCGACGTTGGTCAGCGGCCCCAGCGCCACCAGCAACAACTTGCCGGCGTGTTCGTGCGACAGGCGGATGATCGCGAGCGCGGCGTGCTCGGCTTCGACCTGGCGCTTGGCGGCTTCGTAGCCGACATCGCCGAAACCGTCCTGGCCGTGCACATAGCCCGCGTCCGGCGATGGATGCAGCAAGGGCGCATCGGCGCCGGCGAACACCGGCACGTCGACGCCGGCCACTTCGCAAAGCTTGAGCGCGTTGGCGACGGTGTGTTTGAGGCCGACGTTGCCGGCGGCGATGGTCAGTCCGACCAGTTCGTGGCGCGGATCGTTGAACGCCATCAGCAGCGCCAGCGCGTCGTCCACACCGGGGTCGGTATCGATAAGCAGGGGAATACGATCAGTCATGAAGCCACTCGTTCGTCGGTAACGGCCGCGTCGGCCGGGACAGCGTGCAGCGCGCCTTCGTAGCGCAACAGCTCGCCGAAGGGAAACAGAGAAAAGGCGACGGCGAAGCGGTAACGCTCGCCGTCTTCGATGCGCTTGTAGGCATCGGTGCGCGGAAACAGGAACAGCGGCAGCGGCACGCCGCGCACTTCGACGCCGCGCAGACGCCAGCGCCAGCCGCCATCCTCGAGCTCGACACCGAGTTTCATCCGCGCCGGGCCGGTGCTTTCCAGCCAATGGCCATCGGGATAACGGCCGACGGGACGGAACACCGAGATCAGTTCGCTGCCGTCGTCGAAACGGCGGCGCCACTGCATGGCCTGCGCGTCATGGACGATGTCGACGCGGAAACCGCGACGTGCGCGATCGATCGGAATGCCGAGGCGTCGGGCGAGACGGCGGCCGATGTACCCGGCCGGACCGGTTCCGGTGGAAAGAGCGACCTGCCCGCCCAAGGTCCCGCCGCTGCGATGCAGCGCCTGCAGCAAGGGGTGCAGCCGGTCGAAAGCCGGGCCGAACCATTGCGTGGCCGCGTTTTGAAGGGCTCCCGGCATCCGGGTGGGGCGCTCCAGCTGGCGGGACACTATGCCATTGTTTGCGGTCGCGGGGAGTGTTCGATTGTGCCCGGCTTGCGGCCTGGGTCACGGCGCTCAGGCGCCGCCGCGACAGCCCTCGACGATCAGGCCGAGGCGATCAGGCCGAGACGATCAGGCCGAAGCGTATCTCGCGGCACCGCCGACCCAGCGCGAGACGATGCGTTCGGCCAGCTCTGGTGAAGTCTTCAGCAGGCGCTCGCCCAGTTCCTGCACCAGCGGCAGCAGGTCGGCATCGCGGGCCAGATCGGCGACGCGGAAGCCGGCCAGGCCGGTCTGGCGGGTGCCGAGCAGTTCGCCGGGGCCGCGCAGCTCCAGGTCCTTCTCGGCGATCACGAATCCGTCGTGGGTCTTGCGCATGGTGTCCAGGCGCTGGCGCGCCAGGCCCGACAGCGGCGAGCGATACAGCAGCACGCAACTCGACGCGGCGCTGCCGCGACCGACGCGTCCGCGCAGCTGATGCAACTGAGCCAGGCCGAGCCGCTCGGCGTTTTCGATGATCATCAACGAAGCGTTGGGCACGTCGACGCCGACTTCGATCACCGTGGTCGCAACCAGCAGGTCGAGTTCGCCGTCCTTGAACGCGCGCATCGTTTCCTGCTTTTCCTTGGCCTTCATGCGCCCGTGCACGAGGCCGACGCGCAGCGGCGCGAGTTGCTGCGACAGTTCCTCGAACGTGGTCTGCGCGGCCTGGGCGATCACCTCGTCGGAATCGTCGATCAGGGTGCAGACCCAGTACGCCTGCCGGCCTTCGGCGCAGGCGGTGCGGATGCGTTGCACCAGTTCGGGCCGGCGCTCTTCGCCGAGCGCGACGGTCTGCACCGGCGTGCGTCCGGGCGGCAGTTCGTCGATCGCCGACACATCGAGATCGGCATAAGCCGTCATCGCCAGGGTGCGCGGGATCGGGGTGGCGGTCATGACCAACTGGTGCGGCACGATCGCATCGTCGCCGACCGCGCCGCCGGCGCCTTTGTCCCTCAAGGCCAGGCGCTGGTGGACGCCGAAGCGGTGTTGCTCGTCGACGATCGCCAGGGCCAGGTCGCGGAACGCCACGCCTTCCTGCATCAATGCATGGGTGCCGACCACCACCTGCGCCTCGCCGTTGGCCACCTGTTCGAGCACCGCCTTGCGCGCGCGGCCGGTGACCTTGCCGGCCAGCCAGGCCACGCGCACGCCCAGCGGCTCGAGCCAGCGGCGCAGATTATTGAGGTGCTGCTCGGCCAACAATTCGGTCGGCGCCATCAGCGCGGCCTGGCGGCCGTGCTGCACGGCCAGCATCGCCGCGAGCGCGGCGACCACGGTCTTGCCGCTGCCGACGTCGCCCTGGACCAGGCGCAGCATCGGCGAGGGTTTGGCCAGGTCGGCGCGGATCTCGTCGAACACCCGCCGCTGCGCGCCGGTGAGTTTGAACGGCAGCGCCTTGCGCAGTTTCTCGGCCAGCGGCATCTGCTTGAGCGGGCGCGACTTGTGCGCCTGTTGGCTGATGCGCTGGCGGCGCAGGCTGAGGTGATGGGCGAGCAGTTCTTCGAGTGCGAGCCGTCGCTGCGCCGGGTGGCGGCCGGCGATCAAGGCGGCCACGTCGGCGTCGACCGCCGGCCGGTGCACGGTCAGCAGCGCTTCGCGCAAGGTCGGCAGTTGCAGGCGCTCGCGCAGCTCGCGCGGCAGCAGCTCCAGCGAGGCATCGTCGGGCAGGCGGTCGAGGGCATAGCCGATCAGGCGGCGCAGAGTCGCCGGGCCGATGCCTTCGATCGCCGGATAGACCGGGTCGAGTTGTTCGCCAAGCGCGACCTCGCCCTCGTCGTCGAGCACGCGATAGCTGGGATGAACGATCTCGAGCCCGTGCTGGCCCGGCTTGGGCGTGCCGTACAGGCGCACCCGGGCGCCGATGCGGAACTGCGCGACCTGGGCGGCGCGAAAATGGAAGAAGCGCAGCACCAGCACCGAGCGCGAATCGTCGCCGACCGCCACGCGCAGCATCGGCCGGTAACGAAAGCCGCGGTCGACCGCCTCGACCCGGCCTTCGACCTGGGCGGCGACGCCGGGCTGGAGCAGCCGGATCGGGGTGATCTGGGTGCGGTCTTCGTATTGCCGCGGCAGTTGCAGCCAGAAATCCTGCAGCGTGGTCAGGCCGCGTGCGGCGAGCTTGTCGGCCACGCGCGGCCCCACCCCGGGCATCCGCGGCAACGGCTGTGTGTGGAGATCGACGGAGGGCCCGTCCTGACGGCTCGGCATCGCATAAGCATGCCGGGAACGGCCGCAAAGCTAAACCCCGGCGCGTCCCTGTGCCGGGTCTTAAGCGTGAACCCCGATGCATCGCGGCGGCGAACGAAACCGCTGCTGCCGTCGATGCGGGATTCTGCCGTGATCCCGCCGAAGCGGGAACGACGGAACAATGAAACGACCGGCCCTGCCTCAGAACCTCGCGCTGAACTCCACGCCGTAGCTGCGCGGTTCGCTGACCCGCGCGCCGACCGTGCCGAGCACGTTCTTGCCGTAGGTGCCGAGCGCGTTGATGTACTGGTGGTCGAACAGATTATTGCCGTAGGCGGCCAGGCCCCAGCGCCCCTGCGGCGAGGTCCAGCCCACGCGCAAGTCGGTGCGGTTCTGCGCCTCGCCGAGGTTCAAGGCCGGGCTGACGCCGCAGCGGTTCTGCGCCTGCGACTCCTCGCTGCAGCGGACCTTGCCGCGATAGGCATGGCGCAGAGAGAAGCGCAGGTCGCCGTGCTCGCCGAGGTTCCAGACGTAATGCGCGCCGCCGGCCATCGACCAATACGGCAGGCCGGTGGGATCGCCGCTGGCGTCGATGCCGTCGGAGGTCACGTAGTTCTTGTAGGTCGAATCGATGAAACCGGCGTTGAAGTCGAGGCCGAAGTTATCGGTGGCCTGCCAGCGCAGGTCGAGGTCGAGGCCGTAGGCTTCCAGGTCGGAGGTATCGACGACGAAGCGCGGAATGTCGGTGCTGCTGTCCAACCGCACCGCCTGGCGGTTGTCGTAGACATAGTAGTAAGCCGAGGCGTTGAGCTGCACGCGCTGCTCGGGGAAGACCTGCTTGATGCCGGTCTCGAAGTTCCACACGTCCTCGTTCTCGAAACTGCTGCCGATCTGCAGCGAGTTGAAGCCGCCGGCCTTGTAGCCCTTGGCCAGCGAAGCGAACACCATGGTGTCGTCGCTGAAGTGGTAGTCGACGACGAAACGCGGGCTGAAATCGCTCCAACTGTTCGAGGTGCGGTTGAGTACGCCCTTGTTGAGCATCGCCGGCGGGTCGATGAAGGCGACGTCGAACACGAACGCTTCGCGCGGCAGGCCGACCATGTCGAAGAAGCCGAAGGCCTGCAATTGGTTCAAGGTCGCATCGAGGGTCGGCGCGGTACGCGGCGTGTTCAACCACGAGAACTTCTTCTCGTCGCGGGTATAGCGCAGGCCGACGGTCAGGTTGAGCTTGTCGGTCGCGTGCCAGATCACGTCGCCGAACACCGCATAGGCCTTGGTGTCGAGGGTGTTGTGGAAGGTCTCGTTCCAGCGGTGGCCGAGCAGGGTCAGCGGAATGCCGTTGGCCTGCAGCAGGTCGTCGAAGAAGCCGAACAGACGCCCGTCCGGGGTCGGCGCCAGGCCGAGGTTGCGCACGATGGTGTCGACCGAATCGGTCAGCGCATTGACCTCGCTGGTCTGGCGGGCCTTCTCGTCGAAATAGCTGGCGCCGGCGATCCAGTCGAGCGTGTCTGTGCTGCCGCTGAACTTGAACTCCTGATAGAAGCTGCGGTTGCTCTCGGTGTTGGTCGAATCGACGTACAGGTACTTGCGGTTGGTGCCGTCTTCCTCGACCCGGTTGACCGAGTCGTAGTCGCGCCACGAGGTGGTCGAGGTGAAACCGCCCCAGTCGAAACCGTGGTCGACGATCAGGGTCACGCCGTCGAAACGCCGCGACTCTTCGTTGCCCTCGATGTCGACCGCGGTCGGGATCTTGCGCGGGTCGAGATAAGCCGATTCGTCGACCGGCAGAGTCGGCAGGCCCGGCGCGGACGGCAAGGCGACGATGCCGGTGGTGACCTGGCCGTTCTGGTCCAGGCTTTCGTGGTCCCAACTCAGCAACGCGCTGGTGCGCTCGCCGAAGCGGGCCTTGAAGGCCGCGCGCGTGGCCCAGTTGTTTTCCGGGCCGAGGTCCTCGCCGGTCACCGCGTCCTGGATCCAGCCGTCGGCGTGATTGACCAGGGCGTTGAAGCGAAACGCCGAGTGTTCGCCGGTCGGCAGGTTGAGCATGCCGTCGACGTATTGCTTGCCGTCGCTGCCCAGGCGCAGACGCGCCTTGACCTCGGTGGCGCTGAAGTCGGGTTTGCGGGTGATGATCGAGACCGCGCCGGCAGCGGTGTTGCGGCCGAACAAGGTGCCCTGCGGCCCCTTCAGCACTTCGATGCGCTCGACATCGGTGAACGGCAACAGCACGCCGCCGCCACGACCGGCGTACACGCCGTCGACGTATACGCCGACCGCCGGATCGGTGCCGATGCCGAAGTCGTCGGTACTGATGCCGCGCAACTGGAAGCCCGGCTGGGTCGGTTGCTGGCTGTCGACCACCAGGCCCGGCACGAAGCTGTCCAGGTCGCCCATGTCCTGCGCGGCGATGTCGTCGATGAGCTCGTCGGTCACCACCTGCAGGGCGATCGGCACGTCCTGCAGTTCCTGCTCGCGGCTCTGCGCGGTGACGGTGATCTTCTCCAGCTCCTTCGGCGCCGCCTCCTGGGCGTAGGCGACCGGCGCGGCCAGGGCGAAGGCGCCGCCGCAAAGCGCGGCGAGTGCGGCGGTGGTCGCGGTGACCAAACGGTGTTTGCGCAACGGCATCGGAAAGCTCCCCTCTCGTTCGTCGTAGACACGAACGCGCACGGCGGCGCGTTCCCCTCCCTGCCTTCCCCGACCCGCAGGTATCAGCCGCACTGCCCCTGTTGCGCGGCGATCCAGTCGCGGATCAGTCTTACCCCTTCGGTGTGCACGACACTGCGACCCAGCTCCGGCATCATCACCGAAGGGTCGTCGCTGCGCATGCGATAGAGCAGGATCGATTGATCGGGCTTGCCCGGCACGATGTCGTGACGGAAATCGCCGGTGCCCTTGCCGGCGGCGATCGGCAGCTTGCAGCGGCCCAGCCGCATCGGCTCTTGGGTCGCCGCATCGAGCCACAGGCCCGAGGTGTTGCCCGGCCCTTTCGGGCTGTGGCAATGGCCGCAGTTGATGTCGAGATAGGCGCGCGCGCGCGCGTCCAGGCCCGCCTTAGTGTCGCGCCAGTTAGCATCGCGCGGCGCGGCGGCCGCAGCGGGCGCGCCGTGCAGATAGCCGGCGCGAGTCCAGCGCGCGATCTGATTGCTCAGCCCATCGTCGTAAGCGAAGTCGCGATTGAGATGGCGTGCCTTCGGCCCGATCGGCTGCAGCGCCTTGCTCTTCATGTCGACGCCGTGGCAGCCGGCGCATTGGTTCTGGTCCGGCACTTGGTATTCGGCCGCTTCGCGTTGGCCGTCGGCCGCGACCAGACTCAGCGAAATCAAGGCGCCGCTGCGCATCAACCGCGCCTCGGTCTGTTCGGCGTTCCACACGTAAGGCAGCGCAACCCAACCCTGCTGGCGCCGCAGCAACAAACGCGTCTCGACCAGCCGGACCTTGGCCAGTTCCAAACCGCCGCCGCGCAGCTCCGGGCCATCGTCGGCGCTGCGCAGTACCGCATCGCCGCCGGCCTGGCTGCGCGGGTAGTAGAAGGTCTTGCTGAAGATGGTGCCGACCGGGAAATCGAAGGCCTCGTCAGCCCGGTACTGCGCGGCCTGGCCCTTCGGCATCCATACCGTGCGCAGCTTGTGCGCGTAGTCGGAGAACAGCGGCGTGTTCAAGTCGTAGGGCACGACCCCGGCATTGAGCTTCAAGCGGCCGTCGGCGACGCGCAGCAGGTTCCATTCGGCCAGGGTCGGCGGCTGGCCGTCGGCGAAGAAATGCACCGGCGCCGGCGCCGACTCGCGCGCGCATCCGGCCAGCAGCATCGACAGCAATACGGCAACGACCGAGCGCATCATCGTCTTGCGCATCGATCAACCGCGCTTGAGGTCGATCGCCGGCAGCTTCGGCAGGGTGCAGGCGTAGGACTTGAGGTCTTGGCTCGGGCTCTTGTAGCCGCCGGGACCATCGGCGTTGATCACGCCGGAGACGTCGCGGATGCAGATCTGCGGCCCGTCCTTGAGCGCCTTGTTGGCATACCCGTCCCACAGCACGTCGGGGAAGCGGCCGTTGAGGCCGTAGATCGCCGTCTTCAGGGCCTTGAGATCGAAACCGTCGGGCGAGTCGCCGCCGCCGGACAGGCGATTGCCGTAGATCGAGATCCGCTCCGGATAGGGATCGAAGTCTTTCGCCGCCTTGTCGTCCTTGTAGCCGGTCGAATACACGCTGGAGACGATGATGTTGGTGGTGGCGTTGTCGCTGATGTCGTTGTCGAAGATCTCGACGTCGTCGTTGGAATTCACCACCATGCCGCTGCCGGCCGGCACGCTGGCCACCGGCGTGCCCTTGGCGCCGAAGTTGGCGGTGTTGTTCTTGAACACCTTGTTCTTGAACACGCGGATCGCCCCGCCCTGCTGCGACAGCGCCGGCATGTTGAACACCAGGATGCCGCCGGTGTTGTTGGTGGCGACATTGTCGTAAACGTCGGCGTTGATCGTGTTTTCGATCTCGATGCCGGCGACGTTGAACTCGGCGCGGCTGTTGCGGACGATCACGTCGCGCGACTGGCCGACGTAGATGCCGGCATCGGAGGCGCCGATGGCCACCGAGTTCTCGATCAGCACGTTGCGGGTCTTGACCGGGTACAGGCCGTAGGCGCCGTTCTTGGTGCTCGGCCCGCCGGTCCATTCGACCCGCACGTTGCGGATGGTGATGTCCTGCGCCTCGTTGATCTTGAGGCCGTCGCCCTTGCTGTCCTCGATCGCCAGATTCTCGATGGTGAACTGGCTGGCGTTGACCAGCAGGCCTTCGGCGCCGGCCTTCTGGCCCTTGAAGCTCAGCACCGACTTGTCCGGGCCGGCGCCGCGGATGGTCACGCCGTCCACGCGCAGGGTCAGGCTGCGGTCGAAGGTGTAGCGCCCGGCCGGCACCTCGATCACCTCGCCCGGCTTGGCGTCGAGCAGACGGGTGCGGAAGCTCTCGGCGAAGGCGGCGTCGCCGGCGGCGACCTGCGCGGTCGCGGTGTGCTTGGGCTGCTCGGGACCGCAACCGGCGGCCAGGGCTGCGGCGGCGGCAAGGGCGAACGCCGGAATCTGCTTGCTCATGGATCTCCCCGTGATTGGCGACCGGGGCGCGGCGCGAATGCTCGCGTTGGGCGTCCCTCGTGGCTATGCGACGAGTCTCCGCCGCCGATGTGAGCGCGCGTGAGGGCGAATGCGGCACACTAAGGGGGCATTAGCGGTCAACCGTGCGGCCACGATCGTGAGGGGCGATGCGTCAGCCATCCGAGCAGGACAGCGCCAAATCCGACATCGCCTTGATGTCGCCGAACCTGCTGTGGGGCTTGCTCGAGACCGCGGACCGGATCGGCGCGCCCAGCGACGATTGGTTCGCCGGCACCGGCCTGAGCCGCGCCCAGGTCAGCGACCCGGGCGTGCGCCTGCCGAACCGGCCGACCGCGATCGTGATCGACCGCGCCCTGCGCGTGCTGCCCGACAGCATCGGCCTGGACATCGGCCGCAGCCAGCATGTCGGCAACTTCGGCCTGCTCGGCCTGGCGATGACGACCGCGGCGACCTTCGGCGAGGCCCTGCAGATCGGCCTGCGCTTCACTCCGGTAGTCGGCAGCCTGATGCGTTTCGTCGAAAGCGCCTCCGAATCCGGCACGGTCGCCCTGGCCGGGCAAATGACCCTGACCTATCCCTCGATCCACCGGTTCGTCTGCGAGGAGTTCTTCAGCAGTTGCCTCGCCCTCGCCCGCGGCCTGGTCGGCGAAGGCCTGCGCCCCTTGCGCATCGAGTTCAGTTATCCCGCGCCGGACTACGCCTCCCACTACCGCGATGTGTTCGACTGCCCGGTCGCGTTCGAACAACCGCAGAACCGGCTGGTGCTCGACGCGCAATGGCTGGCGGCGCCGCTGCCGACCCACAACCCGATCGCCTCGCGCCAGGTGCTGGCCCTGTGCGAAGCGCAGATGCCGGAAGGCGCGGTGCCCGGCGAGGTCACCGCCGCGGTCGAACGCCTGTTGCGCGCGCAATTGCCGCAGGACCCCAAGCTCGCCGGCATCGCCGCGCAATTGCACGTCAGCGAACGCACCCTGCGCCGGCAACTGACCGGCGAAGGCACCAGCTTCCACGAGATCCACGACCGCCTGCGCATCGACCACGCCTATGCGCTGCTGCGCGAACGCAATCTCACCATCGCCAGCGTCGGCGCCGCCATCGGCTATAAGGACCCGCGCGATTTCCGCCGCGCCTTCAAGCGCCTGACCGGCGAAACCCCGCGCGCGCTGCGCGAACGCCTGGCGGCCGAGATCGCGCGCGAGCGCAGATAGGGCTTGGGATTCGGGATTCGGGATTCGGGATTCGGGAATCGGGAATCGGGAATCGGGAATCGGGGCGATGATTTGCGAGCTTGCGTCGCCCGGTCGAGGCTCGTCGTTATTGCGGCTTCGCGGTCGCAGCTTGCGCAGTTCCTACTCGGGAGTTCATGCCCTGACGATGCCGGCACAAACGCAAACGGCCGCCTCGTGACGGGGCGGCCGTTGCTGTAAACACTGGGTGTCGCGGTTTAGCGCAGCACCATCACCGCATCGACTTCGAACGCCACGCCGCGCGGCAGCGCCGACACTTCGACGGTCGAGCGCGCCGGATACGGCGGGTTGAAGTACTCGCCCATCACCGCGTTGACCTTGCCGAACGCGCCGAGGTCGGTGAGGAACAGGCCCAGGCGGGCGATGTCGGCGAGCGAGCCGCCCGCGGCTTCGCAGACCGCCTGCAGATTGCGGAACGCGCGATGCGCCTGGGCTTCGATGTCGCCTTCGATGACCAGGCCGCTGGCCGGGTCGAGCGGGATCTGGCCGGACAGATAGACCGTATCGCCGACGCGCACGGCCTGCGAGTACGGGCCGATGGCGGCCGGAGCTTGATCGGTATGGATGATTTCGCGAGACATTTGGGGGCCGGGAATCGGGAATGGGGAGTCGGGATCTTAAAGCCGGGAATCGGGAATAGGGAGTCGGGAATCGTAAAAGCGAGGCGGTCCGTCTGGGCCTTGCGATTCCCGACTCCCCATTCCCGATTCCCGGCGGCGGCAAAGCCGCCGCACCTACATCCGCTGCACGCCCAGCACCACCGCCAGCCTGCGCACGCGGCGCATGACGTCGGCCAGATGGCGGCGGTCGCTGACTTCGATGGCGAAACGCATGATCGCGATGTTGGCGTCGCGCTCCAGATATTCGACGCGGTCGATGTTGGATTCGGCCTCGGCGATCGCCGCGGCGACCTGGGCCAGCGAGCCGGGGCGGTTGTCGACTTCGATGCGCAATGCGGCGGCGAAGTCGCCGGACACCTGGCGGTCCCAACCGATCGCGACCCAGCGGTCGGGCGACTTGCGGTAGTCGGCGACGTTCGGGCAGTCCAGGCGATGCACCACGATGCCCTTGCCGGCGGTGTGGTAGCCCATGATTTCGTCGCCCGGCAACGGCAGGCAACAGTTGGCGAAACTGATCACGCCGCGCTCGGCGCCGGTAATCAGGATCTTGTCCTCGGGCAGCCGCGGGCGGTCGATCGCACGGCCGCGCGTCTTGCCCGGCACTTCGCGCGCCAGCGCCAGGGCGACCTGGTTCGGCATGCGGTTGCCCAGGGCGATATCGGCCAGCAAGGCCTCCAGGCGCGGATAGCGATACTCGGCGAGATAGCTTTCCAGGCGCAGCGCCGGAGTGCGGTCCAGCGAGGTCTCCAGCACTTCCAGCGCGCGGTCGAGCATGCGGTGGCCAAGCTGGACCGCATCCTCGTGTTCGAGCTGCTTGAGCTGCTGGCGGATCGAGGTGCGCGCCTTGCCCGACACGACGAACTCCAGCCACTGCGGCTTAGGCGTCGACGACTTGGCGGTGATGATCTCCACGCGCTGGCCGCTGGCCAGCTTGGTGCGCAACGGCACCAGCTTGCCGTCGACGCGCGCGGCGACCGCGCGATTGCCGACGTCGGTATGCACCGCGTAGGCGAAATCCAGCGCGGTCGAATTGCGCGGCAGCGACATGATGTCGCCCTTCGGCGTGAACAGGTAGACCTCGTCCGGGAACAGGTCGACCTTGACGTTTTCGAGGAATTCCAGCGACGAGCCGGTCGAACGCTGCGACTCGACCAGACTGGCGATCCAACTGTGCGCACGCGACTGTGCGCTGTTCGGGCCTTCGCCGCCGTGTTTGTACGACCAGTGCGCGGCGATGCCGCGCTCGGCGATCAGGTCCATGTCCTCGGTGCGGATCTGCACTTCCACGGGCGAGCCGTAGGGGCCGAACAACACCGTGTGCAGCGACTGGTAACCGTTGGCCTTGGGGATGGCGATGAAATCGCGGAAGCGGGCATCCAGCGGTTTGTAGGCCGAATGCACCACGCCGAGGGCGTGGTAACAGTCCGGCACGCTGCGCACGACGACGCGGAAACCGAACACGTCCATGACCTGGTTGAAGCTCTTATGCTCGTGGTGCATCTTCATGTAGATGCTCCACGGCGATTTCACCCGGCTGATCAAGCGGTGTTGAAGCTTCTCCTTCGCCAGGCGCTGGGCCAGGTGCGCTTCGATCTGCACCAGCGACTCGCGCCGCACCACCGGTTGGGTGCGGATGCGTTTTTCGATGACCGCGTGGCGCCAGGGATGCAGGGCGCGGAAACCCAGGTCCTGCAGCTCGGCCTTGATCAGATTCATGCCCAGGCGCTGGGCGATCGGCGCGTAGATCTCCAGCGTCTCGCGGGCGATGCGCTCGCGCGCCTCGGCGCTCTGCGCGCCGAGCGTGCGCATGTTGTGCAGACGGTCGGCGAGCTTGATCAGGATCACGCGCAGGTCGCGCGCCATCGCCAGCAGCATCTTGCGGAAGCTCTCGGCCGCCGCTTCCTGGCGATCGCGGAACTGCAGCTTGTCGAGCTTGGTGACGCCGTCGACGAGTTCGGCCACGGTCGGCCCGAATTCGGTCGCCAGGCATTCGCGGGTCAGCGGCGTGTCTTCGATGGTGTCGTGCAGGATCGCCGCGACCAGGGTCTCGACGTCCAGCCCCTGCTCGGCCAGCACCTTGGCGACCGCGACCGGGTGGGTGATGTAGGGCTCGCCCGACTTGCGGGTCTGGCCCACGTGCGCGGCGGCGCCGACCGACCAGGCGCGACGCAGTTGCAGGCGCTGCGCTTCGGGCAGGTAGTGCGCGGCCAGTTCGAGCTCGCGCACATAGTCCGGCAGCTCCGTGTCGTCCAGAACGGCGGGATAGGTGCTCAGCGCGGGCTCGGCAGGGGTCATAACGGAAATTTACGCGGGCGATGGCTCAAGGTGCAACGCATCCATTGATATTGGGTGCGGCACGCAGGCAGCGCAGGCAAGCGGCCGGTCCCGATTGCGGCGCAAGGACGAGACATTCGTTCAGGAATGCGCCGACGGTCGCAGTCGGAAGGCGGCGGATACCGCGGCTGGCGCGTGATCGCGCTCGCGGCCGGCGTGCGGCCTGGCGCACCGCGTCGAGCGTCCGCGGCGGCGGCACAAACGAAAACGGCCCCGCCGAGGCGGGGCCGTAAACGTAACGGGCCCGCCAAGGCGGAGCCGCGATCGACTCCCCGCGCCGGAGCGCGGGGCGGATGCACTCAGTCGTCGCTCTTCGACAGATCGTCGTCGGCGACCACTTCGGCGGCGGCCCATTCCAGGGCTTCGCGCTCTTTGCGCTCGCGCTCGGCCTTCTCGACCGCATCGATGTATTCGGGGTTGATCTGGCGCGCGGCGATTTCGCGCAGTGCCAGCACGGTGGGCTTGTCGTTGGCTTCGCTGTTGTCCAGCTGCGGCTCGACGCCGTTGGCCAGCTGACGCGCACGCTTGGCGGCCAACATGACGAGTTCGAAGCGGTTATCGACCACTTCCAGGCAATCTTCGACGGTAATGCGGGCCATGGGGCTCCTGGCGGCCGGTGGGCCGTCTTTACAAGCGGTTGGGGACCGGGGAGTTTAGACCGCTTGCCGGGTCGGGGCAAGGTTTACTGCACCAAGCCCTTATGAATCAGACAGATAGGGGACGGGGCCGGGTGCGTGACGATGGCTTTGCACTGGGGGATGGGAACGGCCGAGAGCAAATCCCCCCTACCCCCCCTTTTTCAAAGGGGGGAAGCGGAGGCGGCGGGGTCGGGACTTCCGACTCCCGATTCCCGGCCCTCAGCCCTCGTCGGCCAGCAGCGCGGTGATCAGGCGCGAATGGCGGGCGACCTGCGGTTCGCGACGCAAGCGGCTGGCCAGGAAGATCGCGCACATTTCCTCGACCGCGGTGTCGAACACTTCGTTGACGATGACGTAGTCGAACTCGCCGTAATGCGACATTTCCTCGCGTGCGGCGTCCAGGCGCTGACGGATCGTCGCCTCGCTGTCCTGGCCGCGGGTGCGCATGCGCGACTCCAGCGCCTGCCTCGACGGCGGCAGGATGAACACGCTGACCGCATCCGGCACCTTGGACCGGACCTGGCGCGCGCCCTGCCAGTCGATTTCCAGCAACACGTCCTTGCCGGCGGCCAGGAAGGGCTCGACCGATTGCCGCGCCGAGCCCTTCCAGTCGCCGTGGACGCGGGCGTACTCGAAGAAATCGCCGGCCTCGACCATCGCCTCGAATTCCTGCGCGCTGACGAAGTGGTAGTGCTCGGCATGGCGTTCGCCCGGACGCGGCTGGCGCGAGGTGAACGAGATCGACAGGCGGATGTTGGGATCGCGCGCCAGCACGGCGTTGACGATGCTGGATTTTCCGGCCCCGGACGGGGCCGCGACGATGTAAAGGGTTCCGCGCATTAGGCAGTGATTCGTGATTCGAGAGTCGGGATGGGTAAAGCGGTTTCGCCGAGACGGGAACCGGCAACCCGGGATGCGCTGTGCGAATCCCGAATGCCGAATTCCCGATCGCGGCTACTCGATGTTCTGGATCTGCTCGCGGACCTGGTCGATCAGCACCTTGAGTTCGACCGCGGCCGCAGAGCTGCGCGCGTCGACCGACTTGGAGCCCAGGGTGTTGGCTTCGCGATTGAATTCCTGGAGCAGGAAATCGAGGCGGCGGCCGACCGCTTCGCGCAACTTGAGCACGCGCCGCGCTTCGACCACGTGCGAATCGAGACGGTCGAGTTCTTCGTCGACGTCGAGCTTCTGCAGCCACAGCACGAGCTCCTGCTCGACGCGGCCGTTGTCGGCCGGCTGGGCCAGATCGGCGAGCCGCGCCTCGAGCTTGGCGCGCTGGCCGGTGCGGATTGCCGGCATCAGCGTGCGCACCTCGGCGGCGATCGCGGCGATGCCGTCGACGCGCTCGCCGATGACCGTCGCGAGCTTGCCGCCTTCGCGTTCGCGCGCGGCGACGAATTCGTCGAGCACGCTGTCCAGCAGCGCCAGCGCCGCGGCCTGCAATTCGGCCGGATCGGTGCTCGGCGCCTGCAGCACGCCGGGGAACTGCAGCAGATCGGTGAATTCGGTGCGCAGCGCCGGGAACCGTGCCGACAGGTCGATCGCCAGATCGCTGAGTTCGCGCAGCCGGGTCGGGTTGAGCTGCAGCGCGTCGCCGCCTTCCGGCGCGCGCAGGCGCAGGGTCAGGTCGAGCTTGCCGCGGCTGATGCGTGCGGAAATGCGCTCGCGCAAGGCCGGTTCGAGCACGCGCAGTTCGTCGGCCAGGCGCACCCCGAGCTCGAGGAAACGATGGTTGACCGAGCGCAACTCGCAGCCGAGCGTGCCCCAGGGTGTCACGCGTTCGCCGCTGGCGAAGGCAGTCATGCTGCGAATCATTCGCGAATCCCAAGCCTACAGGGAGCGAATGGTAAACTCGCCGGCCATCAAAACGGTAACTTCGCGCCCATGACCGGTCCCAACGCCGCCCCCAACGAGGCCCCGACCGGCCCCCTCGCCCGTCCCAGCGGCCGTACCGCGGGCCAAATGCGCGAAGTCCGCATCGAGCGCAGCTTTACCCGCCACGCCGAGGGCTCGGTGCTGGTCAGCTTCGGCGAGACCCGGGTGCTGTGCACCGCCAGCGTCGAAAACAAGGTGCCCTCGTTCCTGCGCGGCAAGGGCGAAGGCTGGGTTACGGCCGAGTACGGCATGCTGCCGCGCGCGACCCACACCCGCAGCGATCGCGAGGCCGCACGCGGCAAGCAAGGCGGCCGCACCCTGGAAATCCAGCGCCTGATCGGCCGCGCCCTGCGCGCCTGCATCGACCGCAAGGCGCTCGGCGAGCGCACCATCACCCTGGACTGCGACGTCCTGCAGGCCGACGGCGGCACCCGCACCGCGGCGATCACCGGCGCCTACGTGGCCCTGGTCGATGCGGTGCGCTGGCTGCAGTCGCGCCGCGAGATCGCCCGCGACCCGATTTTCGGCGCGGTCGCCGCGGTCTCGGTCGGCGTCTACCGCGGCGTGCCGGTGCTGGATCTGGATTACGCAGAAGACAGCGATTGCGACACCGACATGAACGTGGTCATGAACGACGGCGGCGGTTTCATCGAGCTGCAGGGCACCGCCGAAGGCCACGCCTTCCGCCGCGAAGAGCTCGACGGCTTGCTGGCCCTGGCCGAAGCCGGCATCGCGGAGCTGATCCTCAAGCAGCGCGAGGCGCTGGCGGTCTGATCGCCGCGGACGGCTTCGAGTCCGGATGCGGGCTCGAAGCCGCTGCCATCGTTTCGCTCCGCTTGCGTGCCCGTCTCGCTGCGGCACACCAATCTTTCCAGCGCGGCAGGCCCGCGTGGACAGTCGCTCCTGCATCGCCCGCTGCGCCCATCCCGCGCTCTCTGTGTCATTCCCACGAAAGTCGAAATCCAACGGTTTTCCCTGGTTTTCGGAGACAAGGGCCAAGACGGGCGCCGCTTTCGCCGGCAAGGCGATGCGCTTGATCGATATACGCGATACGCGCAGCGTTGAAGACACACGCGCAGCGTTGAACTGAACGCAACGTGCGGGCTCGACGCGCATCGCAACGCCGTCCTTGTAGTCCAAGCACGAGCACGCCACCAGAACCACGAAACCCTTCACGGATGCACGAAGCCGGGCTTCGTATAACGGCGGCGGCGTGCCAATCTGCAGCGGGCTCGAGGGCGACACGCTCGGGCACGCGCATCATCGCGACGACCGGGGATTGTGCTTTCTGCCGGACCGTCGCGTCCTCCCTCCTCTCCATTCGGCCGGCTTCGCCCGCCCTCCTACCGAAGGCGATGGCGACGGCCCCTCAGCAAGGTCCGCCATGAATCGCAGCATCGGCAGCATCGCCCTCGTCGTCGCCGATTACGACGAAGCCATCGCTTACTACACCCAGGCACTGGGATTCGTCCTGCTCGAGGACATCGACCAGGGCGGCGGCAAACGCTGGGTCCGGGTCGCGCCCGCCGACGACGCCCAGACCGCGCTGTTGCTGGCCCAGGCCGTCGGCGAGGAACAAGGCTCGCGCATCGGCAACCAGACCGGCGGCCGGGTCGGCTTTTTCCTGCACACCGACGACTTCTGGCGCGACCACGCGGCGATGGTCGGGCACGGCGTGCGCTTCATGGAAACTCCGCGCGTCGAGACCTACGGCACGGTCGCCGTGTTCGAAGACCTGTACGGTAATCGCTGGGATTTGCTGGAACTGAAAGCATGAGATTAGTGCTGGCCAGCAGCAACGCCGGGAAGCTGGCGGAACTGCGCGACCTGCTCGGCGACACCGGCATCGAACTGGTGGCGCAAACGGATCTGGGGGTCGAGGACATCGAGGAAACCGGCAGTACGTTCGTCGAGAATGCGCTGCTCAAGGCCCGTCATGCGGCCGCGGTCACCGGGCTGCCGGCCCTGGCCGACGATTCCGGCATCTGCGTCGACGCGCTCGGCGGCGCCCCCGGCCTGTACTCGGCCCGCTACGCCGGCCAGCACGGCGACGCCCAGGCCAATATCGACAAACTGCTCGCCGCCCTCAAGGACGTGCCGGACGCCCAGCGCGGCGCGCATTTCTATGCGGTGATCGTGCTGCTGCGCCACGCCGGCGACCCGCGCCCGGTCATCGCCGAAGGCATCTGGCACGGCCGCATCCTGCACCAACGCCAGGGCGAGCGCGGTTTCGGCTACCAGCCGGTGTTCTACGACACCGAGTACGACGTGTCCGCCGGCGAGATCGACGACGCCCTCAAGAACCGCGTCAGCCACCGCGCCCGCGCCCTGGCGGCGCTGCGCGAGCGCCTGCCGGAGGTCGCCAGGTGAACCGGATGATGCGCGCCGCCGCTCCGCCCCGACGCGCCTTTCGCACCGGCGGCCACACCGTACTGTCGGTGGCCGTGCTGTACCTGCTGGCGATGCCGATCGCGATCTGGATCCGCCAGGACGGCCTCAGCGCCGGCACCCACCAGACCAACAGCTTCAGCTCGGAGATCGAGCTGGCGCTGTGGCTGCTGGCGACCCTGGTCGGGCTGGTCGCTCTGGCCGCCATCCAACGGGTCAGCCTGCAAGCCAGCCCCGGCCATACCATCGGCTACGCCAACATCACCACCGCCCATCGCACCCGCCGCTTCGCCCCGGGCGAGGTAGTGGGCATGTCCCTGCACCGGGCCAAGGACGGGCGCCTGCGCCTGACCTCGACCCTGGAACTGCGCCTGTCCCCGGCGCCGCACCGGCGCTGGAACACCGCCACCATTTTCGACGGCGAAACCTCCGGCGACGGCAGCGCCGAGCCCCTGGCCACGATCATGCGGCTGGTCGTCCAGGCCCGCCCGGACGTGGCGATCGACGCCAATCTGCGCGCCCTGCTCGCCGTCACCCGCTACGGCGCGACGCGCGACCGGTAAGCTGTCGGCCCCTTCCGACTGTTTCCGGGCCCTCGGGTCCGGTCGAGCGCTGTTTGAGCGATACCCTGACCACCCCGCCGTTGTCGCTGTACGTCCACCTGCCCTGGTGCGTGCGCAAATGCCCGTACTGCGATTTCAACTCGCACGAATACAAAGGCGGCAAGGGCAGCGCCCTGCCCTACGACGCCTATGTCGACGCCTTGCTGGCCGACCTGGAGCACGACCTGCCCTTGGTCTGGGGCCGGCCGGTGCACAGCGTGTTCTTCGGCGGCGGCACCCCTAGCCTGTTCCCGCCCGAGTTCATCGACCGCTTCCTGCAGGGCGCCAGCGCCCGCCTGCGCTTCGCGCCGGGTTGCGAAATCACCCTGGAAACCAACCCCGGTACCGCCGAGCACGGCCGTTTCGAGCTCTATCGCGCCGCCGGGGTGAACCGGCTCAGCTTCGGCATCCAGAGCTTCGACGACGGCTGCCTGCAGCGCCTGGGCCGCATCCACGACAGCCAGGAGGCCGAGGCCGCGGTCAAACTGGCGCAGGACGCCGGTTTCGACAACCTCAACCTCGACCTGATGTACGCCCTGCCCGGCCAGACCCTGGCGATGGCCGAGCGCGACCTGGAGCGGGCCTTCGCCCTCGACCCGGCCCACCTCTCGCATTACCAGCTGACCCTGGAACCCAACACCGTATTCGCGGCGCGGCCGCCGCAGGGCATCCCCGACGAGGACAGCGCCTGGGATATCCAGGAGCACTGCCAGGCCTTGATCGCCGCACGCGGCTACGAGCATTACGAGGTCAGCGCCTATGCGCGGCCGCAGCGCCGTTGCGCGCACAACCTCAATTATTGGCGTTACGGCGACTACCTCGGCATCGGCGCCGGCGCCCACGGCAAGATCACCCTCGGCGCCGAGCAGGCCATCCTGCGGCGCTGGAAGCACAAGCACCCGACCGAATACCTGGCCAAGGCCGGCACCGAAGCCGGCATCGGCGGCGACGACCGCATCGCGCCGGAGCGGCGGCCGTTCGAGTACATGCTCAACGTGCTGCGCCTGGTCGAGGGCTTTTCGCTGGCCGACTACGAGGCCCGCACCGGCCTGGCCCGCGCCGCCATCGCCACGCAACTGCAGGCCGCCTTCGACGCCGGCTGGCTGGAACAAAGCGGCGACCGGGTCCGTCCGACCGAGCTGGGGCGCTGCTTCACCAACGACGTGGTGGCGTTGTTCCTGCCCGACTGAGGGCCGATCGATCACCGACTGAGCGGCTTGCCCCGGTCGTAAACCGGGGGCCGCGGCAGGTGCCGGGCCTCACAAGCCCGCGACCGGCCCCGGCGGACACTCGCCTTTGGCCGCCCGTGCGGGTCGTTCGCGTTAGTGCCATTGGCCGCCTCCTGTCGGCTGCACGCCCACGCGCGGTCGTCGTCGGACCGCTTCGAGTTGGCGAGCGCCGGGGAGGCGTGGTTATATCTTGAGGTCGTCAGTACCGAATCCACATGTCCGCCACGTTTGATCCTCTGGACGCCTCGCCGCCGCGGGCCACCCTGGCCACGGCCGCGCTGCCCCGTCGCGTGCGCCGGTTGCTGGAGCAGCTGTACGCCCTGATCTCCGACGAAACCGCGCCGCAAATGGAACGGATGCTCGCCGAGTTCGAGCAGCAGCTGTTCCGCCAGGCCGACCAGGCCCGCAACCCGAGCCTGCAATCGGGTTATCTGGAAACCCTGCGCCTGGTCCGGCTGCGCCGCGCCGACCTGATCCCGCGCTATCTGGTCGCGCTGGAAACCGCGTTGACCCGCGTACGCCAGCCGGTCGCGCCGCGTTCGCAAGCGACGATCCTGCCCAGTTTCAGCGACCTGCGCCTGGTCGACGACAGCGAGGTCGACGAGAACACGGTGCTGCGCAGCATCGCCAGCCGCCACGAATCGCGCGCCGGCCTCGGCCTGTTGCTGCTCGGCCAACGCTTCGGCGTGCTCGCCGGCGCGCCGGCCTTCGATGCCGAACGCCTGCCGGTCGGCCCGCACCGCCTGATCCGGATCTTCGCCGACGTCTGCCAGCCGCTGCAGATCGGCCAGGACTCGCGCCTGGATCTGTTTCGTGTGTTCGACCAGCAGGTGATGCTGGGCTATGCGCAGATGGTCGAGGCCATGAACGCCCTGCTCGCGCGCGAGAACGTGCTGCCGAGCCTGTCGTTCGTGCCGCTGCGCACGCGCCCCAACGCTACGCCCCAGGGCGAGGCCGCGCCCGCCGACGCCACGCGCCGCGAACCGGTGCCCGACAAGAACCGCATACCGCACACGGGAGCCTCGCCGTCGGCGCGGCCCGGCGACGAGCGTCCGCACACCGCCTGGCCGGGCCAGCAAGCGGTGGCGCGGGCACCGGACGCAACCGATTTCGCGACCCTGCAGCAATGGCTCGGCGAGCGCCGCGAGTTGGTCGACAAGCTGCGTCCACGCAGCGCGGTCGCCGTGCCGGCCGCGGCCATGGACACCGCCGAGGTGTTGTCGATGCTGAACCGGCTCAAGGACGAACTGCCGCACGGCCCGCAGCCGCTGCGCAAGATCGCCGAGCTGCGCCAGTCGCTGCTGGAACACAGCGAGCCCCCGCCGGGTACGGTCGCCACGCTGTCGCGCGACGACGGCGACGTGTTCGATCTGCTCGACATGCTCTACGACGAGATCGAGCAGCGCCTGCGCGGCGACGCGACGATCTCGACCCTGCTCAACCGTCTGCAGGCGCCCTTGCTGCACGCCGCACTGCGGGACCGCAGCCTGCTCGAGCAAACCGAGCACCCGGCGCTGCAGTTGCTCAACACCGTCGCCGAAGCCGGCGCGCGCTGGACGCCGAGCGAAGACGTCGATCCGCAGTTGCACGAGCCGCTGCGCCAGGCCGTCGACCACGTGGTCGAGCACTACGACAGCGGCGCGGACGTGTTCGATGCCGCCAACCTGCGTTTGCAGGAACAACTGCAGAACCTGGCGCGCAAGGCCGAAGTTTCCGAACGGCGCCACGTCGAGGCCGCGCGCGGCAAGGAAAAGCTCGAGATGGCCAAGCGCCTGGCCAGCGAGGCGATCGAACAGCACACCGCCGAGCAGCGCCTGCCGCGTTTCGTCCAGACCCTGCTCAACCAGGCCTGGGCCGACGTGCTCACCCTGACCCTGCTGCGCCACGGCGAAGAATCCGAAGCCTGGCAGCGGCAATTGGAAACGACACGGCAGATCGTCTCGGCCAACCTCACCGGCGCGGATGCGCCGATGCCGTGCGGGCTCGACGCCGACATCGAACACGCGTTGACCCAGGTCGGCTACCACGGCGACGACGCCCGCGCGATTTCGCGCCAGCTCACGGTCGGCCCCGCGCACGAAGACGATGCCGCCTCGCGCACCGAACTGGCGATGAAACTGCGTTCGCGCAGCCGCCTCGGCGAAGACGCCGGCCCGGCCCGTTCGATCCTGCCTGCGCGCACCGCCGACGAGCAGCAGTGCTGGGAACAAATCCGCAACCTGCCGTTCGGCACCTGGTTCGAGTTCGTGCAGAACCAACAAGGCGACGCGGTGCGCCGGCGCCTGTCGTGGTTCAGTCCGGTCACCGACAACGCCTTGTTCGTCAATCAACGCGGCCAGCGGGTCGGCGAACAATCGCTGGACAGTCTCGCCCGGATGATGGCGCGCGGCCAGGCGCGGGTGGTCGTCGAGGAACGCAGCCGCCTGGTCGATCGCGCCTGGCACGCCGCGCTCGACGTGCTGCGCGGTTTCGGCGGCAAACGCACGGCCGATCCGGCCGGCGCATGAGGGCAGGCCCATGAACGAAGAATTCCGCCGCACCCGTCGCCGCCGACTCGCCGAAACCGTGCAGGTCGTCGACACCATGACCGAGACCGTGATCGGCCATCTGGGCAACTTGTCCGAGACCGGGATGATGCTGATCGCCAACACCCCGCTGGTCGACGACGCGCTGTACCAACTGCGCTTCAACCTGCGCGACGCCCCCCAGCACACCTCGCCGATCGAAGTCGGCGCCCATCTGCTGTGGCAGGACCGCGCCAGCGTGCCCGGCCAGACCTGGACCGGCTTCCGCTTCATCGCCATGCCCGAAGACGGCATGCAGCACCTGCGCCAGTGGCTGGACCTGCCCGGCGGCAGCTACGAGTAAGCGCTTCCCGCACCTGGTTGTTCTCCCTGTCGCGCCTGCGGCGAGCGCAGGCAGTGCAAGGCGAGAGGGCCGAAGCGAAGGTCCTGCCCCCGCCGGCGCAAATCCTGCCCCGGCGAATTGCGGCAAAATGGGCCGGTTTCCTCCAGGCCAGGCCCGCAATGAACGCTTCCGCCCGCACCGCCGATCCGTCCGCCCTCGACACCCACGCCCTGTACCGGCAGCACTTCGCCGAACTGCAGCGCCGCTGCGAGCAGGCGCTGGAACGCGGCGGGTTCGATCACCTGGTGGTGCCGAGCGGCACCTTGCACTACCAGGTCTTCGACGATCGCGATTACCCCTATGCGGTGAACCCGCAGTTCAAGGCCTGGGTGCCGCTGACCCGCAACCCCGGCAGTTGGCTGGTGGCCACGCCGGGCCATAAGCCCAAGCTGATCTATCTGCAGCCGTTCGACTACTGGCACGTCGTGCCGCAGGCCCCTAATGGCTGGTGGGTCGATCACTTCGAGGTGATCGTGATCCGCCAGCCGGAGGAAGCGCTGGCCCACCTGCCCAAGGACCCGGCGCGCTGCGCGATTCTCGGCGAAGCGCAGAGCGCGCTCGGCGCCGGCAGCGACCGCGCCTTCGTGCCGAACAACCCGCCGGCGGTCATCGACTATCTCGAATACCACCGCGCCTACAAGACGCCGTACGAAGTGGCGATGATGCGCGAAGCCACGCGCAAGGGCGTGCGCGCGCACCGCGCCGCCGAAGCCGCGTTCCGCGCCGGCAAAAGCGAGTTCGACATCCACCTGGCCTATTGCGCCGCCGCGCGCCAGGATGCCAACGAACTGCCCTACGGCAACATCGTCGCCCTCAACCGCAACGGCGCGGTGCTGCACTACATGGAACTCGACCGCGAAGCCCCGGCGCAGTCGCGCAGCTTCCTGATCGACGCCGGCGCCAGCCATCACGGCTACGCCTGCGACATCACCCGCACCTACGCCAGCGACGGCGGCGGCGAATTCCAGGCCCTGATCGACGCCGTCGATGCCGCGCAGCGGACGATGTGCGACCAGGTCCGCGCCGGTACCGACTACAAACGCATCCACCTCGACGCCCACCTGGCCCTGGCCGGCATCCTCAAGGACGTCGGCGTGCTCAAAGTCTCGCCGGAAGCGGCGGTGGCGACCGGCGTCAGCGGCGTGTTCTTCCCGCACGGCATCGGCCACGGCATCGGCCTGCAGGTGCACGAGGTCGCCGGCTTCGCCGCCTCCGACCGCGGCGGCCGCATCGACAAGCCCGCCGGCCATCCCTACCTGCGCATGACCCGCGTGCTCGAACCTGGCATGGCGGTGACGATCGAACCCGGCCTGTACTTCGTCGACCTGCTGCTCGACGGCCTCAAGCAGGGCGAACACGCCGGCAGCGTCGACTGGGACCGCATCGAACAGTTCCGCCCCTTCGGCGGCATCCGCATCGAAGACGACGTGGTCTGCACCGACGCCGCGCCGGTCAACCTGACCCGCGACGGCTTCGCGGAAGCGGCCTGAACCCCGCGTGCGGCGCATCCTGTTCGTCTGCAGCCAGAACAAGCTGCGCAGCCCGACCGCCGAACAGGTATTCGCCGTGCGCGACGACCTCGACGTCGCCTCGGCCGGCCTCAATCACGACGCCGAGCAGCCGCTCGGCGCCGAACAGGTCGAGTGGGCCGAGCTGATCTTCGTGATGGAAAAGGCGCAGCGCAGCAAGCTGCAGCGCAAGTTCCGGGCGCAGCTGCGCGGCAAGCGCGTGGTTTGTCTGGATATTTCGGACGAGTACGAGTACATGGCGCCGGAGCTGGTCGCTTTATTGCAGGCGCGGGTGCCGCGGCATTTGTGATGAGAGGGCGGCCGGCGCGGCGTCCAAGCCCCGCCGTTGCCGTTGCCGTTGCCGTTGCCGTTGCCGTTGCCGTTGCCGTTGCCGAGATTTTGATCTGCATTGCCGCTTTGCCGCTTTGCCGGTCAACAGTAGACCCGGAGGGCGGCGCACAGGACGTGCGCCGTTTTCCGATAAGACAGGGACGTCTTATCGGAAAATCCCGGCGACAGCATCGCACTCGTGGCCTGTGCCCTTGCAAGGAGAGCCCTTTTCTTTGGTTAGCTTTCTTTTGGGCTTAGCAAAAGAAAGTAACCCGGCCGCGTGAGCGGACGGAAGCTCTGCACTTGCTTGTAGCTTTTTAGAAGCGAAGCAAGATCAAACGCCAAAAGCTTCCGCCACTAAAGCGGCGGGTTACTTTCTTTTGTCATAAGCAACAAAAGAAAGGTAACCAAAGAAAAATGCTTTTCTTTGAATCAAGGGCCCGCGCGCTCGATGCCGACGCAGGGATTTTTCATACGGGACATCCCTGTCCCGATGAAAAACGGCCCGCATCCCTGCGGGCCGCCCTCCGGGTCTTCGATTGCCTTCGCGAGTGCAGGGCTGCGCACAGCAACAACCAAGACCACAGCCACAGCCACAGCCACAGCCACAGCCACAGCCACAGCCACAGCCACAGCAGAATCTTTACGGCAACGGCGAACTGCAACTGCAACGGCAACCGCAAAATGCATCATCGGCCTTGCAACCCGCACGACCACCCATCCCTCACCACACCTTGAACACCCGCCCACTCTGAATCCCCTCCACACTGCGCTGATACGCCAACGCCGCGCGCGCCGCGGTGACCGGTTCGAAGCCAGGGAAGAACGCGCCGTAGGCCTGCCACGACTCCGTCAATACGTTCGGGCTGACGGCATTGATGCGCAGGTCGCGCTGCAATTCGAAGGCGGCGCCACGCACGAAGCCCTCGATCGCGTTGTTGACGGCGCTGGCGTTGGCGCCGGCACGGATCGGTTCTTCGGCGACGATGCCGGTGGTCAGGGTGATCGAGCCGCCGTCGTTGAGGTGGTGCTGGCCCAGCAGGGCCAGGCGCACCTGGCCGAGCAGTTTGTCGTTGAGGCCCAGCGCGAAGTCGGCCGGGCGCATCGTTTCGAGCGGGCCGAAGTGCAGCACGCCGGCGGTGGAGACGATGGCGTCGAGCTTGCCGGTGCGACGGAACAAGGCCTCGACGCTGGCGTCGTCGGTGATGTCAACTGGGTAATCGGCGCTGCTGCGGCCGGCGGCCAGAATCTCGTGCTGCGGGGCGAGGCGTTCGGCCACGGCACGGCCGAGGGTACCGCTGGCACCGACGATGAGGATCTTCATGGGAACTCCGGGATGAGAGACAGGCGGCCAGTCTGCTCGCCGCGGCATCGACGGTGAATGCGCTAGGATTTCGGGCTCCCCTAACCGCGGGTTAGCCCTTGGACAAGCTGCGCAGCATGGCCGTGTTCGTCGCGGTCGCCGACACCGGCAGTTTCGCCGCCGCGGCCCAGGCCCAGAACCTGTCGGCGGTGATGGTCGGCAAACATGTGCACCAGTTGGAAGCGCATCTCGGCGCGCGCCTGCTGCAGCGCGATACGCGCAAGCAGCGCCTGACCGAGGTCGGCGAGAGCTTTCTCGAGGACTGCCGGCGCATCCTCGACCAGGTCCGCCACGCCGAGTCGGTCGCCGAACGCCTGCGTCACGACGGCCAGCCGAGCGGGCGCTTGCGCATCACCGCGCCGGTCACCCTCGGCGGCAATGCGGTCGCCATGGTGGTCACCGAATTCCTGCAGCGCCATCCCGAGGTCGCGGTCGAACTGGTGCTCAGCGACCGCATGTCCGACCTGATCGCCGAGGCCTTCGACGTCGCGATCCGGATCGGGCCCTTGCCGGATTCGGATCATCTGGTCGCACGCCCCCTGCGGCCGTACCGGATGATCGTCTGCGCTTCCCCCGAGTATCTAAACAAGCACGGTACGCCGAGCGACCCGCGCGAGCTGGTCGGCCACAGCTGCCTCAACCATCTGCTGTGGAATCACGATGCCGGTTGGCGTTTCGAGCACATCGCCGCCGAACCGCTGCGTCTGCGCGGGCGCTTCGCTTCCAACAACGGCGAGGCGCTGCGGCGCGCGGCGGTGGCCGGCTGCGGCATCCTGCTGCAGCCCGAGGTGTTGCTGGCCGACGACCTCGCCGCCGGCCGGCTACTGCCCCTGTTCGCCGAGCAACTGCCGCCGCCGCGTCCGGTGCATCTGCTGTACCCGCGCGACCGCCAGCCATTGCCCAAGCTCAGCCGTTTCGTCGAGCTGGTGCTGGAGCGCATGGGCCCGGCGGCGTAAGACTCGGCCCGCTGACCACACGTCCGGCGTTTTCGACTGCGATGCCGCCGCGAACGGCGGCGGCTGATGCACTGAAAACACGCGACAGCCAACTGTTGCTGCTATTGCTGTGCGCAGCTTGGCACTAGCGAAGGCAACAGAAGACCCGGAGGGCGGCCCGCAAGGATGCGGGCCGTTTTTCATCGGGACAGGGATGTCCCGTATGTAGAGCCCCGCGGATGCAACGATCGTGCGGGCCTGTGATTCAAGAAAAAGCAACTTCCTTTGGTTACCTTTGACCGAAGGGAATCCAGACAGACTTTGTTGCTTTAGGCAAAAGAAAGTAACCCGCCGCTTTAGTGGCGGAAGCTTTGGATTCGATCTTGATCCTGATCTTGCTTGAGAAAGACGCCGCGAGATCGCCACAGCGATGTCGCGGCTTGTGACCGAAGGAAATCCAGTAGGCGCCGCTCCTACCCTGACCAGGGCTGCGGCCAGAATCGACGCGATAGTGCGAGGTCGCGGTCGCGACTCACGTCGCTCCTACAGGGATAGATTCGTGGCGACGGCGCTCACCGCGCCATCAAGGCCTCGATCTCGTCGGCGCTGCGCGCGAGCCGGTCGGTCAGCACCTGATGGCCGTCCTTGGTGATCAGCACGTCGTCTTCGGTGCGGATGCCGATGCCGCGCCATTTCGGGTCGACGCTGCTGTCGTCGGGCGACACGTACAGCCCGGGCTCGATGGTGAACACCATGCCCGGCTCGAGCAGGCGCGACTCGCCGTCGAGGCGGTATTCGCCGACGTCGTGCACGTCCATGCCCAGCCAGTGCCCGGTCTTGTGCCGATAGAAGCGTTTGTAATGGCCTTCGGCGAGGTTCTTTTCCAGCTTGCCCTTGAGCAGGCCGAGTTGCAGCAGGCCTTCGGTCAAGGTTTCGACCGCGGCCAGATGGCCGGCCTCGTAGGCCACGCCGGGACGCGCCTGCGCCAGGGCCGCGGCCTGGGCCGCGCCGACCAGGTCGTGCAGCGCGCGTTGCGGCGCGCTGAAGCGGCCGTTGACCGGAAACGTGCGGGTGATGTCGGCGGCGTAACCGCGGTACTCGGCGCCGGCGTCGATCAGGACCAGGTCGCCGTCGGACGAGGCCGCGCTGTTGGCGCGATAGTGCAACACGCAGGCGTTGCTGCCGGCGCCGACGATGCTGCCGTAAGCCGGCTCGGCGTCGTGGCGGCGGAACACGCATTCGATTTCGGCTTGCAGCTCGTACTCGCGCACGCCGGGCCGCGCCGCGCGCATCGCCGCTTCGTGGGCGAGTACGCTGATGTCGGCGGCACGCTGCATGAAGCGCACCTCGTCGCGGTCTTTGAACAGGCGCAGCTCGTCGAGCAGATGGCCCAGCTCGAGGAATTCGTGCGGCGGCTGCGCGCCCTGGCGCACCATCGCACGCACGCGGTTGAGCCAGCCGATCAGCTTGAGGTCGAACTCGGCGTCGCGGCCGAAGTGGTAGTACACCCGGGAGCGGCCTTCGAGCAGGCCCGGCAGGATGTCGTCGAGGTCGGTGATCGGATACGCGTCGTCGAGACCGAAGGCCTCGACCGCGCCTTCCGGGCCGTAGCGCGGGCCGTCCCAGGCTTCGCGTTCGCGATCGCGCTCGCGGCAGAACAGCAAGGTCTCGCCATGGCGCCGGCCCGGCACCAGCACCAGCACCGACTCGGGTTCCGGGAAACCGGTCAGGTAGCTGAGGTCGGAGTCCTGGCGGAACGGGTAGTGGGTATCGCGGCTGCGGATATGCTCGTTGGCCGACGGCACGATCACGATCGCGTCGTCGCCGGCCATCGTCATCAACTGCTTGCGCCGGCGCACATAGGCCTTGGCCGGCATCGACAGCGCGGCGTTCATGTCAGTTCAGCCGATGGCGGTGCTGCGCCGCCATCGCCACGTCGCCGTGCAACAACAGCGCGACGATGCGCACGAACTCCTCGATCTCGGTCAAGGCTTCTTCGTCGTCTTCGTCGCCGTCGTCCTGCGGCGAGGCCGCGGCCAGACGGGCCAGATCGCCGAGCGCTTCGCGGCTTTCCTCCGACAGCGAGGCGGCCTCGCCGGCGGCGAGGCCGAAACCGCCGAGGAAACCGCGGCACCAGTCGAACAAGGCGCCGCTGCGTTCGGACAAGGGCGCTTCGCTATCGGGCAGCAGCAGATCGAAGCCGAAGCTGCGATCGCCGAGCTGCGAGGCGCTGGCGTTGCGCAGGCGATCCAGCGCGCCGTTCTCGGCCGGCGTCGCGACGGCCGGGTCGGCCAGCACGCGCGCGGGCCAGTCGCGCACCGATGCGCCGCCGCCGGCGAGCCAGCCGCACAAGGCGCCGTGCAGTTCGGAAGCGGAAGCGCCGAGCGAGAGCGTGCGGCTCTCGGCATCGACATCGGACAACAGGGGCAGTTCGATCGCGGCCACAGGCATCAAGTCGTGAGGGTTGCCGCAGTTTAGCAATGCCGGGCGAATGCAGGCGGCGTGAAGAAAGCCGCAGGATCCTGTCCTGTCTGGCGATTCGAGTCCGTAGTGCTTGTTGCCGCAACGGGCGCCTGCCTAAACTGCGGGCTGTTGCGCTTCACGCCACGGTGTCCGTGCGTTCCTCTTCCCCTGTCGCCCTGCTGACTGCCGGCCTGATCGCCTTGCTCCTGTGCATGGCGGCGCTGCCCCAGCGTGCCGATGCGGCCACGCGCGACTTCTACTTCTCGCGCCTGGGCAGCGAGCTCGGGCTCAGCCAGAACTCGGTCACCGCCTTCACCCAGGACGCGCACGGTTTCATCTGGGTCGGCACCCAGGGCGGCCTGCACCGCTACGACGGCCAGCGCTACGTGCCCTATCGGCACGACCCGCGCGATCCGGCCAGCCTGCCCGACAGCTACGTCACCGCGCTCGCCCTCGACGGCCAGCGCGCGATCTGGATCGGCACCCATTCCGAATACCTGGCCCGGCTCGACCTGGCCAGCGGCGCGATCCACCGCTACGAACCGCCGGATTCGCAGGCCGGGCGCCAGATCGTCTCGCTGCTGCCATGGCGCGACTCGCTGCTGATCGGCACCCTGGCCGGCCTTGAGCGCATGGACCCGCGCAGCGGCGCGCGCGAGCTGCTGCTGGCCCTGCCCGGCGAACTGAGCCGGCAATCGCCCTGGCAGGAACTCGCCCTCGCCCGCGACGGCACCGCCTGGTTCGCCAGCGCGGCCGGCCTGTACCGGATCCTGCCGAGCGGCAAGATCGAACGCATCGGCGCCGCCCAAGTGCTGCGCAGCGTGTTGATCGATCGGCGCGGCCGGCTTTGGGCCGGCGGCGTCGACGGCCTGTACCGGCTCGACGGCCACACCGGCATCCTGGTCAAGGTCGAGGACGAGGCCCTGGCGACGCTGCGCGATGCGCGGGCCCTGATCGAAGCGCCGGACCAGCGGATCTGGATCTCCGGTTTCGGCAACGGCCTGTACCGCCACGACCCCGAGACCGGCCACTCCCAGCGCGTGCACGCCGAGCCCGGTGTCGAGGCGACCCTGCCCGAAGACACCATCGAAGCGTTGATGATCGACCACGGCGGCCTGCTTTGGGCCGGCGGCCAGTACCGCGGCGTCGCCGTCGCCGACCCGCGCGGCACCCGCTTCAGCTACGTCCTCGACCTCGACGAGGACCGCACCGGCGCCGGCGCCTCCGACGCCAGCATCCGCAGCCTGGCCCAGGACGACCTCGGCGCGATCTGGATCGGCACCGACAACGGCCATCTGCGCCGCTACGACCTGGGCGCCGACCGCTTCCAGGACATGACCGCGCTGCTGCCGGCCAACGCCGGCGCCCGCCGCATCGCCGCGATCGCCCGCGAACCCTGCCCCGAGGCCGACAACCCGAATCCGCCGGCCTCGCTGCCACCGACCCGGCTCTGGCTCGCCACCGGCCAGGGCCTGCTGCGCCTGGACCCGGCCACCCGCCGGGTCGAGAGCATCGATCTGC
Organism: Lysobacter sp. Hz25; assembly: GCF_046097045.1. NCBI lineage: Bacteria > Pseudomonadati > Pseudomonadota > Gammaproteobacteria > Lysobacterales > Lysobacteraceae > Lysobacter > Lysobacter sp. Hz25. The sequence goes on from NZ_CP175666.1 coordinate 4,800,628, forward strand.
GCGGCTACCGCGACGTCGCCCTGCGCTCGCTGGCCTTCGCCCGCGACGGCAGCCTCTGGCTCGGCAGCGACGACATCGGCGCCCTGCACTACCTGCCCGAGACCGGCGCCCTGGTCCGCTACGCCTATCGCGAAGGCGATTCCAAGGGCCTGAGCCATCCGCGCGTCAACGCCGTGCTCGAAGACACCAAGGGCCGGATCTGGTTCGGCACCGGCGACGGCCTGGACCTGCTCGACCCGGCCACCGGCTATCTGCGCCACTACCGCCATGCCACCGACGAGGCCGACAGCCTGCCGGGCAACTTCGTCCGTGCCGTGCACCAGTCCGCCGACGGCTCGATCTGGGTCGGCACCCAGGCCGGCCTGAGCCGGGTGGTCGAACACAGCGACGGCCGCATCCGCTTCGACCACCCGCTGGCCGAAGTGCTCGGCGACCACCCGGTGCCGGTGGTGTTCTCGATCGCCGAACGTCCGGCCGGCCGCCTCTGGCTCGGCACCGACGCCGGCATCCTGCGCTTCGACAGTGGCGCCTCGCTGGTGCGCCGTTATGGCCTGGCCGACGGCCTGCAGGACCTGGAATTCAACGCCGGCGCGGTCGACATCCTCGCCGACGGCCGCATCGCCTTCGGCGGCGTGCGCGGCCTCAACGTGTTCGACCCGGCGCGCATCGCCGACTCGCGCTACACCCCGCCGGTGCGCCTGCTCGGGGCCTGGATCGGCTCCGACACCAGCGCCGGTTCGAGCACGCTGTGGCAGTCGACCCGGCTGGAGATTCCCAACGACGCCGGCATCCTGCGCCTGCGCATCGGCGCCCTCGACTTCGGCCCGAACAGCGGCATCCGCTATCGCTACCGCATGGACGGTTTCGACCGCGATTGGATCGACAACGGCCCGCGCCAGGACATCACCTACACCCGCCTGCCGCCCGGCCGGTATGTCTTCCGCGCCCAATCGACCAACCGCGACGGGGTCTGGAATACCCAGGAACTGCGCATCCCGGTCAACGTCGAGCCGCCTTTGTGGCGGCATCCGCTGGCGATCGCCCTGGCGGCGTTGGCCGCGCTCGGTCTGGCCCTGAGCTTCGGCTGGCGCTGGCACGTCGCCCGCCAGCGCGAACGCGGTTACTTCGCCCAGATCCGCGAACGCGAAGAACGCCTCAAGCTGGCGCTGTGGGCGTCCGGCGAACAATTCTGGGACTACGACCTGAAGCGGCGCGAGTTGCACCGCATGCGCGTCGACGACCACAACCCGCAGTCGCCGGAGATCGGCGTGCAGGCCGACATCGCCGACGACCACGAGATCCATCCCGACGACCTCGGCCGCGTCACCGAACTGCTGCGCAAGCACCTCAAGGGCGACGCCGCGCTGTTCCTGTCCGAACACCGCATGCGCACGCCGAAGGGCGAATGGGGCTGGGTGCGGGCCCGCGGCCGGGTCGTCGAACGCGACGCCGAGGGCCTGCCGGTGCGCGTCGCCGGCACCGGCCGCGACGTCACCGCGGTGCGCAGCGCCGAACGCGAGCGGCGCATTTCCAGCGAGGTGCTGCGCTCGATGGCCGAAGCGGTGGCGGTGTTCGACCGCGACTTCGTGTTCGTCTCGATCAACCCGGCGTTCTCGCGCATGACCGGCTACCCCGAGAACGAAGTCATCGGCCAGACCACCGGCCTGCTCGACAGCCGCCAGCACGATCCCGAGTTCTACAGCGACATGCGCGACGAGTTGCAGCGCAGCGGCCGCTGGTCCGGCGAGATCTGGCAGCAGCGCAAGGACGGCAACGAATTCCTGTGCTGGCTGCAGGCCAGCATCGTGCTCGACAGCAGCGGCCAGCGCGGCCATTACGTCGCCGTGCTGACCGACATCACCGACCAGAAGCGCGCCGAGCAAGAACTGCGCTATCTGGCCAACTACGACACCCTGACCAGCCTGCCCAACCGCACCCTGTTGTCGGAGCGGCTGTCGCGGGCGATCGTGCGGGCGCGCCGCCACGGCCATCGCATCGCCCTGTTGTTCCTCGATCTGGACCGCTTCAAGGACATCAACGACTCGCTCGGCCATGCCGCCGGCGACCGCATCCTGCGCGCCGCCGCGGTGCGCCTGCAGGAAACCGTCGGCGCCGAGCACACCGTCGCCCGCCTGGGCGGCGACGAATTCACCGTCGTGCTGGAAAACCTGGAAACGCCGGAACAGGCCGAAGACGTCGCCCGCCGCCTGATCAAGGCCTTCGAGGCGCCGCTGGATTTCGACGAACGCCACGACGTGGCGATCTCGCCGTCGATCGGCATCAGCCTCTACCCGGACCACGCCCAGGTCCCGACCGACCTGCTCAAGCACGCCGACACCGCGATGTACCAGGCCAAGGCCGCCGGCCGGCGCACCTTCATGCGCTACACCGAGGCGATGGACATCGAGATCCGCCAACGCGCGACGATCTCGGCGGCCTTGCGCAAGGTCCTGGACCGCAACGAACTGCGCCTGGTGTTCCAACCGCGCCTGTCGCTGCCGGAAGCGCGCATCACCGGGGTCGAGGCGCTGCTGCGCTGGAACAGCGCCGAGTACGGCAATATCCCGCCCTCGCAGTTCATTCCGCTGGCCGAGGAAAGCGGCCTGATCCTGGAAATCGGCGAATGGGCGATGCGCGAGGCCTGCAGCCGCCTGCGCCAGTGGCGCCAGCAAGGGCTCGACCAGTTGTCGATCTCGGTCAACGTCTCGGCGATCCAGCTGTTGCGCGGCGACCTGCCGAAGATGGTCGCGCGCGCCCTCAGCGAAAGCGGCATCCCGCCGTGGCGGCTCGAGCTGGAGTTGACCGAAAGCGTGATCATGGCCAACGCCGCGCACACCTCCAACACCATGCAAGCGCTGCGCGAACTCGGCGTCGCCCTGGCGGTCGACGACTTCGGCACCGGCTACTCCTCGCTCGCCTACCTCAAGCGCCTGCCGATCAATACCTTGAAGATCGACAAGGAATTCATCGGCGACCTGACCCGCGACCCCGACGACGAGGCGATCACCAGCACGGTCATCACCATGGCTCACTCGCTGGGCCTGAACGTGGTCGCCGAGGGCGTGGAGTTGGAAGAGCAGATGGAGTTCCTGCTCGCCCACGGCTGCGACGAGATCCAGGGCTATTGGCTGGCGCGGCCGCTCGAAGCCGACGACTGCCTGGCGTTCATCCAGCAATGGCAGCCGCCGCTGAGCGTGCGCGCGGCGCGCTGAGACGGCCGGGAATCGGGAATCGGGAATCGGGAATCGGAACAGCAAGAGTGGGCGTCCGGCCATTGGGGGAGTGGCGACGCAGCACCGCATCGCCCCCCCGCGATGCCGTCGCCCCCGGCACGCCCCCGCGCCGCCCCGAAGCCGCCAGCGACCCGACGCCCGACCGATTCCCGACTCCCGATAGCCGATTCCCGGCAGCGCCTTGACCGCCCCCGCCCCAGCCTGCCATCGTGCCGGGATGGATCGCACCGAACTCATCACCGAATTGCAGTCGCTGCTGACCCGCGTCGACGAACTCGGCGATCGCGTGCGTCGTCTCAGCGAAGAGAACCGCAGCCTGCGTCAACAGCAGGAACAACTGGTCGGCGAGCGCTCGGCGCTGCTGGCCAAGAACGAGCAGGCCCGCACCCGCGTCGAGGCCATGATCGCGCGACTGAAGTCGCTGGAGCAGCACACGTGAATCCGAACCGATGAGCACGACCAGCGAAGCCGTCAGCATCCGCCTGCTCGACCGCGAATACACCGTCGGCTGCGAGCCGTCCGAACGCGACGACCTGCTCGCCGCCGCGCGCATGCTCGACAGCAAGATGCGCGAAATCCGCGGCAGCAACCGCATGGCCGCGCTCGACCGCGTCGCCGTGCTCGCCGCGCTCAACTTCGCCCACGAACTGCAGCAGCTGCGCGGCGACGGCGACCATCGCGACCGCGAAATCTCGCGCACCCTCGACGAACTGCATCGCAAGCTCGACAGCCTGTTCGACGCCGCGATCCGCTGAACCGCCGATCCGCTGAATCCGGGCGGCTCGCCCTTCGCCGCAAGCCTTGGCGCAAGCGGTTTTTTGTGACTTCGAGCATTGTCGCGTCGGGCGTTGCCGCTTGGCGTTTGTCTCATCCGGCCCCGTTCATCCGCGCTCGCGGATCGATCAAGCGCATGAACCGCAACGCAGCGTCGCCGACGAGCGGGCCCGCTGCGAGCGATGCGCGCGCTATACTCCGCGCACGTCCTCTGCTGTGCTCGACGGCGTGCGCAAACATTCGCCTTGTCCCTTAATTACGACCACGGGGGCGCAACGGGAATCCGGAGTGCAAGTCCGCCTCGCAGCGGGAAGCCCGAAGATCCCCAAGCGTTCCCACTTGAACCCCGGGTTCAAGGTCGTTTCGCACGCATCGACATTGGCGGAGGACTACTCATCCCGGAACGGGCGCGACGTCACGAAAGTGATTCGCGCCCGTTGCCTTGTCCGGAGCGCCCGCGCTTCCGTTTTCCCCCAGGACCCCGCGCCGAATGACGGTTGACCGTACGACGCTGCGCCGCGAACTGCGCGCGCAACGCCGCAATCTCGCCGCCCCCGCGCGCATCGCCGCCGCCGAATCCCTGGCCGCCCGCCTGCTGGCGCTGCCGTTCGCGCCCGCCACCGGCTATGTCGCCGGTTATTGGGCCATGGACGGCGAAATCGCCCTGCATGCCTGGCAGCTGCGCCTGCCGCCGGGCTGTGTGTACTGCCTGCCGGTGCTGCACGAAGACCAGCGCCTGCGCTTCGCCCCGTGGCGCCCGGGCGATGCCCTGGTCGGCAACCGCTTCGGCATCCCCGAGCCCGACGTCAGCCCCAGCTCGCTGCTCGAGCCTGAACACATGAGTCTGGTCGTGCTGCCGCTGGTCGGCTTCGACCCGCGCGGCCACCGGCTCGGCATGGGAGGCGGCTGGTACGATCGCAGCTTCGCGTTCCGCCAACGCAGCCCGGCCCCGCCGTGGCTGGCCGGCGCCGCGTTCGAACTGCAACGCATCGATGCGCTCGACAACGCCGATTGGGACGTAGCGCTCGATGCGGTTTGTACGGAAGTCCAGACTCTGGATTGCCGTTCCCCCCTGTTCGTCTGACCGTTGAGCACCGCATGACCGCACGCCGCCGCTACTGGCTGATGAAGTCCGAACCGGACACGTTTTCCATCGACGATCTGCAACGCGTCCGTACCGAACCCTGGAACGGCGTGCGCAATTATCAGGCCCGCAATTTCATGCGCGACGGCATGAAGGTCGGCGATGGCGTGTTGTTCTATCACTCCAACACCGCCGTGCCCGGCATTGCCGGCCTCGCCACGATCGCCAGCGAAGCCTACCCGGACCCGACCCAGTTCGACGCCAAGTCCGACTACTACGACGGCAAGAGCTCGCGCGAAGACCCGCGCTGGCTGCTGGTCGACGTCGCCTTCGAACGCAAGTTCGAGCGGGTGATCCCGCTCGACGAAATCAAGGCCCGCGCCGACGACCTCGGCGAGGACTTCGCCCTGACCCGCCGCGGCAACCGCCTCTCGGTGCTGCCGGTGACGGCGGCGCAGTGGAAGGTGTTGTTGTCGATGGAGTAGTGGAGCCGAGATTCGGGATTGGGGATTCGGGATTCGCAAACCCGCTCCTCCCGACCGAACCCACCTCCCCCGCTTTCTTTTCCAATCCCGAATCCCGAATCTCGAATCCCATGTCTGAAGCCAAACGCCTGGCCGGCGAAAAAGCCATCGACTACATCGAAGACGGCATGATCGTCGGCGTAGGCACCGGTTCCACCGTCGCCTTTTTCATCGAGGCTCTGGGCCGGCACAAGGAGCGCATCAAAGGCGCGGTGTCGAGTTCCGAACAGAGCACCGCGCGCCTGCAGGCGCTCGGCATCGAAGTGCTCGACCTCAACGCCACCGGCCCGCTGTCGTTGTACGTCGACGGCGCCGACGAATGCGATCCGCACAAACGCCTAATCAAGGGCGGCGGCGCCGCGCTCACCCGCGAAAAGATCATCGCCGAGGCCAGCGCGAAGTTCGTCTGCATCGTCGATCCGGCCAAGCGCGTCGACGTGCTCGGCAAGTTCCCGCTGCCGGTCGAGGTCGTGCCGATGGCGCGCAGCCTGGTCGCGCGCGAGATCCTGGCGATGACCCGCGGCCAGCCGGTGTGGCGTCAGGACGCCAACGGCGCCGGCGTGGTCACCGACAACGGCAACCTCATCCTCGACATCCACGGCCTGGCGATCACCGACCCGGTGGCGATGGAATCGGCGATCAACCAGATCCCCGGCGTGGTCAGCGTCGGTCTGTTCGCGCGCCGCCCGGCCGACATCGTCATCGTCGGCGGCGAGCCGCCGATCGTTCTGTAAGCCACTGATTTAGAACGTCTCTCAGCAGACGAGACGGCCTGCCGCCAGAATCGGCAGGTCGTCCGCACCGCCCGCCCGGCGCATCCCAGGCGGCCGGTTGCGCGGCGCGATACCGCCCCCATGCCGGCCCGCCGCCATGACCCTGCGCTGCCTGTTCGTCGACTTCAATTCCTACTTCGCCTCGGTCGAGCAATTCGACCGCGAGGAATTGCGCGGCCGTCCGGTCGGCGTGGTGCCGGTGTTGGCGGCCACCACCTGCTGCATCGCCGCCAGCCGCGAGGCCAAGGTCCACGGCATCAAGACCGGCACGCCGGTGCACGAGGCGATGGCGCGCTGCCCCGATATCGCCATCGTCGAAGCGCGCCCGGCGCGCTACGTCGATCTGCATCATCGTTTGATCGCGGCGATCCAGGATTGCATTCCGATCGACGGCGAACCGCTGTCGATCGACGAAGTCGCTTGCCGCCTGATCGGCCGCGAACGCCAACGCGACAACGCGATCGCGATCGCCCACCGGATCAAGCAGACCTTGATCGATCGCGGGCTCGCTCCGGCGATCCGCTGCTCGATCGGCATCGCCCCGAACACCTTCCTGGCCAAGACCGCCTCCGACATGCAGAAGGTCGACGGCCTGACCGTGGTCGAGCTGGGCGATCTGCCGCAGGCGCTGCACGGGCTGGAACTGCAGGATCTGTGCGGTGTCGGCCCGTCGATGCTGCAGCGTTTGCGCGATGCCGGTATCGACACCGTCGAACAACTCACCGCCGCACCACGCGAACACTTGCGCGCGGTCTGGGGCGGGATCGAAGGCGAACGTTTCTGGGCGCAGTTGCGCGGCATCGAACCGACGTCGCGGCAACGCAAGACGGTCGGTTCGGTCGGTCATTCGCACGTGCTGGACCCGCAGATGCGCAGCGCCGACAGCATGCGCTCGGTGCTGTTCAAATTGCTCGCCAAGGCGGCGATGCGGATGCGCGGCGAGCGGTGCCAGGCGCGCGGGATGAGCCTGCACGTGCGCTTCGCCGGCAAGGAACAACGCTTCAGCCGCAACCTGTCGTTCGCCGCGCTCGACGACACCCCCACCTTGCTGCAACTCATGGCCGAGGCGCTGGAACCGCTGATGCGCGGCGCCGCCAGCGGGCGGTGGAACGTCAAGCGTTTCCCGCCTTTGTCGGTCGCGGTGTCCTTGATCGACCTGCAACCCAACGCCGCCGACAGCGGCTCGCTGTTCGTCGAACGCGGACGCAGGCAGGCGCTGACCCGCGTGCTCGACCAGGTCAATCAGCGCTACGGCAATAACCGTCTGTATTTCGGCGCGATGCAGGACGCACTCGCCCAGGGCGCCGCGCCGATGCGCATCCCCTTCAGCCATATTCCCGAAGAATCCGCCGAAGCCGACCTCGGCGCCATCGCCCTGGTACCCGATCCGAGCATGAACGAGCTGTGGTTGCGACGGCTGCGCGAGTTCAATGTCATGGCCGAACATGCCCATCGCGAAGCGCGCGAAAACCCCGGCAAGCCCCTGCCGCCACCGGGGCCGTCGCCGATGCACCGTTCTTCCGGTGTCGGCGGCTGGGGCCGCAAACAACGCGAGAAAAACGACGACGACGGACGGGGCACCACCGGTTCGCTGTTCTAGCTATCGCAGAGGCGGCGTAGACCACGCCCCCGCAAATGGCTCCGCCCGCAAATGGCGCCGAAAGCCGCATGACGCCCCTCTCCCGCGAGCGGGAGAGGGAGTGGGGTGAGGGCAGTTGCTTACGAGCCATCAATCGACCGCGACGAACCCGCCGGTCTGCCGCTTCCACAGGCGCGCATACAAACCATCGCGGGCGATCAGTTCCTCGTGCGTACCGGTCTCGATGATGCGGCCCTTGTCCATCACCACCAGGCGATCCATGCGCGCGATCGTCGACAACCGATGGGCGATCGCGATCACCGTCTTGCCGGTCATCAACGTGTCCAGGCTGTCCTGGATCGCCGCTTCGGCCTCGGAATCCAGCGCCGAAGTCGCCTCATCGAGAATCAGGATCGGTGCGTTCTTGAGCAGCACGCGCGCTATCGCGATCCGCTGCCGCTGACCGCCCGACAGCTTGACGCCGCGTTCGCCGACCAAGGCTTCGTAACCGACTCGCCCCTCGCCATCGACCAGGCGAGGGATGAACTCGTCCGCACGCGCCTGACGCGCCGCCTCGGCCATCTCCGCTTCGCTCGCATCGGGACGGCCGTACAGCAGGTTGTCGCGAATCGAACGATGCAGCAGCGAAGTGTCCTGGGTGACCACGCCGATCTGCGAACGCAGGCTTTCCTGGGTTACGCCGGCGATGTCCTGGCCGTCGATCAGGATGCGGCCGCCTTCGAGATCGTACAGGCGCAGCAGGATGTTCATCAGCGTCGACTTGCCCGCACCTGACGGCCCGACCAGGCCGATCTTCTCGCCAGGCTTCACCGTCAGGTCCAGGTCGGCGATCAAACCGCTGTTCTGTCCGTAGTGGAAGTGCACGTTCTCGAAACGCACGCTGCCTTCGTCGACCTGCAGCGCTTTGGCCTCGGGGTGGTCGACCACCGTCAGCGGCCGCGAGATCGTCTCGATGCCGTCCTGCACCGTGCCGATGTCCTCGAAGATGCCGTTGATCGTCCACATGATCCAACCCGACATGTTGTGGATGCGGATCACCAGGCCGGTCGCCAACGCGATCGCGCCGACCGTGATCGCTCCGCGATGCCACAGCCACAAGGCCAGACCGGTGGTGCCGACGATCAGCAGACCGTTGAGCGTGGTGATGCTCACACCCATCAGCGTGGTCATGCGGGTCATGTCGCGCGACCGTTGGGTCTGCTCGATCATGGCCTCGGCCACGTATTCCTCTTCGCGCCGCGAGTGCGCGAACAGCTTGAGCGTGGCGATGTTCGAGTAGCCGTCGACGATGCGCCCCATCAACTTGGAACGCGCATCCGAGGCCCGCCATGAGCGCAGCTTCACCCGCGGCACGAAGTAGCGCAGCAGACCGATATAAACCACGATCCACACCGCCAACGGCAACACCAGCCAAACGTCCGCCTGCGCGAACAAGTAGATCGCCGACGCCGAGTACACGATCACGTACCAGATCGCGTCGAACGCCTGGGTCGTGGACTCGCGCAAGGACGGGCCGGTCTGCATGATCCGATTCGCGACACGGCCGGCAAAGTCGTTCTGGAAAAAGCTGAGGCTTTGCTTGAGCATGTAACGGTGGGTCTGCCAACGCACCAGGTTGGTCATGCTCGGATGTACCGTCTGATTGAGCAGCAAATCGTGCAAGCCGAGGAACAGCGGCCGCGCCAACAGCATTACCACGGCCATCCACAGCAACTCACCGCCGTGCTGCGCGAACAGTTCCTTGCTCGGCGTGGTATTGACCAGGTCGATGACGCGACCGAGGTAGTCGAACATCGCAACCTCTACGATCGCGACCAGGAAACCGACCACCGTCAGCACTGCGAACACAGGCCAGGCCTGTCTTATGAAATGCCGGTAGAACCCGGTGACGGTGTTCGGCGGCATCGTCTCCGGCGCCGGCCGGAACGGGTCGATCAACGATTCGAACCAACGAAAAATCATCATGGCGTTGAGCCTTGTTTGAACTTGGAAAGACTCCCGTGCGCGCCGCGTTTTCCGAGCCGAGACAGGCGCGGAAACAGCGATGCGAGGACGAGCGGCGCTGCTGCGCCGGATCGGATGACGGGAGTTAGGCGGCGGACGAGCGCGGGCGATCCAGGGCCAGGAAGGCCCGGAACGGCGGTCGTTCAGCCGGAGGCGGCCCAGGCATCGCCCGGTACCGCAAGCGCCGACTTAACGGCGGACTTTGCCGGTGATTGTGAACTTCATCGTGCTTCTCCTTGCGATCCCGGGGCGTCGCCGGGCACATGTGGCTCGACGCGCGAATCGCTGATGGGTGACCCGGCCGAAGTCTAACGCGCTTATGTTGCCGGCGACATCCGCCCAAAGTCGGTGTGGGCCGGGTTGCAGAGGCTGCCCATCCAGTTTCCGGCCGCCGTAAGAATTGCCTGGACCGCAGTCCACGTGCGGCCGAAGCGCCCAGGCCAATCGTGCTGTTCTGTTTTTTCGACACCGCCTCGCCAAAGCCGAGCGCGAAGCCGCCCATGTCGGCAAGGCTGAGCGTAGCCGTTGCCGTTGCCGTTGCCGTTGCCGTTGCCGTAGCCGTAGCCGTAGCCGTAGCCGTAGCCGTAGCCGTAGCCAAGATTTTGATCTGCTTTGGCGCTTTGCCGGTCAAGTGGAGACCCGAAGGGCGGCGCACAGGACGTGCGCCGTTTTTCGATAGGACAAGGATGTCCTATCGAAAAATCCCTGCGCAGGCATCGCACTCGTGGCCTGTGCCCTTGCAAGGAGAGCCCTTTTCTTTGGTTACTTTCTTTTGGGCTTAGCAAAAGAAAGTAACCCGGCCGCGTAGCGGACGGAAGCTCTGCACTTGCTTATGGCTTTCATACAAGCAAGATCAAACGATAAGAGCTTCCGCCACTAAAGCGGCGGGTTACTTTCTTTTGTCATAAGCAACAAAAGTCCGTCTGGATTCCCTTCGGTCAAAGGTAACCAAAGAAAAATGCTTTTCTTTGAATCAAGGGCCCGCGCGCTCGATGCCGACGCAGGGATTTTTCATACGGGACATCCCTGTCCCGATGAAAAACGGCGCGCATCCTTGCGCGCCGCTCTTCGGGTCTTCGATTGCCTTCGCGAGTGCAGGGCGGCGCACAGCAACCGCAATCTCCTGACGGCTACCGATGCCGCTATTTAGGTGCCAAGACATCGCGGCCTTTGCGCGCCCCAGCAGGCCACCTCGATAAACGACATCGGCGTTGTTTTCTCAACGCATTCGTGGTCGCGACTGACGTCGCTCCTACAGGTGGCACGGCGGCGATTAACGTCCGGTATCGAAGCGGGCCCCGAACTTAATGGGCTGGGATTAAGTGTTGGCTTGATTCCGGGTTAAAACGCGGACAAAGAAAAACGCCGCAACCTGTGGGTTGCGGCGTTTTAGGGTAAAGCCCCTGGCGATGACCTACTCTTGCATGGCTTAGGCCACACTACCATCGGCGCATGTGCGTTTCACTTCCGAGTTCGGGATGGGATCGGGTGGTGCCACACAGCTATTATCACCAGGGAGAGGGTGGAGGGTCGCCGTCTTCGTTGTATTGAAGTAGCGCACACGCTCTCGTTGGGTTGCTTCAGACGGGATGGTCTCCGTCATCGGCGAATAAGTTGGAATGTAGCGAACAGTATTTTGGGCGAAACGTCTAGAACGTGTCAATGAAGCCAAGGCAACTTGAGGTTATATGGTCAAGCCACACGGATCATTAGTACAGGTTAGCTCAATGCGTTGCCGCACTTACACACCCTGCCTATCAACCACCTAGTCTTGATGGTTCCTTTAGGGGACTTAAAGTCCCGGGAGATCTCATCTTGAGGCGCGCTTCCCGCTTAGATGCTTTCAGCGGTTATCGCTTCCGAACATAGCTACCCGGCAGTGCCACTGGCGTGACAACCGGAACACCAGAGGTTCGTCCACTCCGGTCCTCTCGTACTAGGAGCAGCCCCTCTCAAATCTCCAACGCCCACGACAGATAGGGACCGAACTGTCTCACGACGTTCTGAACCCAGCTCGCGTACCACTTTAAATGGCGAACAGCCATACCCTTGGGACCGACTACAGCCCCAGGATGTGATGAGCCGACATCGAGGTGCCAAACACCGCCGTCGATATGAACTCTTGGGCGGTATCAGCCTGTTATCCCCGGAGTACCTTTTATCCGTTGAGCGATGGCCCTTCCATACAGAACCACCGGATCACTAAGACCTACTTTCGTACCTGCTTGATCCGTCGATCTTGCAGTCAAGCACGCTTATGCCTTTGCACACAGTGCGCGATGTCCGACCGCGCTGAGCGTACCTTCGTGCTCCTCCGTTACACTTTGGGAGGAGACCGCCCCAGTCAAACTACCCACCATACACGGTCCCCGACCCGGATTACGGGCCTAGGTTAGAACGTCAAGCACGACAGGGTGGTATTTCAAGGATGGCTCCACCACAGCTAGCGCCATGGTTTCATAGCCTCCCACCTATCCTACACAGACGAACTCAACGTTCAGTGTAAAGCTATAGTAAAGGTTCACGGGGTCTTTCCGTCTTGCCGCGGGAACGCTGCATCTTCACAGCGATTTCAATTTCACTGAGTCTCGGGTGGAGACAGCGCCGCTGTCGTTACGCCATTCGTGCAGGTCGGAACTTACCCGACAAGGAATTTCGCTACCTTAGGACCGTTATAGTTACGGCCGCCGTTTACTGGGGCTTCGATCAAGAGCTTCGCCTTGCGGCTGACCCCATCAATTAACCTTCCAGCACCGGGCAGGCGTCACACCCTATACGTCCACTTTCGTGTTTGCAGAGTGCTGTGTTTTTGATAAACAGTCGCAGCGGCCTGGTCACTGCGGCCCCTCCCAGCTATTCACCAGAAAGGGCGCACCTTCTCCCGAAGTTACGGTGCTATTTTGCCTAGTTCCTTCACCCGAGTTCTCTCAAGCGCCTTAGAATTCTCATCCTGCCCACCTGTGTCGGTTTACGGTACGGTCTGCGTAAGCTGAAGCTTAGGAGCTTTTCCTGGAAGCGTGATATCAGCAGCCTAGTCCAAAAGGACCGGTCCTTAGTCTCAACGTTGCCCCCCCGGATTTGCCTAAGGGGACCGCCTCAACTCTCTCACCAGGACAACCAACGCCTGGCCTGCTTAACCTTCTCCGTCCCTCCATCGCACTTACGCGAGGTGCAGGAATATTAACCTGCTTCCCATCGACTACGCATTTCTGCCTCGCCTTAGGGGCCGACTCACCCTGCGTCGATTAACGTTGCGCAAGGAAACCTTGGGCTTTCGGCGTGCGGGCTTTTCACCCGCATTATCGTTACTCATGTCAGCATTCGCACTTCCGATACCTCCAGCGGACTTCTCAATCCACCTTCAACGGCTTACGGAACGCTCCTCTACCGCGCATCACAAAGTGATGCACCCCAAGCTTCGGTTTATCGCTTAGCCCCGTTAAATCTTCCGCGCAGACCGACTCGACCAGTGAGCTATTACGCTTTCTTTAAAGGGTGGCTGCTTCTAAGCCAACCTCCTGGCTGTCTGTGCCTTTCCACATCGTTCACCACTTAGCGATAAATTTGGGACCTTAGCTGTGGGTCTGGGTTGTTTCCCTTTTCACGACGGACGTTAGCACCCGCCGTGTGTCTCCCGGATAGTACGTACTGGTATTCGGAGTTTGCCATGGTTTGGTAAGTCGCAATGACCCCCTAGCCATAACAGTGCTCTACCCCCAGTAGTATTCGTCCGAGGCGCTACCTAAATAGCTTTCGAGGAGAACCAGCTATCTCCGGGTTCGATTAGCTTTTCACTCCTAATCACACCTCATCCCCTACCTTTGCAACGGGAGTGGGTTCGGGCCTCCAGTTGATGTTACTCAACCTTCACCCTGGGCATGACTAGATCACCCGGTTTCGGGTCTACTGCCCGCGACTATGCGCCCTTATCAGACTCGGTTTCCCTTCGCCTCCCCTATACGGTTAAGCTTGCCACGAACAGTAAGTCGCTGACCCATTATACAAAAGGTACGCAGTCACTCCTTGCGGAGCTCCTACTGCTTGTACGCACACGGTTTCAGGGTCTATTTCACTCCCTTCACCAGGGTTCTTTTCGCCTTTCCCTCACGGTACTGGTTCACTATCGGTCGGTCAGGAGTATTTAGCCTTGGAGGATGGTCCCCCCATGTTCAGACAGGGTTTCTCGTGCCCCGCCCTACTCGATTTCATCGCATCAGCCCCTTCGCATACAGGGCTGTCACCTTCTATGGCCGAGCTTTCCAACTCGTTTTGCTGAAGCTGATGCAACTTAAGGGCTAGTCCCCGTTCGCTCGTCACTACTTAGGGAATCTCGGTTGATTTCTTTTCCTCCGGGTACTTAGATATTTCAGTTCTCCGGGTTCGCTTCCAGCAGCTATGTATTCACTGCAGGATACCTATTGCTAGGTGGGTTTCCCCATTCGGACATCGTGGGATCAATGCTTATTGCCAGCTCCCCCACGCTTTTCGCAGGCTGTCACGTCCTTCATCGCCTCTGACCGCCAAGGCATCCACCGTGTGCGCTTATTCGCTTGACCATATAACCCCAAGTTGCCTCAGGATTATCGATTCACGAACAAATCAACAACTTCAAATGTTAGGGCCTCTTGGGCCCCGCCTTAGCCTCACGACACGTTTGGACATTCCGTCTCAAAACGCTCGCTACATTCCAGTTTTTCAAAGAACACTTCAAAGGCTTCAGCGCCTTCGAAGTTTCAAATCTTTATGTGTGCGCAGTTCAGAGTTTTGTCTCGCTCCAGCTTTCGCCAGGGTGGTGGGTCTGGGAGGACTCGAACCACCGGCCTCACCCTTATCAGGGGTGCGCTCTAACCACCTGAGCTACAGACCCAATTCGTCCCTAAGGACTACTTACTGGCTAGGTGGTGGAGCTTGTCGGGATCGAACCGACGACCCCCTGCTTGCAAAGCAGGTGCTCTCCCAGCTGAGCTAAAGCCCCATCGAAACGGGACGACTCCTCGATCACCCCAAGGCGATCGGGAACTCTGAAATGCAGGTCACTTGTGCGGACGTCTGGACAGGCAATTAACTGTCTTTTTGTCTCTAAAGGAGGTGATCCAGCCGCACCTTCCGATACGGCTACCTTGTTACGACTTCACCCCAGTCATCGGCCACACCGTGGCAAGCGCCCTCCCGAAGGTTAAGCTACCTGCTTCTGGTGCAACAAACTCCCATGGTGTGACGGGCGGTGTGTACAAGGCCCGGGAACGTATTCACCGCAGCAATGCTGATCTGCGATTACTAGCGATTCCGACTTCACGGAGTCGAGTTGCAGACTCCGATCCGGACTGAGATAGGGTTTCTGGGATTGGCTTGCCCTCGCGGGTTTGCAGCCCTCTGTCCCTACCATTGTAGTACGTGTGTAGCCCTGGTCGTAAGGGCCATGATGACTTGACGTCATCCCCACCTTCCTCCGGTTTGTCACCGGCGGTCTCCTTAGAGTTCCCACCATTACGTGCTGGCAACTAAGGACAAGGGTTGCGCTCGTTGCGGGACTTAACCCAACATCTCACGACACGAGCTGACGACAGCCATGCAGCACCTGTCTCACGGTTCCCGAAGGCACCAATCCATCTCTGGAAAGTTCCGTGGATGTCAAGACCAGGTAAGGTTCTTCGCGTTGCATCGAATTAAACCACATACTCCACCGCTTGTGCGGGCCCCCGTCAATTCCTTTGAGTTTCAGTCTTGCGACCGTACTTCCCAGGCGGCGAACTTAACGCGTTAGCTTCGATACTGAGAGCCAAGTTGCTCCCAACATCCAGTTCGCATCGTTTAGGGCGTGGACTACCAGGGTATCTAATCCTGTTTGCTCCCCACGCTTTCGTGCCTCAGTGTCAGTGCTGGTCCAGGTAGTCGCCTTCGCCACAGATGTTCCTCCCGATATCTACGCATTTCACTGCTACACCGGGAATTCCACTACCCTCTACCGCACTCTAGTAAGCCAGTTTCCAATGCCATTCCCAGGTTGAGCCCAGGGCTTTCACATCAGACTTAACAAACCACCTACGCACGCTTTACGCCCAGTAATTCCGAGTAACGCTTGCACCCTTCGTATTACCGCGGCTGCTGGCACGAAGTTAGCCGGTGCTTATTCTTCCGGTACCGTCATGACCTCGGGGTATTAACCCGAAGCTTTTCTTTCCGGACAAAAGTGCTTTACAACCCGAAGGCCTTCTTCACACACGCGGCATGGCTGGATCAGGCTTGCGCCCATTGTCCAATATTCCCCACTGCTGCCTCCCGTAGGAGTCTGGACCGTGTCTCAGTTCCAGTGTGGCTGATCATCCTCTCAGACCAGCTACGGATCGTCGCCTTGGTGGGCCTTTACCCCGCCAACTAGCTAATCCGACGTCGGCTCATCTATCTGCGCGAAGCCCGAAGGTCCTCCGCTTTCACCCGTAGGTCGTATGCGGTATTAGCGTAAGTTTCCCTACGTTATCCCCCACAAATAGGCAGATTCCGACGTATTCCTCACCCGTCCGCCACTCGCCACCCAAGGAGCAAGCTCCTCTGTGCTGCCGTTCGACTTGCATGTGTTAGGCCTGCCGCCAGCGTTCACTCTGAGCCAGGATCAAACTCTTCACTTAAATGTTTCGATTCCAGCCTTGCGGCCTTCATCAATGCTTTGAGTGCAGACTTCGCCCCAGGCCCTCATTACTCAATTACTCGCATTTGCATGCTTTCTTCAATCATTTGGACTCTGTTACGAACGTCTGCAAGATGGACAATCATCCACCCGCCAGACGCCCGCACAAGTCACCTGCGCACACTGTCAAAGATCGTCGAAACCGGCCTCAGCGCCTTGTTTCGTGCTCGTCACCGAAGTGCCCGAGCGAGCCGCACACTATACAGCAGTTTTCGTGAACGTCAACACCTGTCCGCGAAACTTTTTGCTGCCTCCCGACTCGTCGTCCGCTTCGTTTTTCCGAAGCTTCCGTCTCACCGGGCCGCGCATCTTACAGCATGTTTTCGACTCGTCAACACTTATCGAAACCGCCGTTTTCTGCGCCCCACCAACCTTACAAACCGGTCAGCGGGCCGCGCATCTTACAGCAATGTTTCAGACCGTCAACACCTGTCGAAACCGCCATTTCTGCGCGTCCCCGCCGTGCGATGCGTCTGCTCAGCGGGGCCGCGCATTATGCATACATGAATACGCATTGGGAAGAGGATCACGAAAAGAATTTCACAGCGTTCGCATTGACGCGCGCCGGCCGCTTCGATGATGTTCCAAGCATTCTCCAATCGCAGGGATGAGCGCCATGTCGACGCTACGTGCAGCGATCGTTTGCCTGGGCCTGCTCCTCTCAGGCTGTGCATCCAATGACGGCGAATCCTGGGTGGAACTCGCGGGTCGCCGCTATTCGGTGGAAGTCGCCGCCGACGATGAATCCAGGGCGCGCGGGCTGATGTTCCGCGACGAGATGGCCGCCGACCGGGGCATGGTGTTCGTCCACGACGGCGAACAGGCGCTGGCCTACTGGATGAAGAACACGCGGATCCCGCTCGACATCCTCTACTTCGATGCCCGCGGGCGGCTGGTGTCGCAACGCCGCGATGTGCCGCCGTGCTCGGCCGGCGATGCCTGCCCGCCCTATCCGAGCGATGCGCCGGCGAAGTATGTGCTTGAGCTCAATGCCGGCCAGGCGGCTCAATTGAACCTGCGCGACGGTGCCGCGCTGCAGTTCGGGCCGGGGATCGAATAAAGACGGGCGGTGGGATCACGCCGGCCTGGGCAGGCCCCGCCATGCGGGATACCTGTGTCGGGCACCTTCACGTAGGGAAGGACACCCAAGAAGCGAGCCAAACCGGCCAGGGCCGGCGATCCGCCGGGGCGGGACGCCCGCGCAGCGGCGCTTCAGACTTCCATCATCTCGAAATCGTCCTTGGTCACCCCGCAATCCGGGCAGGTCCAGGTGTCCGGCACGTCCGCCCAGCGCGTTCCCGGAGCCAGGCCCTCTTCCGGCAGCCCCAGGGCTTCGTCGTAAATGAAGCCGCACACGACGCACATCCAGGTGCGGTAGGCGGTGGTCGCGGCGATCTCGGACATGGGCGGATAATGCGGGGATTGCGGGACGCGCATTGTCACACCCCGCCCTCCCCGACGGAAGCCGACCCATGAATTCTCCTTGGCCGCGCCGCGGCCTGTACGCGATCACGCCCGACGAAGCCGACACCGGTCGTTTGACGGCCCGGGTCGATGCCGTGCTGGCGGCCGGCGCCCAGTGGCTGCAATACCGAAACAAATCCGCCGGCGCCGCCCTGCGCCGGCAACAGGCCTTGGCCCTGCTGGCGATATGCCGGCGCCATCGCGTGCCGCTGATCGTCAACGACGATTGGCGTTTGGCCGCCGAAATCGGCGCCGACGGCGCGCACCTGGGCGAAGACGACGGCCAACTCAGCGCGGCCCGCGCCGCGCTCGGCCCCGATGCGATCCTCGGCGCCTCGTGTTACGACGATATCGAACTCGCCCGCAGCGCCGCCGCCCAGGGCGCCGGCTACGTCGCTTTCGGCGCCTTCTTCCCCTCGCCGACCAAACCGCATGCGCGGCGGGCCTCGCCTCAGTTGCTGACGCAAGCGGCGGCGCTGAACCTGCCGCGGGTGGCCATCGGCGGCATCACCCCGGACAATGCGCGCTCGCTCGTCGATGCCGGCGCCGATTTGCTGGCGGTCATCAGCGGCGTGTTCGATGCGCCCGACCCGGCCGCTGCGGTGCGCGCCTACCTTTCCTGTTTCGAAGAAGCCCCCCATGAATAACACCCGCTCCCACGAGCTGTTCACCCGCGCGTCCGAACTGCTGCCCGGCGGCGTCAATTCGCCGGTGCGCGCCTTCAAGTCGGTCGGCGGCGAACCGTTCTTCGCCGAACGCGCCGAACGCGCTCATCTGTACGACGTCGACGGCAACCGCTATATCGACTACGTCGGCTCCTGGGGCCCGATGATCGCCGGCCACGCGCATCCGCAGGTATTGGCCGCGGTCGCCGAAACGATGCGTCACGGCCTCAGCTTCGGCGTGCCGAATGCGCTCGAGGTGACGATGGCCGAGGCGATCACCCGCATCGTGCCGAGCTGCGAGATGGTGCGCATGGTCAATTCGGGCACCGAAGCGACCTTGTCGGCGATCCGGGTGGCGCGCGGCGCGACCGGGCGCAGCCGCATCGTCAAGTTCGAGGGCTGCTATCACGGCCACGGCGACAGCTTCCTGGTCAAGGCCGGCAGCGGCGCACTGACCCTGGGCCTGCCGAACTCGCCGGGCGTGCCGTCGGCGCTCGCCGACCTGACCCTGACCCTGCCCTATAACGACTTCGACGCCGCGACCGCCCTGTTCGACGAAGTCGGCGACGAGATCGCCGGCTTGATCATCGAGCCGATCGTCGGCAACGCCAACTGCATCCTGCCGCGCAACGGCTACCTGCAGCATCTGCGCGAGCTGTGCACGAAGCACGGCGCGCTGTTGATCTTCGACGAAGTCATGACCGGCTTCCGCGTCGCCCTGGGCGGCGCGCAACAGCGTTACGGCATCGTTCCGGACCTGAGCACCTTCGGCAAGATCATCGGCGGCGGCATGCCGGTCGGCGCCTACGGCGGTCGCCGCGACCTGATGAGCCAGGTCGCGCCGAGCGGCCCGATCTACCAGGCCGGCACACTCAGCGGCAATCCGGTCGCGATGGCCGCGGGCCTGGCGACCCTGGAGCTGATCCAGGCGCCGGGCTTCCACGATGCCCTGGAACGCAGCACCCATGCGCTCTGCGATGGCCTGGAAAGCGCGGCGAAAGCCGCTGGAATCGCCTTCCACACCACCCGTGCGCCGGGCATGTTCGGCCTGTATTTCCGCGAAGGTCCGGTCGAAAGCTTCGCCGATGCCCTCGGCTCGGACACCCAGCGCTTCAACCGTTTCTTCCACGGCATGCTCGAACGCGGCGTGTATCTGGCGCCATCGGCATTCGAGGCCGGCTTCGTGTCGAGTGCGCACGGCGAGGCGGAAATCGCCGAGACGGTGGAAGCGGCGCGAGCGACGTTCGCTACGCTGTAAGGCGTCCACTCGCGGACTGAGGCAAGAGCAAATCCCCCCTGCCCCCCTTTTTCAAAGGGGGGAGCGAGCCGGGAAGTGGACGGCGTGGCGCCATTGTCCTTCGCCGCCGCAGTGACGCAAACAAAAAAGGCCGGCGAATTCGCCGGCCTTTTGTTTGACCAAGGCGGTCAGAAGGTGAACGTAGCGCTCAGACCGATGTTGCGGCGCGCGCCGAACCAGCAGTCGCCTCGGCCCATGCAGATGCTGAAATAACGCTTGTCGGTGAGGTTGTTGACGTTGAGCGCCCAGCGCCATGCGCCGGTGTCGAACGACACCATCGCGTCGGCCAGCGTCACCGAAGGCGTGGTCGGCGCCGGCAGGCTGTCGAACGCGCTCATGTAGCGCAGGCCCAGACCGGCGGCAAAACCGTCGCGGCCGCCGATGCTGAAACGCTGCTTGCCCCACACCGCCGCCTGGTGCCGTGGCGTGGCTTCGAGCTGTTTGTCGTTATCGAGATAGTTGTAGTGCGCGGTGATGTCGAAGCTGGAGGTCACCCTGCCGGTGAGCTCGAGCTCAAGACCGCTGACCTTGGTCTTGCCGGCCTGCACATTGGTGTTCGGGTGGGCCGGATCGGACACCAGGCGGTTTTCTTCGCGCAGTTCGTAGGCCGCGGCGGTGAAACTCAGGTCGCGGCCGGCCGGCTCGAACTTGAGGCCGGCTTCGATCTGCTCGCCCTTCTTCGGCTTGTAGCGAGCGCCGGTGATCGCATGGGTGCCGGCCACCGGGGTGAAGGACTCGCTGTAACTTACATACGGCGACCAGCCGGCCCAATCGTGGAACATGATGCCCAGGCGCTTGGTGGTGGCGCTGGACGCCTCGGTGCCGGCGCCGGCCAATCCGTTCTTGGCCCGATCGTGACGCAGGCCGGCAACCACGATCCAGTGATCGCCGATATGCATCTGGTCCTGCAGGTACATGCCCACCTGGCGCTGGCTGCTTTTGACCGCCGGACCGAACGGCGGCGGCGTATGCGGCAGGTACACCGGATCGAAGATGTCGATCGCCGGCATGGTGCCGCCACGGTCTTGCGCACCCTCGAACAGTTGCCGCTCTTCCTGCTTGAAACGCGCCGCATCGAGACCCAGCAGCATCTGATGCGAAACCGCGCCGGTCTGGAAGCGTCCTTCGACGTGCTGATCGATGTTCTGCATCCGCACCTCGGTATCGGCGAACCAGCCTTCGCGCCGAATGACGCGTTGCTGCGCGTCGACGAACGGGTTGAGCGGGTCGGTGAAGGGATCGCCATAAGCGCTGGCGTAATCGACCTTGTTGCGCGCGGCGCGGAAGGATTGGCGGACGGTCCAGTTGTCGTTGAAGCGATGCTCGAACGACCAGCCCGCGGACGTGCGGTCGGTGTCGTAATGATCGCCCGGGTTGCCGATGTAGCGATCGACCGGAATGCGCCCGTTCGGATTGGGCGCCAGCAGGCCGCTCCAGCCGAAGAATTGCGCGGTCGAGCCGCTGCGGTCCTGCTGCCAGCGCAGTTGCAGGGTCAGAGAAGTGTCTTCGCTCGGCTTCCAGGTCAGCGAGGGGGCGATCAGGCGACGGTCGTCGTCGACCTGATCGACCTGGGTTTCGCTGTCGCGGTAAACGCCGACGATGCGATACAGCCAGGTACCGTCGGCGGTCAGCGGCCCGGTGAAATCGGCGTTGACCTGGCGCCGATCGAAGCTGCCCAGTTGCACGCCGATTTCGCGCTGCGTCTGCGCCTGCGGGCGCTTGCTGACCAGGTTGACCACGCCGGCGGTGCTGCCCTGCCCGAACAGCATCGAGGACGGGCCGCGCAGCACTTCGATGCGCTCGAGCATGTAGGGGTCGGTGCGCGCGGTGCTGGTGTAGTAGTTGAAGTTGCTGCGCAGGCCGTCGAGGTATTCCTGCGGCGAACTGCCGCGGATCAGCACCGAGTCGGTACGCGAGTCCAGACCGTAAGCGTCCGAGCGCACGCCGGCGGCGTAGTTCAGTGCGTCCTGCACGTTCAAAGCGCCCTGGTCGGTCATGCGCTCGCGGGTGACCACGGTGATCGCTTGCGGGGTTTCCGAGATCGGCGTGTCGGTCTTGGTCGCGGTGCTGGCGTTGCCGGCCTTGTAGCCGATGGACGCGCCCTGGACGACGATGTGGTCGAGCGTCTTGGCTTGGTCGGCGGCGGCATCGGGGCCTTCGGCCAAGGCCGGAAAGCTCAGGCAAAAACCAATGGCCAGGGCGAGGGGCGCCGGGACGTGACGGCTGCAGGGCATGCGGGGGACTCCGGGGTCTAAAGCAAACGAGAATTATTATCGTTTAGTGAAGAGCCGTAAAGGCCCGCTCCCGGCCGGAGCGTTTGCGAAGGCGAGGTCGACGCCCTGCCGGCGCGGTTTCGATGGGTAATCGTTAGAGATCGCGAGCGATACGCTCGGCCAACCGGTCCAGCACGGCGCGATCGGCCGGTGCCGGCAAGCCGTCGCGGTACAGGCGCAAGATGCCGTCGTGCTCGCGGCGCGGCTGCACGTGCAGATGCACGTGCGGCACCTCCTGGCCGCCGGCCTCGCCGTTGGATTGCCACAGATTGAGCCCGGCCGGCCGGTCTTGCGCCGCCAGGGCCTTGGCGATGCGCACCGCGACCGCCATCAGATGGCCGGCGGTGGCTTCGTCGAGGGCGTAGATGTCCTCGATGTGCCGGCGCGGCACCACCAGGACGTGGCCTTCGACCGCCTGGCGCAGGTCCATGAAGGCCACCGCGACCTCGTCCTCGTACACCCGGCTCGCCGGCGCGCGGCCGGCGAGGATGGCGCAGAAGATGCAGTCGCTCATCGCGCCCAAAGTCAGCGCCCGGGTCAGCGGCCGAGGAACTGCAGCAGGGCCGCGCGCAGGCGCGCGAGCCCGTCGGCGACGTCTTGGTCGCCGATGTTCAGCGCCGGCACGAAACGCAGCACGTCCGGCCCGGCCTGCAGCACCAGCAGGCCGTGCTCGATGCAACGGTCGAGGATCTCGCCGGCCTTGCCGGCGTGTTCGGCACGCAACTGCGCGCCGATCATCAGCCCGCGCCCGCGAATCTCCGAGAACAGACCGAGCTCGCTATCGAGCGCGGCGAGGCCGGCGCGGATCGACTGCGCCTGGCGTTCGACGTTGGCCATCAGCTGCGGCGAATTCAACTCGCGCAGCGCCGCGCCCGCGACTGCCGCGGCCAGCGGATTGCCGCCGAAGGTGGTGCCGTGGGCGCCGAACTGCATCGACTGCGCGGCCTTCGGCCCGACCAGCATGGCGCCGATCGGAAAACCACTGCCGAGCGCCTTGGCCAGCGTCACCACATCGGGCACGACCTCATAACCATGGCAGGCGAACAAACGCCCGCTGCGGCCCATGCCGCACTGGATCTCGTCGAGAATCAACAGCGCTTCGTGGCGGTCGCACAAAGCCCGCAGACCACCTAAGAACTCCTGCGAGGCCGGCGTTACCCCACCCTCGCCCTGGACCGGTTCGACCAGCACCGCGCAGACGTCGCCCGCGGCCATCGCCGCTTCGGCCGCGGCCAGATCGTTGAAATCGCTGTAGCGGAAGCCCGGCGGCAGCGGCTCGAAACCTTCGTGGTACTTCGGCTGCGCGGTCGCGGTGACCGCGGCCAGGGTGCGGCCGTGGAAGCTGCCGCGGAAACTCAGGATCACCCGGCGCTCGGGCTCGCGGCCCTGCGCGGTCGCCCACTTGCGGGCGAGCTTGATCGCCGCCTCGTTGGCTTCGGCGCCGGAGTTGCACAGGAACACGCGTTCGGCGAAACCGGCGGCGGACACGAGCTGCTCGGCCAGGCGCAGTGGCGGCTCGCTGATGAAGACGTTGCTGGTATGCCAGAGCTTGCCGGCCTGCTCGGTCAGCGCCTGGATCAACGCCGGATGCGCATGGCCGAGCGCGTTGACCGCGATGCCGGCGCCGAAGTCGACGTACTCGCGGCCGTCCAGGTCCCACACGCGCGAGCCCTTGCCGTGATCGAGCACGATCCGGCGCGGGCGGTAGACTGGCAGGTAATAGCGCTCGGAGAGGGCGTAGAGCGAGGCGGTGTCCATGCGGGCGGCGGTCGCGATCGAGGGAGAAGAACCGCCATTGTCGCGCATCGTGCCGGCGCGCGCAGCGGCGCGGAGGCAAGACCGCCCGGCGTTCGGCGGCTGCGCGCCGGGCGGATCGAACCGCCGACGGACTGCCGCCGGCCGCGGCGGGCCTACGCTTCGCCGTCGCGGTGACGAAGACACCGATCGCGGCACCGCGACACGCCCGCGGCACTTCCCTCCCGCGCGGTTCGCGCCGACCCTGACCGACGCGTCGTCGCTGCGATGGCGCGTCGCCGGACATTCCATGCTCTTCTTCGATGAGGAAACGTCATGAGTTCACGCCGTAGCCACACCGTTCGCCTGCTCCCCGCCGTGCTCGTCGTGGTTCTGGCCCAGGCCGGCGCCGCGCCGCCGAAGATCGCGATCACCGAAACCGCCGCCTTCGATGCCGCCTCGGTGCCCGCCTTCACCGGCGCCTACGCCGATGTCTATGCGCACCTGGAAAAACAGCGTGCGGCCGACCTCGCCCAGTTGCAGCGCTGGGTCAGGCAGCCCTCGATCAGCGCCCAGGACAAGGGCATCGACGCCATGGCCGAACTGCTGCGCGGCGACCTGCAGGCGCTCGGCTTCCGCGATACCGCGCTGGTGCCGACCTCCGGCCACCCCGGTGTCTACGGCTATTACGACGCCGGCGCCGAACACACGCTGGTGGTCTACATGATGTACGACGTGCAGCCGATCGAACCCACCGGCTGGAAGGTCGACGCCTTCGACGGCGCCCTCGTCGACGACCCCAAGCTCGGCAAGGTGCTGATGGCGCGCGGCGCGACCAACCAGAAAGGTCCGCAACGCGCCTTCCTCAATGCGCTCGATGCGGTGATCCAGGTGCGCGGAAAACCGCCGGTGAACCTGATCGTGCTGGCCGAAGGCGAGGAAGAACTGGGCTCGCCGCATTACCCCGAAGTCGTCGCCAAATACGAGGCGCAACTGCGCAAGGCCGATGGCGTGTTCTTCCCGATGAACACCCAGGACCGCGACGGCGAAGCCTCGATGTTCCTCGGCGTGAAAGGCATCCTCTACCTGGAGCTGGAAGCCAAGGGCAATGCCAAGACCGGCGGACCGCAGAAGAGCGAGGTGCACGGCTCGCTCGCGGCCAAGCTCGACTCGCCGAGCTGGCGCCTGGTGCAGGCCCTGGCGACATTGACCACGCCCGACGGCGAGATCGCCGTGCCCGGCTATCGCGACGCGATCCGGGCGCCGAACGTCGAAGAACAGCGCTTGTTCAACGGCCTGGTGGCCAAGCGCGCCGGCGACACCCAGAAACAACTCGATGCCTTCGCCGCGGCGCGCTGGAAGAACGGCCGCAACGACCGCGACGCCCGCGCCGCGGAATTGTTCGACACCACCCTCAACATCGACGGCCTGGTCGCGGGCTACACCGGCGAAGGCGTCAAGACCATCCTGCCGCACCGCGCCGTGGCCAAGGTCGATTCGCGCCTGGTGCCCGACCAGACCCCCGACCAAGCCATGGCCCTGATCCGCAAACAGCTGGACGCCAAGGGCTTCGACGACATCGAGATCCGCAAGCTGTCGGGCTACCCGCCGGCGCAGACCTCGGTCGAAGCCCCGTTGACGCGCGCCGCGATCGGCACCTACCGCAAACACGGCTTCACCCCGCCGGTCGCCCCACGCATCGGCGGCAGCGCCCCCTACTACGTCTTCACCCAGACCCTGGGCCTGCCGATGATCGCCGGCGGCCTGGGCCACGGCAGCGGCGCCCATGCGCCGAACGAATACATGGTGATCGAACCCCTGAAGGGCTCGAAGATCGCCGGCCTGGTGCAGACCGAACAGTTCTACGTCGATCTGTTGTATTCGCTGGCGGAGGCGTTGAAGCAACCGAAGTAGTGAGTCGGGTGGCTTCGCACGGGAGCCCGAGGCAGCGATGGTCTGCCGTTGCCGTGAAGATGTCGCTGTTGCTGTTGCTGTTGCTGTTGCTGTTGCTGTGCGCAGCTTGGCACTAGCGAAGGCAATGGAAGACCCGAAGGGCGGCGCGCAGGGATGCGCGCCGTTTTTCATCGGGACAGGGATGTCCCGTATGAAAAAGCCCCGCGTATGCACCGCTCGCGCGGGCTTGTGATTCAAAGCAAAAGCATTTTTCTTTGGTGACTTTCTTTTGTTGCTTTAGACAAAAGAAAGTTACCCGCCGCTTTAGTGGCGGAAGCTTTTGGCGTTTGATCTTGCTGATCGAGAAGCCACAAGCAACAGCAGAGCTTCCGTCCGCTAACGCGGCCGGGTTACTTTCTTTTGCTAAGCCCAAAAGAAAGGTAACCAAAGAAAAGGGCTCTCCCTGCAAGGGCACAGGCCACGAGTGCGATGCGCGCGCCGGGATTTTTCGATAGGACATCCTTGTCCTATCGAGTCATTCCTTTTTAAAAGCTGGGCGCACGTCCTGTGCGCCGCCCTCCGGGTCTCCACTTGACCGGCAAAGCGGCAAAGCAGATCAAAATCTCGGCAACGGCAACGGCAACGGCAACGGCAATTCAGCGTGACAGCTCACGCAGATCGCAGAACGACCGCGGTCGCGGCTTGTGACGCAGGAAATCCTTGTACGACGCCGCTTCTACCCCCGAGGTTGCAGGCGGTAGCGGAGCGAGACCGAAGCATTGCGGTCGCGACTGACGTCGCTCCTACAGGGGGCAGCGAGTAGCGATGCGAACATGGGGCCTTGCAAACGGAGAACGGCGCACTGCGCCCCTCCCCATCCAGAGCGCCATCAATCGAGAAACAAATCCGGCAGCGGCTGCTTGCTCGCATCCACCGCGTATTCGCTGAAGTCGGTCACCCCGGCCTCGCCGAGCACGTCCTCGTCGATCAGGAAACGTCCATAGAAACCCTGCGCCGGGCGCACCAACACCGCGTGCACCGCATCGGCGACGATGCTCGGCTTGCGGCAGCGGTCCATCGGGATGCCCGGGATCAGGTTCAAGGCATCGGTGGCGATGATCGTCCTCGGCCACAGCGCGTTGACGGCGATGCCCTTCGGGCCGAATTCGCCGGCCAGGCCCAGGGTCACGAAGCTCATGCCCATCTTGGCCAGGGTGTAGCCGGTATGCGGCGCCCACCACTTCACGTCCAGGCTCGGCGGCGGCGCCAGGGTCAGGATGTGCGGGTTCGCGGCCTGCTGCAGGTACGGCAGGCAGGCCTGCGCGCACAGGAAGCTGCCGCGCGAGTTCACTTGCTGCATCAGGTCGAAACGCTTCATCGGCGTGTCGAGGGTGCCGCGCAACCAGATCGCACTGGCGTTGTTGATCAGGATGTCGATGCCGCCGAAGGTGTCGACGACCGCGGCGACCGAAGCGTTGACTTCGTCTTCTTCGCGAATATCGCACTTGAGCGCGAGTGCGCGGCCACCGGCCGCTTCGACTTCGGCGGCGACGCTGTGGATCGTGCCCGGCAACTTGGGATTGGCGACCGAAGACTTGGCGGCGATGGCGATGTTGGCGCCGTCGCGCGCGGCGCGCAACGCGATTTCGCGGCCGATGCCGCGCGAGGCGCCGGTGATGAAGATGGTCTTGCCGGACAAGCTGCTCATGGAAGCTCCTGGGGGCGGACGCAGAGCTCCCGAGCGGAAGCCCTGCGCTGGACAGAGGATTCGACCGATGCGTGGAACGCTAACGCAGCGACGACGCTGCGAGTTCGTGTCCCGCGACGGTGCGGCCGTAGCGGCGGATCGTAGCGGACCGGGTACACCATGCGCTTGCGCGGCCTGTGCGTACGGAAGCAGTCCGCGCGCGACGCCGGCGTCAACGCGGCCTCGCCTGACCGCCACGTCGCGGTTTCAACGAATCCCACCCCCTGATACCGATTCCCGACTCCCGGCCGTCAAGGCTTGGGCCCCTGCCCCTCGTTGTCTTCCCAATCCAGGATGCGCCGGGTGACGAAGCGGTAGACCGGCTTGCCGGTCGCGAACCAGAGTTCGCGCAACCAGGAATGGCGCTTGAGCACGCGCCGTTCGACCGGCGTCAGCGCCTGCGGGCAATAGGTGCGTTTGTGCTTGAGCAGATGGCGCAGGTCTTCGCGCGCCAACAGGCGCATCCAGCGCGAACGCGGGTCGCCGCGGGTGGCGAGCTGGAAATCGATGATCGCCGGGCGGCCGTCGACCAGCACCAGCCAGTTGGCTTCCTTGGCCAGGTCGTTATGGGCCAGGCCGCGCCGATGCAGCCGCTGCAGCAGGCGCCGGGCCTGGCGGAAGTAAGCCAGATCGCCGTGCGGCGGGCGCTGGTACATGGCGGCGCCGTCGAGATAGCTGCGGTCGAGCCGGCGCCCGTCCCAACGCAGCAACTGCGGGGTGGCCTCGAGGCCGTCGACGCGCTGCAGCGCGCGCGCCTCGCGCCGCGCCAGCCACCAGGCCGGCAAACGCAACCACCACGGCACGTGGCCCAGGTCGCGGCGCACGAACAGCCCGTCGCCATCGCGCATCAGGGCGATACGGCCGAAGCTGTCGGCCTTGAGTGCGGCGACTTCGATGACATCACAGGACATGCCGCCAGTGTAGCCGGGGTCGGAATCGGGAATCGGGAATCGGGAATCGGGAATCGGGAATCGGGAATCGGGAATCGGGACAGGCGAATGCATCAACCGAAGCCGGGCAAGCGCCTTTTTCGATTTTCGATTCCCTATGCCCCATTCCCGCCCCCAGGCAGTGCCGTAGGTCACGACCTGCCGTCAAGCACAGGCAGTCATCCGCGCAACAGACATCGCTGCCTATAATCGGCCGATGGAACCTGCCTGGCTAGAAAGCGCGACCGCATGGATCGCGGCCAATCCGATCGCCGCAGGCATCGTGATCTTCTTGATCGCGTTCTGCGATGCCCTGGTCATCGTCGGCATCGTGGTGCCCGCCCTGCCCCTGTTGTTCGCCGTCGGCACCCTGGTCGGCCTCGGCCACATCAGCGGTCCGTATGCGCTGGTCTGCTCGACCCTCGGCGCCTTCGCCGGCGACGGCCTGAGCTACTGGGTCGGCTACCGCTGGGGGCCGCAATTGCGCCAGCGCTGGCCGTTCTCGCGTTATCCGCAATGGCTGGACCGCGGCGAAGGCCTGTTCCGCCGCCACGGCAGCAAGAGCATCGTGATCGCGCGCTTCGTCGGCGCGGTGCGGCCGTTCGTGCCGGCGATCGCCGGCATGTTGAAGATGCCGATGAAGCGCTACGCGATCCCGAGCTTCGGCGCCTGCCTGGTGTGGTCGGCGCTGTTCCTCGCGCCCGGCTGGGTGCTGGGCGCTTCCTACGACGCCGTCGCCGCGGTCGCCGATCGCCTCGCGATCGTGCTCGGCGCCTTGCTGGTCGCGGTCGCTCTGGTCTGGGCCACGGTGCTCTACACCTGGCGCTGGTTCGCCTCGCACGCCAACAACCTGCTCGCGCGCGCCTTGCGCTGGACCCGCGCGCATCCGCGCCTGGGCCGCTACGCCGCGGCTCTTATCGACCCCAACCGCCCCGAATCGGCCTCGCTGGTGATGCTGGCGGTGTGCCTGCTCGGGATCAGCTGGATCTGGTTCACCCTGCTCGCCACCCTGCTCGCAAGCGGCGGCCCGTTGGCGATCGACCATACCGTCCACGAGTTCATGTGGACCCTGCGTAATCCGCTCGCCGACCGCTTGATGGCGGGGCTGGCGAGTCTGGGCGATGCCTCCGTGCTCGGCCCGGCCTCGCTCGCGGTGCTGGTCTATCTGGCCTGGCGCCGGCGCTGGATGGCGGCGGCGCACTGGGTCGGCGCGATCGTGTTCGGCCTCGCCCTGACGTCGTTGCTGGAAGCGGCGATCGACATGCCGCGCCCGCCGACCGCCCCGGCCGGCTTCGGTTTCCCTTCGGTTGCGGTGACGATGACCACGATCGTGTTCGGCTTCTTCGCCGTGCTGATCGCACGCGAACTGCCGGGCCGGCAACGCGTATGGCCGTATCTGCTGGCCGGCGTGGTCACCACCCTGGTCGGCTTCGCCCGTCTCTACCTGGGCGCGCACTGGCCCAGCGACCTGGTCGGCGGCACCTTGTTCGGCATCGTCTGGCTGTTGCTGCTCGGCATCGCCTATCGCCGCCATGTCGCGCGCTCGTTCTGGATGCGGCCGCTGGCTTGGCTGTTCTATACCGTCTTCGTCGCCGCCGCGCTGTGGCATGCGCCGCGCTCGGCCGACGCCTTGCTGGCGAAGTTCGCCGCCGCCACGCCGACCACCGTGCTCGAAGCCGGGCCGTGGTGGAAGAGCGACTGGGCGACGCTGCCGGCGCAACGCAACGAGAGCGACGTGCGCCAGCGCTGGCCGCTCGACATCCAGATCGCCGGCCCCTTGCCGCCGCTGCGCGCAAGCCTGGAAGCCAACGGTTGGCGCGTGCAGGAACAAGCCAACTGGCTGGCGACCATCGCCCTGCTCGACGACGACGCGCCGCCGCGCGACCAGATCGTGCTGCCGGCGACGCTGGATGCTCAGGCCGAAGCGCTGCTGATGCTGCGCGATGGGCCGAGTCCGGACGTGCAATACGCTCTGCGCCTGTGGCCGGCGCCGGCGGTGCTGTCCGACGGCACCCCGCTGTGGGTCGGCACCACCCAAACCCTGCGCTTGAACAAGCCCTTCAACGCCGCCGCCTTGTGGCTGCCGCAATCCGACGACGGCCGCGCCCATGCCGAAGTACGCAAGGCGTTGACCGGCTTCACCATGATCGAGCAGGCGCACCCGAAGAACGGCACGCGCGTGCTGCGCCTGCAATCGCAGTATCGAGTGCCGGGTACCGACCCGGCGCCGTGAGTGCACCGCGCGATCGGCGCCCGCACGTTGCGGCGCCGATCGATCAAACCGTGCGTGCGGGCTTAGGGCAATACCGTCAGCAGATGATCCAGACGCCGATGCGGCCCATCCATCTGCAGCAGCGCTTGCCGCTGGGTCAACGACAGCGGCAATAGCTCGGTCAGTCGCCAGCCGACCCAGGCCGCGTCGTCCATGCACGAACGCGGCGCCTTGGCATGCTCGCCGCCGATCTGCTCGAGCAGATGCTCCAGCA
The DNA here is from genome assembly GCF_046097045.1 of Lysobacter sp. Hz25. Taxonomy (NCBI): domain Bacteria; kingdom Pseudomonadati; phylum Pseudomonadota; class Gammaproteobacteria; order Lysobacterales; family Lysobacteraceae; genus Lysobacter; species Lysobacter sp. Hz25. The sequence continues at coordinate 4,831,793 of NZ_CP175666.1, forward strand.
AGGTGACCAGCAGCGAATGTTCGGGCCTAACGACTTCGCTCGGTTCCGGCGCGCACCACTGCACCTCGGCGACCTGCAGGCCGTTGTCGCGCACCCGCACGCGCTCGGCGTGGAAGCGCCGCACGCCGCGCACGCGCAAGGTCAGCAGACCGTCCTCGCCGGTACCGAAATCCTCGATCACCGCCTCGGTACCGTAAGCCGCGGCCGCGGCCGGCGCACCGGCCTCGTTGCCGTCGATGATCAGGCAGACGCCGAAACCGCGCCCCTGTCGGCCGCAATCGCGCACCAGGTCGAGGTAGCGTCGCTCAAACACGCGCAAACCGAGCGCCGCACCGGGCACGAGCACGGTGTGCAGGGGAAACAGGCCCAGGGATTCGGAAGCGGCGATGTCTGCGGACATGGCGGCAGTGTAGCCAAGACCGGCTGCGGCCACGATATACGGCGGCTTGCTGGGGGCGCTGCGTCCGGCAGTAGCCCGCACGGCAATCGTCGCTTGCTTGGCTCGCGGCCCCTCTATCGCCGGCCCGGGTCGTCGGGGCTTATGGTCGGCGAGGGTGAGCGGTTGCCGTTGCCGTTGCCGTTGCCGTTGCCGTTGCCGTTGCCGTTGCCGTTGCCCAGATTTTGATCTGCTTTGCCGCTTTACCGGTCAAGTGGAGACCCGGAGGGCGGCGCACAGGACGTGCGCCGTTTTTCGATAGGACAAGGATGTCCTATCGAAAAATCCCGGCGACAGCATCGCACTCGTGGCCTGTGCCCTTGCAAGGAAAGCCCTTTTCTTTGGTTACCTTTCTTTTGGGCTTAGCAAAAGAAAGTAACCCGGCCGCGTTAGCGGGCGGAAGCTCTGCTCTTGCTTATGGCTTTCATACAAGCAAGATCAAACGATAAGAGCTTCCGCCACTAAAGCGGCGGGTTACTTTCTTTTGTCATAAGCAACAAAAGAAAGGTAACCAAAGAAAAATGCTTTTCTTTGAATCAAAGGTCCGCATGAGCGATGCCGACGCAGGGATTTTTCATACGGGACATCCATGTCCCGATGAAAAACGGCCCGCATCCCTGCGGGCCGCCCTTCGGGTCTTCTATTGCCTTCGCGAGTGTTCGGCTACGCACAGCAATAGCCGAAACCGAAGCCGAATCTTTACGGCCAAGGCGAAAGCCGGTCTTGCCGGGCCTCGTGGCCGGCGCCGTTTCGGGGAACCGGCGCGGTCGCGGCTCACGCCGCTCCTACAGGGGCTCGGGCGGCAACGTTAATTACGCCGTCTGCGCATCGCGCAATGCGGCGAAGAACCGCCGCGGGGCGCCGTCGAAACCACCGTTCGACATGAATACGACATGGTCGCCGGCGCGTACGCGTTCGCTCAACGCGGCGATCAGGGTATCGGCGTCGGGCACGGTCACGCCCTCGCCGCGCAGGCCGGCGACGACCTTGCCGGCATCCCAGGCCAGTTCGGGCCGATGCAGAAACACCACGGTGTCGGCGCCGTCGAGCGACGGCGCCAGGGCGTCGGAATGCGCGCCCAGGCGCATCGAATTGCTGCGCGGCTCCATCGCCACGACGATGCGCGCGCTGCCGACGCGTGCGCGCAGGCCGGCGAGCGTGGTGGCGATCGCGGTCGGATGATGAGCGAAGTCGTCGTAAACGGTGACGCCGCCGGTTTCGCCGATCACTTCCAGGCGGCGCTTGACGCTGCGGAACGCGGCCAGGACCGGCAGCACGCTGGCGACATCGACGCCGACCGCGTTCGCGGCGGCCAGCGCAGCCAGGGCGTTCATGACGTTATGGCGGCCGAGCAAGGGCCAACGCACTTCGCCGACTTCGACGCCGTCGTGGATCACCGCGAAGGCGCTGCCGTCGGCTTCGATCAAGCGCGCGGTCCATTCGAAGGCCGGCGCCGCCGATTCGGAGTGCAGGCCGAAACGCTCGACCGGGGTCCAGCAGCCCATCGCCAGCACTTCGCCCAGGCGCTCGTCTTCGCCGTTGACGATCAGGCGGCCGCGGCGCGGTACGGTGCGCACGAGGTGATGGAATTGGCGTTGGATCGCGGCGACGTCGGGGAAGATGTCGGCGTGGTCGTATTCGAGGTTGTTGAGGATCGCCACCAACGGACGGTAGTGGACGAACTTGCTGCGCTTGTCGAAGAAGGCGGTGTCGTACTCGTCGGCTTCGACGACGAACTCGCGGCCGGCGCCGATGCGCGCGGACACGCCGAAATCCTCGGCGACGCCGCCGATCAAAAAGCCCGGCCGGCGACCTGCGGCTTCCAGCAACCAAGTCAGGATGGTCGTGGTGGTGGTCTTGCCGTGGGTGCCGGCGACGGCGAGCGTGTCGCGGCCCGGCAGCACCTGTTCGCACAGCCACTGTGCGCCGGAGGTGTAGCGGCGGCCGTCGTCGAGGACCTGCTCGACCGCGGCGTTGCCGCGCGACAGCGCGTTGCCGACCACGATCTCGTCGCAATCGGCGCCGATGTGTTCGGGCCGATAGCCTTGCTTGAGTGCGATGCCGAGCTGTTCGAGCTGGGTCGACATCGGCGGATAGACCGCCTGGTCGCTGCCTTCGACCTCATGGCCGAGTTCGCGTGCGAGCGCGGCGACACCGCCCATGAAGGTGCCGGCGATGCCCAAGATATGTAGCTTCAAGATCCGAGGTCCTGGATTAACGTCGAAGGTCCAACGCGAGCGGCTCCTGCACGGCACCGGCGGCGCCTTTCCCGCCTGCGGGAGAAAGGGCTGAGGGCGCAGGAGTCGGCGTGCGCAGAAGCGCCACGGCTGCCGATCCCGCTACCGCGGAACCTGTGCGGTGGCTGGGAGGGCGAATGCCCTCACCCCAACCCTCTCCCGCAAGCGGGAGAGGGAGAAGAACCGGGGCGCGAACGCGACGCAGAAGAAACGGGGCTCAACCGACCGTCGGCGCCGGTTCCAGCGCTTCGATGATGCGGGTGAACACCACGTCCAGCGAGCCGACGCCGTCGACCACGGTGAGGCGGCCATGCTGGCGGTAGTACTCGATGACCGGCGCGGTCACGTCGTCGTAGACCTTCAGGCGCGTGCGCACCGCTTCCGGGCTGTCGTCGACGCGGCCCTGCTCGGCGGCGCGGCCGGCGATGCGCTGGACCAGCAATTCGGTCGGCACTTCGAGCTGCACGGCGAAGTCCATCGGCTGGCCGATCTTCTTCAGCAGCACGTCGAGCGCATCGGCCTGGGCCAGGTTGCGCGGATAGCCGTCGAGGATGAAACCGCCGGCGGTGTCGGGACGCGAGAAACGGTCCTCGAGCATGCCGAGCAGGATCTCGTCGCTGACCAGGTTGCCGGCATCCATCACCGCCTTGGCTTCCAGACCCAGCTTGGAACCGGCCGCGACTTCGCCGCGCAACAGATCGCCGGTGGAAATATGCGGCACCTGCAAATGCTCCTTAAGCCGCGCAGCCTGCGTGCCCTTGCCGGAACCGGGCGCGCCCAGAAGTACCAATCGCATCAACATCGCTCCTGAAAACTAACGAAATCGTCGCGGCCGGCGTTCGCCACGCCAGCCTCGCAGCCCACCGGCCGCACGAGGCTGGCCAGTCCGCGGGGCGGCGCTACACTCGGAGCCGCCATTCACCCGCCGGGCAAAATATTGCTGGCAGCTTACCGCAATCCGGCCGAAATCCTGGAATCCCCATGCCCAACGGAACTTTGCTGTACGCCCAATCCGGCGGTGTGACCGCCGTCATCAATGCCACGGCCTCGGCCGTGATCGAAACCGCCCGGGCCCGCAAGGTCAAGGTGCTGGCCGCCCGCAACGGCATCCTCGGCGCCCTGCGCGAGGAGCTGATCGACACTTCCCGGGAGTCGGCGGCGGCGATCCGCGCCCTCGGTCACACCCCGGGCGGCGCCTTCGGCTCGTGCCGGGTCAAGCTCAAGTCGCTGGAAGCCGACCGCGCCCGCTACGAGCGCCTGCTGGCGGTGCTCAAGGCCCACGACGTGCGCTGGTTTCTCTACAACGGCGGCAACGACTCGGCCGACACCGCGCTCAAGGTGTCCCGGCTCGCGGCCGAGTTCGGCTATCCGCTGACCTGCATCGGGGTGCCGAAGACGGTCGACAACGACCTCGCGGTGACCGACTGCTGCCCCGGCTTCGGCTCGGCCGCCAAGTACACCGCGGTGTCGGTGCGCGAGGCCGCCCTCGACGTGGCGGCCATGGCCGAAACCTCGACCAAGGTCTTCGTCTACGAGGCCATGGGCCGACACGCCGGCTGGCTGGCCGCGGCCGCCGGCCTGGCCGGCCAGGGCGCCGACGAGGCCCCGCACCTGATCCTGTTCCCGGAGCGGCCCTTCGATGAGGCCGATTTCTTCGCCAAGGTCCGGGCCACGGTCGAACGCGTCGGCTATTGCGTGGTGGTGGCCAGCGAAGGCATCCAGACCGCCGACGGCCGCTTCGTCGCCGATGCCGGCGGCGGCCACGACTCCTTCGGCCACACCCAGCTCGGCGGCGTCGCCTCGCACCTGGCCGGGCGGGTCAAGGACGCCCTGGGCTACAAAGTGCACTGGGCCCTGCCCGACTACCTGCAGCGCTCGGCCCGCCACCTGGCCTCGAAGACCGACGTCGAGCAGGCCCGCGCGGTCGGCAAGGCCGCGGTCGAGTTCGCGCTGAAGGGCCACAATTCGGTGATGCCGGTGATCGTGCGCACCTCGGACGCGCCGTATCGCTGGAAGATCGAGGCCGCGCCGCTGAGCAAGGTGGCCAACCACGAGAAGAAGATGCCGGCCGGGTTCCTGCGCAAGGACGGCTACGGCATCACCGCCAAGGCCCGCGCCTATCTGGAGCCGCTGATCCGCGGCGAAGCCCCGCCGCCGTACGGCCGCGACGGCCTGCCCAAGTACGTGGCGCTGAAGAACGTTGCGGTGAAACCCAAGCTGCCGGCCTTCGAAGGCTGAACGAACAAGGCTGAGCGAACTGCGACGGCCAGCCGTTAATGCCATCGCGAAACCGGCCTGAGCGCGCCGTCCGTAGCGGGCGGCGCTATCCTCGGGCGGCGGCGGGTCGCCGCCTCAAGGACCGCGTTCGATCATGGACAGTTGGACGAAGGCCGCCACGAAGGCCATCAAGAAACCCGCACTGTCGGCCAGCCTCGCCGCCCTCGTACTGGCGGCGGCACCGGCCTGCGCCGGCGAGGGCTATCTGTTGCATCGCTACGGCGACAAACCCGCGCGCGGCCTGATCTATGCCGACAGCAGCTGGATCGGGACCGCTTTGTCGCCGGAAGAGGAAAGCAGGATCTTGTTCGCCGACGGCCCCGACGCGGCGATCAGCGCGCGCGAGGCGGCGCCGCGTTCGATCCAGGTGTTCGAGGTCATGGAGCACCAGTCCGCACCGGACAAGATCGTCCACCACCTGCAGTTCGACTGCGCGCGCGGACGGGCGCGCAGCACCGCCGTCGAGGTGTATTGGCGCAACGACACCGAGGAAAGCCGAGCGCCGAGCGAGTGGGCCGCGACGCCGGCCGGCTGGATGACCCAGGCGCAGCGCTTCGCCTGCGAGCCGGCCTCGCGCAAGCCCGAACACGGCATGACCCCGCTCGACGGCGCGGCGAACCAGCTGACCGTGGTCGACCTGTCCTGGCAGCGCTTCTGGACCGACGGCAAACGGCCACGCTACACCACCACCCGCTCCAAGACCCAGATCGCCGCGCGCCGGCAGGAGGTCGAAAGCACGCTCGCGCGCCTGTCCGGTGCGATGAACCAGGTCCACGCCGAGCTGCGCGACCAGCAGGACGACGCCCGCGCCCAGGCCGAAGCCTCGGCGCGCAGCGCCCGCGCGAGCGAACGTCGCCAGCGCACGCCGAACCCGGCGCTGGAAAGCTGGATCGACGCACCGCTGCAATTGCTGGTCGGCACCTGGGGCGATCCGCTCTCGTACCGCGAGGAAGACGACAGCCGCTGGCTGCACTACGTGCTCGGCGCGACCGGGCCGATGCGCGAGGCGACCCCATCGGCACCGGCCACGGAAACCGGCCGCTGCACGATCAAGTTCATGGTCCGCCAGGGCAGCATCTACGACTACACCACCAGCGGCACAGGCGCATCGTGCAAGAACGCCGCGATCCCGGTCCGCTCCGTCTCGATATGAATGCGCGCCGGCATCGAGCACCGCCATCGGATAAGAGCGCATGATCGTGCATTGCCGCCGCCGCGACCTGTCGCCCTTATCCCGTACGCCATGACCGCCGAACGCCCCGTGCCGGATTCGCTGCATCCCTGGATCGAACGCATCTGGGTGCAGACGCGTCCGGCCGAGCCAGCGCGCGCCCTGCGCGAGCATTCCTTGCCGAACGGCTCGATGCATCTGGTCGTGCGCCTGGACGGACCGCCGCTGCGCTTGTACGCCGATGCCGACGATCGCATCGGCCGTCGCCACGCCGCCGCGACCGTCGCCGGCATCCGCGCCACGTATTGCATCAAGGACACCTCGGCTCCGGCCGCATCGGTCGGCGCCGTGCTGCGCCCCGGCGCGGCGCTGGCCTTGTTCGGCGTGTCCGCGGCCGAGCTCGCCGGCCAACACGTAGCGCTGGGCGATCTGTGCGGCGATGCCGCCGAGCTGCTGTACGAGCGCCTTGCCGGAACCGACGATCCGCACCGTCGTCGCCAGGTGTTCGGGCGTTTCCTGCACGAGCGTCTGCGCTCGTTGCGCGGCCTCGACCCGCAGATCGCGCAGGCGGCGACCCGGCTCGAACGAGCCTCCGGCACGGACGACACCATCGCCGCGATCGCCGAAGCCGGCGGCCGCAGCCATCGCCACTTCATCGCGGGCTTCCGCGATGCGGTGGGCCTGGCGCCCAAGCGCTATGCGCGCGTGCAGCGCTTCCGCCGCCTGCTCGCGGCCTTGTCGGCGACGCCGCGGCCCGCATGGGCGCAGCTCGCGCTCGAGCACGGTTATTTCGACCAGTCGCACCTGATCGGCGAGTTCCGCGAATTCGCAGGGGTCAGCCCGCGGGAATACCTGGCCGCACCGCTCGCCTCGCCGCATCATCTGCCGATCGGGCCGGGCTAGGCACGCGGTTCTCCTACTCGACGACGCCGGTCAATTTTTTCCAATCCACGCGAGCGGCCCGCAGCCATGCTGGCGCCGACATCCATCACGGAGCCCGCCATGGCCGTCCACGAGTTGTTTTCCTATCTGTGCGTCGGCGACGCCCAGGCCGCGATCGCGTTCTACTGCAAGGTCTTCGACGCCACCGAAAAATTCCGCCTGGTCGAACTCGGCGGCCGCATCGGCCACGTCGAACTCGACCTGGGCGGCACGACCCTGATGCTGTGCGAGGAATTTCCCGAAGTCGAGATTCGCCGCCCCGAACCGGAGCGCGGCCACAGCCACACCCTGCACCTGCATGTCGACGATGCCGACGAGGTGGTCGCACGCGCGGTCGCCGCCGGCGCGCACCTGGCGATGGCGCCGCGCGATCACTTCTACGGCGAACGCTCGGGCACGGTCATCGACCCGTTCGGCCATCGCTGGAACATCGGCCACAGCATCGAGCAGATCGAGCCCGACGAAATGCAGCGCCGCTACGAGCAGGACCCGGGCTGCTGAGGACGGCGAACCTAGGACAGCGAACCGAGGACGACGAACCGAGGACGGCAGGCCGCGTCCCGCGCGGCCTGCGTATCTGCACGCACGGCCACTCGCGGCGTGTGCGTGCCCATCGAGGCTCGGCGCGCAGGCGATGCTGCAGCCGCCTGCGTGGGCGCGAGTTCAGTTTTCGCGGGCGCCGCAAGCTGTGCGCTGCGTCAGGAATAGGCACACAGCACATTAACCATGCGGCGAAACCCGTTGAATCGCCTGGGCGATTGCGGCACTCTGCCATCGCGCGCGTTCATGCACCTAATGGCGGACGCACGGACGCTGAGTTTCGACATATCAAGGAGGCCTTCATGAAAGGCAAGCTGTTACCGCTGCTCATTCTCTTGCTGCCCTCGGCTTCGGCCCTGGCCGGCAAGTGCGAAGACAATTTCACCAAGTCCGGCAACCCGCTCAAGGGCACCGAGTATTCGACCTCGGTCACCGTGCCGGGCCTCAGCGTCGCCAGCGCGGTCGGCCAGATGAACAACATCGCCGTGTCCGACGGCATGAACGTGATCGACGCGAACAGCCAGACCGGCTCGCTGCTGCTCGAAGTGTCGCCGAACGTCGCCCATCGCGGCCTGCAGGTCTACGTGACCGCAGTGCCGGACGGCACCGTGACGATGTTGATGAAGACGCGCCGCGGCGCACTCGCCAACGCCGACTCGATCAAGACCTCGATGTGCAAGATGCTGTACCAGCTCAAGCCCGGCAAGGCACCGCCGAAGGCCGCCGGCGGCGCCAAGCCGATCTCGATCTCGGCGATCAAGCTGGCCGACGAAGTCTCCAAGACCGTCGAAGACAACGTCGCGATGATCGACGTGCGCAACAAGGGCAAGACCTACCGCGTCAGCGGTTACTTCCTGGGTTCCGAATCCGGCAGCGGCGGCCTGAGCGTGTTCTACGACATGAAGCCCTCGTTGCTGCCCGGCTTCATCCCGAGCAGCCGCGACGCCATAGTCTTCACCCGCGTGATGTGCCACATGGCCTCGGACCAACGCGGTTATTCGATGACTTTGCGCAAGGGCGACAAGCTCGACCTGGTCGGCACCTTCGACTCCTACCAGGCCGACACCCGCCTGATCCATATCGGCAACTGTCGGGTCGCCAAGTAAGCGCAGCGGCTTCGCAACGAAGCCGCCGCACTGAAGCGGGACGAAAGAAAGGGCCGCATTGCGGCCCTTTCTTTATGCGCGCCGTGACGCGCGAGGATTCTTCGACTGAAGTCCGGCAGGCGCCGGGGCCTTCGCTCAGCCGCCGCAGCCCTGGCCTTCGACTTTCATTTCGGCAGCGAACATCGGAATCGCGGCGAGCTTGTTGGCGGCGGCCTTTTCCTTTTCGTCCTGCAGGTACAAGCGCGACTTGCCCTGCGCATCCAGGGTCGGCGGCACCGCGGCCGCGGCCGGCTTGCGCCAGATCCGCACCACCGCCTGTTGCTGCGGGCAGGCAGCGCTGGGCACGCGGATCAGATCGTTGAACTTCCAGCCGCCGGCTTCGGAAGGCTGCGCCTTGGCGGCGTCGACGAAACGCGCACGCGGCTGGCAGTTCGGGCTGGTGCGCACGACCGCGAATTTGTAGGGATCGGCGGCCTGGCCGGTGAATATCCCCTCGACCCGCGCACAGGCTTCGGGAATCTGGCGCAGGGTGTGCAGGCGGGCGACCGCCTGGGCCGGGATCGGCCCGCGCTTGATCTCGGGCACCGGATCGGCGGCGGTCGCGAGCGCAGGCAGGCCCGCGCACAGGATCGAAACGAATAAAACGGGAACGAATCGCATCGTCGGCTCCGGTCTCACAAGGCCGGCGCAGACTGGCACGCATTGGCTGAACCCTCGCCGGCCGGGGGCGGAAGCCCGGCCGACGGCGCTCGCAGGTCCGGACCGCGAGCGCGTCGGCCGCCTGCAAGCGGCGGCCGACGCGCGGGTCGACACGACCCCGGGGTTCAAGCGGCCGGGTTCATTCCAGCGGAATGGGGCACTGCTTCTGCACGCAGCACGACCAGCAATAGGCCTGGGTGTTGCCGGACAGCTTGCAGTCGTAGATGCACTGCGCCATTTCCGGCGTGATGCTGGAGCCACCGGCCGCGGCGGTCAGCCCCAGCCCCATACCGAACACGAACACACAACATGCGATCAGCTTCTTGCTCATGGACATCTCCTGACTTGAGGTTCGATGGAAAACCCTTTCCTGTACTCAAGCGCACACCGGTATCGGCGCCGCAACGACGCGTCCACCCGTGGCTCCCCCTGCGGGCCATGCCCGCAGTGCGCATCGGCAGACCGTGGCGAATCCCTGGCCGGCACGATGCGCGCCATCGATCTAAGCGGCGCAGCGCAGGCAGTGTCAAACCGATGACCTGCCGGCGCCGTGCGAACGTCCGCGCGCCCGTGCATGCTGCTGCGCCGGTCGCTGCGCACCGCGCGTATTCAGCTGCTGCGTCACAGCGCGCGCGTGCACGGGTCAAGGCGATTACGGGGTCGATCCCGGGAACGAACCGGACCCGATCCGTGACTGCAGTCGCAGCCCCGCCGATGACCGCTCGGCCCTTGCGCCAGCCCGCGGCGGCGAGGTTTCACCGGCCCAGTGCGTGTGCGATAGTCGCGACACCGCCGTGTTCGCAGCACGGCGTCGCTGCAATGCAACACGCATCAGCGCAAGAAGCGATTCCGCGGCACACCGGCCAACAGCTTTCCGCGGCACAACACGATCGACCCGTTGTCCTGTGATGTCCACTTCTACACTTGGGGAGGGGTTCATGCTGGAGCAGTACGGTTTGACCTTGGCGCTGGGCTGCGCCGTCATCGCGATCCTTTACGGCATCGTGTCCGCGCGCTGGATCAGCGCTCAACCCGCCGGCAACGAACGAATGCAGGAGATCGCCGGCGCGATCCAGGAAGGCGCACGCGCCTATCTCAACCGTCAGTACATGACCATCGGCATCGCCGGCGCGGTCCTGTTCGTGTTGATCTGGTTCGCACTCGGCGGGCCGACCGCGATCGGCTTTCTACTCGGTGCGGTGCTCTCGGGCGCGGCCGGCTACATCGGCATGAACGTCTCGGTGCGCGCCAACGTGCGCACCGCCGAGGCCGCGCGCAAAGGCATCGGCCCGGCCATGGACGTCGCCTTCCGCGGCGGCGCGATCACCGGCATGCTGGTGGTCGGCCTGGGTCTGCTCGGCGTGGCCGGCTACTGGCTGGCGCTGGCGAAACTCGGCGTGACCGGCGAAAAAGCACTGCACGCCCTGGTCGGCCTGGCCTTCGGCTCGTCGTTGATCTCGATCTTCGCCCGACTCGGCGGCGGCATCTTCACCAAGGGCGCCGACGTCGGCGCCGATCTGGTGGGCAAGGTCGAAGCCGGTATTCCCGAGGACGACCCGCGCAACCCGGCGGTGATCGCCGACAACGTCGGCGACAACGTCGGCGACTGCGCCGGCATGGCCGCCGACTTGTTCGAGACCTACGCGGTCACGGTGATCGCGACGATGTTGCTCGGCAGCCTGATGGCCAGCACGGTCGGCGCCAACGGCGTGCTGTATCCGCTGGTGCTCGGCGGCGTGTCGATCATCGCCTCGATCATCGGCGCGTTCTTCGTCAAGGTGAAGGCCGGCGGCTCGATCATGGGCGCGCTGTACAAGGGCGTGATCGTCTCGGCGGTGCTCGCGGCGATCGCGTTCTATCCGATCACCACCGAGCTGATGCGCGATGCCAGCCACGGCGCAATGAACCTGTACGGCTGCGCGCTGATCGGCCTGATCCTGACCGGCGCCATCGTCTGGATCACCGAGTACTACACCGGCACCCAGTACGCGCCGGTCAAGCACGTCGCCGCCGCATCCACCACCGGTCACGGCACCAACATCATCGCCGGCCTCGGCGTGTCGATGAAGTCGACCGCGCTGCCGGTGATCGCGGTGTGCGTGGCGATCTGGGGCTCGCATGCGCTCGGCGGCCTGTACGGCATCGCCATCGCCGCCACCTCGATGCTGTCGATGGCCGGCATGATCGTCGCCCTCGACGCCTACGGCCCGATCACCGACAACGCCGGCGGCATCGCCGAAATGGCCGAGCTGCCCTCGGACGTGCGCGCGGTCACCGACCCGCTCGACGCCGTCGGCAACACCACCAAGGCGGTGACCAAGGGGTATGCGATCGGTTCGGCGGCGCTGGCCGCGCTGGTGTTGTTCGCCGACTACACCCACAACCTGCAGGCCGCGCATCCGGGCGTGGTGTTCAACTTCGACCTGTCCGACCACATGGTGATCATCGGCCTGCTGATCGGCGGCCTGATCCCCTACCTGTTCGGCGCGATGGCGATGGAAGCCGTCGGCCGCGCCGCCGGCGCGGTGGTCGAGGAAGTGCGGCGTCAGTTCCGCGACATTCCCGGAATCATGGAGGGCACCGGCAAGCCGCAGTACGACCGCGCCGTCGACATGCTGACCAAGTCGGCGATCAAGGAAATGATCGTGCCCTCGCTGCTGCCGGTCGCGGTGCCCGTGGTCGTCGGCCTGTTGCTCGGGCCGAAGGCGCTCGGCGGCTTGTTGATCGGCACCATCGTCACCGGCCTGTTCGTCGCCATCTCGATGACCACCGGCGGCGGCGCCTGGGACAACGCCAAGAAGTACATCGAAGACGGCCACCACGGCGGCAAGGGCTCGGAAGCGCACAAGGCCGCGGTCACCGGCGATACCGTCGGCGACCCGTACAAGGACACCGCCGGCCCGGCGATCAACCCGCTGATCAAGATCATCAACATCGTCGCCTTGCTGTTGGTGCCGCTGCTGCCGGTGACGGGAATGGGCGACGCTTCCGCCACCCACGGCGTCAGCGAAGCCGCACTGACCGCGCCGGCGACCGATGTCGGCGGGCCGGTGGACTCGGGCGCAATCGATGCATCGGGTCCGACCGAGGCCGTCGACAGCGCAGCATCCACGCCGGCAGGCAGCGCCAAGCTCTACTTCGACGTCGGTTCGGCCACCCCGCCGGCCAGCGCCGAGGCCGATCTGGCCGGCGTGGTCGCCGCATTGAAGGCCGAACCGTCGACGAAGGCCCGCATCTCCGGCTTCCACGACGAGTCCGGTGGCGCAGCGACCAATGCCGAGCTGGCCAAGGAGCGCGCGCAAGCGGTGCAGGGCTGGCTGGAATCGCAGGGCATCGGCGCCGACCGCATCGTCCTCGACAAACCGATGGTCACCACCGGCGGCGGCAGCGCCGATGAAGCGCGGCGAGTGGAAGTGAAAGTCGAGTAAGCGCATTCGGCATCGGCCCGACAGCCGATGCCGCTTCGCAAAACCGAAAACGGCGGCCTGGGCCGCCGTTTTCTTTTGACTATCTTCCCATCACCCAACTCACTGCTCCGCGAATGCATTCGCCGCGATATCGAACCACGGCGTGCACACGAGTTGCTGCCGTTCGGCGACCGCAAACGAGGCGCGCCAGATTTCGACCTCGCCGACACTTTCCGGCGCGATGAAATCGCCGTCTTCGAACGTCGCCACACCGAGACACCAGCGCAAACGCTTCGGCGCATCGGCGCCAGGTATCGCGAACTCGAAACGCCCTGCCGTCTCCGCACCCACCGGTACACGAATCGCCAACGGCGTCGGCGGCAAGGTCGGCGCAGGTCGCGGCAAGGGCGATACCGCATGGCTCAATGACACATCACCGTTCTCGGTCTGCACGGTCGGCGCCGCGATCGCACCGGCCTTCTGCCGCCCTGTCGCCACGGCGTGGCGGTCGCCGCGATCGAACACCGCGAGCGGCACATCGCCAAGGTTGTGCAGGCGATAACGCACCGTCAACACGCGTTTCGACGCCGCATAGGCGAACTCGGCTTCGAGCGCGACGCCGCGGCCTTGCACCTTCGCGATAGGGACGGCAGCCGAAGCGCGGTCGGCAGGCATGGGGTCGGACTCCGCGGATGAAGAGGGTTGAGCATGCACGCAGGCGCTCGCGGCGAGCGCCATCGAACACACGAGCAAGCGGCGAATGCAGGGATAACGGGGATACTGCGTCGACTTCATGCCAGGGCTCGTCTCGGGTACGGAGGATCGGCGCACGCGATGGAGGATGGCGACTGCCTCGGCGCACGCCCCATCCGGGAATCAGAACGACTATCCGCCGATCCTAGACAAAGCCGGGCAGCCCGCGATGAACGCGGGCTGCCGCCCGTCGCTCCTGAGACCGTCGTCGCGATGCGCAGTGAATACCGCGCCGTCAGAGCGAATAACTCGGCCGGTCCGGCAAGCCGAGCTCGCCTCGGATGCCGTTCTCGGTCAGGTGATCGGGATTGGCGGTGGTCTTGGGCGTATTGGGGTCGCCGTCGAAATCGTAGGCCGGCGCACTGGTCTCCAGGCCGACCGCCTGGCGTTCGGCGTTCGGCACCTCGCCGTTGTCGGGCCCGGTGCCGCGATAGGTGCCCGGCTGGAAGGTGCCGGTGACGCCGTTATAAGCGTGCGACATCTCGTGATACAGCACCACCACCGGCGCCGGGAACTCGGCCAGGTGGAACGAAGGGTTGTAGCTGATCTGCACGTCGCCGCCGGCGCCGGGCTTGCCGTTGACGATGTCGGCGTCGTTGCTGAAGGTCTGGGCGTAGCCGTTCTGCTCGTTGGCCAGTTCCTTGATGGTGACGGAGTTGCCGCGCGCGGCCGCCTGGTCGAACTCGGCCAGCATCTGCTGGCCGTTCGGCGAGCTGCGCAGGAACTCGATCTCGGCGCCGACGCGCTGCTTGAACGCGTCCGAGCCCTCGATGGTCACGCCCTTGCTGGCGCTGATTTCGACGTTGATCACCGTGTTGCGGGCGCCGGTGGCGGCGTTGATGAGGTCGCTGGCCTGTTGCGCATACACGGTGTCGTGGCCGGAGCGGTTGTCGACCGTGTCCTTGCCGGCGCCGGTATAGACGGCATCGTCGCCCTCGCCGCCGCGCAAGCTGTCGTCGCCCAGGCCGCCGGACAGCATGTCCTTGCCGGCGCCGCCTTCGAGTGTGTCCTGGCCCTGGCCGCCCTCGAGGAAGTCGACGCCATCGCCCCCGCCGAGCGTGTCGGCGCCGTCGCCGCCATAAACCACGTCGTCGCCGGTGCCGGCGTCGAGACGGTCGTCGCCGCTGTTGCCGAACACATCGTCACGGCCGGCGCCGGTCGATATGACGTCATTGCCGAGGCCGCCGTCGATGCGGTCGCTGCCGGCGCCTGTCGCGATCTGGTCGTCGCCGGCACCGCCGTCGACGACGATGTTCACCTTCACGTTCGAGGCGACGTTGATGGTGTCGTTGCCGGCGCCGCTGCGAATGGTCAGTTCCTGATTCTCGCCCAGGCGCACCTCGTATTTCTCGCCGTTGACGCCGACGTCGAGGGTGCCGTCGTCGCGCTGGGTGATCTGCACGTCGTCGTTCTTGGCGCCGGTGGTCAGCACGACCTGATCGGTGCTGACATAGGTGCGGCCCAGGCCGGCGTCGGCGAGGGTCTGCTCGCGCGCTATCGACACTTCGGCGCCCTGGTGCAGCGGGTCGATCTGCACGGTCTTGCCGTCCGGCGTGCGGCCCTCGCTGCGCTGCTGCGGGTTGGTGTCGTTGCCGTCTATCGCCACCGCATTATCGAGCGTCGGGCGGTCCGGCTCGGCAAGCTCGGTGACCGCCGCTTCGGCGGTCACCGGCGGCTGCGGCTCGGCCAGACGGTTCGGGTCGGCGGCGACCGGATCGTTCCAGTAAGAATCGACCGGCGGCGCGGAACGGGTGGCGTCGAGCTGTACGGACATGGCAAGCCTGCGATGGACGGAGTACGAGCCTCCTAGATACGCAGACGTATGGCCGCATCCAAGCTAGGGCGTACCCACGCTAGGGTCGACCCCAGGAGCGCCCGAACGCCGGCCCGACGGCGCGCGACGCAGAGTTACCAGGCTTCGACTTCGTAGATGCGGGTCGCCGGATCGGCCGGGTCCTGCGCCGGCTGGCTCACGTCCAGGCGCACATAACGCGCCCGCGTCGGGGCGATGCGATGCACGCTGACGCCGTCGACGTTGTCGTCGACCTTCGCCACTTGCCGCCAGCTCGCGCCATCGCTCGACACCGACAGCGCGAACGCACGCGTGTTCATCGCAGCCGCTTCGCCGCCGGCTTGCGCATGCTTGACGGTGAAGCCGCGCAGCACGCGCTCGGCTTGCAGGTCGATGCGCAGCCAGGCCGGCCGCTGCAGCGAACAGAACTTGTCGTGGGTCTTGCTGGCAAGCAAGCCGTTGACCGCCTTCTCCGCTTCCTCGCCGGGCTTGCAGATCGCCGAGCCGGTGGCCGGGCGATGCAAGGCGAGATTGGCTCGCGCCGGCTCGCCCGCGTATGCGAGAGCGCTCGGCCAGGCCACGGCGAGCACTACCCACACGATCGGCCAACGGTTCATGGCGCCCCCTGCTGCGCCAGCCAGGCGCGTTTGCTGACCTCGGCGGTCTTGTGCTCGCCGTCGTGGCTCCAACCCGGCGGCATGATCGGATACAGCAACTTGTTCTTCCATCCCGGCGCGGCGGCGACGTCGCGCAGCAAGGCCGCGAATTCGCCGAGATACGCATCGAAAAAACTGCCGGGTTTCAGCGGCCGGGTGATGCCGTACTCGATCCGCACGTCCTCGCGCTGCGGCTGATAGGTGCGGAACACGCGGTCCCAGACGTTGAGCAGATTGCAGAAATTGGTGTCCATGTAGACCGCGTTGCGCGCGTGATGCACGCGGTGGTGCGCCGGCGTCAGGATCACCCGGTGCAGCAACCCCAGGCGCCCGTCCTTGAGCGCGTGCTCGCCCAGGTGGATGAACTGTCCCCACAGCCCGTCGACGAACATGATCAGCAACAGCAGCGGCGGCTCGACCCCGGCCAGGATGCAGATCGTGGTGCGCACCAGATCCGCGTACGGCGCCTCCAGGAACAAATGCGCGTAGTTGACCGACAGATTCATCGCCACCGGCGCGTGATGAGTCGAGTGCAGGCACCACAGCAAGCGCACCTTATGGGCGAGGTAGTGGTAGACGAAATGAGCGAACTCCCAGACCAGGTAGCCGTAGATCAGCCCGGGCGCGCTGATGCCGACCTGGAACGGCGCATACGGCTGGAACAGGCCGATGCACAAGGTCACCACGCCGAAGGTCAGGAAGGTCGAGATCAGCCGGTTGGCCAGCAGGGTCAGGAACGGGAGCTTGTAGTCCTCGAGCTTGAAACGCCGTTGGGCGACGGTGCGCAACAGCTCGTACACCAACAGGATCGGGATGACCGGGTACAACAAGGCCGCGGCGCCGTCGGCGCTGAGCAGCGCCCGGTAGCCCTGCTCGGCCAACAACTGCAGCAAGGCCCCCAGGCCGAAGAAACCGATCAGCTCTTGCTCGACATAGCCCCACCACGCCATCGCCGCCCCCGCATTTGTATCGATCTAAATGCAGGATTAACACCCCACGTGGAGAGCGGCAAGCGCACCGGCCGAAACCCCTGCCGCCTCGTATTGGACGGCGCCTGGACGCTTTGGACACGATCGCCACCGACGCCCGATGGCCGCGTCGCTCGGATGCGGTTGGCTGCCGATGCGCGCACGAAGCCGCTGTTTTGCCGCCGATTGGACATTTACGCGGGCCGCGGCCCCCGGCCGAGCCCGCCTGCCCCCGTGCTGCAACGCAGCACCCAGCCGCGTAGAATGGCGCTCTTTCTTTCACCGCCCGCCTTCCGGCGGGCCTCAGCAGTCGGAGCACACATGGGTCTGGACCTCGTTTCCACCGGCAAGAATCCGCCGCACGAGATCAACGTCATCATCGAAATCCCGAAGGATGCCGAGCCGGTCAAGTACGAGGTCGACAAGTCCTCCGGCGCCATCTTCGTCGACCGCATCCTGTCGACCCCGATGCGCTATCCCTGCAACTACGGCTACGTTCCGCACACCGTCTGCGGCGACGGCGACCCGGCCGACGTGCTGGTGATCCTGCCGCTGCCGCTGATCCCGGGCTCGGTGATCCGCTGCCGTCCGGTGGCCGTGCTGAAGATGTCCGACGAAGCCGGCAGCGACGAAAAGCTGCTCGCCGTGCCGGTCGACAAGGTCTTCGCCGGCTACAGCCACATCCACGACATCGAACAGGTCAGCCCGCACTGGCTCGAGCGCATCGGCCACTTCTTCGAGCACTACAAGGATCTGGAGAAGGGCAAGTGGGTCAAGCTCGACGGTTGGGGCAACGCCGAGGAAGCCAAGAAGATCCTGGTCGAAGCCATCGAGCGCTACGCGGCCACCTCGGAAGAAGACAAGCCGAAGTTCTGATCGGTACTCGGTTCTGCATCAAACAAAAGGCCGCCTTCGGGCGGCCTTTTGCTTTGCGGCCCGCATCGATGCGCTATGCCCGATGCAAGAAAAGCGGGCGAAAGCGACGAACGTCTGCATGGCCTGGCGACCGCCGTTTCGCTCGGCCCGCGCCCCAAAAAACTACGGCCCCTTTCGGGGCCGTAGTCGTATTGCGGTACTACCTGACGCTTATCAGAAGCGCTGCGTGTACTTCATGTAGACGAAGCGACCGATGTCGAAGCTGCCGTTGTACGAGAAGCTGCTGTTCGGCTGGCTGTACATGGTCTGGCCAACGTGGTCGAACACGTTGTTCGCGCCCACCGCCACCGTGGCGTTCCACGGGGTGTTGTAGCGGACCTGCATGTCGTGGAAGGTGTTGCCGCCCACTTCGCGGATCGGCTGGATGCCCTTGTAGCCCGACTGGTAGTTCGGCTTGTCGCATTCCGCGCCGCCGTTCAGATCGTACGAGCACTCTTCCTTCAGGCCGGAGTAGTAACGCACGCCCCAGCTTGCGCCGAAGTCGCCGTAGCTCCAGTCGGCGTTCAAGTTCGAACGCACGCGGAAGTTGCTGCCGCCGTCGGCGACCCAGCTCGTGCGCTGCTCGACCGGCGTGGTGGCTTCGCCATCGCGCTTGTATTCCAGGTAGTCGACGTAGGTCGTCTTCCAGGTGAACGAGAAGTTGCCGAAACGGGTGTCGGTCAGACGGTAGGCGACGCCGAGGTCGTAACCGGCCGTTTCCTGGTAACCGCCGTTGATCAGGTTACGGGTCACGCCCACGACCTGGCCATCGGTGTCGCGCACGAAGCGGCTGCAAGCCGAATCGATGCCGAGCACGTAGCAGTTGTTGAGGATCGAGGTGACGGTTTCAGCCGCGATCACGTCGTCGATCTTGATCTTCCACCAGTCCAGGCTGATGTCGAGGCCGCTGACGTAGCTCGGGCTGTAGACGAAACCGATGCTGGTCGACTTCGAGGTTTCCGGCATCAGGTTCGGGTTCGAACCGGACAGGAAAGCGCTGTCGGACTGGGCGTTCGGACCGGTGGCCGGACGGCCGCCGGAAGCGACCTGGCGGAAGTTCGCCGGGACCGCGCCGCCGCAACGGGTTGCGACCTGCGGGTTACGCACGGCCGAGCCGAACAGCGTGTCGCACGGGTCGGTGTAGTTGTCGAAGCTTTCGCTGATGCCGCCGTACAGGTCGGCCACGGTCGGGGCGCGGAAGCCCGTCGCGTAGGTGCCGCGCACCAGCAGGTCGTCGATCGGCTTCCACTTCAGGCTGAACTTGCCGTTGGTGGTGTCGCCGAAGGTGTTGTAGTCCGAGTAACGGCCGGCGAGGCTGAACGACAGTTCTTTCGCGAAGGCCACATCGGCCAGCACCGGCACGGCGAGTTCGACGTAGAACTCGTCGAGCGAGTAGCCGCCCTGGGTTTCGCTACCGGCCAGGTCGGTGCTCAGGCCCGACTGCAGCAGGGCGTCCGGCGAGTAGTGCGCCGATTCCTTGCGGTGCTCGTAACCGGCCGCCAGGCCGAGGTCGCCCGCCGGCAGCGTGGCGAGCACGCCGCTGAGGTTGAGGCTGTAGACCTCGGTCTTGGTGGTCGAGGTGTCGTGGGTCGGCAGGTACAGGTACTTCTGCAGATCCTTGTTGCTCAGCGAACCCGGAGCGTTGACGCCCGGACCGAGCAGCGGGTTCCAGGCCAGGCAGTCGGCGATCGGGCTGGCTGCGGTGCCGCAACGGGCCACGCCGCCCGCGTCGATGAACGACGGGCCCAGGGCCTTCTCGACGTGCGGCAGGTACAGATTGCCGGTGCCGGTCTTGACGCCCTTGTTCTGGTTGTACATGTAACCGGCGTCCCAATCCCACGGCTTGCCGGCCAGTTCGAACGAACCTTCCAGGCCGCCGCTGAAGCGGTAGGTGGTCAGCTCGGACTTGGTCTGGCGCGGGACTTCCCAGCCACGGCGGTAGAAGTCGGCGTCATAACCCAGCGGGTTGAATGCGCTGCCGCCCTTCAGGGTCAGGTCGCCCTCGTAACGGTCGCTGAAACCGTTGGAACGGAACGGGTAACCGGCGATCTGCTGGGTGGCTTCGCGGTCCGTGTACAGGACGTCGGCCTTGGCGCGCAGGTTGTCGGTGATGTCGAATTCGGCGTTGGCGAACACCGAACGACGCTCCAGGCCGGTCGAGAGATACATCTGCTCGTTGGCGTTGGTGTAGTCGGTCAGCGGGTTCGTCGCGTGGAAGTTCGCGATGTTCGAGGTGTCGGTGGTGCCACGGTTCGCGGTCAGCGCGTTGTCTGCGTTGTCGAACAGGGTGCCCCACTGGTTGATGCCGCTCCAGCCGTTGGTGCGCACGCCGTTCGGGCCGACGTCCGGCACCGGATGGCCACGACCGTTCGGGTAGCGAGTGAAGGCGCGATCGCGGGCCATGACCGGATCTTCCTTGCTGTACTCGGCGCCCAAGGTCACCGAACCGCGCTCGCCGGTCTGGCCGACGACGAAGTTATAGACTTCCTTGTTGCCGTCGCCCTGGCCGTACTGGCCGAGGTAGGCGCTGGCTTCGAGGCCGTCGAAACGCTTGCGGGTGATGATGTTGACCACGCCGGCGATCGCGTCCGAACCGTACAGGGCCGAAGCGCCGTCGGTGAGGACTTCGATGCGCTCGACGATCGAGCTCGGGATCGCTGCCAGGTCGGAGTAACCGCTGGAGCTGATGCCCATGCGCTTACCGTCGATCAGCACCAGCGTGCGCTGCGGGCCGAGGTTGCGCAGGTCGACGTACTGGCCGCCCACGTCTTCGCCCGACGCCAGCGCGTCGGCGCGCGAGATCGCCGGCGAACCGGTGGCGGTGATGTTCTGGACGATGTCCGCGACGCTCGTGAAGCCCTGCTTCTGGATGTCGGCGCGCGTCATCGTGACGACCGGCTGCGAGGTTTCCAGATTCGCCTGACGGATGCGCGAACCGGTGACTTCGATGCGGTCGAGGGTGGTGGTGGCCTGATTGGAGGCGTCGGCTTCCTGTGCGCCGGCGATCGCCGGGATCAGGGCCGACACTAACGCCGTGGCGATGGCGGACGGCAGCAAGCCGTACCGCGCCGCGGGGCGCAGACTGCGATGGTTCATCTATCTCTCTCCAGTAATCTCGTTATGGGCGTGTTAAAACGCTTTGCAAAAGTACGACCCGCAAGCCGATGCTGCTTTGCCCTTGAGGCCGGGTGACTTTGCCGATTGAGTCGTCGCGGTCGTGGTCACAACGCAACGATGCAATCAAGCGCCGATGAAAACGCGATGCGCGCGTCGCGATCGATCGTCGACAACGAGTCGATGCGACGACGCACTCAGGCGACGCACAGGTTTGCGCGCGAAGACGAGAAAGTTTGCCGATGCTGTCGATGCGCCCGGCATGAACGACCGCTAAATCGAAACGGCGGCGATCGCGGCATCGCACCGCGCATGGCTGCGCAACGATTCAGCGCACGTTGCTGGAGAAAGAAATCGCAATGGCGCTGCGTGCTGGGAGATCGCGTACGGCGATCGTGCCGGGCTGGCCCTGCGCTCGTGGCCGGGGCCACGATCGTCGCCGAAGTTTCGATGCGCGCGCGGCGCGCATTCGAAACTTCAGCGGTCGTCCTGTTTGCGTATTGCGG
Source organism: Lysobacter sp. Hz25 (assembly GCF_046097045.1). NCBI lineage: Bacteria > Pseudomonadati > Pseudomonadota > Gammaproteobacteria > Lysobacterales > Lysobacteraceae > Lysobacter > Lysobacter sp. Hz25. Next base: position 4,853,312 of record NZ_CP175666.1, read on the forward strand.
ATGTTGCGTACGACGCGTGCGCCGACCCGTGTATCGCGATCGATGCCTGTCGCAGTAATCGACTCGGCTTATGCGGCCTTGCGCAGCGGTGCGGCCGCCGGCTTCGCCGATGCCGATTGGGCCGATTCCAGCTTGGCGCTGGCGGCGGCGCTGCGGTAACGCGTCGCCGAGGTGCCGAAGCGTGCGCGGAAGGCGCGGGCGAAGCTGCAGCAATTGTCGAAGCCGCTGGCGGCGGCGACTTCGCCGATCATCATCGAGGTGTTCTTGAGCAGATCGGCCGCGTGCTCCAGACGCATGCGCGCCGAGGCCGCCTGCGGGCTCTCCTCATAAAGACTGTGGAAGGTCTTGGAGAAGTACCAGCTCGAGAAGCTCGTCAGTTCGGCCAGTTCGCTGATCCGCACCACGCGGTCGCAGTTGCCTTCCAGGTACAGGCGGGCGCGCTGCAGACGGCCGAACACCTGGCGCTTGCGGCTGCGCGAGCGGCCCGGGCAGCGCTGGATGCGTGCGGTCAGCTCGCGCTGGACGCCGGCCAGGTGCAGCAGGATCGGACGCAGGGCGTTGATGTCCAGGCCACCGTCGGCTTCGCCGTTGCGGGCATGGGCCTGGCGCCACAGGCGCAGGGCGATGCGGGCGTCGTGGCGGCTCATGCGGCCGCGGCCGGCATAGAGGCTGCACTCGGCGAGCCGGGTCATGGCCTTGATCGCGTCGGCGGTCAGGTTGAGGCCGACGCAGACGCCGTAGCGGTCGGCCTGCAGGACCGGCTTGGAGTCGCGTTCGAACGCGATCCAGTCGCCGCGCTTGAGGCGGAACTTACCTTCCTTGGCTTCGACCCAGGAGCTGCCGCGCAGCTGGACCCAGATCGAGAAATGCGTGCCCGACAGCTGGGCGCTGCCGAGACGGGAGACGCCGACGCAACTGGCCTGAATGGCGGGATCCTGAGCGTCCAGCTGCAACAGCTGTCCGCGATCCGCCCACAATGCTTGCTCCATTGGTCCACCTCATGTGCCGAGAATGAGGTGTTGTTTTGCCTAAGTCCGGCGCGCGACTTCAGAAATTTGACGGAGAGTTAGGCGAATTCGGAACGACGTCACAACCGAAGCTTTTCCGAAAGCACATTTGTTTGCAGAATCAATCAGTTGAGCCAACCGGGCACGAAGGTCTTCGGCTCTTCGGGCAGGTCCATGTAACCGATATCAGCGCCGTCCCACTTGGCCAGGGCCAGATAAACCGCGTCGCCGCGCGGACTCAGGCTGAATCCGTTGATCGCCGAGCGCCGGCTCTGGTCCAGGCACAGGACCGAGGGCGGCAACTCCGGCGAGGCGATCCGGCGCAGCAGGGACAGGCAGGTCGGCTGCTGGTCGAGGTAGCGCAGCTCGCCGGTCTCGGTCGCCACGTCCCAAAGCCGGTAGCGGTCGGCGACCGGTTCGCCGTCGTCGATGCGGCGGACGCTGGCCGGGGTCAGGTCCAGGTCCGACTGCCACAGCCCGGCCTCGGTCTGGCGGGTGAACAGCAGACGGTTGCGGGCGCCGTCGACGCGGACTTCGGAGACGTCGGCCAGCTGGCTCAACAGGCGCCAGGGCGTCAGCCGGCGGTCGAACAGATTCAGGCTCAGGCGGCCGTCGCCGGTGCCGGCCAGGACCAGCAGGCGATGCGGGTCGGGCAGTTGCACGGCCTGGATCGGGTCGGGCAAGGGCACCGGCAGGCGGGTCACGCGGCCGCTGGCCGGGACGATCTCGTGGACCACGTTGCGGCCTTCGGCGTCCGGCCCGACCACGGTCACCCGCGCGCTGTCGTTGGACCACGACGGCGCATAGCGCGTGCCGGGTTGCACGCCCTGCAGCATGCGCAGCGAATCGGGCTGGTCCATGTCGGCCCACCACAGATGGGTGCTGCCGGAGCGGTCGGAGACGAACACGATCTGGTGCGCGTCGGGGGCGATGGTGGGCAGGATGTCGCGGGCCGAGGACGGGAACAGCGGGTCGACCACGTGCACCGCGCCTTGCGAGGTATCGCCGAGCACCACCCGGAACAGGCCGAAATAAGGTTTGCGCTGGACGAAGGCCGCCGCCGGCCGCGCCGCCGCCACCGCCGGCGCCTGCGCCGACTCGATGCCGAGGTCGCGGGCCTGACCGGTGTCCAGGTCGAGACGGAACATGCGGGTGTCGCCGTCGATCATCCGCCCGAACAGAATATTGCGGCTGTCCGGCAGCCAGTCCCAGCCGCGCACGTCGGCGCTCAGGTGGCTGAGCCGTTCGGCCTTGCCGCCTTCGGCCGGCAGGCGCCAGAAATCGCCCTGCGGGCTGTTGCGCACGAACACCAGCCAGCGCCCGTCCGGCGAGAACCGCGGCGACAGATCGAGGTTGCCGGCGCCGGGCTGATACGGCACCGCGCGCCACTCGCCGCTGGCGAGGTCGAGCACGCGCATGCCGACGATGCCCTGCGGGGTCCACATGCTGCCGAAGATCAGGCCGCGGCCGTCGCCGGTCCAGTCGAAAGTCGGCGGGTTGCGCGAGTCGCACGTGCCGACTTCGCGCTCGGCGCCGCCGTTGGCGGCGATCACCAGCACCCGGCACGACACCCCGGGCTCCAGGCGCAGGAAGGCGATCGAACGACCGTCCGGCGACCACGCCGGGGCGCTGTCCTCGGCCTGGCCGTTGGGTTGGGTGAGCTGACGCGGCGGGGTCTGGTCGGTGGTCTGCACCAGGATCGCGGTGCCGCGCTGGCCTTCGGGGATCGCCACATAGGCCACCATCGCCGCATCCGGCGACAAGGTCGGGGCGAGCTCGAAGCCGGGCATGGACGTGATCAGGCGATACGGGCGCGGGGTATTGGTCGCGCGCGCCGGGTCGACCGCCGGCGCGGCCGCCTGCGTTTGCGGCTGGCGCGCGAGCGACCACCACACCAGGCCGCCGACCAGGCCGATCACCAGCGCGATCACACCGACGATCGAACGCCAGGTGCCGCGCGGACGCGGGTGGTTCGGCAAGGGCACCGGCTCGACGCGCTCGTCGACCATCGCCGCCGGTGCGGTCGATATTTCAACGTCGTCGGCCGGCTCGTGGTGGGTAGAAGCCGCGCTCTCCTGCGGCAGCCATTCGACCTCGGCCAGCAGGCGGTAGCCGTTCTTGGCGATGGTCTCGATGTAGCGCGGATTGCCGCGGTCTTCGTCGAAGGCCTTGCGCAGTTGGGTGATGGCCTGGGTGACGACGTCGTCGGTCGGCAAGGTGTCGGGCCAGACCTCGGTCAGCAGGGCATCGCGGCTGACCACGCGGTCGGCGTGTTCGACGAGCACCAGCAGCACGCCCATCGATTTGGGCGTGATGCGGCGAGGCCGACGGGCGCCCGGTGCGCGGATCTCGCGCAAGGGGATGTCGACCAGGCACTCCCCCACCCGCAGTTGCTCGGCGGGCGGAGTCGGTAACGATGGCTCGTGAATTCGCGGCATGAATCCTGCTGATGATGCGCACTCGCCCGCCGCCGGTCATGTGCCTGAACGCATGGGCGGCGTAACGACAAACCGACATATCCGGCATGGCGCGATGGCGCAATCGGAAAAGCGCGTATGAACCGCCTATTCTAGCGTCCGCGAAGCTGAGCCGGACCTGTTCGAGTGACGCAGGCGGCCCCAAACCGGCCAAAACGCCGGAACGTATCGTTCCAAAAGGGCCCAGGACCCGCGCATTCCCCTGTAACCCGGGGGTGTTAGCGGCTCAGCGCCGCTCGTTGCGCAGAATGGTCAGGCCGATCAGGCGCGACACCACCGCGGCGATATACCCCACCCCGGCGAACTGCTCGAACATGGTCAGCACCCGCGCCGCCGGGCTCATCGGCAGGATGTCGCCGAGGCCGACCGCCGACAGATTGGTGAAGCTCAGGAACAGCAGTTCGAGCCAGGTGCGCGGCTCGCCGGGGCGTTCGGCACCTATGAAACTGCCCGGATACCAAGCCTGGCAGACCAGGAAGGCGTAGGCGAAGCCCCAGGCCAGCAGGGTGAAAGTGGCACCGGCGGCGAACAGTTCGTCGGCGGTCACCCGATGGTCGCTCATCATGTAGGCGATCAGGCTGCCGGCCGCATAGAAGTACAGGGCCGCCTCCAGCGCCGAAGAAGCGATCAACAGATCGGGGCTGGCGAACAGCACCGACAACACCGACAACACGAACGCCGGCACCGCGATGATCCAGGCGATCCACTTGATGGCCGGGCTGCGGTTGACCACCCATACCGCCAGCGCCAGCACCAGCACGCCGAAGGCGCCGAACACCACCCGCCCGCCGCCCGACGGCTCGAACAAGGGATAGGCGAGCATGCTCAGCAGCTGCGCCGCGAGCAGGAAGGCCGAGGGATGGCGTCGCGCATGGACGCGCCATTTGAGGGAGGTGTAGTGGCGGTCGCTCATGCGGCGAGAGTGTGCAGGACTTGGCCGACGGCGCACAGAGGGGTGAGCGGGTGGTGCCGCCAAACGCGGTCCGCGCGGCCGTCCCCCTGTAGGAGCGGCGTGAGCCGCGACCCACCGAAGAGACCGGATACCGCGAATCCATCCGAAGCGGCAGGCATCCGGATCGAATCCGACCAGAGCCGTGGGGCTTCGGGGGGTCGGCTACTACGCTTTCGTACGACGCTTTGGTTAGTCGCAGCTTGCGCCGCTCCTATCCAACGGCAAAAGATCGGGCATCCGCGCATCGGAACTTCGGCTGCGGCGCTTTCGTACGACGCTTCGGTTGGTCGCGGCTTACGCCGCTGCTACAGGAGAGGCGGCGCAATGTTGGCAATCCGGCGCGACGCCATCGCGTCGCGCCGGATTTTCTCGACGGCCCGCGACGATCAGGCGCGGCGATAGACTTCCGCGCCCTGGGCGCGGAACTCGGCGGCCTTTTCGGCCATGCCCTCGTCGAGCGCGGCGACTTCTTCGACGCCGTGTTCCTTGGCGTAGTCGCGCACGTCCTGGGTGATCTTCATCGAACAGAAGTGCGGGCCGCACATCGAGCAGAAGTGCGCAACCTTGTGCGCGTCCTTCGGCAGGGTCTCGTCGTGGTACTCGCGGGCGCGCTCCGGATCGAGGCCCAGGTTGAACTGGTCTTCCCAGCGGAACTCGAAACGCGCCTTGCTCATCGCGTTGTCGCGCGCCTGCGCGCCCGGGTGGCCCTTGGCCAGGTCGGCCGCGTGCGCGGCGATCTTGTAGGCCATCAGGCCTTCGCGCACGTCGTGCTTGTTGGGCAGGCCGAGGTGTTCCTTCGGAGTGACGTAGCAGAGCATCGCGGTGCCGAACCAACCGATCATCGCCGCGCCGATCGCCGAGGTGATGTGGTCGTAGCCCGGGGCGATGTCGGTGGTCAGCGGCCCGAGGGTGTAGAACGGCGCTTCGCCGCAGACCTCAAGCTGCTTGTCCATGTTCTCCTTGATCAGTTGCATCGGCACGTGGCCGGGGCCTTCGATCATGGTCTGGACGTCGTGCTTCCAGGCGATCTTGGTCAGCTCGCCCAGGGTTTCCAGCTCGCCGAACTGGGCCGCGTCGTTGGCGTCGGCGATCGAGCCCGGACGCAGGCCGTCGCCGAGCGAGAAGGCCACGTCGTAGGCCTTCATGATTTCGCAGATTTCCTCGAAGTGGGTATAGAGGAAATTCTCCTTGTGGTGCGCCAGGCACCACTTGGCGAGGATCGAGCCGCCGCGCGAGACGATGCCGGTCACCCGCTTGGCGGTCAGCGGCACATAGCGCAGCAGCACGCCGGCATGGATGGTGAAGTAATCCACGCCCTGCTCGGCCTGTTCGATCAGGGTGTCGCGGAAGATCTCCCAGTTGAGTTCTTCGGCGCGGCCGTCGACCTTTTCCAGCGCCTGGTAGATCGGCACCGTGCCGATCGGCACCGGCGAGTTGCGGATGATCCACTCGCGGGTTTCGTGGATGTGCTTGCCGGTGGACAGGTCCATGACCGTGTCGGCGCCCCAGCGGATCGACCACACCAGCTTCTCGACTTCTTCGGCGATGCCCGAGGACACCGCGCTGTTGCCGATGTTCGCGTTGACCTTGGTCAGGAAGTTGCGGCCGATGATCATCGGCTCGCTTTCCGGGTGGTTGATGTTGTTCGGGATGATGGCGCGGCCGCGCGCGACTTCGTCGCGGACGAATTCCGGAGTGATGATTTTCTGGATGTTCGCGCCGAAGCTCTGGCCCGGGTGCTGGGTCAGCAGATGGCCTTCGCGGATCGCTTCCAGGCGCTGGTTCTCGCGGATCGCGATGTATTCCATTTCCGGGGTGACGATGCCGCGGCGTGCGTAATGCATCTGGGTAACGTTGGCGCCGCCAATGGCGCGACGCGGCAACGGCCGGTTGCCGAAACGCACGTGGGCGAGCTTGGGGTCGTGTTCGCGCTTGCGGCCGAACTCCGAAGACAGGCCGGTCAGCGCCTCGGTGTCGCCGCGTTCGGCGATCCAGCCGGCGCGCAGCGGCGCCAGGCCGGCGGCCAGGTCGATGACCGCGCCGGTGTCGGTGTAGATGCCCGAGGTGTCGTAGACCGCCAGCGGCGCGTTGTCTTCGCCGCCGAAGATGGTCGGGGTGCGTGCCAGCGCAATCTCGCGCATCGGCACTTGCAGGTCCGGACGCGAGCCTTGCACGTGGATCTTGTGCGAGCCGGGGATCGGGCGGGTAACGTCGGCCGACAGCTTCTCGGCTTGCTGGATCAGTTCGGAGGGCACCGCATTCATCGGAATTCGTCCTGTAGTTCGCTCATTCGAGCCGGGACGAAGCGGGCGGCGCGCGGACGCGCTGAAGGCGCCTCCGGCGAAGCTTCCCTACGGCGGTCTAAACCGCATCAGGTTCGAAGGGTCTGTCTCAACCACCGGGCCGTTCAGGCCATCGGCGGTACCCCCGCTTCAACGCGCATTAGACATGGAAACCGGCGACGGCGCCAATCCGGCGACGGCGGCGATTGCCCGCGATGGCCGGGCCGGCTAGGGTTCGGCGATGAAACCGACCCTGCCGCGCCGACGCGCCTACGTTCTGCCCACCCTCGCCGCGCTGGTCGTGGCCCCGTTGGCCATCGCCCTGTCCGCCTGCGCCGGCCCGGCGGCGAAGCCCGGCCCCGGCCCCGGCCCCGGCGCCGCCGCGCCAGCCGCCACCGCGGCGAGCCATCGCTCCGACCTGCTCGACCGCCTGCGCCCGCTGTGCGGCCAGGCCTTCGCCGGACGCGTCGTCGCCGATACCCCCAAGAGCGCCGACGACCCGTTTGCCGGCAAGCCGCTGGTCATGCACGTGCGCGAATGCGGCGCGAACGAAATCCGGGTGCCGTTCCATGTCGGCGACGACCGCTCGCGCACCTGGGTGCTGCGCGACGACGGCGTGCGCTTCAATCTCAAGCACGATCATCGCCACGCCGACGGCAGCGCCGACGCCATGACGCTATACGGCGGCGACTGGCGCGAGTCGTCGCGCGCCGGCCGCTACGAGTTTCCCGCCGACGACGAAAGCAAGGCCTTGTTCGGCAAGCTCGGCCGCGCGGTCTCGATTCCCAATGTCTGGGCGATCGAGATCAACGAGCGCCGCTTCGTCTACGAACTCGCCCGCCCGGGGCGATTGTTCCGGGTCGAATTCGACCTGACCCAACCGGTGCCGGCGCCTCCGCCGCCGTGGGGCAGCTGAGCCACGCCTGACACGCCGACATTCGCCAGGCCGCGCCGGCTGGCGATAATGCACAGCCGTTCCTTTCATGACCGTGCTGCTTGCACGCCCATGACCCGCCGATGCCTTCGCCTCGGTCCATCGCCCACACGGATGCCACGCCATGAACCTGTTGCGCCATGTTCTGTCCATCGCCTTGCTGCTCGCTTCGCCGCTGGCATCGGCCGCCGACTTCGTCGTCGAAAGCCCCGACATCCGCGACGGCGACACCATCGACGCGCGCTACGTGTTCAACGGTTTCGGCTGCAAGGGCGCCAATCAGTCGCCGGCGCTGGCCTGGCACAACCCACCGGCCGGCACCCGCAGTTTCGCGATCACCGTGCACGATCCCGACGCCGCGGGCGGCAAGGGTTGGTGGCATTGGGTGGTGGTCAACATCCCGGCCAAGGCCACGTTTCTCGACAGCGGCGCGAGCGCGGTTGCGAAGGCCTTCCCGCCGGGCGCCGTGCAGACGCGCAACGATTTCGGCAAGCCCGGTTATGCCGGGCCCTGCCCGCCGGCCGGCACCAGCCATCGCTACGAATTCACGGTGTGGGCGCTCAAGGTCGACAAACTCAAGGTCGACGCCAACGCCGGCGGCGCCCTGGCCGCCTTCATGCTGCGCGATCACGTCATCGGCCAGGCCCGGATCACCGCGAGCTACGGCCGCTGAGTCCGCGCCGGCGCGTCCCCGCCGGGGCCGCGTCCGGCTGGACAGGGGCCCGGACGGCGGCCGATTCCGCCGTCCGCCACATTCCTGCCGCCCCCTACTTGACGCGCCGCACAACGCCGGGTTATTGCTAGCCCCATGCACCCCGCCTTCGCCATCGTCCACAACGTCTCGACCCAGCCGCAAGGCGGGGTATCGGCGATTGTGTCGATGTCGATTACCACCACCGGTACCGGTACCACCTCTCACAAGGTGCGGACGGGCGTGTCCAGCTAATCGACCACGCCGCTCCGCACCCGACCAGGGTGCGGGCTGCCAGCCTCACCCGAACCGGGACACGGAGCTCCATCAGGAGTTTTCCATGTCGTCCGCTCAACCTCAGCCCGCCCTCGCTCGACCAGGCCTCGCTCAACAAGGCCCCGACGACCCGCCCGAAGCGGCTGGGTCCGACGCCGAACCGTCCAAACCTGCGCAAGCCTTCGCCGCATCACCGGCGCAGCAGTCGGCCTATGCGCCGGTGCCCGCGCCGGCACGCCATGCCCACAAATTCGGCGGCAGCAGCCTGGCCGACGCCGGCCGTTACCGCGTCGCCGCCGGCCTGCTCGACGACGGCGCGCCGCAACGGGTAGTGGTGGTCTCGGCGATGCAGGGCGTCACCGATGCGCTGGTCGCCCTGGTCGCCGACGCCCGCGCCGGCCAGGACTGGGTACCGGCCTGGTCCGATCTGCGCCAGCGCCACCTCGACACCGCCGACGCACTCGACGGCCAACACCGTCATGGTGCACACGCGGCGATCGAGACCGAGTTCGATGGCCTGCGCGCGGCGCTCGAAGCGCTCGCGACCGCCTCCGACGGCGCCTACGCCGATGCCCTGCCCGGCCTCGGCGAAGTCCTGTCTTCCTACCTCATGCACGCCGCACTCGGCGGCGATGGCGCGGGCTGGACGCGGCTCGACGCGCGCGAGGTGCTGGTGGTGCATCCGGGCGAGATGGGCGTCGGCGTGGATTGGGCGCTGAGCCGCGCGCGCCTCGCCGACTGGCGCAAACACCATGCCGACAACGACGTCGTCGTTACCGGTTTCGTCGCCCGCGACACCCAGGGCCACGACACCACGCTCGGCCGCAACGGCAGCGATTATTCCGCGGCGATCTTCGCCAACCTGTTCGACGCCGATGCGCTGACGATCTGGACCGACGTCGACGGCGTGCTGTCGGCCGACCCGCGCCTGGTGCCCGATGCGGTATGCCTGCCGACGATGTCGTATGCCGAAGCCTGCGAACTCGCTTATTTCGGCGCCAAGGTCCTGCATCCGCAAACGCTGGCGCCGGTGCAGCAGGGCGGCATCCCGCTGCGCATCCGCAACACCCGCAATCCGCAGGCGCCCGGCACCTTGATCAGCCTGGTGTCGGAACCCGATGCGGCGCCGGTCAAGGGCTTGAGCCTGGTCCACGACCTGGCGGTGCTGGAACTGATCGGCAACGGCATGGTCGGCGTGCCCGGCACCGCCGAACGCCTGTTCGGCGCGCTGCGCAGCGCCGGCGTGTCGGTGACGATGATTTCGCAGGGCTCGTCCGAGCATTCGATCTGCTGCGTGGTGCGCGCCGACCAGGCCGCGCGCGGCCGCGACGCCATCGTCGCCGCCTTCGCCGATGCCATGGCCGACGGCCAGGCCCAGGAAGTCACCGTCACCCCGGACATTTGCGTGCTCGCCGCGGTCGGCGACGGCATGGTCGGCACGCCCGGCGTCGCCGCGCAGTTGTTCGACGGCCTGGCCAAGGCGCGCATCAATCTGCGCGCGATCGCCCAGGGCGCCGGCGAGCGCAACATCTCGGTCGCCATCGCCGCGCGCGACGCCACCCGCGCCCTGCGCGCCGCGCACTCGGCGTTCTGGCTGTCGCCGCATTGCCTGTCGATCGGGTTGATCGGCCCCGGCAAGGTCGGCCGCGCCCTGCTCGCGCAACTGCACGAAGCGCAATCGCGTTTCCAACGCGACAGCCGCCACAACAAGGTCGACCTGCGCCTGCGCGCGATCGCCGACAGCCGCCGCATGCAGTTGGCGCCGCGCGCGATGGCCTTCGAGGGTGCGCACGAGGCGCTGGCCGCCGATGGCGTGGAAACCCTGGACCTGGAACGCTTCGCCGCGCACGTACGCGCCGAGCACATCCCGCATGCCTTGATCGTCGATTGCAGCGGCAGCGACGCGGTCGCCGCGTTTTATCCGCAATGGATCGCCGCCGGCATTCACATCGTCACGCCGAGCAAGCACGCCGGTTCCGGCCCCTTGGGGCGCTACGAGGCGATCCGCGAGGCCGAGCGCAGCGGCGGCCAGTTCCGCTACGAAGCCACGGTCGGCGCCGGTCTGCCGGTGATCCAGACCCTACGTTCGCTGCTCGACACCGGCGACGAACTGACCGAAGTCGAAGGCATCCTCTCGGGCACGCTGGCCTGGTTGTTCAACCGCTACGACGGCCAGACCGCGTTCTCCGAACTGGTGCGCGAAGCGCATGCGCTGGGCTATACCGAACCCGATCCGCGCGACGACCTGTCCGGCACCGACGTCGCCCGCAAGCTGGTGATCCTCGCCCGCGAAGCCGGCCGCGCCTTGTCGCTCGACCAGATCGAGGTCGAGAGCCTGGTGCCGGAAGCGCTGCGCAGCGTATCGAAGGAAGAATTCTTCGAGCGCCTGCACGAACTCGATGCGCCGCTGCAGCAGCGCTTCGACGCCGCCCGCGCCGCCGGCCTCAGCCTGCGCTACCTCGCCCGTCTCGATCGCGAAGGCCGCGCCAGCGTCGGCGTGGTCTCGCCGCCGCCGGGCCACGCCGCCTTGCACGGCGCGCTCACCGACAATCTGATCCAGTTCCGCACCCGCCGTTACGCCGATAATCCGCTGGTGGTGCAAGGCCCCGGCGCGGGCCCGGACGTCACCGCCGCCGGCGTCTTCGGCGACCTGCTGACGATCGCGCAAACCCTTGGAGCCCGTGCATGAGCGCCGCGTTTTCTTCTGCATCCTCTTCCGCTCCGTCCGCCTCCGACGCAGCCGCGCAGCGGCGCCAGGCCAGCGCGTTCGCGCCGGCCAGCGTCGGCAATATCGGCGTGGGCTTCGACCTGCTCGGGCATTCGATCGAAGGGCCGCGCGATGTCGCCACGGTGCGGCGCATCGAGGCGCCGGAAGTACGCATCCGCGCGATCCGCGGCGACGTGCCCGGCGCCGACTCGTTGCCGCTGGAGGCCGCACGCAATACCGCCGGCCAGGCCTTGATCGCGCTGCGCGAAAAACTCGGTCTCGAGCACGGATTCGAACTCGAACTCGACAAGGGCATACCGCTCGGCTCCGGCCTCGGCGGCTCGGCGGCGTCCTGCGTCGCCGCGCTGGTCGCGGCCAATGCGGTGCTCGCGCAACCGCTGTCGCGCGATGCGCTGTACGAATTCGCCCTCGACGGCGAATCGGTGTCGAGCGGCAGCCGCCACGGCGACAACGTCGCGCCGATGTTGCTGGGCGGTGTGGTCATGGCGACCTCGACGCGGATGATTCCGCTGTCGGTGCCCGACTGGCTGTACGCGGTCGTCGTGCATCCCGACCAGGTGCTGGAAACGCGACGCGCCCGCGCCGTGCTCGCCGATCCGTATGCGCTGCCCCTGGTGGTGAAGCAGAGCGCGCACTTGGCCCTGTTCCTGACCGGCTTGCAGCGCGGCGACGCCGGCCTGCTGCGCGAAGGCTTGGTCGACCTGCTGGTCGAACCGCGCCGTGCACCGTTGATCCCCGGCTTCGCCGCGGTCAAGGCGGCGGCGCTCGATCACGGCGCGCTCGGCGCGAGCATTTCCGGCGCCGGCCCGAGTTGCTTCGCCTGGTTCGCTTCGCGCGCCGAAGCCGCTGCGGCGGCGCCGGCGATGCAGCAAGCCTTCGCCGATGCCGGCTTCGATTCGCGCGCTTACATCACCCCGGTAGCGGGACCGCGCACGGAGGTGATCGGGTAGTAGCGGAGCAACAGCAACAGCAAATCCCCCTGCCCCCTTTGTCAAAGGAGGGAGTAGCAACGGCAACTGCCAAAGCAACGGCAGGAGCTTTCGGCTTCCACCTACTCGACGCGCCTGTCTTCCCCCTTTGGTGAGGGGGACCGAGGGGGACTGCTCTCCCTGCAAGCGCAACATCATCACTTCCGGACATCGCATGAACTTCCTCAGCACCCGCGGCAACACCCCGCCGACCGCTATCGACCAGGCGCTCGCCGCCGGTCTCGCGCCCGACGGCGGGCTCTACGTGCCCGAACGCATCCTGCCCTTGGCGCAGCCGCTCGCCGCCGAGCGGCTGGCCGACACCGCCCACACGATTCTCGCGCCTTACTTCGAGCAGTCCTCGCTGCGCGAGCGCCTCGATCAGATTTGCAAACACGCGTTCTCCTTCGATGCGCCGCTGCGCCCGCTCGCCCGTACCGACGACTGGTTGCTCGAGTTGTTCCATGGCCCGACCGCCGCGTTCAAGGACTATGCCGCGCGTTTTCTCGCCGAGGCGCTCGCCGGCCTGCGCGAGGCCGATGCGCCGCCGACCACGATCCTGGTCGCGACCTCGGGCGACACCGGCGCCGCGGTCGCGGCGGCCTTTCACCGCCGCCCCGGTTTCGAAGTAGTGATCCTCTATCCCGATGGCCGCGTTTCGCCGCGCCAGGCGCACGGCCTGGGCTGCTGGGGCGACAACGTCCGCGCGCTGCGCGTCGACGGCGATTTCGATGCCTGCCAGCGCCTGGCTAAGCAAGCGCTGTCGGACGAAGCCCTGCGCGCGCAACGGCCGCTGAGTTCGGCCAACAGCATCAGCCTCGGGCGGCTGCTGCCGCAGGCGGCGTATTACGCGCATGCCGCCGCACGCCATTACGCCGAACGCGGCGAGCCGCTGAACTTCGTCGTCCCCACCGGCAACCTCGGCAACGCCTGCGCCGCCTTCGTGGCCAAGCGCATGGGCCTGCCGATCGGCGAGATCGTGCTGGCGACCAACGCCAACGACACCTTGCCGCGTTATTTCGCCGGCGCCGACTATCTTCCTCAGCCGACCCGGGCGACCCTCGCCAACGCGATGGACGTCGGCGCGCCGAGCAACTTCGAGCGCCTGCGTCATTGGCACCGCGACGATGCCGAACTGCGTGCCGCGGTGCGCGCGGTCGGCGTCGACGACGCCACCATCACCGAGACCATCCGCAACGCGCCGCAGCGCCACGGCATCGTGCCCTGCCCACACACCGCGACTGGCCTGCACTTGCTCGAGACCCTGCGCGCGCAAGGCGACGAACGCCCCTGGGCGGTGGTCGCGACCGCGCACCCGGCCAAGTTCGACAGCATCGTCGAGCCCTTGGTCGGTCATGCCGTGGAACCGCCGCCGGCGCTGGCCGAGTCGTTGGCCCGGCCGGCGAACGCGGAGCCGTTGGCGGCCGACTATGCGGCGCTGCGGCAGCGCTTGTTGGCGGATGGCGCCTAAAGGGAACGCGTGCGGTCTACGTGCCCCTTTGAAGAAGAGGTCATGCCTGGCGCGTGAACATGGAGCCTGAACGCGGCGACGCGAGGGGATTTGCTTCCACCGCTGAGATCTAAGCCACAGCAAATCCCCCCGCCCCCCCTTTTCAAAGGGGGGGAACTGCAAGCGACCGCAAAGGGGAGAACTGCAAGCGATGACGTAATACGGAGGTGGGTGCGCGCGTTCTATCGCCCCCTTTGGCAAAGGGGGCCACGCCCCGGAGAGCATGAAGCCTGAACGTGCCGACGCGTGGGGGATTTGCTTCGGCCTTGCGATCAGGGGCAAAAGCAAAGCCCCCTGCCCCCCTTTTTCAAAGGTGGGAACTGCAATGAGACTTCCACGTCGAAACGCGGGAACCAGAATCGAAGACAAGGCACATTCGCCGGACAGGCGAGCTGTGACCGCTCGCACGCGTCCGGATGGTTTTTCCAGAAACTATTGACAAGCCCAGAACGGGCATGTTCTTCTCGCTGACATGACGCAGCGCAACAACCACTCGCAGACGACTTCGGTCCAGGCCCAGCAGGCCTCGAACGACGCCGCGCGCGTTGCGCTCCGACTCGGGCCGGCCATCGCCACGATTATTCTCGTCCTCGTACTTATTACCTCGCTTACCAGCGCGGGAGTCGGGTTCGTGTAGCAAAACCACACAACCCAGGTCGAAAGAACCTAGACCCCGCGCCCGAAAGGCGCGGGGTTTTTCGTTTTAAGGCCCTGGGTTCCTGTCGCCAACGACTTAGGAACACCTGTTCGTGAGAAGCAACGCCATCAAGCAAGGCCCGGCCCGAGCCCCCGCACGCGCGATGTTGCGTGCGACCGGCCTCGACGACGCGGCCATCGCCAGACCGCTGGTCGCCGTCGTCCACACCTGGTCCGACGTTTCGCCGTGCAACATCACCCTGCGCGACCTGGCCCAGCACGTGCGCCGCGGCGTGCACGACGGCGGCGGCACGCCGATCGAGTTCAACACCATCGCCGTCACCGACGGCATCGCGATGGGCACCGACGGCATGCGCGCCTCGCTGGCCTCGCGCGAAACCATCGCCGATTCGATCGAGCTGGCGGTGTCCGGCCATTGCCTGGACGCGATGGTGCTGCTGGTCGGTTGCGACAAGACCATCCCGGCCGCGGCGATGGCCGCGGCACGTCTGGATATCCCGACCGTGATCCTCTACGGCGGCACGATCATGCCGGGCCACTGTCCGTCGAAGGCCGGCCAGGACGACAAGCCGCTGACCGTGCAGGACGTGTTCGAGGCGGTCGGCGCGCATTCGGCCGGGCGCATCGACGACGCCGAGCTGCATCGCATCGAGTCGCATGCCTGCCCCGGCGCCGGTGCCTGCGGCGGCCAGTTCACCGCCAATACCATGGCGATGGTGCTGACCTTCCTGGGCCTGTCGCCGCTGGGCCTCAACGACATCCCGGCGATCCACGCCGACAAGCCCGAGGCCGCGCGCGCCTGCGGCGAAATGGTCATGCAACAGTTGCGCAATGGCGGGCCGAGACCGCGAGCGCTTCTCTCTCCCCATGCGTTGCGCAACGCAGCGCGCGCGGTCTCGGCCACCGCCGGTTCCACCAATGCGGCCCTGCATCTGTTGGCGATCGCCCACGAAGCCGGCGTCGCTTTCGACCTGGAAGAGTTCGAAGCCGCCGCGCATACGCCGGTCATCGCCGACCTGAAACCGGGCGGCCGTTACACCGCCGCGGAGATGTTCGAATTCGGCGGTGCGGCACTGGTGGCTCGCGAACTGAAAGCGGCCGGTTTGATCGAGGATATTCCGACGGTCACCGGCCGTTCCTTTTTCCAGGAACTGGCCGAGGCGCGGATGGCCGACACCCAGGACGTGGTGCGTCCGATCTCCGACCCGCTGAAGCCGCGCGGCGGCTATTCGATCCTGTACGGCAACCTGGCGCCCGAGGGCTGCATCCTCAAGCTGGCCGGTCACGGCCGCGAACACTTCGCCGGCCCGGCGCGCGTGTTCGATTCCGAAGAAGCCGCGTTCGCCGCGGTGCAGGCGCGCCGGATCAACGCCGGCGACATCGTGGTGATCCGCTTCGAGGGGCCCGCCGGCGGCCCCGGCATGCGCGAAATGCTGGCGGTCACCGCCGCGCTGGTCGGCCAGGGCCTGAGCAACGACGTCGCGCTGATCACCGACGGCCGCTTCAGCGGCGCCACCCACGGCTTCATGGTCGGCCATATCTCGCCGGAAGCCGCGCACGGCGGCCCGATCGCGCGTCTGCGCGAAGGCGACGTGGTCAGCATCGACGTCAAGACGCGCCGCCTCGACGTCGCCGCCGACCTCGCCGCGCGCGAGCCCGCGCGTATCGAACCGCGCGTGACCACCGGCGTGTTGGCCAAGTACGCCCGTCTGGTCGGCTCGGCCTCGCAGGGCGCGGTTACCGCGCCCGGCCCGCTGCAATCGCCGGCCCCGAAAAAGATCGACGCGGCACTGATCGACACCGCGCTGCCCCAACCCGCCTGACCCGCTCCATCGCTCACCCCTCTCCGCTCACTCCTCCTTACGAGACCGTCATGACCACCAGCACCGCCTCCCGCCCCAAGATCGCCATCGTCGGCTACGGCAGCCAGGGCCGCGCCCATGCGCTGAACCTGCGCGACTCCGGCTTCGACGTCACCGTAGGCCTGCGCCCGGGCGGCCCGACCGAGATCAAGGCCAAGGCCGACGGCTTCACCGTCAAGTCGCCGGCCGAAGCCGTCGCCGGCGCCGAGCTGGTCGCCGTACTGACCCCGGACATGGTCCAGGCGCAGCTCTACCGCGACGTGATCGAACCCAACATCGCCCAGGGCGCCTGCCTGCTGTTCGCGCACGGCTTCAACGTGCACTACGGCCAGATCGCCCCGCGCGCCGACCTCGATGTGGTGCTGGTCGCGCCGAAGGGCCCCGGCGCGCTGGTCCGCCGCGAATACGAAATCGGCCGCGGCGTGCCGAGCGTCTACGCCGTGCACCAGGACACCAGCGGTCGCGCCGAAGAGTTCGCCCTGACCTATTGCGGCGGCATCGGCGGCGCGCGCCAGAACGCGATCAAGACCACGTTCAAGGAAGAGACCGAGACCGATCTGTTCGGCGAACAGGCGGTGCTGTGCGGCGGCGCGACCAAGCTGGTCCAGGCCGGTTGGGAAACCCTGGTCGAAGCCGGTTATCAGCCTGAAGTCGCCTACTACGAGTGCCTGCACGAACTGAAGCTGATCGTCGACCTGTTCTACGAAGGCGGCGTGACCCGCATGCACGAGTTCATCAGCGAGACCGCCCAGTACGGCGCGCTGACCCGCGGCACCTACGTGGTCGACGACAACACCAAGGCGCAGATGCGCAAGGTGCTGGCGGAAATCCAGGACGGCACCTTCGCCCGCCAGTGGATCGCCGAGTACGCCTCGGGCAACGCCAACTACAAAAAGCTCAAGCAGGGCGACCTCGATCATCCGATCGAAGCGGTCGGCAAGAAGTTGCGCGCCAACATGAAGTGGCTGGACACCGCGCCCAAAGCGCAGACCGCCGCACCCGCCGCGCCCCGCGGCGAACGACAGGAAGAGGCCGCCTGATGAACGGTGCCCGCTGGCTGGTGCAAGCACTGGCCGCAGAAGGCGTGGACACGCTGTTCGGTTATCCGGGCGGCACGATCATGCCTTTCTACGATGCCCTGCACGGGTCGGACCTCAAGCATGTGCTGGTCCGTCACGAGCAAGGCGCGGCTTTCGCGGCCAACGGCTATGCCCGTGCCAGCGGGCGAGTCGGTGTATGCGTAGCCACGTCCGGTCCGGGCGCGTCGAACCTGGTCACCGGCATCGCCGACGCGATGCTGGACTCGGTGCCGATGGTCGCCATCACCGGCCAGGTCGCGACCTCGCTGATGGGCACCGACGCGTTCCAGGAACTGGACGTGTTCGGCATGACCATGCCGATCGTCAAGCACAGCTTCATCGTGCGTCGGGTGGATGATCTGCCGGGCATGGTCGCCGAAGCCTTCCGGCTGGCGCGTTCGGGCCGTCCGGGCCCGGTGTTGATCGATCTGCCCAAGGACGTGCAGAACGCCGACGCCACCCATCTGGCCGCGCACGTGCCGCTGCCGACCGATCCGGTGCCTAGCGCACCGGACGCGGCGTATCACGAAGCCGCAGCGCTGATCGCGCATGCGCAAAAACCGCTGATCTACGGCGGCGGCGGCATCGCCCTGGGCGATGCGGTCGAGTCCTTCCGCGCCTTCGTCGACGGCTGCCAGATCCCGGCGGTGCTGACTCTCAAGGGCCTGGGCGCCCTGCCGGCCGCGCATCCCTTGAACCTGGGCATGCTGGGCATGCACGGCAACCGCGCCGCCAATATGTCGGTGCAGGAATGCGATCTGCTGATCGTGGTCGGTGCGCGCTTCGACGACCGCGCCACCGGCAAGCTGGCCGAGTTCGCACCCAACGCGCGCGTGGTCCACATGGACCTGGACGCCTGCGAGATCGGCAAGCTGCGTCACGCCGATGCCGCGGTCAACGGCGACCTGCGCCGCGCGCTGGATGCGCTGACCCCGCCGTGCACCGCGCAACTGCGCGGCCGCAACGGCAACGCACGCCGCAACTGGCGCGACACCTGCCTGCAACGCAAGCGCGACTGCACGCCGCGCTACGACGCGCCCGGCGAAAGCGTGTACGCGCCGTCGCTGCTCAAGCGTCTGTCGGAGCTGGCGCCTGAAGCGGTGGTCAGCTGCGACGTCGGCCAGCACCAGATGTGGGTCGCCCAGCATTGGCGCTTCGACGACCCGCGCAAGCACCTGACCAGCGGCGCGCTCGGCGCGATGGGCTTCGGCCTGCCCGCGGCAATCGGCGCGCAACTGGCGCTGCGCCGCGACGGCGAGCCGGAGCCGCAGGTCATCTGCGTCAGCGGCGACGGCTCCTTCCTGATGAACGTGCAGGAGCTGGCCACCGCCGCGCGCTACCGCCTGCCGGTGAAGATCGTTCTGCTCGACAACCAGGCTCTGGGCATGGTGCGGCAGTGGCAGGAACTGTTCTTCGAACGCCGTTATTCCGAGATCGACCTGTCCGACAACCCGGACTTCTGCGCCCTGGCCACCGCGTTCGGCATCAAGGCCATGTACGTCGACCGCGCCGACTCGGTCGAGGAAGCGCTGGCCTACATGCTCGACACCCCGGGCCCGGTGCTGCTGCACGTCGCCATCGACCAGGCCGCCAACGTCTGGCCGCTGGTGCCGCCGAACCACAACAACGCCCAGATGCTCGACCCCGAGGCCAACGACGCCGACGCGATCGTCAGCCTGACGCCCCCCACCACCGCCGAGAAGGAGGACGCCCATGCGATACCAGCTTGAACTGACCCTGCGCCAGGCCGAAGGCGCGCTGGCTCGCGTATTGGGCGCCGCCGAACGTCGCGGCTTCCGTCCCCTGTCGGTGGACGGCGAAGCGCAACCCGACGGCGATCGTTGGCATCTGCGCATGACGGTGGAGGGCGACCGCGCCGACTCCGCCCTGCAGAGCCAGCTCGCCAAGCTTTACGACTGTCTTGCTGTCGAGGTTTCCCCATGCACCTGAATGCCGAAATCCTGGAGCGTCCGGCGCAAGCCGAGGCGCAATCGCCCGCACAGGCCGCCTCGACGATGCGCGAGCGGGCTTATGCGCCGGCTCGGAGTGAAGCGCCGGGCGCTGAAATCGATGGTTCGAGCGCGGCTCGCGGTTCTGAGTCCCATGCTCGCAGTGAAGTCCCAAGCGCTGAAGTCGCCAGTTCGACCGCCGCTCGTGGTTCTGAGTCCCATGCTCGGAGCGAAGTCCCGACTTCTTCGCAGCAACCACTCATTTGGTTCGACGGCCAGTTCATCGCTGGCGACACTCCGGAAGCGCCACTGACCACCCACGCCATGCATTACGGCACCGCGGTGTTCGAGGGCATCCGCAGCTACGCCACCGCCGACGGCGGCGCGGCGGTGTTCCGCCTGCCCGAGCACATGGAGCGCATGCGCAAGGGCGCGCAGATGTTCGGCATCGACTTCGACGTCGAGCGCGCGAGCGAGGCGACCTTGGCGACCCTGCGCGCCAACGGCCATCGCGATGCCTACATCCGTCCGCTGACCTGGATGGGCACCGGCACCATCGGCCTGGACGTCGATCCGCTGACCCAACACCTGATGATCGCGACGCTGGCCAAAGTCGTGCACCTGGGCGGCGCACGCACCCGCCTGACCGTGTCGCCGTGGAAGCGCAACCCGGCCACCTCACTGCCGGCACTGAAACTCAGCGGCGCCTACGTCAATTCGATCCTGGCCAAGCGCGAAGCCAAGCAACGCGGCTTCGACGAGGCGCTGTTCACCGACGACAAGGGCTATGTCGTCGAATGCACCGGCGCCAACGTGTTCATGGTCAAGAACGGCGTGATCACCTCGGTCGACCATCGCGACGCCCTGCCCGGCATCACCCGCGACACCATGATCGAGCTGTCCGGCGCGCAGTCGCGCGAAGTGACCTTGCACGAACTGCTCGACGCCGACGAAGTCTTCGTCTGCGGCACCGCCGCCGAAGCGACCGCGATCGCCGTGCTCGACCGCCGCGAGTTCGGCGACAACCCGGTCACGCGCGAGCTCGCCGCCCTGTATGCACGCGTGGTGCGGGGCGAGGAATCGCGCTACGCCTCGTGGCTGACCCCGGTCTGACGCCGTGGACTGCGACGTAGCCAGCCTGGCCCAAGTCAGCGCCGCCGATCTGTTGGCGGCGCAGGCGCGGCTGCGGCGTTATCTGGAACCCACCCCGCTGCACCACGCCGAGCGTTTCGGCTGCTGGCTGAAGCTGGAGAACCTGCAGCGCACCGGCTCCTATAAGGTGCGCGGCGCGCTCAACGCGTTGTTGGCGGCGCGCGAACGCGGCGATCACCGCACCGTGATCGCCGCTTCCGCCGGCAACCATGCGCAAGGCCTGGCCTGGGCGGCCTACCGCCTGGGCATCAACGTCATCACGGTGATGCCGCGCTGCGCGCCGCAGACCAAGATCGCCGGCGTCGCCCACTGGGGCGCCACCGTGCGCCTGCACGGCGAGACCTACGACGAGGCCAAGGCCTTCGCGATCGAGCTGGCCGACCAACACGATTACCGCCTGCTGTCGGCCTTCGACGACCCCGACGTGATCGCCGGCCAGGGCACGGTCGGCCTGGAACTGGCGGCGTTCGCGCCCGACGTGGTGATGGTGCCGATCGGCGGCGGCGGCCTGGCCGCCGGCGTGGTCCTGGCGTTGAAGTCCGAACTGCTGGCGCGCACCCCCGCGGCGCGGCGCATCCGCGTGATCGGCGCCCAGGTCGAAGGCGTCGATTCGATGGCGCGCGCGCTCAAGGGCGACCGCCGCCTGATCGAACCGGTCGCGACCCTGGCCGACGGCGTGCGGGTCAAGGACCCGGGCCGCCTGACCGAACGCGTGCTCGAGAGCATGCTCGACGACATCGTCATCGTCCGCGAAGCCGAGCTGCGCGAGACCCTGGTCCGCCTGGCCCTGGAAGAACACATCATCGCCGAAGGCGCCGGCGCCCTGGCCCTGGCCGCGGGCCGCCGCATCGTCGGCAAGCGCAAATGCGCGGTCGTCTCCGGCGGCAACCTGGATGCCGGCGTGCTGGCACGCCTGCTCTCGGAAGTGCGCCCGCGCGCGCCGCGGCGCCCACGCCGGCGCACTCGCGAAGCGCTCGGTCGCGAGACCGCAACCATCGAGGCGGACATTTATACGCTGGCCAATCTTCCTCCCGCGCTGCGACTTAGCCGGGGCCCGAGCGGCCCCGACTCCCGCCCCGCCACCGATGCCCCGTATTCCATCCGCCATTCAGTTGTAACAGAGGAAGTCCCCGCATGAACGACTCGCCAGGACCGGTAGCAGCGATTACCGACGCGCCTCAACACGTCACCATTTTCGACACCAGCCTGCGCGACGGCGAGCAATCGCCCGGTTGCAGCATGACCGCCTCGCAAAAGCTCCGTTTCGCCCACGCCCTGTCCGAACTCGGCGTCGACGTCATCGAAGCCGGCTTCCCGGCCAGCTCCGAAGCCGATCTCGAAGGCACCCGCGCGATCGTGCGCGAGGTCCGCGGCTCCACCCTCGCCACCCTGGCGCGCTGCCATTCCGGCGACATCGAAGCCTGCGCGCGCGCGCTCGAAGGCGCCGCCAAGCCGCGCATCCACGTCTTCATCTCGACCAGCCCGCTGCACCGCCAGCACAAGCTCAACCTGGACAAGGAGCAGGTGATCGAACGCGCGATCGCCGCGGTCGAGCAGGCGCGCAAGTACGTCGACGACGTCGAGTTCTCGGCCGAAGACGCGCTGCGCACCGAACACGACTACCTGGCGCAGATCTGCAGCGCCGCGGTCGCCGCCGGCGCGCGCACCTTGAACATCCCGGACACCGTCGGCTACACCACGCCGAGCGAAATCCGCAGCCTGTTCGAGTACCTGCGCGCGAACGTGCGCGATGCCGACCGCGCCGTGTTCAGCGCCCACTGCCATAACGACCTGGGACTGGCCGTGGCCAACAGCCTGGCCGCGATCGAAGGCGGCGCGCGCCAGGTCGAGTGCACCATCAACGGCATCGGCGAGCGCGCCGGCAACTGCGCCCTGGAAGAACTGGTGATGGCGCTGCGGGTGCGCAACGCCTATTACAACGTCGGCACCCGCATCGACACGCGCCGGCTGGTGCCGACCTCGCGCCTGCTGTCGCGCATCACCGGCATGGTGGTCCAACGCAACAAGGCCATCGTCGGCCAGAACGCCTTCGCCCACGAATCCGGCATCCACCAGCACGGCATGCTCAAGCACCGCGGCACCTACGAGATCATGCATCCGGAAGACGTGGGCTGGGCGCAGTCGCAGATGGTGATGGGCCGCCATAGCGGCCGCGCCGCCTTGAGCGACCGCCTGCAAACCCTGGGTTTCGCCCTGGACGAGGCGCGCTTGAACGCGGTGTTCGCCGGCTTCAAGGCCCTGGCCGAGAAGAAGCGCGAGGTGTTCGACGCCGACCTGGAGTCGCTGGTGCTCGGCGCCGACGCCAAGGCCGCCCGCGGCCATCGCCTGGTGCGCGCCCACGTCAGCACCGGCGTCGCCGACGGCAGCCTGCCGACCGCGAGCGTGCAGTTGCTCGACCCCGACGGCGCCGCGGTCAGCGAGGCGGCGATCGGCGACGGCCCGGTGCACGCCTTGTTCGCCGCGCTCGCGCGCGCGACCGGCGTGGCCTTGCGCATCGACAGCTACAACGTGTCGAGCGTGACCACCGGCGACGACGCCCAGGGCCAGGCCAGCGTGACCGCGCGCATCGACGGCATCGAGATGACCGGCTCGGGCACCAGCACCGACATCATCGAGGCCAGCGCCCTGGCCTGGCTCGACGTCGCCAATCGCATTCGCCGCACGCAACAGGCGCCGCAGCGGCTGACGGCTACGGCATGAATCTCGCCCCTCTCCGGCCGTCGCGTCTTCCCGAAGTCGTCATCCCCGCGAAGGCGGGGATCCAGAGACTTCAGAGTGCTGCTGCGATAGAGCCCTGGGTCCCCGCCGTCGCGGGGACGACAGCCGAAAGACTCGGCTAGGGACGAAACCACCGAACTCCGGCGCCACTACGAACCACTCCAGCCATAGCAGCCAAACAGAACACCGGACTCCATGACTACCACCTCGGCTCCTCCCAGCACCTTGTTCGACAAACTGTGGGACGCGCACCTGGTATCGCCCGAAAGCGATGCCGTGCCCGCGGTCCTCTACATCGACCTGCACCTGATCCACGAAGTCACCTCGCCGCAGGCGTTCGCCGAACTCGAATCGCGCGGGCTCGCGCCGCGCCGCCCGGACCTGACCAAGGGCACGCTCGACCACTCCACCCCGACCCTGCCGGCCGGCGCCGACGGCCGCCTGCCCTATTTCACCGCCGAGGCCGAGAGCCAGGTCGACACCCTGCGCCGCAACTGCGCGCGCCACGGCGTCGAGCTGTTCGATTTCGACAGCGCCTACCGCGGCATCGTCCACGTGATCGGCCCGGAACTCGGCCTGACCCAGCCCGGCATGACCATCGTCTGCGGCGACAGCCACACCGCCACTCACGGCGCCTTCGGTGCGCTCGCCTTCGGCATCGGCACCAGCGAGGTCGGCCACGTCCTGGCCACCCAGTGCCTGCTGCAACGCAAGCCCAAGACCCTGGCGATCAACATCGAGGGCGAACTGGCGCCTGGTGTCGGCGCCAAGGACCTGATCCTGCACGTCATCGGCGAGATCGGCGTCAACGGCGGCACCGGCCAGGTCATCGAATACCGCGGCTCGACCATCCGCGCGCTGTCGATGGACCAGCGCATGACCGTGTGCAACATGTCGATCGAAGCCGGCGCGCGCGCCGGCCTGATCGCGCCCGACCAGACCACCTTCGATTACCTCGCCGCGACCCCGCGCGCGCCGCGCGGCGCCGACTTCGATCGCGCCGTCGAACGCTGGAGCGCCTACAAGACCGACGACGGCGCGGTATTCGATCGCGAAGTGCATATCGACGCCAGCGCGATCAAGCCGACCCTGACCTGGGGCACGCATCCCGGCCAGGTCGCGGCGATCGATGCGCACCTACCGCAGGCGCGCGATACCGACGAAGCCAAGGCCCTGGCCTACATGGGCTTCGACGGCGGCGCGGCGATGGCCGGCCGTCCGGTCGACGTGGTCTTCGTCGGCAGTTGCACCAACTCGCGCTTGTCGGACCTGCGCGAAGCCGCCGAGGTACTGCGCGGCCGCCACATCCATCCGCGCGTGCGCATGCTGGTGGTGCCGGGCTCGGAGCAAGTCAAGCGCGACGCCGAGGCCGAAGGCATCGACCGCATCGTGCGCGAGGCCGGCGCCGAATGGCGCGAACCGGGCTGCTCGATGTGCATCGCCATGAACGGCGACCTGGTCGGTCCCGGCCAGCTCGCGGTGTCGACCAGCAACCGCAATTTCGAGGGCCGCCAGGGCAAGGGCTCGCGCACCCTGCTGGCCTCGCCGCTGACCGCCGCCGCCTGCGCCATCGCCGGCCACGTCACCGACCCGCGTCCTTACCTCACCGCCGTGAAGGAGGTCGCGTAATGTCCGCGTCCCAGTCCCCCAACCACGCCGCTTCGCCGTCGAGCGACGGCTTCGTCGAGTTGATCGCGCGCACCGTGGTGCTGCGCGAACGCAATATCGACACCGACCAGATCATCCCGGCGCGTTTTCTCACCACCACCGAGCGCAAGGGCCTGGGCCGATTCGCGTTCAACGATTGGCGCGCGCTGCCGGACGGCTCGCCGAACCCGGACTTCGTGTTCAACCGCCCCGAGAACGCCGGTGCCGCGATCCTGGTCGCCGGTCGTAATTTCGGCTGCGGCTCCTCGCGCGAACACGCGCCGTGGGCGCTGACCGACCTGGGCCTGCGCGCGGTCATCAGCAGCGAGATCGCCGACATCTTCCGCAGCAACTCGCTCAAGAACGGCCTGCTGCCGATCGTGGTGTCGCAAGAATTGCTGGACGAACTGCTCGAACAGCCCGGCATCGAACTGCGCATCGACGTACGCACGCGCCGCCTGCACCTGCCCGACGGCCGCGCGATCGAGTTCCCGCTCGACGCCTTCGCCCAGACCTGTCTGATCGAAGGCGTGGACCAGCTCGGTTATCTGCTGCGCCAACTCGACACCATCAACCAATACGAACAGCGCCGCGCGACGGCGCTGAACCCCCGCCAGGAGAATCAACATGCGCGCTGACATCGTCGTTCTGCCGGGCGACGGCATCGGTCCGGAAGTCACCGCCGCCGCGGTCGAAGTGCTGCGCGCGGTCGGCCGCCGCTACGGCCATCAGTTCACCCTCAACGAGCACCTGATCGGCGGCGCCGCCATCGACGCCAGTGGCGAGCCCTTGCCGGCCGCTACCCTGAGCGCCTGCCAGCGCGCCGATGCGGTGCTGCTCGGCGCGGTCGGCGGCCCCAAGTGGTCGGACCCGAAGGCGAAAGTGCGTCCCGAACAGGGCCTGTTGGCGCTGCGCAAGGGCCTGGGTCT
The DNA here is from genome assembly GCF_046097045.1 of Lysobacter sp. Hz25. Lineage (NCBI taxonomy): Bacteria > Pseudomonadati > Pseudomonadota > Gammaproteobacteria > Lysobacterales > Lysobacteraceae > Lysobacter > Lysobacter sp. Hz25. The sequence continues at coordinate 4,879,151 of NZ_CP175666.1, forward strand.
GTACGCCAACCTGCGCCCGGTGCAGCCGCACTCGGCCACCCTCGGCGCTTCGCCGATCAAGCCGCATCTGCTGGCCGGCGTCGACATGATCGTGGTGCGCGAACTCACCGGCGGCATCTATTTCGGCCAGAAACAACGCAGCGAGACCAGCGCCAGCGACCTGTGCGAATACAGCGTCGAGGAAATCGAACGCGTCGTGCGCCGCGCCTGCCAGCTCGCGCGCGGCCGCCGCCAGCACGTGGTCTCGGTCGACAAGGCCAACGTGCTGGAAACCTCGCGGCTGTGGCGCGAAGTCGCCAGCCGCGTCGCCCGCGACGAGTTCCCCGACATCACCCTGGAACACCAACTGGTCGACTCGATGGCGATGCACCTGATCGCCAAGCCGCGCGCGTTCGACGTCATCGTCACCGAGAACATGTTCGGCGACATCCTCACCGACGAGGCCTCGATGCTGGCCGGTTCGCTGGGACTGCTGCCGTCGGCCTCGCTCGGCGAAGGCAAGGTCGGTCTGTACGAGCCGATCCATGGCTCGGCGCCCGACATCGCCGGCCGCGGCATCGCCAACCCCTGCGGCACCATCCTCAGCGCAGCGCTGTTGCTGCGTCATTCGCTGGGCCTGAATGCGGAGGCCGAGTGCATCGAGCAGGCGGTCGCAGCGGTGCTCGAAGCCGGCGTGCTGACCGCCGACCTCGCCCCGGCCGGCCAAGCCGTCGGCACCCGTGCGGTCACCGACGCGGTGCTGGCGCAACTCGAACTGCCCTGTCACATCCCCGAACTGCGCGACTGACGCCTGGCTCCATCTGGCTAGCTCCATCTGGCTTGTTCCATCCACCGCAGGCCGCCCCGGCGGCCTGCGGCAGCCGCAAGACCGCTCTCTCCAACGTTCTGGTAACTCCTGGCCCGATGCTCGTGCATCGGGTTTTTTTTTGCCCTTCGCCCGGCCGCACCGCAACACCGCCGTCACCCGTCGTTGATGTGAACCCCGGCCACAATCGATTCGTCACCGTATGCCATCATCCTGACGTGTCCTGGGTCGACGCCGCGGCCCGCAGCATTCGCGAGAGCGCATGACCGAACCCGCATCCTCTCCCGACCGACCCGCCCACGAATCGCCCGCCGCGAACCCGTCCGATGCCGTCCTGCCCGACGTCGATCTATTGGTCGTCGGCGGCGGCATCAACGGCGTCGCCATCGCCCGCGACGCCGCCGGCCGCGGCTTGTCGGTGCTGCTGTGCGAACGCGACGACATCGCCTCGCACACCTCCAGCGCCAGCACCAAGCTGATCCACGGCGGCCTGCGCTATCTCGAACAGTTCGAGTTCGCCCTGGTCGGCAAGGCCCTGGCCGAACGCAAGCGCCTGTTGCGCATGGCACCGCACATCATCTGGCCGCTGCGCTTCGTCCTGCCGCATCAACCGCATCTGCGCCCGGCCTGGATGATCCGCATCGGCCTGTTCCTGTACGACCGGCTCGGCGGCCGGCGCGGACGCGGACTGCCCGGTTCGCGCTCCGTCAATCTGCGCAAGCACATCACCGGGCGGCCGTTGCGCGACGACTTCGTCCACGGCTTCGTCTACTCCGACGCCTGGGTGCAGGACGCGCGCCTGGCGGTGCTCAATGCGATGGATGCGGCCGAACGCGGCGCGACCGTGCTGACCCGCACCGCCTGTGTTTCGGCGCGGCGTGAAGAGCAGGCCTGGGACGTACGCTTGCGCGGCGCCGACGGTGTGTCGCGGCGAGTGCGCGCGCGCGTCCTGATCAATGCCACCGGCCCGTGGGCGGTACGCTTCCTCGACGAAGTCGCGCAGGTGCCGCACCGGCACAATCTGCGCCTGATCAAGGGCAGCCACATCGTCGTGCCGCGGCTGTTCGAACACGATCACGCCTACATCTTCCAACAACCCGATCGCCGCATCGTGTTCGCGATCCCCTACGAACACGACTACACCCTGATCGGCACCACCGACGTCGACTACCGAGCCGATCCTTCGGCGCCGCACATCGACGAGGCCGAAACCCAGTACCTGTGCGAGGCCGCCTCGCGCTATTTCAAGCGCGCCATCCAAGCGAGCGATGTGGTCTGGACCTACAGCGGCGTGCGGCCCCTGCTCGACGACGAAAGCGACGCCGCCTCGGAAATCACCCGCGATTACCTGCTCACCCTCGACCGCGAAGGCGCGCCGCTGCTCAACGTGTTCGGCGGCAAACTGACCACCGCGCGCAAGCTGGCCGAGGAAGCCTGCGACCGGCTCGCACCGCTGTTCGGCGGACTGGGTCCGGCCTGGACCGGCACCGCGCCGTTGCCGGGCGGCGATCTGCCCGATGCCGATTTCGACGCCTTCCACGAAGACTTCAGCCTGCGCCGGCCGTGGCTGCCGGACGCGCTGGCCCTGCGCCTGTGCCGCAACTACGGCAGCCGGGCGCTGCGCATCGTCGAGAGCTGCTCGCATCTGGAAGAGCTGGGCGAATGTTTCGGCGCCGACCTGTACACGGCCGAGGTCGATTACCTGATCGATTGCGAGTGGGCGCGCAGCGCCGACGACATTCTGTGGCGGCGCTCGAAGCTCGGGTTGCGCATCGATGCGGCGGGTGCGATGCAACTCCAGGGTTATGTTGCGCGACGTCTGGCTGGCTGGGCTGATATAGATGTACCAGCGGCGGATGTACCAGCGGAGGACGCATGAACCGGGGCGCCGCTACGCACTGTCGGGAGTGCGTGTTCAGTCGCTCGCCCCTCGTATCGCCATTCCCGCGAAGGCAGGCTCCGCTTTCATTTCGGCGAAACCGAACATCTAGGGCTTCTCAGATGCATGGCTCTGAAGTCTCTGGATTCCCGCCTTCGCGGGAATGACGAAAGGAAGGAACTTCGTTTCCGTTAGTCGCCCACAAATCCTAACCGAACTATCGCCACGACTCGCAACGCCGTAGCCGCCCTCAATAACACCACCAACGTACCAACGCGACACCCAGGAGAGTCATCGCAATGGTCACACCGATGTCGCAATACCTTAGCGAGTTCATCGCCACCGGCATGTTGATCCTGCTCGGCAACGGCGTGGTCGCCGGCGCACTGCTCCATCGGTCGAAGGCGCAAGGCGCCGGCTGGGGCGTGATCACCGCGGCCTGGGGCCTGGCGGTGCTGATCGGCATCTTCATCGCCGGGCCGACCAGCGGCGCGATCATGAATCCCGCGCTGACCATCGCCCTGGCGAGCATCGGCAAGCTCTCGTGGGCAGTGGTGCCGGGCTATGTCGCCGCGCAGGTCGCCGGCGCCTTCGCCGGCGCGGTGCTGGTGTGGCTGGCCTATCTCGCCCATTGGCGGATCAGCGACGACCCGGCCGCCAAACTCGCGATCTTCTGCACGGCGCCGGCGGTGCGCGACACCAAGGCCAACCTGCTCACCGAAACGATCGGCACCTTCGCCCTGACCTTCGGCGCGCTCGCGATCGGCGCGAATACGCTCGCGCCCGGCATGGGTCCGCTCGGTGTCGGCCTGCTGGTGGTGGTGGTCGGCATGTCGCTCGGCGGACCGACCGGTTATGCGATCAATCCGGCGCGCGACCTCGGCCCGCGCATCGCCCATGCGCTGTTGCCCATCGCCGGCAAGGGCGGCTCCGACTGGGGCTACGCCTGGGTGCCGATCGTGGCGCCGATCGTCGGCGCCCTGCTCGGCGCTTTCGCTTTCCAAGCCGTGTATGGATGAGGAGCGGGAATCGGGAATGGAGAATCAGGAATCGTAAAGCGGTGCGATCACATCGCTAAGCCTCTTCCAACTCCCAGCCCACCCACTCGATTCCCCATTCCCCATTCCCCATTCCCCATTCCCCATTCCCCATTCCCGACCTCGACCTCGACCCCGAACGAGTACCCACATGGACAAGTCCTACATCCTCGCCATCGACCAGGGCACCACGAGCTCGCGCGCGATGCTGTTCGATCGCAATGGCGCCGTGGTCGGCGTGGCCCAGCGCGAATTCGAGCAGATCTTCCCGCGCCCCGGCTGGGTCGAACACGACCCGCGCGAGATCCTCGCCAGCGTGCAGACCACCGCCATCGAGGTCATGACCAAGGCCCAGATCAGCGCCTCGCAGATCGCCGGCATCGGCATCACCAACCAGCGCGAAACCACGGTGGTCTGGGACCGCCACACCGGCCAGGCGATCCACAATGCCATCGTCTGGCAGTCGCGCCAGACCGCGGCGATCTGCGACCAGCTCAAAGCCGATGGTTATGAGCAACTGGTGCGCGAACGCACCGGGCTGCTGATCGACGCGTATTTCTCGGGGACCAAGGTCAAGTGGATCCTCGACCACGTCGAGGGCGCGCGCGAACGCGCCGAACGCGGCGACCTGCTGTTCGGCACCATCGACACCTGGCTGATCTGGAACCTGTCGGAGAACAAGGCCCACGTCACCGACTACAGCAACGCCTCGCGCACGCTGATGTACGACATCCACAAACGCCAATGGTGCCCGGACCTGTTGAAGATGCTCGGCGTGCCGGCGGCGATGCTGCCGGAGGTGCGCTCCAGCAGCGAGGTCTATGCCCACACCGGTGCGCGCCATTTCTTCAACAACTCAGTGCCGATCTGCGGCGTCGCCGGCGACCAGCAGGCAGCGCTGTTCGGCCAGGCCTGCTTCGAGGCCGGCATGGCCAAAAACACCTACGGCACCGGCTGTTTCCTGCTGATGAACACCGGCGACAAGGCGGTGCGTTCCGACAACGGCCTGCTGACGACGATCGCCTGGGGCATCGACGGCAAGGTCGAATATGCCCTCGAAGGCAGCATCTTCGTCGCCGGTTCGGCGGTGCAGTGGCTGCGCGACGGCTTGCGCATGCTCGGCAAGGCCGGCGACTCGCAGGCCTATGCCGAACGCGCGCGTTCGACCGAAGGCGTGTACTTCGTGCCGGCTTTCGTCGGCCTGGGCGCGCCGTACTGGCGCAGCGACGTGCGCGGTGCGATGTTCGGCCTGACCCGCGGCACCAGCAAGGAGCATTTCGTCCGCGCCGTGCTCGAATCGCTGGCCTACCAGACCCGCGACGTGCTCAGCGCGATGCAGGCCGACTCGGGCATCGAACTGAAATCCCTGCGCGCCGACGGCGGCGCCATCGCCAACGATTTCACCGCCCAGTTCCAGGCCGATATTCTCGATGTGCCCTTGAAGCGCCCGCGGGTCAGCGAGACCACCGCGCTCGGTGCGGCGTATCTGGCGGGTTTGGCGGTGGGGTTCTGGGAAAGCCGCGAACAGATCGCCCAGCAATGGCAGGTCGAGCGCAGCTTCGAACCGCAGATGCTGGAAGCCGAGCGCGAGCGCTTGTATGCGGGCTGGAAGCGGGCGATCGACGCGACCTTGGCGTTCAGCGTCGAGCACGCTTAGGCGCCGCGTTCTTTAGCCCTTAGCCTGCTTTGCCCCTCTCCCATTCAGAGGAGAGGGGTTGGAAGGAGGGCAGTTCTCACGCCTCGTTCGGCACCTTGATCCGGAACCAGGCCGCGTAGAGCGCCGGCAGGAACAACAAGGTCAGCGCGGTCGCGACCATCAGGCCGCCCATGATCGCCACCGCCATCGGGCCGAAGAAGGCGCTGCGCGACAGCGGAATCATCGCCAGGATCGCCGCCAGCGCGGTCAACACGATCGGGCGGAATCGCCGCACGGTCGCATCGACGATGGCCTTCCAGGGCTCGTGCCCTTCACTGCGGTCCTGTTCGATCTGGTCGACCAGGATCACCGAGTTGCGCATGATCATGCCGGCCAGCGCGATCGTGCCGAGCATCGCGACGAAGCCGAACGGCACCCGGAACACCAGCAGGAACAGGGTCACGCCGATCAGGCCCAGCGGCGCGGTCAACAGCACCATGAAGCTGCGCGAGAAGCTGCGCAGTTGCACCATCAACAGGGTGAACACCGCGAACAGGAACAGCGGCATGCCGGCGTTGATCGACTTCTGCCCGCGCGCCGAGTCCTCGACGCTGCCGCCGATGTCGATCGAATAGCCGTACGGCAGCTTGGCGCGCAGTCCGTCCAGGGTCGGCGAAATCTGCGCCATCACGCTCGAAGGCTGGGTGCCGTCGTAGATGTCGGCGCGCACGGTCATGGTCGGCAGGCGGTCGCGATGCCAGATGATGCCTTCCTCGAAACCGTATTCGAGGGTAGCGATCTGGGTCAGCGGCACGCTGCGGTTGTTGGCGGTCGGCACCATCAGGCTGCCGAGCATGTCGAGCTGCAGGCGCTCCTGGTCGGGACCGCGCAGCAGCATCTCGATCAGCTCGTTGCTTTCGCGGTAGGTGCTGATGTGCGAGCCCGACAGCGAACTCGACAGGAACTGCGACAGCTGGGCCGAGCTGATGCCGAGCGCACGCGCGCGCTCCTGGTCGACCTGCAGGCGCACGACCTTGCTCGGCTCGTCCCAGTCGAGATTGACGTTGGCCACGTGCGGGTTGGCGCGGATCTTCTCGCGCACCTGGTTGGCGATCTTGCGCACCTGGTCGATGTGCTCGCCGGACACGCGGAACTGCACCGGATAACCGACCGGCGGGCCGTTCTCCAGTCGCGTCACCCGCAACTGCAGTTCGGGGAAGCGCGGCGCCACGTCCTGGATGATCCAGGTGCGCAGGGTTTCGCGGGCCTGCAAGTCCTTCGGCATCAGCACAAACTGGGCGAAATTCGCCGCCGGCAGTTGTTGGTCGAGCGGCAGATAGAAACGCGGCGAGCCGGTGCCGACGTAGGACACGTAGTTGGCCAGGTCCTTGCGCTGCTTGAGCATGACTTCCAGGCGCTGGACCTGTTCGCCGGTCTGACGCAGCGAACTGCCTTCGGCCAGCTCCATGTCGACCATCAGTTCCGGGCGCACCGAATCCGGGAAGAACTGCTGCGGCACGAAGCGGAACATGAACACCGACAGCAGGAACGCGCCGACGGTGATGCCGATCACCAGCCAGCGCCGACGCACGCACCAGGTCACCCAGCCACGGAAGCGCACGTAGAACTTGGATTCGTAGGGATCGTGGGCGTGGCCGTCGATCGGCGGCTTGGGCGCGATCACGCTGGCGAACATCGGCAGGCGCTCGGCCCAGGACACGCGCGCGTCGTGCCAGCGCGCGGCCAGCGAACCGGGCTTCGGCGGCGCCGCGGCGTGGCCGTAGTCGGGCAGCAGTTTGTCGCCGAGGAAGGGAATGAAGGCGACCGCGGCGATCCACGACACCAGCAAGGCGATGGTCACCACCTGGAACAGGGAACGCGTGTATTCGCCGGTGCTCGATGCAGCGGTCGCGATCGGCAAAAAGCCGGCCGCGGTGACCAGGGTGCCGGTCAGCATCGGGAAGGCGGTGCTGTCCCAGGCGAAGGCGGCGGCGCGCAGGCGGTCGAAGCCCTGCTCCATCTTGATCGCCATCATCTCCACCGCGATGATCGCGTCGTCGACCAGCAGGCCGAGCGCCAACACCAGCGCGCCGAGCGAAATCTTGTGCAGGCCGACGCCGAAGAAATCCATGACCGCGAAGGTCATCGCCAGCACCAGCGGAATCGACAGCGCCACCACCAGTCCGGTGCGCAGGCCGAGCGAGAAGAAGCTCACCAGCAACACGATCGCCACCGCTTCGGCGAGCACGCGCACGAACTCGCCGACCGATTCCTCGACCGCGGCGGGCTGGTCGGCGACCTTGCGCAGTTCCATGCCGGCCGGCAGGGTTTTCTGCAGCCGCGCGAATTCCGATTCCAGGGTCTTGCCGAGCTGCAGGATGTCGCCGCCCTGTTTCATCGACACGCCGATGCCGATCGCGTCCTGGCCCATGAAGCGCATGCGCGGCTGCGGCGGATCGGAGAAGCCGCGACGCACGTCGGCCACGTCGGCCAGACGGAAGGTGCGGTCGCCGACGCGGATCGGGAACTCGCGGATCTGTTCGACCGAGGTGAACTGGCCGCCGACGCGCAAGGGCACGCGGCTGGTCGGGGTCTCGAAGAAACCCGCCGGGGCCAGCGCGTTCTGCTGATTCAGCGCTTCCTGCACGGCCTGCGTCGGCACACCCAGGGTCGACAGCTTCACGTTGGACAGCTCAACCCAGATCTTTTCGTCCTGCACGCCGATCAGCTCGATCTTGCCGACGTCGGTCTGGCTCTGCAGCGCCAGTTGCACGCGCTCGGCGTAATCCTTGAGCACGGCGTAGTCGAAGCCCTCGCCGGTGAGCGCGTAGATGTTGCCGAAGGTATCGCCGAACTCGTCGTTGAAGAACGGGCCGACCACGTCGCTCGGCAAAGTCGGACGAATGTCGCCGATCTTCTTGCGCACCTGGTACCACAGCGGCCCGATCTCGCTGGAGCGCATCGAATCGCGCGCGGCGAAGATCACCTGCGACTCGCCGGCGCGCGAGTACGAGCGGATGAACTCGTACTCGCCGGTCTCCATGAGTTTCTTCTCGATGCGCTCGGTGACCTGGCGCGAGACTTCCTCGGCGGTCGCGCCGGGCCACAGGGTGCGCACCACCATCACCTTGAAGGTGAAGGCCGGGTCCTCGCTGCGGCCGAGGCGCAGGTAGGACATCGCACCGGCGATGGCCAGCACCAGCATGGCGTAGACGATCAGGCTGCGATGGCGCAGGGCCCATTCGGAAAGATTGAAGCGCATGGATCAGCTCACTTCGTAGGCCCCTGTCCCGGCGGCGGGACAGGGTTGGGGTGAGGGTGCGGGCGGTAGCGCGAGGGCATGGCCGGCCTGGTAGGAGTCGCGGAGGCGGTTAACGCTCAACGTCGCGGAGCGATCAGCGCTCAACCGGGTGGTTGTCGCGGTCGACGGCGACCACTTTCTGCCCGTCGCGCAGCAGGTGGCCGCCGGCGGCGACGACCCAGTCGCCGGGCTGCAGGCCCGAACTCACCGGCACCCGCTCGGGGCCGTAGGCGCCCGTCTGCACCGGCCGCAGCTTGACCGTGCCGCTCTTGAGGTCGGCGACGAACACGGCCGTGCCGTTGGCGCTGCGCTGCACGGCCGCGAGCGGCACGCTGAGCCCGCTGGCGGCATGGTTGGGCAGGTAGATGCGCGCGCTCTGGCCCAGTTCCAGGGTGCCGGCCGGCGCGTCCACGGTGACCCGCGCGGCGTAGGTACGCGAGGCCGGATCGGCTGCCGGCGACACTTCGCGGACCCGGCCCGGCCAGCGCTGGCCGGACTGCGACCACAGTTCGATCAAGACCTGCTGGCCCGGCTTGAAGGTCGCGATCGCGCCCTCGGGCACGGCGAAGGCGACTTCGCGGGCGCCGTCGGCGGCCAGCGCGAACACCTGCTGGCCGGCGGCGACCACCTGGCCGGCCTCGGCGCTGCGGCTGGCGATCACGCCGGCGCTCGGCGCACGCAGATGGGTGTAGGCCGACTGGTTGCGCGCGACCTCGAGGTTGGCGCGGGCGGCGTTGACCTGGCCGAGCGCGGCCTTGGCCGCTGCGTCCTGGGCGTCCTGGGTCGAACGGCTGACCAGTTGGTCCTTGGCGAGCTGCGAATAACGGACCTGATCGGCGCGGGCGCGGCCGTAGTCGGCTTCGGCAGCGGCGAGCTGGGCCTGGGCCGCACGCGCCTGGGCCTCCAGATCGCCGGCGTCGAGTATCGCCAACACCTGGCCTGCGGCAACATGGGCGCCGACGTCGACCTTGCGCTCGATCAGCTTGCCGCCGACCCGGAACGACAGCGGGCTCTCCTCGCGGGCCCGGACCTCGCCGGCGAAGGCCGAGACCCCGTTGACCGCACCGCCCGGGTGGGTGACCAGCACCGGCCGCGGGGACTCTTCGACCTGCTGGCCCTTGCCGCAGGCCGTCAGGACCAGCATGAGCGCCGCGCCGAACAGCATCGGGGCGGCGGGCGCGGCGGTAAAAGTCCGGTGGCGCATTGCGGTTGGCCTCATCGCGAATTAATGTACTTACCAGTACTGTATAAATAACGAACCCGGTAGTCCAGTATTCCTTATGTCCTCGCCCCGACCCTCCAGCCCCCCGATGCGGCCGGCCAAGCCGGCCGGCCCAGGCCGCCCGAAGGACCTCAGCAAGCGCAACGCGATCCTCGACGCGGCCAAGCGCCTGTTCCTGGTCGACGGCTTCGACGGGGTCAGCATGGACCAGATCGCCGCCGGGGCCGGGGTCTCCAAGCTCACCGTCTATAGCCATTTCGGCGACAAAGAGACCCTGTTCGGCGCCGCGGTCAAGGCGTATTGCGAGCAGCACCTGCCGCCGCTGATGTTCGTGCCCGACCCGGCCACGCCGCTGCGCGAGCGCCTGCTGGCGATCGCCAACGCCTTCTACGAGATGGTCAGCTCGCCCGAGGCGATCCAGATTCATCGTCTGTTGTGCTCGCCCCAGGTCGCCCAATCGCCGCTGTCGAAGATGTTCTGGGAGGCCGGGCCGCAGCGCCTGCACGACGAATTCACCGCCTTGCTGCAGCGCCGGGTCGAGGCCGGCGAGCTGGAGATCGACGACGTGCCCCGCGCCGCGCCGCAGTTCTTCTGCCTGGTCAAGGGCGAGCCGCACGCCTTGCTGATGTTCGGCTGCGGCGCGCCGGGCCGGACCGAGGTGCGCGCGCACATCGACGCCTCGGTGACGATGTTCCTGCGCGCCTATGCCCGCCGCGAGCGCTGAAACCGCCGCGGCACGGCCCGAAACCCGCACGGTGCCGAGAGTTCCGGTGACTTTCGGCACTAAGCCCGGGCCCGGGCGTGGTTAATTCTTTTGCTCCGGGGGTCGCGTGGTCCCGGTAGAATTCGCAGTTCCCACGCAACATGAAGACGCCCCGATGACTACGCTCGATTACGCAAAAGCACGTGAACTGATGGTCGAACAACAGGTTCGGCCGTGGGACGTGCTCGACCCGCGCGTGCTCGATGTGCTGGCCGCTTTGCCGCGCGAGGCCTTCGTCGACGAAGCGCACCGCAATCTGGCCTATACCGACGTGCAGCTGCCGTTGGCGCACGGCGAATTCATGATGAAGCCGGTGCTCGAAGGCCGCACGCTGCAGTCGCTCGCGGTCGACCCGACCGACGACGTGCTCGAGATCGGCACCGGCAGCGGTTACCTGACCGCCTGCCTCGGTCTGCTCGCCCGCGAAGTCGTCAGCCTTGAGCTCCACCCCGACCTCGCCGCGACCGCGCGCAAGCGCCTGGCCGCGCAATCGATCAACAACGTCCAGGTCGTCGATGCCGACGCCCTGACTTACCGCACCGACCGCCGCTTCAACGCGATCTGCGTGACCGGCGCGGTCTCGGAAATTCCGCCGCAGTGGTTGCAGTGGTTGCAGCCCAACGGCCGCCTGTTCGTCGTCCGCGGCCGTTCGCCGGCCATGGAAGGACTGCGGGTCACCGCCGGCGAACGCAACGATGTCAACGCTGCGCGCATCCAATCGTTGTTCGAAACCGACCTCCCCTATCTCGTCGGCGCGGCCCCCGCGCCTGCCTTCGAGTTCTGAACGCTCAAGGAAGCCGCATGACCCGCCGCCCTCTCGTTCTTGCCCTGGCCTTATCCCTGCTGCCGGCCGTCGCGTCGGCGGAAGACTTGCTGCAGACCTATGAACTCGCGCGCCAGGGCGACCCGCAGCTGTCGGCGGCCGAATCCAACCGTCTGGCGACCAAGGAAGACCGCATCCAGGCCCGCGCCGCGTTGCTGCCGTCCTTGTCGGGCACCGCGCGGCTGAGCCGCAGCCGCACCACCAGCGAAGGCGGCTCGGGCAGCAGCGATCCGACCGATCCGGATCCGATCCCGGCCGGCGTCGACTTCCGCTCCGACAGCACCTCGCGCAACTACTCGCTCGCCGCGAGCCAGATGATCTACAACCGCGCCAGCATCAAGACCTACCAGGGTCAGAATGCGATCAGCCAGGCCAGCGACTTCACCCTCGAATCGGCCAGCCAGGAACTGATCACGCGCACCTCGGCGGCCTACTTCGACGTGCTGGTCAAGCTGGAGAACCTCGCCGCCGCCGAAGCCGCCGAAACCGCGCTGCAGAAGCAGTTCGACTACGCCTCCAAGCGCCTGGAAGTCGGCCTGGCGCCGATCACCGACGTGCACGAAGCGCGCGCCCAGTACGACACCGCCCGCGCCGGCACCATCACCGCGCGCAACGCGGTCGAAGACGCCTACCAGGGCCTGAGCCAGATCACCGGCCAACCGGTGCGCGCGCTCAAGGCCTTGCCGGCCGACTTCAAGCCGAACCTGCCGGAAGCGCAGGACGTCGAAGGCTGGGTCAACAATGCCGTGCAGAACAATCCTTCGCTGCGCGCGCAGGACTTGCAGGTGCGCGCCGCCGAAATCGGCGTGGAAACCGCGCGCGCCGGCCATTGGCCGACGCTGAGCTTGAACGGCAGCTACGGCGACAACGCCAGTTGGGGCGACCGCACCTTCATGGGCCAGACCATGAATGCACCCGGCAACGCCAACCACGGCCCGAGCATCGGCCTGGAACTGTCGGTGCCGTTGTACGCGGGCGGCCGCATCCAGTCCGGCGTGCGCCAGGCCCTGGCGCGTCGCGACGCCGCCCAGGACGAACTCGAACGCCAGAAGCGTCTGCTCGTGCGCACCACCCGCAACGCCTACCAGACCCTGGTCGCCGGCATCAGCGAAGTCGAAGCGCGCCGCCTCGCCCTGGTCTCGGCGCAGGCCGCCTACGATGCTTCGCAGGTCGGCCTGGAAGTCGGCACCCGCACCGTGCTGGACGTGTTGAACAACCAGCGCACCCTGCTGGAAGCGCAACAGGCCTATGCCCAGTCCAAGTACAACTATCTGCAGAACCGCCTGCTGCTGGAACAGGCCGCCGGCTCGCTCGACGTCGCCGACGTGCAGGACATCAACCGCCTGCTGACCGCCGACGCAGCGACCAACCTGGCACCGCCGCAGGCGCAGTAACGCGGCGATCCGGATCCCTTCGGAGCCCCACGAAAAACCGCCGGCCCACCGGCGGTTTTTTCGTTTGTGGCCGCGCCTTCTTCCCCAGTAGGAGCGGCGCGAGCCGCGACCGCGGGACGCGCAACAACCTCAATGTCTTCGTAATCGATCGAAGCCGCGTAGCTTCACCAGGGTAGGAGCGGCGCGAGCCGCGACCGCGCCCTAGCGCCGACCGTGCAACCGCGGGCACCGCTGCGAATACGACGCTCTGCGGATGGCTGCGCAATGGTTGCGGGTTCGCGCTCGCGGCTTGCGCCGCTCCTACCCGCGTGCCGGTATTTCGCGTTGATGATTTACGACGACGATGGCGTTTCTGGCCATCCCGCGGTCGCGGCTTACGCCGCTCCTACAGGGATGGATTCACCGCGCTCAACGCAGCGGCGGCAAGGCCGGCTGCAGCAAGGCCATGGTGCGGGCCAAGGCGCCGCGGCCCAGTTCGACCAGGGCGCGGCCGGCGTCGATCATCTTGGCGCGTTCGATCGGGTCGGCCAGCAGGCGCTCGACCGCGGCCTCGACCGCCTCGGCGTCGGCGCCGATCCGCAAGGCACCGGCGGTTTCCAGGCGCTGCGCGATCTCGACGAAGTTGTGCAGATGCGGGCCGGTCACGATCGGGGTGCCGGTCGCGGCCGGTTCGAGCAGGTTGTGCCCACCGATCGCCTGCAGGCTGCCGCCGACGAAGGCGACATCGGCGCAGGCGTAGAAGCTCATCAGTTCGCCAAGGGTATCGATGACGAAGACATCGTCGCCCGGCTGCGGCCAGCGCGCGCGCGAACGCGTCGACACCTGCCAGCCGGCGCTGCGGGCGTGTTCGGCGACGACCCGGAAGCGTTCCGGATGGCGCGGCGCCCACAGCAGCAGCAGGTCGGGGAAACGCTCGCGCAGGCGCCGATGCATGGTCACCGTCGCGGCCTCTTCGTCCTCGTGCGTGCTCGCCGCGATCCACACCGGCCGCTCGCCGGTGTGGCGGTGGCATTCGAGCGCGAACTCGTCGAGCGCGTCGGGCACGTTGACATCGAACTTGAGGTTGCCGGTCTCGGTGACCTGCTCGGGGCGCGCGCCGAGTTCGACGAAACGCTCGCCGTCGGCGCGCGACTGCGCCGCCACCGTGCGCACCGTGCGCAGGGCGCGCCCCACCAAGGGCGCCAACACGCGATAGCCGCGCAGCGAACGCTCCGACAGGCGCGCATTGAGGATATAGGCCGGAATACCGCGGTCGCGGCAGCCGAACAACAGGTTCGGCCACAACTCGGTTTCCATGATCAGCGCCGCGCAGGGCTGGTGATGGCGCAGGAAACGCCCGACCGCGCCGGGCAGGTCGTAAGGCAGATACACGTGCTCGACCGAATCGCCCCAGGCCGAACGCGCGCGGTCCGAACCGGTCGGGGTGATCGTGGTCACCAGCAGGCGCAGATCGGGACGGCCGCGGCGCAGGGCATTCACCAGCGGAATCGCGGCGTTGACCTCGCCGACCGAGACCGCGTGCAGCCACAGGGTGCGGGTCTGCGCGGGGCCGCGATAGATCGCGTAACGCTCGAGCCAGCGCTGGAAATAGGCCGGCTGGCGGAAGCCGCGCCAGATCAGGTGATAGATCGTCACCGGCGCCAACAGATACAGCGCGACCGAATACAGGCCGCGCAACAGGCGCTCGATCAAGTCCTTCCGCATCCGACAAGGATAAAGCTTGCGGAGGTGATCCGGTCGTGGATGCCGTCATCGCGCACCGCACCGGACTCGACCGGATGCGCAGAACCGGCGATGCGCGGGCATTCGCAGCTCATCGGCGCGGAAGCCGCGAGGCCCGCAGCGCACGCGAACCACTCACCGCCGGCATCGAGCCCCGACGTGCCGATGCCCGCCGCGGTCGCGCTCGCGGCGGTACTGCACCGACAGCACACGCTCACCGCATAAACTATGGCCATGGCCGAACCTGTCCTGCCCCCTCGCCCTTCCCTGCTGGTGCCGCGCCTGTGGCCGATGTGGCTCGCGCTGGCCGCGATGTGTTTCGGCGCGCGCCTGCCCTGGGGTCTGCAACGTGCGCTCGGCCGCCTGATCGGGGTCTTCGCCCTGCGCGTGGCGGGCCAGCGCCGACGCGCGGCCCGCATCAACCTGGCCCTGTGCTTCCCGGAGAAGACCGAGGCCGAGCGCGAAACCCTGCTGCGGCAAAGCTTCCGCGACCTCGGCATCGGCTTCTTCGAATTCGCCCGCGCCTGGTGGGGCGGGGTCGCGCCGATGCGGCGCACGGTGCGCATCGAAGGCCTGGAGCGGCTCGACGAGGTGCGCGCGGCCGGACGCGGCGTGCTGATGATCTCGGGCCATTTCATGACCCTGGAGATGTGCGGGCGGCTGATGTGCGACCACCTGCCGCTGGCCGGCATGTACCGCAAGCACCGCAACCCGGTCATGGAATGGGCGGTCAAGCGCGGCCGTCTGCGCTACGCCGCGGCCATGTTCACCAACGAAGAGATCCGCCCGGCGATGCGCCATCTCAAGCAGGGCGGCTTCCTGTGGTATGCGCCGGACCAGGACATGCGCGGCAAGGACACGGTGTTCGCGCCGTTCTTCGGCGTGCCGGCGGCGACGATCACCGCCACCCACCAGTTCGCGCGCCTCAGCGGTTGCGCGGTGGTGCCGTTCTTCCATCGCCGCGAGGGCGCCGATTACATATTGCGCGTCGGCGCGCCGCTGGCCGAGTTCCCGTCCAGCGATGCCACGCAGGACAGCACCCGCGTCAATGCCCAGATCGAGGCGATGGTGCGCGAAGCGCCGAGCCAGTACCTGTGGATCCACCGCCGCTTCAAACGCCGCCCGCCGGGCCAGCGTTCGCCGTACAAGAAGCCCGTCGAGAACGCTCCGGCCTGATCGACCCGCTCGGCAACGGAACAACGCGACCGCTTACGCCGTCGCGGCGCCCTCGTCCGGCGGCTGCGCCAGCAGGCTGCCGGCGTACAAGGCCGCCAGCAGCAAGGTCAGCCCGCCCCAGAAGGTCGAATAGAAGGCCAGGTGGGTGTTGAACGGGAACACCGTCACCAGCAAGGCCAGCATCGCCGGCCGCGCGGCTTCGCGCGCGCGCGCATCGGCGACCGCCCACGCGCGCCAGGCCAATGCGGCGCCGGCCAGCCACAGCAACAGGCCGAAGGCGCCGGTTTCGGCGAGCACTTCGAGCAGCAACTGGTGCGCATGCAGCGCCGGGCCTTCGCCCCAGGACGTGGTGCGCCCGGGTTGCGGGTCGCAGGCCGGGAAGGCTTCGCGGAAGCCGCGCGCGCCCACGCCGTTGAGCGGATGCTCGCCGACCATGCACAGCGCCGCGCGCCAGATGCGCGTGCGCCCCGACAACGCATTGTCGAGGCCTTCGACGTCGGCGCTGACGATGTGCGCGGTGCGGGCGAGGCGGTCGTGCACCTGCGGGCTGGTCTGGTCGAGCACCGCCAGTGCCAGCACGCCGAACGCGAACACGCCGAGCAGGCGCTTCCAGCCGAGCAAACGCCACCCCGACAACACCAGCACCAGGCCGTAGGTGATCCACGACGCGCGCGAGCCGGCCAGCACCACGACCACGCCTACGGCGGCCGCTGCGACCAACCAACCGCCGAGACGGAAACGGCGGCCGACCGCGTACAGCACGAACGGCGAGAAGCTCGCGATCACCTGGCCGAGCTTGAGATTGCACGGGCCGAGCACGCCGCTGAGGCGGTCGACACTGGCGATCTCGGCGTCCGAACACATGCCGTGGCCGCTGATCGCCTGCTTCAGCGAGTCGATGCCGAAGAACAGCGGGCTGGTGCCGGTGAGGCCTTGCAGCAAGGCGTCGACGGTCCACAGGCCGATGATGATGGCCAGGCCGCCGAAGGTGGTGCGCTGCCCCTGCCGGGTCGCGACCGCGGCCGCGACCAGCCACAGGAACGGCAGATAGCGCAGATCGACCGCGGCCTCGCGCAAGGCGCGGCCCGGGTCGACCGCATCGGTCGCCGAGATCAGTTCCGGCAACCAGTACGCCGCGAACAAGGCGCTGGTCAGCACCCAGGCCGGATCGCTGAGCAGGCGCGCGCCGGTGTTGAAGCGGACCAGCACCAGTCGCACCAGAGCGGTCAGTGCGCCGAGTGTGAGCACGGTTTCGGCATAGCCCGGCGCGAACAGCAGCGCTATATAGGACAGGATCCAGGCCGGCGCCCAGCGCCAGCCGACGATCGCATGAGGTGCCTCGACGGGCGGCGGCCCGGACGAAGCCGTCGCCGGATCAGGCGCGGTGTGAGGCATCGACGAGTTCGGCATAGACGGCAAGCGTGGCCTCCTGCATCGCCCGCAGGGAAAACGCCATCGTATCCACAGCCGCGGGCGCTTGCGTTAGCAATTCGCAAGCCGCCGCGCGCAGGGCCTGCAGATCGAACGGCGCGACCGCGCCGCGCGGCTGCAACTGGGTCAGCAGTTCGCCGACACCGCCGTAATTCCAACCGACCACCGCACGCCCGCAGGACAAGGCCTCGACCACGGTGCGGCCGAAGGCCTCGGGTTTGCGCGAGAGCTGGAGGACCAGATCGCTCGCGGCATAGGCGCGGGCGATCTCGTCGGTCGGTGCGGTGAAGGCGATCGCCTCGCCGATGCCGAGCTGCTGCGCGGCCTGTTCCAGTTCGACGATATAGGCCTCGCGCCCGGCCTCGCGCGCGCCCGGCAGCCACAGCCGCGCATCATGGCCGTCGGCGCGGATCGCGGCGAGCAAGGCCAGCGCATCGGCATGGCCCTTCAGGCGCGTACCGCGTCCGGGCAACAGCAACAAGGGGCCGTCGCCGGCGAGCGCGGGATGCCGCGCCGCGGCCCAGGCCCGCGCCTGCGGATCGGGCCAGGGCGCGTGCGGGAACGCCGCCGGATCGATGCCGCGCGGAATGATGCGCAGCTTGTCCGGGTCGGTATCGGGATAGTGTTCGAGCACGTAGTCGCGGACCGTGCGCGAGACACAGATGGTGCGTTCGCCGCGGGTCATCACCGCGCTGTAGCGCGACGGCGAATTGAGCCCGTGCACGGTGGTGACGAAGCGCGGCCGCGTCGCCTCGTCCATGCCGCGCCAGGCCAGCAGGCCGATCCAGGCCGGCAGGCGCGAACGCGCGTGGACGATGTCGACCGAGTGCTCGGCCCACAGCCGGCGCAGGGTGAAGCCATGGCGCAGGGTCGAAGGCGATTTGCGCCCGATCGCCAGCTCGATGTGTTCGGCGCCCGAGGCCAGCAGTTGCGGCACCAGGCGGCCGCCGGCCGAGACCACGATGGCGCGGTGGCCGGCGCGCACCAGCGCTTCGGCGACTTCGAGAGTCGAACGTTCGACGCCGCCGGATTCCAGCTTCGGCAGCAATTGCATCACCGTCAGCCGGCGCATGGTCGGCGTGGGCGGTGTCACGCGGCCGCGATCAGTCGTCGACCAGGGTGAAATGCGCGCCGCAGTACGGGCACTGGCATTCGCGCTCGGCCTCGATCGGCAGGTACACGCGCGGGTGCGAGTTCCACAGCGCCATCGACGGCAGCGGGCAGCTCAACGGCAGGTCGGCGCGCGTGACGGTATAGCGCTGCTCGGCGTTGGCCTGGGTGGGATGGGCGTTGGCTGCGGTCATGAGGGACGACGGATGGCGACGCGGGGGTGGCAGTTTAGCAGCGTTGCGGGGTCGGGCCGTGTACGGGGCGCGGCGGTCTGGCTGGGTACTTTAGGAGCAAATCCCCCCTAGCCCCCCTTTTTCAGAGGGGGGGGAATCCTTCTGGTGGGTATGGCAGCACAGGCGGCTTGGTCGCCTCCGGTTGCCCTTGATCTCGTAACGACGAAGCGAACGGCTCGATCAGCTAAGGATTGATCGAAGCGATCAAGGCTCAGATCGGCGAAATCCCCGTAACGGGTCCCCCTCTGAAAAAGGGGGGCCAGGGGGATTTGCTCTTGATTCTTGCTCTTGCTCTCAACCCGCCGGCGGCAGATCGAAAAACAGCAGATCGGCCGTCGTATCGCCCAAACCGGTCAACACCAGCTCGGCGGATTCTTCGCGAAACCCAAGCGCATCGCCGGCTTCGAGCGTGCGCCCAGCCACCTCGACCCGCCCCCGCGCGACCTGCAGCCAATACAGACGTCCCGCATCGAGCAGGCGTCGCGCGCTGGACCCGGGCGCCAGGGCCAACGAATACAGGCGCAGGTCCTGGCGCACCGGCAGACCGCCGTGGGCGCCGTCGCGCGAGGCCAGGAGAACGAACTCGCCGTCGCGCGCTTCGGTCGCCTCGCGCTTGGCGTAGGCGGGTCGGGCGTTGAGACGGTCGGGCTGGATCCAGATCTGCAGGAAATGCACCGGCTCGCTGTCGGAGCCGTTGTACTCGCTGTGTTCGACGCCGTGGCCGGCGCTCATCCACTGCAGTTCGCCGGCGCCGATGACGCCGCCGTCGTCGGCGCTGCCTTGGTGCGACAGGCGGCCGCTCAGCACGTAGCTGAGGATTTCCATGTTGGCGTGACGATGCGGCGCAAAGCCCGCGCCGGGGTCGACGCGGTCTTCGTTGATCACCCGCAAGGCACCGAAGCCCATCCAGGCCGGGTCGTAGTAGCCGCCGAACGAGAACGTGTGGCGGCTGTCCAGCCAACCCGCCTGGACCTGGCCGCGGGCGCTGGATGGGCGTTCGATGATCATGCGTTCGCGCTTACTTCTTGGCTTCGGGCTTGGGCACCAGCGCTTCGGTGGTGATGCGGATGCTGACTTCGTCGCTGACGTTCGGCGCGTACTTGCCGAGGCCGAAATCGCTGCGCTTGAGCGTGGTGCTGGCATCGAAGCCGGCGGCGGCGCGCTTGGCCATCGGCTGCTCGCCGATCTTGTTGATGGTGACGTCGAGCACGGCCGGCTTGGTCACGCCGTGCACGGTCAGCTCGCCACTCACCTTGAGCTTCTTGTCGCCGGCCGCTTCGACCTTGGTGCTCTTGAAGGTGATGGTCGGGAATTTCTCGGCGTCGAAGAAATCGGCGCTCTTGAGGTGCTCGTCGAAATCCGGCACGTGCGAATCCAGGCCGTCCAGCGGGATCGTGACCTGCACCGAGGAAGCCGCCGGCTTGGCCGGATCGTAGGTAATGGTGCCGTCGACCTTGCCGAAATGCGCGACCGGGTTGGAGAAGCCGAAATGGCTCCAGCCGACCACGACGTCGGTGTGGTTGGGGTCGATCTTGTAGGTCACGGCGGCGGCGCTGGCGGTGCCGGCGAAGGCCAGGCCCAGGGCAGCGGCAAGCAGGATGCGCTTCATGGTGAATTCCTCGAATGGAGTCGTAGGGGGTGGATCGTATGGGTCGGGAGTAACGACATCACGGCACTATTGCGCAAGCAGGCGCGGGCCGGCATCGGCCCACGCCGGAAGCGTGGCGGCGCGCACGCCTCAATCGATGCGCGCGGCCTCGTCGAACGGCAGGCGCGGCGAGCGCGGGAACAGCGCCGCCGGCGCGCCGACGCCGAGGTTGATCAGGAAGTTCGACTTGATCTGGGTGCCGCCGAAGAAGGCCTCGTCGACCTTGGCGTTGTCGAAGCCCGACATCGCGCCGGTGTCCAGGCCGAGCGAACGCGCCGCCAGGATGAGGTAGGCGCCCTGCAGGCTGCCGTTGCGGAAGGCGGTGGTGCGGATGTGCTCGTCGTTGCCGGCGAACCAGCTGCGGGCATCGGCGTGCGGAAACAGGTAGGGCAGCTTGTCGTGGAATTCCAGGTCGTGGGCGACGATCACCGTGACCGGGGCGGCCATGGTCTTGGCCAGGTTGCCTTCCGACAGGGCCGGGCGCAGCTTTTCCTTGGCTTCGGCCGACTTCACGAACACGAAGCGCGCCGGCGAGCCGTTGGCGCTGGTCGGCGCCCATTTGACCAGGTCGTACAGCTGGCGCAGCGTCTCGTCGCTGACCTCGCCGCCGAGCTCGTTATGCGTGCGGGCGGTGCGGAACAGTTGATCGAGGGCTTCGTCGTTCAGGGGCCTGGACATCGTCTTCTCCATGAGGCTGCCGCGCTGGGCATTGATCGGGAGACGAAGTGTAGAGTCTCAATCTGACCTTAGAACCGACAATCCCGGAACGGATTAAGCGCATCTGTGCAACGAAACGGCCTTTCCGCCAAAACTAGCTCCACGGCTGCAACCTGGATCCTGACCGACGGCCATGCCGGCAATCAGCGCCAAGCCTATGCCCTGACCCAGGCCCTGGGCCGGCCGGCGATCGATTGGACGCTGGACCCGCGTGCGCCCTGGCGCTGGGCTGCGCCGCGGCGCCTGCCCGGCGTCGGCCAGGCCTTCGGCCCCGAATTCGTCCGCGCCCGCAGCGCCCGCCCTGCGCTGGTGATCGGTTGCGGCCGCCAGGCCGCGCTGGCCACCCGGCTGCTGCGCGGCGACGGCTGCGCAGCGGTGCAGATCCTCGATCCGCGCATCTCGCCGAAGCATTGGGACTTGGTGATCGCGCCCGAGCACGACCGCCTGCACGGCGGCAACGTCATCACCCTGCTCGGCAGCCTGAACCCGGTCGACGACCTGTGGCTGGCCGGCGCGCGCAGCGCCTTTCCCGCGTTCGGCGCCCTGCCCGGGCCGCGCACGGCCTTGTTGCTCGGCGGCCCGAGCGCGCATGCGAAATTCGATCAGGCCGCGTTCGACGTGTTGGCGACGCAGTTGCAGACCCTGCTCGAACGCGAGTCCGGCAGCCTGTTGGCGACCACCTCGCGGCGCACGCCGGTCGAGATCCGCGCGCGCCTGCGTCAGCGCCTGGCGCGGTTGCCGCGAGTTTCCTGGTACGAGCCCGGCGAGGGCGCCAACCCCTACCCCGGCCTGCTCGGCTGGGCCGACCGCATCGTCTGTACCGCCGACTCGGTCAACATGCTGTCGGAAGCCGCGGCCACGCGCGTGCCGGTGTTCGCCTTCGGCATCGAGCGCGTCGACGGCCGGCCCGGACGTTTCGTCGACAGCCTGCTCAGCCTCGGCCGCGTGCGTCCCTTCGACCAACGCTTGTCGGCCTACCCGGTGACGCCGTTGCGCGAGACCGCGCGGGTCGCGCAGGAAGTCCGGCAACGGCTGGGCCTGCGCGACTGAGCATTCGGCCGACGGCCGCGTCTAGCGGGCCTGGCGCGGGTTGGCGAAGTTGCCGATGAACTGCAGCTCGTTGTAGCGCCGGCCGGGCTGCGCTTCGTGGAAGACGGCGTGGTCGTAGAAGTACAGCGCATTGCCTTCGATCACGCCGAGCTCATGGCAGCGCGCCAGGATCGCGCGTTCGGTCTGCGGCGTATGCGCGCCGACTTCCAACACCAAGGTCTCGACCGGCACCCGCCGATGCCCGGCGGTGGCATAGGCGATGAAGAAATCCGCATCGAGAAAATCGCAGCCGAAGTCGCGGTGCGCCGGGCAGCCCGAACCGCTCGCTTCCATGCCGTCGAGATAGCGCTCGAACGCCTGCGGCGATTGCGTGGTCGTGCCCATCCACACCGAGATCATGCCGCGCGCGGTGTCGTCGATCATGCCTGCGGCCGGCTCATGACGCCTCGCGCAGGCCGTGCGCCTGCATCGCCGTGGAGATGGCCGTGCGCGAGGCGGCGATCGCCTCGGTCTCGACCACCCGGCGCGGGCGCCGGTCGAGCGTGCATTCCAGGCCCGCCGCCAGCAAGGTCGTATGCGCCACGCGTAGCGAGGCGGCCTGGGTGTCGTCGAAGGCGCCGCAGCGACGCGCCGCCTCGATCAGGCCGGCCGAGTCGCGCGGCGACAACAGGGCGCGCTCGCGCACCGAATCGCGCAACACCAGGTACTGCAGCAGGAACTCCAGGTCGACCAGGCCGCCCTCGCCCTGCTTGAGGTCGAAATAGGCGGCGTCGCTGCGGTCGAGTTCCGCGCGCATCTTCACCCGCATCTTGGCGACGTCATCGCGCAACTTGGCCGCGTCGCGCTCGCGCGCCAGGGTGCGTTCGCGCACCGCTTCGAAACGCTCGTGCAAGCCGGCATCGCCGGCGACGAAGCGCGCGCGCACCAGGGCCTGGTGCTCCCAGGTCCAGGCGCGCTCGTACTGGTACTCGCTGAAGCTCGCCAAGGACGACACCAACAGGCCCTTGGCGCCGTCCGGGCGCAGCCGTACGTCGACGTCGAACAAACGCCCGGCCGCGGTGACCGCGCCGAGCAGGGCGACGATCTTCTGCGCCAGGCGCGCGAACCAGCGCCCGGCGTCGAGCGGACGCGCGCCGTCGGACTGCGCCCCGCCTTCGATCGCCGGCGCGTCGTACAGAAACACCAGGTCGAGATCGGAACCGAAGCCGAGTTCCTCGCCGCCGAGGCTGCCGTAACCGAGCACGGCGAAACGCGCGTCCGGCACGCGGCCGTGCGCACTCGCCACTTCCTGCTCGGCCAGGGCCAGGATGCGCATGACCACACCGTCGGCGAGCCAGGCGAGCTGGCGCGCGCTCTGTTCGGCGCTCTGGCGGCCGTCGCGCAAGGCCATGGCGATGCGGAAGCTCAGCGACTGCCGCACCTCGTTGAGCGCCTGCAGGGTCGCCTCGGCATCGTCGCCGCCGTCGACTTCGGCGCTGGCCGCCTGCAATTCCTCGCGGCCCGGCAACGGGCCGACGACGCGCGCGTCGAGCAACTCATCGAGCAGCAGCGGATGCGAGGCCAGACGCTCGGCCAGCAAGGCACTTCGCGACACCGCCTCGACCAGGCGCGACAGCGCCGCCGGCTGCTCATCGAGCAAGGCCAGGTAGGCGCTGCGGCGCAGGACGTTATGCAACAAGGCAAGCAGGCGCTTGAGCGCGAGCATCGGCTGCGACGAGGTCGCCGCGCCCTGCAGCAGCGCCGGCAACACCCGGTCCAGGCGCGTACGCGCGGCATCCGACAAACCGCGCACGCCGGGGCTGCGGGCGAAATCGCGCAGCGCGCCGTCGGCATCGGCAGCGGCCTCGAAGCCGGCCTCGGCCAGGGTCTCGGCATCGCCGGACTCGGGCAGCGCGCGCCAGTACGCGGTCAGTGCATCGGGCGCGGCGCGGCGCCGACGCGGCGCGAGCAAGGCCTCGAACTCGCCGGTCACGCGTTCGCGCCGACGTTCGAGTTCGCCCGCCAGCGCATCCCAATCGGGATAGCCCAGGCCGACGGCGATGCGCAGGCGGTCGCTTTCGGCCGCAGGCAAGGCGTGGGTCTGGGCGTCGCGCAGCATCTGCAGGCGGTTCTCCAGACGGCGCAGGAAGCGATAGGCCTCGGCCAGCGACTCCCCGGTTTCTTCGGCGATCTGGCGCAGCGCGATCAACTCGCGCAGCGCAGGCAACAGACGGCGCCCACGCAGTTCGGCTTCGCGGCCGCCGCGGATCAGTTGCAAGGCCTGGACCAGGAATTCGATCTCGCGGATGCCGCCGGGGCCGCGTTTGATGTCGTCGGCCAGCTCCTTGCGCGCGACCTCGGCGCTGATCGCCGCCTTCATCGCGCGCAAACCGTCGAGCGCGCCGAAATCGAGATAGCGCCGATACACGAACGGCCGCAACGCATCCAGGAAGCGTTCGCCGGCCTCGATGTCGCCGGCCACCGGGCGCGCCTTCTGCCAGGCGTAACGTTCCCAGTCGCGGCCTTCGCGCTGGAAATACTGCTCCATCGCCGCGAACGACCAGGCCACGCGACCGGCGTTGCCGTAGGGGCGCAGACGCAGGTCGACGCGGTGGCAGAAGCCGTCGGCGGTGATCTCGTCGAGCAAACGCGCCAATTGCTGGCCGAGCTTGGCGAAATAGGCCTCGGCGTCGAGCGCGCGCGCGGCGTCGCGGCCGTCGAACTCGGTGCTGCCGTCGTGCTCGTAGGCGTAGACCAGGTCGACGTCGGAACTGAAATTGAGCTCGCCGCCGCCGAGCTTGCCCAGGCCGAACACGACCAGACGCACGCGTTCGCCGTCGCGGGTGCGCACCGCGCCGTGGCGGCGTTCGAATTCGTCTTCGAGCGCGCTCAATGCGACCTGCAGGCAGATCTCGGCCAGGCGAGTGCTGCCCTCCAAGGTGTCCTCGACCCGATCCAGGCCGAGCGTGTCGCGCCAGATGAGGCGCGTCGAGCCGGCGGCGCGGTAACGGCGCAGGCGTGCGCCCCAGTCGGCGCGGAACTCGGCCTCGAGCGAAGGCGGCGGCGGTTCGCTCGCGCCGTCGTCGGCGCCGAGCGCAAGCAGCAGCGCCGGCTGTCGCACCAGGGTGTCGATGGCGAAGTCGCTGACCGCGGCGACGCGCGCCACCCGCGCGGCCAGGCCGGCATCGTCGAGCGCGGCGCGCGCTTCCGGCGAGGCGGCGCGCAAGCGCGTCAGCGCGCGCTCGGCGAGCGCGTGTTCGAGTGCGGGACCATCGTGGGGAAGAGTCGAAGAGAAAGACGCGGACATGCGGCGATGATGGCATGCCGTTGCGCGGCATCGGAATCGGAATCGGCGTCGACAACGGACGCAGCGGCAAGCAGGAGTGAGCTGCGAGGAGTGAGGAGTGAGGAGTGAGGAGCGAGAAAAGCCGAGCGCAGCGGCGACGACAACGCGCTTGCGGCTCGACGCGTATGCGCCGGCACTCATCGCGCTCACACCACGTTCGCGGCGGCCCTGTTCGCACGAACCCGATCGGCCGATGCAGGCCTTCGCGGCGCCGCCGGACCCGCCACAAAACCTTCGGGCATAAAAAAGCCCGCTTCCGGTAGAACCGGTTGCGGGCTTGCTCCCTCCCCCACGTCGGGATGCGGGGCGATCGTGAAGGAAGCGTTATCCCCTTTGCACGCTGCACTGCAAAACAGAACTCCCCAGTTCATTTGAAGCACTGAGAACGATTCCCGATACGCATCGGCAAAGCCTGTCGCGGCGCGGATGTTACCGATGACATCCGATTCATCGTTGTGACCGTAAGCGCGCGGCGCTCGCGTGGCCGAAGAAACCTGAATAGGGAAGCCCCGCGCTCGCTTGCGCCAAACGGTCGCAGCCCAGCGGCATGAACAGCGTGGGCCGCGTGCCCTCATGAACCGCTTTGTCCTGTCGGCCACGCTCCTGCCGTTGATTTGGCGTGCTCCCCGTATCTATATGGAAGCCACCCGCGTCCACGGAGGAGGCGCTATGCCCCGCAATCAAGCATCCCCCCGCAGCTTGCTGACGGCCTGGGCCCTGTGCCTGGCCCTGTCGGCCTGCAGCCATGCCTCATCGCCCCGTTCAAGTACCAACGCACCCAAGGAGGACCCCATGACCGCCGCCACCGGCACCACCCCACTCAGCGGCGACGAGGTCAGCCGCCGCATGCTCAAGCTGATCGGCAGCCTGGCGTCCAATGCCGACCTGACCGCCGAGCACCTGGAGAAACACACCGGCCTGGCCATGCGGCAGGCCGACAGCGGCGACGGCTCGTTCGGCGCCGGCGCCCAGATCCATCCGGACTGGTCGTACAACCTCTACGTCACCCGCCCGGCCGGTTCGCAGAAGAACAAGCTGATCTTCGACTTCGCCCGCACCGGCAACGAGCGCGCGCCGATGACCCCGATCTGCGGCCTCGACTTCGACGCCTATGCCAAGGAACTCAAGGGCATGGGCTTCCAGGACAGCGCCTCGTACGGCGAACACGGCCGCGTCGACCACTGGAATTTCCAGCGCCCGACGCTGACGCTGCAGGTCTTCATCGAGGGCGAGTCCAACGATTCGCCGGAGAAGATCGGCCATCGCTGCGTCAAGACCATCACCATCGAATAAGGCAGGGAAGCCGTCATGCCGACCCCGACCAGTACCGAGCTGCAGAAGCTGCTCGACGAATTCGCCAAGCAACCCGGCGTCACCGCCGAGGTCACCGCGAACCTCAAGACCACCATCGCCAATTCGCCCACCCTGGCGGCGCAGGTCGACGACGCCATCGCCAAGGGCCACCTGAAATCGTTCAAGCCGCTCAGCGACGCGCATGCCGGCGGCGCCTACAACGGCAAAGAGCAGGCCATGCTGTTGCCGATCAACGGCCTGACCAAGCCGCCGGCGGGCAGCTACAACGCCGGCAACATGACCTTCGTGCTCGGCCACGAAGTGCAGCACGGCTTCTACCGCACCGACCGCGACACCGCGCTCAAGACCTTCGCCACCGAAGCCACCGCGCTGGCCAAGACCGTCGGCGACAAGCACGACTACACCGCGACCATCGGCAAGGTCATCCAGGCCGACCGCGACAACGAAGCCAAGGCGCACATCGCCGGCTGGAACGCCCTGGTCGGCAGCGTGCGCGAAGCCAAGCCGACCGCGACCCTGGCCGACGTCTACAACGCCTCGCCCGGCCGCGCCGGCGACTTCATGACCCGCGGCGGCACCGCGCCCAACTTCACCTATGCGCTCAAGGCCGACCTGACCGTCGATGCGAACCTGTCGATGGCGATGAGCGCCGACAACGTCAAGGCGATGGGCAAGTACTACTTCGACATGCCGCCGGCGCAGGCGCGCCTGGGCCACAACGGCAATTCGGATTACGCCAACTACTACGGCGCCGGCTACATCGGCTACGTCAGCCAGCTCGAACACGCCCACGGCAAGACCGCCGCCGGCGGCAAGCCCGAGCTGCACGTCAACCTGACCCAGCTCAAGCTCAACGAAAACATTATGGAGCAGAACGGCATCGACCTCGGCGCCAATTCCGCCAATCGCCAGCCTTACTTCGACACCAGCAGCACGCCGCCCCGGGCCGGGCACTTCGACCACACCAAGTCGACCCACACCCACGTCAACATCAACGCCTCGCCGCTGGACCTGCTCAACGAACTGCGCGGCGACCCGCATGCGCACGGCAAAGGCGATCCGCGCCATGCCGAGCATCCCGACCACGCCTTGTTCCGCGGCATCCTCGACAAGGTCAACGGCGAGTTCCACAAGCACGGCGGCCATGTGTCCGAGCGCGACGCCGACCGCATCGCCGCCGGCCTGACTCTGGAGAGCAAGCGCAACCAGCTCACTCCGGACCATGTCGTGCTGAGCGTCGATCCGGCCACCAAGGAAGTCGGCAAGACCGCGTTCCTGGTCCAGGGCGACCTCGCCAGCCCCACCCATACGCGCGTCAGCGTGGCGACCGACCGCACCGCGCCGGCGGAAGAATCCTTCCGCCAGCTCGAAGCCCTGAACCAGGCCCAGGCGCCGGCCCAACAGGCCGCGCAAGGACAGCAACAGACTGCATCGCGAGCGACCCCCGCACTATAAACAGCAGCAACAGCACCGCGGCGATCCAGACCGCCGGCGCGCAAGGCGCCGGCGGTCCACCGAGACACCTTCCAGTGCCGACCCGGCACTTCACCGTAGTGCCACCAGGAACCCAAGCATGGACCGCAATTCCCAGACCTGCGCTGTGAATGCGCAACGCTGGCCGACACCGCGAGCGCAACCCCTCGCTCTCGTTTGCCTGCTCGCCGCTGCCCCCCTGACCCTCGCCGCGCAGGACAACGCGCCGCGCGAGCTCGACCAACCGGTGATGGCGCGCATGCTGCGCTCGGGCGACGCCAAGACGCCGTCCCTGCTTCTGACCAAGAGCGGCCCGCAACCGCTGGACACCCACGAGGCGATCCTCGACCTGCGCATCGCGTATACCGAGTCGAAGATCTGGAACCCGGGACATACACGCTTCGACACCGTCAAGCTGCGTTCCTATCAAAGCCCCGGCACCAATCCCAAAGTGCCGTTCGTGGCGCCGACCATCGTCACCGCACCCGGCGAAACCGTGCGCGTACGTCTCGACAACAGCTTGCCGAAAGAAGATTGCGCGCCGGTCGGCATCAACGTGCCGCACTGTTTCAACTCGACCAACCTGCACTCGCACGGCCTGTGGGTCAGCCCCACCGGCAACAGCGACAACGTGCTGCTGACCCTGCGTCCCGGCGTGAAGTTCGAGTACGAGTACAACCTGCCCGCCGATCACCCGGCCGGCACCTTCTGGTATCACCCGCACTTGCACGGCTCGACCGCGCTGCAGGTGTCCAGCGGCATGGCCGGCGCGCTGATCGTACGCGGCAACCGCCTGCCCTCGAACGATCGCAACGGCGACCTCGACACGCTGTTGCGCGATCAGGGCGGCACGCCATACCAGGAACGCCTGTTGCTGTTCCAG
The DNA here is from genome assembly GCF_046097045.1 of Lysobacter sp. Hz25. NCBI lineage: Bacteria > Pseudomonadati > Pseudomonadota > Gammaproteobacteria > Lysobacterales > Lysobacteraceae > Lysobacter > Lysobacter sp. Hz25. The sequence goes on from NZ_CP175666.1 coordinate 4,908,093, forward strand.
CAGGTCGCCTACGCCTGTCGCGATCAGCCCGAGCCCGGCAAGACGCTCGGCAAGATCAAGACCGACCAGAACGGCTTCTGGCGCTGCGATCCGGGCGATGTCGGCGGCATCGAAGCCTACGACCAGTTCGGGTTCCCGGGTGGCAAGAGCCTGTGGGAACTCTCCGGCCGCTACACCAGCATCAACGGCGAAGTGCTGCCCAATTTCTACGAACTGAAAGCCGGCCGCATCGAACGCTGGCGCCTGGTGCACGCCGGCGTACGCAACAGCATCAACCTGCAACTGCGCGCGGTACGCGCGGGCGCCGCCAGCATCGAGGGCTTGTCCGGACCGGCGCTCGACGGCTGGGTGACCCAGAACTGCACCGGTCCGCTGCTGCCGCAGTTCGAGGTCGCCGCCGACGGCCTGACCCATGGCCAGGCGATCGAGAAAAGCGAAATCGTCCTGCAGCCGGGTTATCGCAGCGACGCCCTGGTCGTGTTCCCGCAGGCCGGCCAGTACTGCGTGATCGACGGCGCCGCACCGGCCAGCGCCAGCATCACCAACGCCGCCGAAAACCGGCAATTGCTCGGCCTGGCCAACGTCGCCGCGACCGCGGCGCCGCCGGTCGCCGACATTCGCGCCTACCTGACCGAGAACCTGATCACCTCGGCGAAGTACCTGATGCCGGACGGCGTCCGCGCCAAGGTCGTCGCCGACCTCAACGACCGTCTGCGACTGACGGCGTTCGTGCCGCACAAGGACATCGCCACCGGCGACCTTACCGGCAAGCAGGAACTGGAGTTCTCGATCAAAGGCGAGGACTACATGGTCGACGGCAAAACCTACGACCCGAAGAGTGGGCGCGACCTGGTGCTCGGCAATGTCGAGGAATGGCGCCTGACCTCCACCGTCGGCAGTCACCCCTTCCACATCCACGTCAATCCCTTCCAGGTGGACCGCATTCTGAACAAGGAAGGCAAGGACGTCAGCGTCACCGGCGACCCGGGCGACTCGCAGTACGCCAACACCAAAGGCACCTGGAAAGACACCTTGTTCGTCAAGGGCGGCTACCAGTTGTTCGTGCGTACCCGCTACGAACGCTACATCGGCGAGTACGTCCTGCATTGCCACATCCTCGACCACGAGGATATGGGCATGATGCAGAACGTGCGCATGCTGGTGCCCGACGGCAAGGGCAACGGCATCGGCAACGGCCACCATTGAGGCGCGATGAGATCGCGGCACGGGCGGATCGCCCGTGCCGCGATCCACGAACGTCTCCTGTAGGAGCGGCGCAAGCCGCGACCAACCGAAGCGGTAGATCCCACGCCTCATCCCGAAGCCCGGCGCCCCACCCGCAAAACCGGACCTGCATCGTTACCGCGATAGCGCGGTCGCGGCTCACGCCGCTCCTACAAGGGGCATTACTCGCTAGCGCAGATCCAGGCGATCCGCGCCTCAGCGCTTCACCCGCTTCGCATACTCGGCCATATCGATGCGCAGGATGCGGCGCAGCTCCAGGATCGCCTGCGGGGTCTCCTGCACGCTGTGACCAGAGGGGATCACCTTCTCCGACAGGGCGCCGTCGAGGTGCGCGCTGCGGTACGGCACCGCGCCATCGCTGGACTGCAGCAGCGGCAGCTTGAGATCGCGCTGACCGACGATGGTGTGGTACGGCAGGCCCGCTTCGATCGGCAGGTTTTCGGTGCTGCGCATGAACAACGAGTTCGGGCTGAGGTCGTCCGGGCCGGTCGGCGGGCGTCCCTTACGGAAACCGATCTTCTGCAATTCGTCCTGGCCGACTTCGTTGCGCTGGGCCAGTTCGGCGGTTTCGCGCAATACGTCGAACGGCAGCCGGATCAGCTTGCGCACCATCCGCAACGGCCAACCGTCGGTGACCACCGCGCCGCGATGCGGCGAGGCCAGGAATACCGCGCGTTCGAACTGCGGCATCGCCTTGAACACGGTCAGTTCGCGCACCATGGGCTCGTTGCGCAGACGCTGCGCGGCGGCCGGGTCGAAGGCCTGCAGGGTCGCATCGAGGACGCGGTCGCCGCTGTCGCTCACGAGCAGGCGCGAGATCACCCCGCCCATGCTGTGCCCGACCAACACCGCGTCGCGGCCGGCGATGTCGTCGCCTTCGGGATCGTAGTGGGCGAAGGTCTGGGTCAGGGCCGAGTCGATCGCGGCGCGATTGGACAGGATGCTGAGGTTGGTCGGATAGAACACCTGCCACAGTTGGTAATGCTTGCGCAGGGTTTCGTCGCCGAGCAGTTCGTTGGCGAGGTTGACCCAGGCCTCCGGGCTGCTGGCCAGGCCGTGCACCAGCACGATCACGCGCTTGTCGGGGTCGTAGGGCTGGTTGAGGTAGATGCGCGGCTTGAACGCGCGCGCCTGCTTCGGCCTCAGCAAGCTCGACAGACTCAACCGCGCCAGTTCCGAACGCGCCAGCCAGATGCCGTAGGCGGCCGAGTAATTCGCCGCCAGCGGCACCTTGCGCCCGGCGATGGTTTCGCTGTCGATGCGATAAGGGTTGTAGACGTCCATGCGCGCGGTGCGGCTGGCGAGCACGGCATCGAGCCCGCCGTCGCCGTCGAAGCGCAGGGTCGCGGTGACCGGCAGATAGCGGGTGTCGCGGTACGGCGTGTCGGCGGCATCCGGGTCGCTGCGCGAACGACGCGGGAACACCGCCACCAGGGCAGTGCCGAAACCGTCGCGGCGATACACCGCGCGCAGGTTGTCGAAACCCAGGGTGTCGGACGCGAGCAAGGCTTCCGGTTGCTGAGTCAGCTCGGTGGCTTCGTAACCGTGCAGGGCGATGCTCAGTTCGAGCCCGCCGACCTGCAGGGGCGTAGTGCCGATCTGGCCGCGGCTGGCTTCGAACGCGGCCTGGGCGACGACGTCGATGGCGCGGTTGTAGAAACGCAGCACGCGCTCCTGGCGCGCCTCGAACACGCGCTGTTCGGGCGTGCGCGGGCTCAGGAACAAATAGGCGTAGGCATAGCGCGCGGTCTCGATCGCCGCGCGCGTGCGCAGGTCGCTGCCGACGTCGGGCGCCACAGCCGGGCTCTCCGACGGTTCGGCCCGCTTCGCGATCCCAGCGCTCTCGGCGGCCTTGGTCACGGTCGCGGGCGCGGCGTTCATGCGCAGCAGTTGCAGCTCTGCCGCAGTCGCCAGCCAATCTTCGACCGGCGCCAGCGGCCGCAATTGCGCGATGCAGGGCTCGGGCTCGCGTGCGCAGTGTTCGGGGTCGAGGCCGGCCGAGCCCAGCGCGGTCGCCGCCGCGGTGCTCAGGCGCCCGCCGCTGAGCGCGTCGACGTTGCGTTCGACCGCGACCTCGCCGAACGCGCGTTCCTTGACCTTGACCACGGCGCAGCCGCTGCCGAGCGACAGGATCAGGCTGGTCAGAAGCAGGGCGATTGGGCGCAGGGACATGCAGGTTCCGGAGCAAAGGCTGGCGGGCATTGTCGAGCGCGGCCGCCCGCGAGTAAACGCATTCCGGCACGAACCGGCTACAGGGGGCGCGGCCAACTCGCCCGACCGTCGAGCGGGCAAAGAAAAACCCCGCCTCGCGGCGGGGTTTCTCGTGTTGCGTCAGCGCGGAGGCTTGAATCAGAAATCCATGCCGCCCATGCCGCCCATGCCGCCGCCGCCCGGCATCGCCGGCTCGTCCTTCTTCGGCAGCTCGGCGACCATCGCTTCGGTCGTGATCATCAGACCGGCGATCGAAGCCGCGTTCTGCAGCGCGGTGCGGGTGACCTTGGTCGGGTCCAGGATGCCGAACTCGAGCATGTCGCCGTATTCGCCGTTGGCGGCGTTGTAACCGAACGCGCCCTTGCCTTCCTGGACCTTGTTCAGGATGACCGACGGCTCTTCGCCGGCGTTGGTGACGATTTCGCGCAGCGGGGCTTCCATCGCGCGCAGGGCGATCTGGATGCCGTGGTTCTGGTCTTCGTTGGCGCCCTTGAGGCCCGAGATCGCGGCCTTGGCGCGCAGCAGCGCGACGCCGCCGCCCGGAACGATGCCTTCTTCCACGGCAGCGCGGGTGGCGTGCAGCGCGTCTTCGACGCGAGCCTTCTTTTCCTTCATCTCGATCTCGGTCGATGCGCCGACCTTGATCACCGCCACGCCGCCGGCCAGCTTGGCCACGCGCTCCTGCAGCTTCTCGCGGTCGTAGTCCGAAGAGGTCTCTTCGATCTGCGCCTTGATCTGCTTGATGCGGGCCTGGATCGAATCGCCGTCGCCGGCGCCGTCGATGATGGTGGTGTTCTCCTTGGAGACCTGCACCTTCTTCGCGCGGCCGAGATCCTTGATCGTGGCCTTTTCGAGCTGCAGGCCGACTTCCTCGGAGATCACGGTGCCGCCGGTCAGCACGGCCATGTCTTCGAGCATCGCCTTGCGACGATCGCCGAAGCCCGGGGCCTTGACGGCGCAGACCTTGACGATGCCGCGGATGGTGTTGACCACCAGGGTCGCCAGCGCTTCGCCTTCGACTTCCTCGGCGACGATCAGCAGCGGCTTACCGGCCTTGGCCACGCCTTCCAGCACCGGCAGCAGGTCGCGGACGTTGGAGATCTTCTTGTCGTACAGCAGCACGAACGGGTCGTCGAGCTCGGCCGACATCGACTGCTGGTTGTTGATGAAGTACGGCGACAGGTAGCCGCGGTCGAACTGCATGCCCTCGACGACGTCGAGCTCGTTTTCCAGGCCCGAACCGTCTTCGACGGTGATCACGCCTTCCTTGCCGACCTTGTCCATCGCCTGGGCGATCAGGTCGCCGATGTCGGCGTCGGAGTTGGCGGAGATCGCGCCGACCTGGGCGATTTCCTTGCTGGTCGAGGACGGCTTGGAGAGCTTCTTCAGCTCGGCCACGGCCTCGATCACGGCCTTGTCGATGCCGCGCTTGAGGTCCATCGGGTTCATGCCGGCCGCAACGGCCTTCATGCCTTCGCGGATCAGCGCCTGGGCCAGCACGGTCGCGGTGGTGGTGCCGTCGCCGGCGTTGTCGGAGGTCTTGGAAGCGACTTCCTTGACCATCTGCGCGCCCATGTTCTCGAACTTGTCGGCCAGCTCGATTTCCTTGGCGACGGACACGCCGTCCTTGGTGATCGTCGGCGCGCCGAAGCTCTTCTCGAGCACGACGTTGCGGCCCTTCGGACCGAGGGTGGCCTTCACGGCATTGGCGAGCACGTTGACGCCGCGCACCATCTTGGCGCGCGCATCCTCACCGAAACGAATTTCTTTAGCGGACATTTGGAACTCCGGGAATAGGGAATGGGGAATCGGGAATGGGAAGAGCGAAAGCGGGCGGAATCGGTCGGGGCGGGTTCGTCAGCGCAAGCGCTTTACGATTCCCTATTGCCCATTCCCGATTCCCGGCTTTCAGCCAACGATCGCGAGGACGTCGTCTTCCTTGAGGATCTTGTATTCGACGCCGTCCTGCTTATAGGAGCTGCCCGAGTACTGACCGTAGATGACCTTGTCGCCGACCTTGAGCTTCGGCGCGCGCACGCTGCCGTTGTCCAGGGCCTTGCCTTCGCCGATGGCGACGACTTCACCCTTGGTCGACTTTTCCTTGGCGGCGTCGGGGATGATGATTCCGCCGGCCGAGATTTCGTCGGCTTCGATCGGCTTGACCACAACGCGGTCGTAAAGCGGCTTGAGATTCATGGCAACCCTCTGTAAGTGCTTGAATGGGTGGAGAAAGGACGGGAATTTTAGCAGTCGCCCCCGGAGAGTGCCAACGCCGGGGACAAAAGCGCCCGGACGAACCGGGACTGCACGCTAAATGAGGCGGTCCCGGCAGCCTTTCAAGGGGTGGGCGACGAAATCCTGGCCCCGGTCGATGACAGGCCGGGTAGCGGCCCGCTCGCGCAGCCCGACCGCTCAGCTCCCGAGCCGCTTAAGGTAGGCGGTCGGTGTGGCGCCGAGGTTGCGCCGGAACATGGCGATGAAGGCGCTGACGCTGTCGTAGCCCAGGTCCAGGGCGATCGCGGTGACCGCATCGCCGGCGGCCAGGCGCTCCAGCGCCCGCATCAGGCGTGCGCGCTGCCGCCATTGCAGCAGGCTTTGGCCGGTCTGCGCGGCGAAACGCCGGCTCAGGCTGCGCTCGGACAGATGCGCGAACGCGGCCCACTCGGCCAGGCCGCGCGGGTCGGCCGGATCGTCGGCCAGGGCCTGGGCAACGCGCAGCAAGTGCGGGTCGGTCGGCATCGGCAGGCCGATCGGCCGCTGCGCCGGGTCCGCGGGCCTGCTGAGAGCGGGCCCGTCCAGTGCGAACCCGCTTGGAGCAAGCTCGCCCTGGGCGATCTCGTCGAGCAGCACCTGGGCGAGCCGGGCCTGGGTCGGGCCCAGAGGGGCGTCGCCCGGCCATTGCGCGGCCCGCGCGACCGCCTCGCGCAACAGGCCGGACACGCGCAGGGCGCAGGCTTGCGCCGGCAGCGCCGCGCAGGCGGGTTCGGCGACGTAGACGCTCCAGCCGGAGAAGGCGGCGCCGTGCGAGCGTAAGGAGTGCTCGGCCTGCGGCGGCACCCACACCGCGTCGGTGGCCGGCACGACCCAACGCCCCTGCGCGGTGCCGACCGTCAGCAGGCCGCGCTGCGCGCCGAACAACTGCCCGCGCGCATGCCGATGCGCGGCGGTGTCGCGCACGCCGGCGCGGGTCATCGTCACGGCGATCACCACCGGTCCGTCGGCGGAATCGGCGCGGAGCGCGGCGAGCAGAGGGTCGGACATTGGCTGGAACGCGCGATCGAATGGCCGGGGCAACGTAGCAGAGCATCGCCGCCGAACCCAGCATGGTCGCCTCATCCCGAACGGAGCCGCGCCATGCGAGCCGAAGACATGTTGCCCGACCATCTCGACCACACCCGCATCGACGGCGTCCTCGTGCGCAAAGGATCGGTCGGTGCGTTTCTCGCCAATGCGCGGGTCTGGTCGGATGGCGAAGCCGATGCCGAGGCGCGTGCGCAGGCCGAACGGCATATCGTCGAGGCGCTGCCGGCCTTGCGCGCGTTGGGTCTGTTCGAGGTATTGGAGATTCGCGATCCGGGGCTGCGCGCGTTCGTTGCGGGGATGAGTGAGGTTACGGTCGCCTAAAGAATCAATATTTCGTCGCACCCCGGATTCGCGGTCGCGGCGCGAGCCGCGACCGCGCCGTCTCAACCTCGCTTCGTCACCGGCGGCCCCTCCCCTGTAGGAGCGGCGTAAGCCGCGACCGCGCTGCTTGCCGTGGCGGCGTGTCTGGCCGCAGAGCGGTGAAACAACATCAAGATCTAAAGCTTCCGTCCGCTACGCGGCCGGGTTACTTTCTTTTGCTAAGCCCAAAAGAAAGCTAACCAAAGAAAAGGGCTTTCCTTGACGAAGCTCCCCTGGGAGCACGCAGCCTGCGCCGGGATTTTCCGATAAGACATCCTTGTCTTATCGGAAAACGCCGCACGTCCTGTGCGGCGCCCTCCGGGTCTACGGTTGCATCGCTAGTTCGGAACTGCGCCAAGCACTTACGGCAACGGCAACGGCAACGGCAACGGCAACGGCAACGATCGTCGCGGCTCTTGGGTAGGAGCGGCGCGAGCCGCGACCGTGATCGCTCCGCCTGCCGCGTCGCTGCGGTGCCCGACATTCCACGCTACCCATGACTTCCCTACCGCGCGCCCTGCTACGCCGCGCACTAAACTGCAGCCATCCCCGCCATCGCCAGGACCGCCGCATGTCATCCGTGACCTCACCCAAACAGATCGCCGCGTCGCTGACCGAATTCTGGTCGCCGCGCGTGGTCGCCGAAGTCGACGACGCCTACATCAAGGTCGCTCGCGTGCAAGGGCAACTGGCTTGGCACAGCCACGCCGACGAGGACGAGCTGTTCCTCGTACTCAAGGGCCGGCTGGTGATCGAGATGGAAGACCGCAAGGTCGAACTCGGCGAGGGCGAGATGTTCGTCGTGCCCAAGGGCGTGCGCCACAACCCGATCGCCGACGAGGAATGCCATCTGATGCTGATCGAGCGCAAGACCACCCTGCACACCGGCGACGTGGTCACCGACAAGACCCGTTCGCTCGACGAGCAACTGCGCCCTTTGGGCTGAGACGGCGTAACCGAACCATCCACGACACGATCTGCAAGCGCGATGACTTGGCAGCCGCCGCGTCGTCGATGGACGCACCACGCTCGATCGCGGTTGCCGCTACCGATGCTCACGGCCGGTCGGGCCGGACGACTTCGATGTCGAGGCCGAAGATCTGGCGCCACAAAAGAAAAGAGCGCGTCCCGTGGAACGCGCTCTTTGGTGCGGAGATGGCCTGTCCTCTGCATGGCGCTATCCGGCGCCCTCCCCCCGAACCGACCTCTTGTCTTTCCGAAGTCCTTATCGGCGTGCGGCCATATTCCAAAGTCCACGCTACGGTTGCTAGGGAGCGCGACCGGAAATTACGCTACTTTTGGTAGCGCTAATGATTGCTTATCGGCCTAAGTCATTGTAATAAATAGGCCTGCTGATACAGCACGACAGCGTAAACGCACGGGCTGATGCGACTATCGATCACCTGGTGACTATCGGTAGCTGAACGTGTGATATCGGCCACTAACCTGCCAGGAACTGTCATATGACGCCGCAACAGCGCATCCGCCTCGCCCGCCGTCACGCCGGACTCTCGCAAGCCGCGCTCGGGGCCGCGGTCGGGGTGCAACGCAGCGCGGTCGGTCATTGGGAGTCGGCGCAGAGCAAATTCCCGAGCGTCGCCCACCTGCGCGAACTGGCCCTGGTCACCGGGGTGCAATTCGAATGGCTGGCGACCGGGCGCGGCAAGATGAGCCTGTCGTTGGACACGGCGATGGACTCGGTCGCCGCGGCCGAGGCCTTGCTGATCGACGACCCGCTGGAACTGCGCCTGATCCTGGCCTTCCGCGAAGCGCCCACGCGCGCCAAGGCACCGCTGGTCGAAGTCGTCGAACAGATGGCCGAACTGCGCACCGGCCGCCCGGCGCGCTCGGTCGCCGGCGGCGCCAAGCGCACGACGGCCTGAGAAGCCCGTCGCAAGTTCGGGCGCGAACCGTGACGCAGGGCCGCGGGCGATGTCATAAACCCCGACTAGACTCGACCGTATGCGCCCGGGGAGGGTGCATCGACCGCGTCGTTCCGCACGCACGCGTCGTCAATACATAAGGAGCCGTTCGATGCCGATGTCCGTTCGTGGCCGATCCACCGCCCTGCACTGTTCACACCCCGCACGCCCCCGCCCCGCCCTGCCGCGCCAAGCCGCGCGCCTGGCCCTGGCGATCTGCGCCCTGTTGCCGTCGCTGGCCTCGGCCGCCGTCTTCATCAACGAATTCCATTACGACGATGCGACCTCCGCCGGCGACGTCGGCGAGCGCATCGAGATCGTCGCGACCGCCGGCGAAACGCTTAGCAACTACCGCGTCTATCTGTACAACGGCAGCTCGCCCTCGTCGGCGGTGACCTACGACAACGACCTGGTGCCGGCCGGCAGCGTCGTCACCTGCGGCGGCAGCGTGCGCATCGCGACGCTGAGCTATCCCACCAACGGCATCCAGAACGGTTCCAACGACGGCTTCGCCCTGGTCGACGGCAGCGGCAACGTGGTCCAGTTCCTGAGCTACGAAGGCCAGATCACCGCCAGCGGCGGTCCCGCCTCGGGCCGCACCAGCACCAACCTGCCGGTGTCGGAATCCGGCTCGACCGCGGCCGGCACCTCGCTGCAGCTGTCGGGCAGCGGCAGCGCTTATTCGCAGTTCGCCTGGCAGAACTCGGCGACCCAGACCTTCGGCGCCTGCAACAACGGCCAGAGCTTCACCACCTCGACGCCGAACACGCCGCCGAGCGTGACCTCGACCACGCCGGGCAACGGTGCGAGCAACTTCCCGGCCGCCGGCGACCTGGTCGCGAACTTCAGCGAAGCGGTGACCCTGGCCAGCGGCGCGTTGACCTTGCAGTGCGCGACCTCGGGTACGGTCGCGCTGACCTATCCGTCCAGCGGCACCGCCATCACCGCCTCCACCGGCACCGCCCTGCATGCCGGCGAAAGCTGCACCTTCACGGTCGTGGCCAGCCAGGTCAGCGACGCCGGCGGCGCGCATCCGGCGGCCAACACGGTCGCCAACTTCACCGTCGCCAGCGGCGGCGGTGGCGGCACCGGCTACTACTCGCACGTCAACACCAGCAGCGCCAGCCAGTTGCGTTGCTCGCTGCACGAAACCATCAAGGGCCACACGGTCTATCCGTACAGCGGCGGCACCACCAACACCTGGACGATCCTGGAGATCGCCGACGAAGACCCGAACAACGCCGGTCGCATCCTCGACGCCTACAAGAACCGCAGCTTCGTCAAGGTCACCGACCGCGCGGGCAGCGGCAGCGGCGTGAAATACAACCGCGAACACACCTGGCCGAACTCGCTCGGCTTCGGCTCGACCACCGGCAACCTCGGTCTGCCGTACGCGCCCTACACCGATACCCACATGCTGTACCTCACCGATGCCGGCTATAACGCCGACCGCGGCAACAAGCCCTTCGCCGACTGCTCGCTGTCGAGCGGCTGCGGCGAGCGCGTCACCGAGGTCAACAACGGCAACGGCGGCGGCAGCGGCGTGTACCCGGGCAACTCGAACTGGTTCAAGACGCCCGACGGCAACGCCGGTTCGTTCCAGGTCTGGGGCAAGCGCAAGGGCGACATGGCGCGCGCGGTGCTGTACATGGCGATCCGCTACGAAGGCGGCACCGATCCGAACAACGGCCAGAGCGAACCGGATCTGGAACTGACCGACGACCGCAGCAAGATCGTCATCACCTCGTCCTCGCCGGCCTACATGGGCTTGTTGACCACGCTGCTGTCCTGGCACCAGGCCGACCCGCCGGATGCCACCGAACAGGCGCGCAACGAAGTGATCTTCAGCTTCCAGGGCAACCGCAACCCCTTCATCGATCATCCGGAGTGGGCCACCGCCTCGCTGTTCAACTCGGCCAAGCCGGCGAGCTGCCAGCTGATTCCCTGATCGGCAAGTAACGCGCAAGAACGAACGCCCGCGGATGCGGGCGTTCGTTTTTTGGGGAACGAGAACCGCGCAGCCCGGGCAGTGCGCTTGCTTGCATTGCCCCGTATTGATCGTATGGCCGCATGGGTCGTAACCCATCTGGCGTCATCCCCGAACAGGGGATACCGCCGCATCGTCCTAGAGACCTCAAGCGTCCTCGCATGAAAGTCCAGTGGTCGCGGAGTGCCCTGGCCGGGTCGTAGCGACCTGGCGATAACCTCCAGATGAAGGTCCGGCGATAGCATCCCCACTCAATCGAACACCACCACCGGCTTGCCCATCTCGCGCGCGCCGGCCATCGAAGCGATCGCCGCGACGCCGTGGTCGAAGCCGTAGCGCGCGCCGACCACCGGCTCGATGCGATGCCGTTCCACATCGGCCAGAAAAGCCTCGAAATCGCGAAGGCTGCCGACGCTGATGCCGTGGATGTTGAGCTGGCGCGCCATGATCGGCCCGATCAGATTGCCGTCGACCTGCATGCCGTGCAGGAAGCCGATCACCGCGATATGGGCGTTGTCGGCGGCCGCCTGCAACAGCTCGAGGAACTGCGAGCCACCGACCACGTCGACGATGCCGTCCACGCCGCGGCCGTCGGTGAGTTCGCGTACCGCCGCGGCCAGATCCGGGCGCTGCCGATAATCGATGACCGCGCGCGCACCGAGCGCACGCAAGCGTTCGGCCTTGCCGGCATCGCCGGTGGTCGCGATCACGTCGATGCCGCGCGCGACCGCGAGCTGTAAGGCCATCAAGGACACGCTGCCGGTGCCTTGCACGAGTACGCTGGCGCCGGGCTGCAGGTTCATGCGCTGCAGCGCGCTCCAGGCGGTGAGCCCGGACACCGGCAAGGTCGAGGCCGCTTCGTCGCTGAGGAATTCCGGCGCGGGCAGGATCGCGCCGGCGGGCAATACGATCTGGCGCGCGAGCCAGCCATCGAGCGGGCCGCCGAGTTTGCTGAGGTGGTTCGCCGACTTGAACGGCCCGTCGATCCAGCCGGTGGTGTAGTGGCCGAGCACGCGATCGCCGGGCGCATAGCCCTCGACGCCGTCGCCGACCGCCTCGATGCGGCCGACCCCGTCGGACAGCGGTATGAACGGCCGCGGCAGTTCCGGCTGATAGCGGCCGGTGGCGAGGGCGTAATCGCGGTAATTCACCGAGGCCGCGGCGACGCGGATCCGGACTTGGCCGGGGCCGGGCTGGGGTTCGGGCAGGTCGATGCGGCGCAGGCTGTCGAGGCTGTGGCCCTGGAGTTGGTAGGCATCCATCGTGGTTCTCCGTTGCCGGTGCGCGGACCGGCCGGGTGAGGGGTGCCCAGACTATTGTTGAGTCGATTGCTGATATAGGATCTCGATGACAACTCATCATTGAGGATGTCTCAACAATGATCGGCGGGCTCTATTCCGAACTCGAGGCCTTCGAGGCCATCCTCCAGCACGGCAGCTTCACCGCCGCGGCGAAGCAACTGCAGGTCACCCCGGGCGCGATCACCCGCCGCCTCAACACCTTGGAGGCCCGGCTCGGGGCCAAGCTGCTCAACCGTTCGACCCGGCGACTGAGCCTGACCGAGTCCGGACGCCACTACTACGCCGAAGTCGCGCCGGCGCTGGCGCAGATCCTCGCCGCCGGCGAACGCGTACACGACCTGTCGGCGCAGCCGCGCGGCGAGCTGCGGGTGTCGGTGCCGATGAATTTCGGCCGTCTGTACGTAATGCCGCACGTCGAGGCCTTCCTGCAGCGTTGGCCCGGCATCGACCTGGACCTGCAATTCGACGACCGCTTCGTCGACCTGATCGGCGCCGGTTTCGACGCCGCGATCCGCATCGGCGCGCTCAGCGATTCGCGCCTGGTCGCGCGCCGCATCGCGCAGACGCGACGGATCCTGGTGGCCTCGCCCGACTACCTCGCACGGCGCGGCGCACCGCGTACGCCGGCCGAGCTGATCGAGCACGACTGCCTGCACTACACCTTGTTCCGCGACACCCCAACCTGGGAATTCCACCGCGACCGCGAACCGCTGCGCGTACCGGTGCGAGGGCGCTTGAAAGCGAACTACGGCGTGCCGTTGGTCGACGCCGCCGTGCACGGCCGCGGCATCCTGCAGACCGCGACCTTCGCCGTCGCCGAGGAGTTGGCGAGCGGACGGCTGGTCGAAGTGATGCCGGACTGGAGCCTGCTGCCGATCGGCATCTACGCGGTGTACCCGAGCCGCGACTACCGGCCGCGCAAGGTCGAGGCCTTCATCGACTTCGTCGAAGCGACGATCGGCGAGCCGGCGCTGTGGGATCGGGTGATCGCCGGGGGCGAATGACGGGCGAACGGCGCCGGGTCGTTTCGAGCAGAGCAAATCCCCCGCGCTGCGGTTCTGCATCGGCATCGGACCAGGCGGGGCGCTCGCCCCCTTTGCCAAAGGGGGCGATGGTCGGCTCGGATCATCGATTGCTGGGGAGCGAAGTGCGCGTGTGCCGCTTCGGGCGGAGCAAATCCCCCGCGCTGCGGTTCTGCACCGGCATCGGACCAGCGCGGGGCGCTCGCCCCTTTGCCATAGGGACGATGGTCGATCGCGCTTCTGCGGGTGTCGCCGGTCGGCTCCAACTCGCCGCTAAACCACGAGCGAGCGCAGGAGCACGAGACCTCCGGCCACCAAGCTGAGCGCAACCGGTTGAACCCGCCCCCCCTTTGTTGCAACCTCGCAAAAGGTCATAAGCCAAACCCGCCTCCTGGCGTGGCCGCTCCAGCCACCGCCATGAAGATGCGGGCCGCGCTCGGGCCCAAGGATCGAAAGAACGCCTCAGACCCAAAGTGCTCCGTCACCGATCCGGTGGACGGCACCGACACCGCAGTCAACGGGGGCCGATCTGTGCGACGCATCCTGAAGTACCTGGGCATCACCTTACTTGCCGCCTTGGCGGTATCGCTGGTACTGGGCCTTTGGCCCTTCATCGACCGGGATGCACCCGCTACCCATCCCCTCCCCCTCGCGCAAGCTCCGCTGCCTCCGGAGCAAGCGAAGAAGCTCACGAACTACATAAGGACCGAGGCGGACGGCATCGATGCTTTCGTCGTGCTGCGCGGCGAAACGGTGCTGATGGAGTACGGGGAGGTCGGCACGCCCATGAACCTGGCGTCCGCGCGCAAGAGCATCCTCAGCCTGCTGTTCGGTGTGGCGGTCGACCGCGGGTTGATCGATGTGAACGAGAAGCTCGGAGCGCTAGGCATCGACGAGAGCCGCACGCCCCTCACGCAGACGGAGAAGCAAGCCACCATCGAGCACCTCCTTCAAGCCAGGTCGGGCATCTACCTGCCCTCTGGCGCGGAGACGGTAGAAAACAAAGAAGGCCGCCCGCAGCGCGGCCAGTTCGCGCCGGGCGCGAACTACTTCTACAACAACTGGGACTTCAACGTTCTGGGCGCCATCTTCGAACGCAAGACGGGGCTGTCCATTGGCGAGGCCATCGATACCTGGCTGGCCACACCGCTGGGCATGCAGGACTTCAATCGCGAGCACGTGATCTACGACAATCGCGGCTCCGACTCCGATTACAGAACCTATCGCATCCACATGAGCGCGCGCGACCTTGCGCGGCTTGGGGCGCTGGTAGCGCAAGAGGGCCTGTGGAACGGGAAGCGGGTCGTCTCAGCCGAGTGGATAGCCAGGAGCACCACGTCGTATTCCGCCACGCAGAACCCGTTCTACGACGGGTTCGGCTACTCCTGGTGGTTGAACTCCGAGCTCAACGCCGTGCAGGCCGACGGCTGGGGCGGCCAGTACCTGCTGGTGGATCCGGCGCGGGAACTGACGCTGGTGGCGCGGCGGGATACGGGTAACTCGATTCTGGGCTACCTGATCTTCAGCCAGTTCCAGAAGCAGGGGCATCCTTCGGACATACAGAAGTTGTACAAGCTTGTGCGGGATGTGCCGGCGATGAGTGGCGTGCGCTAGTTCGAGCCTGCGCAGAAGAACGGGGATTGGGGCGGTACCCAACTGCAGCCCCCTATCGAGTAGCCACTCGACGGGCGCTTGCCGTTCGGGCGCGGCCGTCCGTCTCAAGGGCGAAGCCCGTTGCGCTGATCGGTTGAACCCGCTCTGTCTTCCAGTCCGGAACCAACCGCCCCCGGCAAACTCCAAGCCCGGTCCCTCATTCCGCTTTCGCGTGGTTTGCTGAAAGCTTGCTCGTCGCCCCCACGGCCCGCCGATGACCCCGCCGACTCCCGCCGCAACGACCTCCCACTCCTGGCGCCGCGCGCTGTCGATGCTGGCCAGCCTGGCGATCCTCGCCCTGGCGCTGCATGCGCTGGCCGGCGAATTCAGCGAGCAGGGCTATCGTTCGATCCGGCATGCCTTCGCGCAGTTGGAAGACCGGCGCATCGTCCTGGCGTTCCTGCTCGGCCTGGCGAGTTATGCCTGCCTGGTCGGTTTCGATGCCATCGGCCTGCGCCGCAATGCGAGCAAGGTCAAGCCGCTGCGCCTGGTCGTCACCGCCTTCCTCGCCAATGCGGTCGGGCACACGCTCGGTTTCGCGGCGTTGACCGGTGGCGCGGTGCGCTTGCGCGGCTACGGCGCGGCCGGTCTGTCGCTCGCCGACATCGGCCAGGTCGTGTTGATGAGCACCCTCGGCTTCGTGTTCGGCGCCTGGGTATTGCTGGCCTGCGCCTTGTTGTTCGAGCCGGCCCCGGCGGCGTTGTTGCTGCCGCTCGGCGAAGGCGCGATTCGCGCCATCGGCGCGGTGATCGCGCTCGCCTTCGTCGGCCTGTGGTTCGCGGTCGGGCACGACGGCCGCACCCTGCGCTGGCGCGGCCATGCCTTGTGGTTGCCCGATCGCCGCACCGTGCTCGAAGTGACCGCCTTGAGCGTGGTCGAACTGGCCCTGGCCGGCAGCGCGCTGTATGTCCTGCTCGCACCGATCGCCGGTACCGACTTCATCGGTTTCGTCGGCCTGTACCTGGTCGCGGTGGTCGCCGGCCTGCTGTCGAGCGTGCCCGCCGGCATCGGCGTGTTCGAGTGGAGCCTGCTCAAGCTGCTGCCGGGCGTGGCGCCGGCCAGCCTGCTGGCGGCGGCGCTGGCCTATCGCATCACCTACTACGCCTTGCCGCTGGCCTTGGCGACGCTGGTCGGCATGATCGGCGCCGTGCGCGGACCGGTGGCGGCGCGCGCCGGCGCCCTGCGCACCGCCTGGCTCGCGATCCGGCCGTGGCTGCCGCATGTGATCGCGCTCGCCGCGTTCGTGCTCGGCGCCGCGCTGATCCTCGACGGCACCTTGCCGAAACCGCGCCATCGCCTGGTCGGTGCGCCGCTGCCTTTGATCGAGACCTCGCAATTGCTCGCCAGCCTCGGCGGCGTCGGCCTGCTGTTGATCGGCCAGGGCCTGCAGCGCCGCAGCCATGCCGCGTGGGCGCTGGCGTTGGCCGTGTGCATCGTGCTGCCCTTGCCGACCTGGTTGCGCGGCGGCCACCTCAGCCTGGCGCTGGCGCCGCCGCTGGTGGCAGTCGCCTTGTGGGCGGCGCGGCGCGAGTTCTATCGCGAAGGCGCCCTGCTCGACGAAGCCTGGTCGTGGCGCTGGCTGCGTAATCTCGGCCTGGTGCTGATCGCCGCGGTCTGGCTGCTGTTCTTCGCCTACAGCCATGTCGAATACCGCAACGAGCTGTGGTGGGAATTCCTGGTCTCGAGCAACGCGCCGCGCGCCTTGCGCGCGATGCTGCTGGTCAGCGTCACCGTGATCGCCTTCGGCCTGGCGCGCTTGCTGCATGCGGCGCGCGCGCCGCTGCCGGCGGCGAGCGATGCCGAGCTCGCGGCGATCCGGCCGGTCCTCGCCCAGGCCGACGACAGTCAGGCGCATCTGGCCTTGACCGGCGACAAAGCGCTGCTGCTCGATCCGCAACAACGCGGCTTCGCGATGATGCAGCGCTACGGCGGCTCGCTGATCGCGATGGGCGACCCGGTCGGGCCGCCCGAGGTCGCCCGCGCGCTGATCTGGCGTTTTCGCGAGGAAGCCGACCGGCTCGGCATGCGGCCGGTGTTCTACCAGGTCGGCGAGCAGTATTGGCAGACCTACCTCGACCTCGGCCTGACCCTGGTCAAGCTCGGCGAAGAAGCGCTGGTGCCACTGGCCGATTTCAGCCTGCAGGGCGCGACCCGCGCCGAATTGCGCCAGGCCTGGAACCGCGGCAAGCGCGCCGGGCTGAGCTTCCGCATCGCCCCGGCCGACGAGGTCGAAGCCTTGCTGCCGGTGCTCGCGGAAATTTCCGAGGATTGGCTGGAGCACAAGTCCGGCGAAGAGAAAGGCTTCTCGCTCGGCTACTTCGACGCCGATTATCTCAAGCGTTTGCCGATCGCCCTGGTCGAACGCGAGGGCCGTATCGTCGCCTTCGCCAATCTGTGGAACGCGACCAACGGCCGCGAGCTGTCGGTCGACCTGATGCGTCACGGCGAGGCCGCGCCGAAAGGCACGATGGATTTCCTGTTCGCCGAGTTGCTGGGCTGGGGCCGCGAACACGGCTACGAGCGCTTCTCGCTCGGCATGGCGCCTTTGTCGGGGCTGTCGCAGCATCGCCTCGCCGGGCGCTGGAACCGCTTCGCCAACCTGGTCGCGCGCCACGGCGAACGTTTCTACGGTTTCGTCGGCCTGCGCCGCTTCAAGGCCAAGTACGACCCGGTCTGGCGCACGCGCTACCTCGCCGCGCCGGGCGGCATGCATCTGCCGGCGGCATTGATCGACGTCACCCGCTTGATCTCGCTCGACCCGCGCCGGCACGACGACGGCGAGCATCGCATCGCGCGTTTCCCGACCCGCGCGCCCGAGGCTCAGGAACCCGGCGCGATACCGGCCGCCGACAGCACGCGCGCGGCGACACCGTCGTAATCGCCGTCGAGGTGGTGGTCGCCCGGCAGTTTCTCGGTCCGTGCGGCGGCGGCCGGCAACTTCGGACACAGCGCATCGCCGTCGTCGGCGCCGTACAGACATAGCGTGCGCGCGGCCGGCATGCGCGCGATCTCGGGCGCGATCGGCAGGCCGCGGTCGCTGCTGCCGATCCAGTTGCTGAGGTGGAACTCGTATTCGGCTTTCTCGCCGACCGAAATCAATGCGGTCAGCGCGATCGCCTCGCGGCTCGGCGACGGTAAGCGGTTGTAAGCCGCCGGCAACACGTCGGCGCCCTGCGAGAAACCGATCAACAGCACGCGCGGGCGCCGCCACTGAGCGCGGTAGTAGCGGACGATGCGATCGAGGTCGGCGGCGAAACCCTGCGGCGTGCGCGGGCTCCAGAAGTAACGCAGCGAGTCGATGCCGACCACCGGCACGCCGGCTTTCGCCAAGCGGTCGGCCACGCTCTGGTCGAAGCCGGCCCAACCGCCGTCGCCGGACACGAAGATCGCAAAACTGTCGCGGTGGCCGCCGCTGCTTGCAGCGACTTCGGTCAGCGGCAAGCCTTTCAGATCGGCCGGCGGCAACGGCGCGCTGACATGGCCTTGCGCACCGAGGCCGATCAAGGCCGCGCGCAGACCCGGCGTAGCATCGCCGCGCGCATCGCGGGCGAAACGGCGCGCCTGCGGGATGGCGGCGACGAAGGCATCGCTCGCCGCCTTCGGGCACTGCGCCTCATGGCGCCCCGTGTCCGCAGCGGCGACCAGCCAGGGCAACGACAACGGCGAAGGCTGCAACTGCGCCGAACCTGCGCCGCGAGCCGGCACCAGCTTCAACGCGCCGGACGGACATATTGCGCGCGGCAGGACCAGACGCGGGCAAAAATCGACCGCCACCGCACCGGCGAACAGCGTGCCGCCGCCCTGCGCGGCGACCGCATACGCCAACGCCGCCCCTTCGCCATCGCCGAGCAACAAAGGCAGGCGGTAGGTCGGCAAGCGGTAATAGGCCTGCACGAAACGCGAGAAGTTCTCGACGTCGCCGGAGGAGAACGCGCAGGCGCCGCCGTCCTTGCGCAGGTCGCGTTCGAGCGCGGCGACGTCGACGGTCGCGACCATCGCGCCATCGGCGACCAAGGCGTCGACGCGCGCCTTGCGTTGCGCGCCGTCGAGACCGTCGGCGAACCAGAGCACGAAGCGGCGCGCCTCGCCGGAGGGCAGACGCACCGGGATGTTGTGGAAGCGGCCGTGGGAGACGCTGCGCGCGAGCACAGGCGCGGCTGCGGTTGCCGTTTGCGCCGCCACCGCCGCGCTGTACGGCGCGGCGATCAGCAGCAGGGGCAAGGCCCATCGGGCAGGAATCGTCATGGGCACGTGCTGCATCTCCTGGATGCAGGGCTTATACCATCGGGGTTGGCCGGGGTTGGCCCCAAAGCAAATCCCCCCTGCCCCCCTTTTTCAAAGGGGGGAAACGCGCAGCGCCGGAGTTTTGCAACGCGCAGCGACGGGGTTGGGTGACGCCGGCGGACTTCCAGGCCTGTCGGGCACCGCTCCGGGCCGGCCCGGCCCGGCTTCGATCCTGCACCATCCGACCGGATCGGGTTAGGCCGGTCCCGGCGACGGCCTTACACTTGGCCGGATGTCCCTCACCGACTCCACCCCGCTGCCGAGGCTGGTGCTCAGCACCTGCCCCGACGAGGCCACGGCCGATGCCATCGCATTGGCCCTGGTCGAGGAACGGCTCGCCGCCTGCGTGAGCCGTTGGCCGGGCGTGCGCTCGACCTATCGCTGGCAAGGCCGCATCGAACACGCGACCGAGGTCCAGTTGCTGATCAAGACCACCCCCGCCCTGGCCTCGGCCGTGCTCCAGCGGATCGCCGAGCTGCATCCGTATGAACTGCCGGAGGCATTGGTGGTCGAAGTCCGCGACGGCCTCGACCCGTACCTGCACTGGGTGGCCGAACAGACCCGAGACCGATGACTGACGACCTGCTTTCCGGTCGGCGCCCGCGCGCCGGCGCCGCCCTCGCCTACGCCCTCGCCTGCCTGGCCGCGCTGTTCGCCGCGCCGGCGCTCGCGGTCGACGAAAAAGACCTGCTGCCGGTCGACGAGGCCTTCGTGCTCGCGGCCGAGGCCGGCGGCGCGGATCGCATCGCGGTGTCGTGGAAGGTCGCGCCGGGTTACTACCTCTACAAGCACCGCATCTCGGTCAAGAGCGACGCCGGCTTCGCCGCGCAGGCGCTGCAGTTGCCGAAGGGCAAGGCCTACAAGGACGAGTTCTTCGGCGACGTCGAGACCTACCGCGACCGCCTCGTCGCCACCCTGCCCGGCCAGGCCAAGGCCGGCAGCGCCAAGCTCACCATCAAGTACCAGGGCTGCGCCGACGCCGGCATCTGCTATCCGCCGCAGACCCGCACCGTCAACGTGGCGCTGGCTGCGCCCGCCGCGGCGGCAATGGACCCGGCTCCGGCGGCCGCGCCATTGGTTTCCTTCGGCCCGCGCGGCGGCGCCAATCCGCTGCTCGGCGCCAGCCCGCTCGGCGCGCCCTCGGCCGCCAACACCGGCACCGATGCCTTGCCGTTGCCGCCGGAGCAGGCCTTCGGCTTCGAGGCCATCGTCAGCGACGGCAACACCCTGCTGCTGCGCTTCACCCCGGCGCGCGGCTATTACCTGTATCGCGACAAGACCTCGCTGAAGACCGACCAGGCCGCGATCGCCGCCGGCAAGCCGCAGTGGCCGCGCGGCACCGCGCACCGCGACGAGCACTTCGGCGAGGTCACCGTGTTCTTCGACCAGATCGACGTGCCGCTGCCGCTGCTGCGCAAGCAGGCCGACGCCGCAAAACTGACCCTGACCGCGAACTTCCAGGGCTGCCAGACCGACGGCATCTGCTATCCGCCGATGACGCGCAAAGTGACCCTGGACTTGCCGCGCGGCACCGTGGCGGCGAGCGCGGTCGCGCCGGCGGAGCCGGCCGCCGGCACGACGGCCGCTGCAGCCGCGGCGAGCGCTGTATCGCCTGCGACCGCCGCAGCATCGACCCAAGCGAACGCTGCTGCCGATGCCTCCGCCGTCGGCATGGCCGCGAGCAACGCGACGCCCGCCACCGACGCAGCCAGCCTGGCGCCCGCCAGCGACGCGGCAACGCCCGCGACCGATCCCTCAGACGCGGCCGCGCCGCAGGCCGAGGACAGCCTGCTCGCCGCCTCGCTCAAGGGCGCCAACCGTTATTGGGCGCTGCTGACCTTCTTCGGCTTCGGCCTGCTGCTCGCGTTCACGCCCTGCGTGTTGCCGATGGTGCCGATCCTGTCGGGCCTGATCGTCGGCCAGGGCCCCGGCCTGAGCGCGCGCCGCGCGTTCTCGCTGTCGCTGGTCTACGTGCTGGCGAGCGCGGTGGTGTTCACCCTCGCCGGCATCGTCGCCGGGCTGGCCGGCGCCAATCTTCAGATCGCCTTCCAGACGCCGTGGGTGATCGTGTTGTTCGCCCTGCTGTTCGTGGTGCTGTCGCTGTCGAGCTTCGGCCTGTACGAACTGCAGTTGCCGCATGCATTGCGCAGCCGCCTCAGCGAGGCCAGCAATCGCCAACGCAGCGGTTCCTGGCTCGGCGTCGCCAGCATGGGCGCGCTGTCGGCCTTGATCGTCGGCCCCTGCGTCGCGCCGCCGCTCGCCGCCGCCGTGCTCTATATCGGCCAGACCCGCGACCCGCTGTTCGGCGGCGCGGCGCTGTTTGCGCTGGCCATGGGCATGGGCGCGCCCTTGATCGTGTTCGGCGTCGCCGCCGGCAGGGGCCTGCCGACCACCGGCCCGTGGATGGTCGCGGTGCAGCGCGCGTTCGGCCTGATCTTCATCGGCATGGCGGTGTGGATGCTCTCGCGCATCCTGCCCGGCCCGGTGACGCTGGCGCTGTGGGGCGCGCTGCTGCTCGGCGCCGCGGTGATGGTCGCGCTGTCGGCCGGCACCAAGACGCTCGGCCAGGGCGTGCGCGTGTTCGCCTGGCTGCTGGCCCTGCTGCTGGGCTTGGCCGGCGCGGCGCAGATCGTCGGCGCCCTCGCCGGCAGCGACGATCCGCTGCAGCCGCTCGCCGGCCTGCGCGGCGGTCACGCCGCTCAGAGCACCGAGCTGCCGTTCCGCAAGATCAAGTCCGGCGCCGACCTCGATCGCGAGATCGCCGCCGCGCAGGCCTCCGGCCAACCGCTGATGCTCGACTTCTATGCCGACTGGTGCGTGGCCTGCAAGGAAATGGAGAAGTACACCTTCCCCGAGCCGCAGGTGCACGAGGCGCTGAAGGGCTTCGTCCTGCTCAAGGTCGACGTGACCGCGAACGACGAAATCGACCAGGCGTTGATGAAGCGTCTGGAGATCATCGGCCCGCCGGCCACCCTGTACTTCGTCGCCGGCGCCGAACGCCGCGAACTGCGCCTGTTCGGTTTCGAGAAGGCCCCGGCCTTCGCCGAACGCGCGCAACGCGCGCGCGCCGCGACTCGCTGAGGCCGGGCGATGGCGATCTCCTCGACCGTCAAACTCGTCGCCCTGGCGCTCGGTGCGGGCGCGCTCGGCCTGCTCGCCGGGCAACTCGTCGGCGGGGGCGGCTGGCTGGCCCGCACCGAACTCGGCCAGTACTTCCTGCACGAGCGCATGACCCGCAGCGCGCCCAAGCCGCCGGCCGGCCTCGCCGTGGCGAGCCCGGGCCAGGCCATGCCTGCGCTGACCCTGCCCGGCCTCGACGGCCGGCCCTCGCAGCTGCCGCAGGCCTACGCCGGCCGGCCGATCATGATCAATCTGTGGGCCAGCTGGTGCGGCCCCTGCATCAAGGAAATGCCCGAGCTCAACCGCTACGCCAAGGCCCAGGGCGGCCAGGGCACGCAAGTGGTCGGCATCGCCCTCGACAACGCCGAGGACGTCGCCGCCTTCCTGCAGCGGGTGCCGGTCGATTACCCGATCCTGCTCGACGCGCCCGGCCCGCGCGACGCGGGCGTCCGCCTCGGCAATCTCAAGGGCGTGCTGCCGTATACGGTGCTGATCGGCGCAGACGGCAAGCTGATCAAGCAACGCATCGGCCCGTTCGAGGACGGCGAGATCGAGGGCTGGGTCGACTGAGCCCGGTCCGGGGCCGAGGCCCGGCTGTCATGCCCGCGCCACCTCGTGGCGGCAACCTCAGCGAAAACTCGCCGATCGTCGGCTAGCCGCGCCAGCCGCGAACGACCGGCACGCGCCGATTCCGCCAACGGGTTACCGGCTTGCCCGGCCCGATCGTGCTCGAATGGGCTCCGGGGACCACCCCCAGAATCGCCGTCGTGCCGGCAAATGCGCCGATCCGGTCACGAAAACACGGCGACGCCGGCGAACGTGCCGGCATTCTAGAGTCGCCACTCAAACAACCGCTTAAATCGCGGCAACTTCGCCGATTTGGCGGGCAACTTCTGGACACCAGGCCGGCCTTCACGCAAACTGCCGCCCTTTGAAGGCAACCGTCCGGTCCCAATGGCCAAGCTCCTGGTCCTGCACGGCCCCAACCTCAACCTGCTCGGCACGCGCGAGCCGGAGGTCTACGGCCGCACCACCCTGGCCGAGATCGATGCCGGGCTACGCGAGCACGCCCAGGCCGCCGGACACGCCCTGGACAGCCTGCAGTCGAACGCCGAGCACGTGCTGGTCGACCGGGTCCAGGCGGCGCGCACCGACGGCACGGCGATGATCCTGATCAACCCGGCCGCCTTCACCCATACCAGCGTCGCGATCCGCGACGCGCTGGCCGCGGTCGCGATCCCGTTCATCGAGATCCACCTGTCCAACCCGCACACCCGCGAGCCGTTCCGCCACCACAGCTATTTCAGCGACCACGCCGTCGGCGTGGTCTGCGGCTTCGGCGCCGACAGCTACCGCTACGCGCTCGACGCCGCCATCAAGCGACTGGCGACCTGATACCCACCCAGCCCGGGCCGCGTTCGCGCGGGCCGCAACGACGATCCAACCAGAGGCCCGCTCCATGGACCTGCGCAAAATCAAGAAACTGATCGACCTGCTCGAGGAATCCAACCTCGCCGAGATCGAGATCAAGGAAGGCGAAGAATCCGTCCGCCTGGCCCGCACCCCGAAGGGCGGCTATGCCTACGCGCCGCCGCAGATGCAGGCCGCCCCCTACGCCGAGCAGCGCCCGGCCCCGGCCATGCCGATGCATTCGCCGACCGAAGCGGCCACCGGCGGCAGCGCCAAGCCCGGCAGCGACCTGCCCGACGGCCACGTCGTGCGCGCGCCGATGGTCGGCACCTTCTACGCCTCGCCGGCGCCGGACAAGCCCTCCTTCGTCACCGTCGGCCAGGCGGTCAAGGCCGGCGACACGCTCGGCATCATCGAAGCGATGAAGATGTTCAACCCGATCGAAGCCGACGTCTCCGGCACGGTGCTCAAGGTCATGGCCGAGAGCGGCCAGCCGATCGAGTTCGATCAGCCTTTGTTCGTGATCGGCTGAAGCCGGTCGCGACGGGAATCGGGATTCGTGATTCGGGATTCGGACCAGCAGCGACCGCACGAGCGCCTGGATGTCTGGCGCGATGCGATGTCGTTGGTCGAATCGATTTATCGCATCACCGCATCTTTTCCCGAAACGGAGCGACTGGGCCTGAGCATGCAGTTGCGCAAAGCGGCGGTCAGCGTTCCGTCGAACATCGCCGAAGGCGCAGCCCGGCGATCGAGACCGGACTACTTGCGGTTTCTGGCGATGGCACGCGGCTCGCTCGCCGAAATCAGTACCCAGTACGAGATCGCCCGCCGCCTCGGCTACCTCACCGACAACGCCACGGACACAGACTTGCTGGACCGAACTTTCGCCCGTCTGAATGCTCTGATCCGCTCGCTCGGCTCATCGCCGCGCGCCGTCAGCGAGACGCCCGCGCTTCACGAATCCCAAATCCCGAATCCCCAATCCCATGCTTGATAAAGTCGTCATCGCCAATCGCGGCGAAATCGCGCTGCGCATCCTGCGCGCCTGCCACGCGCTGGGCATCCGCACGGTCGCGGTGCATTCCACCGTCGATCGCAATCTCAAGCACGTCGCCATGGCCGACGAGTCGGTCTGCATCGGGCCGGCGCCGTCGTCGGAGAGCTATCTCAACATGGCCTCGATCATCGCCGCGGCCGAAGTCACCGACGCCCAGGCGATCCACCCGGGCTACGGCTTCCTCAGCGAGAACGCCGACTTCGCCGAACGCGTCGAGCAATCCGGTTTCATCTTCATCGGCCCGCGCGCCGAGACCATCCGCCTGATGGGCGACAAGGTCGAGGCGATCCGCGCGATGAAGGAGGCCGGCGTGCCCTGCGTGCCCGGCAGCGGCGGCCCGCTCGGCGACGACAACGCCGCCAACATCAAGATCGCGCGCGAGATCGGCTATCCGATCATCGTCAAGGCCGCCGGCGGCGGCGGCGGTCGCGGCATGCGCGTGGTGCATACCGAGGCTCACCTCAACGCCGCGATCCAGACCACCAAGTCCGAAGCCAAGGCCGCGTTCGGCAACGACATGGTCTACATGGAGAAGTTCCTCGAGAACCCGCGCCATGTCGAGATCCAGGTGCTCGCCGACGGCCAGGGCAGCGCGATCCATCTGGGCGAGCGCGACTGCTCGATGCAGCGCCGCCACCAGAAGGTGGTCGAGGAAGCGCCGGCGCCGGGCATCACCCCGGAACAGCGCGCCGAGATCGGCAAGGTCTGCGTCGAAGCCTGCATCCGCATCGGTTACCGCGGCGCCGGCACGTTCGAGTTCCTGTACGAGAACGGCCGCTTCTACTTCATCGAAATGAACACCCGCATCCAGGTCGAGCACCCGGTCACCGAACTGGTCACCGGCATCGACCTGGTGCGCGAACAGTTGATGATCGCGGCCGGCCGCAAGCTGTCGATCAAGCAGAGCGACATCGTCCTCGAAGGCCACGCCATCGAGTGCCGCATCAACGCCGAGGACCCGGAAACCTTCATGCCCTGCCCGGGCCTGATCCAGCACTTCCACGCGCCCGGCGGCCCCGGCGTGCGCGTCGACAGCCACATCTACGAAGGCTATCGCGTGCCGCCGAACTACGACTCGATGATCGGCAAGCTGATCGTGCACGGGCCCGACCGCGACACCGCGATCGCGCGCATGCGCGTGGCGCTCAGCGAGATGGTCGTGGACGGCATCAAGACCAATATCCCGCTGCAACAGCGGATCTTGTCGGATGCCGGCTTCCAGCAGGGCGGGATGAACATCCACTACCTGGAAAAGCGGCTCAAGGAACAGAAGGAAAAGACGATCTCGATCGTCTGAGCTCGCTCGTCTGAGCTCGCTCGTCTGAGCTCGATCGTCTGAGCTGGCGCCCGCAGTCGGCGGGCTTGCGGCAAGAACGCCTGCGACAAAAAACGAAACGGCCCGCGTCATCGACGCGGGCCGTTTCGTTTTGGGTGACGCACCGGGCGACGCGTCGGCGCGGTCTCGCAGCAGCATCAGCCTAAGCCGCGACACCGCCGTCGGCGGTCGCGGCTTAGGCCGCCGCTACCGCCAGCGAGCCGTCGCCGGTGCCGCGCCCAGCCTCATCGCAGTACCGGCTCGACCCAGGACGCCATCTCCTGCACGTCGGCTTCGGTGAGCTCCGTGGACGAGGACGCCGGCAACAGGGTCGGCCCCTTGGCCGAGCTGCCCGAGCTGCCCGACGACTTCTTGCCCGAACCCGGCACCTGGGTGCCCGGGATCGGCTGCACGCCGCCGCTCGTCGATGGACTGACCACCATCACGTACTCGCTCGAACCGTCCGGCCAGACCACCTTGAAGGTGCTGCCGGGCGGCAGGGTCGAGAAGGGCGCGCCGCTCTGGGCGCGATAGACGGCCGCGATCTGGGCGGCGCTCAGCGAACGCAACTCGGTCTTCGAATCCACCGAGGTCACCGCGACCTGTCCCAGCTCGCGGTAGTCCTCGCCGAATACGTCGATCATCACGCCGGCTGCGCCGACCGAGTACGCGCTGAGCAGCAATGCCCAGAAACCGATCTTGGCCGTGTTTACGAAGTGCTCGCGTTTCATTGCACTGTCCTCTGTTCGCCTAGCAGCGAATCGACCATGTCTTCCACCACATCCGCCCCCTGACGCGGGATCGCCGCGTCGTATACGAAACTCGCAAAATCCTGTTTGGCGTCTTGCGAGCAAATTCCGCCGTTGGCGCAGTAGGACGTCATCAACGAACCCTTCGGACTGCAATCCTGCCCGAGCTCGCATGCCGCCAACTGCCAAGCCAGTTCCGCGAATTGAGTGCCGGCCACGCGCATGTCGCCCCAGCGCCGGCCGTTGGCGGCGATGCCCATGCCGGGCGACAACGCCGAATACGCTTCCGGGTCCTTCGAGCGCTGCACGCGATCGACCAGGTTGAGCCGGTATTCCTCGGTCTTCTCCAGCGGCTTGCCGGCGGCCAGCAACGAGGCCTCGGCCGGCAGGCTGCCCGATTGGGCGGCCTCGACCCGCTTGAGGAAGATCATCTGGTAACTGAGGTTGTCGCTCGGCGCGAAACGCGCGCAGCGCGAGCTGACCCGATTGCGCGCCTCGGTCATCGTCGAGGCGCCGCGCAGCTTCATGCTCTCGATTGTGCGCGTGTCGTTGCCGTAGTCGACCGGTGCGTTGGCGTAGTTCGAGCAGTAGTCGTAGACCCGGCTCAACAGCCAGATCGCCTCGGGCTCGCCGGCATCGGCGCGCGAGCGGATCGACTGCGCATACGCGTACAAGTCCGGGGCCTGCTCGAACTGCACCCGCAACGGCGACGGCGCGACCGCGCCGCGCGGCGCGGCCTTCTTTTCGACCACCGGTACCGAGTCGTCGCGCGGCGCATCTGCTTGGCCACGCGCCCTCGGCTGCGCCTTCTCCGCGACCCGGACCGGCACGCTCTCGCCGGGTACGGCCTGTTCGCCGCCATTGCGTCGGCCGGCATAGACGAAGGCGGCGGCCAACAAGGCGAAGCCCATGATCGCGATCAGCGAGCGTCCGGACACGCGCACACCGGCCGGCGCCCCGCCAGGGCCTTGCTTGTAACCGGAAGGGTAGGCATCGGACATCAAGACCGTTTCTCTGAGCCTCTACGCTGCTGGCACGAACCGGACGCAACGCAGGTGCGGGCCGTCGCACTGGCGCCACCCAGCCCGCCTGCCGCCCGGCAAGGGCCGGGGCCGGCATGAGCTGGCATGGGCCGGCCTGAACTGTGTTTCGTCGAGATGCCGATAGTAAGTCAAGCGCCGTGCCGATGCCCGCGCGACGCTGAACCGTGATGGGTCTCCGGCTTCGGCGAGACGGCGCTTCAGCCGCCCGGAGCGGGAGCTACCGTGGCCTTGGCCGCGCAGGTCACTTCGCTGCCGACCACCGTGGGCCAATAGGTCTTGCCGCCGTCCTCGCCGTGCTCGCCGGCGGTGGTGACCGCCAGGCCGTCGCCGGCCTCGTTGGAATATTCGAAGCTGCAATAGCCCTGGCCGGTACCGGCGCAATCGACGACCTCGGGGTAACCGGCTTCGATCAAGCCGCCCAGGAAACGCTCGGCGCCCTCCTCGCGCTTCGGCTGCACGCCGCGCCAGCCTTGGGCGAGCAACTTCGCCCGCGCCTGCGGCAGGCTCAGGCCCTCGATCCGCGGCACCTTCGCCCCGCCGCCGCAGTAGGCGTCCAGCGCCGGCAAGGCCGTCAGCTCCAGCCCGGCGGCAGTCGCGAGCACGCGCGCACGCGCCACCTGCCATTCGCCGACCCGCAGTTCGCTGCCCGCCTTGCCGGCCGGGTCGGCTGGTTCAGCGCTGTGCTCGAACACGCCCTGGACGCCGCTGTCGAAGCTTTCCTCGTCGGCCTCGAGGTCGCGCAACTGCGCCACCGCCCGGCCATCGCGGAAGAACAGCACCCGCGCAGCCGGGAACATGCAGCCGAAGCCGGCCACCTGGGTCGCGCGCGGCGCCACCCCGACCACGCGGTAGTCCTTGCCCCAGGCCATGTCGGCGCGGATGGTCCAGCCGGCTGCGACCGCGGCGCGCGCCTCGCTCGACTTGGCGTCCTCGGCGCAGTCCGGGACGCTGCCGTCGTCGGCCAGCGGCGGCGTGGGCGCGACATAGCGGGGCAGTTCGGTCACCGCTTCCAGGCGCAGTTGCCCGACTTGGCCCTTGGCCCCCACTTGCGCAGCATCTGCCTGAGGGGTGTCGACTCGGGCAGCCTCTGCCCGGGTAGCATCGACCCGGCTCGCACCGACCTGGCTCGCACCGACCTGGCTAGCGCCGTCAGGAGCGGTGCCGACGGGGGTGGTGCCGTCGCCGGCCGAGCAGGCGCCCAGGGCCAACGATCCGAGCAATATCCAGGCCCGCGTGACGGCGGCAGTAGAGGGGTTGGCCTGCGATTCCATGGCGTCTGACTCCTGAGAAGAGCCCGCACGCTATCTGATCGCCGCGAAACGGGTCAATAATGACCGCCGTTTTCGCCTCTCGCCGTAACCGATGCCCTTTCTCGAACTGACCCTGCGCTGCAGCGAAGCCGAACAACCGCGCTACGAAGCCGCGCTCGACGATGTCGGCTCGCTGGCGGTGACGATGCTCGATGCCGATGCCGACACCGGCAACGAGCACGCGATCCTCGAGCCCGGCGTCGGCGAAACGCCGTTGTGGCAGTCGATCGTGCTCAGCGCCCTGTTCCCGCACGATGCCGACGCGCTGGTGATCCTGGCCGCGCTGGAATCGTTCGACCCGGGTCTGGAGTGGACCCAGGTGCGTTTTCGCCAGGTCGAGGATCAGGACTGGGAGCGCGCCTGGATGGACCAGTACGAGCCGCTGCAGTTCGGCCGCCGCACCTGGATCGTGCCGTGGAACCACGAGCTGCCCGCGGGCGCGGATGCGGCCGATGCCGCGGTGGTGCGCCTCGACCCGGGCCTGGCGTTCGGCTCCGGCACCCACCCGACCACCTCGCTGTGCCTGCAATGGCTCGACGCGTTGGCCGACGAAGGCGCGCTCGCCGATCGCAGCGTGCTCGACTTCGGTTGCGGCTCCGGCATTCTCGCCCTCGCCGCGCTCAAGCTCGGCGCCGCGCACGCGGTCGGCGTCG
Organism: Lysobacter sp. Hz25; assembly: GCF_046097045.1. NCBI lineage: Bacteria > Pseudomonadati > Pseudomonadota > Gammaproteobacteria > Lysobacterales > Lysobacteraceae > Lysobacter > Lysobacter sp. Hz25. The sequence goes on from NZ_CP175666.1 coordinate 4,938,041, forward strand.
ACAACGATCCGCAGGCGGTCATCGCCACCCACGACAACGCCGAACGCAACGACGTCGCCGAACGCATCGAGGTGCATTTGCCGCAGGACGAACCGGCCGCGACCTATCCGGTGGTGGTCGCCAACATCCTCGCCTCGGCGCTGGTCGCCCTGGCCGATACCCTGGCCGCGCGCGTCGCGCCGGGCGGGCGCATCGCGCTGTCGGGCATCCTCGCCGGGCAGGAAGACGAGGTGCTCGCGCGCTATGCCGCGGACTTCGAGGGGCTGCGCGCCGACCGTCTCGAAGACTGGATGCGCGTCACAGGCGTACGCCGGCGCTGAGCGCGACGGCATGATTGAATACTGAAATGTTCGCTGCCTGCCCCCATTGCGGATACCTCGTCGCGTTGATCGTCGCCAAGGACGGTCCGACCCGGGCCTGCCCGCGTTGCGGCGGCGACCTGGCCGCCGCGGCGGCGATCGAGTCGGCGGCTGCCGAATCGACCGCCGTCGAACCGGCCACAAACGAACCGGCCTTGGTCGAATCGGCGGCGACCGGCGCGGCGAGCGCGCCGGTTGCGAACGCAGCGACGGGCGCCGATGCGCTGTCCGCCGAAGCTTCAGCGACGCAGGCCAGCGCAACGCCGGCTCAAGCCGACGATACCGTCGCCGAGCACGACCAGGCCGGCCATCTTGCCGCCTCGCCGGAACCGGCGACGCTCGGCGCGCAGGGCGCCGCCGAGACGAGCGACGACGACGACGCAGTGATGGCCGTCCCGACCGCCGTGCTGACGCCACTTAGCGCTGCGGCCGATGCGGTCGTGCCGAAGCGCGCGGCGCGCAAGCGGGCCGGCAAATCCGAAACCGCGGTGGCGCATGCGCGCCTCGCGCCGAGCTTCGTGCGCAGCCGCGCCCGCGCAGCCGCGCCGGCGGCGCGCCGGCACTGGAGCGGCCCGGCGGTGGCGGTCGCGCTCGGTCTGTTGCTGGCCCTGCAACTGCTGCTTGCGCAACGCGACGAACTCGCCGCCGACGCGCGCTGGCGCCCGCTCGTCGGCGCCTTGTGCGGGGCGCTGCCGTGCACGATTCCGGCATGGCGCGAACCGGCTGCGCTGACCATGCTCAATCGCAACGTGCTGCCGGTCGCAGAGCGCGCGGGTGTATTGCGGGTATCGGCCAGCTTCCGCAACGATGCGCGCTGGGCGCAGCCCTGGCCGACCCTGCTGCTGAGCCTGGAAGACGTCGATGGCCGCCGCGTCGGCCAACGTGCGTTCTCTCCAAAGGACTACCGCAAGGGGTACAGGGAAGGCGAACTGATCGCGCCGGGGCAGAGTGCCGCGGTGCAGTTCGACGTGCTCGAACCGGCGCCGCGCGTAGTCGCGTTCACGTTCGATTTCCGTTGAAATATCGCACCGTCGCGTTGTCTACAGCGACTCCCGCGCGCTAGACTCCCCCTCCCGTCGGCGATGCGCAGCGAGCGTATCGGCAAGCCCCCGGCGGAAGTCACTTGCCACGGGGATGCACTTGAACGCTCTCAACGACCGCAACGAAGCCGCCCGCTCCGGACCTCGCGTTCCGCTGCGCGACCATGTCGCGACTTCGATCCGTCGTTACCTGGGCGACTTGAACGGCAGCGGCACCGAGAACCTCTACGAGATCGCCTTGCGGGAGCTGGAAATCCCGTTGTTCGCCGAAGTCCTGCAGCATTGCGACGGCAACCAGAGCCGCGCCGCGGCCATGCTCGGCATTCACCGTGCGACCCTGCGCAAGAAGCTGCGCGAGTACGGGCTGGAATAACAGCCGTCGCAGCGCAGCGAAAGGCCTGCGCGCGAATCCTCCGACGCGAACCCGGTGCAGGAGCGGCGTAAGCCGCGGCAGACGCAGCGGTCGAGTATCACGGCATTCGCCGAAACGGCCGATGCCCGGTTTGCCCCAAAGCCCGCAATACCTGCATACGCCCCCTGTAGGAGCGGCGTAAGCCGCGACAGACGCAACGGTCGAATACCACGCAATTTTCGCAGCCATCGACTCATCGTGGCAGCTCCCGGCTGTCCGGACTTCGGCCGTTGCGCTTGCGTACACCGCTGCGGTTGTCGCGGCTTACGCCGCTCCTACAAAGGCGACGAACCCTCCGGGGTAAGAGCGGCGCAAGCCGCGACAGGCGAAGGGGACGAATACCACACGGTTGCCGGAGCGCCGACGCTGCGGGCTTCCGATTGTCCGGGCTTCGGCAACGGCGCTTGCGTACGTCGCTGCGGTTGTCGCGGCTTACGCCGCTCTTACAAAGGCGACGAATCCTCGGGGTAGGAGCGGCGCAAGCCGCGACAGGCGAAGAGGGCGAATACCACGCGGTTGCCGGAGCGCCGACGCTGCGGGCTTCCGATTGTCCGGGCTTCGGCTACGGCGCTTACGTACGTCGCTGCGGTTGGTCGCGGCTTACGCCGCTCCTACAAAGGCGACGAACCTTCCGGGGTAGGAGCGGCGCAAGCCGCGACAGGCGAAGGGGACGAATACCACGCGGTTGCCGGAGCGCCGACGCTGCGGGCTTCCGATTGTCTGGGCTTCGGCTACGGCGCTTGCGTACACCGCTGCGGTTGTCGCGGCTTACGCCGCTCCTACAAAGGCGACGAACCCTCCGGGGTAGGAGCGGCGCAAGCCGCGACAGGCGAAGGGGGCGAGTACCACGGTTGCCGGAGCGCCTACTCTGCGGGCTTCCGATTGTCCGGGCTTCGGCTACGGCGCTTGCGTACACCGCTGCGGTTGGGCGTGTGACCGGACCAGCGCGCAATGCGCGCGTACGGCGCTTCTTCGTGTACTCGCTGCCGTCCTTGGCAAGACTTGCGCGAGCTTCGTGATGTCCGGCCCGGCCATCCTTGGCCGGGCGTGTAGCCGACGCGCGAGCCAATGGCTCGCGAGCGCGTCGGCTACACCCACCAATATCTGATCAGGTGGAAGAAGACAGGGGCGGCGAAGCAGACCGAGTCGAGACGGTCGAGGACGCCGCCGTGGCCTTCGATCATGTGGCCCCAGTCTTTGATGCCGCGATCGCGCTTGATCGCCGACATCACCAGGCCACCGTAGAAACCCATCAGGTTGATGACCAAGGCCAAGGCTGCCGCCTGCCAGGGCGTGAACGGGGTGATCCACCACAATGCCGCGCCCAGCGCGGTCGCCGAAGCGACACCGCCGACGAAGCCCTCGACGGTTTTCGACGGCGACAGTTTCGGCGCGATCAGACGCTTGCCGCACAGCTTTCCCCAGACGTATTGCAGCACGTCCGAGGACTGCACCACGATCACCAGGAACGCGATCAACAACAAGTTGCGCCCTTCGTAACCGGGGATGCGCAGATTGATCAGCGCCGGCACGTGCGAGATGCAGAACACGCAGATCATCAAGCCCCACTGCACCTTCGCCGTGCGCTCCAGATAACGCGTGGTGTCGCCGCCGACCGTCGCCAGTATCGGCAACAGCAAAAACGCGTAAACCGGAATCAGCAAGGTGTACAGGCCGTACCAGTCGGTGTAGACCAGCCAATACTGCAGCGGCAACGCGAGATAGAACGCGGCCAACAAGGCGTAGTAATCGCTGCGCCGGGTCGGAGTCAGGGTGATGAATTCGCGCAAGGCGAACAAAGACACCAGTGCGAACAGCGCGATCATGCCGACCCGGCCGACCACGAACGCCAGCCCGACCACCAACGCCATCACCCACCAGGCGCGGATGCGCGCGACCAGGTTGGCGATCACCGCACTCGGCCGCTCGCGCGTGCGCCAGCGCAGGTATTCGGCGATCGCGGTCGCGACCAGCAACACCGCGGCCACGCCGATGAACAGCAACAGCGAATGCGGCAGGCCGCGCAGCGTATCGATCATGAGCCGCCTCCCTGGCCGCCGTGGTCGTGCGCATGCGCGTGGTCCGACAGGGCCAACAAGGCATTGCGTGCGCGTTCGAGGAACTGGGGTTTGTCCTCGTCCGGGCCCAGCCGCAAGGTATCGCCGAAAGTCGCCGTGCACAGCAGCGGTAAGGGCAGCAGCTTGCCCTTCGGCATCACCCGCGCCAGGTTATCGATCCACACCGGCACGAATTCGAGCTCGGGCCGCCGGTGCGCCAAGTGGTACAGGCCGCTCTTGAACGGCAACAGCGGCTCGTCGCTCTGGTTGCGGGTGCCTTCGGGAAACAGGATCAACGAACAGCCCTCGTCGACGGCCTCGCACAAGGTGTCGATGGCATCCTGCTTGCGCTGTACGGGATCGCGCTCGATCAGCACGCCGTTGAAGACCTCGCGAATCAGATAGCGGCGCAGCGCGTCGCGCTGCCAGTAGTCGGCGCCGGCCACCGGCCGCACTTCGCGGCGCAAGGCCGGCGGCAGCGCCGACCAGATCATCACGAAATCGCCGTGGCTGACGTGGTTGCCGTAATAAACCCGATGATCGGACGAGGGCGCGCATCGCCACAGCGCGCGTGCGCCGGTCAGCAGGCGGATCGCGCCGCTGAAACCGCTGGCCAGCCACTGCGAAATCATCGCGCCTCCAGCTCGCGCACGATCGCGCGCAGACGCTGGGCGATGGTCCAAACGGCGCCGACGATCACCGCGGTCAGGGCCGCCAACAACATCCAGGCGACCACCACGGCATGCCCCAGGGCCAAGCCGATCGCCGCGAGCACGGCGGCGACGGCGGTGGCGATCATGCGCGTGCGCCGCGGCATCGGGCCCTCCTCGTGTTCGCGCAGGCCGCAGGCCATGCCGAGCACGCGCACGTAGGCGGTGCCGACCGCGAGCAGCGACGCCGCCCAGCCGAGGTCCGAGGCCCACGCCAGCCACGGCGTCAGACCATAACCCACGCCGAGGAACACCAACGCATCGGCGAGCCGGTCCGGCGCGTCGCTGTAGACCTCGCCGGCCTTGCCGACCATGCCGCCGCGACGCGCCAGCAACCCGTCGAGCCGGTTGCACAGCAAGCGCCCGACCAGGCACAGCGCCGCGAACAGCAACAAGACCGCGCCGTAATGCGGTGGGTCGCGCAAGGCGAAGAAGAACGAAAGCCCGGCCAGCGCCGACAAGCCGATGGCGAACAGGGAAATGCCGTTGGGCGTGGCGCCGTGCGCGCGCAAGCGCGCGGCCAAGGCCAGGCGCCAGTCCCGGCGCTGCAACGGCACCGGTCCGTTGGTTGCCGGTTCGGGTTGGTCTCTATCGGAGCCGGGCCGGTCGGAGCCGGGTTGGTCGGAATCGGGTCGTGTCGTCATCGCTGTACTCCGTTCAATCGCCACCGCCACCGCAACCGCCACAACCGCTGCCGCCGCCGCTGTCGCCGCCGCTGCCGCAACCGCTGGAACTGCTGCTCGAGTCGCTGGAACTCGACACCGGCGTGCGCAAGGTGTGGTATTCGGCCAAGGGCGTGCCGACCAACGCCATCGTCCCGGCCAGCGCGACGCGCTCGGCCAGATCGTCGGAACGGCGCGTCTTGATCGTCGCGTCCAGCAGCGCCCGGTCGCCGGCGCGGGTGCGGCGCTGCGCCGTGCACAGCTGCACCAACACCATCAATCCGGCCAAGGCGGTCAGCACCACCAGGAATCCGACCGGCCGCCCGCGGGCCTCGCCGATCGATATCTTGGTCACGCCTAGAACCACGACGGCGTACATCGGCAGCGCCGCGGCCAGGCGCCCGCGCCAACGCTGTCCCGCGCTGAGCCACCAGCCCTTGCTTTGCATCGGTTCGGCCAGGCGCGCGTAGTGCGCCTGCAGCGCCGGCATCGCCTCGGCGAGCTGCTGAGTGCGCTGCACGATCTTCGCCAGGCCCAGCAATCGCGGTGGCACGCCGGCCGCGCCGGCACTGGCGCGCAACCACACCGGCGAACGCGACGAAGCGGCGCTCTCCGCCGCGCCCGGATAATCCAGCCTGATCGCATCGCGGGTGAGCAATTCGACCAACGCCACATCGGCGGCGCGCTCGGCGCCGCCGGCCAGGAAGCCGAGTTCGATCGAATCGGCCGGCGCTTGCGCACTCGGGCCGTCGCGGCCGCGCATGAAGCGCTGCAGCGCGTTGCCGGCCGTATACGTCCAACCGATCACGGCGAAATACAGCGTCAGGAACCAACCGCCGCGCCACTCCAGCGGATCGAAGGTGCCGTTCCCGGCGCCGCCAAGCAGAAAGACCGCGGCCAACAGCCCGCTCCAGCCCCAGAACCACCGGCCCAGTCCCTTCGGCTCGAACAGCCAGGGCGAGTTGACCTCGGTCAGCGGCAACCACACCGATTCGTCCGCCGTCAGGCGCGCCGGCTGCGGTTCGCCGGCCCAGAACCGCGTCGGCGGATCGCCGAAGTAACGCCGGTAGCTGTCGACGGTGGCGAGGTATTGGCGGCGATGGCGCTCGTCTTCCGCCAGCCCGCCGAGCGAGGGCGAATGATGCAGCGGCTGTTCGAGCGCCTCGGGGCAGAACTTCAACCAGTAGTCGCGGGTGTCGGTCATATGCGTATGCCAGACCCGATCGACGATCTCGCTCGGGGTGACCGCATGGCCGGCGCCGACGGCGAGAAAACAGAAGCGCCGATACTCCTCGATCGCCGCCTGCGCGGTTTCGCGGGTCGACTGGCAGGCGTGCGCGACGCGGTCGACGAACGCCTCGGGTTGATCGCCGCCGAAGCGGTAATCGCTGAGACGCTGCCACAACGCCTGCCGTTGCGGCGTCCAGATATCGTGGTCGTCCAAGGGAACTCCGTTCATGCCCACACTCGTCCATACGCCCACACCAGGGCCGCCGTCTGCACCGACAGGGCGATCGCCTGGCGCATCATCAGACCACGCGCACCGCGCCAACGCGCCGGCCAGTCGCGGCCTTCGCGACCGGGCTTGAGCAAACCCAGCGCCAGCAGACTCGCGTCGAGCCGTTGTGCGGCGCGCGCACTGTCCTCGTCTTCGGAAGCGGCCTGGAACAGGCGCGCGTCGAAATCCACCCGCAGCGCGTAATAGCACTGCAGCAAGCCGGCGACGAAGCTCAGCGCGAGCGGCAACGCGCCCGGCGTAGCCGTCGCCACGGCCGCCGCCGGCAGCGCCGCCAGCAGCAGTGCCGCCGCCAGCAACAGCAGCGACAGCGCGTGCAGTTGCCTCCCCTGCGCCAGCAGGGCCGCCATGGCGCGCAGGTCGAACGACGTCGCGACGGGACTCGTCATACCGTTTGTCCTCGCAGCAGCCCCGCTGCGGCAGCGTCCGCGCCGCCGAGCATGACTTGGAGCGCACGCCGATGCGCCGCACCGAGCACGATCGCCGGCCGCGCCCTGCGCAGGATCGCGACAGCCTCGTCGACGTTGGCGGCGCGCCCGCTGAGCAGCAACCACGCGGCGATCGCCGCGGCGCTGCGCGAATAGCCCAGGGCGCAGCAGACCAAGGTCTTGCCGCGTTCGCGCACACGCTGGATGTCCTGCGCCACCTCGCGCAACTGCGCCGGCGTCGGCGCGACCAGGTCCAGCATCGGCCGCACCGCATCGCCTTCGCGCCACACCGGCAGCGGCAGCTCGGCGCTGCAATCGACGAGTGCGGCGAATTCGCCGCGCTGGCCCGCGCCCGGCACGCGGCCGAGCCAAACGCCGTCGGCCACCGCCACCGGTTGCGGCGCACGCCGCGTCCACCAGCGCGAATTGAGCCAGGCGCCCAGCAGGTAGGGCGCGTACAGCCAGCGCGCGGCCAGGCTTAAACGCCCGTCGTCGCGTTTCTGGAAACCCGCGGCGCCGAATACGGCGTAGTTCGAGGCGACCATCGCCAACGACCAGGCCGGCCACAACAGCCACCACGCCGCCCCGCCGAGCGACCACGCCGCGAACGCGGGCACCGCCGCACCGGCGCAATAAACCGCCGCCAACTTCCAACGCTGCGGATCGCGCGCCAGAGCCGCGCCGCGCCAGGGCGCGGCGACGCGCTCGGGCCACAACCACACGCACAGCCAGCCGGCCAGCAGGCCGGTCGGAATATCGATGAAGTGATGCTGGAAGGTGGTCAGCACCGACACGCCGATCAAGGCGAACCACAGGTGCAGCAGCCAGCGCCATGGCCCGCCCAGATGGTGCGCGAAACGCACCCACAACACGATCAGCAGCACGATGTGCAGCGATGGCGCCTGGTTGAAGGGTTTGTCGAAGCCCAGCAGCACGTCGAACAACCAGCCGAACAGGCCGTCGCTGTCGGGGCGCTGGAAGGTGTAGCGCAAGGGCAGCAACAGGAAGCAGCCGACCGCGATGATTTGCGCGGTCAGCAGGCGCAGCGCCTGGTTGTCGAGCTCGCGGCGGTCGCGGCAGACGAACAGCGAGATGCCGTAGAACAGGTCGATCGACCAGTACGGCACGATGGTCCAGGCCCAGAACGGAATCGCATGCTCCCAGGCGAAGACGATGTGCGGCACGTCGGTGCGCGCGGCCGCCACCGAATTGGCGTAGCCGTAGCTCAGGAAGAACAGCGGCCCCAGCAACGACAGCCACAGCAGCGCCCTGCCCCAGGGACGCCGCTTCGGCGCCCCGGACGATGAGCCGCCCCGCTCAGGCGCTCCCGAGCCGTGCGGCGCTAACGCCGCGGTCATGCCTCGACCCGCTGCGCCAGCGATACGGTGAAGATGCCCCAGGCGTCGATGCGCTGGTCGATCTTGCGAAAGCCGGCTGCGGCGACCAGGTCGTCCATCTCCTGCTGGCTGCGCCGCCGCATCACCCAGGCTTCGCCGCCGCGGTGGCTGGTCAGGGCGCGGGCGATGAATTCGAGCTGCGGGTGCCAGGGCTGGCCGGTGTAGACCAGATAGCCTCCCACCGGCACCGCCGCGGCCAAGCCGTCGAGCGAACGCCGCACTTGCTCGTTGTCGGGGAACAATTCGTACAACCCCGACACCACCGCCAGGGTCGGGCGCGGATCCAGGGCCGCAAGCGCTTGGCGGTCGAAGGCATCGCCCTGGTCGAAGCGCGCGATCGCGCCGGCGCCGAGCTCATCGATCAAGGCGCGGCCCTTGTCGACGTTGAGCTCGCTGTAATCGCGCAGGCGGATCGAGTCGGCGCGCTCGGCGCCGCCCGCCAACGCTTCCAGCGCATAGCGGCCATGACCGGCGGCGATATCGACCGCATCGACCGGCAGGCCGGCCGCGCGCAGGCGACGCATCGCGACCCGCAACAACTCGTGCAGATGGGTGCGGCGCACGCGGATACCGCGCCAGCCGATCGCCTGCAGATAATTGCGATCGATCATGCGGCCGAGCGGCCCGCTGCCGCGTGCCTCGTTGCGGTAGACGTAGTCCAGGCTGCTGCCGGAATCGAAACCGGTGCCGATGCCGAGCTTGATGCCTTCCGAGAAGCGGCCGCCGAAGCGCAGGCCGGCACGGACGAAACGCCAGCGCAAGTCCGCCAGCGACCAGCGCTCGGGCGGCCAGGACAGCTTTTCCGATTCCTCGAAACTCGGGCCATGGCGATGCGCATCGAGCAGGTCGGCGCGGCGCAAGGGTTCGGCGAAACGCGCCTGGACGAAACTGCGGACGCGGTTCACCGCCGCCGCCCGGCCTTTTTCGCCGAGGGTGTCGTGATAGAAGTCCGGCAACAGGTGGCGTTCCTTGATGCCCGAACCCAGGCGTTCGTAGAAACGGTCCTGCGGGCCGCGATGCACGACGAAGTCGGCGCCCGACACCAGCAACTGCGTCGGCACCGTGATCGCCTGGGCGTCGGCGACGATGCGGTCGGCGGCTTCGTACAGACCCAGCAACACGCGCACCGAGATCGGCCGCGCGATCAGCGGGTCGCTGCGATAACTGGCGATGCGTTCGGGGTCGTGGCTCAGCCATTGCGGCTGCACATAGCTGTTGACGAAGAAGTTGCCGCGCAACTTCTGCATCAGCTTCAAGCCCGGCCGCGCCAACGGCACGTACAGCTTGACCTTGAAGGCCGGCGAGGCCAGCACCAGCGCGCGCAGGCGCGGTGCGTAGTCGTGGACCCAGGTCGCCGCGACTACCGCGCCGACGCTCTGCGCGACCAGCGCGATCTGTTCGACGGCGATGCCGTGGGCCTCGGCGATGTGGGCGATGAAGCGGTCGAGATCGCGCACCAGGGCCTCGAAGCCGGACGCGTCGCCGCGTTCGCCGGGCGAGCGGCCGTTGCCGCGCGCGTCCCAGGCGAAAAAGTCGCAGTCGTTGAGGTTCAACTCGCCGACCAGGTGCGCGACCCGGCCGGAATGTTCGTGGCCGCGGTGCAACAGCACCACGGCGCGGCGCGGCTGTCCCGCCGCGGCCTGCGTCGCCGGCCAGTGGCGATAGAACAACTGCGCGTCGTCGAAGCTCGCGTAATGATGTTCCTGATGTTCCCTCATCGCTGTTCTCCTTGTCGTTGGCCGACACTGTCTTGCGCGGCATCATGCCGCAAACCGGCGCGCACCCGGCGCACCACGGTCCACACGCACATCAGACCCATCAAGACGAGCGCGAGTTCCGTAATCGCCGCGCCGATCCAACCGCCGGCGAGCAGGACGCCGAGCAGACCGATGCCGAAGGCGCGATCGCTCTTGCCCATCGGCCCGTCGTAGCGGCGCGGCGCGCCGACCATCAGCCCGAGCACGCCGGCGTACTCCGTCAGTGCCGCCAACAGCACGAACACGAGCAGCGGCGCCGCGGCGAGGCCCGGCACTGCGAACAGCGACAGATACAAGGCGCTGTCGGAGACCACGTCGCACAGCTCGTTGAGGTAAGCGCCGAGGCGCGACTGCTGGCCGAACTCGCGCGCCAGCATGCCGTCGATGGCGTTCATCGCCATGCGCAGGAACATCCACAGCGGCAACAGCGCGAACAGCCAGGGCCGCGCGGCGGCGCCCCAGCCGACCGCGGCCGCAACCGCGAGCGAGATCACCGCCGCCGCGACGGTGACCTGATTCGCGCTGACGCCCAGCGCATGCAGGCGGCGCACCAGCGGCCGCAGCAGCGCCTGGAAGCGCCCTTTCAAAGCGTAGATCGATGCCATTCCCTGTGCGTTCCATCCTGCCCGGCGTGGGCCGTCGCGCATCAGCTTAGCCGCTGGCCGGGGCGATGACAGTGCCGCGCCCGCTGAGGCCTCCATGGCAGTTGCAGGTGCGCGGCGACGGGATTCCGTTGGGGCGCATGGCGTTGCGGGTGTTGTGCGGAGAGCGAAATCCCCCCTGCCCCCCTTTTCCAAAGGGGGAACGACAGAGGCCGCCGCAGGGGTGACTGGCTTGCCGCTTCGCGCTGTCGCTTGGAGGTTCGAGAACCGCAGCCCCTCCCGCAGTTGCCTCCTTTGCAAAAGCCCGTAGTTGCCCCCTTTTCAAAAGGGGGCGGCGCTTGCGCAGCAAACGCGGGGGATTTGCTTTTGCTCTAAGCCCCGGCCCGCCAAACCGCCCGAAACCACGCAATCCCCGCCCTGCCCGCATGAACGGCCGGCGCCCGGGTCCCCCGCAGCCTATAATTCCCGCGCCCTTCCGCTGCCCTACCTCCCCGAATGACCTCCGATCGCCTGCCCGGCACGCCGGTTAAAATCCGCCGCGCCCTGCTGTCCGTGTCCGACAAGACCGGTCTCCTCGAACTCGCCCAGGCCCTGGCCGCGCGCGGGGTCGAACTGCTTTCCACCGGCGGCACCGCCAAGGCCATCCGCGACGCCGGCCTGGCCGTGCGCGACGTATCCGAGGTCACCGGCTTCCCGGAGATGATGGACGGCCGGGTCAAGACCTTGCATCCGCTGGTCCACGGCGGCCTGCTCGGCCGCGCCGGCACCGACGATGCGGTGATGGCCGAACACGGCATCGCCGCGATCGACCTGCTGGTGCTGAACCTGTATCCGTTCGAGAAAGTCGCGGCCAATCCGGCCAGCAGCTTCGACGACATCATCGAAAACATCGACATCGGCGGCCCGGCGATGCTGCGTTCGGCGGCGAAGAACTTCGCCCGCGTCGCGGTCGCGACCGACCCGGCCCAGTACGCCGAGCTCATCGCCGAACTCGACGCCGGCGACGGCGCGCTCAGCGCCAAGACCCGCTTCGCCCTGTCGGTGGCCGCATTCAACCGCGTCGCCCAGTACGACGCCGCGATCAGCAACCACCTCTCGGCGATCGCCGAGGACGGCAGCGCGCAGACCTTCCCGGCTCAGCACAACGCCAATTTCGTCAAGGTCATGGACTTGCGCTACGGCGAAAACCCGCACCAGCAGGGCGCGTTCTACCGCGACCTGCATCCGGTCGCGGGCACGCTGGCCACCTTCACTCAGCTGCAGGGCAAGGAGTTGAGCTTCAACAACCTCGCCGACGCCGATGCGGCCTGGGAATGCGTGCGTCAGTTCGAGCGTCCGGCCTGCGTCATCGTCAAGCACGCCAACCCCTGCGGCGTGGCCGAAGGCGTGGCCTGCGGCGATGCCTACGAACTGGCCTACGCCACCGACCCGACCTCGGCCTTCGGCGGCATCATCGCCTTCAACACCAAGCTCGATGCGGCGACGGCGAAAGTCATCCTGGACCGCCAGTTCGTCGAGGTGCTGATCGCACCCGACTATGAAGACGGCGTGCTCGACTACGCCAAGAAAAAGGCCAACGTGCGCGTGCTGCGCATCCCGCACGGCGACGGCCGCAACCGGCACGACGTCAAGCGCATCGGTTCGGGCCTGCTGATCCAGAGCAGCGATCTGCGCGAAGTCGGCCGCGACGAGCTCAAGGTGGTCAGCAAGCTCGCCCCGACCGACGCGCAGCTCGCCGACCTGTTGTTCGCCTGGCGCATCGCCAAATTCGTCAAGTCCAACGCCATCGTCTATGCGCGCGACCACCGCAGCATCGGCATCGGCGCCGGCCAGATGAGCCGCGTCGTCAGCGCCAAGATCGCCGCGCTCAAGGCCGAGGAAGCCGGTTTGATCGTGCCCGGCTCGGTGATGGCCTCCGACGCTTTCTTCCCGTTCCGCGACGGCATCGACGCCGCCGCGGCCGCCGGCATCAAGGCGGTGATCCAGCCGGGCGGATCGATGCGCGACAACGAAGTCATCGCCGCCGCCGACGAGCACGGCCTGGCGATGGTCTTCACCGGCGTGCGCCACTTCCGTCATTGATCGAACGGCGCGGATGCGTTGCATCCGCGCCACTTGCGAACTCCCGACTTATCGCTGCCAGCCACTGGCGGCGCTCTCTCCGCCATGAACCGACCGTCGCCGCGACACACGCTGGGCCGTTCGATCGCACGCAAGCTGCTCGTGCTGGCGCTACTGTGCGTGGTCCTCGCCGGCTGGGCCGGCTGGCAGTATTCGCGCCGGCAGGCGGTCGACAGCGAAGTCCTCGGCGACTACCGCGCCGGCGGGCGCGCCGTCACCCTGCTGCTGGTCGAACCGGACGTGTCGTTGAACCTCGACGCCGGCCTGCGCCGCGACTCCACCGCGCGGCTCGCGCGCGCGCTCGAACGGCGCCTGAGCGACCTGGGTTACCGCACCCTCGCCTTGTCCGCGCGCAGCGACGAGGAACGCTTCGGCCAGACCGCGCAAGCCGGCGTCCGCAACGCCGCGATGCAACACCAGGCCCGCACCACCCAGGCGATTCGCGAGGCCGGCGCGCCGGTGCTACGAGTGTCGCTCGAGGGCATGAAGCGCGATGGCCGCGAGATCGCCGAACAGGCCTACCGGCTCGAACTGCTCGACCCGCAGACCCTGCAGCCCGCCTGGCGCGCGACCCTGACCTGGCGCGAGGGCCGCTATCAATCCCTCGCCCTGCTCTGGCACCTGCGCCAGAACCGGTTGCCGCCACCGCTGTGGGACAGCCTGGCCGACCTGGCCATGGCGAAGATGCGCGAGGACGGGGTGATTCGCGCCGAGGCGCTGATCCAGTAATGCCTGCTGCGCTTCGGGTCGCACGCCGACCGCGGCGATCGCCAGCTTTGGGGTAGGAGCGGCGCAAGCCGCGACCGCTCGAAGCCCGGCCCCTCCAGCGCAACGCACTTCTCCGAAGCGACACCTCTCCTGCTGAACCACCTCTCCGGCCGGAGATCGTGGCTTGCGCCGCTCCTACCCGGAGCCTCGCTGCGCCAGGCGAGCCGTGCAGCGGTCGCCCCGCCCCCTGCCAGCGCGTAAAATCGGCGGCTGATGTCCTTACCCCCGCTGGAGCACGCATGAAGATCCTCGTTATCGGTTCCGGCGGACGCGAGCACGCGCTGGCCTGGAAGCTGGCCCAGTCGCCGCGCATCGACGAGGTGCTGGTCGCGCCCGGCAATGCCGGCACCGCGCACGAGGAGAAGTGCCGCAACGTCGCCGTCGCCGCCACCGACATCGACGGCCTGCTCAAGCTCGCCGCCGACGAAGGCGTGGCGCTGACCGTGGTCGGCCCCGAAGCCCCGCTGGTCGCCGGCGTGGTCGACCGCTTCCGCGCCGACGGCCGCCGCATCTTCGGGCCCACCGCCGCGGCCGCCCAGCTCGAAGGCAGCAAGGCCTTCGCCAAGGACTTCCTCGCCCGCCACGGCATCCCGACCGCGTACTACGCCGTGCACACCGAGGTCGATGCCGCCCTCGCCTACCTGCGCGAGAAAGGCGCGCCGATCGTGGTCAAAGCCGACGGCCTGGCCGCCGGCAAGGGCGTCATCGTCGCCATGACTCTGGAAGAAGCCGAAGCCGCCGTCGTCGACATGCTGTCCGGCAACGCCTTCGGCGCCGCCGGCGCGCGCGTGGTGATCGAGGAATTCCTCGACGGCGAAGAAGCCAGCTTCATCTCGATGGTCGACGGCAAGCACGCGCTGCCGATGGCGACCTCGCAAGACCACAAGCGCGTCGGCGACGGCGACACCGGCCCCAACACCGGCGGCATGGGCGCTTACTCGCCGGCGCCGGTGGTCACGCCGGAAGTGCACGCGCGGGTGATGCGCGAAGTGGTGATGCCGACCGTCGAGGGCATGATCGCCGACGGCGTGCCGTTCACCGGCTTCCTCTATGCGGGCCTGATGATCGACCAGGCCGGTGCGCCCAAGGTCATCGAATTCAACGTCCGCTTCGGCGACCCGGAAACCCAGCCGGTGATGCTGCGCCTGGATTCTGACTTGCTCGACTTGGTCGAAGCCGCGCTCGACGGCAAGCTCGATAGCGTGCAGGCGCAGTGGAGCCCGCGCCCCTCGCTCGGCGTGGTCATGGCCGCGGCGAACTACCCGGAAACGCCGCAGGCCGGCGACGTCATCCACGGTCTGACCGCGCCGCAGCCGCCGCACGCCAAGGTGTTCCAGGCCGGCACCAAACTCGGCCCCAACGGCGAGGTGCTGACCGCCGGCGGCCGCGTGCTGTGCGTCTGCGCCCTCGGCGACGACGTCGCCCAGGCCCAGCGCGAGGCCTATGCCGCCCTCGCCAAGATCCGTTGGGACGGCGAGTTCCACCGCAACGACATCGGCTGGCGCGCGATCGAACGCGAACAGGCGGCGAATGGCTGAGGCCTAGGTTTTATCCACCGCTGCGCATAAACCGAAACGGCCGGAAGAGTCCCCTCTCCCGGCCGTTTCTCTGCCCCCGACGCTTCGGTCGCGACTCACGTCGCTCCTACAAGGCAACGCAGCCCAGGGTAGGAGCGGCGCAAGCCGCGACCGCCATGCTCCGATCTCGCGACGCCATCGACCCGGCTCCTGTAGGAGCGGCGTGAGCCGCGACCACGGAATACGCAGAAACCACAAAGCCGTCGCCGTCGATATAAACCACGACCGCTACGCCGTATTCGCTCCACCGAACCATTCGCTCAACGCCGTGCTCAACCCGGCATCGCTCCCATCACCCACCCAAGCCACGTACCCGTCCGGCCGGATCAACACCGCCGCCGGTGCCGTCACCGCACCCAACGCCGGCAACTCCCAGGCGCCGTCGTAACCAGCCTCGACCACGCGCACCCGGTCCGCCCAGGCCCCGATATCGACGGCACCGGGCGCACCGAAATCGAGCAGCACCGGCCGGGCCTCGCGCAACAAGGCATACACCCGCATCGACTCATCGCCGACGAGCAAGTCCAGATCCGGCATGCGCCGCCCGAGCAGCGGATGCCCGTCGCCGAGCTCGTAACGAATCCCCAATCCCGACAACATCGCCGCAAACCGCTGGCGCGACTCCTCCGCCCCGAGCAACTCCGCGACGGTCTCGCGCAAGGCCGTCGTACGCTCGTCGCCGCGCCGCAACGCGATCGACGCCATCGTCGTACGCAGCACTCGCGCCGCGACCGGATGGCGCTCGGCGTGATAGCTGTCGAGCAGACTGTCCGGCGATATCCCCTTGATCACCTGGGCCAACTTCCAGCCCAGGTTCACCGCATCCTGCACGCCGAGTTGCAGACCTTGCCCGCCATCCGGCGCATGCACGTGCGCGGCGTCGCCGGCCAACAACACGCGCCGCTCGCGATACGTCGCGGCCTGCCGCGTCGCATCGGTGAAGCGCGAGATCCAGGTCGGGCTGTGTACGCCGTAGTCGGTCCCGCACACCGCGATCAAGGCCACACGCAAATCCTCCAGCGTCGGTTCGCCGCCGGCCCCGACCTGCGCCTCGGTCAGCATCACCCGCACCGGCCCGGCGTCGCCGTAGATCACTTCGCCGTTACGGATCTCGTACTCGACCCGGCCGAAGGAATGGATGCCGAAGCCGCTGCGGTGGATACCCAAGGGCGGCGTCTGCGCCATCTCGACCTCGGCGATCAGATGGCTGGTGGTCGCGTCCCAACCGGGAAAATCGATGCCGGCCGCCTTGCGCACCCGGCTGCGCCCGCCATCGCAGCCGACCAGATACTGGGCACGCAAACTCGTACCGTCGGACAGCGCGACCTCGACGCCGGCCTCGTCTTGCACCAAGCCCACTACCTCGCATCCGCGATGGATGTTCACGCCGAGCTCGTCGACCCAGTCGGCGAGAATGCGTTCGATATGGTTCTGCCACAGCCCGAGCCCATAGGGATGGCGGGTCGGAAAGCCGCTCAAATCCAGCATCACCCCGGCGAAGCCGGCGACCTGCGCCACCTGCCCCTGCGCGAGAAACCGATCGACGATGCCGCGCTGATCCAGCGCTTCGAGCGTGCGCGCATGCAGCCCGCCCGCGCGCGACCCGGCCAGCTCCCGGCTCGCGCGCCGCTCGACCACGACCACGTCGACACCGGCCAAAGCCAACTCGCCCGCCAACATCAAGCCGGTCGGCCCGCCACCTGCGATGACCACCGCATGCCGACTCGCCGCGCGCTCGTCGTGCCCCTGATTCGCGCGCAGCGCTGGATAGCGGCGATCCGTCGCCGTATCACTCGCGCCACCGTGATTCGCGCGCTCCCGCACCGCCCATTTCGATAACCACATGCTCATAGCCCGTCTCCCGGTTCCGTAGCCTCGCTACGGCGGGCGATTGAGCACCACGCCCGGGGGCTTGCCGCAAGCCCCCAGTCGGCTAAGATATTGATAGGGACGGAGCTGCCTTCCTATCGAAAACGCCCCGTCCCCCTTGTCGGAGCGGCGCACGCAGAACCCACCGCCGCGCCGACGACCAGCGACACAGGGGTAGGAGCGGCGCAAGCCGCGACCACGGGACGCGCAGAAGCCTCACCCTTATCGCCGAATATCGAGGCCGCGCAAGCCAAGGCCCCATTTCGCGCCGTCCGCCTCACACCAAGGCGAGAGAGAAACCGCTACGCAGCGCCCTCCTCAGGCGCCGGCTGCAAGGCCACCACCACGACCTCCAACTCGGCGATCTCCTTCTCCAGGGCGTCGTACAACTCGCCCTGTCGCGTCATCAGTTCCTCGATGTTTTCCGCCTGCTTGAGCTTCTTCAACTCGCCGTCGAACAGCAGCCACTGCGCGGTCAATTGCTCGACGTAGTTCTTGGCGTAATGACGCATTTCCTTGAGCTGGTTCAGCGCCGCATTGACCTGGTCCAACGGTGTCTTGGTATCCGCAGACATATCCGACCTCCTCTTCACCAAGGTGCCGGCCCCAGGGTAACGAGGCCATGCAGGCTCGATGTGAAATTCGGCATCGCTTTGCACCATTCAGGCTATGAACGTTCACCCGATGCCGACATTTCCGAACGCGCCGTCGGCCGTGCCAGACTTGGCGCCCAATCAAGATCGCAGCGTCGCAGCCACCACGGAAATCAGACAATTCATGGCACCGTTTCGAGACGGATGGACGAAGCAAGACATCGAAGCCGCAGTCGCACGCGGGTTGCCCGAAGAACTCCTGTATGTCCCCATCGTGATCGGCATGGACCCGCCCGATTGCGGGTGGGCAGAAGCAATCTGTCTGTCGCTGGTCGGGCACCCGGACTTCAACGTCAGAAGTAATGCCGTCCTCGGGCTCGGCCATCTTGCCCGTACCTGCCGCCGCCTCGACCTCGCGGCCGCCGTTACCGCAATCGCCGCGGGCTTGCACGACGAGAACGCGCACGTCCGCGGCCAGGCCGACAACGCCGCGGACGACCTGCTTCATTACCTCGGAGTCCGGGTGCCGGGCCACGTCCCCTAGAGCGCCGACCGCGGAGCGCCAACCGCGCTCAACTATCGCGAACCGCAGGCGACCGATGCCGAAACGTCGGCATGCAGCGAGTGCGGTCGAGCACGACGCGCTAACCAATGTCCTCTTACACTGCCGGTCAATTTTTCGAGCCAAGGACACCGCACCCATGTCGCCGACGATCGCACAAGGCGCCTATATCGCCATGAAGCTGGGCGAGGCTCTGGCGATCCTGGTCGGGGCCTGGCTATTGACTACGTTGCTGCGGCAATTGGTGCGGCGGATCTGCGCCCGCTACGACATCGCGCCGGCGTTCGGGCTGGGGCTGCGGCGGGTGCTGAGCACCTTGATCTACATCACCGCGCTGCTGCTGTTCCTCAACCGGCTCGGCATTTCCGGCTCGGTGGTGTGGACGACGCTGACCGGCTTCGTCGCGGTCGGTGCGGTGGCGTTCTTCGCCGCGTGGAGCGTGTTGTCGAATATTTTCTGCGCGTTCCTGATCCTGACCACGCGGCCGTTCCGCTTGTACGACTACATCGAGGTGCTGGAGAACGGCGACAAGCCGGGGCTGCGCGGGCGGGTCGTCGACATCAACTTCATCTACACCACCTTGCAGGAGATCCACGCCGACGGCGAGGACTCGGTGCTGCAGGTGCCCAACAGCCAATTCTTCCAGCGCACTACGCGGCGCTGGCGGCAGGAGCCGGCGTGGTCGCGGATCGCCCGAGAGCGGCCCGAAGGTTCGGCAGATTGGCAGGATGCGGCGGGGCGTTGAGTGGGGTGGGTGCTAAGCGACAGCGGCCGTTGTTGCCCCCGTTAGGAAAGTAGACGGTGTCTGCGCGGCAGACGCGGGGATTCGAGCTTTTGCTATCACTTTGCGTCAGCGCAAAAGCAAATCCCCCCTGCCCCCCCCTTTTCCAAAGGGGGGACCGGCGAAAGCGGCGCCTTAGACTGTAGAGGGGATAGGCGGCAGTTTGCCGTTGCCCCCTGTTGAAAAGGGCGCCGCGGCTCAGGGCGTTTCGTAACTCAAGGTGGTGTCGTTGGGCAGCACCAGCTTGCTGCTCGCCAGGTCGAGGATGATCTGCGAGCCCGTGGCCAACGGCGCCATGCTCGGCCCCGGTTGCCCATAGAACATCAGATCGCCCGCGGCGAGCAGCACCAGCCGGTTGCCGGCATGCACCACGTCTTCCTGCGGATAGAAGTTCACCCCGACGTATTGCGGTTCGCCGGCCACGCTCGGCTTGCCGTGCGCCAGACTCTCGGCGTGATTCAGGCTGAGCGAGGCGAAGTTGAACGGACGCAGCGTGCCGTCCGGCAATTGTTCGGCGAGGGTCAGCATCAGGTTGGCGCGCGCGCCGGTGGAGGCGACGATACCCTCGAAACGCGGCATGCCGGACAGGTGCAAGTCGTTGGTCAGCGGCGCGGTGACGAACGCGACACGATCGTCGGGCAACGGCGTCGTTTCGTTGACGTCCTGGCCGGAATAGTCGTTGTAGTCCGCAAAGCCCACGCTCTGGGTGGTGCCGAGCGTTCCGGTTACCTGCGGGTACAGCGTCACCTTCTTGCCGGTCGCGGGCCACCGCGGCTCGTTGCGCCACTTCCCGGCGTCGTCTTTCACCTGCACCCTGGGCGCGTCGAGGATGCCGGTGTTGCGATTCTTGAGGAACTGGTCGAACCACGCCGTCATCACCGTTATCCAGTCGCTGCGGTCCGGCCAGGCGTGATCCCACTGGCCGAGCCAGGCCTTGAACGGCACGTTGCTGCCCTGCAAGGCTTCGATCCAGCCCTCCATGTTGTGCGGCTTGACGTTCCAGTCCTGCAGGCCGTGGATGTAGAACACGCTGGCGCGCTTCTTCGAGGGGTCGGCCTTGAGTGCGGCAAGATGGTCGCGCGCCTGCCAGTACGGGGTCTTGTCGCCGGCGACGAGGGAGGTGAAACCTTCCGCGGTAACGTCGATGCGCTCCTTGCAGACCTCGCCGATCACCGCATCGGGCGCGGTGACCGGATCGAGCAACTGGCTGCCGCCTTCCAGGCCGGCCGGGACCATGCCGTCGAGCAGCCAGTAGTAGGTATTGAAGCCCCGGGTGTCTTCGATCGTCACGCCGTTGACGTAGTTGTACTTGTACATATCGGAAAGGCCGCTGATCGGCACGATCGTCTTCAGGTGCGGCGGCGCTTCCACCCACAGGTCCTGCGGCGCGGTGCCGTCGTAGCTCACGCCCATCGCGCCGACCGCCTGGTTGGACCAGGGCTGGGCGGCGAAGTACTCGATCGCGGTCGCCATGTCCTTGGCCTCCTGCGGTCCGCCGATGCTGAAGCAACCGCCGGACGCGCCGGTGCCGCGCATCGACAGGATGCCGAAGGCATAACCGCGCTTGATCAGCTCCTGGAACGGCTCGGCGATGGCGATGTTCAGCGGCTGGTTGGCGGCGCTGCTGACCGGTCTGGTCATAGTCGGATCGCCACCGCCGTAATACGGGGTGAGTTCGAGCACCAGCGGCACCGGACCGGTCAGGTTCGGCCGCACGATCCAGGCATCGAGTTCCACGCCGTCGGCCATGGTGATGCGGTGATGCTCGGTGATGCCGGTCATCCAGCTCACCCCGGGAATGGGCTGCGACACGTCGTGCAGGTAGCTCGACACGGACGCCGACGGCGTCACCTGCGGCGTGTCGACAGGCAGGGTGCCGAGATCCAGGGCGGATACCGCCGGAATAGCGAGAGCGACGAGCAGGACGGCAATAAAGCGGCAATGACGGACGGACATGGACCGGGCTCCTACGACGGATGCGGCCAATGTCGACATTGCCGCCGGCGTCCGGCACCCGGCAAAACCCTCAGCGGCATGACGGAAAACCACCAATGCGATTCAGTGGTGACGGCAAGAGCGATGGCTTGGCACTTGCGCGGCTTGGTGTAGACAACGCCGTTTGCCGTTGCCCCCCCTTTGGAGAGGGGGCGGCGCCTGTGCAGCAGGGCGCGGGATTTGCGCTGTTGCTGTTGTGGTTACGCTGGGTTGGAGCAAGGCCTCCATTCCCCCTCTTTTTCAAAGAGGAACGGCAACAACAGTAGCCTGACGCACCGCTGCGAACGGTCGCCTCACAGCGCGGTCACCTCGACGATGGCCTGCGCGAATGCCTCCGGCGCTTCCTGCGGCAGGTTGTGGCCGATGCCGCCCCGCAGTTCGCGGTGCGCGTAGGGGCCGGTGAACTTGCGCGCATAGGCCGCCGCCGGCGGGTGCGGGGCGCCGTTGGCATCGCCTTCCAGGGTGATGGTGGGCACGGCGATGGCCGGCGCCTGGGCCAGGCGCGCTTCGAGCTCGTCGAATTGCGGTTCGCCTTGGGCCAGGCCGAGACGCCAACGGTAGTTGTGGATCACCACCGCGACATGGTCGGGGTTGTCGAACGCGGCGGCGCTGCGCTCGAACGTCGCGTCGTCGAAGCGCCATTGCGGCGAGGCCAGTTCCCAGATCAGGCGCGAGAATTCGCGCCGGTTCTGCGCATAGCCGCGCTCGCCGCGTTCGGTGGCGAAGTAGAACTGGTACCACCACTGCAGCTCGGCCTTCGGCGGCAAGGGCGCCTGGTTGGCCTGCTGGCTGCCGATCAGGTAGCCGCTGACCGAAACCAGGCCCCGGCAGCGCTGCGGCCACAGCGCGGCCAGGATGCCGGCGGTGCGCGCGCCCCAGTCGCAGCCGCCGACGATCGCCGAGTCGATGCCGAGCGCGTCGAGCAAGGCGATGGAGTCGGCGGCGAGCGCGGCCTGTTGGCCGTTGCGCGGGGTGTCGGCGGAGAGGAAGGCGGTGGCGCCGTAGCCCCGCAGATAGGGGACGATGACGCGGTAGCCGCGCGCAGCCAGACGCGGCGCGACCTCGACGTAGGTGTGGATGTCGTAGGGCCAGCCGTGCAGCAGCAGCACCGGCGGACCATGGCGCGGGCCGAGTTCGGCGTAACTGACGCGCAGCACGCCTGCGTCGATTTGCTTGAGCGGGCCCCAGACGGCCGCAGTGGCGGCACGGCGAGGGCCGGCGCTGCCGGCGGGCTCGGCAAAGACGGAACCGACAGCGCCGAGCGGAA
The DNA here is from genome assembly GCF_046097045.1 of Lysobacter sp. Hz25. NCBI lineage: Bacteria > Pseudomonadati > Pseudomonadota > Gammaproteobacteria > Lysobacterales > Lysobacteraceae > Lysobacter > Lysobacter sp. Hz25. The sequence continues at coordinate 4,960,514 of NZ_CP175666.1, forward strand.
CGGCGAGCAGAGCCAGGGCGGCGCCGCCGAGCAGGCTGCGGCGTTGCGGGTCGTGTGGGCGGTCGGTCGATGCGGCGGTCATGGCGGGCTCCTGGCGCGGTGGGCGGACCAGGGCATTCGACCGTGACGGGGTATCCGGCGCGTGTCCGCGGCCACCGGGTTTTGTATGCAAGCCGGGCGGGAACGGGCGCGGATACATTGGGATACACAAAGACGGCGGGGGCGTGGCTTCGAACGCGGGGAGGGCATGGAGCGCGGTTCTTTGGAGCGAGAACGGCCCCCTGCCCCCTTCTCGAAGGGGGAACGGCAAGACGGTTCTTGGGCGGAACCGCAAAGGCGGGTCGAGAGGAACGGCCATCGCAGCGTGGCGGGACCGCCGTGGTAAAGGCGTTGCGGCTTGGCGCCGTAGCTTCGGGGTCTACTTTTCCGCTACTCCGCCCGTTCCCGCTACACGGCGCGGGGATGGGTTTGTTAGGCTCGCCCGGCGAATCCTTCGCGCGAGCCGCACATCGACGTGCGGGTTTGATCGGACAAGCAGGACGGCATGGCGCACAACCAGTTCGCGTTGCTCACCCAACGGCGTTTCCTGCCGTTCTTCCTGACCCAGGCCCTGGGCGCCTTCAACGACAACGTCTATCGGCAGGCGATCATCGGCCTGTTGTTCTATCTCGGCGTCAGTCCGGAGCAGCGCACGCTCTATACCAATCTCGCGCCGGCGCTGTTCATCCTGCCCTACTTCCTGTTTTCGGCAACCGCGGGCCAGATCGCCGAGAAGCTTGAGAAGCACAAGCTGATCCGCATCACCACGACCATGGAAATCGCGATCATGTCGCTGGCCGCGGTCGGGTTCCTGACCCAGAACCTGCCGGTGCTGTTGATCGCGCTGTTCGGCACCGGGCTGCAGTCGACCCTGTTCGGACCGGTCAAGTATTCGATCCTGCCCTCGGTGCTCAAGCCCGAGGAACTCACCGGCGGCAACGGCCTGGTCGAGATGGGCACCTCGATCTCGATCCTGGTCGGCATGATCTTCGGCGGCCTGATCTTCAAGCTCGCCGGCAGCCACGGCCCGGTGGTCGCGGCCAGCGCCATCGTCGCCCTGGCGATCACCGGCAACATCGTCAGCCGCCTGATCCCGCGCGCCGACGCCGGCGAGCCGGGGCTCAAGATCAACTGGAACCCGATCCCCGAGTCGGTCAGGGTGCTGCGCATGACCCGGCGCCAGCCGGCGGTGCGAAACTCCGTGCTCGGGGTGTCGTGGTTCTGGTTCGTCGGTACGGTGCTGACCTCGCAATTGCCGACCTACGCCGTCGACAACCTCGGCGGCGCCGAGACGCTGTACATCTTCGCCCTGGCGCTGTTCTCGGTCGGCACCGGCGTGGGCTCGATGTTGTGCGAACGGCTGTCGGCACGCACCGTCGAGATCGGCCTGGTGCCGCTCGGCGCGTTCGGCATGAGCGCCTTCATGGTCGACCTGTTCTTCGCCCGCAGCGGCGCGGCCACGGTCAGCGGCCTGGAAGTCGCCGGTTTCATCGCCCAGCCGGGCAGTTGGCGGATCATGATGGACCTGGTCGGCATCGGCGTGTTCGCCGGTTTCTTCGTCGTGCCGCTGTTCGCGCTGATCCAGAACCGCACGCCGAAGAACGAACTGTCGCGCGTGATCGCCGGCATGAACATCCAGAACGCGGCCTTCATCGTCCTGGCCGCCGCGCTCGGCGTGATCGTGCAGAAGTTCTTCCACTGGACCATCCCGCAGATCTTCCTGGCCCTGGCGATCGCCAATGCCGTGGTCGCGATCTACATCTTCACGATCGTGCCCGAGTTCCTGATGCGCTTCCTGAGCTGGGTGCTGGTGCGCACCCTGTACCGGTTGCGGGTGTCGGGCACCGAACGCATTCCCGACGAAGGCGCGGCGCTGGTGGTGTGCAACCACGTCAGCTACATGGACGCGTTGATCCTCAGCGCGAGCATCCCGCGGCCGGTGCGCTTCGTCATGTACTACAAGATCTTCAACATCCCGGTGATGAGCTGGATTTTCCGCACCGCCAAGGCGATCCCGATCGCCGGCGCGAAGGAAAACCCGGAGGTGATGCGGCGCGCGTTCGAGGAAATCGAGGCCGCGCTCGACGACGGCCAACTGGTCGGCATCTTCCCCGAGGGCGCGCTGACCAAGGATGGCGAGATCGCCAAGTTCAAGTCCGGCGTCGAACACATCCTCGACAAGCGGCCGGTGCCGGTGATCCCGATGGCGCTGCGCGGCATGTGGTCGAGCATGTGGAGCCGGCGCAACGCGCGCGCCGAAGGCGGTCGCCTGGCGCGGATGCGAGTGCCGCGGCGTTTCCGCGCCCATGTCGAAGTGGTGGCCGACGCGCCGGTGCAGGCAGAAACGGTCAGCGCCGAATCGCTGGAAGCCCAGGTGCGCGCGCTGCGCGGCGACCGCGCCTGAGCGCCGCGGCCCAGCGGTATATCGGGCCGCACATCGGGCCTCGAACGCCCGGCCGGGAGTGCCGGGCCGCAAGGCGCGCTGATAGGATGCCCCGACCGCCGCGTCGCGGCATCCATCGTTCGAGAAAGGGGATCTCATGAATCAGCCGTCCGCCGGAGCACCGGTTTCGCCGTACCCGAATTACCTCGCCTGGTCGATCACGGTCACCGTGCTGACGTTCTGCCTGTGCTGCATGGTCGGCTCGATCCCCGGCATCGTCGCGATCGTCTACGGCAGCCAGGTCAACGGCAAGTTCGCTTCCGGCGACGAGGCCGGCGCGCGCCGCGCATCGGAGAACGCGAAGATCTGGACCTGGGTCTGCACCGGCCTGGCCGTGCTCGGCCTGATCTGGATGATCGTGTCGTTCTTCATCAACGGCGCCTCCTTCCTGTACGGCGATGCGCTGCAGGAATTCCAGCGCATGCAGACGCGCTGATCGCTTCAGGCAGCGCCGCAGCGACACCATGAAACCCGGATCGCGCCATCTCGCACTCGCCGCGACCGCCGCAGCCTCCACGGCCGCGGCGGCCGCCGGTGTGTGGGTGTTGCGGCGCTTCGACCCCAGCGCCGCCGGCAGCCCGCTGCCGGGTTGTCTGTTCTACGAGTTCACCGGCCTGTACTGCCCCGGCTGCGGCATGACCCGCGCCTTGCACGCGCTGGTGCACGGCGACCTCGCCCAGATGATGGCGATGAACCCGCTGCTGCCCTTGTTGATGATCGCGGTGCCCTTGCTGGCGCTGCAGGGCTTCGGTTATCGGCTGCCGTTGCCGAAGGCCGTCGTCGCCACGCTGATCAGCGCGAAATTCTGGATCGGCCTGCTGTTGGGCTTCTGGTTGCTGCGCAACCTGCCGTGGTGGCCGTTCGCCTGGCTCGCACCGGGCTGATCGCGCGCCGCCTGGCCGCTCAAAAACGATACGTCGCGCTGACCAGGTAATAGCGCCCGACCGGATCGTCGTCGACGATGCTGTAGCCGCCCGGGCTTTCGTCGTAATTGACCGGCGTGTGGTCGCTCAGATTGCTGACGTTGAGGCTCAGCAGCCAGTGCTCGAAGCCGCCGTAGGCGATGTTGAGATCGGTCACCGTCGCGCTAGGCGTGCGGCATTTGCCGCTGACCTGCCAGGTCTTGTAACAGCTCTTGGTAGGGTCGCCGAAATCGACCTTGGCCGGCCCCATGTAACGCAGGTTGAGGGTCGTGATCCAGTTGCGGTAACTCCACTGCACGCTGCCGAGCGCGCTGCGATTCGGCGTGGTGTAGCCGGCGTAGTCGAGCGCATCCACCTTCGGGTGCGAGCGGCGGATCAGGTGATCGAGGTAGTGGCCGTTGAGGCGCAGCGCGAACTTGCCCAGGCGCGCGGTCTCGAAGCGGTAGTCGGCGTCGAACTCCCAACCGCGCACGTCGGTGCTGCCGACGTTGTCGAGGTACATGTTGACGCCGATCAGGTAACCGTCGGAATCGCGCACCAGGGCTTCGGGGTACAACTCCGGCCGTTGCAGCGAGTTGATCACCAGGATCTCGTTGTTGCGGCGGATGCGGTAGTGGTTGACGCTCAGGCTGAAAGCGTCGGTCGGCGACCAGATCATGCCGAGCGTGCGGCTGTGCGAGGTTTCCGGCCTGAGCTTGGAATTGACGGTGGCGTGCTTGTCGACCTGGCAACTGGTTTCGCTGAGCTGGATCAGGCAAGGGTCGGTGACCGGGTTCCACGGCACGATCGCGGTGTCGCCGAAGGTCATCGGCCGGCGCATCTCGAACAGGGTCGGCGCGCGATAGCCTTCGCCGACCGAGCCGCGCAAGATCAGGCTTTGCAGCGGCGACCATTTGAACCCCGCCTTCGGCGAGACCCGGCTGCCATGGCCGCCGTTGTGGTCGACGCGCCAGGCGGCGTCGATCGACAGGCTCTCGTGCAGCGGCAGGTTCATCTCGGCGTACAGCGCGGAGTCGTAGCGATGCGAATTGCGCGCCTCCATCTTCTGCGCCAAGGCCACCTCGCCGCGCATGAACGCCCCGCCGGGGCGGCTGCGCAGGCGTTCGCGGCGCGCCTCGGCGCCGACCGCGACGGTGGCGTCGCCGGCGGGCATCGCGAACAGCGGGCCGTCGAAGTTGGCGACCACGCTGTCGAGGATGACTTCGCCGCCGAGGGTGTTCTGCGGCGAGATCTCCTCGATCACTTCTTCGGTGTTGCCTGTCTTGGTGAAACTGAATTTTTCCGCTTCGACCGCTTCTTCGAGCTTGGGCTCGTCGATCAGGCCGTCGATGCGGTTGAGCACCTTGTTGCGGCGCTGGGCCAGGCTCACATCCCACTCCCAGCGCCCGCGATAGCCGCGGAAACCCAGGGTCGAGTCGCGGGTGGTGGTGGTGGTGCGGTTGCGCACCGGCCCGACCTCGGAGAAAGCGTAGGCCAGGGGCAGGATCGGCATCGGCGCGAACGCGTCGGGGCTGTCGTCGGGCAGGTTCACCAGGCCGAAGAACGGCGCGTTCTGCATCTCCAGGACCACCCGGGTCGCGCGCACGTCGGCGTAGATTTCGCTGTGGCTGCCGACCGGTTGGCGGTAGTGGCCGTAGAAGGCGTTGCTGGTGATGCCCGGCTGCAGGCTGACGTAGCGGGCGCGGTCGAGGCTGCAGGCTTGGCCCTCGTTGCCGACGTCGAGGTCTTCGCAACCCTTGATGGGAATGTAGTAATTGCCGAAGTAATAGCCGAACGGAATGCGCGCATCCTGCAATCCGGTGTCTTCCTGATTGACCGTACTCCAGTCGCGCTGGCTGCCGACCAGCGGGTTGCGGGTGAAGTGATCGGCGCTGAGGAACACGTTGCCGCCGCCGCGGGTCTGCAGGCCCAGGTTGGCCGACAAGCGCTGCTGCTCGGCGTCGCCGCGCTCGGATACGCCGAAATTGGCGGTGACTTCGCCGCCGCTGTAGTCCTTCTTGAGGATGATGTTGACCACGCCGGCCATGGCGTCGGCGCCGTAGATGGCCGAGGCGCCGCCGTGCAGGATCTCGATGCGGTCGATCATGCTCAACGGGATGCCGTTGAGATCGCTGAGCGCGCCCATGTCGGTGGAGACCAGGCCGTAGTTCGCGATGCGCCGGCCGTCCACCAGGAACAGGGTCGCGCGCGGGCCCAGCGAGTACAGGCTCGACGAGGCCGCCGCGGCCGAGGGCACCTGCGAGGCGCCGCCGGCGGTGGCGACGTCGCGCGGATGGTGGCCGGTCATGCCCGGCATCAGCCGCAGCAGGTCGAACAGGGTCTGGTGCCCGCTCGAGCGGATCTGCTCGCGGGTGATGATGGTCAGCGGGGTCGAAGTCTGGAAGGCCGAGCGCGGGATGCGCGTGCCGGTCACGTGCACGGTGTCGAGCTGGGTCGGCGAACCCGGACCGGAGGTGTCCCGTCGCACGGTCGCACGAGGCGTCGCGACCGGTCGCGGGCGCGGCACAACCTGCAGCAAGTAGGTATTGGCGTTTACGGCCACCGCCGTGAGGCCGGTGCCCTGCAGCAAACGGGCCAGTGCGTCGCGCGCCGAGACATGGGCGTTCAGGCCGCTGCTGCGGCGGTTCGCCACCAACGACGGGGAATAGAGGATCTGTACGCGGCTTTGGGCCGCGAAGGCATTGAGTGCGTCATCCAGAGCGCCGGCCTGGATGCGGTAGCCATCTGCAGTGAAATCGCCTTTGGGAGCCTGGTAGGCCCCGACTTCAGGCGCGAATGTCAGCGCGACGGAAACGATGAACGCATAAGAAATCTTGACCATCCACCAACCGCATCGATCAGACCAGAGCGGAACTCGGCGCCCCCTGTTGACGGCGCTGTCCAACCATAGCATCGACGCGGCCCACGCAGGCCGGGTCAGCCGGATTTGCGGCGCAGGACGATGTCGCCGTCGTCGTTCGGTTCGCCCTTCAGCGACCAACCGCGTTCCAGGACTTCCAGCAGCGAGGCCTGGTCGCCGATGTGGAACACACCGCTGACCGGGATCGCGCCCAGGCCAGGCTCGGCCAGACGCAGCTTGGTGGCCGAGTACCGGTTCATTTCCAGCAGCAGGGCGTCCAGGCGGCGGTTCTTGAACACCAGGTTGCCGGCCGGCCAGGCCTGGGCGGCCTTGATGTCCAGGGGTTCGGCGGCGCCGAGGCGGCCGCTGTCGTCGTAGCTGAGCTGCTGACCGGGTTGCAGGGTGCTCGAAGCCTGGGCGACGCCGCCAGAGACGATCACCGAGCCCTCGATCAGGCCGACGCTGACCACCGCATCGGTCTTCTCGACCTGGAAGGTGGTGCCGATGTCGCGGATCTCGCCGCGCCCGGCCTTGACCAGGAACGGACGCGCCGGATCGGCGGCGACCTCGAAGCGGACCCGGCCGCGGTCGAGCACGACTTCGCGGCCGCGCTCGCTGAAGCGCGCGACGATCGCCGAGTCGGTGTCGAGCAATACCCGGGTGCCGTCGGTCAGGCGCAGCGAACGCTGCTCGCCGACCGCGGTGGCATGGCGTTCGTCGGCGACCGGCACCGGCGCGGTGCGCAGCCAGGTCACGCCGACCACGGTCGCGACCAGCAAGGACGCGGCCAGCGCGGTCGGCGCCCACCAGCGCGAACGCGCCGCTTCGCGGCCGGTGGTGCGCCAGGCGATGCGCGCGGCCGCCTGCAGCATCTCGTCGTTGGCCAAGGCCGCGGCCAGCTGATGGGTGCGCTCGGCCTGCACGTACTCATCGACGTGTTGCGGCGACTCGTCGAGCCAGCGATCGAACTCGGCGCGTTCCTGCGCCGTGCACTCGGGCGACGCGAGCCGCGCGACCCACGCTTCGGCGCTGCCTTCGCCGGAAAGCGCCGTGTTCGGATCCATCGATGTAGAAGTTGATGTCTTCATGGTGCTTGTAAGGTCTCGAAGCCGCTGTCCTTCATGCGTGCGCGCAAAAGCGCGAGCGCCCGGCCGATATTCTTCTCCACTGCCTTTACAGAAATACCGCAATGGCGCGCGATCTGTGTGTAACTCATGCCGTTGATGCGATTGAGCAGATAGATCTGTCGACTGCGCATCGGTAATTGCATGATCGCTGCACGCACCAGCGCCAGCTCCTGCTCGGTCGCCACGCGCTGATCGTGCGTGGGTTCCTGCGAAGGCAGCGCGTGATAGTCCTCGTCGAGGCTGACGTGCTCGGGCGCATGCCGGGTTTTCTGGCGCCGCCCGCGGTCGTTGAGCGCGTTGATCGCGATGCGGTACATCAGGATCTTCAGCGCTTCGGCCGGCTGGTCGCGATAACGCAGCATGCGCATCATCGTTTCCTGGGCGATGTCCTGCGCATCCTCGTGCGTCGCCGCGGATTTGCGCAGAAACGCGATCAACGGCTCGCGATGCTCGCGCAGGAACACGATGAAGTGATCATCGTCCTGGCGCGTCGAAGCGGGTTGGTTCGCCGCTGGAGAATCCTGACCCACGTCCACCTTCGTCCACGCTCCAGGAAATTGCTTCGATACTAGCCCAGGCGCGTCGGCCGGGTGAACGAAGCCCTGGCCGTCGTGCGCGGCGATGCCAGGCGCGAAACCGGCGTGGATGATGGACGTGAAGCGATTCACCAGATCGAGTCCTCCGCAAACGTGAGGGCGCGCAGGCGCGATGCGGGACCGCTCGCCTTACAGGGGTTCAGATCGTGACCACCGGACTCCTGTATCGCGTAACGGGTATTGCATCGCTCTGTCGCCGGAACCGTGCTGTTTGTCGCAGCCGCGCTGGGCAGCGCGGCCGGTCGCCAATGCGCCGGCGGCGCGCGGGTCCGTCCGCCCCCAAGGCAGGACCGGCGTTCGACCCGCCGGCCCGGCCGGGGGGGAACGCGCTACTCGCGCGGCTCGCAGGATTCCTGGAAACCTGTCGGTACAAACGCAGGCCGAGCGGCGCCCCCCTACCCCCATCCATGCGGGGGCGTCGGTTTCGGCTAAGCGGTCTCAAACGGCAAACCGGCGGCGCTCGCCTCAGGCAACGAAACCGGCGATCACGAACAGCGCCAGGACCGCCAGCCAGACCAGCAGGCTGCGCCAGACCAGGCTCATCGCGTCGCGCAGCTCGGGCGCCTCGGACGCGGCCAGGGCGACGGCGGTGTTCGCCACGCCGGATTCGTCGACGTAGTCGGCGGCTTCTTCGGCCAGCTCGCACTTCACGCTGGCGCGGGCGACGGCGCCGAGGAAGCGGTTGTCGAGACTGAAACGCGCCCCGCCCGATTCGCGCCAAGCGCCGAGCACGGTGTCGAAATTGCCGACTAGGGCCAGCGCCAGGGTCAACAACTGGGCCACCGGCCAGTCCAACAGCGCCAAGGCAGTGCGCGCGCCGGCCAGAGTCTCGCCGGGCAGATGGCGCGAGGCCTCGCCTTCGGCGGCCAAGGCCACCAGGCGGTAACCGAGCGCGCCGACCGGGCCGAGCAGGAGGAACCAGAACAACACGCCGAACCAGCGCCGCAGGGCGTTGCGGAAGACCGCCTCGACCAGGGAGCCGCCGTCGAGCGACGGCGTGCCGCCTTCGGGCCAGAACCGCGCCGCGGCTTCGCGCCGGCTGTTGAGGTCGCGCGCCGAAGCCAGGGCTTCGACGTCCTGGTCGAGGTCGCGCGGGCCCCAGGCGTAGAACAGCACGATGATGCCGAACAGCAGCCCGCCGAGCCCGATCAAGGGTTCGTCGAGGGCCAGTTGGAACAGGGTCACCGCGAGCAGCGGCGGCACCACGGCCATGACCAGGCCCCAGCGTCCGCGCCAGAAACTGTCTTCCGGAAAGCGGCTGTCGATCCAGCGCAGCCAGTCGCTGTACCAGCCGTAGTGACGCACCGACGCGGCCAGCGACTGAGCAAGATGGCCGAGCACGAGTGCGACGACGGCGGCGATCAGCGTGACTGACATTGCGGCAACGCTCCTGGCATGGCGAAAAAATCCCGGTCCGATCTGCCCGGGATTCTAGCGCGACCGCGCGACACCGCGACTGTAGGCGACCGTAACGGCGATGCATCGGCTCCGTACCGCCGCGCATGTCGCGAGCACGCGGGCAGCGCCTTTCGGGAATGCATCCCTTGCCGGGATCAACGCCCGGCGTCGGCCTCGGCGGCCAGGCGCCATTGGTCGATCAGCCAGCGCGAGATCGAGATGCTCGGCGACAGCAGCGGGCCGTCGTCCTCAAGCGCGGCATCGCGCTCGCCTGGCGCCGACGCCGCATCGCGTTCACCGCGCGCGGACGCGGCACGGATTTCCTCGAGGGTGAACCAGCGCGCTTCTTCGAGTTCGTCGCCGACCTGCGGTTCGTCAGCTTCGGCCAACGCAGCGAAGCCGAGCATCAGCGCACCCGGGAACGGCCACGGCTGCGAACCCAGGTAACGGCAGCTGCGCACGCGCACGCCGGTTTCTTCCAGCACTTCGCGGGCGACGGTCTGCTCCAGCGATTCGCCGGGTTCGACGAAGCCGGCGATCACCGAATAGCGCCGCGCCGGCCAACCGGTCTGACGGCCGAGCAACAAACGCTTGCCGTCGCTGACCGCGACGATCACCGCCGGGTCGGTGCGCGGGTAGTGTTCGCTGCCGCATTGGCCGCAACGGCCGAGCCAGCCGGCGCGCGAGAAGGCGATCTCGCCGCCGCACACGCCGCAGTGGCGATTGCGGCTGCGCCAGTGCTGCAACGCGCGGGCCTGGGCGAACACGCTGGCTTCGAGCATCGGCCAATGCGCGGCGGCGCTGCGCAGGTCGACCCGGCGCGGCGCCTCGAACGCGACCAGTTCGGCATCGAGCGCGAACCAGCCCTGCCCGTCCGGCGCCAGCCCTAGGAAGATCGACGCACCGACGCCGCCGGGGCCGTCGGTGAGCTCCGGGCCCAACGGCGCGCACAAACTGCCGTCGGCATTGGCCAGAGCGCTGCCGGCGTTATCCAGCACGATCACCCGCGCCTGCGGCCACAGGGCGGTCAAAGCATCGGCTTGGTCGCGCAGATGGTCGGCACGGTCCAGCGACGCGCGCCAGGCCGAATCGGCTTCCACGAATGCGAACGGTCTCATCCAGCGCCCCAGAAGGCTGTTTCAGGAAAGGCGATGCAAAGGCCAGGGCGCACGAAACGCGGCCCCGTGCATCGCGGCGCCGCTCAAACGCCGAACGACGACCCGCAGCCGCAGGTGGTCTTGGCGTTCGGATTGCGGATCACGAACTGCGAACCGTGCAGGCTCTCGGTGTAGTCGACTTCGGCGCCCATCAGGTATTGCAGGCTCAGCGGATCGACCAGCAGGGTTACGCCGTCGGTCTGCACGGCGAGGTCGTCCTCGCCCTGCTGCTCGTCGAACTCGAAGCCGTACTGGAAGCCCGAGCAGCCGCCGCCCTGGATGTAAACGCGCAGCTTGAGGGCGTCGTTGCCTTCCTCGGCGATCAGTTCGCGAACCTTGTTCGCGGCCGAAGACGAGAATTGCAGAGGCCGCTCCAGCGATTGATAGCCCGGTGCGGCGGAAAGAAGGGTGGTTTCCATGGTGAAAGGATGAGGGCCGCGCGGCGCGCATTCAAGCGCACCGGGCGAACACTGCGGATCAGCCGCCTGCACCCGGGCCGCCGTTGTCGCGGGTGGCGTCGGCCCAGCTGAAGGATTGTTCGATCACCGCGCCCTTCTGCGGGGTCAAGCGCACCGTCACCCGCACCGGGGTCAGGCCGGGCGGCAGGAACACGTCGCCCTCGACCTGCTCGAAATACTTGAACGAATACGGCGTGCCGGGCGCATCGGGCTGCTGGCGCAGGTCGGCCCAGAGCAGTTTTTCGAGCTTGCCGGCTCGGGTGCCCTCGAGCGCGAGGGTGACGCGGCCGGCGCTGACGGCGCCGCGATTGAGGTTCTGGGTCAGGGTGGCGGTGAAGTGCCAGGCCGACGGCGCGCCTTGCTGCGGCTGCATCTTCAGCGCATGCACGGTCAGGCCGCGGCGCTGCCCGGTGGCGCCGACCAGGCGTTCGTAGAAGGCGACGTCGGCGCGCAGGCCGGCGATTTCCTCGTCGCGCTCGGCCAGGGCGCTCTGCAGGTCGCGATTGGCCTGGCGGCTGATGCCGTCGGAGCGGCCGAGCGTGGTGACGCGCTGGCGCAGGCCTTCCAGTTCGGCCTGCATCTGCCGCGGCGTCATCGTCGCAGCCCCTACCGTGGGCGGCGGTACCGGCTCGTCGGAACGGGTGATCGCGCCCCACAGGCCCCAGCCGCCGAAGGCCAGGGCCACGGCGAGGGCCAGCCCGGCCAACAGCCGGCCGCGATGCCCGTGGACGGGCGGCGCAGCGCTGGGCGAGGCGGAACCGGTGGGCGGCGCAGCCGCTGCGGCGGGTCCGGCCGGAGCCGGGGCCGGAGCCGGGGCCGAAGCCGGGGCCGCGTCGGCGGGAGACGGAACGGGCTTGGAGGGTTCGTCGCTCATCCGTTCCGTCTTGGGGGTTGGGGCGGCGCCCCTCAATCCATCAGGGCATCCGCGGTAATCAGGGCTTCAGGCGCGGGCAACGCCGCGGTGTGGGCATCGACATGAATCAAACGGCCGGTGAGCATCGAACCGGCCGTCATCTCGACGACCTTGTAGTGGACGTTGCCTTGGACCCGCGCCTTGGCGGCGAGTTCCACCCGCTCGCTGGCGTAGACGTCGCCGTTGAGCTCGCCGTTGAGCACCACGATCGGCGCCCGCACCTCGCCCTCGATGCTGCCGTTCTCGGCCAGGGTCAGGCTGGCCGGCTGGCCGTCCTGGGCCACCAGCTTGCCGATCACCCGGCCTTCGATGTACAGCCCGCCGCTGAAGTGCAGATCGCCTCGGATCACCACCTGCGGCCCGATCATGGTGTCGACCTGGCCTTCGCGGATCTGGGTCGGTTTGTTGGTCTTGAACATCGCTTAAGTTTCCCCGGTTACGGTAACGCCGCTCTTCCAGGCGAAATGCTGCTCGATCGCCGCATTCTCCCCGCGCAGCGAGACGCGCACGCGTTGCGGGGTGAATCCGGCCGGCAACATGACGCTGCCACCGAGTTGCTGGAAGTAACGGAATGAATAGTCCTGGATCGGTGCCTTGGGCTTCTGGTGCAACTCGTCCCAACCGATCGATGCGAGCTTGCCCCCTCGCACCCCCTCGACCTGGAACTGCAGGCCGCCGTTGCTGACCGCACCCCGGTTGAGGTTCTGGGTCAGCACGATCTGGTAACGCCAGGTGCCGCCGGTCTCGGGCTGGAACTCGACCGAATGCACGTTCAGACCCTTGGCTGGCGCCGTCGCGCCGACCAGGCGCTCGTAGAAGGCGATGTCGGCGCGCAGGTCGGAGATCTCGGCGTCGCGCTGGGCCAGCGAGCCCTGCACCTGCTTGTTGGCGGCGCGGCTGATCTGGTCGGAGCGCTGCAGGGTGGCTTCGCGCTGGGCCAGCCGGTCGAGCTGGTTCTGGCGGTCGCGCAGTTCGCGCTGGGTGGTTTCCAGCTCGGCGACCAACTTGGGCAGCCGCGGCGCGGCCAGCGACTGCGACCAGAACCAGGCCACCAGCAGCGACACCAACCACGCCACGCCCACGGCGCTCCAGATATAAGGACGCTTGTCGGGCTGCTGCTGGACGATGACGAAACGGGGCGGCGGTACTTTGGCCATGCTCGACGACGACGGCTCACACCGCCGGCTTTACCTATACTCAACCTTAAATCTTAACGGGAATGCCACGATGTCCGATGCGCACCTGTTCGCAGTTGGCGTAGTTCTCGCCTGGCTGTCGGGGGTCCGGGTCTACCTGACCGTGTTCGGCGTCGGCCTGGCCGGCTGGCTCGGCTGGCTGGACCTGCCGCAGGCCCTGCAGGCGACCCAGTCGCCGTGGGTGCTCGGGGTCTGCGGCCTGCTCGCCGCCGGCGAGTTCTTCGCCGACAAGATCCCCGGCGTCGATTCGGGCTGGGACCTGCTGCATACCCTGTTGCGGGTGCCGGTCGGCGCCTTCCTCGCCGCGGCGACCATGTCGCCCGACGGCGAGCTCGGCGCCGGCGCGCTCGCCGCCGGCGCCGGCGTGGCCCTGACCAGCCACCTGCTGAAGTCCGGCTCGCGCGCCCTGCTCAACACCTCGCCCGAGCCGATCAGCAACTGGACCGCCTCGGTCACCGAGGACGCCGCCGTGGTCGGCGGCCTCGCCCTGGTTTTCGCCTACCCCTGGGTGACCCTCGGCATCGTCGTGCTGATCAGCGTGCTGATCGCGACGGTGCTGTGGTGGATCTGGCGGAAGATTTTCCGGCGCAAACCTAAAGAGCTGGGAGTGAGTTGAGAGGCGTGAGGAGTGAGCGGGGACGAGCGCCAAGCGCGATGTCGCAACGGCTTGCCGATCGCCCAAGAAAAAAGCCGCCGGCGCAAGCCGGCGGCTTTCTGTTGTCTGGCTGGCTGCGCGCCTTGCGCGCGGCTGGCTGGATACCTGCTGGGACAGTGAAGCGGCAGCGAACGCTTTACTCGTTCCTCACTCTTCGCTCCTCGCCGCTCGTTACTGAACGCCCTCAGCCTTCCTCGATCTTGGTCAGCAGATAGTTCTGCTCGCCGAGACGCTCGATCAGGGCGAGCTGGGTCTCGATCCAATCGACGTGTTCTTCCTCGGAATCGAGGATGTCGGCGAACAGCTTGCGGCTGACGTAGTCGCTGACCGTCTCGCAGTACTTGATCGCTTCGCGCAGCAGCGGGATCGCTTCGAGTTCGAGCGCGAGGTCGCAGGCCAGCAGTTCGCGCGGGTTTTCGCCGATGCGCAGCTTGCCCAGGGCCTGGAAGTTCGGCAGGCCGTCGAGGAAGAGGATGCGGTCCGACAGCTTGTCGGCATGCTTCATCTCGTCGATGGACTCGTGGTACTCGTGTTCGGCCAATTCTTTCAGGCCCCAGTTCTTCAGCATCTTGGCGTGCAGGAAGTACTGGTTGATCGCGGTCAGCTCGTTGTAGAGCGCCTTGTTGAGATATTCGATGACCTTGGGATCGCCTTTCATGGCCGTGCTCCGACGTTGCAATGGGCGGCACTTTAGCCCTTTCGCGAACGCCATGACGGAACGCGAATCGTGCGCAACGGGAGTCGAGAATCACTGTCGTTCAGGGCCGCCGACGAGCGATCGCGGCGATCGTCCGAGCCGGTGACGCGACACGCCGGGAACGGACAGCTCTAGCCCAGCGCTGGGGAGGCGCGGTGTGAGCGGATCGGCGGGATAGTACAGGGAGCGGCGGGCCGAATGGCCCGCAGGCAACGCGGCTCAGGCGGCTTGCTGCAGCACGTCCAGCGGCAGCTCGCGCACGTTGCGGGCCTGTTCGAGCAGCGAGGTGGCCAGCTCCAGGCAACTGCCGCAATTGGCGCCGGCGCCGGTGCGCATGGTCAGCTCAGGCACGCTGCGGCAACCGGCTTCGGCGGCCTGGCGAATGTCGCGGTCGGTGACTCCGTTGCAGATGCAGACGTACACGGGCGTGGGCTGTCGGTCATGCAGCCGGATGGCTGCAGGGCCATTCCGCCACGGATGCGAATGATTGTCAATTAACAGCAAGCAACCAAGTGTTGGGATGGCGTGTGGCCCCCAGCCGGACGGGCCCGGCGGGTAAGGCCTAGCCGGGTCAGCCGGGCTCGGCCGCCCGCCCGGTCCGGGAGGTTCAGCTGCCCGATTCGGAGCCGCTGCCGCGCACCGGATTGCCGGGCCCGCCGCAGGCCCGCGACCGCGGGTGGTTGCAGCCCGACAGGTAGGCCTCGTGCGACCGGGCATCCGGACCGGGCGCGGGCACCGCCTGCTGGCCGGCGACCAGACGCGCGAACGGGGCCAGATGGCGCAGGGCGCTGGCATAGACGCCGCGTTTGAACATCACCACGTGCTCGACCGGATACCAGAAATCGACCCAGCGCCAATGATCGAACTCGGGCTTGTCGGTCAGGTCCAGGCGCAGATCCGACTCCTCGCCGGTCAGGCGCAGCAGGAACCACACCTGTTTCTGGCCGATGCAGACCAGGCGGTCGTTGCGGCGGATCGCCCGCCGCGGCAGGCGATAGCGCAGCCAGCCCGGGGTCGCGCCGAGCACTTCGACATGCTGCGGGAGCAGACCGGTTTCCTCGCGCAACTCGCGATACATCGCCTCGAGCGGCGTCTCGTCGGTGTTCATCCCGCCCTGCGGGAATTGCCAGCCATCGCGATGCACGCGGCGGGCCCAGAACAAGCGGCCGTCCGGGTGCATCAACACGATGCCGACATTGGGCCTGTAGCCGTCCGGATCGATCACGATGCGGACTCCAAATTCACTGTGTCCGACTCTGCCACGGGGTGGCCGGGACGACAAGTCGGGCAAACAAGTCGGTCGCGATGCGCTCAGACGATTGACAAGAGCCCGTCCGGCATGAAGAATTCGCGGTTCCCCGTGGCTATGTAGCTCAGCCGGTTAGAGCACAGCACTCATAATGCTGGGGTCGGTGGTTCGAGTCCACCCATAGCCACCATAGAATCGCCGCGCAGCAAGACCCAGGGCCCGCCAGCGCAGCGGGCTTTTTCGTATCCGTCGCCAGGATGCGCGCCGGCCCAGAATTCCAGATCGTTCCAGATCACGCGCCACGCCGCGCCACCGCGCGACGCGCCACCGCCCGACCCGGTACCGCACTATGACTGCTGTGAACATCTTCAAGGTCTTCACTCTCGAAGCCGCCCACCGGCTGCCGAACGTGCCGGAAGGCCACAAGTGCGCGCGTTTGCACGGGCATTCGTTCCGCATCGAGGTGCACCTCAGCGGCGAACTGGGCGAGCACAGCGGCTGGGTAATGGACTACGCCGACGTCAAGAAAGCGTTCCAGCCGACTTACGACCGCCTCGATCATCACTACCTCAACGACATCCCCGGCCTGGAAAACCCGACCAGCGAACGCCTCGCGGTGTGGATCTGGGACCAGCTCAAGCCGGTGCTGCCGCTGTTGAGCGAAATCGTGGTCCACGAGACCTGCACCGCCGGCTGCCGCTACCGCGGCTGAGCCCGGGGCGGCTACGCCCCCAGACCTTCGACAGTCATCGCGGCCGGCGCCTTGTCAGACGCCGGCAATGCCGTGGTCATGGCCCCGAATTAGGCTTTGCCTGAACGGCTGCTTGGTCGCTAACTACCTGAACAGGCAGGCTTTCTGAACGGCTTTCGACCGCTCGTCGGCCCGATGTTGCATCGCAACAAAACCCCGCCTATGCTGCACCGCACAATCCAGTCGTTCTCCGTCTGGACCTTTCAGGAGCTCAGCCATGTACCAGCAATTCAACGAACAGTTCGCCGCCGCTACGCGCCAGTTCGCGGACACGGCCGCTCAGGTCAACCGTCTGGCCCTCGACAACGCCGAGGCCGTGTTCGGCCTGCAGGTCGCCGCGATCGAAGACCGCGTCAACGCCACTTTCGCTTTCTTCGGTGAAGCCGCCGAAGCCCGCGACCTGGAAGCCTTCAAGACCCTGTGGCCGAAGGGCGCGCAGATCGCTCGCGAGAACCTCGAGCGCGCTGTCAGCACCGGTCAGGAAGCTTTCGGCCGCACCGTGAAGACCAACGAAGCGATCGCCGAGCTGGCCAAGTCGCAGATCGAAACCGCTGCCAAGGCCACCCAGGCCAACGTCGAGAAGGCCGCCAAGGCCGCGGCGAAGGCGACGGCTCCGACTGCCGCTGCGACCAAGTAAGCGCACCGTCTCTCTCTCCGGCCGTCATGGCGGATACGAAAAACCCGGCAGCTTCGGCTGCCGGGTTTTTTGTTGCGCGCGATTCGGCCTTCGCCGTCGCCACGGATCGCAGGCGGACTGCAGAGCGATCGCCGCGCTAGCCCAGCGGCTGCAAGCGCCCGGCCAGGGCCTGCGGATCGGGCGAGGCGAGATACGGCAGACGCCCCCAGCACGGCACCGGCAGACGCCGGCGCAGGATCTCGAAGTTGTCGTCGGCGCGCGCCATGTGCGGGTCGATGTCGTTGGCGATCCAGCCGACCAGGCGGGCGCCGTCGGCCTGGATCGCGCGCGCGCTCAGACGCGCGTGGTTGATCGCGCCCAGGCGCAGGCCGACCACCAGCACCACCGGCAGGTCCAGCGCGCGCACCAGGTCGATCTGGTCGAGCGTGGCGCTGATCGGCGCGGCCCAACCGCCGACGCCTTCGACCACCACCGTGTCCGACTGCGCCGCCAAGCGCGCATGCGCGGCGAGGATCGTCGCCAGCGCGATCTCGACGCCGGCCTGCGCGGCGGCGAGTTCCGGCGCCAACGGCTGCGGCAAGGCATAGGGATTGACGTCGTCGTAGTGCGGTCTCGGCGCACTGGCCGCTTGCAACAGCAAGGCGTCCTCGTTGCGCCAACCCTCGGGCGTGCGTTCGCAACCGCTCGCCACCGGCTTCATGCCGACCGCGCGCAGCCCGCGCGCGCGCAAGGCGTGCAACAAGCTCGCGCTGGCCACCGACTTGCCGATGCCGGTGTCGGTGCCGGTGACGAATACGCCGCGCGGAAACACCGCGGGCGCGGCCGTTGGTCGGGAGCCGGCCTCCACCGGGGGCTGGGTGTGACTCATCTCGCGCTTTTCCCTGGGGCGTGGAGTCCACCATGGTAGTGGCGGCGGATGCCGCTGTTACACTCCGATGATGTTTAAAACCTCCGCACTATCGGGCGACAAGCCCGAGCAATACGCGCAGCTGCTCGCCCAGGCGCGCGGTTTGCTCGACGGCGAACGCGACCGTATCGCCAATGCCGCCAACCTGTCGGCGTTGGTCAGCCATGCCCTGCCGGAACTCAACTGGGTCGGCTTCTATTTCTACGACGGCGAAGAACTCGTGGTCGGCCCGTTCCAGGGCTTGCCGGCGTGCGTGCGCATTCCGCTCGACAAGGGCGTGTGCGGCGCGGCCGCCTCGACCCGCCAGACCCAACGCGTCGCCGACGTGCACGCCTTCCCCGGCCACATCGCCTGCGATGCCGCCTCGCGTTCGGAAGTGGTGGTGCCGCTGGTCCACGGCGATTCCCTGATCGGCGTGTTCGACCTCGACAGCCCGGTCCCGGACCGCTTCGATGCCGACGACCAGGCCGGCCTGGAAGCGCTGGCGCGGGTGTACGTGGAGGCGCTGGCATGACCGCGCCGAAGATGCGCAACATCGGCCCCAAGAGCGCGGCCTGGCTGCGCCAGGTCGGCCTGCGCACGCACGAGGACATTTCCGCGATCGGCACGGTCGAGGCCTTCATGCGCGTCAAGCGCGCCGGCTTCAAGCCGACGCTCAACCTGCTGTACGCGATCGAAGGCGCGCTGCTGGACTGCCATTGGCAGGAGATCAGCGACGAGCGCCGGCAACAGCTGATCCAGGCCGCCGAAGCCGCGACCGCGCTGCTGCCGCCGCCGCGCAACAAGCCGGCCGCCGCGCCGGTGCACACCACCGTGCACGCCGAAGAACGCCACGACGCGTTCGAGGCCGGCGGTCTGGACGGCACCGGCCTGGACGACGACGACCGCCCCGGCGGCCACGACGAGGACGACGGGCGCGACTGAGCCCGTCGGCGCCGCTGCGCCCCTCCGGCCGGCCGCTCCGCCCGTCCGCGGCTTTGGCCCCGGGCGCCGGCTTCGCGTAGACTGCGCACCGCTTCAAGGTGACCCGGCGGCTTTCTCCATCGCCGGGTTGAAACGGGAAGCCGGTGACGCGCCCTCTCCTGCGGGAAGATCGGCGCCAGTCCGGCACTGCCCCCGCAACGGTAAGCAAGACAGATCGCGGCAACCGCCACTGTGCTCGGCACGGGAAGGCGCCGCGATCGGCCGCCCGACCCCGCGTCGGCGCTGCGCTTGCGAGTCCGGAGACCGGCCTTGAGGCGCCACAGGTTGCGATGCGGAGGGCGTCGCGGCGGCTGCTATCCGGCTGTCTGCACGGCCCGCTGCCTCCTCGCAACCGTCTTCCGCCGTCGTCGTCGCGCGCCCCCGGGTGCGCGCGCTGGAGCTTTACCCATGTCCGCCCCGAACACGTACGCCCTGAATCTGTCGCTCGCCATCGCCTGTGCGCTGGCGCTGCCCACCGCCGCCCTCGCCGCTCCGGCCGGCGACGCCACCGACCTCGACGAGGTGGTGGTCACCGCCAACCGCACCGCGGTCAGCGTCAACGACACCCTGACCCCGGTCGACGTGCTCGACCGCGAGACCATCCAGCGCAGCCAGGCGCGCGACCTCAACGACCTGCTGCGCGGCCGCGCCGGCATCACCATTTCCAACCAGGGCGGCGCCGGCAAGCTCACCACCCTGTTCCTGCGCGGCAGCGAGTCCGACCACGTGTTGGTGCTGGTCGACGGCATCCGCGTCGGCTCGCCGACCTCGGGCCTGGCCGCGCTGCAGGACCTGCCGCTGGCACTGATCGACCGCATCGAGATCGTGCGCGGCCCGCGTTCGAGCCTGTACGGCGCCGACGCCATCGGCGGCGTGATCCAGGTGTTCACCCGCCGCGAGAAGCAGGGCTTCGCGCCGCGCGTGCACATCGGCGGCGGCAGCAACGACAGCCTCGAATTCGGCACCGGCTTCGGCGGCCGCAGCGAGCGCGGCTGGTTCGGCGCCGACTACAGCTTCCGCAAGACCGAGGGCATCAACGCCTGCCGCGGCGCCGGCTTCCCGGTGTTCGCCGGCTGCTTCACCGACGAACCCGACCGCGACGGTTACGAAAACCACGCCCTGTCGCTGCGCGGCGGCCTCGAGTTCAACGAGCAGTGGAGCATCGAAGGCCAGGCGCTGCGCGCCGAAGGCGAAAACGATTACGACGGCAGCTTCGTCAACCGCTCCGAGACCGTGCAGCAGGTGATCGGCGGCAAGCTGCAATGGCGTCCGTCGGAAACCGTCCACCTACAGTTGCTGGCCGGCCGCAACGTCGACAGCTCGGATAATTTCCTCGGCGAAGTACCGATGGGGTTCTTCAAGACCGATCGCGACAGTGCGACCTTGCAGGGCGACTTCACCCTGGCCGAAGGCCACGTGCTGACCGCGGGCTTCGATTGGTTGCGCGACCGTGTCGACAGCGACACCGTGTACGACGAAAGCGAGCGCGACAACAAGGCCGGCTTCGTCCAGTACCAGGGCCGCTTCGGCGCGCAGTCGTTCGAGGCCAGCCTGCGCCGCGACGATAACGAACAGTTCGGCGGCCACACCACCGGCGGCGCGGCCTGGGGCCTGAACTTCGCCGAGCGCTGGCGCGTCACCGTCGGCTACGGCACCGCGTTCAAGGCGCCGACCTTCAACGAGCTGTATTACCCGTTCTTCGGCAACGCGACCCTGCGCCCGGAAGAGTCGAAGACCTGGGAGCTCGGCCTGGCCTATCGCGGCGAGCGTTTCAACGCCCGCATCGACGGCTTCGACACCCGCGCCGACGACCTGATCACCTACGACTCGTCGATCAACCTGCCCAACAACATCGACCGGGCGCGCATGCGCGGCGCCGAGATCGGCATCGACACCACGTTCGCGCAATGGACCCTGGCGGCGAGCGCCAGCGTCCTCGACACCGAGAACCGCGTCGGCTTCTACCGCGGCAACGACCTGCCGCGCCGCGCCAAGCACAGCGCCCGCATCGACCTGGACCGCAGCTTCGGCAAGTTCCGCTTCGGTGCGACCGCGGTCGGCTCGGGTTCGCGCTACGACGACGTCGCCAACAGCACCCGCCTGGGCGGCTACGGCACCCTCGACCTGCGCGCCGAGTACGCGATCACCCCCGCGCTGAGCCTGCAGGCACGCGTGGCCAACGTGTTCGACCGCGAGTACGAAACCTCTTCGTACTTCAATCAGCCCGGCCGCGAGTGGTTCCTGACCCTGCGCTACGCACCGGTCAACTGAGCGGTCGACCGATCTGCGGATCGTCGAGCGTCGACGGAAAGCCCGGCATCGCCGGGCTTTTTGTTTTTTGGCGCAGAAACACCCACGACCGATGAACGCAGGCTCAGGTCGGCCGCAGCCCGCATTGCACCCAACTGCGGCCGGCAATGTCGGCGACCACGCCGATCATGCCGTGGCGCCAGCGCCCGTCCTCCGGCCCGGCCGCCAAGGCCTCGTAGAGCTGCGCTGGCGCGCCGTCGGCGAGGCTGCGCAGCTTGGCCGTCACTTCGGCATCGTCGCGGAACATCGCCTTGGCCACGACGAACCAACTCAACGCACGCGGCGAACCGTCGGCCGAGAACGCCAGGCTGATACCGCTCGGCCGCGGCAACTCCGAACCCGGCACGACCCGGGCGAGCATGGCCATCATCGCGGCGCTGTCGCCGAGCACCGCAACTGCCATCCCTTGCAAGGCACGCCAATCAAGTTCCTGTGCGCGCGCATAGAACTCGACGCTGCCGTCGCAGTTCACTCCGCTCAGACGCCAGGTCATCAGGTTCGAGCGGAACAACACATGCTTGTCGCGCCAGGCCGCGGGTAAACGCCCATCGGGCAGGTCGACGTAGAGCTTGGTCGCCGTGCCTTCGCCATGGCGCGCCGCCGCCCACGCCCCGAAGCTCATCGCACCTTCGCGCTGCAGGTCCAGCCAAGGTCCCAAATCGCCTTGCCAATCCAAGGCCTGTGCGGCAAGCAGGAGCCGCTCGCGATCGGCCACTTCCGGCGCGGCGACTTCGGCCGCCCACCGCACCACCGGCTCGCGCGAGCTCCAGGAGAATTCGACCGGCATGCCGGTATTGGTCAGGCTGCTGAAACTGCCGGCCACTTCCGGCCAGACCGAACGGCCGAGCGGCGCGAGTACGTCGCCCAACAGGCCAGCGGCGGCGGCGGCCTGCGCCGGCAGCACCGTGCCGAGTCGCCGCAAGGTGGCGGCGACCGGGCCGGCGATGTCGGCACCGAGGCTTTGCTGCATCGGCGCGAGCCAGGCCGCTCCGGTACCGCCGCGCGTGTCGATGACGGTATCGCTGCGCATGTCACTGCACCGCGACCAGTTCTTCGGTCTCGGCGACCCAGGCGCGCTGATCGAACTGTCCCTGCATGCCGACGAAGGTGAAGCGCCGGCGGTAATTGCGCAGGTCCTTGTTCTTCAGGGCGATGCGCAGCTTGACCGGATCGGTCTGGCTGCCGGCCATCTCGATGCGTTCGTTGCGCTTGTAGGCACCGTCCTCGTACTTCACGTCGATGTAGACGCGCTTGACCATGGCCGGGTCGAACACTGGGATGAACTCGAGCTGCAAGGCATCCTCGAAGCTGTCGTGGACGATCAACTGCGGCACGTCGAGCTCGACCGGCGGCGTCGCCGGGTCCGGATTGGCCACGCCCTTGCGCCGCTGCACCAGCTGATAGGTCACGCCGCGGTTGGCCGGGCCGGGCTTGGCGCCGCGCAGGCGCCAGGTCTTGGGGCCGGACTCCTTGGTCAGCTTCAAGGTGGTCTTCGGCTCGGGCTGCGAGTAACCGCGCGCCTGCAGCTTGACGTCGATCGAGTCGACCACGTCCCAGTCGATATCGCCCGGGATCGCTTCGATATGGCGGAACTCGACGTGCTCGTAGGGGTTCACGAACATGGTCCGGTCTTCGGTCGAGGCGGCCGGGATCGTGTAGGAGGTGCGGTCGGCGGCCCAGTCGGACTGCGGGTCGAAGTGGTACTGATACGACGCGTCGTAGTCGATATCGCGCGTGGCGTTCATGAACACCTCGAAGCGCTTGACCCCGGTTTCGCCCGGGCCGAACACGAAGTCGGCATGCTTGTGATCGCGCGGCTTGCTCTTGTCGCCGTAATCCAGCGCCACCTGCGCCGACAACAAATTGATCGGCTCGAACGCGATCGGCATGCTGGCTTCGACCGCGAACTGGCGGAAGAACGGATCGTCGAGGTCGATTTCCTTGAAGTACTTCGACTTGTCGCTGAGGTCGCCGAGCATCAAGCCGAAGAAGCCCTGCGGCGCATAAGTGCGGCGCGTGGCCTCGGCGCGGTTGTAGCGCAGGGTCAGTTTCTTGCGCTCTTCCTGGCGCACGAACTTGAGCTTCAGCGACAGACTCATCGCGGTCGGCGGCGTCGGCACCGTCGGTTGCGGCTGCGGCTGCGGCTGCGGCTGAGGCTGAGGCTGAGGTTGGGGCTGAGGTTGGGGCTGAGGTTGGGGTTGTGGCTGCGGCTGCGGCGTGATCGAAGCCGGCCGGGCCAGACGGCCGCGCCAGCGGCTCGGCGTGGTGCCGGCGACCCGGCCGATGACATGGACGACGCGATTGTCCGGGTCGCCGCCCATCGCCGAATGCGAGCCCGGACGTCCGCTTGCCGGGCTGTCGCCGTGCGCGTTGGCCGGGGTGATGGTGAAGTTGCCGCCGCCGCGGCGCACCACCGCGGCAGCGACTTCCAGCCGCCGCTGCGACAGCGCCTGGTTGTGTGCATTGCGCTGCGTTTCGTTCGCGCCGCTCACGTGCTCGTGGCTGGCATACGCTTCCAGACGCATGTTACGCGGCGCGGGCAGGCTGCGCACCCAGGCCTCCAGGCGTGCGGCGCCGCGTTCGGGGCCGCTCCAGTTGCCGTCGCCCTCGATGCGCAAGGTACCGGAAGCATCGCGGTAGCGCGGATCGGTCGTGGTGTTTTCCACATAGGCGCGGTATTGCTGCGACGGCGGATTGAGCCGCCAGCCGGCAGCGGCCGGCTTGTCGAAGTCGAAGAACAGGCCGAAGGTCTGCTCCTGCGTCGCCGCCGGCCATTCGACTTCGATGAGTTTGTTCGAGTCGGGATTGACGGTGACGGTGATGCGCCCTTGCGCGTCCGGCGTCACCACTTGGCTCTCGACTTTCACCACCGCGCCGGCGCCGGTCACGGTGATGGTTTCGGCCAAACCGTTCGCGGCCGGCGTGTGGGTGACCGACTGTCCCGCGGGCAAGGGCGTGGGTTCCTGCAATTCGACCGCGAGCCCGGCCGGCTGGATCTGCGGCGCGGTCGGTGCTGTGCCGCCGGTGCCGCCGCCAGTGCCGCCCCCGGTGCCGGTCGTAGTGCCGCTGGTGCCGTTGAAGCCGCCACCGGGCGCGGTACCGCCCGTACCACCGCCAGTGCCGCCAGTGCCGCCTGTACCTCCGGTTCCTCCGGTGCCGCCACCTGAACCACCGGTGCCGCCGCCGGTTCCACCCGTTCCGCCGCCCGTACCGCCAGTGCCGCCGCCAGTGCCGCCCGTACCGCCACCGGTTCCGCCCCCGCCGGTACCTCCTGTACCGCCGCCGGAGCCGCCACTGCTGCCCCCGGTACCACCGGTGCCTCCACCGGTTCCTCCCGTACCACCGCCAGTGCCTCCGGTACCGCCACCGGTGCCACCGGTGCCACCGGTGCCGCCGGTATTGCTGCCGGTTCCCGTGCCCGGGCCGGCACGCGCCGCATCGGTCGCCAACTGCCCCGGGGTCAGGGTCGGCTCGAACCACTTGCTCAGCAGATCGTCCTTGAAGAAATCCAGCGCCCACTTTTCCTGGTCGCGGCGGTCTTCGGCGTCGGTGAAGGCTTCGACCTGGATGTCGATGACGCCGTTCTGCACCAGCGACTCGAACGCCGCGTCGATGCCGGCCTTGAACCAGGCGTACTGGCCTTCGAGGCTGGCGCTGAAGTGATTGAAGATGCGCTCGAAATCGGCGGTGATGGTGACCCGCAAGGCCGGTCGCATCGCCAGATATTTGAGATCGTAAATCACCCCGATCGGGGTCATGCCGTCGCTGAGCGCCTGCTCCAGTATCGTCGCGCCCTCGGCTGACAGGCTGAGGCTGAAGGCCGCGCGGTTGGCCGCGTCCATCGACGGCACCGATGCGCCGAGGATGTGCTCGACCGCGTTGAAGGTGCCGGGCGCTGCCGGTTGCGCCGAGGTGCCGCCGCTGCCCTGCACGTTCAAGGCGATGCATTGCACCGAGCCTTCCTCGAAGGTCGCGGTGGTCAGGCGCACCGGCGGCGACACGCCGGGTTCGGAATTGAGCCGGCCCATAATCTTCGATTCCATCTGCGGCGACAGCTGCAGGGTGGTCACGAACATCACGAAACCGCCGCCTTTGTCGGCCGCGGTGGCGTCGGCGACGCGGTACTTGAGGAAACTGAATTCCTTGCGCTTGTCGGCCGCGCGCACGGCCAACTGCGGCGGACCCGGCAAGACCCAGAACTGGTTCTTGTCGGCGTGATCGCGGAACACGGTGATGCCGTCGACGGTGATCGGCTTTTCGAGGCTGAGCATGACGAACTCCAGAATTCGAGAGTTCCTCGCGGCGGCATGCGCGCGGCGGAACGATCCTTGTACGTGGGGACCTCACCGCCGCGGGGCGTAACCCGCGGCGGTGCGGCGACCTGGCGCGTTCGCTGCGCGCCGCAGCCCGGGACCGCGAAGTCGTCGCCGACCTCAGGCGCGCCGCGACCAGCGGACACGCATAGAGATCGAATCCAACGACTCCATCGCCACCGGATCCCCGCCTCCGCGGGGACGGACAGCCACGGCGAACCTCAAGGCATCTTCAACACCAGATCGGTCGCGTCGGTCGCGGCCCAGTTGGTGGTCTTGTTGGTGCCGTTCTCGAGCAGGTAACTGGCCTTGTACTCGTAGCGCATGCGCGCCGGGTCGAGGTAGTCGTACTCGAACTCGCCGGTGGCCTGGGCGCTGTCGAACTCGAAGTCCTCGGCGAACGACAGGCCGCCGGCGAAGTCCTCGAAACGCAGCGACACCTTGGTGCGGCGCATCTTGCGCTTGGCGAAATCGGCCGGCGGCTTGACCGTGACGATGCGCCGGCCCTTCATGCCGGACTTCAGCATCACCCGGTTGCCGTTGGTCACCGACTCGGGGATTTCCTCGATGTCGCGGCCGTCCTTGTAGAGGATGCTGACGCTGTAGAACACGCCCTTGACCTCGGGGTTGCGCAGGTCCACGGCGAAGGTCTGCGCGGCGGAGCCTTCCTGGAACGACATCTGCTTTTCCTCCAGCAGGTCGTTGGCGCGATCGACGTAACGCAGGTCGACGAAGGCCTCCTGCACCTCGCTCCAGTTGAAGTTCGGCACCACCTGCACCACGCGCCGGGTCGGGAACGGGTTGCGTACCGTCACTTGCGGCTCGTCCTGGGTGGTCCAATCGCGCACCACATCGCCGCCGGCGATCGCATGGAACACGGTGCGCACCTCGTAGTTGACCTTGGCCGGGTCGAGCATGAACATCTTCCAGTTGCCGCCCGGGGCATCCTTGGTCAGCCGCACCAGGTCGCTCTGGTTGATCTTGTTGGCCGGGTCGCGGTAGCGCAGGAACACATCGACCGAACTGTAGCGCTCCCACGGGAAGTTCTCGGCCAGCACCGGCACGGTGTTGATCGTGTACAAGTCGCGCGGGATGATCTCGATGTTCTCGACGTCGTAGATCTGCGGCTTGGACTTGAGCTTGGTCGGCCGTTCGGCCGCGTCCACGCCCTTGAAGCTGACTTCGTATTCGACTTGCACGTCGCGCTTCATCGCCCCGCGTTCGAGCTGGCTCAGCCACTCGAAGCTGGCCTCGCCGGCGTTCGCGCCGAGCAAAGCGTTCATCGGCTTGTCGCCATAGCGCACCCGTACGTTGATGCTGCCGATGTCGTCGGCAGCCAGGTCGGCGCGCGAAATCACCTTGACCCGGCGCTTCTTGAAGAAGTCGTTGTCCAGACTGATCTGCTTGACCAGGCGCTCGCGCGGCACGCTGCCCTCGCGGATGGTCTTGAACAAGGCCGCCAGATGGCCCTGCGGATAGATCGAACGCTTGATCGCCACGCGTTCGGAGAAGTTGACGTTGAGCTTCTTCTTGTCGACGCGCTTGTAGTCCATGCGCTTGTAGCTGAAGCTCGGCATCAGCGCGCCGATCGGCCCACCGGCTGCCTGGGCCGAAGACTGCGCGGCGAACTTGCCGATCGCATCCAGGCCGCGCTCGAAGTCGGATTTCTTCTCCGGCGTCCACGGCGGCAGGCTGACCTGGAAGAAGGCGTCGGTGATCATGTTGCGCACCTGCGCCAGGGCGGCGTCGCGGCGGTCGATGATGCCGCGGGTGTCGTCGCCCTCGGCGACGAAGGTGTCGGCCTCCAGCACGATCGCGCGGTTATCGACCAATTCGTCGACCGCCTTGCCGATCTCGGTGGAGAAGAACATGTTGCCGCCGGAGAAGCTTTCGTCCATGTGCTTCTGGACCCGCTCCCAATCGACCTTCAGGCTGATGTTGTAGGCCGGGCGCAGGCCGAGGAAATCCAGCGAGTAGATCACCGCCACCGGCAGGATCTCGCCCTCCAGGCACTGCTCCATGACCGTGTAGCCGTCCTGGTCCAGGCGCACCGAGAACGCGGCCTGGTTGGAGCCGTACAGGGCCGGTTTCGCCGACTGGTCGATCTTGAGCACGAACTGCGGGCCGGCGCCGGGCGTGGGCGCGACGTCGCCGCTGGCCTTGCCGAGCATCAGCAGCTTCACCGTGCCGTCTTCCAGCGGCACCGGCGCGATGCGCGGTTTGTTGCGCAGGTTCTCGCTGTTGGCGATCTCGCGGGCGAGATCGTCGAGCTGTTTCTGGCTGGCGCCGATGTTGCAGTCGAAATTGAGGAACCCGCCGGTGCCCGCGTCGCCGCGGAAACCGATCAGGAGGAACTGCGGCACGTCCATGCCGAGGGTGTTGTCGCGCACCGTGGTCAGGTGCGGCGTGGTCGGCATGTAGTACCACTGCTCGGGATCGGCATGGTCGGGGAAGACCGAGATGCCGTTGATCTCGCGAGTGCGGCTGTCGAGGAGAAGCATGATCGGACTCCTTCCGAGTCAAGCATGATGGAACGTTCGGGTGACGCGTCGGCCGTCGCAGGGCCCGGCCAACGGGTGGCCGGGCTGCGTGCGATCAGGCGGCCGGAAGCTCGAGGAAGACCGTCAGGTCGGTCTTGGTCTCCGGGCCCACCACCTTGCGTTTGCCGTCGCTGAGGAAGTAGGTGACCGTGGCCTTGTACTCCGGCGCGTCGCCGTCGTTGAGCGGCAACTTCCAGCTCTTCTCCTCGTCGCCGGGCTTGAAGCGCAGGTCGATGCGCTTGGGCCCGTGCGACAAGGCCACGCTGACCATCTTCAGCTCATCCCAATTGAGCAAGTCCGGCACCACCGCCACTTCCAGCGCTTCGAGCTTCTTGCCGACCAGGATGGTCGAGCGCGTCGCGACCTTTTCGGCCTCTTCCTTGCTGGTGCCGTCGGCGAACAAGGTGGTGACCGAGTACTTGACCTCGCCCAGGGCTTCGTCGACGACCGGGAAGGTCCAGTCGAACGAAGTCATCTCGCTCGACAACGTGACGATGCTCTTCTGCGCGTACTTGTTGGCGGTGTCGGTATAGCTGGCATCGACGGTGATCGAAGCGATCTCCGCGGCCAGATCGCCGGCGGCGCGGAAGCTGATGGTCTTCGATGCCGAGAACGGGTCGTCGACGTACAGCTCCTTGGCCTGCTGCTTCGCCGTCTTCTTGACCTGGCGGCCGTCGGCGAGCGTGTACAGGAACTCCAGGTCGATGTCGTTGGTGCGCGGCGCACCGATGATCTTGCGCAGCTGGAAGGTCGGCGTGTCCTTGGTCATGTTGAACTTGGCTTCGACCGGCTGCTTGCCGCCCTTGTAGCGCACCGTGACCTGAGTGCGCGGCACCTGGGCGAAGTCGATATCGCCGGGGCCGATGTCGAGCGCGAGCACGCCGAGGTCGTCGACGTTGATGGTCAGGTTGGTGTCGTCGGTCTTGATCTCCTCCGACACCTGCTTGAACGTCGCGCCCTTGTAGTTGACTGTTACCTGATAGGTGAAGTCGCGCTTACCCTCATGCACGAAGGCTTCGAACTTGGCCACGTCGTCGGGCTTGGTGAAGACGAATTCCTGCACCTTCTTGTTCGGGCCGTAAGGGTAGCGGATCTTGACCTCGACGCTGTGGATCGGCAGGTTGGCGAAGTCTGCGTTGACCCGCATCACCACCTGCACGGTCTTGAGGAACTCGTCCAGGTTGATCTTGGAGTAGTAATCCTCCCACTTCAGCGGCTTGTTCTTGTCGTCCTTGAGCGAGGTGATGGTCGGCAGCATGCCCTGCGGATTGCGGTTGACGATGACCGCCTTGGCCTCGCTCCACTCCACCCGCACGTTGGCCATCTGGGTCTTGTTGATGCTGCGACGGATGTCTTCGATGTCCTGGCCTTCCTGCAGCTCCTTGGTGTTCGGGTCGACCTCGGCGATTTCCTTGAGCAGGTTGCGCTGCACCGCCGCTTCCAGTTGCTTGTTGATGATCGCGCGGATGTCGGCCTCGAGCTTGGCGTTGTCCTCCGCACTGAGGTTCGGCGCCTGCACGAACTCGAAGTGGCTCTTGGTGACGTCGTTCTTCCAGCGGCTGGAGCTGACCGCCTCGGTGTAGCTGTCCTCGCTGTACCAGTTGTCTTCGGTGTCGATGGTCTGTACGAAACTGTAGAACTCCGAGGCGTTCCAGGTACCCCAGGCTTTCATTTCCGGCAGGCGCATGTACAGGTTCATCTTGTAGACGACCTGCACCGCCGAAGCCGAACCGGTGCTCAGGGTTTCCTTGAAGATCGCCGTGCCCAGCTCGGACAGCTCGACCATGAACGAGGCCACGTTCTTGCCGTAGATCGAAGGCTTGCCGGCGCCGCGGATCTTCTCGACCAGGGCGCCGCCCTCGGTCAGCAGCAGCTCGACGGTGCCGTCGGTCCAGGTCACCGGCGCGATCGCCACCTTCGGCGGCGTCTTGCCCTTGTATTTTTCGGCGAGCTTCTTCTGCAGCTCGGCGGCGATCTTGGTCTGCACGTCGGCGGGAACCGACAGCTCGGTGTCGAAGGCGATGAAACCGCCGAACTTCTTGCCGCCGTCCTCGCGGATCTGGCCGTACTCGACGAAGCGCAGCGCCAGACCGCCGCTGGCCATCTTCGCGAAGTTCGGCGCGTTCGGCATGATGTAATAGGTGAAGTCGTTGGCGTCGTCGCCATAGACCACATGGTCGTGAAGCGTATCTACGTTGTCGATCTTAAGCATGGACCTGCTCCTTATCCGATGTCTGAAATGCGCGCGTTCCTGTTGCGCGCCTGCCTGTTCCGCGACTGTCCTGCGTGCCCTTTCCGTGCGATGTCACGACCGTGCTTCGCGACGCAACGTAGTTCGGTACGAATGATTCAAACGCCGACGACGCTTCGCACCGGACAACGATCACACTTTTTTTCCAGCTGTTTTCAGCGACGTTTCGAGCGCGCACATGCCCCCATCGATGCGCGCTTGCGGGCGCGAATCGGTGTATCGAAGGCGAAGGGCATCGACGCGATTCGACATCGCGCGCGGCTCTCGTCGTTTTTCCCTGGCGGCATCGCCGCCGACGCAATGCGCGTCACCCACGGACCCGAACCGCTCCGCGAACGGCGTATGCCAGCGCGTTCGCGGTCGCGAGACGATCCAACCGGGCCGGCCGCCGCGCACGACGGCCACCGACCCGCAACTCTAGCTACGCGGCAGACCCCAATCGGCGGCATCGGCCGTGTACTGCTGTGTTCCGTCGGCATCGCCGCCGTCGTCGGTGTCGACCTGGCTTTGCCGGTATAAGCCGGCGCTCATCGCCTCATCGCCCTGGCGCGAGCGCAACGACAGATCGACCTCGACCGATTCGCTCTGATAGGCCGACGCACTGCGCCGCATCGGCGCGGCATCGGTGACGGCGTAGCGCACCGCCATCCAACCGTGTTCGCCTTGCAGTGCCTTGCGCACCTTCGCCGCCTGCTCGCCGTCGAGCATGACGTTGAAGGCGGCGTGGTAAGGCGGCACGCCAGACGATTTGCTGTGGGCCAGCGCGACATAAGCGCCTTGGCCGTCGCCGAGCATCAGGCTTGCGCCGTCGACCGTCACCGGCGCCTGCCGCAGCGTCACCCGCTCCAGCGGCAGTTGCGCGCGCCCCGCCAGTTCGACCCGGATCGCATCCAAGGTCGCCGCCGACACGCCCCAGGCGCTGGTCAGGGCCAGCATGACCACGCTGCCGACGCTCATCAGGTTGAACTGCGGCCGGCCGTCGGCGCCGCTGGCCAGTCCCGGCGAACGGGCGCGGTAATGCCAGGTCGCCGCTTCGTCGGCCGGCGCCACCCACACGCCGAGAATGTCTTCGTAATTGTCGCTGCTGTCGCCGGCACTCATGTGCGTTCTCCGATCGTCGTCCTTGGGGCGTCGCTGCTGTGCAACTGCAGCGGCGTGTCGGGTTGCAACACCTCGGACCAGGGCGACTGCGCCGACCAGCGCCAGCGATAGCCGGAACGGAACGGCGACAGCGACAGCCAGGTCCACTGCGCCTGCGGCGTGCTGCGGGTGAATCTCACCTGCCTGCGTCGTGCAGGCTGGTCGACGGCGTCTTCGGGCGCGATTTCGATCACCCGCTGCGGCGCGTCGTCGTCGAATTCGCAATGCAGGGCCAACTCGCGCGAGCCGCTGCCTTCGAAGCTGAAGGCATCCAGGCGCAAAGCTTCGGCATCGACCGGCGCCATCGCCCGCTGGGTGCCGTCGCTGCGCGCACGCGCGTTGGCGCGGATGGTCGCCTGCTCGACGTCGGCCGGAATGGCGAAGGCGAAGCTGGCCGAGCTGCGGTCCAGGTTCGCGCGCGCCGACCACGGCTTGCCTTTGCGCAGGCCTTTGCACTCGACTTCGATGTCGGCCTGCTCGACGAACACCGGCTCGGCCTCGACCGGCACGAAGCGCAGGCCGAAGTCGTCCGGCGCGACCAACAGATGCTCGCGGCTCGAATTGCGCAGCGGGCCCTTGATGGTTTCGGCGCGCCCGTCCGACAGCAGCAGGGCCGTGGCCTGCCACGCGTAATTGAGCTCTTCCTTCGGCGACAGGCGCAGGTCCAGAGTGGTCGGACGATCCGCCGCTGCGAGTCGCGCCGAGGCCTTGATCGTGAACATGCGCGCCGGCGGCTTGGCCGGCACTTGCACGTCGACCTGCGCCTGGACGATGCCGATACGCCGCTCCGGCAGGTTCGGCCGCACCGTGATCGCACGCCAGCCGCTGCTCAGGCTGCGCACGTCGTGACGCCGCACCACCGTGTCGTGCAGGCTTGCCGCCGGCAAAGTGCGCAGCGGGCCGAGCGGGTCGGCTTCGACCGCGAACAGGCGCGGCGCCAGCACCGGCTCGGACAGATTCCAGCGCACCGAACCGGTCGCCATCGCCGCGGCATCGAAGGCGACGCGCACGCCGGTGGCGGCATCGGCCGGCGACGGCAGCAGGTTGGCATAGCGCACGACGAGGCGATCGATCAGCGCATCGGCGAGCGGCTCCTTGAGCAGATCGCCGGAGCTCGCCGCGAGGCCGAGGCCCATGCTCTGCGGCGCGTCGATCAAGCGCTGCCGTAACAGCGCCAGGTCCAATGTGGTGGTGCCGCCGCCCAGGGTCCTGACCGCCGTCAACAACGCGGCCGGATCGAAGTTCACCGTCAGCGGCAGGCGATCGGCGACGCCGCGCACGCGCAGCCAAGCCTGGCCGTTGACCGCGAGCAGACCGCGCTGAAGGGCGGCGACGAACAGATCGGTGGCGGCGCTGTCCAGGCGCACCGCCAACCCCGTCGAACCCAAGCTGGCACTGTCGAGCGGCAACAACTCGCCGAGCGACGGCGGCAGATCCAAGGCCTCCACCGCGCTCAGGCGTAACCAGCCTCCTTCGTTCGGCAACGCCGACAAGGCGAGGTTCTGGCCGGCATCGAAGGTGGCGCGGCGCGCCTCGTCGAGGCCGAACTCGGCGGCGAAGGCGATCGACAGGATCGAGAAGCGCTCCAGCCCGGCACTGCCGCGGTCTTGCTGGAAGATGTCGAGACGCATCGGTGGCTCGCTGCCGGCGCCGTGCGCCGCGAGCAGCACCGGCGGCAACTGGAACGCGCCGGGACGCTCGTAGGCGGCGAATGCGATACGTTCGCCGACTTGCATCGGCATGCGCCAATCGGGGCGGCCCGAGAACGACATCGCTCAAGCCCCCGCGATCAATACGGCGGGTTCGTCGGTGCGGCACCAGGGCGTGCTCGGCAGGCTCTGGCCCGACGTGTACATCACCGTCTGCCGATACTCGTAGAAGCCTTCGCTGTCGCGGCGCAACAGGATGTCCATCAACGGCACCGGCACGTCGACGTCGACGGCGAGGTTGGCGGCGTCGAGCACGGCGCGTTTGTTGCCGCGGAACTCGACGATGATGCTGGCGATCTCGCCCGCGGCGTGGCCGGCGTTGAGCAAGACCTCGGGCGTGGTCATGAGCCGCACCGGACGCACCGTTTGCTGGTCGATGGTCTCGTCCAGGGTGTATTTCATGATCGCCTCGCCGTCGGGGATGCTGCGCACCGAGGCGGTGTTGAAAATCGCATCGGCCGGCGCGCTGCCGCTCAGGGCGGCGGTCGGCTGGACCACGAAATCGACGCCCTGCTCCGGGGCGATCTCGACCGGCTGGCTGAGGTCCAGGCCTTCGATGCGGCCTTCGACCAGGCCTTCGCCGCGCGTGATCCAGGTCGGCAGGCGGGCGATGCGTAACTTGCTCTCGGTGGCGTTGAGCAAGCGCACCGCCACCGCGCCGGTCTGTGGGTCGGGGGTTTCGATCGACTGGAACAGCTCGCCTTCCATGTCGGCGAAGTTGAGCTTGACCGGCACCATCACGTTCTCGTTGATGCCGGTCGACACCACCACGCTGCCTTGCAGCAGGTTGGAGTTCGACAGCGACATCAGCACCGCGAACACTTCCTGGAAGTCGTCGAACTCGAAACGCTCGTTGACGGTGAAACCGTTGTCCCAGTCGATCGCCGCCGGCACCGTCTCAAAGCGGATCGCGCCGTCGCGCATCAGCGCCAACTGCAAAGTCGAGCTGGCGCGCAGCAGGCGCAGGTCGAACTCGCGCTGCGGGTTGTCGGCGCTGGCCGGCACCTTGCTGGCCAGTTCGCGGCGCGCGGCGAGCAGGCGCTCGCCGTCGGTGACCGGGCGCACTTCGCAGGTCAGGTCGACCTTGGCGTCGTCGGCGTCCGCGCCCTGGTCGATGCGGAACGCCAGCGACGGCGCATGCGGCGCTTCGCTGCGGCGCGCAAGTTTGAAGGCATCGGGCAGGTAATAGATCCGCGCCGGGTCGCTCATGTCCTGGAAATAGGCATGGCTGCGGCCGCCGCTGGCCGGATAGCGCAGCGAATGCACCACCCAACGCGGCGCCGCCGGGCCGGGCTGGGCGCCGGACGGATACAGATAGGGATGCAGCACCGGCTCGAAGAACAGCGGGATCGCCCAGTCCTGCGACTGGTTGGAAACGTCGTAGCGCGGCTCCGGCGCCGGCTCGGGTTGCGGCTCGGGCTGCGGTAGCGGCTCCGGCTCGGGCTGGACGATGATCGGCTCGCCATCGAAACCGCGGCGCTTGATGTGCATGCGCATGCCCGGCATGGCGGCGCCGCGCGCCATCATCGCCGGCTTGCTCATCTCGGGCCTGCCCATGGCCGGCTTGACCATCGCCGCCGGCGCCGCCCGCAGGCTCGCCGCCGAAGCGCGCGACAAGGCGGCCGCCGACACACTCGCCTGCGGCGCCCGCGACAGCAGCATCTGGCCCTTGATCATCATCAACTGGCGCTTGGGCGCATCCGGCGCCGGGCTGGCCGGCAACGGCACCGCCACGGTGTAGCCACGCGAGATGAGCAGGCGCGCCTGCGACTCGTTCGACATGAAGGCTCGCAGCAAGGCATCGCGTTCGGCCAGGCTCAGGCGCAGCATCGCCACGCAGCCGCCGCGCGGGTCGTCGATCAACTCGCCGACCGGCAGGCGTTGCTCGATCGCGGTGCCGGCGGCGCGGTAGCTAATCACCGCACTGCGCGCGACCGGCAGCATCTGCGCGCTGCGCGCGGCGTCGCCGATCTCGGCGGCAGGATAGGTTTCCATCGCCACGCTGACCGCCCACAGGCCGTCCTGGGCCTGCGCGACCTTGATCTCGTAGCGGCCGCCTTCGTTGCGTACGCGATAGCGTGGCAGCCAATAGCGCTGCTGCGGATGATGCGGATCCTCGAATAGGCAGCGGTCGTCGGGCGTAGCGCTCGGGCTGATCGGATGCGGCGACTGCGAACGCACGAAGCCGGCATCGGCCTTGATCGGAAACAAGCCCGGGCGCAGATCGTTCAAGCGCGGCCGCACCGTCCGACCTTCGAGCTGGGCGATGATCGCCGGTTGCGCGCGCAGCAGCGCCGGGTTGATCCGCATCGCCGGCATGACCGGCATGACCGCAGGACGCGCGACGACCTCCGCAACCGCTGCGGGCGCGACCACCGCAGGTGCGGCGACAGGCGCGGCCACCGGCGCAGCAACGGGCATGGCGATCTTGATGGACTTGGCGGGGGCAACGGCGACGGCCGGGCGCACGCCGGCGACGATCTGGTTGAGATTGAGCAGACGGCCCGGGGGCATGCGGTTCTCCTTGAAATCAGCGTCGGAACGCTGTCCGGCGAGGCGGTCCGGCCTCGTCGGGTCCTGGGTATCGATTGAGTGCGCCCATGGCGCCCATCACCTGCAATACAACGCGACGCCCGCGCGGCGTAGGACGTTGCATGGATGAAACGGATTCGGCGCATCGCGCATTCAGCACCGGCGACGCGCCTGTCGACGGCTAAACCGATGGCCCGATCGGCGCAGCGATACGGGTGTGGGCGCAAAAGAAAACGGGAGCGCCAGGCGCTCCCGTTTTCTGTCGCGACTTGCGACGACTTGCGACGACTTGCGATGGTGCCGCCGCGCGCGACACGCGGCGGCGGGATGCGAGTACCGCTTACAGCGTGACCAGGCTGAGCCCGTACAGCTCGAGAATCGGATTCACCGGCTGGAACCAGGTCGTCGCCGTGAACTGGCCGCAATTGTGCTGCGCGCCGGGAAGGATGTTGGCGGCGGAGGTCACCCCCTGCGCGTGCTCGTACACGTCGATCCAACCGCCACCGGAGTCGCCGTAACCGGCGCAGGCATTGGTCTGGGTCAGGCCATAAACGACACCGCGGGTCGTGTTCACGGTGACGTTCTTGGCGGTGATGAAGCCGCATTGATAACCGGTCGTCGCACCCGAGCGGCACACCACCGCGCTGTAGTGGGCCTCGTTACTGCCGCGCACGTAGAAATACGCACCGGCGTAATTGCTCACCCACGGCAGCACGTCGTGCTGAGCGCCGAGAGCCACCCAGGCCCGGTCGGCGCCGGGAAACTCCGACGCCGCGATGTGACCGGCAGGCGCGCCATCGAGCCAGATCGATTCGCCGACCGTGCCGCAATGGCCGGCGGTGACGAAGCCCTTGGTCGCGCCTTGCCGCACCGCGAAGCCGACCGAGCACGAAGACCCGCCGCTCTTCTGGTAAGCGCGGCCGGCGTAGACCGACGCGGTCGGTTGCGGCACGCCTTCCATGACGGTGAAACGCAGCAAACCGCTGCCTGCACCGCTGAGGGCTACGAAATCGATCGCACGCTCCATCTGCTCCGGCGCCACGCTGATCAGCACCGAGTTGCTGGCCGGGTCGACATGCCAGGCGTGCACGCCGTCGAGCGGCCGGCTGATGCCCGGCACCCGCGCCCGCGCGCTGCGATCCAGCCGCGCTTTCGCCGCTTCCAGCTCGGCCAGGCTGTAACGCACCTTGCGCAGTTGCACGCCCTCGAGCGTGAGCCGGGCGCGCGGATCGGACGAAGCGACGATCAATCGCACTTCATCGTTCTCCCCTCGCTCGATCCAAGTCCCTCCGTAATGCGCGCCGAGGCGCCGCTGCGCAAGCGCCGCCGTCGCCGGCGCTTGGCTCTGCAGTTGCAGCCAGCGGGCGGCTTGGGTCGCGGATAAATCCAGATCGCGCTGGGCGGCGCCGAGCATCTCCGGATTGACGTTCATCTGCGATGCCCCGGCGGTAAACGCGACGCAGCAAAGCAGGGTCGACACCACTACGCCGGCACCGGTACGGCCCAGCCAGTCTCGAACGATCGACATACCCATCTCCTTTGGTTTGAAACATCCAGCCGCGCGCTTAGGCGCGGTCGCGGTCCGTCGCGAATGTCGTCGGATGAGTACATTCGACGGACACGCTCAGCTAACCCCATCCGCGCGAGCGATGCAGTTGCGCAGGTCACAGCGGCGTTAGCCACCGCATCACAAACCCGGCAAACGACGGCTGCGCCGCAGTCGCTGCAGGCGCTGGGCCCGCATAGCGCTGCGTGCGCTCCTTCGAAGACTCTGCGTATCGCGGCGATCGCGCCTGCTCCGCGCCCGGCGCGGCTCCGGCCGGGTCGAAACGCATCGTCCCTGTTCAGCTCACCCGACAACGGGCGGCCTCGCGGGTCACAGCTACTGCGACAGGCCGGCGCTTCGATAGACGACAAGTCCGGTGCCGACGACTCCCGGCGCCGCAGCCATTCGGCTGGCGTGCTGCGTCCTCGTCGAACGCTCCCGGCGTCGCAGAACGTGCTGCGACGGCTTGATAACGTGACCTGCCTCGCATCAGTTCCGGCCAATCGCGTGACTTGCATCGCGATCACGAGCGGCCTTCTGGCACAGGCGAAGGCTATCGAAGCAAAGCGCGTGCACGGCGGCCCCACGCCGCAGGCACTCGATCGAGCGGGCCACGGCGAACACGGGGATCGGCGCGGCCCGGGCAATCCAAGTCATCCACTCTCGTCATCACAGGACGGACCAAAAGATGAAGACTGTTTCGCCACCACAGCCGTGTTCGACCAAAGTCGTCGACATCGACCAGTTCTGGAAACTCGCCGACGCTCTGCAGGATGCAACCGTCGAACAGGCGAAGGACATGTTCTCCTTCGTCGAAACCGCCAGCCCGGATCGCCTGTTCTCGTTACTGGCGCAATACCGCTACTTCACCGTTTATTACATCACCGATATCGCGCTGTTGATCGCCAGGCTGCAGCCCGGACGGATGCGCAGTTTCCTCGCCGACATTCTCCTCGACGAGTTGGGCGAAGGCGACCACACCCAAGCGCATCCGGAGTTGTACGACGAGTTCCTGGACAGCCTCGGGATCGCTCATCCGCCGCTGGACAGCATGGCGCTGGCCGGCAACATCGCGTTGTTGGACCAGACCCGTTCCAATCTGATCGACCCCGCCTACAGCACGGCCTACGGCATCGGCTTGCGCGGCATGGGCGGCGAGTGCGTATGCCAGATCTATCTCGCTCGCCTGTACCAGCATTTGCTGCTCAATCCGTACATCCAACAACACAAGGACACGATCGCCTGGAAGTTCTGGGAGCTGCATGTCGGCGAGCACGACATCGCCCATCGCGAGAACCTGCGCAAGCTCATCAGCGACGAGATCGCGTCCATGGACAGCGGCAGCGTCGAGGCGCTGCAGGACGGTTTCTGCGACAGCATGACGGCCTGGACCTCGTTCTGGCAGAACATCCAGGACGCAGCGACGATGCCCGACGGCCATGACGCCGCCGAACGCGCCGCGGTCGGCGAGATCATTCTCGGACCGGCCGGCGACCGCGGCGGCGGTACCATCCGTCAATTCCATCTGGCCATCGGCGTGCACGACCTGGAACAAGCCCGCCAGTTCTATTGCGATGTGCTCGGCGCGAAACAGGGCCGGTCGACCAGGAATCTGATCGACCTCGACTTCTACGGCCATCACCTGGTCATCCACCAGACGCCGGGCGGCAGCGAAGGCGCCGAGACCTCGTTCGGGTCTGCGTTCTACGGCGAGACCGTACGGGTGCCGCACTTCGGAGTGAACCTCGACTGGAAGGATTGGAGTTCGTTGGCCGACCGCATCAAGTCGCGGGGGCATGCGTTCATCGATCCGCCGCATGTGCGCATGCGCGACCTGCCCGGCGAACACGCGACCATGTTCCTGAGCGACCCGAGCGGCAACTCGCTCGAGTTCAAGGCCTTCCGCAACCATGATGAAGTGTTCTCGGTGATCTTCTCCGACAGCACCCGCGACATCTTCGGCCTGGATGCGCTGGTGGAGAAAGCCGCCACCGCCTGATGCGGCATGGAAGGAAGCCCGGTATCTTCGGGCTTCCTTCCACTGCGGCAGGACGCCTCTGATTCAGGCGCTGCACGAAGCGAGGAGCGGCTCGGCCAAGGCGCGGTTATTGGGCCAGGTAACGGTCGGCGACGTTCAATGCATCGTCGATGATGGCCAACCCCGTCCGTAGATCGGCTTCGCCGATGTTGAGCGGCGGAGCGATGTGCACCCGGTTGAAGTGGACGAAAGGCCACAGCCCCTTGTCCTTGCACGCCGCCGCGAACTCGGCCATGGGCCGGTTGTCGGCGCCGGCCGCGTTGTACGGAACCAGCGGTTCGCGGCTGGTGGGATCGCGCACGAGCTCCAAGGCCCAGAACATGCCGAGGCCTCGCACCTCGCCGATCGACGGATGCCGGCTCTTGAGTGCTTCCAGCGCGGGCCGCACCAGCTCCTCGCCGAGGCGGCGAACGCGCTCGATGATGCCTTCTTCGCGATACACGTTCAGACAGGCGACGGCGGCCGCACAAGCCAGGGGATGGCCCGAATAGGTCAGGCCTCCCGGGAATACACGTTGAGCGAAGGTCTGGGCGATACGCTCGCTGATGATCACGCCGCCCAAAGGGACATAGCCGCAGTTGACGCCCTTGGCGAAGGTGATCAGGTCCGGGACCACGCCCCAGCGATCGATAGCGAACCACTCGCCGCAGCGCCCGAACCCCGCCATGACTTCGTCGGCCACCATGACGATGCCGTGCCGGTCGCACAGCTCGCGTACGCCGCGCAGGTAGCCGTCCGGCGGAACCAGGACGCCGTTGCCGCCGACGACGGACTCCAGTACGACGGCCGCCACGGTATGCGGGCCCTCGACCATGAGCACATCGGCCAGGTGCGCCAGCGCGCGCTCGCACTCCTGCGCCTCGGAGTCGGAATGGAAGGCCGAGCGATACGCGTACGGCCCCCAGAACTTGACTGTCCCGGGCATGCCGGGTTCGGCGCCCCAACGGCGCGGATCGCCGGTCAGCGATATCGCGCCGGCGGTGGCGCCGTGATAGCTGCGATACGCCGACAGGACCTTGATGCGGGTGGTGTGATGCCTGGCGATGCGCACCGCGTTCTCCACCGCTTCGGCGCCGCCGCTGGTGAAGAACACCTTGTCGAGATCGCCGGGAGCCGCTTGCGCGATCAATCGCGCCGCTTCGCCCGTGGCTTCGTTCGCGTGATAGGGCGCGAGCGTGCAAAGACGCTCGGCTTGAGCCTGGATCGCGGCGATCAGCTTGGGGTGCTGGTGGCCGAGATTGACGTTGACCAACTGGCTGGAGAAATCCAGCCAGGTCCGGCCGCTCTCGTCCCAGAAGCGGGAACCGCTGCCTCCGGCGACCACCACCGGGTCCAGGGAGGCTTGCGCCGACCACGAATGCACGACATGGGCGCGGTCGTTCCGGTAGGCCGTAGATTTTCCAGCGGCAGACGTCGCCGCGGCAGTCGCAATCTGTTCGGTCTGGATCTCGGTATCGGTCATCTCGGTCTCGACTCCGATGGCGGGGACAGCGCTCGGTTGACGGTTCGCATCGCCCGGCGATGGCCGTCGAGCGGCGGCGCGCGGCCCGTCCCGGTGCTGCGCCACGCGCTACTACTTCAGCAGCTTCCTGCAGCCCGGGATAGTCCGCCCCGGCAGTCCAGGGGCACGAAGCGGAGAAAATACCGCAGCACCACCCGGCCGGCCCCCTCGATGCCGCCGCAGGCGCGACCGGCCCGAAGACGCAGCGCCCAAGTCATCCTGGGCGCTGCACGACGACGCGCTTACTCGACCGTGACCGCCTTGGCCAGGTTGCGCGGCTTGTCGACGTCGGTGCCGCGCGCGAGAGCGGCGTGGTAAGCGAGCAACTGCACCGGAATCGCATGCACCACCGGCGACAGCACGCCGACGTGGCGCGGGGTGCGGATCACGTGCACCGCCTCGGATTCGCCGAAGTGGCTGTCGAGGTCGGCGAACACGAACATCTCGCCGCCGCGCGCGCGCACTTCCTGGATGTTGGACTTCACCTTCTCCAACAGGCTGTCCTTCGGCGCGATCACCACCACCGGCATGTCGGCATCGACCAGCGCCAGCGGGCCGTGCTTGAGCTCGCCGGCCGGATAGGCCTCTGCGTGGATGTAGGAGATTTCCTTGAGCTTGAGCGCGCCTTCCAGGGCGATCGGGTAATGCACGCCGCGGCCGAGGAACAGCGCGTGCTGCTTCGGCGCGAAGCGGTCGGCCCAGGCGGTGATCTGCGGTTCCAGGTTGAGCGCGTGCTGGATGCTGCCCGGCAGGTGGCGCAGCGCATCGATGAACTCGGCTTCCTGCTCGGCCGAGAGCTTGCCGTGCTGCTTGGCCAGGGTCGCGGTGAGGATGAACAGCGCCACCAGCTGGGTGGTGAAGGCCTTGGTCGAGGCCACGCCGATCTCGGCGCCGGCGCGGGTGTAGTACACCAGCTGGCTCGCACGCGGGATCGCGCTTTCCGGCACGTTGCAGATCGACAGGGTCTTGTCGTGGCCGAGCGACTTGGCGTACTTCAACGCTTCCATCGTGTCGAGGGTTTCGCCGGACTGCGAAATCGTCACGATGAGTTGCTTGGGATTGGCGACCGCGGCGCGGTAGCGGTATTCGCTGGCGATCTCGACCTGGCACGGCAGGCCGGCGATGGCTTCGATCCAGTAGCGCGCGGTCATGCCGGCGTAATAGCTGGTGCCGCAGGCGAGAATCTGCACGCCCTCGACGCCGGCGAACACCGACTCGGCCTGGGCGCCGAACAACGCCGGCGAGAACTTGCCGTCGTCCATCACCGCTTCGATGGTGTCGGCGATGGCGCGCGGCTGTTCGTGGATTTCCTTCTGCATGAAGTGGCGGTAGGGGCCGAGTTCCAGCGAGGCCAGCGACACATCGGAAACGTGCACCTCGCGCTCGATCGCCGCGCCGGTGCCGTCGAACACGCGCACTTGGGCGCGGGTGAGGTCGGCGGTGTCGCCTTCTTCCAGGAAGATCACCCGGCGCGTGGCCTGCAGGATCGCCGAGACGTCGCTGGCGACGAAGTTCTCGCCTTCGCCCAGGCCGATCAGCAGCGGGCAGCCCATGCGCGCGGCGATCATGCGGTCGGGTTCGCGCTTGCTGACCACGGCGATGGCATAGGCGCCGACCAGCTCGCGCACCGCATTCTGCACCGCCGCCAACAAGTCGCCCCCCTGCGACTGGTGGAAGTGGATCAGATGGGCGATGACTTCGGTGTCGGTCTGCGACTCGAAGCTGTAGCCGGCCGCGCGCAAACGCTCGCGCTGCTCGTCGTGGTTTTCGATG
The DNA here is from genome assembly GCF_046097045.1 of Lysobacter sp. Hz25. Lineage (NCBI taxonomy): Bacteria > Pseudomonadati > Pseudomonadota > Gammaproteobacteria > Lysobacterales > Lysobacteraceae > Lysobacter > Lysobacter sp. Hz25. The sequence continues at coordinate 5,003,115 of NZ_CP175666.1, forward strand.
ATGCCGTTATGGACCACGGCCAGTTCGCCGAAGCTGATGTGCGGATGCGCATTGGCTTCGGTAACGCCGCCGTGGGTCGCCCAACGGGTGTGACCGATGCCCACCGAGGCATTGAAGCCTTCGGCCTGGGCGGCCGCTTCCATTTCGCCGACGCGACCGGTCCGGCGCACGCGGCGCAGGTCGGCGCCGTCGAACACGGCGATGCCGGCCGAGTCATAGCCACGGTATTCCAGTCGCTTCAAGCCATCGATCAAAACCGGTACCACGTCACGATCTGCGATCGCACCTACGATTCCGCACATGCTGGGGCAACTCCTTGGGGGATGCCCGCATTCTATCCGTGCCCCGTGGCGGACACGTCCGGCGGACGCACTGTCCGTCCGGACGGACACCCGGACGGCGGTGTCCGCCTTTAAAAATCAAAGACTTGCAGTTGGCACGCGTTGTGCTTGGGTTATGGATAAACCGCCAAGCCCGAGTCCCACCGAAATGAGCATCCGCGACACTTCTGCGCAGGACCACCGAGTCGCCACCGCCACCGTGCAGGGTCGGCACCGTCGCCGCTGGCTGCTCGGCGCCGGCGCCGGCGTGCTCGCCTTGGGCGCGGGCGCGTGGCTGCTGTCGGGCTGGAGCGCGGGTGGCCGTTCGGTCGACGCCGAGCGTCTGCGCATCGCCGAGGTCAAGCGCGGCGAATTGGTCCGCGACATCGCCGCCGACGGCCGGGTGATCGCCGCCAACAGCCCGATCCTGTATGCCATCGCCGGCGGCTCGGTCGACCTCAAGGTGGTCGCCGGCGACGTGGTCCGTAAAGGCCAGGTGCTGGCCGAGATCGACAGCCCGGAACTCCGCAGCAAGCTCGCCCAGGAACAGGCCACCCTGGCCAGCCTCGAAGCCGAGGCCAGCCGCGCCGAACTCGACGCCGAACTGGCGCGTTCGACCGCGCGCAAGGACCTCGACCAGGCGCAGATCGCCCGCGTCGCCGCGCTGCGCGACCTGGAACGCTACCAGCGCGCCTTCGAAGGCGGCGCGGTGGCCAAGGTCGATGTGGCCAAGGCCCAGGACGATCTGAAAAAGTCCGACATCGGCCTGAGCCATGCTCAGGGCGACCTCGGCCGCCAGGGCCGCAGCGCCGCGCTGGACACTCGCAACAAGCGCTTGCTCGCCGATCGCCAGCGCGCGATCGCGGTCGAGGCGCAGCGCCAGGTCGAAGCGCTGACCCTGCGCGCGCCCTTCGACGGTCAGGTCGGCCAGGTCCAGGTCGCCCAACGCGCCAACGTCGCGATCAACGACCCGGTGTTGAGCGTGGTCGACCTGAGCGTGTTCGAAGTCGAGATCAAGGTGCCGGAAAGTTTCGCCCGCGACCTGGCGATCGGCATTCCGGCGCAGGTCACCAGCGGCAACGGCCAGCCGTTCGCGGCGCAGATCTCCGCGGTTTCGCCCGAAGTCGTCAACGGCGAGGTGGTCAGCCGCCTGCGTTTCACCGGCAAGCAGCCGCCGGGCCTGCGCCAGAGCCAGCGCCTGAGCGCGCGCATCGTCCTGGACACCCGCCGCAACGCGCTGATGGTCGAGCGCGGCCCGTTCCTGGAGCAAGCCGGCGGCAACAGCGCCTATGTCGTCGCCAACGGCGTCGCCACCCGCCGCAGCATCCGTACCGGCGTAAGCAGCCTCAACGCCGTGGAAATCCTCGAAGGTCTGCAGCCGGGCGAGCGTGTCGTCGTCTCCGGCAGCGACCAGTTCGAAAACGCCGAAACCGTCCGCATCAGTGGAGAATGATCATGCAAACCCAACACCACGCCACCGACTTCCCGTTCGCCCCGCAGTGGAGCTCGCAAGAGCTGACCGACGCCGTGCCGCTGCGCCTGCATCAGCTGATCGATTTCGACCAGGCCCGCGATGCCGGCGACGCGCGCAGCGCCAACCAAGCCGCACCGCGCCGCCCGATCCGCATCCACCGTTACCTGGCCGCGTGCGCGCTGCCGATGTTCGCGATCCGCTGAAGCCCACCGCCAAAGGAAACACGTCATGCTCGACATGCGCCAGGTCACCAAGGTCTACCGCACCGAACTCGTCGAAACCCACGCCCTGCGCTCGCTGGACCTGCACGTACGGGACGGCGAATTCGTCGCGGTGACCGGCCCCTCGGGCTCGGGCAAGACCACCTTCCTCAACATCGCCGGCCTGCTGGAGACCTTCAGCGGCGGCGAGTACCGGCTCGACGGCGAAGACGTGCGCGGCCTGTCCGACGATGCGCGTTCGCGCCTGCGCAACCAGAAGATCGGCTTCATCTTCCAGAGCTTCAACCTGATTCCCGACCTCAACCTGTTCGACAACTGCGACGTGCCGCTGCGCTATCGGCGGATGCCGGCCGCCGAGCGCCGCCAGCGCATCGAGCAGGCCCTGACCCAGGTCGGCCTGGGCTCGCGCATGAAGCACTACCCGGCCGAACTGTCCGGCGGCCAGCAACAGCGCGCGGCGATCGCCCGCGCGCTCGCCGGCACGCCGCGCCTGCTGCTCGCCGACGAACCCACCGGCAACCTCGACTCGCAGATGGCGCGCGGGGTGATGGAGTTGCTGGAAGAGATCAACGCTCAGGGCACGACCATCATCATGGTGACCCACGACCCCGAACTCGCCGCCCGCGCGCAGCGCAACGTGCACATCGTCGACGGCATGGCCACCGACCTGAAGGCCGAGCCGAGCCTGATCCGCGCCCCGATGCCGACGGCCTCCGTCGATACCGACGCCACCCTCGTCTGAGACCGTCGCCATGACCGGAAACAGCCAGTTCGGCTATTACGTCCAGCTCGCCCTGCGCAGCTTCAAGCGCAACAAGGTGCTGACCGCGTTGATGGTGGTCGCCATCGCGCTCGGCATCGGCGCGGCGATGACCACCCTGACCGTGTTCTACGTACTGTCCGGCGATCCGCTGCCGGGCAGGAGCGAACACTTGTTCCATCCGCGCATGGATCCGCGCCCGATGGCCGGCTACACGCCCGGCGACGAGCCGCACGAGGACATGACCCGCTTCGATGCCGAGGCGCTGCTGCGCGAGAAGCGCGGCGACCGCCAGGCGCTGATGAGCGGCGGCGACGTCGCCATCGAGCCGCGCCGCAACGGCCTGCCGCCGTTCCGCCAGATCTCGCGCTACACCTCGACCGACTTCTTCGCCATGTTCGGCGTGCCGTTCCAGTACGGCGGCCCGTGGCCGGGCGAAGACGATGCGCGCCGCGCCCGCGTCGCGGTGATCGGCGCCGCCCTCAACGAGAAACTGTTCGGCGGCGGCAACAGCGTCGGCAAGTCGCTGTGGATCGACAAGAGCGAGTTCCGCGTCGTCGGCGTGATCCGGGACTGGAACCCGCAGCCGAAGTTCTACGATCTGTCCGACCGTAACGGCTTCGGCGAACGCGAACTGCTGTTCCTGCCGTTCTCGACCAGCCGCGACCTGAACATGAGCTCGCAAGGCAACTTCGATTGCTGGGCCGAGAGCAACCTCGATGCGGAAGGCAGTCGCGGCATCAACGCCCCGTGCGCCTGGGTGATTTACTGGGTCGAGCTGGGCACACCGGAAAAAGTCGCGGCTTATCGCCAGTACCTGCAGAACTATGTCGCCCAGCAACGCAGCGCCGGACGCTTCGAACGCCCGACTGCGCCGGTGCTCGAGGACGTCATGCAATGGCTGGATTTCAAGCGCGTCGTGCCCGCGGACGTGCGCCTGCAGACCTGGCTCGCCTTCGGCTTCCTGTTGGTCTGTCTGCTCAACACGGTGGGCCTGCTGCTGGCCAAGTTCCTGCGCCGCTCCAGCGAAATCGGCGTACGCCGCGCGCTCGGCGCGAGCCGCAGGGCGATCTTCGCCCAATGCCTGGTCGAAGCCGGCACCGTCGGCCTGGCCGGCGGCCTGCTCGGCCTGCTGTTGGCGCAGGTGGGGCTGTGGGCGGTGCGCCAACAGCCGGTCAGCTATGCCGCCCTCGCCCGCCTCGACCCGACCATGTTGCTCGTTACCTTCCTTCTGGCCGTCGTCGCCAGCGTGCTCGCCGGGCTGTTGCCGGCCTGGCGCGCCTGCCAGGTGACGCCGGCGATCCAGCTCAAGAGTCAGTGATCCATCTTCCGTCGAGGCACGCCATGGATATCCGCCCCATCCTGTCCACCCTGCGCCGGCACAAGACCGCCGCCGCGCTGATCGTGTTCGAAGTCGCCTTGACCTGCGCGATCATCTGCAATGCGGTGTTCCTGATCGAAAGCCGCATCGCCCGCATGCAGCGCCCTAGCGGCATGGTTGAGAACGAGCTGATCCGGTTCTCGATCGGCGGCATCAACGAGAAAGGCGATGCCGATTCGTTGACGAAGTCGGACCTGGCCGTGTTGCGCTCGCTGCCCGGGGTCAAGGCGGCGACCGTGACCAATCAGGTGCGCTACGGCCAGTCGTCGTGGAACACCGGCCTGGAGCTCAAGCGCGACCAACCGGTGCCGACGACCAATGCCACGACTTATCTCGGCGACGACCAGTTCCTCAAGACCATGGGGCTCAAGTTGGTCGCCGGCCGCGATTTCAACGCCGACGAACTGCTCAGCTACCGCAAGATCCGCGAGCCGGGTTCGGACTATCCGGTCTCCTCGGCGATCGTCACCCGCTCGCTGGCCGAGATGCTGTTCCCCGGCCAGGACCCGATCGGCAAGGTGTTCTACGGCTGGGGCGACGCGCCGACCCACGTCGTCGGCGTGGTCGAACATCTGCTGCGTCCGAACGAACTATTCGGCCCGGCCAGCGCCGACTACTCGGTGATCTTCCCGATCCAGGTGGACTACAACAGCGGCATCTACCTGATCCGTACCGACCCCGCGCGGCGCCAGGAAGTGCTCAAGAGCGCCGCCGAAGCGCTGAGCAAGAACGGTCCGTTGCGCATCGTCGACGTCGACAACGACACCCTCGAGAACATGAGCGACAAGTTCCACCAGACCGACCGCTCGATGGTCTGGCTGCTCGCGTCGGTCTGCATCGCCCTGCTGATCGTGACCGCGCTCGGCATCGTCGGCCTGGCCAGCTTCTGGGTGCAGCAACGGACCAAGCAGATCGGCGTGCGCCGCGCGCTCGGCGCCACCCGCGGCCAGATCCTGCGCTATTTCCAGACCGAGAACTTCCTGCTGACCAGCATCGGCATCGGCCTGGGCATGGCGCTGGCGTTCGCGATCAACCTGGCCCTGATGCGCTATTACGAGTTGCCGCGCCTGCCCGGATTCTATCTGCCGCTCGGCGCGCTGTGCCTGTGGCTGCTCGGACAAGTCGCGGTGTACGGCCCGGCCCGGCGCGCGGCGATGGTGCCGCCGGCGCTGGCGACGCGCTCGGCTTGATCGCTCGCACCGCCGGGAAAATAAGTCGTTCGGCCGTGCCACCGATCCGCCCTTCGATGTATCCGTAGATATCAACCCCGTCCGGGCACCGGACGGGACCGGGACTTCGCCTCCCGCCCGACACCATTCGCCACCACGGAGCCCACCATGACTCTTGCGTACGCCTACCGCCCCTCGCGCTCCGCGCTCCGTATCGCCGCACTGTCGGCCGCGCTCGCCGGCGCCATCTACCTGCCCACCGCTTATGCCGCCGCAAAGACCGCCGACAGCGCGGCGGCCGCGCCCGCCTCCGCCGCGGCCAACGACGTCGCCGCCCGCACGCGCCAATTCAACGCCCTGGTCGACGAGCAGTGGGAAGGCCTGATGCGCGAGTTGCCGGAGCAGGCCAGTTTCTTCGGCGACTACCGCTACAACGCCGCCTGGAGCGATTTCTCCCTGGCCGGCGCCAAGCGCCACAACGAAGCGACACGCCGTTTGCTCGCGCGTCTCCAGGCGGTCGACAGCACCGGCTTCGCCGACAGCGATCTGCTCAATCACCGACTGCTGGTGCACTGGCTCGAGAACGACATCCAGGGCTACGAGCTCAAGACCAACCAGATGCCGCTGGACCAGTTCAACGGCACCCACCTGTTCCTGACCATCATGGTCAAGGCGTTCCCGTTCAACGACACCCAGCAGTACGACGACTATCTCGTGCGCCTGCGCGGGATTCCGCGCATCCTCGACCAGGTCACCGAGGTCGCCCGCGAGGGCGCCAAGAACGGCCTGATGCAACCGCGCTATCTGCTCGACAAGGTCGCCGCGCAATGCAACGGCATCGCCGACGTCGCCGGCGAGGACAGCGTGTTCGCCGCGTCGCTGAAGAAGTTCCCCGACAGCGTGCCGGCGGCCGAACGCGAGCGCCTGCGCAAGCAGATCCTCGAAGTCGTCGACCAGCAAATACGACCGGCCTATCGCCGCCTCGCCGAGTTCGTCGCCAAGGAATACGCGCCGCAAGGCCGCGAGCAGTACGGCATCTGGTCGGTGCCGAACGGCGATGGCCTGTACCGCTATGCGATCGAACAGTTCACCTCCTCGTCGATGACGCCCGAGCAGATCCATCGCCTCGGCCTGAGCGAGGTCGAACGCATCGAACGCGCGCAGACCGAGATCGCCCAGCGCCTGGGCTATGCCGATCTGAAGACCGCGCGCAAGGCGATAGCGGCCGATCCTGCCCGTCACGCGAAGTCGCGCGAACAGATTCTCGAGTTGTATCGCCAGTACATCGCGGCCATGGAAAAACGCCTGCCCGATCTGTTCGGCACCCTGCCGACCACCGCGGTGCAGGTGCAGGCGGTGGAAACCTGGCGCGAGAAAGAAGCCTCGTCGGCGCAGTACATGCCCGGCACGCCGGACGGCAAGCGCCCCGGTCTGATCACGGTCAACACCGGCGAGCCCGACAAGCGCCTGCTGACCACGGTCGAGGCCATCGCCTACCACGAAGGCGTGCCCGGCCATCACCTGCAGTTGTCGGTCGCGCGCGGCCTGCCGGCCTTGCCGAAATTCCGCACCCTGACCGGCCAGCTCGCCTACATCGAAGGTTGGGGCCTGTACTCGGAGGATCTCGGCAAGGAAGTCGGCCTCTACCAGGACCCGTACAGCGATTTCGGCCGCCTCTCGCAGGAGTTGATCCGCGCCAACCGTCTCGTGCTCGATACCGGTGTGCATCACCAGCGCTGGAGCCGCGAGCAGATGGTGCAATGGATGCGCGACCACTCCGACATGGAAGAGCCGATCATCCAGGCCGAAGCCGATCGCTACATCGCCTGGCCGGGCCAGGCCCTGGCCTACAAGATGGGGCAGTTGAAGATCCGCGAATTGCGCGCCCGCGCCGAATCCCGACTCGGCGCGCGCTTCGACGTCCGCGCCTTCCACGACCAGATCCTCGGCGGCGGCGCCTTGCCGCTGCGCGAACTGGAAACACGGATCGATCGCTGGATCGCCTCGGTGCCGGCCGATGCGGCGCCGGCCAAGGTCGCGAAATAAGCATCGCGAAGTAAGCCTCTGCAAACGAACCTCGTCCAAGCCGGACGACGGCCGGCCCCGCTCCTCTCGCGGCCACGCGAGAGGAGCCAGGGCGATCCGCGGCTCGCGGACTTCGCGTCTCCACGGGCTGTCGCGATCGGCGCATGGCGAACATCGACGCCGCCGGCCGCTCCTCGCCGGCCCGACCTGCACCGCCGAGCCCGCGCCGTATACTGCGTCGGCAACGAGTCGCCGCGATCCGGCGCCCGCTCCCGAACCACACGGATTCCTGATGCGCACGGTCCTGGTCATCGACGACAACCCGGCGGTCGGCACCGCGCTCGACCTGCTGTTCGGCCTGCGCGAGATCCGCGTGGTCACCGCGCAGTCGCCGGACGAGGGCCTGGACCTGCTGACCCGCGAGGACATCGGCCTGGTCCTGCAGGACATGAACTTCACCGCCGACACCACCTCGGGCGAGGAAGGCGTGGCGCTGTTCCGCGCGATCCGCGCGCGCCATCCGGACCTGCCGATCATCCTGCTGACCGCGTGGACGCACCTGGACATCGCCGTCGACCTGGCCAAGGCCGGCGCCGCCGATTATCTGGCCAAGCCCTGGGACGACCAGAAGCTGCTCGCCAGCGTCGAGAACCTGCTCGAACTCGGCGCCAGCACCCGCGAGGTGTCGCGCCTGCACGAACAGCGGCGCAAGCTGCAGCGCGACCTGGAAGCGCGCTACGACCTGCGCGGGCTGGTGTTCGGTTCCGAACAACTGGCGCGGGTGATCGAGCTCGCCGGCCAGGTCGCGCGCGCCGACGTGCCCGTGCTCATCACCGGCCCCAACGGCGCCGGCAAGGAAAAGATCGCCGAGATCGTCCAGGCCAATTCCTCGGTCAAGTCCGGCCCCTTCGTGACCCTGAACTGCGGCGCGCTGCCGACCGAACTGATCGAAGCCGAGCTGTTCGGCGCCGATGCCGGCGCCTACACCGGCGCCAACAAGATGCGCGAAGGCAAGTTCGAGGCCGCCGACGGCGGCACCTTGTTCCTCGACGAAATCGGCAACCTGCCGCCGGCGGGGCAGATGAAGTTGTTGCGCGTGCTCGAAACCGGGCGCTTCGAACGGCTCGGCTCCAACCGCGAGCGCCAGGTCAAGGTGCGGGTGATCAGCGCCACCAACGCCGACCTGCCGACGATGATCCGCGACGGCCGCTTCCGCGAAGACCTGTACTACCGCCTCAACACCATCCAGATCGATATTCCGCCGCTGGCCGAACGCCGCGACGACGTATTGCCGTTGGCGCGGCATTTCCTGCGCGACAACGCGATCGCGCAAGGCAAGCGCCTCAGCGAAGAGGCCGAAAGCGCGTTGTACGCGCATGCCTGGCCCGGCAACGTGCGCGAACTGCGCAACACCTTGCAGCGCGCCGCCCTGCTCGCGCGCGGCGACAGCATCGGCGCGGCCGACCTCGGCCTGCCGGTCGCTCCGCCGCCGAGTGCGGCCAACGGCGGCGAAGAACCCGACCGCATCGCCATCGAGGCCGCGCTCGAACGCGCCGGCGGCGTGCTCGCACAAGCCGCCGGCGAACTCGGCCTGTCGCGGCAGGCCTTGTACCGCCGCCTCGAACGGCTCGGCATCAAGCGCGACTGAGGTCCGATCATGCGCCGTCTTCCCCTGAGTCTGGTCTTCAGCGTCATCGCCCTGGCCTACCTCGCTGGCGGTGCGGCGCTGACCCTGTGGCTGTCGGACTACCTCGCCAACCGCTGGCTCGCCCTCGCCATCGTGGTGGCGGTGCTGGCGCCGCTGCTGATCTATCACGTCCATCGCGCCTTCGCGCCGATGAACTCGTTGTTTCGCGCCCTCGCCGGATCGGTCGCCAGCTATCGCGACGGCGACTATTCGATCAGCTTCAACTGGAATGGCCAGGGCGATCTCGGCGACTTGGTCGCCAGCCACAATCGCCTCGGCGATGCCTTGCGCGAACAACGCCTGAGCCTCGTGCAGCGCGAGTTGCTGCTCGACACCATGATCCAGAACACCCCGGTGGCGATGATGCTGGTCGACCCGACCCGGCGCATCGTTCACGGCAACCTCGCCGCGCGCAAAATGCTCGGCGAAGGCCGGCGCCTGGAGGGCCAGAGTTTCGCCGACCTGTTGTCGCGCGCGCCCACGCCGATGCAGGAAGCCTTCGAGCGCGGCGGCGACGGCATGTTCTCGGTCGGGGATATCGAAAACGAAGAGATCTATCACCTCTCGCGCCGCATCTTCCGTCTCAACGGCCGCGCCCACGAACTCGTGCTGCTGCGTCAGCTCACCGCCGAGCTGCGGCGCCAGGAAGTGCAGACCTGGAAGAAGGTGATCCGGGTGATCAGCCACGAGCTCAACAACTCGCTGGCGCCGATCGCCTCGCTCGCCCACTCCGGCGCCGAGTTGCTGCGTCGCGGCCAGTACGAGCGCCTGCCGACCGCGTTGACCACGATCGAAGAACGCGCCCGCCATCTCGAAGGCTTCATCCGCGACTACGCGCGCTTCGCCAAGCTGCCCTCGCCGCGCCTGCAGCCGATCGAGTGGTCGCGCTTCGTCGAGCAACTGCGCAGCCAGGTCGATTTCGCCTACGACGGCGTGCAGGGCGAAGCGATCGCGCGGGTCGACGCCGCGCAGCTCGAACAGAGCCTGATCAACCTGCTCAAGAACGCCCACGAATCCGGCTCCAAGCCCGAGGAAGTACGCCTGCAACTGCGCCGCGTGCAGGATGCCTGGCGCATCGACGTGCTCGACCGCGGCAGCGGCATGAACGACGCCGTGCTGTCCAACGCCTTGTTGCCCTTCTACTCGACCAAGCGCAACGGCACCGGTCTGGGCCTGGCCCTGGCGCGCGAGATCGCCGAGGCCCACGGTGGCCGCATCGCTCTGCTCAATCGCGAAGGTGGCGGCTTGTGCGTGTCGATGGTGTTGCCCGATGCATAAGCCGCGGGTAAGCGCGATAGCAGTCGATGCCCGTATACATTCCGGCCGCCGCTACCGGCTCGGCGACTGACCGACCGAAGCCCACGATCTGCGTAACCCGCATCGCTGCCCCGTCGATTTCACTGCGCGCTTGCGGAATCGAAACAGCCTCGCCGGACACATCGACACCTGCGGCTCCGCGATCGAGCCCTGCCCGCATCGACGATGCGTGACCGCGGTCATCGCAGCATCGACGATGCTGTCGCAACACATCGGCCGTAACCGCCTCAACATAGCCGGCGCCAGCGAAGCGTCCATCCGACCCTCGTTAACCGCAGCGACTGCGAACGCGTCCGGCATGACGATCGAAGTTGGCGATATCGCTTCGCTCACCGTTCACGTTCGAGCCGACGCATGAGATCGATGTAGGGGAGCGGCCCTCGCGTTCGTTTCTAGACAGGACGCCCCTGCAACCCGAACGACGGAGGACGCGTGCACCCGCAAAAACCGAAGAAAATTCCAAACAACCGAACAGGAGATTCGCCAATGCTCAGCAAATCTACGCTTCTGGCTGCCGGTCTAATCGCATTTCTTGCAAGCTTCGGAGCTTGCGCGCGCAACGTCGTATTTTTGAACAATCCGTCGCCGCAGGACGTGAAGGACGTCGGTCACTATCGGGTCAAGAGCAGCGGCCAGCCGTTCTTCTCCGATCTCGTGTTGTTCGCCGCCAACATCAACGGCAGCACGCCCAACACGCCCGTGCTGTACTACAACACGGAGATGAGCGCGATCCTGAAGGACAACATCGACGCGGTCCGGCAGTTGCAGAACAGTGGCATCAAGGTCCAGATTTCCTATCTGGGCAATCATCAGAACGCGGGCTGGTCGTGCAACATGACCGCAAAGACGGCGACCCGGCTCGGCAACGCAATGGTGGCCGACGTGGTCAAGTACGGCCTCGACGGCATCAACGTCGACGACGAATACTCCAGCTGCTCGGGCAGCGCGAGCTCGTTCTATTCGGTGCTCAAGGCGATCCGCAGCAACCCGTACTTTTCCGGCAAGACCCTGAGCAAAGCACTGTGGTCCGACTCGCAGTACTTCCGCTCGCCCAACAACGCCGCCAACCAGCTGACCGAAGGGTATGAGATGACCTACGGCGGCAGCGTCAGCTATCTGACGCCGTACGTCGGCTACGGCATGAGTAAGTCCAGCCTGTTCCTCGGCATCTCGCCGGAATTCAGCTCGGCGTCGCAGGCGCATACCATCGCCCAGAACGTCGCCAACGGCGGCTACCAGGGCGTGATGATCTGGGCGCCGAACGCCTTCCTCGACAGGACCGCAGCCGCGCAGTACTACACCGAGATCGCCAAGGCGCAGATCGGCGCCACCGAGTCGGTGGAATACGTTCCCTGATCGAAGCCGCCGCGGCGCGACATCGCGCTGAAGATTCTGGATCCCCGCCTTAGCGGGGATGACAGCCTGGAGAGTCGCGGCAGAGCCCACCTATCGTCATCCCCGCGCAGGCGGGGATCCAGGGCTTAATCCAGGGAGCTTTGCAAAGTCTCTGCACCCGCTTTCGTGCAGCGGGCGGCATCGCGGCGCGCCACCAGGCGCGCCGCGCTGCGTTTGCGACCGCTTACTTCTTCTTGACCGGCCGCTTCCAGCCTTCCACCGTCGACTGGCGCGCGCGCGCCACGGTCAGTTCTCCCGGCGGCGCCAGGCGCGTGATCACCGAGCCGGCTGCGATCGTCGCGTCCTTGCCGATCGTGACCGGCGCCACCAGCGAGGAATTGGAACCGATGAAGGCGCCGTCCTCGATCGTGGTGGTCGATTTGTTGACGCCGTCGTAGTTGCAGGTGATGGTGCCCGCGCCGACGTTGACGCCCGCGCCGATCAGCGCATCGCCGAGATAGGTCAGGTGATTGGCCTTACTGCCGACGCCCAAGGTGAGGTTCTTGGTTTCGACGAAGTTGCCGACGTGGGCGCCATCGGCGAGCACGGTGCCCGGACGCAAACGCGCATAGGGACCGATCTGCGCCGCGCCCTCCACCACCACGCCGTCGAGATCGCAATGCGCGCGCACCAGAGTGCCGGCGCCGAGCTTGACGTCCTTGAGCCGGCAGAACGGGCCGATGCGCACGCCGTCGCCGAGTTCGACCTTGCCCTCGAGAATCACGTCGACATCGATCTCGACGTCCTGGCCCACCCGGACTTCGCCGCGCAGATCGAAGCGCGAGGGATCGGCCAGGCGCGCGCCCTGCAGGCAGACCGCGCGCGCCGCGCGCCACTGGTAGGCGCGCTCGAGTTGGGCGAGCTGCCAGGCATCGTTGGCGCCTTCGACTTCGATCGGGTCGGCGACATGCACCATCTCGGCCGGGCTGTATTCGGAAGCGGCCGCGGCGAACACGTCGGTGAGGTAGTACTCGCCCTGCGCGTTGTCGTTGCCGAGGCGGTCGAGCCAGCGGCGCAGCGGCTCGCCGTCGGCGACGAGGATGCCGGTGTTGACGGTGCGGATCTCCCGCTGCTCTTCGTCGGCATCCTTGTGTTCGACGATGCGGCCGACGCGGCCTTCGGGATCGCGGACGATGCGGCCGTAGCCGGTCGGGTCGTCCAGGTCGGCGACCAATACCGAGATGCGGCCGGGCGCGGCGAGCAGACGCTGTAGGGTCTCGGGGGTGATCAGGGCGACGTCGCCGTACAGCACCAGCACTCGCGCATCCTGCGGCACGCCGGGCATCGCCTGCTGCACCGCATGACCGGTGCCGAGGCGCTGCTGCTGCTCGGCCCAATGCAGGTCGTCCTGGCCTTCGAAGGCCGCACGCACCTGTTCGCCGCCATGGCCGTAGACCACGTGGATGCCGGCCGGGCCCAGCGCCCGCGCAGTCTCGATCACGTGCGCCAGCATCGGCCGGCCGGCGATCTTCTGCAGCACCTTGGCGGTGGCCGACTTCATCCGCTTGCCCTCGCCCGCGGCGAGGATGACGATATGCAATTGATTCATCGAATCGTGAGCCATGGATTTCGGGTTCCTCGACGCGCACTCCGCGTCCGGGCCGAATCTTAGCAACTGCCTTGACGAGGATTCTGCATGCCCGCTGAGCGCGTTTCCTGGCGACCGACCGCCCTGGTCGCCCTGTTCTTCACCTTGCTCGCGGCGCTGGTCCAACGCCAGGACGCAAACTGGGACCTGCGTAACTATCATTTGTACACGCCGCTGGCCTGGCTCGACGGACGCCTGGACTACGACATCGCCGCGGCGCAGATGCAGACCTGGCACAACCCGATCGCCGACCTGCCCTTCGCCCTGTTGGTGCGGGGCGGCGCCGGCGGCTGGCTGGTCATGCTGTGGCTGGCCCTGCCGAGCTTCATCGCCCTGCTGTTCGGCCTGCGCCTGCTCGACGCGCTGATGCCGGCGCAGCGCAGCCGGCTGCGCACCTGGATGGCGGGCCTGGTCGCAATCACCGGTGCCGCGGTGTATCCCGGCACCGCGGCGACCTTCAACGACCACATCGTCGGCGCCTTCGTGCTGGCGGCCTTGTGGTGGGCGGTCGATTCGTTCCGGCGCCGCGACGCCTGGGCGACCTGGCTGCCGGTCGGCCTGCTGGCCGGCATCGCCGCCGGCCTCAAGCTCACCGCCGTGATGTACTGCCTGGGCTTCATCGCCATGGCCTTGTGCGCGGGGCCGCTGAAGCAACTGCCGGCGCGCCTGATCGCCCTGGCAATCGGCGGCTCGGTCGGCGCGGCCCTGAGCTGGGGGCCGTGGGGTTGGTACCTGTGGGAGCATCACGGCAATCCGCTGTTCCCCTATTTCAATCATTGGTTCCACTCGCCCGATGCGCTGTTCAGCGAGCGCCGCGACCTGCGCTTCCTGCCGAAGACCGCGCTCGATGCGCTGAACGTGCCGGTGCGCCTGCTGCGCAAGAGCAACGATTTCTCCGAAGCCTCGCTCGCCGATGCGCGCCTGCTGCTCGGCTTGTGCGCACTCGCGGCTTGGCTGTGGCTGCGCGGCAAGCGCGGCGCCGCAGCGGCGAGCGCATCGCCTGTCGCTGCCGAGGGTTCCGACCAACGGGAAGCCGCCGCGCCGTACTGGCCGCTGCTGGCCTTCGTCCTGGTCAGCTACTGCTTTTGGCTCGGCGTCTACAGCATCTACCGTTATCTGTATCCGCTCGAACTGTTGTTCTCGGTGCTCATCGTCGGCGTGATATCGGTCGCATTCGCGCGGCGTTGGTCGCGCACCGCGCTGGTGGTCGGCGCGCTGTTGGTCATCGCGCCGACCAAGCATCCGGGTTGGGGACGCGACCCGTTCCGCAGCCCGATGATCTCGGTCGAGTTTCCCGCGTTGCCCGTCGACAGCCTGGTCGTGACCAGCACCGAAACGCCGATCGGGCATGCGGTCGCGTTCCTGCCGCGCGGCGTACCGGCGCTGGCGATACGCAACAATTTCATGGACCCGCAGCAATGCACCCGGCTGCAGGCGCGCGTGGAAACCCGGATCGCCGGCCATGTCGGGCCGCTGTGGCTGTTGCGCCCGATCCAAGTCGACACGGTCGCGGCCGAACGCATGAGCCTGTACGGCTTGCGCGTCGATGGCGCCTGCCGGCGCGTCGCCGACAGCCTGGCCGAGATCGAACTGTGCCCGCTCGCGCGGACGCCGTTCACTCCGATCTGTAGCGCACCACCTGGTCGGTGATCAGGCGCAGGATCTCGTTCGAGCGCCGGTTGACGGTGTCGAGGATCAGCCCGGTCGCGAGCAGGATGAAGGCGGTCAGGGCCAGGGCCGCGGCGAGCACCGCGGTCGAGGGATGAGTGACCGCGCCGCTGAGGGTGTATTCGTGGACGACGAAGGCGCCGAAGCCCAGGCTCGCCAACCCCGCGATCAAGGCGGCGATGCCGAAGAACAGCAGCGGCCGCAAGTCCTTGAACAGGAAACCGATCGTGCGCAGCACGCGGAAGCCGTCGCGGAAGGTATTGAGCTTGGATTCGCTGCCTTCCGGGCGCACGCCGTAGGGCACGGTGCGTTCGCTGAGTACGAAGGCGTGGGCCATCGCGAACACCGTCATCTCGGTCTCGATCTCGAAACCGCTCGACAGCACCGGCATCGATTTGACGAAACGGCGCGAGAAAGCGCGATAGCCCGACAGCACGTCGCGTACCGGCTGCCCGAACAAACGGCCGATGCTCCAGCGCACCAGGCGATTGCCAAAGCCATGAAAGCGCCGGAACGAACCGCTGTCGTGGCTTTCCAGGCGCGTGCCGACGACCATGTCGGCGCGGCCCTCGACGATGTCCTCGATCAGCATCGCGGCATGGTCGGCCGGGTAGGTGTCGTCGCCGTCGACCATCAGATAGACGTCGGCCTCGACCTCGCGGAACATCGCCCGCACCACGTTGCCCTTGCCCTTGGCCGGCACGCGGTGGACCCGGGCGCCGGCGGCGCGCGCGATCGCCGCAGTGTCGTCGGTGCTGGCGTTGTCGAACACCCAAACCTCGGCGTCGGGCAGGACGCGACGGAAGTCGGCGACCACCTTGGCCACCGTCCGGGCTTCGTTGTAGCAGGGGATGAGTACTGCGCTGCGCAAACCGCCGCTCCCGTCGTGCCGGCTGGTGATGGGCGCGATGGTACAGGGTCGCTTGGCTAGAATGCGCGCATGACCGCCGCCCCGCCCGCTTCCGCCAAGCCCGCCCCCGCCGAGATCGTCCCCGCCCTCGCGGCCGAGGCCGGCGCATGAGCCTGACCCGCCAGGGCCGCAATTACCTGATCTTCGGCGCGCTGCAATACCTGATCGACTGGGGCGTCATGGTCGGTCTCAGCCACCTCGGCATGCCGGTCGAAGCCGCGAACCTCGTCGGCCGCGTCAGCGGCGCCCTGATCGGCTTCTGGCTCAACGGCCGTTTCACCTTCGCCAGCGAAGACACCCGGGTCGGCCGGCGCCAGTTCGGGCGTTTCGTCATGCTCTGGATCGGCACCACCCTCGTCAGCACCTGGGCGGTCAGCACGGTGGACAGCTACGCCGGCCTGCAATGGACTTGGCTCGCCAAGCCGGTCATCGAAGTGTTTCTCGGCGGCGTCGGCTTCCTGGTCTCTCGCCACTGGGTGTATCGCCGTTGAGAGGCCGCCGTTGAGAGGCCGGCGCTGAGAGGCCGCCGCCGAAGAGCCGCCGCTGACGGACCGGCGTTGAGAGGCCTCGGCTGAGTTCAACGGCGCCGCAGCGACGGCGGCGAACCGCGCCTGTCTGCTACCGTCATCCCCGCGCAGGCGGGGGTCCAGGGCTCCATCGCAGCACAGTTCTGAAGTCTTTGGATTCCCGCCTTCGCGGGAATGACGGTAGGTGCTAGCGCCACATCTCTATCCCCTCGTCATCCCCGCGCAGGCGGGGGTCCAGGGCTCCATCGCAGCACAGTTCTGAAGTCTTTGGATTCCCGCCTTCGCGGGAATGACGGTAGGTGCTAGCGCCACATCTCTATCCCCTCGTCATCCCCGCGCAGGCGGGGGTCCAGGGCTCCATCGCAGCACAGTTCTGAAGTCTTTGGATTCCCGCCTTCGCGGGAATGACGGTAGGTGCTAGCGCCACATCTCTATCCCCTCGTCATCCCCGCGAAAGCGGGGATCCAGGGCTTCACCCAGACATGACTCTGAAGTCTCTGGATGTTCGGCTCCGAAGTAGAGTCGCCTTCGGGACGACGGTCCGAAAGTACCCAAGCACATCGCCGCGACTCGATCCCGAAACGAAAAACGCCGGCGCAAGGCCGGCGTTTTCGTTGCAGCGATGATCTGCTGCGCGTCGCGAAGCAAGACTCAGTGCTTGATGTTCTTGCGCAGACGCTCCAGCGCCTGCAGCTGCGCCATCGCCTCGGCGAGCTTGGACTGCGCTTCGGCGACGTCCATCTGCGGGCCGCGGTTGGCGAGCATGCGCTCGGCTTCTTCCTTGGCGGCGCGCACGGCGGCTTCGTCGATGTCCTGTGCGCGGATCGCGGTGTCGGCCAGCACGGTGACGACCTGCGGCTGCACTTCCAGGATGCCGCCGGAGACGGCGAAATCCAGTTGCTCGCCGCTCGGCAGGGTCACCACGACCTTGCCCGGCTTCAGGCGCGTAATCAGCGGCGCGTGGCGCGGTGCGATACCGAGTTCGCCGATCTCGCCGGTGGCGACGAGCAGCGTCGCCTCGCCGTGGAAGATTTCTTCCTCGGCGCTGACGATGTCGCAACGGAACGTAGTGGCCATAGTCTTTCTCGCTTCGCTCGATGGGATTCGATATTCGGGATTCGGGATTGGCAAAACCTGGCCAACCGCCTCGTACCGCCTTACGAATCCCTAATCTCTAATCCCTAATCCCGAGACGCCCGGAGGGCGTCTCAGCCCACGCCCATCTTCTTGGCCTTCTCGACCGCTTCCTCGATGCCGCCGACCATGTAGAACGCCTGCTCCGGCAGGTGGTCGTACTCGCCTTCGACGATGCCCTTGAAGCCGCGGATCGTGTCCTTCAGCGACACGTACTTGCCGGGCGCGCCGGTGAACACTTCGGCGACGTGGAAGGGCTGCGAGAAGAAACGCTCGATCTTGCGCGCGCGCGACACGGCCTGCTTGTCTTCTTCCGACAGCTCGTCCATGCCGAGGATCGCGATGATGTCCTTGAGCTCCTTGTACTTCTGCAAGGTGGCCTGGACGCGACGCGCGGTGTCGTAGTGCTCGGCGCCGATCACGTTCGGGTCGAGCTGACGCGAGGTCGAGTCGAGCGGGTCGACCGCCGGGTAGATACCCAGGGACGCGATGTTACGACTCAACACGACGGTGGCGTCGAGGTGGGCGAAGGTGGTGGCCGGCGACGGGTCGGTCAGGTCGTCCGCGGGCACGTACACGGCCTGGATCGAGGTGATCGAACCGGTCTTGGTCGAGGTGATGCGCTCCTGCAGGACACCCATTTCCTCGGCCAGGGTCGGCTGGTAACCCACCGCCGACGGCATACGGCCGAGCAGCGCCGACACTTCGGTACCGGCCAGCGTGTAGCGATAGATGTTGTCGACGAAGAACAGCACGTCGCGGCCCTTGCCGTTCTCGTCCTTTTCGTCGCGGAAGTATTCGGCCATGGTCAGGCCGGTCAGGGCGACGCGCAGACGGTTGCCCGGCGGCTCGTTCATCTGGCCGTACACCATCGCGACCTTCGAGTCCTTCAGGCTCTCGAGCTGGATGACGCCGGCTTCGGCCATCTCGTGGTAGAAGTCGTTGCCTTCGCGGGTACGCTCGCCGACGCCTGCGAACACCGACAGACCCGAGTGCTCGGTGGCGATGTTGTTGATCAGCTCGAGCATGTTGACCGTCTTGCCCACGCCGGCGCCGCCGAACAGGCCGACCTTGCCGCCCTTGGCGAACGGGCACATCAGGTCGATGACCTTGATGCCGGTTTCCAGCAGCTCGTTGCCCGAGGACTGGTCGGCGTAATCGGGAGCCGCGCGGTGGATTTCCCAATGCTCGGTGGCTTCGACCGGACCGGCTTCGTCGATCGGCTCGCCGAGCACGTTCATGATGCGGCCCAGGGTGCCCACGCCGACCGGCACCGAAACGCCCTTGCCGGTGTTGATGGCGATCAGGTTGCGCTTGAGGCCGTCGGTGGAACCGAGCGCGATCGCGCGCACGATGCCGTCGCCGAGCTGCTGCTGCACTTCGAGCGTGATGGCGGTGTTCTCGACCTTCAGCGCGTCGTACACGCGCGGCACCGACTCGCGTGCGAACTCGACGTCGACGACCGCACCGATGATCTGAACGATCTTGCCCTGGCTGCTGCTCATCTTTGATTCCTCAGTAACTTTCAAATGCTGCTCGTGGTCGCTGGCCTAGGCCGCGCCCACCGGATGGTTTAGACCGCCGCGGCGCCGCCGACGATTTCGGAGATTTCCTGGGTGATCGCCGCCTGACGGGCCTTGTTGTAGACCAGGTTCAGGGTGCCGATCAGCTTGCTGGCGTTGTCGCTCGCCGACTTCATCGCGACCATGCGCGCGGCATGTTCGGAAGCCACGTTCTCCAGCACGGCCTGGTACACCAGCGACTCGATGTAGCGCGTCAGCACGTGATCGAGCACGGTCTGCGCATCGGGTTCGTAGATGTAGTCCCAGTCGTGCTTGGCGACCTGCGTTTCCGGCGCCGGCAGCGGCAGCAGCTGATCGAACGCCGCGCGCTGGGTCATCGTGTTGACGAAGTCGTTGTAGCTCAGGAACACGCGATCGATGTTGCCGGCGCTGTAGGCGTCGAGCATGACCTTGATCACGCCGACCAGCTGCTCCAGGTGCGGCTTGTCGCCCAGGTGGGTGACCGAAGCGAGCATATTGACCTTGATGCGGCGGAAGAACACCGAGGCCTTCTGGCCGATGGTGACCACGTCGACCTCGACGCCCTGCTCCTGCCACTTGCGGATTTCGCCGAGCAGCTTGCGGAACAGGTTGTTGTTGAGGCCGCCGGCCAGGCCGCGGTCGGACGACACGATCACGTAGCCGACGCGCTTGGGATCCTTGCGCTCGACCATGTACGGATGCTTGTAATCGGTGTTGGCCTGGGCCAGGTGACCGATCACTTGCTTGATCACGCGCGCGTACGGGCGCGAGGTCTTCATCCGATCCTGCGCCTTGCGGATCTTGGAAGCCGAGACCATTTCGAGCGCGCGCGTCACCTTGCGGGTGTTCTGCACGCTCTTGATCTTGGTTTTGATTTCTCTGCCGCCGGCCATTGCTCGCTCCGCTCGTGGGATTGGGGATTCGGGATTCGGGATTCGCTGAAACGGGGATCGGGACCGGCTGCGCCGAATCCCGAATCCCTAACCGCGAATCCCGGCCTTACTCACCAGGTCCCGGTCCGCTTGAACTCTTCGATGCCCTTCTTGAAGGCGCCTTCGATTTCGTCGTTCCAGTCGCCGCTGTCGTTGATCTTCTTGACCAGCTCGCCTGCGGTGTTGGTGAAGTGCGCGTGCAGCGCCTCTTCGAACGCACCGATCTTGGTCACCGGCACGTCGTCCATGTGGCCCTTGTCGACCGCGTAGATCGACAGCGACTGCAGGGCGATCGACATCGGCGCGTACTGCTTCTGCTTCATCAGCTCGGTGACGCGCTGACCGCGCTCGAGCTGCTTGCGGGTGGCTTCGTCGAGGTCGGAAGCGAACTGCGCGAACGCAGCCAGCTCGCGGTACTGGGCCAGGGCGATACGGATGCCGCCGGACAGCTTCTTGACGATCTTGGTCTGGGCCGCGCCGCCGACGCGCGACACCGAGATACCGGCGTTCACGGCCGGGCGGATGCCGGCGTTGAACAGGTCGGTTTCCAGGAAGATCTGGCCGTCGGTGATCGAGATCACGTTGGTCGGAACGAACGCCGAAACGTCGCCGGCCTGGGTTTCGATGATCGGCAGCGCGGTCAGCGAACCGGTCTTGCCCTTCACTTCGCCGTTGGTGAACTTCTCGACGTAGTCGGTCGACACGCGCGCGGCGCGCTCGAGCAGGCGGCTGTGCAGGTAGAACACGTCGCCCGGGTAGGCTTCGCGGCCCGGCGGGCGCTTGAGCAGCAGCGAGATCTGGCGGTAGGCGACGGCCTGCTTGGACAGATCGTCGTACACGATCAGCGCGTCTTCGCCGCGGTCGAGGAAGTACTCGCCCATGGTGCAGCCCGAGTAGGCGCTGATGTACTGCATCGCGGCCGATTCGGACGCGGTCGCGGCGACCACGATGGTGTGGGCGAGCGCGCCGTTCTCTTCGAGCTTGCGCACGACGTTGGCGACCGAGCTGGCCTTCTGGCCGATCGCGACGTACACGCACTTAATGCCGGTGCCCTTCTGGTTGATGATCGCGTCGATCGCCAGGGCGGTCTTGCCGGTCTGGCGGTCGCCGATGATCAGCTCGCGCTGGCCGCGGCCGATCGGGATCATCGCGTCGACGGTCTTGTAACCGGTCTGCACCGGCTGGTCGACCGACTTGCGCCAGATCACGCCCGGGGCCACGCGCTCCACCGGAGCGGTCATGGTCGCGGCGATCGGGCCCTTGCCGTCGATCGGCTCGCCGAGGGCGTTGACCACGCGGCCGAGCAGTTCGCGGCCGACCGGCACTTCCAGGATGCGTGCGGTGGTCTTGGCGATGTCGCCTTCGCGCAGGTGTTCGTAATCGCCCAGCACCACGGCGCCGACCGAGTCGCGCTCCAGGTTCAACGCCAGGGCGAAGGTGTTGTTCGGCAGTTCGATCATTTCGCCCTGCATCACGTCGGCCAGGCCGTGGATGCGCACGATGCCGTCGGACACCGAGGTGACCGTGCCTTCATTGCGCGCTTCGGCGGCCAGCTTGACCTTCTCGATGCGGGTCTTGATCAGTTCGCTGATTTCGGACGGGTTGAGCTGGGTGCTTGCCATTGTCGTTTCCTTGGTCCTGCATCGCGATGGGGCGACGCGCGGGTGCTTTCTTTTGGTTCGGGAGTCGGGAATGGGGAATCGGGAATCGGAAGAGCTACTGCTTCGACGATTCCCTATTTCCTATTCTCTATTCCCGGCTTAACCGGCCAGCGCCGTCTGCAGGCGCGCGAGCTTGCCCTTGAGCGAGCCATCGATCACCACGTCGCCGGCATCGATCACCGCGCCGCCGATCAGCGATGCGTCGACGGCCGTCTCGACTTCGACCTTGCGGCCGAAGCGCTTCACCAGCGCGGCCGTGATCGATTCGAGTTCGGCCGCGGGCAGATCGCTGGCGGAGGTGACCTTGGCCTTGACCACGCGGTCGGCTTCGGCGCGCAGTTCCTCGAACTGACCGGAGATCTCCGGCAGCAGCGCCAGACGGCGGTTGTCGGCCAGCAGCGCGAGAAAGCGCTGGAAGGCTTCGTCCGCGCCGTCGATCGCGACCAGGCCGACCGCGTCGGCGAGGGTCAGCTGCGGATGACCGAGCAGCCCCTGCACCTGCGGATCGCCGGCGACGCGCGCCGCGAAGGCGAGCGCCTGGGACCATTCGGCGGAGCGGCCGGCGTCGTTCGCTGCCGCAAAAGCGGCGCGGGCGTACGGACGTGCGAGGGTAAGGTTCTGGCTCATCGCGTTGGGCTATCCGATCAGATTTCTGCGGCCAGCTCGTCGAGCAGCGCCTTGTGGGCGTTGGCGTCGATTTCGCGCTTGAGCAGCTTTTCGGCGCCGGTCACGGCCAGCGTGGACACCTGCTTGCGCAGATCCTCGCGAGCGCGATCGGTGGCCGCGGCGATTTCGGCGTCGGCCAGCGCTTTCAGGCGCGTGCCTTCGACGACGGCGTCGGTCTTGGCCTGGTCGATGATCTGATTGGCGCGCTGATGCGCCTGATCGATGATCTCGTTGGCCTTGGTACGGGCTTCACGCAGCGCCGCGTCGACGCTTTCCTGCGCCTGCGCAAGGTCTTTCTGGCTGCGTTCGGCAGCCGCAAGACCTTCGGCGATTTTCTTCTGGCGCTCTTCGATCGCTGCGTTCAGCGGCGGCCAAATGAACTTCATCGTGAACCATACGAGGATCGCGAAGGAGAGCATCTGACCGAAGAAAGTCATGTTGGGATTCATGACGGGTCCTCGACGTTGCTTACGTTGGGCCGGCTAGCGCCGGCCCGGGTTGCCGAATCGTGCCCCGGTCGGGGCACGGTTCTGCCTGATCAGCCAGCGGCGCCAGCGAGCTTGACGGCTTCGATCAGCGGGTTGGCGAACGCGAAGAACAGGGCAACGGCGAGGCCGATGATGAACGCGGCGTCGATCAGGCCGGCCAGCAGGAACATGCGGCCCTGCAGCATCGGGACCAGCTCCGGCTGACGCGCGGCGGATTCGAGGAACTTCGAACCCATGATCGCGATGCCCAGGCAAGCGCCGAGCGCGCCGAGGCCGATGATGATGCCGATCGCGATGGCGGTCAGACCCTGAACGTTGGCGATGAACTCCATGGTGCTTCTCCTGGTAGAGGTAGTGCTAAACGGTGAAGGGAAAACGAATGAGGGGTGGTGCGCGTCGAGCGATGGATCAATGACTTTCGCGGGCGCCGGCGATGTAGACGACCGTGAGGATCATGAAAATGAAGGCCTGCAACAGGATGATCAGGATGTGGAAGATCGCCCAGGCCGCGTTGGCGATCACGCCAGGCACGAACGTGTAGATGCTTCCCATCAGACCGGCGATGAGCATGAACACCAGCTCGCCGCCGTACATGTTGCCGAACAGTCGCATCGCGAGCGAAACCGGCTTGACCAGCCACTCGATGATGTTCATGACCAGGTTGACCGGCACCAGCACGAGCTTCATCGGGCCGTGCGCATGGAACGGCGCGGTGACCAGTTCCTTGCCGAAGCCGCCGACGCCCTTGGCCGAAACCGCGTGGCCGATCAGGATGAAGAACACCGAGGCCGAGATCGCGAACGTGGTATTGAGATCGGCGGTCGGGACGGCGCGGAAATAGGTGTGGTGCGCCGCTTCCGGACCGGCGGTGACGTGGACCAGCCAGCCGAACAGGTCGAGCGGCAGCAGATCCATCGTGTTCATGAACACGACCCACATGAAGATGGTCAGCGCCAGCGGGGTCACCGAACGGCGGTCGCCGTGGAAGGTGTCCTTCACCTGGCCGTCGATGAACTCGAGAATGATCTCGACGAAAGCCTGGCCCTTGCTCGGGACGCCCGCGGTGGCCTTGCGTGCCGCCAGACCGAACCACAGGATGAAGAGCAGGCCGAGCACCAAAGCGACGATCCACGAGTCGAAATTGAACTTCGACAACGCTTCACTGCCAAAGACCTCACTGGTGTTGTGGGTCAAATGGTGCTTGATGTATTCGTTCAGGCCGCCCGAACCGGTCTGTTCACTCACGAAAGACACCTTATCGTTTCAAAAGATTGGCCAGTACGAACGCCAGCGTCGCCGCCAACAGCCCCACCAGCATTGGAAGCGGAGGTAGACGCCACCAGGCCATTCCGAGCCCGAGCACCGCCAGTACCACCACCCATTTGAATATGACTCCGGCCAACAACCGACCCACTACCATCCCGGCCGGTTGCACGCCTCCCCCCAATGCCATCCTGGCGGCCACTAGGCTGCCAGCGACCGTCGCGCCGCCGCCGACCGCCGCCGCCAATGCGTGTGACGCACCGAAGGGGTAGAAGGCCAGCGCAGCCAGCGCCATCGCGCCGAATTGCCAGGCAATCGCGCGCGACGCCAACCGGCGACCTGCGGACAAAGGATCGTGCACGCGGGACTCGTCGGTATGGGGTTGGCGCAAAGCGCCCGGTAGAGCCGCAAAAGTATAGAACGCGGGCGCAGTTGCGGCAACCGGCGTCGGTCATACCTGTGCGCAGCGCCCGGTAGTACACGGTATCTATGGCGGCGGCGGAGGACTTCATGGCCGCGACTATGGCCCGCACTGCGCGGCCGTTGAATTACCCGGCAGGTAAAGCGCGCGCCGCGGGCGGCCGCATCGATAGCCGGGATCTATCGTATCGAGCATAAAGGTCGATTTGATTTCCGAAGGCAAAGGCGTATTGTTGAGAACAATTCTCATTTAGACCATCCCCATGAGCAAGACCCTCAGCTTTGCCTGCGTGCATTTCTCGGTCGCGTTCCTCGTCGGCTACCTGATGACCGGCAGCGTCTGGGTCGGCGGCGCGCTGGCCCTGGTCGAACCGGCCTGCAACACGGTGGCCTTCCACTTCCACGAAAAGATCTGGAAGCGGATCGAACGCCGCCGCGCCGCGGCCTCGCCGGGCGCGCTGGCGACTTGATCGAAATCTTTGACGAAGTTCGGAACCTTTCGCGAAAGCACCGGTCAGTATCTGTGAACGCCCGCCGCCTCTCTCTCCTCGTCAATGGCAAAGCAGCGGCGGGCTCCCCCGAAGCCCCGGCATGACCCGCCGGGGCTTCGCCTTTTTGCGGCAAGGGTCACCGTTCGGGGCATTGCGACTTTGCCGCAACGGTCGGCACCGCTTTTTTTCACCGTCACTGCACTTCCCGCGCGGCATTCATGTACGGGCCAGTACATAAAACCGTACTGCGCTTCCCCCGCAACGGAGTGATCCTGTGAACCCGAAAATTTTGCCACTGACGCTCGCGTTGGCCGCGACGAGCGCTTTGTTCGCGCAATCCGCGCATGCCGAAGACGATCGCTTCACCGTACGTTTGGGCGCCATGTCGGTCGAAGGCAGCGGCGAACTCAGCGCCGGCACCACTTACCGCGGCGAACCCTACCGATTCAGCCAGGACTTCGATTTCGGCAGCCGCGAAACCGTGCCGCGCATCGAAGGCGTGTTCCGCTTCAGCGAGCGCAACCGCCTGCTGTTCAACTACTTCGGCTACGACAAGAGCAAACGCGCGACGCTCAACGAGGCGATTTCCTACGACGACACGACCATCCCGGCCGGCAGTTTCGCCGAGGCCAAGGCCAAGTTCGAACTGGCCAGCGTGATGTACGACTACGCCGTGGTCGAAACCGAAACGGTGAGCTGGGGCCTGCAGATCGGCGTGGAGTACGCCAAGCTCGAAGGCAAGCTGCGCGCCGAGGCCGGCGCCGACAACTACCGCACCAGTTCCAGCGAAGACGGCTATGCGCCGGTGGTCGGCACGCGCCTGACCCTGTCGCCGAACGACAAGTGGCGCTTCGTCGTCCAGGGCCAGTACCTCGACGCCGACTGGGGCGATTTCGGCGATTACGAAGGCGACATCAGCCGCGCCAACGCCCTGGTCGAATACCGCTTCACCCCGGCGATCGGCGCCTTCGTCGGCTACGACTGGTTCAAGATCGACGCCCGGCGCGCAGGCAACGACGGCGTGATCGGCCTGGATCAGCGCTTCAAGGGACCGATGGCGGGCGTGACGCTGTCGTTCTGAGGCAGCGTACGACCTTCATACCCTGCCTGGTCATCGCACCCTAAGGCTGGCCGCAACGTGTTGCGCCAGCCTTGGGTGGCGGTGGCGGCGGCGGAACTCCGAGCCAGTTGTCGCGTTCGCCGATCGGACGCGCCTCGGCCAGGTATCGGCGTATCGCGAGGACCTGCGCATCGCGGGTTCCCCCCTCGGCGCCCAAATCGCGTGCCCCACCGCAGTAATGCAGAAATGCAGCGCGTTCCCGGTCATGGGCATAAACGAGATACTCGTGACCGATCGCAATATCGATTCCGCAGAAGCTGATAGGAGAGATCAGGCTCTCTATGGACGTGGAATCGCCTTTCAAAGACTCGACCACGACGAAACGCGCACGCACGACGTTTCCGTCGGATTCCCCGGACGGGTCAGAAATCGTTTCGGCCGCGGTTACCCGTACCACCGCGACGACCCGTGCGCGCGCAACCTGGCCCTGCAATCCGTCTCGTGGCCACCCACAAGAACAAGCCAGGACCAGTCCGGGCATCGCGGCGATCAGGGCCAGCAATGCCCGGCGCAGGATCACTTCTTCTTCGGGATATACAAATCAGTGATGGTGCCGTCGAACACCTCGGCGGCCATGCCGACCGATTCGCTCAGGGTCGGGTGCGGGTGGATGGTGTGGCCGATGTCGGCGACTTCGCAGCCCATCTCGATCGCCAGGCCGATCTCGGCGATTAGGTCGCCGGCGTGCACGCCGACGATGCCGCCGCCGACGATGCGGTGGGTGGCTTCGTCGAAGATCAACTTGGTGAAGCCCTCGGTGCGGCCGATGCCGATCGCGCGGCCGCTGGCGGCCCACGGGAACTTGCCGATGCCGACCTTGAGGCCCTTGGCCTTGGCCTCGCTCTCGGTGACGCCGACCCAGGCGATTTCCGGATCGGTGTAGGCCACCGACGGAATCACCCGCGCCACCCACTCTTTCTTCTCGCCGGCGGCCACTTCGGCGGCGAGCTTGCCTTCGTGGGTGGCCTTGTGGGCGAGCATCGGGTTACCGACCAGATCGCCGATGGCGAAGATGTGCGGCACGTTGGTGCGCATCTGCCGGTCGGCCGGAATGAAGCCGCGTTCGGTGACGCTGACGCCGGCCTGGTCGGCGCCGATCTTGCCGCCGTTCGGCGCGCGGCCCACCGCGACCAGCACACGGTCGTAGACGGTCGCTTCGAGCGTGGCGGCCTTGCCGGCTTCGGCGCTTTCGAACGACACCTTGATGCCTTCCTTCAGCGCCTCGGTGGCCGCGGCCTTGGTCTTCAGATGCACCGTCACGCCCTGCTTCTTCAGGCGGTCGGCGAGCGGCTTGACCAGGTCGGGATCGGCGCCCGGCATCAACTGGTCCATGAACTCGACCACGGTGACTTCGCTGCCGAGCGCACGGTACACCGTGGCCATTTCCAGGCCGATGATGCCGCCGCCGACGACCAGCAGTTTCTGCGGAATCTCGGCCAGTTCCAGCGCGTCGGTGGAATCCATGACGCGCTTGTCGTCCCACGGGAAATTGCCGAGCTTCACCGCCTGCGAACCGGCCGCGATGATGCATTGCTCGAAGCGGATCAACTGGGTGCCGCCCTCGCCCGCCACTTCCAGCTCGTTGGGCGAGACGAAGCGGCCGGTACCGGAGACCACGCGCACTTTGCGCTGCTTGGCCATGCCGGCCAGGCCCTTGGTCAACTGGCCGACCACTTTTTCCTTGTACTTGCGCAGCGCGTCCAGGTCGATGCTCGGCTTGCCGAAGCTGACGCCGTAGTCGCTGGCGTGTTCGGCCTCGTCGATGACCGCGGCCGCATGCAGCAGCGCCTTGGACGGAATGCAGCCGACGTTGAGGCAGACGCCGCCGAGGCTGGCGTAGCGCTCGACCAGCACCGTGTCGAGGCCGAGGTCGGCGGCGCGGAACGCGGCGGTGTAGCCGCCGGGGCCGGAGCCGAGCACGAGCATGCGGCATTCGACGTCGGCCTTGCGGCCGCTCGCCGCGGCCGCGCTCGGTGCGGGTGCGCTGCTTGCCGTTGCCGTTGCTGCCGCAGCGGGAGCCGCAGCGGCAGCGGGCTTCGGCGCTTCGGCCGGCGCCGCTGCGCTGTTGTCCGCGGCCGGCTTCGGCGCCTCGCCTGCGCCTTGCGCTTCGAGGATCGCGATCACCGCGCCCTCGGAGACCTTGTCGCCGATCTTGACGCTGATCGACTTGACCACGCCGTCGGCCGACGAGGGCACTTCCATCGTCGCCTTGTCCGATTCCAGCGTGACCAGGCCCTGGTCTTTCTTCACCGTATCGCCGACGGCGACCAGCAATTCGATCACCGGCACGTCGTCGTAGCCGCCGATGTCGGGAACCTTCACTTCGATGTTGTTGGCCATGACGCTGCGTCCTTTGTTCTGTCTCGGGCCGACGGCGCGCTCGAAGCGTCCGTCGTGGGGGCGGCCATCGCAGCGCGACGGCCTGGCATGGGGCGGCGCGTACGCCGGATCAGCTCGCCGGCGTCGATGCGGCTTCGGCCAGACGCTTGTCCAATTCGTCCAGCGATTCTTCCAGCGCGCGCCAGCGGCGTTCGCGCTTGGACTCGCTTTCGTTCGCCGCCTCGGTCATCAGGCCGACCTGTTCCATGATCGATTCGCCCGGCCCGCAATCGGGGCGCACGCCGCTGATGCGCAGGCCGTCGACGACGAAGATCAACTGGTCCTGCTCGTGGAACTCGGCGGCCTTGCCTTCCGGCGCCAGCGTCGACAGCGCGCGCTTCCAGCTCGCGACCAGGCGCTGGGCCAGAGCGGCCGGCATCGGCGCCTCTTCGTTCTCGACTTCCTGGTCCACCCGCAGTTCCAGCGCCGAGCTGCGGCGCGAGGAGCTCCAGGCCGCGACACGCTCGCTGGCGGTGGCATGGCGCAGGGTCCAGTCGCTCTCGCCCGGAATCAGCATCAGGCCGCTCTCGACGCCGCGCGCCGGCAGATAGGTCAGGCGCAGGCCCGGCTCGGCCTTGGCCGCGAGCAATTGCTCGACCGCCGAGCCGTGGTTTTCGGTGGCCGGCGGCCAACCGCGGCCCAGGGACACTTGGCAGCCATCGGCGGCGTGAGCCAACGGAGCGGCCAGCAGCAAGGCGATCAGGCCGATGCGGCCAAGACGGCGTGGAGCGGAGACGTTCGGTATGCGGCTCATTACGGCGGGCAATCCTATGGAGAACAGCAGGCGTCGGGGCGTGGAGCTTGCGAGCTCGGCGCGGTCGCAGCGAGGCGTCCCGGTCGCGGACCGGAGCGCATCGCGGCGGCATCGCCGGCATCGGGCGAAGTCGGCAGGGCGGCCTGGCACGGTAGCCTGCTCCGCGCCGCCGCCGATGACGGCAGCGACGCGATGCGCACTACGGAACCTAAGCGGGAAGCCATCGCCGACGCGTGCCGCGCTTACAACAGCACGCGGCGCAGATCGGCCAGCAGCTGCGCCAGGTAGGCGGTGAAGCGCGCGGCGGCGGCGCCGTCGATGACGCGGTGGTCGTAGGACAGCGACAGCGGCAGGAGCAGGCGCGGCACGAACTGCTTGCCGTCCCAGACCGGCTTGGTCGCCGACTTCGACACGCCGAGGATCGCGACTTCCGGCGCGTTGACGATCGGCGTGAACGAGGTGCCGCCGATGCCGCCGAGCGAGCTGATCGAGAAGCAACCGCCGCTCATGTCGGCCGGGCCGAGCTTGCCGTCGCGCGCCTTGGCGGCGAGTTCGCCGGTTTCCTTGGCGATCTGCAGCACGCCCTTCTTGTCGCAGTCGCGCACCACCGGAACCACCAGGCCGTTCGGGGTGTCGGCGGCGAAGCCGATGTGGAAATACTTCTTGAGGGTCAGGTTTTCGCCGGAGGCATCGAGCGAGGCGTTGAAATCGGGGTACTTCTTCAACGCGGCCACGCTGGCCTTCATCAGGAAGGCGAGCATGGTCAGCTTCATGCCCGACTTCTCGTTTTCCTTGTTCAGCGCGACACGCAGCGCTTCGAGCTCGGTGATGTCGGCATCGTCGTGCTGGGTGACGTGCGGGATCATCGCCCAGTTGCGCGCGAGGTTGGCGCCGGAGAGCTTCTTGATGCGCGACAGCGCGACCGTCTCGGTCTCGCCGAACTTGCTGAAGTCGACCTTCGGCCACGGCAGCAGGTTGAGGCCGCCGCCGTTCGAGGCCGGCGCGCCGCCGGTCGCGGCGACCGCGCCGCCGCCCTGCATGACGCCCTTGACGAAGGACTGCACGTCTTCCTTGCTGATGCGGCCGCCGCGTGCGCTGCCGCTGACTCGACCCAGGTCGACGCCGAGCTCGCGTGCGAACAGACGCACCGCCGGGCTCGCATACGGCACCTTGTCGGGCATGAGTTCGTCGGCGGTGAACGCCACCGGCGGGGTGCGCGGCGGCATCGCTTCGGGATCGGTGCCGGCGTTGGCGCCGGGGATCGCTGCAGGGGCTGCGGCGGGCGCGGCCGGGGCCTCGACCTTCGCTGCGGCGGGAGCTTCGGCTTTGGCGGGAGCGGGTGCCGGAGCTGCGGGCGCGGCGGGTTTTGCCGGCTCTTGCGGCGAAGCAGGCGCTGCTTTGGCTTCCCCTTCGGTTGGTTCGATCAGCGCGACCACGCTGCCTTCGGCCAACTGGTCGCCGATCTTGACCTTGAGCTCGCGCACCACGCCGGCGAACGGCGCCGGCACTTCCATCGTGGCCTTGTCCGATTCCAGCGTCACCAGTCCCTGGTCCTGGGTGACCGTGTCGCCGACCGCGACCAGCAGTTCGATGACGGGTACGCCGTCGTAGTCGCCGATGTCGGGGACGCGTGCTTCCTTCAGCTCAGCCATTTCGTGGGGCTCCGCAATGCGCGAAAACCCTATTGTGGCGGTTGCAGGCGGTCACGCCAACCGCGTTGCCGGCCAATACCCACTAAAGGCCTAAGCGGCACCGGAACGCACACCGGCGGCGCCAGCGTACGCCCCAGTACTGCCGTGCGCCGGTCACGGCTTGGCGGATTTGCCCGACTTGGCCGGCGCCGACTCGACCTGCAGCAGGTCCAGCGGCTGGCCCTGGTAGCGGTATTCCAGTGCGTTCTCGAGTACGTCGAGTGCGCGCATCTGCCGGCACAGGCCTTCGGCGCGGCGTCCGAGCGCATCGGCGCGCGGCTGCACCGCGGCTTCGATCCTGGCATCCAGGTCGTCGAGCTTCTGCAGGCGAGCGACATCGCCGCTGAAGGCCGCGGTGACCGCGCCGCCGACGACCTCGCCGATCACCGTCGGCAGGGTGTCGCCGAGCGCATCGCCGATGCCGTCGCCGAGCGCCTTGCCGCTGAAGTGGGTCGGGGTGATCACGCGGCTCAGACGGGCGTCGAGCTGCTGGCGCGCCTTCTCGACATGGGCGCGGGTGCGCTCGGGATGATTGCCCAGCGCCGCGGCGACCTCGCCGAGCGCGGTGAAGGCGATGCCCGCGGCTTCCCGGCCGATCAGCTGCGCTTCCGGCATGGCCGCGCGGGTGCCGCGTTCGAACTCGGCCAGGCGGCGCGCATCGGCGGCGTCGAGCGCGACCCAGCGGTCGTCGACGAACAAGCGGCCCTGGCGCATCACGATGGCCTTCGGCTCGCCGCTCTCGCGGGTCAGGATCAGGCTGCGCTCGTTGAGGCTCAGGAAATAACCGCTGTCGATCTCGCAGCTGGCGTCGACATGGATGTTGGAGGCGAAGCTCGAACCGCAGGCCAGCGTCAGTGCGGCCAGGGCGGTCAATCGAAACGTGTGGGACGGGCGCATCGTCGGGTCCTCGACGGTGGAGTGCGTTCAGGATGCCGCAGCGCCGCCGCGCCGGCCCGTGCCGATGGGCGGCGTGACCTTCGTCATGGCCGTTGGCCTTGCCGGCTGTGGCGGTTGGGTCGACGGACGGGTCGCCTGCTCTGCGCCGATCCAGGCCGATCCAGGCCGATCGCCGCGCAAATGCGCCGATACGGGTGTGCATTGCGTTCCCGGCATGGAACGCACCGGTTCGCCGATCGCCCATGCAGGGAAGCAGGCGTGGCAGGTCGATGCGGCGACTCTGCGCAATCCGATCGCTCGACACCGCGTCGACAAAGAACGCGCCAGCGCGGCGCGACATCGTTCATCGGTCGCGGCGAATACGCGAAACCCTTGCGCCGCGTGCGATCCGCGACGAATCCCTGCGCATGGACAACGCTCGCAAGCGATGATTTTTCGCGTGCATGCGTTACGAGATGAACGCAGGTTCATGCAAGTCGCGCACGGTTCATTTTGTTCATTTTTCCCTTGAAAACACGTGTCTAACACGATGCGCGCGTGAAAGTTCCTTCACCCGCGTTCGCGCGGCAAGTTCGGTTCATGCGTGCATGGCTATCTTGCGCCTCGCCTCCCCCAAGGCATCGACACAACACAACAACAGGAGATATCTCCATGATGCGCTTTCGTCATTTGACCCTTGCCCTGATGGGCGCCATGGCCTTTGCCCCGGCCGCCTTCGCTCAGGATTCCGCCACCACCGACACCGCGAGCGGCAAGCGCTTCGCCATCGTCGGCGGTTACGCGCTCAGCCAGCCGACCAAGAACCCGCTGATCGGCGGCGTACGCACCGATCTCGACGGTGAAGGCGCGGCCACGCTCAGCGCCAGCTACTACATCAACGACAACATCGCCATCGAGGCGTGGGGCGCAGCCGACAAGTTCGGTCATCGCGTCAACGCCGGCGGCGGCAAGATCGGCAGCGTCGATTCGCAGCCGATCGCGCTGAGCGGCCAGTACCACTTCCGCACCGCCGACAGCATCGTGCGTCCGTTCGTGGGCCTGGGCTACTACGAAGCCAACTACAGCAACGAGACCCCGATCGCCGGCCAGCGTCTGGGCGTGGAGACCGCCAAGGGCGCGATGGCGACCGCCGGTGTCGACCTCAACATCAACCCGACCTGGTTCGCCCGCGCCGACGTGCGCTACATGCAGGGCAAGTCGGACGTGAAGCTCAACGGCCTCAACGTCGGCGAAGCCGAGCTGAACCCGGTGACCCTCGGTATCGGTGTCGGCGCGCGCTTCTGATCGCCTGATCGCATCGTTTTACGCAACACCCAACGGGCTCCTTCGGGAGCCCGTTGTCGTTTCGACCGCTGTCGTTGAGTGCGTTATCGCCGCCGGCGCTCAGGCCAACGCTCAGGCCAACGCTCAGCCGAATGCGCGCGGATCGGCCACGCGGATCAGGTAGAACGCGGCCCCGCTCGGATCGCTCAAGCGCGCGATGCGGTCGGCGCCGGCGTCGAACGGCGCCAGCAGGATGCGGCCGCCGAGCGCCACCGCGCGCGCGGCGCAGGCATCGACATCGTGCACCTGCAGATAGATCGACCAATGCGGCGCCATGTCGCCCCACTCCGGTCCCATCTGCATCAGGCCGCCGAGCCTGCGCCGATCGTCGGAAAACACCCGGTAGCCGCTCGCCGCGGCCGGCTGCGCCTGCATGCGCCAACCGAACAGGCGGCGGTAATAGGCTTCGGCGCGGTCGAGGTCGCGCGTCGCCAGTTCGGCCCAGCACACGGCGTTGTCGACGCCGAGGCGGTCGACACCGGGATGCGCGCGCTGCTGGGCGAGCAGGAAGGCGACGCCTTCCGGATCGCTGCACACCGCCATGCGCACATGCTCCATGAGCTCGAACGGGGCGGCGATCAAACGCCCGCCCAGCGCGACGGCGCGTTTGGCGACGCTGTCGCAGTCGGCGGCGCGGAAATACACGCCCCAATGCGGCACGCTGCTGCCGTCCGGCCCCGGCCAGGCGCCCGGCACCAGGCTGTAAGCGCCGGCGACGTCGTGGCCGTCGAGCTTGAAGATCGTGTACGGACTGCTGTCCGGCATCGGGGTGCGTTCGGTGGTCCAACCGAACAAAGCACAATAGAAAGCCTCGGCCGCGACCTGGTCGTCGGTCGCCAACTCGAACCAACACGGCGCTCCCGGCGCGTGGACGAGCGAGGTCATCGTGGCTCTCCCCCTGACTACCCCTCGACACTACGCCGTGGCGAAGAAATCGTCATGGCGCGCTGCGGCGAAAGCGCCGCGCTGCGGTGCCTTGGGTGAGACAGCAGGAGTTTCGGTGAGCCTCGGCCAGAACCGCACCGCGCTCAGGGATGTTCGGCCTCGACGTGGACGCGTTCGCGGCGCAGCAAATACAGCCCGCTGGCGACGATGATGGCGGCGCCGATCCAGGTCGTCGAATCGGGCAACACGCCCCACAAGCTGAGGTCGAGCAATACGCCCCAGATCAAGGCCGTGTACTCCAGCGGCGCGATCAGCGAGGCCTCGCCGAGGCGGAAGGCTTCGGTGACCGCGTATTGCCCGATCGAACCGGCGACGCCGAGGCCGGCGATCAGCCATAGGTCTTCGCCGCGGATCGGCGCCCAGGCCGGCAGGGCCAGGGCGCCGGCGCCGAGGGTCAACATCACCATCAGCCAGACCATCATCGCCTGAGTGCTGTCGGTGCGCGACAGCAGGCGCACGGTGATCGCGCTGACCGCATAGCCCAACGCCGCGGCCAGCACCGCCAGCGCGGCCAGGCTCAGCATGCCCTCGCCGCTCGGCCGCAGCAGCACCAGCACGCCGATCAGGCCGATGCCGATCGCGACCCAGCGCCGCGGCCCGACCCGTTCGCCGAGGATCGGCCCGGACAGCGCGGTGATCAGCAAGGGCGCGATGAAGAAGATCGAATACGTCGTCGACAGCGGCAACCGATGCACGCCGTAGACGAAGGTCGCCATCATGCCGATGCCGAGCACGCCGCGCAGCAGGTGCAGCGACCAGCGCACCCGCAGCAAGGGCTTCAGCCCGCCGCTGGCCAAGGCCCAGGTCAGCACGAACGGCAGCGAAGACGCACCGCGCAAGGCGGCGACCTGGAAGGGTTGGTAGTGCGCAGACAGCAGCTTCAGCAGCGCGTCCATGATCGAGAACATCACCACCGCGACCAGCATGGTCGCCATCGCGCGACGGCGATGCGGATGCGCCGCACTCATGACGAGCGCGGGCCGGCGCAAGCGGCGCGCTCGGCGCAGGGCGTGAAGCGGTGGCGTGACGAGAAGGACATGTCGGCCGATCGAAGCGGGACCGTCTATCTTGCCCGCCGCGCCTGCGCGCGTC
Source organism: Lysobacter sp. Hz25 (assembly GCF_046097045.1). Taxonomy (NCBI): domain Bacteria; kingdom Pseudomonadati; phylum Pseudomonadota; class Gammaproteobacteria; order Lysobacterales; family Lysobacteraceae; genus Lysobacter; species Lysobacter sp. Hz25. The sequence goes on from NZ_CP175666.1 coordinate 5,038,357, forward strand.
ATCCGGCCGAAGGCGGACGCGATGGAGACCGCGACGATGCCGACCGGGCCGGCGTCGACAAAGCCGGCGTCAACAAAGCCGGCGTCAACAAAGCCGGCCGGGGCAGAGCAGGATCAGCCGCGCCGGCGCAGCCGGCGCCCGAGCCCCACGCTGTAGGCCTGGTAGTAGCCGAGCAGCAGGCCGCCGACCGCGAGCAGGCTGCCTTGCCGCGGCAACCAACTGGCATGGTCGCTCCAGCCATGCGCGGCCTGCCACAGGCCGAACACGATCCGCGCCGCGACCACCAGGGTCAGGCCCAGGATCAGCCAGCGGTTCGGCGTGTAGTACAGGCCCTGGGCCTCGTACTCGAAGCGGGTCAGGTAGACGCCGAGCACACCGAGCAACAGGCCCCCGCCCCAGCCGAGCGCGGCATACAACGGCGCATCGGCGATCCAGTAACCGACCAGCCAGGCGCTGACGAAGAAGATCAGCAGCGACAGCAGCGACAAGGCCGCCGCCAGCCGCACCGCCCACGGCAGGGCCCGGCGCCGGGCCTTGCCGTAGCGATAGCGCTGGATCAGCCCGAGCGGCAACAGCACCGCCCACAGCATCAGCAGGAGCAGCAAGGCCAGCGGAATCAGCAGCAACAGGGGCATGGCCGCAGCTTAGCGGTAGGCCCTGCCGACGTCGCGCGAAGACGCCGACGCGGCGCTGAAGCCGGGGTGCGGTCCGTGGGGTCTCCGCCCTTGCCCGTCATCCCGGCGCAGGCGGGGGTGAGCGGACGTGCGTGCGAGCCACCGGCTCGCACGTCCGTGAACGCCAGGGCGCGATGCGCCCTGGCCGGGCCTTGGACGTAGAGACTTCAGCGCTCTACTCGGACGAGCCCTGGATCCCTGCCTTCGCGGGGATGACGGAATCGGGAAGGCGGCCGTGCCGGGGACGACGAAGTCGAGAACGACGGCCGCGGTTCGGCGGCCGTCCCGGACTCGCCTCAGGCCGCCTGGCCCAGACTGGCGATGTCGATGACGAAGCGGTAGCGCACATCGCCCTTGATCATGCGCTCGTAGGCCTCGTTGATCTGGGCGATGTCGATCAGCTCGATGTCCGAGGCCACGCCGTGTTCGGCGCAGAAATCCAGCATTTCCTGGGTTTCGCGAATGCCGCCGATCAGCGAGCCGCCGAGCTTGCGCCGCTGCATGATCAGCGCGCCCGCGGCGACCGTCGACGGCGTTTCCGGAATGCCCAGCAGGACCATGGTGCCGTCGAACTTCAACAGGCCCAGGTAGGCGTTGTAATCGTGATCGCCGGACACCGAGTCGATGATGAAATCGAAGGAACGCGACAACGTCTTGAAGGTCGCCTTGTCGCGGGTGGCGGCGAAGGCGTGCGCGCCCAACGCCAGCGCCGCCTCGCGCTTGGACTCGGAGGTGCTGAGCACGGTCACCCGCGCGCCCATCGCCACCGCGATCTTGACCGCCATATGGCCCAGGCCGCCGAGGCCGACCACCGCGACTTCGTCGCCGGCCTTGACCCCGTAGTGCTTCAACGGCGAATAGGTGGTGATGCCGGCACACAACAGCGGCGCCGCGCGATCCAGCGGAATCGACTCGGGAATGCGCAGCACGTAGTCCTGGTCGACGGTGATGCGGGTCGAATAGCCGCCGTAGGTCGGCGCCCCGGTGCCGCGCTCGCGCGAGTTGTAGGTGCCGGTCATGCCCTGGTCGCAGTACTGCTCCTCGCCGGCCCGGCACTGCGGGCATTCGCGGCAGGAATCGACGAAACAGCCGACGCCGACCGCGTCGCCGAGCTGGAAGCTCTTGACGTTGGCGCCGAGCCGGGCGACCCGGCCGACGATTTCGTGGCCCGGCACCATCGGGAAGGCCGAACCGCCCCACTCGTCGCGGGCCTGGTGGATGTCGGAATGGCAGACGCCGCAATAGAGAATGTCGATCAGGACCTCGTTCGGGCCCGGCTCGCGGCGCTCGATCGAGAACGGAGCCAACGGCGTGCGCGCATCGACGGCGGCGTAGGCGGCGGTTTTGAGCATGAGGTCGGATCCTGGAGATGGGTGAACGGAGTTTATCGGCGCCCCGATGAGCGGGGCGTCGGCCCGCCGCAACAGTGCATATCGCCCCCGCGCTTGCGTTACCCTTTGCCGGTTCTCCCCCCAGCGAGTGTGCCATGCCTTCCTTCGACGTCGTGTCCGAAGTCGACACCCACGAACTCACCAACGCGGTCGACCAAGCCAACCGCGAACTCGGCAACCGTTTCGATTTCAAGGGCGTCGATGCCGAGTTCGTTCTCGACGACAAGAGCATCACCCAGTCGGCGCCGAGCGAATTCCAGCTCGAGCAGATGACCCAGATCCTGCGCGCGCGCCTGATCGCGCGCAACATCGACGCCCGTTGCCTGGAATTCGGCGACGTCGAGACCAACCTGGCCCGCGCGCGCCAGAAGATCACCGTCCAGCAGGGCATCGAGCAGAAGCTGGCGAAGAAGATCGCCGCGACCATCAAGGACGCCAAGCTCAAGGTCGAGACCCAGATCAACGGCGACAAGCTGCGCGTCACCGGCAAGAAGCGCGACGATCTGCAGGCGGTCATGGCGCTGCTCAAGGGCGGCGAATTCGAGCGTCCGCTGCAGTTCGACAACTTCCGCGACTGAGATGAGCGCGATGGCCCCGTCCGGCGACGACCCGATCGCGGCGACCCGGCGCTGGCTGGAGCGCGCCGTGATCGGCCTGAATCTGTGCCCCTTCGCCAAGGCGGTGCTGGCGAAGGGCCAGGTGCGTTTCGTCCTCAGCGAGGCGACGACCACCGAAGCCCTGCTGGAAGAGCTGGCCTCGGAGCTGGTGCTGCTGGAACAGAGCGACCCGGAACGGATCGACACCACCGTGCTGATCCATCCGCAGGTCTTGAACGAGTTCCTGGACTTCAACGATTTCCTGGAACTCGCCGATGGCGCGGTCGCCGCGCTGGACCTGGAAGGCGAGATCCAGGTCGCCAGCTTCCACCCCGACTATCAGTTCGCCGATACCGCCTATGACGACGTCGGCAACTGCACCAACCGCTCGCCCTACCCGACCTTGCACCTGTTGCGCGAAGCCAGCGTCGAACGCGCGGTCGCGGCCTTCCCCGATCCGGACGTGATCGTCGAACGCAATCTGGCGACCTTGGAAAAGCTCGGCCTGGAGGGCTGGCGCAAGCTGATGGCGGGTTGATTCGCTCCCTGGACGGCGACGCGACGGGCGGAACAGAGCAAATCCCCCTAGCCCCCTTTTTCAAAGGGGGGAACAGCCAGCGCGACTTGATGTATGGATTCGCTGGCAGGTTGCAGACTCGGGGCCGCTGGCGGCTCGCTACGGCTAGCACGTTCGCATCCGCTTGAAAGTCCGCGAGCAGCGAATACACCCGATGGGCGAAGAGCACCTGCCCCGAAGCACTTCCCCCCTTTGCAAAGGGGGGCCAGGGGGGGATTTGCTCTTGCTCTACCCCAATCCGACCAGCCCGCGCCTAGCCCGCAGCGGCCTCGCGTGCGCCCAGCGCCCTATCCAGCAAAACGCGCGCCTGCACCAGCGACTCGGCGATGCGGTGCCCCAGGCCGCGCAATTCCGCGCGCGGTGGAACCAGATCGGGCACCTGGATCGGCGTTGCGCCGGCGGCGAGCGCGGCGCGCACGCCGGGCTCGGAATCTTCCAGCACCAGGCAACGGCGCGGATCGACGCCGAGCTGCCGTGCAGCCAACAGATAGATGTCCGGCGCCGGCTTCGGATGCTCGACGTCGCTGCCGGTGACGATCACCGCGAACCGCTCGATCAAGCCGCTCGAGGCCAGCTTCGCCAGCGCGCGTTCGCGGCGGGTCGAGGTCGCGACCGCCTTCGGGATGCCGTGCGCATCGAGCAGGTCCAGCAGGTCGATCAAGCCGCTCTTGATCGGCAGGCCGGCGACGACGCGCGCGTCGTAGAGGCGGTCGCCGGCGTCGCGCAGGCGCAGCGCGGTGTCGGCGCCGAGGCGCTCGGCCAGCAGCGCGTGGCTGGCGCGATCGTGCATGCCGACCATGCTCAGCCACAGTGCGTCGTCGGCCTCGACCGATTCCTCCACCGCGGCGGCGCGCCAGGTCTCGAGCATCGCCCGCTCGCTGTCCAGCATCAGGCCGTCCATATCGAACAACACCGCGTCCGGGACGAAATCGATCGGCGGCAATCCGGACTCAGCCACGGAATAAGGTCTCGATATCGGACGCGTCGAGCCTGCGCCATTGCCCGCTCGGCAGATCGCCCAGCGACAAACCGCCGATGCGGCTGCGGTGCAGGGCTTCGACATGGTTTCCGACCGCGGCGAACATGCGCCGCACCTGGTGGTAGCGGCCTTCGGTCAGGGTCAGCCTGGCCTGGCGCGGGGCGACCACGTCGAGCACGGCCGGCGCCAACGGCGTCTGTTCCGACTCCAGCATCAGCTCGCCGCTGGCGAAGATCGCGGCCTCGTCGCCGCGCAGATCGGCGGCCAGCGTGGCCTCGTAGACCTTGGCCAGTTGCGCCTTCGGCGACACGATCCGATGCAGCAGACCGCCGTCGTCGGTGAACAACAGCAGGCCGCTGGTCTCGCGGTCGAGCCGTCCGACCGAGGACAACAACGGCGAGCGCGCGCGAAAACGCGGCGGCAGCAAGTCGTAGACGATGCGCCCGGGGTCCTTGGTCGAGCAGGTGTAGCCGACCGGCTTGTGCAACAGCAGGGTCAGGCCGGCCGGCGGATCGAGCGGCTCGCCGTCGAGGCGGATCGCCTCGTGCGCGACCTTGTCGTCGGCGTACAGCACCTCGCCCTGCGCATCGGTGATGCGGCCGGAGCGGAACATCGCGGTGACGTCCTTGCGGCTGCCATAGCCCAGGTTGGCGATCAGCTTGACCAGTTTCATGCGCGCGCCTTGCCCGGAGCCTTCGAATGTTTGATCGCTTCGACGACCTTGAAGCCGCCGCGCTGGGCGACGATGCGGACCTGGCCGAAGCGCTCGTCGAGCACCGATTCGTAGGGCAGATGGCGGTTCGCCACCAGCCACAGGCGGCCGCCGGGGTTCAACGCTTCGGCGGCGACGGCGATGAAGCGGCGGCCCAGGTCGGGGCGCTCGTCGCGGCCCTGGCCGTGGAACGGCGGGTTGCTGACGATCACGTCGTAACCGCGGTCGAGGCCGGCGGTGACGTCGTGCCAGTGGAATTCGAGCTCGGCCGTCGTCGCCACGCGCGACAGATTGGTCCGCGCCAGTGCCAGCGCGCGCGCCTGCGCTTCGTACAGGTCCACCGCGACGATGCCGGGGCAACGCGCCAACAATTCGGCCGAAAGATAGCCGTAGCCGGCGCCGAGATCGGCCGCGCGGCCGCGCAGATCGCTCGGCAGGTGCGCGGCGAGCAGGGCCGATGCGGCGTCGATGCGGTCCCAGGCGAACACGCCGGGGCGGCTGACGAAGCGGCCGCCGAGGATCTCGCGCGGCGCGTCGAACGCGGCCCAGGCCGCGGCCTGGGCCGGATCGGCCGCGCCGTCCAGCGGTGCGGTCCAGAACGCGCGGCATTTGCGCTTGGACAGGCTGCCGACCGGGCCGGCGATGCGCCCCAGGTCGGTTTCGCCGGAACGCGCGCCCTCGTCGTTGCGCATGCAGGCGAGCACGCGCCCGCCGGGCGCGGTGCGCGCGATCGCCTGGGCGAACAGCGCGCGCGCCTCGTCGCGTTGGCGCGGCGGCAGCACCAGCACCAGCGGGAAGCGCCGGGCCGGGTCGAGCGTATCCAGGTCGACCGTGTCCAGGCCGGCGCGGTGCAAGGCGTCGACTTCGGGCTTGAAGCCCTGTTCGCAGACCAGGCCGGGGCGCGGCTGCTGGCGCAGGCCGATGCCGTCGCGCGCGTGCAGGAACAGCGCGCTGCCCTGTTCGGGCCAGCGCAGCACGCCGTCGGCGAGGGGCTGGAAGAGGGTGTCGAGCGCGTCGTCGGAGCGGTCAACGCGCATGCGGGGAATTCTGAATGGCGGTCATCGCACGGATTTTACGCGCGACCGCGCTAGGGTGTCGGCATCGCATCCAACGGAATGCATGCTTCATGCGCCTGCCCGTCCTGATTGCGGCCCTGTTGATGCCCGCGGTGGCCTGGTTTTCCCAACAGGGCGTGTTCGGCCCCGACAACGGCACGATCTCCGACCGCTACCCCACCCTGCTGGTCGCGGCCGGTTACGCCTTCGCGATCTGGGGCCCGATCTTCCTTGGCGACCTGATTTTCGCTTTCTGGCAGCTGCGCGCGCGATATCGCGATGCCGACAGCCTGCGCCGGCTGCGCCCGGCCGCGGCCGCCGGCTTCACCCTGACCGCGCTGTGGATGCCGATCTTCTCCCAGCAGTGGTTCTGGCTGGCCCTGGCGGTGATCTGGCTGGCGCTGGCCTGCCTGGCCCGCTGCGCGGTGCTGCTGTCGCGCGACAGCCACCCCCTGCCCGGGCAGGTCGCCTGGGCCAAGTTCCCGATCTCCTTGCATGCCGGCTGGCTGAGCCTGGCCGCGTTCCTGAACACCGCTCAGGTGATCGTCGCCTATCGCCTGTTGCCGACCGACGACATGCTGGCCTGGAGCCTGGTGCTGCTGGCCGCAGCCGCCGCGCTGCTGTTGCTGTTGAACGCGCGCATGCGCGGCAACACCGGTTATACGATCGCCGCGCTATGGGGCCTGGCCGGCGTCTACGTCGAACAATCCGGGTCGGTCTTGCGGGGCGCGCAGATCGCCGCCTGGGGCGCCGTGGCGATCGCCGTGTTGTTGCTGGTGCAGACCTTGTGGTTGCGCCTGCACCCGCGGCATCGGGTGTTTTCCGGCCATCTCTCGCCGGGCGAGTGATCGTCGTCGGCGCGTTCGCGCCGCGGCGTCCTTGCGACTGCGCAACAGCGGCTTCATCGCCACGCAACGCCGCGACCGCGAGGATGGAACATCGTCCAGCCCAAGGAGCGACCCACGATGCGAGCCCTTTTCATCGGCGGCACCGTCGACAACAGCGAACTCGATCTCGACGACGGCACGCCGCCGCGCCATTACCCGCCCGACACCGGCAGCGGCCACTCGCGTTACCGCTTGCACCACGTCGGCTTGCGGCAGAACGATACGGTCTATGCGGTGTATGCGGCGCCGGACCTTGCCGACGGCGAGGTCGAGCGGGTCGCGCAGGAGCGCGGCTATGCGCGCCGGTTCCAGGCGGAGCCGCAGGTCAGCGAGTGACCCAAGATCGGTAAGCCTCACCGCTGCGCGCGCCCTCACCCAACTCCTCTCCCGCACGCGGGAGAGGGGCTTATCGAAGCCGAGGTTCAGTGAGATCGGCTCGCCGAACTCAACCCTGCAATTCGCGCAAGGTCACCGACGGCGGCGCGTCCAGCACCCGGCGAGTGGCGAACATGCCGGCCGCCAGGGCCGCCAGCACGCCCGCGGCGGCACCGAACGCGGCCATGCGCGCGTCGAATTCCCAGGGCAGATCGAACACCTGCACCGCGACCACGCCGGCCAGCACCGAGGCAGCGATGGCCGCGGTCAAACCGGACAACAGACCGATCGCGGCGAACTCCGAGGCCTGGGCCAGGCGCAACTGGCGCCGACTGCCGCCGAGCACGCGCATCACCCCGCCTTCGAGCAAGCGTTCGTCCTGGCTCGCGCTGACCGCCGCCATCAACACCAGCACGCCGGCGACCAGGGAGAAATAGAACACCACCTCGACCACGGTCGAGACCTGGTCGGCGGTGCTGCGCACTTGCTTGAGCACCTGGTCGATGTCGATCACCGACAGGTTCGGGAAGCGTTCGACCAACTGCGAGGTGAAACGCGTGCGCTCGGCCGGCACGTTCATCGCGGTGATGTAGCTCGCCGCATAACCGTCGAGCGAACCGGGCGAAGCGATGACGAAGAAGTTCGGGCGGAAACTTTCCCAATCGACCTTGCGCAGGCTGGTGACGGTGGCCTGGAAGTTCTGCCCGGCGATGTCGAAGCCGACCTTGTCGCCGAGCTTCCAGCCCAGCTCCTCGGCGAAACCTTCTTCGACCGAAACCTCGGGCCGGGCGAGCTTTCGCGCGGCCCAGAACGTGCCGTCGACGATCTTGTTGTCCGAGCGCAGGCTGTCGGCGACCGACAGATTGAATTCGCGCTCGGCCAATTGCTTGGCGCGCTCGCCGCGCTCGGCATAGTCGGCGCCGGTGACGGCCTTGCCGTTGTGCGCGACCAGGCGCCCGCGGATCATCGGAAACAGGGTCGGCGCCGGCAGGCCTTGCTCGCCGATGAAACGGCGCACGTCGGCGATCTGGTCCTGCTGCACGTTGATGATGAAGCGGTTCGGCGCATCGGCCGACAACGACAGCTGCCAGCGATCGAGCAGATCGGTGCGCACGAAGGTCAGCAGCAGCAAGGCCATCAGGCCCAGGCCGAGCGCCGAGACCTGGGCGATGCTGGTGCCGGCGCGGCGGCTGACGTTGGCCAGGCCGTAGCGCAGGCTGCCGCGCAAGCGCGAACGCAGGCGGCGCACCACCACGATCAGGCCCCAGGCCAGCAAAGCGAGCACCGCCAGGGTCGCGGCGATGCCGCCGAGCATGGCCGCGCCGAGCGCGACCGAACCGGCCTTCCACCACAGCAGCGCGCCGAGCCCGAGCAGGCCGACGATCGCGACCACCCAGGCGCTGGGCTCGGTCGGATCGAGATCGCGACGCAGCACGCGCAGGGCCGGCACGCGCCGCAGCGCGAGCACCGGCGGCGCGCCGAAGGCGAGCAACACCACCATGCCGACACCGAAGCCTTGCACCGCCGGCAACCAGCCCGCGCCCGGGATCGACATCTTCAAGGCCTGTTCCAGCCAACCGCCGATCAGCCATTGCAGGCCGAAGGCGAGCGCGACACCGATCGCGCTCGCGATCAAGCCCAGCAGCACCATCTCGCCGACGTGGATGCCGACCAGGGTGCGCTGGCTGGCGCCGAGGCAACGCATCACCGCGGTGCCGGACAAATGGCGCTCGCTGTGGCGGCGCGCGGCCATCGCCACCGCGACCGCCGCCAGCACCACCGAGACCAGCGCGGCCAAACCGAGGAAACGGCCGGCGCGGTCGAGCGCCGAACGCACTTCCGGACGCGCGTCGGAGATGGTTTCCAGGCGCTGGCCGCGTTGCAGCGCGGGCTTGGCCGCGGCGACGAAACGCTCGACCGCACCGGGCGCGCCGGCTACGACGAGGCGATAGCGGATGCGGCTGCCGGGCTGGACCAGCCCGGTCGCGGGCAGATCGCCGGCGTTGAGGAACACCTTCGGCGCGATGTTGAAATAGTCGAGCGAGGCATCCGGTTCCTGCACCACCAGCGCGGCCAAGCGCAGGCTGGAATCGCCGATCGCGATGCTCTGGCCGATCTGCGCGCCGAGCGTGTCGGCGCCGGCGCGGCTCATCCACACCGTGCCCTTCGCCGGCACGCCCTGCGCATCGCGTTCGGCGCCGCCGGCGCGATCGACGATGCGGAAACTGCCGCGCAAGGGAAAGCCTTCGCCGAGCGCGCGCAGATCGCCGAGTTGCAGGCGTTCGCCGACCCGGATCATGGTCTGCAGTTCGGTGGCTTCGGCGCGGCGCAGCGCCGGCACCGACGCCGCCCGGCGCAGGGCGCCTTCGATCGGGTGATCGGCGCGGATCACCGCATCGCCGCCGAGCAGGCGGTTGGCTTCGATGGTCAACGCGCGTTCGGCGCGATCGGTGACGAAGCCGACCGCGGTCACCGCCAGCACGGCCAACACCAGCGCCGCAAGCAGGATGCGCACGTCGCCGGCCTTGAGGTCGCGGCGCAGTTGCCGCCACGCCAGGGACACGGTGCGGGGCATGCCGCTCACTCCTGCACCAGGCGGCCGCTGTCGAGGCGGATGCGGCGATGGCAGCGCTCGGCCAGGTGCTCGTCGTGGGTCACCAGCACCAAGGTCGTGCCGGCATCGGCGTTGAGTTCGAACAGCAATTCGATGATCGCCTGGCCGGTGTGGGTGTCGAGATTGCCGGTGGGCTCGTCGGCGAACAACAACGACGGCCGGGTCACGAAGGCGCGCGCAAGGGCGACGCGCTGCTGCTCGCCGCCGGACAACTGGCGCGGGTAATGATCCAGGCGTTGGCCCAGGCCGACCTTGGTCAGGATGGCTTGCGCCGGCGCGAAGGCATCGCGGTCGCCGCGCAGTTCCAGCGGCAGCATCACGTTTTCCAATGCGGTCAGCGACGGCAACAGCTGGAAGCTCTGGAACACGAAGCCGACTTTCTCGCTGCGCACGCGCGCGCGGCCGTCCTCGTCGAGCGAGGAAATCGGTTCGCCGTCGAGCGTCACCGTGCCGCTGCTCGGCGAGTCCAGGCCCGCCATCAACGACAGCAGGGTGCTCTTGCCGGAGCCGGAGGCACCGACGATCGCCACGGTGTCGCCCTTGGCGATCGAAAATCCGACCCCATCGAGGATCGTGAGTTCGCCCGAGGGCAGCGCCACGCGCTTGCTCAGCCGGTCGACCTCGAGGGTCGGCACCGCCGCACGCGATACCGCTTCAGCGTGCGTCCCGTCGCGACCCTTCACGATGGAATCGGCCATGATCGAATCGGCCAGGTTGGAAGCTGCCATGATCGTCCTATCTGCTTGCCTCGCCGTATCTTCGGGAGACGTTATTAAATGAGTTTTAAGAACTGCAACCGCGGGGGCTTCGATTTCGGGGATCTCGACGACGCGAGCTCCACCGTCGCCAGCACCGCCCCGGACCGCACCTGCGGCCCGGCCGGCGATATCGCGGCCCGGAAAGAACGATATGTGGCATCGCCGGGCCGCGTTCAATGGGCCGTTGGTCGTGGCGCCCGCGCCGCGCTGCTGGCCGCGGCCGTGCTGCTGAGCGCTTGGGCGCCGCTGCAGGCTCAACCGGCGACCGCCCCACGAGCCTCGGCCAAGCCTGCGGTCGCCGCACCGGCGGCCAAGGCGGCACGCACCGTGCTGTTCATGGGCGACTCGCTGTCGGCCGGCTACGGCCTGGCCGCCTCGCAAGGCTGGGTGGCGCTGACCGCCGAGCGCATCGCCAAGACCAAGCCCGGCTGGAAGGTGGTCAACGCCAGCATCAGCGGCGAAACCACCGCCGGCGGCGCCTCGCGCATCGCCGGCGAATTGCAGCGCAACCGTCCGGCCGTCGTGGTGATCGAACTAGGGGCCAACGACGGCCTGCGCGGATTGCAGCTGGCGCAGAGCCGGGCCAACCTCGAACGCATGATCGCCGCGGCCAAGGCGGCCAAGGCACAGGTGCTGCTGATCGGCATGCGCATGCCGCCGAACCTCGGCAAGGAGTACACCCAGGGCTTCGAGCGCAACTTCCGCGAACTGGCGAACCAGCACGGCACCGCCTTGCTGCCGTTCCTGCTCGAACCGATCGCCCTCGACCGCGCCGCGTTCCAGGCCGACAACCTGCACCCGATCGCGAGCGCGCAGCCGAAGCTGCGCGATCACGTGTGGACTCGGCTCGGGCCGATGTTGAAGTAGCTGCGGGTCGAAACGGGCGCGAGGGCGTCCGCTTCAGGCGCTGTGGCGGGCCGCGGTAGAACGGGCCCGTGCGTGCGGCTTCTCGGCGTCGCGTCCGAGATAGGCCTTGCAGCGGAACTGGTCGATGTCGTTGATGCGCAGGATGTTGCGCTTGCGGCTGACCAGGCCGCTGCGGTGCCAGGTTTGCAACTGCGCGTTCAACTTGGGCCGGCTGGCGTTGACCATCGCCGCCAGGATGCTCTGGGTGGGCGGCAGGGCGACCTCGAAACTGTCCTCGCGCGGACGCGTCTGCGAGCGCATCAGCGACAACAGATACCTCGCCAGACGCGACTCCAGGCGATGCAGGCACATCGTCTCCAGGCTTTCCACCGCTTGCCGCAAGCGCATGCACAACGAGGCATGGGCGCGTTCGATGACCGCCGGGTCCGCGGTCAGGCTCGGGAAGTGGCGGCGCGACAGCAACAGCACGCGGGTCGGACTGTAGGCCACCGCGGTGAAGGTATGCGAGTGATTGTCGAGCAACGGCGTTTCGTCCACCGTTTCGCCGCTTTCGATGGTGTCGACGATGAGCTCCTGGCCGTCGGGACCGTACAGCAGCTTGTAGATCCGCCCGTGGATGACGAAAGCGAGAAAGTCGCTGGAATCGTTCTTGAAGAACAGCGCATCGCCTTCTTCGAGATTGAGTTCGGTGGAATGACGGGCGATGTGTTCCAGCAGCGTCGCCGGCAAACCGCGCAGGAGATTGCAGCGATCCAGGCCCCAGCGGCGCCGGCGCACGGCGATGTTGTCTTCGAGTGTCACGCACATACGGGCGGCCGCGTGCCCGAGCTGGCGGTTGCGTAGGTCCGGGCGGCGACGAAGCCGCGATCATGATGGCCGCGCATGCGGCCGATGGCACGTTGCATAACGCCCCCTGTGGATCGTCTGCGTTCGGAGCCTGCGGCGAGCGGCGAGATCCGTCGATCGAGCTGTGTCGGAGATGCGGCGCCGTTGCGGCGTCGCCAGCGCGAACCCGGCACGCAGGAGCCGGTACGATGCCGGCGCCAGCAGCGGCCCGGCATCGTGTCCCTTGCGGATTACGCGTACGGCGACGGCTTGAACGAGGTGAGCACGGTCAACAGGCTGGTCAGGTTGTCCGACACGCCGGTCTGGGCGACCTTCTCGGTGGCGCCTGCGGCGGCAGTGGTGTCGACGCTGTAGATCTGCATCACGCCCTGGTTGGCGGCGGCCAGCGACAGCGAATTCTGCTGCTGCTGCGAGGAAACCGCGTTCTCGAACAGGATGCCGGTGGAGTGCGCGGCGGCCTGGAAGATCGAACCCATGGCGAAGGCCGGCGCTTCGCCGATGACCTTGACGTTGGACTGGGTGACGGCGTCGGTGATCTGGTTGTTGACTGCGGTGGGAAAGGCCATGAAGAAATCCTCGGTTGGCGATTACTGGAAAGCGAATGAGCCCGGATGCCGGCCCGGCTCAGCGCGAGCGCGGACCGGCATCTGCGGCCTGACCGTCGCGGTCAGGCCCGAACGGCTGCGGGGTATGCGAATCGAACCGATTACGGCTTGAACGCGCGCAGCACGGTCAGCAGGCTGGTCAGGTTGTCCGACACGCCGGTCTGGGCGATCTTTTCGGTCGCGCCGGCGGCGGCGGTGGTGTCGAGGCTGTAGATCTGCATCACGCCCTGGTTGGCCGCCGCCTGCGCCAGCGTGTTCTGCTGCTGCTGCGCGGACACGGCGTTCTCGAACAGGATGCCGGTCGAGTGGGCCATCGACTGGTAGATCGAGCCCATCGCGAAGGCGGGCGCCTCGCCGATGACCTTGACGTTGGACTGGGTGACGGCATCGGTGATTTGATCGTTGACGGCGGTAGGGAAAGCCATGTTGAACTCCTTGGAGGGATGAAGTACGGCCGATGCCGTACGTGTTGGAAGAACGAGTCATCTATCGCGTTGTGAAGCCGATGCTGGCGCCTTGGCGGCGTGTTTTAGTTGTTGTCCCGATCGGGTTTTGCAGCGGAATTCCCGCTGTTTTCCGCATCGGTACGCGACTGGTCCGATGGCGCGGAATTCTGGGTCTTCGGGATCAGGCCGTTGTCCTTCGCGGCGTCGATCACGCTTTGCAGTTGTTTGGCGAGCGGCCCGAACTGTTTGTCGAAGCAGGCCTCGACTTCGATCTGGACCAGGTGCGCGAGCTGATCGGCGATCTGCGCGATCATCGGCCGCTCGCCGGCGGCGGCGCCTGCGCTGCCCGGCGGCGGCCTGGGCGGGCGCAGATCGTCGAGCGAGGTGGCGCGTTCGACCGCGCCGAGCACCGCCGCCTCGGCTTCGCGCTCGGCGCGCGCATCCTTGCGCACCGTCGCCTGGGTGCGGCGCAGGCTTTGCTCGATCACGTCCTCGATGCGCTGGCGGCCGGATTCGATCAGGTTGCCGGCCTGCGAACGGCCGAGCTGTCCGACCGTCGGCGCGCCGGCCGGCGCCGCTGCGCGCGCCTTGGAATCGGCATCGATCGCATCCAGCGCCGCGCTCACCTGCACGCGTTCGCTGTCGCTGAGTTCGCGGCCGAGCACGTGCAAGGCCAACAGGCCGACGTGATGGTCCAGTTCGGTGCGGATCGGATCGGCGGCGGTTCGGCTGAGCGCGGCGCCATTGAGCGCGGCGCCATTGAGCGCGGCGCCGTTGACGGCCGCTGCGCTGGCGAAGCTCGCATCGGGAGGGGCGGCGGACATCAGCGCGCTCCCAACTGCTTCAGCAACGCGCTCAGCACCTGCTGGGGCTGCACGCCGACCAGCTTGGCCAAGGCCGTCAGGACCTGCTCGGGCGACACCCCGGCCAGTTTCGTCAGCGCTTCGAGCACGTCCGGGCGCAGGAAGCGCTCGATCAGCTCGCCGCCGTCCGCGGCCGGCTCGGCCGGCGCCGCCGGATCCGCTACCGGCGCGGTCGCCGGCGCCACCGGCGGCGCCGATGCCGGCGCGAGCGCGTGCTCCATCGCCTCGCTCGATGCGGCGTGCGCCGCCGATACGGCCTGCTCCACCGCCTGTTGCGACGCCGCTTGCGCAGCCTTGACCGCCGGCAGATCGAACAGACCTTCCAGTTCCTCGTGCAGCAGGTAATGCAGATTCTCGTCCATTGCGAACTCCGGTCTTACAAGGGATGCGATACGCAATGCGGTCGCCGATCAGGCCGGGCTGGGCTTGCGCGTGACGGTGACGACGGACGCCGGCGCCTTGTATCCGGCGATCGACGCGGTGATTTGCCGCGTGCCGGCAAAACCCGCGAGCGGGCCGACCGTGGCCTGCCAGTAGGCAGCCGAGACGCTGGCGACCAGTTGTTGCAACTGCGCGCCGACGTTGCCCTGGCTCGACGCGGAGGCCTCGAAAGGCACCAGGTCGTAGGCCAGCAGCACGATCGCGCGCAGGAATTCGTCCTGGATATCGCTGTGTTCGAGGCCTTGCGCATCCGAGCCGAGCAGGTAGGAGCGCCAGTTGATGAACAGGTTCAGGGCCCGGCACAGCGCCGCGAACCAGACACTGCGCACGCCGCTGTCGCCGGCCAGGGCTTCGACCAAGGCCTGGAATGCGGCATAGGCGCGGTCGAGGTTGGCGACGCTGGCGATCAGCGCCATCGCCGCGGCCAATTGCTCCTGGATCACCGGTTTGCCGGCGACGAACAGATCGGCCAGCGTCGCGGCACCGCGCACCAGGCTCATGAGTTGGGCGATCTGCGCGGCGCTCAGGGCCTGCAGGCCGGTGAACATCAACCTGTCGCTCGCGACGCGCAGCAGGTCGGTGTCGACATGGCCGTCGAGGCCGCCCTGGGTCGAAGCGAACCAGCCCGGGGCGCCGGTGATCGCATGACCGCCCAAGTGCGTGTCGAAGGCGATGAAGGGGTACTTGGCGGCGACGAAGCTGCGGTAGTGGCAGACGCCGCCGAGACGGAACCCCAACAGGCTGGCGTTCGCGGTCAGCAGCTCGTAATAGTTCGGGCCCTGCTCCGACGACGGCAGATCCAGCGATTCGCATAAGGCCATCGTGTTGCGTTTGCCGGCGGAGTCGACCCGTTCACGCGTGCGCGCACTGGCGATGTCGTAGCGGCGCAGGGCCAGGCCGTCGCAGGTCAGGCTGTCGTTGCGGAACATCTCGTCGAACAATCCCGAGACGTCGTGGGCCCGATGCGGCGGCATGCCCGCGCTGTCGCGCGCCTCCTCGGCCTGGCGCCCTTTGGCCGCGGCGAGGCAGGCGAAGACATAGTCCGAATAGGCGCGATAGAAACCCGTCGCCGGCAACCGCAACGAATAGGCCATGGCATAGCCGATCGCCGAGCGATTGTCCGAAGACAGGCCCTCGTCTTCGCCGCACTGGATGCGGTTGGTCAGTTGCAAGGCACGCGCGCCCGCGCCGGCACCGAAGAAACGGGTCAGCTCCGGGCTCGGCTGAACCTGCAGCTGCGCGGTCAAAAACGCGAACAACTCGGCGTAGTGGCCGCCCCTGTGCTCGCTGCCGGGCAGGTCGATGCCGATCACCTCGCCGAGGCTCGGGTCTTCGAACAAGGGCAGAATTCTGGCGCTCAGATCGCGTTCGAGCGCCTGCGCGCCGGCGTCGACCGCCGAGGTCCGCGCCAGCAGCTTGTACTGGGTCTGGCGGGCCCGGTTGTAGCTCGCCACGACCGCATTGGCCGCGCGGATCTCGTCCTCGCCGATGGCCGTCTGCACATGGGCGACGCCCTGCTGTTCGAGATAGCGCAGGCTCATCGCCATCCACTGCAGATAGCGTGTTTCGCCATCGGGCTCGGCGCGCAGCTGTTTGATCGCGAACGAGCGTGCGCAGCAGGCATCGTCGAACGGCGTGTATTGGCCGGCGCTATAGATATTGCGGTTGAAGTAACGCAAGGCCGGCATCAGCTGGTCGAGCGTCGTCGAGGCGTTCGGCTTCGCGCCCTTGGCCAGGGCTTCGAGTGCGCCGCGCACGGTCTTGTACAGCACCGGATCGGTGGCGGCGATGCCGCGGCGCAGGTTCAGGCCCAACCAACGGGTCAGGCAGACGCAGGCGATGTAGAGGCTCTCGGCGATGCATTCGCCGCGCTCGTAGCGCGCGCGGTTGCCGCTGGCGGCCACGGTGGCGAGCGGATTGCTCTCCTCCATCCACAACAGCGCCTTGAGAAACAAGGACACCGCGCCGCGACCGGCCTGGGCGTCGTCGGCATCGCCGCCGCCGAAGGCCGCGGCCAGCGACAGTTGCTGGCCCTTGGCGATGGCGACCGTGGCCTGCACTTCGACCGTGCCGTCGCGGCCCTGCACCTTGTACGCGACCGGCAATTGCAGCGCGTCGCCGGCCACCGACGCCGCATCTTCGACCGGCAGGATGCCGGCGAAACGGTTGTGGTAGTCGAAGCGATAGCTCGGCAATGTCAGCGACGGCAAGGCGAAATAAGCCATGGCCCGGGTCCTGTGGGTGCGGTGCGGCGACGGCGGGCCGACGCGGGCGTGCGTTCACGCCCGCGCGGGACGGCGCGGCGGTCAACTGCCCTTGCGGTTCTGCAGCAGCGAGGAGTACTTGGCGATGCTTGAATCGATGCGGTCGATGGCGAAGCTCGCCGACTCGGCTTCCATCGCACCGGCGGCGGCGGCGACGGCGGCGGCCGCGCCCATGAGGATGTCGGTGGCGAGAATGCCCAACGCGTCCTCGGCGGCTTTCTCGAGCTGGTTGTCGACCAGGTCCTGGGTCATTTGCCGCATCAGGATGCCTTGGCTGGCCAGCGCGATCTTGCTGACGCCGTCGAAATAGGCCGCGGCCGATTGCGCCACCAGACCGGCGGCCTGGCTGATCATCATGTCCGGCCCGGTCGCGATCTGCGACGGCGCATACGATGCGGTCTCGGCGTTGGTGAACTGGACCGCCTGCACGATCTGCTGATTGAGCGCGTCGGTCGGCGGCGGGGCCGGCGTCGGCGGATCGACGCTCTTGGCGACCGCCAGGCTGCGCGCCGCGGCCAGCGGCGAGGGCGGCGGCGTCGCAGGAGTCGACGGCGGCGTGCCCGCGGCGGCGGCCGAGGACGGCGCCGCGGCGGCGCTGGCAGGCGACGTCGCGGCGGCATCGCTCGGTGACGTGCCACCCGCTGCTGGTGCCGTCGATGCCGACGGCGATGACGCGGGTGCGGCAGCGGCGGGCGTTGCCGTAGCCGCCGGCGCGCTCGGATCGACAGGCGTGGCCGGCGTAGCGGATGTCGCCGGACTCGCACTTGCGCTCGCGTCGGCCGGCGTCGTTGCCGGCGTATCTGCGGCAGCCGCGGGCGCCGCCGGCGCGTCGCTCGGCGGCGGCGCAGCAGTGGCCGCTGCCGCGGTCGCGGCCGACGTATTCGCCGGGTCGGGCGCGGCCGGCGCAGCGGACCCAGCAGGCGCAGGCGACGCTGCGGCAGCCGGCGCGGTGGCGGCCGGTGCCGGAGTCGTCGCGCTGGCGCTGGCCGCGGCGGCATCGGCGGCAGGCGGATCGATCGGTGCGGGCGGAGTGGTGGCGTTGATGGTCATGGCGGCGGGTATCGCTATAGGCGGTGTGGCAGCGGATGCCGCAACGGGCGGCGTGGGGCTGGCCGTCGCGGTGGAGGGTGTCGGCGTGGACGATGCGATCGACGGTGCGGACGGTGTTGGCGGTGGCGCTGCGCCCGCGTTGCGAGCCGTTTTTTTGCCCGACGCGTTCTTGTTCTTGCCGGGCCTTTGTTTCATCGCCGGGCGCTCCCGCGACGAGGGTCGCGAGCGGGAACCGGCTCATGCCCTCGTCTCGCCGGCGCCATCGCCGACGCAGCGAGCGTCATGGCTTCTCCCCGATCGCCATGATCAACGCAACCGCCTTGGACACCACCGCGCTCGAGATCTGGTTGAGCACTTGCTGGCTGTGTACGGCGTTCTGCAGCGACAGGCCGGCCGAATGGCTGGACACTTGATAGAGGGATGCGATCGCTTGCGCGGGCGCTTCGGCGACCACCTTGACGTTGGTTTGGGTGACAGCGTCGGTGATCTGCGAATTGACGGAGGTCTCGTCGGCCATGAGCCTGTCCTTGAATGGTGCGGTTTGAAGGGGGTCGGCATGACCGGCGCCGGGGTCGCGCTGTCCATTCCGTTATTCGTCGTGGGTCTGATTGGGAGGAACGCCCGGCCAGTACCGTTGTGAAACGAGATTTGACCGATGCGCTTGCTGCCCCGCGAACGAGGTCTCCGCCTCGCTCGCACGAGCGCGCTCAGTCGCGCGCCATCGCGGTCTTGAGGCGGTTGCGCAGCAGCTCCACGCGCTTGCGCGCGAGCGGCTGGTTGATCTGGAATTTCTGGGCGATCACCGGGTACGGCAGATCGTCGATGAAGCGATAGGCGAACAGGCGGCGCTGTTCGCGGCTCAGGCGCGAGACCGCGGCGACGACGCGATCGAGTTGCTGGTCCAGTTCGAGCTTCTGCAGCGCCGACAGGCCGTCGTGGGCGAAGCCGCTGGCTTCGCTGTCGATCTCGCGGTTGCGGTCGAACACCTCGCGGTCGCGACCTCGACGGCGCACGCTGTCGAGAAATACGTGACGCAGCACCACGAACAGGAAGCCGCAGGGATCGGTCACGGTCTGCGGCGCGCGGCGCATGAACAGCAGGGCCTTGATCGCGGTATTGGCCAGCAGTTCCTCGGCCTGGTCGCGCTGGCCGTCGGCGAAGCGGCGCGAACGCGCCTCCAGTTCGGGCAAACACATCCGCCAGGCGTTGGCGAACATTTCGTCGGCGACCTTGAGGTCGTCGCGCTCATTCTTGGGACGTTCCATCTCTCGCTTCTCCTGTGTCGAGCACCTGAGAGCGAGTCTGGTTAGGGGGTCTGGCGATGGCTGTTACTTGGGTGACACGCGCCTGCTGCTGAGGGCGATGAACTGCGCACCCCGTCGCGATACGCGACTTCCGTTCCCGTTTTCGTCGACGTGTTGCGATTTCGTCACCATCGCCGGTGTCCGCAATACGCGTCGGATCCCGTTGCGCGCTCGGGGCGGCAAGGCTGCGAGCGTCACGGAAGGCGCGTGCGCCGCGACACGTCGGCGCGGCGTTTCAAACGATGTTCGATGTACGCCCGGAGGGCCGCAGGCGAGTGGCGAATCGATCGCGGCGCGTTCGACGAACGCCGCGGAGCCGCGACTGCGTCACAGATCCGCGTCGACGACCGCGCAGCATCACAACGCAGCGGCGCGCCTGCGCGATCGCGCAGGCCTTGCTTACGCGGTGCGGCCTTGCGCGGCGCCGTCCAAACCCAGACCGCGCAGAGCGCCGTCCCAACCCCAGGTCAGGGTGCAGCAGGCCGCCACCACCAGCCCCCAGGACACGCTGCCTTGCGGCAAGGCCTGCAACGGCGCCTGCAGCGCCGGCAACCAGTTCGCGCTGGTCGCCATCATCATGCCCACACCGATCACCAACAGCAGGCCCAGCAAACCGCCTTGCAGCAGGCGTTCGAGGCGATCGCCGGCGTTCGCCGCGGACTCGGCCCGGCGCGCGACCTGCGCGGCGAAACCATAGGGAATCGGCTCCATCACCGGCGCACGCAGCGCCCGGCTGAGCAAACGGTACTGGGCCAGGCGCGGATCGCCGGCGCTCATCGGCATGCCGGCGCGCTCTTCCTGCAGCGCGCGCTCCTGCAGCCGCCACTCGCGTGCGATGCGTTCGTCGTCGAAACGCGGTTCCTGATCGGAAGGAATGCCGTTGCGGTTCATGCGAATTCTCCCAACCGGGCTTCGAGGCGCTGGCGCAAGCGGGCGCGAGTCCGGAACAGATGGCTTTTGATCGTGCCCTCGGCCAGGCCGGTCATGCTGGCGATTTCGCCGATGGGCACTTCTTCGAGGTGATACAGGGTCAACAAGGTGCGTTGCAGCGGCGGCAAGGCTTCGATCTCGGCGTGCAGGCCGGCGGCGATCTCCTCGTCGGCGCAGGCCGCCTCCAGGTCGAAGCCATCGCTGACCATGTCGAGCGGCGACAAGGCGTCTTCGTCGTCGGCGACTTCGAGGATCGGAATGCGCTTGCGTTCGAGGTGGCGCTTGGCGACCGAATAGGCGACCTGGCCGATCCACGACTTCAGCGGGCTCTCGTGCCGGTACTGGTGCAGGCACTGGTGCACCCGCAGGAACGCTTCCTGGCACAGCTCGCGGGTGTCGTCCGGGTGCCGCACCATGCGCTGGATGATGTGCCAGCACAGCCCCTGATAGTCCCGCACCAGGCGCTCGAAAGCGCCCGGCGTCTGGGCCAGGACGGCAGCGACCAGACTGCGGTCGTCGTTGATGGGGAGGCCGGTCATCGCACTCAAGATGCGGTCAGGGCGCAATCGGTTGCAGTGACGAGGATATCCATCGCGATATGACAACGGTCAACTTCCGGCTGGCCAGGCCGGACCGGCCGACCCCGCCGGCCACCCTGTAACCGGCCCACCTCACCGCGCCCCGCTCCGGCCGCAGACCCATCGCCCGGGCCTGCAACCGATCGCCAGGTACCCGTATCCATTACCTCGTGACCCGAACCCGAAGAGACTGCCCACATGGAATTCGAACTTCTAATCCCCATTACCCTGTTCATCTGCATCGTCTTCGCGATCAAGATCGTCGTGGACGCGCGCTTCCGCAGTAAGTTGCTGTCGACCGGCGGCGCCGAAGAGCTGTTGCGCTCGATGGCCCGCGACGAAGACATCCGTCGCCGCCACGGCGCCTTGCGCTGGGGCATCGTCATGGTCCTGCTGGCTCTCGCCTTCGGCATCATCGAGGCCACCGGCTGGCGCGAAGCCACCCCGGGCATGGTCGCGGTGCTGCTCGGCGCCTGCGGGCTGGGCAATCTCGCCTACTACTTCATTTCGCGCAAGCTGAATTGACCAAAGTAGTAGACCTTCCGTGCCGGTCTCGGCCGGAAGGCGGTTTCTTGCGGGTGCGGAGGCGGCGATGATCGCCGCTTCCGCCCCGGAGCCCCGCATGCGTCCGCTCACATCGCTGCATCTGTTGCTTGCCTGCCTGTTCGCCGTCGTCGCCTCGTGGCCATCGCTCGCCGGCGCCGCGGCCGACGCTCCCGACCGAGCTCATGTTCCCGACCGCCGCATCGTCATGACCGTCGACGATCTGCCCTGGGTGCAGTTGCCGTCGGTAACGAGCGCCGAGGCGATCGATGGCCACCGCCGCCTGGTCGCGGCGATCGAGCGCGCCGGCGTGCCGGCGATCGGTTTCGTCAACGAGGGCAAGCTCGAACACGACGGCCAAGTCCAGCCCGAACGCCTGGCGATGCTGCGCGATTGGCTCGACGCCGGCGCCGAGCTCGGCAACCACGGCCACGGCCACCTCGATCTGCATGCGGTCGGCCTGCCGGCCTATCAGGCCGACATCCTGCTCGGCGAGCGGCAGTTGCGGCCCTTGCTGGAACGCGCCGGCCGCGCGCCGCCGCGCTGGTTCCGTCATCCCTATCTGCGCGCCGGCCGCAGCGCGCAGGACAAGGCCGATCTGCAGCGCTTCCTCGCCGGACACGGTTACCGCATCGCGCCGGTCACCGCCGACAACACCGACTGGATCTGGGCCACCGCCTACCTGCGCGTCGGCGAATCGCCCGAGCTGTCCAGGCGCGAGGCGCGCAAGCTCAAAGCCAGGCTGCGCGGCGACTACGTCGAGCACATGGGCGACAAACTCGACTACTACGAACGCCAATCGGTCGCCCTGCTCGGCTACGCCCTGCCGCAGATCTGGCTGATCCACGCCAACGCGCTCAACGCCGATACCTATGGCGAGCTGATCGCGATGATGCGCAAGCGCGGCTACCGTTTCGTCGACCTGGACGAAGCCATGCGCGACCCCGCCTTCGAGCGCAGCGACGCCTACCTCGGCCCGGCCGGACCGAGCTGGCTGCACCGCTGGGCGACCGGAGAGCACCCGCCGGCGAGTGTCCTTGCCGGCGAACCGAAGACGCCGGCCTGGGTCATGAAGCTGGCTGGGGTTGAATCGGAATAAACGCCGCTCGTGCAGGATCGGCCTGAACCGCGACCGCGCCGGCGGCTGCAACGACGCGGTCGCGGCTTGCGCCGCTCCTACCCTAAAGCTGCGCGCACCGTGGCTACGACCGATCCAGGGCGGTGCGCAGCACCGGAATCGTGGTCACGTCGTCGACGCCCTTCAACGCGGCGACCCGCTCGCGCAGGTCCGCCAGCTCGCTCGGCGAATGCGTTTCCACCAGCACCATCAGATCGATCTCGCCAGCGACGCTGTGGATCAGGCGCACCTGCGGCAGTTGCGCCAGCGGCGGCACCACGTCGTCGCAACTGAAGCCCTCGCCATAGCGCAGCAGCAACCAGGCCCGCAGCGGATCGCCGCCGCTGCCCAGGCGCACGGTGTATTGGGCGATGACCCCGGCCGCCTCCAGGCGCTGCAGGCGCTCCTGCACGGTGCTGCGCGACAGCCCCACCGCCTTGGCCAGGGCCACCGTCGACGAGCGCGCGTTGTCCTGCAGCAGCGCGATCAGCTTGCGGTCGGTGTCGTCGAGCGTCTTCATCGCATGGGCCATCCATCCGGCGAGAGCGCCGGCACTATCGCCGGCCTGACCGGCATTCTGCCGGGTTGAGACCGGCGCAGGCGAATGCGCACGATAAGCCATCGCCTCGCACCCCGACCGGAACCGCACCGATGGCCGCCTCCGGCTTCGCCGACCTGCCCGCCCCGCCCTACTACGCGGTGATCTTCTCCTCGCAGCGCAGCACCGCGGACGCCGAAGGCTACGACCGCACCGCCACGCGCATGGCCGAACTGGTGCGCGACCAGCCGGGCTTTCTCGGTTTCGAATCGACGCGCGGCGCCGACGGTTTCGGCATCACCGTCGCCTACTTCGACAGCGAACAGGCGATCCGCGCCTGGCGCGAACACGCCGAGCACACGGTCGCCCGCGACCTGGGCCACCGCTGCTGGTACCAGCGCTTCGAGCAACGCATCGCCATCGTCCGGCGCGCCTACGGCGGCCCCCATCTTCCTGCCGACTGAGCCCCACTCATGACCCGAGCGACCATGACCGAGCCGAACCGCATCGCCCTGATCCCCATCGACGTGCAACGGGGCTTCGACTACCCGCCCTGGGGCCGGCGCAACAACCCCGCCATGGAAGCCAACGGCCAACGCCTGCTCGCAACGTGGCGCGAACACGGATGGCCGCTGATCCACGTCCGCCACGATTCGATCCATGCCGGCTCCACGCTGCATCCCTCGCACCCCGGCAACGCCTTCCGTCCCGGCTTCGAACCACGGCCCGGCGAAACGGCGATCGGCAAATCGGTCAACGCCGCCTTCATCGGCACCGACCTCGACCTGCGCCTGCGCCGGCTCGGCGTCGACACCCTCGCCCTGTTCGGCATCAGCACCGACATGTGCGTATCGACGACCGCGCGCGTGGCCAGCAACCCGGGCTACCGCACTATCGTCGTCGCCGACGCCTGCTTCTGCTTCGATCTCGCCGACGCCGACGGCAGCGTGATCCCGGCCGAAGCGGTCAGCCGCGCGCATCTGGCGACCTTGCGCGCGGAGTTCGCCGAAGTGATCGACAGCGACGCACTGATCGCAAGGATCGCTGGCGCGTAGCGAACGAGGCCGCGAACCAGATCGTGTCCGTGCCGAAGCCATCGACTCTTTCTCGCGTCGCGGCAGTGCAAGGCTGAGCGGCGGGATGAGAGCACGCCCCGTCGAAACCGTCTCCTCGCTCAGCGCAGAACTTGTTTCGCCGCAACGAACCGGCGAACCGGATTCGTCGCGCTTGCGAACGAATGCACCCTGCTTTCATCGCACCGTACCGCTTACGGGGCGACGAACGGTATTGCATCCGGTTTTTCGCGGGCGTATCGTTCGCGGCCTTCGTCCTAGCGACGCAATCGACCGACCTCCTTCCGTGCATTTCACTCTCGACATCGCCAAACAGAACGCACCGCGGCCCTCGTGCCACGGCCTGTTCGATCGCGCGTCGACGAAGCGCGGTCGCCTCGACGTTCTGCACACGCCGGACTGACTCCCTTTGCCACGGGAGATCGGTCGCCCCGATCTCCCGAGGAACGCGAACGCCCTCGGTTCACCACCGGGGGCGTTTTCGTTTCAGCGTCCGCAAAGGGAAAAACCAAGCAATAACGCGAGTCCATACCCCGAAGCATCCGAGAGGAAAGGGGATGAGCCGTCGAGGCGCTTTGAGCGCTGTGTCCCGATGCTTCGGCACGGGCGGCCGATCGTGGAACCGCAGACATGGGCGCTTGCGCCCGAACCCATTGCCGACTGGCGACAGTCGGCAATACGAAGCATCCGAAGAAACGGACGACAGCGGTACGGGCTCGCAGCCCGTCCGGTGCGCGCGGCATTGCCGTGGCGTATGCCGACGTCCGCGGATGGATGTTTCTCAAACCGACGGTAGCTCAGCCTGGTAGAGCAGCGACGTAGTGCGCAGGTCATCGGTTCGAATCCGATCCGTCGGTCTTTGGATATAGCTCAGTCGGGTAGAGCAACAGCTTTCGATGCTGTCGGTCGCGGGTTCGAGTCCCGTTATCCCTAACTGCCTTCCAAGCAGTTATCCAGGAACGAAAGTTCCGATCCAGGAAACGCCCCACGCGGCGTTTCGCCAAACGCCGCGTTCGCGCGGCGCGCAACGGAACGACGCAGCGGCGACATCGCCGGACCCGCGCCCTCGTGGCGCGCAACGGTGCGGCGCAAGCCTCGCGACAGGGAACGTCGCGAACGCGGGCCGCATCGCCTCCCGCCGGCAGCGCGCGGGTTTCGCGATGACGACGCCAGGGGCGTTTCCTACCTATTCTTTTCGTCGGCGCGCGTGCGCGCCGGATCACCGCGCCGTTGCGACGACCGATTCGGTCGCAGCGGCCATCACCACGGATCGGGTCCACCGGAACCACAAGGAGAACACCATGTTCTGGATGAAGAAGGTCGTGGTCGGCGATGCCGAGCGCGTCCTGGTTTACCGCAACCGCCGGATCGAGCGCGTGCTCGGTCCCGGCGTGCATCGACTCAGCAACTGGCAGCACCAGCTCGAAGTGACGGCGCATTCGATCGTCGACGCCCAATACAACGGGCGCGACGCCGATGCGCTGATCGCCGGCCTCGGCGCGCGCCTGGACGAACACTTCGTGCTCGCCAATTTGGGCATGCAGGAGATCGGCCTGGTGCTGCGCAACGGCAGGATCGACGATGTGCTCGCTCCGGGCACCCGCCAGTTGTACTGGAAGGGGCTGGCGCAGATCGAGGTGCGGACCATCGTCCTCGGCGACGGCCTGGCGATCGAGCCGGAAGTCGCCAACCGCTTGCGTCAGCTCGCTTACCTGGACCGCATCGCGGTTGCCGGCGCGGTGCCGACCGAGTCGGCCGGGCTGTTGTTCGTCGACGGCAAGTTCGTGCGCCGTCTCGAGCCGGGCGCCTATGCGTTCTGGAACTTCCGCAAGAACGTCAGCGTCGAGGTGATCGAGCTGCGCATGCAGGCGATGGAAGTGTCGGGCCAGGAGTTGCTGACCCGCGACAAGGTGTCGCTGCGCGTGAACCTGGCGGCGAGCGTGCGCGTGACCGACCCGGTCGCCGCGCGCACCCGCGTCGCCAAGCACGCCGAGCACGTCTATCGCGAGCTGCAGTACGGCCTGCGCAAGGCGGTCTCGTCGAAGACGCTGGACGAACTGCTCGGCGACAAGGCCTCGCTCGACGCCGACATCTTCGCCTACGTGCGCGGCCAGATCGCCGGCATCGGCGTCGAGGTACTTGGAGTCGGCGTCAAGGACGTGATCCTGCCGGGCGAGATGAAGGAGATCCTCAACGGCGTGGTGCAGGCGGAAAAGACCGCGCAAGCCAACGTGATCCGCCGTCGCGAGGAGGCCAACGCCACGCGCAGCCTGCTCAACACCGCGAAGTTGATCGAGGACAGCCCGGTGCTGATGCGGCTCAAGGAGCTCGAGGCGCTGGAGAAGATCACCGAGAAGATCGACAAGTTGACCGTGTTCGGCGGTCTGGAGGGCGTCATGAAGCAATTGGTCAGCCTCAAGGGCCACGGCTGAAGGCAGGACCGGGCGGCATCGCCGTCCGGATTCCGATAGCGCCGGGGCCGCAAGCCCATAACGGACGCCGCTCCCCAGGGAGCGGCCATCTCGTCGTGCCCGCAGGGCGCGACGGACTATCGGATAGAGAATCGCGATGCGTAAGGATATGTACAAAGTGATCGTCGAACGGCCGCGAGGCGGAGGCATGACCTCGTCCCGCACGCGGCCGGCTCGCGATCTCGAAGACGAACCGCTGCACGAGGGCATGAAATACCGCCACGGCAGCCGCAAGTGGCTCAACGAAAACCTGAAACCGCTGCAACGCTACCTGGAACGGCAGCTCGGGCGGCGTTGGGATCTCGTCTACTCGGAATTGTGCGAGCGCGTCGACCGGCGCAACACCGTGCAGCAACACATCCACCAGCACCTGGAGGATTTCGTGGCGACGCGGGTGCATCGGATCGACGGCGAACTGTGGGCGATGCGTCGCTACGGCGGCTTCAAGACCTTGGCCGAGTCCTGGCACGATCTGTACGTGTGTCCGGACAGCGGCTGCCTGATGCGCAACGAAGCGGCGATCCGCGCACGGATCGAGCGGCGTCGCGCGCATGCGCGGGCGGTGCAGCACCGCCGGCAAGGACTGGAGCCGGAGGTGCGCCAGCTCGGGCCGACCGCTCAGCTGCGGCGCATCGACGGGATCTGGTATGCGATCGAGCTGGCACCTGTGCCAGCTTCCTGGCAGCGCCAGCCGCGTCACGGTGCGCACGGCACGGTTCGTACTTTCGCCCACGACCTCGTCACCGGCCAGCCAGCCGGCGATTGCGCGGGCCGGCGCGAGGGCCTTTACGGAGACGCCGGCGTTTACGCACAGCGCAAGCGGCAACTCGGACGCGACGAACTGCTCGAACACGGACTTAGAAACAACGACCTGCCGGACGCGTACGACGCACCTGCCCCACGGCGCTGGCGCCGGATGGGCAAGTACCGCGGACCGATCCGCCCCGGCGGTCGCCACAAGGAACATTGAATGACTACTACATCGAACTACGAACTGCTCCACGCCGACGAAGGCGCGGTGCCGGTGAAGGCCTGGGTCCGCGGCGTCCCCGTCGACGAAGGCGCGAAGCGACAACTACGCAACATCGCCGCCCTGCCCCATGTCGGGCCCTGGGTGGCGGTGATGCCGGACGTGCACCTCGGCAAGGGCGCCACCGTCGGCTCGGTCGTGCCCACCCGCGGCGCGATCATCCCGGCGGCGGTCGGCGTCGACATCGGCTGCGGCATGGCCGCGGTGCGCACCACGCTGCGGGCCAAGGACCTGCCCGACAGCCTGGCCAAGCTGCGTTCGGCGATCGAGCACTGCGTCCCCGTCGGCAACGGCCGCGGCGGCGAGCACCGGCGCCTGCCGGACAGCCATGCCACGCGCCTGGCCAAGTCCGGACTGGCGCAGCGGCTCGACGCCATCCACGCCAAACACCGCAAGCTGCGCACCGACAAACTCGACAAACAGATCGGCACGCTCGGCGGCGGCAACCACTTCATCGAGGTCTGCCTCGACGAAGCCGGCGCGGTGTGGGTGATGCTGCACTCGGGGTCGCGCGGCACCGGCAACTTGATCGGCAGTTACTTCATCGAACTGGCGCGGCTGAAGCTGGAACAGCGCGTGCTCGGCTTCCATCTGCCGGACAAGGACCTGGCCTTCCTGCTCGAAGGCGAGCCTTTGTTCGACGACTACATCGAAGCGGTGTCGTGGGCGCAGGACTACGCCCGCCACAATCGCGAAGCGATGATGGACCGGGTCCTGCACGCGATGCGGATCCAGTTGCCGAAGTTCCAGTTGGAAAAGACCGCGGTCAACTGCCATCACAACTACGTGCAGCGCGAGGAGCACTTCGGCGAGGCGCTGTGGGTGACCCGCAAGGGCGCGGTCAGCGCCCGCGAGGGCGAGCTCGGGATCATCCCCGGCAGCATGGGCGCTCGCAGCTACATCGTGCGCGGCAAAGGCGATGCCGACAGCTTCCACAGTTGCAGCCACGGCGCCGGCCGGGTGATGAGCCGCAGCGAAGCCCGCCGGCAGATCACCTTGAAAGACCACCGCGAGGCCACGGCCCACGTGGAATGCCGCAAGGACGCGGCGGTCATCGACGAGTCGCCGGCGGCTTACAAGCCGATCGAGGCGGTGATGGCTGCGCAGTCCGACCTGGTCGAGGTGGTCCACACCTTGCGCCAGGTGGTCTGCATCAAGGGTTGAAGCGCCTGTTGCGCTTGCGACGCCGCCCCTCGGGGCGGCGTTTTTTTGCCCGTGCGCAGCGATCAAGGACCTCGTCGCCCGGCTCCCGCGTTCAGGGCGAGCCGTACCCGTGGTTCAGCTTTCTCTGCGCCTTTTCCGCATTCGCTGAACACCGTACGCTTGTCTGAACATCCTGTACGCATCTTTGCGACTTTGCTCGCGTTTCGTCTGTGCGCTGGCGACTTTTCCGTGCCCGCGGCGCAGCGAAAACCGATATCGTGCGGATGCAAGGGGAATGCCAACGGACTGAGCTCATGACGCATCGCAATGCCGACCGGCTGCCCTCCTTCCACTCCGACGACGAGTGCGAACCGCCCCCGACAGCCGCGTCCGCGACGGCGCTTTCCCACGAAACCCGCGAACTCGCGATCACCTACGGCCTCGGTGCCCGTCTGCATCACGGCGAACGCCATTGGTTCGACATCCGCGACGATCTGGCCCGCGGCTGGGAACGTCTGTGCGGCCGCAATTGCGTGCCGTGGACCCAGGTCGAAGGCGATGTCGAAGGCGCCTGGCGCCTGGTATTGGCCGACTGACTCGGTCGCAGGCCGCACTCCGCCCCGCCGATAAATTCCCCGCCGGCGCCTCCGTGCGCCGGACGAGTGGGCGATGCACCCACTGAGCCGCGTTGCGTACGCGGATCGGGTCGAGAAAACGATAAGCGCCGATTCGCTCAGGCGCGCACCGGCTGCGGCCGGCGCCACTGCCATTTCAGATTCACGCCGAGCGTGCCGATCACGATCAACACCACGCCGAGGCTTTGCACCGGCACCAGGCTGTGGCCGTAGACCAGATAATCGAGCAGCAGCGCGATCACCGGATAGATGAAGGCCAGCACCGCGATCGTCGCCACCGGCAGGCGCGGATACGAGGTGTAGAACAGCACGTAGCAGACGCCGCTGTGGATCAGGCCCAGGCCGGCGAGCCAGAACCAGTGATCGCCCGGCACCCACACCGCGGAATAGTCCGCAAACGGCGCCAACATGACGATGCCGACCAGGCATTGGATCAACACCACCGCGAACGGCCGCTCGCGGCTGATCCGCCGCGACAGCAACAACGAGGCGCCGCACAGGATCGCCGCGACGAAGGTCAGGCCGACGCCGATCAGATAGCCGCTGCCGGCGCTGTTCCAGAGCTTGAAGGGGTCGGCCGAACACAGCACGCCGACGAAGGCGATCGCGGTCCAGCCCAGATCGGCGCTGCGCGTGCGTTCGCCGTAGAACATCGCCGCCATGCCCATGACTACGAACGGGAAGAAGTGGTAGACCATGGTCGCCACGCCGATCGACGAACGCGCCATGCCGGCGAACAGCGCAACCCAGTTCAGCACCAGCAGCACGCCGCTGAAGATCGCCGAGCGGATCAGCGCGCGCTCGCCGAGCAGGCCGCGGAACAGACCGCGGGCGCCGCCCCAGGCGATCAGGAAAGCGCTGCCGAAGACGCAGCGAAACAGCACCGCGGTGATCGCGTCCTGGCCGCTTTCGTTCACGAACACGCCGACCGAGCCGATCAACAGCTCAGCGATCAACAACTGGATCAGGGCGCTACGCGACTCGCTCGGGCTGACGGCGTTCATGGCGGCAACGGCGGGGGGGGGAAGGACAGCCTAGGCCGACGCTGCCGACCGATACAGATTCAGTTAGGATCGGATTCGACCAGTACAGATCCGGGCTACCGTGCTGTTCCGCCGGCCGAGAACACGGCGATCGCCCCTGCCCCGAGAGAGTCGCCGCATGGCCCAGGACCTGCTCTACGAACGCCTTGCCGACCGCATGCGCCGGCAGATCCAGCGCGGCGTGCTGCGCGCCGGCGAACGCCTGCCCTCGCTGCGCCGGCTCGGCCGCGACCAGCGCATCAGCCTGGCCACCGCGGTCGAGGCTTATCAGCAACTCGAACGCGAAGGACTGATCGAGGCGCGTCCGCGCTCGGGTTATTACGTGCGCTCGGCGCCGATGCAGGCGCCGCGCAGCCCGCGCGCCCGGCATCTGTCGCGCGCGCCGATGCCGGTGCGCAACCCGGCCCTGCTCGGCGTGCTCGACGTGCAGTCGCGCCGCGACCTGGTGCCGCTGCACGCGGCGACGCCGGCCGCGGCTTTCCTGCCGACCGCGGCACTGGCGGCTTCGGTGACGCGGGCGATGCGGCGCGACCCCGGCACCGCGCTCGGCTACACCGTGCCGCAGGGTTTACCGGAGTTGCGCGAGCGCATCGCCCAGCGCTACGGCCAATGCGGCGTCGAGATCGACCCCGACGAAATCGTCGTCACCGCCGGCGCGATGGAAGCGATCAGCCTGACCCTGCGCACGGTGACCCGGCCCGGCGACATCGTCATCCTGGAGACGCCGACCTATCACGGGCTGTTGCAGGCAGTGGCCGCGCAAGGCTTGCGCGTACTCGAAGTGCCCAACCGCCCCGGCCTGGGCATCGACGCCGCGCAGGTGCGCGAACTGCTCGAACGCCACGCCGTGCGCGCCGCTCTGCTGGTGCCCAACTTCAACAACCCGCTCGGCAGCCTGACCGGCGACGCCGACAAGCGCGCGATCGTCGCCGCCTGCGCCGCCCACGGCACGGTGGTGATCGAAGACGACCTGTACGGCGAACTGGCCTACTCCGGCGAACGCCCCTCGCCCTTGCGCCGTTACGACGACGGCGAGCACGTGGTCACCTGCGGCTCGTACTCGAAGATACTCGCGCCGGGACTGCGCGTGGGCTGGATGATCGGAGGCCGCCGCACGCAGGAATTGCTGCGCACCAAGAGTTTCTCCACCGTCGCCACCGCGACCCTGCCGCAAATGGCGCTGATCGAACACTTCGCCCGCCACGACGTCGAACGCGGCTTGCGCCGTTTGCGCCGCGCCCTCGCCGATAACGCCCAGGCGTATCGGCAGGCCTTGCTCGATCACTGGCCCGACGGTACCTGCGTGGCCGAACCGGCCGGCGGCATGACCTTATGGATCGAACTGCCCGCCGACATCGACGGCCAGGCCTTGTTCGAGGCCGCGCTGGAACGCGGCATCGGCACTCTGCCCGGGCATCTGTTCTCGAACCGTGGCGATTACAGCCACCACATGCGCCTGAGTTGCGGGCAACCCTGGGACCGCAAGATCGAGACCGCGTTGCGCACGGTTGGAGAATTAGCGAAGCGACTGCAGGGTTGATGCGACGCAAGATGGTCGGCCCGCGGTCGCGACTCGCGCCCGAAGGAAATCCCTGTGGGACGCCGCTCCTATCCAGAAACTGCGCGGCCAAGGGGTAGGAGCGGCGTAAGCCGCGACCGCGCTGTAGCCGATCGCTGCGCAACAGCATGGTCGGCGCCATTGCCGAAAGGCGACGGCGCGCATTCGCTCCATCGCAAACAAAAAGGCCGCCCGAAGGCGGCCTTTCGCAGCGTCGCCATCCGGCGACGTTTAACCACTCAATCTTCGGCAATCCGATTCATGCCGTCAGCAGGCTAGGCAGAAACTGATCCAACGCCGTCTTCACCTGCTCCACGTCGAGGTCGGGTTGCGAGATCGCCCGCATCGCCAGGCCTTCGATCAGGCACTGCAGAATCAACACGCGCGTATCGACGGCGGCCTTCGGAATGCCGAGGCCGCCGTCCTGGGCGCTGCGCGCGAACCAGGCCGCGAGATCGGAGCGGAACACCCGATCCGAAGCATGGGTGGCGGCGGCGATTTCCTCGTCGCGCGTCGCCTCGGCGGTCAGCTCCAGGAACAAAGCGGCGCTGGTGATGTTGGGGTCGTTGGCCTGCCATTGCTGGAAGACTTCGGCGATGCCCGACACCAAGTCGCTGGTCGCGTGCAGCTTGGCGATATCGGCCCGCGCTTCTTCGAGCTGACGCTCGATGATCGCCAGGATGATGTCGTTCTTGCCTTTGAAATACCGGTAGATCAGGCCGGCGCTCATGCCGGCCGTATCGGCGATATTGGCCATGCTCGCGGCATGGAAGCCATGCACGACGAAACATTTCTGGGCCGCGGTCAGGATGCGCTCGCGCTGAGCCAGCGCGCGCGCCTCGGCCTTGGCGGTGGGCTTGCCCGGGGTGCTCATTGGCTGCGCTCGTTCCAGCCACCTCCAAGGACTTTATAGAGCGTGACGCGATTGGCCTGTTCGGCCCGGCGCGTCGACACCAGGCCCTGTTGCGCGGCATACAGCGTGCGCTGCGCATCGAGCTGGTTGAGGTAGCTGTCGCGGCCGGCCTTGTAACGCGCGGTCGACAACTGGTCGGCGCGGGTCGCCGCTTCGACCAGGGCTTCCTGCGCCTGGCGCTGTTCGGCCAGGGTCGCGGTCAGCGCCAGCGCATCGGCGACGTCGCGGAAACCGGACTGGATCGCCTTTTCGTACTGGGCCAACGCGATGCCCTGGTCGGCCTTCGCCGAACCCAGCCCGGCGCGCAGCTTGCCGCCCTGGAAGATCGGGATGTTGACCACCGGGTTCACCGTCCACATGCGCGTGTTCGAGTCGAACAGACCCGACAGCTCGTTGCTCGAGCTGCCGAGCAGGCCGGTCAGGCTGATCGACGGGAAGAACGCAGCGCGCGCGGCACCGATGTTGGCGTTCGCCGCACGCAGCAGATGCTCGGCCTGTTGCACGTCGGGGCGACGCAGCAGCACCTCCGAAGGCAAGCCGGCCGGCAGGGCGCCGATGCCGGTGGTGCCGTCGGTCAGGCGCTGCGGCAACAGCGCGGCATCGACCGGCTCGCCGACCAGCAGGTTGAGCGCGTTGATGTCCTGCGCGACTTGGCCGGCGTAACGCGCCGCATCGGCGCGCGCGGTCTCGACCTGGGTGCGGGCCTGGCTGACTTCCAGCCCGGACACCGCGCCGAGTTCGCGGCGCTTCTCGGTCAGATCGTAGGCGGCCTGCTGATTCTTCAAGGTCGCTTCCGACACCGACAACAGCTCGCGGTCGGCGGCCAGGGTCAGGTAGGCATTGGCGACTTCGGCGATCAGGCTGAGCTGGGCGCTGCGGCGGTTTTCCTCTTCGGCGAAATAACGCTGCAACGCGGCCTGGCTGAGGCTGCGCACGCGGCCGAACAGGTCGAGCTCGAAGTTGGCGATGCCGACACCGGCGGTGTAGACGTCGCTGACCTGGCGGTTGTCGCCGCCGCTGCGCTGCAACTCGGCGCTGACGCCGACCGCGGGCAGGCGGTCGGCGCGCTGGATGCGGTACTGCGCCCGCGCCTTCTCGACGTTGAGCACGGCCACACGCAGATCGCGGTTGTTGTCGAGGGCGCGGCCGATCAGGTCTTCCAGGTTCTGGTCGACGAAGAAATCGCGCCAGCCGACGTCGGCCACCGCGACGGCCGAAGCCGTCGCGGGGTCGGCCGATGTCGTCGACCCGGCGCCCGCCGGCGCAGCGCCGGCGAACGCCTGGGTGGTCGGCGGCAAGGGCCACTCGCCCGGGATCGCCGCATCGGCGGCGGGCAACTTCGGCGCCAGGCTGACGCAGCCGGTCATGGCGAGCGTCACCGCGAGCGCCAGGGCATGGATGGCGAACTTATTCATGGCTCTGCGCTCCTTCCGCGGCAGGCTGCGAGGGCGCAGGGGTGTCCTTGGCCGCATGTTTCTTCTTTCTCACGAACAGCTTCTCGACCACCACGAAGAACAGCGGCACGAAGAAGATACCCAGGAAGGTGCCCACGACCATGCCGCCGAGCACGCCGGTGCCGATCGCGCGCTGCGCGCCGGAACCCGCGCCGCTCGCCAACGCCAGCGGCAACACGCCGAGACCGAACGCCAACGAGGTCATGATGATCGGGCGCAGACGGTCGCCGACCGCGGCCAGGGTCGCCGCGATCAGGTCCATGCCCTTCTCGAGGTTTTCCTTGGCGAACTCCACGATCAGGATCGCGTTCTTGCTCGACAGGCCCACGGTAGTGAGCATCGCCACCTGGAAGTAAACGTCGCGTTCCATGCCACGCATCCAGGTCGCCAGCACGGTGCCGAGGATGCCCATCGGCGCGATCAGCAGCACCGAGGTCGGGATCGCCCAGCTTTCGTACATCGCGGCCAGACACAGGAACACGATCAGCAACGACAAGGTGTACAGCAGCGGCGTCTGCGCACCGGCCTGGCGTTCCTGGTACGACAGCCCGGTCCATTCCAGACCGATGCCCGCCGGCAGTTGCGCGACCAGCTTCTCGACTTCGGCCATGGCCTCGCCCGAGCTCACGCCCGGCTTGGCTTCGCCGTTGATTTCCAGCGCGGAGACGCCGTTATAGCGCTCCAGACGCGGCGAACCGAACTCCCAACGCGTGGTGGCGAACGCCGAGAACGGCACCATCTCGCCCTTGTCGTTGCGCACGTACCAGCGGTTGAAGTCGGTCGGCGCCATGCGGAACGGCGCATCGGCCTGGATGTAGACGCGCTTGACCCGGCCGCGGTCGACGAAGTCGTCGATGTACTGGCCGCCCCAGGCCGCCTGCAGGGTCGAGTTGATGTCGGCGATGTTCAGGCCCAGGGCCGAAGCCTTCTGGTTGTCGACGTCGACGCGGAACTGCGGCGTGTCTTCCATGCCGTTCGGACGCACGTTCTGCAGCAGCGCGCTTTGACCGGCCGCGCCGAGGAACTGGTTGCGCGCGGCGACCAGCGCATCGTGGCCGAGCGCACCGTTGTCCTTGAGGTAGAACACGAAACCGTTGGAGTTGCCGAGTTCGAACACCGCCGGCGGCGCCAGCGCGAACACGAACGCGTCCTTGATCTGCATGAAGCTGCCCATGGCGCGGCCGACCACGGCGTTGACGCTGTTGTCCGGCATCGGCGTCTTGCCGAAGCTGGTCAGCCAACGCCAGCGGTCGCCCCAGGTGGCTTCGCGCTCTTCCCACGGCTTGAGCTGCGAGAACGCCATACCGGCATTCTGGCCGTTACCGGCGAAGCTGAAGCCCTGCACGGTGAACAGCGAGTCCACGGCCTTGTCGCCGAGGAACTGCTCTTCGACCTTCTTGAGCACTTCGCCGGTACGTTCCTGGGTGGCGCCGACCGGCGCCTGCACGATGGTGAACAAGAAGCCCTGGTCTTCCTGCGGCAGGAACGAGGACGGCAGGCGGAAGAACAACACCGCCATCAAGGCCGCCATCGCCGCGAACACCATCATGAAGCGGCCGGTGCGGGTGACGATGCCGTGCACCGCGCCCTGGTACTTCTTGTTGCCGCGGTCGAACTTGTCGTTAAACCAGCCGAAGAAGCCCTTGTCGGAAGCGTGGTGACCCTTCTCGATCTGCTTGAGCATGGTCGCGCACAGCGCCGGGGTCAGCACGATCGCGACCAGCACCGACAGCGCCATCGCCGAGACGATGGTGACCGAGAACTGGCGATAGATCACGCCCGTCGCGCCGCCGAGGAAGGCCATCGGCACGAACACCGCCGACAGCACCAGGCCGATGCCGACCAGCGCGCCGGTGATCTGGTCCATCGATTTGCGCGTGGCTTCGATGGGCGACAGCCCTTCTTCGCTCATCACACGTTCGACGTTCTCGACCACGACGATGGCGTCGTCGACCAACAGGCCGATCGCCAGCACCACCGCGAACATGGTCAGCATGTTGACCGAATAACCGAACAGCGCGAGCAAGCCGAACGTACCCAGCAACACCACCGGCACCGCGATCGTCGGGATCAGGGTGGCGCGGAAGTTCTGCAGGAACAGGTACATGACCAGGAACACCAGCAGGATCGCTTCGAGCAGGGTCTTGACCACTTCCTCGATCGCCACGCGCACGAACGGCGTGGTGTCGAACGGGGTCACCGCCTTCAGGCCCTGCGGGAACGAGGGCTTGAGCTGCTCGAGTTCGGCCTGGATGGCCTGCGCGGTGGCCAGCGCGTTGGCGCCGGTCGCCAGCGAAATGGCGATACCGGTCGCCGGCTTGCCGTTGAAGCGGGCGATGGTGCTGTAGTCCTCCTGGCCCAGTTCGACCCGGGCCACGTCGGACAGCTTCAACACCGCGCCGCTGCTGTTGGCGCGCACGACGATGTTCTGGAACTGCTCGGCCGTCTGCAGACGGTCCTGCGCGGTGACGGTGGCGTTGAGCTGCTGGCCCTTCACCGACGGCGTGCCGCCGAGCTGGCCGACCGCGACCTGGGCGTTCTGCGCGCGCAGGGCGTTGATGACGTCGGTCGGCGTCAGCTTGTAGGTGTTGAGCTTGTCCGGGTCGAGCCAGATGCGCATCGCGTACTTGGTGCCGAACAGCTGGGTGCTGCCGACGCCGTCGACACGGGCGAGCGGATCGACCAGGTTGGCGGCGACGTAGTCGGCGATGTCGGCGCCGCTCATGCTGCCGTCCTCGGACACGAAGCCGATCACCAGCAGGAACGCCGAGTTCGCCTTCGACACGCTCACGCCCTGCTGCTGCACGATCTGCGGCAGCAACGGCGTGGCCAGCTGCAGCTTGTTCTGCACCTGCACTTGGGCGATGTCGGGGTCGGTACCGCTTTCGAAGGTCAGGGTGACGCCGGACTGGCCGTCGGACGAACTGGTCGCCGACATGTACATCAGGCCGTCGATGCCCTTCATGTTCTGCTCGATGATCTGGGTCACCGAGTTTTCGACGGCCTTAGCCGAGGCACCGGGGTAGGACGCGTTCACCGATACGGTCGGCGGCGCGATGGTGGGGTACTGCGAGATCGGCAGCTGGGTGATCGCAATCGCACCACCGAGCATGATGATGATCGCCAGGACCCAGGCAAAGATCGGGCGATCGATAAAGAACCGTGCCATGAATTTCTCCGATTACTGCTTCGGCGCGGCGGGGGCCGCGGCCGGCTTGGCCGGCGCTGCGCCCTTTTCGGTCGCATCGACCGGCATGCCGGGGCCGATCTTCTGCAGGCCTTCGACGATGACCTTGTCGCCGGCCTTCAGGCCGCCTTCGACCAGCCACTTGTCGCCGATGGCCTGGCTGACCTGGACCTCGCGCGGCTCGACCTGACCCTTGGCGTTGACGACCATCGCGGTCGCCGCGCCCTTGGGATCGCGCGAAATGCCCTGCTGCGGGACGAGCAGCGCGTTCTGGCGCACGCCGGTGCCGACCAAGGCCCGCACGTACATGCCGGGCATCAGGATGTTGTCGGGGTTCGGCACCACTACGCGCAGCAGGAAGCTGCCGGTGCCTTCGTCGACGGTGACTTCCGAGAACGCCAGCTTGCCTTCCAACGGGTACTTGCTGCCGTCTTCGAGCAGGATCGTCACCGGCGTGACTGCCTCGGTCAGGGTGCCGGCGGCGATCTGCTTGCGCAGGGCGAGCAGTTCGGCGCTGGACTGGCTGATGTCGACGTGGACCGGATCGAGCTGCTGCACCACCGCCAGCGGTTCGGCCTGGTTGGCCGTGACCAGCGCGCCCTGCGTCACCGCCGACTTGCCGATGCGACCGTTGATCGGCGAGGTGATGCGCGCACGGCCGAGGATCACGCTGGCGCTCTGCACCGAAGCGCGGCCCGCCGACACGTCGGCCTGGCTCTGCTTGAGCGTGGCGACCGCGGTTTCGTCGTCTTGCTTACTGACCGCGTCGATCTTGACCAAGTCGCTGGAGCGGCGCGCATTGAGCCGCGCCGAGTTCAAGGCTGCTTCGCCGCGCGCCAGGGTGGCGCGCGCGGTTTCGAGATCGGCGGCATAGGTCTTGTCGTCGAGCTGGTACAGCGGCTGCCCGGCGCGGACCAGGCCGCCTTCGGTGAACAGACGCTTCTCGACGATGCCGTTGACCTGCGGCCGGACCTCGGCGATCAGCGAAGCGCTGGTGCGCCCCGGCAGCTCGCGGGTCAGGGTGATGGTCTCGGGCTTTAGGGTCACCACCGTGACCTGGCCCTTCTGGCCGCCGGGACCGCCTGGGCCGCCTTGTTGATCGCCGCCCTTGCCGCAGGCGGCGAGCGCCAAAGCGAGCACGGAGACAGTGAGAATTGCCTTATAGGACATGGACTTGCGCGACGGCATGGGGGAGCCTCAGGACGTTGTGGCGGTCGGACGGACCGCGGCCACTTCAAAGAATGAACGATCATTCTCTTTTCTAAGCCGACCGAGGTCAACCCGCCCCACGCCCGTTCAGGCGGGTTTTCCATGCGTTTTTCGGGCTTCCGGCGCGTTTTTGTGCAAAGCAGCGCCGAAAACGCTCATTCGGCAAGGACGAGCGATCAGGAGGGCTTGGGCTTTCGGCCGAATCGGCAAAGACCGGAGTGCGGGTGGGCCGAAGTTGCCGGGATCGGATGCCGCGGCGCTGGACTGCCGGCGGTGAGCCATCAACTCAATGATCGGTCGAGCGCGTCAGCGCGCTCGCGTCTCGCAAGTAAGACATGCATGACGACGGGATTGATCAACAGGCAGAGCACGAGCAAGCGCATGTCGATCAGCCCGAACAGCGGCGAGGTGTAGGACGCGCCGATCAAGAAAGACCACGACCGACTCGGTTGCTTCCACTGCGGCAGGAATCGTCGTGCTACGAACTTGGCGAGTGCGGCGATGAACATGAAAGGCAGAGCCACGATAGGCGCGAAGAGGATGAACATCATCGGCGACATTTCGGGCTGCCGGACCAGCGCGGGCCATACCTCACAAGGTCCTAATCCACGAGGACAACTGATCCGCGGCCTCAGCGTCACTCTTCGATAGACGCATTACCCAAAGCATCCAGGCGTCTCTCTCGACCTCATCAATAGCTCTCCATGTCGCAGCCAGCCACCTCTTACAATCCATTTGCGCTGAGAAACTCGAATCGGCCCATACATCATCAAAGTCCATCATGATGCATTTCATATAGTAGCTTCTCACAAAGGCATGCGCCTCTTCGAAGCTCAAACTTGGCGATATTCTCGAAGCACCTTTAGCATCCGCAATTAGATCGTATGCAAGTCCTAAAGCGCCTGGCGAATCACTCTCGAAGCAAGCCGCCACAAGGTCTTTCGGTATATCCCCATCGTCACGATTGATTAGCTCATCCAATTGCAAAAATTGCGCCGCACTCATAACACCTCCTCTACTTGCACCCCGACATAGCGCTGCGAATCGCGTGCAATCGCAAAATTCGAATCAGACTCGATTGCGTTCGCCTAAAGCAGCGAGCTCAATTCAGAGCAAGCCTTTAACCAGATTCAATTCTTCGCATACGAATGCCATTGCGCCCCCATAGGAGAAGCCCACCTGCACGGCCCAAAGATCGGGGCGTAATCTTTGCAGCCCGGCGACCGCGGACTTAGCATCTCCTCCTGAATAATCGTTCTCGAAAATCAATCCCCACACACTATCCGGGACAAGCCAAGACGACTCCGGGACAGCGGCTACAGGCCAAACATATATCTCCGAAAGGATAGCCCCGACCCCGAGATCTCGAACTTTATAAAGCTCGATCCCGCCAAGCAAAAGAGCCATATGCGCACCACTCGTCGATCGCCATTCCAGGCGGCCATCGGACTTTTCAATGCAGAACAGTTCCAAGACTCGGTCGTGGGCAAAAGAGTCCAGCAGCAGACCAGAATCAGAAGTCCTGAAATTTGGTTTCCCCACCGATGAGAACCTCATAAAATTTAACTTCAGGTGGCGGCACATTCGGGCCACGAGGCGTAGGTGGATCAACAGCCTGAGGCAATCGTGACGTGCCTCCATCCCCGTGCAAGAGTGCTTCTCGATCGGGTGAGCGGCCCCGACCGTTGCAACGCTCCCAGCGCCTATCCCATATTCGTCAGTTGCGGCAAGTCTCTGTCAATTTTTGGATGCCCATTTGGGCCATCTGCGGCTTGCCGCGCCACCGAGAACAATAGATCCGGGCTCATCCT
This sequence comes from Lysobacter sp. Hz25, assembly GCF_046097045.1. NCBI lineage: Bacteria > Pseudomonadati > Pseudomonadota > Gammaproteobacteria > Lysobacterales > Lysobacteraceae > Lysobacter > Lysobacter sp. Hz25. The sequence continues at coordinate 5,078,894 of NZ_CP175666.1, forward strand.
CATTTCCCGGATCTTAACGCCGCCCATCGGGGCCAGCGTCATCGTACAGGCGGCTGATCTTTAGTCATCGCCCGATCGAGCGCGTCGGCGGTTCTCGCAGCGCAAGCAGAACATGCATGATGACGGGATTGATCAACACACAGAGCACGAGCATACGCGCGTCGATGAGCCCGAACAGCGGCGAGGTGTAGGACGCGCCGATCAGCAAAGACCATAACCGGCTTGGCCGTTTCAGGCGGGGCAGCAATCGCCTTGCCACAAACTCAGTCAGCGCGGCGGCGAGCATGAAAGGCAGGGCCACAATAGGCGCGAAGAGGATGAACATCATCGGCGACATTTCGGGTTGCCGATCGATCGCGAAGTAGTAGAGCGTCCTGATGACGGACAGGACGACTGTACCGGTAGCAGCTCCGAGCAGCAGCCATGGGTAATGCCCGACCTGCTTGCGCGCATCGCCGACCATGCTCTACACGTCCAGAGAGTCTATGAATGGAATGTTGTTGTTGAACTGCAAAAAAACCAGCACGGCTTCCATCTTCAAGCAAAAGTACACACACTCGGACGTTGCAGGCGCGGGGGCCAGAGTCAATCTGAAAACGTCGGGGACCGGCCGATCCTCGCGAATCACCATGATCATATCCATGACTCTGAAGGCGAGATAGGCCTGTAAATTGCCGACCGCATCGGCATTATGACCGGGCAGATCGCGGATAAGAAACGGTTGAATCAGTCTTTCCAAGTCACGCAAACCCTTATCCAACCGCCGCACCTCGGAGAACTCCATGCCGGGATTCCAGGTGTAGTGGTCCTGCAAAGATTGCTCAATCGACACCCCCTCCTTTGGTTCAACGGCATATGCGTAGGCGCTGTAACTCCTTATGCCGCCATTGAGAGCGGCGATCCCGTAAAGGAAGCCGCCCAGCCTCGCAATTTCTCTTTCGACGAGGGGTGAAATCATGGCTGGGAAAATGACCGCGCAGAAGCGCCCCGCCATGCCCCTGATCGGCCAGCCCGAGAACAATCACGGTATTGCGCCAAATCTGTCCGAACTGGGCAACGACAACAGAGTTTCATTGAATTGTGCGGCGTTGACCGCTACTGGAGTTGCGCAGACCCGGGCGTTCACAACAGCCGCCGGGCAAAAAAGAAGCTGGCAGGCGCAGAGCCGTGGCTGGCAAAGAGGGGATGCGACCCTGTTGATCGCGAGGCGCATGCTACGGATCGGACGGGATCAAGACAAGGCTTGAAGGTATGCCCTCGCCACGAGCCCGACGGTGCTTCGATGACCGATGCGACCTTGGCACACTCGCCCAACCCGGCGCATCCGATCCCGGGAGTCGGGATCGAGCCTGAATTAACGATCGTGGTGGTGACAGCAATAACCACAACGCCATCCCCGATAGCGAACGGGATGGTGCTGCCGGAGGATTCAACGAACCACAACGAACAAGGGCGCCATCGCGCCCCTGTCCGCCGATAACGCTGGCGATCAGGCCTTGCCGGACACGGGCAAGCCCGCGATCTGCCGCAGCGCAGCTTCGAACTGTTCGACCGGTTGGCCGCCCTGGATCAGGTGGCGGTCGTTGATGATCACCGAGGGTACGGCGCGGATGCCTTGGCTCTGGTAGAAGCGTTCCTGTTCGCGGACGTCGTCGGCATATTCGTCGGATGCCAGCACCGCACGTGCACGGGTTTCGTCGAGACCGGCTTCGGCGGCGGCGCGGGCGAGGATGTCGTAGGCGGACACGTCTTGGCTGTCGGTGAAATAGGCCTTGAGCAGCGCGTTCTTGAGCGCGTGTTCCTGGGCTGCGCCTTCGATGGCGGCCCAGTGCAACAGGCGGTGGGCGTCGAAGGTGTTGTAGATGCGGTCGCGTGCATTGAACTCGAAGCCGACCGCGGCGCCGCGCTGGCGCAGGGCGTCGCGGTTCTGCGCGAGCTGTTGCGGGCTAAGACCGTACTTGTGCGCCAGATGCTCGTCGATGCTCTCGCCTTCGGGCGCCATCTGCGGGTTGAGTTCGAACGGCTGGAAATGCAGTTCGACCTCGACCTCGTCGCCGATCCGGGCGATGGCCTGCTCCAGCGATTTCAGGCCGACCGCGCACCAGGGGCAGACCACGTCGGAAACGAAGTCGATCTTGACGCGCGGCGTCGGGTTGGAGGCGGACTGGGTCATGGGAAGGCTGCGCACGAGGCGGTTGGAATGAACCTTCACGATGCGGCCTGAACCGACGGGGTTCAACCGGCTCCGAGCCGCACCAGCGGATCGGAGCGTTCCATCGGCTCAGCCCGGCGCGGCCTCCGTGTAGCCCTTGCGCAGCTTTTCCTCGACCAGCTTGATGACTTCGCGCTCGGCGCGTTCCGGCGTGTCGAACTGCTTGATCAGGGTCTGCCCGCGCGTGCCGACCCGGCCGAACACTACGGTCATCTCGCCGTCGCGCTGACCGATGCGCCAGAACTTGTTCGACGTGCCCTGTTGCAACACGAACTCGCGCAGGATCGGTGCGGCCGTCGACGGCGACGCGGCCGTATCCGGCGCAGCCGCGTCCATCGGCACCGAAACGGTCTCGACCTTGCTGGCGGTATCGTCGGCCGCGGCTGCATCAGCGGCCGGTGCTTCCTCGGTGGCACCGTGATCGGCCTGCATGCTGGCTTCGATGCGTTCCAGCATCGCCTGCGGGTTGCGCAACCATTCGCTCGACGGCAGGTCGATTACCCGCCAACCGAAGGCACGCAGGATGCCGGGACGGAACACGTAGCGTTCGCGTACGTCCACGGACATCCCCTCGCCGTCGACATCGGGCGCATCGAGCAGGATCGCCAGCGCATAACCTTCGCCGTTCGGGTCGACAATGCCCAGGTCGCAGCGGAACTGCGAACGTCCGACATGTTCGTGGACGACATGGCCGCGTTCGCGCAGGGCGCGCAACAGCGCGGCGCGAAAGGCGTCGCGCTTCGGCGCGCTGGCGAAGGCGCGCTCGGCACCGGGGTTCAAGGCGCCCAGCACGGTCTGCGAGCGCTCGGATTCGCCGCGCGCGCTGGCCTCGGCGAACTGCAGGAAGGCGCGCAAGGCGGCGGCGCCGTCGTTGTGGGTGTTGGTGATCGCATCGGCGCGGATCGTGCTGACCACGGCCATGCGGTGCTTGGCGCGGCTGAAGATCACGTTGAGGCGCTTCTCGCCGCCGCGCTGGTTGATCGGACCGAAGTTCATCAACATGCGGCCGTCGGCGCCGGGCGCGTAGCAGATGCTCAGCAGGATCAAGTCGCGTTCGTCTCCCTGTACGTTCTCCAGGTTCTTGACGAACAAGCCGCAGAACTGGTCGTCGTCTTCGCGCAAGTACTCGCGCTCCAGGCGCATGGCGAAGTCGGCGTCTTCGGCCGCCAAGGTCTCCAGCGCCGATTCGATCTCGCCCTGTTGCGCTTCGGAAAAGGCGACCACGCCCAGGCTCAGGCCGGTCTCGCGGCGCAGCAGCTCGCGCACCAGGCCGGCGATATAGCGCGCCTCGGCCAGGTTACAGCGGTTGGCGTAGACGCCGTCCTCGACCCGGTGATGACTGATCGGCCGCGCCAGCAGCGCATCGACGCCGGCCACCGCGGCCTGGGCCTCGGCGGCGCGCACGCTCAAGGATTCGTCGACGCGCGCATCGAGCCGGCGATCGGGGATGGTGATCAGGCGGCCAGCGTAGAAAGCGGCGTTGGAGAAACTGATCAGCGCCTCGTGACGGCTGCGGTAATGCCAGGCCAGCAAGGTCGCCGGCAGGTTGCGCGCGGCCTGGTTGAGCAGGCTGTCGGCATCGAGATTGATCGCGATGCGTTCGCCGTCCTCTTCGGCGACGACCTGCATATCGTCTTCGTCGCCCGCGGCGGAGAAGAAGCTGGTCGGCGGCAACTGCATCTCGTCTCCGACCACCACCGCCTGGCGCGCGCGGCTCAGCGCCGGTACCGCTTCTTCGGTCGGGATCTGGCTGGCTTCGTCGAAGATCACCACGTCGAACAGGTCGGCGGCGAGCGGCAAGGTGTCGGACACCGACAACGGGCTCATCAGCCAGATCGGTTTCAGGTCGTTGACGACCAGCCCGGTATCGCCGCCGGCGAGTTCGCGGATCGAGCGGTAACGCATGCTCTTGCCGAACTCGTGTTCGAGCTCGCGCCGGCCGGTGGCGTAGCGCTTCTTGAACAGCTTGCCGTCGCTGTCGAGCTGGCTGGCCGACAGCGAGGACTGGCGCACGTGTTCGAGAAAGCTGCGGTGCAGGGTCGCCCGCACCACCGCGGCATTGCGTTCGAGCAGCTGGCGCTCGGCGCGGGCGACGCGCTGCGCTGCGTCGGCCAGGGTGCGGCCGTCGAAGCGCGCGAGTTCGGGTTGCTCGCGGTACAAGCGGGCCAGCGCCTCGTCGGCGATCAGGGCTTCGAGTTGCGGTGCCGGCAGGTCGACCTGCTGCATGGCGTGCGCATAGGCCGGACCGGCCTTATGGATCGCGCGCAGCGACGGCAGGAAATCCGGCAGGTCGTCGAGGCTCTCGCGCAGGTCGCGGGTCCATTCGGCCAGCTCGCCGAGGCTCACGCTGTTCGGCATGTCGAGGCGGCCGTCGACGATCTCCTTCAGGCGCAGCAGCGGCTCGGCGTACTCGGCTTCGCGGGCGGCATGGGCGAGCGGGTCCGGCGCCGCGCGCAAGCGTTCGAGCAACTCGCGCAGCACCGGCGAGGCCGCCGACGCACGGGTCCATTGGTCGAGCGTGGCCACGCAGGCGGCGGCCGCCGGCGTGTCCAGGCGTGCACGCAGGCGCTCTTCGGCCTGCGCATAAGCCGCGTCCGCCTGATGGTGAGCGGCCTTGGCCTGCAGCACCTGGGTATAACTCGGATGCACCGCGTGCTGGGCGAAGTCGTAGCTGCGCGACAGCACGCCGCGCAGGCGCCACCACGACGGCTTGAGCCAGCGCAGCAGCGAGGCTTCGTCGCGGCGCGCAATCGCCAGGGCCGCCTCGGTGTCCTGCGCCGAGAACGGCACGCGCCAGTGCACGGTGCCCTGCCCGGCTTCGGCGCGGCGCCGGTCCAGCCCGTCGAGTTCGTCGCGCTCGCGCCGCAGTTGCGCGCTTGCGGCCGAACCGGCATCGAGCAAATCCGGATGCGCCGCCAATCGGGCATCGCGCAGTCGCCGGGCCATCGACGACGCCTGCACCGCGTCGGCCAGACCCCGCTGAGGATTCAACAGGCTGCTCTCGTCCTCGAATGCGGCATCGAGGCGGTCGAGCAGCGGCTCGCACTCGTCGAGGCAGGCCACGGTCTGTGCATAAGCGCGTTCGTCGCCGAGCAGACCCGCCGACAGGCGCGCGAACGGATGACCGGCGAGTCGATCGAGGCCGAAGCGCTCCTGCAGCAAGGCGCGCAAGCGCTCGCCGGATTCGCGATGGCGCTCCCACACCGCGTAGTCGGGCAGACGCTCGCGTTCGGCCGCATCGATCTCGGCCTGCATCGGCGGCAGCTCGATCGAACGCCGCAACAGGCTGCGCACGCTGCAGGCCAAGCGTTCCGGCATCTGCGCCATGCCGCGCTCGAAGCCTTCGATCTGGCCGAGTTGCCCGGCCAGTTCATCCAGGCTCGCGGCGCGCGACTGACTCAGGCGCTCGTGCTGATGCGGCTGGACGACCCAGCGTTCGTAACCCTCGCGCAGGTTCTGCACGAAGGCCTTCTTGTCGGTCTGGGAATCGTGGATCAGGCAACACAGCTCATCCAGGCCGGCCTGCTTGAGACGATGGAACACCACGTCCAGCGCCGCGCGCTTCTCGCACACGAACAACACGCGTTGGCCGCGGCCGGCGTAGTCGGCGATCAGGTTGGTGATGGTCTGCGACTTACCGGTGCCGGGCGGCCCCTGGATGATGAAACTGCGGCCGCCGCGGGCCAAGGCCACCGCGGCGGTCTGGGTGGCGTCGCTGGCGATCACGTTCCACTGCTCCGCCGGCGCGATCGGCGGCGGCGCGGCGATGTCGACCTCGCGCGGCTCGATCGAGAACACCTTGTCGAAGGCCGGGTTGGCGGCGCCCTCTTCGATCAGTTGCGCGTAATCGCGCACCAACGACATCTTGCGATAGTTGAAATTGGCCAGGGTGACCTGGGTCAGGTCGAAGTCCCAGGCGTAGGCATGGCCATTGTCGTCCTGCAGGGCGTAAGTCGTGTGCTCGACCTCGTCCGCGCTCGCGCTCATGTGCAGCGGGGTCGGCGTCGGGGCCGCACCGACCGCGCCGCGCAGCGGCAAGGGACTCGGCTGGACGTGCTGGCGGAACAAGGCCAAGCCCAGCGGACGGTAGTCGTCGCGTTCGTAACTGAAGTCCGGGCGCTGACCGTCGCTGCGCACGCGTCCGCCGCTGCGGCGTTGATATTGCTGCAGGCGTTGCACCGCCTTGCGCCGGATCAGCTCGATCGCCGGCTTGCGTTGCAAGCGCAGCTCGACCCCGGGCTCGGAGGCGCGGATCTGCGCGGCGAGGTCGGCATGGATCGATTCCAGCGAGACCTTCTGCAGGTCGACCGTCTCGGGCAGGCGGATGTCGTAGAGCTGGCGCAGGTAATGGCGCAGGGCCGGGTTGAACTCGGCTTCGCCGTCTTCGCACTGGATCACGTACTGATCGCGCACGCCCTTCTTGCGCACCAGTTCGACCGGCAGCCACAGCAGCGGCGAGACCAGGCGCTGTTCGGAATCTTCCTTGAGGTTGTGCCAGCGCAGGAACGCGACCACCAGGCGCAGATGGCTGAAGCCGTACTCGGCGCGGTCGCGCCGGGTTTCCTGAGCGATGCGGTCGAGCGCACCCGGCAGATACGGCTGGTCTTCGAAACGAAGCCAGCGATGCAGGCTGACCGCCTTGCCCGCAATCACTTCGTCGGCGAACTCGCCGCTCCAGGTGCACAACTGCTCGGGACGGATGCTGCCGAGCTGCAGCACGATCGGCACGCTGGCGATGGTCAGGTTGACGCTGGCCTGGGTCGGGCGGAACTGCAGCAGGCGATTGCGCCGCGACAGATCGAACAAACGGTCGCGCAGATGCGACAGCACCGCGACGCGGCGCGAGACCTCGCCCTGGGCGCCGGACAGGACGCGCTCGACATCCAGGCCCACCGGCTGGTCGCGATAAGTCTCCAGGCGGCGCACGATCGAGGCCAGGTCGGTGGCGCGTTCGTGACGATTCAGAGCGGTCATCTCGACCACGATCGCGGCGAGCACCGGGTTCAGGCGCGGGTTGATGCGGAACAGGTTCTGCCGTTGCGCGGCGAACAGTTCCAGGTCGTCGCCGTCGTCGAAGTCGAGCCCGCAAGCCAGGCTGGCGAGCACTTGCCCGAGTTGGAAGATGTCGCCGATTTCGTCGTGATGGCCGAGCGCCAGTTCCCACGAGGTATAGCCCGGCAGGTACACCGGATGCTCGATCGGCTGCGCGGCATCGCGCTGGGTCTGCAGGTTCTCGACCCGTGCGCCGTGTGCGGCGTCCTGGGTGACGCGCAGCTCGCCGACGATGTTCAAGGTCGAGCCCGGCGGGGGTTGCAGGCGTCGTATCGCATCCAGTTCGAGCCGCGGCAGGCGCCCGTCGGCTGCGCGCAGGCTCAAGCCCTGGCCGGCGACCTGGACGATATCGTCGGCGCCGAGCGCGGCGACGCGTCCGTGCGCATGCAGCTGCGCGACCGCACGAAACAGCGGCAAGGCCAGGAACAGCACGTCGTCGGTGGCCAGCCCGGCGCCGCGCTGGGCTTCGACCACCGCACGCAGGCTGCTCGCCTGGGTCGGCAAGGCCGGCTCGTTCGCAGGTTCGTTTAGCGTCTCGTTCTCGGGCTCGTTCATGCGCTCGGTTCCTTGTCGAGGCGGCGTGCGAGCTTGTCGAGTTCGCGTTTGCCGAGCCCCGCGTCGCGCTTGAGCGCAGTCATGAACTCGCTGCGGCCGCCCATCGTTTCGGCCAGGCGCGCGGCCTCGAACACCGCCGTTTCGCGCTGCGCCTCGTCGATCAGGGCGAAATCCAGCATCACGCAGTGCAGGTAGCGGCGCACGCTGTCGTCGATGCGGTCGGCGCTCAGCTCGTCGTCGCCGGCGACCGCTTCGTCGGTGCCCCAATCGGGGAAATAGGCGCGTGCCTGCTGTTGCGCCAGTTCGCCGCCCAAGGCTTCCAGCCGCAGCAGACGGGCGATGAAGCGCCGGGTCAGCGCGCTCAATGCGAGTTGGTCGAGCAGATCGAGACGATCGGCCGACAGCGGGCCTTGCAGGCGCCGGCGCAGCCAGGCATCGGTATCGGCGGCTCCATGCCACCAGCGTTCGACCGCCTGCGCGCGCAGATAGCTTTCCGGATGCGAATGGCCTTCGGAGCGGCGCCCGTCGGTCGATTCGAGCTCCTCGGCCTGGCGCAGGTAGGCCGCCGGATCGACGCTGCCCAGGCCGGTATGCACCTTGACCAGGATCGCGATCGCCGGCGTCGCCGACTGCGCGGCGATCGCCGCCCCGCGGTCGGCGTAGATCTCGGTGTAGAGGCTATACAGGCGCGCGCTCTCGGCATGGCTGGCGGCCGCCTGGGGGTCGGCCATGCAGTGATCGAGGATGCGCTGCGCGGTGTAGTAGTCGCCGCCGTCGAGCGCCCACAGCCGGTAATGCGCGAGCTCGTGACCGAGCAAGGCGCTCAGCTCGGTCGCGTCGAGGCGTTCGAGCACCGGCCCCTGCAGGACCACATGCGCTTCGCCGGGCAGGTACCACAGGCTGGCGCCCATCGCGCCGTCGCTGGCCTGGTACAAGGTGGTCGCCGCCTCGATGCCCAGCCGTTGCATGACCGTGGCGCAGATCGCATGCGCCTGCGGGTGCGATTCCGGCGTCAGGCGGTAAGTCTTGCGCAACAGTTCGGCGCGCAGTTCCTGGGCGTGCTGGGCCTGCACGCTGAGCGAGGACGCCCAGGCCCAGACCTCGGCTTCGGCGCGCTTGAGATGCGCGACCAGGGCCGCGTGATAAGGCAGCGGCGCCAGCGCGGGCGCTGCCGGCGGCACCGTCGCACTGTGCGTGTTGCCGCCGTCGGCTGTGCCGATGCCGTCCTGGACCTCGTTGCTTGCCACCACGATCCCGCGCTCCCTCGAATGTCTGAACGCCGCCCCGCGGATCGCGCCGCAGGGACGGCGGCCCGGTCACGATACCGCGCCTCGATGCAGGATGGTCGCCGCAGCGCAGCGTGTGACGGGGCTGCGAGGCGGGCGCGACTTTGCCGCAACTGACCGTTGCCGCGGCGGTGCTGGCGCCGGCGGGTACGACTGGCCACACTGTCCGCTCACCATCGCCTGTCCGCGGCTGCGGGCGCGCCGTCCACGACGGCGCCGACGATTCCAGTTCCCCGCGCGGCCGCATGCATCGCATGCCGGCGCGTTTTCTCCGACGAAGCTTGCCATGAGCGCCACCGCCGCCATTCCCGCCCCGATCGCACGCCCGCTGTGGCAGGGACGCGCCTGGGTGCTGGTCGGCATCGTCCTGTCGGCGTTCACCCTGCGCACCGCGGTCACCTCGCTGACGCCCTTGCTCGACGCGCTCGGCCGCGAGTTCGGCTTCGGTTCGACCATGACAGGCGTGTTCGGAATGGTGCCGACCGCCGCGTTCGCGCTGTTCGGCGTGGCGACGCCGGCACTGGCCCACCGCATCGGCCTGGAACGCGCCGCCTTGCTGGCGATGGCGATGGCCGCGCTCGGCCTGCTCGCGCGCGCCTTCGTCGGCGGCACCGGGCAATTGCTGATCGCCTCGGCGTTCGCCTTAGCCGGCATGGGCATCGGCAACGTCGTGCTGCCGCCGCTGGTCAAACGCTATTTCGCCGATCGCGTCGGCACGGTCAGCACCGCCTACATCACCGTGCTGCAGCTCGGCACGATCCTGCCGGCATTGGCGGCGGTGCCGCTGGCCCAGGCCGCCGGCTGGCGCACCTCGCTGGGCTCGTGGTCGCTGGTGGCGGTGGCCGCGGCGCTGCCATGGATCACGGTACTGTGGATGGAAGCGCGCGGCCGCTCGGCGCAGGCGCGTGCGCTGGCGCGGGCTCACGACGATGCGGTCTGCGTCGGCGACGAAGCGCCCGAACTCGGCACGCCCGCGGCCACCACCGCACCCGGCCGGGTCTGGCGTTCGCCGGTCGCCTGGGGCATGGCGTTGATGTTCGGCATGACCTCGCTGGTCACCTATTCGATGTTCACCTGGTTGCCGAAGCTGTTGATCGAAGCCGGCGGCAGCCCTGCGCTCGGCGGCAGCATGGTCGCGCTGTTCTCGACCCTGGGCATGATCAGCGCACTGTGCATGCCCGCGCTCGCAGTACGCATCGCCAATCCGTTTCCGATCGTCATCGCCTGCATGCTGGCCTACCTGGGCGGCTTCGCCGGCCTGTTGCTGGCGCCGATGCACCTGACCTTCCTCTGGGTCGGGCTGATCGGCCTGGGCCCGAGCACCTTCCCGCTGTCGCTGACCCTGATCAACCTGCGCACGCGCACCCCGGCCGGCTCGGCCGCGTTGTCGGGCTTCATGCAGGGGCTCGGCTACACCCTCAGCTGCCTCGGCCCCTTGTTGTTCGGTTGGCTGCACGATCTCAGCCACGGCTGGGCGTGGCCGTTCGCGATGCTCGGCGCCTGCCTGGTGGTGTTGATCGTCGGCGGTCGCCTGGCATGCAAGCCGCGCATGCTCGAAGACAGTTGGTAACGCGCACCTTACGGTTTCGGCCGTGGCGCCGCGCCTCGATCGCGACCAGGGCTGTTTCGAGCACTGCGCACGCCGCCCTGACGGCGGCGCTCCGGCTCGTGTTCATACCTCGTATCGAAAGGTCGGCCGACACGGCCGCCGTGCACATCGAGTGAATATCGACACCGCAAGCGCAGCCGCCGCGCTAACGCGCATGCTCACCTGCGTTTCACCGTCGCCTTACATCGTCGGACCTAGCTTGGCATCGTGCTTCGATCGCACGACCCGGAGCTTCCCATCCTCGGAGGACGACCATGCACACCGATCAAGAACTCGCCGCGAAATTCTGGAAGGCGCTCAAATCCGACCGCACCCTGATGCTTGGCCTGGACGGCGTCGACGACAGCCACACCCGGCCGATGACCGCCCAGTTCGAAGATGACCGCAGCCCGCTGTGGTTCTTCACTTCCACCGATAACGCCCTGGCCCAGCAGCTCACCGCCAGCCACCGCGCCATCGCTGCGTTCTCGTCGAAAGGCCACGACCTGTTCGCGAGCATCACCGGCAGCCTGAGCGTCGACCGCGACCGCACGGTCATCGAACGTCTGTGGAATCCGTTCGTAGCGGCGTGGTTCGAGGGTGGCCAGGACGATCCCAAGCTGACCCTGCTGCGCCTGGATGCGGAGCGCGCCGAGATCTGGCTCAACGAGAACAACCTGCTCGCCGGTGTGAAGCTGTTGCTGGGCGTCGACCCGAAGAAGGACTACCAGGACAAGGTCGCCGACGTCAGCCTGCGCTGAGCCGCGACCGGGGACGCAGCGCGATGGGTTCGACAGCGCCTCCCCGGCGAACCCCGGACGGCCGCTACGTGGTCGTCAACGAACGGCTCTGGCGCGCAGCCAATCCCCAGCTCGCGCCGGAGCAGCGCGACGCACTGGTGCAGGAACTGATGGCCGCACGCCGCGCCGTGCGCGCGGCCATCGACGCAATCGCGCTGCGCGCCGCACGTGCACGCGTGCATGCCGCCAAGGTGGCACTCGGCGAGCGCGGCGCCGTCTGGTGGCAAGACGGCGCTCCCGATCTGAACCGCCGGCTGGTGAAGAACACACCGTACGCGGACTGGTTCTACGCGAACCCCTGAGCGAATCGATCGCTCCAGTGCAGTCGGCCCGCCCCGGAGTCGATCGATCCGCACACGCTATCGGCAGCGATCGCCCGCGAGGCCGAGCCGCATGCGCCGGCGCATGACGCCGCCTTGGGCCGGCACTGCGCAACGCATTCATCGCAATGAAATATTCGCGCCTACTGCGCACTACCGCGCCGGACTGGAAGCGTCGGCACAAATCGACGCATCGCAAAGCGCCGGTTTCCGGCAACGGGTCACGTAAACCCTGCGGTTGCTCACGACAATGAACGAACGGGATCCATACGCGGCTTTCCACGGACTACACACTCCGAAGGAGATCGTTCGATGCATGTGCACTCACTCGCCGCAGCCCTCGGCTGTTCGCTGCTGCTGACCTCGGCGCTGGCGGTCGCGGCCGACCGTCCCGACCTCGAGGTTCTGCGTTTCGAATTCGACAAGACCCAGGCGCAAGTGCTGGCGCAAGCCCGGCGCGCGTCCTACCCCGAGTATTTTCGCCGCGCTTATGCGCGTTATCCGAACCTGCCGGCCGGCTCGCTGGAAGCGATCGCCTATGCCGAAACCGGCTGGAACCATGTCGCACCCGAAGCGCAGAACCCGCGCGATGTGCACATGCCGCGTTCCTACGGCGTCATGGGCCTTTATCACGGCGGCGGTTTCGCCGATCAGGTCGGCGAAGGCGCGCGCCTGATCGGGCGCAGCGCGCAGCAGGTCATCGACGATGCGCAAAGCAACATCCTAGCCGGTGCCGCCCTGCTCGATCGCGCGCTCGCCGCCAGCCAGGGCGAGCGGCGCAGCCGCACCCTTGCCCAAGCCGAGGATTTGGCCCCAGTGCTGGCACGCTACGCCGGCTACGGCGCTTCCACTGGCGGCATCGCCGACTACGCGCGTCAAAGCTTCGCTTATGGCGTGCTGCAGACGCTCGAACGCGGCGTCAGCGCGCAGGGTGTCGAGATCCCGGCGCAACCGTTGCGGCTCGAACGCGCCTTCGACGCCGGTCAGTTGCAGAAACTGCGCGCGCCGACCCTGTTGATCGATGCCGGCGCCGACAGCGTCCGCGTCGACCGTACACTCGCCGATCAGTTGGCCCGGCCGGCGGTCGATGTCGGCGCCAAGGCCGTCGATTTCGGCGAAGCGATCTGGAACCCGGCCAGCCCGAGCAACTACAGCACCGCCTCGAACGCGATGAGCGCGGTGATCCTGCACACGATGGAAGGCTCCTACGCCGGCTCGATCGCCTGGTTCCAGAACCCGAGCGCGCAGGTGTCGGCGCATTATCTGATCCGCAAGTCCGACGGCCAGATCACCCAGATGGTGGCGGAAAACCGCCAGGCCTGGCATGCGAAGTACCACAACTACTACACCGTCGGCATCGAGCACGACGGCCGCGCCGCCGATGCCGGCAACTGGTCGGCGGCGATGCTCAACGCCTCCGCGCGCCTGACCAAGAGCATCTGCGCACGCCGCGGCATCGATTGCCGCACGGCCTGGAACGGCCCCGGCTACGACAGTTGGCATCTGGTCCCCGACAGCGTGCGAGTCAAGGGCCACGGCATGCTGACCCAGAACGAGAACCGCTACGACCCCGGCAAGTACTTCCCGTGGTCGAGCTATTACGGCCTGATCAACGGCGGCGGCACGCCGAACCCGCCGGGCAAGTACTGGGTCGACACCTTCGCCAACGCCACCGGCTACAAATGGCCGTCGACCCTGACTCCGGTCGGCACCCTCTACCAGGGCACCAACTACGTCTACTGCAAGGCCTGGGGCCAGGAAGTGCGCGTCGGCACCAGCTACAACCACTACTGGCTCAAGACCGATCTCGACGTCGGCCCGGCCGGGGCCTGGGTGTCGGCGTATTACCTCAGCCGCTGGGGCAACGATGAGGCGCGCGACAACAACGGCGCGGTGATTCCGGACTGTTGATCCAACCGGCGAGCGCATCGCCGCGGTGCCCTCGTCCCGATCAGGCGAGGGCACCGCAACGGCATGAACGCCGCGCCACTGCGCGAACGGCCGCACCCGAGCTTTCCCGGCCAGCGGCGCCCTCGACGGCCCAGCTGGCGATTCACCCGATCGCGAGAACACGATGAAACGAAAGATGATGCTGTGCGAGCGGATCATGTACGTCGACCGCGAAACCCCGTTCACCCTGGTCCAGGCCGCGCGCATCCGCGGCCGGCTCGATCCGGAGCAGTTGCGCCACGCCCTCGACCGCATCCAGCTCAAGCACCCCATGCTGCGTTGCGCCGTGCTCGACGGCGACTCGCCGCAGATCGTGCTCGAGGACGATCCCGCACCGATCCCGCTGCGCCTGGTCGCGCGCGAAAGCGACCAGGACTGGCTGCGCGAATCGCATATCGAACGCGAGACCGCGTTCGCCAGCGACCGTGCGCCGCTGATGCGCGCGGTCTGGATCCACGACGAAGACGGCGGCGAGTTGCTGCTGACTTGCCACCACTGCATCTGCGACGGCTTGTCGATGGTGACCCTGCTGCGCGAGACCCTGGCCTTGTGCGACTGCCCGGACCTCGATATCGGCCGCCATACCAGCGTCAACGGCATGGAGGACCTGCTGCCCGAGGAAGTCCTGAACGACCGTCGCGCCCATCGCAACGCGCGCTGGAAGGCGATGGCGTTCCGTCTGTTCTTCGCGGTGCGGCGCAAGCGCACGCCGATCCCGCAGGGCGAGTTTTATGTGCTGCGCTGGAAGCTGCCGCGCGAAGCCAGCCAGGCCCTGGCCGAGCGCGCGCGCGCCGAAGGCGTGACGGTGTTCGCCGCCATCGCGGTCGCGTTCTCTCTGGCGTTCCGCACCATCCGCAGCGACCGCGCCAACGGCAAGGTGTTCGTGCCGGTCGACATCCGCAAGTTTCTGCCGCGGCTCAGCGCCGACAGCCTGTTCGCGTCCGCGCCCGGCGCCATCGTCGCGCTCGACAACCGCACTCCGCCGGACCAGATCGACGAACTCGGCTACTGGAACCAGGCGCGCGCGTTCAAGGCCCGCCTCAATCAGCGCATCGAGCGCCTGACCCGCAACGTCTACGAGTTCTTCATCGGCCTGGAACTGCTGCATTCGGTGTTCGACCAGTTCATCGCCGAGCGCCGCTCCGACCTCGATGCCTACGACGTCACCCTGTCCAACGTCGGCCGCATCGAGATGCCGCGCGACTACCACGGCTTCCATCTGGAAACCGTGTACAGCCCGAGCCTGCACCTGCCCTGGCGCACCACCACCTCGGTGCTGATGTCGGGCTTCGCCGGCGAGCTGGATTTCAGCTTCATGTCGGACCAGCATTCGCTGCCGCGCGAGCAGGCCGAAGCGATCCGCGACCACGTCATCGCCTCGCTGTGGGAGCGCGGACGCACCGCCAATCCGGCCGAGACCGACATCCTGTCGGTGCGGGAAGCCGCATGAAGGTGGATCGCGATTTCGGCGCGGACGGGCCATACGTTCCGCCGCCGCCCGGCGACATCGCCGTCGAACCGGCCAGGACCCCGCGCGCGATCGATCCGCGCGCCTTCGGCGTGGTGTTCGTGTTGTGGCATCCGGACGCGTCGCACCTGATCCATCTCGACGATGCGCATGCCGCTTGTCGCCACGTCGTCGCCGTCGACAACTCGCCCGAGGCCGATGCCGACTTGCACGAGCGCCTGCGCGGCGCCGGCATCGAGGTGGTGTTCAACCGCAACGCCGGCGGCATCTCCGGCGCCTACAACCGCGGCGTCGAGGCCTTGCTCGCGCGCGGCTGCCAGGTGGTGTTCCTGCTCGACCAGGATTCGCAGCTCGGCCCGGAATTCTTCGCCCGGATGATGCAGGCCTGCGCCCAGGTCGGCAGCCAGGCCTTCGTGCTCGGGCCGAAGGTGTTCGAGGCCAACCTCGGCCGCTATCTGCCGGTGTTCTCGCCGGCCGGGCGGATGCCGCGGCCGGAGCGGATCGACGACCGCGTCGACGGCCTGATCCCGACCCTGTTCGTGATTTCGTCGGGTTCGGCGATCTCGGCCGCGGCCTATCGCGAGCTCGGCGCGTTCCGCGAGGACTACTTCATCGAGTACGTCGACATCGAGTACGGCCTGCGCGCGACCCGCCAGGGCATCCCGGTCTACGTCAACGCCGCGGTCGAGATGCGCCAGCAGGTCGGGCGCTTCGTCAAGCGCGGGATCTTTTCGACCAGCAATCACGTGGCCTGGCGCCGCTACTACGCCTCGCGCAACGCCGTGCACGCGCTGCGCTCCAACGCCTCGCGCTGGTCGGTGCATTGGCTGATCGAGTTGCTGACCCTGCACCAGGTGCTGTGCGTGCTGGTGTGCGAGGAGCACAAGCTGCGCAAGATCGTCGCCATCGCGGTCGGGTATTTCGACGGCGTGTTCGGCAGGCTCGGGGCGTTCGAGCAGCGCCACCCGCGGCTGGCGGCGTTCTGCCGGCATTGAGGTGCGGGCGCAGCAGATGAGCGGCCGAGGCGGGAGTCGGGTCGTGCCAGGGCGTGGTCGCGGCTTGCGCCGCTGCTACCCTGAAGCGGAGCGGTAGGAACGCTCAGCCGCCACCCGTGGCTCAGTAAGCGTCGCTGCCCAGACGGATGTCGATGCCGAGCGCGGCGGCGACCGCTTCCATGTTCTCGTCGTCGCGACGCAGGGTGATCCAGCCGGCGTACATGTCGCTGCCGGTGTCGCGGTTCCACAAGGTGTAGCCGTGTTCGCGCAGGCGCACGAAGGCCTTGGCCATCAGCTCGGGCACGTCGGTGGCGTCGAGGAAGTCCTCGTCGGTGGGATCTTCCACGCCCCAGTCGATGCTGAGGTTCCAGCGCGAGGCCAGTTGCGCGATCGAATCGATGAACGAGCCGGTGTCTTTCCAGTCGACGCGATAGCCGGAGGTCCAGTCGATCACCTCCTGGATGGTCTCGGCCGGTTCGGCGTCGGCATCGTCCTCGCAGGTTTCGCGGTAACGCGCGAACTGCTGCAGCGCGGTGTCCTCGTCGCCGGGGTTGATCAGCAGCATCAGCTGCCAGACCAGGGCCTCTTCGTCGAGTTCCTCGTCGCTGTCGCCGCCGGCGAATTCGATTTCGTCGCCCTCGTAGTCGGATTCGTTGTCGGGTGCGCTCATGGGGTGGCGTCCGTAGGGAGAGGGAATGGTGCGACCTGGCGGCCGGATTGGAAAGCCGGAACGACGGACGGATGCGGCCGGCCCGGCGTAGCCGGGCCAAAAAACGAAAGGCACGGCACGGCCGGGCCCGAGAATGCAGAAACCCGCCACCGGCGAGCCCCAAAACGAAGAAGCCCGGCTTGCGCCGGGCTTCTCGATGCCACCCTGCCTTGCGGCGCGGGTAGCGAGGTCAGCGTTGAACCCGAGGGTTCAGACCGCCTGCACCTGGTCGGCTTGCAGGCCCTTCTGGCCCTGCGTCACGACGAAGGAGACCTTCTGGCCTTCCTGCAGGCTCTTGAAGCCCTGGCCCTGGATCGCGCGGAAATGCACGAACACGTCATCGCCGCTCTCACGGCTGATGAAACCAAAACCCTTGGCGTCGTTGAACCACTTGACAGTACCGATCTCACGATCCGACATGTTGCTTACTCCTTGAAACGTTGTGTTGGAATGCCGCTTTCACGGCGTTGGGGCTGGTTGCAAGGAGGAAGCGAGGTGGAACGATGGAGTGGATCAGCGATCTACGGCATCGGGTCACGACCTACGGTGACCCTTGACGAACTCAGCTCGTACACCGTAGTGGCCCGCGATGGGAAAATCAATTGGAGAAACGCACCCGCGTTCATTCGATTAGGCGATCCAGTGCACGGTTTGGAACATGCCGCTTGCAGTCGGGCGGTGCCGGAGGCGCCCCACAGGCTATTGCCCCAGCTTCATCCAATTGATTTCATTGAATTTTACTATTTTACTTCTCGCAATTGGACGACTGGGCGCCGGATAAACCGAATCCGCTCGCTGCATCGAACCTGAACGGCGTTCATATTCGATCGGCCCGGACCCATGCCAAACCGGGGGCGATCCAGGCCCCGGGCGGCCCCTGGAACCCCGATCAGCGCCGATCCGCCCGGCGACCCGGGCCGGCGACCACCCGGTTCGAGGCCTCATCGGCCCTCGCCGCCGTCCTCGTCGGCCTGCGCCTGGGCGCGACGCCAGATGCCGTACTCGGCGCGGTTGAGGCGAAACTCCTGCAGCGCGAACGTCGCCGCGCCGCGATCGGCCGCGCTCGACTCGGGATCGGCGGCGATGGCGAGCAAGGCTTCCTTGAGACGATCGCTGCGGATGCCCGAACCCTGCACGCCGGCGATCGCTTTCGCGCGCACCTCGGCCGAGCTGTCGAGGATCGCGCGGTGCAACAGGTCCTCGACCTGTTCGCCGTCGTCCCATTGCGCGAGTTGCAGCACGGCCTGTGCGCGCAGGTTCGGATCGGGGTGACGCGCCAGCGCCGCCAGTTCGGCGACCACCGGCGCGGCGTCCTCGCTCGGCATCGTCGCCGGGGTCAGCATCGCCACCAGCTCGCCCATGCGCTGCGGGTCGCCGCCGCGCTCGAGCTTGGCCAACAACGTCTGCCGCACTTCAGGGCGATCCATCGAGTACGCGCGCAACAGCTCCAGGCCGTCGCGCTCGTCCTCGGGCCGGGTGCTGGCGCTGAGCGACAAGGCGAAGCGCAACACCTCCTCGCCCGACACCGCATTGAGCAAGGACAGCAATTCGCCGCGCGCGGCCAGGTCGCGTTCGTTGCGGTAGCGCTGCAGCAGGCTTTGCAGAAAAGCCGGATCGCGGCTGGCGCGTTGCCGCAGCGATTCGAAACTGATCCGCTCGTTGCCGAGCACCAGGTATTCCGGACTCGTCGCCGCATCGATCCCGGCCGGCCGCTGCGGCGCCGGTGTCGAGGACGGCGCCGCCGCCGGCGGTGCGGCCGTTACCTCGCGACGCGCCACATAGGCGCCAAGCGCGGCGCCCAGGACGGCGGAGAGGATGGCGATCAGGGCCACCTGAGTGGATTTCATGGGTGTTTCAAACCGGCGAGACCTCGTCGCAGGATAACGCGGCGCTTATTCCGTGCTGCATTCCGCGCCTGCGAAACGAATCCGTGGACACAAGCGCAACAAAGCCCCTCTCCCGTTGACGGGAGAGGGGTTGGGATGAGGGCAACCGGACTACGACCGCCCCCGACGCATCAACAAGGCGGTGCGACGCGCCCGTCCGAGCCGGTGTAGGTGTAGGCATCGGGAATGAAGCGGCCGCTGCCGATCCGGTTCCAGATGTTGCTGGTGCCGTAGGTGCCGGTGACCGAGGTGCCGGTGGTCTGGCATTGGATCGTCACCGCGGTGCCGTCGGCGAGGCTGCCGACGATCGAGTACGAGGTGCCGGGGCCGGACCGCACGTTGAGCGGCGTGCCGTTGGTATTGACCGTGCCCGAACCGGTGCCGCCGCCACTGCAGCTGTTGCGGCTGGTGTAGTTGGTGCTGTTGCCGCTTTCGTCGAAGTACTTGATCAACGCGCCGTTGAAACGGATGCGTTGGGCGCTGCCGTTCAAGCGCTCTTCGAAGTGCAGGTGGGCGCCGAACGAGCCGCCGGTGTTGCCGACGGTGCCGATCGCCTTGCCGGCGGCGACGCTCTGGCCGACCGAGACCGAGTACGAATTCAGATGCGCATACAGGGTGCTCCAGCCGCCGCCGTGATCGATCACCACGTACTTGCCGTAGCTGGTGTCGCCGAGGTTGCGCACCACGCTGACGGTGCCGCCGACCGAGGCGACCACGGTGTCGCCCTCATCGTTGGCGCGGTTGAAGTCGACCGAGTTCTGCGGGCGGTGGTTGGAGCGGGTCTGGCCGGCCCAGGTCTGGCCGCAGGGAAACGGCATCTGGAAGTTCGGCGCGGCTTCGGCGGCGGTGGCGAACAAGGCGGCGAAGGCGAACAGCGCGGACAGGCCGCGAAGTCGGATACGTCTTGCGTTGACTGCGTTCATGGCGGGGATACTCCATCGGTGATGGCCGCGCCGTTGCCGGCGGCGCGACGCGGTTGAAGGGGGTCAGTGCAGGATCTGGACGTCGTCCAGATAGAGGTTGACGTCGTAACTGGTCTGCTCGCGCAGGAACCACACCGCATCCAGGCGCACGCTGGCGGCGTCGATCGTGCCGTTGCTGGCGCCGGCCCAGGCGTTCCACTGCGCGGCATCGCCGAGCGACCATTCCAGCCAGGTCCATTGCCCGCTCGGAATCGCGCGACTGATCGCGCGCTCGGTGCCGTCGCTGTCGTCGATGCTCAGGCTCGCGCTGAGCCCGCTGGCGCCGGTGTAGACCCAGAAGCCGACCTTGCCGCCGTTGCGGACCAGCTCGACGTTGTTGGCCGGCGTGCCGCCGCCCGACAACAGGCGCACCGCCCAGGCGCTGGCGACGGCGGGGTCGTCCTTGAGCAAGACCCGCAACGAGCAACTGCCGTTCTTGCGCGTGGCGCAGTCCTGCTGGGCCAAGGAGGCGGTCGACACGCCGATCGTGCTGCCGGACGCGGTCGGCGCGCTGGCGAAACGGCCGACGCCGCTTTCGAAGCTGTCGAGCACAATCGCGCCGCCGCCCGGCCCACCGCCGCCCTCGTTGGCGAGGAAGGCGTTGCGCATGCCGCCGGGGCTGTTGTTGTTGTTGAAGTAGTGGTTGGCGATCCAGCGCCAGTCACGGCCGTGGTTGGCGGCCCAGCGCTGCGTGCCCCATTGGCTCATGCCGCGGCCGTGGCCGAAACAACCGCGATTGCGCCCGACCTCGTCGGACAGACACGGCCAGTTGTTGCGCGGCGAACCGTTGCGGCCGTTGCCGCAGCTGAGGTCGTTGTTGACGCAGGACAGGCCGTCGCTGGGGCTGTCCCAGGCGTTGTTCTCCGAGGAGTATTCGCTGAAGGCCGCGGTCTTGCCGTCGCGGGTCAGCAGCACGCCGCGCGTGGCCGCCGCGGCCGCGACCGTCGCCGACACGCTGTCGGCGTTGAAGGCCTGGCAGGAGGTGCTGTTGCAGATGTCGTAGCGGCTGTTGACCGGATGGGCGACGTAATACGCCGCATAGCTGCGGTAGGCGACGGCGCCGGCGGCGAGCGAGTCGGCGTCCCAGGACGGAATCCACTCCTCGTCGAGGCCGCGGCCGACGTAGTCTTCGAAACCGTAGACCGACACGCCGCTGCAGGAACGCCCCGAACAATTGGTGCCGACGCGGATGCTCGACGGCACCGGCACGCTGACCGCCTGCGCGATCAGGCGCTGCGCGGTCGCGACCGAGGCCGGGCGCGCGGGATCCAACGCAGCGTCCGCCTCGGCGGCGGCGTCGGATTCGGCCTGCAGCGCATCGGCGGCCGAGCGCGGCCGTTGTTGGTCTTCGCGCTGGCGTGCGCGCGCTTGCACGTGGCTGCGGTCGATCACCACGGTCGAACCGGCGCCGGCTTCGAGATCGACGATCAGGTGGCGGCTGTCGTTGAGCAGCGGCAACCCG
The DNA here is from genome assembly GCF_046097045.1 of Lysobacter sp. Hz25. Classification (NCBI taxonomy): domain Bacteria; kingdom Pseudomonadati; phylum Pseudomonadota; class Gammaproteobacteria; order Lysobacterales; family Lysobacteraceae; genus Lysobacter; species Lysobacter sp. Hz25. The sequence goes on from NZ_CP175666.1 coordinate 5,100,139, forward strand.
GTCAGGCGCTGGCTGCGATACCCCTTGGCGCTGACGGTGATCTCCACCGTCGCCGGCAAGGCCTCGCTGTCGCGCGCCAAGGCCCGCGGCAGTTGTGCGGAGAACTCGAAATAGCCCTCGCCGTCGGCAGTCGTGCCTGCGCCTTGGCTGCTGCGCACCTGCGCGCCGGCGACGGGACGGCCGCTGCGATCGTAGACGTGGCCGCTGAACACCGCGCACTGCGCGCAAGCCGCGGCCTTCAACGCCAACAAATCCAGGGCTTCCGACGGCATCGACGGCGACAGCCACACGGTCACCGGCAGTACCGGCGCGGCGTCGATCTCGACCCGGGTGCTGAGGCTGTCGTAGCCGGGCGCGCTGACGATCAGCTCGTAGCGGCCTTCCGCCAGGGCGGCGACGCGGCCGCCGCGGGTGGTGATGCCGAGGTCGTGCACGCGCGCTTCGGCGCCGCGTGCGATCACGACCAGGTGCGAATCCAGCGCGCGGCCGCTGACGCTGTCGCGTACGCGGATATCGAGCGCGCGGCTGTCGGATGCGCTGTTCGATGCCGGCGTGGCCGAGCCGGCGCGGCCGGCGCGATGCGCCGCGCCCGGCGTGCGCAGCCATTGCGCGAATACGGCGCCGGCCAGCAGCAGGGCCAGGACCGCCAACCAGGTCGGCAGGCGACGCGGCGATCTCGATGGGCGTGGCGCGTCGGGCGCTTGCGGGTGCTCGGACATGGGCGATCCCCTGTGGGTGACGAAACCGTCCGCAGGCGCGCTTCACGCCGATCGGCGGTGCGAAGTGGTGCGCGTGCGGCCGCGATGATCCGAAGCGCGCAGGCCGGTTGCGGGGGGCCGGCCTGCGCGCGGAGGGATCGGTGATGCAACTCTCGGATCAGTGCTCGGTCGGATCAGTACTTGACCTGGACGTCGTCGAGATAGAGGTTGACGTCGTAGCTGGTCTGGTCGCGGTACAGCCAGATCGCGTCGAGCTTGACCGTGCTGGCAGTGATCGCGCCGTTGGCGTTGCCGACCCAGGCGTCCCACTGCGCGGCGTCGTCCAGGCGCCACTCCAGGTAGGTCCAGGTGCCGGCCGGGATCGCGCGGCTGACCGAACGCTCGGTGCCGTCGCTGTCGTCGATGCCGAGCGCGGCGCTCATGCCGGTCGCGCCGGTGTAGACCCAGAACCCGACCTTGCCGTTGGCGCGCGTCAGCGTGGCGTTGCTGGCCGGCGTGCCGCTGGCCGACAGCAGGCGCACCGCCCAATCGCTGGCGCTGGCGGTGTCGTCCTTGAGCAACACGCGCAAGGAGCATTCGCCGTTCTTGCGGGTGGCGCAGTTGCGCTCGCCGAGCGAAGTCGCGGCGATACCGGTGGTGCTGCCCGAATACGCCGGGCCGGTGTCGAAGTGGCCGACCGTGCTCTCGAAGCTGTCGATCACCGTGCCGGTGCCGCTGCCCGGGTTGAGCAGGTTGTAGTAGCGCGCCCAATCCCAGTTGATGCCGGGGTCGGTGTGGTCCTGGCCGCTGTAATGCTGGTGGCCCTTGACCTTGACGCTGGTCGGCAACACGTTGATGCCGCTGCCGGCCGGACCGCGGAACGCGCTGGCGCAGCTGATCGCGCTGTAACGGGCGCAGAAGTGCCGGGTCAACGCCGCCGAGGCGTTGTACATGGCGCTGGTGTACCAGCTGGCGTTGTTGATGAAACCTTCGTGCTCGATGCCGAGCGTGGTCTTGTTGTGTATGCCGACGTGATGCGAGGCGCGGTCCTCGCGCACCATCTGGGTGATCTGGCCGTCCGAGCTGCGGATCAGATAGTGCGCGCTGACGCTGTAGGGGTTGCTCTGGAACCAGGAGATGCTGCCGGCGTAATAGCCCTGCATCGTGTGGATGGTGACCGAGTCGTACGAGGTCCGGGTGGAGTGGTACGGCGAGGCCACCCACAGCGCCGGGCCGTAGTCGGTGCTCTTCGTGTCGGCGCTGTCGAGGCTCGGCGCGGTCAGGGTTTCGCTGAGCGGGTCGATGGCGTAGCCGCCGCTTTTCAGGCCCGGGGTTTCGACCCGATCGTTAGCCAAGTCCAAACGCACGAACGGTGCGCGCAGTTGCACCAGCTTGCGCGCGTCGAAGGCGCGCTCCCAGGCCACCGGACGCTCCGGCACGACGATGCCGCGGTCGTTGACGCCCTTGTCCTGGGCCAGCAACACATCGAAGGCGAAGCTCGAACGCGCGTGGTCCTGGATGGCGCTGCGCGCGAGCGCGTTGCCGCCGCGGGCGAAGCCGGCATAACGCTCCAGCGCCGGGCGCGTGGCCTCGGGCGTAGCCTTCGCACCGACGCCATCGGCGCGCAGCTCGCGATCGAGCAAGGCGGCGGCAGCGAGGATGTTGCTCAAGGGATCGCGCTGCACCCGCGCCGCCGGCACGCCGAGCAGCCGGGCGCCCTCGCCGACTTGGTCGGCGAAGCCTTCGCCGCGGTACAGGCCCATGACGCCGTAGGAGCGCGGCATGTGTTGGTGCTGCTCGCCGTATTGGGCCGTGCTCGGCTGCAGGTGCTGCCAACGGCTCATGACGTAGGCAACCGATTCGAGCGTGCCGGCCGGGATCGCCGGGTAGCGCGCATAGGCCTGGCGGAAGTAGTCGGCATAGACGGCGCGGTCGACCCGCGCCAGCGATTCCTCGATCTGCAGACGCTGGGCCAGGCCGCGGTCCTCGGGCGCCGGTCCGGCGTTGGCGAGCCAGGGCGCGGCGAGGGCCAACAGGCCGACCACGGCGAGCGACAGCGACGACGGCAGGCAGGTGGCGAACCGGCGTTCGGAATATTTGTTCATTTTTGTTTCCCCATGAGAATTAAAAATTCCCCGCGGGGTCCTTGTACTGCATTTGCCTGACTGGCAAGTGCTGTTCGAGGCGGTTTTGCGTAGCAAAATCGCGATCCGCGACTTCCATCACCCCTGAACTGCGCCGGCTGGCGCCTGGTCTCACGGGCGCCGATCCGGCCTATCCCGGTGCAGGAAGCACGCTGCGCTGCACCGCGTCATCTTCCTCCGGCGGCCGGCGGCCTTCATCCTCGGGCTGACCCCAGTGGGGTCTCCCGGCTCCCCGCGTGCCCGGCCCAAGCGCCTCGCCGCGGCCCGGAAACGCATAAGGCCCGGACATGCCGGGCTTCGGAAACTACAAGGCCCGGACATGCCGGGCTAACGGAAACTACAAGGCCCGGACATGCCGGGCTTCGAAAACTACAAGGCCCGGACATGCCGGGCCTTGCGACGGCGAAACCAGGTGCGGATGCGGCGGCGTGTCGCCGCGAACGACCCGCGAACTCAGTTCGCCGGCGCGAACTTGATGTCCGACGGCGCCACCGCTTCGAGCGTCTGCACGGTCTTGCCGAGCCTGCCGTCGGCGGGATCGCGCTCGATGACCACCAGGTTGCCGCTGTGTTGGTTGGCGACGATCAGATGGCGGCCATCGGGCGAGAGCGCGAATTCGCGCGGCCCGCGGCCTTCGCTGCTGCGGCGCTGCAGCGCCGACAAACGCCCGCTGTCCGCATCGACCGCGTACACGGCGATGTGATTGTCCTCACCGCGGTTGCTCGCATACAAAAAGCGGCCGTCGGCGGACAGATGCAGCGCCGCGGCGGCATTGCCGCTGCTCCGGCCCGGATCCATCGCCAGCGTCTGCACCGGTTGCAGGCGGCCATCGGCGTAGTCGAGCACCACCACTTCGCCGCTCATCTCCAGCGTCAGATACGCATGCCGTCCGGAGGCATCGAACAGCAGATGACGCGGGCCGCTGCCGGGCGGCAGTTCCAGGAACGGCGTCGCCGCCGCGCGCAGCGGACGTTCGCCGCTGCGCGCCGGGTCGTAGCGATAGGCATAGACCTTGTCGGCGCCGAGGTCGGCGGCGAACACGTGGGTGCCGTCGGGCGACGGCACCGCGGCATGCACATGGGTCGACAGCTGGCGTTCGCGATCGGCCTGGCTGGCGCGATGGGTCAGCACCTGCACCGCCGACTGCAGGCGGCCGTCGCCGTCGACCGGCATCACCGCGAGCGTGCCCCCGGGATCGGCGTTGACCGAATAGTTGGCGACGAACAAATAGCGCCCGTCCAGGCTCAGCGCCGCATGCGCGGGCTCGTCGCCGAGACTGTTGGCCTGCGACAGCGGCCGCGAGCGGTCGCCTCCGCGCGCGAGGGCGAAGCTGCTGGCGCGGCCGACCGGATCGTCCGACTCGGGGCCGTTCTCGTTGACCGCGAACACGCGGCGGCCATCGGCGGAAAAGACGAACCACGAGGGGTTGTCGGTCTCGATCACTTCCAGCGGCTGCGGCTCGATGCGCCCCTGGGCGGGGTCGAAACGATAGCGGCCGATGCCCTTGCAGACCGCACCGGTGTAGCAGCCCACCAACAACTCAGGTTGCGCCCGCTGTTCGGCGGCGGTGGCGGGTGCGGTAACAAGCGTCATCGACAGGCTCCAGGCAAGCAGGGGGGATCGCAGGATCATCGGGCTCTCCGGCGCCGGCGGCGCGACGCCCGATCCTGCACCAGCGCGCCGCGATGGCCAAGCCTGGGCGGTCGCGGCGCTTGCCTTGTAATTTCACGACAGCCGAAGCGGCCGGCAGTTGGGCGAATTCGCCCGCGGTTTCCCGCGTTTGGCGGGGGCGCCGGACTTTCATGGCGCCCCGGACTCACCGCCGGCATCGCCGCGGCCGCCCAGGCCCCGCGCCGAAACCTGCCGCCGCGCGGACTGGGCCGGGCACGACGGTGCGCGTATCCTGAGCGCCGAATCTCCAACGCCCCGGTCGCCCCGCGCCGGGTCGGCCTCGTACCACGTCAGTTCACTACCGAAAGAGCGCCAGCATGACCGACACCCCGCCCGACCGCCTCTCCAACGACACGCGCAGCCCCTATTACGACCCGGCCGTGCTCGAACGCGGGATCGGCCTGCGCTTCAACGGCGTGGAGAAGAACAACGTCGAGGAATACTGCGTCAGCGAAGGCTGGGTGCGCCTGCCGGTCGGCAAGTCGCTCGACCGCCGCGGCAACCCGATGACGATGAAGGTCAAGGGCCAGGTCGAGCCCTATTACCTGACCGAAGCACCGCAGGCCGACTGAGTCCGCCTGCCCGCGCCGCGCCGTTGCCCATCGGGGCACGGCGCGTCGCCATGTTGTTTGCTGACATTTTTTTGCGGGCGATGTCTTAAACCCGCCTCCTGGATCGTCGATACAGCAACAGCCCCCGAATGCCGCGCCCGCGGCGGGGCGCACCGCTACGACCTTCCGGAGATCCGCATGTCCCTCGCTGCCAGCCTGTTGTTGTTCAAACTCGTCTTCATCGCCGGTCTGGCGTTGTGGCTTACGGTGGTCGCGTTCAACAACCTCATCGCCTTCCGCAACGGCGTGTTCGCGCTCGGTTCGATCATGCGCATGGCGCCGTTCGAACAAGCCCCGGCGATCCAATCGCCCCTGCTGTCGCGCAGGATCGAGCAGACCTCCTGGCACCGCGCCGCGTTCTCGATCGTGCTCGGCGCCGAGATGGTCACGGTCGTGCTGTTGTGGGCGACGGCCGCCGCCCTGGCCGGCCTCGCCACCTCCGCCGACGCGATCATCCTGGCCAACCTGGCGCTGACCGCGCTGATGGCGACCAGCTTCCTGATGGCGGTCGGCGGCAGCTGGTTCGCCTACTACATCCGCCAGGACAACCTGCAACTGATCCACTTCGTCCTGGTCGCGGTGGCCGTGCTCGGCCTGCTCGCGGTCAATCTGCGCCCTTGAGCGCAGCGTCCGGGCCTGCTCAGGCGGTGGCGGTCTCGCGCCACTGTTCGCACAGCCGGCGCATGTCGCCGGCCAGGGCCGGCACCGGTTGCGGCAAGCGCAGCGCCGCTTCGAGCACGGCGCAGGCGCGGTCGCGGTCGCCTTCGGCCGCGGCCGACAGGCCGCGCGCATAAGCGCCGAGCGGATCGGCCTGGGCCAGCACCGGCGCCAGCCACTCGCACGCGTCCTTGGCGGTGCCGCGCATCAACAGCAGCTGCGCCAACTGGAAACGGGCGACGACGAATTCCGGCAACACCGCCAGCACCGCGCGCAAGCGCTCCTCGGCGCGATCGAACAGGCCGAGCTGGGCGTGTTGGATCGCCAGCAGGTACTGCACGTGCAGATTGTCCGGTTCGCGTTCGAGCACGCGCTGCAGCAGGCGCACGGCCTCGACATCGCGCGCCTGGTGAATAGCGTCGAGCGCAAGCCGCAGCAGGTCGGCGGTGGCGAGCCGGTCGGGGGTCATCGGGGCCTGGCGCCTCCCCGGCGCCGGCATTCGTAATGAACGCAGATTGTGGACCAAGCCGGGCCAACGGAAAACGACGGCGGTCATAACGAAAAGCGAAGACGCACTTGCCTAGTGTGGCCATCGCCGTCGCCTCGACCCCATCGCGCGCCGGCCGACGTTCCCAAGACGCACAACCCGATCAACGGAGGATCACCATGTTGCTGCGCAACCGCCCCACCCCCACCCGTTTGCCCGCTGCCGCCCTCGCCTGCGGCATCGCCTTCGCCCTGCTGCTGGGCGCCTGCGGCAAGAAAGTCGAACGCGCCGACGCGCCCGCTTCGGCCGAAGCGGTGTCGATGCCGATGCCAGCGAAAGTCCTGATGGCCGAGCCCGACCAGTCGGCCCCCGCCAACACCGAGAAATACGCCGAGATCGAACCCAACCCGATCCACCGCGCCGCCGAGCAACCGGTCTCGACCTTTTCCATCGACGTCGACACCGGCAGCTACGCCAACGTCCGCCGCATGCTCGCCGCCGGCGAACTGCCGCCCAAGGACGCGGTGCGGGTCGAGGAGCTCATCAACTACTTCGACTACGGCTACCCGGCGCCAGAGTCGAAGGACACGCCGTTCAAGGTCAGCACCGAGCTCGCGCCGGCGCCGTGGAACGCCAAGCATGTGCTGATGCAGATCGGCATCCAGGGCTACGACGTCGACCGCAGCGAATTGCCGCCGGCCAACCTGGTGCTGTTGATCGACACCTCCGGCTCGATGGACGAGCCCGACAAGCTGCCGCTGCTGAAGAAAGCCTTCGCCCAGTTGGTCAAACAACTGCGCCCGCAGGACCGGATCTCGATCGTGGTCTATGCCGGCTCGGCCGGCCTGGTGCTGCCGCCGACGCCGGGCGACCGCGGCGGCGAAATCCTCGACGCACTCGAACGCCTGCAGGCCGGCGGCTCGACCAACGGCGGCGACGGCATCCAGTTGGCCTACGCCACCGCGCGCCAGGCCTTCATCCCCGACGGCATCAATCGTGTCCTGCTCGCCACCGACGGCGACTTCAACGTCGGCACGGTCGACCAGAAGGCGCTGGAGACCCTGGTCGCCGACCAGCGCAAGTCGGGCATCGCCCTGAGCACGCTCGGTTTCGGCAGCGGCAACTACAACGACGCTATGGCCGAGCAGCTGGCCGACGTCGGCAACGGCAACCACGCCTACATCGACAGCGCCCTGGAGGCACAGAAAGTGCTCGGCGAAGAACTGGGTTCGACCCTGCTGACCATCGCCGGCGACGTCAAGATCCAGGTCGAGTTCAACCCGGCGGTGGTCGCCGAGTACCGTTTGATCGGCTACGAAAACCGCCTGCTGCGGCGCGAGGACTTCAATAACGACCGCGTCGACGCCGGCGAGATCGGCGCCGGCCACGACGTCACGGCTTTGTACGAAGTGGCCCTGGTCGGGTCCGGCGGCGAGTCGGTCGATCCGCTGCGTTACGCGGCGGCGAAGCCGGCCGGCGAGGCCAAGGCCGACGACGGCGTGCGCAAGGACGAACTCGCTCTGCTGCGCCTGCGCTACAAGCGTCCCGGCGAGAACGACAGCCGCCTGATCGAGACCCCGTTGCGGCGCCAGGACATCGCCGCACGAGCGAGCGAACGCCTGCGCTTCGCCGCCTCGGTGGCCGGTTTCGGCGACCTGCTGCGCGGCGGTACCCACGTCGACGCGAACTTCGGCTGGGACGGCGTGATCAAACTCGCGGCGGATGCGCGCGGCGACGACCGCAACGGTTATCGCGGCGAATTCCTGCGGCTGACGGAAACGGCGCGCGGGCTGCAGGCCTCGGCGCCGGCGCGCGGTGCGGCGGTTGGCGGGGAATGAACTGCGGGCATTCCCTGGCTAGGGTGAGGGCGCTCTTTGCTTTGCCTTGAATAACTAGCTACGGCCGCACCAGCGTTACGCGCCCCTCATCCCCCCCCTCTCCCGCACGCGGGAGAGGGACTTTCGGCGGAGCGATCAGGCGCCCTGCGCCACCGCGGTGTCGCGCTTGTGGAAGCCGACCGCGTAGTACAGCACTACCAGCAGGATCAGGAACGCGGGGCCGACATACAGCGCCACGCGCGTATCCGGGAAGTACGCCATCAGGCCGACCACCAGCACCAGGAAGGCCAGCGCGACCCACGAAGCCACCGGATACATCGGCATCTTGAAGGCCAGGCGCGCGCGTTCCTCGGCGCTGAGCGCCTTGCGGAAGCGCATGTGCGAAACCAGGATCACCGCCCAGGTCCAGATCGCGCCGAAGGTCGAAATCGAGGTCACCCAGACGAACACTTCCTTCGGCGCCAGGTAGTTCAGCAGCACGCCGAACAGCAGCGCCACCACCGACACCAGGATCGCCGCGCGCGGCACGCCGCCGCGCGAGGTGTTGGCGAAGAACGCCGGCGCCTGCTTCTGCTGGGCCAGGTTGTAGAGCATGCGGCCGGTGCTGAAGATGCCGCCGTTGCACGAGGACAGCGCCGCGGTCAGGACCACGAAGTTGATGATGCCGGCGGCCTCGCGGATGCCCAGGCGCTCGAAGGTCATCACGAACGGGCTGCCGGTGGTGCCGAGCTCGTTCCAGGGGTACAGCGACAGGATCACGAACAGCGCGCCGACGTAGAAGATCACGATGCGCCAGAACACCGAGTTGATCGCATCGGGAATCGACTTGCCGGGGTTGGCGGCCTCGCCGGCGGTCAGGCCGATCATTTCCACGCCGAGGTAGGCGAACATCACCATCTGCAGCGACATCAGCACGCCCTGCGCGCCGTTCGGGAAGAAGCCGCCGTGCGCCCACAGGTTGCTGATGCCGATGGCCACGCCGTTGTTGCCGAAGCCGAACACGATCATCGCCAGGCCGGCGAGGATCATCACCACGATGGTCACGACCTTGATCATCGCGAACCAGAATTCGAACTCGCCGTAGGCCTTGACCGTGATCAGGTTGACCGAGCCCATCGCGATCAGCGCGGCCAGCGCCCAGATCCACTGCGGCGTATCCGGGAACCAGACCTGCATGTAGATGCCGACCGCGGTGATCTCGGCCACGCAGGTCACCAGCCACAGGAACCAGTAGTTCCAGCCGGTCAGATAACCGGCGAGCGGCCCGAGGTAGTCGCGGGCGTAGCGGCTGAAGGAGCCGGCGACCGGGTTGTGCACGGCCATCTCGCCGAGCGCGCGCATGATGATGAAGATCGCCGCGCCGCCGAGCAGATAGGCCAGCAGGATGCCGGGGCCGGCCAACTTGATGGCGTTGGCCGAGCCGAGGAACAGGCCGACGCCGATCGCGGCGCCGAGCGCCATCAGGCGGATATGGCGTTCGCTCAGACCGCGATGAAGTTCCTGCTGGTTCGTCTGCATCGGCGAGGCTCCCGGAATCGGTCCGGCACGACGCCCGCGCTGCGCTCAACGCGGCCGGACCGGAATCGGCGAAGCATACCCCGGGGTGGCGCGATGCGGCAGGCGGGGCGAGACGGCTCCAGCTGAAACCCCAAGTTGCCTCGCCTCCTTTCCCCTCTGGATTGAAGCCCCTCTCCTACTTGTGGGAGAGGGGTTGGGATGAGGGGCGCGGAATATGGCGATGCCGACACCCACGCCCTCATCCGGCCCTTCGGGGCACCTTCTCCCGCTTGCGGGAGAAGGAAAGATCGCCCCCGCTTGCCGGAGAAGGAAAAGCAGCTCTCCCGCCCGCGGGAGAAGGCAAAGACCGCCTCATGCCGCGCATACCTCAACTCTTCAACTTGTACCCGGTCCGGAAGATCCACCACACCGCGACCAAGCACAGCAGCATGAAGCCCGTGGTCATGCCGACGCTGAGGACGATGTCGACATCGGACTTGCCGTAGAAGCTCCAGCGGAAGCCGTTGACCAGGTAAACCACCGGGTTGAACAGCGAGACGCTGCGCCAGAACGGCGGCAGCATGTCGATCGAGTAGAAACTGCCGCCGAGGAAGGTCAACGGCATCACGATCATCATCGGGATCATCTGCAGCTTCTCGAAGCCGTCGGCCCACACGCCGATGATGAAACCGAACAGGCTGAAGGTGACCGCGGTCAGGACCAGGAACACCGCCATCCAGACCGGATGCACGATCTCGAAGTCGACGAAGAAGCGCGCGGTGATCAGCATCAGGATGCCCAGCATCACCGACTTAGTCGCCGCGGCGCCGACGTAGCCGGCGATCACCTCCAGGAACGACACCGGCGCCGACAGCAGCTCGTAGATCGTGCCCGACCATTTCGGCAGGTAGATGCCGAAGGAGGCGTTGGAGATGCTCTCGGTCAGCAAGGCCATCATGATCAAGCCCGGCACGATGAAGGCGCCGTAGCTGACCCCGCCGATCTCGACCATGCGCGAGCCGATCGCCGAGCCGAACACGATGAAGTACAGCGAGGTCGACAGCACCGGCGTGGCGATGGACTGCATCAGGGTGCGGAAGGTGCGGTGCATCTCGAAGAAATAGATCGCCTTGATCGCGTGCCGGTTCATGCGCGCACCTCCGCGCCGGCCTGGCGCGGCGACTTGACCAGGTTGACGAAGATTTCCTCGAGCGAGCTCTGGCTGGTGTGCAGGTCCTTGAAGTCGATGCCGTGCTCGCCCAGCCGCCGCAGCAGGGCGGCGATGCCGGTCTCCTCGGATTGCGCATCGAAGGTATAGATCAGCTCGTGGCCGTCGTCCGACAGGCTCAGCGCATCGCTGGCCAGGGCCTCGGGCAGGGCCGACAGGGCGGTCTGCAACTGCAGGGTCAACTGTTTCTTGCCGAGCTTGCGCATCAGCGCGCGCTTTTCCTCGACCAACACGATCTCGCCGTGGTTGATCACCCCGACCCGGTCGGCCATTTCCTCGGCCTCGTCGATGTAGTGCGTGGTCAGGATGATGGTGACGCCGCTGTCGCGCAGCTGCGACACCATCGCCCACATCTCGCGACGCAGCTCGACATCGACGCCCGCGGTCGGCTCGTCCAGGAACAGAATCGTCGGCTCGTGCGACAACGCCTTGGCGATCAGCACGCGCCGCTTCATGCCGCCGGACAGGGCCATGATCTTCTCGCCGCGTTTTTCCCACAGCGACAGGTCGCGCAGGACTTTTTCCAGATACGCCGCGTTCGGCGCACGCCCATACAGGCCGCGGCTGAACTTGACCGTGTCCCACACCGTCTCGAAGGCGTCGGTATGCAGTTCCTGCGGCACCAGGCCGATCGCCGAGCGCGCGGCGCGGTAGTCGCGGACGATGTCGTGGCCGTCGGCGAGCACCTGGCCGCCGCTGGGATTGACGATGCCGCAGACGATGCTGATCAGGGTGGTCTTGCCGGCGCCGTTGGGCCCGAGCAGGGCGAAGATCTCGCCGCGTCGGATGTCGAGGTCGACGCCCTTGAGCGCCTGGAAACCGCCGGCATAGGTCTTGGTCAGGCCCTTGATCGAAACGATCGCGGGTGCGTCGCTGCGCGCATGCGCGGACAGCGGGGAGGATTCGGAAACGGACGGCATGGACACTCCGCGGAGGCGATGACGCGGACGACGGCGCGAGAGTCGCGCCGGGCGCGTGCGGTCGCCCAGTGTACGGCCGTCGCGCGCCGGCGGTGCAGGCCGGCGCGCGATGGCGTGCATGCTTCGTGCGTCAGCGCGCGGACACCAGCGCGTCCAGGCGTTCGAAGCATTCGCCCCAACCCGGGATGACTTCCTGCTGCTCGGCTTCGACGCGCTCGGCGATCGAACCGAAGCGCATCTCCAGGGTCAGCAAGGTCTTGCCGGCGCCGTGTTCGGCGAAGGTCACGGTGACGCGCGACTGCTGCGAAGGCTTGCTGTCGTCGTCCCAATCGTCGATGTAGACCAGGCGCTCGGGCGCGACGATCTCCTGATAGGTGCCCTTGATCGGGTACTCGGCGCCGTCGGACGCGACCATGCAGATGCGGAACATGCGGCCGACCGCGACGTCCATCTGCCGCACTTCGCTGTTGAAGCCGTGCGGCCCCCACCACTTCGCCACTTGCACGGGGTCGGTCCAGGCCGCGAACACCAGCTCGCGCGGGGCGTTGAGAACGCGCTGCAAGGTGATGCTGTGGTCGTCGACGCTGTGGGTGGTGCGGTCGGAGGACGCGGTGTCGGCGGTGCTGGAGCCATCGAACGTCATGGGAATTCCTCGGGCGAAAGGGGAAGCCGCGCGCCTTGGTCGGCGCCGGGCCTTGCAGGGCCTACATATAAACCGATCAGCTAATTAACCTAAACGGAAAGTACAGCGACAGACCGAAGCGGTCAAGCCCTTCGTCTCGATCGATTCGCGGCCGCGGCCAGGCGAGCCGCCAAGCCTCAACCGGCGAGGCCGCCCGGGGGTTTGCGCGGGCGCTTCGGCCCCGGCGCCGATTGCCGGCCCTGCGCGGCGTCGATCTCGTCGATCCAGCCGGCGCGCGACCCGGCGAAGGCATCGGCGTAAGGCACGTAGGGTTTGATGTCGAGCACCGGGGTGCCGTCGAGCAGGTCCACGCCGCGCAGGATCAGCGCACCGGGTTCGACCGCGACCAGTTCTACCGCCGACAGCCCCAGCGGATTGGGCCGGTGCGGCGAACGCGTCGCCAACACCCCGCGCTTGGGCCCACCGCGCGGCGGCTTCACCTGCGCCTTCCAGCCCTGGCTGCGATGGAACGCGAAGATCAGCCAGATGCGTTCGAAGCCGGTCAGGTCGGCATAGGCCTCCGGCGCCAGGTCGTCGACGAATTCCAGCCGTGCCTCGACCACCTCGCCGCTCTGCGTGCCCTGCACCACCGTCGATTGGTGCGGCGCATCGATGCGCTGCGCATACGGCGAGCGCAGGTAAGCGATGGGGCGGCAAGCGAAAACTTCGGACATCGGACGTGGCCAAGCGTTGCGGAACCTCGGCATTGTCGCCGCAGCCCTCGCCGCACGTCGATCACCGCAGAGATAGGCGTCGTCGCTGCAGCCGGGATCGCAGGCCCTGCGACGGCCGCCCGGCAGATTGCCGCACCGATGCGGTGGTGCCCTGCGCATTCATCCGGCGAACGCCACGAGCGGATGCGATGCATGAGTTTCGTCACTGCTGCACCGCGCGGCCACGGCGTTATGCTCGGCGCCGCAGTCCTCGCGGCGCGCTCCCCAGCCCTCGCCGCTACGGACCCATCGACGAACGCCTTCCTGCCTGCCCCAGAGGACGCCATGAAATATCTGGTCATGATCTACAACGACGACAGCCTGATCGAAGCCCTGCCCGAGGGCGAGTTCGGCACGATGATGCGCGGCTGCCTCGCCCATGCCGACGCGATGCGCGATGCCGGCGTGCTGCTGGATTCGCAGATGCTCGCGCCGCCGGCGCAGGCGACCACGCTGCGCACGCGCAACGGCCGCACCACCTTCATGGACGGCCCCTTCGCCGAAGCCAAGGAATACCTGGGCGGCTTCAACCTGATCGAAGCGGCCGACATGGCCGAAGCCGTGCGCATCGCCGAGTCCTTCCCGTGGAGCCGCACCGGCCGACTCGAAGTGCGCCCAGTCGTGGATTTCGACGACGTGCGGCGCGAGTTTGCGTCCTGAGGGACAGCTGATCTGTCTTTGGTATCGCCTGCGTTTCATTGTCTCTGCGAACACGAACCGACATCAATGACGGCGATACCGCCCCATGCCGGTCGCTGTACGAACTGCGACCACGCGGTCGCGGCTCGCGCCGCTCCTACCCTGGAGCGGCGGCACCTAGGGGGTAGGAGCGGCGCAAGCCGCGACCGCGGTATCGCACGCCACCTCGCCTCGCTCAACAATCGCCGGATCGGTCACAAACCGATTCAGGCAATCCATACGTCGAGGCGATGACCGCTTTCCCCTAGCCAACCCGTTGGGTTCGGAACGGGGGACTCATCATGCACGCTCATTCCATCGCGCTCGGCGCCGCACTGGCGCTGAGCGCCGCCTCGCCCGCCTGGGCTCACGGCGGCGGCCTCAATGCCGAGGGCTGCCATAACGATCGCAAGCACGGCGGCTACCACTGCCATCGCGGCCCCGCCGCCAGCGGTAGCGGCTTGCGACCGGCATCGCCGCGCGCGCCCAACCGCGCCTCGTCGTGGGCCGCCGACAACACGGACTCGGCAGCCGACGACGGCGGCGCTTACGCCAATTGCAGCGCCGCGCGCGCCGCTGGAGCCGCACCGGTACGACGCGGCGATCCCGGCTACGGCCGGCATCTGGATCGCGACGGCGACGGCGTCGCCTGCGAATGAAGCACCCGCGAACGCGGCGAAGATCGTGAATTGGCGGCAACGGAATCTCGCGCCTACGCGGGTTTAACGCCTTGTCGCTGGCGGCGATGCGGCGGCAGGCGGAGAATCGGACCGTATCCCCACCGCATCGGAGCCCGTCATGAACCTCCGCATCGCCTTCGCCGTCCTGCTCTCGGCCGCCGCGCTGATGGCCGGGAACGCCGGCGCGAAGTCCCGCAACGTCACCGATCCCGACGCGCCGCGCGCCCTGCCCGAAGAGGGCCCGGTCGCCGTGCGCTGGGAAGACCCGGCACAGTTCACCGAAGTCCGCTACAGCCGCAACCGCTTCGAGACCGTGCGCGGCAATTGGGTGGAGCAACTGGCGCAGCACTTGCGCACCCGCGCGCAGAAGCGGCTGCCACAAGGCCAACGCCTCGAAGTCGACATCGCCGACATCAAGCGCGCCGGCGACTTCGAGCCCTGGCACGGCCCGCAGTTCGACGACACCCGCTTCATCCGCGAGATCTATCCGCCGCGCATCGTCCTGAACTTCAAGCGTCTGGACGCCAACGGCCAGGTCGTCGAGGAAGGCCAGCGCACCCTGCGCGACATGGGCTTCATGATGGGTGCGCGCAGCGTCAGCGACAGCGACCCCTTGCGCTACGAGAAGCGTCTGATCGACGACTGGCTGTCGCAGGAACTGAAAGCGCCGGGCGCCTGAGCGTTCGCGCTCCCGAGCGCATCGGCGTCCTTATTCGCTTCGGGTCTGTGTAGGGGCGAGGTAAGTCGCGACCCGAGCTCTCCACGCCCCCATCCAGGCAGGAGCGGCGCAAGCCGCGACACGCAACCGCAGCCACGACGCCATTGCGATGTCGCGGTCGCGACTCACGTCGCTCCTACAGGGAGTCGCTCGCAGGCGTGGGCGACCTCCAAACGACGATCGCCCCGGATGCTGGGCATCCGGGGCGATGTTTTTGGACGGGCGACTCGCGCCACCGGCCGCCGAGAACCCGGAGGGTGGCGGCACCCGATTATCGCGCTGCCCGTCCGCGGGACTTACTCCTGGGCGGCGTGCGGTTCCGCATTCGGGTCCATGTAGAACACTTCCCAGGTGTGGCCGTCGAGGTCTTCGTAGCTGCGCTGGTACATGAAACCGTAGTCCACCGGGTCCTTCGGGATGACCGCACCGGCGGCGATGGCCTTTTCGACCAGTTCGTCGACCTTCTCGCGGCTCTCTGCCGACAGGCCGAGCAGGGCCTCGACGCTCTTGGAGGTGTCGCAGATCGACTTCTTGGTGAAGGACTGGAAGAACGGCTCGACCAGCAGCATCACGAAGATGTTCTCGCCGACGATCATGCAGGTGGCGTTTTCGTCGGTGAACTTGGCATTGAAGGTGTAACCCAGTTGGGTATAGAAGGCGACCGCGCGGTCGAGGTTCTTGACGGCGAGGTTGACGAAGATCTTGGGCTGCTCGGACATGGCGAATCCTTTATATGGTCGGTTGGAGGGAGTGGCTTGGCGGGCGGGTCGGATAGGATCCCTTTACTGCCTGCTCCTTTCAACGACGAATCAGGATCGGCGCAATCGACAGGCTCGTGAATTTTTTTTGCCCCCCCCGCAGTCCCTACCCCCGGCCCGCAGGCCCCTGGCCCCTCCCCCTGTAGGAGCGGCATGAGCCGCGACCAAGGGCCGCGCAGAGACCGCACCGCTCGCGTCATCGATCGAAGCTGGGGACTATCGCAGGGTAGGAGCGGCGTCCTACTGGATTTCCTACGGGCACAAGCCGCGATCGCGCTGTATCGCTCTCGCGCCGTATTTCGGCCGCAGCCAATGTAGATTTGCACGCATCCCGTGGTGATCAGGTTCGAACGGAGCGATCCACAACGATGCGGCCGTCCCCGAGGGAACGGCCGCATCGGGCCTCACGCAGCATCAATCCTTTTCGGTGCCGATGACCTTGCCGGTGTTCGGATCGATCTTCACTTCGACGTCCTTACCGGCCGGGCTGTCGGCCTCGGCGTTCCAGATGCCGTCCTCGTAATCGACGTCATGGACGTTGGTGTAGCCGGCCGCCGCCAGCGCCGCGCGCACATCGCGTTCGCTCATGCGCGCGACCTGCTCGTTGGGATAGACCGTGCCGGTGCGCGGGTCGAGCCGGACTTGCACGCGGTTGCCGTCGCCGCTGCGCGCATCGGCATGCCATACGCCGTCGCCGAACTTGAGATCGTTGACCTTGGTATAGCCCTGTTCGGCCAGACGCGTGCGGATCTGGTGTTCGGTCAGGGCTTCGCTGGCTTGCGGCGTTTGCGCTACGGCGGCGACGGGGATGCAGGCCGCCAGGGCGAGCGCGAGCATGAGCGGCTTCATGGCGTACTCCTGTGCGTGGGGGAACCTCGATCTTTCGGCAAGCCACGCAAACGCGGCATGAACATTCGCGTGTTCATACGGGCATCGCCGATACAAGGAAGGCTTTAGCTGAATCCTTTCTCGCACGAAGTGCGATTTCAGGAAGCGATCATGCGTTCGTCACCTGGACGTAACGACGGCGCGACGCCCGAAACGTACGACGCAAACATGCAGATTCGCGGTCGCGACTCGTGACCGCAGGAAATCCAGCAGGACGTCGCTCCTACCCCTAGTCTGGACGTTGCGCCGCCACCAGCAACAGCATCGGCCGTTCGCGTTCTTCTTCCAGCGCGGGCGTCTGTGCGACCTGGGCGTCGCTCGGCCCCCACTCCTCGACGTGGGCGATCCGGAACCCGGCCGCGATCAAACTGTTGAGATAGGTACCGAGGGTGCGGTGCACCTTGCGCACACCGGGCGCGAACCAATGGGTAACGCGCGGGCCTTCGCTCTGGTAGCCGTTGACCGGCCAGGTCTTGCGGCCGTCGACATCGCTCGACCAACCCGGATGCGCAGGCGCGGTGTAGATCGGATGCTCGACGGAAAACAGCAAGCGTCCGCCTGGCACCAGCGCGCGATGGACCTTCGCCAGCAAGCCCGGCAGATCGTCGAGGTAATGCAAGGTCAGCGAGCTGTAGACCAGGTCGAACGCGGCCTCGCCCGGATCGAACCGATCCAGATCGGCACGGACGTAGGCAATGCCTTCGTCTTGGGTCGTAGCCCGGGCACGTTCGAGCATCTTCTCGGACACGTCGACACCCACCACTTCCGCCGCGCCCTGCATCCGCGCGTAGCGACAGAACCAACCGTAACCACAGCCCAGGTCGATGACCCGGCACCCGCGCAGCTCCGGCAGCTGCGCCTGCAGTGCCGGCCACTCCGGCGCGCCGACCAAGCCTTCGATCGAACGCCGCAGTTGCGAATAGCCTTCGAAGAAGGCCGGATCGTCGTAGATGTTCTGGGCCATGGTCGTCCGCTCCGATGCGGGCGCAGTATCGCCCAATCCCTGTCTAGGCAGCGTCGCCGTTAAGGGGTAGGAGCGGCGCAAGCCGCGACCGCGCTCTTCCCCGCAACGACGCGCTCTCGACGGGCTACCGAAGGAAATCCCCGTGGGACCTCCGCTCCTACAGGAGAAGGATTCGCGCGGTTATTACGGCAAGCCGGTGCGCCGTACTACACGTCCGCCCGATTCACGCCGCCACCGACTTGGCCAACAAACGCTCGATCGCCTCGTGCAACTGCGGGTGCGCCGGCACCCGGATGCCGAACTCGGCGCCCAGCACTTCGATCACGCTGTCGGCATCGGTCAGCTCGCGACGCACGCTGTCTTGCCCGAGCCGGTGCACGGCGAAGCTGCCGTTGTTGAACGTCTTGCGTAACCCCTCGCCGGTGCGGGCGACGAACAACTGGCCGAGGAAGGGCGATTCGGGATGCGCCGAGACATACCAATTGGCGACTTCGAAATCGATGTCGACCTGCCTTTGCAGATCGAACACGTACATGGCCCGCCATTCGTCGGCGACCTGCGCGCGCAGCAAGTATTGACCGTCGCGCGGCTCCACACGGTACGACTCGTGGGGCGTCGTTTGTTCCTCTTCGCTGTCCAGGCGCAGCGGCGCGGTCGGCACCATGCCGCCGAAGCCGACGTCGGCGATGTAACGAACGCCCTCGATCGTCACCAGCACCAGCAGATGCGTACGTGCCGGCAGGGCGTCCTCGGGGCCACCCATCAGCACCCGCCCGGTCAGGCCGCGCGCGTCGTAGCCGAGTTGCTGCAGCAGCGCCAGGAACATCCGGTTGAGTTCGAAGCAATAACCGCCGCGGCCTTCGTGCAGCAGCTTGCGCTCCAGCGAGGCCAGGCCGATCGGCACCGGCATGCGCAGCAAGGTGGCCAGGGTCTCGAACGGAAACTCGGCGGTATGCCGCCGCTGCAGTTCGCGCAGGCTGTGCAGGGTCGGCAGCGGCGCGCTGCGGTAGCCCAGGCGTTGCAGATAGGTGGTGAGTTCTTGCAGGCGTGGCGGCATCGCGTGGCCCTCGATCGCTTTGAAGTGCGGCCCACGCTAAGGCCTCAAGTGCGGTTGAGGTCAAGCGCGGGCTGCGCATCCGATATGCCGATCGCGTGCACACCCAGGTATCCGCGTTCGGGCCGTCGCGACCCCGCCTGTTCAGCAAGATCGCGGCGCCAGCTTTCGATAAAGCCGGCCTGCGGGCGGCGCTTGGGCAAGTCGCTAAGCTCGTCCGCGACAGCGTCGAGGCCCGGAATTCGTGCGGGGGAAGCGACCACGCCTCTTCCTATGTACGCCTCATTTCCCCATCGTCTTATCGTGACCAGCCTGCATTTCCGCAGGCGTCAGCCGGCCGTCGCCATCGGCGTCCATTTTCGCGAACATCGCCTGCGACCCGGCCTCGTGCTCCTCGCGCGACAACGTGCCGTCGGCATTGCCGTCGATGGTCTTGATCTTGTCGGCCGAGGACATGCGTTTGTCGCCTTTGAACGCAGCCTGGGCCGCATCCATTTCCGCCGCAGTCACGGTACCGTCGTGGTCTGCATCCATCGTGGCGAACATGTTGCCGGCGCCGGCCGCGTGCTCGTCGGCGCCGATCGAACCATCGCCGTTCTTGTCCATCATCGCGACTTGCGCGGCGACACCTTCCGACACCGCCGGCGCTTGTGTGGCAGACGGCGTGGATGGGGTCTCGGTCTGCGCGGGCGGCGCTGCAGCTTCGCCGTCCGGGGCCGCATGGCGGTCGCAACCGGCGATTCCCGCGGCCAACGCCAACGACACCATGGCGGCACCGGCACTCGTGAAAGCGCGTTCTGCGTTCATGACGAGCTCCTGTGGTGAACCACGGCAGCCTGCGCGCGCCAGGGTTACGCACCTGTCAATCTAGCGTTGCGGCCATCGTCACGCCTAAGCGCACGTATGCATGCATCGACGGCTTTCTTTCGACGCCGATGTCGCCGGCACCGCCGCGCTGCCGAGGCGAGCACGGCGGATCATCCAGGCCTAGGCCGCCAGCGCGGCGTCGTATTCGGCGGCGAACTGCAGCGACGGACGCTCGCCGCAGCGCTTGATCCAGGCCTGCACCGCGGGGTCTTGCGGCGCGCTGTCGGGGAACCAGGCGAACGGCGAGTGCAGCAGCAGATCGGCGGCGGTGTAGTGGTCGCCCATCAGATACGGCTGGTCGGCCAAGGCCTTGGCCAACCGCTCATGCAGCTGCTGTGGGCCGCGGAACGTGGCATGGACATAGGGATGGCTGATCTCGGCCGCCCCCAACAGCAACACCGGCTCGACCACGCCGCCGTACCAGCTCAGCCACGACAGATAACGGCCGCGGTCTTCGTCGCCGACCGCCGCGCCGAACTTGCGGTGCGCGTACAGATCGGTGAGGTAGAGAATGATCGCCGGGCTCTCCCAGATCTCCACTCCGTCGTGGATCAACAGCGGCACCTTGCCTTCCGGATGCGGGTTGCGCGCGTCGCCGTCGAAGGACTGGCCCATGCGCTGGATGTCGACCGTGCGGACCTCGACGTCGGCCAAGGCATCGAGTTCCTTGAGCAGCGAGATGATGCGCGTCGAGCGGGAGTGCGGTGCGTGGATCAGAGTGAGCATAAGGGCCTCGGAGTGATGGGTACCGGTCTTGCGCGGCAGGACCAAGGTAACCGCCATAGAGGACAGAATCGGTCCTCAATTAGATCCGGGCCGAAGCATTCGATCGCCGGGGATGCGGGCCGAGCGGAACAGCCACACGGCGGTCACCGCAGTTCGCGGCAAGCCGAAGGCCGGCCGCAGACGGCCGGGCGAACTCGGGTGGGGTCGAAGTCTTCGGGAGACGAAGCGGGCCGCGAATTTCGCACCAGCGCAGGCGCCAACGCGACCTGCGCAGACCGAGGCCGATCAGACGCCGATCAGGGCCGCGCTTGCACCGGCCGGTACTGCTTCTTGTCGCCGAAGGTCTTGCCCTTCGGATCGACGTTGGCACAGAGCTGGCCATCGCACAGGGTTACGTCGGCCTGGTTATAGGCGCGCAACAGGTCGGCGGCGACCCGGTTCTCGTTGATGTCGGCACGGTACTGCCACAGCAGCCAACCGCCGCCCGCGAGCAGCAACAGCACGCTGCCGAGCGCGGCACCGACCACTTTCCAGATCAGCTGCTTGTGCAGCCACTCCATGCGCTTGAGCTGGGCGGCGAGCGACTGCGAGCCCTCCTGCAGCAGGCCGCCGGCATCCTGCAGGCGGCGCTCGTAAGCGCCGACCGGCTGCGACAGGCCGCTCTCCAGCTTGCCCATCACCGCGCCGGGCAGATTGCGCAGGCTCTCGTCGGCCGATTGCCGCACCACCCCGGGCACTTGCTGCGCGAGCTGCTGCAACTGCTGGTAGACCGCGCGTTGGTGTTGCTCGATCTCTTCGCAGCGGCGTTCGAACTGCTCCATCAAGGCCGCGGTCTTGCTGACCAGGCCCATCAACTCGTCCTGTTGCATCCAACCGCTCCTCGGTGCGATCTCAAACCGTGCCTGTTTGCCTAAGGTCCCGCTGCCTCACATCACTGGACGCGTCGATCAGGCCATGCGCGGGCCGCTGCGCGCCGGCGAAGCTTGTTCGGCCGCCTGCGCCTGCTGCTGCACCGACGCCTGCTGGGCGAGCGCCTGTTCCTGCCGGTCCACCGTCGCCACCGCTTCCTCTCGCAGCGCGCGCCCCGGCGGCGCCGAAGCGGCGTCCTGGGTCATCTGACGGAAGGCGTCGCGGTCGCCGTTCTGCGACGCCGCCAACATGCGGTCGAGGAAGGCCGAAGGATCGCCGCCGACCGAAGTGGTCGCGTTGCGGAACGGAATGCCGGGGCCGGACGGCTGCTCCCTACCCGGATGGATGTAGTCGGGGATGCTCTTGCCGGGCGCATAGGGATTGAGGTGCAGCGGCGCCGAATGCCGTTCCGGCACGGCCGGCGCATGGCGCTCTTCCTTGCGCCCCGGCTCGCCCGCCTTGATCGGGCCGCGAATGTCGTCGATCGCATCGCCGACCCGTTCGAGCGGATTGCGCGAAATATGGGTGACGCCCCGGCGGGTGGTTTCGACATCGCCGCGGTACTTGTCGATCATCGGGTCGTACTGCTGCGCCAGGCGCTGCGTCTGAGGATCGCCGAGCACCGAGCGATCAGGCTTGCCGTTCGTGTCCCTGTCGAGGAAGTTGTCCATACGGTGCGAGGGAACGACCATGTCCTTGACCGCGCCAGCCATGTTGCGCGCGTCGAAGACACTGCGGTTGTTCTCGTAGCCGCGGTCCTTCATCGTCGCGATTTCCTGCGGCGTCGCGTAGACCTTGACCTTGCCGTAATGGTCGCTGGCCGCACTGACCGGGTCGCCGGCCATCACATGGTTGGTGACGCGGTTGCCGCCTTCCGGGATGCGATAGCCCAGGCTGACCGCGCCGTAAGGATTGAACGTCTCGCCTCGCAGGTCGTAATGGTGGGCCGTGATCTGCGCGAGTGTGCCGCCCAGGGAATGGCCGGTGACGGTGACTTCGGGCCCCGGCGGCTTGGCGCGACCCACCGATTCCGCTTCCTTCAGCGCTTCGCGGGTCAATGCCAACGCGTCTTTTGCCTGCGAGTTGGTGCGATTGGTGGCCATACCAGCATCGGTCAGACCGTCCTTGATCATTTCGCGATCGAATTCGGTACCGCGGTGCGCCACAATGATCTCGCCGGTATCGATGCGTTTATAGATCGTCCCTTGGTAACCCGAAGGCTTATCTACGTGATTGAGTACCGTGTACTTCACGCCGTCAAGAGTGACGTCTTCGCCCTTATCGTGCTTTTTATAGGAATCATCCGCGAGAGCAGCATATTGCTGGCTGTTAAGGCTCATGGCGTCCCTACCTTAGGCGTCGAGGTTATGGTGAACAACTGCCCCTGAAGTTCTGCCTTGTATTTATTCGGATTGATATCGCCCGTATCGATACGCTCAGAAGGGTCGTCACCCGGATACTCATACTTGACGTAATAGTTGGTACGCGCCTTCTGTTCGCGCACTTCATCGGCCAACAAATTCGCGATATAGCCGATATCGGTTTTAGCTCCGGTGGCCCGCAGCGATGAGTTGACGCTCATCAGCTGCCAATGGCAAACGCCCTTCCCAAGATAATCTTCATCGAGCATCCCATCGGCATAAATCGTGGCCGCAAAAGTATTCTCATCAACCTTTGTGTACTCGATCGGCAGCGTGTGCGAAGGATTCATTCGCACACCGGCGATCGGATCAGGCACATAGCTGCAATCGGGAGCCTCATAGCGAATGAAGCCCTCCGCCTTGGTCAACGGCCCCGGGGCATCCTTCACGCTTAGCACGATCTGATACGGCTGCTTGGGAGCCGGATTACGTTTGTACTTGGCTTCCAGCTCAGCCGTCGAGGGAGCGGAATCGGGCGAGGATTTGTCGGAAGTCATTGCAGTCTCGGGAGCGCTACAGGCGGAAGTACTCAACGCCAGCAGAAGACAAAAGGTGCGAAGCTCACCGCGCATCGATGCCTCCATGGCAAGAGATGATTAAGGGACGGGCCGGCGGCGGCAGTACCGCGACGGTCCCGACCCGGGTCAAGGCCGGGCCTTTATGGGTCCGAGCCTACGTCAGGTGGGAGATTGCCGCAACGGCAACCGAAAGTTGCGATGGCATTGGTACGGGCGAGGGGCTCGCCCGTTGCCCAACGACCAGCCAGCAACACTCGCCAAGCTCATGGCGTCGTTGCCCTGGGCAGCAGGGTGATAGCAAAGAGTTCATCGCGGATTTCGGGCCGGAAGGCATCCCGATCTTCCTCGCCCATATCCGGATAGTCCGTAACTTCGCTGCGCGGATACCGCTCTTTCCAGTAGTAGTTCGTTACCGCTCGCTGCGCCGTCACATCTTCATTCATAAGGCTGGCGATGAAATTCGTCTCAGGCTCGGCACCGGTCGCCTTGAGCTGCGCATTCAACGAGGTCAGTTGCCAATGACAGATGCCCTCGCCAAGATAATCCTCGTCGAGCATCGCATCGGCGTGGACCGTGGCGACATAAGAAGTCTCGTCGACCTTTGAATAGCTCATTGGCAGGTTGATGGACGGAGTCAAGAAAAAGCCCGCGATCCGGTCCGGCATATAGCGGCAATCCCGAGCCTCATAGGAAACAAATCCTTCTATCTTGGCGAACGGCCCCGGCGCATCGACCAGGGTCAGAGTGATCTGATAGGGCTGCTTCGGGGCCGGATTGCGCTTGTACTTGTCCTGCAACTCCGCGGTCATCCGGTCCACGCGGGGCTTGTGCTCACCGCAGGCGGAAACCCCCAGCGCCAGCACGAGCGAGAAAATGCAGAACTCGGTTCGCATCGATGCCTCCATGGCAAGAAAAGTTCGGACTACGCGACGATGGCGATGACACGCAGGTCTCGACTCGATCGGTTCTTATGCCTCGCAGCCTACGTCAAGCGCGTGCGCGCAACAACGGCAACTGAAAGTAGCGCTGATGTCGTCGGCGCTACAGTTTCCGATGCAACAAGCAACTGCTAACGCGCACAGAGGCGCAATAGGCTTGATGACACATGAAGATCTAGAGACCTTCCGGCTGAAGGCCGATTTCGGTAAGCCGCGCGAGGAACCCTGCGTGCGCCAACTCCGGTAATGGATCTATCGCCACCACCAAGGCATGAAACCAAGGATTGGCATGCACTGTGTCGAAACTGAAATCGACGGCGCAGCGCTCGGCTTGGTCATAGACATCGCGCAGCGCAGCGACAATCGCATCACCGGCATCGTCGAAGTTGCCGGCACCGAAACGCTCTTCGATCGAACGCAAGGCGAAGCGGTAAGTGCGTGCGCTAACCGGCCGTGGCGGATGCATGGCGAGGGTTTCAGGTCGACAGGGCATGTCTATGCGGTGAGCTTGCACAGGCCATCGCGGAGGACTTACCAGATCAGATCGTCCGGCACCTGGAACTGGGCGTAGTACTCGTCGTCCTCGCTCGTGGGTGCGTCGGGTTTGGGCGCGGCGTGATCGAGCACGATCATCGACGGGTCGCGGGCATACACTTTTTCCGCAGCGGCGCGCGGCAGCAGCTCATAGCCCTGGTCGTGGCGCGCGATCACCAGCGCGCCGCTCGCCAACTGCGCGCGCAGCGCAGTGTTGATCAGCACGTTCTTGATCTTGCCTTCGTCGGTAAAACCGTATGCGATCTCGCCCTCGCGCTTGACCTTGTGGGTCTCGACGATCTGGCGGACCTGCGCGCGCAGCTCGTGCGCCTTCGCCTGCGCGTTGCGCTCGGCCGACAACGCGCGGTCGCGCTCGGCGCGTTCGGTACGCAGCCGCTCGCTCTCGATCTGCTCCGCGGTGGGCGCGGGCGGCGCCTTGCCTTGGCGCTGTTTGGCCTGCTCGCGCGCGACCTGGGACACCTGGGCCTTCTTGACCAGGCCGGCCTTGAGCAATTGATCTTGCAGTGGATTTCGCATGGGATGGAGTCTAGTACGGCGGGCGGGAGGCCGGAAGACAGGTTCGCGATCGAAATACCGGCCTGTTCATCGCAACTACCCGTCACCTTCGAACTTAATAGTTGCCCGGAAGCACCACACTACTCTTTAGCAGCAGCCCAGGCGGCGGAGAATACTTTTCCGACCTTTCGAAAGAATAGCTTTAATCTGCCGGAATCACGATCCAGGTTCTTCAACAGGTCATATTTCGGCCGCAACCGGGTACAGACCTTCCAGGCTCTGCTCACTTTGTGGTTCGCTCTATACAGCCGAAATGCCAATTGTTTCGCTCTAGCGATTACTCGCTCATCAGGGGCATTCTTTCTAAGCTTCCTGAAATGAGTGGCCGCACTCTTCAATCTTTGGACGCACGTAAGCGTGTCGACGAACAGAGCTCCGACCTCCATTGGAAGCGAAGCGAACCCGTCCAAGGTAGAAGGGAATTTAGAGATATCTATCGCATCAATGGCATCTGCGAATAGCGCCCGTGCATCCTGATCGTCGAAGTAAACATGAAACCCCTCTTCCGCAGCCGCCTCGATAACGCCAACAAGCTTCTCGATCGCTATTTTTAGCGAATTCAGCCTCGGCGCGAGGATAACCGCGAGTAGCTGCGCTTCGTTTTTCCGCCGCCTTGCTGCGGCCCAACGATCGGCCGCCCAGATAAGAAGCGCCACTGTCGCGGCAACGACCGTGCCGATCGCAGCCACCGCATCCCACCCCCACGCCCATGAGTTGCTTTCGGATGCCGCCGCGAAATTTGCTACTACGTCCATGCCCCCCCCGGGATTACGTAACATGGCCTCGCTTCATTGGCGTAGGCCGCACTAGTTAAGTTGCACCAACTACATCTTAGAACACGAGACCTTGCTGACCGCAGAGCGGAATCGCATTACGCAGGACCGGCTTGGCTGCTTGCTACCCGCAACAAGCAGCTTTGGCACGATACGGGTCACCTCTGCACTGACAAAGCATGCTCGAGCCCAGTGCTGTGCATACCCACCTGATAGCCCTCAACCGCCCGCCATCTCGATCAACTTCGCCACCGTGTTCAAGTTGCGCGCGGTGCCGGCCTTGGCCGCGGGGATGACGAGTTTGGAATCGGCCATGCCGTCGCCGTAATGCACGTAGATCTCGCGCTCGCCCAGGGCGATCTCTTCGCCGTTGCGATGCTTGACCGCGGCCAGCGCATCGGCCGGCGGCGGCGCGTCGAGAAAGATCACCAGCGCGCGGTTCGGCGCGGCATGCGCGAACGGTTGCGCGGCCAACGCGCGCGCCATCTCCGCTGGGGTGCGCACGATCACCCCAACCGGCTTGCCTGCGTAGTCGGCCAGGCATTGCTCCAAAGCCGCCTGCACGCGCTTCGCGTTCAGCGCGCTGCGCAACACCACGTTGCCGCTGGCGATATAGGTGCGCACGTCTTCGAAGCCGACGGCCTCGCACATCGCGCGCAGTTCGGCCATCGGCAGTTTTCCGGTGCCGCCGACATTCACGGCGCGCAGCAAGGCGATATAGGTGGGCATGGGGCGGCAGGATACGGCAAGGCCGGCGGCCTGTTCAGCCGGGCACGGGCCGCGAAGCTCCGCGCAATGAAGGCCACGGGCAGCGCGCCTGCCTTCCCGGGCGCCAGGCATCGATATCCCTGAACAGGCGCGTTGCCGGGCCATCGATGCGGCCGGCTTGGCCGGATCGGCGAACCCATCGCGTTTCTTGTGACTGCGCTCCCACTTCAGCCCCCTGTGCCTGACGGGTGCAGCGCCCCGCCCACCCGGGCCGGACCGTTGGTCGCGTCGGTCGGAGCCCCCGATTTCCTTCGCTCCCACAGTCCGCCTATAGTCGGCAAATCCAACCCGCTCGGCAGGAACACGGCTGCGCCGAGCGCCTTACCCATTCGTCAGCCTTTCAACGCCAAGGAGAATCTCTATGGCAGGCCCCACTCCCACCGTCATCGACGGCGGTACCGTCCCGCCCGGCAGTCCGCCGCCCGATCTGTCGCGCAGCACCGCCGACGGCAAAGGCATCGTCTCGCAGGAACTGTTCCGCCAGGGCGACATCGTCATCAGCCGCGAACAAGTGCCCCGCGGCGATCAGTTCAGCGACCTGCTCGTCATCAACGGCGGCGCCGGCGACGACAACGTGCAAGTCAGCCAGCGCGCCAACGGCGTGCTCGATGTCAGCATCAACGGCCAACCCTTCCAGATCACCCTCGCCGCCCAGCAGCAGCTCGGCGTGCGCGGCGGCGACGGCAACGACATCATCCATGCCGCGCCCAACGTGCGCGTCAACATGGACGTGCAAGGCGGCAACGGCAACGACACCATCACCACCGGCCGCGGGCGCGATCGTGTCGATGGCGGCGCTGGCGACGACACGATCAGCACCGGCCGCGGACGCGACGACGTGTTCGGCAACACCGGCAACGACACCATCGATGCCGGCGCCGGCAACGACGTGGTCTACGGCGGCGACGGCAACGACATCCTGCGCGGCGGCCAAGGCCGCGACTACCTCGAAGGCGGGCGCGGCAACGACACCCTCGAAGGCGGCCAGGGCAACGACATCCTGTCCGGCGGCCAGGACAACGACATCCTGCGCGGCGGCCAGGGCAACGACCGCGTCTACACCGGCGCCGGCGCCGACACCGTCGACAACCGCGCCGGCCGCGACACCGTCTACGGCCAGAGCGGCGAAGACACCGTCACCGCCGCGCGGGGCGCGCGCAACACCCAGGTCCAAGTGGACATGACCGCCAACGTCGGCGCCACGGTCACCGTCGCCGCCGGCTCCTCGGATGCGTTCCGCCAGCGCGCCGAGGCCGACCTCGACATGATGCGCTCCTCGCCGAACGGCCGCGAAATGCTCGGCGAGTTCGACCGCATCGCCAACCCGACCACCGGCACCGGCCACAAGATCAGCATCACCGAATTGGCCAACGAGATGAACGGTTACGCCGGCCCCGGGCCAACCGCCGACGCCTTCCTGCGCACCGACCCCACCACCGGCGTCACCACCGCCGGCCGGGGCATGGACTCGGTGATCAGCTACAACCCCTCGTTCCACAGCGAATTCTTCGAAAGCCCGACCGTGGTGCTGCACCACGAGATGTCGCATGCCTACAACATCACCGGCGGCACCCTGCAGCAGGGCATGTACAGCGGCACCGGCCCGGACTCGGGCAACGTGCGCAACTTGGAGCGCCAGGCGGTGGGCCTGGACAACAGCGGCGTCGCCTTCGACTTCGACCGCAACCCGGCCACCCCGGACACCAAGACCAACCCGCGCAACCTGACCGAAAACGGCCTGCGCGACGAGATGGGCCTGCCGCGCCGTCCAAACTACAGCGCCGACGAGAAGACCGCGTTCTCCGCGCCGGGCAACCCCAGCGCGACCGGTGCCAACCCCAACGGCGGGCACAACCACGCCCACGCCCACCTGGACGCGTTGTTGCAGGCAATGGAATCCGGCGACCGCACTGCGACTCGCGAAGCCACCCGCGCCCTGGCCGAGCAACCGCCCGGCCAGGCCATGCGCCACGAAGCCATCCACGCCGTCGACCGCCAGGAGCAACAAGCCCAGGCGGAAACGCAGGCCCAGGCGCAGCAGCAACAACAAGCCGAACCGGCGCAGAGCGCCGGCGGCATGCGCCGATGAGCGACCGCCGCGCGCAGCCCCCGGGCCTGCGCGGCGCGCCCACACCCACCTGTGAATCAACGACCCATGCCGAGACCCGCCCGATGACAGCGAACCACACGACCGCCGCCCGCCCGCGATACGCGCTCAAGGCCTCCGCCGTGTTCGCCGCCTCGCTGGCCGCCGCCTGCGCGCATGGCCTACCGCATCCTGCAGAAGACACCCGAATGAACGCTCAGCCCGACACCACCACCGCCACCGCCGACACCCGCCTGCGCGTGCAGGACGGCCAGGAAGCGAGCCTGCACGCCGAGTTCCACTACAGCGCCGACGCCAACACCCTGCTGGTGCGCTACCGCCTGCGCAACGGCAGCGCCGACCGCGCCCTGGCCGTGTTCGACCGCGGCGTGTACGGCGACCGCGCCGGCGCCACCTTCAACCCCGGCCCGGTCGGCGCACCGCGCGTCGAACAGCAAGACGGCGGCACCGTGCTGCTGCACGCCCCCGGCCCCGCCCCAGCCACCGCCGCGATGGACCCGCTGGGCGTCGCCCCGCTCGCCGTCGAATTGAAGCCCGGCGGCGAACTGGCCGACCAGTTCGTCCACCGCTTCACCGGCACCGGCGCCCCCAAGCGCGTGCGCTGGTGCGTCGCGGTGGCGCCGTTCGACGAAAAGCAGTTCCGCAACCCGGTCAAGACCAACCACGGCCCCATCTGGACCGCCACCGGCGACACCAGCAGCGGCCGCCAACTGCTATGCACCCCGTGGTACGACGTGGGGACGGCGCGGTTTGTTGAGTGATTGAAGCAACAGACCTGCGATAGATACGGATCGGGCCGCGAAAGCGGCCCGGTTTTTTGTGGGGATGGCGCTTAGTCGCTACGAGCAAGGTCTCAGCAACAACCGATACAACGCCCCTATCGAGACGCGTCTTATCGACTCATCCCAGACGACTTCTGCACTTCTTCTTGCGCCTGATAATTCTGCTGCGTACTGAGCGCTTGCTGCGCTGACCGCTCGTTCAGTGCCTCGACCTTCTGGAACGACACGGCCTCGGGCGTCTGTACCGCCGCCTCGGTCTTCATATGCGCGCGCACATGCGCAGGATCGTCCAATCGCCCTTGCACGATGAAGACGTTCTCTCCGGCCGCTACGTGGTCGGTCTTCTGGCTGAAGACCACGTGGTCGACGTGGGTGACGCCGCTGTCCTTCGCCAGCGACAACAGGCTAGCGCTCAAGCGCTCGCTGACCTGATCCCAACTACGACCGTTGACGCGATCCAGCTCTTTTACTTGCGTGACGATTTGCGAGTAGAGCGTGTGGTCGGGATGGCCGGGTTGGGAGGGATTCGGCTTAGCATGGTCTTTGTTGACTACGTCGCCGGCGAGGATCTCGGGATCGATCGGGACATGCTCGTAACGGCTAAGACCCGTCTCAGTATGGTCGAAATGCCGTAGCGCCGGCGGCGACCGACTGGCGTCGTAATAAGCCTGGCGCCGTTCCGGGTGCGGATCGATCTCAAGCCCCAACCGCTCGATCAAGCGTTCATCCAGACGCAGCTGCGCCATGTTGATCTGCATCTGCGGCTCGACGCCATCGACCGAGTGCGCGTGCTTACGATCGATCGTGATGGCACGCTGGATGGCGTTACGACCGTAGTAGTTGGGGTAGTCGGCCTCTCTATGCGGGCCCAAGCTCGACGTCTGTTGCAGAGGTATTCCCGGCGTACCATCAGGATGTTTATCGAAGTAATGCCTTCCCATCGCGGCAATATTTTCGGGAGTCTGAGACAAAGAAAGATCTGGATTGAAGACCAGACCCGGCTTAGGGGAGGCTTTCTGCGCGACGATATCGTAGTCAACGAAATCCCTGACTTGGTTTACTTGGATTTTTGACATCACAGCCAAATCGACCGCCGGCTTGATTTGCTGCGTGCTACTCAGAACGGCATTCCAGCCTGCGATCTCGGCCTTTGATTCATCTTCTCGGCCTGCTTGAACCAACTTCTCAATAGGCAGGGTGTAATCGTTGATCGGATTGCTATCCCGTGCAATTTTCCGGACCTCCGAATCGAACACCCGGTAGGCAGCCTGCTTTTCGGCATGGTTGAATCCATGCTGAGTTTCATGGCCGAGCACGAAGGTCAATGAGCCAACGTTGAACTTTCCAGCGGGGTTGGCTGCAGTCTTACTTTGAAGGCTCGATGCAGGGAGATTCATGGTCTGAGTAGAGCCATCGTAAGTACCACCCGCTCCAGTTCCTGGCGCCATCACCGCGAATTGCTTCAAATGACCGGCCGCAGTGGCCGCCTTCATCTGGTCAGCCAATACAGGTGAGCCGTTGATCGTACGCTGAAGATTGTCGACCATTTCCTGGCTGACGGTGGCCGGCTGGTTCGCCGCATCTGTATAGCTGCTATGCGCAAAACGTACTGACATGTCCTGAATACGTAGCGCGCCGGCGAGGTTCGGGCTCGGCTCTTTGCCTGCTTCGCGGAACCCCGAAGCGGGCAACATGACCATCCCGGATTGTATGTCGTACGCACCAACAAGGTTGTCTCTTGTACTGATGTGAAATGCGAACCCTTTTAGCCGCCCAGCCTCGGCCTCCTTATTCAAGCTTCGCAGCAGACTCGAATCCGCATCAATCGCAGCATACAGTTGCGCCACTTGGTCACTATTCGCGCCCGATGTGGCGCCGAACCTATCAATCGCTGCCTGAAGTTCCCTATTCGGTCTGGCCATAGTCAATCCACCGAATGTATCGCGACCGACTTAACACAAGAACGCGGCAACGCTCCTTCGCTTGCAATGCGCTCCCTCCTCTCGGTGATGATAACTTGCACCTCGGGCCGATAGAAGCTGTAGTCAATCGCTCGACCTATTTCGTCATGCGAAGTCGTCATGGTGAAGCCGATCTTCTTCAGCGAGTCTGCATAATCATCGAAGCTAAGGCCGCACACTGGCGTCATATCCGCCTGTTCATTCGCCGGGTTCGCAAAGTCGTAACGAACAGTCTTCAGCTTCGCTTCCGCATCTTCGAAATAGGAAAGCGCGTAGTGCCAGCCAGAGTCCGGCAGATACAATCCGAACACATATGCCCTACCATCTGGGGCATATCGAAGGGGGAGCTTGGTTTGCTCGAGGACTCGATCCAGAGTCAGCTCCTCAATAGTTTTCAACCCGTCGACCAACTTCAGGAGACGCCGCCCCATTTCCTCGGGCGTGATCTCCGGGTAGTCGCTCGCAGGATGCGGTTTATAGGACTCAGTTGAGCTCACGCCGGAGGCCCCCTTGGCAAATGGCTGATCTATTGGGCTAACGGGCGCTGCATGGGTGCAAGCACTCAAAATTGTGCAACTAGCAGCCAGCAGCAGCCCGACGATCGAAGGATGATTTAGGTGCTTCATGAGTTCTGACTTGGCCATACGTTATTGATCCGAACGAGTAACGATGATCTTGATGCAAGCATGCGGAAGCTTCCCTTCGTCCGTGGATTCAAGGCTCTATCGAGCTCAATCCGCTGAAGTAATCATCAACTGCGAGACACACATGTGATACGCGCCTGTTTTCTCGTTGGGAACGCTCGCCGCGGGCACCACCCGGACCTTAAGCGGCGAGCGCTCGAAGTAGTAGGCCAAGGCCTTACCTAACTCGTCGACATCGATCCACAGGGAATAGCCATCTGCCTTGAGCTTCCTTGCAAGACCATCGGCGGACATACCGCACAAGGGGGCCCCTTTAGGCCGAGCGTCGCCGACATACGCATACTCCAGCTCGAACAATTTCCCTTCGAGACCTTCGCGGTAGTTCACACCGTAGTACCAAGGGGAATCCGGCTCCTGAACAGTGAACGCATAGACCTTTCCCTTCGGCGCGTACTTCAGCGGTATTCCGGTGCGCGCAGACACTTGGCCGACGGTTAGTTCGTCCATGGATTTCAGCCCATCCAGCAGTCGCAAGGTCCGGCGCCCAAGTTCCTCTGGGGTCAACTCTGGATGCTCGGTGGGCGAACTGATTCCGTAGGCATCTATCGACGTTATGTCGACAGGCTCTTTTGGCCTAGAGGGGGAGACGGCATGGGCAGAGGCGCTCATCAGGCCGCAGCCTGCCAGCACCGCTACGCCTACTACCGTTCGAAATAGAACAATCATGGGAACTCCGTCCAATGACACAGGAAAGTTACGATCCCAAGCAATGGCCATTAGCATCCTTCTAACGTTGATAGCGGCCTGGACAGGCTGCCATCAACTAGTCCTTTGACTGAATTGTCAGCACTGCCACGCAGGTATCTGTCCCAAGCGGACTCGACATGCTGTAGCTGCTCGGCACGATGCGCACACTCAAGCGGCCCCGAGTGAACACGTGTTCGAGCGTGCGACCAATCTCATCAATGTCGGTGTTCATGATATAGCCCAATGCCTTCAGCCGCTCCGCGACCGCAGTGGCACCCAGCACGCAAGGAAATACATCGGAATGTTCGGACTCCTCCGGCCCGTCATATCGGATCTCGACGAACCTTCGGCCATTCTTATCGCGATAAATGACGTTGTAAAAACCTCGGTTTCCAGCCAGTTCAACGGCGAAGGCATGCAGGTTTCCGGCAGGAGCGTACGTTAGCGGCAAGCCAGTTCGCTCTATCACTCGCTCCAACGGAAGCTCATCCATCGATTCCAGCCCATCGACGAGATTCAGAACGCGCCGCCCGGCCTCCTCGGCCGTCAGATCGGGATACTCGCCCGCCTGGCTTAACTTGTAGGTATCGGTCGACATCGTGCCTGGCTTCTCCGTAGCCTTCTTTTCGGGCGGGATGTGCGTGCAAGCACCCGCCATAACCGAACACAGCAAGAGGATCGTGGCTCCAACCCGGCGCAATGCCGATGGGGTCATGGGGACCTCCCGGGATATTCAACTGTTTGAGCACCGTGACCGCACCGGTTGCGAGATCGTAGCGGCAGCTGAGCAATCGCCTGCGGCATGTCACTTCGCTCCGTGGACCGAGATCGATTCCACGCAGAAATGCGTTTGCTTGACCTGCGTTGAGCGGGCCTGCTCGCGATAGCCCATCGACACGTCGAGCTCGCCGCGGTAGAAGCGATATTCCACCACGTTGCCGCGCATGTCGTACGTAGGCGTCATCGCGAAGCCCATGCCCTTGAGCGCCGCCGTATAGCCATCGAAGTCGAGGCCGCAGACTGGTGCCATATCGGCATCCGGGTTTGTCGGGTTGCTGAACTGCACGCTAGCGGTTTTCCATCCTGCTGCCGGGCTCTGGTAGTAGTCGAGTCCGTAGTACCAGCCCGACTTGGGCTCGTGAAGGGTGAACGAGTAGACCTTACCGGCCGGTGCGTACTTCAAAGGCAGGCCGGTCTCGGCTGCCACGTATTCCGGCGTCAGCGCGTCGACGGTCTTAAGCCCATCGACCAGCTTCAGAAAGCGCCGCCCCATTTCCTCCGATGTGATCTGCGGGTAGTCGCCGGCAAGACTCGGCTTGAACGTATCGGACAACGTCACAGCGGCAGATTTTGAAGACAGGCGAGCGGCCTTCGTCTTCGACGGTGCTTGCGCACAGGCAGCTAATGCGAGGCAAGAAATGAACGATCCGCACAGCGCAAGCCGCCGTGACAGCGGCAGTTGCTTCATGCGCAAATCTCGCGGCCCGTCCATGCCTGCCCATTGCCTATGACTTCGGAATCAAGGCCGAGGTTACGCCAGCCCCAGCCCCCGAAACAATCCGTAACCTAAGGAAAGGCACCGATAGCTCGTTTTGTCTACAAAGAATCGAGAACTAAGCACACTTACGGGGCTGCCGCTGCAACGACTACTACTGCAGCTTTCTTGCATGCAGCTTCGCTTTCGCAACTCCAGGTTGCGCTGTAGCTTCCACGCCGGCCTCGACACTCAGAACTCAGCCCTATGCGTCGCTATTCCGACGTACAGGTTGGACACCCGGCCATGTCTTGCCGGCAGCATCTCGGCACCAACTGCCTAAGAAAGCTCATCGAATACGGAGTCTTGCCGGATGAAGCGCACTCGAGCGTCGGCACTCTGTGCAGAGCGCCGACGCCATTGAGAAGAACTCTGTCAGTTGCGCCTATGCGGCAGGCGATGAATCGTCAGGACCACGGGCGATCTCGACGCGCTGCCACAGCGCATCGGGAGTTCTGTTCTTCCACACCCCATGAAGGAGCTCGCGGAACGCCGGATCGCTCTTAGCAGTACGTTCGATTCGCTCGATGAAGTAGTCGCCGAAGTGGGCGATCATGTCCTCAAGCGGTCCTGCCGCCAGGCATTCGAGGACGAACGGGGGGGGGTCTGCGAGCCAATACCTCTATGACGAACTGCCACATCGTTTCGCGATCGACGGGCTCGAGAATGAAGATCGTTCGTTCAATTGCCCACCACAACGGGTGATCTGAGTTCGGCTCGGAAGTTTCATGCTCGGCGTGGAGTTCGATGAAGGCATCGATCCAGGTGTCGAGCGAGGGTGCGTTGGTCATGAGATCAGGCGGCACGGCCGCGAGTTGATTGACGAGGGTTGCCAAGCGGGAGCAGCACCCGCGGCCGGAGAGGCCGGTGGCATCAGATCAGCTGATGAGGATTAGAGGCGTTATGCCGGCGTCGCCGGCTTTGCTTCGTGTGCGCGCCCGGTGGGCGGCAGCGCCTGCATGGCGCGATTAGGTCGGCGGGATCATACGCGCCTTCTCTAGCGTTACTCAAGCATGCGGGCATGCAATGTGAGGTTGGAATCGCACGCCAGCCCCTGTGCGTGATAGCGGACCAGGTCGGTTGTGGATGACAAGATCATGCAGCCGTCCTGGAGGCAAGCCCATTCCGCAGCTTCGTAGCCCGGCATGGCCTCTTGCTCGGCAATCATCACCACGACGACCCCGCTCGCCTCGTCTCCCCAGCGAATGGTGTCGCCCAACCTAACCTCTTGGCCATCGTGGTACTGCAGTGTCGTCATTATCTTGTCCAAATGTAAGTAACGATTACTACGTAGACTGCGGCATGTTGCTTCCGATGTAACCACTATCCACGCGCGCCTATTTCGCCCTGGCCACGACTAAGTGCGGCGAATCCTCGAAACCGGGTTGGCGATCGCCCAGATGTTCGTGATCGTAGTCGCCGCCCATGCAATCCATGTTATCGGCCGCGTCGCTCAGGAATGCGGCGATACGCCGAAGCTCGGCTGGGGTTGCCAGTAAGCTGGCTTCCGCCAGCTCTATAAGACGGACCTCGCCTGCGTCTCGTTCTTTCTTGCTATAGCCCCAGAGTTTCATTCGTCGCCTGTGCGGATGATAGCGGAGGCGCAGGATAGGACGTATCGGCCGTCCTTGCATTACTGATCGATAATGAAACGATGAAGATGGGAACAGGTTTTCAGGCATCCCTTACTCTTCGCACGATGCCGCCACCGTGCCGCAGGTACGCGAGCCGCCCCTACGCCTTCGCTATCGATACTCTGCGCCGCCTGGGTGTACCGCAGCCCCAGGCACTACCACCATCTAAGTGTCGGTTTCGGAATAAAGAAAGCAAGCGGGACGCCCAAAGCGTCGGCAATACTGCTCCGAACGAGTGCCTAGACGGGATCGGCGCGTGCGATGAGTCCGAGGTTCGCGTCGTGCTGCAAGCCTTCCGCGTTGTAGTGAAACAGGCCCGCTGCGGGCACGTGGATCATGCAGCCCCGCTGGAGGTAGGCCCAGTCATCGGCTACGTACCCGACCACCGCCGCCTGCTCGGTGATCATGACCACGACGGTTCCGGTT
Source organism: Lysobacter sp. Hz25 (assembly GCF_046097045.1). Classification (NCBI taxonomy): domain Bacteria; kingdom Pseudomonadati; phylum Pseudomonadota; class Gammaproteobacteria; order Lysobacterales; family Lysobacteraceae; genus Lysobacter; species Lysobacter sp. Hz25. The sequence goes on from NZ_CP175666.1 coordinate 5,136,890, forward strand.
GCACTATCGCCCCATTGAATCAGGTCGCCCAATCGCACGTCCTGGCCATCGTGATAATTCAGCATTGTTACTTCTTTCCCTTGTTAGCTCGATCCGACTTTGGCTATCGATGCTAGCCAAGCCTCTGACGATATCGCGCACGGGAGCCGGTCGCTGGGCGGCCTCCTCCCATTGCCAGCCCGTTATATCGCATCAGACCCTATTGTGGCTGGCGACCGACTCGGCCAGGCCGGCCCGGCCCGGCCCGGCCTGGCTCGGCTCGGCTCGGATCATTCAAAGAGCAAGGCGATTTAGATGCATGGCACCCCCTTGAGCGCTGGCAGGTTGCCCGCCCTGCTCAATTTGAGCGCCCTGCCCTTGTCATCCGCTGTTTCATATAAGAGCCTTCTCAGGCTAAATCCGACACAGATAGGGACATCTGATGGACTCGATCCTTCTCGTTCTTGCTGTAGCCGCCTCCATCTTCATTCCTACGCTGATGGCGATAGGAGCGCTCTGGGGCTACAAGCTGTGGCGCGATCGTCAGGGGCGCCGATCCCCGCTCGCGGATCGGCGTATCCACGGGGCCGGGGAGCAGTTGCGGAAGCGCATCGAAGATCACACCGACTCGATGCTCGGCGGCTTGATCGCCCTGTTCTTTCTTGGCCCCTACTTCCTCGCGGCATGGGCGCTGCCAAAGGTCGAATGGGGCAATGCCAAGTTCGGCGTGAGCGAGGTTTTGTATCTGACCGCTTTTCTGGTTATGGCTGCGTTCTCCCTGCGCCGCATCATCGTCAGCGGCAATGCACGGCGGCGCGGAATGGACGGCTTGAAGGCCGAGATGTTCGTCGCGCAGGAGCTGAATCGGCTGATCGGGTTGGGGGCGACGGTCTTGCATGACGTCCCCTGCGAATCCTTCAATCTCGACCACGTTGTGATCGGCCGCCACGCCGTTTTCGTGATCGAAACCAAGTCGGTACGCAAGCCGCCCAAGACCGGCAGCAAAGATCACTTCAAAGTGGCCTACGACGGCGAGCGGCTACGCTTTCCGGACCATGTCAACGCAAAGGCCATCGCGCAGGCACGGCAGCAAGCCGGTTGGCTAGCCGCCTATCTGCGCCAGATGAATATTGCGGTCCCGGTGAAAGCCGCGGTCGCGCTGCCGGGATGGTGGATCGATAGCCCGCGGCTGCCAGACGATGGCGTCCGGGTGTTTAACCCTGCGGGCCGAGGCGCCCATTTCATGGCGGATGCCCGCCTCGGCGCTACACCGCTCAGTCCGACTCAAATCGGTGTTATCACCCAGGCGCTGATCATGCGCTATCCGGTCGAGGCCTAGACTTCCTGGGGCCCGAGGCTTGATCCGATCAATCGTCCCTCTTCCTCCACCATCACAATTACGATCGACGGGACACTTTCAACCGGGCTATCGCCCGATCGAAGGACCGCGCACCACATCCTCTGGTGCCTGCGTCTGCGCCAAGGTTGTGGCCTGTGTAGCCATGCGCTCGCTCAGTGCCTCTGCCCTGGCAAATGAAGCACTTTCCGGCGTTCGCGTGGCCTCATCGGTCTTCATGTGGGCGCGGAGGTGAGCGGGGTCGTCCAGCCGCCCTTGCACGACGAAGACGTTTTCGCCGGCAGCCACTTGGCCGGTTCGTGTGCTGAAAACCACGTGGTCGACCTGGGTCAGTCCGGCTTCCTTGGAGAGAGCCAGCAAGCTCGCAGTGAGGCGTTCGCTCGACTGGTCCCATTGGCGGCCGTGCTGTCGGTCTTGCTCACGCACATGACCGGCTATTTGGGAATAGAGACCGTGATCCGGATGCCCCTTGCTTGAGGGCACCATCGGAGCCGACTGGGGTAGATCACCGTCCCGCCCTCTTGCATCTGCCTCTCCCTGGTTCGGCGTGTGCTTGATCAGAGCTTGGTAATCGCGCAGGTAGGCGTCGCGCTGTGTCAGCACGCCATCGGCGTTCTGATCGAGCAGCGGTTCGCCGCGCGTGTAGGGAAAGTTGGGGATCGGCGCGGCAAGCTGGGCGACGGCTTGATCGTCGGTCAATCGCCCTTTGCTCCACTCCAGGTGGACGGCGGCCGTTCCCAGGCCACCTCCCTGCCCATAACCCAGCTGGCTCCATCGGGGCTGGAATTCCCCGTGCCCTTTCAGATCATTGAAGATCGGAAACGCGTTGAAGACCGCACCGGCCTCAAGCCGGGCGCGATACTGGACGTACTCTTCGGCAGAACCCCCGCGGAACGGCATGGCGCCGGGATTGAACTTATCGTGGCCAATTTCATGAGCCAGCGTCGTGAACATCGCCAACTCGGCTTCGATGCTCTGTTTGGCGGCGGGGCCACGCAGCGTATCGAGCGCATCTTTGTCCACCACGATTCGCGGCGGCTCGGTCGCGTGGTAATAGGGCAGCCCGATGCGGTCTTTAGGTTCAACGAACCCGCCCTTCTCGAAGAACCGAGCGAAATCTTCGGCGGCATGAGGAGAATGAAGAATCCATCCCTGCATCCTCGCCGGCAAGCCCTGGAATCCGGCATGCGCCCTCAGATACTCTGCATCGCGCGTATCGATAATGTTGTCGCTTCTGTCGTCCATATCATCACCTGCCAGGCTTCCATGCCGTGGATGCTAATCTGATCGCCCCGTCAAGGAGAAGACGATGAAGATGTCCGGGTGCCGTCGAGTAATGTGCTTCTTGCCATTGCTATTGGTTGCTTGCGCTACCGCGCGCGGCGGATCGGAGCCGCTTCAAGCTCACGCTGGCGACCGCATCGAGGATTTCTTTTCCCTCCCCTTGTCCGAGGGCCCCAGCGGATTCGATCGGCTTGCACGGGCACTGGAGCAGCAGTTCCCGGCGTCCGCCCATGCTTCGGCCATTGAGCGAACAGCACAGCAAGCGCCCGTAACGCTGCGGGATGGATACATCGTGCAGCGCTACCTCCGACTGGAGAATGGACGCCACCTGATGGCCGAGTTCGCCAAGACGCCCTGCATGCCGGTGCAACTTGCGGTATCGCTGACGCGGCCCGATCCGGCTCAGCTCGACTATTACCGGCGCACCGGGGTCTATCTCGCAGCTGGCAACGGCATGTCGGTGACCTTCTCCGTGGACACGGTCAGCACCCAGTGCGTGACGTCGATCGAGATTGCCGAGACGCCGACCCTGCGCGCCGACGATCAGCCGCCCCGAAACTGAGACCCATCGTCGGCGGCGACGATGTCCTCGCCTGCGCATTGCGTGCAGGGCTCGAATGCGGCCCAGCGGCTGGAGCTGTCGGAATACTCCACGCAGATCTCCCCACGGCCGCGGCACGGCTGGCACCAGCGCAAACCATGCAGGACGGTGCCGTCTCTCTGGCGGGCCGCCGAGAGAAATAGCCGCTTGCGGATCTCTCGTTTATGTTTATCCGATTCGGTCATGTCGCTTCCCTGGTTTGCATCCAGCCATAGTCAATCCGTTTATTCAGCGCCCGCCGGAATGCTTTCTCGCGACTATGTCTTCTCGACCTTGCCCCATGCGCCATTCTCGAAGCGCCAGAGGGAATCCAACTGCCCGCAATTCGTGTACAGCTTGAATTCGCCAGTAGGCATACCATCGATGAAGGCACCCTCCCACTCGGCGCAGTTCTTCGGCTGCTTGCCACCGAAGAAAGTTTCGTAGACATCACCCGTATAGGGCTTTCCGTCCTTCGTCGAAGCGCGAGACGGCAGAATGTTGTGGGCATCTGTTTGAATGGTGAGGTCGCTGGCGTGCAGTGACCGCTTGTTTGCCTCGGTAGAGCAACCGGTGAAAGCCAGCGCCGCCACGATGATGAGAGACATCAGGACGCAGCGATTCGCCATGAAACCTACGATGGCCGCACTCTTAGATGTCATCTTTGATGTCCTTATCTCAGCGATGCCCGCAATCTTAGCGGTGCGACTTAGACGGTGGGAATATGTGCCGCTTGATCTGCGCCAAGGCCCTACGCTGCTGCCTTTCTGATAGCAGCCCAAAGGCGAGCACCATTTGTGCGAGCAAGTCCGAGTCTGCAAACAGGTAGGCGATTGGCACTCGCAGTTCGTCTGCGATGCGCTGCAGAACTGCTAGCTCGGGCTCGTCGCCCGGCCTCAAGTACCGAACAAATCGGGCGTTTGCGAGACGCGCATTCAGGGCAGCATCCATGCGTCCACTCCTCAGTAGGCCGGCAACTAGGGCCGGCTGATATGTCCAGATCGGACACATCACAACTTTCCAATATGGAATCAAAGAAGTCAACCGTTTTGGAAAGGAAAGTCCTTGCCGATTTGGTCAGACTCCGGCCATGGATACTTTCGGTTCTAGGTTGCGTGGCCTGCGCGAAGCTCGCGGCTGGTCCCAGGAGAAGCTGGGCTTCGAACTCGAGGTCACGGGGGCGACTGTCTCCAAGTGGGAGACCGGGCGGGCCGAGCCCAATCTGGGGCACCTTGAGCTGTTCCTACAGGTGTTCGCCCAGGACAACGTGACGCTGGATTGGCTGATCACGGGGAAGAGGTCTGGCTCGGCAAAGACTGATAAGACCCGCAAAGCCAGCGAGCCGTCCCCTCGGGCGGCAGACAGTCAGGACGAGCAGGCATTGCTGGCCCGCTACCGTCGACTGCCCGCCAAGAAACAAAAGATGTTGCTAGGCCTGTTGGAAGACTGAGCACCTCTCCGCCCCCGCATCGGACGCAGCCATGGCGAAGCCCCAGTGATCGACCTCCCTTTTGAAGTTGGCGCGCTTTACCACCGCGGCAATGAAATACACGGATTGCTCGGTGGCCAAAGGCAAGGCGGGATCTCTACGCCCAAAGACCAGCCCTTCATCATCGCCTTCACCGGCGAGGCGGGTAAGTCGCACGGCTATGAGGATTTCTGGGATGACGAACGTGTCTTCCATTATTTTGGCGAAGGCCAAAGCGGCGACATGCAGTACACCGGCGGCAACCGGGCCATCGAGAACCATGTAGCCGACGGCAAGAGGCTACTGCTGTTTCAGATGATGGGACGCGGTAAGCCTTATCGTTACCTCGGCGAGTTCGTCAAACAGTCGTCCTACCTGAGGCCTAATACGCCGGACACTAGCGGCTCTTTGCGGACCGCGATCGTCTTTCGCCTAATCCCGGCAGAAGACGGCGCCTTCTTTGCCGGCAATAAGGTCGCAGAGCCCCAGGCCTCGTATCAGACGCTCGATAGCACCGTCTCTTCGCGCTTAGTCGAAGTTCGCAGCAAGCAGTCGTTGTTTCGCAGACGCCTGCTCAGCGTCGAGAAGCAGTGCCGACTGACCGGCATTCAAGATCTGCGTTTCCTTCGCGCTAGCCACATCAAGCCCTGGGCAGCCTGCACGAGTGGCGATGAGCGCACCGATGCCCACAACGGCATGTTGCTGACTCCCCAAGCCGATCTGCTGTTTGATCGCGGCTGGATCACATTCGAAGGCAAAGGCAGCCTCATCGTTACCAGCGACCTGCCAGCCGACGTGATAAAGCGGCTTGGCCTGAATCTACGCCAAGGGCGGAACTGCGGCTTGTTTAGCGAGAAGCAGGCGACCTACCTCGATTACCACCGCACGCAAGTGTTTGAGCGGCGTTACAAGAGGAGCCTCGATCCCATCGACGATCTTATGGGTGACCTAGTCGGCTCAGTAACTTGAGACCAGGCGGATCAATCGCCACCCTCACCTGCGCCGCCACAGCTACAGATTGATGGGCCATCGTCCAAGTAGGCACCGTCGCCCGGGTACTCATGGGGATCGTGTTGCGAGAGCACCAAGCCGGCTTCGCGTGCTTCGGTCTTCGCCAACTGCACGCACACCGCGGCCCCGATCAGCGGCAGCAACCAGATCAGGGCGAGCTGCCATCGCTGCTGAGCGAGGGAGAACCCGCCGCTGTGCAGCACCACCCTCGTTGCCCCCAGGTTGAGCATCACCAGGACGCCAAACACCACCGCTTGCCATCCCATAGCGCCACCTCAATCCGGCAGATCCGATGCGCGCACTCTCGGCGCCGGCTGGGCGGCCGCCTATAACCCGAACGAACTGCCTGCCCGCTTGATCGCTGGTCAGGCCTTGCTGCGGGTGACGACCGTCTCGGTCAGGCGGGCCTTGAGGTCGGCCACGGCCTTGCGCTGCTCGGGTTTGGACAACAGGCCCAAGGTCAGGATGGCCTCGGCCATGGTGCCGGTTTCGGCGTAGAGGAAGGCGAGCGGGACGCCCAAGGCCTCGGCGATGCGACGTGCAATCGCTCAACAAGGGCATGAACGGGCTTGCAACCAAACCTCACTCTCGCAATCCAACATAAAAGCAAAAGACTTATCGACGCCACCAATTGCGAATATCGCAATTACGATTCGCCAACAAGCCATTTCGTCGGAATATGAGCCTGATATCGCAGAAAGCATCAACACATGAGAAATGCTTCGAGATGGCCGGAACACGACCCACATTACGTTTGCCACCTGGCAAACCCTAGAAACTGGAAGGAACGGGCCGTCAATGATAAGTCTGCCGAGTCAAAGAAGACTTACTCAAGGAACCATATTTTGCAGCGCACAAGCGGAGGGCTATGAAGATTGCCCCACATGGGGCATTGTAATTACCGCGCGGTGCGACGCCGCGCACGAAAAAACACAATACGTAAACTACATCCCAGTCGTAAGAATAGAAGACTGGCTAAATCGCGACGGCGGATTAATCATAATCGACAGAGCTCTTTCGGAGCATCTAAACAAATTCGCTAACTTGTTGGCTACAAAAGCACTTAGCCCAAGCCTGATTGATTCATATGCACCAGAAAAAATAGCATCCACTCACTTCCCGCCCCCTAAAGAGGGCGACATGACGAAGAAATCTGAAAGGGAGAACAAAGAAGCGGCTACGGCACGTGCTCTTGCAGAATCAATCACGTCATTAAAGGCAGCGCTACAAAGCACTCGCCCTTTTGGAAAAACAGTAGAGAAGACTTGCAAGCAGCATCCAAAATCCTTGAGCTCAGTTGTGTCTGATCTACTAAGCCACAAATTGACAAGCCATTATTATCTTGAATCCATAGGCAACCTGACCGAGAGCAAATCCGACCTAGGCTACGTAGCCACTCTTCGAGAAGTAAGATATCTACCTAGAGACATTGCACTAGCCCTCGCAGATGGAATCATTAGAGAGTCCGCCCCAAATCCACACTATTCACAGCTCAACTTCAATTGTTTCGATTTTGCCTACCCCATTGCTCAACTAGACTCCCCTTGGGTCGAACATTTTATGCAAGCGTTCTGCACGATGTTCGGCCGAATTGGGCTGACTGACATTGATAAAAGCAAATCGAGATTTATCTGTGAATATTTTAGTGCAGGAGCTTTATAATGAGGGACTACAAATATATTTTTGTCGACTCAGAAGCCGCAGAGGACATTGTTCAAGACCGTTTTCTACAATCTGAAGATTTTGAGCAAGGAAAGGCTTTTGCCGCCATGTTAATAGGCGAAAGCGACTATAAAAGATTGACTACACATACTCATGTTATTGACGGCGGGGAAGGCATATTCATTCTTAACGACAAGAGCCAGCACAGCAATTTTCTTGTTATTGATATTGATGCAGCCCCCATTTTTCATAAATGCACTTACAAAGACTCTATAACTCGCTTCCAGAAACTTCTTAGATTTGCGAGGCGGCGATGGACAAAAGTGAGCCCAGCCTCAAATGAAAAAATAATTTCCGGCAGCACAAAGGCCGTTATATTCCCCTACCCTATTAACACACAATCTTCGATAAGAATCTCTGTTGAGCTGGCTCCGGATAAGCAACGGCGAGAAAAGAGATCAAAAGGAATTGAGCTACTTGCTTATAGGATTGGAACGGATGAAGGTGACGGCCCTAACGAGGTAGCTTCAGTCACAAACTTCAGGAAGGCTATAGAATCACTGCCGAAATCGGTGGCAAAACTAGACATTGAACTGAAGCAAGCTCAACCACAGCCAACACAGATTGAGAGCCTAAGTGTTACACGCCTGAAAGAAGGTAGCGCCAAAGGAACCATTGCGGGCTGCAATTTTGACGAATGGGGCCACTATTTAACTACTGCGCAGAAAGACTTTATAAACCAGCGGCTCAGCGCGCCTCATCGCATCGAAGGTCCGGCAGGGACGGGCAAGACGCTTAGCCTCGTACTGAAATGCGTTGCACAAATAAGGCTAGCTAGAGCCAGAAATGAGGAGCATCGCTCCATATTTATCGCACACAGCGAGGCCACAAAGAAAAATATTCAAAGCATGTTTGAGCCTGAAATAGATACGAACAACCAGGATACAAATATGTTTTCTCTGCAGTCCGTAAAAGTAACGACTCTGCATGAGCTTTGCAGCGAGCTCCTGAGGTACGAAATATCTGAATCCGAGCTACTCGATAGAGACGCCTTCGAATCGAAGCAATCACAACTTCTCTACGCCATTGAATCTTTGCAAGAAGTAATCTCAACCGACTTAAATAGTCATCGACCGCACATGTCTGCCGAGTATGTTCAATTTCTCGGAGATAATGATGAATGGCTTCTCGCAGAGATGTTACAGCACGAAATTAGCGTAATGATTAAAGGCCGCGCCGATGAAGATCTAGCTAAGTACAAGAGACTTTCAAGCCTTCCATACGGGCTCCCCGCCCGAAATGAAGGGGACAAGTCTTTCACCTTTCTCATATTCAATGCGTATCAGCGAAGACTTCGAGCTAGTGGACAGTTCGATACAGACGACGTAGTTCTGAGCGCATTGCAGCAGCTCTCTACGCCAATCTGGCGCAGGCGACGCGAAAAAGAAGGGTATGACAGCATATTCGTTGATGAAACCCATCTCTTTAACATAAACGAACTTTCAATTTTTCACCGCCTGACGAGAAACAACCTCGACTTTCCAATTGCCTATTCCGCCGATATTTCCCAGTCCCTCGGCGATCGCGGCTGGAGTCAAGTTGACTTTGATCAGGCAATGTTCGGCGCGAGTAGCGAGGAAGGCCAAATATCCGCACGCTCATCGCCGGTAAAATTTTCTTCAATATTCAGATGCGCGCCTAGCATCGTAGACTTGGCATTTAGCGTCACATCTGCGGGCGCCACATTGTTTACGAATTTTGACAACCCGCTATCTGCTGCATCAAGCACATTTACAGAGACTGAAGAGAAAAAGTGCCAACAACCGCAATATCTGTTTTCCGTTAGCGACGACGCCATGCTATCCGATGCATTTTCGACTGCCGAGAAATTCGTCGATGAGATGGAATCCACTCGCGGCGATGTAGCCATCATCATATTCGGCAACGAACTTTACTCCGCAGCGGAACGCGAAGCAAAATCAGCAAACAAACCAATTGAGCTTCTCAAACATCGCGGCGACATGGAAGTTGTCCGGAGAGCCAGGAGCTCGGGGCGATTTATCCTAACCACACCCGATTATGTCGGCGGACTAGAATTCGATGCCGTCGTCTTAGTCGGAGTGGATAAGGGAAGAGTGCCTCCGCGATTCAACCACGAATCCGCGGACAGCGAAAACTTCATTAGTTATGCGACCCATCAGCGACTTTATGTTGCCATCACACGCGCGAAGTATCGCGTCGCAATTCTAGGAGTAAAAGCACGAGGCGCTAGCGAGATTTTTTCCAGTGCAATTTCCCATGGAGTTTTGGCGACCAATTAGAACAAAAGAGAGATGGCCACTAGCCGCCCCCCAAAAAACGAATGATATTATGTCAATTCATAAAATCGGGCTTCGGCTTCTCCACATCGATCTTGTACTGCTTGATCGCCCGGGCCACGTCCTTGCCGGTCATCTTTCCCTCCGCCGCCAGCGCCGCGATTGCGGCGCTGGCGAAGAAGTGGTGGCGCAGTTTGACGCGCGTATCACCGCGGCCGGAACCGCCGCTGATAGAGCTCAAGCCCGGCAACCATTCGCGCTGTCGTTAGCGCGCGCGAATCATCCCCGCCAAATCCTTCCGGCCCGCTGCCTCGGCCGACTCCGCCGCATCCTTCGAATCACCCTGGCTGCGTGGTTTGGTGTCGGCACCGGCGTCGAGCAGCGCGCGCACCAGAGTGTCGTTGCCGCGGCGGGCGGCACGGATCAGGGCAGTCTCGCCTTGAGCGTTGACGTGGTCGAGGCCGGCCTTGGCCTTGATCAGGCGCAACGCCACATCGGTGTGATTGCCGTAGGCGGCCAGCAGCAGCGCAGTGTCGCCTTCGCGGTCGGTGGCGCTCAGGTCGGCGGTAGGCAGCAGGACTTCCAGGTTATCCAGGCGGCCAGCGTAGGCGGCTTGGGCCAAGGCGGTGAAACCGTCATCGTTGGTCTTCCGCGATGAGGCTTTTTGCGACAGCAGCCAAGTCAGGTCGGCGGGCAAGCCGCAGCCGGCAGCAGTCATCAGCGCCGTGTTGCCGCTGGCATCGCCAGCGTCGATCGACATACCTTCCTGTACGAGCGCAGCCGCGAGGGCTTGGGTAGCGGGGTTGCCGCCAATGCCGCAGGCAACCTGCGACAGCACCGCATCCAGGGGCAGGGTCGATTCGGCTTGCCCGCGGAACTGTGCGGCGGCCGCGGGGTCGGTGTTACGCAGTTGCGCCCACTTGGCGTAGTGGGCGATCGCCTGGGTCGCCATCAGCTTGCCGTAGGGGCGGATGGCCATCGCCTGGTCGACTTCGGCGATGGCGCCGTCCACGTCACCGATGGTGTTCATCAGATAGGCGGCCAGGTTGCCGTGCATGAAGGCAGAGGTGGGGAAGGCGGCGACGGCTTCGCGATACGCACGCAGGGCGGCGTCGCGGTCGTTCATGGCGGTGTAGAGGTCGATCTTGGCCTGCGCGCCGAGGCGGCCGCCGCATTGCGCGGGCACGGTGTGGCCGAGGCGGCAGGCCGGCACCTTGCGCAGGGCTTCGTCGGCCGCGCTCCAATTTTTCATCGCGGTGTAGGCCAGTGCGCGGTGCACGTATAACTGCGCGTCGCGCGAGCCCAAGGACTCCGCTTTTTTCAGGTGGGCCAACGCTTCGTCGTTGCGATCCATCTGGGTTTTCACCCGCGCCATCTGGATCATCGCGGCGGCAGAGTCCGGCGCGGCCAGCAGCGCCATCGTCAAACTCATTTGAGCGCCGGCCAGCGCCGGGTCACTGGCTTTCGTGGTGCACCCGCTGCCGGCGATCAACTGGTAGCGCGCACGCTCGACCAGGGCGGCGGAGTTCATCTTGGGGCGCGCGTCGGCAATGGCTTTTTTCAGCAGTCCGTCGATTCGCCCCAAAGTCTCAAGGTCGGTGCATTTGACCTCGTCGATCAGCCGCGCGGCTTCGACGACGTCGGGGCCGGCGGCGGCATTCGCCAGCGCGCCGCTCGGCGGCGGCGTGGTGGTCTGTGCGCAGGCGACCAGGGGGAGCAACGATAAAGCGATCATCCAACGTACGACGGCCATGTCTGTCCTTGCTGAGCTGATAAAGAAAAGGGCGGCCAGGCCGCCCTTTTCGGGTTGGATGGAAGCGAAGCCTCAAACGCCCAAGGGGTTGGGCTTCTCCACATCAATCTTGTACTGCTTGATCGCCCGGGCCACGTCCTTGCCGGTCATTTTGCCTTCCGCCGCCAGGGCCGCGATGGCGGCGTGGGCGATGTAGTAGCGGTCGACTTCGAAGTGGCGGCGCAGGTTGGCGCGGGTGTCGCTGCGGCCGAAGCCGTCGGTGCCCAGCACGGTGTAGCGCATCGGCACGAAGGCGCGGACTTGTTCCGGGTACATGCGGATGTAGTCGGTCGCGGCGATCGCCGGGCCTTGGCGGCCTTCCAGCAGCTCGGTGATGTAGGGCTTGCGCGGGGCCTTGGCTTCCGGGTTGAGGCGGTTGTGGCGCTCGGCGTCGGTGGCGTCGCGGGCGAGTTCGTTGAAGCTCGGGCAGGACCAGATGTCGGCGGTGACGCCGAAGTCCTTGTCGAGCAGTTCGGCCGCGGCGATGGCTTCGCGCAGGATGGTGCCGCTGCCGAGCAGCTGCACGCGCAGCTCGCCCTTCTTCGGCTTGCCGGCGTCCTTCAGCAGGTACATGCCCTTGATGATCCCCTCGGCGCTGCCCTCGGGCATGTCCGGGTGGGTGTAGTTCTCGTTCATCAGGGTGAGGTACCAGTACTCGTCGCGCTGCTCGGTCAGCATGCGCTGCATGCCGTGCTGGAGCAGGGTCACCACTTCGTAGCTGAAGGTCGGGTCGTAGCTGCGGCAGTTCGGGATCAACCCGGCCTGGACCATGCTGTGGCCGTCTTCGTGCTGCAGGCCTTCGCCGTTAAGCGTGGTGCGGCCGGCGGTGGCGCCCAGCAGGAAGCCGCGCGCGCGCATGTCGGCCGCCTGCCAGGCGCTGTCGCCGATGCGCTGGAAGCCGAACATCGAGTAATAGATGTAGAACGGCAGCATCTGCAGGTCGTTGGTGCTGTAGCTGGTGGCTGCAGCAAGCCACGAGGAGAACGCGCCGGCTTCGGTGATGCCTTCTTCCAGCACTTGGCCGGTGGTGTCTTCGCGGTAGTACATCAGCTGGTCGCGGTCGACCGGCTTGTACTTCTGGCCGTGCGGGGCGTAGATGCCGAGCTGGCGGAACAGGCCTTCCATGCCGAAGGTGCGGGCTTCGTCGGCCACGATGGGCACGATGCGCGGGCCGACCTGCTTGTCGCGCAGGGCGATGTTGAGCGCCTGCACGAACGACATGGTGGTGCTGATTTCGCGCTCGCCGGTGCTCTTGAGCAGGCGGTCGTAGGTTTCGAGCTTGGGCACTTCGAGCGCGGTGCTGGCCTTGCGGCGGCGCTGCGGCAGGAAGCCGCCGAGGGCCTTGCGGCGCTCGAGCATGTATTCGACTTCCGGCGACTTCTCGCCGGGGTGGAAGAACGGCACGGCGCCGTCTTTGAGCTGTTCGTCGCTGACCGGGATGTTGAAGCGGTCGCGGAACAGGCGGACGGCTTCGTCGTCCATCTTCTTGGTGCCGTGGGTCGGGTTGAGCGATTCGCCCGACGCGCCCATGCCGTAGCCCTTGACCGTCTTGGCCAGGATCACGGTGGGCATGCCCTTGGTGTTCACGGCCTCGTGGTAGGCGGCGTAGACCTTGTGCGGGTCGTGGCCGCCGCGGTTGAGGCGCCAGATGTCGTCGTCGGACAGGTTGGCGACCAGCGCGGCGGTTTCCGGGTATTTGCCGAAGAAGTTGTCGCGGGTGTACTTGCCGCCGAAGGCCTTGCAGTTCTGGTATTCGCCGTCGACGGTTTCCATCATCAGCTGGCGCAGCTTGCCGGTGGTGTCGCGCGCGAGCAGCGGGTCCCAGTAGCTGCCCCAGACGGTCTTGATGACGTTCCAGCCGGCGCCGCGGAACTGGCCTTCCAGCTCCTGGATGATCTTGCCGTTGCCGCGCACCGGGCCGTCGAGGCGCTGCAGGTTGCAGTTGATGACGAAGACCAGGTTATCGAGGCCTTCGCGGCCGGCCACCGAGATGGCGCCGAGCGATTCGGGTTCGTCCGTCTCGCCGTCGCCGAGGAAGGCCCAGACCTTGCGGTCGGACTTCGGCATCAGGCCGCGGCCTTCCAGGTATTTCCAGTTGCGCGCCTGGTAGATGGCGCTGATGGGGCCCAGGCCCATCGACACCGTCGGCACCTGCCAGTAGTCCGGCATCAGCCAGGGGTGCGGGTAGGAACTGACGCCGCGGCCGTCGACTTCCATGCGGAAGTTGTCGAGGTGCGATTCGCTCAGGCGGCCTTCGAGAAAGGAGCGCGCGTAGATGCCGGGCGAGCTGTGGCCCTGGATGCCGATGAGGTCGCCGGGGTGGTCGCCTTCGGGGCCGCGCCAGAAGTGGTTGAAGCCGACGTCGTACAGGGTGGCCGCCGAGGCGAAGCTGGCGATGTGGCCGCCGAGGTCGCCGGGCTTGCGGTTGGCGCGCACCACCATGGCCATGGCGTTCCAGCGGATCAGCGAGCGGATCCGCCATTCCATCGCGGCGTCGCCGGGGCTCTTGGCCTCCAGGTGCGGCGGGATGGTGTTGATGTATTCGGTGGTGGGCTGGAACGGCAGGTGCGCGCCGGCGCGGCGCGTGACTTCGACCATGCCCTCAAGCAGCTGATGCGCGCGCTCGGCACCGTCGCGGGCGATGACGGCCTGTACGGACTCGACCCACTCCTGGGTTTCGGTCGGATCGGGGTCGTTCTGGAGCAGGTCGTGCAAAGAGCTGGCAAGCGGCTGATTCATCGATCTCGCGGCCCCGTGGCCGCGCCTCAAAGGTGGGGGACGGATTAGAGCACCGAGTCTAACAAACGGTGACGGGGTTACGGCTTGCGGTGGCGGCTGTAAAGGGTGGAATAGTCCGTTTTGGCTAGGGGTGTGCTTGGGGTGGCGGGTCGGTTTGGGCGGGTTGGCGGGTCGTGGATGGGGTGGCGCTGGGATACGCGGGCGTGTGGTTGGGGACCGGGTTAGGGCCAAACGTCGCATACCGGGCCGGTCATCTGGAGGGGCACGGGCGTTCGAGGTCGCGCGGTCGCGGCTTACGCCGCTCCTACAGAGGTTGCGCCATCGTTTTTGTAGGAGCGGCGTGAGCCGCGACCGGCGAAGCGGGGTTGTGGCGGGCGGTTCGGGATATCGGGACCTAAGACGCCATAGCTGGCGACGGCGTGCGGTGCCGGTGCGCAGCGGCTGGGGTCGCGGCTTACGCCGCTCCTACAGGGGTAGCGCCATCGTTTTTGTGCGGCGTGAGCCGCGACCGGCGAAGCGGGGTTGTGGCGGGCGGCGCGGGATATCGGGACCTAAGACGCCATGGCTGGCGACGGCGTGCGGTGCAGGTGCGCGGCGGCTGGGGTCGCGGCTTACGCCGCTCCTACAGGGGTAGTGCCATCGTTTTTGTGCGGCGTGAGCCGCGACCGGCGAAGCGGGGTTGTGGCGGGCGGCGCGGGATATCGGGACCTAAGACGCCATGGCTGGCGACGGCGTGCGGTGCAGGTGCGCGGCGGCTGGGGTCGCGGCTTACGCCGCTCCTACAGGGGTAGTGCCATCGTTTTTGTGCGGCGTGAGCCGCGACCGGCGAAGCGGGGTTGTGGCGGGCGGTTCGGGATATCGGGACCTAAGACGCCATAGCTGGCGACGGCGTGCGGTGCCGGTGCGCAGCGGCTGGGGTCGCGGCTTACGCCGCTCCTACAGGGGTAGCGCCATCGTTTTTGTGCGGCGTGAGCCGCGACCGGCGAAGCGGGGTTGTGGCGGGCGGCGCGGGATATCGGGACCTAAGACGCCATGGCTGGCGACGGCGTGCGGTGCCGGTGCGCGGCGGCTTGGGTCGCGGCTTACGCTGCTCCTACAGAGGGGGTAGTTCGATAAAGGGTATGCGGCGGCGCGGCGCGCGCCGTTGGCGGGACGCCTTCGATCCATAAGGCGCCCCAGTGCGGGTAGTCGCCGACGCGACGGACCAAGCCGGCACGCAGCGGGTTGGCTACCAGATAGCGGGCAGCCGTAAGCAGGCAGTCCTCGTGCCGCAAGGCGCGGTCGTGATAGGCCGGGGCCCAAACGTTGCACGCGAGCGGCAACACGAAGCGCACCTGGCGCGCGGTGTTCGATTTCAGACGGCGCATCAGGTCCGGCAGGGTTTCCCACGCGCCGAGCTCGACCAGACCATGCCAGTGGTCGGGCATCAACACCCATGCCAGCAGGCGCGAACGCGGCCACAGACGCCTATCGAGCAACGCGTCGGTCGCCGCGGAGGCGAGGGCCGGGTCAGCGAATAACGCGCGTCGGCCGTCGGTGACCGAAGTGACCAGATAGATGCCTTGGGTTTCGGAGCAACGCCCGCGGCGAAGCGCGGCATGTCCTGGAGGATGCGGTGGAGACGGGGTCATGCGATACAGCGTGGCCGTCGATCACCGCACCGGGCATCGGATGCGGAGTGAGTGGGAGGTCGGGATTTGCCGCGACTTGGGGTCGCGGCTTACGCCGCTCCTACAGGGGAGACTCCTCCGCGCATTAGCCCGGCGCGCTACGCAACACCACGATGCCGGCGACGATCAGGGCGACGCCGCCCAGGCGCAACGGGGTGATGGATTCGCCGAACAGGATCGAGCCGATCAGCACGGTGCCGGCGGCGCCGATGCCGGTCCACACGGCGTAGGCGCTGCCGACGGGCAAGGCGGTCAGGGCGCGACCTAACAGCCAGACGAAGGCGATCAGGGCGACGATCGAGGCCGCGGTCCAGCCGGGTTTGGTGTAGCCCTGCGACAGCTTCATGGTCAGCGCCCAGGCCACGTCGATCAGGCCGGCGGCGATGAGCATGGTCCAAGCTATGGAAGGTCTGATGGCTTCTCCGATCATGGCGCTTTCTCTCGACGCAGGGCTTCGGCGACGCTGTCGCGTGCGCGCACGCGCTCGAGGTAGGCGGCCAAGGCGGGATACGGGTCGAGCGCGATCTTCAGCGGGCGGGTCCAGTCGGCGATGGTGAACAAGTAGGCATCGGCGACGCTGAAACGGTCGCCGAGCAGATAGTCGCGATCCGCGAGGTGGCGTTCGACCACGGCCAGGCGCTTGGCCAGGCGTTCGCGTGCGACGTTGGTTGCTTGTTCGCCGTATTCGGGATGGAACAGCCAGGGGCTGAAGGTCTTGTGCAGTTCGGAGCTTATGAAGTTCAGCCAGCGGTGCAGTTCGTCGCGCTCGGGCGTGCCCGCCGCGGGGGCGAGGCCGGCCTCGGGTTTCTGGTCGGCCAGGTGCAGCAGCATCGCCACGCCTTCGGTCAGCACGCGGCCGTCGTCGAGTTCGAGCAGCGGCACGTAGCCGAGCGGGTTGAGTTCGCGGAAGTCGCGGCCTTCGGCGACCACCAGAGGGTCGGCGCCGAGGCGCACGCGGCGCAGTTCGGCGTCGAGGCCGAGTTCGCGAATGGCGATGTGCGGGGCGAACGAGCAGGTGCCGGGGGTGTAGTAGAGCTTCATGGCGTACTCCAGTCGGGAAGCCGATACTTTCCGCGCACCCCGATGCCGCGCCAACACGGCGAACCGACAAGGATTGCTTGCATATGCGACACGAACGATTAAGCCTGGACGACCTGGAGCTGGTGCGCGCGATCGGCGCGCACGGCAGCCTGACCGGCGCGGCCAAGGCCTTGGCGCTGGACCATTCGAGTGCGTTCCGGCGCCTGGCCGCAGTCGAGACGCGGGTCGGCGCAGCGCTGTTCCGGCGCAGCCGCCGCGGCTATACGCCGACCGATGCCGGCGAGTTGACCATCGCCAGCGCGCAGCGCGTGCTCGCCGAGACCGAGCGCTTGCAGCGCGAGCTCGCCGGGCGCGATGCGCGCACCGAGGGGCGGATTCGTATCACCTTGCCGGACACCTTGGCACCGGTGGCGGCGCGCATGTGCGCGGCATTTCGTGCCGAGCAACCGGGGCTGCGTTGCGATCTGGTCGTGGCCAATGCGTTCTTGACCCTGCAGCAGCAGGATGCCGATGTGGCGCTGCGGGCGAGCGTGTTGCCGCCGGAAGGTTTGTCCTCGCGCAAGGTCGCGGCGATTTCGATCGCGGCCTATGAGGCGGCCGGGCGCGGCAGCGGGCGTGGCGGTGGCCGTGGCAAGACGACGCTCGACGAAGCGGCGTTGGCGCAGGGCGATTGGGTCGCACTCGACGAGAGCCTGGCGCATCTGTCGTCGGCGCAATGGTTGAGCGACCGGGTGCCGGCCGAACGCATCGCGATGCGGGTCAATACCTTGCCGGCGGCGTTGGCGGCCTGCGAGGCCGGATTGGGGCGGGCGCTGTTGCCGTGTTATCTGGCCGATGCGTCGCCGGGTGTGCGGCGGATCTCGGCGCCGTTGCCGCAAGTGCGCGCGGATCTTTGGTTCGCGACGCATCCCGATTTGCGGCGGTCGGCGAAGGTGAAGTTGTTGCGGGAGTTTGCGTTGAAGTGGTTGCCGGGTGAGGTGGCGTTGGGGTGAGGCGGTTGATCGGCGCTTGGCCCTCACCCCTCTTCCGTTCACGGGAGAAGGGCTTTGATGCGCGGTGATCGGGGTTGGCTGCGGGCGCAGGTGTTGTCGTGGGTTTGCGCGGGCATCGAATATTGCGACGCGAGCGATTGAATGCTGCGCCGCGAGCGTTCGGCATCGCGGTCGCGGCTTGCGCCGCTCCTACCCCAAAGCTGCGCCAGCAAAGGGTAGGAGCGGCGCAAGCCGCGACCGCGCAAATCAATCGGCGACGCAAACGGAGCGCTGGAGCAAATCCCCCCTGCCCCCCTTTTCCAAAGGGGGGAACGGCACGGGGTTAGCAGGGAAATGCGGCGACGTTGCGCTTCCCTGTAGGAGCGACGTAAGTCGCGACCGCGAATCTGCGGCTACGGTGCAAACCGCGGCATCTAGGTGTCGCGACCACGACCTTGCAGTGGCGACGCAAACTGCGACGCCGCGACACCGGCTGCGTCATCGACGCAGCCGGCTATTGCCGTGAATCAGCGGCTCAGGTGCCGCCGACTTCGCCCAGGCCCTTGCGCTCGGATTCGCGCGAGGCGCGGATCTGGGCGTCTACGGCGGCGATCGCAGTCATGTTGACGACGCGGCGCGGGGTCGAGGCCGGGGTCAGGATGTGCGCCGGCTTGTCCAAGCCCATCAGGATCGGGCCGATGGCCACGCCGTCGGTCATCACCCGCACCATGTTGTAGGTGATGTTGGCGGCATCCAGGTTCGGCAGCACGAACAGGTTGGCGCGGCCGTGCAGGGTCGCGTTCGGGAAGATGCGCTTGCGCAGTGCGTCGTCCCAGGCGGTGTCGGCCTGCATTTCGCCGTCCATCTCGAGCTTGGGCTGACGCTGTTTGATGATCTGGCGGACCTTGCGCATCTTCGCCGCCGACGGGTTGTCGTGGCTGCCGTAGTTGGAGTGCGACAGCAACGCGACCTTCGGCTCGATGCCGAACAGCTTGAGGCGGTAGGTCGCCTGCAGGGTCGCTTCGGCGATCTGCTCGGCGGTCGGGTCGACCTGCACGTGGGTGTCGAGGAAGAACCAGGCGCCCTGGTCGTTGATCACGCCGGTCATCGCCGAGGTGCCCGACACGCCCGGGTCGAAGTCGAAGATGCTGCGCATGTAGCCGAGCTTCTTGTGGAAGCGGCCGACCAAGCCGGAGATCATCGCATCGGCTTCGCCGCGCTCGACCATCAGGGCTGCGATCAAGGTGGGACGCGAACGCAGCAGGTTCTTCGCCGCCGCCGGGCTGACGCCGCGGCGCTCGGTCAGGGCGTGGTACTGCTGCCAGTAGTCGTTGAAGCGCGGGTCGTCGTTGATGTTGGTCAACTCGAAGTCCACGCCTTCGCGCATGCGCAGGCCGAGGCGCTGGATGCGGGTTTCGATGACGTCGGGGCGGCCGATCAGGATCGGGTACGCCAGTTCTTCGTCGATCACCGTCTGCACCGCGCGCAGCACGGTCTCTTCCTCGCCTTCGGCGTAGACCACGCGCTTGCGATCGGCGCGGGCGCGGTCGTAGACCGGCTTCATCAGCAGGCCGGTGCGGTAGATGTATTGGCTGAGCCGTTCCTCGTACTCGTCCATGTCGACGATCGGACGCGCGGCGACGCCGGAGTCCATCGCCGCCTTGGCCACGGCCGGGGCCAGCATCACCAGCAGGCGCGGGTCGAACGGGCGCGGGATCAGGTACTCGGCGCCGAAGGTCGGCACTTCGCCGCCGTAGGCGCCGCCGAGGTCGGACGATTCCATGCGCGCCAGCTGGGCGATAGCACGCACGCAGGCCAGCTTCATTTCTTCGTTGATGACGGTCGCGCCGACGTCGAGCGCGCCGCGGAAGATGTACGGGAAGCACAGCGCGTTGTTGACCTGGTTCGGGTAATCCGAACGGCCGGTCGCGATGATGCAGTCCGGGCGCACGGCCTTGGCGTCTTCGGGCAGGATTTCCGGGTAGGGATTGGCCAGGGCCAGGATCACCGGCTTGTCGGCCATGGTCGCGACCATTTCCGGCTTGAGCACGCCGCCGGCCGACAGGCCGAGGAACACGTCGGCGCCGGCGACGATGTCGGCCAGGGTGCGCTTGTCGGTGTCGCGGGCGTAGCGGGCCTTGTCCGGGTCGAGGTTGGGACGGCCGGTGTAGAGCACGCCGTCGCGGTCGACCGCGAGGATGTTCTCCGGCTTCATGCCCAGGGCGACCAGCATGTCGAGGCAGGCGATGCCGGCCGCGCCGGCGCCGCTGGTGGCCAGCTTGACGTCTTCGATCTTCTTGCCGACCACTTCCAGCGCGTTGAACACCGCGGCGCCGACGATGATCGCGGTGCCGTGCTGGTCGTCGTGGAACACCGGGATCTTCATGCGCTCGCGCAGCTTGCGCTCGACGATGAAGCACTCCGGGGCCTTGATGTCTTCGAGGTTGATGCCGCCGAAGGTCGGTTCCAGCGAGGCGATGATGTCGACCAGCTTGTCGGGGTCGCGCTCGTCGATTTCGATGTCGAACACGTCGATGCCGGCGAACTTCTGGAACAGCACGCCCTTGCCTTCCATGACCGGCTTGCCGGCCAGCGGGCCGATGTCGCCCAGGCCGAGCACGGCGGTGCCGTTGCTGATCACCGCGACGAGGTTGCCGCGGGCGGTGAGCTCACTGGCGGCGTTGGGGTCTTCGACGATGGCCTCGCAGGCGTAGGCCACGCCCGGCGAATAGGCCAGGGCGAGGTCGCGCTGGGTGACCATCGGCTTGGTCGCGGTGACCTTGATCTTGCCCGGCGGGCTGAGGCGGTGGTAGTCGAGCGCAGCGGTTTTCAGATCGTTGTCGGACATCAGGGAATGGCTGCCGTGGCAAGGGCGCGAGGAAAGGTGGACTTGCAGTCTAAAGGATCGCCGACGCGGATTCGCGCGACCGCGGTGGCGAAAGCCTTAGTACTTTGGAGTTGTACCCGCAGCGCCGCGCGGGCGCTTTGCCGAACGCGGCGCGGGCCGGCCGCGGCGATCGGCCGCGGCATCGAACCGACGCCGGCGTATGGGCGGGGCGGGCCGAAGCGCTGCGGCTCAGGGTGCATCGGCGGGCCCCTTGCGTCCGGGCTGGACCGTGCTGCGCCAGGCCTCGAGGAACTGGCGGCGCTTGAGCGCGTCCAGATACACCAGCAGACCCGGGCCCAGCGGGATCGGGCGCAGGGCGCGCACCCGCGCGCCGTCGCGCGCATGCGGCGACAGCGGCGCGCCGTCGGCGGCGCGGATCGGCTGCAGGCCGACCTGCTGGGCCAGCATGGCCTGGCCGCGCGGCGACAGCAGGTAATCGAGGAAGCGCCCGGCCTCGGCCGCGTTCGGCGCGGTGCGCGGGATCAGCGCGGTGCGCAGCAGGACCAGGGTGTAGTCCTCGGGCAGGACGATGCCGAGCGGCGCGCCGGCGTCGATGCGGGCCTGGGCGTAGGAACCGAGCACGTTATAGGCCAGGGCGAGTTCGCCGCGGGCGACGCGGTCGAGCAAGGCGCCGGTGCGTTCTTCCAGACGCACGCGATTGTCGCCGAGCGCGGCCTGCAAGGCGCCGGCCATGCTGCCGAGCTGGTGGTCCTGGGTCGCCAGCAGATAGCCGACGCTGCTGCGGGCCACGTCGTAGGTGCCGACCCGTCCGGCCAGCGGCGCGGCCGGGTCGCGCAGCAGGGCCAGCAGTTGCCGGCGCGTATGCGGCACGCGCGCCGCCGGCAGCAGGCGCTTGTTGTAGACGATGACGATGGGTTCGTAGCTGATGCCGAAGGCTTCGTGGCGCCAGTGCGACCACGCCGGCAGGCCGACCGTGGCCGGCGAACGGTGGGCGAGCGCGTGGCCGTCGTTGGCCAGCTTGGTCTGCAGGTCCATGCCGCTGCTGATCAGCAGGTCGGCGACGCGGCCGCGGCCGGCGGCGAGGTGACGGGTGTAGATGTCCTGGGCGACGAGGTCGGAGTACTCGACCTCGGTGCCCGGGTGCAGGCGTTGGTAGTCAGCGATGACCGCGGCGAAGTTCTCGATGTCGGTCGAGCCGTGGATGCGCAGTTGCGCGCTGCGGGCCTGCGGCGCCTTGAACAGGCGCACGTCGCCGGGCGCGGCGTGGGCTGGAGCGAGGAACGAGTTGAGAAGAATGAGGAACCAGTAAAGGCAAAAGCAGCGCGCAGCGTTGTAGCGCAAGGCATGGCGCTTTTTCTCGTTTCTCACTTTTCCGCACTCGTTTTTCAAACCGCGCTCCTCGGCAGGCTGAGGGTGACGATCAGGCCGCCGCCGACGCGGTTGGACAGATCGATGCGGCCGCCGTGGCTGTCGACGATGCGCTTGACGATCGCCAGGCCGAGCCCGGCGCCGCCGGCGGCGGCATCGTGGCCGCGGGCGAAACGCTCGAACACAGTCTGCGCGTCGGCCGGGGCGATGCCGGGGCCGTGGTCGGCCACGGTCAATACCGCGGTCGAGGCGCCCTCGCCTTCGGCCACGGTCAGGGCGATCTGCAGCGGCCCGCCTTCGCTGCCGGGCCGCGGCTGGCCGTGCTTGAGCGCGTTGTCGATCAGGTTTTTGATCGCTTCGCGCAGCAGCAAGGCATCGCCGCGCACCAGCACCGGGCCCTGGGTTGCGGCCAGGCGCACGTCGGGGCGCGGTGCGGACTGCGGGATCGATTCGTACAGCGCTTGGTGCAACAGTTCGGCCAAGTCGACGGTCTCGAACTGTTGCAGGTGCGAGCGGTGGATCGCGCTGGCGTCGCTGAGCAACTGGTTGAGCAAGCGGCTCATGTGGTTGGCGTTGCGCTCGATGGTGACCAGGCTGCGGCGCTGCTCGGCTGGGTCGTCCTCGTCGAGGGCGAGCTGGGCCTGGGCGCGCAAGGCCGCCAGCGGCGTGCGCATCTGGTGCGCGGCGTCGGCCATGAACGCGCGCAGAGTCTCGTTGCTCGCCGACAGCCGCGCCATGAAGCGGTTCAAGGCGCCGACCAGTTGGTCGAGTTCCAGCGGCACTTCGCCCGCGACCGGCTTGAGGTCGGAGGGTTCGCGCAGCGACAGGTCGCGTTCGAGCTTCTGCAAGGGCCGCAACGCACGATGCACGCCGATCCAGACCAAGGCGAGGGCCGCGAACGACAGCACCACGATGGCGACGATGGCGCGCAGCACTACGTCGTCGGCGAGAGCCTCGCGGGCGATGCGGGTCTGGCCGACCTGGACGATGGCCTGCCCTTGCGTGGCCGGCCCGGCGACCCAGCGCGAGACCGCGACGAAGCGCGTGGGTTCGCCGCGATACAGCGCATCGAACAGCCGCGGCTTGCCGTCTAGCGGCGGCGATGGCGGCGACGGCAGGTCGTCGTAGCCGGTGATGGTCGCGCCCTCGCGGCTGGCGACGCGGTAGAACACCCGGTCTTCCGGCGCCATCGCCAACAGGTCGAGCGCGGCATACGGCAGATCGACCTGCCACTGGCCGTCGACCAAAGCCACGCTGTCGGCGATCGACAGCGCCGAGGCGATCAACAAGTGATCGTAAGAACGGTCGGCGGCGGCGCGGCCGTAGCTGCGCGCGGCGACGAACAGCAGCACCGCGCCGATCAACGACAAGGCGCCGAGATAGACCAACAAGGTGCGGCGGATCGAACCGTGCCGCGGCGGCGAAGTGCGCGCGGATTCAAGCATCGAGCGGCTCCGCGCCGGCCTGCCCGGCGACGGGCGCGGCCGCTTCGAGCATATAGCCGACACCGCGCACGGTGACGATGCGCAAGGGCGCGGCGGCAAGACGTTTGCGCAGGCGGCCGACGTACAGCTCGATCGCGTTCGGCCCGGCCTCGTCGTCGAAACCGAACAGGCCGTTGCCGATCTCGTCCTTGCTGACCACCTGGCCGAGCTTGCCGATCAGGATTTCGAGCAGGCGGAACTCGCGATTCGGCACTTCGATCGGCTCGCCGTCGAGGGTGACCCGATGCGCGGCGCTGTCGAAGGCCAAGCCGCCGACCTGGATCACGCCGGCGGCGCGGCCTTGATTGCGCCGCAGCAGCACCCGGCAGCGCGCTTCGAATTCGCGGAAATCGAAGGGCTTGCCGAGGTAGTCGTCGGCGCCGACGTCGAGCGCCTTGACCCGGTCTTCGATGCCGTCGCGCGCAGTCAGCATCAACACCGGCGTGGTGTCGCCGCGCTCGCGCAAACCGGCCAGCAGGCTGAGGCCGTTGAGCCGCGGCAGGCCGATGTCGAGCACGATCAGGTCGAAGGCCTGGTAGCGAAGCACACTGGCCGCGGCGACGCCGTCGGACTGCCAGTCCACCGCGTGGCCGTCGCGCCGCATCCGCCTGACGATGGCGTCGGCGAGATCCGCGTTGTCCTCGACCAACAGAATGCGCATCGAACGGGGGCCCTCGCAGTTGCCGAAGTCGGGTATCGCCGGGCCGACCTCGGCGGCGATGACAGGTCCGATAGCAGGTCCAGTGACAGGTCAATGACAGCTTCGCCCGCCTAGCCTGCGCTCGAGGGGTTGCGGCTGGCCGTCCTGGCCGAAGCAACTATAAGCGCACGAACACGCGCCTGTCGTCGAAAAAAGGCAGAAAAATAGGGAAACCAGATGCCTACGATGGTGCTTTTCCGTCACGCCGCCGCGTGCGCCGCGCTGTGCCTGTTCGCCGCCCCATGCCTGGCCGAGGACGGCCCGGTGACCGCCGAACTCGGCGGCCGCCTGCACTGGGACTTCGCCGATTTCGACAACGATGCGCGCGGCCTGCGCAACGGCGACGACACCGAGGTGCGTCGGCTCTGGCTCGATGTGTCCGGCAAGTTCTACGGCTGGGGCTACAAGATCGAAGGCGACTTCGCCAGCCTGCAGGACGATTTCTCCAAGGACAGCATCGAAGCCAAGGATGTCTATGTCACCCGCGACTTCAAGGCCGGCAAGCTGACCCTGGGCCAGTTCAAGCAGCACTTCACCCTCGACGACCGCATCAGCTCGAACTACGGCGTGTTCATGGAGCGCAGCATGTTCGCCAGTTCGGTCGCGCCGCTGTACCGGCTCGGCGCCGCCTGGATCACCGCGCGCGAGAACTACACCGTCGCCGGCAGCGTCTACAGCCTGGAAAACATCGACGTGTGGCAGGTCAAGGGCCATGCGGTCGGCGCACGCGGCACCTGGACGCCGCTGCACGCGGACGAACGCACCCTGCACCTGGGCCTGTCGCTGGCGCGCGAGGCTTACGACCATCCCGGCCGCGACGGCGCCAACGCGTTGCGCATCGCCCCGCGCCCGGCCGGGCACCTGTCCGACAACAGCCGCGCGACCTTGATCAACTTCAATCGCGGACTCGACACCGACGTCGACAAGTACTCGCTCGAGTTCGGCCTCGCCCACGGGCCGTTATATCTGCAGTCCGAACTCGGGGGCGCCAACTTCGACGACGGCAGCCAGCGCGGTCAGGTCCGTTCGGCCTATGGCCTGGTCGGCTGGTTCCTGACCGGCGAATCGATGCCCTATGACAGCAAGACCGGCCGCTTCGCCCGGGTCAAGCCGGCGCGCAGCAGCGGCGCCTGGCAGGTCGCGCTGCGCTACGACACGATCCGCGGCAAGCAGCACCTCGCCGGCCGCGGCAACTTCAGCGACGTGTCGATGGAACAGGCCAGCGTCGGGGTCAACTGGCATCTGCGCTCGAACCTGCGTTTCATGCTCGACTGGATCGAAAGCCGCAACCGCGACCGCCTGGCCGATCGCACCTTGGATCGGACTCGGGCGTTGACCGGGCGGTTTCAGTACGACTTCTGAGTTCTTCGCCTGAGTAGCCCTGGGTTCCCGCCTGCGCGGGAACGACGGGAGAGAGTTTCGTCGCTTCTTGTCGCGCTGCGCCTCGCGCAGCCGCGCTTTCAAAAGGAATCGCCTCATGTTGACCGCGCTCGGCTTCGGCATGGTCCTGACTTTCATGTATCTGATCATGAGCAAGCGGATGTCGCCGCTGGTGGCTCTGATCGTGATCCCGATCCTGTTCGCCCTGGTCGGCGGTTTCAGGAACGACATCGGCGAGATGATGATCGAGGGCATCAAGAAGATCGCGCCGACCGGCGTGATGCTGATGTTCGCGATCCTCTACTTCGGGGTGATGATCGACGCCGGCCTGTTCGACCCGGTGGTCAAGCGCATCCTCAAGCTGGTCAAGGGCGACCCGGTCAAGATCGTGGTCGGCACCGCGGTGCTGGCGATGCTGATCTCGCTCGACGGCGACGGCTCGACCACCTACATGATCACCGTCTCGGCGATGCTGCCGTTGTTCCAGCGCCTGCGCATGAACGCGCTCAACCTGACCTGCGTGACCATCCTCGCCGGCGGGGTGATGAATCTGACCCCGTGGGGCGGCCCGACGGCGCGCGCGGCGACCGCCTTGCACGTCGACCCCAGCGACGTGTTCGTGCCGCTGGTGCCGGCGATGGCGGTGTCTTTAGTCGGCATTCTGCTGCTGGCGTGGTACCTGGGCCTGCGCGAGCGCAAGCGCCTCGGCATCGTCACCCTGGACGGCCATGCCGCCGACTGGAACCCCGACCTCGACACCGCCAGCGACAACCTGCCGACCCTGGCCGACAGCGAAGACACCAAGCGGCCGAAGCTGCTGTGGATCAACGCCGCGCTGACGCTCGGGCTGATGACCGCGCTGGTGCTCGGCGTGCTGCCGCTGCCGGTGTTGTTCATGATCGGCTTCGCTTTCGCCCTGGTGATCAACTACCCCGACCTCGCCGAACAGCGCCGCCGCATCGGCAACCATGCCGGCAACGTGCTCGCGGTGGTATCGCTGATCTTCGCCGCCGGCATCTTCACCGGCATTTTGTCCAACACCGGCATGGTCGAGGCGATGTCGCGCAGCTTCCTGGCGGTGATTCCCGATGCCTGGGGCCCGTACCTGGCAGTGATCACGGCAATCGCGAGCATGCCGTTCACTTTCTTCATGTCCAACGACGCCTTCTACTTCGGCGTGCTGCCGATCCTGTCGGAAGCCGCCGGCCACTACGGCATCACTCCGGTCGAGATGGCCCGTGCCTCGCTCGCCGGCCAGCCGGTGCATCTGCTGAGCCCGCTGGTGCCGTCGACCTATCTGCTGGTCGGCATGGCCAACGTCGATTTCGCCGACCACCAACGCTTCACCCTGAAATGGGCGGTGTTGATCTCGCTGCTGCTGATGTTCGCTTCGCTGGCGCTGGCGTTGTATCCGCTGGCTTCTTGATCCGGCCCTTGTAGGTGCGGCGTGAGCCGCGACCCCCGCAGTCATGTAGGCGAGCGGAGCGGCCGAAGCCTGGAGCAACTATCTGTTTTGATCGGTCGCGCCGTTTGTCCTGGCTTCGAACAGAACGCTTTCGATCACCACTTCGGTTGCACGCGGCTTACGCCGCTCCTACAGAAAGTCATAGCCCCGCTTCGTCGTTCGTCCATCACTAGGAACCGCGCCATGACACTCCGCATCGCCTACGTCACCAGCGGCATGGGCAGCCTCGGCACCGCGATCTGCCAGAAGCTCGCCCACGGCGGCCACACCGTGGTCGCCGGCTGCGGCCCCAACTCGCCGCGCAAGGCCGCCTGGCTGCGCGAACAGCGCGAACTGGGTTTCGACTTCATCGCTTCCGAAGGCAATGCCGCCGACTGGGACTCGACCGTGGCCGCGTTCGCCAAGGTCAAGGCCGAGGTCGGCGAGATCGACGTGTTGGTCAACAACGCCGGCGGCACCCGCGACGTGCTGTTCCGGCAGATGACCCGCGAGGACTGGAATGCGGTGATGGCCGGCAACCTGCACAGCCTGTTCAACATCACCAAGCAGGTCATCGACGGTATGTCGGCGCGTGGCTGGGGCCGGATTATCAACATCGCCTCGGTCAGCGCACAGAAGGGCCAGATCGGCCAGGTCAACTACGCCACCGCCAAATCGGCGATGCACGGTTTCACCCGCGCCCTGGCCCAGGAGTTCGCCGCGCGCGGCGTCACCGTCAACACGGTGTCGCCCGGCTATGTGGCCAGCGCGGCGATCAGCGCGTTTCCGCCGGACGTGCTCGACCGGCTCGCCGCATCGGTGCCGGTACGGCGCCTGGGCAAGCCGGACGAAGTCGCCAGCCTGTGCGCGTGGTTGGCCTCGGACGATGCCGCCTTCGTGACCGGCGCGGATTACGCGGTCAACGGCGGGCTACACATGAACTGAGTTTTCCGGCTTCCGGGCGCGTCGTTTCCCCTCCCCCCACGCGGCCCGGGAGTCGTTTTTATCTTGAGGCCCTGGGTAGGAGCGGCGTGAGCCGCGACCGCGACTTCTGAACGACGTCGAGACTTGGAGGTCGCAGTCGCGGCTTGCGCCGCTCCTACCCTTGAAGCAGGGCTCTCAACCGATTTCGCTGAAGTCGCCTTCGGCCATCTGGTCCAGGCGGATGCGGTTGGCGAACAGCGAGAACGCCAGCATCCCGGCCAGGCCGTTCGCGCGGGTGATCCACGGCGGCATCCAGCGCGGCGGTGCGAGCACGCCGCTGTCGAACAAGGGCTCGAACCGCTGCACGTCGCCCAGGGTCATCTTGCCGGCGAACAACCAGCGGCACAGGTGCAGCTTCTGTTGACGCAGGGCCCAGCGGAAGAAGGTGTGCACGCCGACCAGGCCGCGCAGGTAGACGGTGTCCTTGGTGAAGGCGGCGCCGCCGTTCGTGGGCACGCCGCGGAACACCCGCTGGGCCGAGGCGAAGCTGTCGGCCGGCGACTGGCCGGCGTCGATGAAGTAACGAAACACCTGGATGAAGTCGGCGCCGTCCAGCGCCATCGCCACCGCGTCGATGCGCAGGCTCAGGCGCTTCATGCGGCCGATGTCGATGCTGCCGGTGATTTGCTCGGCGAAGGTCGCCAGGCCTTCCTGGGTCGCGGTGCTGCGCGGCGACGACAGCGCCAGGCTCGGCAGCACCGGCTGTTCGCGGCCGTTGAGCGCGGTCAGCGAGTGCACGAAGGCTTCGTGCTGCAGCAGCTGATGGCGGTCGTAGTCGCTGAAGGCCGCGCCGCTGCGCAGGCGGATGCGGGTCGCGCCGGCGGCGGCCTTGGCGATCAGGTCCGGGTCGAGCACGACTTCGATCACGCGGGCGTCGAAGTAGTCGTCGAGGTCGCGCTGCAGTTGCAGGCGCAAAGCGGTCGCCGAGATCTCGACCGTTTCGGCCGGCGACATCAGCTCGCGGTCGAGCTCGTTGGCGATCGAGATGAAATGGTTGGCCGCCTCGCGCGTGCTCGGCCCCTGCCCGGGCAGCGCCGCGTCGGGCTTGCCGAACAACTGCACCGAATAGTCGGTGACCGCGGTCGTACCCAGGCATTCGACCAATTGCGCGGCGATGCCCCAGGAGTGCGCGGATTCGATCAGGTACTCGCCGAGCGGATGGTCCGGATCGGCGTCGGCGGCGACGGCTTCGAGTTCGCGCCGCGCTTCGCTGAAGTCGTACTTCGGGTACGCGATGACCGGCAGCTGCGCGGCGCCGCGCGCGTAGTCGGCGAGGAACTGCACTTCCAGGCCGGACGGCCAGCTCGCCATGGTCAGCAGCTTGATCCCGCGTGCGACCCGGACCATGCGCGCATCGAGCGCGGCGTGATGCTGGATTTCGCTGTGCAGGCTGGGGCTGAGCAGGCTCATGCGGCGAGGCCTTGGGGGTGTTTCGCGGTGGAGAGCAGAGGCAAGCGCAGGAGCAAATCCCCCCTGCCCCCCTTTTGCAAAGGGGGGAACGGCAGGGGCTTGCGGATAGGTGCGCAGCGATTGCCGGCGCGCTCCCGCATGCAACGCTCGCCTACCGCGCAAGTCCTCCGCAAACGGCTAATCCCGCCAGACACCTCCCCCCTTTGCAAAAGGGGGGCTGGGGGGATTTGCTGTTCGGCCTGCGCAAACATCCCGTCTGCGCTCGGCCCTGCGACTGAACCCGGGCGCTCAGCGGCGCCCATGCTTGGCGTCCGGCCGCTTGTTGGGCGCCTTGCCGACCGCTTTCACGTCGGCTTTCTGCGCGCGCCGGTTGGCCAGCTTGGTGGCCGCGCCGGCGACTTCGTCGCGCAGTTTCAGATAGCTGGCGAAACGCTGCGGAGCGAGCCGGCCGTCTTCGATCGCCGCGCGCACCGCGCAGCCGGGCTCGCGGTCGTGCGTGCAATCGCGGAACTTGCACTGCTCGGCCAGGGCTTCGACATCGCTGAAGTTTTCGGCGACGTCTTCCTCGCCGGTCGGCTTGAGTTCGCGCATGCCCGGGGTGTCGATCAGGCAGGCGCCCGACGGCAACGGGATCAGGGCGCGATGGGTGGTGGTGTGGCGGCCGCGCGCATCGCTTTCGCGCACCGCGCCGGTCTTCATGCGCTCGATGCCGAGCAGGCTGTTGGTCAGGGTCGACTTGCCGGCGCCGGAGGAGCCCACCAGCACCACGGTGCGGCCCGGCTGCAGCCACGGCGCCATCGCCGCGACGCTGCCGTCGCGGTCGCGCGCGTTGACCGCGCGGATCGCCACGCCCTCGGCCAGTTCGGCCAAGGCGCCGATCGCGTCGGCGACCGCGTTCTCGTCGGCGGCGACGGCTTCGTCGGCCTTGGTCAGCACCACGACCGGCTCGGCGCCGCCGCGCACCAGCAGCAGATAGCGCTCGATCCGGCGCGGATTGAAGTCCCCGTCCAGACCGCACACGATGAATACCGTGTCGATGTTCGCTGCGATCAGCTGCTGCTTGTAATGCTCGCCGGCGGCGCCGCGCTTGATCGCGCTATACCGCGGCAGCAGCGCGACGACCTTGCCGCCGCAGCCGTCGCCGTCGATCAGCAGCCAATCGCCGACCCCGGGACGCTGTTCGGGCGCGACCGAGCCTTTTTTGTAATTGGCCGGGCGTTGCCATTCGGGCAGGGACTCGACCCGGTAGCCGCTGTCGGGCCCTTCGGACACGACATAGCCGCTGCGGTGCTGCTCGGTCACCCGCGCCGGGCGTGCCTGGGGGTGGTCGAGCAACATCTGGCGCCAGACGGGGTCGGCGGGCAACGGCTCGTCGGCCGTGATCGGCCAGCCGATCGCCTGCAAGGCAGCGAGTTCAGGAGTCAAAGGCGCGGGCAACGAGGGTCATGGCGCGATTCTACATAGGCCGGACGCGGGTTTCGGCCTCGGCGCAGGCCTCCGGACCGACGGCGCACGCGGCGGCGGCCGGGATCGGGGCCGCCGCCCCGGCCATTCCGTGCGCGCCGGCGCAGATCGCGGGCGCCCGGAATCGCCGCCCCCGGCTGATTCGCCGGACCGATTCAGCTAGTCTGGGGGTCTCTCCTTCGACCCAGCCCTGCCCCGATGTCATTGCCGCCCCTGAAAACCCGCGAACGCCTGTCCGAAGTCCGTTACGAAATCCGCGGTGAACTGGCCCGGCGAGCCCGTGAGTTGGAGGCCCAGGGGCGCAAGCAGATCAAGCTCAACATCGGCAACCCCGGCGCCTTCGGCTTCCGCGCGCCCGAACACCTGCAGCGCGCGATCGCCGACCACATCGCCAACACCGACCCCTATACCCATCAGCAGGGCCTGCCGGCCGCGCGCGAAGCCATCGCCGCATTCCACAAGCGCCGCGGCACGCCCAACGCCTCGCCCGAGCGCGTGTTCGTCGGCAACGGCGTCAGCGAGCTGATCGACCTGTCGCTGCGCGCCCTGCTCAATCCCGGCGACGAGGTGCTGCTGCCCTCGCCCGATTACCCGCTGTGGTCGGCCGCGACCATCCTCAACGACGGCCGCCCGGTGTATTACCGCTGCCAGCCCGAGAACGGCTTCCTGCCCGACCCGGACGAGATCGAGCAACTGATCTCCAGCCGCACCCGCGCGATCGTGCTGATCAACCCGAACAACCCGACCGGCGCGGCCTATCCGCGCGAGCTGATCGAACGCATCGTCGCGATCGCCGCGCGCCACAAGCTGCTGCTGATGTGCGACGAGATCTACGACTCGATCCTCTACGACGGCGCCCAGTTCACCCCGGTCGCGCCGATCGCCGGCGACCTGCCCTGCCTGAGCTTCGGCGGCCTGTCCAAGGTGCACCGCGCCTGCGGCTGGCGCGTGGGCTGGGCGGTGCTGTCGGGCGACCCGGTCGCCAGCGGCGACTTCCACCACGCCATGGACCTGCTCGGCGCGCTGCGCCTGTGCGCCAACGTGCCGGGCCAGTTCGCGATCGAAGCCGCGCTCAACGGCGAAGACACCATCACCCCGCTGTGCGAGCCGGGCGGACGCCTGTACGAAGCGCGCCGCGCGGTGATCGAGTCGGTCGAAGCCAGCCAGCACCTGGAACTGGTCGCCCCGGCCGGCGCACTGTACGCGTTCCCGGCCGTGGTCGGCGCCGCCGCGCAAGGCTTCGACGACCACAAGTTCGCGCTCGAACTGCTGGAAACCGAAGACGTGCTGGTGGTGCCGGGCTCGAGCTTCAACGTGCCCTATCGCAACCACTTCCGCGTCACCCTGCTGCCGCAGCCGGCCGAGGTGCGCGAAGTGTTCCAGCGCATCGAACGCGTGCTCGACCGTTACGCCGAACGCGGCGCCCAGGTCGAGGCCCAACGCGCCGCGGTGGCTTGAAGCAAGCATGACGCTGTCCTATCTCGCGCTCGGCGACAGCTACACCATCGGCGAAGCCGTGCCCGAGGCCGGGCGCTGGCCGCTGCAGATGGCGAACGCCTTGCGCGAGCGCGGCATCGACCTGGCCGACCCGCGCATCATCGCGACCACCGGCTGGACCACCGACGAGCTCGCGCTCGCGCTGGACCTGGCCGAACCGCTGGGGCAGTGGGATTTCGTCAGCCTGCTGATCGGCGTCAACAACCAGTACCGCGGCCGCAGCGCGCCGCAGTACGCCGGCGAGTTCCGCGAATTGCTCGAACGCGCGATCCGCTACGCCCACGGCCGCGCCGATCGCGTGCTGGTGCTGTCGATCCCCGACTGGGGCGCGACCCCGTTCGGCGCCAGCGACAAGCGCGGCCCGGCGACGATCGGCGCCGAGCTCGATGTCTTCAACCAGGCCGCGCGCGATGTCTGCACGCGGCACGGCGTCTCCTTCGTCGACATCACCCCGGTCTCGCGCGCACGCGGCAGCGAAGCGGCGATGGTCGCCGAGGACGGCCTACATCCGTCGGCGGCGATGTATGCGCAGTGGGCCGAACTGGCCGTGCCGGTGGCGCAACGCCTATTGGAAGCGCGCGCGGACTGAACCCGGCGCAGCCGCGGCAGCGGCGCGCGCCGCCTCGTCGCCCACGATACTTTGCGACGCCGTGCGGCGATGGCCGAGCGCCGGCGCCCCTGGAATGCCAAACTGCCGCCGGCGGCACGGCCGCGCACGGAGTCCGGACCCAGCAATGAACGAAGCGGTACAAGCCATGGCCCACGGACAGGCGGACCGCATCGCGCGCGCCTATCTGCCCGAGCATCCGCTCGGCAATCGCTGGGACTATTACTACAGCCGCGCCAAGCTCGGCAGCGATCCGCTCTATCCGGGCGTCAGCGCAGCCTTGCGCGGCACCCGCGCGCCGCTGCTGGACTTGGGCTGCGGCCTCGGCCTACTCGCCCACACCTTGCTGGCCGACGGCATCCGCCTGCCGTACCGCGGCGTCGACAGCGATGCCGCCAAGATCCTCCGTGCGACCCGCGCCGCTGCGCGGGTCGGCCTGGATCAGGCCGTGTTCGAGACCGTCGACCTCGCTCACGAAGTGCCCGAGCATCGCGGCAGCGTGGTGATGCTCGACGTGCTGCAGTTCATTCCCTACCCGGCGCAGGCACGCGCGATCGACGCCATGATCGCGATGCTGACCCCGGGCGCACGCCTGGTGATCCGCACCGGCCTCGACGACGGCACCCACCGGGCGCGCATCACCCTCGCGGTCGACCTGTTCTCGCGCGCGCTAGGCTGGATGAATGCGATGCCGCGTTATTACCCCAACGGCGAAGCCTTGCGCGCGCGTTTGCGCGAGGCCGGGCTCGAAGTCGAGTTCACGCCGCTGTTCGGGCGCACCCCGTTCAACAACTGGCGGATCGTGGCGGCGCGTGCAGAGTGAGGCTTGCGCGGTAGCGCGCTAGATCGCGGTCGCGGCTTGCGCCGCTCCTACCCTTGGAACGCGGCTTTGGAGTAGGAGCGGCGCAAGTCGCGACCGCGAACCAGCCGATCTGAGCGCAGGCCGATCGGCCTGCGCCGCCCTCATTCGACCGACGGCACCACGCAGCGGTAATCCAGCTCGCGCAAACGCCGCAACAGCACCGCCATGGTCTCGACATTACGCCCGTGACCCGCGCCCTCGTGCATCAACACGATCGCGCCCGGCGCCAGGTCTTTTTCGATCCGCGCCACCACCGTGGCCGGGTCGGCCGCAACTGCGTCGAAACCGCGCGCGCTCCATGCCACCCGAATCAAACCGTGCGCGCTCAGCGGTTGCGCGGTGAACGGATTGGCCATGCCCACCACGGCCCGGAACCAGCGCAGGCGCAGGCCCGGCACCAGCGCCTGCAAGCGCGCCTGGGCGCCGCCGATCTCGGCGGCCATCGCCGCCGGCCCCAACATCCAGAACCGCGCCGAAGGATGGCTGGCGCTGTGGTTGCCGAGGTCGTGGCCGCGGCGGACGATCTCACGCAGCAAGTCGGCGCGTTGTTCGGCGCGCTGCGCGACCACGAAGAAGGTGGCCTTGGCCTGGTGCTCATCGAGCAGGTCGAGCAAGGCCAGGGTGTCGTCGGAGGGGCCGTCGTCGATGGTCAGCCAGACCACGCGTTCGCGGGTCGGCAGCCGCGACAGCACCGGGCTGAACAGACGCGAGCGCGGCCACAAGGTGCCCCAGACCATGGCCCCATGGCTCAGCAGCAGGGCCGGCAGGCCGACGGTCCATCCGTAGCGCGCCCACAAGGCGACCATCAGCAGCTGTGAGCCGAGGAACAGCCACAACCAGACGCCGGGGCGGCGCGGAGGACGGTGGGCGACGAGGATGGCGTTCATGCGCGGCGGGCGGTTCCGACGGTCGGGAGGGGCTCCGCGGCAGCCCGAGACGCCGGCGGATGCCGCATCCTACCTTGCGACGTAGACTGCCCGCCCCCACCTTGCCCCTATTCCCGCCCGGCTGACCTCCATGTCCCTCGACCCTGCCCTGCGTTCGCGCATCGAAACCCTGCTCCAGTCCAACCGCGTCGTTCTGTTCATGAAGGGCGGCCCCACCGCGCCGCAGTGCGGCTTTTCGGCCAAGGCCTCCGGCGCGCTCAACGCGCTGCTGCCGCAGGGTTATGCCCATGTCGACGTGCTGGCCGACCCGGAGATCCGCGAGGGCATCAAGCAATACGGCGAATGGCCGACGATCCCGCAGCTGTATGTCGACGCGCAACTGGTCGGCGGCAGCGACATCATCGAGCAGATGGCCGGCAGCGGCGAACTGCACGAGCTGCTCGGCCTGCCGACGCCGGACCGCAGCCCGCCGAAGCTCACGATCACCCCGGCCGCGGCGCAGATGCTGCGCGACGCGGTGGCCAATGCCGGCGACGACTACGCGGTGCAGCTCGAAGTCGACGCGCGCCATAACGTGCGCCTGCAATTGGCGCCGGTCGACGCCAACGCCATCGCGGTCGAAGCCGAAGGCGTGCGCGTGCAGACCGACTGGATCAACGCCCGCCGCGCCGACGGCGTAAGCATCGACTGGGCCGACGACGAA
This sequence comes from Lysobacter sp. Hz25, assembly GCF_046097045.1. Taxonomy (NCBI): domain Bacteria; kingdom Pseudomonadati; phylum Pseudomonadota; class Gammaproteobacteria; order Lysobacterales; family Lysobacteraceae; genus Lysobacter; species Lysobacter sp. Hz25. The sequence continues at coordinate 5,172,400 of NZ_CP175666.1, forward strand.
CGCGGCCGCGGCCTGGTCATCACCAACCCCAACGCACCGCCGGCGGTGAAGCCGATCGCGCCCGAGCAGGCGCTCGCGCGCGCCGGCGAAGGCTCGCTGCGCGTGGTCGACGTGCGCCCCGCCGACGAGCGCGCGATCGCCCGCATCGGCATCGCCTTCGACACCTTCGACGGCGGCACCGACGCGCTCGAAGGCCTGCCCAAGGACACCCCGCTGGCGTTCCTGTGCCATCACGGCGGCCGCAGCGCCCAGGCCGCCGAGCACTTCCGCCAGCTCGGTTTCCGCGAGGTCTACAACATCGAAGGCGGCATCGACGCCTGGGCCGACCTGGACGCTTCGATTCCGAAGTATTGATCGAGCGGCAGTTCTGATCGAACGGCAAGCCTGAATCGAACGGCCGCGGCGCCTTGCGTCGCGGCCGTTTTGTTTTGTGGGGCGGGCTGTCGCGTCGCCGCCCCTGTAGGAGCGGCGTGAGCCGCGACCGCGGGCTGACGGATCGCCGCGCAGGCTCGGGTGGGTGCGCGGTCGCGACTCGCGTCGCTCCTACCCCAAAGCGGGGCGCCGGGGACGGACGTCCTGCGGCCACCACCAACTTCTGGCCGATGGACGCGGCGAGGCCATCGCCTAAGCTCGGCGGCGGCCACCACGCCCGCCCCCTCCCGCATGACCACTGCCACGGACCGGCGCATCCGACCCGGAGTCTTCTTCGTGAACGCTACCGCCGTGCCCGCCCTTCGCCGCTGTGCGCTCGCCCTGCTGCTTTGCCTGTGCTGCGCCGCCTCCCTCGCCCATGCCAGCGACACCCCGGCCGCCGCCACCGCGGGTCCGGTGCAGCAACTGCGCATCTACGAAATCTTCGAAGACACCAAGCCGCATTTCCACGCCCGCTTCCGCGATCACGCCCTGCGCATCATGCGCCGCTACGACTTCCGCATCGTCGCCATGTGGGAGACCAAGACCGCGCAGCGCACCGAATTCGCCTACCTGCTCGAATGGCCCGACGAGACGACGATGAAGGACCGCTGGAGCAAGTTCATGGCCGACGAAGAATGGACCGAGATCAAGCGCCAGACCCGCGTGCACGGCCGCATGGTCGGCGAGATCCAGGACCGCACCCTGCGCGTCGTTCCGTATTCGCCACAGCAGCGGTTGTTGGATTGATGCGGCCGTAGACGGAGCGACGTTTGCAAGGGTAGGAGCGGCGCGGCCCTTGTAGGAGCGGCGTAAGCCGCGACCGCGGGCTGACGGATCGCAGCGCTGGCTCGGGCGGATGCGCGGTCGCGACTTACGTCGCTCCTACCCCAAAGCGTGGCGTCGCTGCCCTTGTAGGAGCGGCGTGAGCCGCGACCGCGCGCTAGCGGATCGCGGCGCAGGCTCGGGTGGGTGCGTGGTCGCGACTTGCGTCGCTCCTACCCCAAAGCGCGGCGCCGCTACCCCTGTGGGAGCGGCGCAAGCCGCGACCGCGGGCTGACGGATCGCCGCGCCGGCTCGGGTGGGTGCGTGGTCGCGACTTGCATCGCTCCTACCCCAAAGCGCGACGCCGCAGCCCTGTAGGAGCGGCGTGAGCCGCGACCGCGGGCTGACGGATCGCCGCGCCGGCTCGGGTGGGTGCGCGGTCGCGACTTGCGTCGCTCCTACCCCAAAGCGCGGCGCCGCGGCCCTTGTAGGAGCGGCGTGAGCCGCGACCGCGGGCTGACGGATCGCCGCGCCGGCTCGGGTGGGTGCGCGGTCGCGACTTGCGTCGCTCCTACCCCAAAGCGCGGCGCCGCGGCCCTTGTAGGAGCGGCGTGAGCCGCGACCGCGGGCTGACGGATCGCCGCGCCGGCTCGGGTGGGTGCGCGGTCGCGACTTGCGTCGCTCCTACCCCAAGGCGCGGCGCGGCAGCCACTGTAGGAGCGGGGTAAAGGCGTGCCGCGACTCAGCCCTTAAACCCGCCGCCATCCAGATGGGCCTGTTCTTCGGCCGTACTCTCGCGGCCGAGCGCGGCATTGCGGTGCGGGAAGCGGCCGAAGCGTTCGATGATTTCGAGATGGGCCACGGCCCACTGCGCGGCGTCGCTGCCGTCCTGGTTCGGCGGTAAGCCACGGTGCAGTTCGACCGAGCGGCGTTGATCGTCGAGTTGCTCGGAATGCTCGAACGGCAGATAGAAGAACGCGCGCAGCGCCGGCTCGATGCTGCGGTCGTGACCGAGTTCGAGCGCGCGCCGGGCGTAGTGCCGCGCGAGCGGGTCGGTCGCATAGGAATGCGCGCTGCCGCGGAAGACGTTGCGCGGAATCTGGTCGAGCAGGATCAAAAGGGCCAGCGCGGATTCGGCGTCGCGCTCGACCCAGTCGTCGTGCTCGCGCCGCGCGGCGGCGTGGTGCGCATCGAGGAAGCCGCTGCGGCACTGGTGGTCGAAGCTCTCGTTACGGTCGAACCAGCGGCTGGGGCCGGCATTGCGCCAGAAATCGACGACGTCTTTCGCGGTCACGGACATGCGGGTTCTCGCTGAGGATCAGGTGGCGAACCCTAGCAAACCGGGCGCGAAGCTGTCGCGCTCACCCTGCGACGGGCATCAAGCCGCATCGACATGAATCGCGGAAGCCCGCGTACCGCGCGCTGTCGCAAGACCGATGCCTGCCGCGCCACAAGCCGCTGCGACGATCGACCCGATGGATCCATCGAAACCGTCGACCTCGTGGGGCCGATCCGCTGCCCCCATCCTTCCACCGCCGATGCATGCCCACGGCCGCCATCGCCGGCCGCATCAAGCGGCCTCTTCCTCGCCCAACTGCGTTTCCAGCTCGTTGATCCATGCGACCGTGATGCTTTCCATGGTCACCGCGTGGATCAGCGGACGGATGGGCCCGGCCGAGTACGACTGCGAGACGAAACGCGCATGGCATTCGCGAAAAGTCAGCCAGGCCTCGTGCGCCCGCTCGAACGCCGCCAGGCCGTCGCCGTCGAGCTGCTTGCGCAGGTGCGCGACCAAGCCCTGCAACCGCACTTCCTCGCGGCTGAGTTCGGCGATCGCCTGCTGGCTCATGTCGGCCTCGCTGACCCGTGCGTCCTCGTTGTCGCGAGCGACCGCGGCGGCCTTGCTGAAATAACTGTCGGCGATGCGCGCCGCGGTTTCGGCCTTGCCGACCAACCGGCTTTCGAAACGGCGCAGTTCCTCGACGCTGGTGTGAGCGCCGTCCAGCTCTTGCTTGAGCGCCAGCAATTGCTTGCCGCGCTCGATCGCATCGACCGTGCCGCGACGTTCGGCGAAACGCTGGATGAAGTAGAACGCCCAGGTAAGCAAGGCGCCGATGACGGTGAAGATGAGCTGTTCCATGACCTGTCCTCCGGCCGTGGAATACAGTGTCGGCGCGAGGGGTCTCAAGCCACGCGATGTCACGTGCGGCGCGTCGCAAAACGCCTAGAAAAGCACGCGATCGTGTTCGTATCACAGGTAAATCGTTCAGCCTCCGGCGCTCGCCGAAACTGGCCATGAGCTTCGCCCTGTGCCCATCGAATCACTCACCCGGCACTCCGTAGGCAGAGGTGTGCCATGCCGGCATCGGCGACATGCCAATCGGCTCGATCGGCCTTGCAAACCAACGCCCCCTCTCCGATTCAACACCTCATCTGGATGCACCTAATCGCAGCACTCGCGAGTGCTCTCTCTGCGACATCGCAAGGACAGAAAAGCACATTCAGGTGAACAAGCACGGCGATTACGTGACCACCTACCCAGTAAGCGCCGACGGGGATAAGCTGACCCCACTTACCGAGGGGCAGGTTCCGATGAAGGCGAAATGGATAACGCTGGGCGTGGGCTGCTTCGCTGCAGCCGCGAGCGTGGTGCTGCTGACCGATGCACTCGATGGCGAGGGCATGAGGTCACCGTCCCTATCGGGGGTTTCCCCGCAAGAGCGCGCGACCATATCCGCAGGCAGTACCAATTCCAGCCAGACCGCTGTCTCGCCGCAGGCCGTTGACGTTCCGTTCTCGTTTCAGGCGCCGATCCATTACGTCCGGTCCAATGAGTCCGTAAACAAGGTTGCGATCGGCGACGTGACAGGCGACGGTCGTCAGGATTTGGTGGCGGCAGCGTACGACCTGTTCGTGTACAAGCAGCAGTCGGACGGCCGTCTGGGTGGTGCAATGCTCGTATCTGCGAACTCATCCAACAATTCGCTCGCGCTGGGCGACCTGAACAACGACACGATTCTCGACATCGGTATAGGTCGCGGTAGAGGGATAGATACGTATACCGCGGACGGATCCGGTGGCTTCGTCGCACGCGACTACACCATCACGCCTCTCCGCGACTCGTTTGTTCAGATCGAGTTGGCCGATGTCAATATGGATGGGAACGCGGATGCGCTTGCTATCGCTCCTATTTCCGGTGGTCGTATGTTCTATGGCGACGGCACCGGCGCAGTCGGTATCGGCGGCGGCAGCGGTACCGGTCGAGGAGGAAGTCGCGACTTGACTGCGGGCGACTTCGACGGAGATGGACTCGTCGATGCGGCCATCGTGAGTGGAGTCGCAGGCGGAGGCTTCGAGATCCATTCCAGTAACGGCAGCATCATGCAACCGCGAGTCGGCGCCTATGTTCCCGACAACCGTTATGCACCGATCAACATCGCCGTCGGCGATTTCAACGGCGATGGCCGCAACGACTACGCCGTGACTGCCGTAGATGCCGATAATGCGATGAAGCTCTGGATCTATACACCGGATGCTCTGGGCAGGCCCAAACCCACCTTCGCGGCAATCGACGGACAGGTCGCGCCCCGCTCCACGATCGCCACCGATCTCGATCGCGACGGTCGGACCGACCTGGTTGTACTGCATGGCTCGGGACTGGGCTATTACCTTCGAACCACGGGCGGCTTGGAGGCGGAGCAATTCGTTCCGTTTGCTGGCGGCTCTGTCGGCTATGTTCAGGAAGTTGCCGCGGGCGACCTGAACGGAGACGGCTGCACCGATATCGCGATCGCCGCCGGCACCAGCGGCGTGGTTGTATACCCCGGACAGAACTGCAGGCCGGTCGCGCCGCTGCCGCAGAAGGCGCCGCACGACATCAACCTGGATGGGAAGAGCGATCTCTTCTGGCGCCACCCGGCCCGCAATATCTGGGTCTACTGGCTGATGAACGGCGCGCTTCGCACCAATGGCTTCCTCAACTACATCCATCCGGATTGGGACCCTATCGCGCTCGGCCATTTCACTCCTCAGGGCAGCATGGATCTCATCTGGACCGATCGTTCGTCTATGGAGATGTCGCAGGCACGTGCCGATAGCACCGAAGTGCCCGGCGCTGTGGTGCGGGCTTACCCCAAAGGCTATCGCCTGGTTGCGAGCGGCGACATCGACGGCGACGGCTCGGACGATCTTCTATGGCGCGACGACAACAACACGGTGCTTTCGGCCTGGGTCATGTCGGGCGTAGGCGTGGTCGCGGGCAAGGCTTACCATATGCCGTCGCAGTGGCGGGTCATCGGCTCGGGCGATTTCAACGGCGACAGTCATCTCGACCTGATCTGGACCAATGGACAGATCATGAGACTGTGGTCGGGATCGGCGAACATGATCTTCGCGCAGGATTCGATGGGCGGCTATCCGGTCGGCTGGGAGTTGGCCGGTACCGGCGACGTCGATGGCGACGGTCGTTCGGATCTGTTCTGGCGCCGTGCCGACGTCAATGCGTTCGTCGTTTGGTATATGTCGGGCCACCGTCGCCTCGACGGTTCCAGTTATACCGTCGACAGCACATGGCGAGTGATGGAAACCGGCGATTACAATGGAGACCACAAGGCCGATCTGGTCTGGACCAACGGCAGCTTGATGCAACTGTGGCAATCCAATGGCAGGAGCTTCGAGGGACTGGCGATGCAGAATTACCCCACAGGCTGGACGGTGATAAAGAACTGAGCCCACTGGTCTGCCGGCATGAAAAGCAAAAGCCCGCTTAATGCGGGCTTTTGCTTGGGCGTTATCGTCCTGGTCGCACCGAAGCGAGGTAACGGCCGCGCGAGCTCAAGCAGCCCAAGCCCCCTTCACTCCCGCGCGGACATAGGCCCAACTCTCACTCGTCGAAGCGCAGATGCCGCACCGACTTGCCGTGGCGGCGGATCAGCTTCAGCGCTTCGATGCCGACGCTGATATGAGTGTCGACGAAGTTCGCGCTGACCTTGGCGTCGGAGGCTTCGGTCTTGACGCCTTCGGGGATCATCGGCTGGTCCGACACCAGCAGCAGCGCGCCGCAAGGGATGCGGTTGGCGAAGCCAGCGGCGAACACGGTCGCGGTCTCCATGTCGATGGCCATGCAGCGCATCTGGCGCAGGCGCTCCTTGAAGGCTTCGTCGTGCTCCCAGACACGGCGGTTGGTGGTGTACACCGAGCCCGTCCAGTAGTCGTGGCCGAGGTCGCGGATGGTGGTCGAGACCGCGCGCTGCAGCGCGAAGGCCGGCAGGGCCGGCACTTCCGGCAACAGGTAATCGTTGGAGGTGCCTTCGCCGCGGATCGCGGCGATCGGCAGCACCAGATCGCCGAGCTGGTTCTTGCGCTTGAGGCCGCCGCACTTGCCGAGGAACAACACCGCCTTGGGCATGATCGCCGACAGCAGGTCCATCATGGTCGCGGCGTTGGGGCTGCCCATGCCGAAGTTGATCATGGTGATGCCGTCGAAGGTCGCGCTCGGCATCGGCCGGTCCAGGCCGACCACTTCGGCCCCGGTGAGGCGCGCGAAGGTGTGCAGGTAGCCGCCGAAATTGGTCAGCAGGACGTGCTCGCCGAACTGGTCCAGGGGCACGCCGGTGTAGCGCGGCAGCCAGTTTTCGACGATCTGTTCTTTCTCTTTCATGGTCTGTGCCTGTTCTTGTTGTTGTCCGGCCATTGTCGCACCGCCCATGACGATAGTCAGGGTTGGCAGGGGCTCGGGCGGCCGTTACGGTTCCGAGGTTGTCCGTCGCTCGCTCTGTCTTGGGGGAATCCATGTTTCGACCGCTACTGGCCGGCTGTGGCCTGGCGCTGCTCGCCGGCGCCGTGCAGGCCGCCACGCCCGCCTCGGCCTCGCCAGCGTCCGCCTCGCGTTTCACCCAGGACCCGTATCCGAGCACCTACAAGGCGATCGCCGCCGGCCCGGTGCTGCTGCAGCACGCGACCGTGCTGACCGGCGCCGGCCAACGCCTCGACGACGCCGACGTGCTGCTGCGCGACGGCAAGGTGGTCGCGGTCGGCCGCGCTCTCGATGCGCCCAGCGACGCCACCCGCGTCGATGCGAGCGGCAAGTGGATCACCCCCGGCATCATCGACGTGCACTCGCATCTGGGCGTGTACCCGAGCCCCGGCGTCGGCGCGCACGCCGACGGCAATGAAATGACCGGCCCGGTCACCCCGAACGTCTGGGCCGAGCATTCGGTGTGGCCGCAGGACCCCGGCTTCGCCGCGGCGCTCGCCGGCGGCATCACCTCGCTGCAGATCCTGCCCGGCTCGGCCAACCTGATCGGCGGACGCGGGGTGACGCTGAAGAACGTCCCGGCCACCAGCTACCAGGCGATGAAATTCCCGGCCGCGCCGTGGGGCTTGAAGATGGCCTGCGGCGAGAACCCCAAGCGCGTCTACGGCAGCCGCAACACGCCGCCGGGCACGCGCATGGGCAATGTCGCCGGTTACCGCGCCGCCTTCATCGACGCCAGCGAATACCTGCGCAAGAGCGCGCCGAAGGCCGCCGCGCCGCAGAAGAAGCGCTGGTGGCAGAGCAGCGCCAAGCCCGGCAACGGCAACGGCGCCGACAGCGAGAAAGACACCGGCGGCAAGCGCGACCTCAAGCTCGACACCCTGGCCGGCGCGATCAAGGGCGACATCCTCGTCCACATCCATTGCTACCGCGCCGACGAGATGACCACCATGCTCGACCTGGCCAAGGAGTTCGGCTTCAAGGTCAGCGCCTTCCACCACGGCGTGGAGGCCTACAAGATCGCCGACCGCCTCGCCGCCGAAGGCGTGTGCGGCGCGCTGTGGGCCGACTGGTGGGGCTTCAAGATGGAGGCCTTCGACGGCATCCAGGAAAACATCGCCATCGTCGACCGCCCCGCCAACAGCTGCGCGATCGTGCATTCGGACTCCGAGGAAGGCATCCAGCGCCTCAACCAGGAAGCGGCCAAGGTGATCGCGCATGCGCGCCTGGCCGGCATCGACATCGCGCCGGAACGGGCGATCCGCTGGTTGACCCAGAACCCGGCCAAGGCGCTCGGCATCCTCGAGCGCACCGGCACCCTCGAGCCCGGCAAGATGGGCGACGTGGTGGTGTGGAACGGCAACCCCTTCAGCGTCTACGCCAAGGCCGAGCAGGTCTATGTCGACGGCGCGCGCGTCTACGACCGCGCCGACCCGTCGCGGCAACCCAAGTCGGACTTTCTGCTGGGGCAACCGGCGACGCAGACCGGAGGCGTGCGATGAACCGTCGCGGGATCGAACCTTTGTCGTGCGCCGTTGCAGCGAACCTTGCACCCCGCGGGCTGCGTCGCAGCGCGCTGCTGCTCGCCCTGCTCGGCGCTTGCGCGAGTTTCGGCGCCGCGGCGCAGAACGTCCTGATCCGCAACGCCACCGTGCACACCGCGACCGCGCAAGGCTCGCTCGAACACGCCGACGTGCTGGTCGGCAACGGCGTGGTGCGCGCGGTCGGTAAGGGCTTGTCGGCGCCGGCCGGCGCCCAGGTCGTCGAAGCCGAAGGCCGGCCGCTGACCCCGACCCTGTTCGGCGGCATCACCGAGATCGGCCTGGAAGAAGTCTCCGGCGAAAAATCCACGGTCGACCAGACCGTCGCGCTGGGCGCCGACACCAAGGAAATGACGGTGCGGCCAGAGTTCGACGTGACCCTGGCCTACAACCCCGACTCGGTGTTGATCCCGGTGGCGCGCATCGAAGGCATCGGCTGGACCCTGCTCGGCGTCGGCACCGCCACCGGCGGCTCGATCGTCGCCGGCCAGGGCGGCGTCGAACGGCTCGACGGCGGCCCCGACCCGATCGGCCCGCGCGTGTTGTTCGTGCGCCTGGGCAAGGACGGCCTGGGCCTCAGCGGCAGTTCGCGCGCGGCGCAGTGGATGATCCTCGACCAGTTGATCGACGAGGCGCGCGGCCGTATCGCACCCGGCCACCACGCCGCGCTGCTGACCCCGGCCGGGCGTTCGACCCTGCTCAAATACCTCGACGGCGGCGGCCGCATCGTGTTCGGCGTCGACCGTGCCGCCGACATCCGCCAGTTGCTGCGCTGGTCGGCGCGGCACCGGTTGCGCATCGCCATCGCCGGCGGCGGCGAGGCCTGGCGGCTCGCGCCGCAGCTCGCCGCGGCCAAGGTGCCGGTGTTCGTCAACCCGCTGTCCAACCTGCCGAGCGATTTCGACCAGGTCGGCGCCAGCATGGAGAACGCCGCGCGCCTGCGCGCGGCCGGCGTGGCGGTGGGTTTCAGCGAAGGCGGCGCCTCGCACAACGCGCGCAAGGTGCGCCAGCTCGCCGGCAACGCCGTCGCCGCGGGCCTGCCCTGGGCCGACGGCCTGGCCGGCCTGACCCGGGTGCCGGCCGAAGCCTTCGGCGTGGCCGGCCAGGTCGGCGCCATCGCCCCGGGCCAGCGCGCCGATCTGGTGCTGTGGAGCGGCGACCCGCTCGATGTCGCCCAGGTCGCCCTGCAAGTGTGGATGGACGGCCGCGCGATCGAGATGCGCAGCCGCCAGACCGAACTGCGCGACCGCTACCTGCACGGCGACACCGGCCTGCCGCGCGCGTATCCGGCGCCGGCGCGCTGAGGCAGCGGCCCGGCCGCTTGATCGAAGCGACCGGCGAATCCGCCCGGCCTTTGTAGGAGCGGCGTAAGCCGCGACCACGAATCCACGGCGACGACGAAGCTGCAAGAACGCGGTCGCGGCTTACGCCGCTCCTACACGGGGGCGGTCCGCGGGCATGGCCCATGCCACCGCCTCCGACGACCCAGGCGTATCCTGTCGTCGGCCGACGAAGGATCGCCGCCCGTCCCGACCTTTCCCCGAGCCCGCTGCGGCGAGCTGCCGCGCGACATCGCGCACCGGGAATCGGTCGGTGCCGATTCACCCCAACACCCGGAGAACACCGCGATGACCGCATCCCTCTTGCAACTCAACTGGCTGGCGATCCTCGCGGCGACCGCCTCGTCCTTCCTGCTCGGCGGGCTTTGGTACGGGCCCTTGTTCAAGAAGCGCTGGTGCCGCGAAGCCGGCGTCGATCCCGACGCCAAGCCCGGCCACCCCGGCCGGGTGTTCGCCACCGCCATCGCCTGCAGCTTTCTCGCCGCGCTGATGTTCGCGGTGTTCCTGCCGCCCGGCGCCAATGCCGCCGACGGTTTCGGGGTCGGCTTCGTGGTCGGGCTGTTCTTCGTCTCGATGAGCTTCGGCATCAACTACGCCTTTGCCCAGCGCAGCCTGATGCTGTGGATGATCGATGCCGGTTACCACATCCTCCAGTTCGCCCTGTACGGCCTGATCCTCGGCGCCTGGAAGTAAGAGAGCCGACCATAAGAGACCCGACCATGACCGCGCTGCGCTGGTACTTCGACTTCATCTCGCCGTTCTCCTACCTGCAGTGGCCGAAGCTCAGGCCTATGGTGCGCGAGCGCGCGATCGAACTGGTGCCGGTCGCATTCGGCGCCGTGCTCGAGGCGCGCGGCCAGAAGGGCCCGGCCGAAATCGTCGGCAAACGCGAGTTCACCTATCGGCACGTGCTGTGGCAGGCGCGGCGCGAAGGCGTCGCCCTGCGCTTCCCGCCGGCGCATCCGTTCAACCCGCTCGCCGCACTGCGGTTGTGCCTGGTCGCCGGCTCCACCCCCGAGGCGGTCGATGCGATCTTCGACTGGATCTGGCGGCGCGGCGAGGCCGGCGACAGCGCCGAAACACTGGCACCGGTGATCGATGCGCTCGGGGTCGAGGCCGAAGCGCTCGGCGCCGACGCGATCAAGGCGGCGCTGCGCGACAACACCGAGGCCGCGTTGGTGGCCGGTGTCTTCGGTGTCCCTACGTTGAGCATTGGAGATGAGTTGTTTTGGGGCAACGACGCCCACGACTTCGCTCTTGACGCACTGCAACATCCCGAATTGCTCGACGACCCGGAGATGCAGCGTTTGAAGCAACTGCCGGTGGGGATACGTCGCCGCGCCTGAACGACGCAAGCCCCGGAGCGCGCTCACGCGTGACTCATGTCTCAAAAAGGTATGCTGCGGTCCTATCCGATCACCACGCGCCCTACCCGGGGGGGAACATGCGCATTGGAATCGTCGTCGACTCCGCTTGCGATCTGCCGTTGGAATATCTGGAACGGCACGACATCCATCTGTTGCCGATCACCGTGCGCATCGGCCAGGCGGTACTGGCCGACCATCGCAACGAACAGGCCACCCTGCAATTCCTGCACACGCACCTGGCCGAGCGCGGTTTCGAGGCCGAGACCACGCCCTACACCGTGCAGCAGGTGCGCGACTTGTTCGTCAGCCAGCTCGTGATCGATTACGACTACGTGTTCTGCATGACGATCACCAAGACCCGCAGCCCGGTCTACGAGAACGCCAACCAGGCCAGCTTCGCGATCCTCAACGACTACAAGCCGGTGCGTTCGGCGGCCGGCATCAACACGCCGTTCGCGTTGCGGGTGATCGACACCCTCAACCTGTTCGCCGCCCAGGGCATCACCGCGGTCGAAGCGGTGCGCCTGCGCGCCGCCGGCGAAGGCGCGCCGAAGATCCGCGCGCGCCTGGAGCACCTGGCCCTGCACACCCACGGCTATCTGATCCCGCGCGACCTCAACTACCTGCGCGCGCGCACCCGCGTGCGCGGCGACCGCAGCGTCAGCTTCCTCAGCGCCACCCTCGGCACCGCGCTCGACATCAAGCCGGTGCTGCACTGCAACCGCGGCGAGACCGGCCCGGTCGCCAAGATCAAGGGCTACGAGAACGCCGCGCAGAAACTGTTCGAGTTCACCGCGCACAAGGCCCAGACCGGGCTGCTGACGCCGACGGTGTGCGTCAGCTACGGCGGCGAACTCGCCGAACTGCACGCCCTGCCCGGCTATGAGCGCCTGCGCGAAGCCTGCCGCAACAGCAACGTCGAGCTGTTCGAAAGCGTCATGAGCCTGACCGGCATGGTCAACGTCGGCAAGGGCGCGGTGGTGGTCGGCTTCGCCGCCGAGCAGGCCGACTTCAAGGGCTGAGCGGGCGCGGCTGGAGCGTCGATGCGGATGCGGCGGCGCCAAGAGCAAATCTCCCCCAACCCCTCTTTTCCAAAGAGGGGAGCGGATTAGCTTTGCCGGGAAGAACGACACCTCGTCGATGCATTAGAACTGGCCACCGTCGCTCTTGCTTCGAAGGCAGCATCGGCTACACGAGGTCCACGGCTTCCATTCGAGCGCCGGCAGTTCGGCCCCGCTAGCCGCCAGCACCTCTTGTTTGCAGAGCGATGCAGCTCGAAAGAAGTTCATCCTCCCCGACCCGACGCCAGCACTCCCCTCTTTGGCAAAGAGGGGTTGGGGGAGATTTGCTTTGCTCGCACGGCGTGGCGACAGCGACATCTCGCCATACCCCGCCAAGCACGACTTTTAGCCCAGGTGTCCAGGCATCGGCGCGGGTTAGGCTCGATCCATCGTCAGCCCCAGGTAACCGCTTCGATGCCCAATCACCGCCTGCTCGCCCTTGCGCTCGCCAGCGCGCTCGCCGTCCCGGCCTATGCCCAGACCCCGCCGCAACCCGCACCGCAAGACAAGAAACAAGGTGAGAAACAAGGCGATGCGCCCGCCGCCCAGTTGGAACAGGACGCGCTGAAACCCGCCGGCACCGATCCGGCGCGCGCTTCGGCGCAAACCGCCAAGGGCGTCGGCAAGCCCGGCGACAAGGACGAGAAGAAGTGGGACGTCACGGCGCCGCACGGCCAGACCAAGACCGTGCGCTTCGACACCGACGAAGGCACCTGGATGGACCTGGACGTGTCGCCCGACGGTCGCGAAATCGTGTTCTCGCTGCTCGGCGATCTGTACCGGCTGCCGATCGGCGGCGGTCAGGCCAAGCGCATCACCAGCGGCCCTGCCTGGGACGTGCAGCCGCGCTGGTCGCCCGACGGTCGCGAACTCGCTTTCACCTCCGACCGCGGCGGCGGCAACAACCTGTGGCGGATCAAGGCCGACGGCAGCAACGCCGTCGCGGTGACCAAGGAAGACTTCCGCCTGCTCAACAACCCGGCGTGGACGCCGGACGGCCAGTTCCTGGTCGGGCGTAAGCATTTCACCGGCGAGCGTTCGCTCGGCGCCGGCGAGTTGTGGATCTATCACGCCGCCGGCGGCGGTGGCGGCCTGCAACTGACCAAGCAGAAGAACGATCAGCAGGACCTCGGCGAACCGGCGCTGTCGCCGGACGGCCGCTACGTCTATTACTCCGAAGACGTCAGCGCCGGCCCGGCCTTCCAGTACAACAAGAACGTCCACGACACCGTCTACGCGATCAAGCGCTTCGACCGCGAAACCGGCAAGAGCGAAACCGTGATCGGCACGCCCGGCGGCGCGGTGCGGCCGCAGCCGTCGCCGGACGGCAAGTCGCTGGCCTTCGTCAAACGCATCCGCGACAAGTCGGTGCTGCACGTGCTCGACCTGGCCAGCGGCGAAACCCGCCCGGTCTGGGACGGGCTGTCGCACGACATGCAGGAAGCCTGGGCGATCTTCGGGCCGTACGCGAATTTCTCCTGGACCCCGGACTCCAAGTCGGTGGTGATCTGGGCCCAGGGCAAGCTGTGGCGCGTCGGCATCGCCAGCGGCAAGCCCGAGGCGATCCCGTTCCAGGCGTCGATCGAACAGACCGTGGCCGAGCCGTTGCGCTTCGAACAGAAACTCGACGAGGGCCGCTTCGCGCCGAAGATGATCCGCGACGTCGCCACCAGCGCCGACGGCAAGACCCTGATCTTCCACGCGGTCGGCCATCTGTGGCGCAAGCGCCTGCCCGACGGCAAGCCCGAACGGCTCACCGGCAACGACAACCTTTACGAATACCAGCCCAGCTTCAGCGCCGACGGCGGCAAACTGCTGTACACGACCTGGTCCGACGAAGCGCTCAGCGCGATCTACGTCGCCAGCGCCGGCGGTGGCGGCGGCAAGCGCCTGACCCAGGACAAGGGCTTCTACTACGGCCCGCGCTTCTCGCCCGACGGCAAGCGCATCGTCTACGCCAAGACCGGCGGCGGCGGTCTCACCGGCAGCCTGTGGTCGGCCGATCGCGGCATCTACGTGAAGTCGGCCGACGGCGGCAAGCCGACCCGCGTCGCCGACAACGGCGAGGCGCCGCAGTTCAGCGCCGACGGCAGCCGCGTGTATTACCTCACCGGCGGCGGCCTGAAGAAGAAGCTGATGTCGGTCGGCCTGCACGGCGAGGAGCCGCGCGAGGTCTACAACCTCAAGTACGTCGACTCGGTCAGCATCAGCCCGGACGGCAAGTGGGTGGCGTTCACCGAGTTGTTCAACGCCTATGTCGCGCCGCTGATGACCACCGGCAGCTCGGTCGAACTGAGCAAGGACAGCAAGGCGATGCCGGTGACGCCGGTCAGCGCCGACGTCGGCAGCTATCTGCACTGGGCTGCCGACTCGAAGTCGCTGCATTGGATGGTCGGCGATCGTTATTACTCGCGCCCGCTCAACCAGGCCTTCGCCTTCCTGCCGGGCGCGCCGGCGACGCCGGCCAAGCCGTCGGCCGACGAACCCGGCGTACGCGTCGGCCTCGATCTGCCGGTGTACGCAGCGCGCGACACCGTCGCCTTCACCCACGCGCGCGTGGTGACGATGCGCAACGCCGAGACTGCGCAGGAAGTGATCGAGGACGCCACCGTGGTGGTGCGCGGCGACAAGATCGAAGCGGTCGGCGCCAGCGGCGCGGTCGCGGTGCCGGCCGGCGCGCGCGTCATCGACGCCACCGGCAAGACCATCCTGCCGGGCTATATCGACGTGCACGCGCACGCCGCGCATTTCGGCCAGGGTGTGGTCCCGCAGCAGAACTGGGCCTACTACACCAACCTCGCCTTCGGCATCACCACCATGCACGATCCCTCGGCGACCACCGAGTTCGTGTTCTCCGAAGCCGAGCTGCTCAAGGCCGGCAAGATGGTCGGCCCGCGCGTGTTCTCGACCGGCACGATCCTGTACGGCGCCGACGGCGACTTCAAGGCGGTGATCAACTCGATCGACGACGCCCGCAGCCACCTGCGCCGGATGAAGGCCAACGGCGCGTTTTCGGTGAAGAGTTACAACCAGCCGCGCCGCGAACAGCACCAGCAGATCAACCAGGCCGCGCGCGAGCTGGGCATGCTGGTGGTCGAGGAAGGCGGTTCGACCTTCAACCACAATATGCCGATGATCCTCGACGGCGTTACCGGCATCGAGCACAACATCCCGGTCGCGCCGCTGTACAAGGACGTGGTCGAACTGTGGCGGCAGACCGACGTGCGCAACACCCCGACCCTGGTGGTCAGCTACGGCGGCCTGTCCGGCGAGTACTGGTGGTATGCGCGCGACAACGTCTGGGAAGACAAGAAGCTCAACCGCTTCTTCCCGCGCGAAACCCTCGACGCGCGTTCGATCCGCCGCGAGACCGCGCCGGATTGGGATTACTGGCATGTGCAGGTCGCCAAGTCGGTGAAGAAGCTGCGCGACGCCGGCGTCAAGATCCAGGTCGGCGGCCACGGCCAATTGCAGGGCCTGTCGGCGAACTGGGAAATCTGGATGCTGCCGCAGGGCGGTTTCAGCAACTTCGAGGCCTTGCGCGCGGCCACCATCGACGGCGCCGATTATCTCGGCCTGTCCAAGCAGCTCGGTTCGCTCGAAGCCGGCAAGAAGGCCGACCTGGTGGTGCTCAACAGCAATCCGCTGGAGAACATCCGCGCGACCATCGACACCCGCTATGTGATGGTCGACGGGCGTTTGTTCGACGTCGATGCCGACATGGCCGAACTCGGCAATCTGGGCGAGAAGGCGCCGAACTTCTACTGGCAGCGCCATCGCGACGGCCAGACCTTCGGCATCGAATTCGGCCCGACCTCGGTCTGCCATTGCCCGAAGGGACATGGCCCGCACGAGGCGCACGCAGCGCACGAAGACTGAGGCGCGACCAGCGCGGCGGCGGAGCCGCCGCGCACTTAGTCGGATTAACGCGGCGGCGCCGCCGCGCAATGGGCCAGGAACAGCCATTCGCCGGGACTCGGATCGGGATCGTCCGGGTCGCCCGGCTCGGCCAGCGCACGCAGCCTCCAGCCGCACTCGCCGAGCCATGCGCCGATCGCGCCGCGCTCGCAGCCCCAGCGGAACGGCTCGCCGCGCCGCTGCAACCAACCGCGCACCCACGGCCGTTCGCGGCGGAAGCGCGGCCGGCCACACCACGGTTCCATCGCCGTGGCGATCAGGATCGGATGCGGCAGACCCTGCGCCAATCCGCGCAGCAGGTGCTGCGCGCGCGCCGACGACAGATACATCAGCACGCCTTCGGCCACGCACAGGGTCGGCCGATCGGGATCGAAAGCGGGATCGGCGAGGAGCGTGCCCAGCGCATCGTCGCGTTCCAGATCGGTCCCCAGCAGCCGCAAACGCGACATGTCCGCTTGCAACTGGCGCAACGCCTCGCGTTTGATCGCCACGCTATCGGTGCGGTCGAGTTCGAACACTCGCAGCATCGGGTGCCGCTGCGCCAGGCGCCAACCCAGGCCGTCGTAGCCGCTGCCGAGCAACACCGCCTGCGCCGCGCCGTCCGCGCAAGCGCGGTCGGCCCATTGCGCGATGCGCCGCTTGCGCCAGGCGTAGTGCCCGCGCAAGCCCGGCAGGGCCAGCGTTTCCAGCACGCTCACGCAAACGCGGCCCAGGGCATGATCGACGAGTCGCAACAGGCCGCGGCCGCTGGTACCGCAGCGCTCCAGGCAGGCCCGGGCAAGTTGCGCCTGCGGCGTCGATTCGACTCTGCCGTAACCGTGCTGCGCGGTGGCGGCGGCGACCAGCATCGCGGTGGACAAGCCCTTCATTCGTCGCCCCGCGCGAACAGCGCTTCGTGATGGCGGAACCAGTCGCTGTCCCAACGCCGGTCCGGGTCCAGCTCGCGCTTACGGCGAAGGAAGGCGCGGAACTGCGGATGGGCTGCCTCGACCTGATCGCGCGTGGCATGGCGATGGTAGGTCAGGTAGTAGCTGCCGCCGCAGGCCAGGGCCTCGTCGATCAGGGCGCGGAACGCGACCGCGGCGGCGATGCGTCCGGCCGGATCGTGGCGCACGTGCAGATTGAACACGATGCAGGCCCAGTCCTCGCGCGCCCAGGCCAGCATGCTGCTGCGTTCCGCGCACACCAGCCGCACGGTGCCGTAGATCGGCTGCGCGCGGTGGCGTCGCAGGCAGTCGGCGGCCGCGGCCATGAACCCGGCCAGACGCGCGCGTGGCACGTACAGCTCGGTGATCATCTCCGAGCCGCAATGCCCCAGCGCCGCGTCGACGCTGGCGTGGTAGCCGTCCAGGTAGACGCCGGCCTGCTGACTGTCGGAGGCATAGCGCTGACCGTCGGTGGCCAGATAGAAGGCCGCGTACTCGGCGAACGCGCGGCTCGGGTCGACGTGCGCCAGGCGCAGCAAATGGGCGAAATCTTCGCCGCCGAGATGGCGCGGCGCGGGGTCGGGCGCGGCGTCGGCGAGCGGCCGATAGCAGGACGCGATGCCCAGGTCGAGGAAGTCGTCGCTGTTCGGGTCGATAGCGAACTGGAAGTCGCCGTAGCTGCAACCCTCGGCGATCGCCGCCTGCAGGTGGGGCATCAACTCGCCGACCCGCAGCAGTGCGACCTCGCGCCGCAGCACCGTGCGCGGCACCAACCGCAGGGTCAGTCGCGCGACCAGACCGAATAGACCATAGCCGCCGGCGGCGAGCGCGAACCATTCGGCATTGCGCTCGCGGTCGGCGATGCGCGCATCGCCGCGATGGTCGATCAGCACGATCGACTCGACGTCTTCGACGAACGGAGCGTAGGCCAGGCCGCGGCCGTGGATATTCGATGCGAACGCGCCGCCCAGGCTGAAGCCGTCGGCGCCGGTCTGCTTCTGGCGGATGGTCCAGCCGCGGGCGTTGCCCGGATGCCGCGCCAGCCATTCCAGCAACGCCGGCCACTGCACGCCGGCTTCGACCGTGAGCAGACCGCGCTCGTCATCGAAATCGACGATGCGGTCCAGTCCCGAAGTGTCCAGCAGCCAGCCGCCGGACAGGAACTGCTGGCCGCCCATGGCATGGCGCGCACCCACTGCGATGGTCGAACGGCCCAGGCGCGCGCAATCGCGCACCGCCGCACAGGCTTGTTCCAGGCTGCGCGGCTGCAGCAGGCCGGCGACTGCGGTGCGGTTGAGGCCGGAGTGGACGTCGTTGAGGTGCAGGGTCGGCGCGCAGGGCGGTGCGATGACGGCGGGCATGACGGATACCGTTGACGAGGCCGGCCCACCTTGGCCGACCGGTATCGAGAATCGCAACTCCGCTGGATCAGGTATCGGATTATGATCCCCGGCATCCCGACTGCCCGCACCTTCCCGCCATGGCCGAACGCGAACGCCTGCTCGCTGCGCTCAAGACCGTGCTCAAGGAACGCGGCTGGCGCTACGCCGACCTGGCCCGCGCGCTGGGCCTGTCGGAGCCCACCGTCAAACGCCTGTTGTCGAACGGACGCATCGACCTGGAGCGGCTGGAGCGCATCTGCGCCGTGCTCGACCTGGACTTCTTCGAGCTCGCACGCCGTGCGCGCGGTGCGCGCGACGAGACCCGCCATCTGAGCCCGAAACAGGAAGCGGAACTGGCGCGGTCGCCGCGACTGATGACCGTGTTCCACCTGCTCTGCCAAGGCTGGCGCACCGATGCGATCCGCTCCGGCTTCGACCTGAGCGCGCCGGAACTGACCCGCCTGTTGGCGCGCCTGGACCGATTGGGGCTGGCGGAATTGCTGCCCGGCGACAAGGTGCGCCTGCGCGTGCCGCGCGACTTCTCCTGGCGCGACGACGGGCCCGTGCGCGCACGTTACCTGGGCGCGGCCAGCCGCGAGTTCCTGCTCGATGGATTTCAGTCGTCGGATGCTCTGCTGGCCTTGGACATCCGCGAACTGGGCGCGGCCTCGCTGGCGGTGCTGCGGCGCAAGCTGGAACGCCTGCAGGCGGAGTTCAAGGAAGCCGCAGAACTCGACCTCAGCCTGCCGCCGTCGAAGCGGCGCAGCGTCGGCCTGTTGCTGGCCACGCGGCCCTGGGTCTACTCGCTGATCGAGACCCTGCGCAGCGAGTACGGCGACGAACGCGATGCGCCCGTACCCGGCCGGGGACGGCGGCCGCGCGTCGCGGCCCGCTGAGCGACCGCCGCCTCCTTGCCGAATTCGCGCGTTCACAAACCAACAATGTTTGCCGGCCTAGGCTAGCGGCACCCCCCGCTCGAGACGCCATGATGGCCACCCGTTACTACATCAGCCTTCCCGATGCGCAACGCGCGCGCGGCAGCGATGCGTCGCTGTCGTTCACCGCGGTCAGCGCGGAAGGCTTCGCCGAGCAATTGCAGACCGCGCTGCGCAGCGACGGCTTGTTCGAGCGCTGGCGCGCGAAGCAGCCCGAGCCCGACGAGGTCGACCCCACACTGGGCGCGACCGATCCGAATGCCTCGGCGCGAGGGGCTCAGCGCGATCTGCACGTGGAGCTGATCATCACCACGGGCCTGTCGGGTGCGGTCATCAAGCATCGCCTGCGTCTGCTCGCCGGCAGCGGCTGGGAATTGCGCGACGTCACCGCCGCCTGAGCGCGGCCGTACAGGCACTCCCGGCGCCGTCGCGGTTCGCAACGGCGCCCAACGGCGAGACCGGCTCAGCCGTGCAAGGCGCGCGCGTGATGCGCGATGTGCTCGCCGATGTAGCTGGCGATGAAGTAATAGCTGTGGTCGTAACCGGGCCGGATGCGCAGTTCGAGCGGGTGCTTAGCGACTTCGCAGGCCACGCGCAGCAACTCGGGCTTGAGCTGCGGCACCAGGAATTCGTCTTCGCCGCCCTGATCGATCAGCAGCGGCAGTTTCTCGCGCGCGGCGCCGACCAAGGCCGTCGCATCCCAGGCCTTCCACGCTTCGCGGTCCTCGCCGAGATAGGCAGTGAACGCCTTCTCGCCCCAGGGCGAATGCGACGGCGCGGCGATCGGCGAGAACGCCGACACGCTGCGGTAGCGACCGGGGTTCTTCAGCGCGATCATCAGGGCGCCATGGCCGCCCATCGAGTGGCCGCTGATCGCCCGCGCGCTGGTGGTCGGGAAATGCGCGTCGACCAAGGCCGGCAACTCGTCGACGACGTAATCGTACATGCGGAAGTTCGCCGCCCATTTCGGCCGCGTCGCATTGAGATAGAACCCCGCGCCCTGGCCCAGATCGTAGCCTTCGGCATCCGGCACGCCCTCGCCGCGCGGGCTGGTATCGGCCGCGACCAGGATCAACCCGTGCTCGGCCGCGTACTGCTGCGCCCCGGCCTTGGTGATGAAGTTCTGCTCGGTGCAGGTCAGGCCCGACAGCCAGTACAGCACCGGGCAGTCTTCGTGCTCGGCCTGCGGCGGCAGGTATACGCCGAAGCGCATCGGGCAGCCCAGCGTGGTCGCGGTGTGGCTCCAGACTTCCTGGCGTCCGCCGAAGCAAGCGTGCGATTCGATTTTTTCCATGGCGTCCTCGGTGGTCTTGTTGGCCTTCATTGGCCCCTGCGGGGCGCCTTGTCGGCCTTACGCTTGCTACCGCATCCCAAGCTCAACGCAAGCGCGATCCGTTCGGATTGATCGCGCCGGCATCGGTGCGGTCGGGATAGTAAGCCTTCTTGTGCTCCAACCCATAAAACAGCAAGCCATGCAGGCCGATGATCTCGTGCTTGGCCACGCGCTGTTTCCAGAGCCGTTCGAATACGGCATCCAGCCTGTCCGGATCGCCTCTGGCCAGCACTTCATCGATAAAAGCGACGTCCTGCCCGTCGGGAAACAAGCACCGGAACCCCTCGTCGTCGATTGCATACACGTCGTAGACGCAGTTATCGGCGCCGTCGACGACCTGGACGTGCTTCATCGCCGCGCTCAGTAATGAATCACGGTCCGGATCGACTTGCCCTCGTGCATCAGGTCGAAGGCTTCGTTGATGCGTTCCAGCGGCAGGGTGTGGGTGATGAAGGGGTCGAGGTCGATCTCGCCCTTCATCGCCTGCTCGACCATGCCCGGCAACTGGGTGCGGCCCTTGACCCCACCGAAAGCCGAACCGCGCCAAACCCGCCCGGTAACCAGTTGGAACGGACGCGTGCTGATCTCCTGGCCGGCGCCGGCGACGCCGATGATGACCGACTCGCCCCACCCCTTGTGGCAGCACTCCAGCGCCGAACGCATGACGTTGACGTTGCCGATGCACTCGAAGCTGAAATCGACGCCGCCGTCGGTCATCTCGACCAACACGTCCTGGATCGGGCGATCGAAGTCCTTCGGATTGACGCAGTCGGTCGCGCCCATCTTCTTGGCCAACTCGAACTTGCCCGGATTGGTGTCGACGCCGATGATGCGCCGGGCCTTGGCCTGCACCGCGCCCTGGATCACCGCCAGGCCGATGCCGCCGAGGCCGAACACCGCGACCGTGTCGCCGGGCTGGACCTTGGCGGTGTTATGGACCGCGCCGATGCCGGTGGTGACGCCGCAACCGAGCAGGCAGACCTTTTCCAACGGCGCCTCGGGGTTGACCACCGCGAGCGAGACTTCGGCGACCACCGTGTATTCGCTGAAGGTGCTGCAGCCCATGTAGTGATGGATCGGCTGGCCGTTGTAGCTGAAGCGGCTGCTGCCGTCCGGCATCACGCCTTTGCCCTGGGTCGCGCGCACCGCCTGACAGAGGTTGGTCTTGCCCGACAGGCAGAACTTGCACTTGCGGCATTCGGCCGTATACAGCGGGATCACATGGTCGCCCGGCTTGACGCTGGTTACGCCTTCGCCGACTTCGACCACCACGCCGCCGCCTTCGTGGCCGAGCACGGCCGGGAACAGGCCTTCCGGGTCGTCGCCGCTGAGGGTGAAGGCATCGGTGTGGCAGACGCCGGTGGCGGTGATGCGCACCAGCACTTCGCCGGCGCGCGGTGGCTCGACGTCGATCTCGACGATCTGCAGGGGTTGTCCGGCGGCGAAGGCGACGGCGGCGCGGCTTTTCATGGCGTTCTCCAATGACGTCCCGTGTGGCGGGAGGGATGCGGTGTGCGGCGTCGCGACGGGCGACGCGGCGGTGTTCGATCGAATCTCTATTTCAGGTACGAGCGCACCAACGCGGCGACTTCGTCGATGCTGGCGCTGCGGTTCTTCTGCGACGACGCGGCCTGGCCGAGCTCTTCGCGGATATGGCTTTCCAGCACTTCCGACATCAGCCCGTTGATGGCGCCGCGGATGGCCGCGATCTGCTGCAGCACCGCCGCGCACTCGCTGCCCTGCTCCAGCGCGCGCTCCAGGGCTTCGGTCTGGCCCTTGATGCGGCGCACCCGGGCGAGGACGCGTTTTTTCTCGGCGGGCGAATGCGGCATGCGGCACCTCGGCGGCCACGGCGGGCCGGTTACCATACTGGGGGATAGTATCAGGGGCGGCTTGGATTTGGGATTGCCGATTCGGTTGCGCCGCGTTGGCGATGTCGCCCAGGGCTGCAGCGCGCCCAGGGTAGGAGCGGCGCGAGCCGCGACCGCCATGCCTCGATCTCGCGTCGCTGCCGGGCTCCTCTGTAGGAGCGGCGTAAGCCGCGACCACGCTGTAACGTGTTTCGCGGCGTATCGTTCCCGCACGATCCAGATCCAGATCCAGATCCAGATCCAGATCAAACGCTAAAAGCTTCCGCCACTAAAGCGGCGGGTTACTTTCTTTTGTCATAAGCAACAAAAGAAAGGTAACCAAAGAAAAATGCTTTTGCTTTGAATCACAGGCCCGCACGAGCGGTGCATCCGCGGGGATTTTTCATACGGGACATCCCTGTCCCGATGAAAAACGGCCTGCATCCATGCAGGCCGCCCTCCGGGTCTTCTATTGCCTTCGCGAGGCTGAGATGGCGCACAGCAAGGGCATTAGCGACGTGGGTCGACACCATCCCTAGCCCCGCGTTGCGGTTGCGGTTGCGGTTGCTGAAGAGCTTGGCGGGGCGAAACACTCGCGAGACAGATGGAGACCCGGAGGGCGCCGCACAGGACGTGCGCCGTTTCTCGATAGGACAAGGATGTCCTATCGAAAAATCCCGGCGACAGCATCGCACTCGTGGCCTGTGCCCTTGCAAGGAAAGCCCTTTTCTTTGGTTACTTTTCTTTTGGGCTTAGCAAAAGAAAGTAACCCGGCCGCGTAGCGGACGGAAGCTTTGCAGTTGCTCTTGCAGTTGTTTCATCGTCTTACAGCCACAGACGCCGCAATAGGACACAACGCGATCGCGGCTTGCGCCGCTCCTACCCTTGGTCGCACCGCTTTCTGTAGGAGCGACGTGAGTCGCGACTGCGAACCCACAGCTAAGCCGTAGGTGCGAGGCCGTGGTCGCGGCTTACGCCGCTCCTACAGGAGGGGCGGTAGCTGCGCGAGACCGAAGCAGCGCGGACGCGGCTTGTGACCGAAGGAAATCCAGTAGGACGCCGCCCTACCCTTGGTTGCACCGCTTTCCGTAGGAGCGACGTAAGTCGCGACTGCGAACCCACAGCTGCGCCGTAGGTGCGAGGCCGTGGTCGCGGCTTACGCCGCTCCTACAGGAGGGACGGTAACGGCGCGGGAACGACGCAGCGCGGTCGCGGCTTGTGACCGAAAGAAATCCAGTAGGACGCCGCTCCTACCCTGGGAGTACGGCATAACCGAATCTCAAACCACGAATCCCGAACCCCTAATCAACCCGTATTCTGCACACCCGCCGCAATGCCATTGACCGTCGCCACCAGCGCTTGCTGCAAGGCATCGTCGGGACGGCC
Organism: Lysobacter sp. Hz25; assembly: GCF_046097045.1. Taxonomy (NCBI): domain Bacteria; kingdom Pseudomonadati; phylum Pseudomonadota; class Gammaproteobacteria; order Lysobacterales; family Lysobacteraceae; genus Lysobacter; species Lysobacter sp. Hz25. The sequence goes on from NZ_CP175666.1 coordinate 5,196,370, forward strand.
GGCGGCGCGCCAGCGCGCAAGCAGGTCGACCTGCAGCAGGCTGATCGGGTCGACATAGGGATTGCGCAGCCGGATCGACTGGCGCAGGCGGTGGTCGCCGGTCAGCAATTCGTCGCTGCCCTTGATCGCCAGCACCGCGCGCCGGGTGCGCTCGAATTCTTCGGCGATGCCGGGATGGAAGCGCGCATGCAGGTCGCCTTCCGGCAGGTCCTGGGCGAGCATCGAGTAACGTTCGAAGATCGCCGGGTCGGACTTGGCCAGTACCATTTCGAGGTCGTCGATCAGGGTGCCGAAGAACATCCAGTCGCGCGACATCTCGTTCAAGGCCTCGCGGCCGTGGCGCGCCAGGGCCTGTTCGAGCGCGGTGCCGACGCCGTACCAGGCGGTTAGCCCGGCGCGGTTCTGCGACCAGGCGAACACCCAGGGGATCGCGCGCAGCGAACCGATGTCGCCGATGCCGGCGCGCTTGGCCGGACGCGAACCGATGCGCAGCCGCTCGATCACATCGATCGGCGTGGCAGCGCGGAAGTAGGCCGGAAACAACTCGTCCTCATGGACCAGCGCGCGGTAGTGGGCACGTGCGTCGGCGGCCAGTTCGGCGGCCATCGCGCGCCAACCGTCGCCGCGCGGTTCCGGCGGACGCGGGCGCAGGGTCGCGCGCAGCACCGCACCGGTGGTCTGTTCGAGATTGCGCAAGGCCAGCGCGCGGATGCCGTACTTGCGGTGAATCACCTCGCCCTGTTCGGTCAGGCGCAAATAACCGTCGACCGAACCGCGCGGTGCGGCGATCACCGCGCGCTCGGTCTTGCCGCCGCCGCGGCTGATCGAACCGCCGCGGCCGTGGAAGAAGGCGATGCGCACGCCGCTGTCGGCGGCCAAGGTGGTCAGGGCGCTTTGGGTGCGGTGCAGGGCCCAGCGCGAGGCGACCATGCCGCCGTCCTTGGCGCTGTCGGAATAACCGAGCATCACCACCTGGCGGTTGCCGCGCGCGCGCAAATGCGAGCGGTACATCGGATCGGCGAACAAGGCGCGCAAGGTGTCGGCGGCGGCGTCGAGGTCGTCGACGGTCTCGAACAGGGGCGCGACGTCGAGCGGCACGCGGCCGTCGCGATCGACGCAGCCGGCGGTCTTGGCCAGGGCCAGCACCGCCAGGGCGTCTGCGGCGCTGCGGCTCATGCTCACGATGTAGGGGCCGAAGGCGCGCTCGCCGTAGCGCGGGCGCAGGCGGGCGACAGCGCGGAACACGTCGAGGGTGGGTTGAGCCGGGCCGGCCGCGGCCCGTGCCGGCGGCGCATCGCCGTCGAGCAAGGTGTGCAGACGCGCGGCGCGCGTGGCGACATCCAGCGACGCCCACTCGGGCAGGTCGAGCAGCGCCGCCAGCGCGGCATCGTGGGTGCCCGAATCCTGGCGCAGGTCGAGGCTGGCGAGATGGAAGCCGAAGCATTCGGCGCGGCGGCGCAGGCGGCGCACGGCGAAACTGCCGGCGTGCGCACCCTGGTTGTTGGCCAGGCTGCGTTCGATCAGGGCGATGTCGGCCAGGAAGGTCGCCGCATCCGGATAGCCGTGCACGCTCTCGTCGACCGTGGCCTGCAGGCGCGCGGCCATCAGGCTGAGCAGGTTGCGGTAGGGCATGTCGGCGTGACGCGGCTTGAGCAGCTGCGCCGCCTTCGGCAATTGGTAGCGGTAGTCCTCAACGCGGGCCAGCACGGCATCGTCGATGCGCACGCGCGTGACCGATTGGCTCAGCAGTTCGGCCAAGGTGCCCAGTTCGCGACGGTAGGCGTTGAGCACCAGCGCGCGTTGCCCGGACAGCGTCGCGGCGATGGTGTCAGCGCCGACGTTCGGGTTGCCGTCCATGTCGCCGCCGACCCAGGTGCCGAAACCGAGTACGTCGGGCAACGGCGCGAACGGGCCATAGGTTTCGCGCAGCGCCTCCTCGAACATTTCGTAGTAGACCGGCAGCACGCGATACAGCACGTCGGACAGATAAAAACCGACGTGCTCGAACTCATCGGCAACGCTCGGCTTGGCCGCGGGCGCCTCTGCGGTCTGCCAACTCGCGGTGAGGGCGACGCGGATGCGTTCGCGGTCGGCGCGGCGTTCGGCCGGGGTCCGGCCGCGGTCGATATCGTCGACCAGACAACCGACGATCTGGCGTTCTTTCTCGAGCAAGGCGCGCCGCACCGCTTCGGTGGGGTGCGCGGTGAACACCGGTTCGATGCGCAAACGCGGCAACAATGCAGCCACTTCTTCGGCGCTGACGCCCTGGCGCGACAGCACGCCCAGCGCATCGCGCAAACCGCCCGGCTGCGCGCCGGCGCCGCTGCGCTCGTAGTCGCGGCGGCGACGAATGCGGTGCACGCGTTCGGCCAGGTTCACCGCCTGGAAATAGGTGGCGAACGCACGCACCAGGTCGCTGGCCTGGTCCAGATCGGTGTCGGCGAGCGCTTCGGCGAGTGCGCCGATCGGGGCCTGCGCCTCGCGCCGGCGAATGGCCGCGCGGCGCAAGCGCTCGACCTCGTCGAGGAAGCCCGGCCCGCGTTGTTCGGCGAGGATTTCGCCGACCAGCGCGCCCAGCATCTTGACGTCGTCGCGCAGCAGCGCGTCGGTGGAAGCGAAGTCTACGGCGCGCAACGGTTCGTCGCTGGTATCGAGGAGGACATTCATCCGACAAGGCTACAACACCGGCGCGGCGACTGCGTTGCCGCCCGCTGGGGCGTATCGCGCTGTCCAGCGTCCGCGGCGAGGTACGCACGAGCACGCCGGTCGTCGCGGCGGACGCCGCTTTAGCTCTTGCGGGCTGGGAATTCCGGAGGAACACAGCATTTACCCGCGGCCGCCACCGAGACCGTCGTCGAGACTTCGCAGCGCGCCGGTTCTACCGATATGCGTATCGGTTCTAGCGGCGCCATCGATTACAAACGAAACGATTTCACAAGAAACGATTAGCGGGCGTCGCGCCCATCACGGCGCCGACGCCTGCTTCTCCAGCGCCTTGAGACGGTCCAACGCCGGCTTGTTCATACGCCGCGCATAGGCCGGCAAGCGCTTCGCCCGCGTCTGCGCCTGCACGCACAGCTCGCGCACGCGGCCGAGCTCGCCCCAAGCGACCAGGGTTTCGGCATAGCGCACGTGCGGCTCGAAACCGCTGCTGTAGCCGAGCAGGGTCTCGAACTCGTCGCGGGCCTTGGCGCGGTCGCCCTGCGCGGCAATGGCGCGCGCATAGATCAAATGCCCCTCGGGCGAACGGAAGTCGGGACGGCGCGCGATCAGTTCGTCGAGCACGGCCTGCGCCTGCGCCGCCTCGCCGTTTTCGAGCAAGGCCTGCGCCAGCTTGACCTGGATGTCGGGATCGTCGCGATGGATGCCGCTGAGCGAAGCGCGATACAGCGGCAACGCATCGGCCGGGCGCTGCTTGCCCAGCAAGGCATCGGCCAGACGCAGGCGGTTGTCGGTGGTGGCCGCGGTCTCGTAGGCATCCTGCGCTTCGCGCAACTCGCGGTCCGGATCGAGCAGGCGCCGCACGTTGCCGACCAGGGCGCGGCCGTGCTGGCTGTGGCGCTGCTCCGGCAGCCAGATCGCCAAGCCATAGACCACGCTGCCGAGCAGCGGAAACATGAAGAGGATCATCAACCAGTAACGGTCCTGCCCGCTGCGCACCACGTGCACGGCGAAACACAACGCGACGATGACGTGCAACCCCAGCCCCAGATACGGCATGACGCGATCCTTGCGAGATATTCGGGCGCTAGTGTGGTGATTCGGCAGCCGCCGCGCCAGAGGGGCGCCGCTGCCCTCGGTGTGCTTCGAGCGCCGGCATCCGCCGCGGCTTCGACCGGCCTGGCCGGCGCGCGCTAGGCATCGTCGTCGGCCCGCAACAAGCCGCCCAGCCAGTCGCGCAAATGCCCCAGGCGCGCGCTGCCCTGCGCTTCCGGCAACCAGGCCAGATAGACGCGCTTGACCGGCGCCGGCTGCGGCAGCGGCAAGGGCAGCAGTTCGCCGCTGGTCAGGCGCTCGGCGATCAGGCGCGGATACATCAAGGCGATGCCCTGCCCGGCCAGCACCGCACTGAGCGCCGGCATCGGCGAAGACAGGCGCAGATGCGGCAGAGGCCAGGTTGCGGGATCCTCGCCGAACCAAGTCGGCCAGTCATGACGCCAACCGTCGCTGACGACATGCAGCAGGCGCACGCCGGGCAACGGATCCTGCCACCAGCGCTCGCGATCGAGCCGCGCGTGCAATTCGGGCGCCGCGACCGGCAGCATCGCCTGCTCGAACAACAGCTCGCCGTGCAAACCGTCGGCCTGCGGTTCGCGGTGCAACAAGGCAGCGTGGATGCGCCCCTGCGCCAAGTCCTGCGCCGTCGCCGGGCAGAACAGCTGCAGGTCCAGCCCGGCGTAGGCGGGAAATTCTTCGATGCGCGGCAGCAGCAGGCTCACCCCAAGGCTGGTCGGCGCACCGAGGATCAACCGCCGCCCCTCGTCGCCGCGCATGCGCAGGCGCGCGGTCGCCGCTTCGATCTGCTCGAAGCCGGCGATCAGGGCCTCGCCGTATTCGCGCCCCAGCGGCGTCGGCCGCGCCCGCCCGCCGCTGCGGTCGAGCAGACGCAGGCCGAAGGCTTCCTCCAGATGCTGCACGTGCTGGCTCAGGGCGGCATGGCTCAGGTGCATGCGCTCGGCGGCGCGGCGCATGCCGTCGTAGCGCACCACGGCGGCGAAGGCCTGCAGGGCGCGCAGGGGCGGGAGGCGCCGCGACGGTGGATCGGAAGTGGTCATATTTACTTACCGCTACTCTTGGATTTCTCGGTTTATACGAACCGAGTGACTGTCTAGATTTACCACATGACTGCAGCCCCCTTGCCGCTCGCCGCCGCGCCGGCACCGTCCCGCCCCTTGGCAATGCGCGCCGGCCTCATGGCCAGCGCCTCGATCTGCCTGGCCCTGCTCGCCCTGCTCAGCCGCTACACCCGCGGCCTGCCGCCGGAGTTGGTGACCTGGCTGCGCTTCATGATCCCGGGCCTGTGCCTGGTCGCGTTGGCGCGCCGCGACGACTGGCGCGCGGTCTGGTCCGGCGCCGACCGGCCGGGCTGGGTGCGGGCAGTGTGCGTGGTGATCTCGCAAGGCTGCTTCGTCCTGGCGGCGATGCGCGGCGACCTGCTGCACGCGGTGCTGCTGTACAACACCGGGCCCTTGTTCATCCCGCTGATCGCGCGCGTCTGGCTCGGCGAGCGCCTGCGCCCGGCGGCGCTGTGCGGCCTGGCGATCGGTTTCGCCGGCGTGCTGGTGGTCCTGCAACCTGCGTTGCGCGGCTTGGAGAGCACCGCCTTGATCTCGCTGTTCGGCGGCTTCGCCATGGCCGCCTCGCAGGTGCTGTTCTACCGCAGCGCCCAGCACCAGCCGCCGTTCCGCAACCAGTTCAAGCTGTATATGCAGGCCTCGCTGGTCGGCCTGCCCCTGGCCGCCCTCGGCCTGGGCCACCTGCCCTCGCAACCGCTCACGACCGAATCGACGACGGTGCTGGTACTGGCCTTGCTCGGCATGTCGCTGTGCAGCCTGGGCAGCCAGTCCCTGCGCGACCTCGCCTACCGCGGCATGGATAACGCCTCCACCCTCGCCCCGCTGATGTACGTCGCCGTGCCGGTCAGCGCCGCCCTGGATTGGCTGTTGTTCGCCCACCCCGCACGGCCGTCTACGCTGGCGGGCGCAGCGTTGATCGTGATCGGAGCGGTCGCGGCATTGCGCAGCGGAGCGCGTGCGAAGCGCGATTGAGAGACGGTGCGAGATTGAAGCGATGCGGCGGCGGCTGGCGCCGCCCCTACCCAAGAGCAAGCGCGAACCACCAACCGTTGCCGTTGCCGTTGCCGTTGCCGTTGCCGTTGCCGTTGCCGTTGCCGAGATTTTGATCTGCTTTGCCGCTTTGCCGGTCAAGTGGAGACCCGGAGGGCGCCGCACAGGACGTGCGGCGTTTTCCGATAAGACAGGGACGTCTTATCGGAAAATCCCGGCGCGGGCATCGCACTCGTGGCCTGTGCCCTTGCAAGGAGAGCCCTTTTCTTTGGTTACATTTCTTTTGGGCTTAGCAAAAGAAAGTAACCCGACCGCGTAGCGGACGGAAGCTCTGCTCTTTCTTGAAGGGTTGTGCCGGAGGCCGGCAGAGCGTGGTCGCAACTTACGTCGCTCCTACAGGGGTACTTCGCACTTGCCTGTGGCTTTAATGGAAGCAAGACCAAACGATAAAAGCTTCCGCCACTAAAGCGGCGGGTAACTTTCTTTTGTCTAAAGCAACAAAAGAAAGTCACCAAAGAAAAATGCTTTTGCTTTGAATCACAAGCCCGCGCGAGCGGTGCATACGCGGGGCTTTTTCATACGGGACATCCCTGTCCCGATGAAAAACGGCCCGCATCCCTGCGGGCCGCCCTCCGGGTCTTCGATTGCCTTCGCGAGTGCTGGGCGACGCACGGCAACAGCAACAGCAACAGCAACAGCAATCCTGCAGCCACGACGGTTCAAGGGGCAGGAGCGGCGCCCTACTGGATTTCCTTCGGTCACAAATCGCGACCACGCCGCCACGATCACCCACGCCGGCAGCCGTAGATTCGCGGTCGCGGCTCGCGCCGCTCCTACCCAAGAGCAGGCGCGAACCACCAAACGTTGCCGTTGCCGTTGCCGTTGCCGTTGCCGTTGCCGTTGCCGTTGCCGTTGCCGTGAAAGCTTGGCGCAGTTCCGAACTTGCGAGAACACCTGGAGACCCGGAGGGCGCCGCACAGGACGTGCGGCGTTTTCCGATAAGACAGGGACGTCTTATCGGAAAATCCCGGCGCGGGCATCGCACTCGTGGCCTGTGCCCTTGCAAGGAGAGCCCTTTTCTTTGGTTACATTTCTTTTGGGCTTAGCAAAAGAAAGTAACCCGACCGCGTAGCGGACGGAAGCTCTGCTCTTTCTTGAAGGGTTGTGCCGGAGGCCGGCAGAGCGTGGTCGCAACTTACGTCGCTCCTACAGGGGTACTTCGCACTTGCCTGTGGCTTTAATGGAAGCAAGACCAAACGATAAAAGCTTCCGCCACTAAAGCGGCGGGTAACTTTCTTTTGTCTAAAGCAACAAAAGTCCGTCTGGATTCCCTTCGGTCAAAAGTCACCAAAGAAAAATGCTTTTGTTTTGAATCACAGGCCCGCACGAGCGGTGCCGACGCAGGGATTTTTCATACGGGACATCCCTGTCCCGATGAAAAACGGCCCGCATCCCTGCGGGCCGCCCTTCGGGTCTTCGATTGCCTTCGCGAGTGCTGGGCGACGCACAGCACCAACGAAGCTGCGGCCGATGACGACGCGAAACCGAGATAGCGCGGTCGCGGCTTGTGACCGAAGGAAATCCAGTAGGATGCCGCTCCTACCCTGCGATAGCTTCGAGGTTTCGATCAGCGACGAAGGCGACGCACCCTCTGCGCGTTCCGTGGTCGCGGCTCACGCCGCTCCTACAGGGGCTATGTCGCCGCGACCGAGGGTGCGATCCGCCGAGCGAACTCAGTACGCGAATTCCTTGAACACCGGATCCACATTCCCACCCCACGCCCCATGGAACAACTCGAGCTTGCGCTCGGCCGGGCTCTTGCCCATCGCGACGAATTCCATCAGCGGTTCCAGGTAGATCGACTCGTCGGCACCATTACCGTTCAAACGCGCGCGACGCTTCAGCCCGTGCGCGGAAATCTCCAGCGCGCGGCGCGACAGTTCGAGTACGTTGCTGTCGCGGAACGGCAATTGGAAACCATGCCGCGGCACGCCGTCGCGCAGGGCATGACGCTCGGCCGGGGTGAAATCGAGCACGAGGTCCCAGGCCGCGTCGAGCGCTTCGGCGTCGTACAGCAGGCCGACCCAGAACGCCGACAAGGCGCAGATGCGGTTCCACGGGCCGGAGTCGGCGCCGCGCATCTCCAGGTACTTCTTCAAACGCACTTCCGGGAACGCGGTGGTGGTGTGGTCGGCCCAATCCTTCAGGGTCGGGCGCTGGTTCGGATAGGCCGGCAGCTTGGCGTCGAGGTAATCGCGGAACGACTGACCGCTGGCGTCGATGTACTCGCCGTCGCGGTAGACGAAGTACATCGGCACGTCGAGCAGGTAGTCAACATAACGTTCGTAACCGAAACCGTCCTCGAACACGAAGTCGAGCAGACCGGTGCGGTCGCGGTCGGTGTCGGTCCAGATATGCGAGCGATAAGACAGATAGCCGTTCGGCTTGCCCTCGGTGAACGGCGAGTCGGCGAACAACGCGGTCGCGATAGGCTGCAGGGCCAGCGAGACGCGGAACTTGCGCACCATGTCGGCCTCGTCGCGCACGTCGAGGTTGACTTGCACGGTGCTGGTGCGGGTCATCATGTCCAGGCCGAGCGAACCGACCTTGGGCATGTACTCGCGCATGATCTTGTAGCGGCCCTTCGGCATCCAAGGCATCTCGTCGCGGCGCCACTTGGGCTGGAAGCCCATGCCGAGGAAGCCCAGGCCCATCGGCTCGGCCACCGTGCGCACTTCGCGCAGATGGGTCGCCGCTTCGACGCAGGTGTCGTGCAGGGTCGCCAGCGGCGCGCCCGAGAGTTCCAGTTGGCCGGCCGGCTCCAGCGAGACCGAGGCCTCGTCGCGGGTCAGGGCGATGACCCGGCCCTTCTCTTCGACCGGTGTCCAGCCGAACTGGACCAGCCCCTTCAGCAAGGCCTCGATGCCGCGCTCGCCGTCGAAGGTCGGCGGGCGCAGGTCGTCGGTGCGGAAGCCGAACTTCTCGTGCTCGGTGCCGATCTTCCAGTCCGAGTCCGGGCGCGCGCCCGACGCCAGGTACTCGACGAGCATGGCGCGACCGCCGCCCTTGATATCGGGAATCTCAATATCTTTGACTTGGCTGGGACCGGACACATCCACCTCGCTGGTAAAACCTGCTGCAAGGCGGGATGCCCTGCTCGCGCATCTGGCGCGGAGGGCCGCCGGCCGTCGCGAAACGGTCTAGCGGCCACGGCCGGCGCCTCGCTGTACGAAGGCCGGCCGCTTGCAACATCGTCTGAATCACGGTCTGGATATGCGGGACGTCGCCTACAATCGCAAGACCCCGGCAGTGTAGACCCAGCCTTGCACCGAACAACGCCCGCCTTGCAACGCTATGGTGCAGCCGTGTCGCTGGCCGATCTGCTAGGAATGCCCCTGTCGGGGGTGCGCGTGGTTGGGGCCCTTCTGGCGAGGGCGCTGCTGTGGGGAGCGCTGTGGGCACCGGCGGCGCTGGCGCAGGCGGCGCCATCGCAACTGGAACGCGGCAACGGTCCCGAACCGAGCACACTCGACGCCCACCGCTGCCAGGAAGTCGCCTGCGGCAACGTCCTGCGCGATCTGTACGAAGGCCTGGTGACCGAGGACGCGCGCGGCCGGCTGGTGCCGGGCATGGCCGAGCGCTGGTCGGTGTCGGCCGACGGCCGCAGCTGGACCTTCGTCCTGCGCGAGAACCTGCGCTGGAGCAACGGCGAGCCGATCGACGCCGGCCAGGTCGTCGCCAGCTTTCGCCGCGCGTTCGCGCCGGCCACCGCGGCGCCCTTCGGCGAGCTGTTCGACGCGCTCGACAATGCCCAGGCCGTGCAGGCCGGCAAACTGCCGCCGGAACGGCTCGGGGTGTCGGCGCCGGACCCGCGCAGCGTTCGCTTCCGACTCAACCGCAGCGCCTCGTTGCCGGCCTTGTTGACCCTGCCGATCGCGTTTCCGGTGTACCTGCCGGCCGTGGAGCAGCATGGCGCCCAGCACACCCGGCCCGGGCAACTGGTGTCCAACGGCGCTTACCGGCTGGCGGCGTGGACGCCGCAGGCGAATCTGCTGCTGGAGAAGAACCCGCGCTTCCACGACGCCGAGGCGGTCGCGATCGAGCGCGTGCGCTTCCAGGTCACCGAGGACGCCGCCGCGGAGCTGCAACGCTTCGCCGCCGGCGACCTGCACATCACCGAGGTGGTGCCGCCGCAGCCGCTGGCCTCGCTGCGCGCGCGGTTCGGCTCGCAACTGCGGCTGTCGCCGTACCTCGGCGCGTTCTGGCTCGGCCTCAACGTCACCCGCCCGGCGTTCCGCAGCGACGCCTGCGCCACCCAGGACTGCGACAACCGCGCCCTGGCCCTGCGCCGCGCGCTGTCGATGGCGATCGATCGCGACAAGCTCACTCGTTACGTCACCGGCCTGGGCGAAACCCCGGCCTACGGCATCGTGCCGCCGGGCATCGCCGGCTACACGTCTGCGACCACGACTTGGGCGACGCGGCCGCAAGCGCAGCGCGAAGCGCATGCGCGCGCGCTGTATCGCCACGCCGGTTATTCCAGCGCCAACCCGCTGGTGATCGAGCTGCGCTACAACACGTCGACGCCGCACCGCCGCCTCGCCCTGGCGGTCGCGGCGATGTGGCGGCAGACCCTCGGCGTGCAGGTGCGCCTGCGCAACGAGGAATGGAAAGTGTTCGTGCAGAACCGCAAGCAGCGCACCATCACCCAGGTGTTCCGCGGCGGCTGGATCGGCGACCTCGCCGACGCGCGCAACTTCCTGGCCGCGTTCGGCAGCGATGGCCCCTTGAACTGGATGGGCTACGACAGTGCGCCCTATCGCGAGCGCCTGGCCAAGGCCGATGCGGCGAAGTCGGAAACCGCGCGCAACGCCTGGCTGCGCGCGGCCGAGCAGCGCCTGCTCAACGACGACGCGGCCATTCCGCTGTATTTCTACAGTTCCAAGCACCTGGTGTCGCGACGCGTGCGCGGCTTCGAATCGAACGCGCTGGACCGGCACGCGAGCCGCTGGCTGAGCCTGACGCCATGACCCCACGCTCTCCCTCCGCCCAAGCCGAAGCACGCAGACGGCACCGCGAAACCCACCGCTCCGAACGCGTCGGCTGGCTGCGCGCGGCGGTGCTCGGCGCCAACGACGGCATCGTTTCGGTCGCCGGACTGGTGGTCGGCGTGGCCGCCAGCGGCGCGACGCCGGCGACCATTCTCGCCAGCGGCATCGCCGGCACCGTCGCCGGGGCGATGTCGATGGCCGCCGGCGAGTACGTCTCGGTGCGTTCGCAAGCCGACACCGAGCGCGCCGACATCGCGGTGGAGCGGCGCGAACTGCGCGAGGACCCGGACAGCGAGCTGGCCGAACTCGCCCACATCTATGTCCAGCGCGGCCTGACCCCCGAGCTGGCGCAGGAAGTCGCGCGCCAACTGACCGCGCACGACGCGCTCGGCAGCCACGCCCGCGACGAACTCGGCATCACCGAGACCTTGCGCGCGCGCCCGGTGCAAGCCGCGCTCGCCTCGGCCCTGGCCTTCGTCGTCGGCGCCGCCTTGCCGATCGCCGCGGTGCTGGCGGCGCCCGCGGGGCGTCTGGAAGCGGTCGCGATCCCGACCACCCTGGTGGCGCTGTCGATCTCCGGCGGGCTCGCAGCCTGGGCCGGCGGCGCGCCGATCCTGCGCGGCGCCGCGCGCGTGGCGTTCTGGGGTGCGTTGGCGATGGCCGCGGCGTCCCTGGTCGGCCGATTGTTCGACGTGACCGTCTGATGCGCACTGAAAACCGCAGCGGCCATCCCGTCATCGCCCGACTCGGCGCGCGCGTGTTGGAAGCGGTCATCACCCTGTGGCTGCTGGCCACGCTGTGCTTCGTGCTGCTGCGCGCCGCGCCCGGCGGGCCGTTCGATGCCGAAAAGGTCGCGCCGCCGGAAGTGCAGGCCGCGCTCGATGCGCAGTACCGGCTCGATCAGTCGCTGCCGATGCAATACCTGGCCTGGCTCGGCGACGCGGTGCGCGGCGATCTCGGGCCGTCGTTCCAATACCCCGACTACACCGTCAATCAGCTGATCGCCAACGCCTTGCCGGTGTCGGCGCTCAACGGCGGGCTGGCCTTGCTGCTCGCGCTGCTGCTCGGCGTCGCCCTGGGCGTGTGGGCGGCATTGCGCGCGGGCGGGTGGACCGACCGCGCCTTGATGCTGCTGGCCGGGCTCGGCCTGGCGATCCCGAAGTTCGTGGTCGCGCCGCTGTTGGTTCTGTTGTTCGCCGTGACCCTGCATTGGCTGCCGGCCGGCGGCTGGGGCGAATGGGACAACGTGGTGCTGCCGGTGATCGCCCTGGCCCTGCCCAACATCGCCTACTGCGCGCGCCTGACCCGCGCTTCGATGCTCGAGGTGCTGTCGGCCGACTACCTGCGCGCGGCACGCGCGCGCGGCCTGTCGGAAACGCGTCTGCTGTTCGCGCATGCGCTGAAACCGGCGCTGCTGCCGGTGGTGGCCTGGCTGTCGCCGGCGCTGATCAACGTCGTCACCGGCTCGGCCGTGGTCGAACAGGTGTTCGGCATTCCCGGCATGGGCCGCTACTTCGTCCAGGGCGCGCTCAACCGCGACTACACCCTGGTCCTGGGCGTGGTGTTGGTGATCGGCGCGCTGATTGTGGCGATCAATACCGCCGTCGACGCTTTGCGCGGCTGGATGGACCCGCGGCTGGAGGGTTAGGGGCGGGAATCGGGAATCGGGAATCGGGAATCAAGAGCTTAGCTGCCGGCTAGAAGCGAGCGCTCAGTCCCGAGCCCCGGCTTCACAGCTACACTCAGCCCCATGCGCAAGAAGTCCAAGGCGACCTCGGTCGACATCGCCCACCTCGCCGGCGTTTCGCAGGCCACGGTGTCGCGCGTGCTCAGCGGCAGCCCGCTGGTCAACGCCGACACCCGCAAGCGCGTGGAAGCGGTGGTGCGCGAGCTCAACTACAAGGTCGACCGCCACGCCTCCAGCCTGCGCCGGCAGCGCTCGGGCACCTTGGCGATGCTGTTGTTCGAGGACCCGACCCCGGACGAGTCGCACATCAACCCGTTCTTCCTGTCCATGCTCGGTTCGATCACCCGCGCCTGCGCGCGCCACGGCCAGGACCTGCTGATCTCGTTCCAGCAACTGTCCGACGACTGGGCCGCCGACTACGAAGACAGCATGAAGGCCGACGGCCTGATCCTGCTCGGCTACGGCGACTACCTCGCCTACCAGGGCAAGCTGCAGAAACTGGTCGAACAGGGCACGCGCTTCGTCCGCTGGGGTGCGGTGCTACCCGATCAGCCGGGCTTGTCGATCGGTTGCGAGAACGTCGGCGGCGGCCACCAGGCCGGCGCCCATCTGGTCGGCCTGGGCCGGCGCCGGGTCGCGTTTCTCGGCGACGCCTCCAGTCATTACCCGGAATTCCTCGACCGCTTCCTCGGTTGCGAGCGCGCCCTCAACGAAGCCGGCCTGCCCCTCGACCGCGCCTTGCAGGTCGACGCCGAAAGCTCCGAAGACGCCGGCCACGACGCCGCGCGCGAACTGCTCGCACGCGGCCTGCCCTTCGATGCCGTGTTCGCCGCCAGCGACCTGATCGCCCTCGGCGCCATGCGCGCCCTGACCGAACACGGCCTGCGCGTGCCCGAAGACGTCTCGGTGATCGGCTTCGACGACATCCCGATGGCCCGCGTCGCCCACCCGCCGCTGACCACGATCTTCCAGGACACCAAACAGGCCGGCGAACTGCTGGTCGACACCCTGATGAAGCTGGTCCGCGACGAAGAAGCGCACAGCATCCGCCTGCCGACGACGCTGGTGATACGGAAGTCCTGCGGCGCGGAGTGAGGGCGGCGGTAGTTGGGGCGGAGCAAAAGCAAATCCCCCCTACCCCCCTCTACAAAGGGGGGAATCCTTCGGGCAGGAATGTCGTGATTGGCGTTGCCGTAAAGATTTTGCTGTTGCTGTGCGCAGCCTCGCGCTCGCGACGGCCAAAGAAGACCCGGAGGGCGGCCCGCAGGGATGCGGGCCGTTTTTCATCGGGACAAGGATGTCCCGTATGAAAAAGCCCCGCGTATGCATCGCGCGTGCGGGCCTGTGATTCAAAGAAAAGCATTTTTCTTTGGTTACCTTTGACCGAAGGGAATCCAGACGGACTTTTGTTGCTTTAGACAAAAGAAAGTTACCCGCCGCTTTAGTGGCGGAAGCTTTTGGCGTTTGATCCCGATCTTGCTTGAACGAGACGCCGCAAACCCGTTACAGCGCGGTCGCGGCTTGCGCCGCTCCTACCCTGCGCCAGCACATCGCTTCGATGTGCGATGTCGGCATCTTTAGTTATCCGCGTCCCGTGGTCGCGGCTCACGCCGCTCCTACAGGGAAAGACGACACGCCATAGATCGCGGCTCAACGCCGCCGCGCATGCGCCATCGCCTCATCCAAGGCCGCCGCCAAATCCGCCCGCCGCACCGGCGCATCCAGCAGATACACCTCGACCCCATGCGCCGGCACGATCGCCTCGATCACACCGTCCTCGCCGACCTCGACCGTGCCGCCGCCGAGCGCCGCGCGCCAACGCCCGGCCTGCAGGTAATCGCGAATCCAGAACGTATTCGGTCCATCGCTCTTGTTGAGCAAGACCAGGGCGATCTGCGCTTGCCCAGCGTGCTGGTAGACACGATAAAAGGCGGCGCGCTCTCCCTGCAGCAGCAGATTCAACTGCAGGCCGCGTTGCAAGGCCGGCGAGGCCTCGCGAACCTTGGCGATGCGCTTGAGCGCGGCATGGATCGGGTGCGTCTTGGCGGCGTCGATGCGCTCCTGGCCGAAGTAGTTGCGATTGCCGGCGTGCTCGGCGCGGCCGCGCTGGAAACCGATCTCGGAACCGTAATAGATCACCGGGATGCCGCGCGCGGTGAACAACCAGTTGTTCGCGTCGATGAAGCCCTCGTCGCTCGCGCTCAGGCGCGGCATGTCGTGGTTGTCGTAGAAGGTCATCAGCTCGTACGGGTTGGCGTACGGGCCGTCGCGCAGGTACAGGCGCGGGGATAAGCGCTCGTAGCCCGCCTCCTTGACCCCGAACACCTCGGCCAAGCCTTCCTTGAGCGGAAAATCGAGCACGCTGATGCCGCCGTTCTCGGCCCAGGTGAACGGCGCGATATGCTCTGCCCTGTAGTCGAAGGCTTCGCCGAACATGAAGAAGCCCGGACGCTTGGCGCGGATGCGCTCGGCGAAGACTTTCCAGAACGCATGCGGCATGTGCCGGATGGTGTCGATGCGGAAGGCGTCGGCGCCCTGGTCGATCCATTGCGAGTAAGCGCCGACGAAGTAGTCGAGCACCTGCGGATTGGTATCGTCGAGGTTCGACAACTGCACCAGGTCCTTCTGCGCATGAAAGAACCGATGCAGCGGATTGCGCGCCGGGTCGAGCTGCTCCGGCGCCAGGTTCTGGTGATCGGCGACCAGCACGCCGTCGCGGTAAATCTCGCCATACTTGGGCTGGTCGGCCGGCATGGTGAACGAAGGCGAGCCGTGGTTGGCGACGATATCGAGCACGGTCTTGAGACCCTGCCGCTTCAGCCCTTGAGTGAGGCCGGCGAAATCGAGGCCGGGGCTCGGCAGGTGCTCGTCGAGACGATAAAAGTCCACGCCCCAGTAGCCGTGATAGCCGGTCTTGCCGCGGTCCTGGAAGGCGCCGCCCCAGGTGACCGCGTCGCCGCCGGTGAAGGCCTGGTCCGGGTTGTCGACGATCGGAGTCAGCCAGACCGCGCCGAAGCCCATGTCGCGGATGTAGCCGGCGTTGTCGAGCAGGCCTTTGAAGTCGCCGCCGAGATAGCCGATGTTGTCGCTCTCGTCGACCGGCGCGCCCGCCACCGGACGATCGAAGCTGCGCGTGCGCGGGTCCGGCCCGCCTTGCTCGCGCTGGTCGTTGGACGGGTCGCCGTCGACGAAACGGTCGGTGACGACGAAGTACACCGCATCGCCGGCCATCGGTTCCAGCGTGCCGTAGTACTCGCGCGCCGGCGCGGTTTCGCGTGCGCCGTGCGCACAACCGGCGAGGACGAGACTGAACGCAGCGAGCGCTAAGGTCTTCATGCCGCCGCTCCGCTGCCGGGTTCGCGCACCCACAGCACGCACAGGCCGGAGACGAACAGGCTGACGCCGCCGATCGCCAGGGCCCAGACCGGTTCGCCGTGGAAGAAGGTCTTCAGCAAAAAACCGAGCAGACTGGCCGCGACCAATTGCGGGATGACGATGAAGAAATTGAAGATGCCCATGTACACGCCCATCTTGGTCGCCGGCACGCTGTCGGACAGCAGGGCGTAGGGCAGCGACAGGATCGAAGCCCAGGCGAAGCCGACGCCGAGCATCGACAGCAGCAGCCACTGCGGGTCGCGAATCAGGGCGATCGAGATCAGGCCCAGCCCGCCGAGGCCGACGTTGCACAGATGGCTCCAGCGCAGGCCCCAGCGCCGCACCATCCACGGGATCGCAATCGCCGCCAACGCAGCGAAGCCGTTGTAGGCCGCGAACAGCACGCCGACCCAGTTGGCGCCTTCGTTGTAGGCGGCCGAGGTGGTGTCGCTGCTGTGGAAATGCAGTTGGGTCACCGCCGGCGTGGTGTAGATCCACATCGCGAACAGGGCGAACCAGGAGAAGAACTGCACTACCGCCAGCCGCACCATGGTCGAGGGCATCGAATGCAGATCGTCCATGACCGTGGCGAAGCCGCCGCCGGCGCCGATCATGCCTCGCACCAACAGCGCCAGGCCGAAGGCGCCGATCATGCCGGCCAGCACGTACAACTGGCGGTCGAGCCCGCACATCGAAATGGTCGTGGCGACGAGGCCGCCGACCACGAGCCAGGAGGCGCCGAACAATGCGCAGCGCACGCGGTCGCGGTTCGGCCGCGGCGCCTCGGGCAAGGCATCGTCGAAGGACTGCAAGGTCTCCGGCGGATACTCGCGGGTGCGCAGCACGGTCCAGCCGACCGAGAGCAGCAGCACGGCGCCGCCGAAATAGAAGGCGTAACGCACCGTATCCGGCACCTCGCCGGGCCCGGCGGTGTTGCCCACGCCCAGGTGCGCGAGCGCGAACGGCAACACGCTGGCGACCACCGAGCCCACGCCGATGAAGAAGCTCTGCATCGCATAGCCGCTCGGCCGTTGCGAGGTCGGCAACTGGTCGCCGACGAAGGCGCGGAACGGCTCCATCGAAATATTGATGGACGCGTCGAGCACCCACAGCAGGCCGGCGGCGATCCACAGGGTCGGCGAGTTGGGCATCGCCAACAGCGCGAGGGTGGCGAGGACCGCACCGACCAGGAAATACGGGCGCCTGCGGCCGAGTCCGGTCCAGGTGCGGTCGGACAGATAGCCGACGATGGGTTGCACGATCAGCCCGGTCAGCGGCGCGGCGATCCACAACATCGGGATATCGTCGATCGGCGCGCCCAGGCTCTGGAAGATCCGGCTGACGTTGGCGTTCTGCAGGGCGAAGCCGAACTGGATGCCGAGAAAGCCGAAGCACATGTTCCAGATCTGCCAGAACGACAGCTGCGGCTTGCGGGACGTGGCGCTGCGCTCGGTGCGTTCGGTCATGGGCTCGATACTGGCATGAAGCGCCGCGCGGTGAGGCGACGCGGTTGCGGGAACAAGCAAATCCCCCTCGCCCCCCCTTTGTCGAAGGGGGAAGACCAGCGAAGCAGCGTCCTATCCAACTCGCACCGCTCCACTCAGTGACATCGTGCTATTCCCCCCTTTGGAAAAGGGGGGTTAGGGGGGATTTGCTCTCGCCCCTGGGATTTTGCTTTCGCTTCCGCTCTCAGAACTGCGACGAGAATCGGATCCCGTACATCCGCGGGGTGTTGAGGTAGCGGATGTTGGTCGCGTTGTTGACGAAGCCCTTGCCCGAGTACACCTCGTCGGTGAGATTCGAGACGAAGCCGTCGATGCGGAACTGGCTGTCTTCGCCGAAGTTCAGCCCGGCCGAGACGTTGACCGTGGTGAAACCGCCGACGTCGTCGCGCATCGCCATGCCGTCGGCCGGGCCGCCGCCCGCGGCGGGGTTGGAGCCGTTGTTGAACGGCATGTCGGCCAGCGGGATCTCGATGACGTTGCCGGCCGCGTCCAGCCCGAAGCCGCGACTGTTGAACGCGGTCAGGTAGTAATCGGACCGGTAGGTCAGGTTGATCGTCCAGTCGAACGAGTTCAGCGCGCCGCGGCCGATGTCGATGGTCTGCGACAGGCTGAGGTTGGCGTTGTACTTGGAGGTGTTCGGCAGGCGGTTGCCGTCGAGCGGCACGATCAGGCCCAGGCCGCCGGAACGCGTGTCGAGCACCTTGGAGTCGTCGAAGGTCGCGTCGAGGTAGGTGAAGTTGTAACCCAGGTTGAAGCCGTGCGGCAGGCCGACCCGGCCTTCGAGCTCGAGACCGAGCACGCTGGCGTTGGCGGCGTTGTCGTTGAAGACCTGGCGGCTGGTCGCGTTCGGGTTGGTCGGCGTCGGCGCCGGCACGTCGATCAGGTTCTGCAGCACCTTGTTCTGGTAGTCGTAATAGAACACCGAGGCGTTCAGGCGCACCGGGGTCTCGCCCCACAGGTAGTCGCCCTTGATGCCGGCTTCGTACGAGGTCAGTTCCTCCGGCTCGAAGGTCGGCGCCAGCGCGCTGCCGTCGTTGAGCAGCAGGGGACGGTTGATGCCGCCCGAACGCGTGCCGGTCGACACCGTGCCGTACAGCATTACCTGCGGGTTGAGGTCGTACTCGAAGCCCACGCGCCAGTCGACGTAGCTGTCCTCGTAGACATCCACGCTCTTGCCGCCGGGGAAGTCGGAACGCACGATCACGTCGATCTGGTCGCGGTTGCGGGTCAGGAACTGAGACCAGTTGTCCTGCGCGCCGAAGTTCTGGATGCCGCCGAGGAAATAGTCGAGCGAATTCGCGCCCGGGCCGCAGCGCAGCTCGGCCGGCGACCAGCCGGTGCAGATACTCGGGTCGCCGCCGCCGCGGCGGCCGGGAGGCGCCAGCTGGAAGCCGGGCGAACCCAGCACCAGGCCGGTGGTGTAGGGATTGGTCGCGGTGTTGATCGGTTGGCCGGTGAACTGCTGGAACAGTTCTTCCGGAATCACAAACTGGTACTTGACGTTGGACTCGCGCGCGGTCTTCTTGTCGCGGGTGTAGCGCACGCCGCCGATCAGGCGCAGCGAATCGGTCGCGGCGAAGCTGAAGTCGCCATAGACCGCGTTCGACTCGACCTTGGAGTCGTCGCCGCGGTTCTCGCCGCCCAGGCCGTCCTGCCAGCCGCAGACGGTGCCGGGACGCCACCAGTCGCAGTCGCCGAAATAGCCGTTGCCGACGTCCCACGAGGTGTAGTCGTACTTCTCTTCGTAATTGAACAGACCGGCCGACCAGATCAGCTTGCCGGTGTCGCCGAAGAAGCGCAGCTCGTTGATGGTCGAGCTGGACTTGTCGGACTGATAGAAGGTGTCGTACCAGGCCAGGCGTTCTGGGTTGTGATAGGCCTCGCGTTCGGACCCCGGATAAACCGGGCCGAGCTGCCATTCGCGCGAGGCGTTGCGGTTGTCGAACTCGTACTTGCGGTAGGAGGTGTTGAACTCCACCGACACCGCATCGTTGAAGGCGTAGGTGAAGGTGCCGGCGACGCCTTCGATGTCGTTGCTGGTCTTGCCCTGGGTGCGGAAGTACTGGCGGAACGGGTCGGACAGGTCGTCGATGTCGTAGCCGGCGGCCAGGCCGCGTTCGGCGAACAGGCCCGGGTCGCCGGTGCCGCGCTCGCTGACCTTGTCGAGCATGACGTAGGCCGAGAACTTGTCGTTGGGCTCCCACAGCATCGACAGGCGCGCGGCCTGGTTGTCGAGCGCGCCCGGGCCTTCGGCCGGGAACAGCGAGCTGGGGTAGCCGTTCTTGATATAGGAAGAACGCTCTTCGTCGAACAGCGCCGCGCGCAGGGCGAAGGTGTCGCCGATCGGCAGGTTCAGCACGCCCTCGGCGGTGGTGAAGTCGTGGTTGCCGGCGCCGACCTTGAGGCCGCCGCTGGTCACGCCCAGTTCGGGGCGCTTGGAGATCACGTTGATCGAGCCGCCGGTCGCGTTGCGGCCGCGCACCGTGCCCTGCGGCCCCTTGTTGACCTCGATGCGGTCGACGTCGAAGAACATCGGCCCGATCGAGCGCGGACGCGGCAGGTAGATGCCGTTGTAATAAGTGGCCACCGACGGGTCGGAGGAGAAGTCCGAGTCGGCCGCGCCGATGCCGCGCAGGAAGATCTCGTACTTGCCTTCCTGGCGGGTGATCTGCAGGCCCGGCACCACCGCCTGCAGGTTGCGGAAATCGGTGTTGATGCCGAGCTTGGTCAGATCCTCGCCGCTGAAGGACTGGATCGTGCCGGCGTATTTCTGGATCGACTGCACGCGGCGGTTGCCGGTGACCTGGACCGCGTCGAGTTCGTGCGCCGCGCTCGTCGGTGCCGCTTCGACGCTGGCCGCGGCCGGGGTGTCCTGCGCGGTGGGCGCATCCGCCGCCCAGACCGTCCACGAGTTGCACAGGCCGAACGAGGCCAGTGCCACGGTCAACAGGTGGCGTTGTTGGTTCGATGAAGCCCGGTTCGTTCTCGACATGCTCCCCTCCAGTAGCTGTGTGCCGTCCGCGCGCGCACTGCGGCGTGCTGCGGTTGCCTGGGCGACGTACGCCCTCGGTCTGAGGCGCATGTTAGGCAAGCGATCGCGCCCGCTGCGGTTTATGCATACGTATTCATGACCGGCAGTCGCATTCATGTCGCACTTCATCGGTCGTTTAGGCATGAATACGTATGCAGCCCGGCGAGCCGCGAACGCGCCCGGCGCTAAGCTGGCGCACATCGCGGCAGTGCAGCACGAAGACCGCATACGCCATCAGGGGCGCCTCTTGTCAGCCGTCAATCTTCCGACCCCCGCCGCATCGCAGGAACACGCCTGGTGGCGCGGCGCGGTGATCTACCAGATTTACCCCAGAAGCTTCCGCGACCTCGACGGCGACGGCGTCGGCGACCTGCCCGGCATCATCGACAAGCTCGGCTACGTCGCCGACCTCGGCGTCGATGCGATCTGGGTCTCGCCGTTCTTCAAGTCGCCGATGATCGATTTCGGCTATGACATCGCCGACTACCGCGCGGTCGACCCCTTGTTCGGCAACCTCGACGACTTCGACCGCCTGCTCGCCAAGGCGCATGCGCTGGGCCTGCGGGTGATGATCGACCAGGTCCTCAGCCACACCTCCGACCAGCACGAGTGGTTCAAGCGCAGCCGCGAAAGCCGCGACAACGAGTTCGCCGACTGGTACGTATGGGCCGACGCCAGCCCCGACGGCACCGCGCCGAACAACTGGATGTCGCTGTTCGGCGGCGTCGCCTGGCACTGGGAACCGCGCCGCCAGCAGTATTACCTGCACAACTTCCTGGCCTCGCAGCCGGACTTGAACTTCCACAACCCGGCGGTGCGCGCCGCGGTGCTCGACAACGTGCGCTTCTGGCTCGATCGCGGCGTCGACGGCCTGCGCCTGGACGCGATCAACTTCTGCTTCCACGACGCGCAACTGCGCGACAACCCGCCGAAGGCGCGCGAGCTGCGGGTCGGGCGCGGTTTCAGTCCCGACAACCCCTACGCCTTCCAATACCACTATTACAACAACAACCAGCCCGAGAACCTCGACTTCCTGGCCGAGCTGCGCAGCCTGCTCGACCGCTATCCGGGCGCGGTGTCGCTCGGCGAGATTTCCTCGGAAGACTCGCTGGCGACCATGGACGAATACACCCGCGACGGCCGCCTGCACATGGGCTACAGCTTCGAGCTGCTGACCGAGGACTACAGCGTCGCCCATATCCGCGGCACCGCGCAGGCGCTCGAAGAACGCATGCTCGAAGGCTGGCCGTGCTGGGCGATCTCCAACCACGACGTGCAGCGCGTGGTCTCGCGTTGGGGCCGCGGCGACAAGCCGGCGCACTTCGCCTCCATGCTCAGCGCGTTGATGTGCTCGCTGCGCGGTTCGGTCTGCGTCTACCAGGGCGAAGAACTGGGCCTGCCCGAAGCCGAGCTGCCGTTCGAGGCGCTGCGCGACCCCTTCAGCATCGCCTTCTGGCCGACCTTCAAGGGCCGCGACGGTTGCCGCACGCCGATGCCGTGGGACGGCACGCCGCAGGCCGGTTTCAGCACCGGCACGCCGTGGCTGCCGATCGCCGAGGGCCATCGCGGCCTCGACGTCGCCCGCCAGCAGCACGACCCGGATTCGTCCTTGAACCGCTTCCGCCGTTTCCTGTCGTGGCGCAAGACCCGGCCGGCCCTGCTCGACGGCGCGATCCGTTTCCTCGCCAGCGACGAGCCAGTGATCGCCTTCGTCCGCGGCAGCGGCGCCGACGCGGTGCTGATGGCCTTCAACCTCAGCGGCGCCGAGGCGGAATTGAATCTGTCCGAAGCCGGCACTTGGCACATCGATCGCGGCCACGGCCTGCCCTCGGGCGAGCGGACCGGCGATCGCCTGCGCCTGCCGCCCTACGGCGTGTTCGCCGCGCGCGCAGCCGGCTGAGCTCGCGGCACACTTCGGTCAGGCGGCATACTCCGGTCTCGCGGCAGGACGTCCGCGATCAGGGGGAACGCCGAATGCAGATCGTTTACCACGCCGCCCATTCGGCGGACGCGCAGCTCGTGCGCGGCTTGTTGGCGGAGGAAGGCATCCGCTCGTTCGTGTTCGGCGGCGCCCTCGAAGGCGGCGCCGGCCTGTTGCCGGCCGGCGGCTCGGTCCGGCTCGAAGTCGCCGACGACGACGCCGAACGCGCACGCAGCATCATCCAGGCCTGGCAGGACACGGCCGTACCGCTCGACGACCGGGACGATGCAGACGAAGTCGATCGCGACTACGGCGACGACGACACGCCGGCGCACGTGGAGGGCGGAAACCTCTATCGCCCCTTGAACCAACGCCTGCCCTCGCGCCACACCGGCGCAGGTCTCGGCGGCATCGTGTTCGCCCTCATCGCCGGCGCTCTCGGCGGGGCCATCGCCACCGGCATCGCCCTGCAGCCGCGCCAGAGCCTGCAACCTATCGACTACAACGACGACGGCCGGCCCGACGAGACCCTGTTTTTCGAAGGCGAGCACCTGCAGCGCATCGATGCCGACCGCGACAGCGACGGCGAAGTCGATCAACGCACCCACTACGACGAACGCGGGCTGCCCACCGGGATCGAAGAAGACCAGGACTTCGACGGCGTGCGCGAGACCGCCAGCCGCTACGAAAACGGCCAACTCGCCGGCCGCAGCGCCGACTACGACGGCGACGGCCAGGTCGACTGGCAGCAAGCCGCCAAGCGCGGTGTGTTGCAGAGCGAACAGTGGTTCGACAAACGCGGCAACTTGGTCAAGCACATCGACTACGTCGACAACCGCCCGGTCAGCGGCGAGTTCGACAGCGACGGCGACGGCGTGCGCGACACCGCGCGCGACTACGACCCGCGCGGCGAGATCAGCGCAAGCCGGCCGCTGCCGACGCCATAGCGGCGGCGCGCCATTGCCCGGGCCTCAGCCGCGCCCGGGCTGGGCCGCCCGCACTTCGCGGCGCAGTTGCTCGCGCGTCACCGTCGGCACCGGCTGCAAACGCCGCTCCGGCGGCGGCAGGGCCAGCGTGTCCAGGCGCTTCTTCGCGCCCTCGTTGCCGAGCGCGGCGGCCTTCCTGAGCACCACCTGGGCCTCGGCGATGCGTCCCTGCCCCACGTAGATCTCGCCGAGCCCGCTCAACGCGGTCGCGCGGGTCTTGGGGTTGCTGGCCGGCGTGTCCTTGACCGCCTGGGTCAGGGTCTCCTGCGCGCTGTCGAGCTTGCCTTCCGACAGCTGCTTCCAGCCGCACAGGGTCGCATCGCCGCCGGCGCAGGCGTCCTCGCCCCCGGCCTTGGCCGCGGCGATCTCGTCGGCCAGCTCCGGCGCTTGATTGGCGAGCGCGGCGCTGCCGACCGCGTTCTGCAGGTCGCGGTTGTTCTGCTGCAGGTCCTCGACCTTCTTGATGATCGAATCGACCGAGATGTTGATGCTGCTGTTGTTGTCGGCGACCTCGATGGCCGCGTTCGGCGAAAAGGCCTGGCCGCGGTAGATGATTTCCGGGTCGGGCAGGTCGATCGCCGAGAAGCGCGGCGAGAAGGTCAGATAGACGTTCGGCACCACGCGCTCGCCGCTGCGCCAGCTCTTGAGGGTGTCGAAACCGATCATCGCCACCACCACCGCCGCGCCGATGCCCAGATACCAGCGCACGTTCTTGTTCTGCTCGGCGTTGCGGGTCTTGAGCAGCGCATAGGCGCCGTAGGCGAAGAACAGCAGCGCCGTGCCATAGGCGCCCGCGGCCAGGATGGTCTGGGGGTCGGTGATCGCGTCCATCTCGTTCCTTGAGCCGAAGATCGCCCTCCGCGCGGTCGCGCGGAAGTCCTTCTACCCAGGAAGTAACGCAGTCGGCGCGGGCGGAGCGGCCAGTCGCGTTTGCAACACGATCCGCCGGGCGCGTACTCGCGGCCGGCTCAGACGGCCGGCGGCGGGACCAGTTCGAGCCAGCGAGAGACCACCGCGCAGGCCTCTTCGACGCCTTGCTTGGACTCGCCGGAGAAGGTCTGCACGCTGACCGTGTCGCCGAAGGCCGAGCTCAGTTCCTTGCGCACCATCATCAGTTGCTGCTGTTGCTGGCCGCGACCGAACTTGTCGGCCTTGGTCAGCAACGCATGCGCCGGCAGGCCGCGTTCGACCGCGTAACCGAGCATCTGCCGGTCGTAGTCCTTGAGCGGGTGGCGGATGTCCATCACCACGACCAGCCCGCGCAGGGCCTCGCGGGTGCCGAAGTAGCGGTCCAGGAAGGCCTGCCAGTGGGCCTGCAGGTTCTGCGGGACCTTGGCGTAGCCGTAGCCGGGCAAATCGACCAGGAAACGGTCGGGCTCCGGGGCCGGCTCGGGGCCGCGGTACAGAGGGCTGACGTCGAAGAACACCAGCTGCTGGGTCCGGCCCGGGGTCTTGGACACCCGCGCCAGGGCGTTCTGCTGGCACATGGCGTTGAGGGCGCTGGACTTGCCGGCATTGGAGCGGCCGGCGAAGGCGACCTCGAAGCCGCCGTCGGGCGGGAGCTGCTTTACGTTGTGCGCCGACAGCAGGTAACGGGCACGGGCGAGGGGATTGTTCATGCCATTAGGATCGCACGCCCACCCCTCCGGCGTGCCGCAGACTGAATCCGCGTTGACCCGGTCGGGGCCGGCGAAGATAATTCCGAGGTTCCGGTGGCGGCAGCTTGCGCACAGTCCGGTCCCCAGTACGCCCCTTTCAGCCTGCCACCCAGCAAGCCAGTAGTTCGGAGCCCAGCTACATGAGCCAAGCCCGCGTTCTAGGCCTCGTCGGCCTCGCCGCTCTCGCGGCCGCCGCCGTTGCGTACGCCCAAGCCACGGTCACGCCGATTCCCGACAAGGAGCCGGTCCAGACCGCGCCGCTGAACGCCGCGGCGAAGGCCTCCTGGGGCGACGTCAAGGCCGGCGCGACCAAGGCCGGCACCTGCGCGGCCTGCCACGGCCTCGACGGCAACCCGACCGATCCGCAGTACCCGCGCCTGGCCGGCCAGAGCGAGCGCTACATCGCCCACCAGATCGCCCTGTTCAAGAGCGGCGAGCGCAATACCGGCATGGCCGCGGCGATGAAGCCCTTCGCCGACGCCCTCAGCGACCAGGACGCCCGCGACCTGGGCGCTTACTTCGCCACCCAGAAGTCCGGCGCCGGCGTCGCCGACGACAGCCTGATCGCCTCGGGCGTCAACAAGGGCAAGAAGTTCTTCGAAGTCGGCGAGCAACTGTTCCGCAACGGCGACAAGGCCCGCGGCATCCCGGCCTGCATGGCTTGCCACGGCCCCAGCGGCGCCGGCAACCCCGGCCCGGCCTACCCGCACATCGCCGGCCAGCAGGCCGCCTACTCGCAGCGTCGCCTGGAGGAATACCGCGCCGGCACGACCACGCAGAAGGATCCGCACCTGTTCAACATCATGGCGACGGTCGCCAAGCAGCTCAGCGACGAGGAAATCGGTTCGCTGTCGAGCTACCTGCAGGGCCTGCACGAACGCGCCGACGACGTCGCCGCCGCCGATGCGCCGGCTCCGGCAGTGGCCGCACCGGCCGCCAGCGCACCGGCAGCACCCGCCCCGGCCGCTCCGGCCCCGGCGGCGACGCCCGCCGCGGCTCCGGCCGCTCCGGCGGCCGCACCGGCCCAGCCCACCCAGGGCTGAGCCTCGCGCCAACGCGATGCAGACGAACGCCGGCCTGGCGACAGGCCGGCGTTTTTCGTTGCGGCGCCTGGTCAGCCGGCCTGATCAGCGAGCCTGATCAACGGGCCCGATCAGGCAGCCTGGTCGGACGGCGTGTCCAGACAGGCCCGCGCATAAGGTGACCACGGTCACCGCTTGTCGCGGTAGTGGAACTTCTGGCGCACACCGGGGTCGTATCGTTACTCCTGTTGAAGACGCCGGCCGCTATCCTTGGTGCCGGCGTTTTTTATGCCCGGCCGGCCGTCGCCGGAGGGCGCAAGCTTCACGCCCGTTCATTCCGCCACCGACGAGACTTTCCGATGAATCCACGCCTGGCCTCCCTGTTCCTGCTCGCAGTGCTTCCGTTCGCCGCGTTCGCCGCGCCCAAGACGGCCGCGCCCGCGGGCCCGGCGCCGGAAGCCGGCGTCGATTACGTCGAGATCGAAGGCGGCAAGCCCTTCGCCGCGGTCAAGGGCAAGGTCGAAGTCGTCGAAGTGTTCGGCTACACCTGCCCGCACTGCGCGCATTTCGAGCCGCAGGTCGCCGCCTGGCGCGCCAAGCAGCCGGCCGACGTCAACTTCGTGCCGCTGGCCGCGCCGTTCGGCGGCTACTGGAACCCGTATGCGCAGGCCTTCTACACCGCGCAGTCGATGAAGCTGCTCGGCAAGACCCACGAGGCCATGTTCAGCGCCCTGCACGAGCAGCACCGCCTGCCGATCCAGAACGCCTCGACCGACGAGATCGCCGGCTTCTATGCCCAATACGGCGCCAACCGCCAGGCCTTCGCCGCCGCCATGGCCGGCCCGGCCACCGCCAAGGCGATGGAGCGCGCCAAGGCCTTCATCATGGCCGCTGGCGTCGACGGCACGCCGTCGCTGGTGGTCGCCGGCAAGTACCGCGTGACCACCCAGAAGGGCTTCGACGACATGCTGCGCGTCGCCGATCACCTGGTCGCGCGCGAACGCGCGGGCAAGCGCTGATCGCTACGACGGTGGGGTGCGGGGGTCGCGACTCGCCACCACGGCTCGCCCCTTCCGTATCCCGGCCGAACCCTGCACTCCCCCTTCCCTGCCGCGGCCGTTATCCTGAACGCCGCTCCTGTCGGCATCGCGACGAGCGCTTCAGCCCGGCGCCGATGCCCACACTTCCTTTGAACGTATTGCGGAGATTTCCCTGATGAATTCGCGTATGGCTTCGTTGTCCCGCTATCCGCTCGTGCTGAGCGCCTTGTTCGCGCTCGCCGCCTGCACCAAGACCGAAACCGCGGCCCCGGCCGATGCCGCCGCTCCGGCCGCCACCGATGCCGCCACCGCGGCCCCGGCCGACGGCGCGCCGGCCGCTCCCGCCTCGCCGGAAGCCACGACGATCCAGCCCGCCGCCGTGGCCACGCCGCCGGCCGGCCCGGCCCCGACGGTCGGCACCGATTACGATGAGATCCCGGCAGGCCAGCCCTACGAGCCGGTCGCCGGCAAGATCGAAGTCGCCGAAATCTTCAGCTACACCTGCCCGCACTGCGCGCAGTTCGAACCGCAGGTGCTCGACTGGCGCGCCAAGCAGACCGCCGACGTCAAGTTCACCCCGATCGCCGGCCCGTTCGGCGCCAACCCGATTCCGTTCGCGAAGGCCTTCTACACCGCGCAGACCCTGGGCCTGCTCGAGAAGTCGCACGAGGCGATGTTCCGTGCCGTCCACATCGACCAGTCGCTTTCGTACCAGAGCGTCACCGACGAACAGTTCGGCCAGTTCTACGCCAAGTTCGGCGCCAAGCCGCAGGACTTCATCGGCACCATGAACAGCTTCGCGATCAACGCCAAGCTCAAGCGCGCCGAACAGTTCATGCAGCGCTCGGGCGTCAGCTCCAGCCCCTCGCTGGTGGTGAACGGCAAGTACCTGGTCAAGGGCAAGAGCTTCGAGGACATGCTGCGTATCACCGACCACCTGGTCGCACGCGAGCGCGCCGCCACCCAGGGCGCGGCACCGGCCGCCGCTCCGGCCGAAGCACCGGCCGGCTCGACCGCACCGGCCGCAACGCCGGCCCCGGCAGCCGCCGCCCCGGCTCCGGCGAGCAAGGGCTGATCGGGCCGCGCGCCCGACGCTCCCCCGCATGAATACACGCCGGCTGCGCCTGCTCAGCGCGAACATCCAGGCCGGCTCCAGCACGCGTCGCTACAGCGATTACGCGACGCGCAGCTGGTCGCACGTGCTGCCCGCCGGCAACAAGCGCGGCAGCCTCGACACGATCGCCCAGTTGGCCGGCGAACACGACATCGTCGGCCTCAACGAAAGCGACCCGGGCAGTCTGCGCTCGGGCTTCACCAACCAGACCCATTACCTCGCCCAGCGCGCCGGCTTCGAGTACTGGAGCCACCAGCCCAACCGCCGCGTCGGCAGCGTCGCCTCCAGCGCGAACGGTCTGTTGAGCAAGCTGGAACCGCGCGAGGTCGTCGACCATCCCCTGCCCGGCCGCATCTCCGGCCGCGGCGTGCTGATCGCCCACTACGGCGACGACGACGACGGCCTGACCGTGGCGGTGGCGCATCTCTCGCTCGGCGCCACCTCGCGCGCCTCGCAACTGGCCTTCATCGCCGAACTGCTGCACGACCACCCGCACGCCGTGCTGATGGGCGACTTCAACTGTTCGGCCGATCGCCCCGAAATGCAGGCGCTGTTCCGCAACACCCGCCTGCAACCGCCATCGAGCGCCCTGCCGACCTTTCCGAGCTGGCGTCCGCAGCGGGCGATCGACCACATCCTGCTCGGCGACGGCCTTGGCTTCGCCGGCGCCCGCGCCGTGCCCGCCGCCCTGTCCGATCATCTGGCGCTGTCGCTGGAGCTCGACGTCCCGCATAGCGCGTTGCGCTCCGAATAGCGTCGCTATTGCGCGAAGGCCGCGACACCGCTCTTCTGTAGGAGCGGCGTGAGCCGCGACCGCGGGACGCTCCGAGAAGTAGTGCCGATGTCACCCATCGAAGCGGCGTGCCGTCGCAGGGGTAGGAGCGGCGCAAGCCGCGACCGCGTCGCGATGGTCTTGCGGCGCATCGCTCAAGCAGGATCAAGATCAGGATCAGGATCAGGATCAAGATCAAGATCAGGATCAGGATCAGGATCAGGATCAAGATCAGGATCAGGATCAGGATCAAGATCAGGATCAGGATCAGGATCAGGATCAGGATCAGGATCAAGATCAGGATCAAGATCAGGATCAGGATCAGGATCAGGATCAGGATCAAGATCAAGATCAGGATCAGGATCAGGATCAAGATCAGGATCAGGATCAGGATCAAGATCAGGATCAGGATCAGGATCAGGATCAGGATCAAGATCAGGATCAAGATCAGGATCAGGATCAGGATCAAGATCAAGATCAGGATCAAGATCAAACGCCAAAAGCTTCCGCCACTAAAGCGGCGGGTTACTTTCTTTTGTCATAAGCAACAAAAGAAAGGTAACCAAAGAAAAATGCTTTTCTTTGAATCAAGGGCCCGCACGAGCGGTGCATACGCGGGGCTTTTTCATACGGGACATCCCTGTCCCGATGAAAAACGGCGCGCATCCTTGCGCGCCGCCCTCCGGGTCTTCCTTTGCCTTCGCCAGTGCAAGACGGCGCACAGCAACGGCAACGGCAACAGCAACAGCAACAGCAACAGCAACCTCAGTTTGCTGCAACGCTCCCCGGGTAGGAGCGGCGTCCTACTGGATTTCCTTCGGTCACAAGCCGCGACCGCGTAATCGCACGCCACGGCGGCTCTTACGTGATCGCCTCGATACGACAATAGAAGCAACGAAGCGGATGGATTCATGGTCAAGTGCGGACCACGACGCAAACTGCAGCCGCGCGGTCGCGGCTCGCGCCGCTCCTACCCCTAGAGCATCGCAACGACAACTGACGTTGCCGTTGCCGTTGTCGTTGTCGTTGTCGTTGTCGTTGTCGTTGTCGTTGTCGTTGTCGTTGTCGTAAAGATTCTGCTGTTGCTGTTGCTGTTGCTGTGCGCAGCTTCGCGCTAGCGAAGGCAACTGAAGACCCGAAGGGCGGCCCGCACGGATGTGGGCCGTTTTTCATCGGGACAGGGATGTCCCGTATGAAAAAGCCCCGCGTATGCATCGATCGTGCGGGCCTGTGATTCAAAGAAAAGCATTTTTCTTTGGTTACCTTTCTTTTGTTGCTTATGACAAAAGAAAGTAACCCGCCGCTTTAGTGGCGGAAGCTTTTGGCGTTTGATCTTGATCCCGGCCTAGCGGGAGCGATGCACCGCGAGACCGTCACAGCGCGGTCGCGGCTCGCTCCGCTCCTACCCTTGCGACGGCACGCCGCTTCGATGGGCGGCATCGGCACTACTTCTCGGAACGTCCCGCGGTCGCGGCTCACGCCGCTCCTACAGGAAGAGCGGGGGCACGAAGCAACACAACTCATCGGCGCCCAAAACAAAACGGCCGGTGCAAGCACCGGCCGTTCGTGTTTCAAGACTTGACCCGCGAGCGACCGGCCTGCGCCGGTCGCCGCTCGTCGATCAGAAGCGCAGATCGGCGCGCAGGTAGAAGAAACGGCCGCCCGGAATGTCGTAGGTCGAGGCGTCGTAACCGTTGAGCGAGCACGACAGGCACACCGGCGGATCCTTGTCGGCGACGTTGTTGACGCCACCGGTGATCTGCAGGCCCTTCAGCCAGTCGATGTGATAGCCCACCTGCAGGTCGTGGTAGGTGATCGCATCGAGCTTGTTGTCGCCGGTGACCGGGTTGTCGCAGTACGGCGAGTCCAGCGCCGAGGCCTGGCAGATTTCGGTCATGTCGGAGATGTGGCGGATCGTCCACGACGCGGTCCAGGCGTTGCGCTTCCACGACAGGCTCGCGTTCGAGGTCCACTCGGGGATCGCGCTGTCGTTGACTTCCACGCCCGGACGGCGCGGCTGCACCTGGCCGGCCGCGCCGACGGCGTCGTACTGGGTCACGAAGGTGTTCTGCCAGCTGACCTTGAACTGGCCGAGCGAGGTTTCCGGCAGGGTCCAGAAGAAGTCCACGTCCCAGCCGGAGGTCTTGATCGAACCCAGGTTGGTCAGCTTGTTCTCGAAGGAGTTGATGCCGCCGACGCTGGAACGGGTGATGCCGCCGCAGTAAGTCGGGTCGAGCGTCTGCACGCACAGGTTGAGCTGGGTCTGGGCGTCGATCGCCTGCACCGCGCCTTCCAGCGAGTGGCGGTAGAAGGTCACTTCAAAGTCGAACTTGTCCGACCACGGCACGCCCGCGGCCCAGGCCGGGCTGTAGACGAAGCCGGCGGTGAAGCTGCGCGCGGTTTCCGGCTCGAGGTCCGGGTTGCCGCCGGTCTGCACCGAGATCTGGCTGTTGGCCTGGGTCGCGCCGGCCGGCACGCCGAGGGCGGCGCAGTTGGCGCGGTTGCCGGTCGCCGGCGAGCCGGTGATCGAGATCAGGCAGGGATCGCTGAGCTGCAGGTCGGCGCGGCTGGCCGAGCCGAACAACTCGCCGATCGACGGCGCGCGGAAGCCTTCGGCGTAGGTGGTGCGCAGCAGGAATTCATCGGCGACCTGCCAACGCAGGCCGTATTTCGGGGTGAACTGGCCGCCGAAGGTCGAGTAATCCGAATAGCGCCCGGCCAGGCTCAGGTCGAGGCTCTTGCCGAAGCTGCCTTCCTTGATCAGCGGCAGGTTGAGTTCGACATAGGCTTCGTTGACGTCGTACTCGCCCTGGGTCGGCAGCGACTGGGTGCCGTTGTAGAAACCGGCCACGGTGATCGCATCGGGCGAATAGAAGCCTTCGTACTTGCGGTATTCGTAACCGGCGGCGAACGACAGCGGGCCGGCCCAGGCTTCGAACAGGTCGCCCGACAGGTTGGCGGTGAAGGTCTGCAGCTTCTGCTCGCTGCGGTCGCGCACGATCGGGCTGATCCACTGCAGCATCGCCGGAGTGATCGTGCCCGGGCCGCCGAACAGGTTCAGCGGCACGCAGCCCGGGGTCGCGGCGCACACCGCCGGGTCGCCCACGGCGATGTTGATGTTGCGGATGTTGTAGCTGCCGCGGTTGGTCTGTTCGGCTTCGTTCTTGTTGCTGGCGAAGTTGACGTCCCAGAAGAAGGTGCGGTCGCCGGCGTCGAAGCTGCCTTCCACGCCCGCGGCGATGTACTTGGTGTCGACTTCCTGCTCGAAGATGCGCGGGCCGCCCTCGACCGGACGACGGCCGATCAGGACCAGGTTCGGGTTCGCGCCTTCGGTGGTGAGGTCGAAGCCGAACGGGTTATACGGGTTGAGGCGCGAGACGGTGATGTGCTCGGACCAGGGGTTGCCGGTGCCGGCGTCCAGGCCCAGGAACAGCGGTTCCGGCGCGGCCTGGTTGACCGACTCACGACGGTTGTACAGCGCCTTGACGTAGGCCTGCACGTTGTCGTTGAAGTGGTAGCGGAACTGGCCGAACACGCCGGTGCGCTTGGACGGCGTCAGCAGCATGTTCTGTTCGGCGAAGTTGTAGCGGTTGGCGCCGGTGAAACGGATGAAGTCCTGCGGGTAGCGCACGCCGTTCGGGAAGCTGCTGCCGTTGGGCGTGGTGATGTTGCAGAACGGGATCGACGGCGTGCTCGGATCGTCGTCGACATCCGTCAGCGGGCACGCGGTGCTGGCGGTCGCCGGGGTGATGATGAAGCGGCCGTTCGGCGTCGCCGAGCTGCCGGTCTCCACGCCCAGGCCCGGCACCGGCACGCGCGAGAGTTCGCGGTCGCGCGAGAACACCGGGTCCTGATCGACGTAGCTCAAGCCCAGGAACAGGTTGGCGCGGTCGGTGTTGTAGCCCCAGGCCGCATCGAAGCCCTTGAGCTCGCCGTCGCCTTCGCCGTACTGGCCGTAGTTGAGGGTGATCTGACCGCCGTCGAAATTGCGGCGGGTGATGATGTTGACCACGCCGGCGATCGCGTCGGAGCCGTACAGCGAGGACGCGCCGTCTTCCAGCACTTCGATGCGCTCGACGATGGCCAGCGGGATGGTGTTGAGGTCGGTCGCCGCGCCCACGCCGGAAGCCGAGGATTCGTTGACCCAGCGCATGCCGTCGACGAGGACGAGGACGCGCTTGGGCCCGAGGTGGCGCAGGTCGACCTGGGCCGAACCGGCGCCGACGCCGTCGCCGTTGGGCGAGAAGCCGAAGTTGCCGGAGGAATTGAACTTGGTGTTGAGCGCCGAACCGGCGCCGGTGAGCTCCTGCACCACGTCGCCGATCGAGGTCAGACCGGTGCGCTCGATGTCGTCGCGGGTGAGGGTCTGGACCGGGACCTGGCTTTCGATCTCGGCCTTCTTGATGCGAGTGCCGGTGACCTGGACGGTGTCCAGCGTGGTGGCGTCTCGGGCAGGCGCTGCTTCCTGGGCGGCTGCGAGCCCCGGCAGGGCGACCAGCAGGGACAACTGAATGGCTTTCGCCAAGGCATGACGACGCGACACTTTCATCGACTCTCTCTCCCTCAAGAATGTGGCTGTAGCTCTGATGGCTATTGGCACGCCGTCCATCCATGTCGGACGGCACCGGGAGGTTGTAAACAATTCGTGAATCCGCCACAAGGCGCAAATAGGGACTACTTGCCAACTCGGTCCCATTTCTGATCGGGATCGGCTGCGGGCTGAGACGTACGTCGCCTATGGGCGAACGACCGACGCCTGTTCAGTTAATACCCGACGACGGCCGCAGCTCGTGCCGGCCAGGCGCGCAAACGCGACCGCGGTCGCGCTTCAGCCGCCGAGCAGCAGGCTGACCGCGACCAGGATCAGGAACGCCGCGAACACCCGCTTGAGGGTGTCGCCGTGCAACTTGTGGGCGAGCCGGGTGCCGTAGGGCGCGGCGAACACCGAGGCGATGGCGACGCCGATCGCCGCCGGCAGGTAGACGTAGCCGATGGCGTGCTCGGGCAAGGCCCCGGCCGGTGCGTTGAAGGCGTAGCCGACCGCACTGGCCAGGCCGATCGCCACGCCGCAGGCCGAGGACGTGCCGACTGCGCGTACCGGGGCGACGCCGCGCCAGACCAGCAAGGGCACGGTCATGCTGCCGCCGCCGATGCCGACCACGGCCGACACCGCGCCGATGCCGACGCCCGCGGCCGACAGCGGCAGGCCCTGCGGCGGCGGCGCACCGTCGGCGAGCGGTGCGCCGTTCTTGCCGAACAGCAACTGCGCGGCAGCGATCAGGCAGTAGCCAGCAACGATCAGACGCAGCCAATCGCCGTCGATGCGCACGGCGACGAAACTGCCGAGCCAACCGCCGAGCAGCAGCCCCGGCACCATCCAGCGCACAGTCGGCCACATCACGCTGCCGCGCTTGGCATGCGCGCGGGCCGAGGCGGTCGCGGTCAATACGATGCTGGCCAGCGAACTGGCCAGCGCGGTGTGCATGGCCGCTTCCTGCGGAATGCCCATCAGCGGCGCCAGCCAGGCGAGCGCGGCGACCAGTACCAGGCCGCCGCCGATGCCGAGCAAGCCGGCGAGCACGCCGGCCACGGCGCCCAATGCGAGAAAAACCAACCAGGCTGTCACCGTCGAATGCTCCGCAAGATCAGGGTCGAGCCTACATGGTCGCAGTGCCGCGCCGCGAACGCCTGCCGCGATGCGCCGGTTCGCAGGCACGTCCGCAAGAGCAACGTGTGACAACGATCGACTGCACGAGCCCGCTCGCGCCGAACCTTCGCATCGCCTCCACGATCCTGAAGCAACAACGGCGCGGCATAACGGCGCGAATGCGTAGGCCAGCCTTCGAACGAGCGCCGGGCAAGCTGCGACGCGCTTCGCAAGCAGCGCATCGACAGCGAATGTTCACATAAGGCATTCATGCGTGCTGGGCTATAGTCCGACGATGCTGCCACGCCCCTACACACTCGCCATCGCTGCGCTCGCCGCGGCCCTCGCCACCACCGCTTGCGCCCAGACCCCGGCCTCGGCGCCGACCCAGGCCGCGGTCAAGCCGGCGCCGGTCGTCAACGCCTTGCCGGCGCCTGCGGTCGACCCGCTGCTGCCGCGCCTGCGCGCGGCGATCGAAGCGGCCGAGCGCGGTCCGTTCGACAGCGGCCAATACGCCGATCTGGCGCGGCATCCGCTGTACGGTTGGGTCGAATACGCCAACCTGCGCCGCGGCATCGACACGGTCAACAACGGCCAGGCCCAGGATTTCCTCGCCCGCCGCGGCAAGGAAGCCTCGGGCGAAGCCTTCCGCGAAATCTGGCTGGCGGCGACCGCGCGTCGCGAAGACTGGCCGAGTTTCCTCGCCGCGTGGACGCCGAAGAGCGCGACCGGCAAGGAACGCAGCGTCAGCCTGCGCTGCGCCGAATTGAACGCGCGCCAGGCCCTGGGCCGCACCGACGCGAGCTGGACGCGCGAAGCGCAGGCGATCTGGCGCAGCAGCGGCAAATCCCTGCCCGACAGTTGCGACGGCCCGTTCGCGGTGCTCGCGGCCCAGGGCGCGCTGTCGCCGGAGTTGCGCTGGGAGCGCATCGAGGCCGCGGCCGCCGAATGGCAGCCGGCAGTGATGCGTTCGGCCGCGCGCGGATTGCCCGCCGCCGAACTCGCACAAGCGAACGACTACGCCGCCTTCCTCGACAGCGTCAACGAACGCGCACTGTCGTGGCCGAAGACCGAACGCAGCCGCAAGATCGCTTCCTACGGCCTGGCCAAGCTCGCCAAGGCCCAGCCGGCCAGCGCCGAGCAGCAATTGCCCAAGTACGCCAACGCGCTCGGCTTCAGCGACGCCGACCGCGGCCGGGTGCTGTACCAGACTGCGCTGTGGTCGGTGGCGTCCTACGAAGCCGAATCGGCGCGCCGCCTCAACGCCGTGCCCGAGGTCGCCTACGACGAACGCCTGCACGAGTGGCGCGCGCGCGAAGCGATGGCCCGTTCGGACTGGGCCGGCGCACTCGCCGCGATCAAGAAGATGGGCGCCAAGCAACGCGGCGATTCGCGCTGGCAGTATTTCGAGGCCCGCCTCAGCGAACGCGCCGGCGACAAGGCCGGCGCCGACCGCCTCTACCGCGAAGCGGCGAAGAAGACCGATTTCCACGGCTTCATGGCTGCCGACCGGCTCGGCGCGCCGTATGCGCTGTGCCCGGTGCAACCGACCGACAGCGCCGCGGCCAAGGCCGCGATCGCGCGCGACCCGGCCCTGTTGCGGGCGATGGGGCTGTTCCAGATCGAACGCACCGGTTGGGCGGTGCGCGAATGGGACGACGCGCTGAGCCGCTTCGACGACTCCCAGCGCCGCATCGCGATCGAAGTGGCGCAGAGCTACAACTGGTTCGACCGCGCGGTGTTCTCGCTCAACAAGACCCCGCAGGAACAGCGCCTGTACTACCTGCGCTTCCCGCTCCACCACGGCGACACGATCCGCCGCGAGTCGGCCAAGAACGGCATCGACCCGGCCTGGGTCGCCGCCGAAATCCGCGCCGAGAGCATCTTCAACCCGACCGCGCGCTCGGGCGCCAACGCGATGGGCCTGATGCAGGTGCTGCCCGGCACCGGCGCGGCGGTCGCCAAGAGCCTGGGCCTGCCCTGGGGCGGCGCCGCCAGCCTGTACGACTCCGACACCAACATCATCCTCGGCACCGCCTATCTGCGTCAGTTGCTCGACAAGTACGGCGGCCAGCCCTACTTCGCCATGGCCGGCTACAACGCCGGCCCGGCGCCGCTGGCGCGCTGGCAGTCGCAACGCCCGGGCATGGAGCCGGAGTTCTGGATCGAGACCATCAGCTACAAGGAGACCCGCGAATACGTCGCGCGCGTGCTCGCCTTCAGCGTGATCTACGACTGGCGCCTCAACGGCGACGCCCACAACGTCAGCGACCGCATGCGCGGCATCGCCACCGGCAAGCGCAAGTCCTTCGCCTGCCCAGCGGCGAGCGTCGCCGCGACCGCGCCGGCGCCGGCCGAACAAGAGTGAGCCTGCCGCCATGCCCCGTCGTCATGTTCTGATTCTCGGCGGTACCGGTTTCGTCGGCCGCCATCTCGTCGAACATCTGCTGCGCGAGCAATACCGCATCACCGTGCTGAGCCGCGGCGTCGACCCGGCCAAGAAAAAACTGCTGTCGCGCGACGCCAGCATCATCGAAGGCGATATCGGCAACCCGGATTTCCTGCGCGCCGTGCTCGACGACGTCGACGCGGTGGTCAACCTGGTCGGCATCCTCAACGAGCAGGGCGACAGCGGCGCCGGCTTCGAGCACGTCTACGTCGAACTGCTGGACGCCTTGCTCGAAGCGATGCGCGACATGGGCGTGTCGCGCTTGCTGCAGATGAGCGCGCTCAACGCCGGCACCGGCCACAGCCATTACCTGGAATCGCGTGGCCGCGCCGAGCAGCGCGTGCGCGCCTCCAAGCTGGCCTGGACCCTGCTGCGCCCCTCGGTCATCGCAGGTCCCGGCGACGGCCTGTTCTGCCGCTTCGACGCGCTGCTGCGCTACGCACCGCTGTTGCCGATGGGACGGGCCAACGCGCGCTTCCAGCCGGTCTGGATCGGCGACGTCACCCAGGCCTTCGTCAACGCGCTCGCCGACGACAGCCACGTCGGCCGCAGCTACAACCTGGTCGGCCCCGAGGTGATGACCCTCGCCGAGATCGTGCGCGCGACGGCGCGTGCGCGCCGACGCCTGCGTGCGGTGCTGCCGCTGCCGGAATCGCTCGGCAAACTGCAGGCCGAGATCGGCGAGTGGCTGCCCGGCAAACCGATCAGCCGCGACAACTGGCGCTCGCTGCAGACCGACTCGACCAGCGTCGAGAACGGTTTGCTCAAGCTGGGCGTCAGCCCGACGCCGGTGCTGGCGCATCTGCCGGAAATCCTGGGGCTGACCGCGCGCAGCGGTTGAGCCACCTCCTCGCGGCAACAACGACGCCACGGCTTCTTGTAGGAGCGACGTCAGTCGCGACCCACCGCAGAGGTGAGCGAAAGCGTTAGGTATCCGAAGCCCGGACAGACGCTCGCTTTCCGGATAGGTCGTGCCGTTTATCGAATCTTCGTCGAGGGCGCTGGCGTACGCCTCTGCGGTGGGTCGCGGCTCACGCCGCTCCTACAAGGGAAACGACGCCGCGCTTTTGGGTAGGAGCGACGCAAGTCGCGACTGCGCCACTACCCGAACCTGCGACGCGATCCGCAAGCCCGCAGTCGCGGCTCGCGCCGCTCCTACCCTTAAAGCAAGGCGTCATCGCCGCCGCCGCCAGCGCGCGCTAGGATGCAGGCCACTGCCCATCACAAGGAGATCCCCATGGGGCTGCTCGACACCTTGCTCGGCCATGCCGGCGCCAAATCCGCCGAGAAGGTCGGCGAAGACTTCCAACCCCTGCTCGCGCCCGGCGAAACCGTGCAGCGCGCGTTCGGCGAGGTCCGCGACCTGATCGTGTTCACCGATCGTCGCCTGATCCTGGTCGACAAGCAGGGCGTCACCGGCCGCAAGACCGAATTCCTCAGCCTGCCGTATCGCAGCATCGTGATGTTCTCGCTGGAGACCGCCGGCCATTTCGACCTGGAAGCCGAGCTGCGCCTGTGGGTGTCGGGCCAGGCGACGCCGATCATCCGCCACCTCGGCCGCAGCGCCGGAGCGGAAGACATCGTCGCCCTGCTCGCGCAGAACTCGCCGCGCTGAGCGGCCGGGAATCTGGAATCGGGAATCGGGAATTGAGAATCGTCAAAGCAGATCCGCTTCTTCCGCGCCATCTGCGAGCAGAGCGTCCCTATTTCCGATTCCCCATTCCCGCCTGGAGACGACCATGAAGACTTATCTCGTCGGCGGCGCGGTCCGCGACGCCCTGCTCGGCCTGCCGGCCGGCGATCGCGACTACGTGGTCGTCGGCGAAACGCCCGAGGCCATGCTGGCCGCCGGCTTCAAGGCGGTCGGCCGCGATTTCCCGGTGTTCCTGCACCCGAAGACCGGCGAGGAATACGCGCTGGCGCGCACCGAACGCAAGTCCGGGCGCGGCTACCGCGGTTTCGTGGTCGACACCGATCCCTCGGTGACGCTCGAAGACGATCTGGTCCGCCGCGATTTCACCATCAATGCCATCGCCCGCGCCGACGACGGCGCTCTGGTCGATCCTTACGGCGGCGCGCGCGATATCGAAGCACGGGTGCTGCGCCATGTCGGCCCGGCCTTCGTCGAAGATCCGCTGCGGGTGCTGCGCGCGGCGCGCTTCATGGCCCGCTTCGCCGAGCACGGTTTCAGCGTCGCCCCGGAAACCATGGCGCTGATGCGGCAAATGGCCGAATCCGGCGAGCTGTCGGCGCTGGTCGCCGAGCGGGTCTGGCAGGAACTGCGGCGCGCGTTGACCTGCACGCGGCCTTCGGCGTTCGTGCGCACCTTGCACGACGCCGGCGCGCTGGCCGTGGTGCTGCCGGAGGTCGAGGCCTTGTACGGCGTGCCGCAGCGCCCCGAATACCATCCTGAGGTCGACACCGGCATCCACACCGAGATGGTGCTCGACATGGCCGCGCAGCTCGCGCCCGGCGACGACCTGATCGGTTTCGCCGCGTTGACCCACGACCTCGGCAAGGCGCTGACGCCGGCCGAACTGCTGCCGCGCCATCACGGCCACGAACACGGCGGCCTGGAGCCGCTGCAGGCCCTGTGCGAGCGCCTCAAGGTGCCGACCGAGCATCGCCTGCTCGCCGAAGCGGTCTGCCGCGAACACCTCAACGTGCACCGCCTGGCCGAGATGCGCCCGCGCAGCGTCTACGAGCTGATCGCGCGCTGCGACGGTTTCCGCAACCCGAAGCGGATCGAGCAGATGAGCCTGGTCTGCGAGGCCGACAAGCGCGGGCGCCTGGGGCTGCAGGACGAACCCTATCCGTCGGGCGCGGCCTTGCGCGAAGCGGTGCGCGCGGCGATGAAGGTGCGCGCGAACGACGTCGCCCCCGGCCTGGCCGGACCCGAAGTCGGCGAAGCGGTGCGGCGCGCGCGGATCGCCGCGATCGCGGCGGTTCGCAAGGCGGCGGCGGAGTAATCGCGCCCGCTACGAACCGCCAGCTTTTGTAGGAGCGGCGTGAGCCGCGACAAGCGGGATCGGGATCGGGATCGAAAGCCTTACATCCGAAGCCCGGACAGTCGATCGGCTTTCCGGATCGGTTGCGCCGATTAGGCGGTCTTCGGCTTGAGCGCTTGCGCGCATCTGTGTTTTTGGTCGCGGCTCACGCCGCTCCTACAGAAAGCAAGAAGCCGCCGCGCGGATGCGCGGCGGCTTCGGTGTCGCAAGGGTGCCGCTATCAGAACCGGTAATCGATCCGTGCGTAGTAGCTGCCGCCGTTCATGCCGAACGGCAGGGTTTCCCAACCGTACTTGAAGCCGAGCTGCGGGAACGGCGCACCGGTGACGGTGTCCCACTTGTCCGGGTAGGTGTCGAAGATGTTGTTGCCGCCGACGGTCAGACTGGTCTTGGCGTTGAACTTGTAGCGCACGGCCAGGTCGCCGAGCCACTTGCCGCCCCAGCGCTGCTTGGTGCCGGGGGTGAAGCCTTCGCCGGCCACCGAACCGTAGTAGTTCGCACGCGCCGTCCATTCCCACTTGCCGATCTCGTACACGCTCTGCAGCACGTGGTGGGCGCGCGGCTGGCCGTCCTGGATCAGGGTCACCTGGGTGTCGTCGAACAGCGCTTCCGGCGACAGGATCGTCGACTGCGAGCGGCGGTCCTTGACCTCGGTCTTGTTGAAGTGGACCAGCGCGGTCAGGTTGAGCTTGGAGCCGCCGGCGAACTCGGTGTTGTGGCTGGCGACCACGTCCAGGCCGGTGGTGCGGGTGTCGATGGCGTTGGTGAAGAACAACACCTGGCCGACGCCGATCGGATCGAGGATCGCGCGGATCGGGCAGTTGCCGTTGCCGGGCGCGCAGGGCTGGCCGTTGGTGCCGACGCTCTCGGGCTGGATGTTGCTGGAGAAGATGATGCGGTCGTCGATGTCGATGCGGAACACGTCCATCGTCAGCGAGAAGCGGTCGTTCGGCTTGAACACGAAGCCCAGCGAGGCGCTCTTGGAGGTTTCTTCCTTGAGCGGCTCGATGCCGAAGGCGCGCGTCACCGCGCTGTCCTGGCGCGCGGTCAGGGTGTCGGTGAGCACGCCGGCGGCGTTGAGGTTGGTCGAGCGCTGGCTGTAGAACAGCTGCTGCACGCCCGGCGCGCGGAAGCCGGTCGAGACGGTGCCGCGCACGGCGAACTGTTCGGTCGCGTCGAAACGCGCCGAGAGCTTGCCGGTGGTGGTGTTGCCGAAGTCGGAGTAATCCTCGTAACGCACCGCGCCGCCGAGCAGGAAGCGGTCGGTCAGGTTGGTTTCGGCGTCGAGGTAGACGGCGTAGTTGTGGCGGCCGTCGTCGACGGCTTCGTTCGGCGAGAAGCCCGGGAAGCCCTGCATGCCAGGCTGGGCGGTGTCGCCGGTCTGGCCGAAGATCGGGATAGCGCGGTTGTTGGTGCGGCCGTAGGTGTAGGTCACCGGCGCGCCGGGGCGGATCTGGTAGTCGTCCTGGCGGTATTCCACGCCGGTGCCGAGGTACAGCGGGTTGTCGTTGAAGCCCTTCAGGGTGCCGCGGAAATCCAGGTTGAAGGTGGTCTGGTCGAACTGCAGCGTGCCGGTGTCGGCCTTGGTCGGCGACTCGGCGTAGATGCCGCCGCCCGGCTTGGGCTCGTACCACCAGCTGACGTTGACCGAGTTGCTTTCCTCGAAGCCGAACTTGCTGCGGCCGCGGTTGATCGAGATGTCCCAATCCCAATTGTCGTTGATCGGGGCCTTATAGCCGACCGCGAGCGAGTGGTCGTCGACGGTGGTCAGGATGTTCGGCAGGAAGCCGTTCGGGTACAGCGCCGGCACGGTGCGGTTGTCGCCCGGGCTGCGGAAGAAGCCGGAGGAGTCGCCTTCGCGCCTGGACAGGCCGCCGAACCAGTACAACTCGCCGTTGCCGACCGGCAGGCCGCCGTTGAACCAGAAGTAGGCGTCGGTGGCGTCGGCGTCGCCGAGGCGCTGGGTCACGCGCGGAGGGCTCACACGCAGGCTGTCGGGGCCGGCGCGGTTGGTCTCGGCGCGGTCGCGGTATTCCAGCGACAGATTGAGGTAGCCGCCGTCGCCGCCGAGCTTGACGCCGGTGTTGACCGAGCCCTGGTAGTTGGCGCCGTCGCCGGCGTAGTACTTGCCGGCCTGGAACGAGAGCTGGGTTTCCTCGGTCTGC
This sequence comes from Lysobacter sp. Hz25, assembly GCF_046097045.1. Lineage (NCBI taxonomy): Bacteria > Pseudomonadati > Pseudomonadota > Gammaproteobacteria > Lysobacterales > Lysobacteraceae > Lysobacter > Lysobacter sp. Hz25. The sequence continues at coordinate 5,238,587 of NZ_CP175666.1, forward strand.
TTCTTGAGGATGATGTTGATGACGCCGGAGATCGCGTCCGAACCGTATTGCGCCGCGGCGCCGTCGCGCAGCACTTCGATGCGCTCGATCGCCGACAGCGGAATGGCGTTGATGTCGGTACCGGCCGAACCGCGGCCGATGGTCTGCTGCACGTTGACCAGCGCCTGCTGGTGGCGGCGCTTGCCGTTGACCAACACCAGCACCTGGTCGGGGCCGAGCGAACGCAACGTCGCCGGACGCAGGATGTCGGTGCCGTCGCTGACGAAGGTGCGGGAGAAATTGAACGAGGGCTCCAGCATCTGCAGGATCTGACCGATCTCGGTCGCGCCGGTGGCGTTCAACTCTTCCTTGCCGATCACGTCGACCGGGGCGGCGGTTTCCTCGGCGGCGCGGCCGCGTGCGCGCGAACCGGTCACCTGCACCGCATCGAGAGTCGTCGCCTCGCGGCTGGTCGGAGCGGCGGGTTCCTGGGCGAAAGCGGAGGGGACGAAGGCGCTGGCGGCCACGGCGGCGGCTACGGCCAGCGCCAGACGGTTGCGGTGCACTACGGACATGGTCGGTTCCTTGCGAGGATGAGGTCAGGCTCTGCAGAGCCCGCGGCGAGCCTCACAAATATTTAACCTTTGCGCAAGCGGCCATGTGACTGTGCCGAATGTGCCTTTGTGACCGTCCTCTACTAACCGATACAGCGGTAACCAATTTTTTGAGCCGGCCATCGGCTCGACGATCCTGAACAGCAGTGGCCTGGAGGCCGCCGAGCCGCCCTCCGCCGGCCGCGGTGCGCGAAACCTCAGGCGCGCCGACGCGCCAGCCGGCGGTCCAGCCGCTGCAGCCAGCGCGAGGCCGGGGTCAGCGACACGAACAGGCCGGCGAACACGCCGAGGCTGTTGGCGGCGGCGTCGATGGCGTCGCCGGTGCGCGAATCGGTCAGACCGGCCTGGGCGAATTCCAGCGCCACCCCGAGCGCGATCAAGCCGGCCGCGGCGATCGCCTGCGGGCGCAGGCGCGCGAACAGCATCGTCGCGTAGGCCGACATCGCCGCATACGCGGAAAAATGTTCGACCTTGTCGAAACCCGAGAACGGCGTCGGCGGCAGATCGTGCGCCGGCAACAAGGTCGCGCAGGCGACCGCGGCGATCATCGCCACGCCGATCGCGCACCACAGCGCAGGCCGCTCGAACCCGCGCAGCACGCCGCGCGCGCCAAGCTCGCTCACCCCGCTCACAGACGGAAGCTCAGGTCGCCGGCCATGAAGGCCACGCCGAACTCGACGCCCTTCTCGAAGCCCATGACCTGGAAGCGCTCGCCCATTTCGCTCGGCAGGGTCAGGCGCTTGACCTCGTTGAGGCGGCGCTGCTTCTCGAGTTCGTCCTCGATCTGCTCGATCCGCTGCAACACCCCGGCCAGGCCGTTGCCGAGCAGGAAGCTGGCTTGCGAGCAGTAACCGGACAGATCGAAACCGGCGGCGACGCCGGCCTCGACCAGGGCGGTGAAATCGACCGAGGCGGTCAGGTCCTGCAGGCCCGGCCACAGCAGCGGGTCGCCGTGCATGCGGTGGCGATAGAACGCACGCAAGGTGCCGTCGACGCGATCGGGCGCGTAGAACTCGGCGCGCGCATAGCCGTAGTCGACGAACAGCATGGCGCCGTTGCGCAGGCCGCCGGCGACCGCCTGGATCCAGTACGGCAGCTGCGGCAACAGCTCGGAGCGATAGCCCTCGGCGAGCGGGCGTTCGAGGCGGCGCTCGGCGATGCGCACCGCCTGAGCGAGGAAGTCGTCGGCCGGGCGCAACTCGCGCGCGAAACCGTCGCCGTCGATCACCACGTATTCCTCGAACACTTCCTCGTCGCGGATCGCGAAGCGCGGCGTCGGCAGGGCATCGATGACTTCGTTGGCGAACAGCACGCCGTCCCACTCGTCGCCGAACGGCCCGTCCGGCCATTCGAGCAGATCGAACAGCGGCGGCACCAGGCGCTCGCGCAGGCGTTCGCGCTGGCGATGGCGCAACTCGGCGCTGGGTTCCAGGATCGCGTAACGGTCGGGCAAGGCGTCCAGTTCGAGCAGGCGCTTGAGCGCGACTTCGGCGAACGCGCCGGTGCCGCCGCCGAGTTCGAGGAAACGCGCCGACGGCCCGATCTGCTGCAACACCGGCGCCACCGCTTCAGCCACACAGGCGGCGAAGATCGGCCCGATCTCCGGCGCGGTGACGAAATCGCCGCTTGCGCCGAACTTGCTCGCGCCGGCGCTGTAATAGCCCAGGCCCGGCGCATACAGCGCCAGCTCCATGAAGCGCGAGAACGGGATCGCGCCGCCGTGGGCGAGGATCTGCTCGCGGATCAGGGCCGCCAGGCGCGCACTGTGGGCGAGCGCATCGGCATCGGGAGTCGGCAGATCGAAGGAATTCACGTCGGTGGCGGCGTCGCAGGCGCATCGGAAACAGGCCGACAGGATACGGCCCCGGCGCAGTCGCGGCGAATCGCGAAGGTCTGCGCGGTGCAGGCTGAACGCAGGCTTGCGCGAGGCGGCCGCGCGCCTGTACGGCTAGCGCTTTGGTACTAAAGCGGCGGCATTCGGGCCTGTGCGCGTTCGCGTTTCATCGCCGCCGTGCAAGATGGCCGCGTCCCGCACGGAAGCCCGCCCATGAGCACCATCGATCCAGCCGTCGAACGCCGCCGGCAAGCGCTCGAACGCATGCAACGACCGTCCCGGCCCGGCGCCGGCCTGTGGATCCTCGTGCTGATCTATTGGGGCCTGTGGGCGCTGTTCGCCTACTCGCTCGCCGACACCCTCCGCTATCCGATCGCCGAAGCCTATCTGCCGCCGAGCCTGTACCCAGACAACGTCGCGCCGGCGTGGTTCTTCGGCGTGTTCGTGGGGTCGTTCGGCGGCTTCATCGCCGGCTTCCTGCTGAGCTACGTGCTCAAGGAGCTGTACGGCCTGGCCGCGAGCACCTGGGGCCAGTTCGCCTCGACCCTGCTCGCGTGCGCGGCGGGTTTCTGGCGCGGCGCGGGCGACTCGTGGGTGGCGCCGCCGCGGGTCGGCTCGTTCGCCGATGCGCCGGGCGCGCCCGCCCCGGACTGGGACGCCGTCGCCTGGCTCGGCTGGAGCGCGCAGTACTGGTTGCCGGCCTCGCTGGCGCTGGCGGCGCTGTGCTGCGCGGGCCTGGCCTGGCGCGCGCACCGCCGTCACGCAGCGCGCGCCGAACGCATCCGGCGCCTGCTCGCCGAAGGCCGGCGCGCGGATGCCGCGATCACCGAGGTCCACGACACCGGCGTGGAGATCTATCACGAGCTGCGCCTGCGCTTCGTCGCCAAGTTCACCGACCACGCCGGCACCGAGCGCTGGGTGACCAAGGTCGGATTGTTCGACCCGGTGCAGGTGCCGCGGGTCGGCGATGCGGCCGTGGTCTGGTTCTACCCGGACCGGGCCGGCGACGAGGACCAGATCCTGGTCGGTTTTGCGAACGGCGACGAGCCGGTCGCCTGAGCGCGGCTCAACGGCCGCGCGCTTCCAATTGCAGGCCTTCGAAACCGGCCGGCATTTCGCCGTCGACCGCATAGCGGTACAGCGCCGCCGAATACACGCCGCCGAGCGCGCTCTGGTACACAGCCAGGGCCAGCAGGACGAGCACGGTCACCGCGCCGAGCAGCACCGCCAGGGCCGAAGACACCAGACCGAGCAGGTAGGCCAGGCCGAAACCGACCACGCCGACGGCGACCATCGCCAGGCCGGTGGCCAGGCCGATGCCGACCATGCCGGCCGCGCTTTCGCCCCAGGTGCGCTTGAACATGCTCACGCTACGCTTGACCGCATCGATCGGGCCGACGTCTTCGGCGACCAGCACCGGCACCACCAGGAAGGTCGCCATGGTCCACGCCGCGCCGAGCGCGCCGCCGATCATGCGCACGATGAAATTGTTGTCGCGGTCCTTGAGGGCCTGCAGGATCATGCCGACGGTCGCGGCGATCGCGGCGTAACCGGCGATCGTGGGCAGGCGCGAAGCGGCGGCGCGGAAACCGTCGCCGACGGTCGGGTCGCCGCCTTCCAGGCGGATCATCGCCGCGCTGACCAGGGCGCAGTTGCAGAAGATGATCACGAAGTACTGGCAGAAATAGAACGCGAAGCCGAACAGCGCGGCGCCGGGACCGAAGCCATCGGAGAAGATCTCCAGCGCCGTGGCCGGAATCAGGAAAGTCGCCAGCACGATCAACACGCAGACCGCCGACACCACCGGAAACACCAACAGCTCGCGATCCGAATTGAGCACCGAGGCGCTGGCCTTGGCGAGTTCCCAACTGCGCGAAAGTTTATCGAACATCTCATGCCCCCATGATGGATCCCGGGGGCATCCTCGAACCTGCGGCGGAAAATCGCAAGCGCGGCCGCGACGGAGTGCAAATCCGGGGGCGCGCGGGGCGCTTGTACGCGGCGTCGGCGGCCCCTGCCGAGAAGCCTCAGCGGCTGCGTTCGATCATCACCCCGACCGCGCGCGCATTGCGGATCGCGCTGGGCTTGCTGAGCTTGAGCCGCACCCGGCGCACGCCGAATTCCTCCAGCACGATCGCGGCGACGCGTTCGGCCAAGGTCTCGACCAGGCCGAACTGCGACTGCGATGCGTACTCGACGATGCGGTCGCTGATCGCCTTGTAGTCGAGGGTGTCGCCGATCGCGTCGCTGGCCGCGGGCACGCGGTTGTCGAAAGCCATCTCGAGATCGAACACCAGGGGCTGGCGGATGCGCCGCTCCCAGTCGTAGATGCCGATCACGGCCTCGATTTCGAGGCCTTCGATGAAGACGTGGTCCATGGGGCCGGGATTCGAGATTGGGGATTCGGGATGGGGAAAAGCGGAGCAATGGTAGGCGGGATCACATCGTCTTTGCGAATCCCGAATCCCGAATCCCGAATCCCAACGCTCGAACGAGCTATACCGCCTGCAACAACGCCATGTCCCAGCGCGGGGTCACTTTCACCGCCGCGCTCTCGAACTGGCCGGCCTGCAAGCGCAGGGCGCCGGCGTAGGCGATCATCGCGCCGTTGTCGGTGCAGAACGCCGGGCGCGGAAAACAGACCCGGCCGCCGCGCTTGTCCGCCATCGTCGCCAATTTGGCGCGCAGGCGCCGGTTGGCGCCGACGCCGCCGGCCACCACCAGGGTGTTGCAACCGGCCGCATCAAGCGCGCGAGCGCATTTGATCGCCAGGGTGTCGACCACCGCGTCCTCGAAGGCGCGGGCGATGTCGGCGCGGGTCTGTTCGCTCTGGTCGCTGTTGCGCCAGGCCAGCAGGACCTGGGTCTTGAGGCCGCTGAAGCTGAAGTCCAGGCCGGGGCGGTCGGTCATCGGCCGGGCGAACTTGAACAGGCCGGGGCGGCCGAGCTCGGCCTGGGCGGCCAACTGCGGGCCGCCGGGGTACGGCAGGCCCATGAGCTTGGCGGTCTTGTCGAAGGCCTCGCCGGCCGCGTCGTCGAGGGTCTCGCCGAGCAGGCGGTACTGGCCGATCGCGTCGACCGCGACCAGTTGGGTGTGCCCGCCGGAGACCAACAGGGCCACGAACGGCGGCTGCGGGCGGCCGAGCGGGTCGTCCTCCATCAGCGGCGCCAGCAGGTGGCCTTCCATGTGGTGGACGCCGATCGCCGGCACGTCCAGGGCCCAGGCCAGCGCACGCGCCACCCCGGCCCCGACCAGCAAGGCCCCGACCAGACCGGGGCCGGCGGTATAGGCCACCCCGTCGAGCTCGTTCACGTCCAGGCCGGACTCGGCCAGGGTCTGGCGGATCAGCGGCAGCAGCTTGCGCACGTGGTCGCGGCTGGCCAGCTCCGGGACCACCCCGCCGTACTCGGCGTGCAGGGCGATCTGGCTGTACAGCGCATGGGCGCGCAGGCCGGCGTCGGTGTCGTAAACGGCCACACCGGTCTCGTCGCAGCTGGTTTCGATGCCCAGGACTTTCATCGGCACCCTGCTCGGCGCGCCGATTTCTGGGAGAATGTCGGATTCATGGGTGCCTATGTTGCACCTTCCGCAGGAGCATCGCTATAATGCGCGGCTCTCCCGGTCTGCCGGGCCGGTTCCCGTTAACGAGATTACGTATGCCCAGCGTCAAAGTCCGCGAAAACGAGCCTTTCGAGTTTGCCCTGCGTCGCTTCAAGCGCACCTGCGAGAAGGCCGGTGTACTGGCTGAAACCCGCAAGCGCGAGTTCTATGAGAAGCCGACCCAGGAGCGCAAGCGCAAGGCCGCCGCGGCGGTGAAGCGCCAGGCGCGCCGCGCGTCGCGCGACGTCACCAAGCGCCAGCGCTTGTACTGATCGTTCGTTCCGCGCGACCCGGCTTCAGCGCCGGCGTTTGCGGGGAACGACTATCAAGCCGGCTGCGCCTCGGGCGCTGCCGGCTTTTTGCGTTTGCGCCCCGCAAACGGAACCGCATCACGCTGTCGCGTCCGCGCACCGCCGAGCCCCGTGGCCGGCATCGCACCCGCCGGCGGCCCTCCCCCTTCCGCAACACTAAGGTCAGACCATGAGCCTCAAGCAACGCCTTACCGACGACATGAAGGCCGCGATGAAGAGCGGCGACAAGCAGTCCCTCGGCGTGATCCGCCTGATCAACGCCGCGCTCAAGCAGAAGGAAGTCGACGAGCGCATCGAACTCGACGACACCGCGGTGATCGCGATCCTCGACAAGATGATCAAGCAGCGCCGCGACTCGGTCAGCCAGTACGAGGCGGCCGCGCGCGAGGACCTGGCTTCGATCGAACGCGACGAGATCGTGGTGATCGAGCGCTACGTCCCGGCCAAGCTCGGCGAAGCCGAGATCCTGGTCGTGCTGGAGGAAGTCATCGCCGAAGTCGGCGCGGCCGCACCGTCCGACCTGGGCAAGTTGATGGGCCCGCTGAAGGCCAAGCTGGGCGGCAAGGCCGACATGGGCCTGGTCTCGGCGCTGGCGAAGAAGCGTCTGGCGGGCTGAGTTCACTCGATAGATGAGGGGCGGGCTTCGGGCCCGCCCTCACCCCAGCCCTCTCCCGCAAGCGGGAGAGGGGGCTGTTCGGCCGGAACGGCAGATAACGACTCGGCTGAAGGCCGCTGAAGGCCGGCCGGCTTCGATCCGCCACATTCGCCCTTACCGAGCCTCTCTCCCGTTTACGCAGAAGGGTTGGGGCCAGCCAAACAAAACCCGCAACACCAAGCCCCGCCCGCAAGGGCCGCACACCCGGAAGTGCACCATGAAGCGTCACGACCCCAACGCCCGTTGCTTTCGAGCCGACCCGCGAAATCACGCGTAAGCGCCGCAAGGGCTTCCCGTCCGAAACCCACGTCAAGCGCGGCCAGCGCCTGGTCCACGGCGACAAGGAACTGCTCGAGAAATTGGGCCGCAACGATCCCTGCCCATGCGGCTCCACGCGGAGGTTCAAGGAACTGTTGCCTGCGCGACGGCCGCTACGAAGGCTCCGAACGCGATCACTACTTCAGGGACTGACGACGGCCGTCCACCGCTGTCGGTGACCGCCATCGACGAACGGCCGGGCTTGCAGCCCGGCCGTTTTCGCTCAGGCGCCTCCACACCGCGCCCACGCCTCGCTAACCTGGACCCCGGATACTGAACCCGGCGATCCACGCGCCGTCATCGCGAGCCGCATGCCCCCGACCCAGACCCCACCTTTTTCCAGCGAGCGCCCGCCCGAGCGCGACGTCGCCGTGGCGGCCGAAGCGGCCGATCATGGCCCGATGCAGCGCATCCACGCCCTGCAGGCGCGCCTGGAGCAAAGCTGGGTGGCCAAGTTCGCCCAGCGCTTCATCGACTACGACATCCTCGCCCTGGCCGCAGCGCTGTCCTTCTACACCCTGCTGTCGCTGGCGCCCTTGGTGCTGATGGTGCTGTGGCTGACCACCGCTCTGTACCCGTCGGCGCAGGAAGAATTCTTCCGCCAGATCGGCCTGCTGGTCGGCGACCAGGTCGAGAGCACCGCCCGCCTGATCGTCGCCAACGCCGAAAACCGCCCCGGCACCGGCTCGCTGGCGGCCCTGCTCGGCACGCTGGCCTTGTTGGTCGGCGCCTCGGCCGTGTTCGGCCAGTTGCAGGCCGCCCTCAACCGGGTGTTCCGCAGCGACGCCAAACGCCTCGGCGGCCTCGCCGCCTGGCTGCGCAAGCGCCTGCTGTCGTTCGGCATGGTCATCAGCGTCGGTTTCCTGCTGGTGGTGTCGATGGCAGTGCAGGCGGCGCTGCAGTTGCTGATCGCCTACGTGCCCGACCTGCTGCCGGTGTTCGCCGCGATCGTCTCGTTCGCGCTCTACGCCCTGGTGTTCGCGGCGATGTACCGCTGGTTGCCGGATCGCCCGGTCAGCCGGCGCCGGGCCCTGTTCGGCGGCGCCCTGACTGCGGGGCTGTTCATGCTCGGGCGCAGCGCGATCGGCTTCTATCTCGGCCAGGCCAGCCTCGGCACCGCCTACGGCCCGGCCGGCGGCCTGGTGATCATGCTGGTGTGGATGTACTACTGCGCCGTGGTGTTCCTGCTCGGCGCCCTGATCACCGCCATGCTCGACGAACACGCCCGCGTGCGCCGGCGCCTGGCCGACGAACGCGCCATCGCCGGGCTGGATGCGTCCGGCGCCTGAGCAGCCACGCCGCGAACTCGGCGCTTAAAGCGACGACTGCGCAGATTCGATACCCAGCGGCCACGACCCGAACCGTCGCGGGCCGGCCGCGCATGGCATCCTAGACACCGTTAGACCACGACGAGCAACGCCGCCCCTTCGCGGGCGCCCTACGCATGGCCCGCATTCCCGACGGTTTCATCGACGACCTCCTGGCGCGCACCGACATCGTCGAGGTGATCGGCACGCGCGTGCCGTTGAAACGCCAGGGCAAGGAATACTCGGCGCGCTGCCCGTTCCACGACGAGCGCTCGCCCTCGTTCACGGTCTCGCCGACCAAGCAGTTCTATCACTGCTTCGGCTGCGGCGCGCACGGCACCGCGATCAGCTTCCTGATGAACTACGACCGCCTCGAATTCCTCGATGCGGTCGAAGAACTGGCCAAGCGGGTCGGCGTCGAAGTGCCGCGCGACACCCGCGCGCGCAACGAAGACTCCGACACCCAGGAGTTGTTCAGCACGGTCGAGGCCGCCTCGCGTTTCTTCCAGAAGCAGTACGGCCACAGCGGCAAGGCCCAGGGTTATCTCGACAGCCGCGGCGTCAGCGCCGACATCCGCGAACGCTTCGGCATCGGCTATGCGCCCGACGGGTTCAACGCCCTGCGCGACGCGCTCGGCACCGACGATCGGCGCATGAAACTGCTCGAACGCGCCGGCCTGTTCTCGAAGAACGACAGCGGCCGCGTCTACGACAAATTCCGCGACCGGGTGATGTTCCCGATCCACGACCGGCGCGGGCGCACCATCGCCTTCGGCGGCCGCGTGCTCGACAAGGAAGACGGGCCCAAATACCTCAACTCGCCGGAGACGCCGCTGTTCCACAAGGGCCGCGAACTCTACGGCCTGTGGCAGGTGCGCCAGACCCACAACAAGATCCCGCGCCTGATCGTCGTCGAAGGCTATATGGACGTGATCGCGCTGTTCCAGCACGGCGTCGACACCGCCGTGGCGACCCTGGGCACGGCGACCACGCCCGATCACGCCGAGCTGTTGTTCCGCAACGCCGCCGACGTCTATTTCTGTTTCGACGGCGACCGCGCCGGACGCGGCGCGGCCTGGAAGGCGGTCGAGTCGGTGCTGCCGCGCATGAAGGACGGACGCCAGGCCTTCTTCCTGTTCCTGCCCGACGGCGAGGACCCGGATTCGTTGGTGCGCCAGGAAGGCGCCGACGGTTTCGACCGGCGCCTGCGCGAGGCCACGCCGCTGTCGCAATTCCTGTTCGATTCGCTCGCCGCCGACGTCAACCTCAACACCCTCGAAGGCAAGGGCCGCCTGGCCGAGCGCGCCAAACCGCTGCTCGCGCAGATTCCCGACGGCGCCTTCGGCGACCTGATGAAGCAGCGCCTGACCGAACTGACCGGCGTCGGCGCGCGCACCTCGACGCCCGACACCCACGTGCCGACCCAGCGCGCGCATGGCGGCGGGCGCCACGCGCCCACGCCGAAGCGCAGCCTGGTGCGCAGCGCGATCTCGGTGCTGCTGCAGAAGCCGTCGCTGGCCGCCGCGCTGACCCCGCCCTACCGTTTCGCCGAACTGCGCCAGCCCGGCATCGAGCTGCTCGTCGAGATCGTCGACCTGGTCCAGCAACGCCCGGAAATCAGCACCGGCGCCCTGCTCGAACAGTTCGCCGGCCACGAACAGGCCGGCGCCCTGCAGAAGCTCGCCAGCCAGAGTTTCCCCGGCGACGACGACACCTTGCAGCGCGAGTTTCTCGATGCGGTCGCCCAACTCGACAAACAGACCATCGAACAGCGCCTGGCCGAGCTGCAGCACCAGCACCGCGAGGTCGGCCTGAGCACCGAGGAAAAACGCGAGCTGCTGTCGCTGCAGCAGGCGCGATTGGCGAAGTCGCCGAGCCCCTGAGTTCTGGTCCTGTAGGAGCGACGTAAGTCGCGACACACCGCAGAGGTGTACGTCAACGGCTTATCCGAAGTTCCGATAGGCCGTGCTGACGCGCAAGAGCCAGCCGATTGCCCTGGCTTCGAGCGCCGCGCTTTCGATCACCTCTACGGTGGGTCGCGGCTCACGCCGCTCCTACAGTGGCTGCGACGCCGCGCCAGCGGCCGAAACGCCGATCCTCATCCCCACACCTCGCCCATCACCCTGGCGAAATTACCACCGAGGATCTTGCCGATGCGCGCATCGGAATGTCCGCGCGCCGACAGCAACACGGCCAGGGTCTGGAAACGGTCGACTGTGTTGAGGTCGGGCACGAACAGATACACCTCTTCGCTTTCGCCGGCCGCCGAAATGCCGAGCCGGCGCCGTTCCTGGATCGCCTCGCGGTGTTGCTGCCGGTACTTCTCGCTCAAGCGTACCGGCGAGACGAGGTTGTCGGTGCCGATGCCGACATGGTCTTCGCCGCAAACCTTCAAGGCGTGTTCGAGGTGGCGGATGACGTCGGCGGCGGTGGTCTGGCCGCTCTCGCGCAGGAACGGCATCAGGTAGATGCCGACCACCCCGCCGCCGTCGGCGACCGCGCGCAGTTCGGCATCGGTCTTGTTGCGCGGCCGCTCGACCAGCGAAGCGCAACCGGTGTGGCTGATCAACACCGGCGCCTTCGACGCGGCGATCGCCTCGGTCGCGGTGCGGCGCCCGCTGTGGGCCAGGTCGACCAGGATGCGCCGCGCGTTGAGGCGTTCGATCAGACTGTGGCCGAAGCGGCTGAGGCCGGCGTTGCCAGGCTCCAGGCAACCGTCGCCAACCAGGTTGCGCAGGTTGTAGGTCAGTTGCACGGTGCGCACGCCGAGCCGATGGAAGTCGTCGACGCGTTCGAGCTTCTCGCCGATCGGCGCGCTGTCCTGGAATTGATAGACCACGCCGAGCTTCTTCTCGCGCCGCGTGGTGTCGAGGTCGGCGCGGTTGCGCACCGCCATGAATACCTCGGGATGGGCGAGGATTTCGTTCTCCCAGAAGCCGATGCTGCGTACCGTTTCCTCGTAGGCGCCTTCGTACTGGGCGACCGGGCCGACCGTGGTCTGGAGGACGCGCAGGCCGCTGCGGCGCGCCTCGTCGACGAGTTGCGCCGACAGCGCCGCGCCCGGCGCCCCGTCTTCGCCGGCGATGAAGCCGCAGCCGTCGATCACCATCGCATCCGCATACGGCGCCCAGCGCGGCGCCGCGGCCCAGGCGCGGCCGCCGGCCCAGGCACTGGCGAGCGCGCCCGCGCCGCCGATCAGAAACGTCCTTCTGTCGATCATCGAATCCTCCCTGGATGAGCCCTCGCGCGCGGATGCGGCGATTCGTGCGCTTGGTCACGCGCTGTCGCGGCACTCTAAGGCAAACGCGCCAGCGCTCCAGCCGTGACTTTCGGGACGGATCGCATCGCGGTGGGCGCGCTAAGCTCGGTATGCGTGCGCCAGAATTCCGCTGCTGCGGCGCGCCCGCATCCTTCCCGGGAGAACGCCGATGTCGCTGCGCCATGCCTTGTCCGTCGCTGCGCTGGCCTTGGCCTGCGTCTCTCCCGCCCTGGCCACGCAGGCGGCCAAAGGCAGCGTCGTGCGCGAGCACGACGGCAACCGGATCAGCGAATCCGTGCCGGCGATCGCGCCGGCCCTGCTCGAACGCCTCGAGCGCTACCAGAACACCCGCGGCGCCAGCCTGGGCGGCTGGACCGGCGAGGGCTGCCTGTTGATCGCCACGCGCTTCGCCGAAACCCAGCAGGCTCATCGCGTCTGCGAACCGCTGGGCATGCGCGAACAACTGACTTTCCATCGCGAACCGCTCAACAGCCCGGACGCCGCGCCGAAACCGCTCGACGGCTTCGTATTCGGCAAGGACGTCGGCGGCAACGAGTTCTGGCAACTGCACTGGTTCGACCTGGCCACGCGCGAGACGGCCCTGCTCACCGACGGCAAGTCGCGCAACCAGGACGCGCGCTTCTCGCACGACGGCAAGCAACTGGCCTACAGCAGCACCGCGCGCAACGGCCGCGACATCGACGTGTGGGTGATGGATTTCGCCAGCCGTAAGGCGCGCGCGGTGGTCACCGAGGGCGGCACCTGGAGCGCCGCCGATTTCTCGCCGGACGGCAGGCAGTTGCTGGTGATCAAGTACGTCTCGGCCAGCGAAACCTATCCGGGCCTGGTCGATCTGGACACCGGCAAGCTGCAGTTGTTCCCGGTCGACGGCGGCAAGGCGGCGATCAGCGATTTCCGTTTTTCCAAGGACGGCCAGGCGGTCTATTACGTCTCCAACGAAATCCTCGACGGCAAGCCGCAGGAGTTCGCCAGCCTGCGCCGGCACGAACCGGCGAGCGGCAAGCTCGAGGTGCTCAGTGCCGGCATCCCCTGGGACGTCGGCAACCTCAGCCTGTCCGAGGACGGCCGCCACCTGCTGTTCGTCAGCAACGAAGACGGCATCGGCAAGCTGCATGTGTTGTCGCTGCCCGGGCACAAAGAGGTAAAGCTGCCGGCGCTGCCGGTCGGGGTGATCGGCGGCGCCGAATTCTCGCCCGACGGCCGGCGCATCGCCGTGTCGATCAACACCGCGACCTCGCCGAGCGATGTCTACGTGATCGAGCTGGCCGCCCAGCGGCTGGTGCGCTGGACCCGCAGCGAAGTCGGCGGGCTCGATGCCGGCCGTTTCGTCACCCCGACCTTGATCCGCTATCCGACCTTCGACCGCGTCGACGGCCAAGCGCGCACGATCCCGGCGTTCTACTACCGGCCGGCGAAGGTCCCGGCCGGCACGAAACTGCCGGTGGTGATCCAGATCCACGGCGGCCCGGAAGCGCAATCGCAGCCGAGCTTCAACGCCAACGCGCAGTTCCTGGCCAACGAACTCGGCGTGGCGATGCTGGTGCCGAACGTGCGCGGTTCGGCCGGTTACGGCCGCACTTACCTGGGCCTGGACAATGCGGACAAGCGCGAAGACTCGGTCAAGGACATCGGCGCCCTGCTCGACTGGATCGGCGCCCAGCCCGAACTCGATGCGCAACGCGTCGGCGTGTACGGCGGCAGTTACGGCGGTTACATGGTGCTGGCCTCGCTGGTGCACTACAGCGAGCGCATCCGCGCCGGCGTCGACGTGGTCGGCATCTCCGACTTCAGCACGTTCCTGACCAACACCGAGTCGTATCGCCGCGACCTGCGCCGCGCCGAGTACGGCGACGAGCGCCTGCCCGAGATGAAGGCGGTGTTCGATCGCATCTCGCCGCTCAGAAACGCCGGCAAGATCCGCGCGCCGCTGTTCGTCGCCCAGGGCCGCAACGACCCGCGCGTGCCCTATACCGAGGCCGAGCAGATCGTGAAGGCGGTGCGCGGCAACGGCGTGCCGGTGTGGTTCCTGATGTTCGACGACGAAGGCCACGGCTTCCAGAAGAAGGCCAACACCGACTATTTCGGTGCGGCGATGATGACCTTCTGGCAGCAGCATCTGATCGGCGGGAAGTGAGGCGGGCACACCCGCCGGCAGGCGCGAAGTCTTTGAACTGTCATGTTTTCCTGGGGTTTTCCCCAATGGGCGGCGTGGCGCTTTACGGCTAGATTCCAGGGCGACGCGCGCAGTCCAGGCCCCGCCCGATGACCGACCCGATCAGCCCGAACGTCCACCTCAACGGCTCGGCGCCGGGCATCGAACCGCCTGCCGCATCGATCGCGCAGACCCTGAGCAGCACCGATCCGACGCAGGCGCGCGGCGCGGTCGATGCGCTCACCGCGCCGCAGTTGAGCGGCTTGCGCAGCGAGGTCGAGGCGATGCCCGTGGCCGAGCGCGAAACCCTCGCCAACGAGCTCGCCGGCAAGCTCGACGCGCCGCAGTTGCGCAAGCTGGAGGCCGCGTTCGGGCGCGACGGCATCGCCGCTGCGGTCGAACGCCGCAGCGGCCCCGAGGTGCGCGCGGCCTATGCCGAAGGCACGGACACGGGCCTCGCCGATAGCGCCGACGACCTGATCGGCCGGCTCAAGGATTGGCTCGGTCTCGGCGACCGCGCGCGCGGCGAGACCGAGGAGATTTCGGCGACGGTCGTCAACCCCGACACCGGCGAGGTCAACGACGCACGCTGGACGGTCGACGACGAAGGCCGGCCGATCCATGCCGAAGGCACCTTGCGCACCGTGTTCAGCGGGATCGAGCGCAGCGACGACGAGACCCAGGCGCAGCGCACCGCCGCCGACCGCGGCGTCGAAGGCGACCAGGGCGGGCATGTGTTCGGCCACCGCTTCGTCACCGACCAGGGCCTGAAGAACCTGTTCCCGCAGAACGGCAACTTCAACATGGGCGCCTACAAGACGCTCGAGAACGAATGGGCGGCCTGGGTCGACAAGGGCATGGACGTGCGCATCAGCATCGACCTGACCCCGCGGGACGCCGACCGACCGGACCGTGTTCGCATTTCCTACGACGTGATCGATCCCGCCGACGGCGGCAGGGTTTACGATCAGCGCGTCACCTTCGAGAACCGCGCCGGCCAGAGCTACGACCGGGTCGACGCCGGGCAGATGGGTGACCTGATCGCAGCCGCTTCCTAAATCGACACGCTCAAGGCAGGACATGAACAGAGACGAATTGCTCGGAGAGATCGCACGCCTGATCGTGGTCGACCCCAAGGCCAGCGAACGGCCCTGGGACGGATACGCGCTGATCGCCTGGTACGGCGACGGCATCAGCCGCCTCAACGGCTTCCGCTACGACAAGGGCCAGCCGGGCGAACCGCTGACGCCGTCGGGCGTCGAGATCGAGAACCGCCTGGAACAACTGCGCAAGGTCACCCAGGTCGCCGGCAAGGCGCCATGGCGGGTCTGCATCGTGCGCATCCACCGCGCCGACGCCGAAGTCGCGATCGACTTCGAGTACGAAGATCCGGGCCGTTGGTACGTCACCCCCGACAGCGTCGCCGAGATCGCCGAGCGCGTGCGGCCGTGCTGAGAGGTTGAGCGGGCCCGGCCGGCTTTGGAGTAGGAGCGGCGCGAGCCGCGACCCACCGCAGCGTCGATCGATAGCGCAATTCGTCGAAGCCCCGGATGTTCGACTGGCACTGGCTGTTTCGAGCCGTCTGACCGGTCTTCGGACACGGCGCTGACGTACACCTCTGCGGTTGGTCGCGGCTCGCGCCGCTCCGACCCTTAGCGCCGTGCAGGCCTGCGTCATGGACCGCTCTGCGGCCTGCGCTCAGAATGCGGGACGTCTGCCCGAGCGTCCCATCGAGGCGAGCATCGGATGAATTTTCTCCAGCGACTGCGCGTCGACAGCTTCACCCTGGCTCTGCTGGCGGCGGTCGCGCTGGCCTGGTGGTTTCCGCTCGGCGGCGCCCCGGCTGCGGCGCTCGACGGCTTTACCGATATCGCCATCGCCGCGCTGTTCTTCCTGCACGGCGCGCGCCTGTCGCGCGAGGCGATCCTCGCCGGCGCCCTGCATTGGCGCCTGCATTTGCTGATCTTCGCCAGCACCTTCGTCTTGTTTCCCTTGCTCGGCCTGGCGCTGAAACCCTTGTCCGGGCGCTTGCTGACGCCGGAGCTGTACCTGGGGCTGCTGTTCCTGTGCACCCTGCCCTCGACCGTGCAGTCCTCGATCGCCTTCACTTCGATGGCCGGCGGCAACGTGCCCGCGGCGGTGTGCAGCGCCTCGGCCTCGAGCCTGCTCGGTGTGTTCCTGACGCCCTTGCTGATGAGCGCATTGGCCGGCGCACAGGGCGCGATGGCGGATCCGGCCGAGGCCATCGCCAAGATCACCCTGCAATTGCTGCTTCCCTTCGTCGCCGGCCATCTGCTGCGGCGTTGGATCGGCGGCTGGGTCGAGCGCCGGCGCGCGCTGTTGCGCTACACCGACCAAGGCACGGTGCTGCTGGTGGTCTACACCGCGTTCGCCGCCTCGGTCGCGACCGGATTGTGGCAGAGCACGCCGGTGCAGGCTTTATACGTCGTGTTCGGCGTGTGCGCGCTGCTGCTCGCGGCGGTCATGCTCGCCACGACCTTCGCCGCGCGCCGGCTCGGCTTTTCGCGCGAGGACGAAATCGCGATCGTGTTCTGCGGTTCCAAGAAGAGCCTGGCCACCGGCGTGCCGATGGCCAAGATCCTGTTCGCGAGCAGCGCGCTCGGCGCGATCGTGCTGCCGGTGATGGTGTTCCACCAGATCCAGCTGATCGTCTGCGCGCAGGTCGCGCGCCGCTATGCGCGCCAGGCGAACACCGCGGCGGTGCCCGAACGGGTCGCCGACTGAATCCCGCCGCCCCAGTCCGGTCGCTACGGCCGCTCAGCGCGCATCCTTGACCACCTCGCCGCCCTTGATCACCACCGGCACGGCTTCGAGCAAGGCGACGTTCCGGGTCGGGTCGCCGGCGACCGCGATGATGTCGGCCCAGCGGCCTTTCTCGATGACGCCGACGTCCTTGCTGCCGAGCGCTTCGGCCGCGTTCGCGGTCGCCGCCTGGATGGCCTGGGCCGCGCTCATGCCGTAGCGCTGCATCACCGCGAACTGGCGGCCGTTCTGGCCGTGCGGATAGACCCCGGTGTCGGTGCCGTAGACCATCTTGACCCCGGCCTGATGGGCGCGGCGGAAGTTCTCGCGCTGGACGTCGGCGACTTCGCGGTCTTTGCGCAGGTTGTCTTCAAGCACACCGTTTTTCTTGCCCTCGGCCTGGGTGTAGTCGGTGTTGTAGATGTCCATCGACAGCCAGGTGCCGTGCTGCTTAGCCAGGCGGATGCCTTCCTCGTCGATCAGGCTGGCGTGCTCGATGGTGTCGATGCCGGCGCGGATCGCGTCCTTGATACCGCTGGTGCCGTGCGCATGCGCGGCGACCTTGAGCCCCCAGCGATGCGCCTCGTCGGCCACCGCCTTCATTTCCTCCAGGCTCAACTGCTGTTGGCCGGGCTCGGTGTTGCGCGAGAACACGCCGCCGGTGGCGCAGATCTTGATCACCTGCGCGCCGTACTTGCGCAGTTCGCGCACGTGCTGGCGTGCCTGCTCGGGCGAGTCGGCGTTGTAAGGGCTGCGTTGCTGCATCGACGGCGGGAAGAAGGTCGAGTCGCAATGGCCGCCGGTGGCGCCGAAGCCGTAGGCGGCCGAGACGATGCGCGGGCCGCGCAGCTTGCCCTCGTCGATGGCCTGGCGCAGGCCGACATCGTTCCAGGCATCGGCGCCGAGATTGCGCACCGTGGTGAAGCCCGCGGCCAGCGTGTCCTGAGCGTGCTTGACCGCGAGCACCGACCAGAAGCGGTCGTTGAACTGCAGACTGGTGTAGCCGCCGTAGGTCGGGTCGGCATCGAGATGGGTGTGCATGTCGATCAGGCCCGGCAGCAGGGTCATGCCGGGCAGGTCGAGGCGTCGAGCGCCGGCCGGCGCGGCGTCGCCGGCGCGGCCGACTTCGACGATGCGGCCGTCGCGGATCAGCACCTGCGGGTTGTCGAGCAGGCGACCGCTGCGCGAATCGAACAGCTTGGCCGCGGTGACCACCAGTTCGCGCGGCGGCGCGGCGGCGTCCTGCGCCTGCGCGGCATGCGCCGCCGACAGCGGCAACAACGCCATGATCGAACACGCGATCCGGTTTCTCATCGACGACCTTCCCCTTGCGATTAGGCGCCGGTGCGGCGCGCGATTGCACGCCCGCGCGGCGCGGGCGATCAACGCATCCGCTGCAGCTCGAACAATGGCGCCGACTGCATCGACGAGGGCAGCCAGTGATCGATCAGCAGGAATGCAAACAACACCATCAAGTAGACGATCGAGTAGTTGAAAACCCGCATCGCGTACAGCTCGTCGGGCGGGTTCATCAGCTTCCAGGCGTGGTAGAGGAACACCGCGTCCAGCACCAACACCCCGAACAGATAGAAATAGCCGCTCATGCCGAACACGCACGGCAGCACCGAGACGACCGTCAGCAGGATCGTATAGAACAGGATCTGCCAGCGGGTGTACTCGACGCCGTGGGTGACCGGCAGCATCGGCACCATCGCCCGCGCATAGTCGGCGCGGCGGAAGATCGCCAGCGCCCAGAAATGCGGCGGCGTCCACACGAAGATGATCAACACCAGCAACAGCGCATGGGCCCAGTCCCACTCGCCCTGCATGCCGGTGACCGCGGCCCAGCCGAGCAGCGGCGGCGCCGCGCCGGCGATGCCGCCGATGACGATGTTCTGCGGCGTGGCCCGCTTCAGGAATACGGTGTAGACCACCGCATAACCGATCAGCGAGGCGAAGGTCAGCCATGCGGTCAGCGCGTTGACCCAGACCACCAGGATGGTCATCGACAAGGCCGCCAGGATCAGCGCGAACACCAGCGCCTGGGTCGGCGAGACCTGCCCGGCGACGATCGGCCGCCACGAGGTGCGCGCCATCTTGGCGTCGATGCGCGAGTCCAGCAGTTGGTTGATCGTCGCGGCCGAGGCCGCTGCGAGCCAGATGCCGAAGAAGCCGAGCACCGACTCGCGCAGCGGCGGCAAGCCCGGCACGGCCAGGAACATGCCGACGAAGGCGGTGAACACGATCAGCGCGACGACGCGCGGCTTGGTCAGGTCCCAGTACTGCTTGGCGGTCGGGCGCTTGGCGGTATTCATCAGGGTTCCGGCGTACGCAGGCGTGCGAGCAGGGAGACGAGCGCGAACAGCAGCAACGCGGCGCCGGCGTTGTGCGCCACTGCGACCGCGAGCGGCAGGCCGAGCTTGACGTTGGCGATGCCCAGGCCGACCTGGGCCAGGGTCAGCGCGCCGAGCAGGCTCGCCCAGCCGCGCATGCCGGGCGTGCGCAACAGCTTCACGGTCAGGCCCAGCAGATAGACGAAGACCACGCCGGCCATGATGCGGTGGGCCAGTTGGATCGCGATGCGGGCCTCGCCGTCGAGGATGCCGCCCTCGTAGTCCACGCCGATGCCGCGCCACAGCACGAAGGCTTCGCCGAAGTCGTGGCGCGGCCACCACTGGCCGACGCAGGTCGGGAAGTCGTTGCCGCAGGCGAGCGCGGCGTAGTTGGCGCTGGTCCAGCCGCCGAGCGCGATCTGCACGCCCAGCACGCCGATGCCGAGCATGATCAGGCGGCGTACGTTGGCCGCGTCGGCCAGGCGGATCGGGTGGCCGATCGCGCGCCACGCGGTCCACACCAACAACGAGAACGTCAGCAGGCCGCCGAGCAGATGGCCCATGACCACGACCGGCTTGAGCAGCCAAGTCACCGTCCACATGCCGAGCAGGGCCTGGAAGATGATCACCGCCAGGGTCAGCGCCGACACCCGCGACAGATCGGAATTGCTCCAGCGCAGCGCCGCGGCGAGCAGGATGGCTTCGCCGACGATCGCCAGCGCCGAGGCGGCGACGTGCTGGCCTTTCATGTACAGGGGAATCGCGATGGCCACGAGCGCGGCCGCGGCGATCACCTGCGGCACGCCGTAGGCGCGCTTGCGCGCCGACACCAACGCCAGGATCAACACCAGCACGCCGAGCAGGCCGGCGATCATGCGGTGGAATTGCTCGCGCCAGGCCTTGTGCACTTCGACCGGCCGGATCGCGGTAGCGACGTGGTCGGTGATCTCGTGGGCGCTGGTCGGCCAGGCCGCGCGGCCGTAGCAGGTCGGCCAGTCCGGGCAGCTCAGGCCGGCGTTGGACAGGCGCACGAACGCGCCGAACACGATCACGCACAGCGCCAGCGCCACCGCCAGCCAGGCGATGCGATGGAAATTCTTCGACAGGCCGGTCTTGCTCAGGCCGTTCGTGAACGGATCGGAGGATCCGGGCTTGTTGGTTACGCTCATTCGAAACTCGTTCCTACCCAACTCTGCTGCAACACTCGTGCGGCCGGGCGAGTCCCGGCGACTTGGTTCGTTTCATGCCGTTCCCGACGCCCCGCTCCGGCGCGCCCGTTCTTGCCGCCGCTCACATCAGTTTCAGCAGCTTGGCCAGGTCGGCGCGCAGCCCGCCCGGATCGGTGCCGGGAGCGTAACGCAGAATCACGAAGCCGTTCGGGTCGACCACGTACAGCGGCACGCCGGCCGGGTCGCTCAGGCGCGGCAGTTGCGCGCGCAGCTCCGGCGAGGGGCCGAGCACGCGCAGGCTGGCCGGGCGCTTGGCGCCGGCCGGCGGCTCGCCGAGCCAGAGCACTTCGACATGGTCGGCGTCCTTGCCGAACAGTTGCCAGACCGTGTCGAGCTGCTGCGACAACTCGACGCAGGCCTCGGCGCAATCCGGCGCCGGCGCGACCACGATGCGCCAGATCCGCGCCGGCGGGTTCCAGGCATAAGCGCTGCCGTCGGCCAGGCGCGGCTGCAACGCACGCAAGTCGGGCTTGGGTTCGAGCAGTTCGCCGTGCTGGCGGCTCACCGCCGGGTGATGGTTGGTGAAACGCATGACCCCGGCGATCAGCATCGGCACGAAGAAGAACGCGGCGATCAGCACCAACACCAGTCGGTTGCGATTGCGCTGCGAGGAATTCACGGGTGTGTTCATCGGTTGGTTATCGACGCTGAGGACGGAACGTGAGGATCAGGGCGGTCGCCAGCACCGCCAGGGCGAGCGCGAACCACTGCAGCGAATAGCCGCGGTGTTTGTCCGGCGGCAAGGTATTGGCGAGCAGTTCCAGGTCGCGCTCGTAACCGAGCTCGAGCGCCGGGTCCAGGCGCAGCACGCGCGGTGCGAGCGGCACCGACAGGCCGGTGGCCCCGGCGATCGCCTTCGGGTCGACCCGGGTCAGCAGCCAGCCCTCGCCTTCGCGGCCGATGCCCGGGCCCAGTGCGAGACCGGTCGACGGCGGCGGCGCCAGCAGCCCGCGCAAGGCCAGCTCACCCTCCGGCTGGGGGATGGCCGGCAGCTTGCGATCGCCGCCGAGCGGCAACCAGCCCAGGTCGACCAGCATCGGCCCGCCCTGCGCCGGCACGAAAATACGATAGACGCGCACACCGGCGCGACCGTTGCGCTGCTGGTTGTCGAGCAGCAGGGCACCACGCCGGTCGAACCGGCCCCGGCCCTCCGCCCAGTCGTAGTCGCGCGCGCGGGCGGGATCGTCGGCCGCGGCCAGCGGCCGCGGCGTGCGCTCGTTCAGGACCGCGGCGGCGGCATCGAGCATGGCCTGCTTCTCGACCGCGCGCCGGCCCTGCCACAGCCCCAGGTTGGCGAACAGCGCGATCGCGGCGACCGCGAGCGCCCAGCCGAACAGCAGGGTGCCGCGACGGCTCACCACATCCTCCCGGCGGGCTGCGATAATCCGCGCAGCGCATCTGCGCGCGCTTTACGCGCCGCAAATGCATCCGCGCGCGCCCGGCGCGCACTTGAGGAGCCCGCGGTGAACGAGTCGCTGAAGATCCTGCTGGTGGTCGGCTTCCTGATCGTCATCCTCTGGAACCTGGGTGCAGGCCTGTATTACATGCTGGTGGACAAGGGCCAGAGCAAACGCACGGTCAATGCGCTGACCCGTCGTATCGCGCTGTCCGTCGCGCTGATCGCCATCATCCTGTTCGCGATGTGGATGGGCTGGATCGAACCGCACGGGATCGGCTCCAACCCGAACTGATCCTGGCAGGCCGGCTTGGCTGAGCGAGCACGGCGGGCGGATCACGGCGATGCAGCGTAAAAACCGCGCGGGCGGCGCTTCTTTACAGAACGTCATTCCCGCGCAGGCGGGAATCCAACGACTTTAGGCGTTCCCGCACGAAAGACGCTGGATGTCCGGCTGCGCCGAAGTAAAGCAACGCCCGTCTTCGCGGAACGACGTAGACGCCGCCCCGCAGCAATAACAAAAAAACGAAAGGCCGGCAGCGCCGGCCCTCGTCGTGATTTTGCCGATTCCGCCGCGTCGCGCTTACAGCACGTAGACGAACAGGAACAGACCCAGCCAGACCACGTCGACGAAATGCCAGTACCAGGCCACCGCCTCGAACGCGAAGTGGTTGTCCTTGTCGAAATGGCCCTTGAGGCAACGGAACCAGATGATCGCCAGCATCACCGTACCCAGGGTCACGTGCAGGCCGTGGAAACCGGTGAGCATGAAGAAGGTCGAACCGTAGATGCCCGAACCCAGGGTCAGGTTGAGTTCGGTGTAGGCGTGGATGTATTCCTCGGCCTGGAAGAACAGGAACAGGCAGCCCAGCAGCACGGTCAGGCCCAGCCAGAACAGCAGCGCCTTGCGGTGGCCGCCCTTGAGCGCGTGGTGCGCGGCGGTAACCGTGGAGCCCGAGGTCAGCAGGATCAGGGTGTTGAGCAGCGGCAGGCCCCAGGCCGGAATGGTCTCGAACACGCCACCGACCGCGGCCGGACCGCTGCTCGGCCAGGCGGCGCTGAACTGCGGCCACAGCAGGCTGTTGGTCATCACGCCGTCGCCTTCGCCGCCGAGCCACGGCAGGGCCAGGCTGCGCGCGTAGAACAGCGCGCCGAAGAAGGCGGCGAAGAACATCACCTCGGAGAAGATGAACCAGATCATCCCCATCCGGAACGAGACGTCGACCTGCTTGTTGTAGTTGCCGCGCACCGATTCGCGGATGACGTCGCCGAACCAGCCGAACAGCACGCCGACCATCATCGCCAGGCCGACGAAGAACACCGGCTTGCCCCAGCTGACTTCGTTGAGCCAGCTGGCGACGCCGATCATGGTCGTGAACAGACCGATCGAGCCGAGGAACGGCCAGCGGCTGCTGTGCGGCACGTAGTAGATGTTGGCGTCTGGCGTGTGAGCGTGGGCCATGGCGGCGTTCCAGTGATAAGTGGTGCTGGTTTGAGTGGTGCTGAGCCGCTTACGGCGCCGACAGCGGCGAGGATGCGGTCTTGGACACCGATCCCTGCTGCAGGCGCGCCGTGAGCACGTCGTTCTTGGAGAAAGTGTAGGACAGCGTGATCGTCTTGATCTCAGCCGGCAGGTTCGGATCGACGATGAAACGCACCGGCATGTCGCGCGACTCGCCCGCCTGCAGGGTCTGGGCGGTGAAGCAGAAACACTCGGTCTTGTTGAAATAGCCCGAAGCCCGCGCCGGCGCGACCGACGGCGAGGCGCTGCCGACGATGGCGCGGTCGGTGGTGTTGCGGGCGTAGTAAGTGGTCTCGTACTGCTCGCCCGGACGCACCTGCATGCTGAACTGGTGCGGCTTGAAGTCCCAGGGCAACTTGGAATTGACGCTGCCGTCGAACTGCACGGTGACCATGCGGTCGGCGACGGGCGCGGCCGCCGCCTGGGCGTCGACCACGCCGCGCTCCAGGCGGATGCCGAACACCTTCTCGCAGGCGATGCGGTACATCGGCACCAGGGCGAAGGTGAAACCGAACGCACCCAGCGCGACCAGCACCATCAGCCGGGTCATCTTCGGGCTCGCCTGGCGGCGGACCTCGGCGTTGGCCTTGGCGTCGTCGGCGCTCATTGCGACAGCACCCCGGTCAGGATGAAGGCGACGTAGACCGCCACCGCGGCCAGCCCGAACCACAGCGCCGTGCGGCGCGCGGCCGAACGGCGGTGGGCGAGGTCGTGCTGGTCGTGGGACTGGGTCATCTTGATTCGCCTGGGCCGCGCAGGCGCGCTATCGGATCGAAGCGCTCACTGCCGGGGCCCGTCGCGGGGTCCTGTGTCCTGTCGGGTTCAGTGGGTGATGTCGCCGTGGGCCAGGTCGCCGTCGCGGATCACCGGCGGCGTGCCGAAGGTGTGGTGCGGGGCCGGGCTCGGCACGGTCCATTCCAGGCCGCGCGCGCCTTCCCAGGCCCGCGCTTCGGCCTTGGCGCCGACGCTCTTCGAGCGCAGCAGGATGAAGGCCATCATGAACGGCGTGACGAACATACCGAACGCGCCGATCGAGCTGATCAGGTTCCAGTCCGCGAACACCACGTTGTAGTCCGGGATGCGGCGCGGCATGCCGGCCAGACCCAGGAAGTGCTGCGGGAAGAACAGCAGGTTGACGAAGACCATCGTCCACCAGAAGTGGAACTTGGCCATCGGCTCGCTGTACATGCGGCCGGTCCACTTGGGCCACCAGAAGTACACCGCGGCGATGATCGAGAACAGCGCGCCGGTCACCAGCACGTAGTGGAAGTGCGCGACCACGAAGTAGGTGTCGTGGTACTGGAAGTCGGCCGGCACGATAGCGAGCATCAGGCCGGAGAAACCGCCGATGGTGAACAGGATCACGAACGAGATCGCCCACAGCATCGGCGCCTCGAACGACATCGAGCCGCGCCACATGGTGGTGACCCAGTTGAACACCTTCACGCCGGTCGGCACCGCGATCAGCATGGTCGCGAACATGAAGTAGATCTCGCCACCGAGCGGCATGCCGACGGTGAACATGTGGTGGGCCCACACGATGAACGAGAGGAAGGCGATCGAAGCGGTCGCGTACACCATGGCCTGGTAGCCGAACAGCGGCTTGCGGGCGAAGGTCGGGATGATCTCCGAGACCACGCCGAACGCCGGCAGGATCATGATGTAGACCTCGGGGTGACCGAAGAACCAGAAGATGTGCTGGAACATCACCGGGTCGCCGCCGCCGGCCGCGTTGAAGAACGAGGTGGCGAAGAACTTGTCGGTCAGCAGCATCGTCACCGCGCCGGCCAGGACCGGCATCACCGCGATCAGCAGGAAGGCGGTGATCAGCCAGGTCCAGCAGAAGATCGGCATCTTCAACAGGTCCACGCCCGGGGCGCGCATGTTGAGGATGGTGGCGATGACGTTGATCGCGCCCATGATCGAGCTGATGCCCATCATGTGAATGGCGAAGATCGCGAAGGCGACGTTGTTGCCGCCCTGCAACGACAGCGGCGGGTACAGGGTCCAGCCGCCGGCCGGAGCGCCGCCCGGCAGGAACAGCGTCATCAGCAGCAGGGTGAAGGCGAACGGCAGGATCCAGAACGACCAGTTGTTCATGCGCGGCAGCGCCATGTCCGGCGCGCCGATCTGCAGCGGGATCATCCAGTTGGCCAGGCCGACGAAGGCCGGCATGACGCCGCCGAAGATCATCACCAGCGCGTGCATGGTGGTCATCTGGTTGAAGAACTCGGGATTGACGAGCTGCAGGCCGGGCTCGGCCAGCTCGGCACGGATCACCACCGACATCGCCGCGCCGATGATGAACATGACGAAGCTGAAGATCAGGTACAGCGTGCCGATGTCCTTGTGGTTGGTCGAGAAGAACCAACGCTCGATGAAGCCCTGTTTGTGGGCGTGATCATCGTGGTGATCGTGATGATCGGCGACGGGGTGCGTGGCTGCCATGGCCTACCTCTGAAGAATGCTGACGATCAACCGACGACCGCTGCGTGCGGAGCCGCGGCGGTCGTGGTGTCGGTGTTCGGGGCTGCGGCGGAAGCCGGAGCGGCATCGGCCGGAGCGGCCGCAGGTGCTGCAGCCGGGGCCGCCGGCGCGGCGGCGGGCGCCGGCGCGTTCTTGGCCTTCTGCTCGGCCAGCCACTGCTGGTACTCGGCCTTGGGCAGCGCGCGCACGACGATCGGCATGAAGCCGTGGTCCTTGCCGCACAGCTCGGCGCACTGGCCGCGGTAGACGCCAGGCTCCTTAATTTCGGTCCAGGCTTCGTTGACGATGCCCGGGATCGCGTCCTGCTTCCAGCCCAGGGCCGGCACCCACCATGCGTGGATGACGTCGTCGGCGGTGATCACGAAGCGGATCTTGGTGTCGGTCGGCAGCACCAGGACGTTGTCGACGTCGAGCAGGTAGTGCTCGTGGTCGGCCTTGGTGACGAGCTTGCCGCCCTGGCGCAGCTGGTCGCTCTTGCGGTCCAGGCGGCTGGTGAAGGAGACGTTCTCGCCGAGGTAGTCGTACTTCCACATCCACTGGAAGCCGGTCACCTTGACCGTCATCGCCGCGTTGCGGGTGTCGTACATCGCGATCAGCTTGCTGGTGGCCGGGAAGGCCATCAGCACCAGCAGCGCCACCGGCACCACGGTCCAGATGATCTCGAGCTTGGTGCTGTGGGTGAAGTCCTTGTCGGCGACGGCGCCCTTGGACTTGCGGAACCTGAACATGGCCACGGCCATAGCGCCGAAGACCAGGATGCCGATCACCACGCAGACCCACAGCGCGAACATGTGCGCCGAGTAGGCGTTCATCGACTGGGCGGTCACGCCCTTGCCCATATTCAGCTGCCACGGCTTGGGATCGGCCGCCTGAGCAAACGCAAGGACAGGCAACGCCGATGCGGCGACGCCCGCTGCCCACTGCTTGAAACGACCGGCTTTCATCAGTTCGAGCCCCGAAAAATCAGTGTGGTTTTCGTTTTCGTGCTCCGCGGGCTGCCCCTCCCGCCCCGTCCGCGCCGATGTCCTGGGCGTGAGGCTGTGCGGAAGATGGTGGCTGGCGAGCCCTGTCGAGGGCCCATCACGCCGGGATCGGCGCTACGGATAACCGAGAAATGGTAGCGGCCGCCCCGTCTTGCGGCAACCCGGAGGTGCTAGCCCCAATCGGTCCGGAAACCGCCTGCGCCCCGCAGCGACAGGCTTTGCGCGCCAGTTCGGCGCCTCATACGAGTGTCGGCGACGGCCGATCGCAAGCGTGACGGATGCAAGTTGCGGTGGTCCGGCGCGCGCAACGCGCGGATCGGGCCGCTCGCCGCAGCCGCGGCGGCCGGGTCCGGCGCTGATCCGATGCTGCTGATCCGATGGCGGCGGCTGACGGTTGGCCGGCCTTGCGACGGCGCTCTCGCGCCGGGCCCGCCCCGAACCGATCCGGTACAGGCCGCGACCGATAGAAAGCTCTAAAATGCCCGACTTCCCACCCCAGTGCCGGGTCCGATGTCCACCAACGTCTCTTCCACCGTCGCCCACGACGGTCCGCCGACGCGCTCGAGCGCCGCGCTTTCCAACGCGCAGCCTTCAGGCGCCATGATCAGCCCCGAACTGCCCGCGCCGCCCTCGGGTCCGCGTGCGGCCCTGACCGCCGGCTGGGTCCGCGACGAAGCCGATCACGTCCGCCACCTGCTCGAACTGGCGCGCCTGCCGGCCGCCGACCGCGACGCCGCCCAGGTCACCGCGGCCGAACTGGTCAAGCGCGTGCGCGCCCGCGCCCAGGACCAGGGCGCGATCGAAGCCTTCATGCGCCAGTACGACCTCGGCAGCGAAGAAGGCGTCCTGCTGATGTGCGTGGCCGAAGCCCTGCTGCGCATTCCGGACCAGGAAACCGCCGACAAGCTGATCCGCGACAAGCTCGGCGAAGCCGACTGGAAGCGTCATCTGGGCCAATCGGACTCGGTGCTCGTCAACGCCTCCACCTGGGGCCTGATGCTGACCGGCAAGCTGGTCGACCTCAACGACGACACCAAGCGCGACGTCCATAACGCCTTCAAGCGCCTGGTCGGCCGCGTCGGCGAACCGGTGATCCGCCTCGCCGTGCGCCAGGCGATGCGCATCATGGGCCACCAGTTCGTCATGGGCCGCACCATCGGCGAAGCGCTGTCGCGTTCGAAGAAGGGCGACAACGCCAACTACCGTTATTCCTTCGACATGCTCGGCGAAGGCGCGCTGACCACCAAGGATGCCCTGCGCTACCTGCAGGCCTACCGCGACGCGATCCATGCGATCGGCAAGAGCGCGCAGTCGGGCGCTCAGTCCAACGACAAGGACGCCGTATTCGGCGCGCCGTCGATCTCGGTCAAGCTGTCGGCGCTGCATCCGCGCTACGAACACGCCAAGCGCGAACGCGTATTCGCCGAGCTGACTCCGCGCGTGCTCGAGCTGGCGCAGCTGGCGCGCAAGTACGGCATCGGCTTCACCATCGACGCCGAAGAAGCCGACCGCCTGGAGATGTCGCTCGACGTCATCGCCGCGGCCTACGCCGATGCCTCGCTCGACGGCTGGGAAGGCTACGGCCTGGCGATCCAGGCCTACCAGAAGCGCGCACCGGAAGCGATCGACTTCATCGCCGACCTGGCCCGTAAGACCGGCCGCCGCATTCCGGTGCGCCTGGTCAAGGGCGCCTACTGGGACAGCGAGGTCAAGCGCGCCCAGGTCGACGGACAGGCGGGCTATCCGGTGTTCACGCGCAAGCCGAACACCGACGTGTCCTACCTCGCCAACGCGCGCCGCATGCTCGAAGCCGGCGATGCGATCTACCCGATGTTCGCCACCCACAACGCCCAGACCATCGCGACGATCCACCAGCGCGCCAAGGCGATGGGCCGCGAGCGTCACTACGAGTTCCAGAAGCTGCACGGCATGGGCGACGACCTGTACGCCGAGGTCATTCCGTCGCACCGCCTCGACGTGCCCTGCCGCGTCTACGCACCGGTCGGTTCGCACGAAGACCTGCTGCCCTATCTGGTGCGCCGCCTGCTCGAGAACGGTGCCAACTCCAGCTTCGTCAACCGCATCACCGACGAGAGCATCGCGATCGACGAGTTGATCCAGGACCCGGTCGAGACCGTCGCCGCCTTCGCCAGCATTCCCCATCCGCGCATTCCGCTTCCGGCCGACCTGTATCGCAGTTTCGGCAATGACAGGACCAATTCCATGGGCGTCAATCTCGCCAACGACCAGCAACTGCAGACCCTCGCCGCCGAAGTCAACGCCGCCGTCGGCGACTGGCGCGCCGCACCGCTGGTGCCGGGCGCGACCGTCACTGGGCCGAACATCGCCGTGACCAACCCGGCCGACCGCCGCGAAACCGTCGGCCAGTGGCAGGCCGCCGACAGCGCCACCGTCGAGCTGGCGCTGAAGAACGCGGTCGCCGCGCAGGAAGCCTGGGACTCGACCCCGGCCGCCAGCCGCGCCGCGATCCTCGAACACGCCGCCGACCTGCTCGAACAGCGCATGCCGCAATACATCGCGCTGTGCACCAAGGAAGCCGGCAAGACCATCCCCGACGGCGTCGCCGAAGTGCGCGAGGCGGTCGACTTCCTGCGCTATTACGGCCAGCAGGCGCGCAAGCTGTTCGCGCCGGAAGCGCTGCCGGGCCCGACCGGCGAGTCCAACACCCTGCACCTGTCCGGCCGCGGCGTGTTCGTCTGCATCAGCCCGTGGAACTTCCCGCTGGCGATCTTCGCCGGCCAGATCTCGGCCGCACTCGCCGCCGGCAACAGCGTCATCGCCAAGCCGGCCGAGCAGACCAACCTGATCGGTTACTACGCGGTCAAGCTGCTGCACGAAGCCGGCGTGCCGGAAGCGGTGCTGCAGTTCCTGCCCGGCGACGGCGCCACCGTCGGCGCGGCGCTGACCCGCGACCCGCGCGTCGCCGGCGTCGCCTTCACCGGCTCGACAGATACCGCGCGCGCCATCAACCGCTCGCTGGCCGCGCGCGACGCCGCCATCGGCGTGCTGATCGCCGAGACCGGCGGCCAGAACGCGCTGATCGCCGACTCCTCCTCGCTGCCCGAGCAGTTGGTCAAGGACGCCATCGGTTCGGCCTTCACCTCGGCCGGCCAGCGCTGCTCGGCCGCGCGCGTGCTGTTCGTGCAGGAAGACATCGCCGACAAGGTCACCACGATGCTGGCCGGCGCCATGGCCGAGCTCAAGATCGGCAACCCCGGCCTGCTGTCGACCGACGTCGGCCCGGTGATCGACGAAGACGCGCTGAAGATGCTCGTCGAGCACGCCGCGCGCATGGACAAGGAAGCGGTGAAGATCGCCGAAGTCGCGGTCGACGCCGACAGCGCCCACGGCAGCTTCTTCGCACCGCGCGCCTACACCCTGAAGTCGCTCGACCAGTTGCACAAGGAAGTGTTCGGCCCGGTGCTGCACGTGATCCGCTGGAAGGCCGATCAGCTCGACGCGGTGATCGATGCGATCAACGCGACCGGCTACGGCCTGACCCTGGGCATCCACTCGCGCATCGACGAGACCATCGAGCGCATCAGCGCCCGGGTCAAGGTCGGCAATTGCTACGTCAACCGCAACCAGATCGGCGCAGTCGTCGGCGTGCAGCCCTTCGGCGGCCAGAACCTGTCCGGCACCGGCCCGAAGGCCGGTGGCCCGCACTACCTGCCGCGCTTCACCACCGAGAAGACCATCACCGTCAACACCACCGCGGCCGGCGGCAACGCCTCGCTGCTTACCTTGGGCGATTGATCGCGATGGCTTGACCCTTGGCCGCGCCGAGGCGCGGTCCTTCGAGCCAGGCAACGAATACGGCGCGCCCCTCGGGTCGCGCCGTATTCGTTTGGGGCGGTGCCGTCCGCCTTCACTGTAGGAGCGGCGTAAGCCGCGACCAACTAAAAAGGTGTACGTCAGCGTCGTGCCCGAAGCCTGGACTGACGGGTGACCCCGCAAAGCAACAGGCCGGACGACCGGGGCTTCGGTTGCTGCGCTTTCGAACACCTCTTCGGTTGGATCGCGGCTTGCGCCGCTCCTACCCCAAAGCCGTCGCTATCCGTGCCTGCGCCGCTCTGCGACGCCCATCGCACAACCGCTCACCCGCGGGCACACCGCGACCGAAGCCGCATGCAAGATAGGCGTCATCGCCCGCGGAGCTACGTCGATGTCCTGCAGATCCGTGTTGTCGGCCGCGTTGCTGTGCGCACTGACGGCCTGCGCTTCGCTCGCTCCGTTGCCGATCAAGCCGGGCGACCCCAGCGCCTGCGGCGACCGCCGGCTCGACCGGGTGCTGTTCGGCATGAACAGCCCCTCCGGCCCGGTTACCGACGGCCAGTGGCAGACCTTCCTCGCCGAAGTCGTCACCCCGCGCTTTCCCGAGGGTTTGACCATCTACCAGGCGCAAGGCCAGTGGCGCGGCGCCAGCGGCGAGATCGAACGCGAAGATTCGCGCGCCATCGATCTCGTCCACGCCGACAGCGCGGCCGGCCGCCAACGCGTGGTCGAGATCGCCGACGAATACAAACGCCGCTTCCAGCAGGAAGCGGTGCTGGTGATCAGCCTGCCGACGCGCGCCTGCTTCGCTCGGCAAGCCATCGGCGCAACCGAGGCATCGCCGGCCGGCTGAGCCGCGTATCCGGCGGACGCCCCGGTTGCCCGACCGTGCCTCGGTCGCGTCCGCATCTCAGCGCTTGAAGTCGGTCGGCTGCTCGAGCTGGTAGAAGGCGTCGCCGATGTCCTCGAACTTCGCCGACAACAGCGCATGGGCGTCGAGCACGCCGCGGTTGTAGAAATACGCGCCGATTTCGTCGGCGATGAAGTCGAGCATGAACTCGGCATCGAAACGGCCGATCGATTGCTTCAGCTCCTCGCTGAAATAGCGCTGCAGCTTGGCGACGATCAGCGCCTTTTCTTCGTTGGAGAATTTGATCTCGCTCATGCCTCGACAGGCTCCGCATCAGTGGGGTGGACACGCCGCCCAAGGCGACGCCCGCAGCGTCTGCCGCGACCCTAGAGATAGCAGGGATGGATCGCACTCGCTGCGCCGCGCGCTACGACGCAGGCATTCCGGACTCACGGCGTAACCGGGCCCTCGATGCGCGAACTCCAATCCTCGACCGCGCCGCGCGCGAGCCGCGCCTCGACCAGCTTGCGCCACGAAGGCACCAACGGCAGCGCCAGCGCGGCCTGCAGCTCCTCGCGATCCAGGGTGCGCGTATACAACATCGTGGCGATGCGTTGCAGGCTCCAGTCCGGCCACGCGCGTTCGACCAGGAGCAGCGCATCGCCGGCCTCGGCCTCGCCAGCTTCGAGCACGCGGTAATACCAGCCGGTGCGGCCGCTGGCCTGCACTCGTCGCGCCATGTCGGCGATCGCGAAACGGTCGTTGAGTTTCCAGCACGGCTGGCGCGCCTGGCTGACTTCCAGCAACACCGAGCCGCAACGAAACCGATCGCCGAGACAGACCTCGGCCTCGGTCAGGCCGCTGCTGCTGAGGTTCTCGCCGAACGCACCGGGGCGATCGAGCAGCGCATGCGGGCCGAGTTCCTCGCGCCAGGCGCGGTAGTGATCGTAGGGATAGTGATGTACGGCCTTGTCGGGGCCGCCATGGACGCGCCGGTCGCCCTGTTCGTCGCCTTCGAGGCCCGCCTCGCCGATGCGCACACGCCCCGCAAGCGGGGTCTTGGCGATCGCGCTCAGGCTGCCGGGCCGCGTATAGGGCCGGGCACGCCCGCACAGCAGCGTAGCGACGAGGATGCGACGGGAATCGGAAGAGACGTCAGCGCTCAATGAGGCGTCCTGTGCCGCGGCCTGCGGCGGGGCTGGGAGGCGCGGCGAGTGCCGCAAAGCCGCCACCCGGCTCTCGGGCGACGGTATGCGCAGGGATTTTCGCATAGGCGCCCGATCCCGGCATGCCGGATTCCAGCGCTGGCCGAGCCGGAAGCGAAAACCGCAGGCAAAAAAAAGCCCCGCCGAAGCGGGGCTTTGGTTTACTGCGATGACGCCTCGATCAGAACTTGTACTGAGCGGCGAGGCCGAACAGATCGGCGTGGCCCTTGTACGAACCCTGCAGGGTCGAACCGCTGCTGGAGACCGTGTTGATGGTCGGGCTGTCGATGGTGATGCGGGTATAGGCCGCATCCACGCTCAGGTGCTCGTTGGCGTTCCAGGTCAGGCCGATCGAATACAGGTTGCGATCGTTGTCGGGCAGACGCGGGGTGCGGGCGTGATCGTTGGTCGGGGTTTCGTCGATCGCGACGCCGCCGCGCAGGGTCAGCGAATCGCTGAGGTCGTACTCGGCGCCGAGCGCGTACATCATCGTGTCTTCCCAGCCGAAGGCTTCGCTGGTGACCGGCGTGCCGTTGGCGCGGACGATGTCGACCGACTGCAGCGAATGCCAATCGGTGGCCTGGATGTCGGCCATCATGCGGAACTGATCGGTGAACTCGTACTGCAGGCTCAGCGTGTCCACGCTCGGCGTGGTCAGCTTGGCGCCGCCCGGACCGCTGTTGTACTGGGTGATGCCGCGCGCGGCGAACAGCGCGGAGACATTGCCCGGCTTGGTGAAGTCGATCGTGCCTTCCAGCTCATGATCGATTTCCGAGCGGTGCGAGTAACCGATCGAGAACTTGTCGGTCGGACGGAAGTGGAAGCCCACCAGCCAGCCGATGCCGTAGTCGTCGCCCTTGACCTTGGCGAAACCGTCGTTCTTCTGCGGACCGAACGGTGCGGCGACCGGGTTCGGGGTCACGCACGCGGCGACGCTGACGCGGCAGATCGCCGAGCCGAAATCGACGGCGTTGGTCAGGGTGGCTTCGGCGCGTTCGTAGATCAGGCCGGCACCGACCGAGAAGCGGTCGGTCAGGGCGACCGCGGCCGAGAAGGTCAGGTCGATGGTCTTCACTTCGGACTCGACGGCGTTGTAGCGGCCGACCCAGTCCTTGTCGTATTCGGTCTTCAGGCCGAACGGCGCGCTGAGGCTGGCGCCGAGGGTCAGCTTCTCGAACGAACCGGTCAGCGGCACCACCAGCGACAGCGCCGGAACCGGCGTCGCGTCGCCCGGGTCGCCACCGTTGCCGCCGGTGAGCGGACGCGCCAGCGGGCTGCCGGCTGCGGCCGAACCGCCGCCGGTGAACTTGGCGGTCAGGTCGATGATGGTGATGTCGCTGCGGATCGTGGTGGAGTCCACGTTGACCATCGCCGCCGGGTTGTTCGATACGACGGCGGCGTCGTTCTTGGCCACGCCGCTACCGGCGAAGCTGCGGCCCTGGTTGCGGATGCTGTTTTCGCGGATCTGGAAGCCGGTCGCACCGGCCGAACCGACACTGATGACGCCGGCGATGCCGAGCGCGAGTGCGGTCAGGCGAGAGATGCGTTGTGAGGGTTGCATGCGTGTAGTCTCCGTTGGAGTATTTTTTGTCTAACACGGCCGTATACACGGTGCCGCGGGTTAGGCCCGGTTCCGCCGGAAACCCCTCCCGACGTACGACGCCGTATGCACTATAGCGCGGCCATTAACCGAACGCTAACAATACGCCCAAGGCCGCAAACCCGTACCGTACCGATGTCGCAAAGCCACGCCCCACGGACGTTTCCGCCATTCGCCCCCGTTCCGGGAGCCGGCCCGGCCGTGCCCGACGGACGGAGCTGAGGCCATGTTCGTCGCCATTCCCTCGCGTGAGCGGACCCGGCTGCGCTGGGCGACCCCGTTGCTGTTCGCCCTGCTCTGGCTGTGCTTCATCGTCTCGGCGGTGGTGCTGCCGGACCCGGAGCAACGCCGGCTCATGCTCGAATGGGGGGCGCTGTCGGGCGGCCTGTCGAGCCCGCTGGCCTGGTGGGAGGCGATCCGCGACGGCAGTGCGCTGCGCCTGTTCAGCGCCCTGTTCCTGCATGCCGACTGGGCCCACCTGCTCGGCAACCTGGTGTTCCTGCTGATCTTCGGGCTGCCGGCCGAACGCGCCATGGGGCCGTGGCGGCTGCTGGCCTTGTTCCTGTTCGGCGGCGCGGTCGCCAACCTGGCCGCGGTGATCGCCATCGGCACCCCCGACCGGCTGATCATCGGCGCCAGCGGCGCGGTCTCGGCCCTGATCGGCGCCTACCTGGCCCTGTTCCCGAACGCCAAACTCGGGGTGGTGGTGCCGCTGGGCCTGTTCCTGCAGTTCGTCAAAGTCCCGGCGCCGTTGCTGATCGGGGTCTGGGCCCTGCTGCAGGTGGTCTTCACCTTCATCGGCCCGGCCTTCGGCGCTGTGGCCTGGTCGGCGCATCTGGCCGGTTTCGCCTTCGGCGGCGCGTTCGCCTTGATCGCCCGCGCCGGCATCGCGCGAAGGCTGCGGCGCAAGCGGGGCTATTGATCAGGAGCCGGGAATCGGGAATGGGGATTCGGGATTCGTAAAAACAGAGCCCCACGGCCGACCTACGATGGCACCGGCAACGCCGTCGCCGCTCTTACGATTCTCGATTCTCGATTCCCCATTCCCGTCCTGCGGTCCTCGATCACTCTTGAATCGCAGCCCGCCGGCCCCACGCTAACCACAGGCAGCTGCATTGCCGCTCCTACGATTCCCGAATCCCCATTCCCGATTCCCGGCTCCACAATGGCCACCCTCTACAAAGTCACCTTCCTCAACGCCGGCAAGATCTACGAGCTGTACGCGCGCAAGATCGCCTCGGGCAATCTGTGGGGGTTCACCGAGGTCAGCGAGTTGGTCTTCGACCTGCACGAAGGCTTGGTGGTCGACCCGACCGAGGAGCGTCTGCGCGATGAATTCGGCAGCACCCGCGTGCTGCACCTGCCGATGCAGAGCATCGTGCGGATCGAGGAAGTCGAGCGCAAAGGCCAGTCGGCGATCCGCGACGCCACTACCGGCGAGAAAGTGGTGACGCCGTTCCCGCTACCGGCCAAACCACGCTGAGCGCGGCCCGGCGAACCTCGGCAACGGTTTGCAGCGATACGAGAAGCGATACGAGAAAAGAACCCGGCCAGCGGCCGGGTTTTTCGTTTGTGCGTGGCCTGGCCCGCGCCGCGATCGGCGACGCCTGCGTCAGCGACGCACGCCGGCGTCGGCCGCGGTCGCGACCGGTTTCTTGAGCTCGGCCAAGGCCGAAGCGATCGGCGCATCGCCTTCGAGCACTTCGCCGGCGTTGGTGCCGGGCGCGTCCTCTTCGTCGCCATGCAGGTGGCCGGGCAAGGTCGCCTCGCTGTAGTAGCTCGGGCGCTTGTCGTCTTCGCTCTTGGCCGCGCGCAGCAGCACGTCGGGGATGATGCCCAGGGCCTGGATCGACTTGCCGCTCGGGGTGTAATAACGCGCGGTGGTCAGCTTGACCGAGTCGCCGTTGTCGAGCGGCAGCACGGTCTGCACCGAGCCCTTGCCGAAGGTGCGGCTGCCGACCACGCGCGCGCGGCCGTTGTCGCGCAAGGCGCCGGCCAACACTTCCGAGGCGCTGGCCGAGCCGGCATCGACCAGGACCACCACAGGCGCGCCGTCGAGACGATCGCCCGGGGTCGCGCCGAACTCGGCGTCGCTGATCGCGATGCGCCCGCGGGTGCTGACGATCTTGCCCTTCTCGAGCAGGTCGTCGGCGATCTGCACCGCCGAGGTCAACAGGCCGCCGGGGTTGCTGCGCAGGTCGATCACCAGGCCGCGCAGCTTGCCGCCGGCCTGGGTCTTGAGCTTCTCCAACTGGCTTTCGAAATCGGCCGCGGTGTCGGCCTGGAACGCGCTGACCCGCACATAGCCGTAGCCGGGTTCGAGCATGCGGCCCTTGACGCTGGCGACGCGAATGGTCTCGCGCGCCACGGTGACATCGAAGGGTTTGTCGCGGCCTTCGCGCACGATGGTCAACACGACTTTGCTGCCGGGCGGGCCGCGCAGGGGGCCGGAGCTGTCGCCTTCGTCGACTTTGAACGGCTTGCCGTCGATCGCGGTGATCAGGTCGCCGGCCTTGATGCCGGCGCGCGCGGCCGGCGTGTCGTCGATCGGCGAGATCACCCGCAGGCTGCCGTCGGGCTGGCGCTGCAGTTCCACGCCGATGCCGTCGTAGGCGCCGCGCGACTGCTCGTCGAAATCCTCGGCCGCGACCTTGTCGAGATAGACGCTGTGCGGATCGAGATCGAACAACAGGCCACGGATCGCCGAATGCATCAGCTTGGCGTCGTCGACCGGTTCGACATAGGCCTGCTTGACCGCGTTGTAGACCGCGACGTAGCGACGGATTTCCTCGATCGGCACCTTCGAATCGCCGGCGTCGTCGCCCTTCTTGGCCTTGGCGGCGGCGGGTTTGTCGGCGGGTTTGTCGGCGGGTTTGTCCTGGACGGGCTTGTCCTGCGCCGGGGTTGGCTCGGAGGCTTTCTGCCCGGGCGCGTCCTTGGCCGGCGCATCCTTGCTCGGCGCCTGCGCCGGCGGAACCGCCTGGTCCTTGGCCGGTGCTGCATCCGGGGTCGGCGGCGGCGCAGCGGGTTCGTCCGCGGCCGGTTGTTCGGCGGCGTGCTTGTCGGAAGCCTGCTTGTCGGGGGCTTGCTTGTCGGAAGCCGGTGTCTCGGGCGCCTGCTGCACCGGTGGCTGCTGCGCAGGCGTTACCTGCGACAAGGCCGGAGCGGCGCCGAACGCGAGTGCGAGCGGAAGCAGACTACGCAAAGGATGACGCAGGGACATGCACGAAGCTCCGAGACAGGTACCGGTTGGACCGCGGCAGGCGGCCCGGGTTCGACCGGCTATCTGCGCACGTTAATCGGCGCGTTTGCAAGCTTTTGTTAAATGCGCGATCAGCGTCGCAACCAGGTGTTCGGATTGACCGGTTGGCCGCCGCGGCGCAGCTCGAAATACAGGGCCGGGCGGCCATGTCCGCCGGAGCTGCCGACCGTGGCGACGCCCTCGCCTTTCCTGACCGCGGCGCCGGCGTCCTTGAGCAGGGCGTCGTTGTTCGCGTACAGGCTCATGTAGCCGTTGCCGTGGTCGATGATCAGCAGCAGGCCGTAACCGGTCATCCACTCCGAATAGACCACGGTGCCGTCGCTGACCGCCTTGACCGTGCTGCCGGCGGCGGCGCCGATCAACAGGCCCTCGCTGCTGCGGCCATCGGGCATGGTGCCGCCGAACCCGGCCAGCAAGGCGCCCGACACCGGCCAGCCCAAGCCGCCGACCTGCGGCGGCGGCGCACTGGCGACCGCAACCGGCGGCTTGCGCGGCGTGGTCGTGCGCGCGGGCTTGCCCGAGGCCGCCGCGGTGGCCGCGGCTTTCGCCTCGCGCGCTACGCGTTCGGCCTTGGCCTTGGCGGCGGCGCGGCGTTGCGCTTCGGCGCGGGCGGCCGCCGCGCGCAGTTTCGCCAGCAATTGCTCCAGGCCTTTCGCATCGCGGCCGAGCTCGCGCTCGCGGGTGCTGCGGTCTTCGTATTTCTCGTTGATCTGCGCGACCAGCGCGGCACGCGCCTTGCGGTCCTTCTCGAGCTGGCCGAGCTGGCTGCGCTGCTGCTTGCGAGTGCTGTCGAGGGTGACGCGGCGCTCGACGATCTCGCGCTCGATCGCATCGAGTTCGCGCAGTTGCGTGCCGAGCTCGGCGATGCGGCGTGCGCGGTCGCGCTGGACGTAACCGTGGTAGGTCAGGATGCGGCCGCTGTCGGCGACCTTGTCCTGCGACAGCAACAACTTCAACGGCGCGTCGTTGCCCTGCGCGTAAGCCGCGCGCAGCAGGCGCGCGAGCTCCTGGCGCTGCGAGCCGAGCTTGCCGTTGAGCTCATCGCGACGCGTCTGCAGATCCTTCAACGCGGCCTGCTCGCGCGCCAAGCGCGTTTCGGTCTCGCGCAGAGCGCGGTTGGAATGGCCGACCTGTTCGTCGGCGGCGCGCAGTCGCTGCGAAGCGTCGCCGCGCTGGCCTTCGAGTTGGCGACGCTCGGCGGCGACCGACTTCAACTCGGTCTTGATCTTCTCGAGCTTGCGTTCGGTCTCGCGGCTGCTGTTCTGCGCCGCCGCCAGCGCGGCCGATGCAGGCACGAGCAGCGACGCCGCTGCCAACGCGAGCGTCGCCAGCGCCGGTAAACCCCACGCGCGCAGATTGGGCATCAGCGCTCCAGCAGGCTCTGCCCGGTCATTTCGGCCGGTTGCGCCAGGCCGAGCAGGTCGAGCATGGTCGGGGCGACGTCGCGCAGGGCGCCGCCGCTGCGCAACGCGGTCTTGCGCGAGCCGAGATACACGAACGGCACCGGTCCGACCGTGTGCGCGGTGTGCGGCTGTCCGGTTTCCGGGTCGCGCATCATTTCCAGGTTGCCATGGTCGGCAGTGATCAACAGGGCACCGCCGACCTCGCGTACTGCCGCGGCGACCGCGCCGATGGCCTGGTCGACCGCTTCGGCGGCCTTGATCGCCGCACCGAGATCGCCGGTGTGGCCGACCATGTCGGGATTGGCGATGTTGCACACCGCCACGTCGATGGCGCCGGAGCGGATCGATGCGACCAGCTTCTCGGTCAGCTCGGGGCAGCTCATTTCCGGCTGCAGGTCGTAGGTCGCGACCTTCGGGCTCGGGATCAGGATGCGGCTTTCGCCGGCATACGGTTCTTCGCGGCCGCCGCTGAAGAAGAACGTCACGTGCGCGTACTTCTCGGTCTCGGCGATGCGCAACTGGGTGAGGCCGGCCGCGGCCAGCAGTTCGCCGAGCGTGTTGTGCAGGTCGTCGGGGCCGAACGCGACCGGCGCCGGCAGTTTGGCGTCGTACTCGGTCAGACAGACGAAGCGCGACAGCTTCGGCCGGCGCGCCTCGTAACCGGAGAATGCCGGATCGACGAAGGCCGCGGTCAGCTGGCGTGCGCGGTCGGCGCGGAAATTCATGAACACGACCGCATCGCCGTCGGCCATCGCCGCGCTTGCGCCGGCTTCATCGGTACCGATCACCGTGGGAGCAACGAACTCGTCGGTCTCGCCGCGTGCATAAGCGGCCTCGAGGCCTGCGAGCGCGCTCGCCGCGCGATGCTCGCCGGCGGCGTCGACGATCGCGTTCCAGGCGCGCAGTTGCCGGTCCCAGCGTTGATCGCGATCCATCGCGTAGTAGCGGCCGCTGATCGAGGCGATGTGCGCATTGCCGACGCGCTCGCACACCTGCTGCAGGCGTTCCAGGCTCGGCGCGGCCGACTTCGGCGGCATGTCGCGGCCGTCGAGGAAGGCATGCACGGCGACCCGGGCCACGCCTTCGCGGCGGGCCAGTTCGAGCATGGCGAAGATGTGCTGCTCGTGGCTGTGCACGCCGCCCGGCGAGAGCAGGCCCATCACGTGCAGGGCGGCGCCGTTCGCCTTGGCCGCGGCGCAGGCCGCGCGCAGCTCTTCGTTGGCGTAGAAGCTGCCGTCCTCGATCGCCGCATCGACGCGGGTCAGGTCCTGGTAGACGATGCGGCCGGCGCCGAGATTCATGTGGCCGACTTCGGAATTGCCCATCTGCCCGTCCGGCAGGCCGACGTGACGGCCCTCGGTGTGGATCAGGGTGTGCGGCTCGCTCGCAAGCAGGGCGTGCCAGTTCGGCAGGGTCGCCTGGGCCAGGGCATTGTCGGCGGGATCGTCGCGATGGCCCCAACCGTCCAGGATCAACAACACTACGGGCTTGGGGCGGGAATGCGCTGACACGTCGGAAGTTCCTATG
Organism: Lysobacter sp. Hz25; assembly: GCF_046097045.1. Classification (NCBI taxonomy): domain Bacteria; kingdom Pseudomonadati; phylum Pseudomonadota; class Gammaproteobacteria; order Lysobacterales; family Lysobacteraceae; genus Lysobacter; species Lysobacter sp. Hz25. The sequence continues at coordinate 5,278,992 of NZ_CP175666.1, forward strand.
ACTTGGGGCAGGGGCCGCCACGGGCGGGTCCTGCGATTGTAGCGAAGCAGGGCATGAAGCCCCGTACAACCGCCGCGCGGCGGCGGACCGGGCCCGGCCCGGCTCGAAGCGGCGCCGGCAAGTGCTTGATCCTCAACGCCCGGCGGCGGCCGATGCAGGATTTCTTTACCCGCACGTAAACCGTTTGCGCATTGCCCGCATCTCAGTCCCTGTCCACCAAACAACGGAACACGCCATGACGAGCCCCCGCCTCACTCTCAGCCTCTCGGTCCTGATCGCTCTGTCTTCGCCGCTGGCGTTCGCTGCCGAAGGCATCAGCAAGGTCAACGGCAGCATCACCGTCGGCTCCGGCGAAAGCCAAGGCACGCTAGAAACCGTCAACGGCAGCATCAAGATCGGCGACAACGCCCGCGTCGCCGACGCCGAAACCGTCAACGGCAGCATCAGCGTCGGCTCACGCAGCCAGACCGGCAGCCTGGAGACCGTCAACGGCAGTATCCGCGTCGGCAGCAACGTCACCGCCAGCGCCGGCCTGGAAACGGTCAACGGCGGCATCTTCGTCGACCGCGGCGGCACCGTGCGCGGCGACATCGAGACCGTCAACGGCGCGATCGGCCTGGTCGACACCGACGTGAGCGGCGGCATCGAAACCGTCAACGGCGACGTCACCGTCGGGGTCGACTCGCACGTCAGCGGCGGCATCCACTACGTCAAGCCCAGCGGCATCGGCATCAAGCTCAAGCCGCGCAACCCGCGCGTGGTGATCGGCCCGAACGCGCGCGTCGACGGCCCGCTGGTGTTCGAACGCGAAGTCACCCTGTACGTGCACGCCACCGCCAAGACCGGCGCGATCCGCGGCGCCACCGCGATCGCCTACAACACGCCCAAGCCGCCGGCCGAGTAAGCCGTCGATCCGACCGGCCCGGTCCGCTGAACGGGCCGGGCCGGGGTGTGCAGGCGGGAACCGCCCCCGCCAGTGGCCACGCACGGGACAACGCCACCTCAAAGTTGCCCCTAGAATGGACCTCCCCCACTCCCCGGCCCACCGGCCGCTCCTGGAGGTCTGATGTCCCGTACCCCGCTCCTCACCGCCACCTCGCTGGTGGCCGCCGCCTTGGTGTTGTCGGCCTGCAACAAGCCGGCCGAAACACCGGACGCGAAGGCTCCGGCCGATGCCCCGGCGGCGACGCCCGGCACCGCCGCCGATCACGCCTTCGACGGCGCGATCAACGCCGCCGACTTCGCCCAGCACGTCAAGGTCCTGGCCTCCGACGAATTCGAGGGCCGCGCGCCCGGCAGCGCCGGCGAAGAAAAGACCGTCCAGTACCTGGAAGCGCAGTTCAAGCGCCTCGGCCTGAAGCCCGGCAACGGCGACAGCTATTTCCAGACCGTGCCGATGGTCGAGACCACCGCCGACGAGGCCACCTCGCTCAAGCTCGAGGTCAAGGGCCAACCGCGCGAACTCAAGTTCGGCAGCGACATGGTCGTCGGCACGCGTACCGGCCAGGCCGAGGTCAAGCTCGACGCCAGCGACTTGGTCTTCGTCGGCTACGGCGTCAACGCGCCCGAGCAGAAGTGGAACGATTACGCCGGCGTCGACGTCAAGGGCAAGACCGTGGTGATCCTGGTCAACGACCCGGGTTTCCACAGCCAGGACGCGACCTTGTTCGAAGGCCGGCGCATGACCTATTACGGCCGCTGGACCTACAAATTCGAAGAAGCCGCCCGCCAGGGCGCCGCCGCCGCGCTGATCGTCCACGACGATGCCGGCGCCTCCTACGGTTGGGACGTGGTCAAGAATTCCTGGTCCGGCGCGCAGTTCGACCTGCCGGCCAAGGACGATCCGGAACCGCGCCTGCCGGTGCAGGGCTGGATCACCGGCGACAGCGCACGCAAGCTGCTCGGCGATCTCGGCCAGAACCTCGACGAGCTGTACAAGGCGGCCGGCAAGCGCGGCTTCAAGGCGATCGCGCTGCAGGCCAAGGCCTCGGTCGACCTGAAGAGCAAGATCAGCGAGAAGTCCTCGCGCAACGTGATCGCGCGCCTCGACGGCGCCAAGCGACCCGACGAAGCCATCGTCTATATGGCGCACTGGGATCACCTCGGCAACCACACCGGCGAAGGCGGCCACGAAGGCCACGGCGCCGGCGACGGCAAGGCCGGCGGCGCCGACACGATCTACAACGGCGCGATCGACAACGCCTCCGGCGTGGCCGGCATCCTCGAGATCGCCGAAGCTTTCAGCAAGCAAACGCCGCCGCCGGACCGTTCGCTGCTGTTCGTCTCGGTGACGCTGGAAGAGTCGGGCTTGCTCGGTTCCAAGTACTACGTCGCCCACCCGACCGTCCCGCTCAACAAGACCGTCGCGGTGATCAATCTCGACGCCATGCCGATTATCGGCAAGGCCAAGGACTTCACCGTGGTCGGCTACGGCAGCTCCGAGCTCGAAGACATCCTCAAGGCCATCGCCGACGGCCAGGGCCGCGTGCTGCACGCCGAAGCCACCCCGCAGGACGGCTTCTACTTCCGCTCCGATCACTTCAACTTCGCCAAGGCCGGCGTGCCCGCGCTGTACGCCAAGGGCGGCGACGATCTGCTCGAAGGCGGTACCGAAGCCGGACAGAAGGCCCAGGTCGACTATCGCGACCACCGTTATCACAAGCCCGCCGACCAGTTCGACCCGAACTGGAAGCTCGACGGTGTGGTCCAGGATCTCGATGCGCTGTACGGCGTCGGCAAGGTCCTGGCCGGCAACGAGCAGTGGCCAAACTGGTACGAAGGCAATGCCTTCCGCGCGGCGCACGATAAGTTGATGGCCGCTCCGGCCAAGTAATGCGCTCGGGTAGCGGCCAGGCATCGGCTACTCACCCGCGACCGTACAGCGAACCGACGACGGCGCCCCTGGGCGCCGTCGTTTTTTCCGCTAGGCTTTGCAAGCCGCTCTCCGCGGTCTCGAAGGAACGCGCATGTCCATGACCGTCGCCTATTGGTGCCTGCTGATCGCCGCGTTGTTGCCCTATGCCTGGGCCGCCCTCGCCAAGGGCAGCGGCCAGCGCTACGACAACCGCGATCCCCGCGCCTGGCAGACCCGTCAGGACAATCCGCGCAGCAATGCCGCGTATGCCGCGCACCTCAACGCTTTCGAGGCCTTCGCACCGTTCGCGGCCGGCGTGCTCGGCGCACAGATGACCGGCGTCGATACCGGCATCATCGCCGGCCTGTCCGTCGTCTTCATCGTCTGTCGCGTCTTGCACGGCGTGTTCTATCTGACCCGCAAAGCCTCCTTGCGCAGCCTGGCCTGGGCAATCGGGTTCGGCTGCGTGGTCGCCTTGCTCGTGCAGGCTGCCCTGGCTGCGGTTTGATCGACCACGGCAAGCTCGTTCGCTCTCGTCTTCCAGAGTCAGGCATGAACCCCGCACCGAGTTCCGAGCATCAGGATTTCGTCGACGCCCTGCGTCGCGATGGCTTCCGTTTCGTCGCCGGCGAAGACATGCGCACGCATCTGCAGCGGCACGGCTCCTTACAGGATTGGGCCGCCTTCGCCGACAGCTGGAACGACCTGGCGCCGGACACCTACCTCGCCAGCGTCGGCCGCCATCGCCGCCGCCGCCATGCCGTGTTTCGGGCCGATCGCGGCGGCGCCATCGCGCGCCAGCCGCATCAACCGCACTACCAAAGCCTGAATTACAACGCCTTGCAGGGCGACATCGAACGCTGGTTCGAACCGGTTCGCGACGAGGTCGCCAGCGGCGCCACCTTGGCGACCGTGCTCGGTTTCTGCCGCGACTTCTTCGGCCTGCTGGCGCCGCAGGTGCCGAGTTGGCACATCGAACTGCACCAGTTCCGCATCGAGGCCCGCAGCGACGAGGAAGGCCAGCCCACGCCCGAAGGCGTGCACCGCGACGGCGTGGATTACGTGCTGGTATTGCTGATCGATCGCCACAACATCGTCAGCGGCACGACCACCATCCATACCGCCGACGGCAGCCTGCTCGGCAGTTTCACCCTGACCGCCCCGCTCGACGCCGCCCTGGTCGACGATGCCCGCGTCTTCCACGGCGTGACTGCGGTGACCCCGCAGGACCCGACGCGCGAAGCGCACCGCGATGTGTTGGTGGTGACGTTCCGGGCGGTAAATGCCCGTTGACGGGCGGCGACCGTGATCCGAATCCTGCCGAAAGTGCGCAGCAGGATTCGGATCGGTCAGCGGTTATCTAGACGAATCAGAATCAGCGATTGCCTCCCGATTCAAACCAATTGAGGCCGTCGGACATGAATTCGATGGTCCGATATGCGGGCACCGTGACGCTGGCGGCGCCGCCCTTGAGCTGCAATACACCGTTGCCGGTGAAGGTCACACCGTTCAAACCGGCCTGAATGGTCACTCGCCGCCCCGGATTTCGCGGTACCAGGTCCTGAATCGCCGTCCCGCCGATCACCTGATAGAACTCTGCGCCATAGTTGAGTTGCACCTGCGCAGCTGCCGTCATGTAAACGGCGGCGTCGCTACGGATGCCGGTAATCGACGGGCCTTCCCGATAGTCGGCGCCCTCGACATAAGGCGAGGCCGGCGCGTCCTTGAGAGTTATACCGCTGATAACACAACGAGCCGGGCCACCCGGCTGCTTCTGGATAAGGATCGCCGGACCGGTGAACTGACGGATCCGACACCCAGTGATCAATGTGTCGCTCGCGCCCGGCCCGAGGACGATGCCGTTGACGGTACTGGTCAAGTCTCCGGTGATATCGCAATTCTTGATCGAATTGGCAGGACCATGAACGATGAGTCCGCAGTAATCGGCCTTCAGCCCGTTAATTTCACAGGAGCTCGCGCCCGCTCCCAGTTCCACCCCTGCGCCGTTGCCGAGGATGCCGCCGACCCAGCCACCGACGATCTGCACGGCCTGCCCTTTATTGACGACGATGCCGCGACTGCCGCTGTTACCGCCTTCGATGTTGACGTTGACGATAAAGAAATTGGTGCCGTCCTGCGTCACCGGGTCGGCATCGATGTAGAACGCCGGCTTATAGAGAGCCTGCATGAGGATCAGGTCGTTGACGAACATGCCACCGGTATGGGGACCGAAATAGACTTGATATCCGGTGCAGGCATAGATACGCGTCGACTCGATACGCACGTCGACGGTCCGGTAAGGATTCGGACTCGAGCCGTGTGCCGAGCCGGAGCTATGGATGCCATCTGCCCGAAAGTAGCGCAGGCGGCAATGGCGAATGAATCCATCCGAGGCCCGGAATAGCGTCATTCCCCGGAACAGGCAAGCCTGGGAACCGTAACGAGCGTAGAAATCGCAGTTGCGCACGTCGAAAAACGCGCAAAAGTTGAGGAAGATGCACGACCCGGTCGTGGACGGCCCCGCGTTGGCACCGGGCACGAACGTAAAACCGTCGATCACGGTATGCAGACTGCTGAGCATCCCGGACTCAGTACCGTTACCGATCACGATGTGGTCGCGATCGGCAACATCCATCACCAGTTGCACGCCGCCCTGCGCGCCGCGCAACACCACGCCACGCACGATATGGAGCGCGGCGGTCAGACGATAGCTGCGGCGCGTCGCCCAAATCTCTCGGCCCGGATTATCGGTAATAGCCGCCTGGATCGCCGCGGTGTCGTCCGCGACACCATCGCCTACCGCGCCGTAATCTTCGAATGTCACGTAATCGTCCGTCGCCAGCGGCGCGCTCGCCGCGGATGTCGGTATTGCGCTCGCTGCAGCTGCCGCAGTCATGGCCAACGGCACGCTCATGAATTGACGCCTTTGCATGTGCTTTTTCCTTTGCAGATCTGGCTGAGTCCGGCGGGCCGGCAATACATAATGCATCTATCGAATCCCGGAGGTTGCGCCGGCTGAACGAATGATCGCTGCTAATCGATTGTGCGGTTCGATTGCCCTATTGATTGCGCGAATATGCTTCGCGGCTCATTAAAAAATCTCGCGAGATATATCTGCGTAGTGGTTCGAAGTCAGCAATGCGAAGCCGCGAATGTCGGCAAGGCTGAGCGTAGCCGTAGCCGTAGCCGTAGCCGTAGCCGTAGCCGTAGCCGTAGCCAAGATTTTGATCTGCTTTGGCGCTTTGCCGGTCAAGTGGAGACCCGAAGGGCGGCGCACAGGACGTGCGCCGTTTTTCGATAAGACAGGGACGT
>NZ_CP175666.1:5289628-5985541 GCF_046097045.1 Lysobacter sp. Hz25
GCGGGCCGCGCATCTTACAGCAATGTTTCAGACCGTCAACACCTGTCGAAACCGCTCTTTCTGCGCGTCCCCGCCGTGCGATGCATCTGCTCAGCGGGGCCGCGCATTATGCATACATGAACAGGGCTTGGGAAGCGATTTCGAAAAAAATGAACAGGGAATTTCGCGGCCGCGGTGGAAAGCCTTATGCGACGGGCTTAACGGGTGGTTTGCGACCTGGGTCGGCCCTCACCCCGCCCCTCTCCCGCAACTGGGAGAGGGAGAAGGACACCGCTCGAGGGATGCATTTCGCCTGTCGCGTGGCGTATCGCAGGCCGGAGGCCCATCCGGCGCTGGCATCCGCAAGCGTCGCAATGCAGCCAGCCGGCTCTCTGCTCAGGCGCCGACGGCTCAGGCAGCGACCAGGCGAACCCGGGCGAAATTGCGCTTGCCCACGGCCAGCACGCCCTCGAACCCCGGGGTGAACACCTGCTGCGGGTCTTCGATGACGTTGCCGTCGACCTTGACCGCCCGCTCCTTGAGCTTGCGGTTGCCTTCGGCATTGCTCGGCATCAGCCCGGCAGCCACCAATAAGGCGGCGATACGCAGCCCCTCGGCCGGCACACCGACGTCGGTCAATGGCAGCGAGGCGATATCGCCCTCGCCGCGCACCGCGGCATTCCAGCCCGCCATGGCCTGTTCGGCGGCCTGGGCCCCATGGAAGCGGGCAGCCAGTTCGCGCGCCAGGCGCATCTTGAGGTCGCGCGGGTTCAGCTGGCCGGCAGCGATCTCGTCTTTAAGACGAGCCGCCTCGGCGATGCCGATCTCGAAGCTCAGCAGGTCGATCCAGCGCCACATCAGCACGTCGTCGATCTTCATCGTCTTGGTGACGATGTCGATGGCCGGCTCGTTGATGCCTATGTAGTTGCCGAGCGACTTGGACATCTTGTTGACGCCGTCCAGCCCCTCCAGCAGCGGCATGGTCAGGACGATCTGGGCCGGCTGGCCGTGATGCTCCTGCAGGCCGCGCCCCATCAACAGATTGAATTTCTGGTCGGTGCCGCCGAGTTCGACGTCGCATTGCAGGGCCACCGAGTCGTAGCCCTGCACCAGCGGATACAGGAATTCGTGGATCGCGATCGGCTGCTGGGCGGCATAGCGCTTGGCGAAATCGTCGCGCTCGAGCATGCGCGCGACCGTGTGCTGGGCGGCGAGCTTGATCATGTCGGCCGAACTCATCTGGCCGAACCATTCGGAATTGAAGCGGACCTCGGTGCGCTCCTTGTCCAGCACCTTGAACACCTGGTCGGCGTAGGTCTGGGCGTTGGCGAGCACGTCTTCGCGGGTCAGCGGCTTGCGGGTGACGTTCTTGCCGGTCGGGTCGCCGATCATTCCGGTGAAGTCGCCGATCAGGAAGATCACCTGATGGCCCAGGTCCTGGAACTGCCGCATCTTGTTGAGCAGGACGGTGTGGCCGATGTGCAGGTCGGGCGCGGTCGGGTCGAAACCGGCCTTGATCCGCAGCGGGCGGCCCCCGGCCTTCATGGATGCGGTGAGGCGGGCTTCGAGCTCCTCGCGCTTGAGGATTTCGTCGGCGCCGCGGGCGATCAGGTCGAGGGCTTCTTGTACGGATGAGGACACGTGGGGACTCGCTCGGCGGCCACGCCCCGGAGTGCGAACGCGGTCACGGATTCAGGTTAATTGGGAGTTAAACGAAACTGGGCCGGCTGGAGACAAAAACCCCATTCAGCTCAAGGGTTTGACGCGTACTACTCGTGTGACTATGGTAACGCCGCTACGCGGCCTTCACACCTCACGCGAGGGATTCAACCAATGACAGTACCCGAGCAGGCTTCCAGTGTAGGCGCGCAACGCCGCGAACGACTGAAAGCACTGCGTGAAGCCGCCTTGCGCCGCCCCGTGTTGGCGCGTCATCTTTCCGATGGATTCAACGGCCGCTGGTCGGGCCGCCAGTGGGTGCAGGCCGGTCTGTTCGCGACCCTGGGCATGATGGTCGCGGCCATCGTGCCGGGCTTCAGCCAGTCGACCGCCTCGGTGCGCGTGCACGAGCCGCGCCAATCCCTGGCGCTCGCCCTGCCACCGCTGCCGATCGCCCGCGTCCGCGGCGAACACGGCGACAGCTGGCAGCTGGTGCGGATCAATCGCGGCGAGACCCTGGGTTCGGTGTTCAAGGACCTCGACATTCCAGCCTCGACGATGCACAAGATCCTCGAACAGCCCGGTGCCAAGGAAACCTTGAAGCGCATGAAACCGGGCACCGAGCTCGGTTTCGACATGCCGGTCAACGGCAGCCTGCGCACCTTCCGCTACGACCGCGACGACAGTCACCGCATCGAGCTGAGCCTCGCCGGCGACAAGATCACCCAGAAGATCATCACCCGCCCGACCGAGAGCCGCACCGTGGTCCTCAGCGGCAAGGTCGGCAAGTCGCTGTTCCGCTCGGCGCGCAAGGTCGGGCTGACGCCGGCCAACATCAATACGCTGACCGACGACATCTTCAAGTACGACATCGACTTCAACGAAGACGTAGGCGCCGAAGACCGTTTCAGCGTCGTGGTCGAGCAGACCTGGCGCGAAGGCGAACTGCTCAGCACCGGCCCGGTGCTGGCGGCGACCTTCACCAGCGAAGGCCGCCTGCATACGGGCTTCCGCTTCGAGCGCGGCGGCAAGGCCGAGTACTTCACCGGCGACGGCCGCCCGCTCAAGAAGAGCTTCATCCGTATGCCGATTCCGTATGCGCGCCTGACCTCGGGCTTCGGTTCGCGCCGCCATCCGGTGCTGGGCCGCATCCGCATGCACACCGGCGTCGACTACGGCGCGGGCACCGGCACGCCGATCATGGCCGCGGGCGATGCGCGCGTGCAGTTCGTCGGTTGGAAGGGCGGTTACGGCCGCGCGGTGATCCTCGACCACGGCCGCGGCTACACCACGCTGTACGGCCACATGTCGAACTTCGGCCGCATCCGGCCGGGCCAGCACGTCGGCCAGGGCACGGTGATCGGCTATGTCGGCAGCTCCGGCCTGGCGACCGGCCCGCACCTGCATTACGAATTCCGCATCAACGGCGTGCACCGCAACCCGCTGTCGGTGACGATGCCGCCGCCGGAGCCGCTGAGCGGCATGGCGCTGGCCCAGTTCCGCACTCAGACCGGCGTGGCCCTGGCGCGGATCCGCCAGGTCGAGAACATCATCTACGCCGATGCGGGCCCCGCGCCGGCGGCGCCGGCCAAGACGAACGCGAAGAAGAAGACGACCAAGGCCTGACCGGGCCGCGGCAAGCGAAAGGCCTCTTCGGAGGCCTTCGTGCTTTTTGGGATGGCGTCATGGATGCCATGCGGGGATAGGACGCGTTACCGTGGGGCGCTATGTCTTACAGGAAACTCGTCGTTATTGAGAATTCGGCTGTCCCGGCTGCTTCAGGCCTTGGGAGCCTCCGTCGTGATTGAGAATTCTTCGGTCCCGGCTGCCGCTCGCGTCGTCTCCCTCACAGGAACCTTCACCATGGTCCCGGCGGCCACTCGCGTCGTCTCCCTCACAGGAATCTTCACCATGGTCCCGGCTGCCGCTGGCACCGCTACGCCTGTTTCAGGCCTTTTGGAGCTTCGTCGTGGTTGAGAATTCTCCGGTCCCGGCGGCCAGTGACACCGTTACGCCTGTTTCAGGCCTTTTGGAGCCTCGTCGTGGTTGAGAACTCTTCGGTCCCGGCTGCCGCTGGCGTCGCTACGCCCCTTTCAGGCCTTTTGGAGCTTCGTCGTGGTTGAGAATTCTTCGGTCCCGCCTGCTGTTGGCACCGCTACGCCTGTTTCAGGCCTTTATCTTGGACTGATCTCCGGGACCAGCGCCGACGGCATCGACGCCGCGCTGGTGCGCTTCGCAGACGGCGCTGCGCCGACCCGCTGCGAGCTGGTGCTCGGCCGCACCTACCCCTGGCAGGAGGCGCTGCGCGAGCGCCTGGTCGCGCTCGGCCAGGGCGGCGACGCGCGCTCGCTGGAAGAACTGGGCACGCTCGACGTGCAGGTGGCCGAAGCTTTCGCCGACGCGGCGCTGAGCCTGATCGGCGAGGCGGGCGTGGCCGTATCCGAGGTCGCCGCGATCGGCTCGCACGGCCAGACCGTGCGCCATCGCCCGGCCGGCGCCGGCTACGACGGCCGCCATCCTTTCACTTGGCAGATCGGCGACGGCGCGGTCATCGCCGAACGCAGCGGCATCGCCACCGTGGCCGATTTCCGCCGCCGCGACGTCGCCGCCGGCGGCCACGGCGCGCCGCTGATGCCGGCCTTCCACGCCGCCTTGCTGCATTCCGACGCCGAGGACCGGGCCGCGCTCAATCTCGGCGGAATCGCCAACTTCACCCTGTTGCCGGCGCACGGCGACGTGCGCGGTTTCGACACCGGGCCGGCCAATTGCCTGATGGACGCCTGGGCGCTGCGCCACCTGGGCACGGCGTTCGACGCCGACGGCGCCTTCGCCGCGCGCGGCACGGTCGATGCGGACCTGCTTGCGCGCCTGCTCGACGAGCCCTGGTTCGCCTTGCCGCCGCCGAAGAGCACCGGACGCGAGCAATTCCACCTGGCCTGGGTCGAGGCCCGCCTGAGCGGCGCGGAGGCGCCACAGGACGTGCAGGCGACCTTGCTCGAACTCAGCGCGATCACCACCGCCGATGCCTTGCGCGCGCACCAGCCGGCGACGAAGCGGGTGCTGGCCTGCGGCGGCGGCGTGCGCAATCGCGCCCTGCTCGAGCGGATCGCCGCGCATCTGCCCGGGGTCGCGGTCGAGTCGACCGTGCCTTACGGCCTGGACCCGGACTTCGTCGAGGCGATGGGCTTCGCCTGGCTGGCACGGCAAACCTTGAGCGGACTGCCGGGCAACCTGCCCAGCGTCACCGGCGCGCGCGGCCCGCGCGTGCTCGGCACGGTGCATCCGGCCGCCTGACTGCGTCCGCTGGCTGTCGGCGCGATCCGGCCTCAGGCCGAGTCGGTGTTGATGCGGAACTCTTCGAGCAGTTCCAGGCTGCTGAAATCCGGACCGCTCGGCTTGGGCTCGGCCGGTTCGGCGCGGCCGATCAGGGAGAACCCCGGGTCGCTGGGGATGTGCTCCAACGCCGCGATCGCTTCCTGCAACGCCGAAGCGTCGGTATCGCTGAAACGCCCGACCATCTCGGCCTCGACCGCGAACAAGCCGCTCTCGATCAGGTGCAGTGCGGTGCGCTGCAGACTCCAGCCACGCGTCTCCGCGACCCGGCGAATGCGGTCGGCCAGGATGGCGTCCAGGTTGTGCAGGATGATGTCGGCCACAGGCGAGCAAAGTGCCATCGTTGCCGTATCGATAGCAACACGAAGTTGCTGGATTCGCGTTCAGGAACTCGACTGCACCGACGGCCGGCGCCCGCTGGCGGACGCGAGGCGCCGCGATCAAGCCGCGGTTTGTACCGCCGTCGGCGGTTTGCGCGCCACCAGCACGATGCACAACAGCAAGGCCGGGATGCCGACCAACGCGGTGCCGACGAAGAACAGCGAGTAGGCCTCGAGCAGGCTGCGATCGATCGCCAGGTGCTCTACCGCGACGCCGGACAGGCCCTTCAACACTTTGCCCAGCAAGGCGTAGAACGAGCTCAGCAGCGCGTACTGGGTGGCGGTATAGCCGACGTTGGTCAGGCTGGACATGTAGCCGACCAGGGCCACGCCGGCATAGCCGTTGCAGAAGTTGTCGATCACCATCGCCGCGGTGAACACGCCCGGGTCGTTGCCGTGCAAGGCCAGGTAGGCGAAGGCCAGGTTCGAGCCCGGGCCGAGCACCGCGCCGGCGAGCAGGGTCTGAATGAAGCCGAAGCGCACCGCGGTCAGGCCGGCCGCGGCGACCCCGGCGATGGTCGCGACCAGACCGAACGAGCCGCGCACTGCGCCGACGGTTTCCTTGGCCATGCCGAGGTCGGCGTAGAACGGATTGGCCATCGGTCCGAACAGGAAATCCGGCAACCGGTACAGACTGATGGTCAGCAGCATCAACAGCGCCCATTGGCCGTGCTGGCGGAAGAAGGCCACGAACGGGCCGACCAGGGCGTCGAACAAGCCTCGAGCGGAGAACAGCGTCGGGTGTGGGCTCGCCGCAGCGAGCACCGAAGCGGCCGGCTCGCGCGCCAACACCGTCGCCAGCACGCCGACCCCCATCAACGCCGCCATCGCGCCGTACGACAGCGACCAGCCGGCCTGCGCGGCGAGGATCAGGATCAACGAATCTGTGACCAGCAGGGCGCCGCGGTAGCCCAGGGTCGAGGTCGAGGTCAGCAACCCCTGCTGCTCGGGGCTGGATGCGCTTTCGATGCGCCAGGCGTCGATGACGATGTCCTGGGTCGCCGAGGCGAAGGCCACCACCAGCGCCAGCGCGCCGAACACCAGCAAGTGGTTCAAGGCGACCCCGCCGAGCAGCAACTGGCCCTGGCGCGGTTCTACCAGAGCCATGCCGACCAGGGCCACGCCGACGACCAGTTGCGATAGCAGCATCCAGCCGCGGCGCCGGCCGAGCCAGCGCCCCAGCACCGGCGCGTCGAGCTTGTCGACCAACGGCGCCCACAGGAATTTCAGCGAATAGGCCAGCCCGACCCAGGACAGGAAGCCGATGGTCGACAACTCGATGCCGTTCTCGCGCATCCAGAAGCCGAGGGTGTTGCCGACCAGGTAGATCGGGATGCCCGAGCTGAACCCGAGCAACAGCATGACCAGGACCTTGGGCTCGCGCAGGTTGGCGAGCACCAGCCGCCAGCCCTTGCGCGCGGGCGGCGCCGCGCGCGCGGCCGCGGCCCCGGTCTCAGAGGTCATAGTCGACGCTGAAAGGCGCGTGGTCGGAGAAGCGCGGTTCCTTCAGGATCGAGCAGCCGCGCAGACGGTCGCGCAGGCTCGGGGTGGCGAACTGGTAGTCGATGCGCCAACCGACGTCGTTGGCGCGCGCGGCGCCGCGGTTGCTCCACCAGGTGTAGTCCTGGCCCTCGGCGTTCAAGCTGCGGTAGGCGTCGACCCAGCCGCTTTCGTCCATGCACACACCATTGAGCCAGTCGCGCTCGGGCGGCAGGCAGCCGGAGTTCTTCTGGTTCGAAGTCCAGTTCTTGATGTCCAGGCGGGTGCGGACGATGTTCCAGTCGCCGCACAGGACGTAGTCGCGGCCGCTCGCCAGCCATTGGTCGAGAATGGGTTTCAGCCATTCCATGACCTCGAACTTGAAGCCCTGGCGCAGCTCGCCCGACGAACCGGACGGGATGTAGAACGAGACCACGCTGAGGTTGCCGAAGCGCGCCTCGATGTAGCGGCCCTCTTCGTCGAACGGCGCCCAGCCCAGGGCCGTGCGGACCTCGTCGGGCTCGCGCCGGCTATAGATCGCCACGCCGCTGTAGCCCTTCTTGGTGGTGGCGTCGCGGAAATAGGCGCGGTAGCCGTCGGGCAGGAAGGCCGGCCCGGCCAACTGGTGTTCCTGGGCCTTGGTCTCCTGGACGCACAGCACGTCCGCGTTCTGGGTCTTGAACCAGTCGAAGAAGCCCTTGGTCGTGGCCGAGCGCAGACCGTTGGCGTTGAAGCTGATGATGCGCATGCGCGCTCCACATCCGAAGTGCGCACGATCATAGCAACGGCCGGGCACGGGTATCATGTCGGCCATGACCGTGGCGACCTCCGTTTTCAGCGATTCCGCGGCCGCCGTGCGCGTGCTGCCGGTGAACGAGGCGCTGGCGCCCGCGGTGCGCGCGCTGCAGGTCGCCCCCGAGCAACTGCCCTTCGTCGGCGACACCGCGTTCAACCTGGCCGACACCTGGCGCGACCCGAACAGCGAGGCGATGGCGGTGCTGGCCGACGACCGCGTGGTCGGCTTCTACCGGCTCGACTTCAGCGTCCAGGCGATCGCCGGGCGCTCGCTCGGCGAGCCCGGCGTGGGCCTGCGCGCCTACATGATCGACCGCACCCAGCAAGGCCGCGGCTACGGCACGCGCGCCATCGCCGCCTGCCGCGACGACCTGCGCCTGCGCCATCCGCAGCGCCGCCTGCTCGCCCTGACCGTCAACGTGCGCAACCGCCCGGCGATCTCGGCCTATCTCAAGGCCGGCTTCGTCGACACCGGCGAGCTGTTCCACGGCGGCAACGCCGGCCCGCAGCACCTGATGCTGTTGCGCCTGATTCCCTCTTCCCCCGACCCGATCTCGCCATGACCGACCATCGCCATCGCTTCCTCCAGCTCGCCCTGAACGCCGACGCCCTGCGCTTCGGCGAGTTCACCCTCAAGTCGGGCCGGGTCAGTCCCTATTTCTTCAATGCCGGCCGTTTCGATTCGGGCGCGGCGCTGGCCGGGCTGGCGACTTGCTATGCCGATGCGATCCAGGCCGCGGGCCTGGAGTTCGACCTGTTGTTCGGCCCGGCCTACAAGGGCATTCCGCTGGCGACCGCGCTCGGCTGCGAATACGCGCGCCGCGGCCGCGACCTGCCGCTGGCCTTCAACCGCAAGGAAGCCAAGGCCCACGGCGAAGGCGGCATGCTGATCGGCGCCCCCCTGGCGGGCCGCCGCGTGCTGATCGTCGACGACGTCATCACCGCCGGCACCGCGATCCGCGAGGCGCTGGGCCTGATCGCCGAGGCCGGCGGCAGCGTCGCCGGAATCGTCATCGCGCTCGACCGCCAGGAAGCCGTGGACCCTGCACAATCCCGACGCTCGGCGGCAGAAACTGTCGCAATCGAACACGCTCTGCCGGTGGTCGCGATCGCGACCCTCGACGACCTCCTCGCCTTCACCGGCGAGAGTGCAGAGTTCGCCTCACAGCGCGAACGCCTGCTGGCTTATCGCAGCGCCTACGGCCGTAGCGCGGAAACCTGATCGCCGCACGGCGGCGCAGAAGACGGATGCGGCGTTGGACGACACCCGCTCTGTGATCGCAGGCACAAAAGAGGAGACCGACATGGCCCGACTCTTGCTTGGTTCTTTGCCGATTGGCCGACCGTTCGACGGCACGAGGGCGACATGAACCGATTCCATACCCTGCTGACCAGCGCGCTGCTGCTGGCGCTCGCTGCGCCGCTGGCCAACGCCCAAGCGGACGCGGGAAGCCCGGCCAAGAAGCTTTACTGCTGGAACGAAGGCGGCCGCAAGGTCTGCGGCGACGCCCTGCCCGCGCATGCCGTCGACAGCGCGCGCACCGAGATCAGCGCACGCAGCGGCCTGCGGACCGGCCAGGTCGATCGCGCCCTGACCCCGGAAGAACGCGTGCTCGCCGACCAGGCCGCACGCGCCGCACGCAGCGCCGCCATGGCCGAAGAGGCGCGCAAGCGCCGCGACCACGCCATGGCCGAGTCCTACGCGACCGAACAGGAGCTGCGCGACTCGTTCCAGGAGCGGATCATCCTGCTCGACGAGACCGTCAAGGCCTCGCAGCTCGGCATCGAGGGCCGTCGCCAGACCTTGCTGAGCCTGCTGCGCCGCGCCGGCGAAGCCGAGCTCGGTACCAAGCCGGTGAGCAAGACCCTGGCCGACAACATCCGTCACCAGCACGAAGAGCTGATGCACCAGCAGGACATGCTCAAGCAGCAGTTGGCCGAGCGCAGCGTGGCCGACGACGACCTCGCCGCCGCCCTGGAGCGCTACCACACGATGAAGGCGCGCCGGCCGAACCAGGGCTGAGCCCGGCCACTGCCGCCGACCGCAGCGAGCGGCTGCGGCAGACAACTCCAGCAACGAAAACGCCGCGGCTAGCCGCGGCGTTTTCGTATGCGCTGTCGGCACGATGCCGGCCGGGCCGGCATCGCCTCGATGCTTAGAACGGCAGCTTCAGGTCCGGCTTGAGCGCCAGCAACTGGGCGCGGAACGCGTCCTGGATCCGCACCAGCGCCTCGTGGGTGTCGGCGTCGAAGCGCATGACCAGGATCGGCGTGGTGTTGGATGCACGCACCAGGCCCCAGCCGTCGGCAAAGTCCACGCGCAGGCCGTCGATGGTCGACAGACGCGCGCCTTCGAACGAAGCCTCGGCGACGAAACGCTCCACGAAGCTGTGCGGGTCGCCGTTGGGCGCGTCGACCTTGATCTCGGCGGTGGCGACGCCGCTCGGCAGGGCGTTGAGGGTGTCGGTCGGGCTCTGCGGCTGCGCCGACAGGATCTCGAGCAGGCGCGCCGCCGAATAGATGCCGTCGTCGAAGCCGTACCAGCGCTCCTTGAAGAAGAAGTGGCCGCTCATCTCGCCGGCCAGTTCGGCGTCGGTCTCGCGCATCTTGGCCTTGATCAGCGAGTGACCGGTCTTCCACATCAGCGGGCTGCCGCCGTGGCGCAGGATGTGGCCCGGCAGGCGGCCGGTGCACTTGACGTCGTAGATGATCATCGCGCCCGGGTTGCGCTCGAGCACGTCGGCCGCGAACAGCATCAACAGGCGGTCCGGGAAGATGTTCTGGCCGTCGCGGGTGACCACGCCGAGGCGGTCGCCGTCGCCGTCGAAGGCGATGCCGAGATCGGCGTTGAGGCGGTCGACCATCTTGATCAGGTCGACCAGATTGTGCGGCTCGCTCGGGTCCGGGTGGTGGTTCGGGAACTCGCCGTCGATCTCGCAATACAGCGGGGTCACCTCGGCGCCGATCGCGGCGAGCACGCGCGGCCCGACGTCGCCGGCGACGCCGTTGCCGGCATCGACGACCACCTTGAGCGGACGGTCGATCTGGATGTCGGAGGCGATGCGCTGGACGTAGTCCTCGGAGATGTCGCGCTGCGCCAGCGTGCCGGGCTCGGCCGCGGTGTGCAGACGGCCGCCGACGATGCGCTGGTACAGGTCGGTGATCGCCGTGCCCGACAAGGTCTCGCCGCCGACCACGACCTTGAAGCCGTTGTAGTCCGGCGGGTTATGGCTGCCGGTGACCGAGACGCAGGAACCCGCGCGCAGGTGATAGGCGCCGAAATAGACCAGCGGGGTCGGCGCCAGGCCGATGTCGATGACGTTGCGGCCGGCCTTGCGCAGGCCGGCGATCAAGCCTTCGATCATCGCCGGGCCGGACAGGCGGCCGTCGCGGCCGACCACGATCTCGGTCAGGCCCTGGTCGTGCATCACCGAGCCGATGGCGTGGCCGATCATCTGGGCGATGCCGGGGTCCAGGGTCTGGCCGATCACGCCGCGGATGTCGTAGGCGCGGAAGATTCCGCCGTCGATGGCCACGGCCTTGGGCGCGGCGGAGTTCTGGCTTTCGGTCACGTTGGCATCGGTCGCTTCGAGTGGAGAGACCGACATGGTCTCAGCCAAAGTCTGAACCGGGCCTTCGTCCTCGACCGGCACCGTGCGGTAGGCACGTTGACGCAGGCGCATCAGCACGAACGCCAGCAGGCCGAACACCACCGCGGCAATGAAGCAGCTCAGCGCACCGAGCCCCAACGGGCCGCCGGGCACGTCCGGCACGGCCGCGGCCAGGCGCAGGTCGCTGCCCGGGATCTTGGCCGCCATCGCCTCGGCGCCGTTGCCGAGCGAGGTGTCGCCGCGTTCGATCACGCTGAAGCCGCCCTGGCGCAAGGCCAGGTAGCTGCTGCCGTCGACGTCGGCCTTTTCGATGCCGTCGCTGATGCGCTGCAAAGGCAGTTGCAGATAGGCCACGCCGACCAGTTGCTCGCCGGCGCGCGCCGGCGCCGCCAGCGCCAGCACCGGCTTGCCGCCGTCGCGCACGATCGCCGCGGTCGGTTTGCCGGCGACGATCGCCGCTTCCATCGCCGCGAGCCGGCCGTAGCCGCTTTTCGGCAGTTGCGCATAGTCGCCGGCCAGGTCGGGCGGCAACACCGCGCCGGCCTTGGCACCGGGCCAGCTCTGGGTCAGCAGGGTCGCGGCGCGCTGCAGGTCGCCGGCTTGCAGGGCGGCCTGCATTTCCGGGGCCGCCATGCGCTCGCGCAGGCGCTTATGCTCGATGCCGAGGGCGTCGTGGGCGGCGCTGATCGCCTTGTCGCGCGCACTGACCAGATCGGCCCGGCGCGAGGCGTCCCGATGTTGCTGGACGCCGCTCCAGCCGAACCACAGGGTCAGCAGCAGACAGACGAACGCCGCCGGCAGCAGCACGGGCTTGATTTGCGCCAGCGACAGCTGCGGCTTTTCCATTTTCACATCGACCATTGCCAGAACCTTTCCCCTGTCTGTGCCTTGCGCGGGCGATACCCCAGTCTGCACCGGGGCCGCGGATCATTCCGTCGACTGTGCCTCGTGGCGCGGTCGCTCCCGTGGTTGTCTAGCACGATGTGTGCCATGGCACCCGTAATTCGCTCAGCGCACCCCGGTATGGCCGAAACCGCCGCCCCCGCGCGCGCTGCTTTCGAACTCGTCGACCACCTGCAGGCTGGCCCGCACGATCGGCAGGACCACCAACTGGGCGATCCGATCCCCCGGCTGCATCGTAAAAGTCTCGCGGCCCCGGTTCCACACGCTGATCAGCAGCGGGCCCTGGTAGTCGGCGTCGATCAGGCCGGTGCCGTTGCCGAGCACGATGCCGTTCTTATGGCCCAGCCCCGACCGCGGCAGGATCACCGCGCACAAGGTCGGGTCGCCGAGATGGATGGCCAGGCCCGACGGCACCAGCGCGGTGTCGCCCGGGTGCAGGATCAGCGGCTCGTCGAGCGCCGCACGCAGGTCGAGGCCGGCGCTGGCCGGGGTCGCATAGCTCGGCAGCGGCCATTCGTGGCCATGCCGCGCGTCGAGGATCTTGAGTTCGAGCGTGTGGTTCATTGATTTGGAAGTCCGGACAGGGAGGGCGCCGCCGCGCCGCGCGCGGCTCAGGCCGGCCAGCGCGCGAGGATCAGGTCGAGCAGCTCGTCGGCGAGTTGGGTCTTCGGCGCCGGGCCGAGGGCGCGGGCACCCTCGCGCCAGTAAACGGTGAGCGCGTTGTCGTCGCTTTCGAAACCGCTGCCGGCCACGCCGACGCGATTGGCCGCGATCAGGTCGACCCGCTTCTTTTCCAGCTTGCCGCGGGCGTAGAACTCGACGTCGTGGGTCTCGGCGGCGAAGCCGACGACCAGGGTCGGACGCTGCGGATGCGCGGCGACCTCGGCCAGGATGTCGGGCGTGCGCACCAGCTCGAGGGTGAGCTGCTCGTCCTTCTTCTTGATCTTGCCGGGCGCGACCTGCGCCGGCGCATAGTCGGCCACGGCGGCGGCGCCGACGTAGGCATCGGCCGGCAACGCCCCGATCACCGCCTCGCGCATCTGCCGGGCCGAGCGCACGTCGATCCGTTCGACCCCGGCCGGGGTCGCCAGGGCGACCGGGCCGGCCACCAGCACCACCCGGGCGCCGCGACGCGCCGCGGCCTCGGCGATCGCGAAGCCCATCTTGCCGCTGCTGCGGTTGCCGATGAAGCGAACCGGGTCGATGTCTTCGAAGGTCGGGCCGGCGCTGACGACAAGGCGCCGGCCGGCGAGGCTGGCGCCGCTCATGCCGTCGCTCCGGCGAGGGCGGCGACCAGTTCCTGCGGTTCGAGCAAACGGCCCGGACCGGATTCGGGCTCGGCCATGCGGCCCTCGCCGGGGCCGAAGAACGCCACGCCGCGCCCGCGCAGGGTCGCGACATTGGCCTGGGTGGCCGGATGCCCCCACATGCGGTGATTCATCGCCGGGGCGATCGCGACCGGCGCTTCCGAAGCCAGGCACAGCGTACTGATCAGGTCGTCGGCGAAACCGTGGGCGAGCTTGGCGATCATGTCGGCGGTGGCCGGCGCGATCAGGATCCGCTGCGCCCAGCGCGCCAGTTCGATATGCCCCATCGCCAGTTCGGCCGCCTCGTCCCACAGCGAGCTGCGGACCGGATGGCCGGACAGGGCCTGGAAGGTCGCGGCACCGACGAAGCGGGTGGCGTTCTCGGTCATGGCCACGCGCACCTGGGCGCCGGCGTCTTGCAGGCGCCGCACCAGGTCGGCCGCCTTGTAGGCGGCGATGCCGCCGCAGACGCAAAGCAGGATGCGCTGGTCGTGCAGCGGCAGGGAATTGTCTTGCGCCATGGGCGGCCGGAGCTCGTTCGGTTCTCGATGCAGGTTCGGAGACGATGAGTGATGCGGCCGCGACGAACGCCGCGTCGGCGAATCCCTACACCCTCTCGGCGGTCTAGCTTACCCGATGCCCCGCACGCCCCCGATGCCGCCTCTGGCCGGCACCGCGCAGGATGCAGCCATGAGAATCCACGAATGGCCCAGCGCGGAACGCCCGCGCGAAAAATTGCTCGCCCACGGCAGCGGCTCGCTGTCGGACGCCGAGCTGCTGGCGATTTTCCTGGGCTCGGGCCTGCGCGGCCAGGACGCGGTCGGCACCGCCCGCGGGCTGCTGACCGAGCACGGCCCCCTGCGCGACCTGCTCGACCAGCCGCCGGCCAAGCTGGTGCGCATGCGCGGCATAGGCACGGCCCGCGCCTGCGCCCTCAAGGCCGCGCTGGAACTGGCCACGCGCTGCCTGCGCGCCGAGCTCGACCGCGGCACCGCCCTGACCGACCCGGAATCGGCCGGGCGCTACTTCGCCCAGCGCCTGCGCGGCCTGCAACACGAGGTGTTCGCGGTCATGTTCCTGGACGCCCGTCACCGCGTGATCGGCTTCGAAGAAATGTTCCAGGGCACCATCAACGGCGCCGAGGTGCATCCGCGCGAGGTGGTCCGGCGCGCCCTGCAGCGCAACGCCGCGGCGGTCATCGTCGGCCACAACCACCCCAGCGGCAACGCCGAGCCCAGCCAGGACGACCGCGCGGTCACCGCCCGCCTGAAGCAGGCCCTGTCCCTGGTCGAGATCCGCCTGCTCGACCATTTCGTGGTCGGCGACGGCCTGCCGATCTCGATGGCCGCGCGCGGCTGGATCTGAACCCCGTTCGGGACGATGGCCCGGGGGGCCGACCGCTCCGCCCCGCACTCACGACGCCTGGACGTGCCAGGACGGAATATCCGCGGCCCGACGAAGCCGTCGATCGCCCGCGCAAGCCCGTTCGATACGGGTAAAATGCGCGGTTCCGTAATGCCCTGCGAATCGCAAAGTCCCCTGTGAAAGCCACCCTACATGCGCTCGTCGCGCAGGCCATCGACGCATTGCGCGCAGCCGGCACCGTGCCGGCCGACCTGTCCACACCCGATTTCGTCATCGAGCGACCCAAGAGCCGCGCCCAGGGCGACTTCTCGACCAACGCCGCGATGCTGCTGGCCAAGCCGGCGCGCAGCAACCCGCGCGAGATCGCGCAGAAGCTGATCGACGCGCTGCCCGCCAGCGCCGATCTCGGCCGGGTCGAGATCGCCGGCCCGGGCTTCATCAACTTCCACGTCGACGAAGCGGCCTGGCGCCGCCAGCTCGGCGAGGCGCTCGCCCAAGGCGCGCAATACGGCCGCAACGCCAGCGGCGCCGGCCGTCGCGCCGGCGTCGAATACGTCTCGGCCAACCCGACCGGCCCGCTGCATGTCGGCCATGGCCGCGCGGCGGTGATCGGCGACTGCATCGCGCGCGTGCTCGGCGCCAACGGCTGGAACGTCGCGCGCGAGTTCTACTACAACGACGCCGGCGTGCAGATCAACAACCTGGCGATCTCGGTGCAGGCGCGCGCGCAAGGGCGCACGCCCGGCGACACCGACTGGCCCGAGGACGGCTATCGCGGCGACTACATCGCCGACGTCGCCCGCGCTTATCTCGACGGCGCCACGGTCGAAGTCGACGGCCACAGCATCACCGGTGCCGGCGACGTCGACGACCTCGACGCGATCCGCCGTTTCGCCGTGGCCTATCTGCGCCGCGAGCAGAACGCCGACCTGGCCGCCTATGGCGTCGGTTTCGACGTGTACTTCCTCGAAAGCTCGCTGTACGAGCAGGAGAAAGTCGAGGAAACCGTGCGCGAGCTGATCGCCCACGGCCACACCTACGAAGAAGGCGGCGCCTTGTGGCTGCGCTCGACCGATTTCGGCGACGACAAAGACCGCGTGATGCGCAAGTCCGACGGCACCTACACCTACTTCGTGCCGGACGTCGCCTATCACCTGAGCAAGTGGCAGCGCGGCTACGAGCGCGCGATCACCGAACTCGGCGCCGACCATCACGGCTCGCTGGCGCGCGTGCGCGCCGGCCTGCAGGCGCTCGACGTCGGCATTCCGCAAGGCTGGCCCGAGTACGTGCTGCACCAGATGGTCACGGTCATGCGCGGCGGCGAGGAAGTGAAGCTGTCCAAGCGCGCCGGCAGCTACCTGACCCTGCGCGACCTGATCGACGAAGCCGGCCGCGACGCGGTGCGCTGGTTCCTGATCGCGCGCAAACCCGATTCGCAGCTGACCTTCGACATCGACCTGGCGCGTTCGCAGTCGATGGACAACCCGGTCTATTACGTCCAGGTCTCGCATGCGCGCATGTGCGGCCTGATGCGCCAACTCGCCGAGCGCGGCCTGTCCTATGACGCGGCGCACGGCCTGGCCCAGCCGCTGGACCTGAACGACGCCGCCGCGCACGAGCTGATCGTGACCCTGCTGCGCTATCCCGACGTGGTCGCGGTCGCCGGCCGCGATCTGGAGCCGCACCAGATCGCCGGTTATCTGCTCGAATTGGCGCAGACCTTCCAGACGTATTACAACGACCACCAGTTCCTGGTCGACGACGACGCCCAGCGCCACGCCCGCCTGGTGCTGGCCGCGGCGACGCGCCAGGTGCTCGCGAACGGTCTCGGACTACTTGGGGTGAACGCCCCGGAGGTAATGTAAGTGGCAGCACGACGCGGAAAATCTCAGGCCAAGCGCAACCAGGGCAACGACAGCCTGCCGGGCTGGGCCTGGGGCGTGATCGGGCTGCTGCTGGGTGTCGTGTTGATCCTGGTCGCGCCCAAATACCTCAAGTCCGACGGCGACGGCTTCTTCCGTCCGCAGCCGAACCCCGACGCCCAGCCGGCCGCGGTCACGGCCGATGAAGAGCCGGTCGCGCCCGAGGACAGCAGCGCGGCGGCCAAGCCGGCGCGCAACGCCGATGCGGCCGACGCCAAGGCCAAGGACGACAAGACCGGCAAGGACGGCACCGACTACGACTTCTACACCCTGCTGCCGGGCAAGGAAGTCGAGATGAGCGATGCCGAACTCGCCGCGACCGAAGCCGCCGAAGAGCAGCGCCGCGCCGCCCAACAGCGCAGGAACGCGCAGACCGCCGCGGCCCAGCCGCAGCCGGTGCAGGCCGCGACCGCGGTGCAGACCGCGCCGCCGACGCGGACGCCGGCCGCTGCCTCGACCACCACCGCGACCACCGTCAGCCTGCCCAAGCCGGTCGACACCATCGCCGTCGAGCCGACCCGCACCGCCGCACCGCCGGTCCAGGTCGCCAGCGCGACCCCGCCGCCGGCCACTTCGGTCACGCCGAAGCCGCCGGCCGTCGCCGCGACCCAGGGCAACGTCGCCAAGCCCGCCGCGGCCAGCGACAACACCCGCTATCTGCTCCAGGCCGGCGCCTTCCAGGCTTCCGGACAGGCCGAGGAAATGAAGGCCAAGATCGCGATGCTCGGCCTCGGCGCGCGCGTGGAATCGGCGCAGATCAGCGGCAAGACCGTGTACCGCGTGCGCATGGGCCCCTACGGCACGGCCAGCGACCTGGCCGACGCCAAGCGCAAGCTCGCCGACGGCGGCCTGCCCGGCATGGCGATCAAGGTGCAGTAAACCCGCGCCGCTACGGCGGCGACAGGCGCAAAGGAAACAGGCGCAAAAGAAAAAGGCCGGGCCACAAGCCCGGCCTTTTTGTTGACCGCGATCCCCGCGCAAGACCGCGACCCGACACTCGCGCCGTTCGCGACCGGCAACGCTGCGTCGCTGTCCACCAACCATTCGCCTCCGAGCGCGTGCGCATCCGGCGACCGGAGATTCGCCCGGCCCGGCATTCGCCGTACCCGAGTCGCCGACTCGTCGGGCAAAAACTGCCGCGATGCGTCACCGCGCGTCGGCGCAGCGCCACCTTCCGGCAGCGCGCCCGGCCACAGCGCGACGCCGGTCACCCTGCGTCGCACGAGCGTCGAAGTAGACTGCGCCCGCTACGTAGTCGTTGGGGATCGGATGGACAAGCGCATTCTTCTGGGCTGCCTGAGTGCGGCAGGCGTGCTGTTGTTGTTCGGCATTTTCATCAAGTTCCTGGGGTTGGACGCGAGCCAGGCGATCGAGACCGGCGCCGGCGCGATTCCGCTGCTCGACGTGTTCGGGGCCCTGATCGCCATGGGCGTCGGCGGCGCGATCGCGCGCCACGCGCATTTCCGCTGGATCGCCCTGTTGCTGATGGTGGCGATGTGGGTGCTGACCCTGTGGACGATCGTTTCGATGGCCCTGCCCGACAGCCCGCTGCCGATGCGCTCGCTGGCCGGCGCGCTGCGCTACAACGCGCTCGCCATCGTCCTGACCGTCATCGCCGCCTTCGCTGGCGCCATCCTCGGCGAGCGCATCGCGCAACGGCGCAGCCGGCCGGCCACGCGCTGATTCGCATCTCCACTCAGCCCTCGCGCCGCGCCCTCCCAGGGCAGGGGCGGCGCAAGCCGCGACCGCGCACCACCAAACGCAACGGCAGCGAACCGCATCCGCCGCACAACAAAAAACCCGCACGCTGGCAGCGTGCGGGTTTTCGTTTTGTACGCTGGAACCCGGCTAGCGCTCAGGCCTCGATGCTGGCCGCAGCCCCCGGCGCCGCATCCGATTCTTCGACCACTTCCGCCGGCCGCGCGCGCTTGAGCGCGATCAGGGCCGAGGTGTCCGACTCGCCGTAACCGCGTTCGATCAGCTCGGCGTAATCCGCCACGGCCTGGTCGATGGTCTGGGTGCGGATGCCGCTGTCGCGGGCGATGCCCTGGACGATGCGCAGGTCTTTGAGCATATGCAGGCACTTGAAGCCGGGCGCGAACTCGTCGCGCAGCATGGTCGCGCCGCGCTTGTCGAGGAACCAGTTGCTGGCCGCGCCGGCCATCAAGGTCGGCAACAGGCGCTCCGGGTCCAGGCCGAGCTTCTCGCCGAGGGCCAGGCCTTCGCAGACCGCCTCGTTGATGCCGGCGACCAGGATCTGGTTGATGGCCTTGGTCGCCTGACCGGCACCGGTCGCGCCCATGTGGGTGATGCGCGCCGCATAGGTATCGATGACGTCGCGCACGCGCTCGAGCTGGGCTTCGTCGCCGCCGACCATGATCGACAGCTTGCCGTTGCGCGCGCCTTCGACGCCGCCGGACACCGGCGCGTCGAGGAAGCCGATGTCGTGCACCGCCAGCAGCGCCGCGGCGCGGCGTGCGGTCTCGACCGACACGGTCGAATGGTCGACCACGATCGCGCCAGGCTTGAGCACTTCGGCCAGGGCGGCGACGTTCTCCAGCACGTCGGCGTCGAGCGACACGCACAGCACGACCAGATCGCAATCGGCGAAGTTGGCCGCCGAGCGGGCCGCGCGCACGTCCAGCTCCGATGCCATCGCATCGGCCTTGGCCTGCGTCCGGTTGCCGACCGCGGTCAGCACGCCCTTGCTATGCACGTAACGCGCCATCGGCGCGCCCATGGCTCCCAGACCGATTACCCCTACTTTCATTTCGACCTTCTGCCCCTACGGGCGCTAAATATTTCAAAAAACCATGATGCCGCGCCGTCGGCGGACCGCCCGACCGGCTGTGGACAGTACCGCGATCCCGCCCGGCCGTCGTGCGACCGGCGTTGCCGGACGACGTCGATGCGTCCCAGTCTGGGTCTACAGGCTCCCCTGCTGCCTGAACGCGCCAAGCCGCGCGCGGTGAAGGCGGCGTCTTGCGCTGCTCGACCCGGGCTCAGCCCGGGCTCAGGCCTGCCATTCGTAAACGTCGATCCGCGACGAGCCGCTGAGATGCAGCGGGTCGCGGAACGCCATCACCCGGGCCTCGTCGAGATCCGACGCGCGCAGCACGTAGGCGCCGCCGCTCTTGTCGCCGAAGCCGCCGGCCAGTTCCAGCCGCCCCTGGCCGCGCAACTCGTCGAGGAAATCCCGATGCGGACCGATCTGCGCGGTGTCGAACTGCGGCAGGCGCATGGCCATCACCAGATACCGATTCATCGTCATCGCTCAGGCCACCGGCGAGTCGTCGAGATAGGTGTAACCGGTCAGGCCGGTTTCCAACGCCTCGTCGAGGCGGCGCGCCTCGTCGGCCGGCAGGTTGGCGGCGGCGACCTTGCTGCGATACGCCTCGCGCAAGTCGGCCAGCTTGTAGCCGACATAGTCGAGCATGACGTCGGTGGTGTCGCCGCGACGCTGCTGCGCAAGGCGGTAGCCGTCGCCGTCCACCCGCACTTCGACGGCATCGGTGTCGCCGAACAGGTTGTGGATGTCGCCGAGAATTTCCTGGTACGCGCCGACCAGGAAGAAACCCAGGCGATAGCTCTCGCCCGGCTTCAAGGCATGCAGCGGTAACGAGGTGTCCAGGCCTTCGTTCTCGACGTAAGTGTCGACCTTGCCGTCCGAGTCGCAGGTCAGGTCGGCGATCACGCCGCGCCGGTCCGGCACTTCGTTGAGGCGCTCGATCGGCGCGATCGGGAACACTTGGTCGATCGCCCACACGTCGGGCATCGACTCGAACACGCTGAAATTGACGAAATACTTGTCGACCAGGCGCTCGTTCAACTCGTCGAGCAAGTCGCGATGGCTCTTCTCGCTGCCGTCCAGGCGCGCGCGCACCGCGTGCGCGATCGCATAGAACAGATCGTCGATGCGGGCACGGTGGGTCAGGTCGATCTGGCCGAGCGCATACAACGACAGGCCTTCGCCGTGGTGATGCTGGGCCTCGTGGAACAGCTCCACCGCCGGGCGCTGGTCGAGTTCGTCGTGGATCTCGCGCAGGTGGCGGATCACCGCCGGCTCGTCGTCGTGCGCCGGCGGCACGCGGCCTTCCGGCGCCTCCTCGATCTCCGAGACGTTGGCGACCAGCACCGCGTGGTGCGCGGTCATCGCGCGGCCGCACTCGGTGACCAGGCGCGGCGGGGTCAGGCCGTATTCCTGGCAGGCCTCGGCGAGCGGCTGGACGATGTTCGAGGCGTACTGATTGACGCCGTAGTTGATCGAGCAATAGCTGCGCGAACGCGTGCCTTCGTAGTCGATGCCGAGGCCGCCGCCGACGTCCATGTAGCGCACGTTGGCGCCGAGCTTGGACAACTCGATGAAATAGCGGGTCGCCTCGCGCATGCCGTTGGCGATGTCGCGCACGTTGGAGATCTGCGAGCCCATATGGAAATGCAGCAGGCCCAGACAGTCCTGCAGGCCGCTGTCGCGCAGTTGCTTCCACAGGTCCAGCACCTGACGCGGGCTGAGGCCGAACTTGGCCTTGTCGCCGCCGCTGTTCTGCCATTTGCCGGCACCGAGCGAGGCCAGGCGCATGCGCACGCCGAGGCCAGGCTTCACGCCGAGCGCCTTGGCTTCCTCGAACACGACCTGCAGCTCGGACGGCTTCTCGACGACGATGTAGGTTTCCATACCCAGCTTGCGGCCGATCAGGGCCAGGCGGATGTACTCGCGGTCCTTGTAGCCGTTGCAGACGATCAGGCCGCCGGGCCGGCTCAGCGCCAGCACCGCCATCAGCTCGGGCTTGCTGCCCGCTTCCAGGCCGAAGCCTTCGCCGGCGTGCGAGGCCAGCGTGCCGGCCACGCCGTGGTGCTGGTTGACCTTGATCGGGTAGACCGCGGTGTAGCCGCCGGCGTAGTCCCAGTCGCGCATGGCCTGGGCGAAGGCGCTCTGCAGCTTGCCGAGGCGGTCGCCGAGGATGTCCGGGAAGCGCACCAGCATCGGCAGCTTGGCGCCGGCGGCGCGGGCGGCGTCGACCACCTCGGGCAGCGCCACGGTGGGGCCGCGCTCGCCGCGCGGGCTCACCGCGATCCGGCCGGCGGCGTCGATGTCGAAATACCCTTCGGACCAGTGGGGGATCGAGTAGGTCTTGCGGGCCTGATCGAGCGACCAGTCGGACATCGGCGTGTTACCAGACAAAGTGGGGAAGGCGCATTCTACAGGCCGCATCCCCGGTGGGGGCCCCGCCGCGGGCGTCGCGGCCGGCCGAATCGGCAAACCCGGGCCGCTCACGACCTCCGTTCATACGGCCCGTTTCATATGGGTCCGCTACAATCCGCGCCCCCGGCCTCGAAAGCGTGGCCCCGAAGCCCGCTGCCGGGCCAGGCGCGCCCGCGCCGGCCCGACCCAGCGATCACGCGGCACCGGCGCTCGACGCCGTCCCACGCAACAACGCCCAACCCGCACGGCCTTTATCAGGAAGCAACGGCATGACTACCGAACCGACGTGGCACTACGAAAACTTCGAGCCGACCGGCTCGTCCATCGGCTACCGCGTCACCCGCAAGCTCGATGAAGTCCAATCGCCGTTCCAGAAGATCGAAATCTTCGAAACGACCGACTGGGGCAACCTGATGCTGATCGACGGCGCGGTGATGCTGACCACGCGCGACAACTTCCTGTACCACGAGATGATGTCGCACCCGGCACTGTTCACCCATCGCGCGCCGAAGAACGTCGTCATCATCGGCGGCGGCGACTGCGGCACCCTGCGCGAAGTGCTCAAGCACGACGGCGTGACCGAAGCGGTGCAGTGCGACATCGACGAGCAGGTCACCCGCATGGCCGAAAAGTGGTTCCCGGAACTGTGCGACCGCAACGACGACCCGCGCGCGCAGCTGTTGTTCGACGACGGCATCGCCTACATGGCCAACCGCGCGCCGAACAGCGTCGACCTGATCATCGTCGACTCCACCGACCCGGTCGGCCCGGCCGAAGGCCTGTTCAACAAGGCCTTCTACGAAAGCTGCTTCCGCGCCCTGCGCGAGGACGGCATCCTGGTGCAGCAGTCCGAATCGCCGCTGATGCTGATCGAGCTGATCAAGGAAATGCGCACCGAGATGGGCAAGGCCGGCTTCAAGACCTTCAAGACCCTGCCCTTCCCGCAGCCGTGCTACCCGACCGGCTGGTGGAGCTGCACCCTGGCGCGCAAGAGCGGCAACTTCGAATTCCGCGAAGCCGACGCCCAGGCCAAGACCTTCGCCAGCAAGTACTACAACGCCGGCATCCACCGCGGCGCACTGTCGACCCCGGCCTTCGTGGCCGAGGCGCTGGGCGAGTAAGCCCCGCGCGGCGCGATCGATCGCGCTTGGTGTCGGTCAACAAAAAGCCCCGCTCGCGCGGGGCTTTTTGTTGCGGCAACCGCAGGAACATTGCTTCGCAGCGGTTTCGACTGAGCTGCGGAATCGCCCGTCGGTCGACGGCGATCTATCCACCCGCCGTTGCCGCTCATTTCCGATGGCGCAGGCACTAACCAACCCCGCCATCGGTCGTGCTTACTCCTGCGGCTTCACCCCGAGATAAGCGCCCGCGACATACTCGGTGATCCACGGATTGTCGTTCTCCAGCTCGAACGCCCGATCGAACATGCGTTCGGCCGTCGCGCGGTCGCCTTGCAACAGGTAATGCGCGCCGATTTCCGCATGCGCCTTGGCATCGTCGCGATTACCCGCGATGAAGCGATCGAACAAAGGCTTGGCCTTCGCCCACTCCCCGGCCTCCGCGTACACGCGCGCGATGCGATACACATCGCTGTCCTCGTGCTTGCCCGAGAGAATCGCATCGAACACCGACTGCCCTTGCGCCTTCAAGCCGCCGAGGTAATACACCCGGCCGGCGCCGATGCGCTCCCAACTGCCATTCTTGCCGGCCTGGACCAGCGCGACCTCCAACAACGCCTTGGCGGCATCTTCGGGCGCCTTCTGGTGGTACGCAGCGGCCGTGAGCTGCGGCTTCTTCGCGGCATGGCTCACGCCGATGCCAGAACCGAAAAGAACCACGGCCACGGCCGTCATTATGTGTGCCTTCATGCAACTCCCCCTGTTTGGAAACCAGATCCTAACAGGCAGGGAACCGCAGTTCGATACACGGATATATGTGCCTTTTAGGCCCCGTCAGCGCTTCGCTTGATACCGATTCGAGCTCTATGGTTCTAGCTACGCTGGTGACGATATCGAGCAGGTTACCGCCGGCATCGCACCTCGACGCAAACTCAATCCAGAAACTAGGGCGCCGGCACAGAGGACTTCGACCACTGAACTCCTTGGCGCTCCAGCTCGGTAATGATCTGGTCGACCATGTCCTTCGCCGGAAAACCGCGAACATCCAATGTCGCCGTCGTCCATCCCGCCACAACCGGATGATCAGCCGCGTCCTCCAATAGCCAATAGACCTTGAAGGAATAGGCGTTGACGCCCGTCGCCTGCGGCCCTTGCCAGGTCCAACTCATGCCGGTGTTGTGCGTCAGCAAGACCAAACGATGCGTCGCCGGTAGCGCAGCTTCTTGCGCACGATAGCTCCGCGCCAGCTCCAAGGCATTGCTCTTCGCCTGATCGCTCAAGACCTTCACCGACCCAGTCTCTATCGGGCCAATCGTGTGGCGAACGACGTTCGAAGACGGGAGCGTAGCGCCGCTCGCCAACGCATCGACCGAAGAAATTTTCAGGCCGCGCTCCTCGAAACCTTGAGCCAGCATGATGCGGAACCGCTCAGTGTCCTTGCTCAGACGTTTGTTGCCTGAAGCGGCATCCTGCAGGAGCGAATAAATCGCCAAACCTCTGACCTGTACGGGCTGCACAGGACTACCTCCCACTACACCCAATCTATGAGCTTCAGTGCGGGCGCGGGTGAAGAGACCCGCCGAAGTGGTGGAAGAAACACAGATCAGCAGCGCGGCAGATGCAATACGGGAAATTTTATTCCATTTACTCATGTTTGACGCCACCGTAAGAGCCTCAAAAGACACATCAAAAAGAGCGCCGCCCAAAATCTCCCCGCTCACCATCTAATCTAGAAAATTGAACGCAGGCAACTACCACCACGGATTCGAAATAAGAATCCACCTAAGCCTATCCTTGGCACTCTCATTGCCCAGCATATCGACCGGTCTGTTTCCATCCAGCCCTGGCACTGCTCTTTGCATCCACTCCAATGACTGGGAACGAAGACAAGCCCAGACAGCCATTGCCAAATCCTGGTCCGAAGTCATTTGTAAAAGCATTCTCGTTATCGCGTTATCCACCCACTCCGCCGCTATCGCCGCAACGAATCCATCCCAATCATGACGGTTAAACATAGCCGCATCAGGATTCACTCTAATTGCCAAGAAGGAAAAATTACAAACAAAGTCGCAGCCGGATAACGCCACAACTGTCGCTGCCAGGAACACCGTTCGCGCAATTAATCAATGCGCCATGCGGCGGCATCGAGTCGCTTTCATTCCTCGTACAAGCTACCGCCCCCTCAATTAAATCTATATGAGATAGATCCTCCGAACCAACTCAAAGTCACACTCAAAACCCCCTAAAATATCAGGCGCAACCATTGCGATGGCCGCCTCTGATTCAACGCCCTCAAAAACCACAGCCAGTTCATTGCGAACGTCCTGGTCAAATGGATCATCAACTCGAAGAACAACCCCGTGATCGTGCGCGACCTTGAATAACGCCACATAGGCGGCAACGCTCACCCAGATGGATGGATCGCGAAGCAAGCGCTCGATTTCGTCGTATGCAAACGCAAACGCCTGATCTCTGCTCATTCCTCCGTCCTCCTGAGCTGAACGAAATGCACGACCCACCGCTTCTAGCAGCGACACATACAACTGCTGTCTTTCGCTCGCAACTGGCATCTCATCAGCCATCACGCCTCGCAAATCTGTTTTTTAGCGGGATATGAGAGCAACAACCCCTGCAGCCAGATCACTCTCTAAGATAGGGATTATAGGCTTCGCCAACTCTATTTTTTATCCATATTCTGGCGCAGACAGGACATTCAATCACAGCTCTGCCAACTGCATCTATTCGGCTGAAAAATAGATCGAACTGCATGACCTTGGCACTCACCTCATTGGCCAAATCATCTAATAACCCTTCCGGCACAAGTATAAATTGCTCAGGTGCAGGAGAGCTAATCAGATTAATTACATGCTCACATTTGCAAAGAAATTTCGCCATAGCTGCCTCCTCAGCTCACCATTAATCACCATGGCACCGGCACATTGACATCCCGGCAATCTCTTGCGCTATTCAGCAATCCTTAGATCGCAATCTCATTAGCCTCTGGGCGAGGCCATCCACGATCAATTGATGAGGAATGATGGCAAAGCCATCCGAATAATCATGCCCCCAATGTGCAGCAGCCAATTTTATTCAAGAATCCAGATCGAAGCACAGGTCGACTTCATCGGAGAGCTTCGCAAGTCGCACACTCGCAGAAGCCATCGACGAAATGGAAACGCATTCACCTTTGCTCCAATTGCCCGCTCCCTCACACAATCAAGTCTTTTCCGCTCTCAGAGCCAGGCCAACTAGTAATTAAAAGAAGGGCTGATTTCGCAAGGAATAGACCCCGCCCTCAGCGCTTCGCGCACTTCAAAAACCTTGTCTGCCCGCCCTCTAAAAACAAGCGATCCTTTCGCAGCCAACAGCTTGCGCGCATCTAAAAAATTTACACCAGATACCCTCGATATGATTTTCACCTGATTATTATCCGTGAAATCGCCACCAACGACCCTAACCTCATAGATTCCAGTATCCCTGCTAATTGCGGGAATACTGGTCGTTACCATTGCCCAATCACAAACAGTGCAATATATTCCTTCCACGGAACCGTCCTTACGGGTTTCCGTCAACCCTCCGCACTTTTCACAACCATGCTTTTTTGACGTTTTCATGGATAAGTCTTCCTCGGCATAAACGTCTCGAAGGCGCCCTGCCTCGATAGATCCGGCAAGTTAAAACCAGGCGACTTAGGATCTCGTGAGAGCCTAGGCGCAATCACCATCACACCATCCGCGTACGCCCATATAATGTCTGTCGGAGCCTGTACAGGGACATTCATCTTATTGGCAAGGTTTTGAGCAAATCCAGCATCGCACGCGCCTGTTTCACAGGAGAGCAGTCGAATGGGCTGCCCACTATATCCTGGCGACTGCTGAATCAACCTGGCGGCAACGCGCTGATTTACCATCATCGGACCGCTGGCAGTCATTATTTGTATTTCCTCTGTAGCTCCGTGCGCAACCACATCGAAGTATCCAACTGGATCGATATCTGAGCGGCGAGATGCAAAACGATAGAAGTTATCAGAGCGCCCTGTAAAACTAACCGGACCAGGCGCCACTCCACCTGCAAAGTCAGGAACGCCGACCTGGCGAGCAATATCATCCGCCTTGCTCGCCGTTTGTCTCGCAAGATCATCGGCCACCGAGGCAACGGCCTCAGTCGCCTTGCGTCCAACCGCTGGACTAAGGCCCGTAGACGGTGCCGCATCGCCCATCAGGAATTCCATCCCAGCTAGGCCGAGTGCATTGCATCCGAGCAGGTTGCTCAAGCATCGTACGACCAGATTGGTGCCCATGCCCGTGGCTGCGCCAGCACCCACAGCCCCAAGCGCGGCCAGCGCACCCACGCTGCTGCTCGCCCCGATCACTGCGGTTACCTGACGGCCGCTCTTTGCGTGCACACCATCCGCCCAATCGAGCAGACTGCTGCCATAGATGTAACGCAAATCGCCTTGGCTCAGCCCTGCAGATTGGAATGTGTTGTAGAGCTGTTGATAGGCATTGACGTCGCCCGCGAGCTGGTCACGAAACACCGTGTGATCCGTGTACCTTGCCGCATCGGGCTCCTCGAATCCCTTCCCCCAATCGAACTGCGGGCGGTTCTCGGTCAGGAACGACAGGGCCGCCTCATCGACTTGATCCTCAATGGGGAGGTGCTCGTTGAGCCTTTGATTGAATGTGGCATCTACCTGAGCGGCAGCCTCCAAAATCAAACGGCGCTTGGCCTCGTCGACAGAGATGCCCCCGGATTCAAACGCGAACTGCGAAGCATGGGCGTTGATCCAGGCTATTTCGTCCGGATGCAACTGCCGGTTGTACTGATCCCCCGCCAGCGCCGCGGCGGCGCCGCTGCCGCCGCCGATCAAGCCTCCCAACGCGGCGCTGCCGAGTTCCATCAACATGTCGAAGGCGGGACTACCGTAGGGGACCTTGTGCTGATCCAGGTACTCCGCCATCGCGCCTTTGGCGCGTTCGACGCCTGCAGCGCCCAGGCCAGCGCCTAGCACGTCGCCGCCGCCCAACACGGCCGCGGCGGCGGCGGTCATGCCGTGCAGCAGGGCCTTGTTCGTACCGCCATCGCTCCAGCTATTCAGGCGCGCGGTGGCTGCGTCGATCGCCGACCGATCGCCCGCGGCTTCCGCTGCGCGCAAGTCGGTCACGGCGTCTTGCTGCATTTTGTCTGCGAGTGTTCCACTCGCCTGCATGCCGACCTGCAAGGCCGCGGCACCGGCCTCCATCTGTTCCCTGACCTGCCTCTCGTCGAAGATCGGCTTCAGCCCGGTCTGTTGCAGGCCGGTGATGCTGCGGTCGAGCTTGGCGACGGCGCTGTCGTCGCCGCCCCGGATGTCGATCGTGCCGGCGCTGATGCCGCTGCGGGTGACGCTGCTGGCGTCTTCCTTCTGCGGCATGCTGAGGTTCGGCGAACCGCCATTGGTCCCGACCGTGGCGCCGATGCTGGTGGCGCTGTACTTGGCCGAGTTCTGCAAGTCGGTGGCGATCAACGCCTGGGTGCTGAGCCGGTTCTTGGCTGCATCGGCGGTGCTGGCGATGGCCGCGCCGGTCAGGGTCGTGGCGCCGCCGACCTCGATATCGAAACCGCCCTTGCCCGCCGCGATGCCGGTCTGCCCGGTGACGCTCTTGTACTCGCTGTCGACCTTGCTCTGGTTGTAGCTGACGCTGGCGCTGCTGCCGAAGCCAACCACCACTTGACCGCTGGCCGACTGGTCCTTGCTTTCGAAACGGTCGGTGTCCTGCTGGCTGATCAGGTTCAGATCACCGCCGACGCGGGCGATGACCTGCTCGCCGCGCGCCTGTGCGCCTTGCAGGGTGGTGTTGCCACCGCTGCGCAGCACCAACATGTTGGCCGCATCCACGGTCGTCTCGGCATGGGTGACGCTGTCGCCGTCGGCCTTGCCGCGGCTGGCGTTGGCTTCGACGTAGAAGCCCATGCCGCTCTGGCCGACCAGCACCCCCACGCCACCGCCCCCGCTCTTGCTGGTCGAACGCTGACTGCTGGTTTCCTGCGCCGACTGCAAAGTCAGGTTGCGCGCCGCATCCAGCAGTACGTTGTGGCCGGCGACATGGCTGCCGGTCACGGTCAGGTCGCCCTCGGTGGCGACGATGGCAACATCGCCGCCGCTGCGGATGTTGCTGCCGCGCTGAGTCGTCTGGTCGATCACGGTCTTGCCGCTCGAACTCTGGCTGCCGATGCCGAGCTTGAGGTTGACCGCTTCGTTCTGCGGGCTGCCCTGCGGCCCGACTTCGGAGTGCGCGGCGTTCTGACCGGGATTGTTGGCGACCGCCTGATAAGCGTTGTATCCCCCACCGACCGCAGTGGCTGCGTTCAACGCCCGCGTGCGGCTGTCGCCGCTTTCGTTCCGGCTCGCGCGCTTGCCGGCTCGGTAGGCGCCCATCGCCGCGTTGACCGCGGTACCGCTCAAGCTCAGTTCCAGGCCCGACTGCCGGAACTGGGTCGTGTGGGTCTCCTGCGACTGCTGCTCGGCCGCTTCGATCGTCACGTCCTTGCCGACGATGCTGGTGCCAGTGGCCGAGATCACGTCGCTGCCGCGGATCTTGACGTTCTGGCCGGCGACCAGGGTGACCTGACCGTCGGTGCTGCCGAGCACGGTGCCGACGGCTTCGGTCGACTCGACCTTCGACGTCTGGCTCATGCTGCGGCTGCCGACCATGATGCCGACACCGCCGGTGCCCATCAGGCCGGACTTCTTTTGGGTCTGGCTGTGTTCTTCGCTATAGGTGGATTGCGCCGCATCCAGAGTCAGATTGCGACCGGCCGCGACCAGAACGTCATCGGTACCTGCGACCTGGGCGCCCTGGGTGATCACGTCGCGGCCGGCCGAAATGGCCACGGTCTCGCCACTGAGCGTCGTACCGACGGCGAGGCTCGCATGCGATTCGTCGTGGGTCGTCTTCTTGCTGCTGCTGAGGAACCCGGACTTCTTGGTCGTGCTGTCCTGCACGTAGTCGTGCTGCTCCTGCGCCGCCGTCAGATTCACATCGCGCCCGGCCGAAAGCGCGATGCCGCCGTTCTCGCTGACGGCCGACGCGGCCTGCAGGGTGATATCTCGGCCGGCCTGCATCGCGATATCGCCACCGGCCTTGATCGTCGTGCCGTGCAGCGTTTCGTCTTCGGCATGCAACGTCGTACGGGTCTTGCCGTCGCTGTAGTAACGGTCGGTGGTATCGGTCGTAGTCAGAGTGGCACTAACGATGTCGCGCCCGGCGACGACCGCGACCGACTTCCCGGCATCCAGTTGCGCAGCGGTCAGCTGCACGTCGCGGCCGCCCGAGAGCACGAGGTTGCCGCCGGCGCTTACGCTGGCCACATCCAGCGACTGCCTGGTATCGCGGTTCTTGCCGAAGCCGGTGGTCGTGGTGTCGCCAACGCGCGAGGCGATGCTGAGGTCGCGGCCGGCGCTGAGGGCGGCGTCGCCGGCGCTGCGCACTTGCGCGGCGCCGAGCACGGACAGGTCGCGGCCGGCGCTGGCGAGTAGCACGCCGTTCGGGTTGCTGACGTAGAGGCCGGCGAGGCGGTCGGGGGCGTAGTCCTTCGTGGCTTCGACGATCAGGTCGCGGCCGGCGCTGACGACCAGACGGTCTTTACCCTGGATGACGCCGCCGCGGTTGATCAGGTCTTGCTGCGCACGTACGGCGACGTTGCCGCCCTGGATCAGGCCGCCGAGGTTGCTGATGTTCTGCGCGGTGATCGCGACCGCGGTGCGGCCGGCGATGCGGCCGCCGTTGACCAAGTCGCCCTGCAGCTTGAGCTGGGTCGCGTCGCCGGCGATCAGGCTGCCGTCGCGGTGCAGGTCGTCGTTGCGCACGCGCACGTACACCTGCGGCGCCAGCACGGTGGTGCGGGTGCCGTCGGGCAAGGTCACGGTCTGCTCGACCAGCCAGACGATGTCGCTGGTCAGTTGCGCCATCTGCGCCGCGGTCAGGGCGATGCCCGGGCGCAGGCCGAACTGCTGCGCGAACAGGGCGCCGGAGTTCATCAACGCGCGGAACTGGTCTTCGTCGCTGGCGTATCCGTCGAGGAAGCGGCGGCCGGTGAGCTGGGCGATCTGGTCGCGGACCAGGCGTTGCTCGTAGTAACCGTCGCCGAGGCGTTTGTGCATGTTCGCCGGGTCGGTGCCGAGCAAGCCGAGCAGATAATCCGAGCCCAGCCAGTTGCGGTAGTTGGCGAAACGCGAATCGGTTTCGACCAGATAGCCGCCGCCGTTGAAGGTGAGGCGGAACAGGCTGCTGCTCGGCAAGCCGAAGTTCGCCGGCAGAGTGCGGATGGTCGCGGGCGAATTCGCCGCGCCGCCGGCCACCGCGCCGCCGCCGGCGCCGGACGCGTTAGGCGCCGGGTTGGCGACGACTTCGATCGCTGCGGCACCGGGTTGCAGCACGAAGCTGCTGCCGCCGCCGGCATTGCTCGCCGAGCCGGCGTTGAGATTGAGCAGCACCGACGGGTCGACCACGCCGGGGGCGTTGCGGCCGAGGTTGAGATTGCTCAGATCGCCGGTGTCGATCGTCAGGGTGCCGTTGCTGGTGATCGAGCCGCCGAGCTGGCCGATCTGCTCGGACAAGGAAGGGTTGGTCCAGGCGCGGGTGGTGCCGTTGTAGCCGTGGCTGACGTTGTTGAAGTCGTAGCTGCGATACAGGGTCTGGCCGACATTGGTGACCTGGCTGGCGCCGCCGTGGCCGGTGATGCTGAGATCGCCGCCGGCGGCGATCTGGCCATAGCGGTTTGTCAGGTCGTCGACGCGCAAGGACATCGCCCCGCCCGAACGGATCACCGCGTCGCTGCCGATGCCCGGCGCGATCGCATCCTCGGTGACGGTCTGGGTGGCGATGCGGTATTCCTCGTTGTCGCCCAGGCCGCCGCCACCGGTGCCTTGCGGCACCAGCAGGGTGTGGTCGGGGTCGTCGTAGTCGTACGAGGTCCACAGCTGCACGCAGTTGCTGGTGCAGGTGCCGTAGGCATTGGAGTAGGCCAGGTTGTCGCTCTGGTAGACGAAGCCCGGCGAACCCGGCTGCGGCTGCGACAGTTCGGCGAAGGGATCGTCGCTGCCGCCCTGGTCGGGATTGGACTGCGCGTCCTGGCGGCCGGTGTAGTAGATCGTCACCGTGCCGTCGACGCCGCCCAGGCGCGAGCGCTCGCCGAGCGCGGCGTACATGCCGCCGCGAGCGAAGTAGTAGGCGCTGGTCTGTGCCGTCAGCCGTACCACCGCCTTGCGCAGCATGACCCCGTCCGGGGTGATGTACGGCGTGTCCGACAAGATGTCGTTCGGGTCGAGGTAATACACCTCATAGGCGGTGTAGTTGCTGCTGCTGCGGATGTCGAGGGTGGCGTTGCTGCCGTTGTTGCGCCACTGCGGCTGATCCAGGCGCACCGGCGCGCGGGTCGTGGTGGATTGGGCGATCGAGACGTTCTCGCGCGCGTTGGCGATGGAGCTGGCATCGATCGACAGCGCGCCGGCAGCGTCGATGATCGCGCTGGTGTTGTTGACCGCGCTGGCGGTGCCGGCGGCCAGGCCGGACGCGTCGAGCGCACCGCCGATCGCGGCGTCGCCGCCGCTGTAGATCAGGCCTTCGCGGCGGTTGTTGAGCACACCGGCACCAATGTCGAGGCGTTCGCGCGCAGCGATGGTAGCGGCGCGGGTCGTGCCGCCGACGGTTTCCTCAAGGTTGTTGATTTCGCCGGCGCCTAGGGCGAGATGGTCGCCATAGAGACGGCCGGTGCCGAGGTTATCGATGCGCGCCGCGTCGATGCGGGTGTCGGCACTGTCGATCAGGCCGCGATTGGTCACGGTAGTGGCGACACTAATCCGCGCGCTGCCGGCGGTGGCGCTGATCTCGCCGTTGACGGTGTTGTCGAGGGCATTCGCGCTCAGCGACAGGTCGCCGCCGGCGCCGATCTTGCCGGCGTTGCGCAGGTCGCCCTGGGTCGACAGCGACAAGTCGCGATTGGCCAGGATCGTGCCCTGGTGGTCGAGACCGTCGACGAGCGCGATCGACGCATCCAGGCCAGACTGCAGGCTGCCGATGCCGTCGAGGCGCTTGAGCTGCAGGGTCAACAGTTCGCCGGCGGCGATGCTGCCGCCGCTGTTGTCGAGCGTGCGGGTATTGCCGGCATCGCGGATGTCGACCGTGCCGCCGGCGCTGATCTGGCCGCCCACGTTGGCGACCGCCCCGCCCCCTTGCAGCAGCAAAGTCTGGTCAGCGCTGAGCACACCGGCCGTATTGTCGACAGTATCGGCCGCGATGGCGACGTTGCCGCCGACCACGCCCTGACTGGCGCCGAGGGTGTTGCGATTGTCCAGGCTGCCCGCGCTCAGGCTCAGCTGCGCCGCCGAGCCGATCAGGCCCGATTGGTTGTCGATAACGCCGGCACCGGCATCGAGGCGGGTATCGCCCAGCGCCTGGATCTGGCCGCCGCGGTTGTCGATGCCGCCGGCCGTGAGCGTCAGCGTGTCGCGGCCGCCGATCTGGCCGCTGTTGACGATGCTCGTGGCCTGCAGCGTGGCGGCGCCGCCGGCATAGACGGTGCCGGCGCTGTTGCTGAGCGCGCCCGCATTGATCTGCAGCGTGCCGCCGCTGCTGATGCCCTTGTCGCTGCCGCTGTTGGCGTTGTCGAGGGCCTGGCCGCGGGTGTCGATGGCTAACGCGGCGCCGGCCTGGATCAGGCCGGCGTCGTTGCTCAAGGCGCCGCTGTCGATGCGCAGCGTCTGCGTGCCGGCGATGCGGCCGTCGTCATTGTCGAGGGCGCCGTTGCCGGCATCGATCGCGACCGTGGCGCCGGCGATGTCGCCACCGCTGTTGTCCAAGCCTTGCGAACTCAGGTTGATCGCGGTGCCCGACTGGATTCGCCCGCCGACGTTGGAGAACGCGCCGGCGATGTCCAGATCGACTGCGTCGTCGATCGAGGCCAGGACGCCGGCGTCGTTGTCCAGACTGGCCGCGGCGATGCCGAGCGCTTGTTGGGCGACGATGCTGCCGGCGCTGTTGTCGAGCGCACCGGCGACCGACAGTGCGGCCGTAGCGCCGCTCTGGATCTGGCCCTGGCGGTTGTCGAGCGCGCCGGTCGTGACCTGCATCGCGGTGGTGCTGGCGATCAGGCCGGCCTGATTGCTCAGGCTACCGGCCTGCAACTGCAGATCGCCTCCGCTGGCGATGCGGCCGGCGGCGTTGTCGAGCGTAGCTTGCACGTCGAGCCGCGCGCTTTCGCCAGCGCTGAACTTGCCGCCGGCGGTGATCAGGTCGACGGCCTGCAAGTCGACGCGTTGGCCGTAAGTGTCGCCGGCGCGCAGATCGACCGATTGCGCGGCGATGCTCAGCTGACCGTTACTGGCGATCTTGCCACCGGCGCCGTCGATGATGGTGGCTTGCAAGTCGAGTGTGCCGGTACCCGCGTGTTCGATCGCGCCGCCGCGGTTGCGCAGGGTCGCGGCCTGCACGCGGGTGTCGCCGCTTGCCGCGATGCGGCCCTGGCTGTTGTCGAGGGTGTCGCGGATGCTGAGCGTTGCGCTATCGCCGGCCTGCAACGTGCCGCCGGCGTGGTTCAGCGCGTCGGCCTGAATGCCGATCTGGCGTGCATAGGTCTGGCCGCCACTGAGATCGACCGCGCCGCCGCGCAGGTCCAATGCGCCGTTGCTGCCGATGGTGCCACCGGCACCGTTCAAGGTCGTGGCCTGGATCGTCAGCGTGCCGACGCCGGCATGTTCGATGGTGCCGGTCTGGTTATTCAGCAGGGCGGTGCTCAAGGTGGTGTCGCCGTTGCTGGCGATGCGGCCGCCGGCGTTGTCGAGTGCGCTCGGGGCGGCGATCGACAGAGCACTGGCCGATTGCAAGCTGCCACGCGCGGTGGACAAAGTGTCGACGGCGATGTCGACGCTGCGCGCGAAGGTGGTGCCTGCACTGAGGTCGGCGTTTTGGCCGCGCAGCAGCAGATGGCCGTTGCTGCCGATGGTGCCGCCCGCGCCCTGCACGGTGGTCGCTTGAATCGTCGTAACGCCGCTGCCGGCGGATTGCAGGGTGCCGCCGGCGTTGCCGAGGCTGGCGGCGCGAACGCTCAGATCGCCTTGGGTCGCGATGCGGCCGCCGTCGTTATCGAGACGGCTGTCGACCGTGAACGTACCGGCGGCGCCGGATTGGAGGGTGCCGCCGCGGTTGTCGAACTGGCTGGCGACGACATCCAAACCGTTGGCGCTCAGACTCGCGCCGCGGTGATCGACGACGCCCGCCGTGAGCTGCAGCGCGCCGGCCGTGGCGATCTGCCCGCCCGGGCCGTGCAAACCGCCCGTGTTCAAGCGCATGCCGGCGCTGCCGGCGTGCTCGATCCGGCCCTGTTCGTTGATCAGGCTGCCGGCGTCGAGCTGGAGCCGGGCGGCATTCGTCGCCACACGGCCGTAGCTGTTATCGAGCAGGCCCGCGACCTGCCAGTGCACGTCATCGCTGCCGCCGTGCAGCAATTCGCCGCCGCGGTTGCTGAAGGCCTGCGCGGCCAGGCCGAGCACGCCGCCGATGCTGACGCGGCCGGCATCGTTGGCGAACGCGCCGAGCTGCAGTTGCGCGTCGCCTTGCACCGCCAGAGTGCCGCCGCGATTGCTGAGGTCGCCGCCGGCAACGGTCAACGAGGCCAGACCCAGTTCACCGCCGTCGTTGTTCAAACCGCTGCTCGCGCTCAGGGCGATGCCGCTGGCGGCGAGGATCGCGCCGGCATCGTTGTTCAACAGCCCGGCGATGCGCAACGCGCCGTCGGCCAAGGGCAGCGACGGCGGCGGCGCCACCGTCGGCGCGTTCGGATCGCTCGGCGGCGCGGTGCCGCTGCCGTCACTGCCGCTGCCGCCCGTGCCCGTGCCCGGAACGCCACCGGAACCCGACGACCGCTCGGCCAGACCGATGCGGCCGCCGTCGCGGTTGCTCAGCGCGCCTGCTTCCAACCGCAACGCCTGCAGGCCGGTTTGCTCGATGGCGCCATCGCGGTTGACCAGGCTTTGCGCATTGAGATCGAGGCGCCGCGCATTGAGCGTGCCGCCGCTGTTGTCGAGATCTTGCGCCGTGCCGATGCGCAGTTCCTGCCCGGCGCTGATCGTGCCGGCATTGGCGACGCCGCCGCTCAGGTTCAGCGCAGCGTTGCTCTGCGCCTGGATCCGCCCGCTGTTGCCGAGCCGGCCGTCGGCACTCAGGGTGAGTTCGCCGGCCTGTGCGCCGATCGCGCCGGCGTTACGCACACCCAGGCCATGCTCGGTGCCGATCAGGGCGATCTTGCCGGCGTACATGCCGCCGAGCGCGCCCACGTCGAGGGCAAACCCAGGCGCCGCACCGCTGCCTTGGCCGGCGACGATGCTGGCGTGGTCGGCACTCACGGTGTTGGCGCCGGCGGTGAGCCTCAGTTGCTGCGCCCAGACCCCGGCGTTGACCTCCAGCGAGCGCGCGATCAGGTCGGTGTAATCGGTGGCGCTCGCATCCAGGCCGGCGCCGCCGATGCGGATCGCGCCGGCCTCGACGCGGTAGCCGTCGAGATGGCCGCTGGCGAGCATCGGTGCGCCGGTGGTCAGGGTCGCGCGGCTGGTGTTGATGAAGCCGCCGCCGTCGACCTGGATGCCGGCCGGGTTGGCGATCACCACCTCGGCACGCGGCCCGGCGACTTCGACGTAGCCGTTCAAGTGGCTGGGGTTGGCGCTGTTGACCTCGTTGAGGATGACCCGCGCGCCGCCGCCGGCCAGCCAGGGGTTGCCCTGCACCCAACCGCCGAGTTGGGTCTGCGCGTTGCTGCGCGAGTTGTTGAGGATCGCGCCTTCGCGATTCACATCGAACTGGCTATAGGTATTGCGCGACACGCCGGCCGCGCTCGGCGTCTGGATGTTGACCAGCGGCACGCCGTTCGCTGCCTGCAGCACGGTTGGCCGCTGATTACCCGGCGCATTCGGGTCGGCCACCACCTGGGCCAGGGCCGGCAAGGTCGACGCGAAGCCCAGCGCTATCCACAGCGCGCAGGTCATCGGCCGCAGGCCAGGCGCCGCGGCGCGGCCGCGGCCGGCGCTGCCGCCGCTCGGCGAGCGCACCAGTTCGGAGGCGACTTGCCAGACGCCGAGGGCGCAATTGAAGACCAGGCGGTAGATGCGGTTCATGGCGTGCTTCCTTGGCTGGGGTGCTGCGTAGATCGGGGGAAAGTCGGCCGCATTCGAAGCGCAGGCCTGCGCGACGCGGCGGCTGGGCGGTCAATACGACCAGGCGAGGTTGAAACCGGTGGCGGTGTAGGCGGTGGGGTAGCCGCGCGGGGCCGACAGCGGCGCGCCGACGAAGCCGTCCCAACTCAGGCGCCGCCAGCGCCCGCGCAGGCCGACGACGGCGCCGGCCAGGTGGTCGCCGGACTGCCACGCCGTGCTGGGGCCGCTGATGTGTCCGTAGTCGGCGCCGAGGTAGGCCTCATGAGCGCCGTCAAGCGACCAGGCGAACTCGTTGCGCAGCAGCCAGCCGCGCTCGCCGCTCAAGGCGACCTCGCCGTCGAAGCCGCGCACGGTGTAGCGCCCGCCGATCGCGAAGCGGTCCTGCGGCACCAAGGGCGTGCGGTTCCATTGCCCGCGCCAGCTGCCGGTGTAACGCAGTCGCTGTTCGCCGATTTGCCAGGGCACGCTCAGCTGCAACTCGGCGGCGATCAGCTTCATGCGCGAGGTGCCTTCGCCGAACGGCTGCTCCGGCGCGGGTAGCGCATCGAATGCACCGGTGCCGCGGCGATAGGACAGATTGGCGTCGACGATCGCCTTGCCGATGAAGCGC
The DNA here is from genome assembly GCF_046097045.1 of Lysobacter sp. Hz25. Lineage (NCBI taxonomy): Bacteria > Pseudomonadati > Pseudomonadota > Gammaproteobacteria > Lysobacterales > Lysobacteraceae > Lysobacter > Lysobacter sp. Hz25. The sequence goes on from NZ_CP175666.1 coordinate 5,327,478, forward strand.
TTGTAGGTGAAGCCCGCTTCCCAACCGGCATTACGCCGGCGCTGCACTTCGATCTCGGTGTCGTCGATGAAGTTGTCGGACTGGCGCCACCAGCCGCGCGCGTACACGCCGAACTTGCTGTGGGCATCGCGGAACAACAGCCGCGCCACACGCAATTCGGCGTTTTGGCTGGAACCGCTGTAGCGGTAGTCCTGGCTGGCGCCGGCGATGGTCTGGCGATAATCGTAGCCGCTCGCAGTCGCCCCCAGCATCCAATAGCCGAACGGCAGGTCGTAGTGCGCGGTCCAACTGGACGTGCCCTTGCCGCTGCCGTTGAAGACGCTGCGGCCGAGGTTGACGTAGAACAAGTCGTTCCAGGCCAGGCCGTGGTCGATCGACAGGGTCGCGTTCGCCTGCAGCTTGCCGGTCGCCTCGCTGCCGGCGTCGTCCAGGCCCAGATTCGCCTGGAGCGGCGAACGCTGTTGCCAGGCGACCACCAGATCGCTCTCGCCGGGCGCGGCGTTCGCCGCGGCGCTCGGAGCGATCTGGATGTCCGCGGTCACCGTCGGGACGCGTTGGAAGTTCTCCAGGCCTTGTTCGATGTCGCGCAGATTGAGCAATTCGCCCGGCCGCGCCGGCAACGCGTTCGTCAGCCGCGCGCGCGGGCCGCTGCCGTCGGAGAAACGCAGTGCGTTCACCCGCCCCGGCACCACGGTCAAGCTCAGGATGCCGCTACTGAGGTCCTGCGGCGGCGCCAGCACGCGGGTGGTGACGTAGCCGCGGGCGATGATCGCGTTCTGTACCCGCTTCATCAGCACGTTGACGCCCTGCACGCCGAGGCAACGACCCGACCAGGGGTCCGCGTCGCCATCGGCCGCTTTCAACGCCCATCGAAAGTACGACGCGTGCTCGCCGTCGAGCCGCAACTCGCGGATCGGAAAACACGGCGATTCGTCGCCGGGCAAACGCTCGGCGACCGAGTCCGTGCGCTGATCCAGGCGCACGTCGGGCCGCGTTTCCTGCTGTTCGCGCAAAGCGCGCTCGCGCTCGCGTTGGCGCGAAAGCTCGCGCTCGGCCGGATCGGAGGTTTGCGCTCCGGCCGTAGCGACCGCGCCGCTCAAAAAACAGACGAGCCACAGGCGCGACGGCCGCTGACGGCCCAGAGATTCTTGCGGCTTCACTGCATCGCTCCCGTTGCTTCAGATAGACCTGGACCCGTTCGTCGCGCACGTGAGAACGATGCGCGGGGACCGACGCAATGGAATCGACAGAGATCGTGAGGCGTCATGACGCCGGCCGTTGCGCCGCTGCGCGTGCGCGACGGTACGCCACGAATGCGCCTGCACTGTTCGTACCGCGCCTTAGGGCTCAGCCATACGGGCCAGGGCACGATGGCACACTTCATCCATTGATCGATCCGCTCCATATCCCGCACTGCGTCACAAATTTCGTGCCAGCAGTGGAGCAGTAACGATGGACGGCCCGATCGATCTCGAATGCAAAAAGCACACTTGACGCCGCTGCCGGATAGTTGACGCGACGCGTCACCTGCTGACCCAGCTCGACTTCGAGTCAGAAAACTGAACGACGCGAACGCAACTCGGCACATATCGAGCAGCACACTTGCGATCTCGCCGGCCGCAATCCGATCGCAGCTTTCATCGTCGTTGAGATCAGGCTCGAACTCAGTCGCGGATGCGCAGCCCGACGACGCGGGCGACGACGGTAAGAGGCGATAAAGGCGGCGGAATTCATGCAGGCATGACTGCACGTGAACAACGGCGAAGCGCTCAGATCCACACTGAAGCGGGCGCTTGCATCGGCCGCATCGGAAATAGACCGATCCAGGCCGGTTTGGGTCAGGCGAATATACTCAGCCGCGACGAGCACAGCGGCGATACGCCTACGCTTGATCGAATCCTTGTATCAGTTCGATACGAGCATTAGCCGGCGGCACCGAACAGCTTCGCCACACCGACGTTCAAGCCGTAACCGCCGACGGTCAGCACGCCGAACAGCACCGCCGCGAGCAGCATCGGCTTCGGGCCGGCCTGGCGGATCGCGCCGACATGCGTACGCAAGCCCAGTGCGGCCATCGCCATCGCCAACAACACGGTGTCGATCTGCACGATCGCCGCCTTCCACGGCGCCGGCAACAGCTGCAGCGAATTGAAACCGCTGACCGCGACGAACCACAGCGCGAACCACGGCACGACGATCTTCGACTTCGCCGCGCCCGGCGCGGCGCCGATCCGCGACGACAGCAGCAACAGGAACGGCGCCAACAGCATCACCCGCAGCATTTTCTCGATCACCGCCGCCGACGCGGCCGACTCGCCGACCGCGCGGCCGGCGACGACGACCTGGGCGACTTCGTGGATGGTCGAGCCGGCATACACGCCATAGGCGTGTTCGCTGAGCCCCAGATAGGGGTACAGCATCGGGTAGACGAACATGCCGAGCGTGCCGAACACCACCACGGTGGCGACCGCGACCGACACCTTGTGCGCCTGTGCGCGCACCACCGGCTCGGCCGCCATCACCGCGGCGGCGCCGCAGATGGCGCTGCCGGCGCCGATCAACATCGAGGTCTCGCGATCGAGCTTGAGCCAACGCGTGCCCAGCCAGGTGGCCAGGCCGAACACGCCGGCCACCACGACCGCGTCGATCGCCAGGCCGGCCACGCCGACCCCGGCGATCTCCTGGAAAGTCACGCGAAAGCCGTACAACACGATGCCGAGCCGCAGCAGCGTGCCCTTGCTGAAGTCCACACCGCTGCCGGCACTGGCCGAGAACGCGGGGAAGACGCTATTGCCGACGGCGATGCCGAGCACGATCGCCAAGGTCAGCGCGCTCAGGCCCCAGGCCTGCAAGGCCGGCAGCGAGGCCAGCGCCATCGCCGCGCCCGCGATTGCCGCCGCCAGCGCCAACCCCGGCCAGAACCCCGGCGAGCGGGTCAGGCCCGATTGCGGGGACGAGGCGGACGAAGACGGGTTCAGGACGGACACGGCAGGGGACTCCAAAACGGCTGCGGATCGACGACGGCGCCAAGGTAGGCCCGCGCACTCGGGGAGTCCAATACATATAATTCAAGTATCCATGAATTGAGCTCATGCCATGAACCTGCACTTGTTGCGCGTGTTCCTGACCGTAGTCGAACAGCAGAGCTTTTCGCGCGCCGCCGAAGCTTTGTTCGTCAGTCAGTCGGCGGTGTCGAAGGCGGTGCGCGAACTCGAACACCAACTCGACCTGCCCCTGATCGAACGCAGCGGCGCCGAAGCCAAGGCGGTACGCGGCGTGCAACTGACCGATCACGGCAACGCGGTGTTCGAGCATGCGCGGGCGATCTTCGCCCTGGAACGCATCGCCAGCGAGGACGTGCGCGATCGGGTCGAACTGCGCCAAGGCAGCCTGCGCATCGGCGCCAGCACCACCGTCGCGGCGTATTGGCTGCCGCAAAGCCTCGGCCCGTTCGTGCGGCGCCATGCCGGGCTGACGGTGGAGCTGGTGGTCGGCAACACCGAGCAGATCAGCCGCGCGGTGATCGATTGCCGGGTCGACGTCGGCTTCGTCGAAGGCGCGGTCGAGGATGCGCGCATCCAGGCCAGCCTGTGGCGCAGCGAACCGTTGCGGCTGATCGCTGCCGCCGACAACGCGCTGGGCGCCAAGCGCCGCCCTTCTCTCGCCGAACTCGCCCGCCAGACCTGGCTGGTGCGCGAACAGGGCTCGGGCACGCGCCAGGTCGCGCAGTCATTGTTCGCCGCGCGCGGCATCGCGCCGGCGCGGGTGATCGAGATCGGCAGCAACGAAGCGATCGCGCACGCCGTCGCCGCCGACGCCGGCATCGCCTTGTTGCCGGAAACCGTGGTCGCCGACCTGGTGACGATGCAACGCGTGCGCACGATCAAGCTCGACGAAGACGCATCGATGACGCGCCCGCTGTATCGCCTGGAACTGGTCAATCGCCCGCGCGCGCCGGCGTTGCAGGCCTTTCTCGATCAGGACGAGGCAGCCGTCTCAGCCCCGGCGCGGGCACGCGGGCCGGGTCGCCGACGCTAAGGTCCGATCTGAACGATGGCCGCTTCGTTCACGGTCGATGGGCCGTCGCAGGCGCCCATCGCGTGGCGCCGCGCCGGCAGCGCCGGGCGGCGTTCGCTCACAGCGCGTCGCCGTCCATCTCGCCGGTGCGGATGCGCACCGCGCGTTCGAGGTCCCAGACGAAGATCTTGCCGTCGCCGATCTTGCCGGTGCCGGCCGCCTTCATGATCGCCTCGACCACGGTGTCGACCTGATCGTCGGTCACCGCCACTTCGAGCTTGATCTTGGGCAGGAAATCGACCACGTACTCGGCGCCGCGGTACAGCTCGGTATGCCCCTTCTGGCGCCCGAAGCCCTTGACCTCGGTCGCGGTGATGCCGGCCACGCCGGCCTCGGCCAGCGCCTCGCGCACGTCGTCGAGCTTGAACGGCTTGATCACCGCCATGACCATCTTCATCGTCGATCTCCTTGCAATACCGCGCAGGATAACGTGCCGCGCGGTCGCGACCTAGGTCCGACGCGGGTCACGCCGCCCGTCGGACGCCGTTCACACCGCCTCCGCGCGCTCCGTTGGACGATGAGGACAAAGCGCTTGCGGGCCTCGCAGGCGCCGTGATGTAGTGACCGCGTCATCCACTTCGGACTTTTCCGACAACCCGCCACGGCCCCGGCCGACGGCGAGGTCCCGGTCCGGCGGTCAAGCTGACCCCATTGCCGGAGGAGCTTTCCCCACATGATCGACCTGAACTACATCGACGACCTCGCCCGCCGCCTCAGCTCTCTGCTGCCCCCGGGCCTGCGCGAAGGCCGCGAGGAAATGCAACAGAACTTCAAGTCCGTACTGCAGACCGGCCTGTCCAAGCTCGAGCTGGTCACCCGCGAGGAATTCGAAGTCCAGCGCGCCGTGTTGCTGCGCACCCGCGAGAAGCTCGACGAACTCCAGCGCACCGTCGCCGAGCTCGAAGCGCAACTCGACAACGCTTCCACGCCCCAGCACTGAGCCCCGCCATGAACCTGGCACTCGTGCACAGCCGTGCGCGATCGGGCGTCCGTGCGCCTGCGGTCCGGGTCGAGGTCCATCTCGGCGGCGGCCTGCCGAGCATGTCGATCGTCGGCCTGCCCGAAGCGGCGGTGCGCGAAGCCAAGGACCGCGTCCGTGCCGCGATCCAGTGCGCGCAGTTCGAATTTCCGCAGCGGCGCATCACCGTCAACCTGGCCCCGGCCGATCTGCCCAAGGACGGCGGCCGCTACGACCTCGCCATCGCCCTGGGCATCCTCGCCGCGAGCGGACAGATCCCGCTGGAAGCGCTCAACGAGTACGAATTCCTCGGCGAACTTGGCCTGACCGGCGAGCTGCGCGCCATCGACGGCGTGCTGCCGGCCGCGCTCGCGGTCGCCGCGCTCGGGCGCCGCCTGATCGTGCCGGCCGGCAACGGCGCCGAGGCCGCACTCGCCAGCCGCGTCGAAGCGCGCACCGGCCGCACCCTGCTCGAAGTCTGCGCCATGCTCTGCGGCCGCGCCGACTTGCCGCAGGCCCAGGCGGCGCCGCTGCTGCGCGCGCCCGGCCTGGACATGCGCGATGTGCGCGGCCAGGCGCAGGCGCGGCGCGCGCTCGAAATCGCCGCCGCCGGTGGCCACCATCTGTTGCTGATCGGCCCGCCCGGCTGCGGCAAGACCCTGCTCGCCTCGCGCCTGCCCGGCCTGCTGCCCGAGGCCAGCGAAGAAGAAGCGCTGGAGACCGCGGCGATCGCCTCGGTCGCCGGCGGCGCGCACGGCCACGGCCTCGACCCGGCGCGCTGGCGCGAACGCCCGTTCCGCTCGCCGCACCACACCGCCAGCGCGGTCGCCCTGGTCGGCGGCGGCGCCGATCCGCGCCCCGGCGAGATTTCGCTCGCGCATCAGGGCGTGCTGTTTCTCGATGAACTGCCCGAGTGGGAACGGCGCGCGCTCGAAGTCCTGCGCGAGCCGCTCGAATCCGGCGTGGTCACGGTGTCGCGCGCGGCGCGCAGCGCCGAGTTTCCGGCGCGCTTCCAACTGGTCGCGGCGATGAACCCGTGCCCTTGCGGTTGGGCCGGCGACTGCAGCGGGCGCTGCCGTTGCGCCGGCGAAGCGATCCGCCGTTACCGAGCACGTATCTCCGGCCCCTTGCTCGACCGCATCGACCTGCACATCGAGGTGCCGCGCCTGCCCTCCTCGGCGCTGCGTCCCGACCAACCCAGCGGCGAAAGCAGCGCCGCCATCCGCGAGCGTGTTGTCGCCGCGCGCCAACGCCAACTGGCGCGCAGCGGCAAGACTAACGCGCAACTCAGCCAGGCCGAAACCACCGCGACCTGCAGCCTCAGCCAATCCGACCACGCCCTGCTCGAACGCGCCGTCGACGCCTTGCAACTGTCGGCGCGCTCGATGCACCGCATCCAGCGGGTCGCACGCACCATCGCCGATCTAGCCGGAAGCCCGCAGATCGCCACGGCGCACCTGACCGAGGCGATCGGGTATCGGCGCGGCGAATGTGAGGCCGCTGCCTAGAGCAAGCTTGGCAGTCACGGGGCGATCGGCGACTCAAAGAAAGCACGCCGCCGTTTTAGTGACGGAAGCTTCAAGCGTTCGATCTGAGTGGCTCGATGCGACGCGAGACCGTAAGCGCGCGGTCGCGACTCGCGTCGCTCCTACCCTCGGAGCCGACGCCTCGGCGTTCGATCTGGTCGTCCCCAATCGATGCGACTCACTCCGCTGGAGGTTTGCCGGCAAGCGTGGACTCGGCTTCGACGAGATCGGCTAGCGGCTCGAACCTTGCGATGTCGCTGCCGGCGATGTCGCTGCCGACGCCCCCGACGCATCCAGCTGCCGGAGGATCGCCTTGACCACGTCGCGGGTGGATTGCCAGTTCATGCCGGTGATGAGCCGGCCATCGATTTCCACGTGCGAGGTGTTGCGGGCACCGTAACGGAACAGGCCCTTGCGCTCCTGCAGGCGCTGCTCGAGCGAGAACGGCAAGGTCTTGTAGTACGGCGCTTGCTTGTCTTCGAAGGCATCGGGATAGCCGGTGACGCGCTTGCCGCTGACCAGCGCCGTGCCATCGGACAGGGTCAGGTTCGCAAGGCCGGCGCTGCCGTGACAAACCGCCGAGACGATGCCCTGCTGCTGTTCATAGATGCGGGCCGCCAGAGCCTTGAGGCCGGGGTGATCGACGACGCCGTACATCGCGGCGCTGCCGCCGATGTACATCAACGCGGCATAGTCGACCGCATTCATGTCCTCGGGTTTGCGCGTATTGGCCAAAGCCCACATGAAGTCGCCGTCGTAGATCCTGGCCGTGTGCTCCGGATCGCGGGTGTCGATATAGGCCAGCGGCACGGCCCCGCCTTCGGGGCTGACGAACTGCACGCCGTAGCCGGCTTCGCGGAAGGCGGTGTAGGCGTGGATCAGCTCCGCAAAGCTGTTGCCGGCGCTGAGGCGGGTGCCGGGTATCGTGCCGACATTGGACACGACCAGCAGCACCTGGCGGCCATGAGCCGGCGCCTGGTAGCGCGTCGCGGTCTTGCTGATGACCTGCCACGCGTCGCCGAGCTTCTTCAGCAGGAACAGGTCGACGTAGCGCGCCTGATCCTTGCCGACCAGGATCTCCGCCTTCGCGGTCGCGATGTTGCCGTCGACCTGCACGCTGATCAGACGGCCGGATCGCCCATTGAACTGGTCCGGGTTCTTGCTGAACCAGCCGACATACTCCTCGACCCCCACCTCCCGCATGCCGCTCGCCCCCTGGCTCAGGTACAGGCGTGCACCGGGATGGAACGCGCGTCGAAGCTGCTCGGTCCGGTTGTAGGAACTCCCCTGCAGGTAGTCCTGGATCACCGCGGCGACCTGGCGGTCATCGGCAGGCGACCCGGCATGCGCCACGCCGCCGGACAACAGCAGCACGAAGGCGCAACCCAACAGTCGGAGGAGGATTACGCGTAGCGGTACGGCACGGATGGTGGCTGGCGTGAACGGCAGGTTTGCCATGGCGGGTTCCTGTTTGGGAAGCCCGCATGCTGCCGATTTTCCTTTTGCAACAATATCTTGGATGGCGTTCGCGGAGTCCGGAAACGTGTTTCAGGACGCGGCGTTCGGCCGTGGGTGCGCCTGCCGCCCAGCGGCCGGCGTCGTGCCCTCGGTCTTTTTGAAGCTCGACCTTTTCGAAGCCCGGTGTGGAACGTGGGCACGGACAGGAACCGAAGGCCACCACCCGCGCTTGCCTCGATGGCTCGGCGCCGCGACGACGATCCGGGCCAACCCTCCTAGGACTTCTTCGACGACTTCGCCGGAGCGCCGACGTACTGCGCGAGATGCTTGCCGGTCAGCGTGGACTTGGCCTTGACCAGCTCGGCCGGGGTGCCTTCGAAGACGACGCGGCCGCCATCGTGGCCGGCGCCGGGGCCGAGGTCGATGATCCAGTCGGCGTGCGCCATCACCGCCTGGTGGTGTTCGATGACGATCACCGACTTGCCGGAGTCGACCAGGCGGTCGAGCAGGCCAAGCAGTTGTTCGACGTCGGCGAGGTGCAGGCCCGTGGTCGGTTCGTCGAGTATGTAGATACCACCCTTCTCGGCCATGTGGGTGGCGAGCTTGAGGCGCTGGCGCTCGCCGCCCGACAAGGTGGTGAGCGGCTGGCCCAGGCTGAGGTAGCCCAGGCCGACATCCAACAGCCGTTGCAGGATGGCGTGCGCGGCCGGGGTGTGCGCCTTGCCGGCGCCGAAGAAGGCTTCGGCCTCGCTGACCGGCATCGCCAACACTTCGCTGATGTCGCGGCCACCGAATTTGTACTTCAGCACCGAGGCCTCGAAGCGCTTGCCCTCGCAGTCCTCGCAAGTGGTCGCCACACCGGCCATCGTCGCCAGGTCGGTGTAGATCACGCCGGCGCCGTTGCAGGTCGGGCAGGCGCCCTCGGAGTTGGCGCTGAACAAGGCCGGCTTGACTCCGTTAGCCTTGGCGAAGGCCTTGCGGATCGGTTCGAGCAGATCGGTGTAGGTGGCCGGGTTGCTGCGGCGCGAGCCGCGGATCGCGCCCTGGTCGACCGACACCACCGTCTCGTCGGCCGGCAACGAGCCGTGCACCAGCGAGCTCTTGCCCGACCCCGCCACACCGGTGATCACGCACAGCACGCCGAGCGGAATATCGACGTCGACCTTGCGCAAGTTGTGCTTGCTGGCGCCGCGGATCTTCAGCTGGCCCTTGGCCTTGCGCACGCTCGGCTTGAGCGAGGCGCGGTCGTCGAGGTGGCGGCCGGTCAGGGTGTCGCTGGCGCGCAGGCCTTCGACGGTACCCTCGTAGCAGACCGTGCCGCCGGCCGAGCCGGCGCCGGGGCCGAGGTCGACGACGTGGTCGGCGATCGCGATCGCTTCTGGCTTGTGCTCGACCACCAGCACGGTATTGCCCTTGTCGCGCAGTTGCAGCAGCAACTCGTTCATGCGCTGGATGTCGTGCGGGTGCAGGCCGATGGTGGGTTCATCGAAGACATAGGTGACGTCGGTCAGCGACGAGCCGAGGTGGCGGATCATCTTGGTGCGTTGCGCTTCGCCGCCCGACAAGGTGCCCGACGGCCGCTCCAACGACAGATAACCCAGCCCGATCTCGACGAACGAATCCAGGGTGTGCAGCAGCTTGGCGAGCAAGGGCGCTACCGAAGGCTCCTTGAGCCCGCGCACCCAGTCGGCGAGGTCGCTGATCTGCATCGCGCAGGCGTCGGCGATGTTGATCTTGCCGATCTTCGACGAGCGCGCCGCTTCGCTGAGGCGGGTGCCGCCGCAGTCGGGACAGGCGCTGAAGGTGGTCGCGCGCTCGACGAAGGCGCGGATATGCGGCTGCAGGGCGTCGACGTCCTTGGACAGGAACGACTTCTGGATCTGCGGAATCAAGCCGGCGTAGGTCAGGTTGATGCCGTCGACCTTGATCTTGGTCGGCTCCTTGTGCAGCAAGTCGTGCAGTTCTTTCTTGGTGAATTTGCGGATCGGCTTGTCGGGGTCGAAGAAACCGCAACCGTTGTAGATGCGGCCGTACCATCCGTCCATGCTGTAGCCGGGGATGGTGATCGCGCCGTCGTTGATCGACTTGCTGTCGTCGTACAACTGAGTCAGGTCGATGTCGGAAATCCGGCCCATGCCTTCGCAACGCGGGCACATGCCGCCGGTGCGGTTGAAGGTCTGGCGCTTGGTCTCGCCCTTGACCGTGATCGCGCCGACCGCCTGCACCGAGGCGACGTTGAAGGAATACGCGTTGGGCGAACCGATGTGCGGCTTGCCGAGGCGGCTGAACAGGATGCGCAGCATCGCGTTGGCATCGGTGGCGGTGCCGACGGTGGAGCGGGCGTTGGCGCCCATGCGTTCCTGGTCGACGATGATCGCCGTGGTCAGGCCGTCGAGCACGTCGACCTCCGGCCGCGCCATCGACGGCATGAAACCCTGCACGAAGGAGCTGTAGGTCTCGTTGATCAGCCGCTGCGATTCGGCGGCGATGGTGCCGAACACCAACGAGCTCTTGCCGGACCCGGATACGCCGGTGAACACGGTCAGGCGGCGCTTCGGCAACTCGACGCTGAGGTCCTTGAGGTTGTTCACGCGCGCACCCTGCACGCGGATCAGGTCGTGGCGGTCGGCAGCGTGCGGCGCGGACGACTGCGTGTTCTTCCTCGTGGCCTTGCTCATCGTGTCTCCATCGGTGGGGCGGGACGCCTGCGCGGTCTGCGTCGGCGCGGTCTGGTTCGTGGGGTTCATCGCTGGATTCATTGCCCGCAGCATCGCCGCGGTTGCGACGGTGCTGCGGCGATGCTGCTGCGAATTGGCGCGGCCGCCGGCGGGGCCGACCACCGTACAAAGATGCGATGCGCGGCGCGCGTGCGCGGTTTACGACCCGCTTGCGCCGCCGCGTTTGCCGAACCACTTGCTCGCATACGGCAGCGCGAACAGGTACAACCCGGAAAGCAGCAACAAGGCGAGCGGCGCCAGCGGCACGTAGGATACCCAGACGATGGGCTTTTCCTGGGCCAGGGCGATGAAAGTCGCGATCACGGTCACCGTAAAGATCATCGATAGCCAACGGTGGATCTGCCGAATCCATTTGTTCCAGTTCACGAGGACCTCCTGCGAAGACCGGCCACCCGGCTCCGGCGGATTGCCGGGCGGACGCGCTCAGTCGGTGGTGGAAGCGTGTGACGGGGATCGACGGCAACGCCGGGCGATCAAGATCGATGAGCGGCCGCGGTGACTCCGTGGCGCGGGCGCGGGCGCCGGCCAAGCCGAGGCCGGCGCCGTGTCGCTACCGAGGTCCGTGGCCGCGCTGGCGACGTCGCTGCGGGTCATGGCGGCACTCGCTCGGCGGCTCAGCGCAGCTGGTTGATGCGGATCAGGTTGCCGGAAGGGTCGCGCACCGCACAGTCGCGAACGCCGTAGGGCTGTTCGATCGGCTCCTGGACGATTTCGGTGCCGGCGGATTCGAGACGCGCGAAGGTGGCATCGAGATCGGGCGTGGCCAGGGTGATGATGCCGTAGGTGCCCTTGGCCATCATTTCGGCGATGGTGCGGCGCTCATCCTCGGTGATGCCCGGGCTGGCGGCCGGCGGATGCAGCACGATCGAGGTCGCCGGCTGGCCGACCGGGCCGACGGTGATCCAGCGCATGCCGCCGTAAGCGACGTCCTTGCGCACTTCGAAGCCGAGGGTGTCGCGGTAGAAAGTCATTGCCGCGTCCGCGTCGTTGTGCGGAAGGAAGCACGCGTGAATGCTGATGTTCATGGCAGTCGTCCTGTCGGTTGGGGTACGTGCTGTCATGCTAGGTGCGGCTCGCGTTCGGCGCTTCTCGATTCCTGATCGATTGGGTCGCCCGATCGATCGGGCATGCTTCGCCAGCCACGGCGGGATTCCCCTGATCCCAGGCGCCATGCCCTGCCGATACCGCCAATAACACCGGGCGCGGCATCGGCCCCTTCGGTGCAACGACTGCTGCAGCCCCGTCTACGGCGAAGCGCCGGGACTTGCGCGAACTCCGCGCAAGCGCCGTGTTACGGCGGCCTGCCGGTCATCCGCGCGATCCTGCCACGCCGCACCGAGGGGCTCAAGCGATCGGCGATGACCGGTTCGCCTGCGGCCCCGGGACCGGCCCGCGTTCGCCATGGCGAGCATCGAATCCGGCCGGGTCGCCGCGGCGGGAGGTCAGGCGAGTGTCCGGCTGTCTGCCGCCAACGAAAAAGCCCGGCCGCATCGCGCGGCCGGGCCGGTTTCGTCACTCAACGCCGGCACGCAGCGAAATCGATCGCTACGGCCTGGCCGAGATCGGCCGTCGCTTACGGTTTGAACCAACCATGGACCGTATTGGATGCGCTGGCGGCGGTACCGACGTTCTCGGACAGCAAGTAGCCGCCGACGTCCACCGCTGCGACGATCAGCCACTGCCACCAACGCCGCTTGCCGGTCTCGGAACCGCCGCCGTTCGCGGCCGCGTACTCGGCCCAGAAGCGCGTGGTATGCCGGGCGACGCTGAGCCCGCCCAGGATGGTCTTGCCGTTGCGCGACTTCGCGTCGAGCTGGGCGATGGCCTCGGCTTCCAGCTCGGCGAACATCGCCCCGGCCTGGTCGAGATCGGCGGACTTGGCGACGATCTGATCGATACGCTCGAAGAAGGAGAACTCGTAGGCGCTGTAGCGGGCGCGCTGCGGCGCCATCTTCTGCGCCAGCGGCATGGTCGGATCGAGATCGAGGATCGGCTGGTTGGCCTTGACGTATTCCGCGGTCGACATGCCCGGGTCGAAACCGCACTTCTCGACGACATAGACCAGGGAGTCGGCGGGCGAGGCGCCGGTGTCGAGCAAGCAGCTCAGATACATGTTGTGCTGGATGCCGGCCGTGTCGACCGGGTTGCTGGCGGCGAATGCCGATGCACCGTAGGTGCTGCCCAACAGCAGGACGACTGCGGCGGCGAGAGACTTCGACTTCATTGGCGATTCCTTGCGAGGTGATGGATTCGGAGGGGCGATACGGACTGGAGTGCCGTCCTGGGACTCGACGCCTGGGGAAGCGGCACCCGTTCCCCGGCGTCTCGGCGCTGGTGTGGCGCCGAATCCAAGCTAGGCAGCGCCGCCGCCGCGGCCAAGGACGAAGCCGGGCCATGCCGGGCGCAAGGCGGGTCGAAAGCGCGGCGAGACCCGGCTGCGGCGCAGGCAGCGGCGCTTTCGCAAGGCATGGCGCCGGCCGGCGCCGAGCGCAGCGAGGGCGCGGCACCATAAGAAACAAGGCCTTAGGCGAATTGATTCCCGTTTTATACCCGCGACCGAACTGGCGTCGGCCGCGCCGCTGCACCTACTCTGGAGACACGCCCCTTCTTCTTCGGATCGCCCATGTCCCTGTCCCGCGCAGTCGTCTCCCTCGCGTTCGGCGCCCTGCTCGCATCGCCGCTCGCCGGTCGGGCCCACGAGGTCGTGCCGGCGGACTGGTGCATCAAGGAAAAGGAGGCGCCGAAGATCGTCGCCAGGTTCGAATTCGACGGCCCGCAGTTGCACGAGCTGATGAACAAGTGCGGCATCGTCGAGAAAGAAGACAACTGGGCCACGGCCACCGAGACCATCGTCAGCTACTGCAAGATCGTCGCGCCGCTGAAGGACGCCGTGCCGTTCGTGCTCGGCCCCAAGGAATACCTGGACGGCAGCCACCACGAGCGCTATCGGCTCGAGCAGGGCCTGAGCGGCGCCTGCGCGGTCTGCCCGCCTAAACCTTGAGCGCTCCCTGAGCGCCTTTCCGACTGCTACAGCCAGCGTTCCACTGACCGACGCGACAGGGAACGTCGCGTCGGTCAGACCAGGGCGTCGCGCCGGGTGTAGGCCAGCACCGCATCGACGCAGTGCTGCAGCGAAACGCGGGTTTCCGGCGCCAAGCCGTCGCAACGGCCGAGCACGAAATAGGCCGAGCGCAGCACGTCGCGCCAGCGCGGGTTGCGCGGCAACTTGGCGACGGTGAGGTAGCGTTCCAGGGCGCGCGCGCGTAACCGGCCGTCGTCGATGTTGACCCGCCAGATCCGGCTTTTCTCGGCGAACTCCAGGCGGCTGGTGCCGGTGGTGCGTTCCCAGGCCTCGATCGAGGCCAGCATCAGTTCGACCAGGCTGCGGCGGAACCCGTCGCGCACCGACGGCTCGGCGCCGGCATCGGCCGGCTCGGCTGCGATCTCGACCGGCGACGGCGACGACGCCGGCGGCGCGGCGGCTTCGCGGTCGTGCGGAGCGAGCAGGATCAAGCCGTCGCCGCCCGCCCAGGGTTCGAGTGTCGCGACCAGGGGCTCGCCCTCGCGCGCGGCGATCTGCACGCGTTGCGCGGCGCTGTCTTCCATGCGCTCCAGCGCCGCGGCCAGGGCGGCGCGACCGGCTTCGCCGACGAAGGCCGAGACCGGCTGCCCGACCAGGACCTCGTCCTCGCGCGCGCCGAGCCAAAGCCGGCCGGCGCGGTTCGCCGCCAGCACCTGGCCTTCGGCGTCGAGCAGGCACAACGGCTCGTCGCGGCTGTCGAGCAAGCCCTGCAACAGACTGCGGTCTTCGGCCAAGGCATCCGCTTCGCGCCGGTAACGGGCGAGTTCCTCTTCGTGGCGCACCCGCTGCGCCTCCTCGCGCAAACGCGCGCGCTGATGCCGGCGCTGCTGCAACAGCAAGAAGCCGAGCAACACCGCGACCGCCAGCGCCGCCGCGAAGCCCAACAGCAGGGTGCGCTGGCGGAACTGCGCGCTGCGCAGGCGGTTTTCGCTTTCGAGCGCGGCGATGGTGCGTTGCTGCTCGGCCGACTCGAAACGGACCCGCAACCAGTCCAGTTGGCGGTCGTGTTGGGCGTGCGCCAGCGCGATCGCCTTGCCGTAGGCATCGCGCAAAGTGGCGTTGGCGGCCGGCGCATCGCCGGCGCGTTCCTGCGCGGTGGCCAGTTCCTGCAGCAGCGGCACCCGCATCGGGTCGCCTTCGGGCATCGTCGCCAGGGCTTCGCGCAAGCGCGTGGTCGCCGCGGCGGTCGCACCCGACAACTGCGCGGTGCGGGCGATCTGCAACTGCAGCGCCGGCGGCAGCGGCAGCTTCCAGGTATCGGACAGGGCCAGGGCGGCGGCGCTCCAACGCTGCGCCTGGGCCAGGTCGCCCCGGGCCAGGGCCACCCGGGTCAGGCCGTCGTGCACACGCAATTCGTAAACGCGGTTGCCGCCGGCGCGGTACACGCTCAGCGCCTCCTGCAACCAAGCCGAAGCCTGCGGCGCATCGCCGCTGTCGAGCGCCAGCTCGGCCATCGTCTCCAGCACGTGCGCGGCCTCGACCGGCTCGCCCTTGGCCCGATACGAAGCCAAGGCCTCGCGGTAATAACGCATCGCGGTATCGGTCTCGCGCAGTTCGCGGTAGACGTCGGCGATGTTGTTCAAGACCGCGCCGGACACCTCGCCGCGCTTGCGCTGCAGGTCGAGGCTGGCGGTCAGGCTGCGCAAGGCGCCGCGGAAGTCGCCGAGACGGCGCAGCGCGGCGCCGACGTTGCTGAGGTCGCGTGCGGTCGCAGCCGAATCGTCGAGCGCGCTCGACAGGCTCGCCGCGCACTCGAACCGCGCCAGCGCCTGCGGGATCCACTCGCGGCGGAAGTCGAGGATGCCGCGCCGCCGCTCCAGTTCGTAGCGCAGGGCGGCATCGCCCTCGCCGCCGATGACCGCCTCGGCGCAATCGAGCGAGCGCTCGGCGTCCTCGATATGGCCGGCATCGAGTTGCGCCTTGGCCTGCGCGAACAAGGCCTTGGCCCCGCTCTCGCCCGCGGCCTGCGCTGGCGCCAGCTTCGCCCGTTGCAGGCACAGCGCCGGTTCCGGCAACGCACGCGCCGGCGTGGCGCCCGGACAACCGACCAACACGCCCTGCGCCCACGACCACTCGCACACCAGCAGCAGGGCCCACATCGCCCAAGCGCGGTGGCGCTTCGATCCGGTGCTCACTTCGGCTTCGCGGTTCAGGCGCGAGGCAGAACACGACAAACGCATCAGACCATCCTTATCCGATCCCGGCACGAGGCGAACGCCAGCGTCGGCATGCGCCGGTATCGTGCGCACGCCCGTCGCGTTCCCCTGCGGCTTCGATCAGCCCCGGGAAAAACTCAGCCCCATGCCGCTCCGCAGCGATCGGTGGCCGACGACGGAACGACCTGCGGAATTCGGCCGCCGGCATCGCAGCCCGGAAGGCCGCGACGCCTGCCGGCTTGCGCCGGACTTGACGTCGCCGTCCGGCGGTCGTGCCGAGCTTAGCAGCCGCGCCGCTCGCGCAAACAGGCGCGAGAAGCCGCATTAAGTCTCAATTCGCGACGAGCGCGGCACATCGCGCCGACGCCGGCGCTCAGCGCCGCAACCGCGCCAGGGTTTCCTCGGCGAGGGTCCGGGTCAGTTCGTAGGTCGACAGTTCGCGGCCCAGGCGCGCCGCCTGCCCCGACCACAGCGACATGAAATCGGCGGCGCCGGCCGCCTCGGCCTGCGCGCGCAGCGGCGCGAGCGCGCCGCCGGCGAGCGGGAATGCCGGCGCCAGCGCCGACATCGGCCCGACTTCGCGCATCAGGCGGTTGACGATGCTGCGCGCCGGACGCCCGGTGAACAGATTGGTCAGCGCGGTCTCGTCGTCGCGCGCTTCAGCCAAGGCCTGTCGATGCAGCGGCGACAGCTTCGCCTCCGGACAGAACAGATAGGCAGTGCCGATCTGCACCGCGGCGGCGCCGAGCGCGAACGCAGCGACGATGCCGCGCGCATCGGCGATGGCGCCGGCGGCGATCACCGGCACCCGCACCGCATCGACCACCTGCGGCAACAATGCGAACAGACCGACCTGGGTCGAGACCTCGAGGTCGTCGCCGAGAAACAGCCCGCGATGGCCGCCGGCTTCTGCGCCCTGGGCGATGATCGCGTCGCAGCCCTGCGCTTCCAGCCAACGCGCTTCACTGACCGTGGTGGCCGAGGACACGATGCGCGCACCGGCGACGCGGACACGATCGAGCAGGCGCGGCTCGGGCAGACCGAAGTGAAAACTGACGACTTCCGGTCGCACCTCTTCGACCAGTTCGCAGTAAGCCTCGTCGAAGGGCGCGCGGTTGGAGGCCGGCACCGGCATCGCCGGGTCGAGGCCCAACTCGCGGTAATACGGCGCCAGGCGCTCGCGCCAGGCCGATTCGCGCGCGGCATCGGCCGGCGCCGGGCGATGGCAGAAGAAGTTGAGATTGAGCGGCCGATCGGTCGCGGCGCGGATCAGCCGGCATTGCTCGTGCGCTTGTTCGACGCTGAGCAGGGCGCAGGGCAACGAACCCAGCGCGCCGGCCTGGGCGGCGCCGATCACCATGTCGGCGAGGGTCGGGCCGGCCATCGGCGCCTGCACGATCGGCAATTGGATGCCGAACAAGTCCTGGATACGACGGTCGGGCCACATGGCGTCGCGCCTCAATCGGGGATGCGGGCCGCCAGGATGACACCGGCCGGCTGGGACCATCGCCCCGCCGGCTGGCACGCTGCGTTGCAGCGCCTCATCGACCGGGCGATGCGCCCGCGCCCCAGACCGCGCCGGCCGGGTCGAACTCGGTATTGGCCATACGCTCGCCGCGCCAACCGAAACCGCAGATCGCCAACGGCCCTTCGGCGAGCGCGTCCAGGCCGAAGGCTTGCTCGATGTCGACTTCGTTGATCGCCGAAGTCACGAACGCGCCGAGCCCGAGTTCGGTCGCGCTGAGATACAGGGTCTGCGACAAATGGCCGCTGTCGAGCACCAGCGCGCGATAGGCCTTGGCGTGCTGGCGGTATTTCCAGAAGCTGCGTGCGTAACGCGGCGTCAGCACCGCCATCGCCGGCGCGTCGGCGAACCAGTGCTGCCCGGCCAGCGCACGCAAGGCGAACTCGCGCAGCGGCGCCTGCGGTGCCGGCAAGGGTTCGAGCGCATGATCGATCGCGTGGTAGTGATACAGCCCCGGCTCGACACCGTCGACGCGCTGCACGATCAGATAGGCCTCGGTAGGGTGCAGGCCGCCGCCGGACGGCGTGTGTTTCTTGAGGAATACGGTGTCGTCCTCGACCTTGACCAAGGCCTGCGCGGCGAACACCCGTTGCAGCATGTGCGCGAACAAGGCCCGCGATAGCGGGCGCTCGGCATCGAAGTTGCGGCAGGTGGAACGGCGCGCGAGCAAGGCATCGAACTCGTTGCCGTCGGTGCGCGGCAGAGCGATGCGCTGTTCGGGCCGGCAACGTTCGGACACCGGCGCCGGCGGCGCGCCGAGTTTGCGACGCAAGTCGGCCGCGGTATGCAACTCGTTGGCGTCCATGGCAGCGACGGCGTCCAACCCCTGCCAGCGCGCCAGACGATGCAGCATCGCCGCCGGCGCAAACCAATGGCCGCTGCGCAGGCGTTCGTCGCGTTCGCGGTAAGCGATGCGCTGTGGACTCGCCTCGGCCGCCTCGCACAACACCAAGCCGGCGTCGAGCAATTGCATCAGCACCGCGGCATCGGCCGCGCTCAAGGCACTGGCTTCGATCCAGTCGCCCGGGCTCAGGCGCCCGAGCAGTTCGCGTTGTGCGGCGTCGACTTCGGCCTCGCCGTCGAGGTGGGCGGCGAGCGCCAGCCAACGCAGTTGCCGCGACAGGCCGGCGCCGCCGGACAGCAGCGAGGACAGATCGAAAGCCACGTGCTCGCGCGGCTCGAGGAAAAGCACGGAGCAACGGCGGATGCGCATCGAGAGTCCTGGGCGGCGGCGACGGTCGCGGCGCGCGGATCGCCGCCGGCCGGTCATGCGGGCTCCGTATCATGCCCATCGCCGCACTGCCGTTCCAGCGCGCGCATCTCAGCTGAACAGGTACGGCGCTGGGGGTTCCGGACGCACCGACGGTACCGCGCGAAGGCGCGAATGGCCGGCGATTCGGCGTTTTTGCGTGCTAGGCGGGTGAGCGGATGCTGTTCGCCGCTCTTCAACAGCGATAAATTCGGCCGCAGACAGACCCGCAACGGGTCTTCACAAGGGGAAACAGATGTCTATCGATAAGAATCCACAGAACGGGCACCCGCCGCTGGCACCCGAGGTCGCCGACCGCCTGCTCGATCTGCTCAGCTCGGACGACAAGTTCCGCACTGAATTCGCCAAGGACCCCGGCGCCGCATTGCAGAACAGCCTCGGCCTCGCGCCGCAGCAGACCCAGGCGGCGCTGGCCGGCGCCAGCTGCCTGCGGGTCAACTCGCTGGCCAGCAAGGAAGAAGTGCAGGCCGCGCGCGACGAACTGCGCGGCAACCTGACCGCGGCCGGCACCCACACCGTCGTGTTCATGCTCGAAGTCGGTCAGGTGCAGGCCAGCCTCGGCGGCGGCTCGGGCGGCACTCTGGCTTGAGTGCAGGCGCGACGGGAGGCGGGGGCCTGCCGTCGCGCCGACCGATCCTGTCGGTCGCGAAACACCAGCTCGAAACACCGGTTCGAAGCAACCGTTCGGACAACGCGGTTCGCAGCGCTCGTCCGAGCACTGGACCGGGCACCGGTTCGAAACGACCGGCCTGCGCGTCTGCGCAGGTCGGCACCGCCACGCGGATCAGCCGCCCGGCTTGACCGCCGCGACGGCGACGGCGGCTTTCGCCGTGTCGCGCTGCGCCGCCGAAGCATCGGCGACGTTCATCGCCAGATACGCCTGGCCGCCGGCCGGATCGGCGTAGGCGCGGCCACGATGGGCGGAGATCCAGCGGGTTTCGGTCGCGGCCTCGTCCTTGCGCCCGGCCGCAAGCAGCGCATCGCGCAAGGCGACGTGGGCCTGGAAGGGTTCGCTGCCGTCGTTGAGGCCGCGCAATTCACGGATCGCCTCCTCGGGTTTACCGGCCAGGCGCAGTTGCTCGGCGCGCGCGACCTGCAGCAATTTGCGCGACACGCTGCTGCCGCTGGTGTTGACCGCCTTGACCACGCGCGGCAACAGGCGCTCGGCCAGGGCGCGGTCGCCCTGGCGTTGTGCCAGGCGCACCGCAGCCAGCGCATTCAAGGCCAGATCGTCGTGGTCAGCGCTATTGGGCTTGCCGGCATCGGTCAGCACCGCGTCTGCGAACAGCTCGATCTCGGCCGAGCTCGGCTGGTCCTTGCCGGACACGCTGCGCACCACCAAGTCGGTGAAACGCAACGGATGCCGGACCAGGATGCTGGCGCTGCGCGAAGCCCGCGCGGCTTCGCGCGCGATCTCGCCGGCCTTGGCGTACTGGCCCTGGTCCAGCGGTACGGCAATGCGTTCGAATTGGTCGGGCAGATGCCCGCTGACGGACCGACCCTGCTCGGTCAACGAATCCAGGATGCGGTTGGCCTCGTCGAACCGGCGCATCGCCGCCAGCGCCGAAGCATGGCGGCGGTTGGGCGGGTAATGACCGCTGAGTTCGGCCTGCTTGAAGGAATCCAGCGCCTTGGCATAGCGCTCCTGCGACAAATGGATGCGCCCGGCCAGTTCGAAGGCGACGTTGCGCAAGGGCTCCTGCGGCGCGGTCGCGGCGGTGGTCGCGGCCAGCGCGCTGTCGAAGCGGTTGGCGAGGAACTCCGACCACGCGTATTGATAGCGCCCGGCGAAGTAATCGGGATACACGCCCGCCAGCAGTTTCCATTTGCCCGGCGCATGCAGCGACGGTTGCGGGCCGAACTCGGCGGCCCAGGCGTCGAGGTACAGGGCTTCGCGCGGGGTCAGATGGTCGCGCAGCTCCTGCGCGCGCTCCAGGTAGGGCCGCGCGCTGTCGGTGTCGGCGTTGCTGACGTAGACGCGCATGATGCCCATGTGCGCCAGGGCGAATTTCTGGTCGATCTGGACCGCGCGCTGGAAGTACTGCAGGGCTTCGTCGAACTGGCGATGCGCATAGGCCTTGCTGCCGAGCGCATAGGCGCGCAGCGCATCGAGGTTGCCGGTCGCGACTTTCGGCAACGGCTCGGAATCCTTGTCGATGCTCTTGAGCGCTTCGCCGAGCTTGCCGCGCAGCGCGGTGGTGACCTCGTCGATCGAGGTCAGCGCCGAGGCCGCGCCGACGCCGTCGGCCGACTCGGCATACACCGTGGTCTGGGTGTGCGGGTCGATCACTTCGGCGCTGACACGCACCCGACCGCCGACTTCGGCCACCGTCGGCAGGATCACCGCGCGCGCGCCATCGCGCAACGCGATCTCCGAGGCGACCGCGCGGTCGAGCACGGTGTCGACCTTGCGCTGCATGCGGTCCAGGGTGTCGCGCGCCTTGAGGTCGGACAACACGTTGACGTAGCGCGATTGCTCCAGGCTGATGCGGAAGGCCTGCTCCAGCGAATCGTCGAGCACGGCTTGCCCGGTCAGGTTGCGCAGGTCGCCGACCACCACCCAGTCGCGCTGGTTGAAGGCGATCGCCGGCTGCGGCCGGGTCGCGAACCACACGCCGACGCCGATCATCGCAAGCAAGGCGACTTCGGCAGCGAGCGCGGCCGGACGCCGCCACAAGGGAATGTCGCGCCAGGCCTTGGGCCCGTTCGGCGGCGCGCGCAAGGGCGCGATGCCGGGCTCGCCGACCTCGTAGATCTCCTGCGGCTCGGGCACGCCCTTGAAGCGCCAGCGGCCATGCGATTTCCACAATAGTTGCTGGCCGCGCTCGCCGAGTTCGCGCGCGGCGCGGTGCGCCAGCGGCTCGGCGATCGCCGACAGCAGGATCTGGCCGGGACGCGCGGTCGCCATCAGCCGGCCCGCCATCGGCTTGGCCAGGCCTTCGACCTCGACCGGCTTGGCGCCGACCTGCACCGCTTCGTCGCTGTTGCGCCAGGTCAGCACTTCGCCGACGTGCAGGCCGGCGCGGGCCTGCAGGGTCAGTTTGCGCGGCGCGCCGAGTTCGCGCAGGCCGCGGGCATAGTCGAGGGCGAAGCCCAGCCCGTCGATGGGCCGCTCGAACAGCAGCAGCAGACCGTCGGAGCGGTCGATCAGGCGGCCGCGCCAACGCTGCTGCAACTGCAGCACCAGGCGGTCGTGCTCGCGGAACAGCGAGGCCGCCGGACCGTCGCCGAGACGTTCGACCAGAGTGGTCGAATCGCACAGGTCGGTCAGCAACAACGTCCGCAATTGCGGCCCGTCGGCGTTGGGTCGGTGGGCGTCGTTCATGACGGCATCCTTGTCGACGCGGCTCATGCCGACGTCAGTTCCGCGTCCTGCCAATGCACGCGGTTGCCGCCCAACCGCTTGGCCTGGTACAGCGCGCCGTCGGCGTGCGCATACCAGTCATTCCATTCGTGCTTCGCGCTGACCAGACAGGCGCCGACGCTGACCGGACAGATGGTCGGCGGCGACTGCGGAATCAGTAGCAGGCCGTGCACGGTCGAGACGATGAAGTCGGCGAAGCGCATCACGTCCTGGCGCGTCGAGGCGGCGACCAACAGACAGAATTCGTCGCCGCCGAGCCGGCAGGCGATGTCCTCGGGGCCGGCCACCGAACGCAGGATGTTGGCGACGCTCTGCAGCACGCGGTCGCCGACCAGATGACCGTGATCGTCGTTGACCTGCTTGAAGCGGTCGCAGTCGATCAGGATCAGGCCCATGGTGTCGGGCATGCCGACGGCGCGGCTTTCCTGCAGGTGCAGGGTCAGGCCGCGACGGTTGTACAGGCCGGTCAGGTCGTCGGTACGGATCAGCTCTTCGGTCTGGTTGAGCTGATGGGTCGTCGCATACAGGCTGTCGAGCGCCGCTTCGAGGTCCTGGTTGCGGCGGCGCAGGCGCCGGATCAGGCTTTGTTCGTTGAGCACCACGCGCATGATCGCGCGGCGCAGGAAATACGAAACCAGGGACGGGTCGCGGTCGACCAGCCTTTGAAATTCTTCGTGGCGCAGCTCGACCAGCAAGCCGTCGGTGGCGGCGATCGCATCGGCGCTGCGGGCGTGGTCGCCGATCAGCAGGCCGAGCTCGCCGAAGAACTCGCGCACGCCCAGGCGCTTGGTGACCAGGTCGTCGCCGAAGTCGAGGACGATCGCGCCGCGCGCGATCACGAACATGGTGGTGCCGAGCTCGCCGCGGCGGAACAGTACTTGCCCGGCTTCGACCCGGCGCGGCCGCCCGATCTCGGCGAACAGCTCGAATTCGCCAGGCGTCAGCACGGCCATAGCCACGTCCGTTGGCGCCGCGGTCGTCGTCGAGTTGTCGGTTTCGCGGCCCATCGAGGGCACCGCCATGTCGCGATTCATCCCGATCTCCCCACACCCCTCATCCTGTGGGGTTCCGCCAGCAGGATAGCATCTGGTCTGAACTGCTAACGCGGGTTTGCCGCCGAAACGGCCAGCCCGCGCCGGCATCCGGGGACCATTGGGCCGCCATTACGTTGCAATACCGTGGCCGCGACGACAAGGTGTTGCGCGAAGGAAACAGCGCAGGGGCTTGCGTTTTTCGCAGTAAGAGCCGGCCCGGGCGAAGTCGCGGCGGCCTGTTCATGGTGATGGGCCGCGTGGCCTTCGACCCGCCCGGACCGGGTGCCCGCCGGCGCTCGAGCGCATCGACGGTCCGGCGCCGAGGGCCAGCGCCCACCGTCGCACACTTGAACAGGGCTGCGGCGATCCGGATGCGGCACGCTCGTCGTGCGCGACCGCCGGACCTCCTCCCCGCCGCTATTCCCTATTCCCTATTCCCTATTCCCTATTCCCTATTCCCTATTCCCCATTCCCCATTCCCGCCCATAGCGCCCCGCACCGCAACGAAAAAGGGCCCCTTGCGGAGCCCTTCCTCGTCCCTATCCCCTTGCGACGTGCGGACGACGGTTCAGGCGGCGGCCTTGCTGTCGTCGTGGAACTGCTCTTCCTCGGTCGAGCCCTTCAGTGCCACGGTCGAGGACTGATTGCCCTGGATCGTCTGCGTCACCGCGTCGAAATAACCGGTGCCGACCTCGCGCTGGTGCTTGACCGCGGTGAAGCCCTTCTCGGCGGCGGCGAACTCGGCTTCCTGCAGCTCCACGAACGCGCTCATCTGGCGGCGCGCATAACCGTGGGCCAGATTGAACATGCCGTAGTTGAGGCTGTGGAAGCCGGCCAGGGTGATGAACTGGAACTTGTAGCCGTAACGGGCGATTTCCTTCTGGAACTTGGCGATGGTGGCGTCGTCGAGGTTCTTCTTCCAGTTGAAGCTCGGCGAGCAGTTGTAGGCCAGCAGCTTGCCCGGGAACTTGGCGTGGATGGCCTCGGCGAACTTGCGCGCGAACTCCAGGTCCGGCTTGCCGGTTTCGCACCACACCAGGTCGGCGTAGGGCGCATAGGCCAGGCCGCGGCTGATCGCCTGGTCGAGACCGTTGCGGGTCTTGTAGAAGCCCTCGACGGTGCGCTCGCCGGTGGTGAAGGGCTGGTCGTTCGGGTCGATGTCGGCGGTCAACAGGTCGGCGGCCTCGGCGTCGGTGCGCGCGACGATCAGGGTCGGCACGCCCATGACATCGGCGGCCAGGCGCGCGGCGACCAGCTTCTCGACCGCTTCGCGGGTCGGCACCAGCACCTTGCCGCCCATGTGGCCGCACTTCTTGACCGAGGCCAGCTGGTCTTCGAAGTGCACGCCGGAAGCGCCGGCCTCGATCATGCCCTTCATCAGCTCGAAGGCATTGAGCACGCCGCCGAAGCCGGCCTCGGCGTCGGCCACGATCGGCTGCAGGAAGTCGACGTCGCCGCTGCCTTCCGAGCACTGGATCTGGTCGGCGCGCAGCAGGGTGTTGTTGATGCGGCGCACGACCTGCGGCACCGAGTTGGCCGGGTACAACGACTGGTCGGGGTACATCTCGCCGGCGATGTTGGCGTCGGCGGCGACCTGCCAGCCCGACAGATAGATCGCCTTGAGCCCGGCCTTGACCTGCTGCATGGCCTGGTTGCCGGTCAGCGCGCCGAGCGCGTTGACGAAGTCTTCGGTGTGCAGCGACGTCCACAGCTTGTTGGCGCCGAGCTTGGCGATCGAATGCTCGACCGGCACGGTGCCGCGCAAGCGCACCACGTCCTCGGCGGAGTACGGACGGGTGATGCCGGCCCAACGCGGGTTGGTGGCCCAGTCGTTACGGAGTTGATCGGCGGTCGGCAGGGTGTGGCTCATGACTTCGATTCCTTACGTATGGGTCGTGTGACGTGGGGTGTGGTGTGCTTGTGGATAGGAGCAGCAGCAGCCGCGACCTCGGGTTGGCCGACGTGGTTGCGGTGCCACGGTCGCGGCTTGCGCCGCTCCTACCCCAAAGCGGGTCAGTCGATGCGTTCGTAAGCCGGCAAGGTCAGGAACTCTTCCAGCGTGTCGGCATGGGTCAGTGCATCGAGCATCGCGATGGCTTCGTCGAGCTTGCTGCCGCCCGGCAACTTCATGCGGTCGGCGAGCTTGCTCGGCAGGCCGATCAGGGCGCGTTCGAGCAGGGCGAAATCGAGCGGCGTGCCGTCGTCGAGGAACAAGCCATCGGCGTGCAGCCACTGCCACAGTTGGGTACGGGCGATTTCGGCGGTGGCGGCGTCTTCCATCAGCCAGTGGATCGGCACGCAACCGTTGCCTTCGAGCCAGGCGGCGAGATAGCGCACGCAGACTTCGACGTTGCCTTCGAAACCGCTGCGGGTGATGGTGCCGAACGAGGGCTTGATCAGGTCGTCGCGGATGATCAGCACGTCGTCGCGCAGCACGTGCTGCTGGTGCGGGGTCGGCATGCGCTCGTCGAAGATGCGCATCGCCAGCGGAATCAGCGCCGGGTGCGCGACCCAGGTGCCGTCGTGGCCGGCGGTGACTTCGCGCAGCTTGTCGGCGCGCACCTTGGCCAGCGCGGCTTCGTTGGCGGCCTCGTCGCCGCTGATCGGGATCTGCGCGGCCATGCCGCCCATCGCATGCGCGCCGCGCTTGTGGCAGGTCTGGATCAGCAGCTCCGAATAGGCGCGCAGGAACGGCTGGGTCATGGTGACCTGGCCGCGCTCGGGCAGCACCTTGTCGCGGTGCGCGCGGAAGGTCTTGAGGTAGGAGAACACGTAGTCCCAGCGGCCGCAGTTGAGGCCGGCGATGCGGCTGCGCAGGGCGTGCAGGATCTCGTCCATCTCGAACACGGCCGGCAGGGTCTCGATCAGCACCGTGACCTTGATCTGGCCGGCGGCCAGGCCCAGCGCGCGCTCGACGTGATCGAGCACGTCGTTCCACAACTGCGCTTCCTCCATCGACTGCAGCTTGGGCAGGTAGAAATACGGGCCGCGGTCCTTGGCGACCAGCGCGGCGGCGTTGTGGAAGGCGAACAGGCCCAGGTCGAACAGGCCGCCGGAGATCGGCGCGCCGTCGACGCGCAGGTGCTTCTCGTCGAGGTGCCAGCCGCGCGGGCGCACCATCAACACCGCCTGCTCCTCGAAGGGCTTGAGGGTGTAGTGCTTGGAGCCGTCCGGCGCCATCCAGTCGAGGGTGCCGGCGACCGCCTTCTTGAGCGCGCGCTGGCCGGTCAGCAGGTTCGCCCAGGTCGGCGCCGTGCTGTCCTCGAAGTCGGCCATGTAGACCTTGGCGCCCGAGTTGAGGGCGTTGATCACCATCTTCGGATCGCAGGGGCCGGTGATCTCGACGCGGCGGTCGAGCAAGGCGGTCGGCAACGGCGCGACGCGCCAGTGGCCGGCGCGGATCGCGGCGGTGTCGGTGCGGAAGTCCGGCAGGCCGCCGGCGTCGAAGAAGGCCTGGCGCTCGCGGCGAGCGGCGAGGCGGGCCTGGCGCACCGGCTCGAAACGGCGGTGCAGCCCGGCGAGGAACTCGAGGGCGGCCGGGGTCAGCAATTGCTCCTGTCCGGCCTGGCTGGCCGTGAGCTCGATGCCGTCACCCGGCTGACGTTGCTCCTGTTGCGGTTGCTGCCATTGCGCGATCACTGCCGACATCGGTGCGACTCCTGGGGGGATCATCCTTGGGGGGATTTGGCGGCTCCCGACGAGCCAGCCTCTTGCCCCAGACCATGCGCTGGCGTCTTGTATTTGACAATCAAGTTTTTTCAATGCATATCATTTGAGTAACTTATAAATAGTTCTCATGTGGCCACGACACGCAGCCTAAGTCCGCGATTTGCTTACAAAGGCGACCGGCTCAAACCGCTGCGCGCCTTCTGCCAGACCGCGCGTCTGGGCTCAGTCTCACGGGCTGCTGAGGCGCTATACCTGAGCCAGCCGGCCGTGACCCTGCAATTGCAGGCGCTGGAGCGCGAAATGGGGGTGCGCCTGCTCGAGCGCAGCGGCCGCCGCCTGGCCCTGACCCGCGAGGGCCAGGAGCTGTACGAACTGGCCCGGCCCCTGGTCGAAGGGCTGGACGCCCTCGACGGCACCTTCCGCGAACGCATCCGTGGCCTGGACGCGGGCGAACTCAACGTCGCCGCCGGCAGTTCGACCATCCTCTACCTGCTGCCGAAGATCGTCGAAGCCTTCCGCGCCGCCCATCCCGAGGTCCGCCTGACCCTGCACAACGTCACCGGCGCCGGCGGCCTGGACCTGTTGCGCTCCGATGCGGTCGACCTGGCGGTGGGTTCGATGCTCGACGTGCCCGGCGACCTCAGCTACGCCCCGGTCTACCGCTTCGAGCCGATGCTGATCACCCCGCGCGATCACCCACTGGCCAAGCTCGACACCCTGACACTGCAGGACCTCGGCCCCTACGGCCTGATCCTGCCGCCGCAGCGGCTCACCACTTACCGCATGGTCGACGTGGTGTTCCAGCAGAACCGGGTGCCGTACACGGTCGCGCTCGAAGTCGGCGGCTGGGAGGTCATCAAGCAATACGTGGCGATGGGGCTCGGCATCAGCATCGTCACCGCGATCTGCCTGACCGATGCCGACCGCGCGCGGCTGTCGGCGCGTTCGCTGGCCGAGTATTTCCCCTCGCGCAGCTACGGCGTGGTGGTGCGCAAGGGCAAGTACCTGTCGCCACAGGCGCGCGCCTTCACCGAGCTGATCCAGCCGGACCTGTTCGTGCGCGGCGATTACTACGCGACCGGCCAGTCCGACCGCTGATCGCCTATCGCTTACGACCAAAAAAAGCGGGGCGGGAGCTCGCGCTCCCGCCCCGTCGAAGTCACTCGGACCTCAGTCTTGCCCAAGCTCCCATGGTGCAAGCTCGATAATGCAAGCTCGCCAGTGCAGGCTCAGTACTGCACGCTCACGCGCACGCCGCTGAAGTCGGTAGTGCCGTACAGGCTCACGAAGACATAGCCGACCGGCGGGTTGTTGACGGTCAGCGTCTCGGTGTTGCCGCTCGCGGTCGAACGATAGTTGTGCGCCGAGCGCGTGGCCCAGCTGCCCAGCGTGTTGACGTAGAGATCGGCGTTGCCGGTGCCGCCGGAGGTGGTGATGCGCAACTGCGTGGTGCCCGCCGGCACGTTCAAGAACATGTAGACATACCCACCCGCCGACGCAGCCAGGTTGCTGCGCGAGCAGTTCTTGCCGAGTTCGCGGGTATCGGCGGCACTGCATTCCGGCAAACCGCCGCCGCTGCTCACCGTCACGCTCTTGGCGACCGTGGTGCGTGCACCGCGGTTATCGGTCACCGTCAACTGCACCGCATAGGTCCCGGCCGCGGCATAAGTCTTGACCGGATTCGTCGCGGTCGAGCTGGTGCCGTCGCCGAAGCTCCACGCGCGCGAAGCGATGCTGCCGTCGGCATCGGACGAGCCATCGGTGAAGCTCACCTTCAGGCCTTCGATACGGGTGGTGAACGCCGCCACCGGCGGAGTGTTCGAGGTGCCGCCGGTAACCGTCACCGACTTGCTCGTGGTCGCCGTCGCACCGCGGTTGTCGGTGACGGTGAGCCGCACGGTGTAGGTGCCCGCGGTGGCGTAGGTCTTGCTCGGGTGGGTGGCGGTCGAGCTGGTGCCGTCGCCGAAACTCCACTGCCGCGAGGCGATGCTGCCGTCGGGGTCGGACGAGCTGTCGCTGAAGTTCACCGTCAGACCGTTGGCGGCATGGCCGAACGCGGCCACCGGCGACTGGTTCGGCGTGCCGCCGCAACCGGGCGCGTCCGGCGTGGCGACGCAGGGCAGCCAGGCGCGGAAGGCGGCGTCGTTGTTGCTGCCGATGCCGCCCATGAAGGTGGCGTAGCCGGTGTAGTTGCCCGGCCGGAAGTAGCCCAGGATGCTGTTCACTTCGCTGCGGCGTTGCTCGAACATGAAACGCACGGCCAGATAGCCCCAGCGGTAGACCAGGTTCTGGCCGCTGTTGTAGTCGTTCTGATAGACCCGGCTGAGCGCGTAGGTACCGCGCGCGGCTTCGCTTTGCGCCGCCGTGTTGGCCAGGTTGCGGTACGAGAACGACATGTATTCGGCGAAGCCTTCGACCCACCACACGGTCTTTTGCTTCATCGCCGCGTTGAAGTCGCCGAACATGTTGAAGCGGCCGTCGAGGTAATGGATGTACTCGTGGGTCAGGTTCCAGATCTCGAAGGTCTGCGGCCGCATCCATTCGGCCTCGTAGGCGATGAAGCGCGCCTGGTTGCCGGTCGCGGCCGGGTTGCCTTCCAGGTACATGCCGCCGTTGTTGGTGTTGATGCCGTAGAGCGCGCCGGCATAAATGCCGTAATCGGTGCTGCTGTCGAACACCACCATTTCCAGCGCGGCGTTCTGGTCGTTCGCCACCGGCACGCCGCCGGTGGCCATGGTCTGGTGGAAATAAGTCTCTTCGCCGGCGACGATCGCGCAGGTGTCGGCCAATTGCGCGGCGGTCATCGACTGCGCGCGCAGGCGCAGGGTCGGACTGCAGGTGTGGCGGACCGGCAACGCCGCCGCGTCGACCCGGGCCTTGAAATCGCACAGACCGTAGTAGCCGCAGTTGGCCTTGTCGAAGTAATCGACCATCTCGCCGATGCCGACCCACAGGCGCGCGGTCGGGCCCGTCACCGAGGACCGGTCGAGCAGCGTCTTCGCCCGCGACTGGGCGATGCTCTTGACGTTGCCGGTGTATTGCAGGAAGCGGCCGATCTCGCGGCCGGCATTGGCCACCAGATAGTCGTCGGCCTGGCCCAGCATCGCGAAGTGGGTGTTGGCGAAGTTGTACAGCGTGTCGACGATCGAGGGATCGGCCTGCACCGCGGTGCGGAACGCTTCGTCCTGGTGGCCGCGGAAGGTCACGTTGTAGGCGTTGTTGACCGCCACCTTCATCCAGTAATACGCGTTGTAGCTGCTGTTGTAGCTGTCGAGCAAGCGCTTGACCACGTACAGATAGCGCGCGTTCTCGATCGAGCTGTCGATCAGGGTGACGAACTCGGCCAGGGTTTCGCCGTGCACGTCGTTGACCAGGCCGAAGTTCGCGTTGGCGGCGAAGGCGTCGAGCGCCGGGCGGATCGCATTCTTCAACGGCGCGCCGTAGCTACCCACGCTGGTGTCGTAGAACTGCACGTAGTAACCGGCGCGCAGGAACAGCACCAGTTGCAGGGTGCTGCCGGCATTGGTGCCGTTGTAGTCGCGTGCGGACGCGGTCAGGGCGTTGGCGATGGTCACCATCTGCGCTTCGCGGAAGGTGCCGTAGGCGGTGGTGCCGCTCAGGCCGAACAACTGGTTGATGCAATCGGTGTCGGCGCTTTTGACCGCGGCGACCAGGGCGGCGCCGCTGAGGCTGGCGAACTGATTGGGGTCGCAAGCCGCCTCGGCCGCCTGCAGGCTGCGCGCGCTGAACTTGGCCAACGACGGCCGCCGCAGGATGTCGCGACGCGCGTCGGCGCCGTCGTAGTCGGTGTCGGCGCGTTCGCGCAGCAACGGCTGGTAGGGAATGCGCAGCGAGGGTTCGGCGGCGCGGTCTTGCTGGTGCGCGTCGAAGATCTGCCGTTCGGTCGCCGGCGATTTACGCACCGCGGCGACGCGCGCGGCGGCCGTCTGCGCGGCCATCGCGCCATGGCCGACGGCGAGGCCGGAGGTTTGCAGCGGGGATCGAGCCGAGCCGGATTGAACCGAGGTGGATTGGATCGAACTCGATTGGATAGAGCTCGATTGCAGCGGGCTCGATTCGGCGGACGCGCCGCTCAACGCGTCCCAGGGCAAGGCATAGCTCAGAAAGCTGACGGCGGTAACGACGGCGCCAAGCATGAGGGCTTGGGTCGGCCCCGGTTTGGGTGCAAAAGACATCGCATTCTCCTTTGATTGGACGTCGGGCCCGATGCGGCGGCGACATGCGGCCTGGCGATCGGGTCCGTGGCTCCGGATTGCGGAAAGTCATCGACGGTCGAACGAGTGGATGAGGGCTGCTCTCCTTGCTCGGTGAGTTGCGGCTCGGTGGTCGGGACGCGCGCATCGCGCACGTTCGTGGGGGACGGGACGGCCGACGGCTCCAGGACGGGCGTGGCAGACGTCGCGAATCGGTCGGCGCGCGTTGATGCGGCCCCATCCGCCGGGCAGCCGGGTTCGCGGGGCTGGCCTGGCCTGCCCCTCGATCGGTCCCGAGTCTGTTCACCGGAGGACCCCCTGCCCGTCCGGTCACACGCCTGACATGTCGCCAGGCTATTTTGTATACCGTATACGGTATCTGCTAACTTGGACCGATTCCGTGACGTCAGTCTGTGGAGACGATCACCGTGCCAGGCAGACGCTCGTGCGCCGACGGACGGCGATCCGTGTCAGCGCCCTGCCCGCGGCGAAGAACGGCCCATTCGACGCCGGCCCCGGCCGCGCCTTCCGAGTCCGGATTCGAATCAGGCGACGCGCGCCAGCCTTGCTTTCCGGCTGCCCTCGCCCAGGCGCACGCAGGCGACCGCCTCGCCCGCGGGCAGGCCGCAGGCGCTGGCGGTTGGGTAGACTGAACGCATGAGCATCGTCCCCCGTTCGCTATCCGACCAAGCCTTCGAAGTGGTCCGCGAACGCATTTTGTCGACGCAGATTCCGCCGCTCGCACCGATCCGCCAGGAGCTGCTCGCCGAGGAACTCGGCATCAGCAAGATCCCGCTGCGCGAAGCGCTGGGCCGGTTGGAACAGCAGGGCTTGTTGAGCTCGCATCCCAACCGCGGCTTCTTCGTGCCGGCGATGACCGCCGGCGAGGCCGAGGAAGTGTTCGCGCTGCGCCTGAAGATCGAGCCCGACGCCGCCGCGCATGCCTGTCTGGAAGCGAGCGAGGACGAACGCAAGGCCGCGGGGGCAGCGCTGGCCGCGCTGGAAACGGCCTCGAAGGCCGACGTCCACAGCGCGGTGCGCTTCAACCGCACCTTCCACCTGTCGCTGGTGCGGCCGGGCGGCCGCCACGTCACCACCCAGTTGGTCGAACGCTTGCAGGTGCTGGCCGAACGCTATGTGCGCAAGCACCTGGAACCGGAAGGCCGCGAGGCCCGTGCGAGCAGCGAGCACCACGAGATCCTCGAGGCCTGGCTGGCGCGCGACTCCGCGCGCGTGGCCGACCTGCTGTGCGCCCACATCGTCTCGACCTTGAACGATCTGCGCCTGCAGCTCGAACAGATCGACAGCACCGGCGAGGCCGGCAAACCCGGCGGCAAACGCGCCGGGCGTCCACGCCAATTAACGCGCCGGCCCACGCCCGAATAAACGCGCAGAAACCGGCACGTGGTCGGTCCGATTAGACGTGGTCAGACCTGGTCAGGTCGTGCCGTGGTGCTTGCCCTGCCAGGGCTTGTACCAGTCGCGGATGCGGCGCATGTCGGCATCCATGTCATCGCCGAGCTGGAACGCCTCGCCGATGCCGATGATCTTGTCGGGGTAGTGGAAATACGCCGGCACCACCGGCACGTCGGCGGCCTTGGCGATCTTCCAGAACCCGGCTTTCCAGCGCTCGACGACTTTGCGCGTGCCCTCGGGCGCGAGACCGAACCAGAAATGTTCCTGGGCGCGGATCATCGCCGCGGCTTGCTCGATCACGCCGTGCGCGGCGCTGCGGTTGACCGGGATCACCCCGAGCGAACGCAGCAGACCGCCGAGCAAAGGCACGCGGAACAGCGAGTCCTTACCGAGGACCTTCACGTCCAGGCCCATCGCCGCCTTGGCCGCGAACCCCCAGACGCCGTCCCAGTTGGACGAATGCGGCGCGCCGATCAGCACCGCGCGCGGAATGTCGGGAAAGGCGCCGACCATGCGCCAGCCGCCGAGCCGCAGGATGGTGCGGCCGACCCAGCGGGTGAAACGGTTGAAACGCACTTGCGGCACGTTCGGCGGCAAGGTCAGGACGATGTCGTCGCGGGCTGGCTGCTGCATGCGTGCTCCGTCAGTCCCAATTACTTTGCGAACGGCCGCGCTTGGTCGTGCTGCGTTCGCGCTTGGCGCCGAGGCGGCGTTCCTTGGAGGCACGGCTGGGTTTGGTGGCGATGCGCGGCTTGGGCGCGCGCAGGCCGCTGTCGACGAAGGCGGCCAGGCGCACGCGGGCGTCCTCGCGGTTGCGTTCCTGGGTGCGGAAACGCTGCGCGCTGATCACCAGCACGCCCTCGGTGGTCACGCGCCGGTCGCGCTTGCTCAGCAAACGCTCGCGCACGGCGTCGGGCAACGAGGGCGATTGCGCGATATCGAAGCGCAATTCCACCGCTGTCGCGACCTTGTTTACGTTTTGCCCGCCCGGACCGGTCGAACGCACGAAGCGCTCGACCAATTCCTGTTCGGGAATCGTGATCGACAGATCCACCATGCTCTCCTCCGCCGGCGATTGTAGACCGGCGCGCGGTCGCGTCCATTACGCGGCATAGACGGGGCCCGGGCGGACCGCGGCCGAAGCCGGGCTTGACCGCGGCGGGCGGCTGTGCGGGCCGTCGTTGACGCGGCCGCGGGCGAGGCGGACCATGCCGGGACCGGTCCAAGGAGGAAGTCCGTATGCGCCAGCGCCTGCCCCGTTCGCTCGCCGCAGCCCCGCTCATGGCGGTCCGGCTCGCAACCGTCATGGTCGCCGCACTGTTCGCCGCCGCGCCGGCAGCAGCGCAGGACGCCTACCTCGACCCGGCCAACGTCGATGCCATCGCCTCGCCGCGCGCGCAGCGGCAAACCCTGCAATCGGCCCAGGCCATCGCCGAGGCGGTGGTCGGGCGGCCGGCGAATTCGACCGACCAGGAGATCCTGCGCAAGTACGCCGGCGTGCAGAGCGGCTTCATGCAGCAGTTGCAGAATGCCGCCAGCGCCGCCACGGCCAGCCAGTACGACGACGGCCGTCAGGACAACCGCTACGACGACAGCAACTACGGCCGCGACGCCTACGGCAACGTCTATGACCGCAACGGCTTCGAGCAGAGCAACGGCGGCTTCAGCGCCTCCGAGCTGCAGGCACTGACCCAGCTGTCGCGCACCCCGGAGGGCCGCCGCGTGCTGGAGCAGATGGCGCAGCAGGGCTACGGCGCCGGCGGCGGCAACGGCTACGGCTCGGGCACACCGAAGCAGGTATTGCGCGACGCCTTCCTGCAGGACCTGCTCAATGCGGCCTCCAACGCCGCCGCGCGTCCGGTCTATCGCCAGTACGAACGCCGCCCCTGATCGCCTCGGCGTTCGGGCGAACCCGGTACCCCCCGCGACGGCGGCCGCGTTGACGGCCGGCGCGCGGCCACGGACGATGCCGTCCCCCTTCAAGGAAGAACACCCATGATCAAGCTGTCCCGCGGTCTTTCCATCGCCTTGCTGAGCGCCGCGCTGTGCGCGGCGCCGGCCTTCGCCGCCCGCCCCAGCGACGCCCAGATCGACCAGCTCATGCAGTCGATGAACTACGAGCGCATGAAGGGCGAAATGCTCAAGCAGATGCGCGAATCGGCCGAGATGATGGCCGTGGCCGAAGCCGGCGACCGGCTCGACGACAAGCAACGCGAAGCGCTCACGCGCAGCCTGGCCCGGCAGATGAGCATGGTCGAGCAGATGCTGGACTGGAAGGCGGTCGCGCCGATCTACCGCAAGGTCTACGGCGAAACCTTCGATGCCGCCGAAGTGCAGGCCATCATCGATTTCTACGGCAGCCCGGCCGGGCGCAGCATCATGGAGAAGATGCCGCAGGCCATGGGCCGGACCATGCAAGAAATGCAGCCGCTGATGAAGAGCATGTTCGAGCGCATGCAGCGCGAGCTGCGCGACGAGGTCAAGGACATCGTCGATGGCGACGGCAACACCGCACCGGCACCGCCCGCACCGCCGGCGCCTCCCAGCGCGCCCCAGCCTGCGGCGGGCGGCTGAGCCGGCTTCGTCGCTAAGGCGCAGGAGCAGTCCCCCTGTCCCCTTTTCCAAAGGGGAAACTGCGCGCGGGTCAGGGCGCGTCGCCCTTAAACGGCGGGCGCCGTCTCGAACAAGGCCAGGGCCTTGGCGAACTCCGCGTCCGGCGGCGCCACCGCGACGATGCGTTCGCCGCTGAGCGGGTGCAGGAACGACAAGCGCTGTGCGTGCAGCAACATGCGATGGATGCCGAGCATGCGGAAGCTGCGGTTGTGGCGGCCGTCGCCGTGGCTGGTGTCGCCGATCAGGTGATGCGACAGGTGCTTGAGGTGGCGGCGGATCTGACGGAAACGCCCGGTCTGCGGCTGCGCCAGCAGCAGCGCATAGCGGGAGGTCTCGAAACCCGCCGACGGCAAGGCCAGCTCGGTACGACCGAGGCAACGAAAACGGGTCTGCGCCGGTTTCTTGACCGGCTTGCCGGGCCCGCCGTCGAGGTCGTGATCCACCTCGAACGCATCCTCGGCCGGCCAACCTCGGCACACTGCCAGGTAGTCCTTCTCGACTTCGCGCGACATCAGCACCTTGCCCAGGGCCGAGGCCGCTTCGCGATCGAAGGCCAGCAACAAACAGCCGCTGGTGGCGCGGTCGAGGCGGTGGACCAGGAAGATCGGCCGGCCGAACTGCGCGCGCAGGCGGTCGGCGGCGAAGTCGGTCTCGCCGCGCGCGAGCGCGCTGTCGTGAACCATCAGCCCCGCCGGCTTGTCGATGATTGCGATCGTCTCGTCGGCGTACAACACCGGCAAGCCGGCGGCGGCCACGTCCGCGCGCGGGCCGGCATCTGAATCTGGGGTCGAACTGAACGTCGGGTTCATGAGGCCGTACACAAGCGCTAGGGTGATCGACCGCTATCTTCGTTTATTACGCCAAGCGCTCACAGAGCACCCATCGGATATTTCGCGCTAGTAACGTCGCTGAACATCAAGCGCTTCTGCGCCATCGAACATTTCAGGATTCTCATGCCTCACTCCCGCACCCGTCTCGCCCCGCTCGCCGTCTCGCTCGGCCTCGCCCTCGGCCTGGCCCTGTCGTCGGCCCAAGCCGAATCGCCGAAGCCGCCGGCCGGAGTCAGCGCCGGCCCCTGCGTCGAAGGCATTTGCGAGTACCGCTTGAGCAACGGCCTGCGCGTGCTGCTGTTTCCCGATGCCAGCCAGCCCACGGTGACGGTCAACCTGATCTACGGCGTCGGCTCGCTGCAGGAGAACTACGGCGAGACCGGTATGGCCCACCTGCTCGAACACCTGCTGTTCAAGGGCACGCCGCGCCATCGCGATATTCCCGCCGAGATGAAGAAGCGCGGCATCGGCTTCAACGCCGAGACCTCGCTCGACCGCACCAACTACTTCGCTTCGTTCCCGGCCAACGACGCCACCCTGGACTGGCTGCTCGGCCTGGAAGCCGACCGCATGCTGCATTCCGACATCGCCCGCAAAGACCTCGACAGCGAAATGACCGTGGTCCGCAACGAGATGGAAAGCGGCGAGAACAGCCCGGTCGCGGCGTTGATGCAGCGCGTGCGTTCGACCGCCTACCTGTGGCACCACTACGGCAACAGCACCATCGGCGCGCGCAGCGACGTCGAAAACGTGCCGATCGAGCGTCTGCAGGCTTATTACCGCGCCTGGTACCGGCCCGATAACGCCACCCTGGTGCTGGCCGGCCGGCTCGACCCCGCCGCCACCTTGAACGCGGTCGCGCGCCACTTCGGCCCGCTCCCCAAGCCGTCCGAGCCGATGCGCAAGTTCTACACCCTCGATCCGGCCCAGGACGGCGAGCGCGACGTCACCGTGCGCCGGGTCGGCGACATCCGCCTGTTGATGGCCGCCTATCACGTGCCCGCCGGCACCCATGCCGACGCCGCCGCGCTCGGCGTGCTCGACGAGGTGCTCGGCCACGTGCCCGGCGGCCGCCTGCACAAGGCCCTGGTCGAAAGCGGCCTGGCCGCGAGCGTCGGCGGCAGCAGCGAGCAACGCCAGGACCCCGGCCTGATGAGCGCGCTCGCCGCGGTACCGAAAAACGGCGATGCGGCCAAGGCCGAACAGGTGCTGATCGCCCAGCTCGAACAGATCGAACGCCAGCCGGTCACCGCCGCCGAAGCCGAGGCCGCCAAGCAACGCCTGCGCAACGGCTTCGAGCTGGCCTATACCAACGTCTCCGGCGTCGCGATGGGCCTGTCGGACGCGGTCGTCGCCGGCGACTGGCGCTTGTACTTCCACTACCGCGACGCGCTCGAAAAAGTCAGCGCCGACGACGTCAACCGCGTCGCCCGCCGCTACCTCACCGCCAGCAACCGCACCTTCGGCCGCTTCGTCCCGACCGACACGCCGCAGCGGGTCGAGATCCCGGCCGCGCCGAGCGCCGCCACGGTGCTGCAGGGCTATACCGGCAAGAGCGCGATCGAGGCCGGCGAACATTTCGACCCGACCCCGGCCAACATCCAGGCCCGCACCGAGACCGTCACGATCGACACCGGCGTCGGCAGCGGACTCAAACTCGCCCTGCTGCCGAAAAAGACCCGCGGCGCCACCGTCACCGTCTCGGCCTCGTTCAACTTCGCCGACCTCGCCGCACTGAAAGGCCGCGAAGTCGCCGGCAGCATCGCCGGCGCCCTGCTGATGCGCGGCAGCGAAGGCTTGAGCCGCCAACAGATCGACGAGCGCTTCGAAGCGCTCAAGACCACCGTCGGCATCAGCGGCAGCATGCAGTCGGCGCGGATCAGCCTGACCACGCGCCGCGAGCACCTCGGCGAAGCGCTCGCACTGGCGGCCAAGGTGCTGCGCACGCCGACCTATCCGGACAAGGAATTCGAGCAGTACCGCCTGCAGGCGATCACCGGCCTGGAGGCCTCGCGCCAGGAGCCCGGCAGTATCGCCGGCATCGCCATGGCCCTGCATTTCGATCCGTGGCCGGCCGGGCACCCGCTGCATGCGATGAACCTGGACGAGTCGCTGGCGGCTATCAAGGCGCTCAAGGTCGACGACGTCCGCGCCTATCACCGCGATCTGTACGGCAGCGCCGAAGGCCAGATCAGCGTGGTCGGCGATTTCGACCCGGTCGCGCTGAAGCAACAACTGCGCAGCCTGTTCGCCGACTGGCGCCCCAAGCACGCGTTCGCATCGATCGACACCCGCTACACCGCGGTCGCCGCCGAACAGCGCCGCTTCGACACCCCGGACAAGCCCAACGGCGTATTGCTGGCGCGCGCCAACCTGTCGCTGAAGGACACCGATGCCGACTTCCCGGCCCTGGTCGCGGCCAACTACATCCTTGGCGGCGGCACCATCAAATCGCGCCTCGGCGACCGCATCCGTCAGAAAGACGGCCTAAGCTACGGCGTCGGCAGCGACCTCGACGCCGACAGCAGCCGCAGCGGCGTCGACGACGCCGGCAACTGGTCGATCGAAGCGATCGCCGCGCCGCAGAACCTGGACAAGGTCGAACGCGCGATGCGCGAGGAACTCGCACGCCTGATCAAGGACGGCGTAGGCGCCGACGAACTGCGCGACGCGGTGTCGGGCCTGCTGACCCAGCGCGAACAAGCCCGCGCCTCCGATCCGGCGATCGCCGCCGGCCTGGCCAGCAACCTGTTCTATGGCCGCACCATGCAGTTCTCGGCCGACCTGGACGCGAAATTCAAGGCCTTGACCGTCGACACCGTCAATGCGGCGATCCGCAAGCACCTCAAGCCCGAGCAGCTGAGCGTCTACACCGCCGGCGATTTTTCCGCCGCGAAGAAGGCGCCGGCGGGCAAGTAGGGCGAGACCAGCGGCAAGAGCAAGAGCAAATCCCACAGCGCCTGCTACGCAGGCACGGCGGGGGCGAACGGTGGGCGCTGCTGTGATCGGCAACCCCGCCTTGGACCGCGAGCGGGGCCAGATCGGCAACGGCAAGCGAGACTCCGCGGAGCCACCAGTGTTGGCCGTTGCTCGCCGTGAAGATTCTGCTGTGGCTGTGGCTGTGGCTGTGGCTGTGCGTAGCTTCGCACTAGCGAAGGCGATAGAAGACCCGGAGGGCGGCCCGCAGGGATGCGGGCCGTTTTTCATCGGGACAGGGATGTCCCGTATGAAAAATCCCGGCGTTGGCATCGAACGTGCGGGCCCTTGATTCAAAGAAAAGCATTTTTCTTTGGTTACCTTTCTTTTGTTGCTTATGACAAAAGAAAGTAACCCGCCGCTTTAGTGGCGGAAGCTCTTGGCGTTTGATCCTGATCTTGCTTGAAAGAGGCGCCGCAAGACCATTGCAGCGCGGTCGCGGCTTGCGCCGCTCCTACCCTGATAGTTGCGGCCCGTCTCAGCGCGAGATTGAGAGGCCGCGGTCGCGACTTACGTCGCTCCTACAAAGGGAACTTCTGCAATGCGAATCCCCCCTGGAGCGGCGTGAGCCGCGATCACGGGAGGCGCGGAGGTAACGAGACCGTCCGCAATCAACTCGAGTTCTTGCTCCGCGGCCACGCCGCCAGCAACGCCCACAGGCCGCCGAGCCCGGCGATCCACGACGAAGCCGGGATCGACCAGAACCGCGGGCCGCCCGATTCCATGCCGTACAGCACCGCCGCGACTACCAGCAGGCCGGTGCCGAGGATCGCCGCGACCGTGCGCCGCACCGCGTCCTTGATCGTACGATTGAGGTCGGTGATGTCCTGCGAGCGCATCTTCAATTCGTGCTGGCCCGACACCTGCTGGTTGAGCCAGCTGTGCAGCAGGCGCGGCATTTCCGGCGCGCGCGTGACCAACTCCGGCAAACGCTTGCGGAACTCGCTCGCCAGCCGCTGCGGGCTGTAGCGGTCCAGCAGGATGCGCTGCAGCACCGGCCGCGCCACCGCCCAGATGTCGAGCTTGGGATCGAGCAGACGGCCGACGCCTTCGATGTTGAGCAAGGTCTTCTGCAGCAGGATCAGCTGCGGTTGCAGGGTCAACTCGTAACGCTGCGCGGTGCGGAACAATTTCACCAGCACCTCGGCCAGCGAGATCTCGCTGAGCGGTCGGGTGAAGTAGGGCTCGCACACCGCACGCGTCGCCGCTTCGAGCTCGTCGATGCGGATGTGCGGCGGAATCCAGCCGGCCTGCACGTGCAACTCGGCGATGCGGCGGTAATCGCGGTTGAAGATCGCCATGAAGTTTTCGGCGAGGTAATACTGATCCTCGTCCGACAACTGGCCCATGATGCCGAAATCCAGGGCGATGAAACGCGGATTGCTGCGCCGCGCCGGGTCGCTGTCGACCCAGATGTTGCCGGCATGGGCATCGGCGTGGAAGAAATTGTCGCGGAACACCTGGGTGTAGAACACCCGCACGCCCTTGGAGGCGAGCGCGCGCCGATCGATGCCGGCGGCGTCGAGCGCGGCGATGTCGTCGGACGGAATGCCGTACACGCGCTCCAGAGTCAGCGCGCGCTCGCCGGTATGCGACCAGATCACTTCCGGCACGTACATGTCGTCGCTGTCGGCCCAGAAGCGGCGCAGCACGCTGGCGTTGGCGCCTTCGCGCTGCAGGTCCAGTTCGGCGGCGAGGGTGCTCTCGATCTCGGCGACGATAGCGCGCGGGCGGATCTTGTCGGCGCTGGGATGAGCGCGGTCGACCAGGGCGGCGAGCGCCTTGAGCAAGGCGATATCGCCGGCGATCTTGCCCTCGATGTCGGGACGCAACACCTTGACCACGACTTCGCGCGGCGGCCTGCCGTCCTGCGCCGGCAACCGCGCCGCGTGCACCTGAGCGATCGAGGCCGAGGCCAGCGGTTCGATGTCGAAGGATTCGAAAGCCTCGCCGATGCGGCGCTCGAGCGCGTCCTCGACGATCTTGCGCGCGGTCTCGCCGTCGAACGGCGCGACCCGGTCCTGCAGCAGGGCCAGCTCGATCGCGATGTCCGGCG
The DNA here is from genome assembly GCF_046097045.1 of Lysobacter sp. Hz25. Classification (NCBI taxonomy): domain Bacteria; kingdom Pseudomonadati; phylum Pseudomonadota; class Gammaproteobacteria; order Lysobacterales; family Lysobacteraceae; genus Lysobacter; species Lysobacter sp. Hz25. The sequence continues at coordinate 5,368,440 of NZ_CP175666.1, forward strand.
GTACCAGGTCGCGCCGGGTCGAGAGGATCTGCCCGAACTTGACGAAGATCGGCCCGAGCTCCTGCAACACCAGACGCAGGCGCGCACCGCGCGACATCGCCGCGATCTCGTCGGAAGCGCGCGGCACGAACGGGCGCGCAAGCTTGAGCCAGCGTTCGACCGGGGTGCCGTCGAGCAGGTCGTCGAGGCGATAGCGCAGCAGCACGCGGCCGATACGCCAGGCACGCACCGCCGACCTCATGCGCCGCGTCCGGCGCGGTCGCGCAAGCGCGCCACGCGTGCGGCCGCGCGCTCGACGTCGTCGCGCAAGGTGTCGACGTCGTCGTGGAAGGCGTTCAGCTCGTCGCGCGGGACCACGTCGCGCGATTCCTCGGTGACGTATTCGGCGGCGTTGCCGGCCAAGGCGCCGGCGGCATCGCGGGCGTGGCGCAAGGCACCGGCAACGGTATTGGCGACCTGCACCCCGATCACATCGCCGAACACCGCGGTGAAGGGTTGCTGCCAGTCCGGATCGAAGCGTTCGGCCAGGCGCTGCAGGCGCCGCGCCAGATCGGCGTCGCCCTCGATGCGCAGCTTGCCGACCGGCGCGGCATGATCGTTGCGCGCGCCGCCGAGCAGGTTGGGCAACTGCGACAGGATCGCGCCGAGGGTGCTGCGCACCGACAGGTCGGGCTCGTCGCTGTCGCGCACCGGCCCGACTTCGAGGCGCTCGCCGGCGACCACGATGCGCAGCGCCAGCGGCGGCGACGCCAGGTGCAGGGCGACGCTGCGGCCGTCGAGCGGGCGCAGCGCTTCGCGGGTGTCGGGATCGAGCGCGAGCGCGCGGTTCAGCGCGGCTTCGAGCGCGCGGCCGGCCATCGGCTTGAGCGCGTCCAGGGGCGAGGCGGTGTCGGTCATGCGGCCATTCTAGCCGGCGCGCGCCGGCCGGCTGTTACGCGGATGTCGAGGCCGCGCCGCCGGCCTGGGCATGGTGGGCGCGCACCCGCGCCAGGCCTTCGTCGAAACCCACCTGGGGCACGTAACCGAAGTCGCGCCGGGCCGGCGCCATGTCGTACCAGTGCGTGGTCGACAACTGCTCGGCGAGGAAGCGCGTCATCGGCGGCTCGCCCTTCAGCGGCAGCACCGTCCACAGCAGCTCGCAGACCGCGCCGATGGCGTAGGCGGCGCGGAACGGCAGGGTCTTGTCGGCGGTCGGCGCGCCCACCGCGGCGAGCAGACCGTTGACCGTCTCGCGCACCGTGCGCGGCTCGCCGTTGCTGATGAAATAGGCGCGGCCGGCGCAGGGCGCGCCCGGGGCGAGATGCTCGAAGGCGTCGAAATGCGCCTGCGCGGCGTTGTCGATATAGGTCGTGTCGATGCGGTTGTGGCCGTCGCCGACGAAGCGCAGCCGGCCGCTGCGGGCGCGTTCGACCAGGCGCGGCAGCAACTGGTTGTCGCCGACGCCCCAGATCAGGCGCGGGCGCAGGGCGACGGTGGCCAGGTCCGGCCCGTTGGCGGCGAGCACGGCCTTCTCGGCGATGGTCTTGGTGGTCGCATAGGCGGCCTTGAAGCCTTCGCCGTAAGGCACGCTGTCGGCGGTGCCGCCTTCGACCGGATGGGTGGCGCGGTGGGTCACGCTCGGGGTCGAGGTGTAGACGAGTTTGCCGATGCCGTGGGCGCGGCAGGCCGCGAGCACGTTCTCGGTGCCGACCACGTTGGCCTGGTGATAGCTCTCGTAACTGCCCCAGGCGCCGGCCTTGGCGGCGTTGTGGAAGACCGCCTCGCAGCCTTGCGCGGCATCGATCACGGCCTGGCGGTCGGCCAGATCGCCGCGCAGTTGGGTCACGCCCAGCGGTTCCAGCGCCGGATACAGGCCGCGATTGAAACTGACCACCTCGTGCCCGCGCGCGACCAGGCCGCGGCACAGGGCCTGACCGAGAAAACCGCCGCCGCCGGTGACCAATATCTTCATCGTTGCTGCATCCGTGAAAGTCGTGAGGGCAGCACGCGGCTGCGGAAACCTTGCGCATCATAGGCTGCGCGCGACGGCCTACGCCGTGCGTTGGCGAGGAAAAAGCAAATCCCCCACGCCCGCTGCGCGGCCGTTCGCCCCCTTTGTCAAAGGGGGCAACAGCGAGCCGTCGCTGTGCCGTCTATCGAGCTCTTGGAACCTCGTCGCCCGTCCTATCGAGCTCCCCCTATCGAGTTCCCCCCTTTGCAAAAGGGGGGCCAGGGGGGATTTGCTCGTCGCCCCGAAACACCAAAAGCCGAGTCCCGCCGGTGCGCGCCTCGACCTGCGTCGCAGCCTGCTTCAGCCCTTGCGCGCCTGCACCGCCAGCTTCTCGCGGCCGATCTTGGCGTTATGGCGGATGTCGACCGGGAAGCCCGGATGGAAACGGATCCGCTCGATACCCGCGGTATGCGCGTGCTCCGCGCCGATCGCGCGCAGTTCTTCGGCGATGCGCTCGCACTCGGCGCGCGCGGTGCGCGGTTCGTGCAGCTCCACCCACAGCAGCGGGGTTTGCGCGCCGAAGGCGCCGGTGCCGACCAGGGCGGTGCGGCGCACCTTCGGGTGGGTGTTGAACACCGGCTCGACCTGTTCGGTGTACAGCGGGCCGCTGGGGGTTTCGACGCGATGGGTCTTGCGACCGCAGAACCATAGCCGGCCTTCGCCGTCGAGATAGCCCAGGTCGCCCATGCGGTGGACGATGCGGTCGAGCCCGCCGCGCACTTCGCGGATCTTCGCCAGATGCGTTGCCGCATCGCGACGGAAATAGCTGTCGGTCGCGGTCGGGCCGGCCACGGTGATCTCGCCGACCACGCCGTCCGGCAACACCAAGTCGTCGGACCAGTGTTCGATCGCGGCATCGTCGATGCGGATGATCCGCACCTCGTTGCGCTCGACCGCACGGCCCACGCAGGTGCCGGCGCCCTGTTCGGTCGCCGCGCGCGTGGACTGCAGTTCGCGGCCTTCGATCACCGCCACCGGCAGGCATTCGGTGGCGCCGTACGGGGTCCAGAACTGGGCGTCGCGCGGCAACAGCTCGCGCAGCGCCGCCACCGTTTCCGGCGGCACCGGCGCGCCGGCCGAGGTCACTCGCTTGACGCCCGGCAAGGCCTGGCCGTGCTTGGCCAACACCGCCATCAACGCGGGCGAACCGAACAACTGGTCGACGCCGAAACGGTGGATGGCATCGATCAGCTTGACCGGATCGGCCTGCGCCGGCCGGGTCGGGTCCATGTCGGGGATCACCGAGGTCAGGCCCAGCGCCGGATCGAACAAGGCGAACGGCGGGAACGTCGGCAGGTCGACGCCGCCCGGGGCGATGCCGAAAGCCTCGCCCATCATGTCGATCTGGGCGACGAAATGGCGATGGCGGAACACCACGCCCTTGGGCACGCCGGTCGAGCCGCTGGTGAACACGATCGCGGCGACTTCGTCGGGGCGGGTGTCGGCGAGTTGCGAGGGCGCACCGGCGCCGTCGCGCTCGACCCGCGCCAGGGTGTCGTCGGCGAGGAAGGCGCGCCGGCCGGTGGTGATGCGGATGCGCGCCGACTTCGCCCAACCGAGCACGACGCGGGCGATGTGGGCCAACGGAATGCCGATGAAGGCCTCCGGCTCGGCTTCGTCCAGGCATTGCCGCAGCGCGCGTTTGTCGATGCCCGGGTCGATCAGCACCGGCACCGCGCCGGCCTTGAACAGGGCGAACATCAACAGGAAGAACTCCGGCGACGGCCGCACCATCACCGCAGTGCGGGTGCCGCGCACGATGCCGCGCTTGGCCAGGCCGGCGGCGATCGCATCGCTGCGGCGGTCGAGTTCGCCGTAGGTCAGCTCGACGTCGTAACTCGCCAGGCCGTCGCTGCGGCGCGTGCCCGGGCAACGCATCGCCACCCGTTCGGGCGACTGCGCCGCGCAGGCCGGCAACGCCGCGGCGATGTTGCAGGTCTCGCTACGGCTCGCCGCAGCGGCGCCTGCTTCGATGACGGGTGCCGACGTCGGGTTCGTCATCGGCTCAGCTCAAAGGGTGTCGGTCGAGGAAGGCGCGGATTTCCGGCACCAGCACCTCGGCCTGATCTTCCAGCACGTAATGGCCGGCATCGTCGAAGGCGTGCACCTGCGCCTGCGGCAGCGCGTCGGTGAAGCCCTTGAGGAAGTGATGGTCGAAGACGAAATCGCGCAGACCCCAACCGATGAAGGCCGGGCGGTCGGCGTATTCGGGCAGCTTGCGGCCCATCGCCTGTACCAACGGCCAGGCCAGGTCGCCGTCGGCGAGCGGAATGTCCTGGACGAAGCGCGAGGTGGCGATGCGGTTGGCCCAGGAGTCGTACGGCGCCAGGTAGGCGCGGCGCACCTCGGCCGGCATCGGCTTGACCACGCCCATGCGCGCGGCGCCGCCGGCGAAGGCGTTGAAGCCGCGGATCAGGCCGGTGCCGATCGCCGAGTCGCGGCCCAGACGCAGGCGCTTGGGCAGGGGCTTGGCCGCCGGCAGCGGGAAGGCGCCGGTGTTGGTGATGACCAGGCGCTTGATCTGATCGGAATGCTTGAGGCCCCAGCCGAAGCCGATGCCGCCGCCCCAGTCGTGCACGGCCAGGGTCATCGGCCCGGTCACGCCGAGATGCTGCAGCAGGCGCTCGACGTCGTCGACGCGCGACTGCAGGGTGTAGGCGTAATGCGGCTGCACTGCCGGATCGTCGGAGGGCTTGTCCGACAGGCCCATGCCGACATGGTCGGGGACGATGCAGCGATAGGCCTTGCCCGAACTCGGGTCGCGCAGCGCCAGCACCAGCCTGCGCCAGTAATAGCTCCACGACGGGTTGCCGTGCAGCATCACCACGACCTCGCCATCGCGCGGGCCTTCGTCGAGATAGCTCATCTCGATCCCGGGACGGACCTGGAAACGCTGCGGCTGGAAGGGGTAGTCGGGAAAACTGCGGCTGGAGGTCATCGGCGGCTCGTTGGCGGCACGCGAACGGGCGCGGACCTGGGCGGACAGGCGCCATTATCGGCTGCATCGGCCCGATGGGGAACGCTCCCGCCGCTTCGACGCCGGATCGATGCCGCTTCGACGACGTTGCCCGGCCGAAACCGCCGATTCCAGGGCCGCGCGCCGGATCGCCGGCGGCGCGGATCGAAACAAAACCTATCGTTTGAACATGCCGGCCCTGTGCGATTGCCGCGCTCCGCTTGTCGCACACTCCAGCCCCATGACGATTCGCATCCCGCCGCGGTGATCCATGCGTAGCAAGCTGTTCGTGCCCGGGTCGCGGCCGGAATTGTTCGCCAAGGCGCTGGCCGGTCCGGCCGATGCGCTGTCGTTCGATCTCGAGGACGCGGTCGCCGAAAACGCCAAGGACGCCGCGCGCGCCGCGGTCGCGGCCTTCGTCGCCTCGGCGGCGGTGGCGGCCTCGCCCAAGGTCGTCATCGTGCGCGTCAACGACCCCGCCTCGCCGCACTTCGCCGCCGACCTCGCCGCGGTCGCGCGCGCCGGCGTAACCCTGATCAACCTGCCCAAAATCGAATCGGCGAGCGCGCTGCGTGCGGCGGTCGCGGCGATCGAACGCGCCCAGGCCGACAATGCCGCCGCGCCGCCGATCCCGGTCCTGGTCAACATCGAAACCCCGCGCGCGCTCGGCCATGCCGCCGAGATCGCCGCCGCGCATCCGCGCGTGGCCGGGCTGCAACTCGGCCTGGGCGATCTGTTCGAGGCCGAAGGCATCGACCGCCGCGACCGCGCCAACGTGCATGCGGCGATGTTCGCCGTGCGCATGGCCGCGGCCCAGGCCGGCGTGTTCGCGCTCGACGGCGCCTACGCCGACCTGCACGACGACGCCGGCTTCAGCGCCGAGGCGCAAGCCGCGCACCGGCTCGGTTATCTCGGCAAGACCTGCGTGCATCCGCGCCAGATCGCGCTGGCCCACGCCGCCTTCGCGATCAGCGCCAGCGAGCTGGCGGCGGCGCGACGGGTGCTGGCCGCGGCCGAGGCGATGCCGGCCGACGGCCGTGGCGTCTTCGTCGTCGACGGCCGCATGATCGACCTGCCCTTTCTCAAGCGCGCCCAGGCCCTGGTCGCGGCCGCGGAGCGCACATGAGTCCGCCGCGTATCGATCACCCGACCGCCCCCACCGCTCCCTCGCCCCGGGGGCTCGCCACGCTCGCGCAGCGCATCGCGCGGCGCCTGCTCGTCGCCTGCGCCGTGCTGACGATCGTGGCCGCGCCCGTGCAGGCCGAACCGCTGACGCCCTTGCGCAGTGCCAGCCTGCCTGCGCTCGACACGCCCTCGCCGCTGCTCGGCGTGGCCACCGTCGACGGCCGCACTGTCGCCATCGCCCGCGACGGCGCCTGGAGCCTGGCACCCGGCGATGCCGCCTGGACCGCCTTGCGCACCGGCGATACCGCCGCCGATACGGCCACGGTCGCTGCGCTGATCGGCGACGGCACCCGCGCCTATGCCGTCTCCGACGCCAGCGCCGATGCCACCGCGGTCGCGCAGTTGTCGCTCGACGAGCGCGGCCTGCGCCTCGCCCCGCTGCCGCCGTTGCCGGCCGCCTTGTCGCAGGTGCGTGGCGCCTTGTCCGCCGAGACCTTGTTCGTGGCCGGACGCGATGCCGGCGGCGCACTGCATTTGTTCCAACGCGGCCTCGCCGATGCGAGCCTCGCCTGGAGCGCCGTCGCGATCTGGCCGGGCGCCGGCGCGCCGCGCTCGTTGGTGGTGCAGACCCGCTCCCTGTTCGTCGCCGTCGCCGATCCCCACGGCGGCGCCGACCGCCTGCTGCGCTGGTCGGCCGAACACGGTTGGCGCCAGGCCGGCGCGGTACCCGGGCAGGTGCTGCCCGGTGCCGGCCGCGCCCTCGGCCAGGCCCACGTGCTGTATCCGGTGATCGCGCCGGGGGCGACGACGGCGACGCCGATGACCTACCAGACCATCACCAGCGCCTGGGCGCCGCTGCCGGGCGCGCAACTGGCCGGTGCGCAGCTCACCGCCGCCTGGCCCGACGGCCTGTTGTGGACGCAGCCCTCGGCCGACGGCCGCCGCACCGCCTTCGCGACCGCGCAAGTGCAGGCCAACAAGCTGTTGCTGCACTGGCTGGACTGGTTGGTGATCGTGGTCTACCTGGCCGGCATGATCGGCATCGGCCTGTACTTCTATCTGCGCGAGAAACGCAACTCGACCGCCAATTTCTTCGTCGGCGGCCGCAGCATTCCGTTCTGGGCCGCCGGCGTCAGCCTGTACGCCGCCAACACCAGCTCGATCAGCTTCATCGCCATTCCCGCCAAGGCCTTCGAGAGCAACTGGCAGTACCTCACCAACAACCTCATCGCGGTGCTCGGGCTGATCTTCGTGGCGATCTGGATCGTGCCGCTGCTGCGCCGGCTCGACCTGATGTCGGTGTTCTCCTACCTGGAGACGCGCTTCCATCCGGCGATCCGCATGCTCGCCAGCGCGCTGTGCATCCTGACCCAGATCGGCAGCCGCATGAGCGTGATCCTGTTCCTGCCGGCGCTGGCGATCGCCACCATCACCGGCATCAGCGTGTTCTGGAGCGTGCTGCTGATGGGCGGCTTCACCATCGTCTACACCGCGATGGGCGGCATGAAGGCGGTGATCTGGACCGATTTCGTCCAGGTCATCGTCAAGATGGGCGGCGCGGTGTTCGCCATCGGCTTCATCGTCTGGCAGTTGCACGGCGGCTTCGGCGAATTCCTCGCCATCGCCCGCGCCGAAGACAAGATGCACCTGTTCGACTTCAGCTTCGACATGACCAAGGCCACGGTCTGGGGCTTCGTGTTCCTGGTGCTGTTCGACGTGGTGCTGACCTTCCCGAAGGACCAGGTGCTGATGCAGCGCACCCTGTCGACCAAGTCCGACCGCGAGGCCGGGCGTTCGATCTGGGCCTTCGCCGCGATCATGATCCCCGGCGGCTTCGTGTTCTACATGATCGGCACCGCGCTGTTCGTCTATTACAAATCGCACCCGGAGCGGATGAACCCGCTGCTGCCGATCGACGCCACCTTCCCCTTGTTCATCGCCGCCGAACTGCCGGTCGGGGTGACCGGGCTGATCATCGCCGGCATCTTCGCCGCGGCGATGGCGACCTTGTCGGGCATCATGAACAGCGTGGCCACGCTGATCTCGGTGGATTTTTACGAGAAGCTGGCCAAGCGCGGCACCGCCAAGAAAAGCGTGTTCGTCGCCGAACTCACCACGGTCGCGGTCGGCCTGGTCGGCATCGGCGCGGCGCTGTTGCTGTCGCGCTTCGACATCCATTCGCTGTTCGACGTGTCGATCGAACTGGCCGGCCTGCTCGGCGGCGGTTTCGCCGGCGCCTACACCCTGGGCATGTTCACCCGCCGCGCCAATTCGCCCGGGGTGGCCATCGGCATCGGCATCAGCATCGTGCTGACCCTGGTGATCTGGTCGTTCCGCCTGGTGCATCCGTACTTCTATCTGGCGATCTCGATCCTGCTGTGCATCGTGTTCGGTTACCTCGCCAGCCTGTTGTTCCCGGCGCCGGCGCGCTCGCTCGACGGATTGACGATCTACCGCGACAAGGACGCGGCGGTCGCCGCCGCGCCGGCCTCCCCCTGATGGCATACGCGGGCCTGGCGACCCTCGTGTAGCCTCGGCTGGCCGCGATTCGCGCGACCGTCACGACGCCAGCGAGAGGCCATGGAAACCCAATTTCTCAACACCTTCGTGACCATCGTCGACCAGGGTTCGATGGCCGCGGCGGCGCGCGTGCTCGGCATCACCCCGGCCGCCGTGGCGCAGCAGATCCGCACCCTGGAACGCGAGATCGGCGCGCCGTTGATCGCCCGGGTCGGCCGCACCGTCAGCGTCACCGAGGAAGGCGCGCGGATCCTGCCGCGCAGCCGCGAGCTGTTGCGCAGCGTCGCCGACCTGCGCAGCGTGGCCAACGAAAGCGAAATCTCCGGCGAGCTGCGCCTGGGCGCCTGCCCGACCGCGCTCGCCGGCATGCTGCCCGACGTGCTCGCGCGCATGGTCGAGACCTTTCCGCAGATCAACGTCTTCATCAAGCCCGGCTATTCGGCCGATCTGTACCACGCGGTGGAACAGGGCGACCTGGATGCGGCGATCGTGCTGCAGGCACCGTTCCCGCTGCCTAAGACCTGCGAATGGCAGCTGCTGCGCGAAGAACCGCTGATCGTGCTGGCGCCAGCGTCGATGGCCGAGCGCGATCCGCACGACCTGCTCGCCAACGAACCGCTGATCCGCTACGACCGCCACCAATGGGGCGGCCGCCAGGCCGACGAATACCTGCGCGCGGCCAACATCGTTCCGCGCGAGCGCTTCGAGCTCAACGCCCTCAACGCGATCGCGGTGATGGTCGACCGCGGCCTCGGCGTGTCGCTGGTACCGGACTGGGCCAGGCCCTGGCCGGAAGGCCTGAACATCGCCCGCATCGCGCTGCCCGATGCGTCCGCCAAGCGCTGCATCGGCATCGTCTGGTCGCGTTCGAGCGTGCGCGTGCGCCTGGTGACCGTGCTGCTGCAGGAAAGCCGCAAGGCGATGCAGGCCAAAACCTGAGCGGGCACGCGGCGCGAACGGCGGGCGCGAAGGGGCGACGCGGGGGCGATGCGCGCGAACGCCGCCCACGCCTGCGTTCGCTCGCCGCGCATGCTGCACCGCCGCAAGAAAACCCTGATTCTCAAGCAACAAATCCTAGTCTCTGAACATAGTCCGCGACGGTTCTATGCGCGCAGTCGAACGCATAGGCTCGCACTCACTCCGGGGACATGCGATGTCGGGGACGTCGCCACAAGGACGCGGCCACGCCGCCGTCGCTCGACGCCGGGGTTCATGCGTACGCCGTTGCGGCGCGCGCCGCCAACCGCAGCCTGGACGGGACACGACATGCTCAAGCCACTCACCGCCGCGATCAGCAGCATCCTGCTGCTTTCCGCCATCGCCGGTTCCGCCAGCGCCGCTCCCGCCAGCGCGCAGGAGGCCGCGGCGAGCGCCGACGACAAGGATGCTGCGACCGACCAGGCCGCGGTCGATCTCGACAACGTGGTGGTGACCGGCACGCGCAGCCCGAAAGCGGTCGACCGCATTCCCGGCGCGATCACCCTGGTCTCGAAGGAAGAAGTGCAGCGCAACCTGGTGCTGACCGAAGACGCGACCGCGGTGTTGGCGCGCTCGGTGCCGGGCTACGCCGAATCCTCGCAGGCGATGAGCAACACCGGCGAGAACCTGCGCGGCCGCGTCGCCCTGCGCCTGTTCGACGGCGTGCCGCAGGGTTCGCCGCTGCGCGAAGGCACGCGCAACGGCACCTTCACCGACATGGGCATCGTCGGCCGCATCGAAGTCATCAACGGCCCTTCCGCGTCCGAAGGCATCGGCGCCGCCGGCGGCATCATCAACTACCTCTCGGCCGCCCCGACCAAAGAAGGCAACGAGTTCACCGTCGTCTCGCGCTACACCACCCAGTTCGAGGACGACAGCGAGGGCTGGAAGCTCGGCTTCAACTTCGCCCGCAAGGCCGGCAACTTCGACCTGCTTGCCAGCGCTTCCTTCCTCGACCGCGGCATCACCTACGACGGCAGCGGCCGCCGCATCGGCATGAACACCAGCGGCTCGCTGGCCGACACCGAATCGCGCAACCTGTTCCTCAAGGCCGGCTACGCCTTCGGCGAGGACGGCGTGCAGCGCATCGAAGGTTCGGTCAGCCACTTCAACATCGAAGGCAAGGCCAACTACGTGCAGGTGCTGGGCTGTCGCCCGGACGAGGCCGCGCTGTGCGGCGCCACCCGCACCAACACCTCCGAGCGCGGCAGCATCTTCGGCTCCAAGGCCGCGATCAACGATTTCAAGCAGTACCAACTCACCTATATCCATTCCGACTTCTTCGGCGGCACCCTGACCCTCAACGGCTACCAGGCCGACCAGGAGATGCGCTACCTGCCCGAGAACACCATCGACAAGCAGGATCCGCTGATCGGGCCGTCGGGCTCGATCTACGACCAATCGGAAATCGTCACCAACAAGAAGGGCCTGCGCACGTCCTGGGCGCGGCCCTCGCTGTTCTCGGTCAGCGGCCTGGAACTGCGGCTCGGCTTCGACCTGGTCGAAGACACCGCCGAGCAGCGCCTGGCGCTGACCGACCGGCTGTGGGTGCCGCCGATGGAGTACAAGAGCCGCGCACCCTGGGCGCAGCTGTCCTGGGACATCGGCCCGGTCACGCTCAGCGGCGGCATCCGCCGCGAGGACGGCGAGCTGCACGTCGACGGCTACACCACCACCTGGTACCGCGACCGCCGCCATGTCGACGGCGGCACCCTGGACTATCAGGAGAACCTGACCAACTTCGGCGCGGTCTGGCGCATCACCGACGGCTGGTCGGTGTTCGGCTCCTACGGCGAAGGCTTCACCCTGGCCAACGTCGGTATTCCGTTGCGCAACATCCAGTGCTCCAACGACCCGGGCGACACCCAGCCCGACGGCTGCCCGAACGATCCGCGCATCGGCGTCGCCGACTTGCTCGACCTCAACGCCATCGTGGTCGAAAACACCGAGTTCGGCTTCAACTGGCGCGGCGAACGCGGCGCGTTGAGCGCTTCGCACTACGACTCCAAGTCCGACTACGGTCAGTCGCTGGCGATCGATCCGGCGACCAACGATTTCGTGTTGCTGCGCGCGCCGGTGCGGATCAAGGGCTACGAATTGTCCGGCGACTGGCGCTTCAACGAGGCCTGGCGCGTCAGCGCGGTGTATTCGCACACCCGCGGCAAGACCTCGTTCTGGGCCGCCGACGCCGCCGGCCGCTTCGGTGCGGGCGGCACGAACAAGCCGATGGGCGTGCTCGACATCAACCCCGACAAGTTCGCCTGGACCCTGACCTGGAAGTTCCACCCGCGCGGCGACGTCAGCCTGGGCGCCACCACCTTGTTCTCGCGCAACCTCTCCGCCAGCGATGTGCGCGGCTTCGACGGCGCGCGCTTCAACTTCAGGGAAAGTACCCGTGGCTACACCTTGTTCGACCTGGGCATGAACTTCGATACCGAACGCTACGGCAAGTTCTCGCTCGGCATCGAGAACCTGCTCGACAAGCAGTACATCCTGAGCTGGTCGCAGCCGCCCGGCGGCTTCCAGAACTACTGGGCCGGTCGCGGCCGCACCTTCTCGCTCACCCATACCTTCAAGTTCTGAACCGTCTGCCGCCCTCGCCGCGTTTCCCTCGGACCGCCCCCGGACCGACGCCCCCGCCGTCGTGTCCGCGGCGGTGGCTTTTTGCCGGCGTTGGCGGGCGACGCCTGCGCTTCGCGGGGATCGCAGCAGTGGCGCTGGCCGGCGCCTGCATCGGGTCGGCGACGGCGGCCGACGGCCATGCCGCCCCATCGCCCCCGAGCGCAGACGTGTCCGAACTGCACGGGTTCATGCGCTCGGTCACCGGCGAGGACGGCTATCTCGGTGCGGTCACCCTGATCGCGCGCGACGGACGCATCGTCGACTGGCAGGCCTATGGCTACCGCGACCTGGCCCGCCGCGCACCGATGCGGTGCGATGCGATCTTCCGCCTGTACTCGATGACCAAGACCATCACCTCGGCCGCGCTGATGCTGCTGGTCGAGCAAGGGCGGATCGGGCTCGACGACCCGGTGTCGGCGTATCTGCCCGAACTGGCACGGCCGCAGGTCGTCGTCGGCGGCAGCGTCGATGCGCCACGGCTGCGCGATGCCGCAGGCGAGATCAGTATCCGCGAATTGCTCACCCACACCGCCGGGTTCCCGGCCGGCTTTGAGGGCGACCAGTTGGCGACGGCGATCGCGCGGCGCCACGACCCGCATGCGGCCGCCGACCTGCAAGGCTTCGTCGAACGCCTGAGCCGCGCCCCGCTCGCCGCCGATCCGGGCACCCGCTTCGGCTACGACGGCGCCGCGCTGGAGGTGCTGGCACGGGTGATCGAAGTGGTCGCCGAGCAGCCCTTCGATGCCTTCCTGCACGAGCGCATCTTCGTGCCGCTGGACATGCGCGACAGCGGATTCGAGGTGTCGCCTTCGCAGCGCGAACGCGTGGTCGAGCTGACCCGCATGGGCGACGACGGCCGGCTGCGGATCGCCGACGGCCCGAGCGCGCGCGAGCCCGGTGCACGTTTGAACGCCTACCCGAGCGGCGCTGGCGGACTGTACTCGACCGCGCGCGACTACGCCCGCTTCGCCCAGATGCTGCTCGACGGCGGCTTGATCGCCGCGCCGTCGGCTGCGCTGCCCGATGCCGCGGCCGACGCGCTGGTGGTGTCAGCTTCGCGCGATGCCGACCCACCCGGCCCTGCGGCGTCGAGCCCGGGCCCGAACGCCCGGCCGCGACCGCGCTTGCTGCGCGCCGACACCGTCGCTGCGATGCTGCGCAACCAACTGGGCATGCTCGATCCGCCGGTGAACCAATACAGCGCCGGCGAGGGCTTCGGTTTCGGCGGTTATGTCGCGATCGACCCGGCCAAGCGCGAGCGCCCCGGGTCGCGCGGGCAGTTCGGTTGGTCGGGCGCGGCCTCGACGACCTACGCGATCGACCCGCAACACCGATTGATCGCCATCGCCTTGTTGCAGCATCTGCCGCACGGCGAGGCGCGCCGGGATCTGCCGCGCATCGGCAACGAGTTCTATCGACAGGTCTATCGGGCCTTGCGGATCCCAGCCCGCGCCGAATCGGAGACGACGGAATGAGCGCTGCGCTGCCCTCCTGCGTACTTGTCGCCGGCTCGGCCAACCTCGACTTCGTGGTCCGCGCCAGCCACGTGCCGGCGCCCGGCGAGACCGTGCTCGGCCGCGAGCTAGCCCTGTTCCCGGGCGGCAAGGGCGCCAACCAGGCGGTCGCCTGCGCCCGCGCCGGCGGCGCGCCGACGCGCATGCTGCTCGCCCTCGGCGACGACGCCCACGCCGCGCCGATCGAGCGTTCGCTGCGCGAGGCCGGGGTCGAGCCGTACATCGTGCGCGTCGCCGACCGGGCCACCGGCACCGCCTTCGTGTGCGTGTCCGACGACGCCGAGAACGCGATCACCGTCGCGCCCGGCGCCAACGAGGCCCTGCGCGGCGAGGATCTGCCCGACCTCCACGGCGTCGGTCATCTGTTGCTGCAGCTCGAATCGCCTCTGGCCGCGGTCGAAGCCTGGGCGCAGCGCGCGCGCGCCGCCGGTGTCCGCGTGGTGCTGAACGCAGCGCCGGCACGGCCGCTGCCGAGTTCGTTGCTGGATGCCATCGATCTGCTGATCGTCAACGAAGGCGAACTCGCCGTCCTCAGCGGCATCGCCGGCGACCTCGACGCCGCGCTGGCGCGCATTCCGACGCGCGGCGTGGTGGTGACCCTGGGCGCACGCGGCTGCCGCGCGCGCCTCGACGCCGAGCACCTGCACCAGCCCGCCTTCGCCATCAGCGCAGTCGATACCACCGCCGCCGGCGACACATTCTGCGGCACACTGGTCGCGGCGCTCGCGCGTGGCCTGAGCTTCGCCGCCGCACTGCGCCGCGCCTGCGCCGCCTCGGCGCTGGCCTGCACGCGTGCCGGCGCGCAGGCCAGCGTGCCGAGCCACGACGAGGTCGAGCGCTGGCTCGCCGAAGGAGCTGATTCGATGCCGGCCGCCGTCACGTCTTTCCCGCTCCAGGCTTAGCGACGTCCCCATGACCCAAGCGCCCCGCCCTCCCGATTACCACGCCGCCGACGCCGCCAGCGAAGACGAGCGCCCGCTCGTGCGCACCGAGTACAAGTTCTCGCACGTCACCACCCAGCGCTATCTGCCGTTGCCGGGCAAGGCGCCGGGCTGGCCGTTCGCCGAGATCGGCCATTGGAAGGTCGATGTCGACGCCACCCTCGACGACTGGATCACCGAGCTCAGCGACTGGCGCCGCGAACACCTGATCCGCATCGGCTACGACGACGCGCACTATCGCCGCCCGGAACTGCAATGGGCGCAGCGCAATTTCGTCCACGCCCAAATGATGGCCGAGGACCGCTATTTCTACGATCCGGTCGCCGGCCGCTACACCGTCAATCGTTATCTCGACGATCTCGAACGCCGCTACGGCGGCATCGACAGCGTGCTGATCTGGCACGTGTATCCGAACATCGGTGTCGACGACCGCAATCAGTTCGACCTCGCCGCCGACCTGCCCGGCGGGCTCGACGGTCTGCGCGGCGCGATCGCCGACTTCCATCGCCGCGGCGTGCGCGTGTTCCTGCCGACCATGCCCTGGGACCAGGGCACCCGCGACAGCGGCCGCAAGGACTGGGAGTCGGTGGCCCAACTGGTGCAAGCGGTCGGCGCCGACGGCGTCAACGGCGATACCTACAACGGCGTGCCGCGCGCGTTCTTCGACGCCTGCGACGCGCTCGGCCACCCGGTGGTGCTGCAACCCGAATCGACCATCAGCGCCGAGGAGGCGCTAATCTGGAACGTGCAGAGTTGGGGCAAGAAGGCGCCCAACGAAGCGATTCCGCCGGTGGCCAAGTTCAAGTGGCTGGAACCGCGCCACATGATCAACTACGAAAACCGTTGGGGCCGCGACCGCAACCACGACCTGCAGTACATCTTCTTCAACGGCATCGGCTACAACGCCTGGGAAAACGTCTGGGGCCTGTGGAACCAGCTCGGCGAACGCGACGCCGAAACCCTGCGCCGCATCGCCACGATCGAGCGAACATTTCCGGCCCACTTCGTCAGCGCCGACTGGCGCCCGTACGCGCACACCCTGCAGGCCGGCGTGTTCGCCAGCCGCTTCCCGCACGCGGGCAGCACGCTATGGACACTAGTCAACCGCAACGAATATGAAATTGCCGGCGAGCAGATCGCGGTCGACCACGTCGACGGTGCGCGTTATTTCGACGCCTGGAACGGCGTGGCCTTGCAGCCGCGGCTCGACGGCGGCCGCGCGGCGTTCGATTTCGTGCTCGAAGGCCGCGGTTTCGGCGCCGTGCTCGCGCTGGCGCCCGGCGCCGAGATCGACGGCCTCGACGCCTTCCTCGCCCGCATGAACGAATTGGCGGCGACGCCGCTGCATCGCTACTCGAACCAGTGGCGCGCCTTGCCGCAACGGCTGGTGCCGATCGAGCCGGTCGCGGCCGCCGCTACGGCGCCGCCGGGTATGATCGAGATCCCGGCCGGCGAGTTCGATTTCGTCGTCGGCGGCATCGAGATCGAAGGCCAGACCTGGGAAGGCGTCGACGTCCAATACCCCTGGGAAGACAGCGCGCGCCGCAACCATCGCAAGCGCATGCGCCTGCCGCGTTTCTTCATCGATCGCACCCCGGTGACCAACGCCGAGTATCAAAGGTTCGTTGCCGACAGCGGCTATGTCCCGCGCGATGCCCACAACTATCTGCGCGACTGGGTCGACGGTGCGCCGCGCCCGGGCTGGGAACGCAAGCCGGTGACCTGGGTGGCGCTGGAGGATGCACGGGCCTATGCGCAGTGGGCCGGCAAGCGCCTGCCGCGCGAGTGGGAGTGGCAGTATGCCGCGCAAGGCCACGACGGCCGCCGCTATCCCTGGGGCGAGGACTGGCGCGACGACGCCGTGCCCGCGCCCAACCGCGGCCGGCGCCTGCGCGCGCCCGACGACGTCGACGCGCATCCGGCCGGCGCCAGTCCGTTCGGCGTACTCGACCTGGTCGGCAACGTCTGGCAATGGAGCGACGAGTATCTCGACGAACACACCCGCGCGGCGATCCTGCGCGGCGGCAGCGCCTACCGGCCGCAGACCTCGCACTGGTATTTCCCGCAGGCCTATCGGCTCGACCAGCACGGCAAGTACCTGCTGATGGCGCCGAGCAAGGACCGCTCGGGCTGCATCGGCTTCCGCTGCGTGGTCGATGCCACATGAGCACCGACACGCATCGCGGCGCGCCCGCGCTCCAGACCGTCGGGGTCCGCCTCGGCGGCCTGCTCGGCGAGGCCCTCGATGCCAACCGCCGCGGCCGGCTCTCGCATTTCATCGTCGACGAGCACAGTCCGGCGATCGCGATCTTCGCTCCGCAACACAGACAACAAAACCTCGAAGGCGACTGGTACGGCGAGCACGCCGGCAAGTGGCTGATCGCGGCGGCCAAGGCTGCCGCGCGCAGCGGCGATGCAGCGTTGCGCGCGCGCCTGTTCGCGGTCGCCGACTTCCTGGTCTCGACCCAGGAAGACGACGGCTATCTCGGCACCTACGCGCCGGAACGCCGCTTCATGCGCAAGCAGCCGCCCAAGCCGGGCACTTGGGACGGTGCGCCGAGCGTGCGCACCTGGGACATCTGGACCCACGCCTATCTGATTCTCGGCCTGCTCGAAGTGCATCGCCACTTCCCCGCACCGCGCTATCTCGACGCGGCCCGGCGCATCGGCGATCTGTGCCGGCGCACCCTGGCCGACGGCGCCATCGACATTAACGAACTCGGCAACCACCACGGTCTGTCGGCGACGGTGTTGATGGACCCGGCGGTCGAGCTGTACTTCGCCACCGGCGAGCAGGCCTATCTCGAACTCGCACTGACCGTGCTCGAGCAGGCCGAACGCAATCCGGACCTGCGCCTGTTGTCGCAAGCGCTGGACGGCACCGACGCCGCGCAGATCGCCACCGGCAAGGCCTATCAGCTGGCCTGGAACCTGGTCGGCCTGGCCAAGCTGCATCGCGCCACCGGCGAGCCGCGCTACCGCCGCGCCGTCGAGAACCTGTGGCGCAGCATCCTCGAACATCACCTCAGCCTCGGCGGCGGCCCCTGGGGCGGCGTCGCCCAGCGTTCGCGCGAGGTGTTCAATCCGGCCGGTGTGTTCGATCCGCACGGTTACGTCGAAACCTGCTCGACCCTGGCCTGGATGCAGTTGAACCGCGAATTGCTCGCGATCACCGGCGAGGCGCGCTACGCCGAGGAGATCGAACGCTCGGCCTATAACGACCTGCTCGGCGCACAGGCGCCCGACGGCGAGAACTGGTGCTACTACGTGTTCCCGAACGGGCGCCGCGTGCACACCACGTACTGGCGCTGCTGCAAATCCAGCGGCGCGATGGCGGTCGAGGAGATTCCCGGCGTCGCTTATGCGCAGGTCGGCGAGGACGCCATCGCGGTGAATCTGTACGGACCGGGCTCGGCGCGGATCGAGCTGCAGAGCGCCGGCCGGGTCGACATCGAACAGGACACCGCCTATCCCTTCGACGGCGCGATCCGCCTGCGCATCGCCCCCGAACGCAATGCGCGTTTCCGCATCAAGTTGCGCATTCCTTCCTGGGCCGCGGCGGCGCAGGTGTCGGTCGACGGCGTCGCCGCCGACGCGGCGATCGTCGCCGGCGACTACCTCGTCATCGACCGCGAGTGGGGCGCGGGCGACGAAGTGCTCGCGCAGTTCCCGATGGCCCCGCGCACCCACACCGCGATCCATCGCAACGTGCAGGAGTCGCGCGCGCCCGACGGCAGCGCGGTGGCGCAGGAAGTGCTGCGCTACGAATATCTGGCCGTCGCCTGCGGGCCGCTGGTCTATGCGACCGGCCTGATCGACGGCTTCAAGACCGAGGAAACCCTGCGCCTACCATCGGCGCCGCAAAGCGATTGGCTGCGCTGGAGCGGTCCCGACGCGATCGAAGCGGTGCCGCGCATCGAACTGGATCCGGGCTACCGCGCGCCGCTGGTGTTGCGTCCGTATTACTGCGCCGGCGGCCGCGTCGACGGCGCCTGGCGCCTGACCTGGATGTCGCTCGCGCCCATGCCCCTGCGCTCATCGCCGCCCGTCCCGTGACTGCACGCACAGTCCACACCGGCCAAGCAAGAATTTGTGCTGCCAGAACATATGCCGCGTGGCTGTTTCGACCGCGGCGACAGGCGCACAGTGAACCCGGCATCAGGCTCTAGGCTTTCGGACGCGCACCGCATGGACTCCATTCCCCCCGACCCGACGTCCGAGCGCACGGCCCCGGCCGGCCCGCTCGGCGGCATCCGCGTGCTCGACCTCAGCGCCTACATCGCCGGCCCCTACGGCTGCGCCCTGCTCGCCGACCAGGGCGCCGACGTGATCAAGATCGAGCCGCCCGACGGCGACAACCTGCGCCAATACCCCTCGACCCTGGCCAGCGAAAGCCGCGCCTTCCTCGGCGTCAACCGCAGCAAGCGCGGCATCGTCCTGGATCTGAAGCGCCCGCCCGACCATGCCGTGCTGTTGCGCCTGGTACGCGAGGCCGATGTACTGGTGCACAACTTCCGCCCGAGCGTGCCCAAGCGCCTGGGCATCGATTTCGAGCGCCTGCAACTGATCAACCCGCGCCTGATCTATTGCGCGGTCAGCGGCTACGGCGAGAGCGGGCCGATGAAGGACAAGGCCGGTTACGACCAGGTGCTGCAGACCATGACCGGCATGTGCGCTCTGCAAGGGCGACGCGGCGGACCGCCGGAGATCATCTACGGCTCGGTGGTCGACTACTACGCCGCCGCCCTGCTCGCCGCCGGCGTGTCTTCGGCCTTGTACGAACGCGAGCGCAGCGGCCTGGGCCAGTTCGTCGGCGTGTCCTTGCTGCGCAGCGCGCTGACCATGCAGTCGGCGCGGATGATCTGGGCCGACGGCGAAGGCCTCGACATCGGCCGCGATATGCGCTCCGGCGGCGTCACCGGTATCCACCCGACCCGCGACGGTCACATCTACATTTCGGCCAACACCGCGCGCTTCTGGAAATCGCTGTGCGAGAAGACCGGCCTGGACGAACTCGCCGACGACCCGCGCTACGACAGCGTGCGCAAGCGCGCGCAGGCGGTGGCCGAGATCGTGCCGCGCCTGCACGAAGCCTTGGCGCGGCGCAGCGCGATGGAGTGGGAAACGCTGTTCGGCGACGAGGTGCCCTGCGCCGCGGCGCGCCGCATCGAGGACATGTTCGACCACCCGCAAGTGCTCGCCGAAGGTATCGTCGGCCCGATCGAGCACCCGCAGGTCGGGCGCTACCGCGGCGTCGCCCAATCGATCAAGTTCGGCCGCACCCCCGGCCCGACCCCGTTCGCCGCGCCGATGCTCGACCAGGACACCCAGGCGATCAGGGACGAGCTGGCCGACCGCGGCGCGGTGGCCTTGGGGCGCCGCGGTACCGCCCAGGGTTGAAAGGTCCGCGTTGACGCCGCAATGCCGGGCGAGAACGAGCTAGAAACGCCGGCAATCCGGCGCTGGCCTCGATCCGCGTTCAGTAGCGCGCCGCATCCGCGCCCGGCACGAACTTCTCCCACAACTCCTCGAACTGCCCGGCGAAGCAGCGCACCAGATTGGCGTCGTCGGTCACCACCAGGTTCTCTTCGTTGCTGGTGGTCGCGCTGCGGGTCCAGTTGAAGCTGCCGTTGGCCAGCACCCGGCCGTCGAACAACGAGAACTTGTGGTGCATGTGGAAGGGGCTGTCGTCGATCCGCACCGGCACCCCGGCCTCGCGCAGGCGCAGCACGTCGCTGCCTTCGTCGAACTTCTTGTCGTTATCGCTGATCAGGCGCACGGCGATGCCGCGCCGGTGGCAAGCGAGGATCTCTTCGCTGAGACGATCGTCGGAGATCGTGTACACGCAGATGTCGACGCTGCGCTTGGCTCCGCGGCACAACTCGCGCAGTTTGCGCAGGCAGGCGTCGCCGGGGGCGAAATAGGCGCTCGACGCCACCGTGGGCGCGGCGACCACGTCGAGGGTCTTGATCACCTGCTCCAGCCAGCGCAGCCCGTCGAGGGCATGCACCGGCTCGCCGAGCATCAGCTCGCGGGTCATGTCGAAGGCGCGGTTGCGCAGATAGCGCACGCGTTCGCTGCCGAGTCCGGCGCCGAGTTCGCGCAGCTCGAACTTCTCCTCGTTGTCGAGGGTGCGATCGGCGATGCTGTCGCGCAAGGTCTGATCGAGTCGGCCGAAATCCATGTCCCTGCCTATTCCTTAGCGTTGGATGCGACCGTTGAGGCGGTCGGCGAATTCGTTGAGCGCACGCTGCAATTCGCGCTGCTGCTCGGTCATCTCGGCGCGCGTCGGCGCGTCGTCGACGTCGCGCTGGCCGAGCCGCTTGAAGATTTCGACCAGAGCTTCGTTGAGGCGGGTCTGGCGTTCGCTGCTGTCCTGCAGGTGGTTGACCAACGGGTCGAAGGCCGACTGCAGCGACGGCACCAGCGAGGTCTGCAGCGACGAGCCGAGACCGCTCAGCACTTTGCCCAGATCCGGCGCCGGGGCGGCCGGGGTCGCCGGCGGTTGCGCCTGCGCTTGCGCCACGCGCTCCAGCGCCGCGAGGATTTCCTGCCACGGCGCCGATGGCGCCGGCTCGGCACGGCTCGCGGCCTGGGTGGCCGACTGATCGAGCGAGCGCACGCTCTCGACCAGGTCGTTGAGCTGCGCCACGACCCGGGTGCCGACGTCGGCGTCGCCCGCGCCCATCGCCTTGTTGCGCTGGAAGTCGCGTTTGATCTGGGCCCAGCGCGCGGCCTGGGCCTCGTCGAGGGTGCCGCGCATCTCGCCGAGCTTGAGCAGGTTCTCCTCGGCGCCGCTGGTCAGCAACTGCGCCTCGCCGAGGTAGTGGTCGCCGATCAGCTGCTGCAGCTCGGCCTCGTTCATCACCGGCGAGATCTTCTCGGCGAGCTTGTTCATGTTGCGGTAGCTGCCCTGCAGCTTGAACGGCGGCTCGGTGCGGTAGCTCTCGGCCTGGGCGGCGCTGGCGATGTATTGCTGATTGACCCGGTAGACCACGTCGCGCACCTTCACCAACCGCTCCAGGGTGGCGACGATCTCGTTGATCTCGGCGCCGCTGTAGGCGTGGCTGAGTTCGTTGGCGGAGAACGGCTTGCCCTGGGCCTTGTCGACGAAGCGATACAGGTCGGCCATCTCGCGCGTCGCCAGCGGCGCCAGCACCGGGTTCGAGGTCAGGCTGTTCTCGATGTAGCTGAGCACGAACGAGGCTTCCATGCCGCCGAGCACGTCGCCGAGGTTGTAGATGTCGGCGCGGTTGGCGAGCATGTCCGGGATCTTGAAGACCTCGCCGGACTCGGTGTACGGGTTGCCGGCCATGACCACGCAGAACTTCTTGCCGCGCATGTCGTAGGTGCGGGTGCGGCCCTTCCACACGCCTTCGATGCGGCGGGTGCCGTCGCACAGGGAAATGAATTTCTGCAGGAACTCGGGATGGGTGTGCTGGATGTCGTCGACATACAGCATCACGTTGTTGCCCATCTCCAGCGCCAGGTTGAGCTTGTCGAGTTCCTGGCGCGAGGTCGCATCGGGCGCCTGCTCGGGGTCGAGCGAGCGCACCTCGTGGCCCAGCGCCGGCCCGTTGATCTTCATGAAGATCAGGCCCAGCCGATGCGCCACGTACTCCATCAAGGTGGTTTTGCCGTAGCCCGGCGGCGAGATCATCATCAGCAGGCCCATCAGGTCGCTGCGCTTGCTCTCGCCGACCGTACCCATCTGCTTGGCGAGGTTGTCGCCGATCACCGACAGGTAGACGTCGTTGATGAGTTTGTTGCGTACGAACGAGGTCAACGGGCGCGGCTTGAACTCGTCCAGGCGCAGGGCGTGGCGCTCGCGGCCGACGATTTCCTGGCGCAAGGCCTGGTAGCGCTGGAAACCGGGGACGAAGGTTTCGCGGTGGTGGCGCAGGCGCGCCGACCAGTCGTCGATCGCCAGGTTCATGCGCCCTTCGACGATGCGCGGATGCTCGCCGAGCAGGCCCTGCACCGGCGCGCTCAGGTCGACCTCGGTGATCTTCTTCGGGAAGCGTTCGTCGAGCAGCAACAAGGTCGCCGCTTCGGCGGCATAGGCCGCGACCGGAGCGAGTTCGGGCGAACGCGCCAGCGCCTCGACCCAGTTCATCGCCAACGCCCAACGTGCGGCGACGCGGTCGCCGAGGCCGTCCAGGGCCTGGACGAAGCCGTCCCACATCCGCGCCGCGGTGAGCTTCTCGCGTAACGCCTGCAGCAGTTGCTGGGCGTACTTGCTGAACACGAACTGCGGGTGTTCGGCCGACAGCTCCAGCACCAGGTATTCGGCGGCGCGCGGCGTCAGCGCCGGGTCGATCGCCAGGGTCTGCTGCTGGGCATAGCCGGTCATCGCCGCGGCGATCTCGGCGCGCAGCGATTCCAGGCCCGCGGCGCTGGCGAACAACTGCTGGATGTCGCGCGCGGTGCGCGCACGTTCCGGCCATTGCCGGGCATCGGTTTGTTCGCCGACCTGCGACCAGAACAGCGCCGCCCAGGCGCGCGCGGCCGGCTCGAAGCCGAGGCTGCCGGCGCTGTCGCGCAAGGGCAGCAAGGCCTGCAGGATCAGGCTGGCGTCGTGGTCGTGGATGCCCTTTTCGTAGCCTTCGCGATAGCGCGGCGCGGCGAAGTCGCGCACGCTGCGCGCCAGCAGCTCCGGCTGCGCCAGTTGCTGACGCAACAGGTCCAGGCTGAGGCCGTCGCGGTTGGCGCTGGCCGCCTCGATCACCAGGCCGGCCAGGTACTCGCCGCGATACAGCTGCGGCGATTCCGAATCCATCGACACGCCCCAGTAATCGCGTGCGGCATCGAGTTCGGGGTTGCGCAGCGGCTCGAAGAAGTCGGTGCCGGTCAGGTGCAGGTTGAGCACGTCGCCGCGCGGCAGCAGGGTCAGGTCGAGTTCCTGGGTGTTGACGCTGAAGCGGTGGCGCGGCCCCAGCTTGATGACGTTGCCGCCTTCCTCGAACAACTCGCTGCGGTCGCGCAGCGCGCGCACCGCCTGGTCGCGCGCGCCCTTCAGGCGCGCCTCGACGTCGTCGGCCTTGACGCTGTCCTTGAGCGTACGCAGGCGCTCGGCCAGTTCGCGCAGCTTGAGGATCAGCGGGTCGCTGGCGAAGAAGGCGTTGAGCTCGTCGCTGCCGGCGAAGCGCGCGGTGCGCCGGCCGAGGCCGTCGAGGATGCGGGTGGCCGCATCCATCACCGCCTGGGCCTTGCGCTGGCGGTCGTCGAGCAGGGTCTGCTTGTGCGCTTCGAAAGTTTCGAGCAGTTCCTCGCGCTTGGACAGGATGTCGCCGAGGAAGGCCTCGTGCTCGCCGAACTGACTTTCCAGCTCCTCCAGCTGCACCATCAGCCGCGACAATTGCTCGTCGGCGCGCTCGGGGTCCTGGGCCAGCGACAGGGCGCTGGCGATGCTCTGCCCGAACAGGGTGAACTGGGCGCCGAACTGGGCCACCGACTCGCTCGAACCCAGGCTCTTGCGCCGCTGCTCGGCGCGCGCCTTGGCCTGGTTGAGCTTGGCGTAGATCTCCGAGATCGATTCGACGATGCGGGTGCGCTGGGTGGCGTCGTCGACCTTGAGCGTCGCCATCAGCGCCGACAGCATGTCGAGGTCGCCCGACATCGCCTGCATCTGTCCGATCGGTTCGAGCAATTGCGCCACACTGACGGCCTGCTGGGCCTGCGTTTCCAACGCGTGCAAACGCTCGGCCAACGGCAGCAGGGCTTTGTCGCCGGCGAGGAAGGCGCCGGTCGCCGCGGCGGTGCGCTCGTGCGCGGCGATCAGCGCCTGCTCCATCGCATCGATGCCGGCGACGTCGATGTAGCGGTAGTCACGGATCGTCAGCAGATGGCCGCGCTGCGCGGTCAGGCCGTTGAGGGCGTCGACGAACTCCTGCACCCGCTCCCAGTTTTCCGGCTGCAGGGCCTCAAGCAAGGCCTTCTGGCGCGTGCGCGCCTCGGTCATCGCGCGCTCGGACTGGCTGCGGATGCCTTCGACTTTCTCGTACTCGTCGAGCACCGACTCGGCGGTCGCGGCGATCTCGCGCAGCAGCGGCGCGGTGCCGGCGCAGGCGGGGTCGGACAACCAATGGTGGGCGTCGAACAAACGGCGGGTGTTCTGCGCCAGCAGGCCGTAACGCTGCGCCGAGACTTCGGTAGCCTCGATCTCGCGCGACAGGCTCATCAGCTCCGACACGCCGCGCACCAGCTCGGCGTTGCCGATCTTGCCCATGAAGCTGTTGCCGGCCGGCTGCTTCGCCGCGAACTCGTCGCTGTAGTACGGCGTCTGCCAGACCTGCATCGGGTGCACCCGGGTCGGCTCGTCGCTTTCGGTGGCGAAGATCACCATGCGCCCGTCTTCCAGGCGCGCGTAGCCATGGCCGAAGATCGGCGTCTGCAGGCGCCGCTCGATCATGTTGTAGGTGAACATCGCGGTGCGGCCCTGCTCGGGCTCGTAGAACAGATACAGCACGTCTTCGCCGTTCGGCGAGCGGATGGTGCGCTTGAAGCGCATGCCGTCCATCGCCTGGTCGAAGCGCTTGTGCTCGCCGTTCTGCAGGTAATAGCCGCCCGGGAAGATGATGCCGTGGTCTTCGGGCAACTGGATGCAGGCCAGGCCGATCTCGTCCAGGCGCACGACCTTGCGGGTCAGGGTGTTGAAGACCAGGTAGCGCCACTGCTCTTCGCGATACGGCAGGATCTTGAGCAGGATCAGGCTGCCGACGCGGGCGTAATCGACTTGAGCATCGTCGAGCGATTGGGTCTTGTCGGCGACCGGCTCGCGGTAGATGCCCTGGCCGTCCTCGGTGTTGTTCTCGATCTTGACCGTGAGGTCGCCGTTGACGGTCTCGACGAACACGCTGTCGAGAATGTTCAGATGCGGGTGGCGGCCGTTGACCACCATCTCGCGGGTCGCGCGGGTCCACTCGAAATCGAACGGCGCCGGCAGCGCGATGTCGCGCTCGCCGCGGTTGTCGATGTAGCTCACCTCGCCGCCCGGCGCGATCGCCCAGCGGAACACGCGCAGGTCGGTGATGCGCTCGCCGATCTGGAACGCGGCCAGCAGCTTGCCGTCGCGCACGATCAGCTGAATCAGGCGGGTGTTCTTGTAGTACGCGTACAGCTCGCGGAAATCCTGGGCGAAGCTGTCGATGCCGAGGAAGCTGCCCTTGAGCTCGACCGGGGTGACGTCGTAGCCCTCCGGCCCCTGCACCAGCTTGTACAGCGCGAACACGTCCTCGACCCGGGTCTCTTTCTTGAGCCCGAGGAAGACGTTGTAGCCGAACACCAGGCAGTCGCCGACCTGGACGATGTCGCGCGCGACGCAGTTGTTCTCGGTGCGCAGGCGGAAACGCCCGACCACCTCCATCTGGCTGCTGCCGAACTCGTCGAGACGCTGTTGGTTCAGACCCTGGGCGATGTCGCGCAGGCGCTGGCCCTGTTCGGCCAGGCGCTTGCTCAATACCTCATAAGCGCCGCCCTGGGCGACCGCCTGGTCGACGGCTTGATTCGCCGCTGCGCTGCCGCCGTCGTTCGCGTTCTCGCCCGTCGCCGTGCCCGGCTTGGTGTCCGCCATGTGTCCGTCCTAACGATCCTGCCGGCCGCGCGCTGAGCCGCGCCGCCGGCGTGCTGCCATGCGCCGCCGATGGCGGCGGCGCGTTCCTGGGTCCGTGCTGCTGGGTTCCGGCCGCGAGCGGTCAGGAGTCCAGCACGGTCTCGCTGGAAGCCTTGCCTTCGCCCTTGCCGTCGGACTTGCCGTCCGACTTGGCCAGCAAACGCTGCAGCACGTCCTGCACGATCGGGCTCTTGCCGGCCACGCCCTCGATCGCCTTGCCGACCGACAGCGCCTTGGCGAAGGAATTGAAGAACTCGCCTTCGCCGCCGACGATGTCGATGTTGGCCTTGCTGAGCGCCGCGGCCAGCACATCGGCCTGCTCCTTGGCGACTTCCTTGTTGGCTTCGATCGAAGCGATCGCCTGCTCGAAGTTCTTCTCCAGCTGCATGCGGAACTCCTCGTGCGAGCGGGCCTGGTCGCTCAGCGAATCCAGCGCGCCGAACTTCTGCGACAGGCCTTCGGCCTCGGACTTGAACTTCTGCAGCAGCACTTCGGCTTCCGACAGACCCAGGTCCTTGGTCGCCTTGGCCTTGGCCGCACCCAGTTGCTCGTCGCCGCGCGCCTGCGCGAACAGGTTCTCTTCCAGCACCTTGGCGTCGGACAGGCCCTGCTTCTGCTTGGCGTCGGCCTGCGCTTCGATCACGCGCGCCTGCGCCAGGCCCTTCTCCTGCTCGCCGCGCGCTTCCGCGGCCAGGGTCTCGGCGATCACGCGCGCCTTGGCCATGCCTTCCTTCTCGCTCGCCGCGGCGGTGACTTCGCGCACCCGCGCATCGGCCAGGCCGGGCGCGGCGCGCTCGGCCTCGATGCCTTCGGCCAGCTTCTTCTTGGCTTCGGACTGCTTGCCGGCCGCTTCCAGCTCGGCCTGCGCCAGCACCGTCATCTCGCCGGCGCGGTGCTTGGATGCGGTCTCGTTGGCCTCGGCCTGCTTGACCTGGCGCACCAGCTCTTCCTCGGCCGCGGCCTGCGCGTTCAGCACCGTCACCTGCTTGGCGCGATCGGCCTCGGACACCGCACGCACTTCCTTGATGCGCTCTTCTTCCTGGGCCACGGTCTTCTCGACCGCGATGCGCTCGCGGATGACGTTGGCGATTTCCTTACGCTGTTCTTCCAGCGCCTTTTCCTTTTCGATCCGGTTCAGTTCGACCTCGCGTTCGCGCGAGACGACTTCCAGATCCTTGGCGCGGGTAACCTTTTCGACCTCGATCACCACCGCGCGCTGGCGGTTCTGCTGGGCCACTTCGACTTCGCGCTGGCGGTTCTGCTCGCGGATGTCGAGCTGCTCCTGCACCGAGATGCGCGCCTGCTCGGACTTGAGCCGCTCTTCTTCCTGCACCTTGGCGGTTTCGGCCTGCTCGCGCGCCTGGATGGTCTGGATTTCGCGCTTCTGCCGCGCCTCGGCGTCGGCCTGCTGGCGTTCCAGGGCGAGCATCGCTTCGCGGGTTTCGACGTTCTTCTTGGTGATCGCCAACTGCTCGTTGCGCTCGAGCTCGTTGGTGATGACGTTCTGCGCCGCGGTCAGCTCGGTGATCTTGCGGATGCCCTCGGCGTCGAGGATGTTGGTCGGGTCGAGCGAGGACTTCGGGGTCTGCTCCAGGTAGTCGATGGCGACGTCTTCGAGCACATAGCCGTTGAGGTCGTTGCCGATCACCTCGACGATGCGGTCGCGGAATTCCTGGCGGTTCTCGAACAGCTTGACGAAGTCGATCTGCTTGCCGACCGTCTTCAGCGCCTCGGAGAACTTGGCGTTGAACAGCTCATTGACCGCGGTGCGGTCGGAGGCGCGGTCCACGCCGATCGACTTGGCGACCTTCAACACGTCCTGCTGGGTCTCGTTGACGCGCAGGTAGAACGCCACGGTGATGTCGGCGCGCATGTTGTCCTTGCAGATCAAGCCGTCCTTGGCGCGGCGGTCGACCTCCAGGGTGATCAGGGAGATCTTCATGAACTCCTTCTTGTAGATCACCGGATACACCAGCGCGCCGGTGAAATGCACCTTCGGCATGGAGGACATGTCGTTGACGATCAGCGCCGTGCCCTGCGGGACCTTGATGTAGAAGGCCTTGAACATCATCAGCAGGACGAACACGACCAGAATGCCCAGACCCACCAGGGTCAGGACCATGAAAATACCCGACGGAAAATTCATTCTTGCATCTCCCTATGACTCGACTTCGATACGGATGGCGGCGACCGACGAGGGTCAGGCGCCGCGGAATTCGTCTTCGCTGACCACGCGGTAGGCGTTCTGGTCGGCGAGATACTCGATCAACACCACGCGGTCCCCGCGCTTGAAACGTTCGCCGCCTTCGTCGCGGATCTGCAGGATCAGGCCGGCGCCGCCGTCCTCGATGGCCGCGGTGCCGGTGACCCGGGACACGCCCGGGCTGCGAATCACCGCGGTCTGGCCGAGCAGCGGCCGCGGCGGCTCGGGCTGCATCTTGCGCAGCAAGCGCCGCACCGGACGCAGCGCGAACGCGGCGACCGGAATCGCCAACACGAAGGCGACCACCAGCGCGACGATGTCGGCGACGAAACGCAGGCCGCCATCGGGCAGCAGGCGCAGCAGATACAGGTCGGCGAGGTAGGTCAGCGCCCAGGCCGTGGCGACCAGCACGCTGAGCACGACAGTCACCGGAATGCCGCCGAGCCCCAGGCGCATCAGCGGATCGAACACGCTTTGATGGTGATGGGCGCCGTCGGCCAGCGATTGGTCGCCGAGCGTATGCCCGTGCGCCGGGCCGTGGACATGACCGTCGCCGCCGAAGTGGCCGTGGCCATGGCCGAACAGGCCGTCGGCCACATCCATGCCGACCAGGCCGAGCGCCGACAACAGCCAATAACCGACGACCACGCCCAGCAGGACGGAATAGAACGCCGTTGGAAACGAAAACACGATCTGCAGAAACTCGATCATCACCCCTCCCTCCCCGCGTGCCGCGCTCCCTGCGGCGCCTCCATGAAACCGGTCAGCCCGGCAGTTTCTGTCGCAGCCGCAGTAACACCGCTTCGGCGCCGGCGTCGTCGGCGATGATGCCGGCCTCGCGCAGCTTGCGTTCCAACGCGTCGGAGCCGTCGTGGCGCGCCAATTCGGTCGCCGCCTCCATGCGCGCGCCGCGCTCGGCCTGCTTCTGCTTGATCCGCGCCAACGAATCGACCGCGGTCTGCAAGCGGTTCTGCGGCCCGGCATAGCGATGCGCGACCGCGGCCTGCGCGCGCTGCATGCTCTCGGTGGCCTTGACCGTGTCGAGTTGCTGCTTGAGACGGCGGATATTGCCCTCGGCCATGGCGATGGCCTTGCGCAGCTCGGTGGCGCTGAGCGCAAGTTGCTGCACGTGGCGCTCGTCGTCGCCGCGGCCGGCTTCGAGCAGCACGATCTTGTCGGCGACTTCGCGCGCCAGCGATTCGTCGCCGGATTCCAGCGCCTTGATCGCATAGGTTTCGTATTCGGCGACCTTGTCGCTGGAGTCGCTCAAGCGCCGCTGTGCCAGCGAATGGCGGGCGATCAATTCGGCCAGCGACTCGCGCGAGCGGCGCAGTTCCAGATCGCAATCGCGGATTTCCTGGTCGAGGATGCGCAGCGCCTGGCTGTCGACCCAGGCCTCGCCGAGCTCGCGCGCACCGCCGCGGATCGAGGTCAGCAGCTTGCTCCAGATATTGGCGGGCGGATCGGACGTCGACATCAGGCCACCTCCAGCAACTGCGTTTCGTAGGCTTCGGTCGCCTTGATGACGTTGTCGGCGAGCGTCTCGATTTCGTAGAGCACGTTCGACAGCGACGAGGCCGCGCTGAGCGCGCCGAACATCATGTACACCGCTTCGCCGTCGGCGAGGGTCTCGATGCCGATCGTCGACAGCGGGAACACTTTATGGGTGCGCAGCACTTCTTCGTTGAACGCCGAGGCGTCGCGCACGTGCGCGACCGGCCACAGCAGCGCCTCGACCACGATCTGCTCGCCGACCACGGCCACGAACAACGGCAGGTCGCCGTATTCGGCCATGACCAAGTGCAGGCTGGGTTCGGCGCCGTCGATCAACTCGATCTGCGAATCGCCGTAGATGAATTCTTCGTCCTGCGACAGCGCGTCGTACAAACCCGCGGCCGTCCAGACCTTGCCATCGCTCATCGCGCCCTCCGCGCGTCCTCGCCCCGACACCGCACCGCGCGGCTGCCGCATCCGTCGCTCCACCGCCATGAGCTCCTCGGAAAATTCCGGCAGCACCCACAGCTCCTTCTTGACCAGCCCCTTCTCGCGCAATCGTTCGCGATGTTTGCGCTGGTAGTAGGCGGAGGATCGACGTTCCATGTCATTCACGATAAATCATCACATGTGACACTGGCAAGCATGACATGTGATATGCCGACGAACGGCGGGGAGTGGCCACGCCGGCCAAACATAGCTTTTATTTCAGTCACTTATGTGGCGACCGGGGTGACGAACGCTTCGACGCCAGCTAGGCCGAGCTGCCTCACGACCTGAGGTGATCGGGTACCGATAGCGACGCCGCGATCAGGGAGTCCGCGGTCGCGGCTTGCGCCGCTCCTACCCGGAAGCCGCTCTAGGGTAGGAGCGGCGCAAGCCGCGACCACGCCAAGACGACTACGGCGCAACCATCTCGACTGCAGATGACCGACGCGAATCCCGAATCCCGAACCAAAGGATGCCGACAGACACGATCGACCCGCACGCCATCGCCACGACCCGGCCGTTGCCAACCGGATCGCGACGCGGATCGTCTCAGGCGGAAATACCGTGCTGCTTGCGGGCTTCGTCGATGCGGCGCTTCACGTCGGCATCGAGTGTGCCGAGTTCGGCCTGCTTGAAGATGTTGTCGAGCACGCGCTTTTCGTCGTCGTCGACGATCCGGTCGCGCAGCGCCAGATCGAGCAGCTTCTGCAGTTCGGCGACGTCGAGCGTGCCGTCGTTGGTGAATACCGGGATCGAGGCGAGAGCGATCTCGAGGTGGCTCTTGGGCTCGGCCATGGCGGCAACTCCGTTGCGGTGGGTGAAGTCCTGGACGCGACGGCGGTCTAGGCGGGCGCGTGATGGGGTCGACTATAGCAAGCCGGACCTGCGCGGTAACGATCGTCGAGGACTGGGCCGCACCGTCGCCTTATTGCCGTTGCCGTTGCCGTTGCCGTTGCCGTTGCCGTTGCCGAGATTTTGATCTGCATTGCCGCTTTGCCGCTTTGCCGGTCAACAGTAGACCCGGAGGGCGGCGCACAGGACGTGCGCCGTTTTCCGATAAGACAGGGACGTCTTATCGGAAAATCCCGGCGACAGCATCGCACTCGTGGCCTGTGCCCTTGCAAGGAGAGCCCTTTTCTTTGGTTAGCTTTGACCGAAGGGAATCCAGACGGACTTTTGGGCTTAGCAAAAGAAAGTAACCCGGCCGCGTAGCGGACGGAAGCTTTGCACTTGCTTATGGCTTTCATACCAGCAAGATCAAACGCTAAAAGCTTCCGCCACTAAAGCGGCGGGTAACTTTCTTTTGTCTAAAGCAACAAAAGAAAGTCACCAAAGAAAAATGCTTTTGTTTTGAATCACAGGCCCGCACGAGCGACGCCGACGCGGGGATTTTTCATACGGGACATCCCTGTCCCGATGAAAAACGGCCCGCTTCCATGCGGGCCGCCCTCCGGGTCTTCCGTTGCCTTCGCGAGTGCTAATCGGCGCACAGCATGGGGCAACGGCAACGGCAACGGCAACGACAGCGACAGCGACAGCGACAAGCAACATCGCGCACGCCAAAGGCTCACTCGACGCGACACTGGCACCGAACCCCAAAAAGCAAAAAGCCCGGCGCTTTCGCGCCGGGCTTTTCGTATTCGACTGCACCGCCGGCTCGCGCCGCACGGCTCAGGCAGGCATTACCAGACCACTTCGGCCATCGAGCAGTTCAGACCCGAACCGATGCCGAGCAGCGCAACGCGGCTGCCCTTCTTCAGGCGACCCATCTCGCGCAGCTTGCTCAACACGATCGGCACCGAGGCCGGACCGATGTTGCCGTGCTCGCCGAAGATGGTCATGACCTTCTTCGGGTCGATGCCGAAGGCTTTGAGGAAGGCCTGGGTGTGGGCGCGGCTGACCTGGTGGATGACGAATTCGTCGAGCTCTTCGACCGCCCAACCCAACGCGGCCTTGGCCGCGGCGAAGGTCTTGTGGCCGAGCTTGAGGCCTTCGATCATCAGCATGCGGCCGTCGGCCACCATGCGGTCGTGATGCAGGTCGCCCAGGCACAGCTGGTTCCATTCGGTCGCCGAACGGGTCACGCCGCCGCGGTAACGCGGGGCGCCCGGGGCGAGTTCGGCGCGCGCGAGCACCATCGCGGCGGCGCCGCTGCCGAGCGTCAGGGTCGCCATCTCGTCGCGCAGCTGCGACTCGGTGACGTCGGCCTTGCTCAGGCGCTCGATGGTCTTCTCGTAGGCGAGGTTGGCGGTTTCGCCGTCGACGACCAGGGCGTAGTCGATCTCGCCGCGCTCGATCATGCGGCCGGCGATGTCCATGCCGTTGAGGAAGGCGAGACAGGCGTTGGCGACGTCGAAGTTCTGGCAGTTCTCGCCCAGGCGCAGATTGCCGGCGACGATGCTGGCCGTGGACGGCTCCAGGTAATCGCGACTCACCGAGGTGTTGACGAGCAGGCCGATGCGATCGGTATCGACCGCGGCATCGGCGAGCGCCTTGACGGCAGCCAGGGTGGCGGCATCGGATGCGCGCATTTCGCCATCCCACAGACGACGCTCGTGCACGCCGGCGACATCCTGCAGCACGTTGACCTTGATGCCGAGGCGATCGAGGGTGGGCTTGAGGCGGGCGTTGATTTCGTCGGAGGTCAGCCTGCGCGGAGCATCGACATGAGCGAGCCCGGCAATAGCGACGTGTTGGAACAGCATGGGCGCAAACCCTTCGCGGACAAAGTGCGACAGATTAGCGCCTTCACGACCCCTATGCATTAGCCATGGTTGGCGTGCGGCCGGTACCCGACGCTCACCCCTCGCCACAAACCCCTTTAAAAACAGTGGATTAGGACGGCGCGAGAGGCCTTAACAGGCCGTACGCGAGGGTTTGGAAATGCGCTCAGCCGCCCACCGGATAGGTCTGGGCGGCCGCAGAAGGCGCCGATTGCGCAGCCGGGGCCGCGCCGGGGCCGCAGCGGTAGGCGGCAAAACGCTGCTGGCCGTCGGCCGGCGCCGCGACCGGCTGGATGGTGTCGGCCTGCAGACCGGGGGCTTCGTTGCGCGCCAGGGTTTCGAGTTCTTCGCGCACGCGCAGGGCGTTGCGTTCGTAGAAGGCGACGTTGTGCTTGACCGCGACGACGACTTCGCCGCGCTTCTCGCAACCCGACGGCGCCGGGCCGCCGGAGAGCACGCGCACCGCTTGTGCGCCGGGCGCCATCTGCACCCAGGTGCAGGCCGAGCCCATCAGGGCCAGGGTCGAAGCCAGGGAGACGATTGCCAACGCGCGCATGGAAACCTCGTTAGGGATGCGATCGCGCGCATTGTCACCGGAATCGGCTGAGCGCGGTAGGAATGGGGCGCTGGTCGGAGAGAACGAAGGCGGAAGCAAATCCCCCCCTGCCCCCCTTTTGCAAAGGGGGGAATCCGTCTCGGGGAAACGAAGTGATGGATGCGGCGCGGCTCCGCTCTGACTATCGACGACAACAGGCAAGCGAGGCGCCAAAACGACGTGGCCTTTGCCCCCTTTGAGAAGGGGGCGGCGACCGCGAAGCGGACGCGGGGGATTTGCTTTTGCTTTTGCTTTTTCCGCAGCGACCGCTGCGGCCACTGCGACTGCCCCACAAACGCCAACGGGTCGCCTCCGAAGAGGCGGCCCGTCGCTTTGCATGACAGCAACCGATCGGCTCAGCGCACCGGCTTGCCGTCCTGGTCGATCACTTCGACTTCGCCGAGCTTGAGCGCGCGGATCGGCTGTTCGATCTTCGACAAGTCGCCGACCACCACCCAGGTCAATGCAGCCGGGTCGAGCGTCTTCGCCGCGGCCTGCGCCAGCGCCGGGGTCATCGCTTCGTTGCGCGCCTTGTACTCGAGGATGTAGTCCGCGGGGCGGCCGTAGCGCTGGTCGGCGCTGACCTGGGCCATCAAGGCGTCGGTAGTCTCGTACGCGCCCGGCAGGCTCAAGGTGTTCGAGGCGCGGATCTTGGCGACCTCGGCGGCGCTGATCGGCGCGCTGCCGCTGGCGAAGGACTCGATCTCGCGCTTGAGTTCGGCCAACGATTCGACGGTCTTGTCCGACTGCACCGCGGCCTGGGCGATCCACGGCCGCTGGCCCTTGGCATTGCCCGAGCCGCTGTAGGAACCGTAGGCCCAGTGCTTGTCCTCGCGCAGGTTCATGTTGAGGCGCGAGCTGAATTCGCCGCCGAGCACGCCGTTGGCGAAATCGAAGTCGATGGTGCCGGCATCGCCGGTCGGTGCGATCAGTTCGCCGACGTAGAGGTTGGACTGGATCGCGCCGGGCTGGTCGACCAGGAACACGCGCGGCGCCTTCGGGCGCGCCACCGTGGCCAGTGCCGGCAGGGCCGGTGCGTTGGCGCCGGCTTTCCAGTCGCCGAAACGGCGCTCCAACTGCGGCACGATTTGCGCCAGGGTGGTGTCGCCGACCACGAACACGCGGGCACGGTCGGGCTGCAGCCAATCGCGATGGAAGGCGACCAGGTCGTCGCGGCTCAACGACGCGATCGAGGCCTCGGTGCCGGTGCCGGTGAACGGAATCGCATAAGCGTGGCCGGCGCCGTACAGCAGCGGCGGCAACACGCGCAGCGCCGCGGTCTGCGGACGCGCCTTCTCCTGCTTGATCCCGGCCAGCCACTGCGCGCGCACGCGTTCGATCTCGGCGGCCTCGAACCGCGGGCGGCGGACCACATCGGCGAACAGGTCCAGCGACGGCTCAAGCTTGTCGGTCAGCGCCGACATGGCCACGTTGGCACTGTCGAGGCTGGCATTGGACGACAGCTCGACGCCGAGCGCTTCCTTGCGCGCCGACAGTTGCAGCGCGCCGTAGTCGCCGGCGCCTTCGTCGAGCATCGCCATGCCGAAACTGGCGGTGCCGACCTTCTTGCCGAGGTCGGCGCTGAAACCGCCGGGGAACTCCATCGCCAGTTGCACCACCGGGGTTTCGTGGCGCTCGATCAGCACCACTTCCATGCCGTTGCCCAGGCGTGCGCGCTGCGGGGTCGGGAAGTTGAGATCGGGGAAGCGCTGGGTCACCGGCACGCCGGTGCTGCGGTCGACCGGGGAGGCCACGGTCTTGAAGCGCGGGTCGGCGGCTGGAATCGCCGCCGGCTGGGTCGCGGGCGCGGCGCGCACGGTTTCCGGCAGCGACGAGGCCGGCTTGTCGCCGGGCTGCACGATCAGGGTATGCGAGCCGACGCCGAGCCACTTCCGACCCGCGGCCTGCACGCTGGCCGGGGTCGCCGCGGCGAGTTCCTTGAGTTCGTCGCGATAGCAGTCGGGCTTGCCGAGCAGCACCGCGCAACGCGCGAGCACGTCGGACTTGCCGCCGAAACCGCCGATGCGTTCGACCCCGCGGACGAAGTCGGCGCGGCTCGCGGTCTTGGCCTGTTCGAGCTCCTGCGCGGTCGGGCCTTGTTCGATCAGGCGCTTGATCTCTTCGTCGATGGCGGCGCGCACCTTGGCCGGGTCGACGCCCTGCTTGACGTTGGCCACCACCACCAGGGTGCCGCTGATCTCGGCGTCGTTGATCGACACGCTGGCGCTGTCGGCGATGCGGTCGGCGTGGACCAGACGCGCGTCCAGGCGCGAGGCCGCGCTGCCGCCGAGGACCTGCGCGAACAGGCCGAGCTCGGTGCCGTCGGGGCTGCCGAACTCGGCGACCGGCCAGGCGCGGTAAACGCGCGCCTGCGGCACGCGGTCGGGCACGGTTTCCTCGGTGTCGCGCTCGCGCTTGGGCACGCGCGCGGCCATGTCGGGCAGGGTCGCGCTGGCCGGGATGTCGCCGAAGTAGCGCAGCGCCTTGTCCTTGGCGGTCGCCACGTCGATGTCGCCGGCGAGCACCAGCACCGCGTTGTTGGGGC
The DNA here is from genome assembly GCF_046097045.1 of Lysobacter sp. Hz25. Classification (NCBI taxonomy): domain Bacteria; kingdom Pseudomonadati; phylum Pseudomonadota; class Gammaproteobacteria; order Lysobacterales; family Lysobacteraceae; genus Lysobacter; species Lysobacter sp. Hz25. The sequence continues at coordinate 5,404,746 of NZ_CP175666.1, forward strand.
CGTACCAGCTGCGGAACCAGGTCTTGACGTCGTCGAGCGAAGCCGCATCTAGGTCGGCCATCGAGCCGATGGTCTGCCAGCTGTAGGGGTGGTCGGCCGGATACAGCGCCTCGTAGAGCTTGGCGCTGATGCGGCGACCATAGGGCTGGTTTTCGCCCTGGCGCTTTTCGTTCTGGACCACGCCGCGTTGTTCGTCGAGGGTTTTCTGGTCGATCGCGCCGAGCAGATGGCCCATGCGGTCCGATTCCATCCACAGCGCCATGTCGAGCGCGGTGGTCGGCACGTTCTGGAAGTAGTTGGTACGGTCCTGGTTGGTGGTGCCGTTCTGGTCGGTCACGCCGACCAGCTCGAACGGCGCGAAGAACTCGCCCTTGTGGTTCTCCGAGCCCTGGAACATCAGGTGCTCGAACAGATGGGCGAAACCGGTGCGCCCGGCCTGCTCGTTCTTGCTGCCGACGTGGTACCACACGTTGACCGCGACGATCGGCGCCTTGCGATCGGTATGGACGATCACCCGCAAGCCGTTGGGCAGGGTGAACTCTTCATACGGGATCGAGACCTCGGCCTTCGAGTTCGCGTTGGCACCGGCAGCCGGAGCCGCCAACGCCGGCGCGCAGACCGTGCCGGCCAGGGCGGTCGCCAGCGCGAGGGCCAGCGCGGCGGCGCGCGGGCGGGCGGCGCGGAGCGCGTTCGGGGACAAGGGGGACTTCGGCGACATGGGCACTCCTGGCTGGGGTCGTCCGCGCGCGGACGAAAGCACCATCCTAGGCGGGTCGAGGCGCCCAGGCACTAGGCCGGCGGTCATAGGGGGTGGCCGGTCGCATTTACGTTGCCGCTGCGGCCGAGCGGCCTCGCCGCGCATAATGCGCGGATGTTCGACGTCATCCTTTACCAGCCCGAGATTCCGCCCAACACCGGCAACGTGATCCGCCTGTGCGCGAACACCGGCGCGCGCCTGCACCTGGTGGCGCCGCTGGGGTTCACCCTGGAGGACAAGCAATTGCGCCGCGCCGGGCTCGACTATCACGAGTACGCCGCGGTGCGCGTGCACGACAGCCTGGCCGCCGCGCTGGACGCGATCGCGCCGCCGCGGCTGTTCGCGCTGAGCACGCGCGGCCGGGTCCGCCACGACCAGCCCCGCTACGCCGCCGGCGACGCCTTCGTGTTCGGCCCGGAAACCCGCGGCCTGCCCGAGGACGTGCTCGACCGGATCCCGGCCGAACACCGCCTGCGCCTGCCGATGCGCCCGGACAACCGCAGCCTGAACCTGTCCAACGCGGTCGCGGTGGTGGTGTTCGAGGCCTGGCGCCAGCACGACTTCGTCGGCGGCGCCTGAACCGCCGAAAAAAGGCTCCCCCTTCCCCTCGGGTGCGGAAGAGGGAGCAAATCTCCTAGGCCTTGGCCGAACCTGATTACCGCTACTGGCGCCTCATGCGGCCGGCAGCGCCTGCCCGCGCGGCGCGCGCAGCAGCATCGACAACCCCAGCGCGTTGAGCAGGCCGATGGCGCAGAACACCGTCCACGGCAACCACGGCCAGTGCCGCGCCGTCGCCACATCGACCAGCCAACCGCCGGCGACGTTGCCCAGGCCGCCGCCGATGGCCAGGCTGAGCGAACTCACGCCGAGAAAGGTGCCGAGCGCGCGCGGATCGGCCATGCCGGCGATCAAGGTCTGTTGGGTCGGGCGGGTCATCACCGCACCCACCGCGAAGCCGCCGATGCACAGCAGGAAACCGGCGAAGCCGTCGGTGAAGCCGATCGCGCCGACCGCCAGCGACATCAGCACGACGCCGAGCACCAGCACCTGGGCGGTGCTGAGACGTTGTTCGAGCCAGCGCACCAGGCCGTATTGCAGCAACACCGTCAGGCCGGCGCTGACCGCGAACATCACCCCGACGCTGTCGACCTCGCCGGTCAGGCGCTGCGCCAACAGGGGCAGGCTGATGTTGATCTGCACCGCGAGAAACCAGTACAGCATCATCAGCACGACCAGGCTCAGGAAGGCGCGGTCGCGGCGCACCAGGTCGAGGCCGTGGCGCAGCGGCGGTGGCCGCTCCGGCATCGCCACCGACGGCAGCAGGCGCAGGGCGATGACGAAGTTGAGGGCGAAACAGGCCGCGGCGACCAGGCAGACCACGCGGAAGTCGAAACGCAGCAAGGCGACGCCGAGCAAGGGCCCGAGCGTGGTCGCCACCCCGCTGACCCAGTTGCTGATCGCGTAGTAGCGCGGCCGCGTGCGCTCATCGGTGAGCGCGGCGATGGAGGCCTGGTACGGCGCCTCGAACATCGCCCCGCCGAGCGCCGACACCGCCATCGCGAACAACAGCAGCGGCAGATCGTCGGCGAAGGCGAGGCTGGCGAAGCCGGCCGCGCGCAGCAACACGCCGAAGCAGATCATGCGGCGCGCGCCGAAACGGTCCGAGAGCACGCCGCCGACCAGAGCCAGGCCTTGCTGGGTCAGCTGCCGCACCGCCAAGGCCAGGCCGACCGCCGCCGCGGCCAGGCCGACGTCGTTGACGAAGTGCACCGCAACCAGCGGCATCAACATGGCGAAGCCGGTCACCATGAAGAAGGTGTAGACCAGCAAACCGTTGAGGCCGCGCCGGCGCGCGTCGGCGCCGAGCGGAACGGGTGCGTGCAGCGGCGGGCTCGCGCTCATGGCCTGGGCTCAGGCCGCCGCGCGCGCATCGCCGGCAGCGGCCGCGCGATACAGATGGATCGGCGTCGGATCGGCGCTGAACTGCGAAAACGGAAACGGCTCGGCCGACACCGCGGCGACACCGTGTCCGAGAAAACGCGGCACGATCGCGCTGCCGGTCTGGGCGTAGACGATCAACGGAATGCCGCGTGCGCGCACGCTGGCGAGGATCTCGTCGAAGGAACCGTTGCTCAGGGTCATGCCGGTGGCGATCACCAGGTCCGCCTGCACCAGCACCGGCCGCATATCGCGCACCACCTCGGTGCCGTCCTGGGTGCGTTGCAGATTGAAATCGCAAGGCAGGCAAATGCCGCCCTGGGCCTGGATCGCCGCCACCAGCGGATTGACCACGCCGATCAGGCCCACGCGCATGCCCGGCTCGATCTTGAGCAGACCGGCGATGGCCTCGTCGCGCGCCCGCGCCCGCTCCAGCGGCGTACCGTGCGGCAGCATGAACACCTGCGCCTCGGCCGCCTCGCGATGCGGCCGCACCAGCGACAGATAAGCATCGAGCGCGGCGACCCGCACCGGCGTGCGTTGATCGCGCAGCAACTCGGCGACGCTGCGCCCGGACAATTCCTCGGCGATCACCGAGTCGAGCTGATCGCGCTCGACACAACAACCGCCGAAGCCCGACTCCACCCGCAGCACCAGATAGTAGTTGCGGTATTTGGTCTCGGTGCCCGGGAACTGGGTGCTCTGGCGCACCCAGAACGCGCCGACCGCGTGCAACGACGCCGGGTCTGGGCCGTAGTCGCCGCGGAGCACCGCTTCGGTCAGAGCGGCGACGTCGACGGGCGGCGGGCGGCCGGTGGAAGGTGCGGCCGCGATGGCCGTCGGTGCGGAAAGCGTCATGTCGTCGGTCTCGGAGAAGTGGTGCGGGGGAAGCGCGTCGGATTGCGGTCGATGGAGCGGTTGCGGTTGCGATTTTTGCTGTTGCAGTTGTTGCTTCTAATGCCGTTGCCCCCTTTAAAAAAGGGGGCCGCGACCGCGCAGCGGACGCTGGGGGATTTGCTGTTGCTTTTGCGTGGTCGCGAGCGAACAGCGAAAGCCCCCCCTACTCAAAGGGGGGAACGGCAGCGACATCGTGGGAACGAGCTCATGCCGGCACGCTCACGCCGCGGTCGACGCCAGTTCTGCTGCAGCGCGAGTGCGGGCCTCCTCCCTGTCATCCGCTTGCGCATCCGGGCTCGCGCCCGTGTCCGCATAACGCAGCGTGACCTCGGCCAGCGCCCGCTCGGCATAGGTCCGCGCCTGCCCGCCAACCCGATCGACCGCGATCACGTGGCCGAGGTAACAGGCGTTGTCGATCGGCGCCGCGACCTCGCTGCCGGCCACCGCACTCAGGTTCCAGCGCTCGATGTTCGGATCGGCTTCCAGGCTCGCGGCGCCGTCCATCGCCAGCACATAACCACCGCGCGGCGGCACCAGGAACTTGATCGCCGCACTGGCGATACCGGTATCGACGCGCCCCAGGTCCGGCTCGCGTCCCAGGGCGAGTTCGATCTGCGCATCGAGCAGGTCGATGCCGGTCACGCGCTGGATCAATTCGGCGATGTAGTTGCCGCCCGGGCGCGGATTGATCTCGACGACGCGCGGCCCATCCGCGGTCAGCTTGACCTCGGTGTGGCTGATGCCGTGATCATGTCCGACCGCTTCGAGCGCACCGAGCACCAAGGCCTCGATGGCCGCGGCGTCGGCCGGATCGAGCCGGGCCGGGAACATATGCCCGTCCTCGATGAAGTACGGAAACCCGGTCAGGCTCTTGTCGGTGATGCCGATGACCGTGGTACAGCCGCGATAGGTGCAGGCCTCGACGCTGAACTCCTCGCCGCGCAGGTACTCCTCCAGCAACAGCAAGGGCACGCGCGCCTGTTCGCGGAAATTATGCGGAAACTGTTCGAGCGCATCGAAAGCCGCGCACAGCTCTTCCTCGTCGTGGATCAGACGCACGAACGCGCTCGATGCCAGGTCGGTCGGCTTGACGATCAAGGGATAGCCGATCCGCTGCGCCTCGCTGCGGGTCTCGTCCCAGGAGCGGGTCACCGCGAACTTCGGGTTCGGCAGGCCGGCGCGTTCGATCGCCTCGCGCACCCGGTCCTTGCGCCGCTCCATCACCACATTGGCCGAGAACGCCTGCGGCAGCCCCAGCGCCTGCGCGACCTGGGCCACGGTGTCGATGTAGTAATCGCAGATCGTGACCACACCGTCGAACTTGAGGATCGCGTGCTGGGCGCGCAGGAATTCGATCAGCGCCGGCACGTCGTTAGTCTCGGCGGTCAGCACGTGATCGGCATGGTCGATTACCGGGTGAATCTCCTGCGAACGCGCGTCGCGATAATGACCGCGGTTGCGGGTGACGAAGGTATAGCGGTGGCCGAGCCGGCCGATCGCGGGCGGGAAGATGCGGCCGGTGCCGCCGACCCAGCTTTCGATCATCAACAGATGCGCCATGAGGAGTTGCTCCAGGGAGGGATTCAGTGCGCGGCGACGAGCGCCGCATCGCGTTGCGGCGGCGCTGCGACGTCGTCGCGATCGGTGGCGAAGTCGGCGCGCGCCCAAGCCATCGCCGACCACGGCAGGGCCAGCTCATCGAGCGAGGCGATCGGCTTGGGCTCCAGGCCGCGCGGGTCCAAGGCCTGCTCGTAATGGGCGAACACACCCTCGACGTAGCGGTGGCCGGTGTCGGCGGCGAGAAAGACGATGTTGCGTTCGGGCCGGCGCGCGGCTTCGCGCGCGGCGACCAGATAGCAGCAGCCGGTCGACAAACCGGCGAACACCGCGTGTTCGCGCAGCAGGGCCACCGAACCCGACAGACCGTAGTCGAACGAGACCCAGTGAATCTGATCGTACAAGCGATGCTGCACGTTGCGGAACGGAATCGAGCTGCCGATGCCGGCGATGATGATGCCGGGGTCTTCGATGTGCTGGCAGCCGAAGGTCATGCTGCCGAACGGCTGCACGCCGATCAGTTCGACCGCGGCATCGTGCGCGCGCAAGGCCCTCGCCAGACCGCCGGTCGAACAACCCGAACCGACCCCGCCGACCACGCTGAGCGCGCTGTCGCCAAGGACATCGGCGAACAAAGCCGCGACCGGCTCGTAGCCGTCGTAATGGATGTCGTCGTGGTACTGCTGCATCCAGTGCACGTCGGGGCGGCTGTCGAGCAGTTCGCGGATACGCGCCACGCGCAGGCTCTGGTCCATCTTCAAGGTCGCCTGCGGCTCGACCTGCTCGATGGTTGCACCGAGGATGCGCAGCTGCAGCATCAGGGTGCGGTCGACGGTCTTGGAGCCGACGATGTGGCAATGCAGGTCGTACTTGTGACAGGCCAGGGCCAGTGCGTAGGCGTAGATGCCGCTGGAGCTGTCCATGAGGGTCGCGCCCGGGCGGATGCGGCCGCTGGCGAGCAGGCGCTCGACCGCGACCAGGGTCGAATAGACCTTCATGGTCTCGAAGCGCGCGACATAAAGATTGGCGCCCAGCCGGACCAGGTCGGGCGCCTTGATCGCGTCGGCGATATGCGTGTGCATGCTCATCAGAACCCCGTTTCGGCGAAACGGCACTGGTGGCCCAGGCCGCGAAAGAAGGCCGACAGCTCGCCCATGCGCGCCGCGTCGGGTCGCGCGACGAACAGGTAGCCGAGCAGGCTGCCGGTGTGGGCGACGACGATGCCGTCGGCGGCGAAATCGCTGCGCCGTTCCAGCAAGGCATCGAGGTGGCGCTTGGCGATCACCCCCTGCGCCAACTGCGCGCTCTGGGTCGCGCAGGCGCAAATGGCCGCGAGGTCGTGCGCGGCGAAGGCCTGCAGCGCACGCTCGAGATTGTCCTGATAAGCATCGAGATGGCGCTGGTAGTGGGCCAGCAGGGGATGCGCGCACTTCTCGGTCTCGACCGTGCCGCCTTCGTCGATGTAGCAGGCATGCAGGCGCAGCGGCGTATCGAAGGCCTGCACGATCTGCTGGCGTCCGCTCAGGTACAACGCGTGGGTGTCGAGGAACACGCTGTCGGAACGCTCGATGCCGCGCAGCAGGTCGGCGATCGCCGCCGGCGCCGAGGCCAGGCCGAAGATCCGGTCCAGGCAACGAATGGTGGCGACGATGTCGGCGGTCGAACTGGCCATGCCCTTGCCGAGCGGCAGTTCCGAGTCGTGGCTCCAGCGCCCGCTCGGCAGGCGCTTGCCGTGCGCTTGCAGGTACAGCGCGATCGCCTGCCGGCATTTGTCCTTGCCGGCCAGGTCGACGGCGATGTCGCCATCGTCGCCCGGGGCGAAATGGATCCAGCTGTATTTGCGCACCGGCAAGGAGATCAGGCCGATGTGCAACTCGCCGTCCTGCGCATACGGCCCCTGCAACAGCTCGCCCAGCGTGCCGTGGCAGACGCCGCTGTAGATCTTCGAAGTCCGCTCGCACGACGCCCGCACCTGCGCGCGGGCCCCACCCCGCGCGTGGTCGTTATCGCGATACCGCTCCTGCCTCAGCATGGCCGCACGCTCCCCAAAACCGCCGAATTAACCGTCGAAATCGACCGCGAGCTGGGCCACGTAGCGCCGCCCGTCGGTGAGTCCGAAACTGTTGTTGCCGTAGATGTTCCAGGTGTAGGTGTCGCCGACGTTGGCGACCAGCAGGCGCAAGGTCGCCGGCGCCGAACCGAGCCGGAACCGATAGCGCGCGCCGACATCGACCAAGGTGTAGTCGGGTACGCGGTTGCGTCCGTCGCGCGAGGCGATGCGTTCGCCGTAGTGACTCATCGACAGATCGAACGAAAGCCCCGCCCACGACGGCGGGCGGTATTCGAGATCGGCGCGCAGCACGCGCTCGGTCTGGCCGATCGGGCGATCGCCGACCCGGCCCAGGCGCACCGCTTCGCCGCTGACCCGCGGCCGCATCAACACCGCGCCGGCGACCAGGCTCAGGGCGTCCATCGGCCGACCGCTCAGGCTCAACTCGACGCCGCGGTGGCGCACTTCGCCGATCGCGCCGTAAACGTTGCGCTCGTCGGTGGTGAAATAGGGTTTACGCACGTCGAAGGCACCGGCCACCAGCTTCATGCCGTCGGCGAAGGCCCAACGCAGGCCGGCATCGCTCTGCCGCGTGCGGATCGCCGGCAGGGCTTCGTTGCGATTGGCCGCGTCGTCGGGCGCGATGCCGCTTTCCTCCAGGCCGCGGGTGTGGCCGGCGTATAAGGCCAGGCGCTTGCCGAGATAGACCGACACATTGGCGTTCGGCAGCCAGGGCTGATCGCGCGTGGCGGTACGCGGCAGGCCCGGTTGGTCGACGCTTTTTTCATAGCGGCTGCGCTGGATGCCGAGGCTGAGTTCGCCGACCTCGCGCCAGCGCCCTTCGTAGGCCAGGCCGCCGGTCCATTGGCGGACCTGGTCGTGGGTGCGCGGGCCGAACGCGAACGCTGCGGGTTCGGGCATCGGCAAGGGTTCGCCGAGCGGCCGCACGCCGAAATCCAGGGCCGGCGCCGAACCGCCGTACTCGCTGTCGAGACGACGGCCGCGCGCGGCGAGGTGCAGCACGTGCAGGCGCGGGCCTTCGCGGAAACTGCGGCTCAAGCGCAGCTCGCCGCTGGTCGAGGCCGAGCGCTGGCGCGGATCGGCGATGACTTTCTCGCGCGCCAGGCCATCGCGGGTGGTGTCGACGAACAACTCGGCGAAACCGCTCGGCATGTGGTTGATCGAGCGGAACACGCCGCCGGTCAGGGCCCAGTCGTCGCCGAAGCGCGCCTTGCCGAGCACGCCGTAGTTGCGGCTGTCGTACTCGTTGTCCGACCAGGTCTGGCCGAAATGACGGCGGCGTTTGATCTTCGGCGGCAGGTGATTGCCGGCAGTAATAATCGTCGGCGCGACTTCCTCGTCGCGGCCGCGCGAGATGCTCCAGAACGGCAGGATCTCGATGTTTTCGGTCGGGCGCCAGCGCGGCACGACACCGGCGCGCAGATAGCGCGCGTCGGCGCCGTCGTAATACTCCTCGCGCGCATACGAGATGCCGGCGGCGATCCCGAGCCGGCCCGGGATCACCGGCAGCTTGGCGTCGAGTTCCAAGGCCGGCGCGCCGTAGGCGTTGAGCGCACCGACCACGCTGATCACGCGCTCGTCGCCGGCCTTCTGCAGGCGATAGTCGACGATGCCGGTCGGCGCCGGGAACGGATAACTCAACGCCGACAGGCCGACGCGAATGGTCGAGCCCTCGACCAGGCGCGGCGGCAGCGTGCCCTGGCGATCGAAATAGACTCCGTCCATGCGCACGTTGCCGGCGTCGACCGGCGAGAAGCCGCGTACCTGCTTGGTGCTGTACAGGCCGATGGTTTCGTTGCCGAGGGTGGCGCCGAACGCGTCCTCGGCCGCGGTGACGGCGTTGTCGTCGGTGCGTTGCGCCTGCACCGCGCCCGCCGCGGCCGCGGCGATCAGGCCCAAAGTCCAGGCCAATGCGTCTCGTCTCATCGCTCAGAGCTCCGTCGGCCAGCGACGCAGGCGCCGCCAGGCGAGTGCGGTCAGCAGACCCGCCAGCAGGCACAGCCAACCGATCATCGGCAGCACCGCGGCGACCCGCGCGCGCGCCGGCGCCTCGGTGCCGAGATACGCGGGAATGCCGTCGTAATCGGCGAAGTTCATCCGCCCGTAGCTGTTGGCCACCGCGCGCGGCGTGGGTGCGGCGATCTGGCCCTGGATGCGCGGATAGAACCAATCGCGCAGGCGCAGTTGGTACGCGCGGGTCTGCTGTTCGAAGCGTTCATGGCGCGCGGCATCGGTGCCGGCAAGCACCGCCAAAGCTTCTTCCAGTCCCAACGGCGGCGCGAGATAGCCGGCCCAGTCCGAGACCCGGCCGCGCCATTCGCGTGCGGCCTGTTGGCGCTCGCGCAAGGGCAGCAGGCGCCGTTCGAGCTCCGGGGTCAGGAAGGTCATGCGCGTGGCGTAGTCGATCTTGGCCACGCGCTCGGTCGCCGCGGCGAGTACGGAAGATCGACGGAAGGCGGCGGCGACGATGGCGTCGCGCTGTTCGGCGATGGCGTCGTTGGCGCGCCGTTGCGCATCGACATAGGCCACCGGCGGCGGCGCGTCGCCGAGCCGGGTCGCGAGCGCGCTGCCGAGCAGGGGCAGGCCGATCGCGAGCAGCGCCCACACCGCGCTCATCAGGCTGATCGCGCCGGCGGCGCTGGGCCAAGCCGAGACCACGACGAATCCCAGCGCGGCCCAGAACGACAGGTAAGCCACCACCAGTACCGCCGACGCGATCAGTTCGGGCCAGGCCGCGGCGAGATCGGCGCCGGCGACCAGGAGTGAGACAGTCGCCAACACCAGCGTCGCCGGCGCGAGCCAGGCGACGATGGCGGCGACGCGCGCGCCGAGCCAGGTCCGCGGACCGACCCGTTGCGCGGCGATCAAACGCAGCATGCCGTGGTCGCGCTCGAAGGTGGCGAGCAAGCCGATCAACAGCACCACCGCGATCGGCAGCAGATACACCAGCACGAAGCCGAGGTCGAAACGTCCCAGCCCGAGCCCGCGCGGGTTCTCGAAGTCGTACACCGGTTCGACCCCGAACGGTGTTTCCAGCTTGACCGGCAAGCGCCCGGGCATCAGGTCGCTGACCCCGACCGCGAGCGGCGACAACGGCAGGTTCGGTTTGTAGGTGTGCGCGCGCAGGAAATAGCGGCTGAAGCCGGCGGCGTCGGTCGGGTCCTGCCAGTACGGCACCTCGCTCTCGGCCGGCTCGGCGTAGCGGCGCGCGCGTTCGCGGATCTGCGCGGTCCAGGCGGCATCGCTGGCGCGGCTGCGTTCGATCGCCGCATCCTGGCTGCGATGCAGGGCGGCGCCGCTGAGCGCGCCCCACAGCATCGCCGCGCCGAGCAGGCCGATCACCATCCACAGCAAGCGATTACGTCCGACGTGGCGCAGCTCCCAGCGCCACAATGCGACGAAACCGATGTCGACCGTCGCGCTCATGGCCGCATCCTGCGCGCCGCCAGCGCCAACGCCGCCCAGGCCGCCGCGCACCAGCCCAGCAAGGCCAGCAAGGCCGGTGTGCTCACGCCCCATGCCGTCGCCAACGACGGCACGCGGTGGCGGAACTCGGGAATCTGCGCCCACAGCGAAGCATCGTTGGTATGCCGCGGCCCCTCGCCGTTGAGCGGATGCGCCATCACGTCCCGGTTCATGCGATTGACCAGCTCGCGCCGGTAGCGCTCGGCGCCGTCGACGAAGCGTCGGTGATGGACGAAGTCGCTGCCGGCCAGAGCCGGCGACAGGCTCTGCATCGCCGCCATCGGCGACAGCAGGCCCAGCACGGCATAGCTGCGGTCCTGGGCTTCGACGCGGTCGTAGAAACCGCCGAGCACGCGGTCGAACACCGCATGCGAATGGCGCTCGCTCAGATCGAGTTCGGCGCCGCGCAGGTCGACGCGCAGCTCGTCCTTGCTGGCCGCGCCGTACTGCGCCAACAGTTTGGCCTGATTGGCCTTGGCGTCCTCGGCGGTCCAGAACGCCGGCGCCTCGTCGAGCAAACGCTGCTTGACCGCCTGGGTCGACGGCAAGGGCTGCGCGCGGTCGACCGCGCTATTGGCCCAGCGCGGCAAAGCCAGGCCGAACACGATCCATAGACCGAACAGCAACGCCAAGGCCGCGCGCACGCTGCCGGCGAGCATCGACACCGCGATGCCGACCGCGGTCAGCAAGGCCAGGTACAGCGCCATCGCCAGCACCCACAAAGCCAGACGCGCGGCGGTGTCGAGGTCGAATACGCCCAACACGACGCTCGATGCGGCGGTCGCGGCCGTCACCGGCAGCAGCAACACCAACACCAGTGCAGACCAGATCGCCAAGGCCTTGCTGATCACGATCGCGCGCGGCCGGATCGCCGCGCCTAGCGCCAGGCGCAAGGTGCCGCGTTCGCGGTCCATCGCCACCGCGGTGAAGGCGAGCAGGAAGGCGACCAAGGGCGCGAAGCCGATCAGCAGCCCGGCCGGACTGACCAGGCCGGCGCGCTGCAGCATCGAGGCCTCGCCTTGCGGCCGATACAGCATGTCGTTCTGCACGTGCGCTTCCAGCCAGACCGCCTGGCCGACGAAGGGCTCCACGCCGGGATCCAGCGCGGCCAGCACCGGCGTCGGCTTGAACGCGTAGATGCTGTAGTGCGCGGCCGAATGCGGGTCTTTCTCGCCCTGGCCGAGCCAGCGCGCGCGCTCGGCGCGGCCGATCTCGCTCTTGGCCGCATTGGCCGTGGCGATCGTATCCAGATTGACCGCGAACGCCAGCAGCACCAAGGCGCCGAGGCAGAGCAAGGCCCACCAGGCGCGACGGTCGCGGCGCAGCAGCGTCCATTCGTAACCGGTCAGCGACGCGCTCATGCGGCGAGCTGCTCCAGGTACAAGGCTTCGATCTCGGCCGCCGACAGTTCGTCGGTGTGGCGTTCGACCAGCAGACGGCCGGCGCGCAGGATGCCGAGCCGATGCGCCACATCCTTGACCCGATACAGATCGTGGGTCGCCATCAGCACCGCGATGCCGCGCTTGGCCGCCGCGCGCACGCCCTGCGAGAGGTCGTTGGCGGCGCTGGCGTCGAGCCCCGAGGTGGGTTCGTCGAGCAGCAACAGCTGCGCATTCTTGGCCAGGGCGATCGCCAGGCCGACCTTCTGGCGCATGCCTTTCGAAAACCCGGCGGCACGACGGCTGTGCGCCTCGTCCTGCAGGCCGGCTTCGCTCAACAACGCACGCGCTTGCGCGTCGTCGACGCGGCGCCCGCCGAGCAGGGCGAAATAGCTCAGGTTCTCGATCGCGTCGAGGGTGGGATGCAGCATCACCGTTTCCGGCAGGTAGGCGATCTTGGCCCGTGCCGCGAGCGGGTCGCGGTCGACGCGGGTGCCGGCGACGTCGATATGACCCGCCTCCGGCGTCAGGAAGCCGAGGATCAGGTTCAAGGTGGTGGTCTTGCCGGCGCCGTTCGGGCCGAGCAATGCGTAAACCTCGCCCGGCGCAATCGCCAGCGACAAGGCTTCGAGCGCATGGCGCGCACCGAAGTCCTTGCGCACCTCGTGCAGGCGCAGCGCGTCGCTGCGGGTTTCCAGCAGGCTCATAAGTTCACCCGGAAGGTCAGTTCGACGCTGCGCGGCGGCGCGATCACCAGTTGGTCGGCCGCGCCGCCGGACCAGTCGGCATAGAAGGCATCGCCGAGGTTGCGCCCGTGCAGGGCGATCTCGCCGAACGGCAGGCGGTAGGCGACGGAGGCGTCCCAGACGTCGTGGCCATCGACGCGGATGCTGTTGGCGTTGTTGGTGTAGAAGGCGCCGACATGGCGCACGCCGCCGCCGAGGGTCAGCGGGATCGCCTCGAAGCGATAGCTCGCGTACAGGTTGGCGACGCGCTCGGGCACGTTCGGCGGCACGTTGCCGGCGCGGTCGACGCCGCCGGCTTCGCGCAGTTCGTCGAAGCGCGCATCGAGCGCGGCGAAGCTCGCATCCAGGCGCAGGCCGCGGGTCAGCGCCGCCGATGCCGACAGTTCGATGCCGCGCGAGGACTGGCGCCCGCCCTGCACCGACAGATTCGCATTGAGCGGGTCGCGGGTGACGATGTCGTCCTGTTCGATCCAGTAGCCGCCCAGGCTGAGGTCGATGCGGTCCTGCCAGAAGCTGCTCTTGATGCCGGCGTCGACGGCGCGGCCGTGGGTCAGCTCGAAGCGCGAATTGGCCAAGGACAGCAGCGGCAGGCTGCCGACCGGCGCGACCGCCTCGCTGTACTGGGCGAACAACTGGGTCTTCGGGCTGAGGTCGAATACCGTGCCGAGCCGCCACGACAAGGGTTCGTAACGCCGCTCGAACCGGGTCAGCGCCGCGGTATTGAGGTCGCGGATGCTGCGTTCGAGTTCGATGCGGTCGTAACGCAGCCCCGCCAGCAGCAACCAGCGCGGGCTCAGATTGAGCGCGTCCTCGGCGAATATCGAAGCGACCCGCGTCGTCGAGTCGAAATCGACGCGGTTGCCGGCGCCGGGAAAGTTACGCGCGTCGTCGTCGAAGGACACCCGGCCGCGGACCGGCGCGAACGGGTCGACCGCCGTGGTCGTGCCGAAACGGCGCATGACGAAGAAGTCGCCGTCGCTGAACTCGACCCCGACCGAAGCGCGGTTGCGACGCCCGGCCAGGCGGTGTTCCGAGAACAGGGTCGCGCGTTCCACCCAGAAGCGATGTTCGTGTTCGATCCGGGTGGTGCCGCGATCGAGCAGGCCGCTGCGGCGGTTATAGGTATAAGTCTCGGAGTTCAGCCAGCGCCGCTTGGCGTCGTAATAGCTGAACTCGTTGCTGAAACGCAGGCCATCGCCTATCTGCCAGTTCACCCGCGAGCGCAGCCAGTCGCTGCGCGCGTCCTGGACCGCGTTGTCGACGTTGTAGTTGCGCTTGCGCAGAGAACGGTCGAGCACGTAGTCATTGCCGCTGCGCACCAGCCCGCTCGGCTCGCGGGCGATGGCACGCGGCAGCAGCGGCGTGCCCCAGTAGGCGGTGTCGTAGTCGTCTTCGTAATGATCCAGGGCCAGATCGATGTCGAGCGCGTCGCTCGGACGCCAGCGCGCGGCCAGCGTCGCCGAGGTCGCCTCACTGGCGGTGTCGTCGACATAACCGTCGCTGCGACGATGGCTGGCCACCGCGCGCAAGGCGAAGCGGTCGCTGAGCGGAATGTTCGCGTCGAGCGCATAACGCTGGCCGCCGAAGCTGCCCCAGCCGGCCATGCCTTCGAAGGCGCGGGCATCCACAGCACTGTCGCCGAGCTGCGGCCGCTTCGGCACCAGGTTGATCGCGCCGGCCAGCGCGCCCTCGCCGTACAGCACCGAGGCCGGGCCCTTGAGTACTTCGATGCGCTCGAAGCTCCAACTGTCGAAGTCGCGCGTGACCAAGGGCGCCGCGGTCTGGCGCACGCCGTCGTAGAGCAAGGCGATGGCGCCGCCGGTGAACCCGCGCATCGAGGTCATGCCCGGCGACGAGGGCAACTGCCCGGCCAGTACGCCGGGCGCGGCGTTGAGCGCGTCGACGCTGCCGCGCAGGCCGCGGGCCTGGATCGCGTCCTGGCTCAGCACTTCGACCATCGCCGGGGTCTCGCGCGCGGTCAGGCCGAGGCGCGAGCCGGTGGCGTTGGCGGTGTCGAGCGGCGCGGTCGCGGCGCGCCGGCCTTCGACGGTGACCGTGTCGAGCAGGGTTGCCGCCGCGCCGCCGGCGGCCTCCTGTGCCGCCGCCGGCGACGCCAACGTCACCGATGCCAAAGCCGATGCGAGCGTCATCCGCCCGAAGTACGCCGCACCTGCCCGGCTGCCCTGCTTGCCTGCGCTCACTGTGATCCTCGCCCCATGTCGTTTGTGAAATGAAACGATATATCATTTCATTTACGAGGCAATGTAAGTCGAGGTGAAGGGCGCGTCAATACGCCCCGCCAACATTTCGTCTGGCAGGGACAACGAAAACGGAACCAGGACGCTCCGCCCGTTCGGCGGGCGGAACGCGGGAGGACGGCGCGGCGGCGGGCAACGCCTCGCCTAGGCCAGGCGGATGAAATCGTTGGCGGCGGTGCGGCGGGTGCGGCGCGCGACTTCGAAGCCGTTCGCAGAACCCTTGTGGTCGGTGTTGCCTTCGATGCTGAGGAAGCTTTCCTCGCCGCCATCGAAGGCGAAGCCGGTGTGGATCCAGTCGCTGGAGGTCTTGCGCACCAGGAAAATGCCGCAGGCGCCGAGCGCGCCGAAGCCGCCGTTGTGGGCGACGCTCTTGCCGGCGACGAAACGCCCCGCCGCCTTCGCCTGGCGCGCGAGTTCGTCGCAGCCGAAGCTGCCGGCGATCGGCGCGGCGCGGCCGGCCTTCTCGGCGGCCTGCTGCATGACGAAGCTGACGAAGCCGGCGCACCACAGCATGGCCTCGCCCTCGCTGCCCTTCATGTACATGCGCACCCACGGCCCGCGGTTGGCGCCGCCGAGTTCGACCGGATGCTCGGCCAGATGCTGCTCGGCGAACCAACGCACCAGTTGCGGATACGACTTGTTCGGCGCTTTCGCCGGCAAGCCGACCACGCGCGCCATCGGCTCGGTCAGCGCCGCCCAGACGTCCCGATTCAAGGTACCGGCGTAGCTCAACTGCTTACGTGCGGCGAAGGCCTCGATGGCGCGGTTGGTGGCCGGACCGAACTTGCCGTCGATCGGCGTGCCGTTGCCGTGAAACCCCAGCCATTCCTGGACCCGTCGCGCGCCCGCCCCGCTCGCGCCATTGCTCAAAGGGCCCGGAAACTCCAGTTCGCGACGGATATACGCTTGTTCGTGCAATGCCATGACTTGACTCCCTGACGGCGACCACGTCCATGGACGCGCGAAGCCTTCGGCGTCGGCGCGTGCCGCAAGGCGCGCACCGCGATCGGCCATCGTCGCGTCGTCGCGGCGCATGGGCCGCGACTCCATAGCCAACGCCGCGGCCGTGCGAACACGGTCACGTTCGAGTCGTTCATGCATGAAACACCGCCGCTCGCCGCCGCAACTTGGCGTCGCCGTCGACGGCGCCAGCGCTGGCCGTGCCCGGCACGCCTCGACGTTTTCGCCGCGACCTTGGCTCAGTTCGCGTCGTGGAAGATCACGCCCAGGGTATGCCGCTGTCCCGAATGCAGGCGGCTGACGCCGTGACGCATCGCCACGCGATAATGGCCGCGCGCGCCGCGTACCGGCCGTTGGTTGACCGCGAACACCACCGCGTCGCCCTGCCGCAGCGGCACCACCTCGACCCGCGACTGCATGCGCGGGCGCTGCTCGGTCAACACGAACTCGCCGCCTTCGAAATCGCGCCCCGGCTGCGACAGCAGGATCGCCGCCTGCAAGGGGAACACGTGCTCGCCATACAGATCCTGGTGCAGGCAGTTGTAGTCGCCGCTCGCGTAACGCAGCAGCAGCGGTGTCGGCCGGGTCTGGCCCGCGGCATGGCAGCGCGCGAGAAAGTCTTGCAGCCGCGGCGGGTAGCTCACGGCGATGCCCATGGCCTGGTTCCTCCGCTCGGCGATCGGCGCGAGCCGCGGATACAGGGCGCCGCGCAAACCTTGCACGAGATCGGGCAAGGGATAGCGGAAATAACGGTATTCGCCGCGCCCGAAACCATGCCGGGCCATGACCACGCGACTGCGGTAACGGGCCTCGTCGTGGTAACCGCCGGCGACGGCGTCGCACTCCTCGCGCGTCAGCAGCTGCCGCATCAGCGCATGGCCGCCGCCATCCAACGCGGCGGCGATGGCGCCCCAGTCCTGCGCCCCGATGCGTTCGTCAAGCGCCAGGAATTCGCCGGACGGCATGGGGTGTAAGGGGTGATCGATGACAAACGTCATGAGTCGGCGCTCGCGGAACAGACAAGGTCCGCGCATCTTCGGGCCGCGATTAGCTCAGGCGATATCCGTTCCTTGCATTCCGCGCCGGTCGATCGCGCGGCTTTGCCGAATACGGCGAAACGAAACATTCAGCCGCGAGCAAGATTGCATCGCCATTCGCTGAATCGATCGAGAAAAACCATGACTTAAGGCCTAGGTAAATGTCCAAGTACCGTAAGCAGAACGTTTAGTTCCTGTAAAAAGGCACATAAAATTCAGGTTCGATTGAAGCGCGATGCCGATACTGCGCACACCGAATCCACACGGACGCCTTACTCCGAGGCGCGAGGATTCGGAATAAAACCAATAAAGAGGCTTAGACCTTATGAAGCGTGCATTGCTTGCCCTCACCCTCGCCGCCGCCCTGCCGTTCGCAGCTTCCGCGGCCGAAGGCGTGTCCTACAACTACGCACAGGCCGGTTACGCCAAGACCGACGGCGAAACCAAGTACACCGACTCCGACGGCTGGGCCATCGGCGGTTCGTACGCGTTCCACCCGAACTTCCACGTCTTCGGCAACTACAGCCAGCAGAAGACCGATTCGTACAACTTCGGCACCTTCCGCGTTCCCGGCTACGACGTCGATCATCTGCGCGTGGGCGTGGGCTACAACCACGAACTGAGCAAGCGCGTCGACCTGGTGACCCGCCTGGCTTATGAGCACAACAAGGCCGACTTCGACTCGTTCGGCGACTACAAGCTCAAGGGCGGCAGCGTCGAAGTGGGCGTCAACGGCACCCTGACGCCGAACTGGGAAGGCTATGCCTTCGCCGGCTACCAGGACTACGACAAGTCCTACGACGGCAAGTTCTACGGCCGTGTCGGCACCCTGGTGAAGTTCAACCAGAACTGGGGCATCACCGCCGACGCCAAGTTCCTCGACGGCGGCGAAAAGGAATTCTTCATCGGCCCGCGCTTCAGCTTCTGATAGAAAGCGCTACCGATAAGTATTCCGCAACACCGCGATCCGTTCTCTCTCTCCCCCGAAACGTCGCGATCGAGCCCGGCCGAAAGGCCGGGCTCTTTTTTTGTTCGCGATTCGGATCGGCGAAGTCGCTGAGCTGGACTCGCTTCGTAGCGGCGGTGCTTTTACTTCGTTGCGGCGCCAGGGCCTGCCGATATACGAGCGTCGGCAGACCGGGGCTCGCGCTCAGCGCTCGCCTTTCGACGCGTCCTGCGACTCGCCGTCTTTCGCGCCTTCCTGCAGCAGCTTCTGCAGCTCCTGCGCCATCTCGCGCTCCAGGCGCTTCTCTTCGACCTGCTGCGGGCTGGCCAGTTGCAGTTCTTCGCAAGCCACCGAGTCGGGCGTGTCCGCGCAAACCTTGCGGATGCCGGCGAGCAGCTTGTCGTCGCCGGTGTTGTGGTAGGCGGCGACGAGATTGCCGCAGCCTTCGCGCACGTGCATCGCGCAGACCTTGTCGTAGGAACGCGCGGCCGCGGACCAGTTGTTGTTGAGCGCGGCCATGTGGCCCTCGCCCATGCAGGCCGACATCGAACCCCTCGCGCAACAGGCCGCCGCGCCGCCCGGATCGGTCAAGGCACAGTGGTCGACCTTGTACGGCGTTTCCCTGAGGCGCTTGCCGGCCACCGGCATGGCGATGGCCTGGCACTGCGCGGGCTCGGTGCGCCGATACGCCTTGTAGCGGGTCCACTCGTCCATGCCGACCAGGGTGTCGGCATCGAACCAGCGCAGCACGAAATCGTCGCCCTTGTCGTGGCGCACCAGCACTTCGTCTTCGCGCAGGCGATAGCGCATGTCGGCTTCGCCTTCTTCCGACAGGCTCGCGCCCTGCCCGTCGGTGAAACGGAACATGCCGAACAGGCTCGTTTCGGAATCGGGAAGGACGTAGCTGCCGCACGGCTGACGCGGCGGCTGGCGCGGCGCATCGTTGCGCAGGTTCAGCCCACTCAGCTCTTGGATGCGCTTGCAGGCGTCCTTGGACAGCTTGCCGTCGCAGGCGAAGGCGAAGCTGTCGCGCGCATCGGCATAGCGCCCGGCCAGCCATTGCTGGTCGGCCAGCGAGGCGCAGGCCTTGCCGTCGCCGATGTCGCGGCAAGACACCCGCAACGCGGCCAGGCCGGCCTCGGACACGCGCTCGGTGCGGAACATGTATATCGGCGCACCCGCTTCCTCGGCGCTCAGCGTCTTGACCCATTGCTTGCAGGCATAGGGGCTGCGGTCGCGGCGGCAGTAGGTTTCCAGTTTCGCCGCGCTTTGCGCCGGCGCGAGGGTTTGGTCGAAGTCGATCACCGCGACGCAGGACTGGACGTCGCCGAGCGCGCAATCGCGCTGGTCGTCGCGGTGTTGCTTGCCCTCGAGCGGCGCGACCGCCACGACCTGGACGCTGGCCGGCTGGCACTGCCCCTTGGCGACCTGCCGGTAGACCTCGCCGCCGTTGTCGAAGCGGTCGGCCTGCTGGATCAGGCGGCCGTCGCTTTCGATCTTGTAGGTCTTGAGCAGGCTGCTGTCGGCGGAGCGCAGCCACAAGGTGTCGCCTTCGACACGGTAGGCGTAGGGCGAGAACTCCGAGAGGAAACCTTCCTCGTCGCGCAGCTCGACGCGGCTGCCGTCGAAGATCAGGCGATCGGGGGAGTCGTCGGTCGCATAGCTGCCGCAGGGCGGCGGCGCGGCCAAGGCCGGCAACGACAACAGGGAGAGCACGAGCGGCCAGACGGCCCGCGTACGACGCATAGGAGTTCCTTTCCCGAGGGTTTCGAGGGGGTGGGTGGCCGCAATAGTCGCGGCGGACGCGGCGACGCCGGCAGCAGCGCCGGCGTTGCGACTTAACCGAACAGGTCGGTCGGGTATTCGGGTTTCTGTTCGCGCGAGAGCAGCTTGCGCAGACCGTCGGCCGGGGTGATCTCGCCGTGCAGCACGGCGCGCACCGCGCTGGAGATCGGCAGTTCGACGCCGTGCCGCTCGGCCTGGCGCATCACTTCGTCGGCGGTCTGCACCGATTCGACGACCTGGCCGATCTCGCGCACCGCGTCCTCGATCGACTGGCCGCGGCCGAGGGCCAGGCCCAGGCGGCGGTTGCGCGACAGATCGCCGGTGCAGGTCAGCACCAGGTCGCCGAGGCCGGCCAGGCCCATCAGGGTCTCGGGCTGGCCGCCGATGGCCTGGTTGAGGCGCAGCATTTCGTTGAGGCCGCGGGTGATCAGGCCGGCGCGCGCGTTGAGGCCGAGCTGCATGCCGTCGGCGACGCCGGTGGCGACCGCGAGCACGTTCTTCATCGCCCCGCCGAGTTCGGCGCCGAGCATGTCGTCGCCGGTGTAGGCGCGGAACGCCGGCCCATGCAGGGCGTCGGCCACGCTCTGGGCGAAGGCGGCATCGTCGGAGTGCACGGTCAGCGCGGTCGGCAGGCCTTGTGCGACTTCCTTCGCGAACGAAGGCCCGGTCACCACCGCCAACGGCACGTCGTCGCCGAGCACTTCGCCGGCGACTTCGTGCAGGAAGCGGCCGCTGCCGGGCTCGAAGCCCTTGGTCGCCCAGGCCACGCCCGCATGCGCGGGACGATGCGGGGCGAGCTGACGCAGGGTTTCGGCGAAGGCGTGCGAGGGCACCACCACCAGGACCAGGTCGGCGTCGCGCAGGGCGAGGGCCAGGTCGGTGGTCGCGCGCAGGGAGTCCGGCAAGGCGATGCCGGGCAGGTAGCGCGGGTTTTCATGCCGCGTATCGATGGCCGCGGCGCCGTCGGCGTCGCGGCCCCACAGCACGGTCGGATGACCGTGCCGGGCGATCAGCGCGGCGAGCGCGGTGCCCCAGGAGCCGGCACCGAGCACCGCCACGCGCGGTTTCGGCGCAGCGGCCGGCGACGGATCGTGGGTCATGCGCGAGGCGAGCCGTGGCTCAGGCGTTGCCAGCGGTTTCCGCGTCGGCCAGGCCGCCTTCGGACTGGGCGCCGCGCTGACGCACGCCTTCGGCGTACAGGGCATCGAAGTTGATCGGCTGCAGGAAGAACGGCGGGAAACCGCCGGCCTGGATCAGGTCGCTGACCAGCTGGCGCGCGTACGGGTAGAGCACGTTCGGGCAGTGGGTGCCGAGCATCGCGTCGAGGGTCGCCGCGTCGAAGCCGATCAGGCCGAACACGCCGGCCTGCTTCACTTCGGCCAAGTACATCGGCTTGTCGTTGGCGGTGCAGGTCAGGGTGATGCCGAGGACGACTTCGAAGGCGTTCTCGCCGACGCGCTGCACGTTCTGCGACAGGTTCAGCTGCAGCTGCGGCTGCGCGGCTTCGGCGAACACGGCCGGAGCGCCGGGCACCTCGAAGGAGACGTCCTTTACGTAGATCTTCTCGACGGTGAACGCGGGGCCGGTTGCGGCTTCGGCCGGCGCGGTGGCGCCGTTGACGTTTTCTTCGGACATTCGGGTGACTCCCCAGCGGAATTCAGAAAAGAGGTCGATTATGCCCGCTCGCGCGGACCGGGACCAAACACCCGGACCGGGATCACGCACGGCGGCTATCGAGGGTGGACGGGGCGCAGTCTAGGCGGCGCCCGTGGCGGTGGCGCGACAGCGTCGCGGCCCCGCTGCAGGGCTCAGCCGCGACCCTTGATCAAGGGCAGTTCGGCCTGTTGCCAGGCCTGGATGCCGCCGTCGAGCCAATAGACCTGCTCGAAGCCGGCCTTCTTCAGGCGCTTGGCGGCGTCGGCCGAGGCCTGGCCGGTGCGGCACACCGCCACGACCGGCAGCGCCTTGGCGTTGGCGAGCAGCTTGCTCTCCGGGTCGAACTGGCTCGGCTGGACCGAACGGCTGCCCGGGATGTGGCCTTTCTCGAACTCGGTGCTGGCCGACAGGTCGATGACCAGGGCGTTGTCGCGGTTGATCAGCGCGGTGAGCTCGGCCGGGCGCAGGGCCTTGTAGCCGCGGAACAGGCGCGCGATCTCCGTGTAGACGATGGCCACGGTCAGGCCGGCGAAGCCCAGCGACAGGTACAGGTGGCGGCCGGCGAACGCCAGCAGTTCTTCAAGACTCACAGGGTCATGCTCACAGGGTCGGGCTCACGAAGTCGGACTCGCAGAGGCCCGAACGGGCGGCGATTGTCGCCCAGCGCGCGCGGCGGCGCAAAAGCGCGCTCGGAGCGGGCGCTCTGGGCGGGGCGGTCCGACGGGGCGGTCCGATCAGGGCCGGCCAAGCCGGGCGGCCCGGACCGGGTTACTGGCCGGCCCAGAAGTCCGGCAGACCGCTGACCAGCCACCAGGTCTTGGCTTCCGGGTCCCAGGTCCAGGCCTCGGTGTAGCGCACGGTGCGCTCGGCCAGGGTGTGGCGGTTGATCACGCCGATGTCGACCAGGCGCACCGCCGTGCCCTTCTCCTTGTCCATCTCGCTGCCGACGTCGCGGTAGGAGGAGACCTGGATCTGCTTGTAGCGCTCCAGTTGCATCGCCGTCGGCGCCTGCTGCTTGCGCAGCTTGGGCTCGATCAGATTGACCGCGCCCTCGAAGTCGCCCCAGCGGATCGCCGCCGAGTAGGCGTACTGGGTCTCGCTGATCTTGTTGTTCTGGGTGCCGGTGGTCTGGCAGCCGCCGAGCGCGAGCACGCACGACAACATCAGGGCGAGCTGCAACAAGCGCATCAGGAGCGAGCTGTTCGAAAGCGGGCGCATCGCGGACTCCGGCGGAAAGGACGTTCGGCGTGCATCCTACCGTTCGCGTCAGGGCTTAGCGATGGCCACGTAGCGCGCCGTGAACTCGGTCGCGACTCCGCCTTCGGGCAGCAGCGCGCGCGCGATCAGCGAGGTGCGGGCGCGGCGGCGCTCGCGCAGGGTGGTCAGGAAGCTGGCCCAATCGGCACCCGGGGCGAGCTCGGCGTGCACGTCCAGGTCGGCGAACAGCGGGGCGAGGTAGCGGGTCTGGCTGTCGGCGACGAACACCTCGGCCTTGAGGCCGGCCTGTTCGATGCCCAGCGACATCACGCCCCAGGAAGCCAGGGTCATCATCGAGGCCAGACTGCCGCCGAAGGCGCAGCCCTTGTCGTTGACGTGCTGCGACAGCGGCGCGTGCAGGCGCAGGCGCGAGCCGTCGTAACCGGCGATGTTGACCTGCATGGCCGCGACCGGCGGCATCGATTGGTAGTGCTGATGAAGGCGTTGCAGAGCGGCGTCGGAAGTCATCGAAGGCATTGCAGTTCGGGGGAGTATTGAGTGTCGCGTCGGAGACGGCGGCCACCGGCGAGTGCCGCGATCGGCAGTGCTGTGCGAAGCTGTTCGCATGAGCCGCGAGCCGCGACAACCGCCGGGATGGTACGTGATCTCGCTGCGTCCGAGCGGCGATCACGAAGAACTTCGTCGTATCGCCGCACAGTACGGCGGCGGATTGATCGAGCTTTCGCCGTGGTCGGTGCGCACGCAGGACGATTCGGCATCCCGGCGTGCGTTATCGGATGCGTTGGCGGCGCCGCACGTACTCGTCACCAGTCCCGCCGCAGCGCGCGCGTTGCGCGATCTGCAACCGTCGTTGAGCACGCGCGCCGGCCAGCGTTGGTACGCCGTCGGCGCGGGCACCGCCGCGCTGTTGCACGAAATCGGCATCGCCGAAGTGCTGTGGCCGCGTCGCATGGACAGCGAAGGTCTGCTCGCGTTAGCGGAACTGCAACATTTCGATAACGAAGCATTCGGTTTGCTGACTGCGGCGGGCGGGCGCGGCGTGCTCTCGCCGGCCTTGCAGGCGCGCGGCGCGCGCGTGCTGCGCGCCGACATCTACGTGCGCGAACCGGCCGCGCCGTCGCGGTTCGAAATCGCGCGACTGCTCGGCTTCGACGGCCCGCTGTGGTTGGCGCTGTCGAGCGGCGAAGCGCTCGAACGCGTGCTCGCGCAATTGCCCGAAGCCGCCGGCGCGCGTCTGCGCCGGGCACGCGTCAGCGCCGCCAGCGCGCGCCTGGTCGAACTCGCGCGCAGCCTCGGCTTCGACGAGGTCGAGGTGGCCGCGGGACCGCGCGCGCAGGACCTGTTGGCCGGCTGCGCCGCGCTCGCCGGCGGCGATACCCCCGAGCGGACGCCGCCGGCCTCCTGATCGCGTCAAGGCAGTCTTGATGCACCGATCCGGTAGCATGGCCGGGCCATGAACACCCCCCTCGATACCGTGTCCACGACTCCCGCATCCCCCGCTCCCGCATCGCCGACGCCGCGTCGCGGTTCCAACGGCTGGCTCTGGCTGCTCATCGTGCTGCTGATCGCCGGCGGCGGCGCCTGGTACGGCTGGCAGCAATGGCAGAACCGGCAGGCGCAAGACCGCGCCGCCGAAGCCGATGCCGGCCAGCGCCTGGAAGCGCTCGGCGAGCGCCTGGACACGATCCGCACCAACCAGGAAGCGCAGAACCGCCGCATCGCCCAGGCCGACACCACCAACCGGGTGTTGCGCGACGAGCTGCACGGCATCGGCCAGCGCGCCGCCCTGATCGAGGACAGCGTCTCCAAGCTCGCCGATCCCGACCGCCACGGCGCCCAGGCCATGCGCCTGGACGAGACCGAACTGCTGCTGACCCTGGGCCAGCAGCGCCTGCAGATCGCCGGCGACCTGGAAGGCGCACGCCGCGCCTATGCGCTGGCCGGCGGCGTCCTCGACGGCGTCGACGACCCGGCCTATCTCAGCCTGCGCCAGACCCTGCTGCAGGAAACCGCCGCGCTCAAGGAACTCGGGATCGAACCGCGCGTGCAGGCGATGGCCAAGCTGGATGCGTTGGCGCAGAACCTGAGCCTGCCGCCGGAGCGCCCGAGCGCGACCGCGCCGACGCTGGCGCCGTGGTGGCGCCGCGCCTTCGGCACCCTGATCGAGACCCGCCCGGTCGACCGCACCGTCGCCACCCACCCCAGCGACCGCGCCGCCGCGCTCGCCGGCCTGCAGCTGGAAATCTCGCTGGCGCGCGCCGCCGCCGAACGGCGCGACGCCGACGGCTATCGCACCGCGCTCAAGCGCGCCGAAAGCTGGGTACGGCGCCTGTCGGCGCCTTCGCCGGCCCAGGACCGCCAACTCGCGCAGTTGCGCGAACTGGCCGCGCTGCCGCTTTCACTGTCGGTTCCTACCCTGGGCACGACACTGCAGCAGTTGCGTCAGTTGCGCACGGCCCAATGAACCGGCCGGGCCGCCGAGACCCGATCCGGAAGCTGGCGCGATAAGGAGGTGCCGCACATGAATCTGTTCCGCAATCTGTTGTTCTGGATCGTCCTGGCCCTGGTCGGCGCGCTCGTCGCGCAGTTGCTGGTGCAGGACCCCGGTCACGTCGTGGTCACTTACGGCGGCGTCGACTACGTCACCAACCTGCCGAAGGCCTTGCTGATCCTGATCGGCGGCCTGCTCGCGCTGTGGCTGGTATGGAAAGTGATCAGCCTGCCGTTCGTGGCGATGCGCCGGCATCGCAAGAAGCAGGCGCGCGCCCGCCTCATCGATGGCCTCGAAGCGCTGCACCAGGGCCACTGGGCCCGCGCCGAGAAATCGCTCGGCCAGGCCGCGCGCAGCCGCGACGTGGCCGCGATCGCCGAAGTCGCCGCCGCACGCTCGGCCAGCGCGCGCGGCGATGCCGCCGCCGCGGGCCGCCATCTCGATGCGCTCGCCGTCGATTACCCGGTCGCGCGCGCACTCGCCGTCGCCGACCTCGCCCTAGCCGAAGACCGCGCCGGCGATGCGCTCGCCGCGCTCGACGCCGCCAACGTGCAACCGCTGCCGCCGCGCGGCCTGGCTTTGCGCGCGCAGGCCCTGGCCGCACTCGGCCGCGCCGGCGAGGCCTACGGTCTGCTCGGCGCCCTGCGTCAGCACAGCGTGTGGCCGGCCGAACGCCTGGCCCAGCTCGAAGCCGCCTGGGCCGAAGCGGCGCTGCGCGAAGCCGCCGATGCCAACGTCCTGGCCGACCATTGGGAAACCCTGCCGAAGCCGCTGAAGAGCGAGCCGGCCGCGGTCGCCGCTTATGCCGAACGCGCGGCCGCGCTGCGTTGGGAAGAAGCCGCGGCCAAGAGCCTGGAACAGGCGCTCGACACGCGTTGGGACGAATCGCTGGCGGCCTTGTACGGCCGCCTGCCGATCGGCCGCCTCGAGGCGCGCCGCGCCAATGCCGAGCGTTGGCTGCAGGCGCATTCGGGCAGCCCGGGCCTGTTGGTCAGCCTCGCCCGGATCAGCCGCGCCCAAGGTCAGTGGCCGCAGGCCGAAGGCTATCTGCACCGTGCGCTCGCCCAGGGCGCGAACAGCGAAGCCTGGGAAGAGCTCGGCCACGGCTACGCCCAGGCCGGCGACGAGAACCGCGCCCGCCTGAGTTACGTCAACGCCCTGCGCGCAGCGCGCGGCGAAGCCGCCACCGAGTTGCCCGGCCGCGACCTGCGCCAGAAGATCTTCGACGAGGCGGTGATCGAAGAGCGCGACGAACACGGCATGCCGCGTTTGCGCGGTTGAAGGCGAAGCGTTGAGACACCTTCGGGTGGCCGTCGCCCTCGATTGTTGTTAGGCGCGAGCTATCCGGAGCACACGGTCAGCGCTCGTACCGCGGTAGGCCATTTAGAAATGCCGGATCGCAGCCGCGAAACCGCGCGAAATGCTCGCTCACCGCAACCGGCACCAACGGCCGCACGAACCAGTGTCCGAATGCGAGCGCAAGCAAAAGTAGGACTAACGCGTACAGCATCCAGATCGCCGATGGCGCGACGAAGAACATGACCACCGCAGCGCCGATACCGAGCCAACGTATCGCGTTTAGCGACGCTCGCCTGCGTTCGTGGCGATCGCACAGGCCGAGGGTGACCTCGACCTGTTTGCGCACAAGCGCGACTGCAATCACATAGGCGATCAGATTGATCGGAGCAAGCACGTATAGCGGCCATGGATGCCAGACGAAGCGCCGCCGCTGCATCGGTATTCCCGCCGGTGCATTGCATTTCACGCAGCATGGAGGCAGCCGCGAATGATTCCCTACCACCAGCAGCCTGTCCTCGCGCCACGGCCCTAAGCGACGCTGCGGATTTTCGCCGAGCAGGAAGTCGATTTCGGTTTCCGGATCGAAAGTAGGCATGTCGTCGTCTCCGTTGCGCTCAGTGGTCGCGACCGGAGAATCGCGGCAAGGTCTCGAGGAACGCAGGACCGCAACCGCGGAAGCGCGCATAGCGCTCGCCGATGCGCCTGGGGTACACCAACCGCGCGCTCAGGCCTGCCGCAATCGAGACCGGCAACGCGAGTATGGCGAAGAGAAACAACTCCGGCTTGGAGCCTTCAGCCAGTGCGACCACGAACGCACTAAACGAGGCGAGGAACAGAACGATCGCCGCGCTCATCCCCAGCACCCGGCGACGGCCGTGGCGTTCGCATAGGCCGGAGCTGAGATGGGTGTTCTTGCGCACCAGCATCGCGACGATCACATAGACGAGCACGCTAAGCAGAATCAACAGGTAATAGGCGCCACTGTGCCAGTAATAACGCCGGCGCTTGATTGCACTCGCCGGCGCATTGCACTTGATACAGCGTGGCGGCAGCCGGGCATCGGGGCGCACGACGAGATCGGTTCCGTCGCGCCAGGGACCGGTGAGGTCATCTTGATCGGTAACGCCGAAAGCGCTCTGCGGCGCTTCGTAAGGGTTGAGCGTGGGCATCGCGAACAGTCCTGAGTACGCTCCGCACCGGTCCCGAGCCCCCTGCCCGGCACAGCGGCAACGGCTGCGCGGAGACGCAGCCATCGCCTTGCGGTCCTTGCACCGACCGCAAGGGCATGCGCTGTTTTCCGCAGCCATCGTATCGACGGGGCGGATTTCTGCAATGTGTGTCACGGAACGACGGCGTCCAAAGACGCCGCCGCGTTTGCATCAGCCGAAACTCAGCGTAACGGCACGGTCAGGGTCGACGGATTCGACGCCGGCGAGCTGAAGCTGACCGAGCCGCCGATGCGCGTCGCCGCGGTGTAGCGCGGGTCCTCGGTGTCGACCACCAGCACCAGTTTGCGGCCGGCGGGAATGTCCCAACTGGTCGCTTCCATGCGCAGGTCGATCGTCTTCGCCACGCCCGGCGTCGCCCCGCGCAGCGAATACGGTTTGTGGCTCAACAGCGTGCCGTTACCGAGCAGGTCGACGCTGTACAGATAGGCGAACAAGCTGACGTCGGCCTGGGTCGGCGTGACCGTGACATGCAACTGCGGCATGCCGCTGAGCTGCTTGCCGGTCCAGTAGGTCGGCGACGACCACACCCCGGCGCCGGCACGCGCCACCAGCGGGATCGAGGCCTGCGGCGCGATCTGCAGCGACTGCAGGAAACCGCTGAGCATGGCCACGCCGGAGTCGGCGACGGTCGGCAGGCCGGTCAGGATCGAGTGGTTCCATCCCGTGCTCGGCGAACCCGACAACTCGCCGGTCGGCGCCAACAGGCCGGTCGGCCGGCTCAGCGCATACACGGTCGCGCCGCGTTGCACCGCGTTCCAGTCGGTGTAACCGCGCCAGTCGCCGTCCTGCGATTTCAGGCGCACCGGCGATTCGCTGTCGACGCCGTTGGCCAGGCCTTTGAGGTGACGATCGAACCAACGGCCGACCGCGTCGTAGATCTCGTTCGGCAGGCCGAGCGCGCCGGGCGCTTCGACCGTGGCGTGGTCGCCATGACTGAACAGCAATTGCTTCGGCCCGCTCAGGCCGTTGTAGAAATCGATGTACTGGCCCGGGGTGAACAGGCTGTCGTTGAAGGCGTTGGCGAGCAGCACCGCGGTGCCGTTGCGGTTCAGGGCCGCCGCCTCGGTGACCGGGCTGCGTTGCGGAATCACCGGCAGCAGGCCGTTGACGGCGCCGTCGAAGTCGCCGAACGCCATGCGCGCGGTGGCCTGGGCCAACTCCGGGCCGGGCCGGCCGGTGAGGCTGCCGGCCACCACCAACAAGGCCGCGCCTTGCTGGCTGACGGTGCGGTTGGCGTACAGCGAGGCTTCCAGGTCGGCCCAGCCGCTCAGCGCCGCGACCGCCTTGATGCGCGGATCGCGCTCGGCCGCAAGCAGGCTGATGCCGGCGCCGTAGGAAATGCCGCTGGCGCCGATCCGCGCCGGATTCGACGGCGTGTGCGCGAGCGCCCAATCAATGACCGAGCTGACGTCCTCGACCGTGCCGGGCCCGGCGATGTCGATCTGCCCGGCCGAATCCCAGAACCCGCGCGAGGTGTAGCTGACGACCACATAGCCCTGGCTGGCGAGGATGCCGCCGCGGCCGACGTACTCCAGGTTCGGCACGGCCCAACTGGCCGGCATCACCACGAGCGGAAACGGACCCGGTCCCTGGTCCTTGGGCACCATCACGAAGGCGCCCATCTCGGCCCCATCCCAGCCCGGAATGCGCTGGTAACTCCCTGTGAATCCGCCCGCCGCGACCGGCAGGGCGACGACGAACAGGGCCAAACACGACACGAACCACGACCAGATTCTGCGCATGAGTTCATCCCCTCCCAAGGATTGACCAACACGATTGGATACGTTTGCGTATGGTTTGTTGCGCAACGACCGTACCATCGCGCATGGAGGCCGGGCTAGCGCCCGCAAACCGACTTTCGTGAACCCAGGCGACGGCGGTCACGGAACCGTCGGATCGCTGCGGTTCCCGGCCGCCCATCGAGCCGCAACCGGGCGTCGAGCGCCGCCATGGCGTGACCACGATCACGGCTTGGCATCGCGCCGCGGCGTGCGCCGGCCTGAGCGCGGGGCATCGCGCGTTTGAGCTTGCACTTCACGGAGCGACCGTCATGGCCCTGAGCGATCTGTTCTCGAACGGCAACAAACCGAATCTGATCCTGATCGTCACCGACCAGGAGCGCAGCCTGCTGCAGTGGCCGGCGACCTATCAGCCGACGCTCGCAGCGAAGATGCCGGCGATGCGTCAGCTCGCCGCCAACGGCATCGAGTTCGCCAACGCCTTCACCGGCGCCTGCATGTGCTCGCCGAGCCGCGCGACCTTTCTGACCAGCCAGTACCCGGCGCGCACCGGCTGCACCACCACCGGCGGGCAGGCCCTGCCGCAGCCCGACGTGCCGCTGCCGCCGTACTTCCCTAACGGCGTACCGAACCTGGCCACCGTGCTGAAGGCCGCCGGCTACGACTGCTACTGGATCGGCAAATGGCATCTGCTCGGCGGCGAAGAACCCGGCTCGCTGAGCACCGATCTGCAGCCCTGGGGTTTCCAGAGCTGGGACCCGAACGACGCCGGACTCAACCTCGGCACCACCTTCCTCGGCGGCGGCACCCTGATCCCTTTGCAGCCGCTGCAACCCCCGGGCCAGCCGGTGCAGCCGAACCAGAACGATCAACGCTACGTCGCCGACGCCTGCGCCTTCCTGCAAGCGCCGCCGGCGAGTCCGTTCTGCCTGGTGGTGTCGCTGGTCAATCCGCACGACGCCCACCTGGGCTATTTGAACGAGGCCTCGGCCTTTTACGACCAGGCGACTTACAGCCTCAGCGACGCGCCAATCCCTACCAACGCCGACGAAGACTTGTCGACCAAGCCGCGAGCGCAGTCGAGCTTCACCTGGGGCCAGATGAGCGAAGGCCAGGCCAGCCAGCAGGATTTCGTCGACTTCTATGCGTATCTGGTCGAATACGTCGATTCGCAGATCCAGCAGGTGCTCGACGCCATAAGCAGCGAACTGATCCAGCAGAGCCTGATCGTGCGCTTCGCCGACCACGGCGAACTCGGCCTTTCGCACGGCATGGTCGAAAAATTCGTCAACGCCTACGACGAAGCGATCCACGTACCGCTGCTGTTCTCCAACCCGGTCGCCTGGCCGCAGGCGCAGACCACCCAGGCCCTGGCGAGCTCGGTCGACCTGTTGCCGACCCTGGCCAGCCTGCTCGGGGTGAGCGGGCAATTCGCCGACCTGGTCGGCACCGACCTCAGCACGGTGCTCGACGGCAGCAGCAGTTCGGTGCAGGACTACGTGCACTACACCTACGACGACATCGCCGGCGACGGCCCGAGCCTGATCCGCGCGATCCGCTCGACGCAGTGGACGTATGCGGTGTATGGATCGGCATCCGACCCGGGCCAGGGCGGCGATTGGGAGATGTACGACCTCCTCGCCGACCCGCAACAGAACGACAACCTCGCCGGCAACCCGGCCTTCGCGATGCAGCAACTCGTACTCGATGCCGAACTGCAGGCGCAGATGCGGGCCAAGGGCACCACCCCGCCGAGCTCGGTGTGGCCGCCGCAATACATCGCCGGCACCAGCCGCGGTGCGCCGCCGGCCTGATGGTCGCAGACGCTTACCGTTGCCGTTGCCGTTGCCGTTGCCGTTGCCGTTGCCGTTGCCGTTGCTGAGATTTTGATCTGCTTTGCCGCTTTACCGGTCAAGTGGAGACCCGGAGGGCGGCGCACAGGACGTGCGCCCAGCCTTTAAAAAGGAATGACTCGATAAGACAGGGACGTCTTATCGAAAAATCCCGGCGCCGGCATCGCACTCGTGGCCTGTGCCCTTGCAAGGAGAGCCCTTTTCTTTGGTTACTTTTCTTTTGGGCTTAGCAAAAGAAAGTAACCCGGCCGCGTAGCGGGCGGAAGCTCTGCACTTGCTTGAAGGGATTCGCCAGAACGCCTGACGTGGTCGCGACTTACGTCGCTCCTACAGTGGTGTGACCTTTCCACTTGCTTGTGGCTTCTTGCGAAGCAAGATCAAACGCCTAAAGCTTCCGCCACTAAAGCGGCGGGTTACTTTCTTTTGTCATAAGCAACAAAAGTCCGTCTGGATTCCCTTCGGTCAAAGGTAACCAAAGAAGTTGCTTTTCTTTGAATCACCTGCCCGCACGATCGGTGCATACGCGGGGCTCTACATACGGGACATCCTTGTCCCGATGAAAAACGGCCCGCATCCATGCGGGCCGCCCTTCGGGTCTACGGTTGACCGGCAAAGCGACAAAGCAAAAAGCGGCAGAGCGGCAGAGCGGCAGAGCGGCAGAGCGGCAGAGCGGCAGAGCGGCAAAGAAAATCACAGCCCCTCTGCCGACGACAGAAGGGCATGCAAAGTCGGGAAGGATTAGGGCGAGGGCCGCAGGCAGCAGCCCCACCCCATCAACGCTCCAGAATCGCCACCACGCCCATCCCACCGGCGGTGCAGATCGAAATAAGGCAGCGGCCGCCGCCTCGCTGTTTGAGCTCCTTGGCGGCCGTGGCGACCACGCGCGCGCCGGTCGCGGCGAACGGGTGACCCGCCGCCAGCGAGGAGCCGTTGGGGTTGATCTTGGCCGGGTCGATGCGCCCCAGCGGCGCGTCCAGGCCGAGGCGGGTCTTGCAGTAGTCCTCGCTCTCCCAGGCGCGCAGGGTGCACAGCACCTGGGCGGCAAAGGCTTCGTGGATCTCGTAGAAGTCGAAATCCTGCAGGCTCAGGCCGTTGCGCTTGAGCATCTCGGGCACGGCCACGGTCGGCGCCATCAGCAGGCCCTCGCCATGGACGAAATCGACCGCGGCGACCTGCGCGTCGCGCAGGTAGCACAGCACTTCGTGGTTATGCGCCTGCGCCCATTCTTCCGACGCCAGCAGACAGGCCGCCGCACCGTCGGTCAGCGGGGTGGAATTGGCCGCGGTCAGAGTGCCGCGGCCGGAGGTCTTGTCGAACGCCGGCTTCAGGGTCGCGAGCTTTTCCAGGCTGCTGTCGGCGCGCAGGTTGTTGTCGCGCGACACGCCGCGGAAGCTCACCACCAGGTCTTCGAAGAAGCCGCGCTCGTAGGCGGCGGCGAGCTTCTGGTGCGAGGACAGCGCCCACTCGTCCTGCGAATCGCGCGAGATGTTCCACTGCTTGGCCATGTCCTCGCAGTGCTCGCCCATGCTCTTGCCGGTGCGCGGCTCGGCCACGCCGGGGAACTCGGGCTTGAGCTCGCGCAGGCTGAAACCCTTGAACGCGGCCAGCTTTTCCTTGGTGCTGCGCGCGCGCGCGGCTTCCAGCAGACGCCGGCGCAGGCTCTTGCCATAGACGATCGGCACATCCGAGGTGGTGTCGGAACCGCCGCCGATGCCGACGTCGATCTGCCCCAGGGCGATCTTGTTGGCGACGGTGATGATCGAGTCCAGCGAGGTGCCGCAGGCGCGCTGCAGGGTGATGCCGGGGGTCAGCGGCGACAGCCCCGACGACAGCGCCGCCTCGCGACCGAGGTTCCAGTCGCTGCTGTGCTTGAT
Organism: Lysobacter sp. Hz25; assembly: GCF_046097045.1. NCBI lineage: Bacteria > Pseudomonadati > Pseudomonadota > Gammaproteobacteria > Lysobacterales > Lysobacteraceae > Lysobacter > Lysobacter sp. Hz25. The sequence goes on from NZ_CP175666.1 coordinate 5,437,901, forward strand.
GACCGCGCCCATCGCCACTTCGCCGAGCTGTTGCCCGTGCAAGCCGAACTTTTCGACCAACGCGCCGAGGGTGCGCACCGACATGCCGAGGTTGCCGACATCCGCATAGGCGGTGTTCTGGCGGCAGAACGGAATACGCACGCCACCGAGCACGGCGACGGGACGGTTTTGACGCATCGGTACACCTCACAGGGAGTTTCGAACCGACCCGCCGCAGCGGAGCGGGCATAATGGCGCCCAGTGTAGCGCTGCACACGCGCTCTACCAAACGCCAGCGTATCCTCGGTGATCATGACTTCAGCCAGCTCTCCCGCCAGCGCTCCGTCCGCGCCCCTGCACGTCCTCGGCGCGCTCGCGCTGGAGCTCAAAGGCGACGCCGCGGTCGACCGCAACGCCCTGCCGCTCCAGGATGCGGGGGCGCTGTCGGAGAAGATCGCGCGCGACCTGGCCACTTTCGCCGCCGAAGCCGGCGGCCTGGACCTGATCACCGTCGGCGCGCACTACGACCCGGTCGAACTGCTGCGCCCGGGCTGGCCCTTGCACCGCGAACTCGACCAGTTGGCCGCCAACGCGCCGCGCGACCGCGCCGCCGCCTCGGCCGCGCGGGTGATCGCCTTCGGCGCCCACGACGAACGCCTGCCCGGCGCCCTGGCGCCCTCGCCCGACTTCGCCGGCGGTCCGCTGCGGCTGGTGCCGTTCGTCCTCAGCGGCGAGGCCGACGTCGTCGCCCGCGTCGGCGAGATCCTCGAATCCAGCCTGCTCGAGCGCGGCATGGCCGGCGCCGGCACCGCGTTGGCCGCGCAGGCCGCGTTCGGCCTGCAGGTCGAGCACGCCCGCTACCTGACCGTGCACGACCTGGCCGCGATGATGGCCATGCAATACGAACACGCCGGCCTCGGCCCGCTGTGGCCCTTGCTCGAAACCGCCCTGCTGCAGCCCGACGGCGAGGAATGGCTGGACGCCCGTCCGGAACCGCTGATCCACTACAGCGAAGGCGAGGCCCGCATCGCCCTGTTCTCGCCGGCCGCCTGGCATGCGCGCTATGCGCCCGAAGCGCCGTGCAACACCGACGAATGCCGCGACAAGCTCAATCGCCGCTATCAGCATTTCGAAGCCCGGCTGCGGCAGATCTCGGCCGTACTGGGCGCCCACGCGGTGCCGGTGACGTTCGTGCATTGCGACGGCGAGAGCGAAGCCAACCAGCTTTGAACCACGGATAGCCGCTTTCGCTGCTGCCCCCTTTGCGAAGGGGGCGAACGGCCGCGTAGCGGACGTGGGGGATTTGCTCTTGCTCCAGGACCGAAGCGAAAAGTCGCCAGCACGGGCGCAACGCCTCGATGCGGCACGAAAAGCAAATCCCCCCTGCCCCCCCTTTTTCAAAAGGGGGAAACAAATCGGCGGGCTCTCCTCGATCAGCGGCGCAGCCCAGCGACACTCATCGCCGCATCAGGTGTGCTGTTCGTAGATGTCGTAGCCCGCATCGACCATGCCCATCGCCGCATAGGTCTGCTGTGCATTGGCATTCGCGCGCTCGACGTACAGCCGCAGGCCGACCACGCCCGGGGTCGCCTGGGCGAGTGCGGCGACGTGGCTGTGCAAAGCGTTGTAGACGCCCTGGCGGCGATGCTCCTGGGCCACGTAGACGCTCTGGATCCACCACCAGTCGCCGTTGCGCCAGTCGCTCCACTCGTGGGTCAGCATCAGGGTGCCGGCCGGCACCGCGATGGTTTCGTGGCCGCCGACATCGGCTTCGCGCATGGCGATGAAGTAGCGCGCCTTGGCCGCGTCGGCCAGGCCGTTGGCGACCCCGGCGTGCACGGTATCCGGATCGAGGCGCTTGTGCTCGGTCTCCCAGGCCATCGCGATCATCCACTCGGCGATCAGGTCGCGGTCGGTCGGAACGGCATCGCGGATACGCAGGCGGGTCATGATGGAGCTTCGCAGGGTCGGAACGCACAGCATAAGGCGACGGCGCCCACCTGGGGCGCCATGCTTCGCCTTCGCGGCGCCCATCGCGCCCGTGATCAGCGCAGGATCTTGATCACGCCGCAGGCCAGGCGCGCACCGGCATTGCCGGCCGGCTGGCTGCGGTAGTCGTCGGCCGAGGCGTGCACGATCACCGCGCGGCCGCCGACATCGTTCATGGCGCCGCCGCCGAGGGTCACGCCGCTGGCATGCACGTCGACCTTGGCCACGCCTTCGGCGTCGGCGACGATGTTGTTCATGTCGCCGGCATGGTGGGGGCCGTGATCGACCTGCCCGTGCGGCTGGCCGACCGGATTGAAGTGGCCGCCGGCGCTGCTGGCGTCGGCCGCGCTGCAGTCGCCTTTCTCGTGGACGTGGATCGCATGCGAGCTGTTCGGCGCGAGGCCGCCGATCTCGCCGGTGAAATGCACGCCGTCGCCCATCGGCCGCAACGCCAGCTTGCCGCTGACCAGACTGCCCGATGCCGAAGCGAGGATGACCTGCCCCGCCTGGGCCGTGGACACCGGCTTGGGACCCACGGGCTTGGGCGGCGGCGTCGGCCGCGTCGTCTGCCCGCCGCAGGCGGCGAGCGCGAGCACGGCGGTGGCGAGGGATACGCTGCGAAGGATCGGGTTCATGCGGGACTCCTGTCGTCGGCGCCGGCGACGGCGCACGGTAGAAGGTGATTCGACGCTAGCCCGGCGCAGGTTCAGCGCGAGTGAAACGCGCCGCCGCACCGCCGGCATCGCAAGGGCAATGAGCGATTATGGGCACGAATGCCGGGGCCGCGCGGTGCGCGATCGCATTCCGCCAACCACGGCATGTTCGTGCGCGCGCAACTGCGACGCATCGTCGTCCTGCAGGCCCGACACCGTCTGGAACGGAAGCGAAAACCCGGTCACTCAACCGCCGCGACGCCCGGGCCCCAGTTTGCGCGTCAAGGTATTGCGCCCCAGGCCGAGCCGCGTCGCCGCTTCGGTGCGGCGCCCGCCGGTGTGTTCCAGCGCGGCTTCCAACAGTGCGCGGTCGAAACGCTCGCGCGCATCGGCGTGCAGGTTCGCGCGGCCTTCGGCGAGCTGCGCACGCGCCCAACTCGACAGCTGCGCCTCCCATTCGGTGGCGCTGGCGGCCGTCTGCGCCGATACCCCAAGCACGTCGTCCATGTCCTGCCGGGTGATGGTTTCGCCGGGCGCCAAGGCCGCCAAGCGCCAGCACACGTTCTCGAGCTCGCGCACGTTGCCGGGCCAATCGTGCGCCATCAAGCGCTCCAACGCCGGCTTGGACAGCCGCTTGGCCGGCGCGGCGAAACGTACCGCCGCCGAGGCCAGGAAACGTTCGGCCAGTTGCGGCACGTCGGCGCGACGCTCGCGCAAGGGCGGCAAGCGCAGCCGCACCACGTCGAGGCGGTGCAACAGGTCGGCGCGGAAGCGCCCCTGTGCGACCAAGGTCTCCAGGTCCTGATGCGTCGCCGCGATCACCCGCACGTCGACACGGATCAGCTCGCGCCCGCCGACGCGGAAGAATTCGCCCTCGGCCAACACGCGCAGCAAGCGCGTCTGCAAGGGCAAGGGCATGTCGCCGATTTCGTCGAGAAACAGACTGCCGCCATGGGCCTGCTCGAAGCGCCCGACATGGCGGCGCTGCGCACCGGTGAAGGCGCCTGCCTCGTGGCCGAACAACTCGCTTTCGAGCAACTCGGCCGGGATCGCCGCGGTGTTGAGCGCGACGAACGGCCGCGCCGCGCGCGGCGACTCGCGATGCAGCGCGCGCGCGACCAGCTCCTTGCCGGTGCCGGTCTCGCCGGTGATCAGCACCGACAACGGCGCCTGGGCCAGGCGGCCGATCGCACGGAACAAGGTCAGCATCGCCGGCGTGTCGCCGATCAGGCTGTCGCCGGCGGTGCCGTCGCTGACGACGCTCGCTTCGTCCTGCGGCTCGCTCGCCGCCAAGGTGCGCGCGGCCAGGGCCACCGCATCGTCGAGGTCGAAGGGCTTGGACAGGAATTCCTGGGCGCCGCCGCGAAACGCACCGGCGGTGCTGGCGACATCGGTGTAGGCGCTCATCACCACCACCGGCAACGACGGTGCGCGCGCCTTGAGCTTCTCCAGCAGCACCAGGCCGCCGTCGCCGGGCATGCGCACATCGGTGAACAGCAGATCGGGCACGCCGCGTTGTTCCAATGCATCGAGCGCATCGCCGGCGTTCTCGAACCCGTCCACGTCGTAGCCGGCCTGGCGCAAGGCCGTCGACAGGACGAAACGGACCGAACGATCGTCGTCGACGACCCAGATGCGTGCAGCGCTCATGTCGCCTCCTCTTCGGCTTCGATCTGCATCGGCAACAGCAGCGTGAATACGGTATGGCCCGGGCGCGAACGGTAGGCCAGCGAACCACGGTGCTCGCGCGAGACTTGCTGGGCCAGCGCCAGACCCAGGCCGCTGCCTTCGGCGCGGCCCGACACCAGCGGCAGGAACAGCTGCTCGGCCAGTTCGTCGGGCACGCCGTGGCCGTCGTCGATGATTTCCAGGCGCAGCGCGATCGGATGCACGGTGTCGGCGATGCGCACGCCGCGTTCGATGCGCGTGCGCAGATTGACGTGGGTCGCCTTGGCCTCGATCGCGTTGCGCACCAGGTTCCACACCGCCTGCATCAGGCGGTCGGCATCGCCGGCGAACTCGGGCAGGCTGGGGTCGTAGTCGCGCACCAGCCGCACGGCCCAGCCGGCATCGGCCTCGGCCAGGCGCAGCACGCGTTCGAGCACGGCATGGATGTTGAGCAAGGCATGCGGCCGCGGCGGCGCCGGGGTCAGCAGGCGGTCGACCAGTTCGGTCAGGCGTTCGACTTCGCTGTCGATCAGCTCGATCAGCTCGCGCGATTCGCTGTCTTCGGCCCGGCGCGCCAGCAACTGCGAAGCGCCCTTAAGCCCGGCCAGAGGATTGCGCAGCTCGTGCGCCAGCCCCTTCAACGAGGCCGACAGCGCCGACGGCAGCAGCAGCGCCGGGTCGTCGCCGGGAAACTCGTCGACCGGGTGCGCCTCCAGCAGCCAGCCGCCATCGTCGCGGCGGCTCAGCCACAGGTCGGCGAAGCGATCCTCGCCGTCGGCATAACGCAGGCGCATGCGCCGCATCCGCAGCGGCGCCTCGTCGCCGCCCTGACGGGTCAGGGCCAGGGCCAAGCGGCCGTCGCCGGCATCCAGCCCGGCCAGGGTCCAGCCCAGCAGGCGCCGCGCCCCGATCCCGAACCAGCGCGAGAACGCCGTATTGCAGCCGACGATCGCCCCGGCCGAGTCGCTCCAGGCCATCGGCGTGGTCAGGCTGTCGAGGCTGAGGTCCGGCGTGGGCAGGGGATCGGAGGGCATTGCACCATACTAGTGCAAAGCGGCGGCGGCGTTGGCAAGAGCCGCGATAGGCGTAGCGAGGCAGGTCTATTCCGGTGCAGCCGCGCTCGGAGCATGGCCCGATTGGCCGCTTGCTCCGGCCCGCCCCGTTAACCCGCACGAAGCCGTGCTGCCTGCCTGTTGGAAACGTTGGGGAGCGTTTATCCGGGCAATGAAGGCCGGGCTACCGCGCGAGGACGCCTCTGATGCGCGCGGCGACAAGGTTCAGATCCGACTCCGTCAGCCGCAGCGCTCGCGCGCAACGCGTCGAGCGCTTCGCCTCGCCCTGCCATCACCCAGAAGGACACGACCATGAGCTATCCGGATTGCCAGTACTCGCACGTCACCTGGGTCCGAAAGGACAGCGCGGCCTTCAAGGCGCTGAGCGAGGGCTTGAAGAATCCGCACACCGCGCCCGGCGCGGTGACGACCTTCCTCACCAACATGACCGCAGCGCACCAGGCGTTCAAGAAAGGACTGCATCCGCACGCGGACTTGATGGCCCTGCTGCGGGCTTACCAGGACGCGACCGGCATCATCTCGACCCGGGAATTCACCCTGCCCGATATCCCCAGCAACCCCAACGACCCGGGCAACAGTTTCGCCACCGACCTGATCGAAGGCATCGCCGGCGCGGCGTCGACCGAGATCGGCATCGGCATCAGCCTCTACAACCTGGTGCTGGACCTGATCGAGCTGTTCGACATCACGCTGCACCTGCAGGGCCTGCTGTTCAACACCGCCTCCACCGACCTGGAAAACATCGACTTCCATTTCGGCCCGAACGGCATAGCCAACCTGCTGCCACTGTCGGCCAAGATCCCGGCGGCCAAGTCGATCATGAACCCGGTCGACAAGAAGAACTACGACTGCGTCGGTTTCACCGTGTTCGGCGGCGTGGGCTACAAATCGATGGAAGGCTTCTACATCGCCGTGACCACGCAGCGCAAGAACGATGATCCGCCGCCCATGTACTGCCAGTACTACGCCCAAAGCAGGGGTATTGCGTCCGGTTTCGACGACCGCAACCACGCACCGCTGCGCGAAGTGTTCTACGAAGCGAAGGTCACCGGGGTGATGGTGGAACAGGTCTCCAATCCGAACGGGATCGTGGCGATCGTTTATGGCTGAAGGCGCGATCGGTGGCGCGGCCACTCGGAGGCCGCTGCAATCCAGCGGCGGCTGATGGCCGGCTTCGCGGCGGAACTGGCACACTCCGATCCGCCTCCGCTGCGCTGGACCGAGCCATGGCCGACCACCCCGATGTCTCCGCCGATATCGTCGCCCGACTCTCTTCGATCTGCCTCGGCCTGCCCGAGGCCCATGAAGAGCGGGCCTGGGTCGGCACGCGCTGGATGATCGGTAAGAAGAACTTCGCCCACGTGCTGACGATCGCCGCAGCTTGGCCGCCGGCCTATGTGCAGGCCGCGGGCACGCAAGGGCCGGCGACGCTGCTGACCTTCCGTCTGCCGTTGCCGCGCGCCGATGCGCCGCGCTTCAAACGTGCGCCGTTCTTCCGGCCGGTGTGGTTTCCCAACATCGTCGGCATGACCCTCGACGGCGCGACCGACTGGGACGAAGTCGCCGATCTGTTGACCGAGAGTTATTGCGTGCTGGCGCCGAAGAAGCTGGCGGCGCTGGTCGACCGATCGACGGATTGAAGCTTGCGCAAGCGATGGCGACGGCCGTAACGAAGAACGGGCGAGGCTCTCGCCCCGCCCGTCGCTTCGATGTCGCACCCAGGTGCCGCGCTTATGGCGCCGCCGCGTCCCAGTCCATCACGTACCACCACCAGTTGTTCAGCACGTTGAGGTGGCGGCCTGCGAAGTTCGGCACCTTGCCGAGCCAGTACAGATGCCAGCCTCGGTCGGCGGTGCGGTAGCCGTCCGGGAAGGTGCAGCGCGGCCCGCCCCATTTGGTGCAGTTGTCGAGCGTGGTCGCGCCGGGGCTCAGGTTCGGATAGTTCTCCCAGTCGTCGCAGGTGTTGTACTCGTAATGGCCGTTGGTGAAGTCGTAGCCCCAACGGTTGCCCGGATCGTATTGCGGGGTGTTGAGGCTACCGTGGATGTTGCCGCAGGCCGCGGTGGTGGCATCGAAGCCGCGCGCGGTGAAGCGTTCGAGCAGGTTGGCGTCGGGCGGGAACATCGTCGGCGGCGGCGCCGGCGGACTGTTCGCCCAACGGCCGAAGCGATGCCTCATGGTGCCTTCGACGCGATGCCCCATGTCCTCCAACATCCGTTCCGGCTCGCGCTCGTAGTTGAAGCCCATGATGTTGAGCTTGACCTGACAGGTGGTGAGTTCGACCGGAATCGGATCGCCGTTGGTCGGAAACGCGCCGGGCCCGGCCATATTGGCTTCGAAGTAGCCGAAGTACGGCCCGCCCCACAGCCACAGCTCGTCGATCTCGCCGGCGTTGGCTTTCTCGCACACGCCGTACTGGCGCAGCACGCTGACGTAGTCGAAGTCGTTCTGCAGCGGGCAGGTGTCGGGCTCGTCGGCGAGACACTTCAGATAGGTCGCCTCGGTATAGATCGGGTTCTGCGTGCGCGGCGTGAACGCATCGACGAACACGTGCTCGGCGATGGAGTACTGCACCACCTGGCTGCTGGCCTGTTCGAGAAACTGGATGTACTGCTGCTCCAGCACTCGCGGGTCGTACCAACCTTTCGCCCGGCTCAGGCGCTGGTTGTTCATGCTGCGGATGGTGGGATTGAACTCGATCACCATCACCCGCTTGTGGATCGGCTCGTCGACGCGCGGGTCGCTGGAGCGGCCGACCCCGTCGAACAGGAACGAGATATCTTCCCAAGTGTTCCAGTTCGGCTCGGTGCGGCGATAGACCTGGTCGCCGCGGGTCAGGAACTGGCGCAGCTTGCCGTCGCTATAGAGTGCGACGTGAAAAGCGGTGATGGTCGACTCGGAACTGCCCGCGCCCGAGAACACCGAGGTGATGTCTTCCCACGCCGGCCAGCCGCCGCTCGCGGTCTGGGTGCGGCGGAACACCTGCCCGCCGCGCACCACGAACTGGCGCTGCAGGCCATCGGCGTACACCGCCACCGAGAACGAGCTGATCGGCTCGCTGCCCGTACCCGGGAACGCCGCATCGATGTTTTCCCAGGCGCCCCACTGGTCGATGCCGGTCTGGATGCGCCGATAGACATGGCCGCCGCGAGTCAGGAACTGCCGGTGCAAGCCGTCGCGGTACAGCTCGACGTCGAATGCGGTGATCTCGCCGATGCCCTCCTGGACGGTGTTGAAGGCCGCGGTGATGTTTTCCCAGGTGTTCCAGTTGGGTTCGGTGCGCTTGTAGACGCGGCCGTTCTTGACCAGGTACTGGCGCTGCAGGCCGTCGGAATAGACGGTCGGGCTGAACGAGGCGAGCGTGTTGGTGCGGCCTTGCACGACCGACGCCGGCCCGGCCGCGGTCGCTGCCGTAGCGGGTAATGCGGTCGCGGCGAAAGCGAGCGACAGCGCGCCGAGCGCGGTCGACAGCAGCGGCAGGCGCCGCCGGGGTTTGCGATGGAAGATGAGTTGCATGGTGAAACTCCTGATGGAAGGCAGCGGTGTTCGATGCGAATGCGTTGCCGTTGCGTCGTCGCAGTCCGTTACGACCCGATACCTGAGCGAGGGATGCCACGTGGGTGGCATACAGGGGTACGAGAGGAGGCTGCGGAACCTGACATGGCGGCTGTCGCCCGACCCATCGCCGCATCGGGACGGCGCGGTCTCGCCCGCCGCACTTCCACCGGGCGCGGTCCGGCCCAGACCTGCGCCGGATGGGAATGGCGCAAGGGACAGACCCGGCAGGCCTACGCCTGCAGCGCGGTCAGCGGCGCATCAGGACGACGATGCCGAATCGATCGCCCGGTGCGTCCGGGCGCCCCGCCCTCACACGCCGCAGCGCCGGCCCCAGTCTCGGCTGATGCGGGTACGCCATGGGCGCATGGTGCCGGCGGCGGCACGCGCCACCACGAAGGCCTCGCGGTTGCCGCTCGACGCATCGAGCCGGCATTGCGCATAGGCCAGTGCCAGAGCGTGGAAACGGCCACTGGCGCGCTCGTTGAGCGAACCCGAGCGCAGCGCGCTGCCGTCGGCCTGGACGATCGGTCGCAGCGCCTTGACCGCACCGCGCAGCGCGGCATCCGTTGCGCTTTTGTCGGCGGCGACATGATCGGCCTGCGCGATCAGCGAGAGCGCCCCCAGCCCGGTGCGGGAATAACGCATCGGGCTGGCAGGCGGCAGCATCGCATCGTCGATACGCGCGACCTCGGCCAGCAGCTTCTGCGCCGCCGCCGGCCGCTGCTCGATCACCTCGAGCAAGGCCTGCACGAACAAGGCGTGGGCGAGGAACGAATCGGTCGCGCCGAAATGCGCACGCGACTCTTCGAGCGCGGTAGCCATCAGGATTCGCGCTTCGCCCAACCGCGCCTGATCGATCAAGGCGACGGCGAGGACGCGGCGCAGTATGAGACCGTCGGCTTGGTCGCGGATGCCGCAGGGGCCGATCATGGCCAGCGCGCGGCGCAGACGCCGTTCGGCATCGGCCGGACGACCCTCGTCGATATCGAGCATGGCCAGGTTGCCTAGCCCGGCGTAGTGCGAACGACAGGCCAAGCTGCGCTGCAGCGAATGCTCGGTCAGGCGCAGCACCTGCTCGTAGGCGTCGCGTATCGTCGCGGCGTCTTCGCGCTCACCGGCCAGGTTGGCGCGCCACAGTTGCAGGCTGGTACGCAGGTCGGGATCGCGCGGCGCGATCCGCGCGGCCAGCGCAATGGCCTGATCCAGCTCGCGCTGCGCTTCTTCGGGCCGTTGCAGATGGTGCAGATACCCGGCCCTGAGCAACCGGGTCTTGGCCAGGGTTTCCTTATCCGCACCCGGATGCGCCTGCCACAAGGCGATGGCCGCCGCCGCGGCCCGGTCGGCGTCCCGATCGCGGCCCAGATAAGCCGACGCGCGCGCACTCGCGGCCAGCAACGAGGCTCGCACCAGCGGGTCGCGCTTTCGATCGGCCAGCAACTCGTCGAGGCTGGCCGCCATCAAAGCCCGCGCCGAGACTTCGCCACTGGTGGTCTCGCGCGGCCGCGCCTGTTTGAACAGATCCACGAAGTACTCGGCGGTCGCCTCGGCCTGGCCGCGCTGCGTCTCGGCCTTGGCCTGCGCCGCGGTGGCCTCGTCGCGGGCGACGCGGGTGCGTTGCAGTTCGTCGCCGAGCCGGGCGAAGTGATAGAAGGCCATGCCGCTGGCCAGGGCCAGCGCTGCCGCCGCGGTGGTCAAGGCCGGCCAGTGCCGCTGCGCCGCGCGCCGCCAGCGATAGGCGCGGTCGTCGCCGCGCGCGTGCACCGGCCGTTTCTCCAGCCAGCGTTGCAGGTCGTCGGCCAGGGCCGCGGCACTGCGATAGCGCTGCGGCGGCGCCTGCGCCGTCGCTTGGGCGACGATGCAGTCGAGATCGCCGCGCAAACTCGCCAGCAACCGTTCCGGCGTGGTCGCCCGCTCGTGCGCGATCCGCTGCGCCGCCGAGGCATCGCGCCTGCATAGCGCCTCGTAGGCAGCCGCGAGCCGCGTCGGCGCCTGCCCGACCGCCGGCAGATCGTCGGACAGCAGCACCCGCAGCAACATGCCCAATTGATAGACATCGGTCGCGGTGGTGACCGCACGGCCCTCGCGCTGCTCCGGCGCGGCCCAGGCCGGCGTCATCGCCAGGGTCTGGGTCTGGGCTGGGTCCTGGTTGGGATCGGCCTCGTCGAGCCATTTGGCGATACCGAAGTCGAGCAGCTTGGCCTGGCCGGCCTCGTCGACCAGCACGTTCGCCGGCTTGAGGTCGCGATGCACGATCAAGGCACGGTGGGCGAAGTCGACCGCCGCGCAAACCTGCTGCATGAGTTCGACCCGCTGCTCGATCGTTGCCGCGCGCGCCGCGCACCAGCGCGTGATCGGTTCGCCGCGAACGAGCTCCATCGCGAACCACGGCTGGCCGGCCTCGGTGACGCCGCCGTCGTACAACTGGGCGATGCCGGTGTGCTGCAGCCGCGCCAGCGCCTGGCGTTCGCGCAGGAAACGCTCGGTCGACGACGCCGCCCCCAGCGGCGCAAAACCGCTCCAGATGCGTTTCAGCGCGACCTCGCGCTCGTACGCGCCGTCGCAGCGCGCGGCGCGGAACACCTCGCCCATGCCGCCACGGCCGATCCGCTCGAGCAAGCGGTAGGGCCCGATCTGCAATCCCCTCGCGTCGCCTTGCGACGAAGCCGCACCCGGATCGAAACCGGTCTGCGACTCCTCGACCTGCGCCAGCAGCGCCCGCACCCGCGCCTGCAGCGCCTCGTCGCCCGCGCAGGCCTGCCCGAGCAAGCGCTCGCGTTCCGCGGGAGAAGCGTCGAGCACCCCACGGAACAACTGCAGGGCGCGGCGTTCGAACGACGATTCGCTGGAGGTCATGCTGAAGCTCTGGCTTGGGTCGCAGAAGACAACGCAAAGCGCCGCCTCAAACTGCCATCACTCGGACAGACGGTCGCGCAGCCAGGCGCGGGCCGCAGCCCAGTCGCGATAGACCGTGCGCTCCTCGACCTCGAGCAAACGTGCGACTTCGGCCACGCTGAGCCCGGTGAAGTAGCGCAGTTCGACGACCTTGGCCATGCGCTCGTCCAGCCTGGCCAACTCGTCCAAGGCCGCATCGAGCTCCGGCAGCAAAGTGCGCTCCGGGATCGGCAGATCGAGCGCGCAGGCGAAATCGTCGCGCTTCCAGGCGCCGCCGTGCTTGTCGCACGCCGCACGCCGCGCGCGGTCGACCAACAACTGCCGCATGATCCGCGCCGCGGTATTGAACAGGTGAGCGCGGCTGGCCAGACACTGCGGCCGATCGCTGCCGAGCAGACGCACGAACACATCGTTGACCAACGCCGTCGGCTGCAACGTGTCGTGACCGCGATGGCCATACAGCTCGCGCCGCGCGATCCCGCGCAGATCGGCATAGACCAAGGGCAGCAAGGCATCGAGCGCCGTGGCATCGCCCGCACCCCAGCGCTGCAATAGCGCCGTTACTTCGGCGCCGGCCGCTTCCGATACGAGCACCGGTCCGCCAAGCGCCGATCCGTCATCGGCCGATGGCTGCTGTAACACCGCCGCATCGGCCAAAGGCCCGCTCACCGCCGCAGCCCGCGGCGATTCCAATAGCTCCAAACCCGCCATATCCGAGGTACATCTCCAGTACTGCCCCCTTCGATTAACGCAGTCCGCGGCCAGATGCGGACGCCGGTGCGAGGGCGCACTCGGTCCTGCCGGCCGTGCGGTGCCGGCGCATGGCATCAACCAAGCCGCGCCGGCTCCAGCAGCAAACTCATGCACACCGCCGAGGCCGGGCACAGCGAGCGGAACTCCGCGCTGCGCTGGATGCCGGCCGGGGCGGCGGCCCGCTCGATGACGGTGTAGCCGCGGCGGGCGAAGAAGGCTTCGGCGGTCTGGGTCAGCAGCACCAGTTGGCGCAGGCCGCGCGCACGCGCATCGGCTTCCAGCGACGAGGCCAGGGCGTGGCCGATGCCGCGATGGCGGGCTTGCGGGTCGACCGCCAGGGAGCGCAGCAGGCCGGCCTCATCAAAGACCTCGATGCCGACCACGCCGAGCATCGCCTGGTTTTCGTCGACCGCGACGCGGAACTCGATCGCGGCGCTGGCCAGATCGTCGACCGGCAGGCCGCTGTCGAGCAACAAGGTGCGCACGGCGGCGGCTTCGTCAGGGGCGATGCGGCGTATGGCCAGCGTCATCGTAGGCTCCGGGTGGCTAAAGATATCGTGCGTATTGGAATCGTATGTATCTTCGCCGATCGCTCGGCCCGACTCACGACACCCGGCGCCCATCGGCGTCGATCACGACTTCGCCGTCTTCCTTGCTGAAAGGCCGGGTGATCGGCGGCAGCAGGTCGAGCACGAGTTCGGACGGACGGCACAGGCGCACGCCGAGCGGGCTGACCACGAAGGGACGATTGATCAGGATCGGATCGCGCAGCATCGCTTCGATCAGGGCCTCGTCCGACAACGTCGTATCGTCGAGGCCGCGCTCGACATAAGGCGCGACGTTCTGGCGCACGGCCTCGCGGACACTGAGGCCGGCCGCGGCGATCAGCTCGACCAGGGCCGCTCGCGACGGCGGATCCTGCAGGTATTCGATCACGGTCGGCTCGATCCCGGCGTGGCGGATCAAGGCCAGGGTATTGCGCGAGGTACCGCAGGCGGGGTTGTGGTAGATGGTGATGTCCATGGCTCAGCTCTCGTTGGAGGCGCAGGCACTGCCGCAGCACGCCGACGGCGTGCGCGCAGCGGCGCTGGGGTGGATTGCGGTGTTCGGATCGGCTTCGGCTTCGGCTTCGTTCGCAGCGGCGTTCGCAGCCTCGTTCGCAGCCTCAGTCGCGGCAACGTTCGCGGCGCTGTCCGCAGCGGCGTTTACGGGCAGGGCCACCGCGCCGGAGGCCACCGCCAGCGCCTGCACGGCGAGGTCGCCCTTGCGCTCGCTGTAGCGGCTGCCGAGGTAGTCGCTGCGGTCGCGCACCAGCAGGGTGAACTTGAACAGTTCTTCCATCACGTCGACGATGCGATCGTAATAAGGCGAGGCTTTCATGCGCCCGTGCTCGTCGAACTCCTGCCAGGCTTTCGGCACCGAGGACTGGTTCGGAATGGTGATCATGCGCATCCAGCGGCCGAGCACACGCAGCGCGTTGACGACGTTGAACGATTGCGAGCCGCCGCAGACCTGCATGACCGCGAGGGTGCGGCCCTGGGTCGGGCGCACGCTGCCCTGCTCCAGCGGCAGCCAGTCGATCTGGTTCTTGAACACCGCGGTCGGGCTGCCGTGGCGCTCCGGGCTGACCCAGACCTGGCCCTCGGACCACAGCGACCATTCGCGCAGTTGCCGCACTTTCGGGTGATCGGCATCGACGCTGTCGAGGATCGGCAGCTCGTGCGGATCGAACACCCGGGTCTCGGCGCCGAAGTGGCGCAGGATGCGCTCGGCTTCCAGCGCGACCTTGCGGCTGAACGATTGCGGGCGCAGCGAGCCGTACAGGATCAGGATCCGCGGCGGGTGGGTCGCGCCGCTTAGCGCGAGTTTGCCGAGGTCGGGCAGGTCCAGAGCGGCACTGACGAGGTTGGGCAGGTGGGTCATGGCGGCTCGCTTGAGGTCGATAATCGTTTCTACTATTCTGGAATTATGGAAATCAATCAAGCCACTACCGCCCTGGCTGCCCTGGGCCAGCCCACCCGCCTGGCGATCTTCCGCCTGCTGGTCGAGGCCGGCCCGGGCGGCCGCATGGCCGGCGAGATCGCCGAGGCCCTGGCGCTGCCGGGCGCGACCCTGTCCTTCCACCTCAAGGAACTCAGCGCCGCCGGCCTGGTCCAGGGCGAGTCGCAGGGCCGCTACATCTGCTACCGCGCCGACTTCGGCGCCATGAACGGCCTGATCGAGTTCCTGACCCGCAACTGCTGCGGCGGCCAGCCGCAACAATGCGCGCCCGCCGCCTGCGGTCCACAGGACGGCAGCTGCGCCAGCCCCTAAAAGGCGCAGGCATGAGCGCGGCCACGCAAGCCGCCGCGCCGGCGCCTATTGTCCAAGCGCATGGGCGCGTTCGAGCGCCACCTGACCTGGTGGGTGCGCCCGCATCGTCGCCGGCACCGCGCTCGGCTACGCCCTGCCAGGGCTGTTCGCGACGCTCGGCGAGGCCGAGGTCGCCAAGGTCAACCTGCCGGTGGCGGCGCTGATCTGGCTGATGATCGTGCCGATGCTGTTGAAGATCGACTTCGCGGCGATGGCGCAGCTGCGACGGCAGTGGCGCGGCATGGGCATGACCCTGTGGTGAACTGGGCGGCCGAACCGTTCTCGATGGCGCGGCTGGCGTGGTGCGGATCGTCAATGCCAGCAAGAGCCGGTACCAAGCGTGCGTCTGAGCGCAAAAGTAGCGAGTAAAGAATCGGCGCGCCCGGGCCGACGGCCGCGGGCGCGCATCGCCGGGTTCAGGCGGCGCGACGCCGGGCGAGCTCGGATTCGAACGCGGCGCGGGCCGCGCCGGAAATCATCCGCGCACGCGTCCACGCCGCTTCCGCCGCACAGGCGGCCTGCGACCACGACAGCGTCGATCCAGAACAGATTTGCTGATAACGCGCTTCCAGCTCGGGCACCACGTCGTCGAAGACCAGGCCCGGATTCTCGATCTGCGCGGTGATGCCGAGATAGATCGCCGGTGCGTAATCCTCGAACCGGGTGCCATCGCGATAGAACGCCGCATGACGATAGTTCAACGCCCAGTAACTCAAGGGCAGCGTCGTAGCGTCCGCGGAAAGTTTCGTACTCATGGTGCAAGGCTCCGGTCAGGACGAAGCCCCCTGTGCGCGGCACCATAATCGATGCGGCGGCGAAGTTTATGACCGTTCGTTCATAGACTTGCCGAAGGCCCTAGTCGCTCACGCTCGGCTTGTGATCGCCCACACGATTCAACATCGCGTTAACGCCGGCGATGGAATGCTGAGCGTGAACTGCAACGCCGAGCTACCCACCGCGCAGGCCGATCGCAGCGCCGCGCATGCACGAAGGCGGACCACCCAAAACGAACAAGCAAGACCAGCAAGACAGACCGACCATCGGTTCGCGGAGCTCGCCATGTGGGACCCCGACAAATACCTCGACTTCGCCGATCTGCGCGGCCGGCCGTTCTTCGACCTGATCGAACGCGTGCGCGCCGAGCACCCTCGCCGCGTGGTCGACTTGGGCTGCGGCCCGGGCAATCTGACCCGTGCTTTGGCCGCACGCTGGCCCAAGGCCACGCTCGAAGCCAGCGACAACTCGCCGGAGATGGTGCAGGCGGCGCAAGCCGCCGGCGTCGCCGCCGAATTGCGCGACGTGCGCGACTGGGTGCCGCGCCCCGACACCGACGTGGTGGTTTCGAACGCGGTGCTGCAATGGGTGCCCGAGCATCGCGAGTTGCTGCGACGCTGGGCGCGTCAGTTGCCGGGCGGCGCGTGGTTGGCGATCCAGGTGCCGGGCAACTTCGATGCGCCCTCGCACGCTTTGGTGCGCGAGCTGGCGGCCAGCGCGTCGTGGGCGCCGCTGCTGGGCTCGGTGGAACTGCGCGAAGGGGGCGCGGTCGATGCGCCGCGCGCCTACGCCGAATTGCTGGCGACGCAGGACTGCGAAGTCGATGCCTGGGAAACCACCTACGTGCAGCGTTTGTCCGGCCCGGATGCAGTGCTGGAATGGATCAGCGGCACGGCCTTGCGACCGATCCAGGCCGCGCTCGATGGCGCCGATTGGCAACGCTTCCGCGCCGAACTCGCGCCGCGGCTCGACCGCGCCTATCCGCCGCGCAGCGACGGCACCACCTGGTTCGAGTTCCGCCGCATCTTCGTCGTCGCGCGCACGGCGCAGCGCTGAATCGCGAGAATGCGGCCAGCGATGGAAAATCGCCCCGCGGCCATCCTTGCCGCGGGACGCGGGGTTGGCCTATAACGCTCGGCCGCCAAATTTGTGGGTGTACTGCAGAAAGACCTGGCGGCCGACGGCATCGAACCAGGACACGTCGTAATACGGATAGCTGCTGTAGGTCGCATCCTTCGGCGGCAGCTTGTCGAACAGATTGGTCACCGCCAGCGACAGTTGGGCGTGGTCGCTGAAGCGGTAGCGCAGCGAAGCGTTGTAGCGATAAGTCGCGCCGATCCAGGCGCTGGTGTCGCCGCCGGGCTCGTAGACCTCGTTGTAGGAATCCCCGCTCGGCAACCGGCCCAGGCGTTCGCCGTGCACGGTCGCCGACCAGCGCTCCTTTTCCCAGCTCACGCTGGCGCTGGTCTTGGTGCGCGGGATGTCGAAGCCGCTGTTGACCGCGAACTGGTTTTCGACGCGGTCGCCGACGTACTGCTGGCTTTCGTGCTCGCGCACCCAGGTGTAGCTGGCGCCGAGGCGAAAGGTGCCCAGGCCGGTGTCGAGGCGGTAATGGGTGCTGAAATCGACGCCGCTGGTGCGTTCGCTGGCGATGTTGATCGGGTTGACGTAGACGCCGTAGAGCTTGCCTTCGTCGGAGCGCCGGATCCGTGCCAAAGCATCGGCGCAGGTCGGCGAGCCGGCATCGACCGTGCTGCCGTCGGCGCGCGTGCCGAGGCGGCAGCCGGCTTCGTCGCGCAGCACGTCGTCGATACGCAGGTCCTGGACCTGGTCGCGCAGATCGATCTCGAAGTAGTCGGCGGAGAAGTCCAGATTCGGGCGCGGCGACCAGACCACGCCGGCGGTCCACGAGGTGCTGGTTTCCGGTTCCAGCTTGCGGTTGCCGCTGCGGGTGACGACCAGGCCTTCGTCGCCGTACGAGCAATCGTTGAGATCGCTGTCGGGCTCTTCGCTGCGGCAACGGTAATAGTCGATCCCACTCGATTCCTGGTTGCCTTCGCCGGCGAACACGTAATGCAGGTCCGGCGCGCGGAACGCGGTGCCGTAGGAGCCGCGCAGCAGCAGGGAGTCGAGCGGCCGCCATTCCAGGCCGGCGCTGTAGGTGAACTTGTCGATGTCGTGTCCGCCGTAGCGGTATTGGTCGTAACGGCCGGCGACGCTGAGGTTCAAGCTGTCGAGCACGGGCAAGCGTAACTCGCCCGCCGCGGCCCAGCGGTCGCGGCTGCCGCGGCCGTCCGAATCGCGCCAGCTGTAGTAGTGATAGCCGGTGGCGAGCGGGTCGGGGCGCAGGTCGTAGCTTTGGTTGCCGAGTTCGAGCGTGCCGGCGAAGCCGACCGCACCGGCCGGCAGGGCGAACAGCTCGGTATTGGTCAGGGTCAGCGACAGCGCGTCGGTGCGCGACTTCGGCCGATAGGTCGAACGCGCGCCGATCGCGTCGTACTCCTGCCGGCTCAGCGGCCGGTACAGGCGCTCGGGGTCGGCATCGAAGATCGCGAAGCCGTCGTCGTCGACGCCGAGCTGCGGCCCAAGGAACAGATCGTTGGCCCGGGACGCGACGATCTGCGGCCAACCGATCGTCGATTGGTACTGCGAATGGCTCAGCGCGGCTTCCCAATCCCAGGCCTCGCCGAAGCGGCCCTTGAAGCCGGTGGCCAAGCTGAAAGTGCGCTGCCGGTTGCGGATCATGCCGCGGTACAGGCCGCCCATTTCCTCGGGCGAGAACTGCCGCTGCCAATACTCGACCTGGTCGGTGGCGCGGTTGTGGAAATAACCGGCTTCGTTGCCGTCCGGGGCTTGGTAGCTCCATTCGGTGACGTCGCGGTACATCGATAACTCGTGGTAGCCCAGTTGCACATCGGCGAACCATTCGCTGGTGTCGCCGAAGGCGTAGCTCAACGAGGCGTAGGCATTGAGGCCTTCGCGCTTGTTGATCATGGTGCCGTAGCCGATCGACTCGTCGCTGCCGCAGTAGTAGCCGGCCTCGCCGTCCGGCCCCCAGCCGGGACGCGAAGCGCGGTAGGTGTTGCCGCCGTTGAGCGAGGCCAAGGCGCCGCAGGCGGCGCCGGGGTCGAGGTATTCGTCGTACCAGTTGGTGCGCAGGAAGGCGCGTCGCGCGGCGCGCGTGCTCGCGGTCGGCGCATCCCGGGTCGAGTCCTGGATCGAGCGCTCGTAGGCCCATAGCGGGTTCTGCACCTGCAGCTCGAAACCGTAGACCGCGTTGAAGCGATCGCGGCCGTAGCCACTGGAGACGCTGAGGTTGAACGACTCGCCGCCGCCGCGCGTAGTGTCGCCGAGGCGGAAGTCGACGGTGGTGCCGTCGGCGCGCTTTTTGAGGATGAAGTTGACCACGCCGGAGATCGCATCCGAGCCGTAGATCGCCGAGGCGCTGCCGGTCAGGATCTCGATCCGGTCGACCATGCCGAGCGGAATATTCGAGATGTCGGTGAAGTTGCTGCGGCCCTTGAACGGCATCGGAAAGTCGGCGATGCGGCGGCCGTTGACCAGCACCAGGGTGTGGTTTGGGCCGAGCCCGCGCAGGTCGACCTGCTGCGCGCCCGGCGAGAAGTCGGCGGCGCTGGCCGACTGCTGGCTTTGGGTCTCGCCGCCGTTCTGGGTCATCGCCCGCAGCACGTCGGGCACGGTGGTGAAGCCGTTGGCCTTGATCTCCTGCGCGGTCATCACCGTGATCGGCGCCGGGCCTTCGATCTGGCTGCGCGGAATGCGTGAGCCGGTGACCTGCACGCCCTCCAGCTCGGTCGTCGACGGCGGCGATGCTTCGACGATGTCGGCGCCGCTCCCCATCGGCGCCAGTGAGGTCTTCTTGCGCGGCTTCGGCGGCGTCGGATCCTTGACGATCACCATCGCCCCCGACGCATCACGCCGCGCCACATGACCGCTACCGAGCAGCAGGCGGTCGAGCGCGGCCTCGGCCGACATCGCGCCCCGCACCCCGCGTGTGCGCAGCCCCTGCAAACGGTCGGCGCGGTAGACGAACTGCACCCCCGACTGCCTCGCCAACACGTCCAGCGCCGACACCAGCTCCCCCGCCGGAATATCGATCGCCTCCCGCTTCGCCGCGACTTGCGCCTGGGCGGACAACGCGGCCGAACAGGCCAGACTCAACCACCACACACGCGCACTTCGCGACATCGGGTTCCCCTCCCCATCGGCGCCTTGCAGCGCCCATCGGGATATCAGGACGAACGAAGCCGGCAAATCCCGCACGCGCTGCGGCCTGCCGGCGCGGAGCCGGCTAGCGGCTGTGCAGGACGATCCGGTCCGGGCGGTGCTCGACGCGGACCGGCGTGACCTGTTCGAGCAGGCGCACGAACACTTCGGTGTTGGACCAGCGGAAGTTGCCGCCGACCCGCAGCTCGCCCGCGGCGGCATCGCCGATGACGATCTTGCGGGCGTTGTAGCGGTTGAACTCGGCCGCGGCCACGCTCAACGGCGTGTCGCGGAACACCAGATAGCCGCGACGCCAATCTACCTGGCGCTCGGCGTCCTCGACCGAACCGATGCGCACCAACACGCCGCTGCGGCTGGCGAAGGCGGTGCTGCCGGCCGGCAACACGCTGGTCGGCTGGCGACGGCCGCCGACCGGCTCGGATTCGAGCCGCACCGTGCCTTCGGTGACGACCACGCGCAAGTCAGCGCCCTCGCGGCGCACCGAGAAGCGGGTGCCGACCGCGATCACCCGGCGGCCGCCGGCTGCCACCGCGAACGGCCGCCGCGCGTCCTTGGCGACATCGAAGAAGGCCTCGCCCTGCTGCAGCTCGACATGGCGCTCGCTACGCGACAAGGCCACCTCGATGCGGCTGTCGCTGCTCAGCGTCGCCTGCGAGCCGTCGGCCAGGGCGACGTCGCTGAGGTCGCCCATCGCG
Organism: Lysobacter sp. Hz25; assembly: GCF_046097045.1. Taxonomy (NCBI): domain Bacteria; kingdom Pseudomonadati; phylum Pseudomonadota; class Gammaproteobacteria; order Lysobacterales; family Lysobacteraceae; genus Lysobacter; species Lysobacter sp. Hz25. Next base: position 5,458,535 of record NZ_CP175666.1, read on the forward strand.
GTGCGGTACGAAACCTGTTCGACCACGGCCTGACGCTGCCAACCCCAGAACGAGGCGACGCTCAACAAGGCCAGCATCGCGACGCCCGCATAACGCAGGCCACGGCCGCCGCGCGCGGCCGAGCGGCGCGGCGCGAACACCAGCGCGGCGGCGTCGTGACCGGTCGCGGCCGGCGTCGGCGGTTCCGGCATCGACTCGGCGCGCGGCGCCTGCAGATCGAAGCTCGAATGCATCCATTGCCCACGCGCCGGCACGCCGTCCGAAGCGGTGCCGGCGCCGAGCGCCTTGAGCCGGTCGCTCTGCGCCCAAGCCGCGTCCAGACGCAGGAACGCGACCCGGTGCGCGGTCGAGGCCGCAAGCCAGGCGTCGAGCTCGGCCTGTTCCAGCGCCGACCAATCGCCGCCCTCGCGCCTGGCTAACCACTGCGCCGCGTCGCGCTCAATCTGTCTGCTGCTTGCCATGTTCCGTTTCCTTGTCGGCCTGCGGCTTGCGCGGCAAATCCGCACGCGGAGGTTCGCCGCCGTAGAAATACTCGGCAATCAGGCGCACCCCCTTGGCCATCTGTTTCTCCACGGTCTTCTCGCTGATGCCCAGACGCTCGGCCACTTCCTTCTGCGACAACTCGTCGACCCGGCGCAGCCACACCACCTCGCGGCAGCGATCGGGCAGACGGTCGAAGGCTTCGGCGAGACGCTTGAGGATCTGCCGCGCGCCGAGCCGGCGCTCCGGACAGACCTCGTCTATCAAGACGTTCAAAGCCTCGAAATCACCCACCGGCTCGATCGACACCACCTTGCCGCGGCGCAGGCGGTCGGTCATGAGGTGCCGCGCAGTCGCGAACAGGAACGACTTGGGCTGGGTCGGCAAGGCCTTGCCGGCAGCCTCGTACACGCGGACGTAGACCTCCTGGCGCAGATCGTGGAGGTCGTCGCGATGCGGCCAATAACGCCGCAGCACATGCACCAGCGCCTCTTCGTGCACGAGGATCTCGCGGGCGAACCAGGCGTCGAGGGCGGCGTTCATGCGCCGACCTTAGCCGATTCCGACGTCCATTCCGTAGTGGCCGCAGCAGCCGATCGGCGGATTGCGCGCGCGGGCGCGAATTTGCGAACGGACATGGGGGAAAGTCGGGGTTGGTTCGTCTTGGCCCTTCATACCCAGCCGGAGTCGAACGATGCGCCTGTGGTCCCACCGGTCCGTGTTGGTTGGAACGCTGTGCCGAGGCGTGCTCGGCGCTGTCCTGGCCGTTTGCTGCACCAGCGCCTTCGCCGCGGACACCACCGACTCGCGCCGCAACGGCTATCGCTATTACGCGATCGGCGACCTCGCCGCGCCGCGGCCGGCGCCGACCCGCGCCGGGGCGATGCTGGTCGGGGGCGGCGATTGGCCCTACCCGGCGTTCCGCTGGATGATCGAACGCGCCGGCCACGGCCGCATCGTGATCCTGCGCGCCTCCGGCAGCACTGAGGCGCAGGAGGAGTTCTTCCGGGACATCGGCGGCATCACCGCCGCGCAGACCCTGGTGTTCGAGGATCGCCGCGCCGCCAGCGACCCGCAGGTGCTGGAGATCGTGCGCCAGGCCGACGGTATCTTCCTGGCCGGCGGCGATCAGTCCAACTACGTGCGCTATTGGAAAGGCACGCCGCTCAGTCGCGCGCTGGATGCGCACGTGCGCGCCGGCAAGCCGATCGGCGGCACCAGCGCGGGGCTGGCGATCCTCGGCGCGCACGCCTACGGCGCCATGGACGGCGGCAGCCTGACCTCAAAGGACGCCTTGCGCGACCCGAGCGGACCGGCGCTGACCTTGGTCGATGATTTCCTGCACCTGCCCTATCTCGAACGCGTGCTCACCGACAGCCATTTCGGCAAGCGCGAGCGGCTCGGCCGCCTGATCGCGATGCTGGCGCGGCTGGCGCAGAAACAAGGCCGCGACGACCTGGTCGGCATCGGCGTCGACGAGTACACCGCGCTGTGCATCGACGGCGACGGCATCGGCCGCGTCTTCAGCGGCAACGGCGGCCACGCCTGGCTGGTGGGTCCGCAGCCGGCGGCCGAGGTCTATGCCGCGGGCAAGCCGCTCAGTGTGCGCGCGGTGCCGGTGCTCGGCGTCGGCGGCGACAGCGTGCTGCACCTGGCGGATTTCCGCGTGGAGCGCCCGGCCTTCTCCGCGCTTTATGATGTCGAAGCGGGGCGTCTGGTCCGGCGCGATGCGAACGCAGCGCCCCCGCCGCCGCCCTGAGCACTCTCGCCCCTCGCCGGGGCTATCCGGAGCCGAACATGCCAACTGCCCTGCGTCATCATTGTTTCGCCTGGCTGCTGCTCGGCTCGGCAACTCTCGCCCACGCCGCCGACGCACCGCCGGCGAACAAAAAGGCGACGAAACCGGTGCTGGTGATCCACGGCGGCGCCGGCGTCGAACGCGCCGGCCTGACCCCGGCCGACGAAACCGCCGCGCGCGCCGCGCTCGAACAAGCCCTGCGCGCCGGCCATGCGCAGCTGAAGGCCGGCAAGCCCGCGCTGGACGCCGTCACCGCCGCGATCACCGTGCTCGAGGACGCGCCGATGTTCAACGCCGGCCGCGGCGCGGTGTTCAATCACGACGGCCAGAACGAACTCGACTCGGCGGTGATGGACGGCGCCAGCCTGCGCGCCGGTGCGATCGCCGGCGTGCACCGGGTCAAGAACCCGATCCTGCTCGCGCGCACGGTGATGGAGAAATCCAAGCACGTGATGATGGTCGGCGACGGCGCCGAAGCCTTCGCCCGCGAACAGGGCGTGACGCTGGTCGATCCGTCTTATTTCCGCACCGAGAAGCGCTGGCAGCAGTTGCAGAAGGCGCTCAAGGAAGAGGCCTCGGGCAAGGCCCACGCCGATGTCGAAACCGCCAAGCACTTCGGCACGGTCGGCGCGGTCGCGCTCGATGCCGACGGCCGCCTCGCCGCGGGCACCTCGACCGGCGGCATGACCAACAAGCGCTACGGCCGCGTCGGCGATTCGCCGATCATCGGCGCCGGCACCTATGCGAACGCGCGCTGTGCGGTGTCCGGCACCGGCTGGGGCGAGTACTACATCCGCGCGGTCGCCGCCTACGACATCTGCGCGCGCGTGCAGTACGCCGGGCAGAGCATCGGCGAGGCCGCCAAGGCGGTGATCAACGAGGCGATCCCGAAGGCCGGCGGCGACGGCGGCGCGATCGCGCTCGGCGCCGACGGCCGTTTCGCCCTGCCCTTCAACACCGAAGGCATGTACCGCGGCTGGATCGGCGCCGACGGCGTGCCGCACGTGGCGATCTACCAGGACGAGGCCCTGGCGGAGCCTTCCGACACGCCCTGATCGCAGCAGTACGGTTCGACCGGCCGCGACGGCCGCAACGGCCGTCGCGATTCGCTCGCAGGCGTCAGCGCGCGGCGATGCGCAAGCGGTTGACCATGGCCTGCAGCTGATCCGGCGGCATGTCGTTGATCGCCTTGATGGTCTCTTCCGGCGTCATCGGCTTGCCGGTGCCCAGGCCGTCGCGCTTGCCGTATTCCATCATTAGCGGCACCACCGGGATCGACTGGTAGTGCTCGTCTTCGCCGAGATCGCCCATGATCCGCGCCGCATCGGCGTCGAAGCCGGCGTTCTGCAGGAACTCCTGCGAGCCCTTGATCTTGGCGTCCTTGTCGCGGGTGTCGGCGAGGGCCGACTGGCCGAACACCGACACGCCGATCATCACCGCGCCGACGATGGCGCCGACCGGGCCGCTGGTCAGCGTCATCACCACCGTGCCGGTCGCGCCCAATCCGTACAACGCCGCTTCGGCTTCCTTGTACGGACGGTCGGACAATAGGGCGTCGGCCATCTTGGCGATGTCGCCGGTCGCCGACAGCAGGCCCAGCGCGCGGTTCCAGTTCTCGAAGCGCACGCCGGCGCGGGCGTGGCTGTCGGCCAGCGCCGAATCGGCGTCGATCGGGATGCTGCCCGGGCGATGCATCATATCGCGCACGTCCTTGGCCAAGCCCGCGGCATCGGCGAAGGCGCCGACCGCGTTGGCCCAGCCCGGGTCGCTGATCAGGTCGCTGCTCGATTTGGCGAAGGCCAGCCCAGCCGCGGCCACGCCGAGCGAACGGAAGGTCACGCCGGCGGGCTGATTGGCGTTGAAGCCGTCGATACCGCTCAATGCCTGGTTGAACTGCTTGAGCTGGGCCTCCATCGCCGCGGTGTCGCCCGCCGGCACGCTGGTCAGGCCTTCGAGCGCGCGGATCGCCTCGCGGTATTGCTCGGAGTCCTTGCCGAGCAGGCTGGCGTAACGCGTGCTCAGCGATTCGAGCTGGGTCTTGGCGTTGGCGATGCTGGTCGGGTCGGAGGAATCGAGGTCGGAGAAGACCTTCAACGCCGCCTGCTGGATGCCGTCGTTGGCCAGGCGCTTGAGGTACTCGGCGCCTTCCTTGGACACCTTGGTGACGTCGAACAGCTTGGTCGCCGCATCGGCCTCGGCGCCGATCAGGAAATCGCGATCGCGCGCGGCAGCCAGGCCGAAGGCCTGCAGCACCGAGTCGTTGTTGGCGACCGCCTGCATTTCCTTGCCGAGGTCCGGATAAGTCGCCTTGAGGTCCTCGGGCAAAGCGTTCAAGCCGCCCAGGGTGTCCTTGAGCACGTTCGCGTTCGTGGTCAGGCGGTCTTCGAGGCCGTGGAATTTCTCCAGCCAACCCGGATCGCTCTTGCCCTTGTCGGCCAGGTACTTGTCGACCGCCTGCGAGATCGCTTCCGGCGGCAGGCCTTCGGAGTACTTCAACAGGCGGCCGAGCTCGCCCATCATCGACTGGTATTCCTTCAGGTCGGCGTCGATCTTGCCTTGCAGCAACTCGGCGCCGTGGCTGATGCCGCGCAGGAACACGCCGGCCTGTTCGTTCAAGCCCTGATTCTTGAGTTGCTGAGCCATCTCCAGCGCGAGCGCCGGGCTGGCGCCGTCGCGGATCGCATTGGAGATGTTCTCCGAGAACGGCACCCACTGCCCGCGCAGCGCTTCCGGGTTGGCCAGGTACATGCTGGCGATGTCTGCGCGCATGCGCTTGCCGTCCTCGCCGTTGCCGAGCGCGCCGACCACGCGCGCCATGTCGGCATAGGAACTGCCGCCGAACTTCTCGCCGGCGTACATGGGCTTGACCTGGACGATGCGCATCACCGTGTCGAGGTTCTGCGTCACCACCGCATTGGCGAGTTCGGGCGGCAGGCCGTCGACCAGTTCGGCCAGACGCTTGGCCGCCTCGTTGGCCGGCCCGCGCTGCTCGCGCGGGTCGTCGCTGCTGAAGTTCGCATACGGCGCCGCCACGTAGGGCTCGACCTTGTCGTTGAGCAAGCGGCCCAGCTCGGGGCTGGTCGCCAGGCGCGCCTGCGCCTCCGGCGACATCGACGCCCATTGCGACTTGAGGATCGACATGACCGACTTGGCATCGCCGCCGCCGGACACCGTCAGCGCGAATTCGACTTCGTGGTCGATGCTGATGTCCTTGACCGTGGCCTTGATGCTCGCCTGCGCCGCCGGGTCGTCGGCGTGGCGCGCGGCGATGCTGTCGCCATAGGACGCGATCGCCTTGGTGTCGTAGGTCGCGCCGGTCGGGCGCGCGTCGAACTCGACCTGGAAACGCGCCTTCATCTCGGCCTGGATCGCCGACTTCAACTCGGCCTGGGTCTGCGGCGTGGACTGCTGGGCGTCGGCCTTGAGCGCGGCGTCGACGCGCTGCGCTTCCGGCGACAGCGCCGGCTTGTCGGCCTGGGCCGGCGCGGCGGCATGGACCACCGGATCGGCCTCGCCGTCGTGCGCGGGCGGCAGTTGCAGCGGCGTGTCCGGGTACAGCGCCTCCCAGTTCAAGACCTGCGGGTTGGCGTCCTTGAGGCTCTGTTCGTAGACCGCCTGCGGCACCGTGCCGCGGTGTTGCGCGGCGATGTCGGGCAAGGTCTCGTGGCGCTGGACCACGTGCACCGGCGCGGCCGGTTGGGTCGCGAGCTGCTGCACCGCGCGCGAAACGGAATCGACGAAATTGATGAAGCTCATGGCGTGGTCCGCTCGGGTTCCGGCGAAAGTCGTTTGGCGGGGACCGTAGCACCGGCGCGGCGGCGGCGAACGCTAGGGCGGTCCCTAGGCCGCGGTATGGCGGCCATGCCGCTGGCACCGGCACGGCGCGGCGGCGTCCGGGCAGAGCGATGCGATGACATGCGATGGGGGTGCGATGATTGGCGCCATGCCCGCCGCCCCGGACCATCGCTGCCGCGTCACCGCCTCGCCCTGGGCCGGCTTGTACGGCACCCAGATCGACAGCGCGCGCGAGTTCGGCCGTCATTGGCATGCAACCTACGGCCTCGGCCTGCTCGAACGCGGCGCGCAGAGTTCGGCGAGCGGACGCGGCCAGGTCGACGCCCGCGCCGGCGACCTGATCACGACCAACCCCGGCGAAGTGCACGACGGCCGCCCGCTCGGCGGCGCACGGCGCTGGCGCATGCTTTACCTCGACCCGCAGCTGATGCATTCGATGAGCGCGCCCTGCGTTGCGCCGTCGCTGGCGTCGGCGGGCTCGCTGGAGCTGGTCCGCCCGGTCATCCGCGACGCCCGATTGCAGGGCTTGCTGTTGCGCTTGTTCGCCCGTCTCGACCGCTGGAACCAGGGCCAGGCCCACGACGACGCCACCCTGGCCTGCGAAGAAGCCCTGGTGCAGGTCTGCGCGCAATTGCTCGAACGCCACAGCACCCAGGCGCCGGCAGCGGCGGTGTCGGCCGACCTCGCCCGGGTGCGCGAACGGCTCGCCGACGACCCGCAGCGGGCGCCGAGCCTGGACGAGCTGGCGGCCCCCTTCGGGCTGACCAAGTACCAACTGCTGCGCCGCTTCCAGCGCGCCTACGGCCTGCCGCCGCACGCCTGGCTGGTCCAGCAGCGGGTCGAGCGCGCCCGCGACCTGATCCGGCGCGGCCGCAGCCTGACCGATGCCGCGGCCGACAGCGGCTTCGCCGATCAGAGCCATATGACGCGTGCGTTCGCGCGCCAGTTCGGTTTCACCCCGGGCGCCTGGCAGCGGGCGGCAGCGCCTCGCCGGCCGCGCAACGACGGCGTCGCACCGCCGCAATAAGCTTCAAGACGCGCGGTCGAGGCCGCACGAGACTGCCGTCTCCGTCCTCGATACCGCCGCCATGACTTCCAACTACGTCCACGGTTATCACCCGCGCGAACACGCACGCCTTCAGGATCAGGCCGGCACCCTCGCCGACCTGCTGCACGCCGACACCGTCTATCCGCCCGGCAGCCGCGTGCTCGAAGTCGGCTGCGGCGTCGGCGCCCAGACCCTGACCCTGGCCCGACGCAGCCCGAGAACGCAGTTCACCTCGATCGACCGTTCCGCCGAGTCGGTCGATGAAGCGCGCCGGCGCGCCGACGCGGCCGGCCTCGACAACGTCGAGTTCCTGCAGGCCGATCTGTTCGAACTGCCGTTCGCGGACGGCAGCTTCGATCACGTGTTCGTCTGCTTCGTGCTCGAACACCTGGCGCGTCCGCTCGCGGCCCTGGCCTTGCTCGACCGCGTGCTCAAGCCCGGCGGCACGATCACGGTGATCGAAGGCGACCACGGCACGATCTGCTTCCACCCCGACAGCGCCGCCGCACGCGCGACGATCGATTGCCAGGTCGAACTGCAACGCCGCGCCGGCGGCAACGCCCTGATCGGTCGCAGCCTGTATCCGCTGCTGGTCGCAGTCGGCTTCGACCGGGTCGCGGTGTCGCCGCGCATGGTCTATGCCGATGCCGGCCGCCCCGCGCTCGTCGACGGGTTCACCGACAAGACCTTCTGCGCGATGGTCGAAGGCGTGCGCGATGCCGCGATCGCCGCCGGGCTGAGCACGCCGGCCGAGTTCGACGCCGGCCTCGCCGACCTGCGCCGCACCACCCGCGCCGACGGCACTTTCTGCTACACCTTCTTCAAGGGCGTGGCGGAAAAATGGCGGCGCAGTTGAGCCTCGCGGCCCGGCCAGCGCCTACTTGTTCTTGCGCGGTGCCTTCGCCACCGCCTTTCGTGCCGGCGCGCGCGCGGCCTTGGCCGCGACGCGGGCGATCACCGCCGCGCTGCTGAGTTCGCGCAGCGCATCCTTGCCGACCCAGCGCGGCGCCGCCTCTTCGGAAGCAGCCAGGCGTTTCGCCACGACGAGCGCCGCGGCATGCAAGACGGCATTGCGCTTGCCGATCGAGCGCAGGGCCCAGTTGACGGCCTTCTTGACGAAGTTGCGTTCGTCGCCGGCACCGGCTTCGACGAGTTCCAAGCCGTGCAGGAAGGCTTGGTCCGGCGCGGCCTTTTCGTGCACGGTCTTGCTGGCCAGCAGTGCGAACGCCGCGCGCTTGAGGTATTCGTCGCGGCGCCCGGCCCATTGCTCGATCTTGCGCCAGGCGTGCGGACTGCGATCGAACAAGGCGAAGCAGACGGTGTCGCACACCGCCCAGTTGTCGAACTGGCGGCCCCAGCGATCCATCTGCGCGGCACTGACTTCAGCCGGGTCGTCGAGGTAGGACGCGAGCAAGCGCGCCTCGTACCAGCCGCTGCCCCACAAGGCCTCGGCGAGTTCGCGGTCGCGGCCGAGGCGTTTGGCGATGGCCTGGATCGAGGCCATCGGCACGCCGAACGCGCGCTCGGTGGGGATCGCATAGCGCGCCAAGCCATCGCGATGGCTCGCGCTGGCGGCGGCGCGCAGTTGCGCCAACGCATCGGCCAGGCGTTCGGCGAGCGGCGGTGACGATGCGGGTGCGGCCGGAGCTTCCCGCTTGGAAGCCGCCCGCTTGGAAGCCGCCCGCTTGCTCGCGGGCGGCGTGCGGGTCGCCTTGGCGGCGGCCTGAGTGGCGGCGGTGCGGGCCATGTCCTTACCCACGTGAAGACGGCGACGCCAATGTACTCATCGGCGCCGCCGTCCGCCATGTCCCGACGCTTGCGATCAGACCCGCCGCATCAGACCTCGGTCGAGCCGGTCTTGGTCTCGCTCTTGGCCGGCGCCGGACGCAGCAGGCTCAGGGCGATGGCAGCGCCGATGATCGCGGCGACGCCGAGCAGCGAGACCAGGATCGGCACCTTGTACACGTCGATCAACAGCATCTTGGCGCCGATGAACACCAGCACCAGGGCCAGGCCGTAGGGCAGCAGATGGAAGCGGTCGGCCATGCCCTGCAGCAGGAAGAACATCGCGCGCAGGCCGAGGACGGCGAACACGTTCGAGGTCAGCACGATGAAGGGGTCTTCGGTAATCGCGAAGATCGCCGGGATCGAGTCGACGGCGAAGATCACGTCGGTGACGCCGATCAATACGATCACCACGAACAGCGGCGTGTACCAGCGCTGGCCGTCGCGCTGGATCGAGATCGCCGCGCCATGGTAGCCGTCGGTCAGGCGCAGATGGCTGCGCATCCATTTCAGCAAGGGGTTGCTGTCGAGGTCGGGCGCCTTGCCGGCGGCCAACAGCATCTTGATGCCGGTCACCACCAGGAACACGCCGAACACGTACAGGATCCAGTGGAACTTCGCCAACAACAGGGCGCCGGCGAAGATCAGGATCGCGCGCAACGCAATCGCGCCGAGCACGCCGATCACCAGCACGCGCTGGCGCTGCTCCTCGGGCATGGCGAAATAGGAGAACAGCATCAGGAACACGAAGATGTTGTCGACCGCGAGCGATTTCTCGACCAGGTAGCCGGTCAGGAACTCCAGGCCGATGCGGTTGCCGATCTCGGCGCCGGACTGCTGGGTCACCCACCACCACAGGCCGGCGTTGAACGCCAGCGCCAGGCCGATCCAGCCGACGCTCCACCAGGCGGCCTCCTTGAAGGTCACCTTGTGCGGCCCGCCGTGGCGCATCAGCACCAGATCGACGAGCAAGGCGACGACGACGAAGGCGACGAACGCCCCCCAGAGCATCGGACTTCCGATGGTTTGCATGTGGTTCTCCCGGAGATGAAAAGCTGACGGCGGACTGCGCGACCGCAGCCGCGAGGCGTCATTCATCCGGAAGGAATCGGGGAGGATGGGCGCTTCGCCGCTGGCGGCGAAGGTCTTGCCCGCGTACGGCCGGATCGATCGATCCAAGGTCCGGACGCCTGTCGCACCGGGGCGGTAAGCCCGTAATGACGATACGACAGCGGGAGCTACTCCCCTTCTGGCGCGCACCTTAGCACGGGTGCGGCTGAATTTCAGTTCAGTTTGCGGAACTGCGGCGTCCTTTGGGGTAGGAGCGGCGCGAGCCGCGACCAACCGGAGCAGCCGAATACCACGCCAGTGTCCAAAGCCGCGGACACTTGGGCAGGTACAGGGCTTTGGAGCATCTCCGCTTCTGTCAGCACGCTTGCATACATCGCTTTGGTTTTTCGCGGCTCGTACCACTCCTACCCTGCAAGCACAGGCATCGCGCTCAATCAGCAATCAACCCGGGCTGCGATACACGGCGACGCTCGCCAGACGCGGCGTGTCGTAAGCGTGTTCGATGCTTACGCGCAGGCGTCGCGTGCGCACCGGGTCGAACCGTTCCAGGCGCTTGTAGCCGATCGTGGTGCCCCAGGAAAACGGCTGCCAGGCACCGTCGCGCCAACGTTCGACGCGGTGGTTGGCGATGTGCTGGCCGTGAGCGATCGCCTCCTGCAGGCACAGCAGGTCGAATTCGATCTCGCGTTCGAGTTCGAACTCGATCCAGCCGCTGCGCGCATCGCTGGACGGCGCCCAATATGAGTCCGCCTCGCCGTCGAGCACGCGCGCGGGCGCATGGCCATCGGCGCTCGCGCTCGCGCGCAGCCGCGCCCCAACGAGCAGATTGCCGCCGGCGAACAGGGCCTGGCGCCGCTGTCCGAACGCAGCCAAATTAGCGACATCGGTGGCATGGAAGCGGCCTTCGCGGGTCGGCGGCACATTGAGCAGCAACTTGCTGTTACGCCCGACCGAGCTGAAATACAGGTCGATCAGCTGCTGCGGGTTGCGTACCTTCGCGTCCTCGGCCGCATGCCAGAACCAACCCGGGCGGATCGAAACGTCGGTTTCGCCGGGGCGCCAGACCGAACCGTAAGGGTCACCCTGCTGCAGGGCTTCACCGACCCAGGGGCGGTCGAAGCCGGCATAGGGCACGCGCGCCGGGTCGACCGAGGCCCAGCAGGTGCTGCCGGCGACGCCGCGTTCGTTGCCGATCCAACGCACGTCGGGGCCGGCATCGGAAAACACGATCGCATCGGCTTGCAACTCGCGCACGGTGCGATGGATGCGCGGCCAGTCGTAGGCCTGGCGTTTGCCGTTCGGGCCTTCGCCGTTGGCGCCGTCGAACCAGACCTCGACCACCGGGCCGTAGTTACTCAACAGCTCGGTCAGCTGTGCGATGTAGAAATCGTCGTAGGCCTGGCCGCTGCCGTAGCGCGGTTCGTGCCGGTCCCAGGGCGACAGATAGAACCCCACGCCGAGGCCTTCGGCGCGGCAGGCATCGACGAACTCGCGGACCACGTCGCCGCGGCCGTCGCGCCAGGGACTGCTGCGCACGCTGTGCGCGGTGGTCGCGGTCGGCCACAGGCAGAAGCCATCGTGGTGCTTGGCGGTCAGGATCAGGCTGCGGAAACCGCCGGCCTTGGCCGCACGCGCCCACTGCCCGGCGTCGAGCTGGGTCGGCGCGAACACCTGCGGGTCCTCATCGCCCTCGCCCCATTCGCGATCGGTGAAGGTATTGACGGTGAAATGTACGAACAGCGCCAGCTCTTCGCGTTGCCAGGCCAGTTGCTGCGGCGTCGGACGCGGCCGCAACTTTACCGTGGGTTTCACATCTTGCGGTTCGAGCTGCGCCAGGGCGGAGGGCGCGGCGCTCAAGGCCACGGCGCCGGCACCGCCGGCGATCAGGAAACGACGTCGATCCATGGAACTCCTCGCGTAGCGGCCGCGACCGATGCGGTCCGCGGCGGTGTTCGATAATCCGAGTCTAGTCGCAGTCGCGCGTCGCTCACAGGCGTGCGTGGATGAATCCGCATGCGTATTCGAATCCACACGCACGCTTATGCAATGCCTGACACGCATTGGAATTTTTTGGAGATTCGCAACTGCGTCAAAAGCCCTATCGCTTTCGCGATGGCGGTGGCCGATCGACGATGCGCAACGGTTGACCGCATCGGCATCGGTCTGTTCCGATGCCAGCGGTTCGTCACCGCCGGAGCAATAGCATGTCGTTTACGCGTCGTCCCCTGCATCGTTCGACCCATCGAGCGTCCCTCACCGCCGCGTTGCTTGGCGCCCTGTGGGCGACGGCCGGCAGCGCAATAGCTGCGACGCCGGCCGCCGACGCGCCCGCACCGGTGGTGGCGGCGCCGAGCGAGAGCCAGGCCGCGTTCGATGCGCGCATGCGCTGGTGGCGCGAGGCGCGCTTCGGCATGTTCGTGCATTGGGGCCTGTATTCGGGCGCGGCCGGGCGCTGGAACGGCGAAGCGATCAAGGGCTCGGCCGAGTGGATCCAGCGCAATGCGCACGTGCCGACCGACGAATACGCGCGGCAGATGCTGCCGCTGTTCAAGCCCAAGCCCGGCTTCGCCCGCGAATGGGCGAAGCTGGCCAAGGACGCCGGCGCGAAGTATTTGGTGTTCACCAGCAAGCACCACGAAGGCTTCGCCCTGCACGACAGCGCAGTCACGCGCTTCGATGCGAAAGACGCGGTCGACCGCGACCTGGTCCGCGAGATCGTCGACGCCGCGCGCGCCGAAGGCCTCAAGGTGGGTCTGTATCACTCGGTGATCGACTGGCATCACCCGGCCTACCCGTATCGCGATTTCGCCCGCCTCGAACACCCTCTGCCGCATCCGCTCGAGAAAGCCACCGACCGGGACGATCCCGACTACGCCCAGCGCGCGAACCTCAAGGCCTATCAGGATTTCCTGCAGGCGCAGGTGCGCGAGCTGGTCGAACGCTACGGCCCGATCGACGTGCTGTGGTGGGACTATTCCAACCCCGGCGCCGAAGGCGAGACCTGGCGCGCGAGCGAGCTGATGACGATGGTGCGCGCCGCGCAACCGGGCATCGTCATGAACAACCGCCTGTACCGTTCGCTCGGCTACGACGACCCGCAAGGCAGCCTGCGCTGGTTCGATCGCGCGCACGGCGACTTCACCACGCCCGAGCAGGCGATTCCCGCACAAGGCATGGCCGGCGTCGACTGGGAAGCCTGCATGACCATGAACGGCACCTGGGGCTATAGCGCGCTCGACGACCAGTGGAAATCGACGCGCGAGTTGGTCCGCAACCTCGTCGACACCGCCAGCAAGGGCGGCAACTTCCTGCTCAACATCGGGCCGGAGGTCGACGGCAGCGTGCCCAAGGCCAGCGCGACCCGGCTCGAACAGATCGGCGCCTGGCTGCGCCGCAACGGCGAATCGGTCTACGCCACCCAGGCCAGCCCGCTCGACGCGGTCGCCTGGGGGCGTATCACCGCGAAAACCGACCGCATGTATCTGCACGTGTTCGAACGCCCTGCCGACGGCCGCTTGCGCCTGGACGTCGACGGTGCCCGTCGCGCACGTCTGCTCGACGGCGGCGCGGCATTGACGACGCGGCGCGAAGGCCGGCAGTTGATCGTCGAGTTGCCCAAGCAGTTGCCCGACGCGATCGACACCGTGATCGAGCTGGTTCCGACAGAGTCCTGACGCCGTCGATTGCGACGAAGTTGTGCCGTTTTGTGCGCGCGGCCCGGCCTGCCTGACGCTGTGGGCCAACGCGGATGCCGCTGTTGGCGTGCATCTGCCGTAGTGGGTCAGATTGTTGATGGCCGCACATCGGCAGTCACAGATTCGACGAGACGCGCATCAATAAATCGCCTTGATATTCAAATCCTTATGTGTTTTTTCCATCACGCGGCGTTGACGTAAGCCCCTCGTAAATAGCAAGGACGTCAGGGGGCGTCATCAATGAAAAATATCGAAGTTTTCAGCATTGCCACTGCGCGCATCTGTGCAGCGGCGCTCGAACAGCATCCCGTCGTAGCCCGCTTCAACGCCGAGGAATCGGCGCGACATATCCCAGGCCTGGACCCGGCCAATCGCGAAGACATGGCCGCCGCGGTATTGGCTTGCGGCGCCACGTTCGAATGGTTGCTCGACGAAGGCTATCTGCGCAGCAGCGCCTGCGTGAAAGAGTCCTTGAACGGCGTGGCCTTCGTCCACATGGCCCTGCGCTATCGCCTGACCGAGAAAGGTTTCGCGGTGCTCGGCGCGCAGGCGCATTCCACCGACGAGAGCAAAACCATCGGCGAGCGTCTGGTCGCCGCGGTCAAACTCGGCGGCGCGGACCGGATCAAGGAATCGGTCAAGCTCATGATCGGCGCCGGCGTCGGATCGCGCACGCTGTTGCAGGCGATGAGCTGACCCGCAACACCCATCGATCGGTATTCGATCTGCCGCAACGCGAATCGCCATTGCCGTCGCCGGCAACGGCATCGTCCGGTGTCCAGCGCCCGCAGGCTTGCTGCGGCGCTGGAGGCTGGTTCGTCGCGACGACATCGTGCGACACCCATCGCAGCGGCCGACGGTGCGATCGTCGGCCGCTCAAACGCCGCTTCGGAGCGCCGGTTCAGGGCGTCGTGTAGCTCAACAACAACTGCGGCGCATTCGCACCTTCGCGCGAGGACCAGTCGACGCCGTCGGTGACGCCCGAGGCCGGCACCAGGATCATGCCGTTATTGGCAACCGTGCCGGCGGCCCAGTTCTTCACCAATTGCAGGCCGGCGGCATTGAGACTGACGTACTGGGCGCCGGTCGCGCTCGGGGTGACCGAACCGAGCTTGGTGCCGAGGGTGGCGCCACTGTAGGTCGCGTTGCTTTCGCTCCAGCTGGTCGTCACCTGGTACAAGTCGTAAACGCCGGTCGAACGGTCGCTGACCTGCAGCTTCACCTGCGCCGAGGTCAGGTTGAGGCCGGCCGCGCCGCTGACGTTCCAGCCCATCAGGCCGCGCAATTGCTGGCCGCCGTCGCTGCCGTCGGCATACAGCACCGTCGAGTTGACCCGGGTGCCGCCGGATTTGACGGTGACGTCGCGCACTGCGTTGAGGGTCAGCGACTGCGAGGGATTGCCGCCCTTGTTGCAGGTGCCGCTGAAGTGATCGGTGTAGGTACTGCCGGCTCGCGGCACGAAGTCGCCGGTGTAGCCGGTCGCGGTCAGGGTCAGCTTGAGCACGCCGTGGGTGTTGTCGTTGCTCGCCTCGAGCGAGGCATGGCTGCCGTCGATATCGTAGAAGGCGCGTCCGCCGGTGCCGATCAGGATCTGGCGGATGCCGTCGCTGGCCGCGGCCTGGCTCGGATTCATCTTGCCGTAGCGCTGGTAGTTGTGGTCGTGGCCGACCAGGACCAGATCGGCCTTGGCCGCATACAGCGCATCCCAGAACGGCTTGACCTGGCTGTAGCCTCTGTAGCTGCCGCGGCTCACCAGCGGGTGATGGAAATACGCCGCGGTGCAGGGCTTGGTGTTGGCGGCGAGATCGTTCTTGAGCCAGGTGATCTGGGTCGAGGACACCGTGCCGCCGGTCATCGTGTTCAAGGCGATGAAGTGCCAATCGCCCACGTCCCAGCTGTAATAGCCCTTGCTGCGATTACCGGCCGGGCCGTCGGCGTTGCCGACACCATTGAAGTAATCGAAGTAACCGCTGGCGCCACTGGTGTAGTACTCGTGGTTGCCCGGCGAGGGGCTGGTCAACGCCTTGAAGCGGCCCCAGGTCGGCGCGTAGCGGTTGTTGAATTCGCTCAGCGTGCCGCTGTCGTAGGCATTGTCGCCCGCAGTGAAGACCGCGGTCGGGTTGATCGAGACAATGAGGTCGGACGTGCCCTTGCACGCGGTGCCGCTGGTGTCGCAGATGTCGCCGGCGCCGGCCACGACCACGCTCGCCAGTTCCAGCGCCGTCGTGCTGTATTCGTAGCGGTCGAGCTGGAAGGCGCTGTCGGGCTGGCTGAAATACGGCTTGATGTCGACGCAATCGCCGCGCAGGGCGCGGGTATGGAAGCTGCGGTCGTTCCAGTGCTTGCCTTCGAACACCACGCGGTCGCCGCCGCTGCTGGTCAGCACCAGCGAGTCGTAGCCGCTCAGGTTGAGTTGCTTGAACCCCAGGCGCATCCACTTGGCGCCGCTTTCGCAGACGCGGTCGAGCGCGGCGGCCTTGGCCAACGGCGTCGCCTTGGGCGCCGGCACCGGCTTGCTGAGGGTGTCGTCCTCGGACAGCTGCAGCGTGCGCTGGCTGGCCGATGCGGGCGCGAGAACGGCGGCGATCAACAACGAGGCGATCGCGCCCTGGGCGGGCAGGCCCTTGAGCATGGGGTTCACTGGCTGTCTCCGTAACGGTGATGGCGGGCGGGTGCGGGTCCGGGCGGACCGCGAACGTTGCGGAGTGTGGCCGCTAAACGACTACACGATTGCGACGAATTCCGCGCCTGTTAAGGCGGCGCATGCGGTTGCCGTCACAGATCGATGACTGGCCGACGAGCGGTCGCCGAAACCGACGAAAACAATGTGCTTTCTGGGGGCTTCGATGTGTGCCGCTGGCTGTGCCGCTGGCACGGGGCATCGGCCGCCGCGAGCTCTGCAACTGCTCCGCAGGACCCTGCGAATCCTTCCCCTGTAGGAGCGACGTGAGTCGCGACCAAGGGATGAGTAGAGGCCATGGCGCAAATGACGCCCATCGAAGCGGCGCACTTTCGCGGGGTAGGAGCGGCGCAAGCCGCGACTGCGGTCGCTCCGCGATTTACGTCAGCTGCGACGTTGAAGTGCCGTTGCCGTTGCCGTTGCCGTTGCCGAGATTTTTGATCTGCTTTGCTGCTTTGCCGGTCAACCGTAGACCCGTAGGGCGGCGCACAGGACGTGCGCCGTTTTCCGATAAGACAGGGACGTCTTATCGGAAAATCCCGGCGACAGCATCGCACTCGTGGCCTGTGCCCTTGCAAGGAGAGCCCTTTTCTTTGGTTAGCTTTCTTTTGGGCTTAGCAAAAGAAAGTAACCCGGCCGCGTGAGCGGACGGAAGCTCTGCACTTGCTTGTAGCTTTTTAGAAGCGAAGCAAGATCAAACGCCAAAAGCTTCCGCCACTAAAGCGGCGGGTTACTTTCTTTTGTCATAAGCAACAAAAGAAAGGTAACCAAAGAAAAATGCTTTCTTTTGAATCACCGGCCCGCACGATCGATGCATCCGCAGGGATTTTTCATACGGGACATCCCTGTCCCGATGAAAAACGGCCCGCATCCATGCGGGCCGCCCTCTGGGTCTTCTATTCACACGAAAAGCGGAAAGCGGCAAACAGAATCGAAGCAAATGCGGCAAGTCTCTTTACGCTTGGCGCCGCGACCTACATGATCAAAGAACAAACCCGGCCTCGACCGCAGCCCTCATTCCCCCTGCGTCGGCGCCCCCTGCCCTGCGATCTCCAACAATTCGATCTCGAACACGAGCGTCGCATTGGGTTCGATCTGCCCAGGCAGTCCCGGCTCACCGTAAGCGAGCTTGGCCGGAATCCAGAAGCGGTACTGACTGCCCGGCGTCATCAGCTGCACGGCTTCGGTCCAGCCCGGCATGACCTGGGCGAGGACGAATTCGGCCGGATGATCGGTGTCGTAGGTGCTCTCGAATTTGCTGCCGTCGAGCAAGCGGCCGACGTAGTTGACGCGCACGGTGTCGCTGGCTTTCGGGTGCGCGCCCTTGCCCGCCCGCAGCATCTGGTATTGCAGACCGGAAGCGGTGCTGACCACGCCGTCGACTTTCGCGTTCTTCTTCAGGAAGGCGTCGCCGGCTTCGAGGTTGCGCGCCGCGAGCTGTTTGAGCTCACCGTCGCGCTTGTTGCGCAGATGCTCGCTGAAGCCTTCGCGGATCTTCTTGCTCTGCGCCTCGTCGTACAACATCGGCGCACCGGCCTGGGCGTCGCGGATCGCGCGCAACACGATGCGCTGGTCCAGTTCGCCGCGGATCGGTTCGATGCTGCGGGCAAAATCGCGGCCGACGATGTAGCTGATGCGGGCCTTCTCGCTGTCGAGCTCCGCCGCGGTCAGTGCGGTGCCGGCGGTATCGCTGGCGGCATCGCCCTGGGCTGGGCCGCCCGCAGGCGGCGTGCATGCAGCCAGGCCCAGGACGGTGGCGAGCAGGGTCGGACGCAGGAAATCGTGGCGCATGGCAACTCCGTAGTGCAGGGGCATCGATCGGGACGGCGAAATCAGTCGGTCACCGCGAAGGTCAGCATCATGCCCATGTCCTCGTGTTCGAGGTTGTGGCAATGGAGCATGTAGCGATGGGTGCCGCTGAGCGGTTGGGCGAAGTCGATGGCCAGGCGCACGATCTCGCCGGGCCAGACCACGACGGTGTCGTTCCAGCCCAGGTCCTGCGCGGTCAGCCCGCCGGGCGCGACCTGGCGGCCGCGGATATCCGGCGGGCTGATGCTGCGCGAGAGCACGCGGAACTGGAAACCGTGCAGATGGATCGGGTGCGGCATGCTGGTCATGCTGTTGCGGATTTCCCAGACCTCGCGGCTGCCGCGGCGCACCGAGAACGACGGCTCGTGGCCGCTGTCGTGGAAATTCCAGTCGTTGATGAACCAGCGCCCGGCCTCGTCCATGCGCAGCCGCAAGGCGCGCACCGGCCAGTCGGCGGTGTCGGGCAATGGGTCGATCTTCGACAAGGCACTCAGGTCGGGCAGCCGCGTCGGCGGCCGGCGTTCGGTCGCGCATTCGATCAAACGCAGTTCCATCAGGTCCAACGCGGCGCCCATCGGCGTGGCGCCGGGATGATCGGCCATCGGATCGGGCAGGAAGGCACCGGATTCGTCCTCGTTCTCCATCGCCACGTAGTCGAGGCTGCGCAGCATCACCCGCTGGCCGGGCGTGAGCGCGCCGAAGTCGACCAGCACGTCGATGCGCTGCGCCGGCCCGAGAAACACATCGTCGACCGGCCAGGCCTGGGCGAGCAGGCCGCCGTCGGTGCCGATCAACTGCATCGGCAGCACCTGATCGCCCTGCACGAAGGCCACCCGCAGCATGCGCGCATTGGCGACATTGGCCAGACGGAAGCGATACCAGGCCGGAATCACGTCGAGGTAAGGCTCGGGCGTCCAGTTGACCAGGACGCGGTTGCCGATCCAGTCGTCGGCGCCGTCCTTGTAGACGATGGCGTTGTCGGCGCCGACCTGCTTGTCGGCGATCATCAAGGGCAGATCGCGCTCGCCCCAGCGCATGCCGAGGCGCTGGCGCAACGCGCGCTCTTCCTCGTCTTCGACCAACAGCAAACCGGCCAGGCCGCGCTGCAACTGTACGCCGGTGCGGCCGTGCGGATGAGCGTGATACCAGTACAGGCCGGCGCGGTTGTCGACGCGATAGCGATAACTGCGGCGGGCGCCGGGTGCGACCGGATGCAGGCCGCTGCCGTCGTTGGCCTCGTCGATGCTGAGGCCGTGCCAATGGATCGTGGTCGCCTCGGCCAGGCGATTGTCGAGTTCGACTTCGACCGTGTCGCCACGGCGCGCATGCAGCAACGGATTGCCGACCTCGCGCGCACCGACACGGCCGGTGTAAGCCCATAGCGAAGTCGCCGGGCCCGGGAACAGCCCCACCGAAAGCGTCTGCGCCAGCAAGCGCAGCGGCTGCTTCAGATCGACCTCGGCGAGCAGGCCGTCGGCACCGGGCAAGCGCAGCGGCTGCACGAAGCGAGCATCCGGCGCCAACTCCGCCAACTTCGGCGCCGGGCCCGAACCGAGGCTATGCCCGTGACCGCCGGTCCAGCGCCACAGCGCCAGCGGCCCGGCGACGGTCGCCGCACCGCCCACGGTGAGCCCGACCAGGAAGCGGCGGCGTTGCGGGTCGGTCATCGGTAGGGCATCCCCGGAAGCGTCAGGCGACCCGCCATCATCCACAGCCCATGTTGCAAATGTTGCAGACGCGCGTCGCTTCTGTGACGCCGATCAACTCGGTGATCATTCCGGCCGGGGCCCGAGCCGCGATCTCAACAAGATGCAGCGATCTGGATCAGCCCGCAGCGCCCACCCGCACGACCATGACGCCGCGAGGTTAAAACCACGAGGTCGCGGCTTACGCCGCTCCTACAGGCTGCAGTCGATAACGCCGCGAAACCGAAACACCGCGGTCGCGACTTGCGTCGCCCCTACCCCAAGCGCAAGCCCCTGGCCCGCCGTTGCCGTTGCCGTTGCCGTTGCCGTTGCCGTGAAAGCTTGGCGCAGCGCGGAACTCGCGATGCGATCGTAGACCCGGAGGGCGGCGCACAGGACGTGCGCCGTTTTTCGATAGGACATGGATGTCCTATCGAAAAATCCCGGCGCGAGCTATGTATTCGCAGGGGAGCTTCGTCAAGGAAAGCCCTTTTCTTTGGTTACTTTTCTTTTGGGCTTAGCAAAAGAAAGTAACCCGGCCGCGTCAGCGGACGGAAGCTTTAGATCTTGATGTTGCTTTACCGCAATGCGGTAAGCAGCGCCGCAGCAGGACACAGCGCGGTCGCGGCTTACGCCGCTCCTACAGGGCTGCAGTCGGCCACGCCGCAAGACCGAAGCAACGCGGTCGCGACTCGCGTCGCTCCTACCCGAAAGCAATCGCGTCAGCGGAAGCCCGCGCCGCCGCCCCCCCGCGCCACCCATGTCCGCAACGCCACGTAAAACACCGGCGTCAGGAACAAACCGAACAAGGTCACCCCCAGCATGCCGGCGAATACGGTGATGCCGGTGGCGGCGCGCACTTCGCTGCCGGCGCCCTGGCCGATCAGCAGGGGCACGGTGCCGGCGATGAAGGCGATCGAGGTCATCACGATCGGGCGCAGACGCAGACGGCAGGCTTCCAGCGCCGCCTCGACGATGCCGTGGCCCTGCAGTTCCAGTTCGCGGGCGAATTCGACGATCAGGATCGCGTTCTTGCACGCCAGACCCATCAGCACCACCAGGCCGACCTGTACGAACACGTTGTTGTCGCCGCCGCTCAACCACACGCCGAACAAGGCCGACAGCAAGGTCATCGGCACGATCAGGATCACCGCCAAAGGCAGGGTCCAGCTTTCGTACAAGGCTGCGAGCGCGAGGAAAGCCAGCAACACCGCGAGCGGGAACACGATCAGCGCGGCGTTGCCCTGGGTCGCCTGCTGATAGCTCAGGTCGGTCCACTCGATGACCATGCCGTTCGGCAAGTGCTTGGCGGCCAGTTCGCGCAGGGACTGCATCGCTTCGCTCGAGGACAACAGTCGCGGGTCGGATTCGCCGATCAGGTCGGCGGCGGGATAGCCGTTGTAGCGGATCACCGGGTCGGGGCCGTAGGTTTCGCCGAGGCTCACCATCGAGCCGAGCGGCACCATCGCGCCGTCGACGTTGCGCACGCGCAGGTTGGCGATGTCCTCGATGCTGTCGCGGTGGGCGCCGTCGGCCTGGGCGATGACCTGGTAGGTGCGGCCGAAACGGTTGAAGTCGTTGACGTAGGCCGAGCCCAGATAGGTCTGCAAGGTATCGAACAGTTCGTCGAGCGGCACGCCCTGGGCCTTGGCCTTGGCGCGGTCGACGCGCGCGTCGAGCTGCGGCACGTTGGCCTGGTAGGTGCTGATCGGATAGCCCATGCCCGGGGTCTGCGCGACCGCGCCGCTCAAACTGTTGAGCGCGTTCTGCAGCTCGCCGTAGCCCTGGCCGCTGCGGTCCTGGATGTACAGCGCATAGCCCGAACCGGCGCCGAGGCCAAGGATCGGCGGCGGCATGAACGAGAACGCCGCGCCTTCCTGCAGAGCCGCGAACTTCTCGTTGAGCTCGGCGTTGATCGCCTCGGCGCTGCGCTCGCGCTCGCCGAAACCGTCGAGTTCGAAGAACAGGGTGCCGGTATTGGGCGTGTTGGTGAACTGAAGCGGGTTCAGGCCGGGATAGCCTTCCGACGCCGACACGCCTTCGGTCGACATCGCGATCGCGCTCATCTTGCGGATCACCGCATCGGTGCGCGCGAGCGAGGCGCCTTCGGGCAGTTTCACCCCGCCGATCAGGTACAGCTTGTCCTGGATCGGGATGAAGCCGCCCGGCACGGCCTTGAACATCAGGCCGCTGCCGACCAGCAGCAACGCATAGACGACGAACACCGCGCCGCGCTTGCCCAGCGCGCGCGAAACCGCGCCCTGGTACTTCTGCGAGCTCGACGCGAAGAAGCGGTTGAACGGGCGGAACAGCCAGCCGAACAGGCGCTCGATCAGGCGCGTCGGCGCGTCTTTCGGTGCACCGTGCGGCTGGAGCAGTTTCGCGGCCAGGGCCGGCGACAAAGTCAGCGAGTTGATCGCCGAGATCACCGTCGAGATGGCGATGGTCACCGCGAACTGCTTGTAGAACTGACCGGTCACCCCCGACAGGAAGGCCATCGGCACGAACACCGCGCACAGCACCACGGCGATCGCGACGATCGGGCCGGACACTTCCTTCATCGCCTGGTGCGCCGCGGCCAGCGGGGTCAGGCCTTCTTCGATATTGCGTTCGACGTTTTCCACCACCACGATCGCGTCGTCGACGACGATGCCGATCGCCAACACCAGGCCGAACAGGCTCAGGGTGTTGATCGAGAAACCGAGCAGATACAGCGCGGCGAAGGTGCCGACCACCGACACCGGCACGGCCAGCAGCGGGATGATCGAAGCGCGCCAGGTCTGCAGGAACAGGATCACCACCAGCACCACCAGGGCGACGGCTTCCAGCAGCGTCGTGACCACCGCCTTGATCGAGTCGCGCACGAACACGGTCGGGTCGTAGACGATGCGGTACTCCAGCCCCGGCGGGAAGGTCCGTGCGAGCTCGCTCATGCGCGCGCGCACCGCGTTCGACAGGCCGATCGAATTGGCGCCGGGCGCCTCGAACAGACCGATCGCGACCGCGTCCTGGTTGTCGAGCTGGGCGCGCAGGCTGTAGTCGCCGGCATCGAGTTCGATGCGGGCCACGTCGGACAGCCGCACCAACTCGCCGCCGGCGCCACTCTTGATGACGATGCCGCCGAACTCGGCTTCGCTATGCAAGCGGCCCTGGGCGTTGATCGGGATCAGGAACTCGCTGCGGTTCGCCATCGGCTCGGCGCCGAGCTGGCCGGCCGAAACCTGCACGTTCTGTTCGCGGATCGCCCGCACTACGTCGCCCGCGCTCAGGCCGCGCGCGGCGATGCGGTTGGGGTCGAGCCAGATCCGCATCGCGTAGTCGCCGCTGCCGAACATCTGGATCTGGCCGACGCCGGGCAGCCGCGCGAGGTCGTCCTTGAGCTTCAAGGTCGCGTAGTTGCGCAGGTACAACGAGTCGTACTTGCCGTCCGGCGAGATCAGGTGCACCAGCATGGTCAGGGTCGGCGACTGCTTCTGGGTGGTCACGCCCTGGCGCCGCACATCCTCGGGCAGACGCGCCAACGCCTGGCTGACCCGGTTCTGCACCTGCACCTGGGCCTGGTCGGCGTCGGTGCCGGGCTTGAAGGTCACGGTGACGACGAGCACGCCGTCGGAACCGGCCACCGACTTCATGTACATCATCCGTTCCACGCCGTTGATCGCTTCTTCCAGCGGTGTGGCCACGGTTTCTGCGATGACCTTGGCGTTGGCGCCCGGGTAAACCGCGCGCACCAC
This sequence comes from Lysobacter sp. Hz25, assembly GCF_046097045.1. Taxonomy (NCBI): domain Bacteria; kingdom Pseudomonadati; phylum Pseudomonadota; class Gammaproteobacteria; order Lysobacterales; family Lysobacteraceae; genus Lysobacter; species Lysobacter sp. Hz25. The sequence goes on from NZ_CP175666.1 coordinate 5,482,115, forward strand.
CACGGTCGGCGGCACCACATCCGGGTATTCGCTGACCGGCAACAGCGGGATCGCGATCAGGCCGGCGGCGAAGATCAGGATCGACAGCACCGCCGCGAAGATCGGACGGTCGATAAAGAAGCGCGAGAAATCCATGACAGAGTCCTGGGTGCGGCACGGGGCCGCAAGCGGTCGCAACCGACGTCGCCAGGACGTCGGCCGGGATTGGCGTGGTGTGCGGTCGGCCGTCGCTGCGTGACGAGCAGCGACGGCGAGGGGTCGTCAGGCGGCGGCGCGGATCTCGACGACCGGCCGTTGCGCCACCTGCACGCCGAAGGCCTGCAACTGCGCCAGTTGATAGGCCGGGTCGATCAACAGGTCCGGCGTGTACAGGCCCGGCGCGACCGCTTCGCCACCGGCGAGGCCGAGCAGGCGTTCGACGCCGAGCGCGATGCCGAGTGCGGTCATCGGCGCCTGGCCTTGCGGATGCACCAGTTCGTGGCGGGTGCGCGCATGCGTGCCGTCGTGGCGCTCGCCTTCGAGCTCGATCACGATCTCGGTCGAGAAGGCTTCGCCGCGGCGCCGGCTGGCGCTTTCGCCCAAGGCCATGTCGAGGCGGATCGAGTGCGCGTCGGTCGCCGCGGCCAGGCTGACCACGTCCATCGGCGAGTACGCCGCGGCCTCCACCACGGTGCCGTCGACGCTGGCGAAGGTGGTTGCGGCCTCCTCGCCGCGCACCCAACGCCAACGCCCCTGGTCGAGGATCTGCGCGGCGGCGGCGGTGGTCAGGCGTTCGTAGTCGGCGGCCGCGGCCGGGCCGCCCATGTCCTGCTCGTCGAGCAGGGCCGAGATCACGATGCGGTCGAGCCGGCGGAAGTCGCGGGCGAAATGCAGCGCCGGCAAGGTTGCGGTGCCGGCCAGCCAGTGGCTGGCGAGCAGGATCGGCGAACGCCCGGGATGGCGCAGATGGCGCGCCACTTCCGGGGCGATCTCGAACGAGCCGCTGGAGGTGCTGACGTAAGGCAGGCCATGGCGCTGGGCGTACTTGAGCGTGTTGAGGCTGTCGTCCTTGACGAACACGACGACGGCGCCATAACGCGCTTCGTCGCCCAGCCCGAGGTCGGCACGCGCCAGATCGACTCGCACCGCCTCGGCGTTGCCGACCTCGGCCGCGACCGCGATCGCCTTGGCCAGGTCGCGGCCGGCGATGGCGATCGGCAGGTCGGGCTGTAGGCGGCGCAGGGCGTGCGCGCCCTGGCCGCCGACGACGCCGGAACCGCCGATGATGAGGACGGGTTTGTTGGCGATTGCGTTCATGGTCCAAGCTCCTTGATGAGGCAGCGTGCGCGGCGCCCGGCGGGCATCGGCATAAGCTACGATTGGTAAGTTACCAATAGTAAGATACACTCCCGCCCAGGCTGTCAAGCGCTTTTTTCTCCGCTGCACCACCACCCGCCCCGCCAGAGATCGCTCCATGACCGACACCCCCGCCAAACGCCTGCCCAAGGCCGAACGTCGCGAGCAGTTGCTCGAAACGGCGATGGGCATCGTCCGCGAGCAAGGCACCGATGCCCTGACCTTGGGCTACCTCGCCGAACGCGCCGGGGTCAGCAAGCCGATCGCCTACGAACATTTCGGCACTCGCTCGGGCCTGTTGATCGCGCTGTACAAACAGATCGACGACCGCCAGAACGCGGTGGTGCGACGCGATTTCGAGCGCACCCCGCATCGCCTGCACGACGTCGCGCGCCTGCTCGGCGAGAGCTACATGAGTTGCTTCCGCACCGCCGGGCCGGAATGCCACGCGATCAACGCCGCGTTGGCCGGCGACGAGGAAATGGAAAAGTTCCAGCAGGAACTGGTCGAAGGCTACGTCAACTTCTACCGGGATCTGCTCGCGCCCTTCGCCGCCTCGTTGCCGAGCGACGAACTGCTGCGCCGCTGCGTCGCCATCATCGGCGCAGGCGACGCCTTGTCGCGCGAGATGACGCGCGGGCGCATGGAGGAAGCCGACGCCGCGGCGACGCTGGCCCGGTTGATCGTCGGTGCGATGGCCGACGACGGCGTTTGAGCAGCGCGACTCAGTCGCCCCCGCCTCCGCCTCCGCCACCATCGCCACCTCCGCAGTCGCCACCGCCGTCGTTGCCACAAGGGCCGCCCCAGCCGTGGTCGCCGCAGTCTTGACCGGTTGTGCTGCCGAAGAACACCGCCTGCGGAAATCCGAAATCGTTGGCCGCACCGCCGCGGGACCCGTAGCGCCTAGCCCCTGCGCGGCGCATCCCGCTGGCAATGACCTGGCCACTCGCATGCATCGCCAGACACAGCGTCGCGCCTAGCACCGGCAGCAGCCAGATCAGTCCCAGTTGCCGGCGCCGCGTCTGCGTTTGCGGCTCCTCGTTGCGCACCACCACGACGGTGGCCCAGACATTCAGTGCGACGACAATGGCTATGCCGATAGCTAGGTTGCTCATCGTGTTTCCCTCCACGCGGCCCGAGTTGCGCGCATCCTGGTCGAGGCCGTCGGCGGGCGTGTAAAAAACCGGTAAATTTCCGCGGTTTTCGCACGTTCGAATGTTGTGAATTCCATGCCTGGGACGACGATGTCGGCGCTGCCGTCCCTCGCGACATATACGGCGAATGCCGCCATGGCGCCGCGGTGCGAACCCGGGTTCGCCCACGCTCCGGTCGCGCTGGCCTTCAGACGCTTTCGGCGGCGCGAGCGAGCAGCAGTTCGCGCTCGCGCACGTTGCGGGTCATCGAGGCGGCGCGTTGGAACTCGGCGCGCGCTTCGTCGCGGCGGCCGAGCTTGAACAGCAGGTCGCCGCGCACCGTCGGCAGCAAGTGGTAGTGCTTGAGCGAGGGCTCGTCGATCAGCGTGTCGACCAGTTCCAGGCCGGCGGCCGGGCCGAACGCCATCGACAAGGCCACGGCGCGATTGAGTTCGATCACCGGCGACGGCGTCAGCACCGCGAGTTGCTGGTACAGCGCGGCGATGCGCGGCCACGGCGTGTCCTGCGCGGTCGGCGCGCTGGCATGGCAGGCGGCGATCCCGGCCTGCAAGGCATACGGCCGCTGCGCGCCGCCGAGGCGGATGGCGCGCTCCAGGGCTTGGAGCCCGCGCTGGATCTGGATCCGGTCCCAGCGCGCGCGGTCCTGCTCGAGCAGCAGGATCGGGGTGCCGTCGGGCGCGGTGCGCGCGCCGGCACGCGAGGCCTGGATTTCCATCAGCGCGACCAGGCCGTGCACTTCCGATTCGTTGGGCATCAGCCCAGCGAGGATGCGGCCCAGGCGCAGCGCGTCCTCGCACAGGCCCGGACGCATCCAGTCGTCGCCGGCGGTGGCCGAATAGCCTTCGTTGAAGATCAGGTAGATGACTTCGAGCACCGAGGCCAGTCGCTGCGCGAGCTCTTCGCCGCGCGGCACCTCGAACGGCACCTGCGCCTCGGCCAGGGTGCGCTTGGCGCGGACGATGCGCTGGGCGATGGTCGGTTCGGCGGCGAGGAAGGCGCGCGCGATTTCGTCGGTGGTGAGGCCGCCGAGCAGGCGCAAAGTCAGAGCCAGACGCGCTTCGGTCGACAACACCGGATGGCAGGAGATGAATACGAGCCGCAGCAGGTCGTCGCCGATGTCGTCGTCGAGCTTGTCGAAGAACGCGTCCTCGACCTCTTCCTGGCTGGCCTCGATCTCGCGCCCGATTTCCTCGTGCTTGCGGTCGAGCAACTTCTTGCGGCGCAGCCGGTCGATCGCGCGATTCTTCGCGGTCTGCATGAGCCAGGCGCCCGGATTGTCGGGCACCCCGGTCTCGGGCCAGCGCTCGAGCGCGACCACCAGCGCATCCTGGGCGAGTTCTTCGGCCAGACCGACATCGCGCACCATGCGCGTCAGTCCGGCGATGAGTTTGGCCGATTCGATGCGCCAGACGGCGTCGATGGCACGGTGGGTATCGATGGCCGTCACGGCCAAGGATCAGACCACCTCGCGCACGCCGATGCAAGGGCATTTAGGACGAGGCCCGCACGACCGCTTCAGGGTAAGAGCGGCGCGCCATCGACCGCGACCGCATCGCCGCCTTGGGTAGGAGCGGCGCGAGCCGCGACCGCGGCCCAGCGAACTCCGGCGAAAGTTACGACGCCCGATGAAATCGTCCCGGGCCGTAACGGTCGGCACCGCGGCCTTCGCCGGTGAATGCGATGGCGCGGTCGCGGTTGGTCACCGAAAAAATCCCTGTGGGACGCCGCTCCTACTCTTGAACGGGGTCAGCCGGCCTGTTCGCAGTTGATCATCCACGGCACGCCGAAGCGGTCGCTGACGATGCCGTAGGCCAGCGCCCAGAAAGTTTCCTGCAGCGGCATTTCGATCTTGCCGCCGTCGGCGAGCGCGTCGTAGATGCGCTTGGCCTCGGCCGGGTCGTTCAAGGACACGACGACGTGCGCGCCGGCGATGCCCTTGTAGGGATACAGGTGGGTGGCGTCGGTGCCCATCAACGCGAAGCCGTCGAGCTCGTAGCGGGCGTGCATGATCTTGTCGCGTTCCTGCTCGGTCAGGCCTTCGCAGCCGGGGTGGTCGCCGAAGATCATCATGTCGGTGATCTTGCCGCCCAGGGTCGCATGGTAGAACTCGAAGGCCTGGCGGCAATCGCCGTTGAAAGACAGATACGTGGTCAGTTGCATGGCGTAGTCGTCCTGGTTGGGGTGGTGGCGTTTGAACCGGGTAAGACGGTTGCTGTGGGTGGGCATGGCCGTCGCGATGCTGGCGGCCATGGCGGCCGGTGTCGTACGAACGACGAACCCGCGCGGGCGGAATCGACAAGCAACGCATTGATCGCTGTCGAATCAGTTCGACCAGGTTGCGACGCGGTCGCGCAGGCGCTCTTCGGCCGCGCGCAGTTCCGGGCTCAGGGCTTCGCCGAAGTCGGCCAGGTCGTAGACCTGGCGGATCTCGATCTGCGCCGGCACGCCCGGCGGGTGCGGCACCCGCTTGACCCATTCGACCGCTTCGGCGAGCGAACGCGCCTGGATCAACCAGAACCCGGCGACCAGTTCCTCGGTCGAGGCGAAAGGACCTTCGACGATCCGGCGCGTGGCGCCGTCGAACTGCACCCGCACGCCTTTGGCGCTCGGGTGCAGGCCTTCGGCGGCGAGCAGCACCCCGGCCCGGACCAGTTCCTCGTTATAGGCGCCCATAGCGCGCAGCAGGGCCGGATCGGGCAACACCCCGGCCTCGCTGTCGCGGTCGGCTTTGACTATCAGCATGAATTTCATCGTCGGTTCCTCGCGGGCGAGCGGCCCGGTGGCGGCTCTCATGAGGACGACGAACGGCCTGCGGCCAAATCGACAAAGACGCGGTCGACCAGCACGCCAATACCGTGGCGACGCAGGCCGACGGCAAAAGCCACGGTCCGCCAGTCCAGGGGGCTGACGGACCGCGAAACGACGCGCCGGCACGGGATCGGCGCGTAAAGCCCGGTTAGCGGATCGCACGCACGGGAGGCGCCCCTGGGCGGTACGGACTGCGGTCGATCGCTACCCCGCAACGGTGGCAGGACGCGGTCGCCGAGGCTTGATCGATCGCATCGCTGCGATGCGCCGAAGTCGTGCGCTCGTCGTTGCGCGCGGGCAAACGAGCGATCACTGCGAGGACGGCGCTCGCGTGGTTTCGCCGCGCCCGCAGCAGCTGTCATCGGATCGGGTCTTGCCCGCCCTCGCCGTCTTCGCCGTCTTCGCCGAAGGGTGGCGGCGGTGCGGCGGACGCGGCACCGTCGGCCGGCATGCGCACGGTGCTGCGGATGGCGCTCGCCAAAGGGCTCGGCAAACCACAACACGGCCTGCCCGACACCGGCAAGGCCTCGGCGGCGCCGTCGCGCTTGCGCCCGGACGCGCCGGTGTCAGCCATGGCGGCGCAGGCTCCGCCCGCAGCCTGCTCGGCGCAAGCCACTTCTGCCGCTAGTCGGGATCGTGCTCATCGCGTTGGTCCCCGCGTTGCGGTGGGTCGTCGCGTTCTGCCTGCGCCGCCTGCAACTGCACGAGGTAGTCGTCGAGGCGGTCGAGGCGTTGTTCCCAGATCTGCCGGTAGCGATCGAGCCAGCCGGAGACTTCCTGCAGCCGCTCGGTCTCGAGCCGGCACGGCCGCCATTGCGCTTCGCGGCCGCGCGCGATCAGGCCGGCGCGCTCGAGCACCTTGATGTGCTTGGAGATCGCCGGAAGGCTCATGGCGAAGGGCTCGGCCAGTTCGGTCACGCCGGCCTCGCCGTGGGCGAGCCGGGCCAGGATCGCGCGCCGGGTCGGATCGGCCAGGGCGGCGAAGGTCGCATTGAGCGAATCGACGGACATATCTATGAACCGGAAGGTTAAATAACTGATCCGTTGATAAAGCCGGAGGCCCAGGCTGTCAAGCCGCATGGCCGCTGTGCCGCGAAAGCGCGTTTAGCTGAACGGGGAAGCGCTGTTTTCGTTCATCGTTTTCATGAACGATTCAATCGATCGGGCTAACGATAACGACTTGCATCACATAATAAGTGTGATGTTTATTGCATTAATTTGGCACTAAGTGGGAAGGGTCGATCCGGCTGCAATCCCGTTAGTGGTCTGACCCAGGGCCTTGCGGGATCCGATGAAGCCTTCGTTCTCCAACGCGATCGTAGCCTGCGCGCGCGCGACGGCCGATGCCGTCGCCATGATCTTGCCGTGGCTGCCGTCGGCATCGGCCGAACCCACGCCGGCCCCGGCACCGAGGCGGACGCCATGCGCATAGGCCTGGATTACCGCGCCGCCACTGCCGCCCCGACGACCTCCGCCGGACGCCAGGTGCTGGCCCTGGAGCGCGCCTTGCGCGGCCGCAGCGGCATCGACACCGTGCTGTTCACCGCCGCGCCGGCCGATCATCCGCATCGCGCCATCGCGGTCAGCGACGATGCGCCGTTGCCGCTCGACCACGACCCCGGCCTGCGCGACCGTTGGCACTACGAAGCCGGCTTCCTGCCGGCCGCGCTGCGCCGCGAGAAGATCGATATCTACATCGCTACCGCCGACGGCGGCTTGCCGGTGTGGCGCAAGCCGGCCGACGTGCGCCAGGTATTGCTGCTGCACGACCTGTTCCGGCTGACCCTGCGTCGCCCGCGCACCTCGCCGTGGCGCGCCTTGGCCACGCGGCTGATCGACCAGACCCGGATCGGCCATGCCATCGCCAACGCCGACGCGATCTGGACACCATCGCGCTACACCACCGCCGAATGCGGACGCTTGTATCCGGCGCACGCGCACAAGCTCTACGTGCTGCCCGACGCGGTCGCACCGCTGCCGCCGCCGGCCGACCGCAGCAAACTGCCACTCGCCTTGCCGCCGCGTTACTGGTTGCTGGTCGGCACCGACGAGCCGCGCAAGAACGCCGACTTGTTCCTGCGCGCCTGGCTCGACGCGCGCCGCCAGCATTACGACACGCCAGACCTCGCCGTGGTCGGCTCGCCCGCCGACGTCGGGCCGGAACTGCGCCGGCTCAACGGCGTGCATTGGTTCGACGCGATCGACGACGAAGGCCTGGCGCGTTTGTACGTCGATGCCGAGCGCCTGTGGCAGCCCTCGTATGCGGAAGGCTTCGGCTTGCCGGTACTCGAAGCGCTCGCCGCCGGCACGCCGGTCGCGGTGGCCGAAGGCAGCGCCCTGGAGGAAGTCGCGCCCGGCGACATGCCGCGTTTCGATCCGTACGACCGGCCGATGCTGACCCAGTTGATGATCCAGCTCGGCCGCGAGTCGGTCGACGGCAACGCCGAACAACGCCGCGCCTTCGCTCAGCGCTTCGCGCCGAACGCTTATGCCGCGCGCGTCGCGGCCTTGCTCGATGAATTGATCTCGATGAATTGATCAGATAAGCGCAGGCGCCGGCGCGCGCGCGACGCGCGCCGGCCTCATTCGTAGGGCGCGTGCTGCAAGCCCTGCGAGGCCAGCATCCGATTGATGTTGGAGACCACGTGGCCGCGCTCGGGGCGCGGCGTCACCGTCAACAGACGTTCGACGAGACTGTCGACGCGCGGCCAGAACACGGCATCGTCGCGCCACTGTCGCCGCCACATCGGCAAGGCGGCACGCAGCTGGCACAGATCGCCATCGAGTTCGGCACGAGTTCGATGCATCGTTCACACCCCTCTGGCAACGACGGGCAAGGCCCGCTTCGAGCACATCGGCCACGGACGGACCGGGCCACTGGACTGTAGGCGCCCACGCCGGGGGATGCATGGACGGACCGGCCCCGATTCGCCGCCAGCGATCTGCATCGCCGGGCGACGATTCCGGAACCCACCTTATCCCGAACGCGGTCCGGCGCGCTTTCCCCACCTTAGGCCATAGCCCGGATGCTCGAAACATGACAGAAGTCACACCTCAGGCATCGTCCACCGATGAACAGGAGTGGGGAGGCGCCATCCGACGAACCCGCCCGCCGCCTCAGCCCTGGGCCGCCGGCAGCACGGCACCCGATCCGACCTCGCCTTTGGCGTCGCGCCGCTGCACGATGCGATCGCGCAGGCGCAGGAATGGCCGCTCTACCGCGTAATACAGGACCGCACCGCCGAGCAGGGCCGCGGCGGCATAGGCGGCGAAAGCGAGCAGACCCTGGCCGTCGAGTTGCGCGCCGTAGTGGCGCGAGACCAGGCCGAACATCTGCTTGTGGGTCAGATAGAGACTGAACGAAGCCGCCGCCAACCAGGCCGCGCCCGGCACGCGCAAGCGCCCGGTCCAACGTTGTTCCGAAGCTGCGGCGGCGACCAGCAGGGCCAGCCCGAACGAGACCACCGGGAAACCGAACACCGAGGCCTGCAAACCCAGGCGATTCTGCGACAGCCAGATCGCCGCGGCGACGCCGGCCAGGCCGAGCGCGAGCAACACACCGGAGCGCTGCATCATCGCCGACCACCATTGCGGACGATAGGCGCGGATCGCCGCCAGCATGACGCCGGCGAGCAAGCCGTCCAGACGCATCCAGGTCGGGTAATAGACGCGCTCGACCCAGGCCACGCTGCCGTCGGGCAGGCTCAAATGCCAGACCCAGGCGCGCAAAGCCATGCCGCCGGCCACCAGCAACACGCCGAGGGCGAGGGTTTTCCACAACGCCGGGCGCCGCGTCAGCCACCATGCGAGCAACGGAAACACCAGATAGAAATGCTCTTCCACGCACAGCGACCAGGCATGCGAAAACGCCTTGTTGTGTTCGTAGTCGATCAACAGGTTCACGGTGAACGTCAGGAACTGCCAAGCCGGCTGCATGCCGGGTCGCTCGCGGAACTCGGGCACCAGCAGGTACAGCGCGATCACCACCCAGAACGCCGGCAACACGCGCAGGGCGCGGCGCAGATAGAAATCGCCCCAGCGCAGCGGTTCGCCGCGGCTTAACGGCTTGAGCACCTGCCAGCCGATCAGATAGCCGCTGAGGGCGAAGAACAGGTCCACCCCCATCCAGCCGAATTCCGACATCGGGCCGTAAGGCGAGCCGAGTCCGGCACCGGCGGCATGAAAAAACATCACCCATACGATCGCGATCGCGCGCAGCAGATCGAGGCCGGGCAGTCGGCTCATTGAAGTTCCTGGTTGGGGTTTACGGCAGAGGGATGGTGCTGCGATCGCATCGCGGCGTTGCGCCGCGACGTAGAGTTTGCGCGACTAGTCTCGCCGAGAGCTTCGACGGCAACAAGAGGATGTGCAAGCGAAAGACGCCTGCATTGCCACGTTTGTGCGGCGATCGCATGCCGGCGTGTAAGGCGGGCGATGAATGGCGACGCTTCCTCGACGCAAACGCGCTGCGTGTCGTCGGATTCGGGTGGTCGATGGACGCGATGGGCGAGCGTGTGGTCGATCGAATGCGAGCGACGTTGATGATTGCGGCATCGACGCACGCGACCCGGCGACTGCGGCATCGCGTTCGTCGCGCTAACCCAGTCCGGCAGGCACGACGCCCCGCCGCAACGCCGGCACAGGCGCGCCTCACCTAGGGTCGGCCCGAGGATGCTCCCGGCCGCGCAGCGGATTAATTTCCCAAAGCGCGCTATCGATCCGGTGCGAGGTTTCTGCTGGGAGAACGCCCATGTCGGGTTTTCCGAATTTCCCCGGATTTCCGGGCGGCAACCGCCCGTCCTTCCCGGGCCTGGGCGGTGGCCATGGCCACGATCCGCTCGGCCTGGGCCTGCCCGGTCTCGGCGGCGACGATCACCACGGTCCCGGCTCGCCGCCGGGTCTGAACGGCGACGGCCCGCCGGGCCTGGAAAAACCGCACGGCGGCGGCGATACCCACACCGGCGGCAATGGTGTCGATAACAATCACGGCGGCGACACCAGCCCGGTCACGCCGCCATCCGGCACCACGCCCAGCGCGACCGAGCACGACCGCCCGCACAACACCCCGAACGTGGTCAGTTCCGGTTCGGCGATGGACGATCAGATCGCCGCCTATCCGAGCCGTTTGTTGCCCGGCCAGTCGATGCAGTCGAGCGGCAACACCCAGACCGCATTCAATCAGATCACCCAATACCCGCCGCCGACCTTGTCCGAGCGCGCGCTCGGCAACAGCGCCGGGCTGCAGCCGGCCTTGAACCGCCCGGTCTCGGCCGATGCAGTGCCCGGCAGCGCGATGACCATGCAGCCTTCCGGCGTGCAGACCGCGCTGCTCGGCAACCCGAGCGTGGCCGCGGCGAGCAACGCCGGCCTGCCGGCGCAGGTCGCCTATGCGGCGGCGCCGGCGCTCGCGGTGCCCGTGGCGACGCCGAACGCGGTGCTGGCCGCGCCGATGACGAGCGCGTTGTACAGCGAGTCCCTGCTCGCGCAGCAGAACCTGCTCAATCAGTTGTCGATGATGCAGCGCCTGAGCACGCCGCCGAACGTGGTGCCGGCCAACGTCGCCGCGCCGGCGAGCGAGGCCATGGTGGCGCCGACGGTGGTGCCGCTGATGGTCAACGCCGCGCCGAACGACCCGCGCAACCTGCCGCTGGCCAACGACCGCCTCAACCTGATGCGCAACGACGGCCCGCTCAACAATGCCGTGTATGCCGACAGCCCCTACCGGCGCCCGCTGCGCCGCGGCGCCAAGGTCGACAACGCCTCGCTGACCTATTGGCTGTGGGCGCTCGGCCGCGGCGGCACCCATCGCACCAGCCACAAAAACGAACCCAGCCGCGAAGTGCTGCGTGCGCTGCAGTGGCTGTTCTGGGTGCTGACCGTGGTCGCCTATGCCTGTTTGGCGATGGCGGTGATCATCCTGCTGCCGGGCGGCGAGTTCGTCAGCGAACGCGCCACCCCGGGTGTCAGCGGCCTCGCCCTGTTCCTCGGGGTGACGGTCGCGGCCGGCGCCTGGTGGTTGGGGCGGCGTCTGAACCGTCGCGGCTGAGGCGGCGCGGTCCGGGCTGGATCGCGACAGCCGTGTCGCGGACGTAAGCGCGCCAACGCCGCGCGGGTGTGGGCGGACGCGCAGACAGCGCAACGCCGATGCCCTCCATCGAAGCGGCATGCTTTCGCGAAGGCTAGGAGCGACGTCCTACTGGACTTCCCTCGGTCACAAGTCGCGACCAAGGAACGCGCATAGACGGCATCACCCATGCCGCCCATCGAAGCGATGCGTCGGCGCGAGCCGCGATCACCGGATGTGCAGAAAACTCGTTGCCGTTGCGGCGATATAGATCTGCTTTGCTTTACCGCTTTGCTTTGTCGCTTTGCTTTGTCGCTTTACCGGTCAACAGTAGACCCGGAGGGCGGCGCACAGGACGTGCGCCGTTTTTCGATAAGACAGGGACGTCTTATCGAAAAATCCCGGCGACAGCTGCGAACTCGCAGGGGAGCTTCGTCAAGGAAGGCCTTTTCTTTGGTTAGCTTTCTTTTGGGCCAGCAAAAGAAAGTAACCCGGCCGCGTCAGCGGACGGAAGCTCTGCTCTTGCCTGTGGCTTCTGAAGAAACAAGATCAAACGCCAAAAGCTTCCGCCACTAAAGCGGCGGGTTACTTTCTTTTGTCTAAAGCAACAAAAGAAAGGTAACCAAAGAAGTTGCTTTTCTTTTGAATCACAGGCCCGCACGAGCGATGCCTCCGCAGGGATTTTTCATACGGGACATCCCTGTCCCGATGAAAAACGGCCCGCATCCATGCGGGCCGCCCTCCGGGTCTTCGTTTGCCTTCGCTAGTGCGCAGCTACGCACAGCAACGGCTAGGGCTAGGGCTAGGGCCAAGGCGGCGGCATCGAAACGGGCCGCGCCCGCTTGGAGCCCGGCGGTCGCGGCTCGCGCCGCTCCTACCCCGCGAGAGCATTCCGCTTCGCCGGGCGACGTCAACGTGGTCATCTCTGCGCGTCCCTGGGTCGCGGCTGACGCCGCTCCTGCAGGGGAAGGCGCGACGCCCCCTTCTTCAAACAAGAGCGAGGCTTCCGACCGCTACCGCCGCCTGGAACGCGCAACCGACCGCAGCGCCTCGTAAGCGCACAAACGAAAACGCCAGGCCCGGAGGCCTGGCGTTCGTACGACCGGGGTCGTTGTGTAGCTTAGTTGCGCTTGGCCATCGCGCCCTGCGCTTCGCCCATGGTCTTCAACGCGGTGCTGACGGCGTTGATGAACATCGAGTACATCTGGCTCTGCACGGTCAGCTCGGTGGAGTCGGCCGCGGTCGGCTTGTCGCCGATCGCTTCGGCCTTGTCCATCAGAGCGTTGCCGGCCTTCTCGATGAGCGTGCCCATCGCGGTGGCGAACGCCACCAGCCAACCGCCGCCGCCGGCACCGGAACGGCCGCCGCGCTTGCTGTTACCCGACTCGTCGACGCCTGCGCTGTCGACCATGTTCTGCTGCGACAACTGGGCGTACTGAACGTTGATATCCGACATGACGCTCTCCCTGGTTTTTTGGTAGGTCAGCCGCCCCGGTCAGATCGTCTGCGGTAGCGGGATTGGTAAACCTGTAGATGAATTATCGGGATCGCCGCAAGGCTGTATAGCTGGGGCGTTCCCTAGGGCAAAACCATTGCAGCGGGGCGTTTTCGCAAGATTTGTGAACGGCCTCACCCCGCGTCGCCGACCGCGCCGATTCAGCGGTAGGTCTTGACCGGCTTCTTGATGCCCAGCGACGACGGCAAGCCGGTCGGCGGCGGTGCCGGCGTGGAGCCGCCGCCGCTGGTCGAAGCCTCGCCCTCGAGGTCGGGCTGGGTTTCCAGCCACTGCCGCGCCTTCTCTTCGCCGTCGCGCTGGCTGCGCTGGCTGAACTCGAGCGCGCGCTGCACCTTAGGATCCTTGAGCGGCGCCTCGAAGGCCTTGGTCAGGCTGTCGCGCTCGCCCGGCTGGATGATGCGGTTTTCCTGCAACAGGTCCAGGGTCTGGCTGAGGTTGGCCATCAGCGCCTGCGGATCGGCGGCATCGCTGGGCTTGGCCTCGTCGAGCGCGCGGGCGAAGTGGTGCAGCAGCGCGTCGCGGTCGGCCGCGTCGATGCCGGACTGTTCGTTCAACAGGGCCTCGAAGTCGGCGAACATCTGCTCGCGCTGTTCCTGGGTCGGGGTGAAGGGCTGGGACATCGGACTCTCCTGTCGCAACGATGGCGGTGATGGCGATAACGAATCAGTAGACACTGCGCGCGCGACGCTCAGGAAGCGGCAGCGCGTCGATCTTTGACGGGCATCTCCCGGCGGTCGCCGTCGCGACGCACGGCGAGCGACCGGAGGCGATCGGACCGGGGGAGATCGAGTATCGGCGATGCCCGCGAACGCGAAAGCCTGGGAACATCCCCAGGGTGTGGCATGCAGTGCGGCATGCGGCGCGGCGCGCGGCAGTGAGCGTGGAACCCGGACATGAGCGGATCGCTGCGGCTCAACGCCGCGGCGCGAACCCCCGCTCGGTCAGGGCGACGCGGCGGAAATCGATGCCGATGCCGCGACCGATGGCGTTGACGCCGTCGCGCAGGCTGGCGCGCTCGGCCGGACTGGCGGCGTTCTGCCAGGCCGCCGCGGCCAGGGTCGCGACCAGACCGTAGAGCTCGGCCGCCTCCTGCATGTCGGCGCGATCCATCGTGGTCATCTTTTCGCCGCGCGCGAGGCTGTCGGCGAGGCGTTGGCGCAGGGCCGCGAAGGCGGCGCCGTGATCGCTGCGCGCACCGTCGTTGACCAGGGTCCAGCCGTAGATCATGAAGGCATTGACGACGTCGCCGAGATTGCGCGTCGAATAGCCGTGCCCGGCGAGGCGCCGCTGGAACTGGGCCTGCAGGCGCCCGGACTGCAGGGCGAGCAGGACCTGCTCGCGATCGCCGCCGAGCTGGCGCGCCAGCAACTCGCGAAAACGCGGATTGCGCACGAACTCGGCATCGATGCCGCGCAAGGTGGCGTGATCGAGGGTCGGCCGGCGCCCGGTCAGGCTGTCGGCGAAGGCGGCATTGAGCGTCTTCGATACGGCCGGCACCGGCGCGAACGTCAGGCTGTCGAAGCCCAGGGCCGCGCGCTTGCCGGCGCGCTGGTTCGGCGCCGGCTTGTCGCCTGGCTTATTGGTCGGCGTGGCGGCCTCGTCGCCGCGGTGACGCATGATTTGCGAATGGGTGTAGGCGCCGACGCCGTCGATCAAGGGCGCCGTGTCCTGTGCGCGCACAGCGCCCGGCGAGGCGGCGAGCAGCAATGCGAGCGCGGCGACGCCGACGGTCGTAGTCGTAGCGATGCGACGGTCCATGAGCGGGATCTCCCTGCCCGTTCCGTACCCGGCGCGGCTCGCGCCCGCTCGAACACGGGCGGGCCGGACGCAGGCGGGCCAGGCACGAACGGGCATCGGCTCAGTCGTGGAAATGCGGATCGATGCTGAGCTGGCCGAGGTTGCGCGAAGCGAAGCGGCGCATCAGCTCGGGGCTGGCGTCGCGGATCGCATCGAAGCTGGACCGCGAGCGCACGTCGGCGCGCAGTTGCCAGCCTTCGGCGGTCTTGGTCAGCAGCAGATCGGTGCCGGGCAAGGTGCTGTCGGCGAGCCGCAGCAAGACCTGGCCTTCTTCGCCGCCGGCGGCGCCCTCGCCGACCGCGAGCTGGCGCACGTGGCGCTCGATCAGGTCGGCGAACGCGGCGGCATTCGAGTTCGGCAGGCTCGGCTGGGTCTGGGTGGCGGCGTCGCGCATCGCCAGTTGCGCCTGCCACATCGCCGAGGCCTCGGCCGGCGGCAGGCTGGCGAGCTCCTGCCGGCCCTGCTCCTGGCCGCTGCCGGCGTTGCGTTCTTCCAGACGGCCGTGTTGGCGCGAATGCTCGGCGACGGTGCGGGCATGGGCCTCGCCGGCGTGGGCGGCGCGGCGCGCATCGGCCTTGGCGTTGCCAGGGCCGCCTTCCTGGGCCTGCTTCTTCAGCATCGCCGCGGCTTCTTCCTCGCGCGCCAGGCCTTCCTGGCCGGGCAACTGGCCGAGCTTGCCTTCGCGTTGCTGCATCAGGCTGCGGAAGCGGTCGATCGTGCCCTCGGCCGGCGGCTCGCGCCGGGCCTCGCGGGGCTTGTCGGTCTGGCGCGTGGATTCGCTGCGCTGGGCCGAATCGGAATCGGACGTCGAGGAGCTGCGGGTGATGCTCATGGCGACCTCGTTCAGAAGGGGCCGTTCGTGTTCTGGCGCGTGGCCAGCATCAGATCGGCGTTCATGGCTTCCTCGCGGCGCGCGGTCAGGGTGTTCTGTTCCTTGCGCCACAGGTCCTTGCGTTTTTCCAGCGCGTCCAGCCGTGCCTTGGCGCGGAAGAACGCCTTGCGGGCCTCGTCGAGCGAGGCTTCGGCTTCGCGCAGCTTGCCTTGCGCGTCGAGCAGCCGTTGTTGCGCGGCGACCGCGAGTTCGCCGAGATGATCGATGTGGGCCTCGCGCTGGGTCATCGCCATCGGCCACGGCATCCCGGGCGGCGGCGGGTCCATCAGGCGCAGGCGCTGGCCGGCGCGTTCGTCGTTGAGCGCGGTGATCTCGCCTTGGATCTGGGTGCAGGCGTCGCGGCGCTCCTGCACCTGGCGCTGGCGTTCCAGCACCAACATGCGCGCGGTCTCGACCCGGTGCGAGCGCAGTTGCAGCAGGGTATGCAGCGGATAGCGCTTCATCCGAACACCTTGCGCAAGGCCTCCACCGATTGACGATAGTCGGCGAGGTCGTGGGACGACTGTTTGAGCAGCTTGCGGATCGGCTCGATCTTCTCGATGGCGATGTCGGCCTCGGCGTCGCTGCCGCGCTTGTACTCGCCGAGCTGCAGCAGCAGTTCGATGTCCTGGTGCTTGGCCAGGTATTTGCGCAACTGGCCGGCGGCGCGCTGATGGGCTTCGTCGGCGACCCGCGGCATGGTGCGGCTGAGGCTGGTCAGCACGTCGATGGCCGGGTAGTGATACGCCGCGGCGAGCTTGCGCGACAGCACGATGTGCCCGTCGAGGATCGAGCGCACTTCCTCGGCGATCGGGTCGTCGCCGTCCTCGCCTTCCATCAGCACGGTGTAGAAGGCGGTGATGCTGCCGCGGTCGTTGTTGCCGGCGCGCTC
The DNA here is from genome assembly GCF_046097045.1 of Lysobacter sp. Hz25. Taxonomy (NCBI): domain Bacteria; kingdom Pseudomonadati; phylum Pseudomonadota; class Gammaproteobacteria; order Lysobacterales; family Lysobacteraceae; genus Lysobacter; species Lysobacter sp. Hz25. The sequence continues at coordinate 5,498,552 of NZ_CP175666.1, forward strand.
GAACAAACGCGGCAGGGCGCTGAACACCGACGGCGGGAAACCGCGCCGCGCCGGCGGCTCGCCGATCGCCAGGCCCACGTCGCGCAATGCCCGCGCGAAGCGGGTGACCGAGTCGACCAGCAGCATCACCCGCTTGCCGCGGTCGCGGAAATACTCGGAAATGGCGGTCGCGACCCAGGCCGCGCGGCTGCGTTCGAGCGCGGGGCGGTCGGAGGTGGCGACCACGATGATCGACTTCTTGAGCCCGGCTTCGCCGAGGTTGTCGTGGACGAATTCGTTGACCTCGCGGCCGCGTTCGCCGACCAGGGCGATCACGTTGACGTCGGCGTCGCCGCCGCGCGCGAGCATGCCGAGCAAGGTGCTCTTGCCGCCGCCGGCGACGGCGAAGATGCCGAGGCGCTGGCCGACGCCGGCGGTCATCACCGTGTCGATGGCGCGCACGCCGGTCGCGAACGGCCGCTCGATGAGCTGGCGCGACAGCGGGTTCGGCGAAGCGGCGTAGATCGGGATCTGCACGGTCGGGCCGAAGCCGCCGAGGCCGTCGATGGGCTCGCCGTTGGCGTCGAGGATGCGCCCGAGCAGGCCGTCGCCGGCGCGCACCGAGGCCTGGCGGCCGGTGGCGACGACCTCGGTGTCGTGGGCGACGCCGTCGAGCGCGCCGAGCGGGGTCAGCAAGGTGTATTGGCGCGACACGCCGACCACTTCGGCGGCGAGGCGGAAATTGCGGTCGCGCGGGCTGCGCAGTTCGCACAGCTCGCCGATCATCGCCTTGAGCCCGGTGGCGCGGATCATGGTGCCGTAGGCTTCGGCGACCTTGCCCACGCGCACCACCGGCTGCACCCGCGACAGCGCGGCGATCAGCGGGTCCTGCTGGGCAGGCGCCGGCACGGCTTGCAGGATGGTGCGCGGCAGGCTGCTCATCGCGCAGTCTCCACCCGCGCGCACGGCCCGGGCATCGCGACGACGGCCAGGCGGCGTTTCATTCGGTGTGCTCCGCGCCGTACTCGGCGCCGGACAGGGCGATGCGGATCGCCTCGATCTGCTGGGCCACGCCGGCACGCACTTCGCCGGCTTCGGACACGACCACGCAGCTGAGCTTGTCCAGACTTTCGTCGTCGACCAGCTCGATCACCCCGACCACCGGGTGCGCCTGGCGCACCAGGCCGAGGCCCTTGGCGACGTCTTCGCGCACGCTCGGGTGGACGCGGATCAACAGGAACTGTTCGGCCTGCGCGGCCTCGACCGCGTGCATGACCAGCGGCGGCACCACGCTGCGCGCGTCGAACTCCGGCGAGATGCGCGCGACGATGGCGCAGGCCAGTTCGGTGACGCGGCTGCCGGCGTCGGCCAGCACGCGCGCGCGGCGTTCGTTGAGGTCGGCCAGTTGCTGCGCCATCTGTTGCTGGGCGCGGGCGAGGCCTTCGGCGAAGCCGGCGGCGTAGCCGGCCTCCCGGGCCTGTTTGATCTCGTCGCCGGCCTCGGCGTACAGCGCGTTGACGCGGGCCAGGGTCTGGTCGAGTTCGGCGATCGCGTTCCATTGCTTGGCCGGCACCACCGTGCCGGCGACCGCGCGCTCGAACTGCTTGCGCTCGAACACCGAGATCGTCGCGCTGGGACGGTTCGGCTCGATCCTGCGCGCGCCGCCGTCCGTCATGCCCGTGGCCGCGGCGGAAGCGGCGGACGACGGGGAAGCGGACTGGAGCGGATCTGCGTGCATGGGAATTCCGTGGTTGGATGCGCGGCGCGACGGCTCAGGCCGACAGCGGACGCGCGCCGTGGTGGGCGTACAAACGCTCGACCGCTTCCGGCGGCAGATGCGTGCCGAGCGAGGCCGACGCCTCGTGGGTGGTGCGCGGCAGCAGCAGGCGCGACCAGTCGGCCAGGCCGGGGTCGCGGCGTTCGGCCCACACCCGCAGTTCGGTGCGGCCGCGGCCGTCGAGCAGGTCGAACAGCAATTGGTCGGCTTCCGACGCGCGCAACGCGGCATCGAGTTCGGCGCTCAGCTGCGCGCCGAGTTGGGCCTGCACCTTGCCGTCCCAAACCAGGCTGTCGAGCGCGAGCAGATAACTGTTGTCGAGCGCCTGCTTGAGCCGGCGCACCGGTTCGCGCCGCACTTCCGAGCGGATCGCCGGCGCATAGGCCAGCGCGCCGAGGTCGCGCACCAAGCGCGTCATGCGCACCCGCGGCCAGCGCCGCGCGGCGGCGCCGAAGCCCTCGCCGGGCTGCGGTGCGAGCAGGGCCGGCGCATCGGCGGCGAGCCAACGCGCGAGCAGACGGCGTCCCAGCGGACTCTGGCGCGCCGACACGAGCAGTTCGGGATCGATCGTGTCGGTCCCGGCACCGTGCCAGCTCGGATCGACCTCGGTGAGGATCGTCCGCAGCGCCATCGACGCGCTCATCCGTTCCAGACCCCGCTACGTGCGTTGGAGGCCGGCGCGGCGGCCGCAGCCGGAGCGAAGCGCGAGCGCAGGCGGCCGAAGAAGAACGCCACGATCGCCAACAGCACCAACACGCCGGCGCCGATGATGACCACGGTCAGGTCGATCGAACCCAACACCGCCGCGAACGGCCCACCGGCCTGATGCGCCTTCGGCGGCGCGGTGACGGTGAAGAACTTGACCGTGACCTTGTTGACGTCGTCCAGGCCTTCGACGCTGTCCTTGACGAAGACCTTGATGTCGGTTTCGCGGTCGCGCAGGCTTTGGCCCGGACGCTCGAACACCAGCACCGAGGCCGAGGAGTCCTGCACGTTGCCGCCGAGCGGATCGCGGTCGGGCAAGGCGATGTGCACGCGCGCCTCGACCACGCCGTCGATGCGCGACAAGGTGCGCGAGAGCTCCTGCGACAAGCCGTACAGATAACGCGCCTTTTCTTCCAGCGCCGAAGACGCGAAGCCTTCCTTCTTGAACACCTCGCCGAGCGAGCGGTACTGCGCGCGCGGCAAGCCGCGCGAGCTCAGTACCTGCATCGCGTACGGGATGTCGCCGCGGTTGACCATCACTTCCCAACCGGTCTTGCTCGGCGACGGGTCCTTTTCCGCCGGAATACCGGCATCCAACAGAGCCGCCATCAGTTCGTTGGCCTGTTGCTCGTCGAGCTGGCTGTACAGCGTGGTGCGTGTGCAGCCGACGATCAGCAGGCAAGCCAGCAGGGCCGCCATGACTCGTACCGCGTTGAAGCCTGACGCCCTACCCATGCATTCCCCCGATTTGGAATTACGACTGCTGACGGAACAACTGCTGGACGCCGTCCGAAGTGCGGTTGGCGACGTTCGAGGTCAATTGCGAGGTGAACATGAACTCGTGACAGCGCATGGTCATCTGGATCATCTCGCCCGGCGTCAGGTCGGCGGAATTGGCCGACATGGTCTTGGACGCCGCGTCGATCTTGTCGGCGCCGCCGTTGAGATTGTCGAGCGCGGCCAGCACCGCGCGCGTGCCCTGCGAGGGTTCGCTGGACGCGGTCGCGCCGGCCTGGGCGGTGCCGCTGCCCTGGGACGTCGGCGCGGCGCCGCGGTCGAACGCCGCCGCGAACTCGCGGACGTCGAAGGCTGAGGCCTGCGGCGATTGCGCCGGCGATGCGGCTGCCGGCTGCGCGGCTTCGGCCGCGACTGAGATGGCTTCGATCATTGCCCTTTCTCCCGAAAGGTGAAGTCCGTTTTAAGAAACTACTTTAAGAAACTACTCGAGAAGCTACTGGCGAGGCTGCGCCGAGAAACCGCCCGGCGATGCCGGAGTCCGCTCGCGCCCGCTCGTCCCGGACCCGGCCGTCCGGACCTTGCGATCCGGACGACACGACGGCTCGGAACGGCGGCGGACGTCGCGCCGCCGTCGCGATTACTTCCTGGCCAGCGCGTTCAGCGCTTCGCCGACGCTGTTCTGCGAGGTCGCGGCGCTGTTGGAGACGAACTGCATGCGCAGGCTCTCGGCGGTCAGCGCGACCATGTTCGAGGGCTGGTCGCCGCCGCCGCCGATCGAACCGGACAGCTCGGTGATGCGCGAGGCCTGGGCGTCGAGGGTCTGGCCCCAGGCGCGCGACAGGGCTTCGTACCAGCTGCCGCCGCTGCCGCCGCCGCCGCCACCGCTGGCTGCGGTCGCGCCGCCGCCGCCGTTGCGGGCCGTGCCGTTGTTGTTGTTGTTGGCCGCAGCGATGAAGGTGGTCACCAGGCCACCGGCGTCGGCGCCGGGATTGATCGTATTGCTCATTGACGTCTCTCCTGCAGGAAGCGGCTCAAGCCGCTGATTAGCGTGGAACTACGGATGGCACTGAAAACTGAATGCGGGAACTGCGATCGGCCGGACTCAGGGTGCATGTAGCCGATCTTGGATTTAATCGATGATCCGAATGTGAAACCAGCTAGTGCTAACCCGGGGGTGGTCGTCCTTACTGGCGGTTGCCGGCCGGGCGCGCGGGCGCCTCGGCCACGGCTGAACGGGGTGCCGCCGGCTTGCCGGCCGAGGTCGACGCCGGCGGGGTGGCTTGCGCGGGCAGGGTCTTGGCCGGCGCCGGCTTGGCCGCGGTCGGTGCCGCAGTAGTCGGTGCCGCAGTGGTCGGAGCAGCGGTGGTTGGTGCCGCAGTCGCCGCAGTCGCCGGAGCGGTCGCAGCCGTGCCGGTCGGCGCCGTCGCGTCCGGCGCCGGCGCGACACCCGCCGCAGCGGCGGCGATCGCGGCCTGCTCGGCCGCGGTCACCGGCTGCGCCTTGATCTCCTCGGCCTGACCGCTGAGCTTGTTCATCGCCCAGGCCCTGTCGCCGATGGCGATCAACGAACGGCCGTCGGGCAGCGCGTCGCCGACTGCGTAGCGAGCGCCGTCGACGTCGATCACGTGCGGGTTGGTGCCGCGCACGATCTGCACGATCCGGGTCGGCGCGGTGCTGACCGGCTTCTTGGGTTCGGTATCGGCCGCGGCGACGGCGGGGCCGGCCGCGGGCTGAGCGCTTTCGTCGAGGTCGCGCCGGATCACCCGACGCACGCCGTTGACGTCCTGCATCGCGCGCGAGGCGATCGCGCGCTTGAACTTGTCCGGGTCGGCGAAACGCCCGGCGACTTCGACATCGCCGTTGCCGAGGTAACGGGTCTGCACCGCCAGGCCCTGGCTGCGCAGCACTTCGCGCACGTCGGCGGCGATGTCGTCGCCGGTGCGCAGGTCGAGCCGTGCCTGCACGTTGCCGGTGACCAGGCGCTTGCGGATCATCTCGCGCGTCGCCGCGTCCTTGATCGTGCCCGACAGCACCAGGCTGCCGTCTTCGTTCTCTACCGCGCGGCCGCCGACGATCGAAAACTCCTTGATCAGCGGCGTCACCACTTCCATCGCGGTGGGTTCTTTCTCGAAGCCCGGCATCACCGCCGCGGCGATCGCCACCGACACCAGCGACAGCGCCGCCAGGCCGGCGATCAAGGGCAGATGGCGCATCGACGAACGCGGCGGCTTGGCCATCTCGCCTAGGTTCGGCAGGATCGTCGCCCAGGCCGGGTCTTCGCTGGCGCCGACCGCGAGCGAGGCGCTGCCCAGGTCGACGCGCTGCATCGCCGACAGCTCGGCCGGATCGCCCGGGTTCAAGGTCTGGCCGTCGATCTGCAAGGGCGCATCGACCGCGCGCAGCGAAACCGTGCCGCCCATACGGGTGATGAAGGCGTGGTGCGGAGCGACCCCGGCGTCGGACAGCACGATGTCGCAATCGCCGCCGCTGCCGATCAACAGGGTTTCCTGCGCCGACAGCGGGCGGCTGGCGCCGGCGTGCAGGCCGGAGACGATGCGCAGCACGCTGACCGCGGGCGACGCGGCAGCGACACGAGGTTCGGCGGGTTCGGTATGGATGTCGGGGGAAGACATGACGGACTCCTGTCTAGACGCGTCCGCGTGCGGCGGCGCGTACGGCCGGGCCGCGCGAAACGCGCGCACCCACCGGCCGATGATGGATTGGGGAAATTACCTGGCGATGGAGGCTGGGACGTTGCATCGTCTTGGCGCTCATCTAGGCGTTGACCTGGCCGGCCTGCACGATCCGCAGGTCGGGTGCGAGTTCCTGGTAGGACAGCACCGGCAGTTCGAAGAAATCGATCTCCAGCAGCTTGCGTAGGTGTCGGCGAACGTCCAGTGAACACAACAGCACCGGACGTACGCCCTCGGCCTGGCGGCCCAGGTGCGAACGCACCTCGGCGCCGAGCCGTCCCGCCAGTTCCGGCGAGATCGCCAACTGGGTGGCACCGCCGGCGACGCGTACCGACTGACGCAGACGATCCTCCAATTCAGGATGAATCAATAGCACCTGCATTGTGCGTTCGCTGTCGGCATAGCGATCTGCGATCTCGCGCTTGAGCGCGACCCGCACGTATTCGGTCAACAGCACCACGTCTTTCTCGCGGCCACCGACATCGGTGATGGCCTCGAACGCATCGCGCAGGTTACGGATCGGCACGCCCTCCTCGACCAGGCGGCGCAGCACGTCGGCGACGCGTTGCGGCGCGACCACGCGCAGCATTTCCTTGACCAGGTCCGGATAGTCGCGCTGCATCTTGCCAAACAGGTTCGAGGTTTCTTGAATGCCGATGAAGCTGCCCATGCGGCGTTCGAGCGCGGCGCGGCAATGCTCGATCACCGTGGCCAGCGCGTCGCGGGTCTCGCCACCGGTCTGGCCGGTCCACTCGCCCGCCAGCGGCGGGAAGAAGCCGGCGAGCTTGGGCGCGCTGGCATCGCCGGCGCGGGCCGGGCGGAACTGCGCGTTCGCCGACAGCCGGCCGAAGGCGATGCGCGCGCCGTAGGCGGTCAGGCGATAGCCGCCGAGGCCGTCGCCGTTGTCGAGCGCCGGCACCACCTTGACCACCGGCACCGGCAGCGGCACGCCGTATTCCTCGCGCAGGCGGCGGGCGACATCGACGATGCGCTGGCGCACCGTGGCCTCGCCGAGCGCCGCCGCCAACACCGGCGACAGGTCCAGCTGCAGCGGCGCGGGCGGAGCGATCTCGTCTTCGTTGACGACCACATCGTCGGTGCCGCGCTCGCCTTCCGGCACCCGGAATGCGCGCCGCAGCACCACCGAGCCGTGGCGGTAGCGCCAGGCGGCGAAGCCGAGCAGCGCCGCCGAGAGCAGGAAGAACACCGGCTTCGGAAAGCCCGGCACGAAGATCATCAGGAAGGCGAGGCAGCCGGTGATCAGCAGCACGCGCGGCTGGCCGGTGACCTGGCGGGTGATCGATTCGCCGAGGTGGCGATCGTCTTCGTCGCCGGCGGTGCGGGTGACCACCAGGCCGGCCGCAATCGTGGCGAGGATCGCCGGGATCTGCGAGACCAGGCCGTCGCCGATGGTCAGGATGCTGTAGGTGTGGGTGGCGTCGCCGAGGGTCATGCCCCTCTGCAGCACGCCGATGGCCAGGCCGCCGAGCAGGTTGATGATGATGATGACGATGCCGGCGATGGCGTCGCCCTTGACGAACTTCATGGCGCCGTCGAGGCTGCCGTGCAGCTGGCTTTCGACTTCGAGCAGGCGACGCTTGCGCTTGGCCTCGTCCTTGTCGGTCAGGCCGGCGCGCAGGTCCGAGTCGATCGACAGCTGCTTGCCGGGCATGGCGTCCAGGGTGAAGCGCGCGGCGACCTCGGCCACGCGCTCGGCGCCCTTGGCGATGACGATGAACTGCACCACGGTGATGATCAGGAACACCACGAAGCCGACCACCAGGTTGCCGCCGGCGACCATGCTGCCGAATGTTTCGACGATGTGACCGCCGTTGGCTTCGAGCAGGATCGAGCGGGTGATCGCGATCGACAAGGCCAGCCGGAACAGCGTGGTCAGCAGCAGCACGCTGGGGAAACTGGAGAACGCGACCGGGGTCGGGATGTACAGGGCGATCAGCAGCAGGCCGAAGCCGATGGCGATGTTGACCGCGACCAGGGTGTCGATGATGGCCAACGGCAACGGCAGGATCATCACGCCGATGATGGTGACCGCTGCGATGGCCAGCACGATATCGCTGTAGCCGGCCCGACGCCGGGGCGTCGCGCCGGGAGCGGCGGCCATCAGGGAGCTCAACAATGCGCGCATTCGGTCAGTCCCGGTTCCTGAGAATCGACGAGCCGACCACGTTCGGGCGCGCAGCAGCGATGGCGCGGCCCCGCGGCGGCTGGCCACGGGTCGCGCTCGAAAGAAGTTCGGCCCTGCATCGAACGGTGAAAGCAGTCACTGCTCTACCACATACCCCTGAGCACCCAGCCATGGCGCTGTCCTTACACGATCCCGGTTCGGACGCCCGATACTAAGTGCTGATTGTCATCATTTGTGTGAACGAGGTAGTTCTTGTGCGGGATATGCACAATCACGCCCCCTCGATCTCGGGCGGCTACATTCGCGCGCATTCATCATTGTTTTTGTGAACGCGTGCGCAATTGCGCAATTGCGTTCGACTAACGTAGCCGAAGACTCGTCACGATTCGGCTTCGGTCGCGACGGCGGTCGATTCCGGTATCGTCGTCGCAGTCGCAAGCGGGGCGATGTCGGCGGAATCGAGTTCGGCGATCAGGCTCATCGATTGTCCTCCGACCCCGACCGCCAAGGCGCGCCCGCTGCGCGTGCGCAGCACCACGATGCGCTCGCGCGGGCCGACCGGAAGCACCTGCAGGACCGACAGCGGGTTGTCGCGCGCGGTCAGTCCATGGCGCTTGCGCAGGTAATACAAGACCGCGACCAGGCCGACCAGGACCACCGCGACTGGCAGCATGATCGATAGCAGTTCGAGGAAGAACGAAGGCGGTTCGGGAACGTTCGCCGGAGCGGCGGGGCGCGCGGCAGCCGGCGCGAACGCCAGCGCGGTCGCCGGCGACAGCAGCGCAGCCAGGGCCAGCGACGGGGAACGATTAAGCAGCAGGCGCAGTGGGAGCAGTATCGGCATGGTGGGTCAGTGCGGAACCGGTAACGAGGCGAGAGGAGCGGCGAGGCCGCGCCGACATACCGTAGCAGCCCGGCCGCCCCGCAACGGCGGCGGACCGTCGCTTCACGCCGACGAGCCGTCGCGCATGGCATTGATGTGAGCATGGTCACAGCGAAACGTCGTAGCAAACCCAGCGATGAATCGGGCGCGGCCAGCGCCCCGGACCGCGACGCCGGCCTGTTGGGCGCGGTCCCTTTCGCTTGCGCGATGTTCGCCGGGGACGGCGCCCTGGTCGCCGGTAACGCGCGCTATCGCGAAGAATTCGGCGAACTGGCTGAACATGGTGAACGCGAGGCCCTCCTCGCCCGCCTGCAAGGCGAGGCCGGCGACGGCGAGCGCCCGCGCGAAGTGCTGGCCCCGCACAGCGGCCGCTGGTACGCGCTGCACTGGGGGCGCGCCGAGCACGCCGGCGACCACGTCGACGTGCTGACCGCCATCGACATCAGCGAACGCATCGAGACCCTGGACTCGCACAAGACCCGCCAGGAGAAATTGCTGTTCACCTCGCGCCTGATGTCGGTCGGCGAGATGGCCGCGACCCTGGCCCACGAACTCAATCAGCCGCTCGCGGCGATCATGAATTACCTCAACGGCAGCCTGCGCCTGGTCGAACAGGCCGGCGGCCCGGTCCAGGTCGAACGCGCCCTGCAGGCCGCGCGCACCCAGGCCGAGCACGCCAGCGCGGTGATCTCGCGGGTGCGCGAATTCGTGCGCGCGCGCGAACCGCGCCGCGACGCCCACGACCTCAGCCAGATCGCCGCGACCGTGCTGGAGCTGCTGCGCCTGGAGGCCGAGCGCCTGCAACTGCGCATCGACCTCGGCCTGCCGGCGCGGCTGGCGCCGGTGTTCGCCGACCGGGTCATGATCGAGCAGGTGCTGTTGAACCTGGTCAAGAACGCCATCGAGGCCATGCGCGAGATCCCGACCGCGCGCCGCGAACTGCGCATCGACGCGCGCATGAACCTGGACGACCAGATCGAAGTGCGCGTGTCCGACCGCGGCGCCGGCCTGAGCCCGGCCGAACAGGACCAATTGTTCTCGCCGTTCTTCACCACCAAGACCGACGGCCTCGGCATCGGCCTGGCGATCTGCCGGTCGATCATCGAGTACCACGAAGGCCGTTTGTTCTTCGAGCCGCGCGACGGCGGCGGCAGCGTGTTCGGCTTCACCCTGCCGCGCTTCGAGGCCAGGACCTGAGCACGATGCCCGAACGCTTCCGCGCAGCGGCCCGCACCGCGCCCACCGACCGCCCCTCGCCCGTCGCCCCCGGGAACGACTGCCCATGAGCGAAGCACGCATCTATCTGGTCGACGACAACGACGGTTTCCGCGACTCGACCGCCTGGCTGCTCGAAACCGCCGGCTTCGAGGTCCAGGCCCATGCCTCCGGGCCGGCGTTCCTGGAGGCCTATGCCGGCGAACGCCACGGCGGCGGCGCGCACTGCATCGTCTCGGACATCCGCATGCCGCTGATGAGCGGCCTGCAACTGCAGGAAGAACTGCGCCGGCGCGGCATCGGCCTGCCGCTGGTGTTCGTCACCGCCCACGGCGACGTGCCGCTCGCGGTCGAGGCGATGCGCAAGGGCGCGTCCAATTTCCTCGAAAAACCCTTCAGCGACGACGCCCTGATCGATGCGATCCGGGCCGCCATCGCCAATGCGCGCAACCATGCCGTCGAGGCCGGCGACGACCGCCTGGCCCGGCTCAGCCCGCGCGAACGTCAAGTCATGGACTTGGTGGTGGCGAGCAAACCGAACAAGATCATCGCCGACGTGCTCGGCATCAGCGTCAAGACCGTGGAACTGCATCGATCGAACATGATGAACAAACTCGGGGTACGCTCGCTGCCCGAACTGATGAAGGTGGCGCTGGGCCATGGGTGAGACGAGCGCAACGATGACGCCGACGTATTCGGCCGACGCCGCCGGCCTCGCCGCTTCGCCGCGCGGCCGTCTGCCCTCCCTGCATCCCTGGCAGGCCGAGGCCCTGCGCGACGTATTCGCGCTGCGCCAGCGTTGGCCCACCCGTGACGGCGGCTGGCTCAGCTTCGTGCCGACCGAGCCGGTGCACGGCGAGCTGGTCACGCTGGAAGGCGACGGCGCGCGGGTCAAACTGCGCTTCGACAGCAGCCTGGCCAACGCCAGCGACACCGGCCTGCACTGGAGCGACTACCAGGGCCGCTCGCGCCTGCTCGCCTGGAGCCTGGCCCACGAAACCCAATTGGTGCGCCTGAGCCAGGGCATCGACGTCGCCCTGATCCCGATCGTCGACGACGGCGCCAGCGACCCGATCCGCGCCGCGCACGCCGAGGCCGAAGCCGAACTCGACGGCCTGTGGCTGTCGTTCGTGATCACCGACGGCAGCGGCGCGCAGGTGCTGAGCCGTGGCACCTTGCGCATGCCGGTCAACTGGGTCGGTCAGTTGCTCGCGCGCGCCGAAACCCCCGAACCCGCCTACGGCGACGACCCGAGCGCACGCTGGGCCGATCTGCCGGTACCGATCGCGATCCGCTGGGCCGGCCCGCAGTTGCGCCATGCGCAATGGCGCCAGCTGCGCCCCGGCGACGTCCTCGTCATCGGCAACCACCAGCGCCCGCCGCCGATGCAGGCGCACGTGCCCGGCTTCGCCTGGCCGCTGGCGCCGGCCGCCGACGGCTGGCGCATCGACGGCGCGCCCTTGACCCTTTCCACGCATCAGGAGACCTCCGCGATGAGCGACACCGAGTCCGCTGCCCCCGAGTCCGCGGAACCCACCGCACCGGACGTTCCGGTCCGCCTGGAGTTCGACTTGGGCCGGCTCGAATGCCGATACGACGAACTGTCCGGCTTCCAGCCCGGCTACGTGTTCGCCCTGCCCTCGCGCCTGGAAGGCGCGAACGTGGTGATCCGCGCCAACGGCCGCGACGCCGGGCGCGGCGAGATCGTCGCCGTCGGCGACACCCTCGGTGTGCGCCTGATCGCCTGGAGCTGAACCATGGATTTCAGTTCGTTCTCGCCGGCCCTGGTGCTGATCACGGTGGTCAGCCTCGCGTTGGCGCCGTTCGTCGCGGTCATGGTGACCTCGTTCACCAAGATCGTCGTGGTGCTGAGCCTGTTGCGTAATGCATTGGGCCTGCAGCAGGTGCCGCCGAACGTCGTCATCAACGGCCTGGCGATCGTGCTGTCGATCTACGTGATGTATCCGGTGATCCTGGAAACGCACGACGCGATCAACGCACGCGTCGGCGGCGGTACCGCCGCGACCGCGACCCAGGGCCAGCCGCCCGGGACCGCGGCGCCTGCGGCTGCGGCCGCAGCGGGAACGACCCCGGCGACCACGGCCGCGCCTGCCGCCGGCACCGCACCGGCGGCGGCCACGCCGGCCGCTACCGCGGCGGCGACCGCAGCTACCGCGGCGCCGGCCACTGCGGCACCTGCAACCGCTGCACCTGCGACCGCTGCAGCCGCGGCGGCCGCACCGGCCGCGACCGCAGCCGCGGGCACGGCGAAGAAACCGGCGACGCCCTTGCTCGGCGGCGGCGGCAAGATGGACACCGCGCGCCTGCTGGCGATGATGGATGCCGGCAAGGAGCCCTTGCGCGGCTTCCTGATCAAGCATTCCAGCGACGCCGAGCGCGCGTTCTTTTTACGCAGCGCGCAGCGCCTGCTGCCGCCGGCCTCGCGCGGCGACATCTCGGTCAACGACTTCATCGTGGTGATTCCGGCCTTCACCGTCAGCGAACTCACCGCCGCCTTCCAGATCGGCTTCCTGATCTTCCTGCCGTTCCTGATCATCGACCTGGTCGTGTCCAACATCCTGTTGTCGCTCGGCATGATGATGCTGTCGCCGACCACGGTGTCGCTGCCGTTCAAGCTGCTGCTGTTCGTGCTGATCGGCGGCTGGGCCAAGCTGGTGCATGGGTTGGTGTTGACCTACGGCGGCTAGCGCCGGGAGGCGGGAATCGGGAATGGAGAATCGGGAATCGAAACAGCGGCCCTGCCGCGTGCCCGGATCGCCTTCCCGCTCTGACGCCTTCGCTTATCCGATTCCCTATTCCCCATTCCCGATTCCCCCTTCCTGAATCCCTAAAGCGAATCCCGACTCATGGGCGACATGCTCGAACTGACCAAACAGGCGCTGTGGCTGACGCTGCTGCTGTCGGGTCCGCCGGTGGTCGCCGCGGCCGTGGTCGGCCTGGTCGTGGCCTTCATCCAGGCCGCCACCCAATTGCAGGAACAGACCTTCGCCTACGCGATCAAGTTCACCGTGATCGTGGTGACCTTGTTCGTCACCGCTTCGATGATCGGCGGCACCCTGTACACCTTCGCCGACCGCATCTTCATCGACTTCCCGGGCATGGTCCGGCATTGATGCGCGCCGGTGAGCCCCGCGCGACCGGCGCATGATCAGCTTCGATTCCGTCACCGACCTGATGCTCGCGCTGGGCCTGGTGCTGCCGCGGGTGATCGGCGCGTTCATGATGCTGCCGCTGCTGACCTCGGAGAACATGCCGCCGCTGGTGCGCAACAGCTTCATGGTCAGCCTGGGCATCATCGCGATCCCGGTGGCGGTGAACGGCGTGTCCCTGCACGCGCTCGGCGCGGTCGACTGGGCGCCGATCATCGTCAAAGAGCTGTTCATCGGCATCTCGATCGGCTTCTGCTTCGGCATGGTGTTCTGGGCGATCAGCGCCGCCGGCAACATCATCGACACCCAGGTCGGCATGACCCTGGCGCAGGTGTTCGACCCGATCCAGGGCCACCAGGCCTCGCTGCACGGCAGCTTCCTGTCGCAGTTCGCGGCCTGGCTGTTCATGGCCAGCGGCGCGTTCCTGGTGTTCCTGGATCTGCTGTTGTCGAGCTATGCGATGTGGCCGGTGACGTCGTACTTCCCGACCCTGCACGCGGTCGGCATGGAACTGTTCGTCGGACAGTTCAGTTACCTGATGACCGCGCTGTTGGTATTGGCGGCGCCGGCGATGGTGGTGCTGCTGCTGATCGACCTGACCTTCGGCCTGGTCAACCGCTTCGCCCCGCAGCTCAACGTGTTCACCATCACCATGCCGATCAAGGCCTGGCTGGCGACCTGGATCATCCTGCTGATGCTCGGCGTGTACGTGGAAATCGTGCTCGACCGGCTCAACGACAACCGCGGCCTGCTCGAGGCCTTGAACCGGGTGTTTACGGCCTAGGGCGAACAGTCGTCGCTTGGTTTGCCGTCGAGTTGGCTCGCTGCTCGGGACGAGGACGAAATCAAAAAGCCCCCCCTGCCCCCCTTTCTCAAAGGGGGGAACAGCACGGTTTTTGGGGAACAGCGCAGGCTTCGGGGAATAGTGCAGGTTTCGGGTAATACGCTTGCCCCCTTTGGAAAAGGGGGCGAACGGCCGCGCAGCGGACGTGGGGGATTTGCTCTTGCTCTGCCTTCGCGCCTTCGCGCCTTCGCGCCTTCGCGCCTTCGCAACGACAGCATGAGCATGCAGGCCGACGAACAAAGCGAACCATGCCCGCCGGCTCCGAGGCGGCCATGACTCACCGGCTCAATGCGGTTGCCCTCTGTCGAGGAGGCGAACGACCGCTCAGCGGACGTGAGGGAACGCTTACGGCCTCAGCGCGGCTCGTCGAGCGGCGGCGGCAGTTCCATCTCGCTGTCGTCGCCGTCGCGCAGGCGGCGCACGCTCTCGGCCCAGTGCAGCACTTCGGCCACGGCCTCGAAGAACTCGTTGCCGATGTAATCGTCCAGCGCCACGTGTTCGTGCAGGCCGCGCGCCAGCTCGACGTTCTGCAGGATCGGCACGCCGGCCTCGGCCGCGGTGCGCTTGATCTGCTCGGCCATGTAGCCCTCGCCCTTGGCCACCACCACCGGCAGGTCGGTGACGCCGTGTTCGTACTGCAGGGCGATAGCGATGTGGGTGGGGTTGGTCACGACGACATTCGATTGGCGGACGGCATTGAGCATGTTCTGCTGCGACCACTCCTGATGCAACTGCCTCCGCCGGCTCTTCACGTGCGGGTCGCCCTCGTTCTCCTTGACCTCCTGCTGGATGTCGCGGCGGCTCATGCGCAGTTGCTTGGTGTAGGCGAACTTCTGGTACCACACGTCGATGGCGGAGACGAAGAAGAACACGAAGATGGTCCAGATGCCGATCCGGATCAGGCCGTGCCAGATGCCCGCGCCCATCGCCGCGGGCGGCGCGTACGGCAGCAGCATCAGCTGGGCCAGCATCTTGTAGAGCACGAACATGCCGATGCCGATCAGCGCCGCGCTCTTGATCACCGACTTGACCAGCTCGACGAGGTTGTCCATCGAGAACATTTTTTTGACGCCGTCGGCCGGATTCAGCTTCTCCAGGTTGGGCTTGAGCTTGTCCAGGGTCAGGATCGGGCCGATCTGCAGGAACTCGATGATCACGCCCAGGAACACCGCCGTCGCCAGCAGCGGCAGCGACAGCCACAACAGGGTGTCGAAGGCGGTCGAGCCGACCTCGCGCAAGGCGTCGCCGAAGGGCTGGTTGATCGCCTTCAAGCTGGTCTCGAACAAACGGATCAGCTTCATCCGCATGAAGTCGAGCATCATCCAGCCGCACACCACCCAGCCGAGCACCAGCACGGTGCTGGTGAGCTCCTTGCTTTTGGCGACGTTGCCCTGCTTGCGGGCGTCCCGGATCCGTTTTTGGGTAGGCGGTTCGGTCTTGTCGGCGCCCTGGTCCTTCCCCATGCGCGGCCCTTCCAGCGAGAGGGGGTCGAGGCTAGCACGGGCCTGCGAAAACGGTCGTGCCGGCACACGCCAAATGCGAACTCGATACATGCCGCAGCGCGGCGCCCGCTGCGTTGCCGGTTCCGCTCTGTATGCCCTCAGCCAGGCCTGGCGCCGCCTCCCGGCAGACCCGGAGCGGGCCGCCGCGGGCGCGGGATGAACGGCCCGACCACCACCTAGGGTCATCCCGAGTTGGCCACTTCGGCCCCCGGCGCTACATTTCGCCCATCCCCCCGACTTCACCCGTAACCTGCCCCGCATGAGCACGATCGGCAACGACCCGCGTATCGACCGCAGCAGCCTCGACGGGCAAGCTGCGCTCGAAAACCTGCGCGGACGCGAGCCGACCCCGCAAGAGCAGATCCAACACGCCCCCCAGGTCGCCGAGACCGTCCCCGCCTACGCGCCGCCCGCGGTCGACCAGGGCGAGGACGTGCTCAACGCCGACGCCTGGAGCGACGTCCCGGCCGGCGATCGCCTGCTCGCTGGCGACCCCGGCTTCGAGCACCGGCTCGGCCAGATGGACCTGTCCTCGGCCGCCGACCACGGCGCCGACGCCGTGCTCGATTCCCTCAGCTGAGCATCGCCGGCGGCGCTCGACGCCGCAGCGCATCGGCCTAGGCTAGGCTAGTCCCCCCTCCTGTCCGATCGCCGCGCTTGCCGCGGCACGCCGTGACCGACGCCTTGCCGTGACCGACGCCACCCCCACTCCCGAAGCCCTGCGCGCCGGCGCCGACCGCCTGGTTTCCGCGCTCGCCGCGCACAGCGACCCCGAGTACCGCCTGACCGTGCTCAAGCGCGTCGTGCGCCGCCTCGGCGAAGACCGCTATCCCTTGTTCATCCGTTTGCTCGGGGTCATCGCCGAAAGCGACGATGCGCGCGCGCAGCGCCTGATCGCCGACACCTTCGGCACCGCTTTGCGGCGCATGGACCTGCCCGGCGGCGCGCTGAGTTCCTGGGGCGCCACCCGCCTGCCCGATTCGACCGGGCCGGTCGCGGTCAGCTCGCTGTCCGGGCATTTCTTCGGCGCGACGCCGCGGCGCCTGCTCGGCCCGGTCGAGTACCTGACCGTCTGGCATCTGCAACGCACCCAGCGCACCGCGCTCGGCGCGGCCACCTTCCGCACGGCGCTGTCGCGCCTGATCGCCCTGCTCAACCGCAGCGAAGACGCACGCACGCTGTATCCGCAGAAACTCGCCGCCGACGCCCAGAACGAACTCGAAGGCGCCTATACGCGCGCCACCCGCGACCGCCTCGCCGCGATCGCCTCGGCCTGGCGCGCCGGTCAATCGCCCGATGCCGTGGCCCAGGCCGCGCTCGCCGCCGACGAGACCTCGCACCCGAGCGGTTGGGTCGTGCGCGACCTGTAGCCGCGCGAGGTTCGTTCGGCCCGTCGCACGACGGTGACGACGGTGACGACGGTGACGACGGCACATAGGTTGTCGCAGCGCTGCGACACTCGACCACGTCCGCCCGCACCGCGGCGGTGCTGCAATGTCCGCCTTCGGTTTCGACGAGGTGGATCGTGTACGAACGCCAGTTGGCATCAACCTCCGCGCTGGCGCATTCGCCCGAGCGCCGTCGCCTGCTCGCCGGCCTCGCTTGCGCAGGCGTGCTTTCAGCCTGCGGCGGCATGCTTTCGGCCTGCGGCGGCCCTAGGCCCCTGTCCGTCCACGGCATCAACCTGAGCGGACGCGATTTCGCCAAGGACTTCCATCTGCTCGACCCGCAAGGCCGCGAACGCTCGCTCGCCGACTTCCGCGGCAAGCTGGCGATGGTGTTCTTCGGTTTCACCCAGTGCCCGGACGTCTGCCCGACCGCGCTGACCCGTGCGGTGCAGATCCGCAAATTGCTCGGAAGCGATGCCGACCGCCTGCAGGTGATCTTCATCACCGTCGACCCCGAGCGCGACACACCGAAGGTGCTGCAGGCCTATACCCAGGCCTTCGACCCGAGCTTCCTGGGCCTGTACGGCGACCCCGAGCGCACCGCGCAGACCGCCAAGGCCTTCCGCGTGGTCTATGCCAAGGTACCGACCGGCGCGTCCTACACCATCGACCATTCCGCGCTGAGCTATGTCTTCGACGCCGGCGGCGCGATCCGCCTGGCCCTGCGCCACGAACAGAGCGCGCAGGACTGCGTGCACGACCTCCGCCAGATTCTCTGAGAGCGCCATGACTTCGATCCGTTTCCTTACCGTGCTCGCGGCGGGCCTGCTGCTGAGCGCGAACGCGGTGGCGCAACCGCCTCAGGTCGCGATCGAATCGCCCTGGGTGCGCGCGAGCGTGCCGCAACAGCAGGCAACCGGCACCTTCATGCGCCTGACCGCGCGTACCGACTTGCGCCTGGTCGCCGCGCGTTCGGACGTCGCCGCGGCCACCGAGGTGCACGAGATGACGATGCAGGGGCAGATGATGCGCATGCGTCAGGTACCGTCGGTGGCGTTGCCGCGCGGGCGTACCGTCGCGCTTGCGCCGGGCGGTTACCACATCATGCTGATCGGTTTGAAACGCCCGCTCGGCGCGGGCGAGCAGGTGCCGCTGACCTTGGTGTTCGAGGACGCGGCAGGGCGGCGCAGCGAGGTTGGCGTGCAGGCGCCGGTGCGAGCCTTGGGCGCGGGTGCGCCGTGATTTGCGGTGTCCAAGAGTAGGAGCGTCGCGAGCCGCGACCGCGCTGTTTCAATCTCGCGCCGCACCCGGTCGTAACCCCTGTAGGAGCGGCGTGAGCCGCGACCACGGAACGCGCAGAGGCGACAATGCCGATACCACCCATCGAAGCGGCGCGCTGTCGCCGGGGTAGGAGCGGCGCGAGCCGCGACCGCGATGCTTGTCGTTGCCGCATTTCTTACCGCGGAGCGGTGAAGCAACATCAACATCAATAGCAAGGCTTCCGTCCGCTAACGCGGCCGGGTTACTTTCTTTTGCTAAGCCCAAAAGAAAGGTAACCAAAGAAAAGGGCTTTCCTTGCAAGGGCACAGGCCACGAGTGCGATGCGCGCGCCGGGATTTTCCGATAAGACGTCCCTGTCTTATCGGAAAACGCCGCACGTCCTGTGCGGCGCCCTCCGGGTCTACGGCTGCATCGAAAATTTGGAACTGCGCCAAGCTATTCACAGCAACAGCAACGGCATCGTGATTGAGACAGATACTCATCCCGGCCGGCGATGGCGGCTGAACGCACGCGGTCGCGGCTTGCGCCGCTCCTACCCTGGTAGCGCCGCTGTCTTGCTCTTGCTCTTGCTCTTGCTCTTGCTGTGGCTGTGCGTCGCTCAGCACTCGCGAAGGAAATCGAAGACCCGGAGGGCGGCGCGCATGGATGCGCGCCGTTTTTCATCGGGACACGGATGTCCCGTATGAAAAAGCCCCGCGGATGCATCGCTCGTGCGGGCCCTTGATTCAAAGAAAAGCATTTTTCTTTGGTTACCTTTCTTTTGTTGCTTATGACAAAAGAAAGTAACCCGCCGCTTTAGTGGCGGAAGCTTTTGGCGTTTGATCTTAATCCTGTGTTAGCGATACGCCGCGAGGCCGACACGGCGCGGTCGCGGCTCGCGCCGCCCCTACCCCTTGCGACGCAGGCCGCCCCAGCCTCAAAACCCGATCAAACCGCGCTCCGGCCCCGGACGTTTACCCAGCTTGCGTTGCAGGGAGCGGCGGTGCATCCCAAGCAGACGCGCGGTCGCCGATATGTTGCCGCCGGTGTCGGTGAGCGCCTGCTGGATGTGCTCCCACTCCATTCGCCGCAACGGCATCATCGTTTCCGGCGCAGGCAGCACCGGGGGCGTGTCGTACGACTCCAGGCCGAGCACGGCGAGGATATTCGAGATGCTCGCCGGTTTGGGCAGATAGTCGTCGGCACCGCGCTTGATCGCGTCGACCGCGGTGGCGACGCTGGCGTAGCCGGTCACCAGCACGATGCGCATGTCGGCGCGCAGCTCGCGCAAGGGGCGGATCAGTTGCAGGCCGGATTCGTGGCCCAGCTTGAGGTCGATCAGGGCGAAGGCCGGCACTTGGCGCAGGGCCAGTTCCAGGGTCTCGGCGATGCTCGCCGCGGTGCGGGTTTCGACGCCGCGGCGGCCCAGGCTGCGCTGCAGGGTCGCGGCATAGGCCATGTCGTCGTCGACGATCAGGCCGCTGAGGAGCGGACGTGCACTGCTCGATGCGTTCATGCGCGGCATCCTAGTCGATGCCCGCGCGGCGGGCCTGCGGCAAACTGCCACAGGACAAACTGTCCAGGGTGTGGTGCGCCCTCACCCCAACCCCTCTCCCGTGAACGGGAGAGGGGCTAAAGCGATGACGCGGGCGCCCACGATCGCGACGAGGCGGCTTACTGGCGCTTGCAGTCCGCGACCCGGTCGGCGTCGGTGCCGTAGGCCACTTCGTGCAGGGTGATCGTCGTCCCGGCCGAGGACTGCAGGCCGAACGGCACCTCGAGCTTGGCCATGTCGGCGCCGCCGGCGCGCACGCATTTCAGGGGCACGCCGATGCGCAGCCACTGGCCGCGCGGCAGGCCGCGCAAGGTGTCGCCGAACGGTACCTTAGACTCGCATTTCGGCCCGCAGGCGGCGATCAGGTTGGTCTCGCCCGCGCCGACCGCATCGACTTTAAGCTCGATCAGCAACTGCACGTCGCCGTTGGTCTCGCGCACCAGTTCGACCGGCGTGTCGGCCATCCACTCCACCTTCGCATCGCCGTTCCATTGTAGGCGCCATGCGTCCTCCTGCGCCTTGTAGTCGACCGCGGCAATCGCCAACGCGCGATCCGCGGTGGCCAGCGGCGGCTTGATCGCTTCGCTGTGCTTGCCTTGCGAGTCGACGCGCAAGCGCCAGGCCCGCGGCAAGGCGCCGCGGCCGAGGAACTGCATCGAGCGTTGGTCGAGATCGGCCGTGCCCGGGTCCTCCGACAAGGCCGCGACCTCGCCGCCGCGGGCATAGCTCAGGCCATAGCCGAAGGCGAACTGAGGCGCATAGTCCTTGTCGCCGACATTCGCCACCTGCACCGCGGTCTTCGGCCACGAATACGGCAACCTGCCCTTGAAGTCGTGGGCGATGCCGCCCTGGCCGTCGCGCAACAACACGTCGGCGATGCCGCCGCCTTCCGAACCCGGCAACCACGCGGCGACGAAGGCATCGGAAGCGTTGATCTCGCGATTGACCCACAGCGGTCGGCCCGACAGCAGCACACTGACCACGGCGATGCCCTGGGACTTCAGACGCTTGATCAGTTCGAGTTCGGGATTGCGGGTCGGCCGGAACGCGAGCGTGCGCAGGTCGCCCTGGAACTCGGCGTACGGGTCCTCGCCGTAGACAACGATGGCGACGTCGGGCTTGCTTTTGTACTGGCCGTCGACGGCGAGTTCGGCCTGGCCGCCCGCGGCCTGGATGCGCTCGCGCAGGCCCGACCAGATCGATTGCGCATTCGGGAAGTCGCCTGGTTTCAGGCCGGTGCCCTGCCAGTTCAAGGTCCAGCCGCCGGACTGCTTGGCGATGTTGTCGGCGCCATCGCCGGCGACCAGGATGCGTTGCTGCGGCCGCAACGGCAGCAGCCCGCCCTGGTTTTTCAGCAACACCAGCGACTCGCGCACCGCCTGGCGCGCGACCGCGCGATGCTCGGGGCTGCCGAGCACCTCGAACTTGCCGCCGAGCGGGCGCTTGGACGGTGCGCCGGCTTCGAACAGGCCCAGACGCAGCTTGACCCGCAGGATGCGCGCCACCGC
Source organism: Lysobacter sp. Hz25 (assembly GCF_046097045.1). Lineage (NCBI taxonomy): Bacteria > Pseudomonadati > Pseudomonadota > Gammaproteobacteria > Lysobacterales > Lysobacteraceae > Lysobacter > Lysobacter sp. Hz25. Next base: position 5,519,915 of record NZ_CP175666.1, read on the forward strand.
ATCGTCGAGCCGCGCCATCGCGATTTCGCCGCTGCGCACTTGCTTGAGCGCGTTTTCGTAATAGCCGCGCCAACTGTCGGGCGCCATCAGCATGTCGACGCCGGCATTGAACGCCGCCGCACAGTTCTCGTTGCTGCAACCGGTCAGCTGCCCGTGCGCGTTCCAGTCGCCGACCACGAAGCCGTCGAAGCCCATGCGCCGCTTCAACACCTGGGTCAGCAACTCGCGGTTGCCGTGCATCTTCTGGCCCTGCCAACTCGAGAACGAGGCCATCACCGTCTGCGCGCCGGCATCCAACGCGGGCGGATAACCGGCGCCGTGCACCTCGCGCAGTTCGGCCTCGCCGATGCGCGCATCGCCCTGGTCGCGGCCCTCGAAAGTCCCGCCGTCGGCGAGGAAATGCTTGGCGGTGGCGATCACGTGCGCGCCGTCGAGGAATTGTTTGCTGCCGAGCTTGCCTTGCAGGCCTTCGATTGCCGCCGCGGCATAGCTGGCGACGACCCGCGGGTCTTCGGAATAGCCTTCGTAGGTGCGGCCCCAGCGATCGTCGCGCGGCACCGTCAGGGTCGGCGCGAAGGTCCACTCCATGCCGGTCGCGCGCACTTCCGCCGCGGTGGCCTCGCCGATGCGCCGGATCAGTTCGGGGTTGCGGGTCGCGCCCAGACCGATGTTGTGCGGGAACAGGGTCGCGCCGATCAGATTATTGTGGCCGTGCACGGCGTCGATGCCGAACAGGATGGGGATCGCGACCTTGCCGTCGCTGGCGTCCATCGATGCCGCATAGAAGCGGTCGGCGATGTCCAGCCACTCCTGCGGCGGCGCGTCGTAGCGCCCGCCGGGCTCGGAAATTCCGCCGGGTTCGGAGTTGCCGCCGGCCAGTACCGAGCCCAGGTGGTACTTGCGCACATCTTCGGGCGTGGCGCTGTTGATGTCGGCCTGGACGATCTGGCCGACTTTTTCCTCCACGCTCATCTTCGCCATCAGCTCGGCGATGCGCCGCTCCAGCGCCTCGTCGCGCGGCAAGGGCGCCTTCAGCGCCGGCCAATGGGACGGATCGATCGTAGCGGCTCCCTCAGCCGCGACGGCCAGGGCCGGCAGCAGGGCCAGGGCGAGCGCGCACAGCCGCCAGCGCCGCCGCGAGCGGCGCACTCGGATCGATGGAACCGCGGCGCGAACGCGTTCGCTCGTCGATGTATTCATGGTTCACTCCTGTTGGGGCGATACGATGGGGCACGATCCGCGAATCCGTTCGTCGTCGTCGCGCGCAATAGATGAGTATTCGGCGCGCATTCTGGCAAAATGCGCAGAACACGCGGCAAGGGAAACGACCGGTCATGCGAGTACGCATCGAAGATGTAGCGGAAGCGGCGGGCGTGTCGATGAAGACCGTCTCGCGCGTGCTCAACCAGGAACCGAACGTCAGCGAGGACACGCGCAAGCGCGTCGAAGCCGCCGCGCGCAAGTTGCAGTACCGCCCGAATCCCTCGGCGCGCAGCCTCGCCGGCCAGCGTTCGTTCCTGGTCGCGCTGCTCTACGACAACCCGTCGAGCAACTATCTGATGGAAGTGCAGGCCGGCATGCTCGATGCCTGCATCGCCCATCACTACAACCTGATGCTGGCGCCGGTGACCTACGGCGAACGCAAATTCGTCGCCCACGTCGACGAGATCATCCAGCACTCGCGCGCCGACGGCCTGGTGCTGACGCCGCCGCTGACCGATCATCCCGGCCTGATGAAGCGCCTCGGCCAGCTCGGCATTCCCTACGCCAACATCTCGCCGAAACTGCGCGGCGGCCGCATCGGCGTGGTCCTCGACGAAGAACGCGCGGTGCGCGAGATGATGGCCCACCTGGTCTCGCTGGGTCATCGCCGCATCGCCCACATCAAGGGCCATCCCGAACACGGCGCCAGCCAGTGGCGCTTGAACGGTTATCGCGACGGGCTGGCCGCGGCCGGCATCGCCTACGATCCCGAACTGGTGATCGATGGCGATTTCCACTACGACACCGGCGCGATCTGCGCCCAGCGCCTGCTGTTGATGGCGGATCGGCCGACCGCGATCTTCGCCGCCAACGACGACATGGCCGCGGGCACGATCCGCACCGCCAGCGAGATGGGCTTGTCGATTCCGGGCGACGTGTCGGTGTGCGGCTTCGACGACACCCCGATCGCGCGCCAGATCTATCCGCCGCTGACCACGGTGCGCCAGCCGACCCGCGAGATGGGCCGCCTGGCGACCCACGAGCTGTTCAAGCGCATCAAGGCGCCCGACGGCGGCCAGATGATCACCGCCGGCTACGAGCTGCAGTTGCGCCAGTCGACCGGCCCGATCGGCAAAGGCCGCACGCGCCGGCGCTGAGCCGGCGCACGGGCGATGCGGCGAGGCGATATGCGCGGCGCGCGGCGCCCGCCGGGCTCGTGCGCTCGCACTTACCAGAACAGCCGCGCTCACCAGAACAGCGTGTACAGCGCGACCAGGATCGCCAGCACGGCGATCGCGGCGATGTTGAACGAAGGCGCGGTGGCATAGCTCACGCCGTCGGTATGGATGCGGTCGCGGCCGGCGCCGGACGGCGTCAGCAAGGACGTCGCCACCGCCAGGATCGCCGCCAGCACGAACACCAAGCCGACGCGGTTGACGAAGGGCAGCTCCGGCCAAGCCTGCTTGAGCACGATCGACAAGGCCAGCGAGCCCACCGCCGCGGCGAGTGCCCCGGCTTCGTTGGCGCGCTTCCAGAACAGGCCGAGCACGAAGATCACCACGATGCCCGGGGTGAAGAAACCGGTGTATTCCTGGATGTACTGGAAGCCCTGGTCGAAACTGCCGAGCAAGGGCCGCGCGGTCAGGATGCCGATCACGATCGACACCGCCGCGGTGATGCGGCCGATCCGCACCAGCTTGCGCTCCGATGCATCCGGGCGGTGCTTGGCGTAGAAGTCGAGGGTGAAGATGGTCGCGACCGAATTGATCTTCGATGCCAGCGAGGCCACGATCGCGGCGATCAACGCCGCGAACACCAGGCCCAGGGCACCGGTCGGCAGCAGCGCCATCATCGCCGGATAGGCGTCGTCGTTGCGCTCCAGGCCCGGCGCCAGCATCACCGCGGCGATGCCCGGCAGCACCACGATGATCGGCAGCACCAGCTTCAGGATTGCGGCGAACACGATGCCTTTCTGCGCCTCGCGCAGGTCCTTGGCGGCCAGGGCGCGCTGGATGATGTACTGATTGAAACCCCAGTAGCTGACGTGCGCCACCCACAGTCCGCCGACCAATACGCCGATGCCGGGCAGATCCTTATAGAAAGGGCTGTCCGGCGGCAGGATCATCTTGAAGTGCTCAGGATGCGTCGCCCACAAGGTCTTGAAGCCGGCGACGATGCCGGCGCCGTCGCCGATCTTGCTCAGGGTCAGCCCGGCGACCAGCAAGCCGCCGAGCACCAGCAACGACACCTGCACGATGTCGGTCAACGCGACCGCCTTGAGCCCGCCGTACAGCTGATAGGCCAGGGCGAAACCGCCGAGCAGGCTCAAGGCCAGCATCTGGTCCATGCCGGTCACCTGCACGATCGCCAGTGAGCCGAGCCACAGGATCGAGGTCAGGTTGACGAACACGTACAGCCCGAGCCAGAACACCGCCATCAGTGTGCGGATGCGGGTGCCGTAACGTTCCTCGAGGAACTGCGGCATGGTGTAGATGCCGTTGCGCAGGAAGATCGGCAGGAAAAACTTGCCGACCACCAGCAAGGTCGCGGCCGCCATCCACTCGTAGGAAGCGATCGCCAGGCCGAGCGCATAGCCGGAGCCTGACATGCCGATGATCTGCTCGGCGGAGATGTTGGCGGCGATCAGGGACGCGCCGATCGCCCACCACGGCAGCGCCTTGCTGGCGAGAAAGTAATCCTTTGCGGTTTTCTCGTGCCCGGGTTTCTCGCGCGAGACCCACTGCGCGAGAGCGAACACGCCGGCCAGATAGACCAGAACGATGAGGGTGTCGAGCAGCGAGAGTTTCATGCGGTCCTGTCTGTCCGGGGCGGTGTCTTCGCCGTTCTACGCGCTGCCGTGCGGCGCGGCCATGGTCGCGGCCGCTGTTCATCGATGAATTCGATTGCAGTGGCTAAATGTGCGGCGCGGGAGGCGGCGCGGCGGCGGGAAGATGGCGCACGGAAACTCGTCGAACGACCCCCGATCTCCGCCCACGTCCGCTTCGAATCCCCTTCGCCCCGCCCGCACGCCGTGGAGGTTCGCGCGGAGCGGAGCGAGGGGCTTGGGTCGCGGTACGACAGCCATCAGAAGTTCCAGCGCACCCGCACGCCGTAGCTGCGCGCATCGTTGAGGAAGCGCGTGTTGACGCCGGAACCGACCAAGGCCTTCTGCGACACGTCCTTGTTGGTCAGGTTGCTGCCCCAAACCTCGACCCGCCAGGCACCGTCGAGCGTGGTGAAACCGGCGCCGGCATTGATCTGGGTGAAGCCCTTCTGCTCGTCGGGGAAGCCCGCGGTCGCCGAGTCTTCGATGCGGTCGACGGTGCCGGCAGTGTCGCGCAGGAAGATCACGTCGCGGTCGTTGTACTGGGTCAGGAAGAACGACGAGCGATACGCAGCCAGCACCTGCCAGTCGAAGGTGCCGCGCGAGAACTCGATAGCCTGTTGCAAACGCGCATTGAAGGTGTACTTGGACGACAGCGGCAGGTCGTTGCCGGACAGGTCGATCTGCGAGGTGATGCCGCCGTTGCCGAAGTCCTGGCTGCGCACGTCGGCAACCACGCCCTCCTTGATCTCGGTCTGCAGGTACAGCGCATTAAGGTCGAGGGTGAAACCGCCGCCGAAGCGCAGGCGGCTTTCGGCCTCGATGCCGTACAGCTCGGACTTGCCGACGTTGCGATTGACCAGGGCGAAACCGGTGGCCTCGCCGTCGGGGTTGAAGGCGATCACGCTGAGGTCCTGGAAGACCTGGTCGTCGTAGTCGTAGTAGAAGCCGCTGACGTTGAAGGTCGAAGTGCGGCCGAGGAACTCGAAGGAATTCTTCGAACCGATCTCGAACGCGGTCAGTTTCTCCGGCTTGTAGGTTTCCGGAATCACGTTGACGTCGAAGCTGTCGTTGAAACCGCCGGCCTTGTGGCCGGTGGAGACGGTCGCGTACAGCAGGTTGCGCTCGCTGAGGTCGTACTCGAAGCCCAGGCGCCAGTCGATGAAGTCGAATGCGCTGGAGCCGTGCTGCGCCGACGGCACGCCCAGCACGAGAAAGCTGTGCTGGCCGTTGGCCGGGCAGTTGACGGTGTTGCCGCCGGTGTCGGGGCGGTCGACGCAGGTGCCGTTCGGGCGGCTGCCGTCGACGATGCCGGCGAGTTGTTGCTGCATGGTGTCGCGCGCGCCGGCCTGCAGGATGCCCTGCAACAGGAAGCGGGCGAGGTCGGCGTTGCTGGTCAGGCCGGTCACCTCGAACGAGGGCCGGTCGAGCAGGGTCGGCTTGAAGCCTTCGGTGCCGAGGCGGGTCTGGAACACGCCGCCGTCGCCGCCCAGGCCGATCGTCCAGTTGCCGCCGATGCCGTCGCGCGACTTGCGCTCGTCGGTGTAGCGCACGCCGCCTTTGACCCGCAGGCGCTCGTTGACGTCGAAGGTGCCGTCGCCGAACGCCGCCCAGGACTTGCCGTCGACATCGGGCATGGTGAATTCGGTGCCCGAGTAGAACGCGCCCTTGTCGGCGAGGGCCATGAAACCGACCTGCTGCTTCTCGTGGAAATAGAAGCCGCCGGTGGTCCAGCGGAAGCGCGCATCGTCGTCGGACGACAGGCGCAGCTCGTGGGTCTGCGACTGCGACCGCGCCTGCAGGTAGTTGGTGCCGAAATTGTCGTAGTCGATGCCGCCCCAGGTCGCCGGCTCGCCCGGCGGACGTGCGCGCAGGTCGCGCCCCGGCCAGGTATTGCCGTCGGCGGCGGCGTTGATCTGGAAATAATCGACGTCGCGGTAGCTGCCGTTGTACTCCAAGGCGACGCCGCCGAAATCGTAGCGGACCGTGCCCTGGAAGCCCCACAGCTTGTTGTCGACCTTGCCCTGCACGCCGCGGTAGATGACATCGCGCATGTCGATGTCTTCGGACGTATAGCCTTCCTGCGCGGCGCGGAACAGGCCGGCGCCGGGATAACCGGTGCCGAGTTCGCGGCCGACGTCGAGCATCGCGAACACCGACAGCTTGTCGTCGGGTTCGTACAGGAACGACAAGCGCCCGGCGCTATCGTCCTGGATGCCGGCCGGGTCGAGGTGCTGCCACAGGCCGACGTTCTTGAAGCCGGCGTTCTTTTCGACGTGATAACCGGCGAAGCGCAGCGCGGCGTATTCGCCGAGCGGGAAGTTCAGCGCGGTCTCGTAGCCTTTCTGGTCGCGGTTGCCGACCTCGCCCTGCACGTAGCCGCTGAACTGGCCGCCGAGCTCGGGCTTCTTGGTGACGATGTTGAGGGTGCCGGCGAGCGCGTTGCGGCCGCGCAGGGTGCCTTGCGGGCCCTTGTTGATCTCGACGCGTTCGAGGTCGTAGAACATGCCGCCGAGGCCGCGCGGACGCGGGATGTAGGCGCCGTTGACGTGCGGCGCGGCGCCCGGGTCGCCGAGTTCGGTGTTGTTGGACGAACCCACGCCGCGGATGAAGACTTCGGTCGCGCCTTCCTGGTTGGAGATGCTCAGACCCGGCACGGCGACCTGCATCTGGCGCAGTTCGTTGTTGATGCCCAGCCCGCGCAGATCGTCCTGCGACAACGCCTGCGCGGTGCCGGCGTACTTCTGCAGGCTTTGCTCGCGGCGTTCGACGGTGACGATCACCGAATCCAGATCGGTCGCCTCTTTGCCCGATGCGGGCTGCGCATCGGCGGGCGTCGACGCGTTGTCCTGGGCGGCGGCGTGGCCGGCCAGCAGCGCGGCGAAGATCGCAAAACTCAAGGTCGAACCGCGGACACGCTGGTGCATAGGCACGTTCATCAGGACATCCCCTCCCCGGGGCCGGCTGCGAGCCGATCGTGTTGTCTGTGGTGTTAGCGCGCGCCGGTCCGACAGGCCGGCGGCAGTGCGCAAAGCTTGTAGCGCGCCTATGACAGCGCTGTCAACTTGCGGACAGGATGCGGCAATGCAACATGGTTGCATCGCACAACCGATCGCCGCGGCGAGGCCAGGACGACTGGCCCAAGGGATCGTGATGCGGATCACGCGCAACGCGTATTCACCGAGGCGTAAGCGTTTTCAACGCCCGCGCGGCGGCGGCGCGTCTGCGACCAAAGTCGATGGCGCAAACGATCGCGTCGATAGAACTCGCAGCACATTGCTCGCCCTTATATGCGCACGGGTTTGCGCAATGCATCACGCGCGCGCGCACGCCGCAGCGGCCGCCCACGCACGGCACTTGCGGGCCGCGCCAACGAAGAACCCCGGCCGCAGCCGGGGTTCCTGGTATTGCCTTGAGAACGGGAGGTGCGGTTACGGCATCGCGTCGGTGGCCGCGTCGGCATCGACGATGCCGGTACCGATCAGCTGCGGCGGCACCGGCGGGATCGGGAACGGACGCGCGGTGGCCTTGATCAGGCGTTCGATCACCGCCGGCAGTTCATCCGGCGCCGGCTTGGATTGCATCAGCGCGACCACGCCGGCCACGAACGGCGCCGCCATCGAGGTGCCGTTGTAGTTCGCGTAGCTCGGTGCGCCCGGCGTGGTCGCGCCGGTGTTGAGCGTGGACAAAATCCCCACGCCCGGCGCCGCCACGTCGACCACGCTGGTGGTGCCCCAGTTCGAGAAGCTGGCCTTGCCGCCGGCCGAGGTGCTGGCGCCGACGGTGATCACGTTCTGGCAACTCGCCGGCTGGAAGTTGGCGGCGTTGGCATTGCTGTTGCCGGCCGCCACCACCACCGTCACGCCGCGCTGCACCGCGCCGTTGATCGCGTTCTGGAAGGTCGAACTGCAGGTGCCGCTGCCGCCGAGGCTGAGGTTGATCACCACCGCCTTGTTGGCGCCGACCGCGGGCACGCCGGCGACGGTGCCGCCCGACGCCCAGGTGATCGCATCGGCGATATCGACCAGAGTGCCGCCGCATTTGCCGAGCGCGCGCGCGGTCAGCACCTTGGAGCGGAACGCGGTGCCGGCCACCCCGGTCTGGTTGTTGGTGACTGCCGCGGCGATGCCGGTGACGTGGGTGCCGTGCCAGCTCGACGGATTGGTCCCGCACCAATCGCCCGGGTCGGCGGGATTGCTGTCGCGGGCGCTGCCGTCGTTGGCGGTAGTGACGTTGGTGATGAAGTCGTAGCCGGTCGGCGTGGTCAGGTTGGCGGCGAGGTCGGGATGCGTGGTGATGCCGGTGTCGATCACCGCGATGATCTTGCCCTGGCCCTGAAAACCGTTGTCCCAGGCGGTGTTGGCGCGTATGCCGCCGGCGGCGCCGTGCAGGCCGTACTGCGAGGGATAGCTGGGATCGTTCGGGGTCAGGATCGGCTGGAAGATCGAGTTCGGCTCGATGTATTCGACATCGGGGTTGGCGGCGATCTGCTGCATCAGCGTGGTCGCTTCGACCACGTCGAGCGGACGGCTGACTTCGATCAGTTCGGCGCCGGTCGAGACCGGGCCGGCGTGCTTGATGGTCAGGTCCTTCTGCCCCAGGGTGCCGACGGCGGTGCTGAGTTCGCGCTGGAAATCCAGTGCTTTCGGCGCACCCGACTTATAGGCGACGACGAAGCCGGCGACCGGGCGGTCGGGATCGAGGCTGCTGAGGTTGATGCGATCGGCGGCGAAGGCCGGCGCGGCGAGCAGAATGGATACGGTGGCGACCGCCAGCGCATGCCGGCGGAGCTTGGACTTTGATGGCTGAGACATTGCGAAACTCCCGTGAGGTTTCGTAAGCCGCACAATGCGGCGGAACCGTCCTGGTTCTCTCTCGCGATCGACTGTTGAGGGACTGCTGCCTAGCGCGAGCGCGTCCGGACGTGGAGCGGACACAGCGCTATGTCCGCGCTAGGCAGCCTAGGCGCTCATGCCGCACGCGCAAGGCGCAAATGCATCGTCATCACAGCGCATTCGTGAACCCGCGCGATGGATATGGGATTCGCTCGCAGACTGCGGGCGTTGCCTGAATATCGAAACGAATCGCGCGCGCGAACACGCCGTTCGCGCACGCCCGGCGGAACTGCGACGGCGCGCGCGAATCATGGCCCTGGCTAATTTTTCGCCATTGGAAAATCGCAACCGAGAGTGGCTCGGCAGGCGAATGCGCCCGCGCGACATCGCGGCGCGAGCGGGCCGTGTCGAAGGCGTCGTAACGGACGTGCGCGGGCCATCGCAACGCGACGGGCCACTGGGCGGCTTACTCCATGAACACCGCTTCGACGTTGTGGCCGTCGGGATCGAGCAGAAAGGCGGCGTAATAACCTGCGCCATAGTCCTCGCGCAAACCGGCGCCACCGTTATCGCGGCCGCCGGCCTTGACGCCGTCGCGATGGAAGCCGTCGACGGCGGCGCGGCTTGCGGCGCGGAAAGCGACATGCGCGCCGCCGCGCGCATCGGCGTCGGGATACAGCCACAACGCCGGCGCATCCTTCGGGCCGAGCCCGGCGCCGCTGTCGTCGCTGGAGCCGACGACATGGCCGAGCGGCTTCAGTGCGGCACGGTAGAACTTCAGACTGGCGGCGAGATCGCGCACCTTCAAACCGATGTGGTCGTACATGGCGGAACCTCCTGAAAGGGAGGTCAGCTTGCGACGACGCGGCCGATGCGTTCTTGGAAAATCTTGCGGTCGCCGCGCGCCGCCTGGCGGAAGCGGCGCGGCGAGACGCCCGCGGCGCGATGAAAGCTGCGGCTGAAATTGGACAGGTCGGCAAAACCGCTGTCGTAGGCCACCTCGGTGATCGCCCGCTGCGGATCGGCCAACATCGAGGCGGCGCGACGCAGGCGGGCGCGCAGCAGGTACTGGTGCGGGGTGACGCCGAGCGCGCCGGCGAACAGGCGCAGGAAATGGAAGGCGCTGAGCCCGGCGATGCGCGCGCCGTCGTCCAGGCCGACGGCGCGATGCGCATTCGCGTCCAGCCACATCGCCGCCTCGACCGCACGACGGCGGTCGGCGGCGCGCGGCCTGGGTCGCGTGCTGGTCGCACCTTCGACGGTGTCGACGCAACGCCGCGCCAGCAGCAGGCCGACCTCGTCGACGCCGAGGTCGCTGCGCCCCTCGGCCGCGGCCTGGGCGAGCTCGCCCCAGACCATCAACTCCGGCAAGGGCGGCACGCCGCCTGCACGCCACAGCGCGCTGTCCGCGCCGAGTTCGTCAACGAGTTCGGGCGACAGGTGGAACGACAGGCATTCGTCGCCGCAGCCGTGATGCTCGTGGGTGCACAGGAACTCGTCGCCGGCGTGGCCGATCAACAGACTGCCGGCGACCAGCTCGTAGGCCTCGCCGCGCACGCGATAACCGAAGCTGCCGCGGCGTACGTAAGAGATGCAATGGCTGCGATGGCGCTCGACGAAAGGCACATCCTGTGGGCCGGCCCCGCAGCGGTAATCGACCGCGCAGAGCGATGCGCCTTCACTGAGCGGGGTGATGTGCATATGGCCGATGCTAGGCCCGGGTACGGACCGTGGCAATGGCCGAATCCGGGATTTCCTTGCCGATGGCGGCCCTCACCCCAACCCCTCTCCCGTGAACGGGAGAGGGGCTTTACCGCGAGTGCAGCAGTCAGCGCTCTTCCCACTCAGCTCTCGTAAGCCGACTCGCCATGGGTGGTGATGTCGAGGCCTTCGCGCTCGGACTCCTCCGGCACGCGCAAGCCCACCAGCAGCTTGACGATCGCGAACGCGATCACCGAGACCACGCCCGACCAGACCACGGTGATGCCGACGCTCAGCGCCTGCACGCCGACCTGCTGGGCGATGGTCTCGTTGCCGGCGCCGAGGCCGAAGCCGCCGAGCGCGGGCGAACTGAACACGCCGGTCAACAACGCACCGATGATGCCGCCCAGGCCGTGCACGCCGAACACATCGAGCGCGTCGTCGGCGCGCAACAGGCGCTTGAGGCCGTGCACGCCCCACACGCAGACCGCACCGGCGATCGCACCGATCGCGATCGCGCCGAACGGGCCGACCGTACCGCAGGCCGGAGTGATCGCGACCAGGCCGGCGACCACGCCCGAGGCGCCGCCGAGCATCGACGGCTTGCCCTTGATCACCTTCTCGACCAGGCTCCAGGCCAACGCCGCCGCGGCCGTGGCCAGCAAGGTGTTGAGGAAGGCCAGCGCCGCACCGGCGGTGGCTTCGAGGTTGGAGCCGGCATTGAAGCCGAACCAACCCACCCACAGCAGCGACGCGCCGATCATGGTGAAGGTGACGTTGTGCGGCTTGATCGCTTCGCGTCCGTAGCCCACCCGCTTGCCGACGAAGTAGGCGCCGACCAGGCCGGCGATGCCGGCGTTGATGTGCACCACCGTGCCGCCGGCGAAGTCGATCGCGCCCTTGGCGAACAGATAGCCGTCGGGCCCGTACCAGACCATGTGCGCGATCGGCAGATAGGCGAAGGTGAACCAGATCGCCGAGAACAGCAGCACCGCCGAGAACTTGATGCGTTCGGCGAAGGCGCCGACGATCAGCGCGCCGGTGATGCCGGCGAAGGTCGACTGGAAGGCGATGAAGACGTACTCCGGCAACGACACGCCGGCGGTGAAGGTGGCCGCCAGCGAGGCCTTGTCGACGCCCTTGAGGAACAACTTGTCGAAGGTGCCGATGAAAGCGTTGCCGCCGCCGAAGGCCAGCGAGTAACCGTAGGTCACCCACAGCAGCACGATCAGCGAGAACACCGCCAACACCTGCATCAGCACCGACAGCACGTTCTTGGAACGCACCAGGCCGCCGTAGAACAAGGCCAGGCCCGGTACGGTCATCAACAGCACCAACAGGGTCGAGGTCAGCATCCAGGCGACATCGCCCTTGTCGACCACGGGCGCAGCCGCGGCGTCCTGCGCGTGCGCGACGCCGGCCGACAGCAGCGCCAGGACCGGCGCGGCGGTCAGGGCCAGGGTGCGGGTGATCCGCTCGCGCGAGCGGGAATCGATCGTCGTGTCTTTCATTTCGTTTCTCGCGTGGAGGGTCACAGGGCGTCGTCGTCGAGCTCGCCGGTGCGGATGCGCACCGTGTTCTCGACCGGCAGGACGATGATTTTTCCGTCGCCGACCTTGCCGGTGCGCGCGGCGTTCTGGATCGACTCCAAGGCCGCATCGAGCAGGCTGTCGGGGACGGCGCACTCGATCTTGAGCTTGGGCAGGAAATCGACGACGTACTCGGCGCCGCGGTACAGCTCGGTGTGGCCCTTCTGGCGCCCGAAGCCCTTGACTTCGGTGACGGTGATGCCCGATACGCCGACTTCGGTCAGCGCCTCGCGCACCTCGTCGAGCTTGAACGGGCGGATGATGGCAATGATCAGTTTCATCTCGCAGCTCCGTGGTGGTTCGTGTGCGGTCGTGCGCCGGGCGTGCTCAGAACGCCTTGCTCACGGTCAGGGTGAAGGCGTCGTCGGCCAGGAAGTTGCCGTGGGCATTGGTGTAGAAGGCTTCTTCGGCATCGGTGTCGCTGTAGGCGGCGGCGACCGAGAAGCCGTTATCGAAGCTCTTGGTCACGCCTACTTTCCAGTCGGCGTATTCGAAGTCCTTGTTGTGCTCGATCCACTGCTTGCCGCCGTGGACGTTGAGCGTCCAGCCCGGCTGGAAGGTCCAGTTGAGGTTCGCGTCGAGGTAACCGCTGCCGTCGGAATCGGCGTAACCGAACAGATCGGTCACGGCATAGGAATATTTGAGCCCGACCGACACCGTCTCCGACGGCGCCAGCGTGCCGCCGAGATAGATCTCGGTGGTGTCGGGGCTGTTGAAGCCGCTCGGGTAGTCGCCGGGGTAGTAGTAGGTCAGCACGCCGACGTCGTAGGAGAACAGCTCGCCGGCCTTGCCGCGGTAGCCGACGTAACCGTCGAGTTCCAGGCTGTTGGAGATGTCGTCGCCGATTACCACGGTGTCCGACAGCCAGCTGACGTTGCTGCCCCAGGCGCCGACGTAGAAACCGCTGTCGTGCGCGTACTCGATACCGCCCTGCAAGGCGGGGTTCTGGTTGTTCTGCGACACCCCTCGGAACAGGTAGTCGCTGGTCAGGCTCACCGAGCCCGAGGTTCCGGCGTGCGCGGTCGTGGCCGCGAGCGCAGCGAACGCGAGCGCGGTGGCGAGCGCCGCCTTGGCCAGCGCGGTCTTGCCGGCGGCGCCGGCGGCGTTTTCGGTTTTGCTATGTAACGACATGACGCAGGCTCCTCATAAGCGGTGGCCCCTCCCCGGTCATTGCTTCGTTGCGCTCCGGCCGCGTCGACGCCTTCGTCGTGCTCGTGCCGGAGGTGGACGCGCGGGCGGACTCTGCGGTCCGCGCCTGCGTCGAATGGCTGTCCTCCTGTCGGTGCGGTCGTCCTGGCACCGCGCGGGTCGATCGGTCGCGGCTCGATGGCTGCGTACTCGTCGCGTCGGCTGCGTTGCGTCGGTCGATCGTTTCTGGGTTTCGGGGGTTTTGCGTTTCTGCTGCGTTTTCGGTTTTCGGTTTTCGGTTTTCGGTTTTCGGTCCGGGACTTTGCGCTGCGTGTCCTGGGTTTGTTCGGGCAAGCCGCTCCCGCGACGTCGGCGGCGGGCCGATATCGGGTGGCGTGGGCGAGTGGCGTCGCCCGGGCGGGTTCGTCTTCCCTGAAAGCGACACGGCCCGGAGCGTTAGCCCCGGGCCGTGTGCTGGTTACCGCATGTCGCGCATCGCGTCCGCGCGCCGCCGCGTGGCATCCCGCCGCGCCGCATCGAAGCGGCGCGGGCGATCGGGACGGCAGGCGGATGGCGGCAAGGCGTAGGCGCTCATGTGATCAGACCGCGTAGTACATCTGGTATCCGAAGACCCGATATACATCTGCGGCAATCTCCTTAGACGGCGTAGTACATCTGGTATTCAAGCGGGTGGGTCGCGGCGCGGAACTTGGTCACTTCCTGCATCTTCAGCGAGATGTAGCTGTCGATGAAGTCGTCGGTGAACACACCGCCGGCCTTGAGGAAGTCGCGGTCCTTGTCGAGCGCTTCGAGCGCCTGGTCGAGCGAGTGGCATACGGTCGGGATGCCCTTCTCCTCTTCCGGCGGCAGGTCGTAGAGGTCCTTGTCGCTCGGCGCGCCCGGGTCGATCTGGTTCTTGATGCCGTCCAGGCCGGCCATCATCAGTGCGGCGAAGGTCAGGTAGCCGGACTGGATCGGGTCGGGGAAGCGCATCTCGATGCGGCGCGCCTTCGGGTTGGCCACGTAGGGAATGCGGCAGCTGGCCGAACGGTTGCGGGCCGAATAGGCCAGCATCACCGGCGCCTCAAAGCCCGGCACCAGGCGCTTGTAGCTGTTGGTGCCCGAGTTGGTGAAGGCGTTGATCGCGCGCGCGTGCTTGAACACGCCGCCGATGTACCACAGCGCCATCTGCGACAGGCCGCCGTAGCCGTCGCCGCTGAACAGGTTGACGCCGCCCTTGGCGAAGGACTGGTGCACGTGCATGCCGCTGCCGTTGTCGCCGACGATCGGCTTGGGCATGAAGGTCGCGGTCTTGCCGTTGCGGTGGGCGACGTTCTTGATGATGTACTTCATCGTCAACAGCTCGTCGGCCTTGGCGACCAGCGAGTTGAACTTGGTGCCGATCTCGCACTGGCCGGCGTTGGCGACTTCGTGGTGGTGCACTTCGACTTCGATGCCGACCTGCTCGAGGGTCTTGCACATCTCGGCGCGGATGTCGTGCAGCGAGTCGAGCGGCGCGACCGGGAAATAGCCGCCCTTCACGCCCGGACGGTAACCGCTGTTGCCGCCTTCGTATTCCTTGCCCGAGTTCCAGGCGGCTTCTTCCGAATCGATGTGGAAGAAGGTGTGGCCCATCTCATTGGCGTAACGGACCGAGTCGAAGATGAAGAACTCGGGTTCCGGACCGAAGAAGGCCTGGTCGGCGACGCCGCTGGACTTCAGGTAGGCCTCGGCGCGCTTGGCGACGCCGCGCGGGTCGCGCGAGTAGGCCTGCATGGTCGCCGGATCGAGGATGTCGCAGGTCAGCACGACGGTCGGATCGGCGGTGAACGGGTCCAGGAACGCGGTCGAGGGATCCGGCAGCAGGATCATGTCCGACTCGTTGATGCCCTTCCAGCCGCTGATCGACGAACCGTCGAACATCTTGCCGTCTTCGAACAGCGAGGGCTCGACGATGGACTTGGGGAAGGTCACGTGGTGCTGCACGCCACGCATGTCGGTGAAACGCAGGTCGACGAATTCGACCTTGTGATCCTTGATGAGCTTTTCGACCTGTTCGAGAGACATGTTCGTTCCGGAGAATGGGGAGTCGGGTGAAAGAGTCGTGCAACACGAGGGCATTGGAGCCGCCTGCCCATTAGGGAAGCAAGCGTCATGCCAACTTTTAGCCACCGGTAAGCGCATGAAATCAAAGCGAATCCCCGATCTATCGCCGACGGAGCGCACCACATGAGCGCAACGAAGCAGGCAGTTGCACCAAATTAGTGCAGCGCGCTTTCCGTTATTCTGGCGCGCCGCCGCGAACCCCCGATCGCGCCGCCGGCGTCCCGACTCCCCGACCCAAGACCCCCGCCCCTAATGACCGACCTGCTCGCCGCCCTGCTTCTCGGCATCATCGAAGGCATCACCGAATTCCTGCCGATCTCCAGCACCGGCCATCTGCTGATCGCGCAACACTGGCTCGGGCATCGCTCCGACCTGTTCAACATCTCGATCCAGGCCGGCGCGATCCTGGCCGTGGTGGTCATCTACTGGCGCCGGCTGTGGACGTTGGCAACCGGCTTCGGCCAGCGCGACAACCGCGACTATCTGTTCAAGCTCGCCCTCGCCTTCGGCGTGACCGCGGTGCTCGGCATCGCGGTCAAGAAGGCCGGCTTCTCCCTGCCCGACCAGGTGCTGCCGATCGCCTGGGCGCTGGTGCTGGGCGGTGTGTGGATGATCGCGGCCGAGCATTTCGCCGCCAAGCGCGCCGCCGCGCTCGGCGAACGCAGCGAAATCACCTGGACCGTCGCGACCCTGGTCGGCATCGCCCAGGTCGTCGCCGGCGTGTTCCCGGGCACCTCGCGCTCGGGCGCGACCATCTTCATCGCCCTGCTCGCCGGCACCACCAGCCGCGCCGCGGCGACCGAGTTCACTTTCCTGATCGGCATCCCGACCATGTTCGCGGCCAGCGGCTACGAGCTGCTCGGCGTGCTCGGCACGCCCGCCGCGGCCAACGAAGACTGGAACGCGCTCGCGGTGGCCTTCGTCGCCTCGGCGGTGACCGCCTTCATCGCGGTGAAGTGGCTGTTGCGCTATATCCAGACCCACCGTTTCACCGCGTTCGCGATCTACCGCTTCGTGTTCGGCGCAGCGCTGTTGCTGTTGATGCCCTCAGGCAGTTGAATGACATCGCCCCAGCTGATCGCAACGCCCCACCGGCAGGAGCCGCCGCCATGAACGAAGCAGATCGCGCCGCCGAACAAGAGTTGCTCGACTACGCGCAGTTGTCCGGACCCGAGCGCTACGCCGCCTTCGTCGCGGCCATCGCAGGCACCGGCCAGTTGTGGGTCGCCGAATCCGGCGAATTCGTCCTGACCCTGTTCGACGCCGACGGCCAGGAACTGCTGCCGGTATGGCCCTCGACCGGCACCGCGCGCGCCGCCCTGGCAGCCGCGCCGAACCTCAAGGGCTATGCGCCGGTGCTGCGCGAGTTGGAAGCCTGGCGCGCGAAGGCCGCACCGGCGCTGACCGAAGCCGGCCTCGGCGTCGGCGTGTTTCCGAACACGACGATGCAGTGCGCGGTGGTCACCCCGGCGGAACTGCTGGGGCATATCGACGCCGTGCTCGCCGACGAAAGCGAGCAGGAAGACGACGGCGACGGCGGCCTCGACCTGGAGCGCGCCCAGCGCGAACTGGCGCAAAAGTTCGCCAAGCCGAAGTCCTGAACCCCGCGCGGCGCGACGGCGCGTTCGCCCAGGAGCCGCGGGCGCTGTCGTGCCCGCAGCGCATCCTCTTCGACAAGGAGTCGGAATGCACCGGATCTGTTCTGCCACAGCGCTCGCCGCGGCGCTCGCCGCCTGTTCGCTGTCCTCACCTGCGGTGTCGCAACGCTCGGGCCCGACGCATCCGCTGCCGCAGACCCAGGCCGGCTTGTTGCGCGCCTTCGATTGGTATCCGCTGGAGGCCACCGATGCGCAGGGCCGTCGCGTCGGCGAGCTGCGCGGAGCGCGTCGACGCGGCCTGCATGTGCGCTTCGGCGACGAGAGCTATCGAGTAAAAGGGGCCTGCAACACCATCAGCGGCGCCTATCGGGTCGAAGGCGGACGGATCGTGCACGACGAACGGCTCGACGCGGTACAAACCGTGGCGGGCTGCCGCCGCGGCGCGGCGATGGAGCGCGCCTTTTTTGCCCAGCCCCTGATCGGCGCGCATTTCTCCATCGACGCGCGCGGGCGCGCGCCGATCCTGCGCGTCACGGCCGACGACGGCGCGCACATGCAGCTGATCGGCCTGCCGGCCGCGGCGGCACGCTGAAGCGCGTTCGCGCGCGACCTGTTTCCTTGTTCGACAACGTGACCGAACTCGCGTTTATCCACGCCGCGGCGATGGCGCGCGACGGCACGCACGACCCAGGCTATGCCATCTCGCCAAGGAGGCCCTCATGCCCTCGCCATCTTCCGTTGCCATCCATCGCCAGCGCGCGCATCTGCTGACGCTGGTCGCCGCCCTGCTCACGGCCGCCTGCAGCAGCGGGGCCGGCGATCTGCCCGGCCATACTTCGGCGGCGGCGGCGACCGAACCCGAATCCACCGCCAAACTGGGCGACGCGCGCCCGGCCACGGTGAAGCAGCGCCCGCCACCGCCGAAACCGGATCCGGGCCCGCAAGGCCTGGCCGGCTATCGCTGGCAGATCCTGCTCGCGACCGCGGCCGACGGCCGCGCGCTGCCGGAATTGCAGCCGAACGCGTTCTCGCAGATCCATGTCGAGTTCGGCGACGACGGACGCCTGACGATCGACGGGCACTGCGGCGAAATGTCCGGCGACTATCGCCTGCGCGGCGATGTCCTCGAGGTGTCCGATCAGGTCCAACAGGCCCTCGGTTGCACCAACCATCTCGCCCAGGCGACTTCGATCGCGGTCCACGAACACCTGCTCTCGCCTTACCGCTACCGCCTGGAGGGCCAGGGCGTGCGGCAGCGTCTGCACTTGACCAGCCGCAACGGCACCCAGTTGGTCTTGCAGACCGCGGATGCGCTGTGGGGCAGCAAGCCGGTCGAGATGACGCTCGAGGTCGCGGCGAAAGAAGTCGATTGCGAGGGCCTGCTGGTCGCCGCATCCCGTTGCCTGTGGGTGCGCGAGCTGCATTACGTCCTCGGCCGACGGGTGTCGGCTTCGGATTGGCATCGCTTCTACGGCCCGATCGAGGGCTATCGCCACTCACCCGGGGCGCACGAACTCGTCCGTGTACGCCATTACCCGCTGATGCTGCGCGGCCGGCTCGTAAGCTCGTATGCGCTGGACTACGCCACGCCGTCGGCCCCGGAACCGACCCACGTGAACGGCACCGTAGGCGGAGCGGTCGCTCACGACCGGCCCTAGCCGACCCGCGGCTGAACGCAGCCAACCCCATGGCCCGCGTGGGGCCGTTGATCCTGTCTTCGCAGCCAACATTGGATCATCGCGCCCCATGACTATCACCCGCCCCCTCGTTTTGTCCGCCGCCGCGCTGTCGCTCGCCCTGCTCGCCGCCTGCGCCGCGCCTTCCCACAGCACCGGCAACGGCGACACCGCCAAACCCGCCCACGACAGCGCCGCGCCGGCCGATGCCGCGCCGGCGACTTCCGCCATCGACCTGGGCGGCTACAAGTGGAATCTCGACTCGGCCACCGACAACGCCGGCAAGCCGATCGCCACGCTTCAGCGCGAAGGCAAGTACGGCCTGCAGCTGAGCTTCGTCAAGGACCGCCTCGGCGTGTCCGGCGGCTGCAACCATGTCGGCGCGATGTACGCGCTCAAGGGCGACCGCATCGAGGTCAAGCAGTTCCAGACCACGCTGATGGCCTGCCAGGACCAGCGACTGATGCAAATGGACAGCGAGATTTCCAAGCAGCTCGAAGGCAACGCGAAGTTCGCCATCGAAGGCGAGGCGCCGCAGCCGCGCCTGCTGCTGACCACCGCCTCGGGCAGCAAGCTGAGCCTCAGTGGCGAACCGACCGCGGAAACCCGTTACGGCAGCGCCGGCGCGACCGTGTTCTTCGAAGTCGACGCGCAGCGCCGCACTTGCCCGCATCCGCTGATGCCCAAGCACCAGTGCCTGTGGGTGCGCGAGCGCAGCTACGACGCCAACGGCGTGTCGCAGGCGCCGGGCGAGTGGCAGTTCCTGTACCAGGACATCGAGGGCTACAAGCACGAAGCCGGCGTGCGCAACGTCGTGCGGGTCAAGAAGTTCGACATCAAGAACCCGCCGGCCGACGCTTCGTCGGTGGCCTACGTGCTCGACATGGTGGTCGAGAGCGAACTGGTGCCGGCGCCGAAGTCGTAAATCGTTACTGCGGACGCGCTGCGCTCAGCGCGTCCGCACCACCAAGGTCTTCGGCAGGCGGTCGTGCCAGCCGGCAGGGCGGCGGCTGTCCGAGAACAGCACCGAGAACGGCTCGAGCGGGATCAGGCGCGCGAAGGTGCGCCCGATCACCTGACCCCAACCCGGCGGGCGCCCCTGTTCGTCGACCACGCGGGTGCCGGTGATGAGCTTGCCGACGGTGACGCCGAACATGCCTTCGAGCGGGATGTAGTAGGCCAACATCAGGCCGATGCCGGTGGCGTAGTCGCGCAGGATGTTCGGTTCGTCCATCGCGGCCAGCGCGCCTTCCCCGCCGAACAAGGCGAACGCGAAGGCAATCACGAAGCCGATCGCATAGCAGGCGACGAAATCGATGAGGTAGTTGAAGAAGCGGCGGAGGAAGCTCGCCGCCTCCAGCTTCGCCATGCGCTCGTCCAGATGCACCGCGGCCTGCGGCGCGTGATACGGATTGTCGTCCATGTCGATCCTGCTCCCTGTCGGTCCCGAAGCGGGCCCTCGGCGGACTCTAGGGCAACCGACAGCGCGCCCGCAATCGCGGTGCGCGCCGCTCCGATGCCGATGCCGATGCGTACTCGCCCAGCGGCGACGCCGTGCGCCGTCGATCAGCCGGCGACCGCCGGATTCAGCGCATACGTCGCATAGGTCGTGGCCTGGCCCAGCACGTGGCCCTGCATCGCGTACAGCACATCGCCGGCGGTGAAACGCGCATCCACGTCGAGGCGCTCGACGTCGAGGGCGAACACACGGAAGAAATAGCGGTGCAGGCGCAGATCGTTCGGCGGCGGGAAGGCGCCGTCGTAGCCGTACCAGTCGCCGGCCATGTCCGGGTTGCCGGCGAACCAGCCGGTGTAATCGTTGATGCCCTGGCGCGCGCCCGCCGGACCGGCCGGGTTTTGCTTGCCGTGCGCGGTCACGCCGTCGCTGCAGCTGCCGGCGGCGATCTCGGTGACGGCGGCAGGGATATCGATCATCGCCCAGTGGAAGAAATCGCCGCGCACCTGGTCGACCGGGATCTGCACGTCGTCGCGGTCGACCATCTCCGGCACGGTCGGCGCATCCGGGTCGATGCACAACAGCGCGAACGAGCGCGTGCCGGCCGGCACGCCGTCCCAGGCCAGGTGCGGATTGCGGTTGGCGGCGAAGCCGAAACCCTCGGCGGTGGCCTGGCCGGCGGCGAACTCGGCCGGCAGACGCTTACCGTGCTCGAAACTGTTGCTGTGGATACGCATGTCGGGCTCCTGCATCGACGGCGCCGTCAGCGCGGCGTCCGTGTCGTGGATAGGGAGGGCGTCGCGGCGCATCCGACGGATGCGCCGCGACGCTTCGGCTCAGTTTTCCGGATAGCCCAGGCGGCGGGCCACCGGCTTGAGCAGGGCGAAGGCTTCGCCGAGCGGACCGGTGTACTCGCGCCAACGGCCCGGCGCCAGACGCACGCCGCCGAGCGACAGATCGTTCGGCAGCGACACCTGGATGCGCAAGGTGTCGGCGACGGCCTGGGCGAGCGCGCCCGGGTCGTCGACGATCTCGTCGAGCTTGACCAGGTTGTGCGGGAACAGATTGCCTTCGTGCAGGTCGACGACCTGGTCCAGGGTCTGGGCCAGCCAGCGCGCGCCGGCTTCGGGCGTTTCCAGCGCGTACGGCGTGGTGCTGCCGAAGGCCAGCCAGTCGAGCAGCATGTCGCGCGGGTCGCGCACCGCGATCAGCATCATCGCTTCGGGCAGGTAGGGACGCAGCGCGCGCAGCAGGGCGTTGTCCCACCACAGCAGCCAGTCGAACACCGGGCCTTCGGCGGCGCCGCGCGCGGGCAAGGCGGCGCGGTACATCTTGACCAGGAACGCCGGGTCGAGGGTGCCGGCGAGCAATTCCTCGACCGTGCCGTAGCGCTGCAGCGGATCGGTCGGCGGTTGTTCGCCGTAGCGGTCGACCAGCAGCGGCGCACCGACCGCGCCCAGCATCTGGGCGAAGCGCTCGACCCGCGAACCCGGCGCGCCCCACAGCAACAGCACGCCCTGGGCGCCGTCGGCGACCGGCGCCATCGCCGGCCATTCGGCGGCGTTGCGACGGCTGATGGCGTTGCGCGGCAGGCGTTGGTCGATGACTTCGGCATGCAGCTCGGCCCAGGTCGCGGCCGCGGCTTCGGGCTGGCCGGCCAGGTCGAAGGCGCGCCCGAGCAACTGGCGCAACTCGCGCTTGACCAAGGGATCCGGCGACAGGCTGATCAGGCGTTCGATGCGTTCGGCGGCGGCATCGGGGTCGGTCTCGGCCAAGCCCTGGACGATGCGCATCTCGGCGCGCACGTCGCCGGGATGCAGCTCGACGATGCGATGGGCGATGGCTTCGGCCTGGGCGCGTTCGCCGAGGTAATCGTGCACCGCCGCGCGCGCTTCCAGCGCGCCCAGGTGATCGGGCATGGCCTGCTGCCAGCGTTCGATGACTTCGATCGCGCCGGCTTCGGCGAACGGCTCCAGGGCCAGGCGCGCGCGCCACAGGTTGGGCAGGTCGGCGTGGGTGGCGAGCGCGGATTCGAGAGTACGGCGCGCATCGTCGACGTCGTCGAGGCGGCGCCAGGCTTCCATGATCGCGTTGAGCGTGCGCGGGTCGTCGGGGATCACCGCCAGCGCCGAACGCAGCGCCGGCAGCGCACGTTCGGGGCGGCCGGCGTCGAGTTCGAGCTCGCCGAGCCAACGCTGCACGCCGAAGCCCGCATCCTCGCGCTGGGCCACCGCGGCGACGCGGTCGGCGGCTTCGCCGAAGCGCTGCTGGCGGCGCATCAGGTCGGCGATCATCAGCTGCAGCGTGGGCTGCTCGGGCTGACGCTCGGCCAGGGTCAGGAAGGCCTGCTCGGCGAAGGCCAGATGGCCCTTGGCGAGGTAGGCGAAGGCGAGCGCATGGATGATCTGGGCGTCTTCCGGCGCCAGCGAGGCGGCCTGGCTGAGCACCGCCAGGGCGCGGTCGTTGTCGCCGCGGCGCAGCGCCAGCGAACCTTCCACGGCGGCGACCTGCGGATGGCCCGGGGCGATGCGCGCCGCGGTGCGGCCGAGGCGCTCGGCTTCGTCGAGGTCGCCGCGCGCGATCGCGAGGTGGGCTTTGACGATATAGGCCGGGAACTGGTTGGGATCGAGCCCGATCGCGGTGGCGAGCGCGGCCTGGGCCTCGTCGAGCTGACGGCCGTCGAGCAGCGCGCCGGCGCGTTCCAGATGCAGCTGCGCATCCTCGGGGGCCAGGCCGATCGCGCGGTCGATCGCCGCGACCGCGCCTTCGCGGTCGCCGCCCAGGCGCAGCGCGGCGGCGTGCAGGCGATGCGCGGCGGCGTCTTGCGGGTCTGCGGCCACGGCCTGCTCGGCGGCGGACAACGCCTCCGCGGTGGCGCCGCGGCGCAGGGCGTCGAGGATGGGTTCGTACATTCGTGTGCTTCGGGTGGGATAAGAACCGCAATTGTAGGCGGGCCGCGGCGGTTTTCCCGGTCCCGGGCCCCGCTTGCGCCGCCAGCGCGCGCTTCAGGCCGAAGCGCAGGCGCTCAGGCGGTCGGCGATCCAGCGTTCGGCGAAGCCGTCGAGCTGGGCGTTCTCGAGGAAGCCGCAATGCCCGCCCCAGGGCGCGATCTCGACGCGTGCGTGCTCGGGCACGACCAGTTCCTGGAAGCCGGCGACCGGGATCACCGGGTCGTCGGCGGCCATCAGGATGCTGACCGGCACTTCCAAGCGGGCCAGGCGCTGACCGGCGATCGAGTAGCCGTCGAAGTAGCGGTCGAGGGTGCCGAAGTCGGTGTGGCGCTCGACCATCCACTGGGTCAGCGGGCGCATGCTCAGGCCCAGGGTGCGGTCGTCGAAATCGTGCAGCGCCGGGAACAGCGCGCGCTTGCGCGCCAGCGAATCGCGCCATTTGCGCTCGAAGTACCACAGGTACAACGGCAGGCCGGACTCCATCGAGTCCATGGTCCGGGCCGGATCGAGCACCGGGCAGACCGCGGCGACATGGGCCAGCGGCAGGCCGGCGTCGGTGGCGCGCAAGGCCAGGCGCAGGGCGAAGTTGCCGCCCAGCGAGTAACCGGCGACCGACAGCGGCCGCAACGGAAAGCGCCGCGCGATCTCGGCCGTGGCCTGCACCACCTCGTCGATGCGGTTGGAGTGGAACAGGCCTTCGTTGAGGTGGTGGGTGCCGCCGTGATCGCGGAAATTGAGCCGGAACACCTCGAAGCCGCGCGCCAGCAACTGCGCCGCGGTCAGGCGCATGTAGTTGGAATCGGCGCTGCCTTCCCAGCCGTGCAGCAGCATCACCAGCCCGCGCGGGGCGGTGCCGGGCACGGCGCTGTGCAGGCCGTGCAGGCGCACGCCGTCGCCGGCCTCGATCAGGTGTTCGGTGGTCTGCGCGCCGATCTGGGCGAAGCGTTGCTCGGCGCGGCGCCGGCGCAGCGGGCTGGAACCCAGCGCCGACTGCACGTGCGCGTTCCTCAGCCAGCGTGGAGGCGCGTAGTCCGCGGCGGTCAACATGGCCTCAGCTCGCCATCGCCTCGACGATGCGCTGCCGCGCCAGGTCGGCGATGCGGCGGCGGCCATCGGCTTCGCCGGGACCGATCGGGGTCAGGAAATGGATCTCGGCGACGCAACCGGGTTCGCCGAGCAGGCGCAGGAAGTTGGCGAAGAAGCTCTCCTTGCCCTGGAAGGCGACCACCGACTGGGCGTTACCGCGCTCGCCGTAGCGCAGCGCGACCGGCTGCACCGGCACGTTGGCCTCGACCGCGGCGAGGAAGATGCGCGCATGGAAGGGGCCGATTTCGCCGCCGCCGCGCGTGCCGCCTTCGGGAAACACGCCGACCGAGCGCCCGGCGCGCAAGCGCGCGAGCATCTCGTGCAGCACGCCGCCGAGCGATTCGGTGTTGCCGCGGTGGTGGAAGATGGTCTCGCCGCGCGCCGCCAGCCAGCCGACCACCGGCCAGCTCTCGATCTCGCGCTTGGCCACGAACCCCATCATGCGCTGGCTGTGCAGGGTCTCGATGTCGATCCAGCTGACGTGGTTGGCGACGAACAAGGTCGCGCCCGGCAGCGGCGTGCCGACGCGGCGCAGGCGGAAACCGAACACGTGCATCAACCCGGCCGACCAGGCGCGGATCAGGCGATGACCCAGGGTTTCGCCGCCACCGACCGGGATGCGGGTGGTCAAGGGCGTGGTCAGCAGCAGCACGAGCGGCAGATGGACGAGCACATGCCACAGGAGCAGAGGTACACGGATCAGGTAACGCAGCGCGCGCGCGGTCGACGCACCCGTAGGCGCGACCGCGCCGGCGTGGGGAGGCGGCGCATTCATTGTGTGCACGATACCGAAGCGTCGTCGCAGCGGCCAGCGGCGATTGCGACTGATGGCGGGTTTTCGATTCGACGGTGAAAAATTGACCGCTCGTTCGGGCACGAGGGCGGTTGCAGGCCGGCACCTACTCCCCTCTTTAGACAGAGGGGGCGGGGGAACTGCTTCAGTCGGCTGGCTGAACCCGCCCAGCGCGGGGTGGCCGGCGCTGGCGTCGGCCACCCGATGCGCAGGCCCGGCACGCCCACGCCGAGCCCGCCGGATTCCCCTCGTACGAGCCAACGTACAAAGGGAACCGCGACCGAAAGGCCCTTAGTTCGAGACCGCGGCCGATGCCGTGCCCGAAGCCGTCGCGCGATGGGCCAGGCCGACCTTATGCCCGGCCTTGGCGAAGTACAGGATGTACAGGTAGCAGGGCACCATCAGCAGCAGGAACACCAGTTGGAAGTCGAAGTGCTGCTTGAGCGCGGCGAACAGCTGCGGGATCACCGCGCCGCCGGCGATGCCCATCACCAGCAGGGCCGAACCGCGCTCGGTCAAACGTCCCAGCCCCTCGATCGCGAGCGGGAAGATCGCCGGCCACATCATCGCGTTGGCGAAGCCCAGCGCGGCGACGAAGCCGACCGAGACATAGCCCTTGGTGAAGAACGCACCGACGGTGAAGACGATGCCGAGCACGGCCGAGATCGCCAGGTATTTCTGCTGGCTGACGAAACGCGGAATCACCACCAGCCCGACCAGGTAGCCGACCAGCATCGCGATCAGGGTGAAGGTGGTGAAGAAGCTGGTCTCGCTCGGCGGCAGGCCCAGGGCCGCGCCATAGGTGCCGATCGCGTCGCCGGCCATCACTTCGGCGCCGACGTAGACGAAGATGCACAAGGCGCCGAGCCAGACGTGCGGGTAATGCGCCAGGCCCTTCTTGTCGGCGCCGCTGCCGCTGTCGGCCGGCGTCGCATTGACGTCCTCGGCGCGGATTTCCGGCAGCGGCGAGCGCAGCAGCAGCACCGCCAGCAAAGCCAGCACGCCGGCCATGGCGACGTAGGGCACGTGCACTTTCGCGGCGAATTCGTCGAGCAGGGTCTGGCGGCCGGCCGGCGTCGCCGCGGCGAGCTGCGCATCGAACTTGTTGATGCCGGCCAACACCAGGGTCGCGAACGCGAACGGCGCCAGCGCGCCGGCGATCTTGTTGCAGATGCCCATCACCGCGATGCGCTGCGCCGCGCCTTCGATCGGGCCGAGGATGCTGATGTAGGGATTGGCCGCGGTCTGCAGGATCGCCAGGCCCGCGCCGATGGTGAACAGTCCGGCCAGCGCGCCCGGATAGGAACCGCGCAAGACGAATTCGCCGAAGGCGAAGGCGCCGATCGCCATCACGAACAGCCCCAGCGACATGCCTTTCTTCATGCCGGTGCGCTTGAGGATGCTCGACGCCGGCAGGGCCAGGAACAGGTAGGACAGGTAGAACACCGTCAGCACCAGGAACGCGTTGAAGTCGTTCAACTCGAACCGGTATTTGACGAAGGTGATCAGCGGCCCGTTGAGCCAGGTAACGAAACCGAACACGAAGAACAGCGCGCCGATGATCGCGATCGAACCCAGGTGACGCGGCCGAGCGCTGGCGTTGGAAACCGACATGAGACTCCCCTCCCAGAGCGGCGGGTACCGCCCGCCACGTCCCGCTGGTCATCCGGATGACCGGCACGACAAGCGTCGGCCCAACGTTGTCACAAGTCGCTGCCGCATACCAGTCGCAAGGCCAAGAAGCCCGCCAAACCGTGATCTTGCGCGCGCGCCGCCATGTTGCGGCGCATCAATATTCCGGGCAGCGAAACACGGTTTTGCGGCCTGGGAGACACATTGGCGCGAACTTGTTGACAACGTTGTCAAACCCAGAGCACTCTCGGCGCCGCCAAGGGGAAACACACCGGCAGCCGCGGAGGGCGCATGCAGTGGGAATGGAACGGGACGTCGTCGATGTCCTTGCGGGGACGCATCATGAACACACACGCCGACGTAGCGACGGCCGTCGCCGGAGCCTGCGCATGAGCGCGGCTGCACGGCTGAATACGGCCACGCCCCAGTTCATCGCCGCCGACGTCGGCGGCACTCATACCCGTGTCGGCCTGGTCCGTCCCGGCAACGGCGGCGAGTCCACCGTGACCGTGCTCGCTCACCGCAAGTACGTCTGCGCGGATTACCCGAGCCTGGCCGCGATCCTGGCCGAGTTCATCGCCAGCAACGGCGTCGGCATCGATCACGTGGTGATCGCCTGCGCCGGCGTGGTGCTCGACGACCAGGTCATCAATTCCAACCTGCCGTGGCGGATCTCGCTGTCGGAACTGCGCCGCGAGCTCGGCCTGCGCCAGGTGCTGTTCATCAACGATTTCCAGGCCAACGCCAACGCCGCCCAGTGCATGGCGCCGAACGATTCGACCCTGCTCACGCCCGGCGTCAGCGAGTCGACGCCCGGCCCGGTGCTGGTGATCGGCCCCGGCACCGGCCTCGGCGCGGCGGTGCGCATTCCGCACGGCAAGACCACCGTGGTGCTGCCGACCGAAGCCGGCCACACCGCCTTCGCGCCGGGCAATTCGCGCGAAGTCGAAATGTTGAGCCTGGCCCAGCAACGCGGCCAGACCCACGTGCCGACCGAGCACTTCGTCTCCGGTCCCGGCCTGGTCAATCTGTATAGCGCGCTGTGCACGCTCAACGGCGTCGAGCCGTCGCTGCGTGCGCCGGCTGCGATCACCGAAGCGGCGCGGCGCGGCGAAGCGATCGCGCGCGAAGCGGTGCTGACGTTCTGCGCGCTGCTCGGCAGCGTGATCGGCGATCTGGCCGTGATCAGCGGCGCCAAGTCGGTGTTCATCGCCGGCGGCATCCTGCCCCAGCTCAAGGACTTCGTGCCCGAGAGCGAATTCCACGCCCGCATGCTCGACAAGGGCGCGATGCGTCCGGTGCTCGAACGCGTGCCGGTGCGGCTGATCGAGAACGAACGGCTCGGCGTGATCGGTGCGGCGAGCTGGTATCTGGAGCACGGTCAGTACGAACCGGGCCAGCAGGAAAGCGAACCCGGCGATGGCGCGACGGCGCCGGCGAATCGCCAACAAAAAACGCAGTAGGCGCAAGGCCTCAGGCGCACGCGCGCAAGGCGCGTGCGCGAAACCGCGGCCTCGCATCGAAGGCGGCAACACCGAAACCGGAAACGGCGTCGCCGCGACCGGCTGCACCAAGACAAACAAGACAAGACAAACCGGACTTCGCGACGAACCGGCTTTCCCCGGTCGATCGCCGAGCCATCACCGCCCGAGGGAGGAACAGTAATGAAAGCGCGCAAGAGCATCCTGTCAGCCAGCATCGTCGCGGTCCTGACCTGTATCGGTCCGGGCCTGGCGGCCGCCCAGGACACCCAGGCAGCAACGAGCCCGTCCGCATCGTCGGAAGCCACCGAGCTCGATACCGTCGTCGTCACCGGCATCCGTGCGAGTTTGGAAAAATCGCTCGACACCAAGCGGGCCAACGTGACCGTGTCGGAAGCGATCACCGCCGAGGACATCGGCAAGTTCGCCAACACCAACGTCGCCGAAGCGATGTCGCAGATTCCCGGCGTCACCCTCGATCGCCGCTTCGGCCAGGGCGAGCGGGTCAGCATCGACGGCACCGACCCCAGCCTCAACCTGACCTTCCTCGACGGCCATCCGGTCGCGCAGGCGATCTGGCTGTACGGCGAACAGCCGAACCGCGGCTTCGACTACACCCTGCTCGCGCCGGAAATCCTCGGCCGCCTGGAGATCATCAAGTCGTCGGAAGCGCGCATCACCGAAGGCAGCCTCGGCGGCACCGTGCTCATGCACACCCGTCAGCCGCTCGACATGGACGCCAACTCGGTCGCCGGCTCGGTCAGCTACAACTACAGCGACCAGGGCAGCAAGGGCCGCCCGAGCGCGTCGCTGCTGTACAGCTGGAAGAACCCGGAAGAAACCTTCGGCGTCTCGGTCGCCGCGCAGCACTACGAAGAGCAGGTCGATCGCCAGGGCCTGGAGATCTTCGGCTACGCCAAGGCCTCGACCTTCACCAACGCCGCGCGCGCCGGTCTCGACCCGAACGCGGAAGTGCCGAACTCGATCAACGCCGCCTGGTTCCAGCAGCACCGCAAGCGCGACAGCGCCGTGGTCAACCTGCAGTTCAAGCCGAGCGACGAGTGGGAGTTCAACCTCAGCGGCCTGTACATCAAGGAAAACTTCGACAACTACAACCAGTCGCTGTACAGCTTCCTGACCTGGAACGACGGCACCGTCGCCGCGGTCAACCGCCTCGGCGATGCGAAGAACGGCGTGGTCACCAGCGGCCACTCCAACGCCAACGCCGATGCCACCGGCGGCACGGTGCTGTACGACAACAACGTGCGCGAGTCCGAAGTCGAGACCAAGGGCATCGACCTGCGCACCGCGTTCGACGGCGAGGGTTGGGGCTTCAAGGGCCAGATCGGCAGCAGCAAGTCCGAGAACAAGCACCTCGCCCAGTACTTCATCGAGCCGGTCTACAACGGCGGCTTCAGCTGGGACATCGACCGCGGCATCACCTTCGACAACCCCGACGCCGCGCGCAATCCGGCCAACTGGGGTCCGTCGGGCGGCCTGGTCAACGGCTGGATGGGCAACAACGGCGTGTTCTCGACCGAGAGCAAGGACACCTACGGACAAGTCGACTTCAACGTCGAGTTCGACAGCGTGTTCAACAACCTCCAGTTCGGCGTGCGTCGTGCCAAGCATGAAGAGTCCTTCGAGCTCAACATCTACGGCCCGGTCAACCGCGGCACGCTGGCCGATGTCGGCACCGTCGGCCTGACCGACATCCGCGGCTTCAGCAACGACCACGGGCGCCACATCCAGGTCGGCCGCGGCAACGTGCTCGACTGGGTCAAGGGCAGCCCGCTGAACTTCGCCAACCCCGACCCGGCCGGCTTCCTCAACAACACCTGGGCGCTGGAACAGACCAACACCGCGGCCTATGTGCAGGCCGACTTCGCCAGCGGCGCCTGGCGCGGCAACTTCGGTCTGCGTTACGTCGAATCCAAGACCGACGCCAGCGGCTTCGTCTACGGCGGCGCGCCTTCGCTCGACAACCTGGCCGGCAAGTGGCAGACCAAGCCGAAGAAGGAAGACTTCGTGCTGCCGTCGCTGAACGTGGTCTACGACACCGGCAACGACGTGCTGCTGCGTTTCGCCGCGGCCAAGGTGATTGCCTGGGCGCCGTACAACCAGATGGTCAACAACACCTTCCTCAACGACACCACGTATAACGGCAGCGGCGGCAACGCCGACCTGTCGCCGTACGAGTCGACCAACTTCAACTTGTCGGCCGAGTGGTACTTCGCCGAACAGTCGGTGCTGGCGGCGTCGGTGTTCTACAAGGACATCTCCAACTACATCGACAGCGCGGCCCGGATCGAGCGCCAGTACAACTCGATCCGCGACACCAACCGGGTCGTGTTCGACACCACCCTGGTCGGTTTCCACGGCTGCACCAGCGACGGCTATTGCGACTACGACATCCAGCGTCCGCGCAATGCCGGCAAGGGCAAGGTCAAGGGCTTCAACGTCAGCTACCAGCAGCCGTTCGCCGATACCGGCTTCGGCCTGACCGCGAACTACACCTACGCCGACGGCGAGAACAACACCGGCGACCCGCTGCCCTACCAGTCGCGCGACAGCGTCGCGATCAGCCCGTACTACGAGAACGGCCCGCTGACGTTGCGCCTGTCGTACAACTGGCGCAGCCATTACCTGGCCGGCGGCTACGTGGCCGGCGCGGCGCCGGCGAGCGTCGACGCCTACTCGGAACTCGGCGCCAGCGTGGGTTGGAAGTTCAACGAGAACATGGCCTTGTCGTTCGACGCCATGAACATCCTCGACGAGGAATACGTGCAGTACTCCGGCAGCAAGAGCAAGCCGGTCGGTACCTACCACAGCGGCCGCCGCTACATGGCCGCGTTCCGGTTCAACTTCTGATCCGCACCGCAACCCGCACGCGCCGGCCGCAAGGCCGGACGCGTGACCACGTCGCCGGGATCGCCACGATCCCGTCGGCGCGTCGCATCCGAAGCCCGGCACTCACCCTGCCGGGCTTCGCCGCATTGAGCACCGCACACTGACACCGCCGGCGCGCCTCCACGCACGCCGGCCACGAACGGAGCAGCGCAACGATGAAAACGCGTACCGCCTGGAACCTGGCCCTGGCCAGCGCCGCGGCGATCGGACTGGCCGCCTGCCAGAACACGACCCCGTCGGCCGGCTCTACCTCGGCCGGCTCCGGCTCAGCCGACGCCACCTCCACCGCCGCGAGCGGCGCCGAGCCGGCGATCGCCGCGCATGCGAGCGCGGTGATCCCGCGCCCGGCGCAAGTCGTCGCCGGCGAAGGGCGGTTCGTGTTCGGGCCGCAGACGCGCCTGGTCGTCGCCGCCGACGACTCCGCCGCGCGCCGCGTCGCCGAAGATTTCGCCGCGCGCGTGCAGCAGCTGCGCGGCTTCACCCCGAACATCGACAGCGGCGGCAAGCCCGGCGCCGACGCGATCGTGTTCGCGCTCGACCCCAAGTCCGCCGCCAGCGGCGACGAGGCCTATACGCTGGAGATCGGCCGCGACGGCGTGCGCGTGCAGGCGCGCGCCGCGGCCGGCCTGTTCTACGGGGCGGTCACGCTGTGGCAACTGGCCACCGCCGACGGCGGCAAGGGCGCGGCGAGCATCGCTGCGCAGCGCATCGACGACGCCCCGCGGTTCGTCTGGCGCGGCCTCATGCTCGACGTCGCCCGCCACTTCCGCAGCGTCGACGAGGTCAAGTCGGTCCTCGACCAGATGGCGCTGCACAAGCTCAATACCTTCCACTGGCATCTCACCGACGACCAGGGCTGGCGCGTGGAGATCAAGAAGTACCCGCGCCTGACCGAGGTCGGCGGTTGCCGCATCCTCGCCGGCGCCGCCGGCCGCGATGCCGAGGGCAAGCCCAAGCCCTATTGCGGCTATTACACCCAGGAACAGATCCGCGACGTCGTGCGCTACGCCGCCGAGCGCCACATCACCGTGGTCCCGGAAATCGAAATGCCCGGCCATGCGCAATCGGCGATCGCCGCCTATCCCGAGCTCGGGGTCACCGACGTCGTGCGCAAGGCGCCGCCGGTGTCGCCGGACTGGGGCGTGCACACCTATCTGTACGGCGTTGACGATTCGACTTTCGGCTTCCTCGAAAACGTGCTCGACGAAGTCGCCGGGCTGTTCCCCTCGCGCTACATCCATATCGGCGGCGACGAGGCGGCCAAGGACCAGTGGATCGCCTCGCCGAGCGTGCAGGCCAAGATCAAGTCGCTCGGCCTGAAGGACGAGATGGCGCTGCAGAGCTGGTTCGTCGGCCGCATCGCCGGCCACCTGCAGAAGCACGACCGCATCCTGCTCGGCTGGGACGAGATCCTCGAAGGCGGAAAGCTGCCGGCGAGCGCGACGGTGATGTCCTGGCGCGGCACCAAGGGCGCGGTCGAGGCCGCGCGCGAAGGCCACGACGTGGTCGTCGCGCCGGACCGCCAGCTCTACCTCGACTATGTCCAGAGCGATCGCGACGACGAGCCGAGCGGACGCTTCCCGATCAGCACCCTGCGCGACTTCTATCAGTTCTCGGTGGTGCCGCCCGAGCTCGACGCGGCCCAGAGCAAGCACGTGCTCGGCGCCCAGGCCAATCTGTGGAGCGAGCACCGCCGCAGCTTCGAGCGCATCCAGACCGCGCTGTACCCGCGCCTGGACGCCCTGGCCGAAGTGGTGTGGTCGCCTCAGGCGCGGATCGACTGGAACGACTTCCAACAACGCCTGGCCGCGCAGATGGCGCGCTACCGCGCCCAGGACGTGAAGGCCTCCGACGTCGCGTTCGCAGTCAAGTTCAAGGTCGAGGACGGCGCCGACGGCGCCGCGCCGAAGCTGGCGCTGAGCAACCAGACCGGCTTCGGCGAGATTCGCTACCGCACCGACGGCCAGGACCCGGGCGTCGACGCTCCGCTGTACCGGCAACCGCTCGCCGCGACCCTGCCGCTGGACGTGGTGGCGACCACCTTCGTCGACGGCAAGGCGATTTCCGCGCCGCGCCGTTTCAGCGCCCGCGACCTGTCCGACCTGAGCACCCGCACCAGCGCCGGCCTGCGCCCTTGCCGCGAGGGCTACAACCTGCGCCTGGAGGACGACGCCGCGATCGAAGGCCAGGGCGACGGCGCCCGCGCCTCGCTGACCACCAACCTGATCGACCCCTGTTGGATCTACGAAGGCGCCCGCCTCGACGGGATCGGCCGGATCGAGGTCCGGGTCGGCCAGGTGCCCTACAACTTCCAGCTCTGGCACGACACCAAGAACATCGTGACCCGCAAGGCCGAACTCGGCGGCGCCCTGGAAGTGCGCGTCGACGACTGCAAGAGCGCACCGATCGCGCGCCTGCCGCTGGCCGAAGCCAAGCGTTCGGACGGCCTGAGCACGCTGCAGGCTCCCCTGCCGAAGCTCGCCGGCCGCCACGACCTGTGCTTCGTCTTCGCCAGCGGCGGCCACGACCCGCTGTGGGCGCTCGACCGCGTGACCCTGCGCCCGGCCGCGAACTGACCCGGCCAGGCCCTTCGCTCCGCCGCGGCGACCGCGGCGGAGCGCTCGTCCACTGATCGCCGCTGCCCGTCCTTGCCCGACCGTACCCGCGCCGCGGATGGCCCACCCGGCCGCACGCGGGCGATGCCGCCCGTCCGTATCACGCCATTCGCCCGCTTGCGTCAAATAAATTATGTGCGCGGATTCATGGATTGTGCATCGCAGCGGTTAGCATGTAGGGGTTCCAGGGGGATCTACAAACATGCCTATTCGCAAGTTGTTGTTGGCTGCGGCACTCGCCGCCGCCGTGGTATCCGGCTCCGCCGGCGCCCAGGCCCTGTCGAAGCCGGGCGAGTTCTACTTCGACGCCGACGCTCAGACCACCAAGCCGGTGGTCGCGATCAAAGAGAACGGCGACGCAGCCATGGAACGGCTGGCCAAGATCATCGAACGCAAGGCGCACGCGCCGACCGAGGCCGCGCAGCTCGCGCACCTGGCCATGGAAGGCGGCCGGGTCGAGTTGGGCCGCCAGTTGTACGGGCGGGCGCTGCGCGAGATCGACAGCGGCAGCACCTACTGGCGCGCGATCATGTGGAACTACGCCTGGGACCTGTATCACCTCGGCGCCCACGAAGAAGCGTTCAAGTACTGGGTGACCCTGCACGGCGCGCGCAACGTCAGCGCCGCATGGATGCCGCCGACCTACGCGGTCGCGCTGTGGTCGTTGGGACGCAAGGACGAGGCGGTGGAGTGGTACGCCGCCGCGGTGCGCAGCGAGCCGGACCTGTGGCGCGACAGCTCGCGTTACGCCGAGCTGCTGCCGGCGTGGCGCGACAGCGACCGCGCCACCCTCGCCCAGGTGCAACAGGCCTGGGCCGAGAACCCGCCGCGCTGGCCGTAAGGCCGCGCAAGACCGCGCCGGGCGCCTCGCCCGGCCTGCGCGAAAGCAGCGGCGCGGCGTGATGCCGCGCCGCTTTTTCGTGGCGACGAACGCAACCGCGACCGTTCGTCGCCGTTGTTTCCGTTGGACTCCTTACACGGCTACAGTCGGCCGTCCACAGCCGCGCGTTCGCTCGACGACGTCGGTCTGTCGATGCGCCGTCGCAGCCGAGGATCGGATGTCCCTTTCGCTACTGAGCGTTGTGGTGGTCGAAGACCACGGCTTCCAACGCCGCATGGCGCTGCGCCTGCTGTCCGAACTCGGCGTCGCCCGCCTGCACGAGGCCGGCGACGGCGCCTCCGCGCTGCGCCTGCTGCGCTCGCTGGCGCAGGTGCCGGACGTGGTGCTGGTCGACCTGGACATGCCGGGCATGGACGGCATCGAATTCATCGACCACCTCGCCCGCGAGCACCTGGCTCGCTCGATCCTGGTGGTCAGCGCGCTCGACGCAGCCCTGCTGCATACCGTCCAGACCATGGCCCGCGCCTGCGGCCTGCGCGTGCTGGAGGCGGTGCCCAAACCGCTGACCCGGAGCAAGCTCGCCCAGGCCCTGGCCGGCCTGGAACTGGTCGCCGCTACCGTCGCCGACGACGACCCCGGCGAGATCGGCCTCGACAGCCTGCGCGCGGCGCTGGCCGCCGGCGAGATCGTGCCGTGGTTCCAACCGCAGGTCGAACTCGGCAATGGGCGGGCGATCGGCGTCGAGGCGTTGGCGCGCTGGCCCCGCAGCGACGGCCGCGTGGTGCTGCCGCAGCACTTCCTGCCGTTGCTGGAAAGCGAAGACCTGGTCGACGAACTCACCGAACAGATGCTCGCCCAGGCCTGCCGCTGGAAACGCCAGTGGGACCGCAGCGGGCTGCGCCTGAAACTGTCGGTCAACGTCTCCGCCTCGACCCTCGACGATGCCGGCGCCGCCGACCGCTATCAGCGCATCGTCCGCGAGGCCGGCGTCGACCCGGCCGAGGTCGTGCTCGAACTCACCGAAAGCTCGCTGATCGCCGACGCCGCGCGCGGCCTGGGCGTGCTCGCGCGCCTGCGCCTGAAGGGCTTCGGCCTGTCGATCGACGACTTCGGCACCGGCTGGTCGTCGCTGTCGCAACTCTCGCAGGTGCCGTTCACCGAATTGAAGATCGACCAGGAATTCATCGCCGGCGCCAACCAACAGCCGCGCAAGCGCGCGGTGGTCGAGGCCAGCCTCGACCTGGCGCGCAAGCTCGGCCTGGACGCGGTCGCCGAAGGCGTGGAAACGGTCGAGGACTGGCAGATGCTGGCCGAACTGGGCTGCGCGATCGCCCAGGGCCGGCTGATCGGCGACGCGGTGCCCGGCGAAGAGTTGCCGGCCCTGCTCGGCCGCTGGCGCCGGCCCGAACATTGAGGCGCGCGGTGTTCGCCTGGCTCGACCGCTTCAGCATCCGCCACCAGTTGTGGGGACTGTTCGGCCTGTTCCTGCTCACCGGCGCCAGCGTGCTGGTGATCGACGAGATCGAGCAATACCGCGCGCGCCGCACCCTGCAGACCTTGCAGGACGACGCCCTGCTCGGCCTGCGCCTGATCAAGACCGTGTCCGACGGCTACGGCCTGGACGTGGTCGACACCACGTTCCGCGTGCGCAACTACCTGGTCGACTGGGACGAAGGCCTGCAACGCGTCGACAGCGCCCAGCGCCGCGTCGACCAGGCCTGGCCGCGCCTGCAGGCCTTGCCGCATTCGGCCGAGGAGCGCGCGCAGTTGCACGCCGCCGCCCAGGCCCGCCGCACCGCCGACGCCGCCGCGGCCGAGCTGCGCGCGATCCTGCGCCATCGCGACATCCGCGCACTGGGCCAATTCGCCGACAAACGCCTGTACCCGGCGGTCGACCCGCTGACCCAACGCCTGCAACTGCTGTCCGACCTCAAGCTGGTCCAGGCCGACAGCGTGGTGCGCGCCGACATCGTCCGCAGCGAGCGGGTCAGCCTGATCCGCATCGCTTTGTCGTTGTTCGCCCTGGCCACCGCGGCGCTGATCGGCCGGCGCATCCTGCGCAACGCCTCGCGCGGCATCGACCGCCTGACCTGGCTGGCGCGGCGCATGCGCGAGCACGACTACACCGCCGAGCCCGGCGAGCTGCCGGCCGGCGAACTCGGTGCGGTCATGCAGGCCTTTATCGACATGCGCCGCGACGTGCTCGGCTTCGAGACCGAACTGACCGGGCAGTTGATCCGCAACGAACGCACCCGCGCCGAACTCGAGCAACGCGAGCGCTTCCAGCGTTCGCTGTTGGATTCGGCGCAGATCGCCATCCTCGCCGTCGACGGCGACGGTTGCCTGACCCTGGTCAATCCCTTCGCCGAACGCCTGCTCGGGGTCAGCGCGCGGGAGGTGATCGGCCACGAACGCCTGCACACCGTGTTCGAGCCGCGCGCCTTGCAGGCGCTGGCGAACGAGTTGAGCGCGCAGACCGGGCAAACCGTGCGCGCCGACTGGACCGCCTTGCGCGAGCTCGCCCTGGCCAACGCCGCGCCGCGCGAGACCCGTCTGCGCCATCGCGACGGCACCTGGGTGCCGGCGCTGGTGGCGGTGTCGGCCACCCACGAGGACGAGGACGCACCGGGCCTGCTGCTGATCGCCGCCGACCTGAGCGCGCTCAAGCGGCTCGAACGCGAACTGCGCGCCAGCGAAGCCCGTGCCCAAGATGCCAACCGCGCCAAGTCCTCGTTCCTGGCGGCGATGAGCCACGAGATCCGCACCCCCATGATCGGCGTCACCGGCATGATCGAGGTGCTCGCGCATTCGCGCCTGGACGCCGAGCAACGCCGCGCCCTCGACGTGATCGAGCAGTCGTCGCAATCGCTGCTGCAGATCATCGGCGGCATCCTCGACTTCTCCAAGATCGAAGCCGGACGCCTGGAGATCGTCACCGAGGCGGTCGACCTGCCGGCGCTGGTGCGCAGCACGATGGCCGGTTTCGTCGGCGCCGCCGCCAGCCGCGGCGTGACCCTGAGCTGCCGGATCGACGCCGGCATCGCCCCGGCGCACTACGCCGACGCCCTGCGCCTGCGCCAGATCCTCGGCAATTTCCTCTCCAACGCGGTCAAGTTCACCGAGCGCGGCAGCATCGAGGTCGCGCTCGAATACCTCGGTCCGGCCCTCGCCGGCGGCGGCGACGAAGCCCGCGATGCCTTGTGCCTGCGCGTCAGCGACACCGGCATCGGCGTCAGCGCCGAGCAACAACAGCGTTTATTCGAACCTTTCAGCCAGGCCGACGGCGACACCACCCGCCGCTACGGCGGCACCGGTCTCGGCCTGGCGATCTGCCGGCGCCTGGCCGAGCTGATGGGCGGCGACGTCAGCATGGAAAGCGCGCCCGGCGTCGGCACGAGCATGCGCTTGCGCGTCGCTCTGGCGCGGGCGCCGGCGTCGGAACTGCGTGCCTCGATCCTCGGCGACGCCGAGGCGACGGCGCTGGTCGCGCGTCCGCTGCCCGACCTCGCCACCGCCGAGCGCGAACGCAGCCTGATCCTGCTGATCGACGACCACCCGACCAACCGGTTGGTGATCGCACGCCAGCTCGCCCTGGCCGGGTATGCCAGCGAAGCCGCCAGCAGCGGCCAGGAAGGCCTGCAGCGCTGGCGCAGCGGGCGCTACGCCCTGTTGCTGTCGGACGTGCACATGCCCGGCCTGGACGGCTACGGCCTGGCTCGCGCGGTGCGCGAACAGGAAACGCGCGACGGCCTGCCGCGCACCCCGATCGTCGCCCTGACCGCATCGGCGCTGAAAGGCGAAGCCGAGGCCTGCCAGGCCGCGGGCATGGACGACTACCTGGTCAAGCCGGTCGCGGTCGCGCGCCTGGCCGCCACCCTGCAGCGCTGGTTGCCGCACACGGTGCCGCCGCCGGGTGCATCGCCGGCGCTGGCGAGCGACGAACGCGCACGCGTACTCGACGGCGAGGTGCTGCAGCACCTGCTGAGCGACAGCGGCGGCGATACCGCCGAGGTGCTCGACGACTTCCTCGCCGTCACCCGCCAGGACCTGGCCGAGTTGCAGAATGCGCGCACCCAAGGCGACCTCGCCGGCATACGTCGCCAGGCCCATCGCATCAAGGGCGCCGCGGCCCTGATCGGCGCCCACGAACTCGGCGAGGCCGCGCAGGCCGTCGAGCAGGCCGCGCACGAAGAAGACTGGGCGTCGTTGCTGGCGGTGCTCAGCGAGTTGGAAACCGCGCTTGAACGTTTGCGACGACTGCCGCACTGAATCGAGGGTGGCGCTGGCTGGACGAGAACGCCTAGAGCAAATCCCCCCTAGCCCCCCTTTTCCAAAGGGGGGAACGGAAGTTGAGGCGGATGCGGCGCGAGCTGCGGCACCGATAGGCGCAGCCGCAGCGACGATCGCCTCTACACCGTCCGAACAAGCGTGTTGACTCGCCCCCTTTGACAAAGGGGATCGCGCCCGGCGCAGCGCCCGGGTCGCTCGTGTCTACAGCGCGGGGGATTTGCCGTTGCCGTTGCCGTTGCCGTTACTGTTGCAGTTGCCCCAACGCGCCTACTTCGCCTGCGCATCCTCGATCGGGATCTGGTGCTCGCGCAGCCATTCGATCACCGCTTCGCGCTCGCGGCGGGTCTGGCCGTTGAGGACCTTCTCCGGGGTCATGAACATGAAACGCTGAAAACTCGCGCCCTGCACGTTGCGCGCGTTCGGGCTCGCGCCGGCCTGCAACAAGGTCAGGGCATGGCCGAATTCGTTGACCTTGGCGGCCTGGTGCAACGGGGTGTTGCCCATGCGGTCGGCCAGGTCGGGCTTGGCGCCGGCGGCGAGCAGGGCCTTGAAGTTGTCGGCGCGCTCGCCCATCAGCGCCGCCGCGAGCGGGGTGGCCTGGGTGACGGTGTTCGGGGTGTCCGGGTTGGCGCCGCGATCCAGCAGCACCCGCAGGTAACGCGGGTCGTTGGCCATCGCCGCCAGGTGCATCACGGTCATGCCGTCGTCGCTGCCGACCGTGGGGTCGGCGCCGACGCCCAGCAAGGCCTCCAGGCCGGCGCTGCTGTGGTGATACAGCGCCCACTGCAACGGGGTGGTGCCCTTGGCGCCGCGCGCGTTCGGGTTGGCGCCGGCCGCGGCGAGCTCGCGCACGCGCGCGGCATTACCGTCCGCCGCGGCCTCGGCCAGTTCGGCGCTGCGCACGTCGGGGAAGACTTCGCTGGCTTGCATCGATCGGTTTCCCGGGCCTGCACACGCCGTGCAGACCGACAGCATAAGCACGATGGCGGCGGCCATCACGCGCGAGACCGCGCCACGCGGGTTCAGATGCGGAAAGTTCATGACGAGGCGCCTGCTCTGGAAGACGACCGTGGTCGGATGGCCGGATCGTAACGCAGCCGCGCCGGCGGATAAGAGA
This sequence comes from Lysobacter sp. Hz25, assembly GCF_046097045.1. NCBI lineage: Bacteria > Pseudomonadati > Pseudomonadota > Gammaproteobacteria > Lysobacterales > Lysobacteraceae > Lysobacter > Lysobacter sp. Hz25. The sequence goes on from NZ_CP175666.1 coordinate 5,559,747, forward strand.
AGCCGATGCCGTTCACGGGCAGACGCGACCACGCGGCCCGCCGCCGTGGCGCGCCCAGGCCGTCACCACGCTCGCGTCCGCGCCTCAGTCGAAGGGATTGAGGAAGCTGCCGACATCGTCGAGGACCTTGGCCGTGCCTTCGGCGACATCGCCGGCGAAGTCGAGGGTGGCCTCGGTCGCGGTGCCCAGGCCATCGAACACGATCTCGGTCAGCTCGCCGGCGCCTTCGGCGACATCGCCGAGGATCTGGCCGCCGTCCTCGATCCAGCCGCCGAGGGTGTCGCCGGCATCCTTGAGGCCGACGTATTCGCCGAGGTCGCGGATCAGGCCGCCGGCGAGTTCGCCGCTGCCTTCGGCGACATCGCCGACCAGGTTGAAGCCGCCGCGGCCGACGTCGCCGGCCAGATTCAAGGTGCCCTCGGCGAGGTCGCCGGTGAGCTTGAGGGTGCCGTCGATGTAGCGGCCATCGGCGTATTCGTTGTTGATCACGCCGTCGAGGTCGCCGCCGAAATCGTAGCCGACGTTGAAGGCGTCGACGCCGAGGTCGATCAGCTCCTGGGCGCCGTCGCCGAGCAGATCGATCGCGGTTTCCGAAACCGTCTCGGCCGTGCGGTCGAGGAGTCCGAGATCGTCGCCTTCGATGCTTTCGGTCGGGGTCGGGGTCTGGGTCTTCATCGCCTCGATCACGGTCGCGGCGCCGTGCGCGCTGAGCACGTTCGGCCAGCCTTCCGGATGCTTGAGGTTGAGCTCGTAACCGACCGCATCGGGCGTGCCGTTGAGCACCTCGACGCTCTGCTGCACGCCGGTCAGCGGGTCGCCGTCGACGTTGTAGCGGCGGATCTGGCCGTCCTCGGCTTGCGAGCGCGCGTCGTGCGGGCTGAAGCCCAGATCGCGCAAGGTGTCGTTGCTGAGGCCGGCGGCGTTGAAGGTCACCGCGGTGTTGCCGGTGGCCAACGCCGCGGTCGAGGCCAGGCCGCCGCCGAGCGAGTGGCCGGTGAACACGACGTTGTCGCCGAATGCGGCCTCGGCTTCCTTGGCCAGGGCGACCGCCTGCTTGTACTGGCTGGTCTCGAAGCCCAGGCCCTGGCCGACGTCGTTGGCGATGTCGCCGTCGCCGAACGGGCTGAAGCCGTTGGTGCCGGCGAAGGCGACCACGTACTGGCCGTTGTTGTTGGTGTAGACCGCGGCGCGGAAGCCGGTGCCCTCGGTCTCCAGCGAGGCCGGGTCGATGCCGGCCGGCTTGCCGTCCGGGCCCTTGAGGTCGAGCAGTTGCTCGGGGGTGAGCCGGGTCCAGCCGGCGGTACCGGCGCCGTCGGTCTTGTAGACGTCGCTCGACAGCTCGGCCAGCGAGGTGTCGATGGCCTTCTGCGGCTGCTGGCCGTAGAGCTGCTCGCTGAAGGGCTCCTGCGCGGCGGTGTCGACCGGCGCGTGCGGCGAATACGGCAGCTCGACCGGCGCGCTCGCCAGGGTCAGCGGCGGTGCGGTGTCCTGCGGCAGGGGTTGCGACGACGGCTGCGGGTGCAGCAGGTGATCGATCAGATTCGGCAACTGGGCGAAACGGAACGCACTGTCGAACTCTGGAAAGCTCATCGCGGCCACCCCCTGGGTACTTGAACGCAGCGTATGGACGCCGGTTGTGCAGAAACAGCTGGTACGCGCCCGAGCTAGGGTTGACCCTAGGTCGCGGGAATCGGGAATCGGGAATCGGGAATCGGGAATCGGGAATCGGGAGTCGGGAGTCGGGAGCCGGGAGCCGGGAGCCGGGAGTCGGAGAGCGAAGCAGAGACGGGCGCGGCAGGGAGATCAACCTTCGGCCCAGGCGCGCGGTCGCCGGGCTGCGTTATGGTCGGGGTTCACCTGGAGAGGCACCGCATGTCCCGACCGATCACCGCGCCCCGCCGCGGCCTGGCGTTGCTCGCCCTGGCCTGCGCGCTCGGCCTGCCGCTGTCCGCCCCCGCCGCCGACCGCATCAGCGGCAAGGCCTTCGCCACCCGCAGCGAGGTCTACGCCCCGCACGCGATCGCCGCGACCTCGCACCCGCTGACCACCCAGATCGCGCTCGACGTGATGAAGGCCGGCGGCAGCGCGGTCGATGCCGCCATCGCCGCCAACGCCGCGCTCGGCCTGATGGAGCCGACCGGCAACGGCATCGGCGGCGATCTGTTCGCGATCGTGTGGGACCCGAAGACCCAAAAGCTCTACGGCTACAACGGCTCGGGCCGTTCGCCCAAGTCGCTGACCCTGGCCGAGTTCCAAAAGCGCGGGCTCAAGGACATCCCGCCGCACGGACCGCTGCCGGTCACCGTGCCCGGCACGGTCGACGGCTGGTTCGCCCTGCACGAACGCTTCGGCCGCAAGCCGATGGCCGAGAACCTGGCGCCGGCGATCCGCTATGCGCGCGACGGCCATCCGGTCCACGAGGTCATCGCTTATTACTGGAACGCCTCGGTGCCGCGTTTGTCGAAATGGCCGGGCTTCAAGGAGCAGTTCACCATCGACGGCCGCGCCCCGCGCACCGGCGAGATGTGGAAGAACCCGAACCTCGCCAACACCCTGGAGCAGATCGCGAAGGGCGGGCGCGATGCGTTCTACAAGGGCGAGATCGCCCGCACCATCGATGCCTACTTCAAGGCCAACGACGGTTTCCTGAGTTACGACGACCTCGCCGCCCATCGCGGCGAATGGGTGGAACCAGTCAGCACCAACTACCGCGGCTACGACGTCTGGGAACTGCCGCCGAACGGCCAGGGCATCGCCGCGCTGCAGATCCTCAACCTGCTCGAACCCTACGACCTGAAGTCCTACGGCTTCGGCAGCGTCGAGCACCTGCACCTGTTCACCGAGGCCAAGAAACTCGCCTTCGCCGACCGCGCGCGCTGGTACGCCGACCCGGCGTTCTCGAAATCGCCGGTCGCGAAATTGATTTCCAAGGACTACGCCGCGCAGCGGCGCAAGCTGATCTCGATGGACAAGGCCTTGCGCGAAGTGCAGCCGGCGACGCCGAAGGAGCTCGACGAAGGCGACACCATCTACATGACCGTCGCCGATGCCGACGGCATGATGGTCTCGCTGATCCAGTCCAACTACCGCGGCATGGGCAGCGGCATGGCGCCGCCGGGCCTGGGCTTCATCTTCCAGGACCGCGGCGAGCAATTCGTGCTCAAGGAAGGCCACCCCAACTCGTTCGCGCCGGGCAAGCGCCCGTTCCACACCATCATTCCCGCGTTCGTGACCAAGGACGGCAAGCCCTGGCTGTCGTTCGGGGTGATGGGCGGGGCGATGCAGCCGCAGGGCCATGCCCAGATCGTCATCAACCTGATCGACTTCGGCATGAACCTGCAGGAAGCCGGCGACGCCCCGCGCCTGCAGCACGACGGTTCCACCGAACCGGCCGGCCAGGCCACGGTCATGAGCGACGGCGGCGAACTCGACCTGGAGACCGGCTTCGCCTACGAAACCGTGCGCGAGCTGATGCGCCGCGGCCACAGCGTGCGCTTCGCCCACGGCCCCTACGGCGGCTACCAGGCGATCATGGTCAACCCCCACGGCGGCTACGTCGGCGCCAGCGAATCGCGCAAGGACGGCCAGGCCGCGGGCTACTGAGCGAACCGCGTCGGGCTCGGAATGTAGGAGCGACGTAAGTCGCGACATGCGCAGCGACATGAGCCCACGCAGTCGCGGCTCACGCCGCTCCTACAAAAGCCCCGCGGCTTCGGGGTAGGAGCGACGCAAGTCGCGACCGCGTCGGCGCACCCGGCAGCGCAGGTCGCGGCTCGCGCCGCCCCTACCCGAAAAGCATCGCCGCGCGATTGACAGCGCCGACTGTGCTATCGAACACTATTCGCGCGGCGTCGAACCGACGCCGCGCACCAGTTGCGGATCGCCTCAGGCCATCCGCAGTCCGGACCGAGGGGTGCTGCGACGGAACCGACGTGTTCCGCCACGCTCGATCCGCGATGCCGAGACAAGGGCGCCCTCCCGATCATGGAGGCGTCATGCCCGTTTCTCATACCGCGTCCGGCGACGCGAACATCCATCCCGGTGCCGCGATCGGCGCCGCCCACGCTGCCTCGCCGAACGGCTTTCAGCTCGCCGTGGTCACCTCGACCGTCTACGCCGAGTTCCACCCCGACGACGCCGGCCTCGTCGACGCCCTGCGCGGGCACGGCATCGAGCCGGTCGCCTGCGTCTGGAACGACCCGGCCGTGGACTGGACCCGCTTCGATGCCGTCCTGGTCCGCACCACCTGGGACTATTTCCGCCACTACGACGACTTCCTGGCCTGGTACGACCAGATCGAAACCCTCGGCCTGCCGATCGCCAACGAACTGCCCTTGCTGCGCTGGAACAGCAACAAGCGCTACCTGCTCGATCTCGCCGCCCGCGATGTCGCGATCATCCCGACCGTGTTGGCGCGCGGCGACGCCCTCGCCGATGCGGTCGCGGCGATGTCCGGACGCGAAGTGGTGATCAAGCCGACCGTCAGCGGCGGCGCCTGGCATACCGTGCGCGGCCGGGTCGGCGAGGCCGCCTTCGCCGAAGCCTTGGCGGCCCTGCCGCCCGAACTCGAATATCTGGTGCAACCGTTCATGGCCGAGATCGTCGCCGAAGGCGAGTGGTCGCTGATGTTTTTCGACGGCCACTACAGCCACGCCGTGCTCAAGAAACCCAACAACGGCGACTACCGCGTACAGACCGATTTCGGCGGCAGCGCGAGCTTGACCGAGCCCGACCCGGCGATTCTCGCCGCGGCCCGGCGCGCGCTCGATGCCGTGGCCGCACTGGGCTATCGCGACCAAGCCTATGTGCGCGTGGACGGGGTGATGACCGCCGACGGCTTCCGCCTGATGGAACTGGAGTTCATCGAACCCTTCCTGCACTTCGCCGCGTATCCGCCGGCGGCGGAGTTGTTCGCCGCGCAACTGGCGCGACGCTGGCCGAGCGTCGGCGAATCGGCGACGCTCGCCGCCGGATAAGCTTCTGCACCGCGCCGCCGCGAGGCGGCGCAACGGAGTCCGCATGCCCCCCGCAACCACCGAGTCCCTGTTTTCCTACGGCACCCTGCAGCAGGCCGATGTACAGCAGGCCACCTTCGGCCGTCTGCTCGAAGGCCAGGCCGACGCCCTGGTCGGTTACCGCCGCACGATGGTGAAGATCGAAGACGCGCAGGTCGTCGCCACCAGCGGCGCGGCCTATCACCCGATCGTCGAAGCCAGTGGCGATCCGCACGACCGCGTCGAAGGCATGGTGTTCGCGATCAGCGCCGAAGAACTGGCCCACGCCGACGCCTACGAAGTCGACGAGTACCAGCGCGTGCTGGAGAGCCTGGCCTCGGGACGCAAGGCCTGGGTGTATGTGAAAGCCCGGGGCGCCTAGGACCGCCGCCTACGGTCGCCGGCCCTCAATCCGCCGCGACCGTGCGCCCGCGCGCCCACTCGCGCAGGGCGGTGACTTGTTCGCCCATCAATACCGACAAGGGCCGGGTCTGCTTGAGCTCGGCGCGCAACTGGAAATCCGCCAGGGGCGTGTTCGCCGCATGCGCGGCGTACATCGCCGCGACGATGGCCTGCTCGATCTCGGCGCCGGAAAAGCCGTCGCTGGCCTGGGCGAGCGCGACCAGGTCGAAACCTTCCGGCTTCAGCGCGCGCTTGCGCAGATGGCTGGCGAACAGTTCCTCGCGCACCTCCGCGACCGGCAGGTCGACGAAGAAGATTTCGTCGAAGCGGCCCTTACGCAGCAGTTCCGGCGGCAAGGCCTCGATCTGGTTGGCGGTGGCGACCAGGAACAGCCGCGACTTGCGCTCGGCCATCCAGGTCAACAGATAACCGAGCACGCGCCGCGACACCCCGCCGTCGTTGTCGCCGCCGTCGCCGGCCAGGCCTTTCTCGATCTCGTCGATCCACAGCACCGCCGGCGACAACTGCTCGGCCGAACTCAAGGCCGCGCGCAGGTTCTTCTCGGTCTCGCCGTGGAACTTGTCGTACAGGGTGCCGAAGTCCAGGCGCACCAGCGGCACGCCGAAGCCGGCCGCCACCGCCTTGGCGATCATCGACTTGCCGCAGCCCTGCACGCCGAGCAGCAGGATGCCCTTGGGCGGGTCCAGCCCGGGCGGCGCATCGCCGCTGACGAATACGCCGCGGCGTTGTTCGATCCAGCGCTTGATCCGGCGCGCGCCGGCCACTTCGCTCATGCGCGCACTGTCGTATTCGTAATGCAGATGGCCGGAGCGATTGAGCAGCTCGAACTTGAGCTTGGCCAGTTCCGGCAGGTCGTCCGGGCCGATGGCGCCGTCGCGGAAGATCAGATGGCGCGCGATCCGGCGCGCATCGACCGGGTCCAGGCCCTGCAGGTTGCGCACGATCTGCTTGACCGCGTCGGCGTCGCTCTCGACCCGGCGCCCGCCGTGCTCGCGCATGTAGTTCTCGGCTTCCTCGCGCACCAGCTTGAGCAGGGCGTTGGCGTCCGGCAGGCTCGGCCGATGGCGCACCGCCAGCGACTCCAGGTCCGGCGGCAACTCGACCTTGTGCCCGATCAGCACCAGCACGTGCGGCTGGCAGCCGCGGCGCTGGACGATCTCGCGCAGCTGGCGCTGAGTGCTGGCATAGCCAAGGTAGGGATGCGCATCGAACATCAGGTAGATGCCGCGCTGTTCGGCGTCGCGGATCGACTGCAAGGTATTGGAAATGTCGGGAGCGACCTCGGTCTCTTCGTCGTCGCGGTCGAAATCGACGCGGCGCAGGCCTTCGGTGATCGACCAGCGGTACAGCGCCCGCCACACGTTCATCAATACCTGGCGGAACAGCTCGATCACCCGCGACTCGTCGCGGGTCTCGATCACGATCAATGCGGTGTTGGCGCGGATCAGCGCCGTCAGGTCTTGCAGTTCGCTCATGGGGCCGTTCTTCCGTGGACGCGACATGATACGGCGCGCGGATGGGTCGGCCTCGGAAAAACGCGGGCAACCGCAAATCCCCCACGCCCGCTGCGCGGCCGTTCGCCCCCTTTGTCAAAGGGGGCAACAGCCAGGGCCGCTGCAGCAAGGACGCATCGAGCACAGGCCCTTTGCACTCCCACCCGAGGCACTTCCCCCCTTTGAAAAAGGGGGGCCAGGGGGGATTTGCTCTTGCCTCCAACTCGTCCGCCCCGAAAACCGCTCACCGCCTCGGGCATAGCTAAGCCTAAAGCCGCCTTGAGGCTGCGCCGCGCAACCGCGACCATGCGCTACCACCCGATGTTCGCGATCCCCATCCATGGCTTTCGACGCCTTCGCCCTGGTCCTGGCCATGCTGGGGCTGGGTTACCTGTTCCAGCGCTCGCGCGTGTTGCCCGACAACGCCGCGCAGACGCTGAACCTGGTCGTGCTCTATGTCTGCCTGCCGGCGGCGGTGTTGCGCTACGCGCCGCGCCTGCATCTGGAACCGGCCCTGCTCGGCATCGCCGCGGTGCCGTGGCTGCTGCTGGCCGCCACTGTGCCCTGCGTCGGCGCGTTGTCGCGCTGGTTGAAGTTCCGTCGCGACGAACATGCGGTGCTGCTGCTCACCGTCGCCCTCGGCAACACCAGCTTTCTCGGCTACCCGCTGACCCGCGCCCTGATCGGCGAGCACGCCCTGCCGTACGCGGTGATCTACGACCAGTTCGGCGCCTTCCTGATGCTGTCCACCTTCGGCCTGTGGGTGCTGGCGCGGTACGGCGGCGACCAGCGGCCCGGCGCCGCCGACATGCTGCGCCGGATCGTGCGCTTCCCGCCGCTGTGGGCCTTGTCGATCGGCTTCACGGTGATGCCGGCCGAACCGCCGAGCTGGATCGCCGGCGGCCTGCAACGCCTGTCCGACGCCCTGCTGCCGCTGGCGATGCTGACCATCGGCCTGTCGGTGAAGCTGACCCTGCCGCGCGACGAACTCAAGCCGCTGCTGTCGGGGCTGGCCCTGAAGCTGGCGCTGATGCCGGCCCTGGCCTGGGCGCTGGTGCCGTTGCTCGGCCTGCACGGCGAAATGGCCCGCACCACCGTGCTCGAATCGGCGATGCCGCCGATGGTCACCGCCGGCGCCCTGGCCATCGCCCACCAACTCGCCCCGCGCCTGGCCGCGGCGATGGTCGGCTACGGCCTGCTGCTGTCGCTGTTGACCTTGCCGCTGTGGGCCGCGATCGGAACGAAAGCATGAAATCTAAGACCCGCATCCGCAGCGCCGAGGGGCGAGGCAGGCTTGGTCGCGTATGGTCGGCAGCCTTGCTTGCGACTTTATGCGCCTGCAGTCCATCGTCCGCCGATCGTGCTGGAACGACGGCCAAGACCGGCGCAGCGACAGGGGCCGTTCAACCGATACCCACCGGCGAAGCCGACATCATCGGCAAGCCGGGCTCGCCCCGAGCGCCTGCCTCGACGAAGGCGGCCGCCATGACCCGGCTCAGCGAGGACATTTCCGCTGCGCTGCAGGCGCACCTGCACATGCTGGCTGCCCGTGGCCAAGCCCGCGACCGCCTCGACATCGCCTTATTGTTGCCCTTGCTCGATCACGACTCGGCGGCCGACCCGTCGCTGCGCCGTGACTCGCTCGCGCTCGCTCGCGAAGTACCCGACCAGCGCGCCTTGGTCGCCTGGCTCGAAGCCATGATTTGCATCGACAGCAACGGATGCGACTCGCGGGCGGCGCTGACGCGGCTGCAGCAGGTCGAACCGGACAATGCCGCAGTCTGGCTGCTCACCCTGGAACAGGAGGCGACCGCACAGAGCTCCCCACGCACCGACGAAACGCAATTGGAGCTGCTGAGCCGGGCGGCGCAGGCGAGCCGGTACGACGACCATCTGGCCGACACCAGCCGCGAGACCTTGCGCGCATTACAGCCGGTGCGTTGGCCCCCTCTCGATCGCGATAGCGAAGCGGCGTTGCGGGACATGCTGCACCTGTCCGACAGTGTGCCCGCATCGGCGCTGGGACCTGCGCTCATGGCCACCTATGCCACCGCGATGGAGATTCCCCCGTACAGCGCCACCGCCGGAGCCTGCGAGCCGGATACGGTCCTGCTACCGGGTTCGCATCGGCTCGCGCCTTGCCGCACGGTCATGAGCCTTATGGCCGATGGCGACAGCCTGATCGCGCAGGCGTTGGGCACCACGCGCATGGTGCGCTTGTCCCCGGACGGACCCGAGGCCACGCATTGGCGCGAACGCCTGCGCCAGTCGCATTGGCTGCGTGCGCAATGGTCAAGGATCGGTTCGCCTGCGCTGAGCTACGCCATCCGCGAGCATGGCGAGGTCCCGGCCCTTCGCGCCGAACTGGCGCGGCGCGGGCTCGGCATGCCGCCACCGGGCTGGCTGCCCGAACAGCCGCGCGCCCGTTCGTTGATTCTGAGCGGCCGGCTGCCACCGGATTCCTGAGCGCCGTCTCCCAACCCCCACCCCGTGATGGCCCCGGCCACACCCCCGGTGTACGCTGCGGTTTCCATCCGGAGGGAGCTCGCATGAAGACCGTGCTGGTGGCCAGTTCGAAGGGCGGCGTCGGCAAGACCACGATCGCCACCCACCTTGCCGCCCAGGCGGCCCTCGATGGCCTGCGTACGGCCTTGATCGATGCCGACCCCCAGGGGTCCTCGACCCGCTGGGCGCAGCGCCGCTCGGTCCTGGAAAGCGCGGTCCTGCCGCTCGACGGCACCCGCCGCAAGGCCTGGCGCAAGAGCCTGCCCGACGACACCCAGCGCACCGTGATCGACGCCCCGGCCGGCGCGATGGCCGACGATCTGGAAAGTTTCCTGGAGATCGCCGACGCAGTGCTGGTGCCGATCCAGCCCTCGACCCTCGACATCGAAGCGACCGTGCCCTTCCTCGACACCCTGGCCCAGCATCCACGGGTGCGCCGCGGCCAGCTCCGGGTCGGCCTGGTCGGCAACAAGCTCAAGCCCTGGACCAACGCCTCTCAACAAGCCATCGAGCTGCTGCGCGAATGGCCCTACCCGGTGATCGGGCAGATCCGCGACAGCCAGGCCTATGTGGTCATGACCGCGCTCGGCAAGAGCCTGTTCGACTACCACTCCGCACAGATCCGCGAACACCAGGCCGATTGGCAGCCGCTGCTGAAGTGGATCCGCAAGTAAGGCACGCCGCCTCGGCCGCGGTCGGCGCCGACGCTACCCTTATTCCGATCCGACAGGCATCCTCCTACCGTCGCTCTTCGCACGTCGCAACGATTCGTCCAGCCTTCGCGCGCCTGTCGTTTCCGACCCCGCTTTCACCTCCGCCGCCAGAACTGCCCACTCCATGCGCGAATTGATTCTGCTCCGCCACGCCCACGCCGAGCCGGCCGCCCAAGGCCAGGCCGACCTCGACCGCCCCCTGTCCGCCGAAGGCCTGGCCGAAGCCGAGGCCGCCGGTCGCTGGCTCGCCGAGAACAAGCTGGTCCCGGACTGCGTGCTGTGCTCGCCCTCGCGACGAACGCGCGAGACCCTGGAAGCCGTGCTCGGCGCGATCGGCTATGTCGAACAGCGCATCGAGCCGTCGGTCTACGACGCGACGCCCGGTACGCTGATCGGCCTGGCCGACACCCATATCGAAGCCGAGCGGCTGATGCTGGTCGGTCACAACCCGGGCCTGGAACGCCTGGCTGCGCTGTTGCACAGCGGCCAGTCGGGCGATTACCGCGGCATGCCGCCGGGCGGCATCGCGGTACTGAGCGTGCCGGTCGGCACCGGACTCGAACCGGGCGTGGCCCAGCTCAGCGCTTTTTGGTGGCCGTGAGCCAGGCGCGGCCAGCGCCGTCGCGCTGGCGGCACCTGCGCAGCCGAGTCGTCGCCGGCGCCGCCCTGGCGGCGGCGTTCGCCTGCCCGGCCTGGGCGCAGTCGACGTTCCAGGTGTTCGACCCCGACCACACCCGTTTCAGCTTCGAGCTGCGCACGCGCTGGGGCCAGAAGGTCGCCGGCGTGTTTCCGCGTTACGACGGCGAGGTCAGCACCCTCGCCGACGGCCGCCATCAGGTGCGGATCCGCCTGGCGACCGCCGCGGTGCAGCTCGGCGACTCCGAGCGCTACACCCGCCTCGCCCGCGGCGAACGCTTTTTCAACGCCCCGCTGTATCCCTACATCGAGTTCCTGTCCGAACCGCATGCGCCCGACCTGGTGCGCACCGGCGGCGCCCTGCGCGGCAAGCTGACCCTGCACGGGGTCAGCCGCATGGAGACCTTCGTGCTCGGCGCGCCGGCCTGCGCCCGTCCCGGCGAGGACTGCGACGCCATCGCCCAGGGCAGCGTCAGCCGCTACGACTACCGCCTCGACGGTTGGCAGTTCGCGCTCGGCGACCGGGTTCGTTTCACCATGCAGGTCCAGCTCAAGCCGGGCGTGTTCAAACATCCCGAATCCAAGCCCGCCGACGCGCGCTCCGGCGAAAGCCACCCGGGCGACCCCGGCCGGGTTCCGGAACGAAAGGAGTCTTTCCGTTGAATGCGGTACTGCGCGGCCTGACGGCCCTGCTCGTCCTGACCTCGTCGGCCTGCGCCACGCTGAGCCCGGCGCAGCGCGACCGCGCCAGCCAGATCGCCGCGCAGGCGCGCTCGACCCAGATCGACTGCGACGCCGCCGACGCCTGCGCGCGGCCCTCGCCGCTGCGCGAGCTCGGCCGCAAGGCCCTGGCCGCTTCGACCCCCGAGCAGCCGCGCCACTACGCGGTGATCCTCGACCGCGGCCCCGATGCCCTGCTCGCACGCATCGACCTGATCCGCAGCACCACCCGCACCCTCGACCTGCAGACCTACATCTACGACGAGGACGACGCCGGCAAGCTGGTGCTCGACGAACTGCTCGCCGCCGCCCGCCGCGGCGTGCGCGTGCGCCTGCTGATGGACCAGCTCGCGGCGCTGCGCCACATCGACACCCTGGCCGCGCTGTCCGGCGCCCACGTCAATCTGGAAGTGCGGCTGTACAACCCGGTGCTGCACCGCGCCCGCATCACCTACCCGCAGTACGTGCTGGCCGCGGCCTGCTGCTGGCGCCGGCTCAACCAGCGCATGCACACCAAGCTGCTGCTCGCCGACGGCCGGGTCGGCATCGCCGGCGGCCGCAACTACCAGGACGACTATTACGACTGGGATGACGAATACAATTTCCGCGACCGCGACGTGCTGGTCGCCGGCCCGGTCGCCGACGCGATGGGCACCGACTTCGAGCTGTTCTGGAACGACCGCCGCAGCGTTCCGGTCGAACGCCTCAGCGACGTCGGCCGGCGCCTGATCTCCGACGGCGTGCCCGCCCTGCCGAAGACCGAGTTCGAGCGCCCCAAGCGTGCCCAGGCCATGCTCGACGATGCCGCCAATGCCGAGACCGTGCGCGAGCGCGTCGCCGACCACGCCATCGAAGTCGGGCAGGTGCGCTACATCTCCGATACGCCCGACAAGCATCGCGAGAACAGCGACGCCAGCGCCCTGGCCTCCGACTCGCTGCGCAGCCTGATCGCGAATTCGCGCAAGGAAGTGATGCTGCAGACGCCGTACCTGGTGCTGTCGAAGGCCGCGCAGAAGTTGTTCAGCGACCTGCACGAACGCCCCGACGCGCCGCGCGTGATCGTCTCCACCAACAGCCTCGCCGCGACCGACGCCTTCATCGCCTACGCCCTGTCGTACAAGTACAAGCGCCGCTACCTCCGCGAGTTCGGCTTCAACATCTACGAATACAAACCGTTCCCGGCCGATGCGCCGATCGACATCGCCGCGACCGGCGCGACCCTGCCTGCACTCGGCCTGCCGGGCCTGTCCGAACCGGCGCCGCCGCCGGCGCGCTGGCGCCGCCAGGACCGCAGCAGCGTCGCCTACCCCTATCAGTACCGGCGGCCGCTGTCGCGCGAGTACGTCGCCACGCGTTATGCGCGCCGCCGCAGCAACGAACCGGTGCCGCTCAAGCGCGCCGGCGTGCGCATCGGCATGCACGCCAAGTCGATGGTCATCGACGACCGCATCAGCGTGATCGGCACCCACAACTTCGACCCGCGCGGCGACCACTACAACACCGAGAGCGCGGTGGTGATCGAGGACGAAGCCTTCGCCCGCGCACTCGGCGACAGCATCCGCCGCGATATCGCCCCGGCCAACTCCTGGGTAATCGCGCGCCGCGACAAACCGCCGGTGTTCTCCGGGCTGGAGTATTCGATCGCGAAGATTTCCGAACACCTGCCGCTGTTCGACCTGTGGCCGGTGCGTTACGCGACCAGCTACGAATTCGTGCCCGGCCCGAACTGCCCGAGCCCGCTGTACCGCACCGACCCGGGCTTCCGTGCCTGCTACAAACCGGTCGGCGATTTCCCCGAGGTCAACCTCGGCGTGAAAAGCCTGACTACGCGCATGTTCACTGCGTTCGGCGCGGGGCTGGCTCCAATTCTTTAGGCTGCGGCCGGAACCAGCAGAGCTCAAGGGTTCGGCGCGGTATCCGCAAGGAACGCGTTCTGCCGGGTGTGCACACTCGGGAAATTCACTACGGCGGCTCTGAGAGGAGCGACATCGGCCGCCTTTCGCAGGGCGATACTGCCCTGCGCCTTGGCCCTCTCTTATTCTCTCGACCTCCTTGCTAATCGCTCTGTCGAACCATCGGGCGCTCTTGCGCGCAATTGTGCCGCGCGGCGAACCTCGACTCATCCGAGCCGCCATATAAACACCAAAGCACACTATCCAATCTCGCGCGGAACGCACTCAGCACACTAATCGTAAGGCGTCGTCGCACGCGAACTTACACAGTCTTGCTGGAAGAGATTAACTTAGGCGACTCTGACAACCGCAGTGGACCGGCCTGTCGCCATGCGACTCCGCGCCCCACGGAATACGGACATGGACGCTCGCACACAAACCCCGCAACTCTCAGTATCGCTCTTACTCTCCCACCCCGAGGCGCAGGCATCTGCCTGCGCTGCAACGCCGCGCATCAAGGAATTTTTATGAGACCTTCGACATTCGGTCTTTCAGGACGAGCCATTCAAGCGCTCTTGTTGCCACTGCTTTTGCTGATCCTGGCGCCTCGGCCTGCGCACGCGTGCAGCGAGAGCGTCGAGTACGCGAACTACCCGAACAGCCTGATCCTGCGCGCCGACTGCAAGTCGTACGCCGAGGCCCAGGACGCTTGCAAGGTCTTCGCCGAGTCGCTGGGCCATACGGCGAGTTCCTGCATGAACATCGGCGACGGTTTCCAGGCCGGAAATTTCCAGGCCGACCCGCAAACCAACGTGATCGGCACCTTCAAGGCCGATCCCTCGCGCGCCAAGGCCGAGCAGAACATGGGCGCCCCAAAGTGCCCGGGCCAATGCTTCGGCGACCCGATCAATGCCGGCAACGGCAACAAGTACGAGTCCAAGGTCGAGTACCGCGGCGAAGGCCCGTTCCCGCTGGAGTTCTCGTGGACCTATAACTACTTGTTGCCTTACGCGCAGTTGCCCCCGCACACCTTCGTGCTCGGCGGCAATCGCACCTTCAACTACGGCAGCCGGGTGGCCCACTGGAGCCTGTGGGGCCTCGGCGAGCGCGTCGTCGTCTCCCGGCCCGACGGTAAACTGGCTTCGTTCAAGAAACCGGAGTCGGGAGAGTATTGGACGCCCCTGCCCGGGCAGTACAACCGACTGCGCAAGCTGGCTGGCGGCTGGGAATACCAGGACGACGACGGCCACTACGAGATATTCAACACCACAGGCCTGTTGACCGAGCTGCGCGACCAGAACGGTCATCGCCAGACGCTGGAGTACGATGCCAACGGGCGGCTCAAGTCGGTCACCGACATGCTCGGCCGCAAGCTCGGTTTCGAGTTCGACGCGTCCAACCTGATCTCGCAGCTGAATCTTCCGGACGGCCGCGCGATCAAGTTCGCCTACACCGCGCAACAGCGCCTGAGCGTGGTCGAGTACCAGGACGGTTCGACCGTCAAGTACTTGTACGACGAGGCCGGCTATATCGGTTCCCGCAACTCCCTGACGGGCGCGTTGACCGGCGTTGAAGACGAATCCGGGGAGCGTTATTCCTCGACCCGCTACGACCGGGACGCCGCCCTGGGCACGGAGCTGGCCGGCTCGCTGGACAGTTACAGCGCGAATTACGAGGTCGCGGGCAACCAGACCTACATGACCTACTCCGCCATCGGGCTGCCCTCCGGTGCGACCAGAAAGGTCAACCTGCTCTCGATCAACGGCTACACGTTGCCGTCGAAGGTGGTTACCGAATGCGATGGCTGCGCGCCGCGCAAACTGCAGTACAGCTACGATGCCAACGGGCGTTACGACACCGTCGACAACAATGGCGTAATCACCGACTACGACTACGATGGCCGCGGCTTGCTGACCCGCACCATCGAGGCGGCCAACGACGCCACCGGTCACCGCCGCACCGTCGAGACCGACTGGCACGCGAACTTCCGCGCGCCGGTGGAAACCCGGCTGCTGGACGCGAATGGTCAGTTAGCCGCCAAGAGCACGTGGACCTACAACGCGCGCGGCCAGGTGCTCACCGCCAGCGAAGTCGATCCGACCGGCCAATTGGCCCCGCGCACGATCACCTATCGCTATTGCGAACCAGCCGACATCAACGCCGGTACCTGCTCGCGCGAAGGCCTGCCCTTGTCCATAGACGGCCCACGCACCGACGTGGCCGACATCACCCGTTACGTCTATTACGCCAACGACGATGGCGCCTGCGCGGCCTCGCCGTCGACCTGCGCCTACCGCAAAGGCGACCTGTGGAAAATCGAGAACGCCCTTGGACGCACCGTGCTCGAAGTGCTGCGTTACGACGGCGCCGGCCGCGTCGTGTCGTCCCGCAACGACAACGGCGTGGCTAGCGACTACGAGTTCAACTCGCGCGGCTGGCTGACCGCCACCAAGACCCGCGGCGGTGACGACGCCAGCGAGGCCGACGATCAGATCGTCCGCATGGACTACTGGCCGACCGGACTGGTCAAGAAGATCACCCTGCCCGACGGCGCATACACGGCTTATGCCTATGACGCGGCACGCCGCCTGACCGCGGTGACCGACGAGGCCGGCAACTCGATCCAGTACACCCTCGACAGTCGCGGCAACCGCACCCGGCAGGACATCAAGACCTCCGGCGGTGCAGTCACCCATACGCTCTCGCGGGTCTACAACCTGCTCGACGAAGTCCAGGCTGCCAAGGATGCCTCGCAGAACGCGACCTCGTTCACCTACGACAGCCGCGGCAACCCGAACCTCGCCACCGACGCGCTGGGCCGGGTGACCGACCAGGACTACGACCCGCTCGATCGCCTGGTACGCACCCTGCAGGACACCAATGGCCTAGCCGTCGAAACCAAACTGCAGTACGACGCGAGCGACCGTATCACCCAGGTCGTCGACCCCAAGGGTCTAAGCACGACCTACGGCTATAACGGCCTGGGCGACCAGATCCAATTGTCGAGCCCAGACACCGGCGTCACCGCCTATGGCTACAACAGCGCCGGCCAAGTGACGACCAAGCAGGACGCCAATGATGCGGCCCCGCATGCCTATGCCTACGACGCACTGGGCCGGCCCAAGACGATCTCCTACGGATCGGGCGGCAACGATGTCGAGTACGACTACGACACGGTGAACTCGGTCTGCACGGCGGGAGAAACCTTCGCCATCGGCCGCGTCACCGCGATGCGCAGCGAAGGCACCGAACTGAAGTACTGCTACGACCGCTTCGGCCGCACCGTGCGCAAGGTGCAGACGGTGGACGGCAGCAGCTTCACCCTGCGCTACGCCTACGACAAGGTGGGCCGTCTGCAGGCCCTCACCTACCCCGACGGCGCCGTCGCCGATTACACCCGCGACGCGGGCGGCCGTATCGTCCAGGTCCACGTGACGCCCGCGGGTGGCACGCGCACCGAACTGCTGACCGGGGTGACCTACCAACCCTTCGGCCCGGCCACCGGCTGGACCTACGGCAACGGCCGCAGCCTGGCCCGCACTTACGACCAGGACTACCGCGCCAAGACGATCTTCGACAGCGCTGCCGGTGGCTTGTCGCTGGCTTATGGCTATAACGAAGTCGGCGAACTGACCGAACTCAAGGACGGCCTGCAAAGCGCGTTCCTGGCCAAGTACGACTACGACACCCTGGGCCAGCTGAAGATCACCCGCGACGGTCCGACCGGCATGCCGTTGGAGACCTACGGCTACGACGCCACCGGCAACCGCAGCAGCCTGCTGCACGGCGGCATCACCACCAGCTACACCTACCCGGGCACGAGTCACCGCCTGAGCAACGTCGGCGGCGTCAGCCGCGGCTACGATGCGGTCGGCAACACCACCAGCATCGGCGGCACGGCCAGGGAGTTCGTTTACAACGCGAACGACCGCATGAGCCAAGTCAAGCAGGCCGGCGTGGTGAAGGCCAGCTACCGCTACAACGCCAAGGGCGAGCGGGTCTCGCGGGCCGACAACGCCACCGGTGCAATCACCGGCTACACGCTGTACGACGAAGCCGGCCATTGGCTCGGCGACTACGACGCCAACGGCGCGACCAAGCAGCAGGCCATCTGGCTGGGCGACGCCCCGGTCGGCCTGGTCGTCGGTGCCGGCGTCGCGCAGACCCTGCGTTACGTGCAACCCGACCACCTGGGCACCCCACGTGCGGTGATCGACCCGAGCCGCAACCTCGCGGTCTGGACCTGGGACGCCAAGGGCGAAGCCTTCGGCAACAACCCGCCGAACCAGGACCCCGATCAAGACGGCACCGCGCTCGTGTTCGATATGCGGTTCCCGGGGCAGCGCTTTGATGTGGCTACGGGGCTGAACTACAACTACTTCCGGGATTATGATGCGGGTATTGGCCGGTATGTGCAGAGTGATTTCTTAGGCCTTATCGATGGACCAACAACTTATTCTTATGCGCTGCAAAATCCGGTAAAGAACTCGGATTCATTGGGACTTGCCGTAGAACTTGACCTTTTCTATAGATCAAACCCGCCAAGCAACTACACAAGGGGAGCGGACCGATATGTCTCCCCCGAGGGGGTCTACGCAGTAGCATCCCATGGAAGCATAAGCGAGGTGCGCGACCCGCAAAATAACTCGATTAACGCACGCCAACTAGCTGACATGATTCGCGCCGACCCTCGATTTTCTGGAAAGAAGAAAGTTGTTTTATTAAGCTGCAATACTGGCGAAAGAGGCCCTTACTCCTTCGCACAAGCGCTGTCGAATGAACTGAAAATTGAAGTCATGGCACCCGACAGCTATATATTCTGGCGCGAAGACGGCTCATACTTTCTTGGCTGGAAGAGTCACAAGACAAATAAATACATTCCTGGAACAACCGGAAACTGGGCTAATTTCTGCCCTGGAGGATGCCCATGGCTCGTGCCAAAAATAAAATCGCTCTTTGGCTTCTAATAGCTATCTGCGCCCCCCTTACGGGGTGCCAAAAACCCCCAAAAGAGTATCGTGATGACTGGCAAGGACAGTTACCCAGCCAATTTGAGCAGATACCAACACTCGAAATGCTTCCCGCTTATAAGGCGGCGGCGTATGCCGGCTCAGGTCCAGCCGCAAATGCTCTTTCCACTTACTACTTAAAGGCAGACAGAACGGGCGCGCAGGAGTTTTACTGGAACTCTGTATCTGCTGAAAACGGTGATGCTGTTGGGCAATACAATGTCGCGATGGATCACTTAGAGCCAAATAGCCCTTATTTCTCGCAGCGGCGAGCAATCTATTGGCTGAAAATTTCGGCAGGACAAGGGCATAGTCTTGCGACGCGAGTACTTGCGGACCTAAACAAACGCTAGCAAGCGGCACTCAATCATGTCGCACTGGAAAGGCCCCCAAGACGGGGCCTTTCTTTTGCCCACGAGAACCACCGCTCCGCCCATCATCGATGTCTCGCCTAAGACATGCCGGTCATGATGGTAGTGACGTTTGCGAGGCCAAGGACGAGCGGGTCTCGTGGGCCGACAACGCCAACGGCGCGATCACCGGCTACACGCTGTACGACGAAGCCGGGCATTGGCTCGGCGATTACGACGCCAACGGCGCAACCAAGCAGCAGGCGATCTGGCTGGGCGAGGCGCCGGTCGGTCTGCTGGTCGGTGCGGGCGTCACACAAACCCTGCGTTACGTGCAACCCGACCACCTGGGCACCCCGCGCGCAGTGATCGACCCGAGCCGCAACCTCGCGGTCTGGACCTGGGACGCCAAGGGCGAAGCCTTCGGCAACAACCCGCCGACCCAGGACCCGGATCAGGACGGCACCGCGTTCGTGTTCGATATGCGGTTCCCGGGACAGCGCTTTGATGCGGCTACGGGGCTGAATTACAACTACTTCCGGGATTACGATGCACCTACCGGCAGATATGTGCAGGTGTTCTATAGAGCAGATGCTGTTAGAAACATTTTTCAAGACGCGGCCAAAGAGGCCGGGAGAGAGCTTTCTCGCCCCCATCATGGCTGTTTCCTCCAGCGGGAATCGCCGCGATGAACGCTTCCCCTAATGAGGATGTCTATGAACCCTGCCGCCACTCCACCTGCACTCTATCCTCTTTGGGCTAGGTACCTGGAAAGACATCGAATCGACGGTCGTCAGATCGACAAGGAATTTGTGCATCGCGGTTTTACAGGTGTTACGGCTGAGATTGAGTTCATCAACTCAATCTATGGGCCCAACACCTACGAGATAGACATAGAAGTTCATTCTAGTGCCACCGCGTTTCAGCGCTATCGAGCACTTGAGAGTGAAGCTCTTAAATCGATGCGCGCGAGCCTGACGAGTTCACCCGAAGAGCGAGCAGGCGCTTGGGCCGAGGTTTTAGATGACCCCCGTCTTCCGAGCTTTCTTAAACGGACTATATTGCGTTCATTGAGTAATCCAAAGTTCGATGCTCTCGTAAGCCGACATCTTCCTGAGCTGCGCGGCGCTCTCGCTAAGGAACGGCAGAAGATCTGCAGAATTTACTCAAACCCGCCTGTCTCTCTCCACCAAACAGAAATGATCCCGCTACGCAAAGAGGCATTTAACACGATCATGTCAGATGCGTATGGAGCACTCGGCTTTGATGTACTAAAGAAAAAGAAAGGTGTGAACCTGTACGTTAAAGCTATTACGTCGGAATATTCCGTGGTTTTGGAGCCGGATATCGTAGCGATTGAGCGCAAGCACATGGAGTCTCCTAGCACACAGGAACTCATCTATTGGCCGCTCATTCCGTCTGAAATTTGGTGCCACCTTGTCCCTACTAACGAACAAGGGAAGAACCAGAAAATCCCTTTAGTTGCAGGACTGCGATGCATTGCATCGGGGCGCCGGGAGCGCTATGACGACACCCAGTCACTTGAATTAATGATTCGCGCCAACGCGCTATGGTATGAAATTAATATTCAACCGTTTGAGAAAGATGTAGCCAGCGCTGATTGAACCTGCATCTTTCTTCGCATCAGAGAGGCCCCGGAAACGGGGCCTTCCTCTTGTTATCAGCCCGGCAGAAGTGCCTTGCCTATTGCGCGAGGCGTACCAACAGCAACTTACGAGCACTGGCGGACGAATCGTGAGTCCAACTAGAGCAGAGTGGTAATCATGTTTGAATTCCAGAAATTAGTTACACACCTGGAGAGCATCGAATATGCGCGTCGCAGTCTATTCGCGGTAATGACAGCGGAACGACTTGCGCCTTTTTTTCGTCGCTATGCAAGCTTGCTGCCAGATGGCGTTGAGGTTCTGGACGGGGGACTGGATTACGTATGGTCTAGAATTTCGACCGAAAAATTAGGGGCCGATCAAAGAGAAGGCTCATTGATTCTTTCCCAAATCGAACATCTGATCCCGCCCGAGGACAGTTCTGAGTTGTTTTCTGCTCAAGCCGACGATGCCGCATCATCCTTGATGTATGCAATCCGCAGCCTATACAGCCCGGACCCGCGAGAAGCAGCTTGGGCGGCTCAACGCGCATACGATACTGTCGACAACTTCGTCAACAACTTGCCGGACTCAACCGGCACGATCTCGAAGGGATATATAGATCACTCCCCGCTTTTGAACGATGAACTAGAGACACAAAGGGCAGATTTTGCCTTGGCACAAAGTGCGGACCTGACGGAACTCGTGAAATTGCGAAGCCACTCGGGGCAGAACGGCGAAGAGCTACTCGGCAAGTTTCTCAGCCTCATTAAGCGGGGATGATCTTAACGGAGACCCGGTAATAAATTGACCCCAGAAGATTGGGCTCTGTCCAAGCTCTGGGGTCAATTTAAAACGGGCATTCCTTTCAAAGGTTCAGTATTGCTTGATCACCTCAGCCGGCATGACTTCTGTTTTTCGGTGAGTTGCTGATCGAGAACGCTGACTCTAGGGTCGACGATTACCTGCAAAATGCCATAGAAGCTGGGTTGCTGGCGCGAAAGTTCGTCCTGCAAATCAAGAATGAGTGCTGCAAAAAACCGGGTCAGAGCACCTTTCTGTCTAGCCTATGTCGGAAGCTACTCTGACCCGGTTCGCCAAGATCATCCTCGACAGCGCCGCCGGTGGCTTGTCGCTCTCGTATGGTTATAACGAAGTCGGCGAACTGACCGAACAAGGACGGCCTGCAAAGCGCGTTCCTGGCCAAGTACGACTACGACACCCTGGGCCAGCTGAAGATCACCCGCGACGGTCCGACCGGCATGCCGTTGGAGACCTACGGCTACGACGCCACCGGCAACCGCAGCAGCCTGCTGCACGGCGGCATCACCACCAGCTACACCTACCCGGGCACGAGTCACCGCCTGAGCAACGTCGGCGGCGTCAGCCGCGGCTACGATGCGGTCGGCAACACCACCAGCATCGGCGGCACGGCCAGGGAGTTCGTTTACAACGCGAACGACCGCATGAGCCAAGTCAAGCAGGCCGGCGTGGTGAAGGCCAGCTACCGCTACAACGCCAAGGGCGAGCGGGTCTCGCGGGCCGACAACGCGACCGGGGCGATCACCGGCTACACGCTGTACGACGAAGCCGGCCATTGGCTGGGCGACTACGACGCCAGCGGTGCAGCGACGCAACAAGCGGTCTGGTTGGGGGATGCCCCGGTGGGTGTGCTAGCGGGCGCTGGCACGGCGCAGAAGCTGCACTATATCCAATCGGATCGTCTGGGCACGCCCCGTGCCGTGGTTGATCCAACCCGCAATCTCGCCATTTGGACGTGGGATGCGAAGGGTGAAGCATTCGGCAACAGCCCGCCGACCCAGGACCCGGATCAGGACGGCGCCGCGTTCGTCTTCAATATGCGATTTCCGGGGCAGCGATATGACCCTATTACTGGCTTCAACTACAACTACTTCCGCGATTACGACCCTGTCACAGGGCGCTATCTCCAGAGCGACCCGATAGGTTTGAGTGGAGGAATGAGCACCTATCTTTACGCAAATGGCCGCCCTGGTGACCTCGCGGACATGTACGGGCTTGCGGCCGGCAAAGAATGCGCAAAATGCGCCGGAAGTCCTGATAAGCCGGCTCACGACTCGTGGTCTATGGAACGGGCTAATGATGCTTGGATGGGCAAGATTTCCGTCACGAACGAGGGCGGCGTTACCGTCATTCGTGGAAATCTGACCGTGTCGGGTGTTGGGGCAGCGATAGCCGCCGCCGACGTTAATCGTTACTGGAACGGAGCTACCGGCAACTACAACGGCACTGACTACCGCTCGGAAATTTCCATGACCCCAGTAGACCGCAAAGGCGACTGGCGTATAGTTCCCTACAGCTTCAAGGAATGGCAACGCCGAAACGGGGAGTTATGTGAGGGCGAAGTGGTTGCAACTGCCAGAATCAACTCCCCAAAAATTTTGGTATCCCCTTTCGATTCCTGGAAGAAGGAAAGCGTAATGGGGCACGAGTTCGGCCATAGCATGGGTCTCGACCACGCCCCTAAAGGGAGTGGTAGCATCATGTCGTACGATAAAAACCCCAAGGTCCTCCCGAGAGACCTTTACAATCTCTCCATTGGATATAGGAAATAACCATGAGGACTCTTACGCTCACGTTGTTAACTCTTGTCACAGCGAGCTTTGGTTGTGCTGCGGGCCCTACGCTCACCACCGCTCAGATTAAGGAAATTGCCAAGGCTGAGGGGGTTACCTCAGTTTGGCGCTCTGAACTCAATGAACGGCAAGGTGGAGAGGTCGATCTTTTTCTCTTTCTACACTCATCGCCGGAGCAAATCGCTAAAAATGCGTGCACTACGCATGAGACGATCTTGGGCATAAAATTTGAGGGTGGTGCGCCTAAAGTTATCGACAAGAATGAACAGGACAAGATAGCTCTTGATTCATGCGCGGCACTCAGCCCCGAGGATTTTGCTGACATTTCGGGCAACACTCCTTCCACATCACTCTCGGTGATAGCCGAACTCATTGATAAAGGAATTCCTTCGCTCGGGTCTGAGGCAAAACCCGCGAGCGCAAAAGGGGGGAAGCTGAAACAGTGCATTCGCAAGTCACCGCGACGCGATTTGTCGTCACTGATAGTGGAATCGGAGAAGAAGGTCAGCGCGATCTTCTACACAGAGAAGAAAAAAAGCTGTCCGAAAGAGGTCACAGCGAGCATTACCCAAGAGGTCGACGGCACGGTGAGGGTGGCAATCGAACCCACGATAGGTTCGTACACCACTGAAAACTGACGAGCTGCGGCGCGCGCTGCACTTGAATCTTTTAGATAAAAGTCGCCCGGTCTTGCGAGCCGCAATGAGCCGGCGTCTTCCGAGAGGAAGGCGCCGGCTTTTTCATGGGTGACTGAATAGTTCAGCTAAGGCTCCTCGCTCAGTCGCAACGCACGAGATTGGCTGGCGCAGCATTCGTGCATGGCGCGCACAAAGCAACCTTTGCCAGAGCCTTTCCAAATGGAGGCAATGGAGTCCACGCAAGATTCACCATTGGAAGCCGAAAAACCGGGTCAAAGCACATTTCCATCTAGCCTCTGTCGGAAGCCACTCTGACCCGGTTCGCAGTTACCCGAAAACCATGTGGTGCAACACCTGCCCTTAAGGAGCTGACATGAGAATTTGCGCTTCCACCTTGTTGGCATCGTTCATAGGTCTTAGCTGCATTATGCTTACAGACGCTGCGATTGCTCAGGAAAATTGGTCGAAGGTAGCAGCACAGCAATATAAGAAGGCAAATGAATACGAACGCCTCAATTTGTGCATTGAGGCGATAAAGAGAAAGATCATTTGTCGTGGATGCAGTGTCGCGAACATCGATCAACTGTTCTCGACAAATTTCATCGAGCCAGATGAATCCACCAAAGGACTCGACAACTTATACAGCGGAATCGTGCACTTCGGTCCAGCAATCACTCCCCCAAAAAACCCCGATCCAAGTCGCGCCTGGCCGGAGCAGAAGGGGTGGCACTTGGCTTTTAAGTACAGCAAGAGTGGCAAGATCGTCACGTATAGTCTTTCCGACCTTGGAAAGTAACGAGGGAGCCGCGAATTAATAGGTCGACATCCGGATGCAATTAAGGAGGCGATTTTTTCTCTTGGCACCACCGAGGCGCGGCCCTCAATCTGCCTCTAGTTTCTCAACCATCAACAAAACCGGGTCAGAGCACCTTTCCATTCTGGGACCTAAAGGCAAGCCAATTTCGGGAAACCTACGGGAAAACCCTCATGCCCATATACCTGTTGAGGATTGGATCAAATGGACCGAATGGAACCGCCCGTAGGGCATATCCGCTTCCCGGAGGCTCGGGAGAATGTTATCAGTGCACTTCGATCGCTTGCCGACAGAACTTACCAAGAGCAGGAATGGGGCGTATATCGCAAAGAAGGAAGTCGTTATGACGACCTATCGTTGACCGTAAACTTGCTTTACGACAACCAAGTGCTTCCGAATCCAGCTGGCTGCATAGGAGATGTATTGTTTCCGCCTGAGGTAGAGCCATTGCTATGTCTCAGCAAGGTTCTTAAGCCGCTTATCGATGAGCTTGGGGATAGGCCCGATCTGAACTATATGAAAGACCCGCGCTGGACACTGGTTGTTGAGGCTGCGGCAGTTGCTCTAACGGTGTTTGATCAGAACGATACTTCTGTCTAGCAGCGAGTCAAATACTTATTCGTTACTAAGCCCAGAAAAGAGTAGCCCAAGATCGAAAGGCCCTAGCGATGGGGCCTTTCTTCCTAGAAAAATCAGGAGCTCATATAGCTCCGCCCCTTCAAAGGCCGGTGCAATCCAATACGTAGACTCCGCCTCTAATTCCCCAACTATCATCTGGTGATTTATGTCAGTTCCTGCTGTGGCATTAGCTATTGGGATGCAAATCACCGCATGCCCGCCGGTGATTGAAGACACCCAGAGCGTCAAACCTGTTTCAGGCTGGACTGTTTCGGTTTACAAGCATTCGCGGCCTTTAAAAGGGGTGATGCTTTACGTCGGCGAGCCCTCTAAGCGCCGATCAGTAATGCCGGTTCCAGGGAAAAAGAAAGGGACGCAAACTTGGGGCTTTGGAAAGACAGATACCTGGGTTGAGTGCGAATATACGGGTTCCGCCGCCACGCTCACGAGAAACCTCGGGGCCGTTAGATCCTGTGATTTCACCCCCCAACAGGGTGGCACCAGCAATCCAGCCAGCTTGGTTTGTGAAAAATAGAACTAGTCCACATCGGCTCGGCACCTTCCTTGAAGGTGCCGGGGCAGTAATGGTGGCTGAGTCCAACGCTTAGCAGGTGCTAGTAGGTTAACTAACTTATAGGGACTAGAAGTATTACAGAACCGGGTCAGAACACCTTTCCATCTGGCCCCTGCCGGAAGCCACTCTGACCCGGTTCGCAACCCTCTGGAGTCCACCCGGTTCTACATCCAGCTATCGGACAAGCAATTAGCCCGATTTAGAGAGGCAACGCAGCAGCGTTGGAAGCACAACGAACTGCGTGGCAATTGCGCGTCGTGGATCAAGTATGCTTTTGAGCATACGATCAAAGGTGCAAAAATGAATGTAGACGACTGGATGGTTGGCGCAGATACCCCGCGATATATTCAGGGCAGCATTGAGTTATGGAAAAAGAACGGCGCCTTCAAAGACAATAGGCTTACTAATCCGGCAAAATTCAATGAGTGAGCAGCCATGAAAAAATGGTTCCTAGCTTTAGCAATGATAATTGTTGCAGTAACTCCGGTATACATGCTCCTCAGAACCGACGACGTGTCCGAAAAAAAATTTAAATCCCTTTATATCGATAGCGTCGAGCATGCCTATTCAACATGGTACCTCTACGAAATTACCGGCGAAAGATTATGTTTTAAATACTCTAGGCCCATTGTGCCAAAGCGCTACTGTGTTCCGACCTCTGAACTCTCGGTAAAAAACGGCAAGGAAGGCAACGCGGCAACAGGCTTCGTAACCTCAAAGGAGCTTTTTGTTCGCAATCCCGACGGGCTGGAAACGCAAATTGTGGTTCCCTAATACGTCCTGCCATTAAATCTAAGGAAACCGCCCCCTTAAATCTCATCAACTTATAGCCCCCGGCGACGGGGCCTTTTCTTTGCGCGGGCCCTTATTCGGCCAAAAGGCTGATCCCGTCGATGGACAACCACGCGACCGTCGCACTCGGCTGCAGTCCAATGAGCGACCAAAACCGGGTCAGAGCACCTTTCCATCCAGCCTCTGTCGGAAGCCACTCTGACCCGGTTCGCAGTTGCGGTGTGTCCTCATCTGGGGGAACTGGAAGTCGCCGAACGCGGCCGGCTTGGGCTGCGGCGGTTTCGGCCGTGCGGCCGCCGAAACGAATAGCTCACAACCCAGATCGCGAGTTGGATCCAGAGGTTCATAAATTTCCAAAATTGAGCACAAAACAAATGCTCACGCACAGCCAACACCGGAAAGCAGCAGTCGGCCGCTGTAGCGCCTACGCACCGGCGCTTGGAGTGAGCTTTGGTGATCGATTGATCAATTGAGGCAGCGATCACGCTCGTCCGCCACGCTAATGACGATTATTTCGCTGCTGACGCGATGCACGCGACATGCCTCGCCTCATCGCGTCGCCATCGGCATCGGCATCGGCATCGGCAAGCCAGCATTCCTGATGCGTGCACTACCGAATCGGAGGCTAAAGTGACGGCATTGACCAATCGGGCAGCGTTGTTGTTCTTGTCAGCGATAACACTTTCAGCCGCTGGAAGCGCATCGGCAGCGGAGATCTTCGAACCAGTTGCCAAGAGCTGCCGCGGGATGCGGATTAACGATCTTGGCGAGTTTACCGGTATATGTACGCAGCCCTACGAGGGCCTCGTGAGAGTCCCGCTGCAAGGACAACCGTCCTATATCAGGAGCCCCGACCCTTCGTGTGACGTTCGCGGCATCGCGAATAACGGCACGGTGTTTGTGCAATGCGCAGACAACTCTTTGCAACGCGGATATCTGTGGCTTCCGCAACAAACAACATTACTGCCACTGCAACCAGTCATCGGCCACGAGCGAGCGACTGTCAATGGCTTCAGTAGCGTAGGCGTCGTAATTGGCACAACGGTCGACCGAAACGGAAACGCCTATCCAGCGCTATGGAGAAACCCGATCGGTCGTCCCACGGAACTGAAAGTCGGCCTACTAGGGACCTTAGGTGAAGGATGCGTCGCCGTTGGCGTCGAGGACGACAACGCTGTGGATCCGGCAGTGGTGGGTTCCTGCCCAAATCAGGGCAGCGATGGCAGCGATCCGGTCGTGTGGCGGCGTGATTCTTTACTAGCGACCTATCAAGCTCATCGCCTGAAGATTCCCCGCGACATGACCTGCATCGCTCGCTTTGTCTCGGCGGATTTCGTAGTTGGCACGTGCGCCGACGAGGATGAGGACGATGATGGCAATCAGCTGATTGAGATCGCTGTTTGGCAGTCGGACACGATGTTGCCGCGACTTCTCGAGAACTCGATCCCAGGCGGCGACCCCTTTTTGGTCAGCTACCCGATTGGCGTTTCCAAGGATGGAGCTATCGCCGGCTCCGCTGACGCCGCTTCACATGGCCAACGACCGCTAGTCTGGCGCCCGCTCGCCAACGATTTAACTCTGTATAAGACCGCTATCGACCCAACGCATCCAGAGCGCAATATTATTCCGCTCCGCTATAACAGCGGAAATGCCTATCTGTTCGGGTTTTCCACTCCGCTGAACATATTTCGCCTGAACACGAGCACAGGTCACCGCGAAGATTTAGGGGCTCCAGCTGGATACAGTGCCGCATACGTCTTTGACGCATCTAGATCAGGCTGCTACTTCGCATTGGAGGCGTTCTCGCTGGACGGACTTAATCGCGATGCGATTCGCGCACGGGTATGCCCGTGATCGCGAATCTGCACTGTCGCATCCCCTGTTTCTGAGTCAGAAGATGGGTGTTCCGTCAAAGGGGGACTTACCGAGCAGTCCGGGCGCGCCGCTGTAGTTCGGGGCGTTGTTGAACTTGGTGTGGCATATCGGTACAAAACCGGGTCAGAGCACCTTTCCATCGCCCGAACTGCCCGAGCCCGCTGTACCGCACCGACCCGGGCTTCCGTGCCTGCTACAAACCGGTCGGCGATTTCCCCGAGGTCAACCTCGGCGTGAAAAGCCTCACTACGCGCATGTTCACTGCGTTCGGCGCGGGGCTGGCTCCGATTCTTTGATTGCGGCCCGACTTGCGCGCCATGAGTGGCGCTGCCGCAGGGCTGATCCGCTGCGCTCGCCCGCATCGGCACCGGATGGAACTCGCCCGGCCAGTACGTGTCTGAGCGGGGGCGATTCGAGCCATGGACCGGAGCCTTTCGATGCGTATCGTCGCGTTGCTTGTAAGCGTATTGGGCGTGCTGGCATTCGGCGGCGCACTCGTTTATTCGTTCGTGCGACCCACCGCGATCGAATCGTTGGCCCGCGACCTGATCCGGGTCGAAGTAGAGCAACGCGTCGGCGAAACCCTGCACACCCTGGACGACACCACGGTGTCGCGGATCGCGACGCGGATGTCCGAACGCAGCCGTGCGCGTATCGCGCTGATCGGCCAGCAGTTGCAAACCGGCCTGCCGCGCCGGGTCGCCGAGATCGCAACGCAGATGCGCGATCCCGACTGCGCCTGCCGCGACCGGATCGAAGCCGGCGCTACCGCGGCGCTGCAGATGCAGCGCGAACGCCTGCTGGATTCGGACACGCGCCTGACCCGCACGATCCGCGCCAAATACATGCAAGTCGCCGACGCCTTGATCCGCGAGTTCCGCATCTTCAGCACCGCGAATCTGCTGGTGTTCGGGCTGCTCGGCGTGGTGACGCTGACCCGGCCTCGCGCCGGCCTGCATTTGCTGCTGCCAACCCTGGTAATGCTGGGTGCGGCGGCCATCACCGCCTATTTCTATCTGTTCCAGCAGGACTGGCTGCGCACCGTCGTGTTCGGCGACTACGTGGGTTTGGCCTATTTCCTTTACCTGGGGTTGGCGGGCGTTTGGCTGAGCGACATCTCGTTCAATCATGCGCGCCTGACCACCGCGACGATCAACGGCGCCGGCGAAGCGGTCGGCGTGGCGCTCAACCTCGTAGCCTGCTGAAGCCCGCACGAGACCCGCTCACCGAGCTTAGTCGGCCGGAGCGCTCCGGTATCGCTCCGAGCATGGGGCTCCGCAATCTCCGCTCTGCCCCAATCGTGCCGGGAGCTGGCCATGGACCATGGCTGAGCGCTCTCGTCTTCGTGATGCGCATGCAGCCAATCCGGCTCTCTTCCCTTCGGTTGGTCACATCCCTCGCCTGATCTAGGTCTTCAGTCATGGGTGCGCGATTGCAACCTCCGCGCCCCTCGCCACATCTCTATCCACAATCCCGGCGCTCGCAACCCAGCCGCCGGGGCCCGGAACCCCGCCGGGCGCCCCGAAACACCGGGGCATGACTTCCAGCACATAGCGAAGATTGTTTAGGTGTTGTACTTTACCAACACACCGAGTCACTACAGCCCCCACGACACAGGAAGCCCGCCATGAACGCCCAGAACGCCCGCACCGTTTCCCCGACCGCCACGACCGCTACCGCCACCGTCCAGGCTGCCCCGACCGTCCGCCACCAGCACCGCCAGCGCGATTTCGGCGTCGGCTACGGCAACAGCAGCGGCTACGCCAGCAACCGCAGCTACGCCAGCAACTGGGTCCAGCCGCGCTTCCGCTTCGCCTGAGCGCAGACGTTCGTCCATGGGCCGGCCGAACGCGGTGACCACCCCCTCCTCTTTCCGACCCGGACCGGCGCGCACAGTCCCCACTGTTCAACGCGCGCCGTTCCGGGCTTTTTAGAGGACGCCGGGCCACCCGACCGCCTCGAGCCAATCGCCCAAGCGCCGCCCAAGCGCCGCTCCATCGCCTCACTGCAGCACCCGATGCACGCCCGCAATGCCTGCGAGCCGACGCTCGCGACTGGCTCCACCGCCGCATCGCCGCTATCGTGAGGCGATGAATGCCTCCGACACCGCTCCCTCCGCCGCGCGTCCCCTGTTCCGCGGCCACAACACCGTCGCCGACCTCAACCAGCTCTCGCGCAACACTGCGATGGAGCCGCTCGGCATCGTCTTCACCGAAATCGGCCCGGACTACGTTCGCGGCACCATGCCGGTCGACGCCCGCACCCACCAGCCTTACGGCCTGCTCCACGGCGGCGCCTCGGTCCTGCTCGCCGAAACCCTGGGCAGCAGCGCGGCCAACCTGAGCGTGCCCGAAGGCAAGATGTGCGTCGGCATCGAGATCAACGCGAACCACGTCCGCGGCGTGCGCAGCGGCACCGTCACCGGTACCGCACGTCCCGTGCACGTCGGCGCCAGCACCCAGGTCTGGGAAATCCGCATCGAGGACGAGGCCGGCAAACTGGCCTGCATCTCGCGCCTGACCCTGGCCGTGGTACCCAAGCCCTGACCCGGCGAGTAGGCTAGGACCTCATCCGGCGCAGCAGCGCCGGTTTTGCGCTGACTCGCGAGAACCCCGTGCGCCGACCCACCATCAAAGACGTCGCCGAACTGGCCCAGGTCTCGCTGAAGACCGTCTCGCGCGTGATCAACGACGAATCCGGCGTCCGCGCGCGTACCCGCGCCCGGGTCCACGAAGCGATCGCCGAACTCGACTACCGCCCCGACCCGTCGGCGCGCAGCCTGCGCAGCGCGCAGCCGTATGCGCTCGGCGTGGTCTACGACAACCCGAACCCGTACTACATCATCAGCGTGCAGAACGGCGTCCTGGCCGCTTGCCGCGAAACCGGCTACGGCCTGCAGATCCATCCCTGCGATTCGTCCTCGCCGCTGCTCGCCGCCGACCTGATCGATCTGGTCCAGGGCGCGCGCCTGGCCGGCCTGGTGCTGGCGCCGCCGATGTCCGAGCGCATGGAATTGGTCAGCGA
The DNA here is from genome assembly GCF_046097045.1 of Lysobacter sp. Hz25. Lineage (NCBI taxonomy): Bacteria > Pseudomonadati > Pseudomonadota > Gammaproteobacteria > Lysobacterales > Lysobacteraceae > Lysobacter > Lysobacter sp. Hz25. Next base: position 5,591,036 of record NZ_CP175666.1, read on the forward strand.
ACTGGTCGCCCACGGCATCCGCCTGGTGCGCATCGTTTCGGCCGCCGAAGACCCGAAGGACGGCTCGCCCTGCGTCTGGGTCGACGACCGCGACGCCGCCTACGACATCACCGAACACCTGATCCAACTCGGCCACCAGCGCATCGGCTTCCTGTGGGGCGGCAAATCGCACCGTTCCAGTTGGGAGCGCTACAAGGGCTATGCCCAGGCGCTCAACGACTACGGCATCGCCGAAGACGAGAACCTGGTGCTGCCGGGCGACTATTCCTTCGACGACGGCTTCCGCGGCGCCCGGCGTTTGTTCGCCCTGCCCGACCGCCCGACCGCGATCTTCGGCAGCAACGACGAAATCGCCGCCGGCGTGTTGGCCGCGGCGAAGTCGAGCGGCATGCACGTGCCCTACGACCTGTCGATCGCCGGTTTCGAGGACAGCCCGTTCTCCAAGCAATCCTGGCCGACCCTGACCACCGCACGCCAGGCCACCGAAGAGATCGCCCGTCACGCGGCGTATCGCCTGATCGCCGAACTGCGCCGCGAAGTGGATCAGCCCCTGGAAGTCCCGCCGAACGAAGGCTTCAGCCCGATCCTGGTAGTCCGAGGCTCGACCGCCCCGCCGCGTCCGTTGCAGACGCCGTAAGCCGCCGCACGACCACGACGACGCGCCTTTGCTCTTCTCCCCCTTTTGGAAAAGGGGGCTAGGGGGATTTGCCGTTGCCGTTGCCGTTGCCGTTGCCGTTGCCGTTGCCGTTGCCGTGATTTTGATTTGCCGCTTTGCCGGTCAAGTGGAGACCCGGAGGGCGCCGCACAGGACGTGCGGCGTTTTCCGATAAGACAGGGACGTCTTATCGGAAAATCCCGGCGACAGCACCGCACTCGTGGCCTGTGCCCTTGCAAGGAGAGCCCTTTTCTTTGGTTACCTTTCTTTTGGGCTTAGCAAAAGAAAGTAACCCGGCCGCGTCAGCGGACGGAAGCTTTGCTCTTGCTCAGGCTTCTAAAGAAACTAGATCAAACGCCAAGAGCTTCCGCCACTAAAGCGGCGGGTTACTTTCTTTTGTCATAAGCAACAAAAGAAAGGTAACCAAAGAAAAATGCTTTTCTTTGAGTCAAGGGCCCGCACGAGCGATGCATACGCGGGGCTTTTTCATACGGGACATCCCTGTCCCGATGAAAAACGGCGCGCATCCCTGCGCGCCGCCCTTCGGGTCTTCTATCGCCTTCGCGAGTGCAAGGCTGCGCACAGCAACAGCGATAGCGACAGCGACAACAGAAACATCGCTATCGTCGCAAACCCGTCGCAGCGCGGTCGCGACTTGTGACCGAAGGAAATCCACTAGGACGCCGCTCCTACCCTCACGACGGCACGCCGCTTCGATGGATGACATCGGTGTTGTTGCGTCCGCGCATCCCGGGGTCGCGACTCACGTCGCTCCTACATGGGAAGGCTTCTCAAGTGGCGGCAGAAAAGTAGCAACAGCAAAACCACGCTATCGCCGAGCGATCAGCCGCGTAACGCGACCGCCTCACGCGCCAGCGCCTCCACCTTGCCCCAATCGCCGGCCTTGACCGCCGCCGCGGGCGCTACCCACGAACCGCCCACACAGGGCACGTTCCTCAGCGCCAGGTACTCGTGCGCGTTGTGCACGCCGATGCCACCGGTCGCGCAGAAACGCAGTTCCGGCAGCGGGCCGCCGATCGCTTTCAAGGCCGTGGCGCCGCCGATCGATTCGGCCGGGAAGAACTTGAGCTGGGTGTAGCCGTGCTCGAACAAGGCCATCGCTTCCGATGCCGTCGCCACGCCCGGCAGCCACGGCAGGTCGATGTCGCGCGCCGCGGCGATCAGGCCCGGTGCGCTGCCCGGCGATACCGCAAAGGTCGCGCCGGCCTTGAGCGCGTCGCTGAAGTCGGACGGCTTGCGCACGCTGCCGACACCGACCGCGGCGCCTTCGACTTCGGCAGCGATCGCGCGCACCGCGTCGAGCGCCACCGCGGTGCGTAGGGTCACCTCGATCGCCGGCAAGCCGCCGGCGACCAATGCGCGCGCCAAGGGCACGGCGTCCTTCAGTTCGTCGATCACCAACACCGGCACCACCGGCGCAAGCGCCAACACGGCGGCGACGCGCGCCTGCAGATCCTGCATCGAGCTCATTGCCTCACTCCTGTCGTTCGGCGCGTCGCGCTCAAGCGCGCGCAGCCACTTCGTCGATATGCCTGAGCAGGTCGGCCGGGTCTTCGTAAACGCGGAAGGCGCCGGCGCGCTCGAGTTCTTCCTGGCCGTAGCCGCCCGAGAGCAGGCCCACGCCGAGCGAACGCGCGCGACGCGCGGCGAGCAGGTCCCAGATGCTATCGCCGACCACGATCGAATGTTCGATGTCGGCGCCGAGTTTGTCGGCGGCGGCCAGGAACAAGTCCGGATCGGGCTTGGCGTGCTTGACCATGTCGCGGGTGATCACCGGGGTGACGTCGGGATCGACGCCGAGCGCGACCAGATTATGGCGCGCAGTCTCCATGCGGCCGCTGGTGGCGATCGCCCAGGGGATCCGGTTCTCGGTCAGATAGGCGAGCAACTCGATCGACCCCGGCAGCGGACGGATCTGGGTCGCCTGCCGGCCATAGGCCTCGGCATGCAGGCGGTGCAGACGCTCGATGCGTTCGGGGGTGATGTCGATGCCGGTCTCGCGCAGCAGAATGTTGGTGAACAAACCACCGCTCATGCCGATCTTGCGATGGATGCGCCACACCGACAGCGGGATGCCGTCGGCATCGAGCGCCTGTTTCCAGGCGAGCACGTGCTGGTAGACGCTGTCGACGAGGGTGCCGTCGAGATCGAACAAGAAGGTGGTGCGTGCGGGAGCGGGCATGAGGGTCCGAAGGTTAGGAATCAGGGATTCGGGTGGACGATCACAGCGGCAGCGCGCCGAACACGCCGGCGCCCCGGTCGGCGGGTGCGGCGTAGTCGCGGAACGCGGCGAACAGTTCTCGGCCGAGGCCGACGTGGTGCGAGGACAGGTCGACGACCGCGTTCTCGCGCTCGCTCCAGTCCACCGGCGCCAGCACGCTGAGGGTTCCGGCGATCGCATCGACGCGCAGCACGTCGCCGTCGCGCAGCTTCGCCAGCGGGCCGCCGCAAGCGGCTTCGGGGGTGACGTGGATCGCCGCCGGCACTTGGCCGGAGGCGCCCGACATGCGGCCGTCGGTGACCAGAGCGACGCGATGGCCGCGCTTTTGCAGCACGCTCAAGGTCGGGGTGAGCTGATGCAGTTCCGGCATGCCGTTGGCGCGCGGGCCCTGGAAGCGCACGACCACGATCACGTCGCGGTCGAGTTCGCCCTGCTCGAAAGCCTGCTTGACCTGATGCTGCTCGGTGAACACGCGGCACGGCGCTTCCACGGTCCAACGGTCTTCCGGCACGGCCGAGACCTTGATCGCGGCGGTACCGAGATTGCCGTCGAGCACGCGCAGGCCGCCGTCGACGCGGAACGGTTCGCTGACGGGACGCAGCACCGCGGTGTCGGCGCTGGTCGGCGTCGACGGCACGTGCATGACGTGGCCGGCCTCGTCGAGCCGCGCCTCGATGCGGTAACGCGCCAGGCCCGGGCCGGCAACGGTTTCGACATCGCCGTGCAGCAGGCCGTGGTCGAGCAGTTCGCCGATCAGATAGGCCAGACCGCCGGCGGCATGGAAGTGATTCACGTCGGCGCTGCCGTTCGGATAGACCCGCGCCAACAGCGGGATCGCCGAGGACAACGCGTCGAAATCCTCCAGCCGCAGCTCGATGCCCGCCGCCGCGGCCATCGCGATCAGGTGCAGCAGGTGATTGGTCGAACCGCCGGTCGCGTGCAGGCCGATCACGCCGTTGACGATCGCGCGTTCGTCGACGATGCGGCCGATCGGCCGGTAGTCGTCGCCGAGCGCGGTGATCTGCGCGGCGCGCTGCGCGGCCTGCGCGGTCAGCGCATCGCGCAGCGGCGTATTGGGATGGACGAAGCTCGAGCCCGGCAGATGCAGGCCCATCAGTTCCATCAGCATCTGGTTGGAATTGGCGGTGCCGTAGAAGGTGCAGGTGCCCGGGCCGTGGTAGCTGCGCGCCTCGGCTTCGAGCAGTTCCTCGCGCGAGGCGTCGCCGGTGGCGTAGCGCTGGCGCACCCGCGATTTTTCGTCGTTCGGCAGACCCGAGGTCATCGGCCCGGCCGGCACGAAGATGCCCGGCAGGTGGCCGAAGTGCAGCGCGCCGATCAGCAGCCCCGGCACGATCTTGTCGCACACGCCCAGGTACAGGGCGGCGTCGAACATGTCGTGCGAAAGCGCGATCGCGGTCGACATGGCGATGACATCGCGCGAGAACAGCGACAGCTCCATGCCTTCGCGGCCCTGGGTGACGCCGTCGCACATCGCCGGCACGCCGCCGGCAACTTGCGCGGTGGCGCCGGCCTCGCGCGCGGCGGCCTTGAGCAGATCGGGAAACCGCTCCAGCGGCTGATGCGCCGACAGCATGTCGTTGAACGAGGTGACGATGCCCAGGTTGGGCGCATGGCCCGAGCGCAGCGCGCTTTTGTCGCCGGGCGCGCAGGCGGCGAAACCGTGGGCGAGATTGCCGCAGGACAGACGTCGGCGTTGCGGGCCGCTGCTCAAGGCCGCATCGATGCGGGCGAGATAGGCATTGCGGCGCGCGCGGCTGCGTTCCTGGATGCGGTGCGTGACTTGCGCGACAACGGGATGCATTGGGGTATTCACGGGTACTCGATTCGTTCGGGGCGCCTGCGATGGCGCCGGCCAGTTCCCCCCTTCGAAAAAGGGGGGTTAGGGGGATTGGCTCTACCTACACCTTCCTGAGAAGCCGAGGCAAAAGCAAATCCCCCCGCGCCCGCCAAGCGGACGCAGCCCCCTTCGGGAAGGGGGCGACAGCAAAGGCCTGAGCTTGGGAGGGGAGGGAGCCTGGGCCTGGCTGTCTGCGGAGTCCAAGAGTGCTGCGGACTCCAAGTTTGGAGCGAGAGAGACGGAACGTGGGACGGGAATCGGGAATCGGGAATCGGGAATCGAAAGCTAAAGCGGAGTCTTCAAGGACTCCAGTACAAGGTCGGCGTAACCGGCGCGCCGCTCAGCACCGAACGGATCGGCAGCGCGCTGCGCGGATCGCGCTGGGCGCCGTCGAGCACTGCGCGTTTTTTCTCGCCTTCGATGTGCAGGTACAAGGCCGGCGCGGTGAAGATCGCGCTGAGAGTCAACGTCATGCGCGGTTCCGGCATCGCCGCGGTGCGGATCGACATCACCGGTGCGCGGCCGCGCGGCTGCAGGCCGATTTCGCGCAAGGCCGGATTGTCGTAACCCAGGTCGGGGAACAACGAGGCCACGTGGCCGTCGTCGCCCATGCCGAGCACGGCGACGTCGAGCGGCAGGCCTTCGTTGGCGATCTTGGTCAGCACCGGCATCAGCGCCGCTTCCGGGGTTTCGGTCGGGCGGTACAGCGGCAACAGGCGCGCGACGGCGGCGTTGTGCTGCAACAGGAATTCGCGCAGCAGGCGCTCGTTCGAGCGCGGATGCTCCGGCGGCAGCCAGCGCTCGTCGATCGGCAGCACCGTCACCCGCGCCCAGTCCAGAGTCTGGGTCGACAAGGCCTGGAAGAAGCGCTTCGGCGTATTGCCGCCGGACAACGCGATGCAGGCTTCGCCGTGGCGCGCAAGCGCGCCGCGCAGATCCGCCGCGACCTGTTTCGCCAAGGCTTGCGCGAGTTGCTCGCCATCCTCGAACAGACGCTCGTGCAACGGCAGGGGCAAGGGTTCGATCACTTTCAGTCGCTCAGCCTGCATCTTCATGCCAGGTCCTCCCATCGCGTTCGATCAAGGCCACTGCGGCGCTCGGGCCCCAGCTGCCGGCGGTGTACGGGCGCGGCGCCTCGGCGCTCGCGGCCCAGGCGGCGCGGATCGGATCGATCCACTTCCAGGCCGCGTCGACTTCGTCGCGGCGCATGAACAGCATCGGGTTGCCGCGCACCACGTCCATCAGCAGACGCTCGTAGGCATCGGCCTGACGTCCGCCGAAGGCCGCGGCGAAGCTCATGTCCAGCGGCACGTGGCGCAGGCGCAGGCCGCCGGGGCCGGGCACCTTGTTCATCAGCCACAGCTTCACGCCTTCGTCGGGCTGCAGGCGCAGCACCAGCTTGTTCGGCGCCAGCCGGCTCGACGGGTCCTGTTCGGTGAGGTCTTCGAAGATCGAGTGCGGCACCTGACGGAAGGTCACCACGATCTCGGACGAACGCTCGGCCAGGCGCTTGCCGGTGCGCAGGTAGAACGGCACGCCGGCCCAGCGCCAGTTCTTCACTTCGGCCTTGATCGCCACGAAGGTTTCGGTGAGCGACTGCGCGCCGAGTTCCTGCGCATAGCCCGGCACCGCGCGGCCGTCGACCGCGCCGGCCTTGTACTGGCCGCGCACGGTGGATTGCGCGGCATTGCCGTTCTCGATCGGGCGCAAGGCGCGCAGCACTTTCAGTTTCTCGTCGCGGATCGCGTCGGCGGCCAGCGACGACGGCGGCTCCATCGCGACCAGGCACAGCAGTTGCAGCAGATGGTTCTGGACCATGTCGCGCAGCGCGCCGGACTTGTCGTAGTACGGCGCGCGCGATTCCACGCCGACGGTCTCGGCGACGGTGATCTGCACGTGGTCGATGTGTTCGGCCTTCCACAGCGGCTCGAACAAGGCGTTGCCGAAGCGCAACGCGGTCAGGTTCTGCACCGTTTCCTTACCGAGGTAATGGTCGATGCGGAAGATCTGGGTTTCGGCGAACACCCGGCCGAGCGCGTCGTTGATCGCGTCGGCGCTGGCGCCGTCCTTGCCGAGCGGCTTCTCGACCACGACACGGGTCTTGGGCCCGACCAGGCCGTGCGAGTGCAGGCGGTCGCCGACCACGCCGAACAGGTCCGGGCCGACCGCGAGGTAGAACACGCGGACGCGTTCTTCGTCGGGAAACTCGGCGGCGAACTCGGGCCAGGCGGCGTCGGAGCTGAGGTCGAGGCGGCGGTAGTACAGCAGCGCCAGAAAGCCGTTGAGGGCGTCGCCGTCGCGCGCCTGCTCGCCGGCGAAATTCTGCAGCGCCTCGCGGATCTTGCCGCGGTAGTCCTCGTCGCTGCGTTCGTCGCGGGCGATCGCGACGATACGGGTGCCGGCGACGATCTGGCCGTCGACATAGCGGTGGAACAAGGCGGGCAGGAGCTTGCGCAGGGCCAGGTCGCCGGTGCCGCCGAAAATCACCAGGTCGAACGGGGCCAGCGGCGCCAGATGCGGGGCGTGGGAGGGGGTCGGCACGGAGTAGACACTCATGGGCGGGCTCGGACAGGTCTCGTTAGGAACCATACCAGTAAAGATACCAGTAAGATACCACTTCGACAAATTATCCATTTTTCAATCATTTACGCAGGCGAATCAGACACTTGTTGCCGCCAGTGGTCTGCGACTGGTATCTTTTTGCCATGCAGCCCTACTTGGTCAGCGAGTTCCGCCGCCAGAGCGACGCCCGACGCGCGCCGGCTTATCAGCACCTGCGCCGGTCCCTGCAGCACGCCATCGAGAACGGCGAACTGACCGCCGGCCAGGCCCTGCCCGGCGAACGCGAGCTCGGCAAGCTGCTCGACCTGTCGCGGGTGACCGTGCGCAAGGCCATCGCCGGCCTGGTGGCCGATGGCCTGCTGGTACAGCGCCAGGGCGCCGGCACCTTCGTCGCCGAACGCATCGTCAAATCGTTCTCGCGCCTGACCAGCTTCACCGACGACCTGCGCGCGCGCGGGCTCGACCCGCGCTCGACCTTCCTCGAACGCAGCCTCGGCGAAGTCACGCCCGAAGAGGCAATGGCCTTGAACCTGTCGCCGGGCGCGGGAGTGATCCGCTATTACCGCTTGCGCACCGCCGACGGCGTGGCGCTCGCGCTCGAACGCACGGTGGTGCCGGCTTCGGTGATCGCCCATCCGGACTTCGTCGAGAACTCGCTCTACGAGGCCTTCGCCAAGCTCGGCATCCAGCCGGCCCGCGCCCTGCAACGGTTGCGCGCGATCGCCTTCGACGCCGAACAGGCGCGCTTGATGAACCTGCCCGAAGGCGCCCCCGGCTTGTTCATCGAGCGCCGCACCTTCCTCGACGACGGCCGCGTCGTCGAGTTCACCCGATCCTTCTATCGCGGCGATGCCTACGACTTCGTCGCCGAACTGCAGAGCGAACCCACGCCGTGACCACAGACACCCTGCTCGACGCCACCAGTACGCGCATGTACGCCGAGGCGCAGGAAGCCGGCGATGCCGTCGCCCGCCAATTCGCCGCCAACGCCGACGTCGTCGACGACCTCGCCGAACGCCTGCACAAACACCCGCCGCGCTTCATCGTCACCTGCGCGCGTGGCAGCTCGGATCACGCCGCCACCTACGGCAAGTATCTGTTCGAGACCCAACTCGGCCTGGTCACCGCCTCGGCCTCGCCTTCGGTCGGTTCGGTGTACGCGATCCAGCCAAAACTCGACGGCGCCCTGTTCGTGACCGTGTCGCAATCGGGCAAGAGCCCGGATCTGGTGCGCAACGCCGAGATCGCCAAGGCCGCCGGCGCCCATGTCGTCGCCCTGGTCAACGTTACCGATTCGCCGCTGGCGCAGATCGCCGACACCGTGCTCGGCCTGCACGCCGGCCCGGAAACCAGCGTGGCCGCGACCAAGAGCTATCTGTGCTCGTTGGCCGCGCTGCTGCAACTGACCGCGCGCTGGAGCAACGACGCCGCTCTGTTCAACGCCGTGCATGCCCTGCCCGACGGCTTGCGCGAGGCCTGGCGCCAGGACTGGTCGCCGCTGGTCGACGGCCTGGTCGATGCGCACAACCTGTTCGTGGTCGGCCGCGGCCTCGGCCTCGGCGCGGCCCAGGAAGCCGCGCTCAAGTTCAAGGAAACCTGCGGCCTGCACGCCGAGGCCTTCAGCAGCGCGGAAGTGCGGCACGGCCCGATGGCGATCGTCGGCCCCGGCTTCCCGGTGCTCGCCTTCGCCCAGGACGACGGCACCGGCGACGGCACCGTCGCGGTGGCCCGCGAGTTCCGCTCGCGCGGCGCGCCGGTGTGGCTGGCCGCGCCGGGCGTGCCCGGCGGCGACGTGCTGCCGACCGCGCGCTCGGTGCATCCGGCGTTGACCCCGCTGCTGACCGTGGCGAGCTTCTACAAGGCGGTCAACGCCTTGTCGGTGGCGCGCGGGCACAACCCGGACCTGCCGCCGCATCTCAACAAAGTCACCGAAACGGTCTGAGGCCCAGCATGTCCGCCACCGCCTTCGTCAACGGCCGCGTGCTCAGCGAGCGCGGCTTCGAGTCCGACCTCAGCGTCATCGTCGAGGAAGGCCACATCGTCGCGGTGGTGCCCGGCCCGGCGCCGAGCGGGGCGCAAACGGTGGACCTGCACGGCCAGTACCTGGTGCCGGGCTTCATCGACACCCAGGTCAACGGCGGTGGCGACGTGCTGCTCAACGACACGCCCACGGTCGACGGCATCCGTCGCATCGCCCAGGCCCATCGCCAGTACGGCACCACCGGCCTGCTGCCGACCCTGATCAGCGACGACGTCGAGGTGATGGTCGCGGCGATCGACGCCGTGCGCGAGGCGATCCAGCAGGGCGTGCCGGGCATCCTCGGCATCCACCTGGAAGGCCCCTACCTGGCCGCGGCGCGCAAGGGCGTGCACAACCCGAACAAATTCCACACCCCGGACGAAGCCGAACTCGATCGGATCGCCTCGCTCGGCGTCGGCAAGACCATGCTCACGCTCGCGCCCGAGCGCTTCGCCAACGCCACCCTGCAGACGCTGGCCGCGCGCGGCGTGCTGGTCTGCGCCGGCCACACCGCCGCCGACTATGAGCGCCTGCGCGACGCCTTCGCCCACGGCGTGCGCGGCGTGACCCATCTGTTCAACGCCATGACCCCACTCGGCAGCCGCGAACCCGGCGGCGTCGGCGCCTGCATCGAAGACCCGCACAGTTGGTGCGGGGTGATCGTCGACGGCGAACACGTCCACGACGCTTCGCTGCGCATCGCCATCGCCGCCAAGCCGCGCGGCAAGATCATGCTGGTGACCGACGCGATGCCGCCGGTCGGCGGCACGCAGGAAGACTTCGTCCTCTACGGCGAAACCATGACCTGCCGCGACGGCAAGTGCACCACCGCCGCCGGCACCCTCGCCGGCTCGGCGCTGGACATGGCCAGCGCGGTGCGCAACACCGTGCAGCGCCTCGGCCTGCCGCTCGACGAAGCATGCCGCATGGCCTCGACTTATCCTGCCGAATTCCTCGGCCTAGGACACGAGTTGGGACGCATCGCCCCGGGGTATCGCGCCGATTTGGTCGTATTGGACGACGGCTTGCGAGTGACGGGCAGTTGGATCGGCGGGTTGGCCTAATCCCTGCTCGCCCGCGTCGCTACGACCGAATCCAGCCGCAGCGCCCCCGATGTCAGCGCCGTATGTCGGCGATGCACTCGACGACGATGATCTTCCTCAATCGCCCTGCTCGATCGGATCGGCGCGCGATGGCTCGGCGGGCGGGCTGCGCGTCGTCGCCAGGAACGAACCCAGCAGCACCAGCACGAAACCGGCGCACATGCCGTACGTGAGCGGCTCGTGCAGCAAGGTCACGCCCAACAGCAAGGCCACCAGCGGATTGACGTAGGTGATGACGGTGGCCCGCGCCGGCCCCGCTTCGGCGATCAGTGCGAAGAACAGCAGGAACGCCAGCGCGGTGCAGACCACGCCCAGTATCGCCACGGCCCCGGCCGCCTCCACCGTGATCTGCGACGGCCACGCGCTGAGCACGAAGGGCACATAGGCCGTCGCCGCCAGCGCCAGCGAGGCGGCGATGACGCCTAACGGCGGCACATCGGACAAGTAGCGGCTGATGATGATCGGGCCGAGCGCATAACCCAGCGCGGTCGCCAGGGCGGCGGCCATCGCCCAACCGTTGGACACGTCGATGTCCAGGCCGACCAAGGCGCCTACGCCCGCCAGGCCGACGCAAAGGCCCAATAGCCGGCGGCCGTCCAGCTTCTCGTGACCGCTCAGGGCCATCAGGCCGGCGGTCATCACCGGCACCGTAGCGATCAACAAACCGGCGGTCGAACTGTTGATGCGGGTCTCGGCATAGCCCAGCAACCACCACGGGATGCTGATCTCGACCACGGTGAATGCGAGCAAGGGCCGCCAGTGAGACAACAGCGGCCGCAACGCGCCACGTGCCGCCGCGATCGGCAGCAACAACATCGCGCCGATCAGCGTGCGCCCGAACGCGACCGACACCGGCGAGATGTCGGCGACGGCGACTCGGATCAGCAGATAGGGCACGCCCCAGATCACGCCCAAAGCGAGGAACAGCCACCAGGCGCGCCGGCTCATCGCGTCCTCCGGGCGAGCACGTAGCGCCAGGGGGCTTCTCTGCCGTCGAAGCGCGACGCCCAGTCGACCTCGAAACCCGCAGCTCGCAGACGGTCGTCCAGCCCCGCATCCGACCACAGCACCACCCGATAATTGCCCGAGTCCCCGTGCTCCCAGAACTCGCCCTCGCCGAGCGGGTACGACAGCAGCAAGACACCCTCCGGGACCAGGGCCTGGGCCAGCTTGCGCAGCACGCCGTCCAGGTCGCTACGTTCGAAATGCTGCAGCACGCACAACATCAGGACGCCCGCATAACGGCCCTCGACCTCGTCCACGAGCAGATCGAACACCTCCGCGCGCCGACCGCGCTGGGCCTGGAATTCGCAGAAGGCCCGGGCCACATCGGTGCGATGCACGGGCACTGCGAGCGCCTCCAGGAAATCCGCATCCCATCCGGGACCCGACCCGATCTCGAGCACGCCATCGCCGGACGGCAGCGCATCGGCGAGCCGCCGCAGCGCCTCGGCCCCGGCCGCCGACGGTTGCGGCAACACCGAGGCGGCATAGTCGCGCGCGCATTTTTCGTAGGCGGCGGCGGTACGGCGGTTGTTGGACTGAGACGATGCCATCGGAACATCCTCTTGCAGGGTGCACTGTCGTCGACACGCCATATAAACATAGGAGCGGGCGCGATTGATGCGGCCGCCATGGAAAGCCGGATTCCGCGCAAGACCGAAGCGGCGCGATCGCGGCTCGCGCCGCTCCAACCCCGGAGCCGAGCCTCCAACCGTTGCCGTTGCCGTTGCCGTTGCCGTTGCCGTTGCCGTTGCCGTTGCCGAGATTTTGATCTGCATTGCCGCTTTGCCGCTTTGCCGGTCAACAGTAGACCCGGAGGGCGGCGCACAGGACGTGCGCCGTTTTCCGATAAGACAGGGACGTCTTATCGGAAAATCCCGGCGACAGCATCGCACTCGTGGCCTGTGCCCTTGCAAGGAGAGCCCTTTTCTTTGGTTAGCTTTCTTTTGGGCTTAGCAAAAGAAAGTAACCCGGCCGCGTGAGCGGACGGAAGCTCTGCACTTGCTTGTAGCTTTTTAGAAGCGAAGCAAGATCAAACGCCAAAAGCTTCCGCCACTAAAGCGGCGGGTTACTTTCTTTTGTCATAAGCAACAAAAGAAAGGTAACCAAAGAAAAATGCTTTTCTTTGAATCACAGGCCCGCACGAGCGGTGCATACGCGGGGCTTTTTCATACGGGACATCCTTGTCCCGATGAAAAACGGCCCGCATCCATGCGGGCCGCCCTCCGGGTCTTCTATTGCCTTCGCGAGTGCGGGGCTGCGCACAGCAACGGCAATAGCTAGAGGCTAGGGCCAAGCAACCTCGCGAGACCGAAGCAACGCGGTCGCGACTCGCCTCGCTCCTACCCTAAAGCCACCTTGCGCCGCTGCGCCTGCCAATCGCTGCGCAACAGCGCATACAAGGCCGTATCCGAAAACACCCCCTGCACGATCCAGCGCTCGCGCAGATAGCCCTCGCGTACGAACCCCTGTCGTTCGATGCTCTTGGTCGAGGCGGTGTTGCGCGGGTCGATGTCGGCTTCGATGCGGTTGAGGTCCATAGACTCGAAACCGAAATCGATCAGCGCCGGCAGGGCTTCGCGCATGTAGCCGCGCGACCAGGCCGACACGGCCAGGGCATAACCGATCTCGGCGCGGCGGCAGGGCGGGTCGAGATTGAACAAGGTGCAGGTGCCGATCAGCGCGCCGTCGTCGACCCGCTGCAGGCCGAGGCGGAGGAAGTGGCCGGCGGCCATCGCCTCGCGGTCGCGGACGATCTGCGCGTCGGCTTTCTCGATCGAATCCCAAGGCGGCGAGCTGCCGTAGCGCATCACTTCGGGATCGGCATAGATCGCCATCAGGGCGCCGGCATCGGCGGCGGCGAGCGGTCGCAACAACAGGCGTTGCGTGGTCAGGGTGACTTGGTCGAAGGCGCTCATGACGCGACTTTACTTGCTCGGCGTGACTTGCTCGGCGTGGCTCGGCTGGCCGACGCGGCGACCCGCAAGCCACCACCAACCCCACCCGACGGTCCACGATCCGCCCCGGTACGGAGGTGCGCATTCAGCGAGTTGCACTCGCCCTCTCAGTGACTCTTGTCCCACTGCCGGCCCGATTCCGCCCAGAGGCTATAATTCCGAGTCTTTGCTCGGGCCCCGGCGCGCCACCGCCGTCCCGGCCGGGATGCCGTCCCGCCCCGCCAGCCAACCCGCGGCACCGCCGCGAGAGCCCGCCCATGACCAGCACCGCAGAACTCAGCTCGCCTTCGTCGGCGAATACCGACCTGACCAACAGCGTCCTCGATACGGACTATTCGCTCGATCACAAGTACACCCGTCAGGAAGGCCGCATCTACCTGAGCGGCGTGCAGGCGCTGGTGCGCCTGCCGCTGATGCAGCGGCTGCGCGACCAGGCCGCCGGCCTCAACACCGCTGGTTTCATCTCCGGCTACCGCGGCTCGCCGCTGGGCGGCTTCGACCTGGAGCTGTGGCGCGCGCGCAAGTACCTGGAAGCCTCGGGGGTGAAATTCACCCCAGGCCTCAACGAGGACCTCGGCGCGACCATGGTCTGGGGCACCCAGCAGACCAACCTGTTCCCCGGCGCCAAGGTCGAGGGCGTGTACGGCATGTGGTACGGCAAGGGCCCCGGCGTGGACCGCACCGGCGACGTGTTCAAGCACGCCAATGCCGCCGGCACCAGCAAGTACGGCGGCGTCCTGGCCCTGGCCGCGGACGACCACGCCTGCCGCTCCTCGACCCTGCCGCATGGCTCGGAAGGCGAGTTCACCAGCGCGATGATGCCGATCCTGAACCCGGCCGGCGTCCAGGACATCCTCGACATGGGCCTGATCGGCTGGGCCATGTCGCGCTTCACCGGGCGCTGGGTCGGCTTCAAGACCATCGCCGAAACCGTCGAGTCCTCGGCTTCGGTCGACGTCAATCCGCTGGCGCTGAAGATCGTCACCCCCGACGACTTCGTCATGCCGCCGGGCGGCCTGAGCATCCGCTGGCCGGATCCGCCGATGGACCAGGAGATGCGCCTGCACCAGTACGCGGTGAAGGCCGCGCAGGCCTTCGCCCGCGCCAACGGCATCGACCGCACCGTGATCGATTCGCAGAACGCGCGCCTGGGCATCATCACCACCGGCAAGAGCTATCTCGACGTGCTGCAGGCGCTGGAATACCTGGGCCTGGACGAACGCGCCTGCTCCGACCTCGGCATCCGCGTCTACAAGGTCGGCATGACCTGGCCGCTGGAGCCGGTCGGCCTGCGCGCGTTCGCGCGCGGCCTCGACGACATCCTGGTGGTCGAGGAGAAGCACGCCTTCATCGAAAGCCAGATGAAGGAATCGATGTACAACTGGGACGGTGAGCGCCGTCCCTCGATCGTCGGCAAGTACGACGAGAGCGGCGAGTGGATCCTGCCCTCGACCGGCGAGCTGACCCCGGCTCGCATCGCCGGCGTGATCGCGCGCCGCATCCAGCGCTTCCACAACTCCGAGCACATGGAGAACGTGCTGCGCTGGATGGCCGAAAAGGAAAGCGAACTCGCCCTGCCGCGCGCCTCGTTCCCGCGCGTGCCGCATTACTGCTCGGGCTGCCCGCACAACACCTCGACCGTGGTGCCGGAGGGCTCGCGCGCGCTCGGCGGCATCGGCTGCCACTACATGGTCACCTGGATGGACCGCGACACCAACACCTTCACCCACATGGGCGGCGAAGGCGTGACCTGGTCGGGCCAATCGGCGTTCACCGACACCGAGCACGTGTTCCAGAACCTCGGCGACGGCACCTATTTCCACAGCGGCTCGCTGGCGATCCGCCAGTCGGTCGCCACCGGCGTCAACATCACCTACAAGATCCTCTACAACGATGCGGTCGCGATGACCGGCGGCCAGCCCGTCGACGGCACCCTGTCGGTGCCGCAGATCGCCCACCAGGTGCGTTCGGAAGGCGTGCATACCATCGTCCTGCTGTCGGACGACATCGCCAAGTGGAACAAGCGCGAGATTTTCCCCAGCGACATGGAGTTCCATGACCGCAAGGAACTCGACGCGGTGCAAAAGCGCCTGCGCGAGGTCAAGGGCACCAGCGTGCTGATCTTCGATCAGACCTGCGCGACCGAGAAGCGCCGCCGCCGCAAGCGCGGCAAGATGATCGACCCGCAGAAGCGCGTGATGGTCAACACCCTGGTCTGCGAAGGCTGCGGCGACTGCGGCAAGAAGTCGTTCTGCGTCTCGGTGCTGCCGAAGGAAACCGAGTTCGGCCGCAAGCGCGAGATCGACCAGTCGAATTGCAACAAGGACTACAGCTGCGTCAACGGCTTCTGCCCGAGCTTCGTCACCGTCGAAGGCGGCGGACTCAAGAAGAAGAAGGGCTCCTCGGCCAAGGACCGCCTGCAGAACCTGCCGGCGCCGCAGTTGCCGGCGCTCGACACGCCCTGGAACATCCTCATCACCGGCGTCGGCGGCACCGGCGTGGTGACGATCGGCGCCCTGCTCGGCATGGCCGGCCATCTGGAAGGCAAGGGCGCGAGCGTGCTCGACCAGACCGGCCTGGCGCAGAAGGGCGGCGCGGTCACCACCCACATCCGCATCGCCAAGACTCCGGCCGACATCCACGCCGTGCGCATCGCCGCCGGCGAAGCCGACCTGGTGCTCGGCTGCGACATGGTCGTGGTCAACGACTACTGGGCGCTGTCGAAGGTGCGCGCCGGCCGCAGCGCGGTCGTGCTCAACACCTACGAAGCCATGCCGGGCACCTTCACCACGCGTCCGGACATGCAGTTCCCCGCCGCCGACATCGTCGCCGCGGTGCGCCAGGCGCTGGGCGGCGAAGAGCCGCTGCTGGTCGACGCCACCCAGCTCGCCACCGCGCTGCTCGGCGACGCCATCGCGACCAATCTGTTCATCCTCGGCTACGCCTGGCAGCGCGCGCTGGTGCCGATCTCGTTCGATGCGCTGATGCGCGCGGTCGAGCTCAACGGCGCCGCGATCGAGATGAACAAGACCGCGTTCGCCTGGGGCCGCCTGGCCGCGATCGACCCGAAGACGGTCGCCGAAGCCGCCGGCCTGGTGCGTAATGCGCCGACCGCCGCCGAAGCCACGCCGCACGCCCTGCCGCACCTGGCGCCGGGCGAATGGGAAGGCAACGAATGGGGTGCGACCTCGGCCCCGCGCGCGACCCGCAACGAAGACGAACTGCGGCATGTGCCTGCGAACGCCGACAGCGACAACGTCGCCTTCCTGCCGCTCGACGACCTGCGCCTGTCGCGTTCGCTCGACGAACTGATCTCGCGCCGCATCGCCTTCCTGACCGAGTACCAGGACGCGAACTACGCCAAGCGTTACGCCGAGTTCGTCGCCAAGGTGCGTGCGGCCGAGCAGGCCAAGGCGCCGGGCTCGACCGATCTGACCGAGGCGGTCGCGCGTTATTCGTTCAAGCTGATGGCCTACAAGGACGAGTACGAAGTGGCGCGCCTGTACACCAGCGGCGATTTCCAGCGCAAGCTGGAGCAGCAGTTCGACGGCGACTACAAGCTCAAGTTCCACCTCGCCCCGCCGTTGCTGGCCAAGAAGGACGAGCAGGGCCGCCTGATCAAGCAGGAATTCGGCCCCTGGGTGTTCACCGCGTTCAAGTGGATGGCGAAGTTGCGCAAGCTGCGCGGCAGCAAGCTCGATATCTTCGGTTACACCGAAGAGCGCAAGATGGAGCGCCAGCTGATCGCCGACTACGAGCAGACCGTGACCGGCCTGCTGGCGACCCTGGACGGCGGCAACGTCGATCTCGCCGCCGAGATCGCCAGCGTCCCCGAGCACATCCGCGGCTACGGCCACGTCAAGGAAGCGCACCTGCACAAGGCCAAGGAGCGCGAGGCCGAGTTGCTGAAGGAATACCGCAATCCCTTGCGGATCGTGCAAGCGGCCTGAAGCTCGCCGGCATGAAAACAAAAAGCCCCGCATGCGGGGCTTTTTTGTTGCGCGGGGCTTTTTGTTGCGCAGACCTTTTTGTTGCGCGGGCCTTCTTGTCGCAAGACCTTCATCGCACCGATGAAGACTTATCGCGACGACTTATGGCGAAGTCTTATGGCGAAGGCTTATGGTTCTTCAGCTGCTGAAGCGGCGATCGATCTCGCTCGCCAGGTCCTGCACCTTCGACGATTCGGTCGGCATTTCCGATTCGTGCTGCGAGGCGCGGACCAGTTCGATCCGCGCCGCTTCCAGGGTGGGATCGTGATAGTGCGCGATCGTGAAGCGGCGCCAGTCCTGCTGCGTCGCCATGCCTTCCGCCAACGAGCGTAGAAACGTTCCGAACGCGTTGCGCGTTTCCTGCATATCCGTAGAGATCATCGTCATGGCCTTTCCTGAGTTCTGTCAGATCGCGCCATCCAGCGCGCGCCTGACGACATCCGCCGATTCCCCGCCGCTCACCATCGCATAGTTGTACCCCCCGCGCGACCAGTACTGTGTGAGCAAGTCGCCGTCGCGGCGGTCGCCGCGCGGCAGCAGGTGGCGGCGCGGGCCCGGCGGCCGGATATAGAAGCTGATTGCGTTACCGCCGGCGTCTTCGTAGACCACCAGGGCGGCCGCGCCCTGTTCAGTCGCAAGCAGGCGTGCGCCGACCTGGCGGAACCCCGCCCCGCTCAGATCGGGCAGGCGCATCGGTTCGCGGAAATTCGTATCGAGCCAGCCCTGCAGGTCGCCGCCGCGCGCGGCCCGATCGGGCCGCAGATCGTGGCGCGCGGCGAACAAACGGTGCGCCTGGATCGCATCGCCCATCGGCGCCATCGCCACCGCCGCCGGCGCGCTGCCGCGCCAGTCGCGCGCCTGCCATCCGCCGATGCCGCCGACGCCGAGGCTCAACAGCACCGCCGCGGCCATCGCGTAGCGCGCGTTGCGCCGACGCGCGAGGCCGGCACGCAGGCGCATGGGGTCCAGGCGCGCCGGATCGGGCCCGGCGGGCGCCGCCACGGTTTCGCCGGCCAGCGCCGCGCGCAGCAGCTGCGCATCGCGCTGCCAGGCCTGGATCTCGGCGGCGCGTTCGGGATGCTGCGCAAGCCAGGCCTCGAACGCGGCGCGGCGCTCGCCGTCGAGCAGGCCGTCGACATAGGCGTGGATTTCGTACTCGCTCGGCGTAGTGATCATGGGGTCGACTTCGTTGCGGCAGGCGTCTTCAACAATCTCAGCGGCGACGCCGGGGTTTCGCCGTCGCTGAGCCGGCGCAGAGCGTCGCGTGCGCGCGACAAACGCGACATGACCGTGCCGATGGGCACCTGCAGAATGTCGGCGACTTCCTGGTAGCTGAGTCCCTCGACCGAAACCCACAGCAGCAGGCTGCGTTGTTCGACCGGCAGGCGCTGCATCGCTTCCAGGGTCGAACGCGCGAGGACTTCGCGCTCGGCCGACGGTTGGCTGTCGTGGGAGATGCCGAGCCGCGACAACAGACCGGCATAGCGTTGCGAGCGGCGTTGGCCGTCGAGGAACTGGCGGTACACGATCGCGAACAACCACGGCCGCAGCGCTTGCGCGTCGCGGCGTTTGCTCCAAGCGGAAATCGCCCGTTCCAGCGCGGCCTGGACCAGGTCGTCTGCGGCATGCGGATCGCGGGCGAGCCAGCGCGCGAACCGCCGCAGCGAGGGCAGTTGTTCGCGCAGGGCGCTGTCGAGGTCGCTGGCGGGCATGGGCGGTCCGTGGACGCAGGTCGGGGAATCTCTAAATGGGACGCCGCTGGCCGCAGTTTATTCCGCGGCCCGGGAATAAACCTCGCCGACGCGCGTCGTACCCAGAGAACCCCGCCCTGCCTCCCCAACTCGAGTGCCCGAATGTCCTCGCCCACGCCACCGCCCGACCCGACCGACCGCCCCCGTCGACCGCCCTTTCCGCTCGCACGCTGGGCCCTGATCGCCGCCGCCGTGACCGGCGTCGCCGCCGCGTTCGGCTATGTCGGCGGTTGGCTCGACCCGCACCGGCTCACCCCGCAACGCATCGTCGACCGCCTGCAGGTCAACGGCGGCCTGCATCCGGGCTATCGCCGCAACCACGCCAAGGGCGTCTGCGTGATCGGCCATTTCGACAGCAACGGCAGCGCCGCCCGGTATTCGAAGGCGGCCTTGTTCGCGCCCGGCCGCACGCCCTTGGTCGGCCGCTTCGCGATTCCCGGCGGCAACCCGCATGCGCCGGATTTCGGTGTGCCCATCCGCAGCCTCGCCCTGCGCCTGACCCAGGCCGACGGCCAGCAGTGGCGCACCGGCATGAACAGCATGCCGGTGTTTCCGGTCGCCACGCCGCAGGCGTTCTACGAGCAACTGGCGGCGGGCCGGCCCGATCCCGCCACCGGCAAGCCCGACCCGGCCAAGCAGGCCGCGTTCTTCGCCGCGCATCCGGAAACCGCAGCCTTCCGCGCCTGGGCCAAGAACCATAAGCCGTCGGCAAGCTACGCCACCGAGAGCTACTACGGACTCAACGCGTTCTACTTCATCGATGCCGCCGGCACGCGCCAGGCGGTGCGCTGGCGCGTCGCCGCCGACAACCGCCCTGCGGGCAACGCGCCCGTGCCGCCACCGCAGGATTACCTCGACGGCGAGTTGAACCGACGCTTGGCGCAAGGCCCGCTGCGTTGGCGCCTGCTGGTAACCCTGGGCCAGGCCGGCGACCCGACCGCCGATGCGACCCGGACCTGGCCGCAGGACCGTGTCGAGATCGACGCCGGCACGGTGGTGATCGAACGCAGCGAATCGCAAGACCACGGCGCGTGCCGCGACATCAACTTCGATCCGCTGATCCTGCCGGCCGGCATCGCCGCGTCCGACGACCCGTTGCTGCCGGCGCGCTCGTCGGCCTATGCCGAATCCTATCGTCGCCGCACCGCCGAGCAGGCCGGCGGCGCCACCGCTCACGCACAGGAGCGAACGCCATGAATCGCGATACCGAATTGTTCTGGTGGCCCGCCCGCGTGCTGCATTGGCTGATGGCGGCGATGGTCCTGACCATGTTGTTCGTCGGCGTGGGCATGGTCGCCAGCGTCTCGGCGCGGCACAGCTGGTCGCTGGCGCTGCACAAGCCGCTCGGCGCGGCGATCCTGGTGCTGGCGCTGCTGCGTTTGATCCTGCGCCTGTGGCGCGCGCCGCCGCCGTTGCCGGCCGATCTTCCGGCGTTGCAACGCATCGCGGCGCAGACTTCGCATTGGCTGCTGTACGCGCTGATGCTGGCCTTGCCGCTGGTCGGCTGGGCGATGCTCTCGGCCGGCGGTTATCCGGTCATGCTGAGCGACAGCCTGCGCCTGCCGGCGATCGCGCCCTTCGACGCCGACTGGTTCGCCCGCCTGCGCTGGTTGCATCGGGTGCTGGCGTATTCGCTGTTCGGCTTGATCCTGGTGCACGGCGCGGCGGCGCTGTACCACGGCCTGATCCGCCGCGACGGCGTGCTGCGCAGCATGCTGTGGCGACGGCGCGCGGCGGCGGAAACGCCGTCACCGCCGCAGGACGCGGACTGAGCGGCTTCAGCCGCCGCCCAGGCCGTGGCCGCCGACCGGCTCGGTCTCGTGGTATTCGTCGAAGCTGGCGATGATCGGTTTCGCCTTCGCGATCGCGGCTTGCACCGACGGCAACGCCAACGAAGCGCGATGGCTGCCCTGGCTGTCCCAGACTTCGCTGATCCAGATCGCGTCGGCGTCCTTGGGATCGCGCGCGACGACATAGCTCAGGCAGCCGGGCATGGCGTCGATGCCGTCGAGCAGGATCGCGATCAGGGCATCGCGCTGGCCGGCGGCGGCTTTCATCTTGCCGATCAATCCGTACATGGTTTGGGTCTCCTCTTGAACGTCGACGACGCCGAAGTATCGCCCTACTTCGGCGCGTAGATCTTCGACAGGCGATCCGGCGTGCCCTCGATGCGTTCCAGCTTCGGGTACTTCAGGCCTTCGCGGTAGTCGATGCGCACGGTCTTGATGGCATCGCCGTTCTTGATCAGCAACTCGATCGGGTGCTGACCGTCCTTGGCCGCGGTGACCGCGTCCTTGAGCCGCTCGCCGCTGCTCGCGTAACCGTTGACCGCGAGCACGGTGTTGCCCGGGGCGATGCCGGCGTCGAAGGCCGGGCCGTCCCAACGCACGCTGTTCACCGAGGAATCGCCGCTCGACACGCTCATGCCGAGCGAATAAGTGAGATCGACGGCCTTGCGTTCGCCCTCGGCGAGTTTCTGGAACTCGCCGGGCGTGTCGGTGAACACCAGCTTCCAACCGCTCGCGGCCAGACCGTCGACCGGCGGCGCGTTGCCGTCGATGCGCTCGCGCAGGAACGTGGCCCAATCGAACGCGGCGACGCCGTTGAGCGCAGCGACCACGTCCTCGAATTCGTAGGGTTTGACCCGATAGTCGCCATTCTCGCCGGCGAAGAACGTACGAGCGAAGTCGTCGAGCGAACGCTTGTCGCCGCTGAGCGCGCGCAGCTTGGCGTCTACCGCCAGCCACACCAGTTGCCCGCCCTGGTAGTAATCCTCGCTGAGCTGATAGCTGGTATACGACTTGGGCCGGCGCTGGGCGATGACCGGGTCGTAGGTGGTGTCCTGCAATGCGCGCCAGGCCAGGCCCGGACGGTCGTGGCTGTAGCGCGCGGCGACCTGCGCCAGCGCCTCGCGCGCGAGTTCCGGCTTCCACAGCCCTGAGCGCGCGGTCAGCACGTAACCCCAATACTGGGTCTGGCCTTCGTAGACCCAAAGCAGGCTGTCGCTGAGCGGAACATTGAAGTTGGGCGCGGCGATACCGCGCGGGCGACGGTACTTGCCGTTCCAGGAGTGGGCGAATTCGTGCGCGAGCAGATCGCGGCTGATGGCGCTGCCGCCGTCCCAGCCGGTGAAGTAGTCGACGTCGAGGCCGTTCTCGCTGGAGCGATGATGCTCCAGGCCGATGCCGCTCATCTGGCCCGACAGCGAGAACAGGAAATCGTAGCGGTCGAACGGACGCGAGCCGAACAATTTGAACGCCTGGCTGACCAGCTCGCGATGCAGTTTGATCTGCTCGGGCTTGGCTTCCAGGTACTTGGCCGCATCGGCGACCACGTTCAGGCGCACCGGCGTCTTCGCATCGGGAGCGAGATCGATCTGCTTGAAATGGCGCCCGGCGAAGACCGGCGAATCGAGCAGGGTGTCGAACGGCACCGCGCGGTAACGCAGGCTGTCGCCCTGGCGCGATTCGAGCTCGAGCGCGGTGCCCGCCTGCCAACCGGCCGGCAGTTTCAAGCTCGGCACGATCTGGATGCCTCGCGCGTAATACCCGGCCGGATACAGCGCGACCTGGTTCCATTGCACGTTGAGCATGTCGGCGGTCATCACCACCCGGCCCTGGTTGCCGCCGGTGGGGGTGAGCATGTCGAAACTCGCCTCCAGCTCGCTCACGCCCTCGGGCACGACCAGCTTGAAGGCATAGACGTCGAGCGGATCGCGCTGCCAGGCGATGGCCTGGCCGTTGCCGCGCAGGCGCAGGCCGGCGAGCTTGTCGATCGGCCCGGTCGGCGAGTGGTTGCCCTGGATCCACTGCGGAAACAGCAAGGTAAGCGCGCCCGGCTGCACCGGAATGCGTTGCCGCACGTGCAGCACGCGCCGCGCCAGGTCGGTCGCATCGACGTCGAGCTGCAAGGTGCCGGGATAAGGCAGGTCGCGCGGCGCGGCGGTCTGGGCGCCCGCATTCGAGAACGGCAGGGCCGCGGCGATCAGCAGGGGCAGGACGGCGTGGATCGGACGAACCATGGAAGACTCCGGCGACGCGAACACGGACAGGATTCCGCATCCTACCCATCGCGTCCGCCCTGCCCCCTGCCATTCGGCATGGCCGGGGCCCGCCGGGCGCGGTCGACCGATTGCGCACATGGCTTGCACAATCGGGGGATAGGGCCGGGAGGCCCGCTTTACTTCGGCGGAGCCGAACACTCAGGGCTTCACCTGAGCATTGCGCTGAGCTCTCTGGAGCTCGCCTTCGCGGGGATGATGGTTGGGGAATCGCCGCACAAACCAACCATCGTCTCGCCCGCAGCTGGAAGACACACGCCTCAGGCGCGGCCGAGGCCGGCCATGATGCTCATCGCCACCGCTTCGGCGGTCTTGATGCCGTCCACCGCCGCCGACAGGATGCCGCCGGCATAGCCCGCGCCTTCGCCGGCCGGGAACAGGCCGCGGGTGTTGAGGCTGTGGCCGTCCGGGCCGCGGGTGATGCGCACCGGCGACGACGTGCGCGTCTCCACGCCGGTCAACATCGCATCGGGCATGGCGAAGCCCTTGAGCTGCTTGTCGAAGGCCGGCAAGGCTTCGCGGATCGCCGCGATCGCGTAGTCGGGCAACGACGCACTGAGGTCGCTCAGGCGCACGCCCGGCGTGTAAGAAGGCTGCACCGTGCCGAGCGCGGTCGAGGGCCGCCCGGCGAGGAAATCGCCGACGGTCTGGCCCGGCGCTTCGTATTCGCCGCCGCCCAGGGCGAAGGCCTGCGCCTCCCAGTGCCGCTGCAGGGCAATGCCGGCGAGCGGACTGCCGCTGGCGTCGTAGGCCTTGTAGTCCTCGGGGGTGATGCCGACCACGATCGCCGCATTGGCGTTGCGCTCGTTGCGCGAGTACTGGCTCATGCCGTTGGTGACCACGCGCCCGGGTTCGCTCGCCGCCGCGACCACGGTGCCGCCGGGGCACATGCAGAAGCTGTAGACCGAACGGCCGTTGCGGCAGTGATGCACCAGCTTGTAGTCGGCCGCGCCGAGAATCTCGTGGCCGGCCTGCGGCCCGAAGCGGGCGCGGTCGATCAGCGACTGCGGGTGCTCGATGCGGAAGCCGATCGAGAACGGCTTGGCCTCCATGAACACGCCGCGCTCGTGCAGCATCGCGAAGGTGTCGCGCGCGCTGTGGCCGACCGCGAACACGACATGATCGGCGCGCAATTCGCCGCCGTCGGCGAGGGTCACGCCGCGCAACTGCCCGTCTTCGATCAACACGTCTTCGACGCGCTGCGAGAAACGGATTTCGCCGCCGAGCGATTCGATGGTCTCGCGCATGTTCTCGACCATCGAGACCAGGCGGAAGGTGCCGATATGCGGCTTGCTGACGTAGAGGATTTCCTCCGGCGCGCCGGCCTTGACGAACTCGGTCAACACCTTGCGGCCGTGATGCAGTTTGTCGCTGATCTGGCTGTAGAGCTTGCCGTCGGAGAAGGTGCCGGCGCCGCCCTCGCCGAACTGCACGTTCGACTCGGGATTGAGCACGCGCTTGCGCCACAGGCCGAAGGTGTCGACGGTGCGCTCGCGCACCGCCTTGCCGCGTTCCAGGATGATCGGGCGGAAGCCCATCTGCGCCAGGATCAGGCCGGCGAACAGGCCGCAGGGGCCCATGCCGATCACGATCGGCCGCAGCGGCAGCGCGTCCGGCGCACGGGCGACGAACTTGTAGTCGGTGTCGGGGGTCGGCAGCACCTTGCCGGCGTCGCCCGCGCCCTTCTTCGCATCCTGCGCCGGCACCGCGGTTTCGGCGGCCTGCAGGCGCTGCAGGATCTCGGCCTCGCGCGGCGTGTCCACGTCGATCGAATAGATCAGCACGATGCCGCCGCGCTTGCGCGCGTCGTAGCTGCGCTTGGCGATGGTGTAGGCGGTCAGTTCGTCCGCGGCGATGCCGAGGCGGGCAAGGATAGCGTCGGTGAGCGCACTGGCCGGGTGGTCCAGCGGCAATCGGAGGTCGGTGAGTCGAAGCATGGCGATATTCTAAGAGGCTTCGGCGGCGGGCGGTTTTCGGCGCGCGTGGCCGGTCGACGGAAGCCCTGGCGACGCCGGCGGTGCTGCCCTCTCCCACCCCTCTCCCATGGGCGGGAGAGGGAGCCGAAAGGCGGCCGGCCGGCCTCCATGGCGATCGGCTCCCTCAACGCCGGCATAACCAACGCCACGCCGCTATTGGCTAGCATGTTCAGTCCTGTTGCCACGACGTCGCCTTCCCCCAATGATCCGACGCCAGTTCCTCAAATCCGCGGCCGCCACCCTGGCCACCCTCGGTTTGCCCTTGCCGGCGCTCGCCTGGGCCGCGCCCGACGCGACCAAGCTCGGCCCGGCCCAGCCTTTCGATTTCGCCGCGCTCAAGGGCCAGGCCCGCGCGCTCGCCGAACGCGCCTACGCGCCGCGCAGCACCACCCTGCCGCCGGCGGTGGAGGCGATGAACTGGGACCAATACCAGTCGATCCGCTTCCGCCGCGACCACGCCCTGTGGGCGCAGGACGACACCCGTTTCCTGGGGCAGTTCTTCCACCTCGGCCTGTTCTTCAAATCGGCCGTGCGCATGTACGAAGTCGATGGCGGCCAGGCGCGCGAGATCGTCTACGACCCGACGATGTTCGACCGCGCCCGCAGCGGCCTGGACGGCAAGCCGCTGCCGGCCGACCTGGGTTTCGCCGGCTTCCGCCTCAACACCCGCAAAGACCCCGAGCGCGATTTCGCCGCCTTCCTCGGCGCGAGCTACTTCCGCGCGGTCGGCGGCGAGGGCCAGTACGGCCAGTCCGCGCGCGGCCTGGCCATCGACACCGGCACCGGCCGCGCCGAGGAGTTCCCGGATTTCACCGCCTACTGGCTGGAACGCCCGAACCCGCAGTCGGACACCTTGGTGGTCTATGCGCTGCTCGATTCGCCGAGCATCGCCGGCGCCTACCGCTTCGCGATCACCCCCGGCGACGTGCTGTTGATGGACATCGATTGCGCGCTGTACCCGCGCAAGACCATCGAACGCATGGGCCTGGGCCCGTGCACGAGCATGTACCAGGTCGGCGAGAACGACCGCCGCATGGACTGGGACTGGCGTCCGGAGATCCACGACACCGACGGCCTGGCGATGTGGACCGGCAGCGGCGAATGGATCTGGCGCCCGCTGTGCAACCCGGCGCAGCTGCGCTTCAACATGTTCGCCGACGAAAACCCGCGCGGCTTCGGCCTGCTGCAGCGCGACCGCAACTTCGATCACTACCAGGACGACGGCGTGTTCTACGAGAAGCGTCCCTGCCTGTGGGTCGAACCCAAGCAAGGCTGGGGCGCGGGCTCGGTGCAGTTGGTGGAGATCCCGACCGTCGACGAATCCTTCGACAACATCGTCGCGTTCTGGAACCCGCGCGCCAAGCCGCAGCCCGGGCAGGAACTGCTGTTCGGCTACCGCCTGTACTGGGGCGCGATGCCGCCGGCGACGCCGAAGCTCGCTCACTGCGTGGCCACCCGCACCGGCCTGGGCGGCCGGATCGGCTTCAAGCGCGATTATTTCTCCTCGCGTTTCGCGGTGGATTTCGCCGGCGGCGCGCTGGCCGAGTTGGCCAAGCGCAATGCGACCGTCGAGCCGGTGTTGCAGATCGGCCGCGGCAAGCTCGAAACCGTGTCGTGCCGGCCGCTGCACGAGATCGGCGGCTACCGGGTGATGTTCGACGCCGTACCGCAGGACGACTCGACCGAGCAGATCGACCTGCGCCTGTTCTTGAAAGACGCCAGCGGCGCGCTCAGCGAAACCTGGCTGTATCAGTGGTCGCCGCCGGCGAAGAGCGAACGCAAGCTGTACTGAGCGGCGGCGTCGCGGAAAGGTAGAAGCAACAGCAAATCCCCCCTGCCCCCCTTTTTCAAAGGGGGGAACGGCAAAGCGAGCTTCCGATATCAGGCTCGACCGCGAATCCGGAACCCCGACTTCCGATTCCCGATTCCCGATTCCCGATTCCCGACTCCCGACTCCCGACTCCCGATTCCCGATTCCCGATTCCCGAGTCCCGAGTCCCGAGTCCCCGACCAAGCGAATCACATCGCCCCCTTTGCAAAGGGGGCTGGCGCCTACGTCGTTCGGTGGACAACGGCGCTAGCTGCGCCGGGGGATTTACTCGAGCTCGCCAGAACCTCGCGACCAGCGGACGCATGCGACCCTCTCGCCACTCAAGCTTTTGCTCTGGCGAATCTCAGATCCGAAATCCCCAATCCCTGCTTTCAAGCCACCCGGGCCCGCCGCGCGCGCGTCAGATGCACCAACAGCAGCGAGATCGCCGCCGGGGTCATGCCGGGGATGCGCTGCGCCTGGCCCACGGTCTGCGGGCGCACGCGCTCCAGCTTCTGCTGCGCTTCCGCCGACAAGCCGCGCACCGTGGCGTAGTCGAATTCGCCCGGGATCGGCGTGCTCTCGTTGCGCTGCTGGCGCTCGATCTCGTCGCGCTGACGGTCCAGGTAACCGGCGTACTTGACCCCGATCTCGACCTGCTCGGCGACCTCGGCCTCGGCCACCGCCGGGCCCAGCGAGGGCACGCTCATGAGTTGGGCGTAGTTGATCTCCGGACGCTTGAGCAGATCGCGCGCGCTGCTTTCGCGGCTGACCTCGATGCCGAGGGTTTGCGCGATCTCGCGGCCGAGCGGGTTGTTCGGCGCCGCCCATACCGAGGCCAGGCGCGCGCTCTCGCGCTCGATCGCCTCGCGCTTGCGCGCGAACGCGGCCCAGCGCGATTCGTCGACCAGGCCGAACCCTCGACCGGTCTCGGTCAGGCGCAGGTCGGCGTTGTCCTCGCGCAACTGCAGCCGGTACTCGGCGCGCGAGGTGAACATGCGATAGGGCTCGCTGGTGCCGTGGGTGATCAGGTCGTCGACCAGCACGCCGATGTAGGCCTCGTCGCGGCGCGGGCTCCAGCCCTCGGTGCCGGCGACGAAACGCGCGGCATTGACGCCGGCCAGCAGGCCCTGCGCGGCAGCCTCCTCATAACCGGTGGTGCCGTTGATCTGGCCGGCGAAGAACAGGCCGGCGACCGCCTTGGTCTCCAGGGTCGACTTGAGCCCGCGCGGGTCGAAGAAGTCGTACTCGATCGCATAGCCGGCGCGGGTGATGTGGGCGCGCTCGAAGCCGCGGATGCTGCGCACCAGGTCGAGCTGGACGTCGAACGGCAGCGAGGTCGAGATGCCGTTCGGGTAGATCTCGGCCACGTCCAGGCCTTCGGGCTCGACGAAGATCTGATGGCTGGCCTTCTCGGCGAAGCGCACCACCTTGTCCTCGATCGAGGGGCAATAGCGCGGGCCGATGCCTTCGATCTGGCCGGTGTACAGCGGCGAGCGGTCGAGGGCGCCGCGGATGATCTCGTGAGTGCGCTCGGAGGTGTGGGTGATCCAGCACGACACCTGACGCGGATGGTCGGCCTGCGTGCCCAGGAAGGACATCACCGGACGCGGATCGTCGCCCGGCTGTTCTTCCATGACCGAGTAGTCGAGGCTGCGGCCGTCGATGCGCGGCGGCGTGCCGGTCTTGAGCCGGTCGACCACGAACGGGCCTTCGCGCAGGCGCGCGGCCAGGGCGATCGCCGGCGGGTCGCCGGCACGGCCGGCGGCGTAAGTCGTCTGCCCGACATGGACCTTGCCGGCGAGGAAGGTGCCGGCGGTCAGCACCACCGCCGGCGCGACGAAGCGCAGGCCGGTCTGGGTGAGCACGCCGGTGACGCGGCCGGCGTCGAACTGGATGTCGTCGACCGCGGCCTGGAACAGGGTCAGGTTCGGCTGGGCCTCGACCGCGCGGCGGATGAAGCTGCGATACAGCGAACGGTCCGCCTGACAGCGCGTGGCCCGCACTGCCGGGCCCTTGCTGGCGTTGAGCCGGCGCCACTGGATGCCGGCGGCGTCGGCGGCGCGCGCCATGATCCCGCCGAGGGCGTCGATCTCCTTGACCAGATGGCCCTTGCCGACGCCGCCGATGGCCGGGTTGCAGCTCATCGCCCCGACCGTCTCGACCGAGTGGGTCAGCAGCAGGGTGCGCGCGCCGGCGCGCGCCGATGCCAGCGCAGCCTCGGTGCCGGCGTGGCCGCCGCCGACCACGATCACGTCGTATTGGAAGAAGGATTCGTTCATCGGTTCAAGGCACCACGGTCGCACCGTCGTCGGAAGCGACGCTCAGGACGCAGATTTTAGGCCAGACGGCAGGCCGAGCGCCTTCACCCGAGCTTGGCACACTTCATGCTTGGGTACTTAGTGCACCTTGCGGGGCAGGCGCTCGACGCCGGCTGGAATTGGAACAGGGGCTGGCCAAGCGCTCGCGGGGGAAGCTGGGGGGCCGAATGTCGGGGGACATTCGGCCCCTTTTTATTGCCCGTCGTTTGGGCCCCGTATCGGCACCGGCAGGGCCGACCGCCCTCGGACGCGTCGCCGCGGCATTCGCCGGCATGACGACTAACGCATTGATCGCAAACGAAAAGGCGCGCGTGGATACGCGCGCCTTTTCGTGTTTCCCCGGGATCCGGGGGAATGGGCGCCGACGCCTGACAAGGACGGAACAGGGGGGATCCGTGATTCCTCGCCAGGCGCCGACATAGAAGCCTTGCTTACCGAAAACGTCCAAATACGACGTAAGCGGTCAGTAGCGGTAGATTGCTGTCACTTCCGCCTGAACGCAAGTGCTCGCCATTCCAAATCCAGCGTCTTGCCGGGCCGACCTTCACATCGGCTAGATTCCGTTCAGCGTTCGACGTCCTTCCAGGCCCGGCCGCCGTCGCGGCGGGTCGAGGGGGCGGACTGCATGCGCGGCTGCATCGGCTGCTGCTGCATGGCCCGGGGCTGCGGCATGCTGCGCGGCTGCGAGACCGCACCGGGGTTGTTCGGCGCCCAGGCGCCGCCGCCGACCGGATGCGCATCGCGCCACGGAATGCCGCGCGAGGGCTGGTTGGTCTGGGGCGGGCGGTGGCCCGGCGGACGGTGCGGGCGGTGGTTCGGGTAGTAATAGCGCGGGTAGGGCTGCGGGTAGTAACCCGGGTAGCCATAGCCGTAACCGCCGCCGTAGTAGCCGGGGTAACCGTAGTTGCGATAGCGATAGGCATCGCCGTACGGGTAATAGCCATACCCGTAGTTCTGGCCGTAATAGCCGTAGTCGACGCTGGGGCGGCCGTAGTAATACGAGCCGGCGCCCCCGCCGCCACGATAGGCGTAGTCGGACACGCAACCGGCCAGCAGGCCGGCGGCGATGAGCGGAACGATGAGCTTGCGGATCATGTCAGACCCCCTGGTTTTAGGGTCTCAGCTTCGGCCCGATGCGTTGAACTCGGGCTTAATTCGGCCCGCCCGCTGCTGTACGGTTCAGCCCTTGCTGTCGACCGAGGAATCGCTTTGCGGCGCCGAGACCATGGTCGGATCGAGGCGCGGGGGCAGGCAACCCACCAACAGGACGACGAGCAGACATACCGTTAGTTTGCGGAGCATGTGGATTCCCTGTGGTGGGCGTCGAAGAAGATCGCGCCGTGAGCGGAACCGATCGCGAACGCAGCGACCGGGTGGATATCGGCTTCGACCTTATCCTGGCGGCCCCCCATCAGGGAACTCCAGGTCCGAATCCGGGTGATGCCGACGCGCGAGGACGAGGCCTGGATGAGGATCGTGTAGTCAGCGCGCAACGCCCACGCCCTGCGTCCGGCGGTGGCGATGCGCCTAAGCTAGTCTTCGCGCGGGCGGCGTTTACTGCACGGGTTCACAGAAAAACATGCTGCACTGCATCCGGGTGCAATGCTGCACAAGACACATTGTCGCGGCGCCCCCGGGTTAAGGTAGATTGATCGCGATGGTTACGACCGGGGATCGGTCTTCGCCGCGCACGCTGCATGCCTCATCCGATCGGCCCGAAGGCCGCGTCGGGGAACGTTGCCGGCGAGTGCCGGGTCGTTCTCCGTAGCGCGGGCACACGCTCGCGCGGTCGCCGCTGCATCGTCTTTCCCTTCTGGCCTGGCCTGTCCCGATGATCGAACTGGATGCGGTCCATCGTCGCTACGAGATGAATGGACAGGCGGTCAATGCCTTGGCCGGCGTGGATCTGAAAATCGCAGCGGGCGAATTCGTCGCCATCACCGGCGCCTCGGGCTCGGGCAAATCCAGTCTGCTCAACATCCTCGGCTGCCTCGACCGGCCCACGCGCGGGCGCTATCTGATCGAAGGCCGCGACGTCGCCGCGCTCGACGACGAAGCCGCCAGCGACATCCGCAACCGCCGCATCGGCTTCGTGTTCCAGAGCTTCCATCTGCTGCCACGCCTGAGCGTGATGGAGAACGTGCTGCTGCCGCTGCGCTTCAATCGCGAGCCGCCGCCCGGCAGCGTCGAGCGCGCGCGCGAGTTGCTCGCGCGCGTCGGCCTGGGCGAACGCAGCGAGCATCGGCCGAGCGAACTGTCCGGCGGCCAGCAGCAGCGCGCGGCGATCGCGCGTGCGCTGCTGCTGCGCCCGGCCCTGCTGCTCGCCGACGAACCCACCGGCAACCTGGATTCGAAAAGCGCCGCCGACGTGCTCGACCTCATCGAGGAAGTGCACGGCGGCGGCCAGACCGTGGTGCTGGTGACCCACGACCGCGACCTCGCCGCGCGCGCGCCGCGCGAGGTGCGCCTGCACGACGGCAAGGTCGACCATGACACGGCCGCCTGAGATGCGCCCTGCCCTGCGCCGCCCACGCTGGCCGCTGCTCACGGCCTTGCTGGCCGGCGCGCTGACCGCGCTGCCGGCGACCGCGGTGGTGCTGACCGGCGAAGTGCGCTCGGTCGGCGCGCAGCCGATCTACACCCCGCAATCCAATACCGCGCCGGTGGCGATCCGCTACTTCGTCGCCGAAGGCCAGGCGGTCAAGGCCGGCGATGTGGTGCTGCGCATCGATCCGGGCCAGGCCGGCACCCAGATTCCCGACCTCGACGCCAAGATCGAACAAGCCCGCGCCAAGGCCGCCAAGGAACTGGCAGAACTCGAGGTCAAGGCGGTCGACGCCGAAGTCGCGCTCGCCGATGCCGAGGCCGCGTTGGCCACGGCCAAGATCGAAGCGGCGATTCCGCGCGGGCTGATCTCGCAGCTCGACTACGACCGCCATCAGGGCGAACTCGACAAGACCACGCGCGAGCTCACCCTCAAGCGCGAGCAGTTCGCCGCCGCGCGCGCCGCCGTCGCGCGCCGCCACCAGGACGCCAAGCTGGAAGTCGACAAGCTGATCGTGCAGCGCGAGTACTACGCGGCGCTGCTGCGTCAGTCGGAAGTGCGCGCCGAACGCGACGGCATCGTCCTGCACGGTTTCAACAACAACTGGATCGGCGGCCGCATCGACGAAGGCAGCTCCGCCATGCCCGGCAGCAAGGCCGGCGAAGTGGTCGGCAGCGGCGGCGGCATGGAGATCCGCGCCTGGGCGCTGGAACCGGACCGGCGCGGCCTGAGCGTCGGCCAGACCGTACAGCTCGCGTTCGACGCACTGCCGCGGCAACGCGTGCAAGGCCGCATCAAGGCCATCGCCGGCGCTCCCGACCGCAAACCCGAATGGGGCGAAGGGCGCTACTTCAGCCTCGACATCGAACTGCCGCGCGGACATGCGCTCAAGCTGCTGCCGGGCATGAGCGTGCGCGTGTCCACGGCCGCCGCGGGCGGAACGGCGCGATGAAGCGGAGCATGCTCATCGTGCTGTTGTCCGCCGCGGCACTGCCGGCGAGCGCGGCGACCCTGCGTGTCGACGGCGAGGTCTATGCCCGCCGCAGCTCGGCGCTGATGCCGCCGAACGTCGAGCGCATGTGGCAGTTCAACATCACCCAACTCGCCGGCGACGGCACGCCGGTCAAGCAAGGCCAGTCGGTGATCTCCTTCGACAGCAACGACGTGATCAAGCAACTGGGCGAGAAGCGCAGCCAGCTTAAGGAGAAACAGAGCGAGCTCGACAAGCTCGACCTGGAGCTGGCCGAACGCGAGCGCAGCGAACGCCTGGCCACCGCCGAGGCGCGCGCCGCGCTCGACAAGGCGCAGCGCAAGACCCAGCAGCCGGCCGAGCTGATCGCCGGCATCGAGTACCGCAAGCTGCTGGTCGCCCGCACCCAGATGGAACGCAAGATGGCCCTGGCCCAGCGCCGCGAGAACTTGTCGGCCGAACAACGCCGCCAGGAGCGGCGCCTGCTCGCCGCCGAACGCGCGCAGTTGCAGGCCGACGTCGAGCGCCTGCAGCGCTCGCTGACGGCCCTGGAAGTGACCGCGCCGCGCGACGGCCTGATGATGCACAAGAGCAACTGGGAAGGCGAAAAATACGACGTCGGCTCGCAGGTCTGGGTCGGCCAGACCGTCGCCGAGATTCCCGACATGGCCACCCTGGCGGTGCGCGCCGAGTTGCCCGAGCGCGACCTGCGCCGGGTCGCGGTCGGCGTGCCGGTGCGGATCGTCGTCGAAGGCGGCGCCGGCAGCGTGCTGCGCGGGCGCATCGCCTCGATCGGCAATGCGATCCGCAGCAAATCGCAGGTGCAGCCGGTGCCGGTGCTGGATCTGGACGTGCGCCTCGACGACCCACGCGCGCCCTTGCGTCCGGGCCAGGCGGTGCGGGTGGAGATTCCTTCGGCCAATCCGGCCGCACCCGCAGCGCCGCGGAGCCCGGCCCGATGACGCATCGCCCCGCACCTCGCGCGGCGTCGCGCTGCGCCGCGCTTGCCGTCGCCCTGGCCTTGCTCTCGGGCTGCGCGTCCGACACCGCGCCGGCCATCGTCGAGACCGTCGCCGCCGCACCGCTGCGCCTGAGCGTACGCGGCGAAGGCGAACTCAAGTCGGCCAAGGCCACGCCGCTCAACGTGCCCGGCCGCAATTGGGCCTCGCGCCAGCTCGAATGGATGCTGCCGGAAGGCAGCGCGGTCAGGAAAGGCGACCTGATCGCGCGCTTCTCGGCCGCGCAAGGCCAACAGGAACTCAGCCAGACCCTGATCGATCTGCAGCGCAACCTGCTGGCGCGCGCCGCCAAGCAGGGCGAACTGGCGACCGCGCAGAGCAAGGTCGCGGTCGACCTGGCCCAGGTCGCGGTGGAACTCGGCATCGCCGAGCGCTACGCCAGCGCCGACCTCAGCACCATGGCGCGCAACGAAGTGCTCGATGCGGTGCAGGACGCGAGCTACCTCACCGCCAAGCGCGACACCCTGGAATGGCAGCGCGGCCAGGCCGGCGTGCGCGGCGGCGCCGAGCTGGCGGTGCTGGATGCGCAGCGCGCGACTTTCGACCTCACCGCCAAGGCGCGCCAGTCGGATCTGGACGCGCTGGAGCTGCGCGCGCCCAACGACGGCGTGCTGATGCTGTCGAGCAACTGGTCCGGCGACAAACCCAATGTCGGCGCGACCCTGCGCGCCGGCTTCGACTACGGCAGCCTGCCCGACGCCTCGGCGATGGAACTCGAATTGAGCCTGCCGCAGATCGAGGCGCAGGGCCTGCAGGTCGGCAACGCGGTCGAGATGTTTCCGGTCGGGCGCCCCGAGCAGCGCATCGTCAGCCGGCTGTCGTGGGTCGCCAGCGCCGCCAAGGTACGCAGCCAGGAAAGCCCGGTGAAGTACCTGACCATGAAGGCGCCGATCCCGGCCGAGGCGATCGCGCGTTACCGGCTGGTGCCGGGCCAACGGCTCGAGGCCCGGGTGATCCTGTTCGATTCGCCCAAGGCGCTCAGCGTCGCCAACGTCGCCATCGACAGCGACGCCGGCAAGGACTACGTGCGCGTCCGCGAAGGCGGCGATTTCCTGCGCCGCCCGATCCGGCTGGGCGTACGCGGGCCGGCGCGTTCGCAGGTGCTGTCGGGCCTGCGCGACGGCGACGAGGTGCTGTTGGCCGAAGCCGGCGCCATCGGAGCCGCGGCGAACACCGCCGAGCCGCCGGCCGAGACCGACGATCCGGGCCAGGCCGCGTCGGCCGATGGCGGCAAGACCGCGGCGGCCCCGGCATCCACTCCCCAGGCGGTGCGTCCTTGAACCGTTTCGCCGGCCTGCTGCCGTCGATCTGGCGCGAGGCGATCGAAGAATTGTGGCGTCGCCGCCTGCGCACCTTGCTGACCCTGCTCGGTCTGATCTTCGGCGTCGGCGCGATCGTCGCGATGCAGGCGGTCGGCGAAGGCAGCCGGCGCGAAGCGCTGCGCCTGGTCGAAAGCCTGGGCCTCAACAATCTGATCGCCGAAGCCAAGCCGCAGGACGAAAACAGCCTGCGCGAAACCCGCGCGCGCAGCCTCGGCCTGAGCCTGGCCGATGCCGACGCCGCGCTCGCGGTGGTGCCCGGCGCGGAACGCTACGCCGCCGAGAAACCGATCCGCACCCATTCGGTGTTCAGCGACAGCGGCCACAGCGATGCCCAGGCCAGCGGCGTGAGCCCGGACTATTTCGCCCTGTCCTCGCTGCGCATCGCCAAGGGCCGCACGCTGAGCGAAGACGACGACCGCGCCCTCGCCGCGGTCGCCGTGCTCGGCCACCAGGCCGCGGCCGATCTGTTCCCCGGCGTCGACCCGATCGGCCAGTACCTGAAGGTCAACCATGTCTGGCTGGAAGTGATCGGCGTGCTCGCCGACCGCGACCTCAGCAAGGATCAGTTCGAAGGCGTGCAGCTCGGCCTGGAAAGCAATCGCGTCTATCTGCCCTTGGCCAGCGCGCGCGCCCGCTTCCGTTTCCAGCCGCAGGAGGACGAGATCGATCGTTTCCTGCTGCGCCTGCGCGACCCCGCCCAGCTCGCCGCCGGCGCGCGGGTGCTGTCGACCGTGCTCGGCCAACGCCACGCCGGCATGGCCGACTTCCGCCTGGTGGTGCCGCAACAACTGTTCCAGCAGCACCAGAAGACCCAGCGCATCTTCCGCGTGGTGATGGGCGCGATCGCCGGCGTCAGCCTGCTGGTCGGCGGCATCGGCATCATGAACATCATGCTCGCCAACGTGCTCGAACGGCGCCGCGAGATCGGCCTGCTGCGCGCGCTCGGCGCGCGCCGGCGCGACGTGATCGCGCAGTTCCTGCGCGAGGCCCTGGTGATCTGCGTCGCCGGCGCGGTGCTCGGCCTGGCGTTCGGCGTCGCCCTGGCCTATCTGATCGCCGCCTTCGCCGGCTGGCAGGTCGCCTGGGCGCCGATCCCGGTGCTGGGGTCGGCGCTGTTCTGCGCCGCGGTGGGTTTGGCCTTCGGCGTGTATCCGGCGCGGCAGGCGGCGCGCCTGGATCCGATCGCGGCGCTGCGCCACGACTGAGCGCAGCATTGCGACACGACTGAACTCATCCTGTCGCCGCCCCCGCATGGCGCGAATCCGCCATCCGGCGCATGCCAGGCCGGCCGGGCCTGGGCTACCCTTGGGGCATGAACAATCTCTCCGCACCGCCCAGCCTGGCCCCCCTGTTCACCGACATCCTGGCCGCCGCCGCGCGCATCGCGCCGCACGCGCACACCACCCCGGTGCTGCGTTCGCGCGCGATCGACGCCCTGGCCGGCTGCGAGCTGCATTTCAAATGCGAAAACCTGCAGCGCGGCGGCGCGTTCAAGTTCCGCGGCGCCTGCAATGCGGTGTTCTCGCTGGCCGAGGACGAAGTCGCACGCGGCATCGTCACCCAGAGTTCGGGCAACCACGGCGGTGCGATCGCGCTGGCCGCGAGCCTGCGCGGCGGACGCGCGACCGTGGTCGCCCCGCACAACACCCCCAAGATCAAGCTGGCCGCGATCCGCGCCTACGGCGCCGAAATCGTCGCCTGCGAACCCGACCAGGCCTCGCGCGACGCCATGACCGCCCAGGTCCTGGCGCAGACCGGCGGCGTGCTGGTGCATCCGTTCAACGACCCGCGGGTGATCGCCGGCCAGGGCACCGCCACCCTCGAACTGCTCGGCAGCGCGCCGGACCTGGACGCGGTAATCGCGCCGGTCAGCGGCGGCGGCCTGCTCTCGGGCACGGCGATCGCCGCGCACGGGCTGAACCCGGCGATCGAAGTGTTCGGCGCCGAACCCGAAGGCGCCCGCGACGCCCACGATTCGCTGCGCGCCGGCCAGCGCATCACCGGCCGCAAGGCCGACACCATCTGCGACGGCCTGCGCGCCGAACTCGGCACGCTCACCTTTCCTATCCTGAGCGAACACCTGCGCGACATCCTGCTGGTCGACGACGCCCAGGTCGTCGCCGCGATGCGGCTAATCTGGGAACGCATGAAGCTGGTGGTCGAACCCTCCGGCGCGGTGCCGCTGGCGGTGGTGCTGGCGCATCGCGAGCGTTTCGCCGGCCGCCGCGTCGGATTGGTCGTCTCCGGCGGCAACGTCGATCTGGATCTGGTCGCCGATCTGTTCGCCTCTAAGCCAGTTTGACCGGTTCTGCAATCGCATTGCGTTTGTTATGCGGCACGTTTCTCAACGTTCGCCATTGCCCGCATAAACCCCAGGAAAACTCGCTTTTTCTGTGATCCTGGTTTGTGTTTTTTATGAACACAGCTGCCACGCTGCGCCATCGCGCGCCCGTCCCTGTCATGCCGCGCGATCATTAACAGTGGGGCTCCTCGACGAGCCGGGGACCACGGACCAGCGCAGGCCAGGGAGTACTACATGGTGGATGTCGAGTTTCGCGTGGTGTCCGACCGTCGCGACGGGCTGCTGCTCGCCCTCGGACAGGTGGTGATCGCCAACGGCTTCACTTTGTTGCGTCAGCGCATGCTCAACAGCGAAGAAGGCGTGGTGCTGAGCATGGTGGTGCGCGGCCCCACCGAATCGTTGCTGATGCTCGAAGAGCGCCTGGGCACCCATCACCTGGTGCAGAGCTTCGAGGCCTCGCCGTACGAAGGCGCCAGCGCCGCGCCGGCGCCCACGCCGGTGCCGCGCAACAACGGCTCGGCGACCGCACCCACCTCGGTGCCGCCCTCGGCCGCGCCTGCGCCCACCGCCTCGCCGTCGAGCGCGCCGCCGATCGATACCCAGCGCGTCGAGACCCTGCTGCCGCAGTTGGCCCGCAACTACCCCAACATCCTGTTGCAGTTGGTCGCGCTCGAACGCGAACTGCCGCCGGCCCAGCGCGAGGCGACCTTGCGCTACATCGGCCAGCGCGTCGGCGCCTGGGTCTACAAGCGCGACTTCGCCCTCGGCGGACAACTGCCGCTGGCCGACTCGGTGCGCCGCATCGCC
Organism: Lysobacter sp. Hz25; assembly: GCF_046097045.1. Taxonomy (NCBI): domain Bacteria; kingdom Pseudomonadati; phylum Pseudomonadota; class Gammaproteobacteria; order Lysobacterales; family Lysobacteraceae; genus Lysobacter; species Lysobacter sp. Hz25. Next base: position 5,629,308 of record NZ_CP175666.1, read on the forward strand.
TTGCCGGCGATGCGGCAACTGGTCCAGGCCGAACTGCACGACGACATCCTGAAAATCCGCAACAGCCCCTTCTGCCATCGCGGCGACAGCGGCGAATGCTGCCATTTCCTGCGCGGCATGCTCGGCGGGCTGCTCGAAGGCCAACACGGCGCCGACGGCGTCCGGGTGATCGAAAGCCAATGCCGCAACACCGGCGCCGAGGCCTGCCGTTTCGAATTCGAAGCCTGAGCGTCTCCATTCGCCCGGCAGACAGGGAGCCGGCCGGGCTTGCGATGCCGCACCGGGGCGGGGATGGCGCCGGTTCGGCCCTTAGCTAATCCAACCCATCCACAGGGGGTTCGTCATGCCGATCGATCACGCCATTCAGTGCATCCATGACCCGGTGCTCGCCATCTTGTCCTACGTGGTGTCGGTACTGGGCTCGTTCACCGCCCTGCAGCTGGCCATCGCCATCCCGACCGCGGTCGGGGCGGGACAGCGTTGGCGCGCCATCACCGCCGCCGGTATCGCCATGGGCGGCGGCGCGATCTGGGCGATGCATTTCATCGCCATGCTCGCTTGCCGCATGAACGTGGAAGTGACCTATGACCTGCCGATCACCATCGGTTCGGCGGTGGTCGCGGTGGTCTCGTGCATGGCCGGCCTCGCCATCGCCGGCACCGGCATCTTCAACTGGGGCAAGCTGATCATCGCCGGCGTGCTGATGGGGCTCGGCGTCACCGGCATGCACTACGCCGGCATGGCCGCGATGCTGATGCCGGCCGACACGGTCTACAACAGCAACCTGGTCATCGCGTCCGCGGCGATCGCGATCGTCGCCTCGATCGTGGCCTTGTGGCTGGCCTTCAACCTGCGCGGCTGGGGCCAGATGCTCGGCAGCGCCCTGGTCATGGGCGTGGCGGTGTGCGGCATGCACTACACCGGCATGCTCGCGGCCAGCTTCGTGCCGCACGAAGCCGGCGCCGCGGCGGTCGCGCGCGGGGTCAGCGGCGGCTACCTCGGCATCGGCATCTTCGTGGTCACCACCGCGCTGCTCGCCGCGGTGCTGACGCTGAGCCTGGTGCGCCAACGCCAGCGCGCGACGGTGCGGATCTGAGGGAAGCCTGTCGATCAGGCCAAGCGGGTCCGGGCCACACCCCGGCATCGGGCGCAGCGATCCCCGCCTACCGAAAGGCCCGCCCATGCGGGCCTTTCGTTTTAGTGTGCTTTGTTAAGACGAAGCTGCCGAGCGCGAGCCCCGCAGGGCCGACCGCAGCTGCGGCACGGCGCACGAATGAGCGATCATGGCCCGGCCCCGCATTGCCCGCAGGAATCCCGATGAAGATCGACGGCACCCGCATTCACGATCGCGCCACCGAATTGGTCCTGTCTTACTACGCCGCCTTCAACCGCGCCGACTGGAACGCCATGCTGGGGCTGCTCGGCGCCGACGTCGTCCACGATCTCAACCAGGGTGCGCGCGAGGTCGGGCGCGACGCGTTCGCCGCCTTCCTGCAGCGCATGGCGCGGCACTACCGCGAGCAGTTGCGCGACATCGTGGTGATGGCCTCGCCCGACGGCGCGCGTGCCGGCGCCGAGTACGTGGTCCACGGCGAGTACCTGCTCACCGATCCGGGCCTGCCGGAAGCGCGCGGCCAGCGCTACGCCCTGCCCGGCGGCGCCTTCTTCGAAATCCGCGACAACAAGATCCAGCGCGTCACCAACTACTACAACCTCGAACAGTGGATGGCCATGGTCGGCGCATGAGCCGACCTGCTGACCGCATCGGCGTTTGAGCCGGCCTACCGGCGGCATCGGCACTTGAGCCGACCTATCGACCGCATCGGCGCTTGAGCCGACCTGCTTGCCGCATCGGCATTCCAGCCGAGCCGGCGAAGATCAACCGCCGCGATCGCTGCGCAGTTGCTTGACCTTGCGTTCGTTGCCGGCGGCCGCGCGCGCCGCGACGATACTGAACAAGACGATGCCGATGCCGACCACGCAGGCGCCGGCCAGGGCGCGGCCCTGCGGCCAGGCTTCGCCGAGCCACAAGGCGCCGATCACGGTCGCGAACAAGATCTCCGCGGCCTGCATCGCCTCGGCCGCGGCGAGCGCGGTCGGGTCGTTGCGGACCATGCCGGTGGCCTGGAAGAACAACACCGTGGCGATCACGCCCGCACTCAACGCCACGCCGGCGGCGAGCCACACTTGCCCCGCCGGCGGCGCGCCCGCTTCGACGCCGGCATACACCGCGACCGCCCACCACAAGGGCTGGCTCGCCAGGGTCATGCCGAACACGCGCTGGGTCGCGTTGAGTTCGATGCCGGCCTTTTCCAGGTGCAGCAGCAGGCCGCGGTTGCCGAGCGGATAGGCGAAGGCCGACACCGCCACGCAGATCAGCGCGATCCAACCGGCGCGATCGAGGCGGCCGCCGCCATGGCCGAACTGCAACAGCAGCACGCCGGCCACGATGACCGCGCCGACCGCCAGCGCCGGGCGCGGAATCCGCGCGCGCGCATCGCGGTACAGGAACGGCGCGCACAACATGCCGGCGATCACGGTGAGCTGGAAGGTGCCGGCGATCAGCCACGAGGGTCCGCTGGCCGCGGCAAAGCTCAGGCACACGTAGAACAGCACGAAACCGATCCCGCTCCACCACAGCCAGGGCCCGGGGTGGCGGCGGATCGCCCGCCACACCGGCGCCACGCCGCCGAGCATCGGCATCGCCACCAGCAGCATCGGCAGGGTGAACAGATAACGCAGCGCCGCGGTCCACGCCCAATGGCCGCCGTCGTTGGCGGCAGCGCGGTTGAGCACGTAGGTGCAGGTGAAGAACAGCGCCGACACCAGCGCGATCAGCACCGCCCACAGAGCATGGCGGCGCGCGCTCACGGGCGCTGCCGCACGCGAATGCTCGACACCGGCACCTGCACTTCGTCGAAACCGCCGATGCGGATCGGCGCGCCCGGCGGCGGGCCCCAGGCGTGGGCGTAGATCACTTCCCAGGTCGCCGGCAGGCGGCCGTCGCTGCCGCGCAGGGCTTCGTAGGCCTGCGCCGCGCGGGCGAAGCGCGCGCGGCCGGTCAGGCTGCGGCGGCGATCGTTCATCGCATTGGTCGCGCCGAGCGTGCGCAACTCGCGCATCAGATGGCCGAGGTCGGGGTGGCCGAGGACGAATTCGTCGCGATCCAGCACCGGGTTCTGGAAACCCGAAGCGATCAGCGCATCGCCGAACTGGGCGATCGACGGGAACAGACTGACGTGCGGCGCGGCGTCGGCTTCGGCGAAGGCGCCGCGCAGTTCGTACAAGGTGTCGGGGCCGAAGGTCGAGACCAGCAACAGGCCGCCGGGCTTGAGCACGCGGCGGAACCCGGCGAACACCGCCGGCAAGTCTTCGCACCATTGCAGGCACAGGTTGGAGAACAGCACGTCGACGCTGCCGTCGCGCAAGGGCAAGGCGCGCGCATCGGCGCAGACCGCGTCGGGACGGCGCGCGCCGCCGAGCAGGCGCGGCCGCCAGCCGCCTTCGCCGAAATGAGTGCGCGCCTCGCGCAACATCGGCAGAGCCAGGTCGAGCGCGATCACCTGCGCGCGCGGCCAGCGCTTCTGCATCGCCGCGCTCAAGTGACCTGGGCCGCAGCCGATGTCGACCACGACCTCGGGGGTGCGCTCGTCGAGGTAGTCCAGGGTTTCCGACAGGCGCGCGCCGACTTCGCGCTGCAGGGCGGCGGCGCCGTCGTAACCGTGCGCGGCGCGCGAGAACGAGCGGCGAACCTGGCGGTGGTCGAAAAGATCGTTCATGGGGCGTCAGCAATCCAGTACGGCGGTCGGGGCGGTCGCCGGCGCGACGAAGCCCTCGATGAGTTGCGCGACCTGGGCGGTCGCGCCGAGAAACGGCGCATGGCCGGCGTTGCCGATGACCACGCTGCGGCCCTGCGGCGAGAGCGCGGCCGCGGCCGGCATCGCCCCGGCCGGCACCAGACGGTCGCGACGGCCGGAGATCCACAGGCTGGGCACCTGCAAGCGCGGCAGTTCGCTGCGCACGTCGAATCCGTCGAGCAGGTCCAGGCCTTCGTGCAGCGCGCGCTCGGCCGGCTCGCCGCGGGCGAAGGCTGCACTCCTCAGGCTGCGCAGTTCTTCCTGGGCACTGGCCGAACCCAAAGCCTCGAGAGCGAGAAAGCCTTCGAGGGTGCCGCGGAAATCGCGCCGCAAGGCCTCGCCAAAATTACGGAACAGATCCGGCGAGACCCCATGAGGCCAGTCCTCGCCGACGACGAAACGCGGCGACGACGCGATCATGATCAAGCCGCGCACCTGCCACGGATGATCGAGCGCGGCGCGCAGCGCGACCTGGCCGCCGAGCGACCACCCCAGCCAGTACGCATCGGGAATGCGCGAGACCAGTTCGGCGGCGAGCGCGCGCGGATCGAGCGGCGCCTGGTCGTCGCGCGCATGGCCGTGGCCCGGCAGATCGATCAGGTGCAGGGTGAAGTGCGCACTCAACTGTTCGACCAAGGGCGCAAACAAACCGCCGTGCATGGCCCAGCCGTGGATCAGTGCGATGACCGGGCGGGCTGGGTCTGCCGCGGCGCCGGTGGTTTCGATGTACATGGGAAGCGGGTCCGTACTGCTATAGGTCGTCGGGTGATGCTGATTGCCGCGCGCTGCGCTCTGGTGTCGCCAAGGCCCGCACGCGGCCGCAACGGCCGCGACGGCCGTTACTGCGCGAACGCAGGCACCGCCGCGATGCACTCCGCGCCGATGCGATCGAGCGCCTTGTCCTCAATCGCCGCCGGCGGGGTTCGCGCGGCGCAGCGAATGCAACGCCGCCAAAGCCTCGTCGCGCCGATCCGACGGCACCAGCAAATGATCGTGATGGAAGCCGGCCAGCACGTTGCAGGCGATGCCGCGCTCGGCCAACACCTGCGATACCGCGGCGGTCAGGCCGACCGCCTGCAGCGCCGAATGCACGCTCAGGCTCAGCCAGGCGGCGACGAAGTCGTAACTCAGGCCGTGCGCGTCGGCGTCTTCGCGGCGCAGCACACAGGTCAGGCCTTCGGCTTCCTCGATCGTCGCCAGCGCCAGGGCGCGCGGCAAACGCTCGGGCTGCACGGCGGTGACGAATACGTACTCGCCGGCACGGGCTTCGACCTCGAGCGTCGCCAGCATGCGGGCCAGATCGGTTTCGGGCGGCCGGGTCGGTTGCGGCTCGGCGGCGCGGCTCATCGCGCCACGGTGGCGGGCGCGGCGCGGGCGCCGTCGCTGCCTTCGATCGCCACGCGCTCGGCTGCGCGCGCCAGCGCTTCGATCAGGCCGTCGACCTGTTCGCGCGTGTGCAGCGCCGAGAACGTCACGCGCAGGCGCGCGCGCCCTTCCGGCACGGTCGGCGGACGGATCGCCGCGACCCAATAACCCTGCTGCTCCAAGGCCTGCGCCATCGCCAGCGCGCGGCGGTCGTCGCCGCACATCACCGGCTGGATCGGCGTGCCCGAGGCCAGCAGCTCCAGGCCGAGCTTGCCGGCGCGTTCGCGGAAATGCGCGGTGAGCTCGGCCAACTTCTCGCGCCGCCAATGGTCGTTGCGGGCCAGCTTGAGCGCCGCCCGCGTCGCCGCGGCCTGGGCCGGCGGCAAGGCGGTGGTGTAGAGATGGCTGCGCGCGGTCTGGGCCAGATGGCCGATCAGGTCGGCATCGCCGTGCAAGGCCGCGCCGTAGCTGCCGAGCGCCTTGCCGAAGGTCGCCAGCTGCAACGGCACTTCCTGCACCGACAGACGCGCCGCGGCGACGGTGCCGCGCCCGTCCGGGCCGAGCACGCCGACGCCGTGGGCGTCGTCGACGTACAGCACGGCCTTCTGCGCGCGCGCGACCAGGGCGAGGTCGCGCAAGGGCGCGAGATCGCCGTCCATGCTGAATACGCCATCGGTGGCGAGCATCGCCAGGCCGTCGGGAACATTGCGCAACTGCCGGATCGCGCCTTCGGGATCGGCGTGCGGATACCGGCGCAACCGGCAACCGGCCAGGCGCGCGGCGTCGATCAGGCTGGCGTGATTGAGCCGGTCCTGCACGCAGACGTCGTCTTCGCCGAGCAAACCCTGCACCGCGGCGATATTGGCCAGGAAACCGCTGCCGAACAACAGCGCGCGCGGCGAACCGAGCCAGTCGGCCAATTCGCGTTCGAGCGCTTCATGCTGGGCGTGGTGGCCGCAGACCAGATGCGAGGCGAGCCCGCCGGTGCCCTCGCGGGCGGCGGCATCCTGGAAGGCGTTGATCACCGCGAAGTGCTGCGACAGGCCGAGGTAGTCGTTGCCGCAGAAGTTCACCAGCGAGCGCCCGTCGACCTCGCAGCGCGCGCCGTCGCGGTGGGTGACCGCGCGGTGGATACGGGTACGGGCGGTCGCCACGCGCTCGGCGTGGGCGGTCTGGATCCGGTCGCGCCAAAGGGTTCGCTGGCTGCTCATCGCGGTAGCTCCGCCGCGTCAGGCGGCGCAGGAGTGGGCGGGGTCGGTGGTTGCCTCAACGTGCTCTTCAATACTCGCATGGACGGTGCCCGCGGTCTCGACGATCTGCATTGGGCGCAGGCCGAGACGGGCGAACAGGGCCAGGTCGCGCTCGGTGTCCGGGTTGCCGGTGGTCAGCAACTTCTCGCCGTAGAAGATGGAATTGGCGCCGGCCAGGAAGCACAGGGCCTGCAGCTCGTCGCTCATGGCCTCGCGGCCGGCCGACAGGCGGACCATCGACTTGGGCATCAGCAGGCGCGCCACCGCGATGGTGCGCACGAATTCGAAGGGGTCAAGCTCGGCGGTGCCGGCCAGGGGGGTGCCCTCGACCTGGACCAGGCGGTTGATCGGCACCGAATCCGGGTGCGCCGGCAGGTTGGCCAGGGTCTGCAACAGGCCGGCGCGCTGCTCGCGCGACTCGCCCATGCCGACGATGCCGCCGCAGCAGGTCTTCATGCCGACATCGCGCACATGCGCGAGGGTGTCCAGGCGGTCCTGGTACTCGCGGGTGTGGATGATCTCGTTGTAGAACTCCGGCGCGGTGTCGAGGTTGTGGTTGTAGTAATCCAACCCCGCCGACTTCAGCGCCGTTGCCTGGTCGCCCGAGAGCATGCCCAGGGTCGCGCAGGTCTCCAGGCCCAATGCCTTCACCTCGCGGATCATCGCCGCGACCTTCGGGATGTCGCGGTCCTTCGGCGAACGCCAGGCCGCGCCCATGCAGAAACGCGAGGCGCCGGCGGCCTTGGCCTGGCGGGCCTTCTCGATCACCGCCTCGGTGCTCATCAGCTTGGTCGCGTCGACACCGGTGTGATAGCGCTGCGCCTGCGGGCAATAGGCGCAATCCTCGGGGCAACCGCCGGTCTTGACCGACAACAGGGTGCTGACCTGGACTTCGGCCGGGTCGAAATTCTCCTGGTGCACGCTACCGGCGCGGTGCAGCAACTCGGGGAAGGGCAAATCGAACAGCGCACGGACCTCGGCGCGGGACCAATCGTTGCGAAGAAGGGGCATAGACACTAGAGCTGGCTCCACAGCGGGGATTTCACTGACGGCGGGCAACGGGGGATACCGACAGCGCGGGCCGTTCGGAGCGGGCAGTCTGGGAAGCATGTCGACAACTGTCAACCAGGGTCGGCCACTCAGGGTTGACAGCATCTGGCGGCGTCTGGGCTGGGCCCTGTGGCCGCCGCGCTGCCTGATCTGCGCCGAACCGGGCCTGTCCGGACGCGACCTGTGCCGGACCTGCGAAGCCGAATGGCCGCGGCTCGGAGCGGCGTGTCTGCGTTGCGCTCTGCCGTTGGCGGGGGTGGCGGCGGCTCGGATTTGCCACGCGACGATCGACCCGCCCGGCCTGCCCCTGGTCTGCGGCCATTGCTTGCGCCGGCCACCGCCGCTGACCCGGGTCCACGCGGCCTGTCTGTATCGCCCACCGCTCGACCGCCTGCTGCCGCGCTTCAAATTCCATCGCGACCTGGCCGCCGGCCGATTGCTCACGACGATGATGGCGCAGGCCTTCGAGCCGCTGCTGACGCAGAGCCCCCCGACTATGACGCCGGGGCTCGCCGTGCCCGAGATATCGGGCACCGCCATCGCAGCACCCGAGCCGGTTCTGGTCCCGATCCCCTTGCATCGCAGACGACTGCGCGAACGCGGTTACGACCAGGCCCTGGAACTGGCGCGGCCCCTGTCGCGGCAACTGCGCCTGCCCCTGCTCGACCACGGCCTGATCCGCCTGCGCGACACCCCGGCGCAGTCCCTGTTGGACGCCAAACAGCGCCGCCGCAACCTGCGTGGCGCCTTCGCCTGGCGTCCTGGCCTGCCCCTGCCCGCCCACATCGTCCTGATCGACGACGTCATGACCACTGGAGCCACCCTTCATTCCGCCGCCATCGCCCTACGCCGCGCCGGTGCCCAGCGCGTCGACGCCTGGGTGTGCGCGCGGGTGACGGCGGGCTGAGCCACGGCGAGACGTCGATTCGACGAGCAAGCTTTCGCCGTCGTCCGTGGTTTCCCGGCCGTCCACGATGTCGTCGCGATCTCGGAGCTTCACGTCCGTGGCTTGTGATCGAAGGAAATCCAGTAGGACGCCGCTCCTACCCAGGCGCAAAGCTCTGGCGATTGCGATTGCGATTGCGATTGCGATTGCGGTTGCGGTTGCCGTTGCCGTTGCCGTTGCCGTTGTCGTTGTCGTTGTGGTGATGAGCTTGGCGCAGTAACGACCTTGCGAGAACGCCAGGAGACCCGGAGGGCGCCGCACAGGACGTGCGGCGTTTTCCGATAAGACAGGGACGTCTTATCGGAAAATCCCGGCGCGGGCATCGCACTCGTGGCCTGTGCCCTTGCAAGGAGAGCCCTTTTCTTTGGTTACATTTCTTTTGGGCTTAGCAAAAGAAAGTAACCCGACCGCGTAGCGGACGGAAGCTCTGCTCTTTCTTGAAGGGTTGTGCCGGAGGCCGGCAGAGCGTGGTCGCAACTTACGTCGCTCCTACAGGGGTACTTCGCACTTGCCTGTGGCTTTAATGGAAGCAAGACCAAACGATAAAAGCTTCCGCCACTAAAGCGGCGGGTAACTTTCTTTTGTCTAAAGCAACAAAAGTCCGTCTGGATTCCCTTCGGTCAAAGGTAACCAAAGAAAAATGCTTTTCTTTGAATCACAGGCCCGCACGAGCGGTGCCGACGCAGGGATTTTTCATACGGGACATCCCTGTCCCGATGAAAAACGGCGCGCATCCTTGCGCGCCGCCCTTCGGGTCTTCAATTGCATCGCAAGCCGAAACTGCGCACAGCAACGGCAATAGCTAGGGGCCACAGCCAGAGCCAGAGCCAAAATGCCGCGGAAGCAGTAGGTCTAGCTGCAACCGCGATTGCGCCTATGAATGACGGGCGTCGAAAAGCAACTCTCCTCTGCCTTCACTACCTGCTGGATCTTCCACTCCAGCTGGTGCTAAGCGGCATCCGATTCGCAACCCAGATCAATCCACCCGCGCCACCACCGGCGCCGCCCCGACCCGAATCGTCCACTTGCGCGAATGCAGCAACAGGTTGCCGGCCATGCTGGCCTTCACGAACGCGGTCTTGTCGGTCACCCGCAATTCCAGGGTGCGCGTCGCTGGTGTCGCGGCATCCTGGCGGAAGTCGTAGCTGGCCGCGGTCGCACCCGGGATCGCCACGCCGTCGAGATACCACTGCACCGCGACGGTGCCCACGCTGGGCCGCAGTAAGGTCGCGCTGAAGCGCCGCGTGGTGCCGCGTGCGTAACCGACCGCAGTGGCCGGCGACGGGATCTCGGTGCCCGGCTCGATCAAGTCGATGCCCGCTGCTGGCGAGCCGAAACCGCCGCGATACAGCATGCGCACGTATTCCTGCCGGCACACCGCGCAGAAGCTGGTGCCCAGGCTGCGCATCAGGCAGCTGCTGTCGACCGGCCGGAACATGCCGGTGCTGCGGTAGCGCGCGCCTTCGAACAGACCGGTGCCGGCAGTACCGTCCGGCGTCGGGATCGGCAGGCCCGGGGTGAACCAGCTGCGCCACTTCACCAGGCTGGCATTGCTCTGGTTGGTGACGTTGGCTTCGCAGGCCGCACTGCCGCTGATGTCGCTGCAGGCCGGGAAGCCCGGGTACGGGCTTTCGTACTCGTCGGCGAGGCCGTGGAAGCTGTGGCCGAACTCGTGGATCGCGATCAAGGCGGCGCTGCTGTGCGCCGAGATCACCGCATAGGAGCCGCCGGCGCCGCCGTAGACCGGGTCGTTGACGGTGACGATGATCTTGTCCCAGTTCGGGAAGCTGGCCGCGGCCGCCATCACCTTCGAGGACCGCGCGGTCAACAGGCGATGGATCTGGCTGGTGCAGAAGGTGGAATCCAATGCCGTGGCGACGAACTGGCCGGCGCGCGGATCGGTGCGCGAATCGGCGTCGGCGCAGCAACTCGTCCCGGTGCAGCCGGCCTGGTAGGGCGGATGGTCGGCGCCGGATTGCTGCGAGGCGACGAAACCGGCCTGCCAATTCACGAAGCTCAGGTACTCCTTGTACGGGCTGACGTTGAACATCGCCGTCTTCAAGGACGCGGCCTGACTGGTGAAGGTGCTCTGTTCGGCCGCGGTGTAGCCGTCGCCGAGCACCAGGATATCCAGGCGATTAGCCGAGTTCGCCGCCTTGGCGTCCTGGGCCTGCTGCGTACCCACCATTGCGACCGGCTGCTGCAGCATCTGCGCCAGCGGCAGCTGCGAGGAGCGGATCGCCAGCTCGCGCAGATCGATGCGCTGCACCGACTTGGCGTTGCCGGCAGCGCCGAGCAGTTCGATCTCGTCGGCCTCCGCGAGTGGCACCCGCACGACGAAAGCACGATGCGGGTCGCGCACCAAGGGGTTCAACTGAATCGCGCCATCGCCGTGCTCGGGATCGCGCGCGAACTCGGCGCGGATGAAATTCGGCACCTGCGCTTCGTACAGCGCCGCGCTCTTGGCGCCATTGCGCGAGGCGCGATACGCCACGCGCTCGACGCCGCGCTCGGCCTGGCGCGCACCCTGCCGGTCGCGCTGCCCATCGGACAGTTGCACCTGGGTGTAGAACACCGGCTCGGCGCGCCCTTGGGCGTCCCGTTCGAACACGATGTAGTGGGCCGGCACGGCGGCGATGGCGCAGGAACTCGCGAGCAGCCACAGGCTGGCGATGCGCAGGAGGGGGGACAGGGTCATGGGAGCGTTCCGGAAGCACGGCACGACGGGCGGCCGCGCAGCGGGCGCGGCCGATTCTCGCCGGAGCTTGCCCGGACCACGACGCTGGACCGTCTTCGATCGGCACCCGACGACGACCGCACGCTAACGCAGTCGCCGCCCCAGGATCACCGTACCGATCGCACTATTCGGGCGTCTGCCGCCCTCGGATGTGTGACGTGCTTGTGCGAATACGCACAAGTCATAACGCAGCCGCCGATTGGAGCCACTAGTCGGCTGGCGATTGAACCCGCGAACGCCTCCTTTGCGACCCGGTGGCGGAGTCCTTTCCGCCACGCGCGCCATCCTGGGCGCGTCCCCGATTCCGACCGGCCGCCGTTCCCTGGCGGTCGCTTCCTTTCGCGCCGCTTCCGGGCGCGCCTGATCGAATCGAGCGGGTTTTTCTGGCCGGCGCTTCCTTCGCCGTGTCGACCGGGATCTCGATCGGAACGCGATCCGCCGACGAGGACGCGATGCCGCATTCCGTTGCTCGAGCCCCGATCCGACTGCGTGGGAGTCCCTTCCCTTTCGCGTGAGTCATTGTCGCTTTCGGGCGTCGCACAGGCTGAGAAGTGGCGGCCTCCGACGACGTCTTTTTTACGGTTTTTTCTGCGATTTTTTGCGATTTTTCGCTTGCTTTTCCCTCCGGCTTCCATGCGGTTTTTCGTCGTCGTGGGCAGCTGCGGCATCCGTGCCGCACGACCGGGTTCCGTAACGGCCGCGACGCTTCCCACGGACATAGAATCGCCTGCGCCGCGGCCCGGGTCAGTCGGGCATCGGCGCAGGCGCGGGTAGGATTTTGCCGGGGCGTCGTCGGACGCCCGCGCGGCACTCAGGGCATCACGGGCGGGTGATAGGTCAGGGTCGAACCGAGCAGCCACAGCAGGCCCAGCACCAAGGGGATATGCACCAGCAACTGGATGAAGGTGAAGCCGACGATGTCGCGCGCCTTCAGGCCCAACACGCCGAGCAGAGGCAGCATCCAGAACGGATTGATCAGGTTCGGCAAGGCCTCGGCGGCGTTGTAGACCTGCACCGCCCAACCCAGATGCACCTGCAGATCGTTGGCGGCCTGCATCACGTACGGCGCCTCGATGATCCACTTGCCGCCGCCGGATGGCACGAAGAAGCCGAGCACCGCCGAGTACACGCCCATGACCAGCGAGAACGTCTCGGTGGTCGCGATCTGTACGAACACGCTCGACAGATGATGCGCAAGCGTCTGGCCGTCGCCGCCCTTGGCCGCGGTCAGCAGGCTGGCGATGCCGCCGTACAGCGGGAACTGGATCAACACGCCGGTCGTGCTCGGCACCGCGCGGGTGACCGCATTGAGGAAGCTGCGAGGGCACCAATGCAGCAACAGCCCGGCGGTCAGGAACACAAAGTTGTAGGTGTTGAGATTAGCGATCGCGGTGACCAGCGGCTTGTGGGCGAACTCATAGGCGAGCCAGCCCAGGCTCATCGCCGCCAGCAGGATCGTGATCAGCGGACTGTATTCGAGCCATTCGCCGGGCCGCGAACGCGGCGGCAGCACCGACGCCGCGCGCTCGTCGGAGACGTCGAAGTCGGCCGCGCGCCGCACCGAGCCGCCGCGCGGCGCGGTCACGAAACACACGACCAGCGAGACCGCGATCAACACCGCGGTCAGCGCGATCGACTGCCACAACAGGATGGTTTCGCTGAAAGGGATCACCCCGGTGATCGCCAACAACGCAGGCGGCATGCTGGCCGGGTTGGCCTGCAACTGCGCCGCCGACGAGCTGAGGCCCATCGCCCACACCGCACCGAGGCCGAGATAGGCCGCGGCGCCGGCGGCGCGGTAGTCCATGTCGAGGTCCTCGCGGCGCGCCAGCGCGCGCACCAGCAAGCCGCCGAACACCAGCGAGAAACCCCAGCTCAGCAGCGAGGTCAGCATGCTGATCAGGCCGACGTAGCAGATCGCGCCGCGGCCGCTGCGCGGCACCCGCGCCAGCGCATCGATTACCCGCGCCACTGCCGGCGCGGTTGCGACCACATAACCGCCGATGACCACGAAGGCCATCTGCATGGTGAAGGGAATCAGGCTCCAGAAGCCGTCGCCGAAGGCGGTGGCGGTCGCCGTCGGGGTGGCGCCGAAGCCGAGCGCGAACACCGCGACGATGACCACACCCAGCGCCGCGAACACGTAGGCATCGGGAAACCAACGCTCGGCCCAGGCGGCGCTGCGCAGGGCGAAACGAGCGAGCGGCCCGTCGGCGGGTGCGGCGGAAACTGCGGTCATGACGGCTGTCCTTCGACGAGAGCAAGGCATTGTCGAGGCGGTCACGGCCACGACCACTTGCACTTTAGTCGCAGGGAAGGGGTGTGGCGAAGGTCGTCGTCTAAGAGCAAATCCCCCCTGCCCCCCTTTTGCAAAGGGGGGAACAGAAGCGGGGCTCGATTGGGCCCGGTGGTTGCGATGCTCATTGAGCTGCGACGCTCGCGGACCTGCGGTACTCACGGAACTCCGGCGGTACCACGGCTGTCGCTCAATCTGGCGGCCGTCGTGCTTGCCGAATAGCTTCGATAATCCTGTCTGTTCGACAGCCAAACCGTTCCCCCCTTTGCAAAGGGGGGCCAGGGGGGATTTGCTCTTACCCCCAAGCACCACGTCCTACATCAAGGCCCCGCCGGCTTCGCAATCTCCGCCTTGGGCCGGCTACCCGAGCCGATCACCGCCTCGGCACGCAGCTCGAAGCTCGCGTCCTTCGAGAACAAGCCCGGCGTCGCGACCGCGGTCCAGGCCGGGTAGTGATCCTTGAAGAACTCGCGGTGCACCTTCAGCACCGGATCCATGCGACGCCGGAACTCGGCGTGATCGGCCGCGACATGAAAACTCTGCAGCTCGACCACGTCGGCCAGGCTCGCCCCGGCGCTGCGCAGATGCGCTTCGAGCTGTTCGAACACCCAACGCGCCCGGGCTTCGTCGTCCGCGCCTTCCATCGCCGGGATGCCGGAGACGATGACCCGGTCGCCGATCTTCACCACCGGCGAGTAATGCAGCCCGTGGTACGAGCCCTCCCAGCCCTTCGGCGCGAAATGCTCGCGGCTCGGCGCCGGCGCCAGCGCCGACTGCGCGAACGCGGCGCCGCTGCAACCCACCAGAGCGGCCAGGGCCAGGCCCTGCAACCGCAGGCCACGCGACAGATTCAACATGACGGCACTCCACTCGGGACGATCCGCCATTGCACGCCAGCGGCGCGCCCCTGTCATTAACCGCGATCACGCACTCACGGCCCGGTCCGGCCGATCCCCCGGGGCAATCCTCGTCAGCGAGCACCCGCGATCAGGCCGCGACGCTGGTCGCGCGCAAGGCATAGTCCAGGGCCAGGCCGGCAAAGATCGTCAGCCCGACCCAATGGTTGTGCAGGAAGGCGCGGAAGCAGGGCTCGCGCTCGCGGTGCCGGGCGATCACGAACTCGTAGGCCACCAAGGCCGCCGCCACCGCCAGACCGCCGAAGTAATACATCCCGAGGCCGGCCCGCTGCCCGACCAGGAACAGCGCGACGAACATCAGCGCGTACAGGATGCCGATCGCGACCAGGTCCATCTCGCCGAACAGGATCGCCGTCGATTTGGAGCCCATCTTCAGATCGTCCTCGCGGTCGACCATCGCGTACCAAGTGTCGTAGGCGGTCGACCACAGGATGTTCGCCGCGTACAACAGCCAGCCCACCGCCGGCACCTCGCCCTGCACCGCAGCGAACGCCATCGGGATGCCCCAGCCGAAGGCCATGCCGAGATAGACCTGCGGCAGATAGGTATAGCGCTTCAAGTACGGATAGCTGGCCGCCAGCACCACGCCGACGAAACTCATCAGAATGGTCAGCCGGTTCAAGCTCAGCACCAGCGCGAACGCCGTCAGCATCAAGGCCGCGAACACCGCCAGGGCCTCGCGCCCCCGCACCTCGCCGGTCGCCAGGGGCCGATGCTTGGTGCGTTCGACGTGCGGGTCGAGCCAGCGGTCGGCGTAATCGTTGATCACGCAGCCGGCCGCCCGGGTCAGCCAGACCCCGGCACTGAACACGAACCAGGTCCACAGCGGCGGCACGCCTTCAGCGGCGATCCACAGCCCCCACCAGGTCGGCCACAGCAACAGCAACCACCCGATAGGCCGGTCGCCGCGGGTCAGTTTCCAATACAGCGCAAGCTTGCGCCGCCAGGCCGGCGCAGGGGTGTCGGGGTGAGCGTGATCCATGGCGCATAGAGTAACGCGGCCGTCCCGGCGCTTCGCCGCGGCAAGGCCCGACGGGCTTTGCGGAGGGCGGCGGCGTTGGGCTGGGGGCTATGGAGTCGAAGGGCCGGCATCGAACGGGGCTAACCGCGGCTGACAAGGACGGCGGATGCCATGGCACCGCAAGGGCGCCCTGCTCCTCACCTAGGCCGGATCGCCGGGCCGGTTCCCGACCCGTCACCTTCGGCTGCGGTTTCCGCTAGAATGCACGGCCGCACGATCGCTTCGTGCGTGTCTACCACGCGCCTGTAGCTCAGCCGGATAGAGTAGTGGCTTCCGAAGCCATTGGTCGGGGGTTCGAATCCCTCCAGGCGCGCCAAACTTCCCCTTCCAACTTTTTCTACGCCTCGTCGCGACGACGAAAAAGGCCTTATTTCCGAGGCTTTTGGCGTTTTCCATTGGTCCGGGAGTTATCCACAGGCAGGCTGTTTGGCTATTTTTTCGCCTCTCTCCTGCCCTTTTTCTCTAGACCTGTGGTCGGCCGACCATTGGACACCTATACGAATCAGTGACTTAGCAATGGCCTGAGTCAACAGTTTTTTTGACATTTTGATTCGCGACGGCGACAACCCTGACCTACCGTGACTAGCAACTTCGGCTGAGGCAACAGATGCCCTAGCCTGGCTTGAATACGAGCCTCAAAGAATCGGGCGTCAGTGGCACAATGCGCCCCACCAACCGATGCCGAAGGAGGGCGCGCATGTTTGCAAGGCAGCTGATGTTTCCGGTACTTCTGTTAGCTTTCGCCGCGCCCGCATCAGGCGCCGACATCGCCACCACTCAGATCGACAGGGCAAAGTTGCTGGTTTCGCAGCGACTGAAAGACCCGTCGAGCGCCCAGTTCGACAGCGCGACTCATTACAAGCTCGGCGGCGAGATTGACGTCGTATGCGGCAAAGTAAACGCGAAAAACTCTTATGCTGCCTATACGGGCACCCAGCAATTCGTTGTCATCAACGATGCTGTCTCTCTACGCGATGAGCGTGGAGGTAATTCTGCGTTTGACAGTATGTGGCAGCACTTCTGTCAATCGAAAGGGCAGGCTCAAGATCAGGGTATCGCAACCACTGCACTAACTATTGATTCCGCGAGCAGCGCGTATGTGACCCCTCAGCCCTCTCTAAAGAAAAGGTCTAGAACCGGTTCTTATGATCCAACAGCGTTTAGCGAGATCGTGCTTGGTGCGACCACACCGGCCGAGATGGAGGACGCCTTCGGGGAACCGCATACAGTCATGAGCTTGGGCGAAGGACTCATGATGGCTACATGGATGCGTGATTTGCAGTCTTTTGCTGCCGTCTTTGAGGAGGGGCGATTTAGACGCCTACAGATGGTGAATGGAATACGGCTGAATGCGGTCGAACGCAAGCGACTTGGACTTTGAGGGTCGTAATTGGCTCACCACTGAACACGGCTCACGATTCACCCGATACCATCACCCATACCAAAGTGCACAAGCGGAAGTCGATTTGCAGTTCGGCTCCCGTCTCTTAATCTTTTGTTGCATCGGGCTACTCAGTTCGATTCGCACTCATGGCGTTGCTCACGAATGTGCCGTAGGCAAAAGATAGAAGATCCAACACGAGTCGAGCTGCAATCTACTGGGCCGCACTACCTACGCTCAACGGCAATTTGCTTCGTTGGCTGTTCCGCTCGATGAATTGGCTGCGGCGGAAACCAGTACGTGTACGCAGCAAATGCGAGTCCAATTACGCCTAGCAGGAATCCGCCGATCGTGTAGTACTTCTGTACGCGATACTCTCTGCTCTTAAGGGTCACCAACTCCCTAATTTGAATTGTCAGCGGCTCAAGCCTATCCGGGCTCGCCTGCATATCTTCCCTAAGTCTCTCCAGATGAATCCGTATCTCATTTGGAAGGCCATCAAAAGGTTCTCGCTCTTTCATCTCCTTGATGAGCGACTCAATCAACGGCTGATGCTCTTGCAAGCTCAGGTTCCGCTGGGCAAGAACCTCTCGGAGCAGGATCTTTAGAGTCCGCTGAATTTCGTGTTGCGTAACGCCCCTGGTCTCCGCAATCTGTTGAATATGCTGAAGAGTCAAGCTTTTTCCACGATTAAGCAAAGCCAAAACCAAGTCCGCAGAGAATATTTTTTGCTTCTTCAGCTTTAATAGTTCGTCGACGAGGCTAGACCCTTGCCAAAAGGCAAATACGCTGACAGCTAATAATAAAATGACTAGCCCAAGGGAGAACCACTGAGTAAGGATCATGATTGATGTCATTTGATATTAGGACGTGCAAGTCCAACTCACATCCAGTGCAGCCCCCTGGCGCGCTGAACGTAACCCCATAATAGAACGGAGTTTATGGGGCCAATGTTCAGATGACAAGCAGGACTAACGCGGGCTAAGCGGCCGAACGAGATAGCCCTAGATTAGGCGAAGATCCCCCCAACCTCGAATCTTGTCCATCGTTTCAACGAGGCACGATTTGTGGATCATTCCCTCGATGCGGGGCTGCGGCAATCGCAGCCAGTGCAGATCATCGGGTCCAGGCGGAGCAAATGGCGTCGACGGATCAGGGAGGTCGAGGTCAGTGCTCAAGGAGCTTCGCGAATCGCCGCTTGCCGGTCGGACGCGAGACTGGATAAGAGCAATGCCAGTTCGAATTGCCCGACTCGCGCCAGCCGAAAATCGTTGCGCGTCTTGGCGAGTAGCCCCAGTTCTCCCTGCGCGTGCGGCCCTGACATAAGCAGATCAATCGCGGGTGCACTACTATATGAATAGGCGCCTGTCGGCGCCCACAGGGGGCCGCGCCGGTACGGCGGGCCGAACTCACCAGCCCGCAAGGACCAAACCGCATGAACACCACTGGAGCACCGACCTCCTCCACCCCGAACACCGCAGGTCGCGCAGCTTGGATATGCCTCGCCATCGCTTGGATAGCATTCCTATTGCCGATTCCTGGAATCGGTGTCTTTATTGGCTGGCCCCTAAATCTAGTCGCCTTCATTCTCGCGATCGTAGCGATGTCGAAGCGTGGCGCCCTAGGTGGCTTGTGGCAGCTGCTGGCATCTCTCATTGCCTCGCCAATCGTCTACTTCATCGGACTGGCAATATTCGCGGGCGTAGTTGGTGCAGCCGGTGAAGCTGGACGCCAAGCAAAAGTCGATGCGCCGAAAGCGGAAATTTCCGCAGCAGCAACGGCAGACGCGATCACGTTGGACGCTGCAACTCTTCACCAAGCCTATGAAGCAAACGAGATCGCCGCTGATCAGCAATACAAGGGCAAGTTGCTCAGAATCAATGGGACCATTGCCGACGTAGCATCTGACGTGAGCGACGACCCGCTTGTGTCGCTTCGCGTAAGTGACTTTGAGTCTGTTCACGCAAAGGGCCTAGCAAAAGATGTGGCAGCCAGCCTCTCAAAGGGCCAATCGATCACCTTGACGTGCACCGGCGACGGCGAGGTTATCGGAACGCCCGTTCTGAGCAACTGCACACTTTAAGTAGGCACTCAATCACTAGGCCCGGTTTACCGGGCCTAGTTGAGTTCTACTAAGCGTCCCATACACGGCTTCACCTACTCCGCAGCCGCTCCTATTTCGAGCGTAGCTCCGTCCGGCTCGCTCCCGCAGGGGAGCTGCGACTACGTGATCGCCTGTTTTTGAGATGACTCAAGGGAGGCGATGCTGCTGCGTCTATGCCGAGCTTGAAGTTCCGCCATCTCCAGAATAGGGGCTCACTTCGACTTGCAGGAAGTGTTATTACCCCCTCCCGCTGAGCGATCCGATTACAGGCACTAGCGCCGCTAGCTTAAGTTTCTCGCATCCGCTCGGCTCAGTTTGATGCGATCCAGTACTTTGCGCCTTGCGCGCTGCCGCTTTGGGTCGAAGCGACGGGCCGCCCAGGCTTCTATAGCCGCCCGGCACTCTCTGTTATAGAGACCGATGCTATCTGGATCGCAGTGCTCGGCGGGAAGTATTGTGCTTGCCGCGGTCGGATGCCAGCGATCGGGCCGATACAGATCCCCGGCCTCAACCAAGCCTAACCCCTGCTCGATTGCATAATCCGCCGCCGCCCAAAAGATGGTCAGCCATTCGCCAGGAAAGATCTGCCCCATACGCTGCCGGACGAGCGAATCCCGTGCGCAATCCAAGCGCAATTGCCTTACCCCCTCAGGGCTTAGGAATGCACCTAAGCCCGCAGGAGAACGAAGCTTCAGAGTACAAATACCGAGACGCTCGCTCTCGGGTATCAACGATTCCCAGTCGATTGCGTACCTATCAAAGAATTGGTCACGCAAGAGCGGCAAGTGTCGACCACTGCGGATATACCAATACTTCCGAAGCGCGCTGCCCACCATCGGAAAGGCGTACCCATAGCCCTCTGGGAAGGGCCTCTCTGCCCTTAAGGACTTCCCTATTATGAGATACCCCTGCAACCTGGATTTGCAATCCTCGTCGAGCCCAAATTGCTCACTGATTCGTAGATAAGCGCTTTTATCGTCTAAGTGGTCGAGAAAAACGCTCCTGAACTCGGCAGGAGATAAAGGGTGATAAGTGAGGTGATAGCCCATAACAATCCATCCTTGTGATTGACAGTCGCTATAGACTAGCAAAAGCCTCGCTCAGTTCAATATCGTCCGCGCTGGGACGCCAGAGGTGAAACACAACATGCGCAATTCAGTGACCTGATTCCCAATCCGTGTCGCGCGCGAGCTCCGCCCGAATCAATCCACCCTGGCGATCGAGCCAGCGCGCCACCCAGCCGGCGGCGGCTGCCGCCGTCCGAAACGGACGGTCGATGTGACTGGCTCGCGCCTTGTGGCGCCGAATTGTGGCGATGCAGCCGACCCCATCGTCACCGATGGAAGCCAGCCAGACCTCCGGCGCAGTGTCGGGAACTGCAACAAGATGCTTTGTGGGTGCCGCACCCAGGACTTCCCAGTGGAAGCCTGTGGGCAACGGGGCATGCTGACTGCTGGTCGTGTCCATGCCGCCACGCTAATCGCACCTCGTCGCAAAGCACGCGACACGCTACCGCCGGAACATCAGTACCGAAGTCGCCGCGTTGACTGGCTGAAGCCTGGCGACCAAGCCATTCTCACTCCGTCGATGCGCCATGCTGCTCAAGGAGTTGGCGGGCCGTGCGCTTGTTCAGGCCACTCACGATGGCAATCTTTTGCATAAATACCTCACGCGGCACTGCCTTCTTCGACTCCCACTTCCAGACCGTGTTCTCGCCAGACCCGACGAGTACTGCGAACTCGCGCCGCGACAGTTCCAGTCGTTCGCGAAGCTGGCGCAGCCTGCTCGCGGCGAAACGGAACTTCTTCTCATCAGCACTTTTCGGCAGCGCTTCGCCTTGATTGCCTTGCAGGCGCGGCTGAGCGGAGCGCACCGTACCCTTCGAGACAGTCGCCAGCTGCCGCTTCAATCCGTCTCGCTCCTGTTTCATTTCGGACACCGCCTTGCGAAGCGCCGCAATCTGAACTTTCAATGGGTCAATCAGCGAGCGACACTCCCTGCGGGAGATGCGCGCTATCTTTTCGTTAAGTGCCATCGCAACATTAGTCATAGTTGATTGTTCCTGTATAGATTTTATCCAAAGCAATCAGAATCTACGAAGCACAAGACGCCGGGCTAATTCCGACGACTGCAAGCTGATCGCTCCAAAGTAAAGGCGGACTCATACCCAATCGGTCGATCTGCACATCGGGCACGGTATCGTCTAGAATTCCTGCGATGATCTCGGGTGCCAGCAGGGTCAGTTTGATGATCCGCCCGACATAGCTGTTATCAGTGGATTCGCGCTCTGCGATTTCTTTCGCCGAGGCAACCTCACCGCTCTCCAGCATTCCTCGCCATCGAAACCCACGCGCTAGGGCGCGTTGCAACGAAGTCAGGTCGGACGCCGAGGCCGCCGCCATGACGTCCTTCGGCGCTCCAATTCGCTTTCGACCCGCGCGTCGAGTAATGCTTACCGGCAAGATGACCGTCAGCGCACCGTCGCTGGTCACAATAATGCTAGGCGATCCGCCTATTCTCATCTTCGGCTTCATGCCGCCACCGTCTGCGACTCGAACGCGCCGGCAAGTGATGCAATTCCATTGGGGTAGAACCGAATCTCTATAGCCTCCGGCCGTACAATGATTTTCTCCACTAATAGCTTCACCAACCGCTGTTGCTCAGCAGGGAATAGAGCATCCCAAACCTGATCGAACTGGCGCATCGCCACCGTCACCTTCGCTTCGTCCAGCATCCTGTCGAGCGCGACTGCCTTCCTCGTGATCAGCTCAAGCATCTCGCTGGAGGTCAAGAGTCTTCGCAAGTACGAAACTACGATGGACTCCACCTCTTGGGCAGGAAGGCGCGGCATCGTTGTTGCCATCTTGCCCTCATGAATCTGCGCCGTGCTTAGGTAGTAACGATACATCCGGCCGTTGCGCTTCGTGGTGTGCCACGGAGTCAGGGCCCGCTGGTCGGGCCCAACTAAGAGCCCCTTGAGCAGAAAATGCACCTTTGCACGGCTCGCGTTACCGCGAGCATGTGCATTCGTGGCAAGCACAGCTTGCACTTGATCCCAAACCCCCTCCTCGATGATCGGTTGGTGGGATTCCTTGAAGTATTGATCCAAGTGCTTCAACTCTCCGAGGTAGGTGCGATTGTGCAGGATCTTTTGGATCGTGCTCCTGTCGTGCGGCTGCGGCTCTCGAACACGACCATCGAGCGTCGTCCATCCTTTGCTCCTATAGCCCATGCCGCGCATATCGTTGACCACGGCCATAATCGATTGCGTCTCGATGAGACGCCGGAAGATCATGCGGACCTGTGCCGCCTCCGCGTGGTTCACTACCAATCTGCGTTCCTGGACGTCGTACCCCAGCGGGGGGATGCCATGCATCCATAGCCCCTTCTTTTTGCTAGCTACCATCTTGTCCCGAACCCGGTCCACCGCCAGTTCCCGCTCAAACTGCGCGAATGCCATCATCATGGTCAAGTTCATGCGCCCACTGGCGTCCGTCGTATTGATGCTCTCCGTAATCGAAACTAGCGTGACGCTGTGCTGATCGAACAAGTCCAAGAGCACAGGGAAGTCCCTCATAGATCGAGTCAGGCGGTCAAGCCGATAGACCACGACAACGTCGACCCTGCCGCTCCTGATGTCGTCAAGCAGTCGCCGCAACACAGGACGATTCATATCGCGTGCCGAGACCGCTAACTCGTCGTAGTCGGCTTCAGCCGGGACCCAACCTTCGCTACGTCGGCTGGCTATGTAGTTCGCGCCGCCGTCGCGCTGCGCCTCGATGGAGTTGTACTCGCGCTCAAGACCCTCTTCGTTGGACTTGCGGGTATAGACGGCGCAGCGCAGCCGATTCGGTACCGGCGCGCTCATGCGGCCATCCGGATCAGCACGGCTTCAAGCACCTTGCACTCCAGTACGTGTACGTCATGCCTATCGAGAAACCGCTTGAGCAGGCTCCTGTCATCTGTGATCGTCGTTAGGCGATCCCAGCCGCACACAGCGACGCAATCGAGGTGCCCCGCAGCGGCGTCTAGGAGCATTCGCTGAAACTCGGGCCGAACCTGCGTGTCCGGGCAGAATCCATCATCGGTGTAGAAAGTCAGGACCGGGGGCAGATCGGTGCAACGGTCAAGCGTCCGCTTGATCACTTTGCGTTGGAATCCGATCTCGTCGCGATCTTTCAAGATCGTGTGGCAGTAGATGGCGATGCGAAGTGGCTCTTGAATAGCAGACATAGAATGTCCTCAAGGTGTGCTGATTCGCAGCGCCGACAAGGCGCGCACGAACCAGGAAGATGTGGGGGCGTGCCGCGATGCGGTGCCATCGGATTCGATAGCTGTTTCTGATCCGCTCTTGGTTGCGGCGGGCTCGATTCGCGCTGCAACAATCAGCGGAATACCGGCGGCCTGGAATCGGACTCGGAGCCGAAGATCGTCCATGTACGACCGAGTGAGCCGATCATGCGACGCCACGATAATCGCCCGAACAAACCCCGCGTCTACATGCTGAAGCAGCGTTTGTAGCGCAGGGCGTCGCATTGTAGATCCCGCCATGCCGTCGTCGCAGTAGGTAACCGTCGCAGGTTCGCCCAACTCCACTTCGGCCGAGCGTTGTGCCGCAGCATACTGCTGCATGATTGCGCCGGGATCTTGTACATCCGAACGCGCATAGATCACTACGCTACCGGCCTTTTTCTCATAGGTCATTACCTACTCCCTTCTTGCTCGCCTGATTTCTTAACCCGAAGAACGCCGGACCCGACCAACGTGTCCCAGTAATTTCCCGCGCCACTTTCGACAAGCTGCTGAACTGTTGCCCTTGGTACTCGAACAGCCCCCCGGCGAGCACAACCACGCGATGGATATGGCCGTTGTGGACGCGGGTCAGCACGGTCCCGAGCAGCGGCGCCGCTCGCACTGGGCGGCGGCTCACACGTCCCGTTTCCAGCAGCTGACTGATTCGCCGCGAGTTGTCATCGATCAACCCTGGATGCGATAGTCGATACGCGTCTTCTTGAATGCGATGCGCCAGACGCCGGACCACGTAGCGTCGGTTGTTTATTCCCGGCGGCTCACCAAACAGCGCGATCCATCGAGTTCTCAGTTGATTCCAGGGCAGATCGGGCAACGCTGCGATCTGCCCTGCGATGGATGCTGTCTCTTTCAAAGATTGCGATGTCACGCTAGCCTCCAGGGCTCTCTAAGGTGTTGACATACACCCTCGGGTGGCCCGGCTTATCAAGTCCAACTTTCGGAGAAAGGCTCTCCGCAGTTTTCGGCCGTGCACGCAGCCTGATCAAGGCGCTTGCGATCAATTCCGCTACTACCTCGACATGATCGTCTGTTGCTCTGACTCGACTCGGACTATCCCTCATCCGATGTACCTTCTCTCTTCGCAGGCACGACTTCTTTACGAATCCACACCTCGCCGCTTTTGTAATCAATGAATCGGAAGAACTCCGGCTTCATTAGCTGATGAAGACTCGTGTATTTCCCGCGATACTTAGATCGACGCAGAAGCCAGTCAGTACTCGCTCGTTTCATTCCGCGCCCGTGTGCATCCGCCAACGCACGAAAGAAGCGACGCTGCCCACGGCGAAGGAGAAGTTCTTCATCGCCCAAAATGAGACGATCCGCGTTGTAAGTAAGACGAAACCACAGCGGGGGAGGCTTTGAAACCACATCAACCAAGTGCTCCAC
Source organism: Lysobacter sp. Hz25 (assembly GCF_046097045.1). Lineage (NCBI taxonomy): Bacteria > Pseudomonadati > Pseudomonadota > Gammaproteobacteria > Lysobacterales > Lysobacteraceae > Lysobacter > Lysobacter sp. Hz25. The sequence continues at coordinate 5,653,929 of NZ_CP175666.1, forward strand.
ATTGAGCCAGAGCCCTTCCGTCTCCAGCTTCGCCACACTCAACAACGGCACGACAAACCGATCGGGCTCAACGAGGTCGCCGTCGTGGAGCGTGGATGTCGTAAGCACGAGCTGCCGGACCCCGTTCTCCGAGCGCAGCACTTCGGAAATTTCGTCATAGTTGACATGCAAACCGCACCGGAGGAGGTAGACGGGAATACGCCCGGCCTTGGTCTTGATATGGGCCAGTCGCCACAATCTGTTCTCGATCAACACGGTCGGCGCGTGATCGGCGGCGGCCATCTGCTGAGTCAACGCATTGGGTAGCCATTCGTGATTGATCTGGACCGATTGGAACGCCATACCGAGCTCCACATCGGAGCCGCACTCGGTACAACGCAGACCATGATCACCATGGGAATAACTCTGTCTCGCATCGCCGCGGCGACAATTCATGCACGTCACTCGTATAGCTCGCCTGGGCGTGCTCAATGCACCCAGCACAAGTAGGTTGTTGGTCCCTTCGTTTTCGTCAACGGGCATGAGGGCATCCACCGGTTCGCGTTCGAACCAGCGCAAAAATCGTTTGAACACAACAGAACGTCCTTCAGAGAATCGCGGGCAAAGACTGTCCGTCAAGCCGTAAACGGCTTGCTGACGAAGCTCTCAGCAGTTGGAATCAGCGGATCGGCGAAGCCGACGTCGCTGGGCATCCGTGTTGTACGCAGTCAATGGCTATATCGAGTGCGAGTACGCGATCAACGCAATCCGGAATGCCGAATTGCGATATCAGGAGGCGATTGATGGACCTGCCTGCAGAGGGGTGCGGCAATGCCGCATGGTGAAACATTCCGTTGTTCATGGGGTGGTCGCCTTCGACCAGTACTTGCTTGCAGTGTTTGCTGAACGAAGCCTATGCGGCTTCCTGGCTGTGCGCAATATCACACACGCGACTATTTCGCTCGCGAGACTGATTCGAGGACCGCGATTCATCATCCGTTTGGATAGAGGCAGGGTCGAGCTAGGAATCGGCCTCGATTCCTAGCTGTTTCTAGCTGATTTCTAGCTGCTTTCCCTCTTTCGCAGCTAGCCACTTTGAGACGACGCTTCTCCACGGCACGCGTGTGCCGATGCATGAGAGAGGAGTCATTACCTTGAGCAGTACCCACCTTTCCACCGACCAGCTCGCCGCGCGCTGGGAGGTCACCGTCGATACGATCGAACGATGGCGGTCCGAGGGCATTGGCCCGCGCTTCTTGAAAGTGACGCGCGCCATCCGCTATCGCCTCAGTGATATCGAAGCCTTCGAAGAACTGTCCGTGCGGTCCCCGCAAGACGCTGCTGCCTCTTCGGGGGCGCACGGATGAGCCTGTTGCAACGCTGTGTAGACCGGCCTGCCACCGAGCTGGCCGGGTATGCTCCGGAACTACTACTCGATCTGAAACACGAAGCATCCGTGGCATTGGCCACGGCCAAGGCGCACTTCGACTTGGTCGATCGCGCCTTGGATTTGAAGTACAGCCGGCTCGCCCTGGCGCAGCGATTGGCTGCAGGAAAGGACACTGGCACCGTCACGTTCGATGACGGTCCGATCCGGGTTAGTGTCGAGTTGCCGAAGAAGGTTGAATGGAACCAGGCCGCACTCGCGTGCATCGTCGATCGCATCCGGGCTGCAGGCGAGAACCCAGCCGAGTTCGTTGAGATCACCTATAAGGTAAACGAGGCCAGATACGGCGCTTGGCCGGCGTCCGTGCGGTCCTCGTTCGAGCCCGCCCGAACGCTCAAGACCGGCAAGCCGAGCTTCCGACTGTCGGTACTCGGGGAGTCCCCATGAGCGGGCTGCCGATCATCACCGCCAACCAGCGACTGGCAGAGTCGCGCGGCGTCAAAGGCGTCCTCGTCGGTCGCTGGGGCCTAGGTAAGACCTACCAGCTGTGGACCCTCGATCCGTCCAGCACCTTGTTTATCGACATCGAGGCCGGCGACCTAGCCGTGATGGAGTGGCCGGGCGACAGCCTGCGTCCCCGCACCTGGGAAGAATGCCGCGATATCGCCGTCCTCGTCGGCGGCCCGAACCCGGCGCTTCGCGACGGCCAATCCTTCAGTCAGTGGCATTTCAATGAAGCACGTCAGCGATTCGGCGATCCGGAGAAGCTGACCAAGTACCGCACCCTCTTCATCGACTCGATCACGGTCGCCGGCCGGTTGTGTCTGCAATGGTGCAAGGGCCAACCGCAGGCGTTCTCCGACCGGACGAACAAACCTGATACCCGTGGTGCCTATGGCCTGATGGGTCAGGAAATGGTCGCGTGGCTCACCCATATCCAGCACAGCCGCGGGAAGCACGTCTGGTTCGTCGGCATCCTCGACGAACGGAGCGATGACTTCAATCGCAAAGTCTACGAGCTGCAGATCGACGGCTCCAAGACCGGCCTGGAGTTGCCTGGCATCGTCGATGAGGTGATCACGCTGGCGGAAATCACCACCGGCGACGCCCCCCCGTACCGCGCGTTCGTCTGCCACACCGCCAACCCCTGGGGCTTCCCCGCCAAAGACAGATCCGGCCGCCTCGACATGGTCGAGCCCCCGGACCTGGGCCAGCTCATGCGAAAGCTCGGCGCCGCCGAAGCCGCCGCCCCGACCGACCCCACCGCCTACTGATTTACAGGAACCGCATGTCCAATTGGAACAACTTCAACGACGCCGAGAGTCCGGCGTTCTCGCTCATCCCGAAGGGCACCTTAGCTAAGGTCCGCATGACCCTGAAGCCCGGGGGCTACAACGACCCTAGCCAGGGGTGGCTGCATGGCTGGGCCACGCGCGGCGATACGGGCTCGATCTACCTCAGCGCCGAGTTCGTCGTGCTGGAAGGCAAATACGCACGACACAAGCTGTGGTCGAAGATCGGCCTGTCCAGCGTCAAGGGTACTTCGACCTGGGGGCAGATGGGACGCAGCTTCATCAAGGGCGCACTGAACTCCGCATTCGGCCTGCATCCGGACGACGAAAGCGCAACGGCACAGGCGGGCCGATGCATCGAAAGCTTCGGCGACCTCGACGGCCTGGTCTTCGTCGGCAAGGTGGACTGGGAGAAGGACCTCCAAAACGAGGACAGAGCTGTTATCAAGATCCCGATCATGCCCGATCACCCCCAATACAAAGAGCTCATGGGGGCAGCGACATCGGCATCGGTCGCCCGTGCCGCGCACCGCGCGCAGGTACCGGCTCACATCGCGCACACGGCGCAGCCCCCGGCCGCCGCGCAGTCGGTTGCCGGTCGCCCCGCGTGGGCGCAGTGAGGACGAAACTAATGCTCCCGACCTTAGGTGAAATCGAAAGGCTTCGTCGTCTACTTGACGTGATTGACAGCGTAATTCTGGCATGCGAGTCAGAGAAGGTGATTCCCGTATCGGCCAATGTGATCGCCGAAAGAGTCGTCGTCGCCCTGGGAAGCACACATTCATCCGGCCAGATGATCCAAGCCCGGACCGAACTTTGTCGTGACCTTGCGCAGCTGAAGCTGGCATCGACCTTTGAACCGAACTTCGTCACCAGGCCTGTATTTGAATGCGCGACACAGACGCTCTGTTTGGTCCCGAGAACGTCCGGGAAATACCCAGACTATGTGAATGCACATGATCTGAGCGACAGTGAAGCCGCATACCTCTACTACGCCCTAGAGGAAACCGCCGACTGCTACTTGAACATGGCTCGTCCATTCAAAGAGCGATGTGAGAGGGACTCCTCCGATTCAACCCGATGACGCCCTGCTGGGGCTGTGGTCGAGCCGCGCGGGGTCTTGGCCACCTGGACGTGCGCCGTAGGATCGGTGATCCGCGGCGCGCGCCATACCGATGGGCGTTCTGCACGACCACCTGCCAGGACGCCTTCCACCAACTCTACGACACCCGACGCCGGAGCGATCCGGCGGCGCTGGAGGACCTATTGCCTGTGACCCACCCACTATCCCATGACGTACAGCGCGCATGCATACAAGCGTTTGCATCCGTAGTCGATGGCATCGGTTACGACGTTCCGCTCGGTCACTACAACCAAACGCAAGCAACGCAAGTCATTGAAGCGATTACCCAAGCCTACGAAGTGTCGATTCGCTCGCAATCGAATCCCCGCTCACGGCGAACGGATGGTTTCGAAGATGAGGAAATTCCATTTTGACGATGCGGCGATCAGAACCCCATGCTCGATTTCAACACGCATGACTTGTCGGATCATCTCGGTACGCTCGTCGATGCCGCAATGGAGCGCGAGGCCGCTCTCCATCCTCCGCGTACGTACCTGGGCGCTTCCAGCCTCGGCGAGGACTGCGCCCGCCGACTGCAGTTCCAGTACTTCAATGCCCCCAAAGACGTCGGCCGTCATTTTCCCGGCCGATTGCTGCGTGTGTTCGCACGTGGCCATCGTGTTGAGGACTGGATGGCCGAATGGCTGCGCTTGGCCGGCTTCGAGTTGCGCACGCGCAACGAGAAAGACGAACAGTTCGGATTCGCCACGGCTGAAGGCCGCGTACGCGGCCATGCCGATGGCGTGGTCGTCGCCGGCCCCGACAGCTTTAGCTATCCGATGCTCTGGGAGTGCAAATGCGTTGGCAATAAGACCTTCCGCGAGTTGCAGAAGAAGAAGCTAGCCGCCAGTCGACCAGTCTATGCCGCTCAGGTCGCTCTTTATCAGGCGTACCTCGGGCTGCATGAACACCCTGCGCTGTTCACGGCGATCTGCGCCGACAACATGGAGATCTACGCCGAGCGTGTGGTGTTCGATCGAGGGCTGGCGCAGCGCGCGTCCGACCGTGCCGTCCAGATTCTGCGCGCCTGCGATGCGGCCGAACTACTGCCCCGCATTTCCACCACACCCACTCACCAGACCTGTCGCGATTGCCCCTGGCAAGACCGCTGCTGGGCTTTGCCCTTCTCCCCTACGTCCCACTAATCGAGAAACACCATGATTGGCGACAATCTCCCCCTTCCCGGATCGACCGATACCGATTTGTCGTCGGCAATCGCGGCGCTCCCGGACTGCGTGCAGTACCAAATCCACGACGTGCTGATAACGCCTGTGCTCGCATCCACATGGCTGCGGCGCAACGAGGCCAATCGAAAGCTTCGACAACGCGCGGTGGCCCAGTACGTTAACGACATTCAACGAGGTGCATGGAAACCGACTGGCGAGACGATCAAGTTCAGCACGACCGGTCGCTTGCTGGACGGTCAGCACCGCTTGGCGGCGATTGTCGCGTCCGGTGTGGCCGTCCGCATGTGTGTGGCCACTGGCTTGGACAACAGCGCCTTCGACGTTATCGACACAGGCCGGTCGCGCACCGGTGCGGATGTGCTGGTCATCGAGGGCGTTGGCCTACGGGAGTCCACGATTGTTTCGGCCGCTATGCCCTTGATCCTGAACTACCAACGTGGCTTGGTGCCGCACAGTCGAACACGCTATCCGAATCAAGAGCTGATCGAGACCTGGAACACGCAGGCAACGATCCGGCGCAGCAGCCAGTTTGTCGCCAAGCTCCCCAGGAGGGTCATGCCGATCCCTCATTCGAAGGCGCTATTCCTGCACTGGGCGTTTTGCCAGCGCGACATTGCTGCCGCCGACGAGTTCATCGAACGGTTGTTTACCGGAGAGCACCTCGGTAAGTCCGAACCGCTGTACCACTTTCGACAGCGTTTGCTGCAACTGCGCATGGAAGGCCAGTCCATCCCGGACACCGTGGTGCTGCACGCTGGCATCAAAGCTTGGAACGCGACTCGTACTCGACGTTCCTACGGGAATTGGCGGCCGGTGTTCCCGCGCTCCGACGAAACCTTCCCGGAGATCGGACGATGAGCCTGCCGTTCCACCCGCTGTGCTTGGCCTTGCCGGACATGTCCTCGGAGGCGTTCAAGGCCTTGGTCGAAGACGTTCGTCGCAACGGGCAACTGCGGGATATCGTCTTGCATGAAGGGATGATCCTCGACGGCCGACATCGCTATCGCGCCTGCTTGGAGTGCGGAACCGAGCCGCGCATGGTCGAGTTCAGCGGCGGCGATCCCATCGCGTTCGTGATCAGTGAGAACGTGGCACGCCGGCACTTGAGCGAATCTCAGCGCGCGATGGTCGCCGCACACCTAGCGAGCCTTGAGAAGGGGCAAACCCTGAGATCGGCAAATTTGCCGATCTCACCCGTTACCCAGCCGCAAGCCGCTGAAATGCTTGGGGTTTCGGAAAGGACTGTTCGGAAAGCTCAGGACGTTCGCAAATCCGGTACGCCGACGTTGGTAACGAAGGTTGAGGCCGGGGACATCACGGTAAGCGAGGCCGCGAAGATTGCGTCATTGGGCCCCAAGTCTCAGGACCGCATCGTCCAGATCGAGGATAAGCGCGAGCGCCAGTATGAGCTGACTCGGGCACTCAACATCAGCCAAGGTCGGAAACACCACAGTCCACGCACGGATTTCATCGAGCCGGTGAAACAGTCTGCCTGGCTGGTGACTTTCATGGCGCGTCTGGAGAGCCTCATCCAATGCGCAGCGGACGCAGGCATCGAACCGAGCACTCTTCTGCACCGCCTCCTTGCCGAGGCGGATTGGAAGGACCCCCGCTTCGCGGAGCGCTATGGCAGGGCGGCCCCGTGGATGATCGCCCTGGGCGAACTGCCGGACACAGTAGATGTGCAAAGGCGGTCGGCATGATCGACTTCAACGATGCCGGTCCGCCACCGGAGCAGACGCAACGACCTGAGCGCCCCTCTCGCGATGAGGTCAGGGTGCTGCTGATGCAGCGCCTGGACGGCGTGCTCCACTCGTTGTACCCCGATGGCCGTGTTCGCCGCGGCAAGTTCAACATCGGTGATGTCCAGGGCGCTGCCGGTGACAGCCTTGAAATTGCCATGAGCGGCGAGAGAGCCGGTCTGTGGATCGATCACGCTACAGGCCAAGGTGGTGATCTGTTCGATTTGATCGCGGCGCAAGCCGGGCTTGATGCGCGCCACGGCTTCGCCGCGGTGCTTGATCGTGCTTCTGAACTGGTCGGCCATGTGCCGGTGCCGTCTGCCGGCCCGCAGCCCAAGAAGCGGCGGTCCGAACCGGTGCTGGACGATCTCGGCCCGCATACCGCTCGCTGGGACTACCTGAGCGCCGACGGTGAGTTGATTGCGTGCGTCTATCGCTACGATCCACCCGAGGGCAAGCAGTACCGACCCTGGGACGCAAAGCGACGCAAGCACCAGGCGCCGACACCACGGCCCCTCTATAACCAGCCCGGCGTCGCGGCGGCGACCGAGGTCGTCCTAGTCGAAGGTGAGAAATCGGCCGATGCGTTGATCGAGCGGGGCGTCTGCGCCACGACCTCGATGAACGGCGCGAACGCACCGATCGATAAGACCGACTGGGCACCGCTGTGCGGCAAACATGTGCTGATTTGGCCCGATAAGGACAAGCCCGGTTGGGAGTACGCGACGCAAGCGGCGCAGGCGGCGTTCAAGGCCGGCGCCGACTCGTGCGCGCTACTGCACTTGCCCGACGATAAACCGCCGGGATGGGACGCCGCCGACGCCGCCGAGGACGGCTTCGACATCGACGGGTTCCTGCGCGCGGGCGAACGCACCTTTCTGTCGCCCGGGAATGACGACGTCCCGCCTCCGATCGACTTCGAGGGTCTGGACTGGAGCAGCGACGACGGCCTCGGCCTGGCCTTCACCCGCCGCTATGCCGACGACTGGCGCTACTGCGCGGCCTGGGGCCAGTGGCTGAGCTGGACCGGCACGCGCTGGAACCCGGATCGGACCCTGGTTCTGCAGCACCTGGTGCGAGGCGTCTGTCGTGCGGCGCAAGCGTTTGCCGACAAGCCCACGCAGCGTTCCAAGCTGGCGTCGGCTTCGACCGTGGGCGGCGTTGAGCGCCTGGCACGCAGCGACCCGCGCCATGCCTCGTTGGCTGACGACTGGGACAGTGACCTGTGGGCGCTGAACACGCCGAGGGGGATCGTGGATCTGCGGTCCGGCGCGCTGCGCCGGCATGCCCGCGGCGAGCACATGACCAAGCTGTCCACCGCCAGCCCGCAAGGCGATTGTCCGATATGGCGGCGCTTTCTGGACGATGTGACCGGCGGCGACGCCGATTTGGCGGCGTACCTGCAGCGTGTCGTCGGCTACTGCCTGACCGGCGTCACTCGCGAGCATGCGCTGTTCTTTCTTTACGGCACCGGGGCCAACGGCAAGTCTGTGTTTGTAAACGTGCTAGCGACGATCTTGGGCGACTATGCCACGAACGCACCGATGGACACGTTCATGGAGTCGCGCCACGACCGCCACCCGACCGAGTTGGCCGGTCTGCGCGGCGCGCGGTTCGTGGCAGCGAGCGAGACCGAGCAAGGCAGGCGCTGGAACGAATCGAAGCTCAAGTCCATCACCGGTGGCGATACGGTCAGCGCGCGCTTTATGCGCCAGGACTTCTTTGAATATACACCGCAGTTCAAGTTGGTCATCGCCGGCAACCACAAACCCGCGATTCGGAACGCCGATGAGGCGATGAAGCGCCGTCTGCACCTTGTTCCGTTCACAGTCACGATCCCGCCCGAGCGGCGCGACGGTCGTCTGACCGAGAAGCTGTTGGCCGAGCGAGACGGGATCATGGCGTGGGCGGTTGAAGGTTGCTTGCATTGGCAGCATGCCGGCCTGCGCGCGCCGCGCTGCGTCATCGAGGCAACCGAAGAGTATTTCGAGGGCGAGGACGCGCTCGGCAATTGGATCGAGGAGCGCTGCTACGTGCACGCACAGGCCAAAGCCATCACCGCTGACTTGTTCGCCGACTGGCGTGAGTGGGCCGAGAACAGCGGTGAGTTCGTCGGATCGATCAAGCGATTCTCCGACCTGCTCGTGACGCGGCAGTTTCAGAAGCACCGCGGCGGAAAGGGGGTCCGGCACTTCATCGGGATCAGCCTCAAACCTAAAACTTTTGCGCAATACGGAGGCGCCAGCCATGAATGAAATCAATCAGTTGCAGGCCGGGGTGACAAGGGAGGCAGGCATGCCGGTTCCCCCTTATGTGTGCGTGCGCGCGCACACACGCGCATTAACCGGCAACCCTGGCACCCTCGTCACCCCGCTCGGCAATGACCTTGCTCCGACGCTTCTTGCCCTGGACCTGGGCACAACGTTGGGCTGGGCGTTGCGTTTGTCTGGGCAGGCCATGAGCGGCACCGAGCACTTCAAGGTCGGCCGCTTCGAAGGCGGCGGCATGCGTTACCTGCGCTTCGTCCGCTGGCTCGATGAACTGTGGCGCTTTGCCGGTCCGCCCTCGGCACTCTACTTCGAGGAGGTGCGCCGACACCGGGGCGTCGATGCCGCTCACGTCTACGGCGGCTTCCTGGCGCAGCTCACCGCGTGGTGCGAGCGCCATGGGGTTCCGTACCAGGGCGTCCCGGTCGGCACGATCAAGAAGTTCGCCACGGGCAAAGGCAATGCCGACAAAGCGGCGATGATCGAAGCGGCGAAGCGGTGGGGCCACCGGCCCGCCGACGACAACGAAGCCGATGCCCTTGCGCTGCTGTGTTGGGCCATCGCGCAGGAGACGAAGGCATGATCGCGTCCGAGTTCCGATATCGCTCGCCGCTGGGGCGCTTCGTGCCGCAGACGCTGGATCTGGACCGGGTCAAACGCGAGGGCTGGCGCGAGCAAGGCCTGCTCGTCGTGTCGGCCCAGGACGCGCGCTTGGACTGGGTGGAGCGGCAGCTGCTGAGCCAGATTGCCGAGCGCCTGTACGGGAAGCGGGAGAAGGCGCATGGCTGAGTGGACCGTGCAGAAAGTCGCCGATCAATTCCAGGAGGCGGCAATCACCGCTCGCCGGCTGCCGGCGGCCAAGGTGCAGGGCTATGCGTCTTACTGGCCGGATATCCAGCGGCAGTCGTGGGAAGGCTATGCCGACGAGCGCATCGTCCTGCGTTTTGCTGCGTCACCCGCTGCGATCGACCGGTTCGGCCAGACCGTACGTTGGCTGCGGTGGCTGGATGAGGAGCAGCGCCGCTTGGTCTGGCTGAGAGCGCAGTACGTTCCGTGGCGCGAGGTCTGCGCCCGTACTGGCTTGATCCGCAAGACGGCGTGGCGCCACTGGCAGCACGCCCTGGTCCTGGTCACCGTCCACCTCAACGGGCCACTACCCCGTATGGCAGAAGCAAAATCGAACCAATTTGAACTGGCAGGCGACTGAGTTTCGGCTCCCGCCTGCTTAAACCGGCGTAAACCGGCATAACCGGAAGTTGGGCATGTCCCAACTTCCCCGGTTTTGCCCTAGCCTAGTCGGCATGCTGAGCACGGTGTGTCAGGACAACCAATCGACACGTCGGGTCAGTCCGGACTTCAAGCCAAAGGTCGCAAGCCGAATAGCGAGGTTAGTCGGCGCGTCCAGACCATCGGTTTCGAACGTCAGAACGGCATCCGATCTGGATTGACGCTCAATCGATACGTTCCTGACTTCAGGCAGACGGGCCAGCGCCATCGCCGCTAACTCGCCAATCGGCAAGGTAAGGTGTGGTCCCGAGGACGGCTTAATCACGAAGAGGAGATGTTTCGTCATCCGACTTAGACTCCGACGGCCCACTCACATCTTCCTACCTTCACGAAGTGCACGGGAACCGTTGGTCCCCCAGATTGCTCCGTCGGTGCTGGTCGTGGCGCATCTCAATGGGCCGCTGCCGCGCTTTGCTCAGGCCGTCACCGGCGGTCTCGGAGGCGAAATCGAGATGACTTTGTGCCGTTGGGGGCAATTGGGGGTGATTGGGGGCTAATGCGAAAACCGGGGGTGTCCCAAAATCCCCGGTTTTACCCTAGCCTAGTCGGCATGCTGATCGTGGTCTGTCGGGGGACGCATCACTCAGCACGGGTCAGCCCGAAGTGTTTAAGAGCTTGCTCTGGCACTTCTGGCTGCCCCTCCCCGAACCACTCAAACGCCATTTCCACCACCGTCATCCCCGGATCGCCGTCCACTCGCACCATCCTTGCCGAGCGGATGCCTGGGACACCATTCATGGCAGCGACGGCCAGTTCGTGCAGCGGCACTGCCGCCATCGCGACGGCCCAGTTCCTGCGAAGCTTGATCGACGTCTGCATGGCCCATCCAATGCTGGTGGTGAAGTACGCAGGCGGAGCCGCCGGGAGCGAATGCAACGGCTAGCCATGCCCAGAAACTCTGAACTTCTAGCCTAGGCCGTCAGCGAATCGTAATGCGCCACCGCAGTCGCACTTAGGTCCTTATAGCGCACCCACACCAATCCGAACGTTTCCAGCGTGCTGGCGAAGGTTGAAGAAGGACACGATGAAGATGTCCAGAAGCTCAGCTCCGCGGATGTTCTGGTTTGGTGAGTGACTTGGATGCCCTCAATATCGGGCATCCGGGTCAGCGCGAGCAAGGCGAGTTCTCCAATTGGAACCAACGTTAGAGCCCCATCTATCTTGCGCTTCACCGTCAGCAAATACCGGCTCATGACTGTACAGAATTTGAGAGACCAAGAAGCATACAAATCAGTGTGTGTACGCGTTGTAGAACATCCTGAACAAGCTGTCGCTTGGTGACTGCCCGCGCCGGAAGCCAGTTTCCTCTACTCAGCAGCGTAATCCTCTGAAGATAATCCGCGCTGGTTGAGGTGCTCCTCGATGAGGTCGAAGCGTGGATCTTTCCACGCAAACTCGATTCTCACTGCGCCGTCGCTCTCAAGCAGCACCGAGACCCCGGCAGCACCAGGCAATGCCTGTACCGCCGCCAGTGCGTCTTCTCGCAGAGCCTTCCTGGCGTGCTGGCGGGATGAAATCCGTCTCAGGATCAGCTTTGGCATAACAGTCCCCGTGCATCAACGTTTACACCGAAAGCGTAACAAGCGCGTAGGACAACCCAGTTGTCTAAGTCACACGGAAAGCGTGCAAACACGTGAGGCCGGTCATGAATCCTTACACGCGATCGAAATGCGTACGCAATGGCGCACTTGTTCAAACACGACTACGCCGCGACACAGCCGCCACATGCGGCAGGCCAACAGGCCGCCGCCGATCTCCCTCACCGCCTAATTACGCGGCCCACACGCGCCGACACGGCGCGGCCCTCGGCCAAAAAACGCGGGTCCTTCCCCTAGCATAAATCGGGCGGGGGGCCAAGCCGCGAAACCCCACTAGCGACAGAGGCGCGAGTTCGGTTTGCACCCAGTTTGGGGGCGCGAGTTCGCACCGCTCAGGAAGTCGCCAGCCGATACGTCGCGTCCCGACTTTCGACGGTTCCGGAGCCAGGTCGGCCATTCCTGCCCGCCTCTGTGAACTATTTACGCTGTTCATTTGACCTTGCGCGGCAGTTAACAGATCGGGCGTATAGTGATTTTGCGACCAGGCCATCGCGCTCCCCAGCGGCCTCCGGGCAGTCTGGACGCAGGGCGACCCATCTCGATTCGAGTCCCGGTGGGCCGCCCTTCTTTTAAGCCGTTTCGTGATGAGCGAAATCGAATCCCGCCAAGAAGGCCGAGTTCTGATCTGGGAAATCACCAGGGATTGGATTCGGCCCTAGGTCTGGCCAACCCGCGATCTCGATCGTTCGGACGATGGCAGACCCTGACGGCAGCGTCTCTACTGTGACGGAGACGATTAGTCCGTTAATCGGCAGCTGCCGGCGCACGATCTTAGGTAGTTCAGTCATGGCGCGAGCCCCGGAAGCCTCCTGACCATCCCTTTTACTCACTAGTCGTCCGCCTCGCTATTGCGAGGCGCCGGACGAAGAGCGCCCACTTGAGCCTTCAGATCGAACTGCGCCCGATCGAGGCGCTCATTCCGTTTGCGCGGAACGCAAGAACGCATTCCGACGCGCAGGTCGCGCAGATCGCGGCCAGCATCGTGGAATTCGGTTGGACCAATCCGATCCTGGTCGACGGTGCCAACGGCATCATCGCCGGCCACGGCCGGCTGCTGGCGGCGCGCCAGCTCAAACTCGCACAGGTGCCGGTGATCGAGCTGGCCCATTTGACTCCAGCGCAAAAGCGCGCCTACGTCATCGCCGACAACCGCCTGGCAGAGAACGCAGGGTGGGATGAGGAACTGCTGAAGTTGGAGTTGGCCGAGCTTCGCGACGCGGAGTTCGATCTGGACCTGTTGGGCTTCACTGACGACGAGCTGGACGAGCTGCTGATCGATGACCTGGCCGGACTGACGGACGACGACGAGGTGCCCGAGCCGGCCGAGCATCCGGTTTCCCGGCGCGGCGACGTCTGGATCTGCGGCAACCACAAGGTGCTATGCGGCGACGCCACCAGCACCGACGACTATGCCGCTTTACTCGGCGACGAGCTGGTGGATATGACGTTCACCGATCCGCCCTACAACGTCGACTACGCAAACAATCCGAAGGACAAGCTCCGCGGCAAGCATCGTCCAATCCTCAACGACAACCTCGGCTCCGACTTCGGCACCTTCCTGCAGGCCGCCTGCCAGCAAATCCTGACGGCGACCAAGGGCGCGGTCTACATGGCGATGTCCTCGTCCGAGTTGGACCGCTTGCAAGACGCCTTCCGCGCGGCCGGCGGTCGCTGGTCGACTTTCATCATTTGGGCCAAGAACAAGTTCACGATGGGCCATGCCGACTACCAGCGGCAATACGAGCCCATCCTCTACGGTTGGCGCGATGGCAATGACCGGTTCTGGTGCGGCGCGCGCGATCAGGGCGATGTCTGGTTCATCGACCGCACCAGCAAGAACGACCTGCATCCGACTATGAAGCCGGTAGCGCTGGTGGAGCGGGCTATTCGCAACAGCAGCAAGTCCCGCGATTTGATCCTCGATCCGTTCGGCGGCTCCGGCACGACGATGGTCGCCTGCGAGAAGACTGGTCGCCGCGCGCGATTGATCGAACTCGATCCGAAGTACGTCGATGTCATTGTCCGCCGCTGGCAAGACCACACGGGCCAAGCGGCCACCAGGCAATCGGATGGCGTCGCGTTCGAGGACGCGGCCCGCGATGCTGAGGCCGAAGCGAAGGCCGAACTCGCGTGACCCGGCCGGCGTACTACAACGAAATGGACCCTTACCTTTGCGAGTGGCTACGAAATCTAATCGCGGCTGACATCATTCCTTCCGGTGACGTCGATGACCGAGACATCCGATCTGTTTCCCCAGTTGACCTGCGCGGCTACGGCCAATGCCACTTCTTCGCCGGCATCGGCGGGTTCGCCTACGCCTGCCGGCTCGCGGGCTGGCCGGACGACAAGGAAATCTGGACCGGCGGGTTCCCCTGCCAGCCGTTCAGCGTTGCAGGCCGCCAGCGCGCTCAAGCGGACGACCGCCACCTCTGGCCGGAACTGCGCCGCCTTGTTGCATCGGCGCGACCCGCTCTATTCCTGGGTGAGAACGTTGCTGGCCTCATCCCGCTGGGTCTCGACGGAGTTCTTGCTGATCTGGAAGCCGAAGGCTACGCCAGCCGGGCGATTGTTGTTCCAGCTTGCGCCGTCAACGCCCCGCACCGACGCGACCGCGTCTGGATCGTCGGACGGAGTTTGGCCGACGCCGCTGCTGCCGAGCGGCGGGCGTACCGTGCCGGCGGGAACATCGCTGACCGGCACGATGCCGAATGGCCAGAAGCGAACGATCGACCTGCCGAATCTGGCGAAGAGAGTGTGGCCGACCGCGACGGCGAACGATCCGGAGAAGCGCGGCGACTTTGCGGCCGAGCGACGCAATGGCCTGCCGGGAGTGGTGAAGGCGGTCTGGAGCACGCCGCGCGCGAGCGACGGCGAGAAGGGCGGGCCGAATCAGCAGTTCGGCAGTGGGTCGACCCGACCGCTGACGGCGCAGGCGGTCTGGGCGACGCCGACAACGCGGGATCACAAAGACGCATCGAGCATTGGCAGCGCACCGGAGAATGGGATGCTTGGCAGACAAGTCAAACCCTCGCCGGTCGCCGGGTACCTGAATCCGGAATTCGTCTTCTGGCTGATGGGATATCCGCAAGAATTCCTAAGCTGCGCGCCGCCGGCAATGCGATTGTCCCGCAGGTTGCCGCCGAAATCCTCCGCGCCCTGCGCGGCTGACGTCGCGCCCGCCCGCGACGCCAGCGCCGTCCAGTCTCAGTCCGCGTCAGCGAGGCCGACGTAGCGTGCGTAGTCGTAGCCATCGGGCCGGATGTAGAGGGTCAGGCGGGCGGGCGCGCGTATCACGACGCATCGGTCGCCTAACCCTTTGAAGCTGGCGATCCAGTCCTGCGCCCGGCTCATATCGCAAACATAGGCATCGTACTCGGCGGCGGTCATCGTCTTAATCGCGTTGACGCTCACGCGCTCTTCTTCAATATGGTACCCGCTGTGCTCGCGCAAGATGCTGCGCAGGTTGGCAGGCTTGCGCGAGAATCGAACGGTGGCGGCATAGGGTCGGCAAATGGTGGCGGTCATGATGCGCTCCGTGGTTGGGGTGCGTCATGAACGCTTCCTTCGCGCGGGAAGCCAAGTCAGACCTCGCGTCTTCGCGCGGATAAATCGAACGCGTTAAGGCGTCGGACAAGAACGGCCGTTCTCAGAACGACAACGGCGCGCAAGATCTGCGCGCCGCGTCGGGATCAGTAGATCAGGCCGGCTCAAGCCAGCCGGTCTCGGGGTTGTATCGAAGTCCGACGCCCGTGCGAATGGGCGTCGCGCCACCCCAGTAGATGTCGGTCGCGTAAGCCGGGCGATACTGAACTGCCCGTTCCGCTTGCTCGATGGTCAAGCCGCAGGCGACGAAGTAGTGTCGCAGTTCGTCGTCGCTCGCAGAATCGTTGTTGCTGAGTTCGTCCTCAATCAACGCCAGCAGCAGATGCGGTAACGCGGCAAGCAGCGAATCGGGGCCGTTCGTGTCGTTCTGGCTCATGGTGCGGTCTCCGTGTTGGTGACGCATGAACGCTTCCTCCGGCGGAGAAGCCAAGCGCATTCCAATCCAATCTGCGCCGCAGCGGCGGCGCGTTAAGGTGTCGGACAAGAACGAGCGTTCTCGATCCCGCAATGCGGCCGGGCGTGTTTCCCGGCCGCGCGCGTTCCTCATTCTTCTTCGTCGGCGGCGGCGACTTCCGCCGCTGCCGCCATCGCCTCGGTCTTGATGCGGTACACGCGGTCTGCCCTACCTTCCTTGTCGCTGATCAGTTCGTAGCCCTTCTTCTTCAGGGTGCCGGCAAAGAATCCGCGCACCGAGTGCTGCTGCCATTCGGTGGCCTCCATCACCTGTGCGATGGTCGCCCCCTGGGGGCGCAACAGCAGGCCGACCACTTGGTCCAGCTTGCTCTGGGTGCGCTTAGCGGGCGGGTTGGGCGTGCTGGCCTCGGTGCTGTCGGAGCCGCCGGCATCATTTCCTTCGTCCGGGGTAAGGTCAGCCTCGACCGCCGCATTGGCGTCGGTGTTCGCGGTGGCACCGCCATCGGCGGCATCGTCGTTGTTCACCGTGTCGCTCCCGGCAACGTCGTTAAAGCCGGCCTCAACCGTGTCGGCGACTTCCGGGGGCTGGTGACCAACTGCCTCGTAGCCGGCGGCCGTGAGCGCGTAGCCGGAGCCGTCAGCGGCAATCAGATGCTCGCGCAGCAGGCCGCGCACCACTGCCGTGCGCGCACCGCCGCCGAGGTTCTTCGGATAGTTCTCGATGCGGCCAGCGGTCTCGGTCGCGAGAAGGATCAGGGCGCGCTGGCTGTCGGTAAGCTTAGTCATTGCAGTTTCCTTGGTAGGTGATGGGTGTATTCGGGTAAGCGCGCCCCACTGCTGCGGGGCGCGCGGGGTGTTCAGCTGATCAGGACTTCGCCAATGACGCTGCGCACATCGATGTCGCGGCTGGCGATGGCCTGGATCACTTCGTCGGGAAGCTTCTGCAGGAAGAAAGTGGCGCGGCGCTCGATTTCGCGTTGCGCGATATCGCTCCAGTCTTGGAGCACCGCGAGTTGTGCCAGCGCCGAGCGGTTTCCTGTGTTCAGGCCGGCGAGATAGTCCTTCAGGATTTGCGTTTCGTCTCTCATGTGTGGCCTCCGTGGCCGTCGTTGGTGTGGGGACATGAACGCTTCCTTCCACCACGAAGCCAAGCGAATACAGCGGAGAAGAACGAGCGTTCTTCATCGCGTACAGCTGTTAGACACCTTCGAAACGCGGGAACAGAAAGGCGCCCCGTAGGGCGCTCGGAGTGCTTCGGTAGATCATTCGCCGCTGATAGCTGTCTTCGCGTGCTGAAGCCCCCGGCGTGCCAGCCGTAGGCCAATGCGGTACTCGGCATCGCGGGGGCTGGTTTGCAGGTGCTCATCTATGCCGCTGAGCATTTCCTCCAGATTGGGCTCCGACGTCGACGCGCTCGCGTTGAGAAGGTTGAGAATCTCCGGAACATCGCGGGCAACATCTGTCAAGTACACCGCGTGGCCGCCGGTTTCGGCGAGCATCTCGACGATCGCGACGCTGTTCGCCACCAGCTCGGCGGCGGCCTCAAGCTCAGCGGCGAGCAGCGCGGCGTCGCCTCCGGCGTTCAGGGCTTCCAGCGATGTGCGGCACTCTTTCAAGGCGACGAGGGCGTTGCGAAATCGGAAGGTGTTGTTCGTGTTCATGCTGGTCTCCGTGGCTGTCGTTGGTGTGGGGGACATGAACGCTTCCTTCCGCGCCGAAGCCAAGTGAATAGAGCGACTAAGAACGAGCGTTCTCCACCGCGTACAGCTGCCGGACAACTTCACCAAGCGCGCACAAAAAAAGCGCCCCGGAGGGCGCTTCGCGCGCGACGCGGATTAGAGGATTCGGCGCTGCAAGATGGCCGTCGGGATCAGCTCCGTGCGTGCGCGGTCCGCTTCCCAGCGATTCCCAAGCAGGGCTTTCTCGGGGATGGGCGCGGTGAAGATGGTTCTGGCGCCGGGGGTGCTCGGAAATTCGCTCGTCCCGCCCTCACCGAGCCATGTGTTGCCCACCATCGTGTGCTGCTCAGTCGGCAGCTCATCGTCAGGGGTGCCGCTGCCGTTGGCGGCGCGCGCGCAGGCGGCGTAGCCGGCCAAGTAGGCGGCGGTCAGCGCTGCCTTAATTCCCCAAACTCCGACGCTGGGGAAATCCAGCGAATCGCTACCTTGTTCTTCCAAGGTGTCCACATCGAGGTGCTGCTGCGCGATGGTGGTAAAAAGTTCGATGTTCATGTCGGCCTCCGTGGCCTTGCGTTGGTGTGGGGACATGAACGCTTCCTTCCACCATGAAGCCAAGCGGTTCTAGCAACAAAGAACGCTCGTTCTTCAAAGCAGACAGGTGTCGGACAGCTACGTTGCTCGGCAACAGAAAACGCCCCCTACGGGGCGTTGTCGGGCGTTGCGAAGTTCAGGCGATTCGGCGCTGTCGGATCGCGGTAGGAATCAGTAAATCGCAGGCCCTTGCCTCCTGCCACCGGTACGCGGTTAGGGCGACCTCCGGGATCGGCGCGGTAACGACCGTCTCGGCGCGCGGGTCGATGGACCAGTCTTCTGCTTCGCCTTCGCCGAGCCATACGCTGCCAAGCATCGTATGCCGCTCGGTCGGCAGGACGTCCGCTGCGCTGCCGCCAGCCGCGCGCATCGCGGCGGCGTAGCCCGCGAGGTAAGCGGCGGTTAGCGCGCCGTCGAGGCTGCTGGCACACACGTTGTGGAAGTCGAGGCCGTCGTTGCCCCGCATATCCAGCGTTGATACGTGCAGGTGTTGTTGCGCAATGGTGGTGAGCGTCTTGCGGTTCATGGCAGCCTCCGTGGCTGTGCGTAGGGTCGACGCATGAACGCTTCCGCTGGGTGGGAAGCCAAGCGGACTACTCGTCATATCCCGACTTTTCGCAGGCCCTGGACAACGGCCGTACAGCTTCCGCCGCCCAGTTGTCCAAGGCTTAAATGAGTTGGGACAACGCTCGTTCTTCGTGCGGATTCCGCTTGGCTTGTGAGCGAAAGGAAGCGTTCATGTCGTCGCCGCGCTTGGCGGTGAACGCAAAGAGAAGGGAATGGAAGACGTAGAGCGAGCGGTCTTTACGCTGGGCGCGCTGCCCGGCCGCATACGATGGTTGGTCGAACAAGCGCCGACGGACTTGGAGCCGGTGTGGATGCACGGCGTTTGCAGAGTTGAGGCGTGCGCTGCCTTAGCAGGGTTCCTAGAACCCTGGGCCCGTCTCGACCGTGCGCGGCGTGTTGAACCTGTCGAGCTTTGTTCGCGCGTGGCCGCCGCCGACGATGAACTTCGTAATTGGGAGCGACGGGTGCGAAGCGGGTTCAACCCAATCAAACGTCGACCCAAACGACGCAACGCGGCCGTCGCCAGTGCCCTGTCGGATGTGGCCCGCCAGATCGATGAGTACCTCCAGTGCCGACCGGCTATGACCCCGCGTCAATGGGTCGAACACGCGCTCACGGTGGTCGAGCGGTTGCACGTATGGCGGTCCCGCGACGCCGAGTACCAACACGGAATCAGCCTCGCGCTCAGCGGGCTGGAGCAAGCGCTAGGCCAGTTGCAAGAGTAGACGCAGATGGGCTTATGCGAAGCTGTCGGAGACCTGTCTGAAGTCGGAAAGGCGCCGACATACTATTGGCTTCTGCTGAAAAGGAAGCGTTTATGTGGACGCCGCAACGACGCGGCGAAACGGAAGAGAACGACGATGGCGAATATGTCCAATTACCGATTCCAGAACACCGCATCGGGTCTGGCGGACTGCGTAGAGGTCTTGGAAGATATGACCGATGGCGATCCACCTCCGCTGAGTGAAGAGGAATTGGAGGCGGCACACCGCTTGGTCACCAGTTGCCTGAGCATCGTGCGGCTGTTGGCCGAACGCGGATCGTTGGAATTTGAGCCCGACATGGATCTCGCTTTAGTGCTCGATGATTTGAACTTCTCAGCGACCTGATTCGGCGAGAGAGCAGACCCCAGCGCCGACTCGGCGCTGGGGTATTCCCTCTTCCAATCGTATCCGTCCACACGCTGTACGGCATCGGCAATACGTTCAAAGCACCTTGATGTTCCGGCGGGATGAAGCGTTCATGTCGTCGCCGCAACGACGCGGCGTACAGCAGGAGCAGGTATGTCGCAGAGCAACATCAATGTGTTCAGGGCCGCTGGCAAAGCCATCGCGCCGTGTACCGAGGCAATCAAATCAACCGAAGATTATAGGAAGCGGTTTACCGAGACGGAGAGCGAACAGGTCGAGTGGATGCTCGACATCTGTTGCGATTTGTTCGAAACGCTTCACGTCTGGATGCGGTGGGATTACAGGCTGAACGACCGTGCGGGCTTGCTCTACTACTTGGACCGAAGGCTTTGCCTGAAACCCGGACAGGACACGCGCCATCTCCCACCCTGTCGGGCCGGCGTCTTCGCAGCTGGAGTAGAAGCAATGTGCGCGGCTCGCGAACGCCTGCGAGCGGCTGGGCGCGGTACTCAAAGGCCGCTGAGTATCCGGGAGAACTACGCAGCCGATGAAATGGTGCAGGCAGTCGGAAGATTGTTCGACGCCATAGACCCCTGTGGGCCTTTTATCGAAATGGCTGAGGCCATGCGAGGAATCATCGGCGAAGGCGGTGTCCCGATTCCCCACGCCAGCGAGCCGCAAGCGGAATGGTAATGGCCGACCGCTACGACCGACCGTAGCCAGCCCCGACATCGAGAGCGCAGACCCCAGTGCTCACCGGGCGCTGGGGTGTTCCCTCTCAGGGATTCCTGTCTGACAGCCGCCTATGTTCGAAGACTAGTTGCTATCCGCTTGATGTTTACTCGGAAGGAAGCGTTCATGTCGTCGCCGCACCGTCGCGGCGATGCCAAGGAAACGAAATGCCGAACCTGTCCTACTGCCGGTTTCGCAACACGCTCGTGGATCTGAATGAGTGCCAGTCGGCGCTGGAGTCGTTGATCCATGATGAGCCGCTGATCCCACTGTCCCGCGAGGAACTGGCCGCCGCGAAAGAACTGGCGAGGACTTGCTTGGGCATCGTGTACTTGTTGTGCGAGGCCGGCGGTGAAGAAATCGCCGACGAGCCTGACATGGCGAAGCTGGTCGAGAAGTTCAATAGAGAAGCGGCTGCACCGTAAGTCCGGGAGAACGAAGGCCCCAGCGCCCACCGGGTGCTGGGGTATTCGTTCTTCCAAAACGTCGTTCAGCAGCTTCCTGTCCGTCCGCTGTCTCGCCATTGATCTCTGTGCAGAAAGCGCTTGGCTTCTTCCCGAAGGGAAGCGTTCATCACGACGCCGCACCGACGCGGCTCGACAAGGACAAAGCCATGAACAAAAATGCGGCCTTCGCCGAAGCACAGTTGCGCAGCCTGAGCGATTGTTTGGAACGGATACTGCTGTCCATCACGCCGGATGAGGAAGCCGAGAACTGCCTGACGCTCTTCGGCTGCTACGGCCTCGCCAGCGTCCTCGCCGAACGCACCATCACGTTCCGGACCAACCGCCTCGGCGGCGATGTCCTTGAGCGGTTGGTGGAAGATTGTCGGCGGGAGTTGGCCCCGCTGGAGTGGGTTAGCGATGAGGCGAAGGGCAGGTTGGCGAAGCGCCTTGTGCCCAGCGAAATCAGCGAGGACGAGATGACCCTGCGCTGGTTGCTCTCGACCATCGAGCGGTACTTAGAAGGACGGGAGCCGGAGTATATGGCGCTGCCGGTGCATCAACTTCGGCGCGCGGTACGCGAGGTCCGATTGATGCAGGTCTGGGATGTCATCGATGCCGAGTACCAGCCAAAGCTGAGGTTGGCCCTGCGTCACTTGGAAAGCGCGATCTCGGGTGCGGAATGCGCCCCGCGAAACTAATCTCGCTTGGCTTCTGCTCGGAAGGAAGCGTTCATGTCGTCGCCGCAACAACGCGGCTGAACGAGGAACGCGACGATGAGCGAACACCGGGACTTTCGCAGCACGGCAAAGGAGCTGCTGCGATTCGAGGTCTACCTGCATGAGCTGCTGCGCTGGGACGACACGCTGCAACTGGAACTAGACGACCTCTTGGCGGCGGGAACCATGGCGTCGAGCTGCTGGGAAATCGTGAAGATGCTGTGCGAGCACGCGCGTATCGAACTGCCGAGCGAACCCGATTGGCGCACGATTCTGGATGAGGTCAACGAGGCAGCAACGGTTCCTTAACGCGGAGTGGGAAAACCCCAGCGCCCCTCGGGCGCTGGGGTTTGCGCGCTTCGTCTTCACTAACTTCCGCGCCGGGGCCGGCGATGACCGGATTCGACTGCTTCTATCGTGGGAATTTCCATCCGCGCGTACGGCCGCCATCGGGGCGTGTCGGATACGGCCGTACGCAAAGCCATCGCCGCTGGCCGCATCACCGCCGAGGCGGATGGCACCATCAGTCCCGCGCGCGCCGACGCCGAGTGGGCGGCTAGCACCCGCGCGCCGGACCCGCCCCTGGCCGCGCCCGCGCGGCCGGCGCGGGCGCGCGCGGCAACCGCCGCCGAGGACGATGGGGCCGGCATAGCTCCGGTCAGCACCAAGGGCGGCAGCAACACCTACGCGCAAGCACGTACTGCCAACGAAGTCCTCAAGGCGCAGCACCACAAGCTGCGCATCGCCCAGCTCAAAGGCGAGTTGATCGATCGCTCGCAGGCGATGGCGCAGGTGTTCGCGCTGGCGCGGGCCGAGCGCGACGCCTGGCTGAATTGGCCGGCGCGGATCAGCTCGATGCTGGCCGCCGAGCTTGGACTTGACCCACACACCATGCATGTCGCGCTGGAGCGCGAAGTGCGGCAGCACCTGACCGAACTCGCGGAGTTCAACGCCCGACTGGACTAATTCTTGTACGACGGCTTCGACCACGTTGAGAAGGCGTGGCGCGATGGCCTGACGCCCGATCCGTTGCTGAGCGTCTCGGACTGGGCTGATCAGTATCGGATGCTGTCCTCGGTGTCCTCGGCCGAGCCAGGTCGCTGGCGCACCGCGCGCACGCCGTATCTGCGCGACATCATGAACGACCTGTCGCCGGCTTCAGCGACTGAACGCATCGTGTTCATGAAAGGTGCGCAAGTGGGCGGAACGGAAGCAGGGAACTGCTTCATTGGCTACGTGATCCACCATGCGCCCGGACCGATGATGGCGGTGGCGCCGACGGTCGAGATGGCCAAGCGCAACTCGAAACAGCGCATCGACCCGCTGATCGAGGAATCGCCGTCGCTGCGCGAGCGCATTGCGCCCTCGCGGGCCCGGGACGCCGGCAACACGATCCTGGCCAAAGAGTTCCGCGGCGGCGTCCTGGTCCTGACCGGGGCGAACAGCGCGGTCGGCCTGCGCTCGATGCCGGTGCGCTATCTGTTTTTGGACGAAGTGGACGGCTATCCGCGCGACGTGGAGGGTGAAGGCGATGCGGTGGCGCTGGCCGAGGCCCGCACCCGCACCTTCACCCGCCGCAAGATCCTGCTGGTCTCGACGCCGACGATTGCCGGCGCCAGCACGATCGAACGCGAGTACCTGGCCTCCGACCAGCGGCGGTACTTCGTGCCATGCCCGCACTGTGCCCACGAGCAATGGCTGCGGTTCGAGCAGCTGCGCTGGACCTGGGGCGATCCGCGATCGGCACGCTATATCTGCGAGGCCTGCGAGCAGCCGTTCGGGGAGCACCACAAGACGGCGATGCTGGCAGCAGGCCGCTGGATCGCGACCGCGCCGAAGAACAAAGGCAAGACCGCCGGCTACCACCTGTCGTCGTTGTACTCCCCAGTGGGCTGGCGCAGCTGGGCCGACATCGCCGCCGCCTGGGAGTCGGCGCAGGGATCGGCCACGGCGCTGAAGGCATTCAAGAACACCGAGCTCGGTGAGACCTGGGAAGAGGAAGGCGAAGCGCCCGATTGGGAGCGCCTGCTGGAACGCCGGGAGGATTATCGGATCGGCACCGTGCCCGCCGGTGGATTGATGCTGAGCGGCGGCGCTGACATCCAGAAGGACCGCATCGAGGTCTCGGTCTGGGCGTTCGGGCGCGGTCGGGAGACCTGGCTGGTCGAGCACCGCGTGCTGATGGGCGACACCGCCCGCGCTGCGGTCTGGAATGAGTTGGGAGCGATCCTGTCGGAGCACTGGACCCACGCCAGCGGCGCACTGTTGCCGCTGACTCGGCTAGGCTTGGACACCGGCTTCGCGACGCAGGAGGCCTATGCCTTCGCGCGCAGTGTCGGCGATCCGCGGCTGTTGCCGATGAAAGGCGTCGCCAGCGGCGCCGCATTGATCGGCACGCCCACCGCCGTCGACGTCAGTGTGCCGGGCAAGCGGTTGCGCCGGGGGCTGAAGCTGTTCGCCGTGGCGGGCGGCATCGCCAAGCTGGAGTTCTACAACGCTCTTCGTTTGTCGATCGAGATCGGTCCCGACGGGCAGCCGGCGTTTCCGGCCGGCTACGTCCACCTGCCGAAGATCGACGGCGAGTTTCTGCAGCAGCTGACCGCCGAGCACCTGATCAGCCGTCGGGACCGCCATGGCTACCCCGTTCGGACTTGGGAGAAGCGACGGGATCGAAACGAGGCTTTGGACTGCTACGTCTTGGCACGCGCCGCGGCGATGCAGGCCGGTGTCGATCGCTTCGAGGAGCGGCATTGGCGCGAGATGGAGCGATCGCTCGGGGTTCTGCCGCCGTCGACTGCTTCGCCACCGGTAGTTCCGGTCTATCCCTCCATCGAGGCCGCCCCACCGGGTGGCCTTTCCATTTCTGCACCCGCGCGCCGTGGGCGCCGGGTCATTCAAAGCCGTTTCATGCGATGACCGAACTTCCCTATACCCACGAACAACTGCAGGCGCTGCGCAAGGCGCTCGCGCGCGGCGAACGCCGCGTCAGCTTCGGCGACCGCCTGGTCGAGTACCGCAGCGTCGACGAACTGCTGGCCGCGATTCGCGAGATCGAAGCGGCGCTCGCAGGCACCGAAGGGACTCCGCGACGCGTGCGCCGCCTGCGCGTGACCACGAACAAGGGCTTCTAAGATGACCTGGTGGTCGCGCGTCCGAACGGCGATGTTCGGAGGCTCGCCTGTGCACGAGGCGACCGGGCACGGCCGTCGCTCGCTCGCATGGCAGCCTAGCAATCCCGGCGCGGTGGCCGCACTGCTGGCGACCGGCGATGCCCTGCGCGTTCGCTCG
This sequence comes from Lysobacter sp. Hz25, assembly GCF_046097045.1. Lineage (NCBI taxonomy): Bacteria > Pseudomonadati > Pseudomonadota > Gammaproteobacteria > Lysobacterales > Lysobacteraceae > Lysobacter > Lysobacter sp. Hz25. Next base: position 5,678,957 of record NZ_CP175666.1, read on the forward strand.
CGCGACTTGGTCCGCCGCAACGCCTGGGCCAACGCCGCGATCGAGGCGTTCGTCTCCAACGCGGTCGGCACCGGCATCAAGCCGCAATCCCTCCTGGCGGATCAAACCCAGCGCGAAGCATTGCAGGCGCTGTGGCGGGATTGGTGCGACGAAGCCGATGCGGCCGGGCTGACCGACCTGTACGGCTTGCAGGCCTTGGCCTGCCGCGCGCTGTTGGAAGGCGGCGAGTGTCTGGTGCGCCTGCGCCCGCGTCGACCCGAGGACGGTCTTTCGGTTCCGCTGCAGTTGCAGTTGCTCGAACCCGAGCATCTGCCGATGTCGCTCAACCGGGAAGAGCCGAACGGCAACCTGATCCGGGCCGGCATCGAGTTCGACCGCCTCGGTCGACGCGTGGCGTACCACCTGTATCTGTCGCACCCACAGGACGGGGCGATGGCGCCGATGTCGCGGCACGGCGGGATGGAAACGTTCCGGGTGCCGGCGTCGGAAATCCTGCACATCTTCCGGCCGCTGCGGCCGGGGCAAATCCGTGGCGAGCCGTGGCTGGCGCGCGCGCTGGTCAAGCTCAATGAGCTGGACCAGTACGACGACGCCGAGTTGGTGCGTAAGAAGACGGCGGCGATGTTCGCCGGCTTCATCACCCGCGACGGCCCGGAAGACCCCTTGCCCGGCGACGGGCCGCCCGACGAGTCCGGCAACGCACCGCTGGGCCTGGAGCCGGGCACGTTGCAGATTCTGGAGGCGGGCGAGAACGTCACGTTCTCGCAGCCGGCGGACGTGGGATCGAGTTACGACCCGTTCCTGCGCGCCCAATTCCGGGCCGTCGCCGCCGCCATCGGCATTACCTACGAGCAGCTGACCGGCGATTTGTCGGGAGTGAACTACTCGTCCATCCGCGCAGGCTTGCTGGAGTTCCGGCGCCGCTGCGAGATGATCCAGCACGCGGTGTTGGTCTATCAGCTGTGTCGGCCGATCTGGAATGCGTTCGTCGACGCGGCGGTCCTTTCCGGCGCGATCGAACTGCCCGGCTATCGCCGCCGCAAGCGTGAGTACCGCGCTTGCAAGTGGGTGCCGCAGGGCTGGAGCTGGGTCGATCCGGAGAAGGAGTTCAACGCGATGATCCTGGCGATCCGAGCCGGGCTGCTGTCGCGTTCCGAAGCCATTGCCAGCTCCGGCTACGACGCCGAGAGCATCGATCGGGAAATCGCCGCGGACGCTCAGCGCGCCGACGCCCTCGGCTTGGTCCTCGACAGCGACCCTCGCGCCGTTGCCCGCAACGGCGTCAAGCACGCCCCACCGCCGGCCGACGCGCCGGTTCTTCAATCCAACGGTACCCAATGACCGGACTACCCCATCTGGCGGCGCGTGTGTTCAACACGCCGCTGCTGATCCAGCGCGCCAAGCTGGACGTGATCCTCAGTGTGCTCGAACCGAAGTTCGAGTTGCAGACGCTTCCGCCTCCCCAGATGGCACCACCCGCCCCGACTGCGCCGCGTTTAGCGGACGAACGTGGCATCGCCGTGTTGCCGATCCACGGCACGCTGGTGCAGCGCACCGGCGGCCTGGACGCGCTGTCGGGCCTGACCAGCTATCAATCGATTGCGCGCCGGCTCGACGCCGCGCTGGCCGACGACTCGGTGCGCGGCATCGTGCTCGACGTCGACAGTCCCGGCGGCGAAGCCGCAGGGGTGTTCGACCTGGCCGACCACATCCGCGCAGCGCGAACGCGCAAGCCGATCTGGGCGGTGGCGAACGAAGCGGCGTTCTCGGCGGCCTATGCCCTAGCGAGCGCGGCAGATCGTGTGTTTGTCACGCGCACCGCCGGGGTTGGCTCCATCGGCGTGATCGCATTGCACGTGGACCAGTCTCGCCGCGACGCCAACGCGGGCCTGAGCTACACGCCGATTCAAGCCGGCGCGCGCAAGAACGACGGGAGCCCTTACCAGCCGCTCACCCCGCAGGCGCGCGCTTCGATTCAAACCGAAGTCGACCGCCTGTACGAACTGTTTGTCCTAACCGTAGCCGAGCAGCGTGGCGTATCGGCCGACGTCGTTCGCCACACCGAAGCCGCGCTCTATTTCGGCCAAGACGCCATCGATGCCGGCCTCGCGGATCGCATCGGCACGCTCAACGATGCCATGCAGCAACTACACACCGAACTGGACGCCACCGCGCGTCCTCTTTTCTTGGAGAACCCCATCATGTCCACCCCCGATTCGACGGCGCCCGCCGTTGAACCCGATGTCGTGCGCGCGCAAGCCCGCAGCGACGCCCTTGCGATCGCCGAGCTGTGCGAACTGGCCGGCCAGCCGAAGATGACCGCGACGCTGCTCGCCGAAGGCATCACCCCGGCCGTCGCCCGTCAGCGCCTGCTCGCGGCCAAGGCCGATTCCGCCGAAATCACCAGCCACCTGTCGCCGACCACACCGACCCCGTCGACGGCGTTGTCGCTGGACGACAACCCACTGATCCATGCCGTCAAGGCGCGCGCTGCGCTCGCGCGCAAGGAGCGCTGAGATGCGACTGACCACCTATCCGCCGATCCACGAGGGCCAGAACCTGGGCGATTTGCTCAAGTTCGAGGCCGACAACCTGTACTCGCGCGACGCAGTCACCGTCGCGGCCGATCAAGTGCTGAAGCTCGGTCATGTCGTCGGCCGCCTGACTGCGACCGGCGAGATTGCCGCGCTCGATCCGCTCGCCACCGATGGCCGCGAGGTCGCGGCCGGTGTCGCCATCGTGCCGATCACGACCACAACCGACCCGAGTCCGGACGGCTTGATCGTTGCCCGGCACGCAACGGTCGCCGACCACGCCCTGGTCTGGCCGATCCGAGCCACCCCTGAACAACGCGCCGCCGCCACTGCGCAGCTGCGCGGCATCGGCGTCCTTGTGCGCCGCGGAGTCTGATCTATGTCCATGAACAACCCGTTCCATAACCCCGCGTTCTCGATGAGCGCACTGACCACCGCGATCAATATCCTGCCCAATCAGTACGGCCGATTGGACGAACTGAACCTGTTCCCGGTTAAACCGGTGCGCACGCGCCAAGTCACGGTCGAGGAGCGCAACGGCGTGCTGTCGCTGCTGCCCACGCAGCCGGTCGGCTCGCCGGGCACCGTGGGCAAGCGCGGCAAGCGCGCCCTTCGCGCCTTCAACGTCCCGCACATCCCCCATGACGACGTGGTGCTGCCCGAAGAGGTGATTGGCGTTCGGGCCTTTGGCTCCGAGAGCGAACTGCAGACGGTCGCAGGCGTGATGGCCGACCACCTGCAGACCATGCGCAACAAGCACTCGATCACGCTGGAACACCTGCGGATCGGCGCGTTGAAGGGCGTGATCCTCGACGCCGACGGCAGCGAACTGGCGAACCTGTTCGACATCTTCAACATCACGCCGAAGACCTTCGAGTTCCAATTGACCGACCCGAAGACGGACGTGCGCGCCAAGTGCATCGAACTCAAGCGCTATATGAGCAAGTCGCTTCAGGGCGAGCGCATGAGCGGCATTCATGTGCTCGTGTCCAGTGAGTTCTTCGACTTGTTCACCGCGCATCCGAAGGTGCAGGAGGCCTACCAACGCTGGCAGGAAGGCGCCGCGCTGCGCGACGACATGCGTTCGGACTTCCGTTTCGCGGGCGTCCGGTTTGAGGAATACGCCGGCGAGGCGAGCGATGCAGAGGGTAATACCCGTCGCTTTATCGAGGTCGGCGAGGCGCATGCCTTTCCGCTCGGCACCCTGGATACGTTCGCGACGTATGTGGCCCCAGCGGACTTCAACGAAAGTGTCAATACGCTCGGCCAACTGCTCTACAGCAAGCAAGCGCCGCGCAGATTCGACCGCGGTACCGATCTACATACGCAGTCGAACCCACTGCCAATGTGCCATCGCCCGGCACTTCTGCCCAAGCTCAAGGCATGACGTCCGCGTTCGAGACCATGGACGATGTACTCTTCGAGACGCTCGGCGTCGTCGCGCGGATTGAACGTGATAGCGGTTACACGGTGAGATCGCGCATTGTGGTGCGCGACGGCGTCGAGCGTCTCGGTGAATTCCAACAGGTCATCGGACGCGCGCGCCACGTCGTCGTCCGGAATCGAGACTGGGTACTACGCCGTGGCGACAAGATCGCGCTCGACGGCCGTGCACTGCTCGTAGAAGCTTTGGTCTCCGATGATGGCCTGGTCAACGAGGCGGTGCTGCATGGCTGAAGCCGCGCCGAGCTGGGTGTTGTTGCAGCGTGTCGCCGAGCGATTCGGCGAGATCCGCATCGACGCAGGCTATCGAACCGACATCGGCGCCGCGGTCGCGCTGGAACCGGCCCAGCATCCCGACGACGACGTGACCGGGCTGACGTTGGCCGCTTTGGGCATTCAGCGCGACGCCAACAAGCCCCATGGGCGGCATCGCGTGCTGCAAGCCCTGGCGGAAGCGACGGTTCCGGCCTCCTTGGCCGACGCCCACGCGCGATCGCACGCCATCGCGGCCGACATCGAGGACGCGCTGGACGACTGGATTCCGCTGCCGCAGGCGCTGCCGGTGCAGGTCGAGGACATCGTGTTTCTCGACCGACCCGAGGGGCTACCGGTGGTCGCGGTCCAAGTCGCGCTGACGATCCGCTACCGCCGCTAATGGACCTTTTCCTCGACGCCAACCCGGTGCTGGCCGCAGTTAAACGCATCAGCCAGATCCCGGCGAAGGCTGTGTTGGCGCAGCGCCGAGCCCTCGGCACGCTGCGTCGGCGTTGGCCGGTCATTGCCCGTCGCGACATCCAGACCGAGTACGCCTTGCCGGCCCAGCGCATCCGGGCCGGCGTCAGCGTGCGCACCACGCGCGAGGGCGTCGAACTGGTCGGGGTAGCGCGCGGTGTCGGTCTGCGCAACTTCGCTTCCAAGCGCAGCGCGGACGACCGTGGCCTGGACTACACCGCGGTCCGCGGCCGGCGCAGCTTCAAGCGCTCCGGTTTCCATCGCCGCCACGGCGGCGCCGACATCGCTTTCGAGCGCACGCCGGTCGCGGGCGCCAAGCGCGTACCGCGCACTCCGATCCGCCGCCTGTACGGCCCGTCGTTGGCGCAGATGCTGCGCAAAGGCGATCGGCCCGAGCGCATTGCCCAAGCCGGCCTGGACGTCATCACCGATGAGATCGACCGGCTGCTGCCTTCGCTGCGCCGCTGATCTCCAGCTGCCCTCGGCAGCCACAGCCCTACACCTTATATTTAGGAGCAACGCGACCCATGGCCGCGCAGGACCTGTTTTCGTTTCAGGGCAAGGTCTTCCTTGCCCAGCGCCAATCCAATGGCAAGCCCGGCCCACTGCGATGGGTCGGCAACGCCCCCCAACTGCAACTGCAGCTGGAGGTGCAAAACTCGGACAAGACCGAGTCGTTCAGCGGCAATCGGATGCTGTATGGCCGACTGGTCCAGAGTAAGACCGCCAACGTCAATCTGACGTTGGACGAGGCGACCCCGGAGAACATCGCCGAGGGTCTGTACTCGGTGCCGGCGACGCTGCCGGCCGGTGTGGTCAACAACGAACTGCTGCCGCCGGGCTTGACGGCCGGCGACCTGATCGCACTGGACCGCGGCTGGGTCAGCGACGTTGCGATGACCGACAGCGCCACCCCGCCGGTCACGATCCCGCCCGCGAATTGGTGGACGGAGTCGGCGTCGGCGGGTTTGATCGGCGTGCGCAAGGTGGACGGGCTGACCCAGCCGTTCAAGGCCACCTACAAGCACGGCGAGACCGTGAACATCGCCCTGTTCAACACGCCGCCGCCCGAGCGGATGCTGTTCTTGGACGGCATCAACACGGTCAACGGCCGCCGGGCCAAAGTCACGCTCTATCGGGTGGCGTTCAACCCGATTGAGCAGCTCGACCTGATCTCCGAGGAATGGGGCAGCCTGCAGCTATCGGGCGCGGCCTTGTTCGATGAAACCCGCGCGCTGGACCCGACCCTGGGCGGCTTCGGTCGCATCGAAATGGTGCGAGCGTAATGGCGCGCAAAGTCCAACGCCCTACGCCCGCCGCCGACGACCTGGTGGTGCTGCAGCCTCATCGCGTTCTACCGCTGGGCGATCGCAGCGTGACCGTTCGCGAGCTGGGCTTCTTCGAGAGTCTGCAACTGCACGGCGCCATCGCGGCCTTGGTCGGCGATCTGGTCGAGCAGACCGACGATGGCAACATCGACCTAGCCCGCTTGCATCGGGTCTGCGCACAGCACCCCGAGGCGACGATTGCCCTGTTAGCCCAAACCAGCGACCAACCGGTCGAATGGGTACGCTCGCTCCCCGGCGTTCAAGGCGACCTGCTGTTGCTCACGTTCTGGGCGGTCAACGCCGATTTTTTTCTGCAGCGCGTGATCGCGGCGCTGGAACTGCGACGCGCGGCGCCGGAAGCGACTGGCCCAGTGTCCTCGCCACCCTGATCGATCACGGTCACGACTGGTCGTGGATCGAGCGCGCCACCGCGCGCCAACTCGCCTTGTTCTACCGCGTCGCGATCCAGCGCGAGCGCGCGCTGCGCGCTGAGCGCATCGAGGACGTCAATGCCGGCTTCGCGGGCGGGCGCGACGTCACCGCTTTTATCCACTCTCTTCGGAAAACCTGATGAAACTGATCGATAACTGGCGCCAAGCCTGGCGCTTTGTAAGTGTGCAGGCGATGACCGTGGCCATCGCCTTGCAAGGCGTGTGGCTGAACCTGCCTGACGACCTTCGCGTCCATGTCCCCGACCGGATTGCGGCCAGCGTGACCGCCGGCCTGTTGATCCTGGGTCTGATCGGCCGCCTGTTCCAGCAGCGAGGGGCCGATGGCACGACTCTCCGCTGAGCAGGCCGGGGGCCAGAACGTTATCGCCTTCCTCGACATGATCGCGCACGCCGAAGGCGTGGAGCGATTCAGCGAGCACGGCGGTTACGACGTGATGGTCGGCGGCAAAACGTTCACCAGCTACACCGAGCATCCGCGCAGGCTGGTCTGGCTGCCTAAATACCGCATCAATTCCACCGCTGCGGGCCGCTATCAGTTCCTGTGGAAGACCTGGAACAGTCTGCGCAATCGTCTACGGCTGCCCGATTTCGGCCCTGCATCGCAAGATCGCGCCGCCATCGAACTGCTGCGCGAGACCGGCGCACTGGCCGACGTCAAGAAGGGCTGGATCAGCAGCGCGGTGCGCAAGTCGCGCAAGACCTGGGCCTCGTTGCCCGACGCCGGCTACGGCCAGCGCGAAGTGCCGCTGGAACGCTTGCTCGCCGTGTACCAGAAGGCGGGAGGCCAGATCGCATGATCGCACTGAAAGTTTGGGCGACCACGGTGCTGACCGCGCTCGCCGCAGTGCTGGCTGCCTTCGGCTTGGGCCGCTGGAAAGGCCGGCAGCATGAGCGGGCCGACACCGCCGGGCGCGTTGCTGAGAGCGAGCAGCGGGTACGCGTCGCCGAACGCGAGCGCGCCGATTCCGAAACCCGTACCGAGGTAGACACCGATGTCCTGCATCTTCCGACCGGCGTCTTGGCGCCAGTGGCGATCGCTGTGCCTGATTCCGCTGCTGACCGCTTGTACGACGAATGGTCCCGTGACGGAAGCGACCACGGGTTGCGCCTGGACGCGACCGATCCTGGTCTCTCGACAGGATCAGCTAACGGATCTGACAGCACGACAAATCTTGGCCCATAACGAAACCGGTCGCCGACTGTGCGGCTGGGGACCGAAACCACCGGCGGCGGTAGAGCAGCACTGATTCATGGCGAACCGCGACACCACGATCACGCTGCTGATCCGGGCCAACGCCGCACAACTCAATCAAGCACTGGAACAAGCGGGCGTGCGCGCCCGGGTATTCGGCAACGAAGCCGAGGGTGCCGGCCGGCGGGCAAGCAAAGGGTTTGATCAAACCCGCAACAGCGTGGCTGCGATCGGCCGACAGCTGGACCAAACCAAGACGCAGTTGCTGGCCTTTGTGGGTTTGCAGAGTGCTGGCGATGCCGCAGGCGGCCTGGTCCGAGCGGCCGATGGCTACGCCAACCTCTCGGCCAAGATCAAGCTCGCCACGACCTCGCAGGCCGCGTTCAATCTGGCCGAGGACGCGGTCTTCGCGATCTCGCAGCGGACCTCGACTGCGCTCGACTCCACCGCCACCCTGTTCGGCCGGCTCAGCAGCGCACTGAAAGATCAGGGCGGATCGCAGCGCGAAGTCCTGGGCCTGACCGAGACCATCAACAAGGCGTTGGCGGTCTCCGGCGCCACCGCTGCGGAAACCTCCTCAGTCATCGTCCAGCTGAGTCAGGCGTTCGCGGCCGGGCGGCTCAGCGGCGACGAGTTCAACTCGATTAACGACGCCGGCCCCCGCCTGATGAAGGCGCTGGCCGCCAGCATGGGCGTCACGGTCGGCGAGCTGAAAGCGCTGGCGGAAGCCGGCAAGCTGACCAGCGAGCAACTGCGCATCGCCTTCTCTGGCGATCAGGCCAAAAAGATCGCGGCCGAGTTCTCGCAACTGCCGCTGACGATCGAGCGCAGCCTGGTCCAGCTCGACAACGCGTTTACCCGCTTTATCGGTCAGCAGGACCGGGCCAGTGGCGTGTCGGTCGCCGTCGCGGGCTCGATCCAAGGGCTGTCGCAGAACTTCGATAGCCTGGCGGGTGTGGTCGGCGTGGTCGCAGTGGCGGCGCTCGGCCGATTGATCGCGACCCTGGCTACGGCCGGCGCATCGAAAGTATCGGCCCTGCGCAAGACGCAGCAATTGGCGCAGGAAGAACTGGCGCAGGCGCGCGCGGCGGAAACGGCAGCGCAAGCCGAGCTGGCACGCGCTCGCGCGTTGGCCCTGGCCGGTGGCGCCACGACGCGGGTGACCAGCGCCGAGGCCGGGTTGGCCGCCGCGCAAACCCGGACCGCGGCGGCGACCCAGGCGGCGACGGCCGCCGTCGGCGCCAAAGCGGTCGCGATTCGCGGGCTGTCGTCGGTGCTGACGCTGATGGGCGGCCCACTCGGTTTGGCGATCACTGGGGTCACCCTGCTTGCCGGTGCCTTTGCCACCGCGAGTGCGAACGCCACCGCCGCCATGGTTGAGTTTGAAAACACGATCAAGGCCGCCCAGCGCTTTCGCGACCAGCAAGACCTCGATACCGGGGTCGACCTGGGCAAGCGACTGATCGATCAGCGGCAGCAACTGCAGAAGGAACTCGACAACCTCCAAGTTCTAAAACAACCGCTGGGGCCCTTCTACGGCGGCATCCACGACAGTCCCGGCCAAAGCAGCATGCAGTGGCTATGGGGCAGCGATGTCGATGCCGAGATCAAGCGGGTCCAGACACAGCTCGCCACGACCAAGGCCGCGTTGGGGCAAGTCAAAGGCTCGTTGGCAGATCTGCGTCAGGCGCAGGCAAGTGGTGGCCGAACCCGCGTACAGGTCACCAAGGATGCGACCGACTTCACCAAAGCGCTGAACGACCAGAACGAGCGGCTCAAGGTCGAGCGCATTGAGCGCGAGAAGGGATTGCGCGCGGCGCTGGAGTATCAAGCGGTCAAGGCGGCGGGCGTCAAGGACACCACGCAACTCACCGAGGCCATGCGCAAGGCCATCGACGTGCAGGTGCGCGAACGGGAGGTCGCCCAGGCGGCGACCGATGCCGGCCGGGCACAGACGAAAGCCGCCCGAGCGGCCGAGCGCCAGAACAAGGCCGACCAACGCAAGCTGGCGGCCGATCAGAAGGCACAGGCTGACGCGGCAGCCAAAGCGGCCAAGGACGATGGCACCTTGGATCGCACCGTGCAGGACGCGGATATCGCCTTGATGCGCAACCGCGGCGACGGCGCGGCAGCGCGCAGGAAAGAGCTGGACCTGGAGTACAAGCAGGCGCTTGCCGATCTTCAGGCGAAAGGGCGCACCGCCGATGCGCTCAAGGTTCGACTGCGCATCGACACTGACGTGGCAAAGGTCGAGCTGGAGGATCTGCAAGCTCAGGTTAACCGCGTGTTCGGCGAGCAATCTCGGCAAGAACAATCCATCCAAACTCGCCAGCAAGCCGGTCTGTTGACGGAGATCGGTGCGCGCCGGGAGTTGATTGACCTGCATGCCCGCACCGCGGCCGAGGTCGAGCAGCTCCTGCCGATGATGGACCAACTGGCGGCCAAGACCGGTGCGCCGGAATCCATTGAGCGAGTCAAAGACCTGACGGCCCAAGTGGCAGCGCTGAAAGTCCAGTCGAACGAGTTGGTCGTTACGCTCACCAATGGCTTCGAAAGCGGCCTGAGCAATGCGCTGGAAGGATTGGCGACCGGCACGCTGACCTTGCGGCAAGCGCTCAGCGGTCTGGTGCAGGACATGACCCGTTCGCTGGCGCAGCTGGCATCTCAGCAGCTCGCGGCGCTGGCTACGGCCAAGCTGATGTCGGTTGTGGGCAAGATCGTCGGTGGGGGCAAGACACCCGACGTGGCCCAACCGGACCCCGTCCAGGCCGCCGCCGCTGGCGTCGCTTACGCCACGCCGATTACCGGTGCCTCGGTGGCGCTGGGTGTAGCCGGTGGTGTGGTTTTGAAGGCCGCCGCCGCGATGCAGTCGGCCGCCGCGACCCTATTGGCCGCTAACGCCGCCGAGAGCGCGAGCGGGTTCTTCGCTTCGGGCGGCTTTACCGGCATCGGTCCTAAGTACGCCCCAGCCGGCGTCGTGCATCGTGGTGAGTTCGTCCATCGTCGCGAAGTCGTGCGACAACCGGGCGCGCGCTCATTTCTTGAGCGCTTCAACCGCCTGGGTATGTCGGCGCTAGAAGGCTTACGCGGTTACGCCACGGGCGGCTTTGTCGCCCCGGCGCCACGCGCGCCGGCGCCCTCTCTCGCCCCGCTGGCCGAACGCGGTCCAACCACGTCGGATGCCGGTCAACGTGGATCGCAGATCACCAACGTGCTGTATCTGGACCCGCGCGAGATCGTCAATGTTATGAGCACACAGGCCGGGCGACAGGTCATCATGTCGACTATCCGAGCGAATGCGCCGACCGTTCGTCAGGACCTGGGATGAGGACAGCCTTTACGTGTACCGGCGCTCCAGGCCGCGGGTGGCGAACATCTGGTTCACACGCGTCAGCACGTAACCGCGGTCTTGGATGTCCGCTTCGGACAGCAGACGCTTAATTCGCCTGTCCAAAAACGTGAAGAGCTCAGGCTCGCTATTCATTTCCTTCGGCCAGAGCGGAAGGGTAGAGCGCAGGGTGAACAGTTCGGAGGCGAGCTGGGATCGAGACTTGGCCATACCTGCGGGAATCGGGCTGGATGCATGGACGCGGGTAAATCATACGGCGCGGATTCGCTGAATCAGCGACAAGCCGATTTCTGTCCCGAGTAAAACGTGAATCACATCAACCTTGTCCCCGCCAGCGAGTGCAGTTCGGACCCATCTCCCGTATTTACATTACCTTACGCATCGGCGTTGCCAGCGACTACTACGATTTCCTCAACCAATTGGAAGCCGCGCTCTGTCGCGAGGGCCATGCCTGGGGTCTGCTATACGCGGGCACCGGCACGCGGACCGATGACCGATGACCGATGACCGATGACCGACGGCCAGGACTCCCGGCTGACGGCGAGCGCCGGGGATCGCAGATCACGAATGTGCTCTACCTCGATCCCCGTGAGATCGTGAATGTTATGAGCACACAGGCCGGGCGACAGGCCATCCTGTCGACTATCCGAGCGAACGTAGGCAGCATCTACTTCCACCGCAGCCAATGCACGAAACGTCTGCTTCCAATTCAGACGGGCGATGCCCCGCCGGCATGCGAAAACTTGCAGAAGATGGCCGCCTTACGCCGTCCGCACCGTTCCAACCGTGGTGGACTGTCAAAAGAGGGTCAATCATGAACGGTTTCATGAAGCATGCGGTCATTCTCGCTTTTCTGGCATTTAGCATCTCAACCTCCAAGGCTCAGTCCTGTCGATGGGATGGAACAGCCCCTTTCTGCGACGGCGAATGCGCTGCCGGAGAAGAAGAAATCACGCGACTATCGACTTGGCCGGGACATTGGACGGGAGCTGTGTCCAGCCCTGCAGTGAATCACTTCGGTAGCGCTTGTGTTACCGGCTCGAAGGCGCTGTGCTGCAGGACGGGACGCGCAGCGTCCCGACTAGGGTTAGCTCCGGTGATATTGAGTGGGGCAAACAAGTGCCTTGATGTACATGCGCCTGATCAAAGGAGTAATGGCGCAAGAGTACAGGTGTGGGATTGCAACAACTCGCTCCAGCAGACCTGGAAGGTCGAGGCGGGAACAATTAAGAGCGGCGCAGGGAAATGCCTGGACGTCCATGTATTTGACCAGCATCAGAACGGCGCAAAAGTCCAAGTATGGGACTGCAACGGTTCGCAACAGCAACGTTGGACAGTTGTAGGTCGCACCATAAGGAGCGGTGCTGGCAAATGCCTGGATGTGCATGCTCCTGACCAGCACAACAACGGGGCCAAGGTTCAGGTCTGGGATTGCAACGACACAATCCAGCAGTCATGGACTGCACCTTGATTTCGATATTCAAGGGGGCGGCATATCTCATTTTCCAAACGTCGGTCTAGTTCTTTACGACCGATATCGGCCCAGCATTCACTGCGGACAGACAGCCCCATCCTCCGTTGGGGGCCTGACGAGACTGTCCGCCGGGGGGACGCGTTGCTGGCGCGTCCCCCTTTCTATTTGCAGCAAGCGCTCGGTTCCGCGACGTCCGTCGCGGCTGCCGAGCGACTCAGCCATTTGCATGCTGGCAATGTGCCGCATGGCCCACATTTCCCTTTCCTCAAGCGACTGATAGCTTGAGCGTAAGGTCTGTGCCTCCCCAGGAGGCCCTACCCACGCGACCGGAGCACACGCCGGTCGCGTTTTCATTTGTGCTCTCATGACGCTACGAAGCGGTATCGCTGCCGACTATTTCGATTTCCTCAACCAACTCGAATCGGCCTTGTGCGGTGAAGGGCACGCCTGGGGTTTGCTCTACGTCGGTACCGGCAACGGCGTTCTGACCGGTAAAGACGGTGCGACCGGCAGCTATCGCGGCGGACCTGCGGCGGTCGCTGAGGCCTTCACGATTACAGCGATCGATGCCAATCGGTTTCAAGTGACCGGATCGGTCGCAGGTGATTCCGGCATCGCGACGGTGGGTCAGCCCTTCGAGAACGAACGGCTACGATTCCTGATCAAAGCAGGCACCATTGCGTTCGTTGCCGGCGACCGCTTCACTCTGAACACCTCACCGCCCTGGACCTTGGTACGTCGCATCGGCGTGCGCAATCCCACGCTCCGCACCGGCAACTTCAGCAACTTGGGCCATCTGTTCGACGGCACGGTCGATACCTTCGGCTCGTGTCCTGTCGCCAATCTTCCGGCGACCGCAGGCATCGAAATGATCGGCCCGATCGCCGTACGAGCGATCACCTTGGGCGTTGCCGACGCGACCAATCGCGGTGTATCGGCCTTTGAGCTGCAAAGCTCGGTCGACGGTTCGACCTGGACGAAAGTGCAAGGGTGGACCGGCGTGCGCTGGGCCTCGACCCGGGCGCGTCAGACCTTCGTCGTGACGGGCAATCCGACTGCGGCTCGATACTGGCGCGTTCTTTTCACCGCCGCGAGCGGTGGTACGGTTCTGGATTGCAGCGAACTGTCGTTCCAGACCGATCTCAATGCCGACTTCGAGCTCGAGGAGCGGGCGCAATGGATTGTCCGCGCCCCCGGTCTGGACGGCCGTAAGGCGATCTTCATCGGTGCCGAACTCTACGAAGACCCTGCGCGCGCGGCGTACAACCTCAACTGGTACGGATTCCGCTTCCACAACCCACTGCTGGGCGTGCGCTCGCAGGTCAACAACAGCGGACTGCGGAACCTGCCGCTGCGCAACGGCCCGTTCGGTTACTGGCTGGCGATCAACGGCCAGCGGGTGGTCATTGTCGCGAAGATCGGTACGGTCTATGTATCCGCGTATCTTGGATTCGGACTGCCCTACGAGCCGCCGTCGGATCACGAGTTCCCGATGCTCGTCGGCGCCTGCGGCAGCAACGAAGGTGGAACGCCGGATGCGACGGACCCAAACTTCCGCGCCTTCTTCGACCCGGGCCGCTACGGCCTGGTGGCGTACTACCCCGACAACGTCTGGCGACCTCACGCCAATCGCTACCAAAGTAGCAACGACAACGGCGACAACGAAACGCAAGGGAAGGTCTATCCCAGCGCGATGTCAACGGACGGGGCGCGGGCTTGGCTGCGAGAGAACCTCGACGGGTCTACGCCGCTGCTGCCTTTGATCCTGCAACACCTCAACGTTCGCCATCACTGGGGCGAGTTCGACGGCTGCGCCTGGACCACGGGATTCAACACGCCGTCGGAGTCCCGCATCAACCGCGATAGCGCGATCTGGCTCGTGTTCCAGAACACCTTTCGTACTTCCCCCGACAACTATTTCGCACTGCGGATGGACTGATGGCATACCTCACCAGCTCTGCCAACGATCCGAACGAGTTGCTCGATAAGCTGCGGTTGTTCGCTTCGAGCGCTGGCTGGACTATCGATGGATTTCGCGATCGCACGGTGGCATCCGGTAAAGCCCTGAGCCTGCACTCCGGTAGCCTGCATGCGACCTTGATGTCGCAAACCACCGGCGGCGACAGCAACAATCCGTCGCCCTTCTTCCTCGGCTTTGGGCACACTGGTTACGCCGCCAATGCCAATCCCGATGTTCAGAACGAAGCCAGCCTGCCGGTCTGGACGAATTACGTGCAAGGCCCCTACAGCGCGGTGTACTTCTTCGGTGGCAGCGGCGCCTCTCCGTACCTGCATGTCGTTATGGAAACGCAGGCCGGCACGTTCAAACACTTCGGTACCGGCCGCCTGATCACGCAGGGCGTCGTGAACACCGGTCAGTATGTCTACGGCAGTCAGTGGTACTACCACAACACCTACATCGACAGTCCAAACGCCGGTCAGCACAGCGTCGCGTTTGATGACACCTTCGCCAACTACGTCTCGCCCAGTACGCGCGTGCGGGCCGACTACGACGGTGTTGCGCCGCGCTGGCACGCGATTCCCACCGACAACAACGACGCGCGGCGGCTGGTTTGTGGATGGCGATCCGCAGCGTCCCCGTTGGGCCTGCCGCAACGGACCGGGCACAGCATGTTGACCGGGCGGGCGCCGGGATACCCGCTCTGGTGCGCGGTCCCGCGCGGCGCCGGGCTGTTCTCCGGCATCGGTCATCCCCCGGATCTGCGCTTTATCCGACTTGACAGCTACGCACCCGGCGAGGAGGTCTCGCTGGGCACAGATCGCTGGAAGGTCTTCCCTGTGCATCGCAAGCAAGGGCCGGTCGGCTCACCCACCAGCGGTCTATACGGCTACGCCTACCGCATCAACGAGTAAGCCCTCATGTTCTGGCACGGCCTGTGGCCCCTGACATTCAGTGGCCGGCCGGACTATGCCGTCCCGCCGAAGGCCTGGGACGGCTCGCCGTCCATGGCCCTCGCCAGCGCTTCGGATCACGGTGGTGTGGCCTATGGCGTACCGCCCGTCGTTGCCGATCGGCGACCGGGTGCGTGGCAGTCGCTATTCGGCGACGATTTCTACGACCGCATCCACGTCGTCCCGCAAACGCTCAACCTGGGCAACGTCAGCAGCGTCCAGCAGCGGGCTATCCGCGTCTGGAATGCGTTCCGCGCCCGAGCGTTGATGCTGGTCGAAGCCTCGCTGTCGGGTGGCGAGGGCATCGTGCTGACGGCACCCGGCGCGCCACCGGTATCGTTCCCTCCGCTGTCGGAGCAGGTGTGGCAAGTCGCGGTCGGCACCGACGGGCCACCCGTCATCGCAGCCGCCTTGACGTACCAGTTCGCCGGATTCGACCCGATTCCGGTTGTGATTACTGGGCAGCGCATCGTCGCCTGGGCGTTCACTCCCGATTGGTCGCGCGGCGTGCTGGAACGGCTGGCCTGGAAGACCGACATCCTGCCCAGCCCGACGCAGGTCGAGCAGCGACGAGGCCTGCGCTCTGTCCCGCGTCGCTCATTCGAGGCCACGATGATCGTGGACGGTCGCGAACGGGTACTGCTGGATCTGGCTGTGTTCGGATGGGGCGGACGCACCTGGGCGCTGCCGGTTTGGCCCGATGGGCAGTGGCTGGCCGACGAGCATGCGCTGGGTATCCGGGTGATCGCTTGCGACCCAGTGCATCGCGACTTCCACGTCGGCGGCCTGGTGCAGCTGCGCGGCAAGACCGCCTTCGAGGTCGAAGTGGCCGAAGTCGAGGCCATCGGCGCAGCCTCGATCGCGCTGCGGCATCCGACGACGAGGGCATGGCCGCGCGGCACTCGGCTGTATCCGGTCCGAACCGCGAGGCTGGCTGAGCCACCGAAGGTCACACGCCTCAGCGACCAGGCCGCTTCCATCAGCGCACGGTTCGACGTAGTCGAAGCCTGCGAATGGCCTGCGATCGTCGATGCCCCGATGTACCGCGGCCATCCGGTGATGGTCGATCGACCGGACGAGTCCGAGGCGTTGTCGACGGGATGGCAACGCGCTTTGCTGAGCTTGGACAACGAGTTCGGACGTCCCTTCGTCCTGGACCCGGCGGATTGGGCCGCGGTCGTGCAGAGCCATCGCTGGCGGATGCACGGGCGTATCGAGCGCGCCCGCGTTCGATCCTGGCTCTACACCCTGCGTGGCCGCCAACACGCGGTCTGGCGGCCCACGCACGCCGACGACTTGACGCTGGTCGCGCCCGTCGGCGGCACCGCTACTGCCCTGGACGTCGCCAACGTCGGGCTGAGCCGCTTCGCCGGGCTGCGGCCGGGGCGTCGCGATCTGCGGATCGAACTGAAGAGCGGCCAGGCCTTCTATCGCCGGATAGCCGCGGCGGCGGCGATCGACGACGACGTCGAGCGATTGACGATCGATGAGGCACTCGGGGTGGACGTACGTCCGCACGGCGTTCGCCGCATCAGCTTTCTGGTCCTCTCCCGCGGCGATGGCGACGAGGCCGAAATCGAGCACCACACCGACAGCGACGGCGCCGCCGACGCGTCCCTTGTCCTTCGCGCGGTGCGCGACCCCGATAGCGACGACAGCGGCCCCGCACCGGCATGACCTTTGAACAAGTAGAACGATCGACTGCCGCGGGCAACCCGCGGCGGCTGTACGAGTTCGTGCGCGGCGCCAAGCGCTGGCGCTATACCGGCGGCGACCGCGACTTCCAGCTCGATAGCCAAAGCTATCGGGCAGTCGCCGTCCGCGACGACGGCCTCCGCCAGTCCGGGCACACCGCCAGCGACGTGCTGACGATCACTGCGCCCGGCGATTTCGAGGTGGCCCGTCTGTACCGCGGTCTGCCGCCGTCGACCGAAGTCGCCGTCATCGTCCGCGACGTCCACGAAGGCGATGGCGACGCGCGCGTCGTCTGGATGGGGCGGGTGGCGGGCGTCAATCGCCCCTCGCTGGACAGCACCGAAGTCCGTTGCCAATCACTCGATGCCGCCCTCGGACAACCGGGGTTACGCCTGGCTTGGACACGAGGCTGCCCCTACACGCTCTACGACCGCAACTGTCGGGTGAATCCCGAGGTACATCGGGTCGCTGCCGCGCTGACCAGCGTCACCGGCCATCTCGTCACAGCCGGCGAGTTCGGCCAATACCCGGATGGCTGGTTCGCGGGCGGCTTCCTCGCCTGGGACCTCGGCGAGGCGGGACTGGAGCGGCGCGGTATCCGATCGCACCAAGGCGAACGCCTGACCTTGCTCGGGGCCGGCGACGGCCTGCGCAGCGGCCAGGCAGTTTGGGCCTATCCCGGTTGCGGCCGATCAATGGCGATCTGCCACACCAAGTTCAACAACGCCCCGAACTACGGCGGCGCGCCCGGTCTACCCGGCAAGTCGCCGTTCGACGGCACTCCTATCTTCTGATCCTCGGCACTGCATGAACATCTGGGTCCAACTCGCGATCTGGGTCGTGAGCTATTTCGTTTCGGCGGCCGCACGGCCGAAACCGCCGCAGCCCAAACCGGCCGCGTTCGGCGACTTCCAATTCCCTCAAAGCACTGAGGGCACGCCGCAGGCGGTGGTCTTCGGCGACGTCTGGACGAGCGACTGGATGGTGCTCGGCGTCGGCCAGTACCGCACCCAGCCGATCAAGCAAAAGGGGGGCAAGAAGTGATCGTGACCTTGGCTCACCTGCGTCGTGCTCCTGGTTTTGGAGCGCGGCCGGGTTTCTGCGCTCAGGGTGGACGCGAGTGGTTCGCCTACTACGGCTTGGACTGGAGCGCGTTTGTACACGATGGCATCGAGGCCGACGTAATCGAAGCCACGGGCGACGCGCTGGGCTTGCACCTGGTCGCGTTCGCGCGCGCGGAGGCCGAGCGTGGGCAGCAGTAAGAAGCAGACCGTCGGCCACCGCTACCTGTTCGGCCTGCACATGGGACTGTCGCGCGGTCCGCTGGACGAGCTGGTGGAGATCCGGGTTGGCGACCGCGAGGCCTGGAAAGGCTCGATCACCAAGAGCGGCCGGATCTTCATCAACAAGCCCGACCTGTTCGGTGGCGACAAGGGCGAAGGCGGCATCAAGGGCTGGCTCGACGTGCTGATGGGCGACGCCGCCCAGGCAGTACTGCCGGCGCTCGGCGCTTTGCATGGCGTTCCAACGCCTGCGTTCCGCAACGTCACCACCCAATACTTCGATGGCCAGATCGCCGCCAACAACCCATACCCGAAGCCCTGGAAGATGCGCACGCGTCGCGCCCTGGCCGGCTGGGATGGGGCGCCGTGGTACCCAGAGAAGGCAGTCATTTGGTTGGCCAACGGCGCCATCCGGGCCATGAACCCGGCGCACGTCCTGGTCGAATGCCTGACCAACCGCGACTGGGGACGGGGCCTGGACCGCGGCGTGCTGGACGAAGCCAGCTATCGCCAGGCAGCCGATAAGTTGCATGCCGAGGGGTTCGGCTTGTGCTTGCGCTGGAGCCGCCAGTCCTCGATCAGCGAGTTCATGCAGGTCGTCATCGACCACATCGGAGCGGCGCAATACACCGATCGTTCGACCGGGCGCTCGACGCTGAAGCTGCTGCGGGACGATTATCGGGTCGACGACCTGCCGGTGTTCGACTACGAATCCGGCTTGTTGGCGATCGAAGAAGACGAGGGATCGGCGCAGGACGGCGCAATCAATCAGCTCATCATCGGCTGGTACGACCCGATCACCGACGAAGAGCGGCAGGTTCGAGTGCAGGACCTAGCCGGCATCCAGGCGACCGGCGGCGTCGCCTCCAGCACGACGGACTACAAAGGACTGCCGACGGCCGATCTCGCTGCCCGGGTCGGCATGCGCGACCTGACAGTGGCGTGTTCCGGGCTGAAGCGCTTGAAGCTGCGCTTCGACCGCCGCGGCGGGGTGTTGGCGCCGGGCAGCGTGTTCCGCATCCGCGATCCGTTCCGCGGGATCGACAACCTGGTGCTGCGGGCTGGCACCTACGATGACGGCAAGCTGGCCGAGGGCGCGATCACCGTGTCTGCGGTGCAGGATGTATTCGGATTGCCTGCGACGACCTATGTGGAACCGCAGCCGCCGGTCTGGACACCGCCCGATCGCAATCCCCAGCCGTCGCCAAACCGCCGGTTGATGGAGGCAAGCTACCGAGATCTGGCCGCCACGCTTAACGCCGCGGCACTGGCGGCGGTCCCGGTCGATGCCGGCGCGGTCTTGGCCGTCGCCGAACAGGCCACCGGCTTGGCACTGAACTACGTGTTGACCACCCGCGTCGGTAACGGCGAATTCACAGAGGCAGGGGTCGGCGATTGGTGTCCGACCGCGATGCTCGCCGACTCGACGGACCAAACCTCGACAACGGTGCAGTTGGCATCGGGTCGCGGCCTGGATCAGGTCACGGCCGGTACCGCCGCGCT
Organism: Lysobacter sp. Hz25; assembly: GCF_046097045.1. Taxonomy (NCBI): domain Bacteria; kingdom Pseudomonadati; phylum Pseudomonadota; class Gammaproteobacteria; order Lysobacterales; family Lysobacteraceae; genus Lysobacter; species Lysobacter sp. Hz25. Next base: position 5,698,855 of record NZ_CP175666.1, read on the forward strand.
GGTCGAGGATGAGGTTGTCCGTGTCGTCGCCATCGATCCCCAGGCGCAGTCCGCCACGTTGGCGCGGGGTTGCGCCGATACGGTGCCTGTCCCGCATGCGGCCGGGGCGCGCATCTGGTTCTACGACGACTTCGCAGCGAACGATCCGACCGACTACAGCGTCGGCGAGACGGTGCAAGCGAAACTTCTGACGCGTACGTCCAGCGCGCAGTTGGACCCAGCGCTTGCGCCGGTGGACGCGATCAAGCTGGCCCAGCGCCAGGCGAGGCCGTACCCGCCCGGCGACCTGAAGCTCAACGGTCAACGCTACCCGCCGTCGATCGACGGCGACCTGGTGGTGTCCTGGGCGCACCGAGATCGGCGGCTGCAGGCCGATCAACTGGTCGACCACGGCCAAGGGTCGATCGGACCCGAGGCCGGAACGGCCTATGTTCTGCGGCTACTGGACGCGATCGCGGGTCAAGCCCTCGATAGCCCACCCGCTCTAACCGGCAACAACTACACCTCGCCATTACGCGGCGCGTACCGCGTGCGCGCGGAGATCGGCACGACGCGGGATGGCCTGGCCAGCTGGCAACGGGCCACCCACACCTTCGACTTCAAGAACGGACTGCTGCGCACGGAGACCGGCGACGAGCTGATCACTGAGGCAGGCGACTACCTACTCATCGAGTAACCATGGCGAATCAAAAACTGTCCCAACTGCCTGCAGCAAGTGCGCTGACCGGCACCGAGATCGTACCCGTCGTACAAGGCGGGCAAACTCGAAGCGCCACCACAGCCGCAGTTGCCGACCTGCGTAAGGGCGCCTGGCAGGCACCGACGCTCAACGCGTCGTGGGCGAACTATGGGGACGTCTTCGCCGTGGCCGGCTACCGCCGGGATGCCGGACGCGTGCAACTTCGTGGGCTGGTGAAAGCGGGAGGTGGGGGCACCGCCATCTTTGTGCTGCCGGTAGGGTTCCGCCCGCCCACGCAGCAGATCTTTACGGCCGTGAGCGATTCAAGCGTTCAGGCACGCGTCGATGTGAAAGCGAATGGCGAAGTGCTGGTGTCGCAGCCGGGCGCCGGGGTGCTCGGCTGGCTATCCCTTGATGGGATCGCGTTCTTTGCAGAATAATTCTTCCAGATAATCTCGCTGGCGGAATCAGGCACACGCCGCACCGCCCTTTCCGAGCGCAGAAACTGCGGAGCCCTAAGGCTCCGCATTCACGAAATGAGAAAAACTGACCTCACGGCGCGTGGCATCCGAAGTTCAATTAGCTAAATTCCGGGCAAGAATCACTTTTTCTCTATTTCACGAACATAGAAAGTCTCGTCGCCGCAACCGCCGGCTTCAACTTGACGATCTAAGATTTTGTAGTGAAGTGCACCGTCAACGCTGGGCCTAGCTATTGATTCACCATGGACTATGACCGTATATCCGTCCCAGTCCTTAACGTTGCTGAGAACGGACGCAGGAAGCGCTAGATCATGGCATTTGCCGTCCTTCCCTGTAAGCGAGCCGGCCCCTCTTCCGCCAGTAAGTATGCTCAACCTCCCTTCTAAGATGTCCGCGTTGTTAGCCTGCCCCCTCACGTTGGATTGTGGAGAATTTGAGAAAGAACAGCCCGTGCAAAGAACTGTAATGATTAGCAAACTTTTGAACTGCATGTGACACCTCCTCCTCCGGCGGCCCCATCATTCTTGTTCCAGAACTGAACAAGTTTGACCATATCACTGCGTTGCTGTTGTTCTACCCTCGAACCCGCCACTTGTCGAATTCGATATCCAACGTCTGTTTTCTCTATTGCGAAAGCCCCAAGCGTAGAAATCATGTAGGCCGTCTGATGCGTAACGCCAGTCAAGCCCGCGTCGCCTCGACCTGGTATTCCGTTCAACAGTAATGGATGCGTGTGCCCGGGACTCTCATTGCCTTTCAAAGCGGAAACGTTGTACTTGCCCCCGGTGCCGCTTTCGCCGTTGCTGCAGCTCCAACAGATTTTAAGCAATGGGTTCGAGAAGGTACCTGTTTCACTAACCCTGAAACCTTGCTCGTCGTCCGTCTTTTCGTTTATGTTGGTCTTTGTATTATCCGAATACTGTCCGGATTTAAAGGCCACCCGCACCTGAGCATCCTTTGCTTGAACCGTTGGGCCTGGTCCAGGCTGCTGAGTTGTGCCCGACTCTGATCTTCTATCCTCAATACACATCTGTCCCGAGCCCTTGGGGCAGGCGGCGCGTCCATCCGGGTCGATGAACTTGTAAGGGTTATTATTAGCGTACCAATAGCGGTTAAAGTTCCCTCCAGTCGCTCCGTCAGCTGTCACCGGATCTACCGACAAGAATCTTCCGATTCCCGAATCATAGTAGCGTTGCTGCATATAGCTAAGGCCGGTCGCCGCATCGCTTGCGTGGCCGGCATAACCCGGACCGTCCTGGAGCGCGCGATTGACCTGTAGCCCATATGGCTCGTACTCAGTGCGTTCGACGATCTGCTGGTTGACGTCAGTAACTGCTACCGGGCTGCCGAGCGCATCGGTGTGAATATACTCGATCACGGTCTGCGCTTGTGTCATGACAGGGAGTGCGGCGAGTATGGCCATAGCGGAAAACTTGGTTGTCCATTTCATGTCGATATTCTCCGATCAGTCCATAGGCTCGGTGCGGCGGGTGGCCGGGAAGGGTGGCGTTGACCATGCGGAGCAGCCTCCCGATCCGCACGCACGCACTGCATAGTTCAACGTGCAGTACTGACCCTTCGAGCCTGATGCGATTTGAGTCGAAGTTCCACGATAGAGCAGCGCCCCGTTGTCCGAGGACTGTAGTTCGTAGGCCGTGGTTTTGGCCGTCGATGTCCATCGCACTGTGCAGGTGTCGTTGACAATCCGCCCGTTTAAGGTGTTTCGCAGCCAATCTGCCAAGGTGATGGCCGGTGTCGCGGGCGGAAGATCCACAGTAATGAACGTCACCTCGGAATACGACCCGCAACCAGCTGGGTTGCATGCACGGACGCGGTAACCGTAGCGGCCATCACCGCGGCCCCATACGGTGGTCCCGCCACTGCCGTCCTGGTGTATTAGCGTCCAGGCCGTCCCTTCGCGGCTTTCCTCCAATTGATAGACCGTGGCCGTCGCCACGCCGGTCCAGGCCACACCGAACGTGCCGGTGTTGCTGCTGGCCGGTACGCTGATCGATGGCGCCGCGGTCGGTGGGCCGATGACCTGAACATTGACCTGAGCCGAAGTCGCGCCGCAGCCGGCGGCATTGCAGGCACGCACGCGATAGCTGTAGGTGCCGGTGCTGCCGCCATGAATCATGCGACTGGTGGCATCAGCGTCCTGGATCAAACCCCAACCGCCGCCAAGCGCGCTCTGCTCTAGTTGGTAGCTCGTTGCTCCGCCGATCGCATTCCAAGTGACCGTGAAGCTGCCGGCATCACTTTGCGCCGGTGCGCTGATCGTCGGCGCCGAGCCGGGCGGATACAACGAGTACACGGTGCTGACCGCCGAGGTCGGGCCGCAACCGGCCGGGTTGCAGCCTTTGATCCGGTACGCGAAGTAGCCGTAGGGCTTGCCGGAGAACGACTTAGTCAGGTTGCTGCCGGTGTAGACGGTAGCCCATGCGCCGCTATTGAAGCTTTCTTCCAGGGTGTATTCCGTCGCACCCCCGGCGGCGGACCAACCGATGCCGTACTGGCCGTTCAAGGCCGTAGCCGGTGCGCTCAGCACCGGCGCGGCGCTGGGCGGGCGCTGCATCACCACCGTGGCCGTTGCGCTCCAGCCGCCGCAGCCGGTGCTGTTGCAGGCGCGCACGCGGTAGCCGTAACTGCCGTCGGTCTTACCGGAAATTGCCCGGCTACGCTGGCTGCCGCTGTAGATGCCTTGCCACACGCCGCCTTCGGCCTGTTCCTGCAGCTCGTAGTTGCCGGTGCTGGTGGTGGCGCTCCATTCGACGGTGAAGCCGCTCTGCGACACGAAGCTCGGCGCGGTCACCACCGGAACATCGGGCGCGACCGGCGTGGTGGCGCGCGCCACCAGACTGCCGTTCAACTGGATATAGGCGATGTCCTTTTCTTTGCGGTAGTCGCGCTGGTAGCGCAGTACGCCGTCCTGGCCGTACATCGACACGATGCTGCCAAGGGTCGGGCTGGTCGAGAGCACGCGCCGGCCGTGGCCGTCGTACCGGTAGGCTTCCTTGCCCACAGCTTCGCGCAACCGGTTGCCAAAATCGAACTTGAACTGTTGCTCGTTTTTGGCCTCAAGATTGCCTTGCACGTCATAGGCCAGCGCGATCACTTTCGCGTTGGTTCCCGTGGTCTGTACGAGCTCCAAGCGATTCAGCGGATCGTACAGATAAGTGTGGCTTCGCCCAGGCGTGGCTCCAGTGCCTGGAACGCTCACTGTACGCAAATTGTCCAATGCATCGTAGCTGTAGCTGGCGGCACCGAACATGGCTGAGGTGGCGGCCGTCAGCCGGTCCACGCCGTCGTAGACCATGCTGCGATTGCCACGCCCGTCCGGGAGGCCATCGCTGATCGCGGCCACATTGCCATTGGCGTCGTAATCGTAGCTGTCGTCATGGACAACCAGATTGCCGGCATCACGACTGCGCTCAGCCAGGCCGCGCGCATTCTGCTGCAGGGTGTGAACGATGCCGTTGCCGTAGGTGAAGCGCGACATGCCGCCGTTGGGGAAGTAGTTCACGCCCGTGGCATAGGCGCCAGCCTGGCGCGGCTGGCCCAGGGCGTTGGTTGCATAGCCGACCGCTTGGCCGTTGGGATAGGTGTGGGTATCGAGTTGGCCTTCGTTGGTGTAGCTCGAGCCGATCGCCCAATCGATGCCGTCGAACTGCAGGCGCTCGCGGGTCAACAAACGACGCTTGTTGTACTCGTAGGTGTTGATCACCTTCGCCGCGGCCAAGGCGTTGTCGGTGACCACCTGCTTGAGCTGCCCGTCGGGGTAGTAGTCCCAGCTCTGGTTGCCGCGGCCGTCGGGGAAGCTGAGGGTCTTGACACGATTGCGGCTGTCGTAGGCGCGCCCGACTGCCCGGCCGGAGGCGAGGGCTTCTTCGCGGTTGCAATGAGCATCCGACGGCGCCGTCACGCCGGAGGCCGACCAGGCGACGTTACCGGCGGCGTCGTAATCGACCACGGTCGCCCCGGTTTCCGGCTCGATCGATTTACACAGGCGATGGTGGCCGTCGTAGATGTACTGGCGCACAGCCTGCATGCTGCCGTCGCCGTTGCGGCGTTTGATCATCTGCAGCGAGCCGAACAGGTCGCGATGCAGCTCGGTGGCTATGCCTTCCGGCGACACGATCCCGACCGGCACGTCGTAACTGGGCTGACCGAAGGCCTGGAACAGAGTGACCGTTTGCTGCAGGCGTGGATTAGTCACACGCGTCAACAGCTGCGGCAAGTACTCGGTCTGAGTCTTGAGTTGCCCCAACTCGCTGTCTTGCTTGACCAGGGCCGTGCGGCCCAGGGCGTCGTACTCGGTGTGCACGCCCTGTGCAGGAGCGGTGGTGGTGGCACCCGGATAGCTGATGAATACCGGACGGTTTTTGTCGTCATACCGCGTTGCGGTAGTGCGCAGGGTGCCGGCCAAATCGGTGCCATCCCATTCGTGAGTCAGTACCGGGCGCCACAACGCATCGAGAAAGACGTTCTTGGCGCGGTTGCCGGTCACCGTGCTCTGCATCCAGTGACCGGCCGCGAGGCCGTGCTCGTCTATGTCGCGACGGCTGAAACTGATTGTGGTTGGATACCAGGCGTTGGTGTCGGCACCCGGGTAGGCGATCGTTTGCAACCGGCCCGCCGGATCGTAGGCATACGAGGTGGTGAACGCATTCTCGTCCGTGACCGAGGTGATCCAGCCGTTGTCGTCAACCACGGCCGATTCGCCGGTCTGGTCGGCGTAGCCGATAGACTGCGGAATGCCGCGCTTCCAGCTATTGAGCGAGGTCGCGTTGTTGCGCCCGTCGGTCACCGTCGCCAACGTACCATCGGGATGATAGTTGTAACCTTCGACAACGCGGCCGAAACTAAAGCGCACACTAGGCAGCGCACTGTTGTTGAAGTGAGTTTCGGACGTCACACGGCCTGTGTCGGTGTTGGTTTCCTTTTTGACCTGGCCCAGGACCCATAGCGCCAAGTCGTCATGGTACTCGGTGGTATCACTTCGGCCGCGGTCGCTCTGGGTGCCGGATGACCACTTGCTGACGCTTAGCGGGCGTGCTAGCACGTCGAAAGCATTCACGCTTCGATTGAATGTCGCGCTGTCCTGCGACGTGACGACGGTTTTGACGGGTCGATTTGAGTTCGGCAACCGATCCGCGTACTCGTCACCGCTTGAGCCGATCCACGAGAGAAACGGTTGATTCGCCGCTTCCGAGTCCGAGAGGTAGGTATTTTGAACCGTCTTGTAGTTCACTCCAGCCTTGCGCGTTACAACACTGAATAGCTGCCCTTCATTGATGTCTCGGTCGCGGCCGAAGGTATGGACATTCTGCGTCCCATCTGGCTCGGTGACAGTAATCGTTTTGTAGTTTGGTGCGGGCGGTGCGTACTTTGCGTTCCAGCCGGCACCGATGTCCCAACGAGACTCATCCTGGGTTTGGTAGCCCTCGCCAAGTCCGTCATAAGCATAGGTATACACTTGCTCCGGAACATTGGGGCCTGAAATGCGCTTCTCGATGAGTGACCAAGTATCGTGGTGCGTCGAGAATCGATTCCGCCTACTGTTACCTTCGTCCAGGCCGGTCTCGCACCAGTACGGCACGTTAGTGCGGCCGTGGCGCATACCTTTAAAGGTATATTCCGCAACGGCGCCGGACGGATGTGTGATCCGGGCTCGGGTCGTGGTGTCTTTAATGATGGCACCCGGTGAGCAGGGGACATTCTGCTTAAGGTAGGTCTGATTCGTGTCCGGGTTCAGGAGGTACTCGGCGACGTCCAGTCGGAAAGTATTGAATTGGCTAGGCCCCTCGTACTTCCACTGCGTACCATCGGGGTTGATGACATTGCCGCCGTCCGTAGGTGTATACGGGAATGACCAGGTCCGTCCGTTGGCTGTCGCTTTAAGGATGTTCGTCTGGAAGTTACCCGTGAACAGGTAGGGTGCAGGAGCGGAGTACTCCATCGTGATCTCGCGCCCGTCGTTCGCATAGATACGCTTGGGATGGTCGTATTCCCAATCGTACTTGACCCAGTTGCCGAAGCGGTCTTCGATCTTGGTAACGTAGAGCTTGAGCTTGTAGCGATGCAGGAGCGCATTAGCCACCGTATATCCCCACGGATGGGTGATCGATGAATAGCGCTTGTATACGAGCCAATCGAAGGTGTACTTGGAGCCGTCCGGCGCGTGGCCGATTAGTCCTTTGCCTGGACCGTTTTGCACGCTGGGCAGCTCGGAAAAATACCATCCATCCTTCGTTGTGAAGGTGTATGTCACCGACGTGTTGGGTTTGACCCGTTTGGGGTCGTCAGTGATCTTGAGAAGGTCCCCGCCCCCACCGCCGTTGATGGTGAGACGGTTGCCGCTCCAGAACATCGAGGGATCGAAATCGACATATCCGTTGTTGACGTATGGCGGAAAGGGAACCCAGCCTTTGGATTCGGCGCTCTTGCTGTGGTGGATCGCACTGACGTTCGGGATGTCCAGATCCCAGAGGCCATTCAGATCACCGCCAGTTACGTCGTGCGGATCTAAATAGATGCCTAGTGCAACGGGCAGCGCGCTATTGCCTGGGATGGAGATGAGGTCGTGGCTAAACCGCACGGTGCCGTTGAAGAGGCTAACCTTATCGCCGAAGGCGTCGTCGCTCAGGGGCGATACGTTCTCCTTTGAGCGAAGACGCTTTGCGTACTCATTCGGCCAATCTGTGCCCTGAGCATAAACAGCGCTCAAAGCAAAAACGAACCCCAAAAATACTGCCCCCATTAAGCCCCGCCGCAACGCTCCGCGACGATTAAAACCCACACTCGAATTTGTCATGCCGTGCATCCCTGTAAATCAGCCGCTGTGGCTGAAGCCAAATACTCTGGGCAATCGTTGCCCTCCCCACACTGCAAAGCTTGTCACAACTAGAATGCGATGCAAGCTTCTCAGAAGCTGAGAATAAGTCCTATAGACCGTGCTGTGGCGAAAGTGGGAGGGGTATGCGACGGGCCCCTACCGGGGCGGCGACCCCAACTCCCCCAGCGTCGAGCTCTTATCTCATTACTATCCGACTGGTCCACGCTGTGGTCGCCGGTGGTCAGGATTTCCGCATGCCTTGAGCCTCGATTTGAAATCTCTCGTGGCTGCTCCGTCGCAGCCGTGTCTTGAGAGGCGAGTGGCGAGTCAAAAGCTCGCGACCGTCTTTCCGCTCTGATCCGACTTGCTTACCGCCCCTTGCCCGCAGACAAGCTGGCCCTGGCTGAAGTTTAGAGTCCGATCTGCACTGGCCACCGTTTCCGGTCGGTGTGCAATGATCACCTTTGTTATGGCGAGCGAGCGCACAGCTTCGTTAACAAGACGTTCGCGGTCGACATCCAGATGACTGGTCGCTTCATCAAGAAACAGGATGCGGGGCTGCCGAAACAGAGCGCGCGCCAGAATGATTCTCTGCTTCTGTCCGCCGGATAGCGTGCTCCCCATGTCGCCGATCACCGTCTGGTATCGCATCGGCATGGCCTCGATCTCGTCATGAATTCCGGCCAGGAGCGCTGCGTTGACGACTTTCGTCGGATCGTTGGCCTCGTCGAAGAAGCTGATGTTTTCGGCAATGGTCCCTGCGAACAGTTGATCATCCTGCAAGACCGCACCGAAGTAATTCCGAGCCTGGCGAGGGCCGACCCTGGCCATATTGTGGCCACCGATGTAAACAGAGCCGCTGGTCGGGGTTAGCACGCCCAGCAGCAACTTCATCAGCGTCGTCTTGCCACACCCGGAAGGGCCGGTGATGGCGACGGATTCGCCGGCTTCGATCCGAAAACTACAGTCGTGAATGACCCAGGGTTCGCCGTCTGCGTATCGGAAGGACAAGTGATCCACGACGATGTCGGCATCGTTCAGGACAAAGTCGGCCTGAGGGCTGGCCAAGGACTGCTCCGGCGGGGTGAGGGCGATGTCGGCCAATCGCTCGCCGAATAGGCGCAGCATGCGGAACTCGACACCCTTGTCGATCAAGGCCGCGACACGCTGGGCGAACAGCTCCCTGTAGGCGAGATAGGCCACAAGCATGCCGACCGAGAAGGCGCTATCTAGCGCCATGGACGCGGCCATCAACACAACGACGATACGTTCGACACCGAATACCAATTGGTTGACACTGGTAAAGGCGATGCCTGCGCGAGCGAGCCAGATGTCGTGGTTGGCGGTCGCCACCATAAGGTTCTCGTACGCTGCGCCACGCATGCTCTCCCGGTTGGCCACCTTGAGACTCTGTACGCCCCGCAGGGACTCCAGTAGATGGCTCTGTTGCTTGGCGGCAGCAACTAGCTGCTGCTCCGTCCTCTCCTTGGTGTAGCGATAGACGACTACTCGCGCAGCGAGGTACAAGCCAACCGCGATCAGACTGATCGCCATGAGCTTGACGCTATAGACCGCCATCATGGTGAGAGTGACCGCGGCCATGAGGCCATCGACCAGCGCTTCGACGGTGCTGACGGTTAGCGTCTTCTGGATTGACTGCGCTGCCCCCATGCGCGATGTCACGTCGCCTACATGTCGCTTCTCGAAGAACTCCAACGGCAGCTTCAGCAAGTGGGCATGCAGATTGCCGACCCATTGGAGGCCTAAGCGAGTAGACAGCAGCACGACCGTGGCACCGCGAAGCCAGACAATGGCCACTTGGACTACGAGGGCCAACGTGAAGCCGATCGCGAGAACCAAGAGTAAATTCCGGTCTGCCGAGACCAGGACCTGATCAACGACCCATTGAACATAGAATGGTGCGATCGCGACAAACAGCTGGAGTACTAGGGACAGCAGGAGCACAAGCCCGAGCGAGCGGGTCAGGCCGGTGATTGGGCCCGTCAGCTGGCGCAACGTCACCGCGGGCTTGGGTAGGGCGCGGGTGAAATCACTGGCCGGAACTAGCTCCAGGGCAACGCCCGTGAAGTGCTCTGACAGGGCCGACAACGGCAGCCGTCGCTTGCCCAATGCGGGATCGAGTACGACTGCATGACGCGACGAGAGGTCCGCTAGCACGACGAAGTGATTCAGGTCCCAATGCAGCACACAGGGCAGTGCCAGGCGCGACAGCTGGGACAGATCCAGTCTTAGTGCCCTACCGCGTAGGCTCAGGTCTCCGGCAATTTCAATCAATCGCTGAAGTGTCGTGCCTTTGGCTGACACGGGGAATCGTTGGCGCAGCTCGCGCAGGCCGAAACTGGAGCCATGAGCCTCGGCAACCATCGCGATGCAGGCCAAGCCGCATTCGGTGGCTTGCGACTGTAGAACGACTTGAGGCTGCCTCATGAGTTGGCAGCCGATCGAAGGCAACGATCGCCTTTCGAGTCGGCTTTGTCCTGGCTCTCTTTGGACGGGCCTAAGACCCCCTCGCCAAGCGCTTGCTCCCCGTCGAGGGTCTCGCGCACTAGGCGATAGCGACCGTTCGGGAGCATCAGGGGCGCCACCGTAGCGTCAGGCGGGATCAGCACTTGATCCATGGGGATTGATCGTGGGGCCTCCGAAGCGACAAAGGCTCTGACGAGGGAGACTTGACGACTGGGCTTGATCTGGACGCGGCAAGGGTGTCGGTAGCCGTTCATACCAAGCCAAGTCGCTCGGCCATTCGCGAGTTGCTGACGTGGGTGGAACACGATGGTGTCGAAGCCAGGAGCCGTCAGGGGGCCGGTCGTAGATTGAACGACGGAGGGAACGGACAGCCCCGTGCTGACCGAGCGATAGAGCGCGCCGTCGAGTTCGGGGCGACTACGCGGGGTGCCCAGAACCTGGTTCACCGTAAGCGGGTCGATCCCGTGCTCTTTCTTGAGCACCAGGGCCATCCATTCGCGGCCGTCCGGCTCGGTTGACTCGGCAATGTGGCCCGCACCCGCGAAAATGAAGATGCGGGCAGCCGGATTGGCTTTGAGGATGGCGGCGATGTTCCCGGCCTGCGCTCGCTCGCGGACGAGGCGTTGGTCTTCTGAACTCCCGGCGCTGGACTCTTGATCCGAGCGCTGCTCGTAATCGAACAACGAGTATCCCAAGGCCGCGGCCTGCCGGGCCATGTCGGCATAGAGTGGGTCGGTGGTGTAGACACCGGTGCGCAGGTCCGGCGCACCGTCCGACATGCTCTCCTGCAGCGTGGAGCCAAAGGTCTCGGCGCCGAAATGGGTGAAGCCTGCCTTGCGCAGTTCCGTGAGCAACAACAGGCCGAACGCGCGGTGAAGTTGGTGATAGTGATCTTCGTTGAGCATCACCACCTGCTTTCCCGCCGAAGCTCGGAGGATTTCAGGTAGCGCTGGGCGCTTGACCCATTCAGGCCGGTCGATTTGCGGGTGCTCTGGTTCGCTCGTCTTGGCCCCTCGATCGTTCATCTGTGCGGTGCCGAGCGCATCGCCCGATATGGCGTAGAACTGGGCAGAGGTTGCCGCAGGGAACTTCCCGCTCTCGACTCCGGCACGGAGCATTTCCAGTGCCGGCAACGGCCGGTCTTCCTTAAGGATCAGGTTAAGGGCTGCTGAGAGTGATGGCGTCGGGCTTTCCGCTGCAATGGCAGCGCAGACCACCATCAGTGTGATGCCGATACCGGCCGCCGTGCTGAGTCGTGCGAACTTCATGTGCGCTCCCTGGACCATCCGTTACGTCCGCAGCCAATATAGCCTCTATGCGGCAATTTGCCGGCCGGCGGTGTCTGCAGCTTCTGGAGCAGGACATCTGCAAAGGCATCGGTAATCTCCCCGTCGACGAGATCATCGAGCCACGCCCAGACACCGTCCTGGTTGCACTCCAGGAACCAGTTGTTGCCGGTCTTGTCGACGATGAAGTCCAGGCTTCCGGTGGTAAGGCCCATGGCCTCCATGAAGGCGGCGATCTGGCCTTCCAATCCAGGATCAATTTCGCAGCGGGAGAACGTGTTCAGGCCCGTTGCCTTGCGCCAATCAACCTGCGTGGACTGAAACTTCTGTGAGTCGATGCGGAACGGGATGATCCGAGAGCCAGCGACCACCACGCGCAGCTCATGAGACTTTGCAATCTCCTCTTGAGCGAAGTGGGGACAAACCTCAAAGTGGCCAGGATCAGCTGCCGCGACATCTCTCTCCGGGACGCGCATCGTCATCACGACGTACGGCACTTCCTCGCCTTCCCCCTTCGTCGATACTTTGGCGCCCGACAGGGATTTCATGATCATGCTCTCGCACTCTCCAGCGAACGCCAGCAAAGCATCCTTGTCGTTCGAGACTAGGGTTCTCGGCACCCGAAGCCCCACCGACGCAGCGACGGTTTGTTGATACGGCTTGACCATGCACTGCCTGGAACGCAGGGTGTTCACGGCGCCGTCGCCGCAAAAGGCCGTCAGCAATGCGTAGTACGCACGCCACTCCTGAGCCGCGTAGCCGACCTCCGGCTCCGTGCCGCGAATGTAGTACCGCGTACCGGGCAGGATCTTCGTCTTGTCCCAGACCGTCGAGTCGCAGGCTAGACGCCGGCCGTCCACCTTGATGACTCGATGTGCTCGATCATCGAGCTCCAAAGAAAAAGTTGTGCCCGCGTGATAGTCGATCACGACGACATCCTTGCAGCCGCGCTCTTCCAGCCGACGCGCAACACGGTCAACATGTGGATCAGTTCTGGTGCCCAGCACCAGGATTACCTTGTCGTTCAACGTTAGAATCCTTTCGCTGTATGAGTGAAGCGGGAGAAGGTACGCGTCCCTCCTCCCACCCGAAGCTCACTTAGGCCGAATCGCAGCCGTCGTCCTTGGAGCCGGACTGGGTGACGGTGGTCGTGGTTTCCTTGCCACCCGGGCAGGCGTAGGCGCCGCCGACGGAGGCGATTTCGTCGTCGCGCAGCTCGCGGAACTGGTTGAAGTCCTTGTCGTACTGCTTCAGTGCAAACGGAGTCATAGCTACCTCTACTTCGTGATGCGCAGAACCCCTGCGCAGGGACTGGCGACTACCGCCGGTATGAATTCGCGGTGCTTTGGTTGGCGAGCGAGTAAAGCGGCTCGAACAGCCACTGGAAGAGGGGGCGGGTATCACCGAGCAGATCGGCATCAACCACCATGCCCGGACGCAACGGTTCCAAGCGGCCATACGCTGGGACCGTTTGCTGATCGAGCGCGACGATCACGCGATAGAGTGGCTGTCGATCGGGATCGGGCAAGTCCAGGGCCTTGGTCTCGGCGGGGCCGAGGGCATTGCGGCCGATATGGGTTACGTGGCCGATGTGATGGCCGAATTTTTGGTAGGAGAACGCCTCGTAGCGGAGAAGAACGATCCCGCCCGGCCGCAGAGTCGGGATCGCGCGGCTGGGAACCAGAAGTTCCGCTCGCAACGTGCTCCCCTCTGGCAGCAGGGTAAACAGCGGCTGCCCCGTCTGGACCGCTTGGCCTGGCTTGATGACTTGGGTAGCCACAACACCGGAGGTGGGGGCCGCGATCCTCAGCGCGCCGGCGCCTTCGATGTCGATCTCCTCTTGGCTCAGTTTGGCCAGGTCGCCGCGATGGGCCGCTATCGTGCTCGCGCGCTGAACTGGGACCTGGGCGAGTGCCTGTTCGACCTGAGCGGCAGCCCGCTGTAGGGTTGACGCTTGCCGCTCAACCTCCTGGGAAGCAGACACTCGATCCAGGGCTGCCGCTTCTTGCTGTTTGATCTGGATGTCGCTGACGTACTTGTCCGACTGAAGCCGGCGCATGCGTTCCAATACTTCGTTGGCTAACCGGGCCTGCGACTGGCGGGTCTTCCGCTCCGCTTGTAGCTGGATCAGTTCGTGCTGCAGGGACCGTAGTTGGGTCCGTAGGCTTGCCTCATCGACGTCCAATCGATCCTGCTGCGCCGCCTGATTGCCTTCGAGACTGGCTCGTCGCTGCTGCACAATCTTTCGCAGAGCGGCGGAAGTGTCCCCATGACCTACGGTCAGGCGCGGGACTCGAATGAGGCCGAGGACTTGTTGCTCCTGGATAGGATCTCCTTCGGTCACAGTCACGCTCTCCATCACCCCAGAAGCCGGTGCGATCACGCTGGCGAGTCCCTGGGCGGGGACCAGGCGCCCCTGAACTCGCGAGCGTTGGGTATAGGTCCCAAAGATCAGAAACAGAATGAGCCCGCAGCCCATTCCGCTAGCGAGTAGGGTCAACACCCAGGTTCGGTGTGGTTGCGCGAGGCTGATGCTTCCAAGCCAGACATTGCTCTGAGCCTCGATGACCTGCTTGCGAAAGAGATCAGACATGGCCCTTCCCTTTGCGGCAAACCCTATCGCGGGGACCTTGGCGTGGGGGCTGGCAAAGTAGCTCATCGCGCACCACCTGCACCGTTCTTGGTGCAGTAATACCGACGCGTACTTCGCCCGCGAAACGTGGCCTCAGTAAGCGGACCTCGATCTCGTCGCCGATCATTAGTGCCTGCCCGGGTCTGCGCGTCAGTACCAACATCGAAGCCGGCTCTTTAATGGTCATGGGTGCGCCGCACCGAGACGGTAGCCGTCGCACGCCTCTCGAAGCTGAAGGCTGCTATCGCTCTCGGTTTCAAAACAGAATTCGAGGAGTTCGTGAGGGAGCATGTAGGTAACTACTGATTCCAACTCGCCATCGATACCAGGAGCCCGCACTTCCGTAGGAACGCCCTGATCGAGGTGTCGCTGACGGGCTCGCACGCGAGCAGCCGCGACGCAAATTTCCTTGGAGGAAAACGGAACATGCTCGTCGTCGCCATTGACGGAAACGCGCCAATTCAGAGGTCCGCGCCAGACCACGTCGAAGTGCACAACCCTTGCGCTTACCATCCGTCGTATTCCTTGAGTGTTCCGATACGTCTGACGAAGCCGTCGCCGACCCATTGGGGGTGGTAGGTCCGATCGGACATCTGGTCGGGGTGCATAAAGAGGCCACCTGCTTCGCGCTCGCCAGGGTCAGACAGCGCCGGAAACACAGCCCAAAAGGTCGGGTCCACGATTTCGTGGCTCGGCAGAGTGAGCCAGGCGTGCAGGCTGATCCGCGCACCGGGCGCGATGCCGGTGCGCAGCATCTGCTCCAATCCTTCAATGGGCGTATGGCAGAGCCGCTGCCCGTTCTGATAGACGTAGCCCAAGGTGTAGGCGACGCGCACGCGCAACTGCGCTTCCAGTATCCCGCGCACCATGACGGTCAAGCCAAACCGCTGAGCAGCAACTACGTCTTCGCGTAGCCCGCCCAACCCGTAATCGAGGAGACGCCGGGTGGTAGCAATGGCTTCGGCCGATGCGAATCGCAACGGAAGAGGTTCAAAGCGCGGTGGCTGCAGACCCCAAAGGATGGTGCGCGCGCGCGCAGCCTCGAACTTGGCCTCATACACGCCAGCAGCATTCTCCGGCGAGCGGCCGCCCTTCTTGAACAGCCGACTTAGCCAGTTAGGCAAATGGAGGGGCATATACGTTGGTGACTGGAATTGAGACACAAAGCCCTCCTGACCACCCCTTGCGGAGCGGTGCGGCTGAGGTCGGGTTGGGAGGTGCCGCGTAGTACGCGGCGCATCTTCTACGTCAACTGCGCGATGGCCCGGATTGCTGCTGGCCTTGTTGCTGAGCCAGCGCCCGCTCGCGTTGATGCTCTTGCGCGATGGCCTGGGTGGCGGCTTCGAGCTTTTGGTCCGATTGCTCAACCGGCGTCCGCAAAGCCTGCTCGATCGACACTCCGGCCCGCTTGCTGGCGGGGTCTTCGAGCTTGCCCTCCACTGCGAAAATGTTGCCGGTGGGCCCTATGACCAGTTGGTCTACGCGGTTCAACTGATTGGCCGCCAACGAGTAGTCCTTGCCAGGGTGCATTTCCCGGTTGTCCTTGCAGGCCGCCAGCAGGCAGCGGCTGATGCGTTCGCTACCCTCGTCGTAGGGCTTACCAAACTTCTCATCCTGGGCGCGCATGCCGGTGCGAATTTGTCCCAGCATGGAGTGATTTGCGTTGCTCGGGTCATCCGGACCGCGAGTTGGGAGCACGCCGGAGCGCTCATTGCCGCCGACCGAAGGCGCCGCGGGTTCCGGTGACTTAGGGCTGGTCAAGCCCGGGAACTGCGCGCGCACCGCGCGCTCCTGCTCGTGAATGTAGTGGGTCATGCTCGGCAGGACCGTCTCTGTCATCAGATGGCGGGTGAACGCCTCGTTGCCCGAGGGAACAACCATGCCCGCCGCAACGGCCGTATGCACTCGTTCCATGTGGGAGTCGGTCGCGGCCTGTGCTGCGCCAGCCAGCGTGCCGCCGATGATCGCGCCGGCTGCGGGCGCCGTCTGTGTCCTGGCTCTGACCTCCAGGCCGGCATAGCCCAAGGCGGTGTCGGCCGCCTTGCCGACCCCTTCGACGCCGACCCGGTTCGCGCGCTCGGCCACCACCTCGACCCGCTCAAGATCAATCACGCGGCCTTCGGTTGCGGTGCGGATGGCAGATGCATCTTCGCGTGCTTCACGACGCGCCTCTTGGGCTTCGCCGATATTCTGTTGCCGTGCCGCTAGACCGGCCTCTTGCAAGTCGTCAGCGTTTCGATTGACCCACTTCTGAACGGAATCAGGTAGCACATCGATACCGCCAATACCGCGCAGCAGCCCCGCGCCGGCGGCTGCTCCCCGCGCCTGCACTTCGCCCTGGACCGTATCGATCGTGGCGTCGACGGCGCCAGCTACTTCACGTGCTTTAGCCACTCCCTCGCCACCGAGGCGAACATTGTTCTGGATCTGGCCATGCACGGCACCGACTACGACATCAGAGAAATCAGCGACCTTCCTGGACGCTGCATTTGCCAGGTCGCCAGTGGTGTCCAGTCCCTGCGCAGCGCTACGGCCCAAGGCGGCCGGCACTTCGCCGGCCCGGTGGCCCATGTGAGCCCCAACAGCAGCGACGCGGGCCGTATCGAGCACGGGGCCGGCGAAGGTGGACAACTCCTGCAGAGTCATCCAGTCGGTGCGATCGACCAGTTGCCCATCCTTGAAGGTTTTTACAGAGTCCAATGGCTTGAACTGGCCGGCAGCCAGCGGCAACTCGTTCAGCAGTTGATCGGTGTCGTCCACGGCTAACTTCTTGACGAACCCCGCCACAGCGCTCTCGGCATGAGGTGGTACCAGCTTAGAAAGGCCGAACTGAAGCGCTGCTTGACCTTCAGGCACCTTGTGTAGCAGCTCGCAAGCTTCCTTCAGAACGCCGGCCATCTGCTCACGGCGGTGAGCATCGAATCGGTGCACTTGCAACTGAATGCCGTCGTTCAGCAGTTCGCCGGAGATCTGATAAGACGTCACGATCTTAGAAGTATCGTAGACGCGAGTACCGGGATTCTCTTGTGCGAAGCGTGCGGCGGTGTCCGGATGCAAGCCCGAGGCGTTGTAGGTAGTCGCGGGCTGACCTGTGACCGCCGACATAGCCGAGGCCATGCCACCGCCGAGCGAGTGGCCCGCGTATTCGGCATCTAGACCGGCGAACTGCATGTCACGAGCCAAGCGCATGGCACGATCATAGAAATCAGTCTTCATGCCGACCGACTGCGGAAAATTATTGGCGAGGAAGTCCTCAGCCATGGTCTCTTCTTTGCCATTCTTGCCATCGATGACACCCGAAGATCCTTTAGGGGCGATCACCGGCTTGAACCCAGGTCCAAGGACGCTAGCGTCGGGAAGGTAAATTTCGGCGCGAAAGCCCGATCCCTTGGGTCGCAGATATTCCATAAGCTGGGCGTCATTCATCCTTGCCAACCCAGGGGCTTGATCGCGAAGCAAGTCAAGGTTTTCGCTGGCACGAACCCAGCCCGGCGGTGATTTCTGGAACTCGGGATCGGCATGCTTTTCAGCTGCCGAGAAATAGGTATCTTTAGCCAGGACAGCCATGTTGTCGTGGTGGTAGAGGATTCGCAGTTCATCAGCCTTGGCGAGGGCGGCAGGATCGCCGTTATCGCGCAACTGCTTAAGCAGACCTTGGCGTTCCTTGAGTTCTTCTGCCGTGGGAAACATCGTTGACTCCATTCGGACGGTGTGAGGCGTTAAAGCAAGGGAACGTCACGTTCTTCGTAGGGAAATCCCAGGTTCTTGCGCATACTCCGCAAGTGATCCGGCATAGGCGTTCGTTTGTAGCCGTGTTGCAGCAGCCATTGCTGACACTTGCGCTGCCAGGTGGGGTCTTCGGGGTTGCCGGGGTGCCAAAAAATGGCATCAATAATGTGCGATTGATTGGGCGTGGCTGGATTCTGTAGGTAGTTGACCGTAGGGTTCGCTCCTTTCTCCAGGAGCCAGTAAGCCTGCATAAATCCACCACCGCCGGCATAGTCTTGCAAGATCGTTGAACCTTGACTGCGCGCATTGATATCCGCACCCCGTTCGACAAGGAGCTTCACGCTCTCCCATTCGTTGCCTGAGAGGAAGGCTTGAAGCATCAAAGTTTCACTGTTGGAGTTGCGAGTATTCGGGTCTCCGCCGTGATCCAAAAGCAACTTTAGGTAGATCGGGTCGTTCGCTTTCGCCGCAAAGACCATCGCGTTGTTTTCGTAGGACACGCTTTCGCTGCCGTCCTTGAACTTCTCGATGATAGGTGTCGGAAAGCGAGCATTGGGGTTTGCTCCGTTCTCAAGCATCCCCTTCAACCCATCGGGGTTGTTTGTGATGACCGGCCAAGCAAGCAGTGGGTATCCGTCTTTGGAGAAGATCTTGTCGGGGTTGACCCCCTCGTCCTTCATCAGGCGGCGGATTTCGGCGACATTGCCATGCTCGGCGGCTACGGCCAGCGCCTGGGCCTTCGGGTTGCCGGGGAACCAAGAGGCGACGGGGAGCGAGGACTGCTGGCCGGGTGACGACGGGGCTAGGCAGCCTACGAGGAAGACCAGTAGGACCAGGGCCGCCCATCGCGCGTCGAATACACGTGTAAGTTTGGAGCGGACGATGTGCAAGGTGGGTTCCTTGTCGAAGACGGTCTTGGATTATTGGCGGCGGGAGCAGGCAGATCAAATCGTCGGTGCTAACTTGGTTCCCGTCCCCCGATCGCTTTGGGTCACGGACTCTGAGGCAGTGTCTTCAAGCTCGCTGGGGCTGGAATACCGTTCCAGTCCATTAGAGCCTTCTCCACAGCCGCTCCATTCGCCTTGATCCAAGCTCCAAAATCCTCTGCGGCGGACTCGCCGTAGTTCCGGTGCGCGTAAATGGACATAACTCCAACGCCATTGATCAATTTGAACCGAACGAAGGTCGTTTCGAAGAATCCTTTCCCCGGCAGAACTGCCACGAGCAGGTACTCGGCAGGCTTATCCGCCGTCAGAGGTGTCGAGCCCGTCTTGATGATCTGGCCCGCGCCTTTGTAGGTGGCCAGCGTGGCCTCAGCCAGCGAGGCCAAGGTCTGTCCATCGTGAGCATCTTGTCGCGGAACCAAAGTGATCATGTCCTGCCACTTAGAAAGATCTTCCTGGCCAACAGGAGTGAATTCGTGCTGCGTCCCCTTGGACCAGCGGTGTGCATAGCGCGCGCCATTGAAGGTCAAGCTGGACGCCGATTGGGCCTGGGTCGCGCTGCCGTTCGCTGTGGGCGATTTAGCCTGCAGTGACTGTGAAGCCGTGACGACAACGATGGCAGCCAAGATCAGGTGAAGCGATTTACGTGCGATCAACATTTTTTTCTCCCACCTTGGGTTGATAAAGCTCCAACACGCGATGATGAGGCGCACCGACGAGGTGGTGCGCCGGCACTAAAAGGAACGAGAGCTGAGAGTCTTCAGAGCCGTGGCGGTGGCTATGGATGCAGCTCCGAACTGTAAGGACTTGATCGCAGAGAAAAGGCCGACCATAACGAGCGCAAACTGCGTAACGACGATGGCTCCATTGCCGGTTGGACCTAAGCTCCCATAAGGAATGGATAGAAAAGTAACACCTGCCGCGAGCGAGCATATAGACGCAGCGAAGATCGCGAGCTGCGTATTCCGCCGATCGTATTTCCTGCCCGCGCCCGCAGAAGGTGACTGCTCACCAGAAAATCCGCTGAGTCGAAGAAGCCAGATGCATGCCACCGCCACAACTATAAGCATGATTCCTACGCCGGCAGAGAAAGCTGCGGATATCACCGGCATATCAATTTCGATTGCCCACTCAAAGCATCGTCCCGACATAGACATCATGTGCAGAACAAGGGCAGACAAGACAGCGAGCGACGCTGGACGAAGTAATCGTTCTGTCTCGCTCAGGTTTAGGCGTGGCTTTTTCATGAACGACCTCGCTGCCCGTGACTAGCGAACTTGAACGGGCAAGCTGCATGCCTTGTAGTAGACGTTGCAATCAGAGTCGCCGCGCTTGCGACAAGACTCCATGCCAAGTTGAGTTGCGTACTCGATTGTTGCTGCATGAGCGTCGGTGGACCCGGTATTGCCTTGAATTGTCACGACGCATTGATTGGTGTAAGACAGTGTCACTTTGCACTTCTTCCCTCCGCGAGCTTGGCATTCGGACAATGCGTCTTTGCCCGCCTTCCGCTTACTCTCGCGACTATCAACTGCCCCCATAATTCCGTTAACTTCGTCTGACGCGATCGCTCCCCAGCGCGATGACCAGCCTGGCCCACTGGGTGTTATTGGTGCCGGTCCCTGGGGCATCGGCCCACATGCGCTCGGGTCCGTTCCACCCCGGTAGGGGACCATGCCCGGAGGGCAGCCGGCCTCCGCCGCTACATTTCCGGCTACAGAACACAGCAGGACGCAGCCCGCGATGAGAAATTTAATGTTCATTTCTTCTTGATCTCGTTGTTGTTTGCTGAGTCATTCAGCCCGGTTGGCGTGTAACGACCAGGGTCGTAGCTCGGTCCCTGCATTTTGCCCCTGTCCGCGGCTCCGGCATCCGGATTACGAGGAGGAACGTACGTGCCGGGCGGCTGCCCCTGCGGCCCCGGCTGGCTGGATGCGCCAGCGCTGAAGGCAGAGTAGTGCGAGAAGCTGCCCAATGCCCCGTTGAAGAACGTACCCACCATCGGCGGCACCGAGATCAGAAGAACCGTGACGATGAGCCCAATACCGCCTTGCTGAATTGCCAGCGAGGTCATTCCTTCAGGCTCCAAGCCCAGGATGCCGTTCAATGCTTTGGACACCCAAAAGGCGACGGCGACCTTCGCCATGAACTTCAGGGCGATAGCGGACATCACGCTCAGCGCTGCCATCGCGAAGTAGGTCGCTATCCCCGACATCAACCACTTCTTGAACAACTCCTTGGTCTGTTCAAACATCAAGCATAAGATGAACAGCGGCGCCAAGCCGACGAAGAAGGCAATACCGAAGCGATACATCAGTGTAAGGGCACCAACAGTCATGGGGACGCTTGCGGTGCCGAACCCGGCCATGAGCAAAGCGCGGCCTTTCTGCTCTCTTGTTTCGTCGTCGCCGTCGACCACTTGAACGGCATCGATGGCGCTCATGGCGATCTGCATGTAGGCCAAGTTCTGATCAATGGCTGCGACAGAAGTTTTGCCCGTTTCGCCGCTGATTGTTTCGTGAATTTCGGCGTCGAGGCCCGTGGTGAGCAGGTTGTAGATATTGACGTTACCAAAGGTCATCCCGGTGGCGACGAACAGGATCAAAACCACCTTCAGGCTGTTGGTGACGAGTCCCATCATCGGCTCACGGGACTGACCCGTTGCAACGCGATAGCCGGCCACCAGGAAGTACAGCGTAGCCAGGGTGAGCGCGAGTCCACCTACCCACGTCATCATCCGCTGCATGAGCTTGAAGCCGAAGGTGGTTATTTCTTCGCTGAAGTAGTCGTTGATGAGCTTGAAGAAGGCGAAGTCCAAGACGCCGCCTTGAGCCTTCGGCGTAAAGAACGGGAAGATTCCGTCCAGGGAAAAGATATCCATAGGTCAGGTCCGGTCGAAGAGAGCAGAAGGGCAGTTGCTAGTACGAGTACGCGGGTTCATCGCGAGAGCGCCGCCTTCAGTACGCCCGCCTGGATAATCTTGCCGAGGATCTGCCCCTTGCCCCTGTTGCCGTTGAGCGCTCGCTTGGCAAGGCGACTCTGATCCCACTTGAGAGCCTCGACATAGTCGTCGTATGCCTTCATTCGCGCTTGCCAGTAGTCCAGTTCCATCGACGTACGAAGCATGAATCGCTGGGCTTCGTTGTCGTTCGCAGCGAGGTCGCCCTGCCGTGAGCCGGCGCCGTCTCGTTGTGCTTCAATCTGCTTGAACTCTACATTGCGGAGCATCAGCGTCCGCAGCATCTGGACCGACTCGTTGTATTTCATGTTCTCGGCGTACACCATGCGCTGACACACCGTCAGTTGCTCATTGATGACATTCGCGTCCAGTTTCGGCATAGCCATCTTGAAGGCCCCGGCGAGTTGTTCCTTGATCCCACCTTCTCCGGGGCACATGTCTTCCATGCCGTAGTCCGCCTGCCTCGGCGGGAAGGTGTCGGTCATCTGTGCTTGACCGAAGTTCAAGCGCTGGAGTCGGATGAGCTGCTGTTGGTAGTGATTCGCCGTATCTGTCCACCGCTTGGCATTCTTTCCGAACTCGGCCGCGTCCTTTGCGATCTGCTGCAGCTTCGCTGCGTAGTTGACTGGATCGTTGACGACCAGCTGTGCATTGGCTTGGCTTGCCACCAGACTCAACGCAATTACGACGGTTCCCACAGCCCCCCTGACGGAGCGACGCTTCACTCTGCTGCGATGCTTCATACCCACTCCTTGGTCACAGAAATACTTTTACGATTACGGCGCTACCGAAGGTCTTGGTGCGCCCGGCCCTTCTTTGAAAATCAGAGCTTGGGCATACGCTGGTGCTGCACCGCCATAGGCGGTGTCGAGGAACATGCGGCGAACTTTGCGCCCTCGTTGGCGCTTGGAAACGCGCCACCCCCCTACTCCGAGCTCTTCGGGCAGGCGCTGGATGCTTTCTATGCGGTCCTCGCGACCGGTGACGACTTCGTAAGCCATGATCCCGGCTGCGATTGCGGCTTCGCGCTTGGGATTAATCACCTTGAGCTTTGGCTTGGGTCGTACACGCCCGGCGCGTTTCGGCTTGGCGCCATTCTGTCGCCGACCCGACTCCACATGGGCTCGGGACAACTGCTGGCGTTTCTCGGCGATAGCCAGAGCCATCACAGTGGCTGCGCTGCGACGGCCTAGCAGAAAGGTCTCGCTCAGCAACTCACCGGAGGGCAGTGTGGTCTCGGCGACATAAGCGATTGTCAGCTCGCCATCGCGGATAGCCATCACTCCGTCGTAGACGGTGAATGTGTTTTCTCCGCGAGCCTCGAGCGGCCTTGCTGCGATCCTTGCGGGTGCGGTAGTCGAAATCCGTTGCCTGTGCATAATGCCCTCCGTGGCGTGTGTTGATACCTCGCAATTGCGAGCCGTACAAGTCTATTCGCGATGAAATTGAAAAAATGTAGGGAAAGTCTGATTTGCTTGTCACCCATTTGGGCGACACGTGTCGCCCAAATGGGTGACAAACAGGTGGGCTCTTCAGCAAATTCAGAAAATTTGACTTGAACCCTCTAGCACTATTTTGGCTAAGTCGCCTCCCCCATGGATGACAATAGCCAGGACCCGCTGTGATCAGAGTGTTCATTGTGGATGACCACGAGTTGATCCGCTTTGGCCTTCGGCGCTTGCTGGAGGATCAGCAGGACATTGCAGTGGTTGGCGAAGCGTGTAACGCTGCTGCCGCCATCGATAATGTGCCGCGAGTCACGCCTGATGTCGTGCTATGTGACTATCACCTGCCGGATGAAACCGGGCTGGTGATTATCAATGCCCTACTGAACACGGACACGGGGCTGAAGATTCTCGTAGTGTCAATGGCCGAAGATCCGGAAATTCGCAGACGCCTGTTGGCCGCGGGGGCAATGGGCTTCGTCAGTAAGACCTGTGGCGCGACTGTAGTGCGCGCGATTCGCCACGTGGCCGCAGGGCAGCGCTTCGTGGAGTTCTTAGCCGCCGCCGAGCAGCAGGACGAAGGGCGAGCGACTTCAAACACCCCTGGCCAACTCAGTCCGCGTGAAGTGGATGTGCTACGTCTCCTGCTGTACGGCCACTCCTACAAGAGCATTTCGGCAAGCCTGGCCATCAAGGTCAATTCGGTGAAGACGCACCGGAGTCGCGCATTTGAAAAGCTAGGCATCGGGAGCCGCATCGAACTCCTTCAATGGGCTCGATCGGTAGGCTGGGTGTCCGCAACGGACGAACCCTGACGGTGCCGAGCACTGGCGCGATCCGTTTTCCCTTCGGGCTGGCGCTGACCGCATCTGGCCGGAGCGATCTGCACCCGGACCGGTCCGGCGCCGAGCCCGCCGCTCCACCACTCCGCCACTCCGCCACTCCGCCACTCCGAGTACGCGCTTAAGCTGCCAACGAACTGCATTAGTTTCCAGCCACTTCCCACGTAGCAAGTGCAGTGGCACCATTTGCCCTAATTGACTTCCAGCGTAAGTTCGACCACCAAACGTTCTTTCTCATAGCAAAGGAGTGCGCCATGCTTTTCTTTAAAGACAGCTTTCAGCTGTATCGTTACGACGAGAACACCTCGCGGCTGGAGGAGGCAATTCATGGTGGCTGGATGGGGAGCCGCGGCGAACTGTTTGTCCGTGGGGCTACATCTATCATTATGATGTTCAGCGAAGCGCGTGCTTCAGCCGGAAGTGTAATTCCATGGTCTGGCGGCACCATGCCTGTCCCCGCGGATAGCTTGGCCGAGCGGGTACTGCGTAACGGGAGAGTCGAAGTCGCGTGCGCTGGAGACTGGCAAGCGTCTGCCTGGGATCGCCATCGCTCAAGCTTTTCTGATTCGGGGTTCGACGTCGTCGGGTTTCGCGTCCTTAAGCTCGTCGGCTTAAGGTCCAAATACGGCATGACGGTGAGAGATGGAATCTATTGGCGCAGCTGGTGATAGCGCTCCCTGGCTTGGTGCAATCCGATCGACAGTCCAAGCCAGCCCCCCAGCGCGGACGGCCACTTGGACTTTTGGCACTCGATGGCGAGCAGGCGCGTAACTGAAGCCAGCGCGCTCGCACCGTATTCCGACACACTGGCCCAGTGATCGTGTCGCTGGCGCCCACCACCTGTGCTCACGACTATGCTTAATCGCTTGCGCCATTTGTTCAAACCTGCTGCTACAGCACGCCCGGCCGACCATCCGCCATCCCCGTCGGAATCGCCCGAGGTCGTCATGTACTGGCTGGCGGATACCCGCCAGCCCCTAGCGGATTGGCAGCGCATTGCCGAAGCGGAGCGACCCGACTGGACCGATGCCGAACGCGACGTGTTCTGGACTGCTGCTGCGCACCAATGGCTGCAAGCCTTGGCCAAGGGGCTCGGCCCCGACTACCACGTGCTGTCGTCCGAGCGCTTCCTGCTGCTGACGTCACTCGAACCGGCCCAGGCCCAGCCGTTTCTGAGGTTCTGCGAGACCGCGCGACGTTGGGTCGTACGCAATCTCGGTCCGCTTGCTCATCCGATCGGCGGTGGGAAACATGTGTGCCTGATGTTCGCCGAGGACGACCAATACTACGACTACATCGCGCACTACTACCCCGAAGGGGGAGAATATGCGCTGTCGGCCGGCATGTTCGTAAACGCCGGCTACGGCCACTTCGCCCTGTGCGAGGGCGACGCCGACACCATGCAACCCACCATTGCCCACGAACTGACTCACGCCTTGCTGGGCCATCTGCGTATCCCGACCTGGCTCAACGAAGGCATCGCGGTCAACACCGAGCACAGCCTATTTCCGCGTTTGGCCGACCCGCGCGCCGCACTTTATTCGCCGCTAGAAATCGCACGGAAGCATGCCGCGTTCTGGACTCCCGAGCACATCCAGGAGTTCTGGTCCGGCGCCGCCTTTCACCGCACCGATGACGGCAATCTGCTGTCCTACGACCTTGCCAAGAAGATCGTCGGACTGGCCGCACGTGAGCATGACGCCTTCGTCGCCTTTGTCCTGAGCGCCGACCGGGACGACGGCGGCCAAGCAGCGGCGGAGCACCTCGGTTATCCCGTGCACCACCTGGTCGAAGCCGTACTGGGGGACGGACAGTGGGCGCCAGATCCTCGGCTTTGGTCATCGATGCCGGCCACACCCCGTCTGCAGAACTGAGTTATGCCTTCCGGCCGCGACCGGGCCTACCCTCGCCTAGGCCGTGCGGTCGACCTACCCAGTACCCGCGCAGGCGACACGGCGGCGGACGCGGCGGCGTGAGGCCAACCGGCAGGAGCCGGTTTAAGCCGGTTCAAGCCGGTTTAAGCCCATCAAGAGAGTTGGAGCCCGCGCGCCCTGGGCGCGCCAACTCCCCCACTTCAGAAAGTCTCTGCCGACTTCATCGGCAACGGAAAACCCCTTATTTCCGAGGGTTTCCGCGCCAGGCGTTGGACCTAGGTCCTCGCCGCACCGGCCAACTTCCGGCCGAATCCGGTCTCTCGTCCCCTCTTTTCTCTGCCCGTTGGTTTTTTGGTCCAATGGTCGATTTCGCGTTTCCTTTGTTTTCAAAGGCTTAGCGCTGGACCAAATAGAGCGGTTTGATGGCGTAGATGACCCCCAAGAGCGGCGTTCTAACGGCGTGCCGGATTAACCGTCACCGTGTTGAGCGCCAGTACCTCTTGAAGCGCAGCACCACAAACGACGCCAGAACCAACCCCGGCACCAGCCCGAGCCAAGCCCTCGGACTCGCGCTTCCTAGCACAATAAAGATGCCGGGCAGCAAGCACCAGTAGGCCGCCAGCGTCGCCCAGCCAATGACGCCCATTGACCACCAGCGCTGGTGATCAACGCCGGTGTAGTAGCAGCGCTTGGCGAAAAGACGCGAGGCCAGCCAAGCCATTACATGCCCACCGACTACAGCCGCCGTCAGCAGATACCAGAAGTAATCCTTCTGCATGGCTCTCCTCCCCTCCGTCCTTGACGGCCGCCAGGCTACTCCTCAAGCCAATCGGCGTGGGGCAGCAAGTCTTCAACGTAGGGGATCAGATCTCCTACTTCGCATTCGAGAGCGGCTGCGATCTTCACCAGCGTCTTAATGTTGGGCGCGATCTTGCCGGTCTCGATGAGCCCAAGGTGCGCCCGGTCGAGAGGGATGGCATGGGCGAGATGATCGCCGCTGAGCCCTCGCTCCCTCCGCACCTCTCTGATCTGGGCACCGACCAGCTTGAGCAGTTCATCGGGCTGCTTGCGGCGCTTGGACGTGGCAACCTTCGCTCGCTTTGCGGGAGCACGTTTTTTCGGCGCGACTGCCGCCACCCGCTTCGCAGGTGCCCTTGGCTTAGATGTGAAGGACTTCTTGGACATATCCAAGAAGCTAGAGCGAAGCGTGCGCGAATACCTCGGCAGCCCTCACCCGGTGATTCCTCACCTAATAACATAAGCTATTGATGCTGTTGACTTATCTCGGGAATTGCGGCCGTATCCGACCACACGATTGGACCGGTGCCGCAACCAATGCGCTTACGAAACAGCACGAAAATCACACATGCCAGCGACGAAGCGGGACGTTCCTTCCCCCTCAGAATGCGGCTCGATTGCGCGTCAGAAAAACCCTACAGAGCATGGAAACGTGCTTTTCGTCACATACGCCAGTGCAGCATCAAGTTGCAGGAAACCACTGCTTTTCAGCTTCCGAACCCGAATTCGGTCGCGCTGGGCCCCGACTACCTAGAGCAAACGCTCGGACTTCTTGGATTTTTCCCGTATCGACATTCACGCGAGCAGGGGGCAACACTACCTACGTCGCACCCGAGGCCGGAGGCCGAAGCTCTCGAAAAGGGAATTTGTGAATGAAGTACATCGTTGCTGATGATCAACCCTCAATGCGGCTGTTGGTATCCGAACTGATCAAGTCGCAGTTCGGACCGCCTCCTGAAGATGTCTGGCAGTGCGCTACGGGTGATCAGCTTCTGGAACTGGCGCTTCAACCGGACTACGCCAGCGCCGTCATTGTGACGGAGCTGTTGATGCCGGGACGGTTCAAGCGCCTCCAGCTAGTGAAGGAGCTGAAGCGGTGCGCTCCATTCGCAAGGGTGATCGTTCACACGGGCTATACGAGCCCACACCTCGCTCAGGAGCTTATCTTCCACGCCGTGCAGGGCTACGTCTTCAAGACTAGCCCGACCATATGGCTGAAGTGGGCGATCTCCAACGTTCTTCGCGGCGATCGATTCATCGATGAAACGCTGGACACCTCAAACAACCTGAGTAGCGACTGGTGGGATCTGACGGTACGCGAAAGTAACGTGGTAGTGGCCCTGTGCAAAGGGCTGTCGAGAGAACAAATCTGCTCCTTGTACGAGTTGAAGAAGAAGACGCTATCAGCCCACAAGTGCACAGCCATGGACAAGTTGAAAATCAGCGAAGAAGCGGGCCTAACGGCTTACCTCTACGCAAATGGATTGGACTACCTGATGGATGAGTAAACGCTCGAGCCGCTTCGGATGATCGCAAGGCGACAAAGAAGAGCGGCTGATCAATCGCCAAGTAGGTCTCTGAATTTTCAAAGGGAAGTGGAGTCGGTATGAAGAATCGCAGCAGAGTGAATCGTCGCTCCATCAGGGGGGCTTCAATCGCAGTAGCAGTGGCGGCCAGCTTGTGGGGCAGCGTCAATGCACAGCAGATCGTGTTCGATCCGAAGAACACTATCGAAAGCATCAAACAGCTTCAGGAAATGAAGCGCTCCTATGACAAGCTGAACGATCAGTACAAGGAACTGCAGAAGCAGTACAACCAGCAACTCGTCGCTGGCATGTCATACATCGGGCGAGACGGCGTGAAGGTCAAGCTCGACCGGCGCGCACTTGGCTACGGCGTAGCGGAACGCTGCACTGACATCAAGAACCCAGGTCTGAAGCAGAAGGAACTCTGCACCGCTTTGGTTCAGACCCAGAACCGCCAGTTCAATGCGATGGTCGACTTGCAGGAGCTGACCGAAGCTCGCGAAGGCGAGCTGAAAGATATCTATAAGGAACGCTCGGGGATCAAGCCCGATGAAGCCGGGCGACTCCAGTCGAACAACAACCGACTGCTCTCGTTCCAGGCCCGAACGCAAGTGGACCTTCAGAACGCACAGAACATGCTTGAAGCCTACGGCGGGCAAGTCAGAGTGCTTGAGTCTGAGCACTCGAAAGCCGCGCAGGCCGTCATCGAGGGCGAACAGTCGGGCAGCAAGCTCGATATCAAGCGCCTTGGTCAGGGCGGGATGCGCGCTGCTGCGCTGAAGGCCGCCTTTGAAGTCGCCAAACGCCGAGAGCGCTGATCTGGCGGAACGGACTCCCCTACCTCACTGGACTAGACATTATGTTCGATTTGTACTCTATCAGCTTGAACGATACCCTCGGTTCCTTGCTGCGTGCGGGCATCCCGGACGGCATCGATAGTCTCGGCTTCTTCGCGCTATTCAAGGATTTCCTCGACGGCGAGATAGCGGAATACTCGCGCAATCTTCTGCGACGGGTAGGTGCGCTTGGCGCCGTCGCCGTGACACCGCTCGTCACCTTCTGGATCATTTACCAAGGATTCCTTCGCGTAACCGGGCGCTCTCACGAATCCATGGTCGCCCTGCAGGTGGATGCAACGAGGATCGTCCTGATCACGATGGTCGCCGGATTCTTGGGAGGCTTCCAACCGACGATCTATAGGGCGATGACGGACGGCATTAGCCAGACGATTAACTGGACGATAAGCGGTCAAGACGACGCCACCGTTTACAACGACATTGATCAGGCGTTGGCGATCATGCAACTGGCCACCAGCAGCATTGACCTGCTCGACGTCGGCGACAATCAGGTCGCGATCAAGAAGCGAGATGATGCAAGTTTAATGGCGGGCCTCGGCGTCGGCGGCCCGGCAATTACGGCAGGGTGCCTGCTCATCCTGAACAAGTTCGTTATGGCCCTCCTCCTCGGTACTGGCCCATTCTTTATCCTCTGCCTGATCTTCAAGCAGACCGAAGGTCTGTTCAAAGGCTGGTTCAATGCACTGCTGGGAACGCTGATGTCTATGGCGTTCCTCAGCGTGGCAGTGACTCTTGCGATGGACATCACACTCGCCCTCGCGGGTGCCTTCTGGGCGACGGAGGGGCTATCGAGACTGCTGGGTATGGGCACTGCGTCGGAGGGCATCAACAGTGTAGTTCAGATGCAAGGCATTCTCGGCCTGATCCTGACCATGCTGATCCTCAGCGCGCCGCCTGCGGCAGCGATGTTGTTCAGGGGCCTCCTCGCAAACTTCAATCCGTACTCACAAATCGGCGGGGGTGGCGCTAGGGGTAGCGACAGGGCGCCCCCTCAAGGCCATCCTCAGTATCCTGGGCCGCAGGCGGGTCCAGCCGTTGTGCCCAACCACTCGACGCGTGCCGCCCCCGCTGGGAGCAATGACATCGACAGGTCCACAACCACAATCCGGCAGCGCGACTAGTTGAACATTTGGATGAAACTCATGAACAGAATGACTCTGTCATTGACGCTATTGGCTCTGCTTCCTCTACAGGTGTTTGCCCAAAGAGGATGCCCCGAGGGCTACTACGAGCAAAACTCATCGGGTTTGAACTCGTGCATCCCCATCCCAGGGGGCGAGCAGTCCCCGCCCCCTGGACCGAAATGGGTCAAGACGTGGGGAGCCATAGCGGTACAGGCCGGCGGGGGCGCCATCGGCGTATCGAAGAACCTGCTGACCAAGTCTAGAGCCAAAAAGGATGCCCTGGAGTTATGCCGGGAGGGCGGAGTGACTGGCTGCGAGGTTGTGCTCGCATACCACCACCAATGCGCTGCCATAGCAGAGATAGATCGCTCTGTAAAAGGTGAGCTGTCGAAACGGGGCTATGCACGTGGACCTGACATCGACGGCACTGGACGTGACGCCATAGCTAGTTGCGAATCAGTCAACCCAGGCAAGTCATGCGAGGTCATCTATTCGGCCTGCACCAAACCGGTCCTGCAGCAATAGGATCGGCTCAAGTGAGTATCAGTCGAAATCGTCGCCGGCTATCTCTAGGGAACTGACATGAACGGCAATGCGCTTAACCCCGACATTCGCATCTGGCTCGGCGACGAGAAGGCCGTTGATGCGTCGGCCATTGCGGCGCCTCTCGCGATGATTCTGTCGATAGTAATTCTGACGATTGCGGTGAAGTTGCAGGTCAGCGAGATGGTTGTGGTCGCCGGGATCACAGCAGCATTGTCACTGGCATGCCACATCTGGTTCGCGCTGCTTCGGTCCCGGCTCGTCATTGCGCTTTATCAGTACATCTTTGTCCGCTGGGGAAATGCACGCATCGATGCGATCGCACCGATCCGGCGACGGGCCGTGACCCTAGCAACGGGAGCGGTCGCCTCCTGGGTGGTCGCTGGAATGCAAGCATTGTGGTTGTTGTCGGTGAAGCTGGCTTACATGTTTCCGGAAGCTCTTACTGTCTACGCCGTCGTCATCGTTGTTTCTTGTGCGTACTCGACAGCATTTATCTACTCGCACAAAGCACTGCGCTGCGACGTTGAGCATCTGTGCGATGTTGCCCCTGCTTGCGAAACCCGACTCTAGCCAGTCAATTTTCAATGCGCTGCTTGCGGCGCCAACGAATGGACGAAATGAAGTGAAAAATCGAGTCGCTACCTGTCTCCTTGCAGCGGCACTAGTGCTGGTTCCCGCGTTGGCGGGCTGTAAGTCTCCGGATGTGCCGCAGGCCAGTGGCGGAAAGGACATCACGCGCGTACTCAACAAGAAGCCTAAGCACGTCGTTCAACTTGATGGACGTGTGCCCGCCTCCTTGCAAGTTAGGCTTTTCGCGCTGTACGTAACCGACACGAAGGACATGACTTGCTTTACCCATCCCGGCGCGAAGTGGGGCATAGGCCCGAACTACCACACCGAACCTCTCGAAGTGTCGCGCGCGAACGGCCGCTACAAGGCGACCCTCGTCGTGGACAATTACCTACCGGGCGTCTGCAACTGGACGCTGGCGCAGGTCAACGCCGCTGTCGGGAGGACCGGCAAGCCAGACGAGGAAGCTAAAGGCGTCGGACAAGTAATCCATGCCTACTATTTCTATCACGATGAATCGGACTCCTCAGGCTGCGACGTCAACCCGAGGTCTGGAGACCATCGCAAATGCCCTGTCGAGGAGAATTCCTTGAACACCCCAGTGATCATTCCTTGCAAAGTGCAAAGCTACGACAAAAACTTCCCTAACACTCCCTCAAGCTTCTACTGCCCGGACACCTCTGCGACCAAATCGGCATTTAAGCTGAGCCATCGCATCAAGCCAGGGCAGACGCATGTACAGATTGATTTTTACGACCTAGATAACGAAGCCGATCCCACAAAGTAAAACGATCCACCCGCACAAGGAATCAGTGTAATGAGCAAGAACGACACCCCGATCTTCCCCGGAGCCATGCTTGACCTCAAGGAAGACGCCGCCTACGCGATGCTGTCCGATGCAGCATATGGCGATCACGCCGACCTGGTTGCTGCCCGTGACGGCAAAAGCCCGTCTTACACACTCCCCCAGCGCTGGTCTTTGTTAGGTCAAGTGGAATCGACTCAACGGGACAACTTCGAAGATGACCGCAAGAACGGCCTGACTGTTGCGGCCTTCGAAAAGCAAGACGACCCTGAGCGACGCATCGTGCTGGCCTTTCGCGGCAGCGATGAAGCTCAGGATTGGTATGGCCCTAACATCAAGCTGGCAGCCGATGGTGATCTTCTCGGTGCAATCGGTGTGTCCGGACCGAAGACAGAGCGCACCCAGAAGCAAATGGGCGATGTACAACGTGGAGCGGTAGATCACGTGGCCAGTGGCCTGGGCCGAGGAGCGAAAGACTGGGACCCGCAGATCGAAGCGGCGTTGAACTATGCCCTCGCGATGCAACGGAAGTACGGCGCCGATCATAAGATCGAAGTCACTGGCCATTCGCTCGGCGGCGCACACGCGCAGATTGTCGCGCATACGTTCGGCTGGGGCGGGCGCACCTTCGATGCGCCAGGTGCAAAGAACATTATCGAATCTGCGGAATATAGAACTTGGTGTAAGCAGAACGGTGTTACACCACCCGGCGCTCCGGCTTACGAGCACGGAACAGTTCAACACAGCAGCTTGCTCAACTACACCGTCAACAACAGCGTCGTGAACGAACGCACCGGCGATCACATCGGTCCTAAGCTGTCGGTCTCTAGCCTCGCCGGCCGCCAAGGCGTACTCGAGCACGGGCAATGGGCAGTTGGGCTGATTGGAGGCGCGATTGCAGAAACGCCGTTGCTAGATCAAACACTGGGCAAGGTGATCGGCCCAGGCTCTAAATGGGTGGAGTATCTGTCGAAAGGTGCCGCGTTAGGCGCGGATGTCAC
This sequence comes from Lysobacter sp. Hz25, assembly GCF_046097045.1. Classification (NCBI taxonomy): domain Bacteria; kingdom Pseudomonadati; phylum Pseudomonadota; class Gammaproteobacteria; order Lysobacterales; family Lysobacteraceae; genus Lysobacter; species Lysobacter sp. Hz25. The sequence goes on from NZ_CP175666.1 coordinate 5,732,276, forward strand.
CGAGCGGCACGACATGAGCCGCATCTCGCGAGCATTTCAAGAAGACATCGCCAATGGCAGGACCATGCCCCGACAGTATGGTGACGCCAGTCCCGGCGTTGAGGACAGTCGCCGACTGGCGAGCGATCCCGCCCAGCCAGGCCATCCCGATCATTCGATGCACGAGACAATCAAATCGGGCATTCAGGACATTTTCGCCAAGCGCGGCATGCCCTTCGATGAATCAGGCGAACGACACGTCGCGGCTTTGCTGGCGAATGCAAAGCAAAGCGGACTGACGCGTATCGACCACGTTGTCGAAGGCGTAGGTGCTAAGTCTGGCGCTGACATCTTCGTCGTTGAAGGCGATCTGCGCGATCCGGCAAACAAGCGGGCCCTGGTCAACACCGAAGTTGCGGCTCAGATCCCGGTCGAGAAGTCGATCCAGCAGATCGACGCAGCCAACCAACGTCAAGACCAACTGGCTCAAGAGCAATCTCAAGATCAGACCCGCACCGTAGCGCCCCGCACGGTCTAGTCGCACAACCACCCGACCCCATCCGCACCGCCCCGCAAGGGGCGGCCAGGAGCGCTTTGTGCCTCAATTTCAAACCCCGGCGATGCATTGGAAGCTACCAACTTGGTTACGCCGGCTTTTTTTCACTCATCGCAACCGGTCGTCGCAGCACGCCGCTGGCCACTACGAAGCCGTGTTCCTTGCGGCTCAGGCGCGTTCGATCCTTTGGGGGCTGCATCCGCCCTCGATGAATCCACTTCCGGCTAGGTACGCCTCACCGTCAGCGATCGCAGCCATTCGGTGGCAGCTGCATCGTGCGGTTGGCCACTTGGGCGAGGATGTCGTTGCTACACACCGGTTCGGCATCACCGCGGCGGTGCGAACGATGCTGGAAGCCGAGCTTAAGGTGCCGCTGGCCTATACGCTCGGATACATCCGACAGAACGGCCAGCGACTGTGTTGCACCCCGATCGCAGGTCTGGAGCAGATGCTGCGTACCGGCATCGCGCCTGGCGCGCGTGTGAGCCTACACGCGTGGCTCACCTTGCCAAGTCATGAGGTCATCGACGTCAGCTTCTGGGCTTTGTTCCCGGACCTAGGCTGCGCGGATGAGCGCGAGATGCGAAGCCTATTCATGCATCCAGATCAGATGCCGGGTCGCAGCTACCACCCGCAGTGGGTCGGGGACGAGTTCGTCCGCAGGATCGGTGTACTTAAGGAGTACGAGGGATGGTAGGCGCAAGGGTTGTGCACTTCGACGTGGTCTGGCGGGGACCTCTGAACTGGCGCGTTTCCGTCAACGGCGACGACGAGCATGTGCCGTTTGCCTCCAAAGAAACGTGTGTCGCTGCCGCCCGCGCCCGCGCCCGTCAGCGGCATCACGATACCGGAATGCCCACGGAAGTCCGAGCACCAGCCCTCGATGGCGCGCTGGAATCAGTCGTCACGTACATGCTGCCGGAAGACCTACTTGAGTACTGTGTGGAGACCGAGAGCGGCAGCAGTCGTCAACTGCGCGAAGCGTGCGACGTGTATGGTTTGGTGCACGCTCGTCCATGAACGTCAAAGGCCGAGGTTCAATGCTCGTCCTGACTCGTTGCCCAGGCCAGGCACTGATGATCGGCGATCAGATCGAGGTGCGCCTGTTGCCTCCTCGATTCGCGGGTGAAGTACGAGTCGGTATTACGGCTCCGAAAACGGTCCACGTCGTGCGCGAGGAGCTTCTGTGCCAGCCCCCGCGCCAAGGTCCCCGCGATAGAATGTGCCGCAAAGGGAAGGACCATGTCTGATCTCTTTCGCAAGCAGGTCATCGAGCCCGGAGCAACGCCTGGCTTGGCAGCATCAGCTTCGCTCAGGCGCGCCGAACCTGGATGTTGATCAACCCGTAGCCGCAGCATCTCAAATCAAGAGACGCGTTTGCACAACACTGGCCAAGAACAAGATTCGTCGCTGCGTCTCGACGAGGACGGCCTGGACACAACCATATTTCCAAGGAATAACGATGCTCGTTGGGAAAAGACTCATTCCGCTAGCCGCAAGCCTCGGTGTCGCGCTGACTGCCACGGCCCCATTTTCGGCGATGGCCGCATTCCCGGTTGAGACCGGACGGTCCCAGTGGCCTGCACCTGGTCCGAATTGGATGGGCGCATGGCCGTCGACCTATACGCTCCGTGACGCCATGGCCAGCTGCAAGCAGCACAAGATCGATAGAGCCGAGGACTTGATTGAGTACCCGCCGATGCAAGACGGATTCAATCAAAGGACATGGATCATCACCGACTGCAAGAAGGCAATTGTCCAGCCTGAGGTGACAGGGGGAAAGCTCACCATTCATTTGGAGATGGGCAATCGGTACGATCTTCCGCCATCTAAAGATCCGCCCGTGGAATGGTATGCGTACTATTACGGGTCGACCAACGCGTACTGGCCACTGAAAACACTCGAGGAGGACAGCGGCAAGAATCTAGGTCGAAGCGATTGCAGCAACAACTGCATCGGCAATCCTATCGTGGTGAACGCCGCAAACAAGTTCCAGGACGAGACGGACTATGCCGGCACCGGCGGCAGGGGCCTGAAGTTCCATCGTTACTACAACAGCGCCCCCGAAGTCGAATCGGCTGATCTCGGCGAGAACTGGCGGCATACGTACAGTCGGAATCTTGAGTTCAATGCCTTCTCGGCCGACAGTAAGGCCATCACTGTCCATCGTGATGACGGCATGCAGATCATATTTCGCAGGGTCGATGGCGCGTGGTTGCCCAGTGCTGAGGTAAAGATGGTTTTGATCCCAACCTTGGAGGCAGGACAGCCAATCAGCTGGGAGCTGACCAATGCCGCCGATGGGTCTGTCGAGACTTATGACGCGGATGGACGTCTGTTGGCTATCGACTACCGCGATGGCTATCACCTCACACTTGAGTACGCCTCGGGGCTCCTTAGCACGGTCACCGATGCTCAAGGACGGTCCTTGCACATCTTGCACAATGGGGATGCGCAAATTTCGTCATTGACCGATCCAAACGGCGTCAGGTACGACTACACGTACGTGGCTCCCGACTACCCTACCTTCCCGGGGGATACGGAACGGCGGCTAGAAAAGGTCGTGGCTACCTCAGGGTATAAGCGGGAGTACCGATACTACGCAGGCACAGAGATTGGGATGCGCGGACTCCTGACTCAGATCCTGGATGAGACCGGCGCGGTGAAAGCCACGTTCGGCTACGACAACAGCGGCAATCCCCTATCTACGGAGCACTCTCAGGGAGCGGAACGCTACGTTGTCGAAGGTGGCCAGTACGGCACAACGGATGTCGTGTATGCGAATGGCCTGCGATTCAAGTACAAGTTCACCACGATCAACGGGCGGAAACTCACGACGGATGCAGAGCGGATCTGCACGGACGGCTGCGCCAGCGCGACGGCCGTCTACACCTACGATGCCAACGGTTTTCCCGATCGGGTTGGCGACTTCGGGCGCACATCTGCGGACTACGACTACAACACCCGCGGGTTGGTCGCACAGAAGCGCGAAGCTATCGGAGATCGTGAGGAGCGGCTAACGCAGATTGATTGGCATCCTGTGTTCGACGTTCCGACGGAGGAGCGCGTCTACAACCGTGACGGCGAGCTTTGGACGAAACGCCAGTGGACATATAACGGACGTGGGCAAGAACTCACTGCAACTAAGATCGACCCGCTGAGTGGAGCCGCGCGTACCAGCACGACGAGCTACTGCGAGGCTTCCGATGTCCAGGCGGCCCGCTGCCCAATCGTAGGGCTGGTCACGCAGGTGGACGGACCGCGGACTGACATCAACGACACCACAATCTACGCCTACTACGCCCAGGACGACGCGGGATGTTCCACCCCCACCAGCAGCTGCGATCACCGAAAGGGCGACGCTTGGAAGGTGATCAATGCCCTGGGCCAGGTCGAAGAGGTTCTTAAGTACGACCGCAGTGGCCGGGCAATTTCCAGTCGTGATTCCAATGGCATCGTTACCGATCAGGAATATCACCCTCGTGGGTGGTTGCTCAGGCAGGTCGTACGGGGAAGCGACAGTGCCACCGAGACGGATGATGCAATCACCATGATGGAGTACGACTCAGTCGGGCTCTTGAAGAAGACCACGGACCCAGATGGCGTCGCGACCCGTTTTGAGTACGACCCTGGTGGCCGACTGACGGATGTGATCAGCTCCACCGGCGCACGAATCCACTACACACTGGACAACGAGGGACGCCCAGAGAAGACGGATATCAAGGACCCGGGCGGCGTGATTCAGCGCACCCTATCGACCCTGCGTAATCAGTTGGGGCAGATCAAGACCGAAAAAGACGCCTATGGGCGTACGACCAACTTTACATACTCCGCCGCGGGCACACCGAGCTATACGACCGACGCCTTAGGGCGCCAAAGCACTGAAACAGCCAATTGGTTCCGCCAGACGGACCAGACACGTGCCAACTTGACCGGTCGCACCACGGGTGCAAGTCACTTCTACGATGCCGTTGGCGAGATGATTTCGACCTATGACGGCCTGGGTCGCGAGACCGGCTACGATCGCAATCGGTTTGGCGAAGTCTTGACGTTGAGGAGTCCGGCGACTGGATCGAGCACCTACGCCTATGACAGCGGTGGGAACCGGACCTCGGCGACCGACGCAGACGGACGGCTCACTCAGTACACCTATGACGCGCTCGGCCGATCATTGTCAACGCTCTATCCGACCGATCCGACCCTGAACGTAACTCGCTCTTACGACGTCCCGTCCGCGGCGTGTGCGGCTGATGAAAAGTTCGGCAGGGGCCGCCTAGCCCGCATCACGGACTCGACCGGCTACACCGACTATTGCTATGGCCGCTACGGAAACATTGCCAGGAAGATCCAAGCGGTCAACGGAAAGACGTTCACTTCGCGGTACGAATACACCAAGGGTGGTCGGCTTAAGGCAATCACCTACCCAAGCGGTACGCTGGTCGCGTACGGGGCGAACAGCGAGGGCAATATCGCAAGCGTCACCGTGACCCGGCCGGGCCAAGCTAGCCAGGCGCTTCTGACGGGCATCACCTACTACCCCTTCGGTCCCGCCGGAGAGGTCGTCTTTGGCAATGGTCGCCGGTTGCGCCGACAGCACAACTTCAACTATCAACCGACGAGTATCCAAGACTCTGGGGTGGACGGCCTTTCAGTGGGCTTCGTTTTCAACGAGGTCGGGAATCTTGTCGAACTGCGGAAGGGCGACCAGTCCACACCGGCCTTGCGAAAGTACGGGTATGACACGCTCAATCAGCTCGCCGACGTCAAGACTGGAGCGGACGCTCCGCTCAAGACTTACCTTTACCATGACTTCACCCAGAACCGAACGACAGAGATTACCAATGGCGCGACGAGCATTAGCTCGGTCTATACGGTGGATCGCTTGACCGAATGGAACGGCGTAGCGCGAGCATATGATGGCGCCGGAAACACGATAAGCATCGGAGGCGCGGCTAAGGAGTTCACCTATAACGCGGCCGGCCGGATGAGCACCGTCAAGGCCAGCGGCCAGACTAAGGCCACCTATCGCTATAGCGGCATTGGCGAGCGAGTTCAGCGGCAGATCGGCAGTGTCGTGGACTATACGAACTACGATACGGTCGGTCGATTCCTCGGTAGATATGGTGCTACTGGCGCTGCTGTCCAGGAAGTGATTTGGTTAGGGGATACGCCTATCGGCCTTATTGCAGCAAACAAGCTTCTGTATATCGAGGCAGATCATCTGGGGACACCTCGCGTCATCATCGATCCGTCGCGACAACGGGCGGTGTGGACCTGGGATCTCGCCGGCGATGTCTTCGGAGCGACGCTGCCGAATCAGGACCCGGACAAAGACAGCCAATCGTTTGTATTCGATCTTCGCTTCGCCGGACAGCAATATGACGCGATCAGCGGGATGCACCACAATCTCTTCCGCGACTATGATCCCGCGACGGGCAGATATCTGCAAAGCGATCCAATCGGCCTGCAGGGCGGCTTGAATACCTACCGGTATGTGAGCAGTTCCCCTTTGCTTTGGACCGATCCAACGGGGCTGCTTCAGTGGACTGAGCTTCCGGCTAGGGAAATGTGGGGCGCTGTCGCCAGAGGAGGTCTGATGGAAACCTATCCCGGCGATGGCATCCAGGGGTATGAGCCAAACACATTGGCGCGAACGGGCATTGATTGGACCGTCGGCGTCAAGTGCCAGTGCGACATGGGGCAATACCGCTTGAATGAGTTTTCCGTGACGATCGAGCCTTTGGTCTTCTTCAGGAGCAGTTACAGTACGGCCAAGCTGACGAAGGAAGTACGTACTGACGAGTACGAGCATGTTAAGGATTTGAGGATGTGGATGGCTTCTGCAAGAAAGCGTGCGGCCAAGATGGAGAAGGTCCTCCAGGCCAACATTCATGCTGCCGAGACGGAGTGCGTCGCCGCAAACCACGCCGAAATGGGATCATTCTTGGCTATCGGCGCGCGGAAAGCCGTCCTCAGATCGAGTAAGAGATGGGACAAACCTGGAGAACACATGGCCGTAACTGGGGAGCCGCCGCTATGAATCATTTCAAGTCAATCGCAGTTTCGGTCGTTATTGTTTTCGCATCAGGATCAGTAACAGCTGCCGCGAAAGAATGCGGCGGTGGATTAAGGAAGGCTGTTCGAATTGAATACCTTGGCAACGACGCAGAGCGCGCCAAGGACTGGCACTACATTTACGGCAAGTACGTACTGAAGAACAATTCCGCTAAGACGTTGTCATTTGACAGCTACAAAGATAGCGTGGCGCCGGTTGTTCTGTACCCAATGGGCTTCAAGGTTGAGCGCTCATCGGATAGTGGCTGGTCTGAAGATGTGCGCGCGCTCGATCACCCGCGGGCACCGGATGCAACCGTTAGCGTGCCGCCAGGGGGCGAACTGCTTTTTCTTGGACAAAGTCGCCGAAGTGAGCCGGTGCTATATCGGATAAAGATACGTGAGAAGCGTGGCTGCTGGCTCACCTCGGATGCATTTCACTTTGCCGAAGCCGGCGCAACGGATGTACCCAACTAGATCGTGCGGCAAGACTAGCTTGGAAGGTGCGGGAGGCATGCCCACGCGAGCCGTCTGGCATGCTTCTTGTTCATCAGAGAACCCCTCATGAATTGGATCATCCTCCTCCTACCTCTGATCCTTCTTCTTCCCGCGAGCTCGCATGCGAACGGTGACTGCGACAAGCCAATTGAGGGGGTTCGGATCATCAACGATGGCCTGGATGCTGCGCGCGCTCACGATTGGGGCTACGTATATGGAAAGTACGTATTGATCAATGATTCAAAGAAGACCTTGCGATTCGCTACATACAGGGGTGAGAAGGAGCCGATCAAGCTGTATCCACTCGACTTCATAATCGAGAAGCAAACAGTCGATGGATGGAGCTATGACGTGACGGTCATCGACCACCCGTTACCTGCATCAGCCACGGTTACTGTGCCTCCGGGTGATCGATTGACCTTCCTAGGGCTCAGTAGGCCCACCGGGCCGGAGATCTATCGCGCCAAGATTCGGCAGATGCGCGGCTGTTGGCTCCCTTCAGAGCCATTTCAGTTTACGGGCGCCGCTGAATCGAGTGAGCCCCACTAGGCGGTGTTTCCCGAGCTTTCCGATTCACACCAAGGTGGGACATTTCAGCGCCCTCTCCATTCAGCTCATGTCAGGGGACTGCGCTAGCCGAATGGCGATCGACGTCTTCGTTTGCTGAGCGAGCTCTATCCAATCAAGTGACATATCCAGGGCAGCCCGATGAAAAGGATTTCGTTCGCTTTTGGTGCTATTTTTCTAATAGCATTATTTGCTACAGATGCGGAGTCGTGCGACGTCCCCATCGAGGTGGCACGAGAGATCAGTATCGTGTTTGTCGGTGAGGACGCTGGGCGATCGAGCGCTGGCTCCGCGACGCTCGGCAAATATCGAATAACGAATTACTCGGTCAAGCCTTTCGAGTTTGCTGCGTACAGGGGGATGCCCCCACTTCGCGCCTATCCAATGGACGCCTTGGTTGAGTATCGAGACCCGAGCGGGAAATGGGTGTTCGACCTCGTCGTCCTCGATCACCCAATGCCAGCAAATAAGATCGTAAGGGTAAAGCCCGGGCGATCGTATGAGTTCGTCGCCTCCGGCAGTGGTGGCCCACGTGAACTCTATCGACTGAAGCTTCGGCAGCCAGATGGATGCTGGCACTACTCGCAGCCGTTCAAGTTCAGTCAGCGCCAAGCAAAACCAAAGCAGTGATCCCGCGATGTCGCGCGGGCGCTGCTTCTATTTCAATTCTCAAGGACAGACCAAATGAACTTAAAAGGAACTCCCGGCCATCCGGCCCGGGGAATGCTCAGGGTGTCAGTAACAGCAAATTGCGTTGCAATCATACTTGCTAGCCTGGCGCTTCCTAGCGGCGCCTGGGCGCAGGAAAGCGGCCACAAATGGCGATTCTTTGACACGACCTACAACACACAGCAGGAAGCCGAGGCCGCGATACGGGCAATCGGTAACGGCTATGAGTACGTCAGGGTCGTGCGTGATCGTCGCATTGCCGAGGACAAGATCGAACTCGTCTACGGCATCCCCTACGAGATCGGCGCCTTGCGCGATTGGCATGCCTTTAGCTCCGGCAATGCCGGTGTTACTACCAGCGAACAAGCGTTTCTCGATGCGATACGCACGTACTACAACAACAAGAGCATCTCTGTCGGCTGCACACCAAACACGACGGCAACTCTCGACCGCAACTGGCGAGGCATTCGGTTCTGGAGTGATGGTGTCGCCTATCAGGAGATGGCTGATTACAAGTTGAGGTATGTGAGTAAGCCTATCGGCGGTACCACCTGCGGAACATTCTCCAGCAACGAGTCCGTATTGCGTGACCGCCGCCGATGCTCTAACGAGCATCTAGTTTGGGAAACCGGCGATGTCTGCAAGAATGACGTCTACAAGCACACGCTGGAGGCCCCGCTGGTCGCGTGCGACCCGTGCAATCTCATCGGCAATCCGACCGATATCTCGACCGGCGACAAGTTCGAAACCGAGTCGGATTTCGATCTGGGTTGGGTTTCGCTGCAGCGGTATTACCACTCGGCCACATCCAACAATGGCAATGGCGGGTTCGGCCACGGCTGGACGCATTCGCATGACTTCCGACTGGCGATCAACGCCAACGATTTCCCGACCGTCATTGGTCTTGTACAGCCGAACGGCTCCCATCTGGCCTTCCGCAATCTGGGCTCAAATGTCTTCGAGGCCGCGGACGACAGCGGCGATCGCATCATCGCCAACGGAGCCAACTGGGAGCTGAGCCGCTCCGATGAGGTAATGGTCTTCAACGCCAGTGGCCGCGTGGTCGAGCGGCGTTTCGAAAACGGCACCAGCCTGGCCTACGTCTACGACGCAGCGGGCCGCCTGACGACGATCAGCCACTCCAACGGTCGGTCGGTGGCCTTCAGTTACCAGGGCGTATCCACCCTCTCACCGATTGCCTCGATCACGTCGGCCGGGACGGCGCTCGCGACCTATGGCTACAACGCGAACGGCCAGGTGCAGACCGTGCAGTTCGCGTCGCCGGAGTCGCGTACTTATCACTACGAGGACACCAACTTTCCGCTGCATCTGACCGGGATCAGCGCCGAAGGCGGGGTGCGCTTCAGCACGTTCTCCTACGACACCCAGGGCCGCCTGATCGTCAGCCAACACGCCGGTGGAGCGGACAAGGTGTCCGTAGCTTATACCGCCCAGGGCGGCGCTGTGGTAACGGACGCCCTCGGCTATCAGACCAATTATGGCTTGAACGACGCCGGCTCCACGCTGCCCAAGCCGCGCAGACCCGGCGATGTGGTCGACAGCAAGGGCACCGTCGCCCGCACCTACTACCCCGAGTCGCAAGACTTCCGCCGCCGCCTCGACACCGTCACCGACCGCAACGGCACCCAGACCAAGCACACGTACGCCGAGGCCAACGACCCGGTGACCGGGCAGCCGGCGCGCACGCATACGGTCAAGGAAGCAGTCGGGCTGGCGCAGGAACGCAGCAGCGCGGAACGTCGCGATGTGGCCAGCAACCGCACCGTGCTGACCCAGATCGGCAATCGCGAGACTCGCATCGTCCGCAACGCGCGTCTGCAGCTGGTCACGGTCACCGTGCGCGACACGGTCAGCAACCAGACCCGCACGACGACCTACGCCTACTGCGAAGCGGCCGATGTGGCCGCGAGCAACAGCACCTGCCCGATCCTGGGGCTGGTCAAGTCGGTCGACGGCCCGCGCACCGACGTCAACGACGTCACGACGTTCCAGTACTACGGCAGCGACGACAGCACCTGCGCGACGCAGCCGGCGCTGTGCACCTACCGCAAGGGCGACCTGCGCAAGGTCGTCGATGCGCTAGGCCGCGTCACCGAAACCTTTGGCTACGACCCGCAGGGCCGTCCGTTGTCGGTCGTCGACGCCAACGGCATCGTCACCGATTACGAGTACCACCCGCGCGGCTGGCTCACCGCGACCAAGGTGCGCGGTGCTGACAACGCCGTCGAGACCGACGACCGCATCACCCGGGTCGAGTACTGGCCGACCGGTCTGGTCAAGCGCATCACCCCGCCGGGCGGCGCCTACATCACGTACACCTACGACACCGCGCAACGCCTGACCAGCGTGGCGGACAAGGCCGGCAACAAGATCCAGTACACCCTCGACTTGGCCGGCAACCGCAAGCAGGAAGACACCAAAACGGCTTCCGGCACTTTGAAGCGCACCCTGTCGCGCGTCTTCAACACGCTCGGACAGTTGCAGGCTGCCAAGGACTCGTTGGCGCGCGCCACGAACTTCAGCTACGACAACGACGGCAATCCGGACCTGACCACCGACGCCCTGAATCGCGTCACCAATCAGGACCACGACCCGCTCGATCGTCTGAGCCGCACCCTGCAGGACGTCGGTGGCCTCGCGGTCGAGACCAAGCTCGAATACAACGCCCTCGACCAAGTCACCAAGGTCACCGATCCGAAGGGTCTGGCCACGACCTACGGTTACAACGGCTTCGGCGACCAGATCCAGCTGTCGAGCCCGGACACCGGCGTCACCACCTACGGCTACAACAGCGCCGGCCTGCTCGCGAGCAAGCAGGACGCCAACGACGCCAGCCCGCATATCTACACCTACGACGCCCTGAACCGGCCGAAGACGGTGTCGTACAGCGGTGGTGCGGCTGACGTCGAGTACGACTACGACATGGTCAACACGGTCTGCATCGCCGGCGAGAACTTCGCCCTGGGGCGTGTGACTGCAATGCGCATCGACGGCACCGAGCTGAAGTACTGCTATGACCGCTGGGGCCAGCTCGTGCGCAAGGTACAGACGGTCGGCACCCGCAGCTTCACCCTGCGCTACGCCTACACCAGTTCGGGCCAGGTGCGCAGCATCACCTACCCGGACAACGCCATCGTCGACTACGTCCGCAACACCCTGGACCAGGTCACCGAAGTCGGGATCAAGCCGGCCGGCGGCGTGCGCACGGTGTTGCTCAACAACGCCGCCTACGAACCGTTCGGCCCGGCCACCGGCTGGACTTACGGCAACGGCCGCAGCTTGGCCCGCACCTACGACCAGGACTACCGCGCCAAGACGATCCTCGACAGCGCCGCTGGTGGCTTGTCGCTGGCCTACGGTTACAACGAAGTCGGTGAGCTGACCGAACTCAAGGACGGCCTGCAAAGCGCGTTCCTGGCCAAGTACGACTACGACACCCTGGGCCAGCTGAAGATCACCCGCGACGGTCCGACCGGCATGCCGTTGGAGACCTACGGCTACGACGCCACCGGCAACCGCAGCAGCCTGCTGCACGGCGGCATCACCACCAGCTACACCTACCCGGGCACGAGTCACCGCCTGAGCAACGTCGGCGGCGTCAGCCGCGGCTACGATGCGGTCGGCAACACCACCAGCATCGGCGGCACGGCCAGGGAGTTCGTTTACAACGCGAACGACCGCATGAGCCAAGTCAAGCAGGCCGGCGTGGTGAAGGCCAGCTACCGCTACAACGCCAAGGGCGAGCGGGTCTCGCGGGCCGACAACGCGACTGGCGCGATCACCGGCTACACGCTGTACGACGAAGCCGGCCACTGGCTCGGCGACTACGACGCCAACGGTGCGACCAAACAGCAGGCCATCTGGCTGGGAGACGCACCGGTCGGCTTGGTCGTCGGCGCCGGCGTCGCGCAGACCCTGCGTTACGTGCAACCCGACCATCTGGGCACCCCGCGCGCAGTGATCGACCCGAGCCGCAACGTCGCGGTCTGGACCTGGGATGCCAAGGGCGAAGCCTTCGGCAACAACCCGCCGAACCAAGACCCGGATCAGGATGGCACCGCGTTCGTGTTCGATATGCGGTTTCCCGGGCAAAAGTACGATGCTGCGAGCGGGCTGGTCTACAACTACTATCGCGATTACGATCCGAACACGGGGCGATACCTTCAGAGCGATCCTGTTGGGCTTGTCGGCGGAAGCTCCACTTACGGGTACGTGAAGGGAGCCCCACTAAATACCGCGGACCCTCGCGGGTTGCAGCCTGCATTCGGCTCAGGCCGGATTTGGTCTAATGGCCCTATAGGACCACTCGACGGATTGCCTGGTCACCGCCAGACGGAACACGTGTTCGCGGATGCAATGAAGATGGCCGAGAGATTGTCAGCTCGTGAGACGATAGCTGCTTTGGATGAGGACAGCGATGGCGATACTCACTGCGCGGAATTGATCAAACATTCGAGCACATTCGCAGCACCGAATGCCCAGCAGTTTTGGAGGCAAGGTCGTAGACTGCGTCCTGGGCTTCAGGTTGCACCGGGAACCGCTATAGCAACTTTCGATGAGAATGGCCGATACCCCGTTGGTCCCGTAAAGCACGCTGCCATTTTTATTGGGTACTCTGAGGGCGGCACGGGTGTACTGGTTCTAGACCAGTGGGATGGCGTCAATTTGCAGTATCGAGAGCTTCGCTGGAACTACACCATCGGTAATCCGCACACGAACTACGTACAATCTGCCTCTAATTTCTCAACCATCATTTGGTGACCCATGTCAATTTCTGCTGTGGCATTAGCTGTGGGAATGCAGATAGCCGCCTGCCCGCCGGTGATTGAAGATGCGCAAAGCATCCAACCCGTTACAGGCTGGAGCGTGTCCGTTAGGAAGCATCCTCGACGTTTAGATCGGGTAATGCTCTACACCGAAGAGCCCTCCAAACGCCGATCCGTGATGCCAGTCCCTGGCAAAGTAAAGGGAACACAAACCTGGAGCTTTAGGGGCGTGGATATCTGGGTCGAGTGCGAATATAGAGATTCCGCTGCTGTGCTCACCAGAAACCTAGGTCCTGTTACTTCCTGTGATTTCACCCGCCACCAGGGTGGCTTAACTCCGCCGGCGAAATTGGTCTGTAAGAAGTAGGGTTGAGCTTTTCGGCCGTTTGATCTACTGAGTTAACAAAGGCCCCGGCAACGGGGCCTTTCTTTTTCGTAGAAAGTCCCCGCAAAATAGCCGACAGCGCACCAACAATTGTCGCCCTCGAGCATGCAAAGCAGGAGTCCTTCATGACCCACGTCCCACCGGCTCCAAATGGATTTGAATGGAGGCAGTTCAGCGACGTTTTCGTCCTGAAGCCACTGGGCTGGAATGAGCGAAGCAAAGTCGATACGACGAAAGAACCGTCTGTTGACCTTCATGCGACCAGTCCCGAGACATTCTCGGAAACTGAATTCTTCGAGACGGGATTTACGCTTCAGATAATTCGCAATGCGGGCGCACTCTATAGCGCCAGCGCGGAGGCCGTTGCGTCCGCACATCTTCTTCCCTTTCTGCAGGAACGAGCGAAGGAGGACATCTTGCTGCTCAATGAGGAAGTGCAAGGCGAAATCGTGCGCATGATTGCACGCTATGTTGACCACTCTCCTGGGCTCAGGCCAGTCACGGTCCACAAGTTCTTAGCCGTAAACAATACGGCTGATTGCGTTCATGTCTTTACCTTCGAGAGTCCGGTAGAAACATGGGACGAGAACTGGGCAATGTACGGCGAGACGATCCTGGGCAACCTCTGTATGAAGCAAGACACGCCAGCGAATGAACCGATCTATTGAACCGAGCATTTTGCGACGAATTTGCACGCTTCGCTTTTCATGACTTGGGTGGCTCGGATTCTCCGGGTCTGACTCGATAGATGGCGTCGAGACCAGCTTATGGCGAACAGTCGCTATGGGTCCGTAAAGAACGCAACCCCATCCAGGGAAAGCCACCCGAGCACACCGGTCCCGGGCTGCGAAACCAGCACGTCACCATTAGCTTTGACATCGATGCGCGCCTGAACGCTCGAATCGCTGATGGCGGTAAAGATCTGCTGTGCAGTCGGGCGGAACCCGACAGGGAGTACGAAGATGACGGTTCCGCCAGCGCCGGCCTTTACCAGCCCTCGCAACTGGACCCGGCCTCCATCGCGTCGGTAGCCGGCTGACGCGAAGACGTCGCCATAGTTCGCCCACGGCGCGTTGAGCGTCGGCGCCTGCCAGGCGCCCTTACGCAGGTCGGCAACTGCGGCTGTGGTGGTGCTTCGGGTCTGCCCGCCTTGCACGATGGGTACGATCTCAGTGCCGGCCAGTGCGCTGGCGGCCGGCAATTGGGAGAGCTTCTGATTCGCCATGATTTACTCGATGAGCAGGTAGTCGCCCGCTTCAGTGACCAGCTCATCGCCGGTCTCCGTGCGCAGCAGTCCGTTTTTGAAGTCGAAGGTGTGGCTCGCTTTTTGCCAGCTAGTCAGGCCATCCCGCGTGGCGCCGATTTCTGCACGCACGCGATACGCGCCGCGAAGTGGCGAGGTGTAGTTGCTGCCCGTTAGAGCGGCCGGGCTATCGAGGGCCTGACCCGATATCGCTTCTAGCAGCCGCAGGACATAGGCCGTTCCGGCCTCTGGGCCGATCGAACCTTGGCCGTGGTCGACCAGTTGGTCGGCCTGCAGACGTCGATCACGGTGCGCCCAGGACACGACCAGGTCGCCTTCGATCAATGCCGGATAGCTCTGCCCATTTAGCTTCAGGTCTCCGGGTGGGTACGGCCGTGCCTGTCGTTGAGCCAGTTTGACCGTATCCACAGGCGCCAGCGCGGGATCAAGCTGCGCGCTGGACGTGCGCGTCAGAAGTTTCGCTTGCACGGTCTCGCCGACACTGTAGTCCGCCGGATCGTTTGCGGCGAAGTCGTCGTAGAACCAGATGCGCGTCCCGGGTGCGTGTGGCACCGGCACGGTGTCGGCGCAGCCCCGGGCCAACGTCGCGGACTGCGTCTGTGGGTCGATGGCAACTACACGGACGATCTCGTCCTCGACCAGGGCGGCGGTGCCGGCGGTAATCTGATCCAGCCCACGTCCGGATGAGAGCTGAACCGTCGCGGTGGTCGCGACCATGGGCTCGGCCAGCAGGGCGGTCGGGCACCAATCGCCTACGCCGGCTTCGGCGAATTCGCCGTTGCCGACGCGCGTGGTCAGCACGTAATTCAACGCCAGCCCTGTCGCTTGCTCAGCCACAGCCAGGACCGCGCCGGCATCGACGGGGACGGCCGCCAGCGCCGCGGCGTTGAGCGTGGTCGCCAGGTCGCGGTAGCTGGCTTCGATCAGCCTGCGGTTCGGCGGCGGCTGCGGATTGCGATCTGGCGGGGTCCACACCGGCGGCTGCGGTTCCAGATAGGCGGTCGCCGGCAACCCGAACACATCCTGCACTGCAGCGATCGTGATCGCACCTTCGGCCAGCTTGCCGTCATCGAACGTGCCCACACGCAGGACCAAGCTGTCCAGGCCGCGAAACGGATCGCGAATGCGGAACACGCCACCCGGCGCCAACATCCCACCGCGCCGGTCGAAACGCAGCTTTAATCGCTTCAAGCCCGAGCAGGCGATGGTCAGATCGCGCATGCCGACTCGGCTCGCCAACTCGGCGGTGGGCAGCCCTTTGTATTCGGTGTTACCGGACGCGACGCCGCCCGTGGCTTGGATGCCGGCGAGATCCTCGACCCGGATCTGCCGCTCTTCGTCCTTGATCGGGTCGTACCACGTCACGATCAGTTGATTGATCGCGCCGTCCTGAGCGGCGCCTTCGTCCTCCTCGATCGCCAGCAGACCCGACTCGTAATCGAACACCGGCAGGTCTTCGATCCGGTAGTCGTCGCGCAGCAATTTCAGCGTCAGCCGGCCGGTGGAGCGGTCGGTGTACTGCGCCGCGCCGATGTGGTCGATCACGACCTGCATGAAGTCGCTGATAGACGACTGCCGGTTCCAGCGCAGGCACATCCCAAAGCCTTCGGCGTGCAGCGTGTCGGCCGCCCGGCGATAGCTGGCCTCGTCCAGCACGCCGCGATCCAGACCGCGCCCCCAATCGCGGTTGGTCAGGCACTCGACCAGGATGTGCGCCGGGTTCATGGCGCGGATCGCCCCGCTGCCGAGCCAGATCACCGCCCTCTCGGGATACCAGGGCGCTCCGTCCCACCCCGCGAGCGCCCGCCGGGCGCGCATCTTCCAGGGCTTGGGATACGGATTGTTTGCCGCGATCTGGCCGTCGAAGTATTGGGTCGTGACATTGCGGAAGGCCGGCGTTGGCACGCCATGCAGCGCGCCCAGCGCCGGCAGCACCGCCTGGGCGGCCTCGCCCATCAGGACATCGAGCCAGCCCTTGATCCCGCCTTCGCCCTTGTCGCCGCCGAAGAGATCGGGCTTGTTGATGAAGATGCGGCCGGTCTTGGTGATCGATCCTTTCCAGGCTTCGCGATCGCCGACTTGGATTTCGACCAGCTCATCGATCGGTCCGCGCGACAAGCCCATGTGCAGGCCGAACAGGTAGCGATGGCCGACCGTCTGCTTCTTACTGCTGCCCACGCGCGGCCTCCGCACGCGCGAACGCGACCAAGTGCAAGCCCAACGCGTCGCCGGTCGCTTCGATAACCTCGACCTCGATGCCGTCGCGAACGAACGCGCTCCAATCCAGACCGTAGTAAGCGAACCATTCGCGCCCACCTTGGGCGCAGTAACCCGGCCGCGCGCCGAATCCTGGCGCACGACGCAGGTGATCGAGGGTCACGATCACTTCTTGCCCCCCTTTTGCTTGATCGGCTGGGTGCGGTACTGACCCACGCCCAGCACCATCCAGTCGCTCGTCCACACGTCGCCGAAGATCACCGCCTGCGGCGTGCCCTCGGTGCTCTGCGGAAACTGAAAGTCACCGAACGCGGCCGGTTTGGCCTGCGGCGGTTTCGGCCGTGCGGCGGCCGATACGAAATAGCTGATGACCCAGATCGCGAGTTGGACCCAAATATTCATGTTTCGATCCGATGGTCAGAACAATGGGGTGCCGTCGAACGGCGATTTACCGGGCAGGCCGGGTGCGCCGCCGTAGTTCGGGGCGTTGTTGAACTTGCTGTGGCAGATCGCCATCGACCGGCCGCAGCCGGGATAGGCGATGACGGCCTGGCCGATGCGTAGCCCGTCGCCGGCACCGAGCAGCACGAGTCGCTCGCCGACATGCGATCGAATGCCGCGTCGCTCCAAGCCGGCCTCGCCCAAGTCCCAGGCCAGAAACCCGCCCGCGAACCAGCCATCGGGGTACTGGCCGAAAATGCCGGCCGTGACCACGTTCCCGGCGAGCGTCGTCAACGAGGCCGGAACGCGGAACGACTCGGGATTCACACGGCAGTTGCGGTCGTACAAGCTGTAAGGACAACCTCGCGTCCACGCCAGCCGAAGTCCCGGCTGCCCGAGCGCGGCGTCGAGCGATTGGCAGCGCACCTCGGTGCTTTCCAGCGATGACCGATTGACGCCCGCGATGCGGCCCATCCAGACCACGCGCGCATCGCCATCGCCTTCATGGACGTCCCGGACCACAACCGCGACCTCGCTCGATGGCGGCAGTCCGCGATAGAGCCGCGCCACCTCGAAATCACCAGAAGCGGTGATCGTCAGCATGTCGCTGGCGGTATGGCCGGACTGGCGGATGCCATCGTCGCGGATAGCCATGGCGCCATAGACCTGTGTATCGAGCGCGAAATCGCGGTCACCGCCGGTGTAGCGCCAGCACCGCGCGCCGCGCACGAACTCGTACAGCCGCCGCGGATTGCCCGCGGCAGTGGATCGTTCCAGGGATTCGAAGCTCATACCGGCGTGGGAATTTCAGTGTCGGGATCGCGCACGGCGCGCAAGACGATGGATGCGTCGGCGGCGCCGTCGCTGTCGGTGTGGTGTTCGATTTCGGCCTCGTCGCTGTCGCCGCGGCTCAGCACGAGGAAGCTGATTCGCAGAACCTCGCGCGGACGCACGTCCACGCCGAGTGCGGCATCAATCGTCAGCCGCTCGACCTCGTCGTCCAGGGCCACTGCTGCGGTGATCCGACGATGGAACGCTTGGCCGTCGCGCAGTTCTATCCGTACGTCGCGCCGGCCAGGTCGCAAGCCAGCGAACCGGGCCAGGCCAACGTTGGCCACGTCCAGCGCCGTGGCGGTGCCGGCCAGGTTGGCGCCCAAGGTCAGGTCGTCGGCGTGGGTGGGCCGCCAGACCGCGCACTGGCGGCCACGAAGGGTGTACAGCCAGGACCGGACCGTGCCCCACTCTTCGCGCCCGTGCATTCGCCAATGGTGGCCCTGCGACACCGCCGCCCAATCCGCCGGGTCCATCACGAAGGGGCGGCCGAACTCATTGTCGAGCGTTAGCAGCGCACGCTGCCATCCGTTCGACAACCGGTCGGTTTCATTAGGCCGCTGCGCCAACACTGGGTGACCGCGATACATCGGCGCATCCGAGATCTGCGGCCAGTCGCAGGCTTCGACCACATCGAAGCGCGCGCTGACCGACGCGGCCTGATCGGTCAGGCGCGTGACCCTCGGCGGTTCGGCGAGCCGCGCGGTCCGCACCGGATACAGCCGAGAGCCGCGCGGCCACGCCTTTGTCGTGGGATGGCGCAGCGTGATGGATGCAGCACCGATCGTCTCGACTTCGGCAACTTCGACGTCGAACGCGGTCTTGCCGCGCAGTTGCACCAAGCCGCCAATGCGGAAGTCGCGATGGCCGGGATCGCAAGCGATGACACGCACACCAAGCGCATGGTCGCCCGCCAACCACTGAACATCGGGCCAGATGGGCAATGCCCAGGAGCGTCCGCCCCAGCCGAATACCGCGAGATCGAGCAGCACGCGCTCGCGGCCGTCCACGATCATCGTCGCTTCGAACGATCGTTGCGGCGCGGAGCGCAGGCTACGTCGCTGCTCGACCTGCGTTGGGCTGGTCAGAATGTCGGTCTTCCACGCCAGCCGCTCCAGCACGCCGCGCGACCAATCCGGCACGAACGCCCAGGCGACGATGCGCTGGCCGGCGATGACGACAGGGATGCTATCGAAGCCGTCGAACTGGAACGCCAACGTGGCCGCGATGACCGGTGGCCCGTCGGTGCCGACCGCGATCTGCCATGTCCGCTCGGACAGCGGCGCGAACGGCAGGGGCGTTGCGCCCGGCGCGGTTAAGACGATGCCCTCGCCGCCCGCCAGCGCGGCATCGGTCAAAGTCAGCGCGCGGGCGCGATAGGCATTCCAGACACGAACGGCGCGTTGCTGCACGCTGCTGACGTTGCCCAGGTTCAGGACGCGGGGCTCGATGTGGATGCGGTCGAAGAAGTCGTCGCCGAACATCGGCTGCGGCACGCCGCGGCGCTGGTCGGCGACATGAGAGGGCACCTCGACGGTACGTCGCCCCCAGGCTGGCTCGGAACCGAGCGCGATCGACGCACGGCCGTCCCAGAACGGCGGCGATTTGTAGTAGTCGCCCTGACCGCTGAAGGTCAGCGGCCACAGGCCATGCCACATAGAGCGAACTCGTCCTAGTCGGTGATGCGGTAGGCGTAGCCGTAGACACCGCTATTGGGCGTACCGGCGGGACCGTTCTTGCGGTGGACCGGAAAGACCTTCCAACGATCGCTACCCAACGGCAGTTCTTCACCTGGGGAGTAACTATCGAGCCGGATGAAACGCAGATCGGCCGGGTGGCCGACGTCGGAGTACAGCCCCGCACCGCGCGGCACTGCGCACCACAGCGGCTGGCCTGGCGCGCGACCGGTCAGCGTGCTGTGCCCGACATCCTTCAGCAGGTTGATCGGCGCGGCCTTTCCGCGCCAGCCGCACAGCAACCGCCGGGTATCGCTTTCGGAATCGGACACCGCATGCCAGCGCGGCGCGATGCCTTCATAGTCCGCCCGCACGCGCGTCACCGGCGACACGTAGTTGTTCCACGTGTCATCGAACGCGACCGCGTGGCGATAGTCGTCGGGGTTTCCGATGTAAGTGGCGTCGTAGTACCACTGGCTGCCGTACACGTACTGGCCGGTGTTGACCGCCCCCGCCGTGACCAAGCGGCCCGTTCCAAAGTGCTTGAAGGTGCCCGCCTGGGTTTCCAAGACGACGTGCAGATACGGCTGCGGTGCGGTCCGAGTGAAGAAGTGGACCGCGCTGTAAGGGCCTTGGACGTAGTTGGTCCAGGTCGGCACGCTGGCCTCGTTCTGCACCTCGGCGTTCGCATTGGCGGCGTAGCCCGTGTGGCCGACGACCCCAATGAACGGAGGCGGCCGGTTGCCGTCGCCTCCGGTGAGTTCGGTCAGAAAGGTGGCATGAAGGCTACCGGCGTGCAGGCTAAGCGCTTTGCCGACTTTACCCGTGCGGTCGCGGAACCCGTCGATAGCCCATCCGTTTGCCTGGGCGAACAAACGCAGCTTGTCGAGCAGTTCGTTCGGGTCGTTGGCTGCAGAGGTCGCGTAGGCCATCAGTCCAGCCTCAAGGCGAAATAGTTATCGGGTGAGATCCGGAACGTGTTCTGGAACGCCAGCCAATCGGCGTCGTCGTGATCGATGCGCGACTCCGATGCGGTGCTGAAGCCCGTGGTCCATCCACAGCCGTCGAACTCGCCCAGCGGATGACGCGGATTGGAACTGCCCAGGATCAGCGGCAGCACCGGGGAGGTGCCGTCGAGGTTCTCGCGCAGATAAGGCCGATCGCCCGAGGTCGACATCGCACTCGGGTAGACCTTGCCCGGCGTCTCGGTGTCGCCGTATTCGTTCGCCCCGGAGGCATAACGATTGGCATGCAAACGCCAAACGTTGTCCGGGTAGTTCACGACCAAGCCGTAACGACCGGGATCAAAGAAGGAACGGAAGTTGGCGTCGGTCGCATCCGGAGTCAATGTTTCCGCCGAACCGCAGGCACCGATGGCCAGAGGGTACTCGTGGATCGACGGCGGCTCGTAGGCGTTCACGAATCCGAGGTAGGCGCTGACGTAGACCGTGCCGATCCGGGCCACGATGACGACGCGTTGGCCATTGATCGACAACCAGTAGGCGAACGGCCCGTTGCGCAGCGGAAGGCACCGTAGTCCGCTGACGTTGACCTGTGTGCGTAGACTGCGCAGCGGGTTATGCGAGCGGAACCCGTACCAGTTGAGATTGTAGGCCGCACGCGCGGGATCTTCGTACAGTTCCGCTCCGATGTAGATGGCCTTCTGACCATCCAGGCCCGGCGCCTGCACGATCCACTGCGCGCGATCTTCCAGTTCGAAGTCGGCGTTGAGATCGGTGTGGAAGCTGACATCGTTGACTTCCAACGGGTCGCCGCCTGCGGTGGCGGTCAACAGCACCCGCCAGAAGCGCGCGGGCGTCGAAGTGCTGGTGACTGGATAGGAGCGGCGCATCTTGGCGGTCGGCCACGTCTGCCCTGACCACGCCTGCACCCGCGACCAGGCCGCGCCATCGTCGGAGCGCTGCAGCTCAAACGCCGCGGGTCCGCGCGCGCCGGTATCGCCGATTCCCAGAGTCACGGTCTTCACCGCTGCGGGCCCAATCATTTCGACCGTGGCGTGCGCCGGCAGATCGACCACCGGCCGCATGGCCCAGGTGTCGGTCCGGTTGTCGAAGACCGCGCCCGGAGCAATGAGGTTCGTGGTGCGGAAGGTCGGGTTGCGGCAACCGTAGCGACGGACCAGCGTCCAGGCCGGCGAGGTGTTCAAGGTGAAGCGGTCGCCGGCCGCGAACGGAATCGAACCGGCGTTGATGCGAAATCGCAGCCGGTCCAATTCAAACGGTTGACCCACCTGGGCGATGCCCAGCTCACCGGCCAACGCACCAATGACTTGAAACCGCTGGGCATCCAGCGCCTTCAGGGTGAAGCCTTCGGCCACGCTGGTAGCCCCGCCCCGGTACCCGCCGGTCGCACCGTCGATACCGGTCAGGGTGCCGTTGCCGGCGCCCGCGTACAGCAGACCCCAGGCATGGCCCTCGCGACAGAGCGCGGCTTCCATTTGGTTGAGGAAATCGTAGTAATCACTGGCAACGCCCGTTCGAAGTGTCATAGAGCAACCAAAAAAAACGCGCCCGGCTGGGGGGCCGGGCGCGCATAGCGGTAGAGAACAGGGGGGATCAAAACCGCCGGGCGCAGTATCCGGATCGACGGTCGCATTCGCTGCGACAGCTAGCCCAGGTCCTGTCGAACGGTCGGCGCGTTGGCCCGAATCGTGGACAGGATCACTTGTCGGCCCGCTTGCGTGCTCATGACATTGACGATCTCGCGCGGGTCCAGATACAGCACGTTAGTGATCTGCGATCCACGTTGGCTGGCATCCGGCGTTGCTGGTCCGCATTCGGCCAGCGGGGCGCGAGAGGGTGCCGGCGCGCGTGGCGCCGGGGTGACAAAGCCGCCCGTGGCGTAACCGCGTACTCCTTCCAGCGCCGACATACCCAGGCGGTTGAAGCGCTCAAGAAATGAGCGCGCGCCCGGTTGTCGCACGACTTCGCGACGATGGACGAACTCACCACGATGCACGACGCCGGCTGGGGCGTACTTAGGACCGATGCCGGTAAAGCCGCCCGAAGCGAAGAACCCGCTCGCGCTCTCGGCGGCGTTAGCGGCCAATAGGGTCGCGGCGGCCGTCTGCATCGCGGCGGCGGCCTTCAAAACCACACCACCGGCTACGCCCAGCGCCACCGAGGCGCCGGTAATCGGCGTGGCGTAAGCGACACCAGCGGCTGCGGCCTGGACGGGGTCAGGTTGGGCCACGTCGGGGGTCTTGCCCCCACCCGCGATCTTCCCCACCACCGACATCAGCTTGGCCGTAGCCAGCGCCGCCAGTTGCTGGGAGGCCAGTTGTGCCAGTGATCGGGCCATGTCCTGCACGAGACCGGTGAGCGCTTGGCGCAAAGTCAGCGCGCCGGTCGCCAATCCCTCCAGCGCATTGCTCAGGCCGCTTTCAAAGCCATTGGTCAGCGTTACGACCAGCTCGTTCGATTGGACCTTCAACGCAGCGACCTGCGCGGTCAGATCTTTGACCCGTTCGATCGATTCCGGCGCGCCGGTCTTGGCGGCCAGCGCGTCCATCGTCGGAAGCAACTGCTCGACTTCCGCGGCGGTGCGTGCGTGCAAGTCGATCAGTTCGCGGCGCGCCCCGATTTCGGTCAGCAGCCCGGCTTGTTGGCGAGTTTGAATCGATTGCTCTTGTCGGGACTGCTCGCCAAAGACGCGATCGATCTGCGCCTGCAAGTCGTCTAGCTCGACCTTCGCAACCTCCGTATCGATCCGCAATCGGACCTTCACGGCGTCGGCGGTGTTGCCCTTGGCCTGCAGGTCGGCCAAGGCTTGCTTGTACTCCAGATCCAGTTCTTTCCGCCTCGCCGCCGCGCCATCGCCGCGGTTGCGCATCAGCGCGATGTCCGCCTCTTGAACCGTGCGATCTAGAGAGTCATCGTCCTTCTTCTCTTTCGCGTCGGTTTGAGTTTGCTTCTTCTGGTCAGCTGCCAGCTTGCGTTCGTCGGCCTTGCGCTGCCGCTCGGCGTCGCGAACGGCCTTGGTCTGCGCCCGCCCGGCATCCGTCGCCGATTTGGCCGCTTCACGCTCGCGCACCTGCAGGTCGATCGCCTTGCGCATCGCCTCGGTCAGCTGCGTGGTGTCTTTGACCCCCGCAGCTTTGACGGCCTGGTATTCCAGCGCGGCGCGCAGACCCTTCTCTCGCTCAATCCGTTCGACCTTGAGCGTTTCGTTCTGGGTGTTGAGCGCCTTAGTGAAGTCGGTCGCGTCCTTGGTGACTTGTACGCGGGTTCGTCCCCCCGTCGCCTGCGACCTACGCAGATCGGCCACCGAGCCCTTGACCTGATCGAGTGCGGTCTTAGTTGTCGCGAGCTGCGTCTGAACCCGCTTGATCTCGGCGTCGACATCGTCCCCGAACAGAAACCGTGTACTGCTCTGTCCGGGAGCGTCGTGGATGCCCCCATAGAAGGGACCCAAGGGCTCTTTAAGCACTTGAAGGTTTTCGAGTTCCTTCTGCAGTTGCTGCCGCTGATCGATGAGCCGTTTGCCGAGGTCCACCCCGGTGTCGATGTCCTGCTGGTCGCGAAACCGCTGCGCGGCCTTGATGGTGCTTTCGAACTCGGCTTTAGCCGCGCTCGCATTCGCGCTGGCGGTAGCGAAGGCGCTCGCCAGCAAGGTGACGCCCGTAATCGCCAAGCCGAGCGGCCCGCCCATCAGGGTCAGCACCGAAGACAGGCCTCGGATCGCGACCGCCTTAGCGCCCACGGCCGCGGTCGCCGCTTGGGTCGCCGCCGCGGTCCTGGCCTGCGCGGCGGCCAATCCCGCCTCGGCGCTGGCCACACGCGTGGCGCCGGCACCGGCCAGGGTCAATGCGCGGGCACGGGCCAGCTCCGCCTGCGCCGCCACCTCGGCCGCGCGTGCCTGCGCCAGTTCCTCTTGCGCCAGTTGCTGCGTTTTGCGGGTAGCGGTGACTTTCGCGGCGCCCGCCGTGGCCAGCGTTGCGATCAATCGGCCCAGCGCGGCCACGGCGACCACACCGAGCACGGTCGCCAAGCTATCGAAGTTCTGCGACAAGCCCTGGATCGAACCGGCCACAGCCGCCGATACGCCGCTGGCGCGGTCCTGTTGGCCGATGAAGCGCGTGAATGCATTGTCCAGTTGGACCAGGCTGCGCTCGATGGTCAGCGGCAGCTGCGAGAACTCGGCGGCGATCTTCTTCGCCTGCTCACCGGAGAACGCGATGCGCAGCTGCTCGCTGGTCAGCTTGCCGGCTTCCGCCAGTGCTTTCAGTTCACCGACCGTGACCCCCATGCTGGCGGCCAGCGCCTTCATCAAGCGCGGGCCGGCGTCGTTAATCGAGTTGAACTCGTCGCCGCTGAGCCGACCGGCCGCAAACGCCTGGCTCAGCTGAAGGATGACCGACGAGGTTTCCGCCGCGGTGGCGCCGGAGACCGCGAGCGCCTTGTTGATCGTCTCGGTGAGACTGAGAACTTCGCGCTGCGATCCGCCCTGATCCTTCAGCGCACTGCTGAGGCGACCGAACAGCGTGGCGGTGGAGTCTAGCGCCGTCGAGGTGCGCTGGGAGATCGCGAAGACCGCGTCCTCGGCCAGATTGAATGCGGCCTGCGAGGTGGTGGCCAGCTTGATCTTGGCCGACAGGTTGGCGTAGCCGTCCGCTGCGCGCACCAACCCGCCCACGGCATCGCCCGCGCTCTGCAAACCCACAAAGGCCAGCAGCTGCGTCTTGGCTTGGTCCAACTGTCGGCCGATCGCAGTAACGCTGTTGCGGGTTTGATCAAACCCTTTGCTCGCCCGCCGGCCGGCACCCTCGGCTTCGTTACCGAAAACGCGGGCGTGCACGCCCGCTTGTTCCAGTGCTTGATTGAGTTGTGCGGCGTTGGCCCGGATCAGCAGCGTGATCGTCGTGTCGCGGTTCGCCATGAACTAGTGCTGCTCTACCGCCGTCGGTGGTTTCGGTCCCCAGCCGCACAGTCGGCGACCGGTTTCGTTATGAGCCAAGATTTGTCGTGCTGTCAGATCCGTTAGCTGATCCTGTCGCGAGACCAGGATCGGTCGCGTCCAGGCGCAACCCGTGGTCGCCTCCGTCACGGGACCATTCGTCGTACAGGCGGTCAGCAGCGGAATCAGGCACAGCGTTCTCCACCGGCGCGAGAACGCCGGTCGGGAGTTGCAGGACATCGGTGTCTACCTCGGTACGGGTTTCGGAATCGGCGCGCTCGCGTTCGGCGACGCGTACCCGCTGCTCGCTCTCAGCAACGCGCCCGGCGGTGTCGGCCCGCTCATGCTGCCGGCCTTTCCAGCGGCCCAAGCCGAAGGCAGCCAGCACTGCGGCGAGCGCGGTCAGCACCGTGGTCGCCCAAACTTTCAGTGCGATCATGCGATCTGGCCTCCCGCCTTCTGGTACACGGCGAGCAAGCGTTCCAGCGGCACTTCGCGCTGGCCGTAGCCGGCGTCGGGCAACGAGGCCCAGGTCTTGCGCGACTTGCGCACCGCGCTGCTGATCCAGCCCTTCTTGACGTCGGCCAGTGCGCCGGTCTCGCGCAGCAGTTCGATGGCGGCGCGATCTTGCGATGCAGGGCCGAAATCGGGCAGCCGTAGACGATTGCGCAGACTGTTCCAGGTCTTCCACAGGAACTGATAGCGGCCCGCAGCGGTGGAATTGATGCGGTATTTAGGCAGCCAGACCAGCCTGCGCGGATGCTCGGTGTAGCTGGTGAACGTTTTGCCGCCAACCATCACGTCGTAACCGCCGTGCTCGCTGAACCGCTCCACGCCTTCGGCGTGGGCGATCATGTCCAAGAAGGCGATCACGTTCTGGCCCCCGGCTTGCTCAGCGGAGAGTCGTGCCATCGGCCCCTCGCTGCTGGAACAGACGGCCGATCAGGCCCAGGATCAACAGGCCGGCGGTCACGCTGGCCGCGATGCGGTCGGGGACGTGGATGCGCAGGTCGTCAGGCAGATTCAGCCACACTCCCTGCATGGCGATGGCCACGGTCATCGCTTGCACACTTACAAAGCGCCAGGCGTGGCGCCAGTTATCGATCAGTTTCATCAGGTCTTCCGAAGGGATTGAATGAAGGCGGTGACGTCGCGTCCGCCCGCGAAGCCGGCGTTGACGTCCTCGATGCGCTCAGCGCGCAGCGCGCGCTCGCGATGGATGGCGACGCGGTAGAACAAGGCGAGTTGGCGCGCAGTGGCGCGCTCGATCCACGGCCAGTCGTGGCCGTGATCGATCAGGGTGGCGAGGACGCTGGGCCAGTCGTTGCCGGGTCCGCGCGCCGCAGTTCCAGCGCCGCGATCACGCGCTGCAGAAAAAAATCGGCGTTGACCGCCCAGAACGTCAGCAACAGCAGGTCGCCTTGAACGCCGGGGAGCGAGCGCACCCATTCGACCGGTTGGTCGCTGGTTTGGGCCAGCAGGGCAATCGTCGCCTCGGGGTGCTGTGCGCAGACCCGATGCAAGCGGGCCAAGTCGATGTTGCCATCGTCGGTCTGCTCGACCAGGTCGCCGACCAAGGCCGCGATGGCACCGTGCAGTTGCAGACTCTCGAAGAAGCCCAGCTCGCGAACGGTCACGCTGCGATCGCCCAGCGGTAGAACGCGATGAGGCTGCAGCACCACCAGGTCGTCGGCGGCGGGCGTAGGGCGTTGGACTTTGCGCGCCATTACGCTCGCACCATTTCGATGCGACCGAAGCCGCCCAGGGTCGGGTCCAGCGCGCGGGTTTCATCGAACAAGGCCGCGCCCGATAGCTGCAGGCTGCCCCATTCCTCGGAGATCAGGTCGAGCTGCTCAATCGGGTTGAACGCCACCCGATAGAGCGTGACTTTGGCCCGGCGGCCGTTGACCGTGTTGATGCCGTCCAAGAACAGCATCCGCTCGGGCGGCGGCGTGTTGAACAGGGCGATGTTCACGGTCTCGCCGTGCTTGTAGGTGGCCTTGAACGGCTGGGTCAGCCCGTCCACCTTGCGCACGCCGATCAAACCCGCCGACGCCGACTCCGTCCACCAATTCGCGGGCGGGATCGTGACCGGCGGGGTGGCGCTGTCGGTCATCGCAACGTCGCTGACCCAGCCGCGGTCCAGTGCGATCAGGTCGCCGGCCGTCAAGCCCGGCGGCAGCAGTTCGTTGTTGACCACACCGGCCGGCAGCGTCGCCGGCACCGAGTACAGACCCTCGGCGATGTTCTCCGGGGTCGCCTCGTCCAGTGTCAGGTTGACGTTGGCGGTCTTACTCTGGACCAGTCGGCCGTACAGCATCCGATTGCCGCTGAACGACTCGGTCTTGTCGGAGTTCTGCACCTCCAGCTGCAGTTGCAGCTGGGGCGCGTTGCCGACCCACCGCAGGGGGCCGGGCTTGCCATTGGACTGGCGCTGGGCAAGGAAGACCTTGCCCTGAAACGAAAACAGGTCCTGCGCGGCCATGGGTCGCGTTGCTCCTATATATGGTGGGGTGCCCGAGGGGTGGCAGGAGATCAGCGGCGCAGCGAGCGCAGCAGCAGCCGGTCGATCTCGGCGGTGATCACGTCCAGGCCGGCTTGGGCCATACGTTCGGGCCGGTCGCCCTTGCGCAACATCTGCGCCAGAGAGGGGCCGTACAGGCGTTGGATCGGGGTGCGCGGAACACGCTTGTCACCAGAGATCGGGGTGCGCTCGTAGGCGATGGGCGTACCGCGGTAACGGGTCTTGAAGCCGCTGCGGCGAAGACCCCGCGTTCCCCGCCGTGCGCTGTAGGTCAGGCCCTCGGCGACCTTGCGGACGCTGAAGTTCATCAGACCGACGCCGCGCGCGACGCCGATCAACTCGACACCCTCGCGCGTGGTCCGCACGCTGATGCCGGCCCGGATGCGCTGGGCCGACAGGGCGTACTCGGTTTGGATGTCGCGGCGGGCGATGACCGGCCAGCGACGACGCAGGGTGCCCAGCGCGCGCCGCTGCGATAGGGCGATCTTCGCCGGGATCTCGCTCACGCGTTTCGCCGCGTCGAGCACGGCGTTGGCGTCGATGAAAACGTCCATCAGCGGCGATAGCGGATCGTCAGGGCGACCTGGACGGCAACGACGGGAAGCCCTTCCGGCCGATCCAGGAACACGATGTCATCGACCTGCACCGGCAGTGCGTTCGGCAGCGGAATCCAGTCATCCAGCGCATCCTCGATGTCGGCCGCAATGGCGTGCGATCGCGCGTGGGCGTCGGCCAAGGAGGCCGGAACGGTCGCTTCGGCCAGGGCTTGCAGCAGCCGATGCCGCCCGTGCGGCTTGTTGGAATCGCGCTGAATGCCCAACGCGGCCAGCGTCAGCCCGGTCACGTCGTCGTCGGGATGTTGGGCCGGTTCCAGCGCGACCGCGGCACCGATGTCGGTTCGGTAGTCCGCCGCGGTTCGGATGTCGGCCAACCGCTCAGCGACTCGCTGCAACAAGGTCCAGGTCTGCACAGTGTTAACCATGCAGGACGGCCTCGTTGACCAGGCCATCGTCGCCGACCAACGCTTCGACGGGTTGAGTCCGGCCTTCCAAAAGCACAGCGTCGCCGCGGCGGAACACCCACTCCCGATTTCGAGCCACGACATGTCGGGCGCGGCCGACCACCTGCTGGAACTCGCCCAGTCGCTCGACGCCGTCGCGCACGATAAGGCGGATCGGCGCCGAGGGGTTAGGTGGGCGCTGAACCTGCGCGACGGTGCCGAGCGTGTCGAACACTACGTCATCCATCGTGGAGAACGCGTCCACGCTCTTATGCCTTGAGCTTGGGCAACAACGCCGGTCGGTGGCACATCGGCAGCGGATTGGACTGCGTGTGCAGGTCCGTGCCGCGGTCGAACTTGCGCGGTGCTTGCTTGCTGTAAAGCAGCTGACCGAGGGTGTTGACGCTCTCGTTGAAATCCGCCGGTGCGACGTAGGTCGCGAACGTATCCAGGGTGCCGAGCGGAAAGGCATGCGCTTCGCCGACTTCGATGAAGCGCCGGGTATTCCCCTCGGCATCGCTGGCTTCGCCGGCATATTCCTCGAATCGGACACCGGCGAAACGGAAGTCCGAGCGCATGTCGTCGCGCAGTGCGGCGCCTTCCTGCCAACGCTGGTAGGCCTCCAGTACCTTCGGGTGCGCCGTGAGCAAGTCGAAGAACTCGCTCGACACCAGGACATGAATGCCGCTCATGCGCTCGCCCTGAAGCGACTTGCTCATATAGCGCTTGAGTTCGATGCACTTGGCGCGCACGTCCGTCTTCGGGTCGGTCAATTGGAACTCGAAGGTCTTCGGCGTGATGTTGAAGATGTCGAACAGGTTCGCCAGTTCGCTGCCGTCCGCGTCGAGGATCACGCCCTTCAGCGCGCCGATCCGCAGGTGTTCGAGCGTGATCGAGTGTTTGTTGCGCATGGTCTGGAGGTGGTCGGCCATCACACCCGCGACCGTTTGCAGCTCGCTCTCCGAGCCAAAGGCGCGAACGCCAATCACCTCTTCAGGCAGTACCACGTCGTCATGCGGGATGTGCGGGACGTTGAAGGCGCGAAGGGCGCGTTTGCCGCGCTTGCCCACCGTGCCCGGTGAGCCGACCGGCTGGGTCGGCAGCAGCGACAGCACGCCGTTGCGCTCTTCGACCGTGACCTGCCGCGTGCGCACCGGCTTGACCGGGAACAGGTTCAGTTCGTCCAAGCGGCCGTACTGGTTGGGCAGGATGTTGATTGCGGTGGTGAGCGCGCTCATCGAGAACGCGGGGTTATGAAACGGGTTGTTTATCGACATGGATCAGACTCCGCGGCGCACGAGGACGCCGATGGCACGCAGCTGCGCAGTAGCGGCGGCGCATTGTTCAGGGGTGGCTCGGATTGGCCAGACCACGGCGTGGTCGGCGACGGTCGCGTGCCGGGCGACGATCAAACCGTCCGGACTCGGATCGGTCGTGGTCGTGATCGGAACGATCGCCACGCCGATAGCTACTTCTCGGCCATCGGTGGCCAGCGGATCGAGCGCGGCAATCTCGCCGGTGGCGGAAATGCGGCCGACAACATGACCGAGCTTCAGCACTTGATCGGCGGCGACGGTGACTTGGTCGCGCGAGTACAGGTTGTCGGCCTCGAACTTGAGCAAATCGCCCAGGTTCTGACCCTCGTGGACCGGTGGGTAGGTGGTCAGTCGCATCTCAGCGCTCCTTGCGCGCGAGCGCAGCGCGCGCCTTGATGGCTTGGATCAGTGGGTTGTCGTCGAGCGACGCAGTGGTGGTCGACATCGGCGCGGTTGGCGACAAATGGCTGGTGATTTCGGCGGAGTCGGCCTTGGCCGCGAGCAGGCGCTGACGAGCAACAGCCGGGGTGACGCCTTCGGCCAGCAGCGTCGCGGTCATCTGTGGCTGGCCGGCCAACTCGCACAGCTCGGCGATGGCGAGGGCGTCGCTGCGGGCTTGCGCGCGGGCGGCATCAAGATCAACAACGGCCGGCGCCGTCGCATCGGGGGTGGACATCGTGGGGTTCTCCAGGAAAGGCAGACGCACGGTGGCGTCGAGTTCGGTGTGCATTTGCTGCACGGCATCGCTGAGCGTGCCGAGGCGGTCGGCCAGGCCGACGTTGATGGCGTCCTGGCCGAAATACAGCGCCGCTTCGGTCTTGCGCACCGCCTCGGCGCTGAGACCGCGCTGGTCGGCGACGGTCAGGACAAACAGTTCGTGGAGGCGGTTGACCTCGGTCTGGATCGAATTGCGGGCTTCATCGGTCAGCGGACCATGCGGCGTGCCGTCGTTCTTGCGCGCACCCGCATGGATGGGGGTGAACTTCAACCCCGCGTTCGTATCCGATTGCGACTGATCGACATGCAAAGCGATCACGCCGATCGAACCGACACCGGCGGTACGCGTCAGAAACACGCGGTCGGCGGCACTCGCGATCGCGTAGGCGGCCGAGAACGCGGCGTCGTTGGCCACGGCCCAAATCGGCTTGCGCAATCGCGCCGCATGGATTTGGTCGGCCAGATCGAACACGCCCGCGGCTTCGCCGCCGGGGCTGTCGATGTCGAGGACGATGCCGCGGACCGACTCGTCGGCCAACGCCGCATCCAGCCGACGCGCGATCGACTGATAGCTGGTGAGTCCCGACAGCGCGTCCAAGCCGGCGGTTCGTTGCACCAGCGTGCCGTGGACCGGCAAGACGAAGATGCCGTTCTGTGTCGGAAGCGTCGGCGTGGGCGTCGGACCGGGCGGCGCCATCTGCGGCGGCGGCAGGGTTTGCAGCTCGAATTTGGGCGCCAGCACGCCCAGGATGACTTCCAGCTTGGCGCGTTGAATGAGCAACGGCGTGTTGAACACGCGCGCCGCCAGGTGAGGCAGTCCGGTCATTCGGTAGGCTTCGTTTCAGTAGCCGGCGCATCGGCCGGCGGAGGGGCGTGTTTGACGCCGTTGCGGGCGACGACGCGCGGATCGGTGTCGAGGACCAGGCCGAGCGCATCGGCGCGCTGGGCGTCGGCGGCAATCTCGCGGTCGATGGTCTCGGCGTCGTAGCCGGAGCTGGCAATCGCTTCGGAGCGCGACAACAGCCCAGCGCGGATCGCCAGGATCATCGCGTTGAACTCCTTCTCCGGATCGACCCAGCTCCAGCCCTGGGGCACCCATTTGCAGGCGCGGTACTGGCGCTTACGCCGCCGGTAGCCCGGTAGCTCGATCGCGCCCGACAGCACGGCTGCACCGACGAAGGCGTTCCAGATCGGTCGGCACAGCTGATAGACCAGGACCGCGTGCTGGAACATCTCGCAGCGGCGCCGAAACTCCAGCAGGCCCGCGCGAATGGAGGAGTAGTTCACCCCCGACAGATCGCCCGTCAGCTGCTCGTAGGTAATGCCAATGGCCGCGGCAACGGCCCGGAACTGGGCGCGCAGGAACGGGTCGTAGCTCGACCCCACATCCGCCGGTTGCGAGAAGGTGACGTTCTCGCCGGCCTCAAGGATCTGCAACGTGCCCGGCTCCAGACCGAGCGGCGCGTTGCCGGACTCGTCGGGCGGGCCGTCGCCGGGCAAGGGGTCTTCCGGACCGTCGCGGGTGATGAAGCCGGCAAACATCGCCGCGGTCTTCTTGCGGACCAACTCGGCGTCGTCGTACTGATCCAGCTCATTGAGCTTGACCAGCGCACGCGCCAGCCACGGCTCGCCACGGATCTGACCTGGCCGCAGCGGCCGGAATATGTGCAGGATTTCCGATGCCGGCACCCGGAACGTCTCCATCCCGCCATGCCGCGACATCGGCGCCATCGCCCCGTCCTGCGGATGGGACAAATACAGGTGGTACGCCACACGTCGACCGAGCCGGTCGAACTCGATGCCGGCCCGGGTCAGGTTGCCGTTGGCTTCCTCCCGGTTGAGCGTCATCGGCAAGTGCTCGGGTTCGAGCAACTGCAATTGGAGCGGAACGACCAGGCCGTCCTCGGGCCGACGCGGACGCAAACGGACCAGGCATTCGCCGCCTTCCAGCAGCGCGCGGCAGGCCAAGGCCTGCAGGCCGTACAGATCAGTCAGTCCGGCCGCATCGGCCTCGTCGCACCAATCCCGCCACAATGCTTGCAACGCTTCACGCTGCGGTTGATCGGCGAGCAACGATTGCGGCTTGATGCCGGTGCCGACCGCGTTCGCCACGAACGCCTCGACCGCGGCATTGGCCCAGGCGTTGCGGCGGACCAGGTCGCGCGAGCGCACCCGCAGGGCGTCGCCGGTCGCCAGCAACGCGGCGACGGCACCCGGGTTGCTGGGTTGCCAGGCGGTCGAGCGGCGGCCGTAGCCCGATGCTTCGTGCACGGGCGAGCCTCCGAACATCGAGGTTCGGAGGCGGGACCACCAACTCATCAGAATCCTTTGTTCGTGTTCACGCGCAAACGGCGGACGCGGCGTGGCTGGCCTTCAGTGCCGGCAAGCGCGGCTTCGATCTCGCGGATCGCCGCCAGCAGCTCATCGACGCTGCGGTACTCGACTAGGCGGTCGCCGAAGCTGACGCGACGTTCGCCGCGCGCGAGCGCCTTGCGCAGCGCCTGCAATTGTTCGTGGGTGTAAGGCAGGTCGGTCATCGCATGAAACGGCTTTGAATGACCCGGCGCCCTCGGCGCGCGGGTGCGGAAATGGAAAGGCCACCCGGTGGGGTGGCCTCGATGGAGGGATAGACCGGAACTACCGGTGGCGAAGCAGTCGACGGCGGCAGAACCCCGAGCGATCGCTCCATCTCGCGCCAATGGCGCTCTTCGAAGCGATCGACACCGGCCTGCATCGCCGCGGCGCGTGCCATGACGTAGCAGTCCAAAGCCTCGTTTCGATCCCGTCGCTTCTCCCAGGTCCGAACGGGGTAGCCATGACGGTCCCGACGGCTGATTAGGTGCTCGGCCGTCAGCTGCTGAAGGAACTCGCCGTCGATCTTCGGCAGGTGGATGTAGCCGGCCGGAAAGGCCGGCTGTCCGTCTGGGCCGATCTCGATCGACAACCGCAGGGCGTTGTAGAACTCCAGTTTGGCGATGCCGCCCGCCACGGCGAACAGCTTCAGGCCGCGTCGCAACCGCTTACCGGGCACGCTGACGTCTACGGCGGTCGGCGTGCCGATAAGTGCTGCGCCGTTGCCGACGCCCTTCATCGGGAGCAGGCGCGGATCGCCGACGCTGCGCGCAAAGGCATAGGCCTCCTGCGTCGCGAAGCCCGTGTCCAGGCCCAGCCGGGTCAAAGGCAGCAACACGCCGCTGGCGTGGGTCCAGTGCTCCGACAGAATTGCGCCCAACTCATTCCAGACCGCAGCGCGGGCGGTGTCGCCCATCAATACGCGGTGCTCGACTAGCCAGGTCTCCCGGCCCCGGCCGAAGGCCCAGACCGAGACCTCGATTCGATCCTTTTGGATGTCAGCGCCGCCGGTCAGCATCAAGCCACCGGCGGGCACGGTGCCGATCCGATAGTCTTCCCGGCGCTCCAGCAGCCGCTCCCAATCCGGGGCCTCGCCTTCCTCTTCCCAGGTCTCGCCCAGCTCGGTGTTCTTGAATGCCTTCAGCGCCGTGGCCGATCCCTGCGCCGACTCCCAGGCAGCGGCGATATCGGCCCAACTGCGCCAGCCGACCGGCGAGTACAGCGACGACAGGTGGTAGCCCGCCGTCTTGCCCTTGTTCTTCGGCGCCGTCGCGATCCACTGCCCCGCCGCTAGCATCGCGGTCTTGTGATGTTCGCCGATCGGCTGCTCGCAGGACTCGCAGATGTAGCGAGCCGAACGCGGGTCGCCCCAGGTCCAGCGCAGCTGCTCGAACCGGAGCCACTGTTCGTGGCGGCAATGCGGGCACGGCACGAAGTACCGGCGCTGGTCGGATGCGAGGTACTCGCGCTCGATCGTGCTGGCGCCGGCAATCGTCGGCGTCGACACCAGCAGGATCTTGCGGCGGGTGAAGGTGCGGGTGCGGGCCTCGGCCAGCGCGACCGCGTCGCCTTCCCCCTCCACGTCACGCGGATAGCCGTCCACTTCGTCCAGAAACAGGTAGCGGACCGGCATGGAGCGCAGGCCGACCGCGCTGTTAGCGCCGGTCAGGACCAGGACACCCCCGCGAAACTCCTTGGCAAGGATGGTGTTGCCGGCGTCGCGCGCGCGCGAAGGGGCGATGCGCTCGCGCAACGACGGCGATTCTTCGATCAGCGGATCGATGCGCTGTTTCGAATTGCGCTTGGCCATCTCGACCGTGGGCGCCACGGCCATCATCGGACCCGGTGCGCAGGCGATGACGTAGCCGATCCAGTTGTTGCCGCACTCGGTGCCGCCAACCTGCGCGCCCTTCATAAAGACGACGCGTTCCGTCGCCGAGGCCGGCGATAGGTCGTTCATGATGTCGCGCAGGTACGGCGTACGCGCGGTGCGCCAGCGGCCTGGCTCAGACGACGAAGTGCTCGACAGCACCCGATCCCGGTCGGCCCAATCGGACACATCGAGAAACGGATCGGGCGTCAGGCCATCGCGCCACGCCTTCTCAACGTGGTCGAAGCCGTCGTACAAGAATTAGTCCAGTCGGGCGTTGAACTCCGCGAGTTCGGTCAGGTGCTGCCGCACTTCGCGCTCCAGCGCGACATGCATGGTGTGTGGGTCAAGTCCAAGCTCGGCGGCCAGCATCGAGCTGATCCGCGCCGGCCAATTCAGCCAGGCGTCGCGCTCAGCCCGCGCCAGCGCGAACACCTGCGCCATCGCCTGCGAGCGATCGATCAACTCACCCTTGAGCTGGGCGATGCGCAGCTTATGGTGCTGCGCCTTGAGCACCTCATTGGCGGTGCGAGCCTGCGCGTAGGTGTTGCTGCCACCTTTGGTACTGATCGGCGCTACGCCGGCCAGGTCGTCAACGGCCGCGCCGTTTGCCGCGCGCGCCCGCACGGGCACTGCCAAGGGCGGGTCCGGCGCGCGGGTGCTGGCCGCCCATTCGGCGTCGGCGCGAGCCGGATTAATCGTGCCATCTGCCTCGGCGCTGATGCGTCCGGTCGCAATGGCCTTGCGCACAGCGGTATCCGACACGCCACGGTGGCGGCCGTAGGCCCGGATGGAAATTCCCACGGTAGAAGGATTCGACTCGGTAGAGCCTCCGCGACCGCCGGCCTCGGCGCGATGGATGGATGAAAGAACTGAAGTGGGTAAACCCCAGCACCCAATGGGCGCTGGGGTTTGCATCCTCCAGATCAGCGGGCGGCAGCCTCGTGCATGAACTTGTCAATCAGCGCCGCGAGATCAGGCTCGTCCTCGATAAGCACGTCAGCCGCTATGCAGACGGTGTTCACGATGTCCAGGCAGGTGATCACCATCTCCTTCGCGGCTGCAAGTTCTTCGCGCGACAAGGCGACGGGCTTCAGCGCATAGATCATTGTATCCAGCCAGTAGTAGCACTCGTTCAGATCGCTGAGGGTGTTGCGGAAGCGGCAGGAAGGTTTGTTCGGCATGTTGTTCTCTGGGCGTCTCCGCGTTGTTGCGGCGACGACATGAACGCTTCATTCCGAGCAGAAGCCAAGTAGTTTCCGGGCGTTCTCGCAAACTTAGTTTCGCGGGGCGCATTCCGCACTCGCGATCGCCCTTTCCAAGTGACGCAGGGCCAACCTTAGCTTTGGCTGGTACTCGGCATCGATGACATCCCAGACCTGCATCAATCGGACCTCGCGTACCGCGCGCCGAAGTTGATGCACCGGCAGCGCCATATACTCCGGCTCCCGTCCTTCTAAGTACCGCTCGATGGTCGAGAGCAACCAGCGCAGGGTCATCTCGTCCTCGCTGATTTCGCTGGGCACAAGGCGCTTCGCCAACCTGCCCTTCGCCTCATCGCTAACCCACTCCAGCGGGGCCAACTCCCGCCGACAATCTTCCACCAACCGCTCAAGGACATCGCCGCCGAGGCGGTTGGTCCGGAACGTGATGGTGCGTTCGGCGAGGACGCTGGCGAGGCCGTAGCAGGCGAAGAGCGTCAGGCGATTCTCGGCTTCCTCATGCCACGTGCTGGACAGCAGTATCCGTTCCAAACAATCGCTCAGGCTGCGCAACGGTGCTTCGGCGAAGGCCGCGTTCTTGTTCATGGCTTTGTCCTTATCGAGCCGCGACGGTGCGGCGTCGTGATGAACGCTTCCCTTCGGGACAAAGCCAAGGGATTTCTTGTGGATATCAGGATCGAGACAGCGAACGGACAGGTAGCGGCAGGCCAACGTTTCGGAAGAGGGTCGGTCTAGCCCGCCATTACCAGCTGGGATGGATGGTCGACCTACCCCCAATGAGGCGGTGAACCGAACGCCGCCCGCAGCGCACGCTTCAGTCCCCGAATACTCGCTCGCAAGCCCTTTTCGTATTCCGTATTCGGCATGTCCCAAATCGTCAGCAACTCCGTCTGCCGTAGTAGCTGATCGAGTTGATGCAGCGGCAGCAGCGCGGACTCAGGCTCTAGATCGTCCAGGTAGCGGCCAATCGCGCTATGCAAGCATCGCAGGGCTACTTCGTCGTCGCACAACTTGGCGGGGACCAGGCGCTTCTCGAACCCACCATTACCCTGACCGATGGGTTTCTCCAGGGGCTCCAGTTCGTCTATACAAGCTTCTAGTAACCAGATCAGCGCTTCCGGGTCGAGCCGACTGGCCCGAAGAGAAGTGCAGTGGGCAGAGAGCGTGCTGCCGAGCGCATAGCACGCAACCAAGGGCGCGCGGCTAGGCCCTTCAAATATCCGGACGTTGGATAGCAAAAGTTGCTCGATGCATCTGTGCATGACTTTTAATCTGACATGCGCGAGCGTTGAACGGTCGGGTGTCCAGGGGTCGCTCATTCTATGTTCCATGGATTCACCGCGGAGTGCGGCGACGACATGAACGCTTCATCCCGCCGGAACATCAAGGTGCTTTGAACGTATTGCCGATGCCGTACAGCGTGTGGACGGATACGATTGGAAGAGGGAATACCCCAGCGCCGAGTCGGCGCTGGGGTCTGCTCTCTCGCCGAATCAGGTCGCTGAGAAGTTCAAATCATCGAGCACTAAAGCGAGATCCATGTCGGGCTCAAATTCCAACGATCCGCGTTCGGCCAACAGCCGCACGATGCTCAGGCAACTGGTGACCAAGCGGTGTGCCGCCTCCAATTCCTCTTCACTCAGCGGAGGTGGATCGCCATCGGTCATATCTTCCAAGACCTCTACGCAGTCCGCCAGACCCGATGCGGTGTTCTGGAATCGGTAATTGGACATATTCGCCATCGTCGTTCTCTTCCGTTTCGCCGCGTCGTTGCGGCGTCCACATAAACGCTTCCTTTTCAGCAGAAGCCAATAGTATGTCGGCGCCTTTCCGACTTCAGACAGGTCTCCGACAGCTTCGCATAAGCCCATCTGCGTCTACTCTTGCAACTGGCCTAGCGCTTGCTCCAGCCCGCTGAGCGCGAGGCTGATTCCGTGTT
This sequence comes from Lysobacter sp. Hz25, assembly GCF_046097045.1. NCBI lineage: Bacteria > Pseudomonadati > Pseudomonadota > Gammaproteobacteria > Lysobacterales > Lysobacteraceae > Lysobacter > Lysobacter sp. Hz25. Next base: position 5,771,057 of record NZ_CP175666.1, read on the forward strand.
GGTACTCGGCGTCGCGGGACCGCCATACGTGCAACCGCTCGACCACCGTGAGCGCGTGTTCGACCCATTGACGCGGGGTCATAGCCGGTCGGCACTGGAGGTACTCATCGATCTGGCGGGCCACATCCGACAGGGCACTGGCGACGGCCGCGTTGCGTCGTTTGGGTCGACGTTTGATTGGGTTGAACCCGCTTCGCACCCGTCGCTCCCAATTACGAAGTTCATCGTCGGCGGCGGCCACGCGCGAACAAAGCTCGACAGGTTCAACACGCCGCGCACGGTCGAGACGGGCCCAGGGTTCTAGGAACCCTGCTAAGGCAGCGCACGCCTCAACTCTGCAAACGCCGTGCATCCACACCGGCTCCAAGTCCGTCGGCGCTTGTTCGACCAACCATCGTATGCGGCCGGGCAGCGCGCCCAGCGTAAAGACCGCTCGCTCTACGTCTTCCATTCCCTTCTCTTTGCGTTCACCGCCAAGCGCGGCGACGACATGAACGCTTCCTTTCGCTCACAAGCCAAGCGGAATCCGCACGAAGAACGAGCGTTGTCCCAACTCATTTAAGCCTTGGACAACTGGGCGGCGGAAGCTGTACGGCCGTTGTCCAGGGCCTGCGAAAAGTCGGGATATGACGAGTAGTCCGCTTGGCTTCCCACCCAGCGGAAGCGTTCATGCGTCGACCCTACGCACAGCCACGGAGGCTGCCATGAACCGCAAGACGCTCACCACCATTGCGCAACAACACCTGCACGTATCAACGCTGGATATGCGGGGCAACGACGGCCTCGACTTCCACAACGTGTGTGCCAGCAGCCTCGACGGCGCGCTAACCGCCGCTTACCTCGCGGGCTACGCCGCCGCGATGCGCGCGGCTGGCGGCAGCGCAGCGGACGTCCTGCCGACCGAGCGGCATACGATGCTTGGCAGCGTATGGCTCGGCGAAGGCGAAGCAGAAGACTGGTCCATCGACCCGCGCGCCGAGACGGTCGTTACCGCGCCGATCCCGGAGGTCGCCCTAACCGCGTACCGGTGGCAGGAGGCAAGGGCCTGCGATTTACTGATTCCTACCGCGATCCGACAGCGCCGAATCGCCTGAACTTCGCAACGCCCGACAACGCCCCGTAGGGGGCGTTTTCTGTTGCCGAGCAACGTAGCTGTCCGACACCTGTCTGCTTTGAAGAACGAGCGTTCTTTGTTGCTAGAACCGCTTGGCTTCATGGTGGAAGGAAGCGTTCATGTCCCCACACCAACGCAAGGCCACGGAGGCCGACATGAACATCGAACTTTTTACCACCATCGCGCAGCAGCACCTCGATGTGGACACCTTGGAAGAACAAGGTAGCGATTCGCTGGATTTCCCCAGCGTCGGAGTTTGGGGAATTAAGGCAGCGCTGACCGCCGCCTACTTGGCCGGCTACGCCGCCTGCGCGCGCGCCGCCAACGGCAGCGGCACCCCTGACGATGAGCTGCCGACTGAGCAGCACACGATGGTGGGCAACACATGGCTCGGTGAGGGCGGGACGAGCGAATTTCCGAGCACCCCCGGCGCCAGAACCATCTTCACCGCGCCCATCCCCGAGAAAGCCCTGCTTGGGAATCGCTGGGAAGCGGACCGCGCACGCACGGAGCTGATCCCGACGGCCATCTTGCAGCGCCGAATCCTCTAATCCGCGTCGCGCGCGAAGCGCCCTCCGGGGCGCTTTTTTTGTGCGCGCTTGGTGAAGTTGTCCGGCAGCTGTACGCGGTGGAGAACGCTCGTTCTTAGTCGCTCTATTCACTTGGCTTCGGCGCGGAAGGAAGCGTTCATGTCCCCCACACCAACGACAGCCACGGAGACCAGCATGAACACGAACAACACCTTCCGATTTCGCAACGCCCTCGTCGCCTTGAAAGAGTGCCGCACATCGCTGGAAGCCCTGAACGCCGGAGGCGACGCCGCGCTGCTCGCCGCTGAGCTTGAGGCCGCCGCCGAGCTGGTGGCGAACAGCGTCGCGATCGTCGAGATGCTCGCCGAAACCGGCGGCCACGCGGTGTACTTGACAGATGTTGCCCGCGATGTTCCGGAGATTCTCAACCTTCTCAACGCGAGCGCGTCGACGTCGGAGCCCAATCTGGAGGAAATGCTCAGCGGCATAGATGAGCACCTGCAAACCAGCCCCCGCGATGCCGAGTACCGCATTGGCCTACGGCTGGCACGCCGGGGGCTTCAGCACGCGAAGACAGCTATCAGCGGCGAATGATCTACCGAAGCACTCCGAGCGCCCTACGGGGCGCCTTTCTGTTCCCGCGTTTCGAAGGTGTCTAACAGCTGTACGCGATGAAGAACGCTCGTTCTTCTCCGCTGTATTCGCTTGGCTTCGTGGTGGAAGGAAGCGTTCATGTCCCCACACCAACGACGGCCACGGAGGCCACACATGAGAGACGAAACGCAAATCCTGAAGGACTATCTCGCCGGCCTGAACACAGGAAACCGCTCGGCGCTGGCACAACTCGCGGTGCTCCAAGACTGGAGCGATATCGCGCAACGCGAAATCGAGCGCCGCGCCACTTTCTTCCTGCAGAAGCTTCCCGACGAAGTGATCCAGGCCATCGCCAGCCGCGACATCGATGTGCGCAGCGTCATTGGCGAAGTCCTGATCAGCTGAACACCCCGCGCGCCCCGCAGCAGTGGGGCGCGCTTACCCGAATACACCCATCACCTACCAAGGAAACTGCAATGACTAAGCTTACCGACAGCCAGCGCGCCCTGATCCTTCTCGCGACCGAGACCGCTGGCCGCATCGAGAACTATCCGAAGAACCTCGGCGGCGGTGCGCGCACGGCAGTGGTGCGCGGCCTGCTGCGCGAGCATCTGATTGCCGCTGACGGCTCCGGCTACGCGCTCACGGCCGCCGGCTACGAGGCAGTTGGTCACCAGCCCCCGGAAGTCGCCGACACGGTTGAGGCCGGCTTTAACGACGTTGCCGGGAGCGACACGGTGAACAACGACGATGCCGCCGATGGCGGTGCCACCGCGAACACCGACGCCAATGCGGCGGTCGAGGCTGACCTTACCCCGGACGAAGGAAATGATGCCGGCGGCTCCGACAGCACCGAGGCCAGCACGCCCAACCCGCCCGCTAAGCGCACCCAGAGCAAGCTGGACCAAGTGGTCGGCCTGCTGTTGCGCCCCCAGGGGGCGACCATCGCACAGGTGATGGAGGCCACCGAATGGCAGCAGCACTCGGTGCGCGGATTCTTTGCCGGCACCCTGAAGAAGAAGGGCTACGAACTGATCAGCGACAAGGAAGGTAGGGCAGACCGCGTGTACCGCATCAAGACCGAGGCGATGGCGGCAGCGGCGGAAGTCGCCGCCGCCGACGAAGAAGAATGAGGAACGCGCGCGGCCGGGAAACACGCCCGGCCGCATTGCGGGATGGAGAACGCTCGTTCTTGTCCGACACATTAACGCGCCCGCCGCTGCGACGCAGATTGGATCGGAAACCGCTTGGCTTCTCCGCCGAAGGAAGCGTTCATGCGTCACCAACACGGAGACCGCACCATGAGCCATAACGACACGAACGGCCCCGATTCGCTGCTTGCCGCGTTACCGCATCTGCTGCTGGCGTTGATTGAGGACGAACTCAGCAACAACGATTCTGCGAGCGACGACGAACTGCGACACTACTTCGTCGCCTGCGGCTTGACCATCGAGCAAGCGGAACGGGCAGTTCAGTATCGCCCGGCTTACGCGACCGACATCTACTGGGGTGGCGCGACGCCCATTCGCACGGGCGTCGGACTTCGATACAACCCCGAGACCGGCTGGCTTGAGCCGGCCTGATCTACTGATCCCGACGCGGCGCGCAGATCTTGCGCGCCGTTGTCGTTCTGAGAACGGCCGTTCTTGTCCGACGCCTTAACGCGTTCGATTTATCCGCGCGAAGACGCGAGGTCTGACTTGGCTTCCCGCGCGAAGGAAGCGTTCATGACGCACCCCAACCACGGAGCGCATCATGACCGCCACCATTTGCCGACCCTATGCCGCCACCGTTCGATTCTCGCGCAAGCCTGCCAACCTGCGCAGCATCTTGCGCGAGCACAGCGGGTACCATATTGAAGAAGAGCGCGTGAGCGTCAACGCGATTAAGACGATGACCGCCGCCGAGTACGATGCCTATGTTTGCGATATGAGCCGGGCGCAGGACTGGATCGCCAGCTTCAAAGGGTTAGGCGACCGATGCGTCGTGATACGCGCGCCCGCCCGCCTGACCCTCTACATCCGGCCCGATGGCTACGACTACGCACGCTACGTCGGCCTCGCTGACGCGGACTGAGACTGGACGGCGCTGGCGTCGCGGGCGGGCGCGACGTCAGCCGCGCAGGGCGCGGAGGATTTCGGCGGCAACCTGCGGGACAATCGCATTGCCGGCGGCGCGCAGCTTAGGAATTCTTGCGGATATCCCATCAGCCAGAAGACGAATTCCGGATTCAGGTACCCGGCGACCGGCGAGGGTTTGACTTGTCTGCCAAGCATCCCATTCTCCGGTGCGCTGCCAATGCTCGATGCGTCTTTGTGATCCCGCGTTGTCGGCGTCGCCCAGACCGCCTGCGCCGTCAGCGGTCGGGTCGACCCACTGCCGAACTGCTGATTCGGCCCGCCCTTCTCGCCGTCGCTCGCGCGCGGCGTGCTCCAGACCGCCTTCACCACTCCCGGCAGGCCATTGCGTCGCTCGGCCGCAAAGTCGCCGCGCTTCTCCGGATCGTTCGCCGTCGCGGTCGGCCACACTCTCTTCGCCAGATTCGGCAGGTCGATCGTTCGCTTCTGGCCATTCGGCATCGTGCCGGTCAGCGATGTTCCCGCCGGCACGGTACGCCCGCCGCTCGGCAGCAGCGGCGTCGGCCAAACTCCGTCCGACGATCCAGACGCGGTCGCGTCGGTGCGGGGCGTTGACGGCGCAAGCTGGAACAACAATCGCCCGGCTGGCGTAGCCTTCGGCTTCCAGATCAGCAAGAACTCCATCGAGTCCCAGCGGGATGAGGCCAGCAACGTTTTCGCCCAGGAATAGAGCGGGTCGCGCCGATGCAATAAGGCGGCGCAGTTCCGGCCAGAGGTGGCGGTCGTCCGTCTGCGCGCGCTGGCGGCCTGCAACGCTGAACGGCTGGCAGGGGAAGCCGCCGGTCCAGATCGACTCGTCGTCCGGCCAGCCCGCGAGCCGACAGGCGTAGGCGAACCCGCCAATGCCAGCGAAGAAATGGCACTGGCCGTAGCCGCGCAGGTCGTCTGCGCAAACAGATCGGATGTCTCGGTCATCAACGTCGCCGGGGGGAATCAGGTCGGCTGCGATCAGATTTCGTAGCCACGCGCAAAGGTAGGGGTCCACTTCGTTGTAGTACGCCGGCCGGCTCACGCGAGCTCGGCCTTCGCTCCGGCCTCAGCATCGCGGGCCGCGTCCTCGAACGCGACGCCATCCGATTGCCTGATGGCTGCCTGGCCCGTGTGGTCTTGCCAGCGCCGGACGATCACGTCCGCGTACTTCGGGTCCAGTTCGATCAGGCGCGCGCGACGGCCGGTCTTCTCGCAGGCGATCATCGTCGTCCCCGACCCACCGAACGGATCGAGGATCAGATCGCGGGTCTTGCTGCTGTTGCGGATCGCCCGTTCAACCAGCGCCACCGGCTTCATGGTCGGATGCAGGTCGTTCTTGCTGGTGCGGTCGATGAACCAGACGTCGCCCTGGTCGCGCGCGCCGCACCAGAACCGGTCATTGCCGTCGCGCCAGCCGTAGAGGATGGGCTCGTACTGCCGCTGGTAGTCGGCGTGGCCCATCGTGAACTTGTTCTTGGCCCAGATGATGAAAGTGGACCAGCGCCCACCGGCCGCGCGGAACGCATCTTGCAAGCGATCCAACTCGGACGAGGACATGGCCATGTAGACCGCGCCCTTGGTCGCCGACAGGATCTGCTGGCAGGCCGCCAGCAGGAAGGCGCCGAAGTCGGAACCGAGGTTGTCGTTGAGGATTGGCCGATGCTTACCGCGCAGCTTGTCCTTCGGGTTGTTGGCGTAGTCGACGTTATAGGGCGGATCGGTGAACGTCATATCCACCAGCTCGTCGCCGAGCAGGGCGGCGTAGTCGTCGCCGCTGGTGGCATCGCCGCACAGCACCTTGTGGCCGCCACAGATCCAGACATCCCCGGTACGCGAAACCGGATGTTCGGTCGGCTCGGGCACCGCGTCGTCGTCGGTCAGCCCGGCCTGGTCATCGATCAGCAGCTCGTCCAGCTCGTCGTCGGTGAAGCCCAACAAGTCCAGATCGAACTCCGCGTCGCGAAGCTCGGCCAGTTCCAGCTTCAGCAGTTCTTCGTCCCAGCCGGCGTTCTCGGCCAGGCGGTTGTCGGCGATGACGTAGGCGCGCTTCTGCGCCGGGGTCAGGTGGGCCAGTTCAATCACCGGCACCTGAGCGAGCTTCAGCTGGCGCGCGGCGAGTAGCCGGCCATGGCCGGCGATGATGCCGCTATCGCCATCGACTAGGATCGGATTCGTCCAACCGAACTCCACGATGCTGGCGGCGATCTGCGCGACCTGCGCGTCGGAGTGCGTTCTTGCGTTCCGCGCAAACGGAATGAGCGCCTCGATCGGGCGCTGTTCGATCTGAAGGCTCAAGTGGGTGCTCTTCGTCCAGCGCCTCGCTATAGCGAGGCGGACAACTAGTGAGTAAAAGAGATAGTCAGGAGACTTCCCGAGGCTCGCGCCATGACTGAATTACCTGAGATCGTGCGCCGGCGGCTGCCGATTAACGGACTAATCGTCTCCGTCACAGTAGAGACGCTGCCGTCAGGGTCTGCCATCGTCCGAACGATCGAGATCGCGGGTTGGCCAGACCTAGGGCCGAATCCAATCCCTGGTGATTTCCCAGATCAGAACTCGGCCTTCTTGGCGGGATTCGATTTCGCTCATCACGAAACGGCTTAAAAGAAGGGCGGCCCACCGGGACTCGAATCGAGATGGGTCGCCCTGCGTCCAGACTGCCCGAAGGCCGCTGGGGAGTGCGATGGCCTGGTCGCAAAATCACTATACGCTCGATCTGTTAACCGCCGAGCAAGGGCAACTGAACAGCGTAAATAGTTCACAGAGGCGGGCAGGAATGGCCGACCTGACTCCGGAAGCGTCGAAAGTCGGGACGCGACGTATCGGCTGGCGACTTCCTGAGCGGTGCGAACTCGCGCCCCCAAACTGGGTGCAAACCGAACTCGCGCCTCTGTCGCTAGTGGGGTTTCGCGGCTATGCCCCCCGCTCGGCGAATCGACAGGGTAGGACCCGCGATTTCAGGCCGAATGGCGCGACGTGGGGGCCGACGTGCGCCGCCGCCAAGGAGGTCGGGGCCGTGTAGCGCGGTGTCGGCGAGCCGCACGTGCGGCCTGTATGGCCGCGGTGTTGCGTCGGGCTTCGTGCTCGACGCAACGTGATCAGCATGCCGGTCAGACTAGGGTAAAAACCCGATTCTTGGGACATGCGGATTTGTTCCCCGAGCTGCGTTTATCTCTGTTTAGCTCTGTCAGTCTGCAAGCCCATGCCTCAACGCCCGCTCTTCGCGCTCAACCTCAGCGAATCGCGGCAGAGATTCGTTGAGGTTGACGGTCACCAGCGCCAGCGAATGCAGCCAGTGGCGCCAGGCCGTCTTGCGGATCAACCCCGTCCTCGCGCAGATCTCCCTCCAAGGAACCTGCTGGGCGCGCAACCACACCAATCGTCGCTGATCCTGGTCCAGCCAGCGCATCCATCGCACGGTCTCGCCGAAGCGGTCGATCGCGGCAGGCGATGCGGCGAAGCGCAGGACGATACGCTCGTCGGCGTACCCTTCCCACGACTGCCGCTGGATGTCGGGCCAGTACGAGGCGTAGCCTTGCACCCGTGCCGCCGGCAACTGGCGTGCGGTGATCGCCGCCTCTTGGAATCGATCGGCAACACGCTGTACCGTCCACTCAGCCATGGGCTTTCTCTCGCTTGCCGTACAAGCGTTCGGCAATCTGGCTCAGCAACTGGCGCTCGACCCAATCCAGACGCGTGTCCTCGGCCGACACAACTAGCAGCCCCTGATCGCGCCATCCCTGTCGCTTGAGCCGGTCCAGGTCCAGCGTCGTCGGCACGAAGCGCCCCAAAGGCGAGCGATAGCGGAAGTCGGGCGGGATCATCGCGGTGCCTCCTGGGCGATGGCCCAATGCATCAGCGCGATCGCATCGGCTTCATTGTCGTCTTCGGGCTGATGACCCCAGCGCTTCGCCGTCTCAATCATTGCCGCCTTGTCGGCGTTGCCCTTGCCGGTCGCGAACTTCTTGATCGTCCCGACCGGCACGCCCTGGTACGGGACGGCGTGGCGCTCGCACCACGCGGTGAGCTGCGCCAGGAAGCCGCCGTAAGCGTGCGCAGCATCGACGCCGCGGTGACGGCGGACCTCTTCGAAATGGACGGTGGCCAGCGGGCCAGCGAAACGCCAAAGGTCATCGAGCCAACGCACGAATCGCAGGTAGCGCATACCGCCGCCTTCGAAGCGGCCCGGCTTGAACGACTCGGTGCCGCTCATGACTTGGCCCGACAGCCGCAGCGCCCAGCCCAAGGTCGTGCCCAGATCGAGGGCGACGATGGTCGGGCTGCCCGTATCGAGCGGCGGACTGAAATTCGTTGCGGGAGGGCCTGCCGACTCGTCGGGGATCGTCGTGTTGGCATCCGCGCCGAAGGCGTTCGGTTGACCGATGCGGGCGACCGCATGCGAGGTGCGTGCTTCGTAAGTCATTGTTTCGTCTCTAGGTCAGTTCGGTTTGTGACCGAATGAGGCCGTAGAATCGTAAGTCTATACGCGTGCGTGCGCGCACACGCGTATAGGGAGTTACGATTCTTCGGCACCATTCGGTCACACGGGGTTAGTTGTCGGCGTAGGGAAGCCGTGCGGATTGCTGCCGCGGCTTGAGCGAGAGCCCTGCCAGTCCCTTCGCGCCGCCGGGCAGTCGCAAGCGAGCGAAGCCTCTGGCGAGCAACTGCTGAACCAGCCACCGGGACGTTCCGATGTACTCGCCGCGTTGCTCGCCACGCTCTCGCCAACGAAGGAACGCCTCCTCGATCGTTACGCGCGCATCGGGGTGCACGAAGAAATCCTCGGTGACGAATTCACCGACGCGGTCTTCTTCCTCGAAATATTCGTCGGTCGCATCGATCACGCACTGAGGCGGGCGCAATCCGATGTGCTGCCAGTCCAGGCAGCCCTGCACGGCCCAGGTCATGATCCCGTCGCGCTCGGCCAGCAACTTCTCGGTCAATCGGCCGTCACGACGCTCGGGCGGAATGGTCACGGTGAAGGGCACCATGTGCAGCCGCCGCTTCATCGCCTCGTCCACGTTGCGGATCGCCGGCTTGTGGTTGCCGGCGATGACCAGCTTGAACTGCGGGATGTACTCGAAGAAATCCTGTCGCATGAAGCGCGCGCTGATCTTGTCGCCGCCGGTGATGGCCTTGAGCTTGGCCTCGTTCCAGCGCCGGCCCTGTTCGGTTTCGCTAGCCGCGACGAAGCGCGCGCCACGCAGCCCGGCCAAGTCGGTCGGGTGCCGATCACCACGGGCTTCCATGAACGTCTCCATGGGCGCGTTGGTCGCGTAGTCACCCAGGATCGTCGCCAGTGTGTTCACGAACACGGACTTGCCGTTCGCGCCCGTGCCGTACAGGAAAAACAGCGCGTGCTCCCGCGTGACGCCGGTCAGGCAGTAGCCCACGACGCGCTGCAGGTACGCCGCCAGTTCGGCATCGTTGCCCGTGACGTCGCCCAGAAAGCGGCGCCATGTCGGGCAATCGCCCATCGGGCTGGCGGTGGTCAGCTTGGTCATGTGCTCGCCGCGCGCGTGCCGGCGCAGTGCACCGCTGCGTAGATCCACGATGCCTTGCGGCGTGTTCAATGCCCACAGATCGCGGTCCCAGTCTTCTGCCGCCGACGCATGGCGCGGGTCGCTGCGGGTCAGTCGTTCGACCCCGCCCACGGTCGAGGACGACGCCAGTTTCGCCCGTTGCGAGGGGATGACCGCGAATCCGGAGGCGGCGCGGCACACGCCACGCACCAGGTGCTGCAACACCAGCGTTCGGTCCGGGTTCCAGCGCGTGCCCGTCCAACTGAGCCACTGGCCCCAAGCGGCGCAGTAACGCCAGTCGTCGGCGTAGTGGCGGGTGAAGGCCAAGCCCAGACCGTCGTCGCTGGCCCAATCGAGCCCGCCGAAATCGATCGACGGCGGCACGTCGTCCGTGCCGGGGGTCAGGAACGTGCGCTCGCCCGCACGCAGGAAGCCGTCGATGTCGAAGCCTTCCTCCGCGGCGTCCGCGGCGTCCCAGCCTTGCGGCTTGTCTTCCGGCAGATGCAGCAGCGCACAGGAATCCGCACCAGCCTTGAATGCGGCCTGCGATGCCTGCATTGCGAACTCCCAGCCGGGCTTATCCTTGTCCGGCCAGATCAGCACGTGCTTGCCGCACAGCGGCGACCAATCGGTCTTGTCGATCGGAGCGTTCGCTCCGTTCATCGACGTTGTGGCGCAGGTGCCACGCGCAATCAACGCGTCGGCCGACTTCTCACCCTCGACCAGGACAACCTCATTCGACGCCGCGACGCCGGGTTGGTTGTAGAGCGGGCGTGGCACCGGCGCCTGGTGCTTGCGCCGTTTCGGGTCCCACGGCCGATATTGTTTGCCCTCAGGCGGGTCGTAGCGATAGACGCATGCGATCAGATCGCCATTCGCGCTCAGGTAATCCCATCGCGCGGTGTGCGGACCGAGATCGTCCACCGCCGGCTCGGACTGGCGTTTCTTGGATGGTGAGCCCCTCGTTGGCGCCGGCACATGGCCCGCCAGCTCGGACGCACGTTCGAGCACCGCGGCGAAGTCGTGCCGAGCATCCAGCCCGGCCTGGGCCGCGATCAGGTCGAAGAGGTCGCCGCCCTCGCCGGTCGCGTGATCGATCCACAGGCCGGCCTTCTCGCCACTCACCGAAACTTCCAAGCTGTCGCCGGCCGCGCCATGAACGTCGCCGAGGTGGAACTTGCCGCTGCGCATACGGCCTTCGGGATACAGCGACCTCAGCACGCCATCCAGACGCAGCATCAGCTGCGACCGGATCTCGTCGCGCGCGGGGCGGTCGGGCTGCCGGGTCTCCCCCAGCGGCACGGCATCATTGAAATCCATCATGCGGCTTGCGACCTCCGCAGCAGCTCCTGGTGAAGCTTGGCGACGGCTTCGATGCCCCGACGCGCGTGAGCGAGCCGCTGAAGCAAGATCGGCTCGTTCCAGTCGAACTCGCTCAGGAACCGGGACGCGAAGGCCTCGGCATCGTCGGCGCCAAGCAGCTGATTAGTAATTTGGTCGAGTCGGTTCAACGTATCGCGCACGAAGACGGTGCCCGGCAGGGTCTCGATCAACTCAGGACGTGGCGTCTTGGTTCGACTTGCGCTGCGGTTCAACGACGCCGTCAGCTCGCGCTGCCGAAGCTTTCGGTCGTCAATAGCCACAAGCCGTGCTTGGGTCCTCGGATTCAACTCAGCGATCTTGGCAGCCTCGTGCAGGGAGATAGCACCGGCGTCGACTTGGGCGACGAGTGGCTCAGCGCCGTGCTCTTTCACTCGCGCGGCTTTTGCAACGCTGCGATCAGAAACCGCTAACATCCGCGCTGCGTGGGTTCGCGTCACCAAGCCATTCTGCAAATTTGCAGAATGGCCATCACCGCCTACGCTCCGGTTAGCCAGTCGCGCGGCCACCATGGCTCGCTGGGACTCGTTCAAATGCCGTCGCGCCACGTTCTCGCTGATCACGAAGCCGAGCGGATCGCTACCGGTGAATTCGATGTAGCGGGGCTCGATCTGACACTCCATGCAAGCGCGATACCGATGCCTCCCGTCCAGGATCTGGTCGTCCAGCAGCACGATCGGATGCAGTAACCCGTTGCTTTTAACGTCAGCCACCAGTTGCTGAAACTGATCTTTGTTCATATCGGGCAGGGCTTGGCACAACGGATGAAATGCGTAGCTCACGGCAACACCTCCGGAAATGCTTCGTCGGACGAAGGAAACAGCGCCCGCCAGCCGCGCACGCGCTTGTGTGCGCGCTCGGCGTTCCAAGCCTTGATGCAGGCGTGCAGTTGGGCGCCGTCGTCGGATTTACGCCGTTCCACGCGATCAAGCAGCAGCCGCTCGCGCAGATGGAACACCGCGCCCATCCGATCCAGTCGATCGCCCACAAACAAGCCTTCCATGAATTGGTCGGCTGCGGCCACGTCATGACGCGCGAACGCCCAATGTAGGAACATGGCCTTCGATTGACTGATCGGAACCATTCGGTGCGGCAGCTTGGCCACGAACTGACTGCTGGCACGGACCTGAGGCTGGCTTGCCCAGCAGTCCAGCAGTTCGTGATTGGGATAGCGCGTAGAACTATGCGGCAGCAGACCGCACCGGTAGTTGATGATCATCGGCAATGCCGCTGCGGCGATCCTAGCCTCGAACACGCCGATGCCTTCGATGATCAGCACGTCAGTGCTGGTGCGGCGACGGCCGGTATCGATCGTATCGAACGCCGCATCCGCCACGCCGGTGACGATGAGCATCGGCTGAGCGATGCCTGCAGCGGCGATGGCAGCAATGCGGTGCTGCCCATCCAGCAGGCGGCCGGAGCGACCGAATTTTACGGTCTCGCCGTTCTGCTGCCAGTGACCGCTCTTCAGGTCGTTAGCGTATTGGGCGACCGCTTTCTTGCGAATCGGTCGGTTGCTGGCGTTGCGACGAAGCCAATGTCCGGCGATCTCCGGGGTGACCGACACCGGAACTGCGTGGTAGTCCCGGATCTCCGGCAACATCAGTGCGGCCTGCTGCAGGTCGTCGGCACTGGCCTTTGCGTCGAGTCCAAAAAGTTCAGTGAGAGTGCTCATTCACGTTCTCAATCAGTGGGAGGTTGGGGGAAGGCAGCGACCAGCAGCGGTCTTGCCATGGGCAATCGCGACAGGTCTGGTGGGTGGGCGTGGTGGAAATGCGGGGCAACAGTTCGGCGGCATCGCAGGCGCGCAGGATCTGGACGGCGCGGTCGGACGATCGCTGCGCCAGCCCGCGATCGAACACCACCCTTTCGGCGTAGATTTCCATGTTGTCGGCGCAGATCGCGGTGAACAGCGCAGGGCGTTCGTGCAGCCCGAGGTAGGCCTGATATAGAGCGACCTGAGCGGCATAGACGGGTCTACTGGCGGCTAGCTTCTTCTTTTGCAGCTCGCGGTACGTCTTGATCCCGACGCATTTGCACTCCCAGAGCATCGGGTAGCTGAAGCTGTCGGGTCCGGCGACTACCACGCCATCGGCATGCCCGCGCACGCGGCCTTCAGCCGCGGCGAATCCGAACTGCTCCCCTTTCTCGTTGCGTGTGCGCAACTCGAAGCCGGCCAGGCCCAGCCATTCGGCCATCCAGTCCTCAACTCGGTGGCCACGTGCGAACACGCGCAGCAATCGGCCGGGAAAATGACGGCCAATGTCTTTCGGGGCATTGAAGTACTGGAACTGCAGGCGGCGGGCGCAGTCTTCGCCGAGGCTCGACGCACCGAGGTAGGCGCGCGGCGGCAACAACGCCGCCTCGCGCTCCATGGCCGTGTCGATCAGCGCGCTGACCTGATCGGACAAATCGTGGGTGTTGAAATCAAGCATGGCTCAAAACGGAATGGAGTCGTTCTCGAACCCATCGAGCGGAGGCGCGACTTTGTAGGCGCCCGCTTGCGTCTGCGTCCGAATCGATGCCTCGTAGGCTTGCGTGATGGACTCGATGACCTCGGTGGCTTGCGCCTGGTTGTAGTGGCCGAGCGGGGTGTCGAAGCCGATCCGACCGGCAACGGACGCTAGCGCTTTGAGACATGCGTGCTGCGCTTCTTGGGTGAATGGGTGGGTCACAGGCAAAAGCTCCTCTATCGACGCCGGATCGTTCCGGCGCCGGGTGTCGTAGAGTTGGTGGAAGGCGTTCTGGCAAACCATCGAACAGAACGCCCATCGGTACGGCGTGCGCCGCGGATCACCGATCCGGCGGCGCAGGTCCAGATGGCCGAAGCCGCGGGCGGGCTTTCCGCAGGCCCAGCAGCACGTCATCGGCCATGGCGGGACTTATCGACCACGCGATCGCGGTAGGCGATCAGGGCTTTGGCATGCTCGTGGTGTTGCTGAGCCAATTGCAGTTGCTGCTGGATCTGCACCTCCAGGTCTGCGCCGGTGAGCTTGCGCAGGTCGGTGTAGATGCCATCGCGGTTCGGGTATCGGTCTTGGGGAAACGTATTTCGCTTCATCCGCTACCCCGCCTTACTGCGCCCACGCCGGGCGACCGGCGACGGGGCTGGCCGAGGACGCGGCTTGGGCCGCGTGCGCGACGTGCGCCGGCACCGCAGCCGCGTGTGCGCCGCGCGCAGCCGGCGGCGTGGCCGTCGTGCCCATCAGTTCTTTGTACTGCGGGTGGTCAGGCATCACCGGCATCTTGATCACCGCCTTGTCTTCGCCGAGGCCGTCCTTGTCCCAATCGACCTTGCCGAGGAACACCAGGCCGTCGAGATCGCCGAAGCTTTCGATGCAGCGCGCGGCCTGCGCTGCGGCGCCCATGTCGTCGGGATGGACACCAAATGCGGAGTTCAGCGCGCCCTTGATGAAGCTGCGCCCCATCTGGCCCCAGGTCGAAGTGCCTTTGGCGCTCGACAGACCAATCAGCGACCACAGCTTGCGTCGTGCGTACTTGCCCTCCAGCACGACGAACTCGCCATTGAGATACACCGAGCCGGTATCGCCACGCGTGGCCCAGCCGTGCATCCAACCCTGGTTCACGTCGTTGTAGCCACCGGGTTTGATCGTCATGCGCACCTTGACCAGGCTGCCTTTCGGAATCAGAGCGAACGAGGGATCGTCTGCGTCGTTGAAGTTGTTCCAAGTCGTCATCGGGGAATGCCTGCAAAATCAGGGGGGGAGGTTTCGTTGGTTGCGGCGGCCTCGGGTGCGCCGAGCTTGCGCATGAGCTTGCCCAGATCAGGGGGCTCGACCATGTCGAGACGGCCGGATCGGTCCTTTGCGGGGTAGCCCCACGGATTGCCGGTCTGGCAGACAAAGGCGCGATACGGCGGCCCGTCACCGGGTGCGATCTCGACCAGGGAGATCACCTCGTCCACGATGCCGGGCAGCTCCAAACCGGTCTTGGAGCCATCGATCTGCAACTCGTAGAACTTGCGGTTGAACTCGTCGATACGCTCATCGAGGATGCCGACGAACCAAACGTGGCGACCGCGGGTGTGCTGGATGTGGGTCAGCCACGCGACCATCTCCTGACCGAGCAACCCGTAGGCGCCGCGCATGTCGGGCTTGCCGGTGCGATCTGACGTCGCCTGGGGCTGGCCTTTGCACCATTGCAAGCACAATCGACCGGCGACCGTGATCGAGTCGATGAAGAGCGTGCGGTAGCGATCGAGCACCGCGGGATCGCCGTAACGCTGGCACGCCTGCTCGTAGTGCCACTGGCTGAAGTACTGGCCGTCGCGCAAGGCCGGGTTCGGGCCGCCGAGGAATACCGCCAAGTCGCGGCAGTCGTCCCAGGTGCGCGGGCGCAAGCTGTCGCCTGGCCAGTTCTTGACCGCCAGGTCGCCTGCCTCGATATCCACGAACAGCGTCGTCGCGGGGTCCAGGGTCCACAGTTGGAAAGTCTTGCCCAGGCCCCATCGGCCGACGAGGACACCCTTCACGCCACGAACCTCGGCCAGACGCTGGTCGGCGGTGATAATCGGGAGGGTCATCGACAGCCTCCCGCCAGCTTGCGCAATAGCTCCGCCCATTCGGCGTCGCCGGCCGCGGTCGAATTCGTCCTTAGATCGGTCCCGGAGTCCCGAGGCGTGTCGGAGGTCATAGCGGAAGGGGCGGTGGCCGGCAGCGGCGTACCGCCGATGGATTCACCGGCGACGTAGATCAGCGTCAGCCGTTCGCAACCGAAAATTGTGATTTTCATCACGATTCACCGTCCGCCAGTGACAGCCGGAAGGCGGGCTTGCCGGTCTTGAGCGTGCGAGCGGCATCGAACGACGAGCGCATCGACGCCGACCAGGCGTTGTACTTGGCCTCATTGATCCGATAAGTGACCTCGATGAACTCGGACGGATCTTCGCCAGCCGCACGGATACGATCGGCGATGCGCGCCAACTGGACTTGGTTCCACTCCACCTTCTTGGGCACCTCGACGCTGACGCGGACGACGCCATCGGTGAACGAGACCGCCCCGGTGTCTTTGCCGGCGGCGAGTCGATGCTCAGCGGCGACACGGCTGTAGCGCAGGTCCAGCGCGCGATCGATCCACTCTGCGTTGGCCTTCGCGGTCGCGACGGCGTCCGCGGCCTGCTGCTTCAGGTCGAGCAACATCTCCGGCGGGTAGTCGGCCAACTCCGACGCCGGACGCCCGATGCAGCGTTCCAGCAGGCTCATGCGCACACCGCCTGCGCGGCTGCGACGCTCGAACGCAACGAATCGGACTCGTACGACGCGATGTCCTCAAGCCGATAGCGGATGCGTCGTTCCATCTTCAAAAATCGCGGGCCGACACCTTCGCATCGCCAGCGTTGCAACGTTTCGATCTTGACGTCCCAACGAGCGGCAAGCTCTTCGGGGGAGAGATAGGTACCACTCACTGCGAAGCTCCTCATTGTCGTCGGCAGCACCGTGTGCCGAGGACGAGAGGTTCCGCGCAATCGTGATAGAGATGAAAGCCAAGCTCGATAGAACTTCGATAGAAGGTTGATAGAACTTTCGTGCGCGGTCAGCACATAACCCAACGGCGCATGAACACATTGGACTACGAACACCGTCTCACCGCACGCCATGCACGTGTGATATTGCGACCCGTTCATGTGCGCGCTAGGCTGCGAAGCAAGACAGATAACCACCACTAGAAGTGGTTGCAGGATTCCCCCATGAACAAAGGATTGTTGGACCTCATCGCGCTGTTACGACCCTGGTCGCAGCAACTCGATACGCCACGCATGCAGCGGCTGATCGGCGTACAAAGCCGAGACCTATCGCTGTGCGCAAGTGATCTGGCCTCAGTCAGAGCGCGGCGACATCGATCGATATCGCCCTAAGCGAATCGCTGCACGAAATCTGACGATACCCTGCGTCGGGTCGATATCGACCTGATCGGAGCCGTTCGTCCTTCGAAAAATCAAGGTAGTAATTTGCGTGCTCAAACCTTACCTGTCCTGGTTCGAAGACGAACCGGTCGATGCCGTCGTGCCTGCGAAGGGGGCGGAGTTCATGCCCGACCTCGCCGCGCTGGGGGCATTCCATGCGGCTAAGCGGACCCGAAGAATTCGGTGCCGCGAGTGCGGAAAGCAGATGCCGCGCCAAGTCTATGAAGCCGGCGACCACCTGTTGCGCTGCCTGGACTGCGGCGGCAATGTCGAATGGCTCGGTCCGCCGTATCTGTCGGTGCAGTTGCGGCACCAATGGCTGCCGGAAGCGTTGAACGCGCAGATGGGCGGCGGCGCCGCGATGCCCGAGGAACTGTTGAAGGATCGCCTCTGGCGACTGGTCGACGCGAAGGCTCCACGCGGCAGCGTGCCGGTCGTGCTTCTGCGCTGCGGCTGGAGCGTGGACTACGCGGCGGTCATCGCAGCGATCCGTAAGGTCTCGCCACGCCGGGTGATCGTCCTGACCACTTCGCGTGTCCACAGCGAGCAGATCGTTGGCGCGGGTCGCGCGGTCGTGCCTTTGGCAAGCGTCGCCAAACTCAACGCGAGCGGTCTGTGGCTGGATCGCGAGGAACTGACCGAGCGGTGCCTGCGCGGCAATGTCTTGACTCGCAAAGTGTTGTCGCAATCCGCCTCGTCACCGCACAGCAATGGGCTGTGGTTCGAACTCGCGCCTGATAGATCGTGGCTGCGCGTCAACGGCAGGGTCATGCGCCTGTGGGGAAAGCAGCGCGCGTTCGTGGCCTCCATCGAGAAGGCACACAAGCGAAACTTTGCGCACAAGCGATTCGCGGACGCACTCAATGATGCCGAGTACGAAGGCGATGTGCGCAGCCTGAAGCAAGTGAGCAAACGCAAGGACTTCAGTGACTTCATCGGCATCCGCGATGGCCTGGTTTGGATTCGCGACGATGTGGATTGATATCCCAAGGCCGAACGTCGTCGCCCAACCCAATGCTCCCCGGCCACCCCCATGATCAACAACCCGCAGCGCCCAAAACTCCCAACCCCGCAAGGACTCGACATGACCAATCAAACACAGCTCAAGAACGACATAGCCCGCATCGCGCGTAAAGAAGCCAGGGTGCTCATCGCGCCGCTACTCAAGCGCCTGGCCGTGTACCGTCACGATATCGCTGCCCTTAAGCGCGAGCGCGGGGCGCACCTGCGATCCACGAAGGCAGTCGCCAAGCGCGAGCCAGCTCCCGCGAAACTATCCTTGGAGGAAGCCACCGAGGCCTTCTCCGCGGATGCGCTGATCGCGCTGCGCACGCGGCTGGGCCTGACCGCACAGGAATTTGGACTCCTCATCGACGCCTCGCCCATGTCCATCTACCGGTGGGAATCGGGTAATGGTCGCCCGCGCGCTACGTTCCTGTTGAAGCTCGCTTCGATTCGCAATATCGGCAAGATCAAAGCGCGTAAGCTGGTGACCATTGCGCAAGAAGGCTAATGCCCCAAGAGAGACCGGAGCATCGGCCTCGGTCTCTCTTCGACTTAATCAATCGGCGACCTTGAATATATGCAGTAGCTGATCCGCCGATAGATGGTGGCTCGTCACCTCCAGCATCTCCAACCGGTACATTTCGTAGGTCGCCTCATACGTCTCCAGCATCGGTCGGCTCGCTATCAGCGGGCCACGTCCTAAGAAGCGGGCGAACATGCACATGTGCTGCAGGATGAAGCGGGCTGTCGCCAAGAACTCCCATTCCGTTTTCGCGTCGAATCCCGGCATCCTCAATGGACTTTTCCCGAGCCCAAGGGCCGCCGCCACGCGCTTCTTATCTTTGGCCGATAGCTCGTCATAGGCGCTTTCGAGGTGTTCCCACATTCCCAGGTAGGCATAAACGCGCGTCACCTGGGGTGGCGATGGCTCAAGTGCGAATAGGCCTATGTACTTATTTGGAATCGCCCACTGCTGGTTCTGTCGAATCGCTTCCATGATAAAGGCCGGATTTACCGCATCATCGTCTTCCGTTACTGCCAGCTTTTGCTGAATACTCGCCAGCATTGCCACAATCAAGCGTTGTTCGTTGCTTAAATTCACCGGATTCCCCCCTGTACGTATTACATTCCATAGTGCGAGTTCTTTGACTAAAAGCGCGACCGGGCACGCCGTGGCAGTCGGGTTGCCATTCTACGATGACACCCGTTAACGAACCGGCCAAGGCCCACCACGTCCTGGCGGCGCCGGACGAGAACGCTGGCGGAAGCCATTGGTTTACACGTCTCGGCCTATGCGACGGGCGCGGCTTAGCGTCCCCTCCATGGAACCGACTTCGATCTCGCAGACCCCGTTGCCCGCAGGCTTTCACTGGGAGGTGGAAGGCCTCGGCCGCGCCCGCCATTGCGTCGCCGTTCCGGACTTGGCACCCGAGATGTGGCTGGCAACGATTGGCCCCAGCCATTGCGGTTGTACCGCGACGATTCGACGCCACCAGGCGCGCGCCTTGCACATCGATCGTCCGTTCCGAACCGAAGCTGCCGCCGCGGGGTGGGTGGCCCGCTGGCTAGAGCGTCAGGGCTACCTGATTCGGGCCGAGCTCCAGGCGGACGTAATCACCGCAGGCAGCTGACCTGCGCCTAGCTCCGTTTAGTTCGCACTAGCTGCGTTTAGCTCTGATTAGCTGCAACGCGCGCTGGCGCTGTGCCGGCGCGTACCTAATGTGTCGCGGATGTTCCTCTTGGGAGATTCGCATGACACAGGGTGACCTGACCCCCGCCGACCCGCCGGCCTACTTCAACGAGGCGGCACTCGCCGAGCGCTGGCAACTTGCCGCCAGCACGCTGCGCAAATGGCGCTCCCGAGGCGACGGCCCCGCATACACCAAGCTGGGTGGACGTGTCCGCTATCGGGTGGTCGACGTGCTTCGCTATGAGCAGCAGGTCTCCCACGCGGCGGGCAGCAAGCCATGACTCCGGCCTCGAACCAGCGCAGCCTCAGCGCGCGGCCTACGCCCGATGACCGCCGAACACAGATCGCGGGGTTGATCGCAATTGCATTGGTACGTTGCCGTCGTGGTGAGCGGTTAAACGACCATTGGACCGGTACAGGGGTTGCTATTCGGCCCACCGGAAGCGTCCATGCACCCCCCTCTCAGCCGAGTCCAAAGGCACGATGAAAACCACCCCGCCCACCTTGCCCACCGCGGTACTGGCCCGCATCGCGGCACTGCCGAAGATGCCCCTGAAGATGCTCAACGCCGAGTGGCGCGCGCTGTTCGACCATGATCCGCCGCTGACCCATCGGCGTTTCCTTGAGCGGCGAATCGCGTACCGGCTGCAAGAACTGGAATGGAACAAGACGCACGGTCCGATGCTGGAGGAGAACCGCCAGCGAGTGGCGGCCTTCGTTGAACAGGGCACGCTGCCACCCCGCGTCCGCAACGGCAAGCTGATGCCCGGCTCCATTCTGGTTCGCCACTTCGACGGCGAAGATCATCAGGTCACGGTGACTGCGGATGGCGACTTCGATTACCGCGGCCAGCTATTCAGCAGCTTGTCGGCCATTGCCAAACGCATCACCGGAACGCAGTGGTCGGGACCGAGGTTCTTTGGGCTTCCCACCGGCAGCAAGCGCAAGGAGGGTATGCGATGAACACGACGGCCACACCGCGTCGCCTGCGCTGCGCGGTCTATACGCGCAAGTCCACCGAAGAGGGGCTGGAACGCGAGTACAACACCATCGACGCCCAGCGCGACGCCGGGCAAGCGTTTATCGCCAGTCGTAAGGGCGAGGGCTGGATCCCGGTCGGCGACGACTACGATGATCCGGGCTACTCCGCAGCCACCTTGAACCGGCCGGCGCTGCAGCGACTTCTGGATGACGTGCGCGCCGGCCGGATCGACATCATTGTGACCTACAAGATTGACCGCCTCTCGCGTAGCCTGCGGGACTTCCACGAACTATGGGATGTGCTGGCCGCGCACAACGTAGAGTTCGTTTCGGTGACTCAGCAATTCAATACGACGGACTCGATGGGTCGGTTGATGCTGAACATTCTGCTGTCTTTCGCCGAGTTCGACCGCGAGTTGGACGCTGACCGCGCGCGCGACAAGATGATCGCCAGCAAGAAGAAGGGCTTGTGGATGCACGGCGTACCGCCGCTAGGCTACGACCTGAAGGACCGGCGCTTAGCCATCAACGACACGGAGGCTGCCATCGTGCGCCATATCTTCGAACGGGTCGCCTCCGACGCGTCGACTGCGCAGTTGGTTCAGGAGTTGAAGGTGCTGGGTGCGACATCCAAATGCTGGACCACACGAAAGGATCGCCAGATCGTCGGCAAGCCTATTGACAAGTCACTCATCTATAAGATGCTGGGCAACCGAACCTATCTCGGCGAGTTGCGACACGGGGAGCAATGGTTCCCTAACGCGCACGCGCCCATCATCGACACCGCGCTGTGGGAACGAGCACAGGCAGCCATCGCCTCGCCCGAACGGACTCGGACTTTGCCGGGTCGGTCGCAGGTTCCGTTCCCATTGCGCGGGCTGGTCTTCGCGTCGGACGCCCGAGCGATGACGCCGTGGCACACGACCAAGCGCGGCCGCACGTACCGCTACTACGTCCACACGCGCGCGCTGCATGAGGGGGCGGGCGCGGTCAAGCTACCCCGCGTGTCGGCCGGCGAACTGGAGGCCGCTGTCATCGAGCAACTGCGGCACGTCCTGCGCGCTCCCGAAATGATCGCGGCGGTGATCCCGCAAGCGCTGGAACTAGACGGCACCTTGGACGAAGCGCAGGTGACGGTCGCCATGCTGCGTCTGGATGAGATCTGGCAGTACCTGCTCGCCGACGAACAGGCCCGGATGCTGCAACTGCTCATCGAGCGCGTTGTCGTCCATGATCGACGGGCGGAACTGCGGCTGCGGCCGTTGGGCTTAGCCAGCCTGACTACGGAGCTACTGGCGAGCAACGGGGAGCAGGCCGCTTGAGCCGCTCCAAGTTCACGGTGGACGTCGTCGCCGGCAGCGACGGCTCGATGACGTTCGACATTCCCTTGCGAATCGTGAAGCGCGGCTATCGCAAACTAGTCCAGATCCCGAGCCCTGAGGGCGCACAGCGCCCTTGGGATACACGCCCCACGGCCCTGCAGCGCGCGCTCGGGCGAGCCGAACGTTGGCAGCAGATGCTGCAGTCCGGGGAGGTAACGTCGATCAACGAAATCGCAGCGCGCGAGAAGGTCGACTTCAGCTACATCGCGAGGTTGTTGAATTTAACCATGCTGGCCCCACCGCTGGTGGAGGCCATCTTGGACGACACACTACCCAGCGGCACGTCCGTCAACGACTTGGCAATCAACCCGGCTTTGCTTTGGACCGAGCAGGTGGACCGGCTGGAACGCAGGCGTGGTCGGCTAACGGAGTGACCTCATCGTTTTCTTTCGGGTATGACGAAGAGCATTCCATGGAAATACGCGTCGATGAGCCTGAAGGTATTTTTCTCACCGGCAGGTACGTAGATCGTTCTGCAATTGTCGGCAATCATCTTGAAGCAGTTGCAGGTTTCCCCTTCACTCTTCTTTACGATCCTTGCCTTCCTGCCCGAGAGGTCACCTGCCTGGACTTGCACCAGTGACTCGCTGTTGCAGTTGATGCCAACGTATGCATTTTGGCGGTGCAGCCAGATGGAGTATGAACTGCATTTGCAGATTCGGGTCGGCTGCTCGATAGGCTTGGCACTGCTCCTGCGCCCAGGGAGGTGGAGCTACCAGGATTTCGTGGACACCCGCTAGTATCCGCACTGATTGCTGAAGTAGTTTCCGTGTCTGCGGACAAGGCGCAAGGCCAAGCTAGGCAAGCCTGTAAGCGGGTTGAAGTGCATCAGGTTGGCGCGGCGTCCAATTGACTTGGAATCCCGAGCATTGCTCGCGTGAACCATCGCGTGCGATTTCCCGTTCGACGCTAAACCGAGCTGAGGAGATCTACCTCGGTGATGTCAGTGCGAATGAAATGCTCGTAACTCCAGGTCATGTTTCGTATTCTTGCTTCAGTAACTACCGACCAGATTGATGAACCAGCCGCGGTGGTCGTAATCGAAATCGGTCAGGTCGTCGCTGAAGTCGGTGAAGTTGTAACCGGCGCCGATGCGGAAGTGCTTGTTGATGTCGCGGTCCAGTCCCACCAAGAAGCCCTGCTTGCTGCCGCCCTGATCGACATCCAGCCAACGGTATTCGGCCAGCGCGTGCCATTGGGTGCGCAGTTCGTAGCGCACCTGCGCGGCACCGAACGTCGTGGCCGAGTCGGCCCAGTCCCCGACGCCACGACCGAAGCGGACCTCGCCTTCGCGGCGCGCCAGCTTGGCGGCGTACTCCCAATGCTGGTTGTGCTTGTAGACGCCTTCGAACGAGAGGATCTGCGACTTCTGGTCGTATTGCGCACCGCCCGACTGCCCCAGCGTGGCCAGGTCGTACAGGTAGGTGTAACGACCAAATAGGCCCCAGCGCGTGCTGTTCCACGGACGCCAGGCGAAGCCGACGTTGCCTTCGATGAACTTCGCGCCGGCCAACGAATCCAGGTCGTCCGTGGTCCTGGAATAGTTGAAGCGTGCCGCGATGCGCCAGCTCTCGTTGATCTTGTGGGTCAGGCGATTGGTGGTGACCCACTGTTCGCGCCGCTCGGCGCCACTGTCCTCACGCCATTCCAACTTGCTCTGCCAGTCGGTCTCTGACGACGTGTGCCCGCCGCTGACGCTTACCGCGCGTCGATCGACATTGCCACCGATGCTGTTGGTCAACTCGCCATCCTGCAACGTGAAGCCCAGGTTCCATCCCTGCGCCGGATAGAAATCCATGCCGAAGGTGTGGGCCAGCCCTGACTGGTTCGGCTCCTTCAGGAACTGGCTTTCGTTGAACATGTTCACCTGGTTGGACAGGCGCCAGCGCTGCCCGAGGGTCCAGCCATTCTGCCGGTTAGGATTGAACAGCGACTCGTACTGAGTGGTGTCGGTCGAATAGGTGTAGCGGCCGTAAGCGGTATGTTCCGGACTCAGCCGGTATTCCGCGTTGAGCGTGGCCGCGTCGCCACGATCGCCGGTGCTGACTTCGGCGCCCACCGAGGACTGGCTGCCGAACAGGTACTTGCCACCCACGGCGAAGGCGTCGTTGTCGGCGTAGCGACCATCGTCGTCGTCCAGCGTGAACTGCGCCAGGCCGTACAGCTCCAGCGCGGTGCCGAAGTGATGCATGTATTTTAGTGCGCCCAGCAGGCCGGCGGCGTCCGTCGCCACAATGGTCTGCTCGACCCGGCGGATTTCACCGCTCAGCGTATTGAAGTCGTCGATCCGCCATTCCAGCGTTCCCTGTGCCTGGATCAGCGTATTGGCGCCGCTCTCGGCGTGGCTGTAGCGGGCATACGCACCAAGATTGGGCGTGAAATGTCCCAGGATTTCCGCACCGTATTCGGTGACCGGAAGGCCCGTGGAATAGCGACTCATCGAATAACCCGCACCGGTGTTGCGCCACCACGCACCGGCGGCCCAGTCCTCCTCCGTCCAGCCCAGTTCCTTGAAGTTGGCGCGCGCTTCCAGCGACTTGGCCTCGCCTTCGCGCGGCCCTTCGGCATTGATCTGCGCGAAGCTGAAACCGCCGTTGTCCGAGAAGAACACCGGCGAGGTGAACGATTCGGTCTGGACGTATTCGGCCTTGAGGTAGGTGCCCTTGCCTGCCTGAAGGGTCAGGTCGCCACCGGCGATGGTGTAGTCCTCGCCAGCGCGGTTTTCGTCGACATAGGTCACGCCCACGCCGACGTGGTCACCGAACCAGTGTTTGGCGCGGACGCCGGCGGTCATGTTGTCGGCATCGAAATCCGACGGCAGCCACTCGTAGTCCACCACCAACCGCTGTTCAAAACCGTCCAGTGGTGCATCGCGGGTCAGGGTAGGACTGTTTTCGCGGGTGACCTGCGCCAGGGAGCGGGTCAGCAGGATGCGGCCCTGCAGTTCGTCGATTTCATAATCAGCGCCGCGCTGCAGCGGTATGCGGTTCTCGACCCGCCCCGTGGTCAGGTCGCGCACTTCCAGCACCACGGCATCCGAGCCGGGCAGGATGTCGGTGTGCTTGAGGTAGTACAGGCTGCCGCCGGTGCCGATGAACTCGTTGTGGCCCGGCGCGGTTTCGGCCTCCGAGCCGAAGGCGCGGACTTCGGAGCGCGGATCGCCCCACGCGTTGATGCCGCGCGAGCGCCAGCCCAACGCCGCGCCGTACAGCGAACGCACGTACTGGGCGTACTCGGTGTCGGTCATGCCGGTGGCGTAGTTGCCCCACAGCGCCTGGTTCTTGTCCCAGTCCACCCGCAGGTAGAACCGCCCCATCGTGTCGACGTCGCGATAGGTGGTGGAGTCGTCGCCGTAGACCGGGTAGTACAGGTCCGGATCCAGGCGCCGGAAGATGTCGTATGGATACGCCTTGGAGAACCCGTCGAACAGGTGCTCCAGGTCGCGCTCGGTGGTGTCGGCTTGTGCCGTCACCAGGTATTTGCCGCGCAGCTTGGCCTTGCCGTAGAACGCCAGGCGTCCGTCGCTGATCACGTCATCCTGGTAGCGGCTGTCGACCGCGAACGGTTGGACGGCACCGCTGATGTCGTTCTGCGCGATGGTGACATCGGCCAGGCCGACGCCGAAGAAGTAACGACCGGTGACATCGATGGCCAAGGTCTGGTGCGTGCCGGCCTTCGGTTCGCCCTTACCTTGCCGGACACCGATGTCGAACCTGTGCTGCCCCACCGGCACCAGGTACTCGGCGACGAACTTGCGTTCCTGGTCCACCGGATAGTTGTCGCCGTTGATGGTCAGCGACGCGTTCTGCGGCACGTTGCGACCCTGGATGCGAATGCGCGAGCCATAGATCGGAATGTTCTGCTGGCGCAGCCCGTTCTCGGCGAAGGCGCCATCCAGCAGGCTTTGATCCTGCGCCTGCTCCAGCGTCAGTGCGGTACCCAGGCTGCCTTCGGTGCTGTCGCGCAACAATTGGCCGCTGCGCTCGGCTTCTTCCGGCCGCACCAGCTGGACCGTGTGCGGATGGGTTTCGTCGAACACGCCGTTGCGGTCATAGGCGCGCAGCACATAGACCAGCTCGTCACCGGCGCGGAAGTGATACTTCGCCGGAAGCTCGCCGTTCCAATCGGTTTGTGCGACCGCGGCCACGTCCACCGGGACGGTGGCAATCGGTTCGATCAGGTCACCGTCGCTGGCCCTGTACACGCTGATTTCGTAGCGCTCGATGAAGGCGGTGTAGTTGCCGCGCACGAAGAAGCTGATCGGTTTGCTGATGCGTTCACCGTCGAAGGGCACCACAGACGGCGCCGACACCGACAATTCCGGTTGCCCCAGGTTCGGGTCTTCGGTGGCCCAGATCACACCGCCGTTGGGCAATGCGATCGAGAACTTGCCGACCGCGGTCGCCTTGCCCGGTGGTTCCACCGCCACTGTCGCGCGGCGATCCGGTTGCAGCGCTTCGGACGAGGATTGCTTGCCCGTGCCCTCCGTGACCGGCTTGCTGTAGCTGCGCGTGCGCAGGCGCAACAGCAATCCGCTTTTGTCGGTGCAGGTATCGTCCGTGCAGTCCACGGTCGGGGCCGCGGCTTCGGGCTGTTCCTGTTCCGGCGGCTGCTCCTGCGGCGTGCCGGTCGTGTTCTGCGCTGCCGCCAGGGGGGCCATGCCCGCCAGCAGGCTGATCAGGGTGTAATCCAGCAACTTCATCTTCATGATCCCTGCCCCCCCTGCTTGCGCTCCGTGCTGACCGGGGCTGCCGGATCGTTCCCGGTTTCCACGCGCACCTTGGCGCGCACCCCCGGGCTCAGACGTTTGGCGATTGCCTCGTACACCGCTTTCGCGCGGCGCATCCCCAGTGCAGCGTTGTGGGCATACGAACCACGCACGTCGGTGTGCCCGGCGATCACGACCGCACCTCCACCCCGCTGCTCCAGATCTGCCGCCACCTTGTCCAGCAGCGGTTCGAACTCGGGCTTGATCGTCGACTGGTCGGTGTCGAACAACACCGTGCCCAGTACGGTGCCGCCCTCGTCCAATCCGACCACCAGCGACTCCGGATCATCGACATGGCCGCGGGCGCTGATGACCACGCCCTTGAGGGACTCGGCATCCAGCAAGTCGGTCAATGCCGCCTTCACGGCGTTCGCGCGGTCGAACGCCAGGCCTTCGGTGTCGCCATTGGCATCGATGACCACCTCACCGCCGTGGTACTCGCGTACCTTCGTCGCGATCTTCTCGAGCACCGGCTGATGCTGCGGCTGCACTTCGGCACCGCCCGCAGCGAAGAACACCTCGCCCAGCGCCATCTCGATCTGTTCGGTGCCGCCTTCGATCACTCCGGCCGGCAGCTTGACGCCCCAGTCGAACCGCACCGGCAGGCCTGGAGTGATCCGGCGCAGCAGCGGATTGTCGGTAGTGAACTCGGCGCCGCTCGGCAGCGTGGATGGGTCCACCTTCAGGATAAAGTTACGGCCACGCTCCCATGGACCGCCCGACATGCCCGCCAGGTGGTAACGACCGAACTGGTCGGTTTCGATCAGCAGCCCTTCCGTTGACGCGATGCGTACGCCGGGAATGCCGCGTTCATCGACGCCGGCGTTGCCAATGATGTAGTCGACGACATAGCCGCCCTCGCCTTGTGCGACACGCCGCTCCACCGTCGGCGCGGCGGCGTTCAAGCCCTTGGCCGCTTCGGCTTGTTTCTCGACGGTGGTGGTGCCAGCGGCATCCATCCGCACAGTGACACCCTCGGCACTGGTCAGCACGAAGTCGTTGGTGAAGCTCAGAGCGCTCAGACGCTGGCGCACGATCACCTGATGCGCGTCTTCCGGATCGGCGTCGGATTGGCGTGCGCTAATCGCACCCACGTCGATGCCATGCAGCATCGGCGAACTCGCATCGGGCTCGGGTTGCGGACCGGCGCCGCGGTCGACGGTAGTCGAGTTCGCGATATACGCACTCGGCGCAAACCCACCTTGCACCTGCACACCGCTCAGATCCGCACGATCCTGCCAACCGTCGCCGTCGCGGTCATCGAACACCGTGCCCATGATCAGGCTGTCATCCAGCAGCGGATCGGCGACCAGTTCGACCTGCGCGGTCGCCACGTTGGAGATCGGCTCGCCCGTCGTCGGCGAGAACGCCTGGGCCTGGTTCTGGTGCATGCCGGGACGCACGCCTGCGCCGACGCGCATCAGATAGGTCAACGTCGCGCTCTGACCGGCGGCAATATCCAGGCCGGTGAAACGCAACGGATGCTGGCCTTCCACACTGCCCTGGTTGTCGCCATCGACCACCAGCAACGAACCTTCGACATACGTGAAGCCCGCCGGAGGCGTGTCCACGACGCTGCCATTGGTCAGGGTGCCGTTGCCGACGTTTTCCACGGTCAGCGTGTAGCGCACCAGATCACCGATCCGGACCTCGCGCACGGCCGCGATTTTCACCAGCCGCAATTCGGAAGCGGCGACCTGGTGCTGCGTCGAACAACTGTCGCAAATGGGAGGTAACTGGCCGCTGCCCGTGCTAGTCGCTGTCACGGCATTGCCGACGGTGGCACCTGCTTGGTCATTGACCGTGGCGGAGTACACGAAGGTACGGACACCGACCGGCGATCCCGCCGGCAAGGTGCAGGTGATGGTCGCCCCGCTCATCACGCAACCGCTGGGCAGTGCCCCAATCGTCAGCCCTGGATCCGGGGTGTCGACCAGGATCACATCGGCGATGGTCGCCGAATTGCTCACCGTCACGGCCAGGGTGTACGTGATCGTCTCGCCCACCTGCACTTCCGTATCGGCATCGGGGTCGGACGACTTGGCCACGTGGATCGCGGGCGCGGCCACCGGCGTGGCGGTGCTGCAGGTGCCGGCGCAGGTCGGATTGTCTGTGCCGGCGCCGGCCACGGCGTTCGTCACCGAGCCTGTCGCCTGGCCATTGACCGTGGCGGTGTAGCTCAATGCATACGTGCCTGGCGCCGTGCCGGCAGGCAGCGTGCATACCAGCGGGTTGGCCGCATTGCAGGTGTAGATGCCGGCGTTGGTCACTTCCCCGAAGGTCAGGCCCGGGCCCAGCGTGTCGGTTAGGGTCACCACGCCCGTGGTCTGCGAGTTGCTCACCGTGGCGGTCAGGATGAAGGTGAGGACATCGCCGGTCCCCACTGGGCCGGCCGTGTCGACGGTCTTGCTGTAGCTCACCGCCGGGGGCGCCACCGGCGTGCTGGTGTTGCACGTGCCGGCGCAGGTCGGCGGACGCGGGTCGTTCGGATCACTCGTGCCGACCACCGTATTGGTTACCGTGCCGGTGGCGCTGGTGTTGACCGTGGCGGTGTAGCTCACCGTGTAGGTGCCCGGTGCCGTGCCGGCCGGCAATGTGCAAACCAGTGGATTGGCATCATTGCAGGTAAACACGCCGGCGCTGTTCACGGCCACGAAGTCAAGGCCCGGGCCCAGCGTGTCGACCAGCGTGACCGCATGCGTGGTCGCGGCATAGGCCACCGTCACCGACAAGGTAAACGTGATCGCATCACCCACCGCTACCGGACCGGCGGTGCTGACCGTCTTGCCGTAGCTCACCGACGCCAACACAGTCACCGTCGCGCTGTCCGTGGCCGGCGTCAGCGTGCCGCTGGCCGGCGTGCCGGTCGCGCTCGCGTTGTTGGTCACCGACCCGGCATCCAGGTCGGCCTGGGTGATCGTGTAACTGCCGGTGCATGTTGTGCTGGCTTGTGGCGCCAACGTCGTCAGCGGGCAGGTCACCGTGGCGATCTTGTCGTCGGTGACGGTCAGTGCACTGATCGTCACGTTGCCGGTGTTGGTCACCACGTATTGGTAACCAACGACATCACCCACCGCGGCATACGGATTGCCCGAGACCACCGTCTTGTCCAAGGTCAGGGCTGGCGTCGCGATGGCATTGACGGTCACCGTATCCGTGGCCGGTGTCAGCGTGCCTTGTGTCGGCGTGCCGGTCGCGGTCGCAATGTTGGTCACCGATCCGGCGTCCAGGTCGGCCTGCGTCGTGAAATAGGTGCCCGAGCAGGTGGTGTTCGCGCCCGGCGCCAGCGCCGTCGCGGCGCAGGTGACCGTGGCGATCCTGTCGTCGGTGACGGTCAGCGCATTGATCGTCACGTTGCCGGTGTTGGTGACGAGGTACTGGTAATTGACGGCATCGCCCACCGCATCGAACGGAGCGCCCGACACCGCCGTCTTGTCCAGCGTCAGCGCCGGGGCCGCCACCGCCGCGACCGTCTCCGTGTCGGTGGGTGGCACGATCGACTGATCTGCGTTGGCGGTGGCGATGTTG
The DNA here is from genome assembly GCF_046097045.1 of Lysobacter sp. Hz25. Classification (NCBI taxonomy): domain Bacteria; kingdom Pseudomonadati; phylum Pseudomonadota; class Gammaproteobacteria; order Lysobacterales; family Lysobacteraceae; genus Lysobacter; species Lysobacter sp. Hz25. The sequence continues at coordinate 5,801,582 of NZ_CP175666.1, forward strand.
GTCACCGCGCCGGCATCCAGGTCGGCCTGGGTGATGGTGTAGCTGCCGGTGCACGTGGTGCTGGCGCCCGGCGCCAGCGTCGTGACCGGGCAGGTCACCGTGGCGATCCGGTCATCGGTGACGCTCAACCCGGTGATGGTCAGGTTGCCGGTGTTGGTGACGAGGTACTCGTAGTTGACGACATCGCCCACCGCATCGAATGGATCGCCCGACACCGCCGTCTTGTCCAACGTCAGCACAGGCGACTGGGTAGCGTTCACGCTCTCGCGGTCCGTGCCCGGCACCAGCACGCCGCTGGCCGGCGTGCCGCTCGCGGTTGCGTTGTTGATCACCGATCCGGCATCCAAGTCGGCCTGGGTGATCGTGTAGCTGCCGATGCACGTGGTGCTGGCTCCGGGCGTCAGCGTCGTCACCGGACAGGTCACCGTGGCGATCTTGTCGTCGGTAACGGTCAAGGCGTTGATCGTGATGTTGCTGGGATTGGTGACGAGGTATTCGTAGCTGACGACATCACCCACGGCGTCGTACGGATCGCCCGCGACCGCCGTCTTGTCCAGCGTCAACGCCGGGGTCGCCGAGGAGGTTACCGTCGCGCTGTCGGTCGCAGGGGTCAGCACGCCACTGGCCGGCGTGCCGGTCGCGCTTGCATTGTTGATCACCGACCCGGCATCCAGGTCGGCCTGGGTGATCGTGTAGCTGCCGGTGCACGTGGTGCTCGCGCCCGGGGCCAAGGTCGTCAGCGGACAGCTCACTGTGGCGATCCTGTCATCGGCGACACTCAACGCGCTGATGGTCACGTTGCCGGTGTTGGTCACCACATATTGGTAACTGGCGACATCACCCACCGCGTCGTACGGATTGCCCGACACCACCGACTTGTCCAGCGTCAGCATCGGGGCCGCGGCAGCGGTCACCGTCGCATTGTCGGTCGCCGGGATCAGCGTGCCCTGGGTGGGCGTGCCGGTTGCGCTCGCGTTGTTGGTCACCGACCCAGCATCCAGGTCGGCCTGGGTAATGGTGTAACTGCCGCTGCACGTGGTGCTGATCCCGGGGGCCAGGGTCGTCACCGGACAGGTCACCGTGGCGATCCGGTCGTCGCTCACGCTCAACGCATTGATGGTGACATTGCCGGTGTTGGTCACCTCGTACTGGTAACTGACGACATCGCCCACGCCGTCGTACGGATTGCCCGACACGGCCGTCTTGTCCAGCGTCAACGTCGGGGTCGCGGTGGCCGTCACCGTGGCGGTGTCGGTCGCCGGTGTCAGCGTGCCCTGGGTCGGCGTGCCGGTGGCGGTCGCGTTGTTGGTCACCGACCCGGCATCCAGGTCGGCCTGGGTGATCGTGTAGCTGCCGGTGCACGTGGTGCTGATTCCCGGAGCCAATGTCGTCACCGGACAGGTCACCGTGGCGATCCTGTTGTCGCCCACGGTCAACCCATTGATCGTCACATTGCCGGTGTTGGTGACGAGGTATTCGTAATTGACGACGTTGCCGACCGCTGTGTACGGATTGCCCGAAACCGCCGTCTTGTCCAAGGTCAGCGCCGGGGTCGCGGTGGCCGTCACCGTCACATTGTCCGTCGCTGGCGTCAGCGTGCCACGGGCCGGCGTGCCGGTCGCATTCGCGAGATTGGTCACCGCGCCCGCATCCAGGTCGGCCTGCGTGATGGTGTAGCTGCCGGTGCACGTGGTACTGGCACTGGGGGCCAATGTCGTCACCGGGCAGGTCACCGTGGCGACCCGGTCGTCGCTGACGATCAACGCGCTGATGGAGACGTTGCCGGTGTTGGTCACCAGGTATTGGTAGTTGACGACATCGCCAGCGCCGTCGTACGGATTGCCCGACACGGCCGTCTTGTCCAGCGTCAGCGCCGGAGTGGCAGTGGGTCCGGTGAGGGTCACCGAGTCCGTGATCACCCCCAGCGTGCCGGCAGGCGGCGTGCCCGTCGCCGTCATGACGTTGGTCAGCGTGCCCGCATCGATGTCCGCCTGGGTGATGGCGTAATTGCCCATGCACGTCGTGCTCGCGCCCACCGCCAAGGTGGTCACCGGGCAGTTCACCACCGCGATGCGGTTGTCGGTCACCGTCAACGCATCGATCACCGTGTTGCCGGTGTTGGTGATGACATACGTGTAGGGAATGACTTGCCCGACCGACGTGTAGTTCGTCGCCGTAGTCCGCTTGTCCGCCGTCAGGGCCGGGAACGCACGATTGATCACCGCATCATCGGTATCGATTGCAAACTGGCCCGTCGTCGTGCTGCGGGCCTGTGCGGTCGCGATATTGGTGACCAGCACATCGTCGATGTCGGCCTGCGTAACCGTATAGCTGCCGGAGCACGTGACACTGGCTCCTGGAGCCAACGTGGTCACCCCACCACAATTAATCGCGGCAATCCTGTTGTCGGTAACCGTCAGTGTATCGACGGCCACGGCACCAATATTCGTGACGACATAGCTGTAGGTGGCGATGTCACCGACGCTGTCGTAGAGCTGGCCGCTGGTGACGGTCTTAACCACCTCAATGAAGGCCGGCGCGCTGGTGACCTCGTTGGTGAAGACGCAACTGATGTTGTCGGTCTGGGTCACCGTCAGGGTGAAACTGCTGCCGCTGCCGCTGGGGAGCACCGTGGCGGAGTTGGGCGTGGCGTTGGTGCACGAAATCGCGGGCGAATAGGACGACAGCGGCGAGCTGCTCCCGGCCGACATCACTTCCGACAAGGTGTAGACCGAGCCCACGGCCGCTGGCCCCACCGTGATGGTGCCGTTGCCCACGGCACTGCCCGTACCCGTCGTCGTGGTCTGCCGGCCGTTGGTGCCGATGATGCGCAGCACGAACTGGTCATTGACGCTGAGCCGGTTGGCCGACAGCGCCTTGGTCAGCTGGATGCGTGGCAGCGGATCGGGGTCTTCGCTGATCGTGCTGGTCGTGTTCGCCAGCGGCGCGCCGCCGCAGGTCTGCAAGGACGCCAGGTTGTAGGGCGCGCCGGTGCCGGCGGTATCGGCGATGTTGAAGGTGATGGTTTCGCCCGGGTCGCCGGGACCATCGTCTAGGATGGTGATCGGCAACGGGAACGAGCTGCTGTCGTACACACCTTCCGGAATGAACACGGAGACATCGGTCGTGCCCGAGGCGGTGGTGTAGTCGAGCCCCAACGTCGCGGTGCCGCCGGTAATGGTCACCGTCACGGTCATGCCGCCTGCCGGGACCGTGCCCGCTACCAGCAACCGGGGACGGTTGCCGAGCGGGGATGTTTCGTTCTGCGTGTACGCAGCCTGTGCGAATTCGACGAACGGGCGCAGGTTGACGCGGATATTGTCGAGAAAGTTGCCTTGGGTGACGCCCCCGGCTGCGCTGATTGCTTCAAAGCCCAGATCCACCGTGCCGGTAGCCCCGGTGTAGCTGAATACACCGCCGTAGTCGACCCACCCATTGCCCGCCTGAATCGGCGTATCCGCCGTCCCCAAGAAAGGCGTGATCGAACTGGAACTGCCGTCATTCGCTGTCGCCATCCGCGCAATGGGGATGGCGCCGATCTTGAATTCCATGACGTCTGTGCCGCTGCGACCCCGATGACTCGCATTCCAGTCCACGGTCTCGCCATTGAGTAGGCAGACATCCTGGCGCAAGCGTGCCGCATTGAAGGCATTCAACTCGACAAAGGTAGTCCCCGCACGGGGAGGAATGCCTGCGAACCCGCCTGCCCAGAGCTCGAGGGGACGGCCGGTGGCACTCGCGCCCGCAATGGGTACGCCTTGACAATCCGTCGTGTTGAGACCGCTTCTAACGGGCTCCGTAGTGACCCAGCCGGGCACGACGCTATCGGCGAGAAATCTGAGGCATCCGCCTGCTGGGTTAAGCGGCGGTTGCTCGAAGCCGGTATTGATGATGGTGCGCTGCACCTGCGCGTGCGTTGCCGATGCGGCCAACAGTAGGACTGCGGCCAAGAGCCAAGTGCCTATCTTCCCTACTGGATCGCAAGCGCGATCACTCCCACGCACGACAGAAGACTGACCCGCGCTGCCCCGTGCGCCGACTTCATGTCCCGTTTCCATTTTTTGCTTCCCCGCTCCGACGCACAACCAGCCGTTGAGAGGGCCTCTGCAAAAAGCAGATGCCTCGCATCACAAACGACAGCAGTACCCCATCAGAGCTGGCAGCAGGATCCTGTCCCTTAGCTCTGCCTGCAACGCTAATACTCCTGGTTGCTGCTTCCGTCAAGTCTCCAGACCTCCATGACCATGCGATCAGGCGTCTGGTCACTGGGTTACCTCACCCATGCCGGCAACACCATTCATCGCACCTACGATTCGAAAAACCATCTGCTGACTCAGGTGCGCATGCAGTATTACGATCAAGGAACTCTACGGAGCTCAGCCAGGAGTTGGGATCGCGGGTAAGAAGCGGGCGTCGCGGCGAAAGGTTAGCAAGGTTGCTGCCAAGTACCGCGACCCAGAGAACGAGCGCAACACTTGGTCGGGGCGTGGGCGTATGCCGCGGTGGCTGGCCCAGAAGACGGAGTATGGCCGCAACGTCACGGACTTCCTGATCCCCGGCCTAGGAAGGCCGACCGCGCGCAAGAGCAGTTCAATAGGCCGAAAAACAGTCGTCAAGCATGGCTGACGCAGAATTCTTCATCCAGGCCGAGCCGCGAAGCGGCTTCGACTGAGATACTTTCGGACAGAAGCGTTTCTCTTGGCTAAGCTGGGTCGGGCCAGCTTGCCGTCCCGGCAAGTATCCGAGGCACGAGTGTTTCCCCCCAACGTTGCCTGAAACATTACTACATCGCGTTGCAGCGGGCGCCGGGGGGGGCGGTGGCTAGTGACGCTGTCTCCGGAGAGACGTCCCCATCAACGAGATCACAGCGCGCGAAAAGATGGACTTCAGCTAGATCGCGAGGTTGTTGAACTTGACGATGCTGGCGCCGCAGCTCGTCGCCGCCATTTTGGACGACACGCTACCCAGCGGCACCACCGTCAACGACTTGGCAATCAACCCGCCACTACTATGGGCTGAACAACTTGTTCGCCTGGAAAGCAAGCGCGGTCGGCTCGCGTGCTGATCTCATCGTTTTTTTCGGGTATGACGAACAGTAATCCCCGCTTGTATGCGTCAAGGACCGTGAAGGTGCCTTTGTTGGCAGGCACGTAGATCGTTCTGCAATTGTCGGTGATCATCTTGAAACAGTCGCAGGTCTCCTGGCCGTTCTTCTTGACGATCTTTGCCTTCCGGCCCGAGATGTCATTTGCCTGGACCTGCACCAAGGACTCGCTGTTGTAGCTGATGCCAACATAAGCGTTCGGCGGTGCCGCCAGATGGGGGATGAACTGCATTTGCAGATTCGGGTCAGCCGCTAGAAAGGCCTCGCACTGCTCCTGCGCCCAGGCAGGAGTCGTCAGAAAATAGGTGAGAAAGATCCATTTTCGCATCGTGTTCTCCGAAGCTAGGTAGGCCGGGTTGACGCGGCCGTGGTGGTGGCCGCCAACTATGCCGAGAGGCCACCAGCCTCCGCTAGCCCCCGACTTTGCGAAGGGAGACGCCTGCCCGAAAAATTGTCGCAGGGTTATTCGTCAGGGCAGCATCGGTGTTGCGGCCATGCCGACAACTACTTGGTGTCGGGCTCACGTCTGATCCAACCATCCCCGTAGAGGCGTTCCTTGACCGCGTGGTAATACGCGTCTGGCTGCGCCGGGCTGACCCCGGGAAGCTGGTCCTCAATTCGGTCATCGCGAAGCCAGAACGAACCATCGGCGATATAGGCTTGAATCCGCAGTCTGGCGAAGCGGCCTAATTTTCCAGGCCCATACATACAGTTGAGCTGCGCCCCCTTCTGGATGAAGTAGTACGCGACGACAAGCGGGAAGTCGGAACTGGCTTGCAGCAGGGCGCGGAATGACTCGATCGAATGAAAATGAGTGTCGACCACTTCGATCGCTACGAAGGGGTTTTTGTCTGTCAGCTCGATTTCAGCATCGGATCGGCCCAGAAGATCGAAGCGAATAAACCTTCCGCGTACCAGACCAAATGCAACCTCTTTCTCCCACTTAAATTCCTTGAGATCAAGAAGTTTCTCGAAGCCCTTGTCTTCCAACCAAGGTGTTTCGTAGTAACCGATCCAGGTGCGTGTCGAGTTCTTGTTCAAGAACCCACGCAGGATGTCGCGTCCCTTGTTGTGCTCTTCGCTTTCCAATGCGCGCGCATCAAACTGCCTTCGCAGTGGGCGCCTAGCAAAGAAATGGGGCGTTTCTGGATGATTGCGAATACCAAGCCGGATGTCGCCATTCGGCCGTTCGCGTAGCTGGCGGGCTTTCAGGTAGGCCCGTCGATCCGGTCGCGCCAACTCCTTGTAATGTGCCTCGACCCACTGCTTGTTGTCGTCTTGGAAAAACGCAGTCTGATGAAGGGGCATCTCTACCTCAGTGGGTCGGCCTCGGCGGCAACGCCCCATAGGCTAATCGCAGCAGATGAGACAATGCCGCCCGCGGTTTCGAACTGGAAGCGGCATCGCACAACGTCAGCCCCCCTTCGGCGGCTCAGGTCAGGTGAACATCCCGAGAGAAAAGGCCGAGACTTCGCTGATCCGACCCCGTCAGAGAACTCCTTGGATGGGGGTGAGCACCCCCTCCCCAACTACGCTGCTGCCGTCCGAGGCTAGGCCAGTACCCCTGGGCACAAGACTTCAGTCCGAGCGCGCGGCCGGTCAGCCGCTTGTTTTTGCGTTGTTTTGGTTGCGTCGGAATTGTTTAGACGCACCCATAATTGCTATCTATCCAAATAGGGGATGTTTATGAAATTGTCAATCTCATGGGTTGCCACTTGCCTAGTTCTCGCAGCGGTCAACGTCAACGCCGGCGAACCCGTCCGGGCAGTTTCGAAGGATTTGGGCGAGGCGATGGACAAGACGATAGTCGCAGTCGAGCGGGCCGCAACCGTCGCCGGCACTTGTGTTTCCGAGTATCCGAAGCTGGAGTCGTGCAACCAAGTTCATGGGCACTGGCAGTGCGTGGCCATCCGTGCGAATCACAAGGGCAGTTGCGCGCAGCGCCCAACGACGCTGGACGACGTAATTAAGGCGGCAAAGGGGTTCTCGGCCGCCGCCGCGCAGCAATGCATGGGCGGTGGGTCATGAGGTGGACAATACCAATGGCATTGGCGGCCGGGTTGTCGCTGGCCTTGCCTGCTGCGGCAGGAACTAAGATTGCCGTGGAGGGCGATAGCCTTGAAGCTGCGATGGATGCGGCGACGATCGCTGTAGAGACAGCGGCTAGAAACGCGCGTCGATGCGTCTCTTCGTATCCCAGGGCGGAAGCCTGCACGCGGCTTCCAGTGGCGCGATGGCGGTGCCATGGTGTGAGGGCAAACCACAAGGGCAGCTGCAACTGATGACGCTAGTTGGCGGCCGTCGAGCTTGCTCTGCGGCCGCCGCTTCTCTCCACAGAGGCCGAATACGGCAGGTTGGCGCCCTATGTAGACGCGTGTTGACCTGCGTGAATAGACTGGTTTGAAAACCGCAGCCGTGGGCGCGCCAATTCCCCCTCAACTTTTTCTACGCCTCGTCGCAACGACGAGTAGGCCTTATTTCCGAGGCTTTTGGCGTTTTCCATTGGTCGGCGAGTTATCCACAGATAGGCCGTTTGGCGATTTTTTCGCCTCTCTCCGGGCCTTTTTCTCCAAGCCTGTGGTCGGCCGACCATTGCTCGCCCTTGAAAATCAGACACTTACAAAGGCCGGTTTTTTTGATCTTTTGAGGCCGAGGCGACATCCAACCGCTTTGAGCCGACCATTGGGTGCGTCGGCATTGTTTTCACGTCTGAATTCCGGTTGCACCACCACGTTGCCGCGTCAAACCCTTTTTTGACCTCGTGCAGCGGAAGACAGAAGCGCCTAATTCCCCGGTCATTTCTGTAATAGCCCTTGGTTTTCGGAGAGTCGGCGCAACGTCGGTTCCGACTCCGAAATGGTCGGATATTTCAGCTCTTTCTCCCTTCCTGTGGTCTCGGAACCAGAGGCCTGACTTCTCGGTGCTTACAGATCAATAGCTTAGTCGTGGACCTCTCGGCGAGCTTTTTGGTGATCAATTCGGCAGCCTGGACGTAAACTGGCAACCGCGTCCCCGGCCCGATCGCACGGTCCTTGTCGCCGCCTCAGACGATGGAAAAGGATGTCCATGAACTCGGTTGCCCGCGTGTGCTGCCTGGTCGTTGCCTTTGCCCTGGCTCGCGATGCAATCGCCGCGGACGGGCGCGAGTTGTATCCGAGCTTCGTGGTCCACCCTCATGAAGGGACTAGGCCTGAGTTCAAGTTCTCCGAAGCCTATGCCACCTCGGCGTCGCCGGTGGTAATCACCGTCGTTGGACGGAAGATGAAGAAGTCCGACAGCGAATACCGGACTAGCTTGCAAAGACATTGGCTGTCGGTCCACCTGCCAGAGCAGATGGAGATCGTCATGCGCGAACAAGTTCTCTGCGATTTCAAGACTGGCACGGACGCGTCGCGTTGCGATCGATATCTCTTCGAAGGCGGCGGAAAGACATTGGAGTACTACTTCTATCTCAATAACTGGCGTTGACCTTCTAGATTGATTGAACTCGTAGTTCACATCACGAGCCGAGCCGCTTTGCGGCCGAGCTCAAGTCAGGGAATAGACTCGCGTGGACATATCATCGCAAACCCAACTCAGGCAGCACGGGCAGCCGAAATTCTGCTATCTCTGTGGCGAATCATTGAGTGACGGCAGATCCGTTGACCGAGACCACTGCCCGCCTAAGGGTTTTTTTGCGCCGGTTGATAGGACCAATTTTCCGATAATTCTTCCAACTCACAAAGCATGCAACAACAAGTGGCACGGCGCCGACGAGCTTATCGGGATAATTACCGATGCGCTTCACACTAAGAAGAAAAGCTCAGATCCTTCTGTCACGAAAAAGCTGGATGCTTGCCTGCTACCGTTCAAAGGCGGGCAGGCTGCGGCCGTTACTAATGTGCCATTAGGTCCATCGACCGCACGGATAGTTCGTGGCATGCACGCGCTGCTCTACAACGAGTTTTTGCCGCTGGACACTCCAAGCAAATTTCATGTTCCGCTTCCTGAAGCGGACGTTGCCACTGGGACGCTTCGTCAACCACTGGATCAGACCTTTGCCTTCGGGAGCGCCATTCGCAAAGCAATTATTACCGGAAGTACAGACATGGTTCGTGCATACAGCGGCAATTTTAGGTATGCGTGTACTTGGGAGCGGTTCGAGAATGGAAAGCCCTTCTGTATAGTCGCGTTCGACATCTATTCCTTTCATGTCCTGTCCCCAAAAATAGATAATTTCCCCAAGTGCTTTATCGGCATGTACATTCCTGTGTCAGCACCGAAAACTGCTTCTTGGGCCTCACAGCTAGAGATCAAGGTGAGCCGTGGCGAAATGCTCGATCCACTACTGCGAACCTAATGTTCATTCAAGCCGGTGCCGGGCTTCGCCGCTCGGCTTAATTGAGGCGTTACGCAAGCCCACCCTTCTCTCAAACTTCAGCATCGACCTTAATTCGCTTATTACGCACTCTATTGCTACGGATGTCCGAGAGTACGTTCAGCGGACTCTAGAACTGCCGAAGTCGATTCGACGCCCCAGGCCGTAACCAAATGATGACGCAAGCACTTCATTTCGCCGCCCTTTCTTTTGTCGACTTCAGTCGAACGATTTCGACGCTGGAAGCACGCCTGGGGCTTGAAGTCTTAGAGCGGGACGATGAAGTTGCATGGGCCTATGTGACCGCAACCCTTCCTGATGGGACTCAGATCAACCTTACAAAAACAGACAAGACGACTGAAATCGTGACCTGGCTGCCGGGCGCTCCGGGCAACGTCAACTGGCAGATAATTTTCAGCGGCGACGAACTCTCGGGCTCGGGCGTGTCCGCCGCCCTTCTGGTAATGGAGGACGCGCTCGGTGTTCGACCGGAGCAGTATCATCCTGGCTGACGGCGTATTTGAGCCGAAGCCGCTTGTAGCTCAACCAAATTCAATGCGGAGCTCGCCAATGAATCAGCAATATGAGGAAGAGATGGAGTCAGTCACACGCCGACTCACTGAATCTCATCTCAATAATATGAGGGGTTCTGCGATAGGTGGCGCCAGTGTAGCTACTGCCATAGTGCTACTACTTTTACAGACTGGTATATCGAGCTCGGCGCTAAAGCTAGGCCTTTACTCTGCATCGCTAGCAATCCCAGCGTGGCTTGCCGCATGGCAATACATTGAGGCGTATAATTTTTACGGTCGCTCCTCGTATCACCATTTCAACACCGTAAAAGGATCGGGAATTGCGATCGCTCTCGCCGTCATTGGCATGACGTGCCTATTCACCAGCTTAGCGTCGCTGATCTGGCATTTGGCACCAATGGCTTCTGCAATATTTTCGCTAGCGTCAGTGGCTATCGCCATACTTATCTTCAAACATAACAACGCAGTCAAGGTGGCTGCTGATAGCCTTAAGCATACTAGTGATGCATAGCAACTCATTCAGACCGAAGCCGCTTTGCATTGATGCCTCCAGCCATAAGCGGATCGAGGGGCTTACCCCTCGATCCGTGTCTCACTATGTTTGGTCGTCCACAGTTGCCGTGGGCCCGTTCGCTTTCACCGAAGCGATACCACCGTCGCGAGCCGATTCACTCGAATAGAGCTCGCTGGTCCCGATGACCTGGCCGTTCGAGGCCTTGAGGTTGAACATCGGCTTGCCGTTGCTGGAGACCTTGCGCTCGTATCGCTCATCGAGCGCAGAATTCTTCTTTACCGATTCGATGCCATCCTCTGCGCTGCCCTTCGCGTTATAGAGCTCGCTAGTGAGAATAGTCTCATGGTTGCCTGCCTTCAGGACGAACCGAAACTGCTAGCCAGAACGGCTGAGTACATAACGTGCTGCCATGGACTGCTCCTTTGATCGAGAGGACCCGGATGCAACCTGTTGCTCGTCTCGAAGCCAGGTGATTGCATTGGGCAATCGATACTTGCACGCCCATAGCGCGCGAAACAACTGGCCGAGCACTCCGGTATTTCGACGCCGCAAGTGTGCTTTGCTATTGATTCAGAAGTGACTAGCCCTTAGCCAGCAGCCGGACCGAATGGGAACGCTTCCACAGAAACGAACAGGCAGCCTGAGCGGGCGTATGCACCCGCAAAAGGCTCAGCGGCCTTGGCGCTTGTTCATTTGCTGACATCGTCGCGTTCACGGAACTCCGCAGGGAAGTACTCGATGCGGCCGTCCGTCTCCGTGTCGGGATAGAAAGAGCGCCGGGTCCCCCGACCGGTTGTCTCGACCTCAGCGTCGGCGCTCGTGAAAGGACCACGCTTTCCTGATGCAAACGACGCGTAGACGTGAGGGGTTTGCACGTACTCGTCACCGATGTCATCTATGTCCAAGACATCCTCGAATGCCACCACACCGATCACTTCGAGCCACGCTTGGTTTGCCTCCGGAATCCTATTCCAGAAATCGTGGATGGCCTTCCGTTTCTCGCCGAATCCGTCGTCGCCCAGCCAAGGGTCCTCATGCGTGCTACTTTTTGCGTCGTTCACGGCCATGGCAGCGTCCCACGATTTGCCGTCATCAGAGAGGTACGCGAAGTAGCGTCGTGTGCAGAACTTGAGCCCTTCGTGCGACATGCCCCGGTACGGCCACACCATCCACAGCGGATCTTGCTTGAAATTGGCGAGGTCGCCGGTATACGGGTACTCGATGGCATCAGGTGAGCGCAGTAGCAGCGGCGCGTGGGAGTGGTCCTCCAGCATGCGGTTCGCCTTCCTCTTCATGGCAAGCCTGGCACGCAAGTCGGCCCGTTGCGAACGTCGACGGATCGTAAGAGAGACGCCGAAGTAGGCGAACAAGAGGTGGTCGTTTTCAGGCCGAAAAAGCCGATCCTCTAACTCAGCCTTGCCCCAGAGGTGCCACTCCTCCAATGCCATCTCGCGGCACTTCCTGGCAAAGTCATCGCGGGCCTTCTTGGAGAAATCGCAGGCCGCCGCGAAAACAAGTCCATGAAGCTTCTCATCCGGGTCGAGCGCAGTATCGCCCAAGTACTCGACCAACGCCTTCGGCCCGATGGCCCGTTCACGTTTGCACTGGATAAGCCAGAGCCGGTCATCAGCGCCTTCGCTCAGCTCCTCAATCGAATCGCCGTCTTCCGCCGAAGCAGAGGACCGAGCCTCCTTGGCAGTGATCTCGTAGCCTCGAACATCGAACCCGTCGTCGCTCCCCGAGCGTCCTGTGGCCTCCAGTCGACGCCAGGGCTTGAACTCGTATGCAAGCTGCCGCACGAGGTCTTCGAACCGTTTCGGGTCCAGGTCTTCGAAGTGCAGCGGGCCAATGGTACGAGTGATGATCATGCGACACGATGTCCTTTCTCGCGGAGGGCTCTACGAAACGTCGCTATCTATTCCAACTTTGTGATCGTTATTCTCGGGTCGCCTTCTGGATTCAGCATAGAGACGACACCGTTCTCGTGGAACACTACGAGTGTACCGGGGGCGATGCCCGGATATGAGCGGACAGGCTGGTAGTCACCTGCGTAGGCGAAGTAGATAGCGAGCGGATTAAGCAAGTGTCGATTCTTCTCATACTGCTCAATCGCGCCAAGCACAAAGAACAGCGCCGCGAATGCGCCAGCTACGTTGCAAGCCAGCCGCCAAACCTGCTGATTGCTGCCGCCGGTCGTGATCAGCTGCGCATATAACCATAGCTGCCCAGCGACCGCGTATGTGCCGAGGATTGCTGACGTGGCCGCGATCGCTGCGGGGATGTAGAGCAGCACCGAAAGCATGGCCACTGCCCAATCGAAGTCCTGACCCGGAAGCCCGGTTGCGGACGTCAGAACAGTTCTCGCCAATGAACCAGCTATCAAGAGCACCACAAAATTGGAGATGGTGAATGCGAGTTTTCCAACCGGGTGCGACCATACTCTCTTCACGACTGGCGTTGCCGTAAGCGCGAATCCTAGAACGAACAGGATACCCGCGATAACTAACGCCAAACTGGCAATCGGGTAAGCCGAACGCGCGACGGTAAGCACGACCCAAGCAACCAATGCGAAGGTCGCGGCGGCGTAGAGCCACGTTACGCATGTTTCGATGCGTGAGGACATAACCTCCGTATTCATCATCTATCCTAAATGGCATGCAGCAAGTGGCGTTTCGGGCACTGAGCGAAGCGGAAGACCGATCTCCCCATCATGCAGATTAGGAGTGGCTAGTCGCACAGAATGCGACAGAAGAAGACACTTTGTGACGTATGTCGCCAAAATCTTCTATCTCCTAAGCTCATCATCCGCCTACGACCGAGCCATCAGACGCATATGGACATCCACGAACTGAAGACGATTCTAGATCCCTGGCTGCGTGTGGACACATGGCACACCGGGCACCCACTCGATGAGGAGCGGTTCCACAAGGCATTACATAGCGCATTTGTCAGGTTGAACACTCCGATTGCGCACGAATATTTCAAGACCGCGATCATTGAGCAGGTCAATCAGCGTCACCCGGGGTTTGCCCCGGATTTTCTGGAGAAAGAGGCGGACGAGCTCGCCCTGACAGCCGAGCGTATTTCCTACTACGTTCACAATACGGCAGCGCTCGTAACCTAGCGACGGCTTGATGTTCTATGTTTATGGATATTGGCTTAGTTCCTGCCGAGATCATTGGCTTTCCGAGGCCGCAGCTTGGATACTGCTACCGACGTTATCCGCGCTCCATTTGGTCGCAATGGTGGCGTAGGAGAATCGTCGCAAACCATGCTCCGGGCGCTCTACACACAGCGCTGCGAGGTGCGGGCGAACGACAGAGCCAGAGAAGGGGCCTCCTAGTGGACGCCAGGAGGCAGGCTCTGCAAGCGCGAGTGGCGTTCAAAGTGAAAGCTAGTTCGCGCCAGACTCATATAGCGAAGCTCGCTTCGGCTGGTAGAGCCGGCCGGAATGATTAGGCGACGGGACTGGAGCCCGACTTCTGCTTGACCCCCGCCTTGCGCGCATTCTTCGTAGTCGCCGCAGGCTTGATCGCCGCCTTCCTAGACGCGTGTTGTTCGATAAGCGCGTCGATCTGCTTCCTACTCAGGCCTCGCAAGGCTGCGATTTTCTGCAGGAATTCCTGTCGCGGCCGAGTATCGGTCTGCTCCCAGTTATAGATCGCCTGCGAGCTCGCCCCCAATAGCGGTGCAAAGGCGTCGCGGCTGAGCCCGAGGCGTTCCCGCAGTTTCCGAAGGCCGACGGACGAGTATCGGATCGCAGCTGCCGGTGCATTGGAGGCCTTCTTGACCGGATCGGCCTGACGAAACCCCTTAGAGGCGGACTTGACGCCACGCCGGAGTGTTTCAACCTCCTGCTTCAACGAAGTCAGCTGTTTACGCTGTGTCACAGTCAGGTACGAGTAGCGTGCGACCGGTGGCTAATAATTCATTCAGGCCGAAGCTGCTTCGTGGCCCAGATCAACACAGACGAAACCGCACACGGGCGCTTTAGACGGCGAGCGTCAACGTACGATGTCCGCGCAAACGTCGCCCTCGGTGAAGTAAGAAAAGACTTTATACGCGCGGGTGAAGACCGCCACCTTGCAGGAATGCTCTGCGCCATTCTTGCCGCGATAACCCTTCTCATAGGTCAGCCGCGACTCTCCCTGCATGACTTCGGTGGTGGCCGACGGAAAACCCCAATGAGCGCGGAACTCGGCTTCGGTGCGGCCAACCCAAGGTTCGAGCAGCGCCGCTCCGGCTTGACGACTGCGCTCGGTATCGGCCTTCGCGCCGGCGTGGATGCGCGCGTAGTCGTAGTCGAAATATGCGCGGCCGGAGCAGTTCGGCGCCGACACCAGACAACCGGCGCCGTTCGCCGCGGCGCACTGGCTCAGCGCGTCCACGCGCGCGGCTTCCGGATAGGAGCTTTCGGCCACGAACGGCGCGCCGCCTTTCTTCGGCCATGCCGCCACCAGGCAGCTATTGCTATGCGCCGCGATCAACTTGCACGCCGGCCCGGTGCAACGACTTTTCGCGGATTTCTCGGCATCGGCCTGCGACAGCGCGTTCGCCGCCGAGTACACGGCCTTACCGTTGCCGGCCAGCGCGCCGAAGAACTGTCGATCGTCGCCGGCGATTTCGAACAAATGCGCGCGCTGCTGGGCGCTCATGCCGCCAGTTTGCAGCAAACCGCCGGCGATGCCCGAACACAGCGGCTCGCTACGCAGATTACAGATCTTGTCCGGGCTTTTCGCATTGCAGCCGCTCAGCGCGTTACGGCTGGCGGCGATCTCGTCCTGGCCCACCGCGCTGGCGAATAGCTTGTCGGCATTGAACGCCACCGCGATGCAGGCGTTGTTCGCGCTCGCCATCAGCGTACAGCCTTGACCGCCCTGATCGGCGCATTGCTTGAGCGCCGCGCTTTCGGCCTTGCGTTGACTGCCCAGATCGCCGGCGATACCGAGCTGCGCCAGTCCCGGCGACGCCGCGATCGCGCCCCAACCCTTGCGCGCTTGCGCGCCGGCCTTGGCCTGCATCGCCTCCATCGGACTTTCCGGGGGCGGCAGCGGTTGATTCTGCGCTGCCGCCTGCATCGCCTGCTGATACGGCACGACCACGTTCTGCACGAAATTCTGCATGCACTGCTGTTGTTGCTGGCCACCGGCTACCGAGCATTGCGCGCGCGCCTGGACGCTCCAGCCCAGAAGCAGCAATGCGGGCAGCAGAAGGATCTTCTTCATCGAGTCCATGGGGGAATCTCCGTTTCCTGACTATCGAATGGTCGCAATTTTTGCGCGAAATTTCCTGGTTTATATCTCTGCGCAGCGATTGCATCGGCGAAGGAACCGCCCTCGGTTCCCAACGGCCTGCGCAATGAAGGCATCGGATCGAGGTCGTCGTGAGGTCGGCCGCTTCAGAGCCATGCCGTGGCAACACTTCGAACCATACACTGAGTCTAACGGCATCATACAGATGAGTCGACGGCGCTTCGTCAGACCATCGCTATCAGCCAGAAGCAGAACGACTGGGTAGTCCCGGAGACCGTGGCCTCGCATTCCACGCGTGCCTTGCGAATGAGTAGCTGCTCCTGCTGGATGGAGCCGATGGCTGCGCACCTGAGAAGTATCGTAGCCCCGCGCTGTCGAATGGGCCCTACCGAAAACTCAGTAGTATTTGGTTGCACTGTCATTGCCTCCAAGGTTCCGGGCTTCGCAGCGGGTGTCGGACTGCGCAGCCAATCGACTGCCTGACTGATCGCCCGACTACGTCCTGGCCCTCGACTCGGATCATCAGGTCCGCGCTGCATGCCTTCTTGCGAAAGCTGCATTTCCCGCTGCAGATTCAACGACTGCATTTCGCGCAGGGTGTGTTGCATCGCCGGGGCGGCGCCGATGGCCGAGACCCGAGTGCGGAAACCAGGCGTGCGGGCTCCGACCCAAAGCTTCCGCCGGCGACGCCGACCAGGCCTACGCTTTCTGCGTCCCGTTCTGGCATGCGTGGATGTCGCTGTTCAAAAAGCAGCTCCAGCTCACTAATGCTCACCGTGTGACCGCAGGCAGGTTCCGTCGGCGGGTCGTCCAATACCCTCGCCTTCGGATGTGCGGCCGAAATGGAGAGGGGATATGCATAACAATATCTCGCGCAATCTCGCGTTCTTTGCGACGCTCGCTTGGCTCATGCCCCACCCCTCCCTTGCGGCACTGTCTGCGCTGGGAACGCTGGGCGGCAACCTCTGTATGGCGATCGATGTCAACAACGAGGGAGCCGCAGTAGGTAAATGCCGAACGCCTGCCGGAGATATCGTCCCTACCTATTGGGCCAGTGGCAGCAGCGCGGCGATGGCATTACCTGGATTGGAAGTCGACGGCCCTTGTTCCGTTGTGGGTATCGGCGGGAGCAACGCTGTGGCGGGTAACTGTGAACTTGGGGCGGATGGCGAGCGGTTTCCCGTACGCTGGTTGACCCCATCACTTCCGTCTGCGGTGCCGCAAATACTCAATGCGCGGACTGGACATGATCGCGCCGAAGCACAGCTCATGAACCAAGCCGGCAGCGTGGCTGGTATCAGCACCGATCCCGACGGAACGGACCATCCGGTCCTATGGAAAAATGGGCAAACTAACGCGACAGCGCTGCCTGTCCCTGGATTGCTTCCACCCTTACTTTCGCCCATAACCGATTGTCATATCACCAGCATGGGGCACGCGGCGACTCCCGCGCTCGTAGGCTATTGCGACTTGCGCTACGGCGGCACCCTGGCTGTGAAGTGGACGCCGAACGCCATTGGGGGCTACAACGTCGCATCACTCCCCCGAATCCCGGGCGGATCAAACTGCGTGGCCATTGCTGTTAATCCGAACGGCTATGCCGCAGGAACATGCGAGGACACGGTCGGCGACCTGGCGGCTGTTCGTTGGAACCCATCCGGCGGCGCGCCTGCGATGTTGCGTGGGTTACCGCGCGAAGCTGCAGTGGGTCAGCAGGTATTTGCCGCCGACATGAACAGTGCAGGCACGATCACCGGGAATTACACCGCGACTGACGGAACGACTCGGAGTTTTGTGTGGGCCCCCACCGACGATCCCGACTCCGAGGACGGGCTGGATCTCGGCACCCCCGATGGCGACACGATGCGCGCGGAGCGGATCGCCGATAATGGGTACATCCTCGGGAGTGCTCTGGATGCTCAGGGTGGGAACGTTGCCGTTTTATGGACGCTCGCGACCAATCTGCAGACGCTGGGAACACTCGGCGGCCCGTACAACCGTCCGGTAGCGATCAGCCCCAATGGGGCATGGATTGTCGGCACCAGTGAGATCAGCACCCGGAATCAGCACGCTTACCGGGTGGGATCGGCGCAAGTCGGTGGCACGTCCAAGGCGAAGGGCTTTATCGGTCTAGCTGGGGCCCCCATCGAATCCAATTGGTGTGCAACTCTCGGGAAAGAGAGCACTGATTGTCCGGATGGGTTCTAGACGACGCCCGGAGTTGCCAGGAGTTTGCAGACAAGGCGCAACAAACGCCCCAGCCGAAGCCGCCTCGCGCCTGATTTCAGGCACGCGGTGCGGCGAGCTTGTCAGCGGAGCGACGCCGTACTGCTGCTGAGTGCGCCTCGCCACCTCCAGAGTGGCCTCCAACCGCTGCGGAGTTGGATTGATCTTGTGGACGTTGTGGGTGGCCAACCGGTCGGCCCGCTCAATAGCCTCCAAGGTCGGGGCTGACGACTCGGAATCGCGGCGAACTGTTGCTCATGCTGTCTTTCCCTGATTAGAAGCAGTAGCGGCAATCGGACCTGGCGGCCTCCGCCCTTTCAGGCATTAGGCCGCATGGGCGAGATTGCCGCTCCTCAAGGACTGCTTCTGTCGCCTCAACGGCTCCAGCGCTACGGTTGAGGTAACTGCCGATAGTTCCCGCACTGTGGCGATTCGATGAGCAGCGCATCGTCGCTCCGGCTCCTGGACCTGTATCGCTCTTAGAGTATATTGCGTATCGCCGTGCTGAGGCCCTGGATGCGGGCTAGCCATTTACTCAAGTAGAGCCACTTCGCGGGTCAGTTCAACTCAGGCGCTAGAGGGCAGGACATGGATCACCGCGAGACACTCTCGAACAGGGAAAGCACGGCATGAAAATGCTTGGAGTTCTGTTTTTTATCCCCCTACTCCTGCCATTCGAGGCAGAAGCGTGCCCCACTGGCATGTTGTACGACGGCAACGGCTGTAGCCCGCCTTACGAGTACAGCATGGACGATTGGATCCGCGAGAAGAATGATTACCTGGACTCCCTGGGACCCAAAGATCGCGCACCGGCACGCTCTCTGAGCCCGGAGGAAGTGGAAAACCTCAGGAAACTTCAAGCCGAGAAAGACGAGAGGGACGCAAGAATCGCTCAGGAAGTCGCCAAGGGCATCTGGTTCTCCGCTTCGAGCTCGACGCCTGAAGGCAAGCTTTGCACGGCTTCATTTGCCAAATTGACAAGCGAAGACAACGGCAAAAGCGGAGGCATCGTCAGCATCATGGGGTTTCAGAAGCCCAAGCCGGATGCCTGGCTGATTTTTTACGGCACAGGCATTCCAAGGCCGAAGAACGTCAAGAAAATAAAGGTCGAGCTTCAGCAGGATGATGAGCCTGCTCAGACCGTCCAGGTGTTCAACTACAGATATCAAGGCAGGGCTGGAGCCGTCGCATTTTCCGTGCCTGGGCTGGCGGCGGCATTGGACGGTATGCGTGATAAACAGAGCTTCAAATTGTCGATTGATGGGAAAACCGTAATGGCGATACAGTGGGCAGACGCCGCGCCGGTTATCGGGCAACTTAAACAATGTTCAAAGTAAAGCGACGGCGCGAGGAAAACCTTTCATTCGGCTTAGTTACGCTCGCCACGCTATAACGAGCCGCTCAAGGCCGACGGCATGCAGCCGCGGCCGAGCGCCAACGTTGGCGGCATGGACAGCTCTCAGCTACCGGCAGCAGCTTTCTGCACTTGCGTTTACATGCCTACTTTAAGTTGTCGCTCTCTTCGACATCGCTAATTCAGCGAATGGATGTTTGAAGTTTGCACTTCGGCCGCCATCGTTGGCGAAAGAAGCGCCATCCGCAGCCGCTCCGCCGCTCCGCCGCTCCGCCCGAGCGTCAGATAGCCTGATCGAGACTTCTCGCATTTGTTGCAGCTCTGCCTACTCCATGTCCGCTGCGGCATGCGGCCGCTGGAGCATGCTCGTGCCGACGAGGAAGGACGTTTCGGCTACGGTGCGCGCGGGAGAGATCGCATTCTTTCAAGTAGGAGGGCGGACGGATTTTCAAAGAACAAATAATTTCAGCGGGACTCGACACCAAGCGCCCTATCCGCGGATTGAGCGACGAGGAAATCGCGGAAGTCGAAAGAAGTCAGGCGTCGAACTTCCGGGTATTTACAGAACATTTCTCGCGGAATGCGGAAGATCGGCAGGAGAACTTTTCTACGATGTCCACTTTACGTTCGCGGCATTAATACATCTCAAGCAGAAACTCAGGGCCCTGATGGAAGAGGAAGGCACCGACTTTGAATTTCCGGACAATGCTTTCGTATTCAATGCCTATCAGGGGTATCAGTTTCATTATTTCGTTTGCGACCAGGACGACCCGCCCGTCTTCAGAGTCTACGACGATGGCACAGTCGAACCGGCCGCGGGCTCTTTTTCAGAGTACATCCGCGAAGCCATAGAATCCTGAAGTTTGTTGGGCAAGCACCCGTATGAAAATTGGGAATCTGTTGCCGCCGCCTGTATCGTCGATCGCGATTACATGCTCTCCCGAGACTTTAGCCACCGGCAGGCCTTGCAGAAGCCGCTTCGCGACCGGCTTAACTCTTGCGGTCGGGGATGTCCGCTTTTTTGGCCGAGAGCGGCAACACCGCCACCATTTAATTACCCCCGTCAGAAATGGGGTCTATTTGACGTTAGGCCGCAAGAACTCTGCTCCTCCGTTTTCATATATGTCCATATGGACGTGAAGCGGAGTGGTGTTATGAGGACGTTACTATATCGTTCACTAATCCTGTCGTCGTGCTTTCTTCTTGGCGGGACGGTTGGCGGCGTCGCGAAGGGCGCCGGATTCTGCGGCGGGCGCAATGAGATCGGCATCTTGGGCGTGGAGGCCGACAGCACCTCGGCAACCGTCACGTGGGCAGGAAGCGAACAATCGTGCGGCCGTAGCCACTACAACGTGGCTTGGGCCGGCGGCGGCGGACGCATGCAGCGCGAAGTGCCGATTTCGAGGAGCACCAACACATGGCTTGGCGAGCGGATCAGGGGCGCTGTGTACACGGTAGCCATGCAGGCATGTACGTCACGTACAGCCGCACCGTCGATATGTGGCCCTTGGGTTTCAAAGAAGTTCGTGTCCTGCGGCACGAAGGGCGTACCTTGCGGACATCCACGACTCAACGCACCCGAGCCGATGGTCATCACGTCAGGAGCAGGGCTGTGCTTGGATGTACACGCCCCAGATCAGGCCAAAGACGGCGCAAAAGTGCAGGTCTGGGTTTGCAACGGGTCACCCCAGCAAACCTGGGTGGTCGATGAGAAAGTCGGAGCGGTCATCAGCCTCGCTGGAAAGTGCCTCGATGTGCAAGCCGCGAAGGTAGGCATCGATGGAACACCCGTTCAAATGTGGGACTGCAATCGGCAAGTGCAGCAACGATGGCAGCACAAGACGCGTGTGAGGCGGGCGCCAAGCGGCGGTCTGTTCAGCCCGATGGCGCTCCAGAACGCTGGCGGAAAATGCCTTGATGTCCATGCGCCAGATCAGTTCAATAATGGGGCGAAGGTCCAGATCTGGAGCTGCAACAGCGAGAAGCAACAGAGGTGGCAGATCACTCCGATGCGCTGAAGCACGGCAGAGTCCCGGGATTCAGGCGCACGCTAGCCCGATGAGATTCTCGACCCCCTACTCGGATCATCCGTCCCGCGCTACTCGGCTTCCTGTGCAAGCTGTAGATCGCGCTGCTGACTGAATAACTGCGCTTGTCGCAAGGGGCCCTGCATCGCTGGCCCGGGCTCGGCGACCGGGACACCGGTATGGCAGCCCGGGATCTGCGCACCTGCTCAAAGCCTGCCGCTGGCTGCGCCGACCGGTCCGATGCATCCGCGCTCACGGTTCGGATGTCGCACCGATCAACATCACCTGGCGGGATTGCCTTCTTGAGCATCGAATTGCGAAGCCAAGCGCAGAGATAGCTGTCGACTTCGTTGTAGCAGGCGGACTTGATCAGGCTTGTCGCCGGCAATCGGATTGCGCGGGTTCCGCCTGGCAAGGGCGGTAGCGAGCGTGATTGACTTTGGAACAACGGGCGATGCCCGCGACACAATGCCCACAAAGATATCGAAGTCGGTCGTCAGTCCATTCCGCTTAGTTTTTTATCTGGATCCCGGGCACAGTTACGCATCGATCTCTTCTAGGGTCAGCACGAGTAGTCGCTCCTGACCGCGCGAGTACGCTACTCATTGGCGATATCCCGCCCCTGGAGAGATTTCATGTATCCATCCGATATTTCTGGTCCGTCGCGACTCCCGATGTCGCCGCTTCCCGACCCTCCGGGGCCGCCGACACTAACGCCGGTGCAACAAGCCGAGCTCGCCGAGCGATACGCTCCCATCATGTACTTCCATCCAATGGAAGAGAACTTCCTTCAAGATCCGAATAAGTTCATCGAGCAATCCAGCTTGCGCGAAGACAGGCACTACATGCCCGACAAGGAGATTAGATCCCAGGGCAATGTCACGGCAGAGGATCTGTTGAAGATCGGCCCCAAGAACGACAAGTCCGAGATCCCTAAATTCCTGGACAATCGCGATGAGGACTTCGATTACGTTCGAGATGGAGATCTTCGCAACAGCAAGAATCTTTACCAGTACGATGCGGAAAGCAACACGCTTACGTACCACTTTTTCTACTCGTATAACGATGGTGCGCCTGGCCTAGGGGACGCGCAGAATCATGAGGGCGACTGGGAAAAGGTAACGATTCAACTCGACGACACGCTCCAACCAACCGCCGTTCGCTACAGCGCCCACAGCAACTCGTCATCTGAGCGTTCGTGGGCTGACGCTCCGAATGAGAACGGCCGCCCGGTCGTCTATGTCGGAAAGGGATCGCACGTTAACGTCCCGACGCCGGGCCATTGGCGCAGTGATTCCGGCTGGGTGCAGGACGAGGCAGTGCACGGAATTCGCTTCGACCTTCGCACTTTACCGACAGTCGATGTGACGCAGGAGCCGTGGTACGGAACACACGTGCAGTGGGGGGAACGCGGTTCGTTGACTCTCGCCGGCAGGTGGTTCGGATTGGACGCAAGTGGCATGACCAGCGGTCCAACGGGCCCGTCGGAAAGCAAAGGCCCCATCCTGGCTGGCGATGCTGATCCGAATCGTTTCCCTACTGATGACAGGTGCCCGGACACGAGGCCGCGACCGACACGGTGATTTAGCGCTCGTTCGTACACGGCACCGTTCTTCGTTGGATCAGTGCACCGCGGCTTCGGAATGGCTGCGTGGGTCTGCGCCCATCTTCGGGGCAGACCCTATCACTCAATTTGCAATTTGCAGACGACAACCCAGCCGCCAGATCATCGAAGGCAATGCCATCGCCCCGATAGGGGCCGCGCACGTATCGCTGAAGCCTGCCGAAGATTCGCTGCCGACCACTGCGGACTAGCCAGCTCCCGCTTGGCGGACTCGCTACCGTGCGCCAGGCACCGGCTCGGTACCCGCCCTCGCCCGAACCCCTCTCCCACGGTCGGGAGAGGGGCGAGACATCCACCGCGCGCGCATTCGCATGCACGCGCGATGGATCGGTGCCGCAGGATCAGAAGGTGACGCTCCAGGTATCGATACGGCCGGTATCGAACCAGGCGTTGTCGTTGACGCGCAACTTCCAGGTACCGTTGAGCGGCTCGCTCGACAGATCGAACGTAAACGTGCCGCTGACATTATCGGCGCTGCCGCCGGTGCGGTTGTGGATGTTGTACAGCGAGCCGTCCGGCGCGACCAAGTCGACCTTCAGATCGCCCTTGTAGGTATGGACGATGTTCACCGACACGCTGGCATTGGTCGGTCCGTTGTCGCTGCGGCCGGATACGGCGATCGAGCTTTCCACCGTGGCGTTGTCGCGGATGGCCACGTCGGTGCCATTGGTGTAGGTCTGGGTGCCGCTGCTGCCGACGGTGACCGTGCCGCTCTTGGTGTGAGTGGCGCCGTCGTCGTCGGTAACGGTCAGGCTGACGTTGTAGGTGCCGGCGGTGCTGTAGGTCTTGCTGGGGTTGGCCGCGGTCGATGTCGTGCCGTCGCCGAAAGCCCAACTGCGCGAGGCGATCGTGCCGTCGCTGTCGGTCGAGGTGTCGGTGAAGCTCACCGTCAGCCCGCTGACGCTGGAGGTGAAATTGGCGACCGGCGGGTTGTTGCCGGGACCTCCGGAGAACAAAGAATACAGCAGGCGGTTCGGTGAGCCGCGCAGGTCGGTGATCTTGCCGGGCGTGGCGTTGTTGACGATGGCGGTGTGTACCTGGTCCGGTGTCGCCGTCGGGTTCACCGCCAGATACAGCGCCGCGGCGCCGGCCACGTGGGGCGAAGCCATCGAGGTGCCGCTGTTGGCGGCCGATGCGGTGGCGCTGCCGATGCCGGCCGATACGATCGAGGTGCCCGGTGCGAACAAATCGAGACAGCTGCCCCAGCTCGACGCCTGGCCGCTGGTCCAGATGGAGCGCGCATCATTGCGATCGCTGGCTCCGACCGTGAGCGCACGCGGCACCCGCGACGGGGACTCGGTGCACGCGTCGATATTGCCGTTACCCGCCGCCACCACTGCGACGACACCGGCGTTGATCAGATTGTTGACCGCGGTGTCGGTGGCCGTTGAAGCCGGGCCGCCCAGGCTCATGTTCGCCACCGCGGGTTTGACGTGATTCGCGGTGACCCAGTCGATGCCGGCGATGATCTGCGAATTCGGCGCACTGGAACCGCAACCGAACACGCGTACCGGATGCACCGTGGCCTTCTTGGCCACGCCCCAGGTGGTGCCGGCGACCGTGCCGGCGACATGGCTGCCGTGACCGTGGCAGTCGGTGGTGCTGGAGTCGCCGGGCACCGAGGAGAAGCCGTTACCGATGCGTCCGGTGAACTCGGTGTGGTCGGCGCGCAGGCCGGTGTCGACGACGTAGGCGTGTACGCCGGCCGCGTCGGTGTCGTAGGTGTAGGTCGTGCTCAGCGGCAGATCGCGCTGATCGATGCGATCCAGGCCCCAGGTGGCGTTGTTCTGCGTTGCTTCCACCGACATGTAGCCGTCTTCCTCCACGAAGGCTACCCGCGGGTCCCTGAGCAGCTGTGCCAACGACGCGTCGTCCGCATCGATGACGAAGCCACGCAACGCGTGTTGGTAACTGCGCTGTAGTTTGACGCGGTACTGCTGGGCGATGCCCTGCGCGACGGCGGGCACGTTGGCCACGCCGTTGCGGCTGTCGGCCGATAGCACGGCGGCCTGTTCCTTCAGTACGACGATGTAGCGGCCCTCGATCGGCCTGTCGACGGTCAGCAGCTCCGCGGTCAGGCCTGGCAGTGCGACGGACACCAATGAAGCACCGATAGCCAGCGACAAAATGCGACGATTCATGCACATCTCTCCGTGTGTGGACGGGATGAGGACAGTCACCGTGGATTACCTATTCGGCGCATTGGCGGAGAGAGGCGCCCCACTCCACGCAGTCCGACGCGCCCCCTTGTGGCAAGCGCCCGGCATGGCACCGGATACAGCAGCGCGCTGCGGCTCCGCCGCCAACGCTTCTACGGCACTGACCGTTGTTGCGTTCCCGATTGAAACCCCAAGGGTGCCGCGGTACGCGGCGGGTAACCGTCCTGGCTTCCGCAGTGCGCAACATCAGAAAAGGCGAAGACCCGACGGCATGTACGGCCGATGCGCTCGCAGGGCCGTGGCGACCAACCTAGGTAGACAAGCAAGCGGCGTCTATGTTCTGAAAACGGTTTACCGGAGCGCAAATCGTGAACGTGACCCGCATTTCCAACTATCCAAGGAAAGCTTCATGAGCGCATGGCGAACCATACGTCGGCGTGCGCGCATCGTCACGGCACGAAGTTCTCAGGCACGGGATCTCGGGCTGCGTAACCTTCCTGCCTACGGCTAAGCGTGGGCAGAGTCGGCGGCCTCGCCGCAATCGAATTCAGCTTTCGCACGGCGTCGGCGCATCGTCGGCCGTCAAATCTTCTGTACCGCGGATCGGGTTACTGCGGCTCATGCGGCATCTCAGCCACGACCCGGTCGTCCCCACAGGGGCTTGTGTCCTCGTTCATTCGACGCAGACCGAAATCTGGAGTTTGTTCGCGGTGCCGTTCGTTCATCCGAACGCTCACGCATATCCAGCCAGGGTTTCGAGCGGAGTTGGCGTTCGGTTGTTGCGCCGCCGGTGGACATCGATCACGGGCACGTCATGCCATGGCCGAGATAGTGCGGGCTCTCTTGAAGTAGCTTAGGAGTCAGACATGTCAGATCGTGCAACCACGCATAATCTCAACGATCTCATCGAGATTGCCCGCGACGGCAAGGACTTCTACACCGAGGCTTCCGCAGAGGTGAAGAACGCCGAGTTGTCCGCGTTGTTCTCCCGCATCGCTTCGACGAAGTCCGACATCGTTACCGCACTCAGCACGCAAGTCGCGGCGACAGGCGGAAAGCCGGCCGAACATGGGACCTTCGCGGGTTCGATGCAACAGCTTTACGGCAAGGTCCGCGCGGCCTTTGGCGATACCGCCTACGGCTATGTTGCCGAACTGGAGGACTCGGAAGATCGTCTGCTCAAGGCCTTCAATGAGGTGGCAGGCGACTCCAAGCTGACGCCGGCCGCCCGATCCGCTGTCGAGCGCTTCTTGCCGATAGTCCGGGATACGCATCGCGAAATGAGTCAGCTGAAGCACTCGATGAAGGGCGCGGCTTAAGCGTTCTGTTCGCCGCCGAGCGCGGCATCCGGATCGAAGTCGAAAACTTCGTACCGCGATCCGAGGTCTTGGTCTCACTACGCAGTTCAACTCGTTGGAACCGACTTGCGATCTCAGTACGGGAGATTCGCATCAGTCAGCATTTCAGCACGGCAGACCAGCTTCCCCCCCGTAGTTGTTCTGCCTCGCGCGTCCGGTTCCCCAACCGGGCGCGTTTTTGTTTTTGGAGCCTGCCGGCGCTCGCCCGGATCGGCTGGCTCAGTTCCTCGAGGATTTGCCGTTCTTCTGCGGCCTGACTCTATTACCTGGCCAGGCGCGACCGGATCAGGCCTGATTGTCGGCAGTTGCGGCTTCGAGCATCACGTGAGTCCGGTCGCAACTTGGACGGGTCAGCGCCTGCTCGGCGATGCCCCTTGAAGCACGCAGCGGCCCATTCGCTGAGCGGATGCCGGCGGCGCCGGATCATGCCGCGGAGGGCTTCGATCATCGCCCCTCTGGTCTGCACGGTGAGTCTGGCCTCGCAGTTCACGCACGATGGATGGGGCCGTCAGTGACGTCCCCATCCATTCGACGACTAGCGAGTGAGGCGACCGATGACCCGGTCGGCGATCGGGTCAAGGCGTGGCTGCGTTAGTCCGTGCCCCTTGTCCTTTCGTCCCTTCTACAGGCCTCCAGGCGGTTTCGTCGGCGGTGTTGAGGTGATCGATGATCCCGTTGGCGACCGCGTCGAGTAGCGGCTGCGGCAGATCGTGCCCCATGCCTTGGACGCCCTTTTCCGGGTCTCCGAGCCACTGGGCCCCAGGGATCGCCTTGCGGGTGGCCTTGCCGCCGGAAATGTGGATGAGCGCGTCCTCGTTGCCGTGGATGACCAGGGTCGGCAGGGTCAGACCATTGAGCTCCTTCGTGCGATCGCCTGCGAGCAGGATCGCGCCGACTTGACGTGCGCCGCCGCCGGGGTGGGCCGGAGCACCGTTCGAATCGAGCGAACGCTTGTAAGCCGCCTCGGCAAGCGCTCGACGACGTGGGGCCTCTTCGCCGGCATGCGTTTTCGAGCCGATGAGAGCGTATAGCGCCGCGATATGATTGATCGCGCCCTCCTGGTCTGACGGCGGCTCCTTGATCAACTCGCCGATGACGCCGGGCTGCGCATATCCGACCCAGATGTTGCCGGTAGTGCTCATGATCGAGCATAGGCTGCGCGCCCGCTCGGGACAGTTGATCACCAGCCTTTGCGCGATCATGGCGCCCATCGAAGCGCCGACGATATGGGCGCTGTCGATCCCAAGGTGTTTCAGCAACTGGATGGCGTCATTGGCCATGTCCACAAGGCGATAGCCGTCGGCGGGCGGCTCCCCTGTCCGCCATCGGGTCAGGCCGCTGTCGCGGTTGTCGAAGCGGATGACCAGATACTCCTCTTTCAGCTTGTCGACGAGTTGCTGCGGCCAATGAATGAGCTGGGAATTCAGGCCCATGATCAACAGCACGGGCGGATGCGATGGGTCGCCTTCAACCCGATAGCACAGTTTTACGTCATCGATCTCAACGAATAAGTCTTCGGATTTCGCCGTCATGATTTTTCTCCGTTGCGGGGTTCGTGGATGAGTGTTTATGGATCGGGGGAGAACCATCCAACCTGTCTCGACTACGACCAACCTGGCGACTCGCTTCGCTCTGCAGATCGATCGGCCGCGCTCAAGCCGCCTTGAACTGGCGGCAACGCGGTAGTCAGAGGCGCGAGTCGACTGCCCAAGCCCTTGTCGACGCGGCTTATGGACAGGTGCCGTTGGATATACCGGCCATTCGAATCCGATTCCGAGACGGCGTAGTCGGAGTCCGGCTTCATCACCGAATCTAACTAACAAGCACGAAATCTAACGGGGAACCAAGGGCCTCGCCGGATCTCATTGCGTTCACTCATTGTGTGACGGGTCGCGTCCGCCGAATGAGTCCCAAGCGTAGATGTTGCGACGGCTGCGGTGACCCGTCGCACATAAAGGACATACATCACCGACAGCAATGACACTTCGAGCACTCGCACTTTCGCGAGCCTTGCTGCAGGCGACCGACCGGTAGTCGGGACCGCGCCAACCGGCCGGAACCCGATTGGACCGACGTGCGCCTCCGGCTTCCGCCGGCTTCTGGCAATGTAGCCTTCGCACTGATCTGCGCGATGCGACCATGAGGACGATCGACAACGGTTCCAGCGGCGAACCGACAGGGATATCGAAGGGCAAGCACTGGATGCAGATAGCCGAATGCTCCATGGAAAAAAATCGACGCCCGCGCTCGCAGGGACACAGGAGGGCACCGCGGCGTTATAGGTGCGGTCTTGTGCGTTTCTGTAAACCATCTTCCATGGGGCGCTCTGTCTGCATCAAACGACACCCGGCATGCGACGCTCCTATACCGCTGTTCATAAATCGGCTGGCCGATGTGCGCACTGGTTCTCGTTACGCCAGATAAGATCGGCTCTAAATGGGCTTCCTTGTGCCCGATATTTTGTGAGTACCGGCCTCTGGAGGCGGCCTTGAAAGAATCCCCGGCGGCATTGCTTGCTGCTCGCGGCTGTCTTATATCTGAGCTTATGCGCCCCTCGAACCGCCGCCCCAATGAGAATCCAACCGCGGAAAGGGTTAAATCGTCGGGCCTTTCTATTGTTCGACGCTTAGGTGTATAGGTGATGCTGCCTGGCATTACGCGAAACTCGCGGCCTTAGAAGGGGCGTTCAATGCGAGACGTAACAATCCAGAGTGTCGCGAGCCCTCCGGGGACCGATGCGAGATATCGAGCCGTCGTGCAGTCGGCTCTCGACGCGATCATCGTCATCGACGAACTCGGACAGATAACCGAGTTCAATCCAGCCGCCGAGCGCGTGTTCGGCTGGAGGCGCGAACAAGTCATCGGCCTTGAAGTCGCAGAAGTCATCATCCCGCCGGACGTGCGGGACAACCATCGGCGGGGCTTTCGTCGGCATTTGATGACCGGCACCTCGACCATCCTCGACCGGAGGTTGGAGCTTGTCGCGATTCGGGCAGGCGGCGAGAGGTTCCCCGTCGAACTGACAGTGACGCGGATCGATGGCGGCACGGTGGCCTACTTCACTGCCTTCATTCGCGACCTCACCGAGCAGAAGCGATTGCTTGCCGCGGAGGCCGACCATGCCAGATACGACATCGTAACCGGCTTGGTGCGCTATTCCGTTCTAGAGCCACAGATGATTCGGGCGGTCGAGAACGCAGGGGCGTTCGCCGCGGTGATCTTTATCGACCTGGATCGCTTCCATGGAATCAACGGCTCTCTGGGCCATAAGAACGGCGACGAGGTTCTGAGGGCCGTGGGCGTTCGCTTGCAATCGCTCGCGAGCGAACAGGTCGCTGTATGTCACTTCGCGAGCGATGAGTTCGTCGTCGTCCAGCAAGGCGGCGACGGGGCCGCGGCCGTACGCCTCGCCGAGAGCATTCGGAACCTGCTTACCTTGCCGTTCGAGGGCGATAGTTACCGCGTGTTATTGACCGCGACGATCGGCATAAGCTATGCCCCCGCGCATGGCGACATCGCACTGGATCTGATGCGCCGGGCCCAAGCTGCCGCGGAGCGCGGAAAGGTTCTGGGCCGCAACTGTGTTTGCCCATTCCAAACCGAGGACATGCAGGATATCGAGGACCGCATCGTAATGGGCGGCCTGTTACGCGAGGCCATCCAGGCCGGCGAACTGATGCTTCAGTACCAGCCTCAATTTTCCGCCTCGGATATGCGCCTGACCGGCTTCGAATCGCTGTTGCGTTGGAGCAGCCCGGTGCTCGGCGACGTCGCACCGGATAGATTCATACCTATCGCCGAAGGCTTGGGATTGATCCGGGAAATCGGTGACTGGGTGATACGCGAAGCCTGCCGCCAGGTCCGCCTCTGGCTGGACGCCGGCTATGGAGGATTCACGATCGCAGTCAACGTATCGCCGCAACAGCTGCGGCGCGCGGGCCTGCATCGTTCGGTCGACGAGGCATTGCGGGAGTTTCGGGTGCCCGGCCATATGCTCGAAATCGAACTGACGGAAAGCTCGGTACTGGAGAACCTGGTTCGAGTGAAAGATGAGCTTGGCAAGCTCAAGTCCCTGGGGGTCCTGCTGACGCTGGACGATTTCGGCACGGGTCATTCGAGCCTCGCCTATTTGAAGCATTTCGCCTGGGACAAGCTGAAGATCGACCAGAGCTTCGTGCGCGGACTGCCGCACGTCCTTCTGGACGCGTCGGTATCGCGTGCGATTCTGACCTTGGGCCGGGATCTGGGGCTGCGGGTGGCGGCCGAAGGCGTGGAAACCGCGAGTCAGGCCGAGTTCTTGCGCGACCTCGGATGCGACGAACTGCAGGGCTATCTGATGGGACAACCGGCGCCTGCCGACGCGGCTCAGGTTCATTTCAAGATCATCTGAGCCCGGAAGAAAGCCGTCGACTGAACTTAGAAGACGCCCTGGTAGCGAGCCGATTATTTCCGACGAACCCTCCAGGGGCCCGCGACCGGCCGGTGGTTTGCGTGCAGATACCGGCGGCAATCGCGCCCAAGTCACCGCTTGCCATGTCATGACGGGCGCCACTGGGGCTAGGTGGCGGTCGTAGCAGCGCAGCCGGTAAGGCGACGGGCCGAAACCGCCCCTGCGTCAAGACATGAGCAGGACTACGGATGCATGGAACGCATGACGTCCTGGCCGCGACTGCCGACGCCGGTCGATGTCGGCAGACTTGTTCTTTGGCCTGGCGGCGTGGCTTTTGGGCGAGGCCAAGGTGTCACACATACGCCTGCGAACCCATGCAGGAATATCGGCGTAGCCGCCGCCGTTCGCGGGACCGCCTCGCCCAGGCGGATGCTCGACGCCTGGGCAGCGCTGGTGCTTCTGTGCCGCCGCAGTCATGTTGCCGATGAAGGTGTCGAACAGGGCACCTCCCGACCCTGCGCTCGAGAGCGCGGTCGATCCTTGCCGAATATGCCGATTGGTTCCACCATCATTAGCCGCACGCTTTCGGAATGCGGCTGGCAGGCTCGGCGGATCGGAGCGGGTTTCTCGCCCGCCGATCGATTGCCTGAAAAGCGCGGCTGCACTGGATCGTCTTCCCGGGCGTAGTTGCTTTGCGAGGTGAGATCACGATGACCGGCCCCTGGCCTCCCGACGTCCGCTACCTGCAGCTGGCCGATCTGACCATCGATCTGCGTTTTCGCCGGCTGATCCACTCCGGGCACAGCGCGGACGTTCCGCAGCGAGTGTTCGATCTGCTGGTGTTGTTCCTGGCCGAACCCGACAAGCTGCACACGCGCACCGAGTTGTTCGAACGCCTGTGGCCGGGACTGATCGTCGAAGACACCAACCTGTCGCAGACGGTATGGCTGTTGCGCAAGGCGCTGGGCGAGGAGCGCAAGTCGTGGATCCGCACCGTGGCCAAGAGCGGCTACGTCTTTCAGGCGCCCGAGCCGGTACGTTCGGTCAGTGAACCGCCAACGGCGGCGATGCCTGCGGAACCGGCGGCCGAGCAGCCCGCGGAATCGGAATCGACTCCCGCGCAGGTCGACGCGCCAGCGCCCTCGCTCGAAGCGGCCAGGCCGACGCGCAGTGCGTGGTCGCGCCACCGTGTTCGGCTGCTGGCACTGGCGGCAATCGGCCTGGTCGCGATCGCAAGCGCATGGTTTTTCAATCAGCGCACCTCGCCTGCCGAGCCGCAACTCACCGTAGCCTTGGTCACGATAAAAGACGATGGCCGCGCGGCTCGCTGGCCGGCTGAACTGCTCGAACAATGGCTCGGTTGGAAGTTGGCCAGCCTGCCCGGCATCAATCTGCTCGACGAAGCGCAACTGGCCGCCGGCGCGCCGGGTTCGGTGAAAGTGCTGTTCCTGTCGTCGGCCACCTCGCCAGGCGACCCCGCAAAGATCAAGGTCCATGTCCGTTTGAGAGACCGCGGCAAGGAGCAACGGCTCGAAGTCGAAGGTCATCGGTCGGACCTGCCGGCCTTGGTCGATTCCTTGTCCCGCCAGATCGTGACGCGCCTGCAACCTGCTTACGCCGAGCCCTGGCCGGCCCTCGAGCTCAGCGCCGATGCCGCCGAGCGTTACGTGCAGGCAGCGCAGGCGTTCAAGCACGGCGATTGGAGCGCGGCGGTGCATCTGGGCGAGGACGTGATCGCCCGCGCTCCGCGTTTCGGCCTGGCGCGCATGCAGCTGGCGCTGGCACAGGCTCGTCTCGCCCAAACCACAGCGGCCAAGGTGCAAATGGACCAGGCCGTGAAGTTGCTGGCCGGATCGCCGCCGCCGGTCATCGAACTGCTGCAGGCTCAACGCCTGGCGATCGACCCGGCCCGCGGTCCCGAGGCTCTGGCGGCGTACGCCAAGTTGGCCGATCGCTCCCCCGAGACGGTGTCTCTGCAGCTTGAGTATGCGTGGCAGCTCATCAGAGCCGGCGAACCGCAACGAGCGCTGGAGCGACTGGCGGATCCCCCGGTCAACAACGACACCACCTGCATTTGCGTCGGCAAATGGTTGCTGCGGGCGAACGCTTACGCTGTGCTCAGCGATCCGGTGCGCATGCGCGCGGCCGCCAAGGAGGCAGTGGAGCTTGCGCGAAAGGCCGGTCCGGCATGGAATCTGGAGCAGGCCGATGCGCTCATGGTGCTGGCAAGCGCGAATGCCGGGCAGTTCCCCGAGCGCGGCACGCCGCCCGAATTCGAGCAAGCCGCGGTTCTGTACGAGAAGGGAGGCAACGCCACCGGCGCCTTGGAAGCGCGCGTGCTGGCGCGGCTATCCGCCCCGTTGCCGGCCGATGGCGCCGACCCGGCTTTGGAGGCATTGCTCGCACGCGCCAACGCCGCCGGCTACCGCGGCCTGGAGATCCATATCCTGATCGCCAGCGCGAATCAACATGCGCGGGCCGGCGATATCGCCGGTTATCGGTCGCGGCTGACCCAGGCGGCGGCGATCGCCAGCGCCACCGGCGATCTGATGCCGCTGACCGACTTGAATCTATGGTTGATGGCCGACGATTTGCTCAGCGCCCGCCTGAGCAGCGCTTCGGCGCGATTCAAGCAGCTCTCCGAGATGAAACTGCCCAGCGCGCAGCGCATGTCTTCCAGCCTGTACGCTGCGGACATGAGCCTGGTGCGTGGCGAGTACGCGCAGGCCTTGAAAATCATCGACCGCGCCGAAGGTATCTTTCCGCCGACTCCCGCCGGGCAGCCCGACTCGGAGATGCTCACCACATTGATCTGTATGCGCTCGCAGGCCTTGTTGAGCATGGGGGAACCGGCCAAAGCGCGCGCGAACATAGACCGATGCGCAAAAGGCGACCGAGAGAGTTTGCGCCACCTGGGATTGAGCCTTCGCAGCCAAGTCGAAATGCTCGCCGGCGACCGCCCCCAGGCCAAGGCCTTATTGGAGCAAGCTGAGCAGGCACTGCCCTCGAGCGCAACCGATCGATGGGTCGCGTCCTTGGAAGACGCCCGGTTGGCGACGCGTCTGGGCGAGCTCGACCGCTCGCAACGGCTCTACACGCAAGTGCTGCAGCCGATCCGGTCCGCGGGTTATGCCTTGTTGCTCGCCAGAGCCCTGGCCGGCCAGGCCGAGAACGCCACGGCGCGCGGCGATTGGGCGAGCAGCCGCGAACTCGTCGCGAGCGCGCGCCGCCTGATACCGAACGATGCCTGGGACGTGGTCGCCCGGCTCGATCTGCTCGAAGCGGCCGATGCGCTCGAACGCGGCGACCGCGCCAAGGCGTCGGCCCTGGGCAGCGTCTTGCATCGTGAGGCACGAAGCCGGGGCGACGCGGTCCTGGAACTCGAGCTGCATGGAATATTCGCAGCCGGATCGTTATCCGGCGACTGCAGCCCGGCCGAGCGCGAAGCCCTGGTCGCGCGGACCGGCATGCGCGGCGTCGATGCGAGTTGGCTCAATCTTCAATCCGCGGTTCTGGACGGCGGCAGCATCAAGACGACCATACCGGCAGGCGCCAGCTCGGACTGATTCGAGACGGTTTGAATCGGCAAAAGAGCCGACTCCAGGTCCGCTGGGCGAGCCGATTTCCAGCCCTGCCCCCCGGCTCGTCCGCACGCCCCTCCGAAAGCCCGATCCTGGCGGCCTTCCACGAATGTGTTCGGTTCTTGGCGCTTAACACGATCGCGCACCCGGCCTCTCGCCCGAGCGCGCAAGTGCGCGGGCTTATCGCGATAAACATCACAAACGTACAGATGCCATGACGACAGCCACTACGACGGCATGACGACGCATGGCATCAACATCCGGTCCGATCTGCCAGCAGTCCGGGTGGAGCCCGCTGAGGTTCCGCCCGCCGGCCGTCGTGGCCAGAGCGGACCGGTCGCGTTGCCTGCGATCGCCGCCGACTACTTTCACACCGTCATCGTCCAGGAAATTGCGCAGTGGCTATCGACTCTCGTAACTCATCGTCCCGGTGCAGGCGCGTAACGCGCATGCTGCCGGTCTTGTTCTTAAGCGGGTCGATCGTCGCCCCGGCCATCGCGGCGCAGCCGCGCATCGGCGGCGAAGGCCAGGCCCATGCGGGCTTGATGTGGCCGAGCGAGCCGCCGGCGAACTATTGCCAGGCGGGCGTCATGCCGAGCGGCCCGGCGATGCCGCCGCAAGGCGCGATCGTAGTCCCGGCCGGCGACAACAGCGGTTTCGATTTCAGGCGCGCCGGCGTGACCTTCTGGTTCGAGCCGGGCGTGCATACCCTCGGCACGGACAAGTACAGCCAGATCATCGCCCAGGACGGCAACACCTATCTGGGCGGGCCCGGCGCGATCATCGACGGCCAGAACCGCAACCATTAC
This sequence comes from Lysobacter sp. Hz25, assembly GCF_046097045.1. NCBI lineage: Bacteria > Pseudomonadati > Pseudomonadota > Gammaproteobacteria > Lysobacterales > Lysobacteraceae > Lysobacter > Lysobacter sp. Hz25. Next base: position 5,836,870 of record NZ_CP175666.1, read on the forward strand.
GCCTTCACCAACACGGCGCAGAACGTCGTGGTGCGTTACCTGACCATCCGCAACTTCGGGCGCTACAGCGACGACCCGACGGAAGACTACGGCAACTTCGACCAGGGCGTGGTCAACCACGACGCCGGCGACCACTGGACGATCGAGTACAACACCATCGCCAACAATCGCGGCGCGGGCGTGTTCCTCGGCAGCCACAACAAGGTCAGCTTCAACTGCCTGAAGGACAACGGCCAGTACGGCTTCAGCATGTACAAAAAGCCGCTGCAGAGCGAGGGCCCGCCGACGCCCGAGCAACCGGCGCCGGGCCGCTCGGCCATCGTCGATATCGAGCTGAGCCACAACGAGATCGCCGGCAACAATGTCGACGACTGGGAAGCCAGCACCAAGTGCGGCTGCACCGGCGGCGGAAAGTTCTGGGACGTGCGCGGCGCGAAGATCGTCGGCAACTACGTCCACGACAACCGCGGCACCGGCCTGTGGGCCGACACCAACAACATCGACTTCCTGTTCGAGAACAACTACATCCGCGACAACGCCGGCGTCGGCATCTGGTACGAGATCAGCTACAACGCCACCATCCGCGCCAACACCTTCATCAACAACGGCTGGACCTCGGGCAGCTCCGACCTCGGCGCGCCGGCGCCGGCGATCTATCTGTCCGAATCCGGCGGCGACAGCCGCCTGCCCAAGGACGTCAGCGGTTCGGACCTGCTGCGCATCTACGACAACTACTTCGAGAACAATTTCTCCGGGGTGTCGATCTACGAAAGCTCCAATCGCTTCTGCAACTCCAACGGCAACACCAGCCAGGTGTACTGCACGCCCTTCGTCCACCCGGCGCTGATCGTGCGTCCGGATCCGAAGAATCCGAGCAAGTACCCCGATCCGGTCAGTCATCTGCACCCCTGCTACACCCAGATCAACGGCGATGCGGCCTTGCAACGCGACTGCCGCTGGCACGCCAAGAACATCGAGGTGACCGGAAACGAGTTCTACTTCGACCCGGCGGTGGTGCCGTGCGGCAGTTCCAGCTTCTGCGGCGCGCAGGCGCTGTACGCCACCGGCGACAACAACCTGAGCTGGTCGCCGTACACCGTGCAGCAGGTGCAGAACGATGTGATGTTCGACAACAACAACCGCTTCGCCAACAACCACTACTACGGCCCCTGGCGTTTCGCCAAGCGTTACGGCGAGACGATGAGTTTCAAGAGCTGGCAGGCCGCGCCCTATCTGCAGGACGCCGGCAGCACCACCGACGGCTCGTCGTTCAACCTGCTCGATCCGCAAACCTCCGGCCTGGAAGCATCGGCCGGTCTGTGGACCGCGTGGTACGGCAGCCGCATCGCCCGCGCCGATGTCGGCCACGGCGGCGCGCACAGCCTGCAGGTGGTGGCCGAGGACAGCTATTGGGGCGTGGCCCTCGCCAATCACCCCGGTTACCTGTCCGACAACGCCGCCAAGCGCCTGAGTTTTTGGGTCAAGCGCGTCGCCGGCACCCCGCCGCTGCCCGCCAACGCGCGCATGCGCCTGCGCTGGCTCAAAGAGGACGGCACGCCGGCGACCGGCGATGAAGAAACCTCGTTCAGCGACGTATCGCTGGGCGCGGCCGGCGACGAGTGGACCCAGGTGGTCGCCGATGTGCAACCGCCCGCGCTGACCGCGAGCGTGTGGGTGCTGTTGGTGGGCTCGGGCGGCTCGGCCAATCACAACGCCGGCTTCTACCTCGACGACATCGTGTTGCAGGACGCGCCGCAGTAAGTACAGCGCACGACGTGCCGCGAACGATGCGTTCGCGGCCCGTTGACTGCGCCCACACACCGTTCCGACGAGTCGCTCCATGCAGCCGCCCGACTGACCATCGCGCTGAAACCCGCTCGCTTACTGCTTCGGGGCGATCTCGCCTTGCCCACGATGCGGCGCGGGTTCCGAGCATGACGGCCCGACTGTCGGCAGGTCCGCTGCGTTGAGGTCCATCCCGGCACGCACGACGCGACCATGCCGTGCGTATTCCAGGACATGCCGGAACGTCCAGAGAGCGGTCGGCCCCGCCATGTGTGACATGGTTCATGTGTGACATCTTCGGCGCGATGTGCCCCGCGCATGAGGGCGATAGCGTTTGAGCCTTCAACCGCCGGTATGCACCGTGCGGTTCAGACCGTTGAAGTCCGATGCGGCCGAGTCCATCCGCGCAGCGGCGATGCTATGGTTCGATTTCGCCATAGAAGCCAGGCGTCCGGAATCCGCTTGGGCCTGATCGATACGGTTATGTATGGCCAGATTTTCTCACGCATTCATCGTTTTCCTCTCACTGACGGTCCCGCAAGTCGCGGTGGCTTATCAGGCCTCAGCGAGCGCTGTTCCGCCCGGTGGCTATAGCATTCCGCCCGGGGCCTTGGACGATGCGCTCAATGCCTTCGCCTCTCGCAAAGACGTGCAGCTGATCTATTCGCCCGCCTTGGTGGCCAAGCGGCGCAGCGCAGGCCTCAGAGGCCAGCCCGGAGTTCGTGAGGGCCTGGCTCGATTACTGGAAGGGACCGGCCTCACCGCAGTCGCGGTAAAAGCCAATGTTTACTTGCTTCAGCCCACACCGCGCCCGCGGACCGAGGCGAGGCCGACAGCGCCGAAGGCGACCTCCTCGCCGAGGTCTCCGACCCAGTTGGACACGGTCCACGTCACCGGAAGCCGGATCAAGCGCGCGGGGCTTGAGAGCGCACTGCCTTTGACGCTGATCACGCAGGAGCAGATTCGCGCCAGCGGCCATCAGACCTTGTTCGATGTGCTGCGCCTGATGCCGGGCATGACCGGTCACCATCCCCGCAATATCGCCAGCGAGGGCGGCAACAGCCAGGTGCCGACGGCAGCCGCGGCTTCGGCCAGTTTGTACTCGCTGGGCCCGCGCGCGACTTTGTTCCTCGTCGACGGGCGACGCATGGCCAACTACGGCCTGGTCTCGACCGATATGGGCGCGTTGACCGACCTCAACGGCATTCCCTTGAGCATGGTCGATCACATCGAGATCGCTCGTGGTGGAGCGTCGGCCATCTATGGCGCCGACGCGATGGCCGGCGTAGTCAACATCATCCTGAAGAAGGACTACCGCGGCGCCGAGGTCGGCGGCAATTTTGGCGTGTCCCAGCGCGGCGATGCCGAGCAGCAACGCGCGTACGCCAGCTTCGGCGCGCAGACGCGCAGCGGCGGCAACGTTTTCGTCAGCGTCGATCACTTCACCCGTAATCCGCTGATCGGCAGCCAGCGCCCATGGGGCACGCTCGATCGACGGCGATTCGGCGGGGCCGATCGGCGGATCGCACTGGGCTTCCTGCAGGACGACGGCAGCGTGCTCCCGATTGCGGGCTGCCGCAATCGCGATCCCACGCCATCCGGCGTGGAGTGCGGTTTCGACGCTCCGCGCTACAGCAGTCTGCAACCGGGTATCGCCAGCAATGCCTTGTACGCCCACCTGCGTCAGCCGGTCAGCGAGAACCTCGAGGCCTACGCCGACCTGCGCCTGTCCCGGGTCGGGCTGGAACTGCGCAACGCTCCGAGCCATGGGGTGATGCCGCTGTCCGGGGATCACCCCGATAGCGAAGGAGCGCGCGACTATTCGTTCTTGAATTATTGGTTTTCCGACGTGGGGCCGATCGGCAATCGAGTCGTTACCACCAACAAGGACTACACCATCGGCATAAACGGCTACCGCCGAACTTGGGCCTGGGATCTGAGTCTGTCGCGCCGCGACAACGAGGTCGCCAATCGCATCAATGGCTTGATCTGCCTGTCGGCTCTCGGATCGGCCGTCGACGATCGAAGCTATCGTTTCAATCGGGTAGACAGCAATTCCGATGCCGTGCTCGCCAAGCTGTCGCCTCCCATCGTATTGGGCGGGAAGATGTCGCTGGAAACCTTGTCCGGCAGCGTGGACGGGCCGCTATTCGCATTACCCGCCGGCGACGTCCAGGTCGCGGCCGGATTCGAAGCCCGTCACGAGCACCTGAGCAACCGGCCGGACCCCTTGCTGACGAAAGGCGATATCGCGCTGGCCATGGACTTCCAGGGCCGAAGCGACCACCGCGATGCAGCCGCGGTCTATGCCGAGCTCAAGGCGCCGCTGCACGATAAACTCTCGATGGACGCGGCCTGGCGTTTGGATCGCAACCGGGGCTACGGCGATCAGATCTCCCCCATGTTCGGTCTGCGTTGGCAAGCTTTGCGGTCGCTGAGTCTGCGCGCTTCGGTTGGCGAGGGTTATCGTGCGCCTACATTGGCCGAGTTGCGTGGCCCGCTGCTGATCAAACAACAGACGACGTCCTACGTCCCCGCCGACGATTCGACCCGGCCCTGCCGTGACGAGTTCGACGACTATTGCGCCGTCGATCTGCGCGCACGAGTCAACCCGAGGCTGAAGCCGGAAACATCGACCAACCGCAATCTCGGTTTGACCTGGACCCCCAGCGAAGACTTCTCGCTGACCGGCAGTCACTATCGCATCCGGCGCAGGAACGAAATTCTGCCGATCAATGCACTCGGTCTCGACGAACTGTCACCGGAAGCCTTGATTCGCGACGAGAACGGCGAGCTGATCGCCGTCGCCAGCTATCTCGATAATGTCGGCAGCACCGAAGTGCGGGGCTGGGAGATCGAGGCCGAGTACAGCCACCGGACGCAGCACTGGGGCGACCTCAATTTCAGCCTGAGCGGCCACTACACGCATCGCCTGCTCCGGCGGCACCGTCCGTCCGAACCGATCGAAGACCATGCCGGCATCGAAATGCCCAGCCGAAGCGCGCTGGGCGATGTTCGCTGGAGCTATCGCGATTGGATCGTAACGCTCAATCTGTACTACATAGGGCCAACGACGGTGTCCGTGCCGGGACCCAGCAGTACCTTCACTTACGGCAGTAACGTCGACCACATGCGCCGTGCGCCCAGCGCGACCCTGGCCGGCATCGATGTTGCTTACGGCGGCTTCAAACGTTGGCTGTTCAGCCTCAACATCAACAACCTTGGCGATCGCCATCCCGGCAACTACAACTACAGCAACGGCGGCTACACTGTTGCCGACAGCGACCCGATCGGACGCTACTACTCGGTTAGTGCGACACATCAGTTCTGAACCGAACACCCGCTTCCTGCGCCGAACTTTGCATTTCCGTATGCCGCGCAGGCTTGGCTCAACACCAAAGAGACGATAGACAAGGCCCGGTCTCGACGCGGTGGACTTCGGGACAAGCATTGCAAGAGCGCGTTCGCGTGCCGTAGCAAGATGGCGAAACGGCTCTTTCAATCCGTTCTCCGCTGTCGCCGCAGCACCACGGAAAGGCTTCTTGGCAGGGTTTTGGCGATAGCCCGTAATCGGCGATCGATCCCCGCCTAGCGAATGCGGCCCAAGGCCGTCCCCTCTCTACTGCCGGCGTTCTCCAGACCTGTCCTCGGCCGAGCGTTGTGCATGCATACGAATCAGCGACTTAACATTCGCTGGAGACGACCGCACTTGCCGTTGCCGGCTCCTGGCGTTATCAAGGCACTTCAATCGGATCATCGCGCCTTCAACATCGAAAGGATTCCAGTTTGAACGATCGGTATCGGCGCTCCGCACGGATCGCGGCGTTTTTCCTGGCGCTCATGGCGTGTATCGGCCAGGCCCAGGCGCAGTTCGGAGCGAGCGGAACCAGCGATCTGCCGCTGCACCTCGTATTCGGCCCCTGGATCGTCCTGCTCGGCGTACTGCCGGTAGCGGGCTGGTTGCGCCCGTCCTGGCGGCCGCGGCTTTGCAAAGCGGCGCGTCGTGCGGTGGCCGGCTATCTCTTCATCGAGTTCGTTCCGCTGCTGGTCTGCATGCTGGCGGCCGGCCTGTTCGATGTGTGGAAGAACGCCGCTTTGATGGTCTGGGCCCTGACGATGCTGGGCGTGATCTTTTCCGGACTGGTACTCCTGTTATTCGTATCGGTGGCGCTGATCCTGGATTGGGTGTTTTTCTGTCGATGCCGGGCGCAGGCCGACCAGCAACGCGAGTTGGCCCCATGACCCAACAAGGGCCGCTCGCAACCAGTCCGCCGCCGGTGGATGCCCGGCTGGCGAAACGCCATCGCCGCGCGCGCATCTGCGCGATCGTCTGCCTGATCCTGGTGTTGCTGCTGGCAGCCGCTTCAGTCGTCTCCCTAAGCACCGGGGTCTTCGGATGCTGGGGCGGCGCCTATGTGTTCCTTGCCTGCCTGGTGGTTCTCGGCGTCCCGGCGTTGATCCTGCTGCTGACGGTCGCCTACCTGAGAGCGTTCGAGTTGATCTGGCTGGGCGTCGCGATATGGCTGATCTATTTTGCGGTCGAGGTGGCCTCGCATATCCTTCCGCCGGTGTTTTGCAGCGGCTCCGGCTGAGGTCGCCGATTGCCGGCGGAACGTCGGCCCGCACCGAGCTTGAATAGTCCAACCGACCGAAGCCGCCCCGCGGCTCGGCTCAGCTCAATCAGGGTATCCGCCATCAAGATGAAGCCACACCCTGCCGCCGCGCTTTCAGCGTTGATCTTGCTCTGCCTTCTGTCCGCATGCGCATTCCCTGCCAGAGAGAAAGCCGCCGACCTGCCCGACTCGGAGCGAGAGATCGCCGAGAACTGCGCACTGGCCAAGGAACGGCGGAATCAGGCGGCCATCGACCACTGGTGCCGTGAGCAAGCGCAGGGGAAGTGATCGCGATGGCCGACAAGCCGACGCTGCTTCGCGGCTGGCGACGCCAGCGGTCTTCGTCGACATCCGCGTATGCTTACGCAGGCAGATTCGATGCGGTCGAGAACTGAGACCGGCCTGGGCTTCCCCCGCTACCGCAAGAGAAAAGGATTTTTCAGATGAGTACGCAAGCCGATACCCGCCAAGCGTCGATCCCGGCCCTGCTGATGGTCGCGGCCCTGTGCAGCGGACCGCTCATGGCTCGGAGCCCGGCGCCGCCACCGATTCCGCCTCCGCCGCCTGAGCCATCCGGAGTGGTGCTGGAGGCGCCACCGATGCCGATGGCGCCGCCGCCGGCGTCCTCGTTGCCGCTCAAAGGCCCGGTCGACGTCAACGACTATGTCGGTTACCCGGCGGTCCAGCCTAGGCATCATGTCGGCGACGCCATCAGGGTGTTCGCGCTCAAATCGACCTGGGCCAAACCGCCGGCCGCCAGCAGTTCTCAGGACGCGTCCAACGACCTGCTGACCATCATTCCGGCAGAGGTGGTCGCCGTGAAGCCGGACGGCAGCGTGCAGATCCAGGGCCTGCTGACGCTAGATGTCAGCGGCATGCAACAAACCTACCGGGTCTCGGGCCTGGTCCGTCGCGAAGACCTCGACATCGATAACGCGGTGGTTTCGAACCGGATCGCCGACGCCGGGCTGGAATTGGTCGACGACGGCGGCATGGACCCTTCGCGGGTTAAACGCTCGATCGAGAACATGTACAAGTTTCTGAGTCTGCAGCGGGCGCGATGACGGCTTTCATCCAGGCGCCGCAACACTAGCGGGAGGCGACCACGACCGGCGAGGTCTGCAGGCGATGGCGAACATGCTTGAATCGGCCCCTGTTGCCGCGCGCTCTTCGATTGCCGGAAGATTGGCCGAAGCAGTGCCGCTGGTTTCCGCATCACCGCCGAAGCACGAACCAGGAGCCGTCCGCATGATCGACTACGACCTCGAGCTGCAACGTCACAACGCCGTGTTGCGGCGCGCGTACGGCATCCTCGCTTCCGATCGGGTCCTCGACATCGGCTGCGGGACCGGGCAGACGACACGCGAAGCGGCGCAACTCGCGGCAACGGGGTCGGTGCTCGGCATCGACTGCTCGAATGAAATGATCGAGCGCGCACGGGAACTCACCCGTGCAGCAAGGCTCGGCAACGTCGAATACTCATGCGCCGACGCCGAACGACATGGGCTGCCGCGCGAATCCTTCGACGTGGCCATCAGCCGATTCGGCACGATGTTCTTCGAGCATCCGCTCGCGGCCTTCTCCAACATACGCAGCGCATTGCGTCCGGAGGGACGCCTCGTGATGATGGTGTGGCAGCAGCGCGATCGTAATGAATGGGCCACCGCCATCGAAAGCGCGTTCCCGCCCTATGATGCGGCAGCCACCGATTCCCTCGCCGCTCCACCAGCGTTCTCCCTGGGCGACCAGGGCTTCGTAGAACGCATTCTCGATGCCGCCGGCTTCGCCGCCCCGATGTTCGAAGAGGTGCATGAGCCCGTCTTCTACGGGACCGATGTCGATGCCGCCTTCGAGTTCGTCTCCGGATTTTCTACCGTGCAGGAGAAGGTCGCCCGCCTCGATACCCGGCCACGCGAACAGGCGCTCGATCGCCTCCGCTGTCTGTTGACCGAGCACCAACAGGCCGATGGCGTCTGGTTCGATTCGCGTGCCTGGATCGTGACCGCGCGGCGGGGATGACCCGCCCGGCGACATCGCGAGATCTGCATGCGTCATAGCATCGGTCTGCTACCGGGTGCGGACACGCCATACGACTGGGCCGTCACGCTCGGGGTCATCTCCCATTTTCCCGGCGACCTTTATGAAATCGTCATCGTGATTAGCGCCGGCGCCCCTATGCCTTGGTCGTGAACGGCAAGGCTTTATCCTCGCCCCCAACATTCGCCAACGACGGAAGCGATCGCTCGCTTCCGTCGTGGCGGTCATCGGCATCGCAAGGCGGTCGCGATCAGTGGGTGGGCACCGAGAACACCGTCTTCAGGAAGCCCGGCCAGGCCGACTCCTGCACATAGCGAATCGGGCGATCGGTATTGCTGACCTTATAGCCACCGCTGGAGTAGTCGGCGTTGAACTCCTTGGCGTTTTGCGGGAAGAACACCGCCAGACCGGTGTCGCCGTAGAACTTGTTGCCGATCTTGTTGCCGCTGCTGTAGTTCGCCTTGACCGCCAGCGCCAACGCGTCCTGCGCGTCCTGCACGGCGGCCTTGCTGTCGGCGTCGATGGCCTTGGTCTTGAGCGTGGCCAGCCACGCGCCGATGTCCACCCCATAGGACGTCTCGTACGGGGTCATCGCCTTGCGCGCATCGCGCGCGGCCTGCTTCTCGGCGGTGGTGGTCAGGCTTTCGGTCACCGCATCGAGCGCGTCGGCGACCAGGCCGGTCTTGCTCAGGTCGATCGAGGACAGCGTGGTATGGCCCGACGGCTTGTTGGTGTAGTAGGCCTTGTAGCTGTCGACCACCCACTTGCCCAGCGCCTGCGCTTCGGTCGTGGCCGGTTGCTTGGCCAGGTTGGCGAGGAAACCGTAATCCCAACCTTCGCCCGGCTCGAGCTCTTCGCTGCCGACCAGGAACTTGGCGCGGTCGCGCAGTTCGTAAGCCGGTTCGATCATCGCCATCAGGCAGGCATCGAAGGAGACGATGTCGAGCTTCTTGCTTCCCAGCGCGGTCTTGATCGCGTCGGCGACATCGGAGTTGTAGATGATGTTGCCGGTTTCGTCGTCCGAGGACACCGAGCGGTGGGTGTTCTTCGCCCCGGGCGCAACGCGGAAGCCTTGGCCGTGGTTCCAGATCACCAGCATCGTGCGCTTGGCCGGATACTTTTGCGTGCCCCACTTGATGAACTCGGCGAGCGTTTCCTTATCGCCCATGTCGGTGTTCAACTTGGACTTGCCCAAGTCCATCAGCGCGCCCGCGGCAGTCGGCTTGTCGCCCTTCTTGACCCGGAACCGCTTGACGCCGGTCCAGTTGCCGTTGCTGCTGTCGTAGCCTGCGATGCGGCCGTACTCGACCAGGATGTTGACCTTGTCGGAACTGCCGACTTTCGCCATCTGGTTCCAGTTGTGGACCGTGAACGGCTCCAGGTTGTTCTTGCCGTTCATGAACACCAGCACGTTCCACTCGGCCTCGGCGGCTTTGGCAACGGGTTTGCTCGGGACTTTCGCGGTTGCCGCGGCACTGCCGCAAGCGAACAACGCCGCGGCAAGCAGTGACTTGTTTAACAGCTTCATGGATTCGATTCCTGTGTGGGTAAGGTAAGCCGCGCGCACGGCGCGCTACGTTCGCGCGGCGAAAGCGAGTGCACTTTCGCTACAGGTAAAAGCGCAGGCAGGCGCATGTCTCCCCCGGCCACCCCAGCCGAATGCATGGCGATTTGTGTGATCCCTATAGAAGAACGCGGAGGGACACGACGACGACGGCCGCCTCGAGCGCATCGAGGACTCGCCTTGCGACGCGCGAGTGCTCAGAGAAATCCGTTCGCAACAAGACTGTTTATCGCAGATAGACGCCACACAATCCGTCGCTCCCAACCGCAGAGACGGACCATGAAACATTGGAATTCCTGGCTATGGCGATTTTCGGCGAAGTAGTGGCAACGTCCGCACTCAAGGCAAGCGACGGCTTCAGCAAGCTTGTTCCGTCGCTCGTGGTGGCCGCGGGATACGTGACGGCGTTCTACTTCCTGTCGCTTGCGCTGCGCTCGATTCCAGTGGGTATCGCCTACACCATCTGGGCCGGGCTCGGCGTGGTCCTCGTCACCGCGTTCTCGTGGATTTATTAAGGACAGAAGCTCGACCCTGGGGACAGTGGCCGGCATGGCTTTGATCGTGGCCGGAGTCGTCGTCATGAATCTGTTCTCCAAGACCATGTCGCACTGATGTGCGCGCCGATATGCACGGTCTGCGAATCGAATCCGGGCGCGGGCCTCTGGGCACCTTCACTTCGCATCGGCACGGAGCGCGGCCGGTGAACCGCCATGCATCCTGGGCGGCCATGACACAGGCGCCAGGTGCCGACCCGGTCTGACGCCCATTGCAGCGTAGCCGCGGGTATCGGCGGGAACGAATCGACGTAATTATCAGGCGCAGCGCGGGGTTACGGCGTTCCAGACAGCGACCTGCGCACGATCGTCGGCGAGGAGCCGCATCGCCGCTTGACCCGCGTCGTTCCCGGCATGGCCCGGTTTCGGCCTTGAGCGATGGCGGGCACTGCCTAGTATCGATCCGGCGCATCGGACGCGCATGGCGGCTTCGCAAGGAGCGAGTGGCCTGCCTGCCCCACAAACGCGCGGACAGGTTTTCGCTCCGCAGGCACTCGTGCACCGACGTCCTCGCCATGGCCGCGGGCGCGCATGCGCCGCGTCGGCAGGCACCCCATCGGTCTCAACCTACGAGGGAACAAGATGAAGATGCTTTTGAAAGTATTGGTGCTGGGCACTGCGCTGCAGGCCGCGGCGTGGTCGACGGGCGTCGGTCAGGCCCAGGCGCAGGCAGGCAACGGCCCGAGCAATCCGGACTATTCGTTCTGCGCCGAAGGCGAAATCGCCGTGGATTACCCGCCCTACTGCATCAACCCGAACGACCCGGGCACCGGGCCGGGCGGGCCGGGCTCGGGCGGAGAGTGCGTGCCGCCGCCTTGCGTGCCGGGCAAACCTTGCCTCGATCCCTGCCCTTCATTCGACCCCAATCAAACCGTACAAACCGTCTCGGCCTGACCGTCGATGGCGAGGCACGGCGGAAGCCCGCGCCTGCCCGTAGCGGAGCGTGTTTGCCTTGTCTGACTGCCACCCTGCCCCATCCCTCGGAGGATTCATGAAACGTCCCGTCCGCACCGCTCTGTTGATCGCAGCATCGCTTTCCGCACTGGCCTTCGGCGCTTCGGTCGCGCGCCCGCCGCCGACCGGTTCCGGCTGGATCGAATACAAGTACTACGACAGCTCCAACAACCTGGTCGGAGCCCGGTTGATCGACTGCACCGGCATCGTCTCGACCTTCGGTGTCTCGCAGGGCCGTGTCGAGGTCGAGCAAGGCCCCTGCTTCTGAAGCGCTCCCCTCGGACTGACGCGTTTCGATCGCTCATGCGATCGCGAACTGAAGTCTGAATCGTGCACGGAGCTTTCCCGCCAGTCGAGGAAGCTCCATCAGCGACGGCTGGGCCGCCCCGCCAGCCCAGCCGTCCATGTTCGGCCCTGGCTGAACTTGCGCCCTCGTGGGCGCCGCTCAGTCGCCGATGCCCCGCGGCAAGGCCAGCCCCGCTGAGCCCGCGACCACTTTGCGTACGCTGGAGACGGCGGCCGACGAAAGCGACCGCTGCGCCAGAAACGCGGGGGTCTGGCCGCCGATGTCGGTCAACGACAAATAGGTCAGTCGCGTCCCGGCACTGGTCGGGGTCATGGTCCACTCGCCGCGCGAGCGCAGCGCAATGCAGTCGGGTTTGGGTTTTCTGCCGACATAGTCGAGGGATACGAACTTCACCCGTATCTCTCCGTTGGCCAGGGCCTGCCGCTCGAAACGCATGGAGTAGCAGCGATCGCTGGTGACCGGCGTGCTGAGCACGTCGGACCAGATCGCCTGGTCCGGTCCGCGCTGGACGAAGCTGCGGCGGATGTTCTTGTTCTTCTCGTCGAGGTACTTGCCGAGCAGGTAATCCGCAATGGTTTGCGGCGAGGCTTTCAGCGAGGTGGTGACGCGAAGCTCGTCGAAACGTTCGCGGGGAAGGCTGCGGGCCTCCAGTCGGATGCCGTCCTTGTCGCTGACCGTCCGCCACGCCGGGGCCTGTGCGCCAAGATTCGCCGACCAGGCGATCGGCAAGAACGCAAGGCAGGCCAAGTACCGGGCCAGCCCCTCGCGGACGGCCGCGACCCGACGGGTCGCAAGCGTGTGGAACGAAACCATGACTCGTCTCCCCGGCACTGAGCCGTTCCGGGGATTCGATGCCCAGGCCATGACAGGATCAAGACAGGCGAGATCCGATCGGCCGAATCAGGCTAGCTCGCTTGCTCGGCCGCAGCCTAAGTGCCGCATTCGAGATCCGCCGCGCCCATGTGGTCGAATCCCTGCAGCGTGAGACAGGATTTTCCCTGCGCACAATCTTGAAGATCCACAGACATGACGTTCTCCGGCTTCGGGCCATCGATGCGCAGACCGAACATGGCCTCGACCTCGCGCGCGCTCACCTTTCGATCGAATGTCACGGACAGGTCCTGCAGCTCTCCGTGCTCCCATTCAAGGTCGACCTCACTGATCGGCGAAGGCAGGGACTTGGCAACGCTGAGCGGAAGTGCTGGCCCGACATTGTAATTAGTTGTAGCACCGAGACAGGCGTCACCCCAGTCCATGCGGTCGAAATCGGCCGCGCAGCCGTATGTTTTGTCTTGTATTCCGAAACGCTTTTCGAGCATGCAACCGAAATCGGTTGCCTTCATTCTCGGCCACGTCGCCAGTTCGGGCGGCACCAGCTTGATAACGAAGGGGTTTTTTGCGGGCAGGGCGGCGAAAACCACATCCGCGCAAGCAATCGTCAAGACAGCGATAAGCACTTTTTTCCGCACAGCTGACACTCTCCTTGTATTCGGATTTCAGCCTATCACGTGCCGATTCGCGAACTTGGACAGTGCAAGCGAGCCTCGATCCGGACACCGTCATCGGCATCCGCCATCCAGGCATTGCAGAACGATCATCTGCGCCGCACACGACAGGGCCGAGCCAGTGCCATGGACCTTATCGATCCCGGTCTCGCCCGCAGAGAGAAACTGCAGTGCAGTGGTTCGGTCGACAGCCGGGAGTGAAAGGGCGCGGTTCGTTCGAGCGGTCCGACGTGTGCGGGCCGACCTTCGAACTGCCCTCACTGTCCCCAATCGACCCAGGCGCCCGGCGTCAGCGGCTGTATGTCGATCGCCTTTCCACGAGCCGCCTTTTTCACTTGCTCGATCGGGTCGGCGACCTCCACGTATTCGTCCATGCCGGACACGCCGTAGTGGATGGGGACCAAGCGTTTCGCACCCAGGATGGTCGCGGCGGCAACGGCTTGCTCCGGCGTCAGCACGCCGGGCTGGCCGCTGACCGGTTTGCGCCAACCGAAGCGCGCGCCGTTGACCGGCAGGAATGCCGCATCGAAGGGGCCGAACTGGCGGCCGATCCGCCACCAGTGCCCGTGCCAGAGCGTGTCTCCGCCGTGGAAGATGCGGCGCCCGCCCGCCGATACCACCCAGGACACTTGCGGGTCGCCATAGCCGTCCGACGCCGGCACGGCCGTGGCGGTGAAGTCGCCGATCAGTTGCGGCTCCCACAGCGGGCTCGGCCGCACCCGGGCTTTGGCAGGCAGCGGCAGCGGGTTCGTTCCCGCCGGATGCGCGAGGACGCCGCCGTTGCCGAGCGCCTGCGCGACCGCCTTCGCGTCGAAGTGATCGCCGTGCGCATGAGTGATGAGGACCGAAGCGTCGCCCACGGCGTCGCCGACCGGGATCAAGGCGTCCTTGAGCGCGGTCCCCCACTCCTGCGGATTCACCAGCGGATCGATGAACAAGGTGGCCTGCGGCAACTGCAGGCGGATACCGGCCCAGGCCAGCCGCTGGATGCGCAAGCCGTCGGCGCGGCCCGCCGCGAACGCGGCACCGCCGAAGGCCGCACCACCCAAAGCCGCACCGGCCAGGCCGGCGCAGCCGAGCAGGAACTCGCGGCGACGGATGGGTCGGCCCAGGATTTCGTCGTCGCGGCTCATGCGCAGCGCTCCCGCGAGGCCATCGCCGTATCGAGCTCGAACACCGACTGCGCGACGATGACCTCCAGGTTGCGCTGGTGCCAGTCGCGTTCGAACGCTGTCGGTTCGACCTGCGGCGCCAGGCAGGCTTCGATGGCGATCGCGGCGAGGCGCCGCTCGATGTCCTGTCCCGCGGCTTCGTTGCGAATGCGGATGACCTGGTCGCGCAGCCGATCCAGGTAATGGATCGCGTTGTCGAGCACGGTAGCGGGGAATCGCCCTAGGTGTCCGCCGATCACCGTGCTCCGGCCAAACTGGCGTATCCGGCCGATCGCGGCACGGATCAGCGCGGGGTCCGCCTTGGACAGGTAGACGATGTTGCCGACGATGTTGTCGCCAACGCAGACCAGGTCGGCGGTGGGCACGTCCACGCTGACGTGGTCCATGGTCTTGCCGGGGTTATGCACGAAGCGCAGTTCGTGTGCGCCCCAGCGCAGGGTCATGGCGCTGTCGAAGACCAGCTTCGGCTCGCGATAGAAATCGTCGACACGCCGGTTCTGCGACAAAAACGTATGGCGATGATGGCGGTGGGCCAGCGTGAGCGCGTCGGGGAACAGCGACAGGCCCGCCATGTGGTCGCTCATGTAGTGCGTCGCGGCGATGGCCCGCACGGTCTTGCCCAGGTCCTCGCACAGGACCCTGCGCATCCACTTCGCATCGTCCGCGCTGCTCAGCGAATCGACGAGCAGGACATCGTCGCCGTCGAGGAAGGCGGTGGCGACCGACTCGTAGTCGTCGCCGACGAACATCAGTACATCGGAACCCAGGGACTCGAATCTCATGACCAACGCTCACCGTGTTGCGACGGGCCATCATTGCCAGCGCCCCGGGCGCCGACAAACGAGATGTTTTGAGCCCCACATTAGAAAAACTAACTTGATAGGATGCGCGCTTCGGTCCGCGAACCCGAGGCGCTCTTGAAGTCACGCCCCCCTGCCCCGCTCAACGCCCTGCGGGCCTTCGAAACGGCCGCGCGCTGCCTGAGTTTCCAGGAGGCGGCCGGGCAGTTGTTCGTCACTCCGGCGGCGGTCAGCCACCAGGTCAAGCGCCTGGAGGCCTACCTCGGCGTGAAGCTGTTCGAGCGCGGCCACCGCGCGGTCGAGCTGACCGCCGAAGGCGCAGCGCTGGCGGCATCGTTGAGTGAACTGTTCGGCCAGCTCGATCGGGTCCTGGACCGGGTCGCCGCTCCCACGGCGGTGCATCTGCGCGTCAGCACCGTGGAATCCTTCGCGGCGAAGTGGCTCGCACCGAAACTGCACCGGTTTCACCACGACCATCCCGATATCCAACTGCGCATCGAGACCGGCAACGAACGCGTCGATTTCGTCCGCGACGACATCGACGTCGCCATCCGCTACGGGCCCGGCGCTTACACGGGCGTCCATGCCGAGCGCTTGCTGGATGCGCCGGTGTTTCCGGTGTGCGCGCCTACGCTGGCGAACGATGAGCGCCGGCCGCTGGCCTCGCTCGACGACCTGCGCCAGCACACCCTGCTGCATGACGAAGGTTCGACCGGGCGCGCCGGCGTACCGGATTGGGCCGCCTGGCTGGAAGCCGCCGGCGCGATGGGAGTGGATGCGACCCGAGGCCCGATGTTCGCCAGCATGTACCTGGCCCAGGAAGCCGCCGTCGCCGGGCACGGCGTCGCCTTGGGCGTCGCCCCTTTGGTCCAGGAAGACGTGCAACGCGGCCGCCTGATCAAGCCTTTCGACGGTTCCCTCGACAACGCCTACGCGTTCTGGATCGTCCGTCGGTCAGGCGCCGACATCGCGCCGGCCGTCGATGCGTTCTGCCGGTGGTTGCGGAAGGAAGCGTCCACGAACGCGGTCCCTTCGTCTGGCTAGGGATCGTCGCTAGAACGATCGTCGCGCCTCCCTGCGGCCATAAGTGGATGGAGATGCGTGCAGAAGCGGCCGCACCCACCATCAATGCAAATGAATCGCCAACCACAGCGCGCCCTCGGAAACACGGCGCACGCTATGCGGCGTACCGGCAGGCAGGAACAAATAGTCGCCGGAGCGCAGCTCGACGGCCTCGCCTGCGACCTCGAGCGTCGCCTCACCCTGCAGCATCGCCACCCACTCGTCCTGGGTTTGCACATACTGCGTCGGAGTGATCGCCGCCGAACTGACGATGCGCTCGATCACCAGGTTCTTGTGAGTGAGCAAGGCTTCGAAGCGCTCGCCTTGCGCCGGCGCCGCGGCATTCGCAAACAGGTTGTCGACTCGCATCAGGATGCTCTCGGTGGGACGCCTGGCGTCTGGGGCCAACCAGGCCGCAGCCTGGTGCTGGTTCTGGTTCTGGTTCTGGTGCTGGTTCTGGTTCTGGTTCTGGTTCTGGTTCTGGTTCGGCTGAATTATCGAACAGGGCTGCCCGCACGAACCGGGATCAGGCGCACTCCGAGCTCTCGATGGACCGAGCCGGATAGCGGCCATCCGCGCAGGCCCGATTGCTAGAATCCCTGCCCGCAGAACGGCGAGACAGACTCGTGACCCAAGACGAAATTCGGCGGTATCTCGCCGCAAACGGCTCGGTTCGCATCCAGGTGGCGGCGCGCGAAGACGGCAGCCCGGAGATGGCCTGGAGCGACACCTTCTGCTTCGCCGTGGGCGCCGACGGGCAAGCGAAGAAGATGCCGTTCGTCACCATCGTCACCAAGGACTACGTCGGCTTCGACGAGGAGTCCCGACTCGATCGCGGCCTGTACCGGGTCAACCTCGATGTCGGCAAGGCGAAGTTCGAGGCGCTGTTCGGCTTCGCTCCCAGAGACCTGGCCGATCGTCGCGGCGACTTCGACTTCGCTGCGGTCGATACACTGATTCCACACCCCGCCTATGGCGCGAACGGCTGGGTGTCGATCGTCGAGCCCGGCAAGCGATCCGACGACAAGCTCAAGGGCCTGCTGGATTTCGCGATTCATCGGGCGCTAGCCTGAAGGATTCAGCCCGGCGCGGCCGAACGATGCGGCGCCGCCGGGACGCTAGACTGGCGTCGCCGACGCATCGCCCCGAGCCCCATCCGCCTATGCCTGCCGCCCTCACCGATCGCGCCTGGACCGGCACCCTGCTGCTCGGTGAGCACCTCGCGGCACTGCAGGGCCGGGCCGGCGGCAGCGGCCGGCACGCTCATTACGCCCATCAACTGCTGCTCAGCGATGGCACGCCGTGGCAGGTCGAGATCGACGGCGAACGGCGTACCGGCCAGCGCCTGTGGCTGCCTTCGTTTCGGCCGCATGCGGTGCTGGCCGCGCCGAGCGAAGGCTGCACGGTCTATCTCGAACCCGGCCATGCCGACGTGGAAGCGATCCTGCGGCGATTGCCGCAGCTGCCGGCCCGGCTGCCGGCGCTGCAGCCCTTATTGCCCGAGCTATGCCGGGCGCAGCCCCTCGACCGTCGCCTGCAGGCAGCCATCGCCGAGATCGTTGCGCGCCTGCCCGACAGCGTCTGCGCCGCCGACATCGCCGAGGCCGCGCATCTCTCGCCGAGCCAGCTGCACCGCCGCTTCCAGTCCGACCTGGCGATTACCTTGCGCGGCTGGGTCTTGTGGCGACGCCTGCATCACGCCTTGGCGCGTTTCCTGGCCGGCGACAGCCTCACCGCCAGCGCGCATGCGGCGGGCTTCGCCGACTTGCCGCATCTGTCGCGCAACTTGCGGCGCATGTTCGGCATCGGCGCGGCGCAGTTACACGGCTTGCAACTGCAGGCATATCGCTAACCGCGCCGAACACGAGCCTGCAGCAGTTCGGCCGGCAACGCCGGCACATCGCCCTGCGGCAGCGCGCGGAACGGCGCCAGCAACTGGCCGGCATAATCGCGCGGGTACTCCGGCTGAGTACCGATCCCCAGGTCGCGACTGCCCAGTCGATAACCGGGCGCATCGAAAGCGGTGCCCAACAACCGATCCCAAACGGTGAAGAACAGGCCGAAGTTGACGTCGCCGGCGGCGCCGTAGCGCAGATGGTGGAAACGATGCAGCGGCGCCCACGCCATCAGCCGGCCCAACAGGCCCGGCCGCATGTCGACGTTGGAATGCTGCAACAGCAACTGGATGGCGATGGCGAACGCCAGCACCGCCGCGACCGGATACGGCAGGCCGAGCAGCAACAACGGCAACACCCCACCGACCGCTTCGACCGCCTGATGCAGCGGATGCTTCATCAAGCCGTTGAAACCGTACATGCGGGTCACGCTGTGGTGCACCGCATGCAAGCGCCAGAGCCAACCGATGCGGTGACTGGCGTAGTGCATGAGAGTAACGCCGAGGTCGGCCCCGATGACCGCCAGCGATAGTTGCAACGCGAACGGCCAGTGCGTGGGCCACCATTGCCACGGCATCCACGCCGCCAACAGCGGAACGGATGCGATCGACAGCAGATTAAGCGCCTCATTGACCACCGCGTGCGCGACATCGCGAGCCCGGTCGCCATGGTCTTGGTTGAAATGCGGGTCGTACGGCCAACGGCGTTCGGCCAGAAAGGACAGCGCCACCGCCAGACCCAGCAACGGCAACAACCACAAGGCAGGACCGTGGCGGTCACCGACCCACCATGCGGCCGTGCCGACGAAGCCGAACAAAAACAGCGGCGCATACCAGCGCAACATCCACTCTTTCATCTTCAACCCAGGCATCGACGAGGCCAGCATGCTGGCCCCGACGCTGGGCTTGCGGCTTGGATAAACCGCGCATGTTGGTGGCGAATTGCAGCCTGTGGACTGAGTGGCCATCCGAGCTACGAGCAGGAGGTACCGAGCGGAAGCGGAACGATGATTCGCCGGGAGCGCATCTACGCCGAATCAGAATTTCCCTACATCCGCCCGGGCAGTTCCTGCACTAAGCTTGCCGTCACTCCAAGGCGATATCCGGTCAGAAGAAAGCACATATAGCGCCATGGTTTTTTACCGGCTATAAGCAGTTTCAGATCGCCCCCAATGCGACTGAGTATGCCGCAAGAGCCGATCGGCCCTTGCGGACACACCGTCACCGGCTAACAATCCGGTCACGAATGCCAGGTGGGTAGGGGCAAGTCACCGGGGCTGTCCAGGCGAGCACGAAGCATCAACTGCACTAGGAAGCACACGAGCACACGGACTGGGCATTTTTCGCCGACTGAAGACGAATAGATCTATCCCAATGCGTATCCGCAGCCATCCAAAGCCGCGGCTTCTCAACGCTTGGGACAAGGTGTTGTTGTACTGGGAATCCGTTGATCGACAGAGCCGTCCGGTAAGGGCGCAGAAAGGGGACAGCATGAAGGGATCGATCGAGCGGCGCGCAGCTTGCGTGCTGGCCGCTGCCGTGGTTACTGCGATGGGGACTGCACACGCCCGTACGCCGGTTGCGCCGCTGGAGGAGTACTCCAAACGCGTACGTTCGGCCGAGATGGTCAGCCCACTGCAGTCCGATCTGATGGGCGAAAGCGTGAGCCTCTACAACGGCTCCACCGAATTCGTCGCGACCGATATCGATCTGCCGGGCAACAACGCCCTTCCCGTACGCCTCGGCCGGCGTTTCAAGGTCGAGTCGCGCAAGGAGACCGAAGTACTGGGCGGCTTCGGCGCTTGGGATATCGATGTCCCTTATATGTATGGCGTGTTTCCAGCAGGGTCCAAATGGAACGTGTCGGGCACGGGCACTACCCAGAGATGCTCGCAGGTCTGGTATCCGGACGTCGGAGCCCCGTTCAGTACCGCCGACATCTGGAGCGGGACCTACATGCATATTCCAGGAGGCGGAGATACCGAGATGCTTCTGCTCTTGGCGAATACCGTCGTCCCCAATGACGGAGCTACCTACAAATGGGGTTCCCGGTCGGACCATAGATTCCGCTGCAAGCCCAATACCAGCAACGGCTACCCGGGCGAAGGCTTCATCGCCGTCGATACGCAGGGCAATCGCTATACCTTCGATGTGGGCATCGAACGCGGAGCCCCGGTCGTCAGCAAGTACGGATCCGAGGACGGCAGCGCCATGATCGGGCGCGTCAAGGTCTTCCTGATGGCCAGCCGGGTCGAGGACAGACACGGCAACTGGGTCGCCTACAACTACTCGGGCGACCAGCTCGCCAGCATCACCTCCAGCGACGGCCGATCGATCCAGCTCGGCTATACCGACGGACGGGTGTCCAGCGCGACCGCCGATGGGCGCCAGTGGACCTACGAATACGCGACGCAGACGATCGGCGACTATTACCCCAAGAAGCTCTTGTCCCGGGTGGTGCAACCGGATGGATCGTCCTGGCAGTACCGTATCTATGGCGAGAACGGCACCATCAGCAATGCCCTGCTGCTGCCCCAATACCAGGGCCTCGACGCCAATCTGCGTTGTGCGCAACCCCTCGAGCCGGTCGACATGCTCGGGGTGCAGATTACCCACCCCTCGGGCGCCTTGGGCACGTTCCGATTCAACTTCATGCGCCATCTGAAGAACGGCACGCCTGCCAACGCCTGCGTGTTCGATCATCGCGACAACATGGGCAACGAGTACTACTCGCTGGGCATCCCCGAGTATTTCGATAACTACTCGTTGGCCACCAAAACCATTGCAGGGCCCGGCTTGCCGGCCATGCAATGGACTTACGAATACGAAGTTCCGCAGGAATTCGGCCGCGTCAATCAGATACCTTGCACCTCCTGCCGCGACTGGAAGCGGGTCTGGGTCACCCAGCCCGACGGAAGCATTCAGGAACAGAAATATGGGGCGTTGTGGCTGGTCAATGACGGCCGCCTGCTCGGTACGACCATCAAGAAGCCCGATGGAACCGTGCTTAGAACACAGACCTCCGAGTACGTGTCCGAAAGCGAGATATCTTCGATGCCGTTCCCGGATATCTACGGCGTCCTGACGGGCTCCGACGACTCCAGCTCCGTCCGTATTCGGCCGATCAGACGCAACACGATCGTGCAGGACGGCGTCGAGTTCAGCTCATACGTCAACCAGTTCGACAGCTTCGCCCGGCCAATCACCGAGAGAAAGTGGAGCTCGCTCGGCCCCTCTAAGGTGCAGGCCACCGCTTATCACGACAATCTGACGAGCTGGACTTTGGGGCAGGTCAGGTCGACCAGTATCGACGGCGTACTGAGCGAAGAAACCCTCTATCACTCGACGACCGCGCTACCGACAGAGATCCGCTCCTTCGGCAAAACCATCCAGACGCTGGTTTACAACCCGGATGCGACGCTGGAGAGCGTGGCCGACGGCCTGAATCAGAGGACCAGCTTTTCGAACTGGAAACGCGGAGTGCCGCAGAACATCAGCTACCCCGGTGGCACGTCCCAATCGGCAGTCGTCAACGACAGAGGCTGGATAGGCTCGGTAACCGACGAAAACGGCTTCGCCACCAACTACAGCTACGACGCCATGGGACGCCTGGCCAGCATCGCCTATCCCACTGGCGACAGCACTGCATGGAACCCGGTCTCGCTGTCGTTCCAGCAGATCGGCTTCGATGAACATGGCCTGCCCGCGGGACATTGGCGTAGCAGCCGCATTGAAGGCAACAAGCACGTCAACATGTACATGGACGCCCTGTGGCGACCGGTACTGGAGGAGCAACTCGACCTTGGCGACATCGCCGGGAGCTTGAGCCAGGTCGTCAAACGTTACGACTCCAGCGGTCGACTGAACTTTCAGTCCTATCCGCTACGGAACGTCGGCAACTTCGGCGATGTCGCTCAGGGCACCCGTACCTTCTACGACGCACTAGACCGGGTCACGCGCGTGGAACAAGACAGCGAGCTGGGCGTCCTGGCCACGACCACCGAATACCTGACGGGTTTCCAGCGACGGATCACCGACCCGCGCCAGAAGGTTTCCACGCAACGGTTCCAGGTCTTCGACCAACCATCCTATGACGCACCCCTGGGCATAGATTCGCCCGCAGGCGTGTCGACGACCATCAATCGGGACATCTTCGGGAAGCCGCTGGAGATGATTCGTTCCGGCCCAGAAGGCTGAGTACGCACTCGTCGATACGAAGACTGAAGCTCGCAGCGATTTCGAGCGTCCAGTGCCCAGAACCTGAAGGACCGAATCCGATGCTGTACTCACTGATTTTCCGACTGCTGCTGATGCTGTTGCTAATCGGCGCCGTCACCGATGCTCGCGCCACCTACGTCACCATGACGTCTACGGAATACGGCAACGTCGTAGCGCCCGCCACCGTAACGGTCGGCGTCAACGGCTACAACGATGACGACGGCATTCCGATCCAGCAGGTCAATCTGTTCCATAACGGACAATTGATCGCAAGCAATCCGTACGGGCTGTCTCACACCTTCACCGGCCTGCAGATCGGCACGCATCATTTCACCGGCCAAGCGGTCGCCGACGGTGCCGGGGCCAGCGAGACCATTACGATCCAGGTCATCGCGCCTGGCGGCAATCCGCCGACCGTCACCATCAACGCTCCGACCACGGCACCGTTCATCGCCCCGGCGACCATGACCTGGACTGCCAACGCTTCGGACCCGGATGGACAGGTCGTTCGGGTCGAGTACTACGCCAATGGCAACCACATCGGCACCGCGACCAGCGCACCTTATGGGATCACCGTAAACAACGTCGCCGCCGGCACCTACTCGGTCTATGCAAAAGCCGTAGACAACAATGGCGAGGCCACCTCGTCCGCGCCGACATCGGTTACGGTGGGTAGCACCGAAGTTACCGGCTGGATCGATAGCGTCAACAGCGCGTACAAGGTCGTCGGCTGGGCTTGTTCGACTGGCAGGAACCAACCCATCGACGTACATATGTACGTAGGCGGCGGCTCCGGTGTCGGAACATTCGTCGCCGCGCAGACCTCCAATGAGCCTAGCGAACCGGCGGTCGCGGCGACCTGTCACGCCCAAGGCGCCGCCTATCGCTTTTCGATTCCATTGACCGCCGCGATTCGCCAAGAGCATGCCAACAAGAAAATCTACGTTCATGGCATCTCGCCGGAAGGACGCTCGAACCTTCTGTTGAACGGCTCAGGCATCTATGTGGTGCCCGCTCCCTTGGCGCTGGCGCGCCGATACGTCTACGACCAACATCAGCGCCTTTGCAAAGTGATCGAACCGGAGACCGGCTCGACCGTGATGGAGTACGACGCAGCCGGCAACTTGGCATGGTCCGCCAGCGGGCTGAACCTGCCCAGCACCACCGCTTGCAACCGCTCAGAGGCCCAGTCTTCCGGCCGTGCCATCGGACGCGGTTACGACGTCCGCAACCGTCTGACCGCCCTGAATTTCCCCGATGGCCGCGGCAACCAGATCTGGACCTATACCCCCGACGGACTGCCTCAGGTACTGACGACCTATAACAGCGCCAACCAAGGCGACCCGGTCGTCAACGGCTACAGCTATAACCGGCGCCGCATGCTCGAGAGTGAGTCGGTCAGCCGCGCGGGCCTGCCCGCCTCGACCGTCATCCACGGCTATGACGCGAACGGTAATCCGAACCGTACGACCTATCCCAGTGGCATGGTCGTCGAGTATTTGCCCAATGCGCTTGGCCAGACCAAGACGGTTCGAGATACCTCCGGCCAAGTGTATGCATCGGATATCGGCTACTACCCGAACGGCGCGATCCAAACATTCCGTTACGGCAACGGCATCCAGCACACGATGACCCAGAACGCCCGGCAGTTGCCGGCGCGCAGCACCGACGCCGGCGTGCTCGATCACGAGACCGGATTCGATGCCGCCGGCAACGTCTCGCAGATTCTGGATCGCTTGAGGGGCGACCACTACAGCCGCTGGATGGCCTATGACGATCTGAACCGGCTCACCGCCGCTGGCTCCTGCAGCTTCGGCGGGGACTGCTGGCATCGCTTCAGTTACGACGCGCTCGACAACCTGCGGTCCTGGTCGCTGGGCGGCATCAAGGATCGCCGCTATCACTACGATCCCCGTAACCAACTGATCAACATCAAGAACCAGGATGGCCAAAGCATCATAGGCCTGGGTTACGACGCACAAGGCAACCTGTCGAACAAGAATGGCGTGACCTACGATTTCGACTACGGCAATCGCCTGCGCGAAGTCAAAGCAGCCGCGTCGCCCCCTGCTTCAACCTGCACCTCCGGCCCAGGCTGCCTGGGACCGTCCGAACCAGGCGGCGGTGGCGGAACCTTCATACCAGACGACAGCACCCCCGCTCCAACCGCTTCCACCGGGATTCTGGAGCGCTATCTCTACGATGCCGGTGGCTTGCGCGTGCTGACCGCCGGGGCCAACGGGAATGTCACGAGTCACTACGCAAAGTCGGGCCAATTGGTTCGACGCGTCAACGAGGCGACCAACAAGGAAACCGAGTACGTCTACCTCGCCGGCAGCCAGTTGGCCCAGCGCGAGCGCACGGGCGCTGGTGCATGGGCAGTCAAGTATCAACACACCGACGCCCTCGGTAGCCCGGTCGCTGCGACAGACGCGAACAGGACGGTCCTCGATCCGACCGATTGGGAGCCTTACGGAGCCGCCGTCAATAAGCCCGCCTATGACGGCGTGGGATACACCGGTCATGTCATGGATGGCGCGACTGGGCTAACTTATATGCAGCAGCGCTACTATGATTCATCCGTGGGAAGATTTTTATCGATCGACCCGGTTTCCGCGAACAATAATGATGGCGACAACTTCAATCGCTACTCCTACGCAAACAATAACCCGTATCGTTTTGTCGACCCCGACGGGCGCAATGGGCTAGATTACTCATCCAAGTATCTTAGTGCTTATAGTTCGTGCGCCCAGCAACCGGGCTGTAGCCCAGCGGATGTGGCCGATAGCATGGCTAAAGCGCAGGAGCCATACGGGGAAGCTGTTGCCTCTCTCATACCAATGGAGCGCGTTGCGACTGGGCTGATTAGTATCTTTCGAGTTGCCCAAGCCATTCGCCTGTCAAGAATAAGTGTTGCCTCGAAACTTGAAAGATACATCCTAAACCCTGATCACGCTGTCGGCGGCGCAAAAGCAAAGTGGTTTGAACAGGCCCTGGGCTTTACTCGAAAGAACATGCCAGATCTCGCAAAACAAATATCATTTAACTCCAGAAAAGCCACCGTCACCGGAGTGAATGAGTACGGAACTAAGTACAATCAAATTATTAGCATAACCGGGGCAAATGGCAGAAGAATAGATGTCACCACGGCCTGGCTTAAATCAAATAAAGACGGCGTTGTCAGATTAACCACAATAATCCCGGCAAAAAAATGAAATCTACCTTTAAAGAGTATGACGTCGTCATAGCCACTCAGACATTGAGCGAGCGCATAAAGAAGGGCACTAAAGGAGTGATCCTTTTAATATTAGACGCCGAAAATGGAGTCTACGAAGCTGAATTCGTAGACTCACTCGAGGTCACTCTCGGAGTCATAACAGTAGATGCAATGAGCATCGAACATGCATGACCCATTCAAACCTTGTTAGCTTTGACGTAGCGAGCTCGGAGTGATGCACAGAAGTTGCATCACAAGGTGTTGAACAACGCAGCCGCTCATATGCCACTCAACGGAAAGCCCTCAGGCGTACTTTTGCCGTAGTGCAGGCGCACGCGAAGAATGCTGCGCACCGACTTTCCGTCGAACATTGCGGCAGATACTTCCAGTTCACCGCCGGGTTCGCGGCGACATCGATAGCTGGATCGCCGCCGCTGGAGGTTTCGATTCTGGTCGAGAGCGTTGGACCGTCTTCGTCGAGCAGCACCACCAGCACGACCTCGCTGCTTAGCGCCTTCTCCACGACGATACTTGGACAATTCGGCGGCAGGTCTGCCATCGAGGACTGCTCGGGTCGAGCCGCGTCTCGGGGCCAGCATGGTTCAGCAGCTTTCGTACTCTTCGAAATCGATGGGGATGCGTATCCGGCCAGGGCACGCGCGCCCGTCTCTTCGCTTACTGGTTAGATCCGCATTGACGCGCATCACCCGCCTTGAGAGCACCGAATCGGAATCCGTTACAGGCACTTCCGCGCCTAAGAACACGGTGTGATCATACGCAATGAAGCAATTCGACTACAGCGGCCTCGCCATTGCTCAGATCTGGAATAAACCGAGAATGACCGAGCTTTTCCCGAGTACTCGTTGGCCAAGTGGTGACTACATAGAACTGGCGGTCCTGAAACTGGATGAGTTGCTGCTAACCACCTATTTTGGCGGCAGGTTGTTGGAAGGTGATGAGGCAGGCCTCGGGCCATGGAGATCCATCGGTGCCCAACTAAAGTCTGGCTCCGTCATTGAGCTAATTTCCTTTCTTCATCAGCCGGCAGGACAATTCACTTTACGCCTCGATTCCGCGAGTAAACGGGAAGAGGTTATTGATGAAGTCATTGACTCTCTTGGCTTGGACCGTAGCGCTGTGCTTTGGGTGGCTCCGAACAGAGGAGACGAGCGCAACTAATTCATTCGGTAGATGGCACTATCGAAGAATTTGTTGAAGCACCTCAGGAGAAAGCAGGCCAGAATGGGTCAATTAATAGAGCTAGTGTTCGAAGCGGTTCCGGTAGGCGCGCTAGAACCGCTTGTAGCGGAGCTCCTTTCCACAGAGCCGCCTTTTGATCTTTCTGCAAGCGAGTTTGAGATGGAGGCCGGTGCTAACCTGGGTGATTATATTTCCGTCTTCAGTTCAGCACAGCCGCCCTCTCCTGGGATGTTGAGCCTAAGAGCAAATAGACTTTTGATTGGCGAGGCTTCAATTTCCCAGCCCTTAGTCCAGTTGATCTGTGCGGAAGGGGTTGCCGATGCTCTGATCATCTTCGAGTGGAAGGACACGACTTCTGCATCGGGGCAGACAGCGACATCACTGAGGCATGGAGCGGAACGGTTGGCGCTCAAGTACGGAGTTCGCTCTTTTGCGTGCGGGTACGAGCCGGTTTCTGACGGCGCCACTCTGATCTTTAGCGGCAGGATGGAAGGGCCGCTTTGGGATGCATACGCATCGCGCTAACGTGGAGGTTGCGTAGGGCGGGCTTGATTCCGCCCTACGCCAACTGAAGCTCCACGATTTGGCAGCACCCGCTCGCGAACTTTATAAGTCAGCGCATTGACTGCGGTGGAGACAGGCCGATCTCCGAATGTCGATTCGTTTACCGCTGGTGCGATCCAGATCGAGCCCCTGCTCACACCGAACTCACTGCCCCAAGACGCTGCGTCAGCGAGCGGGCTCGCCTTTGCCGTAACGCATCGGCAAACGCAGAACCGTACGCACGGGCTTGCCGTCGAGCAGCGCCGGCTCATATTTCCAATTCTCCGCGGCATTCACGGCTGCGTAATCGATATCCGGGTCGCCGCTGGTCGTTTCGACCCTGACCGCATGCTTCCAGCCGTCTTCTTCGAGCAGCACCAGCAACACGACCTCGCCGCTCAGCCCGTTCTCCTCGACGATGGCAGGCCATCGCGGCGGATCGCGCTCTACTGAGGACGGCTCGGGGCGTGCCGGGGTGTCGGGTACCTGCTTGCTCCAGCAACTTTCGTGCGCTTCGAAATCCACCGGAATCCGTATCTTGTCGGCGACTTTTTCGCCCTTCTCGTCTCTCGCCGGGTAGTACTTCCAGTAACGCGCTGCCTCCAGCGCGGCGCGGTCGAGGTGAGTATTGCGACTGGACTTCTCGACGATGGCATCGACGAAGCTGCCGTCGGCGGCGACATCGATGATCATGACCACCGTGCCGGAGACGCAGGCGCTGATCGCCTGCTTGGGATAGACCGGACGATGGCGAAGTCTCGAGGCTTTGTCCAAAGTCGCGTCGAAGCTTGGCACACCTTGTGCACTCGCGCCGTTCGCGAAGAACAACAGCGCGCCGACCAGCGCGATCATGGACACAGGCTTCATGGGTTCAATCCACAGACTGGGGAGGACGGAGCGCGCAGCACGCTGCGTCAGCGGGTTTCCTGTTTGCCGTACGGCAATGGCACTTGCAGCAAGGACCGAACCGGCTTGCCCTTCAGCGTCGCGGGCTGGAACTCCCATTCGAGCGCCGCGAGCATGGCCGCCTGGTCGATGTCCTGGTCGCCGCTGGATACGCCGACTTTCACGTTCTTCCTGGCGCCGTCCTTGTCGACCTGGATCAGCAGCACGACCAGGCCGCTCAGATGTTGCTCTGCGACGATCGCCGGCCATTTCGGCGGATGCTTCTCCAATGAAGCGGCCGCGAGACGGGCTTCCACGTCGGGGACGGCCGTCCAGCACCCTTCGTACTCGGCGAAGTCGACCGGTATGCGTACCTTGCCGGGCACGCGCTGGTCGTTCTCCGTCGCCGGGTTGTATTTCCAGCGCTTGCTCGCCTCGATGGCGGCCCGGTCGAAATAGGCGTAGCCGCTGGAACGTTCGACCACGGCTTGGCTGCGCTGACCGTCCTTGTCGATGTCGACCAGCACGATCACCGTGCCGCCGACGCAAGCGTCGATAGCCTCGGACGGATAGGCCGGCGGATTCAACCGGTACGACGATATGTCGATGCTGGCGCCGATGTCGGTGGCTCCCTGAGCCCGCGCATCGGCAGTGGCGAAAGCCAGAAGCACGCCGAGCACCATCCACTTGCCTGTCTGTCTCATGAGTCCGTTCCTTGGGTTCGCGTCCTGCGCGGACGTTCGGCGTTCACTTTGCTCACGAAGACTAACATGCCGATAACAAACCGCTGCTTCCAGCCGGCGTGACGGCCCTGCTGCGGCGCATCCGCACGGCATCGAAGCCATAACGGGAATCGCTGGAAGCGCGTCCGCCGCGTGCCGCGTTCTGCGTTTTCCTGTTTGCGCATCGATCGCCTATCGCGTCGAGTTCCACGCCAGACGTTCGACCGATCCTTCTGGCTGGCATGCGTGGCGAAATTGAGACAGGCGGCGCTGTCGCAGGTTCGCGATGGCGCTAAATCGCGATCTAGAGCATCAGCAAATCTGATGCGATACAGGAGCTGCGATATGAAGCGCTATCTCTTGCTCATCCTGCTGTCCGCACTGCTGCATGCAACGACCGCGCATGCACTGGATGCGCGCAAAGCCGGCGCCGATCTGACCGCCGCCTTCTATTCGAAACGAATCGACACCGTATGGGACAGCTTCGACGACACCATGCGGCGCACCCTTAGATCCCGCGATGATCTCGCGAGTTTTCGCGATCAACTCGATACTCAGCTTGGCGCCGAGAAGGCCGTTGTCGAAGAGTCCGTCAGCGCGGATCCTCTCGCCAGCGTGTACAAGCGCCGAGTCCGCTTCGAGAAGTCTCCGGACGTCTACGTGGTGAGCTGGTCGTTCGCGAACGATGGCAAGGTCAGTAATTTCGCCATCCTCCCGGAGCCGAAGGTGCGCAAGCAGGCGGCACCGAGCAGGCACCTCGATTATCGGACCAAGACCGCGCTGCAATTGCCGTTCGACGAAGAGTTCATGGTGTTCTGGGGCGGCCGCACGCTCGAGCAGAACTACCATGCCGAGTTCGTCGGCCAGCGTTTCGCCGCCGACTTGGCCATCGTTCGCGGCAGCGCCACTCATGCCGGCGATGGACTTCGCAATGAAGATTACTATTGCTTCGGCAAGCCGATCCTGGCGCCGGCCGCGGGCGAAGTCGTCGAGGTGGTGGACTACGTCGCCGATAATCCGCCCGGCAAGTTGAATGCCAGGGACCTGACCGGCAACCGCGTCATCATCGATCACGGCAATGGCGAGTTTTCGATGCTCGCCCACCTGCGCAAGGGGTCGCTGCGCGTGAAACGGGGCGACCGCGTGGACGCCGGCGATCGTCTGGGCGAATGCGGCAACAGCGGCCATTCCTCGGAAGCGCATCTGCACTATCAGTTGCAGGACGGCCCGAAGTTCAACGGGGCGACCGCGCTGCCCGCGCAGTTCACCCACTACCTTGCCGATGGTACGCCGGTGATGCGAGGCGAGCCTACGAAAGGGCAACGCATTCGCCCATCGTCCCAGTAACGCCTGCTTCGCTCACCGCACGAGATACCCACCGAACGCGGATTGTCGCCTGGAGCCGGGCCATGGCCGGCACGGGGCGCCGTCCGCGTTGTGCTCATCAGTCCACGACCGAAGCAGGAACCTCCATGAACCACGAATCCAGGGATTGGGCAGGGCTGCACAAGGAAATCGGCTTCGAATACAAGCTCAGAAGGCTGTCGGAAGAGGTTTTCCGCGTGGTCGAGTGGACTACGCTCGTCGCCGCCGTCGGCTATGTCGGAGCGAAGTTCGGCAGCAGCCTGCTGACCTATGCGTCGTATGCGCTCGCGGTGCTGCTTTCGCTCTACATCGGCAATCGATCCGTCTACATCGTGGCGGGACTGCAGAAGCCATCGAAGGTCACCGGCACCGGATGGAGGTGGAGGGCATTGTTGGCCGCGCCCATTACCTTCGCCTCCATCTGGCTGATCGTCTCGATGATCGGCTATCTGGTCAGGGCGCAAGCCGCGGCGTAGTCGAATCGCGGCGAAACCGGACCGCCCTTGAGCGACAGCCGTACAAACCTCGGCAAGCCGGGCCTGATGCTTACACGCTGTGCGTCAGTGCGCGGCCCAAGATTTGGCACCCACGAATTGAGCGGCGCGCTCGCATCGCATGTTCATCGACCGCGGCAATGCCGAGTCCTCGAATCTCGCCCACCTTCGCGAGCTTCGTTGCGATTGAAACGAGGCGACCGAGCAGACGCCCGCGACCGTACGGGAGATCCGTACGACTTCGAGATCGGTTTTCCGACCGAAACGGTGTCGTTCATCGCACTCCGGGTTTCGATATTCGTGACTCGCGCTTGAAACCTGTGTGTCGAAGTGCGCAGCGGTTTTCCATGCATCGACGCTAGCATTCTTGCAGCACGATCCCTCAACGGCATCGGGAGATGCAGATGGACGGACAACAGGTGTTGCAAGCGATGCGTCCCGGCGACTACGCAACGATCTGGTTGAACGACGGCAGGGCCTTGGAGGCGTTCATCGAGAACATCGATGTGGGAACCGACAAGATCTTCCTGCTCGACATTCAATCGGGAGAACCACTGCAGCTATCGCTCGCCGAGGTCCACGGCGTGGCGGTGGACAACGAGGAGAGCGCGCCCGAGACCATCGAGCAGCAGATCAAGCGGATTCCGCTCGGCGAGTATCTGATGATCTGGGGCCAGTTCCCGGGGGCGATGTCGCAGACGGCGAAGCAGGGCAAGCTCAAGCACGTCGATTTTCCCAATGGCTCCCTGACCCTGTACAGCACGACCTACGACCACGATGTCTGGGTGCCAATCGACAAGATCACCTACATCGACGAGAGCCGCACCGGCCCCGGTGCGCTCGGTCCGGCGCAGTCGCCCGATTGGTATCGCCGCCCCGACGGCAATTGGTACAAGGGCGACCGAAAGTACGAAGGCTGAGCGCTGAGGCCAGCCTCGCCGCGACGACGATCGAGTCGCGCTCGTCGTCCGTCGCGTCAAGTTCGCAGCCGAATGTCTGCGAACTTGATGCTGGATTCGTCCCGGACTTCAGCTTATGGCATGTCCCACGGAGGATCGGATCGCCCGGCCCGGAAGCCGCTGCCTAGCGCTGCTCCAAGTAGCGCAGATAGCAGATCAGACTGGACGCCAAAGCCATTGGGAACAACGGCAAGAGCAACCCTAGATCCAGTCGGGTGCGGATAGGCCCGTCGGTCCGGTACAGCAGTGCGCAATGGAGAACCCACAGCCAGCAACCCAAAGCGATGAGGGCCGGCAGATAGTGCCCGACCCTATGCGGCAGATAGAGCGTGTAAGTGGCCGAGCAATAGATGCTCAGGACCGCATAAGCCGTCGCCCAAACGGCATTGAGACGGTACATGAGCCGCGAGGTCGCCGGATCATTCCACATGATGCGCATCGTTGAGGAGCTCCCGGCCGGCGCGTCGCACGCATCCACGGTCTCATGATCTTCCACACCGTCCCGAGTCGAGGCAAGCATCGTCGGCCGTTGTCGCGATCGCGGTCGCCAGTGTGCTGTCCTCGCCCACCCCAGCCCGACGTCGAGGCACGCCGAATGGAGACTGTCCTGTTCCGGCCAGCCCGACCAAGGCTCGATGCCGCTTCCGGCTCAGCGACACGATCGGCGCCCCCGATCCTCGACCGGATCGCGCTCGGCCCCCTGCGTTGGGCGGAGGTTTCACAGCTGTGACATTTAGCCCAGCAACTTGCGTCTTCCGCGCTCCGGCAAGCTATTCTCCACGCCAGGAGTAACAAGGGGAGGCGCGACGGTCGAGTCGCCAGGACAGTGCAGTTTTACGACGTCATCGAAGAACAGCCTGGCGCCTGGTGCGTGCGCGCGGAAGCGTCCGATGCGCCGCCGGTGGCGTACTCGTCGCGCGCCGATGCGATCGCCGGCGCCTGCCATGCCGCCAAGACGCATTACCAGGAGCAGCAGACGACGACCGCCGTGCGCCTGATCCATCCGCCCGACGCACCGGAGATCATCGTGCGCTATCTGTCGCCGGCGGAGCTGGATGCGCTGTGCTGGTTCGGCGACGCCAGCGGCCCCAGCAGCGGCTGATCGCAGCCGCTGTGTCGCGGCCGACATTCAAGCTGACTGGTTCAGCTCCAGCGAAGGGCAGGCGCCGCGCTTTGCCTCAGGCAACGACGGGCAACACCAGGCTCGCGCGCAACCCGCCTTCGCGGCGATTGGTGAGCTGCAACTCGCCGCCCAGGTGAGCCGCCAACTGCTCGGCGATCGCCAATCCCAATCCGGTGCCGCCGGTGTCGCGATTGCGCGAGCTCTCCAGGCGATGGAAGGGCTGCAGCACCGCCTGCATGTGCTCCTCGGGAATGCCGGGACCGGCATCGTCCACGTCGATGGCGAACCGGTCCGGCGCGATGGCGCGAACGCCGACGTCGGCGCTGCCGCCGTACTTGATCGCGTTGTCGATCAGGTTCTCGAGCACGCGGCGCAGCGCTTGCGGGCGCGTGGTCAGCGACAGATCGCTATGGCCGCTCAGGCGCACCGGCTTGCCCGCGTCCTGGTAGTCGCAAACGACGCTGTCGAGCAAAGCCTGCAGATTGAGCTGGACCGGCGGGGTAGTGGCGCCGTGGGTGCTGCGCGCGTAGGCGATGCCCTCGCGTACCAGTTGCTCCAGCTGCAACAGGTCCTCGCCGAGGCGCGCGCGTTCGGGGCTGGCGTCCATGCTTTCGACGCGCAGCTTCATGCGCGTGATCGGGGTCTGCAGATCGTGCGAGATCGCCGCGAGTATCTGCAGGCGCTCGGCCAGGTAGTGGCTGATACGCGCCTGCAAGGCGTTGAAGGCGGTCGCGGCCTTGGCCACTTCGACCGGCCCCGACTCGCTTAGCGGCGCCGAGGGATGGGCGGGGTCGAGCCGCTCGGCGGCATCGGCCAGCCGCGCCAACGGACGGGTCGCCAAGCGCACGGCCAGCCACGCGCACAGCAGCAGCAAGGCGAGTTGCGCCGCCAGCACCCACGGCAGCCAGCGCGCGATCGGCATCACCGACGGCGTCACTTCCAGGGTCAGCGGCTGCCCGTCGGCCAACTTCAGCTGCACCTGGAAACGCTCCGGCGATTGCGAGACCGCCGTGGTCACGAGCCGATAGCGGTGCTGCAGGCTGCGGTCTATCAACGCGGCGACCTGACGCGCGCGTTCGCTGGAGAGCGGTGCGCCGGCCTGCGCCGGTTGCAGCAGGTAGCGATAGGTGCGGCGCTCCAGGCGCGGCGCCCACTGACGGCGCTCGGCCTGCGACATCCGGTCGAGCAAGGCCACGCTGATGGCGACGTCCTGCTTCATGTTGCCCAGCATCATCGAGCGCGCCGAGACGTAGCGTTCGTAGAACAACAACGCGAACGACAGCGCGTGCGCCAGCAGCAGGCCGGCGAACAGGATCAGGGTGAGGCGCGCGGCGATGGTACGGGGGAACCAGCGCCAGCGCGGCGCCGCGTTCATGGCGCCTCGTCCAGCAAGGTGACGGCCTGGCAGAACACATAGCCTTCGCTGCGCACGGTCTTGATGTAGGCCTGTTCGCGCGGATCGTCCTGCAGGCGCTGGCGCAAGCGGCTGACCAGCAGGTCGATGGAGCGATCGAACAGATTGGCGTCGCGGCCCTGGGTCAGGTTCAGCAACTGGTCGCGGCTGAGCACGCGCTGGGAATGATCGAGAAACACGCGCAGCAGGCGGAACTCGGCGCCGCTGAGCGGATAGGCCGTGCCCGCGGCATCGAGCAGATGGCGCGCGGTCGTGTCCAGGCGCCACTGGCCGAAGCCGATCAGGCGCCCCGCCTCGCTGACCTGCAGGTTCGGCGGCAGCATGCGGGTGCGGCGGATGACCGCGCTGATGCGGGCCAACAGTTCCCGCGAGGAGAACGGCTTGACTACGTAGTCGTCGGCGCCCATCTCCAGACCGACGATGCGGTCGGTCTCGTCGTCGCGCGCGGTCAGCATCACCACCGGTACGGCGCGGTGAGGGCCGGCGCGCAGGCCGCGGCACAGCGACAGGCCGTCTTCGCCGGGCATCATCACGTCGAGCACGATCAGGTCGACGTCGCTGGTCTCCAGCGCCGCGCGCATTTCGCGGCCGTCCGCGGCGGTGGTCGTACGCAGGCCGTTCTTCTGCAGATAGTCGGCGACCATCTGGCGGATCTCGCGGTCGTCGTCGACGATCAGGATGTGGTCTACATGGGTCATGGCGTGGTCCGGGAGGGCTTATCGCACTGCGCCAGCGATGGTAACGCGCGGCACCGGCGCGGCGGACGGGCGTGCCAGCTGTTCGCGGATCGCCGCTTCGGTAACAGCGTAATCGCCTTCGCCGAAATGGCGGTAGACGATCCTGCCCTGGCGGTCGATCAGGTACAGCGCCGGCCAATACCGGTTGCCGTAGGCGTTCCAGATGCGGAAACCGTTGTCCTGCACGACCGGATAACCGATGCCCAGGCGTTTCACCGCTGCGCGGACATTGGCGCCGACCCGTTCGTAGCCGTATTCGGGCGTATGCACGCCGATCACCACCAGGCCCTGCGCGGCATAGCGCTCGTGCCATTGCGAGACATGCGGCAGCACGCGGATGCAGTTAATGCACGAATAGGTCCAGAACTCGACCAGCACCACCTGGCCGCGCAACTTCGGCAACGACAACGGTTCGCTGTTGATCCAGGGGCCGCCGCCGGCGAGGTCGGGCGCGACGGTCGAGGCGATGGCGCCCTTGCCGTGTGCGCCTGTCTCCGGCCAGGCCAGCGCGGGCGCGATGGCGAGGGCGGCGACGATGACGACGGCGGCCGTGAGCAGTGCGGTGATGGTTTTCGACATGGTCATAGTCCGGTGGAGATCGAAGGAAGCCATGGCAGCAGCCAGGCGATGAGCGCGGTATCCAGTTGCGCGAGTTGCAGCAGGGCCATGGCCACCGCCACCACGCCGAATGCGCGGCGCAGCCAAGCGGTATGCCGTTGCAGCGAGGCCATGCGCGCGGCGACCCAACGGCCGCCGTAAACGAAGGCCAACAACGGCGCCGCCGCCCCGAGCGCGTACATGCCCAGCAGCGCACTGGCCCGCGCCGGGTCCTGCGCCCCGGCGGCGAGCGCCAACACCGAGGCCAGGACCGGGCCGGCGCAGGGCGTCCAGGCGATGCCGAGCGAGACCCCGACCAGCAGCGCACCGCCCGGCCCGGCGGCACGCGGCTGCCAGGCCAGCAGCCGCGATCCGGCCAGCCAGCGTTGTTGCACCCGTTCGAACACGCCCGGCCATACGCAGGACAGCCCCGCGAGCAGCAACACCGCTACCGCAGCGAGGCGCACGGCGGCTTCGAAGCGCCCCGACGACGACGCCAGCAGACCGAGCGCGATGCCGCCGGCGGCGAACGCGCCGATGAAGCCGGCGCCGATCAACAGCGGCTCGCGGCGGTCGCCGCCGGCGCCGCGCGCCAGCACGATCGGCAGCACCGGCAGCACGCAGGGCGAGAGGAGAGTGGCCATGCCGGCAAGCGCGGCCAGGGCGAGGGCGATCACCTCAGCCTCCGCTATCGGCGGTGGCGGCAGCGGCCTGGATGCCGGCGGCTTCGAGAATGGCGTCGGTCACCGCGCCCGGTTGCGACAACAGCGACACATGGCTGGCCGACAGCGAATGCACTTGCGCACCGATACGGCGGGCGGTCGCGGCCTGCAACTGCGGCGACAGCATGCGGTCGTGTCGCGACAGCACGTACCAGCTCGGCTTGCCGCGCCATGCAGCTCGAGTCACCGGCTCGGCCAAAGCGCTCGCCTTCAGCGGTCCCTGGGTGCGGTAGATCAGGCGTGCGGCGGCGGGTTTGAGGTCCTGGGCGAAATCCTCGCGCACCGCCGCTTCGGGCAAGGACAGGAAACCCTCGCGCTCGAGCAGGCGGCTCAAGCCCGGAGCGACCGGATAGCCCTGCCCTTGTTGGGCGGAGTTCTCGCCGGCATCGGGCGCGAACGCGGCGACATAGACCAAGGCCAACACCTTGGGGTCGTTGCCGGCCTCGGTGATGACGGTGCCGCCCCAGGAGTGGCCGACCAACACCACCTTGCCGGGCGCGGCCCGGATCGCGCGGCGGGTGGCGGCGACGTCGTCTTCCAATGAGGTCAGGGGGTTCTGCACCGCCACCGCGGGCACGCCCCATGACGCCAGACGGGGAATGACCTGGCTCCAGCTGGAGCCGTCGGCGAAGGCGCCGTGGACCAGTACCACGGTGGGCGCGTGCGGATCGATCGGGCGGACGTGCTCGGCGGCCGCGGACGAGCCGGCGGTCGCGGCCAACAGGGAAGCGAACAACAGCGTGCGGATCATGGGGACACTCCTGGGCTGGGGAGTGGCCATTGCGCGCCGCGGCTGTATCGCCTGTGTTTCCGCGTGCATCGCTTCTTGTATCGCAAGGCCTCGCCGGCGGCGCCGGATACGTTCGCTTACAAACCGATGCCGCCGCGCCGGCGAACAACGCCCGGTGCCGGGCGCAGGCAGGGCCTTCGCGGCGGTCGCCGAGCGCCGCACTGCAGCCGATTCGTATCGCAATGTATCCGCGGCCGCGCGCGGCCACATTGGTACACAAATCCGCGCTTCGCCCGACACCCTGCGGATACGTCGCGATCGCGTAATGGCTCCCGGTCTTTCGTCACTCGTCCAGCCAGGAGCCTCGCATGTTGCCGCCCTTCATCACCCGCCTCGGCCCACGCATCGACCGCGTCGGAGCATCGCTGTCGCCGCTCGGCCTGCGCATCCTGCTGGCCTGGGAGTTCTATGAGGCCGGCATCGAAAAATTGCACGGCCAGAATTGGTTCGCCGACATCGCCCAGCGCTTTCCGTTTCCGTTCTCGCGCCTGAGCCCCGATCTCAACTGGACCATGGCGACCTGGCTCGAACTGAGCTGCAGCCTCGCCCTGTTGCTCGGCCTGGGCACCCGCGCGGTCGCGTACGTCTTGTGGGTGCTGACCGTGGTGGCCATCGCCGCGGTGCACTGGCCCGAGCACTGGAGCGGCCTGGCCGAGCTGTGGCGCGGCTATGCGATCAGCGACCAGGGCTACGGCAACTTCAAGCTGCCCCTGATCTATCTGGCGATGCTGTTGCCGCTGATGCTCGGCGGCGGCGGCTCGCTGAGCCTGGACCGGCTGTTCCGGCACGCGGCACCCGACCTCGTGCGCGGCGGCTCGCTCGGCTGGGGCGTGGTCGCCTTCGCCCTGTGCCTGCCGTTGATCGCGCTGCTGCCCTTGCCCGCGACGATCGGCGCGCTGATCGGGCTGGCCTCGATCGCCTTGCACCTGGCGAAGTCGCGACGGCCGGCCCCGGCCCTGTCCGCCGCCTGATCCGTTCCGGCACCGCAATCCCTTCCCTGCTTCCCTGCCGCAGCCGCGGCAGCCATCCCGCACGCCTGGCGTGCATCCCATCGGAGTACCACCCATGTCCACCTCCCACTCCCGCAACTCCCTCGTCGGCGCATTGAGCATCGTCCTGGCCGGCGGCGCATTGTTCGGCGCTCAAGCGATGGCCGCGCAACCGCAGGCCCTGGCCGGCTTCGCCGGCGTCGCCGCCGCCGAAGGCAAGTGCGGCGAAGGCAAATGCGGTGCCGGCAAAACCGGCACGTCCGCAAAGAAGGCCACGGCCGAAGGCGCCTGCGGCGAAGGCAAGTGCGGCGATGCCTCGTTCGCCAAGACCGACAGCAACCACGACGGCAAGGTCTCGCGCGCCGAGTTCCTCGCCGTCGCCGCCGGTCGCGCGGCCGACTTCGACCGCATCGACCGCGGCCGCGACGGCTACATCAGCGAGGCCGAGGCGCACGACTTCCTCAAGCGCACCTACCAGGCCAACGGCAAGCCGATGCCGAAGGGACTGTTCTCGCAGATCGCCGACTGAAAATCGCCGACTGAAACCCCGCGCCGCCATCGCCCTGCGGTGGCGGCGCTCATCCACGCGGAGCATCGCCATGAACCAGACATTGCCTGCGGCCTCGGCCGGCCTCGGCCTGCGGCGCAGCCTGATCGACGAGTTGCTGGGGCTGGCGCCGGGCCAGGTCGATTTCCTCGAGTGCGCGCCCGACAACTGGATCGGCGTCGGCGGCCATTTCGGCGAGGCCCTGGCCGAACTGTCGGCACGCTTTCCGATCACCTGCCACGGCCTATCGCTGTCGCTCGGCGGCACCGATCCGCTCGACGGCAAGCTGCTCGCCGATACGCGCCGCTTTCTGGATCGCCACCACGTCGGTCTTTACAGCGAGCACCTGAGCTATTGCGCCGTCGGCGGTCACCTCTACGACCTGCTGCCGTTGCCGTTCACCGACGAGGCGGTGCGGCATGTGTCGGCCCGCATCGTCCAGGTCCAGGACACGCTGGGCCGGCGCATCGCGGTGGAAAACATCTCCTACTACGCGGCGCCGCAGCCGGCCATGAGCGAAATCGACTTCATCAACGCGGTGTTGGCGCAGGCCGACTGCGATCTGCTGCTCGATATCAACAACGTCTTCGTCAATGCCTGCAACCACGGCTACGACGCGCTGGATTTCATCGCCCGCATCCCGCCCGAGCGGGTGGCCTCGTACCACATCGCCGGGCACCTGGACCAGGACGACGGTTTCAAGGTCGACACCCACGGCGCACCGGTGAAGGCCCTGGTCTGGGCCCTGCTCGAACAGGCGCATCGGCGCTTCGGGGTAAGACCGACCCTGCTCGAACGCGACTTCAATTTCCCGGCCTGGGACGAACTGCTCGGCGAGCTCGCGCAGATCCGCGCGCTGCAGGCCGAGGCCGTCCGCTCGACGCATCCGTCGGAGCCCGTCCATGACTGAATCGCTGAGAACCCTGCAACTGGCGTGGGCGCGGCATCTGCGCGACCCCTCGCATCCGCCGCCGCAGGACGTAGCCCCGCAACGCATGGCGCTGTACCGGTCGTTGTGCATGGGCGCGGTCGAGAACCTGCTGGCCGGCAGCTTCCCGCGGCTGCGCCGGGCGCTGCAGGCGCCGGGCTGGCAGGCCTTGGTGGCCCGCTTCTATGCACGGCATCGCTGCGAGACGCCGCTGTTCCCCCAAGTCGGCGGCGAGCTCGTCGACTACCTGAGTCGGGCGGACGCCTCCGACCTGCCGGCCTGGGCCGCGGAACTCGCGCATTTCGAGTGGACCCAGCAGACGCTGTTGCTGGCCGCAACGGCCGCGCCGCCGACAGGCTCCGTAACGATGACCGCCGACAGCGTGCCGATGCTGTCGCCGCTGGTGCGCATCTGCGGCTATCGCTGGCCGGTCGATGCCGCCGAAGCCGGACTGAGCGGCCTCGAAGACCCACCCGAAGCACCGACCTTGCTCATCGTCCAGCGCGGCGCCGATCACGAGCTGCGGACCCTGCGCGTAACCGCCTTCGGCTATCGCTTGTTGCTCGCCGTGTCGGCGCAGCCGCTGAGCAGCCGCGATCACTTGCGGGCATTGGCGGAGGAAGCGGGCGAACCGGCCGATGACCTCATCGAGCATGGCCTCGCTGTGCTTGCGCAGTTACAGGCCCTCGGCATCGTCGACGCCCAGCTTCAAACGGCCGGCACCGCCGCCGGAGAGTCCCGACCCCACCCGAACCCGAGCCCGAACCCGAGCCCTGGAGCATTCGCATGATAGCCACCTCCGTCCTGCAACGCCTCACCGGTTGGCGGCTGTTCCTGCTGCTGGCCATCGTCCTGTGCGCGATCGCGGCGGCCGCTTTCCTGATGGGCCCCGACGCGGTCGAAGGCAGCCGCCGCGCCATCCGGGTGACCGCGCGTACTTCGTTCGTGCTGTTCCTGGCAGCCTTCACCGCGTCTTCGTTCGCAACCCTGTTGCCCGGCGACTTCAGCCGCGCACTGTTGAAGGAGCGGCGCGTCGTCGGGCTGTCGTTCGCGTTCTCGCATTTGCTGCATGCCTTCGCGATCTACGCTTTCGGACAGCTCAACCCGGAGTTCTGGCCGAGCCGTTCGGCACTGACCAACGTGCCCGGCAGCCTCGGCTACGCCTTCATCGCCTTGCTCGCGATCACCTCGTACCGGCCCCTGGCACGGCGCCTGGGGCCGACCGCCTGGCACCGCCTGCACGTGGCCGGCATGTGGATCATCGCCACGATCTTCGCTTACTCGTACTTCAAGCGGGTGCCGGTCAATTTCTGGTACGCGGTGCCGTCGGCGCTGCTGTTCACCGCGGTGGAGATCCGCCTGATCGCCAAGCGTGCGCAGGCCATCAAGCGCGGCGCGCGCACCGCGCCGTCGTCACGGCCGCTGCGGGCGTCGGCATGAGCAAGGGAAAACTGCGGCATCCGATTACGGTGAGATGCCTTCCTCGGACTGCGTTCTGATTGCGCGTTCGATCAGTCGCGCGATCGCTGCGGAGGCTTGCGCGTGTGCGCACCGAGGGCGCCGGAGGCGGCGGCCTGGACGATGCGCCGGAAGGTCGGGCATTCCATGTGGCTCGGCGCCTTGCAGGCCGCGGCGTGGCGCAGGCCGTCGCGCATGGCGCTGAGCTGGCGGATGGTCCGGTCGAGTTCGTCGGCCTTGGCGCGCAGTTGCTCGCGA
Source organism: Lysobacter sp. Hz25 (assembly GCF_046097045.1). Classification (NCBI taxonomy): domain Bacteria; kingdom Pseudomonadati; phylum Pseudomonadota; class Gammaproteobacteria; order Lysobacterales; family Lysobacteraceae; genus Lysobacter; species Lysobacter sp. Hz25. The sequence continues at coordinate 5,878,283 of NZ_CP175666.1, forward strand.
TCGATGCGCGGGGGGCCATCCGGCGCGAACATCGATGCGATCTCGTCGAGGCGGTAACCGGCGGCGCGTCCGAGTGCGATCAGCGCCAGCCGTTCGAGCACACCGGCGGCGAACACGCGGCGCAGGCCGTGCCGGCCGATCGAGGCGATCAGGCCTTTTTCTTCGTAATAGCGCAGGGTCGAGGCGGGCACTCCGGAGCGCTGTGCCACCTCGGCGATGTCCAGTTCCTTCACCCTCTTGACCTCAAGTCGACTTGAATTGGCACAGTGCCGTTTCCGCCACTGAATGGCAATCGGGACACCGACATGAACACCGCATACGACGCCGGCGGCGAGCAGGCGCAACTTTGGAACGGCCTGGCCGGACGGGCCTGGGTCGACACCCAGGCCTTGCTCGACGGCATGTTCCAACCCATCCAGGAACGACTGGTCGAAGCGGTCGCCGACTCGGCACGCGAGGTGCTGGACATCGGCTGCGGCACCGGCGCGGTCACCCTCGCACTGGCGCGTCGGCTCGGCGCCGGCGGACGCTGCGTGGGCATCGATATTTCCGAGCCGATGATCGCGCTGGCGCGGACGCGGGCCGATGCCGACGCCACGTCCGCCGAGTTCCTGTGCGCCGATGCGCAAACCCATGCCTTCGCGCCGGCCCGCTTCGACGCGATCGTTTCGCGCTTCGGCGTGATGTTTTTCGCCGACCCGGTCGCCGCCTTCGCCAATCTTCGACACGCCGCGAAAGACAACGCCGAGTTGCGCCTCATCGCCTGGCGCGGCGCCGCCGAGAATCCGTTCATGACCACGGCCGAACGCGCCGCCGCCCCGTTGCTGCCGGCGCTGCCCGCGCGCAAGCCCGATGGCCCCGGCCAGTTTGCCTTCGCCGATGCGCAGCGCGTTCATCGCATCCTGGACGACAGCGGCTGGACCGACATCGACCTGCAGCCCATCGATGTGACCTGCCGTTTCCCCGCGAGCGAGCTGGCCCGCTATCTGAGTCGGCTGGGGCCGCTCGGCCTGTTCCTGCAGGAAGCCGACGAGCGCACCCGCGCCGAAATCGTCGAAACGGTACGCGCCGCGTTCGATCCCTTCGTACACGGCGCCGAGGTCCGCTACAGCGCCGCCTGCTGGATGATCGGCGCGCGCGCCTCGTCGTCTTCGCGGTCATCGAACGGCGCAGACCGTGCCTGAGCTCGTCGAAGCGCTGGTGCGTGCCGCTGCCATCGGAATCGGTGCGACCGCGCTGATGGACGTCTGGGGTCTCGTCCGGGCCCGACTGTTGCGCATAGCGGCGACCGATTACGGCCTGGTCGGCCGCTGGATCGCCTACCTGCCGCGCGGACGCTTCCGCCACGACCCGATCGGCGCGACGCCGCGCGTACGCGGCGAACGCGCGATCGGCTGGACCGCCCACTATCTGATCGGCATCGCCTTCGCAGCGGTGCTGCTCGCCGCATGGGGACTCGACTGGGCGCGCCAGCCGAGTCTCGCCCCGGCCTTGATCGTCGGCATCGGCAGCGTCGCCGCACCGTTCCTGCTGATGCAGCCGGGCATAGGCGCCGGTCTCGCCGCACGCCGCACGCCGCGCCCTGGCCTCGCGCGTCTGCACAGTCTGCTCAACCACACCGTGTTCGGGATCGGGCTGTATCTGGCGGCGCTCGCGGCCAATGCGTCGGCGATGCTTCTGGCGCGCATGGCCTGAGCCGGCCCGGTGGCTCGACGTGAGCGTCGAGCCACCGATGAGCGGCGCCTGTCAGGCCACCGTCTTCGGGTCCTTCTTCGCCTTCTTGGCTGCGGCTTTCGCGGCCGGCTTGTGTTCGTCGCTTTTCGCGAGCTTGGCCAGGGCCTTGGTCGCCTTGACCGTGCCGTTGGCGTCGCGCGCGACGATCGCCGCGGCCAGCACGACCACACCGGCGAAGATTTCGATCGCCTTGCGGACCTGCTTGATCGTCGCGATCTTGGCGCGCGCCTCGGCGATGGCCTGGTCGAGCTCGGCCTGCGGCAATTGCGCATCGGTCAGCACGTAGTCGATGGCCTTGCTGTACAGCACCATGGCCTGGCCGCGCAGGCGCAGCTCTTCGGGAACCTGGGCGATGAATTCTTCGATGCTGATGTCGCCGGCATCGAACCCGGCCTTGGCGCGTTTGCCGACGTCGTCGGCGCAGGCGACGAACTGGTCGGCCGCGGCTTGGACGCTTTCGGCGGTTTCGAGTATCTGCTTGGCCATGTCCTTCCCCTGTCGGTCAGAGTGCGTCCAGCTGGGCGCGCACGGTTTTCATGTCGGCGACGGCCTGCTTGAGCAGCGCCTGCAACTGCTTGGACTTCAGACGGTCGGCATCCTTGAGCATGGCGGCGTGGCCGCTGCGCACCTGCGCCAGGCCTTGCGATGCGGCCGCCGCGGCCTGCAGCGCCTTGGCCTGCTGCTCGGCGATGCCGGCATAAGAGTTGTTGGACATGGCGACGATGGCATCGCGGCGCGCCTCGTCGAGCAGCCCGTCGCCGCTCTTGGGCTGTTTCCACACGGTCAGCCTGAGCATCTGGATGCTGTCCGCCGATGCCTTTTCCTGTTGCAGGACGCCTTCGTAGGACCGGGCCGCACGTTGCATGGCGCCGAGCAAACGGTCCATGTCGTCGCCGTAGGTCTTCAGCATGGCCTTGACGTCGCGGGCCTGCTTGGCCGCGAGTGCCCAACTGCTGACCAGTTTGGCGATCTTGCCGTAAGCGGCCACGTCCTCTGCGCCGATGCCCAACTCGGGCGCGGCGGTGATCGCACCAGAGACTTTGTCGATATCGGCGTTGAGGCTGTAAGCGTCCTCGCCGGCGAGTTCGGCCAGCGCGCTCATATAGCCGGTGGCGGTGTCGTGCAGCTTGAGCAGGCTGTCCTTCTGCTGCTCGCTGCTCTGCTTCAGCACCTGCAGCTCTTTACGGGCCGGGTCATAGAGCTTGCCCGCGGGCAGATTCGCCAGTTGCCGGTCGGCGCTGCCGACATAGCGCTCGGTGACTTCGCGATAGCCGGTGAGCTGGCTGGAGGTCGCGGCGAAGCTGCGGACCGCGCCGAGGTTGGCGCAGCCCATGCTCGTCGAGACGATGGCGAACAATGCAAACAACAACGCGAAGCGCTTGGCTCGATGCACGGCCTTTCCCCCTGGAGACGACCGCGGCACCGGTGCCGACGGTCTCACCAGAGTTACGCGATGTCGACGCGTATCCGGCCACATTCCGCGCTGTGTTCGCGCGCGTGCGATGGCGAAGCGCGGTTACGCTTGGCCCGACCCATCATCGCAACGAGGCGGTGCGAAGGTGACCGCTTCACTTCGCCGCCTTACAGATCGAGCGCCAGAAAGCGCGCGCCCGCCACCGGGTTATAGACATAAGGCGCGATCGGCCGGAAGCCGAGCGACTCGTACAGTTTCTGCGCCGACGCCATGCTCGGCAAGGTGTCCAGGCAGATGCGCGAATAGCCGGCATCGCGCGCTTGTGCGCAGATGCGCTCGGCCAACCGGCGCCCAAGTCGTTCGCCGCGCGCTTGCGGCCGCACGTACAGGCGCTTCATCTCGCCGGAGTCGGCCGACAGCGCGCGCAGCCCGATGCAGCCGAGGGCTTCCTCGCCGCGCCAGGCGATCAATAAGCGTCCGCCGGGCGGCGCGTACTTGCCCGGCAACGCGGCGACTTCGTTGTCGAAACCCTGGAAGCCGAGGTCGATGCCGAGACTCTCGGCGTATTCGTGCAACAAGCTGCGCACCACAGGCAGATCCTGTGGCCATCGTGCGGCTCGGATGTCCGTCGTCATCGTGGTCGTCGGCGCCTGGTTGCCCTATCCAATGGGTGCTCGGGCCGGGTTTTCAACCCGGGTCGACTTGGCGATGCCGACCCGGTGCAGGCGCTGTGCCGCGTGTACGGCGCTCAGTCGACCGTGCACGGCAGGGTTACGGTCACGCTCGCTCCGCTCGCCAGCGTGCCCAGGGGGGCGCCGGCCTCGAGCGCGGCCATCGTCAGCCCGCCGGGACAGGCGCTGCCGGTGCAAGTCGGCGTTCCGTTGCAGGTCAACCCGCTGCGGCCGGTCGCCTGATCGCGCAGGATCGCACCGGTGACGGCGTCCGGGCCGTTGTTGGTGACGATGATCGAGTACGTGGTCGTCGTGCCGCGGGTCAGCGTATCGGTGCCCTGATCGTTGGGTCCGAAGCCTGGAGTGTTGGTCTTGCTGATGACCAGGTTGGCCAGCGGTGCGCGGGTATTGGAGAAGGTGCAGGTCAGCTCGTCGCCGGCCACCGCGGTGACGTTGAAGCTGGCGCCGCTGCCGCTCGGGGTTTGCCCGCCGGCGAGCGCGTTGGTGCAGGCATAGGTCGTGGTGTAGTTGGTCAGGTTGGCGCCGGCCGCACCGGCTTCGGTGAAGCTGTAGGTCGCGGCGACGGCGCCGTTCAACAGGGCCTCGCCGGTCGCGGTGCTGCCGGTGCCGGTGGTCGTCGCCGTGGCGGGGCCGCCGGTGCCGGCGATGCTGAGGGCGAACTGGTCGGCGGCGACGAAGCGGCCCAGCGGCAGCGCCTTGCGCAGGCGCAGGATCGGCTGCTTCTGGAACACCAGCGGGCCGCTGGCGGTGTCGTTGGCGGTGTTGTAGTCGTTGTTGGTGGTATCGCCGTCGCCGTCGGGCACACTGCGACCGAGCGCGACATTGGCGGTGTAGGTGCCACTGACCGTCGGCGAGTTGACCGTGACCGGAATGGTGAAGCTGACCGTGCCGCCGTTGGCGCCGGGCGATGCCGCGGCCGCGAGCGGGGTCGGGTTGAGCGCACAGGTGACGATGGTGTTGGCGCCATTGGCGGTGCAGTTGGCCGGCAAGGTGCCGGCGGTCCAGCCGGCCGGCAGGGTCGCGACCACGGTGAAGCCGTCGTTGCCGTCGGTGGCGCCGGGGCCGAGATTGGTGGCGCTGAGGACAATGTTCTGCAACTGGCCGTAGTTGCTGTACACCGGCGCAGGGGTGGTCAAGCTCACCGCGATGTCGGGCAGACCGTTGACCACCAGCGGGCAGGCGAGGTCCTGCTCGTCGGTGCGGGTCGCGTTGGTGCAGGAGGTCGTCAAGACATAGGTATTGGCGGCGATGCCGGCCGGCGCGATCGGCGTGGCCGAATAGCCGGCGCCGGGAATCACGTACAGCTCGTTGGCGCCCTCGAACTGGGTCAGGTCGTTGACGCCGGCCGGACGCGGATCGCGGGGTGTGCCCATGTTGCTGCTGTTGTGGGCCAGTTGCGCGGTCCAGCCGCCGGCGCCGAGCGTGGTGTTCCAGGCGAAGTCGGTGAAATTGAGTGCTGCCGAGAAACGGGCCTGGAGAAACTGACCGCAGCGCTGGCGAAAACCGTCGATGCCCTCGCCGCCGCCGTGATATCGGTATCCGACCTTGACCGTGTCGATGTTGTCCGGACAGGCCGGTCCCCGCAGCGTATGCGTGGCATAACTCTCGTTGTTACCGATGTTCTGGGTCGACGCGGCGGTCGACGACCGTTTGACCCAGTCACTGGCGTTGAGCACCAGGGCATAGCAGATGTGCTGAACCGAGCTGGCCCAGGTGCCTTGGGCAAGGTAGTTGCGGTCGTAGCCGCCGCCGCGGCCTACGACCTGACCGGCGGCGCAGGTGTTCTGAATGACCACATCCCGCTGATCGAAACTGTTGAAATCGGTAAAGGTCGCGTCTTGCGTGACGGTTACGGTCACACCATCGGCACTGATCGATGCGCAACGCAGGTCGTAGTCGACGGTCATGCCGTCGGCGCTGTTGACCGGGCCGATTGCGCGATCGGTATGGCGACCGCCGATCACGGCCTTGTTCGCGGCACAGTCGCGATCTTCGATGTTGACGGTGTTGGTTCCGACCAAGCCGTCGATGGAGATGGGGCCTCCGACACCGATGCCCTGCTGCGCGAACACCGAGCCGGCCGGCAACATCGACAGCAGCGATACCAGCAGCAGAACGGGGGACCGGCTGCGGATCGGCTGCGCCTTCTGCGGCGAACGTTCTGTCTTGAACATGCCCGGATCCCCAGAGGTGGTCGACGGCGACAGTGATGCAGCGGCGTGGACGGCAGGCGGGTTCAATCGCCACCCTCCTGGGGCACTTACTCGTTGATGGACGGTTGCGGCTCGTATCGCCTTCCGGCATCGCTTCTTCATCTGAGTGTTCCACTTGGTCGCCAGCCGTACGGACGGAGCCCGCGAACAGGTTACCGTTATTATTTAGTGATGTACGTCACAAAAACCATGCCAACCCCGGGTATCCGCCGGATATGCCCTGGTTACCGCGTCCTCGGCCAGGTCCGTCCACCTGAAGCCACTCGGGCCACCTGCGGAACGCGGCAGTTTCTGACCCTCACGGCCAAAGCACACTAGTGACCGGCGAGCTGCGTCCCGCCGAACCAGGTAGGCCAGCCGGAAGCCCATCGCGGCGCCGGACCGGTCGTCGACCTGCTGCCGCTGCATTCGCAATGCATCCCGATGCGCGTCGCTCGCCGGCCTTCGCCTACCACGGCAAACGATTCGTACTGCCGCCATGGAGCCGCATGGTTCGTGGGAACCTCGGAACGAAGCCAGGAGGATGACCGCTGTCGAACCCAACTGTCGTAGTCGTATAAGAATGTCGACACCGTGGGGAGACGACTGCTTGGGCCGCCGACGAATCCGAGCCATGCCGCAATCGCGATATCGCCATCGCGACTTCGCTCTCGACGCGCACGGCCGGCGTTCGAGCCGCATGCGCGAGCGCACCGAAACGCCTGTGACCCGCGTCACGCGCACGTCCGCGGCCGCATGGTCACCCCTTCTTTACACCTGCCGTCCTAGCCTCCGGACCAGGATGGCGACGGCGCGTGCAGCGAAAGACGTCACGATAAGCAGGCAAAGCCGAGGCGCACTCTAGAGCCGGCCACCTTGTGCAGGAGGGAGTGTGAGAGACGCACCCGCAATGCCCAAGCGCGCCTGGACGGACTACGCGCTGATGGCGCTGCTGATCGGAACCTCGGCCTGGGCCTCGCTGACGCTCTCTCGCGGCCCCGGCGAACTCGCCGCCGTCTGGATCGGCAACGGCATCCTGGTCGGCTGGCTGTTGTCGCGCGCCACCGCCCACTGGCCGGGTTACATCGTCCTGGCCTTCGCCGTCGAGTTCGCGGCGCGGCTGGCGACCGCGGAAACCGTCGCCCAGGCCGCGCCGATCTCGGCGACCAATGTGGTGGAAGTGCTGATCGTCGCCGGCGTGGTCAGGCGCTTCGTGCCGAACGTGGGCGACCCGAAACGCTGGATCAGCCTGGGCGGCATCGCGACCACGAGCACCCTGGTGGCCTGCGCGACTTCCGGGCTGATCGCCGCGTCGATCATCGCCGCCTTGCACCAGACCTCGTTCGTCATCGACTTCGTCACCTGGTTCGCCGCGCACGTGGTCGGCATGGTGATCTTCGCCACCTCGACCCTGGTCGTGCATCGCGAGGGCAAGGGCCTGATCGCCGCGCCCGGCCGGCGCTGGTCGTTCGTCCTCACCATGCTGTTGCTCGCCGTCATCAGCCTGGCGATCTTCCTGTCGCGCTATCCGATCCTGTTCATGGCCTACCCGGTGTTGCTGCTGGGCGCGTTCCGCCATCGCTTCGCCGGCGTGGCGGTGGGAGTGATTCTGCTGACCCTGATCGGCAGCACGGCGACAGCGCTCGGCTACGGACCGTTGTGGCTGGTCGACGGCTTCGGTACCGCCGGGCGGGTCGCGCTGCTGCAGCTCTACATCGCCGGCGGTTGCCTGATGACCATCCCGGTGGCGCTGGCGATGGCCGAACGCAAGCGGCTCGTGGCCGGGCTGCGCGAGAGCGAGCACCGCTATCGGCTGCTGGCCGATTATTCGCACGATGTGATCGTGCGCATGCGCGTCGACGGCGAACGCATCTACGTCTCGCCTTCGGCCCAGGACATCCTCGGCTGGACCCCCGCCGAAATGCTCGGCATGCGGATCAGCCTGATCCATCCCGACGACCTGCAGCGGCAAACCCAGATCATCGCCGACGCCATCGCCTCGCACGAGCCGGTCACCTCGACCTACCGTGTCCGCCACAAGGAAGGCCACTACGTCTGGATCGAGGCGGTCACCCGCACTATCCCGTCGACCGCCGGCGAAGGATTCGACCTGATCTACGCAGGCCGCGACGTCACCCGCCGCGTCATCGCCGAGCAGGCCCTGGAAGCCAACCGCCTGGAACTGCGGCGCCTGGCCCTGGTCGACACCCTGACCGGGCTGGCGAACCGGCGTCAGTTCGACGAACGCATGGCGCTCGCGCTGGCGCGCCTGCAACGGCACGGCACGCCGACCTCGCTGATGTACCTCGACATCGACCACTTCAAACGCATCAACGACAGCTATGGCCATGCCGCCGGCGACGAGATCCTGCGCGTGTTCGCCCATCGCCTGTTGCACTGCGTGCGCAACAGCGACCTGGCCGCGCGCCTGGGCGGCGACGAGTTCGTGGTGCTGATCGAGGATGCCGCCGTCCCGCAAGCGGCCGAGGCGGTCGCGCGCAAACTGATCAAGACCATGAACCAGGACGTCGTCGTCGACGGCACCACGATCCGGGTCACCACCAGCATCGGCATCGCCTACACCCGCGTGCCGACCGATGCGGCGACCTTCATGTCGGTCGCCGATGCCGCCCTGTACCACGCCAAGCGCGAGCGCAATACCTTCCACATCGAATCGGTGACCGCGCCGCCGCCGGGCAGCGTCGAGAACGGTTTCGCCTGAGCCGCCGCACGAAACTCCGGTCGTCACGGGCCTCCAGAAGTTGACATTGTCATCTCGGCGTCCCGACAATCCGCCGGTCGTCCACGACGGAACGCCCATGCCGGCCAGCCGCGACATCGAGATACTCAACCTGATCAACACGATCATGCATCAGGCCACCGCGCGCATGCAGCGTTCGCTGCGCGAGGCCGAGCTCGGCCTGGCGGCGATGGAAGCGCGCACCCTGCGCTTCGTCGCACGCCATCGCGGCTGCACCCAGAACGACATCGTCCGCGAGAGCGGCCGCGACAAGGCCCAGATCGCCCGGATCATCAAGACGCTGCTGGAGCGCGGCCACGTCGAGCGCATCGACAACGAAGCCGGCGAGAAACGCCAGCGCCTGTGCCTGACGGCGAGCGGCGCCGAGACGCATGCCGAGGCCGAGGCCTTGCGTGCGGTGGTGGCGAAGGACCTGCTGCAAGACCTCAGTCAGACCGAACGCAAACAGCTCGAAGGCCTGCTGCGGCGCATGTCGCACGGCCCCACGTCGGACCCGGGCTGACCGGGGCTGAGCGGGGCTGAGCGTTGAGAAGTTGACTTTATCAACTTACAACAGGATAGTTGACAATATCAACTCTGTGCCGGCGCGCCGGCGCGGCTTAGCTCTATGGGAGTCACCGACATGACCCAGGCTGCGAACGAAACCGCTGGCGCAGCGACGCCCGCGCATTCCAGCGAAACACTCGACGCGCTGCGCCGCACGCTGTCGCAACAGCCCCCGGCCGTGCTGATCGATGGCGCCTGGCGTGCCTGCGTATCGGGCCGCACCCTCGAAGTCGACGATCCGGCCAGCGCAAGCCGCATCGCCACGATCGCTGCCGGCGACGGCCACGACATCGACCTGGCGGTTGCCGCAGCCCGGCGCGCGTTTCGCGACGGCCCCTGGCCGCGCCTGCCCGCATCGAAACGCGCCGCCCTGCTGTTCGCCCTGGCCGACGCCATCGAAGCCCGGCAAAAGGAATTCGCCCTGCTGGAATCGCTCGACGCCGGCCACAGCCTGGCCTCGATCCGCAAAGGCGACCTGCCGCTGGGCCTGCGCTCCTTGCGCGACTACGCCGGCTGGGCGACGAAGATCGCCGGCGAAGTGCCGATGCGCTCGGCCGACCAATCCGGCATGGACTACTTCCTGCGCGAGCCGATCGGCGTCGTCGCCATCGTCACGCCCTGGAACGCGCCCTTCCTGATGGTGCTGCAGAAACTCGCCGCCGCCCTCGCCGCCGGCTGCACGACGGTGATCAAGCCGGCCGAACTGGCGCCGCTGTCGGCGCTGCGCATCGGCGAACTCTGCCGCCAGGTCGGCATCCCGGCAGGCGTCGTCAACATCGTCACCGGCGAGGGCGCGAGCGCCGGGCAGGCGCTGGCCAAGCATCCCGACGTCAACCTGATCAGCTTCACCGGCTCCACCGAGGTCGGCCAATCGATCATGGTCGCGGCCGCGCGCAGCAACCTGAAGCGGGTGGTGCTCGAACTCGGCGGAAAGTCCCCGGTGGTGGTCTTCGCCGATGCCGACCTGGACAAGGCGGCGCAAGCCATCGTCGCCGAGATCGCTTTCAAAAGCGGCCAGTACTGCGCGGCGGGATCGCGCGTCTTCGTCCAGCATTCGATCCACGGCGCCTTGCTCGAACGGATGCACGCGGCGATGGACCGGCTGCGCATCGGCGCCGGCTACGACGAGGCGACCGACATGGGGCCGATGATTTCGCAGCGGCAACGGCAGCGCGCCGAGGCCATCATCCAGCACAGCCTCGCCGCCGGCGCACGGGCACTGCGCGGCGGCCGCGCGCGGCCGGGCCCGGGCTATTTCTTCGAGCCGACCTTGTTGACCGAGGCCAGCGCCGATATGCGGGTCGCACGAGAGGAAATCTTCGCCCCCGCGATCGTGGTGACCCCGTTCGCCGACGACGCCTCGCTCGCCGCCGTCGCCGCGCTCGCCAACGATTCGCGCTACGGCTTGTCGGCGAAACTGTGGGCTCGCGACCTGGGCATCGTGCACGGCCTGATCGGCCGGCTCGAAACCGGCCAGGTCATCGTCAATGGCGGCGGCGGCGAGGCCACCCTGCCGTTCGGCGGCGTCAAGCAATCCGGCTACGGCCGCGAGAACGGCCACATCGGGCTGTCGGCGTTCACCGAAATCAAGGCGGTACGCCTGGGCTATTGAGGCCCTGCGTGGTCGAACCCGCGCGGTTCATCCGCGATAGCCGGTGCCCGGCACGCGGCGCGCGAACTGCCCGCACAGACAGGTTTCCTGCACCGGACGTTCGTGTCGCCCGTGCAGCGCCCAGAATTCGTTCTTCGAGGCGACCCGAAGGTACTCGTCCTTGATGTTGCGGAAACACAGCATGCTGCCCAACGCCTGCCCGTAGGGGCTGTAGTCGGAATAGAGGCAGTCGATGCAGGCCTTCAGGCAAAACGCCTCGGGCAATGGCCGCTGCCGGTCGAGCCGTTCGGTCTCGAACAGATCGCTGGTGCCGGCAGAAACGAACTCGTATCCGGCGAAAGTATGTCCACAGCGTTCACCGGCAGGCCCGGCTGCGCCGGCCTGTGCTTTGTCCGGCCTGTCCTTTGTTCGGTAGATTCACCGTTTTGGACTAAGGACTTCGCGGTTGCTCGTGCGGTGCAAGGCCATCCTCTCCATCGAAGCCGAGCATCGATCCAGCGTGGGCCGCAGGCTCATCCCCTACCGATTCGTGCCGTGTGCCGCGGCGAGCTCGGCGATGGCGATGGCGGTGAAAGCAAACGCAAGCAATCGACCGAGAACAACGGCCCACAGCGCCATCGAGGAATGCCATGAGTGAAAACGTGTCGGCAGAGATCCGCTCCGCCCTGCTCGCCCACGAGCACAGCTATCGTCGCTCGGCCTGGTGCTGGAAGGTCGGATACCGCGCGCTGCTGGTGATGTCGGCCTTGCTGAGTTCTTTCGCCGCCATCGTCGGCAAGATCCAGATCCTCGGCTTCGAGCATTCCGGCGACGTCGCCTCGATCGCCGCAGCGGCCGCCGCCGTCATCACCACCTTGATCGCGGCGCTGGACTTCGAAACCAACTCGCGTGCGAACCGGCGCTCCCGGCACGAAGTCAGAATCCTGTTGATCGAAGCCGAAAAATCCACCGCCAGCAACGACGCCCTCCTGGCCGGGCTGCAGGATGTGGTCAGGCGCCGCAGCGACGAGCTCTACAAACTCGACTAAACCGGCTCGACTAAGCCGGCTCGATTAAGCCGGCGGGCATGCGCCGGCCCGGCGGTGAACCCAGCGGCGACTGCGTGTCCGGCCTCTATCCAGCAACCGCCAATATATCGGTCGCACGATGGCCCTCGTGCGTCCCCTCGACGAGGAAGACATCGCCGACCGAGTTGTCGCTGCGCAGCGGCACGATGGCCTCGTAGGCAGGCGATTCGTACCAGGCCTTGGCCTTGGCCATGTCGGCAAAGCCGATCACGATCAGGTGCCCGGGAAACGCACCCTCGACCACGTCCGGCTGCGCACCGTGCACGAGGAAGCGTCCACCGAAGGGTTCCAGGGTGGCGTCGATGCGCTGCAGGTATTCGACGATGGCGGGGTTGAACGAGACTTCGCGAAGATGCGCGACGGCATAAGCTGGCATGGTGTGTCCTGTAAGGGTTGGATGAGCCACACTGGCCCGGCAATCGTGGGTGTACTCGGATGCGCCGCGAGCGGCGCGAGGAAACGCTGTGGAGACTCGCAACGACCCACGCGCGCGCCGCGCATCGGCCGCAGTGGCGGCGCTGGCCTGGTTCGGCGTGCTGCTGCAACTGTGGCTGTCGCTACGGCTGGCCCAGCATAACGGCAAGTCGGCCTTCGACGGCCTGATCGCTTTCCTGGGTTATTTCACCGTATTGACCAACGGCTTCGTCGCGCTGGTGTTCTCGCTGCCTTTCGTGCTCGGCCATGCCCGATCGGACCGCTGGCTCGGCACCGGGCAGCCGCGGGGTTGCGCCACCACCGCCATCGTCATGGTCGGCCTCGCTTATCACGTCCTGCTGCGCAACGTCTGGGCGCCCGAAGGCTGGCAATGGGTCGCCGACATCAGCCTGCATTACACGACGCCGCTGATGGTGCTGGGGCATTGGATCGCGTTTCCTCCCGCCCGCGTGCCGGCACCGCGCTCGGCGCTGATCTGGTGCGCCTATCCGGTAGCGTATCTGCTCTATGCGCTGGTACGCGGCGAATTGCTCGGCGCCTATCCCTATCACTTCATCGACGTCGCCGCCCTCGGCTATACCAAGGTCCTGATCAACTCGCTGTGGCTGCTGCTTGGCTTCGTCGTGGTCGGCAGCATGATCGTCCGCCTCGCAGCTTGGCGTGGGCGATAGCCCTCGCTCCCCCTCTTGCCGGTAGAGAACAGCGACTCGACGCTCAAACCGAGCCCGGCCGCCCTTCCATGCCGCTCGGGTCGGCGGTGAGCAATTCCTCGTGCAGGTTGAAGACGTCGTCGCCATCCACGCCGGGGTCGCCGAGGGCGTAGAGGGTAGCGAACACCGCCTCGTAGGCGGTTCCGCGCATCAGCAGGCACAGGTCGCGCGGCGTGGCGCCGAGTGCGAGCAGACGCCCGATTGCCGCTCCGGTATCGGCGAACGGTTCATCCGGCCGCTTTTCGTAATGGGCGGCGATGCGCTGCGGCACCGCCTCGTCCATGTTCGTGTCGATGACTTCCAGCCACAGGTGCTGCAGCAGTTCTGCGCGTGTCGCCATGATCGTGGCCGCTGATCCAAGCAGGGATGGAATGCGCCGTAGCCCGGACGAATCGATTGCCGGGCGCGGATGCTGGGTCATGTCCGGGCTCGCGATGCGCCCGCGGGCGCATCGCGACGGACCGGCGGTGCTCAGGGCGTCGGCAGTTGCGGAATGCCGAAGTCGCGCACCACCGCGTCGATGTGGCCGACCGTGCCGACGATGCCGTCGACTTTCGCCGCTCCGCCTCGGGTGGCGATATAGGCTTCGGGCCGAACCACGGTGGTGTCGCTGCCGAGCTTGGACACGTCGCCGTCGAACTTGTCCAAGGCCTGGTGCAGCTCGGTGCGCAACCGCTCCAGTTTGTCGGTCGGCATGGCGTTGACCCAGGCGACGAACTGGTCGCGCGGGCCGGGCTCGTCGAGCTTGTAACCCTTGGCCTCGGCGTATCGCGCCAACAGCGTCACCGGGCTCCAGCCTTCGCCGCTCTGGTCGACCAGGGCCTGCGAGACCTGCGGATTGAACTTCGCATGCTCGAGGAACTTCGCCGCGGCCGGGTTCATGTGCGCGTTGGAGTGCTCGATGCGGTCTTTCATGGTCAGGCCGGCGGTGGCGACCACGACCAGACCGATGCCGACCGGGCCGAGCCAGCTGCCGGCGCCGAGCGCGGAAGCGAAGGTGGTGCCCGACAGCGCCGCCATGGTGCCGCCGACGCCGCTGGTCAGGTACAGGCCGGCACGCACGTCGTCGCCCTTTTGATGCTGCTCGACCGCGTTCCAGTAATCGAAGCCGGCGGTGAGGTAACCGAACACGCGGTCGGCGCGGGTCAGGCGACCCGGATCGATGCTCTGGCCGTTGAGTTTGTTGCCGGCGCCGAAACGGCCCAGAGTCGAGTCTTCGGTGACCATGCCCAGGCCGACCGCGAGTTCGGTGCCCTTCTGGCCGAGCGCAGCGGCGTCGACGATCGCCTTGAGGTCGTTCTTGTTGGTCAGGCTGAACTGGCCGTCGTTGGCCTTGCTCACCGAGTTCATGAAGCCCATGGTCGCGAAGCCCAGGCCGACCGTGCGCAACAGCTGGCCGGCCGGCTGATTCTTCTCGAACACCGGCCGGCTCGACTCGGCGGTGAAGCGGCTGTCGGCGTTGTTCATCGCCTCGGCGTGGGTCTTGAGCTTGGCGACGATCTGCTCGGTGCCATCGCCGGCGGCCGGCAGGCTCTTCTTCAGCTCGTCGACCAGCTTGACGTAGCTCTGGTACTTGCCGCTTTCCACGTCCATGCCCAGCAACTTGACCAGCGCCGGGTTCTTGAGCTTCTCGATCGCCTGTTCGGCCTGCTGGATGCTGGCCGGGTTGCGCGGATCGTAGTTGTGCGCGGCCGAGAGCACGTCGTTGCGCACGTAGGCATTGGCGATTTCCTTGCCGAGCTTGATGCCCTGCTCGCCGAACTTGCCGGTGTAGGCCAGGTTCTGCATCAGGCGCTTGCCGGCCAGGGAATCGATGTAGTCCGGGTGCTGTTTCAGGGCCAGGCTGATCGCGTAGGCGGACTTGGTGTCGCCGAGAATGCCCTCGATGGCCTTCTTGGTCTTGTCCTGCTGATCGGCCGGCGCGTTGCTCAGGCTGTCGATCTGGTCGAGCAGGGTCTTGCCCTGGTCGGCGACCTTGTTCTGCAATTCTTCGGCGGTCTTCGCCCAGTTCGATCCGGCGCCGCTGGTGTAGTCCTTGATCGCCTGGTTGAGCTGGTCCGGCGTCATCGAGCCGCCGTGGTTGTTGATCAGCCAGCTCAGTTCGTCGGTGTGCTTGGCGAGCTTGTCGACATTGCCGTTGACGCTGCCGGCGTACATCTGCACGCCCATGATCGCCGCGTCGACCGACTGCGGGCCGCCGTGCGCCTGCGCCATCGCGATCGACAGGTTCGGACGCGCGCCTTCGGACACGCCCAGATGGATCTGCGAGCCGTCCAGGGGCAGATCGGTCATGCCCTGGATCGCGATATCGCCTTCGGAGGTGCCGCCGATCTGACCGGCGATGTGGACCAGCGAGCGGGTGCCGTCGATGCCGAGGCGGATGCTGTAACCGTCGTTCTCGGCGCGGCCGAGGAAGTCCTTCAAGGCATCGACGCCGTGCTCGGCCAGTGCCCCGGCGATGCGCGGTTCGGCGCCTTCGATCAGCTTCTCGAGTTTCTGCAGGCTTTCGGCCGGCTTGGAGGCCGGGCCGCTACGCGAATCTTTCCACGGCTCCCCCTTCAGCGAATCGGTGAATGCCGGCCCGATCTTCTGCTCGACGAGTTTGTCGAAGCCGTCGCTGGACAGCAGACGCGTCTGCGCCTCGGGCGACAGCTTCGGCAACTCGCGGCTCAGCGTATCGACTGCGCCCTTCGCGTTGGGCATCGCCTCGGCGGCCTTGAGCGTGCTGTCGACCTCGTGCTGGATGCCGACTTCCTTGACCGCCGCTTCGGCCGCGGCCTTGCCGGCGGGGTCGTTGTCGTAGCGTTTGACGACTTCGGCGCCGTACTGCTGGATCGCCTTGGCGTCGAGGACGCCGCCGTTGGCGCTTGCGTCGAAATCGGCCTTGATCTCGGCGGCGATGCTCTTTTGCAGTTCCTCGCGCGCGGTCGTGCTGAGGCTGGCGTAGCCGGAACGGATCGGCTGGTAGTCCGGGTCGTTGTGCTGGCGGGTATAGCCGCTGTCGAAGGCGGCGAGATTGTCCTCGGCGTTGAGGTATTTCTTCATCGCTTCGTCGCTCTTGGCCTGCTCGGGCGACGGGTTCGGATCGGCCTTGGGCGCGGCATGCTGCTTGATCGTCGGCACGATCAGGTCCTTGCCGGGATCGATCGGACCGTTGTCGATCTGGTTGCGCTCGGCGATCTGCTGGGCGGTGACCGGCGCTTCCGGCGTGCTGTATTTCTGCGCGATCGACTCCAGGGTGTCGCCGGCCTCGACCTGGTGGTACTCCTCCTGCGGCTGCGGCGGCGGCACTACCGCCTGCGCGGGTGCTTGCGGGTACTGCAGGTGGTAGGGAACGCCATCGATGCTCGGGATGCCCATGGAGTCGAACGCCTGCGATGAGAGATCGCGGAATTAGATCAATCGATCGTCACCTCGCCTAGCTAGGGCGAGTACGGATATGCACTGTCATCGCATTGACATGTGTTCGCGATGTTTTCGCTTGTACTTGTTTGTGCGCGATCTCGTATTCGCGGCTTGAGTCACGGACAAACGGCGCCCGTATCGATCGCGAATCTCACACGGGACTCGCCCCATGCGCGGCTCGTTTCACGAATTCGAACTCGACGACGGGTCCGGCGTTTTCGCGCCGCCGAACCGGCGCTGGCGCGGTCCTCGCCAGGGCGTATCGCAACCGCTGATCACGAAACGCCGCGCGCGACCGTCCGGTGCGGACGTCGCCGATGCCATGCCGCCGATGCGTTTGTGGAAGGCTGGAACAGGCTCATGACGACGCTTGGACCTGCCTTCGCATTCGGTTGGCCAGCGGAGCCGGCGACCGCTCATGCGAGCGCGCCTAGAATAAGCAGGCACCGTGCCGAACCGGAGAGGCCGCTTGTCCGCACCAGAAGTCCCATCTCGCGCGAACGGACGAGGCGATGCGGCGGAGGTGTTCCGGGTGTTCCTGCGCCTTGGGCTGACCTCGTTCGGCGGCCCCATCGCCCACCTGGGCTATTTCCGCGAAGAGTTCGTACGCCGTCGCGGTTGGCTCGACGATGCGTCCTTCGCCCACCTGTTGTCGATCTGCCAGTTCCTGCCGGGCCCGGCCAGCAGCCAGATGGGCTTCGCGATCGGGCTGCTGCGCGCCGGATGGCGTGGCGCCTTCGCCGCATTCCTGGCCTTCACCCTGCCCTCGGCGCTGCTGATGTTCGGCTTCGCCCTGTATGCGCCGCAATTCCTGCACGACCCGGTGGGCAGCGCCGTGGTCCACGGCCTGAAGTTGGTCGCGGTGGTGGTGGTGTCGCACGGGCTCGTCGGCATGGCGCGGTCGCTGACGCCCGATCTGCAGCGCCTGGCGATCGCCGCTGGCGCCTGTGCCTTGGTGCTGCTCGCCGATGGCGCATGGTGGCAGTTCGTGGCCATTCTCGGCGGCGGCATGCTCGGTGCCTGGCTATGCCGGCCCGCGGCCTTCGACGCGGCCGCGACGCCGCCGCTGCGCTACGGACGACGCCTCGCCGGCGCCTGCTTCGCGGTGTTCCTGGTGATGCTGGCATGCTCGCTGATTCCCTCGGGCAGCGCGCCGTCGCTGCGCGGATTGGCCGGCGCCTTCTATCGCGCCGGCTGCTTCGTGTTCGGCGGCGGCCACGTCGTGCTGCCGCTGCTCAAAGACGAGCTCGTGGTCAACGGCTGGATCGGCGCGGATACGTTTCTGGCCGGGTACGGCGCTGCGCAAGCGATGCCCGGGCCCATGTTCACCCTGGCGGCCTACCTGGGCGCCAGCCTCGACCTCGGCCTGCCGCCGTGGTTGAGCGCCGGCGTCGCACTGATGTGCATTTTCCTGCCCGGGTTCCTGCTGCTGGTCGCCGCCTTGCCGGCCTGGACCGCGCTGGTAAGTCGCCCCTGGGCGGCGCGGACCGTCGCCGGCATCAACGCCGCGGTGGTCGGCTTGCTCGCCGCCGCCCTGTACGACCCGGTCTGGCGCGAAGGCGTGAACGGACTGGCCGACGCCGCGATCGTCGCGGTCGGCTGGATACTGGTGTGGCGACTGCGCCTGTCCGCCTTGTGGGTGCTGGCCTGGTGCGTCGGCGCGGCGGTGGCGGGGTCGCAGTGGATTGGCTCCCCGGCCTGAGCGAGCGGCGGTACTGGCGGCACGATGTCGTCGGCGCGACGCTGACCGGTCTTCCAGCTTCCGCGGAGTGCACAATGAAGAAGTTCCTGGCCGTTTACCTGGGTTCGGCGGAAGCCTTCGAGCGCTCCGAATGGAGCAAGGCGCCCGACGAAGCCCGCCGCAAGCAACTCGAACAGGCCGGCATGAACGCCTGGGGCGCATGGGTCGGCGCGCACCGGGCCAGCATCGTCGACCCGGGCACGCCGCTCGGCAAGACCAAGCGCATCGACGTCCACGGCGTTTCCGACAGCAGCAACCGGTTGACCGCCTACACCGTCATCGAAGCCGAGTCGCACGAAGCGGCAGCGAGCCTGTTCGAACGGCATCCGCACTTCACGATATTCCCCGGCGACTCGGTCGAGGTCATGGAGTGCCTGCCGTTGCCGGGCTCGCCTCTTTAGCGGGCTGCGTTCAAACCTCGCTCGCGCAACGGCGCAAGGCCTCGATATCGCCGGCGACGATGCACTGAAGATGCCGGGTGATCTTCTCGACCGGCCAGTCCCACCAGGCCAGCGACTCCAGGGCGGCGATCTCGTCGGGCGCGAAGCGCGGCCGGATCGGCTTGGCCGGATTTCCGCCGACGATGGTGTAGGCCGGAACGTCGGCGACCACGACCGAGCGCGACGACACGATCGCGCCGTTGCCGATCCTGACGCCGGGCATGATCAAGGCTTCGAAGCCGATCCAGACATCGTGGCCGACCACGGTATCGCCCTTGTACGGCAGTTCGCCGGCCTGGGGCATGACGCGTTCCCACCCGTGCCCGAAGATCTGGAAGGGATAGGTCGATATACCCGAGAGCTTATGGTTGGCGCCGTTCATGATGAACTTGACGCCGCGCGCGATGGCGCAGAACTTGCCGATGATCAGTTTGTCGCCGATGAACGGAAAGTGGTACAGGACGTTGCGCTCGAAGTTCTCCGAGTCGTCCGGATCGTCGTAATAGGTGTAGTCGCCGACGACGATGTTCGGATTCTTGATGGTGTTCTTGATGAAACACCTGCGGAAACCCATCCATCGGATGAGTCTGTTCGGGACTGGGGCCTTGCAAGACGAACTCCTGGACGATCGTTGGACGCCGCGCCATTGCGCACCGGGCGATGGCTAATCGGACGAGATCAGCGCTCGAAGGCCATGCCGACCGACGCCGGCGCGGTGAGCTCGAAACCGTATTGCGCGTACAGATGGCGCGCCTCGCCGTCGGCGATCAAACTGACGTAGGCGGTTTCCGGCGCATGGTCGCGCAGATAGGCGGAGATGTCCTGCATGATCCGCTTGCCCAGGCCCCGGCCCTGATGGCCGGGCAATACCGCGATATCGACGACCTGATAGAAACAACCGCCATCGCCGATGACCCGGCCCATGCCGATCGGCGCGCCGTCGCCGAGAATCTGCACCGCAAACAGAGTATTGGCCAGGCCGCGCACGGCGGCGGTTTCGCTCTTCGCGCTCAGGCCGGAATCGACGCGGAGCATGCGATACACCTCGACGGAGGGGGTTTCGTGGATCGCGGTATAGACGGTCATCGGGCTCTCGACAATGAATGAATAGCGCAGCGCGCGCGACTCGCGGCCGGCATCGCAAGTCCAACGGCGATCGCGGCGGCGAGCGCATCCCGGTCGCGATATGCGCGGGCGCCCATGCTATCGCCGCATACCGAAAAGCGGCCCGATCGATACACCAGTTCGCGCAAAAATCACGAATCGACCGCCCGGCGACGCCAAGACGCAAGGATTTTCCGGTATTTGGCGTTATCGCCCCCGTTCGGTACTCTTGCCCCAGCCACTTCCGGAACCGATATGCCAAACCTCGCTTCGATCCTCAAAGACGAAATCGCTCGTATCTCGCGCAAGGAATGCCGCCGCCTCGTCGACCCGCTGAAGAAGCAGGTCGCCGCCCAGCGCCAGGACATCGCCTCGCTCAAGCGCGAACGCGACAGTCTCAAGCGTGAGGTCGCAGCGCTGAGCAAGGCGCTCGGCAAGTCCGGCACCAAAGCCGTCGCGGCCAAGCCGCAAGCCGAAAGCGAAGGCCGCCACCGCTTCTCCGCCGCCGGTCTACGCACGCTGCGCAAGAAGTTGGGCGTGTCGGCGGAAGAGTTCGGCAAGCTGATCGGCGCCAGCGGCCAGTCGGTCTATAACTGGGAACAGGAAAAAGCGCGTCCGCGCCAGGCCTTGCTCCAGCAGATCGCGGCTTTGCGTAGCATCGGCAAACGCCAGGCGCAGAAACTGCTCGAAGCCGGCTGACGAAGTTCGGGGAGGGATGCGAGGCAGTCCCCGC
This sequence comes from Lysobacter sp. Hz25, assembly GCF_046097045.1. Taxonomy (NCBI): domain Bacteria; kingdom Pseudomonadati; phylum Pseudomonadota; class Gammaproteobacteria; order Lysobacterales; family Lysobacteraceae; genus Lysobacter; species Lysobacter sp. Hz25. The sequence goes on from NZ_CP175666.1 coordinate 5,898,869, forward strand.
TGCCGCCGTCGTTGGCGAACGTCATCGACGGCGAGCATCGCCGCGATCGCCCGCCCCCTCCTGCGACGACGCGGCCTACTTGCCCGACCTGAGGCTCGCGACCGATCGGTTGGCGCAGACCAGGCGCAGCAGGCCATGCCGCAGCAGGCCCGAGGCATCGAAGCCATGGCTGTCGATCTCGACCACGAAGCGCGGCTTGAACCACAGCGCGCCGGGTATTTCTCTGACGTCCGGATTCACCGTGACCGTCGGTTTGATCGTCCCGCCTTTCAGCCGCGATCCCAGCTCGGCGATCAACGCGCTGTTGAAATCGCCGCGCGCCTGGCCGGCGTAATGCCAGGCCGCCTTGCCTTTGGGTTGCGCGAGCAACAGCGATCCGAAGCCCCGGTCCGCATGACGCGCGCCGGGCGGGGTGTAGCCCACCACGGCGAACTGGCTGGACTGAAGCAAGCGCGTCTTGCGCCAGTCCGGGCTGCATCCGCGCATATAGGACGCGAAGGCGCGTTTGGAAATCAGCCCGTCGAAGCATTGGTTGACGGTCACCGCGCGCGCGATGTCGCCGTTGCCGAGGATATGGCTGCTATAGGCCAGTTCCCGCGGCGCCTGTCGCAGCAGATGCTCGAGCACGGCCTTGCGATCGACCAGGGGCGCGCGCTCGATGCCAATGCCGTCGATATGCAACAGATCGAACAACATATAGGTCAAGGGCTCGCTGCGCTCTCCCGACAACACCGCCTGCAGCGCGGCGTAGTCGGCTTCGGCGCCGGCGCCGACGATCAGCTCGCCGTCGAAGGCCGCCGACTGCAGCCCCAGCCGCTCCAGCGCCTCGACGATGTCCGGAACGCGCTCGGTCCATTCCACGCCATCGCCCGACCACAGGCGCGCGCGGCCATCGGCGATCACCGCGAGCATGCGCTGGCCGTGCCACTCCAGTTCGTGCAACCACTTGCCGTCGTTCGGCGGCGACGGCCCGGCCACCGCCCGTTGCGGCTCGAAAGCTTCGGCGGGCCACTCGGACGGCTTCGCACCGAGCAACAGGCTGGCCAGACCGGCCCAATCGATCCTGCTGCGCGCGATGTCGGCGACCGGTTCGATCCGGCCGGAAATATCGATGATCGCGGGCGCCATCGGGCGCGGGTCCCGCTTCGGTTCCGCAGCGAATCCTCTATGGGGGGAAACATCGGATGGCGCGGTGTGCTGATCGGCCGCATGCGATTCCGATCGGGCGCGGTCCCGCTCGTTCGTGGGTCTGAAAGGCGCGTGCTCGTTAGTACCCAATGCGCTCGCTCCCTGCGTTCGGCGCCGTAACGACGCCCCTAGTGTCCGCGATTCGCGCGATTGCAGCTGAGGCTTGTGCGGCGAGATCGCAGTGACGCACGTCGCAGGCGGCGATCGCGGTCGCCGCAGCGACGCTCCAACGATCGCGGACTAGCCGACCCCCCATCGGTGGCGAGGTGTCGTCATTGCGCTGCGATGAGGAAGCGGCGTCATGAGATCCCCCCGACTCGGGCACCCGGACCGAACAAACCGATCGAAATCCGCAACCGGCGTCTCTGATTACGCTTATACGCCTGCCGACGCAGGGCAACCACTACCGGCGCGGGCGGCTTCGCAAACATCGACGCACGTCAAACTAATGAGTGCGTTTACCGCGAAGCGCGACGTCACGATGGTCATCACTCGTTCTTGACACGGGTGCGAACCGAGCCCGGCACAGCGGCTCGCCGCGGCCTTCGGCCGTGGATTCGGCCGTTCAACCGCCCTGGTCGGTGAAGCCGTGTCTGGCCGCGAGCTTGCTCAAGGAAATCGCTCCACGCAGGCCGAGTTTCTTGTAAACGCGCGAACGGATAGTGCGCACGGTGGTTTCGTCGACCCGCAGCACTTCGGCGATCTGCCGGGTCGTGTACTCCTGCACGGTCAATGCCGCGACCTCTTTCTCGCGCGCACTCAAGCGGCGGAACGGCGACAGGCCCAGCAGGACATTGCGCGGCAGGGCATCGTCGACGAACTCGTGCCCGGCCGCGACCTGGCGAATCGCGTACACCAGCTTGTGCGCGCTGCTCGCCTTGGCCAGATAGCCGCGCGCGCCGGCATCGAACAACAACCGCGGGATCGAACTGTCGTCGAGCCCGGAGACGATCAGGATTTTGCGCTCGGCATTCTCGTGCAGCAGCTTGCGGGTCAGGCGCAGGCCGTCGGTATCGGGCAGATCGAAATCGCACAGCACGACATCGACGGCAAGCTTGGGAATCGCCGCCAGCGCCTCGGCGCCGTTGCCCGACTCGCCGACGACGAGGATGTCGGTTTCCCGCTCGATGATCGAGTGCAAGCCTGTCCTAAGCACCGGGTGGTCGTCGACGACATAGATCCGAATCATTCCGATCCTCTAGCAAATCCATAGATCGGGGGCGCCGATACTCCAGTGTTGATCTCGCGGAACGACCGATGCGCACGGCGCATCGGTAGGCAGCACAGGTCCTTCAATCCGAAGCCCTCGAAGTGTGGATGACGACAATGCAAGAAGCAAAATGTTCTATCCCACACATTACAACGCTGCGGATCGATGGCAACGCGACGACCGCAACCCCAAGTTTCGCAACATGCTTCGAAACCGAATCCATAGCCACAAATCGTCTTCGTTCGTTTACAAATGTGGACTAGCGTCCACAACGATTTTTCGATGGCTCATGCCGCATTGCGGCCCGTATGCGATAGTGGCTGCGTAGGGGGCGGTGCCGATGATCGAAGTGTTCCGCGCGGCCGAATCGAGCGCCGCAGGCGCGACCCGAGGCCGGCCGCGCGCACTCGATGCAAGAAGGTTTCGCATGGCCGCACCGGCAAGGTTTTGCAGTCGATCGAGCAGGAAAGGAATCGCAATGAAGCCCGCAAGCACAGGAAGCATCGCCAAGCTACGATTCTGGTCCATGGCGCTGTTGCTCATCGGCGGTTCGATGGCCACCGACGCCAGCGCCCAGCTGGTCGTCAACGACCCGGTCAACCTCACCGCGCATATGCAGCAGATCGCCGAGGATGCGGTCGAGTTCGGCAAGGAGGCCAAGCGCTGGAACGACACCTACAGCCACTATCAGCAACAGCTGATCAAGTTGCAGCGTCTGAATTTCAACTCTTCGCAAATGAGCGATACGTTTCCGCTGCGCCCCGACGATTACGGCATGCAGGACATGTGTCCCGCCGGCGGCGAGGGCGGCGGCGCGCGCGAGCGCATGACCGGCCTGCTGCGCCAGATCGCGCCGAAGATGGACGGCAACATCGTCGAAGAGCAGAAGGCGATCTGCCAGCGCATGGTCCTGGCCGAGAACGCCAAGTACAACGAATCGGTGCGGATGCTGAAGACGCTGATCGAGCGCAACCGGCAGTTCCAGCAGATCGAAGCGCAGCGCGACGGCGCGAACTCCAGCCAGGGCGCCCTGGCCGCCAACGACAACGAGGCGCAGCGTTTCCTGGTCCGCACCTCGATGGACCTGGACTACTGGCAGGCGCGCATGAAGGCCTATAACGACTACATCGAGTCGCTGAAGTGGGACCAGTCGCGCCTGGCCAAGCGTGCGCTGCAGGGCAATCGCGGCTCGCTGCTGGGCCAGGTGGTGCAGGCCGCGGCACTCAAGGCCGCACTCTCGAAATAGACCTACCAAGCCGGGTCGCGACGACGCGCTCCGGACCGCCACGATCCCAGGGGAAGGCGATGCACGGGTTCAATGGATTGAACAAGCTGGTCGATTGGATCGACCCCTACAGTCAGTCGGGCATCGGCGATTTCGTCCTGTTCCAGTTGGTCAACGATTACCTGACCGACCGCATCGACGAGTTCGGCATGCAGCTGATGGGCAGGACCATGACCTGGGCCAGCAGCATCGCCCTGGTCCTGGTCACGCTGTGGATCCTGCTGATGGGCTATCGCATCGTCACCGGGCAGTTGCGCGAACCGATGATGGCGCTGGTGGCCAACGCCACGCGCATCGCCGCGATCGTCGGCGTGGCGACGACGATGTCGTTCGGCGGCAGCGACCTGCACCGTTATCTGACCTACGACCTCGACCGCGAGATCCACGGGCTGTTCTCGGGCCGCAGCGGCAAAACCACGGCGCAGAGCATCGACGAGAACCTCGCCTATACCCAACTGGCCATGAGCGCGATCGACGCGGTCCAGATCGTCCCCGGCGATCCCGAACTGCAGGACCGCAAGGCGCGCGCAGTGTTGTTCGCCGGGGTCGGGGCGGCGAGCCCGGCGATGTCCGCCGGCGCCATGCTGCTGATGTTCAAGTTCGCCATCGCCTTGTTCATCGGTCTGGGGCCGCTGTTCATCCTCTGCCTGATCTTCGAGCAGACCAAGGACCTGTTCCGCCGCTGGCTGATGTACGGCATCGGCACCCTGTTCTCGATGGCGATGCTGAGCGTGGTGACCGGCATGCTGCTGGAATTGATGGCGCGCGTGTCGGCGGCGCTGTGGGTGGCGAAGATCGGCGCGATCTGGGGCGTCGATGCCGAGGGCATCAGCAACCAGGCCATGCAGCAGGGCGGGCTCGGCCTGATCATGACTGTGGTCATCATCACCGTGCCGCCGTTCGCGGCCAATTTCTTCCAGGGCACGCTGGGCGGCTTCATGCAGTTCTCGGCGTTCGGGAGTGGGGCCTCAAGCCAGGCTGGAGCGGCTGGGTCGACACCAGTCCCGAACTCCAACGAGCTCGCTAAGACTGCAAGAGCCTCGAGTTTGCCCGAGTCTTTCAGTGATGCCGGCACCCGAGTTTCCGGCGGAGCGACCGCATCCTATAGCGGTTCGCAGGACCGAATTAAACGAGGTTGAGTATGAAGATGCATGTGATTGTTCTGGTCGCCGCCTTGCTTGGCGTGCATCACCAAGCCGCCGCGGAGGGTGGCTGCCCCCCCGGCATGATTCCGCATTCAGGAACCTCGACTGCTTCCTGCGGCCCGATCCCCACGGGTCCGGGCGGCTACGCAGGACCGACAGCAAAATGGAAAAATCGCTGGGGCGCGGTCGCGGGCGATGATGCGAAGGGTGTCGTCGGCGCAGTAACCGACCTGCCGAGCAAACGCGAGGCAAAGAAGGCCGCCATCGAGAATTGCCTGAGCCGGGGTGGTGTTGATTGCACATTGACCGTCACCTACGTCAACCAGTGCGTAGTCATCGTTGCCAGCAACACCCGCTACGTGACGACCAATGCCGCGAACGCGGAACTCGCCGCGGAGGTCGGCATGGAAGACTGCGAAAAGAAGAAGGACGGCGAGTGCCGGATCTATTACGCGGGTTGCAGCCGGCCAGTACGGGTTCGCTGACAGCCCCACCCCATGCACAGGACGAAGGAACGCCCATGCCCGTGACCCTGCCCTCGCCGAACGCCAAGGATTGGTTCGCCGAGGTACGTTCGATCGAAAACGCGTCGCTGTCGGCCTTGATGGTCTTCATCGTCGCCGTGGCCCTGGCGATGATCGGCATCCAGGCCGGGGCCGAGCAGTTGACTCATTTGTCGCGCTGGGTCGCGGCCGCCTCGGCGCTGTTGCACGTGTGGGTCGCCTTGTCCGGAACGCGGCTGGCGGTGGCGGCCAGGCGCCACCTCATGGCGCGCTGGGGACGTACGCGCTCGGCACGTCTGGCGCCGCTGCGTCGCGGTCTGCGCAATGCAGCGGCCGGCCTGATCGCGGCCTGGGCGGTCGCGGTGTTGTTCGTACTGATGGTGCCGTTCATGCGCCTGCCCGTGCATATTCCGGACGCCGGCCTGATCTACGCGTTCTCGATCATCGCCTCGAGCATCCACGCGATCTTCGGCACCGCGCTGTACCGGCAGTTGGCGTATCGCCTGCAGGAGGCGCTGCGCCTGCCCGCGGCCGGCAATATTCGGCTGTAAGGCGCAAGCACCGGCGGCCATGGAGTCGTCCGCGCCTTTCTCGTGCGGCGCAGGTTGGCGCTCGCGGCTTATGACCGAAGAAATCCCGTGGGACGCCGCGCGTACGGAGGGCCAGCGCATCGTCGTCTGTTGCACGACGCCTCAGTCTTTAGCAACGCACACACGCAAGCGCTCGGCTTCCAGCTCGTAGGCGAAGCCGTCGCCGCCATCGCCGAGGTAGCGCCAGACCGGCCGCAGTACGGCTTCGGCCTTGAGCAGGACTTCCTGGAATTCGGCCTCAGGATCGGACAGATAGGTGATCGCGCCGCCGGCGCCGAAGGCGAGCGTGGCGCCGTCGTAGGACAGGGTGCGGATGCCGATGTTGAGATCGGCCACGCGGTTGTAGCCGAGATAACCGATCGAGCCGCAATAGATGCCGCGCGGGCTGCGCTCCAGGCGGTCGATGATTTCCATGGTGCGTTTTTTCGGCGCGCCGCTGATCGAGCCGCCCGGAAAGGTCGCGCGCACCAGGTCGATCAGGCTGCAGTCCGGGCGCAGCTGCGATTCCACCGTGCTGACCAGCTGGTGCACGGTGCGATAGCTCTCGACCACGCGCAGTTCCGGCACTTCGACGGTGCCGGCGACTGAAACCCGGTTGAGATCGTTGCGCATCAGGTCGACGATCATCAGGTTCTCGGCGCCGTCCTTGACCGACTCGGCCAGCTCGCGCGCATAACGCGCGTCGAGTTGCGGGTCGCCGGAACGGCGCGCGGTGCCCTTGATCGGCTTGGTCTGGACGCGGCCGCTACGGTCGACGCGCAGGAAACGTTCCGGCGAGGTGCTCAGGACGGCGATACCGCGGCCGCGCAGGAAGGCGCCGAACGGCGCGGCGTTGCCGCGGCGCATCTGCCGGTACAGCGCGTAAGGATCGAGCTCGGCGCGGAAACGGAAATGATTGGTCAGGCAGACTTGATAGGTTTCGCCGTCGACGATGGCGCGCTGGCATTCGCCGATCGCGGCCAGGTAATCGTCGCGGCCGAGATCCATGTCGACCTCGAGCGCTTGCAGACCTTGCGACGGAACCGGGGCATCGTCGCCGCGCGCCTGCGCGGCCGCGGCGGCGACGCTATCGATCCAGGCGTCGGCCTCGGCGCTCTCGTCCTCGAACGCCAGCGCCAGCGCCCAGGCGCGCGCACTGGCATGGTCGAAGGCGAGGAAGCGGCGCACGCGCATCCACAACGCGTCCGGGGTTGGATTGCCTTCGCCGCGGTCGCCATCGAACAGCGCCTTCATCTCATAGCCCAGGAAACCGACGAAACCGCCGCGGAAATCGAAGGGCAATCGCTTGCCATCCTCCGCAATGCCGTCCTCGATGACGGCCTCTTCGAGCTCGCGCTCCATGTCCGCGAGCAAGCCTTGGCCGCGGCTCAGCGCCGCGTCGTCCTCGTCGATCCGGTAAGCGAGCAGATCGGCATCGTCGACCGCACCCATGAACGAGCAACCGGCGCTGTCGTCGAGCGCAACCTGGCTGTCGAGCCAGAACGCGTTGGCGCGGCCGGCGAACAAGGCCGAGAACACCGCTTCCGGGTCGCCGACGCCGTCGAGCGGCCGGCAGACCACGCGCAAGCTGCGCACGCGCGTTGCCGGGCTGGCGTCGGGCGCCATGGCGGGCATCGCTGCGTCGAGTGGCGCCGCGATGGGCGCCTGCTCGTCGAGCGTCGGCGCAACGGATGTCGATCTGGCGGGCGCCGATGCTGCCGAGGGCAGCGCCAGATTCACCGAAGGCCGTCGCTGATGAGCGTGCGCCAGGTCGCGGAAGTTCGCGATCAGGTCGATGCCGTGTTCGGTCAGGATCGATTCCGGGTGGAACTGCACGCCCCACTGCGGCAGGCGGCGGTGCCGCAGGGCCATGATCAGGCCGGGATCGGCATGGGCGGTGGCCACCAGGTCGGGCGGCAGCGGCGAGGCCACGATCAGGGAGTGATAGCGGATCGCCTCGAACGGCGTCGGCACGCCGGCGAAGAGGTCGCTGCCGTCGTGATGCACGGCCGAAGCGCGGCCGTGGTACGGCACCGGCGCGTGGACGATGCGGCCGCCGTGGGCATGGGCGATGCCCTGGAAGCCCAGGCAGACGCCGAGCAAGGGCAGGCCGCTGTGGGCGATGGCCTGGCGCGAGACATGCACGTCGGCTTCGCGGGTCACGCTGCCCGGCCCCGGCGAGATCACCACGCAGTCGAAACGGTGGCGGGCGCGCAGCCCGTCCCAGTCGTCCTCGTCGTTGTGGACCACGATCGGCGCTTCGCCGAACGCCCGGCCGATCTGGTCGGCGAGGTTCCAGGTGAACGAGTCGTAGTTGTCGATCAACAGGCAACGCATGATCCGGCCATTGTCTTACAAGTCGCCGCCGGCGCGTCCGCGCGCGGCGTTGGCAGGATCAGCCCGGCCGGCGCACGCAGGCCACGGTGCGCACCTCGCCGTCGGCGACGAGGTAGTGGGCGGCGTACTCGGCGCCGGACGCGACCGTGGCCGACAGCTCCTCGGTCGCGGCGAAGACGATGCGCTCGGCCTCGATCCGCACGATCCGCATCGCCTCGAAGCCGAAGAAGCGGCCGACCTGGGGGTACAAGGCCTTGTACAGGCTCTCCTTCGCCGAGAACACCACCGCCAGGCCGAGGGTGAAGTCGGGGAAATGCGCCTGCACGGCCTCCTCTTCGGCCGCATCGACCACTTCACGGCGGATGTCGGCGGCCATGCCCGGTTGCAGGCTGCCTTCGATGTCGATGCCGAGCCCGACCACGTCGGGGTCGGTCGAGGCGATGCAGACCGCGCGGTCGCCGGCATGCGAGATCGAGGCGACCACGCCCGCCGGCCAGACCGGCTCGCGGTTCGGGCCGATGGCGATGTCGGCGCCGATGACGCCGAGCGGGGCCAGCGCGCGTTGCGCGCAGATGCGCCCGGCCAGGTAGTCGCTGCGGCGCTTGGACACGGCGCGGCCGAACTGGGCCGGGAAATGCACGCCGTGGCGTTCGTAGAGCTCGTCGCGATACATCGAGGCACGGAACCGGCAGCCGTAGCCGGTCAGCCGCTTGCCTTCGGCCTCGCACTCGAACGCGGAGGCAGCGAACAGGAAGCCGTCGTCGGTGTCGGGAAACTTATCGGACGCCATCGCACGCGCCTCCGATACGGTTCGGCGCGGGGGTGCACCTGCCCGGCTTGGCCGGAGGGGGCGGCATCGCGGCAGGACGGCGGCTCGACGCGCGGTACGGACGACCATGGCTCATGAAAGGCTCGGTTCGGACGGAGTTGCAGCCCGCATGTTCGATGGCTCGAACCGACGGGGCATGAGGATCGCACACGGGCGCGCCGTGCGCGCGGCGCAGGGCCGCCGTGCTCAAACGCGCGCAGCCGCGATTCACCCCACATGAGTCAGCCCACGTCGCGAACGGCCCGCGCCGGCGGGCCGTTCGCACTCGGTCGTTCGAGCCTTGTTTAAGTCAGGCCCGCCTCAGTTGACGTTGGCCGCGCTCCAGGCCCGCGCCACCGCCGCCTGCTCCGGCGAACCGGCGCCGTACAGCTCGGCCGCGGCGGCCAGGGTCGCCGCACGCGCCTGCGGATAGCTGGTGCTGGAGGTGAACTTGGTGGTCAGCGCGCGATACCAGATCTTGCCGGCCTTATCGCGACCGATGCCGACGATGCCGGTGTCGCCGTTGCAGACCAGCTGGGCCGGGGTCAGGCCCGAACCGGCCGGCACCACCGCGCCTTCGGACACCAGGTAGAAGAAGCGGTTGCCGACGCCGGAGGTGTAGTGTGGATCGTGGATGCCGCCGGCGCCCAGGTTCGGATCGAAGCCGCCGGCGATGTAGCAATTGAACGATTTGCCGTCGACGCCCTGGTTGTACATGTCGCGGAAGGCGAGCCCGCCGGTACGCATGATCTCGCCGATGCGGTAGTCGCCGGGGTCGGCCGGGTTGTTGGCGTAGAACTCGACCAGGGTGCCGAAGATGTCCGAGTTGGCTTCGTTGAGGCCGCCGGCATCGCCCGAATAGGCCAGGTTGGCGGTCGCGGCGTTGACGCCGTGCGACATCTCGTGGCCGGCGACATCGATGCCGACGATCGGGCCATAGCCGCGCGAGGCGTCGCCGTCGCCGTAGAACATCACCTTGGTCAGGGCGAAGTAGGCGGCGTTGACGCCGGTGGTGCTGCCGTCGGCGCGCTTGAAGTTGGTGTGGGCGTAACTCTTGATGCCGGCGCCGTCGTTGTACAGGCCGTTGCGGCCGTGCACGTTCTTGAAATAGTCCCAGGTCGCGCCGACCCCGTAATGGATGTCGGTGGCGACGGTGGCGCGATCGCTGAGGGCGTTATTGCCCCAGACGTTGTCGGTATCGGTGAACAGGCTCGCGCCCCAGGTCGCGAACAGGATGTCGAACAGGTTCGAAATCGCCGCGCCCTTGGCGTCGTAAACGCTGCCGTTGCCGCGGGTGGTGTCGATCAGGTCGAACTTGGTCGCGCTCTTCTGGTCGGTGGCGATGCTGAGGTTGCCGTAATAGAACGTCTTGCCGGTGCCGACCGCGCCGGCGGTCTGCAGGCGGTCCTGGACGTCGAGCACCTTGCCGCTGAGGGCATCGACGTAATAGGTGACGAAACCCGAATGCGTTCGGGTTTCCTCGCCCTGCAGGGTCACCTCGTAGGCGAGCACCGGCTTGGCGCCGCGCGCGTACACCACCAGTTGGTTGCCGTGGACCTGGCTGACCTTGCCGTTGAAGCGGGCGCCGGCTTCGACCGCGGCGGCGTCGCGGCTGATGCGCGCGCGCAGGCTGGGACGCTGCTGGCTGCGCAGAGTCGACTGGGTGGCGGCGAGTTGGCCGCGCCGCGATTTCGTCACCACATCGCCGCCGATCACGCGCAGGCCTTGGTAAGTGCGGTCGAAGCGCACGTGCGTGGTGCCGTCGCGATCGACGACGGTGTCGCGCGCCTCGAATGCGTCCTCGGCGACGCCCTGCACCGCGCCGAGATGATCGGCGATCAGGCCGCGCGCCTGGGTTACCGCCGCCGAGCCCTCGAGCTCCGCCGCCTGGCTTGCCGGTGCCCCGACGAGGGCCGCTGCGATGGCGAGAAAGAGTCCTTCCAGCTTCAACCGCTTCGAATGGATACGCATGGTTTCCTTACTCCCGAAGTGATGATCGAAACACCGGCCCGCGGGGCGGGCGACGGCGGGCCACCCAGCCCGCGCTTCGATCATCGGCACAATCCAGGAGCACGAAGCGGCTTTTCACGGCCGCAATCACGGCAAAACTGCGCAGCAGTTCGGAAATCGTCCAATCGGCGAGGCCGGCGGCGCAACGCGCCATCGGATGCCACCTGTCGGTTGTCGCGGTTGCTCGTTGCCGTGCTTGCCGTCGTAGCTTTGCTTTTCCGGCCCATCGTAGACCGGTAGGGCGGACCGCATGGACGCGGCCGTGCGCAAGCAGGCCATGGATGGCCTGTCTGGAGCATCCCTGCGTCGGCATCGCACGCGCGGGCTTGTGCCCTTGCAAGGAAAGCCCTTTTCTTTGAATCAAGGGCCCGCGCGCTCGATGCCGACGCGGGGATTTTTCATACGGGACATCCCTGTCCCAATGAAAAACGGCCTGCATCCATGCAGGCCGCCCTCCGGGTCTTCGATGGCCTTCGCGAGCGCTCGGCTACGCACAGCAACAGCAAAATCATTCCGGCAACAGCAACGGCAACGGCAACGGCAACGGGCATCGAGGCTCGTTGCCGCTCGCTTCAGTCGACGATCGCGTGCGGCACGAAGCGCGAGCTGTCCTGGGTGATCGGGCCGGCGTCTTCGCGCAGGCCGATGCCGGCGGCCTGGTCGGCGACCACCCAACTGCCGATCAGCGGGTAGTTGGCGGCACCGGCCGCATCGTCGAAACGCGGCAGCGCATGATGGGCCTGGCGTATCGTCGGTGCATCGCTATACGGGCCGTCGCTGCTGAGGCGTTCGCCGCTGGCGGTGACCAGCTCGATGTTGGCGCCTTCGCGCGAGAACAGCGGCTTGCGTACCCAACCCGGCGGCAAGGCGATCGCCGGGGTCTCGTCGAAATGCGCTTCGAGCAGGTTCGGGTGGCCGCGATGGCGCTGCCACAACAGCGGCAGCACGCCCTTGTTGCTGAGGATCGCCTTCCAGGCCGGCTCGATCAGCTGCATCTGCGAGGCGGCGAGCTTGGAGCCGTATTCCTCGACGAACATCCATTCCAGCGGATACAGCTTGAACAGGGTGCGGATGACCCGGTCGTCGCCGTCGGTGAACCAACCCTCGGCGCTGATGCCGATCCCTTCGATGCTGAGTTCCAGCGTTTCCACGCCGGCTTGCTCGGCGCAGTCGCGCAGGTAGCGCACCGTGCCCTGGTCCTCGGCCGAGCCTTCGACCGCGGCGAAATGCACCGGCGTGGCGATGCGCTGCTCGCGCGCCAGGGTCGCGAAGGTCTCGATCAACAGTTCCTGGATGCGGTTGTATTGGTCCGCGCCCTTCGCCAGCACACCTCGCTCGACGCTCTGCTCCAGCCACAACCACTGGAAGTAGGCGGCCTCGTACAGCGAAGTCGGGGTGTCGTAATTGAGTTCGTAAAGCTTGGCCGGGCCGGTACCGTCGTAGGCCAGGTCCATGCGCCCGTACAGATGCGGCTCGCGACGGCGCCAGGAATCGGCGATCCAATCCCAATACGCCGGCGGGATCGCCAAGCGGGCGAGCAATTCCTCGGACCCGGCGACCTCATCGACCAGGGCCATCGCCATGTCGTGCAGTTCCTGGGTCGGCTGTTCGAGGTCGTCCTCGATCTGCTTCAGGCTGAAGGCGTAGTACGCCGACTCGTCCCAGTACGGCGCGCCGTCGATGGTGTGGAAATGGAAGCCCAGCGACTGGGCCTGATCGCGCCAGTCGGGGCGCGGCGTTACCGCGATGCGTTTCATGCTGGCTGCAGTCCGCCGGGTTGCGTAGCGATGGGGGTGCTGATGGGGGCGCTGGAGACCGGCTTCAACCGCCGCGGCCGCCGCCACCGCGACTGCTGCTGCCGCCGAAGCCGCCGCGCGCCGCGGCGCTGGAGCCGAAGCCCGAACGCGAAACGGTGACCGCGCGCGCCGGCAAGGCGGTGTTGCCGTACTTGCCGTAGACGGTGCCGCTGTTGCTGCTGACGCGTTCGCCGCCGGGGCGCAGATAGCCGCCGCTGCGGTAGTCGCGGTACAGCGGCGAAACCCCGCCGACGCCGTAGTAGCCGCGCGGCTGCATCGCCTGCGACAGGGCGTAGCCGATCAGGAAACCCGACATCGACGGCATGTAGCTGTGGCTGCCGCCGGTCGGATTGGCCGGCGCCGACTGGCAGGCACCGAACTGTTCGTTGCACTCGCGCTCGCTCTCGAAGCGCGGCGCCAGCTTCTCGTGCTCGACCAGCGCCTTGTAATAGGCCGCCTCGCATTCCGCAGGCGCGATCTCGGTCTGCACCTTGCACTCTTCCAGCGAGGTCAGGACCTTGCCGCTGGGTTCGTCCTCGCAGCCGGTCAGCAGCGCCGGCACCGCCGCGGCCATCAGCACCAGCTTGAGATTGCGCGATCGCTTGCTCGTAGAGGGCGTCATGGCGGCGCTCACGGCGTCATGGCGGCGGCGTTGATCAGGCCGACGCTGATCGACACGCCGGCCGAGAAGATGCCGGCGGCGGTCTGGTTGAGGGTGATCTGCTGCGACAGCTTGGGCGCGACCAGGCGTGCGAGCAGGAACGCGAACAACTGCACGATCACCGACACCGCACCCCAGATCGCCGCGTCGATCAGGCTGACCGAGTTGGAGATTGCCGAATGCAGCGGCAGGGCCAGGCCGATCAGGGTGCCGGAGAACGCGGTCGCGGCAGCGGTGTTGCCTTCGCGGATCAGGCTCAGCTCGCGGTGCGGGGTGATCAGCAACACGGCCACGGCCGCGGCGATCAGCACGCCGATGCCGATGCCGGCGTAGGCGAGGAAGTTGAGGAAGCTGTGAGCGGTGATCGGGGCGTCCATGGGAATCCTTGCGGCGTGCGGTGAGGTGGCGGGCTCAGGTGATGTCGAGATCGGCGGTGGTCAGGTCCAGGCCGATCGCATAGGTCACACAGAACTCGTTGGGGCCGTAGTCTTCGGCGGTGACGAGGAGGAATTCCTCGCGGTCCAGCTCGACCACGTCGCGCCGGTACAGCATGGCGTAGTGAGTGAGGTCGTCGTCCTTGCGCGGCGGGTCGTGGCGATACAGCACCTCGTCGTAGACCACCGGCGGCACTTTCTCGGCCGCGCCTTCGTTGCCGAACTCGCGGTACCAGGTGCGGCCGGCGTACTCGATCTGCGCCGCGCCGAGATGGCGGTGCTCGCTGATGAAGCGCTTGAACTCGGCCTGGCTGGCCGGGTTCACCGTTTCGAGGAACACGAAGGCCTTGATGCCTTCGATCTGGCCGCTGGCGGTGCTGATCTGCAGGTAGCCGTCTTCGTCGAGATAGAAGCGGTGCAGGTCGTGGCCGCCGCCCAGGTCGATGTGGCCGTAGCAGGGAATGCCCTGGTGGCCTTCGGGCAGTTGCACGCTCCACGCCTGCGGGTGAGCGCGGAACATCATCGTGTCGAAGGCGACCCGGCCGTTGATGCGCAGGCCCAGCGGCAGCTCGTGCGCGAACGGCGCCGGCGCCGAGGCGGGCGTTTTCTTGCCGCCGAATAATCCGTCCAACCAACCCATCTGCGTTCTCTCAGGTGGCCGCCAGCGATGCCCACGGCACGCGGCGGCTGTCGATGCGTGCGTTGGCAAGGTAATACAACACGCTGCCCGGCGCGATCTCGACATGATCGGCCGGATTCAGTACCGGCGCCGCGCTGCGGCCGTCGCGGAAACCGATCCACAGCGCCGACTGGCTGCGGAACGCGCCGGCGAGTTTGCCGGCGAGCAGCGGCTGCGCATCGGCGGGCACCGGCAAGCTGAATTGGGTCGGGCCGCCGCTCGACAGCCATTCGCCGGCGACCAGCGAGCTGCCGGCGTCCTGCACGGCGCGCGCGATCACGTCGACGTGCAAGGGCCGCGTGCATTCGACGTGCGGGTAATGGCTGCGCACCAGGTCGGCGACCGCGGCCGACTCGAAGTGGGCGACCACGTGCGCGGCCGGGCGATGCGCCATCACCGCGAACACCGCCGCCAGCGAGCGGTCGTCGTTGTCGGCATGGACGATCACGCGCGCGGCGCCGCCGATCGCGGCGCGGGCGTATTCGCCACAATCGGCATAGGACGCGGCGGAGACGAAGCGGATCTGGTCCGGCAGCGGGTTCTCGGCCAGCCCTTCGGCGACCAGGACGATGCCTTCGTCGTCGGTGTGGGTGTCGGCCAGCAACAACTGCACCAGCCGCACCGACTCGCGTCCGTGCCAGCCGATCAGCACGGTATGGCCCTGCATGTCCTCGTAACTCATCTTGCCCACCTGATGGCGCTTCCAGAAATGCAGCAGGCTCGCGCTGGTCTTGGCCAGCACCGAGGCGAACAGGGCGACCGCGCCCGGCATCACGAACAGCGCGACGACGTAGCGCCCGGCCGCGCTGCCCGGCGACAGATCGCCGTAGCCGATGGTGCTGGCCGTGGTCATGTAGTAGTACACGAACGCGTCCCAGCCCAGCAGCTTGTCTTCGCCGGCCCAGGACAGCAGCAGCCAGGTGCCGGTCATGTGCAGCACCAGCGCGGCCGCGACCACGCCCCAGCTGATACGACGCAGATGGCCGCGCATGAGGCGGTAGAACTTGCCGATTACGATCATGTCAGCGGGTTACGTCCGTGTGCGGGAGACGCCGGGTGTCGCATGGTGTCATTAACGCCGTCATCCCATCCAGGCACGGATGACGATCCAAAACCGACTGCATTCAAACCGTCACTCCCCGCGAAGGCGGGAGGACCCACCGGATTTTCGTGCGAGAGCGCCTGAAATCGCTACCGCCCGGCCAGGGCGCAGAACGCCCTGGCGTTCATGGATGCGCGAGCCAGTGGCTCGCAAGCGACATCCATTCCCCCCGCCTCCGCGGGGATGACGAGCAGAACAGAGCGGTCGACAGATCGACCGCCCTGTCGCGACAGCGTCTCGAATCATCGCTAAGCGGGGATGACGGGCAAAAACGGGAGCATTGCCCACCGCCCCATCACGGTCGAACGGCTTGATGACCAAGCGCCGCCGAACCCGAAACGACCGCTGCCGAGCAATGCCCGGCAGCGGCAGCGCCTGCTTAGTTCTTCCGCTTTAGTTCTTCCGCTCGACGTGCTCGGCGTCCTTCACTTCCACCGCCGGCAGCGACAGCGGCTCGTGGCTGAGCTGCTGCACCGGCTTCTCGCGGAAGCGCTCGAGGATGTTGTCGACGCTGGCCGATTCCGGCAGCAGGCCGGCGTTGGCCAGCTTGGCGTTGAGATCGCCGTCGCCGCTTTCGGCTTCGAGCTGCGCCGCCGCCTGCAGGCGGGCGCCGCGTTCGGCCTGGCGGGTTTGGATGCGTTCCAGCGAATCCAGCGCGGTGGTGACCTTGCCGGTGGCGCCGGAGTGGCGCGCGGCAACCGCGGTCTGGGCGCGCTGCACGGCCTCGGTGGCCTTGACCGTGTCGACCTGCTGCTTGACCCGGGCCAGCTTGCGCTCGGTCGCGGTGATCGCGGTCTTGAGCTGGGTGATGCTGGCGTCGTAGCTGGCGATGGCCTGCTCGTCGTTCCTGAGGTCGGTCTCTACCGTGGCCAGGCGCTCGGCGACTTCGCGGGCGAGCGCTTCATCGCCCTTGCGCAGGGCGCCGGCGATGTAGGTCTCGTACTCGGCCTTCTTGGCGAAGCGGTCCTTGCTGCGGTTGGCCTGCAGCTGGCGCTGGGCCATGACCTTGGTCAGCTCTTCCTTCGAGCGGATCAGCTCGTTGCCGGCGTCGCGGATTTCCTGGTCGAGGATCTTCAGCGCGTTGGCGTCGACCACGGCCTGACCGGCCTCGTGGGCGGTGCCGCGGAACAGGGTCAGGATTTTCTGCAGCAGGCTCATGCGGTCACCAGAAAGGACTTGAGGGCTTCCACCGCGTCGATCGCGTTGTCGGCCAGGGTGCGGATTTCGAGTTCGATCTGCTCGGCGGTGGAATCGGGCGCCATCTCGCCGAAGACGATATAGACGTCGCGCTCGTTGATCGTGGTCAGACCGAGGTTGGACAGCGGGTTGACCGGGTTCAGGCGCAGGCAGGCCTCGTTGAAGCCGGCCGCGTCGGCGACCTGGGCGGCTTCGACCAGCGGCGTGGAGACGAAGATCTCGCGGTCGGTCAGGGCAATGGTGACGCCGAGGTCGCCGCTTTCCGGCAGGGTCACCTGGATCGCGCCGTCGGCGGTCGGCACTTCTTCGACGTTTTCGCCGCCGAACGAGGCGGCCAGTCGGGTCAACAGTTCTTGCGTGGTCCAACGGGACATTAGGGCGGTCCTTGAAGGTAAAGGCGGCGCGGAAGGTGAGGCTTGCGCGGGGAGCGTCCGGGTCGCGGGCGACGAAGGAGGAGGGCGGCTGCCCGTCCCTGGCCCTGCGATCATCGTCCGTGACCGTGCTCGTGGATCGTGCAGGTTATAGGGGCGAGCGGTGACCGGCGCAAGGCGCACAGGTCCCGGCCGGCGCTCCGACGACGTTACTGGGGCGCTCGGCAAGCCCGCGCGGCCCGGAGTGAGATAAACTGTCCGGCGGAACTACCCGACCGGCATTCCCGGCCCGCGGCCCTGCATTCGATAGCAGAAGGCCGGCGGGGTCGTCTCGGCGGGTCCCGTGCAGCGGCCGCGCCGATCCCCGGTGCGGCCACGTCGATGGCTTTAGTGCACCCGAACGGGGGCACGCAATAGGTGGATCGTGCGCAATTACGACCTCGAATTCCTGAAGAAATTCTCGATGGTGATCGGCTTTCTGATGCTGGTGACCCTCGGCCTGATGATCGCGGCCTACTTCGTCCACCACCAGTTGCCGCAGGAAGTCGACCCCAGGGCGGCCAAGCGCACCGAGAACCGCATCGGTCCGGTCGGCGCGGTCTACGCCGGCGCGACCGGCGCCGCCTCGCAGCAGGCCGCGGTCGCCGCGGCGGCCGCCAAGGCCGCTTCGCAGGTCGCCTACGGCGGCACCCTGGACGGCAAGGTCATCTTCGACAGCCTGTGCGCGGGCTGCCACAAGTCCGGCGCCGGCGGCGCCCCGACGATGGACGCGGCGCACTGGTCGGCGCGCATCGCCCAGGGCAAGGACACCCTGCACAAGCACGCGATCGAAGGCTATACCGGCAGCGCCGGCATCATGCCGCCGAAGGGCGGCAACCCGGCCCTGACCAACGAGCAGGTCGCCTCGACCGTCGACTGGATGCTCGAAAACATCAAGTAAGCCGCGCTCGCGCAGGTTTGCCAGACGCCGCCTTCGGGCGGCGTTTGCTTTTGCAGGCCGAGTCGCCGCCTCCGGGCGGCGTCTGCATTTGAGGGCCGAGTCGCCGCCTTCGGGCGGCGTCTGCATTTGAGGGCCGAGTCGCCGCCTCCGGGCGGCGCTTGTATTTGAGGGCCGTGCCGCCGCCTCCAGGCGGCGTTTTCGTTTGCGCGCCCGGCGCGCCGGCTTCGGCAGCGGTCACGGCAAAGGCTGCGGCCCGATGGCACACGACGCGACACCGGTGCGCTGCCGATAATGGCCGCTCCCGCCGCCGCCGAGCCCGCCATGACGAGATTCCGCCCCGCCCTCGCCTTCGCGCCCTGCCTGCTGCTGGCGGCCTGCGCGAGCGCGCCGCATCCGCAACGCGGCGCCGGTGCGCTGGCCATCGGCGAGGTCCAGGGCTCGGCCGCGAGCAGCCCCTGGCTCGATCGCGAGGCGACCGTCGAAGGCATCGTCACCACGGCCCTGCCCGCAGCCGACGGCGCCCCGGGCTGGTTGCTGCAGGATGGCGGCGACGGCGACGCCGCCACCTCGGACGCGATCTGGATCACCGGCGCCCAGACCGCCGCACTGACGCCCGGACAAGCGCTGCGGGTCAGCGGGCGCGTTTACGAAGCATCGCTCGGCAAACAGGGCCGGCTTACTGCGATCGATGCCCAACATATCGACACGCTCGCACGCCGCAAGGCCATGCGCCTGCCGGCCGCGGTAGCGATCGCCGAGGCACCCGACTGGCGCCGCCTCGAAGGCATGCACGTACGCATCGCCGCGCCGCTGACCCTGGCCGAACGCGACGACGAGCGCGGCACCGTCACCGTCTCCTTCGACGGCCCGATGTGGCAACCCGGCGAACGCGCCGTACCCGGGAGCGACGTCGCACGCGCCATCGCCGCCGACAACCAACGCCGCCGCCTCGTGCTCGGCGGCGACGCCGCCACCCTGACCGCGGCCGCGTTCGCCGCGCGCAGCGGCAGCCGCCTCGATGCGGTCGAAGGCGTGGCGGTGCCGATCGACGGCAGCCACGGCCTGCGCTTGACTGCGCCGCCGACCGTACAGGCCGCGCCGCGTCCGCAGCCGCCCAAGGTCGCCGGCGACCTGCGCGTCGCCGCCTTCAACCTGGAAAACCTGTTCAACGGCGACGGCCGTGGCGAAGGCTTTCCGACCCCGCGCGGCGCACGCACCCCGGCCGAATACCAGGCGCAGTTGGCCAAGCTCGTCGCCACCATCCACGCCCTCGATCCCGACGTCGCCGCGTTGATGGAGCTGGAGAACGACGGCTACGGCCCCGAGTCGACCCTGGCCGAACTCGTCGCCGCGCTCGACCGCGCCGATGCCGCGAACGGCGGCGCCCAGGACTGGCGCTATGCCGCGCCATGCAAGCAACCCTGCGCCGCGCAGCAGCGCGGGCCGGGCAGCGACGCGATCCGGGTCGGCCTGATCTACCGCGGCGCGCGGGTGGCCGCGCGCGGCGTCGCCGCAACACTGGAACAAGGACCGTTCGGCCCGCTCGCGCGCGTGCCGATGGCCCAGGCCTTCGCCGCGATCGGCCGCGACCGCACGCCGGGCCCGACCTTCGTGGTCGTCGCCAACCACTTCAAGTCCAAGGGCTGCGGCAAGAACGCCGCCGGCGCCGACCGCGACCAGGGCGACGGCGCTTCGTGCTGGAACGCTTCGCGCAGCGAATCGGCGCGACGCCTCGACGCCTGGCTCAAGACCGACCCGACCGCGAGCGGCAGCGCGCTGAGCATGATCGTCGGCGACCTCAATGCGCATGCGCAGGAACAGCCGCTGCGCGAGTTGTACGCGGCCGGCTGGCAGGACGCGTTCGCGGTGGCCCGGGTCGAGGCGCCGTACAGCTATGTCTACCAGGGCGAACTCGGCCGCCTCGACCACGCGCTATTGTCGCCGGCCCTCGCCGCGCGCCTGCGCGGCGCGGCCGAGTGGCACAGCAACGCCGACGAACCCGAGAGCGCCGGTTATCGCGCCGGCGGCGCCGGACCGTGGCGCAGTTCCGATCACGATCCGGTGCTGCTCGGTTTCGAGCTGATGTCGCGCTGAGGCCTGCGCCGACACCGCCACACGTCGCCACACACACAGGCGTAACACCCCGCTCACAGCGCCCCGTATCATGAGCGCATGAGCATTCCCGCCTTTCCCAGCGACGCCTCCACGACGATGACCCTGCCGGGTCCGGCAGGCGCGATCGAGATGGTCGTCGAGGCCGCCGAGACCGCGCCGCGGCCGATCGTGGCGATCGTCTGCCATCCGCTGCCGACCGAAGGCGGCACCATGCACAACAAGGTCGTGACCATGGCCGCGCGCGCCCTGCGCGAATCCGGCGCGGCCACGGTGCGGTTCAATTTCCGCGGCGTCGGCGGCTCCGAAGGCGAGTTCGACGAGGGCGAAGGCGAATGCGAGGACCTGCGCGCGGTCGCCGCCTGGGTGCGTGCGACGCGCCCGGACGCCCAGCTATGGCTGGCCGGTTTCAGCTTCGGCGCCTATGTCTCGCTGCGCATGGCCGACGAATTGCAGCCCAAGCTGCTGATCTCGATCGCGCCGCCGGCCGGCCGCTGGGACTTCGACCGCATCGCACCGCCGAGCGGTTATCCCTGGCTGGTGATCCAGGGCGAGGCCGACGAGATCGTCGATCCCAACGCCGTTTACGCCTGGATCGAAAGCCTGCGCCAACCGCCCGAACTGGTGCGCATGCCCGACACCGGTCACTTCTTCCACCGCCGCCTGATCGATCTGCGCGGTGCGATCAAGCACGGCGTGCGCGCCCACCTGCCGCCGGAAATCGCCCCGGACCTGTCCTGAGAGGTATGTCTATGCTGCCACTGGCCCTGAACCTCGGGCGGCGGCCCGGCTGCGCGTCGCCGTTGCCGGTGGCACCGCGCCGCGACCGTCGGACGCAGCGTTCGCGATGAGCGGCAAGACCCCTTCCCAGGCCTATGCCGAGGGCGTCGCGCGCGGCGACTGGAGCGAAGATCCGGCGCAGCGCCCGGCCTTGCGCGAGCTCGACCGCATCCATGCCGACGTGCTCGACCCGCCCTCGCAGGGCCTGTTCGATCGCCTGCGCGGCAAGCCGCGCGACGGCGTGCGCGGGCTGTACCTGTGGGGCGGCGTCGGTCGCGGCAAGACCTTCCTGATCGACCTGTTCTACGAACAGCTGCCGATCCGCGAGAAGCGCCGCACCCATTTCCACCGCTTCATGCGCGAGGTCCACGCCCAGCTGCGCGCCCACGCCGGCGAGAGCGACCC
Source organism: Lysobacter sp. Hz25 (assembly GCF_046097045.1). Lineage (NCBI taxonomy): Bacteria > Pseudomonadati > Pseudomonadota > Gammaproteobacteria > Lysobacterales > Lysobacteraceae > Lysobacter > Lysobacter sp. Hz25. The sequence goes on from NZ_CP175666.1 coordinate 5,920,401, forward strand.
CTTGGCGAAGATCGCCCGGCAGTGGCGTTCGGAGCTGCGGGTGCTGGTGCTGGACGAGTTCTTCGTCATCGACATCGGCGACGCGATGCTGCTCGGTCGCCTGCTCGACCGCCTGTTCGCCGAGGGCGTGACCCTGGTGACGACCTCCAACACCGCGCCGCCTAACCTGTATGCCGATGGCCTGCAGCGCGAGCGCTTCAAGCCCGCCATCGAGCTGATCCAGCGCCACTGCGAGGTGCTGCTGCTCGACAGCCAGCAGGACTACCGCCTGCGTGCGCTGACCCGCTCGCCGGTGTTTCGCGCCCCGCTCGACGCCGAATCCGACGCCTGGCTGGGCGGACGCTGGAAGGAGCTGACCGCGGCCTGCATTGCCGAAACCGGGCCGCTGCGCATCGACGGCCGCGACATTCCGGTGCGCGCGCTGGCCGACGGCCATGCCTGGTTCGACTTCGCCGCGCTGTGCGAAGGCCCGCGCGCGGCCGGCGACTACATCGAGATCGCGACCGAGTGCCACACCGTGCTGGTCGGCGGCATCCCCGTGTTCGACGGCCGCAACGACGACCCGGCACGGCGTTTCATCAACCTGATCGACGAGTTCTACGACCGCCACGTCAACCTGGTCTGCACCGCGGCCGACGCGCCGACCGGGCTGTACCGCGGCCACCGCCTCGGCGGCGCCTTCGAGCGCACTGCCTCGCGCCTGATCGAAATGCAGTCGGCCGAATACCTGGCGCTCGAACACCGGGGCTGAGCTGCCGGTGTTATCCACAACGCGGCGCCGGCACTGGCACATTGCCGGCGTCGCAACGACCGCGCAAGTCGCGCGCGCGGAGCGCCGGCAACCGCACGGCGACTGAACCGCATTGCGACATCGCGACGACGGCGCCGGATTGCGTCACAGATTCGCGCCGCGCGTCGCGCAAACCGTCGCTGCGATGCCGCAGGAACCCGTTCAAGCCGTGTTTTCCAGGGCTTTTCGCTTGAAGCGACGAGCGGCGCGAAACATCGAGGGACGCGCAAAACCCCTCATTCGCAAGGGATTTTGTCGCATCGGCACGGGCCATCCGGGGCGCGCGTCTGAAAAACAGCCACTATTTGCGTCGAAAACTCTTGGCGGCGCGTCGGGCTTGCCCTACATTCCGCCATGCCGAGGGGTTATCCAGGCAACCCATCCATTCAACGAGTGCTACCGGAAAAAACTATGGCTACGAAAAAAACCGCTGCAAAGAAGAAGGCCGCTCCGAAGGCCGCTGCGAAGTCCGCCGCCAAGACGGCTGCTCCGAAGCCGATCAAGGAAGTGCTGAGCAAGTCGGGCCTGGTCGCACACCTGGCTGAAGTCACCGGTGTCGTCGCCAAGGACATCCGCGCCGTGCTCGGCGCGCTCGAAGGCGCGGTCCACGCGTCGGTCAACAAGAAGGGCGCGGGCGCTTTCACCCTGCCGGGCCTGCTGAAGATCACCGCCGTCAGCGTGCCGGCCAAGCCGAAGCGCAAGGGCATCAACCCGTTCACCAAGGAAGAGCAGTGGTTCGCCGCCAAGCCGGCCACGGTGAAGGTCAAGGTCCGTCCGCTGAAGAAGCTGAAGGACGCTGCGGCCTGATGCCGCGGGATGCGGCGCGCCCTGGGCCGCCGCATCGCGTACTGCCGGACGCCGCCCTTGGGCGGCGTTCTTTTTTGGGCCCGTTTTTTTTCGTCGGCTTTCTGCGCCGGCTTTTTGCGCCCGCCTCGGACCTGGCTCGACCGGACCGCGGGCGCCCGCCCGGAGCGGACGGATCCCGCGATCGCATACCGATACGGCCGCGGCCTCGCAGCGCGGGCTGAATGCGTCAGCTTGCAGCGCGCACGCGGCAGGACGCGGTCATTTGCGCCGCGGTCGTCCGTGGCATAGTGCGCGCAATCGTAGTGGAGCGTCGCCGTGGACCCGATCAGCCTGGAAGAGCTGGCTTTGCTGAATGTGCTTCAACGCATCGACCAAGGGCATCCGCCGGAAAATCATTCCGGGGCCTTGCGCGAACGCCTGATCGAATCCGGTCTGGCCGAAGCCGGCGAAGGCGACGAAGTGCACCTGACCGATGCCGGCATCGAACGCTGCAAATCGCTGCGTCATCGCGTCGCCGCCGACGCCGAAGCGGCGCTGGTGCTGAAGGAGCGCGAAGAAGCCGCGGCCCAGGACGTCGAGACCGCCGACGAGGCGAAGTAGCCCGTCGCTCGCCGTCGCCGCGTGCGACGACTTTACCTTTCCTGCTGTTTCGCCGCCGCCGGTCGCGCGCGGCGATGGCGTCGCTTGCATCGACCGCGGCAATCCCGATATCGACACGAACGCCTACGACGCCTTCGTGCCGCATGACGCCTTTCGACCAGCATCTCGCCCAGTGGAGCTTGATCCCCGACGGCGCCCCGATCCACACCCACAGCAGCGACCTGTTGCCGGTCCGCTACCGCGACACGCCGGCGATGCTGAAGATTCCGCGCGAACCCGAAGAGCGCTACGGCGCGGCGATGATGCGTTGGTGGGACGGCGACGGCGCCGCCCGCGTGCTCGCCTGGGACGACGACGCCCTGCTGATCGAACGCGCCAGCGGCCCACGCTCGCTCGCGCACATGGCCCGTAACGGCCGCGACGACGACGCCACGCGCATCCTGTGCGCGACCGCCGCACGCCTGCATGCCCCGCGCGCAGCGGCGCCACCGCCGCATCTGCTCGGCCTGCAACCCTGGTTCGCCGAACTGGAACCGTACGCGAACAGCCATGGCGGCGCGCTCGCACTGGCCTGGAGCACTGCCTGCGAACTGCTGGCCGAACCGCGCGAGATCGTGCCGTTGCATGGCGACCTGCACCACGAGAACGTGCTCGACGCCGGCGCACGCGGCTGGGTCGCGATCGACCCCAAGCGCCTGATCGGCGAGCGCGGTTTCGATTTCGCCTGCCTGTTCACCGACCCCGATGAAGAGACCGCCTTGGCGCCGGGCCGGCTGCTGCGCCGTGTCGATCTGGTCGTTGAAGCTGCGCGCCTGGAGCGCCGCCGCTTACTGCAGTGGATCGTCGCCTTCACCGGCCTGTCGGCGGCCTGGTATCTGATGGACGAAGAATCGCCGGACAAGGAGTTCGCTGCGATCGAGCTGGCCCATGCGGAGTGGTTGCGGGGTTGAGGGATGCCGCGATCAGCTCCCTCTCCCGCGGCGCGGGAGAGGGTTGGGGTGAGGGCATACGCAGTTGCCTCTTCAATGCAGCCGGATGGGCTAGCGACGGCAAAGCTTCATGAACGAGGCCGATGTCTCTACTTGGGCGCCCTCACCCCGGCCCTCTCCCGCGTAGCGGGAGAGGGAGACAAGCGGGCTTGCTGGCACTGGAGAGCGATAGACCCTCACCGCTCCACTCCTTCCCAACCGCCGCCCAGGGCCTTGTACAGATTGACCTCGGCGGTCAGCGCATCGCCCTGCAGCTGCAACACCGTCAACTCGGCGTTGAACAGGTTGCGCTGCGCGTCGAGCTCCTCCAGGTAGGAGGCATAACCTTCGTTGTAGCGGTTGTGGGCGATGCGCAGCGCTTCGCTCAACGCGGCCCGCTGTTGCTCGGCCTGGTCGCGCTGTTCGTGCAGGTAACGGATCGCGGCCAAGGCGTCCTCGACTTCGGCGAACGCGGTCAGCACGGTCTTGCGATAGGCGAGCACGGCCTGGTCGCGGCGCGCGGCGCCGGCCTGGACTTGCGCGCGCAGGCGGCCGCCGTTGAACAACGGCGCCAGCACGCTGCCGCCGACGCTCCACACGCGGATCGGGTCGCCATGCAGCAGGCTCGACTCGAGGCTGCCGAGCGTGCCGGTCAGGCGCAACGACGGCAGCAGTTGCGCACGCGCCGCCGCCAGGTTGGCGTCGGCCGCGGCGATCTGCGCCTCGCCCTGGGCGATGTCGGGACGGCGACGCAGCAACTGCGAGGGCACGCCGGCCGACGGCAGCGCCGGCGCGGCGATCTCGGTCAGCGCGCGCCCGCGCGGCACCGCCTCGGGTGCGCGGCCGAGCAGCACCGACAAGGCGTCCTCTTGGCGTCGGATCGCGAGCCGCAACTGCGGCACGACCTGGGCGGTGGCGCGGTACTCGGCCTCGGCCTGGCTCAGCTCCAGGCGCGAGCTGTAGCCGGTGTCGAAACGGCGCTGGGCGACGTTACGCGCGCCGGCGCGCGAAGCCAGCGTGCGCTGCGCGACTTCGAGCCGCGCATCGCTCGCACGCAAGCCCAGATAGGCCGAGGCCACCGCCGCGGCCACGCTGAGCCGTACGCTGTCGGCGGCGGTTTCGCTGGCGAGCAGATTGGCGCGGGCGGCGTCGGTCAGCGCCTCCAGGCGGCCCCACAGATCGACCTCGTAGGCGGCCTGGAACTGCGGTTGGGTCACGCTGGAAAGGTTGGCGCGACCGGTCGCGGCGCCGACGCTGCGCGCGCGTTGCGCGCTCACCGAGAAATCCAGGGTCGGCCATCGCACCGCGCCTTGCGCATCGAGCAGGGCGCGCGCCTCGGCGACGCGGGCCGCGGCCAGGCGCAAGTCGGTGTTGTCGGCGAGCGCGCGCTCGACCAGTTGGCTGAGCACCGGGTCGTTGTAGCCGCGCCACCAATCGCGTTGCACGGCGACACCGGCGCCCGGCGCATCGCGCCAGGCCGGCGGCGTCTCGGCGAAGCTCGGCGGCGGCGCGACGCTCACGCAGGCCGCGAGCGTGCACGTCGCCAAAGCGATCGCGGCGACGCGCCAGACGATGCGGGTCGACCTCATCGGGTCGTACCCTGGTCGCCTTGCGATTCGGTCGCGGCGGACGGACGCTGATCGGGGCGTAGGTCGCTTGCGCCGTGCGCAGGGTTCGCGACCGCCGGCACCGCGGCATCGCGCGCCGCATTGGCCGCGGCGGCCTGTTCGGCGCGACGCACGGCGTCTTCGTCGATCTCGCTCGCCGTATCCACCGTCGCCTCGACCGACATGCCCGGGCGCAGGCGCGCCGCCATCGGTTGCTCCGGGTCGATCGCGATCCGCACCGGCAGCCGCTGCGCGACCTTGGTGAAGTTGCCGGTGGCGTTGTCGGTCTTGATCACGCTGAATTCCGAACCGGTCGCCGGCGACAGACGCTCGACCCGGCCGCGCAGCACCGCGCCGTCGAGCGCGTCGACGCGGAAACTCGCGGCCTGCCCGGCGCGGATGCGCGCGGTCTGCGATTCCTTGAAGTTGGCGACCACCCAAACCCGCTGCGGCACCAGTTGCATCAACTGCGTGCCGGGGGTGACGTACTGGCCCAGGCGCACGCCGATCTCGCCGAGCTGGCCGGCCTGCGGCGCGTGGATGCGGGTGTTGGCCAGGTCGATCTCGGCCAACTGCACCGCGGCCTGGGCGTTGGCGACCGCGGCGGTCAGCGCATCGCGGTTGACGATCACCGAGCGTACGTCCTCGTCGGCGGAACGGCGCCCGGCCTGGGCCTGGCCGAGTGCGGCCTCGGCCTGGCGCAGCGCCGCCAGGGTCTGGTCGCGTTCGCGCAGCGACAGCGAGCCGTCGCCGACCAGAGCACTGGCGCGGCGCATGTCGGCTTGGGCGCGGGCGAGGTTCGCGTGCGCGGCCTTGAGCTGGGCCTCGACGTTGGCGACCGCGGCCTCGCGCACGCGCCGGGCCTGGGTCGAGTTGGACAGGTTGGCCTGCTGCGCGGCGAGATTGGCGCGCGCCTGGTCGAGGCGTTGGCGGTAGTTGCGGTCGTCGAGTTCGACCAGCACCTGCCCGGCGTGCACCTGCATGTAGTCCTGCACCCGCACTTGGGCGACATAACCGTCGACCTTGGGCGCGATCACGGTGACGCTGCCGCGCACGTAGGCGTTCTCGGTGGTCTGGCGCGCGCTCGAAAACGGCCACAGCCGCCAGGCGTACAGGATCAGCAGCACGCCGACGATGGCGATCGCGACCACCGGCACGGTGGCCTTGGATTTGAAGGGCGTCTTCAGCGGCATGGGGCGTCCTTCGGATCAGGTAGCGGGAACGGGGGAGGAAGCGGGAAGCGCGGCGGCTTCGCCCGGCGTGTCGCGATGTTCGTTCTGCACCGGGGCCGCCGCGGCCGGCGGGCCGAACGGGCCCGGCACCTGCGAAGCGAAGCTCACCACCGTGTGGCCGCGCCGCCACAGATGCCACTTCAGCAGCAGCACCCAGGCCAGCACGCCGAGCGCGAGCCAGGCCACGGCCAGGAACACGTCGTTGTAGGCCAGCACCCAGGACTCGCGCGCGACCTGCTGGCTCAACGAGCTCAGCGCCTGGTTGCCGCGCGCGGCGTTGTCGCCGACCACCCGCGCGACCGCGCCGCCGAGTTGTTGAGTGCGCAGCACCACCTGCGGGTCGCCGAGGGTCAACGACTGGGTCAGATGCTGGTAATGCGCGGTCTGGCGCTGGCTCAGATAGGTACCCAACACCGCCGAACCGAGCAGGCCGCCGAGTGCGTTGGTGGTGCTGAACAAGACGATGAAGGTGACCAGGTTGCGCACGCCGTCGGCGACCACCCGCACCAGGGCGAGCAGGATCGAGCTGGCCAGGAACATCGAGGCGGCCATCGCGATCAGGGTCTGGGTGATGTAGAAATTCGCCGGCCGGGTCAGGTTGGTCGCGTACGAATCGAACCAGGCGCAGATGCCGACCAGGCCGACCGCGATCAGGCCGAGCATGTCGAAACGCTGCTTCGGCAGGAACGGCAGGGTGACGACGAAGCCGGCCACGGTGCCGGCCAACACCAGCCAGAACAGCGTATGCATCTGCTCGTTGTTCAGACCCAGCACGTTGAGCAGGCCGACCGCGCCGACCGATTGCTCCGACAGCACCATGCGCGAGAGCACGATCGCCAGGCCCAGCCTGACCATGTAGCCGCCGTGCAACAGCCAGCGGATGTTGACCATGGGCCTGGAGCGGTTCATCTCGATCACCACGAACAAGGCACCGCACAGCACCGCCGCGACCAGGCACTCGCCGAGCCAGGGCGTGTCGAACCACCAGCGCAGCCGGCCCTGGGTCAGCACCACGCACAGCAGGGCGATGGCCGAGGCGTAGAGCGGGAAGCTGGCGATGTCGAGGCGGTCGAACATCGGCTGGCGCGGCACCGGCGTGACCCGCAGCAGGTTGATCGCGGCCAGGCAAGCCAGGGCCAGGCCGAGTTCGAAGATCACGATGCCGTGCCATTGCGCGTTGAGCAGCAAGCGCTCGGCGACGATCCGCGAGATCGGCGCGCCGGTCTGCAGTGCGGCGAAACCGAACATCAGGCCCAGGACCTTCTTGGGCCCGTTGAAGACCTCGGCCATGTACAGCACGGTCAGCGAACTCAGCGGCGCCGCGGCGATGCCCAGCGCGGCGCGGGCGGCGATCGCCGAGTCGAGGTCGTTGGCGAGCAAGTGCACGACCGCGGCGACCACGAACAGGCCGATGCCCAGGTCGGCGAACAGGCGCAGGCCGTAGTGCAGGCGGAACTTGGTCAGCAGCAGGCTGGCCGGGATGTTGGTGGCGAAGTAAGCGGTCAGCAGCCAGGTCGCTTCGGCGCTGGTCGCGCCGAGCGCACCCTGCACTTGCTGCAGGTTCGAGGCCACCAGGTTCATGCCCAGGCTCTGGGTCAGGCCGAGCAGCAGCGAGATCGAGACGAAGCCGGCGATGCGCCAGCGCGACATCGGCGTCGGCGCTGCGGGCGGCCCGGCCGGTGGCGCGGAGGCGGAAGGCGTCGCGGCGGTGGCGGCGGTGCTGGCCATGGATCGAGGCGCGCGGCTCCCGCTGTGTTCCGGACGAAGGCGATGCAGGCCGTTAGTAGGCAACAGCCGGCGGTCAAGGATCAAGCGCGTGGCCTGCGGATGCCGGCATGGTGGCCGCTGCGTTGTGTGCGTCGCGTCTAAGCCTGTGGACGCCAACGCGAGGACCATGCCGGCAAGTCGGGCCGCTGCGCCCGGCGCTGCGCTCGACAGGACTCGCCGCCTCGCGCGGGACACGACCAGGAACCCGCCGCATGAGCGTTGCCGGATGGTTGGCCTCGACCCTCGCGCTGCCCCTGCTGGCGCTCGCGACCGCGCACGCGGCGCCGCCCGACACCGCCGACCGCGGCGCGCTCGAAGCCGCCACCGACGCGATCTTCGCGCAATGGAACCGCCGCGACACGCCGGGCTGCGGGGTGGCGGTGTATCGCGACGACGCGATCGTGTTCCAGCGCGGCTACGGCATGGCCAGCCTCGAGCTCGGGGTGCCGATCGGCCCGCACAGCGTGTTCGACATCGGCTCGACCTCCAAGCAGTTCACCGCCGCCAGCGTGTTGTTACTGGCCCAGGACGGCAAACTTTCGCTCGACGACGACATCCGCCAGCATCTGCCGGAGATGCCCGACTACGGCCGCCGGATCACGATCCGTCAGCTGCTGCAGCACACCAGCGGCCTGCGCGATTACATCGCCCTGCTGATCCTCGGCGGCGCGGCCTTCGACGACCAAGCCACCGACGCCCAGGCGTTGGACGCGTTGACCCGCCAGCGTGCGCTCAACTTCCCGCCCGGCAGCGAACATCTGTACAGCAACTCCGGCTATTTCCTTGCCGGCCGGATCGTCGAACGCGTGTCCGGGCAATCCCTGCCCGCATTCGCGCGCGAACGCATCTTCGCCCCGCTCGGCATGCGCGACACCCGCTTCCGCCGCGACCACGCCGAGCTCGTGCCCGGTCGCGCCATGGCCTATGCGCGTGCCGAAGCTTCCGTGGGCGCGCCGCCCCACGACACGGCAACGAGCTACCGGCTCGATCAGCCGCACTGGGACCAGGTCGGCGACGGCTCGGTGCACACCACCACCGCCGACCTGCTGCGCTGGGACCGCAATTTCTACGAGCCCAAGGTCGGCAGCGCGGCGATGCTCGCGCAGATGCAGCAGCCCGGCGTGCTCGACGACGGCAAGGCCATCGACTACGGCCTCGGCCTCAAGATGGGCGAGTACCGCGGCCTGGCCACGGTGCGGCATGGCGGCGCCTGGGGCGGGTATCGCGCCGAGCTGTTGCGTTTCCCGCAACAACATCTGAGCGTCGCCACCTTGTGCAATTTCGCCGAAGCGCAGCCGCAGCGTTGGGCCGAACGCATCGCCGAGCTGTGGTTGGGCCTGCCGCCTTCGCTCGCGCAGGACAGCGCCACGGTGCAGCGCAAGTCGGCGCACCTGACGCCCGCTCAACTGCAACAGTGGACCGGCGTCTATCGCCATGCCGAAAGCGGCGACCTGCGCAAGATCGTCCATGCCGACGGCCGGCTCGCCCTGCGCCACTTCGACGACGAATTCGTCCTGCGGCCCTTGGGCAGCGCCGAGTTCGAACTGAGCGCGCCCTCGATCGCCACGCTGCGCTTCCATGAGCGCACGCGCGACCGGCCACGCAGGATGACGGTGACCACCGGCGACCGCGGCAGGGACTACCTCGCCGTCGACGTCGCCGCGCCGCCGGCCGACGAATTGCAGGCCTACGCCGGCCGCTATCGCTGCAACGAGCTCGGACGCGACTACGAGTTCGAACTCGTCGACGGCGCGCTGCGACAACTCGACCCGCGCTTCCCCGCCGTCGCCTTGGAACCGCTGGAGCGCGACCGCTTCGTCCAGGGGCTGTTGAGCTACCGCTTCCATCGCGGCGCCGACGGCCGCATCGACGGCGTCGCGCTCGATGCCGGTCGGGTACGCGATCTCGCATGTTCGCGTTTGTAGCGGCGCTCAGCCGCGTCGACGCAGCACTCGCAGCACACCGTACAACGCGACCAGCCCCGCCAGCGAAGCGGCGATCGCAGTCCATTGCGCGTGCGTCATCGTCGCCAGGATCGCCGCCATCGTCAGCACCGCGAGCGCCGGCATGGCCCAGGCGCCGCCCGGCATCGCGAAGGGTTCGCCGGGGCCGCGCAGGTCGAGCGCCTGGGCGCGCCAGGCGGCGATCGACACTGCCGCGAACAGCAGGCAGATGGCGCCGCCGGAGATCAGCGCCAGGGTTTCGAAATTGCCCATCCACGCCAGCGCCAGGGCGATGCCGGCATGCGCGGCGAGGGCCACGCGCGGCACGTGGTGCCGGGCATCGACGCGGCCGAAGGCCTGCGGCAGGTAGCCGTCGCGGCCGAGCGCGAACAGCAACCGCGATGAAGCGAACAGATTGCCCATCAGGAAGCCGGTCATCGACACGCCGGCAGTGAGCAGCAACACGCCGTGCCCGGGCGACCAGATCGCGCCGGCGGCATCGGCGATCGGCGCGGTGCTCGCAGCGAGCCGCGCGCCCAACACGCCCTGGCAGACCACCTGGATGCCGACGTAAAGCAACACCACCACCACGATCGCCGACAAGGTCGCGCGCGGCACGTGCCGCGACGGGTCGCGCACTTCGCCGGTGGGCACCAGCGCGGTTTCCATGCCGGAGTAGGCGAACACCACCAGCACCATCGAGGAACCGAGCGCGCTCCACGACGGCACCTCGCTCCAGCCGACCTGCTGCCAGTCGACGAAATACAGCCCGAGCGTCGCCAGCAGGAACAAGGGCGTGAGCTTCAAGGTCGCCAGCAGCACGATCATGCGCGCGCCCAGACGCACGCCGAAGGCATTGAGCGCGAACAGGATCGCGTAGACCGCAGCGATGAAGGCGCCGCGCGGCAGCGGCTCGCGCAGCACCGCCCAGGCATTGCCGGCCTGCTCGGCCAAGGCTGCGGCGACGCCGGCGCTGGAGGCGGTGTTGCAGATCCACATCAAAGCGCCGGCGAGAAAACCGGCGAACGGGCCGAACGCGGCGCCGACATAGGTATACGGCCCGCCGGTCGCAGCGGCGCGGCTGCCGATGGCCGAGAAGCACAGCGCGATCGGCACGATCGCGATGGCGCCAGCGACGAACACCAGCGGCGCGCTGAGGCCCATACGCCCGGACAGCAGCGCCGGCAGCATGAAGATGCCGGCGCCGACGATGATGTTGATGATCGAGGCGCCGAGCTGGAATGGACCCAGCGCGCGCACCAGCGCGGCGTCGCCCTGCAATGCTTTCGATGGAGCGGAGGGCGCGATGGCTGCGGTCATGGCGAGTCCCGGGCGGGTCGCCGCAGCCTCGCACGGGCCGCGGCGAAAGGCGAGCGCGATGCGACCGGAACGCGACCCCTGCCCTTGACCGCAAGCTCGAACGAATCGCCGCTCAGCACTGCTCGCGCATGAAGTCCACGAACACGCGCAACTTGGTCGGCAACTGCTTGCGCGCCGGGTAATAAATATGGAACCCCGGGAATGCCGGCGTGTAGGCGTCGAGCACTTGCACCAGGCCGCCGCTGCGCAGGTCCTCGGTCACCATCGGCTCGAAGGCCTGCATCAGGCCGCAACCGGCGCGGACCATGTTCAAGGCCAGGCTGCTGTCGTTGTAGATCAGCCGCCCGGCGACGTCGACCTCGTACTCGCGCCCGTCGCGGGTGAACTCCCAGGCCATCAGCCGGCCGCTGCCGGGCAGGCGATGGCGCAGGCATTCGTGGTCGACCAGTTCCTCGGGTGCGCGCGGGCGCGGCCGCTGCTCGAAATAGGCCGGCGACCCGACCACGATCTGTCGCTGCGGGCCTCCGAGCGGCAGCGCGATCATGTCCTTGGCCAGGCATTCGCCGAGGCGGATGCCGGCGTCGAACCCGCCCGCGACCAGGTCGGCCAGGGTGTCGTCGGCGAACACCTCGACCTGCATCTGCGGATAACGGGCGAGGAACGCCGGCAGGTTCGGTTCGATCAGCAGGCGCGCGGCGACCCGGCCGGTGTTGATGCGCAGGCGGCCGGTCGGGCGGTCGCGGACCGCGTTGAGGTCGTCGAAGGCGGCCTCGATCTGGGCCAGCCCTGGGCCGATCTGTTCGAGGAAACGCGCGCCATGCTCGGTCAGGCCGACTCGGCGGGTGGTGCGGTTGAGCAGGCGCACACCGAGCTTGGCCTCCAGGGTGCGCACCGTCTGCGACAGCGCCGACGGCGACAGCTCCAGCTCGGCCGCGGCGCGAGTGAAGCTTTCGTGGTGGGCCACGCGGGCGAAGGCGATGACGGCCGGGAGCGGGTGGGAAGCCATACAGGGCACCGTTGATTATGAAGCAATGCTTCAAGAGTCATTCGGATAATTCCTGTTTCTTCAGCAATCCGCCAGGCCTATCGTCTGTCTCATGCCCCAGCCGACCCGGCCCGGGACGACGACGCCGTATCGCAGACACGGGGTCGGGCCCATCGGACCGGTCTGATTGGGCTCGGCCTGTCCGTCGCGCCCTCGCCGCGCCGTGCCGCAAGGCCCGACGCCGCCGGCCGATTCGCTTCCGCCTTTCCCCTCCCCCGTTCGCAGAGGACTCCGCATGAACGCTACCGCCATTCCGACCCGCCGCCTCGGCCGCAACGGTCCGACCGTTTCCGCACTCGGCCTGGGCTGCATGGGCATGAGCTTCGCCTATGGCGATGCCGACGAGGGCGAATCGCTCGCCACCCTCGACCGCGCCCTCGAACTCGGCGTGACCCTGCTCGACACCGCCGATATGTACGGCCCGCACAGCAACGAGCGCCTGCTCGGCAAAGCCTTGCGCGGCCGGCGCGAGCAGGTGTTCCTGGCGACCAAGTTCGGTATCGTGTTCGATCCCGACCGCCCCGACCTGCGCGGCATCAACGGCCGTCCGGAATACGTGCGCAGCTCGATCGAAGGCAGCCTGCAGCGCCTCGGCACCGACCATATCGACCTGTACTACCAGCATCGCATCGACGCCGAGGTGCCGATCGAGGACACCGTCGGCGCGATGGCCGAACTGGTGCAGCAGGGCAAGGTGCGTTATCTCGGCCTGTCCGAACCCTCGGCGCAGACCTTGCAGCGCGCGCATGCCGTGCACCCGATCACCGCGGTGCAGAGCGAATATTCGTTGTGGACGCGCGACCCCGAGCACGACGACGTGCTCGCGACCTGCGAGCGTCTCGGCATCGGCTTCGTCCCGTACAGCCCGCTGGGCCGCGGCTTCCTGACCGGCAACATCGCCAGCCCGAGCGAGCTGCAGAGCGACGATTTCCGCCTGTCGACCCCGCGCTTCCAGGGCGACAACTTCGTCCGCAACCTGGAACTGGCCGAACAGGTGAAGCGATTGGCCACGAACCAGGGCTGCACGCCGGCACAACTGGCCCTGGCCTGGGTGCTGGCGCAGGGCGAGCACATCGTGCCGATCCCCGGCACCAAGCGCCGCAAGTACCTGGAAGACAACCTCGGCGCCTTGCAGGTGGTGTTGTCGCCCGACGAACTCGCCGCACTCGACACGGTGTTCCGCCCGGACGCGATCGCCGGCGACCGCTACACCGCGGTCGGCATAGCCTTGATCGGGCGCTGAGGTCCGGGGTCGGCGTTCAAAAAGCGTTCGACAGCGAGCGTTTCATCTGTTGCCCCCTTTTGCAAAGGGGGCGAGCGCCCAACAGCGCCCAACGCGGATACGAGGTCAGGCGCATTTTGAGCGCGGGGGATTTGCTTCCGCTCTGCACATGCGGCGCAAAGCGGGCTAAAGCAAATCCCCCCCTGCCCCCCTTTTTCAAAGGGGGGAACTGCACCAGCATCGGTGTCGGTGCCGGAGCGACGCCGTTGCCGGAGGCAGCGAAATCTCAGAGGTTGCGCAGCTGATCGCAGGAGGCACTCACCACTGGTAACGCACCGTCGCCGTCACCGTGCGCGGGTAGCCGTAGTAACACCAGGCCGCGCTGTTGCAGACGCTGATGTACTCCTTGTCGGTGAGGTTGCTGGCGTTGAGCTGGAAGCGCCAGTTCTGCAGGTCGTAGCGCAGCGAGGCGTCGAACACGGTGTACGACGGCGTCTTCCACTGGTTGTAGATATCGCCGTAGTGCTCGCCGGTGTAACGCACGCCGGCGCCGACGCCCAGACCCGACAACGGGCCATAGGGAATCGTGTAGTCGGCGCCCAGCGAAGCGACGTTGCGCGGTTGCAGGGCGACCTGCTTGCCGAGCGCGGCGGCGTCATTGGTCCGCGTCACCTCGCTGTAGGTATAGGTGTAGGCGCCGTACAGGCTCAGGCCGTTGCGCAGGTTCCAGCGGCCTTCGAGTTCGGCGCCGCGCACCCGCGTCTGCCCCTGCTGCACCGAGTACAAGGTGTGGTTCGGGTCGACCGTCAGGGTGTTTTCCTGCTTGATCTCGTAGACCGCCAGGGTCGCCAGCGCGCGGCCGTTGGCCGGCTGGAACTTCAACCCGGCCTCGATCTGTTCGCCGGTGGTCGGCTTGAACGATTGCCCGGCGAAGTCGACGCCCACGGTCGGCTCGAACGATTGCGACCAGGCCAGATACGGCGCCCAGCCCGAATCGAACAGGTAGTTCACGCCTAGGCGCCCTGAGAAACGGCTGTCGCTCTGGCGTTCGCGCGCGACCGGCGTCGCCAGCAGTTGTTCGGTGCGGGTGCGCACGCGGTCCTGGCGCCCGGCCGCGGTGATCACCCAGCGGTCGATCTTGATCTGGTCCTGCAGATACAGCCCGAGCTGCTGCTGGGTCTTGTCCTGGCGCGAGGTATAGGCCGGCTTGACGATGGCGGCGCCGTAGACCGGAGCGAAGATATCCAGCGACGGCGCGCCGAAGGCGAACGCCGAGGCGTAGTCGCTGTTGAGGCGGCGGTAGTCGACGCCGGCCAGGACGGTGTGGCGCCAGGCGCCGGCGTCGAGGTTCCACTGCAGGTTGTTGTCGACCGCGAACGAGGTCGACTCCTCTTCGAGCGGGAAGTAGTAGCGCGTCAGCGTGCGCTGATCGGCCTGCAGGCCGAACGCGCCGACACCGGCGTCGTGGTCGACCTCGACCTTGCCGTAGCGCAGGTTCTGGCGGAACTCGAGCGCGTCGCCGAAGCGGTGGCTGAATTCGTAGCCGACCGAGGTCATGGTCTTGAGGTAATCGTTCCAGCCCGGCTCGCCGGTGTAGCGATGGCTCGGGATCTTGCCGTTCGGGTTCGCAAGCAAGGTGCCCGCGGCCGGCAGGAAACCGCCGCCCTGGGCGGTGTCGGCCTTCTGGTAGCGCGCGAGCCAGGTCAGCGAGGTCGCTTCGCTGGGCTTCCAGGTCAAAGCCGGGGCGAACAAGTAACGATCGTCGTGGACGTAGTCGACGTGGTTGTCGCTGTTGCGCGCCAGGCCGGTAAGCCGGTAGGTCCATCGGCCGCTGTCGCCGAGCGGGCCGCCGAAATCGAACGCCGCCTGGCGCAGATCGTAGTTGCCGACGGTGACTTCGACTTCGCGCAGCGGCTCGGCGACCGGGCGCTTACTCACCATATTGATCAGGCCGCCCGGCGGCATCGCCCCGTACGACACCGACGACGGCCCCTTCAACACTTCCAGGCGTTCCAGGCCGTAGGGCTCGATGCGGGTGCCGCCGGTCCAGACACCGTCGGTCAAGGCCAGCCCGTCCATGTAGCGCGCCGGGCTGAAGCCGCGCACCAACAGCCAGTCGCTGCGCGTGTCCTGGCCGTAGCCGCCGCCCTGCGCGCCGGCGGTGTACCAGACCGCTTCCTCGACCCCCTGGATGCCGCGGTCGCGCATCTGCTGCGCGGTCACCACCGAGATCGACTGCGGCACCTCGATCAGCGAGGTGTCGGTCTTGGTCACGGTCTGGCTGCGCTTGGCGATCGGCGCGCGCACCTGCACCTCGTCGAGCGTGGTCGCGTCCCTGGCGTCGCCGGGCTGGGCCGCCTGCGCAGCGAACGCGCCGAACAGCAAGGGCAGGCCGAACAGAGCCAGGCGGATCGCGCGCGACAGCGCGGGCGGGTTCGATGCGGACGAAGACGGCATGGGCGGAGCCTGTAGGAAGAGGGTAAAGACGGAATCGAGGTCGTGCTGGAAGCGCGCCGCTTCCTTGCGCGTCGTCGCCGGACCGGCGCGAACAGGCGCAATGCGGTCGATGGCGGGGCCACAACTCCGGGCCGCCGCATTCACAAACAATAATCATTCTCATTTTAACGTGGCCGCGCGGGGACGCAATGCGGCGCGGCGTCGGGGCACCGAACGCACGCGCGGGACGGCCTCCACTGGCGAACAGCAAGCCCCCCTAACAGCGAGCGCGGCACAGCGAAGACAACCCGAGATCCATCGCCCCCTTTGCAAAGGGGGCGAGCGCCCGGCGCGGCGCGTGGCCAGGCGCGACTCCAGCGCGGGGATTTGCTTCTCGGCGCGGCGTGCGCGGATACGCCAAAGCAAATCCCCCCTGCCCCCCTTTTCCAAAGGGGGGAACAGCCTCGAAGAGGGAGACGGCCTCGGCGGGGGAAACAGCCTGGACAGTTCGTGGCGGATTTCGAGCAGGTTCCAGATCGGTAAGCGTGGCGCGCAAACGGCCGGCGCAACGCAGCTATCCATCGACGACAACGAACGGGGCTTGGCGAGCCCTTCCGTCGCAGGCAGGCTGCGCTTCTCCCCTTCGTCGTCGAGAGCTCCGATGCGACTCGTTTCCCTGCGCGCACTGTCGGTCGCGCTCACTGCGGCCTGGTCCTGCCTGGCTGCAGAATCCGCCGTCGCTGCCACGGCCGCGGAACCTGCGCAGGTCGCTGCGGCCGCGCAACAGGTGCGCGAGCAGGTCGTGGCCTGGCGCCGCGACATTCACCAGCACCCCGAGCTCGGCCAGCACGAAGTGCGCACGGCCAAGCTCATCGCCGACCAGTTGCGCAAGCTCGGTCTGCAGCCGCGCACCGGCATCGCTCACACCGGCGTGGTCGCCGTGCTCAAGGGCGGCAAGCCGGGGCCGCGCATCGCGATCCGCGCCGACATGGACGCGCTGCCGGTGACCGAACCGGCCGGTCTGCCGTTCGCCTCGCAGGTCAAGGCCGACTACCGCGGCCAGCCGGTCGGGGTGATGCACGCCTGCGGCCACGATGCGCACGTCGCGATCCTGCTCGGCGTGGCCACCGCCTTGGCGGCGCAGAAAGAGCAACTGCCCGGCGAGGTGATGTTCGTGTTCCAGCCGGCCGAAGAAGGCCCGCCGGTGCCGGGCGCGCCGTTCGGTGCGGCGATGATGCTCAGCGAAGGCGTGTTCAAGGACTTCAAGCCCGAGGCGGTGTTCGGGTTGCACGTCTGGGCCGGCCTGAGCGTCGGCGAGGTCGGCTACCGCAGCGGACCGATGCTCGCCAGCGCCGACGAATGGAGCCTGACCGTGCGCGGCAAGCAGACCCACGGCTCGCGCCCGTGGGACGGCGTGGACCCGATCACCGTCGGCGCGCAGATCCTGCTCGCCAGCCAGAGCCTGATCGCACGCCAGGTCAACATCGCCGCGACCCCGGTGGTGCTGACCGCCGGCCAGTTCAACGCCGGCGTGCGCTTCAACATCATTCCCGACGAAGCCAAGCTGGTCGGCACCCTGCGCACCTTCGATGCGGCGGTGCGCGAGGACGTGATCGCGCGGCTGCGCCGCACCGCCGAGGACTACGCCCACGCCGCCGGCGCCAGCGCCGAGTTGCAGGTGGTCAACAACGCGCCGGCGACGATCAACGACCCGGCCCTGACCCGGCGCGTGCTGCCGTCGCTGCAGCGCGCGGCCGGCGAGGCACGGGTCAAGGAATCGGCGATGGTGACCGTGGCCGAGGATTTCTCGCAGTTCGCCAACACCGTGCCGGGGTTCTATTTCTTCGTCGGCTCGACCGCGGCGGGCATCGACCCGGCCAAGGCGCCGATCAATCATTCGCCGCAGTTCCTGCTCGACGAGGGCGCGCTCGAGGTCGGCACTAAGGCGATGCTGCAGGTGGCGCTGGATTATCTGCACGGCGGTTAGGGCGCCCAGCCCCAAAGGGTAGGAGCGGAGTCAGCCGCGACCGCGTTCTGCATGTTCGCGGCGTAGCTCTGGGGTCGCGACTTACGTCGCTCCTACAGGGCAGTGGCACCGCGATTCAAACGGCAGCGGCATCGCGATGACGACGTGGGCGCGGCTCGCGGTCGCGACTTGCGTCGCTCCTACAGGGGGCGCCCCGCGATTCGATGAACACGGGGCGGCGCGAACCGAACCGACCAAGGTCGCGCAGCCCCGCCGACGGGCATCGGCTAGGATCGGGACTTTCCTGCCGGAGTCCGTCGATGAAGCGTCCGCTGTCCGTCGCCTTGAGTTGCGTCCTGAGCTGCTCCGCCTTCGCCGCCCTCCCGCTCGCCGCCACGGCGCAAACCGCCGCGGCATCGGCCGAACGCCCCGAGGTGAAAGCCGCCGCCGCCCAGGTCAAGGCCGATGTGATCGCCTGGCGCCGCGACTTCCACCAGCATCCGGAGCTGTCCAACCGCGAGGAGCGCACCGCGGCCAAGGTCGCCGAGCATTTGCGCAAGCTCGGCCTCAAGCCGCGCACCGGCATCGCCCGCCACGGCGTGGTCGCGATCATCGAAGGCGGCAAGCCCGGGCCGAAGATCGCCCTGCGCGCCGACATGGACGCGCTGCCGGTCACCGAGCAGGTCGACCTGCCGTTCGCGTCCAAGGCCACGGCGAACTTCCGCGGCGAAACCGTCGGGGTGATGCACGCCTGCGGCCACGACGCCCACACCGGCATCCTGCTCGGCATCGCCGACGCCCTGGTCGCCATGAAGAAAGACCTGCCCGGCCAGGTGATGCTGGTGTTCCAACCGGCCGAAGAGGGCGCGCCCGCCGACGAGGAAGGCGGCGCCTCGCTGATGCTCAAGGACGGGCTGTTCAAGGACTTCAAGCCCGAGGCCATGTTCGGCCTTCATGTGTTCTCGACCCTGTCGGCCGGCCAGCTCGGCGTGCGCCAGGGCCCGCTGATGGCGGCGTCCGATCGGTTCACCATCAAGATCAAGGGCCGCCAGACCCACGGCTCGGCGCCCTGGGCCGGGGTCGACCCGATCGTCGCCGCCGCCGACGTGATCGGCAGCGCCCAGACCATCGTCAGCCGCCGCACCAACATCGCCAAGCTGCCGGCGGTGGTGAGCTTCGGCGCGATCAAGGGCGGCATCCGCTACAACATCATTCCCGACGACGTCGAAATGATCGGCACCATCCGCACCTTCGACGAGGGCATGCGCCAGGCGATCTTCAAGGACCTCAAGAACGTCGCCGAACATGTCAGCGCCGCACACGGCGCCCATGCCGAGGCCACGGTGCCGGACCAGGACGGCAACCCGGTGACCTACAACGACCCGGCCCTGACCGCGCGCATGCTGCCGAGCCTCAAGGCCGTGGCCGGCGACGCCAACGTGGTCGAGATGCCGCTGGTGATGGGCGCCGAGGACTTCTCGTACTACGCCAAGGAAGTGCCGGCGATGTTCTTCTTCGTCGGCGCGACCGCGCCGGGCGTCGATGCGGCGACCGCGCCGAGCAACCATTCGCCGAAGTTCAAGCTCGACGAGAGTTCGCTCGACGTCGGCCTGCGCGCGATGCTGCAGGTGACGCTGGACTATCTGCATGGGGCGCAGGCGGCGGGCTAAGGCGGGAAGCACCCCCGGCCCCCATTTCCAAAGGGGGAACAGCCGAGGCAAGTCAGAAGGCGCAACACCGGCGAGATGCGCAACACCAACCACTCCCTGCGTAACTCCTGCCCCTTCGACGAAGGGGGCAAGCGCCCGGCGTGAGTTCGAGGTCCGTGCCGTCTGTCGGCGCGGGGGATTTGCTGTTCGGCGCCTTGCGCGGGTAAGCAAAAGCAAATCCCCCTCCCCCCTTTTTCAAAGGGGGGAACGGCTAAGGCAGTGCCAAGATGGCTTGAGGTTGGCGACTGCGTTCCAGCCTCTCCACGGCCTCCCCACCGCCAGCGGCTAAAATGCCGCCATGACTTCCCATGACCTCCCCCTCGGCCGCCACGTCGATTACCCGCGCGAGTACGACGCCTCGCTGCTGTTTCCGATCGCCCGTTCGCTCGGCCGCGCCCATATCGGCCTGGCCGACGACGCCCTGCCCTTCGTCGGCATCGACCGCTGGCATGCTTACGAGCTGAGCTGGCTCGACCTACGCGGTAAACCACGCGTCGCCACCGCGACTCTGTCGGTGCCGGCGACTTCGCCGCAGCTGATCGAGTCCAAGTCGCTCAAGCTCTACCTCAACTCCTTCAATGCCACCCGCTTCGACGACGGTGGCGTGGTCCTGGCGACCATCGCCCGCGACCTGTCGGCCGCCGCCGGCGCGCCGGTCGAGGTCGCATTCGGCCTGCCGCCGATCGACACCGCCGACGGCGTCGAGTCGATCGATGAGCTCGATGTCGCGATCGACGACTACGGCCCGCCGAACGCGGAGCATCTGGCCGCCGATGCCGGCGAGATCGTCGAGGAAACCCTCGGCAGCGCGCTGCTCAAGTCGAATTGCCCGGTCACCGGCCAGCCGGACTGGGCGCGGGTGGTCATCGCCTATCGCGGCCCCAAGCTCGATCGCGCCGCGCTGTTGCGCTATCTGGTCTCGTTCCGCGACCACGCCGAGTTCCACGAGCAATGCGTCGAACGCATCCATTCCGACCTCAGCCGCCGCTGCCAGCCGCAGTGGCTGTCGGTCGAGGCGCGCTACACCCGCCGCGGCGGCTTGGACATCAACCCCTGGCGCGGCAGCCCGGGCCTGGCGCGTCCGAGCGTCGGCCGCGACGAACGCCAGTAACGTCCCTGCAGGAATCTCACGCCCGGCCCCTGGGCCGGGCGGTCCGCCGTGCTGAATCCGGGTAATCGGATTATTCAGTTTTGTAATGTGAGTTCACGCCGGCGCTATACATTTTTAACAAGCCGCATGTCATGTTGCGCTCGCCACTTCGGCAGGAGCCCTCAACCCATGACTACCCCGGACAAGAAAGCCGATTTTTCCGATGTGACCACCAACGTCGATACCACCGCGGAAAAAGTCGAGAAGGCCGACTTCTCCGACGTTACGGTGACGGTCGATACGACTGCGGAAAAAGTCGGCGAACAGACCTATACGGTCGAAAAGGGCGACACGCTCTCGCATATCGCCAAACAGTTCTACGGCAAGGCGAGCAAGTGGAACGCGATCTTCGAGGCCAATCGCGATCAGCTCGACGATCCCGACAAGATCCAGCCCGGCCAGATCCTCAAGATTCCGACCATCAACGACTGATCCGTCGACTGCGTTTCACCATCATCGCCATCGTCTTTCCAGGAGATCCACCATGTTGATCCGCAATCGTACGCATTACGCCGTTGCCGCCGCCCTCGTGGCCGCGCTGGCCCTGGCCGGCTGCAAGAAGAAGGAAGAACCCGTCGTCGTCGCTCCGACCCCGACCGAAACCCCGGCTCCGGCTCCGGTCGAACCCGCTCCGGCTCCGGCCGCGCTTAGCGTGGTGTCGGTGACCCTGGGCACCGCCGCCGGTCCGGACAAGAAGATCGCCGCGCCGACCACCAGCTTCAAGCCGACCGACAAGATCGTCGCCTCGGTCGCCACCGACGGCACCGCGACCAACGCCGAAGTGGCCGCCAAGCTCGTCTATCAGGACGGCCAGACCGCCGGCGAAGAGAAGCAGACCCTCAACACCACCGGTGCCGAAACCACCAACTTCCAGTTCGCCAAGGCTTCGCCGTGGCCGGCCGGCAAGTACAAGGTCGAGATCAGCGCCAACGGCGCCGTGGCCAACACCACCGAACTCGAAGTGAAGTAACCCTCTCTCTCCGCCTCATGGGCGGGCAAGCCCGGGCGCGGCTCACTGCCGCGCCCTTTTTTTGTCCGCGCGATCCGTAATCGCCGATGGACCAGGGCTGGCAGCAGCTCGCTTCAGAACTTCAGCAAACGGGTTCCCCCCTTTGGAGAGGGGGGCCGGGGGGATTTGCTCCTGCTGCGCCAACCCCGCATCGATTCCGCGGAGCCGAACCCACCACTACCCCTGCGGGAACTCCCCGTCCACGTACAGCCAGCGCCCCTCGACCCGGACGAAGCGGCTGAGCTCGTGCAGGCGCGCCGCCGAACCGCCGCCGACCCGGTAGCGGGCGACGAACTCGACCGTCGCCGCGTCCTCGCCGTCGGGGCGGTACCGCTTCACGTCCAGGCCGAGCCAGCGCACCCCCGGCTCGAAATCGAGCTCGCTCGGGCAAGTGTCCGGGAACCAGCTGGCCCGCAGGTACTCCAGGTCGCCCAAGGCGTAGGCGCTGTAGCGCGAGCGCATCAAGGCCTCGGCGGTAGCGGCGGCGGCCCCGGCATGCAGCCGGCCGCAGCAGTCGGCATAGCGGCGCGAAGGGTCGCAGGGGCAGGCGGCGGGCAAGGCGATACGGGCGGTCATGGCGATATTTTCGTCGCAAGCACGCCGCTGCGACTACCATGCGCGTCCTCTCCCCTGTCCCGAGCCCCGCCATGAAACCGCCTGCCTACCTCGACGACGAGCAGATCGAACGCCTGGCCGACCTGCTCGATCAGCGCGCCGTGCCCCACAAGGGCTTCAATCTGGAAGCGCTGGACGGCTTCCTGTCGGCCCTGGCGGTCAGCCCCGAACAGCCGCCGGCCGAGGAATGGCAGCCGGTGGTCTGGGGCGGCAAGGCGCCGCGCTGGAACGACCAGGCCGAGGCCGACGAGATCCAGGCCTTGCTGCTCGGCCACTGGAACATGGTCAGCTCGCGCGTCTGCCACGGCGACGACGACCTGCCCGACCACCTGGCGCCGCTGCTGTGGCTGCCGGAAGAGCCCGAAGCCGATGCCCCGGACGAACTCGACGTCGGCCGCGACTGGGCCTTCGGCTTCTTCCGCGGCGTCGAGCTGCGCGAAGCGGCCTGGGACCAGTGGCTCGACGACAACGACTGGATGGACGAAATCTTCGGCCTGTTCGACCGCCTCGCCAGCGGCGAAGTGCTCGGCGAGGACCCGGCCGCGCCGCCGACCCCGATCAGCTACCGCGAGCGCCTGGAGATCGTTGCCGGCCTGCCGGGCATGCTGGCCGACCTGCACCACCACCGCATCGAGGCCCTGACCCCGCGAGAACCGCTGCGCCGCGTCGAGACCCCGGACCGCAACGACCCCTGCTCCTGCGGCAGCGGCAAGAAGTACAAGAAGTGCTGCGGCGCCTGAGTCTCGCGCGCTGAGGCACGGCCACCGCTGCGCCATCGCAGCTCGCCATCCAGCGGGGCCGCATCGACATCGTCGCTGCGGCCCCGGTCGGTTTCGTGTCCGCACTCGTGCCGCCGGCTCGAAACGGACTCGCCGCATCGCCAATGCCTCTTGCCGGCCGCAGCGGGGCTGATGAGAAAATGGCGCCGATCCCATCGGTTCCGTTCGGCGATGTCGACCCATCCCTGCCTGCGCTGCGGCGCCTGCTGCGCCCATTTCCGCGTCGCCTTCCACTGGAGCGAAACCGACGCCCACCCGGACGGCCTCACCCCGAGCGCCGCGACCGAAGTCCTCGACCCGCACCGCGTGGTCATGCGCGGCACCTATGCCGGGCGCATCCATTGCCATTCCCTGCGCGGCACGGTCGGCGCCGACGCCCAGTGCGGCATCTACCCGCTGCGTCCTTCGCCCTGCCGCGAGCTGTACCCCGCGTGGGAAGACGGGCGGCCGAGCCCGCAATGCGACCAGGCGCGGGCGGCGTATGGCTTAGAGCCGTTATCGCCGCAGCATTGGTCGGCGAGCGCGCGGTCCGTTACGGATCGCGACCGCCCGGACACGAACGCAATGACCCACCGTTCGGCGAACGCTACGGACTAGACCGATCCACGGCGGCCCCGCTCCACGCCCTCAGCAAGGGCTCGCGGTAGTCGGCGTCTTTTTCGTTCCAATGGACATAACCGTTGGGCAGGTCGATGTGGAAGAAGCTCTCGTAGTAATCCTCGTCGAGCGCGGCTTCGTCCTGGTCGCGGCCGAAAATCTTGGCCCGGACCGCATGGGTTTCCAGTTCGGTGTCTTCCTGCTGCAGCGCGATCAAGGTGTAGGACTCGCTCGCGGCGGCGACGCGCTCGAACGGCTCGATCGCGTACAGCTTCGCCAACGCGCCGATCAGGCGGTCGCTGGCCGCACCGATCGACGACAGCACCAGGCCTTCGCCGTAGACGTGCTCTTGCCGCAGGTGCATGTCGGCATCGAATCCCGGACCGATCCGCTTCACCACTCGCGCGTCCAGCCCGACGATCTCGCCTTCGTGACGCGCCGACATGCGGAAGTAGTAGTGATCCGCATCCGAGCGCAGGTCTTCGATCTTGAAGGTGCAGTCGACGAAACCGTCCTCGCAGGCTTCGGTCAGTTCCGGCAGCGCCGATTGGGTTTGCTCCGTTTGCATCGCAGGTCCTCCACGGATGGTTCGAGCGGTCGACGACTCGACCGCCGCAGCTATGAGCCGGGCCCGTCCAGGGCAAGCCCGGGACGCATCATTCCATAGCGCGTCGGCCTTATACCCGTCCGGTCTTTGCCTCGCCCCGCCCGAACCGCGACAATGGCGGGCCGGATCGCAGCCGCACCGCTTTCCGCAAGGACCCTGCTCCGCCCCGTGCGCCAGCGCACGGCGGCCCCACTGGAGATCGTAATGACCGAGTTCGTAGCGACGCCGCCCGCAGGCGGCGCCAAGATCACCAAGACCCCGACCGGCCTCAACGTGCCGGATCGTCCGATCATCCCGTTCATCGAAGGCGACGGCACCGGCCCGGACATCTGGCGCGCTTCCGTGCGCGTGCTCGACGCCGCGGTCGCCAAGGCCTACGGCGGCCAGAAGAAGATCGAGTGGGTCGAGGTCTTCGCCGGCGAGAAAGCCAACAACACCTACGGCACCTGGCTGCCGGACGGCACCGTGCAGGCCTGCCGCGACTACCTGGTCAGCATCAAGGGTCCGCTGACCACGCCGGTGGGCGGCGGCATCCGTTCGCTCAACGTCGCCCTGCGCCAGATGCTCGACCTGTACGTCTGCCTGCGCCCGGTGCGTTGGTTCGAAGGCGTGCCCTCGCCGGTCAAGAAGCCGGGCGACGTCGACATGGTGATCTTCCGCGAGAACACCGAGGACATCTACGCCGGCATCGAATGGGCCGGCGGCAGCGCCGACTCGCAGAAGGTGCTGGATTTCCTGCAGAAGGAATTCCCGCAGGCATTCGACAAGATCCGCTTCGGCACCGCCGAGAAGAACGCGGCGTGGCTCGGCGAACTGCAGGCCATCGGCGCTCCGGCGCGCGAGCTGCCGGTCGAAGTCGGCCTGGGCATCAAGCCGGTCAGCCGCCTCGGCACCGAACGCCTGGTGCACAGCGCGATTTCCTACGCGATCGAGAACAAGCGCAAGTCGGTGACCCTGGTCCACAAGGGCAACATCATGAAGTACACCGAAGGTGGCTTCCGTGACTGGGGCTATCAGGTGGCGCGCGACTACTTCGGCGCGGTCGAACTCGACGGCGGCCCCTGGCACGTGATTCCGGAAGGCAAGCCGGGCGCGGGCCTGGTCATCAAGGACGCCATCGCCGACGCCTTCCTGCAGCAGATCCTGCTGCGTCCGAAGGAATACGACGTGTCGGCGACGCTGAACCTCAACGGCGACTACCTGTCCGACGCGCTCGCCGCGCAGGTCGGCGGCATCGGCATCGCCCCGGGCGCGAACATCAACTACGTGACCGGCCACGCCGTGTTCGAGGCGACCCACGGCACCGCGCCGAAGTACGCCGGCCTGGACAAGGTCAACCCGGGTTCGGTGATCCTGTCGGGCGAGATGATGCTGCGTTACCTGGGCTGGACCGAAGCGGCCGATGCCATCATCGCCGCGATGGACAAGGCGATCGCCAGCAAGCGCGTGACCTACGACTTCGCCCGTCTGATGGACGGCGCGACCGAGGTCAAGTGCTCGGAGTTCGCCGACGAGATCATCAAGCACCTGTAATCGGGTTGCGAACGATGGTCATGCAAAGGGGCGCTTCGGCGCCCCTTTGTTTTGGCGGGGTCTGTGTACGCCGCAAAGGCATCGATCCGCTTTAGGGTAGGAGCGGCGTCCTACTGGATTTCCTTCGGCCACAAGCCGCGACCGCGCTATGACAGTCTTGCGACGTATCGGTATGGTTAGGCGGCAAGCGCTCAAAGCAAAGCTTCCGTCCGCTGACGCGGCCAGGTTACTTTCTTTTGCTAAGCTCAAAAGTCCGTCTGGATTCCCTTCGGTCAAAGGTAACCAAAGAAAAGGGCTCTCCTTGCAAGGGCACAGGCCACGAGTGCGATGCCGGCGCCGGGATTTTCCGATAAGACGTCCCTGTCTTATCGGAAAACGGCGCACGTCCTGCGCGCCGCCCTCCGGGTCTCCAGGTGTTCTCCCTAGCTCATCGCCGCGCCAAGCTCTTCAGAGCAACGGCAACAACAAAATTGCCGTTGCCGTTGCCGTTGCCGCAAGGATTTTGCTGTTGCTGTGCGTCGCCTCGCACTAGCGAAGGCAGACGAAGACCCGGAGGGCGGCGCGCACGGATGCGCGCCGTTTTTCATCGGGACATGGATGTCCCGTATGAAAAATCCCCGCGAATGCACCGCTCGTGCGGGCCTGTGATTCAAAGAAAAGCATTTTTCTTTGGTTACCTTTGACCGAAGGGAATCCAGACGGACTTTTGTTGCTTATGACAAAAGAAAGTAACCCGCCGCTTTAGCGGCGGAAGCTTTTGGCGTTTGATCCTGATCTTGCTTGAGCGAAGCGCCGCGAGACCGAAACAGCGCGGTCGCGGCTTACGCCGCTCGTACCCATGGGCTTCGGGAAATCGAACCAACCCCGCTCAGCGCATATACGGCGCCTGCGTACTCTCCACCTGCTTGCGCTGGATCTGTTCGATCTTGGCGCGCTCCTCTTCCGCAGTCAGGCGGTGCTTCGGCGCGATGTTCGGTTCGATCAGGCGCATCCAGCTGCGGGTGATCTGTTTGCTCTCTTCTTCGCAACGCAGCGCGCGCGCCTCCGGCAGACGGCCGGTGGTGACGATGCGCAGGTACTTGCCGGGGTTGTTGCCGTAGATCATGCACTGCAGGTTGAAGTAGCGCTGCGCCCCGACCGAGTGCTCGTCGGCATAGGTGGCCATGTCGTGCTGGCCATCGTCGGTAGCGATGAAGAAGGTCGCGGCGAGCTGCAGTTTCTGGGCGATGTCGCTGGAGGACTCATCGGCGCTGACCAGGGACAGCATCAGGGTCGTGGCCAACTGGTCCACGGCGTCTTCCTCGCGACCGGTCGAAGGCAGGTCGAGCATGTCGATCAGGGCGTGGCCGGTCTCGTGCAGCATCAGGAAACGCAGATTCGCCAGCAGGTAGTCGAGCTGGTCGCGGGTGGCGCCGCCGTTGGCCTGGACGAAGGCCGCACCCTGGCGCACCAGCAGATCGATCATCTCGTAGCACAGCACGACGTCGCCCTTGTCCTTGGCGTAGAAGGCGTTGACCGTGCCGCATTCGGCGGCGATGAAGTTGATCGGCCGCGGCAGGGTCAGCCAGCCATCGAGCTGGTTGACCTCGGGCAAGTGCCTGAGCAGATCGATCTCGCGCGCCATCTCGTAGGTCGGCAGCAGCTCGCCGCTGCGCGGAACCACGTACTGGTAAGTGAAATGCGTGCCGTCGGCCTTCTCTTCCGGCACCACGGCAGCGACTTCGGTCGCGGCCGCTTCCGGCGGCTTGACCGCTTCGAGCGGCTTGATCGCGGCGACGGGTTTGGCGGCGGCGACGAGCGCCGCGGCGGCCTGTTTCTGCGACCAGACGCTGTAGCCCCAGATCGAGCAGACCGCGATCAGGGCGGTCGCCAGCAGGCCGATGATGATCTTCTGTACCATGTTTGTGGCTCTTGGCTGGAATACTGCAAGGCCGAAGGGATCGGCCCACTTCCGAGCGCACAAGACGCGGTCACGATTGGACTCCCCCAACGGCCGTGATTCCAATCGGTGCCTGCAGCGTCCTTGCCCCGTCAAGGCCGGATGGTACTCCGATGCTTATGTGGCTGCATCCGCTTTTTTGACAGTAGATTTCCTTGCCGATGCACCGTCGATAGTGCGTCCTAAGCCCCCGCCGCACCGCATGAGACCTGCGAGCGAGCGCCGGCGAACACCACACGCCCCACCCGGAACGGACGCCATGACCGCTACCACTGACGACCCGCTCGACGGCGGCCCCTTCGCCGGCGTCGACCTCGACGCCTTCGGCGAACCCGTTCGCGGCGCCGTCCTCGAAGCCTCGCAGGATTTCCGCGACGTACTCGCCGGCCGTCGACCGAGCTTCGCCCAACCCGACATGGACGCGCCGCTGCCGGCCGACGGCGGCAGCCGCGGCTATGTCGGCCGCGGTTACCGGCTCTGGATCTGCCGCAGCCTGTCGAGCTTCGGCGGCATCCACGGTTATGTGTACGGCCCGATGCTGAGCTTCGATCAGGACATCGCCCCCGGCAACGAACGCTCGCTCGCCGCTACCCGTTTCTATACCGCCGCGCAGCTGCACGCGCTGTTGGTGCAGGCATGACGACGTTCGCCCGCTACCTTTGGCTTCTGATCGCCGCGATCGCCCTGCCGGCGTGGGTACATTGGCCCTACGTGGTCGGCGAGATCGATCTGGCCTCGGTCGAGATCATGACCTCGACCCGCTTCCTGTTCGAACTCGCGCTGTCGACGAGCTTCGCGTTTCTGCTGTTCGTGCTGCCGTGGTCGCTGCTGTTACGCCGACGGCAACGGCGCCGCGGCGTGTTGCCGCGCGATACCTGGATCGCGGCGACGGCGATGACCTTGGCGACCCTGCTCGGCCTGCACTCGAACATGACCATGTACGCGCCGTTCTACGGCAACACCTGGGCGCTGTGGGAACCGACCTTCGAGCTATTCCTGCCGCACGGCCTGTCGGTGCTGGCGATCCTGGCGCTGACCATCGCCGCGGAAGCGATCAGCGCGATACGTTCGTTGCGCGCGGTGGTACCGGCCACGGCCTCTTCCGGCCAGTCCTGAGCCGCGTTCGGCTGAGTCGTGTCGGCTGAGCCGCTGCGCGAGACGCGGCAGCGAAACGCGAGGCCGGCAGCGGCGTCCTTGTCGTGGCGAACGTGATCGTTTCATCCGTAAGCTAAAGCGGCGCCGAGCATGCCGCAAGCGCCGTGGCTGCACCGTACACTGCGGGCATGGCCACCCTACCCGCCACCGACGTCACTATTGAAGCCGCCGCCGTCGCCGGCCAGATCCGCGACGCCTTCGCCGATTACCACGCGCGCTTCGCCGCGATCACCCGCCGCGCCCAGGGCCGCTTCGAGCGCAGCGACTGGAGCGGCGAACGCGACGATGCTATCGAACGCATCGAGCTCTACGACCTGTGCATCGCCGAGGCCAGCGACTCGCTCGAACGGCGGCTCGGCGAGCGCGCCCGCGACCGCGTGCTGTGGTCGGCGGTGCATGCGGCCTATGCCGAAACAATCGCGCCGCTGCTCGACTGCGAGCTCTACAAGACCTTCTTCAATACCCTGACCCGGCGCTTCTTCAAGACCCGCGGCGTCGATCCGGCGATGGAGTTCGTCGCCCTCGACATCGAGCCGACCGACGCCATCACCCACCCGGTGGCGCGCCACAGCTATGCGGTGTCGGAGGATCGCCTGGTAGAAACCTTCATGCGCGTGCTCGGCGACTACCCGTTCGCGGTGCCGTACGCGCACCGCACGCGCTGCGCCGCCGGTATCGCGGTGCGCCTGCAGGAGGACTTGCAGCACTGGGGCCCGCATCCGGTGCGCGCGGTCGAGCTGCTCGACACCGTGTTTTATCGCGAGCGCCGCGCCTATCTGGTCGGGCGCGTATTCGGCGAGCGCTCGTTCTCGCCGTGCGTGATCGCCCTGGTCAACGACGGCGGCGCGCTCAAGGTCGACGCGGTGCTGACCTTGCGCAGCGAAGTCGTGCAGTTGTTCAGTTACTCGCGCAGCTATTTCCATGCCGACCTCGGCACGGTCGGCGATGCGGTGGTGTTCCTGCGCACCCTGCTGCCGGGCAAGCCGATCGACGAGCTGTACACCGTGCTCGGCCGCGCCAAGCAGGGCAAGACCGAGCGCTACCGCACCTTCTTCCGCCAGTTCGCGGCGCAGCCCGGCGAACGCCTGATCCGCGCCGAAGGCGAGCGCGGCATGGTCATGGCGGTGTTCACCCTGCCCAGCTATCCGCTGGTGTTCAAGATCATCCGCGACCGCTTCGCCTACCCGAAGGACGTCGCGCGCGAGGAGGTCGAGGCCAAGTACTCGCTGGTGTTCCGCCACGATCGCGTCGGCCGCCTGGTCGACGCACAGCCGTTCCGTTTCCTGCGCTTTCCGCGCGCGCGCTTCGCCCCGGACCTGCTCGAGGAGTTATTGAGCACCTGCGCCAGCAGCATCAGCCTGGACGGCGACGACCTGGTGTTGCACCTGTGCTATGTCGAGCGCCGCCTGCGCCCGCTCAACCTGTACGTGCGCGAGCAGACCGCCGAGGCGGCGCGCGCGGCGGTGATCGACTACGGCCAGGCGATCCGCGACCTGGCCTTGAGCAACATCTTCCCGGGCGATCTGCTGCTGAAGAACTTCGGCGTGTCGCGGCACGGCCGCGCGGTGTTCTACGACTACGACGAGTTATGCCTGGTCACCGACTGCCGCTTCCGCAACGTGCCGGAACCGCGCAATCACGAGGAAGAGATGGAGTCCGGCGCCTGGTTCTACGCTGCCGGCAACGACGTGTTCCCGGCCCAGTTCCCGCGCTTCCTGGGCCTGTCGCCGGCGCTGCTCGGCGCGCTGATGCACGCGCATGCCGACATCTTCCGGGTCGAGTGGTGGCAACAGGTGCAGGACGGTCTGGTCAGCGGCCGTCACAACGACGTGGCGCCGTACCCGGAGCAACGGCGGCTGCCTTAGTGGACGCACTCGCTTGCCGCTTGATGCTGAGGCTATCGCCTCACTGATGCCCTCATCCGGCTCTTCGAGCCACCTTCTCCCGTGAACGGGAGAAGGGCTAGTCCCGCCGCTGCGTTGCTCCCTCTCCCTCTCCCGCTTGCGGGAGAGGGTTGGGGTGAGGGCACGACCGCCCCGCCCTGCACACCTCACGCACAACCATGCGCATCGCGGCAGGCGTCCTGACGGGTCAGGTTTTCCGGGGTGCGAGCGAACCAGGCGCGCCAGCCCTTGACCGGAGCGGTCGCCGAACGCCGGGCGACGACTTGCCGGCTGCGCTCGACCACGGCCGCGGCAGCGGTCTCGGCGACGTCGTCGGCATCGCGCGGATCGACGAAATGGCCGTGCAGGAACATCAGGTTCTTGTAGATATTCATGGCTCGTCTCCCTGCGGCGCCGGCCCGGTATGGACTGGCTTATTGAGTGATTCGCAAGGTACGCTCGCCGGATACGGCAAAAAAGCGCGCCGTTTGCAAGCCAGACTTGAAAGGGATTCAAGATGAATCGACCGCCGCTGCATGCGCTGCTGGGCTTCGCGACCGCCGCGCGCACGGGCAACCTGACCCGCGCCGCCGATTCGATGAACCTGACGGTCAGCGCCCTCAGCCATCAGATCCGCACCCTGGAGGAACGTCTCGGCCGGCGCCTGTTCGAGCGCGGGCCGCGCGGGGTGCGGCTGACCGCCGACGGCGAACGGTTGCTGTCGGTGGTGGCGCCGCATCTGGATGCGCTCGACCATGCCCTGCGCCCGTACAGCCCGCGCCGCGACGAGGTGCTGACCCTGAGCCTGATGGCCTCGATGGCCTCGGCCTGGCTGGTGCCGCGGCTCGGCAGCTTCGTCGCCCGCTGCCCGCAGCTCGAACTCAATCTGTTCTCGTCCGCGGCGGTGGTCGATTTCGATCGCGAACCGGGCATCGACGCGGCGATGCGCGGCGGCTACGGGCGTTGGCCGGGATTGGTCACCGAGCACCTGTTCAACGAGACCCTGATTCCGGTCGCCAGCCCGGCGTTGATCGAACGCATGGGCGGCGAGTTGCCGGCGCAGGAGGACCTGCATCGTTGGCCCTTGCTCGGCGACCTGTCGCCGTATTGGAAAGACTGGTTCGAGCGTTACGGCGGCAAGATGCCGAACCGCTACGTCGCCCATTTCGACGATTCCGAAACCATGCACCGCGCCGCGGTCGAAGGCCTCGGCGTGGCGCTGGGCCGCATGGCGCGCACGCGCCTGCTGATCCAGAACGGCCAGCTGGTGCCACTGAGCCAATGCCGGTTGCAGATCGATTGGGGTCATTACCTGGTGTACCCGCAGCGCTCGGTCGACCACGCCGGGCTCGGCTCGTTCCGCACCTGGTTGCACGAACAGGCCTCGGCCTATGTCGCCGAGATGGAAGCCGATCACCTCGCCCGCCACGGACGCACCGCCAAGACGGCTAATGGCCCCGCCGCCAGCCCAGCGAGCGGCTCCGCCGGCGGCGGCGCCAAGGTCGTCCGCAAGCGCCGTTGAGCACATCCCCTGTGCAGGGCGCTTGCGGTAGGCTGGCGCCCCCTGTCCGATGCCACCGGAGTCCGTTGCATGGAACGTAACCGTACTGCCCGATTGCTGTTGCTCGCCGCGTTGCTGCCCGGCCTGGCCGTGGTCGCGCACGCGCAGAAGCCCGCCGCCAAGGCCAAGGCCGCCGAGAGCGCCGCCAAGACCGCCGAACCGGCCGCCAACGCCGCGCTGAAGAAGGTCATCGCCGGCAGCTGGCGCGACCCGAAGAACGTCGCCCGCGACGCCTACCGTCATCCGCTGGAAACGCTGCAGTTCTTCGGCGTGCGTCCGGACCAGACCGTTATCGAGATCACCCCGGGCGGCGGTTGGTACGCGGAAATCCTCGCGCCGTATCTGTCCGAGCGCGGACGCTACGTCGCCGCCGTGGTCGACCCCGACACGCAGTCCGAGGACGGCGCGCGCAAGTACTACACCAAGGCCAAGACCAACCTGGAAACCAAGTTCGCCGGCGCGCCCGCGCAGTTCGGCAAGGCCGTGGTCGCCGCCTACGACAGCTACAAGCCGGCGTTCGGCCCGTCCGCCTCGGCCGACGTCGTGCTGACCTTCCGCAACGTCCACAACTGGCGTTCGGCCGACCAGGCCGAGGGCATGTTCAAGGGCTTCTTCGACGTGCTCAAGCCGGGCGGCACCCTCGGCGTGGTCGAGCATCGCGCCAAGACCGACGTGTCGGCCAACGACAAGAGCGGTTACGTCGGCCAGGCGCAGGTCATCGCCATGGCCGAAGCGGCCGGCTTCAAGCTCGAGGCCAAGAGCGAGATCAACGCCAATCCGCGCGACACCAAGGACTACCCGAACGGCGTGTGGACCCTGCCGCCGTCGAACGACCACGCGGCCGCCGACGCGGCCAAGTACAAGGCGATCGGCGAAAGCGACCGCATGACCCTGCGTTTCCGCAAGCCGCGCTGAGTCCACCGACACAGCGCCGTAGTACAGCGCGAGGCGGCCCGAGCCGCCTCGCGCCCTGCCCGGCCCCGCCCGCGTGCTGATCGCCTTCAACAAACCCTATGGCGTGCTGTGTCAGTTCACCGACCGCAGTCAGCCGCCGCGCCCCACCCTGGCCGGCTTCGGCCTGCCGCCGGACGTGTACGCGGCCGGGCGCCTGGACCACGACAGCGAAGGCCTGTTGCTGCTGACCGACGACGGCGGCCTGGCCCATCGCCTGACCGACCCACGCCACAAACAGCCCAAGACCTATTGGGTGCAGGTCGAGGGCGATCCGCAGGACCAGGCGCTGTGCGCCTTGCGCGACGGCGTCGAACTCAACGACGGCCGCACCCTGCCGGCGACGGTCGAACGCCTCGACGCACCGGCGCTGTGGCCGCGCGATCCGCCGGTGCGTTTCCGCAAGACCGTGCCCGATGCCTGGCTGGCGATCACGATCCACGAAGGCCGCAACCGCCAGGTGCGGCGCATGACCGCCGCGGTCGGCTTGCCGACCCTGCGCCTGGTGCGCGTGGCGATCGGGCCGTATCGGCTGGACGGGCTGATGCCGGGGCAATGGAGCCCGCGCTGAGGGCGGCTCAGTCGCGGCAGTGCCGCGCGGCCTCGGCGAGGTCGCGCACTTCCACGCCCTTGCAGAAATGGCCGGGTACCACGCAGTCCAGGTACGGCCGCGCATGCCGGCGCGATTCGGCCTTGCCCGACAGCACCGCCGGCGCAGCGGCGCCGGCTTCGGCGACGCAGCGCGCGTGCTTGGCCCGCACATAGTCCTCGCAGGCGGCCGGGCTCAGCCGATAGGTCTCCCGCGCCTGCGTGCACATGCCGAACGCGGTCTCGCGCCAGAGCTCGAAGAACTCGCGCTTGGGGATCGGCCGCTGCTCGATCTCGGCGATGCGGTAGTCCGATGCCGCCGGTGCGGCGAACCAGTGCAGATAAACGAATACGCCCGCAGCGGCGAGGGCGATTGCGATCAGAAACCGTTGCATCGCAATTGCTGACTAGACCGGCCGGGATTGTCCCGCGCCGAGCTCGCCCAGGGGTAGAAGCGGTGCGAGCCGCGACCGCGATAGCGCAGTACCTCGCATGCCCGCGGTCGCGGCTCGTGAGCAGAGGAAATCCCCATGGGACGCCGCTACTGCCCTGGTACTGCGAAGTTTCGCCGATCGATCTGCGACCGCCGTCGCAAGCATGCGGCCAATCGCGAAGCCGCATGAGATATCGACCCGGTTTGATCCCGGGTCTGTCGTGGCGACACGGCGCCGCGCCCTCTAGCGTGCCGTGACGGGCGCGTGCCAGGACCGGCCGATGCGCCACCAGCCAAGTTCTCTCTGGGGGAGACTAGCCATGACACGACTGCGTTCGATTTCGTTCGGCTTCGGCGCGATGCTGTGCGCATCCGCCGCGTATTTGTCGTATCCCGCACCCGCCGACAGCGCGGTCGGCCGGGTCGCCGCGGCCGAGGAGCCCGGGTTCGAACAGACCCCGCCGGTGCTCGAAGACAGCTTCATCACCCCGGTCGACGACCACCCCGACGGCAATGCGTTGCTGGAATTCACCTACGTCAAAGGCCAGGACCTGCCGGCCGAGATTCCGTTCAACGTCGGCGACAAGCCGGTCAAGCTGCAGCGCGACGAGCAAAACCCGCAGCTGTACCGGGCCATGATTCCGTTCGACTTCGACGGCTTGATCAAGGAACAGGAACTGCGCCAGGCGCTGGCCACCGAAGAAAAGGCCACGGTGCCGAGCTTCGACGGCCGCGAGCATCTGGGCGACAGCCCGATCAGCTTCCTGCCGCCGGACAAGTTGCGCGAACAGATCGCCGCGCGCACGCGCATCCGCATTCCCGGCGGCGTGCTGCTCGGCCCGCCGGCGATCGTGCGCCCCGAACGCTCGCTGCTGGTCACCCACCCGGCCGTGGTCGAAGACCCGACCCGCACCTTCGACGCCTGCACCAACGCCGGCAACCCGAACGGCGCCTGGACCTTCAACCGGCTCATGACCAACATGGCCAACCAGCCGCTGACCGGCGTGGATCCGTCGGACTTCGTCGAGAACTGGATCCGCACCTGGAACACCTCGACCACGGTCAACAGCTTCGTGGTGCCGGCGCGCACCTCGGTCAACTCGCAGGTGCTCGCCAGCTGGCCGCGCCTGAGCAATGGCAAGCTCGACCTGGCCCGTTCGCCGATGCGCCTGCTGGCGATCGTCAACCGCGTCGACCTGCGCGGCAACGCCGGCTACGGCGGCGGCAACGCCGGCGAGGGACGCTTCGTGTTCGGGGTGATCCGCCGCAACGCCACCGGCAGCTGCACCGTGCACCGCTTCACCGTGATCCTCGAATACGGCGTGCCGATCAACGGCTGCCCGGCGGTGCGCAGCTTCGCCCAGCAGTGGGGCGCGCTGGGTTCGATGAGCCTGGGCTCGTCGCTGTACAACTCGTCGCTGCAGGCGATCACCGACCAGTTCACCGGCGCCAACGCCGCGCCGCGCAAGCCCAACGGCAGCGCCATCAACCAGATCCGCACCAACGAGTTCCTGCAGAGCCCCTGGGAGCTGCGCGAGTTCAACATCGTGCGCGCCACCGCCCAGCTCGGCATCGTGCCGGCCAAGCAGACCCCGAACCACGTCTTCAACAACGCCGGCACCCTGCTCGCCAGCTACGTCAACGCCAACCAGGCGCAGGTGCTGGTCGAACAGCACTCGGTGCCGCTGAGCTATCTGGGCACGCCGTTCCTGACCGGTTCTGTGCGCAACCCGAGCCCGCAGGTGGCCTGGACCCACCCCGGCATCGTCAACAACAACGCCCGCAACAAGCTCTCGCTCAACACCTGCGACGCCTGCCACGGCCGCGAAACCCTGACCACCAGCTTCCTGCATGTCGGCCCGCGCTCGTCCGGCGCGCAGGCGACGCTGTCGCGGTTCCTGATCGGCAACGGCACCCTGGCCAGCCCGACGACCTTCAACATGGCCGACCCGGTGGTCGGCTCGACCGTCCGCAACTACGGCGACCTGGTCCGCCGCCAGGCCGATCTGGCGACCCTGCAGAGCAATGCCTGTTTGTCCGGCGGCGTGTTCCAGCAGGCGCAGTTCCAGCCGATGCTGGCCGCGCACTGAGCCTTAGCCAACCAGCAAACGAAACAGGCGCCGCAAGGCGCCTGTTTCTTGTACCCGGACCATGAAAGCCAGCGCAGCCAAGCCGCTCATTTATTGTCCGGCGGCGCCACCGGCACCGAGTTGGCGCCCGGCCGCGACAGCAGCACCACCCCGCCCAGCACCACCGCGGTGCCGACCAGTTGGATCGCGGTGATCGTCTCGCCGAGCACCCAGGCGCCGAGGAACACCAGCGACACCGGCCCGATCACCGAGAACTGCGCGGCGGTGCCGGCGCCGAGCCGGGCCACCGCGGCCATGGTGAAGGTCACCGGCAGGAAGGTGCAGAACACCGCGTTCGCCGTCGCCAGGCCGTAGACCTGCCACGGCAGGCCGAGCAGGCCGCTCGGGTCGCGTGCGATCAGGTAATGGATCAGGGTCGCCGCGGTCGACACCACCATCGCGTAGGCGACCAGTTGCAACGAGCCCATGCGCTTGACCAGCTCGCCGGACATGGCGAGGTACAAGGCATAGCTGACCGCCGCGCCGAGCACGAGCGCGCTGCCGAACAGCACGTGCTCGCCCTGCACGCGCAGGTTCTCGACCATCACCAGGACCACGCCGGCATAGCTGACCGCCAAAGCGATCCACTCCTTGGCGGCGACCTTGCGCCGGTAGGCGAACAGACCGATCAGCAACACGATGGTCGGGTTGAGGAACAGGATCAGCCGCTCCAGCGACACCGGTACGTACTCCAGGCCCCAGAAGTCGAGCAGGCTGGACAGGTAATAGCCGAGCACGCCGAGCACCAGGATCAGGCCGAGGTCCCGGCGCGAGGGCAAGGCCTGGCGTTGCCGCGCGCGCTGGGTCTCGCGGATGCCCAGCAGCACGAACAAGGGCAGCGACAGGGCCATGCGCAGGGTCAGCACGTCGAGCGAGTCGACGCCGTAGCGGTATTGCAGCTTGGCCAGGATCGCCTTGGCCGAGAACAACACCGCACCGCTCGCGGCGAGGGCGATGCCGAGGCGTCGGGCGCGGTTCGGAGCGGCGACGGGAACCGCGGGAGATACAGCGGTCATGGCGGGCAGGCGTTGGGAACGTGGAAGACTACGGCGGCGGCGGGCGGAATCGAACCGCGGCGCAGCAGCGGGCCCCGGGCGCCGATCATGGCAGAGCGCTCAGACCTCGGCACTGGCCGCATCCAGCGCGGCGATCTCGTCGGCCGACAGAGACAGCCGCGTCGCCGCGAGCAGTTCCTGCAACTGCGCCACGCTGGTCGCGCTGGCGATCGGCGCGGTGATCGAGGGCCGCGCGATCAGCCAGGCCAGGGCCACCTGGGCCGGCGTCGCGCGCTGGCCGGCGGCGACCTCGTCGAGCGCGGCCAGGATGCGCAGGCCGCGCTCATCGAGATAGCGGGCGACCGCGCCGCCGCGTGCGCGGCTCTTGTCGAGATCGTCGCGGCTGCGGTACTTGCCGGTCAGGAAGCCGCTGGCGAGGGCGTAGTAATTGATGACGCCGAGCCCGCGCTCGCGCGCCAGCGGCTCCAGCTCGGCTTCGTACACGGCGCGGTCGTAGAGGTTGTAGTGCGGCTGCAGGGTTTCGTAGCGCGGCAGGCCGTGGCGTTCGGCGACGTCCAGGGCCTCGGCCAGGCGCGCGGCCGAGTAGTTGGAGGCGCCGATGGCGCCGACCTTGCCCTGCTCGATCAGCCGCGCGAACGCGCCCAGCGTGTCTTCGAGCGGGACCTTCGGGTCGTCCTCGTGGGCCTGGTAGAGGTCGATGCGGTCGGTGCGCAGGCGGCGCAGCGAGTCCTCGACCGCCGTCTGGATGTTGGCCGGCGACAGCCCGGGCCGCTGCGCCCATTTGGCGACCTTGGTGGCGATGACGACGCGTTCGCGACGGCCGCCGCCCTGGGCCAGCCAACGGCCGATCAGGGTCTCCGACTCGCCGCCGGCGTTACCGGGCACCCAGGCCGAGTAGGCGTCGGCGGTGTCGACCAGGCCGAAGCCGGCCTCGGTGAACGCGTCCAACAGAGCGAAGGTGGTCGGCTCGTCGGCGCTCCAGCCGAACACGTTGCCGCCGAAGGCGAGCGGCGCCGCCAAGAGGGATGAACGACCGAGCGGGCGCAGGTTCATTGCGGATTCCTTAATCGAGCAGCGGCCATGATGCGCCGCCGCATTCGGCCGTGGCATCACCGAATCTGCAACGCCGCGTTGCCGAGCGCGGCGAGTTGCCGCAGGAGGCGTGAACTGTTCAGCTTTTTGACTTTTCAGCGCGCCTTTAGGTGAAGGTTTCTGTTAACTTTCGACCGTTTCCTCGCGGTTCATTTATGCGAATTCAGCGTGAAAAATCCGCCATAGGGGATTCCAGGGACGTATGAGCACTGCCGCGACATCCACGGGCCGGATTCTCGTCGTCGACGATCAGGCCGCGAACCTGCGCGTCGTCACCGCCCTGCTCTCGCGCCAGGGTTACGAGGTCGTATCCGCCTCGACCGGCGACGAGGCCCTGCGCCTGTACGCCGAGTCGCCGCCGGACCTGATCCTGCTCGACGTGATGATGCCGGGCATGGACGGTTTCGAAGTCATGGCCGCGTTGCGCGCCGACTCGCCGCTGCGCGTGCCGGTGGTGTTCGTGACCGCCGCCCACGACCGCGACCTGCTGCTGCGCGCTTTCGATGCCGGCGTGGTCGACTACGTGACCAAGCCCTTCCTGCCCGAAGAGCTGCTGGCGCGGGTCAACGCCCATGTCGGCCTGAAGCTGACCCGCGACCGCCTCGAGCGCGTCGCCCGGGAGCGCGAAGAACTGGTCAACCTGGTCGCCCACGACCTCAAGAACCCGCTGACCAGCGTGCTGTTCGCCAGCGATCTGCTGTTGCACAACGGCTGCAAGCCCGAACGCGTGCCGCGCTACCTGCAGATGATCCACGAGAGCGCCGACGACGCGTTGGGCTATATCCGGCATTACCTGGAAAGCCAGGCCGGCACGCGCGAGCACGCTGCGATGCAGGGCCGCGCCGACCTCAGCGAAACCCTGGGCTGGCTGGTGCGCCGCTACGAGATGCAACTCGACGCGCGCGGCATCCGCGTCGAGATCGCCCCGCCGCCGCACGGCGCCGCGCAGGTGGCGATGGACCCGCGCGTGTTGCGTCAGGTCAGCGAGAACCTGGTCACCAACGCGATGAAGTACGCCCCGAACAGCGACCTGCTGCTGGCCGCGCGCAACAGCGCCCCCGGCTTCTGGCAGTTGATCGTCGCCGACCGCGGCCCCGGCATCCCGATGGCGCGCCAGCGCGAACTGTTCAAGCCCTTCGTGCGCCTGCACGACGACGACGTCGACGACGGCCTATCGAGCGGCCTGGGCCTGTCGTTGGCGAAACAGATCGTGGTCAACGCCGGCGGCCAGCTTTGGTACGAGGAACGCAAGAACGGCGGCTCGCGCTTCATCATCGAGTTGCCGGAAGCGGCGCCGGAGTAGTCAGCTCTCGCGCCACCGTCTGGGGCCCAGGGTAGGAGCGGCGCGAGCCGCGACCGCGGGACGCTCAGAAGGATCAACGCAGATGGCGTTGCTCGAAGCCGTTCGTCCTCGCGTGTAGGAGCGGCGTGAGCCGCGACCGCAGGGACGCGCAGAGGCACCAAGGGCGATGTCATTCATCGACGCGGAGTGCTTTCGCCGGGGTAGGAGCGGCGCGAGCCGCGACCACGCTGTAACAGGTTTGCCGCGTTTCGCTCAAGCAAGATCTAGATCAAACGCCAAAAGCTTCCGCCACTAAAGCGGCGGGTTACTTTCTTTTGTCTAAAGCAACAAAAGTCCGTCTGGATTCCCTTCGGTCAAAGGTAACCAAAGAAAAATGCTTTCTTTTGAATCACAGGCCCGCACGATCGGTGCATACGCGGGGCTCTACATACGGGACATCCTTGTCCCGATGAAAAACGGCCTGCATCCATGCAGGCCGCCCTTCGGGTCTTCTGTTGCCTTCGCTAGTGCTAAGCGACGCACAGCAACGACAACAGCCAGTTCGTTGCGGCAATGGCAGTTTGTCGTTGTCGTTGTCGTTGTCGTTGTCGTTATGAGCTTGGCGAAGTTCCGAACTTGCGATGCAACCGGAGACCCGGAGGGCGGCGCACAGGACGTGCGCCGTTTTTCGATAGGACATGGATGTCCTATCGAAAAATCCCGGCGCGCGCATCGCACTCGTGGCCTGTGCCCTTGCAAGGAGAGCCCTTTTCTTTGGTTACTTTTCTTTTGGGCTTAGCAAAAGAAAGTAACCCGGCCGCGTCAGCGGACGGAAGCTCTGCTCTTGCGCTGGCTTCTTAAAGAAATAAGATCAAACGCCTAAAGCTTTCGCCACTAAAGCGGCGGACGGAAATTTTGCTTCGGCCTTTATCCGATTGATGCGCCGCTAGACCGTCACATCGCGGTCGCGGCTCGCGCCGCTCCTACCCCTTAGGCTCCCGAAGCCGCCAGGCGAAACCGAAAACGCGCGACCACCTTCGGCATGCCCCAAACGAACGAAGCCGGCGCTCGCGCGCCGGCCTCGGGGTATGACGATTTCAAGCGATTACATTCGCAATCCGCCCACGGCGCAACCACACGCCGATGCCCTATTACTCGGCCTAGTCCGCCAGCCCGACGACTTATTCGCTAGCGGTCTCTTCGCTGGCCGCCTTGCGCGTGCCCGACTTGCGGCGCGAGGTGCTGCCGTTGCTATCGGCGCGGCGCGCATCGATGCGACGGGCGCTGCCTTCGATCGGGTCGCCTTCGGCCTGCTGTTTCGCCTTGCGGCGCGCGGCGGCGTACCAGAGCAGGCCGGCGCCGGCCACGGCGGCGACCGCGATCACCGGGTTGCGGCGGATGAAACCGCCTGCGGTGCGCGCTCCGGTCTTCAGCGCGCCCAGCTTGACGCCCGTCTCCAACCACTGGCCGGCCTTGGGCACGTGCTGCTTGATGTTGTCGCCGACCGACGACACCAGCTCCAGTGCGCGCTCCGGGAATGAAGTGAACTTGCTCATCGTGTCGATCCTGTGACGAGAGAAACAGACTCCAGTGTCGACGCGGAACCGTTGAAATTCTGTGAGCGCAGTCGCGCCGGACCGGCTGCCGGCTGAATACGGCGCGGTATCGACAACACACAGCCGATACACGGTCGCTCATCGTCGTTGCCGCATCGGCGCCTCGTGCGACGCCGTTGCGCTCAGGTGCCGCGCGGCTTGGCGCGGTGGGTGGCGGTCGCCGTCCACGGATCGTCGGGCCAGGGGTGCTTGGGATAGCGCCCCTTCATTTCCTTTTTGACCTCGGGGTAGGTGCGCTCCCAGAAACCGCGCAGGTCCTGGGTGACCTGCAACGGCCGCCCGGCCGGCGACAGCAGGTGCAAGGTCAGCGGCACGCGGCCTTCGGCGATGCGCGGCGTATCGGCCAGGCCGAACAGTTCCTGCAGCTTCACCGCCAGCACCGGTGGTACGGCGGCGCCACGTCCATCGGCGGCATGCTCGTCGTAGGCGTAGTCGATGGCGCGCTCCATCCCCGACGGCACCACCATGCGGGTCGGCGCGAGTGCGTCGAGCCGTTGCCGCCACGACCAGTCCGACAACGAACGCAGGGCTTCGCCGAACGCGCCCTCGTCGAGCGCATCGAGGCGGGTCTTGCCGCGCAACGCCGGCTTCAGCCAGGCGTCGAGGCCGGCCATCAAGGCCTCGTCGGACAGGTCCGGCAGCGCGTTGTCGCCCTGGGCCAGCTCGGGCATCCACTCGCGCAAGCAGCGTATGCGCGCACGCCACTGGCGCAGGCCGCCGGTCCACGGCAGCGCGTCGAGGCCGAGTTGGCGCACCGCATCGACCAGGGCATCGGCGTAACGCGAGGGATCGGGTTTGGCGAGCGGGCGGCTGTCGAGCACGATGCGGTCGTAGCGGCGCTCGCGCACCGCCGCGATCGCGCGCGCGGCGGCGTCCCAGACCACTCGGTCCTCGCTGACGAAACGCTGCGGGAACTCGCGCTCCAGGCGCGCTTCGTCGAGCGGCGAGGCGCGCAGCACGCGCGCATCGCGCGGGTCGTCGCGCAGCTCGCTGATCACCAGCCACGGTTCGCCGTAGACCGCACTGTCGTCGAACAACTTGGCGCTGCGGCCGTTGGCGAGCTGATAGCGGTAGGGGTCGCTCGGGTGCTGGCGGGCGATGCGGTCGGGGAAGGCATGCAGCAGTAGGTCGCCGAGC
Source organism: Lysobacter sp. Hz25 (assembly GCF_046097045.1). NCBI lineage: Bacteria > Pseudomonadati > Pseudomonadota > Gammaproteobacteria > Lysobacterales > Lysobacteraceae > Lysobacter > Lysobacter sp. Hz25. The sequence goes on from NZ_CP175666.1 coordinate 5,962,885, forward strand.
GCGTGCGCGGGCACCTGGGTCGGCGGTGTCGCGTCGACGCGCAAGCGCCGGCGCCATTGCTTGGCGGCCTGGTCGAGCGCGGCCAAGGCCGAACGCGAAGCATCGGCCGGTGCGCGGCCCTGGCGGAACGCGGCCAGCGCCTGCCAGCGCGCGGCCAGCGCGTCGCCACCGCTGCGCAACGGATCGCGCGCTTCGATCAAGGCGGCCAGATCGCCGGCCAGGGCGCGTTCGCGCGCATCGCTGGGCGCCAGCAGCATCGCCGCCAGGCGCGGATGGGTGCCGAGCGCGAGCATGCGCCGGCCGAACGCGGTGATGGTCGGCGCCGCATCGCCGCGACCGGCTTCGAGCGCGCCGAGCCGCAACAGCAGTTCGCGTGCCGCGCCCATCGCGCCGCCCGGTGGCGCATCGACGAAACGCAGGCCGGCATCGCCCCAGGCGGCGAGCTCCAGCGCCAGCCCGGCCAGTTCGACCTGGGCGATCTCGGGGCGCCGCTGCGGTTCCAGGCGTTGCGACTCCGGCCACAAGCGATACGCCCAGCCTTCGGCGACGCGACCGGCGCGGCCGGCACGCTGATCGGCGGAGGCCTGGGCGATGGCGACCACGTCGAGGCGCGAGAAGCCGCTGTTGGGGTCGTAACGCGGTTCGCGGGCCACGCCGGCGTCGATCACCACGCGCACCCCGGGCAGGGTGACGCTGGACTCGGCGACGTTGGTCGCCAGCACGACCCGGCGGCGGCCGTCGGGATCGGGCTGCAGGACGCGGCTTTGCTGCTCGACCGGCAACTCGCCGTGCAGGCTCAGCACGTCGATGCCGCGCAGCGCCTCGCTGCCGGCCAGGGCGGCGTCGGCGCGCGCGATCTCGCGCTGTCCGGGCAGGAACACCAGCACGTCGCCGGGATGCTGCTGCAGGGCGTGCTCGACCGCGCGCCGCAGTTGGTGTTCGAGTTTTTCCTCGCGCCGCGCCGGGTAGTGCCCAATCGTCACCGGATAGCTGCGCCCGGCGCTGCTCAGGCGCGGCGCATCGAGAAACTGGGCCAGCCGTTCGCCGTCGAGCGTCGCCGACATCACCACGATGCGCAGGTCCTTGCGCAGCGAGGCCTGCACGTCGAGCGCCAGCGCCAGGCCGAGGTCGGCGGCGAGGTGGCGCTCGTGGAATTCGTCGAACACCAGGGCGCCGACGCCCTCGAGGCTGGGGTCGTCCTGGATCATCCGGGTCAGGATGCCTTCGGTGACCACCTCGATGCGGGTGCGCGCGGAGACTTTGTTCTCGAAGCGGATCCGGTAGCCGACGGTATCGCCGGCGGCCTCGCCGCGTTGCCGCGCCATGAACTGCGCGGCGGCGCGCGCGGCGACGCGGCGCGGTTCCAGCATGACGATGCGTTGGCCCCGCAGCCACGGCGCATCGAGCAGGGCCGGCGGCACCTGGGTGGTCTTGCCCGCGCCGGGCGGCGCTTCCAGGACCAGGCGCGGATGCGCGGCGAGGCTGTCGCGGATCGACGGCAGCAGGGAATCGATCGGGAATTCGGCGGCGTTCACGCGCGCAAGGATACGGTGCGCGGCGCCGATGCGTGCGCGCGATCGCCGCAACCGCCCCGCGCGCGACGACCCCGCGGCCGCGCCGGTAGTCCTCTGCGTTACGACGAACCTGGGTGCGGCTCAGTCCTTGGCGAACTCGCCGCAGCCGTACAACAACCGGCCGCCGTCCTCGATATCGCCGATGAACACCAGGATCGCCTGACTGTATTTCTTGCGCTTGGTGTCCTGACAGGGTTTGTCCTTCGGGCTGGCCGTGAGCATGACCAGAAGCTCCTGTTGCTCGCCGGCGATGCTCTGCTTGCCGGACAGCGCGTACTGCGCGGTCAGCTCCAGCGGACCCGGCTCGGGTTTGACCGAGGTCAGGGTACCGTGGGCGGCGCGGACGCCGCGCGGAGAGGCGAGATCGAACACGACCTGGCCGGGGCCGCTGCGCTTGAGCTGGATGCTCCAGCCGGCCTGGCCGTAGTTGCCGCCGTCGAAGGTCGGCGTCGGAAAGTCGTACTTGGGCTTGGACTCGGCAGGTGCGGACGCCGGCAGGCAGGCGAGCAGCGACGCCAGCCCCAGCGCGAAGATCGTCGAGGTGATGCGCATTGCGATGTCCCCATGGCGACCGCCCGGCCGCCTTCGAAGGGCATAACGCCGCGTCGCCACGGTCGTGAATCCGCCGCCCGCGATAGCACGACGGAACCACGATGCGGGGACAGCACGCTCACGGATGGCGGAAACTTGGGCTGGCCCGGCCCAGCGCCTACACTGCGCGCTGTTTTCCGCGGCATCTCCACCCATGCAACTGATCGACATCGGCGCCAACCTCACCCACGACAGCTTCGACCACGACCGCGACGCCGTGCTGCAACGCGCGCGCGATGCCGGCGTGGCGCGCATGGTGATCACCGGCGCCAGCCGCGAGCATTCGCCGCAGGCGCTGGAACTGGCGCGTCGCCACCCGGGCGAGCTGTTCGCGACCGCCGGCGTGCACCCGCACCACGCCAGCGAATACACCGCCGAATGCGATGCCGAGATGCGCGCGCTGCTGACGCACGACGAGGTGGTCGCGGTCGGCGAATGCGGTCTGGATTATTTCCGCGACTTCTCGCCGCGCCCGGCGCAGCGGCGCGCCTTCGAGATGCAGCTGCAGACCGCGGTCGACACCGGCAAGCCGCTGTTCCTGCACCAGCGCGATGCGCACGCCGACTTCATGGCGATGATGAAGAACTTCGACGGCAAGCTCGGCCCGGCCGTGGTGCATTGCTTCACCGGCACGCGCGAAGAACTGTTCGATTACCTCGACCAGGACTGGTACGTCGGCATCACCGGCTGGCTGTGCGACGAACGCCGCGGCCTGCACCTGCGCGAGTTGGTCAAGCACATCCCGGCGGCGCGGTTGATGATCGAAACCGATGCCCCGTACCTGTTGCCGCGAACGGTCAAACCGGCACCGTCGCACCGGCGCAACGAACCGATGTACCTGGCGCACATCGTCGAGGAACTCGCCCGCGACCGCGGCGAAGACGTGGCGACGACCGCGGCCAACAGCAGCGCGGCCGCCACCGCCTTCTTCCGGCTGCCGGCGGCGTAAGCGCGCACGCCGCCGGTTGAAGCCCCTCGGGCCGGCGAACTCAGTTCATGGTGAAGTTGCCGCAGCCCTTCCATACCTTCCACGGACCGAGCTTGGCCGGCGTGAGCACGACGACGTAGGTATACGGGCCGTATTTGCCGCGGGTGTTGCCCTTGGCGTCCTTGCACTGTTTGCCGAGCGGCACCGGCGCCAGCTTCGTGGTCAGGCCGGGCGCAGCGGTGCCGTCGCCGAGCTTACCGACCAGCAGGTAATCGCCCATGCCCGAGGCCGCCTTCTGCTGCAGCTTGCCTTTCAGCAGCGTCGTCGACTCCGGCACGGTCAGGGCATAGTCGACCGAAAAATCCGGCTGGGTGGTCATCGCCACGTTCCAGTCGGTGGCATTGCCGCCGCGGAAGACCGGCGCCGGGAAAGTGATCTGCTGAGCGGATGCGGACGCGGCTGCGAGAGCGGCGGCCAGGCCCAATCCGGCGACGGCGGCGAACATGATGCGCATAAGAGACTCCTGTAGGGGCGACATGGTGCCGCCGATACCGCTACCAACGCAGCTTCACCGCCGCCGTGAAGCGCCGTCGTCGTGCCGGGCGGTGGCCCGTGGCCGCGATGAAGGCGAAACGACGGTGCGGGGAAGACTGCCGCGGCAACAGGAAAGGCGGCGTCAGCCTCCATCAACGCGGCACGGCGCGGCTTGAGGACAGCGTCCTGGGACGGCGACGGGACAGGCACTAGACTGAGCCGCCTTCGCCGGCCGTCGCGCGCCTTTCGCACGGCGCTGACGACCGCCTCCCCCGCTGCTCGCCTGCCCCGCAAGGATCGACTTCATGGATCACCCCGCATCGCGGTCGCCCGCCTGGTTTCCTCTGGCGCTCGCCGCCTGCGTGTTCGTACTGACCGCAGCGTTCTTCCTGGTGGCGCAGATCGAGCATCCCCTGCCCGAGGGTGCCGACGACGCCGGTCCGCAGTTGTTCGCCTGGCTGGAGTGGCTGTGCGGCATCGGCCTGCTGATCGGCGTCAACCTCGTCCTGGCCAACGCGATCATCGCGCGCCGCGGCCCGCCGCAACGCGCCTGGGCCGCGCTGCTGGTCGCGGTGGCGCTGGTGTTCGGGCTGGGCTATCTGTGGTCGATCGCGGTCATGCAATCGATGCAGGCCCTGAGCGGCAGCGTGCCGGCGACCGAGCTGTATCGCTGGATACCGCCGCTCAATGCCGCCAAGGTGGTGGTCACCTCGTCGATCGGCCTGGCGATCGCCTTCGCGGTCGGCGGACGCGGCCCCACGCCGGTGGTCTGGAGCAGCGGGCAGCGGCGCCTGCTCGGCGCCTTGGTCGCGTTCGGCATCTGCGCCGGCGTGCTGTTGCTGCTGCAGCACACCGCCAGCCGCTTCACGGCCCTGAGCGATACCGACCAGCGCCATGGCATGACCGTGGCCGCGCTCGGCATCGGCTTCCTTCACGGCCTGTGCTGGGCGCTGCTGCCGGCGCGTCGCGGCAGCGGCACGACGCCGGCCCTGATCTCCGCCCTGCTGACGCCGGTGCTGATCGTGCTGCCGGCGCTGCCGCTGATGTTGTTGGGCGACAAGCTCGGCCTGGCCGAGCTGCTGGTCATCGTGTTGCTGCTGCTATTCGCCGCGCCGGTGCTGGCCTCGCTGCTGGTGGTGTGGCTGCACCGCAGGCGTTATCCGGCAGCGCAAGCCTGACGATCTGCCTGGATCGCACGAAAACCAACGGCCCGCTCGCAGCGGGCCGTTGGTTTTCTGTAAGACCGCGCCGTCGCGATCAGTACACCGCGAGGTCGCCGCAACCGCGCATCTGCGGCAAGCCCTCGACAGTGACCTGGACGCTGTGCCGGTGCGCGCCGTCGCCGTCGTCGGTGCAGTCCTTGCGGCTGATCTCGACCACCATCGGCTTGGCGCCCTGCTTCGTCGCCAGTTCGCCGCTCAACACGATCAAGGAACTCGGCGCGTCGGCCGGCTGGCCCTTGTAGTCGACTGTGCCGCTGGCCTTTTCGCTGCCGCTGCCCCAGGTCAGCTCGACCTGGTGCGACATCTCGCCGGTGGCCTGGATCTCGATGCCCCAATGCTCGCCGAAGCCCTTGAACGCCGGCACCGGACTGACCTTGCCGACCTGATCGGCGCCGATCTTGCCCATCGGCCGGCCTGCCGGCCCCGGATCGCTCGCCGGCGTCGGGGCCGCATCGGCGCTCACCGTGCCCTTGGCCTGCTCGGGGGCCGCGCAACCGGCGGCGAAAGCGATCGACAGGATCGCAGCGATAGGCATCAGGCGCATGGGGTTCTCCTGGATAACGTGGGGCCGGTCCATCGCGGCCGGTGCGACGTTGTAACGCAGCGGCGGTGCACAGAGGGTCAATGGCGGTGGCGCGCGTTCAGTCGCGCGGCGATGCCAGCGCGGGCTGTTGCCGTTGCCGTTGCCGTAATGATCTTGCTGTGCGTAGTCGCGCACTCGCGAAGGCAACAGAAGACCCGGAGGGCGGCCCGCAAGGATGCGGGCCGTTTTTCATCGGGACAGGGATGTCCCGTATGAAAAATCCCTGCGTCGGCATCGAGCGCGCGGGCCCTTGATTCAAAGAAAAGCATTTTTCTTTGGTTACCTTTCTTTTGTTGCTTATGACAAAAGAAAGTAACCCGCCGCTTTAGTGGCGGAAGCTCTTAGCGTTTGATCTTGATCTTGATCTTGCTTGAAATAGGCGTGGTAAGACCGTCGCAGCGATGTCGCGGCTTGCGCCGCTCCTACCCTGACGGGCTGCGGCTGGCAACGACGCGAGATTGATGCGCCGTGGTCGCGGCTTACGCCGCTCCTACAAGGGAAGAACTCACGACGTGCCCTTCTTCAAACAGGTGCAAAGCTTCCGCCCGCTAACGCGGCCGGGTTACTTTCTTTTGCTAAGCCCAAAAGAAAGCTAACCAAAGAAAAGGGCTCTCCTTGCAAGGGCACAGGCCACGAGTGCGCAGCTAGCGCCGGGATTTTCCGATAAGACGTCCCTGTCTTATCGGAAAACGGCGCACGTCCTGCGCGCCGCCCTCCGGGTCTCCAGGTGTTCTCCCTAGCTCATCGCCGCGCCAAGCTCTTCAGAGCAACGGCAACAACAAAATTGCCGTTGCCGTTGCCGTTGCCGCAAGGATTTTGCTGTTGCTGTGCGTCGCCTCGCACTAGCGAAGGCAGACGAAGACCCGGAGGGCGGCGCGCACGGATGCGCGCCGTTTTTCATCGGGACATGGATGTCCCGTATGAAAAATCCCCGCGAATGCACCGCTCGTGCGGGCCTGTGATTCAAAGAAAAGCATTTTTCTTTGGTTACCTTTCTTTTGTTGCTTATGACAAAAGAAAGTAACCCGCCGCTTTAGTGGCGGAAGCTTTTGGCGTTTGATCCTGATCCTGATCTTGCTTGAGCGAAACGCGGAAAACCCGTTACAGCGCGGTCGCGGCTTGTGCCGCTCCTACCCTTCGCGAAAGCACGCCGCTTCGATGAGCAACATCGGCGCCGTCGCCTCTACGCGTCCCGCGGTCGCGACTCACGTCGCTCCTACAAAGGCGGAATGCCGCGCCGGGAAACCCTCCAGCAGGCGCAGCCTCAGCTGCGCAAACCGACGCCCCGCTTGAGCAACCACAACGCCAACGACGACAGCGCCACCACGAAACCGATCATCAATGCATACGCCACCCACAACGGCACGTCGCTGCTGCCGAGCAGGCCGTAGCGGAAGGCGTTGACCATGTAGAAGATCGGGTTGGCGTGGGTCGCCGCCTCGGCCCAGGCCGGCAGCAGCTTGACCGAATAGAACACGCCGCCCAGGTAGGTCAGCGGGGTCAGGATGAAGGTCGGCACGATCGCGACGTCGTCGAACTTCTTCGCGTACACCGCATTGACGAAGCCGGCCAGCGAGAAGATCGTCGCGCCGAGCAACACCGTGGTCAGGGTCACCAGCGGATGCGGCACCCGCACCGAGGTGAAGCACATGGCGATCAGCAGCACGATCACGCCGACCATCAACCCGCGCAGCACCGCACCGGCGACGTAGCCCCACAGGATCACCCAGTTCGGCATCGGGCTGACCAACAGCTCCTCGACGTGGCGGCCGAACTTGGCGCCGAAGAAGCTCGAGGAGATGTTGCCGTAGCTGTTCTGGATCACGCTCATCATCACCAGGCCGGGGACGATGAACTCCATGTAGCTGTAGCCGCCCATCTCGCCGATGCGCGAGCCGATCAGGCCGCCGAAGATCAGGAAGTACAGGGTCATGGTGATCGCCGGCGGCACCAGGGTCTGGCCCCAGATGCGCAGGATCCGCATCACTTCGCGGCGGACGATGGTGCCCAGCGCGACCAGGTTGCGGCGCATCGGGGTGGGTTCGGCGACGGCCGCGGGCAGGGTCTGGCTCATGCGGCGGTCTCCGTCTGCGCGACTTCGGGCTGGTTGATCATGCGCACGAACAGTTCTTCCAGGCGGTTGGACTTGGTGCGCATCGAGCGCACGCGGATGCCGGCCTCGCCGAGCGCGGCGAAGACCCGGTTGAGGTCCATCGCGCGCGGCATTTCCAGGTCGAGGGTGTGGTCGTCGGTGGCGACCACGGTGGTGCCCTCGATCTGCGGCAGCGCCGCCGGCAGCACGCCGTCGATGTCGAACAGAAAGCCCTCGACGTCGAGCATCGCCAGCAGGGTCTTCATCGGCCCCTGCTGGACGATCCGGCCCTGGTCGATGATCGCCAGGTTGCGGCACAGGCTTTCGGCCTCTTCCAGGTAATGGGTGGTCAGGATGATGGTGGTGCCGGCGGCGTTGATCTCGCGCAGGGTCTTCCACATGCCGCGGCGGATCTCGATATCGACCCCGGCGGTGGGCTCGTCGAGGATCAGCAGGCGCGGCCGGGTCATCATGGCGCGGGCGATCATCAGCCGCCGCTTCATGCCGCCCGACAGGGTGCGGCTCATCATGTTGGCCTTTTCCCACAGCTGGGCGCGCTTGAGCTCTTCCTCGGCGCGCTGCAGCGCCACCGCCCTCGGCACGCCGTAGAAGCCCGCGTAATTGACGAGGATGTCGATGGGCTTCTCGAACATGTTGAAGTTCAGCTCCTGCGGCACCAGCCCGATCAGGCGCATCGCCGCCTGGCGCTGGGTCGCCAGGTCGGTGCCGAAGATCGACACCGAGCCTTCGCTGAGGTTGACCAGCGAGCTGACGATGCCGATCAGGGTCGACTTGCCGGCGCCGTTGGGGCCCAGCAGGGCGAAGAAGTCGCCCGGGGCGACGTCCAGGGACACGCCCTTCAGGGCCTGGACGCGGTTGTCGTAGGTCTTGCGCAGTGCGCGCACGCGCAGGGCCGGCACCGGCTCGGCCGATGCCGCTGGGGAGGCGGCCTGGGACTGGGTCATTCGGAGTGTTCTCGGGAAGCCTGGCCGCGGGCCCCGCGGCGAATGCCTTAGTATAGGCGGCCCCGCGGTGGCGCTCCGGTCACAGACTGTTGCGAATTCCCGCGTTGCGCAGCCCCGCACAGTCCCCAGACTTTGCACCAGACGGCCGCACCGACCATCGCCCGGGTCGCCCTTCGCGTCCGAACGCCCACGCGCCTTAGACGGCACGATCCAGAAGCACGATCTCCATGAAGCAGTTTCCGCTCAAACTCGTTTCGCGCCGGATGTTGGCCCCGACCGTCGGCCACTATGTCTTCCTGCGCGACGACGGCGAGCCGCTGGACTACATCCCCGGCCAGTTCATCCAGGTTCACTTCCAGTACGCCGACGGCACCGCGACCAAGCGCAGCTACTCGCTGGCGAACATCCACGACCACGCCCTGGGCGCGGGCGAAACGGTCGAGATCGCGGTCAGCTACGTCGCCGGCGGCGCTGCGACGGCGCTGTTCGAGGGCATGGGCGACGGCGATCTGGTCCAGGCCAGCGGGCCGTTCGGCCGCTTCTGTCTCAACCCGGCCGACACCAACCGCCGCTACCTGCTGATCGCCACCGGCACCGGCGTGACCCCGTACCGGGCGATGCTGCCGCAACTGGAAGCCCAGATCCGCGACCGCGGCATCGAGGTCGTGCTGCTGTACGGCGCACGCTCGCCGGTCGAGCTGCTGTACGGCGACGACTTCCGCGCCTTCGCCGACCGCCATCCGAACTTCCGCTTCGTGCCCTGCTTCTCGCGCGAGCTGCCCGAGCAGCCGCACGCGGACGTGCGCCACGGCTACGTCCAGCAGTTCCTGGAAGAGTTCGCGCCGAGCGCCGACGGCGACATCGCCTACCTGTGCGGCAACCCGAACATGGTCGACACCTGCTTCGAGGCGCTCAAGGGCTACGGCCTGCCGGTGCCGCAGATCCGCCGCGAGAAGTACGTCTCCTCGAAGTAAGCGCCCAGCGCGCGACCCGGCGCCGCAGCGCGGAGCCGGGCCCGGCGGCACCTGCCTGGAGGCGCCGCAGCGACTCCATCGCCGCCTCGGTTGCGAGCGCGCAGCCCCGCATCGAAATCCGTCGCTTCAGTCCGGTCACATTTTTCCCATCGCGCCCGTCTGTCATTCTTGAAGGCGCACCGCCTGGGAACGAGAAACGGACATGCACCCATTTCGATACGGATACCGACCGCGCAGCCTCGCGGTCGTCGGACTCGCCGCGATGCTCGCGGCGGCCGCACTGAGCGGCTGCGGCCGGGACGGCTCCGCGAACGACAGCGCCAAGGGCCACGACGGCAACGCGATCAAGCGCCACTACGGCCGGATCGTGTTCGATCCCTGCACCCTGTCCACGCCCTATGCCAGCGGCACGATCGCGGCGCAGTGCACGCAATTCGAGGTGCCGGAGAACGCCGCCGAGCCCAAGGGCCGCAAGCTCAAGCTCAACCTGGCCTGGCTGCCGGCCACCGACGAGGCCGGCGTCGCCGAGGACCCGGTGTTCTTCCTCGCCGGCGGCCCCGGCCAGGCGGCGACCGAATCCTGGCCGAGCGTCGATGCGGCCTTCCGCGAGGTGCGCAAGCACCGCCACATCGTCCTGATCGACCAGCGCGGCACCGGCAAGTCCTCGCCGCTCGCCTGCCGCGACGCCAGCGGCGAAAACCAGCCCCATCGCGACGAGGCCGCTCAGTTCGACGCCGCGGTGCAAGCGGTCGAGCACTGCGCCAAGCAACTCAAGGTCGACGCCAGCCGCTTCACTACCAGCGACGCGATCGCCGATCTCGACGCGGTGCGCGCCGCCATCGGCGCAGCCAAGATCGACCTGGTCGGGGTGTCCTACGGCACCCGCGTCGCCCAGCAATACGCCACTCGCTACCCGCAGCACACCCGCAGCGTGGTGCTCGACGGCGTGGTGCCGAACGAACTCGTGCTCGGCAGCGAGCACGCGCGCAATCTCGACAACGCCCTCGCCCTGCAGTTCAAGCTGTGCCAGCAGATCCCGGCCTGCCGCGCGCGCTTCGGCGGCGAACCGCGCGAACAGCTGCGCCAGCTCATGGCGCGCCTGCAGACGCCGGTCGAGGTCGATTACCGCGACCCGCACACCGGCGAGCAGAAGCGCGCGCCGATCAGCGCGGTCCAGGTCGGCATGCTGACCCGGATGTTCTCGTACGCGCCGGAAGCCGCTTCGCTGTTGCCGCTGGTCTTGAACGAAGCCGACCAGGGCCGCTACGCGCCGCTGATGGCGCTGTCGAAGATGATCGAGAGCCAGCTCAACGACGAGCTCAACTACGGCATGCAGTTGTCGGTGATCTGCGCCGAGGACGTCGACCTGCTCAAGCCCGATCCGCGCGATGCCGACACGGTGATCGGCGACGCCATGAGCAAGACCCTGATCGCGCAGTGCCAGGCCTGGCCGACCGGGCAGCGCCCGAAGGATTTCCACGCGCCGTTCAAGTCGAGCCTGCCGACCCTGCTGCTGTCGGGCGAACTCGATCCGGTCACGCCGCCTCGCTACGGCGACCAAGTGGTCAAGCACCTGCCGAACGGCCGTCATCTGATCCTGCGCGGCCAGGGCCACGGTGCGCTGCGCATCGGCTGCACGCCGAAGCTGCTCGGGCAGTTCGTCGAAAGCGCCGACGCCAAGCAGCTCGATGCGCGTTGCCTCGATGCGCTCGGCTACGTGCCGCCGTTCGTTTCTTTCAACGGCTGGGAGCCGTAAGAACCGGGAATCGGCCATGGGGAATCGGGAAGCGACGAGACCGCCCGATGAAACCGCCCCGTACCGACGACCTTCGCCGTTCCGACTCCCCGTCCTCATAACCGAATCGCGTGGAAGCCATGATTTCAGCTCACGATCTGCATAAAAGCTTCAAGACCAAGACCGGTACCGTCCATGCCGTGCAAGGCGTCGACTTCGAAGCCCGCGACGGCCAGATCACCGGCCTGCTCGGCCCCAACGGCGCCGGCAAGACCACCACCCTGCGCATGCTCTACACCCTGATGCGGCCCGACCGCGGCGAAGTGCGCGTGGACGGCATGGACGCCGGCCGCGACCCGGCCGCGGTGCGTCGTGCGCTCGGCGTGCTGCCGGATGCGCGCGGCGTCTACAAGCGCCTGACCGCACGCGAGAACATCGCCTACTTCGGCGAGCTGCACGGCCTGTCGCGCGGCCTGATCGACGAGCGCACCCGCGCGCTGTCGCAGGCGCTGGACATGGGCGACATCCTCGACCGCCAGACCGAAGGCTTCTCGCAAGGCCAGCGCACCAAGACCGCGATCGCCCGCGCTCTGGTCCACGACCCGCGCAACGTAATCCTGGACGAGCCCACCAACGGCCTGGACGTGATGACCACGCGGGCGATGCGCGGCTTCCTGCGCGGTCTGCGCGAGGAGGGGCGCTGCGTGATCTTCTCCAGCCACATCATGCAAGAGGTGGCGGCGCTGTGCGACCGCATCGTCATCATCGCCAAGGGCCAGGTCGTGGCCGCCGGCACCGCCGACGAGCTGCGCGCGCAAACCGGCCAGGACAATCTCGAAGACGCCTTCGTCCAGGCGATCGGCAGCGACGAGGGCCTGCACGCATGAACACCGCCGCCTTTTCCGCCATGTGGGCGGTGATCCGCAAGGAACTGCTCGACATCTCGCGCGACCGCCGCACCCTCGCCATCGCCTTGTTGCTCGGCCCGCTGCTGTATCCGCTGCTGATGCTCGGCATGGGCGCGCTGGCCGAGAACCGCGCGCGCACCCAGCTCGACACCGAGCTGCGGGTGCCGGTGCGCGGCGCCGAACACGCGCCGAACCTGATCAAGTTCCTCGCCACCCAGAATATCGTCGCGATCGCGGCGCCGGCCGACCTGGACGCGGCGATCCAGAACCAGGACCACGACGTCGCCCTGATCGTCGCCAAGGACTACGCCGAGAACTGGAAGCAGGGCGAGCCGGCCCTGGTCGAGATCGTCCAGGACAGCACCCGCCGCGACGCCGAGATCCCGAGCCGGCGCGTGCGCGCGGCGCTGGAGGGCTACAGCCGCCAGGTCGGCGTGCTGCGCCTGCTCGCCCGCGGCATCGCCGCCACGGTCGCCCAGCCGGTCAACGTCGGCGACCGCGACGTCGCCACGCCCGAGGCCAAGCGCGGCCTGGTGCTGTCGGCGCTGCTGCCCTACCTGCTGATCATGACGTCCTTCATTGGCGGCGCTTACCTGATCATCGACGCCACCGCCGGCGAACGCGAACGCCAGTCGCTGGAGCCCTTGCTGGCCACCCCGGCCTCGCGCGGCTCGATCGTCAGCGGCAAGATCGCCGCGGCCTGTATCCTCGGCCTGCTGTCGCTGTTGCTGACCCTGTTCGCCTTCAAGCTCAGTTCGCAGATGAGCAGCGGCATCGGCCAGATGCTCGACGTCAGCCTGCCGGCGATCGGCCAGATGCTGCTGATCCTGATGCCGATGTCGTTCATCGGCACCGCGCTGCTGACCTATCTCTCGGCCGCGGCCAAGAGCCTGAAGGAAGCGCAGAGCCACATCACCTGGCTGATGCTGATGCCGCTGCTGCCGACCTTCGTGTTGATGGTCAACCCGCTCAAGACCCAGCTGTGGCAGTTCGCGGTGCCGTTCCTGGCGCAGAACCAGCTGCTGCTCAAGGTGATCCGCGGCGAGGCGATCTCGGGCCAGATCTGGGCGGTGTACCTGGCCACGGCCTTCGCCCTGGCGGCGCTGCTGTGGTTCGCGGCGGTGCGCCGTTACCACAACGAGACGCTGGCGATATCGGGTTAATTCGGCTTGATTCGGCCGCTGTAGGCGGCCTTGGGCTGAGCCGGGCTGGTCGAGGCGGCCTGCGACTGGCAGGGCCGGCGGCAGCGAGGCCCCGGATCGAACCCCACCGCTGCGACACCCGGCAACACCCAAGAAAAAGCCCGGCTCGCGCCGGGCTTTTTCGTTCTGCGATGACGGCGAACGCCGCGCGGATCAACCGCCCGGGTTGAAGCCGATCGTGCGCCGGGTGGTGACCTGGCTCGGGACCGGCTGGAAACGCCACTTGCGCACCGCGTTGACGGCTTCGCGATCGAACACGCGGGCCGGGTTGGAACGGACCACGCGTGCGGCGGTGACCGAACCGTCGGTGCCGACGGTGAACTCGACCTGCACCTCGCCCGACTGGCCGGCCCGCAGGGCTTCCGGCGGATAGCGCGGAGCTGGAGTCGACACGGCGCGCAGTTCGCTGGCCGGGGTCGCGGTCGACGCCGTCGCCGCACGCTCGGTCGCGGCCGGACGCTCGGCGCTGCGCTGTTCGCTGGCGCGCTGCTCGGCGGCGCGTTGGTCGGCCGCACGTTGCTCGGCTTCGCGCTGCGTCGCCGCCTGGCGTTCGGCGGCCTGCTGGGTCGCCAGTTGCTGGGCGGCCTGCTGCTGTTGCTGCTGCTGTTGAGTCTGGCGCTGCTTCTCCACCTCGGCCTGCTTCTTGAGCTGCTCTTCGGCGGTCAGCTTTTCCTGCTCGGCACGCTTGGCCAGGGCCTCCTGCGAAGTGCCGATGCTGGCCTTCAGGCGGGCGACCGCCGGATGCTGCGGATCGGCGCGTTCGATCAGCGCGGCCAGGCGCTGGGCTTCGGCGAAGTCCTCGCGGCCCACGCTCTGTTCGGTCGCGATGACCGTCATCGGCAGCAGGTCGGTCAGCGCGCTCGAGGCCACGGCGTCGGCCGGGGCTTTCTCGCGCAGGGCGAGGTAGTACTCGACGGCGTTGTCCTCGGCCGGCGCGTACAGGCGGTTCTCCACATAGGCCTTGCGGGCGGCCTCGCGCAGCTGCTCGACCGACAAGGCCGAGACCTTGGCCGATACGGCGGTCTGCGCCGTCACCGCCGGAGCGGTGGCCGCGGTCGCGGGCGCCGCATCCGTGGCGGGCGCGGCGTCTTCCTTCTTTCCGCAGGCCGCCAGCGCGCATCCCAGCGCGATCACGGCGGAGACCTGCATTACAGCGGACAGCCGGCTGTTACGCCGGTCATTGTTAGCGACGATCATTGGCAAAAACTCCCCTGAAGTACGCGAGACCCGTCCGATACGGGGCCGGGCGCACGCCCGATAGGACGCGCTACGGAGCCGCGTTTGTCAAGCGTTCAGGTTGGCTGGGGGCCTCGGGATAGGCGTCAGACATGGAGTGTGCCACCCATCGCGGCCCGGACCGATACCGGGTGTGTCGGTTCGCGCCCCTGGCGCGACGAATTGCACAAATTTCGTCACCCGGCGGCGCGAGGGTCCGCCCGGGCCGGGGCGACGTCGCGGCGATGCAACATCGTGCGCGGCGCGGGGTTGCGCGAGCCCGGCCGGGACATCGGGCAGGCGGTCGCATCGCGTCCACCCTGCCCTCCACCCCATGCGGCCCCGGTTCGGTCCGAACCCGACCCAGCGGCCGGGCCCGCCGACCGTCGCAGACCTCACATCGGTCTGCTCCGGATCGGCTTGCCCTGGATCGGATTGCTTCGGATTGCCCGGGGCCGGTCTGCTCTAAGCGGCCTGCCCTAAAGCAGCCTGCTCTAAACCGGCGTGTTCTAGAATCGCCGCACCACAGGCAGGGAGCGGGACATGAGCATTCTGGGTTTCATCAAGGGCGAGCTGCTGGAGATCATCGAGTGGACCGATGATTCGCGCGACACCCTGTCGTTCCGCTACCCGGACGACGACAAGGAGATCAAGAACGGCGCCCAGCTGATCGTGCGCGAGTCGCAGCAGGTGCAGTTCGTCGCCGCCGGCCAGTACGCCGACCTGTTCGGACCCGGCAAGCACACCCTCAAGACCGAGAACATCCCGGTCCTGTCGACCATCCTGGGCTGGAAGTACGGCTTCAACTCGCCGTTCAAGTGCGACGTCTACTTCCTCAACACGCGCCTGTTCACCGGCAACAAGTGGGGCACCTCCAACCCGGTGATGATGCGCGACGCCGACTTCGGCGTGGTCCGTCTGCGCGCCTTCGGCACCTACGATTTCCGTATCGTCGACGCACCCAAGTTCCTCAGGGAAGTGGCCGGCACCGACCAGAATTTCCGCCTCGACGAATTCGCCGACACCATGCGTTCGCGCATCGTCAGCGTGTTCACCGAGGCCCTGGCGACCGCCAACGTGCCGGCGCTCGACGTGGCCTCGCGCTACGGCGAACTCGGCGACGCGCTGTTGCCGATCATCAACCCGGCCATGACCGGCAAGTACGGCATCGAGATCACCGCCTTCGTGCTCGAGAACGTGTCGGTGCCGCCGGAAGTCGAGAAGGCCATCGACGCGCGCTCGAGCATGGGCGTGGTCGGCAACCTCAACGACTACGTGAAGTTCCAGATGGGCCACGCCATGGGCCAGGGCGGCGAAGCCGGCGCGGCCGCCGCGGTGCCGGCGCAGATGGCGGTCGGCTTCGGCATCGCCCAGGAGATGATGCGCAGCATGCAGAGCGGGCAGGCGCAGGCCCCCGCCGGCGCGACTCCGCCGCCGGTGCCGGGGGCGGCCAACGCGCTTGAGGTGCTGACGCCCGAGCAGGCCGCCGCCGCGCTCGGCGTCTCGGTCGAGGACGTCATGGCCGCGATCGCCGCAGGCGAGCTCAAGGCCCGCAAGATCGGCAGCGCCACCCGCATCGCCAAGGCCGCACTCGAAGAATTCCTGCGCGGCTGATGGACAACGCCACCGTCGGCAAGCATCCCTGCCCGGAGTGCGGCGGGGATCTGCAATGGAATGCGGCCAAGCAGTCCCTGGCCTGCCCCTACTGCGGCACGATCGTGCCGTGGTCGCCTGCGCAAGAAGCGTTGGGCGAGCAGGTCGTGGAACTGGATCTGGTCAGCGCGCTCGCCCAGCACCCCAGCGACCAGCGCGGCTACGGCGGCGGCGGCGAACGCCGCGAAGTGCAATGCCAAAGCTGCAAGGCGATCTCGGTGTTCGTCGACGGCAAGGTCGCGCAGCGCTGCGAATTTTGCGGCTCGCCGGCGGTGATCGACCACGAATCGCTCGGCGATGCGATCACCCCGCAGAGCCTGCTGCCGTTCAAGATCAGCGACGGCCAGGTGCGCGACATCATCCGCAAGTGGTACGGCACGCGCTGGTTCGCGCCGAACCGGCTCAAGCACGCCGCCCTGACCGACACCCTCAAGGGCGTATACCTGCCGTACTGGACCTTCGACGCCCACGTCTCGGCGGACTGGACCGCCGAGGCCGGTCATTACTACTACGAGACCGAGAGCTACACCGAAAACGGCCAGCACAAGACGCGCCAAGTGCGCCACACCCGCTGGGAACCCGCGGCCGGCTCGTTGCAGCACTTCTTCGACGACGACCTGGTGCCCGGCACGGTCGGCGTGCACGCGAACCTGCTCGAACAGATCGGCCAGTTCCCGACCACCAGCGACCTCAAACCGTATTCGCCCGAGTTCGTGCGCGGCTGGATCGTCGAGCGCTACCAGGTCGACCTGCGCGCCGCCTCGGTGCTCAGCGAAAGCTCGATGCAGGAACAGACCCGCAGCCTGTGCTCGGCCGAAGTCCCCGGTGACACCCAACGCAACCTGCAGGTCGACGCCAGGTATCGCGGCCGCACCTTCAAACACATCCTGGTCCCGGTCTGGCTGGTCAGCTACACCTACGGCTCGCGCAGCTTCCAGGTGTTGGCCAACGGCTACACCGGGCAACTCGCCGGCGAGCGGCCCTACAGCTGGGTCAAGATTTTCTTCGCGGTGGTGGCGGCGTTGATCGCGGCGGTGGTGGTGTTCGGGGTGTTGGGGCGCTGATCGCGCCGGCAACCGGACTCGCGCTGTCGTCGCTGGATTCGACCGCATCAGAATGAGATCCGTCCTTCCCGTGTAGGAGCGGCGTGAGCCGCGACCACGGGATGCGCAGAGGCGACAACGCCGACGTCGCTCGTCGAAGCAACGTACTTTCGCAGGGTAGGAGCGGCGCGAGCCGCGACTGCGCTGCTTCGGTCTCGCGGCGTATCGCTCAAGCAAGATCTAGGTCTAGGTCTAGGTCAAACGCCAAGAGCTTCCGCCACTAAAGCGGCGGGTTACTTTCTTTTGTCATAAGCAACAAAAGAAAGGTAACCAAAGAAAAATGCTTTTGTTTTGAATCACAGGCCCGCACGAGCGGTGCCGACGCAGGGATTTTTCATACGGGACATCCCTGTCCCGATGAAAAACGGCCCGCATCCCTGCGGGCCGCCCTCCGGGTCTTCGATTGCCTTCGCGAGTGCGAATCGGCGCACAGCAACAGCCAAGGCCAAGACGATGGCTTAGGACGGGATTTGATGTCGGCTGCGAAGTATCGTCGCCATCGAAAGTTCGCGGTCGCGGCTCACGCCGCTCCTACAGTGGTCGATCACCGGTTGCGGTTGCCCGTTGTCGTTGTCGTTGTCGTTGTCGTTGTCGGGATGAGCTTGGCGCAGTACCGAACCCGCGAGAACATCCGGAGACCCGTAGGGCGGCGCACAGGACGTGCGCCGTTTTTCGATAGGACAAGGATGTCCTATCGAAAAATCCCGGCGCTAGCTACGCACTCGTGGCCTGTGCCCTTGCAAGGAGAGCCCTTTTCTTTGGTTACCTTTGACCGAAGGGAATCCAGACGGACTTTTGGGCTTAGCAAAAGAAAGTAACCCGGCCGCGTTAGCGGACGGAAGCTCTGCTCTTGATGTTGCTATATCGCTCTGCGGTAAGAAGCGCAGCAATCGCCACGACGCGGTCGCGACTTGCGTCGCTCCTACCCCTTGCGGCTTCGAGAGCGACGAGGCGAGACCGAGGCAACGCGGTCGCGGCTTGTGACCGAAGGAAATCCAGTAGGACGCCGCTCCTACCCTGGAGCGATGGAAAGCGACGACGGGAACTCAATCAACGCGATCGGCGGCGACCGGTTCCATGCGCACGCTACTTGCCGATACAAAAACTCGAAAAGATATGCCCCAGCAGATCATCCGCGCGCACCCGCCCGGTGATCTCGCCGAGCGCGTCGTGCGCCTGCCGCAAGGCCTCCGCGGCCAGGTCGAGCATCTCGTGATCGAGCTGCACGCGCGCATCGTCGAGCTCTTCGCGTGCGCGCAGCAAGGCGTCGACATGGCGCGCGCGCGCGGTGAAGGCGCCTTCGGAGGATTCGGCGGCGTCGCCCTGCGCCAAGGCGCGCAGGCGCGCATGCAGACCGTCGAGCCCGGCGCCGCTGCGGGCGGAAACGAACACACGGTCTTCGCCGCCGATATCGACCGGCGTCGGCGAGCCGTAATCGGATTCGATCAGGTCGATCTTGTTGTAGACGTACAACCGCGCCGGCACTTCGGCGATCGCCTCGGCGACCGCCTGCAGACCGGTTTCGGGATCGCTGGCGTCGAGCACCACGATGGCCAAGTCGGCGCGACCGAGTTCGCCGCGCGCGCGGCGCATGCCTTCGCGCTCGATCGCATCGCCGCCGTCGCGCAGGCCGGCGGTGTCGACCAGGGTCAGTTCGACGCCGTCGAGCTTGACTGTCTCGTGCAGCAGGTCGCGGGTGGTGCCGGCGATGTCGGTGACGATGGCGCGGTCGCTGCCGGCCAGGGCGTTCAACAGGGAGCTCTTGCCGGCATTCGGCGGGCCCACGATCACGGCGTGCAAGCCATCGCGCAGGCGGCGGCCGCGTTCGGCGGCGGCGAGCAGGTCGTCGAGTTTCGCTGAGGCGGCGGCGAAGCGCGCGAGCAGCGCCGCACCGCCCAGGGTGTCGAGCGGTTCGTCGGCGAAATCGATCGCCGCTTCGACGTGGACGCGGATGGCGAGCAGATCGCCGGCCAAGGCCTCGACCCGGCGCGAGAACTCGCCGTCGAGGGCGCGCCGTGCGGCGCGCGCGGCGCGGCCGTCGGCGGCGGCGATCAGGTCGGCCACCGCTTCGGCCTGGGCGAGGTCGAGGCGGCCTTCGAGAAACGCACGTTCGCTGAATTCGCCGGGGCGCGCGCGTCGCGCGCCGAGGGCGCAGGCGCGTGCGAGTAGGGTTTCGAGCAAGGCCGGGCCGCCGTGCGCCTGCAGTTCGACCACGTCTTCGCCGGTGTAGCTGGCCGGCGCGGCGAAGTACAGGGCGATGCCGTCGTCGATGGTCTCGTCGTGCTCGTCGCGGAAGCGTACGTAATGCGCATGGCGCGGCCGCAGCGCGCGCGCGGCGACGGTTTCGGCGATGGCCAGCGAACGCGGGCCGGACAGGCGGACGATGCCGACCCCGCCGGCGCCGGGCGCGGTCGCGATGGCGGCGATGGTGTCGCGGGCGGGGGCGTCGGTCATGGGCGACATGATAGTGGCCCCTCCGTCGTCGTCACGAAAGTAACGCGGTCCGGCTTGCAGGAGTGGGGTCCTGCAGGGATACGCCCGTCGCTGTGGTGAAGTTTGCGCCGGCCTTTGCGGGGTCGCAGTCGCGGCTTGCGACCCAAGGAAATCCGGCAGGACGCCCCTCCCCCGGCATAGCCCCCACAAACACGAAGCCCGCCTGGCGGCGGGCTTCGTCGATCGGTTCAGGGCGCGAACCGGATCGTCATTCCTTGCTGGTCGCCGGCGTCGCTTCGGCGTAGCGCTTGGTGGTCAGATACTGCTGCAGCAGGCCGAGGCCGCCGTTGGCCACCTGGTACAGCACCAGGCCGGCCGGCAAGAAGGCCAGGATCACGCCGAAGATCAGCGGCATGAACTGCATCATCTTGGCCTGAGCCGGGTCCATGCCGGTCATCGGCGTCAGCTTCTGGGTCGCCCACATGATCGCGATGTTGATCAGCGGCAGCACGAAGAAGGGATCGCGCGCGGTCAGGTCCTGGATCCAGCCGAACCACGGCGCATGACGCAGCTCGACCGACTCGGCGAGCATCCAGTACAAGGTCATGAAGATGATCATCTGCGGCAGCAGCGGCAGGCAGCCGCCGACCGGATTGATCTTCTCCTTCTTGTACAGCTCCATCAGCGCCATCTGGAACTTCTGCTTGTCGTCGCCGTAACGCTCCTTGAGCTGGGCGACGCGCGGCTGGAACTTGCGCATCTTCGCCGCCGACTTGTACTGCGCCGCCGACAGCGGGTACAGGGCGAGCTTGAGCAACACCACCAGGCCGACGATGGCCCAGCCCCAGTTGCCGAACAGGTTGTGCATTTTCTCCAACAGCCAGAACAGGCCGTTGGCGAGGGTCGCGAAGATGCTGTAGCTGCTGAAGTCGACGGCGCGGTCGAGGCCGGCGACGTCCTGGGCTTCGATCGCCTTGACCAGCTTCGGGCCGACCCACAGGCGCGCTTCGGTGACCGCCTTGGCGCCCGGGGCGACGTTGACGCCGGGGCCCATGTCGCGGATCAAGTACTGCGGCGCGGCGCCGGCGCTGAGCTCTTCGAGCGAGAACTGGCCCGCGTCCTTCGCGCCCGGGATCCAGGCGGCGAAGAAGTGGTGCTGCAACATCGCGATCCAGCCGCCGTTGACCTGCTTGTCGAGCTTGCCGTCGTCGCTGAAGTCCTCGAACTTGCGCTTCTCGTACTTGTCGGTCGGGCTGTACCACGCCGCGCCCTGGAAGCTGTACTGCTCGGGGCTGAAGGGACCCTTGTGGGCGAGCTCACGCGGCACCCGGCTGAGCTGGCGGTAGACGTAGCCCTGCCACGGCGAGGTGCTGGCGTTGACGACTTCGTCGCGCACGCGCACGGCGTAGTCGCCGCGGCGGAAGGTGTAGGTGCGCTGGATGCTGACGCCGTTCGGGCCGGTCCAGGTGAAGGGCACGGCGAGTTCGTTGGCGCCCGCGGCCAGGACCAGGTTGCGCTGGTCGCCGGCGTAGCGGAAACCCGACTCGTGGGTCGGCGCGGCGTTGCCCTGGCTGACCCAGCCGCTCTGGGCGACGAAGTACAGGGTCGAGTCGCTCGCCAGCAGACGCATCGGCGGGCTGTTCGGCTCGGAGGTCATCGGGTACTTGAGCAGGTCGGCTTCGCTGAGCTCGCCGCCGCGCAGGTTGACCTTGAGCACGTCGGTGGTCACCACGACCAGGGCCTCGCCGGCGGTGGCGCCGGCGGTGGTCACCGTCGAGGCGGCGGCCGGGGTGTTCGGCACCGCGGCGGTGTTCGGAGCGCCCGGCACGCCGGCGGCAACTGCGGGCGCAGCCGTGGGCACGCTGCTGGCCGGTGCGACGGCGGCCGCAATCGGAGCCGGCGGCGCCGACTTCTCCTTGCCCCATTCCATCCACAACAAGGTCGCCACCATCAGCCAGGCGAGGATCAGAAAAGCACGGGTCTGGTTCATGGGCAGCAGGCAGGCTCAGCCGGGACCGGGGTCCGGCAGGGGGTCGGAGGGGGAAGCGGCCGGCATTGTGCCGGGCGCAGGAGTCAGGGGCAATGCAGGCGCAGGCCGGGTACCGGCGCGCTTGAGCAGACTGTGGAAGGCGGTGCGGAGTTCCTCGCCGCTGCAGCGCGAGGCGCCGGGGCGGGCGACGATTACATAGTCGCCCGGCGCCAGTTCGTCCCGGACATGGCGGAAGGCGTCGCGCAACACGCGTTTGATGCGGTTGCGGCCGACCGCATGCGGATCGACCTTGCGCGACACGGCCAGACCCAGTCGCGGGGCGACGGCCTGATCGGCTTGGAAATGCAGAGCAAGCACGGGCAGCGCCACGCGCCGACCATGCTTGAAAATTCGATCGAAGTCGGAGCGCGCGCGTACCCGCGCGATGCGCGGGAAGCGGGTCGAATTCATCGTATGCGTACGGCCGCGCGACGCTGGGTCAGCGCAGGCGGCCGAATCGACGCTTAGGCGCAGAGACGCTTGCGGCCCTTGGCGCGACGACGGGCGAGAATCTTGCGGCCGTCGGCGGTCGCCATGCGGGCACGGAAACCGTGGTCGCGCTTGCGCTTGAGGTTGCTGGGCTGGTAGGTGCGCTTGGTGGCCATGATCCGGCTCGATGTAACGACGTAATAGGACCGCCGATTCTAGAGGTTGCCCAGAGTCCGGGTCAAGCCCTTGTTTACTTTGACGTTTGGACCGACCCGTCGACGACGGCGTCGTGCGCGTCGGCGCGACGCGCGCAGCCTGTGCATGAACCTGTGGATTAGTCCTGTTCCGGACTGGGTCCCGATGGTAGTCTGACCGACCCCCGGCCCTGTCCGCCACGATGTTCGCATCGTGCGCTCGGCCGCTTTCGTCCGCTGCGCCGCCAGGCCTGCCGACCGAGTCAGTTACGCATAAGAAGACGCATTACAG